>CAVTJL010000009.1:0-133032 GCA_963735065.1 uncultured Alphaproteobacteria bacterium | reverse complement strand
AACATGAAGAACGACAGCCAGTCCGGCGTCTTCTCGTTGAAGGCGCCGAGCATGCGCGGGGTGTCGGGATCGCCGGAGCGGCGCTCGAGCAGGGCTTCCGCCTCCTCGCGGCCGTCGGTGCCGAAATATTTCTGCAGCAGATAGACCATCGCCCACAGATGGCGGCCTTCCTCCACGTTCACCTGGAACAGGTTGCGCATGTCGTAGAGCGAGGGCGCGGTCTTGCCGAGATGGCGCTGTTGCTCGACCGAGGCGGGCTCGGTGTCGCCCTGGATCACCACCAGGCGGCGCAGCATGGCGCGGTATTCGCCCGGCACTTCCTGCCAGGCGGCTTCGCCCTTGTGGGTGCCGAAGGGAATCTTGCGCTCCTCGCGCGCCGGCGCCAGCAGGACGCCCCAGCGGTATTCCGGCATGCGCACATAATCGACTTGCCCAGCCCTTGGGATCGACGCCGACGGCGGTGCGCAGATAGACCATCGACTCCTGGAAGCCTTCCGGCCCCATGTCCATCCACCAGTTGATGTAGCCGGGATGCCACTTCTCCAGCGCGCGCTTGACGCGCGGGTCGCCGAGCGCGACATTGTTGGGGATCAGGCCGTCATAGTCGACTGCGTCCATAGCCATGGTTCTTCCTCCGGTTGTTTCCCAGGCGTGGCTTCGCGGAACGCGCCCTTAATCCGTTCTTTCTCGATTGAAGGTCGGCGACACGCCCGAGCCATAGAGCTTGAGCGCGCCCTGCTCGCCGATGGCGTTCGGCCGCTGGAAGATCCAGTTCTGCCAGGCGGTCAGCCGGCCGAATATCTTGGTTTCCATGGTCTCCGGACCGGCGAAGCGCAGATTGGCTTCCATGCCGGTCATGGCGTCGGGCGAGAAGCTGGTGCGCTCTTCGAGCAGGATGCGCAGCTCGTCGTCCCAGTCGAAATCTTCGTAGGCCACGGTGACGAGGCCGAGCTCGGCGGCTTCCTCGCCTTCGATCGGCTCACCGATCTTGCCCTTGAGTGTCTCGAGCGTCTCGGGCTCGCCGAGAAAACGCGTCTGCAGGCGCGTCAGGCCATTGCCCATCGGATAGAGGCCGAATTCGCCTGCCCGAGCGTGATCGCGGCCGGCGGCCGGTTGTCGCCCTCGCGCGTGCCGACCAGCATCAGCGAACGGTCGGCGGCGAACGCGAGCTCGGCCAGCGTGCCGGCAAAGCACGAGCCCGGCTCGATCAGCGCGATGAAGCTCTTGCGGCGTCATGTCGATGCGCTTGAGCACGCGCTTGAAGTAATGGCGGATCTCGCGCATCAGCCAGTCGCTGTCGGCCTTGATGAGAAAATCGTCGTGCGCCAGCACGGCCTTGCGCATTGCCTTCGGTGCGGAACAGTACGACGCCGATCTCGCGCTCGTTGGAGCGCAGGTGCAGGATCGCGTCTTCCAGCTCGCGCGCGACGGTCAGCGGCCAGAACGTGTCGCCCAGCGCATGCGCCGCCTCGACCGAAGCCGGCACGATTCTGCGAGGGCCCGCGCACGGTGACAGTGGCCAGTCCGCGCGCGCGGTCGATCTCGATGTCGACGTGCGAATAGGACACGCGGTCGGCTTCGATCTTGCGGTCGAGCGGATTGAGCTTGATGCCTTTGGCGTCGGTTGGCCGATCGGAGCGCGCGGCGATCTCATGCGCGCGCGCGGCCACCACGTCCTTCCATTTCGAATTGGGCACCACCTCGTCGACCAGCCGCCAGTCGACCGCCTTGGCGCCACGGATGCCCTCTTCGATCGAGCAGAACATGTCGGCGCGGTCGCGCCGCACCTTGCGCTTGTCGGTGACGCGGGTGAGCCCGCCGGTGCCCGGCAACACCGCGAGCAGCGGCGTCTCCGGCAGCGCCACCGCGGAGCGGCGGTCGTCCACCAGCATGATGTGATCGGCGGCGAGCGCCAGCTCGTAGCCACCGCCGGCGGCGTTGCCGTTGATGGCGCAGATGTAGATCTGCCTGGAATTGTCGCTGGCATCCTCGATAGACAACCGCGTCTCGTTGGTGAACTTGCAGAAGTTCACCTTCTGCTGATGCGTGGACTTGCCCAGCATGCGGATATTGGCGCCGGCGCAGAACACATTGTCCTTGCCGGACTTGATGACGACGGCGCGCACTTCCGGGTGCTCGAAGCGCAGACGCTGCACCGCGTCGTTGAGTTCGATGTCGACGCCAAGATCGTAGGAATTGAGCTTGAGCTCGTAGTCGCCGAGGCCCCCGGCCTGGTCGACGTCCATGATCAGGTAGGCGATCTCGCCGTCCAGCTCGATGCGCCAATGGCGGTAGCGCGCAGGCTCGGTTCGATAATCGATGATCGTCATGAGCCCTGCTCATTCCTTTTGAGCGCGTTTCTCGGCGCGTCCGGCTTCAGCCACCGCGCCGTTCTGATGCATTATTATGCATCTCAATAGCATCACGCTCCGCCGGCGACAACCAGGTCCGAAACGAAATAAGATTCCCTCCACAGCACGCCAACATCAAAAGTAGTTGCAAAATCAACTAATTTTCCACGTTCGAAGGACGATAGGGTCTCTTGCAATCGCGGCCGCCTGCCGCATAGTATATGCAATATAATTCAGGGTCGCTTCCCGGATCACCGATGACGACACCCGCACCCGCCTATGGCCGCGACACCGACGCCTACCTTCACCGGCTGGGCGAGCGTGTGCGCACGCTGCGCAATCAGCGCGGCATGTCGCGCAAGGTGCTAGCCCAGCACGCCAAGGTGTCGGAGCGCTATCTCGCCCAGCTCGAGACCGGCAAAGGCAATGGCTCGATCGTGCTGCTGCGGCGGATCGCGCGCGCCTCGGCCCGCCGGTCACCCAACTGGTCAACGAGGGCGCCGACCCGCCGCTCGACAGCAATACGTCCTGCGAGCCTGGACTACAACGTATTGCTGAACTACGACGAGCGGCTGGCAGCGAGTGAGAGGATGGCGGACCAATGCCTTTTCATATCCAACCCGGCGTCAACTATCCAAGGCTTGGGCAGCTTGCTGAGGAGTTCACCCAACACTGGACTCGGCTGCAGAGCTTCTATCTCGATGCGGCGGTGGGTTTTGACCTCGTTCGCAGTCGCGTAGTCGCACAGCAGGAGCTGGTAAGAGGCCAGCTTCGAGGGACAGAGGTGGATTCTGAGGAATTTCAAGATACGTGCGTTTTCACATATCAAGGAATTCAATCAAGCAGAATAGGAACAATAGGATTTCCCGTAGCCAACCAAGGTCAGATAAAAAAGAGGAATCATATTGATGGTGAGAACTATACAACTCTTAGTCAATTGTGCGTAGTGTCATTTTGTGCTTTTTGGAATGATTACTTACGCCGTGAATACGTAATAGCGAAAGGAAAACTCGATCCGAACGAGCGGGATCGGGAGGTTATAAAGAGAGCTCTGCGTTGCTACGCGAGCCATGATCTTTGGGGTGACCTAAACTACCTCAGAAACTCTATAATTCATAATCATGGTGTCGCCTCATCGAATATAACGAAATCCAGGATTTTCAAGTGGTTTAGGTCTGGAGATTTAATTGTGATAAATCCTGAGCGCATGGCGGACATTTTCACTGAATTGGCTGTATATAGGGACAATCTGTTCAAAGAGCAGTATCCTGAAAGCTATATTCAAGTCTAGAATGATCGACCAAGATCGGTATTTCATCGTGGCAACACCGTGAACATCGATAGGGCAAATTGGGTGCGAATCGGGACGCTTCCTTCGCGCCAATAGGCTTGGGGTCGAAATGTACAGTGTGCGATCTGAGATTGGCCGTGTCTCAATGATAGCCCATAGTACGATACGCGTGTTTCCGTGGCGTTCACCTCTCCACCGCCTGAACTCGATGCGCAGCGCTAGGCGAGTGCGAACGGCAGGATGCATTACTGCGCGTAGCGCCTCACGACGCCGGCTCGACTAGCTCGAAGTCGATTCCACGTGGCCGCTCGGCGGAGATGCGCCGCCTGACGGAGAGTATCTTGAGACCGACGGCCCGGTCGGTCGCGTCGTGGCCAATGACGATACCGGGGTTGACTTCTTCTTATTCCAGGACCGGTGTATCGTCGAACCGGATGTAAAGAGCATCGGCCCCAGCATCGAAGCGGATCTTTTTGGTCGGGCTCCTCGTCCTCGGTGCCGTGCCAATCACAGGCAGCCTCCTCAAGCCGCAAACGGGTCGACAACCCGGAGCCGCCCGTCGATCACGAGCCCATCCTGCATGTCCTCGGACCAGAGCGTCTCGCAGCCCGCCAGCAGGGCAGCGGCGGCAATCATGGCATCATAGACCGCGAGGCCATAGCGCTCGGCCAGTGCCAGCCCGGTCTCGTGGGTCTCGACGGTGAGGGGGACCACCGGGAGCAGGCCGCGGATCAGGCCCAGGAGGGCGTGCGTTTCGTCCCATGTCATGTGCATCTTGCGGCGAGCGACGTTGGCGATCTCGTTGAGCACCTGCACGCTGATCGTTCCACCCTCGCCGAGGATCGTTTCGGCTTTGTCGGCCTTTGTGGCGTCGCCGGACACGAGATAGATCAGCACGTTGGTATCGAAGAAGCTACCGGGCATTCGCCTCGTCTCGGTCGAACCGGAAGTCGGGGGGCAGTCGGCCGCGGAAGGCGCGCAAGCGCTCCAGAAGCTCCCGACGACCGGGCTTCCGGGCAACTGCCAGCTCGCGCGCGTCGACCACGTGGATCTCGATGTCGTCCCCCTCCTTCAACTCCAGCGCCTCGACCACGGCGGCGGGAAGGCGGACGGCCAAGCTGTTTCCCCATTTCGAGACCTGCATGGCCCACTCCCATGGATATACGGAAGCTCCAATGTGTATCCATAAAAGTCGCCCGTCAAGGAGAGCACGACCTCGCCGGGCGGCCGAGGGGCCTCCGCGCCCGGCCGAGGTCGCGTCGCTCGCGAGCCCTCCCCCGGACGGAGAGCGGGCGCTTCTAATCGAGACGGCCACGGGCGATCTCTGGCACTTGGTCGACAGGAGCGACCGCCGCCCCCTTGTCCTCATTGTCGGACGAGTCCAAGCGCGGCCGGGGCGCGGCGATGGCGTTCGCCCGCCCGGTGGGGTGCCCGACAACGCCGCCGGCGCAATGCCGCCAGCACGTCTCGCCATCCGATGCCGGCTGCGAGCAGATGTGCGAGGCGCTCGTCGTAGGGAAGGTCCGGCGCGAAGCCCGTGAGGGCACTCACGATCGGCCGGCAGGCATTCCAAGGATGGGCGCAGCACCGGCCGCTGGCGAGCGATCGCACGCTTGGCAAAGCACCCGAGAACGAGAGCTCGCGGCTCCGGCTGGAGCATGGGCGCCAGACCCACCAGCACGGCGTCACCACTGCGTGCCCGGGTCGGCGCGCGGCTCATCGGCATCTGGCCAGAATGTCCGGATCCAACAGAAGAACGCAGATCATGGAGTCGCAGGCCGTGCTCGAGACTGTCGGCGCAACGGGCGACGAGCCGCCGGCCGATGAAACGGCATGTTGCTGTGATCCAAACCGCCGCTGTCTTCGTCTAATGACTGAAACTGAATTCGGGAGAGAGTCCACTATGTCCGTCATGACCACCTTGAAGACACTTGCCCTCGCCGTTCCTCTTGCGCTGACCGCCGGTGCTGGCGTCGGGCAGGCCTCGGCCGCGCAGATGGATATCGTCGACACGGCCGCATCGGCAGGCCAGTTCAACACCCTCGTCGCCGCGGTCAAGGCCGCCGGCCTCGTCGAGACCCTGAAGGGCGAGGGCCCGTTCACGGTCTTCGCGCCCACGGACGAGGCCTTCGCCAAGCTGCCCGAAGGCACGGTCGAGAGCCTGCTGAAGCCCGAGAACAAGGAGAAGCTGGTCGCGATCCTCACCTACCACGTGGTGGCCGGGGACGTCGCCTCGGCCGACATCGCCGGGAAGAAGCTGATGGTCGAGACCGTGGAGGGCGGCGAGCTCTCCGTGGACGCGACCAACGGCGTCATGGTCGACCACGCGCACGTGATCTCCGCCGACATCGAGACCTCCAATGGCGTGATCCATGTGATCGATGCGGTCCTGCTGCCCACGGGCTGACCTGCGGAGGCGACGTGCTGTGCGCAAGACCGGCCTCGTGCCGGTCTTGCGGCGCGTCGGGAGGACCTTGCGGGTCGAGCGGCAAAAGCCCGGCTTGGCCCGACGATGGGATCCGGGCATCGCGCCGGCGACGGATGGGAAGCCGACCCGTCGGCGCAGGATCGTTGATCGGGCAGGGCGCTAACGGGTCAGGACGCCGCTGCCGCTGCCGTTCGGCATCGAGCCGCATGCCTGATAGCCCTCGGGCCTCTCGTCCTGGGTTGCCTCAGGTCGCGGAGCGCCACGCGAGACCCTGGCGCTCTCGGCCGCGTGAGGCCTGCCCCTCGGTCGGCCATGGCGCCTCGGGCCGATGGCACCTGCCGCCGCCTGGCTCCTTCGGCGAGAGGTCGAGGCGTAGCCGAGGAACGCCAGCCGCAGCGAAGCGCCCGGACCCGGCGGCCGGTCCCGGCGACCGCGCTTCGCGAGGCCGGTAGGCGCGCCCTGACGGACCGGAAGGCGTGTCGCGGGCGGGCGCGATCCCGGCCGCGCGCCAACGGCCGCACGCCTGGGACGGAGCCGAGCACGAGAACGGCGCGCCCAGGGCCGGCAAGGGGACGGGGGCCGACCGCCCGGCCGTTCCGGGACCGGCTCGGATCCAGCCACGTTCGCTGCGCCAACCACTTCCGCTGCGTCGGCGCGCTCCGCTCTCTAGGGTGAGGATCGACCCTTCATCACCTTTTCTTTTCCCTCTCCGCTCGCAGGGCGAGCGGTCTTCCGGGGCGCGGGGGCGGGCGCGGTCGTCGGCGGGCCTTCCGGGCTTGCCGGGGCCGAGGCCTGCTGCCGCTTGGGCGCCGCCTGCCGCCTTGTCTTTTTTTCCGTGGCGGGGGGAGCCTCCTCGCTGGTGGCGGAGCGCACCGCCCTCTCGGCCATCTGCCAGTGCTCCTCGGCGCGGCCGTCCGGGCGGCCTTCCTCCTGCCAGAGCGCGTAGGCGCGCTCCCGTATCAGCTGCTCAAGCCCTGGCTGCATGACCTGCCATCCTTTCCGATGCGTGTGCGACGCGAAGCGGCCGGGCCTCCGTGATCCGGCCGGGGCGGGCGGGCGCGACCGCGGCGTCCTGGCCGACCGCCGGGGCCGCCGCCTCCTTGCTGAGGAGCAGGCGAACGAGGCGCCGCGCCAGGGCCGCCTCGTCGCGGACGAAGGCCTGGCTGCCGCTCGCGTCCTTGACGATCAGCCGGCTGGAGGCGGGCACCGGCAGCTGGCGCACCTGCAGGCAGGGCTGGGTGAGATCGACGAGGAGGAGATGCCGCGGGTCCTGCCCCTCGACCGCCCGGCCCAGGAGATCGAGCAGGGCCGGTGCCGCGATCTCGAGCTCGACGATGCTCAAGAGCTCCTCCTCCATGTCGGCGAAGGCGTCCAGGTCCTCGGGCAGGGGATCGGTCTCGCTGCGCGCCCGCACCGTGCCGCCCAGATCCTCGATGTCGCGCACCAGCGCGTTCGCCTGTCGCCGCTCCACGACCCATTGGGCCCGCATCACCATCGACCTGTCCTCCCTTTGCCGGCTCGCGACGCGCTCTCCTCACCGAGGTGATCGACAATGCCCTCCTTATTCCACGGAGTTCCTAACCATTCGTTGACGGGCCATCGCCCGCACCCTCTCGATGCCTGCGCCCTGGGCCCCACCCTGGGCCCCGCCCCGGGCGCAGCTCAGGAAGCCGCCCTGAGCAGCGGCTGCCGCCTTCGCGCCGCCGCGGCGCTGATCAGGCGCTGCAGCGAGCGCACCAGCTCGTTGCGGCGCAACGGCCTCTCGAGGCGCGGCGCCCGCTCGTAGGCCGCATCCAGAAAGCCCGGGCAGGGATGGTTGGTGAGGAGGAGGAAGGGCACCCCTTGGCGGCGCAGCGCCCGGGCCACCGGCGCGCTCAGGCTGCCCGAGAGATCGAGGTCCACGATGGCGGCATCGGGCTCGGCCCGCTCGAGCCAGGCCAGCGCCTGCGGCACCGTCACCGCGGGCCCGATCACCCGATAGCCGGCCTGCTCGAGGGTGCCCTTGATGGACGCCCCGACGCGCCGCTCCTGCTCGACGATCAGGATGCCGCAATCGCCCACGGCACGAGCCTGCGCTGCCGGGCTCGCCGTCTCACGACCACTCTCCGCCACCATCCGCATCGTGCCACCTCCCGAGGGCTCGCACCCTCATCTTGCTATCTAGAGCGCCTTGTCCCGACGACCTTGATTCCGATCAAAAAAACCGTCGCCGGTCGCCACGGTTCCGCGCGCGCGTCGCGTCGAGGCGAGGTTTGCGGCCTCGAGGTGAAAAAAAATCGCCGTGCACCGGGCAGGCGACCCGGCCACATCGCCCGCCATCGCGCAAAACGCGCATTATCTCTATATCACATCATCCTGTGGTTTACATCAGGGGCGTGTTCCTGGATCCGGGCGCCTGCGCCTCATCGGCCCGCCCGTCAGGATTCCCGGTGCGCGCGTGCCGGCGCAGCCGCGGCCATCGCCGCTCCCGGCACGCCACGGCCCCCTGACAAAAAAGTGCCGCGGTCTAGGCGATCGGGCGCACGCTTCCGCTCACGCGGATGCTCTCGCCCGGCGTCGCGGCGATGGCCGCATGCAGGCGCGAGCGGGCACCCATGTCCTCCCCCTGCACGATCTCGATGCTGCCCTCGTGCGGCCAGCCCAGGTCGCGCAGATAGCCCGCCAGCGCTGCTGCTGCCGCCCCCGTCGCCGGATCCTCGTACACGCCGCCGATGGGGAAGGGGTTGCGCGCATGGAAGAGCCGCGGCGCCTCGGCGTGAACCAGCGAGAAGGTGACGATGCCGTGCGCCGAGGCGAGCCTGCGCCCGCTTTCCTGATCGTAGCGCATCGCCGCCAGCCGGGCGCGGCTGGCCAGCGCCAGCACCAGATGGTCGGCCCCGGCATGCGCGATCGCCGGCGGGATCCTCGGGTCGAGCTCGGCCGCGTCGAGCCCGAACAGGGCCAGCGCCTCCGTCACCAGCGGCCCCGGGGCCGGCCGGCTGCGCGTCGGCGGCGAGCGCAGGGCTGCCAGCATCGCCGGCCCGTCGCAGCGCCCCTCGACCGTGATCTCGGCGCGGTTGAGCTGCAGCGCGAAGACGCCGTCGCCATGCCGCCGGGCCAGCACCGCCCCCAGCGCGATCGTGGCGTGCCCGCAAAAGTCCACCTCGACCTGGGGTGCGAAGTAGCGCACCCGCCAGCCCGACCCCGCGGGTGCGGCAAAGGCCGTCTCGGAATAGCCCACCTCCGCCGCCACGGCCTGCATCGCCGGGGCATCGGGCAGCTCGCCGCACAAGGCGACCCCGGCCGGATTGCCACCCGTCTCACCGTCGGCGAACGCCGCCACCCGCACAATCTCCACGATCGCTCCTCCGCAAGGCCCCGATTGCGCCGGCAGCTTTTTTATCTGTCTTTCGTTGCCGCTCGCACCCCCCAATCCGCGCGCGGCACGGCATCCCGAGGCAAGAGGACAAGAGCGTCGTCGGCCGCCCGCCCTCCGGCGCCCGACCCGTGGACCACGCGGCACGCCCATCCCCGCCACGGCACTGCAACACCCGATGATGCTGGAGCCGGACCAGGGACCAGCACGGCCCAAGCCGGAGCACCCTTCCAACCCGCCCCGTTCGCCGCTGCGTCGAGCTGTGAGGAGGGCTGTTCGCATGGCGATCCCAGGCGCGCCGCGACGCGGCACTTGCGCTCGCCGAGCAGGACGAGCTGGAGGGCGCCGCCTCGCTGCCCGAAGGCTGCCCCTACGTCCTGGCCCAGCTCCTCCACGAGGACTGGCTCCCGCGGAGCTGATGAGTTCCGTCCAAGCCTACATGGCTCATCGGCGTGGACTCGGAACAACGCGAAGTCACCCGGCCCAGCGGACTCGGCCGTTACAGCAAGCGGAATTGAGTGGAGTGCCACCGGAATCCCAGGTAAACCGCTTCCCGGCGCCTGCAGGGTAGGAAGCAGGCCCGCTTGCCAGGACAGGGCGGCAAGGATCTTGCCGCACAAATTTGTAGCTTGGGCAATGGTCACTCTTCCCCTGGCATGGCTCGTGAGTGTTTTGACGACAATCGCCGCCTATGCCTTGGCGCGGCATACGCGCACGCCGTTTTCCGCGCGCCTTTTCCTCTGTATTTTTCTCCTCTCTCTCGCGGCTATTGGCTTGCTGCTGGGGTTTCGGCTTTCTTTCGGCTCCATCTGGGCGGGGCGGGTTCAACCATTGTTTGCGGTTATGGTCGCGCCTGCTGCCTACCTGGGATTCCGTTCGCTGACACAGCACACGGGAACGTCGTGGCGCCAAACCTTGCAGTGGAACGCGGTACCGGTCGCGCTTGCGCAAGCGGCAATTCTTGCGCCGGTTCCGATCTCGGACGATGTGTTCGTGCTTGGGATCAACAGTATCTATCTTTTTCGAACCGCTGCGTTCCTGGGCTATGGCGCGGACGATTTCGTGCATGTGCCGGCCCATGCCGTGCGCATCGTGCGGTCGGCGATTTACGCCACGATCGTTCTGCTCGGCATGATGGTGGCGACAGATGGCCTGATCGTCGCGGCTGGCCTGTTTGCGGGCGATGCCTTTATCCTGCGGTTCCTGACCGGCGTTTCCGGCGTCTTCACGGCGTTTGTCTTTGTTGTCGCGCTTGTCGGTGTGCCGATGGTGCTGCGTGGCACGAAGAGCGGTGAGGCCAGGACCGAAGAACCGAACGACCGCGACCGTGCGCTGATGGCGGCGCTCGACGCGCTGATGACCGAGCAATGCCTCTACACCGACAACAACTTGACGCTTGCACGGGTGGCGCGGCGGTTGTCCGCGCCGGTTCGCGACGTCTCGAACGCGACGAACAGGCTGACCGGTGAGAACTTCTCGCGCTATATCAATGGCTTTCGCATTCGGCATGCGCAGCGCGCTTTGCGTGAGACGGACCTGCCGATCACCGAGGTGATGTTCGACGCGGGTTTTGTCAGCAAATCCAGCTTCAACACCGAATTTCGTCGCATCGTGGGGCAAACCCCATCGCAGTATCGCGCAAAAAAAGCAGACGCGTAGCCGCGTCTGCCTGCCCTTGATGGCATCAGATCTCCGAGCAGGCGATACGGCTGATCTTCACGCCCGCGATGTCGGCGAGGATCGAGCTCCCCGGATTCAGCACGAAGCCATGGCCTTCGCTCAGCCCGCCTTTGACGATGATGTCTGCATCCTGGTCGTCATCCGCGGTGCTGACGCGATACATGTCGCTTACGACATCATCGCCATGCGCCAGGGCCTGAGCGACGCGCGCGCTCTGTAGGATCAGACGGATCGGTCGCGCCGAATGCGCCGAGATGGAGTCGCCGCCAAAATCGCCAGCGACAAACCGGACAGGGAGCGTCAAGCAATCACGGCTGTCGTCACTTCGCAAGATTATGATTCCAAGCCCTGCCACGCCCCTCAGCTGCAGAAGTGTTGCCTCGCGCGGGGCATCGATGAGCACGACCCCCAGGGCTCCTGCAGGTATTTGCTGGCCGGTACCGGTCTGGACGGGAGAGCTCAGCGGCCAGCTCACATTTGGTTCAGCCTTCTCGGCGCTGACCGGCGCCGATGCGAGAAGCAATGCCATGAGGGCAGTTCGGCGGAAGATCGGTTTGCTGTGGATCGACATGGCTCAGTCCCTTGATGCACATTTGTTTGGGCTGCCACTCGGGGCGGCAAGCTGCATCAAGACGGAGTTGGCCAGGGAGGTAGCCCGGATACAGGATCCCGAACGTTCGAAATCGCCTTTTCGAACTTCCCGGACGTCAGCTCATGGCGCGTTCCGGCCAAGAGGCTGCGGAAATGGCCGCCGATATCGGCGTTGCGGCAGCCGTCAGCGGGATTTCGGGGATCTGGCGCAATCGCGCTAGCCCGGATCATTCATCGGGGTCTGGTTTCGGACGGATACGGTGACGTGGCGTAATTGAGCTAGCCTCCCTGCGACGTACCGCGCCGTCGCGGGCCGGGGACACGAGGGCAGACGACCGATGACGCTCTATGCGGGATCGGGTGTGGGTGACAAGGCCACGCACCTCTGTGTGGCCGACGGCGATGGCATGTTTTTTGCGCAGAGGCCTCTGCCGCCGACGCCGTGGCGCCCGCCTCTACGCCGAGGCAAGGTGCGGGCCGAGGCTCGCGCGTCCAGCGCTGGAGACAGGCACGCTTTCGGCATTCCCCTCTCACGGGCTGATCGAGCGCGGCTCGCAGTGGGCTGCGGTCCAGGACGCCGAGAGGGAGATCTGGTCGACGATCAAGGCGGCGGCTGGGGGCTGTTCGACGCGCATCCGGTATGGCGCGCAGCCATGGGCCCCGGTCTGGATGACCTTCAAGGGCAGATGGCCGCCAGGCGCCTCTTTTCGATCTTCTAATTTTCGATCCTCGAGAAAGATATTCGAAAGAAAAGATTTCGCTAGGTCGGATCGAAAATTCTGCTATACATGGGATTCGGCCAAACAAAGAAAGAAAAAGTCATGCATATGGTAACACGAACCTATTCCGGCGCTGGCGCCAAGGAGCTGTTCGATCTGCTCGACAAGCGGCAGAGCGAGGTCAAGGAGGTCATGGGCGCGGTGCACGGCATCAAGTCTTACGCGATGACGCGGACTCATGATGGCGGCTACACCGTCACGATGTGCGCCGACAAGGCCGGCAGCGACGACAGCGTCAAGGTCGCGGCGGCGTGGATCAAGAAGAATGCCCCGGACCTGAAGGTCCAGGCCCCTGCGGTCGCCGAGGGCGAGGTCATCCACACGTTCGGCTAGCAGGCAGGCGGCGGGCAGCAGCCGGGCTGCCCGCTACCGAGGCTGCACCGCGCCGCTGCCATCGACGTTGCGGCAGCACGCCACGCATCGACCCGCGCCCGCGATCTCGGCACCATCGTCTGCCCGGCTTGTGGGCGTGTCCGCGGCGATCGCAAGGAAGCCGGCCGTCAGCGTCGGGCGCCGCTGGCGCCTGCAGCGCCCCTCACTTGAGCGCTTCCTCGAGAAACGCCCGCGCCTGCTCGACCGCCACATCGCGCGCGGCTTGGCTGTAGGCCATGGTCGTGCCGCCGCTGAAGCAGTTCCTCACGTCCTCGAACGCAAAGTCGGCCGGCTCCGCGAAGCGGGGATCGTCGAAGCCATGGCCGACGTCGGCCAGGATCTCGATCCGGATGGGATAGGGGCCGGCCTCATCCTCTTGGGCGAAGTGCTGGACGCGCTCGGTCGGGCTGCAGTCGTCCTTGTCTCCTATCAGGATGAGCAGGGGCGCGCTCATCGGAGGTATGGGCCGCCCGACCGGATAGAGTGCCACGCCTGCCGCGAAGCGTTCCGCGACGGCCTGCTGATCGCCTCCCACGGCCAGAACCCGCATGACCGCGAGGCCGCCGGTGTCCCAGCCGAGCACGCCGATCCGGGCGCTGTCGACATCGTCGAGGCTGCTGAGATAGTCGAACGCGCCGAACGCATCGAAGGACCGGTTGTTGGCCTTGCCGGGCCAGTGGTCGCAGTCTCGCCCGACGCCGACCGCGCCGTTGCTGTCGACCAGCAGGGCAACGTAGCCCCACGAGGCGAGCTCTTTCGTCCATTGCTCCTGAAAAGGCTGGATGCCGTCGCAGCCATGCAGCACGACCAGCGCCGGGAAGGGTCCGTCGCCTTCGGGACGGGCCAGCAGGCCCCGCAACGGCGAGCCGGGCTGCTGCTCGGGCTCGACCCCTCGGGCCTTGGCCTGCTTGATGGCGAACGCGCTCGGCGGCGTCGCCTTGCTCGTGAAGTCGACCCACGCGGACGTGGGCTCGGCGGCGAGAGCCGCAGCACCGGTCAGTCCGAGCATCATGGTCGCAAGCAACGACAGTCGCATGATCGTGCTCCCAGTCTGGGGAATTACGGTGACGCTGCCCTCAATTCCTCGGCCATGCCCGGAGGACGAGACGCCATCCGAGCATGGCCGGCCTCCCGCCGACGTAGCGTCGACCTCACCATCGAGCCGCGCCCGCGATCTCGCATCATCGTTCGGTCCCGCTCTCGGGCGTGTCCGCGGCGATCGCAAGGAAGCCGGCCGCCAGCGCCGGGTGCCGCTGGCGCCTCCAGCGCCCCTCACTTGAGGGTCTCCTCGAGAAATGCCCGCGCCTGCTCGACCGCCGCGTCGCGCGCGGCCTGGCTGTAGGCCATGGTCGTGCCGCTGAAGTAGCAGTTCTGTACCTGCTCGGCCGCGAAGTGGGTCGGCTCGCGGAAGCGGGGATCGTCGAAGCCGTGGCCGGCGTCGGCGATGATCTCCATCCGAACAGGGTGTGGGCCCGGCTCGTCCTCGAGAGCGAAATGCTGAACCCGTTCTGCTGGGTTGCAGTCATCCTTGTCGCCGATCAGGATCAGCAAAGGCGCGCTCATCGGAGGCACGGGCTGCCCGGCCGGATAGAGCGCCACGCCTGCCGCGAAACGCTCCGAGACGGCGCGTTGCTCGCCCCCGACGCCCAGAACCCGCATGACGGCGAGGCCGCCCGTGTCCCAGCCGAGCACACCGATCCGAGCCGCGTCGACAGCGGGCAGGCCGCTGAGATAGACGAGCGCGCCGAGGGCATCGAAGGAGCGGTTGTTCGCCTTCCTCGGCCAATGGGCACAATCGTTCCCGACGCCGATCGGGCCGTTGCTGTCGACCAGCAGGGCGATGTAGCCCGAAGCCGCGAGCGCCTCCGCCCATCGCGCCTGGAAGGGCTGGATGCCGTCGCAGCCATGCAGCATGACCAGCGCGGGAAAAGGTCCGTCGCCTTCAGGGCGCACCAGCAGGCCCCGCAGGGGTGCGCCGCGCTTCTGCTCGAGCGCGATCCCCCGGGCCTTGGCCTGCTTGACGGCGAGCGGGCTCGGCGGGATGGACTTGCTCGTGAAGTCGACCCACGCGGATGTGGGCTCGGCGGCAAGGGGCGCCGCTCCGGTCAGTCCGAGCATCATGGTCGCAAGCAGAGCTGCCCGCATGATCACGCTCCCGGTCCGAGGGTGACTCCATTGTCCCTTATACATCATGGGGCCCGGTCGAGCCAGTCCAGGCCGGCCATCTTCTCGCGCCTGGAGCATGGTCCGGGTAGGACGGACAAAGAAAAATAGGAACGTCCGCAGGTTTCGACCACGTAAGCTCTGCGTGGTGTAAGCCTTTCATGCTGTTGACTTGTTACCCGGCGGGGGCGGTCCCACGGCACAGGGGCAGCGGGGTGGCCGCTACTGGTGCTCTCTTAAGGAGCGGTGATCAGCACGACGGTGATGCTCCGTGGGCTGGCGCGCCGAGCCGGAGGGCATCGCCGGGCGCCACCGCGCCATCGCGTAAAGACGGCTCAATCAAAGGTTGACAGAGGGTATGAGATCCTATACATAGACTCACATGCCTCGCGTGCTCACCCGCTCCCCCATCAAGATGCCCGGCATCCGCCAGTGCCGGCTCGCCCGACGTCTCGCCGCCGGCCTCTCCCCGGCCGAGATCAGAAGGCTCGACACGGCAACGGAGGAGGACATCGAGGCTTTTGTCAGCGACCGCGATCTTTCGCGACTCGTCGAGCAGTACGCCGCCGCTCCGCGCTTTGCCTTTGCCCGAGCGGCAGGCCCGCCTGTTCGAGACGGCGTGGCTGGAGCTTTCGAGCCTCATCGATGTCGGCGACCGTCGCGCGATGCTGTTCGTCGTCTACCAGGCGAACCGGGCCCGGCATCCGGTAAGGCACCTCGTCAAGCTCGTGGTCGAGCGCTTCGAGAACGCACGCCAGCCCTACGAGCGACGGGACACGCCAGCACCTGCGGGCTCCTCGCCCGAGACGATGCAGGGATACGGCCAGCATCCGCTGGGCCCCGCGCAAGAAGCCATCAACCGCCTGGTCGACTTTCTGCCGGCTCAGGCGGGTGAGGCTGTTCTTGTCGAGGCCGAGCTCGAGCCCGCGAGCGGCCGAGGCTCCCATCGAGGAGCCGGCCGCGGCAACCGAAGAAATTCCCCCCGGCGATGCTGGCGATCCCGCCTCCGCCGACGACGAGCCCCTTTCACCCCTCGCCGCCATGGCCCGGGCCAACCCGGCCTTGGCGGACTGGATCATCGCGCGCATCGAGAAGCGCCTGGTCGAGCTGGGCGAGCCGCCCGAGCCCGACGACCCAAGAAGGATCGCGGGCCACAAACCCCTCGGCCCCTAACCGACAAAAACCGAAAAAACCCTTCTCCTCCGCCCTTCGCGCACCAGCTCGAGGGGGCATGGCCCTATGGCCGTGTGGCGGCTGTTGTTCTATCAGTCGCGCGCGTGCTCGAGGCAGGAGGAGGGAGCCCCATGAAGACGTCGCCTGTGACACCCGAGGATCTGGCGCGCTCCGTCCTGTCGGTGCCGCCGCTTTGTCTCACGGCCGATCTGGCGCTGGCCGAGGCCGAGAACAAGAAGCTCGTGCGGCACATCGAGGCGGGCGGCGTGTCGACCATTCTGTGGGGCGGCAACGCCCAGCTGCAGCACTGGGCGCCCAGTCGCTACGGCGAGTTCTTGGCGATGGCCGAGGCCACCGCGGCGGCGGGCAGCTGGGTGATCCCGTCGGTCGGGCCGGACTATGGCAAGCTGATGGACGAGGCCAAGGCGCTCAAGGGCACGCGTTTCCCTTGTGCCATGCTGCTGCCGATGCCGGCCCACACCACGCCCGCGGGCGTGCTGCGCGGTCTTTTGGACTTTGTCCAGGCGTCCGGGAAGCCCGCGATCCTCTATGTGCGGCAGGCCAATTATGTCGATCCGGAGGCTGCGGCGAAGCTCGTCGCCGGCGGCGAGATCGTGGCCATCAAGTATGCCGTGACCGTGCCGGACATGCGCAAGGACGCCTATCTCGAGAGCCTGATCTCGGCCCTGGGCCGCGAGCGGCTCGCCTCGGGCTTCGGCGAGCTGCCGGCCGTGCCGCATCTCGACGCCTACCGCCTCCAGGGCTTTACCTCCGGCTCGGTCTGCATCGCACCCCGCCGCTCGATGCGGGTGCTGGCGGCCCTGAAGGCGCGGCGCATCGACGAGGCGGACCGCCTGCTCGAGCCCATCCGCCCGCTCGAGGCGCTGCGCGAGAAGATCTCGCCGATCCGGGTGATCCACGAGGCGGTGCGGCTGGCGGGCGTGGCCGACACGGGGCCCATCCTGCCGATGCTCTCCAACGTCGAGCCCGAGCTGCACGGTGCCATCGGGAAGGCGGCGCTGGCGCTGCTCGAGGCCGAGGCGGAGCTCGACGGCCCCCAGGTCGCGGCCGCGGAGTAGCGAGCCTTGCGGATCACCGCGCTCGAGACGCTGAGGGTCGCCGGCTTCGGCAACATGCTGTGGCTCAAGGTCGAGACGGACGAGGGCATCGTCGGTCTCGGCGAGGCCTTCAGGAATGCCCAGGCCACCGAGGCCTATATCCACGAGACCCTGGCGCCCTGGCTGCTGGGCAAGGATCCGCTCACCATCAACGCGCATCGCGAGGCGATCGGCCGGCGCATCGGCAACCGCTTCATGGGCACGCCCTCGCGCGCGATCGAGATCCGCGGCAACGCCGCCGTCGACCTGGCGCTCTGGGACATCCTGGGCAAGACGATGGGCGCTCCGGTGGCGACCCTCCTGGGCGGCCGGGCGCGCGACAGCATCCGCGTCTACAACACCTGCGCCGGCCCCGCCTACAACACCGCCCCCACGGTGGGCTGGGTCAGCCGCCTCGTGCAGCCGGGCGAGGCGCCCAAGGGTGCGATGGACGATCTGCAGGCCCAGCTCGACGATCCGGCAGGGCTCGCCCGCTCGCTCCTGGCCGAGGGTGTGAGGGCCATGAAGATCTGGCCCTTCGACCGTTTCGCCGCCGCCACCGGCGGCTCGGAGATCTCGGCCCCCGACCTCGATCGGGCGATGGCGCCGGTCAAGGCCATCCGCGATGCCGTGGGGGCCGAGATGGACATCATGATCGAGTGCCACGGCATGTGGCGCCTGCCGGCGGCCGTGCGCATCGCCAAGGCCCTCGAGCCGCATGACATCTTCTGGCTCGAGGACCCGATCGAGATGCACAGGCTCGACGACCTCGAGCGGCTGAAGCAGGCGGTGGGCGTGCCGATCGCGGGCAGCGAGAACCACGGCACGGCGCACTGGTACCAGGAGGCCTTCGGGCGTGGCGTCGTCGACTATGCCCACTTCGACGTGGGCTGGATGGGCGGCATCAGCGAGGCGCTGGACGTGGCGGCACTCGCCCGTGCCCACGACCGCTGCATCGCGCCCCACGACTGCGTGGGCCCGATCATGCTGGCCGCCAACATGCAGCTCGTGATGAGCCAGGCCAACGCGCTGATCCTCGAGACGGTGCGCGCCTACATCCGTGGCTTCTACGCGGACCTCGTGACCCCGTTGCCGCGGATCGTGGAAGGGCTGGCCTACCCGCTGGACGGGCCGGGCCTGGGCGTGACCCTGGCGCCTGGCCTGTGGCGGGATCCGGGCGCCGAGCGACGCCGGAGCGCTGTTACGCAAGCGTAAGCGGCAGGCCAGTCGCGGGAAAGGTGGGGGCTCCTAGGGTCGCCGCGATCCGGCTCGCGACCGCCGGCGGCGCTCGCCTCGAGCCCGCGGTCGGCCGCGCAACGCGCGAGCGACCCATGACACCGATCCCGTCCCGGCCCACGGTCGGCGCCGCCCGGCCCGTGGCCCACGGCTTCCTCAAGCAAAAGCGCCACCGCTCGATGCTGCTGGCGCTCGCCGCCTGCCTGCTGCTTGTCCTTTGCGGCAGCCGTGCCGGCCTCGGCTCCTGGGCGGCGCTGGTGGCGCTGCCGCTGGCCGCCCTGCTGGTGGGGCTGGGCATGGCGGGGCGCCTTTGGGCCACGCTCTACCATGCCGGCCACAAGAACGAGGAGCTCCTTACCGAGGGCCCCTACTCGGTCTGCCGCAACCCCATGTACACGGCCAATGTGGTGGCCGGCCTGGGCGTGACGATGGCGACCCTGACGGTCACCGCACCCATCCTGTTCCTGCTCGCTGTGGCCATGCACTATCGGGCCACCGTCCGCCTGGAGGAGGCGCGGCTGCTGCGTCGCCACGGCGCCCGCTTCGAGGCCTATCGTGCCGCCACGCCTGCCTTCCTGCCGGCCTGGAGCCGGCTCAGCGAGCCCAGCGGCTACATGGTGCGCCCGGCCCTCTTCCGCGAGCGCATCCGCCACGCGCTGTGGCCCACCATGGCCTTCGCCGCCGTGCTGCTGATCGACCTCCTGCATCTGCACCACGCGATGCCGATGCTGGCTCGCCTCGTCTGAGCCGTCCTCGCCGGACGGCCTCGCGCCGCCGCTCTGTCCCGATCGCTTTACCGGAGCTTACGACGATGCTGGGCATCCATGTGTCCCGCTCTCCTCGTGTCTCGAAGAAGAGCTACTACAGCGCCGCCGACCTCGGGCTCGACGGCAAGGAGCAGGTCGACCTTCGCCTGCGCGGGCTGGAGCCCCTGCTGGGCGTGGCGCAAGGCCAATCTGTCCTCGACCTCGGCTGCGCCGAGGGGCTGATCCTTGCGCGCTTCCTCGATGCCGGTGCTGTCGCCGGGCAGGGGCTGGAGGTCAACCCGCGGCGGGCCCGCGCGGCGCGGCGCATCGTGCGCAGCCGCTCCGCCCGCTTCGACCTCGCCGACCTGTCCGATCCGCGCTGCGGCTGGCTTCGTTGTCTGGCCCGGCCGACCTTCGATGTCGTCTTGATGCTGGGGGTCTACCAACACCTGGCACCCGAGCATCGCGCCGCCTGCCTGCGGGCGGCACTCCGTGTCGCTCGTCAGTGGTTCGCCTTTCGTGGCCCGCCGGCCGAGGTCGCCGAGGCACACGAGATCGTTCTTCGCGAGGGTCTCACCCAGACGGGCGGCCTCCCCCGTCTGGATCATCTGGGCGAGCTTCGGCTCTATGCCCGGGTGGCACCGGCCTTCGTCGCGGTGGCGGCATAGGAAGGAGCGGCGCGCTGCCCGGCCACCGCCGGGAAGGCGAGGGTGATGCGCAGCCCCGGCTCGTTGTCGCCCAGGGCGATGGCGATGTCGTGCAGCTCGGCGATGACGGCGACGAGGCTGAGGCCGAGGCCGCTGCCCGGGGTCGAGCGGCTGCGGTCGAGCCTCATGAAGGGCTTGAAGACCTGCTCGCGCATGGCCTCGGGGATACCGGGGCCGTTGTCCGTGACCTCGAGCACCGGGCCCGCGGCGCTCCGGTCCAGCGTGATCCCGATGGTGCTGCCTTCTGGCGTGTGCTGCAGCGCATTCTCCAGCAGGTTGGCGATCATCTGGGTCAAGAGCTGGCGATCGCCCTGGACGAGGATCCCTGTCGCCACCCGCCCCGCCAGATGCCGTGAGGCGTCCTCGGCCACCGGCTCGTAGGTCTCGAGCAGGCCCGAGGCGAGGTCCGAGAGATCGACGCTGGTGAAGCCGGCGCGGCGCGTGCCGGCCTCGATCTGGGCGATGCGCAGCAGCGAGGCGAAGGTCGCGAGGATCGCGTCGGTGTCCTCGATCGCCCGGTCGATCGCCCGCTCATAGGCTCCGGGGTCGGCGGGCCCCAGCCGCGCCAGCTCCAGCCGATGGCGCAGGCGCGTGAGCGGCGTTCTCAGATCGTGCGCGATGTCGTTCGTGACCTGCTGCAGGTCCAAGAGCAGCGTCTGGATGCGGTCCAGCATTCGGTTGAGATGGAAGCCAAGCTCGGCGAACTCGTCGCGCGGGCCCGGGCTCACCGGGACACGACGGTCGAGCGCCCCTGCCTCGACCTCGCGGCTGGCACCATTGATCGCCTCGATCCGACGCAGCACGCTCAAGGTGGTGAGTGAGCCGCTGCCGAGTGCCATGGCCAGGGTCAGGACGAGGCAGATGGCGAAGCCCCGCACCAGGAGCTCCTGCATGTGGAAGACGGGATTCGTGTCGCGCCCGACCGCGAGATAGCTGCCGTCGGGGAGAAAGACGCCCTTGGCGCGGACGATGTGGTGCTTCTCGCGGTACCGGGCGTCGTTGACGTCGTAGCGGGGCGGCAGCTCGAACCAGCCCACGACCGGTTTCACCTCTGGCATGTTGCCGGCGAGGCGGGTGCCGTCTCGCGCGAGGAGGAGGAAGTAGTCGCGCGACGCCTCGACGGCCGCGCTCCGTGCCGCCACGAGTTGGCGCAGATCTTCGGGGGTGTCGGTGGTGCTGTCGTTGATCAGGGTCTGGAGCTGGCCTTCGATGTCCTGATCGAGCTGACCGCTGATCGCCTTGCCGAGGGAGAGATAGACCACACCGAACAGCACGGTCACCGAGACGGCGAAGATCAAGGCGTGGAAGGCGGCGAGGCGAAAGCTCGTGCTGCGCAGCAGGTCAGCCGGGCGCACGGAGCGTGTAGCCGGCGCCGCGGACGGTGTGAATGAGCTCGTCTTTGAAGCCCCGGTCGATCTTGGCCCTGAGGCGGCTGACATGGGTCTCCACCACGGTCGTCTGGGGATCGAAATGGAACTCCCAGACATTCTCCAGCAGCATCGTGCGGGTCACGACCCTGCCGGCATGCCGCATCAGATACTCCAGAAGCTGGAACTCGCGGGTCTGCAGATCGATGCGTTGGCCGGCCCGCGTCACGGTCCGCTTGAGAAGGTCCATCTCGAGATCGCCGACGCGCAGCACCGTCACCGTCTCGGCGGAGGCCGGCCGGCGGCAGAGCGCGTCCACACGCGCCCTGAGCTCGGCGAAAGCAAAGGGCTTGACCAGATAGTCGTCGCCGCCCGCATCGAGCCCCGCGACGCGGTCGTCGATGCCCGCCATGGTCGTGAGGAACAGGACCGGCGCCTTGATCCCGCCCGCACGGATCATCTTGACGAGCGACAGGCCGTCGAGCGCGGGCAGCATGCGGTCGACGACGATGACGTCGTAGGCGGCACTCGTCGCAAGGAACAGGCCTTCGCGTCCGTCGGCCGCCGTGTCGACCGTATGGCCCTGCTCGTGGAGGCCACGGGTGACGAAGGCGAGCGTGTCGGCGTCGTCCTCGACGACGAGGATTTTCATGTGCTGCCCGGTCGGTGTTCGACCATCGGATGGCCCGGACCTGGCCGCCTAGGAGATGAGCGTCGGCAGGCCTGTCGGGCCCGACGGTGGCGAGGCCTCATGCGTGGCTGGTGTAGCGAGGAAGATCATCATCATCACTTTACCGATCAGTAAATCCGGCATCAAGAAGGACGCGCCGCGGAGTCTGGCCGGTCTTCTGTCGGTCTCGCAATGACGATTGAAGCGATGCTCCTCTAGTGCCCTTCGCGAGCCATGCTCGGCCGATCGCCCGACATATCAGGAGGGCGGCCGGGCAAGCCGTCGGCCGCGCCTCACGCGGCCCGCTCCGCCAGCGGCTGGATACGGGCGCCTGGACGGGCAGCCAGCACGCGGGCGATGTCCTTCGGCTCAAGCAGGATATAGCAGACACCGGGAGCCATCACGCGCACCAGGCGGCGATGCCTGCGGCCGCCCGTATCGGCCTGCCGATCGGGATCACCGCCGAGGTCACCGCGGGCTGAAGCCTGCATGGCGCGCTCCTGCTTGTCTGCGCGCCCGAGCGGTCACCGGCCCGACAACCGCACATGCCCGCATGTTCCCGACCACGGCGCCTCGAAAGGCGGCTCCATAGCATAGCAGGGTGGATCGGGTAGACGCGCCGGTAAAGAGCGCCTCTGCAGTCAGGGCGTATACATTTGCGTAAGGCCGGCGACGGCGGGATTCCTGCCCTCGCCGTTGCCGGCCGTTGCAAGCGCGGAACGCGGCGCTTTCGAGTGGCTCAGCGCTGAACGGGCAGGTCCCAGAACCCACGGCTGCTCTCCACGCCCGCCTCGGCGCGCGTGATGCCGACGTCTTTCAGCGCGCAAGCATCGAGATCAGCAAGGGCGCGGCGCTGCCGCCTGACCTCCATGGCAAAGAGCAGCCGGTCCAGCATGTGGACGATGACCTGTGACACCGATCCCTGGCCGCTCGACGCGACCGTGTTCCGGACTCCGATGACGTGCTCGTGCATGGTGGGAGGGCTCCTTCGGCCCGTCGGTTGATTGGTACACCTCGGAGATGGGGCCTCTCCCTATATAATGAAAATGAATGTTCATGATTTTGGACATTAGCAACGCTTATGATAGCGTCAGCCCATGCGACACCTCGATCTTGCCCTGCTACGCAGCTTCGTCGCCGTCGTGGAGACGGGGGGCGCCACGCGCGCGGGTGAGCGCGTCCATCTCACACAGGCGGCGGTGAGCCAGCAGCTTCGCCGGCTCGAGGACAGCCTCGATCAGGCCCTGTTCGATCGCGAGGGCAAGCGGCTCCGGCTGACGGCCGCGGGCGAGCGGCTGCTCGCGCACGCACGGCGGCTCCTGTCGCTCAACGACGAGATCTGGCACGTGATGCGCGCGCCGGACGAGGATGGCGAGGTCCGGTTGGGCGTGCCGTCCGACCTGTCTGATCTTTTCCTCGCACCTCTTTTGAAGAGCTTCTGCCAGCAATGGCCGCGCGTGCGGGTGAGCGTCCTGGGCGGTCCGACCGCGGAGCTTCGCGCCGCCCGCGAGGCCGGCCGGATCGATCTCTACCTTGCCACGGAGCTTGGCTGCGCGGCCGACGGCGAGGTGCTCTATCCGGACCTTCTCGTCTGGGTCGGCGCGCCGGCGGGCGAGGCTTGGCTGCACGAGCCTTTGCCGATCGCCTTCGGCAGCCTGCGCTGCGCTTTCCGGGCGCCGGTCCTCGACGCGTTGGCGATGGCCGGCCGGACGTGGCGGATGACCGGCGACATGACGGACATGGGAGCGCTGCGCGCCTGCATCGAGGCCGACATCGCGGTGACCGCGCTGCTTGCCTCGACGCTGCCGCCGAGCATTCGCCCGCTGCCCGACGAGGCTGGCCTGCCGGCGCTGCCGCCCTTCAACGTCAATCTCTATCCGCCGTCCAAGGACGCCACCCGGCCCTGCCACGAGCTGGCGCAGTGCGTCCGTCGCCTGCTCGGGATGAAGGCGCGGCTGGACGCCGAGGCGCGCGCAGCCTGAGAGGCGGCCCGAGCCGTCAGCGGGCGTGGTCCGGAAAGAGCTTCGGCATCAGGCGATCGCGGTAGGCTGTGAGGTTCGGGTGGCTGCGCGTCGCCTCCGCGAGCGGGCTCGCGAACGGCTCCGCCGTGAAGCTCGCGACGAAGGCGGCTATGGTGGCGTCGATCCGGGTCGGCGCCTCGCCCATGAAGAAGGGCTTGTCGTCGAGCCACACGGCGAGAGCATCGATGTCGCGGCGCGCGAGGCGGTAGATCTCCTCCGGCTTGTGGACGGCGATACCCTGCCCGGTCAGCCGCCCGCGGGCCCGCTCGCGGATGGCATCCTGCGTGTCGGCCGGCAGATCGGGGAAGAAGGCGTCGCGCACGATGGGCCAGTTCCGCTCCTCCATCCAGCGATTGAAGACCATCGCGAAGTAGGTCCGCTCCTCCAGCATCACGCCGAAGGCGTGCGCGACCGCGCGTGCTGCCGGGTCCAGCCCGCGGTCCAGATCGATGCCGTGCTTCTGCTCGAGATGCTCGATGATGAGCGCCGAATTGCCGATCCGGACGCCATCCTCCTCGATGAACGGCCCCTTGCCTTTCGGTGCCTCGCGCAAATCGGTCAGGGCCGCCGTGCGGTAGGGAATGTCGGCCAGCCGCAGGAAGCCCTCGACCTTCATGCAGAACGGGCTCGGGCTCGGCAGGCCGAAGGCTGGCGGAAACTGCCACAAGGTCAGCATCGGGTCGGCTCCTTTCCGGGATTGCCTTGACCCGTGCTCTCTAGCAGGGTGCTCCTGACAGCATTCTGTCAGGAGCCTCATGCGCCGCGCCGATCGTCTGTTCGCGATCATCCAGATCCTCAGGCGCCGATCCCGCGCGGTGACGGCTGCCGCGATCGCGGACGAGCTCGAGGTGACGGCGCGCACGGTCTATCGCGACATCGCGGCCCTTCAGGGGCGGGGCGTGCCGATCGAGGGTGCGGCAGGCGTGGGCTATCTGCTGCGCGACGGCTTTGATCTTCCGCCGCTGATGCTCAACGTCGACGAGCTGGAGGCGCTCTTGATCGGCACGCGCATCGTCGAGAGCTGGGCCGATCCCGAGCTTGCCCGCGCTGCCGGCAGCATGCTGGCCAAGGTGACGGCGGTGGTGCCCGACGGCCTGCGTCCGCTCGCGATGTCGCTGGCCTTCGCCGCACCGCCCAGCAAGCGGGCGCCGGCCGTCGGCATCGACGTGCCGACGCTGCGCCGCGCCGTCCGCGAGCAGCACAAGCTCGACATCACCTATCTCGACCTCGCCGAGCGGCGCACCGAGCGGACCGTCTGGCCCTTGAGCCTCTCTTTCTTCCCGCCGGTCTGGCTGTCTCTTTCGTGGTGCGAGCTCAGAGAGGACTTCCGCTCCTTTCGCATCGACAGGATCGAGCGCATGGCGGTGCGGGAGGAGCGGTATCCGCAGACGCCGGGCCGCAGGCTCGTCGACTTCCTCAGGCGCTTCGGCTACCAGCCCTGAGGCCATGCCGGCAGGGGAGACGCACCATGACCGAGGCCTTCGCGCTCGACACGCGGCTCGAGAGCGGCAGTGCCGCGATCGCGGACTGGCCCCTCTGCCGTGTCCTGCTGAAGGACGATGCGCGCTTCGCCTGGCTCCTGCTCGTTCCTCGCCGGCCGGGAATCGTCGAGCTGACGGACCTCGCCCCCGCCGACTACGGCCTCCTGACGGCCGAGATCCTGCGGGCGACGCGGCTCGTGCAGCAGGTTGCCAGGCCCGACAAGATCAACGTCGCCACCATCGGCAACCTCGTGCCGCAGATGCATGTCCACGTGGTGGGCCGGCGGCGCGACGACGCCGCCTGGCCGGCGCCGATCTGGTGCGCAGGCCCCGGCCCGACGCACGAGGCCGCCGATCTGGCGTCCCTCGTGCGGCGCTACCGCGAGGCGGCGGCCGATTCTTCCTAGGGGCGCTCGTTCCGGGCGATCGGCGGCTCGGTGTCCGCCCTGTAGTCGGCGACGAAGCGGAAGATCGCCACCGCCCTGTTCTCGAGGGTCGCCGGCGACGGCTCGAGGAAGGCCGGCAGGTGCGTCGCCAGCTTCGCCAGCGAGTAGTAGGACCATGTCCCGTCGGGCTGGCGCTCCAGATCGAAGAAGGTCTGGAGCTGATCCTTCGAGACGAGGGACACGCCCAGGAAGCTGAGCGTCGAGACGTTGCGCATGTTGGCGATGAGCCGGTTCGGCGTCGCCTTGAAGATGGTCAGCCCCTGAACGATCGGCCCGAGCGGGTTGCCGTCGCTCTGAAGCATGTAATAGGTGCCGCCCTCGTGAAGCTCGGCGGGCGTGAAGTCGGAACGCTTGGCGTCCGGGTCCGGCCGGCTCAGCGCGACCGCCTGCGTGAAGAGCGGCCGCCATTTCTGATCGGCCGCGGACCAGTATTTGAAGCCGGCCAGCCTCGAGACGTGGCCGAGGCGGGCGAGGAGCGCGGCGCCGTCGCTGGCCGAGGCGAAGGTGCCGATCGTCTCGACCACCGTCGAATTGGACGTGGAGGGCCACCGCAGGCAGCCGGGCGGTTGCCAGCCCGGCGGCAGGTCGCTCTTGGTCCACAGATGCACCTGCGGCATCGGTCCGGCGGGGACGGCGCTCGGGCGGTCGGCCGGGTCGCAGGCGGCGGGGGCCGCGCGCTGCTGCGCCGCATCGGCCGAGCCGATCATCAGGCCGAGCGCGACGGTGGCGAGGAGAAGGCGGATCGCGGGTTCACGCGGTGTCATGGGCAAAGCTATACTCCGGGGACCCTGTCTGCCGGCCATGCGTTTATGAGACGCAGGGGACGGTTCCGTGACGAAGGGAGCAGGACATGAGTGAGCATGCGACGTTTCTCGACAGGATGGCCAAGCGGCTCGAGGAGCTGGGCGCGCCGCTTGCCGATCTGCGCGCGCATGACGGCGAGGTGGGCGACCGGGCTCTCGCCGATGCCCTGGCCGCCCATCAGGTCGCCGTCGAGCGCCTGAAGACGCTGCGCCGCCTCGGTAACGAGCTGACGGATGAGCAGACCCAAAGCTTCCGCATGAGCGTCGACCGCCTGGCCGCGCAGATCGGCCGCCTGCAGCAGCGCAGGGCCGCCTGAGGCTCTTAACCGCCCGTTAGCCCCGGCCGCCTTATGCTCCCGGTGCCGGATGACCGGCGCGGAGGAGCGGGGCGTGCTGGGGTGCGGGTTGTCTCGTGGAGCTCTCATCGACATCCTCGCGGTGGCGCTCGCCATCGCCGCGACCGCTGCCCGGGCGGAGCAGCCGCCCGCATGCGGCGCGGGGCAGGTCGGCATGCTCGCCTGCGTCGCAGGTCGGTCGTGCTCCTGTGGCTTTGTGCGCGGCGGCACCATGACAGGTCTCCCCGACGGCTATCGCTGGGATTGCGGCATCAACCGTCCGCCCTGCGCCGACGCGCTGCCGCCGGCGACGATCGATGCCTATCAGGGACCGCTGCCCGATGCGGTGACCCTTGATGGCGGCACCACCGTCATCCAGCGGGGCGGGACGCCGCCACGGCCCTGGCACGGAGGGCCGCATGGCAAGACGGGCGGTTGAGAGGGTCACCAGACAAGCCCGTCTCCCCTGGCCGGCGGCAAGCCTCACTGACCCGCAGGCAGCGTCAAGGCGTGTCGACCCTTGTGCTGCCAGGGGGCGCGCTTGAGCCAGCCGACAAGATAGGCCACGCCGATCAGCGTGCCGAGCCCGACGAGGTTGACCAGCGCCAGCGTGGAGGCGACGCGCCCGATCTGGTCGAGCACGATGCCGCCGATCCAGGCCAGCACCATCGAGGTGAGGAAGGTGGGCAGCGCCTGCTGGCCGACCCGGATGACGGGGCTGGCCCACGGCCCCTCGATGATCTGCGGCCAGCGGCGCAGCGCGGCCAGCGACAGATAGGCCAACGCCAGGAAGTGGACGTAGCGGATCAGGTAGAAATCCGTCTTGGAGATGGCCGGCAGCAGGTACTCGCGCACCGTGTCGATCCAGGGCACCGCGAGGTAGATCCGGTACTGGCTGATCGGGACCAGCAGCAGCACCCAAAAGCCGGCGAGGAGAAGGAGGCGGCGATCGACAGGGGGCGGCTTCAGCCAGCCGCGGCCGAAGAAGAAGCCGGTGAAGAACAAGAGCTGCCAGGCGAAGGGGTTGAAGAACCAGGTCCGATCCGACCAGGGCTCGGCCGGCAGGTGCAGGCCGACGATCCGGTTCACGAGATAAAGGCCGATCACGAAGGCCCCGGCGAGGCGCACGTCCACCCGCTGCAGCGCCATCACGATGGGCGTGAGCAGCAGGATGCCGAAATACATGGGCAGGATGTCGAAATAGTTCGGGACCCAGGTGAAGGTGAAGAGCCCGATGATGGCGCGGCGCGGATCGCCCAGCACCACGTTGAGATTGAGCTCGCTCACATAGTCGGTGCCGATGCCGAACCAGTAGCGGTCGGCGACGAGCGTGACGAACAGGACCGTGAAGAACAGGCAGATGTGGGCCCAATAGAGCTGCCAGCAGCGAAAGAGGATGCGTGCCGTGCCCATCCAGAAGCCGGCGCGCAGGAAGGTGCCGCCGAAGGCGATGGCGGCGGCGAAGCCCGAGCAGAAGACGAACATCTCGGTGGCATCCGACGGGCCCCATCGCGCCGGGATCCAGTCGCTCCACTGGTTCCAGGGAACGTGCGCCACGAAGATGATGAGCATCGCGAGGCCGCGGAAGAGATCGAGACGCGGCTCGCGGCCGCGCGCCCTGGCGGCTGCGGCCGCCGCCTGCGCGATCTCGTGCGTGTCCGTCCTCGAGACGGCAAAGGTGCTGGCGGCCAAGGGGGCGCGTGCCTCGCTGGAATGCGGGTTGAACGACACCATCTTCTAGACCGAAGAGATGGTGAGCGGTCAATCAAGGGCCAGGAACGCGTGCCTCGGATACACCGGATCGTGAGGATCGGCTGCTGCATTGCTGCCTTGGGCGGCGCGTTGCTGGTTGGCGCGCCGGCCGGTGCGAGCGACCTGCTGGATCCGCTCAACGGCCAGCTTCAATTCCAGCTGCAGGGCCTTCAGCGCCAGTCGGTGACGGATCCGGCCGGTGCGGCCAGCGGAGCCGCAGCCGTCCGCCGCGACATGATCTCGCGGCGCGGCGGCGTCGCCCTGAGCCCTGCCGATCAGAGGATCGACCGGCAGCTGCAGCAGGTCCAGGGGGCGGGTGCCAGCACGGGCGTGGCACCGCTCGCTGGCTCGCCGCCGGTCACGCAAGGGCGGCTGCCCTCGAGCTTCGATCGGAGCGATCAGCAGCTGCCCAGCATGGTTGACTCGCTCGGAACGACCTCGCTGCTCCTCGACCGCGCCGCCGACGGCCTTGCCGCCGGCCGCACCGCCCAGGCGCGCTCCGATCTCTCGGTCGCCGCCGGCCTCCTCGATCCGCTGCGCTCGGGCCCGCTCGACGGGACGACGAAGGCACGCGCCGACGCGCTGGCCGGGCGGCTGGCGACGCTCACCGCCAGGCTGCCCGCCAATCCCTGAGGCTCTCTCAGCGACCCCGCGTGGCGCGCCAGGTCTGGAACTCGGCCCGGCTCTCGGCCGTCGCGGGATAGATGCCGAAGATGCGGCGGCCGCCGCGGACCTGCTCCTCGACGAAGTCCTCGTAGGCCGTCATCTCGAAAGCCTCCTCGGCGATCTCGTTCGCGAGGTGGGCCGGGAGCACGACGACACCCTCGCCGTCGCCGACGATGATGTCGCCCGGATAGACCGGCACGTCGCCGCAGGCGATCGGCAGGTTGATGTCGGCCGCATGGTGGTAGATCGGGCCGGTGGGGGCGGAGGGCCGATTGTGGTAGACCGGGAAATCGAGGGTGGCGATGGTGGGCGTGTCGCGGAACCCGCCGTCCGACACGACTCCTGCCACGCCTCGGACCATCAGCCGGGTGAGGAGAATGTCGCCAGCCGAGGCGCCACGCGGGTCCTTGCGCGAATCCATCACCAGCACATGGCCGGCTGGGCACGATTCGACCGCCTTGCGCTGGGGATGCTCGAAATTCTCGTAGGCGGCGAGCACGTCGATGTCCTCGCGCGCCGGGATGTAGCGCAGCGTGTAGGCCTCGCCCACCATGCGCGGCGCCTTGGGATTGATGAGATGCACGTCCTGGATGAAGAGATTGCGGAGTTCCCGCTTGAACAGGCAGGTGGTCAGCGTGGCCGTGCTCACCTGCTTCAGCTTTTCTCGATTCTCCGTCCCCAGCACGGCGCTCATCCCTCTCTCCCGATGCCTCGCGTTCGAACGCCGCGGACCCTAGCAGAAAGCCGCTCGACCGGAAGCCGCAAGGCGCCTGGCAGGGCGATACCGCGTGGGTGGAAGGCGATGCCCGCATCGTCTGTCCGGCCGACAGACAAGGGAGACCTGCCGGTGGTCCGCGAGACCGCGGCACGCGGGATGCGCAAGGGCAGGGCGCGTAGCGCGCCGAGGGCGCCCGCTTCCCGCAAGGCCGTGTGGTGTCTCGAGGCCGTGATCGAGCGGCGCGCCTTTGGCTGCAGCGCCTCCCGGCTGTGGCCGGGCTGAGCGGCGGCGATCGGACGCCATTGTCGATGGGCGAGAGAAGAGCCGGCGATCTGTCGGGCGAGGCGGGCCCGGATGCGGCCGAGGTCCTGAGCCGGCTCGAGGCCCTGGGCCGGCGCTATCGGCGGGCGCTCGAGCTGCTGCTCGAGCGCCAGGCCGAGGGCGGCGATCTCCAGGTTCCCGATCCCGGCGTGGTTGCGGCCACGATGCGCCGCGTGGGCGAGGCGCTCCTCGCCGACCCCAGCGGGCTCATCGAGGCCAACCTTCACTACTTCGAGCAGATGGCGGAGATCGGTCGGCGGCAGCTGCAGCGTCTGGCCGGCGAGACGGTCGAGCCCCTCGTCCTGCCCGACCGCTCGGATCGCCGCTTCAAGGACGAGGCCTGGAGCGACGACATCGTCTTCGACTTCCTCAAGCAGTCCTACCTCACCTCCTCGCAATGGATGAAGGAGATCGTCAGGACCGCCAAGGGGCTCGACCCGCACACGCGCGCCAAGGCCGAGTTCTACGTGCGGCAGATCGCCGATGCGCTGGCGCCCTCGAACTTTCCCCACACCAATCCCGTGGTCCTGCGCGAGGCCTACGAGACGCACGGCGAGAGCCTGGTGCGCGGGCTCGAGAATCTCGTGGTCGATCTGGAGCGGGGCGATCTCCGGATCAGCTCGAGCCGGGACGAGCTCTTCGAGGTGGGCAAGAACCTCGCCACCACCCCGGGCGCGGTGATCCTCGAGAACGAGCTGATGCAGCTCATCCAGTACGAGCCCACGACCGAGCAGGTGTTCCGGCGCCCGCTGCTCATCGTGCCGCCCTGGATCAACAAGTACTACATCCTCGATCTCCGCCCGCAGAACAGCTTCGTGCGCTGGGCGGTGAGCCAGGGCTTCACCGTCTTCCTGATCTCCTGGGCCAATCCCGGGCCGGAGCTCGCGCAGAAGAGCTTCGAGAACTACCTCACCGAGGGGCCGATGGCGGCCATGGCCGCCATCGAGCAGGCGACGGGCGAGCGCGATCTCACGATGATCGGCTACTGCCTCGGCGGCACGCTCACCGCCTGCCTCCTGGCATGGCTCGCGGCCCGGGGCGACGATCGCGTCAAGGCGGCGACCTTCTTCACGACGATGACCGACTTCGCCGATCCGGGCGATCTCGGCGTCTTCATCGACGACGAGCAGCTCTCGCTGATCGAGCAGCACATGGAGAGGCGCGGCTATCTCGAGGCCGCCTACATGCAGCGGGTCTTCAGCCTGCTCCGGGCGAACGACCTGATCTGGACCTTCGCCGTCAACAACTACCTCCTCGGGCGCGAGCCGCCGCCCTTCGACCTGCTCTACTGGAACGCCGACGGCACCCGCATGCCGCACATGATGCACCGCTTCTACCTCCGGCAGATGTACGAGCGGAACCTGCTGGTCGAGCCGGGCGCCATCACGCTCCTGGGCGAGCCCATGGATCTCGGGCGCATCCGCGTGCCGGCCTACTTCCTCTCCACGAGGGAGGATCACATAGCGCCCTGGGTCGCGACCTATCGCGGCGCCCGCCGCTTCGGCGGGCCGGTGCGCTTCGTCCTCGGCGGCTCGGGTCACATCGCCGGTGTCGTCAATCCGCCGACCTCGGCCAAGTACGGCTTTTGCACCAACACGCGGCGTCCGGCCTCGCCCGAGGCGTGGCTCGCGAGCGCCTCCCAGCACGAGGGATCCTGGTGGCTCGACTGGTGCGCCTGGGCGGCACGGCGGAGCGGGCGGCTGGTCGAGGCGCGCCCGCCGGGGCAGGGCGGCCTCGCGCCGATCGAGCCGGCACCCGGCCGCTTCGTGCGCAGCCGTGCCGTCGACTGAGCCATTCCGCACGCCGTGAAAATGGTTGCCCCATGAGGGAATAGTTGGAGGCCCAGCATCGTCTATCCATCGAATGCTGCTGACGACGACGGTACGACGCGTCGTTTCGGCGCCAGAGGCAGCTTCACGCGCTTTCTTGAGTTACCGCCCAACTGCCTCGCCCCATCGGGCTCGCCCGATGGGGCGCTTTTCTTTTTGTAGAAGCCTTTCGTGCCTTGCGGTGACGCGGGGGAGTGACAGTCGGGTCGTGCGCCGCCCCGGGGCTTTCGGAAACCCTTTCGGGCGGCACGCCGTTGAGGTAGCGTCTGCTCGTTTAGGGTCAGTTTGATTGGGGTCGAGCGGTTCCATGGGGGCGTCGAGCGCGCCGTCAGGAACCGGGCCCGGTGGCCGGTTACGAGCCGGCGAGGAGGGGGGTTGCGGCCCTTGGACGGCAAGGCGAGGCGGGCGTTGGGCCGGGAGCCCGTGTCTTCGGGGGCCGAGGAGGCCGTCTCGGGGTCCATCGAGGCTGCCGCGCGTCCTGCTCCCGACGATGTGCTGGCCCATATCTCCGGCCTGCGTCGCTATGCGCTCGTCCTCGTGGGCGACACCAGCGATGCGGACGACCTCGTTCAGGAATGCCTGTTGCGGGTGATCGCCCAGGCCCGGAGCTGGCGTCCGGTGCGCGATCTCCGAGCCTACATGTTCACGACCCTGCATAATGTCTTCATCGACGGTCATCGGCGGCGCAAGGCGCGTGTCTCCGAGGTGCCGATCGAGACGGTTGTGGCGGATCTCGTGGCACCCCCAAGCCAGAATCACTGGCTCGAGGTGCGCGATCTTGTGGCGGCGCTCGGCAAGATTCCTTCCGAGCAGCGCGAGGTCGTTCTGCTCGTCGGTCTCGAGGGGATGAGCTATCTCGAGACCGCGGGCGTTCTTGGGATACCGGTCGGGACGGTCATGTCTCGCCTCTCCCGGGGCCGCGAGGCCTTGCGGCGGCTGACCTCCCAGGGTGCATCATCCAAGCTGCGTGTGGTGAAATGAGTTCAGATCCCAAGGGTCCGGACCCTCTCGCCGTGGACGAGGCGGAGCTTCAGGCTCTCGTCGACGGCTGCCTTCCCGAGCATCGGCGTGCCGAGGTCATGGCCTGGGTCGACAGCGACCCGAGCCGGCGCGAGCGTGTGGCGGCCTATAAGAAGCAGCGCCAGCTGCTGGCCGAGATCCGCTCCCATCTGGGCGCTTTCGACACGGTCGGCTTCGAGCCCGACCTGCAGCGCGAGCTGATCGATGGGCTCGAGCGTCGCCGTCGCCGCCGCCAGATCTTCCTGGGCGTGTCCGGGCTTGCCGCGGCGATCGCCCTCACGATCGGCGGCGCCTTCGGCTACTTTAACGTGCCGTTCGGCGGCAAGAGCACGCTCATCCCGGTCGCGGCCGAGGATACCGAGTTCCCGTTCGGCGGCACCTTCGTCACGCCGGTGAGCGCCACGGCCGGGACCGACGGCGAGGCGTCCATCAACTGGCTGTCGCAGCGCCTGACCGGCGAGACGCTCCACCTGCCCGATCTGAGCGTGCTCGGTCTGCACCTGACGACGGCCGGGATTCTGCCGGCGCAGAATGCGCCCGCGATCCGTCTGGCCTATGCCGACGACAAGGGCGGCCACATCTCCCTCTTCGTTGCCGCCGCCTCCGACAGCGCGCGGCAGGCCTTCACGATGATGCCCGAAGGGCAGCTGTCGCTGCACTGGCGGCATGGCCATCTGCTGTTCGCGTTGGTCGGATCCGTCGACAGCTCGAAGCTCTTGGACATCATGCGCCTGCTCGTCGACGGCAGCGCGGCGGGCCTGCCCGAGGTTCAGCGGTCGGGCGGCAAGCAGGCCGCCGCCGATCCGGGGATCCAGCCGGTGGGCCTGCCGGCGGAGGCGACCACGGCCGCCAATGGGCCGGCACCGATCGCCGTCCCGGCCGATACCAAGGCGACGGTCCAGGCGCCGGTCGAGGTGGCGCCGGCTACGCCCGTGACGGCGACGAAGGTCGAGCAGCCCAAGCCGCTCTGACGCCATCGGGCTCGCTCTTTCCGGGCACCCGGCCGCGTCGGGTGCCCGCTACCTGCCGTGTGGCATTGGCCGAGATCTGGCTTGATGGGCAAGCTGGTCGAGCGACCGGCCGATCACGCGGCACAGCTCGGTTGCCTCCTCGAAGGGCACGAAGAGGGCATCGAGGGTCCAGCTCCAGCCGCGACTGCCGAGCTCGCGCCGCCAGAGGGCGAAGCGCTGCTCGTCGTCCTGGCTCAGCACCAGGGCGACCACCTCGTCGCCGGTGTCGAGCTCCTCGCTGGCCAGCGCCGCCATGCCCTGCTCGTCGAGCGTGATGCGCGCGCCGCTCGACATCTGCTTGAGGGCCGCGCCGAGCAGCCTCCGCAGGCTGTCCATCCGGTCGGCCGGGACCCGCAGGGTCCAGGCGCGCCCGTCCTCGTCCTGCAGGATCTCGAAGGCGAGATGGACGGGCGGACCCGGTCGGAGGAAGGAGCGAAGCTCGCCCAGCTCGCCGAGCCTCTCGCAGCCCAGCAGCTGGGCGTTCATCGACAATGCGTCTGGCGCCACGACGTTCCCGTGCGTGCTCTCTCGTCCTGCGTTCATAGCACGGCGCGCCTGGAGCGGCCACCTCGGCGGAGCCCGTGGCGAGGGCGCGTCGACCCCGCGAGGGGTGGCAGGGCCGGCCTGCCGCTAGCCGAGCGCGTCCGGGACCGGCCTGCCGCCGAAAAAGCAGTCCAGATTGTAGAGGCAGCGAAAGCCCATGGCGTTGCGGGCATCGACGGTGGCGCTGCCGATGTGGGGCAGCAGATAGCAGTTGTCGAGCCCGAGATAGCCCGGGTTCACGCTGGGCTCGCCGTCGAACACGTCGAGGCCGGCGGCGAAGAGGCGGCCGCTCTCGAGGGCGGCGATCATGGCCTGGTCGTCGATGAGCGGGCCTCGTGCCGTGTTCACGACCACAGCACCGCGCGGCAGCATCTCGATCGTGCTGGCGTTGATCATATGACGCGTCTCGGGCGTGGCCGGGCAGTGGAGCGAGAGGAAGTGGCACAGCGGCAGCATCGTCTCGAGGGTCTGGTGATAGGTGGCCTCGATCTCGCGATCGCCCTCGACCCTGGTCCGGTTGTGGTAGTGGATCTGCAGGCCGAAGCCGCGCGCCCGCCGCGCCACCGCGAAGCCGATGCGGCCCATGCCGACGATGCCCAGCGTCTTGCCGGCAAAGCCCACGCCCATGAGCTGGGTCGGCCGCCAGCCGATCCATTCCTGGCGCCGGACCAGCTGCTGCGCCTCGTAGGCGCGCCGTGCGGCGCCCAGCAGGAGCAGCATGGCGACGTCGGCCGTCGCGTCGGTCAGCACGTCCGGCGTGTTGGTGACGACGATGCCCCGCTCGCGGGCCGCCGCGACGTCGATGTGATCGAAGCCCACCGAGAAGGTCGCGATGATGCGCACGCGCGGCGGCAGCTGCCGGATCAGGTCGCCCGGCAGCCGGTCGATCGCGGAGGTGAGGATGCCGTCGCAGCCGGCGGCGAGCCTGAGCACCTCGTCCAAGGGGAGACTGCGGTCCTCGGGATTGAGAATCGCGTCGAAGTCTCGCTGCAGCCGCCCCTCCACGGCCTCCGGGAGACGGCGCGTCACGAGGATGGATGGCCGCTGGCCGCTCGTCGTCATTCAGCCCCCGTATGCAAGGATGTCTTCGTCCTCGGCGGCGGGCGGCCCTATAGCCTGCCCACTACGGCGTGCAGTAATACTGCGCCGATCGCAAAAGGGAACGCTCATGGCGCGAATCTGCATGTTGGCTCTGACCGTCTTCCTGCTCGGCTCGCTGGCGCCCGGGCGGTCGGTCGCTGCCGTGGAGCTGACCTCGCATCGCGCCGCCTACCGGCTCAGCGTCGTCGACAGCACGCAGGGCTCGAGTGTCACCGGCGTCGAAGGCGGGCTCGTCATCGAATGGCGGGCGGCCTGCGACGGCTGGATCAGCAACCAGCGCCTGGCCTTCAACGCGACCACCGACGAGGGGCCGGGCTTCAGCTACGATGTCCGCTTCTCGAGCTGGGAATCGCGCGACGGCAGCGAGCTTCGCTTCACGACGCGAAGCTCGGACGGCAGCGAGCCGCCGGACATCTACAAAGGGGACGCGACGCTGAGCAAGGCCGGCGCCACCGGCATGGCGCGCTTCGACCAGCCGCAAGGCGCCAGCATCGTGCTGCCCGTCCGACACGATCTTTCCGTCGCGGCAGATGCGCGATCTGATCGGCGCCGCCATGGCGGGTCGCCCGATCCTGACCTCCACCGTCTTCGACGGCTCGGGGCTCGATGCGCTGAGCCAGGTGACCGCGGCCATCGGCCGGCCGCACGAGGTCGAGACGGACGGGAAGCCGGAGAAGCGCTGGCCGGTGAGCCTCGCCTACTTCAAGCAGGGCAGCAAGGACGCCCTGCCGGACTTCGAGCTCGCCTTCGACCTCTCACCGGGCGGCGTCATCTACAACGTCGTGCTCGACTATGGCGACTTCACCCTCAGGGCCGACCTCGAGAAGCTCGAGATGCTGCCGGCCCCGCGCTGCGACTGACCGAAGCTCAGCCGGCGAGGTCGCGGCCCAGCCAGGCTGCGCCGCGCACGCCGCTGCTGTCGCCGTGGACGGGCGGTAGAAGCTTGGTGCGGACGGTGTCCGAGAAGACGTAGCGCGGCCAGAGGTCGGTCACGCGATCGTAGAGCCGGCGGATGTTGGAGACGCCGCCGCCCAGCACCACGACGTCGGGATCGAGCAGGTTGATCACCGTCGCCAGCGCCCGGGCGAGACGGTCCTCGTAGCGCTCGAGCGAGGCGAGGCAGCTGGCGTCGCCCGCCTCGGCGCCGGCGACGATCGCAGGCCCTGCGAGCTTGGTGCCCGTGACGCGCGCATGGTCGCCGGCGAGCCCGGGGCCCGACAGCCACGTCTCGACGCAGCCGGCGAGGCCGCAATAGCAGGGCGGCCCCGGTCGCTCCTCGTCACGCGGCCAGGGCAGCGGATTGTGGCCCCACTCGCCGGCGATAGCGTTGGGGCCGGTCAGGATCCTGCCGTGCACGGCGATGCCGCCGCCGACGCCGGTGCCGAGGATGACGGCGAAGACGACCGGCGAGCCGGCGCCGGCGCCATCGGTCGCCTCGGACAGGCCCAGGCAGTTGGCGTCGTTGGCAAAGGCGATCGGTCGCCCCATCCGGGCCATCAGGTCACGGTCGAGCGGCCGGTCGTTGAGCCAGGTCGAGTTGGCGTTCTTGATCAGGCCCGTGGCCGGCGAGATGGCGCCTGGATGGCCGATCCCGACGGTGGCGCTGCAGCCGAGCTCCCGCTCCGCCTCCTCGACCATGCCCGCGATGGCGTCGAGCGTGCCCTCATAGGTGCCGCGGGGCGTGGCACGCCTTCGACGCAGCAGCTCCGCGCCGCTTTCGTCGAGGGCGATGACCTCGATCTTCGTGCCGCCGAGATCGACACCGATCGCGACGCCCATGGGCCTGCCTCCTCCGCCTCACCCGATCGAGACGCTTATAGCCCCACCCGCCGGGGTGGTCACGCGGGCTCCCGGACGAGCTAGCCCGCGGGCTCGAGCCTCACCCGGACCCGCGGCGAGCCGTCCTCCTCGATGAAGCTCGACTTGAACTCCAGCTGCGCCTTCCCCGCATTCTGCCGCAGCCAGTCGGTCACCCGGCCGATACGGCGCTCGGCCATCCAGCGGTTGTAGCGGCTCGCCTGCTTGCTCGAGGCGTCCTTCACCTCGCCGCCGACGGTGGCGGCAAGCTCGACCGTGAAGCGTCCCCCCTCGCGCAGCTGCCCCGCGAGCTCCCGCAGCCTCTGGCTTGCGGCCTTCGAGAGAAAGCTGCTGTTGACGTCGAACGGGATGCTGGCCGTGGCGGCGGGCGGCGCCTCCTTGGCTGCGGCCGTCTCCGCGGTCTTGGTGGGCGCTGCAGCGGACGGCGGCGGGGAGGGCGCCTCGGTGGCCGGAGCAGGGCTCTCCTCGGGCGCTTTGGCGGGCTCCTCCGCCTCGGTCGAGGCCTTGTCGCCCGGTGCGGCCGCATCCTCGGACGCCGGGGAGGTCGGCATCGTCGGTGCGGCGGGCTCATTGGAGGCTGTGGGCGCCGACGGCGCTGGCGCCTGCTCCACGGAGGCCACGGCCGGAGGCTCGGGTGTTGTCGCCGGAGAGGCCGGTGCCGGCGGCTCGCCCGCCTGGGCCTGCTCGGTCGCCGCCGCCGGCGGGCTCGCAGGCTCGGCCTGGGACCCGCTCTCCGCATCGGCCGGCTGGCTCGGCTCCTCGCTCGGCGGCGCGGTGGACGCGGTTGCCTCGCTCGTCGCGGGTGCGGCCGACGCGACGGGGGCGGGGGGCCCGAGCGGCGTGCCCTTGCAATCCGAGCCCTTCGGCAGGTCGAAGATCCAAAGCGTGACGCGGGGCTCCTTCACGACGAACTGCCAGTCCCAGACGCTGGCGATGGCCGAGGCGGCGAGGCCGCGGTCGATCATCTCCTTCCGGACGCGGTCCGCGCGGGCCCTGGCCAGGCGGTGCTCGGCGAGCGTGTCGCCGGAATCGGCAGGCGGCGCCTCGGCGTGGCCGATCGCCTGGGCCGTCAGGAAGCAGTCGGTGGCCTCGTCGCCGATCAGCTTGTCCAGCGCCCGCGCGGTGGCGGGATCGAGCACCGCCGAGCCGGTCGGGAAACGCACCGCATAGATGCTGACGCGGGCGATCCGGCCATCCTTCAAGACGAGCGGTGCCGGCTCGCTCAAGAGCCGGTCGACGCCGGCGGCGGAGGCCGGCAGAGCGGCCATCATCGCCAGCATGAGGGCGAGCCCGAGCCTCGTCGGTGCTCGCGTTACTGGCGCCTGATGCGCTGGCGGCAGAGACATCGGTCAGCTCCTCGGCGCGAATCCAGGGGGGGCGGCGTCGTGGTCCGGACCGAAGCCCGCCGTCCCGTATATGGCGAGACGCTTTATCAACTATTCGCGTAAGGCGACAAGAGGCGCGGCGGGCGGCCAGCCATGAGAAGGCTGGCCGCCGGTCTGCCGACCGGGATCTAGCTCATGCCGCAGCCTTGCTCCCTGACGGGGTGAGATGCCGCAGCCGGGGCATGACCTCCTCGGCGAGAAGGCCCAGCGAGGTGCGCCAGGCCTCGGGCTTCTCGACATAGTCGAAGCCGAAGAGGAGAAGCGTGCCGAACCCGCCGACCTCGTGGTGGATGCGCTCGATCTTCTCGGCCACGGTGGCGGGCGAGCCGATGAGCCAGTTGTGCTTGGCGCAATAGGCCGCCGTCACGTCCGAGTCGGCCACCTCGGGGCTGTGCTTCAGATAGTCGAGGAACCCGAAATTGGCGAGGAGCGGCAGGAAGTACTCGTCCATCATCCGGCCCATCATGCCGCCCACCGAGAGGCGCCACGCCTCCTCGTCGGTCTCGGCGACGAAGACCTCGCGGACCATGCGCCAGATCGAGCGGTCGGGCGTGCGCCCGCTGCGCTCGGCGCCGATCTGGACCGATTCCCAGTGGCTGCCGACATAGGCCGGGTTGAGGTTGAGGCTCATCGGGATGAAGCCGCGCTCGCCGGCGAGCTTCAAGGTGTCCGAGCCCTTGCTGAGCCCGGCCACGCCGATCGGCGGATGCGGAGCCTGCAGAGGCTTCAGATGCGGCTTCAGGAAGCCGAACATCGTGTCCGGCTTCGTCACCTTCCAGAACTTGCCGTCGTAGTCGAAGGGCTCCTCGGTCGTCCACAGCTTGAGGATGATGTCGAGCGCCTCGCGGGTCATGTCACGGTTCTGGCCGGACATGCCGTCGACGTGGAACATCGCCCAGTCGCTCGGCAGGCCGCTCGCAGCGACGCCGAAGTTGAGCCGGCCCTCGGAGAGGTGGTCCAGCATCGCCACACGGTTCGCGAGCTCGGCCGGGTGATGGTAGGGCAAGAGAAAGCCGCCCGGGCCCAGGCGGATGCGGCTGGTCTGCAGCATCGCCTGCGCCAGGAGCAGGTCGGGTGCCGGATTCGGCTCCCAGGGGGCCGTGTGGTGCTCGCCGATCCAGGCCTCGCTGAAGCCCAGCTCGTCGCACCAGCGCAGCACCTGGAGATCCCAGTCCTGGCCGGCCTTGAGACCCCGCTCCGGCGGATGCGAGGGCATGGTGAAGAAGCCGTAGTCCACCTCGGTGCCTCCCCTTCAGGCTGGTGTCCTCATTGACGACGGTTGTGCGGGAGAGGGGCACAGCTGCGCAAGCCCGGAGTGGGCCAGGGAAGCGGGCGGGCGGCCGGAGACGCATCGGCCAGAGACGCGAAAGCCCGCGGCAGGCGCGGGCTCAACGTCAGGTAGCGCAACGCGCCCCGAGGGCGCGGCGTCTGCTACTTGATCTTGGCTTCCTTGAACTCGACGTGCTTGCGCACCTTCGGGTCGTACTTCTTGAGGGACAGCTTCTCGGTGCTGCTGCGGCTGTTCTTCTTCGTCGTGTAGAAGAAGCCCGTGCCCGCCGTGCTGACGAGCTTGATGAGCGTGGTGGCGGACTTGGCCATGACGCAGAGAATCCCTCAATGAAGCGACCGGGCGCGAATGTAGGGAGCGGGCGCGGCCTGTCAAGCTCGGCGGCCCTTCAGCGGCGGCCGTGACGCACCATTCTCCGGCCGCGCTGCTTGGGCGGCGTGCGGCGCCAGGCCTTGCGCGCGAGCTCGGCGCCGTGCGCGCGCTCGTGCTCGTCGATGCGGAAGATCAGGCTGCCGGTGACCGCGTCGGCCTCGGCAAGCTCCACCGTCACGGTATCCCCCAGACCGAAGCTCTCGCCGCCGCGCTGGCCCACCAGGGCGTGGTGCCGCTCGTCATGCGCAAAGGCGTCGTCGCCCAGGGTCGAGACCGGCACGAGCCCCTCGGCCCCGCTCTCGTCCAGCGTGACGAAGAGGCCGAAGCGCTGCACGCCCGTGATCTTGCCCTTGAGGAGGGCGCCCTCGCTGCCAGCGAGAAAGAGCGCCGTCAGCCGCTCGAGGGCGCCGCGCTCGGCCTCCATGGCGCGGCGCTCGGTCATCGAGAGATGCCGGCCCAGCTCGCCCAGCGCCTCCAGGGTCGCGCCGTCGTCGAGCCCGTCGCTGCCGGCGCCGAGGATGCGGATGATCGCCCGGTGCACGACGAGGTCGCTGTAGCGCCGGATCGGCGAGGTGAAGTGCGCGTAGCGGCGCAGATTGAGGCCGAAATGGCCGATATTGGCCGGGCTGTAGACCGCCTGCGCCTGGCAGCGCAGCACGAAGCCGGCCACACTCTCCTTGAGCGCGTGATCCTTCAGCCGCTCGAGAAGCTCGGTGAACTCGCCGGGCTTTTTCGTCGTTCGGCTCCAGGGCACGCCGATCCGCTCGAGATAGTCGGCGAGCACGGTGAGCTTGGCCGGGTCGGGCTTGTCGTGGACGCGGTAGAGGCCCGGCTGCGCCTTTTCCTCGAGCAGGCTCGCGGCGGCGACGTTGGCGAGGATCATCAGCTCCTCGATCAGCATGTTGCTGGCCTGCCGCTCGCGCTTGCCGATGCCGCTGAGCCTGCCCTCCGCGTCGATGATCGCCCGGCGCTCGGGCAGGTCGAGGTCGATGGCGCCGCGCCGCCGCCGTGCCGCGGCCAGCACCTCGTAGGCGCCGTAGAGCGGGTTGATCACCTGCTCCATCAACGGCGCCGTCAGCGCGTCCGGCCGCCCGTCCCGCGCCGCCTGGACCTGGGTGTAGGTGAGCCGCGCGCGCGAGCGCATCAGGGAGCGGCGGAAGGTCTTCTCGATCAGCTGGCCCTGGCCATCGATGCGCATCAGGATCGCAAAGCAGGCGCGCTCCTCGTCCGGCCGCAGCGAGCAGAGGCCGTTCGAGAGCGCCTCAGGCAGCATCGGGATCACCCGGTCCGGGAAGTAGACCGAGTTGCCGCGCTCGCGCGCCTCGCGGTCGAGGGCCGAGCCGGGCCGCACATAGTGGGCGACGTCGGCGATGGCGACCACGATCCGATAGCCGCCCGGGTTGCCTTTGGTCTCGTCGGGCTGGGCCCATACCGCGTCGTCGAAGTCCCGCGCGTCCTCGCCGTCGATCGTGACGAGCTCGAGCTCGCGCAGATCCCGCCGCTTGCCCAGCGCCACGGGCTTGGCCTTGGCCGCCTCGGCCAGTGCCGCCTCCGGGAAGGCCATCGGCAGGCCCGCTGCGACCGCCAGCGCCAGGCTCACGGCGCCCGGATCGTCGACGCGGCCGACGCGCTCGGTCACCCGGGCCTGCGGCAGCGCCATCGGACGGTCGCCGCCCAGCGTCTCGGCGCGGACGAGATCGCCTACGGAGGCCCCGCCCGCCTCGTCCGGGCGCAGCCGGTACTCGAGCTTGGCCGAGCGCTCGAGCGGGCGGATGCGCAGCCCGTCCTCGCTGGCCTCGATGACACCCACCACCGCGCGCTCCATGCGGGGCAGGAGCTTGATCAGATGGGCGTCGTAGCGGCCGTTCGCACGCGGGAACAGCCGCGCCAGCACCCGGTCGCCCGGTCCCGGCGCCTTGCCCTCCTGCGCCTCGACGGGCAGCAGGATGCGGGCCTGGGGATCCTGCTGGGCGCGGCACAGGAGATCGCCCTCGTCGTCCACGTCGACGACGGTCACGACCGTCACGTTGGGCAGCCCCTCCCGCTCGCCCTCGTGCTTCGGACGCCGCCGGCGGCCCGGCAGGCGGCCTTCGTCCTCGAGCTCGCGCAGCATGCGCTTCAGGACCGGACGTGCCCGACCGTCCAGCCCGAAGGCCTTGAGGATCTCGTTGGTGCGCGGTGGCCGCTCGGCGCCGCCGACGAACTCCAAAAGCTCGCCCTTCGAAGGGACGGGTTGGGAACGCCGGGTCGGCGGTCGCGGCAAGCCTCAGTCGCCCGTGTCGGCGGGCGTCGAGGCTTTCCGCCGCTTCGGCGCGGCTTTCGCCGCCGTGGTCGTGGGCGATTTCGCCTTCGCACCCTTGGCCGGCTTTGCGGCCTTTGCGCGGCCTTGGCCGGCTTCGCGGGCGCTGCCTTGGCGGCCGGAGCCTTGCGGCCGCGACCGCCCTTGGCCGGCGCCCCGCCGCGCGCCGCGCGCGCATCGAGAAGCTCGACCGCCCGCTCGACCGTCAGCTCCTCGGGCGGCAGCGACTTGGGCAGGCTCGCGTTGACCGCACCGTGCTTGACGTAAGGGCCGAAGCGACCGGCGTAGAGCCGGATCGGCCCGCCGTCGCGGGGATGCTCGCCCATCTCCTTGAGCGGGCCCGCGGCCTGGGCCTGGCGTCGGCCCTTGTCGGGCTCGGCCAGGAGCGCCAGCGCCCGGTTCATGCCGACCGCCAGCACGTCGTCGTCCGCATCCAGGCGCTTGAACTTGCCGTCGAGCTGGACGAAGGGGCCGTAGCGGTTGATGCCGGCCGTCACCGGCTTGCCGCTGTCCGGGTCGATGCCGACCTCGCGCGGCAGCGCCAGGAGCTGCAGCGCCAGGTCGAGGTCGATCGCCTCGGGCGTCACGCCCGGCGGCAGGGAGCAGCGCTTGGCCTCGGCGCCGGTGCCGCGCTGGACATAAGGTCCGAAGCGGCCCGACTTGAGCCACACCTCCTCGTCGTTGGCATGGTCGACGCCGAGCAGCCGGTCGCTGGCCTTGGCCGCCTCGTCGGCGCTCTCGTCGAGCTTTCGCGTGTAGCGGCACTCGGGATAGTTCGAGCAGCCCACGAAGGCACCGAAGCGCCCGAGCTTGAGGGACAGGTTGCCCGTCCCGCAGAGCGGGCAGATGCGCGGATCGCCGCCGTCGGCGCGCTCCGGGAAGAGCTTGGCCGCCATCGCCTCGTTCAGGGCGTCGATGACCTCGGCGACGCGTCGCTCCTTGACCTCGTCGACGCGCACCCGGAACGGATCCCAGAACTCGTGGAGCACGGTCTTCCAGGCGAGATCGCCCGAGGCGACGCTGTCGAGCTTGTCCTCGAGCTCGGCCGTGAAGCCCGGCTGCACGTAGCGGTCGAAGAAGCTCACGAGAAAGGAGTTCACAAGCCGGCCGCGGTCCTCCGGCACGAAGCGCTTGCTCTCGAGCCGGACATAGTTGCGGTTCTGCAGGACCGAGATGATGCTCGCATAGGTCGAGGGCCGGCCGATGCCCAGCTCCTCCAGCTTCTTGACCAGCGACGCCTCGGTGAAGCGGGGCGGCGGCTCGGTGAAGTGCTGGCTCGGCGTCACCTTCTCCTTGCCGAGCGGATCGCCGACGGCCAGGGCCGGCAGAAGGCGCCTCTCGTCCTCGTCCTCGTCGGGATTCTCCGGGCGGTCGTCGCGCCCTTCCTGGTAGAGCTTGAAGAAGCCGTCGAAGGCCACGGTCTGGCCCGTGGCACGAAGAGAGACGCCGCCGTCGGCGGCGCCGATGTCGGCCGTGACACGGTCGAGGAGCGCTGCCGCCATCTGGCTCGCCACCGTCCGCTTCCAGATCAGCTCGTAGAGCCGGCGCTGGTCGTCGTCGAGGTGACGGGCCATGTCCTGCGGCGCCCGGAAGGGATCGGTCGGGCGGATCGCCTCGTGCGCCTCCTGGGCGCTCTTGGATTTGGTCCGGTACTGGCGTGGCTGCGGCGGCGCATAGCTCTCGCCATAGCGCTCGATGACGAGCCGGCGGGTGGCCGCCAGCGCCTCGCTCGACAGGCTGACGCTGTCGGTCCGCATATAGGTGATCAGGCCCACCGTCTCGCCGCCGAGGTCGACGCCCTCGAACAGGCGCTGCGCCGTGCGCATCGTCCGGTCGGCCGAGAAGCCCAGCTTGCGGGACGCCTCCTGCTGCATCGTCGAGGTCGAGAAGGGTGGGGCCGGCGTGCGGCTCACCTGCTTGCGCTCGACGTTCGAGACGGCGAGGTCGCGCGTCTCGATCGCGGCCACGGCCGCCTTCGCCGACGCCTCGTCCTTGAGCGCCAGCTTCTCGAGCCGCTTGCCGTCGAGGTGGGTGAGCCTCGCGGCGAAGGTCTCGTTCCGCCCCGTGCGCAGCAGCGCCTCGACGGTCCAGTACTCGTCGGAGCGGAAGGCCTCGATCGCGGCCTCGCGCTCGCAGATGAGGCGCAGCGCCACCGACTGGACACGGCCCGCCGAGCGCGAGCCCTGCAGCTTGCGCCACAGCACCGGCGAGAGGGTGAAGCCCACGAGATAGTCGAGCGCGCGGCGCGCCTGGTAGGCGTCGATCAGGTGCGTGTCGAGGTCACGCGGATGCTCCATCGCCTCGAGGACGGCGCGCTTGGTGACCTCGTGGAAGACCACCCGCTTGACGTCCAGATCGCCGAGCCCGCTGCGCTCCTTGAGCACGCTCAGGAGATGCCACGAGATGGCCTCGCCCTCGCGGTCGGGGTCGGTGGCAAGGAAGAGGCGCTTGGCCCCCTTGACGGCCTTGGCGATCTCGTCGATCCGCCGCTTCTTCTCCTCGAGCGGCTCGTAGATCATCCGAAAGTCCTGCTCAGGCAGGACGGAGCCGTCCTTCTCGGGCAGGTCGCGGACATGCCCGTAGGAAGGAAGGACCTTGAAGCCCTGGCCCAGATACTTCTCGATGGAGCGGGCTTTTGTAGGGGACTCGACGACGACGACGTCCATGCGCACACGCAGTGTCGATCAGAAAGTTGATGAGATGGGCATCAGGGCTCGATCCCCTCGGGGCCCGGCGCGGAGGGAAACACGGTTGCCGGGATGGCGTTCCAGCCTGCCCTCCATCTCGAGGTCCGAGAGCGCCACCTGAACAGCCGCCGCGGATGCATGGCATTGACGCACAAGCTCGTCAACCGCGACGGGCTCCGGCCCCAGCCCGAGCTCGATGGTCCGGCGGAGCTCGGAAGGCGCCTCCATCCCGCCTTCCACGGCCGGCGGAGCAGCGCTCGCCGCCGCTGCAGGCTGCTCGCGGACAGGGGCGGGCCGGCCTCCGAGCCCGTCGATGACCGCCCGCACATCGGCCGCGCACTCGATGAGCTGGGCGCCGTCGCGCAGCAGACGATTGGTGCCGCGATGGCGCTCGTCGAGGGGGCTGCCGGGCACGGCCATGACCTCGCGGCCCTGCTCGGCGGCGAGCCTCGCCGTGATGAGCGAGCCCGAGCGCGGCGCCGCCTCGACCACGACCACACCCATCGCGAGGCCGGCGATGATCCGGTTGCGCCGCGGAAAATCGGCGGCCCGGGGAACGGCGCCGATCGGCCGCTCGCTGACGAGGAGGCCCTGCACGGCGATCTGCGCCATGAGCGGGGCATTCTCCTGGGGATAGGCTACGTCGATGCCGCAGGCGAGGACCGCGACCGTGCCGCCGCGCTCGGTGAGCGCCCCCTCGTGGGCGGCGGCATCGATCCCCCGCGCGAGGCCGGAGACGATGGTGAGGCCGCCTGCCGACAGCTCGGCCGCCATCTCCCGCGTCAGCCGGCGCCCGTTCGTGCTGGCGTTGCGGGCGCCGACGATGGCCACCGACGGGCCCACGAGAAGCTCGGTCCGGCCACGCAGCACGAGCACCGGCGGCGGATCGTCGATGGCCCTGAGCAAGGCCGGATAGGCCGGCTCGGGCAGGACGAGGAGGGTGGCGCCGGCCTGCTCGGCCGCCTCGATCTCGCGCTCGGCCAAGCCACGCTCGGCGAGCGACACGCCCGTCCAGCGGCGCGTCGCCAAAAGACCGGGCATCGCTGCCACCGCGGCCTGGGCCGTGCCGAACCGCGCCAGCAGCTTCTGGAAGCCACGTGGGCCGATACCGGGCGAGCGCGCAAGCCGCAGGCACGCCATCTTCTCCTCGGCCTCGAGCGCGGGCATGCTCAGGATCACCCTCTCCTTTCAATCAGGGCGTTCTCTATATGGGTCATCCACAACAAAAAGTTAATCGGCAGCGGGATTGGGCCGCCTACTACGCCAGGACGGCCGAGCGCCCGCCGCGCCCGACGCTGATCCGTGCTGCCGACGCCTTCGCGCGCGAGGGCGGCGAGGCGGGCCGGGTCGCGGTGGATCTCGGATGCGGCATTGGCCGCGATGCCCTGCCGCTGCTGCGCCGCGGCTGGCGCGTCGTCGCGATCGATTCCGCGCCCGAGGCGATCGCCGGCCTCACCGAGCGGGCGGCGGCCGAGGGGCTGACCGGCCTCGAGGGTCGCATCGAGCGTCTGGAGGACGCGGACCTGCCGGCCGCCGACCTCGTCAACGCGAGCTTTTCCCTGTTCGCCTGCGAGCCCGCGCGATTCCCGGCGCTATGGGAACGCGTGGGCGCTGCGCTCCGCAAGGGCGGGCGCTTCGCCGGTCAGCTCATCGGACCCGAGGACAGCTGGGCCGGCCGGGAGAGGACGCTGATCGTCAGCCGCCCACAGCTCGATCGGCTCTGCTCCGGCTACGAGATCGAGATGCTCGAGGAGGAGAAGGACGACAGCGTCACCCCGCAGGGCGAGGCCAAGCACTGGCACATCTGGCACCTCGTCCTGCGCAAGCCATCGTCATGACTTCTTGCTGCTGAGGCTGAGCCTGCTCTCTCTGCCGGCAAGGAGGCGCCGGATGTTGCCCGCATGCTTGATGAAGACGACGGCGCCGATGAGGAGATAGAGCTCGGCGGCCTGGGGGTAGCCCAGCAGCCACGCGAAGAGGGGAGCCGCTACCGCCGCCACCAGCGAGCCCAGCGAGACGAAGCGGCTCGCCCAGACGATGACGATGAACACGGCAAGCGTGGGTGGCAGCACGATCGGGGTCAGGCCCAGGATGACGCCCGCTGCCGTGGCGACGCCCTTCCCGCCGCGGAAGCCCAGCCAGACGGGAAAGCAGTGCCCGAGAATGGCGCCGGCACCCGCGAGGACCGCGAGATCGGGGCCGTACCATCGGTAGGCCAGCCACACGGGCAGGGCGCCCTTCGCGATGTCGGCCACGAGCGTCGCCAGGGCCAGGCCCTTGCGGCCGGTGCGCAGCACGTTGGTGGCGCCGATGTTTCCGGAGCCGATCGTCCTGAGGTCGCCGGCGCCGAACGCCCGCGTCAGGATCACGCCGAACGGGATGGAGCCCGCGAGATAGCCCACGAGGAACGCCGCCACGAGGGGCCACCAGTAGGCAGGGCCTCCCAGAGGATACACCATGGCTTGCTTTCCCTCGCTCAAGGCTTGAACGCATGGGCCGGGGGCGCCCTATGTCGGGCGCGCGGGAGGCACCAATCGAGCAGCGAAAGGAGCCGATCTGCCGCTGGAATCACCTGCCTGTCGCCAGCCGTCCGCCTTTTGGGGGCCAAGCGGTCGGTCTCGGCCGCGACGCGCAGGTCCCGATATCAACCTCGCCTCGACTTGGCGCAAGGTGCTGAATTGCTGGGTCTGGTCCCCGCGCCAGCGATATGAACCGGGGAGGAGACCGAGGAAGGACGCGCTTGCGGCAAGGTTGGGAGCACGCCGCCGGCAGCCTATCGACGACGGGCTCAGGAGGATGCCGCCGCCGGCTCCGGGAGGAGCGCCCGGGCCGCCGACTCCGCGAGGAGTGCTCGGGATGAAATCAGCTCTCGGCGGCGAAGATCGTCCGGCCGTCCACCAGCGTGCGAGCGACTTTTCCTTCCATCAGTCGGCCCTCGAACGCGGTGTTCTTCGAGAGGCTGCGCAGCCGCGCCTCGACGACCTTCCAAGGGGCCTGGGGATCGAACAGCACGAGGTCGGCCGGCATCCCGCGGGCGAGGCGTCCGGCCTCGAGACCGAGAAGCTGGGCCGGGCCGAGCGTCAGCTTCTCCAGCACGGCCAGGAGGCTCATCCCGGCCTCGTGGCACAGCCGCAGGCTCACGGGCAGCAGCGTCTCGAGCCCGATCACGCCGAAGGCCGCCTGAGCGAAGGGAAGCCGCTTGCTGTCCTGGTCCTGCGGGCAGTGGTCGGAGGCGATGGCGTCGATCGTGCCGTCGGCAAGGCCGGCCACGACCGCGCGGCGATCCTCCTCGCTGCGCAGCGGTGGCGAGACCTTGGCGAAGGTGCGGTAGCCCTCGACCTCGAGCTCGTTGAGCGCCAGGTGATGCGGGGTCGTATCGCAGCTGACCCTGAGGCCCTTGGCCTTGGCCCCGCGCAGCACCTCGATCGCCGCCGCCGTCGAGACGTGCGCCACGTGGTAGCGGGCACCCGTCAGCTCGACGAGGCGGATGTCGCGCTCGATCATCATCGCCTCGGCGCAGGCCGGAATGCCGATCAGGCCGAGGCGGCTCGCGAGCGCGCCCTCGTTCATCGCCCCCCCGGCTGCGAGCTCGGGCTCCTCGGGATGCTGGACGATCAGCGCGTCGAACGAGCTGGCGTAGCTCAAGGCCCGGCGCATCACGCGCGCATTGGCCACGGCACGCTCGCCGTCGGTGAAGGCGACGGCACCCGCCGCCCGCAGCAGCCCCAGCTCGGAGAGCTGCTCGCCTTCCAGGCGCTTTGTCACGGTGGCGTAGGGGTAGACCTTGGCGAGCTTCACCTGTCGGGCGCGCCGCGCCACGAACTCGACCATCGCCGGATCGTCGATCGGCGGCTCGGTGTTCGGCAGCACGGCGAGGCTCGTGATCCCGCCGGCAGCGGCGGCCGCGGTCGCGGTCTCGATCCGCTCCTTGTGCTCGGCGCCGGGCTCGCCCAGCTGCACGCGCATGTCGACGAGCCCCGGCGCCAGGCAGAGGCCGCGCGCGTCCACCACCTCGGCACCGCCGGGCGCCATCGAGGCCGTCACCCCGGGGCCCACCTCGGCGATCCGCCCGTGCACGGCGAGAAGGCCGCCGCGCGCGTCGAGGCGGCTCGCGGGATCGAGCAGCCGGGCGTTGAGGAAGAGGACCGGCCGGCTCATCGCTCGAGATTGCGGATGTGGCGGGTGAGCACGTCGAGCACGGCCATGCGCACGGCCACGCCCATCTCGACCTGATCGAGGATGGCGCTGCGGTTGATGTCGTCCGCGACCACCCCGTCGATCTCGACCCCTCGGTTCATCGGGCCCGGATGCATGATCATGGCGTCCGGCTTGGCCGCCCGGAGCTTCTCGTGGGTCAGGCCGAAAAAGTGAAAATACTCGCGCAGCGAGGGCACGTAGCTGCCCTGCATCCGCTCGGTCTGGAGGCGGAGCATCATGACGACGTCCGCATCCTCGAGACCCCGGTGCATGTCGGTGAAGACCTCGACCCCGAAGCTGTCGACGCCGGCGGGCACGAGCGTCGGCGGCGCCACCACCCTCACATTGGCAGCCATTGCCAGCAGCAAGAGGATATTGGAGCGCGCGACCCGCGAATGGAGAATGTCGCCGCAGATGGCGACCGTGAGCCCGGCGATGCGGCCCTTGCGCCGGCGGATGGTGAGCGCGTCCAAAAGGGCCTGCGTCGGGTGCTCGTGGCTGCCGTCGCCGGCATTGATGACCGCGCAATGCACGTGGCGGGCGAGCAGCGCCACGGCGCCACTGTCGTGGTGGCGCACGACCAGCACGTCCGGATGCATGGCGTTCAGGGTCATCGCCGTGTCGATCAGCGTCTCGCCCTTCTTGATGGACGAGCTGCCGACCGACATGTTGACGACGTCGGCGCTGAGCCGCTTGCCGGCCAGCTCGAAGCTCGTCTGCGTCCGGGTCGAGCTCTCGAAGAAGAGATTGATCTGCGTCAGCCCTTTGAGGAGCTGAAGCTTCTTCTCGGACTGGCGGTTGAGATCGACGAAGCCGTCGGCCCTGTTCAACAGGTCCTCGATCTCGAAAGGCTCGAGGCCCTCGATGCCGAGGAGGTGCGGCTGGCCGAAAGTGAGCAGAGGGTCGTCGGGCATCGGCCGGCGTTCTAGGCCCAACGCCTCCGCCGGGCAAGCGGCAGCACGTCAGCTGAGGACGAGCTTGTCCGCGATCGAGCGTGCAACCTCGGCATCCATCGGGGTCGCCCGGTCCTGGCAATAGACGAGGCTCGCAACGGCTCGATAGAGGGCGATGGGCCCCTCGGACTGCAGCATGCGGCCGTGAAAGCGCTGGACGCCGACGCAGGCCACCTTCGTGCCCCGCAGCGCCGGCTCGTCGCTCGTTGCCATGAAGGTGTGGATCAGCTCCGGATCGTCACCCACGCTCAGGCGCTCGGACGAGCCGGGCTCGATCGTCCAGTGCGGGCCCAGCATGCGGCCGGCCACGGCATCGGTCTGACGCAACGGAAAGCCCTCGCCGGTCGAGTTGACCTCGTTGTAGTCCACGATGGCGAAGGTCGAGCGGGCGAGGATCGTCATGCGCTTGGCCGTATGCCCGGTCTGCGGCTCGCGTATCTCGCTGTAGGTGCGCTTGCCGTCCTTCAGCCCCGCCGCCGTGAAGCTCACGGGCATATCTGCCGGATCGAGCGGCGCGGGCTCGCTCATCCGCTCGACGCAGGCGCCGAGCAGCAGCAGGAGGGCAAGACAGACACCACGGGCCATCGCACCTCTCCCGGAGGCGAGTGGGGGAGAGCCTCCCGATAGCGTGGCCGAGATCGAGCAGGCGTGATTCTGATCACACCCACCGCCGGTGCTGCCCGTCAGGCGGGGGACTTGCGCCGCGACAGACGCCGCGCGTTCGCCCGGGTCTTGCGGTGCATCGGCCGGAGACCGGCCGTCGCGACCGCGATGGCACCGGCGGCGCCGGGGCCCTGCCGCGCCGCGGCGCTGGCCATGGCGGTAGCCGACGCCATCGCCGCCTGTGCCTTCTCGGCAACCATCCGCGTCGTCTCGCCAGCCGGGAGGCTGCCCCGCGTCATCAGGCCCGTGGAGGCCATCATGGTCCGCTGGGCGATGGTCGAGGCGGCATAGAAAGATGTCTCGGCCATCTGCATCCAGAGCCGCATGGCGGCGCCATAGACCGCCAGGGGATCCTGCCGGCGGCTCATGGCCGGAGCCGCAGATGAAACGACTTCGGTCGCGTCAGGTGCTCGTAGGCGAGCGGCGACAGGGCGACCCCGCGGCCCGAGTCCTTGACGCCCACCCAGGCGAGCGCCGGGTCGAGATAGTCGCACCTGTTCATGAACACCGTTCCCGTCTCCAGCCGGTCGCCGATGCTGACCGCCGCCTCCGGGTCCGAGGTCCAGACGGCAGCGGTCAGGCCGTAGGCGCTGTCGTTCATGAGCGCCACGGCCTCCTCATCGCTCCCGACCTTCATGATCCCGACGATCGGCGCGAAGCTCTCCTCGAGCATCACCCGCATCCGGTGCGTAACGTCCACGAGGCACTGCGGTGCCATGTAGGCCGAGCCGGGGCGATCGCGCTCGAACCGTCCGGTGTCGATCAGCGCCCTCGCCCCCTGCCGCACGGCCTCCTCGACCTGCCCGCGAGCGTGATCCGCAGCGGCCGGCCGGACCATCGGCCCCAGCGTCGTCGCGGGATCGAGCGGATCGTCCAGGACGTAGCGCCCGGCCAGCTCGACATAGCCCTCGACGAAGGCGTCGAAGAGACGCTCGTGCACATAGATGCGCTCGATGCCGCAGCAGGACTGGCCGGCATTGAAGCAGGCCCCGTCGACCAGGCTCTCGATGGCGTGGGCGAGATCGGCATCGGCGCGGACATAGGCCGGATCCTTGCCGCCGAGCTCGAGGGCGACCCGGGCGAAGCTCCGGCTGGTAGCCGCCTGGACGGCGTGACCGCCCGGCACGGAGCCGGTGAAGACGACGAGATCGATGGCGCCGCGCGCGATCAGGTCGAGCGCGCTCTCGTGGCTCATGTGCAGGTGCTGGAACACGCCTTCCGGCACGCCCGCGGCGTCGAGCGCGGCCTGAAGGCGCTCCGCCGCGAGCGGCGTCTGCGAGCTCGCCTTCAAGATCACGACATTGCCGGCCACCAGCGCCGGGATCACCGAGTTGACCGCCGTCAGATAGGGGTAGTTCCAGGGCGCCATGGTGAGGACGACGCCCAGCGGCTCGCGCCGCAGGAAACGGTGAAAGCCCGCCTTGGGGCCCGCCTCGATATCGCCCAGGACCGCGGGTGCCAGATCGAGCATGTGGCGGGCGCGCTCCTCGAAGCCGCGGATCTCGCCCGGGCTGTGGGTGATGGGCCGGCCCATCTGGAGCGTGATCTCGCGCGCCGTCTCCTCGCCGGCCGCGACGAAGCGATCGACGGCGAGGCCCAGAACAGCTGCGCGGTCATGGATCGGCGTGGCGCGCCAAGCCGCGCGCGCCCGGTCCGCCGCGGCCAGCGCTCGCTCGATCGCCGGCGCATCGGCCAAAGGGCGCTCGACCACGACCCGGCCGTCGATGGGCGAGAGAGTGCGCTGAAGGGTCATGGGGTGTCGCTGCTCGAGCTGCTTCGGGTGGCTCGAGCTTAGCGGCGGCCTGTGCGAAAGCCAGCTGCGAGTGGCGCTCCCGCGCGCATCGTCCTAGCTTCGCCGGCCAACCCCGAGCGGAGGATACCCGGCCGGTGCCCGAACGACCCAATCCCCTGAAGCTCAACGCTCTGCAGCTCAAGACGCTCAGCATCCTGCAGGTGCTGGCACGCTCGTCCGATCATGCCGATCCCGCCGACGCCGAGGGACGCATCCGCATCCGCTCGCTGCCGCACGCCCATGGCGACCATCTCCATGTCGGCGATGCGCTGGTGGCGGCGCGCGACGCCAGCGGGCTCACCAATCCCGCCGTCTATGGCGCTCTCTCCCGCAAGGGACTGGTCGTCACCGGCCCCGAGGGTGGGCCGATGATCACGCCGGAAGGCCTGAGCTACGAGACCGGCGTCGCCCAGGCGATCCTGCACACCCCCGATCACTGAGACGGGCGCGGCAGCCGCCAGAGGCCGATCGGCTCCTCCACACCCCGCAGCGGTCGCGGCGACAGGTGCTCCATCCCCTGGAGGGCGTCCGGATCCGCCGCCGCGACCCGCACGGCGACCGCATCCGAGATGATGATCGCCGCATGCTCCGCTCGTGTGAGCCCCTCGATCCGGCTCGCCACGTTCACCGTGTCGCCGATCACGGTGAACTGGAACTGCTGATCGCCACCGATGTCGCCGGTGAGGACCGAGCCGTGGTGGATGCCGATGCCGGCCTGGAGCGGTTGCTGGCCCTGCGCGAGGGCGGCCTTGCCCCAGGCCGTCAGATCCGCGTCGAGCGCGCGGGCGGCCCTGAGGGCGGCCGCGCAGTCGTCGGGACGGGCGTCGGGCACGCCGAAGCAGGCGAGCGCGCCATCGCCGATGAACTTGTCGACCATGCCGCCATGCGCGAACACGGCCCGCTCGACCCTGGTGTGGAAGGCGCGGAGAAGCGCCATCGCGTCGGCCGGGCTCAGATGGTGGCTGCGCTTGGTGAACCCGATGATGTCGACGAACATCACGGCCGCGTCCTGGGTGCGCTCGAGGGCGCCTTGGCCGCCCGCGAGCCGGTCGACGACGGTGGGCGGGAAGTAGCGGCCGAGGTTGGCACGCTCCCGCTCCAGGGTCCGCCGTTGGCGCTGCTCCGCCCTGAGCCGCATGGCCTCCACCGTCCCGACGCCGATCGCGGCCGCGGCGAGCGGCATCGGCAGGGCCAGCCACAGCCGCCACTCGGAGAAGGCGAGGAAGGCGGCGCCGGTCCAGAGCGCCAGCAGGGCCAGCAGCATGGCCGCCGACCAGCTCCAGGTGCGGCGGCCGGCAAGCGCGGTCGCTGCGAGGGCCAGGACCAGCGTCGCGACCAGGCTCACGGCCCTGGTCCAGCTGTCGCGGATCAGCTCACGGCTCGTCAGGATGTTGTCGATGGCCGTCGCCAGATCCTCCGTGCCGCTGAGGCGCTGGGCGAAAGGCGTCACGAAGGCGTCGCCCACGCCCGTGGCGCTGGCGCCGATCAGGACGATGCGGCCGGCCAGCCTGTCCGAGGGGATCTTGCCGTCGATCAGATCGACCAGGCTGTAGGTCGGGATGGTGCCCGCAGGGCCGTAATAGTCGATGATCTGCCGCAGGCTCGAATCGGTCTCGAGCACCAGCCTGCCGATGTCGATCCCCTCGCCGACGCGGACCGCCAAGGCGCTTCGTGGCAGCCCCAGATAGGCGCGGACCGCCTCCACGGCGAGCGACGGATAGAGCTCGTCGCCATAGGCGAAGGCGGGCAGGTCGAAGCGCAGCGCACCGTCGACGTCGACGAGCAGCGTCACGTGGCCGACGCCCTTGGCGGCCGCCGCCAGCGACGACGCCGGCACCACGAGCCCCTGGGCCTGGCGTGGTGTCGGGATCGTGGCGCCCGGCGGCACCGTGACCACCGGATAGGCGGTGCTGCGGACCCAGCTCGGCATGCCGGCGACATTGGCGCTGCGTGGGTCCGCGACGAAGGCGTAGGGCAGCACCACGCTGTCGGCGCGGGCCAGGGCCCGGGCAAGGCGGTGATCCGAATCGGCATCTGCCAGCAGCCGATCGATCCGCTGGCGCAGGGCCGTCGAGCTCTCCGGGGCCGACGCTCCCGCCTCCTTGAGCACGGCCTGCGCCTCGGCGCTCAGGGTGTCGGGCGAGTCGGCAAGGAGGAGGTTGAAGGCGATGACGCGGGCGCCCGCCTCGCTCAGCCTGTCGACCGCGCTGGCGAGCAGGTCGCGCGGCAGGGGCCAGCCGCCGAAGCGGGCGATGGTGCGGTCGTCGACCATCACGAGTGCCACGTCGCGGCTGGGCGCTATCGGTCCGCGCGCCTCGAACCTCCAGTCGAAGGTGAGCAGCTCCAGGGAGCGGAGAACGCCCAGGTCGGCGCCGACGGTCTCCGCCACGATCAAGCCGATGCCGACGACGAGGCCGGCGATGATCCGCGTCGTCCAGCTTGGCCCGGCTCGCGGCGCTGCCACGACCGCCCTAGAGGGTGGTGAGCGCCAGCGCCTGATCGCGCCGGGCGGCACCCCAGATCTTGGGCTCGGTCGGTGCCGCGCCGGGCGCCACGTCCGTGCCCTGGCCGGCCGTCAGCGTCACGCCGGCGCTCCCTTCGCCCGCCACCTGGACGGTGCCGCGCGCGGTGAAGACGGCCGTGCCGTCCGGGCCACGGATGCAGATCCAGTCGGTCGAGCGCACCGAGGCGATCGCCTCCCTGGTCTCGACCTGCAGCTCGACGGGCCCGGCGACCGCCTCGTCGATCAGGCGCACGATGCCGGTGACGAGACGCATCAGGACCTCGATGCCGCCATTGCCGGAATCGACGAAGTAGCGCTGCAGCTCGACGACCGAGCCCGGGCCGAGCACCAGCACGAGGCCGCTCGCGAAGACGATCCGTGCCTTCCCGTCGGCGCTGGTCCGCACCGAATTGTCGGCGAAGACGGATGCGCCGACGACCAGGACGCGAGGCTGCCGGTCGCGGATCGCGACCACGCTGCCCGACTGACGGTCGACCCGACCGACGGCATCGTCGGCCCACGCCGGCACCGCCCGCAGCAGCGGTGCCAGGGCTGCCGCCCCGATCAGCCGCCGCCGTGCGAGGGAAATCCTCACTTGACCCTCCTAGTGTTGCTGATCCGAGCACCCGAGGGTGTGGACGTCGCTGTGGGCGCCCGCTCGGCGGGCCGATGAAGCCATAGTTGCCGGCATGCTAACGCGCTACGCCCTCGACAGCCACCGACCAGCGCCCGGGCCTGCGCCCGATCGTGGCCGAGTGTGGCCGTTGGCCCTGCTTGTGGCCGGGGCGCTGGCGGGATGCGGCTCCGGCCCGGAGCCGGTCGAGCGGATGGTCTTCTGCTACCGGACCCTGGCCGACATCGACTGCTACCGGCAGCCCGACGCCGGGCGGGACAGCCGGCTGGTGGGCGTCTACGAGCGCAGGCTCGATGATCCGTCCGACCCGCTCTACTGGCTGGCGCAGGCCAAGCAGCGCGCCCAGGACGACGCATCGCGTTGAAGCCTGGCCGTCGGGGCGTCATATCAAGGCCGAGGTCGACGAGCACCCCGAGGGGGCGATCATGGACAGCGAGCGACCCGGCGCATCGGCCGACGCATCGCCCGACGCATCGATTGGCGCCGTCGAGGCATCGGCGGCTGGTGGCGAGGATGCGCGGCTCCGGCGCTTCGAGGAGCGCATCGACGCCGAGACGCGGGTCGAGCCGCAGGACTGGATGCCGGATGCCTATCGCCGCACGCTGATCCGGCAGATGGCCCAGCACGCCCATTCCGAGATCGTCGGCATGCTGCCCGAGGCCAACTGGCTGACCAGGGCACCCACCCTGCAGCGCAAGGCCATCCTGCTCGCCAAGATCCAGGACGAGGCCGGGCATGGCCTCTATCTCTACAGCGCCGCCGAGACGCTCGGCACCAGCCGGGCCGAGCTGGTCCAGCAGCTCCTCGACGGGCGGTCCAAATACAGCTCGATCTTCAACTACCCGACGCTGTCCTGGGCCGACATCGGCGCCATCGGCTGGCTGGTCGACGGTGCCGCCATCATGAACCAGGTGCCGCTGCAGCGCTGCTCCTACGGCCCCTATGCCCGGGCCATGGTGCGGATCTGCCGGGAAGAGAGCTTCCACCAGCGCCAGGGCTACGAGATCATGATGGCGATGGCGGCCGGCACGCAAGCGCAGCGGCGGATGGCGCAGGACGCGCTCGATCGCTGGTGGTGGCCTTCGCTCATGATGTTCGGGCCGCCCGACGGCGACTCCGTGCATTCGGCACAGTCGATGCGCTGGAAGATCAAGCGCGTCGGCAATGACGAGCTGCGCCAGAAGTTCGTCGACGTGACCGTGCCCCAGGCCCAGCGGCTGGGCCTCGCCGTGCCCGATCCCGAGTTGCGCTGGAACGCCGCCACAGGGCACTATGATTTCGGCCCGCTCGACTGGGAGGAGTTCCGCCGGGTGCTGGCCGGGGAGGGGCCCTGCAACCGGCAGCGCCTCGAGCAGCGGCGCCGGGCCCATGCCGAGGGTGCCTGGGTCCGCGAGGCGGCGCTCGCCCATGCCGAGCGGAGGCGCGCGCGCCGCGCCGCCTGAGCCATCGGGAGAGCCTGGATGACCGAGCGCGACTGGCCGCTTTTCGAGGTCTTCATCCGGCCCCGCAACGGCCTCTCGCATCGCCACGTGGGAAGCCTGCACGCCGCCGATCCCGCGATGGCGCTGGGCGCCGCCCGCGACCTCTACACAAGGCGCGGCGAGGCGGCATCGATCTGGGTCGTGCCCTCCGCTGCCGTCACCGCCTCGCAGGCGGAGGACAAGGAGGCGCTCTTCGCGCCGGCCGACGACAAGGCCTACCGCCATGCCACCTTCTACAGCGTGCCGGACGACGTGACTCACATGTGAGGCCGGCGATGGACGAGCGGGAAGCGCTCTTCGACTATCTGCTCCGCCTCGGCGACAACAGCCTCATCCTGGCGCAGCGGCTGGCCGAGCTCGTCGGCCGCGCCCCGCAGCTCGAGGAGGAGATGGCGCTGGCCAATGTGGCGCTCGATCTCCTGGGCCGTGCCCGCCTGCTGCTGACCTATGCGGGCGAGGTCGAGGGCCGTGGGCGCTCCGAGGACGACCTGGCCTACGGCCGCGATGTGGGCGAGTTCAGGAACGCGCTGATCGTCGAGCAGCCCAATGGGGATTTCGCCCAGCAGATCGGCCGTGTCTTCCTGATGGCCGCCTACGACCGCGAGCACTATGACGCGCTCAAGGCGTCGGCCGATCGACGTCTCGTGGCGATCGCCGAAAAGTCGTCCAAGGAGATCGCCTACCATCTCGGCCACGCCGCCCAATGGGTGGTTCGGCTGGGCGACGGCACCGACGAGAGCCGCGAGCGGATGCAGCGGGCGCTGGATGAGCTTTGGCCCTATACGGGCGAGCTCTTCGCCGCCGACGAGGTCGATCGCCTGATCCATCACCGGGGCATCGGCCCGGATCTCGACTTCCTCCGTCCCGCCTGGGATGCCTGTGTCGACCAGGTCCTCGCGGACGCCACCCTGGTGCGCCCCGCCGACGCATGGATGCACCGGGGCGGGAAGGACGGCCGGATGCACAGCGAGCATCTGGGCCGGATGCTGGCGGAGATGCAGTTCCTGCGGCGCGCCTATCCGGATGCAAGGCAATGGTGACGGAGCGAGGAGACGCGACCGAGGTCGAGCAGCGGGTCTGGACCCTGCTCGAGACCGTGACCGACCCCGAGATCCCCGTCCTCAGCGTTGTCGACCTCGGCATCGTCCGCGCCGTCGAGGTCACGAGGGCAGGCATCACCGTCAGGATCACGCCCACCTATTCCGGCTGTCCCGCCATGGGCGTGATCGAGCAGGACATCCGACGGGCGCTCGGGGCCGCGGGCTTTGCCGCGGTCGAGATCGACACCGTGCTCGCCCCCGCCTGGACATCCGACTGGCTGACGGAAGCCGGCCGCGAGAAGCTCAACGCCTTCGGCATAGCGCCGCCCGCGACGACGACCTCCAACAAGCGGGCGCTCCTCGGGGCGAGCCCGGATGTCGCCTGCCCGCGCTGCGGCTCCACCGAGACGGAGCTCGTGGCGGCCTTCGGGTCGACCGCCTGCAAGGCGCTCTACCGCTGCCGTCTCTGCCTCGAGCCCTTCGACTACTTCAAGTGCATCTGAGCGCCGCAGGCGGCGGCTCGCTTCTCCAAGGACAGACTCCCCCGAGCCGGTGAAATGGCCCTGGATCTTCCTGGTTCCGAAAAAGGAAGAATCAGGAACCGGGTCGATGCGTCACCCGTTCTGCTGCCGACGCAAGGTTGCAGTCAATCAAGTTTCTTGGAGGAGCTAGCCATGCGCAGAACACTACTCAGTGCTGCTTCGGTCTTCGCGATTCTGGCCGGCACCGCCCTGGCCCAGAATTCCACGTCCACCGACACCTCGCAGGGGCAGGCGCCGGCCGCCACGGCGCCGGCACCGGCCAAGCCGATGGCCCCGCCGGAGAAGATGGGCACGGCGAACGGCGGCACGACCGCCGAGACCGGATCGACGGGCACCTCGGCGGAGCAGACGATCACGCCGCCGGCCAATGCCGATAGTGGGACGATGGCGAAGCAGCCGGCGGACACCGGCAGCACCACCGCCCAGCAGCCCGCCACCGACCAGGGTGCGGGGCAGGCCGCCCAGCAGCCGATGGCGCCGGCCGGCACGTCGGCATCCGACAGCCAGACCGCGGCGTCCGAGCAGCCCGCCGGGCCGCCCGTGAGCGCCAAGGACATCATCGGCCAGAAGGTCTATGGGTCCGACGGCAAGTCGCTTGGCGAGGTCTCGGATGCGGTCGTCGACTCGTCGACCGGGAAGATCGAGAAGCTCGTGATCTCGAGCGGCGGCTTCCTGGGCCTCGGCGCCAAGACGATAGCGCTCGACATGAGCGAGGTCACCATGGCGCCGGGCGAGGGCATCAAGGCCCGCGGCGTCACGCAGAACGAGGTCGAGAACATGCCGGAGTTCAAGGTTGCCCAGGCAACCCAGAGCCTCGATCCCACGGCCTCGGGCACCGTGGCGCAGTAGGCGCCGACATCACCTCGCCGGAGAGCCGATCTCTCCGTGCGCGAGCCGAGCCCGCCCCGCAAGGGGCGGGCTCTTCTCGTTGCGGGCTCGCGGCCCGGCCTTGGGCTCAAAAGCCGAACGAGCCGCCGAACGTGACGCGCCAGCCGAAAAGGTTGAGGCCATAGGTGTCGGCATAGTCGTCCGGGAACAGCTGGTCGGTCGACTGCCAGATGAGGCGCTCGATGGCACGCGTGTCGGTCCCCGCGGCCGTGCCCTGCACCTCGGCCACGGGCGCGGTGCCTTGGCAGAACACTGCCGCCAGCCTGGGCCGCTCGCTGATGGCACCGTCGGGCTGGGTCGCCGTGCAGGCGGCCTCCCCGGTGAGCGCCGGCGAGGCATCGAACATCAGCACGAGATGCGGGCCGGGCGGTTGCGCCGCCACGGGCGCGAAGCGCACGTCGAGGCCCGAGATGCCCTGCGCCGCCAGCTGGGCAGCGCGCGCCGGTGGCAGGGTCGCCGGTGCTCCGAGGATCACGGCCGGCACGGGGCCCGCCTTGGTGGCCTCGGCGAGAAGCTTCCTGGCGCTCCCGTTGCTCGGCCCGCCCGAGGAGCGGACCTCCGGCTCGGCCGCGCACGAGGCGAGCGCCAGCGCTACGAGCATCGCCGCTGCCGCACGACATTGACCGCGCATCGCCTGCCTCATCCGCCACTCCCGCCAGCGCATCCTATGTGAGCGGGCGGCGCCCGAACGTCGAGAGAGGCACGTGGCCGCGGCACCACTTTCGCGCTAGGAAAGGCGGGCGAACGGAGCCGACGCCGATGCCGATCCACGATGATCTTCGCTGGTTCTATCCGATCGACTGGCCGATCATCAGCCGGAGCATCCGCTTCGGTCGGGCGCGGGGCCGCTGCGAGCGCTGCGGGCGACCCCATCGCGTCGCGGTGAAGCAGCTGCCGGACGGGCGCTGGTTCGATCCCGAGCAGCAGATCTGGCGCGACGACGCCGGCAAGCCCGCCCAGTGGCCGGACATCGTCGATTATTGCGCCGTGCAGGACCGGCGCTTCACGCTCGGCACCGCCCATCTCGACCACGATCCGGGCAACTCGCGTTTCCGGAACCTGATGGCGCTCTGCCAGCGCTGTCACCTGCGCCACGACCGCGACGAGCATCGCCGGCGGCGGCGGATCACCTTCCTGCTCCGCCGGGCGACGGGGGACCTCTTCATCGGTCCCTACCGCCGCTGGTGACGGAAGCCGGGTAGGGCTCAGCGGTTGAAGCGCTCGTCCACCGGCACGCGCCAGCCCTGGACGATGCGGTTGGTCTCGTTGGCCATGCCGACCACCGCCACGAGCTCGCCGAACATCTCCTCGGTCATGCCGGCCTTGCGGGCGGCCGCTCCGTGGCTGGCGATGCAGTACTCGCAGCCGTTGGAGATGCTGACCGCGACGTAGAGCATCTCCTTGGTGAGCTCGTCGAGGCTGCCCGGCGCCATCACCTCCTTGATGCTCTCCCAGGTCCGCTTCAGCGTGCGCGGATCGTGGGCGAGGTACTTCCAGAAATTGTTGACGCCCTTGACGTTCCGGCTGGTCATGATGTCGTCGTAGACGGCCCGGACCTCGGGCGAGGCGTCCTCGTACTCGATCGGCTGCACCATCGTGGTCGTCTCCCTGATTAGGCTGGTGGGGTGGTGGTCAGCGGGTGAGGTAGGCCAGAAGCGCCGTCAGCGTAATGGTCGATCCGAGATGCGTCACCAGCACGATCGTGGAGGAGCGCAGCACGAAGGTCTCGTAGCGCTGCGCGATCACGAAGACGGTGGCCGCCGTCGGCAGGGCGGCGGTGATGATCGCGGCCGCGGCGAGCTGGCCCGACAGCGGCAGCACGAGGATCGCCATCACGGCCACCAGCGCCGGATGGAGCACGAGCTTGACCAGGGTCAGCAGCCCCGTCTCCGCACGGCCCGAGCCCAGTGGCACCTCGACCAGCGAGGCGCCCAGCGCGAAGAGGGCGCAGGGGCTGGCCGCCGCTCCCAGCATCGAGAGAAAGCCGTTGGCCGGGGTCGGCAGGTGGATGCCGCTCGCCGTCAGGAGAAAGCCGGCCGCCACCGAGAGCATCAGCGGGTTGCGGACGAGGTTTCGCAGCACGCGGCCGATGGCCGAGAGCCCGGTGCCGCCGCCGGCGGCCTCCAGGCAGGCGATGGTGATCGGGACGGCGATGATGTTGTCGAGGAAGAGGGCCAGGATCGCCGGCAGGGTCGCGGCACCGCCCATGGCTGCGAGGAGCAGCGCTATCCCCATGTAGCCCGAGTTCGTGAAGGTGGCGCTCGACGCCCTGAGGCAGGCCGTGCCGAGCGCCGTCCCGGTCATCACCGAGACGCCCACCACGGCGAAATAAAGGGCCAGGGTGGCGCCGTAATAGTCGACGATGAGGCGCCAATCGAGCAGCTGGCCCAGGGGCGCGCTCTCGAGCTTGCCCACCAGCAAGGCAGGCAGCGCCACATAGAAGACGAAGGTGTTGAGGCCGGCGATCGAGGCCTCGTCGAGGAATCGGAAGCGCAGTGCCGCATAGCCCGCCGCGATCACGGCGAAGAAGGGCAGCGCTACGTTGAGGATGGTTTCCACGCCGTCGGGCCAGCCTGCTAGAGCAGCTCCTCGAGGAACGGGATCAGCGGCAGGTCGGCCGGCGGCATGGGCAGCTCGCGGAGATTCCTGGCCCTCACCCAGCGCAGCGCCTGGCCCTCGCGCCCCACCGGCTCGCCCCGCCATTTGCGGCAGACGTAAAGCGGCATCAGGAGATGAAAGTCCGGGTAGGCGTGCGAGGCGAAGGTGAGGGGGGCGAGGCAGGCGCTTTTGGTCGAGACGCCCAGCTCCTCGTCGAGCTCACGCAGCAGGCAGTCCTCCGGGGTCTCGCCGGGTGCGAGCTTGCCGCCCGGCAGCTCCCAGAGCCCGGCCATCGCCTTGCCGGGCGGGCGCTGCGCCATCAGGATCCGGCCGTCGGGATCGATCAGCGCGCAGGCGACGACGAGGACGAGCTCACGAGCGGTAGTCGGCATTGATGTCGATGTAGCCGTGCGTGAGATCGCAGGTCCAGATGGTGGCCCGGCCCGGGCCGCCGCCGACCGAGACCAGGATGTCGATCTCGCGCCCGCGCAGATGGGCCGCCACCGGCGCCTCGTCGAGGTCGGGCACGGCACCGCCGTCCCGTGCGACGAGATGCCCGCCGAAGGAGACGCCGATGCGCCAGGGCTCGACCGGCTCGCCGGCCTTGCCCACGGCCATGACGATCCGGCCCCAGTTGGCGTCGCCGCCGGCGATCGCCGTCTTGACCAGCGGCGAGTTGCCGATCGCGAGCCCGATGCGTCGTGCCGAGTTGTCGGACACGGCACCCTCGACCGTGATCGCGATGAGCTTTTGGGCGCCCTCGCCGTCGCGCACCACCTGCTGGGCCAGATCGGTCAGCACCTCGAGAAGCGCCGCCTCGAAGGCCGGCAGCCTCGGATCGTTCGCATCGACGATCGGCGCGTGCCCGGCCTTGCCGGTGGCGAAGACGAGGAGCGTGTCGGAGGTGGAGGTGTCGCCGTCCACCGTGATGGCGTTGAAGGAGCGGTCGGCGCCGGCAGCTGTCAGCTTCTGCAGCACGGGTGCCGCCACCGCGGCGTCGGTCACGACGAAGGCCAGCATGGTCGCCATCGCCGGCGCGATCATGCCCGAGCCCTTGGCGATGCCGGCCACCGTCACGGTGGCGCCGTCGATCGTCGCCCGAGCCACGGCACCCTTGGGGTAGGTGTCGGTCGTCATGATCGCCTGCGCGGCCAAGCCGATGCCGCCCTCGCCAAGGCCAGCCACGAGGTCGGGCACGCGCTCGGCGATCCGCTCCACCGGCAGACGCTCGCCGATGACGCCCGTGGAGGCCACGTAGACCTCCTCGACCGGGCAGCCCAGCGCCCGGGCCACGGCCTGGGCCTCGGCCTCGACCGCGCGATCGCCCTCCTCGCCGCGGAAGACGTTGGCATTCCCGGCATTGACGATTACCGCCCGGGCACGCCCGTGATGGAGAATGCCGCGACCCCACAGCACCGGATGGCCGGCGGTCAGCGAGCGCGTGAAGACGCCGGCGACGGCGGTCCCTTCGGCCAGCTCGATCAGCGTCAGGTCATGGCGCTGGCGGTAGCGGAGCCCCGCCTCGAGGCTGGCGAAGCGCGCGCCCGCGACCGGGGGAATGTCCGGGAACCGCTCGGGTGCAAGCGGCGAGCGGGGCAGGGGCTTGGCCATGGGAAGACTCGACGCGTGGCGGTCAGTTGGCCTTCGGGGCGGGTGCCGCAGGCGCGGCCGGGGCGGCGGCCTCGATGGGCGTGCCGTCGAGGTTGAAGCGCTCGATCTTGGCGCCGTCCCGAACCTGCTGGAGCAGGGCCGTCACGATCTCCTTCGCCACCTCCTGGCGAACCTCCTGCTCCTTCTCCTGGAAGGTCGGAACGTGCTCGCGCTTGTCCAGCACCTTGATCACGTGCCAGCCGAACTGGGTCTGCACCGGCTCCTTGCCGACCGTGCCGACCGGGATCTGGAAGGCGGCGTCGGCGAACTCCTTCACCATCGTGCCCTCGGAGAAATAGCCGAGATCGCCGCCGTTCTGCTTGGCGCTCGGGTCGATCGACTTCTCCTTGGCCAGCGTCGAGAAGTCGGCACCCTTGCTCAGATCGGCGATGACCGCATCGGCCTCGTCCTTGGTCTTCAGGAGGATGTGCTCGGCGTGCACCTCCGGGTAGGCGAAGCCGGGCTGCGACTTCATCGCGTCATAGGCCTGGTGCAGGCGCTCGTCCGTCGAGCCCTCCTTGACGGCGATCTCGATGAGCTGCTGGCGCAGCACCTGAAGGCGGGCCTGGGCCAGCGCCTCCTGCACGTCCGGCCGCTTCTCGATGTCCTCCTTGAGCGCCTGCTGCTCGAGCAGGTGGGAATCGATCACCCGCGCGAGCAGCGGATCGTAGATCGCCTCGAGCGGCATCTGCCGGTACTGCTGGGGCAGCGCCTCGCGGGCCGCCTCCACCTCCGAGCGCATCACCTTGTCGCCGTTGACGATCGCGACGACGGGGTCGTCCGCCGCCCGCGACGAGGCGGGCACGGCGACGCCGACAAGGGCGAGCGCGCCCAGAGAGACAAGCAGATGACGCATGAGGTGCTCCCGAGGGGATCGCCGTCGCGGGAAGGGGACAGCGTCTGGTGCCGCAGGAGGGATTCGAACCCCCGACCCACGCATTACGAATGCGTTGCTCTACCGGCTGAGCTACTGCGGCCGAGGCCGGACCTTATAGCGTCGGATTTCCCGCAAGCAAGGAGGAACGGCTCAGGCGGCCGCCGTCGCGGCCGACGGGCGCCGCCCGGCCTCGCTCTCCGGCTGTGCCGCCTCGGCCGCCGAGGCCTCCGCGGGCCCCTGGGTCAGCACGAAGGTCGGCGTCTCGTCGGCGGCGAGCATCCGCACCCTGGGCGGCACCATCCAGACGAGGCGATTGAAGCGGCCGTCGGGGCCGAAAGGCCGCCACTCGTTGAAGCTCTCGCCGGTATCCTCGCAGACCCAGGCCGGATCGGGCTTCGCGTGGAGCGCCTTCGAGAGCCACTCTTGGATCTTCGCCTCGTCGCCGCGGTCGGCGCGCTCGAGCTCGGCCATCAGCCGGCAGGTGCGTGCCGTCTCGCCGCGCTCGACGGCCTGCTCGAGGTGGCCCCGTGCGACATCGTAGCGACGCGCGGTGATCGCCACCTCGGCCATGGTGAGGTGCGTCTCGACATGGGCCGGGTTCTCGCGCCGCAGGCGCTCGAACCGCTTGAGGCGGTCGCCCGGCGTCTCCTCCGGGGCCAGGTCCGCATAGGCGCGCGCCAGCTCCGGGTGCGGCCGCGCGTCCCAGGCGCTCTCGAGAACGCGGCGCGCCTGTCGCGGCCGGTCGAGCCTCAGGGCCATGCGCGAGGCCAGCACGGCGGCCGGCGTGAAGACCGAGAAGCTCTTGAGGGCCTGGCGCGCCCGCTTGAGCGCCAGCACAGGCTCGTCCATCTCGCCCTTGCGCAGCCCGTCCAGATAGTCGAGCGCGGCGCGATCGCGGCGCGCCTCGGACTCGGTGATGACGTCCAGCCGCCGGAGGTCATGGAGCAGCGGCAGCGCCTCCTCCCAGCGCTCGGCCTTCGTCAGCAGATCGAAGAGCGTGCTGACCGGCCAGGCGGTGTCGCGATTGCGCTGGTAGGCGCGCCTCGCGAGGTCCAGCGCCTCCTCCCGATCGCCCGTCTTGGCCGCCTGGGCGAGAAGGCCGCGCAGGCCGAGGAACTCCGTCTCCGGCCTGCCCAGCATCTGGCGAAAGCGGCCGCGCGCCTCGTCCTCGCGTCCGGCCAGCTGCGCTGCCTGCGCGCTCAGGAGCATCACGGCCGGATCGTCGGGGATCAGCCGCTGCGCATGGCGTCCGTGCAGGTTGGCCGCCTCGGCGTCGCCGGCCGCCACCGCGATCAGCCCGGCCGACAGCTCGTTGTAGCCGCGCGCGGTCTTCCGCCGCCGCCAGCCCCGCCCGACGCGCCGGGGCAGGAAGCGCAGCAGGCGCAGGATCTCGAAGAGAACGACGACCACGAAGGCGAAGGCGAGGAGGGCTATCGTCAGGATGCCGACGCTCGTCTCCACCCGGTAGCCCAGCCAGTCGACCATGACCTGGCCCGGATTGTCGGCGAGCCATACGCCGACCAGTGCCAGGACGATGGCAACCGCGAGAAACACGAGGAGTCGGATCATGATCGTCTCTTTTTCTGCGCCGTTGCCGGGCCGGTCTCAGCTCGCTGCGGTGAGGATCGCCTGAAGCCTGTCACGTAGACGGTCGATCGCCGCCTGCGCATCCAGCCGCGTCGAGGCCGCGTCGACCCAGGCCTTGGCCTGCTCGTCGCCCGAGCGGGCGAGGGGTGCGATCGCGTCACGCGCGGAGGCGAGGTCGTTCTTGTCGAGGGCGGCGAGCGCCCTGTCGACGGCATCCCGCTGCTGCTCGGTCGACCGGTCGACCTCCTGAACCTCGACGAGCTTGCCGAGGTTCCGGATGGCGGTCTGGGCCCAGTCGCCGCTGCTGCCGCTGCCCTGGGCGCCGGGGCCGAGCTGCGGGCGCAGCGCCTCGAGCTTCTGCCTCAGCTCGGCCTTGGGGACGATCCCCTTGCTCGAGGCCTGCGCCAGCTGGTCGGTCGCCGTCTTGATCTCGGCATCGTTGCCGGCAAGGCCCTGCAGCTTCTCGATCGCCGGCCCGAGCGGCGCCGAGTCGTTCAGGGCCTGCTGCGCATCGCCGATGGCAAGCGCCAGCTTGGCGCCCCGCTCGCTGACAAGCTGCAGGTTGGCCACCTTCTGCTCGAGCGCATCGAGCTTCTTCGAGAGATCGCCGGTGGCGCTCTTCGCCGCGGCAACCTCGCTCTCGAGCTGCTTCGCCCGGTCGTCGATCGTCGTCGCCAGCTTCCCGGCCTGGTCGTTGAGCGCGGCCTGCTGCTGCTTCAGACCCTGGTCGAGCGCCGCCTGCTGCTGCTTGAGGCCGTCCTCGAGCGAAGCGATCTGCGACTTGAGCGGGCCGAGATCGGGCTGGCTCTTGGGCAGCCCGTCGACCGTCTTGCCGAGGGTGGCGACCTTGCCGCTCAGGTCCTGGACCTGCTGCTGCGCCTCGCTCGTCGTCCCCTCCACCTTCTGCAGGCGGGCCATGATGGCGGGATCGGCGACGGCGGAGCCCACGCGCTCCTGCAGCTTGCCGACCTCGCCCGCAAGGCCACCGACCTTGCCGGCCTCGGAGCCGATCTGCTGTGTCTGGTCCTCGAGCTGGGCCACGCGAGCCGCAAGCGCCGGATCGGGGCGCGGCCCCGACAGCAGATAGTAGGCGAGGGCGCCGACGATGACGGCGCCGACGATCCCGCCGCCGAGGGCGGCCGGCCACGGCGAGCGCGCCGGGGGCTGGGCCACCGGGGGCGGCATCCTGGGTGGCTCGCTCATCCGCTCCTCCTCCTCGGCCGGGCGCGTCGATGCCGGGCCGGGGCTCGTCCACCTGCTGCTGGGCTCGTCGGCCGGCGGGGCGATCTCCGCCTTCGTGTCCGGCGCAGCGTCCTCGATCCTCTCGGCCGAGCTGCTGCCCTCGGCGGGCGGCGTCGGCTTCTCGCCGGCCTCTGTGGCCGGTGGGGCGGCCTCGGCCTCCTCACGCGCCTCGGGCGCCGCTGGCTCGGTCGTGATGGGCTCGGCTCCGGTCAGCTCGGGCCCGGTGAGCTCCGGCCCGGTGGGCTCGGCCTCGGGCTTGGCGGCGCTCTCCGCGCCCGCCGGCGGCGCCGAAGCTTCCGGGGAGGGGGGCGACGGATCTGCCGGGGGAGCGGGCGGAGCCGCCGGGACGGGCGACGTGTCCGTTGCGGGCGGCGACTTGCTCGTCGTCGAGCCCGATTTGTCGCCCGGTCGAGCCTGCTTTCTCTGCCTGCTCCGCGTCATGCAGCGGCATCTCCGTCTTGAAGCGTCCGGAACGATCTGGGGCGGCCGAGCCCCCCTGTGCGGTGACGGCTTGGAGGTGCACGAGGGTCGACGCTCAAACGACGGCTAGCATCTCCGGGCGATTGTCTCAAGGCAGGCCAGAAGCGCTTGCTGATCCCTGGAGGCGGCGATCTGGACATCCGCCCAGGCGAGCCCGCGCAAGGGCCCCGCCACCGCCGCGCTCAGACAGATCGCTGTGACGGTGCCCAGGGACTGCCTGAGACCCGCCGCCTCGACGAGGGATGCGAAGGTCTGCGCCGTGCGCGGCGAGTAGAACAGGCCGGCATCGATCCGCCCTTCCATCAGCTCCCGCTGCGTTCGCCCGGAAAGGGCACTCGCGGGTGCCGCCGCATAGACCGTGCGTTGACGATATGCGTAGCCGGCTGCAGTCAGGGCCTCCGCGAGGCCGGGGCGCACCTCGTCGCCGGCGAGATGCAGGATCTCGCCCGCCTCGGGTTGCAGCGAGCTGGCGACGAGCCTGGCGAGGTCGGCGCCGTCGCCATCGGCGCTGCGCACGTCGGCGCAGCCCGCCCGCCGCGCCGCCGCCGCCGTGGCCTGTCCCACGGCGAAGACCGGCAGCTGCATCAGCCGCACGTCCATGCCGCGAAGGCCGTTGCTGCTGGTCAGCACGACGGCGGCCGTCGAGGCCACGTCAAGGGGGCCGGCGTCGATCGTGCGGATCACGAGGAGCGGATCGATGATGGCGCGGTGGCCCATGGCATGGAGCCGTCGCGCGGTCACCAGGGACTGCTGGCGCGGCCGGGTGACGAGCACGCTGAGACGCCGCGGGGGCGCTTCGGCATCGTCGGTCATGGCGCCGCTAGGGGCCAGGCTGCGGCCCGGCCGAGAAGCTCCCGACCGGCATCGGCGCCGATCGCCACGGCGTCGCCGGCCGGTCCGCGACGCGTCGTCCGCTCGAGCTGCCGACCGTCCGGCGAGGCCAGCAGCCCGACAAGCTCGAGCTCGCCCTCGACGAGGCGGGCGTGGCCGGCGATCGGCGTCCGGCACGAGCCGTCTAGCGTTGCCAGGAGCGAGCGCTCGGCCGCGACGCAGGTGGAGGTCGGGCCGTCGTCCAGGGCGTGCAGGAGCTCGCGTATGCGCCCGTCGCCGGCCCTGCACTGAAGGCCGATGGCTCCCTGCGCCACCGCCGGCACCATCTCCTGGGCGGACAGCGGCACGCCGCCGGCAAGGCCGAGCCCCAGCCGCGCAAGGCCCGCGGCGGCCAGCAGGGTTGCTGCGACCTCGCCCCGCTCGACCTTGGCAAGACGCGTCTGCACATTGCCGCGCAGCGGCACGACGCGGAGGTCCGGGCGATGCGCCAGCATCTGCGCGCCACGCCTGAGCGAGGCCGTGCCGACGACGGCACCCTGCGGCAGCGCCCCGATGCTCGTGACGGGCCCCGCGATCAGCACGTCGCGCGGGTCCGCCCGCGGCAGCAGGGCGGCCATCACGAGGCGCTCGGGCAGGATCGTCGCCACGTCCTTCATCGAGTGGACCGCGAGATCGATCGTGCCGGCCAGCAGGGCCTCCTCGATCTCCTTGGTGAACAGGCCCTTGCCGCCGATCTCGGCCAGCGTGCGGTCCTGCACCCGGTCGCCCGTGGTGCGGATGACCTCGATGCGCAGCATGTCGGGCGCGCCCAGGCTCGGGTCGGCCGCGATCAATGCCTGGCGTACGATCTCGGCCTGCGCGAGCGCTAGGGGTGAGCCGCGCGTTCCGATGGCGAAACGGGTCGTTCTGGTCATGCTCAGCCGGAGCGTCTATGGAGCCGGGTGAATCCTAGGGTTATCGTCATCCCGATGTCCTTTCCAGCGATTTCCGGCCGCGTCGTCCTCGGCATCGAGACGAGCTGCGACGAGACGGCCGCGGCGCTCGTCGCCGATGACCGTCGGATCCTGGCGGCTCCCGTCGTCTCGCAGCTCGCCGAGCATGCCCCCTATGGGGGCGTGGTGCCCGAGATCGCCGCCCGTGCCCACGTGCTTCGTCTCGATCGGCTGATCGCCGCCGCCCTGGCCGAGGCCCGGCTCGGCTTCGCCGATCTGGCCGCGGTCGCCGCCACCGCTGGCCCCGGGCTCGTCGGAGGCTTGATGGTAGGCCTGGTGACGGCAAAAGCCATAGCGGCCGTGCGCGGCCTGCCGCTGGTCGCCGTCAACCACCTCGAGGCGCACGCGCTCACGGCGCGCCTCACGGACGGGCTCGACTTTCCCTACCTCCTCCTGCTCGTCTCGGGCGGCCACGCCCAGCTCGTCGCGGTCGAGGGTGTCGGGCGTCATCGCCGGCTCGGGACCACGCTCGACGACGCCGTCGGCGAGGCCTTCGACAAGGTCGCGAAGATGCTGGGCCTGGGCTATCCGGGCGGCCCCGCGGTCGAGGCGGCGGCGCAGGGCGGCGATCCCGCCCGCTTCGACCTGCCGCGTCCGCTCCTGGGCCAGCCCGGCTGCGACCTCTCGCTCTCGGGCCTCAAGACCGCGGTGCGGACTGCCGTCCTGAAGCTCGGCGAGCAGGCGCTCGAGCCCCGGGTCACGGCCGATCTGTGCGCCAGCTTCCAGGCGGCGGTGGCCGACATGCTGGTCGACCGCACCCGTCACGCCATCGTGATCTTCCGCCGGCGCTACGGAAGCCTGCCCGCGATCGTCGTGGCCGGCGGGGTCGCCGCCAACCGGGCGCTCGCGCAGAGCCTGGGTGCGCTCGCCCGGAAGGAAGGCGTTCGGCTCGTCGTTCCGCCGATGGCCCTTTGCACCGACAATGCGGTCATGGTCGCCTGGGCGGGGATCGAGCGCCTGGAGCGCGGGCTCGTCGACGGCCTCGACGCCCCGACCCGGCCGCGCTGGCCGCTCGACCCCGACGCCGAGCCGTCGCTGGGCGGCAAGGGTCACAAGGGCCACAAGGCCTGAGCTGGCGGCCCGGGCTCAGGCCGCCTGGGAGCGCTCGCCGCGCGGCGTCTTGCCGAACATCTGCCGGTAGCTGGTCGAGAAGTGCGAGGCCGAGACGAAGCCGCAGGCGCAGGCGATGTCCATGATCGGCATGTCGGTCTGGTAGAGCAGGTGCCGCGCCCGCTCGAGGCGCAGCTCGAGATAATACTGCGCGGGCGGCCGCCGCATATGCCGGCGGAACAGCCGCTCGAGCTGCCGCCTGGAGACGCCCACATAGTGGGACAGCGTCTCCTGATCGAGCGGCTCCTCGATGTTGGCCTCCATCAGCTCGACCGCCATCACGAGCTTCGGGTGATGGACCCCCAGCCGCGTGCGGATCGGCAGCCGCTGCCGGTCGTGCGGGCCGCGGATCCGATCCATCAGGCACTGCTCCGACACCCTGGTCGCCAGCTGCTGGCCGTGCCGCTCGGCGATCCGGTAGAGCACGAGGTCGAGGGCTGCCGTGCCGCCCGAGCAGGTCAGCCGCTTGCCGTCGATCTCGAAAAGATCGGCGCTGGCCTCGATGTCGGGAAAAGCCTCGATGAAGCCCGGCAGGTTCTCCCAGTGGATCGTGCAGCGATGGCCGTTCAAGAGCCCCGCGCGCGCCAGCACGTGGGCTCCGGTGCACAGCGCCCCGAGCGTGACGCCCCGGCTGTCCAGGCGGCGCAGCCAGGCGAAGACCTCGCGATCCTGATAGCGCTCGGCGCCGATGCCGCTCGAGAGCAGGACGGTGAGCCGGTCGGCGCCGGCCCCGAGCTCGAGGCCGGTCATCGCGAGGTCGACCTGGACCGAGATGCCGTTGCTCGCGACCACGGGCGCCCCGTCCTTCGAGATCAGCGGCCAGCGATAGAGCGTGCGGCCAGAGAGGCGGTTGGCGATCCTCAGCGGCTCGACCGCGCTCGTGAAGGCGATCATCGAGAAGTTGGGGACGAGCAGGAAGGCTATGGTCTCGACGTCGCGGATATCGCCTCGGGCATCACCGTCCATGACCGTCCTCAGGACGCTCCGGCACAAGAAGGCATGTCGCTTCCAGGCAAGAGGCTAGCACGGCGCCCGGTTCCCACCTAGACGCCGCTTGTCGGGTGCGCAAAGGTCGATGTCGGGATCACGGAAGCGGCTGTCCCGGCGTTCGGTAGCCGGGTCCGAAGGGGAGCCACGAGGCCCGATGCAGCGCTTTTCGATCTTCTCGCTCGCGCGACACGCGCTCACGGGCCACCGCAACTGGCAGGCCTACTGGCGCAGCCCCGAGCCGCGCCCGGCCTACGACGTCGTCATCATCGGCGGCGGCGGCCACGGCCTCGCCACCGCCTACTATCTGGCCAAGCAGCATGGCATCGCCAACGTGGCGGTGATCGAGCGCGGCTGGCTGGGCGGCGGCAACACGGGCCGCAACACGACCATCATCCGCTCCAATTACCTCTACGACGAGAGCGCTGCCCTCTACGACCACGCGCTGAAGCTCTGGGAGGGCCTGACCCAGGCGCTGAACTACAACGTCATGTTCTCGCAGCGCGGCGTGATGATGCTGGCCCACACCGTCCACGACGTGCAGACGACGCAGCGCCATCTCCACGCCAACCGCCTGAACGGCGTCGACAATGAATGGCTGACGCCGGAGGGGGCGAAGGCCTTCTGCCCGCCTCTCAATGTCGGCAAGGACATCCGCTACCCGGTGCTGGGCGCCGCCCTGCAGCGGCGCGGCGGCGTCGCCCGCCACGACGCCGTGGCCTGGGGCTATGCCCGCGCTGCGGACGCGCTGGGCGTCGACATCATCCAGGGTTGCGAGGTCACCGGCATCAAGGTCGAGCGCGGCCGGGTGACGGGCGTCGAGACGACGAAGGGCACGATCAAGACCGAGAAAGTCGGCTGCGTGACGGCCGGCCACTCCAGCGTCGTGGCCGCGATGGCAGGCGTCCGCCTGCCGCTCGAGAGCTACCCGCTCCAGGCGCTCGTCTCGGAGCCGATCAAGCCCATCATGCCCTGCGTCGTGATGTCGAACACCATCCACGCCTACATCAGCCAGTCGGACAAGGGCGAGCTCGTGATCGGCGCCGGCACCGACGCCTACACCAGCTACAGCCAGCGTGGCGGCATCCACATCATCGAGCACACGCTGGAGGCCATCTGCGAGCTTTTCCCGATGTTCCGCCGCATGCGGATGCTCCGCAGCTGGGGCGGCATCGTCGACGTGACGCCCGACAGAAGCCCGATCATCGCAAAGACGCCGGTCCGCGGCTTCTACATCAACTGCGGCTGGGGCACGGGCGGCTTCAAGGCCACCCCGGGCTCGGGCCACGTCTTCGCCCACACCATCGCCAACGACGCCCCCCACCCGATCAACGCCCCCTTCACCCTGGAGCGCTTCACGACGGGCCGCCTCATCGACGAGGCGGCGGCAGCGGCGGTGGCGCATTGATGCCCGCTCTCACCGTCGCCCCCCGGCTCAGGCCGAGCGGTGACGCGGAAAAAGACCGTTGCGCCGGTGCTGTGCTGTCATCCCCCGGCTTGACCGGGGGATCAGGTGCCCCGAGCCGCCAAGTCCTCCCAATCCGGATTCTCCCGCTCGATCAGCGCCACCTTCCACGCCCTCGGCCATTTCTTCAGCCGCTTCTCCCGCGCGATGGCGGAGAGCGGATCGGCGAAGCCTTCGAGATGCACGAGACGATGGACCGCGTAGCGGCGCGTGAAGCTCGCCACGGCCCTCGAGCGATGCGCGGCCATCCGCTCGTGGATGTTGCCCGTCACGCCAACATAGAGGGTGCCTCGCTTCGTATTGGCAAGAATGTAGACATGATATTCGCGCATGACGCGATTGTTCGCGGCAGTTGGCCCCCCGGTCAAGCCGGGGGGCGACCAGGTTTGGGGCGTCATGGCCCGGCTCGACCGGGCCATCAACTGCCGCACGGTCCACACCAACAGCCCCCCGCACCCCCATGCTCCTGATCCCCTGCCCCTATTGCGGCCCGCGGGCCGAGAGCGAGTTCGCCCATGGCGGCGAGGCGCACATCATCCGCCCGCCGCAGCCCGCCATGACCGACGACGCGCCCTGGGCCGCCTATCTCTTCATGCGCCACAATGAGAAAGGCCCGATCCGCGAGCGCTGGCGCCACGCCCATGGCTGCGGCCGCTGGTTCCACGTGCTGCGCGACACGGTGAGCGACGACATCCTGGCCGTCTATCGCGTCGGCGACCCGCCGCCTCCGGTCCCTGAGCGCACCCCGACCGCGGAGCGCAAATGACCCAGGGCTTCCGCACCACGGGCGGCCGCATCGACCGCGCGCGCACCCTCCGCTTCACCTTCGACGGCCAGGGCTACGAGGGCCATCCCGGCGACACGCTGGCCTCGGCCCTTCTCGCCAACGGCGTCCACCTGCTCGGCCGCAGCTTCAAGTACCACCGCCCGCGCGGCATCCTCGCCGCCGGTCCCGAGGAGCCCAACGCCCTCGTTCGTGTCGACCAGGGCGGCGGCCGGGCCGATCCCAACCTGCGTGCCACCCAGGTCGAGCTGTTCGACGGGCTGGCCGCCTCGAGCCAGAACCGCTGGCCCTCGCTCCGCTTCGATGTCACCGCGATCAACGACCGTCTGGCCCCGCTCCTCCCGGCCGGCTTCTACTACAAGACCTTCAAGCAGCCGGCCTCCTGGTGGCAGAAGGTCTACGAGCCGCGCATCCGGGCCACGGCCGGCCTCGGTGAGAGCCCGACCGCACCCGATCCCGACCGCTACCTCCATCGCCACGCCCATTGCGACGTGCTGGTGGTGGGCGCAGGCGCTGCGGGCCTCATGGCTGCGCTCGCCGCCGGCCGCAGCGGTGCCCGCGTCATCCTTTGCGACGAGCAGGCCGAGCCCGGCGGCAGCCTCCTGGCCGAGAGTGGCGAGCGCCTGCGCATCGCCGGCGAGGCGCCCGACGCCTGGCTCGCCGCGACGCTGGCCGAGCTTGCGGCCATGCCCGAGGTTCGGCTGCTGCCGCGCACCACCTGCTTCGGCTACTACAACCACAACTATCTGGGTCTCCTCGAGCGGGTGACGGACCATCTGGCAGCACCGCCGCCCGACCTGCCGCGCCAGCGCCTCTGGCGGGTGCGCGCCAGGCGCGTCGTGCTCGCCACCGGCGCCATCGAGCGGCCGCTGGTCTTTCCCTACAACGACCGCCCTGGCGTCATGCTGGCCTCGGCCGCCCGGACCTACGCCAATCGCTGGGGCGTGCTGGTCGGCCGCGAGGTGGCGGTCGTCACCAACAACGACAGCGCCTACGCCGCCGCCCTCGATCTCGCCGCCGCCGGCGCCAAGATCGCCGCCATCGTCGACCTGCGCCACGAGACGCCGGGAGCGCTGCCCGCCTTGGCCGAGCAGGCGGGCCTCCCGATCGAGCGCGGCCGTGCCGTCATCGGCACCGCGGGGCGACATCGTGTGACGGAGATCCGCATCGTGCGCCTGGACGGGCGAGGCGAGCCCCTGATCGGCGATATCCGCCCGGTGTCCTGCGACGCGCTCCTGATGTCCGGGGGCTGGAACCCTTCTGTCCACCTCTTCTCGCAGAGCCGCGGCCGGCTGCGCTTCGACGAGGCGCTGGCGGCCTTCGTCCCCGACGTCTCGATCCAGGCCGAGCGCTCCGCCGGCGCCTGCCGCGGTCTCTTTTCGGCGGCTGGCTGCCTCGCCGAGGGAGCGGAGGCGGGCGCCGAGGCGGCACGTGCTGCCGGCTTCGACGCGGAGCCGGTCGCTGCCCCCGAGGTCGTGGAGCCCGCCGAGGCCGCCCTCCTGCCGGCCTGGCTGGCGCTCGGCAGCCGGCCCGCTTTCCGTTCCCGTGCCTTCGTCGACTTCCAGAACGACGTGACCGCCAAGGACCTGGGCCTCGCCGTCCGCGAGGGCTTCCGCTCGATCGAGCACGTCAAGCGCTACACCACCACCGGCATGGGCACCGACCAGGGCAAGACATCGAACGTCAACGCCCTGGCCATCGTCGCCGGCACCTTGGGCACGGGCATCTCGGCCGTCGGCACCACCACCTTCCGCCCGCCCTACACGCCCACCACCTTCGGCGCCTTCGCCGGCCCCAGCCGCGGCGACCTCTTCGATCCGATCCGCCGCACGCCCAGCCACGCCTGGGCCGAGGCCGCCGGTGCGGTCTTCGAGGATGTCGGCACGTGGAAGCGCGCCCGCTATTTCCCGCGCGCCGGCGAGGACATGCACGCCGCCGTCGGCCGCGAGTGCCGCCAGGCGCGCGCCAGCGTCGGCATCTTCGACGCCAGCACGCTCGGAAAGATCGACATCCAGGGTCCGGACGCCGCGGCCTTCCTCGATCGCATCTACACCAACGCCTGGCAGAAGCTCGCCGTCGGCCGCGCCCGCTACGGCCTGATGCTGGGCGAGGACGGCATGGTCTTCGACGACGGCGTGACGACGCGCCTGGCCGAGCACCGCTTCCACATGACCACCACGACGGGCGGGGCCGCGCGCGTTCTGGGCTGGCTCGAGAACTGGCTCCAGACCGAGTGGCCGGAGATGCGCGTCTGGTGCACCTCGGTCACCGAGCAGTGGGCCGTGGTGGCGCTCCAGGGCCCGCGCGCCCGCGACCTGCTCGGCAGTCTCGTCGAGGGCATCGACCTCTCGCGCGAGGCCTTTCCGCATCTGGCCGTGCGCGAGGGCACCATCCTGGGCATCCCCTGCCGCGTCTTCCGCGTCAGCTTCACGGGCGAGCTGGGCTTCGAGATCAACGTGCCCTGGAGCTTCGGCCCTGCAGTCTGGGAAGCCGTGGTCGAGGCCGGAGAAAAGCTCGACGCCGTCGTCTACGGCACCGAGGCCATGCACGTGCTGCGCGCCGAGAAGGGCTACATCGTGGCCGGCCAGGAGACCGACGGCACGGTGACGCCCATCGACCTCGGCATGGACTGGATCGTCAGCAAGACAAAGGAGTTCCTGGGCAAGCGCTCGCTCACCCGGCCCGACATGATGCGGCCCGACCGCCGGCAGCTCGTGGGCCTGCTCACGAAGGACCCGCGCACCGTGCTCGAGGAGGGCGCCCAGATCACCGAGCGGCCGCCCACGGAGATCCCGGCCACGATGATCGGCCACGTGACCTCGAGCTACCACTCGCCCACCCTCGACCGCTCGATCGCCCTGGCCCTCGTCGCGGGCGGGCGGGCACGGATGGGCGAGACCTTGTGCGTGCCGATGCCGGATCGCGTGATCGAGGTCGAGGTGACCTCGCCCGTGTTCCTCGATCCCGAAGAACGAGCGCCTCGATGCATAGGACCGGCGCCCTCTACTCTCTCGGCCTGGCGAGCCGCCCGTCCACCCCAGGCGCGCCGCTGAAGCTGAAAGAAAGCCCGCACACGGCCAAGGTCGGCCTGCGCGGCGACGAGGCGGTGGCCGTGGCGGCGGGCACGGCGCTCGGCCTCGAGCTGCCGCGCACGGTGGGCGGCACCGCCTCGGCAGACGGCCGCACGGCCTTCTGGATCGGCCCCGACGACTGGATCGTCACGGGCGAGCCGGGCACCGAGGCGGCGCTGGTCGAGCGCCTCGAGGGCGCGCTGGGCGGCCTTCCGCACGCCGTCGTCGACATCACCGAGCGGATGACCGTGATCCGCCTCGATGGGCCCGCGGTGCGCGACGTGCTTGCCGCCGGCTGCCCGCTCGACCTTCATCCGCGCGTCTTCGCGCCCGGCATGGTCCTGGCCAGCCACCTCGCCAAGGCCAGCGTCCTTCTTCATTTCGCCGCCGGCGACGCCGCGAGCCCGGTCGTCGACCTCTACGTCAACCGCTCGTTCGCAGCGTATGTCTGGCTCTATCTCGAGAACGCCGCCCGCGAGGTCGGCTACGAGATCGTCAGCTGATCCGGTGCCGCATGTGGGGGCTCGCCGACATCGGCATCAGTGACAAAATAGGCCGGCGGCGTCCCGCCCGCCCAGATCGGAGGAAGGCGCGATGAAGACAGAGGCCCGCCTCGTGATCGTCGGCGCCGGCATCGTCGGCTGCAGCACCGCCTATCATCTGGCGCAGCAGGGATTCACCGACGTTCTGCTCGTCGACCAGGGGCCTCTGCCCGAGACCGGCGGATCGACCAGCCACGCGCCGGGCGGCGTCTTCCAGACCAACCCGTCGCGCATGATGGCGACCTTCGCCAAGTACACGGTGGGCCTCCTGAACGAGCTGAAGCTCGACGGCCAGCCTTCCTTTCTTTCGGTTGGCGGCCTCGAGGTGGCGACGACGGAGCAGCGCGCCCGCGACCTCAAGCGGCGCTACGGCCTCGCCTGCTCCTGGGGCATCCCCGCTGACCTCGTGTCGCCGGAGCGCTGCCGCGAGCTGTCGCCCTTGATGGATACGCGCACGGTCCTGGGCGGCTTCCTCACGCCCACCGACGGCATCGCCAAGCCGGTGCGCGCGACGGGGGCGATGCTGCGCTTCGCCATGGAGAAGGGCATTGCCTGCGAGGGCGGCGTCGAGGTCACCGAGATCGAGCTGAAGCAGGGGCGCGTCGCCGCGGTTCTCACCAGCCAGGGCCGCATCGCCTGCGAGATGGTGCTGCTGGCGGGCGGCATCTGGGGCCCGCGCCTCGGCCGCATGGCCGGCATCCCGATCCCGCTCATGCCCTGCGAGCACCAGTACGCCTTCACCAACCCGATCCCCGAGCTGGCCGGCACGACGGAGGAGGCGACCCACGTCCTCCTGCGCCACCAGGACCGCTCCATGTACTTCCGCCAGCATTTCGACGGTTACGGCATCGGCAACTACCGCCACACGCCACGCCTCGTCGAGGCGGACGCGATCAGGAGGCTCGGCGCCGGCCCCGAGATGCCGTCCATCAACGCCTTCACGCCCGACGACTTTGCCACCGCCGAGGCCGCCACCGCCGAGCTGCTGCCGCCCGTCATGAAGGCCGGCGTCAGCAGGGCCTTCAACGGCATGTTCAGCTTCACGCCCGACGGCATGCCGGTGATGGGCGAGAGCCCGGCCGTGCCCGGCCTCTGGGTCGCCGAGGCGGTCTGGATCACGCATGGTGGCGGCGTCGGCAAGACCATGGCCGAGTGGATCGCCACGGGCGAGCCCGAGTGGGACGTGCACGAGGCCGACATCAACCGCTTCCACGCCCACATGACGACCCCGGCCTATGTCCGCCGCCGCGCCTTCCAGCAATATGTCGAGGTCTACGACGTCATCCATCCGCTCCAGCAGATGGAGGAGCCGCGCGGCCTCAGGCGCTCGCCCTTCTTCGCCTTCCAGAAGGCCGAGGACGCCGTCTTCTTCGACGCGGCCGGCTGGGAGCGGCCGCAATGGTTCGAGAGCAACCGCCGCCTGCTCGAGGGCGCCAACACCCCCGCCCGCGACGACTGGGCCGCCATGAACTGGTCGCCGATCCAGGCGGCCGAGCATCGCCATGTCCGCGAGCACGCGGCCCTCTTCGACCTCACGGCCTTCACCAAGATCGAGGTTGCGGGCCCGGGCGCTCTGGCCTTCCTCCAGCGCCTCGCCGCCAACGACGTCGACAAGCCCGCGGGCCGCATCACCTACACGGCGATGCTCAACCGCCAGGGCGGCATCATGTGCGACCTCACCGTCACCCGCCTCGGCCCGGACCGTTTTTTTGTCGTCACCGGCGGTGCCGTCGGCATGCACGATCTGGGCTGGATGCGCCGGCAGGCGCCGGCCGACGGCAGCGTCTCGATCGAGGACGTCACTTCCCGCTGGTGCACGCTGGGCCTCTGGGGACCCCGTGCCCGGGACATCCTGGCCTCCGTCACCGCCGACGACGTGAGCAACGAGGCCTTTCCCTATTACACCGCCAAGCGGCTCGTCCTGGGCTACATCCCCGTCCTGGCCCTCCGCCTCTCCTATGTGGGCGAGCTGGGCTGGGAGCTCTATGCGCCCACCGAGTTCGGCCAGGCGCTGTGGGAGCTTCTGTGGGAGGCGGGGAAGAAGCACGGGCTGATCGCCGCCGGTGCCGGCTGCTTCGACTCGCTCCGTCTCGAGAAGGGCTATCGCCTCTGGGGCGCCGACATCGACCCCGAGACCGACCCCTACGAGGCCGGCCTCGGCTGGGCGGTGCGCCTCAAGAAGGGCGACTTCATCGGCCGGGACGCGCTTCTCTCGAAGAAGGAGAAGGGGCCGGAGCGCGGCCTCGCCTGCATGACCCTGGACGATCCCGACAGCGTCATCCTGGGCAAGGAGCCGATCCTCGCCGACGGGGACCCTGTGGGCTACGTCACCAGCGCCGCCTACGGCTACACGGTCGGCCGGCAGATCGCCTATGGCTACCTCCCCGCGGCGCTGACGGCGGTGGGAACCGCGCTCGAGATCGAGTATCTCGGGCGGCGCCTGAAGGCGACCGTGGCGGGCGAGCCGCTCCTCGATCCCGGCATGGCCCGCCTCAAGGCCTGACGCCGGAGCCCTCGCGTCTCCGGCTAGGGCTTGCCGGGCGCGGGCACTCGGGGTTGCAAGACGGCTGCGGATCGCGGCCCTTTCGCCTATCCTCGCGGCTGCCCGATATCGGGCAGCCGTGTTCAAGGGAAGCGTCCATGGCGCAGGCCGATGCACAGGCGGCCTTTCGTGCAGGGCTCCTCGGGGAGCCTATCGATCGGAGCAGCAGGGAGCTGGCCGAGGCTCCGGCACCCTTTGCCCGTGGGCCGAACGAGGAGGTCGTCCTCACCACCCGCCGCCTGCCGGGTCTGACCGAGCCGCAGGCGGCCTTCGAGGTGGGTCGGCTCCTACGCGCCGTGGCGCGGCTCTTCGATCAGGCGGGGGCGCCGGCCATCGTGGGCCAGCAGTTCCGGGACAATCTGGCGTCGGCCGTCATCACCCATGCGATGCGCCGCACGGCTCGCCCCTGGCTCGTCGAGGACGCGGTCGACATGTTCATGGAGATGTATGCCCGCATCCTGAGCGACGACCCGGCCGGCTCGGCGCTGGTGCGCAAGGCGCTGCTCGGCAACGCCAAGGACCACGGCGCGCCCCTGCTGGGCGATCAGGGGCGGGGGCACCCCCTGGGCGGGGGCCGTGCCGCCGCCTAGAAGCGTGCCAGGGCGTCCTGGAGCCCGGCGGCGCCCGCGTTGCTCACCGCCTTGTCGCGGATGATCTGCGTCGGGGTCACGGCGCTGCCGTAATAGGCCTTGTTCCACTCGTCCTTGGCGATGAAGACCGACCCGTCGAGCGTCAGGCCGCCGTAGAGGCCCTTGCCCTTGCTGAAGACATAGACGTCCTCGCCGAACTGGATCGTCGTGGCGGCGCCCACGCCGGCGCCGACCGGCCCTGCTGCCACGCTCGCGTCCGTGCCGAGCTTGAAGCGCGAGCTCAGGATCTTCGCGACGGCACCGTCGTTCATGATCGTGAAGATCACGTCCGACGCCTTGCCGCCGATCTGCAGGCCCAGGCTGCCGCCGACCAGGTCGAAGAAGGCGGGCTCGCCCCAGGCGCCGGTGCGCACGTCACGCGCCAGCATCACGCCCTTGCCGTACTCGGCCCCGACGAGGAACCCCGCCTTGAGCAGGTCCGGCAGGATGACCACGGCGTAGGCGTTCTGCATGTAGACATGCATCTGCTTGAAGTTCGGGTCGTTCAGGAACTCCTCGACCACGATGCGCGCCCGGTCGACGAGGAGCTGCTCCTCGGACGGGTTGGGCGTCTGCGCCAATGTCAGCTCGTGCGGCAGCAGCAAGGCGAACGAGCTTAGGCCGGCGAGGGCGAGAACCCCGCGACGACTCGTGATCTTCATCGCCCGCTCCGTTTTTGCTCGATGCGCATCGGGACTAGTAAGCGGGCAATCTCCTAGAACGTCTCCCTTGCCATGCCAAGCCCTTGCCTCCCGAGGCTGAGGTGCCGGTGGAGCTGCCGGCCGTCGTTTTGTCCTCACGCCTCCTCGCGTCAGCCGAAGCGATGCGGCCTCAGGCCACTCTGGAACCAGCGCACGAAGCTCGTCATGTCGAACACCGGCAGGGCCAAGTGGTCCGCCAGCGCTGCCGCGTAGGGGCACATGTTGGTGCACTCCAGCAACAGGGCGCCGACGTCGGGATGGGCGGCGACCAGCGCTTCCCCGGCCTCGATCAGATCCGCCTCGGCCGCGCCGATATCGAGCTCCGGCTCGTCGCCCAGGATGACGCGCGTGAACTCGCGGCCGCCGTCCGTGCCCTGGACGGGCGTGCCTTGCGGCACGCGCGCCGCCGCCAGGTGTGCCTCCGACAGCGTCGCCTTCGAGATCGTGAGGATGCCGACGCGCCGGCCGGGCGGCAGCAGTGCCTGGATCATCGGCGCCTGCATCAGCGACGAGGTAGCGACCGGTACCCCCACCGCAGCCGCGATCTCCTCCTGATAGACCGACAAGAAGCCGCAATTGGTCGTGATGCCGTCGGCGCCGGTGGCCACGAGCTCGCGCGCCGCCTCGATGAAGGCGGGGAGCAGCCCTTCGGCACCGCGGCGCACGACACGGTCGGGCGAGGCGTCCTTGACCACCCGGTAGAGCACCGGGAAGGGCCAGGTGCCGGCATTGCCGACATCGCCCGGGATGCGCGGAAAGCGCGCTTCGAGCATCAGGATGCCGACGGCGGCACCGTAGACGGCCTTGCCGCCCCGCGCGACGCGCCGCTCGCCGCCCGAGCATCGGCGACGGCCGGGCAGGGGCTCGCGTCACGCCACCCACTCGCTCACCGGTGCGCGCGCCTCGTGCAGCGGCTGGCAGACCACGTCGACCAGCGTCGGCTCCGCTGCCTCGAGCGCCTTGGCGAGCGTGGGCTTGAGCTGCTCCGGATCGCTCACCTCGAAGCTCTTGAGCCCGAAGGCCTGGGCGATGGCCGCATGGCGCGAGCGGCCGAAGTCGACGGAGAAATAGCGCTCGCCGAAGCCTGACTTCTGTCCGGCCTTGATCCAGCCATAGACGCCGTTCGAGACGACGACGAGGGTCACCGGCAGGCGCAGCCGGACGATCGTCTCGAGCTCGCCGCAGGCCATGCCGAAGCTGCCGTCGCCCATCACCGCGACGCATTTGGCATCCGGCCGGCCGATGGCCGCCCCCACCACCGCCGGCAGGGCGAAGCCCAGAGCGCCGTGCGCCCGGTTCGAGATGAAGCGGCGGCCCGGCTGCGCCTGATGATAGTAGGCGGAGAAATAGGGGCAGGGCGTGCCCGGATCGGCCACGATCACCGAGTCCTCCGGCAGCAGCTCCTGAAGGGCCCTGACCAGCCGCTCGGGCCGGATCGGCGTCTCGTCCGAGCGCGCCAGCGCCAGGAACGAGGCCTGCTTTTGCGCCTTCGCCTCCGCCACCCGGCGCTGCGCATCGCTGCCGTCTGCGCCGGTCTCGCGCGAGAGGAGCGCCGCATTCACCGCGGCGAGCGCCAGACGGGCATCGGCAACGAGAGCGATTTCGGTCGGATAGTTGGCACCCGGCACCGCCGGATCGACGTCGATATGAAGCACCCGGACCTTGCCGGGCTCGGGATGGCGCCAGCGCTCGGTCGTGACCGAGCCGGCACGACAGCCGACGAAGAGGACGAGATCGGCCTGGTCCACCACCGCCCTGGTCTCGGGCGTGCCGCCGTTCGAGCCCACCACGCCCAAGGCCAGCGGATGGCCGTCGGCGATGGAGCCCTGGCCGCTGATCGTGGTCGCGACCACGGCACCCGTGATCTCGGCCAGCTGCTGCAGCTCGGGCTCGGCGCGGGCGATCACGACCCCGCCGCCGCAGACGATGAGGGGCCTTTGGGCCGATCCCAGCGCCTCGGCAAAAGCCTCGACGGCGACGGGGTCGGGGGCGGTCGGCATGGCCGGGAAGCTCGTGTGCGCCGGATCGTGCCAGATGGCGGCCTCGTCGACCGGATCGCGCTGCACGTCGAAGGGCAGGCCCAGATGGACGGCACCCGGCCTCCCGGTCGTCATCTCGCGAAACGCCCGCCGCAGCACCTGGGGGATCTGGTCGGCCCGGTCGATCACCGTGTTCCACTTGGCGAGCGGCCGGTACAGCGCCTCCTGGTCCAGCTCGGTCAGCACGTAGCGGCCGCGTCCCGTGGTCGAGATGTCGGTCGTGATGGCGAGGATCGGGATCGAGCTTTCGTTCGCCTCGACCACGCCGGGGAGGATGTAGGTGGCGCCGCCGCCCGAAGGCCCCTCGCAGACGCCGGGCTTTCCGGTCACGCGGGCATAGGCGTCGGCCATGTAGGCGGCGTGGCGCTCGTCGCGCGTCAGGATGTGCCGGATGCCGTGGTCGAGGCGGAACAGAGCGTCATAGAGCGGCAGGCTCGTGTCGCCGCAAAGCCCGAACACATGCTGGACGCCATAGAGCTGCAGCATCCGCACCATGGCCTCGGCACCCGAGAGCCTGTTCATCCGCGATCCTCCGATCATGCCCGAGGCGAGGATTAGCGAGGCCGCGCCACAGCGGCAACGCTCCCGTCCACCGGGGATGCCGTGCGCCATTGTTGCCGGCAGCGAGACAATCTTGTTCGGCCACCGCTGTTCCCGTGGCGTCGAGGACGCGGTACTTCACCATCTGCGGCAGGTGCCGTGCAGCGGAGGATGCAGGGATGACGAAGGTTCTCGTGCTCTATTACAGCGCCTACGGCCATGTCGAGACGATGGCCTACGCCGTGGCCGAGGGTGTGAAGGAGGTCGACGGCGTCGAGGTGACGGTCAAGCGGGTGCCCGAGCTGGTGCCCGAGGACGTCGCCAAGGGCGCCCACATGAAGACCGACCAGAAGGCGCCGATCGCCACGGTCGACGAGCTTTCCGAGTACGACGCCATCATCTTCGGCACGCCCACGCGCTTCGGCAACATGGCCGCGCAGATGAAGAACTTCTTGGACCAGACCGGCGGCCACTGGATGAAGGGCGCTCTCGTCGGCAAGGTCGGCAGCGTCTTCGCCAGCACCGCCACCCAGCATGGCGGCCAGGAGACGACGATCACCTCCTTCCAGACCGTTCTCCTCCACCAGGGCATGGTCATCGTGGGCCTGCCCTACGCTTTCCCCGGCCTCATCAACATGGACGAGATCACGGGCGGCACGCCCTACGGCGCCACCACCCTCGCCAAGGCCGACGGCTCGCGGCAGCCTTCCGAGAACGAGCTCGCCGGCGCCCGCTTCCAGGGCCGCCACGTCGCGACGATCGCCAAGAAGCTTCACGGCTGATCAGGTCGCCAAGCTAGAGGAACCGACAAAAATGGGCCTCCTGGTCGACGGCCAATGGCAGGACCGCTGGTACGACACCTCGTCGACCGGGGGCCGCTTCGTTCGCAAGGAATCGGCGTTCCGCAACTGGGTCACGGCCGACGGCAGCGCCGGTCCCACGGGCGAGGGCGGCTTTGCCGCCGAGCCCGGCCGCTATTTTCTCTATGTCTCGCTCGCCTGCCCCTGGGCGCATCGCACGCTGATCTTCCGCAAGCTCAAGGGCCTCGAGCGGATGATCGACGTCGCGGTGGTCCACTGGCACATGGGCGAGCAGGGCTGGACCTTCGAGCAGGCCGAGGGCGCCACCGGCGACAGCCTGTTCGGCTCGAGCTTTCTCCACGAGATCTACACGCGTGCCCGGGGCGACTACACCGGCCGCGTCACCGTGCCGATCCTCTGGGACAAAAAGAAAAAGACGATCGTCAACAACGAGTCGTCCGAGATCATCCGGATGATGAACGACGCCTTCGACGGGGTCGGCGCCCGGCCCGGCGACTATTATCCGGAGCCTCTGCGCGCCGAGATCGACGCCGTGAACGCGCGTGTCTACGACACGGTCAACAACGGCGTCTACAAGGCCGGCTTCGCCACCGCCCAGGACGCCTACGAGGAGGCCGTGACGGCGCTGTTCGACAGCCTCGACTGGCTCGAGGAGCGGCTCTCACGCCAGCGCTATCTCGTGGGCGAGAAGATCACCGAGGCCGACTGGCGGCTCTTCACCACGCTCGTGCGCTTCGATCCCGTCTATGTCGGCCACTTCAAGTGCAACCTGCGCCGCATCGCCGACTATCCGGCGCTCCAGGGCTACCTGCGCGAGCTCTACCAGTGGCCGGGCGTCGCCGAGACGGTGAGCTTCCTGCACATCAAGCACCACTATTACGGCAGCCACGGCACCATCAACCCGACGGGAATCGTCCCCAAAGGCCCGATCCTCGACCTCGACGCTCCCCACGGTCGGGATCGGCTGCGAGCGGCGTGACCCGCCCGGCGGCCTGAGCTACGATTCGGGGTCGGAGGTCTCAGGCGATGACCGGCTCCGCTCTTCCGCATGGTGCCACGCTCGACGCTTTCCTCGCGTGGGAGGACCGGCAGCTCGACCGCTACGAGCTGGTGGGTGGCGTCGTCCGCGCCTTCTCGGGTGGCACCGCGGCGCTCGATCTTCTGAGCGTGAGCCTGATCCGCCTTCTTGCCACCGCCTTGCGCGAGACACCCTGGAGCGTCCACGCCTCCAACCTCCGGATCGTCGCGCGGGCCGCCGACGCCTCCATGTATCCGGAGCTGTTCGTTCGCCGCGGCCCGCGCATCGGCCAGCGGACCAGTTGCGAAGATCCGGTCGATCGTCTTCGAGGTTCTCTCCGAGAGCACCGCGCAATACGACCTCACCCGCAAGCGCCTCGCCTACGAGACGATCCCCACGCTCAAGCGCATCGTCTTCGTCTCCCAGACCGAGCCGCGGCTCGACATGCGCGTGCGCGGGCCGGATGGCGTCTGGCAGGACGAGGTCGTGGACGGGCTCGATCTCCAGCTCGACCTGCCCGAGCTCGGTCTTCACCTTCCGCTCGCCGAGATCTACGAGGCCACGAGCGCCGCCGAAGGCTGATCCGTTCCTCAGCGGGGACCGCCAGGATCACCCGTGACCGTGGCGGTGGTGCAGGTCCGGATAGTGCGGATGGCGATGCACCAGCCGCTCGTGCTTGTGCGGATGGCTGTGCGGCTCGTCCGGTGGGTCGTCTGGCCCGTGGGCATGATGATGATGCGGGTCGTCGTGCGCGTGCCGGTGCTCGTGCTCCATCGGCTCGTGCAGATGCTCGTGCTCGTGGCGCTCGGCCAGATGGAGCCACAGGCCCAGCGCCATCAGCCCGCCCGCGGCGAGAAGCCGGCCCGACAGCGGCTCGGCCAGCAGCAGGAGGGCCAGGACGGCGCCGATGAAGGGAGCAAGGCCGAAATAGGCCCCGGTGCGGGCAGCGCCGAGATGGCGGAGCGCTGCCACATAGAGAGCGAGGCTCAGCCCGTAGCCCAGGAACCCCACGACGGCGGCGCCGGCGATCGGGCCCAGCGCGGCAGCTGCCCATGGAGCCAAAGGCCCAGCGCGAGGTTGACGCTGCCCGCGACCAGCCCCTTGATCATCGCGATCTGCAGCGGATCGGCCGAGGAGAGCCTGCGGGTCAGGTTGTTGTCGATGCCCCAGGCGAGACAGGCCCCGGCGATGAGAAGGGTGCCCACGCCCGGCGCCACGCCGCCGCCCTGCCAGGAGAGCAGCATAGCACCACACAGGATGGCCGCGGCGCCGACGAGAAGCCTGCGGTCGACGTTCTCGCGGAACACGACCCACGCGAGGCCCATCGTGGCGAGGCTCTCGAGGTTGAGCAGCAGCGAGGCCGATGCGGCGTCGGTCCAGGTGAGGCCCAGCATCAAGAGCAACGGCCCCAGGATACCGCCCATAAAAACCGCGCCGGCGAGCCAGGGCAGATCCCCACGCCGGAGGGGCGCCTCGGCGGCGGCGAGGCCGGAGGCGGAGCTGGCGAGCCGCAGCGCCAGAAGGCCCACGCCGGCGCCGAGATAGAGCAGGCCTGCCAGGACCCACGGGTCGATCTGCCCCAGCAGGAGCTTCGCGAACGGCGTGCTCGCCCCGAAGAGGGCCGCGGAGGCGAGCGCCATCGGCACGCCCGGCCAGCGATGCGAGAGGGCCTTCAGCATCGCCCGCGAACGCTGCTGCGCCGGCGCTGCCGGGGCTTCACGGCCGCCCCTCCCGCCGCCCCATCGGGTAGGGCCCGACATCGCCGCGCAGCGGCTGCAGCAGCATCTTGTCGAGACGCAGCTCGCCGGGGTCCCGAAAGCTCTCGATGCCGATCGTCATGCCCAGATGGCCCGCCGCCGGCTGCGGCCGGTAGGTGCCGAAAAGCCTGTCCCACAAGGAGAGGTTGAAGCCGAAATTGCTGTTGGTCTCGGCCGGCACGATGGAGTGGTGCACGCGATGCATGTCGGGCGTCACCAGGACCCGGCGGACCATCCGGTCGACCGGCCCCGGCAGCAGCACGTTGCCGTGGTTGAACATCGAGGTGGCGTTGAGGATCACCTCGAACAGCAGCACGCCCACGGCCGGCGCCCCCAGCGCCGCCACCACGCCGATCTTGATCAGCATCGAGAGCACGATCTCGATGGGGTGAAAGCGGATGCCCGTCGTGACGTCGATCTCGAGGTCGGCATGGTGCATGCGGTGCAGCCGCCACAAGGCCGGCACGGCATGGAACAGCACGTGCTGGAGATAGATCGCAAGATCGAGGACGAGGATCGAGGCGAGAGCCGCGAGCCAGCCCGGCAGAGCGAGATTGTTCAAGAGCCCCCAGCCGCGCGCCTCGCCCAGCAGCGCCACGCCCACGGCCGCGGTCGGGAAGAGCAGGCGGACGATCAGGGTGTCGACCACCACGACGCCGATATTGCCGGGCCAGCGCCGCAGCCGCCCGACCGCCTGTCGGCGGCGCGGCGCCAGGATCTCCCACAGCGCCATCAGCGCCAGCACGCCGGCAAAGCAGCCGAGCCGGAGCAGCGGCTCCACCGCGAGCAGGCCGGTCCTCATCGGCCAGCCGCCCAAAGGTGCTCGCTGCCTGGGCTGCGCGATGTCTCCATCAGTCTCGTCACCCGATTCCGCGGCTCCTTCATCGGCCCGCCCAGGCGGGCATGCCGGCCCATCCCGAGCGCCTAGCTCAGCGCGTAGAGCCAGCCAAGCAGCGTGACCACCGATATCAGCGTCGTGATCGAGACCGTCGAGGCGACCGCCGCCGCCTCGACCTTGAATTCCGATGCGAGCACGTAGGCGGTCTTGGCGGTCGGCACGGCGGCGCACACCACGGCCGCTCGTGTCAGGAAGGCGTCGAGCCCGAGGGCGAGGCAGAGGCCGTAGACGAGGGCCGGCGTGGCCAGCAGCTTGAGGGCCGACAGCAGGAGCGACAGCCGGAGCCCCTCGCGAAGCGCGCCGAGGCTGAGACCGAGGCCGATCGCGAAGAGGGCGCAGGGTGTGAGCGCATCGCCCATGATGCCGACATAGGTGGCGACGGGTCCGGGCAGCGGGAGCCGCGCCGCGGACCAGAGAAGCCCGAGCAGGGTCGAGATCATGGGCGGGTTGAGCATGATCTCCTTCGCCAGCGCCGGCAGTTGGCGCCGCTCGCCGCTGCCCGGCCTGTCCATCTCGAGCAGGACGATCAGGATGGGCAGGAGCACGACGGCGATGAACATCGTCGCGATCGCGGCCGGCAGCACGCCCTGCTGGCCATAGAGCGCATGGAGGATCGGCAGCGCCACGAAGCCCGTGTTGGTCATCGAGGCGGCAGCGCCGATGACGGCGCTGGAGCCTGTTCCCCGCCGTCGCCAGACGCTGGCCCCGACGAGCACCGCAAGGAAGCTCAGGATCGAGCCGCCCCCGAACGCCGCGAGGAAGCGCCAGTCGAGCAGCGCATGCAGCGGCTGCTGGGCGATCGTCAGGAACACGAGGGCCGGCATCGCCACATGGTAGGCGAAGCGCACCAGCGGCTCGGCCAGCGTCTTCGGCACGTAGCCCGCCGCGGCCGCGACCCAGCCGGTCACGATCACGGCGAAGACCGGCAGCACCAGGCCGAGGATGTCCATCGTCGCCTCCGGCTTCGGGAGCGCCCTGCCTTCCCGGGACGCGGATGGGGATCAGCGGGAGCGGCAAGGTCGTATCAGGATGAGCCCTACCAGGGATGTCTCGCTCTCGGCCACCCGCGGGCGCGCGCCCGGCGGCAGCACCCGTCCACGCCTCCGCAGGACGGCTTCCCACGCGACGAGCAGGTGACCGCCGGCCGGCGCCGGCAGCCGCCCGGGAGCCGGTCGACCCTGCCGGATCATGACGGCCGCACTATCTTGATCGCCTGGGCGGCGCGTGGGATAGCCGGCTCTCGGGCAGGCCGCGTCGGCGGCGATGATGGGAGAGAAGCGCGCCATGCAGATCGAGAAGCATCTCGAGGACCTGGGCATCGAGCTGCCGCCGGTCTCGAGCCCGGTCGCGAACTACGTGAACGCCGTCCGCACCGGCAATCTGCTGTTCCTTTCCGGCAAGGGGCCTTCCTATGGCGACGGTGGCACGGGCCGCGGCAAGGTCGGCCGCGACGTCGGCGTCGAGGAGGCCTACAAGCACGCGCGCCTCGTGGGCCTCAACCTCATCGCCGTCATGAAGGACGAGCTGGGCGACCTCGATCGGGTCGTGCGCGTCGTCAAGGTCCTGGGCATGGTCAACGCGGTGCCCGACTTCGAGGACCAGCCCAAGGTCATCAACGGCTGCTCCGATCTCTTCGTCGAGGTGTTCGGCGACAAGGGCCGGCATGCGCGATCGGCCGTCGGCATGGGTAGCCTGCCCTCCAACATCACCGTCGAGATCGAGTGCATCGTCGAGGTGGGATGATGCGGCGGCGCGGCCTCGGCGTCCTGGCGCTGGGCCTGCTCGTGGCCGGCTGCGCCGCGCCACCCTCCACGGTGGGCGTCTATCCCGACCATGTGGGCGAGATCGACCCGGCCCTGCTCGTCGGGACCTGGGCCTGCAAGGACCTCGATCCACCGTCGAGCCAGGAGCGGCTGGTCGAGCTGAAGGCCGATCACGGGCTGATTCGAGGGCTCCTGCCCAAGGGCTCGTTGGAAGCGAGCAAGGCTCGAGACAAGATCGACGGCGAATGGCAGATCATCGGTGGCTACGTCCAGACGACCGACCTGCATCCCGTTGAAGGCAGCGATGAAGGGCTGGGCAGCCGGCTCGCCCAGCTGGCCGGGGGCGAGCCGCCCTTGCAGGTGGCCCCGCGCACGCTGAATGTCCTCGATCTCGACCACCAACGGCTCGTCTTCCGCAACGTCAATCACGACTGGTCGCCGGTGGTGGGCTGTCGCCGCCTGCCGGCCGGCGATCCCGCCTGATCCTCGGCAGATCGCATCGCGGGTAGGGGAGTGCGCCTCGACAGAGGCATACCCGCTTGCGCTCCGGCATCCGCTCGCTCATGGCTTCCCCCGCACATGTCCAAAAAGTAAGGAAACCTGTCGTGGGGAATCGTCGCCTCGTTCTTGCCCTGCCATGCCTGCTGCTCGCCGCCTGCGCCACCGGCGGCAGCGACGTGCCGAAGCGCCCGCCGGTGAATGTCGCCGACACGGTGAGCAGCGTCGACAAGGCGCTCCTGGTGGGCACCTGGCAGTGTCACGAGCTCAATCCGGTGCCCGGGGTTCCGGAGACCAAGCAGGAGATCGCGTTCAAGGCCGACGGCACGCTGGTCTCGACCGGCCACGCCGCGATGCCTGAGGAGGCGAGCGGCATGCTCGGCACGGGCGACATGATCTCCACGACGACCGGCAGCTGGCAGGTCGAGGGCGGCGACATCGCGACGTCCGGCCTGCACACCGAGGTGACGTCGGCGGACGGCAACGCCCTCATGGGCGCCATGGCGGGTCTCGTCTCGTCGATCGCCAACAGCTCGAGCGCCACCATGGCGCCCGGAAAGACGAACGTGCTGCGCCTCGGCCCGCACGAGCTGGTGATGCGACCCGTGGGCGTCGAGGATCCGCCCGTTCTCTCCTGCAGCCGCTGAGGACCTGCGGCCCGCCCGGTCGGTCAGCTCTTGCCGGCCTCCGGCGGGCCGCCCTTGCCGTAGCGGCCGGAGAGAAAGAACTCGAAGCCGCCATAGGCGAGGAGGCCCAGCGCCACCCACAGCCACATGCCGTGCGGCTGGTACCAGAGCTCGAAGAGCACCCAAAGGCAGCAGAAGGCGATCACGAGGACGCGGCGCCAGAGCGGCTCGAACCAGGGGCTGTATTGCACGACGACGCGGCCTCCCTGAGATCTTGGACCGGACCGGCATTGGACGCCGGACACGCTTGAGCGGGCGAGACGGGCGGAAGCCTGTCGGGCACGTGACAGGCGCTGTCACCCTAGAAGTGGCGCGCCTGCACCGTCCACCGCTACGCGCCCCGCGGCTGCCGCCGGGAGGGGGCAGGGTTGACCATCGATGCCCCGCGCGGCAGCGTCGCCTCGATGAATAGCCGCAGCGGCGTCCCGACACTGCCACCTTGACCCTGACGTAGACAGCGATGCCAGCGAGAGTGGTTCTCCTCGGTCTCGATTCGGCGAGTGTCACCCTCGTTCGACGCTGGATGGCCTCGGGCCATCTGCCTCATCTCGAGGAGCTGCGCCGGCAGAGTGCCTGGGGCCTGCTGACGAGCCCGCCGGGGCTCGGCGACGATGCCACCTGGGCCTCGTTCTCCACCTGCACGGCACCGGGGGCGCACGGCCGGTTCTATTTCCGCTCCATCCGGCCGGGGTCCTACGAGTACCCCTTCGTTCAGGACGAGCATCTGAGGCGCGAGCCCTTCTGGAACGCGCTCGGGCGGCAAGGGCTGCGCACGGCCGTCCTCGACGTGCCCAAGGCGCCGCTGAGCCCGCAGATCAACGGGCTGCACCTGACCGACTGGCGGGTTCATGGCCGGGACGGCGTCACGCGCAGCGTCCCGGCCGACCTGGCACCGCGCGTCATCGAGCGCTACGGCGACGACCGGACCGACCGCCCGGGCACGGAGGACTGGCTCTGCCGCCTCGACAGCCTCGCGGAGGACAGGCTCGAGGCCTTCCTCGATCACCTGCTCGAGAGCATCGAGCAGAAGACAAGGCTGGCCATGGAGCTGCTGGAGCAGGAGGCGTGGGACCTCTTCCTGCTCGTCTTCAAGGAGGCGCATTGCGCGGGCCACCAGTGCTGGCATCTGGTCGATCCCGCACACCCGGCCTATTCGGCGGCGCTGGCCGGGCGGCTCGCCGATCCGCTCCTGCGCGTCTATCAGGCGCTCGATCGGGCGATCGGCAGGCTGCGCGCCCGGCTGTCCCCGGAGACGAGCCTGCTCGTCTTCAGCGATCTCGACATGGGGCCGAACTATACCGGCGAGCACATCCTGGACGATGTCCTGAGGTCGCTCGAGGATCGCTTGTGGCCCGGGCGCTCGTGGAGCGCGGTCCGCGACCGGGCGATCTACACGCTCGAGCGCCGCGTCCGCCGGCCGTTGACGCGGCGTCCGCCCAGGCTGGCGCTGGTCCACGCGCATCGCCGTGCCTTCCAGCTCGAGCACAACGAGATCAGCGGCGCGGTCCGCCTCAACATCAAGGGGCGCGAGCCGTCCGGCCTCGTGGAGCCGGGCGAGGAAGCCGAGCGCGTTCTGGGCGAGCTGACCCGAGAGCTGCTGCAGCTCGTCAACCCGGGCACGGGCGGCCCGGTGGTGCAGGAGGTGCTGCGCACGGACCGGCTCTATGATGGAGACAGCCGGGAGCTTCTGCCCGACCTCCTGGTGGTCTGGAACCGCGAGGCCCCCATCGCCGCCGCCAGCTCGCCGCTGCTCGGCCCTCTATCTGCCCGCCGGCGCAACTTCCGTACCGGCAACCACCTCGCGAACGGCTTTTGCCTCGCCAGCGGCCCCTTCGCGGCGGGCCGGCCGGGTTTCGAGGCTTCCATCACCGACCTCGGCCCGACGGCGGCACACCTGCTGGGCGCCCGCCTCGATGATGTCGACGGCCGCCCGATCCCGGAGCTCTGCTCACAATGAGGCGATAGCCGGCGCCCTCTGGGTGACGGGCCGGCCCGCCCTATGATCCAGCTGGCCGCTCGGGCGTAGTCCATCTGAGTTCGGGAGGGTTGAGCCATGCCTGTCGAGAAGGAGCTCGAGCCCTACGAGCCGCAGGGCGTGCTCCAGTCGATCGGACCGGAGATCTGGATCGTCGAGGGACCTGTGATCGGCTTTCGCTGGCTCGGCCTGCGGCTGCCCTTCACGACGCGCATGACGATCGTCCGCCTTGCCGACGGTGGTCTGTGGGTCCACTCGCCGGTCGAGCTCGGCGCCGATCTCGCCAGGGCGATCGATGCGCTGGGCCCGGTGCGGCATCTCGTGGCGCCCAACCGCATCCACTATTGGTGGCTGCCGGCCTGGCAGCACCGCTATCCGGGGGCGTTGGGCTGGGCCTGCCCCGATGACCAGAGCCGGGCCCTGCGCCATGGCGTCCGCATCGACGGCCGCCTGGGCGAGGAGCCGCCGCTCGCCTGGCGGGGCCAGATCGAGCAGCTCCTGGTGCCCGGCTGGTTCATGACCGAGGCCGTCTTCTTTCACACCGCCTCGAGCACCCTCATCCTCACCGACCTCATCGAGAGCTTCGAGGCGGATCGGATCAAGAGCCCGGTCTTTCGCTTCCTCTGCGGCGCCACGGGCGCCCTTCATCCCGACGGCAAGATGCCGCTCGACCTGAGGATGACCTTCCTCGGCAGGGGCGGGGAGCTGCGCGCCGCGGTGCGCCGCATGATCGGCTGGCGCCCGGAGCGGATCGTCATCGCCCACGGGCGCTGGTACCGGGAGAACGCGGAAGCGGAGCTGAGGCGGGCCTTCCGCTGGGTCGGCCCGCTCGAGCCCTAGGCCGCCTTGGCGACCACGCCGCTCACATCGTCCAGCGCGGCCTTGAGCCGGTCGAAGAGCTGGTCGATCTCGGCCTCGGTGATGATCAGGGGCGGGCAGATGCCGATCACCTCGCCGGGCAGCGGGCGCAGGATCAGCCCGTGCTCGACGCAGCGCTGGGCCACCTGGGCCGCCACCTTCTCCGAGGCCGGATACTGCTCCTTGGTGGCCTTGTTCTTGACGATCTCGACGCCGCCGATGAGGCCCACGCCGCGCGCCTCGCCCACCAGGGGATGGCTGTTGAGCTCCTTGAGCCGCGCCATGAAGCGCGGGCTCACCTTGCGCACATGGCCCAGAATGTCGTCGCTCTCGTAGATCTTGAGCGTCTCGACCGCCACGGCCGCCGCCACCGGATGGCCGCCATAGGTGTAGCCCATGCCGAGCGTGGCGCGCTTGGCGCTCTCGTCGGCGATCACGTCGTAGAAGGCCTGGCTCATCAGCAGGCCCGCGATCGGCAGATAGGCCGAGGAGAGCTGCTTGGCGCAGGTCATGAGGTCGGGGCTGATGCCGCAGGTCTCCGAGCCCCACATGTTGCCCGTGCGGCAAAAGCCGTTGATGACCTCGTCCGCCACCATCAGCACGTCGTGCTTCTTGAGGACCTTTTGGATCTTCTCGAAATAGCCCTTGGGCGGGACGATCACACCGCCCGCACCCATCACCGGCTCGGCCACGAACGCCGCCACCGTCTCGGGGCCAAGCGCCTGGATCAGCGTCTCGACCTCGGCAGCAAGCCTCGTCGAGAACTGGTCCTCGGTCTCGCCCGGCAGCCCGTCCCGGTAGAGCGAGGGCGTGGTGACGTGGAAGAAGCGATCGGACATCGGAAGATCAAAGCCGGCCCGCGCATAGGGCAGGCCCGTCAGGTGGCCCGCCGCCAGCGTGATGCCGTGATAGGCGCGCCTGCGGCCGATGATCCGCTTCTTCTCGGGCTTGCCGCGGGCGTTGTTGTAGTACCAGGTGAGCTTGATCGCGGTGTCGATCGCCTCGGACCCGGAGTTGACGAAGAAGGCCTTGGCCAGCGGCGCCGGTGCCAGCGCCATCAGCCGCTCGGCAAGCTCGATCACCGGCTCGGTGGAGCGATGCGCGAAGACGTGCATGTAGGGCAGCTTCTCGAGCTGGCGCCGCGCCGCCTCGGCCAGCCGCCTCTCGCTGAAGCCCAGCGAGGTGCACCACAAGCCCGCCAGCCCTTCGATATAGCGCTTGCCGTCGTCATCGGTGACCCAAACGCCCTCGCCGCCCGTGATCACCATCGGCCCCTGCTCCTCGTGCTGGCGCAGGTTGGTGTAAGGGTGGATGGTGTAGGCGACGTCGCGCGCGGCGAGCGAGTTCGGGGCGATGGTCATGGAATTGGCTCCCGGCCCGCCTGGATCGAGCGGCGAGCCTGCTTGCGTGGTCGGATCTCTTTTCGCAACTAAGTCTAGCGATCGCGGCCGCAAGGAACAATCATCGCCACCTGCGGCCGCGTCGCGCCGGCCGCATGGGTGCCAGCCGGGCTCCTGAGGAGGGGAGATGGCTTCGATACTGACCGAGACCGCCCGGCCGGCCGAGCAGGGCTTGCGGTCCACTGCCGGGCCCCTTCCGGCCGGCCATCCTGCGGTCGACGCCGAGCGGATCGGCGTCGTCCTTCTCAACCTCGGCACGCCGGACGGCACCGACTACTGGTCGATGCGCCGCTATCTGGGCGAGTTCCTGTCGGATCGCCGCGTCATCGACTACTCGCCCTGGCTCTGGCAGCCGCTCCTGCAGCTCGTGATCCTCTCGAAGCGCCCCATCACCTCCGGCCGTGCCTACGCCTCGATCTGGAACAAGGAGCTGGACGAGAGCCCGCTCAAGACGGTGACCCGCGAGCAGGCGGCAAAGCTGGCACAGCGGCTCCAGGCGCGCTCGCCCGCGGTGCTGGTCGACTGGGCGATGCGCTACGGCAATCCGTCGACCGCCGAGGTGCTGGGCAAGCTGGTCGATCGGGGCTGCCGGCGCCTGGTGCTGATGGCGCTCTATCCCGCAATATGCCGCCCCCACGACGGCCACCGCCTACGACAAGGCCTTCGCGGCGCTGGGCACGATGCGCTGGCAGCCGGCGGTGCGGACCATGGCCTCCTACCACGACCACCCGAGCTACATCCGTCTCCTCACGGCCAGCATCGAGCGCCACCTGGAGACGCTCGACTTCGAGCCGGAGCTGCTCGTCATGTCCTATCACGGCATGCCCGAGCGCCTGCTGAAGAGCGGCGACCCCTATCATTGCCACTGCCAGAAGACGACGCGGCTGGTCCGCGAGGCGCTGGGATGGCCCGAGGAGCGGGTCAGGATCTGCTTTCAGTCCCGCTTCGGCCCCGAGGAGTGGCTCAAGCCCTATCTCGACGTCGAGCTCGAGCGGCTGCCGCAGGAGGGCATCAAGCGCCTGGCCGTGATCTCGCCCGCCTTCGCCACCGACTGCCTCGAGACCCTCGAGGAGATCGCCGAGCGTGGGCGCGAGAGCTTCCTTCATGCCGGGGGCGAGCAGTTCACCTACATCCCCTGCCTCAACGCCAGCGACGGGCACATCGATCTCTTGGAGGAGCTGGCCCTGAGCGAGCTGCAGGGCTGGATCTGAGCGGGTCGGGCCGCCGGCCGCGCTGCCCCCTTGTATGACCGGGGGGCATCACCATATCAGCATCAAGCTCCCACAGATGCGGATCAGATTGCGGCCCAAGGCGTTACGTCATCGGGTCGCATCTCGGTGCCCGCACCAGGGCGACGGCGGGCTCGCCGCCTCGTTCGTGGGCACCGACCAGCAAGAGGCTTCGTTCAGATCGACATGCAAAGCAATATTGGTTCCGGGCGCTTCGAGAATGATCTCGAGCGCTATCTCGACGACGCGCGCCGCCAGCCCCTCCTCGAAGCCGAGGACGAGCGCCTGCAGGCCGAGCGTTGGCGTGACCTGAAGGACCCCGAGGCGGCCCGCCGGCTGGCCGCCAGCCACCTCCGTCTCGTGATCCGGATCGCCAGGCGCTATCGCGGCTACGGCTTCCCGCTCGCCGACCTGATCGGTGCCGGGAATCTGGGTCTTGTGCAGGCGCTTGCAAGGTTCGAGCCGGAGCGCGGCTTTCGTTTCTCCACCTATGCCATGTGGTGGATCAAGGCCGCCATCCAGGAGTACATCGTCCACAACTGGTCGCTCGTCAGGCTCGGCACGACCGCGGCGCAAAAGAAGCTCTTCTTCAATCTGCGCCGCCTCAAGAGCAAGCTCGGCGAGCTCGAGGAGGGCGACCTGGGGCACGAGGCGGTGACCAGCATCGCCCGCGCGCTCGAGGTCGGCGAGAACGAGGTCATCGACATGAACCGGCGGCTCGGCGGCGGCGACGCCTCGCTCAGCGCCCGCATGTCCGAGGACGGCGACCGCGAGTGGATCGACATGCTGGTCGACGAGAGCCAGAACCAGGAGGAGCGCACCGCCGCGGCGGACGAGCTCACCTGGCGCCGCGGCCTCCTGGCCGAGGCGATGCAGGGCCTGAGCGAGCGCGAGCGTCACATCATCGAGGAGCGGCGCCTCAAGGAGGAAAGCTCCACGCTCGAGGACCTGGCCCAGATCTACGGCGTCTCGCGCGAGCGCATTCGCCAGATCGAGGTGCGCGCGTTCGAGAAGCTGCAGAAGGCGATGCTGGCAAGCGCCGCCAACGACGCCGGCCAGGCGGCGATCGCCGCGTGAGCCGTGCCGGCGAGCGGCTCTGGTCCGTCGTGGCGGGCCGAAGGGAGATCATGCGAGGTATGAAGTGAGATGACGGTCGATCATCCTTGGGGAGCCAAGGGCTCCGGCCGGCCGAGCCGGAAGGCGCTGCAGCGCCAGGAGGCCGAGGCCCGTGCCGCCCGTCGGCGCGAGGGCGGCCAGGGCCGGCCGGTGACGGTCGAGGTGGCTCGGCTGGGCGTGCCGGGGGCGCGGGCCGAGGCCGGCACCGCGGCGCGCCGGCCCTCGCGCTGGGCATCGGTGGAGCAGGCTTGGCGGGACGAGATGCGCCGCCTCGACGACCAGGACGGGGAGAAGCGCTGACGCGCCAGCCTCCAGCGCGGGCGCCGGGCCGAGCCCTCAGCGCAGCTCGGCCGTCAGCGTGAAGCGCGCATTGCCCCGTGTGGGGCCCACGACGACGAGATAGCTGCCCGTGCGCTCGAGGGTGCCGGCCCACTTGGTGGCGTCGTCGCCCTCCGCAGCGCCCGGCAGCGCCTGGCCCACGATCTCGATGCCATAGTCTTCCCGCTCGGGCCGGGCACCCGGCGCATAGAGCTGGAAGGCGGCGTTGTCCTCGACCGCCGTGACGCCGAGCGTCAGGCGCTGTCCGGCCTCGAGATCGAGCGTGTAGAGCGCACGCTCCCCACGAATTACCGCCCCCTCGACCGTGGCCGTCGATGCGCCCTGGGCCATCCGGATGGGCTGGACGACGATGGCGTCAGCCCTGACGTCCGGCGGCGCCCCGAGCCAGGCACCTAGGAGAAAAAGCGCGGCGACGAGTGGGCCGGATCATGCGGCGGGCCATCCTTTGGCTTCCTATCCCTTGGTCGGGCCCAGCGCCTCGATGATGCGGCACTCGGCCACCGTGCCGCGCTCGCACCGGCCGACGAGGTCGGCGAGCTCGTCGCGCAATGCCGCCAGATCCCTGATCTTGCGCTCGACCTCGGCCAGATGCTGCCCTGCTATGAGGTCCACCGCGTCGCACGGCCGGTCCCGCTCGTCGGCCAGCGCCAGCAGCTCGCGCACCTGATCCAGCGAGAAGCCGAGATCGCGGGCGCGCCGCACGAAGCTCAACCGCCCGAGGCTCTTGTCATCGAAGCAGCGATAGTTGCCTTCCGTGCGTGCGGGCGCCTGCAGAAGGCCGATCCGCTCGTAGTAGCGGATCGTCTCCACCTTCGTGCCGGTCCGCCGCGCCAGATCGCCGATCGAGAGATTCCCGCTCGCCATGTCTTGAGCCTGTAGTTGCTACAGGGTCCATATGGGAGGTCACGTCGCAACCGTCGAGGTGACAGCATGGCTGCCGGCAGCGCGCTCAGGCTGCGGATCGAAGGCATGGACTGCGGCGCCTGCGCCGTGAAGATCGAGAACGCGATGCAGCGCCTGCCGGGCATCTCGGACCTCTCGGTCAGCTACGGCACGGCCTCGCTCTCGCTCACCCTCGACGAGGACCGCACCTCGCGCGCCGCCATCGAGGCGAGGATCAGGGCGCTGGGCTTCACGCCCGTAGCACCCTCCGAGGCGGCCGGGGGCCGCGCAGCACCGGCTGCGACGCAGGGCTCTTGGTGGGCGACGCGGAAAGGCCAGCTGGTCATCGGCACGGGCGCCCTGCTCGTGCTGGCCTTCGCCGTGTCGCTCGTGGAGCCCGTCTGGTCGTCCAGGGCTTATCTTGCGGCGGCGCTCTTGGGCCTTGTGCCGATCGCCCGGCGTGCGCTGGCCGGCGCCCGCTCGGGCACGCCCTTCGGCATCGAGACGCTGATGTCGATCGCGACCGTGGGCGCGCTCGCGATCGGTGCTGCGCCCGAGGCCGCCATCGTCGTCTTCCTGTTCGCGCTGGGCGAGCTTCTGGAAGGCGTCGCCGCGGGGCGGGCTCGCGCCGGCATCGAGGCGCTCATCGATCTCGTGCCCCGCACGGCGCTCCGGCTGCGCGGCGGCTCTGACGGAGACGGTGCCGGTCGAGGCGCTGGCCGCAGGCGACCTCGTGATGGTGCGGGCGGGCGATCGCGTCCCCTCGGACGGTGTCGTCGTCGAGGGGCAATCGGAGGTCGACGAGGCGCCGGTGACGGGCGAATCGGTGCCGGTCGCCAAGGCGCCGGGCTCGGCCGTCTATGCCGGCAGCATCAACGCGCAGGGCACGCTGCAGGTCGAGATCACCAGCACGGCAGCGGACAACACGCTGGCCCGCATCATCCACCTGGTCGAGGAGGCGCAGGCCACCAAGGCGCCGACCGCGCGCCTCATCGACCGTCTCAGCCGCTGGTACACGCCCTGTGCCATGGTCGCGTCGGCGCTCGTGGTGGTCGGCCCGCCGCTGCTGCTGGGCGCCGACTGGCTCACCTGGATCTATCGCGGCCTCGCTTTGCTGCTCATCGCCTGCCCCTGCGCGCTGGTCATCTCGACGCCCGCCGCCATCGCCTCGGGCCTGGCGACCGGCGCCCGGCACGGGCTGCTCATCAAGGGCGGCGCCGCGCTGGAGATGCTGGCCAAGGTCAGGACCGTCGCCTTCGACAAGACCGGCACGCTCACCACGGGCCGTCCCCGGGTGACCGACATTGTGGCGATCGCGGGTGCCGAGGCCGACCTGCTGGCCAAGGCCGCCGCGGTGGAGCAGGACTCCAGCCATCCCTTGGGCATGGCGATCCTTGCCGAGGCGGCAAGGCGCGACCTCGTCGTCCCCCGGGTCTTCGGGGGCAGCGTCGCCATGCCCGGCAGGGCGGTCGTGGCGCGCCTGAGGTCGGGCTTCGTCCGGGTGGGCTCGCCGCGTGATGCGGCCGATCAGGGGGATCTCCCGGAGGATGTGGCGGCGCGGATCGCCGGGCTCGAGGCCGCCGGCAAGACGGTCGTCGCGGTGAGCGAGCGCGGCAGCCTTCTGGGGCTGATCGCGCTGCAGGACGAGGTCAGGGCGGATTCCGCCCAGGCGGTCAGCCGCCTCCGCGCCAAGGGGATCCACCCGGTCATGCTGACCGGCGACAACGTCCGGGCCGCCCGGGCGATCGCCGACGCCCTCGGCCTCGAGGCCCGGGCCGGCCTGCTGCCCGAGGCCAAGCTCGACGCGATCGCCCGCTACAAGGCCACAGCACCCATCGCCATGGTCGGCGACGGCATCAACGACGCGCCGGCGCTTGCTGCGGCCTCGGTCGGCATCGCCATGGGCGGCGGCACCGACGTGGCCCTCGAGACAGCCGACGCCGCTCTTCTGAAGAACCGTGTGGGCGGCGTCGCCGAGCTCATCGCGCTCTCCCGCGCCACCATCACCAACATCTGGCAGAACATCGCCCTGGCGTTGGGGCTGAAAAGCATCTTCCTCGTCACCAGCCTCACCGGCGCCACGCCCCTTTGGATGGCGATCCTGGCCGACACGGGCGCCACGGTGCTGGTGACGGCCAATGCGCTGCGGCTCCTGCGATTCCGACCGGACAGCGATTGCCTTGGCGGTTGAGAGCTGGCTTCTTCGCCGCTCCAGCCCACGAAGGAGATTGCCGATGGTCGATCCGACGACGCTGCTCACCTACGTGGCGATCGTGCTCGGGTTCGTGCTGATCCCAGGGCCGGCCACGCTGCTCACGGTCGCGCGTGCCGCGAGCTCGGGGACGAAGGTCGGTATCGCCACCGGCGCCGGAATAGCGGCCGGCGACGTCTTCCACACGGTGATGGCGATCGTCGGCATCTCCGCCATCATCGCCGCGTCGGCCACGCTGTTCAGCGTGATCAAGTATCTCGGCGCCGGCTATCTGGTCTATCTCGGCATTCGTGCCATGCTCGAGAAGTCGTCGGCCGGCCTCGCCACCAGCGCGCCGCCGATATCGGCCGGCCAGGCCTTTCGCCAGGCCGTCCTTGCCGAGATTCTCAATCCCAAGACGGCGCTCTTCTTTTTGGCCTTCCTCCCCCAGTTCGTGCGCCCGCAGAATGGGGCCGTCGCCGCTCAGCTGATGCTTCTGGGTGTCGTCTTCGTTCTCGTGGGGCTCGCCAGCACCCTCGTCTATGCGGTGAGCGCGGGACGTCTGCGCGACCTCCTCGGCCGCCACCCCGGGGTGGTGAGATGGCAGGGCAAGGTGGTGGGTTCCATCTACTGCGCGCTCGGCGTCCGCCTGGCGCTCGAGCGTCGCTGAGCGGGGCGAGCGCCAACAGGGGAGCCACGCCCCCGCCGTCGGCCTCAGGCCGGAGAGCCGGACACGCGCAGCGGGTCACGATCCGGCGCCCTGTCCTGCTCCTCCCGGAGGCGCCGGAACCGCCGCGGCGGATGGCGCATGACGCGCTTGAAGGCCGTGCTGAAGGCGCTCTCCGACTCGTAGCCGACCGCCAGCGCGATGGCGGCGATCGGGTCGCCCGTGCTCGCCAGCCGGTCGCCGGCCAGCAGCATCCGCCAGCGGGTCAGATAGTCCATCGGCGACAGCCCGACCGTCGCCTTGAACCTGAGCGCAAAGCTCGTGCGCGACATGCCGGCCTGCTCGGCCAGAGCCTGCAGGGTCCAGCGGCGCGCCGGGCTCGCGTGCATCGCCCCGATCGCGGCGCTCATGCGTCTGTCCGCCAGCGCGAACAGCCAGCCGATGCCGCCCTCGGCCCCTTGGGCCAGATGCAGCCGCAGCGCCTGGACCATCAGCGTGTGCGCCAGCTGCTGGACGATGAGCACGTGGCCGGGCCGGCGCTCGCGCAGCTCCAGCATCATGCGCTCGAGCGCCCAGCGCAGCGCCGCCCGGTCCGCCTCCTCGCGCAGATGGACCACCGGCGGCAGCATGCCCTGCAGGATGGCCGCATGCTCCCCGGCAAAGACGAAATGGCCGCCGACGATCATGCGCTCGCCGCCGCCCTTGTGGACGTGCATGCGGCCGTCGCCCGGCGAGGCGAGAAGCGCCCGGAAGTCGGTCGGCGGCACGGCGAGGTCGCTGGCGAGCCGGAACGGCCGTCCTCGCGGGAGGAGAAAGCAGTCGCCGGCCTCCAGCCTCACCGCCTCGGCTACCCCGGCCACGGCGAGCCAGACCTCGCCCGAGACCACGGCGTAGCATTTGACCCCTGTATGGGCAGGGAACGCGATGCTGATCTCGCCGGCGATGTCGAAGCCGCCGGCCATGTAGCTGCGCGGCTTCAGGAGAGAAAGGACGTCCGAGAGCGGATCCACCTGGAACTCCGAACGATCGCGAAGACAATCCGTACGCCGGAGCATAGATCGTTCGGCGCCCGCTCCCTAGCCTCCTCTCACGGCGCCTGCCAGGGCGACCGGGATCGACAGGCAATCTGGAGCTTTTCATGCGTGTCTTCGTCACCGGCGCTACCGGCTTCATCGGCTCGGCGATCGTCCGGGAGCTGCAGGGTGCTGGCCATCAGGTGCTCGGGATGGCGCGCTCGGAGGAGGGCGTCGACCTGCTGCGCTCGATGGGTGCCGAGCCGCATCGCGGCGACGTGCAGGACCTCGACAGCCTGCGCCGGGGTGCCTCCCAGGCGGACGGCGTGATCCACGCCGCCTTCATCCACGACTTCTCGCGGTTCCTCGAGAATTGCGAGATCGACCGGCGGGCGATCGAGGCGCTGGGCGACGCGCTGGCGGGCCGGGACGCCCGCTTTGTCGTCACCTCCGGCACCGCCGTGGCCGGCCTCGGGCCCGACCATCTCGTGACGGAGGAGGACGAGAGCGCGCCCGCCTCGGCGATGCCGCGCGCCGCATCCGAGGAGGCCGCGGCGGCAGTCGCGGCGCGCGGCGTGAGCACGTCGATCCTGCGTCTCGCGCCCTCCGTCCACAGCCCCGACAGGCAGGGCCTCGTGACGATGCTGATCGCCCGGGCGCGCGAGGCGGGCGTCTCCGCCTATGTGGGCGACGGGCTCAACCGCTGGCCCGCCGTGCACCGCCTTGACGCGGCACGTCTCTTCCGCCTGGCGCTGGAGAAGGGTGCCGCCTGGGCCCGCTATCACGCCGTCGACGAGGAGGGGGTGCCGCTGCGGGAGATCGCGGAGGTCATCGGCCGCCGCCTGAAGGTGCCGGTCGTCGGCCTGTCGCCCGACGAGGCGGCGCAGCACTTCGGCTGGCTCGCGCCCTTCGCCGGCGCCGACTGCCCCGCGTCGAGCGCCATCACCCGCGAACGGCTCGGCTGGCGGCCGACCGGGCCGAGCCTGATCGCCGACCTCGAGATGGCGCCGGCCTTGGAGATCTGAGGGGGAGGACCCCCTGAGGATGCCGGCCTCCTTCGCATCCTGGCGGCCGCCGGACGGCACTGCCGCGCTCGTCACGTCCGATCTCAAATGATGCTGGCTCCCGCCAGCTCCCATGCTACCATGCTCGACAAACCGTCGTCAGGGAGGCGGACACGAGATGGTGGGCACGAGCGATCGGATGCGCGGGCTCGGGGCCGGATGGCTATCCCCTCGGGCAGAGTTCCGGCTGGCACGGTCCCCGCATCCGGGACGCGGGTTCTCCGAACGATTTGAGTCGCGACGATAGGGCGGGCCTCCGCCCGCTCGAGCGATGCGCAAGAGCCTCGTTCTTCTTCTCCTCAGCGTCGCGGCAGGTCTGCTCCTCATGGAGGTCGCGGCCCGGCTGGTCTTCGCCGACGTCAAGACGACGGCGGACAACGGCAGCTACTTCGCGGCGCGCTGGCGGGCATCCCACGTCCATCTTCACAATCATCTGGGCTTCCGGGAACGCGAGTTCGACCCGGTTCCGGTCCCGGGTACCTACCGGATCGCGGTCGTCGGGGATTCCTTCACCTGGGGGCAGGGGGTGGACGAGCCGGATCGCCTGACGAACCGTCTCGAGCGCGCCCTGCGACATGAGGGAATTACGGCCGAGGTGCTGAATTTCGGTCAGCCTGGCGCCAACCTGCAACGCAACCTGGAAAATCTACAGATCGCCCTGGACAGCGCCCGTCCCGACTTCGTGCTCTTGCAGTGGCTCGACAACGATGTCCTGGACGCAGGCGCGGACATACCGAAGGCCGCCCGTCTCGGCTGGAGGTTGCATCCCTGGCTCAATCGCCATTCGGCGCTCTACTTCCTGTTCAACGATGCCTTTCAGCTCTGGCTGATCAATCCAGGCTTTCAGGCACGCTATAGAAGATACATGATCGAGCGCTTCAAGGAGCCTGATGGCCTCCTTTTCGACGTCGCGCGCAGTCGCCTGGTGGCGATCTTCGAGCTGGCGCGATCGCGCAACGTTCCGCTGGCCGTGGTGCTTTGGCCCATGGTGAATGGTCTGTCGGACTACACCACCTTCAGCTTTCTCGTGGACCAGACGCTGGCGGTCTGCCGGAGTGAGAACGTTCGTTGCATCGATCTGCGGCCCGTCCTGCGCCGCGGCGTGGAGGCCGGCGACCTCGTCGTGGACGAGTTCGATGGCCACCCCAACGCCTTGGCGAACGCGCTGGCGACGGAGGCCGTCCTCGCTGCCCTGGGCCCGGAATGGCGGGCCGCAGCCGCAGCAAAAGCCCCGAGGCCGAAAGGCCCGTCGAGGTAGCGTCCCTGAGCGGCTGGCGAGCGCTGATCTCTCGCATGGTCCGTTAGCGCTCGCCCCCGCGCGTGCGGCGCGGCATTCTCCGGCCCCGAGACGGAATGGTCGAGGAAGGTTCCGAGCGATGGGTGGAGGCGCGGCCGGAGCCGACCCTGGAGCCCCGATGAGCCCCGAGCAGCAGATGGCGCTGCTCGAGCGGATCGTCCGCGACGATCCCGACCTGATGCGGTTGCTCGAGACGGTCCGGCCCCTGGAGCTGCCGCAGTGGCGGCTCGTCGCCGGCTGCCTCTATCAGACCGTCTGGAACGTCCTCACCGGCCGGCCGCGTGGCACCGGCATCAAGGACTTTGACCTCATCTACTTCGATGCCGCCGATCGCTCCTGGGAAGCCGAGGATCGGGTCATCAGGCGCGTCGAGCGCCTGACCGGGGGCTTCCCGGCTCCGGTCGAGGTGCGCAACCAGGCGCGCGTTCACCTCTGGTTCGAGCGTCGCTTCGGCGCCGCCTATGCGCCGCTCGCCTCGGCGGACGAGGCCCTGGAGCGCTACGCTTCGGTCGTTCACGCGGTAGGCGTGCGCCTCGAGCCCGACGGTCGGCTCGACATCATCGCGCCCTTCGGCCTTGATGACCTGCTCGCGATGACGATCCGTCCCAACCATGCCATGACGAACAGAAGCAGCTACGAAGCCAAGGCCGCTCGCGTCCTGTCGATCTGGCCCGAGGTCACCGTGCTGCCGTGGGACGGGGCGTGACGGGGACAGGCTCGCGCCGAGGTCCGGGCGGCCTCGGATCCGCTATTTTTTCTTTCTCGCAGCGTCGAGCGCGGACCAGGTGTCCGGGCCCACGAGCCCGTCGGCGGTGAGCTTCTTCTCGCTCTGGAAGCGCATCACCGCCACCTCGGTCCCCGCCCCGAAATCGCCGTCGACGGCCAGAGCGAACTTGAGATCGCGCAGCATCGCCTGCAGCTCGGCCACGGCCTCGCCCTTGGAGCCCCGCTGCAGGACGGGCCGCCCGCTCTTGTCCGCGGCACCCCCGGAAAGCTGCACGCCCTCCAGGCGTGCCACGGCCGTCTTGGCCTTCGAGGTGAGGCTTCGCCGGTCGTCCAGCCCGTTGGTGCCGCCATTGATCAGCTTCGTGACCCTGATGATGTCGTCCTGATCGCACGCCGCGTTGATTTTTCTTCGCTTCCAGTATTCGCAGGCGATGCGCAGCGAGAAGGCCGGCTCGGCCGCCAGGGCCGGCTCCTTCTCGAGATCCACGCCCAGCGCGGCACCATACTCGCGATAGTTGGCGCGACCGGTCAGCTGCAGAAGGCCGCGACCCTTGAAGAGCGGGCCGTCCCCCTTCTTGGTGTTGCCCAGGTCCTTTCGACCCTCATAGGCCTCGCCACTCGCGAATTCTTCCGTTGTCCTGAAGCCGGCCAATTCGTGGCAGGTCTGGCCCAGGAAATGGGCGATGCGCAGCCGGCTCGTGATCTCGTAGGCCTCGAGCGTCGGCCGCAGCACCTCGCCCGCGGCCGCGATGATTTTTGCTTGTTGCTCGCCGAGCGCGCCGCTGAAGGTCGGCGCCACCTCGCGCATGGTCTGGGCATCCACGGGAATCACGGCTGCTTGCTCCCCTTTCGCGTCGTTCGCGGCGACCGTGCGCCTGTTGATGACGACAGCGCTTTGATCGGCCCGGGCCAGGGCGCCGCGGTGACGAGCCTGCCTTATCAGTAACATGGGCGGCCCGGCCTGTCAGCGTTGGAGGGGAGGAGAACGCCCGCGGCCTCGGGGCGTCCGCGTCCCGGCCCTCGCGACGTTGATCCGTCCCGTCAGGCGGCTGGCCAGGGCATCCATGTCCGGGGTGAAGCCGTAGCCGGCCCAGAGGCGCCGATCCGCTCGCGGCGATGCCCCGCTTTCTTCCCCGGGGCCAGCTAGGACATTGCGCCGCAGCAAAAGGTTGGGCGTTGCTCCCTGTGGGTCAGGGTCTATTTGTGTCGCCAGATATCAAGTAACCGACATGTTGAAGCCCACGGCATTCTAGGTGCGACGTTTTGTCTGCGTTAACATTATGCAAAACTGTTTGGTGAATACTTAGTCAAGATTGCCTAAAATCTAGGCAAAAGCGCGATCTTGCTGTCACGAGTTTGTCCAGATTCCAAGTATCTGGTCGGCTATCTCTTTGAGGCGGTGTTGTGTTGCGAAAAGAAGTCGAGATGAAACGCCCGATCCCGGTCGGTCATGGTGATCGATCCTGCTGCGATGCAGCGGGGAGTCCGCCTGCGGCAGGAGGATCTCTGTCGCGACTCCTTCGGTTGGCGCCGATCCTGGCCCTCGTGCCGCTCGCCGGCTGCAACGGGTACGTCGTCCTGCAGCCGAAAGGGATGATCGGCGCCGACGAGCGCTCGCTGATCCTCTTCGCGACCGGCTTGATGCTGCTGGTCGTCGTCCCGGTGATCCTGCTGACCCTCCTTTTTGCGTGGCGCTACAGGGCCTCGAACACCGCCGCCACCTACGCGCCCGAGTGGTCGCATTCGGGCGTGATCGAGGTCGTCGTGTGGCTGGTCCCGTGCGCCATCGTCGCGGCGCTCGCCACCGTCACATGGACATCGTCGCACGCGCTGGATCCCTACAAGCCGATCGCCTCAGCGCAGAAGCCGATCAATATCGATGTGGTGTCGCTCGACTGGAAATGGCTCTTCATCTATCCGGATCTGAACATCGCGACCGTCAACCAGATCGCCTTTCCGGTCGGCACCCCGGTCGAGTTCCATCTCGCGTCCGCCGCCGTGATGAACTCCTTCTTCATCCCGCAGCTCGGTGGCCAGATCTACACGATGAGCGGCATGGAGACGAAGCTGGGCCTGGTGGCGAACGAGCCCGGCAGCTACGACGGCATCTCCTCCAACTATAGCGGCGCCGGCTTCTCCGACATGAAGTTCAAGGCGCTCGCCATGAGCAAGGACGGTTTCGCGGCCTGGCTGCGCAAGGCGCGGGCATCGTCCGAGACGCTGAGCGTCGCGCGCTACAAGGCGCTGAGCCGTCCCAGCGAGAAGAGCCCGGTCACCTACTTCGCGTCGGTGGCGCCGAACCTCTTCCACGACATCGTGCGCAGGCACCTCGGCGGCGCCGAAGGCGGCGCCACCATGACCACCGCCGCGGCCAAGGAGTAAGGCCATGCTGGGCAGGCTCACCCTCTCGGCCATTCCCTACGACAACCCCATCGTCATGGGCGCCGTGGGCTTCATGGGCATCATTGTGCTGGCCGGGCTCGCGGCCGTCACCCTTGCCGGCAAGTGGCGCTATCTTTGGGACGAGTGGCTGACCTCGGTCGACCACAAGCGCATCGGCGCCATGTACATCATGCTCGCCATGGTGATGCTGCTGCGCGGCTTCTCCGATGCCATCATGATGCGCACGCAGCTGGCCCTGGCCTCCGGCGGCTCGCCCGGCTACCTGCCGCCCGAGCACTACGACCAGGTCTTCACCGCCCACGGCGTGATCATGATCTTCTTCATGGCCATGCCCTTCGTCGTCGGCCTGATGAACTTCGTGGTGCCGCTGCAGATCGGCGCCAGGGACGTGGCCTTCCCCTACCTCAACTCGGTGAGCTTCTGGCTGACCGCGGCGGGCGCGCTGCTCGTCAACATGTCGCTCGCCATCGGCAACTTCGCGCGCGTGGGCTGGCTCGCCTATCCGCCGCTGTCGGAGCTGCACTTCAGCCCCGATGTCGGGATGGACTACTATATCTGGTCGCTCCAGATAGCGGGCATCGGCACGCTGCTCGCCGCCGTCAACATGATCGTCACCATCATCAAGATGCGGGCGCCGGGCATGACGCTGATGCGCATGCCGATCTTCAGCTGGGCCTCGCTCTGCACCAACGTCCTCATCGTGGTGTCCTTCCCGGTGCTGACGGCGACGCTGGCTCTCCTCAGCCTCGACAGATACATCGGCATGCATTTCTTCACCAACGGCTACGGCGGTGATGCGATGCTGTACATCAACCTCATCTGGACCTGGGGCCATCCGGAGGTCTACATCCTCATCCTGCCGCTGTTCGGGGTCTATTCCGAGGTCATCGCCACCTTCAGCGGCAAGCCGCTCTTCGGCTACAAGTCGATGGTCTACGCCACGGTGACGATCACGGTGCTCTCCTTCCTCGTCTGGGTGCACCACTTCTTCACCATGGGCTCAGGCGGCGACGTCAACGCCTTCTTCGGCATCACGACGATGATCATCGCCGTCCCGACCGGGGTGAAGCTCTTCAACTGGCTCTTCACCATGTACCGGGGCCGCATCCGCTTCACGACGCCGATGCTGTGGACCCTGGCCTTCATGGTCACCTTCACGATCGGCGGCATGACGGGCGTGCTGATGGCGATCCCGCCCGCCGACTTCGTGCTCCACAACAGCCTCTTCCTCGTCGCCCACTTCCACAACACCATCATCGGCGGCGTCGTCTTCGGCTGCTTTGCCGGCTACACCTACTGGTTCCCCAAGGTCTTCGGCTTCAAGCTCGACGAGCGCCTGGGCCGCTGGGCGGTCGGCTGCTGGGTCGGCGGCTTCTACCTCGCCTTCATGCCGCTCTACGTGCTGGGCTTCATGGGCATGACGCGGCGGCTCAATCACTACGACAACCCGGCCTGGCACCCCTGGCTCGTGGTCGCCGCCATCGGCGCCTTCGTGATCCTGACCGGCATCTGCCTGCAGATCGCCCAGCTCGTGGTCAGCATCCGCAAGCGGGCCGAGAACCTCGACCTCACGGGCGACCCCTGGAACGGCCGGACGCTCGAGTGGGCGACCTCCTCGCCGCCGCCCTTCTACAATTTCGCGCGCATCCCCATCGTCCGCGACCGCGACGCGTTCTGGGAGATGAAGGCCCAGGGATGGACCGGGCCCGGCGCCGACGACATGCGGCCGATCCACATGCCGCGCAACACGGGCACCGGGTTCGTCCTGAGCTTCCTCACCGTCCTCCTGGGCTTCGGGATGATCTGGCACATCTGGTGGCTGGCGCTTGTGGGTGCCGCCGGTGCCCTCGCCGCGATTGTCCTGCATTCCTACAACAGAAACCGCGACTACGTCGTGCCGGCCGCTGAGGTGTGGCGCGTCGAGCTGCGCGGCCCCACAGAATTCGCACAGCAGGGGTGATGCGATGCTAGACGACGCTCTGACCGTCCCCTCCGTCACGCGGCCGCGGCCGGGCACCCCGTCCCGGCGCGAGGAGGAGGGCACCACCGCCCTCTACGCGGAAGAGCACGCGCATGACGGCGGCCCCTCGGCGCTCCTCGGGTTCTGGATCTACCTGATGAGCGACTGCATCCTGTTCGCGGCGGTCTTCGCGGCCTTCGTGGTCATGAGCGGATCGACCGCGGGCGGGCCCAGCGGCCACGACATCTTCAACCTGCCCTATGTCCTGGTCGAGACCTTCATCCTGCTCCTGAGCAGCTTCACCTACGGGCTGGCGACCCTGGCGATCGCCGATGACCGCCAGGACCTCGTGGTGCGCTGGCTGGGCGTCACCTTCCTCTTGGGCCTCGCCTTCATCGCGATGGAGCTCCACGAGTTCCGCGACCTCATCGCCGAGGGCGCAGGGCCCGATCGCAGCGCCTTCCTCTCGGCCTTCTTCACGCTCGTTGGCACCCACGGCCTCCACGTCACCGCGGGCCTCGTCTGGATGGTCGTGCTGGTGGCCCAGCTCACGCAGCGCGGGCTCACCGCCACCAACCGCACGCGGCTCATGTGCCTCGGCCTCTTCTGGCACTTCCTCGACATCATCTGGATCGGCGTCTTCTCCGTCGTCTATCTGCGGGGGAGCCTGTGATGAGCACCGCGACCGAGACGCTCGAGCACGCCCAGGGCACCGGTCACGAGGCCGGCGATGGCGGCGGCCACGACGGCGGCCATGCGGCGGGAAGCTTCGAGTCCTACCGGCACGGCTTCATGCTGGCCATCGTGCTCACCGTCATCCCGTTCGCGCTGGTGATGGGCAAGGTGACCCCGCCGTCGGTGCTGCTGCCCATCATCCTGGCGATCGGCGCCCTCCAGATGGTGGTCCATCTCAAATATTTCCTGCACCTCACCGGCACGCCCGACGGCACCTGGAACATGACGGCGCTGGGCCTCACGGTCGTCATCGTCGCCATCGTGATCGCGGGCTCGCTCTGGGTCATGGCCGAGCTCGACCACAACATGATGCCCTGGATGTTCGAGGCCCACGCGACGACCGGGGCCGCAGCGTCGTCGGGCATGTCAGGCATGTAGGGCGGTCCCGACGGGCTCTTCCCGTCTCAGCAGTTGCGCCCCGCGAAGGCCCGGGCCGGGTATCCCCTGGTCCGGGCCGCGTTGCTATCGGGCCCGATGCGCGCCCCGGCGCTGCTCGATCTCCACGACATAGCCCTCGGGATCGGTGACCTCGCCAAGCGCTTCGCCGCGCGCCCGGATGACGGCGTCGACCGTCGCCCGGACCTACCCGACCTCGAAGGACCGGTGCCCATAGCCGGCTCCTCGACCCGCGGAACCGGATGGCTGTCCTGCATGCCCCGGGACGCGCCCGCTTGCAGGCCGAGCCCGGTGGCCATGAGCCGGGTCGGGCGGGGCATTGACGGGTCATCAGGCGTATGAGAATTTCCGAGAGACATCATACGACGACGGCGCCCCGCTCCAAGGGATAAGAAATTATGCACATACCCGACGGCTATCTCAGCCCGTCGACCTGCGCCGTCGCCTACGCGGTGGCGGCACCCTTCTGGTATGTGGCGCTCGAGCGGGTGAAGCGGCTGCTGCAGAGCCGCCTCGTGCCGCTCCTCGCGGTCGTCTCGGCCTTCTGCTTCGTCGTGATGATGTTCAACCTGCCGATCCCGGGAGGGACCACGGCGCATGCCGTCGGCATGGGCGTTGCCGCCATCGTGCTGGGGCCGGCCCCGGCGATCGTCGCCATCTCGATCGCCCTCCTGATCCAGGCCCTCTTCTTCGGCGATGGCGGGATCACGGCCTTCGGCGCCAACAGCCTCAACATGGCGATCGTGGGCTCGCTCGTCGCCTACGCCGTCTACCGGCTGATCTCGGGCAGAACGCCCATCGAGTCGCCGCGCCGGGTCGTGGCGGCCGGGGTCGCGGGCTATGTCGCCATCAATGCCTCGGCGCTTCTGGCCGCCATCGAGTTCGGCATCCAGCCGATGCTCTTCCATGACGCGACCGGCGCCCCGCTCTACGCCCCCTATCCCTTGAGCGTGGCCGTCCCTGCCATGATGGTGGCGCACCTGACCCTGGCGGGTGCGGCCGAGGCCGTCATCACGGCCGGCATCGTCGCCTATCTGCAGCGCGCCAACCCGAGCCTGCTTCAGACCACCGCCAAGATCGCCCAGGGTGGCATGCGTGCCGCCATCGCCGGCGGCTGGTACGCCACGCGCTGGCTCTGGGCCGGCCTCGGCGCCCTCATGGTGCTGAGCCCGCTTGGGCTCATCGCGGCCGGCATCGCCTGGGGCGAGTGGGGCACCGAGGACCTCCAGGATCCCGCGATCCGCGAGCAGATCGCCCACGCCTCCGGCAACATGCCGCCGCCCGAGCAGGTGCCGCAGGGTCTGGCCCATCTCTCGAGCATCTGGACGGCACCGCTGCCGGACTATGCCCCGGCCTTCATGCACAACGCGAATTTCGGCTACATCGTCTCGGCCGTCATCGGTGCCGGCCTGATCCTCATCGTCTTCTCCGCCCTCTCCTGGGTCCTCGGCCGGCGTGTGCCCGTGGGCGAGGGCAGGGCCTGAGGCCGCAACGGCGGAACCGCCCGTCATGGGGGAGCAGTCCTTCGTCTGGCACGGCCGTCACCGGGGCAACTTCCTCGACCGGCTGGCCCACGGCATCACGCACGCGCTGGAGCACGCCCTCGACGCCGACAGGCTCGCGTCCCGTGAGGGCCTCCTCCAGCGGCTCGATCCGCGGGTCAAGCTCGGCGCCATGCTCGGCCTCATCGTGCTCGCGGTCTACGTGACGTCCCTGACCGTCCTCCTGGGCCTCTTCCTGCTCGCCGTGGCGCTGGCGCAGGCCTCGCGCATCGGGATCGGCAGGCTGGCGCGCCGGGCCTGGCTGGGCGTTCTGGCGTTCACCGGCCTCATAGCGCTGCCCGCCCTCTTCCTCGTGCCGGGCGACGTCATCCTCACGCTCCCCGTCCTCTCCTGGACCGTGAGCCTGCAGGGCGCGCGCAGCGCCGCCTTTCTTCTCGGACGCTCGGAGACCACCGCCACCTTCGCGCTTCTCCTCGTCCTCACCACGCCCTGGCCGCATCTCCTCAAGGCGATGCGGGCTTTCCGGATGCCCGTCGCCATCGTCGTCATCCTCGGCATGACGCATCGCTACGTCTTCGTCCTCCTCCAGGCGGCATCCCAGATGCTCGAGGCCCGGCGCAGCCGCCTCGTCGGGCATCTGAGCCCGCGCGACAAAAGACGGCTCGCCACCGCCACGGCCGGCGCCCTGCTCGGCAAGGCGCTCGAGACCAGCACCGAGGTCCATCTCGCGATGATCTCGCGCGGCTATCGCGGCGAGCCGCGCCTGCTCGACGAGTTTCGCACCCGCCCGCTCGACTGGATGGCCGTGACGGGCTTTCTTGCCGTCGTCGCTCTCGCCCTGTGGCTGCAGGCGTGAGCGGCGGGCCGTCGCCGGCGTCCCCCGCGGCACCCGCCGTCTTCGAGGCGTTCGACGTCCATTACGCCTACCATGCCACGCCCGCGCTGCACGGCCTCGACCTCAGGATCGAGGCAGGCCAGCGCGTCGTGCTCCTGGGCGCCAACGGATCCGGCAAGTCGACCCTGCTCCGGCTCCTGGACGCGCTCTATTTCGCCGATCGCGGCCGCATCCAGGCCTTCGGCCAGCCCCTTACGGAAGAGCGGTTCGAGGACGACGAGACGGCGCTGGCCTTCCGCCGCCGCGTCGGCCTCGTCTTCCAGAATCCGGACGTCCAGCTCTTCAACCCCACCGTCTTCGACGAGGTCGCCTTCGGCCCCCTGCAGCTCGGCTGGGCGAAGGACGAGATCCGGCGTCGCGTGGCCGCCTCGCTCGAGGCGTTCGGCGTAGCACACCTCCGCGACCGCCCACCCCATCGGCTCTCCGGCGGCGAGAAGAAGCGGGTGGCGCTGGCCTCGGTCCTCGTGCTCGAGCCCGAGGTGCTCCTCCTCGACGAGCCGACGGCGGCGCTCGACCCCAAGAGCGCCAGCGCCGTCATCGACTTTCTCGTCGGATGCCGCGGCTCGGGCCGCACGATCGTCACCGCCACCCACGACCTCGACATCGTCGAGGACATCGCCGACTGCTGCGTCGTGCTGCAGGAGGGGCGGGTCGTCGCCTCCGGCAGCCCGGCCGAGATCCTGCGGGACGTGGCGCTGCTCGAGCGCACGAGCCTCGCGCACCGGCATCTCCACGCGCATGGCGGGTCCAGCACCCACAGCCACCACCACCTGCACCGTGGTCACGAGCCGGGACGTTGAGTCCGCCAGCCTGCCGCCGCGTGGGCTGCATCGGATTCCCCTGGTTCCATTCATCCTCTAGCATCCGCCATGTCGTCGGCGGCATGCCGCGGGGGCCGGATCCATGGGGACGTGCGATGCAACGCATCACCATCACGATCGACGATGACCTGCTCGAGGTCGTCGACACGCTGAAGCGCCAGCGCGGCTATGACAGCCGGTCCGAGGCCTTTCGCGACATCCTGCGCGATGCCGCCAACCGCGAGCAGGCCGAGAGCGAGGATGCGATGTGCATCGCCGTGCTGAGCTACGTCTTCGACTACGAGACGCGCGATCTGGCCCAGCGCCTGACCCGCATCCAGCACGAGCATCACGACGTCTTCGCGGCCAACATGCGCGTGCCGCTCGACCACAGGAGCTGCCTCGAGCTCTCGGCCCTGCGCGGCCCGTCGCGGACCATCCGCGCCATCGCCGACGAGATCACGCCCCAGCGCGGCGTGCGCCACGCCAACCTCCACATCGTCCCGGTGCGCGTCTCCTCCCACCCCCACCGCCACGCCACCGGCGGCCTCGCCCACGAGCACATCGGCGCGTGAGGCGGGCGCTCGCCTCCATGGGGCGTGCCGCCTGGTGGCGCTACGTCGCCTCGACGCGGATCGTGCGCCGCTCGAGGCGCTCGAGGATGCCGGTGCGCACGCTGTCGACCAGCACGGCGATGAAGATGATGGCGCTGATGATCAGCGGATAGACATAAGGATCGGCGTTGGTCATCACGAGGCCGTTCTCGACGGTCTGGATCAGGATGGCGCCGAAGACGGTGCCGATCACCCCGCCGCGGCCGCCGAAGAGGCTGGTGCCGCCCAAGACGGTGGCGGCGATCACCGGGAACTCCTTGTTGAAGCCGAAGGTGGAGGCCGCGGCCGCCACCTGGCTCGCCGAGACCAGCCCGCCGATCCCGGCGCACACGCCGCAGATGCAGTAGACGGCGAAAAGAATACGGCGCACCGGGATGCCGGCCTTGGCCGCGGCCTCGGGATCGGCGCCCACGGCATAGACCTGCCGCCCGAAGGTGGTGAGCCTGAGCGTCACCCAGGCGATCAGCACGACGGTGGCAAAAATCCAGATGGCGGGCGGCACGCCCAGCCAGTCGGCGCGGCCGAGGCGCAGGATCTCCTTGCCGAACATGATCATCTTGACGTCGGACAGATAGAGCGCGATCGCCCGGCCGATGAAGAGCGTGGACAGCGTGGTGATGAAGGCCGGCACCCTGAGCCGCACGATCATGAGACCGTTGAACGCGCCGAAGACGAGACCCAGCGCTGCCACCGCCATGAAGCCGAAGGCCGGGTTCCAGCCCTTCATGTAGAGCGCCACGACGATGCAGGACGCATACATGTTGGCGCCGACCGAGAGATCGATGCCGGCCACCAGGAGCACGAAGGTCATGCCGGTGGCGATGATGCCGATATGGGCCGCCTGGTTGACGATGTTGATGAAGTTGACGGGCGTCAGGAAGCGGGGCGACAGGCTGGCGAACACCACGACCAGCACGAGGAACATGAGCACCGGCGCGTTCTGCAGCGCCAGCAGGCGGAGACGGGCAGCGCTCCTCATGAGCGCGCTCCCACAAGGGCAGGATCGCGCATCGCGGCCTTGAGGATCTCCTCGCGGTCGAAGGACGCGCGGTCGATGAAGCCGCGGGTCTCGCCGTGGCTCATCACCATGATGCGGTCGCACATGCCGATCAGCTCCTCGATCTCCGAGGAGATCATCAAGATGGCGGTGCCGTCGGCCGCCAGCTGGTTGATGATCTTGTAGACCTCGAACTTGGCGCCGACGTCGATGCCGCGCGTGGGCTCGTCCAGGATGAAGAGCCGCGGCCGGCGCAGCAGCCACTTGCCGATCACCACCTTCTGCTGGTTGCCGCCCGAGAGGTTCTTGGCGAGCGTGCGCACCAGCTCCTGCGTGCTGAGATGGACGTCCCGGCCCATCTTCGTCACCTGGGCATCGAGCCTCGGCCGGTCGATCAGCTTGCCCCAGGGCGAGGCATAGTCGGGCAGCGAGGCCAAGGCGATGTTGTCGGCCAGGGACGCGTCCATCAGGAGGCCCTCGAGCCGCCGGTCCTCGGTAAGAAAGGCCATGCCGCGCTCGATCGCGACCTCGGGCGTGGGCCGGTCCAGCGGCTCGCCGTCGAGCTCGATCGTGCCCGCCTCGTAGGGGTCGAGGCCGAAGAGGATGCGGGCCATCTCCGAGCGGCCGGCCCCCATCAGCCCCGCCACGCCCAAAACCTCGCCCGCCCGCACCTCGAAGGCGATGTCCTTGACGATGCCGCGCTGGGTCAGCCCCTGCACCCTGATCGCCGGGGCGCCCTCGCGCGCGCAGGGCTCTCGGGGCGGGTAGATCTGGTCGATCGTGCGCCCGACCATCAAGGTGATCAGGCGGTTGATCGAGAGCTCCTGGCGCGCCCCGCCGCCCACCACGCTGCCGTCCCTGAGCACCGTCACGCGGTCGCACAGCCGCATCACGTCGCCCAGGATGTGGCTGATGTAGATGACCGCGATGCCTTTTTCCCTCAGGCGCCCGATGATGTCGAAAAGCCGCTCGCTCTCCCGTGCCGTGAGCGACGTCGTGGGCTCGTCGAAGATGACGATCCGCGCATCCGCCCCCAGCGCCTTCGAGATCTCGACCAGCTGCCGCTCGCCCTGGCTGAGCCGCGCCACCGGCGTTCCCGGCGCCAGCTCGAGGTCCACGGCGGCCAAGAGCTCCTTGGCCCGCTCGCGGATCTTGCGCCGATCGATGAAGGGCAGCCCCGGCACCAGCTTGGGAAAGCCGGTGATGAAGAGGTTCTCCTCGATCGTCAGGTTCTTGAAGAGGTTCAGCTCCTGATGGATGAAGGCGATGCCGCGGGCCTCGGCGTCCCTGGGGTTGGTGGGCTCGTAAGCTCGCCCCTCGAGCACCATCCGGCCGGCGTCGGGCTGGTGGATGCCGCCCAGGATGTTCATCGTCGTCGACTTGCCGGACCCGTTCTCGCCCACGAGCCCCAGCACCTCGCCGGGTGCGAGGGAAAAGCCCACGCCGTGCAGCACCTCGACGCCGAAGAAGCTCTTGGTCAGCCCCTCGACCTCGAGGAGGGCAGGGGCCTCAGCCACGGTGGATCAGCCGCTGGCGCTGGGCGTCGATGATGGCGGCCCCGAGGATCACCGCCCCCTTGATCGCGAACACCGAGGACAGCGCCAGGCCCATCAGCTGCAGCCCCTTGTCCACCACGGTGAGGAAAAGCGCGCCATAAAGCGTCCAGACGATCTTTCCCTTGCCGCCGAACAGGCTGACGCCGCCGATCACGGCAGCGCCGATCACGTCCAGAAGGATGCGCTGGCCCAGCACCGGCGTGCCGGTCTCGAGCCGGCCGGTGTAGAGAATGGCCGCAGCCCCGGCGCACATGCCCGAGATCACATAGGCCCAAAAGACGGCCTTGCGCATCGGCACGCCCGAGACCTCGGCGGCGCGCGGGTTGACGCCGATCGCGAACAGCCAGCGGCCATAGAGCGATCGGCCCAGCGCAATCTGCGCCGCGATGCCGATCACGGCCGCGATCAGGATCGAGAAGGGCAGGCCCATGATCTGCCCCTGGCCCATGAAGACGAAGGCGCGGGGCAGGTTGCCGATGCTGCTGCCCGAGCTCGTGTAGAGCGAGACGAACCAGATGGCGGCGCCGCTGAAGAACATCATCGTCGTCAGCGTCACGATGAAGGGCGGCATCCGCAGGCGCGTGACGCACATGCCGTTGAAGGCCCCCACCAGCCCGCCGACGACCAGAAATGCCAGGATGCCGGCGGGCACGGAGATGATCGGGCTCGCATGGGCGAGCGGCCCGCCATCCATGGTGATGACCGCCGCCCCCACCACGCTCGCCATCGCAAGGACGGAAGCGGCCGAGAGATCGATCCCGGCCACGATGAGCACGAAGGTCTGGCCGATGGCGACCACGAGCAGCGGCATGGTCGCTGCCAGGATGTCCCGCCACGTGTCGAAGGTGAGGATCTCCGGCACGATCGGGGCCACCATGATCACGTAGAGCACGGTGATCAGAAGAACGAGATACTCCGAGAGGAGCAGCGACAGCCACCAGGGCCGCGCCTTGCGGGCGGCACGCCCGGCCTCGCCCGCCGTGCCCGCCGGCACGCCGGCCGTGCTCACGCCATCTCCTCCCGGAGCCTAGGGGCGCTGCTCAGGCGTGGCTCTTCTTCCACACGGTGTAGCCCCACATCTTGTCCCGGGCTTCCTGGAGGTTCGCCTGGGTGATGACGAAGCCCGGATCGAGCAGAAGCTTGTCCGGCTTCTTGCCGGCCCACATGTCCTTGAAGGCCTGGAAGGCCATGTCGACCTCGAGGAACAGGTTCTGCACCCCGTCGGCGTCGAGATAGCCGTCCAGCAATGCCTGGTAGGCGTTCTGGTCGCCATCGAAGCTGCCGAAGATGATGTGCCCGTCCTCGCCGCGCTTGTGCCACTTGTCGAAGGTCTCGAGCACCTGCTGCAGCTGCGGCATCATGAAGTCCGACGACGCGAACAGGAAATTGATGTCGGGGTTGGCCTGCAGCGCGTTGGTGAGCCCGGCGAACGCCTTGTCGGCGTTCCACTCGGTCGACACGCGGCCCACCACCTCGATCATGTCCTTGTGCTGGTCGACGATGTCGAAGAAGCCGTCGCGACGCTGGATGGCGTTCACGTCGCCCAGATCGCCGATCATGATGCAGGCCTTGTAGGTCCCGCCGAGGCGCTTGGCCTCCTCGACCATGAACTTGACCGTATCCTGCGTGATTTTTCTGTTGTCCGCCTGGATCGCCACCGAATAGGCGTCCGACGGCGCCGGCGGGCGGTTGAAGTGCACCATCGGGATGCCGGCCGCGTTGGCGGCGCGAATGGCCGGGATGACGGCCTTGGAATCGGTCTGGATGATCAGGATCCCGTCCACATGGCGGGCGATCATCGCCTTGACCTGCTCGAACTGCTTGTTGTCGTCGAAGTTCGAGATGCCCTCGAGCACGGTCCAGCCGTTCTCCTTGGCCTTCACGCGCATGATGTCGAGCCCGGCCACCCAGAAGGGCGACACCAGGCTGTCGAACAGCAGGGCCACCGTCTTGCCCTGCTGGGCCTTGACCATGATCGGAAGACCCAGGGTCCCGGCGGCCAGAAGGCTGCCGACCGTGAAGGCACGACGCGTCACCGACATGACGTTTTGACTCCCCGCTTCGTTGCTCTTGCCGGTGAGCACGCATGAGGCTGCGCCCGACCCGGACGTTAGGTCATTATACCAGCCGCAGGGCGGATGCAACGGCGGGCGGGGGCCGTGCGTCCTCGGCGATCCGGGAGTGCTCAGGACATGGCGGGACAGATCGGCATGGAGACCATGGCCGATCCGCCAGGACGCATCTCGAGCTCCCGCCCTCCAGGACATCGCGGACCGGCTATCCCTCGCCGGTCGATGCGGCTGATCATTGCTGCACAGCCCCTCCAAGCGCCGCGATACGTTGCTTGAGCGCCTGGAGATAACGTCGATCGGTCGGGAGCAGACGACCGCTTTCGTCGAGCTGATTCATGATGCGGAGGGCGGCCTCGAACTGAGCGATGGCCGTCGGCTCGTCCCCCTTCTGCTCGGCCACAGCTGCGAGTCTCCACCTGGAAACAAAGAGGTCGCGCTGCCATCCGGCATTGCCGGGGTCGGCGGCGGCGAGCTTCTGGCGGATGGCGAGGCTGTCCTCATAGGCCTTGAGGGCGCCGGCGAGGTCGCCCTGGGCCTGCCGCACGTCGCCGACGCGCTCTAGGCTGACGGAGAGGTCGCGCTGCCATCCGGCATTGCCGGGGTCGGCGGCGGCGAGCTTCTGGCGGATGGCGCGGCTGTCCTCATAGGCCTTGAGGGCGCCGGCGAGGTCGCCCTGGGCCTGCCGCACGTCGCCGACCTTGTTCCAGCTGACGGAGAGGTCGCGCTGCCATCCGGCATTGCCGGGGTCGGCGGCGGCGAGCTTCTGACAGATGCCGAGGCTGTCCTCATAGGCCTTGAGGGCGCCGGCGAGGTCGCCCTGGGCCTGCCGCACGTCGCCGACCTTGTTCCAGCTGACGGAGAGGTCGCGCTGCCATCCGGCATTGCCGGGGTCGGCGGCGGCGAGCTTCTGGCAGATGGCGACGGCTGTCCTCATAGGCCTTGAGGGCGCCGGCGAGGTCGCCCTGGGCCTGCCGCACGTCGCCGACGCGCTCTAGGCTGACGGAGAGGTCGCGCTGCCATCCGGCATTGCCGGGGTCGGCGGCGGCGAGCTTCTGGCAGATGCGCGAGGCTGTCCTCATAGGCCTTGAGGGCGCCGGCGAGGTCGCCCTGGGCCTGCCGCACGTCGCCGACGCGCTCTAGGCTGACGGAGAGGTCGCGCTGCCATCCGGCATTGCCGGGGTCGGCGGCGGCGAGCTTCTGGCGCGATGGCGAGGCTGTCCTCATAGGCCTTGAGGGCGCCGGCGAGGTCGCCCTGGGCCTGCCGCACGTCGCCGACGCGCTCTAGGCTGACGGAGAGGTCGCGCTGCCATCCGGCATTGCCGGGGTCGGCGGCGGCGAGCTTCTGAGAGATGCCGAGGCTGTCCTCATAGGCCTTGAGGGCGCCGGCGAGGTCGCCCTGGGCCTGCCGCACGTCGCCGACCTTGTTCCAGCTGACGGAGAGGTCGCGCTGCCATCCGGCATTGCCGGGGTCGGCGGCGGCGAGCTTCTGGCGGATGGCGAGGCTGTCCTCATAGGCCTTGAGGGCGCCGGCGAGGTCGCCCTGGGCCTGCCGCACGTCGCCGACGCGCTCTAGGCTGACGGAGAGGTCGCGCTGCCATCCGGCATTGCCGGGGTCGGCGGCGGCGAGCTTCTGGCGGATGGCGCGGCTGTCCTCATAGGCCTTGAGGGCGCCGGCGAGGTCGCCCTGGGCCTGCCGCACGTCGCCGACCTTGCTCCAGGCTCGACGGAGAGGTCGCGCTGCCATCCGGCATTGCCGGGGTCGGCGGCGGCGAGCTTCTGGCGGATGGCGCGGCTGTCCTCATAGGCCTTCGAGGGCGCCGGCGAGGTCGCCCTGGGCCTGCCGCACGTCGCCGATCTTGTTCAGGCTGACGGAGAGGTCGCGCTGCCATCCGGCATTGCCGGGGTCGGCGGCGGCGAGCTTCTCGGCGGATGGCGAGGCTGGCCTCATAGGCCTTCGAGGGCGCCGGCGAGGTCGCCCTGGGCCTGCCGCACGTCGCCGATCTCGCTCTAGGCTGACGGAGAGGTCGCGCTGCCATCCGGCATTGCCGGGGTCGGCGGCGGCGAGCTTCTGACGGATGCCGTGGCTGTCCTCGATAGGCCTTCGAGGGCGCCGGCGAGGTCGCCCTGGGCCTCCCGCACGTCGCCGATCTTGCTCTAGGCTGACGGAGAGGTCGCGCTGCCATCCGGCATTGCCGGGGTCGGCGGCGGCGAGCTTCTGACGGATGCCGAGGCTGTCCTCATAGGCCTTGAGGGCGCCGGCGAGGTCGCCCTGGGCCTGCCGCACGTCGCCGACGCTGCTCTAGGCTGACGGAGAGGTCGCGCTGCCATCCGGCATTGCCGGGGTCGGCGGCGGCGAGCTTCTGGCGATTGCGAGGCCTGCCTCATAGGCCTTCGAGGGCGCCGGCGAGGTCGCCCTGGGCCTGCCGCACGTCGCCGACGCGCCCTAGGCTGACGGAGAGGTCGCGCTGCCATCCGGCATTGCCGGGGTCGGCGGCGGCGAGCTTCTGGCGGATGGCGCGGCTGTCCTCATAGGCCTTGAGGGCGCCGGCGAGGTCGCCCTGGGCCTGCCGCACGTCGCCGACGCGCTCTAGGCTGACGGAGAGGTCGCGCTGCCATCCGGCATTGCCGGGGTCGGCGGCGGCGAGCTTCTGGGTGATGGCGAGGCTGTCCTCATAGGCCTTGAGGGCGCCGGCGAGGTCGCCCTGGGCCTGCCGCACGTCGCCCAGCTCGTTTCTGGCGACCCCGATGTCGCGCTGCGAGCCGGCCGCCGTCGCCGCGTCGTAGGCCCGGCGCGCTGCATCCCCAGCCTTCTCGAGGTTGCCGGCTCTCGCCTCGAGCCGGCCGAGGAAGATCCAGGTCCAGGTGTCGGATGGATCGAGCTCGGCCGCACGGCGATAGGCATCCAAGCCTTGCTCGTATCCGTGGCGTAGGCCAGGCGCCCAAGTGCCGGTAGGCTTCGGCTGCGCGTTTGTTGGCCGCGGCACGGCGCCGACTCGCGCTTGGTCGACTCTCCTGGAAAATCGCCTGGGCCTTGGCCGTGTTGCCCCTGCCGAGTTGGTCCAAAGCCGCTCTATTCCGGGCGGGGCATCGGGCTTCAGCCTTGCGCCAAGCGCGTGGATCACTTCGTCCTTTAACGCTGCGATGCACGGCGGCATCGGCGTCGTGCCGCCCTTCCAGTTCGCGCCGCTTTCCAGACAGCCGGCGATTGCCGGCCGCGACCGCGTGCACGCGCTCGACCCGGGCCTGCTCGACCCGCAAATGGTCGTATGCCAGAGACAATCCGACCACTACGATGATTACGAGAAGGACCGCGAGCGCTGCGCCTCCGATGACGATATTGCGCGAGCCAGCGACAAAGGTGCCTCTCGGCTCGCCACCGACGGCGATGCCTTCCTGCTGCGCAAACGCCTGAGGCGCCTCGCTCAGGCCGGATTGAGCGGCCGGGTCATCCATCGACGATCTCAGTCTGGCCGGCGTTGGTCTATCCGATTGCCATCGCCGGCGACGAATGTGCCGTTCGCATTCCCACCGACCGCTATGCTGCGATTTCGCGCTTCCACGCTCAGCACCTGCCTGCGGCGCCGGGCCTGCCGGCTTGCTGGCAGAGCCCTGTTGCTCTTCTCCGCCTCCCTTCCCCTCGACCTCGACCTTGGCCCCGAAGCCCTCGGCACCGACACGGAAGCCGTTCTTCCGGAAAAGGAGAACAAGCAGCAGGACGACGACCGCCACGGCTACCCAGAACCAAGTGCCCATGTCCATGTCCATGGTAAGCGTCCCCCTGCAACCGGCGCGTTGCTTCTTATACTCCGCTCCACAGGATCAGGCGTGACGAAAGTCACCATTGAGGTTTAGGATCACCGTCGTGCTCGCCGTTCCCGACTACCCTCTCGCGCCGCCTACGATCCCCCGGCTCAGACCGTCCTCATCATTCGCCGCGTCAATCTGCAGAACATCCTGCAGCGACCGCTGTCCGCGTATCGGGCCTTACAGCTTGTCGTGATGCCGAAGACCAGTATCTATTTGTATTCGCGATGGAGGACCCGATGCCCAAGAACACATCCATCTCCCTCGGCGATCACTTCGCGGGCTTCGTGGAGCAGCAGGTCGCGGAGGGGCGCTACGGCTCCGTCAGCGAGGTCGTGCGCGCCGGCCTCCGGCTGCTCGAGGAGCACGAGGCGAAGCTCGCCGCGCTGCGGGCCGCCCTGGTCGAAGGCGAGCAGAGCGGCCCCTCGGCTCCCTTCGACTTCGATCGCTTTCTCGAGCGGAAAAGCGAGCCCCGGCCCGAGTAGAGGGCTTTCTTCTCCTACCTGCGCGTCCCCCTCACGACCGCGAAAGATACCCCCCTTCCACCGCCGCCTCGTCGTTCGCCGGCTCGATCTCCAGCACCTCGCGCAGCGCCGCACCCTTCTCGCGATACCACTGCGAGAGAATAGTCACGTCCCAGCCCATGCAGAAATGCTTCACGCCCATCTCCATGTAGGGCGCCGCCTGGGCCGCATCGTGGATCTCGACGCGCGGGTGCAGGCCCTTCTTCAGCGCCGTCTCGATCGTCAGCCGCTCGGCGCGCACCACGTCGGGATGGCGCCAGTTGCCGGCCTGGCCGATGCTCATCGCATAGTCGGCCGGCCCGAACTGCACCATGTCGAGGCCCGGCACCGAGAGGATCGCCTCCAGATCCTCCACGCACTCCTTCTTCTCGACCATGATCGCCACCACGGCCTGGTCCAGCGCCTCGACGAACGCTTGAGAGCCCGGCTCGCGCACCACGCCCACATCGCGCCGCATGCCCACCCCGTGCAGCCCGCGCGCATGCGGCGCCTCGGCCCTGACCGCCCGCACGCAGTCCTCGGCGTCCTTCACCGTCCGCACATCGGCGAACAAAAGGCTCTGGAACCCCGACCCCAGCGCCCGGACCGAGAGAAAAATGCGCGGCTCCTGGTCGAGCTTCATCATGCCGGTGAGGCCGGCCAGCTCCAGCGCCCGGCCGAAATTGTCCAGCGCATAGAGGTCGAACGGCGCGTACTCGGCCGTGAGCTCGATATAGTCGAACATGCCGCTCTGCCCGACGAGCTCGACCAGCGTGGGCCAGGTCGAGAGCAGGTGCGTGCCGAGCGTGGGCTTGCCGGCATCGAGAAGCTGCCGCAGACGATTTGACCGCATTTTTGTCACTTTCGGTTCGGAGCAGGGGTGTGCCCTTCGGATAGCCGCTCTCGCGGCCCCGATCCAGCACGCGTGCGCCGCCCCTGCATGGCCGCCCGCCGCCGGCGGGCCTGGATTCCCCCACGCCAGTGCCTAGCTTGAGGCCGAGGCGGCGCCGCACCGGCGCCCGGCGCGGGAGGAAGGCAGCATGGACAAGAAGAGACTGGGCCGCTCGGATCTGATGGTGGCGCCGCTCTGCTTCGGCGGCAACGTCTTCGGCTGGACCGCGGACGAGAAGAGCTCGTTCAGGCTGCTGGACGGCCTCGTCGCCGCCGGCTTCGACTTCATCGACACGGCCGACGTCTACTCGGCCTGGGCGCCCGGCAACAAGGGCGGCGAGTCCGAGACCATCATGGGCAGCTGGCTCAAGGCCCGCGGCGGCCGCGACAAGCTCGTCATCGCCACCAAGGTGGGCTCGGAGATGGGCCCCGGCATGAAGGGCCTGAAGCCCGCCTACATCGAGAAGGCCGTCGAGGCCTCCCTCAAGCGCCTGCAGACCGACTATATCGACCTCTACCAGTCCCACTGGGACGACCCCGAGACGCCCTTCGAGGACACGCTTGGCACCTACAAGAAGCTCATCGACGCCGGCAAGGTCCGCGTCATCGGCGCCTCGAACCTCAAGGCCGACCGCCTGGCCGAGGCCCTCGCGTCCAGCGCCAAGCACGGCCTGCCCCGCTACGAGAGCCTCCAGCCCGAGTACAACCTCTACGACCGCTTCGGCTTCGAGGGCCCGCTCGAGGACCTCTGCCGCCAAGGAGGAGCTGGGCGTCATCACCTACTTCTCCCTCGCCAGCGGCTTTTTGTCGGGCAAGTACCGCTCGAAGGACGACCTGAAGAAGAGCCCGCGCGGCCAGGGCGTTGAAAAATACCTCACCCCCCGCGGCCTCAGGATCCTGGACGCCCTTGCCGAGGTCGCAGCCGACAAAAAAGCCGAGCCCGCGCAGGTGGCGATCGCCTGGCTGATGGCCCGTCCCAGCGTCACCGCCCCCATCGCCAGCGCCACCAGCGAGGCCCAGCTCAAGTCCCTCGTCACCGCCGCCGAGCTCCAGCTCGACCAGGCCTCCATCGCCCGCCTCGACGCCGCCAGCGCCCCCGACCCCACCTGACAAAAACAAAAAAATGCTTTTATCAGTCCTCGACCTCTCCTTCGTCACCACGGCGACGCCGCCTTCCGCGGCGCTCGCCAACACGGTCGACCTCGCCATCCTGGCCGACCGCCTGGGCTTTCATCGCTACTGGGTGGCCGAGCATCACAGCCTGCCCTCGGTCGCCAGCGGCTCGCCCGAGATCGTCATCGGCCGCGTCGCCGCCGCCACGAGCCGCATCCGCGTCGGCTCGGGCGGCGTCATGCTGCCCAACCACAACCCGCTCCTCGTGGCCGAGCGCTTCAAGGTGCTGGAGGCCTTCTTCCCCGGCCGCATCGACCTCGGCCTCGGCCGCGCCCCCGGCACCGACCCGCTCACCAGCTACGCGCTGCGCCGCCGCGAGCCCGACAAAAGCCCCGACGACGACTTCCTCGAGCGCTTCCAGGAGCTGATGGCCTGGGCCCACGGCTTCCCCGAGGGCCACCCCTTCGCCCCCATCAAGGTCATGCCCGAGGACGTCCCGGTCCCGCCCGTCTGGCTCCTGGGCTCGTCCGACTACAGCGCCGAGCTCGCCGCCGCCTCCGGCCTCGGCTTTGCCTTCGCCCACCACTTCGCCAGCATCGACGCCACCGACGTGCTGCGCCGCTACCGTGCCGCCTTCCGCCCCTCGGGCTTCCTCGACAAGCCCCACGCCATCCTCGCCACCGCCGCCGTGGTGGCCGACACCGACGAGGCGGCCGAGCGCCTCGCCGCCACCGTCGACCTCAACTATGTCCGCCGCGCCCGCGGCATCTACGGCCCCCTCGAAAGCCCCGACGCTGCTTTTGTCACTCCCTTCTCCCCCCGCGAGGAAGCCGCCCGCCGCGCCAACCGCTCCCGCGTCTTCGTCGGCTCCGCCGGCCGCGTCCGCGACTCCCTCGGAGCCTTCGCGGAGGGCTGCGGCGCCGACGAGATCATGATCACGACGGCCATTTTTGATCATGAGGCGAGGAGGAGGTCGTACGAGCTGCTGGCGGAGGTGTTTGGGCTGAAGCGGTGAGAGAAAGCAGAGGCAAGACACTCGGCCTCTTCATGGTCGACGACGCGGGCTTGCTAGACCTGAACCGATGCCTCGCGCGCAGCGATGGCCAGCTTGCTCCGTCCTCATCTCCTCTGCACCATGGTCATAATGTCCGCGCTGCGCGAGACTTTAGCGTGGCAGCCCACTCATCAGTCACGAAAATCTATAGTAGATCCGGGTCAGAAAGCCGTGATCATACGGTATTGCCTGGGTCTCATTAACGAAGCGGAGCGTCCTAAGCGGCTCCGCTGTCAGCCCGTCAAGCTCATGAACCGAAAATGTCCGATATGTTCCTACTTCATCCGTCTGCCCGAAGCGCAGAACGCCCTCCCGCATCACTCTGTCGCCCTCGATAGATTGGATGCGGAGCTCTTTGGCGCCACAAGTAATAAGAGACAAGTGTACCTTAACCAAGAGCGAGAATTCAAGCTGGAGGCCGAATGCGCCGAGAATTCGTCTGAAAGCCCATTGATCTCGGGCCTCTTACCGGCACCTTGGTCGATATGTCGACAACGACCGGCGCTGCACCGAAGGGCTGAAAATCATTCGTCATATACCGAAGAGACACTTCTCCCCTTATGATTGGATAACCGATGTCCTGTTCCATGGTACAAGATTCGAAATCGATCGAGTGTTGAACTAGGCCGTGCATTGTGCCACCTGCGGTTAGACGCTACACGTCAACTGGAGATCCATAGTCTAAGAAGGAAGCCAGCAACAATGAAAGCGCTGACAAAAGGAAGGTTGGCCGAGTGGCCAACAACGCTATGGGCCTCTGGGGTGTACGCTTGCCCGTCCAGGAGACCCGCCACTCGTCTCCTTCCTGATCAATACAGAGTTCGGAGGGTTTGACGGCCCGGTGCCAAGCCATTGGCGACTTCTATGCTCCTAGACACGGGCACCACCCATCGGACCCCATTCCTCCGGTCGAGGTTAGTCCCGCGAGGGCGGCCACTGCAAGATCATCACGGAAGCTAGATCATGTCATCGCACGTGCTCGGCCGCGCCCTGGAAAGCTGTCTCATCTGCAAGAAGCCTCCCCAGAAAGACAAAATCCCATAGATTGGATTCCTTCCAGGGCTCATCGCTGGTGTCTCTTTGCCATGCCCACTGGGAGCGTACCGCCGGAAGCTCAGCGACGCTATGCGGGCAGATCGCCAGGACCCCCGCGGCCACATCAGCCCTGGGAAGCCCGGCAAGGAGCGCGAAAAAAGGATTCACGGGTTGATACAGCGCGAGAATACTCGTTGCAATGCCCACCTCGGGCGAATCACGCTTCAGAAGGCGGAAAAGCAGAGCGTTAACGGCAACAAGATGGCGGGAGTATCCCGCCGCGTTCACCGTGGCATCTAATACGAGTATTCTGGGCTGAAGCTCCCGCGCTTGGGGAAGGAGCCTGGAGAGGCTGAGCAGCGCGTTGGACTCGCGGCTACGCTCAACGAGCGCTTGGACAATCTCGCGAAAGGGGCCTTCAGGGGGGGCCGTTATCGCGGGTTCAGGTATAGCCGCGTCCAGAGCCTCGGCCGCAACAGCGAGTGTGGCCAAATCCTGAGGGCGTGCGCTGCACCCATGCTCTGTGTCGTCTGTACACCAGCGGGGGCCACCCCTGACGAGGCAGTAAGTAGTGTCGCCTAGCTTCGGCGTCTCGATGATACAAGGACGCTGCTCCTCGACCCATCGAAGCCAACGCTCGAGCGCTGCCTTGTCCCCTGTTGCCGCGGCGTAGAGTTGGATGCCAAGAGCCATGTCCCAAGAAAAGGAATGTCATGCGGCCGCTCTTCGGGATGACGCCGAAGTCGGGGCGAGCGATGCCATCGTCCGCTGGCGTCCTGTGCTTCCACGGTTGCTATGCAGCCGATCTGCTCTCCGGCCACACAGAGAAGGGCATTGAAGAGGGTCATATCGCCGTCCTCACAGGCCTCTGACGAGGGGCTGCTCTCGCAAAGAGGAGCATTCTCTCTCCAGAGAGGAAGAAGTGCCCTCACCTCATCAATCGGACTGGCATCGGCTCCACCAGCGCGGAGGACAAAGTTCGCGGCAACAACCAGGATGAGCCTCACGCGCCGACAATGTATTTCCATCGACCCTTGCCCTAAGCGACGACGGTGGGTGGTGAAACACCCAAGATTGCCGCCGCCACCCCTATCATGCGCTCCGAAATGCATGGCCCGCTCCGCTGTCAAGATTTTACATCAACAATATCTCGAGAATTGTCGTCAGGTTCTAGACTTCCGAACATCGCTGCAATGCGCCCACAGCCCTCAACGTTTGGCTTGCTGTAGGTTGGGGGCCGGCCTCCGGCTAAAAAAAGCCCAGGTTCTCCCACGATTGGCCACTCACCCACACGCTGGGCCCGGCCCGTAAGTTTTCGAACCTCCTGTCTTGCTAAGGAACCTAATATCTCGTCGGCGACCGCGCTCAGGGGCCACGGAAGGTTGCCTACTACGAAGTGCACGTCGGTCAGGTCGCTGCTGGTTACAATTAGCTCCGCTGATATGAGAAGCGTCTGTGTGTCGAGCTTGACGCTGAAGTCAAGAGAAAGCTCGCCTGTCCCATCGATCTGTGCCGACGTTACATTGATCTCGCCGCATGGCCCGTCTATCCAAGCGCGAGCGGCGGCGGAAAAATCGATACGCGCGCGAAGAGATATAATCCCCCGCACATCTTCGCCCTGCGCAATGTCGATTTCGAGTGCCCCCAATCCAATGCTTCCGGAGCCGGCCCACTTTATCACCCCGCCTGTTTCGCTAGCACGCACCTGTATAGCCGGCTGGATTTTATCAGCAATAAATGAAAGGAGGCGTGTTTTGGGAAGATAGACGGCATGGCGGGTGCGAGGGGATCGCGTTGATTGGGGTAGTGGCTCTCCGTAGGGAAACATCGGATCAGGCTCGACGAGGATTGACTTCGGTTCGCATCCCCCCGTGGAGATATATACCTTAGGTGATGAGAATATATAGTACCCTTCGCTAAACATCGAGCGTAGCGGAGATTTAAATGTTAGAGAGGGAGCGAGCTCACTAAGATTCAGCCGTGGAAGAGATTTAATTACGAGCTGTACAAATGTAGGCGAAGTTAGCCAAAGTATCGGGAGTTCAACCTCTCTTAGGTATGTGTCACGCACAGGCTCTGCTAATCCTTGAGCGCGCAGAATTTCGTCAGAGCTTGTAGCGAATGACGGCAAGATCGTCGGTGGAGGAGAAGACACTTGGGAGAAGTAGATCTCGTTGTTGTCTTCGTCAAGAAGAAACTCCAGACCAATTGAGGATGGACAAGATATAATATATTCGCTGATGACGGCGTCGAGTTTGTCTTGGACATGTACATGGACGCTGATTTTCGCAGATACGGTCATGGGTTCTATAACAAAAAGAAGTTCATCAACGAAGACGGAGTACGCGAGGCCATACGTGGGGAGGGGGATATTTCTCAAGCGCGGGTGCGGGAGAGCCGGCTTTTCGCCTCGGAGTTCGTTTGCGAGTATTTGAACTCCACGGACGAGACGGCTGCCTTGGACGGCGACAGCGGGCATGCTCTTTGCGAAGAGAATAAAGTTCTTCATCAGTGAGGTCGATGCCATAATCAGTCTCCGCCTTAGGTTTCGTCAGCCATATAGTTATCGCTATCGCGATGAATTATGTGAGTTCGGCGGCCAGAATGGGAAATAATCGGTCAGTGTCGGAGGTGTGGTCGTGGTGCATGTATCGTCTCGGCTGCTTGCTGCGATTTGTGGATGCGCGATGCTGACAGTGCGAGCTATGAGGCCGGCTGAAGGGCGTTTGTGATTTGTCGGTCGCCCAGCTCCCGGGCGTGACCCGACATCGACGGGCGGCAGGGCTCCCATCGAAGTGCTTCTCCGATATTACACAATGTTCATCTGTTCGCGACTTTGGGCCCAACTGATCCGCAAAGTCAAGCGGGGAATTGGAGCGCTGGGGCACTAAAGAGGTCTCTTCGCGTAGCAGGGGTCTCCCGCCGGGAGGGGACTGCGTCGGGCGGTGCGCGCCGCGAGTAGGAGCCCCTGTGCCAGTTACGGTGGCGTGGCGTACTTGAGCTGGCTTTCCGTCGACGTACCGCGCCGTTGCGGACCGGTGACGGAAGGAAGGATGACCGATGACGCTCTATGCGGGCCTGGATGGGGGCGGGAAGGTCAAGAGAGCATGGGGACAGTTCTTGCAAGTGCGCATTGTGGGAGATGGACCTGCGCCCGCAGTATCCAGCGCTCGGAATTGATGGGGCGTGTCCGGCGCTCGGCCGCGGTCCGGTAGCTTACCGCCGATCGGTGTTCCGTCCCGG
>CAVTJL010000008.1:0-191509 GCA_963735065.1 uncultured Alphaproteobacteria bacterium | reverse complement strand
CGAGCGGGCGTCGGCGTGGTGGCCGAGCGGCAGGCCGCCCAGGATGGGGGCGCCGAGGGGACCCAGGTGGTGGCGCAGGAGGGTGATGGCGTCGAGGGGCGGGTTTGCGGGTGTGCCGATGATGTGGCCGATGGCGATGCCGGCCACGCCGTCCAGGTGGCCGGCGCGGACCAGCATGGTGAGGGCGCGGTCGAGCTGGCCGATCGCGAGGCCGATGGATTCGATGAGGAGGATGGCGCCGGCGAGCGGCGGGAGGGCCCAGCCGGCGGAGGTGGCGATCATGTCGAGGTTGCCGCCGATCAGCGGGCCCTGGGCCCGGCCGGCCGTGGTCAGGGCGGCGGAGGCGATGGCCGGATCGGCGCTCAGGACGATCGGGCCGTCCTCCATCAGTGCTGCGCGGAGCGAGCGCTCGGCAACCGGGCTCAGCCTGTCCTCGGCGTCGCTGGTGAGGGCGCCGTGGACGCTGGTCGTGCGGCAGCGGTGCTGGAGGATGAGCTGCAGGGCGGTGATGTCGCTGAAGCCGACGAGGGGCTTCGGGTCGCGGGCGATCGCCTCGAACGGCAGGCGGTGGGCGATGCGGTAGGAGCCCTTGCCGCCGCGGGTCGCGAGGACGGCGCGCACGGCGGGGTCGAGAAGGGCGGCCGTGAGGTCGGAGAGGCGGTCGTCGTCGGAGCCGGCGAGGTAGCCCAGCTTGTCGAAGGCGTGCGGCGCCACCTCGACCGCGAGGCCCCAGCCGCGCAGGACCGCGGCGCGGCGCTCGATTCCCTCGGGATCGGGGCGGCTGGCGGGCGAGACGAAGCGGACGAGGTCGCCCGGGCGGAGAAGGGGCATGAGGTGCTGCCTGATGGGGTCGCGGATGCTGCGACCCAGGGCATGCCGCGGACGGCGCCGCCCGGCAAGGGGCCGAGGGGTGGCGACGCCCGTCGGCCGCTGCCCGAGCCCGCTGGGTTGCGGGCCCGGGCGACCGGTCATGACCGCAGGGTGTGGGGGCCTCAGGGTGTGAGGGCCGCCATCTCGGCTGCGGTCCTGCGCACCTCCTCGTTCGACATCGAGGTCTTCAGCGCCAGCGCCAGGATGGCGAGGCTGAGGATCGCGACGACGATGCTGGCCCACAGCATCGAGAGGAGGCCGTAGCCGCCGAGGTCGGTGGGCCCGATGGCGCTGATGAGCCACATGCCGCCGAAATAGGGCACGAGCCACCAGGTGGTCCGCCAGCCGAAATCCTCGTGGCTGCCGCGCCGCACGAGGAAATAGTAGGCGGCGTAGACCACGAAGAGTGCCAGCAGCAGCGCAAAGAGGAAATCGGCCGTGCCGAAGCCTGCCCACAGGATGATCAGGTTGGAGACGATGAAGGCAATCGGCGCCACGACCCACGCACCCTTGAGACGGAAGGCGCGCTTCTCCTCGGGCATGGCGAGGCGCAGGCCCAGGAGCACGATCGGGCCGATGCCGTAGGACAAGACAGTGATCGAGGAGATGTAGCCGACCAGCTTTTGCCAGGTCGGGAAGGGAAAGAAGAAGACGGCGCCGACGATGAAGGTGGCGATGAGCGCCACCCAGGGCACGCCGAAGCCGTTCACGTTGCCGACCACGCCCGGCATGTCGCGCGTCTCGCCGGTGGCCATGATGATGCGCGAGGTGGTGGTGGCGTAGATGAAGCCGCAGGCGCCGGGCGAGATGATGGCGTCGACGTAGAGGATCACCCCCCACCAGGTGGCGCCGATCAGCACGGCGAGGCCGGCGAAGGGGCCGGTGATGTTGGCGAAGTGAAGGGCGCTCCAGCCGCCCTTGGCCAGCATCTGCGGCTCGATCGCGAGGAGGAAGGCCGCCTGCAGGCCGATATAGAGGATGGCGCCGAGGATGACGGTGCCGATGATGGCGATGGGCAGATATTTGCCCGGGTTGGCGGTCTCGCCGGCGAGGTCGATCGCCTGGCGGAAGCCGAAGAGGCTGAAGAAGACGCCGGCGGTGGAGACGGCGGTGAAGATGCCCTGGACGCCATGCGTGGGCGGCAGGGTCGAGAGGTTCTCCGGATGGTAGGAGTAGGCCAGCAGCACGAGGATCGTGCCGATGGGCACCGCGATCTTCCACCAGGTGGCGGTGCTGTTCACGTGCAGGACGAGGCGCACCACCATGAAGTTGAGCGCCGACCATCACGGCCAGCACGGCCACGGCGACCCAGAAGCCCTTGGCCGTGAGCACGCTCGTGGTCGGGTCCATGAGGCCGGGGACGTAGGCGTTGGCGTAGCCGATGATGGCCATCGCCTCGACCGGCGGGATGGTGACGTAGGCGAGGATGAGGATCCAGCTCCAGATGCGGCCGACCAGCACGCCGTGGCTGAGGCGGCTCATATGGACGAGGGCACCGCTGCGCGGGAACATGGTGGCGAGCTCGGCATAGACGAAGGCCAGGAACAGCACCGCCACGCCGCCGATCACCCAGGACCAGATGCTGAGCGGCCCCGCCTGCTTGGCCGCATGCAGCGGCCCGAACAGCCAGCCCGACCCGATCATGCCGCCGACGCCGGCGTAGAGCAGCCCGATGATCCCGGCCTCGCGTCTGAGCTTGCTGCCCGATCCGGCCGAGCCTACCCCCAATCCTTGCGCAACATCCGTTCCGATGCTCATGGCAATCTCCCGAGACGCCATGAGCGGACGGGACAAAATCCCCGCCCGGCCATGGCGAGCCTGCACATGGCCACGGATGCTTCTTTTCTTTGTCGGCCCGGCGCGGTCGAGCCCACGCGTCCCGTCTCGCAAGTACCAGGCCATATCTGCGTAGCGCGGGAGCGAGCACCTGTCGACCACATGCGCGAGGGCCGGGGCGAGCGTGACCATCTTGTCATGATCTGTCGCTTATGTTTGCGAGATCTCGAGGCAGGTCCCGCCGGCACAGGGCGATGAGTCCGAGGGGGCGACCAAGTTTCAAGGAGCGCCGGGACGCGTCCGCCGCTAGGCTTTGGGCCGTCGCCGCTTTCTGGCTTCTCGGAAAGGCTCGCCGCCGGTCATGCCGCATCTCGTCGTCGACATCTCGGGCCACGGCTTCGGCCATGCGGGCCAGGTGGCGCCCGTTCTGAAGGCGCTGGCCGCCCGCCTGCCCGATCTGCGCCTCACGCTGCGCACGGCGGTGCCGCGCACGCATCTCCTCTCCATGCTGCCGATGCCCTTCGAGCTCATGGCGCCGCCGCCGGACGTCGGCCTCGCGATGCAGGGGCCGGTGAGCGTGGACCGGGAGGCGAGCAGCGCTGCCTATGCGGCCCTGCATCGGGACTGGCCGGCCGTGGTGGCGCGGGAGGCGGCGGCGCTGGCCCGCCTGCAGCCGGACCTGCTGCTCTCGGATGTGGGCTATGTCGGCCTCGCAGCGGCGGCAACTGACAAAATACCGGCGCTGGCGCTGTGCTCGCTCAACTGGGCGGACGTGACGGAGGCTTTTTCCGTGGCGACGCCCGAGGCGGTGGCCCAGATGCGCCAGGCCTATCGCTCGGCCCGGGCGTTCCTGCAGGCGACGCCGCACATGCCGATGACGTGGCTGGAGCGGCGCCGGCCGGTGGGGCCCATCGGCCGCGTCGGCACGAGCCGCCGCGACGCGCTGCTGGGCACGCTGGGGCTGCCGGCGGACGAGCTTTTGGTCCTCCTCTCGTTCGGCGGCATTCCGGCCGGACCGGAGGTGGCGGCGCTGCCTACCCTTCCCGGCGTCACCTGGCTCGCCGACCGCTCGCTGCGGCCCGGCATGATCCCGCTGACCGAGCTGCCCTTCTCCTTCATCGACCTCATGGCGAGCGTCGATCTCGTGGTGACGAAGACGGGCTACGGCATGCTGGTCGAGGCCGCCTGCAACGGCGTGCCTCTCTTGTTCCTTGCCCGGCCGGACTGGCCCGAATCGCCCTGGCTCGAGCGCTGGATCGTGGAGCTGGGGCTGGGTCGCCCGCTGCCCAAGGATCCGGACGAGCTGGCGCGGATGCTGCGGGAGCGCGACCTGCCGGCGCGCGGGCCCGGCATCGCGCCCACCGGCATCGCCGAGGCGGCGGACGCGATCGAGGCGCTTCTCCGGCTGACAAGGACCTCTGAGGACATTTTTTCTCCGGTGCCTGCCCTGTCGCCGGCGGCGGCCGACGCCGATCCGGGGGAGCGGACGCCAGTGGTGCGGGTGGATGGAGCAGCTTCGTGGCGCGATACGATTCCTACGTGATCTGCACCTCGCCGCGCAGCGGCAGCACGCTCTTGTGCAAGCTCCTGGCGGCGACCGGGGTGGCAGGGAAACCGGAATCCTACTTCCATCAGCCCTCGATCTCGGGCTGGGCTGCCTATCTGGGCCTCGTGCACGATCCTGCAGCACCGGAAACCGAGCAGCTGAAGGCGATTTTTCGGGCGGCCCTTGCCGCAGGGACGCGAGATACGGGCGTCTTCGGGCTGCGTCTGCAAAGGCACAGCTTCGATTTCCTGGTCCGGAAGCTCGCCCTCCTTCACCCGGGACTTCCGAGCGACGCCGCGCGCTTCCGGGCCGCTTTCGGTCGAACGCTCTTCGTGCATCTGACGCGGTGCGACAAGCTCGAGCAGGCCGTTTCCTATGTGAAGGCAGAGCAGACCGGGCTCTGGCACGCAGCGCCCGACGGAACCGAGCTGGAGCGTCTCTCGGCCCCGCAGGAGCCGACCTACGACGAGCATGAGATCGCCACCTGCCTCGAGCGCATGACGGCCTACGATCGCCATTGGACGCAGTGGCTCACGGCGTCCGGGATCGATCCGCTGCGGATCACCTACGAGGAGCTTTCCGCAGCGCCGAAGGAGTCCTTGCGGATCCTGCTGGATCGTCTGGGGCTGGACAGCCGGGCGGCGGACCGGGTCGAGCCCGGCGTCGCGAAGCTGGCGGACGAGGTGAGCAGGCGCTGGGTGGAACGCTTCCTAGCGGCACGGGGCGGCAGGCAAGGCTAGATAGAGCGTCCTCCCGGCCGCAGGCCCCCCCTGAGCTTTACGTCCTTGGCATCAATCCCGAGAATGGCCGGGCCGACGTCGGGCGGGCTCGGGCCAGCCCGGGAAGATGCATCTTGAGCATGGGGAGGCGATCATGGCGTGGAGTGATCAGGTGGCGGTGGTGACCGGCGGGTCGCGGGGCATCGGCCGCGCGATAGCGCTGCTGCTGGCCAGGCGCGGGGCTGCCGTCTGCGTCAACTACACGGCCCGGAGCGAGGCCGCGGAGGCCGTGAGGGACGAGATCACGGCAGGCGGCGGCAGGGCCATCGCCGTGGGTGCGGACGTCTCGGACGCCGAGGCCGTGACCGCCATGATCGGGCGCGTCGAGGCGGAGCTCGGGCCGGTGACGATCCTCGTCAACAATGCCGGCATCGCCAGGCAGGGAACGCTGGACAATTACGACGCCGACGCGTTCGCGCGCATGCGCGAGGTCAATGTGAACGGCATCGTCAACACCACGCGCGCGGTGATGGGCGGCATGCGCCAGCGCCATTACGGGCGGATCGTCAACGTCACCTCGATCGCCGGGATCGGCACGGCGCTGCCGGGCAACGCCTTCTATGCCGCGACCAAGGCAGGGGCTGCGATGCTCACCCATCGCTTCGCGCTCGAGCTCGGCCGCGACGGCATCACCGTCAACGGCGTGGCGCCGGGCTTCGTCCGCACCGACATGACGCAGGGCGGTCGCGGCGCCGGCGACTGGGAGGCCGTGGAGAAGAACATCGCCGAGCGGGCGATGACCGGCCGCATCGGCGAGCCCGAGGACATCGCCAACGCCGTGGCCTTTCTGGCCGCACCCGAATCGGGCTGGATCACCTCCCAGGTCCTGGCCGTCGACGGCGGCCGCATGGACTATATCGCGCACGGATGATCCTGCCGCCCTAAGGTAGAGCGACCACCGACCGTGCCTGCGGCCCGGCACGGATCTCACTCGAGGAAAATCGATGATGTCACCTCCGGAACGCCTGCGCGCGCTGCTCGCCGAGCCCGCCTTCGTCGTCATGCCGGCCGTGTGGGACGGGCTCAGCGCCAAGCTCACCGCGGGCGCCGGCTTCAAGACCGCCTTTCTCTCGGGCTCCTGCGTCGCCGCGAGCCGGCTGGGCGGGCCCGACCTCGATCTCGTCTCGTTCGGCGAGATGCGGGACTCGCTCGACATGGTGCGCAACGCGGCACCGGAGCTGCTGGTCCTGGCCGACGGCGACCACGGCTACGGCAACGCCATGAACGTGCAGCGCACCGTGCGCGCCTATGGCCAGGCGGGGGCGGCTGCCGTCCTCATCGAGGACAAGGTGACCCCACGCGCGCTCACCGCCGCGGGCAAGCCCTGCCTGCCGCGCGAGGAGGTGCGGATGAAGGTGCGTGCCGCGGTCGACGCCGCCAGGGATTCGGGCATCCTCGTCATGGCGCGCACCGACTGCCGCCCGACGCTCGGGATCGACGAGGCGGTGGCGCGGATCGAGATGTATGTGGAGGAGGGTGCCGACATTCTTTTTCTCGATTCGCCCGCGGACGAGGCCGAGATCCGGCGCGCGGTGGCGGCGGCCGGCGGCCGGCCCTCCTTCTCCGTGCTCTCGCCCGGCCCGGGACGCGAGATACCGAGCCAGAGCCGTGCCGCCGAGCTGGGCCTCAAGATCGGCACCTACCCGACAGGGCTGCTCTCGCCGGTGGTGGCGGCGATGCAGGCCGGGCTCGCGGCGCTGGCAGCAGGCGGGGCCGAGGCGGACACGGCCCTCGACTTCTCGGCTCTGCGCGGCGTGCTGGGCTATGGCGCGTACGACGAGGCGGCCAAGGCCTATGTGGTGTAGGAGGGCCGTCGAGGCGGGAACCATCGAGGCCCGGAAGATCTCCCGCCGAGGGGGTCACGGGACTGAAGGAAGGGAGGGTTTGGATGCCCGGTAAGTTCGTCATTGCGGCGGAGAACGAGGTCAAGGCCGAAGGGTTCGGGACCGCCAGCAGGCTCAGCGATCCGCCCAGCACGGGGGCGAGGCAGCTCACCGTGATCGCCGTCAGCTTCGATCCCGGCAAGGGGCACGATTTCCACAAGCACCCCGACCAGGAGGAGGTGATCCTCGTGACGGGCGGGAAGATCGAGCAGTGGATCGAGCGCGAGAAGCGCGTCCTCGGCCCCGGCGATTCCGCCTTCATTCCGGCCAACGTCGTGCACGCCTCGTTCAATGACGGCGACGAGCCTGCGACGATCGTCGCCATGCTCGGCCCCTGCGTCGGGCCCGTCGGCTACGAGGTGGTCGACGTGGCCGGCGAGGCTCCGTGGAAGACGCTGCGAGGGTAAGGTCCCCGGCCCGAGAGGGCGAGGACGAGGCCGGGACCGGCGCTGCCGCCGGCCCCGGCCGACGGGTCAGCCCTTCATGTGGCGCTCGAAGACCGCCTTGATCTTCTTGTGCGCGTCGCCCACGGCGGTGGCCGGATCGACGCCGTCGACGAGAACGCGCTGCAGCGCCTCGGGGATCATGTTGGTCGCCAGCACCTCGCCCGAGGCGGCCGAGGGCGGGGCCATGTAGCTCACCGGCACGCCGGTCTTGGCGATGTCGATGAACTCCTTGAACTGCGGCCGCGAGGTCCACCAGGTGTCGTTGAAGAGGTCGGGATAGACCGGCACGAAGCGGCCGTTGCTGCTGGTGATGACCTGGTTGTAGCGGTCCGGGTCCATGAAGTACTCGGCGAGGCCGCGCGACAGCTCGGGATTGGGTGCCTGCTTGAAGAGGCCGAGCGACCAGGTGTCGACGAGGTTGCGCTGCGCCACGGGCCCGGCCGGCACGCCGAAGAGCCCGGTCTTCTCCATGAGATCGGGGTCCTTGTCGGAGAGGTAGGCGTAGACGCTCGAGGGGTTGATGATGAAGGCCACCTGCTTCGACTGGTAGAGCTTGTTGTTGTAGGCCGTCTCGCCGTTGCCCACCGAGCCGCGCGGGATGATCTTCTTGACGTTGTACATCTCGTTGATGAAGGCGAAGCCCTTGACGTTGCCTTCATTGTCGAAGTCGGCCATGCCCTTCTCGTCGGTCGTGCGACCGCCGAAGCCCCAGCAGACCTCCATAATGTTGTCCGAGGCATCGGCCGTGAGGCCGAGATCCATGCCGAAGCCGTAGAAGGGCGGCTGCTGCAGCTTGAGGCAGGTCTCGACGAACTCGTCCCAGGTCTTGGGATAGTCGAGCTTGGCCTTCTCCAGAAGATCGACGCGGGCGTGCATTGGCCAGGGGTTGATCGCGAAGGGGACACCCCAATAGTGGCCGTCATAGGCGATGGCGCTGAGGCTCGAGTCGAAGAGGCCGCCCTTGGCCTTCTTCATCTTCTCGACGACGTCGGTCACGTCCAGGAGCTGGCCCTGGGCGCGGTAGAGCTGGACATAGGACTCGTAGAGCCGCACGACATCGGGCGGGCTGCCGGCCTCGAGCGCCGCGCTCAGCCGCGGCACGAGCTCGGAATTGGGCACCACGATGAAGGAGACCTCGCTCTCCTTGAGCCCGGCCTGCTTGCAGAACTCGTCGAAGAACTGGCGCGCCGCCTCGTCCGCCATCGGCGTGAAGGTGGGGATGTGCCAGTAGACGAGCTTCTTGTCGCGCGCCTGGGCGGGGCGCGATCCCAGCATCCCGCCCGCGGCAAGGGTGGCGCCGGCGGCGGCGCTCGTGCGCAGGAGATGGCGTCGGTTGAAGCGTAGGCCGGTCATCGTCGTTCTTCCTTCCCTGATGGTGGCTTGTTGACGGTCGAACTGATGGCGGGCCGAGGCCGGGGCCTCAGCCCTTGACGGCACCGAGCGTCAGGCCGGTGACGAGCCAGCGTTGGAAGATCATGTAGACCAGGAGCGGCGGCAGCGTGGTGAGGAAGGTCGAGCCCATGATCGGGCCCCAGAAGAAGACGTCCTCGACGATGAAGTTGCTGAGACCCGTGGGCAGGGTCATCACGCTCTGCTCGTTGTTGAAGACGATGGCGTAGAGGAACTCGTTCCAGGCGAGCGTGAACGAGAAGAACGCCACGACCGCGAGCGCGGGCAGCGAGATCGGCAGGATGATGCGGAAGAGCACGCCCAGCCGCGTGCAGCCGTCGACCAGCGCCGATTCCTCGAGCTCGAGCGGGATGGACATGAAAAAGCCCATCAAGAGCCACGTGCAGAAGGGAATGGTGAAGCCCAGATAGGCGAGCGTCAGCCCGGTCAGCGTGTTGGTGAGGTGCACCGCCACCATGATGGTGAAGAGCGGGATGAAGAGCAGCGACTGCGGCACGAGGTAGGTATAGATCATGGCCCGCGCCATCACCTTGCGGCCCGGAAAGTCGAGCCGCGCGATGGCGTAGGCGCCGAGCGAGGCGCAGATCAGCGTCAAGGCCGTGGTCGACAGCGCCACGACGGCGCTGTTGCGGAAGAAGGTCAGGTAGTTGGTCTTGAAGAAGAGGACCCGATAGTTCTCGAGCGTGGGATGATGGGGCCAGAGCGTGGCCGTGGTGCCGTAGATCTCGGCATGGTCCTTCAAGGAGGTGTTCAGCATCCAATAGAAGGGGGCCAGCGTCCAGATGACGAAGATCAGCAGGAGGAACGAGCCGATGAGATGCGCCGTCCGTCGCTGACCCGTGATGGTGGCGGCCACGGCGTCAGGTCCTCTCGGCCAGCATGCGCCTGCTCAAGAAGAAGATGAGCAGGGCCAGGAGCGGGAAGAACACCATGTTGACGGCGGAGCCGATGCCCAGCCGGCTCGCCAGGAGCGCGTATTTGTAGGCGAGATTGGGCAGGATCTGCGTGGCGTTGGCCGGCCCGCCATTGGTGAGGACCTGGACGATGACGAGGTTGGTGGAGGTCCAGATCGAGGACAGCATCAGCACCACGGCGAAGACGCGGCGCATCTGCGGGATGGTGATGTGGCGGAACTCCTGGAAGGCGTTGGCGCCGTCGAGGCGCGCCGCCTCGTAGAGCTCCTTGGGGATGCCCTTGAGGCCGGCCAAGAAGCTCATCGTGTAGAAGGGCGTGCCGGCCCAGATCACGACGGCCACGACCGAGCCCATGGCGAGATGCGGATCGCCCAGCCAGGAGATCACGCCCTCCATGCCGAAGACCTTGATCAGCACGTTGTTCAGCATGCCGCTGAAATCGTCGTAGACCCAGCGGAAGTTGAGCGCCGTCACGATCGTCGGCACGGCCCACGGCACGAAAAGGATCGTCCGCCAGAGATAGTCGAGGCGGCGCGGCTGATTGAGGACCATCGCCATGGCGAGTCCGAGCACGAACTTGATGCCGACGGCGGAGGCCGTGTAGACGATCGTGTTCCAGATCACCTTGCGGAAGGTCGGGTCGGCGAAGAGCTCGCGATAATTGCCGAGCCCGACCCACTTGGCCGGTGCCCCGGCATATTTGTGCTCGAAGCTGAGGATGATCGCCGAGACGAACGGGTAGAGGACGACGCAGGCGAGCACGATGACCGTGGGCGCCAGGAAGATCGCCGCGACGATGCGCTGGTCGTTGAGAAGCCGCGAGCCCAGCGGCACCACCGGTCGCTGGTCCGGCGTCACCGGCACCCGGACAGACCCGTCCCCTCCGCGCGCTTCCCCAGCGTGCACGATGCGGCCTCCCCGATTGGCCGTTCGCGGGATTCACGAGATCCCGACTGTTGAATGACGATCATGGTCGGGCTGGCCGGATGAGGCAACCCTCCGCGGACACCAAGGGGCCAATGAGATCATCGAGAGCCGCATCTCATGGCCGGCGAGGCCCTTCCTCAGGCTTCCCTGAGAGATGGCGTCACGGCCAGCGGCTCGTCCCCGAGCGCATCATCGGAGCTGGTCGAGCAGCGCCTTCGCCTCAATCAGGTCGGGGGTGTCGAAGCCCTCGGTGAACCAGCCGTGGATCGGGGCGAGGAGGTCGCGGGCCTCGGCGCGACGGCCCCGATCGGCCAGCAGCCGTGCCAGGTCGCGGGCCGCGCGCAGCTGCCACAGGCGTGCGGCCTGCCCGTCGGCCGTGCCTAGCGCCCGCCGGAACGCGGCCTCGGCGGCCGCGACATCGTCGGGGCGCAGGAGCCGCAGCACGACGCCCTGGCGGCGCTGGATCTCGGCGAGCCCGTAGAGCGCGCCCGTGTGGCGCGCCAGCGTCTCGGCGTCATCCGCTACCGAGAGCGCCCTGACGTCGCCGGTGGCCGCCAGCGCCTCACCCAGCACCGATCGCGACAGCGCCCCGAAAAGGCCGCTCCCGGAGGCCTCGGCGGCTGCGAGGGATCGGGTCATTTCCAGGAGAGCGCCTGCCGCATCACCGCCCTCGAGCCGGCCGAAGGCGATGATCGATCCGGCTAGAGCCTCCCAGAAGGTCAGGTTGTGCGCTGCCGCCGTCGCGACCAGCCCGGCGCCCAAGGTCAGGGCCCTGGCCGAGACGCGGCCGAACGCCGCCGTCAGGCCGACATGGTAGGCGGCATAGGCCCTAGCGTTCACCTGCTCGACCGCCTGGGATCTTTCCCACGCCGTATCGGCCATGGCCCGGGCCCGGTCGGGGTAGCCGCGCGCCAGCTCGGCCAGAGACTGGTAGCAGTTGACCGCCACGATGGGATCCGTGCCGGTGCCGATCGCCAGAGCCTCGCAGCGTGACGGATCGCACAGCGCCCGACCATGCTCGAAGGTGGAGCAGGCATCGTTGAGCCGTCCGGCCATGGTCTGGCTGGAGCCGAGCAGACGGTATGCGATCATCGACAGATCGCCGTCGCTGCGGCGCTCCGCTTCGTCGACCATCCGCTCGGCGCCCGCCAGCGCCGGGGCGACGTCCTCGCGAACGTGATCGACGGCCCAGACCCCGTACTGCGCCAGCATGACCAGCCAGGAGTCGTCCGTCGCGGAGGCGAGGATGTCCGCCTGGGCATAGAGGTCCCTGGTACGGTCGTGGCCGTAGCCGTTCCGGACCAGGGAAGCATGGGCACGCGCGACGGCGATGCCGGCTTCGGCGTGTCGCCGCAGCGCCAGGTCGTCGAGCGCCGGCAGCAGGGCGTGCGCCGCATTGAGATGCGCCTCGGCCTCCTCGAAGGCGGCCCGGCCGACCGCCGCCTCGCCGGCGGCACGCCACCAGCCGACGGCCCGGCAGGTATCGCCGCCCGCCTGCGCGTGCTGCGCCAGCAGCTCGGGCGGTGCGGCGCCGCCGGCCTGGAGCACCTCGAGCAGGCGCAGGTGCAGCGGCTGCCGGCGGCTCTTCAGCATGCTCTCATAGGCGGCGTCGCGGACCAGCGCATGCTTGAAGAGGTAGGTGGCGTCCGGAGCGACGCCGCGGCGGAACACCAGCTCGGCCGCGACCAGCCGGTCGAGCGCCTGGGTGAGCTCGGCCGGCGGCAGGGTCGACAGGAGCGCCAGTGTGGCGTGATCGAAGGCCCGCCCGATCACTGCCGCGGTCTGGGCCACCTCCTTCACCGGCTGCAGCCGGTCGAGGCGTGCCATCAGCGAATCGTGCAGCGTCGTCGGGATCGCCAGCTGCGCCAGCGGCGCGTCGAGCTGCCAGTCGGTCGCCGTCTCGCGCAGCATGCCGGTCTCAAGAAGCGTCTTGGTCATCTCCTCGACGAACAGCGGCACACCATCGGTTCGTGCCGCGATCTCCTCCAGCAGAGCCGGCGGCAGGGGCTTGCCGCGGGTGATCCGGCCGACGATGGCAGAGACCGGCTCGCGGCCGAGGCGGTTGAGCGACAGCCGAGTCACGATCGGGTGGCCGCCGAAGCCGTGGCTGAAGGTGGGCCGGGCGGTCACCAGGACGAGAACGCGGCTCTGCGCCACGCGCTCCAGCGCCAGCTCGACCAGCTCCTGGGTGGTCGGGTCGATCCAATGGGCATCCTCGATCACCCACAGCACCGGCTGTTGTCGGGCAAGGGCCCCAAGCTGATCGAGCAGAGCCTCCAGCGTCCGAGCCCGTTGCTGGGCCGGCGTCAGCGAGAGCTTGGGGAAGCGGCGCCCGACCTCGAGGCCAAGCAGGGCGGCCAACAGGCTCGCATGCTCGTCGACGAGGCCGGTGGTGTGCCGCAGCAGGGCCTCGAGCTTGTCGAGTCTCGTCTCGGCATCGTCGTCCGCCGCCATCCCGGCGGCCCGGCCCAGTTGCTGGATCGCAGGGTAGAGCGTCGATTCGCCGTGGTAGGGCGAGCATTGGTAGGTGACGCGGACATGATCCCCCGGCACCGTGTCGACGACCGCCTGAACGATCCTCGACTTGCCGAGGCCGGCCTCGCCGACGAGCATGACCAGCTGCCCCTGCCCCGCCCGGGCAGCGTTCCAGCGCTCGAGCAGCACCGCCATCTCGCCATCGCGCCCGACCAGCGGGGATCTGCTGGCGCCAGGCCGCGCGGCAAAGCGGCTTTCGCTCGACCGCTCGCCGCGGACGGCGAAGGCCGGCACCGCCTCGCCCAACCCCTTGAGCTCGCGGGCGACCAGGGGCGTGAGCTCGAACACCTCGCCGAGCAGCCGGCGCGTGCCGTCTGCGACGACGACCTCGCCCGGCCCAGCCCATGCCTGCAGGCGCGCGGCGAGGTTGGGCGTCTCGCCGACGACGGCCTCCTCGCGCGACGCACCCTCGCCGATCAGGTCGCCGACGACGACCAGCCCGGTGGCGATGCCGACCCGGCAGGTCAGGGGCTCGCTGCCGCCGGTCAGCCGCGACACGGCGGCGACGATGGCGAGGCCGGCACGCACCGCCCGCTCGGCTTCGTCCTCGTGCGCCCGGGGCCACCCGAAATAGGCCAGCACGCCGTCCCCCATGAGCTTGGCGACATGGCCCTCGAGCCGCCCGATCTCGCCCGCCACCGCATTCTGGTAGGCGCGCAGGACCTCGCCCATCTCCTCCGGGTCGAGACGGCTGCTCAGCGCGGTCGAGCCGACCAGGTCGACGAACATCACGGTGAGCTGGCGGCGCTCGGCGTCGCGCGTCGTCGCGGCGGCAGGCGGCGATGCGGCCGCGCCGGCGAGAGCGCGAAGAAGCTTCCTTCGGGGGCCGAGCGGGATATCGAGCTTCTCGAGATCGGCCTCGTCCAGGGTCTCCAGGATCTCACCGTCGATCTCGTTGTCGCGGAAGGCGGCGATCCAGCGCCCAAACCCCTGCGCCTCGAGCCAAGCGCAGACCTCGTCGACGGTCTTCATCGGGACTCCCCCGGGCGGCACCTCCAGCTCACCGGGTCGTGCCGATGGACTCGTCCCGGTCGGCTGGTCGAGCCCGGCGCTTCTTTCCGCCTCGGCACTGGCCTCCCTCATAAGTAGCCACACCCAGGCTACTGCAACCGGCGGTCACCGCAAGGACGGATCCGATCGCTTCGGGTCGAGCGCTAAGGGGTGCCGACGCGACGGGCCTGAGCGAGCCGCTGCCTCGAGCGCTCAGCCGGATCGGACACCGAGGAGGCCGCCAATAAAGCTCTCGAGGTTCGTGCCCAGCTCGGGCGAGAGGTAGCCGCCTTCCTGGACGATGAGGATGGGCAGCGGCCGGCCGGCGATGCGGGCGGCGGCCTGGGCGAAGGCGGGGGTCGTGACGCGCATGCCCTGGAGCGGATCGCTCTCGTGCGCGTCCAGGCCCAGCGCCACGACGAGGGCCTCGGGGGCGAAGGCATCGATCATCGCCAGCGCCTCGTCGAGGGCCGCCAGCCACGGCGCATCCCCGCTGCCGACCGGGAGCGGCAGGTTGAGGTTGAGGCCCATGCCGGCGCCGGCGCCGCGCTCGTGCGCGTGGCCCCAGAAGAAGGGATAGTAGTCGGCCGGATCGGCGTGGATGGAGACGGTGAGGACGTCGGGCTGGTCCCAGAAGATGCCCTGGGTGCCGTTGCCGTGATGGACGTCGATGTCGAGGATGGCGACGCGGCCGAGCCGTCCGGCCAGATGCCGGGCGGCGATCGCCGTGTTGTTGAGGAAACAAAAGCCGCCGGCCATGTCGGCATAGGCATGGTGGCCGGGCGGCCGGCAGAGCGCGTAGGCCTGCCGCTCGCCCGCGAGCACGAGCTCGGCCGCGGTGACGGCGACGTCGGCCGAGGCCATCGCCGCCTCGAAGGTGGAAGGCCCGATCGGGCAGGCGGCGTCCGCCATGTGCCAGCCGGCGCGGCCGACGATCGAGCGCGGGTAGGTGGCGTCCCGGCGCTGGGGGTGGACGTTCGCCACGACCTCGGGCCCGGTGCCGGCCAGCGCCCGCCAGTCCCGCTGCGCCTGCTCGAGGAAGACCAGATAGTCGAGCGTGTGGACGGCCAGGACGGGTGCCCGGCCATGGCCAGCGGCCGGCACCGCCGCGAGGCCCGCGCGCTCCGCCGCGGCCTTCAGGATGCGCGCCCGCTCGGGCTGCTCGGCGCTGTGGCGGACCTGGCCGCGGACGATGAAGAACGCCGGATCGTGGCCGGCATGGGCGTCGCTGAAGACGAAGCGCATGGGCGGGCTCAAGGACCTTCCTCCTCGGGCGGGGCGATGACCGTGAGCGCCCCGGGCAGAAGGCGATAATGCAGCGGGCCGTGCACGCGGTGCACCTCGCCGTCGCTCGCCACCGGCACACGGCTGGCACGGATGGTCACCTTGGCCTCCGTGCAGCGCACCATGTCCAGATCCTCGGAGGCCCTGAGCCCGCCGAAGAAGATGCGGCAGGCGAGCCACAGCAGGCCCAGCGCGCTCTGCCCCTTGACCACGAAGATCAAAAGCTCGCCGCCGTCGAGGCCGTGCGGGCGGCGCACCTCGAGCCCGTCCAGATGATACTCGTTCACCCCGATGAACATGAGGGGCGTCCGGTAGGGGGTCTCCCGGCCCGCGACATGCAGGCGGAGGCGGCGGCGCGGGAAGCGCCAGAGCATGCGCACGAACGCGATCCCCATCGCCGGCCATTTGCCGAGCCCGTGCATGCGCCGCCGCCGCTCGCGCTCGATGACCATGTAGGGGTAGACGCCGATCAGCGAGTTGTTGACGAAGCGGGCGCCGTTGACCTCGCCGATGTCGACGTTGCGGCGGTGGCCCCGCGCGATCGCCACGGCCGCCTGCTCCATGTCGGGCGGCATGCCGAGGTCGCGCGCGAAGTGGTTGAGGGTGCCGAGCGGCAGGACCCCCAGGGCCACGCCGGTGCCGGCGACGAGCCCCGCGACCGAGCCCACGGTGCCGTCGCCACCGCCGACGACGATGCCGTCGATCCGGCCGTCCTGCGCCGCCGCGATCGCGGCCTTGGCCGCCTCGCCGATCTCCTTGCCCGAGGCCAGGATGATCTCGACCTCGGCACCGGCCGAGGCGAAGGCGGCAGCGAGCCGCGTGCGGACGCTCTCCGGACCCTCCCGCCGGATCGTGCCGCCGCCCTTGTTCAGGATCACCCGAAGCCGCACGCCGGGCTCCGTCCGTGGCTGCAGCGGGGCCTCGAGGCTCGGTTGCTCGCTCGTCGCTATGGCTGAGGCCTCCTCGTCAGGCGCGCTCGGGGCACGGCGCGGAGCATGGCCGAAACCCGCTCCGCACGCAGCGCGGAGCAGCGCCGACGCCACCTCGCGCATGGCGCGGAGCATGGCCAACCATAGCGTTCAGCCGTCATCCGAGGAAGACGGCACGCGGCTTAGGCCTGGGTCGTCTGACCGGGCTTGCCACCGCCATTGGCGGGGTCGCCGTAGCGCAGCACGCGCACCTTCTCGAGCGTCACGAGCCCGCTGCCCATCAGGCCGTCGAGCACCGGCAGGAACGCCCCGATCTTCTCCTCCGAGTCGACCATCTCGACGATGATCGGCATGTCGACGGAGAGGCGGAGGATCTTGGCCGTGTGCAGGTGGCTCGAATGGCCGAAGCCCATGGGCCCCCTGAGCACGGTGGCGCCGGCGAGGCCGGCCTTCTTGGCCTCGACCACGATCACCTCGTAGAGCGGCTGATGGCCGTGACGATCGCTCTCGCCCAGAAAGATGCGTAACAGCGTGGCGGCTTCCGGAACCTGCATCCGCGGCCTCCCTAACGGTTGATCGCCATGGCGGCGCCATGACCAAGCCACACGGCGACCAGACACACCAGCACGGAAAGAACGATGTTGGCGCCGGCCCACAGCCACTCGCCGTCCTGGGCCAGCGCCATGGTCTGCAGGCTGAAGCTCGAGAAGGTCGTGAAGCCGCCGCAAAAGCCCACCAGCACGAGGACGCGCACCTCGGGCGAGACGAAAAAGCGGCCGTCGGCGGCGGTCAGCGTGCCGAACAGGCCGATGATGAAGGAGCCCAAGACGTTCACCGTCATGGTGCCCCAGGGAAAGATCTCGCCCACGCGCTCTGCGACGAGCCCGGACATCCAAAAGCGGGCCATGCCGCCCAGCGCGCTGCCGAGCGCGACCCAAAGATAGATCGTCATGCCTAGCCGGTCCTCCCGGCCCCCGAGGGAGATGCGCAAGGCCGCGCGCCGCCGGAGGTCCGTGGGCCGGCCTTAGACTTCGGGCACAGGAGGGTCAACCGAGCCAGCTGCGACGGAGATGCGCAGGCAGACGGATGGCGCTAGAGAGGGCGCGCCGCGCCCCGAAGGGGCCTCTCGGGAGACCAGCCATGAGACTGCACACCAACCCCGCCTCGCCCTTCGGGCGGAAGGTCGTCGTCGTCGCGCACGAGAAGGGCCTTCTGTCCGCCATCGAGATCGCCGCCCGCCAGCTCACGCCGGTGACGCCCAACGAGGCGGTGGTGGCCGACAACCCGATCGGCAAGATCCCCTGCCTCGTGACCGACGAGGGCATGGCGCTGTTCGATTCGCGGGTGATCGCCGAGTATCTGGACAGCATCGGCCATGGACCCAAGCTGTTCCCGCCGGCGGGACAGGAGCGCTTCTCGACCCTGAGGCTGCACGCGCTGGGCGACGGCATCCTCGATGCCGCCGTGCTCACCCGCTACGAGACCTTCGTGCGGCCCGAGGCGCTGCGCTGGGACGACTGGGTGGCCGGCCAGAAGCTCAAGATCACCAGGGCGCTGGATCATCTGGAGGCCGAGCCGAAGGAGCCTCGAGGGGCGCCTCGACATCGGCACGATCACGATCGGCTGCGCCCTGGGCTATCTCGATTTCCGCATGCCGGACGAGCCCTGGCGGAACACGCGGCCGGGGCTGGCCGCCTGGTACGAGCGCTTCGCCGAGCGGCCCTCGATGCGGGCGACCGTGCCCGCCTGAGCCGGCTCAGGGCTCGCGGCGGCCCCAGCCACGGCCGGGACCGGGGCCCTGCCCCGGCTCCTGGGCCGGGTCGACGTCCAGGACCTCATAGCGGCCCTCGAGGACATCCGGTGCCCGCCTGAGCGGACGCCGCTGGCCGCGGCCGGCGAGGAAGCGGGCGACGAGGCCTGCGATCACGAAGATGGGGAAGAGGACGAGGAACAGGCCGGTAGCGACGATCGCCAGCGCCACGAACACCGCGAGCGCCACTGCCAGCAGGACGACGCCCCGCCATCCCACCATCTGCCACAGGCTGATGCGGCCCTGGTCGATGCGGTAGGCGCGGAACATGAACCCTCCGATTGCAGCGCGGCAGAAGACTGCCACGACTCGCATATGGTGTGCGGGCGCCGGACGTCGAGCCCAACGGCACCCTGCGGGCCAGCGGGGCGCCATCGGATCCCTTGCCCGGAGCGGGAAAGGAGAAAGGAAAAAGGATGGCGGAGGAGCGGCTGCTGATCGCGCACGAGGGTGCCGATCTCTACATGGACGCGCTGAGACGGCGCTTCCCGGGCCTGCCGGTCGAGGCCTGCGACAGGCCGGAGGCGCTGGCAGGGCTGCTCGAGCGCTTTCGCCCGACGATCGCCTATGGCTGCAAGACCGAGCGCTTCGACGGGCCCGCGCAGCGGCCGCTGATCGGCTGCCCGAGCCTCAGATGGCTGCATGTGGGCGGCTCGGGCTTCGATCACCTCCTGGGCTGGGACGAGGCGCGGCTGCTCGTCACCAACAGCCGGGGCGTGCTGGGCCCGTTCCTCGCCGAGGTGGCGGTGGGCGCCATGATCGCCTTGGCCTTCGGCCTGCCCACCTATCTGCGCCAGCAGGCCCGGCGGGTTTGGCAAAAGCAGGCGTGGCGGCCGCTCGCCGGCCGGACTCTTGTTCTTGTCGGCCCCGGTGCGATCGGCCGGGAGGTGGCGCGGCTCGCCAAGGCTCACGGGATGCGCACGGTGGGCGTGGCGCGGCGGCCGGAGCCGATGCCGGAGCTCGACCGTGTCCTGCCCATGGGCGAGCTTATGGCCGTCCTGCCCGAGGCCGAGGTGCTGAGCCTTCATGTCCGCCTGACGCCCGAGACGACGCATCTGATCGACGCGGCGGCGCTGGCGCTGCTGCCGCCGGGTGCCCTGCTCGTCAACACGGCAAGGGGTCCGGTGGTGGACGAGGCGGCGCTGGCGGCGGCGCTCGCCTCGGGCCGTCTGGGCGGCGCCTATCTCGACGTCTTCGAGGTCGAGCCGCTGCCGGCGGAAAGCCCGCTCTGGGGCCTCGAGAATGTGATCCTCAGCCCGCATTGCGCGGATGCCGTGGCCGACTGGCAGGAACGGCTGGCCGCCTTTTTCATGGACAACCTCGAGGCCTACCTCGCCGGCGCGACGCCGCGGCACCGGGTCGAGACGCCGAGGATCCCCGGCTGATGGCTGGGGCGAGCCCATCCTGACGGCGCAGACGACCATGTCCCATCAAGAGCGCATCGACCGAGCGCTGAGCCGCCTCGGCACGCCGCCCGGCCGCCCCCTTGCGAGGCGCCTGGTCGCATGCGCAACGCCCGGTGCCAGCATCGCCGTCATCGAGGATCGCGAGCTCGTCCTTGCCCAAGGCTTCGGCCGCCGCGGCAACGAGGTTCCGGGCATGGTCGACGCGTCGACCCCCTTTCAGGCCGGCTCGATCAGCAAGCCCGTCTTCGCGCTGGCGGTGATGTGCCTCGTCGAGAGAGGCCTGCTCGATCTCGACGCCGATGTGGGCGAGCATCTTCGGTCATGGTCGCTGCCCGAGCAGGACGGCTGGAGGCCGCGCATCAGCCTGAGGCAGCTCCTCAGCCACAGCGCCGGCACCACCGTCCACGGCTTCGCCGGCTACCCGGCCCAAGGCCCCTGGCCGACGCCGGCGCAGATCCTCTCCGGCACGCCGCCTGCCAACAACCCGCCGGTCAGGGTCGACCTCCTGCCCGGCCTGCAGCACCGCTACTCAGGCGGCGGCATCACGATCGCCCAGCTGGTCGTGGCCGACCTGCTGGACAGGCCCTTTGCGGAGGTGATGCGCGAGCTTGTGCTGGGCCCGCTCGGCATGACGGACAGCAGCTTCGAGCAGCCCCTGCCGCCCGGGATGGCGGCGGCCGCAGCGCTCGGGCATCCCTGGAACGGTCAGCCGCTACCGGGCGGCTGGCGCGTCCATCCCGAGATGGCCGCGGCCGGCTTGTGGACCACCGCGCGGGACCTGGGCCTGCTCGGGCTGGACCTGCTTCGCGCCCTGGACGGCAAGCCTTCACAGCTCGGCCTGGGGCGGGAGACGATCGCCGCGATGCTGCGCCCCCAGCTTCCCGGCACGGCGAGCGGGTCCTCCTATTTCGGCATCGGCTGGCAGTGCGCCGGCGACGGTGAGAGCTTCCGCTTCGGCCATGGCGGCCAGACGGAGGGCTTCACCGCCCATCTCAGGCTGTTCGCGCGGCGCGGCGCCGGGGTCGTCGTGATGATCAACTCGATGCAGGGCTGGCCCCTGATCGAGGAGGTCCTGGCGGCGATCGGCCACGCCTATGGCTGGCCCCTCCCCGCGCCCCCGGCCGACCCGCCACCCCTCGACACCGAGATCTATGCTGGAACCTATGCCAGCCCGGGCGGGCTCTCCGTCGCGGTCGCCGCGGCAGCGGACGGCCTGCTCGTCACCGTCCCCGGCCAGCGGCCACTTCCCCTGCAGCCCCGATCGGCGACCGAGTTCACGGCTACGGCTCTCAGCCTCCGGCTACGCTTCGTCATCACCTCCGGCGGCGTCGAGAGCATGGCTCTCGAGCAAGGCGACCGCTCGATCGAGCTCGTCCGGCAGCCCGGCTGAGCCGGAGGACCTGCCCAGGCTCAGACGGTGAGCACGATCTTGCCGATGTGCGAGCTTTCCTCCATCAGCGCATGCGCCTTGGCCGCCTCGGCCAGGGGAAAGGTCGCGTGGATCAGCGGCTTGACCTTGCCGGCCTCGATCAGGGGCCAGGCCTCGCGCTCGAGGGCCCGGGCGATGGCGCCCTTCATCTCGACCGGCCGCGGCCGGAGGGTCGAGCCGGTCCAGGTCAGGCGCTTGATCATCAGCCGCGTGAAGTCGGCCGTGACCTTGGGGCCGTGCAGCCAGGCGATCTGGACGATGCGGCCCTCGACGGCGGCGGCCTCGAGGTTGCGGGCCACATAGTCGCCGCCCACCATGTCGAGGATGAGATCGGCCCCCTTGCCGCCCGTGACCTCCTTGACCACGGCGACGAAGTCCTCGGTGCGGTAGTCGATGGCGCGCACGGCGCCCAGCGCCTCGCAGGCCCGCTGCTTCTCGGGCGAGCCCACCGTGGCGATGACCCGGGCGCCGCGGGCGTGGGCCAGCTGGATCGCCGTGGTGCCGATGCCCGAGGAGCCGCCATGGACGAGAAGGGTCTCGCCCGCGACGAGACGGCCGCGGTCGAAGACGTTGGTCCAGACGGTGAAGAAGGTCTCGGGCAGAGCGCCGGCCTCGACCATCGAGAGGCCCTTGGGCGCCGGCAGGACCTGCGGCTCGGGGGCGGTGCACCACTCGGCATAGCCGCCGCTGGCGACCAGGGCACAGACAGGGTCGCCTACCCGATAGCGCTCGGCACCGTCCCCCAACGCCGCAACCTCGCCCGCCACCTCGAGACCGGGCACGTCGCTGGCGCCGGGCGGCGGGGGATAGAGGCCCTTGCGCTGCATCACGTCCGGGCGGTTGATGCCGGCTGCCGCCACCTTGATCAGGATCTCGCCCGGGCCCGGCTTCGGCACGGCCATGCGCGCGGGCTTGAGCACCTCGGGCCCGCCGGCCCCGTCGATTCGCACATAGGTCATCTCGGTCGGCATGGCGCTGCTCATCGGTGGGCCTCCACTCGTCCAGGACCGGCCGTCGATAGCGCCTCGGGCGGGCCGGGCGCCATGTCTATCTCACGGTGGGACGTCAGCCGCGAGAAGACGGACGAGGCCGGCATAGGGCGTCTGCGCGACCTTGGCCACGAGACGCCGGTCGGCGGTCACGACAACCGTGCGCTCCCGCTCGGCGAGGGCGAGGTAGAAGCAATCATAGGCCGGATGGTCGAGGTCGAGGGCGATAGCCAGGGCGCGCGGCGCAAGGGCATCGTGCGCAGCGAGCCGGGCGAACGAGCGACCGATATCGGCTGCGATGGCTGCGCACTGCGCGGCGGTGAGCTGTCCGCGGCGAAGCGACTTCCAGGCGCTGTTGCAGACCTCGGAGACGACCTCATGGGGCGCTACGAGGTCGGGATCGCTCCGACGGACCGCCAGCGCCTCGGCGCTGTCCGGCTCCGTGACGAACCACTTGAACGCGACGCTGGCATCGACGACGAGCGTCACCGCGTGTCCCGGTCCTCACGGATCAGGTCCTCGGCGAGCACGCGGGGCCCGGGTGGCGTCATGGCGCGACAGCGCGCCATCACCTTCTCGATATCCTCCTGCTCCGTCGCCCTGGCAGCCTCTCGCAGGATGGTGCGAAGCTGCTCCTCGAGCGAGATGCCGCTCGCGCTCGCCTGGAGCTTGAGCGTCTCGATCACCTCGTCCTCGAGATTGCGGACCAGAACCTGACCCATGACCGTCTCCACACATCGGTGCTATCAAGCACGATAGCACGAACCGCGGGTCAGCGGTCGTGGAAAAGGAAAGGGCCGCGGTTGCCCGCGGCCCTCCCCGTTCCGTCGATCGATGGGTGGATCGATCAGAAATCCATGCCGCCCATGTCGGGGCCGCCGGCAGGCATCGGCTGCTTCTTCTCGGGCTTCTCGGCGATCATGGCCTCCGTGGTGATGAGGAGGCCGGCCACCGAGGCGGCGTTCTGAAGAGCGGCGCGCACGACCTTGGTCGGGTCGATGATGCCCTTCTTCACGAGGTCGCCATACTCGCCAGCCTGGGCGTCGTAGCCCCAGCTCGTGTCCTTGCTCTCGAGCAGCTTGCCGATCACGATCGAGCCGTCGATGCCGGCGTTCTCGGCGATCTGACGCGCCGGGGCGGTGATCGCCTTCCTGACGATCTCCACGCCGACCCGCTGGTCGTCGTTGCCGGGCTTCACGCCCTCGAGCGCCTTGAGGCCATAGAGCAGCGCGGAGCCGCCACCGGCGACCACACCCTCCTCGACCGCGGCGCGGGTCGCGTTCATCGCATCGTCGACGCGATCCTTGCGCTCCTTCACCTCGATCTCGGTGGCACCGCCGACGCGGATCACGGCAACGCCGCCCGCGAGCTTCGCCAGACGCTCCTGCAGCTTCTCGCGGTCGTAGTCCGAGGTCGTCTCCTCGATCTGCGCCCGGATCTGGTTGCAGCGGCCGGTGATCTCGTCCTTCGCACCGGCACCGTCGATGACCGTCGTGTTCTCCTTCTCGATCACGACGCGCTTCGCACGGCCCAGCATGTCGAGCGTGACGCTCTCGAGCTTGATCCCGACATCCTCGGAGATCACCTGGCCCGCCGTCAGGATCGCGATGTCCTCGAGCATCGCCTTGCGGCGATCACCGAAGCCAGGCGCCTTCACGGCCGCAACCTTGAGCCCGCCACGCAGCTTGTTGACGACCAGCGTCGCCAGAGCCTCGCCCTCGACGTCCTCGGCGATGATGAGAAGCGGCTTGCTGCTCTGCACCACGGCCTCGAGCACCGGCAGCAGCGCCTGCAGGTTCGAGAGCTTCTTCTCGTGGATGAGGATGTAGGGATCCTCGAGCTCGGCCCGCATCTTCTCGCTGTTCGTGACGAAATAGGGCGAGATGTAGCCGCGGTCGAACTGCATGCCCTCGACGATGTCGAGCTCGGTCTCGAGGCTTTTCGCCTCCTCGACCGTGATCACACCCTCGTTGCCGACCTTCTGCATCGCCTCGGCCAGCATCTTGCCGACCTCGGCATCGCCGTTGGCCGAGATCGTGCCGACCTGGGCGATCTCCTCCGACGTCGTCACCTTCTTCGTGCGCTTCGCGAGGTCGGCCACGATGGCGTCGACCGCCATGTCCACACCGCGCTTGAGGTCCATCGGGTTCATGCCGGCGGCCACCGACTTTGCACCCTCGCGCACGATGGCGGCGGCAAGGATGGTCGCCGTCGTCGTGCCGTCACCGGCCGTGTCGTTCGTCTTCGAGGCCACCTCGCGCACCATCTGCGCGCCCATGTTCTCGAACTTGTCGGAGAGCTCCACCTCCTTCGCCACCGTCACACCGTCCTTGGTGATCCGCGGCGCGCCGAAGCTCTTGTCCAGAATGACGTTGCGGCCCTTCGGGCCCAGCGTCACCTTGACGGCGTCGGCGAGAATGGTGACGCCCTTGAGCATCTTCGTGCGTGCGTCGGTCGCGAACTTGACGTCCTTAGCGGCCATGGCTGGTCCTTTCGTTGATGACAGGGAAGATCGGGCTCAGGCTGCCTTCTTGGCAGCGCCCGTGCTCTCGACGATCCCCATGATGTCGCTCTCTTTCATGATCAACAGCTCCTCGCCGTCGATCTTGACCTCGGTGCCCGACCACTTGCCGAACAGCACGCGGTCACCGGCCTTGACGTCCAGCGCCACGATCTCGCCCTGCTCGTTGCGGGCGCCGGGGCCGACGGCGATGACCTCGCCCTGCATCGGCTTCTCCTTGGCGGTATCGGGAATGATGATCCCGCCCTTCGTCCGCTCCTCCTCCTCGAGGCGACGGACCACGACACGGTCGTGCAACGGCCTGAACTGCATGAAACCTCCTCCTCACGGCGCTTGCGGCCACCCCCACTAGCACTCTCGCTCGAGGAGTGCCAACGCGGCCCGTAGGTAGGCATGTCCTCGGATCTTCGCAAGAGGGACCCGCAGAAATGCCAGCACTCGCCCGAGTCGGCTGCTAACAAGCTGAAACCAAACGATTTCTTAAGCGTTGTTGCTTGACGATGGCGTGACACCACGGAAAAGTCGCCCGTGGGGGAGCCGAGCGGAGGTGATGCATGACGACGCAGAGCCAGGGATCGCTGGGGCGCCAGCTCGAAGGGTATCGACTGGCGACGGCCGAGATCCTCTACCACCTGCCCGATCATCCGGGCCTGCTGCAAAGCTTCGTGTGGCAGCATCTCGACCTGGCGCCAGACTATCCCGAGCTGCGCCGGTTTCTCGACTTCTGGACGCAGAGCATCGACGGCAAGCTGCATTCGGTCACCGTCGGCCGATGCCAGCTGATCGCCCCCGGCCGGCTGGGCCACGCGAGCGGCCTCTACCGCCTGCATTGAGGGCAGGGCTGCAGCCCGCCCGCCGGAAGGCGGGCGGCGAGCCTTGCGCGCGCTGCAGGCGATATTGTCTTTCCGCCGGGCCGCACTAGCCTGATCCTGGCTCGCCGCACGGGACGCGCGGCCCGAGATCGGGACAGGGAGACCGAGGCTATGCGCAAGGCCCTCACCATAACGGTCGCGACGGTGGCCGCCCTGGCGCTCGCCGGCACGGCGCACGCCCAGGACAAGAAGACCTACGGCGTGCTCCTCAAGACGCTCTCCAACCCGTTCTGGGGGGCCATGGAGCAGGGCATCGAGGATGCCGCCAAGGCCCAGGGCGTCGACTACTACCTCCAGGCCGTCGAGAGCGACCAGGCGGCCGAGCCGCAGCTCAACGTCTGCAACACCATGCTCGAGCGCAAGCCGGCCGTGATGCTGGTGGCCGCCATCAACTCGACCAACCTCCTGCCCTGCCTCAAGCGCGCCAACGACGAGGGCATCCCGGTCGTCGACCTCGACGCCAACATCGACTACGCGATCGCCCAGAAGGCGGGGGTGAAGATCGCCTTCTCGATCGGCTCGGACAATGTCGAGGCCGGCCGCAAGGGTGCCGACTATGTGGCCTCGACCCTGGGCCCGGACGCCAGGGGGCCGGTCCTGGTGATCGAGGGCCTCGCGGGCAACATCACCGGCCAGAAGCGGGCGCAGGGCTTCAAGGAGGAGCTCGCCAAGGCGGCGCCCGGGCTCCAGGTGGTGGCCTCGCTGCCGGGCGACTGGGACCGCGGCAAGGCCGCCAACATCACCAACGACACGCTGACCCAGTATCCCGACCTCAGGGCGATCTTCGCCGCCAACGACGTGATGGCGCTGGGTGCCGTCGAGACCGTCTACGCCGCCGGCCTGGACGACAGCATCATCGTGGTGGGCGTGGACGGCAACAAGGACGCGGTGAAAAGCATCGGGGAGGACCGCCTCAATGCCAGCGTGGCCCAGCTCCCCTACCTCGTCGGCAAGGAGGCGGTGGAGAAGGCGACCGACGTTCTCGACGGCAAGAAGGTGCCGCAGTTCATCGCGGTGCCGACGCTCGTGCTGACGGACCAGGTCCTCCAGGCGGACACCGACCCGCTGCTCAAGTACGTCAAGTAGCAAGAAGGCCTGGGCTCGAGCGGCTGATCGGGGAGCGGCCCCGGCATGGCGGCAAGGGAGGCGGCGGCGCAGAGGGCGCCTCTGTCGAGGCGGCTCTCCTTCCGGCCCGAATCGCTGGCCGTCCTGGTCCTGCTCTGCGTCGTCATGGCGCTGCTCTCGCCCTACTTCCTGTCGATCTCGAACCTCCTCAACATCCTCCTCGCCACGGCGACGATCGGCGTCCTGGCGATCGGCGCCACCTTCGTGATCAGCGCCGCCGGGCTCGATCTGTCGCTGGGCTCGGTGCTGGGCCTGAGCGGCGTCGTCGGCGCCACCCTCATCGTCCGGCTGGGCCTGCCGGGCATCGTCGGCCTCATGGGCTGCCTCGGCGCCGGCCTCCTCGCCGGCACGGTCAACGGCCTTCTGGTCACGCGCGCCAGGGTGCCGGCCTTCATCGTCACGCTGGGCATGCTGGGGATCGCGCGCGGCCTCGCGCTGGTCATCGCCCGCGGCCAGGCCATCTACGGCCTCGATCCCGGCCTTCTCTTCCTCGGCCAGGGCCGGCCCTGGGGCATCCCGATGCCGGCCGTGATCTTCCTTTGCGTCGCCCTCGTGATGCACTGGGTCCTGGCCTACACCCGCTTCGGCCGCTACACGCTCGTCATCGGCGACAACGAGGCCGCGGCGCGCGCCACCGGCATCCCGGTCGAGCGCCACAAGCTGGCCCTCTACGCCATCTCGGGCCTGATGGCCGGCGTGGCCGGCCTGCTCTTCATGACGCGCGTCAACGCCGGCGACCCGACGGCCGGCCTGGGCTACGAGCTCACCGCCATCACGGCCGCCATCATCGGCGGCACCAACCTCTTCGGCGGCCGCGGCTCGATCCTCGGCACCCTGATCGGCGCCTTGATCATGGGCGTGCTGCAGAACGGCCTCAACCTGATGGCCGTGCAGTCCTACTACCAGCAGATGGCGATCGGTGCCGTGCTCATCCTCGCCGTCTGGCTGGACCAGACCTCGGCGCGGAGGCGGGGCGCGTGAGCCTCCTCCTGCTCGAGGACGTGCGCAAGCGCTTCGCCACGATCGAGGCGCTGCAGGGTGTCAGCTTCGGCGTCGAGGCCGGCGAGGTCCTGGCGCTCGTCGGCGACAACGGCGCCGGCAAGTCGACGCTCATGAAGACCATCACGGGCCTTCATCGCCCCGACGCGGGGCGCATCACCTTCGCGGGCGAGGACCTGGCGGGCCTCGATCCGGCAGCGATCCGCCGGCGCGGCATCGAGATGATCTACCAGGACCTGGCGCTCGCCCGTCAGCAGGACGTGGCGGCCAACATCTTCCTCGGCCGCGAGCCGGTGCGGCGCGTCCTGGGCATCCTGCCCGTGATCGACCGGGCGGCCGTCGAGCGCGAGGCGCTGCGCATGATCGAGCGGCTGGGCGCCCGCATCCCCAGCATCCATGTCGATGTCGGCCGCCTCTCGGGCGGGCAGCAGCAGACGGTGGCGATCGCCCGTGCCCTGACCTTCGATCCCAGGCTCGTGATCATGGACGAGCCCACGGCGGCCTTGGCGGTGCGCGAGGTCGAGCATGTCCTCGAGCTGATCCGGGAGCTCAAGCGGCGCGGCATCGCCGTGATCCTGATCAGCCACCGCCTGACCGACGTCTTCGCCGTCTCGGACCGCATCGTGGCGCTGCGCCAGGGCCAGGTGATCGCCGACGAGCGCACCGCCGCCACGACCATGCAGGAGGTCGTGGCGCACATCGTGGGCGCGCATTGAGCGGCTCCGGCCCCTCGCCGGAGCGGCCTGCATCCCATGGGACGCAGGCTTCGACGGCATGCGCCGGACGACCCAGTCGACAAGCCCTTCCCGGACCGCTAGATGGCCCTCTGCGTTCCTCTGTCCAGGAGAATCGGTTTCCATGAGACCGTCCCTGAGCCGGCGGCAGCTGCTCGGGCATGCCGCGCTCGCACCGCTGGCGGCCCATCTGCTCAATGTGCCGGCCAATGCCCAGACCGCCGACAAGCTGAAGCTCGGGCCGGCGCAGCCCTTCAGCTTCGAGGCGCTGATCGAGCATGCGCGCGCGCTGGCGAGCCAGCCCTACGAGGCGCCGCCGCGCCCTGATCCCGCCGTCGTCGCCCAGATCGACTACGACGCCTACGGCAAGATCCGCTTCAAGCCCGAATACGCGCTCTATGCCGACGGGCCCAGCGTCTACCCGATCACGTTCATGCTCGTCGGGATGTACTTCCCCAAGACCGTGCGCATGTACAAGGTGGACGACGGTCAGGCGAGCGAGATCCTCTACTCGCCCGACTATTTCTCGATGCCGGCCGATCACGTGGCCCGCAAGCTGGCGCCCGAGCCCTCGGCCTTCGCCGGCTTTTGGGTGCGCGAATCGCGCCTCGAGGGCGACTGGACCAAGCGCGAGCCCTGGGCCACCTTTGTGGGCGCATCCTATTGGCGCGCGGTAGGCGAGCTGGGCCAGGTGGGCATGTCGTCGCGCGGCGTCGCCATCGGCACCGGCGATCCCAAGCCCGAGGAGTTCCCGGACTTCGTGGCCCACTGGTTCGAGCCGGCGGCGACCGAGAAGGACCCGGTGATCGTCCACTCCCTGCTCGACGGGCCCAGCATCAGCGGGGCCTACCGCTTCGCGCTGCATCGCGGCAAGGGTGTGACGATCGACGTCGAGAACCACCTCTTCCTGCGCGACGACGTCGAGCATCTGGGCATAGCACCCCTGACCTCGATGTTCTGGTTCGCCGAGTACGACAAGCGCTACCGCGAGGACTGGCGGCCCGAGGTGCACGACGCCGACGGCCTGGCGCTGTGGACCGGCTCGGGCGAGCGCATCTGGCGCCCGCTCAACGATCCGCCGCGCATCATCACCTCGAGCTTCCTCGACGACAATCCGAAGGGCTTCGGCCTCTCGCAGCGCGACCGCAACTTCGAGCACTATCTCGATGGCGTGGGCTACGAGAAGCGCCCCTCGGTGTGGATCGAGCCGGTGGGTGCCTGGGGCAAGGGCTCGGTGCAGCTGGTCGAGATCCCGACCGACGACGAGATCTACGACAACATCAACGCCTTTTGGGTGCCCTCCGAGCCGGCCAAGGCGGGCGCCGACTTCGGCTTCAAGTATCGCCAGCACTGGGTCGACAAGGAGCCGTTCTTCCCGGCCGATCTCGCACGCTGCGTCGCGACGCGCGTCGGCCGCGGCGGCGAGGCGGGCAAGCCCAGGCCCAAGGGGGTCGAGAAGTTCGTCGTCGAGTTCGCCGGCGGCGATCTGCCCAAGCTCGACAAGGACCAGAAGCCCGAGGCCGTGATCACGAGCTCGCGCGGCAAGATCGGCGGGCTCATCATGGTCGAGCGGGTGCCGACGACGGAGCGCTGGCGCGCGATGTTCGACCTTGCCGCCGACGGGCCCGATCCGGTGGAGCTGCGGCTCTTCCTCAAGATGGACGGGCGGCCGCTGACGGAGACCTGGCTCTATCAGTACCTGCCGGCGCCCGGCGCCTGAGGCGCGGCGGCACGACCCCGGACCGGCTCAGTGGGCCGCTGCCCGGTGCAGCGGCTTCCTCGGCCCCTCGGGTATCGTCGCCGTCGCCACCACCCTGTTCCGGCCCTGCCGCTTCGCCGCGTAGAGCGCCCGATCGCCGCTCGCCAGCAGCTCATCCAGGTCGACCCCCTGGCCGCGGCTGGCGGCCACGCCGATGCTGGCGGTGAGGCCATCCAGCTCCGGATCGATCTCGATGGCGCGACGGATGCGCTCGGCCACGAGGACGGCCTGCGCGGCATCGGCGTCGGGCAGGAGGACGGCGAACTCGTCGCCGCCCAATCGGGCTGCGATGTCCGACTGACGGATCTCGTCGCCCAGCAGACGCCCCAGCCGCTGCAGCCGGCTGTCGCCGGCGAGATGGCCGGAGCGGTCGTTGACCGCCTTGAACCCGTCGAGATCGAGAACCATCAGCGCCAGCCAGCGGTCGTGGCGATGGCTCACCGCGACCAGCCGGTGCGCGCTCTCGACGAAGCAGCGACGATTAGCAAGGCCCGTGAGATCGTCGCGCGCCGCGAGCTCCCGCAGCTTCAGCTCGGCCTGGGCCCGGCGATGGATCTCGGCCTCGAGGCGATGCTGACCGCGCACGAGATGCTGAACGAGCCTCAAGGTCACGGCGAGGCCGGGCATCACCACGACAAGGGCGACGACGAGCAGGATCGCCATCGTCACCAGCACGTCCTCGAGGTTGAGGCCGAGGAGCGGGCCGAAGAGAATGGCCGTCGCGACCGAGGCGATGATCATCATGCCCGTGCCGATGCAGGCGAGGCCGAGCCATCCGATGCGCTCGACAGCACCCGTCAGGTCACGCGACAAGGAACCCTCGTCCGGCGCGTCCGCGGGGGCCTCCACTCCATTTCCGGCGTTGCCACCGTCCACGGCCATCTGCCTCACGATGACGACAGGCAGTCTATGCCGGACCGCCCGCCAGGACGCGCCATCGACACGAGCCAGAGCGCTCCCGCTGCGGTGCAGAGCACCGACCCACGGCAACGCCCTACTCAACGCGTCACGGGCGGATTCGCTGCGCCCGTGACCCCGACTGACAACTATAGACGATCGATATCGTCGGCGTCATCCGCGCCCGCGAAAGAAAATTCGCGTGAGACGAGAGAGCAGGGCCGCCAGCTCAGCCGCGCCGATAGCGCCAGATCATGGCCGGCGGGAAGTTCCAGAGAACGTAGCGCAGGATCTCGGCCTTGATGCCCAGCTTGCGCGCCGGGACCGGCGAGATCGGCGAGTAGCTGTATTGCAGCATGGTGCCGTCGGGGCCGAGCGCGGCCAGACCCTGCTCCACGATCGCCTTCTGGAACTCGAAGGGCATGCCGACCATGGGCAGGCCGGAGATCACGGTGCTGACGTCCGTGATGCCGCGATCGAGGAGGATGCGATCGAGCTTGGTGGCGTCGCCGCGCACCACGAGCGATCCCGGCAGATGCGTCGAGAGCCAGTCATAGAGCGATTCGTCGAGCTCGATGACGACCAGCTTGTCGCGCGGGATCCCGCGGGCGATGAGGCCCTGCGTGATGGCGCCGGTGCCGCCGCCGAGCTCGACCACATACTGGCCGGGCTTCCAGACGACCGATTCGGCAAGGACCGTCGCAAGCGCTCGCGACGAGGGGATGACCGACCCCATCGACTTGGGCGAGCGGAGCCACTGCCGAAAAAACAGCTCACCTTCCTTGTATTTGAGGGAGGTGGTTTGTTGCATGCCCGAGACTCCGAATGGCGCCGAATGCGCAGCACGTTGACGCCGGCTCGCCTCGCCGAAACCGGCCACGCCTTGTCGACGACCACCGGATATGCCGGTCTTGATTCCGGGCATCGAGCCGGCCGTCGGCTCATGAGCCGTGCGACATAGAACGCCGACGCGGCCGGGGCAAGATCCCGCTTGCAACAATCCGTCGACAATCGCGGCGTTCAGCCGCCCGGAACAAGGCCGCCGAGGGCCCGCGCGGCCACGCTCAGCGCCGCGAGGTCCAATCTCTCGACCGTCGCCAGCTCGTCCTGCAGCCGCTTGTAGCGATCAAATCCATGGACGCCACTCGCGAGATAGCCTTCCACGCCTTTTTCAGCCGCCTCGACCGAGCTGCCGGGGACGCCGGCGTCGAGGGCCGCCACGGTGAGGCGGCGCAGGACGGCCGAGAGCTCGTCCTCCAGGCCGGCCAGGGCCAGGCGATCCCAGCTCGAGCTCGGCGCCACCAGCGCCAGGCGCTCGCGCAGCCAGCCGATCCCGAGCGCCCTTTCCAACGCGAAGTAGACGCGGGCGGTGGTCAGATCGCCGTCGGCCTCTGGATCCGGATCCCCGGCCACGTGCCGTGCCACGAGGACCACGTCGCCGCTCGGCAGGAGATAGGGCGAGGCCGCGAGCGCCCGGGCCAGCGTTCCCTCGACGCCCTGCGCCACGTAGCCCGCCGCGGTCTCGGACAGAGCCGCAGCCGCCTCCGGCCCCAGCACCGTCTCGAGCTCCCCGATGATCCGGGCGATCCCCGGCCCGAAGCGGCCCACCACATCGCGCAGCGTCAGCGACTTGCCGCCATTGGCGAGGAACCACCGGGTCCCGCGCACCAGCACACGACGCAGCTCGCGCAGCAGCCCCAGCTGCAGCTCGACCGGCACGGCGGCAGGCAACGCCTCGACCTGGCCCCAGACGGGCAGGATCTGGTAGGCGTCGCGCGCCGCCACGTAGCCCACCGCTATCTCGGCCAAGGTGGCGCCGGCCTCGTCCTCGAGCTCGCTCGCGATGACGTGCAGGCCGCGGTTGACGAGGCTGTTGGCGAGCCAGGTGGCGACGATCTCGCGGCGCAGCCGGTGCGCCTCGATCTCCTCCGCGAAGCGACGGCGCAGCGGACGCGGGAAGTATTTTGCGAGGTCGGCCGTGAGGTAGGTGCGGTCCGGCAGGTCCGTCTCGAGCAGGCCGTCATTGATCGCCATCTTGGCGTAGGCGAGGAGAACGGCCCGCTCGGGCCGGGTGAGCCCCTGCCCCGTCTTGCGGCGGTCCGCGAGCTCGTCGTCGCCGGGCAGCATCTCGATCGCGCGATCGAGCCGGCCCTGGCGCTCGAGCTTGCGCATCAGCCCGATCTCGGCGTCGAGCAGCTCGATGCCGAAGGACTGGGCGAGGCTCAGCGCCACGTTCTGAAGGACGTTGTCGCGCAGCACGAGGGCCGCCACCTCGTCCGTCATGCCGGCCAGAAGCTCGTCGCGCTGCTTCAGGGTGAGGTCGCCCGACGCCATCACCTCGCCCAGGAGGATCTTGATGTTGACCTCGTGGTCGGAGCAGTCGACGCCGGCCGAGTTGTCGATGAAATCGGTGTTGATGCGACCGCCGATGCGGGCGAAGGCGACCCGCCCATATTGGGTGAGGCCGAGATTGCCGCCCTCGCCCACGACCTTGCAGCGCAGCTCCTCGCCGTCGACGCGGACGGCGTCGTTGGCGCGGTCATGGGCGTCGGCGTGGCTCTCGGCCGCCGCCTTGACGTAGGTGCCGATGCCGCCGTTCCACAAGAGATCGACGGGCGCCTTCAGGATCGCCCGGATGAGCTCGGCAGGCGCCAGATGGGTGGCCCCGATGGCGAGCGCGCGACGCGCCTCGGCGCTGATCTGGATGCTCTTGGCCGAGCGGGGGAAGACGCCGCCGCCCGCGCTGATCTTGGCCCGATCGTAGTCGGCCCAGCTCGACCTCGGCAGCGCGAAGAGGCGCCGGCGCTCGGCGATCGAGACGGCCGGGTCGGGATCCGGATCGAGAAAGACGTGCCGGTGGTCGAAGGCCGCGACCAGGCGGATGTGCTCGGAGAGGAGCATGCCGTTGCCGAAGACGTCGCCCGACATGTCGCCGACGCCGACCACCGTGAAGGGCTCGCTTTGGATGTCGCGGCCGAGCTCGTGGAAGTGGCGCTTGACCGATTCCCAGGCCCCTTTGGCGGTGATGCCCATGACCTTGTGGTCGTAGCCGGCGGAGCCGCCCGAGGCGAAGGCATCGTCCAGCCAGAAGCCGTAGTCGCGGCTGATCCCGTTCGCGATGTCGGAGAAGGTGGCGGTGCCCTTGTCGGCGGCGACCACGAGGTAGGGATCGTCGTCGTCGTAGCGGACCACGGCCTGGGGCGGCTCGATCCCGCCATCCTTGCGGTTGTCGGTGAGGTCGAGAAGACCGGAGAGGAAGGTCCGGTAGCAGCGGATCGCCTCTTCCTGCTGGGCCGCGCGGTCGCCGCCCACCGGCGGGCGCTTGACGAAGAAGCCGCCCTTGGCGCCGACCGGCACGATGACGCTGTTCTTGACCATCTGCGCCTTCATCAGGCCCAGGACCTCGGTGCGGAAATCCTCGCGCCGGTCGGACCAGCGGATGCCGCCGCGGGCGACCTTGCCGCCCCTCAGATGCACGGCCTCGACCTGTGGGGCGTAGACCCAGATCTCGTAGGCGGGCTTGGGCAGCGGCATGCCCGGCACGCGGCCCGGATCGAGCTTCAAGGAGAGGTAGGTCTTGGGCTGCGCCATCCTCCTGGCGCTGATAGTGGTTGGTGCGCAGCGTCGCCCGGATGAGGTCGAGATAGGTGCGGACGATGCGATCCTCATCGAGGATCGCCACACCCTCGAGCCCGTCCTGGATGGCCCGCTCGACGAGCGCCACCTCGGTCTCGCGCTCGATGCCGTCCGGGTCGAAGCGCGCCTCGAAGAGGCGCACCAGCAGGGCTGCGAGCGGCGCGTTGGAGACGAGCGTCTCCTCGATGTAGCTCTGGCTGAAGGGCACGCCCAGCTGGAGGACGTACTTGCAGTAGGCGCGCAGCACGACGACCTGGCGCACGTCGAGGCCGGCCGCGAGCACGAGCCGGTTGAAGCGGTCGTTCTCGACCCGCTGCGTCCAGATGCCGTGAAAGGCCTGCTGGAACTTGAGGCGGATCGCGTCGACGTCGACCTCGCCGCCGACCAGAAGCTCCATGCCGAAATCGTGGATCCAGAACTCGCGGCCGTCCCGGGCGGTGATGTGGTGCGTCTCCTCGGCCAGGACGCGCAGGCCCATGCCCTCGAGGATCGGCAGCACGTCGGCGAGGCGGGCCGGGTTGGCGGCCCGGATGAGCTTGAAGTGGACGAGCGAGGCCGGATCCTCCAGCCGCCGGTAGAGGCTCATCGCCAGCCCGTCGTCGCCCTTGATGCCGTCGATGTGGCGGATGTCGGGCACGGCCGCGCGCGCCGGCACGCTTTCCTGGTAGGAGGCCGGCAGGTTGCGGCCGTAGAGCCGGAAGAGCCGGTTGCCGTCCTCCTCGCCCATGGCGTCCTGGAGCGCGTCGCGCAGCCGGTCGGTCCAGGAATGCGAGGCCTCGGCGAGCTTGCGCTCGAGATCCTCGGGGTCGAGATCGGCCGGGATGCCCTCGGGCGTGCGGATCGTGAAGAGAACCCGGGCCAGCACCGATTCGGAGAGCTGGACCTGATACTCGCACTCGCGCGCGCCGACCGCCGCCACGAGGATCGCCTGCAGCCGCTCGCGCAGGGCGGTGTTGTGGCGGTCGCGCGGGACGTAGACGAGGCAGGTGAGGAAGCGGCCGAAGGGATCGGGCCGGACGAAGAGCCGGATCCGCTGGCGCTCCTGCAGATGGAGGATCTCGCTGCAGATGCGGTAGAGCAGCTCGGTGTCGGTCTGGAAGAGCTCGTCGCGCGGATAGGTCTCGAGGATGTTGACGAGCGCCTTGCCGTCGTGGCTGGCGGGCGAGTAGCCGGCCCGCGTGACGATCGCCTGGACCTTGCGGCGGAGCAGCGGGATCTCGCGCGGGCTGCGGTTGTAGGCGGCCGAGGTGAAGAGGCCGAGGAAGCGATGCTCGCCCGCGACGCTGCCGTCCGGCGCGTAGCTCTTGACGCCGATCACGTCGAGATAGGTTCCGCGATGCACGGTGCTGCGCGCCGTGCCCTTGGTGACCAGCAGCGGTGTCAGGGGATCGCGCGAGCGCTCGCGGATCGCGGCCGGCAGGGCGTCGAAGCTCCTCGATCGCTCGCCCGGATCGTAGTCCTTGAGGATGCCGAGGCCGCTGCCCTTGACCCGGCGGAGGTGAACGCCGCCCCCATCCTCCTCGAGCCGGTACTCGGAGTAGCCGAGAAAGGTGAAATGGTTGTCGGCGAGCCAGCGCAGGAACGCCTCGACCTCGAGCAGCTCCTCGCTGGCGACGATGCCCGAGGCCGATGCCAGGCCCGCCAGCCCCTGCTCGATCTTGGCCTGCATCGCCCGCCAGTCATTGACGCCCTGACGGACGTCGTCGAGCACGCGATCGAGGTCCTTCTCGACCTCATCCATGGCGGCGGCGTCGCTCTGCCGGTCGACCTCGACATGCATGAAGCTCTCGCTCGGGCCGGCCGTCGGCCCGGTGCCGTCGCCGATCTCCTCGAGCTTTCCCTCATCGTCGCGCCTCACGCCGAAGATCGGATGCACGATGAGATGGATGCCGAGCCCGTGCCGGCTCAGCTCCAGGCTGACGCTGTCGATGAGGAAGGGCATGTCGTCGTTGACGATCTCGAGGATCGTGTGCGTGGACTGCCAGCCATGCTGCTCGACGCTCGGATTGTAGAGACGGATCTTGGGGCTGCCCGCGGCACGCTGCTGGCCGAAGCGGAGGTGGGCAAGGGCAGCACCATAGAGGTCGAGCGGCTCGCGCTCCGTGAGGTCGGCGGGCGCCACGTCATGATAGTAGCGGCGTACGAAGCGCTCGATCCGTTCCGCCTCCTCGCCCGAGAGGCGCTGACGGACGATCTGTGCCACCCGATCGACAAGCTCGGCCTTGAGCATCTCCGCACGGTTCGACATGGCCCGAGCCTCCCTGCATTCTCGTTGTCCTGCAAGAAAGCACATAGCGGGCGATTGTCGAAAGACAGTCCCGCGGCAGATGTCGGGCAAGCCGCGATCCCTGGCGGGACGGCCTCATCGAGCCCTGGGATGTGACGGGAAGGTCGCGCCCGGCGAGATCGGGGGCGGTTGGTGCGCGCGGCGGGACTCGAACCCACGACCTCAAGCTCCGGAGGCTTGCGCTCTATCCAGCTGAGCTACGCGCGCAACGCAGCGGGCTATAGCGCATCCCGCGAGCGTCGGAAAGGGCCGCGGGTCAGTGGTGGGTGAGGCGGACGAAGACGTCCTCGAGATCGGCCTCCCGGGTCTCGAGGTCGGCGATGGCGATGCCGGCGGACCGCAGCATGTCCAGCACCTCGCCCGCACGCATCCTGGTGGGCTTGTAGCGGCAGACGATGCGACCGTCCTGGCCGAGCGTGCATCCCGCCTCGAGGAGCGCCTGCGGGAGTGCCTCCACAGGCGTCACGGGCGTGATGCGGATCTCCTTCTCGTCGAGCCGGCGCATCAGGGCCGTCTTGTCGTCGCAGGCGACGACGCTGCCGCGGTCGATGATGGCGATCCGGTCGCAGAGCTCCTGCGCCTCCTCGAGATAGTGGGTGGTCAGCACGATCGTGACGCCGGCCTGGTTGAGCTCGCGCATGTACTCCCAAAGGGAGCGCCTGAGCTCGACGTCGACGCCGGCCGTGGGCTCGTCCAGGATGACCACGGGCGGGCTGTGGACGAGCGCCTTGGCGACCAGCATGCGCCGCCGCATGCCGCCCGAGAGCGAGCGCGCATAGGCGTCGGCCTTGTCGGCGAGGCCCACGGCGTGGAGCAGCTCGGCGGTGCGCCGCTCGCGCCTGGGCACGCCGAAGAGCCCGGCCTGGAACTCCAGCGTCTCGCGCGGCGAGAAGAAGGCGTCGAGATTGAGCTCCTGCGGCACGACCCCGATCGCGAGGCGGGCGCGCCTGGGATGGGCGTCGATGTCGATGCCGAGGATGCGGGCGGTGCCGCCGCTCTTCACCACGAGCCCGGCCAGGATGTTGATCAGCGTCGACTTGCCGGCGCCGTTGGGGCCGAGCAGGCCGAAGAACGAGCCGCGCGGCACCTCGAGATCGATTCCGTCGAGCGCCCGCTTGGCCTCCTGGCCGTGCTGGGCGGCATAGACCTTCTCCAGGCCCTTGAGTTCGATCGCCAGCGCTGGCAAGTCCTGCCTGGGTGGGGGCCCGGGCGTGGTCAGGGCGGACGCCATCAGGACCGACGTGAGCCGGCGCACGGGCCGGACGGATAGGGGGTGACAGTCATGAGCGACGAGGCGTTCTTTCTCGTGAACGACCGCGAGGTCGTGGTCACCCCGCATATGCACGTCAAGTGCGATGGCGGCAACGGCCCGCTCGGCCATCCGATGGAGTACATGACGCTCGAGAAGGGCGGCCATGTGGTCTGCGGCTATTGCGGCCGGCGCTACGTCCATGCCGGCAGCCCCGAGGCCCTGGAGGTCCAGGCCGACGGCCAGCGCTACGCGGCCTGAGCCCCGCCCGCCCTCCGTGGGCGGGCGCCGGTCCGATCAGGCGATGCGCACGTTCTTCTTCCACAGGCGGACGCCGCCCTCGAAGGCGTTGGCGTTGTCGCCGAGGCGGCAGTCGGGCGGCAGCTTCTTCAAGAGCTTCACGTTGCCGCCGCCCATGACGACATAGTCGGCGACGAGGCCCTGCTTGAGCGCCGCCGTGACGTCACGCACGGCCTTGCGCCACTTCTTGTGCCCGAGGCGCTCCAGGCCGCGGCGGCCGACATAGTCCTCGTAGCTCATGCCGCGCCGGAAGGGCAGGTGCATGACCTCGAGGCCGATGACGACATGATCCGCCACGATGGCGACCCCGAGGCCGGTGCCGAGGCCGAGGAACAGCATGCGCCCGCCCTCATAGGAGCCCAGCGCCTGCATCTCGGCGTCGTTGACGAGCTTCGTGGGCTTGCCGAAGGCGGCGGCGAGATCGAAGTCGAGCCAGCCGCCGCCGAGATTGACGGGCTCGCGCACGATGCGGTTGTCGCGGACGGGCCCGGGGCAGCCGATGCTGACGTGATCGAAGTCCCAGCCCTTAGAGAGCTCGTTCACGGCGGCGACCAGCCGCTCGGGCGTGAGGTCGGGTCCGGACGGCGTCTTGCGGCGCTCCTGGCTACCGGAATGATAGAGCTTGATGTTGTGGCCGCCGACATCCACGACGAGAACTACCGGTGCCGCCACGACTCCCTCCCCTCATTCCTCCTACCTTCTTGCCGTCCCGGCCAGCCGCAGGCAAGTGACGACTGGCCCGCCGCTTGCCCGCGACGCGGTGTGCGCCATTCTCATGAACGTCGGCCGCGGTTTCGTATCGGGGAGAGCTCGTGCGCGCCCACCTGATCCCGGGTCTCTTGATGCTGCTCGCCACGGTGCGTCCCGCCGCGGCCGAGACGACGGACATCAGCGCTGCCTATCGCGTCACCTGGCTCGGCTTTGCCGTCGCCGAGGGCACGGTCGACGCGCGCACCGGGACCGAGCGCTACAGCGTCTCGTACAGCTTCGAGACGGCCGGTCTCCTGCACGTTCTGCTCGATGCGCAGACGGCAGGCGAGGCGCAGGGCATGCTGAGCGGCGATCGGGCGACACCGCAGAGCTTCCAGGCCGATGCCCGGTGGCGCGACCATCGGCACCGCAGCCTGCTGGACTTCAATCCGGACGGCACGATCGCGCGCATCGAGGTCGACGCAGACGATGCGGACCGTGAGCCCGTGCCGCCGACGCTGCGGCGCGGCCCCGATCCGCTGAGCCTTGCGGTCGAGGCGGCGCTGGGTGCCGCCACCGGGCGGACGCTCGAGGGGACGAGCTTCGATGGCCGGCGCGCGGCCGAGGCGCGCCTCAGCTGCGGCGGGCTCGAGGCCGTGTCGGACGGCACCGGGCGGCCCGACGTCCGGGCGCTGCGTTGCGCGATGACCGCGAGCCTGCTCGCGGGGGCGAGCCGGCGCTACCGCTCGAAATCGATGAAGCTCGAGGGGCCGATCACCGTCTGGCTCGAGCCTGGGATCGTGCCCGGAGCCGCCTGGCCGGTGCGCATCGACGCGCCGACGAGCTATGGCCATGTCATCGCGACGCTGGAACGGCTGAGCGTGTCGCCGGCGCCGGCGACACAGCCGGCCGTCGACTGAGGGGCGGGCCTGCGGCCTACTTGACGATCTGCGAGGCGGCGTAGAGCGCCACGGCAGCGGAAACGGCCAGGACCAGCAGGAAGATGCCGAAATCGTAGAGCTTCATGGTGACGCTCCCCAGGCCAAGCGGCAAAATGCCAAGTTGGGGCAGCATCGCGCTGCGGAACCGATCGCGCAAGCGTGCACGGCGCTGCTTCACTCGGTCGCAAGCCTTCGGCTGGCGGATGGTTGGTGGCCGCGGCCGGGCTTTCTAGATGACCGACCTGAGCGCCCTACTTCGCACCTGCAGCATACCTCCCGGAGGCTCGATGCGCGCCAGGACAGAGGATATGAGGCCGACCGACGCGCCGTCGCAGGTGCTTCCCGGGGCTGATCGCGCGCCGCCTCCTCCGCAGCCGGACGGCGCGGATCGGGGACCGCAGGACCATCTGCCCTCCTTCGAGAACCTCGACCGGTTCCTGCACGCCTTCGAGGCGCGGCTCACGAGCGGCCTCTCGCCGTCGGCGATCCATGCGGCGCGCATGGACTGGCTGGCGCATCTCGTCAACGCGCCCGGCAAGCAGCTCGAGCTGGCACAGCGCGCGATGCTGAGCGGGGTTCGCCTCGGCCTCTTCGCCCAGCGTGCCCTTCTCGGCAAGGACGAGGCGCCGTTCGCCGCCGATCCGGCCGAGGACAGCCGCTTCGCGGCCCCCGGCTGGCAGGCCTGGCCCTTCAACATGCTGGCGCAGGGCTTTCTCGCGGTCGAGGACCTGGCCCAGGCGGCGACGACCGGCGTCCGCGGCGTCACCGGCCAGCACGAGCGGCAGGTGGCGTTCATGGCGCGGCAGCTGCTCGACGTCGTGGCACCCTCGAACTTTCCCTGGACCAATCCCGAGGTCATCGAGCGCACGGCCCGGGAGGGCGGGCAGAACCTGCTCCGCGGCCTGGGCTTTCTCGCCGAGGACATCGAGCGGCAGCTGAGCGGCGCGCCGCCCGCCGGCACCGAGGCCTTCGCGGTCGGCCGCAATCTCGCCGTGACGCCGGGCGACGTGGTCTTCCGCAACGAGCTGATGGAGCTGATCCAGTACAGGCCGACGACGGAGGTGGTGCGGCCCGAGCCGGTCCTGATCGTGCCGGCCTGGATCATGAAGTACTACATCCTGGATCTCCGGCCCGAGAACTCGCTGGTGCGATATCTGGTCGACCGCGGTCACACGGTCTTCATGGTCTCGTGGAAGAATCCGGGATCGGAGGACAGGGACATCCGGCTCGACGACTACCGACGCCAGGGGGTGATGGACGCGTTGGCCGCGGTGGGGCGCATCGTTCCCGAGCGGCGTGTCCATGCCTGCGGCTATTGCCTGGGCGGCACCATCCTCGCGATCGCGGCAGCCGCCATGGCGCGCGACGGCGACCAGCGGCTGGCCTCGATGACCCTGCTGGCGGCGCAGACCGACTTCTCCGAGGCCGGCGAGCTGATGCTCTTCATCAATGAGAGCCAGGTCGCCTATCTCGAGGACATGATGTGGGACCAGGGCTATCTGGAGAGCGACCAGATGGCCGGCGCCTTCAAGCTGCTGCGCGCCAACGATCTCGTCTGGTCGCGCATCGTCCGGCAATATCTCCTGGGCGAGCGTCAGCCGCTGAGCGACCTGATGGCCTGGAACGCGGACGGCACGCGGATGCCGGCCCGGATGCATGCCCAGTATCTGCGCGATCTCTTCCTCGACAACCGCCTGTCGCGCGGGCGCTATGCGGTGGAGGGGCGGCCGGTGGCGCTGACCGACATCCGCTGCCCGATCTTCGCCGTCGGCACCGAGCGCGACCACATCGCGCCCTGGCAGTCGGTCTACAAGATCCGCCTGCTGGCCGACGCCGACGTGACCTTCGTGCTGACCAGCGGCGGGCACAATGCCGGCATCGTCAGCGAGCCCGGCCATCCGCACCGTCGCTACCGGATGCTGAGCATGCGGGAGGGCGAGCCCTATCTGCCGCCGGAGACCTGGGCCGCCACGGCGCCGTCCGCGGAGGGCTCCTGGTGGCCGGCCTGGGACGCGTGGCTGGGCGAGCGGAGCGGCGCACCGACGGCCCCGCCCGCGCAGGGAGCGCCGGGCCGGGGCCTTCCCGCCCTGATGGCGGCGCCGGGCAGCTACGTGCTGGCCCGGTGACAAGGGTTGCACGACGAGCTTGATGCATATCAACGTAAGGTCAGAGTTCGACCGCTAGACGAGCGGCGCATCCTGACGAAGGAGGTCCCTGTCATGAGCAAGGATACCGCAAGCGGCTCGCCCGCCGAGACTGCCGGCGCTGCCGCCTGGACCTCGCTGTTCCCCGGTGCCGCGTACGCTATCGACGCGTGGCAGCGCACGATCCTCTACTGGGACGTGATGCGGGAGCGCAGCAACGAGTATCTCGAGCATGCCTCGAGCAAGACGCCCAATGTGCTGAGCTTTCCGTTCCGCATGATCATGGACGGGCGCTCGCTGGAGCGGCCGGTCAACTACTATCTGGTCCGCATCGAGCCGCCGGCCGCCGTGCCTTCCGACCCACGCAAGCGGGCGATCGTGGTGATCGACCCGCGCGCGGGCCAGGCGCCGGGGATCGGCGGATTTCGCGCCGACAGCGAGATCGGCGTCGCGATGCGCGAGGGCCATCCCTGCTACTTCGTGGGCTTCCTCGCGGAGCCCGTGCATGGACAGACGCTCGGGGACGTGATCCTGGCCGAAGGCCGCTTTCTCGAGAAGGTGATCGAGCTGCAGCCCGAGGCCGAGCAAAAGCCGCTCGTCATCGGCAACTGCCAGGCGGGATGGGCGGTGATGATGCTGGCCGCGGCGCGGCCCGACCTCTTCGGCGCCGTCCTCATTGCCGGAGCGCCGCTGTCCTACTGGAACGGCGTGCACGGCAAGAATCCGATGCGCTACACCGGCGGCCTCCTCGGCGGCAGCTGGCTGACGGCGCTGGCGGGCGACCTGGGCAACGGCAAGTTCGACGGCACGAGCCTCGTCGCGAACTTCGAGAGCCTGAACCCCGCCAACACGCTGTGGATGAAGCAGTACAACCTCTGGTCCAAGGTCGACACCGAGGCCGAGCGCTATCTCGGCTTCGAGCGGTGGTGGGGGAACCACGTCCTCCTCAACGCCGAGGAGATGCAGGTCATCGCCGACGAGCTGTTCATCGGCAACAAGCTTGCGACCGCCGAGATCGTGACCAAGGCCGGCGTGCGTCTCGATCTCAGGGAGATCAAGGCGCCGATCGTCTGCTTCTGCTCCAAGGGCGACAACATCACGCCACCCCAGCAGGCGCTGGGCTGGATCCTCGACCTCTATCACAGTGTCGAGGACATCAGGGCGCAAGAGCAGACAATCGTCTATGCCATGCACGACTCGATCGGCCATCTCGGCATCTTCGTGTCGGGCAAGGTGGCGAAGAAGGAATACACCGAGTTCACGAGCAACATCGATCTGATCGATGTCCTGCCGCCCGGCCTCTACGAGGCGGTGCTGGTGCCGAAGTCGGCCGAGGAGGACAATGCCGATCTCATCTTCGGCGATTTCCTGATCCGCTTCGAGGCGCGCACCCTCGACGACATCCGCGCCCTCGGCGGCAATGACGAGGAGGACGAGCGGCGCTTCGCCACCGTTGCCCGCGTCTCGGAGATCAATCACGGGCTCTACCGCACCTTCATGCAGCCCTGGATCCGGGCCTCGGTGAGCGAGGAGCAGGCCGACCTTCTGAGACGCTGCCATCCGCTGCGCCTGCAGTTCTCGATGTTCAGCGACGAGAATCCGCTGATGCGACCGGTGGCCCAGGCGGCCGAGTGGGTGCGCGCCAATCGTGCGCCCGCCGATCCGGACAATCCGCTGACCCAGGTCCAGCAGAATGTGTCCGAGGGGATCGTCGCGTGCCTGGACGGCTATCGCGACCTCCGCGACCGGCTCATGGAGGAGACCTTCCTCGCCGTCTACGGCAACCCGCTGCTGCAGGCGATGACGGGGCTGCGCGCCTCGGACGCGCCGCCGCGCACGATGCCGGGCGAGGACCCGGACCACTTGCGGGAGATCGCGGCAAAGCGCGCCGAGCTGATGGCGCGCCTGGCGGCGGGCGGCCCCCGGGAGGCGGTCGTGCGCGCCATGCTCTATGTGCGCCTGCACGACGGCCTGGTCGACGAGCGCGGCTTCAACATGCTGCAACGGCTTCGCGGGGAGCACGCCCCCGATCTGCCCTTTGCCGCGTTCAAGCAGATGCTCCGCGAGCAGTTCTACATGCTGATGCTCGACGAGCGGGCCGCCGTCGATGCCCTGCCGGCGCTCCTCGCCGGCATCGGCGAGAACGCGAGGGGCGCCCTCGAGCTCGTCCATCGCGTCGTCACCGCCAAAGGTCCGCTCGAGGGCGAGAGCGTCGAGCGCTTTGCCGAGATCGAGCGTATCTTCGAGGGGGCGGCCGAGAGCGGCCCGTCCGGGGCCGTTCCGCTGCGCCCGGTTGCCAATGGCGCGGCGAGCGAGAAGCCCGCTGCGAGCCGGGCGGCGCCACAACGCCGTGCCACGCAGCGACGCGGTGCCGGCGGCCGGTCGACAGACTAGGGAGGATATCCGATGGCGAGCCTGATCAAGCCCGACGAGCTGCACAAGATCGCCGACGACATCGAGATGGCCAAGGTCAAGGAGGCGTTGGCGAAGAAGCGCACGGCCGACGACGAGCAGCGCCAGATGCGCGAGGCTTTCATGGCGCGCGACCTGCGCCCGGATGTCCGCGATCGCCTGGCGACGGTGCTGAAGCGCGCGGCGGAGCAGGGCATACACGAGGTCATGGTGATGCGCTTTCCCGCCTCCTTCTGCACCGACGGCGGCCGCGCCATCAACAACTTCGAGCCCGACTGGGCGGACTCGCTGCAGGGCTGGGCCAAGCGGGCGATGGACTTCTACAAGACCGAGCTGGAGCCGCTCGGCTATCGCGCCAAGGCCCAGATCCTCGACTATCCGGATGGAAATCTGGGCGACGTCGGGATCTACCTCAGCTGGTAGACGGAGAGCTGGATGCCTCAGAACGGAAGGGCGGACCGCCCAGCGCAGGCGCACCTGCCGACATCCGACGAGCTGCACAAGGTCGCCGAGAAGATCGAGGCGGAGAAGGCACGCGAGGCGCGTGCCCGTGTCGAGGAGCACCAGCGCCACGAGCGCGAGCTGCATCGCCGGTTCGAGGAGGAGAAGATCGGGCCGGACACGGTCGCCTGGCTCGAGACCCATCTGCGGCGTGCCGCCTCCATGGGCCAGACCGAGATCATGGCCGTGAAGTTCCGCGCGAGCTTTCTTCCCGACCATGGCCGCGCCATCAACAATGGCGAGCCCGACTGGCCGGACTCGCTCGCGGGCTTCGCGCGCAGCGCTTACGACTACTACGTCCGCGAGCTGCAGCCGCGCGGCTATCGCCTGTCGGCGCGCGTCCTCGACTATCCAGACGGCATGCCCGGCCATGTCGGCATGTTCCTGAGCTGGTAGCGGGCGGCGGCCGCTGGCCGCCCCTCCTCCCCGACCCATGCCGATGACCGCGACGCAAGGACAGGAGCGCATGAGCGAGCCCAGGACGGTCGAGAACCGTACCTTCGACGAGATCGCGATCGGCGAGAGCGCCTCGCTTTCCAAGGCGATCGGCCGGGAGGACATCGAGCTCTACGCCGCGGTCTCGGGCGACGCCAATCCGATGCATCTGGACGATGCCTACGCGAAGACGATGCGCTTTCACGGCGTCGTGGCGCACGGGATGCTCTCCGCCGGCCTCATCTCCAACCTGCTGGGCAACAGGCTGCCCGGCGCCGGCACGATCTATCTCAGCCAGGATCTCCACTTCTCGGCACCCGTGCGCGCCGGCGACACCATCAAGGTCACGGTGACCGCGCGCGAGAAGCGGCCGGAGAGGCACATCGTGCTTTTCGACTGCCAGTGCGTGAACCAGGAGGGACACACCGTGCTCTCGGGCACGGCCGAGGTTGCGGCACCGACCGAGAAGCTGAGGGCGCCGGCCCACGAGCTTCCGCAGGTGCAGGTCCGCCATCACGAGAAGTACGATCGGCTGATCGCCAGGGCCCGCTCGGGTATCGCGATCCCGACCGCGGTCGCCCATCCCTGCGACGAGACCTCGCTCAGGGGTGCCGTCGAGGCGGCGGAGGAGGCGATCATCGACCCCGTGCTCGTCGGCCCCGCGGCCAAGGTGCGGGGCGTGGCGGCGCAGCACGGGCTCGACATCAGCCGCTTCGAGCTGATCGACGTGCCGCACAGCCATGCCGCCGCGGCGCGTGCCGTGGCCCTGGTGCGCGAGGGCAAGGCCGAGCTTTTGATGAAGGGCAGCCTGCACACGGACGAGCTGCTGCACGAGGTGGCGGCGCGCGACGGCGGGCTCAGGACCGAGCGGCGGATCAGCCACGTCTTCATCATGGACGTGCCGAGCTACGCCGACCCCCTCTTCATCACCGATGCGGCGGTGAACATCTTTCCCGACCTCGAGGTGAAGCGCGACATCGTCCAGAACGCGATCGACCTGCATCACGGCCTGGGCCTGAACACGCCCAGGGTCGCCATCGTCTCGGCGGTCGAGACGGTGACGCCCAAGATCCCGGGCACGATCGATGCGGCGGCGCTGTGCAAGATGGCGGATCGCGGGCAGATCAAGGGCGGGCTGCTCGACGGCCCGCTCGCGCTCGACAATGCCATCAGCCCCGAGGCCGCGGCGATCAAGGGCATCGTCTCGCCGGTGGCGGGACGGGCGCAGATTCTGGTCGTGCCCGACCTCGAGGCCGGCAACATGCTGGCCAAGAACCTCTCCTTCCTCGCGGGTGCCGATGCCGCCGGGATCGTGCTGGGCGCGCGCGTGCCGATCATCCTGACCTCGCGGGCAGACAGTGTCCGGACGCGCATGGCCTCCTGCGCGGTGGCGGCGCTCTATGCCCACCATCTCCGCTCGATCCCCAAGGTGCCGGCGGCGTGAGCGCGGTGGAGGGGGGCATCCTCGTCGTCAATGCCGGCTCCTCGAGCATCAAGTTCGAGGTCTTCGCCATCGGCGAGGGCAACCAGCTCACCCGCCGGCTCAAGGGCCAGCTCGAGGGCATCGGGACGCGGCCGCATCTCATCGCCCGCGACGCCAGCGGCGCCGTGCTGGCCGACGAGACCCACGACGCCTCGGAGGTGGCTGACGCTGCGGCCGCCCAGGACAAGCTCGGCGCCTGGCTTATGGCCCATATGGGGGCGCCGCCGGTTGCGGTCGGCCATCGCGTGGTGCACGGGGGCCCCAGCTACAGCGCGCCGATCGCGGTCGACGACGAGGTGCTGAAGACCCTCGAGACGCTCGTGCCGCTGGCGCCGCTCCATCAGCCGCACAATCTGGCGCCGATCCGCTCGATCCGCCGCCGCCGACCGGATCTCCTGCAGGTCGCCTGCTTCGACACCGCTTTCCACCGCAAGCATCCAGCACTGGCCGACTGGCTCGCGATCCCGAAGGCGCTGCACGAGGAGGGCGTGCGGCGGTACGGCTTCCACGGGCTGTCCTACGAGTACATCGCCGGCCGGCTTCCTGAGGTGGCGCCGGCGATCGCGGGCGGCCGCGTGATCGTGGCGCATCTGGGCAGCGGGGCCTCGATGTGCGCGCTCGAGGGCGGCAAGAGCATCGAGAGCACGATGGGCTTCACGGCGCTGGACGGCCTGCCGATGGGCACGCGTCCCGGGCAGCTCGACGCCGGTGTCGTGCTCTACCTGCTGGCGCAAAAGGGCATGAAGCCGGACGAGGTGGAGCATTTTCTCTACCACGACTGCGGCCTCAAGGGGATCTCGGGCGTCAGCAACGATGTGCGCGACCTGCTCGCCAGCGACGATCCGCAGGCGGCCTTCGCGATCGACTATTTCGCCTATCGCATCGCCCAGCTCACGGGTGCTCTCGCGGCCTCGCTGGGCGGCCTCGACGGCTTTGTCTTCACGGCCGGCATCGGCGAGAACGCAGCGCCCGTGCGGGCCAAGGTGGCCCAGCGTCTCGCCTGGATGGGCCTCGAGCTCGACACAGAGGCCAATGCCAAGAACGGGCCGCTGCTCTCGACGCCGACGAGCCGCATCGCCTGCTACGTCGTGCCGACCGACGAGGAGCTGATGATCGCCCGCCACACGCTGGCCGTGCTGCGAGCCGCCTAGCCCTGGAGACCCGCGCGATGTTCGACCCTTCTTCCGTCACCCTCGCCGGCAAGCGGGGCCTCGTCACCGGGATCGCCAACGACCAGTCGATCGCCTGGGGCTGTGCCAAGGGCTTTCGCTATCTGGGTGCCGAGCTGGCCGTCACCTACCTGAACGAGAAGGCCAGGCCGCATGTGGAGCCGCTGGCGGGGGAGCTCGAGGCGTCGATCCTGATGCCGCTCGATCTGCGCAACCCGGGCGAGCTCGAGGCGGTGTTCGCGCGCATCGAGAAGGAGTGGGGCGGGATCGACTTCGTGCTGCACTCGATCGCCTTCGCGCCGCGCGACGACCTGCACGGGCGGGTCGTCGACTGCTCGCGCGAGGGCTTTCTCACCGCGATGGACATCTCCTGCCATTCCTTCATCAGGATGGCGAAGCTCGCCGAGCCGCTGATGCCCAAGGGCGGCACGCTCTTCTGCATGACCTATTACGGCTCGACGATGGTGGTCGAGCACTACAACATGATGGGGCCGGTGAAGGCGGCGCTGGAGGCGTCGACGCGCTACATGGCGGCCGAGCTGGGCCCCAAGGGCATCCGGGTCCACGCGATCTCGCCGGGCCCGCTCAAGACACGGGCGGCCTCCGGCATCAACCAGTTCGATGCGCTGCTGCAGCGGGCGATGGAGAAGGCGCCCGCACGGGCCCTGGTCTCGATCGAGGATGTGGGCCTGGCCACGGCCTATCTCGCCACCGATGCGGCCAAGCTCATCACCGGCGATACCGTCTACATCGACGGCGGGTATCACATCATCGACTGACGGGCGGGCGGCTCAGCTCTCGAGCTTGGGCACCATCGGCAGGGGCTGCACGGGCACACCCTCCTCGACGAGCTCCTTGACCTCCTCGCGGGTGGCCTCGCCGTAGATGTCCTGCTTCTCGGCCTCGCCATAGTGCATGCGCCTCGCCTCCTCGGGGAAGCGGTCGCCCACGTTCTGGAAGTTGGTCTCCACATGCTCGCGGACGGCGCGCATCATCTTGAGCATCTGCGCCATGGCCTGCTTCCTGGGATCGGCGGGCGCTGCCTCGCGCGACCGGCTGACGGCGGGCGCCATCAGGGCCTTGACGATCTCATGATCACCGCACACGGGGCACTCGAGCACCTGGCGCTCGACCTGCGAATCGAAGCTCGCATTGTCGCGGAACCAGCCCTCGAACTCGTGGTCCTGGCTACAGCGGAGGGAGAAGCGGATCATTCGGCGGCCTTCATCGCTTCGCGTGCAGAGCCGCCCCCCAGCAGGGGATCGAGCCCGCCACGCGCGTCGAGGGCGTGGATATCGTCACAGCCACCAAGGCCGCGCCCGTCGATGAAGATCTGGGGCACGGTGTGCCGGCCGGCGGCACGCTCGATCATCTCGGCCCGGCGTCCGGGCTCTCGCCAGATGTCGATCTCGACGTAGGAGACGCCCTTCTTGTCGAGGAGCCGCTTCGCCCGCCAGCAATAGGGACAGAGCGGCGAGGTATAGATCTCGATCTGCGCCATCTTAAACCGCCAACCCAGAGTCGCACCAGCAAACCGCCGATCACACAGCTGTCTTCATATGGGATCGCCCGGCGCTGCCACCACCCTAGCAAGAACCAGGCCGTCGACGGATCGTGCGCCCGCGCCACGCAGCGCCGCGGCGCAGGCCTCGAGCGTGGCGCCGGTGGTCAGGACGTCGTCGACGAGGACGATCCGCGCGTTCCTCACCAGCGCCTCGTGACGCCGGCCCACGCGGAAGGCCGCGGCGGTGATGTTGCGCCGCCGCGCCAGCGCGCCCAGCCCGCGCTGCGTCAGGGTCGCCCGCGGCCGCTCGAGCAGGTCGACGACGAAGGTCCTGCCGTGGCTGAGGGCGGCCTCCCGCCCGAGCAGGGCCGCCTGGTTGAAACCGCGCCGCACGAGCCGCCAGCGGTGCAGCGGCACGGGACAGACGAGATCGGCGTCGCCCAGGATGTCGGCGCCGGCGCGCGCCATCCAGCGCGCCATGCGGCCGACGCCCTCGAGACGCTCGCCATGCTTGAGGTTGAGGATGAGGCGCCGGCTGCCGTCATTGTAGGACACGGCGGCTCGCAGCCGGTCGAGCGAGCGTGGCAGGCCGGCGCAGCCGCGGCACGCGCCGAGGCCCGGATCCTCGCCGCTGGGCAGGCCACAGGTCAGGCAATGGGGCGGGCCCAGAAAGTCGAGGGCGGCGAGGCAGCCCTGGCACAGCTCCCCCTGGACCGGGACGGCGCCCCCGCAGGCGAGGCAACGGGGCGGGAGGACGACATCGAGCGCCGCGACAGCAAGGTGTTGAGCCGCCATCGACCGGATCATGCATGGCCCCCCGCTGCCACCGCGGCGGGATCATAGCCACAAGGCTAGCATTATGAGAAGACATTCATCTCCAGGTTGTCACCCGCGCCGCCCCCCTGCCCCTGGCCGGTGCCCGACGCGGCCATCTCCTCACGACCGCTCGCGCGCCCGGGGATCGAGCAGGACGAGCAGGCCGTCGCCCAGCGTGTTGAAGCCCAGGACGGTGAGGAAGATCAGGAGGCCGGGCCAGACCGCGAGGCTGGGGGAGGTCATGACGAGGTCCTGAGCGCCGGTGAGCATGTTGCCCCAGCTGGGCAGCGGCGGCTGGACGCCGAGGCCGAGGAAGCTCAGCACCGATTCGGCGAGGATGACGTTGCCCACGGCGAGCGTGGTCGCGACGATGGCCGGTGCGGCGACGTTGGGCAGGATGTGCCGGGCCATGACCGCGGTCGAGCCGGCGCCCAGGGCGCGCGCCGCCAGCACGTAGCTCTCGCGCGCGAGGCTCAAGGTGCGCGCCCGCACGAGGCGGGCGGCCGTGGGCCATCCGAAGAGGGCGACGACCACGACCACGCGGACGGCGCTGGCCCAGGGCCCGCTCGCCAGCGCCCCGCCGAGGCCGAGCTTGCCGAGATCGAGCGCGCCCAGCACGATGAGGAGCGGCAGGATGGGCAAGGCGAGGACGGCGTCGGTAAGGCGCATCAGCAGCGCATCCGTCCGGCCGCCCAGATAGCCGGCGACCAGCCCCACGGCCGTGCCCAGCCCGCCCGCGAGCAGGGCGCCCGCGAGACCGACGAGCAGCGAGACGCGTCCGCCATAGAGCAGCCGTACCAGCACGTCGCGGCCCAGCTCGTCGGTGCCGAGGGGATGGGCGAGGCTGGGCGGCGCCAGACGACCGAAGAGATCGACCGCATCCGGCGTGAGGCCCAGCGCCCTGGCGACCAGGGGGGCCAGGGCCGCCAGGAGGGCCAGCAGAGCCAGGAGGAGCGCTGCCGCCAGCGTCTCGCGGCGGCCGCGGCGGCGCCCGGGCGCGGCCCGCCCTCCCCGCCCTGCCCCCGGCTCAGTCGTCATAGCGCACGCGCGGGTCGAGCCAGGCGACGGCGAGGTCGGCCGCGAGGTTCGCCAGGAGGATCATCAGGGTCGCCAGCATCAGCGACAAGAGGGCCAGATTGTAGTCGTTGCCGAGGATGCTGTCGTAGATGAGCTTGCCCATGCCGAGATAGGCAAAGACGGTCTCGACGACGAGGGCGCCCGAGAAGAGCTGGCCCAGATGGAGCGCCAGCAGGGTCGCCAGCGCCGGCAGCGCCTGCGGCAGCGCGTGGCGCATGACGATGCCCCAGCGCCCGCAGCCCTTGGCCCGCGCGGTGCGGATGAAGGGCTCGTGCAGGGCCTCCGCGACGGTGGCGCGCACGTAGCGGACCAGCGCCGCCGCCGTCACGAGGGCCAGGGTGAGGGCGGGCAGCACGAGATGGCGCAGGCGGTCGAGCACGCCCGAGGCGGCGGCGCCCTGGCTGCCGCCGGCCGGCAGCCAGCCCAGCTCGACCGCGAAGAGGATGATGAGGAGGAAGGCCAGCCAGAAGGACGGCATCGCGAGACCGGCCGAGGCGAGGAGCCCGACCACACGATCGAGACGCCCGCCGGGCCGCGAGGCCGCGGCGATGCCGGCCGGGAAGGCCAGCGCCACGGCGACCACGAAGCTCGTGCCCATCAGCAGGAGCGTGTTCAGGAGGCGCGGCCAGAGGACCTGGATGGCGGGCACGGCATAAAGCCGCGAGTAGCCGAAATCGCCGTGGGCCATGGCGGTGAGCCAGGCGAGCCAGCGCTCGAGGAGCGGGCGGTCGAGCCCGTAGAGCGCCTTGAGACGGGCCACGTCGGCGGCGGTGACGTGCGGATCGGCCTGCAGCATCAGGTCGATCGGATCGCCCGGCATGAGCCCGATCAGGGCATAGATCGCGAGCGACATCAGGACGAGGAGGACGGCGACGCCGAGGAGGCGGCGGAGGAGGTAGGCGCTCATCGCGCACCACGCTCCCCGGAGGCCACAGGCGAGCCTCCGATGGACGGGGGGGCTTGGTGGCCCAGGGAGGGCTGCCTATAGAATCCGGGGAGCACGTACCGCTCTCGCCGGGCAGGGGAACGTCCAGTGGCCCGTATCGTCATCCACAAGAGCCTCGGCGCGCTCGCGGACCGCGTGCCGCTGGTCGACGGCATGCTGCGCGGCGTCGAGCGCGGGTTCGTGGGCCTGATCTGGGCCACCACGCGGGCATTGCCGCTGGAAGCGGCGTCGGCGGCCGGCGGGAGGATCGGTGCCGTCGCCGGGCCGCGCCTCCGCAAGCACAAGCACGTGCTGCGCAATCTCCGCATCCTCTATCCCGATCGCGAGCCCGCCTTCATCGAGGCGACCGCGTTGGCCATCTGGCGCCAGATCGGTCGCGTTCTTGCCGAGTACCCACATCTGCCGACGATCTTCAAGGAGGGACGGGTCGAGCTCGAGACCCGCTTCGATCTGGACGAGCTGCGCCGGAGCCGCACCGGCTGGGTGTTCTGCGCGCTGCATCAGGCGAACTGGAACCTGCACGCCATGGGTGGCGCTCTCGGCGGGTTTCCGTTGAGCGTCCTCTATCTGCCCGGGCACAATCCGGGCCTCGAGCGCATGATCGGGCGCTGGCGGAACGCGATGCCCTGCGGGTTCATCCCCGTGAGCCAGGCGCCGCGGCGCATGATCGAGGTGCTGCGCGAGGGGACGAGCGTCGGGCTGCACATGGACCACCGGGTGGACACCGGCGAGCTCGTGCCGTTCCTCGGCCGGCCGGCGCGCACGACCGTGATCCCCGCGCGGGTCGCGCTGAGGCTCAAGACGCCGCTCGTGCCGGTGCGGCTCGAGCGGCTTCCGGGCGTGCGCTTCCGCCTCACCCTGGACACGCCGGTGCGCCACGACGCGACGATCAGCGATCCTCGCGAGGCCGCGCTCGCCATGACGGCCGAGGTCAACGCGGCCTTCGGACGCTACATCCTGGCCAAGCCCGAGGAGTGGTGCTGCGTCAAGCGGCGCTGGGAGAAGGATACGGTGGCCGAGGCCCTCGATCCGGCGTCGACGGACACGGGCCGCGCGGCTGCGCCGGCCGCGTAGGGAGCCCGACCCGCCGGCCTAGCCGCCGCTGCCGGCATCCCGCCACTGCTCGATCCAGAGCGTGGTGGGCGCCATCTGCCCGGTGGGCTCGACCCCCTCGAGCCAGCGCGGCCAGACGTGGGGCTCGGCGCGGAAATAGAGCGGCAGGGCCGGCAGGTCCTCGGCATAGAGCTGCTGGAGCTGGACCCAGAGGGCGCGGCGCTTGTCGCGGTCGAGCTCGACCTCGATCGCGTCGATGAGCCGGTCCATCTCGGGATTGTTGTAGCCGCCATAGTTCTGGCCGCTCCAGCCATTGGCGGCGGAGGGGATCTCCTCGGAATGGAGCGTCGAGCGCGGCGGGTTCTCGGGGCTCGAGATCCAGGCGAACATCGCCATGCCGGTGAAGCGGCGATGGGTCAGGGTCTGGCCGAAGAGCACACGCGCCGGCTGGTTCTTGATCTGCACGTCGATGCCGAGCTGGCGCCAGCCGCTCTGCAGCACCTGCTCGACCAGCTCGCGCGTGCGGTCGCCGGCGGTGGTCATGAGGTCGAGGCGCAGCACGTCGCCCTTGGCATCGCGCCTGAGGCCGCCCGCCCCCTTCTTCCAGCCGGCCTCGTCGAGCAGGGCCGCAGCCTTGGTGGGGTCGTAGGCGTAGTGCTGGACATCGTCGGTGTGCACCCAGTCCAGCGGATGGACGAAGGTGTCGGCGACCGGCTGGCGGCCGCCGAAGAGCCGCTGGCTGATCGCCGCCCGATCGGCACCGTAGAGCAGGGCCTGACGCACCCGCCTGTCGGCCAGGATCGGGTTCTGGAGCATGAGATCGACGTGCTCGTAGAAGAGGCCGGGCTTGAAGAGGACGCGGAAGCGGTCGCCGTGGCGCTTCTCGAAGGCGATCGCCTGGTCGATCGACAGGCCGAGGGCGCCATCGGTCATGTCGATGTCGCCGGAGAGCAGGTTGGCCTCGAGCGCCGCCGTGTTCTCGATCGCCTTGACGACGATCCGCGCGAAGGCGGGCGGCTTGCCCCACCAGGTGGGGTTGCGCTCGAGCACGATGCTGCTGCCCGGCACGATCCTCGTGATCCGGTAGGGGCCGAAGGCGAGCCCCGGATTGGTCGGGTCGGCATCGAAAAGGGTGCGGTTGCGGTAGGTGGCGGGGTCCGCCTCGAAGACCTTGCGCTCGAGATGCGCCGGCAGCACGCGGAAGTCGTTGATGGCGTTGTAGTCGAAGTCGAGCTTGTCGTCGTGGACGACGAAGGTCTTGTCGTCGACCGCGTCGATCTTCCAGATCCGCCGATAGAGCTCGGCGTTGGAGACACCGCTCTGCTCGTTCCGGCCGACCTCCCAGGTGAAGAGCACGTCCTTGGTCGTCACCGGCACGCCGTCGCCCCAGGTGGCCTTGGGCTGGAGCGTGTAGGTGAGCGCCACGCCGGCCTTGCCGTCGGGTGTGGTCTCACGGACGGCGCGCTTGTTCTCGAAGGTCGGCAGCTCGGTGCAGAGCATGCAGACGAGGTGCCAGCTCTGGTCGTAGACCGTGAGCGGCCGCTGCGTCATGCCCAGCACATAGGCCTTGGCCGCCATCGACTCGATGTTGGGGTTGAGGTTGCTGGGGAACTGGGTGATGCCGATGACGAGCTGGTCGCGCGCGGCCGCGGTGCCGGCGCCGGCCAGGACGAGGAGGGCCGCGAGGAGCCAGCGCGAGGCCCGCCTCATCGGCCGGGCTCCGGCGCCAGGCGTTGCATCAGCTCGAGGCGGTTGCCGAACGGGTCGGTGGCGTAGCAGCGCACGAAGCCCTCGAGCGGCTGGTCCTCCCTGACCGGCACGCCCGCGGCCTCGAGCCGTGTGCGCAGCGCTGCCAGATCGTCGACCAGCAGGGCCGGATGGGCCTTCTGGGCCGGGCGGAACGGCTTTTCCACGCCCAGATGGAGCCTGAGCTCGCCCCGCTCGAACCAGAGGCCGCCGCGCGCCGCCAGGGCCGGCGGCTTCGGCGTCTCGGGCAGGCCCAAAAGCTCGCCATAGAAGGCGCGCCCTGCCGCCTCCTCGCCCTCCGGCATGGCGAGCTGGACGTGGTGCAGGCCCAGGAGCGTCGGGCTCATTTGGCGGCGACCACGGTCGTGGCGGCGACGCTGCGGACCGCGTCGGCCAGACCCTTGAGGCCGCGGTCGACCTCGCCCTCGGTGATGCCCGTGTAGCCGAGCAGCAGGCCCGGCCGCGGCGCCTCGGCGACGTAGAAGCCGGAGAGCGGCGGGGCCTCGATGCCGCGCTCGCGCGCCGCCTGGCTCACCGCACGGTCGTCGGTGCCGGGCTGCAGGAAGCCCACGAGATGCATGCCGGTCTCCGAAGGCGAGAGGTCGAGGAGCGGGCCCAGGATATCCTGCGCCTTGTCGAGGAAAAGGCGCTGGCGCTCGGCGTAGAGCGAGCGCATGCGGCGGATGTGCTGGGCCAGATGGCCGGCCGCCACGAACTCGGCCAGGGCGGGCTGGGCGATCATCGGCGGATGGGTGTCGGTGATGCGGCGCACCGCCATGAAGGCATCGACGAGATGGGCCGGGACGACCATGTAGCCCAGCCTCAGGCCCGGAAACATCACCTTGCTCATCGTGCCGACATAGACGACCCGGCCGTCGGCATCGAGCCCCTGCAGGGCGGCGAGCGGCCGGCCCGTGTAGCGGTACTCGCTGTCATAGTCGTCCTCGAGCACGAAGGCGTCGGCCGAGCGCGCCCATTCGAGCAGCTCGAGCCGGCGGGCGAGGCTCATCGTGACGCCCAGCGGGTATTGATGCGAAGGCGAGACGCAGGCCATCCGCGCCCGGGGCGCCAGCTCGCGGCCGGCGGCGACCGAGAGGCCCTCGGCATCGACCGGGACCGGGATGAGCCGGGCACCGCCGGCGATCAGCGCGCCGCGCAGCCCGGGATAGCCCGGATTCTCGGTCCACACGGTGTCGTCCGGATCGATCAGGACGCGTGCCGTGAGGTCGAGCGCCTGCTGGGCGCCGCTCACGATGATCACCTGCTCGGGTGCGCAGGTGACGGCCCTGGCGGCGCCGAGATAGGCGGCGATGGCCTGGCGCAGCGGCCGCCACCCCAGCGGGTCGCTGCCGATCAGGAAGCTCCTCGGCGGCTCGCGCCAATGCTTGGCCAGCAGCCTCGACCATTCCTCGAAAGGAAACGCCGCGAGCTCGGGCAGGCCTGGGGCGAAAGGCCGCGGCCGGCTGCCGCCGCGGCCCAGCTCGCCCAGCGCCAGGCCACGCCGCGACGGGCCCGGCGCCGGCCCGCGCTCGCGCCGCTCGCCGACCGGCTCGGCGCGCGCATGGAGCGCGTCCTCCGGCAGCTCCTGGCTGACGAAGGAGCCGGCGCCCACGCGCCCGCTGATGTAGCCCTCGGCATGAAGCTGCTCGAAAGCCGCCATCACCGTGTTGCGCGACACGGCCAGATCCTTGGCCAGCGTGCGCGAGGACGGCAGGCGCGTCCCGGGCTGGATGCGGGAGGCCAGGATGGCCTCGCGGATCGCGAAATAGAGCTGGCGGTGCAACGGGACGTCGCTCGCCGGATCGAGCGCGATGCTGGCGAGGTGGATCGGGCCGAGGCGGCGGCGCGAGCTGGTGGGGGACATGACGGTACCGTGATAAATGGCCCTGTGCTCGTAGCGCAATCAGCACCTCCAGGCCAGCCACTTCGGTAAATAGATCGCCATGTCACGGCGTCGCCGATGACAGCCCCAGGCGATTGGTCTAATGGCACGGGCTCGCCGCAATCCGACATCGAACGGAAAGGGAGAACGATGCGGCGCAATCGCTGCGCGAAGATCGTCGCCACGCTCGGGCCGGCAAGCTCAACGAAGGAGCGCATCAGCCAGCTGGTCAAGACCGGCGTCGACGTGTTCCGTTTCAACTTCAGCCACGGCACCCACGAGGACCACGCCGCACGGTTCGCGATCGTGCGGGAGGTCGAGGAGGAGTGCGGCCGGCCCATCGGCCTCATCATGGACCTGCAGGGACCGAAGCTGCGGGTCGGGACCTTCGCCGAGGGCAAGGTCCAGCTCGAGCGCGGCGCCGCGTTCCGCCTCGACCTCGACCCCGCGCCCGGCACGGCCGAGCGGGCGCCGCTGCGGCACCCCGAGATCTTCGCCGCCATCGACGAGGGTCACGAGCTGCTGCTCGACGACGGCAAGATCCGCCTCAAGGTCGAGCGCTGCGGCCCGGACTTCGCCGACACCGTGGTGGTGGCGGGCGGGCCCCTCTCGGATCGCAAGGGCGTCAACGTGCCGGGTGCCGTCCTGGGCATCTCGTCGCTCACGGAGAAGGACCGGCGCGACCTCAATTTCGGCCTGGAGCTGGGGTTCGACTGGGTGGCGCTGTCGTTCGTCCAGCGGGCGGACGACGTGGCCGAGGCGCGCCGGCTGGTCGCCGGCCGGGCGGCGATCATGTCCAAGATCGAGAAGCCCTCGGCGATCGAGTACCTGGACGAGATCATCGATCTCTCGGACGGCATCATGATCGCGCGCGGCGATCTCGGCGTGGAGATGCCGCCCGAGGTCGTGCCCGGGCTGCAAAAGCGGATGGTGCGCAAGGCCCGCGAGGCGGGCAAGCCCGTGGTCGTCGCCACCCAGATGCTGGAGAGCATGACGCAGAGCCCGGCACCGACCCGGGCCGAGGCGTCGGACGTGGCGACCGCGGTCTATGACGGCGCCGACGCCACCATGCTCTCGGCCGAGAGCGCGTCCGGCCAGTACCCGGTCGAGGCGGTGGCGATCATGGACAAGATCATCACCACCGTGGAGCAGGACGGGCTCTACCGCGCCTATCTCGATGCCTTCCATGCCGAGGCGCTGGGGACCTCGGCCGATGCCATCACGCTCGCCGCCGGCCAGGTGGCGCACACCCTCAAGGCCGCCGTCATCGTCACCTACACGACGTCGGGCGCCACGGCGCTGCGGGCCGCCAGGGAGCGACCCGACCGGCCGATCCTGAGCCTCATCACGCGCATGGTCACCGCCCGGAAGCTCGCGATCGCGTGGGGCATCCATGCGGTTCACTGCGAGGACGCGCACGACCTGGACGAGATGGTGCAGCGGGCCCGGCACTATGCAAAGACAGAAGGCTTCGCCCAGCCGGGAAGCTCGATCGTGATCACGGCGGGCGTGCCCTTCGGCACACCCGGTGCCACGAACATTCTCCGGGTTGCCTGGGTGACCTGAGGGCGGTCAGGCGGCCTGCCGCAGCCCCGTCAGAGCGGCAGGCCGCGCATCAGGCGCGGAAGATTGCCGACCAGGCCCATCGCGTGGCGCATGAAGAAGCCCTTGGCGACGGGCGTGCGCTCGACCATCGCGAGGCCGAGGTTGCGCGCCAGCCTCAAGGGCAGGCTGTCGTTCGCAAAGAGGCGGTTGATGCCGTCGGTGACCGCCACGAGGGCGAGGCTGTCGAAGCGACGCCACGCCTCGTAGCGCTCGAGCGCCACGGCATCTCCGGGGTCGAGGCCCAGGCGAGCGCGGTCCACGACCGTCTCGGCGACGGCGCCGACGTCGCGCAGCGCCAGGTTCCACCCCTGCCCGGCGATGGGATGGATGCCGCGCGCCGTGTCCCCGACCAGGACGAGGCGCTGGGCCGTGTAGGCATCCGCCCAGGCGAGGCTCAAGGGGTAGGCGAAGCGCCGGCCGACGAGGGTGAGGTCGCCCAGATGCTCGCCCAGGCGCACCTGGACCTCGGCCGCGAAGGCCGCGTCGTCGAGCGCCTGCAGCGTCCGGGCCAGCTCCTCGGCGGCGGCCCAGACCAGGGAGGAGCGGCTTTCCGTCATCGGCAGCATGGCGAAGGGACCGTCGGGGAAGAAGCGCTCGATGGCCATGCCGCCATGCGGGAGCGGGTGCGAGAAGGTGGCGACGAGCCCGATCTGCCCGTAGCTCCAGGTGCGCACGCCGATCCCGGCGGCCTCGCGGGTCGAGGAGCGCCGCCCCTCCGCGGCAGCGACGAGCGCCGCCTGGACGGTCGTGCCATCGGCCAGCTCGACCGTGGCCATGGACGTGCCGCGCTCGAGACGGACGATCTCGCCGGGCGCTGCCACCCGGACGCTCGGCAGCTCCGCCAGCCTTGCCGTCAGCGCCTGGCGCAGCACGCGGTTCTCGACGATCCAGCCCAGCGGCTCCTCGTCGATCGCCCGGTGGTCGTAGCGCACCTTCACCGGCGAGCCGCCCTCGCCGACGACGATCTCGAGGATCGGCTCGGCCTCGCCGACGCAGCCCGGCCAGACGCCGATCCCCTCCAGGAGGAGCTTCGAGCCGCGCGCCACGGCGGTGACGCGGCCGTCCATGTGCGGCTCGATCAGCTCGGCCAGGGGCCGGCGCTCGACGAGCAGCACCGACAATCCAGCGCTGCCGAGGGCGCAGGCCAAGGCCAGACCGGTGGGCCCACCGCCCACGACGACCACGTCCATCCGTTCCGCTCGATCGCTCATCCTGTCCCACCCGCCAATGCGCAGTCCTGCGGCACGTGCCCAGCCCTTAGGCAGTGGCCGACCGATTCAGCCCCCGCGAGGCCGCGAAGCCCCGCAAGCCGGCTGTTGGCACGGAGCTTGCTGCGGTTCGCACGCGTTCAGCCGGTGACGGCCTCTAGCGGATCCGGCGGGACTTGTGGTTTGGCCCGAGCGCTGCGGCCTGTCCTTCGGGAAGGTTGCGGCAATTTCGGCCCGGAGGGCAAGGCTCTCCGGGCCGTCTCTTTTTTTGCAGGGCGGCATCCCACCTGGGCCCTTCGCCAGACGGCCCGCGTTCTGCATAAGAGCCCGGGCATCGCCGGTCGGGAGCAGACGTAGAATGAGCGACCTTGCAACCACGGGCCTCGAGTTCGTCAAGTTCGGCGTCGGTCAGCCAGTGCCGCGCAAGGAGGACCCGCGCCTCGTCCAGGGACACGGCCGTTATGCCGACGATCTCGCCACGGATCAGGCACTCGTCGCCTGGGTGCGGCGATCGGACGTGGGCCATGGCATCGTCAACCGTCTCGACGTCGAGGAGGCCCGGGGCATGCCGGGCGTCGTCGCCGTCTACACGGGCGCCGACCTCAAGGCCGCGGGCTACGGCATCCTCGGCTGTGCCATGCCGCTCAAGAGCCGCGACGGCTCGCCGCTGATCGTTCCGCCCCGCTACGCCTTTGCCACCGACCGGGTCCGCCATGTGGGCGAGCCGCTCGCCATCGTGATCGCCCAGAGCCTGGCCCAGGCGAAGGACGCGGCCGATGCGATCGAGGTCGACATCGACTCCCTGCCGGCGATCATCGATCCCGAGGCGGCCCTGGCCGAGGGCGCGCCGCAGCTCCACGACGAGGCGCCCGGCAACATCTGTCTCGATTGGGGTGCCGGCGACAAGGCCGAGGTCGACCGCCTGTTCGCCGGCGCCGCGCACGTCACGCGGGTGCGCGCCGTCAGCAGCCGCGTCGTCGTCGCCGCCATGGAGCCGCGTGCCGCGACCGCCCAGCACGATGCCGAGACCGGCCGCTACACGCTGCATGTCGGCTGCCAGGGTGTGATGGGGCTGCGCGGCTCGCTCGCCGAGGTGCTGAACGTGGCGCCCGAGACCGTCCACGTCCTGACCTACGACGTCGGCGGCTCCTTCGGCATGAAGGCGCCGGTCTATCCCGAATATGTGGGCATTCTCCACGCCGCCCGCGAGCTGGGCCGGCCGGTGCGCTGGAACGACGAGCGCAGCCAGAGCTTCCTTTCCGATCAGCATGGCCGGGACGCCATCTTCGACGGCGAGCTGGCGCTCGATGCCGACGGCAAGTTCCTCGCCGTCCGCGTGGACGGCATCGGCAATATGGGTGCCTGGCTGACGCATGTGGGGCCGATGATCCCCACCTTGAACATCCAGCGCAACACGCCGGGCGCCTACCGCACCGGCGCCCTCTACGTCCGCACCCGCTGCGCCTTCACGAACACGGTGCCGACCGGCGCCTACCGCGGCGCCGGCAGGCCCGAGGGCGTCTACATCATGGAGCGGCTGATCGACAGCGCGGCCCGGGAGCTGGGGATCGACGCGGCCGAGCTGCGCCGCCGCAACCTCGTCTGCAAGGACGAGCTGCCCTGGAAGGCCGCCTCCGGCCTGACCTACGACAGCGGCGATTTCCGGGCCCTGCTCGATGCAGCGCTCGAGCGCGCCGACTATGCCGGCCTCGCGGCCCGCAAGCGCGAGAGCGCCGCCAAGGGCCTCTACCGCGGCGTCGGCGTCACCTACTATCTCGAGGTCACGGCCGGCGCCGGCAAGGAGATGGGCGGCGTCCGCTTCGAGCCCGACGGGCGCGTCACGATCGTCACCGGCACGCTCGACTACGGCCAGGGCCACGCCACGCCGTTCGCCCAGGTGCTGAGCCAGCGCCTCGGCATCCCCTTCGAGCTCATCGACCTCCTGCAGAAGGACAGCGACCAGCTGCTGGCCGGCGGCGGCACGGGCGGGTCGCGCTCGATCATGATGAGCGGTGCCGCGATCCTTCAGGCGGCGGAGCAGGTCGAGACGCAGGGCAAGGCGCTGGCCGGCCATATCCTCGAGGCGGCGACGCAGGACATCGTCTTCGAGGCCGGCAACTTCACCGTTGCCGGCACCGACCGGTCGATCGGGATCATGGAGCTCGCCGCCAGGGTGCGCACCATGGGAGCACCGCCCGAGGGGGTGCCGGCGGGGCTGGATGCGGCCCTCGTCATCGACACGCCGCCCTCGGCCTTCCCGAACGGCTGCCATGTGGCGGAGGTCGAGGTCGATCCCACGACCGGCATCGTCAGGATCGACCGCTACAGCGCGGTCAACGACTTCGGCACCATCGTCAACCCGCTCCTGGTCGAGGGGCAGGTGCATGGCGGGGTCGTCCAGGGCATCGGCCAGGCCCTGCTCGAGCAGACGGTCTACGACGAGGGCGGGCAGCTGCTCTCCGGCTCGTTCATGGACTACTCGCTGCCGCGTGCCGGCGACCTCGGTGCCTTCGACATCGGCTTCAGGCCCGAGCCCGCGACGACCAACCCGCTGGGCGCCAAGGGCTGCGGCGAGGCCGGCTGTGCCGGCTCGCTGCCGACGATGATCAACGCCATCATCGACGCGCTTTCACCCTTGGGCGTGACCGCGCTCGACATGCCGGCGACGCCCGAGCGCGTCTGGCAGGCGATCGCCGCGGCGCAGACGGCCAAGGCTGCCGAGTAGCGACGAGGCGCGCCCGCCCGCCGGGCGCGCCGTCAGCGCCAGCGGGCGACGCGACGCTCGAGGAGCGAGACGAGCCAGCTGACGCCGAGGCCGAAGAGCGACAGCAGGACGACGCCCGCCATCAGCCGGTCGGTGCGCATCAGGTTGCCGGCCTGGAGGATCATGGCGCCGACGCCGTGCTCGGCGCCGATCATCTCGGCCGCGACCAGCAGCACGAGGCTGATCGAGGTCGAGATGCGCACGCCGGCCAGGATGCCCGGAAAGGCGCCGGGCAGCACGATCTTGCGGATGATGGCGAGCGGGCCGAGGCCGAAGCTCTGGGCCATGCGGACGAGCGTGCGCGGGACCGCGTCGACGCCGGCATAGGCGTTGATGGCGGTGGGGAAGAAGGCGCCCAGCGCTATCGTCGCCACCTTCGAGGGCTCGCCGATGCCGAACCAGAGGATGAAGAGCGGCAGCATCGCGATCTTGGGGATCGGGAAGAGCGCTGCGATCACGGGGATGCCGACCGACCGGGCGATGCTCGAGATGCCGATCGCGAGGCCTGCCACGATGCCGGCGGCAGCACCCAGCGACCAGCCGATCAGGAGCCGGCGGAGGCTCACCTGGATGTCGATCAGGAGATCGCCCGAGCGCGCCAGATCGACCAAGGCGTAGGCGATCTCCAGGGGGCTCGGGAGCGTCAGGTCGCTGACGAGTCCCGCGGACGAGACCGCCTGCCAGACGATCAAGAGCCCGATCAGGGTGAGCGGGCCCACATGCCGGAGCGTGCGTGGCGCGAAGCCCCCGCCGCGGAAGGCTACCTCCTCGCTGTGGCCGCGCGCGCCCGCCATCGCCGCCCTCCCCTAGCCCGGCCCGGCGCCGATCTCGCGATCGGCCGCCCGCACCTCGGCCGCGATCAGCGACCAGAGGCGGTCCTGCAGCTCGCGCATCGCCAGCGCATGGCGGGCCTCACCCCGCTCGGCGCGCGGCAGGGGCACGGGCAGCATCGCCTTGATGCGGGCCGGGCGACGCGAGAGGACGCAGATCCGGTCTGCCAGCCGCAGGGCCTCCTCGAGATTGTGGGTGACCCAGACGGCCGTCGTGCGGGCGCCGGCCCAGATGGCGGCCAGCTCCTCGATCAGCAGCTCGCGTGTCTGGGCGTCGAGGGCCGAGAGCGGCTCGTCGAGGAGCAGAACGGCCGGACGCACGGCCAGCGCCCGGGCGATGCCGACCCGCTGGCGCATGCCGCCCGAGAGCTGCCGCGGGTAGGCGTGGCGGAAGTCGGCGAGGCCGATGGTGCGCAGCGCCTCCTCGATGCGCTCGCGGCGCTGGGCCGCGGGAAGCCGGCCCTCGAGCGGCAGCGCGATGTTTTCCTCCGTCGTCCGCCAGGGCAACAGGGCAAAGTCCTGGAAGACGTAGGTGAGCGGGTTGAGGCAGCCTTCGGGGACCGGGCCGATCGCACGGACCGTGCCGGCGGACGGCTCGAGCAGGCCGCCCAGCACGCCCAGGAGGGTCGACTTGCCGCAGCCCGAGGGCCCGAGCAGGGCCAGCGTCTCGCCCGCCTCGACCGCGAGGTCGATATCGGCCAGGACCTCGAGATCGTCGTAGCGATGGGTGATGCCGATGGCCTCGAGGCGCATGCCGGAGGAGGCCCCGGACGGCGTCACTTGGGCAGGTCGTAGTGACCCTTGATGAAGGAGAGATCGAGGATGCTCGCCGGATCGACGCCGGGGTCGACCAGGCCCTCCTTCTTGAACCAGGCGATCTCGCCATAGACCGAGCCCACGTCGAGCCGGCCCATCGGGTCGATGTAGACGGCGCCGGCCTTGATCGCCTCGGGCGTGGCCTTGGTGTATTTCTGGATGATCTTGATGATGGCGTCGGCGTCGGGCCCGAAGACGCGCTTGCCCGACGCGTCCCGCCTGTTCATGGCCGCGTGATAGTCGCTGGCGCCCTTCTGGTAGGCCTTCACGAAGCGCGCGACGAGGTCGCGGCGCTGCTCGACGTTGCGGGTCGAGGTGAAGAGGCCGCCAAGCTGGTAGGGGGTTTCCTGCCACACCCAGCCGATGATGTGGGCGGCCTTCTCCTTCTCGAGGCCGTAGGCGAGGCTCGAGGGCAGGATGGTGCCGTCGACCTGGCCGCTTTTCAGGGCCGCGATCATGTTGGGCACCGCCTGGAGCGGCACGAGGTGCAGGCTGTCCAGCTGGAAGCCCAGCTTGTCGGCCAGGAGGCCCACCATGAGATGGAAGCTCGAGCCCACCTGGGTGATCGCGAAGCGGTGGCCTGGATAGTCCTTGGGCGCGGTGAGGCCCTCGTCGAACGCCTTGTTCGAGGCCAGATAGGCCGAGAAGTCGTAGCCCGGCTCCTCGCGGCTCTGGGCGCCGATGACCTTCATCGCCCCCTTGCCGGCGAGGTTGAAGAAGCCCGCGGTGAAGGCGGTGACGCCGAAATCGGCATCGCCCGAGGCGATCGCCACCGCCACCGGCTGGGCCGCGCGGAAGAACTCGAGCTCGGCGTCAAGGCCCTCCTCGGCGTAGTAGCCGCGCTCCTTGGCGATGAAGAGGGGCGAGCTCGAGACCAGCGTCAGCGCCGCGATCTTGATCTTGTCCGCGGCCAGTGCCGGCGTAGCCAGCATCGCAGCCCCGATGACGAGGCATGTCAGCGCCTTGAGCCGCATCGACGGTCCCCCCAGCCGTTTGTTCCCTCACTCTAGCCGCCCGCGCCGCGGCGTCCAGGCTGCCCGGCCGTTCGGCCGTCGCTGCCGCACCGGCCCGGCATCCTCGTTGCGAAGGACGGGCAGGCTCGCCTATGACCCGGGCCGGCCTCCCCGATCAAGCCGGATGGGGGTGGTGGCCAAGCTCCGCAGCGCCGGGAGAGATCGAGCGTGACGGAATTCGAGGCGGTCGATGGCGGCTTTGCGGAGCGGGTCCGGGCGAGCTTCGCAGCACAGGGCATCATGGCCCATCTCGGTGCCGAGCTGCTCGAGGTGGCGCCGGGCCTGTGCACGATCGGGCTCGCCTGGCGGCCCGAGCTGACCCAGCAGGACGGCTTCTTCCATGCGGGGGCGGTGACCACCATCGCCGACAGCGCCGGCGGCTATGCCGCCTTCACCCTGATGCCGGCCGATGCGCGGGTCCTGACGGTGGAGCTCAAGATCAACCTGATGGCGCCGGCGCGCGGCGAGCGGCTGGTGGCGCGGGGCGTCGTGCAGCGCGCCGGCCGGACGCTCACCGTGGTGCAGGCCACCGTCGATGCGCTGAGCGGCACCGGCAGCACGCCCGTTGCGATGATGCTGGCGACGGTGATGTGCCTGCGGCCGCGCGGGCCTGCGGCAGCGGAAGCCTAGGCGCCGGCGCTGCGCAGCTCGGCCGGACGCGGGACGCCGGCCCGCTGGCGCGAGGGGCGGGACGGCGTCGGGCCGCCGTCGGGAGCCTGCGCCGCCGCCTCGAGCTGGTCCATGGCCCGCTGCATCGCCTCGTCGAAGCGCTCCTGATCGTAGATGCTGACATGGGTGCTCTCGGGCACCGTCTCGACGAGCACCGGGCGGACGAGGCGCTCGACGAGCGCCTCGGAGCGCTCGCGCGGCACGATGCGGTCGTTGCTTGCGAGCAGCACCGCGGTTGGAACGTCCAGGCCCTCGAGATAGCGGTCGCTGTGGAAGGGGTGCTTGAGCAGACGGCTCACCGGCGCCCAGCGATAGCGCTGGGCTGCCACCGCCTCGATCGAATCGAAGGGGGTGACCAGGAGGAGCCCGTCGAGCGGCCGATGGCGTGCCAGATACGCGGCCACACCGGACCCGAGGCTGAAGCCGCCGGCATAGATCCGCTTCGGCTGCAGGCTGGCGCGATAGTGATCGAAGATCTGCGCCGCGTCGGCGAAGAGCGCCTTCTCGCTCGGCACCCCGTCGCTCGGGCTGTAGCCGCGATAGTGGAAGGCCAGGACGTCGAAGTCGGGCAGACGGTTGACGAGGAAGACCGTGAAGTCGTCGACGTTCCAGGCGTTGCCGGAGAAGCCGATGAAGAGCCCGCGGCTGGCCCCCTGGGCCGGAACGAGATGGCCGACGAGGCGGGCGCCGTCGGGCGTCACGAGGTCCTGTCGCTTGGCGCGGCCCGGCACCGGGTAGGACGGCAGCGACGCGGCGCCGCGCGGAAAGAGCAGGCTCCCCTGCAGGAGGTAGAGCCCGCCCACCAGCGCTCCGTAGAGCGCAGCGCCACTCAGAACGATGTTGAGCACGGCAACAAACCCGTCGATTCCCCGTATCGTTCCTTATCTGTGACCCTAGGGCCGGCTTGCCAAGCGGGCAAAGGGCCGCAACGGCCCAGCAAGTTAACCAATATTTATGATGTGGCGTGTAGGTCTCAGCACGGGCAACGGCACGGCTGGACGACAGTGGCAACGAGCGTAGAGAGCAGGCTCACGGAGACCCGTACGCTGGCGGCAAGAGCGATGGATCGCCTGGCGGCGCTGGGCGTGCCGCCGACGCCCGAGAACTTCCAGCTGTGGTTCAGCCATCTCGCCGGCGATCATCCCGATCTTTCCCGGGCGGTCGACGCGGCGCTCACCGACGGCCGCCCCGTCGACGAGGATCGCTGCGCCGATCTCTACGAGCGCTATCTCGCCAGCGACGCCGAGGCGCGGGCGATCGTCGACGCGGGCCGCAGGCTGCAGCGGCTGCTCGAATGCCTGCAGGACGAGATCGCCACGGTCGGCCGCGAGACGGCGGGCTACAATGTCACGCTGGGCCGGGCGCAGGGCCGGGCGAGAGAGGCCAGCCTCACCGTCCTTCTCCAGGACCTGCTGAACGAGACGCTGCGGATGCAGCACCGGGCGCTGCAGCTGCAGGACGAGCTGTGCGCCGGCTCGACCACCTGCGCCGAGCTGCGCCGCGAGCTGCGCGCCGCCCAGCAGGTGGCGCTGACCGATCCGCTGACCGGGGTCGCGAACCGGCGATGCTTCGACAAGGCGGCCCGCTCCGCCGTGGCGCGCGCCCGCGACGGCTCGGTCGGCGCCAGCCTGCTGATCGCCGACGTCGACCATCTGGGGCGCCTCAACGCCCGCCACGGGCCCACGCTGGGCGACGACGTGCTGCGGCTGGTGGCGGCCAGCCTCAAGCGAAGCGTCGAGGAGGGCGATATCGTGGCACGGCTGGCGGGCGGGCAGTTCGGCGTCATCATGCCGGGGCGCGGCGGTGCGGATGCGCGGGCCGCGGCGGAGCGCGCCCGCGGCGAGATCGTTGCGCGCGAGCTGCAGCTGCGGCGCACCGGCGCCCGCATCGGCCGCCTCACCCTCTCGGTCGGGGTGGCCGAGCTGGGCCAGGGCGAGGGCCCGCGCAGCTGGCTCGAGCGGGGTGGCCTGGCGCTCCTCGAGGCGAAGCGCGCCGGGCGCGATCGCGTCGTGGCCCTGCCCCATGCCGAGCCCGTGGGGTGAGCAGCGCTGCCGCCCGAGCGCTGCCCGCATGACCCGGCCTCAGGCGGGTCGCCGGCCCCTCGCCTTGCCGATCCAGTCCGCGCAGGCGCTCGCAGGCAGCGGCCCGAGGCCGCCGATCGACTGCACGGCATCGCAGCCCTCCCGGCGCAGCATCGTCAGCTGCTCCTCGGTCGCGACACCTTCCGCGACGACTCGCAGGCGGAGGTGCTTCGCGAGCCGGATGACGCCTCCGAGGAACAGCGTGGCCGGACCGTCCTCGGGCGTGCCGTCGATGAGCTTGCGGGCAAGCCTCAGGGTGTGGATCGGAGCCTCGCGCAGGACCCGCAGCGCGCTCGTGCCGGCGCCGAAGCGGTGGAGAGCCAGCCGCAGACCGAGCGCGCGCAGCGGCTGCAGCGCGGCGCCGCCGGCCTCGATCTCCTCGAGCAGCAGCCGCTCCTCGATCTCGAGCTCGAGACAGGCGCGGGGCAGCCCGTGGCGTTGGAGCCGGGTCCCGACGCGCTCGGCCAGCTGGCTCCAGCCGAGCTGCCGGCGCGACAGGATCGGCACGCTGATATGGAAAGGCCAGAGGTCGTTCCGCTGCCACTCGCGCGCCTGCACGCAGGCCGCCGTCAGCATCCAGTCGGTCAGCGGCTCGACCATGCCGCTGTCCTCGGCAAGCATGCGAAAGCGGTCGGAGTCGAGGAGGCCGTGCTCCGGATGCTGCCAGCGCACCACGGCGGCCAGCGTGACCTCCGGCGAGCAGAGCGTCACCTGAGGCTGGTAGTGGAGGACGAACCGGCCGCTCTCGAGGGCCTGTCGCATATCGGCCTCGAGCAGCGTTCCCCGGCTCGTGTCGCCATCGAGGTGGCTGTCGTGGAACCGGCAGACGCTGCCGCCGTCCGCCTTCGCCTCGTACATGGCAGCGTCGGCATGGCGGAGAAGGCTGGGCCCGTCCTTGGCATCGCGCGGGAAAAGGGCCATGCCCAGGCTGAACGTCACGGCCACCGGCTGGCCGTCGACCGTGAGCGGCGGGCCGACCGCGTCGAGAATCTTGCGGCCGACGATCAAGGCGTCCTCGGGGCTTTTCAGGTTCTCGAGGACCAGCGCGAACTCGTCGCCGCCGAGACGCGCCACCGTGTCGCTCTCGCGCACCCGGCCGCGCAGCCGCATGGCCACGGCGCGCAACAGCTCGTCGCCCGCAGCGTGACCCAGCTGGTCGTTCACCGCCTTGAAGCCGTTGAGGTCGGCCACGGCCACGGCGAAGCAGCTGCGGTTGCGGCGCGCGGCGCGAACGGCGCGGTCCAGCCGGTCGTCGAAGAGCGCGCGGTTGGCGAGGCCCGTCAGCGGGTCGAACTGGGCCAGATGATCCAGACGGTCGGAGGCTCGCTTGCGGGCGATGGCGAAGCGGAGGCAGCGCTCGAGCCGCCCGGTCTCGAGCTCCTCCTTGTCGAGATAGTCGGCCACACCCTGCTCGAGCAGCTCGGGGTCGGGCTCGCCCTCGAGGTCGCCGCCGAGGAGGACGACCGGCGTCTTGAAGCCGCGCCGCTCGACGCTGCGAGCGACCTCGAGGCCCTCCTGGTCCGGCAGCTCGGCATCGACCAGGCAGACGTCGTAGGGTGCAGCCGCAAGACGGCGAAGGCCGGCCTCGCCACCGCTTGCCCAGTCGATGCGAAAGCTCGCGCCTTCGGCAGCGCCGAGCAGCAGGCGAACGAGATCGAGGTCGTCCTCCGAGCCGCCGATCATCAGGATGCGGATGGTGGCTCGGGACGACGATCCGGTCGCGGCCGGCGCCATCGGCTCGGCCGGTCGGCGCCGTGCGTCGAGCGGCACCACCGCGGCCTCGCCCGGTCGAAACGGCGCAGCAGGCCCCTCGCGCAGCTCCGCGCCACCTGTCTGGTTACCGCCTGTCTCGCCGATCGCTGGCGTTTGCTCGCTCGATGTCATGCCCGAATCCCCACGGGCAGGGCCATATGCCCACGCGCTGCGTCCAGCCAGACATAGCGAAACGATCAGATGATGTAAACCGTTAGGAGATGAAGCCGGACGCAGTTTGCGCTAAGGTTGCGCAGTGCGGCTGCTCGGGCCTCACCGTGCGGCCGAGCCCGCCGCGAAGGATGTGGGTGCCGGATCGACGACCGTCGGGCCGTTCGGCCCAAGCTCGAGGATCGCCAGACCATGCTCGGTGGTACCGCCCGGGAGCAGCCGGAAGATGCCCAGATGCCCCGCAAACCCTTGTGGATCCGTCAGCGACGCCTCGCTGAAGGTGCGGTCCGTGCGGCTGATGAGCACGGCCAGCGCGGTCGCGTCGTAGGCGAGCCCGGCAAGCGCGTTCGGATCATGCCCGAAGGTTGCGTGAAAGCGGGATGTGAACCTGCTCTCGAGCGCAGGGTCGATGCTGGCGATCCAGGCGCCGCGCAGGGTCGGATCGGTCAGCATGGTGGGATCCTCCTGCCACCGCCGTGTGCCGAGGAGCTGGATCGGTGTCCCATCCGCCTCGTAGAACGACAGCAGCGCCACGATCTGCTTGAGGCGCTGGCCGCCGTCGGCGATCAGGATCGCGTCGAAGGGCGCCGGTGCCGCCGTGCCCGAGGCGGATGCGCCGGCCGTGGGCGTGGTGCCGGCCCCGACGATGCCGTTCTGCAGGAACGAGCGGACGATGCCCGAAGGGTCGCTGCCATTGGCCGGATAGAAGGCTGCGACCGGCTGGCCGAGCGATCCCGGCACGCTGGTCATGGTCTTGCGGAAGGCATCGACCGCCAGCCGCCCGTAGGCGTCGTCCGGTGCCAGGACTCCGATGCGCGTCAGGCCGCGCCCGAGCGCATACTCGGTGATCCGCTTGACCTGCTCCTCGGGGCGGAAGCCCAGGATGAAGACATTGCCGCCGGCGATGCTCGAATCGTTGGAGAAGGAGAGCACCCGCAGGTTGGCGCCCTGCGCTACCGGCGCCACGGCGCTGGTCGAGGTCCCGAAGAGCGGGCCCAGCACGAGCTCGGCGCCGGCGCCCAGGGCGTCGCGCGCGGCCGCGGCCGCGGCATCCGGCGAGCCCTTGCTGTCGCGCGGCAGCAGCACGAGGTCGTTCGGCCCGACATCGTACAGGGCGAGCTCGGCGGCGCTCATCATGTCGGCGCCGATCGCCTTGGCGTCGCCGCTGAGCGGCAGCAGCATCGCCACCTTGGGCGGCCCGCTCGGAACCGGCGCCTGCGCGGACGTCTCGGGTTGCGGGGGCGCTACCGGCGTGGTCTGCTGCCGAGACACGCAGCCGGCGAGGCCCAGCATCAGGACGAGGAGGCCGGCGAGGGGCTTCGGTGCAGGCGATCGGATCATGACTGAGGCCAGGGCTCTCGAGACTCGGGGAGATGGCGCGGAGCCTAACCGCCGCGCCCAGGCAAGTAAACTCGACCCCGGCCTCTATGTGGTGGCGACCCCTATAGGCAATCTGGGCGACCTCTCGCCCAGGGCCAAGGACGTGCTGGCTGCGGCCGACGTCGTCGCCTGCGAGGACACGCGCGTCACCGGCTTTCTTCTCCACCGGCTGGAGGCGCGGCGAAGCCTCGTCGTCTACAACGACCACAATGCGCCGGAGGTGCGGCCACGGCTGCTGGCCGAGCTGGCCGCGGGACGCAGCGTGGCCCTGGTCTCGGATGCCGGCACGCCCTGCATCGCCGATCCCGGCTTCAAGCTCGTCCGCGAGGCGGCCGCGGCCGGCCAGGCCGTTCGCGCGGTGCCGGGCCCCTCGGCGGTGATGGCCGCCCTCTCGGTGGCCGGGCTGCCGACCGACCGCTTCATGTTCGCGGGCTTCCTGCCGCCGCGCCGCACGGCCCGGCGGGCGGCGCTGAGCGAGCTCGCCGCGGTGCCGGCGACGCTCGTGCTGCTCGAGGCGCCGAGCCGCCTTGCCGCTTGCCTCGCCGACGCGGCGGAGATCCTGGGCCCGCGCGAGGCGGCGATCGCGCGCGAGCTCACCAAGCTCTTCGAGGAGGTGCGCCGCGGCGACCTCGCGGCCCTGGCGTCGGCCGCGGCGGAGGCCGGGCCGCCCAAAGGCGAGATCGTCCTCGTGATCGCACCGCCGGACCGGCAGGCCGCCCGGGAGGCGCTGGACGACGAGGAGGTCGACGCCGCCCTCGTCGAGGCGGCGCGCACCCAACGGCCGCGCGCCGCCGCCGCCGCCGTGGCGGCGACGACCGGGCTGCCGGTCAACCAGCTCTACGAGCGGCTCACCAGGCTGCGGGCGGCGCGTGGCGACGAGTGACCAGCGCGGCCACATGGCCGAGCTTGTGGCCGCCCTCCTGCTGCGGCTGAAGGGCTTCGAGATCCTGAGCCGGCGCTTCGCGACGCCGGTGGGCGAGATCGACATCGTCGCCCGCCGCGGCGACCTTTTGGTGTTCGTCGAGGTCAAGCGGCGGCCCACGGTCACCGCAGCCCTCGACGCGGTGACGGAAAAGCAGCGCCAGCGCGTCGCGCGTGCCGCGAGCCTCTTCCTCAAGCTCAGGCCCCAGATGCGGGAGCATCGCTGCCGGTTCGACGTGGTGGCCGTCGTGCCGCGACGCTGGCCGTGCCATCTGCCGGACGCCTGGCGCCTCTGAGCTCAGGAGCCGGGCGCGCTTGTCCCCAGCATGCCGGCGTGGGCCAGAATCTTGCGGGTGAGCGTGGGCAGGGCCAGCCCGCCCAGCTCATCCGGCCTGGCCCAGAGCCCGGCCGGGGCCGGCCCGTCGAGCTGGCCCAGCACGACCTGCAGCTCGAGCGCGAAGTGGGTGAAGACGTGGCGCACCGTGCCGGGCAGGACCCGCCACGCCGCCGGGGAGGGCTGATGGGCGGCCAGATCGTCGTGCGCCGCCCCCGTCTCCCAGGGCGTGGCCGGCAGGTCGATCATGCCGCCCAGAAGGCCGCTCGGCGGCCGGCGCCTGAGGAGCATGGCGCCGTCGCCGCGGAGCAGGACGAAGGCCGTGCCCTTGCGCTGCGGGCGGACGGCGCGCTCGGCGCGGCGGGGCAGCTCCTCGGCACGCCCGGTCGCGGCAGCGACGCACGAGGACCGCCAGGGGCAGGCAAGGCAGGTGGGCCGGCGGGGCGTGCACACGGACGCGCCGAGATCCATCAGCGCCTGGGCGAGGTCGCCTGCGCGCCCGCCGCCGGCGAGGGCATCGGCGAGCGCCAGCACGGTGCGGCGCGCCGCCGGCAGCGGGCTCTCGAGCGCCACGAGGCGGGCCAGCACGCGCTCGACATTGCCGTCGACCGGAACGACCGGACGATCGAAGGCGATGGCCGCCACGGCAGCGGCCGTGTAGGCGCCGATGCCCGGCAGCGCCGCCAGTGCCGCGGGATCCGACGGAAGGACGCCGCCGTGGCGATCGACCACCGCCCGGGCACAGGCGTGAAGGGCCCTGCCCCGCCGGTAGTAGCCGAGCCCCTGCCAGGCATGAAGGACGTCGTCGAGCCCGGCGGCGGCGAGTGCCGGGAGCGTCGGAAAGCGGCGCATGAAGGCGGCGAAGCGCGGCGTCACCGTGGCCACCGTCGTCTGCTGGAGCATGACCTCGCTCACCAGCACGCCATAGGGATGGGCGGCCTCGCCCGGCTCAGCGCGCCAGGGCAGCCGGCGGCGGTGGCGGTCGTACCAGGCGAGCAGCGCGCCCCGCAGCAGGCCGGGCTCGGCCGGCAGCCGTGGCCCCGCCATGGCGGGCGTGCTATCGTCGGGTCGGTGCTTCGCTCTGGGCATGGCGCCCGGGACATAGCGGGACCCTTGGATGACGGAAAGCGCCGCAAAGGCTTCGTCCCGGCCGCGCGGGACCTGGCGGGTCGGCGCGCTCCTGGGCGGCGTGCTGTCCCCGGCGGCGCGGGCGCGCGGCTTTGCCGAGGCCAGCGTGCTTGCCGACTGGTCGACCATCGTCGGGACGGCGATCGCCGCGCGCTGCGAGCCCATCTCCTTGAGCTTTGCCGGCGGCCGGCGTCAGGGCGGCGTGCTCGAGCTGCGCGCGGGTGGCGGCGTGGCGCTCGAGCTGCAGCATTCGGCCCCGCAGCTGCTCCAGCGGATCAACGAGTATTTCGGCTTCCGGGCGGTGGCCCGCCTGCGCGTCCTCCAAGCCCCGACGGCCGGGCGGCGCCCGCCGGCGCGGCCGGCGCCCCGCCCCACGCTGGACGCGGAGGAGGAGGCGCTCGTCGCCAAGACCACCGCCCCGGTGCAGGACGAGGCGCTGCGCGCGGCGCTCTGCGCGCTGGGCCGCGAGGTGCGGCTGCGCGGGCGCAATCGCAGCGCCAAGCCCGCGGAAGAGGTTGTCGCCCCAGCCAGCCACCGCTAGATCCAGGCGCGCTGGGGCCAGCCGGCCGGACCAGCCGCCTGTTCGGATGAGGATGAGGAGATCGTCTCGATGAGGCTCACGCGCAGAAGCTTCGCCGCCGCGATCGGCGCGGCTCCCACGGTCGCTCTCCTGGCCGGCCGGGCCGCGGCCGCCGAGGTCCACGAGGTGACCCTGGGCGACGCCAAGGCGCCCGTCACGATCATCGAGTACTTCTCGCTGACCTGCCCGCACTGCGCGCACTTTGCGACCAACACCCTGCCCGAGCTCAAGAAGCAGTACATCGACACCGGGAAGGTGAAGCTGGTGCTGCGCGACTTCCCGCTCGATCAGATCGCCCTCAAGGCGGCGGTGATCGCGCACTGCGCCGGCGACGACCACTATCCCGCCTTCGTCGAGGAGATGTTCAAGACGCAAGGCAACTGGGAGCAGGCCAGCGACCCGGTGGCCTCGCTCAAGGAGCTGGGGCGGCTGGGCGGGCTGACCGGCGAGCAGGTCGACGCCTGCCTCGCGGACAAGTCGATGGAGGACGCGGTCCTGCAGTCGCGCCTCGACGCCCAGAACACCTACAAGGTCGACTCCACCCCCACCTTCATCGTGAACGGCAAGAAGTATCCGGGCGATCGCGACATCCAGGAATTTGCCGCGATCATCGACCCGCTCCTCAAATAGGGCCACCCTCGAAGCCGGGTTCCGCCGCGGCAGGACGGGTGCTATGGTCGGCCCCCGGATCAACATGTTGTGGCTCGGCGATTGCAGTTCACAAGACTTCGTGTCAGTGGCTTCAAGTCCTTCTCGGACCCTGCCGACCTGCTGATCGAGGAGGGGCTGACCGGAATCGTCGGCCCGAACGGCTGCGGCAAGTCCAATATCGTCGAGGCCCTGCGCTGGGTCATGGGCGAGAGCTCGGCCCGCGGGTTGCGCGGGACCGAGATGGACGACGTCATCTTCGCGGGCTCGGCCTTCCGCGCGCCCTTCGACCTGGCCGAGGTCGTGCTGAAGCTCACCGGGCCCGTTGCCGGCCTCTCCGGCCTCGGCGACGAGGAGGAGATCGAGATCGGCCGGCGGATCGGTCGCGGCGCCGGGTCCGCCTACCGCATCAACGGCCGCGAGGCCCGCGCCCGCGACATCCAGATCCTCTTTGCCGACGCCGCCGCAGGCAGCCGCAGCGCCGCCATCGTGAGCCAGGGGCAGATCGGCTTCATCGTGGACGCGCGCCCCGAGGACCGCCGGCGCCTGCTCGAGGAGGCGGCCGGCATCGGCGGCCTGCACGGGCGACGCCGCGAGGCCGAGATCAAGCTCGAGCATACCGAGGCCAATCTGACCCGTGTGGTCGACCTGCTCGCCCGCCAGGACGAGCAGCTCGCGGGCCTCAGGAAGCAGGCGCGCGAGGCGGAGCGCTACAAGCGGGTCTCCGGCGACCTGCGCACGACCGAGGCCCTGCTCCTCAAGCGGCGGCACGATCTGGCGCTCGCGGCGGCCGCAGCCGCGGCCGAGAGCGTGGCGGCAGCGGAACGCGAATTGGGCGCTGCGACGAGCCGGCTGGCGGAGACGCGCGACGCCCGCCAGAAGCTGGCCCAGGACGTCGAGCGGGCGCGGGCGGAGCAGGCGGCGGTGACCACCGAGGTCGCCCGCCTCGAGGAGCGCGCGGCCGCCGAGACGGAGGCGGCGAAACACCGCCTCGCCGAGCGCGACGCCATCCAGCGCCGGTCCGCCGAGGCGTCCGAGGAAATCGCACGGGAGACCCGGCGCGCGGCCGATCTCGAGGCCCGGCGGGAGAGCTCGACCAAGGAGAGCGAGGCCCTCACCGTCGAGCGCGCACGGCTGGCCTCGGCTCTCGAGGCCGCGACCGGGGCCGAGGCCGAGGCGACGGCAGCGCTCGAGGAGCTCGAGGCGGCTCTGGCGGAGCATGGCCGGACCGAGTCCGAGGTGGCGGCGCGCGCCGCCGCGGCCAGGGCCCAGCTCGAGCAGCTGGTGGAGCGGCGTGACGCGGCCCTGCGCGGCCTCGCCGAGACCGCCGGGGCGATCGCTGAGCCCGGGCAGGCCGCCGCGATCGAGGAGCACGAGCGGTGCCGGGCGGCCCTGCGCGATCTCGAGGAGCGGCGCGCGGCGCTGGAAAGCGAGATCGCGACGCTGCGCGACGGCGTCGAGACGCGGCGCGGCAGGCAGGCCGAGCGCGAGACCGCGCGCCAGGAGGCAGCGGAGCGGCTCCGCCGCGAGGAGACGCAGCCTCAAGGAGCGCCAGGCGCGCGAGCGCGAGCTCGCCGGACGCCGCGACCTCGTGGGGCGTGGTCTCGAGCGGGTGGCCTCCCGCGAGCGGGCCCTGGCGCAGATGGCGCAGGACCTGGCGTCACGGCAGGCGTCGCTCGATCTCGCCTCCCGGGCGGCCTGCCTCGAGCAGGCACGCGCCGCCAGCGCCTCCTCGGCACGGGCGGCCGAGGCGGCGGAGCGTCTCAAGGCCGATGCGGAGGGACGCGCCGCCGAGGCGGCGGATCGTGAGCGTGGTGCTCGCAACGAGCTCGAGCGGCTGGGCGCCGAGCGTGCCGCGCTGTCGGCGCTGGCGCCCCGCCTCGAGGGGGAGCCGCTGGCCGACCGGCTGAGGATCGCCGAGACGCATGCAGCAGCGCTGGCCGCCGCGTTGGGCGACGACCTGCTCGTCAGCTGCACGGGCGACGGGCCCGCGCGGTGGCTCGACACGGAAGAGACCGGCGCCGGCGACCCTCCCCTGCCGGACGGCATCGCGACGCTCGCCGATCATGTGACCGGCCCCTCCTTGATCATGCGGCGGCTGCGCCAGATCGGCATCGTCGAGGCTGCCGATGGCCCGCGGCTGCAGCGCGCGCTGCGCCCGGGCCAGCGTCTCGTGACGCTGGGCGGCGAGCTGTGGCGCTGGGACGGGCTCGTCCGCCACGAGGCCGCCGACGCCGCGGTCCGGCTGCAGCAGCGTCAGCGCCTGGTCGAGCTGCAACGGCTGGAGGCGGAGGCCGAGGCGGCCGCAGATGGCCTCGCTCGGGACCGGGAGGAGGCGGACCTTCTGCGGGCGCGCTCCGCCGCCGAGGCGGCCGAGGCGGCCGAGGCGGGGCGACGCGCGCAGAGCGCCCTGGCCGAGGCGCAGCATGCGCTGGAGCGGGCGGAGAGCGAGGCCGCGACGCTGGGCGAGCAGGGCCTGCGGCTGGAGACGGAAGGCACGGCGCTGGCGCAGGAGCGAGGCGAGCTCGAGAGCGAGCTGCAGGCGCTCGACGGGCAGATCGTGGCACTCGCGGATGCCGATCGGCTGCGGGCCGATATGGCGGCGGCGCGCCAGGCTCTCGAGGTGGCCGAGCGCGAGGCGCGGGAGGTGACCCGCGACCTGGACGAGACGGCCAGGCTGGCGCGCACCAAGGACGGCGAGCTGGCCGACGTGGCCAAGGCCGTCGAGAGGGCGAGACGGCAGGTCGAGGCCGGTCGCGAGGCGATCGAGGCGGCGGCGCACGAGGCGACACGGCGCGAGGCGGCGCTGGCCGCGGCCCGAGCCCGGCACGAGGCCGAGCTCGAGGAGATCGGGCCGACCCTGACGGCCGCGGAGACCTCCTGCGCCGAGCTGGAGGCCGAGCGCGGCGCCGCCAACAGGCGCAGGGAGGAGAGCGCTGCACGGGTCGAGGCGGCCCGCGCTGCCCGGCAGGAGGCCCAGGAGCGGCGGATCGGGCTCGAGTCCGAGAAGGTGCGCACCGAGGAGCGGCTGGCGGCAGCGTCGCGCTCGGGTGCGGCGCTGGCCGAGCAGATCGAGGAGACGGCCGCCAGGGTCGAGGAGGTGCGGGCACGCGCCGCCGAGCTCGCTGCACAGCTGCAACGCCTGCCGGTCGAGACCGACGGCGCCGAGCGCGAGGCCCTGGAGCGCGAGCTCGCGGCCTCGGGATCACGCCGGCAGACCGTCGAGGCGAGGCTTCAATCGCTGCAGACGGCCCTGGCCGAGGCGGAGCGCGCGGCGGCCGACGCCGAGGAGCGATCGATCGCGGGACGCGAGGCGCTGGCCCTGGCCCAGGCCGAGGCGGCACGTGCGGAGGCCGGGCGGGTCGCCGCCATCGAGGCCGTGGCGGAGCGGCTGGGCCGGCCCGTCGAGGCGGCCCTGGCGGGCATCGAGGCGGAGGCCGCGGAGGAGCTGGATCCCGCGGCCCTGGAGGCCCGGCTCGACAAGCTGAGGCTGGCGCGCGAGCGGCTGGGCGCCGTCAATCTCAGGGCCGCGCAGGAGGTTGCGGAGACCGAGCAGGCGATCGCCGAGGCCCGGGCCGAGGAAGGCGAGCTGCGCCAGGCGATCGAGCGCCTCAAGCGGGGCATCGCAACCTTGAACGGCGAGGCGCGCGAGCGGCTGAGGCGTGCCTTCGACACGGTCGAGCTGCACTTTCGCCGGCTCTTCGTCGAGCTTTTCGGCGGCGGGCGCGCCCATCTGCGGCTCACCAACCTCGAGGACCCGCTTGGCGCCGGGCTCGAGCTCGAGGCCATGCCGCCGGGCAAGCGGCTGACCCATGTCTCGCTCCTCTCGGGCGGCGAGAAGAGCCTCACCGCGCTGGCCCTGGTCTTCGCCTTCTTCCTCGCCAAGCCGGCGCCGCTCTGCGTCCTCGACGAGGTCGACGCGCCGCTCGACGACGCCAATGTGGATCGGTTCGTGAGCCTGATGTCCACGATCGCCCGCGATACCGGCACACGTTTCCTCGTTGTCACACATCACCCGCTGACGATGGCGCGCATGGACCGCCTCTACGGCGTCACGATGGTCGAGCGGGGAGTGTCGCGCCTCGTGTCGGTGGCGCTGGGCGAGGCCGTCGAGATGCGTGCTACGGCATAGTGCCGCAAGGCCGGGGCCGGCTTGACAGTCTTTAATGTGGTTCCTAGGTTGCGCCCGCCTTGATCGAGGCGAAGCCGGACAGGTCCGGCGCGCCGATCGACGGGTCTAGAACGGATGACACGGGACGCCAGACGAGGATCGTTTCGACAAGTTTGACGCCCGCCTCGAGCGGCTTCGCGGCGAGGTAAGCTCGTCCGGAAAGAGGGGGAAAGCCGGCGCACGGCGACGATCGAAGCTCGGCGAGGGTGCTCAAGCCGGGATCGAGATCGCGGTCGGTGTGATCGGCGGCGCGCTCATCGGCCATGGTCTCGATGTATGGTTGGGGACGCGCTGGGTGTTCCTTGTTGTCTTGTTCTTGCTTGGCGCGGCAGCGGGCATGCTGAATGCGTACCGTCTGTTGCGTCGTTTTTCTGCCGAGGATCCGGAGTAGCCGGACGGCAGTGGTTGGATGGACGGCCCGCTGCCATGGCAGCGGCTGCGCCTTGGGATCGGACAGGACGCGGAGGCGGACGGAGCCGTGGAGAGCCCTCTTCTTCAGTTCAAGATCCATCCGTTCCTGCAGATTATCGTAGGCGGGCTGGACCTCTCGATCACGAACGCCACCGTCTGGATGGCGATCGTGGTTCTCGCCGTCTACGGGCTCGTCATGGCGGGCACCCGCTCCCATGCGATGGTCCCGGGGCGCCTGCAGGCTCTCGTGGAGACGATCTACGAGTTCGTCGCCGAGATGGTGAACGGCAACATCGGCAAGCAGGGCCTGCGCTTCTTCCCCGCGATCTTCACGCTTTTCATGTTCGTGCTTCTGGCCAACGTGCTGGCGCTGCTGCCGGGCGGCTTCTCGGTCACGGCGCAGATCATCGTGAACTTCTTCATGGCCATGTGCGTGGTGGTGGGCGCCACCATCCTGGGCTTTTGGATCCACGGGCCGCACTTCCTCAAGTTCTTCGTGCCGGCCGGCGCGCCGGTGGCGCTGATGCCGCTGCTCGTGCCGATCGAGCTCATCTCCTACGCCTTCCGCCCGATCAGCCTCTCGGTCCGGCTCTTCGCCAACATGATGGCCGGCCACGCGATGCTGCATGTGTTCGCCGCGTTCGTCGTGATGCTGGGCGTTGTCTTCGGCATCGCCCCTCTCGCGCTCACCGTCGCCCTCTACGCGCTCGAGATCCTCGTGGCGCTGCTGCAGGCGTACGTGTTCGCGATCCTCAGCTGCATCTATCTGAACGACGCCATTCACATGCATTGACCCGTTCCGGGACGCCCCAGGGGGTCCCGCTCTCCTGCAACTCAACGGAGTGAGCTTCGATGGATCTCGAGTTCAGCTAAGATGATCGGCGCCGGTCTCGCGACCATCGCGCTGGCGGGCGTGGGTGCCGGCATCGGTCAGGTGTTTGCGAGCTTCATCACGACCGTGGGCCGCAACCCATCGATCCAGGGGCGCGTCTTCCCCTTCACGATGCTCGGCTTCGCGCTCGTTGAGGCGGTGGCGCTCTACGCTCTCCTGATCGCTTTCCTCATCCTCTTCCTTTGAGGCGTGGTTAGGGCGCCATCCGGCGCCCGCCCGGATCTGACAGCGATGCGTGGAGAAGGAGCCCCGGTCATGCGACGGCTCGCCTTGGGATCACCCCCCGGCTGGCGTGCGCTGGTGCCACCCGCCACCCTCGCCGCCGTCTCGGTTCTGGCGCTTGCCGGGCCCGCCCTGGCGGCCGAGGAGGAGACGGGTGGCGGCCTGCCGCAGTTCGACGTCACCACCTATGCGAGCCAGATCTTCTGGCTCATCGTCGCCTTCGGCACGCTCTACTACCTGCTCGTGCGGCGGGGCCTGCCGCGCATCGCCGAGATCCTGGAGACCCGGCAGAGCCGGATCACCGCCGATCTCGACCGTGCGGCGGAGCTTCGTGCCGAGGCCGAGGAGGCGCTGAAGCGCTACGAGGACGTGGTCGCCAGCGCCCACCTCGACGCCCAGCGGGAGATCAAGCAGGCGCAGGACCGGCTGTCCGCCGATCTGGCAGCGCAGCAGGAGAAGCTCGACGCCGAGCTCGCCACCAAGGTGCACGACGCCGAGCAGCGGATCACGGAAGCCAAGCGCTCGGCGCTGGCGCAGGTGACCGACGTTGCGGTCGAGACGATCCAGGCAGCCGCCAAGCGTCTCGTCGGCATCGAGGTCAGCGAGGAAGCGGCACGCTCGGCGGTCGCCCGGGCCCACGGAGACATGGCATCGTGATCGACGTCATTCTCGTCATCGCCTTCCTGATCACCGTGGCTCTCCTCTGGCGCCCGGTCGGCAAGGCCGTCACCTCGATGCTCGACGGCAGGGCGGACAGCATCAGGCAGAACCTCGACGAGGCGCAGCGCCTTCACGAGGAGGCCAAGGCCCTGGTCGCGCGCTACCAGCGCCAGCTGCATGAAGGCGAAGGGCTGGCCAAGGAGATCCTCGAGCGGGCGGAGAACGAGCGCCGGCGCCTCGAGGCCAAGCTGCGCGCCGACATGGTCGAGATGACCGAGCGGCGCACCCAGCAGGCGCTGGACCGGATCGCCCAGGAGGAGGCGCGTGCGCTGAGCGAGGTCAGGGCACGCGCGGCCGAGCTCGCCGTCCGCGGCACGCGGCTCGTCCTCACCGAGCAGCTCACGGGCGAGAACGCCCAGCGGGTCACCCAGAGCGCGATCGAGGAGGTGGGCCGCAGGCTCGCTTCCTGACCCGACCCTGAGCTTTTCGACGACAGGGCGGCCCTTTGGGCCGCCTTTCTTTTTGGCGGCACGCCCGTGCGGCCATCCTCACGGCGTGGATTGAGCCTGCCTCGCCGATGGGCCATCCTCGCGCCAACATCCCTAGAGGACGACGGTCGGACGCCGCCATGCCGCATCAGGACGCCTCCCCCAGCTGCGGCACCGCGAAGCCGCCCTCCCTCGACGACATCGCGGCGATCGGCGAGGCGGTGCTGGGCGAGCTTCCGGCCGCCTTGCGCAAGCTCGTGGGCGACGTCCCGATCCGCGTCCAGGACTGGCCGGAGGATGCGCTCCTCGACGAGCTCGGCATCGACGATGCGCTCGAGCTCACCGGCCTCTATCACGGCGTCCCGATCGGCGAGCGGAGCCGGATGCAGGTTCCCCCGTCCGAGCCGGAGATGATCTTTCTCTTCCGCATGCCCATCCTCTTCGAGTGGGCAGAGCGCGGCATCGAGCTGGCCGACGTCGTCTTCGACGTGCTGACGCACGAGATCGGCCATCATCTAGGGATGAGCGAGGAGGAGGTGCTGCGCATGGAAGGCAGGCTGCCGGAGGGGGAGAGCTGATCGCATGACCATCACCGGCCTCGACCATCTCGTCCTGACGGTGGCCGAGGAGGAGGCCACCCGGCGCTTCTATGTCGACGGGCTGGGCATGACCTGGATCGTCTTCGGCAAGGGGCGCCACGCGCTGGGCTTCGGCCGCCAGAAGATCAACCTTCACTATGCGGGCCGCGAGTTCGAGCCGAAGGCCGCCCACCCTACCCCGGGCTCCGCCGATCTCTGCTTCCTGTCCGACGAGCCGCTGGCCGCGGTTCAGGTGCGCATGGACGGGCTGGGCTTTCCCGTGATCGAGGGCCCGGTGCGGCGCACGGGCGCCACGGGCCCCATCGACTCGCTCTACTTCAGGGACCCCGACGGCAACCTGATCGAGATCAGCTGCCCCGTCTGATCAGGCGGCCTTGCGGATCTCGAGCCGGCCCCAGACCTCCACCAGCGCCTCGACCAGCTGGTCCATCAGCGCGTCGGTATGGAGCGGCGACGGCGTGATGCGGAGGCGCTCGGTGCCCCTCGGCACGGTCGGGTAGTTGATCGGCTGGATGTAGATGCCGAACTCGTCCATCAACAGGTCCGAGGCGTGCTTGCAGCGCACCGCATCGCCGACGAGCACCGGGACGATGTGCGAGGGCGAGTCCATCACCGGCAATCCCGCCTCGCGCAGGCGCAGCTTCAAGGTCGCGGCGCGCTCCTGATGCGCCTGCCGCTCGATGGAGCTGGTCTTCAGATGACGCACGGAGGCCAGGGCGCCGCCGACGACGGCCGGGGCGAGCGAGCTCGTGAAGATGAAGCCCGGGGCATGGCAGCGCACGGCGTCGATCAGGGCGGCCGAGCCCGCGATGTAGCCGCCCATGCAGCCATAGGCCTTGGCGAGCGTGCCCTGGATGACGGTGAGGCGATCCATGACCCCGTCGCGCTCGGCCACGCCGGCACCATGCGCGCCATACATGCCGACGGCGTGGACCTCGTCCAGGTAGGTCATGGCGCCATAGCGGTCGGCGAGATCGCAGATCTCCCGGATCGGCCCGAAATCGCCGTCCATCGAGTAGACGCTCTCGAAGGCCACGAGCTTGGGCCGTCCTGCCGGCTGGGCGCGCAGCAGCTGCTCGAGATGATCGAGGTCGTTGTGGCGGAAGACCACCTTCTCGCAGCCCGAGCTGCGGATGCCCGCGATCATCGAGGCGTGGTTGAGGGCGTCGGAGAGGATCAGGCAGTCGGGCAGCAGGCGTGCCAGCGTGCTGATCGCCGCCTCGTTGGCGACGAAGCCCGAGGTCATGACGAGCGCCGCCTCGGTGCCGTGAAGATCGGCCAGCTCGCGCTCGAGCAGCACGTGGAGGTGCGTGGTCCCGGAGATGTTGCGGGTTCCGCCGGCGCCGGCGCCGTACTGGCGCAGCGCCTCGACGGCACCGTCGACCACGACCGGGTGCTGGCCCATGCCCAGATAGTCGTTCGAGCACCAGACCGTGACCTCGCGGGGGCCCTCGGTCGCGTGATGAAGCGCTGTCGGGAAGGCGCCGACGCGTCGGGCGAGGTCGGCGAAGACACGGTAGCGTCCCTCGGCCCGGACCTTGGTCACGGCGGCCTCGAACCTCGCTTCGTACTCCACGCCCCTTCCTCCTCGACTAGGCCCGCTCTGCTTCGTGACCGCAAAGCCTACGCCGCCGTCACGCCAGATCAACCCGCCAAACGCCGCAGCTGGGCCACGACGCCAGCGGCGCCCCCCTGTCCCAGCGGCCCTCCCCTGTCATTGCTGCCCGCTGGAGGAGTGGACAGACGGGTGAGCGCTCACCATAGTTCACCTCGTCATGTACACAACGACGACCCATTCGATTCGCGTCTCCGTCGAGCCCTTCTACCTGGCAGAGCAGTCGGAGCCGGAGAAGGATCGCTGGGTATTCGGCTACAAGGTGACCATCGAGAACCAGGGTGGCGAGGCCGTGCAGCTGCTCGCGCGCCATTGGCGGATCACCGACGCCCGCGGCCGGCTCCACGAGGTCAAGGGCGACGGCGTGGTGGGCGAGCAGCCGGTGATCGAGCCGGGCCGCCAGTTCGCCTATGCCAGCGGTGCGCCGCTCGGCACGCCCTCGGGCATCATGGTGGGCAGCTATCACATGGTGTCGGGCTCGGGCGATCAGTTCGAGGTGGCGATCCCTGCCTTCTCGCTCGATGCGCCCGAGGCCAGGGGCGCCCTCAACTGAGACGGAGGCCCCAGGCTTGACCCGGCAGCCTGCGTGGCCGAGATAGCCCATCATGCTGGATTTTTTCGAGCGCCTTCTGGGCCAGGCGAGCCCGAGCCCCACGGGGCCACGCTTCGAGCGACACCATATCGCAGCCGCGGCCCTGCTGGTCGAGGCCGGCCTGACGGACGGCGAGTTCGGCCAGGCCGAGCGCGCGCAGGTCAGAGGCCTGCTCGCCCAGCGCTTCGGGCTCGGGGACGCCGTGGCCTCGGCCCTTCTCGAGCGCGCCGAGACCGAGGCCAGGGACGCCGTCGAGTGGCACGGCTTCACCAATGTGCTGAAGCAGGCCTACGACGCGCAAGGCCGCATGGAGATCGTCGAGATGCTGTGGGAGGTCGTCCTCGCGGACGGCCGCATCGACGATTTCGAGGCCTCGCTGATGCGCCGGGTCGCCGGCCTCCTCTATGTGAGCGACGGGGACAGCGCCGAGGCGCGTGAGCGGGCGCGGCAGCGTCTGGCGCAACGCTCCTCCTGAGGCCGGATCGTCCGGCTAGAGCGGGATCGTCTGGCCGATCGCCGGCACCAGCGCGTCGCTCTCGCCATAGCCCCCGGCCAGCGCCGCCGCGCGAAACCGCTCAGGCGGCTCGAAGGGGGGCTCGTCGGTGAGACGGATCGTGCCCCAATGCATCGCCGCGATCCGGGGTGCCTCGAGCTCACGGCCGATCCAGACCGCCTCCTCGGGCGTGCAGTGCGAGCCCTGCATCAGTGGGCGGGGGTCGTAGGCGCCGATGGGGACGAGCGCCAGATCGGGCGGCTCGTGGCGCCGGCGGATCTCGCCGAAGATATCCCCGTAGGCGGTGTCGCCGGTGAAATGGATGGCGCGCCGTCCGTCGCTGACACGAAAGCCGCACCAGAGCGAGGCGTTGCGGTCCCTGAGCCCACGCTTGCTGAAATGGATCGCCGGCATGCCGGTGATCTCGAGATCGCCCACGGTCACCGGCTGGTACCAGTCGAGCTCGTGCACCTGCCGGAAGCCTCGCCGCTCGACATAGCGGCCGACACCCAGGGCCGTGACCAGCGTCGGCCAGTGGCGGGCGCTGATCGTTCGAAGGCTCGGGCGATCCAGATGGTCGTAGTGATTGTGGGACAGGAGCACGAGGTCGATCGGCGGCAGGCGGTCGGCCCGCAGGCCCGGCGGCGAGAAGCGCCGCGGCCCGATGCCCCAGATCGGCGAGGCGTAGGTGCCGAGGAACGGGTCGGTGATCAGCGTCCGCCCGCCGAGCCGGATCAGATAGCAGGCATGGCCGAGCCAAGTGACGCTGTCGCGCCCGTCCAGCGCCGCCAGCTGCGCCAGCACCTCGCTCTCGGGCAGCACATGGCCCGCGGGAAGCTCCGGCGCCCGCTCGCGGCCCAGGAGCTGACGCCAGATGAAGGCGCGCCACTCGGCAGGCTCGCCGGCCGGCAAAGGCGAGCCCGGCGGATTCCGGAAGCCCCCTTCCGGATCGACCCACGGACGCTCGCGCAGGCCCTGGATCCGGCAGATCGACGGCATCGGGGCCGCCCAGATCCAGCTGCCCGAGGCCCCCGAAAAGCCGCCGGCGGCTGAGCGTGTCCGATTCCCGGTAGCCGCCTAGGCCGGCCATCGGCGCTCTCCTCCTTGCATCGCTCCTCCTCCTACGACCGGTCGGACACATCTGCCAGGGCCTGCCCGCCTCGGGACCTGTCTTGCAACGATCATACTGTTGCGCTAGCTCAACGTCGTTACCCGGAGGGGGTGGCGGGCTGCCGAGGAGAGATGCCCTTGCGGCAACCAAACTCGACGACCAGAGCAAGTACGCCATCATGATGGCGCGGCCGGACGCGAGCACACTCCCCCTCTCCGCCTGTCCGGCCCTTGTGTTGAACGCGGACTACCAGCCGCTCAGCTACTTCCCTCTGTCGGTGTGGAACTGGCAGGAGACGATCAAGGCGATCTTCCTCGAGCGCGTCGCCATCGTCTCCTTCTACGATCGCGTGATCCATTCGCCGGGCCACGAGCAGCGGCTGCCGAGCGTGGTGGCGCTCAAGGAGTACATCCCCCAGTCGCGCCAGCCGCCCTTCACGCGGTTCAACCTCTTCCTGCGCGACCGCTTCGCCTGCCAGTACTGCCACGGCTCCTTCCCGACCCACGATCTCACCTTCGACCATCTCGTTCCCCGCTCGCGTGGCGGCCGCACCTGCTGGACGAACATCGTCACCGCCTGCAACCGCTGCAACCTCAGGAAGGGCAGCAGGCTGCCCCAGGAATGCGGCATGCATCCGATGACGCGCCCCTTCACGCCGACCTCGCATCAGCTGCGCCAGAACGGCCGCGCCTTCCCGCCCAACTATCTGCACGAGAGCTGGCGCGACTATCTCTATTGGGACATCGAGCTCGAGCACGACTGAGCCGGCCGGGCATCACCGGACGCCACCGACGTCAAGGCGGGACGGCGACCCGGATCCCTCGGCATTTGAAGTCCGCAGCAATCGGTCTAAAGTGATCACCAACGACGGACGCTGATCCGAGCGGCACCAATGCCGCTGCAGGCGATCCGTTGGGGCTGATCAGAAGAGGAGGCACGGACGTGAGCCAGGACCACGACGATTCCCGATTCCCAGGCGCCCGGCGGGGCGCATCGGGGCCGGCGCGGCTGACGCGCCGCCAGTCGCTCGCGGCCGCGGGAGCGATGGGGCTCGGAGCCTCGCTGCCGCTCTCGTGGGTGCAGCGCGCGCTCGCGGCTGACAGCTCGCTGCTCGAGAGCTCGCCCGTGGCGCCCTACGAGTCCCCGATCACGCCCGAGCGCGTCGAGTTCCTGAAGAAGAAGCCCTATCAGGGCATGACGCTCAACATGATGGTGATCCAGGCGACCGTCGGCGACGCGGTCAAGGCGCACGCCCAGCACTGGGGCGAGCAGACCGGCGCCACCGTCAACGTCGCGGCCGTGCCGATCGAGACGCTGCACCAGCAGATCTTCACCGATCTCTCGACCGGTCTCAACAGGTACGACATCTACCAGACCGGCGCCTGGTTCTACGGCGACTACTTCGTGCCCGAGACGCCTTACATCATCTCGATCGACGAGATGCTGAAGGACAAGAAGTTCCCTTACTGGCAGACCAGCGAGGTCCTGCCGGCCATCGAGGGCCTCTACACCTGGGAAGGCAAGTGGTACGGCGTGCTGTTCGACGCCGACGCACAGTGCCTCTACTACCGCAGGGACGTCCTGGCCGATCCCGGCAACCAGGAGAAGTTCAAGGCGAAGCACGGCTATGATCTGCCGGCACCGCCCAAGACGATGAAGGAGATGCACGACGTCGCCGACTTCTTCACCGGCTGGGACTGGAACGGCGACGGCAAGCCCGACTGGGGCCTGGCGCTGCACGCCAAGGTCAACGAGCAGGGCTTTTTTCATTTCCTGACGCTGGCTGCCCCTTATGTCGTGTCGAAGGACAACAAGAACTTCTGGTTCGACCCCGACACGATGAAGCCGTTGATCACCTCGGACGGCCATCTCCAGGCGCTCGAGGACTATGTGAAGTTCATGAACAACGGCCCGCGCGAGATGCTGAGCTGGACGCTCGGCCAGGGCTGGAACCTGTTCCTTGCCGGCAACTCCGTGATGGAGCCCACCTGGGGCGACCTGCCGACCCTGGCGCAGGACCCGAAGAGCTCGAAGGTGCAGGGGCTCGTGGGTGCGGCGCCGATCCCCGGCACCACCCGGGCCTACGACCCGATCAAGAAGCAGTGGCAGGACTACGAGCTCAACCAGGTCGGCAACACCAACGGCGGCAGCTGGCACGGCGTCATCTCGGCCGGCTCCAAGAACCAGGAGGCCGCCTACGACTTCCTGGCGTTCATGGCGAACCGCAAGAACGAGTTCTTCGATGTCACGCATGGCTGGACCGGCGTCCAGCCCGGCGTGAAGTACGCGTTCCTGCCGCCCCACGGCTCGGCCACGATCGAGCAATACGAGGCGCAGGGCTGGAACGCCGACGACGTCAAGGCCTACACCAACGCCTATTTCGAGAACCTCGACAACCCGCTGCAGCAGACCTATCTGCGCATCCCCGGTGCCGCCGAATACTGGCACGAGCTGGATGTGCGGGTGTCGGCCGTGCTGGGCGGGCAGCAGAAGCCGGGCGACGCGCTCAAGGAGATCGCGGACGCCTGGGAGAAGATCACCGACCGCTACGGTCGCGATCTGCAAAAGAAGCTCTATCGCGCCTCGCTCGGGCTGAGCTGAGCCCAGGCCGGCCCGCGGGCATAGCGGAAGCACCCGCGGGCCGGCCGAGCCCGTCTCCGCCGGGCGAGCGCTCCTGCTCGTCCTGCCGGTGACACCGTGCCGCCAGCGCGACGAGGAGAGCGCATGCCGCGTCAGGTCGGGATCTTCAAATATCTGCTTTTGCTGCCCGCGGTCCTGTGGGTCCTGGGCTTCACGCTCTATCCGCTGATCTCGGCGATCCGCTACAGCTTCGCGCAGTATGTCATGGGGCGCGGCATCACGGCCTGGGTCGGCTTCGCCAACTATCAGTCCGTGCTGGTCTCCTACGACTTCTGGTATGCGGTGTTCATCACCGTGGTCTACACCTTCGTCGCCGGTGGCTTCGAGCTGCTGCTGGGCGTGGCGCTCGCCTGGGTCGTGCACCTCGCCATGCCCGGGCACAAGGTGTTCCGCGCCATCATCACGGCCCCCCTGTTCACGATGGGGGTGGCGATCGGCTATCTGGGCGTCACGCTCTATTCCTCCGACGGCGGCCTGATCGCGATGGCGCTCAAGTCGATCGGCATCGACATCCCCTGGCTGTCGACCGCCTCGGGCGGCCTCTCGGCCGCGATCATCCTCGACATCTGGCGCTGGACGCCCTTCATCTTCCTCATCGTCCTGGCCGGCCTCGCGGGCGTGCCCAATGAGCTCTACGAGGCGGCGCTGCTCGACACGCGCAGCCACTGGACGATCTTCTGGCACATCACGCTGCCCATCATCCGGCCGGTCGCCAGCATCGCCGTGCTGCTGCGGCTGGTCGAGGGGCTCAAGACGTTCGGCCTGCCCTACGCGCTGACGAGCGGCGGCCCGGGGACGAGCACGCAGCTCTTCAGCACCATGGACTATCTGACGACGATCCAGTTCTTCGACTTCGGCCATGGCTCGGCCATGGGCATCATCTATCTCATTCTCGTCTCCATCCTGATCGTCTTCCTGTTCCGGCAGATGCGGCGGCAGCTCGACTGACCACTCGGCGATCCGCGCAAGCAAGGGTAACGGCCTCATGGACATGCCGCTGTGGAAGACCTGTGGTCCCGTTCGCCGGGTCCTCTTCTACATCGTTCTCGCCATCGTCACCGTCTGGGTCATCACGCCCTTTCTCTGGGCCATCGGCAACTCGCTGAAGAGCCCGCTCGAGACCTTCAGCTCGAGCGCCATCATCCCGTTCGTCGACTACAAGCCCACGCTCGCCTCATGGGCTGCGGTGCTGGGCAGCCAGAACGCCCGGCTGGCGCTCCTCAACAGCGCGCTCGTGAGCGTCGGCGCCACGCTCATGGTGCTCGTCATCGCCACGCCGGCCGCCTACTCGCTCGCCCGCTTCAGCTTCCCGATGCCGAGCAAGGACATAGCGCTCTGGTTCCTCTCCCAGCGCGTGATGCCGCCGGCGGTCGTGCTGGTGCCGTTCTTCGTCGTCATGGTCAATCTCAGGCTGATCGACACGCGCTTCGGCCTGATCCTCGTCTACACGACCTTCAACCTGCCCTTCGGCATCCTGATCATGCGCGACATCTTCCGCGACATCAGCCCGGAGATCGAGGATGCGGCACGGATCGACCGGGCGAGCGAGTGGCAGGTCTTCTGGCGCATCGCCCTGCCGATCTCGATCGGCGGGCTCGTCACCAGCGCCATCATCGTCTTCGCGTTCAGCTGGAACGAGGCGCTGTTCGCCGCCACCCTCACCTCGCGCGAGGCGGCGACGCTGCCGGTCTACATCCTGAGCTCGCGCAGCACGCGCGGCGTCGACTTCAACACGGCCGGCGTCAACACGCTCCTGGCGATCGTCCCGCCCGTGCTGCTCTCGCTCCTCGCCCAGCGCTACCTCGCCCGCGGCCTCTCCTTCGGGGCGGTCAAGGGCTGAGCCTCACCTGACCGGCTGCGGGACGAGGCGGCCCGGCGCTTTCTGCCGCCGCCCGGCATATTCTGCCGGGCGGAACACGGTGCCACCGCCAGTCCGGGCGCCCGTTCGCAGGTCCCGCCAGAGAACTCGGGCATTGGCACGTGGCTTGCAGCCTACACGCTCGCCATGGCCGAGATCGCACCCGCCACCCGTTTCGGACAACCGTCCGTGTCGCTCGCGCGGGCGGAGGCCGGCGGTGCCGGCGCGTTGGGCTTCGCCGATCTTCTCCAGGCGCTGCTGGGCTCCACCGCGATGCCGGCGCCTGCGCAGCCGAGCCCTACCGACAACGCCCGGGCAACGAGCGGCCACCCCGCCTTGCCGACGCCGGGCCGGCAGACAGCCGGCCGTGAGCCGGACGGGACGATGGATCGTGCCGCGCCACAGGGCACCGACCCGGACCTCATCAGCCTCGCCATGCCGGCTGGCCTCGCCCAGGCGGTCCCGGGTCCGGTCGAGACCGCGGCAGGACAGTCCGACGGCCTCACCGCCGGAGGAGCGGGCGCCGGCCCGATCCGCCAGCAGCAGCCCCTCGAGCCCGGCCCCGACCCGACAGCGAACGCAGCACGCCCCGAGATGGCCCCGTCGGACGACGGATCGACCTCGGCTATCGCGGCCGGCAAACCGTCCGCGGGCGCGCGCGACGACGCGCCGGTAGCGGCGGCGATCGAGGCGGATCCCGGCAGCCGCGAGGAGGCAGAAGCCGTTGCCACCCTTCGGCCGGGCAATGGCCCGCCGCGACCCGCACCGACGTCATCCCCGACCGCCGTCCCAGAGCACGCACCATCCGCCGAGGACGACGCGCAGCAAGCGCTCGGACCCGGCGACATGCCCGTCCGGGCGGCCAGGCCGACGGACCATCGGCTCGGGCCAGCGCCCGCGGCGGCCGGGCCGTCGGCCGGCAGCCCACAAACCACGGGTGCGACTGTCCCGGCCGGCAGCGCCGACAAGGACGGATCGGCGAGCGGTCAGTCTGCCGATGACGGCCCCTCTGCGGGCGGGCGTCACGCCGAGGGCGCGGAGAAGGACAAGGCCCAGGCGTCGCCCGCGCCCACCGCCCGGCGTGGCGAGCCCCCTGCCCCGGCCGATCAGCTCGATCAGGCCGCCAAGCCACCCGGCGCCCAGACCGCCCCGCCTGCTGCCGGCGCGTCCGCCGCCGGCCACACCATGCCGGCATCGGCCAGCGCGGCGGCGGACGTCCGTACGGCCGTGGCGACATCCCCGGCACCCGTCGCAACGCAGATCGCGGTCGCGGTGGCGGGCGCCGCGCAGCAGCGCACGACGCGCCTCACCGTAGCGCTTTCCCCGCAAGAGCTGGGCGGGGTCGAGATCACGCTCGAGTTCGGGCGCGACCGGCAGCTCAAGGCGGCGATCCGGGTCGACAAGGCCGACACGCTCCAGCTCATCCGCCATGACGCCGCCAGCGTCGTCCACAGCCTCGAGAGCGCCGGCTTCGATCTCGGCAGCACCGGCCTGCAGCTCGAGCTGCGGGATCAGGGCGGCGGGCAGCGCCAACCGGAGATCCCGGGCACCGACATCGCCGCCGCCACGGGCCCTGCGAGCGGCGTCGGCACGAGCCTGCCGGCCGGCCCGGCGCCCGGCCTGCCGGGCACCCTCGACATGACCGTCTAGCGCCCCCTGAAGGAGCACGCCGCCCTTGACCACCACCTCAGCCACGAGCGCCGGCACGACGACCAGCGCCGCCACGGGCAAGGCCGGGACCAGCTTCGCCCAGGATTTCGACAGCTTCCTCAAGCTGCTGACGGCGCAGCTGCAGAACCAGGACCCGCTGGCGCCGATGGACGCCGACAAGTTCACCTCCCAGCTCGTCCAGTTCTCGGGCGTCGAGCAGGCGATCAACACCAACGCCAAGCTCGACACGCTGATCGGCATGTCGAGCGCCGGCATGGCCGGGGCGGGGCTTCAGTATGTGGGCGCCGAGGTCGAGGTGGACGGCAGCGAGGTGACGCTGGACGACAGCGGCGCCGACGTCCGCTACAGCCTCGCGGCACCGGCCGCCACGGTCCAGGTCAGCCTTTACGACCAGAGCGGCAAGCTCGTGAAGGAGCTGACCGGGACGGGCGGCGCCGGCGCGAATCAGGTGCATTGGGACGGGCTGATCTCGCCCGCCGTGCGCGCGGCCGCCGGCACCTACCGGGCCAGCGTCACGGCCAAGGACGCGGCTGGCCAGCCTGTCGCCGTGTCCCTCGCGCAGCGCGGCACGGTCGACGCGGCCGAGGTGCGCAACGGCACGCTTCTCCTTTCGATCGGCGGGACCGAGGTCCCGGCCGACAGCGTCCGCGTGGTGGGCCGGGCCTCGAGCTGAGCCGGCCGCCCGCAGCCCTCCTCCACGCTCCACCAGGAGACCCACCCATGAGCCTCTTCGGTTCCCTTTTCTCCGGCGTCTCGGGCCTCGCCGCCCAGAGCCGCTCGATGAGCGCCATCTCGGACAATGTCGCCAACGTCAACACGACGGCCTACAAGGGCGAGATCGCGCAGTTCGCGAGCCTCGTCACCGGCATGCCGGGTGCCGCGATCGAAGGCACGGGCGGCGTGCAGGCCTTCACCGGCCGCACGATCGCGAGCCAGGGCCTGATCCAGAGCAGCGCCTCGCCCACCGACGCCGCCATCGCCGGCGCCGGCTTCTTCGTCGTCAACGCCTCGGCCGACGCCACGGGCGAGCAGCTCTACACGCGGGCGGGGTCCTTCTCGCCGGACGCGCTGGGCAACCTCCGCACCGCGTCCGGCTACTATCTCCAGGGCTGGCTCCTGGACGCGAGCGGGAACCCGGTCGACCCGAACAGCATCGAGACGGTCAACGTGCGCAACGTCAACGGCATCGCCGTGGCGACGACCGAGGTGCGGGTCGGCGCCAATCTCGACGCCGACCAGGCGCCACCGGCCGCGGCCTACGCCACGGGCGACCTCGCAACCTACGCCCAGTCCGGCGGCGCGTCCGGCATGCAGCCGCAGTTCAGCCGCCAGATCCAGGTCTTCGACAGCCTGGGCAGGTCGCACGACCTCACGCTGGCCTTCGTGCGCGACCCCGCTGCCAACACCTGGAACGCCGAGCTCTACGGCGACCCCGGCGAGCTCGAGCAGCCGCCCTACGGCAGCAATGGCCTGATCGCCTCCGGCACGATCGCCTTCAATGGCGACGGCAGCCTCGCCAGCGCCTCGCTGACCCCGGTCGTGGCCGGCACGGGTGCGGGCGAGATCGGCGTGCAATGGGCGGCCTCGGGCGGTGCCACGGCGAGCAGCATCGCCCTCGGTCTCGGGACCGCCGGCGGCACCGACGGGCTCTCGCAGTTCGCGAGCGCCAGCGACGTCGCCTATGTGACGCAGAACGGCGCCGAGGTGGGCCAGCTGGGCGGCGTCAGCATCGACGATCAGGGCTACGTCGTGGGCTCGTTCACGAACGGCGCCCAGCGCCGCCTCTACCGTCTGCCCATCGCCGTCTTCGCCAATCCTGGCGGCCTCGACGCACGTTCCGGCAATGTCTTCGGCCAGACGGAGATGTCGGGCGCGTTCAACCTGAAGGTCCCGGGCAGCGGGGGTGCCGGCACCGTGACACCCTCGGCCCTGGAGGCCGCCAATGTCGACCTCGCCGACGAGTTCACGAAGATGATCGTGACGCAGCGCGCCTACTCGGCCAACGCCAAGGTCATCACGACAGCGGACGACATGCTGAACGAGCTCATCCAGATCCGTCGCTGACCACCGACGACCCGTCATGACTAACGCCCGTTCACGATAAAACTTAGAAAGTCCTTAAACGGGGATGAAATAAAAGAGGCCAAATGAGGAAAACAGCCAAGAGCACCTGTTGCCGGTCGCAGGAGATGTCCATGTCGGAATCCTTGGATGCTCGGCCGACGCCGATCGTCGGGCCGAGCGGCACGCCACTGACGCTCGAGGATCTGCCCTCGCCCGAGACGCGACGATGGGTGGCGCGGCGCAAGGCGGAGGTCGTGACCGCCGTGCGCGCCGGGCTCCTGCCGATCGAGGACGCCTGTCGGCGCTATGGCATCTCGGTCGAGGAGTTCGCCTCGTGGGAGCGCCTGATCGACCGGCACGGGCTCAGCGGGCTGAGAGTGACCAGGCTGCAGGACTTCCGGGCCAAGCAGGCCGCAGGAGCCGAGCCGCAGAGCGAGCCCCGTTAACCGCCTGTTCAGCATGCGTCCGCTAGCCTTGCGCCGCGTCGTGACCCCGACGTCGTGGCGAGGGCTTAGAGGGCGATGGCGAGCGAGCTGCAGACCGTCGAGACAGCCGGCATGGCCGGTGGCCTCGGTGCCGCCCGTCCGGCGGCACGGGCGCTCTTGGCGCTCAAGGCTCTCGGGCCGGGCCGCATCCTGGCGCTGGGCGTGGTGGCGCTGGTCCTTCTGGCGTTCTTCGCGCTCGTCATCACGCGGACGATCGAGCAGCCCCTGACGCTCCTTTATGGCGAGCTGACGCCGGCCGACGCGCACGAGATCGTAGGCCGGCTCGAGGCCATGGGCGTTCCCTACCGCCTGGGCGGCGACGGAACCGCCCTCATGGTGCCCGAGAGCCGGGCGCTCCAGCTCAGGATGGACCTCGCCGCCGACGGCCTGCCCAGCGGTGGATCCGTCGGCTACGAGCTGCTCGACCGTCCAAGCGGGCTCGGCACGAGCGAGGCGCTGACCGATGTGAGCCTGAAGCGGGCGCTCGAGGGGGAGCTGGCACGGACGATCGGCTCGCTCCGCTCGATCCGCAGCGCCCGCGTCCTGCTGGTGATGCCGCAACGGCGCCTGTTCGAGCGCTCGACCGATCGGCCCAGCGCGTCGGTCGTCCTGACCCTGGGCCCGGGCGGCCGCCTGGAGCAGCGGCAGGTCGAGGCGATCCGTCATCTGGTGGCGGCCGCGGTGCCCGGGCTCGAGCCCAACGGTGTGACCGTGGTCGACGACCAGGGCGAGCTTCTCGCCCGCGCGTCCGACGGCTCTGCCGACGATCCGGCGAGCGACGGGATCGATGCGCGCCGCGCCGCCTTCGAGAGCCGGCTGCGCCAGAAGATCGTGCGGCTGCTGGAGCGCACGCTCGGCCCCGGCAAGGCCGAGGCGGTCGTCACCGCCGACCTCGATTTCGACGCCGTCTCGACCAGTGCCGAGACCTTCGATCCCGAGAGCCGGGCGGCGCGCAGCACCCAGACGATCGAGGAGAGCAGCGACCGCCGCGACAGCGGCCCCGACAGCGGCGTCTCGGTGGCGAACAACCTGCCGACCGGCAACACCGCCGCTGCCACCACCGCCGGGTCCGGCGAGACGTCCAGGCGGACCGAGGAGACGACCAACTTCGAGGTGTCGAAGACGGTGCGCAGCCAGTCGCGCCGGGGCCCCGTCCTCCGTCGGCTGTCGGTCGCGGTCCAGGTCGACGGGACCTACCAGACGGGGCCGGACGGAAGCAGGACCTACGCCGACCGCAGCCCGGCCGAGCTTGCCCAGCTGAAGGCGCTGGTGAGCACCGCCGCCGGAATCGAGGACAGCCGCGGCGACGTGGTGGAGCTGGTCTCGCGCCCCTTCGTCCGTATCGAGCCCCCGGCCGACGCCGCGGCCCCGCTGCTCGACCTCACGCGGGAGGACTATCGGCGGATCGGCGAGATGGCGGTGCTGACCGTCTTGACCCTGGTCGTCCTCTTCTTCGGCGTCCGCCCGACGCTGCGCCGCATCTTCGCCGAGGCGCCGGGCGCACCCGAGCGCGCGGCGGCGCTCGATGCCGCCGGCACGCCGCCGGTGCTCGCGGCACCGCAGGAGCGACCCGCCCTCGCGCAACCGGCAGCGCCGCCGGCCGCGGCATCGGGACCGGCGGACGCCGGGCATGGCGCCGACCGCGCCCGGCCCGCCGTCGCCGCCCTGGTCGAGGCGCGACCCGACGATGCGGCGCGCATCCTGCGCGGCTGGCTCAACGAGCCGGAACGCGTCGGGTGAGCGCCGATCGCCGCTACGAGGCGCTGAGCGGTGCCGAGAAGGCGGCCATCCTGCTGCTCGCCGTCGGCGAGGAGCCGGCGAGCCGCCTTCTTTCGAGGCTCGATCTCGAGGAGGTGAAGCGGGTGTCGCGGACGATGGCCACCATGGGCGCGGTCGAGCACGGCCTCGCCCAGCGTCTGCTCGCCGAGTTCGGCCAGCGGCTGGCGGGCCCGGCCGAGGTGGCCGGAGGTGCGGACGCGGTCGAGCGGCTCCTGCAAAAGGCGCTCGACACGCAGCGGGCGACGGGCGTCATCGAGGCGATCCGCGCGCCGGCCCGGCAGAACGTGTGGGAGCGGCTGGGCGCCATGGATGTCGAGGCGTTGGCCGGCTATCTGGCCAAGGAGCATCCGCAGACCGTCGCCATCATCCTGGCCCGCCTCCAGCCGCCGCATGCGGCCCGCCTGCTCGCCCGCCTCGACCAGGCGCTCGCGGTCGAGGTGGTGACCCGCATGCTGGCGATGGAGCCGGTTCGGACCGACGTGCTGGCCGAGATCGAGCGCACCCTCCTGGCCGACCTCGCCGAGCGCCCGGACGCAGGCGGCGCTGCCGGCCACGACGCCGCGGTGGCCGACATGCTGAGCTTCCTCGATCGCACGACCGAGCAGCGCCTGCTCGAGGGGCTGGCGAGCCGGAGCAAGGAGGCGACCGAGCGCGTGCGCTCCTTGATGTTCACCTTCGACGACCTGGCACGTCTGGACGGTGCCGCCATCCAGGCGCTGCTCAGGACGACCGGCAACGGACCGGTGGCGCTGGCGCTCAAGGGCGCCGGCCAGGAGCTGAAGGACCTCGTCTTCGCCAACATGTCCGAGCGGGCGGCAAAGATCCTGCGCGAGGAGATCGAGCAGATGGGGGCGGTGAGGCTGCGCGCCGTCGAGGAGGCGCAGCGGCTCCTCGTCAACACGGCCAAGGAGCTGGCGGCGTCGGGCGAGATCACGCTCACCGGTGCGGGGGAGGACGAGCTTGTCGGCTGATCCGGCGCGCTTCGTGCCCCTCGGGACGGTCCCGACCGGGCGCAGGCCGGCATCCGACCCGCGCCGGCTCCACCTTGTCGACCTCACGACCGGGCACGGCAGCGATCCCGGCCCGGCCCCGCCCTCGACGGGACACGGCGACGTGCCGCTCCGCTTCGACGAGGCGGACCTGGCGCGTGCCTGCGCCGCAGCCGCCCGACGCGCGCTCGACGCGTCGGCGCGTCGCGCGGCGGAGCTCGCGGCCGCGGCCGAGGCCGGCCTGCAGCAGGCGCTCGGCGCCGCCCTCGAGACCCTCGTGGCCGAGCGCGGCGAGCGGCTGGCGCTGGCCGAGCGGACCGGGCGCTCGCTTGCCATGGCGGTCGTGCGCCGCTGCCTGAGCCGGCCCCGGCCCGAGCTCGACCTCGAGATCGAGCGGCTGGTGGGCACGGCGCTCGAGCAGATCGACGGCCGAGCACGGCTCGACGTCCATCTGGCGCCGGACGACCTCGAGCGGGTGGGTGCCCGGCTGCCGGCGCTGGCGGCCGCCGCCGGGTTCGAGGGCGATCTTCACTGCCACGCGGACCCGTCGCTGGTGACCGGCAGCGTCCGCCTGGGCTGGGGCGACGCGTGGGCCGAGCGGGACGTCGCCGGCTGGTTGCGGCGCCTCGAGGAAAGGATCGAGGCGCACCGGGGCGCGGCCCCGGAGGATCGCGCCGACGGGACGAGGAGGGAGACGCTGGAATGAGCGACAAGGGCATGGACCTCGAGAGCTTCGAGGATGCGGCCGGAGAGGGCGAGGAGCGGCGGGTGGCGCCGCCCGACGCGGCACCCTTCGATCGCCTCAGCGCCGTCTACGACATCCCGGTGCAGCTCTCGGTGGTGCTCGGCCGGACCTCGATGCCGGTGAGCCAGCTGCTGCGGCTCGGCCGGGGTGCCGTGCTCGAGCTCGACCGCAAGGTCGGCGAGCCGGTCGAGATCTACGTCAACGACCGGCTCGTCGCGCGCGGCGAGGTGCTGGTCCTGGACGACCGCCTCGGCATCTCGATGACCGAGATCGTGAAGGGTGCCGCGTGAGCGGGCCGGCTGAAGGGCAGGATCTGAGGGGGTAAGCGGCCATGCGGCTTCTCATCATCGGCGACCATGCGCGCGAGGTGGCAGAGGCGAGCCGGATCGCCGCCGGCCGCGGCGCTCTCGTCCGCCATCATCGCAGCCTCGAGGCGGCGCTGGACGACCTTCGCGAGGGCAAGGGGGCCGACCTCCTGCTGCTCGACGTGGTGCTCGACACGCAGGGCGTGATCCGGACCCTCCTGGCCGAGCGCATCCATCTGCCGGTCGTGGTCTATGGGGTCGACACGGAGCCGGCTGCGGCAGCGGCGGCGATACGGGCCGGAGCCCGCGAGTTCCTGCCGCTGCCGCCCGATCCCGAGACGATCGCTGCCATTCTCGAGAGCGTGGCCGAGGAGGCGGGCGAGATCGTCTCGGCCGACCCGGCGATGCAGGACCTGCTGCGGCTGGCGGCACAGTTCGCACCTGCCGACGCGAGTGTCCTCGTGACGGGCGAGAGCGGCACCGGCAAGGAGATGATCGCGCGCTATCTCCACCGCCACAGCCGCCGCGCCTCGGGCCCCTTCGTCTCGCTCAACTGCGCCGCCATCCCCGAGAACCTGCTCGAGTCCGAGCTTTTCGGCCACGAGAAGGGCGCCTTCACCGGTGCCGTGGCGCGTCGCGTCGGCAAGTTCGAGGAGGCGCATGGCGGCACGCTGCTGCTGGACGAGGTCACCGAGATGGACCCGCGCCTGCAGGCGAAGCTGCTGCGCGCGATCCAGGAGCGGGAGATCGACAGGGTGGGCGGCAACCGGCCGGTCAGGATCGACATCCGGCTGGTGGCGACGAGCAACCGCGATCTCGAGAAGGCCGTCTCAGACGGCATCTTCCGCGAGGACCTTCTCTTCCGCCTCAACGTCCTCAATCTCCACATCCCGCCGCTGCGCCAGCGCCCGCGCGACATCCCGGTGCTCGCCCGGCATTTCGTGGCCCGCCACGCCGCGGCCAACGGCCTGCCGGACCGGCCGCTCGCCGAGACCACGGTGAGGCTGCTCCTTCAGCACGGCTGGAAGGGCAATGTGCGCGAGCTCGACAACTGCATGCACCGCGCCGTCCTGATGGCGACGGGCAGCGAGATCGGGCCCGAGGCCATCCTTCTCCAGGGCGGCAGCCGTCCGGCCGAGCCGCAAGGCAGGGAGGCCGATGCCGCCCGCCCGACGATCGGGCGCACCGTCGCCCAGGTGGAGCGCGACCTCATCCTCGACACGCTGCGCCACACGCTGGGCAACCGCACGCATGCGGCGACGGTGCTCGGCATCTCGATCCGAACGCTCGAGGAACAAGCTCCGGCAGTATGGCGAGGAGGGGCTGACGGTGCCGTCGCCCGCCCTCGGCTCCCTGCGCTGAGCCGAAGGCGGATCCTTCATGGCGACCCGCGCCCTCGGCCTTGCGCCCTCGCTGCTGCCGCGTGCCGCCCTGCTGCTGCGCCAGACGGATCTGCTCTTGGCGCTCGGCGTCATCGCGATCCTCGTCGTTCTCATCCTGCCGCTGCCGGGCCTGCTGCTCGACCTCCTGCTCGCCGTCTCGATCACCTTCTCGGTGCTCATTCTCCTGACGGCGCTCCTGATCGAGCGGCCGCTCGACTTCAACGTCTTCCCGACCGTGCTGCTGATCGCGACGATGCTGAGGCTGTCGCTCAATCTCGCCTCGACGCGCCTCATCCTGAGCAACGGCCATCTCGGCACCGACGCCGCGGGTCACGTCATCCAGGCCTTCGGCAGCTTCATCATGCAGGGGAACTTCGTCATCGGGCTCATCGTGTTCGCGATCCTCGTGGTCGTGAACTTCGTCGTCATCACGAAGGGCTCGGGACGGATCGCCGAGGTGGCGGCACGCTTCTCGCTCGATGCGATGCCGGGCAAGCAGATGGCGATCGACGCGGACCTCTCGGCCGGCCTCATCGACGAGGCCACGGCCCGGGCACGGCGCAAGGAGCTCGAGGAGGAGAGCGGCTTCTTCGGCGCCATGGACGGTGCGGCCAAGTTCGTTCGCGGCGACGCGATCGCCGGGCTGCTCATCACCGGCATCAACCTCGTGGGCGGCCTCGTGATCGGGGTCGCCCAGATGGGCGTGTCGCTCGACCAGGCGAGCCGCAGCTACACGCTGCTCACGGTCGGCGACGGCCTGGTCTCGCAGATCCCGGCGCTCGTCGTCTCGACGGCGGCGGGCCTCCTCGTCTCCAAGGCCGGCGTCACCGGGCGGGCCGACAAGGCCCTTTTCGGCCAGCTCGGCGCGCACCCCCAGGCCCTGGCCGTCACCTCGGCCGCCATGCTGGCGCTGGCCCTGCTCCCCGGCCTCCCCATCCTGCCCTTCCTGGCGCTCGCCGGCGGCACGGGCTGGCTCGCCCGCCGGGGCTTCAGGAGGCGCGGGGAAGCGGCGGCCGCGGCACCGGCCAAGCCGGCGCCCGAGACCGCGGCGGGCGAGGAGCCCGGCAACCTCGTGCCAACGGTGGACACGGTACGGCTCGAGCTCGGCTACGGTCTCCTTTCGCTCATCGGCGACGGGCGCGGCGCCCGCCTGCCGGACCAGATCAAGGCGCTGCGGCGCCAGCTCGCGGGCGAGCTCGGCTTCGTCCTGCCGGCGGTCCGCATCCAGGACAACATCCAGCTGCCGGCCGACACCTACGTGATCAGGATCAAGGAGATCGAGGCCGGGCGTGGCCAGGCCCGGCCGGGCATGGTGCTGCTCATGGAGCCGCAGGGCGGGACGATCGGCCTGCCGGGCGAGGACACGGTCGAGCCGACCTTCGGGCTGCCGGCCAAGTGGGCAGCCGAGGCGCTAGGCGAGGAAGCGAGCCTGCAGGGGCTCACGGTGGTCGACCCCGCCACCGTCGTCACGACCCAGCTCACCGAGCTCGTGAAGGAGAACCTGCCGGAGATGCTGAGCTTTGCCGAGACCCAGCGGCTGCTGCGCGGCCTGGGCGAGGACTACCAAAAGCTCATCGCCGACATCGTGCCCGCCCGGATCACGACCGGCGGAATCCAGCGGGCGCTCCAGGGGCTGCTGGCCGAGCGCGTCTCGATCCGCGATCTCGGCCTCATCGTCGAGGCCATCGCCGAGGCGGTGAGCCATACCCAGAGCATCCTCGTCGTGATCGAGCATGTGAGAGCACGGCTGGCGCGGCAGCTCAGCCACGCCGCCATCTCGCCCGCGGGCTACATCCCGATCCTCAGCCTGAGCCCCGACTGGGAGCAGGCCTTCCAGGATGCCCTCGTCGGACCGGCCGAGGAGCGCCAGCTCGCGATGGAGCCGAGCCGGCTGCAGGCGTTCATGCGCGCGCTCAGGGACGCCTTCGAGGCCCAGGCGATGCGCGGCGAGCTGCCGGTCCTGGTGACCACGCCCGCGACGCGCCCGTTCGTGCGCTCGATCGTCGAGCGCTGCCGCCCGACGACCACCGTCCTCTCGCAGAACGAGATCCACCCGAAGGCGCGCCTTCGCACCCTGGGCCAGGTCTGAGCGATGCTGCCTGCAGCCGCCGGGGCAGGGAGCGCCGGCCCCGCTTCGGCTCGCCACGCGCGGCCGAGGGACCCTGCCCTCCCGAGCCCGCCATGCCCGTCCGATCCCGCCCGGAAGGCCGCCTCGGCTACGCGGCCTCGGCCTGCGATCCTGCCCCGATCATCGCCATGTCGTAGGGCGTCGTCTGGTACATCTCGTTGATCCAGTTGCCGAAGAGCAGGTGCGCATAGGCGCGCCAGCAATTGCGCGGCGGCTTTTCCGGATCGTCGTCGGGATAGTAGGCGATGGGCAGGGTGACGTCGGCGCGGGCGGCCCGGTCACGCTGGTACTCGTCGTGCAGCGTGAAGGTGTCGTACTCGAGGTGATTGAACATGTAGACGGTGCGCGCCCGCACGTCCTGGAGGAGGCAGAGGCCGGCGGCGTTCGACACGGCCAGGATCTCGAGCCCGGCATCGCGCGGAATGTCGGCCTCGCGCACCTCGGTGTGGCGCGAGACGGGTACCAGGAAATAGTCGTCGAAGCCGCGCAGCAGCGCCGGCCGCCGTGCATCGCGACGCTCGATCACGTGGTGGCTGTAGACGCCGAACCGCTTGGCCGCCAGCGTGCGCTTGGGAACGCCGTGGAGATGATAGAGGGCTGCCTGGGCACCCCAGCAGATGTGGAAGCAGGAGTGCACGTTGGTCCTGGACCAGTCGAAGATCCCGCAAAGCTCCTTCCAGTACCGGACCTCCTCGAACGGCATGAGCTCGACCGGGGCACCGGTGACGATCAGGCCGTCGAACTTCTGGTCCTTCACCTCCTCCCAGGTCTTGTAGAAGGACTGGAGGTGGGAGAGCGGGACGGTGTTGGGGCGGTAGGTCGAGGTCGTGAGCAGCGTCAGCTCGACCTGCAGCGGCGAGGCGCCAAGGAGGCGAGCAAGCTGCGCCTCGGTCTTGGGCTTCTCCGGCATAAGATTGAGGAGCGCTATCTGCATCGGGCGGATGTCCTGCCGCGACGCCTCGTCCTCGCCGATGAGACCCACACCTTCGGCCCGGAGCTTCTCGAAGGCCGGGAGATTGTTCGGGATCTTGATTGGCACGATCGCCTCCGGCTAAGTCGACCGGCAAGATCGGGTCACGGAGGCCTCGACCTTTTAGCTGCTTCTTTAGCGTGGCCGCAAGCCGGTCGGCTCAAATCACCACGTGCGCCGAAAACTGCAGAGCGGGACCCCCGCTGTCAAGAGCCCGGCAGTGGAGCCGGCAGCCCAGCGACGCTTTACGAGCGCCCTTCGGAGCGACTAGGTTTGCGGCCCCTCTCGACAACCGGACGGGATGCATGCGAGTCGCCACGAGCGACCTCGACGAATTGAGGCGCGAGGTCGACCGCCTGGACAACGCCGTCGTCGACCTCCTGATCGAGCGCCTGGCGCTGGTCGACCGCATCGCCGAGCTCAAGGGCGACCGCCGGGACGGCCGCACGGCGCTGCGGCCGGGCCGCGAGGCGGTCATTCTCCGCCGCCTCGTGGCACGCACGGGCGCCCACTTTCCGCACGCCGTGCTGATCCGCATGTGGCGCGAGCTCCTTGCGGCGACGACGCGGATGCAGGCGCCGCTCGCCGTCTCGGTCTACGTGCCGCAGGACCAGCCGACACTTTGGGATGTGGCCCGCGACCATTTCGGGTCGCTGACGCCGGTGCAGCGCGTGACGAGCGCGGCCCATGCGCTGGGCGGACTCCTCGATGGCCGCATTCAGGTCGCGGTGCTGCCGGAGCCGAGCGAGCAGGAGGTCTGGTGGCAGGCCCTGCTGACGCCCGCGGCGAGCCCAATGAGGGTGGTGGCGCGGCTTCCCTTCATGGAGCGGGCTTCGGGGGAGAGGGGCTCGGGCCCCGAGCAGGTGGTCGCGTTCGCCGTCGCGCTGCTCGACGGGGAGCCCTCGGGTGACGACCTGACCCTCCTCGTTCTCGAGGCCGATGACGGCATGAGCCGGGCGGGGCTCCTCGAGCCGCTGGCCCGGGCCGGGCTCGAGCCGCGCTGCCTGGCCTCGGTGCGCCAGCCCGGCGCCGGCTCCAACCTCCACCTCGTCGAGGTCCAGGGCTTCATCGAGCATGGCGATTCGGGCCTCGCCGATACATTGGCCCCGCTACGCCGGCATCTCTTGCGCGTTGCGCCCATTGGCGGCTATGCGCGTCCGCTGAGCGCGGCGAGCTGGGGCTGAGCCGCGATCCGTTCCCGTCACGGGGCCCTCGAGCGAGCGGAGCCCCAGAGTCCCGGAAAAGCGCAGCGATGAGCATGGTGGTCCCTCGCCCGAGACCGGGCATCCTCGAGATCAGCCCCTATGTCGGCGGCAAGGCCGAGGCCGGCGGCGGCGTGCCGGTGATCAAGCTCTCCTCCAACGAGAGCGCCATCGGCCCCAGCCCGAAGGCCAAGGCGGCCTACGCGGACCTTGCTGCGACGCTCCATCGCTATCCCGACGGCGGTGCCACCGCCCTGCGCCGCGCGCTGGGCCGCCGCTTCAACCTCGATCCCGAGCGCCTCGTGTGCGGCGCCGGCTCGGACGAGCTGCTGGCGCTGCTCGTGCGCGGCTATGCCGGCCCGGGCGACGAGGTCCTGATGAGCGAGCACGGCTTTCTCATGTACAAGATCTCGGCCCTGGCGGCCGGGGCCAACGTCGTGATGGCGCCCGAGAAGGACCTGCGCGCCGACGTCGATGCGCTGCTTGCCCGCGTGACCAGCCGGACCCGCATCGTCTTCGTCGCCAACCCCAACAATCCGACCGGCAGCTACCTCAGCGGCGAGGAGCTGGCCCGGCTGCATGCCGGCCTGCCGGCCGACGTGCTGCTCGTCATCGATGCGGCCTATGCCGAGTTCGTCTCGGCCGCGGATTATACGGACGGCCAGGAGTTGGCCCAGGCGCACGCCAACGTCGTGATGACGCGCACCTTCAGCAAGCTCTTCGGGCTCGCAGCGCTCCGTGTCGGCTGGATGCTGGCCGGTGCCGAGGTCACGGACGTCGTCAACCGCATCCGCGGCCCGTTCAACCTCTCGCAGGCCGGCCAGGCGGCGGCCGTGGCGGCGCTCGAGGACCTCGACCACCAGACGGCGGCCAAGGCGCACAACGATCGCTGGCTGCCCTGGCTCGCGAAGGAGATCGCGGCGCTGGGGCTCGTGGTCCATCCGAGCGTCGGCAACTTCCTGCTCATCGACTTTCCGGACGAGCCCGGCCGGGACGCCCAGGCCGCCAGCGCCTTTCTCGAGAGCCGCGGCATCATCCCGCGCGCGATGGGCGCCTACGGGCTGCCGCGGAGCCTCCGGATCACCGTCGGCCTCGAGGACGAGAACCGCAAGCTCGTGGCGGCGCTCGGCGACCTCGTCGCGCGAGGCGCCGGCCCATGAGGCCGTTCGGGCGTGTAGCCTTCATCGGCGTCGGCCTCATCAACGGCTCGCTCGCCAAGGTGCTGCGGCGCGAGGGGCTGGCAGGCGAGATCGTAGCGACGGCACGCCGGCCGGAGACGATGCGCCGCGCGCTGGAGCTGGGCTTGTGCGACCGGACGGAGGCCGACCCGGCACAGGCTGTGGCGGGTGCCGATCTCGTCGTCCTGGGCGTGCCGCCGGGGGCGATGGGCGAGGCCGCGGCCGCCATGTCGAGCGGCCTCGACGGCTCGGCCATCGTCACGGACGTAGGCTCGGTCAAGGCACAGATTGTCCACGACGTCGTGCCGCATCTGCCGGCGCCGCGCCTCTTCGTGCCGGGCCATCCGGTGGCAGGCACCGAGCATTCCGGGCCCGACGCCGCCTTCGACACGCTCTTCGTGCGGCGGCGCTGCATCCTCACGCCCATCGAGGACACCGATCCGGCCGCCGTCCAGCGCATCAAGGAGATGTGGGAGATCGCTGGCTCCGAGGTCGACCTGATGACGCCCGAGCATCACGACCGGGTGCTGGCGATCACCTCGCACCTGCCGCACCTCATCGCCTACACGATCGTCGGCACGGTGGCCGACCTCGAGGATCAGGCGCGCACCGAGGTCTTCAAATACGCGGCCGGCGGCTTCACCGACTTCACGCGCATCGCCGCCTCCGATCCCACCATGTGGCGCGACGTCTTCCTCAACAACCGCGAGGCCGTGCTCGAGATGCTGGGGCGCTTCACCGAGGATCTGGTGGCGCTGCAGCGCGCCATCCGCTGGGGCGACGGCCAGATGCTCTTCGATCTCTTCAGCCGCACCCGCGCGATCCGCCGGGGCGTCGTCGAGGCCGGCCAGGCCTACGAGCGCAAGCCCGCCGAGGGCGAGAGCGACAAGGCGGGGTGAGCGGGCTCGTGAGCGGCGACGGCCTCGTCTGGTTCTTCGGCTACGGCTCGCTCATGTGGAACCCGGGCTTCGCGCACGAGGCCTTCGTGCCGGCCGAGCTTTCGGGCTTTCATCGCGGGCTCTGCATCACGTCCCGCCACTATCGGGGCACGCCCGAGCGGCCGGGCCTGGTCCTGGGGCTGGCGCCCGGCGGGCGCTGCGTCGGCCGGGCCATCGGCGTCGCCAAGGCCCGGGCACCCGAGGTGCTGGCCTATCTCGACGCACGGGAAAATGTCAGCGGCATCTATGTCTACGACCGCCGCAGCCTGCCGCTTCGCCTGCTGGGCGAGGGTCGCACGGTCGAGGGATGGTGCTATCTCGCCTGCCCGGACCATCCGGACTATGCGGGCAATCTCGACGAGGCCGCGATTCTGGAGCGCGTGCGCCACGGGGTCGGCATTGCCGGCACCAACGCCGACTATGTGAGCAGCACCGTCGCCCACCTCCGGGACATGGGCATCGTCGAGCCCACGCTCGAGGCGCTGGTCGCCAGCCTCGACGCCGAGACGGCTGCGCCCTAGCGCTCCGGCCCGGGACCGCGTGCCGGGCCCCCTGCGCCTGAGCCTTTCCTCCGATCTTCACCCTTTGTTTACGGGATCGCGGCAAGATGGGCGAGCCGATGGCGGACCGCCTGGGCGGAGGGCTCGAGCCCGCGGGCCGGGTCGGCCGGATCGCGTTCGGTCCGGACGCGCTCGAGCATCTGCTGCCGGAGATCCGGCGCGTGAGGAGGGCCTGTTCCGGGCATGGGCGAAACGCTGCCGGTTCGATACCCATGGTGCGGAGGCGGAACAGCCCCTTCCCGATCGGACCAACCCCGAAGCCTTCGGCCCCCTCTCTCATGCCCTACGGCAATTCCTGCTCGATCGCCCCCTCCGCGTTGAACGTCCCGACCGAGACCTTCCCTTTCCCGAGCAGGTCGCCCGACATGAGCTGCTTGCCCGCTGCCGACACGTCTATCGGGTAGGGCGTGTAGTGACCGCTGAGCTTGTAGCCGTCCTCGGTCTTGCCCTTCACGGACAGGCTTTTGAGGTTGACCTTGCCGCTGAAGGTGACCGTCTCGCCCGACTGGAGACCATCCGTCGAGCCGGTGAACTTTCCTTTCGAGCTCATATCGAAGTCGCCGTAGCGGTAGCCCGCTCCATCAGGCAGGTCCACGAACTGCGTGATGCGCCACGGGCCCGTCTCGACGGCCACGCCCTGCTTCGCCGCTTTCTTGGCAGCCTTCTTCGCAGCCTTGTCGGCCTGTCTCGCCTCCCGATCTGCCTGCTTGGCTTCCTTGGCCGCGGCCTTCTCCGCTTTCCGCTCGGCTTTGGCAGCGGCCTTGTCGGCTTTGGCCGTGGCCTTGTCGGCCTTGGCCTGCTGGCCGCTGCCTTTGCTGGCCGCGCTCGAGGCGCTCGACGAGTGCCCCTTCCCGCCGTGGCCCCCGTGGCCGTGCCCGTGCCCGCCGGCGAGCGCCGGGCCCGCGCTCAGAACGATGGCCAGAGCGGCTGCTGTCGTTATTTTCATGCGTTTTCTCCCAAAGCATCGGCCTAACAGGCTCGACGGCAGTTGGGCAGACATGGATCACGCAACGGCCCGATGCTCCAGCACGGCACCCGCCGCCCGCGGGGCAGCCTCGCGGTCAGCTCGTTGTCCTTGGCGAAAGGAAGAGGCGTGCCCGATCTGGACGCGCCTCATGCTCAAGCGCCTATCGGCCGGAGACGGCTGTCGACGATGCCAGGCCGCTCTTCCGTTCCGGCGCCGGCGGCTGCGCCGGTTGCGTCGGATAGACGAGCGCCGGGCCCGCCCGAGCGATGATCCATGGCGCGTCAACCTCGTCGAACGCCTGCCCGGGCGCGTGCTTTCACAGGCGGTGCTCATGTCGACGCCGCACCCGTGACCAGCCGCTCGACGTCCCCCAGACGGCCGGACCGCAGCTCCCCGAACGCTTTGACCCGCGCTCGGCGATCTCCCTCTTCAGCATGCGGGCCTCAGCGCCGGGTTCGGGCGGACGTCGCAGCGACGGCCTCGACCGCTGCTTCCCGCCTAGTCGCGATCAGGTCCGCAACCTCTTCGGGAGCGTTTTCATGCCGATCGGCGCTGCAGCCGATCCCGATGGGCTCCTCCTCCGGGGCGAACGGCGAGCTCATGGATGCCGTACGGGGAACTACGACTTGCGGTGCCAGGGCACGAAACTGGCCCCCGGCCTACGGCGCCCGAGCCTTCAGCGACGACGCGCTCGGTCCCGCCTTCGAGGGGGCAGACAGATATCCGCCGAATGCTCGCCACGTCGGCTCTCGCACGCGACGCCCTCGAGTCCCTCACCGTCGCGTCAGGGCATGGCCGAAGAAGCGCGCACCCGCGACGCCATGAGGGGCAAAGGCCCTCGGGCCGCAACTGTTGCCGAAGGGCGATCAGCGCATCTCGATGCCGCTGCGGCCGGCCCTTTTTTCCCTCTCGATCATCCGCTGCTCGTGCTCCGCACCCTTCTCGTCATAGAGGAAGGTGAAGATGGCGAAGCGGCGGCCGGCGGTGACGGGCAGCGCCTCGTGCAGCATCGAGCAGGAAAAGACGACAGCGCCGCCTGCCGGCGGCTCGTAGCGCTCGCGGCCGAACTCGGGAAACAGCAGCTGACCGCCCTCGTAGGCACCCGTGTTGAGGTTGAGCGACATCGCAAAGCTGCGATGGGCGGTATAGGGCGTGGCGTTGTCGCGGTGACGCCGGAAATAGCCGCCCGCCGCCGCGTCGTAGCAGCCGATCCTGAGCGCCTCGAAGCGCGTGACGTCGAACGCGAAGGCCTTGCGGATCTCGGGAATGAGGCGACGCGCGATCCGCGTCTTGAGGATCTCGAAGAGCTGCTTGTCCTGGACCGTCACGTCGGAACGGCGCTTCACCTTGCGGGTCTGCAGATCCTGGCTTTGGTGGGTGGTGGAGACGCTGTCCACGACCTTCTCGCCGGCCTGCCAGTAGGCGATGACACGCTCGCAGAGCGCCGCCTCGAAGACCTCCGGCACGATGAGCGCGGGCGCGCCGCTACGCCGGACGACCGGCTCGGTGAGCGCATGGATCTTTTGCGCCGCGGCCAGCGCCTCGGCGAAGGCGTCGCCCTGCGCCAGGAGAGCGATCCGCCAGCTCGGATCGAGCACCAGCATGCCGTCGCGAGCGAGGTTGAGCGCGGGCGCCAACCGCTCCTCCGGATCGAGCAGCCGTGCGATGCCGACCGCCTCCTCGCCATCGGCCTTGCCGCCGACAACGTGAAAGAGACGTGCCTCCACGGCATCGAACGCCTCGGTCAGCCCGGCCAGCTTTGCCATCCGCTCGGCGCTGGGCTCGCCTCTCGTGATCCACAGCACCCGCGTCCGTCCGGCCAGGTCCTGATGCTGCAGATCGACGGGCGCACCATCCGGGCCCGGAAGCGCAAGCTTGACCATCGGCTCGCCCGGCCCGAGCGGCGGCAGCTTTGGGGTCGTGGGCGCCATGATCTCCCTTTCCCTCACCACGCTCCGCCGCATCGTGCCGCAGACGGCGGCCAGGGTCCAGGTCGCGCCCTGCCGCAGCCTGGCCCCCTCAAGCAGGCAGACGCGCGCCGGCGAGCCGCGCCCGCGAGCCTGCTCCGTGCCACCGCTCGTCGATCGCCGGGCCGCGCTCGGCCGGGGCGCACGTCCGCCGCTGGACGATGGCGCCGGCACTCTCTAGCCTGAGGGCCATCATTCTGGCGCGAAGATCATGAGCATCTGGGGCAAGCTTCTCGGCGCGGCCACGGGCCTGGCGCTCGGCGGTCCGATCGGCGCGCTGCTCGGCGGCGTCGCCGGTCACGTGTACGACCACTGGCAGGGCGAGCGCCGGGACGAGCCCGAACGGCTGCCGCCGGGGCCGGATCCCATCTTCGCGGATCCGCTCGAGACGCGGCGGATCGCCTTTGCCACCGGCGTCATCGTGCTGGCGGCCAAGCTCGCCAAGGCCGACGGCGTCGTCACCCGCGACGAGGTGCGCGTCTTCAAGCGCACCTTCGCCGTGTCCGACGCCGATGTGGGCTCGGTGGCGCGGCTCTTCGACGAGGCCAAGCGCGATGCCGCCGGCTTCGAGCCCTTCGCCCGCCAGCTGGCCGGGCTTTTCGCCCACGACCCGGTGATCCTGGAAGAGCTGCTGGAGGCGCTCTTCGCGGTGGCGGCCGCCGATGGCCGGATCAACGCGGCCGAGCTGCGCTTCCTCCAGACCGTGGCCCACATCTTCGCGCTCGACGGGCTCACCTTCGATGCCGTGCGGGCGCGCTTCGAGGCGCGGCGGGGGCCGGCGCCCTCGGCGGCTCCCGCCGACCCCTATGCCGTGCTCGGGCTGCGCCGCGATGCGGCCGACGAGGAGATCCGCACAACCTACCGACGCCTCGTGCGAGAGCTTCACCCCGACCGGCTGATCGCCAAAGGGGTGCCGGAGGAGTTCGTGCGGGAGGCCAACGCCAAGCTCGCGGCGATCAACGCCGCCCACGACACCATCGAGAAGGAGCGGGCCGGGCGCTGAGCCAAGGCCGCGGCCGGGCCCTGCCCGCCGACGGGCAGGGATCCAAGGGATCGTGCCGCGTCGACCGGCAGTGGCGGGGGACCATTGGGGCTCCTATGGTGCCGGCGGTGGTGGTCGGCCTGCCGATCGCTGATATCGGCATGCGCCCGACCGGCGCCGGATCGAGATGATGCTGCGGAGCGAGAATGCGGCGGCCGCCGGCCGCCCACAGACCCTGTCCCGACGATCGATCGCCGTTCTGGGCGCTGCCGCCTTCTGCTCCGCGGCGACGGCCAGGATCGGCGACCCGCTGGTGCCCCAGGTAGCCAGCGAGTTCGCGCGGAGCGCGGGCGACGCGGGCCTCATGGTGACGGCCTTCACCTTCGCCTATGGCCTCTGCCAGCTGGTCTACGGGCCGCTGGGCGACCGGTTCGGGAAGTACCGGCTGGTCACGATCATGACCATCCTGTCGGCAGCCACCGTCGGCGCCTGCGCCAGCAGCGGGTCGCTCGCGGCCCTCTCCTTGTGGCGGCTGCTCGGCGGCGCCACGGCGGCCGCCCTCATCCCCCTCTCGATGGCCTTCATCGGCGACCATGTGGCCTTCGAGGACCGGCAGTGGGTCCTGGCCCGCTTTCTTTTCGGGCAGATCCTGGGCGTCATGGCCGGTCAGGTCTTCGGCGGCATCGTCGGCGACCTCGTGGGCTGGCGCATGGTCTTCCTGTTCCTCAGCGCCATGTACGTGGTCGTCGGCCTCCTCCTCTGGCACGAGCTGCGAGGACCGAGGCTGCCTGCCCCGGTGCTCCGCCCGAGCCTCCGCCCGGCGTCGCTTCTGGCGGGCTATATCGGGCTGCTGCAGCGGCCCTGGGCCAGGACCGTCATCGTCGTCGTGTTCATCGAGGGCTGCCTCTTCTACGGCGCGCTCGCCTATGTGGGCGCCTTCCTGCGCTTCGACTATCACCTCGACTACACGATCGTCGGCCTGTCGCTCGGCGGCTTCGGCGCGGGCGGGCTGCTCTATGCGCTCGTCGCCCGGCGCCTCGTCCGGCTGATGGGCGACCACGGCCTGGCCCGCGGCGGCGGGTGGCTCATCGGCATCGGCCTCGTGGCGCTACCGCTGGCGCCCACGCCCTACCTGGCGCCTCTGCTGATCGGCATGCTCGGCCTCGGCTTCTACATGCTGCACAACACGCTGCAGACGCACGCGACGCAGATGGCGCCCGAGGCACGGGGCCTCGCGGTCTCGGGCTTCGCCATGGCGCTCTTCATCGGTCAGGCGGTCGGGGTCTGGATCGGCGGCAAGGTGGTGGACCACATCAGCTTCACCGTCCTCTTCCTGATCTCGGGCCCGGCGGTCCTGGCCCTCGCCCTCGTCTTCTCGGCGCGGCTCAAGCGCCGGGCACGCGCTGCCGCGGCCCAGGCCGCCGGTCAGGTATAGGGGTCGGCAGCGTCCCTCAGGCCATCGCCCAGGAAGTTGAAGGCGAGCACGACGATCACCACCGGCACGACGGGCAGGATCAGCCACGGATAGAGCGCTATCACGTTGACGTTCTGCGCCTCGTTGAGGAGGACGCCCCACGAGGTCATCGGCGGCCGGACACCGAGGCCGAGGAAGGAAAGCGCCGTCTCGCCCAGGATCATGCTGGGGATCGAGAGCGTGGCCGAGGCGATCAGGTGGCTCATGAAGGAGGGGATGAGGTGCCGGCCGATGATGCGCGCGGGCTTGGCGCCCATCAGCCGCGCCGCCTGCGCGAACTCCTCCTCGCGCAGCGCCAGAATCTTCGAGCGCACGGCTCTGGCGAGGCCCGTCCAGTCGATCAGGCCCAAAATGAAGGTGATGCCGAAATAGACCCACAAGGGATCCCAGCTCACCGGCATCGCGGCCGAGAGGGACATCCACAAGGGTATCGTCGGGAAGCTCCTGATGATCTCGATCAGGCGCTGGATCACCGTGTCGAGCCAGCCGCCATAGTAGCCGGACATGCCGCCCAGCACGATGCCCAGGACGAAGCTCACCGAGATGCCGATCAGGCCGACGGTGAGCGAGATACGGGCGCCATAGAGAATGCGCGAGAAGAGGTCGCGCCCCAGCCGGTCGGTGCCGAGCAGGAAGAGCTCGCCGCCCTCGGCCGGGCAGACGAGGTGGAGGTCGCCCGCCCAGACGTTCCAGAAATGATAGGGATCGCCGTGGCAGAAGAACCGCAAGGGCTCGACCTTGCTCTCGTCCGAGGTGTACTCCCGCCGGAGCGTATCCATGTTGAGCTTGAATTTGTAGCCGTAGACGAACGGCCCGACGAAGCGGCCCTGATCGAAGAGATGGACCATCTGGGGCGGCGCATAGATTGCCCGCGGATTGCGGGTGTCCTTCTGGTAGGGCGCCAGGACCTCGACGATGACGATCGCCACGTAGAAGAGCACGAGGATCCAGAGCGAGACCAGAGCGAGCCTGTGGCGCTTGAAGCGCCACCACATCAGCCGCCATTGCGACGCCGTATAGAAGCGCTCCTGCTCCGGCGTCAGCGCCTTCTCGGCCTCGTAAGGATCGAACGGGGCGCGGTCGACCCAATGCTTGCCGGGCGGCGATCGAACGTCGGTCACGCAGCCCTCACCGTTCCTGTCCGGCACCGAAGCGGATGCGCGGATCGAGCCAAGCCAGCAGCAAGTCGGAGACGAGGACACCAAAGACGACGAGGAACGCCTCGAGCATCAGGAACGAGCCTGCAAGGTACATGTCCTGCACCTGAAGCGCACGGACCAGCACCGGTCCCGTGGTCGGCAGCGACAGCACCACCGAGACGAGCGCCGCGCCGCTGATGAACTCGGGCAGCATGTTGCCGATGTCGGCGATGAACGGGTTGATGGCCATCCGCAGCGGGTACTTGATCAGGGCACGGCCGCGTGGCAGGCCCTTCGCCTTGGCGGTCACGACATAGGGTTTTTGAAGCTCGTCCAGAAGGTTGGCGCGAAGCCGGCGGATCATGCCTGCCGTTCCGGACGTGCCGATGATCAAGACCGGAATCCACATATGCCCCAGGACCGAGCCCAGCTTGGCCAGGCTCATCGGCTGGTCGACGAAGTGAGGGTCCATGAGCCCGCCGATCGAGGTCCCGAACCACACATTGGCGAAGTAGAGGAGGACGAGCGCCAGCAGGAAGTTCGGCGTGGCGAGACCCAGGAAGCCCAGGAAGGTGAGGCCGTGGTCGGCCCAGCTGTATTTGTGCGTTGCGCTGTAGATCCCGATCGGGAACGCGATCGCCCAGGTGAGGAGGATCGTCGAGAAGGACAGGATGAAGGTGAGGAGCACGCGATCCCCGATGACCTCCGTCACCGGGCGGTCATACTCGAACGACCAGCCGAGATCGCCATGCAGCAGCCCCCAGGCCCAATGGAGATATTGCTGCCAGAGCGGCTGGTCGAGCCCGTAGAGCTCGCGCAGATAGGCGATCTTGTCCTGGGCGACGGCACTGCCCTCGGCCTGCATCTCCGTCAGCATGTTGGTGAGGAAATCGCCCGGCGGCAGCTGGATGATGATGAAGGTGAGGATGCTGATCGCGATCAGCGTCGGCACCATCACCATGATTCGATGAACGATGTAGCGCAGCACAGCATGCCCCCGAGCCCTCGGCTCCCATCTTAGCGGCCCTTGCGCGGGAGGTAACCCAGGACGTGCGGTAGCCAACCGCCGGCATGCGCCGCACCGGCCCGGCCGCCGAGCGGGGGGTGGGTGATGCTGGTCTGAGAGCGCCGCGCGAAGGCACCGGCTGACGGCGGCGGGCCCAGGTGCTAGAGCCCCGGCATGCCGCCGGAAGCCTCCACGCCACCCGATGTCTGGCTCCTGCTCGCCGACAAGCTCGGCGACAATGCCCAGGCGCGCCTGCTGATCGACGCCACGGGGCTGCCCTATACGCTGAAGACCGTGCTGCCGCGTCCGGAGTGGGTGCTGGGCAAGCCCGGCTTCCGCCCGACGCTCGACCATCTCGACCCCGAGCGCTCGGATCGCCTCGAGCCACCCTGGCCGGACGTGATCGTCACCGTCGGCCGGCGCCCCACCATGGCGGCGCTGTGGGTCAAGGAGCAGTCGGGCGGCCGGACGCGGCTCGTCGTCGTCGGGCGGCCCCGCCGACGGCTCGGGGACTATGAGCTCGTCGTGGCGCCGCCGCAGTACCAGGTGCCGGCCGCCCCCAATGTCGTCCACCTCGACCTGCCCCTGATGCGGGCAGATCCCACCGCGGTGGAGGCCGCCGCCGGGCGCTGGCGCGAGCGCCTCGATCGCCTGCCGCGACCGCTCACCGCCGTCCTGATCGGCGGGGAGACCCAGCCCTATCGCTTCGACCGCGAGGTCGCCCTGGAGCTTCTGCGCGAGCTTGCGGCGCTCCGCGAGCGCGACGGCGGCTGGGTCTACCTGACGACGAGCCGGCGAACCTCGGCCGAGGTCGTCGAGGCGCTGGCGGCCGGCCTGCCCGGCGAGGCGACGCTCCACCGCTGGCGGCCCGACGACCCCGACAACCCCTACCTGGCGCTGCTCGGGCTCGCCGACCGCTTCGTCGTCAGCGGCGACAGCGTCTCGATGATGGTCGAGGTGGCTCGTCTCGGCCGCCCGCTCGCCATCTTCCCCCTCCCCGTCCGTGGCGATGCCCGCACGCTCGTGCACCAGACGATCGGCCGCGCGCTGCGCGGCGACGGCCCGCTGGGCGCCATCGGAAAAGCCGGTCGCCTGCTCGGCATGGCGACCTATGGCCGGGATCTGACGCGGCTGCACGAGCGCCTGGTCGAGCGGGGGCTGGCGGTGCGCCTCGGCACGCCGTTCGAGGCCCCGACGGCGGAGGCGGGCGACGATCTCGCAGGCGCGGCGGCCCGGGTCCGCGCCCTGGCGCTCCAGAACGTCACGGCTTGACGGGCGCCCGAAGAGCGCCGCGAAGAGGCATTGATTTTCTCTCTCTGCGCGATTATCAATCTAAAACTATCGTAAAGGTTGATATAACGCCAAAGGCGCCGTGGCGGCTCGGGCGGGCTCAGCGGGCGGAGACAGGATGCGCATCGACCTCTCGTTCTGGCGCGGCCGCCGCGTCCTTCTGACGGGGCATACCGGCTTCAAGGGTTCCTGGCTGGCGGCATGGCTCACGGAGCTGGGTGCCGAGGTCACGGGCCTGGCCCTGGCGCCGAGGCAGTCACCCTCGCTCTGGCAGCGCCTCGCCCTCGACGGGCGGCTGCGCCATATCGAGGGCGACGTGCGGGACCGGCAGCTCGTGGCTGGCGTGGTGAGCCGGGCCCAGCCGGAGATCATCCTCCATCTGGCGGGCCAGGCGATCGTCTTCGAGAGCCTGGAGCGGCCACTCGACACCTTCGACACCAATATCGGCGGCACGCTCGCCGTGCTCGAGGCGGCACGGCACGCGCCCTCGCTGCGGGCCATGGTCCTCGTGACCAGCGACAAGTGCTATGCGGACCCGAGCCGGCCCTGCGCCGAGGCCGACATGCTGGGTGGCGAGGACCCCTACAGCGCCAGCAAGGCCGCAGCCGAGCTGGTCGCCGGCGCCTATCGCGCCTGCTTCTTTCCCCCGTGGCGGGGCTGCGGCGTCGCGACGGCGCGGGCCGGCAACGTGATCGGAGGCGGCGATCTCAGCCCCCATCGCCTCGTGCCGGACCTGGTGCGCGCTGTTGCCGCCGGACACCCGGCCCAGCTTCGCCATCCCGACGCGGTGCGGCCCTGGCAGCACGTTCTGGACGCGGTAAGCGGCTATCTGCAGCTGGCCCAGGCTCTCTTCGACGAGCCGGCGCTTCACGCCCGCCCCTGGAACTTCGGGCCGGAGGCGGGTGCCGAATGGACCGTCCGGCAGGTGGCCGAGGCGCTGGTGAGAGGCCTGGGCGGCGGCAAGATCGACGCTCCGGGCCGGGCCGGGCCACCCGAGACCCCGATCCTGCGTCTCGTCACCGAGCGCGCCCGGCGCCAGCTCGGCTGGCGTCCTCAGCTCACGACGGCCGAGGTCGTCGCCTGGACGGCCGAGGGGTACCGGGCGTTCCTGGCCGACCCGGACATGGGCTGGCTCTACGAGCAGATCGAGGCCTATGGCGAACGCCTGGCGACGGTGCCCAGGCCCTGGGAGGATCTCGCCAGAGGGCACGCCGATGCGCTCCTCGCCGCTGGCTGAGATACCCGTCTTCATCCTCTGCGGCGGCCGCGGGACACGGCTCGGCGAGGTCGCGCAGAGCCTGCCCAAGCCCATGGTGGACATCGGCGGCCGGCCGCTGCTCTTGCATGTCATGCAGTGCTACGACCGCTGCGGCTTTCGCCGCTTCGTGCTCTGCACGGGCTGGCGCGGCGACGTCATCAGCAGCTACTTCCTCAACTTCCCTGCGCTGCACCAGGACTTCACCCTCGACCTCAGGGATCGTCAGGTAAGCTACCATCAGGTCGACCGGGCCCCGGACTGGGAGGTGACGATCGCCCATACCGGCCGGGACGCGATGACGGGTGCCAGAGTAGCGCGCGCGGTGGAACGCTATCTGGGCGAGGCCGAGCATTTCGCCGTGACCTATGGCGACGGCCTCACCGACGTCGACCTCGCGGCCGAGTTCCTGTTCCACCGCTCGCACGAGGGCCTCGGCACGATGCTGGGCGTCCATCCGCCCTCCCAGTATGGGTGCGTCGAGCTCAACGACGGCCGCGCGCTTCGCTTCGACGAGAAGCCACGGCGCGAGGAAGACTGGATCAATGCCGGCTTCTTCTTCTTCCGGCGGGGCTTCCTCGACTACCTCTCGACCGACCAGGGATGCGTCCTCGAGCAGGAGCCGCTGCGCCGGCTCGCCGCCGAGGGCGAGCTTCGCGTCTTCCGCCACGAGGGCTTCTGGTCCAGCGTCGACACGATCCGCGACCGCGACCAGATGGTGGGCCTTTGGGAGGACGGGTCCGCACCCTGGCTCGGGCAGGGCGCCCGCTGATGCAGCTCCTGGCCGAGAGCCTGCCCGGCGTGAAGCTGCTGGCGCTCGAGCCGCACAGGGACGAACGGGGCTGCTATCTTCGTTGCCTCTGCCGCGACGCCCTGGCCGAGCTCGGCATCGATCTGTCGGTGGCGCAGGCCAACGCGTCCTTCACGACCCGGGCCGGCACGCTCCGTGGGCTCCACTACCAGCTTCCCCCGGCGGACGAGGCCAAGCTCGTGGTCTGCCTCAAGGGCGCCATCTTCGACGTCGTGCTCGACCTTCGGCCCGCGTCGCGGGACTTCGGCCGCCATGTCGGCCAGGAGCTGAGCGCCGACGCGTACCGGGCGGTCGTGGTGCCGCCACGCTGCGCACACGGCTTTCTCAGCCTCACCGACGACGTCATCGTCGCCTACTACGCCTCGAGCCCCTACGCCCCCGAGCAGGAGCGCGGCATCCGCTGGGACGATCCGACCTTCGCGCTCGGGTGGCCGTTCCCGCCGCGGCTCGTCTCCGAGCGGGACCGCCGCCATCCCGATTTCGATCCGGCCCAGCACAGCGCCCTCTGATGCATGCGCTGTTCACCGGGGTGAGCTCGTTCACCGGGTGTTGGTTCGTCGAGGCGTTGGTGGCCGAGGGCTTCGTCGTGCGAGCCACCTGCCGTCGCCAGCTCGCCGCCTATCCGCCGCCCGCGGCCCTGCGCCTCGCGCGTGCCGGCAAGGTCGCCCAGCTGATCGAGGACTGCGCCTTCGGCGACGCACGCTTCCTGGCGGCGATCGCCGCCGCCGATCCCTTCGACCTCCTTTGCCATCACGGCGCCGAGACGCGTGACCATCGCAGCCCCGGCTTTGCCGTGGAAGCTGCCGTCGCCGCCAACACGCACAGGCTCGAGGAGGTGCTGGATGCCCTGCTGGCGCGAGGCTGCCGGACGATCCTCGTGACCGGCTCGGTCCTCGAGGCCGACGAGGGGCGCAGCACGCCGCCTACCGGCGCCGTCACCGCCTACGGCCTCGCCAAGACGCTGAGCTGGCAGATCCTCCGCTACCAGGCCGAGCGCCGACGCATGACCGTCGGCAAGCTCACGATTCCGCACCCCTTCGGGCCGCTCGAGAAGCCGGGGCTGACGACGACCCTGGCAAGGCGCTGGCTCGCCGGGCAGGCGGCGATCGTGGAGCAGCCGCACCTCGTGCGCGACTTCGTCCATGTCGACCTGCTGGCCCTGAGCTATGCCCGCTTCGCCCGCTTCCTCGTCGGCGCCTCGGCGACGCATCGCCTGGCGCCCAGCGGCTATATCGAGACCGTGGCGGATTTCGCCGAGCGCTTTGCCGTCGCAATGCGCGAGCGGCTGGACCGACCCTGCCCGATCGAGCTTGCAGCCGATCCGACACCGATCGACGAGCCGCTGGTGCGCTGCAACCGGGATCCCTTGACCGAGCAGGTGCCCGGCTGGCGCATCGAGCGCGCCTGGGATCGCGCGGCCGACTGGTACCTGGCGAGCGTCGGCGGGCAATATTCAACTATGGATTGATTTTTCCAAATAGTTGCTCATCATGCGTGCTCGATCACCCTTCAAGCGGTGACTGCACGACGGGGGCGGTGATGAGCATCGATCGCAGCACTTGCGGGGCCTCTCGATCCGCGCCGAGCGTCGGCGTCGTCATCGTCACGCATCGCGCACGAAGCCATCTCGACCGTTGCCTGCCGCCGCTCCTCGCCTCGCCGATCCGGCCGCGCGTGCTGGTCGTGAACTCGTCCTCGGACGACGGCACGATCGAGCGCGCCAGGGAGCTGGGTGCCGAGACCTGGGTGGTGGCACGCCACGCCTTCAACCACGGGCTGACCCGCGAGCGGGCAAGACGTCGTCTCGGGACCGACATCGTCGTGATGATGACGCCGGATGCCTACCCGATCAGCCGGCGGTTCCTCGAGACCCTGGTCGAGCCCGTGCAGACCGGCGCTGCCGCGGTGAGCTATGCGCGCCAGGTGGCGGCCCCCGACGCGGATCCGATCGCCCGCTTCGGCCGCGCCTTCAACTACCCGGCGGAGAGCCACCGCCGGACGCTTGCCGACCGGCCCCGCTTCGGCTCCTACACCCACTTCTGCTCGAACGCCTGCGCCGCCTGGTCGTGCGCCGCCCTCGACCGCATCGGCGGGTTCCGCCAGACCCTCGTCTCCGAGGAGACGATCGCCACGGCCGAGCTGCTCGAGCAGGGTCTGACCATCGCCTATGTGGCCGAGGCCGTCGTGAGCCACACCCATCCGACGCGGCTCGTCCAGAGCTTCCGCCGCCAGTTCGACATCGGCTACACGCGCGAGGCCTTCCGCCATCTGCTTCTCGCCTGCGAGCGGGACGAGGCCCGCGGCCGCCGCTATGTCGCAGGGCTGCTCCGCACCCTGGCGCGCGAGCAGCCGGCGCTCGTCCCCTATGCGCTCCTCGATACGGCCGCACGGCTCGCCGGCTACCGGATCGGCCGCCTCGGCGCCCGGCTGCCCGAGGCGCTGGTGCGGCGACTGAGCGGGCAGGATTTCTACTGGGCCTCGACCGCCCGGCACCGCCGGCCGGTCCCCGCCGCCGCCTGACCGACCGTGCGCGTCGCCCTCCTCACCAACAACGCGATGCCGCCCCGCGAGGGGATCGGCCGGCACGTGCTGGAGGTGGCGCGCCGCCTGCAGCACCGCGGCCACGACCCCTTCGTGCTGGCGCGCGGGCGGAGCTTCGACAGCTGGCGCGAGGTGGATGTCGAGGGCATCGAGGTCCACCGTGTGCCGAGCTTCCCGATCCAGCCCTTCCATCAGCGGGCGGCGCGCCTCGTGCTCGACCGCTGGCTGCAGGACGGAGCCAGGGGCGCCGACCTTTTGCACGTCCATCTGCCGCTGTTCCCGCGGCTCAGGACCGGGCTGCCGATCGTCGCCACCTTCCACAGCCCGATGCTGAGCGACACCTGCGCCATCGCGGAGCCGGGACCACGCGCCCGGGCAATCCGGCTCAACGCCCGCCTGTTCTCACGCCACCACGAGCAGTGGTATCTCGACAATGCGCGCGAGCTCATCGCCGTGTCGTCCGGCGTCGCGCGCGAGCTGGCGCAGCACTACAGGCTCGACGGCCGCATGCCGCTGGTGGTGCCGAACGGCGTCGACGCCGGCTTCTTCGACGGCACCCGGCGGCCGATGGCGCCGCCCGTGGTGCTCTATGTCGGCCGGCTCGGCTACCGCAAGGGCCTGCTTCGTCTGCTCGAGGCCTTTGCCCTCCTGTCCCAGAGGGTGGACTGCCGGCTGGCGCTGGTCGGCGAGGGGCCTCTCGAGGCAACGCTGCGCGCCAGCGCCCAGCGTCTCGGCATCGCCCAGCAGATCGACCTCGCGGGCTTCGTACCGCCCGAGGGGGTGCGGGCCTGGCTGGGCCGCGCGAGCTGCCTCGTCAATGCCGCCGACTATGAGAGCGGGCCGCTCACCCTGCTCGAGGCGATGGCGGCCGGAACGCCGGTCGTCTCCACGCGGACAGGGCTCGTCGCCGAGCTTGCCGATCCAGCACCCCTTCTCGTGGTCGAGCCGACGCCGGAGGCGCTGGCCTCGGGCATCGCCCGCGTCCTCGCCGATCCCCCGGCAGCCCAGCGCCGCGCCGCGGACGCCCAGAGCCTCGTGCGGCAGCGCTTCTCGTGGGATCGGGTCGTCGATGCGATCGAGGATGCCTATGGCTACGCCTGGAGCCTCGCGGCATGAGCCCGGCCCCGCCAGCGCGCCGCCTCGCCGTCGTCTGCTTCGGCCTCGAGCGCGACCGCGTGCGGCGTCAGCCCTGGCACGTCGCGATCGGTCTTGCCCTGGGCCTTCGGGCGCTTGGTCACGACGTCCGCATCATCACGGATGCCGCCGATCCGCCCTGCGAGCTCGAGGTGCCGGTGATCGCGGTCGACCATCTGCTCGAGCATGGCCGGGCCAGCGTCGCTCTCCGAAACGAGATCGCGGCGCAGCGGTCCGAGCGGGTTTTTCTCATGGGCGGTGCGTTGGCGGTGGCTAGGCTTCGAGCGCTCTGCCTTCCCTGTCCGGTCAGCATCGTGATGGCGAGCCCGAGGCTGCACCCTGGCGAGATTCTCCGGCTTGGCCTGCCGGCCCTTCTGCGCGAGGGGCGTCTGCTCCTGCTGCCACTCGCCAACGCGCTCCTGCCGGGCTTCTTTCTGTGCCGCGGCTTCGGGCGCAGCGGTGCCGACGACATCGTCTATCTGAGCGTCGCCGCGCGCCAGCGCTACGCGGCGCTGGGCCTTCCCGTGGGCAGGCTCCTCAGACCGCAGGCCGACGCCGGGCTCTGCCTGGGCCTGCCGCCGCCGTCTGGGCCGGTCACGCTCTGCTATCTGGGCCCGCCGCTCGAGCTGCGGGGCGCCGGCTTGGCGCTGCGGACCTTCGAGCGCGTCGTGGAGCGGGGCCTCGATGCCCGCCTCATGATGCTGCTGCGGCCGGACGGCGGCGACCGACCCCTTCGCCGCCTGCTGGAGCGGATCGAGAAGAGCCCGTCCCGCGAGCGGATCGAGGTCGAGACCGCGATGCTGCCGAGCGCGGAGCTGCGTCATCGGTTGGCGAGGACACATCTCTTTCTTTTGCCGTTCCGCGCGCCCGTCTCGGAGGTGCCGCTCGTCGTCGTGGAGGCGGGCCTCAGCGGGCGGCGGCTCGTCGTGCTGGATGCGCCAGGCGTGGCCGAGGTGGCACGAGCCATGGGCGGGGTCGTCGCCCCGACGCCCGAGCGCCTGCCCGACGCGGTGATCGAGGCGCTGGAGAACCCCGCTGCCGGCCCTCCGCCATCCGCCGAGGCCTGGACCCGCTGGGATCGCGCCTGCGCGGCGCTTCTGGCCGAGCAGCCCTGGCAGCTCCGCATGATCGCCGTCTGCGGCGTCGACGGCAGCGGCAAGACGGCCCTCGTCGAGGCACTCTCCCGGCACCTCGCGGCGGCGGGCATCCCGCATCGCCATGTGTGGAGCCGGTTCCGCAACTATCTCTCGAAGCCGCTCTTGGCCCTGACGCGGCTCAGCGGTCACAACCGCAAGGAGCAGCACGCCGGCTTCCGGATCGGCTACCACGACTTCGCCGCCTCGCGTCCGCTGGCCCTTTTGTTCCTTTTCCTGCAGCTGATCGACACCGCGCTCGACATCCTGGGCCGCTTCCGGCTCGGCTCCGGTGTGCCGATCCTGGCGGACCGCTGCGCCCTCGACACCCTCGTCGATCTCGCGGTCGACACCGGCCTCGACGACCTCGTCCTCGACCGGGCAGGGCCTCTCCTTCTTCGCCTCCTGCCCCAGCCGCGGCTCGCGGTCCTGATCGAGCGCAGCCCCGCCCTGATCGCCCGCCAGCGCCCCGACGCCCTGGCCGATCGCCACTTCGCCCGCCGCCGCGCCCTCTATGCGCGGCTCGCCCGAAGCCTGGGCATGCCGGTGCTCACCAATGACGGGCCGCTCGAGGTCACGCTCGAAGCGCTGCTGGCGCTCGCCTCCCCCGGCCACCCAGGTCGGGAGCGCGCGGCATGATCTACGTCTTCTACAACAACGATCCGCTGGCCCAGGACCAGGGCGGCGGCGCCGAGCACTTCCGCGGCCTGCACCGGGCGCTCAAGGGCTCCGGCCTCAGCTACCGCCTGATCGCGGCCCGGCTTCAGGATGCCGCCCGCGACCCGCGGATCACCTACATCTCCACAGGCTCGCACTTTCTGCGCTTCTACCTCGCGCTCTGGCTCTGGTTCTGGCGGCACCGCAGGAGCTTCCAGCCGGGCGACGTCTTTCATTTCCACCGCAACTACGCCGCCTGGCCGAAGCTTCTGCTGGCACGGCGCCACGGTCGGGTGGTGATCAGCTACCACAATGTCACAGGGCGCGTGCTCGAGGGCCGGCTCGGCCGGCTGGCCCGGCCGCTCAGGGCGCTGATGCTGCTCCTCGAGCGGCGGGTGGCGGCGCTGGCCGACGCCATCGTCTGCGTGAGCGGCCGCGATCGCCGCGCGCTGGCCGAGATCGTCCTGCCCGAGCCCTTCGCGCGCGCCGTCGTCATACCGGCTGCCTTCGACGGGCGCCTCTTCGCCCATGCCGCCGGACCGCCGGGGCCGCATCTCGCGAGGCGGCTGCTGCTCGTCGGCCGGATCAGCCACCAAAAGAACGTGCCGCTGGCGATCGCGGTGATCGAGCGGCTCCTGGCCGAGGGCGAGGACTATGAGCTCACCATCGCCGGCGACGGCGAGGACAGCCGCCAGCTCGTCCGCCGCATCGCCACGAGCGGGGTCTCGAGCCGCATCCACTGGATCGGCCGGCTGCCGCACGAGGCGATCCCGGACCTGCTCGCCGCCCACGGAATCCTCCTGCTCACCAGCCGCTACGAGGCCTCGCCGACGGTCGTCAAGGAGGCGCTGAAGGCCCAGCGGCCGGTGGTCAGCACCGATGTGGGCGACGTGCCGGACTGGCTCGACGAGGACCGCACCGGCTTCATCTGCGCGCCTGATCCAGCTTCCCTGGCTGCCGGCGTGCGGCGTGCCAGCCGGCTCATCCTCGAAGGCCGCTACGGCCAGACGATCAAGGGGCAGATGCTCGACGAGAGGGCCATCATGACCGAGGTGCTCCGTCTCTATCGCCGCCTGGAGGCCGTATGATCGGCCACCGGCCGGCGCTCGCAGCCCAGCAGGTCCGGCCGCTCGCGGCCCTGGCCCTGCTGGGCGGCAGCCGCGGGCTCGCGGCCGTGCTCGCCTTCGCCGCGGTGGCCGTCGTGGCACGCCGCCTGACTCCGGTCGATCTCGGCGTCTGGTCGCTGATCCTGGCCATCCAGGGCTACGCCCTCCATCTGGGCGAGCTCGGCCTCAGGAGCGTCGTGACCGCCGAGGGGCGACGCACGGAGGGCGGTGCCGTCGCGCTGCTGCCAACCTATCTGGCGCTGCGCCTCGCCGTCAGCGGCACCGTGGTCGCCGCCGCCACCACCATCGCCTGGCTCTCTTTGCCCGAGCGCGCTCCGGTCGTGCTGCTGGCGATGCTGGCGCTGCTCGCCACGGCGCTGCAGCTCGACTGGCTGGCTCTCGTGGAGGACCGCCCCGCCGCGGCGGGCGCGCTCCTGCTCGTGCGCCCGGTCAGCTACGCCCTCATGGTGGGCCTGTGGCCGGGCCGGCTGGAGCTCGTGACCCTGGCCGGGCTCTTTGCGGTAAGCTGGGCGCTGGGCGCCCTCGCCTCGTGGCCCCTTCTGGGAACGGCTTCGGCCGGGCGACGGGAGGCGGGCGATGCGCCGGTCCGTCCCGGCCTGATGCTGCGGCTGGGCATCCCGCTCTGCGCCGTCACCCTCCTCAACCAGGCGCAGCTCAGCCTCGATCTTCTGCTCGTCGGCGCCTGCCTCGGCGCCGCCGCCGCGGCCCACTACTACCTGGCATCGGGCATGGCGGTGGCCGCACTCGTCCTGGCCAACGCGGCCGGCCAGCTCGCGATGGCGCGTCTCGGCCCCTTGCGGGAGACGCCCCGCGCCATGGCCGCCATGCTGGCGGGCGAGGCAGGCAGGCTCGCCTGGCTGGCCCTTCTTCTGGTCCTCACCATCGCGTGCCTGGCGCCGTCGGCCGTGCCGCTCGTTTTCGGCGCAAGCTACGCCTCGGCGGCACGGCTGCTGCTCTGGCTCCTTCCCTGGCTGGCGCTTCAGCACCAGACGACCCTTCTTCAGGGCGCGCTCGCGGCGCTGCGCGGCCAGCGCGAGCTGGTGCTTGGCAATCTCGTGCTGATCGGGGTGCTGCTTCCGGCCCTGCTCCTTGCGCTCTGGCTGGGCAGCATCGAGGGCTGCGCGCTCGCACGCGGCATCGCCGAGGCGGCGCGCCTCGCCTGGCTGCTGGCGGCACTGCCGCGCGAGGCCCGGCGTCCGCTGGTCGCGGCGGCGGGCGGTCCCCTGCTGGCGACCCTCGCCGTCGCCAGCGCGGCGCTCGTCCTCACCTAACCGGCACTGGCAGGGTCGGGCGAGCCGGGCTAGTTGTGCGGCTCGGAACCGCCGGGGAGATGTCCATGGCCGCCGCCAGCGAGGCCTTCGCCACGACCACAGCCCGCCTTCTGCTCGAGGTCGGCGCCGTCAACTTCCGCCCCGATCCGCCCTTCATCTTCACCTCCGGATGGGCGAGCCCCGTCTATACCGACTGCCGGCGCCTGATCTCCTTCCCGCGCGTCCGCCGGCGGCTCATGGAGATGGCCGAGGCGACGCTTCTGGATGCGGTCGGTGCCGAGGCCTTCGATGCCGTGGCGGGCGGCGAGACGGCGGGTATCGCCTACGCAGCGTGGCTGGCCGAGCGGATGATGCTGCCCATGCAGTATGTCCGCAAGAAGCCCAAGGGCTTCGGCCGCAACGCCCAGATCGAGGGCGACGTCCGGGAAGGCTGGCGCACGCTGCTCGTCGAGGACCTGGCATCCGACGGCGGCAGCAAGGTCGGGTTCGTGAAGGCGCTGCGCGATGCCGGCCAGCGCTGCGATCACACCTTCGTCCTCTTCTTCTACGGCATCTTCCCCCATGCGAAGCGGATCTTCGAGGAGCTGGGCGTCGAGCTGCACTATCTCGCAACCTGGCAGGACGTGCTCCGGGTGGCCCGGGCGCAGAAGAGCTTCGCGCCCGATGTCCTGGAGGAGGTCGAGAAGTTCCTGGCCGATCCGGTGAGCTGGTCCGCCGCGCATGGCGGGGTCGAGAAGGCGGCCGGGTGATGCGCATCGCGGTGCTGATGGCGGCCCTCGTGCTGGCAACAGCATCGACGGGCACCGCCTCCGCCGAGTCGCGATGTGGCCTGGACGCTCCCTGCCCGGTCGAGGGCGGAAGCTACAGGGTCAGCCCGCCAGCCGGCTGGGACGGCACCGCGCCGCTGCCGACGGCATTCTTCTTCCATGGCTATGGCGGCTCGGCGGACGGCGAGATGCAGGACAGGAGCCTGCGCAAGGCCTTCTCCGACGCCGGGATCCTTCTCGTCTTCGCCAACGGGGCCAACAAGGACTGGTCGTTTCCCGGCTCGCCCGCCCAAGGGCGCGACGACTTCGCCTATGTCGACCGGGTCCTGGCCGATGTCCGTGCCCGCTGGCCGGTCGACGCGCGACGCTTGTGGGCCACCGGCTTTTCCGTAGGCGCCTCGATGGTGTGGGCCGAGGCCTGCTATCGCGGCGACAGGTTCCGCGCCTATGTGGCCGTGTCGGGCGCCTTTTGGGGCGACATCCCGGCCCACTGCCCGACCGGGCCGGTGGACCTCCTGCAGATCCACGGCCTGACCGACAACACGGTGCCGCTCGAGGGCCGGGCGATCCGCCGCGTCTACCACCAGAGCGACGTCTTCGCCTCGCTCGCCCGGCTGCGGGAGGTCGACGGCTGCCGCAGCAATCCGACGGGCTTCGCCACCGACGGACCCCTCGTCTGCCGGAGCTGGACCGGCTGCAGCAGCGGCCGGCAGCTCGAGCTCTGCCTTCATGCCGGAGGGCACATGCTGCCCGAGGGCTGGTTTCCGCTGGCATGGAGCTGGGTTCAGAAGGTCACGACCCGCTCCGGGTCGTGAGCGGGATACGGTGACCGGATCCGACATCCCTGGAGCAGATGCCGGATCCTGTCACCCCTGTCGGTTGGACCGTGCTGGCTGCTAGCCCTTGGGCTGGGTCGTCGGGGCGGCGGCCGGCGTCTGCGCAGGCGCCTCCTTGGTCGCCGTGTGCTTCTTTTTCTTCTTCGTCGACGCGTGCTTCATGCACTTGTCGATGTAGGTGGTCTTCGCGTCACCGGTCAGCTTCTTCTTGGTGGCGCTCGCCTCGCAGGACTGCTGGTGCTTCGCCGTGGTCGAGCTGCTGCTCGAGGTAGCGGCGGAGGCCGCGCCCGTGCCGAGCATGGCGGCGAGCAGGACGGCGCCGCTGACGGCGCCAAGGCGTTTGAGGAGAGACTTCGTGGCCATAAGCCATGGTTCCAGCCCCGGGTGACACGCGGACGCGCCGCGCGGGGCCTCGGTCGCGTCAGCGTCACTATCTCCGCGCGCCGGTCGCCGAGCAACATGCTCTATCATTAATAATCTTCCACGGACCAACTACTCGGCACGCCGATACTTCGGTCACGGCCACCGCGCAAGAACGCCGCGCCGGGCCGCCAAGCAACAGCTGCCCGCAAGGACTTGACGAGATACATGTGATGCGCCCGCCGCGCCGCAGCCGCACAGAAGATCGCGCCTCTGCCCGAGACGAGCGCGGGTGCAGGGCGGCAAAAGCGGAAGCAGACTCCTCCGGCCGCGAAGTGAGCTCCGGAGGCAAAGGCAGGGCCGAGAACGATCGGGACAGGCTCATAGTCACGCAAACGCTCACCCGACGGTTTCAATCATTCTGTGGCACGCTGCGGCTGTGCGGTTGGTGCCTCCCCGCGAGCCGCAACCGGCGCGGGCTCGGCCGATCGAACGAAGGATCCAAGCGATGCCAGACAACCACGGCGGGCTCCACTTTGGAATGATTATTGTTCTCCATCCAATTTTGAGTAACTATAGTTAAGAACACTGTCGGTATTTGTTGAACTCGTCGCCGCTCTGACGAATAGAGAGACCGAATCAAGAGGGGATTGCGGACGATGCAGCAGGTCTTTCGGGACGACGGGCGGGATGAGGACATGGCGGGCGTGGTGTCGATGCCGAGCGGCCTGCTCGTCACCCACCTGACGGCAGGGGAGCAGTTCGTTCTATGGGCTTTCCGCCATCGACAGGCGGACGACGCGCCAGGCAGCCGCTGCATGCTCCACGGCTTCAGGCTCGCCTTTGGCCTCGCCAAGGTGGAGGCCGGTCTCGCCGTCTTCGAGAGCCTGTGGGCGCTGCTGGCGAGACGCGCGATCCTGCCGGTCCGGCTGGCACCGCTTCGCGCGGCGTCGGTCCTGCTCGACGAGCGGCGGCTTCTCGATCTCCATGCGGCGGCCCAGGTCGGGGACGCCGCACGAGCGGCACGCATCGCGCGCGGCCTGGTCCAAACGGAGGCGGTGCCCGAGCTTTGCGCCTATGCCGAGACGATGGCCGAGCTCCTGGCGCGCCGCGACTGGCCGCTCAGTGATCGCACGGGCTCACCCGAGGCGGCATCGCCCCCGCCCCGCGGACGGATGAACTGACGATCGAGCGGCAGCGGCCGGAGTCCGGCTGCCGCCGCTTTCGGCTCACTTTCCTGCCGGCGCGGCGATGGCGGCGTATTGCTGGGCCGTCATCTTCGGCAGCTCGTTCTTCAGGAAGGCGGTGAGGGCCCAGATCGTGTGATCGTTCTGGGTCTTGCCCCAGGCCGGCATCGCCGTCATGCGCACGCCGTGCTTGACGATCCAGAAGATCGTGGCGGGCGGCACGTGGGGGGCATCCTTGGCGAGCTCGGGCGGGGTCGGATTGAGACCCTGGCGCACGTCGGAGGGGCTGAGCCCGGGAGCCATGTGACAACCGGCGCACATCTTCTTGTAGTCCTGCGCTCCTTCTTGGATGAGCGCCGCATCATCGAGATTCGAGGGCACGCTCACCTCGGCCGCCCGGCGGGCGACGGAATGTTTCATCGTCGTGTGAAGCAGCCAAGCGGTCACGGCCGCGTGCGGCTCGTCAGCGGCGATGTTGTCGATGCCCGAATAGGCGAACGCGACCGCGCCAGCGGCCACGACCACGAGGGTGCCCACGACGGACACGAGAGCCGTCCTGATCAACCCATCCTCCCTTTTGGCTGTGTCACTCACTCTTTGACCGGAACGCGGGTCGACGGGATCCGTTGCGTGAAACTGTGCCCACAATGGCTCCGCACGGGGCGGCGAGGCAGAGCATCGGCGCCGATCATCTCCCCACAGCGCAGCGACGCACGGTAGGAGCCTGGCTGCCGGTGCCCTACATTCCGTGCCCCATGCTTGAAAGCCCGAGGATCCCGTGAACGCCGACGCCGCGCTCCGCAAGCTCTACATGTCGGCGCTGCCGCCGGTGCGCGACCGGCCGATGCGGGCCATGCCGGGTGCCCTCTACGCCTATGTCTACAAGGTGAGTGCCAAGCAGCAGCTGCGGCTCTGCCTCCTCACGCTGATCATCTTTCCTTTGACGCTGGCGCCGCTGGAGCTGCAGCGGCGCATCGTCAACCACGCTGTGGCGAAGGCCGATCTGAGCCTCCTGCTGGAGCTGGGCGCGCTCTACTTCGGCGTCTACCTCACCATGGGCGTCATCAAGTATTTCCGTAACGTCTATCTCGCCCGTGTGGCCGAGGGTGTCACCCGCCGGCTGCGCACGCGGATGGTGCGCAGCGACGCCTTCGGCGCCGACCCCGAGGAGGGAACGAGGCAATCCATCCTCTCCTCGGAAGCCGAGAAGATCGGCGGCTTCGTCGCCGAGAGCCTGGCCTCTCCCTTGATGGAGGCCGGCCTGCTGCTCAGCATCACAGCCTACATGTTCTTCGTGCAGCCGGAGATCGCGGCTGCCGCCGCGGCCTTCCTGATCCCCTCGACGATCCTCGTGGCCTCGTTCCAGCCGATGCTGAACAGGCTGTCGGAGAAGAAGATCACCGTCAGGCGCGAGCTGAGCGAGAGCGTGCTGCAGAGCGACGGCGACGCGGACAGCGAGGAAAGGCGCGCGAGCGAGCAGATCGAGCGGATCTACGAGATCAGCATCCGCTTCGCCGTGATCAAGCATCTGGTCAAGGTGCTGAACAATCTCATCAACCACATGGGGCCGCTCAGCATTCTCATGCTGGGCGGCTGGCTCGTGATCCAGGGCCAGACCGAGGTCGGGACCATCGTGGCCTTCCTGTCGGGCTACCAGCGCATGACGCGCCCCGCCCGCGACCTTCTGAGCTTCTACCGCCGCCTCTCGATCATGCGGGTGCAGTACGGCCTTGTGCACGACGCGGCACAGGCGACCGGGGCTTCCGGCTGATCAGCCGGCCCGCGTGCTGCCGGCGCCTGAGAGAGGAGGCCCCCGCCCTCAGACCTTGCCAGGCACCGGGCGGCGGGTGCGGGAGACGTCGAAGCGGGCCTCGATGTACTCGACCAGCTTCGCGGTCGGGTAGCTGATGATGAAGTAGATGATCGCCACCATCGTGAAGATCTCGAAGTGCTTGTATGTCGCAGAGGCCAGAAGCTGGCCGCTGAACATCAGGTCGCGCATGGTGATGACCGATACCAGCGCCGAGTCCTTGAAGATCGAGACGAAGAAGTTGCCGATGGCCGGCAGGACGATGCGGACGGCCTGCGGCAGGATGATCCGGCGCATCAGCAGGCGCCGCGACATGCCGAGCGACATGCCGGCCTCGCGCTGTCCGGGCGGGATCGCCTGGATGCCCGAGCGGAACACCTCGGCCATGTAGGCGCTGTAGTTGATGGTGAGGCCCAGCACCCCGGAGGCGAACGGCGTCAGCACGATGCCGCCATAGGGCAGCACATAGTAGATGAAGAAGAGCTGCAGCAGCAGCGGCGTGCCGCGGATGAACTGGACATAGGCGGCGGCGAGCCAGCGGATCGGCCAGAGGCGCGACAGCCGCGCGAGGCCCAGGCCGAGACCCACAAGGAGCGCCAGCGCATAGGCGAGGAGCGAGACGGTGATGGTGACCCAGGCGCCCTGGAGGAGCGTGGGCAGGAACGAGATCATCTCAGGGATCGAGAACAAGGTCGGCTCCGCGCTCGGCTGAGGTGACGGACCGGCCCCGGCCCGCGACAAGGCAAGACCGCGCGCCGGCGCAGCGACGCCGGCAGCCACGGTTCGCGCCAGCGATGGGGCGGGCGATCCTAAGCCGCCCGCCCGGCCTCGATCCGGCTAGTTGTTGTAGCCGCTGAGGCCCCACTGGGTGAGGATCTTCGACATCTCCTCGGAGTCCTCCATCCACTCGATGGCGCTCGAGAAGCCGAGGCGCAGCTGCACGTCGCCCTGACGGAAGGCATAGCGGCTGTAGCCCGCCGGGTTCTTGAGCTGATGCGGCTCGTAGCCGCTCGCGAGCTCGATCTGCCAGTCCGGATGGTCCTTGATGGTCGCCGCCACGATCGGCTGATCGTGCACGGCGCCGTCGAGGCGGCCGTTCTGGATGTCCTGGGCCATCGACTGCCAGTCCTTGTAGCCCCGGTACTCCACGCCCGGCGTCTCCTGGATCCACTGGGCGTAGTTCGTGCCGAGAAGGGCGCCGCAGCTATGCCCCTTGAGATCGGCGATCTGATGGGCGCCCAGCGGATCGCCCTTCTTCACCACCAGCCACTCCGAGTAGTAGTAAGTGGGGAAGGAGAAATCGACGACCTTGGCACGCGCCTTCGTGTAGTGGATCGAGTCGCCGATGATGTCGAAGCGGCCGTCGAGCAACCCCGGGATCAGGCCGTCGAAGGTCACAGTCTCGACCTTGACGTCCGGAATGCTCAGCATCTTGGCGGCATAGCGGATGATATCGGCATCGAGGCCGGTGAAGGCGCCGGTCTTCGGGTCGAGGAACGAGTAGGGCCAGTCGTTGGAGGTGCCAACGACGAGCTGGCCCTTCTTCTGGACCTTGACCAGCGAATCGTCGCATTCGAACTTCGGCAGGGTGAAGTCCTTGAACGACGTGTCGATCTTGGGCGCGTCCGCCGCCCGCGCTGCCGGCGCGACCGCGGCGGCGACAGCTCCAACGGTCGCAACGCCGCCGGTAAGAATCAGGCGCCGGCGCGTGGCCAGCGACTCGGGGCTCGTCGTCCCGTCCTTGGGCTGATCATTCATGATGCTTCCTCCTCGACTTGTCGGTTGCTTCCACCACGCCGGCCCCTGCCTCCTAGCGGCATGGGCGGCGCTTCCCCCGCTCTCTCACGATCGACGGAAGATCCTCGGCCACGAGATCGGCGCCCACCGTGCCGGCGGGCACCGGCCGCTCATGGCGTGTCCTCGTCCTCCTCGTCCCGCCCCTCGCGATCGAGGATGCTCTGCAGGAACTGGCGCGTGCGGGCATGGCGCGGCTCGGTGAAGATCCGGGCCGGCCGGTCCTCCTCGACGACGGCGCCGTCGGCCATGAACACGACCCGGTCGGCGACGTCGCGGGCAAAGCCCATCTCGTGGGTCACCACCACCATGGTCATGCCTTCGGCGGCGAGCCGACGCATCACGCGCAGGACCTCGCCCACGAGCTCCGGATCGAGGGCGCTGGTCGCCTCGTCGAACAGCATCACCTTCGGGTTCATGGCCATCGCCCGGGCGATGGCCACGCGCTGCTGCTGGCCGCCCGAGAGCTCATGCGGATAGGCGTCGAGCTTGTGGGCCAAGCCCACCTTCTTCAGGAGCACCCTCGCCCGCTCGCGTGCCTCCGCCGGCGGCTCGCGGCGGACATAGATCGGCGCCTCGACCACGTTGCCCAGCGCCGTCAGATGCGGAAAGAGATTGAACGACTGGAACACCATGCCGATCTGCGAGCGCACCTCCTCGATCCGCCGCTCCGGATCGGTGACCGTCACCCCGTTGCGAACGTACCGGTAAACCGGTGTGCCCTCGAAATAGATCGTTCCATTTTCGACCGTTTCTAAATGGTTGATGCAGCGCAGCAGGGTCGACTTCCCGGCACCCGACGGGCCGATGATGCAGACCACCTCGCCGCGCCTGACGTCGAGCGTGACGTCCCGCAGGACCTGGACCTCGCCGAACGACTTCTCGATGCCCTCGAGCCTGAGGATAACGTCCGCCGACGACGCCGAGGGCGCCTCGGACGCAACTGCTACCGACATCCGATCTCCCATGTCTCCAGACGCCACAGGCGTCACTGTCGCGCTCCCCCGGGGCTTGTCCCCGGCGAGCCAGGGGACAAGCCATGGCCCTTTCGAAGGCGCCTAGTCGGCGGCGGACAGCGTCGCCAAGGCGTCGTCGAGGGCCGCCCGCAGGCGCCGGCCGAGCTCGTCGATCTCGGCCTCGGTGATGATGAGCGGGGGCGCCATCACGATGCAGCCGGCGAGCGGCCGAACGATGATCCCCTGCTCGAGGCCGGCATCGTAGATGGCCTTGCTGAGGCCGCCGACCTTGAGGGAGGCGGCGGCGCCGGCGCCGGACTCGCCCGGCTGCGCCACCTCGAGGGCCCCCATCAGGCCGAACTTCCTGCTGCCGCGCACCAGCGGATGATCGAGCATCCCGTCCAGCATGCGGTTCCAGACCGGGATCATCTTCTGGACGTGGCCCAGGATGTCGCGCCGCTCGAAGACGTTCAGGACCTCGACGGCCACGGCAGCCGAGACGGCGTGGCCGTGATGCGTGCCGCCATGGGCGAACCAGCCCTTGGTCTCGCTGCCCATGTCGAGACGCTCGGCAAAGCCCTCGCCCATCATGATGGCGGCGATCGGCATGTAGGCGCCGGTGATGCCCTTGGCGCAGGTGATGCAGTCGGGCTCGAGCCCCATGGCCTCCGTCGCCCACATCCTGCCGGAGCGGCCGAAGCCCGTCACCACCTCATCGATGAAGAGCTGGATGCCGTACTTTTTCAGAACCTTGGTGATCTTGGGGAAGTAGCCGGCCGGCGGCGGGAACATGCCGGACGAGACGGAGACGGGCTCGGCGATCATGGCGCCGATGGTCTCGGGCCCCGCCGCCAGGATCGCCTCCTCCAGCTCCTGCGCCAGCCGATCGGTGAAGCCGTCCTCATCCTCGCCGGGCAGGGCCGCGGCGGGCCAGCTCGGGTGGCTCACCTGGAGCGCCAGGCCCATCGGGATGCCGAAGCTCTCGTGCAGCTCGCGGCTGCCGCCGAGGGAGGCGGTGGCGATCGTGCTGCCGTGGTAGCTGGCCTCGCGCGAGATCATCTTGCGGCGGTCCGGCTGGCCGGCGAAGCCGTTGCCGTACCACATGAACTTGATCAGATAGTCGTTCGCCTCGGAGCCCGTGGTGGAGAAATAGATACGCGGGTTCTTCAGGGGCGAGATCGCGGCCAGGCGCTCCGTCAGCTCCATCACCGCCGGCACGGTGCGATGAATGGCCGAGGGATACATCGGCAGCGCCCGCAGCTGGCGGATGGCAGCCTCGATCAGCGCCTCGTCGCTGAAGCCCAGCGCCGCGCAGTAGAAGGTCGAGACCGCCTCGATATAGTCCTTGCCGTTCTCGTCGAACACGAAGATGCCCCGGCCGCGGCCGAACACCAGCGGCCGCTCGCTCTTGAGGCGCCTGAGCTCGCTGAACCCGAGGAGCAGATGCTCGTTATGGTAGTTGCTCTCGGCCACTCGAATGTCCAACTGAACCTCCTCTGACAGCGCCCGGCAGGCAGCGTGGGCATGCTGCGCCCCACGCACAAGTCCGTCAATGTTCGGGGCTGCAACCCCTCCGCCCGCGATACGTACGGCTCGTACGGGCGCCCCACTCCCGTTGGCCTCTCGCACCTGCTATCAGGTCCTGGCGCCGTCACCGGCGCCAAGGGCCAGGGAGGGGAAAGCGCATGCGCCATGTGCTGGGAATCGACGTCGGCGGCACCTTCACGGATTTCGTAGCCTACGATCGGGACACGAGCGCCATCGAGGTGTGGAAGGAGGCCTCGGTGCCGTCTGACCCCGTCGTCGGTATCCTCGAGGGCATCCGCCGCCATCCCGAGCCCGGCGCCATCGCCAACATCCGCCTCGGCACCACGGTGGCGACCAACGCCGTCCTCGAGCGCAAGGGCGCTGTCGTCGCCTACGTCACGACCCGCGGCTTCAAGGACGTCCCCTTCATCCAGCGCGGCAACCGCAAGTCGCACTACGACATGAGCTGGGTCAAGCCGAAGCCGCTCGTGAAGCGTCGCCACTGCTTCGAGCTCGACGAGCGCATCGACGCCTATGGCCGCGTCGTGAAGCCGCTGGACGAGGCCGAGGTCCGTGCCCTCGCTGCCCGCATCCGCGACACGCCGGAGATCCGCGCCATCGCCGTCTGCCTCTTGTTCTCCTACCTCAACCCTGCCCACGAGCAGCGCGTCCTCGAGATCCTGACCCAGGAGCTGCCCGACCTGCCGGTCTCCATCTCCTACGCCGTGCTGCCCAAGTGGAAGGAGTATGAGCGCGCCTCGACGACCATCGCCGACGCCTATCTGAAGCCCGTGGTCAGCCGTCAGCTGCGGGCGATGCGCGGCCGGCTCGACGAGGCCCGGCTCGACGCGCACACCGTCGTCATCAAGTCGAACGGCGGCGAGATGACGCTCGCCGCCGCGGCCGAGGCGCCCGTCAACATGGTGGTCTCCGGCCCCACCGGCGGGGTCATCGCCAGCCGCTACGTGGCCGGCCTCGCCGGCATCGAGCATCTCGTCACGCTCGACATGGGCGGCACATCCACCGACGTCTCGACCATCCAGAACGGCCGCGAGAGCTTCACGACTGCCTTCGAGATCGAGTGGGGCGTGCCGATCCAGGTGCCGATGATCGACATCCGCACCATCGGTGCCGGCGGCGGCTCGATCGCCTGGATCGACAAGGGCGGCATGCTGCGGGTGGGCCCGCAGAGCGCCGGCGCCGATCCCGGCCCGGCCTGCTATGGCCGCGGCGGCACCGAGGCCACCGTCACCGACGCCAACCTCGTGCTCGGACGCCTCAGCGCCGAGAACTTCCTGGGCGGCCGCATGACGCTCGATGCCGAGGCCGCGCGCCGGGCCGTCCTGACGGTGGCCGAGGCCCTGAGCCAGCCGCTCGAGGCGGCAGCGATGGCGATCGTGCGCATCGCCAACACCAACATGGTGGGGGCGCTCCGCTCCGTGCTGATCGAGCGCGGCCTCGACCCGCGCGACTTCACGCTTTGCGCCTTCGGCGGCGCCGGCCCGCTGCACGCGAGCGAGCTGATCCAGGAGATGGGCATTCCAAGAGCGCTCGTGCCGAACCATCCGGGCCAGTTCTCGGCCTATGGCTTCATCATGACCAACGCCCGCGTCGACCGTCAGCGCACGACCCAGCTCACCAGCCGGCGCTTCGATCCGGCCCGCGCGCGCGAGGTCATGGAGACCCTGGTCCAGGAGGGCGTGGCCGAGCTCGAGGCCCAGGGCTACACGAAAGGCATCGAGGCGACACGCGGCCTCGAGATGCGCTATCTCGGCCAGAACTACGAGCTCGAGATGCCGATCGGCCCGGATGCGCTCGACGAGGACAAGGTCGAGCGGCTCTGGCAGGCCTTCCACGAGGCCCACGCGGCGCGCTTCGGCTTCAACATTCCGGGCGAGATCATCGAGCTCGTCACCTATACGGCGACCGTCGTCTCGCTCACGCCCAAGCCCGAGCTGGGCCGGCTGGCGGAGGCTGAGGGGCCGCCCGAGCCGGTCGGGCGCCGCACCGTCCACTTCGTCGACGGTAGCGAGGAGACCGCGATCTACGACCGCGCGTCCCTTCTTGCCGGCCACGCCATCGTGGGCCCGGCCATCGTCGAGGAGGCGGCGTCCGTCACGGTCGTCAATCCCGGCCAGCGGCTCCAGGTCGACCCCTGGGGCCATCTCCTGATCGACGCGGCACGGCACTGAGGGGGCCCGGACGATGCGCTTTTCCGCCAACGGCTTCTACATCGAGAAGTATGTGAAGTGCGCGACCTGCGGGATGCTGGTCTACGGGCCCGGCATCGCCGGCGAGCGTCACGGCAAGCCTTGCGTCTATTGCTCGGACTGGTGCGTCGCGTGGGCGGGCCGGCGGGATGCGGGTCAGGTGGAGCCGCGCCTGCCTATCGTCCAGCCGACCATGCCGATCGAGAAGCAGCACCGACCGCTCGGGCCCCGCACGGCGCCGCCCGATCTCGTGACGATGAACATCATCAATTCGACGATGGTGTCGATCTGCCGCGAGATGGGCATTCTGCTCATGAAGACGTCCTACTCGACGATCTTCAACGAGGGCCTCGACTTCACCTGCGCCCTGGCCGACACGAAGGGCGACATGATCGCCTGCGCCGAGTTCTGCCCGACCATGATCGGCGGCATGCCTCTCCTGATAAAGACCTGCGCCCAGGAGATCCCGTTCGATACGCTCGAGCCGGGCGACGTCATCCTCCACAACGACCCCTACCGTGGCGGGCTGCACTGCCCCGAGCACACCTTCTTCAAGCCCTTCTTCGTCGATGGCGAGCTTTTGGGGCTCGCCGTCTGCATCGGCCATGTGGCCGAGATCGGCGGCATGGTGCCCGGCGCCTTCTGCGGCGAGGCCACCGAGATCTTCCACGAAGGCCTGCGTGTGCCGCCGGTAAAGATAAAAAAGGCGGGCAAGGACGTCGACGAGGTGTGGAAGCTCCTGCTCGCCAACACCCGCACCCCGCGCCAGAACTATGGCGATCTGCGCGCCATGATCGGCTCCGTCGATCTCGGCGAGCAGCGCATCACCGAGACCGTCAAGAAGTACGGGAAGGAGGTCTTCCGCCGCACCTGCGAGGACCTGATGGACTATTCCGAGCGGCGGATGCGCGCCGAGATTCTCTCATTCCCCGACGGCAGCTACAGCTTCGAGGACGTCATCGAGAACGACGGCATCGAGCGCACGCCCTACACCGTGGCGATCGACATGATCGTCCAGGGCGACGAGCTGGTGGCGGACTATGGCCGCAGCTCGCCGCAGGCCCGGGGCCCGATCAACGCCACCCTGGGTGTGGCGACCGGGGCCGTCTACAACGGCATGCTGCACGTCACCGACCCCTCGATCCCCAAGAACTCGGGCTGCTTCCGGCCGATCCGGGTCGTCTCGCCGCCGGGCCGCGTCACCAATGTCGACTATCCGGGCCCGCTGGTGGCCGGCAACACCGAGACCCATCCGCGCCTCGCCAACATCGTCATCGCCGCCATGGCCAAGGCCAAGCCCGAGCGCGGCATGGCCTCGGAGAGCTGCACCGGCACCAATTTCGTTTTCGGCGGCAACCATCCCGACCATGACGAGTATTTCGCCTGCTACGACATCATGTCGGGCGGCTGGGGCGGCCGCTTCGGCGAGGACGGGAACGACTGCGTCATCGCCATCAACGGCAACTGCCGCTTCAACCCGACCGAGGTGTTCGAGGCACGCTTCCCGTTCCGCGTCGAGAGCTGCGAGATGATGCCGGATTCGGGCGGGGCCGGTCAGTGGCGAGGCGGGCTCGGCTATCGCCGCGTGCTGCTGGCGACGACCGTGCCGATCACGGGCAGCCAGTGCAGCGACCGCCACGAGGTGCATCCGTTCGCGCTCTTCGGCGGCAAAGAGGGCGGCAATGGCGGCACGCTGGTGCGGAAGGCCGGCGCAGAAGGCTGGGCCACGGTGGTCGAGCTCTACGGCAAGGTCAGCTCCAGCAAGTACGCCAACATCCGGTTCGAGCCTGGCGACCGTGTCATGCTGTGGACGCCCGGCGGCGGCGGCTACGGCGACCCGGCCGAGCGCGATCCGGCCCGCATCGCCGAGGACGTTGCCGAGGGCTACATCAGCGCCGAGGCGGCCGAGAGCGACTACGGGTGGAAAGGACCCTGAGCCTAGGCGCCATGGAAGTTCCCAAAGTGGTCGCGTACGACCTCAAAGGCAAATAGGCGCCGGAAATCTGTCCCCGCGGCGCTCGGCTCGCCTGGATTTCGGGCGCCGGACAGGCTATTCTCCGATCGAGGCAGGGAATGGCCCGACGCTCATCGCTCAGCACACAGTGTCCACCCTGCGCCAGAACGGACCCGTGGTCCCGCTTCCCGTCTGCCTCATCAGCAGCGCGGGACAGGCGGCAGAGGGGATTGTTGTCATGCAGAAGCCCAGTCTCTGCCTCGAGGCGAGGTGCCTTTTCCCACGCCGCGACTCCGGTGCGGGGTCCGCTCCGACGCCAGCGGCAATCCGGTTCATCGCCCGATCGGTCAGGCGCTTCGAGGTCACCGTCTGGGCCCCGGGCTCGACCCATGGGGGCGCCACGTCGCTCAAAGACCGCGTCTGCCAGGCCATGGTGGAGGAGCTGGGCAGGGAGCGTGGCTACATGCTGACCGGGCTCGTCCGCTTTCTCCATGAGCCGCCGAAGCGGGCCGTCCTGATCACCCCCGAGCGGCTCGAGAGGGCCGGCGGGTGGAGGTCGATCGAGCTCGAGCTGGACGAGGCACGCGACTCCCCGGCCTCACCTGCCGGTCTGGCCGGCCTCGTCGGCAGCCTCGCAAGCTCCCTTTTGCTCCTCTGCGTCTGAGCGCCCCGCTCGGCCGTTCCGCCGACCCCGGTCGTCTTCCGTATAGCCCTGTAGGGCCTCGCGCCGTCTCAGTCCGCGTCGTGGTGATGGCGATAGTGCTCGCCGAGCAGGTCGCGCCCCCAGTCGCTCACGGGATCACGCCAGACGGAATGGATGTGGTTCGCCTGGTTCTGCGTGCAGTCGAGCTCGATGAGCAGGCGCGGCCCGTGAATGCGGTAGTAAAAGGCCCTCCCCTCCTCCATGCCGCCGGCCCAGGCGAGATGGAGCCGATCGAGACCGGCCTCGCCCACCCGCTCGAGATAGGGCACGCCCAGAGGGTCCGCGGCGTTGCCGACATAGGTCCGCACGAGCCGCATCAGGAGATCCTGCTGGCCCAAGCCGAGCCCGCCGAAAGGAAGGCCCGTGGGCTCGCGCAGCGCCTCGGCGCGCCCGCGCTCGGTCACGATGTTGCCGAGTGAGGTGCGAGCGATGATGGCCGTCGCGCGTTGCCCGGCATCGAGGCTCCGCGCGAGCTCGAGGCCGAGCTCGTACTCCTCGCGCATGATCCGCTCGCCGGCGCGCGGGCCGGCCGGGATACGGGCCGGGTTGGTGCCCCAGAAGGTGGGCGTCAGGGTGAGCTCGGCCGGGCCGGCCACCGTGACGTTGACGATCAGATGGTGGCCCTCGATCCGCCATCCCCAAGGATGCTCGCCGGGGATGCCGAAAAGCGTGAAGCTGTAGTTCAAGGGATCGCGGAAGTCGAAGCGGCCGCCTTCGAGCTCCGCCAGCACCGTCTCGAGCGCCATGATGGCCCTCGCCTTGGCGGCACCCGACGGGCTCAGCACGCTCGCCAGCAGGCGGTAGGCGGCGGCCTTCTGCGGCTCGGTCATGTTGCGCAGCGCCAAGCCCTGACGGCGGCGCGGCGCGTAGTGCCAGTTGCCGCGCTCGGCGGCGCCGAACGGCCAGAGCGCCAGCCGCCGCTGCGCCGGATCGAGCCCATCGAGCCAGGCGCCTGCTGCCGCGGTCGTCGCCGCGACAAGCCTGGAGGCCGAGGCGGGGCGCTCAGAGGACGCTTCGGGGCGCGGCGCCGCGTGCAGATGCGTCATGGCTCGTCTCCGCAGTGAGGCCGGCGACCGTGGCCCGCAGCGCCCAAGCGAGCGCCCGGACCATCGCCGTGGGCTCTATCGCCTGGCGAGCGCTTCCAGATCGTGATCCAGCAGATCCGAGATCCGCTCGATCGTGACGTCGGCCGGCCGATAGGCCGCCAGGGCCTGCGCGTCCGTGGTGTAGTGCCCCTGCTTCGGGAACACCGTCGTCACCCGGTCGCCCCAGATGCTCTTCACCGCATCCAGGATGCGCAGCTTGTCGTCGATCAGCACGTAGTGGCGCGCGGGGAAATGCGCCTCCACATCCGCCAGCTCCTGCTCCTTGTGGACGTAGATGAGCACATTGTCCCGGAACAGCGACCAGAGCCCGGATCGCTCGACCTTGCGCGGCTGGAACACGGCATCCCCGTCCGAGAGGATGACCGAGGTTCCCACCTCCTGCGCCCGCCGCACCACGTCCGGGGCATCGGGATAGATGCGGTCGGCGAACGGGTAGTCGAGCAGCCAGTTGGACATGCGCAGCAGCTTCGGATGGTGCAGCGTCTCGAGCCGCAGGCGCTCGATCGTCCCCAGATAGTCGGTGTAACCGAGCTCGGCGCGCAGCTCCTCGAAGATGGTCCAGTAGCGGTCGCCCGCTTCCTGGCCATAGCTTTCGGTCAGGTGGACGCCGAGGTCGGCCTGCACCCGGTCATTGTCGAGAAGCGTGTTGTCCACGTCGAACAGGAACACGGTGTCAGCCATCCGGATCGTCCCTTCTCAGCATTTACGAGGACGCGCTTTTCGGCACCTGCCTTGTCACCTGCGGATTGCGCCACGGCCCGTCCGCGCCGATGAGCTGGATCGCCTCGTCCGGCCCCCAGCTTCCCGGGTCGTAGGTATAGAGCGGTGCCGCATCGTCGAGGATGTGCTGCACGATCCGCCACTGAGCGTCGACGATGTCCTCGCGCCCGAACAGCTCGCCATTGCCGTTGAGCGCATCGCCAAGGAGCCGCTGGTAGGGCGGCCGGAAGCTCGCGGCCTGCGCGGCCAGCATCAGCTCGGTGTCGTTCCCGACCATCCGGTCGCCCGGCTGCTTCACGCGAAGCCCCATCCCGATCGCCATGTCGGGACCGAGCCGGAACCGCATGTGCGCCGAGCTCCCCGGCACCAGCTCGCCGAAGGTCTCGCGCGGCGGGCGGCGGAACTCGATCGACACCTCGGTGGCCGTGACGGGCAGGCTCTTGCCGGCGCGGATGTAGATCGGCACGCCCTCCCAGCGCCAGCTCTCGATGAAGAGCCGGGCCGCGACATAGGTCTCGACCGTCGAGTGCGGACGCACGCCCGCGACCTTGCGGTAGCCCGCATACTGGCCACGCACGATGTCGTCCACGGTAAGGGGCCGCACCGCCTTCAGCAGGGCCGACTTGCCGTCGCGCAGCGCCTCGCTCTCCTCGCCCGTGGGGGGATCCATGGCGAGCTGGGCCAGGACCTGCAGCAGGTGGTTCTGCAGCACATCGCGGGTGGCGCCGTTGGCGTCGTAGAAGTGGCCACGGTCCGCGACCCCGAAGCTTTCCGCCATCGTGATCTGGATGCTGCGCACATGCTGGCGGTTCCAGATCGGCTCGAACATCGGGTTGGCAAAGCGGGTGTAGAGCAGGTTCTGCACCGGCTCCTTGCCGAGATAGTGGTCGATGCGGAAGATGCACTCCTCGGGAAAGCACTTCCTCAGCATCTCGTTGAGCTTCTTGGCCGAGGGGCGGTCGTGGCCGAACGGCTTCTCGATGACGAGGCGGGCGTCCCGCGCGCTGCCGGACCTGGCCAGCGCCTGCGCCACCGTGCCGAACAGCTTGGGCGGAACCGCCAGATAATGCAGCGGGCGCACGGCCTTCCCCAGCGCGTCGTGCAGCTCTGTGAAGGTCGCCGGATCCTCGTAGTCGCCGTCGACATAGCGAAGCAGCGACATCAGCCGCTCCTCGGCCGCGGCATTGCCGACGCCGTGCTCCGCGAGGCTCTTCCTTGCCCGATCCTTGAGCTGGTCCAGCCCCCAGCCGGCCTTGGCGACGCCGACGATCGGAATGTCCAGCCCCTCCTCGGCCACGAGCCCGAGAAGCGCTGGAAAGATCTGCTTGTACGCCAGATCCCCGGTCGCCCCGAAGAAGACGAGGGCGTCCGAGGGCATCGTCGATGGAGCTGCCATCAGTCCGCCTCCGTCAGCATATCGAAAGGGGGAAACAACGGGCATCGACGATGCCCGGCGCTGGAGGCTGCGCGGAGCCAACCCCACCTGCTGCCTCCAGAACCTCCCTTCGCATCGGCTCGCCGCCGCCGCGGCTTGGCCCTGCGCTCCCTGGGAGGAAGGATATGGTCGGTCGTCGCGAGCTTGTCGAGACGAGCCGGCCGCGGCGGGCACCCGCCCAAGCTCAGCCCTTGTTCCGCAGGAAGCGCTCGAAGGCGCCGAGCGTCGTCTCGGAGACATAGTGCTCGATGCCCTCGGCGTCGGTCTCGGCCGCCTCCAGCGGCACGCCGACCGCCACGAGCAGCTCCACCACGAGGCGGTGCCGGGCGCGCACGCGCTCCGCCATGGCCGACCCTTCCTCGGTGAGGAAGACCCCGCGATAGGGACGCGACACGGCCAGGCCCTCGCGCTTCAGGCGGCCGATCGCCTTGGTCGCCGTGGGATGCGTCACGCCCAGCCGTCGCGCGATGTCCGCGGTCCGTGCCTCGCCATGCTCGCGGATGAGATCCGCGATCAGCTCGGTATAATCCTCCAGCATCGCGGCGGAGCGGGCCGAGCGCGCCTGGCTGAAGCGGAGCGCATCGACGGGCTCGCTGCTCGCCGACGCGGGCTCATCCGGCACCTCGTCCGCGAGCGACGCCCGCCTGGCGACCGACATCGACCCTTCCCTCCCGTCAGCAAAGCTCATTTTCAAAGGCGGGCGTCATTATGCAGCCGGAGCTATATCTTGCAACGGCTTGGATCCGCCCATGCATGGGACGCATGGCCTCAGGCTGGTGACGCCGATTGACACGAATTTAGCCTAAGCTACATTTCGTGGTATGGGCGAAACAGGATCGCGCGGGATGCAGACGGTGCTCGCAAAGGTGAGCCTTAGCGACAGGACGACCGCGGGCATCCGGGACGCGCTGGCCGGCCGTCGTCGAGGGCCATTCTCCGCGATGCTCTTCGCCGGGCCGGCGGTGATCGCCTCCATCGCCTATATGGACCCCGGCAACTTCGCCACGAACATCCAGGCCGGCGCCAGATACGGCTACACGCTGCTCTGGGTGGTGGTGATGGCGAACCTGATCGCCATGCTGTTCCAGGCGCTGTCGGCCAAGCTGGGCATCGTCACCGGGCGGAACCTCGCCGAGATGTGCAGGGCCCAGTTCTCCGGGCCCGTCGTCGTGGCGATGTGGGTGGTGAGCGAGATCGCCGCGATGGCGACGGATCTGGCCGAGTTCCTGGGCGGCGCCATCGGTCTGGCCCTCCTGTTCCACATGCCCCTCTTCTGGGGCATGGTCGTCACGGCCGTCGTCACCTACGCCATCCTCATGCTCGAGGGGCGCGGCTTCCGGCCGATGGAGCTCCTGATCGGCGGCCTCGTCAGCCTGATCGGCCTCTGCTACCTGATCGAGATGGTGATAGCCCCGGTCGACTGGGGCTCGGTCGCGGTCCATTCGGTGCTGCCGCAGATGCCCGATGCGACCGCCCTCCTCATCTCGGTCGGCATCATCGGCGCCACCGTGATGCCGCATGCCGTCTATCTCCACTCGGGCCTGACGCAGCACCGCGCGCCGACGCGCGACGAAGGCGAGCGCCGCAAGCTCGTGCGCTTCTCGAACCGCGAGGTCATGATCGCCCTGGCGGTGGCGGGCTTCGTCAACATGGCCATGGTGATCATGGCCTCGAGCGCCTTCCATGCCGGCCACAGCGACGTCGCCGAGATCGAGACCGCCTACCACACCCTGGCCCCCCTCCTGGGCGTCGGCGCCGCCGGCGTCTTTCTCGTCTCGCTCATCGCGTCGGGCATCTCGAGCTCCGTCGTCGGCACCATGGCGGGGCAGATGATCATGCAGGGCTTCGTGGGCTTCCGCATTCCGATCTGGGTGCGGCGGCTCGTGACGATGATCCCGGCCTTCGTCGTCGTGGCGCTCGGCGTCAACGCCACCACCGCCCTCGTGATCAGCCAGGTCATTCTCAGCATCGCCCTGCCCGTGCCGATGATCGCGCTCGTCCTCTTCACCCGCCGGCCCGACATCATGGGCAGCTTCGCCAACAGCAGGCTCACCGACATCGTGGCCATCCTCGGCACGGTCATCGTCCTGGGCCTGAACTTCGTGCTCCTGGTCCAGACGTTCGGCCTGAGCATCCCCGGCCTGCCTGCCGGCTGACGCCGGACTGCGGGCCGCCGCCGACAGCCGTGACCAGGCGCTCGTCAGCTTGTCTCGCGCCTGCGGCCGATTGGTGGCATCCTGGCGGCGTCCGCCTCCCAGGGGATTGTTGGGCCATGATCCTCCACCGCAAGCTCGCCGCCAGCCTTCTCCTCGTCCTGCTCGGGCTGCTGCTCGCGCCGCCATCGAGCCGCGCCGCGGACGGCAACGGCCTCCTCGTCCTCGAGAGCGATTTCGGCCTGGTCGACGGCTCGGTCGCCCAGATGAAGGGCGTGGCGCTCGGCGTCGATCCCAAGCTCCAGGTCCAGGACCTGACCCACGCCATCCCGCCCTTCGACATCTGGGCCGGCGCCTATCAGCTCGCCGCGACGGCACCCTACTGGCCCAAGGGCACCGTCTTCGTCGTCGTGGTCGATCCGGGCGTCGGCACCGAGCGCCGCGCCGTCGTCCTCGAGACGAAAGCCGGGCACTATGTCGTGGCGCCGGACAACGGGCTCATGACGCTGATCGCCGAGAAGGAGGGCATCGCCGCCGTCCGTGAGATCGACGAGACCAGCAACCGCCTGCCCGGCTCGGAGGAGTTGCATACCTTCGAGGGACGGGACATCTTCGCCTATGTGGGCGCCAGGCTCGCCGCCGGCGCCATCGATTTCGCGGCGGTGGGCCCGGCGCAGGAGCCCGACATCGTGCGGCTGCCCTACCAGCAGGCGGCGATCGAGCACGGCAAGGCCGTCGGCATCATCCCGGCACTCGATACGACCTTCGGCAATGTCTGGACGAACATCGACCTCGCCACCTTCAAGCGGCTGGGCATCGCCAAGCAGGGCCTCGCCAAGGTGACCATCCGCCATGGCGGGGCGGTCGCCTGGGAGGGCACGGTGCCCTGGGTGAACACCTTTGGCGACGTCACGACCGGGGCGCCGCTCCTCTACGCCGACAGCTCGGGCGACATGGCGCTGGCGATCAACCTCGGCAGCTTCGCCGACACCTATGCGATCGGCAGCGGGCCGAGCTGGGGGATCGAGATCGCCCCGGCCGAGTGACCCTGGTCCGGCGGCCCACCGCGCTTGCCGCCGTCCGCCGCCGCCGATCCCAGGACCTCGCGCCCACGCTCGAGGATCGTCGCGAGCGCTGCCACGACGCGCCCGTCGTAGCGCGTGGGGCTGGAGCGGAGGTGACCAAGCGCCTCGGCCGGAGAGATCGCTTGGCGATAGCTTCTCGGCCGGATGCGGGCGCAAAAGACGTCCGCTACCGCCAGCACCCGGCCCTCCGTGCCGATGGCGGCGCCCTCGAGGCCTCGGGGATAGCCCCGCCCATCCAGGCGCTCGTGCATCTGAGCGATCGCCGCCACGACCGGCAGGTCGAGATCCACACCCTCGAGCACGCGGATCGCGTGCGCGACGTGGCCCTGCATCTGCCGCTCCTCCTCGGGCGTGTGGCGCTCGGGCTTGGTCAAGAGATCGCGCGGCACGAAGAGCTTGCCTACCTGGGACAGGCTCGCGGCGAGACGCAGCGTCGCCGTCGCCTCCTCGCCCAGCCCCAGCTCCTGCGCCAACCGGACGGCGAGATCGCGGACCCTGAAGGAATGGCCCAGCAGGTAGGGATCGACGAGCTCGACGGCCCGGACCAGGACCTCGACCGTCTGGGCCACGAGACGCTCGCGCTGCCGGCGCGCCTCGGCGAGCGGGGTGACGTCGCGCGCCACCGCGACGACGCCGGTGAGCCGTCCATCGGGCTCCCTGACCGGCACCTCGACGAGGTGCAGGATGCGCCGCCCGCTCTCGAGCTCAAGCTCCAGATCCTCGACCAGCACGGCACCGATCGCCAAGGCCTCGCGATCGAGGCGATCGAGCATGGCGGCGGTCGCCGGCGGAAAGATGTCGCGGTCGGTTCGGCCCAAAAGCGCCTCGGGCGAGCAGCCCGCGGCGCTGGCCAGCGCCGGGTTGGCGAAAAGGTAGCGCCGCCGCAGGTCCTTGAGGCCGATCATGTCGGGAACCGTGTCGGTGACGCTCTCGAGGAGCCGGCGCTGGCGATCGAGCCTGCCGGCGAGGCCTTGGTGCTGGGCCGCGAGCTCCCGCTGACGGCGGCTCTCCTGGCGCCACCAGCCTGCGGCCAGCGCGGTGCCGAGGAGCAAGGCCAACGCCATTGCCTCCAGCCGTGCCTGCCGGGCGAAGGTGCCGGCCGGTGCTGCGGCCGCCTGCGGGTCGGCCAGCGCCAGCGCGGTCCAGCCCAGGCCGGCAACCTCGCGGCCGACGGCGAGCATCGGGCCACCCGGTCCCTCGATCCGGCCGAAGGCACGATCGCGGCCAGCCACGACGCCCGTCGGCGCCGGGCCCAGGCCGGGCCCATCGGGCCCCCAGGCGAGCACGCGCGAGCCGGATGGGCCGGGCACGACCAGCGCCCGACGCTCACCCGGTGCCTGCAAGAGACCGGGGCGCAGGGCACGGGCCAGCGCGCGCTCCACGGGCATGCTCAACACCAGCGCGCCGATGGGCCGGGTGTCGTCCGGCAGGGCCGTCCGTGGCCCTGCGATCGGCACGAGAAGGTCGACCACGAGATGCCCGGCCGCGACACGGGGCGGCTCCACGACGGGCGCGCCCGTCCGGGCGAGCGCGGCCAAGGCATCCCGGCGCGGCGCCTCGGGCGGGATCGAGGCGCCGCCGGCCCGCAGGAGAACCTCGCCCTCAGCGTCGACAAGCTGAACGCCCAGGAGCCGGTCCTGCCGTGCTAGGTCGTCGACCAGGCTCTGCAGATAGGTCAGGTCATCCCCGAGGTAGCGCGTCCGGCCATACTCGCCGGCGGCATCCGCCTCGGCGACGAGCCGACGCAGCATGGGCGAGCCGGCGAGCCCGGCGCCGAGATGCATCGCACCTTCCCGCCAGGTCTCCACGACCTCCGCGCTGCCCTGGGCCAGCGCATCGAGACGGGCCCTGAGATGCCCCTCGAGGTCCGCCTCCCTGCCCGCGATCACGGCCTGGGCGATGCCGAGCGCGAGCGCGGTGGCGAGCGCGACGCCACCCGCCGCGACCGCAAGCGACGGCCAGCGACGCGGCGCCGGCGGGGCCGAGGGCGCCGCGTCGAGGAGGGAGATGGCCGGCGGGCTGCCGGCGGCGGCCCCACTGCTCATCGGCCGGCGCCGCCTTGGCCGGCGGGCGGCACGATGCGGCGGTCGACCGACGAGACCGTGAGCGGCGCCACCGTGACGTGCGCCCAGCGGGTCGTCTCGTTGACCGAGTAGTAGGGGACGTACTGACTGATGCGCGTGTCGGGGAGGATGGCGTTCGTCAGATTGTCGAGGATCAGGACACGGTCGCCCGTGTAGACGGCGAGCACGGCATGGGCGATGCCGCGCAGCACGTCCTGCACGACGACGAGGCGCAGCCGCTCGGGCGGGACCCCGAGCTCGCGCATCGAGACGTATTTGGCGATCGCGTAATCCTCGCAGTCGCCCGAGCGGGTCATGAACTCGATGGGCGAGGCCCAATAGTCGCTGCGCCCGTAGTTCTCGGCGTCGCTTCTGTAGCGCCATTGGTTGACGAAGCGGTTCACGGCGTGGATCTGGTGGTCGAGCGAGGCGCCGCGGAGGCCCTTCAAAAGCGCCCGCCAGGCCATGACGCCGCGGCTCGGGCAGGCCTTGGCATCGGCATCGCAGGCCCGGTAGGTCGAGCGCTCGGCGTCGATCCGCTCGAGAGCATGGTGCCATTGCGGCAAGGCGGCCAGCGAGCCCGCCCTGACCTCGACGGTCCCGAAGATCGAGGCCCCGGTGGCGGCCGACGCCGGCAGGGCCGTGCCGACCCAGAGCGTGGCGGCGACGGCGCCGAGGATTGGCCGCATGTCTCGTTCCCCCGCTTGGCGTTTCTTCCGACCCGGGCAGGATCGGCGGCTGCGGTGAACGAATGCTTTCGCGGCCCGGGCGACCGCCGCCCGGCCATACCCGGCTGCCCGGGGCTCAGTGCGACCGGCGCAGGCGGAGAATGTGGCCGATGATCTGCGCCACCGCCTGGTAGTGCTCCTCCGGGATGCTCCGCCCGACCTCGACCGCGGCGTGCAGCGCCCGGGCGAGCGGTGGGTTCTCGACCAGCGGCACGCCGTGCGCGATCGCCGCCTCTCGGATGCGCCGGGCCACGAGGTCCTGGCCCTTGGCGACGACCGTAGGCGCCGTGCCGGCCAGCGCGTCGTAGCGAAGCGCCACCGCGACGTGGGTCGGGTTGGTGACGACGACCGTGGCTTTCGGCACCTCGGCCATCATGCGCCGGCGCGCCCGGCTCATGCGCAGCGCCCGGAGGCGCTGCCTGATCACGGGATCGCCCTCGGTCTCCTTGTGCTCGTCCTGCAGGTCGCGCCGCGACATGCGCATCTCGCCCATGAAGCGCTGGCGCTGGTGCAGCCAGTCGAGCAGGGCGACCGGCGCCAATGCCACGGCGATGGCGAGCAGCAGGCGACCCGCCATCTCGTGCAGCAGGCCCAGGAGGGCCAGGGGCCCGAGCCCGACGGCATCCAGGAGCCGCGCCCGCTCCGGCCACAGCATGGCGGCGGAAGCGCCGACGACGAGGGCGAGCTTGACCAGGCTTTTCGCGAGATCGGCCAGTGCTGCGGGCCCGAAGAGGCGCCGGGCGCCGGCCAGCGGCGACAGGCGCTCGATCTTGGGGCGCGGGCCCTCGGCGCTCCAGACCACGGCGCGCTGAACGACGGCCGGCGCTATCGCCGCCAGCACGAAGGCCAGCGCCGGCAGCGCCAGGGCGGCGAGCGCGCCCCGGAGTGGCCCGCCGAGGAGGTGCTCCAGACCGGCATCGCCGGCATCGGGCCCCGTCGCTGCCATCAGCAGGCCGCGCAGCGCCGCCAGGAGCTGACGGCCGACCTCGCCGCCAGCGAGGGCCCAGAGCAGCGCTGCCGTCACGATGAGAAAGAGATTGTTGACCTCGCGCGAGCTGACGAGCCGGCCCTTGCCTCGGGCCTCGTCGAGGCGGCGTTGGGTCGGCTCTTCGGTGCGCTCGGCCTGATCCTTCTCCTCCGCCACGGCCTCATCCCGACCCTGCGAGCCAGGCGACACCCTGCTCGAGCGTGTCCAGGCCCAGGAGGAGCACGGTGCCGACGCCGATCGCGAGCAGGGCGAAGGCGAGCGCCAGCTGGAGCGGCAGGGCGACGAAGAAGATCTGCAGCGAGGGGACCAGCCGGTTGAGGGCGCCCAGCACGAGGTTGCCCAGAAGGCTCGCCGCCAGCACGGGTGCTGCCATCGCGAGGCCGACGGCAAGCGCCGTGCCGGCGAGGCGCGTCATCAAGGCGCCCAGATCGCCCAGCGGCAGAGCGGCACCGAGAGGCTGGAGCGCATAGCTCTGGGCCAGCGCACGCAGCAGGAGATGATGGCCGTCGGTCGCGAACAGCAGGGTCAGTGTCGCGACGGTGAGGAAGGTCGCCGTGGGCGGGCTCTGCGCGCCGGCCGACGGATCGAAGAAGGTAGCAGCCGCGAGACCGGACTGCGTGGCGATGATCGAGCCGGCGACATGGACGGCGGCGAAGGCCAGCCGCGCCGCGGTGCCGATCGCGAGCCCGAAGACCGTCTCGCCTGCGATCAGCCCGACGAGCCGTGCCGTCTCGGGCACCGGCGGCACCGGCTGGCTCCGCGCCAGGGCCAAGAGCAGGCTCAGGGCGAGAGCGAGGCCGAGGCGCAGCCGCGGCAGCAGCTGCGGCTCGCCGAAGCCGGGCATCACCATGAGCGCGGCGCCGACCCTGGCGAAGATCAGCAGCACGAGAAGGCCCAGGCCGGAAGGGTGGCGAGGTCGAGATGGATCACGTCGACGTCCGGCTAGCGAAGCCTAAGGGGGCCGGGACGCCTCGGCCGATCCGTCCTCGCGCTCACCCGGCGCCCAGCCCCGCCATGCGGGCATAAAGCGCCTCGGTGAAGCCGCGCAGCGTGGCCAGGGCCACGGGCAGCGTGAGCGCCAGGGTCGCGAAGACGCCCAGCGCCTTCGGCACGAAGGCCAGGGTCGCCTCCTGGACCTGGGTCAGGGCCTGAAGGAGCGAGACGACGAGGCCGATGCAGAGCGCTGCCGCCAGGGCCGGCCCACCCACCTCGATCGTCACCCACATCGCCTGCCGTGCCAGATCCAGAACCTCGTCCTGACCCATGGCCCTCTCCGTGCCCTGCGCCGACCGCGTCAGATCGGCATCCTCATGATCTCCTGATAGGCGGCGATCACCCGGTCGCGGACCGCCGTCACCTTCTGCAGGCTGAGCTCGGCCGCGGTGACCGCCTCGACGACCTGCTGCACGCTGGCCTTGCCGGTGACGCCGGCGATGGACGCCTGCTCACCACGCCGCAGATCGTCGACGGCACCGCCGAGCTCGCTCTTCAAGAGAGCGCCGAAGCTCGGGGCGCCGGCAGCCGGGCCCGCCGCGGCCGGCCGCTCGAGGATCCTGCCCGCGGCCGCGTAGGCCCTGAGCGCCTGGCTCGTGCTTGCGATCGCCATCGTCTCGCTCGCTCCTCAAAAGGGGCCGACGCCGCCGGCTCAGCGCAGCAGGTCGAGCGTGCGCTCGATCATCTGCCGGGCCATCTGCAGCGCGCTGAGATTGGCCTCGTAGGAGCGCTGTGCCTCGCGCATGTCCATGAGCTCGATCAGCGGGTTGACGTTCGGGAAGGTGACGTAGCCGTCGGCATCCGCAGCCGGATCGCCCGGCAGATAGCGCCGCGGCAGCTTGCTCCTGTCGACGCCCAGCCGCCCGACGTCGACAAGCTCGAGCCCGCTCTCCCGGTCGCGCATCGTGCGGAAGCTGATCGTCTTGCGCCGGTAGGCCTCGGCCCCCGGAGCACCGCCGGTCGATTCCGCGTTGGCCAGGTTCTCCGAGACGACGCGCAGCCGCTCGGATTGAACCTTCATCCCCGCACCGGCGATCCGCATCGCTGCCCTGAGATCCATTCATTCCTCCTTTGGCGCTTGGAGCGGTTGCCGCTCAGCCGGCTGGCGTGCCGAGCGCCGTCTTGAGCATCGCGACGTAGCGTTTGTAGAGGTCGGTCGCGAGGCGATGGTCGACCTCGGTCGCGGCCAGCTTCTCCATCTGCTCGTCGATCACGACGCCGTTGCCGGTGGGCGTGACCTCGTAGGAGGGCACGGTCCGCTCCGGCACGGCCTGCCCGCCGGCGGGTGCCGCACCCTCGAGATGCCGCCCTTCGGTCGCCGCCAGCGCCAGGGGTGACGCGGAGGCACCGAGACCGCCCAGGGTGCGAGCGAAGGGCACGACGTCCCTGGCCTGCCAGCCCGGCGTGTCCGCGTTGGCGATGTTCCGGGCGAGCACCGCCTGCCGCGCCGCAAGCCAGCTCTGGCGCGCGGAGAGCAGATCAAGGATGAGGGGACCCGAGGCCGTCATGCCCGCTCCTTGGCATCGTCGCGGCCACCCGTCGGGCCGCGGTTGAAGCCTAGGCGCGTTAGGGTTAACAGACGCTCAACGCCCGATGGGTAAGCTCCAGGGTCAGGGCAACCGGCCAGCGGAGATCTCGATGCTCTACCTCACCCGGCGCCTCGGCGAGGCGGTCGTCATCAACAACGAGATCGAGGTCCAGGTGGTCGAGCTCCGGGGCCGGACGGTGAAGCTCGGCTTCAGCTTTCCCACCACGGCCTCGATCATGCGCAAGGAGGTCTTCGAGCAGGTGCGCGCCGAGAACGAGGCGGCAGCGCGGGGGGCGCTCGAAGGGCTGCCGGCCGAGGACCTCCAGACGATCTCGATCGATCTCGGCCCGGCGGGCACGCCGGACGGCAAGCGGCGGGGATCCGCTTGAGCACGCCTGGCGCCGCGCGCGTCGCCATCATCATGGGCAGCCAGTCCGACTGGGCGACCATGAGCCACGCCGCTGCCACCCTCGATGCCCTGGGCGTCGCGCACGAGACGCGGATCGTCTCCGCCCACCGCACGCCCGAGCGTCTTTTTTCTTTCGCCCGCGGCGCCGCTGGCGAGGGCTTTCGCGTCGTCATCGCGGGTGCCGGGGGTGCGGCCCACCTGCCGGGCATGGTGGCCTCGCTTACCTCGCTGCCCGTCTTGGGCGTGCCGATCGAGAGCGCCGCGCTCAAGGGCATGGACAGCCTGCTCTCGATCGTCCAGATGCCCGCCGGCGTGCCCGTCGGCACGCTCGCGATCGGACGCTCCGGCGCCGTCAATGCAGCGCTCCTGGCGGCCGCGATCCTGGCGCTGGGCGACGAGGCGCTGGCGGCGCGGCTGGCCGCATGGCGTGCCGCCCAGACCGCCGCGGTCGCGGATCGACCCTCCGACACGGGGACTTCCTCTTGAGCGTCATCCCGCCGGGCTCGGTGATCGGCATCCTGGGCGGCGGCCAGCTCGGTCGCATGACGGCCATGGCGGCGGCCCGCCTCGGCTATCGCTGCCACATCCTGGCGCCGGAGGCCGAGAGCCCGGCGGGCGACGTCGCAGCCGAGCTGATCCGGGCCGACTACGAGGACGAGGCGGCGCTGGAGCGCTTCGCCGCCGCCGTCGACGTCGTGACCCTCGAGTTCGAGAACGTCCCGACGGGAGCGCTGCTGCGCCTGGCGGAGCGCGTCCCGGTGCGGCCCGGTGCCGCCGTGCTGGAGACGACCCAGGACCGCCTTCTCGAGAAGGCGTTTCTCGCCTCGATCGGCGTTCCCGTCACCGCCCACCTGCCGGTCGACGGCCCCGAGGCGATAGCGCCGGGGCTGGCGACGCTCGGCGGCGAGGCGATCTTGAAGACCCGGCGCCTGGGCTATGACGGCAAGGGTCAGCTGAGGATCGGGCCCGGAGGTCCGGACGGGGCCGAGGCATGGAATGCCATCGGCCGGGCACCTTCCATCCTCGAGGCCGTCGTCGACTTCAGCGCGGAGGTCTCCGTCGTCACGGCGCGCGGCGTCGACGGCTCGGTGGCGAGCTTCCCGGTCGTCGAGAACCGGCACGAGAACCACATCCTGAGGCGCACCATAGCGCCGGCCGAGGTGACGGCAGCGATCGCTGCGGAGGCCGTGACGCTGGCCGAGCGGGTGGCGCGCGAGATCGGGCTCGTGGGCCTGCTCGCGGTCGAGATGTTCCTCACGCGCGACGGCCGGCTGCTCGTGAACGAGCTGGCGCCGCGGCCGCACAATTCCGGGCACTGGACCATCGATGCCTGCCCGACCAGCCAGTTCGAGCAGCTCGTGCGGGCGGTCTGCGGCCTGCCCCTGGGCGATCCCACGCCGATCTGCCCGGCGATGATGGACAACCTCTTGGGCGACGAGGCGCTGGACTACCTGTCGATCCTGGCCGAGCCGGGTGCCCGCCTTCACCTCTACGGCAAGAGCGAGGCCCGCCCCGGCCGCAAGATGGGTCATGTGACCCGGCTCAAGAGCGCCATCGCAGCCGGCTGAGCGGGTGGGCTCAGGCGATGATGTTGGGGTGGCGGGTGCGCTCGAGGAAGACGATCCGGTCCTTGAGGTGAAGCTTCTGCTTCTTCAGCCGCTGAAGCTCGAGGGGGCTCGTCGCGCCCTCGGCGATGAGCTGCTCGATCCGCGAGTCGAGAGCGCGATGCGCCGCGCGCAGCGAATCGAGCTGCGTATCGATCTCCCGACGTCCCGAGGTCGAGTCCATGCTGGCCGAGCTTTTGGTGTGACCGCTATGATGGGACGCTAGCACAGATTGCTCGCGACCGCAGCAAACGGTGGAGGCGAGGCTCGTCATGCGCATCGGCATCCTCACCAGCGGCGGCGACTGCGCCGGTCTCAATGCGGTGATCCGGGCGGTGGTGCTGCGTGCCGTGCGCGGCTACGGCTTCGAGGTGGTGGGCATCCACGAGGCGACCCACGGGCTGCTGCAGCGCCCGGTCGCGGCCGCCCCCCTGTCGCCCGATAGCGTGCGCGGCATCCTGCACCAGGGCGGGACGATCCTCAGGACGACGAACCGCGGCAACCCCTTCGCCTACCCCACGCCGGACGGCCGGAGGGTCGACCGCTCGGCCGAGATCGCCGAGGGCTACCGGCTCCTGGGCCTCGACGCGCTGATCGGGGTGGGCGGCGACGGGAGCCTCGCCATTCTGCGCCGGCTCGCCGTGGAGGGCGGCTGGAACCTCGTCGGCATCCCCAAGACCATCGACAACGATCTCGGCCACACCGAGCAGTCGGTGGGCTTCAGCACCGCCGTCGCGGTGGCGACCGAGGCCGTGGACCGCCTCCACGTCACGGCAGCGAGCCACAACCGGGTGATGGTGATCGAGGTGATGGGGCGCGACGCCGGCCACATAGCGCTTACCGCCGGCATCGCCGGGGGTGCCGACGTCATCCTGATCCCCGAGATCACCTACGACATGGCCAAGGTCTGCGCCAAGATCGAGGAGCGCCGGACGAGCGGCCGCAACTTCAGCCTCGTCGTCGTCGCCGAGTCGGTCCCCTCGAGCGAGGGCGACATCAAGACCTACACGGACGCGCACGGTCAGTCGCGCTATGGCGGCATCGGCCGGGTGGTGGCCGAGACGATCGCCGCGCGGACGGGTGCGGAGACACGGGTGACGGTGCTGGGCCATGTCCAGCGCGGCGGCTCGCCGGTGCCGCTGGATCGGCTGCTCGGCTCGGCCTTCGGCGTCGCCGCCGTCGACCTCGTTGCCGCCGGCCGTTTCGATCGCGTCGTCGGCTGGCGCCAGCGGCGGGTGATCGACGAGCCGATCGGCGATGCCTGCGCCCATTTCCAGGCGGTCGATCCCGACGACGCGCTGGTGCACACGGCGCGCGGCCTCGGCATCGCCTTCGGCGACTGAGGCGGGTGTTGCCCGGGAACGATCCCTGGCCCTCCTCGGCCTTTTGGGACTTCTCGCTCGAGGTGTATGGCCTGCCGGGTGTGGCCGATGCCTGCCTCGCGCTGCAGGACCGGCAGGGCGCCGACGTCAACCTCCTTCTCCTCGCCTGCTGGCTGGCAGGGCGGGGACGTCGGCTCGATGCCGCGTTGGCGGCCCGGCTTCGCGCCGCCGCCAGCGAGCATCAGGATCCGATCGTCCGACCGCTCCGGGGGGCGCGTCGAGCGCTCAAGGCCCGCGTCGCAACGGCCGACAGCTTGCTTGCCCGGCCTCTGGAGGCGCTGCGTCAGACGGTGGCCGCGGCCGAGCTCGAGGCGGAGCGGGTGGAGCAGCTGGCGCTCGAGCGGCTGGCCCAGGAGGCGCCGACAAGCGGCGGGGCGGCCGGCGAGCGGCTGGCCGCGATCAACCTACAGTTGCTGACCGGCCTCGCCGTCGGCGACCATGCCGAGCTTCCGGCCGTGATCGCCGCGGCGTTGGGCCGAAGCGGCACATGAGGGGTGTGGGACCCGCCGATTTCCCCTGGAAGTGATGGCTACCTGTCACTAGATTGTAATGTGCTCAAGGAGCAACCGGGAGGTTCTGATCGATGTCGATGCAGGAGCATGTGGACAGTCTCCGTGCCAAGCATACGCGGCTCGAGCAGCAGATCGACGAAGAGCTGCACCGACCGCTTCCGAATCAGACCATGGTATCCCGCCTCAAGAAAGAGAAGCTCAGGATCAAGGAAGAGATCGAGCACATACGTCCGGCCGGCATGGCCACGGAGGGGATGAGCGCAGCCCCCTCCTGAGATCGGACAGACAAAGGGGCCGGCAAGACCGGCCCCTTATCGTTTGAGCCCCCGCAGGGCGCCGGCGCGCTGTCTCAGGCGGTCGTGCCGAGGAGATTTCGCGCGCCCAGGTTGTGCATCAGATCGGCGATGCCGAAGTCCCAAGGGGCGATCCGGTCCGCCGTCTCGATGCGGTTGGCAAGGGCACCCAGGCGCTCGGAGGCGATGACGACGAGGTCGCCCGGCTTGTGGGTGAAGCCCTGGCCCGGGGCGAGGCGGTCCTGTGTCGGCGCGAACATCGTGCCGCAGAAGAGCAGGAAGCCGTCCGGGTACTGGTGCGTCTTGCCGATGGTGTGCGCCACCAGCTCCTCCGGGTCACGGCTGATCTCGGCCATCGAGCTGCTGCCCTCGAGCTTGAAGCCGTCCTCGCCCAGGACGTCGAGGCGCACTTCCGCCTTGCGCACGTCCTCGATGCCGAAGCTCTCGTCGAAGAGGCGCACGAACGGGCCTAGGGCGCAGGAGGCGTTGTTGTCCTTGGCCTTGCTCAGGAGCAGCGCGCTGCGGCCCTCGAAGTCGCGCAGGTTGACGTCGTTGCCGAGCGTGGCACCGACGATCCGGCCCTCGCGCGAGACGACGAGCACCACCTCGGGCTCGGGATTGTTCCAGGACGATTTCGGGTGGATGCCGGCCAAGGCGCCGTGACCCACGGCCGACATGGGCTGGGCCTTGGTGAAGACCTCGGCATCGGGGCCGATGCCGACCTCGAGATATTGCGACCAGAGCCCCTCGGCCACGAGGTGCTCCTTGACCTTCATGGCCTCGTCGGAGCCGGGGCGGATGCTCCTGAGCGAGCCGCCGATCGCCCCCTCGATCCGCTGCCGGATGCCCTGGGCCTTGGTGAAGTCGCCCCGAGCCTGCTCCTCGATCACCCGCTCGAGCATGCTCTTCACGAAGGTGACGCCCGCGGCCTTCAGCGCCTGCAGGTCGGCCGGGGCCAGGAGCCAGGGCGTCTTCGGGTCACGCTTGTCCCAGGCCGAGTTGGCGAGGATGGGCGCAAGGTCGCCGAGGCGCGGGGCCGCGGGATCGCGGGCGAGGCCGAGCGGATCCGGGGCGCTCATCAGGAGGCTCAACGTGGGAGCCTTGGCGGTGAGGTCGAAGATGCCCCCTTCCCGTACCGCCACCACGGCCGGGCCGGTGCCCGGCAGCTGGACCCGGCCGACGAGCGTGCCCTTTGTGCCGTCGGCGGGCAAGGTGCGCTCGGTGGTCAGATAGTCCTGCATCGGAGCCTCCCGCCTGAATTGCCGGCCGCCTTCTTAGCGGGCGGCGAGGCGGTTGCCCAGCCGGCGCAGGCCCTGGCAGGCCTTCCGTGGACGCAGGGCCTCATGCTAGCCAGGGCCGGATCCTTTCCGGCCCTGGGAGCACGTGCCATGACCACGCGAACCGCAGCCGAGCTCGAGGGCTCGCTCAGTCAGAACGAGCCACCGCCGGGCCTGTCACCCCTGGTCCAGGCCCTCTGGCGGGAGGCCAAGGGCGATTGGGACGCGGCCCACGCCATTGCCCAGGACCAGGACGATCGGGACGGCGCCTGGGTGCACGCCTATCTGCACCGGGTCGAGGGCGACCTCGGCAATGCCGGCTACTGGTACCGCCGCGCCGGGAAGCCGGCGGCGCAGGGCGACCTCAAGGCCGAGTGGCGCACGATCGCCCAGGCGCTGCTCGACGGGAAACCGACCGCCGCATCGTAGCCCCGCCTCTCGGGCGCCGCCCTCGCCACGCCCTCACCGCTCGAGGATCTCCTTGAGGAAGAGCCTCGTGCGCGGCTCGCGCGGGGACGAGAAGATGGTCTCGGGCGGCCCCTCCTCGGCGACCACACCCTGGTCCATGAAGAAGACGCGGTCGCAGACCTGCCGCGCGAAGCCCATCTCGTGCGTCACCACGACCATGGTCATGCCGCGGGCGGCCAGATCGCGCATCACGCCCAGCACCTCGCCCACGAGCTCGGGGTCGAGGGCGCTCGTGACCTCGTCGAACAGCATGGCCTTGGGGCCCATGGCCAGCGCCCGGGCGATGGCGACCCGCTGCTGCTGGCCGCCCGAGAGCTCCTCCGGATAGTGGTCGGCACGGTCGGCAAGGCCGACCTGGGCCAGCAGCGCCAGAGCCCGGTCACGTGCCTCGGAGCGCGGCAGGCGCAGGACGTGGACCGGCGCCTCCATGACATTGCCCAGCGCGGTCAGGTGCGGGAAGAGATTGAACGACTGGAAGACCATGCCGACGCGCGCGCGGACGGCCGCGACCTCGCGTGGTCGCTGCAGCCTCGGGCCGCCCGGCCCGTCGAGCCGGAAGGCCGGCTGGCCGTCGATCCGGATGTGGCCCCGCTCGGGCACCTCGAGCCAGTTGATGCAGCGCAGGAAGGTCGACTTGCCCGACCCGGAGGGACCGATGATGCAGACCACCTCGCCGGTGCCGACGGTGAGGCTCACCCCTTTGATGACCTCGAGATGGCCGTAGGACTTGTGAAGGTCCCGGACCTCGATCATCGGTCGCGCATGGTCCTTCATGCGCGGGCCGGGCGCCGGCGCCGATAGCCGGCGCGGTTCCTGCGCTCGAGGTGACCCACGACCCTCGCCGCCACGAAGCCGACGATGAAGTAGAGCACGCCTGCGACCGTGTAGAGGGTGAAGTACTGATAGTTGCGGGCGGCCATCAGCTGGGCGGTGAAGAGCACCTCCTGAACGCTCACCACGGAGCACAGCGCCGTGTCCTTGAAGAGCGAGATCAGGAAGTTGCCGAGTGCCGGGATGACGAGGCGGATGGCCTGGGGCAGGACGATGCGGCGCAGCGCCAGCGGCCGGGTCATGCCCAGCGCCGCCGCGGCATCGCTCTGGCCCTTGGCGATGCCCTGGATGCCCGAGCGGTAGACCTCGGAGATGTAGGCCGAGTAGTTGAGCGTCAGCGCCAGCACCGAGGCCGAGAAGCTGTCGAGGCGGATGCCGATCTCGGGCAGCACGTAGTAGATGTAGATGAGCTGGAGCAGCAAGGGCGTGTCGCGCATCACCTCGACATAGGCGAGCACGATCCAGACCAGCCAGCGGGGCCCGTACATGCGCGCCAGCGCCACCAGCAGCCCGAGCCCGAGGCTCAGCACGATGGTGACCAAGGTGAGCTCGACGGTGATCAGCATGCCGCCGACGAGCGGGCCGAGGCTGTCCACCGCGACCGCCGGGTTGAAGAGCTCCATGCCGCAGGTCCGGATGCAGGAGGCAGGCCGGGGCGGCCGGCGGGCGGCCCCGGCGGCTCACCTCAGGGGTTGAGCTTGAACCAGAAGAGGTTGCGGTCGCTGAGGCCGTATTTCTTGAGGACCGCGCTGACGAAGCCGTTGCCGCGCAGCTCGGCCAGGGCCCGGCTGTAGGCGACGCGCAGCTGGCAGTCCTCCTTGCGGATGCCGTAGCGGGCATAGCCGTAGCCGCCGCCGTAGATGATGTCCTCGGGCGTGGCGATGCTGGTGAGCGCCTCGATGTTGCTGTTGGGGTTCTCCTTCTGGAAGACCGTGAAGATCACGTCGTCCTCGACCACGTACTTGACCCGGCCTTGATCCAGGCTCTGCAGCTCCTCGACCTCGGACTTGAAGGGCTGGACCTTGACGCCGATGCGCACGAGGTAGGCCTCGGCCGCCGAGCCGCCGATGGCGCCCACGGTCTTGCCCTTGAGGTCGTCGTAGGAGGCGATCTTGTCCGGGTTGCCCTTCTGGACCAGCACGATCGGCCCGTACCACCAGGCGGGGCCGGTGAAGCTGATGACCTTCACCCGCTCGGGGTTGACGTGGATGTTCTGGGCGATGACGTCGGTGCGCTTGCTCAGCAGGGCCGGGATCTGCGAGCCCCAGGGCATCCACTCGATGCGCCGCTTGGTGACGCCCAGCCAGTCCAGCACCGCGTCGTTGATCTCGACGTCGATGCCGCTCGCCTTCTTGGTCTCGGCGTCGAGGATCGAGTGCGGGGCGATGGCCGATTCGCCCAGCACGATGCCCTCCTTGCGCACGCGGTCGAGCGAGCCGTCGTCGCACTTCTCGAAGTGCGGCTCGGTCTCCATGAAGAACTTCGGGTCCGCGGCGGCGGCCGGGCGGGCGACCGCCAGGGCGGCGAGGCAGACCATACCGAGAGCCAGCGAGCGCATGACGTTCCCTCCGTCTTTTCCTCTTGGGTCCCGCGGCGGGTTGCGGCCCGCGGTCAGCCGCGCACGAGATAGCGCTCGATGACGTCCAGGTCGGGCTCGACGCCGAGGCCCGGCTCCTCGGGCACCCGGAAATGGCCGTCCTCGAGCTTGAAGGGGTTGCGGGCCAGGGCCCGGCTGATCTCGCTGGGCTCGACGCAGTATTCGAGCACCAGCGCGTTGGGGACCGCCGCCAGGAAGTGGAGCGAGGCCGCCGTGTTGATGTCGGTCGTGAAGTTGTGGTTGGCGACCGGGATGCCGCGCCTCGCCGCATGGGCCGCGATCTCGAGCGCCTGGGTCAGGCCGCAGCGCGTGAGGTCGATCTGGGCGAGGCCGATGCCGCCCTCGTCGATCAGCCTGGCGAAGCCCCGGACCGTGCACTCCTCCTCGCCCGCGGCCAGCCTCTGGGTGATGGCCCGGCTGACCTTGGCGTAGCCGGTGAGGTCGTCGGGCGGCAGCGGCTCCTCGATCCAGAAGAGGCCGTAGGGCTCGAACAGGCGGGCGCGCTGGATGGTGGTCGTGGCGTCCCACACCAGCCCCACATCGAGCATCAGATCGAAATCGTCGCCCGCGGCCTTGCGCATGGCGTCGAGGTAGCGGCAGTCGGTGGCGGCGTCCTTGCCGAAGGGCTCCCAGCCGAACTTGGCAGCGGTGTAGCCCTCGTCCCTCGCCTTCTTGACCCGGTCCGCGGTGGCCTCGGGCGTGAACTGGAACATGTTCGAGGCGTAGACCCTGAGCCTGTCGCGGTAGCGCCCGCCCGCCACCTGCCACACCGGCATCTTCAAGGCCTTGCCCTTGATGTCCCAGAGCGCCAGGTCGATGCCCGCCATCGCCTGGATCACCGCCCCCTCGCGGCCATAGTAGAGGGTGCGCTCGTACATCCTGCGCCACAGGCGCTGGACGTCCATCGGGTCCTCGCCGACGAGGATCTCCTTCAGCCCCGTCACCAGCGTGTGGGACATGGGCGCCTCGACGATGGCCTTGGTGACCCAGGGGCAGCCGTCGACCTCGCCCCAGCCGGTGATGCCGGCATCCGTCGTGATGCGGATGAGAAGCGCGTCCTGCGAGCTGTCGGTGCGCGCCTTGATCTCGGGCAGACGCAGATAGAGCGCCTCGACGTTCGAGATCCGCATCGTCACGTTCCCCCGCTCGCTGCCGGCAGCCGCCCGGGGCGTCGCCGGCTTATCGCTTGCGAAGGATGCTATACGTTACCATGCACCGTCACAACGGCCTGGAACCTTCCAAGCCTCGAAATCTGGCGACCGTCCCGGGCGGGCTATCGCTTGTCGGGGGCGATGACGGGCTTGGCGCCGAGGCGGCGCAGGGTGGCGGTGTCGAGGCGCCGCATCGTGGCCAGCGCCAATTCCACCAGCTCGAGATCGAGCCCGCCCTCATAGGGCGGCCAGTGCGGCCAGCGCAGCGAGCAGACCGCCTCGGCGAGGTCGAGCTCGTCCGCCGTCTCGGGCGCCTCCTTGGCGCAGACCGCCTGGATGCGCGCCTGCAGGCCCTTGATCGCGGCCTGACGCTCCTCCCGCGCCCGGGTCACCCGGTCCACCGGCCGCTCGGGCTTCTGCTCCTCGGAGGGTGACGAGATCGGCTGGCGGGGCGGCGGGGCACCCAGCTCTTCCGGCGTGGCGGCCGGCACGGCCTCGCCGCGCATGGCGGCCCGGGCGCGCTCGTAGAGGATGCGCTTGCGGCCGAGCGGCGGCTCGCGCCGCGGATAGGGCGCCCCCGGCAGCGCGCAATATTCCTCGTAGTCGATGTCGCAAAGCGAGGCGAGGAACTGAAGCATGGCGGTGCCGTCGCGCTCCGGGCCGCCCGACGCGACGGCGGGCCGCTCGTTCCCGTTGGCCGCCGGCGGGTGGCCCAGCCGCACCTCGCGCACCATCCAGCCCAGCCTCAGGGCAGAGCCGGTCTCGAGCGCCAGCATCACCTCGCCCACCAGCAGCGAGCAGACGCGGCCCATCCGCTCGCCCAGGCTCTGCCGCCACTCCTCCTCGTAGAAGGCGACGAGCTCCACCAGCTCCTCGTCGCCCTCGAGCTTTCTTCGCACCTCGGCCGGCTCGATCCCCATCGCGGCGGCGATGACATAGGGGGGAACGTTCCCGGCGCGCAGCCGCGCCGCCCGGCACCAGGCGAGAGCACCCGGATCGTAGGCGGGGGTGGGCGTGGAGGTGGGGCTGGCGTGCATGGATTTCCTTTCTTTTGTCACTCTGGGAGGGGGTGCGGTGGGTGCGCGCCCATCGTCGCCTCCCGGCAGGGCGGGGGGGAAATGGGTGGGGCGCTGCCACGCTGCCCGGGCGTCACCCCTGCCAGTTGGTCCCCCGATCAAGTCGGGGGACGACCGGATAGAGTGGGGCAGGCTCGCTTGTCATGCCGGCGAAAGAAGAGCGCGGCGGCCACACCTCTCCTGTCGCCCCCCGGCGCGACCGGGGGGTCAACTGGCTGGGGAGCTTCCACCCTGCCCGAGCGTCGCCGCTGCCAGTTGGTCCCCCGGTCAAGCCGGGGGATGACCGGTAGTGGGCGGCGGCGGGCTCGCCTCTGAACATGCCGGCGAAAGAAGAGCGCGGCGGCCACACCTCTCCTGTCACCCCCCGGCGCGACCGGGGGGTCAGGTGATGGGGAGCTTCCACGCTGCCCGAGCGTCACCCCTGCCACCTGATCCCCCGGTCGAGCCGGGGGATGACGGGCGGTGCATGCGGGGCCGGGCGATGACATGCGCGGGCTGGGCGATGACATGCGGGGGCCGGGGGACGACCGGTGTGGGTGGGCCGGCTCGCCTTGGCTTTGCTGCTCTTCGCTGGGGGCCTAGGGTTTTTTGACTGTTCGTCTCCTCGTCTCGCTCGCCCCGATCCTGCTCTCTCCCAGCAGGGCCGGGCGCTTGTCGTTGGGATGGAGGAGCGACGCCGCCAGGCTCGGCTCCTCCGGGATGGATGCGTCGAGGTCGGCATGAGAAACGGCCGGCGCCGCAGCCCGAAGCCTCGGCCGCACCGGCGACCACAGCCCCGCCCGCCTCGTCGCCGTCGCAATCGGACGACGACTCCCGAGCCGCCTCGGCCAAGTGACAAAAAGAAGCGAGCCGGCGGAGGCGGTTCTCCGGATGCCGGCCGCGATTGCCTTCATAGGCAACGAACAAAAGAGCCTTGGTGTCGCCCATGTCGGCGAGCGACAACAGCCCGGCCCAGGCGCTCTGGATCAGCAGCCGCTCGCGCTCGTCCTCGGGCAGCTCGCGCTCCGCGCGATAGTCCTCGACGAGGCGCTGGAACCCAGGCTCCTCGAGCAGCGACAACACCACGGAGTTGGCGATGTCCTCCAACGCCGCGACCTCGGCCACCGACGCCCCGGCCGCAAGCCGCCGCGCCACCCGCGCGCGACGAGCGGCGGGTGCGGAGTCGGGGGAACGGGTCGGGTAGGGACAAGGCATGGAGAGCTATGTATAGGATGAAATGCCGATTGTCAATCGGAGGTTGATTCTTTTCTTTTGTCGGTTGGGTGGTGGAGGCGAGCTGGAGCCGCTGTCGGCTGTCTCACGCTGCGCCGGTGCGCTCCGGGGTGGATGCTGGATCCGCCGCTTCGCGAGCATGCGAGCGGCAGGGACGCGCGTTCCTCCGGCGTGCGGCCGGCGCTGGGCAGGACCCGCGGCGGCCATGCGGCCGCCGCACGTGTCGATCGGATGACGGCCCCCTTCCGCTCGTCCCCGCGCGAGGCGGGGACCCAGGCGGCCGCGAGCGCCGCCCTCGCCTCTTTGCCTGCCGCGCGTTCGCTGGTAGGTTGAGGTGACAGGAGGGTGGATCGCCATGGCGACGCGGAAGGCGGAGCTCTACGACGAGGACTTCTATGCAGTGGAGCCGCGAGCAGGCGGCGGCGCTGCGGCGGCTGTCGGCCGAGCGCTGGAACGGCCCGCTCGACCTCGAGCACCTGGCCGAGGAGGTGGAGGACTTGGGCGACGAGCGCCGCAACGCTGTCAGAAGCCAGCTCCGCCGCCTGATCGAGCATTGCCTGAAGCTGGAGCATTCGCCGGCGACCGATCCGCGGGCCGGATGGCTCGACACGATCGACCATGCCCGGGCCGAGATCGCCGATCGGCTGACGCCGTCGATCCGGCGCGATGCGGAGGCCCAGCTTCCGAAGCTGTATGCCCAGGCGCTGCGCGTCGCGCGCCGGGCGCTGGAGCAGCATGGGGAGGAGGATGCGACGGCGGGGTTGCCGGCAGAGTGCCCCTATGCCCTCGACCAGCTCCTCGATGAGGCGTGGTAGGTGGCTCGACACGATCGACCATGCGCGGGCGGAGATTGCCGATCGGATGACGCCGAGCATTCGGCGCGACGCGGAGGCGCAGCTTCCGAACTCTACACCCAGGCGCTGCGCGTCGCGCGCAGGGCACTCGAGCAGCATGGCCAAGGGGAAGCGGGTCCAGAGATTACAGGTAGCATGTCCGTATGCCCTCGAACACCTCCTCAAGGAGGCCTGGTATCCTCTATGCGATCAGGAGCGGTCCGACTATGCGTAGCGCCGCTCACCCGAGAGCCGTCCGCCCGGTGGAGTCTATGCGAAAGAATACGTTCTGCCCCTCGCATGGATCCCGCTTCCCAAGGCCTTGCCCATCCATGGTGTTACTCTCCCGACGCGCCGCCACCCCGAGTGCCATCCAATCCCTCCGACGCCATGTCCTCGCCTCTCCCTGACGTGTAAGATCCAACCTACGGATCCTCTGAAATATGAAAATACGAAGCATCCAGATCGAGCGATTTAAGCGTCTAAAGTTCGTGGACTTCAACGTCTCCGACATAAATGTCCTCATCGGCGGCAACAACTCTGGCAAAAGTACCGTCATCCAGGCGGTGCACTTTGCATTCACGCTGATCCAATCACTAAGTATAGCAGACAAGTGGCCGGCGCATCGGACGAAATCGTCAACGATCAGCCCGTTGGATCTCATCTACATACCGTCCGACGATCCGTACTCACTCGGCTCTGGCGGCCGGCTGCTTGAGGACGATAATAAGTCTATTGTCGTAAACTTTACGTTCGACACTGGCGATGAATTAAGCCTGCGCATCCGTAAGGGACGAATAACGAATATAATTGTCGAACGAACGAACATCGAGTTCGCAAAGGGCCTCTCGAGCCTGGATTCCCCATATTCGATCTTTTCTCCAGGGCTTGCCGGAGTTCTCGGACCGAAAGCCACGTGTCCAACGGCGTCCTGCTACGTGCGATCGCGCGCGGGGATGCCAATATCATGCTGCGCAACATATTGTATCGCTTGAAGAATAAGGTCGAGTGGCAGGACTTCGAGGAGGACCTGTCTCAGATATTTCCGGGAGTTGTTGTTGATGTAGCTTTCGACGAAAAGGTTGATCAACACATAAAGGTAAATGTCACGCAGAGCGATCAGAAAATACCCCTCGATCTAGCGGGTACCGGTCTTCTTCAAGTTATACAGATATTGTCGTACTTTCATCTTTTTGTCCCGAAGCTCATTATTCTTGATGAACCAGACTTTCATCTTCACCCGAATAATCAGCGTGTTTTATGTGCTTTGCTGGCCACTGTCGCTCTTGAGAGGTCTGTTCAAGTACTTGTTACCACACACTCCAGACACGTGCTAGATGCCATCCATAACGACTCCACAATTCTGTGGATGAGAGATGGGGAAGTAGCTACCGCTGCTAAGGATGATCAAGTCGGAATTCTCCTTGAGCTCGGAGCGCTTGATGTTAGGGAGAAGCTTGCAGCGAAGCAGTCGAAGGTAGTCTTTCTGACGGAAGATAGCACCACCCGATATCTCGAAATTCTTCTGCGCGCAAATGGCTTCGATATGCAGGGCACAACAATATTGTCATATAAGGGAGTAACGAAACCTCATCTTCTTTCGCCAGTTATCCGACAAATCAATGATGTTGCGCAGTGCGCGGTTATCGTTCATCGTGATCGCGACTTCCTGACGGAAGACGAGGTGACTGAGTGGAATAGGAAAATCCGCGCATTGGGCGCCGAGCCGTTCGTCACGGCCGAGATTGATGTCGAGGGCTACTTTTGCTCTACGCGGTTTTTGCGCGCTTCCCTCCAGAACCTCCCAGATGTAGACGTGGCTGACGTCGAGCTTAAACTTGTGGCTGGTGAGGAGGAGCGTCTTATCGAGGAATATCTCAACGGCCGACTGGATCACCTTCGGCAAGTCGGGGAGGCCGGAAAGGCCAATGTCGGCGAGATGGCGGCTCAAGCAGCACGCCTAGCGCGAGATGCAGCACTGCAGATTATGAAGGGGAAGAGGAAGCTTGCCAAGTGCAGAGCGCTTCTTATGGAGTTGGGCAACTTTCGTTTGGATCTCGAGGGCAGCCCGGGAGAGCTGAGGGATGGCAACCTCGCCCGGTTGGCGGTGAAGTATGCGCCAGCGCTGAGGGAATGAGCACCTATCTGTACGACTTTAATCTCTCATCGCTCGATCGCGACAGCAGTGGTGGCTCCTTAGGTGTGTTTCTGTTCCTTAGGTCGAGTTGCCTGCGCGTGGGCGGTGCTTGGCGGTGCAAACCGATTGGCGATAGGGCCGGCCCCTGCAGACTCGGATCCTCCCGGCCTTCCTGGTGTCCCTCTAAACTGCAGGCGCCTTCTCACGCCTCCGCCTTCTCCGCGACGAGCGCCGATCTCACCGCCTCGGCGAGGAAGGCGGAGCGGGACATGTTGCGGCGGTTGGCGGCGGCGTCGAGGCGGGCGACCAGGCCCTCGTCCATGGAGATGTTGACGCGCACGGCGCGGCCCGGCGTCTCGACGGGCACGAGAAGGCGCACGGGCTCCGCAGGCGCCTCGCCCTCCTCCGGGGCCAGCCAGTCGGGCAGGGGCATGTCGAAGCTGCCGGGCTCGGGGATTCTCTCACGGGCGGCGGCCATTCCTTCGAGATGGAAGGAAAGAGCCTCGGCGGCGTTGCGGGCGGCTTCCGTCAGTGTGGCGCCGCCCGAGGTGCAGCCGGGCAGGTCGGGGAAGACCACGCCATAGCTGCCGGGCTCGCCATAGATCAGGGCCGGGTAGTGCTTGATCGCCATCGACTATCTCCACGGACAAGAGGCCGCTCTGCCGCTCGATCGACCGCACCACCTCGGGCCGGAGGTCGCGGTTGGGGTGCTGCACGGTCAAGGGTGCCGGGGCGCGTCGGGTGCTGGAGCTGGTGATGGTCGCCCCGCGTGCGGACCAGCCGCCAGCCCTCGGCCTCGAGCGCCCGGATGATCGCCTTGCTGTCGGTCAGAAGCCGCGTCATCGTTGCGCAACGATGCGCAAGGTGCCGGAGGACGTCAAGGCCGCTCGGGCCGGGCTGGACGGAGGGGCGCGTGCGGCCAGGCACCCCTGTCACGGCTCCGTCACGCGACGGCCCTAGAGACGGGCGGCGGGCGGGGCGGGAGGAGCTCGGGCCGCCCGGGAGAGAGCGGGCTTCCACGACAGGGGTGAACAAGAATGGCAGGGACGATCCAGGCCGCAGCACGTCCGGCTGCGGCCCGACTTCTCGTGAGCGCGGCGGTGGCGGCGGCGGTGCTGCTGGGTGCCCAGGCGGCGCGGGCGGCGGACAGCTTCTCCTTCGCGCTGTGGGGCGACCTGCCCTACGCCAAGGACAATGACGCGCCCAAGATGAAGGCGCTGATCGACAGCATGAACGCGTCGGACATCGCGTTCTCGATGTTCGACGGCGACATCAAGGACGGCAGCTCCAAGTGCACCGACGACGTCTTCGCGCAGGCGATTGCGCTGTTCGATTCGCTGAAGGCGCCGGCCGTCTACGTGCCGGGCGACAATGAGTGGACCGACTGCCACCGCCTCAACAATGGCGGCTACGACAATCTCGAGCGCCTGGCCTACATGCGCAAGGTGATGTTCAAGGGCCCCGACAGCTTCGGGGAGAAAAAGATGCCGCTCGAGCATCAGGCGGCACCCTATGTCGAGAACACGCGCTTCGAGCATGGCGGGATCGTGTTCGTGGGGCTCAACATTCCCGGCAGCAACAACAACAAGGTCAACGACGACAAGGCCTGCACGAAGAAGAGCGCCAGGACGGCCGAGCAGTGCGCGGCCGACAATGCCGAGTGGGCGGCAAGGGATGCGGCCAACATCGCCTGGACCAAGGAGGCGTTCAAGCTGGCAGCCGACAAAAAGGCGCCGGGCATCGTGATCGTGTTCCAGGGCGATCCGGGCTTTGATCTGCCCGAGACCGAGGATGTGAACGAGCGGGGCGCCAAGGGGGTGGACGGCTACACGAGCTTCCTCGATGCGATCGTCGCAGGAGGCCAAGGGCTTCAAGGGCCAGGTGCTGCTGGTGCACGGCGACACGCACTTCTTCAAGATCGACAAGCCGCTGATCGACCAGGCGCATCTGATCCCCAACATCACGCGGCTCCAGACCTTCGGCAGCCCCAACGCCGACTGGGTGCGCGTGACGGTGGACCCCGCCTCGCAGGAGGTTTTCGTCGTTCACCCGGTGATCGTGGCGCCGGCGAGCTGAGGGTGCGGGCGGGTGCCCGGCCCTAGCCCGGGTCGGGTGCCGCCTGGCCGCGGGGCTCCAAGCAGGCCCCGCATCACGAGGCGGCGCAGGGGCGGCAGGCCGCCCACGAGGCGCAGGCCCAGGCCGCGCGCCTTGACGATGGCGGGGAAGGCCGTGGCGACGGCGCGGGCGAGGCCGTCGGTGACCAGCAGGCGGGCCTGGATGTCGGGCAGGCGCTCCCGCTCGTAGCGGACGAGGGCGTCGGGCTGGGAGACGGGGCGGCCCTCACGCAGGCTTTTCGAGACGGCGCGGGCGAGGGCTGCGACGTCGGCCAAGGAGGTGTTGAGCCCCTGGGCGCCCACGGGGCTCATCGCGTGCGCCGCCTCCCCCACCAGCGCCACATGCGGCCCGACGAGGCGGCCGGCGCTCATGCCCACGAGCGGGAAGCTTTTTCGCTCGCCCACGCCATGGACCGGGCCCAGCCAGGGGCGGACGCGGGCGTCGAGCTCAGTGACAAAAGCATCGGCGGGGAGGGCCAGGAGGCGCTCCGCCTCGTGGTCGTGCTCGACCCAGACCAGCGCGGAGCGGCGGCCGGGCAGCGGCACCATGGTGAAGGCGCCGCCCGGGCGGTGCAGCTCGATCGAGGTGTCGTTATGCTTTTGTTCATGCGCGAAGGCTACGGTGATCGCGGTCTGGCGGTAGGGGTGACGCGTGACCGGGATGCCGGCCGCGGCACGCACCACCGAGCCGCGCCCGTCGGCGCCGACGACGAGGTCGGCCCGGATGGAGCCCCCTGCCGCGAGGTCGAGCACGGCCTCGGGCCCGCGGAGGATGACGGATGCGACGGGCGACCCCGTGCGATCGGTTATGTTGTCACTTTCGAGGACGCGCTTGGCCAGCGCATCGCGCAGGTCCGCGACCGGCAGGCTCCAGCCAAATGATAAAAGAGAAAGCTCGGCGGCATCGAAGGTGACGTCGCCGTCGATCGGGCCGCCATGGCCCTGGGGCAGGCTCACGATGCGCAGGCGGCGCAGCGGCTGTGCCGCGGGCTCGAGCTGCTCCCACAAGCCCAGCTGGCGCAAGAGGCGGATCGAGGGCTGGAGCAGGGCTACAGTGCGGCCATCTTTTTTTTTGTCACTTTTGTCAGCGAGCGGGTGGGGGTCGACGAGGGTGACATCGGCGCCGACCGAGGCGAGTGACAAAGCCGACAAAAGACCGGTGGGGCCGGCGCCGACGGTGGCGATGCGGCGGCCGGGGGCTTTGTCTCGGGTGGAGGTCATGTCGGCCTCGCTCGGTCGTGAGGTCTCGCAGCTCTGCCAACAACGGACCAAAGCTACAAAAGAACGAGGTCGTCGCGGTGGAGCATGACGTCGCGGCCGCGATAGCCCAGGATCGTCGCGATCTCCTCGGTGCGGCGGCCGGCGATGCGCCGCGCGTCCTCGGCATCGTAGGCCGAAAGGCCCTTGGCGACCACCGCACCGTCGGGCGCGCGCACGAGGATGGGATCGCCGCGCTCGAAGCTGCCCTCGACCGCGGTGACCCCGGCCGGCAGGAGGCTCGAGCCGCGCTTCAGGGCCGCAAGGGCGCCGGCGTCGATGGCAAGGCTGCCCATGGCGCCCAGGGAGGCGGCGATCCACTCCTTGCGGGCGCGGCGGGGCGTGGTGGCGGCGGTGAAGGTGGTGCAGCGCCCGCCTTCGGCCAGCGCCTTCAGCGGATGGTCGACGGCACCCTTGGCGAGCAGCACGGTGCAGCCGGCACCCGTGGCGATGCGCGCGGCCTCGAGCTTGCTCACCATGCCGCCGGTGCCGACGCCGCTCACCGAGCCTGTGGCCATGGCCATGATCTCGGGGCCGATGGCGGAGACGGTGGGGATGTGGCGGGCCTCGGGGTGGGAGCGCGGGTCGGCGGTGTAGAGCCCGTCCACGTCGGAGAGGAGCACGAGCGTCTCGGCGCTGGCCATGACGGCGACGCGGGCCGAGAGCCGGTCATTGTCGCCGAAGCGTATTTCCGTCGTGGCGACGGTGTCGTTCTCGTTGACGATGGGGACGACGCCGAGCTCGAGGAGCTTGCCGACGGTGGCGCGCGCGTTGAGGTAGCGGCGCCGTGCCTCGGTGTCCTCGAGCGTGATGAGGATCTGGGCGGCGTCGAGCTCGTGGCGGGCGAGGCTGTCGCGCCAGGCATGCGCCAGGATGATCTGCCCCGCTGCGGCCGCGGCCTGCTTTTCCTCGAGGCGCAGCTGGCGGCGCGGCAGGCGCAGGAGGCGGCGGCCCAGGGCGATGGCGCCCGAGGTGACGACGATGACCTCCTGCCCGCGGCGGCGGCGTGCCAAAAGATCGGCGGCGAGGCTGTCGAGCCAGCTCGTGCGGATCTCGCCGTTCGCGTCGACGAGCAGGGCCGAGCCGACCTTGACCGTGAGGCGCTTCGCCTCGAGGGGGGCGCTCATGCGGTAAGGCCCCGGCGGCGGCCTCGCGGGCGCAGGTGGCGTGGACCAGGGCAGCAGCCTCGCGCAGGGTGCGCTCGATGACGGAGCGCGCGACGCTCGAGATGCCGTGGACGGACCGGCCGGCCGCGAGCTCGAGGGCGGCCCTGAGGTCCTTCACGTGGCCAGCATCGAGGGCGTGGCACTGGTCGAGGCGGGCGATGCCCGAGACGGCTTGGGGCGGGATGATCTGCCCCGCCGCGGCGGTCTTTTTTTCCTCGAGGCGCAGCGGGCGGCGGGCGATGGAGCCGGAGGTGACGACGATGACCTCCTGCCCGCGGCGGCGGCGTGCCAAAAGATCGGCGGCGAGGCTGTCGAGCCAGCTCGTGCGGATCTCGCCGTTCGCGTCGACGAGCAGGGCCGAGCCGACCTTGACGGTGAGGCGCTTCGCCTCGAGGGGGGCGCTCATGCGGTAAGGCCCCCGGCGGCGGCCTCGCGGGCGCAGGTGGCGCGGACCAGGGCAGCGGCCTCGCGCAGGGTGCGCTCGATGACGGAGCGCGCGACGCCCGAGATGCCGTGGACGGACCGGCCGGCCGCGGGCTCGAGGGCGGCCCTGAGGTCCTTCACGTGGCCAGCATCGAGGGCGTGGCACTGGTCGAGGCGGACGATGCCCGAGACGGCTTGGGGCGGGATGATCTGCCCCGCCGCGGCGGTCTTTTTTTCCTCGAGGCGCAGCGGGCGGCGGGCGATGGAGCCGGAGGTGACGACCATGACCTCCTGGCCGCGGCGGCGACGTGACGAAAGGTCGGAGGTGCTGCTGTGGTACCGGCTCGTGCGGATCTCGCCGTCCTGCTGGACGAGCAGGCGCCGAGCCGACCTTGACGGTGAGGCGCCTCGCCTCGAGGGGGGTGCTCATGCGGTAAAGAAAGCCCCCGGCGGCGGTCTCGCACAGAATGGGTGCTGTCCCCGAGCGAGCGACGCCCGGAATGACGTGGATGGGCCGGCCGCTCGCGGACTCGAGGGGGCGCTCATGCGGAAGGCCCCGGGCGGCGGCCTCGCGCAGGGTGCGCTCGATGACGGTAGCGCAGCGACGCCCGAGACGGCTCGGGAGGGCCGGCCGGCTGCGGGCTGGAGGGCGGTCCTGAGGCCCTTCACGTGGCCGGGAGCGACGGCGTGGCACTGGTCGCGGCGGACGCCCTCGTCCTTCTCCGCAGCCTCGTGGCACGCGAGGCTGATCTGGCCCGCGGCGCGTCTTCTTTTCCTCCAGGGCGGACGCGGCAGGCGGCGATCGAGCGCGATGGCGCCGGAGGTGGCGACGATGGTCTCCTGCGCGCGGCGGCGACGTGACAAAAGACCGGCGGCGGGGGTGTCGGGCCGGCTCGTGCGGATCTCGCCGCTCGCGTCGACGGGGAGGGCCGAGGCCGCCTGGACGGTCAGGCGGCTCGCCTCGAGGGGGGCGCTCACGCCGGGAGGGCCAGGGCCTCGGCCTCGCGGGCACGGGCGCGGGCCTGCCGGACGAGCCCCTCGGCCTCGCGCAGCACGGCCTCGATGCCGGTGCGGGCGACGCCCGAGATGGCGTGGACGGAGCGGCCGGTCGCCGTCTCGAGCGCGGCCACGAGCTCCTGCACGCGCTCGGGCTCGAGGGCGTCGCACTTGTTGAGGCACACGATCTCGTCCTTCTCGGCGAGGCCGTGACCGTATGAAAAGAGCTCGGCGCGGATGGTGTGCCAGGCGGCGACCGGGTCCTCGCCCGTGCCGTCGACGAGGTGGATGAGAACGGCGCAGCGCTCGATATGGCCCAGGAAGCGGTCGCCCAGGCCCTTGCCCTCCGAGGCGCCCTCGATGAGGCCCGGGATGTCGGCCACGACGAGGGCACGGTCGTCGATCAGCAGCGTGCCCAGCCGGGGCTCGAGCGTGGTGAAGGGATAGTCCGCGATCTTTGGCTTCGCGTTGCTGACGACCGACAAAAAGGTGGATTTGCCGGCGTTGGGCAGGCCCACGAGGCCCACATCGGCCAGCAGCTTGAGCTTCAGCCAGACCCAGCGCTCCTCGCCCGGCCAGCCGGGATCGGCGCGGCGCGGCGCCCGGTTGGTCGAGGTCTTGAAGCGCATGTTGCCGAAGCCGCCGTCGCCGCCCTTGGCCAGCACCACCTCCTGGCCGGGTGCGGTGAGGTCGGCCAGCACCGTCTCCTCGTCGTCGGCCAGGATCTGGGTGCCGGGCGGCAGGCGGATGACGAGGTCCTTGCCGCTGGCGCCGGTGCGCTGCTTGCCCATGCCGCCCTGGCCGCGCTGGGCCTTGAAATGCTGGCGGTAGCGGAAGTCGATCAGCGTGTTGAGGTCGGGATCGCAGCGTGCCACGACGCTGCCGCCGCGCCCGCCGTCGCCGCCGTCGGGCCCGCCGAACTCGATGAACTTCTCATGCCGGAAGCTGGACGAGCCGGAGCCGCCGTCGCCGCTCTTGATGAAGATCTTGGCCGAATCGAGAAACCGCATGACGAAAAAGGGAAAGGCTACGGCCTTTCCCTCCTCTCCTGGACCCTGTGGCGGAGCCTATTCGGCCGCTGCGGCCTCCGCCACGATGCTCACATAGGAGCGGCCGTCGCGCGACGCCTTGAAGGCGACCTTGCCCGGCTGCAGGGCATAGAGCGTGTAGTCGCGCCCCATGCCGACATTGGGGCCGGGGTGGAACTTGGTGCCGCGCTGCCGGACCAGGATGTTGCCCGTGATCACGGCCTCGCCGCCATACTTCTTCACGCCGAGGCGCTTGCCTTCGGTGTCGCGGCCGTTCCTGGAGCTGCCGCCCGCCTTCTTGTGTGCCATCTTCTATCTCCTCGAGAGCCGGCTCAGGCGGCGACGGCGATGTCGGTGACGCGCAGCACGGTGAGGAGCTGGCGATGGCCGTTGCGCCGCCGCGAGTTCTTCCGGCGCCGCTTCTTGAAGACGAGGACCTTGGGACCCTTGGCCTGCTCGAGCACGGTGGCGACGACGCGGGCACCGGCGACGAGCGGCGTGCCGAGCTGCGGCGCCTCGCCGCCCACCATCAGCACCTGGTCGAGCTCGACCGTGCTGCCGGCCTCGCCCTCGATCTTCTCGACCTTGATCACATCGTTGGGGGCGACGCGGTACTGCTTACCGCCGGTCTTGATCACTGCGTACATGGGTTGGTCGACCTGGCTCTGAGCGGACAACAACAAAAACGCCGCCTGAACGTGTCGCCTTCAGACGTGGCCGCGGACTATAGCGATGGCGAGGCGTCTGTCAATGTGCGTGGCGGGCCGCGGTCACGCGGAGGGCGAGCGGGCGGCGAGGAGAGCCCTGCCCCGCTCGACGATGCGGGCGGTGTCCAGCTCCCTGACGCGGCCCTCGGCCATGTCGGCGAGGCCGCTGGCGATATCGGCCCTCAGGGCTGCCAGCTCCTGGAGCTGCGAGGCCCGCTTCGTGGCCCAGTCGCGCAGCGCCTCGCGGACCACCTCGCTGGCGGAGGCGTAGTCGCCCGTCGCCACGGCGCTCCGCACCAGGTCCGCCATGTCGGACGGGAGGGTGATGGTCAGCCGCTCGGTGCCGGGCATGGATGCGCTCCAGGTGCATGCTGCTTGCATGTCATCTATACCATGCTTCGCGGGGGCCCAGGCGGCAGATGGGGCTGGAGTCGCTGCGCTGCGGCGACCCCCTTCAACCGAGGAGCCCCCCTGTCGGGCGGTTGGCGCGACTTGCCGGGTGGCTGTTCTGTCCGTCCTTGGGAGCACGATGGTGTCCGCGATCGATGTCCGTGAGGCCGAGGCCCGTCTTTCGAGTCTGCTCGAGCGCGTCGAGCGGGGCGAGGAGGTCGTCATCACGCGGCATGGAAAGGCGGTCGCGCGGCTGGTGCCTGTGGCGACGGACGATCGGGCGGAGGTGGACGCGGCGATCGAGCGGCTGAAGGAGCTGAGGGCCGGGACGAGGCTCGGGAGAGCGTCCTGGAAGGCGCTGCGCGACGCGGGACGGCGGTGACGAAGGTTAATGAGTGGAGTGTCACCGTAATTCCGTAATTCCCTTCCTCAGATCTGTGAGACGGGCGGGCGCTATTTGTCTGCGTACGCAATGTTCAGCACAGGGTGCCGGCAGAGCAAAATGACACCGCTATCCTACAAGATAGTCTCTCTGCATCGAGTTAAAAATGACCAATGACCTCAACCAACTCAAGGACCTACTGGACACAGGCTATAGCGTCATATGCAAGCCTCTCGCGGTAGACCCGTCCAATCCTGGCTTTTTCCGAGACATACCGCCCGGTATTGATCCACAAAAATTGAAGATGGTTATCTTATACAAACTTACCGAAGATCGCAAGGTGTCCGGCTGCGAGACGCTCTATATCAGCGAACCAGACGCAATCCATCTCGCTACTGCAGAAGGCGAAAAGGGAGAACAAGTAGTAGAGGATAGATTTATTTTCCGACTTGGGATGGTGAATGTCGACCATCTCAAAGATGGCCCGGCAACTCTTGTGCATGTGGTGCATTCTCTTGGAAAAGAGATGAACCTGGATGCGAAAATTGATAATTCATATCCAGGCACAATAGTTATTCGCTTTCAGCAAAAGCATGACTTGAGCAACTTCCACGGAATGCAGTATCACATGAACCTTCTCGTATATTCTATGTCAATATTCTATCGACGTGGATTTTACGTGCAAGATTCTACGAGTATACCTATTACCGCACACGACCCGACATGCGCGGAGATCGGCTTGGCATCCGCAGTTATTACTGGATTTCGTAAGGAAGATATTGACAGGATACGGCAACACTTGGTGAAGCCGGCCGTTCGCACCGTGGCTGACCATCTCGTGGAGTTTTACGTGCAGCCTACGAACTATGGTCGCCTTTCTATTGGCTGGGCTGCATTGGAAGCACTTTTTGTGGATAAGGGGGAAGGCAATCGCCTCTTCGACAAGGCCGAAATCCGGCACGTACGGGCGGTGCTGCGCACCGCGGGCCTCTTCTCTACCACCCAAGCAAAGCTGGACAAGCTCTGCGAAGCAATGTCGCGACCAACGGTGTTCCCAAGAGTGCCTATGCTCACAACAATGGCCACTAACATAGCTGCGGCGTCTGGACGTCAGCACACATTCACTGAACGAATGCTCCGCCAAGTTCGAGACGCGAGGAATCGGGCTGTTCACGAGGGACTAACTCGTGCCGAGCACCATATGAACGAGGTGAATTTCATCGAACAGTGCTTGCGGGAGGCACTTTGGCACGCCGCGGGCGAGCGGCTGCCTGCGGCGTTCTGAGCGCCCTCACATCAGTCGTGGGACTACGGCGACACTCCATTCAATAACCATCCTAGCACCCGCGTGGCCCTACAGTCGTGCAGCCCGTCGCTGATTGAGGCGTAGCCGTCTATCTCCTCCGAGCTTCCCGCGAGGGCCGCCCTTTCGAACAGGAGGCTGATGGCCATCGGGTCGATCTCGGCCACGGTCGCGGTCCAAGGGAACGTCCCATTTACAATCGTATCGATGACGGGCTCGGATGAGCGAACGTTGCTGTGCCGGTACCACAAATTCGACACAGCTCATCCCGCCTTGTCGCCGCCTCCGCTGCCGAAGCGCTTGCCGACGGATTCGGCGAGGATGCAGGTCACGAGCGTGTTGAGGCTGACGCCTTCGGATTCGGCGATGCGCTTCAGCGTGGCGTGGAGCGTGCGCGGGACGCGCTGGCGCCACTGACCGTTCGAGGAGCCGGGCTCCGGCACCTCGCGGCCCAGCTCGGCGGCCGCCTCCTTCCAGGACTCGACGGCACCCACGACATTGTCGAGCGCCTCCTGCATGGTCTCGCCGTCGGACATGCAGCCCGGAAGGTCCGGGACCACGGCGAGCCAGCCGCCGCCATCCTCGGGCGGGAGAGGCTTGATCAGCACCGCATACTCACGGGCCCTCTTCGGCATCCGCGGTCTCCCCTAGAATACGATCGATGAGCGACACCAGGGCCTTCACGTAGACAGGCTTGACGGGTCGATGCGCCGGCACCGTAAGGATCTCCGGAAGGTCCGGATGTGAGATCTTGTAGTGGCCGCCGCGCTTAGGCGCCGAGCAATGCATACCGAACGCCTCGCACAAGCTCATCACATCCTTGATGTCCCAATCCCTCGGATTCGCACGCATACGTTCCAGCCGCTTGCGCGCCCTGGAGCCCATCTTAGATACCGCATGCGGTTCCATTTCTCAAGCCTCCGTCCCCACCGCGCGGCGTACGCCGCAGCGGGATGCAGCGCGGGCACGGCGAAGGATCGAAGCCAACAATTCCCGGAGCCGAGGGCCAACTGCTGCTTTCGCTCCACGGTGCTGTCCAGCCTCCGCCGCGACGACCTGGCAGCACGCTTTCTGATTGCATATGATTTCATTTATTTCAATCAGGAGTGCATGAGAGCCGGTGTTGTTGCGCGTTGCGCGATCAGCAGTGGCCCGCCCTGGGTCGGGCCATCCGGCAGAGCCTTGCGCCCTGCTGGACGGCTCATCCACCCGCTTCTATTCTATCGGCCTGCTCGCTCCACACCGGACAGGAGCTCAGCCATGGCGCATGACGCGACGGCCACGCTGCGCAAGCTCGAAGCGATCCTCGATGCGTTCAACGCGCATGACCTCGATCGCATCATGAGCTTCTTTGCCGAGGACTGCGTGCTCGAGATGCCGCGGGGGCCCGAGGCTTGCGGGACGCGGCTGGTCGGGATCGAGGCGGTGAAAAAAGGGCTGCGCTCGCGCTTCGAGGGGCTGCCCGACGTGCACTATGGCGAGGCCGAGCATTTTGCCAGCGGGGACACCGGCATCAGCCAGTGGACGATCACGGGCACGTCGAGCGACGGCCAGCGCGTCGAGGTGCGCGGCTGCGATTTTTATACGTTCCGGGACGGCAAGGTGGTGAAGAAAAACTCGTTCTGGAAGATCCGCGAGTAAGCGGCTTGCTGTGGGCCGGCTCCGGCGCCCGCCTCAACCTCAAGGTCAACGTCACAAAAGAGAAGCAAAAAGGTCCTTCAGCTCCCGCCTGGTCTCGAAGCCGATGCCTGCCGGGCGGTGCGGGGGCGGCCGTACAGCCCTCGCGCACGGGTGGCACCGTCCGCTGCCGAAGCGCTTGCCGAAGGACCCGGCGAGAATGCAGGTCACGAGCGTGTCGAGGCTGACGCCGCTCGTAGGTCCGCGAGTCATCACAAGGTGGCGTGGAGCGCTCACGGCAAGCGCTGGCCGCCGGGCCATATGAAATGGCGAGGTGCGCGGCCTGTCCGCGGCACTCCAGAGCCGCTCAAAGCGTCACCGATGCCCCCTCGGGCGCCCGGCCCGAGGCCGGCATCGGCGGAGGCTTTGGAGGGCGGCCAGATGCTCAGCGCATATAGCCCATGTGTGGCGCACCAAAGACGACGAGGAGGAGCAGCACAATGAGCACGATAAAGAGCAGACTGAAGCCCCTGCCTCCGTAATACTGACGACGGTAGCCGTAATAGCCGCCGCCGCCAAACAGTAAAAATAGAATGACCACGACAAGAATCAACGACATGACTGTCCTCCAGACGATTCAGATCGGCCAGGCACCTGGCGCTCAACGCCTCGCAACAAGCTCCGCTTCGATCGGGATCAACCCGGTCGCCAGAGCCACACGGACCGACGAACGGCGGGACGGCGTGCGCGGTCTCATGGTGGCGGGGCCTACTGGCTCTTCTTGATCTGGTCGTAGACGAAGCCGCCGGCGGCGCCGGCCGCGGCACCGGTCACGGCGCTGCCGAGGAAGTTGCCGGTCAGGAGCCCCACCGCGGCGCCGCTGGCGGCACCGACGCCGGCCCCGGTCAGCGTTCGCTCGCCCGTCGTCTTGTTGACCTCGCAGCCGGCGAGGCCGACCATCGCCACGAGTGTCAGAACCGCGCCCAGCCGACCCGCGCTCGTTGCCGTCATCGCCATTCTCCGCTTCCTCGGGGCGATCCCGTCGCCCGTCACTTGCCCTTGCACGGCCACCGCTCGCTCATCGCCTGCCAGAAGCCGTTGACGGCGGCGCCGTTCGCCATCGTCGGGTGGGCGCCGGCCCAGTCGACGAACACCTGCCGACCTGCTCCAGGGTCGGCAGCGGATCGGCGCAGGCCCAACCGCGCACGACGCCGACGCGCGTGATCTGCTGATAGAGCCGACCGCTCCCGATGATGTAGCCGTCGCAGAAATCGGGCTCGGCCTCGGCGCAGCGTTGGGCCAGCTCGCCCACCGTGTAGTCGCCGGCGGCAGCGCCGGCCGAGGCGCCGCCGCTCTGGGTGACGGACGGGCCGCCCTGGGCCAGGGCCGACGTCGCCCATGCCATGCCGAGAAGGCAAGCACCCAACAGCCGGCAAAGGCCTCGCGCTCGTGGCATACGGAACCCTCCCATCGGTATCGCGCGTCACCATGTCGGGCGCGACATCATCGCCAAAGCGGTCGACCCGCACGAGAAACCCTGGTTCCAGGCCTCGGCTATTTCCATGCTCCCAGCGGGCCGCGACAAGTGCTCGAGACGCCGAGCTTCCCTCGGCCGTCGTATCGACCTGCCATCAGGTCGAAGCCGGGGCGGCTAGGCTTTGCGAACGGCATCCCGGACGCTGTCCTTGAGGCCGCCGATGCGTTCTGCACCTTGCCTTCCGCCTTGTCCTTCTTGCCGTCGGCCTTCAGCTTGGCATCGCCGGTCAGCTCGCCGACGGCCTCCTTGACGGTGCCCTTGGCCTGCTTTGCAGCACCCTCGACCCGATCCTTGTCCATAGCCGTGCTCCATTGTGATTCGTGTCCGATCTCTTCTTCGCGCCAGCGGATGAGAGCTCGGCCCGGCTTGCCTCGCCCATCGGGCGGGGCTCCCCGGCGACCGTTCCATACGTGGCTCAGCCGCCGCTCGCCAGCGCTGATCCAGATCAATCGGACTGCAGAGAAAGCGGCCGGCCGCGCGCGCTCGGGGGCCCTTGGAGGCGGTGCCGGGCTCAGGCTCGGCAGCTCACATCGCCATGGGCTGCGGGCTCAGATCCCCTTGACGGTCTGCGCTGGCACGCCGCTCGACAGCGTTCGCGGCGCCCGCTCTCGACGGAAAGAGACAAAAAATCAGTCGGGGCGCTCGTGGAAGCGGGCGGTGGCGAGGCCCTGGTCGGTGGTGAGGGTCAGGAGCGGGCCGTTGCGCTCGTAGGCCGTCGTGCGGGCGAGCGCTTGCAGCATGTCCTGCTCGAGCTTCATGCGCTCGGGCGGGCAGGCCATGCGCGTGCCGGCGATGGGCGAGGTGAAGGAAAGCTTTCCCGGCGAGAGCTCGGCCTTGCCGCGGAAGCGGTTGCAGCCGCCGAACATGGAAAAGGTGCCGTCCTCGAGGAAGGCGATGGTGGGCGGATCCTTGGTCACGAGGGCGCGGCCGGCGATCTCGGTTGCGGCCCAGGGCACGCCGGCGATGCGCTGCCCGGACGGGGATGACGGTGCTGCGGCCAGGGTCGTCCCGGCCGCGAGGGCCAGCGCTGCGCCAGCTGACAAAAGCACGAGAGAGCGTGTCATCGGTCCTCGCCCGGCGTGGCCCGGCTTCGTGCCGCGGGGGGCGGATGGTGGATCAGGGGATCGTGCGAGGCAAGCCCGGCGGGATCGCCGGTTTCGCGGATGCGGGTGCCGCTGGCACAACCGCGGCTTGTATCGGCCGATCGCGCGGGTCATAGTCGCGTGGCGCCGGAGAGGCGCTCGCAACGGGTCGCCAACAGCCGGAAAGAGCAAAAAAATGCCGTCACGACGCACTGTTCTGTTGGCCGCCGGTGCGGGCTTGGCACTTCCCCTGGCGGCGAGGGCCGGCCGGGCCGCGGGGGCCATGGCGTCCCTCGAGCTGGTCGAGCCGCTGGGCAAGCCCTCGGTGATCTGGACCGCCTTCAGCCTGCTGCAGCCGGTGCTGCAGGGGATCCTGCAGTGCCCGGTGGAGGTGAGGACGGTGACCGGCGAGGACGGCCTCAAGGCGCTGCGGGCGGCGCTGGAGCCGTCGGAGGGTGCCGTGCGGCTGTTCGGCGGGCCGATCATGGCGGTGCAGTCCATGGAGCGCGGCGCCGGCTATGGCGATGTGAGGCTGGAGAGCATGGTGCCGATCGCCAAGCTCAGCAACGGCTTCTCGGTGGCTCTTTTCACCACGCAGAAGAGCCCGCTCGCGTCGTGGGGCGATGCGGTGGAGGCGGCGAAGAAGGCGCCGCTCGCCGTGAGCTGCCTGCAGCGTGCCACGGCCGCCTACCTCGCCAAGCTGATCCTGGAGCGCAAGGCCAAGCTCGCCATGGCGGTGACGCTGCGCGACACGCTGGGCGAGGTGTTCGACGATGTGAAGAGCGGACGCGCCGCCGCCGGCATCCTGCCCACCGCCTTCATCGAGCGGGATCGAAGCGGCCTGCGGGGCCTTTTGAGCTTCGGGGCGGCGCGCAACGCGGTGCTGACCGACACGCCGACCTATGCCGAGGTGAGCGGGCAGCGCAAGCTCGCCTTCACCGAGAGCGTGGCAGCGCTGGGGGCACCGGGGCTGGACAAGTCCGTGGCGCAGCGGCTGACCGATGCCTTTTTGGAGGCGGGCCAGGATCCGACGATCCTGCAGTCGCAGGAATCGGCGCTGTTCCCGGTCGTCGTCAACGGCCCCGAGATCCTGCGCGAGACGCTGGCGCGCGACGAGCGGGTGCTGGACAGGATCCTGGGGTAGCAGGTGGCGATGCCGGAGCGGGCGTCCGGGGGCCGGCTGCCTGGAGCAGCGCCGTGCTCGTCACAAAAATCAGCGGATGCTCGCTCATCGGCTCGCATCGGGATTGGCTCTGCACGCTGCGTCGGGAGGATGATCGGGCTGTCCCTGCGAGGCCTCGTGGAGCCGATGCGAGGGTGGCCACAGCAGCCGAAGGCGGCGCCGCGGCGGCCGATCCGGCTGCGGAAGTCTGATAAAATATAACCCTATATCAGTAACTTAATTCCATCATGACAATGCTTCCGGGCTGCCTTGCGTTGTGTTTCCGCTCGTGAGCTGATACCCAGGGGCAACGACCGAGCGAGATCGCACCAACGCGTCGGTGCTCGCCTTGTGCGCGGGCGCCTGCCGATGGTTGCGCCCATCGTCGCGTGCGACCCGTTGCGCGCGGGCCCTCCTCGTGCCCTGCGGCATCGCCGGGGCCCTCCGAGCGGCTCGGTCAATGTCGGAACAAGAACAAGGGAAAGTTGATGCTCAAGGCGAAACTGATCGCGGCGGCCGGAGTCGCCGGCTGCCTGCTCGTGACCGCGGCCCACGCGCAAGCGGCCACCAGCGGCGAGCAGCAGTGTGGCGACGTCTCGATCGCCCAGATGAACTGGGCCGCGGCCGGGGTCACCACGAACGTCGCCAAGTTCCTGCTCGAGCAGGGCTATGGCTGCCATGTGAGCCTGGTGAAGTCGGACACGATCCCGGCCATCACCTCGGTCGCCGAGAACGGCGAGCCCGACGTCGTGACCAACCTCTGGCTCAACTCGGCGGGCGACGCCTACAAGAAGCTCGAGAAGGCCGGCACGGTGAAGCGCGTGGCCAAGGTGCTCGAGCCCGGCGGCGTCGAGGGCTGGTGGATTCCCACCTACCTCGCCAAGGAGCATCCCGAGCTCAAGACGATCCAGGGCGTGATGGCGCATCCCGAGTGGGTCGGCGGCCGCTTCAACAACTGCCCCGACGGCTGGGGCTGCCGGGTCGTCAACGACAACCTGATCCGGGCGCTCGACCTCGAGAAGTCGGGCATCAAGGTCTTCAACCACGGCTCGGGCGAGACGCTGGCGACCTCGATGGGCGCTGCCGTGACCGACAAGAAGCCCTGGTTCGGCTACTATTGGGAGCCGACGGCACCCATGGGCAAGTATGCCATGACCCGGGTGAAGCTCGGCGCCTACAATGAGGCCGACTTCGCAAAGCTGCAGAACCCGAAGACGCCCGATCCCAAGGTCTCGGACTTCCCGGCGGCGCCGGTGCTGACCTCGGTGACGACGGCCTTCGCCAAGAGCCACCCGACCGTGACGGCCTTCTTCAGCAAGATGAGCTTCAAGACCGACACGATGAGCAAGCTGCTCGCCTGGCAGGACAAGAACAGCGCCTCGGCCGAGGAGACGGCGGTCTACTACCTGACGCACTATCAGACCGAGTGGTCGAGCTGGATCTCTGATTCGGCCAAGAAGAAGCTGGCCAAGCTCCTCAAGAAGAGCTGAAGGCAAAGCTGGCGAAGCTGACAAAGCTCGGACGGAGCCGGATGCCGGCTCCGTCCTTCTCGTTTCAACAAGATGGACGGGCCCCTCAGGCCCCGTGAGCTCATGGCGACCTACGATTTCCTGTTCAATGCGCTGGGCCTGAGAGACTGGTGCGACAGCGGCGCTGCCAAGGGTCCGATGTCGATGGCCGACCTGCTGGCGCAGACCAGCGGCAGCGGGCACGAGGCCGGCTCGATCTGGACCATTCCCTTCCCCTCGCTCAACGCGCTCAACCACGCCTGCGCCGCGATCCCGCCGTCGAGCGACCTGACGCGCGGCCTCGAGCAAGGATTCCTCGCCATCCGGGGCGGGCTGCGCTTCGTGATCGATCCGCTCACCCAGCCGCTGAGCTGGATGCTGCGCGACATGCTGTGGATCATGACGACGACGCCCTGGTGGATCGTGATCCCGGTGCTGCTGGGGATCACCTGGCTCGTCTCGCGCTCCTGGAAGCTCCTGGGCTTCGTCGCCCTCGTCATCGGCCTGCTGGCCTTCATCGACCATTACGAGACGGCGATGCAGACGCTGGCCATCATCTTCGTGTGCGCCTTCATCTGCGTGCTGCTGGGCGTGCCGATCGGCATCGCCATGTCGCGCAGCGATCGGATGCAGCGCCTCGTGATCCCGATCCTCGACATGCTGCAGACGCTGCCGCCCTTCGTCTACCTGATCCCGCTGATCTTCCTCTTCTCCGTGACCGAGCCCAAGCTCTACGGCATCGCCGTCATCCTTTATGCGATCGTGCCGGTGGTGCGGCTCACCGATCTGGGCATCCGGCTCGTCGACCAGGACGTGATCGAGGCCGCGGACGCGTTCGGCCTGACCGAGCGGCAAAAGCTCTTCGGCGTGCAGATCCCGCTGGCGCTGCCCAACATCATGGCCGGCGTCAACCAGACCATCATGATGAGCCTCTCGATGGTGGTGATCGCGTCCATGGTCTCGGCCCCGGGCCTGGGCATCCTCGTGCTGCGCGGCATCCGCAACCTCGATCTGGGCGTGGGCCTCGTTGCGGGCTTCGGCATCGTGCTGCTGGCGATCGTGCTCGACCGGGTGACGAAGGCCTCGCTCGCCCGCATCGACGCCAGCCAGCGCCGCTAGGGGGCGAAGCCAGATGAGCGAGAAGAATGTGAAGGTCTCGATCCGCCACCTCTACAAGATCTTCGGCGACGACCCGCAGGCGGCGCTGGCCGAGGTCAGGGCCGGGATGGGCAAGGCGGAGCTCTTGGAAAAGCGGCGCCACGTGCTGGGCCTCAAGGACATCAACGTCGACATGCGCGAGGGCGAGATCACCGTGATCATGGGGCTCTCGGGCTCCGGCAAGTCGACGCTGATCCGCCACCTCAATCGCCTGATCGAGCCCACCGCGGGCGAGATCGTGGTCGACGGCCAGAACATCCTGGACTGGCGCGAGGCGCGGCTGCGCGGGCTGCGGCGCCAGACCATGTCGATGGTGTTCCAGAAGTTCGCCCTCCTGCCGCACCGCACGGTCCTGGACAATGCGGCCCTGGCGCCGGCGACCCGCGGCGCCAAGCGGCGCGACTACGAGGCCGAGGCCGGCAAGTGGCTCGAGCGGGTGGGGCTCGCCGGCTATGGCGGGCAATATCCGCACCAGCTCTCGGGCGGGATGCAGCAGCGTGTCGGCATCGCCCGGGCCTTGACCTCGAACTCCGAGATCATGCTGATGGACGAGGCCTTCTCGGCGCTGGACCCGCTGATCCGCACCGACATGCAGGACCTGCTGCTGGAGCTGCAGGGCGAGCTGCACAAGACCATCGTCTTCATCACCCACGATCTCGACGAGGCGCTGAAGCTCGCCGATCATCTGGTGATCCTGAACGACGGCGCGGTGGTGCAGCAGGGCGAGCCGCAGGAGATCCTGCTCCGCCCGGCGGATCCCTACATCGAGGACTTCGTCAGCGACATCAACCGCGCCCGGGTCCTGCGGGTGCGCTCGGTGATGACGAAGGGCGCCCCCGAGGGCGAGCTGTCGGGCGAGGTGGGCTATGACGACAATCTCGAGAGCGTCATAGCGCTGGCCGAAGGAGCGCTCGACCGGCGCTTTCGCGTGATGCGGAACGGCGAGCCGGTCGGCAGCCTGGACATGCCGGCGATCATGCGGGCGCTGGTGCCGCGCGAGGCCTCGCGCGAGACCGCGCGGGCCTGACGAAGGCCGGCCGGGCGGCCGACCAAAGGGAGACCACCCCCTTCCGGCATCGTCGGGGGCGGCCCCCTTGTGGCGCACGAGCCAGCGCCTTATCCATCCCGGGGGTCGCGAGCGGAAGGCGACGGGCCGGCCTTGCCCTGCCCCGCCTGCCGCTCGTCCGTCCTCGAGGTGCCGCCGGCAGCGCCGGCCGCCGACACATCGCCTATGCCGGGAGGTTTTATGACGAGCCCATCATGGAAGGCCGATCCCCTCGTCTGGGGTCACGGCCCGCGCGTCTTCGAGCCCTTTCTCGAGCCCACCTGCCCCTACTCCTGCCGCACGCTGGGCAAGCTCGACGAGCTGCTGGCCCTCGCGGGCGAGGACAAGATCACGCTGAAGATCCGCCTGCACTCGCAGCCTTGGCATCTGTTCTCCGGTGTCGTGGTCCGCTGCATCGTCGCGGCGTCGACCCTCGAGGGCGGCAAGGAGACGGCCAAGAAGGTGATGCAGGCGGTGGCGGCACACCGGGAGGAGTTCGAGTTCGAGGGCCATCGCACCGGCCCCAATCTGGATGCCACGCCCCGTGACATCATCAAGCGCATCGAGGGCTATAGCGGGGTCGCGCTGGCCCAGGTCTTCGAGACGCCGGGCCTCGACCGCGAGGTCAAGTGGCACACCAAATATGCCCGCCAGAACGGCATCCACGTCTCGCCGACCTTCATGATCGACGGGCTGGTCCAGGCGGACATCAGCAGCGGCGATGCGGTGGCCGACTGGGCCAAGCGGCTGGTGCCGGACGCCTGATCGGGCGCAGGGACCCGTCCCGGGCGGGAGGGTGGGGCCGGCTTCGACCCCTTCCCGCCCCCCGAACCGCAATCGTGCCGCAAGTCTCGGGATAGCGGGGGCAGCGATCTCGAGCTTGTCGCCTCAACCGCCAAAGACGCAGGCGGCATAAACAGCGATTGCATGGCTGCCATGCTCGATCCTACTGTTTGGTGACCTCAGACTGTCCCGAGATCACCCGGGGGATCCTCGCATGCGCCTGCGGTCCAAGCTTCTGACCGCCAACACGGCTATCGTGATCGTTGCCACCGGGGTGATGTGGCTCAGCCTATGCCAGCGTGACGCGGGTGGCCGCGTCCTACCGCGAGACCGTCGCGGACAGCCTGCCCACCATCGCAGCGCTGCAGAGGCTGCGCGGCGCTGCGTCCAGCATCGTCCCCGGCGCCGACGAGCTGGCGATGCTGACGCTGCTGGGCCCGGCCGACCGTGCGGCGCTGGAAGAGAAGGGCGCCCGGCAGCAGATCCGCGCGTCGGCCCTCATGGACGCGGCGGCGAGCTATCTGGGCCTGCTCAAGAATCTCGACGAGTTCAGGGATCGAGGACGAGCGCAAGGAGATCGCGAGCGCCACCGACCTTGCCCGAGAGGGCCGGGAGCTCATCCAGGCGGCGCAGGCGTTCCCGGCGCTCGCAGCCGAGACCATGGACGCAGCCAAGCTGACCGAGGCCCGGCGGCGGCTCGAGGCCGCCGAGCGGGCGCTGGTAACGCGGATCAGCAGAGCCCTCATGAAGGAGGAGGACGAGCTCAGCCAGTTCAGCCTGCGCACGGAGGCCGCCCTCGAGCAGGCCCACCGTCTCGTCCTCGTCGCCGGCGTGGCCGTGCTGCTGCTGCTGAGCATCAAGAGCTATCTCCTGGCGCTCATCATCGTCCGCCCGGTCCAGGAGGTCACCCGAGCCGCCCGGCGTCTGGCGGCGGGGGAGACGGTCGAGCTCGAGGCCAGCCGCTCGCACGACGAGCTGGGCGACCTCGTCACCGCGTTCCGCAGGATGGCGGCGGACCTCGCGACCTCGAGACGCGAGGCCGAGGAGGCAGGCCAGGCCAAGGAGAGGTTCCTGGCGGCGATCAGCCACGAGATCCGCACCCCGCTCACCGCCATTCTCGGCATGTCCGATCTGCTGTCGGCCGAGGAGCTGGCGGCGCGGCCGCGGCGCCAGGCCGACGCCATCCGCACCGCCGGCCGTCATCTGCTCAGCCTCGTCAACGACGTCCTCGACTTCTCGCGCATCGACGCCGGCAAGCTCGAGCTCGAGGCGATCGACTTCGTCCTCGCCGACCTGCTGGAGGAGGTGCGCTCGCTGATGGCGCCCCAGGCAGCCGAGCGGGCCGTCGGGCTCGTGCTGACGTCGGCGATGCCTGCCACGCTCGTCGTCAAGGGCGACCCGACGAGGCTGCGGCAGGTGCTGCTGAACCTGGTGAGCAACGGGCTGAAGTTCACCCATCAGGGCGCCGTCACGCTGCATGTGGCGAGCAGCGCGGACGGCTCCAGGGTGCGGCTTCGCTTCGAGGTGCGGGATACCGGGATCGGCATCCCGGCGGACAGGCAGGAGCGGCTGTTCGGCGCCTTCACCCAGGCGGATGCCTCGACCAGCCGGACCTATGGCGGGAGCGGCCTCGGGCTCGCCATCTGCAAGCGTCTGGTCGAGGCGATGGGCGGCACGATCGGGGTCGAGAGCACGCCCGGCCTGGGCAGCACCTTCTGGTTCGAGGTCTCGCTGCCGCCCGGCGAGGCGAGCGTGGTCCGGCAGCGCGCCCCGACCGAGCCCACCAGTGGCCGCCCCCTGCGGGTGCTCGTGGCCGACGATGCGGCGCTGAACCGGGAGCTTCTCGAGGCGATGCTGGAGCGGCAAGGGCACACGGTGCTCCTCGCCGAGGACGGTGCCGCCGCGTTCGGGATGGTCGCGCGCGGGCCTCCCGACGTCGTGCTGATGGACGTGCAGATGCCGGTGATGGACGGCATCGAGGCGACGCGGCGCATCCGCCGGCTGCCGCCGCCCGCCGGCACGGTGCCGATCCTCGCCTTGACCGCCTCCGTGATGGAGGCCGAGCGCGAGCGCTGTCTCGCCGCCGGCATGAATGGCTGTCTGGACAAGCCGGTGGTCTGGCCCGAGCTGTTCGCGGCGCTGGAGAGGATCGGCGCCAGCGCCACGCCCCCGGCGGGCGGCCGGGCGGGCGACGCGTCACCGGCGGCGCCCGCGGTCGCGGAGGAGCCGCTGATCGACCGGTCGAGACTGGATCGGATGGCGGGCGAGCTGCCCGCCACGACGCTCGAGACGCTGCTGGCTCGGGCGATCGACACCGCCATCGAGAGCTGCGACCGGCTGGAAGCGGCCCAGGGGGATGCGCAAGGTCTCGCCCGGGAGGCGCATCGCCTGCGCGGCACCGTCGGCACCTTCGGTCTCGCGCGCGTCTCGTCGCTGGCGACGCGCATCGAGGAGCGGGCGCGCCGGGGCGAGGACACGGCAGGCCTGATCAAGGAGCTCAGGCAGGCGGTCGGGGCCACACGGCAGGCGCTCGAGGCGCAGGCCCACAGCTGACCGCCGGCGATGGGGGCCACGCGGAAGCTCCTCGATCAGCTTCTCGCGGCGGGCTGATGGGACCTCGACCCTAGGCTTCGGAGCCGCCCAGAGGACGGAACATCACGAGCGCGTCGACATAGCCGAGCTTCGGGTGGCGGAAGGCCTGCAGGCAGGCGGCCGACGATCGCGAAGCCCATGGACTGCCACAGCGCCACGGCGCGGGTGTTGCTGGCGACGACGAAGTTGAACTGCATGCCGCGAAAGCCGCGCTCTCGCGCATGCTCCAGGGAGTGGCTGCACATGGCGCGCGCGACGCCGCGCCCGGTGGCGGCAGCGCTCGTCATGTAGCCGCAATTGCAGATGTGCCTGCCGCCGCCGGCCTGGTTGGGGCGGATGTAGTAGGTGCCGATGATCCGGCCGTCCTCCTCGGCGACGAAGGTCTCGCGGTCGTCGCCCAGCCAGTAGGCCAGCGCATCGGCCTCGCTCATGTCGGGGTCCAGCGCATAGGTCTCGCCGGCCCGGATGGTCGGGCCGATGATGCGCCAGATCGAGGGAGCGTCGCTCTCGCGGGCGGGGCGTATGTGCATGCGGGCCCTTATGGCGGGATCCGGCACGCCGGGCCATGCCCTTCGACCCGCCGGGCTTCAGGGAAGCAGGCCCTAGTCGCCCAAGAGCGTGTCGTGGATGTGCCGCTTGAAGATGTCGACCTGCCGCGCGTAGCCGTCGACCGACGGCTCCGTGATGATCGGGATGTCGCGGCTCGCCAGGCGGCGGCCCATGGCGATGAGCCAGTTGTATTCGTAGGTCAGGCTTCCCCTGGCGTCAGGGCGCAAGAACGCCTCGATCCGATAGAACAAGCGGTCCGCCTTGGCCTGCGCTTTCTCGAAGGCATCGTTGTCGTTGCCCAGGGCAGCCTCACGGATGGCATCGAGAGCGATCATGAAGGCGGCGTAGTCGGCGAGCAGCGCATCCGGGTGGGCCAGGGATGAAGGCGGCCGCTCCTCGGAGCCCGCTGCAACGCGCATGCCGACGGGGACCGGGGCGGGCCAATGCGGGCCGGCGAGCGATCCGGCGAGCACCAGGAGCGCTGCGAGGAGCGCCGCCCCCGGGGCGATCCAGTGCGTCCAGAGATCGCGGCGCTGGCGTCGGCTCTCCGAGGCGGCCTTGCGCAACAGCTCCAGGTGCTCGACGCCCCACCTCAGCACGTCGAGGGAGCAGCGGGGGCTGTCCTGCTCCGCGCGGAACTGGTTGCAGAAGGCGTCGGCGCCCCGGATGCCGGCCAGGGTGGCGGCCCGGCTCTCGGGCGGGATGGCCTGATACCAGCCGGGGCTCGTGCCGGGGCCGCCGAGCGTTTGCTTCCACGCGTCGAGCCATGCCGGCGGCACGCCGGGCAGGAAGAGCTCGGGCCGGCTTCTGACCAGCCGCCGCGCGTCGGCGTCCGCGATGCCCAGCCGGTAGGACAGCCCGTAATAGGGGATGAGGCTGCTCTCGTCGTTGCACGACATGACCCAGATGGCGGCCGTGATGGCCAGGTCGTCCGGCTCCCCGACCACGGGTCGCCCGCTCGAGAACCCCGTTGCCGACAAAATAAGGGCCCTCCTCGTCAGGCTGCATGAGGCCGATAGTGTGTTCCTGAGCGTCGTCGTCAAATAATCGACGATGGGCAACGGGCTTTTATTCCATGAATAAAACTAAATCCGCCGTGCAGCCCGTTTCTTTTCTCTGGGC
>CAVTJL010000007.1:0-328551 GCA_963735065.1 uncultured Alphaproteobacteria bacterium | reverse complement strand
CAGACATCGACGCCCAGCTCCTTCAGGTAGCCAGCCATCTTGCCCGCGCACCTCGGCCAGCTCGGCCTCGATCGTGTTGATCTGCTTCTGCACGGCGGCGACGTCGATCTCCTCCTCCGGCTCGAAGGTGTCGACGTAGCGGGGGATGTTGAGGTTGAAGTCGTTCTCGGCGATCTCCTCCGGGCTGGCGCGGTGGGAGTATTTGTCGACCTCCGCCCGCGCGCGGTAGGTTTCCAGGACCTTGGCGATATGCGCCTCGTCCAGCATGTTCTGGGTCTTGCCGGGCGTGAACTCCCGGCTGGCGTCGATGAACAGCACGTCGCGTGCGGTCCTCGTTCGCGCCGCCCTGTTCGCGGGAGCGGTCGAAGACCAGGATGGCGACCGGAATGCCGGTGGCGTGAACAGGTTGGCGGGCAGGCCGATGACGGCATCGAGCAGGTTCTCCTCGATCAGCGCCTGGCGGATGCGGCCCTCGGCGCCGCCGCGGAACAGCACGCCGTGCGGCACGATCACGGCGACGCGGCCGCTCTGCCGCTTGGCGGTCTCGATCATGTGGGTGATGAAGGCGTAGTCGCCCTTGGACTTCGGCGGGATGCCGCGCCAGAAGCGGTTGTAACGGGTCGCTCTCGGCGTTCTCCGCGCCCCACTTGTCGAGCGAGAACGGGCGGATTGGCGACCACCACGTCGAACTTCATCAGCTGGTCGCCCTCGACCAGCGCCGGGCTGTTCGAGCGTGTCGCACCACTCGATGCGGGCGGCGTCCATGCGCGTGCAGGAACATGTTCATGCGGGCCAGCGCCCAGGTCGCGCCGTTCACTTCCTGGCCGAAGAGGGCGAAGTTGTCGGAGCCGACCTCCTCGGCCGCCCGGATCAGCAGCGAGCCGGAGCCGCAGGCCGGATCGCAGATCGTGTCGCCGGGCTTGGGCGCGACGAGCTTGGCCAGCAGGCGGGAGACCGCGGCGGGCGTGTAGAACTCGCCGGCCTTCTTGCCGGCGTCGGAGGCGAAGCGCGAGATCAGGTACATGTAGCACTCGCCGATGACGTCCTCGGTGACGCGCGACGGGCGCAGGTCGAGCGCGGGCTTGGCGAAGTCCTCCAGCAGGTTCTTGAGGCGGCGGTTGCGGTCCTTGGCGCGGCCGAGGTTGGCCTCGGAGTTGAAGTCGATGTTGCGGAAGACGCCTTCGAGCTTGGCCTTGTTGGCGTCCTCGATCTGCTCCAGCGCGATGTTGATCAGCTCGCCGATGTTCGGCTCGTTGCGCTGCTCGTAGAGGTCGTAGAAGCTCGCGCCCTCCGGCAGGATGAAGCGCTCGCGCTCCAGGCGGCGGCGGATGCGGTCGTCGTCGCCGCCGAACTGCTTGCGGTACGTCTCGAAGTGGTCGTTCCAGAGGTCGGAGATGTACTTCAGGAACAGCATCACCAGGATGTAGTCCTTGTACTGACCGGCATCGACGGCGCCCCGGAAGGTGTCGCAGGCGGCCCACGCGGTCTGATTGACCTGCTGTTGAGTGAGCTTGTCGGTCATTGAATGCGTCCTTTAAGTCCGCCGGGGGCGCGCGATGTCTTCGCAAGATCGACGAGCAGACAACTCATGAGGTGTCTTCGCCTTTCTGCTAGGAGGGAGGTCAACTGCTGCTCCTCGGCCGCAAGCATGTCCAACTCCACAATGGCACGTTGGATAGCCAAGTCCGGGACGTCGATCTCGAGGTGGTCAAGGCTGGATTTCGGTACCATCCGGAGGCCCGTGCCGCGGGCTGTCCTGTCGAAGTGCCTTTGCGCCGGCCCCTGGTTGATGGCCCAGCCGAGGAACATCGGCTCGATCATCTCTCGGTTGGGCCGCAGCACCACGATCGGCAGCACCGCAAGCGCCGGCTCCGCCAGCCGATGATCGAGCACCGTCGCCGTATTGCGCTCGCCTCGCGAGCGAAACAGCACGTCTCCTTCCCGAACCAGATAGCGCTCGGGAACACCATCCAGGAGGTAGCGGGTCAAGCCCATGGGGTCGATGCCACCATCCGGGCCGAGATCGCCGAGCTGGATCGCGGGGAGCCCGCCGACGTCCGCGGGGTCAAGTCGCCCTCGGGGTGTGTAACCCATCTGCACGTCGCACACGTCTCTCAGCCGCAAAGCGATTTTCCTCTGTAGGCTGAATACAGCTTATGAGGCCATAACCTGACCGTCAAGGAAATCCGTCTGTAGAAGCGTCTACAGTGAGTTTTTGTAGCGCCGACCTTGTTGTTTACCTGAGGGCGCGCGCATTGAGAGCCCTCGGGAGGCTGAGCGCGGCTTGCCCTTTCTTCTTCCAGGCGCTGCGAGGCTGAGGAAGGTCGGTTTGGCCGGCGGGAGACATGTCCGAGATCGTACCGTCTAGGACGGTCCGCGAGAAGCTCGGCCCGCCCGATGACCTTTCGATGCGCCTGCTGTGCTCGCGGAGCTGTTGCCGTCGTCTCTACCACCCCGGCGGTCGAGACCCCTGCTTGGCGTCCGGACGTGGCATTGTGCGCTCGACAACGCTTCCCGGCCTCAGGCAGCGTCGTGCCAAGCGATAGCAGCCTCACGCTCTCGACCGTCGTCAGGTCGACATACGCTGAAGCACGATCGACGTCGAAGCGCGCGAACTCCTCTCCCCGAGGACCCGGTCGACCTTCACCCCCACGACGCCCTGCAGCCTGTCCTTCAGGCTCTCGTCCTCCTCGAGCACCAGCTCGGCGACCTCTCGGAGGCTCGTCACCAGCTCATCGAGCGTGGCTCCCTGCGTGTGCGCCCCGGGCAGCCCCGGGACGATGCCGACGTAGAGGCCGGTCACCGGGTCCTGCTCGACGACGGCGGTGAGGGTGGTCATGGCCTGTCTCCCGAACGTCCTGCCCGGCGGTCCATCACGTGGCACCCGCTCCCTGCGCCGCCCCCGGCACTCAGACGACGGTGCCCAGCAGCTTGCCGATGCCGGCGGTGAGCGCCATGGCCAGGGCGCCCCAGAATGTCACGCGGGCGGTGGCGCGTGGGACGTTGGCGCCGCCGGCCTTGGCCCCGACAGCGCCCAGGAGCGCCAGGAAGCCCAGGGACGCGGCGGACACGATGGGGACGAGGGCGGCGGTGGGCGAGACGACGACCATGAGCAGCGGCATGGCGGCGCCCACGGCAAAGGTGGCGGCCGATGTGAGCGCGGCCTGCACGGGACGTGCGGTGGTGATCTCCGAGATCCCGAGCTCGTCGCGCGCGTGGGCGCCCAGGGCATCCTTCGCCATCAGCTGCTGCGCCACCTGCCGCGCCAGGGCCGGATCGACACCGCGCCTGGCGTAGATCTCGGCAAGCTCGTCGAGCTCGGCCGCGGGGCTCAAGGCCAGCTCGGAGCGCTCGCGCGCGAGGTCCGCCTGCTCGGTGTCGGACTGCGAGCTGACCGACACATACTCGCCGGCGGCCATCGACATGGCGCCGGCCACCAGCCCCGCGGCACCGGCGATCAGGACATCGCCCTGGGTCGCTGCCGCCGCGGCGACGCCGACGATCAGGCTGGCGGTCGAGACGATGCCGTCATTGGCGCCGAGCACGGCCGCCCTCAGCCAGCCGATGCGGTCGACGAGATGGCTCTCGGTGTGCCGGCGAAGACGGCTCATGTGGTCCTTCCTGTCGGGCGCTCGTGCCCCGTCATGGCCGCCGCGCTGCGCGAGGCCATTCCGATCCTTGGGCCATCCTGATCCATTTCCTCCCATGCGTCTTGCGCGAGATCAGCCTGTCGGCCGATCCGGACGGGCCGGCGGCCGCGCTTTCAGGCGCCGCGCCGCTGCCCTGCCCGGCATCGCTCCGCCGTGGGGTGAACGAAGAAGGCCGACGGGGTGCCCGACTTGAAAGCTGGCTGAAAGCTTGGGCGGCTAGCGTCGCCTTCGAACCCGCGCGGCCGGCCCGAGGAACATCCTGGCTCCAGGGCCGGGCGCCTGGTCCGGGGGACGGGCGGGATGGGAAGGGGAGCCTGCAGCGATGGCGCGCCATGAGGCGACACGGCGCGCCGCCGTCGCCGCAGCGACGATCGGGCCGGCCGCGGGGAGCGGCAGCGGCCCTGGTGGGAGGCACATGAGCGCATCGACAGGCAGGCAGGCGGGCATCGCGTTCGCGAACGTCACCAAGCGGTTCGTGACACCTTCGGGTGCCGCCATGACCGCCATCCGCGACGTGAGCCTGGTCGTCGAGCCCGGCCAGTTCTGTGCCGTGGTCGGGCCCACGGGTTGCGGCAAGTCCACGACCCTGACCCTGGCGGCGGGCCTCGATCGCCCGAGCGCGGGTGCCGTCCGGGTCGGGGGGCAGCTCGTCGACGGCATCACCAAGGGGGCGGGCTTCGTCTTCCAGAACGACGCGCTGTTCCCGTGGAAGCCGGTCCTGGCGAACGTGGCGCTCGGGCCCACCTTCCGCGGCGTCGCCAGGAAGGAAGCGCAGGACAAGGCGCGGGCCTGGCTGCAGGTCGTGGGCCTCGCGGGCTTCGAGCAGCACTACCCGCATCAGCTGTCCGGCGGCATGCGCAAGCGCGTGAGCCTCGCCGCCGCCCTCATCAACGAGCCCTCCGTGCTGTTGATGGACGAGCCCTTCTCGGCGCTCGACGTGCAGACCAGGGCCATCATGTCCAACGAGCTTTTGTCCCTGTGGGAGAAGACGCGGCCGTCGGTGCTGTTCGTCACGCACGATCTCGAGGAGGCGATCGGGCTCGCCGACAAGGTGGTGGTGATCACCGCCGGGCCCGGCACGGTGAAGGCGGTGTTCGACATCGACCTGCCGCGGCCGCGCGGCGCCGTGCAGGAGATCCGCTTCGATCCCCGCTTCCTCGAGCTCTACCGGCAGATCTGGCAGGCGCTGCGCGAGGAGGTCGAGCAGGCCTATTCGCGCACGGCCAGGTCGAGCGGCAAGGAGCTGGCGGCGTGAGCGCCCAGGCGGGGGTGGCGGGCCCGGCAGCCGACGAGGCCCCGTCGATCGGGACGGACGAGGAGACGGTCGTCGCCCAGGCGCGGGAGCGGGCGCAGCGCTACCGGCAGCTCGTGCTGGCCGGCCGGGCGGGCGCGCTGCTGCTCGTGCTGGGCAGCTGGCAGCTCTTGACCCATCTGCAGATCGTCGATCCGTTCTTCTTCGGCTCGCCGGTGGGCATCGTCATGCGGCTGGCCGACTGGGCCGTGAACGGCACCGCCTACGGCTCCTTGTGGCTGCAGATCTGGATCACGCTCGAGGAATCGCTCCTGGGCTTTGCCGTCGGGGTCCTGGGCGGCATCGTCCTGGGCGTGCTGCTGGGCGAGGTGCCCTTTCTCGCGGACGTCGTGGGGCCGTACATCAAGGTCGTCAACGCGCTGCCGCGCATCGTGCTGGGCTCGATCTTCATCATGTGGCTGGGCCTGGGCCTGTCCTCCAAGGTGATGCTGGCCGCGGTCCTGGTGTTCTTCGTGGTCTTCTTCAACGCCTTTCAGGGCGTGCGCGGCGTCGATCGCAACCTCGTGGCCAATGCGCGCATCCTTGGCGCCTCGCGCCTGCAGGTGGTGCGCCACGTGGTCTTTCCCTCGGCGATGACGTGGATCATCGCGAGCCTGCACGTGGCGCTGGGCTTCTCGATCATCGGCGCCATCGTCGGCGAGTTCCTGGGCGCCCAGAAGGGGCTGGGGCTCGTCATCGCCACCGCGCAGAACACCTTCGACGCCAACGGCGTCTTCGGCGCCATGCTGATCATCGGCGTCCTCGCGCTCAGCGCCGAGGGCCTGATGGCGATGGCCGAAAGGCGCCTGCTTGCCTGGCAGCCGCCGTCCTCCTCCGAGAGCGCCATGCCGGGCATCTGACCGGCATGGGCCTGCCCGCCGGGCGGCGAAACGAGATCCAGAGCCCTGGATGTCATCAAACCGAAAGAAGGGAGCAAACGACGATGCGTAGACCGAGACTTGCCTCGATGGTGGCGGCCGTAGCGGCCGCGGTGGCGCCGCTCGCGCTTGTGGCCGGGGCCGCCCATGCGGCGGGCAGCGGGGCGTCGATGCCCACCGTCCGGCTCATGGTGGGCGGCATCGACAAGCAGATCTACCTGCCCTACCAGCTCGCCCAGAACCTCGGCTTCTACAAGAAGTACGGCGTCAACGTCGAGCTCAGCACCGAGCAGGCGGGCGGGGTCGGCGCCGAGGAGGCGGTGGTCTCGGGCCAGGTCGACATGGCCGGCGCCTGGTACGTTCACACCATCGACTTCCAGCAGCACGGCAAGAAGGTCATCGGCATCGTGCAGCTGAGCGGCGCCCCGGGCGAGCGCGAGATGTGCGCCACCGGCTCGAACATCAAGACGCCGGCCGACTGGAAGGGCAAGGCCGTGGGCGTCACCGACCTCGGCTCGGGCACCGACGATCTCACCCTCTATCTGGCGGCGCGCTACAAGCTCACCTCGAAGGACTTCACGCGCGTCTCGGTCGGTGCCGGCCAGACCCTGATCGCCGGGCTGAAGCACGGCCGGATCGTCTGTGGCATGACGACCCAGCCCACGGTCAACGCCATCGAGAAGCTGGGCATCGGCTACTCGGCCATCGACCTCGCCACGGCCGACGGCGTGCAGAAGTGGCTGGGCGGGTTCTGGCCGACGGCCTCCGTGATCGCCCAGGCGTCCTGGGTGGAGGCCCACCCCGACGCCACCCAGCGGGTCGTCGACGCGCTGGTCGCGACCATGCATTGGATCAGCACCCACAGCGCCGCCGACATCGCCGACCATCTGCCCAAGGACTTCGTGAGCAACCCGCTCACCTCCAAGGCCGAGTACGTCAAGGCGCTGAGCCAGGACAAGGGCCAGTTCCTGCCCGACGGGATGATGCCGGAGAACGGCCCGCAGACCGTGCTCGACGTCGAGAAGCTGGCCGGCAAGATCCACGGCCCCGTCGATCTCGCCGCGACCTACACCAACAAGTACGTGATCCAGGCCAACAAGCTCGAGGGCTTCACAAACTAGGTCCGGCCGCAGCCCGACGCTGCGGGAGGTGCGCGCCCGGAGGCCGCACCAGGCCGGATCCGACGGAGCGGGCAGGAGGCGGCGAGCGGCCGCCTCCTGCCGTCTCTCGGGACAGGGCCGCCGCTTTTCCCGTCCGCCTCGACGTCGGGGGGCCGGTCGGGCATTCTCAGGTCCGCCGACCAGGTCAGGGGAGGGCTTCCCGCGTGGGGGCCCTGAGGCGGGGAACGGCACGGGCAGGAGAGATGCGCAGCGCCTTGCGTCACGGTCTCGTGTGCGCTCTCGGCTGGGCGGTCGTCACGATCACGCCCGCGATCGCCCGCGCCGCGGACGTCGCGCTGATGGTCGGGGGCATCGAGAAGCAGATCTATCTGCCGCTGATGCTGACGGAGCGGCTGGGCTATTTCAGGGACGAGGGCCTGGACGTCGAGATCTTGAGCGAGCCTGCGGGCGTGGAGGCGGCCGACGAGATGCTGGCCGGTGCGGTGCAGGGCGTCATCGGCTTCTACGACCACACCATCGATCTCCAGGCACTGGGCAAGTATACCGAATCGGTCGTTCAGCTGGGCCAGGCCCCGGGCGAGGTCGAGCTCGTCTCCACCAGGCATCCCGAGATCCGCTCGATCGCCGGCCTCAAGGGCAAGAGCGTCGGCGTGACCGGCCTCGGCTCCTCGACCGACTTCCTGACGGAATATCTTCTGGTCAAGGCGGGCCTGAAGCTCAGCGACATCACGCCGGTTCCGGTCGGTGCGGGCGATTCCCTGATCGCCGCCATGCAGCACGACCAGATCCAGGCGGCCATGACGACCGAGCCTACGGTCTCGCGTCTGCTCGACACGGGGCAGGCGCGCGTGCTGGTCGACATGCGCACCCTTTCGGGCACCAGGGCGGCGCTCGGCGGCACCTATCCGGCTGCCTGCCTCTACATGGAGACGGCCTGGGTCGAGGCCCACAAGGCGATCGTGCAAAGGCTGGCCAACGCCTTCGTCAGAACCATGCATTTCATCGGCACGCACAGCGCCCTGGAGATCGCCGACAGCATGCCCGCCGACTATTATGTCGGCGACAAGGCCATGTATGTGAGGGCGCTGGCCGACGGCAAGGCGATGTTCACGCCCGACGGCCGCATGCCCGAGGGCGGCCCGGAGACGGTGCTGTCCGTCCTGTCCGCGATCAAGGCGAGCGTCAGGAGCAAGCCCATCGATCTCTCGAGGACCTACACGACGGAATTCGTCGACAAGGCCAACGCCGACAAGATGTGAGGGCGCGCTCACGAGCGACGCGACGGTGACGCGGATTGTCGACCGTCGGGCTCGGTAAGAGGAAGGTGGACGACGACGCAGAATCCCCGCCCGCCGGCGCGCGCGGGTATCTCGACCGTTCCCCCGAACATCTCGGCGATCTCGGCAACGATGGAGAGGCCGAGACCGCTGCCGCCCGACCGGCTGTTACGCCCGCGCTGAAAGCGCTCGAGGAGGCTCGCACGATCGTCGTCGCTGGCACCCGCGCCGTCGTCCTCGACGACCATCATCGCCGTTGCCCCGGTCCGGCGAACCGAGACCGTCGCCACGGCCCCCGCCCCCGCATGGCGGATGGCGTTGTCGATCAGGTTGTTGGCCATCTCGGTGACCAGCATGGTCGTTCCCGTGACCGGGCAGTGGCCGGCCAGATCGAGCGCGAGCTCGACGCCATGGTCGAGGGCGCGCGGGGCCGCCTCGGCCACGGCGGCGCGGACGACCAGGCCCAGATCGACCGTCTCGGCCCGAAGCGACGCGCGGTCGTGCTCGACGCGACCGAGGGTGAGGAGCTGGCTCGTCAGCCGTGACATCGCGCTGAGATTGCCGTCGATCGCCTCGAGGGCCAGGGCGCTGTCGGTCGCCTCGCGGGTCCGTCGCGCATAGCCGATCTGGGTCTTCATCACGGCCAGCGGCGTGCGCAGCTGGTGCGCGGCGCTGTCGAGAAACCGCCTTTGCCGCCTGAGCTGGCGCTCGAGCCGCTGCATGTGGCTGTTGAGCGCCTCGACCAGCGGCCTTATCTCCGACTGCACCGACGAGGAATCGAACGGCTCGAACCGATCGGCCGGCCGGTCGAGGACCGCCCGCCTCAGGTTGAGGATCGGCCGCAGCTCGCGGTTGATCCCGATCCAGATCGACAGGGCGCCGGCCAGCACCAGCGTCGTCTCCTCGACGAATCCGCGCACCCACAAGGACCGGATCAGGGCGTCGCGGCCTTTCAGCGTCTCGCCGACCATGACCGAGACCGAGACGGTTCCGCCGGGCACGATCACGGGCTGGCGCAGGATCATCGCCCGCATGGCCTCGGTCCGGAACATGGTCTCGTAGGCCCGGTGCCCGAAGTCGGGCGGCACCTCGGGCGGTGGATCGAGCCCGGGAAAGCCCGCGACGAGCTGGCTGTGCTGCCCGACGACGGCATAGGCCACCTCGTCGTGGCTGTCGGAGGAGAAGATCTCAAGCGCCGAGGGCGGCACGACCACGCTGATGGCGCCGTCTGTGTAGTCGATCCTCTCGGCGATCATGCGCGCCGAGGCGATGAGCTGGCGATCCGTGACCAGCGTCGCCTGGCGCGCGGCGCTCCTGTGGGAGAGCCATGCGCTCACGACCAGCACGAGGATGACCGGCACGCCCAGCCACAGCATGAGGTTGAGCCTCAGGCTGGGGGCCGCGCGCCAGAGCCGTCTCACGGCCGCTCGAGCCTCAAGAGGTAGCCCAGGCCGCGCAGCGTGGCGATCGAGACGGCGGCATGCTCGAGCTTCTTGCGCAGCCTGTGGACGTGCACCTCGATGGCGCCGAGGCCGACATCGTCGTCGAAGCCGTAGGCGCCCTCGAGCAGCGCCTCCTTGCTCACGGTCGTCCCGGCGCGCCTCAGGAGGGTCTCCAGGATGGCGTGCTCCCGCGGGGAGAGACGGAGCTCTGCTCCGTCGAGCGAGAAGAGGCGGGTGTTCTGGTCGAAGGAAAGCGGGCCGAAGCGCAGCTCCGGCCTGAGTGTCTTGTGGGAGCGGCGCAGCAGGGCACGCAGCCGGGCCTCGAGCTCCTCGATCTCGAAAGGCTTCGTCAGATAGTCGTCGGCACCCGCGTTCAGGCCTTCGACCCTGCTTTGCAGCGCATCCTGCGCGGTGAGGATCAGGGCCGGCGTCGAAAGACCCCGGGCGCGGATACGGCGGATGACCTCGAGGCCGCCCATCCGGGGCAGGGCCAGATCGACGATCGCCAGATCGTATTTCTCGAAATCGGTGCCTTCGATGGCGGTCTCGCCGTCATGAACGCAATCGACCACGTAGTTGTCGCGCCGCAACAGCTTGGCCAGCCATTCGGCCAGACTTTCGTTGTCTTCGACGATCAGCAGCCGCATCGCGATGCGCCACCGCCTCCCGATCTCGCCAGCGCGCCCTCCGGCCGGCTTTCTCATGCCCCTTTTCGACAAAAGGCGCAATCGAGGTCCCTGGTCGGTCTTCAGCGGGCCCAGGATCGCACGGCGCGAACATCGTCGGCGCCTCCCGATCCCCGCCCCCGGGCTTGGCGCCGGGGGCGGCGGCGCTATGTCAGGCCAGTGCTGGCGGCACGACCGGGCACGCGCACCCACACGGAAACCAGCAGAGCAGCGAGGACATCTCCACATGCCAAAGGTCGGCTTCATCGGGCTCGGGAACATGGGCATGGGCATGGCGCGCAACATCGCCAAGGCCGGCTGGCCGATCGCTGTGTGGAACCGCTCGGCCGGCAAGGCGCGAGGCCGTACAGGGCGAGAACGTCAGCGTCGCGGCGTCGCCCGCGGCGGCGGCCGCGGGGGCGGATCTGGTCGTCACGATGGTGGCGGATGATGCAGCGCTCGAGGCGGTGACGACGGGGCCGGACGGGCTTTTGTCGGCGCTCGGGGCGGAGGCCGTGCACATCTCGGCCAGCACGGTTGCCGTGCGGACGACGCGGGCGCTGGCGGAGCGGCATGGCGAGGCGGGCCGTGCCTTCCTGGCCGCACCCGTGTTCGGGCGGCCGGCGGCGGCCGAGGCCGCCAAGCTTTGGGTGTGCGCGGGCGGGCCTGTGGAGCTCGTGGAGCGTTGCCGGCCGCTTTTCGACCTCGTAGGGCAGGGGGTCGTTCATGTGGGCGAGGCACCAGAGCAGGCGAGCGCCTTCAAGCTCGCCGGCAACTTCCTCATCGGCTCGATGCTGGAGGCCCTTTGCGAGGCCTTTACGCTCCTGAGAAAGCACGGGATCGACCCGAGGCCGTTCCAGGAGCTGATGTCAAAGGGGCTGTTCCGCTCGCCGGTGTACGAGAACTATGGCGATCTTGCCCTGTCCGAGCGCTTCGATCCGCCGGGCTTCCGGCTGGCGCTGGGGCTGAAGGACATGACGCTGGTGCAGCAGGCGGCACAGGATTCGCAGACCCCGATGCCGGGGCTGGCGGTGGTGCATGCCAACCTGCTCTCGGCCATGGCGCAGGGGCTGGGCGATCTCGACATGACGGCCGTGATCCGGGTGGCCAGCGCCAATGCCGGGCTGAGGGAGGTCAAGACCTCCTGAGTGGGCGTCGAGGAGCAGGCTCGTAGGGCGAGGGCCGGGCTGCTACGCGTTCATGCCCCCGTCGACGGCGATGACGGCGCCGTTCACGAAGCTCGCCGAGGGCGAGGCCAGGAAGGTCACGACCGAGGCGATCTCGTCGGGCCTGGCGTAGCGACCGAGCGGCACGAGCTTCACGACCGTGCCCGCGAACGCGCCGTCCGCCGGGTTCATGTCGGTATCGACGGGGCCGGGATGCACGGCGTTGACCGTGATGCCCTTGGGCCCGAGATCGTGCGCGCAGGACCGGGTCAGCCCCTGAACGGCGAACTTGGTCATGTTGTAGAGGCTGAACCCGGCCATCGTGGCGCGCTCGCCAAAGCAGCTGCCGATGTTGATGATGCGACCTCCGTTGCCTAGATGGCCCAGCGCCTGCTTGGTGGTCGCCCATGCGTTTCGAAGATTGATCTCCATCGCGGCCTCGTAGGCCTCGTCCGCGGTGTCGCCGATGAGGCCGGCGGGGAAGATGCCGGCATTGTTCACGACGATGTCGAGACGGCCGAGGCCCGAGGCGGCGTCGTCGACGAAGGCGCGGCTCGCCTCGAGATCCCGCGCGTCGGCGCGAAACGGCAGAACCCGGCGGCCCGTCTCCCGCGCGACCTCGCCGGCGACCTTGCTCGCCGCGTCCTCGGCCGAGACGTAGCTGAACGCCACGTCGGCCCCTTCCCGTGCGAGGCCACGCACGGTGGCCGCGCCGATGCCCCTGCTCCCGCCCGTGACGATAGCCACCTTGCCTTCCAGCATGCTCATCGTCGTCTCCTCGGCTGCCCTTTTTTCTGTGGAGCGCGTCCGGTCTGCCCCGTCTGGTGCGAGGCAAAAGCTCGCCAATCCTGCACAGTAACATTGAGAGGCTTGCCGGTCGAGCCGAGGTGGGGAGTCCGGCCGGTGGAGCCGGCGGGTCGGGTGACCCGCGCCCCGCCTCAGAGGTCGCGCAGCAGGCCCGCGGATGGCTGCCTGAGACCGCGGCCCGTCACGAGAATGGCGGCAGCGCCGGCACCGAGGGCGCCGGCCAGGAGCAAGGCCAGATAGGCCCAGGGGATGCTCAGGGCCTCGGGCGGCGGGTCGAACACGCCGCTCAGCACCCGGACCATCACCGCGGCGACCCCCCAGCCGGTCAGCGAGCCGAGGATCGCGCCACCGACGACCATGAGGATGCCCTCGCTCCAGAGAAAGCCGGCGAGGTGGCGGGGCTTGGCGCCGATCGTCCAGAGCACGACGAAGGAGCGGCGCTGCTCGAGCAGGCCGAGGCCCTGGACCAGACCGGCGACGCCGCCGATGAGGAGGAGCGCGAAGGCAAGCTCGATCCGTGTCAGCCCGCGCAGATCGACGGCGGTGAGGCTCGAGCCGATGAGCTGCTCGGTCTGGCCGATCTCGGACACCGTGGCGCCGGGCAGGCCGGCCACGACCTGCCGGGCGTGGTCGGCCACGGCAGCCGGGTCGGCGCCGGTGCGCATCAGCACCACGCGGGACGCCGGGTCGCCCGTCTGGCGGGCCAGATAGGCCGCATTGGCAACCAGGAACGAATCCTTGGGCGCCGTCGGGAACTCGCGCGCCACGCCGACGAAGCGGAAGGGCACCACGTGATACTGGTGATCGGCGGCGAGCTGCAGCCTGAGGTTGAGCCTGTCGCCCCGGTGGAGCTGGAAGTCGCGCACCGTCTCCTCCGAGACGAGGATCCCGTCCTCGTGCCGCCTCAGGGCCGCCAGCGTGGCCTTGACGCTGCCGCTCGCGAAGTAGGCGCCGGCGAGCCTCGTCGCCTGGCCGATCCTGGAGGGGTCGATCCCGAACAGGTCCTGCAGGTCGGCGCCGACATAGGCATAGCGGTGCATCAGCGGCTCGGCGGCGGCGACGCCCGGGATCGCGCGCAGCCGGTCGAGAAGCGGGCTCGCCGGTGCCGCAGCGGTCCCGGTGACGGTGACATCGGCGCCATTGGTGAGGGCGGCGTCGACCCGCGACTGGGCGTTGTAGGTGGTATCGAAGATCGCCGTCGAGGTCGCGAAGGCGAAGGCCAGCGCCGTCAGCGCGACACCCCGCGCCAGCCGCCCGCGCTGGCGGCCGAGCGAGGCGGCGACGAGGGGTGAGAGGCCGGCCGCGAGGGGCCGTAGCATCCAGGCGAGCATGCTTTGGCCGCGCTCCAGCGCCAGCCGAGACAGACGCAGCGCCAGGAGGCTGGCGCCTGCCCAGAGGAAGGCGGGTGCTATGAAGGCCTCGTAGTGGACCGAGACGGCGGCCACACCTTCCGGCGCCAGCACCACCTGATAACCGCTCCTCCAGGTCTGCCAGAAGACGAGCCCGGCGATGGCGAGAAGCAGGAGGTCGAGCCAGCTCCGCCGCCACAAGGCGGGCCTTGGTCGGCCGATGGCGGCCCGGGAGGCGGCTACCGTCGTCTCGCGCGCGTCGCGCCAGGCCGGGGCGAGGATGGCGAGCAGCGCCACGACCAGCCCGATGACGGCGGCACCGGCCATCCAGAAGGGCGCCCCGCCACCAGCCAGGGTGAGGCCCGGGACCAGGCGGCTGCCGAGCACCGTCAGAAGCAGCCCCAGGAGGATGCCACCGAGGCCGAGGCAGGCGGCCTCGGCACCGGCGAGGAGCGTGAGCTGCCGGACCGATGCGCCGCGGAGGCGCAGCAGCGCCTGCTCGCGGCGTCGCCGATCGGCGCCGGTCGTGGTGATCCCGAGCGTGAAGAGCAGCGCCAGGATCGCGCCCGGGAGGCCGAGGAAGAGGAACAGCAGCCGCACATAGAGGGCGTCGCCCCGAACGGCGTCGAGACGCGCGCCCAGATTGTCTGCGACGAGCGCCTGGCCAGCCAGCCGCGCCTCGAGGTTCCGGGCAGCGCCTTGCACCTGGCGATAGGCGGCCTGGGGATCATGCGGCAGGGACTGGTGCGCAAGGCGAGCGTGCAACTGCAGGTGCACCGTGTCGGGCCGGCTGCCCGCCTGCGGATCGAAGAGCTGGTGCCAGAGGGTGAGCGGCAGGATCGCCACATTGTCGGGCGGAGCCTGCGGGGCGGCGCCGCTCGGCAGGCCGGTCGCCTGGAACATCGAATTGGCATTGGGCAGGGCCACGATGCCGGCGACCTTGATCTCGGTCGCCGGCTGGCCGATCCGCTCGACGGTCACCTTGTCGCCCACCGTGACATGCAGGTTGGCCGCGGTCTGCTGGGCCAGCAGGGCGCCGTCCCAGCTGCCCAGGAGCAGCCTCATCTGTCGCGGGAACGTCTTGCGGTAGTCCGGCCCGAGCCCCAGTGCCTTTCCCGGTCCCGTGGTCTGCACGGTGCCGCCGGTCGAGGCGACGAAGCCCTGCGTGTCGGCGTAGCCCACGGTCTCGACCGCCTGGGATGGCGCGGCGTTGCGTAGCGCCGCGATCGCGGCTTCAGGGGTGCTTCCAGGGAGGAGCTGGATCTGCCAGTCGACGGGGACGGCGTCCACCGCATGCGTGGTCATCGAGGACGACGCCGAGGCGACGAAAGCGCCGATGCAGGCCAGAAGAGCGACGGTAAGGCCGATCCCCAGAACGGCGCCCAGCGGACGAACGCGGCTGTGGCCCAAAAGGCCCTTGAGCCAGAGGAGGATCATGACGCGATAACCTTGGCAGGGGCAACATCCAGCCGACCGTGCTCGAGCCGCCAGACCCCGGTTGCCCGTTCGGCCAGACGCTCGTCGTGCGTGGCGATGACGAGGGCACAGGGTCGGCCTGCGAGCGTGTCCAGCAGGACGTCGAGGAGGTGCTCGGCGGTGGCGTGGTCGAGCTGACCGGTTGGCTCGTCAGCGAGAACGAGGTCGGGTGACACGACAAGGGCGCGGGCAGCGGCCACCCGCTGCGCCTGCCCGCCGGAGATTTCCTCGGGCAGCTTGTCGGCGAGCCCCTCCAGACCGAGGTCGGCCAGGGCGGCCATCGCGGCCTCGTGCACGGTCGACGTCTCACCCAGGAGGAGGAGAGGGATGGCGACGTTCTCCCGGACCGTCAGCGCCGGCACGAGACTGGCGGCCTGGAGGATCATGCCGATCCTCTTCGGACGCAGGCCCTCCCTCGGGCCCAGCGCCGGCCACTCGACCTGCCCGGAGGTCGGGCTGTCGAGGCCGCCCAGAAGATGGAGCAGGGTGGACTTGCCGCTGCCAGACGGGCCCATGAGGACGATCCGGTCGTCAGGCATGATGCGGCAGGATGCGGCACGCAGGGCGTGGACCACCTGGTGGCCCTGGCGATGGCACCGGGCCGCATCGAGGGCGGTGACGAGCGGCAGGGTCACGATTCCAGCCTCCCATCCAGAAGGTGGAGGACGCGGTCAGCTGTCTGGGCGAGGCGCCGGCTGTGCGTGACGACGAGCGCTGCCCCACCGTCTTGCCGATGCGCCTCGAGCAGACCGATCACCTGCTGCTCGGCCGCGGCATCGAGCTCGCCCGTGGGCTCGTCGGCGAGGAGCAGGGCCGGCGCCGCCGCAAGTGCCACGGCCATGCCGGCGCGTGCCGTCTCGCCACCCGAGAGCTGGCCCGGCCGCGCCCCGTGTCGCCCGGTCAGCCCGACACGCTCGACAAGCATCCTGAGGCGCTGCGGATCGGCCCTCCGGGCGAGCCGCATCTGCAGCCGCAGATTGTCCTCGACCGAGAGACCCTCGAAGAGATTGCCGGCCTGCATCAGCATGCCGACATGGGCTGCCCGTCGGCGCGCCCGCTCGGCCTCGGGGCGGCGGGTCAGGCGCTCGCCAAGAAGGAGGACATGGCCGCCATCCGGCTCGTCCAGCCCCGCAAGACAGGCGAGCAGGGTGGACTTGCCGCTGCCGGACGGTCCTACCACGGCGACGATCTCGCCTGCGTCGACGGCGAGGCTCACGCCTCGCAGGGCCAGGGTCTCGTCGTCGCCCGCATGGTAGAAGCGGTAGAGGTCGACAGCCTCGAGCGTGGACATGTCAGGTCCAGCCAAAGTGTCGGGCCATGAACCGCCACTGGTCGACATTGTCCGCACCGAACGGAGCCGCCAGATCCAACGTCGCAACCTTGCCGTCCTTGGCGAGGATATAGCGGTCGTTCTCGAGCCGGATCTGCTTGCTGGTGACGGGATTCGGCAGGGAATTGGAGCTGTACTCTATCAGCACGGCAGGGCCGGCCGGCAGCTGAACCTTCTTGACATCCTTGACCCGCACGGCGCGGCCGTTCTTCTTCAGGGCGGCGAGCTCGGTGTCGGCGACACTCTGGACGGTGGGTGCCGCGGCGTCGGCGATCGACACCTCGACGCTGTCGTACTTGTCCGCGAAGCGCACGCCGCTCTTCAGATCGGCCCGCGCCCAGCCCTCGGGCACCTGGACGGCGAAGCCCAAAGGAGACCGGTAGGTCACGAACACCTGGGTGTCCGGGATGTCACCCGGCGGATTCGTCTCGGGGGCCACCGGTTGCTCCTGCGCAGGGATGGGCGTGTTGCCCGCCTGGGCCAAGGCCACGGCCGGTCCGAGTGTCGTGGCGAGCATCGTCCCGAGCAAAAGGCAGTGACGGATACCGCATTTCATCATGAGTTCTCCTGTGTCGGCAGATCAGGAAGCGGCCCTCGCGACCACCGCCGCGAGGGCCAGTGAAGAGCCCCTTCTCAATCCTCCTGATCGAGATCGCTCTGCTGCTCCTGTTCCACGCCGTTCTCCTGCTCGTGCGTCTGGTCGGCGCTGGTGGCCACGACCTGGCCGGATTGCCCGTCCACGGTCACCTTTCGGATCGAGCCGCCATTCAGGACCTCCACCTCGTAGCGGAGGCTGCCTTTGTGGCTTTCCGCGCCGGCGTCGACGGCCTTGCCATTGACCTGCTGCTCGGCCACCCGGATGGCATCGGTCAGGCTGACCTTCGCTTTCTGCAGGGCAGCGGTCTCGGCCTGGGCCCCATGCTCGGCGGCGAAGGCGGGCAGGGCGCCTACGATCGCGACGGCCGCCAGCGCCGCTGGGATCGCCTTCGTTCTGATCATGCGTTCTCTCCTCTCGGTGCTCGATGCTTGCCGGGCATTGCCGGCTGGATGGGCGGACGATGAGCGCCCGCCGCTAACCAGAGCTGCACCGGCTCGTTAATTTCCTGCCACGTTCGGGCCGCATGACGCCCGACGGCCGACCCAGGCGGCAGGACGTGCTGCCGCCATGGGGCGGGGCCGCGCTCGACGGCGCAGCCGTGCGCTGGGCTCAGTCTTCCGCCTGCACCGGCGCCAGGGCGTCCTTGCGCGTTATCGACAGGAAGATCACCAGCGTGACGATCGCACCCAGGAAGACGGCACTGGTCACGACGGTGCCGAGATCGAGCCCGCCCACCTTGGCAGGCTGCGACAGCAGATCGCCCAGAGACGCTCCAAGCGGGCGCGTGAGCACATAGGCGATCCAGAAGCAGAGGACGGCGTTGGCATTCAAGAGGTAGTAGGCGCCCGTGGTCAGAGCGATCATGCCGCCGAAGATGAGCAATGACTGCCCGTAGCCCAGCGCCAATCCCTCGGCAGCGAGGTCTCCAGCGGCAGTGCCGAGCGCGAACGTGAACAGGATGGCTGCCCAATAGAACAGCTCTCGCCTCAGCGTGTAGATGCTGTGGATGGAAAGCGTGTGCTCGGACGCGTGCCAGAGCGCGAAGGTTGCCGCGAGCGCCAGTGCAAAGACCACAGTCGTCGTCTGGAGGCTGACGCCCAGATTGTCGACCAGGTTGTCGGTGATCAGGGTGCCGACGACACTGATGAGAACCACCGTCAGCCAGTATGACCAGGGAACATAGCGTCCGTAGAGGATCTGCCTGACGAGGGCGATCGCCAGGAGGACGGACATCGCTATGGACGTTCCGGTCAGGCCAAAGTGAAGATTGACGTTGAGGAAGTCGGCGGCGGTCTCGCCGACGGTCGTTGCCAATATCTTGATGATCCAGAAATACAATGTGACTTCGGGCACTTTGCTCATGGCTGCTTGTGCGCCGGCAGTGTGAGGTTGGCTCATCGAGGGCTTCTCCGCTCGCCGTGGTGATCTCGCGTTGGTGCCGCAAGGCGAGCGGGAGCGTAGGGGCGCCCTCCTAACCGGATCAGGGCCAGTTGATGAACTGTATGTCACGCTCGCGCCGGCCCGTGCGCACGGCGGCGACGGCGGGCTGCTTATCCGCTAGGGACCGGGCGCGCCGGACGCCCGACCGAACGCGAGGACGACCTTCAGCCCGGGATGATTGTCCTCGAGGCTGACAGCGATGCCGTGAAGCTGGGCGACGGCCGCGACCAGGCTCAGGCCCAGTCCGCTGCCCGGCGTGGTGCGGCTGGCTTCGAGCCGGAACAGGCGCCGGAAGACCTGCTGCCTTGCCTCGGCGGGGATGCCAGGGCCGCTGTCCGCGACGACGATCTCAGGGCCGTGCTGGCCAGGGCCCAACCTGATCCAGACGTGACCGCCGACGGGGGTATATTTGATTGCGTTGTCGACCAGATTGGCGAGCGCGCGAAACAGGAGATCGCGATCGCCAAGGATCGGCTCCACTGGCGTCACGAGCGCCTCGAGGCGCTGGCCCCGCTCCGCGGCGACCGCTTCGTACATTTCCCCGGTGTCGGTGACGATCTTGGCGAGGTCCACGCCGACGAAGCCCTGGCGCGGTCGATGCGCCTGGATCTCCGCGATCTGGAGCATGGCGCCGAAGGTCGCGAGGATCTCGTCGACGCCAGCGATCATGCCGTCAATCCAGGCGTCGTAGTCGGCTCCGGCCCGAGGCCTGGACCGAGCGGCCTCGAGGCTGATGCGCAGGCGCGAGAGCGGCGTGCGCAGGTCGTGGGCGATGTCGTCGGAGATTCCGCGGACGGTCGCCATCAGCGTCTCGATCCGGTCCAGCATCGCATTCAGGTTGCCGGCCAACCGATCGAACTCGTCGTCCGTGTCCCAAGAGGGGATGCGGCGGGACAGCTCGCCACTCATGATGTCCCGGCTGACCCGGTTGATGCTCTCGATGCGGCGGACGATGCCCAGGCTCATGACCAGCCCGCCGGCGAGGCCGAGACCGACGGTCAAGAGCGAGCCCCAGGTCATGAATCGCCAGATCATCTCACTGAACTCGATCCGGCCGTAGGTATCGCGGCCGACCAGGAGATGCTGCCCGTTCGCGAGGTCGACGAGCTTGGCCCTGACGCGATCCGGTTCCGCCGGGTCGCTGTTGGCGCCGACCAGTGGGAATGAGAGCCAGCCGTCCGCGCCGGGTCTCGCCTCCGGCCAGCGCGCCACGTTCCCGGCGAGGCGGTGGTAGCCGGCGTCGGCCAGCAGGTAGACGCGGTCCGCCTGCCAGTCCTGGCTCAGCCGCTGGGCGATCGCCCGTTCGACCGCGCTCGTGCCCCCCTCGCGAAATTGCGCGGCGATGCTGGTCAGATCGCTCGTGATGATATCGTCCGTCTGCCGCGCGACGTAGGTGCTGGTCGCCCAGTAGATAAAGGCCAAGAGGACGAGGCTCGAGCCGCTGAACAGGACGACGTAGGTGAGCGCCAGCCGAAAGAGCGCGGTGCGATGAAACCTAATCGGCTTCACGAAGGCTGTAGCCCGCGCCTCGGATGGTTTGGAGCAGGGGGCGCTCGAAGCCGCGATCGATCTTCTTTCTGAGGCGACCGATCTGCACCTCGATGACATTGGTGCGCGGGTCGAAGTGGTAGTCCCAAACGTGCTCGAAGAGCATCGTCCGCGACACCACCTTGCCCGCGTGGCGCATCAAGAACTCGAGCAGGCGGAACTCCTGAGGCTGCAGCGCGATCGATCGACCGTCGCGCCGGACGGAGCGCGTGCTCACGTCCATCTCCAGGTCCGCGACGCGCAGGACCGTCTCGGCCTGCACGGGCGAGGCCCGGCGGAGGAGCGCCTCGACCCGGGCCAGCAGCTCGCCGAAGGCGAAGGGCTTGGTCATGTAGTCGTCACCACCCGCGCGCAGCCCGCGGATCCGCTCGTCGACCTCGTCCAGGGCGCTGAGGATGAGCACCGGCGTCGTCTTGCCCACCGCCCGCAGCGTGCCGATCACGGCGAGGCCATCGAGCTGAGGGAGCATCCGGTCGACGATCAGGACATCGTAGGGATCGGCGGTCGCGAGGAACAGGCCATCGCGTCCGTCGGTGGCGCGATCGACCACGTGCCCATGCTCCTTCAGGCCGCCTTCGATGTAGGCCGCGGTCGCAGAATCGTCCTCGATCAGAAGGATCTTCATGCCTCCAGCCCGTCGCGAGGGGTGCGCACGGATCGACGTAGGTGGCGAGGATTGGAATTGAAGAGGAGCCCAGCACCCTGTGCGGCCTCCGGCGCCGCCATCTGCCACGCGGTAGGGGGCTCGACATCGAGGTCGGCTTGAGCCTGCGCAAGGGGCGAGATCGAGCCTCAGGGGGACGATCTGGGCGGCCTCGCCGTTACCATGACGGCGCGGGTGAGGTTCTTTCCTCCGGCTTGGGGAAGGATCTGGTCGAGGGCTCGGGGCCCCTATCTGACGAGTATGGCATGAAGGCGCTGATCGGGGGGCGGCGGATCGACGCCGTGATCGTGCCCGCCGAGCGCTGAGCTCGAAGGAGCGGTTGGGCGCTGCCGTCTCCTGCTCAGCCCGGCCGCGCCGCGCGGCGGGCGTTCCTGGCGATGGCGTCGGCCACGGTCTCGTACAAGGCGGCCGGGAAGTCGTGGCCCATGCCGTCGAGCACGAGGAGCTCCGCGCCGGGTATGGTGGCCGCGATGTCCCGGCCCGCCGCCAGGGGGATGAGCGGATCGTCGGAGCCGTGCACGACCAGGGTCGGGGCCTCGATCGCAGCCAGCCGTGGCCGCAGGTCACCGCCGGCCACCACGGCCGCGAGCTGGCGGGCGAAGCCGGCGGGATCGTAGGCGCGCTCGAGCTCGGCCAGGGCCCGCTCGCGCGCAGCCGCCTCGTCGAGCGGGTGGCCGCGCCCGGCCAGGGCCTTCGCCACGCCGACGGCATGGTCGAGGAAGCCCGCTCGGTCCGTCCTTGGGGTTCGGGCGAGGCGCGCATCAGCGCCGCCAGCGCCTCGGGCGTGGCCGGCGGCAGGGCGCGGTTGCCGGTGGTCGACATGATGGCGGTGAGCGAGAGGACCCGGCTCGGGTGCCGGCTTGCCGCCAGCATGGCGATCATGCCGCCCATCGACCGTCCGACGACATGCGCGCGCTCGATCGCAAGCGCATCGAGAAGCCCGACCGCGTCGTCGGCCATGTCCTGGAGGGTGTAGGGGACGTCGGGCTGCTCGCCGCGCATGACGGCCTCGGCGACGCGGGCGACGTCGGGTATCGGCGCGCCGTCGAGATGGGTGGAAAGCCCGACGTCGCGATTGTCGAGCCGGATCACGCGGAAGCCCTGCGCCGCCAGGATCTCGCAGAACGGCAGGGTCCAGCGGATCATCTGCACGCCCAGGCCGGCGATCAGCAGCACGGGCTCGGCCGCGGCGGCGCCGAGGCACTCATACGCGATGGCGATCCCGTTTGCCTTGGCGATGGGCATGACGTTCGACCCTCTTCTGTCGCGGACCGCAAGCGGAATCATGGCCAAGGGACCGAGGGCCGCCGCGCCCGCAAGCGCGAACGGGCTGGCCGCGGCCGCCCGGTTGTGGATGATGCAGCGCCGCTTGGCAAACCCTGCGCCGGCCGGGCCGGCGGGCGAGGGCGCTTGCCTGCAAAAAGGGCAGGACATGGCATGCGACTTGCTGTTGTCTGGGTGACGGGTGTGGCGCGAGGGTGGGCGAGAGAGGGAGCCCGCCGGCGAGCGCCCCGCCGTGCTGTTCTGCCGGGAGCGCCGATGCCGCATCGCCCGACGATCCCGAGGCCCGGCCTCGATACGACGCGGATCTGCCCACGAGATGGGCATCCCGCCTGCCGCCTCGCGATGGAGCCTGCGGCGGGATGAAGGCCGCCCCCACCCGCGACCGCGCCCAGGCCTGGGCCCAGATGCTGGCGCCCAAGGCGCGGGCGGACGCCGCGGGAGGGCGCGGCATCGATCCGTGGCTCGGGCCCATGGCGGTGGTCGGCGTTCTCGTCCTCTGGGTGCTCGTCAACCGCCTCGATCTCGTCTCGCCCGACCTGCTGCCGGGCCCGCTGTCGGTCGTCGAGGCGCTCGTGCAGATCCTCCAGAAGGGCTATCGCGGCACGACGCTCTGGCAGGACATCGGCTCGACCCTCTATCGCTGCCTCGCGGGCTTCCTCCTCGCCTGCCTCACCGGCATCCCCCTGGGGCTCGCGATGGGGCGCAGCCGGCTCTTGGCCGGCTCCTTGGACTACCTCATCCAGTTCATGCGGCCGCTGCCGCCGCTCTCTTACTTGATCCTCCTGATCCTCTGGCTCGGCACCGGCAATGCCTCGAAGATAGCGCTTCTCTATCTCACGGCCTTCCCGATCCTGGTCAGCGCTGCCATGGCGGGCGTCAGGCTGACGCGCACCCAGCTCGTCCAGGCGGCACGCACGCTGGGCGCCAGCGAGCGTCAGATCTTTGTCTATGTCGTCCTGCCCTCGGCGCTGCCGATGATCCTCACCGGCGTCAGGATCGCGCTCGCCGCCGCCTTCTCGACCGTGGTGGCGGCCGAGCTGATGGCGGCCACCGACGGGCTCGGCTGGATGGTCTTCTCGGCGAGCCAGTTCCTGCGGAACGACATCATCATGCTGGGCATCATCCTGCTCGGCATCCTGGGCATGCTGCTGAACCGCATCGTCTTGATGATCGACCGCCGGCTCGTTCACTGGCGCGGGGTGGGCTGAGCGCGATGGCCCGCACGCGCACGCTCGAGACCGGCCAGGACGGCACCCACGACATCGAGGCGGCGACGCTGACGCCGCCCCGCCGCTCGGCCGCAAGCCGCCTCGACGCCATGGGCCCACGGGCGATGGGCTTCATCAGCTTCGCGCTGATCGTCATCGTCTGGGCGGTCGTCACCAGCACCGGCTGGGTCAGCGACCTTTTCCTCCCGAGCCCGGCCCTCCTGTGGGACGGCTTCCTCGACCTCGTCATCAACGGCTACAAGAGCCGGCCGCTGTGGGAGCACATCCTCTACAGCATGGAGCGGGTGCTGGGCGGCTTTGCCACCGGTGCCGTGGTGGGCGTGGCGCTGGGTCTGGCGATGGGCTGCAACCGGCGCATCGAGGCGCTGGCCAGCCCCTTCATCGAGTTCCTCCGGCCCCTGCCGCAGCTCGCCTACCTCGTGCTGCTGATCGTCTGGTTCGGCATCGGCGAGACCTCGAAGATCATTCTTCTCTTCCTCACCGCCCTGCCGGTGGCGGCGGTGGCGGCCAGGGACGGGGTGCGCAGCACCTCCCTGCAGCGGGTGCAGGCGGCGCTGACGCTGGGGGCCAGCGACTGGCAGATCTTCCGCTACGTCGTCTTCCCCTCGGCGCTGCCCGACATCTTCACCGGCGCCAGGCTGGCGATCGGCATCGTCTACGCCACGCTCATCGCCGCCGAGATCATCGCCGGCAGCACCGGCATCGGCTGGATGATCCTCGATGCCGGCCGCTTTCTCCGTTCCGACTACGTCTTCGTCGGCATCATCATCATCGGCCTGATGGGCCTGCTCCTGGACCGCCTGCTGCTTGCGATCGAGCGACGTGTGGTCCATTGGGCAGGGAAGGTATGATGGCCCTCGGGTCGCGTTCACCAGCCCCGCTCCGGCAGAGGAAGCCGGCGCCTCACGACAAGAAGGAGAGCCTCGATGCGGGATGACAGGAGCGAGAAGACGGGCGGCCTCAGCCGTCGTGGCCTCCTCGGCACGGCGGGCATGGCCGCCCTGGGCGGCTCGGTGCTGGCCGGGAGCGGCTGGCGCCCGGCGCGTGCCGCCGACAAGGCGCCGGAGAGCATCCGGGCCTCCTTCTTCGTCGAGACCAAGCCCACCATGATCGGCAAGGCCCAGGGCTGGTTCGAGCAGATGAGCGGGGCGCCCATCCAGTGGAGCGAGGTGGGCAGCGGTGCCGAGGTCAACGCCGCGATGGCGGCCGGCAGCCTCGACGTCGCCTTCGGCCTCGGCTCCTCGCCCAGCGCCGCCGGCCTCAGCCAGGGCATCGGCTACAAGATCATCGCCATGGTCGACAATATCGGCCCGGCCGAGGACATGGTCGTCAAGAAGTCGGCCAACATCAAGAAGCCTGAGGATCTCAAGGGCAAGTCGGTGGCGACGCCGTTCGGCTCGACCTCGCATTTCCGCCTCTTGGGCTTCCTCAAGCTGCACGGCCTGACGCAGAGCGACGTCAACGTGCTCGACATGAAGCCCGACGCCGAGGTCGCCGCCTGGAAGCGCGGCGACATCCAGGCCGCCTATGTGTGGAGCCCGGCCAAGGCCAAGATGCTCGAGGACGGCGGCGAGATCTACTCGACCTACAAGGAGCTGGACGCCGCGGGCTACGTCATCGGCGACCTGATCGTTGCCAGCAACGCCTTCATCAAGGACTACCCCGAGGCGGCGATGGGGCTCATTGCCGCCTACGGCAAGGCGCTGGCCTTGTGGAAGAGCAAGCCCGAGGACGCGGCCAAGATCGTCGGCGAGGCGGCCGGCGTCAGCACCGAGACGGCGCTGCACGACATGAAGGAGTATGACTTCGTGTCGCTGAAGGACCAGCTGGGCCCGGAGTGGCTGGGCAAGCCCGGCAAGCCCGGCAAGTTCGCCCACGTCCTCAAGACCACGGCGGACTTCCTGGTCGAGCAGAAGAGCATCAGGAAGGCGCCCGACCTCGCCACCTTCGAGAAGGGCATCGACACGAGCCTTCTGGCCAAGGTCGCCAAGTCCTGAGGCATCCATGATCGGGCGGTGCCCTGCCACCCGGTGCCCGAAAGGGCGCCGGGCGGGCGTCGCATCGCCCGGCGGCTAGCGGCGGTACGCCATGACCGAGCCCGATTTCGTCGCCTGCAAAGGGCTTTCCGTCGCCTATCCGTCGAGCGACGGGCTCATCCGTGCGCTCGACCAGGTGGACCTCACCTTCGCGCAAGGGTCGTTCGTCTGCATCGTCGGGCCCTCGGGCTGCGGCAAGACCACGCTGCTCCAGACCATCGCCGGTTTCGTCAGGCCCACCTCGGGCGAGGCGGCCCTGCGCGGCAGGCCCATCACCGGGCCCGGACCGGAGCGTGGCGTGGTCTTCCAGCAGCCGGCGCTCTTTCCCTGGATGACGGTGGCGCGCAACGCCGGCTTCGGGCCGATGGTGCGGGGCCAGGACTCGGCCGAGCGCGAGCGCAAGGTCGACCGGCTGCTCGAGGTCGTGGGCCTGAGCGAGTTCCGCAACCGCTATCCTTATGAGCTCTCGGGCGGCATGCAGCAGCGTCTGGCGATCGTCCGGGCGCTCGCCAATGATCCCGAGCTGCTCTTGATGGACGAGCCCTTCGGCGCCCTCGACGCGCTGACCCGCGAAAAGATGCAGGAGGAGCTGCACGCCGTCTGGCGGCGGACGCGCATGACCGTCGTCTTCATCACCCACAGCGTCGAGGAGGCGGTCTATCTCGGCACCGAGGTGGTGGTGATGTCGCCACGTCCCGGGCGCATCGTCGAGCGCGTCGAGGTCGCCTTCTCAAACCGGCCCGAGGATCAGGACATCCGCGCCATCAAGGCCTCGCCTGACTTCGTCGCGATGCGCGAGCACATCCTCTCGCTCATCTGGCGCATGGCCGCCTGAACCCCTTCGGTGGCTGTGGTCCGCGCGCCCATCCGGGGCTCGTCGTCGTGCGACTGATCGTCGTCGCGGCCGGCGGGATCTCGGCCGCCTCCCGTGCTTTCCACGTCCAGGCGTTCCCCGGTCGTCGGCTGGTGAGGGGGAGCAGCCATGCATCTGGGATGGGGACGATTGAGGCAGCCGCCCTACTTTCGTGTTTGCGGCGTGGCTGGCGGCTTCCTAGGCTCGCCAGATTGCAAGGGGAGGGATCCTGGCATGGACAATCCGACGGGGATCGGCGCGCGGGTCCGCCGCAGGGAGGATCTCCGCTTCCTCACCGGACGCGGCAACTACGTCACCGACATCACCCGGCCCCGCATGGTGCACGGCGTCTTCGTGCGCTCGCCCTATGCCCATGCGCGTATCCGCTCGCTCCAGACGGCGAACGCGCTGAAGAGTGCCGGGACGCTGGCCGTGCTGACGGGCGAGGACCTCGAGGCCGACGGCGTGGGCGGCGTGCCCTGCGCCTGGGGCATCAGCGGCAGGGACGGCCAGCCCATGAAGGAGCCGCGCCACCCGGCGCTGGCCCAGGGCAAGGTGCGCTGCGTGGGCGACGCCGTGGCCTTCGTCGTTGCCGAGACGCTGGACCAGGCGCGTACGGCTGCCGAGCAGGTGGCGGTCGAGTATGACCCGCTGCCGGCGGTCACCGGCGTGGTCGAGGCGCTGAAGCCGGGCGCGCCGCTTCTGTTCGACGACGTGCCGAACAATCTCTGCTGCGACTGGGAGCTGGGCGACAAGGCCGCCACCGATGCCGCCTTCGCCAAGGCGGCCCACGTCTCGCGCATCTCGCTCGTCAACAACCGCCTCGTCGGCAACCCGATGGAGCCGCGCGCGGCCGTGGCCGAGTACGAGCCGGGCACCGAGCACTACACACTGTGGTCGACCACCCAGCTTCCCCACATCGTCAAGCTGCTGATCGGCAACTTCGTCCTCAACATTCCCCAGCACCGCTTCCGGGTGGTCTCGCCCGACGTGGGTGGCGGCTTCGGCGTCAAGCAGGTCCACTATGCCGAGGAGATCGTGCTGACCTGGGCCTCCCGGAAGGTCGGCCGCCCGATCAAGTGGGTGGCCGAGCGGGCCGAGGGCTTCATCAGTGACGCGCACGGCCGGGACCATGTGACCGAGGCCGAGATGGCGCTCGATGCCGAGGGACGCTTCCTGGGTCTGAGGGTGAGGACGCTGGCCAATCTCGGCGCCTACGTCTCGACCTTCGGCCCCAACATCCCGACCAACCTCTACGGGCCGCTGCTGGCCGGCGTCTACACGACCCCAGCCATCCATTGCGAGGTGAAGACGGTCTTCACCAACACCCAGCCCACCGACGCCTATCGCGGCGCCGGGCGCCCCGAGGCCACCTTCGTGCTCGAGCGGCTGGTCGACGTGGCGGCGCGGGATCTGGGCATGGACCGGGTCGAGATCCGCCGCCGCAACATGATCCCCAAGGACGGCTATCCCTACCAGACGCCGGTGATCTGCGAGTATGACAGCGGTGATCCCGAGGGCTGCCTCGACCAGGCGCTGGAGCTGGCCGACTGGCAGGGCTTTGCCGCCCGCAAGGCCGAGTCGCAAAAGAACGGCAAGATGCGCGGCATCGGGCTCGCCACCTACATCGAGGCCTGTGGGCTGGCGCCGTCGCGCATCGCGATGCGGATGGGCGCCCGCGGCGGCATTTTCGAGAGTGCCACCGTGCGGGTTCACCCGACGGCCGACGTCACCGTGCTGATCGGCAGCCACAATCACGGCCAGGGCCACGAGACCACCTTCGCCCAGATCGTCTCCGAGCGCCTGGGCATGCCCGCGGACAAGGTGCAGATCGTCTTCGGCGACACCGACAAGGTGCAGTTCGGGCTCGGCACCTACGGCTCGCGCTCCTTGGCCGTCGGCGGCAGTGCCCTTGCCAAGGCCACCGAGAAGGTCATCACCAAGGGCAAGAAGATCGCGGCCCACCAGCTCGAGGCCTCGGAAGGCGACATCACCTTCGAGGACGGCCGCTTCAAGGTGCGTGGCACCGACCGCGAGAAGAGCTTCGGCGAGGTGGCGCTCTCGGCGCACATGCCGATCGACTACCCGCTCGAGGTCCTGGAGCCGGGGCTCGAGGAGCAGGCCTTCTATGATCCCGTGAACTTCACCTACCCGACCGGCGCCCACGTGGCCGAGGTCGAGATCGACCCCGAGACGGGCACGGTCGAGCTCTTGAGCTATGTGGCGGTCGACGATGTGGGGACCGTCATCAATCCCATGATCGTCGAGGGCCAGCTTCATGGTGGCATCGCGCAGGGCGTGGGGCAGGCGCTCTTCGAGACCTGCGTCTACGACCCCGACACGGGCCAGCTCCTGTCGGGGTCCTTCATGGACTACTGCATGCCGCGGGCGAACCTTTTGCCCAACATGACGATCGCCACGCACGTGACGCAATGCACGCACAACCCGTTGGGCGTGAAGGGCTGCGGCGAGGTGGGGACGATCGGCTCGCCCGCCACCGTCATCAATGCCGTGGTCGATGCCCTGGCCGATCTGGGCGTGAGGCATGTCGAGATGCCGGCGACGCCGGATCGGGTCTGGCGCACGATCGCCGCTGCAAGGGATGCCGCTCCATGAGCGCGACCGAGAAGAGGGCCGAGAAGGGCCAGCTTGCCCGCGCCAGTGCCAAAGCGCTTCTCGAGGGCTTCAAGGAAGGACGGTTCACGCCGAGCGACGCGCTCGAGGAGGTGATCGCCGCCCTCGAGACGGTTCATGCCGCCTGCAACGTCATCGTGACGCCGATGTTCGAGAGTGCCAGGGCCGAGGCGGCGCGGGCGACCGAGGCCTGGCGGCAGGGCGAGGCCAGGGGTGCTCTCGCGGGCGTGCCCGTCACCGTCAAGGACCTCGTCTATGTGGCGGGCGTGCCGGCCATGGCCGGCGCTCCGATGCTGAAGGACTTCGTGCCGGAGCAGGACGGGGCCATCGTCACCCGGCTCAAGGATGCGGGCGCCGTTCTCACCTGCAAGACCACGACCTGCGAGTCGGGCTACAAGCTCACGGCCAACTCGCCGCTGACCGGGATCGTGCGCAACCCCTGGCGGCTCGATCGCACCTCCGGCGGATCGAGCGGCGGCGCTGCGGCGGCGGTGGCGGCAGGTGCCGGGCCGCTCGCCGTTGGCACCGATGCGGTGGGCTCGATCCGCGTGCCCTCTTCCTTCTGCGGCGTCTTCGGCATCAAGCCCACCTTCGGGCTCGTGCCGCGGGCGCCGGGTTTCTTCCCGCCCTCCTGGGGCTCGCTCGCCCATACCGGGCCCATCGCCCGCACCGTCGCCGACGCGGCGCTGATGCTCGAGGTGATGGCGGGCTACGACGCGCGGGATGCCGTGAGCCTGCCGCAGCCGGCGCGCCGCTTCGAGGTCGCGGCCGGCCGGCTCGAGGGCCTGCGCATCGCCGTCTCGCCCGATCTGGGCTTCGCTCCCGTGGAGCCCCGGGTGCGTGCGGCGTTCGAGGCCATGGTGGGGCATCTGGCCCAGCTCGGCGCCACCATCGTCGAGGACCATCCGGGCCTCGACGCCGACGTGCTGGAGCGCACGCTCAGACCCATCGGCTATACCGAGCAGGCGACCGCCGTTCAGGCCCGCTGCGAGTCCCACCTCGCGCGCTCCGAGCCCGAGTTCCGGGCGGTAGTCAAGGCGGGGCGCCATTTCTCCGGCGTCGACTACATGGCGGCCACCCATCGCCGGGCCATCCTCCGCGGCCGCTTCGTGGCCCTGTTCGGCCGGGTCGACGCGCTCGTGACACCGACCGTGCCGGTCACGGCCTTCGCCGCCGGCACGCTGGGGGTGGACAAGATCGACGGGCGGGAGGTCGATCGCCATCTGGGCTGGTCGCCTTTCTCCTGGCCCATGAACCTCGCGGGCCTGCCGGCGGCGAGCCTGCCCTGCGGCTTCGACGAGGCGGGCCTGCCGATCGGCTTCCAGATCGTCTGTCCCTGGCTCGAGGAGCCGCGGCTGATCCGCATCGCCGCGGCGCTGGAGGCGGCCCAGCCCTGGCAGGACCGCTGGCCCGGCCTCGATCAGGGCGGCTGAGCCCCCGGGCCCGTGCGGGAGATCGTGAAGACGACAAAATAACAGGGTGGCGGACATGAAGATGAGAATGGTCTATCTGCTGTTCAATTCGTTGAACCGCCACGTGCTGGGCGCCTATGGCGGCCGCGAGGTCGCCACGCCCAACTTCGATCGGCTGGCGGAGCGCTGCGCGACATTCGAGCGCCACTATGTGGGCAGCATGCCCTGCATGCCGGCGCGCCGCGACATGCAGACCGGCCGTCTCAACTTCCTGCATCGCGCGTGGGGGCCGCTCGAGCCCTTCGACAACAATCTGCCCGAGCTCCTGCGCGAGGCCGGGATCTACAGCCACCTGATCACCGACCATTATCATTACTTTGAGGATGGCGGCACGGGCTTTCATGGCCGCTTCAGCTCCTGGGAATTCGTGCGAGGCCAGGAGAAGGACAAATGGAAGGGCATCGCCGAGCCCGACCTCGAGCGCTACGGCCGCGAGTACCACAGCTTCGACTTCGACGGCCGCACCGACCCGGATTCGAACGTCGCCTACGTCGTCAATCGCGACTTCATCGACACCGAGGAGAAGTTCCCGATCGCGCGCTGCTTCGAGCACGCGGTCGAGTTCCTCGAGCACAACAAACGATCAAAAAGCTGGTTCCTGCAGCTCGAATGCTTCGATCCGCACGAGCCCTTTTTTGCTGCCGGCCGGTTTCGGGAGGGGCTGGAGACCGGCTATCAGGGCCCGGTGCTCGACTGGCCGCGCTATGGGCGGCCGTCGCTCGACGGCCTCGAGGCAGCGGAGCTGCGCGCCAACTATCTTGCGCTGGTGCGCATGTGCGACCATTACCTCGGTCGTCTGCTCGATTATTTCGACGCCAATGATCTGTGGCGCGACACGGCGCTCATCGTCTCGACCGACCACGGTCTGCTGCTGGGCGAGCACGAGTACTGGGGCAAGAACCGCCCGCCCTTCTTCAACGAGGTGGCGCACATCCCGCTTTTCATCCACCACCCGGACGCTGCCGGAGCGGCGGGCCAGCGGCGCTACGCGCTGACGCAGACGACCGACCTGATGCCGACGGTGCTCGATGCCTTCGGCGTTGCCGTCCCGTCCGAGGTGCGCGGCGCCTCGCTGGTGCCGGTGCTGCATGAGGACGGGCGGGTGCGCGACGCCTGCATCTACGGCCAGTTCGGCGGATCGGTGAACGTGACGGACGGCCGCTACAGCTATTTTCGCTATCCTTCGCCCGACAATGGCGAGCCGCTGTTCCACTACACGCTGATGCCGATGCACATGCGCAGCTATTTCGAGCCCAGCGAGCTGGCGGGCGCCACGCTGGCGCCGCCCATGGGCTTCACCAAGGGCGTGCCGGTGCTGCGTGTGCCGGTGGTGGCCGGGGCCCGCGCCAACATGGTGCGCCGCTACCCGCTGCTCGACCCGGTGACGGCGCTCTATGACCTCGACAGCGATCCCGGCCAGACGACACCGATCGAGGACCCGGCCATCACCGAGCGCATGGCTGCGCTGATGCGCCTGGAGATGGCACGTCACGAGGCGCCACCCGAGGCCTATCGCCGGCTCGATCTCGCGCCGCCCGAGTAGCGTAAGGCAGCCAGCGGCCTCGGACACCGAGGCTTCCTCGGGACGGGTCGGCGGAGGCGCGTCCAAGAGCCCGAGCCGTGCATCTGGCCTTCGCACGGAACGCAGCCTGCGCGCGGGCGTTCGAGTGCCGGGGCTGCCCCAAGCCCAGGGGAAGATGATGGCGTCACGAACGGTGGCCAACGCGGTCGGCCGATTGCGCCGCGGTGACGGCGATGTCGACCGCCGCCGGCGGGAGATGGTGGCCGCCGTCCAGCTCCTGGTCGGCGAGATGGTCGAGCGCGCGCCTGCGCTTGATCGGGAGCCCGCTTTCCCGGCAGCCGATATGGCGGCCTTGGCCGAGATCGACCTGCTCGCGGCGCCCCTGCCGGCCCTCCAGGGTGGTCTCGGCCTCGGCACCGAGCGGGACGGTGCCCAGGCACTTCTCGAGGTGCTGCGCCTTCTCGGCCGGGGCAACCTGTCCGTCGGCCGCCTCTATGAGGGCCATGTCAACGCCGCTCGCCTCGTCGATCGCCACGGCAGCCGATCGCAACGCGAGCGCTTCGCCGATCAGCTCAATGCCGGGAAGCTATCGGGGATCTGGAACACCGAGCGGCCGCCCGGCCTGACGCTGGAGGGGACGGCAGACGGCCTGAGGCTGCAGGGTGCCAAGACCTTCGCGTCCGGCGTCGACCATGTGGCGTGCCCGCTCGTCACGGCCACCGACCCCGACGGCCGGCTGCGCCTCGTTCTCCTCAACCTCGACGAGGCCCAGGTCCGGGTCGACCTCGAGGCCTGGCGGGCCCAGGGCATGCGGGCCTCGATGAGCGGCAGGATCGATCTGGGCGGCACCCCGGTCACGGAGGCGGACCTCATCGGCCCGCCCGGCGCCTACCATGCCCAGCCCGATTTCTCGGCCGGAGCCTGGCGCTTTGCCGCGGTGCAGCTCGGCGGGCTCGAGGCGCTGGCCGAGGCCGCGCGTGCCCATCTCCTCAAGGCCGGCCGCGACAAGGACCCGCATCAGCGCCATCGCATGGGCCGGATGGCGGGCGCCGCCGAGACGGCCCGGCTCTGGGTGCGCGAGGCCGCCCGCATCGCCGAGGACGGCACGGCCGACGCCGAAAGCATCGTCGCCTACGTCAATCTCGCGCGCCTCGCGGTCGAGCGCGCGGCTCTCGACGTCCTCGAGCTCGCCCATCGGGGTGTCGGTGCCGCCGGCTTCCTCGAGCCGCACCCGGTCGAGCGCCTCGCGCGCGACCTTGCCTTTTATCTCCGCCAGCCTGCGCCCGACCAGGCGCTCGAGGCGGCGGCCGCCCATGTCTTCCAGAACGAGGGCGTCGTGGGGGAGCTCTGGCGGTGAGCGCCGGCTCTGGCGAGGTCGGCGCCGCGGTGTTCTTCGAGCAGGCTGACGCCCTGCCGCTTCGCGGCATCGCGGAGATCGACCTCGGCATGGTCCTGGTTCTGGCGCCCCACCCTGACGACGAGAGCCTGGGCTGTGGCGGCCTCCTGGCCGCCCAGGCGACGAGGGGCCTGGTCATCGTCGTTAGCGACGGCAGCGGCTCGCACCCCGGCTCGAAGCGTTTCCCGCCGCAGCGGCTGGCCGAGCTCCGCGCCGTCGAGGCCGGCCAAGCCCTTGCCTGCCTCGGGCTCGACGCGGGGGCGCTGACGCTTCTGGGCCTTCCCGATCGCGCCGTGCCTCATCCGGGCGAGCCGGGCTTCGCCGGGGCGGTCGATACGATCGTCGGGCTTGCCCGCCGGCACGCCGTCAGCACCATTCTCGCAAGCTGGCGCCTCGATCCCCACACCGACCACCAGGCTACCTACGGGATGGCCCGGGCCGCCCAGCGTGAGCTGGGGCAGGGCGTGCGGCTGCTCGAATATCCCATCTGGGGCTGGGGCCTGCCGCCCGCGACGCCGATAGCTCTGGGCCCGCCGCAAGGCTTCCGGCTCGATATCGGGCCTTTCCTCGAGCGCAAGAAGGCGGCCATCCAGGCCCACCGCTCGCAGGTCTCGGGCCTCATCGACGACGACCCGGAGGGCTTTCGCCTCGATCCGCAGACGCTGGCGCGCTTCGAGCGCCCGTTCGAGATCTATCTCGACATGCCCGCATGAGCGCCGAGAAGGCCTCGCTGCCGCCGGCCTATTTCGACGGCCTCTACGCCCGCGATCCCGACCCCTGGCGCTTCGCCTCGAGCCCCTACGAGCGGGAGAAATACGACAGGACATTGGCCGCCTTGCCGCGCCCCCGCTATCGCCGGGGCTTCGAGGTCGGCTGCTCCATCGGCGTGCTCACGGCCCAGCTCGCCCAACGCTGCGACGAGCTTTTGGCGGTCGACGTGGCGGAGAGGGCCCTGGCCCAGGCGCGGCACCGCTGCGCCGGCGCTCCCGCGCTCACGCTGGCGCAGATGCGGGTCCCGGACGAGCTGCCGGCGGGGTCGTTCGACCTCGTGGTCCTTTCCGAGGTCCTCTACTATCTGAGCCCGCCCGACATACGCCGCACCGTGGCCTTCCTCGAGCTGGCGCTTCTCGAGGGTGGCGACGTCGTGCTCGTCCATTGGACGGGCCCCACCGACTATCCGCTCTCTGCCGACCGGGCGGTCGAGATCTTCGTCGATGCCGCGCGGGGCTTCATGCGGCCTCTCCGGCAAGAGCGGCAGGAGCACTATCGGCTCGAGCTGCTGCGTCGCCGCGGCCCGCCCCCCGATCGAGACCGAGCCAGCATTCTGCCGCCCTGATCTCGGCCTCGAGCCGGCCCAGGGGCACGGTGCCGGGCTCGCGGCCGCCGGGCCTGCCGAGGACCCGCTCCAGGGCCAGCCCGAGGCAGGGGCCGCGCAGCAGGTGGCGCACCTCGTCGGGGGCGAGGCCGAGCGCCCGGCCCAGCCTGTCGGTCGGCCCGACCCGCACCCCCGCCCGGGCCGCATGAGACCGCCGCACCAGCGCCCGCAGGCGCAGTCCCCGGACGACCGCGGGCACCGCCGGAATGCCGTCCTCCACGTCCGGCGGCGCATCCTCCTGCCAGCGGCTCAAGGTGGCGGCCATGCCCCTGGCCGCCCGCCCTTCGAGCCGGCAGGACGTCTTTACAACGACGTCGGGCGCATGCCGGATGCGCCCGTCGATGCGCCGCACCGCCTGCACGAGAGAAAGATCCTCATTCCAGGGCTCGGGCGGCAGGCCGCCGATGCGCTCGTAGATCGGCAGGCGGATCGCCAGGCTCGCCCCCGGCTCGTCGCTGTGCCTGGGCCAGGGGTCGGCCGGGTCGGGGTCGATCAGGTGCGCCAGCCGGTCGAGCAGCCGGCGATAGTGGGTGAGCCGGCCGTGCCGATGCCGCACGCCCTCCGCGAGCCGCGCGAACTCCGAGGGCTCGGGCAGGAGAGCGCCGGCCACGAGGTCGGCCCCTGCATCGATGGCCCGGAGGTTCCGGAAGACCCAGTCCGGCGCAACCTCGGAATCCGCATCCGTCGTCAGGACGACGCCATCCGGCGCGCCGGCGCGGCGCAGCCGCAGCGCTGCCGCCTCCATCGCCAGTCGCCGGGCCCAGCCGACATGCGCCACCTGCGCAGGCAGCGTCGCCTCGAGGCAGCGCAGCCTGAGCCCCGTCCCCGCCGCAGCCCGGCAGGCCACGGCGAGGCTGTCGTCGGAACAGTTGTTGAAAAGAAGGACGGCCTCGAAGCTGCGCGGATCGAGCCGGCGGCCCCACTCGTCCCGCTGTTCCGCAAGGGCCCCGACACAGGCCCCGACGCGCAGCCCCTCGTCCCGCACCGGGACCGCCACCACCGCGCGTAACGGTGTCGCTGCCGCTCCCGACCCCTGGCAGGCGGCGCCATCACTTGCAGCGTCGATGCCCGGGATCAGCTTCATGGAGTATCCAGCGGCTGGCAGGGACGGTGCTAAAAGGATGCCGGCCGAGGAGGTTCCCGGTAGGAGCCCGGGCGGGCTGAGGCGGCGGGGCTCTACGCCATCCGCAGCCCCAGCCGCTCGCGGAAGATGCGCTCGCCCTCGGGCGTGATCTGCACCGCGCGCGTGCCATCGAGCCGGCGCGTCCAGCCGCGCTTCATCGAGAGCGCGCAGAGCGCAGCACCGACGGCGCCGGCGAGATGCGGCCGGCGCTCGCTCCAGTCGAGACAGGGGCGGCACAGGACGCGCCCTGACCGGCCCTTGCGTCCCGTCACGAGAGGGCCGGTGTCGATTCCGAGCTCGGCCAGGAACGTCATGCCCGACCCGGTGAGGATGCCCGCGTCGCCGGTGAGCTCGATATGCCCGCGCTCGAGCAGGCCGTCGGCAAGGCCCACGCCGAGCCGGCCCGCAAGATGATCGTAACAGGTGCGGGCTTTTTTCAGTGCCGCGTCCTTGGGCCCGACGGTGAGCCTTGCCCGGGGCGGGGCCAGCTCGGCTGCGACCTGCATGATGCTCTCCATCATGCGCGCCACGGAGGGTGAGGCCAGCCGGTAGTAGCGGTGGCGGCCCTGCCTTGCGACCTGCAGCAGGCCCGCCTCCGCCAGCCGGCCCAGATGGCCGCTCGCGGTCTGTGGCGTGACGCCGGCCGTGCGGGCGAGCTCGGTCGCGGTCAGCGCACGGCCGTCCATCAGCGCATGCAGCATGGCGGCGCGCGCGGGATCGCCGGAGAGTGCCGCGACCTCGGCGAAGAGGGCGGTGCTGGCCATCGGATCGACCTCCTTCACAGGCGGGCCATCCTACATCGGCGCAAGGCTCGATGCTTCGGCCATCGCCGTAACGTCCGGTCCGGCGGCGGGGCAGGGTGGCGCCATGATGAGCACCCGACACGCATCCCTCGCTTCCGTCGAGCGAGGCGCTATCGCCGCGCACGGCCTCACCGCCCTGCTGCGGCTCTGGTGGCGGCGGGCCCGCACGAGGCGCGCGCTTCGCCTGCTGGACGACCACCTTCTCGTCGACATCGGCCGCTCGGAGAAAGAGCGCCGGCGCGAGTGTGCCAAGTGGTTCTGGCAGGCATAGCGGCGGTTCGGCGACGAGGGCCGCTGCCGTGCCGCATCCTTGTCATGCGCCGCGGTTATCACACAAGCACGCGAGGCTATTTGCCCTTCCGGCCGCGGCGTGAGAGCATCGGGCCAACAAGCGCGATCAGAGGAGGCAATCCATGAGGCAGCACCACGCCAACCCGCCGGCCAAGGGCCCGTCGCTTTCGAGGCGGGGCTTCGTCGGCGCCGCGGCCGCGACCGGGCTCCTGGCCACACGCCGGGCGCGCGCCGCCGGCAGCGAGGTTCCGATCACGATGGTGATCAACCAGTCGCCCTGGCTCGACGGCTTCGTCAAGACGGTGGACCGCTACGAGAAGGAGACGGGGAACCATATCGAGCTCGACGTCCAGCCCTTCGCCGGCAGCATGGAGAAGCAGCGCAGCTCGGTGCGCTCCAGCGAGGGCCACTACGACCTGCTGCCGATGAATGCCAGCTGGTTCGCCGAGATGTATTTCGGCGGCTTTCTCACGCCGATCCACGACATCGACCCGGACTTCAAGCTCGATCCCGGCATCTACAGCTTCGGCGACTCGATCTATTTCGATCCCGCGACGAAGACGATGAACGCCAAGACCGGCAAGCTGATGTCGGTGCCGATCAACCCCAATATCCCGCTCCTCTACTACCGTACCGATCTCTACAAGGAAAAAAGCCTGAGCGTGCCCAAGACGCTCGACGAGCTGATGGCCAACGCCAAGGCGCTGAACGATCCGCCCAAGCGCTACGGCATCGTCCAGCGCGGTGCCCGCGGCAACTCGATCGCCTTCGACTTCTGGCCCTATCTCTACGGCTTCGGCGGTGCGCTGTTCAAGGATCCGAAGAACGGCGACTTCACGGTCATGATCAACGATGAGAAGGGCAAGGCGGCACTCGAGTACTATGTCACGCTGGCGCGCGAGGCGGGCCATCCGAAGAGCGCCGCCCTGGGGCAGGCCGAGGTGATCCAGAGCATGCTGACCGGCAAGGCCGCCCACATCATGGTCGTGGTCGCCGCCTGGTCGCAGATGAACGACCCCAACAAGTCGATCGTCGTCGACAAGGTGGGCCTCGCCGTGCCGCCGGCGCAGCCGGGCGTCGAGCCGGGCATCCCGCTCGGCCATTTCCTGGGCGGCGTGCCGCACAACGTGCCGAAGGAGCGCCAGCGGGCGGCCGTGGCCTTCCTCAAATGGTGGCAGACGCCGGCGGCGCAGAATGCCTGCGCCGAGCTGGGCGGCGTGCCGGTCAGCAAGGCCGCGCTCGAGGGCCCGCTCGCCCAGAAGCCCGGCTACGGGTGGATGGAGCCGCTCGCGAAGGGCCTCGAATATGCCCTGAACCTCTACCCGTTCCCGCAGGGCAACGAGGTGATCCCGCCCATTGAGATCAACCTCAACCAGGCGCTGTCGGGCGACATGGCGGTGGTCCCGGCGCTGAACGGCATCTCGGATCAGGTCTACGCCATCATGAACAAGTACGGCTACAAGACGGGCAAGCTGCCGCCGCTCACCTGAGGCGGCCGGGCGCCGCCTCGCCCGTGGCGCATGCTCTGGGCGCATGGCGGCCGCCGGACGGCTGCCATGCGCCCAGGCTATCCCGACAGAGTGACCGGCTATTTGCCCTTCCGCCGATGACGTGACAGCATTCGGCCAACAGACAACGTATCGGAGGAGGCAACCCATGAGCCGGCATCAGCGCCACGCCCGCGGAACAGCCCGGGGCCCGTCGCTGTCGAGGCGAGGCTTCGTGGGTGCCGCCGCCGCGGCGACGGGGCTGATCGCCGGCGGCAGCGCCCGTGCGGCCGGCGGCGAGGCGCCGATCACCATCGCGATCAACCAGTCGCCCTGGTTCGAGGGCTTTCGCCGCACGGTCGACGCCTATCAGAAGGAGACCGGGAACAGGATCCCGCTCGAGGTCTATCCTTTTGCCGCCACGGCGGAGAAGCAGCGCGGCTCGGTCCGCGCTTCGCAGGGGCTCTGTGATCTTCTGCCGATGAACGCGAGGACGATCGCGGAGATGTATTTTGGCGGATTTCTGACGCCGATCCACGAGATCGACCCCGACTTCAAGCTCGATCCGGGCATCTATACATTCGACGACTCGATCTATTTCGATGCCGCGAAGAAGACGATGAACGCCATCGCCGACCAGGTGGAGACCCTGATGCAGCAGAACGGCTTCAAGACCGGCAAGCTCGACGCGCTCTGACGCGGGGCGCCGTAGCACCCCGCCTCCGCCGTCGCCCGGATCCCCTTATGTAGAGCTGAAAAAGCCATGAGATGCGTCTTCCTCCTCTTCAACTCCCTGAACCGCCACATGATCGGCCCCTATGGCGGCACGCGCATCCCGACGCCGAACTTCGACCGGCTGGCGAGGCACTCGGCCGCCTTCGACCGCCACTATGTGGGCTCGCTGCCCTGCATGCCGGCGCGCCGCGACATGCAGAGCGGCAGGCTCTCCTTCCTGCACAGGAGCTGGGGACCGCTCGAGCCCTTCGACAACGCCTTTCCCGAGCTGCTCTACCGGGCCGGCGTCTACAGCCATCTGATCACCGACCATTGCCATTACTGGCAGGACGGCGGCGCCACCTACCACAATCGGTACGACACCTTCGAGTTCGTGCGCGGCCAGGAAAAGGACCCGTGGAAGGCGATGGTGCAGCCGCACTGGGAGCGCCTGCGCGAGAAGTATCACGAGCACCAGTTCCATACCGTGGCCCGCGGCAACTACCGCAATCACATCGTCAATCGCGAGTTCATCAAGGAGGAGAAGGACTTCCCGTCGGTACAGTGCTTCGCGCACGGGCTCGAGTTCCTCGACCGGAACCGCGACGCCGACAACTGGCTTCTGCAGATCGAGACGTTCGATCCGCACGAGCCGTTCTTCGCGCCGGAGCGCTTTCGCGACGCCTTCAAGACCGGCTGGAACGGGCCCGTCCGCGACTGGCCGCGCTACGGCCGTGTCGACGAGCTGCCGGCCGAGTGCGAGGAGCTCAGGGCCAACTACTACGCCATCGTCAGCCTGTGCGATTTTCTTCTTGGCCAGCTTCTCGACTATTTCGATGCCCATGACCTGTGGAAGGACACGGCGCTGGTCCTGACGACGGACCACGGCTTCCTGCTCGGCGAGCACGATTTCTGGGCCAAGAACCGGATGACGCTCTACGAGGAGCTGGCCCACATCCCCCTCTTCGTCCACCACCCGGCCATGGCCGGGGCGGACGGGACGCGGCGCCACGCGCTGACCCAGACGATCGACCTGGCGCCAACCTTCCTCGACCTCTTCGGCGTGGCGGCGCCCGCGGAGATGCAGGGCCATTCGCTGCTGGGTCCGCTCGAGAAGGACCAGGAGGTCCGCAAGGGCGCCCTGTTCGGCTATTTCGGCGGGGCCGTGAACGTCACCGACGGCCGCTACACCTATCACCGCTACCCGCCCGACCTGAAGACGCAGGAGATCTACCAGTACACGCTGATGCCCATGCACCTGAACAGCCTCTTCGTGCCGGAGGAGCTGGCGGGCGCGCGGCTGAGCGAGCCCTTGCCGTTCACCAAGGGAGCGCCCGTCCTCAAGGTGCCGATGGAGCCCGAGGGCCCGTGGTTCCGGGGCTATCCGCCGGGCACCCTGCTCGAGGACACGACGCGGCTCTACGATCTCGAGACCGATCCCGGCCAGGAGCATCCGCTCGAGGACGCGGCCGTGGAGCGGCGCCTCATGGGCCTGATGGCGGAGCTGATGGTCGAGAACGACGCTCCGCCGGAAGCGCTGGCTCGGGTGCAGCTCGAGGGGCTGGCGACGGCGGACGCCTGACGCGATCAGGCGTCCGGGCGGCGCCTACACCACGGGCGAGCTGCCGCCGTCGACGTTGATGGCCGTGCCGGTGATGTAGCCGGCGGCATCGGAGGCGAGGAAGCAGGCGATGTTGGCGAACTCCTGGGCGGTGCCGATCCGGCCCAGGGGGACGCCCGCCCCGAGCTTGCCGAGGAACTCCGCATACGAGGCATCGCCGCCCTGATCGCGGTGGCGCCGCACCCATTGGTCGCTCTCGATCAGCCCGACCAGGAGCGCGTTCACGAGGACATTGTGCGGGGCGCCTTCGCCCGCCAGCACTTTTGTCAACGCCAGCCCCGCGGCACGGGAGACGACGGTGGGCGCGCCGCCGGCGCGCGGCGCCTTGGCGCCGATGTTCAGGACGTTGATCACGCGCCCCCAGCGCCGCTCCTTCATCTGCGGAAAGACCAGCCGGGTCATGCGGATGGCGGCGAAGAGCTTGAGGTCGAGGTCGGCCTGCCAGACGGCGTCGCTGATGTCCTCGAACCGGCCCGTCTGCGACACGCCGGCATTGTTGACCAGGATGTCGATCCTGCCGAAAGCGGCCATGGCCGACGCATGGGCCTTCTCCACGCCCTCGGCCGTGGCGACGTCGGCTGCGACCGTATGAACGCGGCCCGCCGCCACCTCGGCGATCCCGGCCTTGGCCTTCTCCAGAGCCTCCGGACCGCGGGCGACGATGACGACGTCGGCACCGCTCGCCGCGAACTCGGTCGCCATGGCGAGGCCCAGGCCCTTGCTGGCGCCGGTGACCAGCGCCGTGCGTCCGTCCAGCCGAATGTCCATGATACAATCTCTCCTGATGGGTGGCCGCGACGCGGCTCGATATGCTGGCGTCAGCGGTTTTGTTCGTCGTGGGCGGCTGGCGCCGTCATAGCGGGTCAGGCGCTGCGAGGGGAGCGGGTGAGGGTGGTCGAGGTGCTCAGGTCGTCTGCGGGCCGGGGAGCGCCGGCTCGAGCTCGGTGCCTTGCATAGATCTCGGCCAGTGGCAGCTCGATTCCGAGCGCTGCGACGCCGAGCGAGGCCTCGAGGCCCTCGACCATGCGCGAGCGCCAAACATTGCTGTCCTCGCGCGCGAGGATCTCGATCACCGGGCGGTCAGGGTCGATGAAGAGGACGGTGCGCAGCGAAGGGATCGCCTGATAGGCCCAGCGCTTGCGGGTGAGGTCGTGCTGCTCGGTCGATGGCGAGAGCACCTCCACGACGAGGACGGGATCATCGACGATCGTGACCTCGCCTCGGTGGGGCCCGCAGCGGACGAAGACGTCCGGGTACATGACGGCGTCGTTCGCAGAGCGCACCTTGAGCTGACAACCGTGGACGAGAAAGCCGCGACCTTTCAGGCGCCTCCCCAGGAGAGCGCCGACATTCACGCCAATGAGATCCGCGTCGGCCGTGCCGCCCTCCACCTTGTGAACGACGCCTCCCACGAGCTCATGGCGCTCAGGCTGGCGCGCCTCCCAGCTCAGGAAGCGGTCCGCATCACGGAAGGTCAAAGCTATCGGCTCGCCCATTCCTGCGTCCCTCGAGCGGGCGAGCCTAGCACATCTCAGGAGCCCGGTTCCCCATACCCCCCGCCGGTCGGCGTCTGGATGACAAAGACGTCGCCGGCGGTGAGGTCGGTTTTGTCGCGGCCTTCGAGCTTGTCCACGCGGCCGTCGGCGCGCTCGACCCACTGGTCGCCGCATTGGCCGGGCAGGCCGCCCTTGAGGCCGAAGGGCGGGACCTTGCGGTGGTTCGAGAGGATGGCCGCTTCCATGGGCTCGAGGAAGCGGATGCGGCGGATCGTGCCGTCGCCGCCCTTGTGCCGGCCCTTGCCGCCCGAGCCGCGGTTGATGCGGTGGCTCTCGAGAAGGACGGGATAGCGCCACTCCAGCACCTCGGGGTCGGTGAGGCGGGAGTTCGTCATGTGCGTGTGCACGGCCGAGGTGCCGTCATAGTCCGGCCCGGCACCCGAGCCGCCACAGATCGTCTCGTAATATTGGTATTTTTGATTTCCAAAGGTGAAATTGTTCATCGTGCCCTGGGCAGCGGCCATCACCTCGAGCGCGCCGAAGAGCGTGTCGGTGGCCCATTGCGAGGCCTCGACATTGCCGGCGCAGACGGCGGCCGGATATTTGCAGTGGAGGATCGAGCCTTCCGGGATCACGAGGTCCAAAGGCTTCATGCAGCCCTCGTTCATCGGGATGTCGGAATCCACGAGCGTGCGGAAGACGTAGAGCACGGCAGCCCTGGTCACGGCCGCGGGGGCGTTGAAGTTCCACGGCTGCTGCGGGCTCGTCCCCGTGAAGTCGATTTTTGCTCGTCTTTCTTTCTTATCGATCGAGACCTTGACCGAGATCACCGGCCCGATGTCGTGGGCGTAGACAAAAGAGCCTTCGTCGAGGCGGTCGAGGACGCGGCGCACGCTCTCCTCGGCATTGTCCTGGACGTGCTGCATGTAGGCGCGGACGGTCGCCTGGCCGAACTGCTGGACCATGCGGTGCAGCTCGTTGGCGCCGCGCTGGCAGGAGGCGATCTGGGCCTGGATGTCGGCCACGTTCTGCTGCGGGTTGCGCGCCGGCCATTTGCCGGAGGTCAGGAGGTCCAAAAGCTCCTTCTCGCGGAGCTGGCCGTCGGCCACGAGGTGCATGTTGTCGAAGAGCACACCCTCCTCGTCGATATGCGTGCTGTCGGGCGGCATCGAGCCCGGCGTGATGCCGCCGATGTCGGCGTGGTGCGCCCGCGAGGCCGAGAAGAACAAAAGCTCGCCCTCGTGGAAGATCGGCATCACGACCGTGACGTCGGGCAGGTGGGTGCCGCCATTGTAGGGGTTGTTGAGGGCGAAGGCGTCGCCCGGGCGCATCGTGCCGCGGCGCAGCCGGACGATGGTGCGGACCGACTCGCCCATCGAGCCCAGATGGACCGGCATGTGCGGCGCGTTGGCGATGAGCCCGCCCTCGGGATCGAAGACGGCGCAGGAAAAGTCGAGCCGCTCCTTGACGTTGACCGAGTAGGCCGTGTTCTGCAGGGTCACGCCCATCTGCTCGGCGATGGTCATGAAGAGGTTGTTGAAGATCTCGAGCATGATGGGATCGCTCTCGGTGCCGATCGCGACCCGCTTGGGGAGAGCCTCGATCCGCTCGAGCACGAGATGGTCGCGCGCCGTCACCTCGAGCCCCCAGCCGGGCTCGACCACGACCGTCGTCGTGGCGCCGCAGACGAGAGCCGGGCCGGCGATCCGGTCGCCCGGGCGCATCGCCTCGCGACGATAGACCGGCGCCTCGAAGGCCTCGGCCGGCTGATGAGGGGCGCGCGTCGTGAAGAGGCGCGTCCGGCCGATGGGCTCCAGCGCGTCGTCGGCCGAGCGAGGCGTGATAGAAAGTTCGGGCTCGTCGATCGCCTCCATGCGGCCGATGCCCTCGACCGTCACCGCCTCGACGACGAGGCCGCGGCCCTCGACGACGAAGCCGTAGCGGCTCTTGTGCTCGGCCTCGAAGGCCAGGCGCATGGCCGAGGCGTCGCCCATCGGCACCTCGAGCGCGCTGTCGGTGCCGGCGTAGCGGATGTGGACGCGGACCTCGCTGTCGATGCGATCGGACGGCACCTGCTGGGCCTCGAGCTCCGCCGTGGCCTCGCGGGTGAGCTCCGCCACTGCCGCCTCGAGCTCGGGCATGGCGCCCTCGCCCAGCGCCTTGTCGATGGCGCGTTGGCGGAGCGTGCGGATATCGGCCAAGCCCATGCCGTAGGCCGAGAGCACCGAGGCGTAGGGGTGGATCATCACCCGGCCGATGGCCAGAAGGTCGGCCACCTGGCAGGCATGCTGGCCGCCGGCGCCGCCGAAGCAGACGAGGGTGTAGCGGCTGACGTCGATGCCGCGGGCGATCGAGATCTCCTTGATCGCGTTCGCCATGTTGTCGTTGGCGATGGCAAGGCAGCCCTGGGCCAGCTCCTCGGCCGAGCGCTGCGTTCCCGTCGCCTGCTCGATCTCCTCCGCGAGCTTGTTGAACTTTTCGTGCACCACGTCGGCGTCGAGGGGCTCGTCCGCGTTGGGGCCGAAGACATGGGGAAAAAGCTCGGGCACGAGCTTGCCGACCATGAGGTTGGCGTCGGTGACGGCGAGCGGGCCGCCGCGCCGGTAGCAGGCGGGGCCGGGGTTGGCGCCGGCGCTCTCGGGGCCGACGCGCACCTTCTGGCCGTCGAAGGCGATGATCGAGCCGCCGCCGGCCGCCACGGTGTGGATCTTCATCATGGGGGCGCGCATGCGCACGCCCGCCACCTCGGTCTCGAAGGCGCGCTCGAAGCCGCCCGCATAGTGCGTGACGTCGGTCGAGGTGCCGCCCATGTCGAAGCCGACGATGCGCTCGAAACCGGCGATGGCCGCGGTCTCGACAGCACCCACGATGCCACCCGCGGGACCGGAGAGGATGGCATCCTTGCCCTGGAAGAGATGCGCGTCGACGAGGCCGCCGCTCGACTGCATGAACATCAGCCGGGCCTCTTTGGTCTCGGCCGCCACCCGGTCGACATAGCTTCGCAGGATCGGCGAGAGGTAGGCGTCGACCACGGTGGTGTCGCCGCGGCCGACGATCTTCATCAAGGGCGAGACCTCGTGGCTCACCGAGACTTGTGAGAAGCCGATCTGGCGGGCGATCTCGGCCAGGGCCGCCTCGTGCGCGGTGTGGCGGTAGCCGTGCATCAGGACGATCGCGACGGCGCGGAAGCCGGCCGCGAAGGCCGCCTCGAGGCCGGCGCGGGCCTGGTCGCGGTCGAGCGGCGTCTCGACCGTGCCGTCGGCGCGCACGCGCTCCTCGATCTCGACGACGTGGCCGTAGAGCTGCTCGGGCAGCACGATGTGGCGCGCGAAGATGTCGGGGCGGTGCTGGTAGCCGATGCGCAGCGCGTCGCCCAGGCCCTTCGTGATGGCCAGCACGGTGGGCGTGCCCTTGCGCTCGAGGAGCGCGTTGGTGGCGACGGTGGTGCCCATCTTGACGGCGTCGATCTCGGCCGCGGGCAAAGGCTCGTCCTTGCCGAGCCCGAGGCTGTCGCGGATGCCCTGGATCGCCGCGTCGGGGTAGTGCTCGGGGTTCTCGGAGAGCAGCTTTCTTATCGTGATCTGCCCGTCCGGGGCACGCGCCACGATGTCGGTGAACGTGCCGCCACGGTCGATCCAGAACTGCCAGCCGCTCATGCGCCGCTCTTCCCTCCAGGCTTCCACGTGGCTCTATAGGCTATCGCCGGCCAGCCGCCCACCCGGCCGGCCCGCTGCTGCAGACCGGGCCTGCGCGAGGCGGGGCTTGATCCGCGCGCCTCGCTGGCCACGTGACCCACGCCTGCCGAGCCCCGTGCGCGGTCCGAGGAGGCCGGACGAGGCCAATGCACGCCCCAAGGCGCGGGAAATCCGCGCCACCAACCGACGGAGACGGATGGCATGGACTATCGATATCTCGGCCGATCGGGCTTCCGGGTGCCGGTCCTGAGCTTCGGCACCGGCACGTTCGGCGGCCGGGGCGAGTTCTTCGAGGCCTGGGGCACCACCGAGGTCAAGGAGGCGAGCCGGCTCGTCGACGTCTGCCTCGATGCCGGCCTCACCATGTTCGACAGCGCCGACGTCTACTCGGGTGGTGCCGCCGAGGAGATCCTGGGCGAGGCGATCAAGGGCCGCCGCAACCAGGTGCTGATCTCGACCAAGGCCACCTTCAGGAAGGGCGACGGCCCCAACGATGTGGGCTCGTCGCGCTTCCATCTGATCGAGGCCTGCGAGGCGGCGCTGCGCCGGCTGCAGACCGACCATATCGATCTTTTCCAGCTGCACGGCTTCGACGCGCGCACGCCCGTCGAGGAGACCGTCTCGGCGCTCGACGACCTCGTCCGCGCCGGCAAGATCCGCTATGTCGGCTGCTCCAACTTCTCCGGCTGGCATCTCATGAAGTCGCTGGCCTTCGCCGACCGCCACAACCTCTCGCGCTACGTGGCGCATCAGGCCTACTACTCGCTGATCGGCCGCGACTACGAGTGGGAGCTGATGCCGCTCGGCCTGGATCAGGGCGTGGGTGCCGTTGTCTGGAGCCCGCTCGGCTGGGGCAGGCTCACCGGCAAGATCCGCCGCGGCCAGCCGCTGCCGGCGAGCAGCCGCCTGCACAAGACCGCCGATCGCGGGCCGCAGATGCCGGACGAGTATCTCTACAAGGTCGTCGACGCCCTCGTTGAGGTGGCGGAGGAGACCGGCAAGAGCGTGCCGCAGGTGGCGCTCAACTGGGTGACGCAGCGGCCGACCATCGCGAGCGTCATCGTCGGCGCGCGCAACGAGGAGCAGCTGCGCGAGAATCTGGGTGCCATCGGCTGGAGCCTGACGCCCGAGCAGATCGCGAAGCTCGACGCGGCGAGCGACCTGCCCAAGGCCTATCCCTACTGGCACCAGGTGGGCTTCGCCGAGCGCAATCCTTCGCCCGTGGGCTGAGCCCCCGCGCCGGATCGCGTGGCCAGGGTCTCGATGCCGCCGTCAGACGGCAGCGTCGAGGCCCGGCGGCGGCGCCTCGGTCAGGAAGGAGCTGAGGTACATCTTGCCGAGGAGGTGCTTGGCGGCCGGCGTGCCGGGCCTTACCCGGCCTTCACGGAGCATCCGTCGAAGCTCGGGCGGCGTCGGCGCCGCGAGATCCTCGTCGGCGATCGGCCCGGAGGCCGCCGCGGAGGCGCTGAGCAGGACGCCCGCATAGTAGAGGCGCGTCAGCGCGCGCACGGACGCCAGCCTGTCCAGGAGCGCGCCGTCCGGGGTGCCGCCGAGCCACGCCTCGATCAGCACCCGCTCCAGCTCGGGCGTGGGCGCAAGGTTGTCGAGCATGATCGCCACATCGACGAGAGGGTCGTTGGAGCAGGCCGACTCCCAGTCGATCAGCCACAGCCGCGTGCCATCGAAGAGAAGATTGCGCGGCACGGGATCGTTGTGGCTGGAGACGGCTTCCGCCGGATCCCAGCGGCAGGTGGCGCGGATGTCCTCCAGACGCTCGGTGTAGGGGTCGAGCACGCCGGGTGCGAAGAGCCCGGTGCGACAGACCCACGCCCACAGACGGGCGACGAGCTCCGGATACTCGACGAAATGGGGAAACGGCGCCGTCTCCTGCACGCGGCGCCGGAGCTTGCCCAGCGCCCTCGCCAATCGCGCACGGGCCACCGGGAAAGCTGCCAAGCGGCCGCTCATCGATGAAGTCCACGATGGCGATGCGGGCCGCCTCGTCGATCAGGTGGGCCCGGGGCGCGATCCCCGCCTCGGCGGCGATGCGCATGGACTCGTACTGGTGGGGGTTGCGAAGGGGGCTGGCCGGGCCTTCGATCCTCGCGAGATAGCGCCGCTCGCCGATGTCGACCCGATAGGGAAACGCCCCTGACGCTCCGCCGCCAACAGGCACGATCGCATCGATCCGGGTGGCCCCGAAGGCGGTGTCGAGCGCCCGGAGCACGAGCTGGCGATGCGCGTCGGGCAGGCTGTCGGTCGGATGCTCGGTCAATGCTGTGCCCTCCGGGCCGGGCCCGGGAGGGGGCGTGCTCGTGCAGGAAGCCTGCGGCGTGCGTCCGCGGCGGCGCCTCGATAGGGTAAGGTCAGCCCGTCGGGCAATGGCTGAGAATCAAGGAGCAGGGTCTTGGAGGAGATCGGCAAGGTCGAGACCGTCTGCCGCTACCCGGTCAAGAGCATGGCAGGCGAGGAGCTCGAGGAAGCCTTCGTCGGGTTCACGGGATTGATGGGCGATCGCGTTCATGCCTTCGTCCGCGACCCGGGGCCGAAGGGCTTTCCCTGGCACACCGGCCGCGAGCAGGAGGATCTTTTGCTCTTTCGCCCGCGCTTCCGCGAGGCCGGCGCCGCGACGCTGCCGCGCGATCTCGACGCCTCCCTCGGCATGGGGCCGGGCGTCGTTCCCGTCTTTCCCGGTGCCGAGGCCTTCGCGGTCGAGGTGACGACGCCCGAGGGCCGGACGCTGCCGCTCGACTCCGCCGAGCTCAAGGCCGAGCTCGAGCGCCGTGCCGGCTATGCGGTGGCGCTGCGCTTCAGCGAGCGCGGCGTCTACGACTGCCGGCCCATCTCGCTCATCGGCAACGCCACGGTCCGGGGGCTGGGCCAGGAGCTGGGCAGGGCGATGGACCGCCGCCGCTTCCGCGCCAACCTCTACGCCGACTGGGCCGACGATCGGCCGTACCGCGAGGACGAGCTGGTCGGCAGGACGCTCCAGATCGGCGACCGGCTGCGGCTCGCCATCCTCGAGCGCGATCCGCGCTGCAAGATGATCACGATCGACCCCGAGACGGCCGCCACCGACCAGAGTCTTCTTCGGCACGTCAAGACGGCCCACCAGGGCATGATCGGGGTCTATGCTGCCGTGCTCGTCGAAGGCGTCGTGCGCAAGGGCGATCCGATCCGTCTTCTGTGAGCGGTGGCCGTCCCGGCAAGGTCGCTTGCTCAGCCTCGACCGGGCACGCCGGCCACGGCGTCAGGGCACTGGGAGAAAGAGGTGACATGAGCGACGCGAATGCTCTTCTCGGCACGTGGAGGATGAAGGCCTGGGTTCGCGAGGTCGTCGCGACGGGCGCCAGGTCGGATGTGCTCGGGCCCGATCCGGACGGCTACATCGCCTATCACGCCGACGGCCGGATGATGGCCGTGGTGATGCAGAGCGGTCGGCCGGCTCCGGCGGGCCCGCTGCCCACGAGCGAGGAAAAAGAACGGCTCTTCGACAGCATGCTGGCCTACGCAGCAAGCTACACTGTCGACGGCGAGAAAGTCGTTCATCACGTCGATGCTTCCTGGAACCAGTCCTGGACCGGCACCGACCTCGTCCGCTTCTACAAGCTCGAGGGCGACCGCCTGACGATACGGGGCGCGCCCGCTCCGGACCCCGTCACCGGCGAGGAGGTCGTCTATCTGATCGAGTTCGAGCGCGTCGCCTCGTCCGGCTGAACGGCAGCAGCATCGGCGCTCGGCCCGTCCTTTACCTGAACGTGTTGCAGTCCCGGATCTCGCCGCTGCGCAGGCCGCGGGTCAGCCAGTCGACCCGCTGCGCCGAGCTGCCGTGGGTGAAGCTGTCGGGAACGACGGCACCCCGCCCGGCCTGCCGGGCGAGGCGGTCGTCGCCGATCGCCGCTGCCGTGCTGACCGCCTCGCGCACGTCGTTGTCGTCGATGTTCTGGTGGCGCTCGTTCATCTGATAGGCCCACACGCCGGCCAGGCAATCCGCCATCAGCTCGGTCTGGACCGAGATGGCGTTGGAGGTGCGCTCGTCCGCCTGCGCCCGCGCGCGCTGGACCTTCGCCAGCAGGCCCAGCAGGTTCTGGACGTGGTGGCCGACCTCGTGGGCGATCACGTAGGCGTCGGGGAAGGCGCCGCCGCCGCCGAGGCGGCGCTCCATGTCCTGGAAGAAGGACGTGTCGAGATAGAGCTTCTGGTCGTTCGGGCAGTAGAACGGGCCCATGGCCGATTGGGCGGTGCCGCAGCCGGACTGCGTGACGCCCGAGAAGAGCACGAGCACCGGCTTGCGGTATTGCATGTCGGCCTGCTCGGGCAGGATCTGGCTCCAGACGTCCTCGGTCTCGCCCAGCACCCGCGCGACGAAGAGGCCCGTCTCGTCGGTTGGCGTGCCCTGCTGCGCCGGCATGCTCTGGCCACCTCCGCCGCCGCCCGTCACGAGCTCGGCGCCGCCGATCAGCATGCGCGGGTCGATGCCGGTGGCCCAGCCGATCAGGGTGAGCACGAGGATGGCGCCGATGCCGAGGCCGCCCTTGACGGCACCGCCCCTGCCGCGCCTGTCCTCGATATTGCTCGAGGCCCGAAGATCGTCGTCCCGCATGGCCTTGTCTCCGTGGCGTCGAGCCTGTGCTCGGTTCCGGCGCACCAGGGCGCCTTGCCTGCTGCTCGTCGCACCGTCAGTTTAACGATCTCGGGGAAGGCGCTCCATCGCTGATGCGTTCCGCATGGATTAGCCGCCCAGGGCATCCGGGGACGGGTCGCATGACCACGATGGTCGTCAAGCTGCGGGGTATTGCGGAGACCGAGGCATCGGTCGGCTGGGCGGGAGCTCACACGGTGATTGTGGATCGCCCGGAGGGCAAGGCTGGTGGCCAGGGGCTCGGCTTCAACGGCGGCCAGCTCCTCGGGCTCGCCATCGGCGGATGTCTCTGCAACGATCTCCGCTATGTGGCCCACGAGATGGGCATCCGGCTCTCCTCGCTTGCCGTCGATGTGACGGTGACATTCGACGGCGACCCGCTCCGTGCGACCGGCGCCGCCGTCGAGGTCGCTATCGAGGCCGTGGAGCCGGACGCCGATCTCGGGACCCTGGTCGAGCGGGCGAAGGCCGCCTCGACCGTCAGCAACTCGATCTCCCGCGGCATGCCGGTCAGTGTAGAGCGCTCCCGCTCAAAGCGATGAGCAGAGACCAGAACGGTCTCGGTGGAGCGAGGTCGACGAAAGTACGATGAGGCGTTTACGCCTCGGGCGCAGGTAGAGCCCGTCCGCTCGGCGATTGTGCCGAAGAGCACAGCCGACGCTTTGCAATTGCGCTAAGCTGATCACTGGCCTCAGCGATCGTTGCATCGCCACAGAGTAAGCGACGCGTTGGCCGGCGACAGGGGGGAAAGCCGATGGCAGAATCGGTGGGCAAGCAACAACGCATCTCGCCCTGGGAAGATGCGCCTTTGGGCTTTCCGGCCAACGTCCTGCCATTTCCGGCGCTGCCGGCCGACTGGAGCGCAGAGCGGCTCAACGAGACGTTGCACGAGCTGTTCGTCGCGACCGTGCGCGCGACCCAGTCGCGGATCGACTGGTACGACGACAAGGCCCGCCGCATGGGCAAGGTCGCGCGGGGAATCAGGGGCGTCGCCATCGTGCTGGCGGGCATTGCCGCCCTGGCTCCGCTCGCCGGCTCGATCCTGCCGCCACTCGCGTCGATTCCGCCGATCGACGGCGCCCTGATCTGGATCCGCTCGAACATCGCCCAGGTGGGCTACATCCTGCTGGCGATCGCCGGCCTCCTTGTCGCCCTCGACAACTTCTTCGGCTACTCGACGAGCTGGATGCGCTACCGCCTGAGCCAGGCGGACCTCGTCCGTCGCCTCGCACGCTTTCGCTACGACTGGATCGGCCGGCTCGCGCTGCTGGATAGCGGCGCGCCCATCGGCCCGGCCGACAGGAAGATCCTCGTCGACCTCCACCGCGACTTCGTCGATGCCGTCGAGGCCACCGTCGAGCGTGAGACCCAGGTCTGGGCCGACAGCCTGAAGGTGAGCCTCGTCGCCTTCGACCGCCAGAACCGCTTCCACCGCTACGACGAGGTCCCGGGCACGCTCGAGGTCGCGATCGTCAACTACGGCGATCTCGCCTCCGACAGCGTCAAGCTGACCGCCGACGGAACGGCTGTCACGGTCGACGCCAAGGGGAGCGGCCGAGCCTCCCTCCAGCCGGGACCGTGTGCCGTCAAGCTCGCTGCCAAGATGCTGGACGGCAAGGACGTCGCGGCGCAGGCGACAGCCCAGGTGCAGTCGGGCCAGACGGTGAGCCTGACCCTGACCGCAAGCTAGCCGGGCTTCTCTCAGCCGCCGAGCGCGATCTCCGCGTCCTCGCCGATGCGCTCGCCCGTCACGGCGTGGCGCAGGGCCAGCTGGACGCTGTGCCGCGAGGCGAGCGCGCCGCGCTCGAGGCGGACACCCTGGAGGCCGAAGGGAAGCGGTGTCGAGGGCACGTCCTGCGCCTCCTGCCAGCCGTCGAAGCCGCGGTGGAGGATGAAGGGATGGTCGTGCTCGACCAGGAGGTCGCGGCCGGCGGGCATCGCCTTGAAGGGGGTGGCGACGCGCCAGTGCCAGGTGTCGGCCTCGGGCCGCTGGAAGTTGTAGCGGGATCGCACCGCCTCCAGCAGCTCGAGCGGCTCGCGGCGCTTTTCCGCGGTCAGAAGCTTCAAGAGCTCGGCATGGGCCCACACCAGCGGCATGGCGCTGCCGGTGGGCTTGCCGGGAACGAGGAAGCGCCCGGGGATCGGATCGGTGTCCCACACCTGCTCGGGCAGCAGGCCGCCCGGGCCGGTCATGGCGGTCATGGCCTCGAGGTAGGGCATCGGATCGCCGCCCAGGAGCAGCTCGAAATGGCCGCGCTCGCCGGTCAGGAGCGGCCAGGCGCGGCCGATGCCGGTGCCGTCGAACGGCCCGCCATCCTCGTGCTCGCCATAGCCGTCCTCGTTGTAGCGGTGGTAGGCGGGGCCCGCCGGCGTGTCGACGCGCAGCACCCGCTCGACCACCGCCAGCGTGGCCTTGAGCTTCGGGTCGTCGGCGCGGCGCAGGCCCAGGCGGGCGAGGTACATGAACTCGAGCCCGACCAGGGCCGCAGGCTCGAGCGACAGGCCCACCCGGTTGCGGATGTCGACGCGGCCGACGAGCGGCCCATCGGCAGTGGGCGACAGGCGGACATAGTAGCCCTCGCCGCCGTCGGCGAGCGGCCCGCCGCTGACAAAGGTCCAGTCCTCGATGCGCTCGTTCCAGTAGTCGGCGAGCGAGAGGAGGTAGGCGTCCTCGTCGGCGTCCACGAACTCGACCGCGGCCACCAGCGCCGCCACCTCGACCGCGAGCGTGAAGGGGTTGAGGCCGGCATTCTCCTCCCAGCGGTCCTGGGGGCTCGAGGGCCCCGAGCGGGCGAGGAAGGTGGCGGCCGCGCGCACCATGGCCTCGACGGCCGGCGTGCGCCCCATGACCCCGAGCTCCAGGAGCTTTGCCGCGTAGATGACGGGAAAGCCGATCTCGTCGAGCTGGATGCCGGTCCAGTAGGGGCGGCCGTCGGGGAAATGGTTCTGCGCCCAGCGGCCATCGGGGAGCTGGGTCGCGATCAGGTAGGCCAGCATGCGCCGCGCGTCCTGCTGGCGCCCCACCGCCACGTAGGCGAGGCCGGCCTCGACCGCGTCCCGCGTCCAGACCAGATGGTAGCCGCCCGGATCGTTGCTGGCGTTGCCCCAGGGCACGCTCAGGCTCGCCACCACCGAGCCCGGATAGTTGCGGTCGTCGTGGATCTTGATGACGGTGGCGGAGAGCTGCGCCTCGCGCGCGACCTTGGGTGAGGCATTGCCGACCTCGAGGCCCTCGCCCCATTGCCGCCAGCCGCGCACGAAGGCCTCGCGCACATCGTCGTAGCCCTGCGCGATGCTGGAGCGGGCAAGCAGGCTCGCCCCCTCGACATGCTCGGCGAAGCCCAGCGCCAGCACGCCCTCGGCACTGGTGAGCTCGCCCATCAGGGCGACGTTGCCGGTCTCCGCCCGATCATAGGTCCAGGTCATCCGGCCGTTCTTGTCGAAGTCCTGCCAGCCGTCGGAGGCGCCGACGAAGCCGGCGCTGCCACGGCTGAAGCCGTGCTCGGCCGCGAGGCAGAGCGTGTAGTGATCGGCGACCGCAAAGAGCTCGTCCTCCACCCAGGCGGTGTTGTCCCAGCCGTTGCTGCCGAGATGCGGGGCCAGCAGCACGTAGAGCCGGCCCTTGGCGGTGAGGCGGTAGCGGATGAGGAGGACGTCGCGCTGCGGGTCGGGGAGGACCTCGAGGACGAGCCGGTAGCCTTGGCCCTCGTGGACGATCTCGGGCAGCGGGATGTAGGGGCGGGGCGTGCCGATCGTGTAGGCGTGGGCGCGCTTGACCTCGACCCAGCTGCCATCGTCGAGGCCGATGATGAAGCCCAGGTCGCGGATCTGCGGGCTGCCGGTCGAGGGCCAGAAGACCTCGTTGACGATGCCGAAGCCCAGCGTCGCCCACAGGCGGCTCGAGCCCTCGCAGGCAGTCGTGACGAGGTCCTTGGCGCTCGAGGTCCAGGTAGGTGCTATGCCGGGTCCCCCCGGTGCCAGATCAGCCATCGCCAGCGCTCCCCTTCATCAGCCATTCGGTCAGCAGGCGGTGGGCCAGGGCGACGACCACGGCGCCGAAGAACATGCCGATCGGCCCATAGGCCAGAAGCCCGCCCAGCACGCCCAGGAAGATCAGGAGGAGCGGCATGTCCGCTCCCTGGCGGATCAGCACAGGCCGGATGAAGTTGTCGATCGTGCCGATGAAGATGCCGCCGGCGGCCACGAAGATCGCCCATCCCGTGAGGCCCTGATAGCCGACCCAGACCGCGACCGGGAGCGGCACCAGGAGCACCGGGAGCTGCAGGATGCCCACGATGAAGGTAAGGAGCGCCAGAAGGCCGGCACCGGGGACGCCGGCGACCAGGAAGATGATTGCCGCCAGCATCGCCTGGAGCAGGGCCGTGCCGACCACGCCCAGCGCCACGCCGCGGATCGTGCCGCCGGCGAGGTCGACGAGGTCCACCGTGCGCTCATTGCCGATGCGGGCGGCGAAGCGGCGCATGTAGTCGGCGCTGGTCTCGCCCTGCACGAAGAGGACGCCGGCCAGGAACACCGCCAGCACGAACTGGACGACGGCAAAGCCGATCTCGGCCCCGCGCGCCAGGATCCAGCCGGCCGCCGTGCCGATATAGGGCTGGACCTCGCGCAGCGTGGCGCGGCTGTCGACCATGGTCTCGCGCCACTGCTGGTCCAGCGGATCGCCGACGAGCGGCACGTCGGCGAGCCAGTGAGGCGGCGGCGGCAGGCCTACCGTGACGAGGTCGTTCGCGACCTTGGCCACCGCCGCCACCTGGTCGCCCAGCGAGCGGGCCAGCATGCCGATCGGCACGACGAGAATGACGAACAGGATGAGCGTCATCAGGAGGGCTGCGAGCCCGCCATGGCCGCCGAGGAGCGTGCGCAGCCGCACGAACAGCGGCCACACCGACACGGTGAGCGTGATGGCCCAGAGCAGCGGCGCCACGAAGGGTGCCAGGATCCTGAGGAACAGGAAGATGAGGAGCGCCAGCGCGGCAAGCCCGATGACGCGCTCGAAGAACCGCTCGCCCATGCCCGCCCCCTCGTGGCCCGACGCCGGCCGGCTCTGACCGGCTCCCCGCTGGCGGCAGATTGGCACCGATCGGCCTTCAGGTCACCGTCCCGGGTGAGCGGTGCTGCAGGCATTGCCGGGACGGCTCATGCGTCAGGGAGGCGGCACCTGCTCGGGCATGAGCTGCTCGACGAAGCCGGGCTTGCCGCCGCTCACCTCGAGGATCGTCACGGACTTTCTCGGGATGCGGCTGCCGCCCTCGTAGCTGATCGTGCCCGTGACGCCCTTGTAGCCGGTGAGCTGCGAGAGGGAGTCCAGAACCCGCGCCGGCTCGGCGCTGCCGGCCGCCTCGACCGCCGCGAGCAGCACCCCCACGGCGTCGTAGCCCAGCGCGGCGAAGCTGTCCGGTGCGCGGCCGCCATAGGCCTGCCGGTAGGCCTGATCGAACGCCTTGACCATCGGGTCGGGATTGTCGGGGCCGAGATAGGCGTGGGTCGTGAAGTAGATGTTTGTCAGTGCCGGATGCTTCGACCATTCGCCTTCGGAATCAAAGCCGTCGCCGCCCAGGATGGGCACATCGATGCCGGCCGCGCGCAGCTTGATGGCTGCGGCCGCGGCCTCGGGCGGCTCCTGGGCCGACAGGAAGATGGCGTCCGCCTTGGCGAGCGAGCCCAGCGCCTCGGCCTGCCCGTCGGTGCTCCGGTAGCTCGCGACGGACGAGACCTTGCCGCCCAGCGCCTCGAAGCGTGCGCGGAAGTAGCCCTGGAGAAGCGTCGTGTAGGTGACGGCGGCGTTGTAGAGGATCGAGACGGTCCGAGCGCCCAGCTCGTTGTAGGCATACTCGGCCGCGGCCGCCGCCTGGACGTTGTCGCCGAAGCAGGCGAGGAAAAGAAAGTCGGGCACCTGTGCCGGCAGCTTGGGCGACGTGGCGCCCGAGGTCAGGAATACGAGCTTGCGGGCGGCGGCCACCGGGGCCGCGGCCAGCACCATGTCGGTGTCCGAGAGCCCGAGCATCGCCGAGGTCTGCGGGTGGGCGTTGAGCAGCTGACGGACGCGCGGTGCCACCTTGCCGAGGCTGCCCGCGGGGTCGGCGATCAGCAGCCGGACCTCGCGTCCGAGCACGCCGCCTCGGCCGTTCGCCTGCGCCACCGCCAGCTCGGCACCCCGCGAGGCCGGCCGGTCGAAAGCGGCCTGCGGCCCGCTCAGATTGTAGACGGCGCCCAGCAGGAGGGGCGGGTCGGCAGCATAGGCCCTGGCTCCCACGAGCAGGGCCGCCGCGATGAGACAGCTGATCCAGAGTCTGCGTAGCATGCCGTCCCCCGCCTTCTGCTGCCTTCTCCTTCGGTCCGCGCCCGATGCTCGGGATCGCCGGCGCGGTCAGTCCTTCTCGAGGTCCCAGATCACCACGCCCGGCAGGCCAACCCAGGCGGCACGGTTCGCCTCGGGCAGGCGCTCGGCTGCGACGGTCACGGCGGACTCGGGTGTCAGCCGCGGCTCGTGGCAGCCGCGCACGCGGAGCCCGGCGGCCGCGAAGGCCCGGCAATAGTCCGAGGGCAGATGCGGGTGCAGCCGCATGAAGCCGGTGCCCTTGCTCGCGGTCCTGAACTGGGCCTGCCAGCCGAGCAGGACGACGAAGGGATGGACGTCGCTGATGATCACGCGACCGCCCGGACGGATCACGCGTGCGAGCTCGGCCAGGGCCTTGCCCACCTCGGGCAGATGGACGAGGGCAAGCGCGCAGACAGCGTGGTCGACGGATCCGGGCTCCAGCGGCAGCGCCTCGAGATCGCCCTCGTGGAAGTCGCCCGCCGGTACCTTCTCGCGTGCCTTCTCCAGCATCGCGGTCGAGCGGTCGACACCGACGATTCGATGGCCGTGGGCGGCGAGCCACGCGCTGTAGCGGCCGGTGCCGCAGGCCGCATCCAGCACCGTTGCGGCCGGCAGCGGGGCCAGCAGGGCATGCATGGTGGGCTGCTCGATCGGGAAGAGGCGCAGCGGCTGGTCGTAGGTCTCGGACCACAGGGCGTAGCCGTCGGCGAGATCGTACTCGCTGGCCTCGAGGGGTGCCGCGAGCTCCGGCTTCTGGCCCAGGTCCTCGAGCAGCGTGCGGATCTCGCCGACACGCGCAGCGCGCGCCTCTGCGTCATCCGAGAAGGCGAGGCGGAGCAGGGCCAGCCCCTCGATCCCGAGCAGCATCTGGCCGAGGGTTGGCTTGGCGCTCATCATGTGCCTCCCGAGCGAGGGCCGGCAGGCAGCACCGGACGCCCTCTCGCATCCCTCGATGCTGCCAGCGGCGCGCCTCTCCGGCAACCCGAGAGCGCGCCCTCGTGCCGCCGCGCCGAGGCCGTTCAGCTAGCGGCTCAGCCGGCCTTGCCCTGAGCGAGGTCGATGGCGTGGCGGCCGACCGTCTCGCCCACCCTGTTCTTCCACCAGCTCCAGATCTCCTGGCTGGCGTCGGCGAAGCGCTGCGTGTCGCGCGCCGTCGGGTCGGCCACCTCGACGCCGGCTTTCTTCACCGCGGGCCAGTATTCCTTCGGGTAGACCTCGTCGTTCAGGTGCCTCGCGGCGTTCTGGTCGTACCACTTGCCCGCCTTCCAGAGCGCCTGGCGGGTTGGCTCGTCGAGGGCGTCCCAGCGCGACTTGAGCATGAAGACGGCGTTCACGAAGCCGGTGGTCGGCAGCTTGTAGCAGGAGCGCAGATGCTCCTGCAGGCCGCGTCCGATCACGGTCGAGATGTTGGCCACGATCGCGTCCACCGTCCCTTCCTGCAGGGCCTTCGAGGTATCCGAGGAGGGAATGCGCACCGGCACCACGCCGAATTTGGCAAGAGCCGTGCTCGCCTCGTGGCCGACCACCCGACAGCGCCGACCCCGGAGATCGTCGAGCGTCGCCGCCGCGCGCTCGCGGCTCCAGACATATTCCGGCTCGGCGGCGCCACCGCCCGCGCTCAGCATGAAGAGGTCGCTTTGGGCGAGCTGCTGGTTGATCAGCCTCCAGAGCGGGCTCTCCATCATCAGGCGGTCGCCGTGCTCGTAGAGCGCCTCGACCAGGCTCGGCAGGCCGATGATTCCCAGGATCTCGAAGGAGCGGGTCATGTAGGAGGAAGTGTGAAACATGAAGTCGGCGGTGCCGGAGCGGAGAGCGGCAAGCTGCTCGTCGGCCCCTGCCTGGGCGCCCGAGGTGACGAGCTTGACCGCCGACGGCTCGCTCACCGCGTGCTTCAGGCGGTCGACGAACCCGCTCATGCCCCACATGAGGCCCCGGTACGAAGGCGGCAGGTAGGTGACGCCGGTCAGGGCCGCGGCGGCCGGCGCGGCGCGTCCGCTCCCGGCTCCAATGGCAAGCCCGGCCGATGCGCCGAAGCTCGATGCCAGCAGCTTACGTCTTGTCGTTCTCATCTCATCCGGTTCCACAGCCTGTCCGCTGCGAAGCGGAATGGCGCAGCCTGCCCATGGCGCGCAAGGCCATGCGTGCATCGAAGGTTGCGAAGGCGCCGTGCCCGCCGGGCCGGGGCACGGCGGACGGGACGCTTCTAGTGGGCCCCTCCGCCGCCGCCGACAGCTGCAGGCTTGGCGAGGAAGAGCGCCAGGACCAGGGCGCCGGAGAGGCCGATGCCCATGAGGAAGAAGGCGTCGCCATAGGCCAGGAAGTTGGCCTGGGCGCGGACCGTGCGGCCGACCGCCACCACCGCCTCGTGCCAGGCGAGGCCCGCATCGCTTACGCCGCGGCTCATGAAATAATGCTGGAGGTGGGTGATGCGCTCCTGGGTGGCATCGGCGAACGGCGTCACGTGCCGCATGATCATGCTGGAATGAAACTGCTCGCGCTTGGTGAGGAAGGTCTGCAGCACGGCGATGCCGATGGCGCCGCCCAGGTTGCGCATCATGTTGAAGATGGCCGAGGCGGAGCCCGCCTGATCGGGCTCGATGCCGGCCGAGGCGAGGGCCGCCAGCGGCGTCATCAGGAGCGCCTGGCCGAGCGCCCGGATGATATTGGGCCAGAAGAGCTCGGGCCCGGAGAAGCTGGCATCGAGCGCACGGTCCATGAAGCTGCTGCCGGCGAAGAGCACGAAGCCCAGGGTGATGAGCAGGCGCGCGTCGATGCGGCGCATCAGCATGGGCACGAGCGGGATCAGGATGAGCTGGGGCAGGCCGGTCCAGGCGAGGACCAGGCCCACCTGCTCGGCATTGTAGCCCTGCATCTGCGAGAGATAGAGGGGCAGGAGGAAGACCGAGCCGTAGAGCGCCATGCCGAGCAGCACGTTGCTCAACGTGGCGAGGCCGAAGTTGCGCCGGAGGAGGAGCCTGAGGTTGAGCAGCGGCTTCTCGCGCTTCAGCTCGATGATCACGAAGGCGACCAGCGAGATGGCGGCGACGATGCTGAGCCGGAGGATGAAGGGCGAGTTGAACCAGTCGTCCTTGTTGCCTTCCTCGAGCACGGTCTGGAGGCTGGAGAGGCCGACGGCCATCGTGGCGATGCCGAGCCAGTCGCCGTCCTGAAGGAGGTCGAGGCGCATGGGCGAGGGCTTGAGGCCGGCCCAGAGCGCCGCGAGCATGACGGCACCCGGCACGAGGTTGATGTAGAAAACGTACTCCCAGCCCCAGTTCTCGGTGAGGTAGCCGCCGATCGTGGGACCGATGGCGGGCGCGAAGGTGGCCGAGAGGGCGAACATGGCGATCGCCATGGGCTGCTTGGCCCTCGGCAGCATCGTGATGATGATGGTGAAGGCCATCGGGATCAGCACGCCGCCGAAGAAGCCCTGGAAGGCGCGCAGCACGATCATCTGCCCGAGGCTCGTGGCGAAGGCGCAGGCGACCGAGAAGACGAGGAAGAGCGCCGTGTTCACGAGCAAATAGCGGCGCAGCGAGAAGACGCGCGAGAGGTAGCCCGTGAGCGGGATCGTGACGATCTCCGCGATGAGATAAGACGTCGAGATCCAGCCGCCATCGTCGATGCCGGCGCCGATGGCGCCCTGGATGTCGGGCAGCGAGGCGTTGGTGATCTGGATGTTCAAGACCGCCATGAAGGCGCCGATGATCGAGCCGCCGACGGCGAGCCAGACCTGAAGTGGCACGGCATCCGACGGGCCGGTCGCCGCGGGCCTGGCGGGCGGCTTCGCGGCCGGCGGATTCGGCTGCCGCGGCTGGGTCAGGGCCTGGCTCTCGCTCGTGTCGAGCCGCTCAGGATCGTACATGACGGTTGTCCGCTTCGGGCTACGCGTGGACGCGCTCACACGGCCTCAGTCGGCCGGGCCCGGCTCCGGCCCGGCGTCGGCGAGCCGCGTGCCGTGGGCCGCTTCGGCGAGCTGCGTCGCCTTAGTGTCGATGGTGGGCTCGACCGACATGCCGGGGCGCAGGAGGCCTGCCAGCTCGTCATCGTCCTCGAGGACGATCTTGACCGGGACCCGCTGCACCACCTTGGTGAAGTTGCCGGTGGCGTTGTCGGGCGGCAGGAGGGCGAACTCCTCGCCGCTGGCGGGTGCCAGGCTGTCGACCCGGCCCTTCAGCGTGACGCCCGGGAAGGTGTCGACGCTGATCTCGACGCTCTCGCCACGCCGCACGTGGGTGAGCTGTGTCTCCTTGAAGTTGCCGATGATGTAGACGGCGCGAAGCGGCACGACCGCCATGAGCTGCGTGCCGGCCTGGACATACTGGCCGACGCGGACCGAGCGGGCGCCGACGGTTCCGTCGATGGGAGCGGTGATGGTGGCGTAGCCGAGATTGAGCTCGGCCTGCTGCAGGACGGCCTGGTCGTGCTGGAGCGTCGCCGCGGCGCCGGCGCGCTGGCCCTCGAGGACGGCGGTCTGCTTCTGCGTCGCCAGCAGCGCCGCCTGGTCCCGCTGCTGCGCCGCCCGGCGCTCGCGCAGCGTGGCGTCGGCCTGCTGGGCCTGCTGCACGGAGCCATAGCCCTTGGTGCTCAGCGTCGAGTAGCGGGCATTGTCCTGCTGGGCGAACTGCAATGATGCGTTGTCGGCCTCGACGGCCGCCTTGGCCTGCTCGATCAGCGTGTGCTGGAGCTGGATCTGGGCATCGAGCGTCGTCACCGCGGCCTGGGCGCTGGCCACGTCGGCCTTGGCCTGATCGCGCGCCGTGACGAGGTCGCGATCGTCGATCCGGGCCAGCACCTGACCGGCCTTGACCCGCTCGTTGTCGCTGACCAGCACCTTTTCAATGTAGCCGGGGACCTTGGGAGCGATCGCCGTGTAGTCGGCTTGGACGTAGGCATCGTCCGTCGACTCGAGGAAGCGGGCGGTGCGCCAGTAGTAGGTGCCGTAGCCCGTGGCCCCTGCGACCAGCGCCACGCCGGCCGCGCCCAGGAGGAGCGGCTTCACCGCGCGTCTGAGGCTCTTGATCGTCTGCATCGCGCTCGATCCTTCAAAACGCTACGCAGCGTATTTATTCATGCTTTGGGCTTGCTGCAATGTGCAGAGCCTTGCGTCGGTGGAATACGCTACGTACATTATCGCAATAGCTTTTCTCCGATGGACCGCCCCGATGATCGCAAAGGAGTCACGCGGACCCGGCCGGCCTCGCTGCGACGTCACCCGGCGAGCTATTCTGGACGCGGCCTATACGCTGCTGATCGAGGGGGGCTTTTCGGGCTTCACGATCGAAGGGGTGGCGGCGCGCTCGGGTGCCGCGAAGACGACCATCTATCGCTGGTGGCCGAACAAAAGCGTGCTCGCCGTCGAGGCCTTCCTCGAGGAGGCGAAGCTTCAGACCGCCTTTCCCTCGACCGATTCGCCGCTGGCCGACCTGAAGGCGCAGCTCAGGCTCGTCGCGCGGTCCTTCCGCGGCCCGTCGGGCCGGACGCTCGCCGGGATCATCGCCGCCATGCAGAGCGATCCCGAGACAGCGCGCGCGTTCGTCGCGGGCTTCGTCGAGCCCCGGCGCGCGGCGGCCCGTCAGGTGGTGCAGCGCGGCATCGCCAGCGGCGAGATCAAGGCCGACATCGACCTCGAGGCCACGCTCGACTGCCTCTACGGCCCTCTCTACCACCGCATGCTGGTGGGGCATCGCGGCCTCGACGACGACTTGGTTGGCGCGCTGGTCGATGTCGTTCTGAGCGGCATCGAGGCCGAGCGGACGGCTGCCGGCGCCGCCTGAGCCCACCGCTCTGCGGGGCGTTGGGCTGCCCGCCGGACCATGCTAGAAGCCCGCCGCCATGCTTCAGCTCCAGGACGTCACCCTTCGCATCGCCGGCCGCCCCCTGCTCGAGGGGGCGTCGCTCGATGTGCCCGACAACAGCCGGATGGCGCTCGTCGGCCGTAACGGCTCGGGCAAGTCGACGCTGCTCCGGCTGATCGCCGGCGAGATTCAGCCCGATCAGGGCGAGCTGCGCCTCAATGCCGGCCTCAAGATCGGGGTCGTCTCTCAGGAGGCGCCGGGCGGCGAGACGACGCCGCTCGAGGCGGTGCTGGCCGCCGACCGCGAGCGCACGGCGCTCTTGGCCGAGGCGGAGACGGCGACCGATCCGCACCGCATCGCCGATGTGCACGAGCGGCTGGTGACGATCCGAGCGGATGCGGCACCGGCCCGCGCCGCCGCCATCCTCAAAGGCCTGGGCTTTGCGGACGACGCGCAGCAGGCGCCCTTGTCCTCGTTCTCGGGCGGCTGGCGCATGCGTGTGGCGCTGGCGGCCGTTCTGTTCCTCGAGCCCGACCTCCTGCTGCTGGACGAGCCCACCAACCATCTCGACCTCGAGGCCGCGATGTGGCTCGAGGAGCATCTCCGCCGCTATCCGCGCACACTTCTCCTGGTCAGCCACGATCGGGACTTTCTGAACGTCGTGCCGCAGCGGATCTGCCATCTCGATGGGCGCAAGCTCACCGTCTACAGCGGCGGCTATGACAGCTTCGCCCGGGCGCGGGCCGAGCGGCAGGCGCTGCAGGAGAAGCAGCGTGCCAAGCAGGAGGCCGAGCGCGCCCACATCCAGGCCTTCGTCGACCGCTTTCGCTACAAGGCGAGCAAGGCCCGGCAGGCGCAGAGCCGCATCAAGATGCTGGAGCGCATGGGGCCGCTGACCTCGGCCGCGCTCGAGCCCGAGGTGCGCTTCAGCTTTCCGGCCGGCAGCATCCCGGCACCGCCGCTGGTCACCATGGACCGGGTCCGCGCCGGCTATGACGGCCGCGTGGTGCTGGATGGGCTCGACCTCAGGATCGATCCGGACGACCGCATCGCCCTTCTGGGCGCCAACGGGAACGGCAAGAGCACCTTCGCCAAGCTCGTGGCCGGCCGGCTCGAGCCGATGGTGGGCTCGGTGACGCGGGCACGCGGCCTGCGCTTCGGCTTCTTCGCCCAGCATCAGATCGAGGACCTCGAGCCCGAGCAGTCGAGCATCGCGCACATCGAGATGCGGCGGCCGACCTGGCGGATGGAGCAGATCCGGGCCAACCTCGCGCGCTTCGGGCTCGGTGCCGAGAAGGCGCAGACCCAGGCCCGGCATCTCTCGGGGGGCGAGAAGACGCGTCTTTGCATGGCGCTGATGTGCCTCGATGAGCCGCAGTTCCTGATCCTCGACGAGCCCACGAACCACCTGGACATCGATTCGCGCGATGCGCTGGTCGAGGCCGTGAACAACTTCGAGGGTGCGGTCCTCATCGTCAGCCACGACCGGCATCTGGTCGAGCTGACCGCGGACCGGCTCTGGCTCGTGGCGGACGGGCGGGTCAGCTCCTATGACGGCGATCTCGACGACTATCGCCGCCTGCTGCTCGAGACGTCGAAGGAGGCGACGGCAGCCGGGGTGGCGATCGAGCCGGAGCGCGGCGAGCGGCTCACCTCGGCCGAGCGCCGCTCGCGCCTGGCGCCACTGCGCAGGCGGGCGCAGCAGGCCGAGCGCGACGTCGATCGCCTGATGGACGAGAAAGCGCGCATCGACGCCCTGCTCGCCGATCCCAAGACCTATGCCGACGGCAAGCGGGATCCGGCGGGGCTGCAGCGCAGCGCCCGCGAGCTCGAGACGGCGATCGCCCGGGCCGAGGCGCGCTGGCTCGAGGTCGAGGCCGAGATCGAGGCGCTGGCGGCAGCCTGAGCTCAGCCGGCGCTCGAGGTGCCGGCGGCGGCGTCGAGGGCGGCGATGGCCTCGGCACCGGCGATGGCCTCGATCCTCAGGCGGTAGCGGCGCTGCTCGCCGTGGCCCAGCATCGCCAGCTCGCCCCGTGTCTTCCAGTCGTCGCGCGAGCCCGGCAGCTGCGTCGCGGGCTCGAGGCCCAGGACATAGTTGCCTTCCTGGAGGTTCTGCCATTCGTAGAGGGCCGGCATGGCCCGCGCGTCCCAGCTGAGCACGACGCCCAGACCCTTCTCGCCGCCGACCGCGAGCTCCGCGTTGACCAGCGCGGCGAAGCCGGTGCCGTCGGCGTCGGTCCTCACCTCGTGCTCGTAGACCTGCTCGACGAAGTTGCTCTGCGGCGGGGCCTGATCGACCGGGCCGATCGAGGTCGTCGTCGGATCGATGGAGTTCCAGCGCTGCCGGACGATCGGCGCCACCACCCGAGCACCCTCGTCGAGGAGCGGCCAGCCCATGTTGACGTGGTAGAGCATGGCGTGCGGCGTGGGATGGAAGCCCTCGCTCGTCACGGTGTCGGCGATGCTGATGGCGGCGCTGCCGGCCTCGATCTCGATCCGGCGGTGCAGCACGAGGTTCTCGCCGAACATGGTCGCCTGGCGGATCTCGCCCTCGGCCGCGAGCACGGCCTTGTCCCCGTCCCAGCGCACGCCATAGCTCAGCAGGCGGGCGGGGGTGTAGGCGATGCGGCCGTGCAGGCCGTGCGTCACGGTCTTGCGGTAGGGATAGCGGTAGTGCGCGGCCTCCTCCTGCGCCGGGCCCATGATGTGGTCGAGGCCGCAGGTGTTCACGAGGCCGGAGAAGGAGCGCAGCCAGCCGAGGCCGCCCTCGGCGTCGTGCTCGTGCAGCCAGGGGCTGCGGAAGCCCGTCGGCGAGCGCCAGCCGATCGGCACACCCCTGAAGCTGAGCCCGCCCAGGTCCATGCCGCGGTCGACCAGCACCTCGGCCTCGAAGCCGCCGCCGGCCCTGAAGCGCAGCACGCGCACGCCGCGCTCGGGACCGTCGTCGAAGGTCGAGAGCGTTACCCCGACAAGCTGATCCAAAGAGCCCGTGCGCCGGGCGATCTCGGCCCGGCTGACCGTATGGCCGAACAGGGTAGGCATTGTCATGGTCTCCTCAAGGCGGCCTCCGCGGCGCGCCCGGTCGTTCGAAAGGGCTCAGGCCGCGTAGACGGCGCGCTCGAAGTGGTCGAAGAGATCCATGACCTTGCCGTCCACGAAGGGCAGGATCTGGGTCAGGATCACCCCGGCGACACGCTTCTTCGGGTCGAGCCAGTAATAGGTGTTGGCGAGCCCCGCCCAGGCGAGGCTGCCGGCGCTACGGCCGGTGGGCGCGTCCTCGGTGTTGATGACGAAGCCCAGCCCCCATTTCTTGACCATGCCGGGGAAGAACTCGGCATCGTTGGTGGCGGCCGGGTCCGCGCTGCGCATCAGGCCGACATTGAGATCGCCGATCTGGTTCCGGCTCATCTCGGCCACCGTCTCGGGGCGCAGCACGCGGGCGCCGTTGAGCTCGCCACCGTGCATCAGCATCCGCAGGAACGTCAGGTAGTCCGGTGCCGTGCCGTAGAGGCCGCCGCCGCCCATGTAGAACTGCGGCTCCTGGGGTATCTCGACCTCGATCGGGGCGAGCGAGCCGTCGGCCTGTCGCTGATGGATTGTGGCGAGGCGCTGGCGTCGCTCGGGCCCGATCACGAAGCCCGTGTCCTTCATGCCGAGCGGGCTGAAGATATGGTCCTTGAAATAGGCGTCGAGCCGCTTCCCGCTCAGCTTCTCCACCGCCTTGCCGGCGAAGTCGATGTTGATGCCGTACTCCCAGCGGTCGCCCGGATCGAAGACGAGTGGCCGCGTCAGGGTCGCGTTCTCGCAGCTGAGGATGCGCGGCATCTGGGTGTGGTCCAGATACCGTCCCATGTCGGCGTTCCACATATGGTAGGTGAAGCCGGCGGTGTGGGTGAGCAGATGCCGCAGCGTGATCGGCCGCTTGGCCGGCCGCAGCTTCGGCGTGCCGTCGCTGGCGAAGCCTTCCAGCACCTGCGGCGAGGCGAGCCCAGGCAGCAGGTCGGCGATCGGCGCATCGAGGCTGAGGGCGCCCTGCTCGACCATCTGCATGGCGGCGACCGTGGTCACGGCCTTGGTCATCGAGGCGACCCAGAAGACCGTATCCAGCGTCATGGGCGCGTCATTGGCCAGGCTGCGTCGGCCGAAGGCGCCCGCGTAGGTGATCCCCTGGTCGTCTGCGGCCATGGCCACGACGCCCGGGACCTCTCCCTCCGCCGCGGCTCGGCCCAGCTCCTGATCGATCGTCGGCTTGCCGGTCATGGTTTTCCTCCCCTTCCGTACGGACATGATAGCACGGGCCGGCCGGTGGCACCTTGACAGCGGGTGAGGGCCCGTGGCCGTGAAGCGTTCGGACCAGACCATCCGCGCTCGGGAGCCTCACCATGAACATGCCGGCACGTAGCAGCTCGACCCGCTTTTGGTGGGTGAGGCACGCTCCGGTCGACAATCCCGACGGCACGATCTACGGGCACATCGATCTCAACGCGCTGACCGAGGACCCGGACGCCTATGCGGGTCTGTCCGCGCTTCTTCCGCGCGACGCCGCCTGGGTCGTCACCGGCCTCAGGCGGACGCGACAGACGGCGGAGGCCGTGCTGCGCGCCCGCGGCGGCACGCCGCCGGAGCTTGCAGTCGAGCCGGCGCTGGCCGAGCAGAATTTCGGCGACTGGCAGGGCCAGACGCACGAGACGGTGTTCGCCGAGCTCGGCCGGCGGCACACCTTCTGGCTCGCTCCGGCGGCGACGCGACCCCCGAACGGCGAGAGCTTCGCCGATCTGGCGGCGAGGTCGACCGAGGCGATCATGCGGCTTCAGGAGGCGCATCGCGGCCGGGACGTCATCGTCGTCGCCCATGGTGGCACGATACGCGCCGCCGTCGGCCTGGCGCTCGGTCTCGACTGGGACGCGGCCCTGCGCCTCTCCATCGACAACCTGTCGCTCACCGTCATCTCGCTGCTCGACCTCGAGGGCGAGCCGCCGGCCTGGCGGGTGGATGCGGTGAACGTGCCGCCGCATCTGCCGGTGAGCCGGCTGGTTCCGCCGCACACCCCCTCGCCGCTGGCCGCGCGATCGGCCTGAGAGGCGAGGGAGCCCAGGCGCTTCGTCGGCCTCAGCCGGCGAAGCGCTTGCGGTAGCCGTCGAGCTTGGCCTGCCAAGCCGGGCTGTCGACGATCTCCTTGTTGACGATGCCCTTCGGGACCTCGCCGCGCATGACCGAGAGCACGATCTCGACGTCGGCGGCACCGTTGCCGGCGAAGCACTGGTCGGTCCAGCAGAGCGCGTGCGGCGTCACGATGACGTTGTCGAGCTTGAGGATCGGCTCGTCAGCGGGGCAGGGCTCGACCTCGAAGACGTCGAGGGCGGCACCCGCAATCTTGCCGGCCTTCAGCGCGGCGTAGAGCGCCTTCTGATCGACCGTGGGCCCGCGCGAGGTGTTGATGACGTAGGCCGTGGGCTTCATCAGCGCCAGGCGCTCGGCGTTGACGATGTGCCGCGTCGCGTCGGACAGCGGCACGCTGACCGAGAGAAAGTCGGCGCGCCGGAAGAGGTCCTCGAGACCTACCATCTCGACCCCCAGCTCGGCCGCGACCTTGGGGTCGGCATAGGGGTCGTGGGCGATGAGCTTCATCTCGAAGGGCTTGGCCAGCCGGAAGGCCTCGGCGCCGATATTGCCGATGCCGAGCTGGCCGTAGGTGCGGCCGACCACGCCCTCGCCCATGTAGCTCGCGCGCTGGTTCCAGCCCGTCGGGCCCTGCCGGGTCAGGCGGTCCTTGATCATCAGCTTCTGCGAGAGCGCCAGGATGTAGGTGACGATCGAGACGGCGACCGGGCGGCGGATGCCGTCGGGCGTGATGCCGAGCGCTATGCCGGCAGCCGTGCAGGCCGGAACGTCCACGCTGTCGTAGCCGACGCCGAAGCGGGCGACGACGGCGAGCTTGCCGTCCGCCGGCACGCTGTCCTTGCCGAAGCGCGGGACGAGCAGGATCAGCGCATCGCAGCCGGCCAGCCCCTTGGCCGGCATGGTCCCGCCCTCGTCGTCGACATGGATCACCTCGACCTTGGGGTTCGAGGTGAGGGGCCCGAGATCGAAGCTCGGATAGGTCGGGCTGCCGTCGGCCTTGCGGAAGTCGCCGCTCAGCGCCACACGAAACTTGTCCATGGCTTCCTCCCTGCTACTTCGCAGCACCGGCGCGGATGGCATCCACGCCGGCCTTCAGCGCCGCCTGGAAGACCCAGACATCGCCGGCGTAGCAGATGAAGTCGAAGCCCTCCTTGTAGAGGGCGACGCCGGTTGCGACGTCGGGCACGAGCCGGCCGGCCGACTTGCCGTGCTTGCGGCACGCGGCCAGCACCTTGGCGATCGCGTCCTTGAAGATCTTGTTCTCGAAGTCGCCCGGGATGCCGAGCGAGCAGGAAAGGTCGAAATGGCCGACCCAGAGGCAGTCGACGCCATCCATGGCGGCGAGCGCCTCGGCGTTCTCGACGCCGGCCCGGGTCTCGATCTGGGCGAAGAAGGTCATGCGCTTGTTGGCGGCGGCGAGCTTGTCCATCACCGCGCCGCCGCGATAGCTGTCGTGCGCCACGCCGAGCGCCACGCCCCGGTTGCCCTCGGGCACGTACTTCATGCAGTTGAGGATGTGCCGCGCCTCGTCGGCGTCGTTGACCATCGGCAGCATGATGCCCTCGGCCCCCATGTCGGCGGCGCGGGCGATGTGATGATACTCCTTGGAGGGCACCCGCACGATGACGGGCACCTGCGCCGCCTCGAAGTAGCGGATGGCGCTCTTGATCGTCTCGTGATGGAAGCCCGAATGCTCGGTATCGAAGAGAACGAAGTCGCAGCCGGCGCCCTTGAGCAGGTGGCCGATGCCCGGCGTCGCGAACTCGACGATGAAATGCCCGACCTTGAGGTCGCGCGTCCTGCTCTGCTCTTTGAGCGTGCTTGCCGCCATGTGCCTCCCTCCACTGATTGTGCTCGTTGTGGCGGATGGACAGGGCGCTGTCCAGGCCATGAGCTTGCGCGCAGACAGGGCCTTCGGTGGGCCTGGATCCTCCCGTGGCCTGCCCTGCCGGGGCGCCACCGCCCGCTCCTTCGAGGCAGGGTGACCGCAGGACGCAGGTCTGGTATGCTTTGACCGTTGGGCTGGGGGAGGCGAGATCTGCAAACGACCGGGAACCTTGGGCGGGCGACGACGTTCAATCCTATGCGGTCAGCTAGGTCGGTGAGCGTTTTCGAAGGTCATGCGGGTAAGTCAGTGGATCTCTCCGAGGGTCATACGGGCAACGATGAGTAGCAAGGTCCGGCGGGCAGAAGCGGAGCGGCCGAGCCCGGGCGGGCAGGCGCGCCGACGGAATGCGCTCGATGCAGGGTTCGATCGGTGGCTGAACAAGCAGCTCCACCAGATCTATGATCCCGTCCTGAGCGAGGCCGTGCCCGAGGACATGATGCGGCTCCTCGAGGAGCTCGACCAGTCTGACGACACGGCCGGCGACGACGACCAGGGTGCGCAAGCGAAGAGCGACCCGCGGGACGAGGGATAGGCAAGCGTCCGACGGCTCCGGCCGTCGGTCACGCTCGGGTTCCTGCATGATCGGTTCTGAAGAGAGATGCCCATGACGCAGCTGTCGCGCGAGGTTGCTCGCCATCTACCGTTCCTGCGCCGATATGCGCGCGCGGTCGTTGGGGATCAGCTGCGTGGTGACGCATGTGTCCGCTCCACGCTGCAGCTTCTCTTGGCGCACCCCGAGCTGGCCGAGGCGAATGACCTGCGGCTGGTCCTCTACCGGGCGTTGCACGATGTCTGGGCCGAGGATGAGCGTGCGGCCGTCGTGGCGTCGACACCGGCGCCGGCCGACGCCGGGCCCATCGACGAGGAGACCATCCTGGCGTCGCGGCTCGGCAACCTCAGCGCGCTCAAGCGGCAGGCATTGGTGCTGACCACGCTCGAAGGGTTCCAGCTCCAGGAAGCGGCCGCGATCATGCGGCTGGCGCCCCAGGAGATGGCGGACCTTTTGACCCTGGCCAAGGAGGATCTCCGCGCTCAGAAGGCCACGAGGATCCTCATCATCGAGGACGAGCCGATCATCGCGCTCGACATTGCCACGACGGTCGAGCGCAACGGCCATACCGTCGTGGGGATCGCGACGACGCATGCCGAGGCGGTGGCGCTCGCCCGTCGTGATCCGCCGGGCCTCATCCTCGCCGACATCCAGCTGCAGGACGACAGCTCGGGCATCGAGGCGGTCCAGGAGATTCTCCACATCGCGTCCGTTCCGGTGATTTTCGTGACGGCGTTCCCAGAGAGGCTGCTGACCGGCGAGCGCCCCGAGCCTGCCTTCCTGATCACGAAGCCCTTCGATCCCGATACGCTCAATGTATCAATCTCACAGGCGCTGGCGGTGGTCCCCGCCGACAAGGCCTGAGCAGGCCGGGGCGGCGAGGCTGACAGGCGAGCGGTCCAAGCTTCGTCTCGACAGCCTGAAGGCACGTTTGGCGCTGTTGCTGGGCTTGGCGCTCGTGCCGCCGCTGATCTACTCGGTCTACCAGGCGGTGGACGCCTTTCTCACCAAGGAGCAGAGCCAGGCCGCGACCGTGGCCAGCGTCCTCAACGTCATCTCGAGCTACGAGACGGATTTCTTCGTGGCCTCGCGCAAGATGCTCACGGGCCTTGCGTCCCTGCCCGCCGTCAGCGGCGACGATCCGGCCGCCTGCGACAAGCTCCTCAGCCAGCAGATCACCCAGAGCAGTGACTACAACGCCCTCTCGGTGGTCAGTGCCGACGCCAAGGTCACCTGCAGCTCGTCCGCCACCCTTGTCGGTGTCAGCGTGAAGAGCAGGAACTGGTTCCAGCAGCTACAGTCAGGCCGCGACTTCGTGGTAAGCGGGGTCCTCACGCTTCGCGATCACGCCGGCCAGGCGATCGTGGCCGCCGTGTCCCGTCGCAAGGAGCCCGACCAAGCGTTCGCTGGCGCCGTCGCGGTGACCATCCGGGTCAGCGCGTTCGCCACCGCGGTCCGCAACCTCGCTCTCGGCCCGGACAGCGTCGCCTATGTGGTGGACGGCGATGGCACCCTCGTCGTTGACCAGCAGGGAGACAAGCGGCCCTATTATCAGGGTGCGCCGATGTCGAGCCGCGTAGGCGAGCTCATCGCCGGCGGAGACCGCGAGGTCCGGGCTCCCGGGCGGGACGGCATCGAGCGCACCTATGTGGCCAAGGAGATTGCGGACGGGGCGCTGTTCGTTGTCGTGGGCCTGCCGTTCAGCAGCCCTTGGTCGAGCCTGGATGTGAGCCTCGTCGTGGGCATCTTCGCGCCAACGGTCATGATGGCGCTGGCCGTGCTGCTGATCTGGTTCGCCAGCGACTATCTGGTCATACGCCACGTGCGGGCGCTCTCGAGCGCGGCCCGGGCCTACAGCCGCGGCCACCTCGAGGCCCGGCCCGCGGTCGCGGGTGCCTCGGCCGAGCTTCGCGAGCTTGCCGACATCTTCGGCCTCATGGCCGAGCGCATCGACAGCCGCGAGCGCGAGCTCAAGGGGACCATCGAGCAGAAGGAGATGCTGCTTCGGGAGATCCACCATCGCGTGAAGAACAACCTGCAGATCGTCACGAGCCTGCTCAATCTGCGCGCGCGATCGATCCAGTCGCCGGCGGCGCGGCTCGCCATGCTCGAGGCGCAGACGCGGATCAAGGCCTTGGCGCTGGTGCATCGCAATCTCTACGAGCAGGACGACGTCCGCTCGGTCGAGCTGCATGCCTTCCTGGGCGAGCTGGCCGAGCTGCTGGCCGGCATCGCCGATCCGGAGGTGGCAGGGCGGATCGAGGTGCGCACGCATATCGATCCGACGCGGGTGTCGACGGACCAGGCGATCCCCATAGCCCTTCTCATCACCGAGGCGCTCAGCAACGCCTTCAAGCATGCCTTCCCGGACGGCATGAGCGGCTCGATCGAGGTGTCGCTCGCAAACTTCGGCGATCGTGCCCGCCTGACGATCTCGGACGACGGGATCGGGTTCGTCGAGACCCCGGAGGAGTCCTCAGCGACGGGCGAGGAGATCGAGGAGGGCGACGAGACGGAGGCGAGACAGGAGGGCATCGGCCTCGTCCTCATCGACCTCCTTGCCAAGCAGACGGGCGGGATCCTTCATGTCGAGGGCCATGAGGGTGTCCGCATCACCCTGGAATTTCCGCTGGTACGCGCCAACTGATAAAAAGAGCGGACATCGCACGGGGGATGGGAACCTTGGGCCTCCAGCGGCGTTATGGAGAAGGTTGGCATAACGAGGGATGGAGGCGACATGAGCAGCTTTCGCAACGATGTGGCGGCGCTGGTCCCGCACCTTCGGGCGTTCGCACGCAGCCTGACGGGCGGGGACGTCCACCTCGCTGACGACATCGTTCAAGACACGATCGTGAACGCGCTCCAGGCGCAGAGCCAGTTCACGGAAGGCACCAATCTCAAGGCTTGGCTCTTCACCATTCTTCGTAACCGCTTTCGCAGCGTGATCACCCGCAAGCACGTGACCGCCGAGGTCAGCGAGGATACGGATGGCGGGATCGAGTTGCGCTGGTGGACGCCTGCGCACCAGGAGAGTGGGCTCGAGGTCGAGGCATTCGGGCGCGCCTTCCAGGCGCTGAGCCCGGCACATCGTGAGGTTCTCATTCTCGTCGCGGTCGACGGCCTGCCCTATGAGGAGGTGGCCGAGATTTGCGGCTGTCAGGTCGGCACCATCAAGAGCCGGGTCAGCCGCGCGCGCAGCCTCCTCAAGAAGATGCTGCTCGAGGGGGAGCTGCCTGTCGACGAGCGCCGTGTCGTGGCCAACCTCCCTAGGTCCGACGGGCGCGTCCTTGACGATGCCGGCGAGACGCGCTCCTCCGGCGTCGCGGCTGCTGCAGCCAGAGCGAAGACCGTGTCCGCGTCGCCAACCGCGCGGATGGGTCTCCTGAACTGAGGCTCGTTGCCATACCGAGCCAAAGAAAGGGCGGCGCGTTGGACGCGCCGCCCTTTTTCTGCGTCGCGCTCGCTCACGCCGGCAAGGCGACCGGGCTGGGCCGAGAGAACGGCGCTTCGTGCGTGTTGAGGAAGACCGCGAGGACACGGGCCTCGGCACGAAGCCGCAAGAGATAGATGGCCGCGAGCTCGAGGATGCCGGAAACGGTCGCATCGGCCTCGGCCAACACCTCGCTCAGGCCCTCCTCGAGCGACGCGATCGCGCGCACCGCAAGCTCGATGCAGCTGGCGAAGCTTCCGCGTGAAGCGGCCTCACTCGGGTTCTGAACCGCCTCCCGTGCCTCGAGCGGGGAGGCGCCACGCGCGAGCATGCCCTGAAGCAGGCCCTCGACCATCTCGACGAGGCTGCTGTGGAACGCCTTGAGCTCGGCGCTCCAGGAAGGCTCGGGGCTGGCCAGATAGGCCGAGGCGACATGCCCGGCGGCAAGCTGGGCTCTCGCGGCAAGGTCGCGCAAATGACTGATCTCGGCGCTCCGGCTCACGGTGATCTCCTACGGGGAATGGCCGACGCTTCAACGTCCGCCCTCGCGCCCGGTTCCTCGTGAAGGGGTTTCTTGTGGCGACGCCTCCGACCATGATGCGACAGGTCTTGGACGTTGCGGACGGCAGTTGGAGCTGGGCATGGGTGCGATCGAGCGGGTCATCCTCGTCACCGGTGCCGCGAGCGGCATCGGCGCCGCCCTTAGCCGTCGCCTCGCTGCTCCAGGGCTCGGCCTCGTCCTCCACACCAGACGACGCCAGGCGGAGCTCGAAGGGGTGGCCGCGTCGGCCGAGGCGGCCGGCGCCGTCTGCAGGATGGTCCTGGGCGATCTGGCCCTGCCCGCGACGGCGACCGAGCTGGTGGCGGCGGCTCAGGGCCTCGGGCGGCTGGACGCGCTCGTCGCCAATGCCGGCTTCGCCCAGCGCCGCTCGTTCGAGGCGCTCGAGGACGCGGACCTGGATCGCTCGCTCGACCCCATCCTGGGCGGCTTCTTTCGTCTCGCGCGCGGCGCGCTGCCCCTGCTGCGGCAGTCACCGGGGGGACGGATCGTGGCGGTGAGCTCGTTCGTGGCGCACGTCTTCCGGCTGGACGGTGCGGCCTTTCCGGCCTCGGCCGCGGCCAAGGGCGGCCTCGAGGCGCTGGCCCGCTCGATGGCGGTCGAGCTGGCTCCGGAGGGCATCACGGTCAACTGCGTGGTGCCCGGCCTGATCCGAAAGGACGAGAGAGCGGCGGCCGCCCTGGACGAGGACGGACGGCAGAGGACGCTCGCCATGATCCCGGCCGGACGGCTGGGCGAGCCCGCCGAGGTGGCGGCAGCCATCGCCTTCCTGCTGGGGCCGGAGGCCGCCTACATCACCGGGCAGGCGATCCATGTGGACGGTGGGCTAACGCTTTGAGCCGGCCGCTGCCCTCGTAGCGAACAGCCCCCGGACGTCGGCCGTGAAGGCCAGGAGCGCGTCCGCATGCGTGTAGAACATGTGGCCGCCCGCATAGGTCTTGAGCTCGATGCGATCACGGGCGCCCGCGTCCAGAGGCATCTGGTCGATGAGGAAGCGGCTCGCGAGATAGGGTGTGACGAGATCGTAGATCCCGTGGGCGACGAGGGCCCGCAGCCCCGGCTCGGTGACGAGCGCGTCGGCCAGGTCGTCGGTGGCACCGGCGTTTCCCCGGCCGCCCTCCTCGTCCCAGCTCCAGCGCCGGCTGGTCTCCCGATTGAGCACGATATAGGGCAGGGTGGTTCGAACCTGCAGCTCGTCCCGCGCATAGCTGACGAAGGCTGCGGTGAGGAGCGAGCCCACCTGGGTGAGGCGGCTGCCGGCGCCGCGCAGGCTGTCGCTGCCCGGATTGGGGTCGGGGCTGGCGATCGAGGCGTCGTAGGGGCTGACGACCTCTTTCTGGTCGCGAAGCAGGCTCTTCGCATACCGGCCGATCGAGATCCGACCGGCAGCGCGGGCCACCTCTGCTTCGGGAAGGCCGGCGTAGCGGGCCTGCCTGGCGTAGAGCGCCTCTCTCCTCGCCTCCGGGAGGCTCGCCCCCTCGGCCAGCCCGGGCAGGAGATCCTGCAGCGCGAAGCGCTCGACCTCGGCCAGCGCCGCCTCGGGGGTGGCTGCGCTCGCGGGTGACCAGCGGCCGTGCGCCCGCGCGCCCGCTGCCATGGTCGGCAGCCGTAGAACCCAGGGCAGGAGGCGATAGTGGTCGCTCTCCTGCATCGACAGCTCGAGCGCCGGGGAGACCATGATGACGAGGCTCGGCGCCACGCCGAACTGGTCGGGCAGGAGATCGGCCAAGGCGGCGGCGCGGAAGCCGCCATAGCTCTCGCCGACGATCGCCACGGGCGAGAGCCAGCGGTCGTGGGAGGTGAGGAACTGGCTGATGAAGCCGCCCAGCGAGCGCAGGTCGGCCTGCCGGCTCCAGAAGGATTGCTCGGTCTTGTCGGACTCGGGGCCCGGTGCCGCGCGGCTATAGCCGGTGCCGACCGGGTCGATGAAGACGAGATCGGTGAAGGGGAGCCAGGTCGAGGGATTGGCCTCCAGCCGCGCCGGCGCCGGCGGCACCCTGCCGTCCGGCAAGAAGACGGCGCGCTTCGGCCCCAGCGCTCCGAGGTGCAGGAAGGCGGAGGCGGCACCGGGGCCGCCGTTGAAGACGAACGCCAGAGGGCGCGTGCCCCGGTCGGCGCCGTCGAGCGTGTAGGCCACGTAGAACATCGTGGCCTTGGCCGCCTCGGGCGGGGCCGGCGCCGGCACCGTTCCTGCCTCGGCCGTGTAGGCCAGAGGCTTGCCCTCGAGCTCGATCGTGTGATGGGTCACCGCGACCGGAATGGCCACCTGGGCCAGGGCTTCGGATCCGGGCCGCCCGGCCGGCGCGCTCTCGGCCGCCCATGCGGGCAGGGCCGGGATCGCCAGCAGCAGGACGAGCGCGACGAGCCACAGGCGGCGGCGTGCCAGCATCACTCGGCGGCCTCCTGCGGGAGCTCGGCGGAATCCGGCGCAGGCACGGCAGCCTCGGGCCGATCGGGGGTCAGCGTGATCTCCTGGCGCTCCTGGAAGAAGCTGATGGGGGGCCCGCTCAGGAGCCGATAGGACGTGCCGTCGCGCCGGGCCACGATGCGCAGATGGCTGCCCCGGACCTGAAGCTGGAAGCTGAGCTCGCTCCACTCCTCCGGCAGGCTGGGCCTGAAGCTGACCCGCCCGCCTGCGTCGCGCAGCCCGCCGAACCCGTAGACGAGGGCGAGCCAGCTGCCGCCGATCGAGGCGATATGGGCGCCATGCCGGACATTGCCGCCGACGTCGGAAAGATCCATGGCTACCGCGAAGTTGAAGTAGTCGAGCGCCTTTTGCGTGTACCCCACCTCGTTCGCGACGATGCTTTGGATGCAGACCGACAGCGAGCTGTCGTGTGTCGTCAGCGGATCGTAATAGTCGAAGTTCCGCTTCTTCTGCTCGGGCGGGATGTTGTGGCCGAGCAGGAACATGGCGAGCAGCGTGTCGGCCTGCTTGATGACCTGATGGCGGTAGAGGTTGAGCGGGTGGTAGTGCAAGAGGAGAGGGTAGCTGTCGGGTGGCGTGCCGGCGAAGTCCCAGACCTTCTTGTCGAGGAAGCTGTCATCCTGCGGGTTGATCCCGAGCGGCTCGTCATAGGGCAGGAACATCGCCTCGGCGGCGCGGTGCCAGACGTCAGGCTCGTGATCCTCGAGGGCGCATTTGCGGACCAGCGCGGCCCAGACGCGAGGATGGCCCGCGCGGATCTCGGCCACCGTCGCCGCGGCGTAGCGCAGGTTCTCCTGCGCCATCAGGTTGGTGAAATAGTTGTTGTTGACGATCGCCGTGTACTCGTCGGGCCCGGTGACCCCGGTGATGCAGAAGGCGCCACCGCGTCGCGGGTTGAAGTAGCCGAGATCGACCCAGAGCCGTGCCGTCTCCACGAGGATCTCAGCACCGCATTCGTGCAGGAAGGCGATGTCGCCCGTGATCTCGACATATTTGCGGATGGCGTAGGCGATGTCGGCGTTGATGTGATACTGGGCTGTGCTGGCGGCGAAGTAGGCGGAGGCCTCCTCGCCGTTGATGGTGCGCCATGGAAAGAGGGCACCCTTGTGGCCGAGCTCGCCGGCGCGGCGGCGCGCCTTGTCGAGCTTGTCGTAGCGGAACCGCAGCAGCGAGCGCGCCACCCGAGGGTTGGTGTAGATCAGGAAGGGCAGGACATAGATCTCGGTGTCCCAGAAATAATGCCCCTCATAGCTCTGGCCCGTGAGGCCGCGCGCGCCGATGCCGGCGCCGTCGACGCAAGCCGAGGCCTGGAGCAGCTGGAAGAGGTTCCAGCGCACCACCTGCTGACGGTTGACGCCGTCGCTGACCAGCACATCGCTCCGTGACCAGAAGTCCGCGGCAGCCACCGCCTGCTCCTCGACGACCTTCTCGATCCCGGCGGTAAGCCCCCGGTCGAGGGTCCAGCCCGCCTGAGCACGCAGCTCCGAGGCCGAGCGGTGACCGCTTGCGTGATAGGCCAGATACTTCACCAGCCGCACGGTCTTGCCGGCGTGCGCCCGGCATTTGAGGACGAGCTCGGCGCCACCGCCGTCGCCGGTGATGGCCATGCTGTGGTCCGCCGCACCGGAGATGGCGTGGTCCATGCCGCAGGCCAGAACCATCCCCGAGCGGGGCGTCTCGAAGCTCAAGATGGCGCGGGTGCCGCCGATCGTGTGGCCGATCGGCTCGAGCACGCGGCCGTCGAAGCCGCGCGAGAGCCTCGGATCCATGGCCTCCGCGGTCAAAGGCTCGTGGTTGACGAGCTCCGAGGCGATGACGATGTCCGCGTCGCCGTCCTCGACCGTCACCTCATAGAGGATCGCGGCGAGATGACGGTGGGAGAGGGAGACGACCCTGAGCGTCCAGACGCGGACCCTGCGGCCGCTCGGCGTGAGCCAGACGAGGTCGCGCTCGAGCGTGGCGCGGCGCATGTCGAGGCGACGCCGGTAGGAGGCGACCTCGCGCCCGTCGATGTCGAACGGCTCGTCGTCGACATAGAGCCGGATGATCTTGCCGTCCGGGCAGTTGACCATGGTCTGCCCGGTATGCGGGAAGCCATAGGCTTCCTCGGCATAGACGATGGGGCGGGTCTCGTGGAACCCGTTGACGTAGGTCCCGGGCTCGCCGACCGGGTAGCCCTCCTCGTGGTTGCCCCTGAGGCCCAGAAGGCCGTTGGCGAGGGCGAAGATCGTCTCCGCCTCACGGAGATACTGCCCGGTGAACTGACGGGTCTCGATGGCCCAGGGGTCGACCGGGAAGAGGTCGGGCGGCGGATCGAACCGACGGCGGAGAACCATGCTCAGCCTTCCATCGCGGTACCGGTGGCGGGGCTCATTCGACGCAGATATCCTTAAGATCCGGTATCACCAGATCGGCGCCGGCTTCGGTCAGCGCCGCGGCGCCGGCACCACGATCGACGCCGATGACGAGGGCGAAGCCGCCGGCACGGCCGGCCGCGACGCCCGAGATCGCATCCTCGACCACTGCCGCGGCCCCGGGCTCGATGCCGAGGCGGCTTGCGGCGCGAAGGAAGCTGTCGGGCGCGGGCTTGCCGGCCAGGGCTTCGGCCGCCATGTCGGTGCCGTCGACGATGGTGTCGAAGAGGTCGGTGAGGCCGGCCCGCGCCAACACCGGGCGGCAATTGCGCGAGGAGGAGACGCAGGCGGTGAGCCGGCCTGCGCGGCGCAGCTCGCGGAGCCGGTCGACCGTGCTGTCGAAGACAGGCACACCCTGACGATCGAGGGCCTCGTTGAAGTAGCCGTCCTTGCGCGCGCCGAGGCCGTGCACCGTCTGCAGGTCCGGCGCATCGTCGGGCGAGCCTTCGGGGAGCTGGATCCCCCGCGACGCCAGAAAGTCGCGCACGCCATCGGCGCGCGGCTTGCCGTCGACCTGGGCCAGATACTCCTCCGGCAGCCGGAAAGGCTCGGCGTCCGGGCCCTCATGCTCGATGAGGAAGGCATCGAACAGTCGCTTCCACGCTGCGGCATGGACGGCCGCCGTGTCGGTGACGACGCCGTCGAGGTCGAACAGGACGGCCCGGATGGCGGCGGGAAAGCAGGGTCGTGGAAGGGTCATCAGTCAGTCACGCGGCCAGGCGGAGCTGCTCGTAGAGCTGCTCGACGTCGCTTCGGTGGCATAGCTCGGTTGCCGGTGTCATCACGGCGGCAGCGCCTGCGGCAACGGCGAGGGCGAAGGCATCGTCCACCGAGCGGCCCTCGGCGATGCCGAGGGTCATGGCGGCAACGAAGCTGTCGCCGGCCCCGACCGCGCTCCGGCGCTCGACCGGAGGGCTCGGCAGGTAGCGGATGCCATCGGAGGCTCCAAGAAGAGCCCCTTCCTCGCCCAGGGTCACGGCCAGCAGCTCCGCGGCCCCGCTTCGGATCAGCTCCTGGATCGCCGCTCGTCTGGACTCGTCGTCCGGAAGCGGCCGACCGACGACCTCCTCGAGCTCCCGCACGCTGGGCTTGGCCAACGTGACACCGTGGCCCAGCGCGGCGCGCAGTGGCTCGCCCGAGCTGTCGATCACGAGCCGCCCGCCCTTGGCGCGCACGATCTCGCCCACCTGGACATAGAAGTCGGCAGGCACGCCGCGCGGCAGGCTGCCGCTTGCGACGAGCCAGTGGATCTCGAGGCTCTCGAGGAGGGCCAGGCAGGCGCGGCACTCGGCGGCGTCGACCAGCGGGCCCTCTGCAACGAAGCGGTACTCAAGGCCCGTCGAGCGCTCGAAGACCATGTTGCTGATCCGCGTGTCGCCGGCGATCGGCACCCGGCGCCCCTCGACCCCGCTCTGGGCGATGAGCTCGTCCAGCACCTGGCCGGTCGCCCCGCCGGCCAGATAGACGGCCGTGCTCCGGCCGCCGAGCTCGTTGACCACCTTGGCGACGTTGAGGCCGCCACCGCCCGGATCGCAGCGCTGGTCGACCGTGCGGACCTTGTGCACCGGCCGCACCACCTCGGTGCTGCACGAGACGTCGATGCACGGGTTGAGGGTGAGTGTGACGATCCGCGCTCCCGCCGGCCTGGCAGGCTCAGCCATCCTCGCTCGCCGCGCTGGTCGCGGTCGCCCAGATCCACACCTCTGATCTCCCCGAGGCCCTCCCTGTCATGGCCTAGAGATGACCATCCTCCTGCCGAGGTCAAGTTGGCATTGCCGGCGGGGATGGGCTGACGTCTCCATTCTCGCGGAGAACGGGAAGGAGATGCGCCGACGGCCCTCAGGCCGTGCTCCGGCTGGGCCAACCGCCGACGCGAGGGCAGAACGATCCTAGCGGGCGCTGCCGGCCTGCTTGGCGTGGCCCTTGGCGGCACGCTTGTTGATGTCGGAAAGGGCAAGCTCGTTCAGCTTCTGGTCTGCATGCTTCTCCTCGGCCAGCGTCTCGTCGAGCAGCTGAGCCGCCTTGTCGTGGCCGAGCATCCGCGCCATCGTCGCGAGCGAGCCGTAGCTCGCGATCTCGTAGTGCTCGACCTTCTGCGAGGCGAGGATGATGCCGGCGTCCTTGACCTCCGGGTCCTGGACCTCGTCCAGAATCTCCTTGGCCTCCTCGACCAGGCCCTCGATCGCCTCGCAGCGGACGCCGCGCGCCGTCGTGTCGATCGTGTCGAACACCTGAGTGAGGCGCTCGACATGGTTCTTGGTCTCGTCGAGGTGCAGGGTGATGGCCTCGCGCAGCCCATCGCTTTTCGCAGCCTTCGCCATCTTTGGGAGGGCGCGCACGAGCTGCTTCTCCGCATGATACATGTCGCGCAGGCTGTGGACGAAGAGGTCCTGCATCGTGTTGATCGCCATGGAGGCGGCTCCCGAGGTTCGGCCCGGGCGCGGTAGGCCCCGGACGGCGACAGCGCAACGGCGCTTCGCGAGACTGGTTCCTCGGCTCGCCCGGTGCCCATGCGATCGAAAGGAGCGTGACCCTCCAAGCCTCCTACCCAATAGAGGGGCTACGGTTGCTTGACGGACGGGCTCACTGAGGGCAGTTCGGTCAGAACAAGGTCATCGCAGATCAGGGAGAGGCAAGTCATGCGCGTGAAAGCGCTCACGATAGCCACCGTCGCAACCGCCATTGCCGGGCTCGCCGCAAGTGCCTCGGCAGCCGACATCACCCTCAAGGCGTCGCATCAGTTCCCGGGCGGGAAGGGCGACGTGCGCGACGAGATGGTCCAGATCATCGCGCGCGAGGTCAAGAACGCCGACGTGGGCGTGCAGATCCAGGTCTATCCCGGCGCCTCTCTCGTGAAGGCGAAGGATCAGTGGCAAGCGCTCGAGCGGGGGCAGATCGACATCTCGGCCTTTCCGCTCGACTATGCGAGCGGCCGCGTCCCGGCTTTCGGGGCCACGCTGATGCCCGGGCTTGTGCTCAGCCACGAGCGTGCCGCCCGGCTCAACCACTCGCCCTTCATGGCCGACATCAAGAAGGACATTGAGGCGAACGGCATCATGGTGCTGGCCGATGCCTGGCTCGCCGGCGCCTTCGGCAGCAAGGACAAGTGCATCCTCGAGCCGAAGGACGCCGATGGTCTCAAGGTCCGCTCGGCCGGCGCCACCTTCGCCGAGATGTGGGCGGGGGCCGGCGCCTCGGTGGTCGGCATCCCCTCGAACGAGGTCTACAACGCGCTGCAGACGGGCGTCGTCGACGCGACCGACACCTCGACCGGCAGCTTCGTCTCGTTCCGGCTCTACGAGCAGCTCAAATGCGTGACCGCGCCGGGCGATAACGCCCTCTGGTTCATGTACGAGCCCGTGCTGATGTCGAAGCGCAGCTTCGATCGCCTCGACAAGAAGCAGCAGGACGCGATCATGGCGGGCGCCGCCAAGGCCGAGGCCTATTTCGCTGGCGAGAGCAAGAAGCTCGACGAGAAGTTCGTGGCCGCCTTCGAGAAGGCAGGGGTCAAGGTCGTCACGATGACGCCCGAGCAGGTCAAGGAGTGGCAGGCGATCGCCAAGGAGACCTCCTACAAGACCTTCGCCAAGCAGGTGCCGGACGGCCAAAAGCTGATCGACGAGGCGCTGGCGGTCCAGTAGGCGGCGCGGCGTTCGGGCGATGCAGCGCTTCGCCGCTGTCGTCGAGGCGCTCTCGCGGCTGGCGGGCTACGTGGCCGTGGGGCTCATCGTGGCCGCTGTGGCGGTGGTCTGCCAGCTGCTCTTCGTCCGCTTCATCCTGGGTGAGGCGGCCTTCTGGCAGAACGAGTTCGTGACCTTCAGCCTCGTCGCCGCGACGTTTCTGGGCGCGCCCTACGTGCTTCTCACAGGTGGGCATGTGAACGTCGATCTCATACCCCACTACCTGCCGCACCGGGTGCGGCGGGTGCTGGCGCTCCTGGCCGGCCTCATCGGGCTCTCCTTCTGCGTCGTCGTGTTCTGGACGAGCCTGCCCTGGTGGTGGGAGGCCTGGAGCAAGGACTTCACGACCAGCACGATGTGGCGGGCCCGTCTCTTCATTCCCTATGCCTGCGTGCCGGTGGGGATGGGGCTCCTGGTTCTCCAGTATGTGGTCGAGATCTGGTCCGTCGCGGTCGGAAGGCGGGCACCCTTCGGCATCAGCGACGGGGACCGGCATTGAGCGAGCTCGAGCTCGGCCTGCTGATCTGCGGGATCACGGTGCTGGTTCTCGGCACGGGCGTGCCCGTGGCCTTCGGGCTGGGTGCCGTGGCGCTGGCCTTCATCGGCTGGCACGACGGCTGGAACGGCCTCGGCTTCACCGCCGACACGCTCTTCGGCGGTCTCGACGACTTCACGCTCGTCTCGATCCCGATGTTCGTGCTGATGGGTGCCGCCGTCGCCTCGTCGCGCGCCGGCAGCGACCTCTACGAGGCCATGGCGCGGTGGCTGCACCGTGTGCCGGGGAGCCTCGTGATCGCCAATATCGGCGCCTGCGCCCTGTTCGCCGCGCTGACCGGCTCGTCGCCCGCGACCTGTGCCGCGATCGGCAAGATGGGGATTCCCGAGATGCGGGCGCGCGGCTATGCGGCCGATCTCGCCACCGGCTCGATCGCCGCCGGCGGCACGCTGGGGATCCTGATCCCGCCCTCGATCACGATGATCCTCTACGGGATCGCGAGCGAGACCTCGATCGGCCGGCTCTTCCTGGCGGGCGTGCTGCCGGGCCTCATGCTGACCGGGCTCTTCATCCTCTGGGCGCTTTTCCTGAGCTGGCGGCGCGGCACGCTGGCTGGCGCTTCCCGGCGCTACAGCCTGGCCGAGCAGCTGGCGGTGGTGCCACGCGTGCTGCCGTTCCTTCTCGTCATCATCGGTGTCGTCTATGCGCTCTATGGCGGCGTCGCCACGCCGTCCGAGGCCGCGGGCGTCGGGGCCGTCTTGTGCCTTCTTCTCGTGGTGCTGATCTACCGGCTGTGGCGTCCGGGCGATCTCTGGCCGATCTTTCGCGACACGCTTCGCGAGTCCGTGATGATCCTCATGATCATCGGGGCCTCCATCCTCTTCGGCTACATGCTGACCAGCCTCTACGTGACGCAGTCCGTCGCCGCCTGGATCGGTGGGCTCGACGTCAATCGATGGGTGCTGCTCGGCTGGATCAACGTCTTTCTGCTCGTCGCCGGCTGCTTCCTGCCGCCCGCCGCGATCATCCTGATGACGACGCCCATTCTCCTGCCGATCGTGACGGCTGCCGGCTTCGATCCCATCTGGTTCGGCGTCATCCTGACGCTCAACATGGAGCTCGGCTTGATCACGCCGCCGGTCGGGCTCAATCTCTATGTGATCAACGGGATCGTGCCGGACGTCCGGCTCCCGACCGTGCTCTGGGGCTCGCTGCCGTTCATGCTGTGCATGGTGGTGGCGATGATCATCCTGTGTATCTTCCCGGGGATCGCCACGTGGCTGCCGACCGCCCTGATGGGCGGGGCGCTCTGAGCCTCCCGCTTTCGGATCCTGGTCTCGACATGAGCAACAATCTCTTCAGTGTCCTCCGTCGCCACTTTCCGGCCGACAGCGCCCGCACCGTCATCGAGACGGGGGAGGGCCGCACGATCAGCTATGCCGGGCTTGTCGAGCAGGCGGGCCGCTTCGCCAACCTGCTGATCAGCCTCGGCCTCGAGCCCGGCGATCGCGTCGCCGTCCAGGTCGAGAAGTCGGCGGAGGCGCTGATGCTCTATCTGGGCACGGTGCGCGCCGGCGGCGTCTTCCTGCCGCTCAACACCGGCTATACCGAGCACGAGCTCGCCTATTTCCTGGGCGACGCCGAGCCCCGTGTCGTCGTCTGCCGGCCCGCGAAGGAGCAGGCGATGGCCGAGGTCGCGGCCAAGGCGGGGGTGGCCCACGTGCTGACGCTGGGCGAGGAGGGCGACGGCACGCTCATGGACAAGGCCGCGAGCGCGGATGCCGCGTTCTCGGATGTGCCGCGTGAGGCGGACGATCTGGCCGCCATTCTCTACACCTCGGGCACGACGGGCCGCTCCAAGGGAGCGATGCTCACCTGCGGCAACCTCGCCTCCAACGCCCTGACGCTCAAGGACTATTGGCGCTTCACCGACGCGGACGTGCTGCTCCACGCGCTGCCCATCTTCCACACGCACGGCCTCTTCACGGCGGGCAACACGCTGCTCATGGCCGGCGGCTCGATGCTGTTCCTGCCGCGCTTCGACCTCGATGCCGTGATCAGGCTCCTGCCGCGGGCGACGGCGATGATGGGGGTGCCAACCTACTATACGCGCCTTTTGTCCGATCTCCGCTTCACCCGCGAGCTGGTCTCGCACGTCCGGCTCTTCACCTCCGGCTCCGCCCCCCTGCTGGCGGAGACGCACAAGGAGTTCGAGAAGCGCACCGGCCATGCCATCCTCGAGCGCTACGGCATGACCGAGACCAACATGAACACCTCGAACCCCTATGAGGGCGATCGCCTACCGGGCACGGTGGGCTTTCCGTTGCCGGGGGTCGAGCTGCGGGTTGCCGAGCCCGAGACCGGCAAGCCGTTGCCGGCAGGCGAGATCGGCGTGATCGAGGTCAAGGGCCCGAACGTCTTCAAGGGCTATTGGCGGATGCCGGAGAAGACGGCGGACGAGCTCAGGCCCGACGGGTTCTTCATCACCGGCGACCTGGGCCTCATCGACGATCGCGGCTATGTGCACATCGTCGGCCGCGCCAAGGACCTCGTGATCTCGGGCGGCTACAACGTCTATCCCAAGGAGGTCGAGAGCGAGATCGACCAGATCCCGGGCGTGCTCGAATCGGCCGTCATCGGCGTGGCGCATCCGGACTTCGGCGAAGGTGTCACGGCCGTGGTCGTGCCCAAGGCGGGCAAGCGTCTGGCCGAGACCGACATCCTGGCGCCGCTCGCGAGCCGGCTCGCCAAGTACAAGCTGCCGAAGCGCGTGATGTTCGTCGACGCTCTGCCCAGGAACACGATGGGCAAGGTCCAAAAGAACCTGCTGCGGGACCAGTTTGCCGGCCTCTACGCCTCGCCCAAGCGCTGAAGGAGGCTGTCGGGGTCGGTTCGTCTCAGCCGGTGGGTCATGAAGGCGGCGCCGATCACCGGTGCCGCCAGGTTGAGGATCGGGACGGCCAGGAGCATGGCGATCACGGCACCGCCGCTCCAGAAGATCCATCGCGCCTTGCGCCGGGCGGGGCGCAATGCCCCGGGCGCGATACGCCGTTGGGCCACCAGCTCGAAATACTCGCGGCCGACGAGGTAGCCGTTCAGCAGGACCCACAGGACGAGGCTGATCGCCGGGAGAAGATAGAGCGGCACGATCAGGAGGTTGAGCAGCAGCGAGATCCCGAGGAGACGCAGCGCCGCCAGCACCTGCTCGAGGATCGGCACCGGGCGTGGCGGGGGGAGGCCCGGATAGTAGCGCTCCTCGGTGAGGTCGACGACGCGCTCGAGAAAGAAGCTCGAGATGGCGACGACGACGCTCGGGAAGAAGAGCCAGGCCACGATCAGGGTACCGACGGCGCCCAGGACCTCGACGATCCGATTGAGCCAGCGATAGCTGGTAGCCGCAAGCTGTCCCAGAAGCGCATCGACGCCGAGCGTCAGCAGCGCGAAGGTGAGGAGGGACAGGCCGATACCGAGCCACACCACGCCGCGGGCGCGGCGGTCCGTGAGCGCGCCGAAGGCGCGTGCGAGATCTCCGATCATCCGCGACGCCGCCCCCTCAGGCCCAGCCGTCCGGCGGCACGAAGCCGCACCATGCCTGCTCCAGCAGCTGGGCGAAGCGGATCGCCCGGAGGTCGTAGCCGTGGGGAGCCACGATCTGGACCCCGACCGGCAGGCCCTGGGGTGTGAGGCCGTTGGGGGCTGTGGTCGAGGGCAGGTAGGCGAGGCCGGAATAGCCGGCCCAAAAGAGCTGGGCGGTCGCCGGCACCGGGTGGCCATTGACCTCGATGGTGCGCTCGTTGCGTAGGCCGGCATGGTCGTGCGGGACCGCGGCCGAGGCGGCGGCCGGGCACAGCAGCAGATCGAAGTCGCCGAAGAAAGCCGTCCAGGCGCGCCGCATGCGGTGTCGCCGCTCGTTCAGCTCCAGCCAACCCCGATGGCGCATGGTGCTGGCGCGGGCCGCCATGGCGAGATAGCCCGGGTCGTCGGCGGGCAGCCGGCGGGCGAGCTCGATCTGGCTCGTGAAGTCGGCCTCGGCGAGCCGGCCCGACGTGGCCGCGCGCAGAAGGCCCAGGAACACCTCCCAGACCTCCTGGCTGTCCAGCGCCGGCCGGACCTGGTCATCCACCCGGCAGCCCTGGCGCACCAGGAAGTCGGCCAGCGCCTGCAGGCGGTCTGCGACCTCTCCGTCGACCTCCGCTACCGGGTCGGTCAGCATTACCCCGACCTTGAAATGGTCGAGCCGGTCGCGCGGCTCCGGCGGCAGTGCCAGCTGCCAGCAGGCGCCATCGATCTCGTCCGGGCCGGCCATCACGCCCAGCGCCACCTCCAGATCGAAGGCGCTGCGAGCGAGCGGGCCGATCACGGACATGTCGGCCCTGGCGACAGCGCCACCGAGGCTATGGCCCCAGGGCGAGCAGATGCCGAAGGTCGGCTTGTGGCCATAGACGCCGCAATAATGAGCGGGATTGCGGATCGAGCCGCCGATGTCGCTGCCCGCCTCAAGGCCTGTGAGGCCGGCGGCGAGGGCCGCGGCGGCACCGCCCGAGGAGCCCCCCGGCGACCGGCTCGGATCCCAGGGATTGTTGGTCGTGCCGTAGAGCGGATTGGAGGTCTGCCAGTCGGCCAGGAGCGTGGGCACGTTGGTCTTGCCGAAGACGTTGGCGCCCGCCCGCCTGAAGCGCTCGACCGCTACCGCGTCCCGCTCGGCTTTGTGCCCTTCTTGGTCGGCGAGCCCCCAGGTCGTGGGCAGGCCACGAACGTCGAAGGACTCTTTCACGGTCATGGGCACCCCATGCAGAGGCCCCAGCTCGGCGCCGCGCTCGATCGCGGCATCCGCCTGCTCGGCGTCGTAATAGGCTCGCTCAAGGTCCATGACGACGACGGCGTTGAGCAGGGGATCCAATCGCCGGCAGCGCTCGACGTAGAGGTCCAAAAGCTCGACGCAGCCCACCTCCCGTCTGCGCACGGCGTCGGCGAGCGTCGTTGCGGCACGGAAAGGCAGGGCGGTCATCGGCACCTCCTCGCGGCCGCTGTTCCAAGATGACGATCACTCTACCCGCCGCGCGGCGCCGCGTCATCGGTCGTCCGGCCCCTTGGCAGACAGCCGGCGCGGTGACACGTTCCCTGCCTTCGATCGCAGGCGGGGAAACGGAGTGATGGCAACGGCCGACTATCAAAGCGGGATCGAGTCGTTCGTCGATGCCCATCGCGAGGAGGCGGTCGGCTTCCTGGCGGAGCTCGTGAAGGTGCCTTCGGACAACCCGCCCGGCGACTGCGTCGCCCATGCGGCGCGCGCTGCCGAGCTGCTCGAGCAGATGGGCTTCGAGGTGGAGCGGCACCCGGTACCGGAGGCGGTGGTCCGCGCGGCGGGCATGGTGGCCGTCACCAATCTCGTCGTCCGGCGACGCTTCGGCCCGGGCCCGGTCGTGGCCCTCAACGCCCATGGCGACGTCGTGCCCCCGGGAACCGGATGGACCCAGGATCCGTACGGGGCGGCGATCGTTGACGGCTGGATGTACGGCCGCGGCGTTGCCGTCTCGAAGTCCGACTTCGCGACCTACGCGTTCGCCATGCGGGCCCTGGTGGAGGCGGCAGCGCCGAAGCGGGGGACGGTCGAGCTGCACCTCACCTATGACGAGGAGGCCGGCGGCGAGATCGGGCCCAAATGGCTGCTCGATCAGGGCATCAGCCGCCCCGACCTCGCGATCGCCGCCGGCTTCAGCTACGCCGTCGTCACCGCGCACAATGGGTGCCTTCATCTCGAGGTCGAGGTGACGGGCCGCTCGGCGCATGCTGCCAAGCCGTCCACCGGGATCGATGCGCTGGAGGCCGCGACCGCCGTGCTGAGGGCACTCTATGCCGAGCGCCGGGGCTATGCCGGGCAGGTCTCGGCGATCGAAGGTATCGGCGCGCCGCAGCTTACCGTCGGGCTGATCAAGGGAGGCATCAACACCAACGTCGTGCCGGACAAGGTGACGCTGCGCCTGGATCGCCGGCTGATTCCCGAGGAGGACCCGGCAGTCGTGGAGGCGCGGCTGCGGGAGGTCGTGGCAGGGGCGGCAGGGGAGGTCGCGGGCGCCCGGGTCGAGGTCCGGCGGATCCTGCTGGCCCGGCCCCTGGTGCCGATTGCCGGGCACGAGCGCCTCGCCGGCCCGCTCACGCGCCACGCCAGCCGCATCATGGGCGAGCCGGTCCGGACGATGGGCGTGCCGCTCTACACGGATGCCCGCCACTACGCCGTGGCGGGCATCCCGATCGTGCTCTACGGCGCCGGCCCGCACACGATCGAGGAGGCCAACGCCCATCGTGCCGACGAGCGCCTGCCGCTGGACGATCTGACGCGAGCGACCAAGGTGGTGGCGCTGGCGCTTTGCGACGTGCTGGAGGGAGAGGACGGCCCCTAGCGGTCGAGGCGGGGTGCCGCGCCCTGCGGCAGCAGGCTGCTCCGGCCGCGGTGCCGACCTATATGCCTATCCATCGTCTCATCGTCCGGCGTTCAGCGTCTTGTGATGGGGTGAGAGCGTGACGGGACCGTCCTCCTGGGCCCCGCGCGCCGTATATCGGTCCTCGGGGCGGAACCATGCGCGGCCGTCGGACGTATAGGCAGGTGGCCATGGTCAGGCACAGAGAACAAATCGGGTCGGACGGATCATGATGGATGACAAAGGCCAGGGAGATCGGCGCAGCACGGCGCGTGTCGTCGCGGCCCGTGGCGCGTTGCGGAGCCGTGCGACCTGCCGGATTCGCGACGCCCTGGGCACCATCCGGATCGTGCCAGTAGACGGGCTTGTCGAGGGCTGCGGCCTTCTCCGGCATCCGGACGCCCGGCTCGTGCTGACCGGCAGCAGAGCGCAGACGCTGGGCTTTGCCGTCCCGTCGGTCGGCTGCATCGCGCTGCCGATCCGGGAGGCCAGCGATCCAAGGGCCATTCTCGACATGGCCGAGGTGGGCGAGCCTGCCCGGCATGCGTTTGCCGGAGGGGTGGCGGTCGAGCATGCGCGTGAGGCGGAGCGGGCGGGCATCGAGCTTGCCAAGCACGCGGGCCTTATGCCTCTCCTGTTGAGCTTGCCGGTCGGCGAGGACGAGGGTGGCGACGACACGCTGCTCGACGCTGCCGAGATTTTCGCCGAGCGCGAGCGCGAGGTTCGCAGCCTGCGGCCGGTTGTCGAGACGCGCCTGCCGATCGATGCCACCGAGGATGCGCGCCTGGTCGTCTTTCGGACGGACGGCGGCGGCCCCGAGCAGGTGGCGTTGCTCGTTGGCGACCCGCGGGGTGAGACGGCCCCTCTCTGCCGGCTGCATTCGGAGTGCATGACGGGCGATCTTTTCGGCTCGATGCGCTGCGACTGCGGCGAGCAGCTCGACGGGGCTCTGCGGCTCATGGCGAAGGCCGGCTCGGGCGTGCTCCTCTACCTGCGGCAGGAGGGCCGGGGCATCGGCCTCGTCAACAAGATCCGCGCCTACCGGCTCCAGGATCAGGGGCTCGACACTGTCGATGCCAACACGCATCTGGGATTTCAGCCGGACGAGCGCGACTTCGCGACCGCCGCCGAGATGTTGAGGAAGCTCGGGCTCGAGCGCATCCGCCTGCTCACCAACAATCCCGAGAAGCTGGGCGCGCTCCAGCGCCATGGCATCCGGATCGACGAGCGTGTGCCGCTGAGCTTTGCCGCCAACCGCCACAATCGCTTCTACCTCGAGACCAAGGCCACGCGGAGCGGCCATCTGCTGCGCGTGATTCCGGGCGGCCGAAGCGTGCGCCGGGCGGTCTCCCTCGCAGGCGACGATCCGGCGAGCGAGGCCGGCGGAGCCTGATCCCGCTCTTCTCAGGATGGGAGGAACAGGAGGTCCTGATGGCCGACCAGGGCCCTGCTCCGGCGGCCTCCGACCCAGCCAAGCCGCTGGGCGCGCCAGCGCTCGATAGGATCGCGGCGCGTCGGGTCGATCTCCAGCGCCGCAGCTGCCCACCCGTCGATCAGCGCGGCCTGAAGGGCCTTGTCCCCAGGCTCGAGTCGCCAGTCGCTCGCTGCGACATGGCATACGCCGGGCGCGGTCTCGAGGAGCGTCGCCAGATGATGGGCAGCATCGGGACCGAGCGCCGGACCCAGCCCCTTGTCCTGGCGCTGATGGCGGTTGACCAGATCGACGACGAGGCCGTCGAGCGGATGTGCAGGCTCTAGGGCGATGCGACCGTCATAGGTGAGGGCGATCAGCAGGGCCGCCTTGGCCTCGGTCACCGCGCCAGCGAGCCGCTGGAGCCACGCTGCCGAGCAGAGATCGATCAGGGCCGAGGCCGTGACGAGGTCGACAGGGGGTGCCAGCACCGCCTCGAGCGCCGTCTCGAGATCGGCCTTGACGTAGCGGCAGGCTGCATCCGGTCCGGCGAGCGCCGTGCCGGCGGCGATGAGCGACGGATCCCGCTCGACCAGGCTCCAGCGCTGGGGCTCGGGCAGGCGCGGCGCCAGCCAGCGGCGATTGGCGCCCGTGCCGCTGCCGAGATCGACAACGGCGAGCGGTCCCCGGCCGACGGCCCAGCCAGCCAGGAGCCGGAGCAGGGCCGGGTCGCGAGCACGCGCGTCTGCGGGCTCGCGCAGTGCCAGCCAGTCGCTCGAGAAGCCGCTCAGGGCGATGCCGCCCGCAAAAGCAGCGCCTCGGCGGACGTCGCGGTGTCATCCCAGGTCGGCAGGGCCTTGCGCGCGCGGGCAGCACCGGCCCTGAGGCGGTCAAGCAGACGAGGATCGGTGAGAACCGCCGCAAGCGCCTCGCGGAGGGCGCCCGGGCGCTCGGCCGGCACGAGCACGGCGGCTCGGGGATCCAGCCAGTCGGCCACGGCGCCGCCGGCTATGGCGATGATCGGCAGGCCATGCGCCAAGCCTTCGGCGAGGGCCATGCCAAAGCCCTCATAGGTCGAGGCCGAGACCAGGAGATCCGCGGTGTCGTAGAGCTTGGCCAGCTCGGGGGCGTCGAGCTCGCCCGCAAGCAGCACCCGATCCCTCAGTCCGTGCTCGTCAATCCTCGCCTGAAGGCGCGCCGTCTCCTCGGGTGCGCGCTCCATGCTGCCGGCGATCGTGAGCCTCCAGGGCAGATCCGCAAGTCCTGCGAGCGCTTCCACCAGAGCCGGAAAGCCTTTGCGCGGAATGATCGACCCCACGGCCAAAATCTGCAGATCGGACCCGCCGGAGCCGACGGCCACCGGTGCGGGATCGGTTCCCGGAGGCGCCACCCCTATGCGACCCGGGTGAACCCCGAACGCCTCGATGAGGCTGCGTCGTGTCGTCTCGGATGTCACCAGCACGGCCCGGGCAGCGGCCAGCGCCTCACGCTCGCTGCGGATGAGAGCAGCCGCCCGGTCGGGCTCGAGCCCCGTCTCATAGCCCAAAGGGTGATGGACGAGGGCGACGAGACACAGCCGCCCGCTGTGCCGTCCGGCTATCTGGGGCATTGCCCCGAAGGCGAGACCGTCAGTCAGGACGAGCGTGCCGTCGTCGATGGCAGCATAGGCTGCCTCCGCTGCCCTGAGCGCCCCGTCGCTCGGTTGCGGAAAGGTCTCGTCGAGGCCCAGGCGATGGATCGTCCAGCCTCGGGCTAGGAGCCCGTCCGCGAGGCGCCTGTCATAGATGTAGCCGCCCGTCTGCAGGGCCAGATCGCCAGGTATCGCGAAGAGCAGGCTCCGCTCGGTCAACGCGTCTCGCCTTCATAGCCGGCCCAGGCGACATGGCTCTCGCCGATCTCGACCTTGATCGACTCGATGCCCTCGGCGCCCGGCCCGAGATCACCGCTGTCGATCGCCGCGCGCATGCGATCGAACACCCAGCGTGCCAGGAACTCCGTCGTCGTGTTTTTGCCTTTGAACACAGCAAGATCATCAAGATTTCTGGTAGTTCACCTCGCCCAGCATCTTTTTCAAAACATCCAAAGCGCGACCTATGTCAACCACAATATTATCAGCCGTAAGTTCCGACCGGTGGAACTCGACATCAACCACAAAGGTAGCGCCGTGAAGGCGCTGCGCCGGGCCGAATACCTCACCCTTGAAGCTGTGGGCGATCATCACGTGGTCGCGCACCTTGACGGTGTACATGGGCATCCCCCAAAGGTTGAATCAATCGTAGCGGACGCGATGGCAAAGGACTCCGCCGGACGAGCCCAGAATACGCGGCATGACGTCCGGCAGATCGTCGAACGGGCTCTCCCCACTGAAGAGCGCGTCGAGCGCGGGATCGGCGAGGAGGTCCATGACCTTGCCCAGCCGTCGGGCGTGTGACCAGCGAGCGCCGCGCGATGTCGCGACGGCACCCACCTGCGAGGAGACGATCCTCAGCCGCCGGCTGTGAAAGGCCTCGCCGAGCGGCAGGGACGGCTTGGCGTCGCCGTACCAGCCGAGCGCCAGCACGGTCGCCTCGAAGCCGGCGAGCCCCAGGGCGTGGGCCAACGCGGCGCCGCTGCCGCTGGCCTCGACGACGATATCGGCCTCGCGGGGCGCGTCGTCGGGAGAGGCGAAGGGGACCCCCAGCCGCTCGGCCAAGGCGGCTCGAGCCGGCTCGATGTCGACCAGCGTCGTCTCCGTGCCCGGGATGCGAGCGGCAAGCCACGCGACCAGGGCGCCGACGACCCCGGCACCAATCACGGCCACGCGATCGCCCGGCAGTATCCCTGCGTCCCAGACGGCGTTGAGGGCCGTCTCGAGGTTCGCGGCGAGGACGGCCCGCTCGGGCGGCAGCCTGTCGGGAAGAGGGGTCACCGCCGTCGCCGGCACGACGAAGGCCGTCTGGTGCGGGTGCAGGCAGAAGACGATACGGCCGAGCAGCGACTCCGGCCCGGCCTCGATGCAACCCACGGCCGCGTACCCGTACTTCACCGGAAAGGGAAAGTCGCCTTCCTGGAACGGGCAGCGCATCGTCTGCCATTGACTTCCAGGAATGCGGCCCGAGGCGACCAGCGCCTCGGTGCCGCGGCTGACCCCAGACCAGAGCGTGCGGACCAGCACCTCGTCATCGCCCGGCGCCGCGAGCCGCTGCTCGCGGATCTCGCCACGACCGGGCGCGGTTGCCCAGTAGGCTCTGGCTGCAATGTCTCCTGCCGGGCTCATAGGGCTCTCTGCGATCCGATCCGGGCTGCCGTTCGGCTCGGCAACGCGCCGCCGCTTCGCATCCTACGCCCACGAGCCCCCGCATTCACGCAGGTTGCGAGCGGGACCCCGGGCGTCGCATGATCGGGCGCCGGCCGATGCGGCCGGCCACATGCCCATCGATCCTGGAGGCCCATCAGGTGCCGAGCCTGTCGAACGAGCGCATCGCCTACTTCAACGGCCGCTACGTGCCGGAGAGCGAGGTCAAGGTTCCGTTCCGCGACCGCAGCTTCGTCTATGGCGACGGCTGCTTCGACATGACCCGCACCTTCGCCCACCGGCTGTTCAAGATTCAGGAGCACATCGACCGGCTCTACCGCTCGCTGCGCTATCTGCGGATCGATCCGGGGCTGAGCCCGGCCGAGATGATCCGGGCATCGGAGGAGACCTTCGAGCGCAACCGCCATCTGCTCGGCCCCGACGATGACTATTGGGTGGGCCAGCGCATCTCGCGCGGCGTGAAGCAGGTGCCGGGCGACAATCTGGATCATCACGGCCCCAACGTCATCGTCGAATGCATGCCGCTGCCGCTCGAGGACCGGGCCGCCCACTATCGCGACGGCATCCGGGTCATCGTGCCATCCAATCGCCGCATCCCGCCGCAGTCGCTGACGCCGCGCGCGAAAACCCACAACTATCTGAACATGATCGTGGGCGACCAGGAGGTGCAGAGCCAGGACCCCGAGGCCTGGGCCGTGCTGCTCGATCTCGACGGCAACTTCGCCGAGGGCCTCGGCTCCAACATCTTCTTCGTGCGCGGCGGCGAGCTGCTGACCCCGCGTGAGAAGTTCGTTCTGCCCGGCGTCAGTCGGCAGACGGTCATCGATCTGGCGGCAAGTGAAAAAATCCCGTGCCGCGAGGCCGATCTCGACCTCTATGACGCCTACAACGCCGACGAGATCTTCTTGACGTCGACGAGCCTTTGCATCTGCCCCGTGACGAGCGTCAACGGCGCTCCCATCGGCCCGGAGGGCCAGGTCTTCGGCCCGGTGACGCGTCGTCTCGTCGACGCCTATGTCCGTTTCGTCGACCACGACTTCGTCGGCCAGTACCTCCGTCGCCTCGCCTGAGAGGCACGGTGCGGAATTTGCGGCTGATCGCGGACGATCTGACGGGTGCCCTCGATGCGGCGGCACCCTTCGCCGCTGCCGATAGGCCCTTGCCGGTGCGCTGGCCGCCGCTACCGGGCGAAGCGCGCGGCAGTCTCGTCGTCGATACCGAGACCCGGGAGGTGGACGGTGCCGCGGCCGCCGATGCCACACGCGCGGCGGCCGGGCTTCTCGCGGGCGCCGATCTCGCCTTCAAGAAGCTCGACAGCCGCCTTCGCGGCCATGCGGCGCGCGAGACCGCGACCTGCCTCGCTACCGGGCAGTTTCGTAGTGCCGTGATCGCTCCGGCCTTTCCTGCCCAGGGCCGGGTGACGCATGGTGGCCGCCAGCTCGTGCGATCGGCCGGGGGCCTCGAGGATGTGGGTGTCGATCTTCCAGCCGAGCTCGCGGCGCTTGGCGTCGATGTCAGGCTGGTGGAGAGGGGGCGGCCCCTCTCGGGCCCTGCCGTGCATCTCTGCGATGCCGAGACCGACCTCGATCTCATGACGATCGCCGAAGCCGGGAAGAGCCTGCCAGGGCCTACGCTCTGGTGTGGCACGGGTGGCCTCGCGCGGGCGCTCGCGGGCGCGCCGCGGCCGGTGTCGCTGCCCGGCGCCCGTGGCCCCTGGCTCGCCCTGATCGGCACACCCCATCCGGTGAGCCGCGAGCAGGCGCTCTCGCTCGCCGACGCGCGGCCCGGGTCGGCCGTCGTCATCGCCGAGACCGATGCGTTGCCACCGCTCCCCTCGCGGCATGAGGGCGCGCTCGTCCATCTGGACCTGCCGGCCGCCACATCCGTCGATGTGGCATGCTCGACGGTCGACGCCATCGGCCGCGCCATGGCACACGGGCCCGCACCGGGCCTACTGGTCGTCAGTGGCGGGGACACGTTGATGCGGCTCTGCCGCGCGCTGGACGCCGAGGGGCTGAGCGTCGTCGGGGAGTTGACGCCGGGCATTCCCGTCTCGATCCTCGAGGGCGGGGCGTGGGCTGGCGTCGCGGTCGTCAGCAAGTCGGGCGGCTTCGGCGCGCCGAGCGTCCTTCTGGACATCATCGAGCTTTACGAGAGGGGCTGAGCATGGCCGAGCGCCGACCCATCGCGATCACCATGGGCGACCCGGCCGGGGTCGGGCCGGAGATCATCCTGAAGGCCCTGCGCGCTCTGGCCGAGCGTCCCGATCCGCCGCCGATGCTCGTCTGCGGCACGCGGAGCTGCATGGCCGAGGCGGCCGAGCAGCTGGGGCTGGACGTCAGCTTCGTCGAGGACCCAAAGGGCGCCGTCTTCCCGCGCGTCGCCGTGGTTGAGGCTTCGGCGCGTGAGGCGGACCTGCCGATCGGCAAGGTCTCGGCCGAGGGCGGCCGGCTGGCCTACGCCGCGATCGATCGGGCGGTGCGCCTGACCGTGGCCGGCGAGGCCGCCGCCATCGTGACGGCCCCGCTCAACAAGGCGGCGCTCAATCTCGCTGGCTACCATTTCCCGGGCCACACGGAGCTGCTGGCGCATCTGACGGGCACGCGCGGCACGGTGCTGATGCTGGCCCATGGCAGCTTCCGGGTCAGCCACGTCACGACGCATGTGGCGCTCGAGAAGGTGCCGGGGCTGATGACGACGGAGCGGGTGCGCCGCGTCGTCGACCTGACGATCGAGGCGATGCAACGCCTTGGAATCGAGCGGCCCAGGGTCGCCGTGGCGGCGCTCAACCCGCACGCCGGTGAAGGCGGCATCTTCGGCCGCCAGGACATCGACATCACCGAGCCGCTCGTCGCCGACTATCAGGCGCGCGGGCTCGCGGTCGAGGGACCCGTTCCGGGCGACACCGTCTTCGTCAAGATGCGCGGCGGGCAGTACGACGCGGTGGTCGCCATGTACCACGACCAGGGGCACGTGCCGACGAAGCTCCTGGGCTTCGACATCGACCCGGTGACGGGCAAGTGGAAGGCGCTCTCGGGCGTCAACGTCACGCTGGGCCTGCCGATCATCCGCACCTCGGTCGACCACGGCACGGCCTTCGACATCGCGGGCAAGGGCATCGCCGACGCCACGAGCATGCTCGAGGCGATCGACTACGCGATCCAGCTCGGCCACAGCTGACCCGGCGGCGTCCGGGCCCGCGCTGCTGCCGTCTAGAGATCGAGGGTCACGCGCTCCCAGATGGCGCCGTTCCGGCTCGAGCGCACGCAGGCCTCGATGAAGGCGAGGCCCCGGGCGCCGTCCTCGACGGTCGGCAGATCGGCGGCGAAGGGGTCGGGCTCGCGCCCCTCCTTCTTGGCCCAGATCAGCTCGGCGGCGTTGGCGTAGATGTTGCCGAAGCCCTCGATATAGCCTTCCGGGTGGCGGGGCGGCATGCGGGTCGCAGCGTTGGCGACGTCGAGGCAGCCGGGCCCGCCGCGGGTGATCTGGCGCGTCGGCTCGCCGAGCGGCGTGTAGGAGAGGTTGTCGTTGTCCTCGCCCACCCACTCGATCCCGCCCTTGGTGCCGTAGACGCCGATCGAGAGGCGGTTGTAGTTGCCCGGCGCCACCTGCGACGTCCACAAGGTGCCGGTGGCGCCGCCCTTGTAGCGCAGCAGCACGTTGGCGTTGTCGTCGAGCTGACGGCCGGCCACGTAGCTGCGCAGGTCGGCGCAGACCTCGCTGAGCTCGAGGCCCGAGATGAAGGCCGCGAGGTTGAAGGCATGCACGCCGATATCGCCGATCGAGCCGCCGGCGCCGGCCGTCTTCGGGTCCGTGCGCCACACGGCCTGCTTTTGGCCCTCCTGATCGATCGCCGTCGCCAGCCAGTCCTGGACGTAGGACGTCCGGATGACCCGGACGTCGCCCAGCGTTCCGTCCGCCACCATGCGGCGCGCCTGCCGCACGAGCGGATAGCCGGTGTTGTTCTGGGTGAGGACGAAGACGAGCCCGCTCTCGCGCTTGAGCCTAACCAGCTCCAGCGATTCCTCGAGCGTCAGGGTCATCGGCTTGTCGCAGATGACGTGGATGCCCGCCTCGAGGAACGCCTTGGCCACCTCGAAATGGAGATGATTCGGCGTCACGATCGAGACGGCATCGATGCCGTCGTCGCGTTCCGCCTCGCGGGCGGCCATCTCCCGCCAGGAGGGGTAGATGCGATCGCCCTGGAGGCCGAGGTCGAGGCCTGAGGCTTTCGCGTTCTCGGGATCGGCGGACAGGGCGCCCGCCACGATCTCCCATTTGTCATCGAGGCGAGCGGCCATCCGGTGGACCGCGCCGATGAAGGCGCCGCGACCGCCGCCCACCATGCCCAGGCGGAGCTTCTGCGCCGCCTGCTCGGTGCCGAAGGATCTGATCGCCATGACGCCTAGTCCAGGCCGAGGATCTTGCGCGCGTCCGACGTGTCGCCCTTGCCGCCGGCGAAGTCGTCGAAGGTCTTGTCGGTGACGCGGCGGATGTGGTCCCGGATGAACCGGGCGCCCTTGGGTGCTGCGTCGGCGGGATGCTCGATGCAGTCTTCCCACTCGTAGACCGCCCATCCGCCGAAGTCGAACTCGGTCAGCAGCGAGAAGATGGCGCCGAAATTCGTCTGGCCGTCGCCCAGCGAGCGGTCACGCGCTGCCCGCTTCAGCCAGGGCTGATAGCCGGACAGAAAGCCCTGCCTGCCGGTCGGGTTGAACTCCGAGTCCTTCACGTGGAACATCTTGATGCGCTCGTGATAGAGTTGGATGAAGTCGATATAGTCGAGGCCCTGCTTCAGGAAGTGGCTGGCGTCGTAGTTGATGTTGCAGCGAGCGTGCCCTTTGACCCGGTCGAGAAAGATCTCGAAGGTCTCGCCGTCGTAGAGGTCCTCGGTGGGGTGCAGCTCGAAGCAGAGATCGACCCCGTTCTCCTCGTAGACGTCGAGAATGGGCGTCCAGATCCGGGCGAGCTCGTCGAAGGCCTCGTCGATGAGCGAGGCGTCGCGCTGGGGGAACGGGTACCAGAAGGGCCAGGCGAGGGCACCGGAGAAGGTCGCATGCTCGGTGAGCCCGAGATTTCTCGAGGCGCGCGCGCAGGCCTTGAGCTGATCGACCGCCCATGCCTGCCGCGCCTTGCGGTTGTTACGCACCTCGGGCGGGCACAGGCCGTCCATCCAGGTATCGTAAGCCGGGTGGACGGCACAGAGCTGGCCCTGGATATGGCTCGCCGTGTCGCAGATGACGACGCCCTTCTCCTTGGCGATGCCGTTGAGCTCGTCGGCGTAGTCCTTGGACTCCGCCGCCTTCTTCACATCGATGAAGCGAGCGTCCCACATGGGCAGCTGGACGGCCGCGAAGCCGCATTCCTTCACCCAGCCGCACATGGCGCCCAGGCTGTTGAACGGAGCCTCGTCCCCAGCGAATTGGCCCAGGAACAGCCCAGGCCCCTTGATGGTCTTCATTTGCTCCTCCCTGACTTGCCGATGATCCGGCAGGTACAGCCCCGCCTCTAGCCTCGGCAAGCGTTTTTCTTTACTTCGCACTATTAGGATAATAATTGCATCTATTCGGGAAGGAAGTCAAGCATATTCGCCCATCCCCTCACGTGAAAGTGGTGCCGAACCCTGTCGCGTCCCGTCCCTGCGTCCTGTCTGTTTCCCGCAGATGGGGCTTGACTCGACAGGGGTCGGGCCCCTTGCTGGCGTTACAGAAAAGTAAGGCGGGAGGCAGAGATGCGGATGGCGATGGGGCGTCGCGGGCTTCTGAAGCAGGGCGGCCTCGCGATCGCGGCGGCGACGCTGGCGCGGCCGGCATCGGCGGCGGACCAGCCGACCGTCGTCAAGATCGGCTTCTCGACCGTGGCCGACCTCAAGAACGACAACGGCATGTCGGGCTGGGTGCTCAAGAGCTACGTGGCCGGCCGCTCGCCCAGCCTGACGGTCGAGGTGCACGGCTCGAGCGAGCTCGGCACCGACCAGGACGTGATCCAGGGCCTGCAGCTCGGCGCCGGCGCCACGATGTACATAGGCGGCACGGCGCTCTTCAACACCTTCATCCCACGCGTCGGCGTGCTCGACCTGCCGTTCATGTGGCAGAGCTACGGTCACGTGGAGCGTGCGCTGGGCGGCCCGATCGGCAAGACCCTGGCCGCGGACTTCGAGAAGTCGGGCTTCAAGGTGCTGGGCTGGGGCACGAGCTGGGGCTACCGCAACGTCGTGACGCGGACCAAGGAGGTCCTCAAGCCCGAGGACATGAAGGGCCTGAAGATCAGGACCATCCAGTCGCCGATCTATGTGGCCGCCCTCAACGCCATGGGCGCCAACGCGACGCCGATGGCCTTCGGCGAGACCTACACGGCGCTGCAGACGGGCGTCCTCGACGGCTTCGAGCATGCGCCGGCCGTGGTCATCTCGAGCAAGCTCTACGAGGTCACCAAGCACGTGGCGCTGACCCGCCACCTTCTGGGCCCCACGGTGATGGCCTACTCGCTCTCGCTCTGGCAGCAGCTCTCGCCGGAGCAGCAGCAGGTGATGCAGGAGGCGGCGGACCTCGCGTCCGAGATCAACTATGCGCTGGCGCCCGGCCGCGACAAGGCGGCGCTGGCCGAGCTCACCAAGGTGGGCCTGACGGTCAACGAGATCGACACCACGCCCTTCAAGGAGGCGGCCATTCCCCTTCAGGACAAGCTGGCGAAAGACATCGGCGCCACCGACCTCCTGGGCAGCATCCGCGAGGCGGCCGCCGGCTGAGGCGCGGGCGGACGGTCGGGCCCGTGAGCCGGGCTCTGGACGGCCTCGATCGCGCGGTCGAGCTTTTCATCTTCCTGATTTTCCTGGCGATCGTCCTCGTCGGGGCGGCTCAGGTGACGAACAGGTTCTTCTTCAACTACTCGCTGAGCTGGAGCGAGGAGTTCCAGCGCTACGGCCAGATCTGGATCGTCTTTCTCGGCATCCCGGTCGCCTACCGCCGGGGCGCCCATATCGGCCTCGATCTCATCCCGGCGCGACTGGGCAGGGCCGGGCGTCTCGTCTTCGCGGTGATCGTCGAGCTTCTTTGGATCGGGCTTGCCTTGGCGATCCTCGTGGGCACGGTTCAGCTCATGCACTTCCTCAGGCTGCAGCACAGCCCGGGCCTTGGGCTGCGCATGGATTGGGTCTATGGCGGCATCCTGGGCGGTGCCGCCTACACGGTGCTCGTCGCCATCAGGCGCCTCGCAGCACATGTCCGTGCCGACCTTGCGGGCTAGCGCGGGGCGAAGCGCATGATGCTGCTGAGCCTCTTCCTCGCGCTCCTCGTGATGATCTTCGTGGGCCTGCCGATCATCCTGGCCCTGGGGCTGGTCGGGCTCGCCGGGATCCTGCTGGCGCCCGGGCTCGTGCTGGCGCTCTACCCGCAGAAGATGTTCACGACGCTCGACAGCTTCAGCCTGCTGGCCTTGCCCTATTTTATTCTCGCCGGCGAGCTGATGGCCCAGGGTGGCATCAGCCGGAAGCTGGTGGACTTCGCGGAGACCGTGGTCGGGCATTTCCGCGGCGGGCTCGCCCACGCGAACGTGGTCTCGAGCATGGTCTTCGCCGGCGTCTCGGGCTCCTCCACGGCCGACACCTCGGCCATCGGCTCGGTGCTGATCCCGGCCATGAAGGAGCGGGGCTATCCCTCGGGCTACGCGGCGGCGCTCTGCGCCACGGCCGGCACCATTGGCGCCATCATCCCGCCCAGCATGACGATGATCGTCTATGGCTCGCTCGCCAACGTCTCGATCGGCGGCCTCTTCCTGGGCGGCATCATTCCGGGCGCCCTCGTCGGCATGGCGCTGATGTTCGTCGTCTGGCTGCACTCCCGTCGCGCCGCCCGCTACCCGTTTCTGCAATCGGGAGAAGGCGCCTTCTCCCTGGGCCGCATGGCCCGGGCGACGCTGCACGTCTGGCCCGCGCTGCTGGCCCCGGTCATCATCATCGGCGGCATCCTGGGCGGCATCTTCACCGCGACCGAGGCGGGCGTGATCGTCTGCATCTATGCCTTTCTCATCGCCCGCTTCGTCTACCGCACCATCGGGCTCAAGGACCTGCCGCGCATCTTCATCGATGCGGCCGTCACGACCTGCATGGTCTCGGGCATCATCGGCATGGCCGGCGGCTTCGGCTGGCTCCTGGCCTACCTCAACTTCAACCAGCTCGTGCTGGGCGGCATCATGGGTGTCACGCGCTCGCCCGAGCTGATCTTCCTTCTCCTGATCCTCGCCATGCTTTTGCTGACCATGTTCGTCGACAGCATGGCGATCCTGATCATCAGCGTGCCCATCGCCGTCTTCATCGGCACGCAGCTCGGCATCGACCAGTTCCAGCTCGGCCTCGCGGTCGTCATGGCGACCCAGATAGGCTCGACCACGCCGCCCGTCGCTGTCCTGCTCTTTGTCGCCTCCAGCATCGCCAAATGCCCTTATGGCGAGACGGTACGCTATTGCTGGCCCTTCATCGTGGCCGAGCTCGTCATTTTGGCCCTCGTGGTCCTTTTCAAGCCGCTGTCCTCCTACATTCCCAACCTGGTCCTTGGCACGCCCTGATCAGCCGTGCTGGGCGCGCTCGGCACGCTGACGACAAGCACGGATGCGCTGTGCTCTCGGCGCGCGGCTAATTGTCCGGATAGGGCAGGATTCCATCTGGACGACGGGGCACGGTGGAACCAGTTTGATGTTGGGCCGGAGACGCCCATCGATGGCTCGCTCGGGACATCGGTTGATATCAGGGAGAACAAGGATGCCAGGACGCTTGGCAGGCCAGCGCATCATCGTCACCGGTGGTGGGCGCGGCATCGGCGCCGAGATGGCCAAGGCCATGGCCGCAGAGGGCGGCAATCTCGTCATCGCCGACCTCGATCTCAAGATCGCGAAGGCCACGGCCGAGGGTATCGAGGCTGCCGGCGGCAAAGCCCTGGCGGTTCAGGTGGACGTGCGCGAGCGGGCGAGCGTCAAGGCGATGATCGCTGCCACCGTCAAGGCGTTCGGCGGCGTCGATGCGGTCTTCAACAATGCCGGCATCGCCCAGGTGCGCCCCTTCCTCACGATCACGGAGGAGGACTGGCGGGCGGTCATGGACGTCAACGGCCTCGGCGTGCTGATCTGCATGCAGGAGGCCGCCCGCCAGATGATCCAGCAGGGCACGGGCGGCAGCATCGTCAACACGGCCTCCATCGCCGGCAAGCAGGGCTATGAGCCCCTGGCCCACTACTCGGCCAGCAAGTTTGCCGTCGTGGCGCTCACGCAGGCGGGTGCCCGCGCCTTCGCCAAGGACAAGATTTGGGTGAACGCCATCTGCCCCGGGGTGGTCGCGACCGACATGTGGAAGCTGATCGACCGCGGCTTCCGCGACAGCGGCCTCACGAGCAAGGACAACGAGGCCTTCGAGACCTTTGCCGCCACGGCGCTGCTGGGCCGCGGCTCGCAGCCGGACGACATGGCCGGCGTGGCGCTCTTTCTCGCCAGCCGCGACTCGGCCTTCATGACGGGCCAGACCCTGCTCGTGGACGGCGGCATCGTTCTCGACTGACCGACAGGACGAGGAAACAGGAGGCTGATGATGAAAGCTGCCGTCTATCACGGCCGCGAGGACATTCGCGTGGAGGACCGGCCCGAGCCGAAGGTCCGGCCGGGCACGCTCAAGCTGAAGATCGATTGGTGCGGCATCTGCGGCACCGACCTGCACGAGTACGAGGAAGGGCCGATCTTCGTTCCCGCGCCGGGCAAGCCTCACCCCATCACCGGCGAGACGCTGCCGCTGATCCTGGGCCACGAGTTCGCGGGCACCGTGGCCGAGATCGGGCAGGGCGTCAGCGGGTTCAAGGTCGGCGACCGCGTGGCGGTCGACCCGGTCTTCTCTTCGGGCGACGACGACGAGTGCCGCCGGGGCGACTATCACCTCTGCCGCAAGATCGGCTTTCAGGGCCTCTCCGGCGGCGGGGGCGGGTTCTCCGAGTACGTGGTGGCCCTGGCCGAGCGCTCGCACCTGCTGGGCGATATCAGCAGCGAGATCGGCGCCATGGTCGAGCCGCTGGCCGTGGCGTTTCATGCCGTGCGCCAGTCGCCCCTGCGTCCGGGCGACGTCGCCGTGGTCTATGGGGCGGGGCCGATCGGGCAGGCGACGATCCTCTGCCTCAGGGCTGCCGGTGCCGGCACGGTGATCGTGGTGGAGCCCGCTGCGGCGCGCCAGGAGATGGCGCGCACGCTCAAGGCCGATCTCGTCCTCGATCCGCGCAAGGTGGATGTGGCGAGCGAGGTGCTGCAGCTCACCCGCGGTCGTGGTGCCGAGGTCACCTTCGACGCGGCGGGCAACGAGGCCACCGTCACTTCCGCCATGGACACGGTGCGTCGCGGCGGCACGATGGTGATGATCGCCATCTGGGGCCATCCGGCCAAGGTGGACATGCTGGCGATGGTGCTGCGCGAGATCCGGCTCGTCGGCACCATCTGCTACAACAACGACTTCCCGCGCGTCATCAGCCTGCTGCGCGACGGCCGCATCGACCCGACACCGATGATCACGAAGCGCATCGCGGTCGACGACATCGTGCCGGGTGGGTTCGAGGAGCTGCTGGCCAACCGCGACCGGCACGTCAAGATCCTGGTCCAGCCTAACGGATGAGCGATGGTCGGGGCGGGACCACGAGGCGCGGTCCCGCCCACCGCCGTTCGGGCTGGACTTGTCGCAGTTAGGCGGATCGTCCCGCTGGGCCGGCAGGAGCCTCGCTATCCTGCGTAGGCTGAACGACCTGCTGGCTTCTTGGCGTTGGCCCTTGCTTTGCTGCGGCTTGCCGATTCCTTCCCGTCGGGAACGGCGTCACCGAGGCGCTGCAGGCGGATCGGTGGGCGGGCCGGCAGCCTGACCACCAGCTCGAGCTCACCGCCGACGGCCTCGACATAGCTTCGCAGCGTCGAGAGATACATGTCGGCCTGCTTCTCGATCTTCGAGACGGATGGCTGCTTTATCTTGAGCGCGGTCGCGACGTCGGCCTGCGCCATGCCCGTGACACGGCGCAGCTCTTGCAGACCTTCCACCTCGTCCTTCAGCTCGAGGAACCGCGCTTCAACCCGCTCGCGCCGGCTGGCCGGAAGCGAAGCGACGACGTCATTCAGCGTCCGAGCCATCCAATCTCTCCTGCCCTCCTGCCGCCGCATGCCGGCTCAGGTGAGCCGCATAGCGCTTGTCGGCTTTGGCAATAAGCTGTCTGTAGAAGCGCCGCTCGCTCACGCCGGACTTGCTGCCTGCCACGAGCAAAGCGGCATTCCGAGCTGGGTCAAACGCGAAGGCGACACGCCACACACCATCCTCCGCATTGAAGCGCAGCTCCTTCATGTTCGCGTAGCTCGAGCCCTTCAGAGTGTCCACATAGGGACGGCCCAGCCCGGCCCAAACTCGCCCAGGAGCTTGGCGTGCGCCAACAGTTAGTCCTGAACCTCCGACGGGAGCTTCTCGAACTCCGCGTCGAATTCGTCGACGAGAACAGCCGTCCAACCCATATATAGCTTCAAGGCTATAGCTGGTCAGTGAACAAGCTGATGGACCAAGCGAGGCTCAAGCACGTCGCTGTCTCATTGCACGCGCCGGCGGCTAGCTGAAGCTCGAGATCGATTCCTCCTTGCTCGTGATGAACTCGAGGAGTGCGGGCTTGCCCTGGCGGGTCGCCTCGATGCCGCGGCGGATGGCCGGCACGATCTCGGTTGGCTCGGTGATCCGCTCGCCATGGGCGCCGAGGGCGCGGGCGAAGGCCGCGTAGTCGCCGGAGATGTCGGTGGAGCGGTAGCGGGCCGTCGATTCCGGCATCACCTTGAGCTCGATCGCCATCGAGAAGTTGTTGAGCAGAATTGACAGAATAGGAATCCGCTCGCGGACGGCGGTCTCGATGTCCATGCCGGTGAAGCCGATGGCGGCATCGCCCCAGACGTTGATGCAGAGCTTGTCCGGCTTGGCGAGCTTGGCGCCCATGGCAAGGCCGAGCCCGTAGCCCAGCTGGGTCGACTTGCCCCAGCCGATGTAGGAGAGCGGCACGGTCGAGCGCCAGTAGGGCGAGAGCTGGTCGCGCGGGCTGCCGGCGTCGTGGGTGATGATCGTCTCGGCCATGTCGACCGTGTGCTGGAGGTCCCAGAGCACGCGGTAGGGATCGAGCGGGGTGGCGTCCGAGGTGAGCTTCGGCAGCCAGCGGTCGAGCCAGCGCTGGCGGACCTCCTGGATCTCGCGGGCGACGGGGCCCGGATCACGGGCGCCGCCTTTGTCCTGGCGGTCGATCTCGGCGAGCAGCGCCTCGAGGAAGAGCTTCGCGTCGCCCAGGACGGCGTGCGCGCAGGCGAGGTCCTTGTTGACGTCCATCGGGTCGAGGGTGGCGTGGATGATCGTCTTGCCGCTCGGCATCGTGACGCCGAAGCTCGTCTGCCCGAAGCTGCAGCCGATGCCGAGGATCAGGTCCGATTCCTTGAGGAAATGAAAGACGGTCTCAGGCATGGCGCGGCCGCCCGAGCCCAGCGCCAGCGGATGGTCCTCGGGGAAGGCTGCTCTTGCCCTCGAGGCTGGTGCAGACGGGGATGGCCAGCCGCTCGGCCAGCGCCTTGAGTCCGTCCCAGGCTTCGGCCCAGTGCACGCCCTGGCCCGCATAGATGACGGGCCGCTTGGCGGCGAGCAGCATCGAGGCGGCCTTCTCGACTGCCTCGGGATCAGGGCCGCTGCGCAGGCGGTGGACCGGCGTGTAGTCGACGGTGTCGATCTCCTCGGCCCAGACGTCGATCGGGATCTCGACCAGGACGGGACCGCCGCGGCCGCTCCTGAGCCGCGTGAAGGCGCGGCGCAGGATGGCCGGGATCTCGCGGGCCGTCGTGATCGGCTCGGCCGACTTCGTGATGCCCTGCATCTGGAGGCTGGCCAGGTAATTGGGCTGTACCCAGGCGAGCTTGCGGGCATAGCCCATCGGCATCACGAGGAGCGGGATGGCCTCGCTGTGCGCCTGGGCGATGCCGCCATAGGCGTTCTCGGTGCCCGGCCCGTGCTGCATGGCGAAGACGCCGAGCTTCCTGCCCGAGGTGACGCGCGAGATGGCGTCGGCCATGTGCAGACCGGTCCGCTCCTGGCGCACGATCACCGGCCTGATCCCCACCCGCGCCGCATATTCGAGGACGTGGTTGACCGGATAGCCGATCACCATCTCGACACCCTCGCGGCGCAGGATCTCCGCGATGACCTCCGCGGTCTTCATGGCGCTGCCTCCCTTTCTTCGAGCCGGGGCGGAGCTTCGCAGCCCGGGGGGAAGCCGACAAGCGCTGCGCGGCGGGGGCTGCAATCCGATCGCGGGTGACGGCAGCGGCGCATGACGGGTCGACTCTCGTCCATGCTATCGTCAGCCGAACGGGACCCACGATCTTCCGATGCGGGCGCCGAGCCGCTATGAGCCACGGGGATGGCCCACGACTCGCTGCTCGACGCGCTGAACGACCGCCAGAAGGCCGCCGTGACCTTTGGCGTGCAAGGGGGCGGCGTGCGTCAGGGTGCGCCGTTCGTACCGCCCCCGCCGCTGCTGATCGTGGCCGGGGCCGGCACGGGCAAGACGATGACGCTCGCGCATCGCGTGGCGCATCTGCTGCTGGCAGGCGCCGATCCGCGGCGCACGCTTCTCCTGACCTTCAGCCGGCGCGCCGCCGAGGAGATGATCCGCAGGGTCGAGCGGATCTGCGGCGAGGTGGCGACGGGCAAGGCCCGGCTGGCCGAGGGCCTCAGCTGGGCCGGCACCTTCCATGCGGTGGGGAGCCGCCTTCTGCGTCACTATGCGGAGGAGATCGGCCTGCCACCCGGCTTCACCGTTCTGGATCGCGGCGATGCCGCCGATCTCATTGACCTCGTGCGTGACGAGCTGGACCTTGCCAAGGGCGATCGGCGCTTTCCGCGCAAGGGCACGTGTCTCGCCATCTATTCGCTCACGGTCAACGCGGGTGAGCCGCTCGACCAGGTGCTGCGACGGCAGTTTCCCTGGTGCCTCGAGTGGCGGGATGCGCTGAAGACCCTGTTCAAGGCCTATGTCGAGGCAAAGCGCGACCAGGCCGTCCTCGACTACGACGATCTTCTGCTCCTCTGGGAACGCCTGATGCGGGTGCCGGCACTCGCGGTCGATGTGGCGGCCCGATTCGATCTCGTCCTGGTCGACGAGTATCAGGACACCAACCCGCTCCAGGCAGCGATCCTGAAGGCGCTGAAGCCGGAGGGCAGGGGCCTCACGGTCGTGGGCGACGACGCCCAGGCGATCTACGGCTTCCGTGCGGCCACGGTGCGCAACATCCTGGACTTCCCGGGCAGCTTCACGCCGCCCGCCGAGATCGTGAAGCTCGAGCTCAACTACCGCTCGACGCAGCCGATCCTCGATGGGGCCAACGGGGTCATCGGTCTAGCGCGCGAGCGCTTCACGAAGAACCTGGAGGCGGCCCGGCCGGGGCAGGCGCGGCCGCGCCTCGTCGAGGTTCCGGATGACGGTGCCCAGGTCGACCATGTGGTGCGTCGTATTCTCGAGCTGCGTGAGGCGGGCGTCCCGCTGCTTCAGCAGGCGGTGCTGTTCCGTACCGCCCATCATAGCGCGGCGCTCGAGGTGGAGCTGGTTCGCCGCAACATCCCCTTCGTCAAATGGGGCGGCCTCAAGTTCCTCGAGGCGGCGCACGTCAAGGATGTCATGGCGATCCTGCGCTGGGCCGAGAACCCGCGCGACCGCGTTGCAGCGTTCCGCACGCTGCAGCTTCTGCCCGGTATCGGGCCGGCCGTCGCCCGTCGGCTCCTGGGCAGGCTGGACGAGAGCGGGCCTGCCGGGCTCGATCGGCAGGAGCCGCCGGCCGCCGCCCGCCACCTATGGGAGGGCTTCGCCGCGACGATGGCGGGCCTCGCGCTGGAGCCCGCCTGGCCGGGCGATCTCGAGCGCGTCCGCGCCTTCTACGATCCGCTGCTGCCCGAGCTGCACGAGAACCCGGCCGTCCGGCTGCTGGATCTCGACCAGCTTCAGTCGATCGCGTTGCGCTCGGCCAGTCGGGAGAGGTTCCTCACCGACCTCACCCTCGATCCGCCCGAGGCCATCGGCGACGAGGCGGGGCCGCCGCTGAGGGACGAGGAGCAGCTCGTCCTCTCGACCATCCACTCGGCCAAGGGCCAGGAATGGAAGGCCGTCTTCGTCCTCAACTGCGTCGACGGCTGCATCCCCTCCGACATGGCGACCGGCACCGAGACGGAGATCGAGGAGGAGCGCAGGCTTCTCTATGTCGCGATGACGCGGGCCAAGGACGAGCTGGATCTCATGGTGCCGCAGCGCTTCTTCGTGCTGCTCCAGCGCGCCAGAGGCGACCGCCACGTTCGCGCCAACCGCACCCGCTTCATCCCCGACCGCCTGATGCATCTCTTCGAGCGGGTGCGTGGCGGCCCGGCGGGTGAGGTCCCCGGCGAAGGGAAGGGCGCGCTGCCGCGCGTCGATCTGCGCGCCGATCTCGCGGGCATGTGGGACTGACCGCTGCCGGGGCAGGTGTGTCCGTCACCTCTGTCGCTCGCTGCCTGCCCTGGAACATCGATGCCGTCGTGGCCGTTCGCCTCGGCAGCCACTGGTTGCCGGGAGCAGGGTTTGCAGGCCTCGATCGGGCTGTGGGTGGGCTTCAATGCAGGGGTCGTCGCGCTCCTGGCCCTCGATCTCGGCCTGCTGCACCGTCGGCCGCAGGAGATCCGAGCACGTGCGGCCCTGCTTCAATCGGGCGGTTACATTCTGCTGGCGCTTCTCTTCGCCGCGGGCCTCGGCTGGCTCGAGGGCGGTGGCGTCGCCGTCGCCTTCCTTGCCGGCTATCTGATCGAGAAGAGCCTCTCCCTCGACAACATCTTCGTGATCTCGCTGCTCTTCGGCGCGCTCTCGGTACCCCGCGAGGAGCGATACCATGTCCTCTTCTGGGGTGTGCTCGGCGCCATGGTGATGCGCGGCAGCCTGATCCTCGCCGGCATCGGGCTCATCGACGCGTTCTCGTGGATGCTCTATCTGTTCGGCGCCTTTCTCGTCCTTACCGGGGTGCGGATGCTGTGGTCGGGCGGCGAGATGGGCGATCTTCAGGACAACCGCATCTATCGCTTCCTGCGCGGCCGCGCCTGGATCAGCGGGAGCTATGACGGCAGCCGGTTCCTCAGCCGGAAGCAGGGCGTCTGGAAGGGCACGCCGCTTCTGCTCGCGCTGCTCATGGTCGAGACCACCGACCTCATCTTCGCGCTCGACAGCATCCCAGCCGTGTTCGGCGTGACGAGGGATGCCTTCATCGTCTACTCCAGCAACATCATGGCGGTGCTGGGCCTGAGGGCGCTCTTCTTCGCGCTTGCCGGTATCATCCGCCGGTTCCGCTATCTGAAGCACGGCCTCTCGCTTCTGCTCGTGCTGATCGGCGCCAAGCTGCTGGTCGAGGATCTGTGGGAGGTGCCGACCTGGCTCGCTCTGCTCGCCACCGCGGCGATCATCGGTGGGTCGATGGGCATCTCGCTACTTGGTGGTGGCGCGTCCCGCGAACCCGCCGGCGACGCACCGGACAGCGCCGAGGCGTGAGCTCAACGCGGCGCGCGGGACCGACTCAGGCGCTGAGGCGCTCATTGGCGGCCCCACGCCAACCGGGTGGAACGTCTCCAGACCGCCTCCCTGGGCCGCGAGCCCCTGCCGGCGGCTCGCGACGGCGGGCGAGGCGGCCTACGACGTGTGCGGTCAGGGCGAAGGCCAGCGCCGGGTCGCGGGCGCAGAGATCGAGCAGCTTCTCGCGCGTGAGGAAGCCCAGCTCGCAGTCCGTCTCGGCGACGACCGTTGCCAGCCGGCTGGGCGGGCTCGCGAAGAGCCCGCTCACGCCCAGGAGATCGCCCGGCGCAAGCCGCAGGTCGAGCTCGGGGACCATGAGTGTCCCGCGAACAACGCAGAAGACCCGGTCGCCCGCGTCGCCCGGCTGGAAGAGCACGCGGCCAGCCTTGATGCGCGAGCGGGCCATGAGCGGCAGCAGGGCTCTCGCCGGGCCCGTGCGGTCCCGTGCGCGCGCGAGCCGCCGCAGGACACGGCGAAGCTCCAGAAGCCGCTGCACATTGAGTGGCAGAAGAACGGCGTGCAGGATCAGGACGGGGGTAAGGTCCTTCTGGTAGCCGTAAAGAATGAACGCGATGTTGCTGCCTATCGCGATCGCCCGCAGGGACAGCATCTTTTTCGCATAGAAGGCCGAGAAGACGAGGCCGGCCGCCAGATAGCCGATGGCCTCGACGGGATCGACGCTCGGCATGTCGTCCTGTCCCTTCGTCCGGTCGCAGGATCTGCGTGGGCGAAGGGATCATGGGCGTAGGACGAGGAGCGGGATGCGATGAATGTCACAAGGCGGTCGGGGCCCGCGGAGCCAGGGCCCGTCGGCGCTCAGCTGTCGATGATGTCGGTGCCGGCGATGGTGATGCCGAAGCCCTCGACGGCCACATAGCGGCGGTTGGAGGTGGCCAGGAGGCGGATCGAGGTGATGCCAAGGTCTTTCAGGATCTGCGCGCCTAGTCCGATGTCGCGCCAGACGTTGAGCCGGCTCACCTCGCTCGCGGTCGTCTCCTCCTGGAAGCTCGTCGCCGGCACGCCGGCCGTTCCCTCGCGCAGATAGACGAGGACGCCGCGGCCCTCGCGCTCGAAGCGCTCGAAGACACGGGTCAGCGCCTCACGGGCGCCGAACACGTCGCGAATGATGTCCTCGCGATGCAGTCGGACGGGCACGTCCCTGCCGTCGGCGAGCGTGCCGTAGACGATGGCCAGGTGCTGAACCTGATCGAAACGCGTGCCGTAGACGATGCCGCGGGCCGGTCCGATGACGGTCTGGACGGTGAGCTCCGCGTGCCGCTCGACCAGGCGCTCGCGCTGCTGGCGATAGGCGATGAGCTGGGCCACCGAGACGATCGTCAGCCCATGCTGGCGGGCGAAGGCCAGAACGTCGGGCCCGCGCTTCACCGTGCCGTCGTCGTTGACGAGCTCGGCCAGGAGACCCACGGGCTTGCGCCCGGCAAGGCGGGCGAGGTCCGTGCCGGCCTCGGTATGGCCCGAGCGGATCAGCACGCCGCCCTCGCGAGCGATGAGGGGAAAGACGTGGCCCGGGCGGACGAAGTCGTCCGCACCGCTGTTGGGGTTGGCCAGCGCCCGGATCGTGGCGCAGCGCTCGTCGGCCGAGATGCCGGTGGTGAGCCCGTGGCGGAAGTCGACCGAGACCGTGAAGGCGGTGCCGAGCGGCGCGTCGTTCATCGTCACCATCGGGTCGAGCCGCAGGCGGCGCGCCTCGGTGGCCGTTACCGGCGCGCAGAGTATCCCGCTCGTGTGGCGGATCATGAAGGCCACCTTCTCGGGCGTCGCCGCCTCGGCCGCCATGATGAGGTCACCCTCGTTCTCGCGATCCTCGTCGTCCACGACGACGATCATGTCGCCTCGGCCGATGGCCTCGATCGCCGCCTCGATCCGATCGAGTTGGCCGGCCACTGGCTGCTCGCTCCCGCTCATGCGCTGTTCCCGTCCCCGCTGGCGTGGCGTCTTTTGCCAGATCGCCGCAGGCGCGTCACGCGGGCTTGCCTCCACCGCCATGAGCACATAACTGACTGACTGGTCAGTCAGTAGAGGTTGCCGTGAGCCATCAACCCGAGACGAGGCCGCGACGGCGGCGCAAGGAGGCGCGCCCGCAGGAGCTTTTGGACGCCGCCTTCGAGGTCTTTACCGAGAAGGGCTTCAGCGCGGCGCGGCTGGAGGAGATCGCTGCCAGGGCAGGCGTCGGGAAGGGCACGCTCTACCTCTACTTTCCGAGCAAGGAGGCCCTCCTCGAGGCGCTGATCGACACGGCGCTGCTGCCCAATGTCGAGCGTCTCGAGCAGCTCGTCGCGGAATGGCCGGGCACCACCGAGGCGCTTCTCCGGCGCATTTTCGATCTCATGGGGGGGCTGATGCGGGAAGGGCGGCTCTCGGCCTTTCCCAAGCTGGTCATCGCCGAGGCATCGAACTTCCCGGCCTTTGCCGAGCGCTATCGGCGGCGCGTGATCGACCGCGGCCTCGGCCTGCTCGCCAAGGTCGTGGCACGCGGCATCGAGCGAGGCGAGTTCCGGGCGGTCGATCCCGCCATCACCGCGCGCCTGTGCATCGCGCCCTTCCTGCTGTTCTCGATCTGGCAGACCTGCTTCGCGCGTTTCGACGAGGAGCCGTTCGATGCCGCGGCCTTCATGGCCGCGCATGCCGAGGCGCTGCTGCACGGCATCGCTGTGCCTACCAACACGGAGGCGGGGCGATGAGGTCGGCTGCGGCCGCGGCGCTCGCAGGCCTCCTGCTCGTCGCGTGCGACGGCAAGAGCGCCGATGCGCCGGTCCAAGGCTATGTCGAGGGCGAGTATGTCATCGTGGCCGCTCCCTCGGCTGGCTGGCTCGATCAGGTGGCGGTGCAGGAGGGGGACACCGTCCATCCGAACGAGCTGCTGTTCCGTCTCGATCCCACCGAGGAGCAGGCGGCCCGCGATGCCGCCAAGGCCGAGCTCGCCGCGGCCGAGGCTACGCTGGGCGATCTCCTGACGGGTAAGCGGCCGCCCGAGATCGATGCCATCCAGGCGCAGCTGGCGGAGGCCAATGCGCAGCTCGTCTTTGCCACGACCGAGCTGCAGCGCAACGAGAAGCTCGTCCAGACCAATGCCGGCGCCCGCCGCGGCATGCAGGAGGCACGGATGAACCGTGACATGCTGCAGGCCAGGATCGACGAGCTGGAGGCCGACATCGCGATCGCGCGGCTGCCGGCGCGCGACGATCAGATCAAGGCGCAGCAGGCGCATGTGCAGCAGCTGGAGGCACAGCTCGTCGAGGCGCAGTGGCGGCTCGACCAGCGCAGCGTGACGAGCCGTGTCGCGGGCCGGGTCGAGGAGGTGGTGCGGCGTACGGGCGAGTATGCCCCGGCCGACGGGCCCGTGCTGCGCATCCTGCCACCCGACGCGCTCAAGGTGCGCTTCTTCGTGCCGCAGGCCCGGCTGACGGGCCTGGAGCCCGGGCGCGAGGTTCCGGTCACCTGCGACGGCTGCCCGTCCGGGCTCAAGGCCCGGGTGAGCTTCATCGCCACCGACGTCGAGTTCACGCCGCCGGTGATCTACAGCGTCCAGGCGCGCCAGAAGCTCGCCTTGATGGTCGAGGCGAGGCTGCCCGCGGGCTCGCCGCTGCGTCCTGGGCAGCCCGTCGATGTCAGCCTGCCATGAGCCGTGAATCCCTCGCCATCCATGCCCAGGGCCTGACGAAGCGCTTCGGCGGCCGGGAGGTGGTCAAGGACTTCTCGATCGAGGTGCCGGCAGGGCAGGTGTGGGGCTTTCTGGGCCCGAACGGCAGCGGCAAGACCACCACCATCCGCATGCTCTGCGGCCTTCTGCGCCCGGACGGGGGCAGCGGCACCTGCCTCGGCCTCGACATCGTCAAGGACACCGAGGCCATCCGCCGCCAGGTGGGCTACATGACGCAGCGCTTCAGCTTCTATGAAGACCTGACGATCCGCGAGAACCTGGACTTCGTGGCGCGGCTCTACGGCCTGCCCGAGCGTCGAGCGCGGGTCGACGGCACGCTCGCCAGCCTCGGCCTGGCCGAGCGACAGGGCCAGCTCGCGGGCCACCTCTCCGGGGGCTGGAAGCAGCGCCTGGCCCTTGCCGCCTGCATGATGCACGAGCCCCTGCTCTTGCTGCTCGACGAGCCCACCGCCGGCGTCGACCCGCAGGCCCGGCGCGACTTCTGGGAGGAGATCCACAAGCTCGCCGGCAAAGGCATCACGGTCCTCGTCTCGACCCACTACATGGACGAGGCGGAGCGCTGCGACCGCATCGTCTATCTCGCCTACGGCACGATCCTCGCCCGTGGCACGGTGGCCGAGGTGATCGAGGGCGCCGGGCTCACCACCTACCGGATCACCGGCGCGGGCGTCCGCGAGCTGAGCGCCCGGCTCCATGCCATGGAGGGCGTCCAGACGGCGCTCTTCGGCGCCAGCCTCCACGTCAGCGGCACCGATCGGGCGCTGGTGGAGCGCGCGGTGGCCGAGTGCCGCGACGATCGACACCTCACCGCCGAGGCGACCAGCCCCTCGCTCGAGGACATCTTCATCCACCTCATGGCGCCGTTCCGCGGCCGGGCCTGAGACCGTGCGACTGCCACAGCCCGGCCGCGTCATCGCGATGATGCTGAAAGAGCTCATCCAGATGCGCCGCGACCGCCTCACCTTCGGCATGATCGTCGGCATCCCAATCATCCAGCTCCTGCTTTTCGGCTACGCGATCAACAGTGATCCGAAGCATCTGCCGACGGCGGTCCAGATCCGCGACCCGAGCCCCTACGCGCGCTCGCTCGTCGCGGCCTTGGCCAACTCCGGCTATTTCGACATCGTCCGGCACGTCCGGAGCGAGGCCGAGGGCGAGGCGGCGCTCGACCAGGGCAAGGTGATGTTCGTCCTCACCATCCCGGACGATTTCAGCCGAAAGCTTCTGCGCGGCGAGCATCCGGACGTCTTGATGGAGGTCGATGCGAGCGATCCCGTCGCGACGGGCAATGCCGTGGCCGCCCTCAACCGCATGGGCAGCGTGGCGCTTCGCCACGACCTCAAGGGGCCGCTGGCGCCGCTCGCCGCCACCGACCCGCCCTTCGGCATCGAGATCCAGAAGCGCTACAACCCGGAGGGCATCACCGCCTACAATATCGTGCCGGGGCTTCTGGGCGTCATTTTGACCATGACCATGGTGCTGATGACCGCGCTCGCCGTGACCCGCGAGACCGAGCGCGGGACCATGGAGAACCTCATGGCGATGCCGCTGCGTCCGGCCGAGGTGATGCTGGGCAAGATCCTGCCCTATGTGATGGTCGGCTACCTGCAGGTCGTCCTGGTGCTGCTGGCCGCGCGCTTTCTTTTCGCCGTGCCGATGCTGGGCTCGCTCGGCCTTCTGTCTGTCGCACTCCTCGTCTACATCATCGCCAACCTCGCCGTGGGCTTCACCTTCTCGACGCTGGCCCGCAATCAGCTCCAGGCGATGCAGATGACCTTCTTCTTCTTTCTTCCCTCGATGCTGCTCTCGGGGTTCATGTTTCCGTTCCGCGGCATGCCCGGCTGGGCGCAGGCGATCGGCGAGGTCCTGCCGCTCACGCACTTTCTGCGCATCGTCCGGGGCATCATGCTGAAGGGCACGGGCGTCGCGGACATCTGGCCCGACATCTGGCCGCTTCTGCTGTTTCTTGGCGCGGCCTCGGTCATCGCGCTCAATCGCTATCGTCAGACGCTGGACTGATCCGGGATGCGCGACGGCCACGTGGCGCTGGACCCGCGGCCCGCGCTGGAGTTCTCTTCGGCCCACTCGATGCACAGCGTGATCGCGCCCGAGCCATGACATCGCCCATCGAAGCCTTTGCCGCCTGCGGAGTCCGCGAGCCGGAGCTGTTCGCGGATCCGGAGAAGGCGGTGGCACGCCTCTCCGAGCACTATGCCGCCGCCTGCGAGCGGCTGAGGACCGCCTTCGAGCGGTTCGTCAAGACGGGCAGCGCGGGTCGCAGGCCCGACGCCTGCTACCCCTTCCTCGGCGTCCAGCTGGCGCCCAAGGACCTCAACCTCGACGGCCGGCTCGCCTATGGCGTGCTGCACGACCCTGGCCTCTACGGCACCACGCTGACGCGGCCGACGCTCTTCGGCGACTACTACAGGACGCAGCTCGGCATTCTTCTCGCCAACCACCGCGTGCCGATCGTGGTGGGGATCAGCCGGCGGCAGATTCCCTTGCCCTTCGTCGTCGACGCGGTGACGAGCGAGATCCCGAGGGAGCGGCTGCACGAGCTTCAGTACCACTTCGCCATGCCCGATCTCAGCATGACGGACGATTCGATCGCCAACGGCACCTGGCGCGGTGCGAGGAGCGAGCCGGCGCCGCTGGCGCTCTTCACGGCCGAGCGGGTCGACTACAGCCTGCATCGGCTGCACCACTATACCGGCACGCAGCCCGAGCATTTCCAGCGCTTCGTGCTGCTCACCAACTATCAGCGCTATGTCGACCACTTTCTTGAGCATGGGCGGCGCGAGGTGGAGGCCGGCAACGAGTATGACCGGCTGATCGAGCCGGGCGACGTGCTGACGCCCAACCCCCAGCTCAGCCATCTCGGCCCGAGCGGCGAGGCCCCCGAGCACGCGCCGCAGATGCCCGCCTATCACCTGACGCGGCCCGACGGCCGCGGTGTCACGATGATCAATATCGGGGTGGGGCCCAGCAACGCGCGCACCATCACCGACCATGTGGCGGTTCTCAGGCCACATTGCTGGCTGATGCTCGGGCACTGCGCCGGCCTCAGACGCAGCCAGCGCCTGGGCGACTATGTGCTGGCCCACGGCTATGTCCGCGAGGACCATGTCCTGGACCAGGAGGTTCCGAGCTTCGTGCCGGTGCCGCCCATCGCCGAGGTGCAGGTGGCGCTTCAGGAGGCGGTGGTGCGCGTCACCGGCCTCGAAGGCCTCGACCTCAAGACGCGGATGCGCACCGGCACGGTCGCTTCGACCGCCAACCGGAACTGGGAGCTGCGCTACGACGAGCTCTACGAGCGGCTCAACCAGTCGCGCGCCATCGCCGTCGACATGGAGAGCGCCACCATCGCCACCAACGGCTTCCGCTTTCGCGTGCCCTACGGCACGCTGCTGTGCGTCTCCGACAAGCCCCTGCACGGCGAGCTCAAGCTCAAGGGCATGGCCAACCAGTTCTATCGCGAGCGCATCAGCCAGCATCTGGCGATCGGCCTCGAGGCCATCCGCATCCTCAGGGAGCAGGGCCCGGATCGGCTGCACTCGAGAAAGCTCAGGAGCTTCGACGAGCCGGCCTTTCGTTGATGCCGAGGAGGAGGCCTCAGGGCCCCATGCCGAGCGCCCCCTGGATCGCCGTGCCGATGCGCCCGTAGAGCGCGCCGAACGACTGGCCGAAGCGGAGGAGCGCTGCGATGGCGGTGATCGCGGTGATGCTGGCGATCAGCGCATACTCAATCGAGGAGCCGCCCGACCTGTCCTCGGCGAGCGCCCGCACCGAGCGGCGAGCCTTTCCCATGCCGCGTCTCCGTCTCCATGGTCGGAGGCCTCAGCATGGCGCAATGGGCTTAAGAGTTGCTTAAGCCCGTGCCGGTCATGCTGCCTTTCGGGTCTCGTCGATGTCGGTCACCATCCGCGCCGCCTCAGCCAGCACCTCGAGCCCGCCCGCGGCGGCGCGCTCGCTCAGATGACGGCGGTAGCGGCGAGCGCCGGGCAGCCCGTTGTAGAGCCCCAAGAGAGGGCGGATGATTGCTCTGAGCGGCACGCCCGCCGCCAGCTGTCGCTCCGCGTAGGCGAGCATCCCTTCCAGCACCGTGGGCCGGCTCGTGAGAGGCGGGGAGCCGGTGAGCGCCGCCTCAAAGGCGTGAAGCGACCAGGGATTCTCGGCAGCCTCGCGGCCGACCATCACCCCGTCGAGCAGGGTCAGCTGGGCAGCAGCGAGCGCCGGATCGCGGAATCCGCCATTGATGACGATCTCGAGCTCGGGCCGCGCCGCCTTCAATCCATGCGCCACCTCGTAGCGGAGCGGCGGGATGTTTCGGTTCTCCTTGGGGCTCAGCCCCTTGAGCAGAGCCTTGCGCGCATGGACGATGAAGGTGCCGCAGCCGGCGGCTGCCACCTGCTCGACGAAGCTGTCGAGAAAGGCGGGCCCCTCCTCATCGTCGACCCCGATCCGGCATTTCACCGTCACCGGAAGCCGCGTGCGGGCGCGCATCGCCGCCACGGCATCGGCCACGAGCCCGGGCTCGGTCATGAGCCAGACGCCGAAGCCGCCGCCGGTGACCCTGGGCGAGGGGCAGCCACAGTTGAGATTGACCTCGTCATAGCCCCACGCCTCGGCAATGGCCGCGCACTCGGCCAAGGCGCGGGGATCGCTGCCGCCCAGCTGAAGCGCCAGGGGCCGCTCGGCCGGATCGAAGTCGAGATATCGGGCGCGGTCGCCGTGCAGGATGGCGCCCGTGGTCACCATCTCGGTGTAGAGCAGCGCACGCGGCGCGATGAGACGGAGGAGGAACCGGCAATGCCGGTCCGTCACGTCCATCATCGGCGCTACGCAGAGGCGGCGATCCAGCGATGGGCTCGGGTCTGCTGTCATGGCCTGACGGATGTGGGCCGGCGCCCGGCCCCGTCAACGGGTGCCCGGAACGGGCTCAGAGCACGCCGTACTTGGCATAGACCTCGCTGAGCTTGAGGCCGTGTGCGAGCTCCTCGCGCGTCTTGTTCTCCCCGTTGATCTTGTCGAGCGCCAGCGAGATGGCCTCGGTCGCGATCGCGCTTGGCACCACCACCACCCCGTCCACGTCGCCGAAGACGAGATCGCCCGGATGCACCTCGACGCCGCCGCACTCGACCGGCACGTCGCGCTTGATCATCTTGCCTCGGCCTCGGCTGTCGAGCGGCCCGATCCCGCCATGGAAGACGGGAAAGCTCATCCCTCGGATCTGACGCACGTCGCGCACGAGGCCGTCCGTGACGCAGCCGTCGGCACCCCGATGGCGGGCCGCGGTCGACAGCAGCTCGCCCCAGGGCGCTATGCGGTCGGTGGGCCCGCCGCAGGCGAAGACGGCGACGTCGCCCGGGCGCAGGTCGTCGACCAGCGCGATCTCGACATCGTAGGGGTTCTCGCCCTCCTCGACCGCGTAGACCGGCATGTAGAGCCCGGTGCGCGCAGGCCCGAACAACGTGAGCCCTTCGTCGAGCGGCCGCACGAACGGGCGCATGGCCTGCCGAGGCCGTCCCATCCCGTCCAGCACATCGGAGAGGACAGCCGAGTAGAGGACCTTCTTGAGCGTGGCGCAGTCGATCGTCATTCAGGTGCATCCGCCTTGCCAGGGGGGCGAAGCTATGGACCGCTCGTTCGGGCGTCAATCGGAACAGGGCGGCCGCGGCCCCGTCGACGCGCAACGAGCCCGACCCATGAGCGGGTGGGCTCGTTGCGCTCGCGCTCTTCGAGCCCGCCCGACGCTGTGCTAGGAGGGCGCACACCAGCTCGGGGACCAGGAACACCATGCCGACCATCGCCGCCGACAAGCTCACCTCACTCACCTTCGCGATCGTGCGGGCGATGGGCAGCAGCCAGGACGAGGCCGACGAGGTGGCCCGTCACCTCGTGGGCGCCAACCTCGCCGGTCACGACTCGCACGGTGTCGGCATGATCCCGACCTATGTGCGCATCCTGAAGCTGGGCCTGCTCGTGCCCAATCAGGAGATCGAGACGGTGAGCGATGGTGGGGCCGTCCTCGTGCTCGACGCCCGGCGTGGCTTCGGTCAGACGATGGCGGCGGAGGCGATGCGCCGCGCGGTCGCCCGCGCTCGTGAGACGGGGGCCTGCGTGATGGCTCTGCGCAACAGCGCCCATGTCGGCCGGATCGGCACCTATGGCGAGCAGTGCGCCGCCGCCGACATGACCTCGATCCACTTCGTCAACGTCGCCGACCACCAGCCCTGGCAGGCGCCCTGGGGCTGCAGCGACGCGCGCCTCGGCACCAACCCCTTCTGCGCCGCGGTTCCGGGCGAGGATGGCCGGCCCGCGCTGGTGCTCGACATGGCGACGAGCGCCATCGCCTTCGGCAAGGCGCGGGTTGCCCGCAACAAGGGCGTGCCCGTGCCGGAGGGCGTGCTGATCGACCCGGCGGGCAAGCCGACGACCGATCCCAGGGCGCTGGTCGACGATCATCGCGGCGCGCTGCTGGCCTTTGGCCTGCACAAGGGCTCGGGCCTGGCCGTGATGTGCGAGATCCTGGGGGCAGCCTTGATCGGAGGGCAGACGATCACGCAGGACAAGAAGGACGGCGTGGTCAACAACCTGCTCTCGATCGTGATCGACAGCCGGCGGTTCGGGACGATGGACGCAATTCGCAGCGAGATCGAGTCCGTGAAGGCCTGGATCAAGGCGTCGCCGCCGGCGCCGGGCTTCGATGAGGTGCTGCTGCCGGGCGAGCCCGAGCAGCGCTCGCGTGCCAAGCGGCTGGCCCAGGGCATTCCGGTCGACGAGACGAGCTTCGCCGAGATCCTCGCGGCCGGCGAGGCGGTGGGCCTGGAGAGGTCGGAGCTCGATCGGCTCTGGCGGAGCTGACGCCCATGGAGCGCGTGGATTGCGTGGTGATCGGGGCCGGGGTCGTCGGGCTCGCCGTCGCCCGGCGGCTGGCCATGGCCGGGCGCGAGGTGATCGTCCTCGAGAAGGAGCCGATGATCGGCACGGAGACGAGCTCGCGGAACAGCGAGGTCATCCACGCCGGCATCTATTATCCGAAGGGCAGCCTCAAGGCGCGCGCCTGCATCGAGGGCAAGCGGTTCCTCTACGACTACTGCGAGGCCAGGGGGGTGCCCCATAAGCGCTGCGGCAAGCTGATCGTGGCGACCAGCGACGCGCAGAACGCCACGCTTGAGACCATCAAGGCGAACGCGCGCGCGATCGGCATGCCGGACCTCGAGCTCTGGACGGCCGAGCAGGCGATGGAGCTGGAGCCGCGCCTGCGCTGCACCGCGGCGCTGTGGTCGCCGACGACGGGCATCATCGACAGCCATGGCCTGATGCTCGCCTATCAGGGCGATGCCGAGGACCATGGCGCCATGCTCGCGTTCAACGCTCCCCTCGAGCGGGCGCGGGTGACGGGCGAGGGCATCGAGCTGGAGGTCGGCGGCGATGAGCCGATGGAGCTTCTGGCCCGGACGGTCGTCAACAGCGCCGGCCTGCATGCTCCGGGCCTCGCGCGGCGCTTCGAGGGGCTCGACCCGGCAAGGCTGCCCAAGGCCTACTATTGCAAGGGCAACTATTTCACACTGTCCGGCAAGTCACCGTTCGGCAGGCTCATCTATCCCGTGCCGGAGCATGCGGGCCTCGGCGTGCACGTGACCGTCGACATGGGCGGGCAGTGCCGCTTCGGCCCCGACACGGAGTGGGTCGACGGGCTCGATTACGCTGTGGATCCGACCCGGGCCGACGTCTTCTATGCGGCGATCCGCACCTACTGGCCCGAGCTGCGCGATGGTGCCCTCGAGCCCGGCTATTCGGGCATCCGCCCGAAGCTGGCGCCCAGGGGCTCGGTGGCCGACGACTTCGTGGTCCAGGGTCCGGCGGAGCACGGCGTCCAGGGCCTGGTCAACCTCTTCGGCATCGAGAGCCCCGGCCTGACCGCGTCCTGGCCGGTTGCCTGCGAGGTGGCGAGGAAGCTGGGCCTGCCAGACGACGAGGCGGCTCTGGCCGCCTGAGCCCTCCGACCAACGCGCCGCTGCCGGGCCCTTCCGCTCAGCGCGCCGGTGCGACCAGCACGGATCCCTCCTCGACCAGGCTCTTTGCTGCATCGTCGAGCCCAGCTGCCTGCAGACCGGCGGCGAGGTCGCGGAGCGCCTGGTCCCGCGCGGCACCCGACAGCAGCTCCGGATGCCGCCGCCAGACAGCGAGTGCCGCGATCGCGGCCGTCGGGTCACCTCGGCCGGCGCTCGCGAGATCCAAGAACAGCTGCGAGGGCGCGGGCTCGCGCGTTCGCTCGCCACGCTTGGGGGCGCTGCGATCGAGGAGCGTGCCCAGGGTAGCGGCCGCCTCCGCCGGGCGGTCCGTGCGAAGCTCGAGGCCGGCCAGGTGCTCCATCATCGTGCTCTCGTCCGGGTGCCCCCGCCAGAAGGGCAGCTGGGCCTCGAGCTCGTCCAGGGCGGCCGCGGCCGTGATCCGTCCCGCCCGCTCGCGGGCCGTCGTCAGGGCGAAGGCGGCCTCGGTCGCGATCCGCCAGCTGCCGGTCTCGATCGCACGGCCCAGCAGGCCCTCCGGAATGACGTCCGGCGTCCGGCTCAGTCGCACCTCCGCCTCCAGCAGGTCGAGCTCGGCGCTTTCGGATGCGGTGAGGGCGGGCGTTCGAAGACCGGCTAAGATCGCCGATGCTGCGTCGAGCGCGTCGGATGCCAGCGCGACACGCACAAGCCCGGGGCCGATCCGCAGGCGTAGCGCCTCCGGGTAGCGATCGAGCACGTCGCCCGACCGCCGCAGCTCGGCCCATGCTCGGCTTGGCTCGCCCATGCCCGCAGCGGCCAAGGCCCGCCAAAGCCTGAGCTCGGCATCCTCGAGGCCGACGAAGGAGGCAAGCAGCGCCTCGGCGGCCGCCGAGCGACCGAGCAGGGTCTCGGCTGCAGCACGGAGGGCCCGTGCCGCCGGCTCCTCGGTCCCATCGGGCTCCCTCTCCGCCCTGCTCAAGTCGAGCGCCGCGATGGCCTCGGCCGCGAGGCCACGGCGGAGAAGGCAGCGGGCCCGTGCCAGGTGGGCGGCATCCTGCCACCCGCGCCGGCGTCCAGCGTCCGACGGGATCCTGCTCGCCGGCCACCCGCATGTCCCCACCCCCCGGCTGCCCGCGAGGCCGATCAACGACGCGTCCGGGTCGACGAGCTGCTCGATGGCAAGGAACGGCACAGCGTCAGCTGCCGCGGCGCTTCGGTCATGCGCGGACCCCTGTCCGGCGCGTGCATCGCGAGAGGGCCAGGCGTCCGTGCCGTTCACGCCGGCCGCCTCGGGAGTGGCCGGCTGGGTCCTCACGTTGCCCTCTGGGCCCGGCGGCGTAGGCGGGAGCAGCGATGCCGCCGCCTCACCGGCCTCCGTCGCGGCATCCCTATGGGGGGCATGCAACGACTCCACGGCGGCCTTGTCCTCCATCGCACCGCCCGCAAGAGCCGAGACGCCGCCCGTTGCGCCGATCGCGCCTGCCTTCCCGGTGGAGGCCTGGGTCGGCGCGCCGGCCATGGGTGCCACACTGCCGGCTTCGATCGCCGGGCGCGCAGGCCGCGGCCGGTAGGCCTCGGCCCGAGCGACATCCAGGACGAGGCGCTCTGTGCCCAGGCGCCATAGACGGACGTCTGAGCCCGGAGAGAGCGCCAGCACGACCGCCCCGGCGCTCCGATTGGCCCCGAGGATCTCGGGCTCCAGTGCCGCCATCCGCGCGAGCCGGGCGTCGTCGATCGACGCCCCAGGCACAATCCTCACGGTGTCGCCCATAGGCTCGGCGGAGATGCTGGGAGCCAGACGACCTTCAAGCACGATCCTGACGAAGCCCGGATGACGACCCGTGCGGACCGCGATGGACGCACGCGGCACGGAGGCGGAGGCCGCTTCCTCGGGCATGGTCGGGCCCGGCTTCGCCGACGGATCGGCTGCCGCCTCGAGCGGGGGTGTCGCCGTCGACGGCACGGCTGTGGAGAGGGCCGTCTGCTCGGCGGGGAACAGCCTCCTTGGCGCCGAAGGTGGCAGGTGAGACGGCGGGGCAGGTCGCTCCGCGCCGGCTCCCAGGGCGGGCTGGAGGAGGACGAGGAGCAGGGCCAGCCTTGATGCGTGCATCGCCCGTGCAAGCGTTCTGCGCGGACGGGCGATGCCGTTCGGGGCTGGGGCCGTCACGGCCGTGGGCGGGGCCCGGCCGCGAGGATGCCCACGGATGGCGGGTCAAGCGGCATGGAGCGCGCCTGCGATCTTGGCCTCGAGGGCGGATGCGCTGAAGGGCTTGACGATGCAGCCGTCGACCCCGGCCGCCTGGGCATCGACGATGCTCTCGATGGCGCCCTCGCCCGTCATCATGATGAAGGGGATCGATCCGAGCCCGGGCTCGGCCCGCATCTGGCTAAACAGCTCGAGCCCGCTCATCTCGCGGAGATTCCAGTCCGAGATCACGAGGCCGTAGCGCTTCTCCCGCATCATGGAGAGCGCCCTGGCGCCGTCGGTCGCCTCGTCGATCTCGGGAAAGCCGAGCTGGCGCAGGAGTCCCTTCAGGATGCGGAGCGTGGTCTTGTAGTCGTCGACGAGGAGAATGGGCAGGCTCCGCTCGTCGGGCATCATCGTGCTTCTCCGCTCGGGTCCGTCCTCCGAGGGAGCATGACAGCGGTGCGCTAAGATATGGTTAGCAGCCCTACATGCGCCTGCCGTCAGCGCAGGGCCCGGCGCGCGGCCGTCCCGGCATCGAGCCTAGACGGCGCGGCCCGCGACGCCAGACGGGATCTCGACGCTCACGGCGAGCATCGACATGCCCGTGTCGCGCTCGAACTCGACCTTGATCCTGTCCTCGTCCACCTCGACGTATTTGCGGATGACCTCGAGCAGCTCGCGTTGGAGCAGGGGCAGGAAATCCGGGCTCTGGGCCGTCGTGCGCTCGAGGGCGAGCAGCACCTGGAGACGCTGCTTGGCGAGGCTGGCCGTCTGAGGGGGCTGACGGTTGCGCCGGAAAAGCTCGAGAAGTTTCACGCGCTCCTCCGCCGGAGCCAGTTCATGAAGCTCTTCTTGGGAAGCGCTACGAAGCGCAGCTCGATCGTCTGGCCGAGGAGCCGGCTCACCGCGTCGGCATAGGCCTGGCCGGCGACCGAGCGCTCGTCCAGGACGATGGGTGTGCCGATGTTCGAGGCCTGGAGCACCGCATCGTCCTGCGGGATCACGCCCAGCACCGGGATAGCCAGGATCTCGAGGACGTCCTCGAGCCTCAGCATCTCGCCCCTGGCGACGCGATCGACGTCGTAGCGGGTCAGCATCAGATGCTGGCGGACAGGCTCCTCGCCACGCTCGGCCCGGCGCGATTTGCTGTTCAGGATGCCCAGGATGCGGTCGCTGTCCCGAACGCTCGACACCTCGGGATTGGTGACCACGATGGCCTCATCGGCGAAGTAGAGCGCCATATAGGCGCCCTTCTCGATGCCCGCCGGGCTGTCGCAGATGATGTAGTCGAACTCCTTGCGGAGCTCGTCCATCACCTTCTCCACGCCCTCGAGGTTGAGGGCTTCCTTGTCGCGCGTCTGCGATGTCGGGAGGATGAAGAGATTCTCGACCCGCTTGTCCTTGATCAGGGCCTGATTCAGGCGGATCCCGTCGTTGATCACGTTGATGAAGTCGAACACCACCCGGCGCTCGCATCCCATGATCAGATCGAGGTTGCGAAGCCCCACGTCGAAGTCGATCACCACCGTCCGCTTGCCGCGCAGGGCAAGGCCGGTGGCGATGGCGGCCGCCGACGTGGTCTTGCCGACGCCGCCCTTGCCTGATGTGACGACGATGACCTTCGACAACGGGACCTCCTGACGTGATCTTGAGCCGGCTCGGCGGGTCGCTGGCTAGGGCAAGGGATTGAGGACGAGCTTCTCGCCGTCGCAATGCACCCGAACCCTTCGATTGAGCAATCGCTGGTCGATATCCTCGTTGACCAGATAGACGCCGGCGATGCTCAAGAGCTCGGCGTGCAGCTGGTCGCAGAAGATCATGGCCTTCTCGTCGCCGTTGATGCCGGCGAAGGCGCGCCCGCGGAGGGCACCATAGACGTGGATGTGGCCCGCGGCCGCAAGCTCGGCCCCGTGCCCGACGGCGCCCAGCACCACGAGGTCGCCGTCCGGAGCATGGAGCTGCTGGCCGCCGCGGACAGGCTCGGTGATGAGCTGTGCCGCGCCCCGCTTGGCGGCCGCGGTCGCGGTAGGCGGCGCACCGCCCTGTCGCACGGGCCGGGCGCTCCGAGGCGCCGCTGCCGGACGGGAAGACGGCAAGCCCGGCATCGCCGGCAGCAGCGTTCCAGGCGGCGGAGCCGTTTTGGATGCCGACCGGGACGAGCCGGTGATCGCGCAGCCGCTGCACGAACTCGACGAGGTCGATCGGCGGCGTGTCCGCGATCGGGGCGAGATCGATCACGATGGGCGCGTCGCGGAAGAAGTCCGGCGCGTGGGCGATCTTGTCGATCAGCTTCGTGAAGAAGTCGGGGTCGCCCGGCGCCAGCAGCCGCAGCGCAAGCAGGGTCTGGAGCGAGCCACGCACCTGGAAGGGATAGCTGCGCGCCTCGGAGGGCGTTGTTGCTGCGACTGTTGATGGCACGCCTGGATCGCTTTCCGATCGGTCCCCGTATGCGTCTCGACTGACTATCGGTCCCTCCCGGCGCCGGCGCCAGGGCGACGGGCAGGGCGCGCATGCGCTGGAGTACTAACCGATTCTGCGCGATTGACAAGTGAGCGGCAGCTCTCGTGCAGTGGTTGCATGCCAGGCCTCGAGAGAAGCCAGGGCACGCTCCGCCTGGGCCCGCTTGCGGCCGTCCTTGGGTGTGCCGGTGGGCGGCGGAGGGAAGAGCCCGAAGTTGATGTTCATGGGCTGGAAGGAGTCGGCGACGGCTCCCCCCGTTATATGAGCGAGGAGCGCGCCGTGCGCCGTGTCGGGCGGTGGCCCCTCCATCGGCCGGCCCAGCAACTCACAGGCGATCAGCCGTCCCGCCAGCAGGCCCATGGCGGCGCTCTCGACATAGCCCTCGACGCCGGTGATCTGGCCGGCGAACCGGATATGCGGCGCCGCCTTGAGGCGCAGCCCGGCGTCCAGCAGTTTCGGGCTGTTGATGAACGTGTTGCGGTGCAGGCCGCCCAGGCGGGCGAAGGTGGCCTGCTCGAGGCCCGGGATGGTCCGGAAGATGCGGACCTGCTCGGCATGCTTCAGCTTCGTCTGGAAGCCCACCATGTTGAAGAGCGTGCCCAGCGCGTTGTCCTGCCGGAGCTGCACGACCGCCCAGGGCCGTCTGTCGGTGCGCGGGTCGGTGAGGCCGACGGGCTTCATCGGGCCGAAGCGGAGTGTCTCCCGCCCGCGCTCGGCCATCACCTCGATCGGCAGGCAGCCCTCGAAATAGGGCGTGCTCTGCTCCCACTCCTTGAACGACGTCTTCTCGGCGTCCAGCAGTGCCTGGATGAAGGCCTCGTAGCCCTCGCGCTCGAGGGGGCAGTTGATGTAGTCGGCACCTGTGCCGCCCGGCCCCGGCTTGTCGTAGCGGGACTGGAACCAGGCCCGATCCATGTCGATCGTCTCCCGATGCACGATGGGGGCGATCGCGTCGAAGAAGGCCAGATGCTCCTGTCCGCCGACCCGACGGATATCGGCGGCGAGCGCCGACGAGGTGAGGGGCCCCGTGGCGACGAGCGTGGGCCCCCATTGCGCCGGCGGCAGGCGGTCTACCTCCTCGCGCCGGATCTGGACCAGCGGCTCGGCGCCGAGCGCGTCGGTGATGTCCTGCGCGAAGGGCTCGCGATCGACCGCGAGGGCGCCACCGGCCGGCAGCTTGTGCCGATCGGCCGTCGCCATCACCAGCGAGCCCAGCCTGCGCATCTCCTCGTGGAGAAGCCCCACGGCGTTGCCCATCGCATCGTCGGACCTGAAGGAGTTCGAGCAGACGAGCTCGGCCAGGCGGTCGGTCTTGTGCGCGTCGGTGCTGCGCTGGGGACGCATCTCGTGCAGCATCACTGGAATGCCGGCCCTGGCCAGCTGCCACGCGGCCTCACTGCCGGCGAGGCCGCCTCCGATGACATGCGCGCGCGGTTCGATGGTCAATGGGCTAGCCCTGGTCAGATGACGCCGGGCCAGAGGTAGAGGCAGCCCGAGGTCCCAGCAAGGCCGGCAGCATCGAAGGGCTGCCCGCTCCCTCGGCTGTCGGGGTCACGTCCCGCCGGGGCCCCCGTCGGGTCCGGGCGCCTAGAGCAGCTCGGCGCGGCGTGCCAGCTTCTTTACCTCCTGCTCGACGACGCGCTCGACGATCGGCGCCAGATTCGTGTCGAGCCATTCCTTGAGGGCGGGCCGCATCAGCTCGACCACGAGCTCCTCGATCGTCTTCCCGGATCCTGGCGTCGCCGGCTTGTCCCCGCTGCCGGCGGCCTTGGTCAGCTTCGAGAGCGCGCTCGTGCTGGCGCTGGCCGCCGATGCCGAGACCAACGCGTTGTCCTGGGTCGATGCGTCCATGGCCATCCCGTCCTTCGATGCCTCGTGCAGCTTGCCGTCGCGAGCGCCCTCGGGCGCCCCGCTCACGGATGGCTGCGATTCGCCGGCGGCTGCGGTCGCTGCGGATCTGTCATCGCGGCCGGGCGCCTCCTCCGTGAGCTCCAGCACGTCCTCCTCGGACCCGCGTTCCGCGCCGGTCGCCGTCAGAGCCTCGCGCGGGCGCTCGCCCTCGTCCTGCTCATCGGCGATGATGCGTCGGATCGAGGACAGGATCTCCTCCATCGACGGCTCGGGCATGTTCCTGCTGTCGCTCATTGCATCTCCCCGCTGTGGCGGCTCGGGCCGGGCGGGCTGCAGGCGGCGAGCCCGCCCGATCGCGGAGCCGCGCCCGCACGTCGGTCCAGATCGTCATCGTCCGGCCTCGGCTGAGCCCGCCTCGCCAGCACCTTCGACCGGTGGGCCAACGCCGAACCACTTGCCACTCGTGGCGCGATAGTAGGCTTTCGGATCATAGCGCGCGACCGGCAAGGTGAGCCGATCGGCGGTCAGGGTGCCAATGGCCGCGCGAAGGGTGTAGCCGGCGACCACCTGCCGGTCCTCAGCCCGGGCCAGCTCGGCGTGTGCGCCCGCGACCTCCTGCTCCGCGTCCAGCACGTCCAGCACGGTGCGGGCGCCGACCAGGGCCTCCTGTCGCACGCCGTCGAGGGCTATCGTGGCGGCACGGGCCTGGATCCGCAGCGAATGGATGCGTGTGGTCGCGGTCTGCAGGGACTGCCAGGCGGCCTTGATGTCGCGTGTGGCGGCGCGACGCGTGTCATCGAGATCGTAGCGCTGCTGCACGAGCAGCTGCTTTGCCTGACGGACGGCCGCATATTCGCTGCCGCCCTGATAGAGCGGCACGGTCAGCGTCGCGCCGACGGCGAGGTTGCTTTGCCAGTTCACCGTCACGCTCGGCTGGGAGGCGTACCCGATCTGGCCGTTGAGCGTCAGCCTGGGGCGGAGCCCGGCCAGGGCGAGGTCGACGCCCGCCTGCGCCGCCTCGAGGTCGTGGAGCGCGGCCTTGACGGCCGGATGCTGCTCGACCAGGGCCAGAGCCGCCTGCTCCGTCGCCGGCAGCTCCAGCGCCGGTCCGGGCGGGCTGAGGCCGTCGGCCGGCAGGCCGGTGACCCGCGTGAACTCGGCCGTCGACAGGGCCAGCTGGCCTTCGGCGGCCGCGGTGTCCCCGATTCCGCCACTATAGCGCGTCTCGGCCTGGGCGACGTCGGTCCGGGTGACCTCGCCGAACCGGTATCGGTCGCGCGCAGCCGCCAACAGCTCCTTCAGTCTCGCCTCGTTCTGGCGGGCGATCTCGAGAAGCGCCCCATCGCGGACGACGGCGCTGTAGATCCGCGTGGTGTCCAAGAGCACCTGCTGCTCGGTCGCGGCGAGTCGCGCCCGCCCTGCCCGGACGACATCCTCGGCACGCCGCACGCCGGCCACCGTCGCTCCGCCGCTATAGAGAGGCTGGTCCAAGGAAAGGGACTGGCTCAAGGTCTGGAGCGTGGCGGAGCCTTCGCTGCCGCTCGCCTGGTCGACGGTGGCGCTCGAGCTGGCCCTGAGGGAGGGCCGCCATCCCGAGCGTGCCTTGGCCACCTCCTCGTCCTTGGCCCGAAGGCTCGCACGGGCCGCCTGGAGGCGAGGATTCTCGAGGTAGACCTTGATCAGCGCGTCCTCGAGCGTCGTCGCCCGCGCGGCCGGCGCCTCGAGGAAGGCGCCGATCGCCAGGACGCAGGCGAGGCTGATGTGCACGGCGTGCCACATACCGTGCTCATAGGACGAAATCTATCTGTGCGCTAGATCAATTAGCGGAGATCAACCCTGGGCTGCGCCCCGAGGTCAGAAGACGAAGGATGGGGGTGGACGCAGCGCCACGAGCTCGGGAACGTCGGCATCAAAGGGCGTGACGCGGCCGATGGCGCCGTGAACCTTGCGGCAGAGGGTGACCTTGCCGGCATGCGTCTCGCGAACCACGGCGACGAGCCGCCCGCCCTCGCTCAGCTGCTCGAGCAGGCTGCGCGGGATGACGCGCACGGAGCCGGCGAGGAGGATGACGTCGAACGGTGCCTGGCTCGGAAGGCCTTTTGCCGGATCGCCCTGCTGGACGACCACGTTCTCGACCCCGAGCTCGCTGATCAGCTCGTCGACGGCGGTGCCCGCGGTGTCGTCGCCCAGGAGCAGGAAGACCGTGGCGGCCAGACGGCCGAGCACGGCCGCCGTGTATCCCGTGTCGCAGCCTACGACGAGGGCCACGTCGTCGGGCCGGACCATGGCGGCCTGGAGCATCTTGGCGAGCGCCAGCGGCTCGATCAGGTGCCGGCCATTGCCGAGCGCTATGTCCTCGTCGCCGTAGGCCACGCCGCGCAGCGCAGCCGGCACGAACTGCTCGCGCGGGATGGATCCCATCGCATCCAGAAGCCGCGGATCTTCGATCCTGCTCGGCCGCAGCTGATTTTCGACCATCGTTCGACGGGCTGCGGCGTAGTCGGTCATCGGGGCTCCCCGGCGAGGTCGGACGATGGATGAGAACCGGCGCGGCTTATAGCCGTCGCGGGGCGAGGAGACAACTCGTGTGCCGCCCTTGCCGGGTGTTGACCCGGCGGGCACCGGCCCATATCTATCGCCCGCCACGGCCCGGTGGCAGAGTGGTCATGCAGAGGACTGCAAATCCTCGTACGTCGGTTCGATTCCGGCCCGGGCCTCCAGGCCGGGCGTAAGGCTGGATGCGTGTTGCAAGCTCTGCTATAGGCCCGTCCGCGTTGTGTGATCCCCGGTAGCTCAGTTGGTAGAGCAAGCGGCTGTTAACCGCTGGGTCGCTGGTTCGAGTCCGGCCCGGGGAGCCAACGCCCAATGACGTCGCGGAGCGATACGCGTCCGCCAGATCCTGCCCGCACCCCTGATGTGGTCTCGAAGCGCCTTGCGGCGCAGGACGTGCGCGATGCGCCTCGAGGCTTGATCGTCGTCCTGACGGGAGCCGGGGTCTCCGCCGAGTCCGGGCTCCAGACCTTCCGGGGCGCCGGCGGCCTCTGGGAGGGCCATCGAGCCCAGGATGTCGCGACGCCCGAGGCTTTTGCCCGCGACCCCGACCTCGTCCACCGCTTCTATAATGTCCGGCGCCGACAGCTCCTCGAGGCGGGTCTGCGCCCGAACGCTGCCCACCTCGCTCTGGCGCAGCTCGAGGCTGCCTGGCCTGGCGACGTGCTGCTCATCACCCAGAACGTGGACGACCTGCACGAGCGTGCCGGGTCCCGCCACCTGCTTCACATGCATGGCGAGCTTCTGCGTGCGTTGTGCCAGAGCTGTGGCACGAGCCGGCCGTGGCGCCAGGACCTCGGCACCGACATCGCATGTCCGTCCTGTCATGATAGCGGTGGCCTGCGACCCGATGTGGTGTGGTTCGGCGAGATGCCTCGCCACCTGGACGCCATCATGGAGGCGCTCGAGCACTGCGACCTTTTCGTCGCCATCGGCACGTCCGGGCAGGTCCATCCGGCGGCGGGCTTCGTTGAGGCCGTCAACGCGGCGGGCCGGGCACACACCGTGGAGCTCAATCTCGAGGCAAGCGCTGTCGGGCATCGGTTCGCGGAGCGGCGTGTGGGCCCGGCGTCGGTCGTCGTCCCCGCCTTCGTCGACGAGGTCCTTGCGAGGGCTCGCTGAGGAGGCGATCGCGACGGATGGAGCCGCTTCCGCCGCGGGCGGCTCGTCTTGCGACTGCATGACTCCTGTGTTATCTGCCCGTCGCCTTCGCAGACGGGGTCAGCTGAGGCGCTGACTGTCGGCCCGTCCGTGTGTCGTCCAAGTCGGGGAAGCACCAGGTGCCTGCCACCTCATCCATAGCGACGGGCTTGGCCTCCCGCTACGCCACCGCCTTGCTCGATCTGGCTCTCGAGCAGAAGAAGATCGACGAGGTGGCGAGCGACCTCAAGGCCGTCGAGACGATGCTCGGAGAGAGCGCCGATCTGCAGCGACTCGTGGCGAGCCCGGTCCTGTCGCGCGGCGAGCAGGAGCGCGCCGTGGAGTCGCTGGCGGAGCGTGCCGGGCTGGGGAAGCTGGTCGCGGGCTTCCTCGGCGTGTTGGCGCAGAAGCGCCGGCTCATCGCGCTCGAGCAGATCATTCGCTCCTTCAAGGAGCTTCTCGCTGCGCACCGCGGCGAGGTTGCAGCGGAGGTGGTCTCGGCGGTGCCGCTCGACGCGGAGCAGCTGGCCACCCTCGAGAAGAGTGTCGCCAGTTTCGTGGGCAAGGCCGTCAGCCTCAGCGCGTCCGTTAACCCCGCGCTTCTCGGCGGGGTGGTGGTGCGCGTAGGGTCGCGGATGATCGACGCATCGTTGCGAGCGAAGCTGCAGAGGCTGGAGCTCAGCATGAGAGGGGTTGCCTGATGGATATTCGTGCTGCCGAGATCTCGGCGATCCTCAAGGAGCAGATCGCCAACTTCGGCACGGAGGCCGAGGTCGCCGAGGTCGGACGCATCCTTTCCGTCGGCGACGGCATCGCCCGCGCCTACGGCCTCGATGAGGTCCAGGCGGGCGAGATGGTCGAGTTCGAGGACGGCACCCGCGGCATGGCGCTGAACCTCGAGACCGACAATGTCGGCATCGTGATCTTCGGTGACGACAAGAACATCCGCGAGGGTGGGACGGTCAAGCGCACCAAGTCGATCGTCGACGTGCCGGTCGGGCGCGGTCTGCTCGGCCGCGTCGTCGACGCGCTGGGCAACCCGATCGACGGCAAGGGCCCGATCGAGGCAACCGAGCGGCGGCTGGTCGACGTCAAGGCACCCGGCATCATCCCCAGGAAGTCGGTGCACGAGCCGATGATGACCGGGCTCAAGGCTATCGACAGCCTGATCCCGGTCGGCCGCGGCCAGCGCGAGTTGATCATCGGCGACCGGCAGACCGGCAAGACCGCCGTCGCCATCGACTGCTTCCTCAATCAGAAGTCGAGCAACGAGGCCGCGGGCGAGGACGAGAAGAAGAAGCTCTACTGCATCTATGTGGCGGTGGGGCAGAAGCGCTCGTCGGTCGCGCGGCTGGTCAAGGCGCTGCAGGACAGGGGCGCTCTCGACTACTGCATCATCGTCGCGGCTACGGCTTCCGATCCGGCGCCCATGCAGTTCCTGGCACCCTACGCCGGCTGCGCGATGGGGGAGTTCTTCCGCGACAACGGCATGCACGCCGTGATTGTCTACGACGACCTCTCGAAGCAGGCGACGGCCTACAGGCAGATGTCGCTGCTGCTGCGTCGCCCGCCGGGCCGCGAGGCGTTTCCGGGCGACGTCTTCTATCTCCACTCCCGCCTGTTGGAGCGGGCCGCCAAGATGAGCGACGATCATGGCGCCGGGTCGCTGACCGCGCTGCCGATCGTCGAGACCCAGGCGAACGACGTCTCGGCCTACATCCCTACGAACGTCATCTCGATCACCGACGGCCAGATCTTCCTCGAGACCAGCCTCTTCTACCAGGGCATCCGCCCGGCGGTGAACGTCGGCCTCTCGGTCAGCCGGGTCGGCTCGTCGGCGCAGACCAAGGCGATGAAGAAGGTCGCGGGCTCGATCAAGCTGGATCTCGCCCAGTACCGCGAGATGGCGGCGTTCGCCCAGTTCGCCTCCGATCTCGACGCTGCCACGCAGCGCCTCCTCAACCGTGGCGCCCGGCTCACCGAGCTCCTGAAGCAGCCGCAATACCAGCCGATGCAGATGGCCGAGCAGGTCTGCGTGATCTTCTGCGGCGTGCATGGCTATCTGGACGCGGTCAAGACCTCGGACGTGACCCGCTTCGAGCAGGAGTTCATGAGCGAGGTGAGGGCCAACGGCCAGGACATTCTGAGCGAGATCCAGAGCTCGGGGCAGCTCTCCGAGGATACGGAGAAGAAGCTCAGGGCGCTGGCCGACAAGTTCTCCAAGAGCTTCGCCTGAGGCATCCGGGATGCCCAGCCTCAAGGATCTGAGGAACCGGATCTCCAGCGTCCGACAGACGCGGAAGATCACGAGTGCCATGAAGCTCGTGGCGGCCTCGAAGCTGAAGCGGGCCCAGGAGCAGGCCGAGGCTGCCCGGCCCTTTGCCGCGAAGATGTCGGAGATGTTGGCGAACCTCGCCGGGGGCGCGAGGAACATGCCCAACGCGCCGCCGCTTCTCGCCGGGACGGGCAAGGCGGACACGCATCTGATCGTCGTGGCCACGGCCGATCGGGGCCTCTGCGGCGGCTTCAACAGCTCGATCGTCCGGGGGGTGCGGCGGCGGATCGCCGAGCTCAAGGGCGAGGGCAAGGCGGTCAAGCTGATCTGTGTCGGCCGCAAGGGGCGCGACATGCTTCGCCGCGAGTTCGGCGATCTGATCATCGAGTTCATTGATGGTGTGGCGGGCAAGCGGCGCACCGAGTTCGCCGACGCCGACATGGTGGCGCGCAAGCTGCTGGAGCGCTTCGAGGCCGGCGAGTTCGATGTCGCCTCGGTCGTCTACAACCGGTTCCGCTCGGCGATCGTCCAGGAGCTGACCTTCCGGCAGCTTGTGCCGGTCGAGCCGCCTTCCGAGTCCGAGGCGGCCGAGCAGAGCGGCGCCGTGTACGAGTTCGAGCCGGGCGAGGAGGAGATCCTGGCCGAGCTGCTGCCGCGCAACATGGCGGTGCAGATCTTCGGCGGCCTTCTCGAGAATGCGGCCAGCGAGCAGGGTGCGCGTATGGCGGCGATGGACAGCGCCAGCCGCAATGCCGGCGAAATGATCAACAACCTGACGCTCCGCTATAATCGCCAGCGCCAGGCGCAGATCACCAAGGAACTGATTGAGATCATCAGCGGCGCCGAAGCCGTCTGACCGGCTGCCGACTCGAGTGAACCAGGGGACGAGCGACCAGTGAGCAAGGGCAACGTAGCTAGCGGGCGTATCACGCAGGTCATGGGCGCCGTCGTCGACGTGCAGTTCGAGAGCGAGCTGGCCATGCCCTCGATCCTGAACGCGCTCCAGACCGACAACCACGGCCAGCGACTCGTGCTGGAGGTGGCGCAGCATCTGGGTGAGGCGACCGTTCGCACCATCGCGATGGACGGCACCGACGGCCTCACCCGTGGCCAGGAAGTGATCGATACGGGTGCCGCGATCTCGGTGCCGGTCGGGCGCGAGACGCTTGGCCGCATCTTGAACGTTATCGGCGAGCCGGTTGACGAGAGGGGCGCGCTGGACGTCAAGACGACCGCCCCGATCCACGCGCCGGCTCCGCCGTTCGTGGATCAGTCGACCGAGGCCGAGATCCTGGTGACGGGCATCAAGGTCGTCGATCTCCTCACGCCCTATCCCAAGGGCGGAAAGATCGGTCTCTTCGGGGGTGCCGGCGTCGGCAAGACCGTGCTCATCATGGAGCTGATCAACAACATCGCCAAGGCGCACGGTGGCGTGTCGGTGTTCGCGGGCGTCGGTGAGCGGACGCGCGAGGGCAACGACCTCTATCATGAGATGATCGAGTCCGGCGTCATCAACCTCGAGAAGCCGGCAGACTCGAAGGTCGCGCTCGTCTACGGCCAGATGAACGAGCCGCCAGGCGCCCGTGCCCGCGTGGGCCTCACAGGGCTGACCGTGGCCGAGTATTTCCGCGACCAGGAGGGCCAGGACGTCCTCTTCTTCGTCGACAACATCTTCCGCTTCACCCAGGCGGGCTCCGAGGTGTCGGCGCTTCTGGGTCGCATCCCGTCGGCCGTGGGCTATCAGCCGACGCTGGGCACCGACATGGGCGCGATGCAGGAGCGGATCACCTCGACGAAGAAGGGCTCGATCACCTCGGTGCAGGCCATCTACGTGCCCGCCGATGACCTTACCGACCCGGCGCCTGCCACCACCTTCGCCCACCTCGACGCGACGACGGTTCTGTCGCGGCAGATCGCCGAGCTCGGCATCTACCCCGCTGTCGATCCGCTCGATTCGACCTCGCGCATCCTCGACCCCGGCGTGGTGGGCGAGGAGCACTACCGCGTGGCCCGTGAGGTCCAGGAGACGCTCCAGCGCTACAAGGCGCTCCAGGATATCATCGCCATCCTGGGCATGGAGGAGCTCTCGGAGGAGGACAAGCTGATCGTCGCGCGCGCCAGGAAGATCCAGCGCTTCCTCTCGCAGCCCTTCCACGTCGCCGAGGTCTTCACCGGCTCGCCGGGCAAGCTCGTCTCGGTCGAGGAGACGATCAAGGGCTTCAAGGGCATCTGCGCCGGTGACTACGACCACATGCCCGAGGCCGCCTTTTACATGGTCGGCAACATCGAGGAGGCGGTCGAGAAGGCCAAGCGCCTCGCGCAGACCGCCTGAGGCCCGGCATGGCGGAGCAGGTTCAGTTCGAGCTCGTCGGCCCTGAGGGGACTCTGGCGAGCGAGCAGGTCGACATGGTCGTGGTGCCCGGGGCGGAGGGCGATTTCGGCGTGCTGCCGGAGCACGCCCCGCTCTTGAGCCTGCTGCGCCCGGGCATCATCTCGACCTATCGCGGCGACCACGTGGAAAAGCGCATCTTCGTCGGCGGGGGCTTCGTCGAGGCCAATCCCCATGGCTGCATCGTCCTGGCCGAGGATGCCGTGCCGGTGGAGCAGATCGACGCGGCCGCTGCCCAGCAGACGCTCAAGGATGCCCAGGACGATCTGGGGGACGCCAAGGAGCCGAGCGAGACCGAGCGGCTCCGGCTCGAGCGGGCGGTCGCGGTTGCCCAGGCGCGGCTCGACGCGATCGCGACCACCACGCCTCACTGAAGGCCGGAAGGCCGCGGGCACGAAGGTATGGCAGGGCCGCGCCGTGAGGCGCGGCCCTCATGCTGCCCGGGCCAGCGTCCGACGAGGGCGCGTCAGGAAGCCCATCAGTCTGCCGGCCAGAAGGGAGGCATCGTCCAGCCGCTCCAGCATGAAGGAGGCGGGGCTGGCCGGAGGCAGCTCGATCTCGGAGATCGTTTCGCCGTTACAGCTCGATCTGTGCGCCCCGAGCTTCCGCGCGATGCGCTGCATCCGGAGATTGGTGTCGGCACACAGGAGGGTGACGTGGTGAATGCCGCGATTGCCCGCGATCACGAGCATGCGCTCGGCCAGAGCCGTGCCGAGCCCTCGACCCTGAAACCGCCGCTCGACGGTAATCGCCACCTCGGCGTGGCCCGTCGTGCTGGTGGGATCGAGGTAGAGCTCAGCGATGCCGCGCAGCGTGCCATCGACGAGCACGGCAACCATGATATCAGGCTTGGGCAGACGGACGATGCCGCCCCGCGTTCTGGGCGGGTTGCCCATGAAGCGCGCGCGGCGGTCTTCTGGCGTCAGGCGGCGCAAATGGGCGCGACGAAGGTGGCCTTCGTCGCGCCCGAGCTTGCGATACACCACGCGCCGGAAGGGGCGGGGTGCTTGTGTCACTGTATCCCACACGCAGATCCGAACGGCGCTGTTGCGCTGCAGCAAAGGATGTGTGTTCGGCAAGCCCTTCGGCAAGAGGAAAGCTTGCAGCACACCTGTTGCGTTGCAGCATGGCAGGCTGGCGAACCGCGCTAGCGATAGACGATCCGTGGGGGCGTGCGGCGTCCCGCACCCTGCTGGGCGTGCAGGCTGTCGGCCACCGTCATGGCAAGCTGAAGATAGGACTGAGCCTGCGCGGAGCCGGGCTCGCTCACCACGATCGGGCGTCCCTCGTCCGAGGAGGTGCGAATCTCGAGGTCGAGAGGAATCTCGGCCAGGAAGTCGATGCCGTACCGTGTGGCGCAGTCCCTGGCCCCGCCATGGGCGAAGATCTCGGACCGATGACCGCAGCTCGGGCAGCAGAAGTAGCTCATGTTCTCCACGATGCCGAGGATCGGCACGTCGACCTTGCGGAACATGTTGATGGCCTTGCGGGCATCGAGAAGGGCTATGTCCTGGGGCGTCGAGACGATCACGGCGCCTGCGAGCGGCACGCGTTGCGCCATCGTCAGCTGGGCGTCGCCGGTGCCGGGCGGCAGGTCGACCACGAGGATGTCGAGCTCGCCCCATTCGACGTCGCCCAGCATCTGCTGCAGCGCGCTCTGCACCATGGGGCCGCGCCAGATCATGGGCGTCTCCTCGTCGACGAGGAAGCCCATCGACATCACCTTCACACCGAAGCGCTCCGGCGGCGTGACGCGGCGGCCGTCGCTGGTCGTCGGCTTGCCGGCCAAACCCGTCATCCGCGGAACCGAGGGACCATAGATGTCGGCGTCGAGCAGCCCGACCCGCTGCCCGATCGCCGCCAAGCCCATGGCGAGGTTGACCGCGGTCGTCGATTTGCCGACGCCGCCCTTGCCCGACGCGACCGCGATGATCGAGGCGATGCCGGGTGCTATGGGCTTCGCGTCACGCGGCTGCCGTTGCGCGGCCTGGCCCAGCTGCGGCGCGGGCGCCGCCTGCCCGCCGCCGGGGGCGCGCTCGGCCGTCATGACAGCGGTGCAGGACGTCACGCCGGGAATGGCCCGGACGGCCATCTCGGCGGCGTGCCTCATGGGCTCCAGCGCGGCTGCCTCCGCCGGATCCACCTCGATGGCGAAGCCGACGTTCGGGCCTTTCACGACGACCCCTGAGATCATGCCCAGGCTGACCACGTCGCTGCCGCGCGTGGGATGGCGCACGTCGCGCAGCGCCTCAAGTATCCGGTCCTTGTTGGTCTCGGCCATGGTTGATCCCCTGGATTACCTGCACGATATAGTCGCAACAGCGTGCGGACGGGAGAGGTGGGCGACGGACTTCGAGCGTCGCGCGGCCGCTGCCCTTGGGACAACGGCTTCGAGGAGCGAGAATGCCCTGGAACAATCAAGGCGGCGGCTGGCAAGGCGGCCAGGGGCCATGGGGGGGGCGGTCAGGAGGCGGCGGATCGCAGCCGCCCGATCTCGAGGAGCTGCTGCGCAAGAGCCAGGAGAAGGTCAAGAGCCTGTTTCCGGGCGGGGGCGGCCGCATGGGCCGGCCCAGCCGCGCTGTGGGGCTGGTGGTGCTCGTCCTGGCGGCGCTCTGGCTCGCCTCCGGCTTCTATCGGGTGCTGCCCGAGGAGCAGGGTGTCGTGCTGCGCTTCGGCAAGCTCAATCGCGAGACCGGCCCGGGGCTTCACTACCACCTCCCGACGCCAATCGAGAGCGTGCTGACCCCGCAGGTGACCCGCGTCAACCGGATCGAGATCGGCTTCCGGTCCGGCGGCGGGACGTCAAGCCGCACCTCAGGCAATCGTGATGTGACCGATGAATCTCTGATGCTCACGGGCGACGAGAACATCATCGACGTGAATTTCGTCGTGCTGTGGAAGATCCAGGACGCGGCCGACTACCTGTTCAACATCCGTGATCCCGAGGACACGCTGAAGGCGACAGCGGAGAGCGTGGTGCGCGAGATCATCGGCCAGACGCCGATCGTCCAGGCCACGACCGAAGGCAGGCGGCTGATCGAGACGAAGGCCCGCGAGATGCTCCAGTCGCTCATGAACGAATACGGGGCCGGCATCGCCATCGACGAGGTCCAGCTGCAGAAGGCCGACCCGCCTCCCGAGGTGATCGACGCCTTTCGCGACGTCCAGCGGGCGCAGGCCGACCGCGAGCGGGCGCAGAACGAGGCGGAGTCCTACGCCAACGACGTGATCCCGCGGGCTCGCGGCGAGGCGGAGCGGATTCTCCAGAACGCCGAGGCCTACAGGCAGGAAGAGATCGCCCGCGCCACCGGTGAGAGCCAGCGCTTCGACGAGGTTCTGGCGGCCTATCGCACGGCCAGGGACGTGACGGCGACCCGCATGTATCTCGAAACCATGGAAGACGTGCTCTCGAGCGCCAACAAGGTGGTCCTGGACGATAAGGGCGGAGGACCGGGCGTCATACCCTATCTGCCCCTGCCAGCGCTCGGGAAGGCGCCGCCGCTACCCCAGGCGCCCTCTTCGGCCGCGCCGTCCTCTGCCCCCGCTTCCAGCACGGGAGGCGGTCAATGAACCAGCGAGCTCTTATCGGCGTCGGCATCGCCGTCGTCGTGGTCGTGACCCTGCTGTTTGGCTCGTTCTATACGGTGCCGCAGACCCAACAGGCGCTCGTGCTGCAGTTCGGCAATCCCGTGCGGGTGGTGCGTGACCCGGGCCTTCACATGAAGGTGCCGTTCATCCAGCAGGTCTCCTATTTCGACAGGCGGGTGCTGGACTACGATGCGCCGGCGGTCGAGCTGGTGCTGGGCGACCAGAAGCGGCTCGTCGTCGATACGTTCGCTCGCTATCGGATCAGCGATCCTCTGCGTTTCAGGCAGAGCATCGGGTCGGAAGACGCGTTCCGGACCCGACTGGATCCGATCGTGTCGTCGGCCCTCAGGAGCGTGCTGGGCGAGGTCTCGCTGTTCACGGTGCTCTCCCAGGACCGCGGCGCGCTCATGAACCGGATCAAGACGGAGGCGAACAAGGCGCTCAACCAGTTCGGCGTCGAGGTCGTCGACGTCCGGATCAAGCGCGCGGACCTGCCGGCGGAGAACAGTCAGGCGATCTTCAGGCGCATGCAGTCCGAGCGAGACCGCGAGGCCAAGGAGCTCCGCGCCCAGGGTGCCGAGATTGGCCAGCGCATTCGCGCCAGAGCGGACCGTGAGCGGCGCGTGCTCGTGGCCGATGCGCAGCGCCAGGCCGACATCGTCCGGGGCCAAGGGGACGCCGAGGCGATCGGCATCTTCGGGAAGGCCTACAGCAAGGATGTGCCGTTCTTCGACTTCTACCGCTCGCTCGAGGCCTACAGGCGGGCCTTCGCGAGTGGGCCCACCAGCCTCGTGCTGACCCCGGATAGCGCGTTTCTGCGCTACTTCAACAGGCCCTTGGAGGCTGCCTCGTCGTCGGAAGGGGAGGCTCCGTCTCCCAGCGCGTCAACCGCGTCCCCTGCTCCTCCCGCGGACGGGGCCGCGGCCGCGCAGGCGCCGGTCGCCACCCCGGCGCCTGCGAAGGCCGAGGGGGCCCCGGCGGCCGTGCCGGCGGCGAACTGAGGCGCATCGAGGAGCCGTATCTGGTCGGCGGGCGACGGGCGGGGCGAGATGAAGGACTTGGCGACGGGGCTGGCCCTCGTTCTTGTGATCGAGGGCATCCTCTGGTCGCTCTTTCCGGACATGATGAAGCGCGCGGTCGTGCAAGCGGCCGCGCTCGACGCCCCGAGGCTGCGCCTTGGCGGGCTGATCTTTGCTGGTCTCGGCGTCGCGCTCGTCTGGCTGATCCGCCGCTGATGGTCATCGTTCGATCGCGGCTCACGGCTATTGCCGCAGCAACCGTCTGGGTGACATGATATGACGCTGAGATGTTGGGCGAGTTCGTGGCCGTTGCGAACCGGTGGGCAAGCTGCGTTAGCCGCGAGGCGGGTGCCTGGGCGGTCGGAACGGTGGGAAGGAGTGCTCCAGGCATGGTCGAGATGAGGCGCAGGCGGAGCTGGCGCGAGAGGTTCCAGGCGGGCGTGGTATGGCGCTCGGCCATGTGGCTCGTCGTGGCTGCCGTTCTCGTTTCCGCCAATGCTGGGACGCTTCTTGCTCAGCAGCGTCTGCCCCAGGAAGGCTTCGCCGACCTTGTCCAGAAGGTCGCTCCGGCTGTCGTCAACGTCTCGACGACGCATGCGGCGGAAAGCGAGTTGCAGCTGCCGCAAATGCCGCAGGTGCCGCCGGGCTCGCCCTTCGAGGAGTTCTTCAAGGACTTCTTCGACCACGAGAAGGGTCAGCAGCTTCCCCGCCGGACCTTCTCGCTGGGGTCGGGCTTCGTGATCGATCCCCGCGGCTTTGTGGTCACCAACAACCACGTCATCGCCGACGCGGACGAGGTCACCGTCGTCTTCAGCGACGACACCCAGTACAAGGCCAAGATCGTTGGTCGCGACCAGAAGACCGATCTGGCCCTTCTCAAGATCGACGCCCCCAAGCCCTTTCCCTACGTGCAATGGGCCGACAGCGACAAGGTGCGTGTCGGCGACCTGATGCTGGCCATCGGCAATCCGTTCGGCCTCGGATCGACGGTCACTGAAGGCATCGTTTCGGCGCGAGGCCGGGACATACGGGCGGGACCCTACGACGACTTCATCCAGGTCGATGCCGCGATCAATCGCGGCAACTCGGGCGGCCCGAGCTTCACGATGGACGGCAAGGTGTTCGGAGTGAACACGGCTATCTTCTCGCCCTCCGGAGGCAATGTCGGCATCGGCTTCGCTATCCCTTCAAATCTCGCGCGGCCAGTGATCGAGAGCCTTATGAAGTCGGGCAAGGTGGTGCGTGGCTGGCTTGGCGTCCGCATCCAATCGGTGACGCCGGAGATTGCCGAATCCCTGAGCCTGCCCGATTCGGACGGCGCGTTGGTCGCGAGCGTGACGCCGTCCGGACCGGCGGCAAAGGCCAGCATCCAGCCAGGCGACGTCATCGTCGAGTTCGATGGCAAGAAGATCGATCGCATGCGCAACCTGCCGCGGATGGTGGCGGAGACGCCGGTCGGCCAGCCTGTCGATGTCGTGATCTGGCGCAAGGGCGGCCAGAAGGACGTCCAGGTGACGCTGGGCGAGCTGCCTGACGATGAGCAGCTGGCTGATCTCGGCGGGCAACCTCAAGCGCCAACGACCGCGGACACGGCCAGTGTGTCCGACCTGGGCATCACGGTAAGCGCCATCACGGACGCGCTGAAGGCTCAATACAAGCTCGCAGACAGCGCCAAGGGTGTTGTGATCACCGCCATCGAGTTGGGCGGCCCTGCCGCTGATGAGAGCCTTCGCCCGGGCGATCTGGTTGTCGAGGTCGGCCAGGAAGCGGTGGGCTCGCCGGCAGACCTCGTCGCTCGCGTGGAGAAGGACAAGAAGGAGGGCAAGAAGGCAGCACTCCTTCTGATCGACCGTCAGGGCGATCTGCGGTTCGTCGCGCTGAGGCTACGTTGACGCCGGGCCAGTCAGTCCGGCGTCAATGCCAGCCCGCCTTCCGCTAGTCGGCCAGGATCTCATCCGCCGCGTAGCCTTGGATATAAAGGAGCGCCGTGAGGTCCGAGTGGTCGATGCGAGCCGGGGCCGCCTCTCGGACCCGAGGATGCGCGTGATAGGCTATGCCCAGGCCGGCAGCGCGGATCATGGGCAGATCGTTGGCCCCGTCGCCCACCGCCAGCGTGTTGGCCAGGGCCAACCCGCGCTCGCGTGAGAGCTTCTCGAGGGCGGCGAGCTTGCTTGAGGCGTCGCGGATCTCGCCGATCATGCGTCCGGTGAGGCGCTCGTCGATGATCTCGAGTTCGTTCGCCTCATCGAGATCGAACCCGACGGCCTCACGAACCCATCCGGTGAAGGCCGTGAAGCCGCCCGAGACGAGCGCCGTCATGGCGCCGTGGGCGCGCATCGTGCGCACCAGCGCTCGGGCGCCTGGTGTCAGGGCGATCCTCGTGCGACAGAGCTCGGCGATCGCCTGGGCGGGGAGGCCCTTTAGCAGAGCCACGCGCGTGGCCAGCGCATCCTTGAAGTCGATCTCGCCGTTCATCGCGCGTCGGGTGACGGCGGCGACCTCGTCCTTGATGCCAACGAGATCCGCCAGCTCGTCGACGCATTCCACGGTGATGATCGTGCTGTCCATATCGGCGACCAGTAGTCGCTTGCGGCGATCCTCCAGGGGAACGCATGCCCGATCGACGGGAGCCCCGTGGAGGAGCCCCGCGAGCTCCGCTTCGACATGCGGAGCTGCGCTCTCGATCACGATCTCCACCGCCTCGCCGGGAGCGAGCCAGCAGGGCTCGCCCTTGACGACGCGCGCCGCCTCGCGCACGAGGCTCGGGTCGAGCGGGCAGGTCTTCGGGTCGGCGATGAGCACGAGAACAGCCGGCAATGACGGGACTTTCGGAGCTGATAGGGCGCCGGGTGGCACGCTCATCGTCATAGGGGGCACGACCGCGAGCGGCAAGTCGGCCCTGGCCCTGCGGCTGGCGGAACGCCTGGACGCCACGATCGTCAATGCGGACAGCCAGCAGCTCTTTGCCGACCTGCCGATCCTGACCGCGCGGCCGAGCGCAGACGACGAGCGCCGGGTCGATCACCGGCTCTTCGGCATCCTGGCCGCTCATGAGCAGCCGTCGCTGGGCCGATGGCTGGCCGATGTCGAGGCGGTGCTGCAGTCGATCTGGAAGGCTGGCCGCACCGCCGTCCTGGTGGGGGGCTCCGGCCTCTACATCGAGGCCCTGCTTCGCGGCATCGTCGAGGTCCCGACGGTGCCGGCGGAGATCCGCTCGCCGCTGCGCGCATGGGCCGCCGGAAGGCCGGCTGTCGAGCTTCACCAGCGGCTCGCCGCCGTCGATCCCGAGAGCGCAGCACGGCTTCGCCCGAGCGACCCCCAACGCGTGCTACGTGCCCTCGAGGTCATGGAGGCGACAGGCCGCCCGCTCGCCCAGTGGCAACGGGATAGCCGGCGCCGCATCCGCTTGCCCGAGCGGTGCGTCGGGCTGGCGCTGGTGCCGCCGGCGACCGTGGTGCGTGAGCGCATCGGGCATCGGCTCGGGGCCATGCTGGTCGAGGGCGCGCAGGCCGAGGTCGAGGCTCTGTCGCTGCGGATGCCCACGCTTACGGACCTGCCCATCGCCAAGGTGCATGGCTGCAGGGAGTTGCTGGCGGCGGCGCGGGGAGAGATGGAGGAGGCGACCGCCGTCGAGCGCATCGCCGCTCAGGTCCGTCAATATGCCAAGCGCCAACGCACCTTTCTTCGCCACCGGCTGGCCGAGCTGGGCCCTCTCGACGTTTGCGGCGAGACGCTCGAGGTGGACGAGGCCCTGGCCCGGGCCGCACCGCTGCGCTAGCCGTGCCCCCGGTCCGTCGTGCGGACCAGAGACGCCGCAGGGCGCAGCGCCGCCGTGCCGCGCTGCGCCGGCGCCATATAGGCGGAGGAAGGAAGGGGCACGAGGTTTTCCAGGAACTGCTCGGCGCTCCGCCGCCAGGAGAACTGCATCGCATAGGCACGGCAGCGCTCGCGCGGGATGGCCAAGGCTTTGAGCGCCGCGCTGCGGAGGTCCTCGTCGAGGGCGCCCACCGGTGCCGAGCCGATCACGTCCCGAGGGCCGTGGACCGGATAGGCGGCCACGGGAAGCCCACAGGCCAGAGCCTCGAGGAGAACGAGACCGAAGGTCTCGAAACGGCTGGGAAAGACGAAGACGTCGCTTGCCGAGTAGTAGCGGCTCAGCTCCTCGCCCGACCTGTAGCCGGCGAACGTCACCGTCGGATAGCGGGCGCGGAATGCCTCGAGCTGGGGGCCTCCCCCCACGATGAGCTTGCTGCCCGGAAGATCGAGATCGAGGAAGCTCTCGAGGTTCTTCTCGGACGAGACGCGCCCGACATAGAGGAAGATCGGACGCGGAAGATCGAGAAAGCCATCTCTGGGGTAGGGACGGAAGAGCTCGGCATCCACGCCACGGGACCAGCGGCGGATGTTGTGGAATCCCTCGGCGCGAAGCTCGCGCTCGAGGCTGTCGGTCTGGACCATGAAGGCGCTCGCCGCATTGTGGAAGCGCCGCTGGAGGCGGACGATCAGGCGGCCGGGAATGGCGAACTTGCGCTCGAAGTAGAGGCCGGCGCGGGTGTGGTAGGAGGTCGAGAAGGGCCATTTGCGCCTGATGCAGATGCGGCGCGCCGCGAGACCGATCGGCCCTTCGACCGGTATATGCACGGCGTCCGGAGCCACCTCGTCCATGATCCGGCCGAGTTGCCGGCGCGGCAGGAGGGCGACACGGATTTCCGGATAGCTCGGCATCGGCAGGGTGCGAAAGCGGTCTGGTCCGACGACCGTCACGGTGTGTCCAAGCTTGGTGAGCTCGCCCACCGTGGTGGTCAGCGTGCGGACGACGCCGTTGACTTGCGGCTGCCAAGCGTCAGTGGCGATCAGAATACGCATGCTGCCTCGACTGTCGCATCGCCGATATTGCATCGCGGCGGATGGTGCGTGAAGGCCGCTCGGAGGCGACGTCGCCCCAGGGTGCCGGATCATGGCGATGCAGGGGTGTGTCCCGATCCTGGGGGTGTCTGCACAATGCCGCCGACGTGGCCCCGGGCTTCGATTGACCGGTCGCCCTCCTGTCGCTAGGGTGCGCGTCCCCAAAAAGGCTTGCGCCCAGCGGGGTTCCTCGTCCACGACCCATGACACCGCGCCGAGCCGCGCGGCCCATTCCCTTGGAGTTCGACCAATGACTGTGGCCACACCGACCCGTTCCCAGGGCGTCGACCAGACCCTGACGGGCTCGCAGGTGGTAATTCAGGCGCTGATCGACCAAGGGGTAGAGGTGATTTTCGGCTATCCGGGTGGCGCCGTCCTCCCGATCTATGATGCCCTCTTCCAGCAGGACAAGATCCGGCACATCCTCGTTCGCCACGAGCAGGGTGCGGTTCACGCTGCCGAGGGCTACGCGCGCAGCACGGGCAAGGTCGGCGTGGTCCTCGTCACCTCGGGGCCGGGCGCCACCAACACCGTGACCGGTCTCGCGGACGCGCTGATGGACAGCGTTCCGATCGTCTGCCTGACGGGTCAGGTGCCGACCCACATGATCGGCAACGATGCCTTCCAGGAGGCCGACACGGTCGGCATCACCAGGCCCTGCACGAAGCACAACTACCTCGTGAAGCGGCCGGGCGACCTCGCGCGGGTGATGCACGAGGCCTTCCACGTCGCGCGCTCGGGCCGCCCCGGGCCGGTCGTGGTCGATCTGCCCAAGGACATCCAGATGGGCAAGGCGCCCTATGTGTCCAAGGACAAGGCGCCCTTGCGCTCCTACAGCCCGGCGCGAGAGCCCGAGACCGCACGGATCGAGCAGGCGATCGAGATGCTTGCCCGTGCCGAGCGGCCTGTCTTCTACGTGGGCGGCGGTGTGGTGAATGCCGGTCTCCGGGCCAGCGAGCTTCTGGGCGATCTCGTCCGGGAGAGCGGGGCTCCGATCACGCTGACGCTGATGGGCCTCGGCGCCTATCCGGCGAGTGACGGGCAGTTCCTGGGCATGCTCGGCATGCACGGGACCTATGAGGCCAATATGGCGATGCACGATTGCGATCTGATGATCGCGATCGGGGCCCGGTTCGATGATCGCGTCACGGGGCGGCTGGACGGCTTTGCGCCCGTGAGCCGAAAGATCCACGTCGATATCGATCCTTCCTCGATCAACAAGAACGTGCCCGTCGACTGCGCCGTTGTCGGGGATGCGGAGCTGGCGCTCGATGCCATGCTCCAGGCGTGGCGCCGGCGCTCCAATGTCATCCACCAGGACAGGCTTCAGCCCTGGTGGGCGCAGATCGCCGAGTGGCGGAAGAGAGACAGCCTGCGCTTCCGTCAGGTGGGCAAGGTGATCAAGCCCCAGCATGCGATCTGCCGGCTGCAGGAGCTGGTCGGGGATCGCGAGGTCTTCATCACGACCGAGGTCGGCCAGCATCAGATGTGGGCGGCTCAGCACTTCAAGTTCGAGAAGCCGCTGCACTGGATGACCTCGGGCGGCCTCGGCACGATGGGCTATGGCTTCCCCGCCTCGATCGGCGTGCAGGTGGCCCATCCCGGCGCTCTCGTGATCGACATCGCGGGCGAGTCCTCCTGGCTCATGAACATGCAGGAGATGTCGACCGCGATGCAGTACAGGCTGCCGGTCAAATCGTTCATCCTCAACAACAGCTACATGGGGATGGTGAGGCAGTGGCAGGACTTCTTCCATGGCAACCGCCATTCCGAGAGCTACATGGAGAGCCTGCCGGACTTCGTGAAGCTCGCCGAGGCGTTCGGCGCGGTAGGGCTTCGCGCCCAGAGCGTCGATGAGCTCGACGACGTGATCCGCGAGATGATCCGGGTCGACAAGCCGGTGATCGCCGACATCGTCGTCGATCGGTCCGAGAACGTCTATCCGATGATCCCGGGCGGGGCGGCGCACAACGAGATCAAGCTCAGCCCCGAGGATGACGGCGCGCATGAGGCGATCTCCGAGGAGGGCATGGTACTCGTATAGGCCGGTCGGGCCATCTCGACGAGCCTTGCCCCTTCCTCCTCGAGCGTCAGAGACTGATCATGACGGAAGACGAGCGACGACACACCATCGTGGTGCTTGTCGACAACGAGCCCGGCGTGCTCGCACGGGTCATCGGCCTGTTCTCGGGCCGCGGCTACAACATCGAGAGCCTGACCGTAGCGGAGGTCGACCGCCAGAAGGGCATCTCGCGCATCAACATCGTGACGACCGGGACCGAGTTCGTCATCGAGCAGATCAAGGCGTTGCTGGGCAAGCTGGTGCCCGTGCACCGGGTCCAGGATCTCACCATCGAGGGCCCGCACGTCGAGCGGGAGCTTGCCCTGGTCAAGATCTCCGGGGACCGTGAGAGGCTGATCCAGTCGCTCAGAATAGCCGATTTCATGCACGCAAGGCTCGTCGACAGCTCGCCCGAGAGCTTCGTTTTCGAGATCACGGGCACCTCCGACGAGCTCGACGCCTTCATCAAGCTTGTCGAGCCGGTCGAGGTCAGTCGCGCCGGCGTGGTAGCGATCGGGCGCGGCCAGACGATCCTTTTGGATCGCGATCACGCCTGACAGTGGGGGGATACGAGGGCGGCTGGTCTGCCGCCCTCGCGCAGATGGGGAGCACCATGCGCGTCTACTATGACACCGACGCTGACCTCAATCTCATCAAGAGCAAGAAGGTCGCCGTCGTCGGCTATGGCAGCCAGGGCTTCGGCCATGCCAACAACCTCAAGGACAGCGGCGTCAAGGAGGTGGCGGTCGCGCTGAAGCCCGGCTCGGCTACGCGCAAGAAGGTCGAGGCGGCCGGCATCAAGTGCATGAGCCCGGCCGAGGCGGCCGCGTGGGCCGACGTCGTGATGATGCTCGTGCCCGACGAGCTCCAGGCCGATCTCTATCGCGACGAGCTGGCGGCGAACATGAAGGAGGGCGCTGCCCTCATGTTCGCGCACGGCTTCAACATCCACTTCAAGCTGATCGAGCCGCGTCCGGATCTCGACGTGCTGATGATCGCGCCCAAGGGGCCGGGACATCTGGTACGCTCCGAGTATGTGCGTGGCGCCGGCGTGCCGTGCCTTCTGGCCATCCAGCAGGACGCCTCGGGCGGCGCCCATGATCTCGGCCTCAGCTACGGCGCGGCCATCGGCGGCGGCCGCGCCGGCATCATCGAGACGAGCTTCAAGGAGGAGGTCGAGACCGATCTCTTTGGCGAGCAGGTCGTGCTGTGCGGCGGTCTCAGCGCCCTGATCCAGAGCGGCTTCGAGACGCTGGTCGAGGCCGGCTACGCGCCCGAGATGGCCTATTTCGAGTGCCTGCACGAGGTGAAGCTCATTGTCGACCTCGTCTACGAGGGCGGCCTCGCCAACATGCGCTACTCGATCTCCAACACGGCGGAGTATGGCGACTACGTCACCGGCCCGCGCATCATCAACGACTCCGTCAAGGCCGAGATGAAGCGCGTGCTGGCTGACATCCAGGCCGGTCGCTTCGCCAAGGACTGGGTGCTCGAGAACAAGGCGGGCCAGCCGAGCTTCAAGGCGATGCGCGCCCGGGCTGCAGCGCATTCGATCGAGGAGGTCGGCGAGAAGCTGCGCGGCATGATGCCGTTCATCGGCCAGGGCAAGCTCGTGGACAAGAGCCGGAACTGACGCTCTCTTAGGGCTGTTGAAGGGGAGGGGCCCGGCTTCGGTCGGGCCTCGTCTCCGGACCACGCCCGGGAGCTTCAGGAGGTCGCCTCGATGGCGGTAGCAGCGGCGCCTGCGAGGGACGAGCCCGATGAGCAGCATGGGCTCGGGCGGCTCGGTCTCGTGGCGCTCGGCATCGTCTTCGGCGATATCGGCACAAGCCCGCTCTACGCCTTCCGTCAGTCCCTCCGGGCGGTAGGCATCGGTGCGCCCGGGCCGGCCGAGGTGCTGGGCCTTCTCTCCCTGATCTTCTGGGCCTTGATCCTCGTCATCTCGGTCAAGTACCTGCTTCTCGTGCTGCGCGCCGACAATGACGGCGAGGGCGGCATTCTGGCCCTCTTGGCCCTGCTCGATCCCTGGCCCGGGCGCGGCAAGGCCGGTAGGCCCGTGCTGGTGGTGATCGGTCTCTTCGGGGCAGCCCTCCTCTATGCCGACGGCATGATCACGCCCGCCATCTCGGTGCTGAGCGCGGTCGAGGGCGTGAGCGTCGTGACGAGCGCCCTCGAGCCCTTGGTCGTACCCCTCACGATCGCCGTCCTCGTCCTCCTGTTTGCGCTTCAGCGGCACGGCACGGCGGCGATCGGCACGGTCTTCGGCCTCGTGATGGTCCTCTGGTTCGTGGCCCTGGGCCTGCTGGGCATCCTCGGCATCCTCAAGGAGCCGCTCGTCCTCCAGGCGCTGAGTCCCCTTTGGGCGTTTGAGTTCCTTGTGCGATACCCGATCGGTGGCTTCCTGGCCCTGGGCGCTGTCTTCCTGGCCGTGACCGGCGGTGAGGCGCTCTATGCCGATATGGGCCACCTGAGGCGTGGGCCGATCCGCCTTGCCTGGTTCGCGCTCGTGCTGCCGAGCCTGATGCTGAACTATCTGGGGCAGGGCGCCCACGTCCTGGCGACCGACGGGAGCATCGGCCACCCATTCTTCGATCTCGTGCCCCGCCTCTTCCTGATCCCCGTCGTGATTCTAGCGACCGTCGCCACCATCATCGCCTCGCAGGCGGTGGTGTCGGGGGCCTTCTCGCTGACCCGCCAGGCCATCCAGCTCCGCCAGCTTCCGCCGATGACGATCGTCCAGACGTCGTCAAAGGCGCTGGGCCAGATCTACATGCCGCTGGTCAACTGGCTCCTCATGGCGGCGGCGGTGCTGCTGGTCCTCGCCTTCAGGTCGTCGAGCGCGCTCGCCGCGGCCTACGGCATCGCCATCTCGACGACGATGCTGATCACGACCGTTCTGCTCTTCTGCGTCATGCGCGAGCGTTGGCGCTGGTCGCCCTGGCTCGCCGGCGGCGTGGCGGCCGGCTTCGGGCTCATCGACTGCGTCTTCGTGGCGGCCAATCTTCTGAAGATCCCCGATGGCGGCTGGGTGCCGCTGGTCGTGGCGGGGGCGGTGTTCATGGCGATGAGCATCTGGCGCTATGGGGCTCGATCGCTCGGCATCGCCTCGTCGCACGAGACGGTGCCGCTCGAGGCGTTCCTCGAGGATATCCGCAAGAGCCAGCTGATACGTCTGCCGGGGACCGCGGTCTACCTGACCCGCCGCGACCAGGAGGCGCCACCCATGCTGAAGCGCCTGGTCGACGAGCTGCATGCCGTCCACGAGCGCGGCATCCTCCTCACGGTCGTGACCGAGAACGTGCCGCGCGTCCGGTCAGCCGATCGCATTGAGATCCTGGACCTGCCCGACGGCTTTTGGCGCATCACCCTGCACTACGGTTTCATGCAGGTGCCGAACATCCCTGTAGCGCTGCGCCTCTGCGACTATCACGGCCTCAGCCTGGATCCCGATCAGGCTGTCTTCTTCCAGGGCTACGAGGCCTTCTCCTACCCGGACTATGCGCCGGCGCTACGCTACTGGCGCGAACGGCTCTTCTCCGTCATGGCCCGCAATGCCGTCCGGGCCACGGCCACCTACAGCATTCCGCCGGATCGGCTGATCACGATCGGGCTGCCGGTGGCCGTGCGGCGCGGCGTCTCGGGCAAGCACTGAGCGGAGGCTCGGCCCTCAGCGGGCGCGGGTCTCGGAGGGCGGGAAGTCGATGTGCAGATGATTGCCATCGGGGTCCCAGAGATTGACCTGGGTGATGTTGAAGCCGGGAACGACGCTGGCCTTGTACTCGACCTTCCGCTCCTCGAGCCGCGCGATGAACTCGTCCAGCCCCTCCGCGCCGATCGCGAAGTGCTCGAGCGTGGGCTCGCCGCCCGTGGGCTGCTCGGCAACCTCGACCAGATGGACGATCGGCTGGTCGCCGCAATAGAGCCAAGCGCCGCCGAACGGGAAGGGCGGTCGGGCACCGGCGTGGAAGCCCAGGATCTCGCCGTACCAGTCGGCCAGTCGCTTCACGTCCCGGGTGCGAATGTTGACGTGGTCAAGCCCCTTCATCTTCACGGCCGTCCTCCCATCCGTTTGTCATCTGCTCGGCAGTGTAGCAGAGCACCCGAGGTCGGGAAGGCCCGCAGGCTGCAGGGGGGATACGCGTGACCGCTGGAGGACCAAGAGCCGCCGCCGCAAGGCTGCGGGCGGGCTATCGCGATCCCGGTTGGGTCGTGCTCGAGGGCTTCCACGCCTTGAAGCACGCGCTGCGCTTCGGCGCGAGCGTCGAGCTGGCGCTCTGTGCCGACCGGCACGCGGCCCTCGACCTTGCCCGGCGCCTGGCACCCGATCTCGAGGATCGCCTGGCGGCCCTCCTGGTCGAGGTCGGGCCGGACGCCCTGAAGGCGGCCTCTGTGCAGCCGCCGCCGACGGGCATTCTGGCGCTTGCCCGCCGGCCGACCACCGATCTGCGGCTCTTGCTCGAGAGCACCCCTGGGCCGCTGCTTGTCCTGGACCGGCCGGCCCATCTGGGCAATGTCGGTGCCGCGATCCGCGTGGCGGCAGCAGCGGGGCTCGCCGGCGTGCTGACGACCGGCCGGCACGACCCCTGGCACGCCTCGGCCGTCCGTGGGGCTGCTGGGCTTCACTTCGCGTTGCCGGTGCTGCAGGTCGAGACGCTGCCGGCCTCGACGCGCCCGCTCGTGGCCGTCGATCCCGAAGGTGTGCCGCTGCAGCCCGAGACCTTGCCCGACAACGCGATTCTTGCTTTCGGCAGCGAGAGGGACGGGCTCGATCCGGTGCTGCTGCGTCGGGCTGCCATACGGGTGGCGCTGCCCATGCGGCCCGGCGTCTCCAGCCTCAATCTCGCCACCGCGGTGGCCGTTGTCGCCTATGCCCGGCTCTGGGCGCGGCGGAGCTCCATGCCGCTCAGCAGCGAGAGCGCCAGCGATCCTACCACCACGGCCGCGAACAGATAAAAGCCGCTCGCCACCGTGATCGTGCCGAGGCCTATGCCCTTGAAGCCCACCACGACGACGGCGACGAGAAAGACCTCGGCCATCGAGATCTTGGAGAGGATCGAGAGCGCCGTGATCCAGCGGGCTGCGCCATGGATCGGCACGCGGTACCAGAGCCAGAGGCCCGAGAAGGCCTTCGCGACCGGCGCCACCATCGAGAACAGCACGACCAGCAGGCAGAGAACGCGGTCGGTGCCCCAGAGGATGCTGACGCCGCCCAGGATCGAGATCTCGCTACGGTCGAAAAAGAAGATGCGCGTGCGCACGAGCGGCAGCCACCAGCCCACTGGCAGGAGGATGAGGGTGACGAGCAGGAGCGGCCCGATCAGATGAGCGAGCCCCGTGGCGCGGCCAGCGAGCGTCTGGGGATTGCGCGCGCGCAGCGGCGACGGCAGAAGGTGCCAGGGCATCGGGCGGCGGGACTCCTCATGATCGAGACGGCCGAGTTGACGCGAGCCTACAACGCGGCACCGATGCCTTGCGATCCTCGTGCTTGCGCGATGCTGGAGCCGCTGTCGGGGGCGGACCGATGAGCGGGGAACGCGCCGAGGGCGACATCAACAGCTCGCCCGGCCGCGAGGCCTGGAGGCGGGACGAGCTCGACGACGCCACGCGAGCGCTGCTCGATCAGGACGAGCAGGTCTTCCTGCGCCAGTCGCTTTCCACCCCTTGCCTCGATGTCGTCGAGCGGGCCGAAGGTGCCTGGCTCGTCGACGCGCAGGGTCGAAGGCTCCTGGATTTTCACGGCAACAGCGTTCATCAGGTGGGCTTCGGGCACCCGCGGGTGGTCGAGGCCATAAAGAAGCAGCTCGATGCCCTGCCTTTCTCGCCGCGCCGCTTCACCAACCGCGCGGCGATCGAGCTCGGCCAACGGCTGGCTGACCTTACGCCGGGCAATCTCTCGAAGATTCTGCTGGCTCCATCCGGCACAGCCGCCATCGGCATGGCCCTCAAGCTCGTGCGCTACGCCACGGGTCGGCACAAGACGCTCTCGATGTGGGACAGCTTCCACGGCGCCTCGCTCGATGCCATCTCGATCGGCGGCGAGGCTCTGTTCCGGCAGGGCGTGGGTCCGCTTCTATCGGGTACCGAGCATGTCCCGCCGCCGACCCGGGGGCGCTGCCGCTTCGGCTGCACCGATGCCGAGCACACCGGCTGCACCGACTATATCGACTATGTTCTCGGGCGCGAGGGTGACTTCGGCGCCCTGATTGCCGAGCCCATGCGCTGGACCACGGTCGAGCCGCCGCCTCCCGGCTACTGGCGCCGGGTGCGGGAGATCTGCGACCGGCATGGCGTCCTCCTCGTCTTCGACGAGATCCCGAGCTGCCTCGGCCGCACCGGCACCATGTTCGCTTGCGAGCAGGTGGGTGCCGTGCCGGACATCCTCGTCATCGGCAAGGGGCTGGGTGGCGGCATCTGGCCGATGGCCGCGATGATCGCGGGTGAGGCGCTCGACGTGGCTCCCGACCGGGCGCTCGGCCACTACACCCATGAGAAAAGCTCGGTCGGCTGCGCTGCCGCGCTGGCCACGCTCGACGTGATCGAGGAGGACGGGCTCTGTGCCAGGGCGATGGAGCTTGGTGCTCGGGCGCTGGGGCAGCTCGAGGCGCTGAAGGACCGCTCTCCGCTCGCGGCCGAGGCCAGGGGCATGGGCCTGATGCTGGGCCTCGAGCTGCGGCGGCCGGACGGCGCGCCGGCGGTCGAGGAGGCCGACAGGCTCATGTATGCCTGTCTTGCCCGTGGTCTCAGCTTCAAGCTCGGCGGCGGCAATGTCGTGACGCTCTGTCCGCCGCTCACCATCCCGACCGAGGAGCTGGACCAGGCGCTGGACATTCTGGCCGCCGGCCTCGCGACGCTCGACTAGCGCCTGCGCTGGCCTCGCGGCGGTTGACCGGACCGGCATTCCGGGCGACATCCGGGCTCATGACACCCGATGGGATGCGCCGATGGAGCTGACCGCGGCCCTGTTGCGCGATGCGGCGCGCGAGGCCCTCGTCTCCGGCGCCTTCTTCCTGCCCGCCGAACGGCGCAAGCGTCTCGACCGCTGGCTGAGGGGCCGGGAGGAGATGCGGCGCATCGAGGCCGCCGACATGGTCTGCGTCTCCTTCGGCAAGAGCGGGCGGACCTGGTTGCGCGTGATGCTCTCGCGCTTCCTCCAGGTACGGCTGGGCCTGCCTGCCTCGGCCATGCTGGAGTTCGACAATCTCCACAAGCGCGACGCCAGGGCGCCCAAGGTCTATTTCAGCCACGGCAACTATGTGCGCGATTACACGGGCGCATGGCGGAGCGTGGCGCCCTTCAAGGATGCGCGCGTCGTTCTGCTCGTCCGCGACCCGCGCGACGTCGCCGTCTCGCAATATTTCCAGTGGCGGTTCCGGATGCGGCCCTGGAAGAAGGTGCTGAACGACTACCCGGCGGCAGAGGATCTCTCCGTCTTCGATTTCCTGATGCGAGCCGAGGGCGGCCTGCTGCCCAGGGTCGTCGACTTCTTGGAGATCTGGGAAGCGGGCCGGTCCCAGGTCCGTGATCTCCTGGTCGTGCGCTACGAGGACATGCGCGCCGACGCCGCCCGCGAGCTTCGTCGCGTCCTCGAGTTCATGCAGCAGAACCCCAAGGACGAGGAGATCGCCGAGGCCGTCGCCTTCGGCTCGCTCGATAACATGAGGCGTCTGGAGGAGCAGGGCTCGAAGGGCTTCCTCGGCCGCCGCATGAAGCCCGGCAGCGCCGACAACCCGCAGTCCTTCAAGACGCGGCGCGGCAAGGTCGGCGGTTGGCGCGACTATGTGAGCGAGGCCGAGGAGGCCGAGATCGAGGCCTTCATGCGCGCCCGGCCGAGGCCGCCCTTCGGCTATGGCGCTACGCCGGTGGATCCCGCGCTGGATTCCACCACCTCGTCATCGGTATGAGAGAAGGCAGGTGAGCGGGCAGGCGAGCACGGAGGCCTGACCTCAGCAGCCCAAGCAAGCATCGTCGATCACGGGAGGTCGCTCATGCATGTCATCTGTCGCACGGCGGTCGGCGCGGCCGCGCTCGTCCTCGTCTCCTCGCCGCTCTATGCAGCGCCGCTCGCCGAGATCGAGCAGGAAGGCGTGCTCAGGGTGGGTCTCACGGGCGACTATCTGCCCTATTCGGGCCGCAACGCGGATGGCACCTTCTATGGCGCCGACGTCGTGATGGCCCAGTCGCTGGCCAAGGACCTGGGCGTGAAGCTCGAGATCGTGCCGACCACCTGGAAAGGTCTCGCCACCGATCTCACCGCGGACAAGTTCGACGTCGCCATGGGCGGCATCACGGTGACGCCCGACCGTGCCGAGAAGGGCGATTTCTCGAGCGTGGTCTCGACCGACGGGAAGCGGCCGATCGTGCGCTGCGCCGACAAGGAGCGCTATGTCTCCATCGAGGCGATCGACGAGCCGGGCGTGCGTGTGATCGTCAACCCGGGCGGCACGAACCAGCGCTTCGCGGACGCCAACTTCAAGGACGCCCATGTCGAGGTCTTCCCGGACAACACCAAGATCTTCGACGAGATCGCCGCCGGCGACGCCGATGTGATGGTGACGGACGGGGCCGAGGTGGAGCTCCAGGTGCACCGGCATCAGGGCGTGCTCTGCGCGGCCGACGTCAAGGAGCCCTTCAACCACTTCGACAAGGCCTACTGGATGACGAAGGATCCCGCCCTCAAGGCCGCCGTCGACAAGTGGCTGGCCCAGGCACAAGCCGACGGAACGGCCGAGAAGGCGCTGGCCGCCGGGATGCGCTGAGCCGGAAGGCGGGCAGGTCGGTCAGCCCTCGGGCGGCGGATAGCACCCCGCTTCCCGCGCTTTCAGCACCATGAGCGGGAGTAGGGTGTCGAGCGTCGGCGTGGGCACCCCGCTGGCGCGGGCGAGGTCCTGCACGATCGTCACCATGCTATGGATCTCCATGGGCCGGCCGCGCTCGAGGTCCTGCAGGATAGAGGGCTTGTGGACGGGCCGGCTGCCGGGCCTCGACAGCGCATCGAGGTCGATGCCGAGATCGTCGAAGCCATGCGCGGCTGCCACGGCTGCCGCCTCCTCGGCCAGCCGGCGGTTGATCGTGGCCGTCGCCGGATCCGCGACGATGTCGCTGGAACGGCATTCGCCCAGCACCGCCAGCGGCCCGCTGCCGATGTTGCGGAGCAGCTTCTGCCACATTGCGGTTCGGATCTGTGGCGTGACCTCGATCTCAAAGCCTGCGTCGGAAAGCATGCTGCGGGCTGCCTCCGCGCGAGCCGTACCGCCTGCCACGGGCTCCCCGAGCACGAACCTGTTTCTTGTGCCCTCATTGCGGATGACGCCGGGCTCGCTCACCTCGTTGGGCGAATAGACGATCATCCCGAGGCTGCGCTCGGGACCGATCAGCCGATGCAGGCTCTCATCCGGGTCCAGTCGTGCGAGGTCGAGCGCCTGGCCGTTGGGGACGAAGCCTGCGCCGTACCACCAGAACACGCCGTTCTGGGCGAACGCCACCGAGGTATCGGGACCGAGAAGGGGGGATATCGAGCGCGCGACGGCCGGAAGAGCGGTGGTCTTCGTCGTGACGATCACGAGGTCCTGAGGCCCAAGCACGCTCGGATCGTCGCTCGCCCGCGGATGCACCACGAAGCTCTCGTCCGGTGTCTCCAGTCTGAGCCCGTTCGAGAGGATGGCATGCAGGTGCGCTCCTCGGGCGACGATCGAGACCGGCCTGCCTGCTCGGGCAAGGCGCGCAGCCAGATAGCCGCCGATGGCACCGGCGCCGAAGATACAGATCTGCATGGGCCAAAGGCCTCCTCGAGGCGATGCGCCGACCGCCTTCGTCTACCCTATGGAACGGCTCTAAGGACAAGCGGCCAGGGAGGGAAGGGCGAAGCGAGGGCCGCAAGCCTCCGGTGAAGGGGCAGGGGGCGGCGCGGCCACCTCACGGCGGCCCGGTGGCGGTGCCCGCGAGGCTCTGATTCGGGACGCTATGCTGCCGGGCGGAAGGCACCCTCAGGTCGGCGTGACGAGCTTCAGGCCGATGATGCCGGCGAGGATGAGGGCGACGCAGCCCAGCCGTGGAAGGCTGGCGCTCTCGCCGAGCAGCAGGATGCCGACGATGACCGTGCCAACGGTCCCCAGACCCGTCCAGACGGCGTAGGCGGTGCCGAGCGGGAGATTCTTGAGCGCGAGGCCGAGCAGGCCGAGGCTGGCCGCCATCGAGAGCACGGTGAGGAGGGAAGGCAGGGGTCGGGTGAAGCCCGCGGTGTATTTGAGCCCGACGGCCCAGCCGACCTCGAACAGCCCCGCGACAAGAAGGGCAAGCCAGCTCATCGGGCCGGCTCCGCTCGTCCGCCTGCTCGCCCGGATGCGGAGGGCCTCGCTCTCGGGCCGCTCCTGCCGTCCTCCGGCAAGGCGGTGATCACGCTGGCACCCGCCGACGGCGGCGGTCGCGGTCGGTCGTTGCGCGTGGTGCCGGCGCCGGAAGCGCCACGACCTTGGCCAGCTCCGCGTAGGGCGCGGTCTTGTGCGGGAAGGCCATGGCCTCGACGAAGTGGCGCTGGAACTCGGGCTCGATCGCCGTCTCCACCTTCTCGATGCGGTCGACCAGCGTCTCGATCTCGCGCCGGGCAGCGCCGCTCAGAAGCGCGATCCTGGCCCCTGTGCCGGCGGCGTTGCCGACGCCGTGAACGCGCTCCGGTGGGCAGTCGGGAACGAGGCCGAGAACCAAGGCGTGCAGCGGGTCGATGTGACTGCCGAAAGCGCCCGCCAGCATGATCCGGTCGACCTGCTCGATGCCCATGCGGTCCATGAGCAGGCGGCAGCCCGCGTGGAGGGCGGCTTTGGCCAGCTGGATGGCCCGGATGTCGCCCTGCGTCACGCGGATCCGGGGCTCGCCCTCATGGAGAAGGAAGGAGAATGTGCGGTCGTCGGGCTCAATGCGCGGCGAGCGGCCCGCGAGACGCCCGTCGATCACGCCGTCGGCCGTGACGATCTGGGCCAGGAAAAGCTCGGCCACGACCTCGATGATGCCCGATCCGCAGATGCCGGTGACGCCGGTCTCGGCCGCGGCCTCCGCGAAGCCGGGCTCGTCGGACCACAGATCACAGCCGATGATCTTGAAGCGCGGCTCCAGCGTCTCCCGGTCGATCCGCACGCGCTCGATGGCGCCCGGTGCCGCGCGCTGGCCGGCGCTGATCTGGGCTCCCTCGAAGGCGGGGCCGGTCGGCGAGGAGCAGGCGAGCAGCCGCTCGCGGTTGCCCAGCACGATCTCGGCATTGGTGCCGACGTCGACGAGAAGGACCGTCTCCTCGCTGAGATGCGGCCCCTGGGCCAGGACCACGCCGGCGGCGTCCGCGCCCACATGGCCCGCGATACAGGGCAGCACATAGACCCTGGCGCCGGGATGCAGCGTATCGAGGCCGAGCTCCCGGGCCGGCAGGTCGAGGGCGCCGTCGACCGCGAGCGCGAAGGGCGCCATGCCGAGCTGGGTCGGATCGATGCCGAGGAAGAGGTGATGCATCACGGGGTTGCCCACCACCACGACCTCGAGCACGAGCTCCGGCGCGATGCCGGCCTCCTTTGCCACCTCGTCCGCGAGGCTGCTCAGGGCCTCGCGCACCGCCCGGGTCATCTCGGCCTCGCCGCCGGGGTTCATCATGACGTAGGAGACCCGGCTCATCAGGTCCTCGCCGAAGCGGATCTGCGGGTTCATCAGGCCCGCCGAGGCCTTCACCTCGCCGCTCGTTAGGTCCGTCAGATGTGCCGCGATCGTGGTCGAGCCGATGTCGACCGCAAGGCCGTAGACAGCGCCCTGATAGCCGGGCCAGACGCCGACGATGCGTGAGCCCGCATGCACCGCCACGGTGACCGCCCAGCCCCCTCGACGCAGTGCCGCCTGGAGATGCCGAAGGACCTGCAGCTCGGCCGTGAGCCCGGCAAGGCCCCACTGCTGGGCCAGCGCCTCGGCGAGCCGCTCGAGGTCGCCGCGGGCGCGGTGCATGTCGGGCTCGGCCACCTCGACATAGTAGAGGCGCAGCACCGGATCGAGAGCCACGGGACGGGCGTCCGCTCGCTTGCGGACCACCTGCCTATGGAGCTGGCTCTCCGGCGGCACGTCGATGACGAGGTCGTTCTCGATCACGGCCTGGCAGGAGAGACGTCGTCCTGCGGCCAGCCCTTTGCGCGCGGCGTAGCGCTGCTCGACATCGGTGAGGCTCGAAAGGTGATCCGCCGCGCTGGCGATGCCATGCTTGGCGAAGCTGCCCTCCGCCACCGTCACCTGGCAGCGCCCGCAGAGGGCGCGCCCGCCGCATACGCTGTCGACATCGACCCCGAGCCTGCGGGCTGCGGCGAGGAGGCCCGTGCCCCGCGAGAAGCGGCCCCGCTTGCCCGACGGCGTGAAGACGACCAGCGGCTCCTCGCTCATGGTCCCGTCGTCTCGGGGGCGTTGCCATGAGCGCCGACGAGCGCCCGCAGCGCCTCGGCGTCGTAGGATGCCTCGAGGCGGTCGGCCGCGGCCTGGGCCTCGGCTTCCAGATCATCGCCGCAGGGCTGGGGCGTATCCCTCCGCCATTCGTCCAGATAGGCATCCGTGCCGGTCAGGCCGGCGCGCATGGCGGCGCGGTCGATCGCCTCCTGGAACCGATCGCTCAGCTGTCGCCGTGCGGTCCGGCGGCCAGCACGAACGATCACCTGGGCCGGAATGGCCCGCCAACGGACGATCAGGAGCTCGGCCATAAGCGCCTCAGGCAGCCCGTCGCAGAAAGAGCTCGATCTGGCCGAGACCGGTGGGGTGCCGCTCGAAGGCGAGGCCGAGCCGGGCTGCCGCCGCGCGCGCCTTGGCTTCCACCGCCGGGCTGTCGGTCTGGGCCAGCCAGACGAGGCGCCGATAGTTCTCGAAGTAGAGCGGCAGCAGCTCCGGGTGACGGTCGAGGCCCAATCCGCGCCATACCAGCGTCTCGAACTGACGAGCGAGAAAGTCGGTCAGATAGAAGGTGCCGGGCTCGGCGGCGGCCAGGACGTCGAAGACGGCCTCGCCGGCGTAGAAGGCGTAGCAGTGCGGCCCGGCGATCCGCTCCACCCCCTCTTCGGCCAGCACGCGGTCGAGCTCGCCGCCGGTGCCGCAATCGCCGTAGAGGACGAGAAGCCGGCCATAGTGCGGTTGCCAGCGCCGGATCGCGCAGCGGATCTGCTCGGGAATGCGTTCCGGTCGATTGTGCAGCGAAGCCGGCAGGCAGCGGATGTCGATGGCATCGAGGCGGTTGGCATCGATGACGGCCCGAGCCTCACGCGCCAGCGCGCCGCAGGCGATGAGGAGCGTGCGCCCAGTCTCGCGCTCGGGGGCGGCGTCGATCATGGGCGTCTCAGGCGGGCACGGCCAACCGGTTGTGCCGCTGTGCCATGAAGCGCTTGGCCGTCTCGACCGCCACCGAGGCGTCGCGGCAATAGGCGTCGGCGCCGACCGCCTGGGCGAAGCTCTCATTCAAGGGGGCGCCGCCGACCAGCACCACGTAGTCGTCGCGGATGCCGGTCTCGATCATCGTGTCGATGACGATCTTCATGTAGGGCATGGTGGTCGTCAGCAGGGCCGACATGCCGAGAATGTCCGCCTTGTGCTCCTTGAGGGCGGCCAGATACTTGTCGACGTCGCAATTGACGCCGAGGTTCACGACCTCGAAGCCGGCACCCTCCATCATCATCGCCACCAGGTTCTTCCCGATGTCGTGGATGTCGCCCTTGACGGTGCCGATGACCATCTTGCCGACGGTGGGCGCCCCGGTCTCGGCCAGCAGCGGTCGCAGGATCGCCATGCCGCCCTTCATGGCATTGGCGGAGAGAAGGACCTCGGGCACGAAGAGAATGCCGTCGCGGAAGTCGATGCCGACGATCGTCATGCCGCCGACCAGCGCCTCGGTCAGGACCGCATAGGGCTCCCAGCCGCGCTCCAGGAGGATGTTGACGCCCTCCTCGACCTCCGGCTTGAGCCCGTCATAGAGATCATCCTGGATCTGCTTGACGAGCTCGTCGTCATCCAGCTCGCGAAGGTCGAGATCGCCGCCCGTTTCGCTCATCGCCATCTCCGTCCGGCCGCCACGCATCCCCTTGACCCCGCCTTAGCGAGGCGTCGTTGCCACACTTGCGATCGCGCGACCGATCGCCGCTGCAATGCGACAGACGGACGGGTCCTTTCTCTACCGTGCTGCGTTCCGGTTGGAGATAATGGCCCCGTTTGCGGTAGGGTGGCGGTTTGCGGCCATGCGGCACTCTTTCGAGCATCTGATCTTGGCCCTTACCGGCGCTCTCCTGCTTCAGGCGTGCAGGGGAGCGGGCGCCCCACCGAGAGCGCCCGCCGCTCCACCGCCACCACGCGTTGCCCGGGGCGAGCCCGAGAGCGCTGCCGGATGGGCTCGTGCGACGCCGCTGATGTTCAGCAAGCTCGATGTCTCGGGCGACGGCCTCATCGAGGCTCCAGAGATCGAGGCCGCCCTGAGGAATGGCGCGATCGACGGCTTGTCCCCGATCCCCGATGTCGAGCTTCGCGGTCTCCTCGCCAACGGCGACCGCGATGGCGATCGCCGGGTTGATGCGATGGAGCTCAGCTTCTTTCGAACGCGTGTCTTCGTCCTGCTGGACCGCAACCGAGACGGGAAGCTCGAGGCCTCCGAGCTCGTGGTGGCCGACGTGGTCGTGGGATACGCCTACCGGCCGCGTCTGCCCTACTGACGCGTGTTGCCTGCCGTCGCGGCGAGCGGCCATTGCAGATGCGTAGCCCGGTCGCCTAGGATCGCCCCATCACCCGCGACGACACGCAGGACTCATGGAAGCGCCCTATCTGCTGTTTCTCGGCGACGTCGCCGATCAGCTCGCCGCGAAGACGGCTCACGGCATCAAGGATTGGCGGCCCGAGCTTTGCTATGGCCAGCTGCGCCTGCCCGGCTGCAAGGCCGACCTTGGCCTGCGGGACATTACCGTCGCGGAGGCGAAGGCGGCCGGCTGTCGCACGCTCATCGTCGGCGTCGCGAACTCGGGCGGCTTTCTCGCCGACCACTGGGTTCCGACCATCGTCGAGGCGATCGAGGCGGGCATGGGCATCGCGTCGGGCCTTCACCAGCGCCTGGGAGACATTCCGGCCGTTCGGGAGGCCGCCGAGCGCCATGGTGTCGCGCTCTTCGATGCCCGACACCCGACCCAGCGCTTCCGCACCGGCACAGGCGTCAAGCGCACCGGCAAGCGAGTGCTGACCGTCGGCACCGACTGCTCGTGCGGCAAGAAGTACACGGCTCTGGCGATCGAGAAGGAGATGCTGGCGCGCGGCATCGACGCCACCTTCCGCGGCACCGGCCAGACCGGCGTGATGATCTCGGGTGCGGGCGTCGCCATCGATGCGGTCGTGGCCGACTTCATCGCAGGTGCCGTCGAGTGGCTCAGCCCCGACAATGAGCCCGATCACTGGGACGTCATCGAAGGGCAGGGCTCTCTCTTTCACCCGGCATTCGCCGGCGTGACGCTGGGGCTCATCCACGGCGCCCAGCCCGATGCTCTCGTCCTCTGCCACGAGCCGACGCGCACCCACATGCGCGGCCTCAAGCATCTGCCCCTGCCGAGCATGCGGACCTGCATCGAGGCATGCCTCCAGTCGGCGCGGCTTACCAACAGGGACGTTCGGGCCGTGGGGGTCAGCGTCAACACGGCCAATCTCGATCCGACCGAGCGCCTCGATTATCTCGCGCGCGTGTCGGCGGAGATGGGTTTGCCGGCGGTGGATCCCATCGCCACCGGCGTAGGCCCGATCGTCGACCGCCTGGCAGACTAGGGCGATGGCGCGCCGGCTCGTCGCCCGCCACGAGGTCTTTCCGATCAGGGGCAGCTTCACGATCAGCCGCGGCTCCCGCACCGAGGCGGAGGTCGTCCTTGTCGAGATCGAGGAGGGCGGGGCGACGGGCCGCGGGGAGTGTGTCCCCTATCCGCGCTACGGCGAGAGCCCGGCACAGACGCTCGAGGCGATCGAGGGCCAGCGCGCCCTCATCGAGAGCGGCGGGACACGGGACGCGCTGCAGGCGGCGATCGGCGCCGGCGCTGCCCGCAACGCGCTCGACTGCGCGCTTTGGGATCTCGAGGCGAAGCTCGCCGGCGAGCCGGTCTGGCGTCTGGCGGGGCTCGAGGAGCCCGAGCCGGTCGTCACGGCCTACACGATCTCGCTTGGGCCGCCCGAGACGATGGCCGCGGCTGCATCCTTGGCGGTTGACCAGCCGCTCCTCAAGCTCAAGCTCGGCGGTGAGGGCGACGTCGAGCGGGTTCGGGCGGTCAAGGCGGCGGCCCCGTGGGCGCGCCTGATCGCCGACGCGAACGAGGCCTGGACGCCGGCCATGGTCGAGCCTCATGCGCGGGCGCTGGCCGATCTGGGTGTCGAGATGATCGAGCAGCCGCTTCCAGCCGGGCAGGACCGGTCCCTCTACGGCTTGGCGCGGCCCCTTCCATTCGGCGCCGACGAGAGCTGCCACACGCGCGAGGGGCTGGAAGCGCTGCGCCCCGCCTACGACGTCGTCAACATCAAGCTCGACAAGACCGGTGGCCTCACCGAGGCGCTGGCCATGGCGAAGGCCGCAAGCGCGCTCGGCTTCGAGATCATGCTCGGCTGCATGGTCGGCACCAGCCTCGCGATGGCGCCGGCGACGGTGCTGACCGGCATGGCGCGCTATGTCGACCTGGACGGCCCGCTCCTCCTCGCCCGCGACCGGGAGCCGGGCCTGCGCTACGATGGCGGGCTCGTGCACCCGCCGTCGCGCACCTTCTGGGGCTGAGCGCCGCCGCGCGCCTCAGGGCTGGAAGAGGTAGAGCCGGTCTCCCTGCACCGCCGCGAGGCGCCCGCTGGCGTCGAGCGCCACCGCATAGCCGAAGTCGGTCTGAGGCGTCGGGGTATCCGCCAGCAGGCGGGCCTTGAGCTGCCATGAGCTCCCGCCGGCCGATCCAGTGTAGAGGTAGGCCACCCCGCAGCGTGGCGCCAAGGACGCGCACGCGCCCCTAGGCGACCCGATGAGGAGCCGCCGGCCGTCGATGGATAGCGCTACGGCCTCGCCGAAGCCGCCGGCGCTGTCCTCCGGCGGCGTGATCCGTGCGACGCGCTTCCAATCATTACCCTGCTTGGCGAGAACGTAGACCGACTGGTCGCTGCCGATGGCCATCAGGCTGGCATTGGGCGTCATGGCGAGCGCCTCGCCGAACGTGCCCTCGCTCGCGTCGGCGGGCGCGAGCGTGCTCGCCAGGCCCCAGCCGTCTGGCTGTGCGGTGAAGACGAGAAGCTGGCCCATGTCGCCGGTCTGGCCCTGGCCGCCCGCCACCACGACGCCGGCCCCGTCGGTCACCGCCACCGTGCCGCCGAAGGCGAGGTTCAAGACAGCCGGAGCGGGCTCGGCAAAGACGCCGGTCAGCTTCCAGTCGGAGCCCTGCTGCTGGAACAGGGAGGCCGAGCCACAGCGATCGGCGGGAAAGCCCAGCCGGCAATCATAGTTGCGGGCTCCGACGACGACGGCTCGCCCGTCCGGCGAGAGCGCGATGCCGGGTGGCGCCGGATGGTCGTAGCCCTTCTTGCCGTCGATCCGAAGATCGCCGGCGGGCGTGATGCCGTCCGTGCCGATGCGATAGACCCGGCCCTGTGCCTGGCCATAGGCCTGGATCGCAATCGTGCCGCCATCGCTCGACATGGCGGCCACGGTCGGCACGCAGCCCACCGCATCCGTCTTCCGCGCAAGGAGGTCCGTGCGCGGCTGGGGCTTGCCGCCCTCGACGTCGTAGAGACGGAGCCGCCAGCATCCGTCGGGGGCGGTCGCCATCGTCGCCAGCCGCGATCCGTCGCCGCTGAGCCCGTTCGCGACGAGCTTCTCGCCCGCCGGCAGGGCGGCAACGGCCTGCGGTGTCGCGGGCTCATCCGCTCGGGCGGCGATGGGGAGGGCGGCGAAGGCTGCCGCGAGCACGAGCATGCTGGGGCGGGGCATCGGCGGCTCCTGTTGTGACGGCGACTCGGACGCGCAGCAATAGGCGAGGCCCGGTGCCCTGGGCAAGGAGACTAGGGCGTGCGGAGGCTCAGCCGCCGGACACGGGAACCGGCTGTATCGGCGCTCTTGCTGTCGTCTGCGCGGCAAGCGGCTGCGTCGTCGACGAGCGGTCCGCGTGGCCCGCGGCCTGCAGCTCGATGGGCGGATCGATCTCTTCGGGAATGGTGCAGATGCCACGGTCGGCCAGCCAGCGCCCGAAGGCCGGCGAAGCTGTGACCCAGGCCACCGGTGCAGCCAGCAGCAGGCCGGTCACCATGGGAGCCAGCCAGGGCAGGGCACCGGGAACGAGCCACCAGGCGATGCTGCTCAGCACCGCTCCGAGGAGCGTGGGCGCCCAGAGCCCGCGGCACGCCTCACCAAAGCCGAGCTCGCTGAGCGAGCGACGCTGCGCGCCCCAGATGACCGTTCGCCCGAAGAGCACCATGCCGGCGATGAAGAAGGTCTGCATCACCGCCATGACGGGGGAGATCAGGAACGAGAAGATCAGCTCGACCAGCGTCGAGCCCAGGACCCGGGCACTGCCGCCGTAGCTGGCGCGCAGGGCGGGCGACATGAGCGTCTGGGCGACGCCGGCAAGCTTCGGCGCGAAGCTCATGAGCAGCATCGCGACGAGGAGGGAGACGCCGACAGTGACAACACCTGTGGTCCAGAACGCGCCATTGGCGCGGCCGTCGCCGGCGAGCCCGAGCACGTGCTGAACCGCCTGCGCCATGCCGAGCAGCACGAAGGCGAGCCAGGCTGGCGCCGCCGCGTACATCAGGATCGCAAGGAGGAGCTGGAGCCGGCCGAGCATAGGAAGACCAGGAAGGCCCAGCAGGCGCACATACTGCATGTTCCCCTGGCACCAGCGGAGATCGCGCTTGAGGAAGTCCGGCAGGCTCGGTGGATTCTCCTCGAAGCTGCCGTGCTCGTCCGGCAGCACCCGCACCTCGTAGCCGGCGCGCCGCATCAGGACGGCCTCGACCTGATCGTGGCTGAGGATCCGGCCGCCGAAGGGTGGACGGCCGGGAAGAGTGGCCAGCTCGCAATGGGCGCGGAACGCGTCGAGACGAAGGATCGCGTTGTGACCCCAATAGGGGCCGCCATCGCCCTGCCACCACGCGCTGCCCGTCGTGTAGGAGCGCATGCCATGGCGCATCCCGAACTGAAAGAGCCTGGCGAAGGCGCTGCGGCTCGGGAGGCCGGTGACCAGGGTCTGCAGGATGCCGAGGCGCGGGTGGGTGTCCATCAGGCGCACCAGACGCGTCAGCGCCGGGCCCGTCATCAGGCTGTCGGCATCCAGCACGATCATGTAGTCGAAGCGTGCCCCCGAGCCGTCGATGAACTCCCAGAGATTTCCGGTCTTGTGGCCACCATTGCCGGCGCGGCGTCGATAGTGGAGACGGTCGGGACGCGGATCGCCGGCCTTCCAGTCCGCAAAGCGCCGGGCCTCCTCCTCGGCGATCGAGATGTCTTGGGTGTCGCTCAGCAGGAAGACCTCGAACGCGGCCCCGTCGCCGGTCGCCTCGAGGCTGTCGACGGTGGCCTTGAGATGGCGGATGACGCGCTCGGGATCCTCCTCGAAGACGGGCATGACCAGCGCGGTGCGGCCCCGCAACGGCCGCCTCTCGTCGAGGCCGCGCACGAGCGGCATGACCGCCGCCACCGGATCGGGAGCGAAACGAAGGATCAGAAGGCCGATCACGGCATTCCAGAAGCCGATCACGGTCCAGGGCAGGGTGATGAGAAAGGCAGTCAGCATCATGCCGTCGATGATGCTGAGCCCATCGGCGGCGAGCACATAGGTGAGCGCCGCGAGCGCAATGGCCATCGTTGCCAGCACGAGGCCGGCGAAGATGGTGCGGCGGAGGGTCAAACGTGTCGAGTCGGCGGGTGCCGCAAGCGGCAGCGATCGGAGCAAGACACTCTCTCCAGGACCGGAACGATGGTCGGCTGCGGATTAGGCCGTCGGGTCTTGTTCGCAGCACCCGGTCCGACGGATTAGCCGGCCCGCTCGCCGCGTGCCATACACGCTCAGGTGAGGAAATGCCGGCCTCAGGCGGCCGTGTAGCCGCCGTCGATCAGGATCGTCTGCCCGTTGATGAGGTCCGAGGCGGACGAGGCGAGGAAGAGAACGAGGTCCGCCACCTCGATGGGCTTGCCGAACCGATCGGCCGGGATCTTCGCCCGCATCGGGTCGCCACGCGCCGGATCGCCCCAGACCTGCTCGCCCATGGGGGTGAGAATCACGGTCGGCAGGACAGCGTTGGCCTGGATGTTGTGCCGGGCCCACTCGAGGCACATGACCTTGGTGAGCGCGTTGAGGCCGTTCTTGGAGGCCGCGTAGGCGCCGTGCAGCTCGAGCGCCACCACGCTGGTCTGCGAGGTGACGTTGATGATCTTGCCCTTGCCGCTGGGCGATCATCGCCGGCGCCAGGGCCTGGGCCAGAAGGAACGGCGCCCGCAGATTGACGGCCTGGCAGCGGTCCCAATCCTCGACGCTGGTCCCGATGATGGGCTCGACCACGGCAATGCCGGCGTTGTTGACGAGAATGTCGATCGCCCCGAAGGCATCAAGCGCGCGCCTCGCCGCTTCCTGAGGCCCCTCGATGCTTGCCATCTCCGCCTCGACCACCACGCAGCGACGGCCCTGGCCCTCGACCGCGGCGCGGGCCTCCTCGAGGCCGGCCGGATCGCGTGCCACCGCCACGATGTCGGCGCCCGCATCGGCCAGCACCTTGCAGATCTCGAGCCCGATGCCTTTGGACGCGCCCGTCACCAGCGCCCGCTTGCCGGTCAGCGAGAACCTCTCGACGAAATCCGCCATAAAACGTGCCTCCTTGTCTTCTTGGTGAGCCCGAGCCCTCGAGCCTATCCTCCGGGCTGGAGGATGGCCTTGATGATCCCGTCCGCGCGCGCCGCCTGCATCGCGAAGGCGTCGGGCGCGCGCTCGAGCGGGAAGTGGTGGGTGGCGAGACGGCGGACGTCCACTTGCCCACGGCGCACGAGCTCGATCGCCCTGGGGTAGACGTGCCCCATCCGCCGGGCGAACTTGACCGTCAGGCCCTTGCGACGCGCCAGCGAGGCCGAGAGCGCGTAGCGGTCCCCCTCGGGGATGCCGATGAGCACGCAACGGCCGCCGATCCGCGCCGTCTCGGCCGCGAGCTCGAAGGCTTCCGGACGGTCCGTCGCCTCGAGCACGAGATCGACGCCGCGGCCATCCGTAAGGTCGAGAAGCTCCGCGGTCGTCGACACAGCGGCGTCGGCACCGAGCTCCAGGGCCGCCTTGCGGCGATCCGCCACGGGCTCGACCGCGATCGTCCTGCCGACGCCCACAGCCTTGGCAACCTGCAGGGTCAAGAGGCCGATGGCGCCACAGCCGATCACGGCGCAGGTCTCGAGCAGACGGGGCTTGGCAAGATCGATCGCATGCACGGCCACGCCCAGCGGCTCGAGCATCGCCGCGTCGGTGGCATCGAAGCTCTCGGGCACGGGAAAAAGCGCGTCGGGCCGTACCGCGATGAAGCCAGCCATCGCGCCCTGGTGCGGCGGCGCTCCCTTGAAGACCACGTTGGGGCAGAGGTTCACATGCCCCCGGTGGCACCATTCGCACCGGCCACAGGGTGTCGCGGGATCGACCGCGACCAGCGTCCCGGGCGCGATGCCGAGGTCACCGGCTCCCGCGTCGACAACGCGGCCGGCGAACTCGTGACCGGGCACGAAGCCCTCCACCACCACCTGCGCGCCGATCGAGCCCTCGAGATAATAATGGAGGTCGCTGCCGCAGATGCCCACGGCCTCGACCTGGACGAGCAGCTCGTCCTCGCGCGGCACGGGCCGCTGCATCTCACCGATCTCGACCGTCCGGATCCCGCGGATGAACGCCGCCTGCATGCCACCAAGCCACCTCGTTGCGCGGCCAGCGCCGCCCCATCCCTATGCCGCCCGCAAGAGGCCGCAGACGAGGTGGAAAGGCAAGAGGGCCAAGCGCGCAGGCTCAGCCGCGAGGATCGCTCGGATCGCCTTCCGGCCAGGGATCGCCCGGCCAGAAATTCCAATCCGTAGCCTGCGCGAGGGTGTAGGGGCAGGTGGCAGGGAAAGAGCCCACGGGCCGATCGGTGTCGATCGCTGCCGTCGCGCGTGCATCGGCATAGGCATCGACGAACAGCTCGCCTCGGCGCGGGCCAAGTCCGGGATTGCGCTGCAGCAGCCTGGCAATCGCTTGGCGCTCTCTTCTGATCGTCCCGGCCCAGCTCCACGAGCGGCCCGATGGCTGCAGCTCCCACTTGAGAAGATGGCTCAGCAACGTCGCGAGCCGGCTCTCGAGCGCATCCGCGTGCCGTCTGGCCAAGTCCTCGACCTCCTCGGCCAGGTTCTGGATGTCGAGCTCGGCGAAACGGCGGGCGCGCAGCAAAGCCGCCTGCTCGAGGGCCCAGGCATAGAAGTCGCCGTCGTAGGAAGCCGGCGGCGGAAGATGATCGCGGGCTCTAGCCATAGAAGAGATATAGCACGACCGGGGCGGGCTTTCGATGAAGGCCGCGCGGTCGCCTCAGGCGCTGGCTCTCTTCTCGGTCTCGGGCAGGACGCGGCGAAGATAGGTACCCGTGTGGCTGCCGGCGTTGGCGGCCACGTCCTCGGGGGTGCCCTCGGCCACGATGCGGCCGCCGCCCGAGCCGCCCTCGGGGCCGAGGTCGAGCAGCCAGTCCGCCGTCTTGATGACCTCGAGATTGTGCTCGATGACGATCACCGTGTTGCCTTGGTCGACCAGGGTGTGCAGCACCTCGAGCAGCTTCTTCACATCCTCGAAGTGCAGGCCTGTCGTGGGCTCGTCCAGGATGTAGACGGTCTGGCCGGTGGCGCGGCGCGACAGCTCCTTCGCCAGCTTGACCCGCTGCGCCTCGCCGCCCGAGAGGGTCGTCGCCTGCTGGCCGAGCTTGATGTAGCCCAGGCCCACCTGCTGCAGGCCCTTCAGCTTGTTGCGGACAGGCGGCACGCTGTCGAAGAACTCGACGGCGGTGTCGACCGTCATGTCGAGCACGTCGGCGATCGACTTGCCCCGGTAGGTGACCTCGAGGGTCTCCCGGTTGAAGCGCTTGCCGTTGCACACGTCGCAGGTGACGAAGACGTCGGGCAGGAAGTGCATCTCGATCTTGATGACGCCGTCGCCCTGGCAGGCCTCGCAGCGGCCCCCCTTGACGTTGAAGGAGAAGCGGCCGGCCTTGTAGCCGCGGGCGCGGGCTTCCGGCAGCTCCGTGAACCAGTCGCGGATCGGCGTGAAGGCGCCGGCGTAGGTGGCGGGGTTGGAACGCGGCGTGCGGCCGATCGGCGACTGGTCGATGTCCACCACCTTGTCCAGATGCTCGATGCCCGCGATCGCGCTGTGCTCGCCCGGCACGGTGCGCGCGCCCATGAGCCGGCGGGCCAGGGCCGGATAGAGGGTATCGAGGACGAGGGACGACTTGCCGGACCCCGAGACGCCGGTCACGCAGACGAAGCTGCTCAACGGGAAGCGTGCCGTGACGCCCGAGAGGTTGTTCGCCCTGCAGTCCTCGATGGCGAGCCAGCGGCTCTTCTTGGGCCGCCTGCGCCGTGCTGGGATCGGGATGGCCCGATGGCCCGAGAGGTACTGGCCGGTGAGGCTCGCGGGCTCCTGCATGACCTCCGCAGGCGTGCCCTCGGCGACGACAAGGCCACCATGGACGCCGGCGCCCGGGCCCATGTCGATCAGGTGGTCGGCCGAGAGGATGGCATCCTCGTCGTGCTCGACGACGATGACGGTGTTGCCGAGGTCGCGGAGGTGCCTCAGCGTCTCGAGGAGACGGTCGTTGTCACGCTGGTGCAGGCCGATCGAGGGCTCGTCCAGCACGTAGAGAACGCCTGTCAGGCCCGAGCCGATCTGCGAGGCGAGCCTGATGCGCTGGCTCTCGCCGCCCGAGAGCGTGCCGCTGTCGCGGGCGAGCGTGAGATAGCTCAGCCCGACATTGTTCAAGAAGCCCAGCCGCTCGCGGATCTCCTTGAGGATTCTGGCGGCGATCTCGTTCTGCTTTTCCGTGAGCTTGCCGGGCAGGCCGTCGAACCAGGCGCCCGCATCGCGGATCGACAGCTCGGTCACCTCGCTGATGTGGCGGCTGTCGATCTTGACGCACAGCGCCTCGGGCTTGAGGCGGTGACCTTGGCATACCTCGCAGGTCGAGGAGCTCATGTAGCGGCCGAGCTCCTCGCGCATCCAGGCGCTCTCGGTCTCGCGCCAGCGCCGCTGAAGGTTGTTCACGACGCCCTCGAAGGGCTTGTTGGTCGTGATCCGGCGGAGCCCGTCCTCGAACTCCATCGGCACGGGCTCGGTGCCCGAGCCGAAGAGGATGGCGTCGCGCACATCCTTCTGCAGGTCGCGCCACGGCGTGTGGACGTCGGCGCCGTAGTGCTTGCACACGGAGGCCAGCGCCTGGGGGTAGTACATCATCGTCTGCGACGCCCAGGGCTCGACCGCGCCCTCGGCCACCGACTTGTCGGGGTCGGGCACGATGAGGCCGGGGTCCATCAGCATCTTCTTGCCGAGCCCGTCGCAGGCCGGGCAGGCCCCGTAGGGATTGTTGAAGCTGAAGAGCCGGGGCTCGATCTCGGGTAGCGTGAAGCCGGAGACCGGGCAGGCGAACTTGGCCGACATGGTGACCCGCTCGCCGGTGTCGGCGTTTTCGGTGACGAGCAGCCCGTCCGCCAGGCCCAGCGCCGTCTCGACGCTGTCGGCCAGCCGTTGGGCGAGGTCGGGTGCCGTGACGACGCGGTCGACCACGACCTCGATCTCGTGCTTCACCTTCTTGTTGAGGGCCGGCACCTCGTCGAGGTCGTAGAGCTCGCCGTCGACCTTCACGCGCTGGAAGCCCTGGCGCAGCAGGTCCTTCAGCTCCTTTCGGTACTCCCCCTTGCGCCCGCGGACGATGGGGGCGAGGAGGTAGAGCCGTGTGCCGGCCGGCATGGCCATGATGCGGTCGACCATCTGCGAGACGGTCTGCGCCTCGATCGGCAGGCCGGTCGCCGGCGAGTAGGGGATGCCGACCCGCGCCCAGAGCAGGCGCATATAGTCGTAGATCTCGGTGACCGTGGCGACCGTCGAGCGCGGGTTCCTCGACGTCGTCTTCTGCTCGATCGAGATCGCCGGCGAGAGGCCCTCGATCAGGTCGACGTCCGGCTTTTGCATCAGCTCGAGGAACTGGCGGGCATAGGCCGACAGGCTCTCGACGTAGCGACGCTGGCCCTCGGCGTAGATCGTGTCGAAGGCGAGGCTCGACTTTCCCGAGCCCGAAAGGCCCGTGATCACCACCAGCTTGTGGCGCGGAATGTCGACGTCGACCGACTTGAGATTGTGCTCGCGCGCGCCGCGGATGCGAATGAAGTCGTCCATGCGCCACCGGCTGAGATGAGAAGGGCGGGATGTGTCGTGGGCAGAATGAGGCCTGCTGAAGATGGCCCCGGTCTCGCCGTCCGGCAAGCGCCGGGACCGCAGGGCTGGGGCGCTGCGGGACCCGGGCCGTGCCGAGCTAGGCTCGTCTGCCCGCGAGCATGGGCATCACGCTGCCTCCGAAGCCGCGCGGGCGCTCGACGCCCAGCCAGTCGAGGACGGTCGCAGGCAGATCCGCCACCTCGCATTCCGTCTCGAGGACACGGTCGGCTGGAATATCCGCGCCTGTGGCCACGAACCAGCCCCAGCCCCGGTGATTGCCTGACCGGCCGGACGGCAGGGCGCGGTCGCGCGGCCAGCGGAGCGGACCGCCGCCAGCAAGCTCGACCCCCGAGGTCTCCGATGCCCGCACGTCCGACCACAGGATCGCCATGTCCGGAAGCCAGCGGCGCGCGGGGTGATCCGTAGCCACATGATCGTCGATCCGCTCGATCGCCCGGACGATGGAGCGGCCATGGTCGAGGTCGCGAATGCCGCGCCACGTCTCGGCCACCTCGTCGAGGAGAGCCGCATAGGCGGTGCCCTGCGGAACGATGCCAGCCGCCTCGCGCCCCTCGAGGTTGACGCGGATCAGGCCGAACACGTCGCTCGGCAGGGCGAAGTGGCTCGTCGACGGCCAGTGTCGGGTGCGGGCCGAGAGGAGCGGCACCAGCCGGTCGCGCGCCGGGCCCGGGAGCAAGCCCCACATGTCCTGTATCAGCTCGCTCGGCAGGCTGGCCTTGAGGTGGCCCAAGAGGGTCGTCCGGCCCGTGCCCCTGGCCCCGGCCATCCGCGCGTCGATCTGCTGCGCACGCTCCGACCAGCCGGGGTTCGGGCCCATGCCGTGCAGCGACATGACGACGAGACGCGCCTCCGCCGGCGCTGCCTCGGCGACCTCGCCGATCAGCCGGTCGGCAGCGCCATAGATGTCGCGGAGGGCGCCTTCGAGCGCGATGCGATCGTCGCGTCCGAGCGACGAGGCGTCGATCTGGCTGAGGTCCCAGAGATAGTGGCCCGCCCGGTGCGTGGCACCGAGCACAACGAGAAAGAGGTCCCACGGCCCCTGCGCCAGGAGCCGGGTACAAAGGCGGGTGCTCTGCTCCAGGCTCGCCAGCATCGCTCGATGAAGCTCCTGGAGCATCGACGCGGTCTGCCGCCCATAGCGCTCGTGGCCCATCGGCGGGGCGCCGACCTCGGCCGCCAAGCGAGTCCAGAGATCGGTCGGCGCGCTGCCACGCTCGATCAGGTCGTGCAGCTGCCAGCCCTGGATGTGAAGGCCATCCGGACCCGGTTGCCGGAGAGGGGCATGTGGCACGTCGATCACCGCCACGCGGCACCCGGCGTCGGCCAGATGGTGCCAGAACGGCCGCGGGTCGCCGGTCGCCTGAGGGGTCCAGTCCAGGCGCATCGCGTCGGGGTTCCAGGCCTTGGGGAAGTAGTAGCGGGCGATGCGGCCGCCCTCGAAGAACTTCGACCAGCGCATCGCCGACAGACCCTCGGGCCGGGAGACGAGCTCGCCGCGCGTGCCGGCGCGCCGCAGATGCGCCAGGTTCGGCATGGCCCCCGCGTCGACCAGCTCCTCGACCAGCAGGGAATCGGCGGCATCGAGACCGATCAGCAGGACAGGGCGGGAATCGGCCAAGAGCGGGTCTCCGACATGGGGCCGTCGCCTGCGGATCACTATCGATCGGCGTGAGGAAGGGCCTAGATGGACGATCCTTAACGGCCCGGCCGTCCCGCGGCAAATCCGACGGGCGCCGGCGGGTCATGCCGTTGGCCAAGCCGCCGGCTCGGCTGCGGGCTGGTCAGAAGCCCCGGGGTCCGCTTTAATCGCCTTGCAACGAACAGCGCATTCTCGAACTCGGAGCCGAGCGCATGGCCGGCAGCGTCAACAAGGTGATCCTCGTGGGCAATCTCGGGCGTGATCCCGAGGTCCGCTATACCCAGAGCAATCAGAAGATCGTGCACCTTTCGGTCGCGACCTCGGAGCGCTGGAAGGATCGAGGATCGGGCGAGACGCGCGAGCGCACCGAATGGCACCGCGTCGTCATCTTCAACGAGAATCTGGCCGAGGTGGCCGAGCGCTATCTCTCGAAGGGGCGCACCGTCTACCTCGAGGGCCAGATCCAGACGCGCAAATGGCAGGATCAGCAGGGGCAGGAGCGCTACACGACAGAGATCGTGCTGCAGCGCTTCCGCGGTGAGCTGGTGCTCCTCGGCGGCCGTGGCGAGGAAGGCGGCGGGCGCGACAGCATCGGCGGGCCGGACGATGCCGGGCAGCCCGGCTGGGACGATGACGGCCCACGCGGGGCGCCCGCTCGACCCGCCGGCGGGGGCGGTCGCCGCCAGAACTCCGATGGCCGAGGAGCTGGACGACGACATCCCCTTCTGAGGCGGGCGGGAGCTACCCCCTGAAGGGAGAGGGTAGCTCCCTTGGCTGATCAGCCGGCGAAGCGATTCCAGCGCTCGATTGCGGTGCCGATATAGGCCCGCTGGATCTCGATAGCCTCGGCGACGCTACGGCAGCCGGCGAGCGCCTGCGCTGTGCGGATGTTGTCGGTCAGCTGCTCCGGCCACCAATGGAGCCAGAGCCCCAGGGCCGATTGCGACGCATTGACGAGCTTCTGCGCGCTCTCGTTGCCTGCATCCGCGGCGACCGTGATCGGGGCGGCTGCGAGCTTGGCTCCTTGCTCGACGGCTTCGGCTGCTTCCTCCGTTGCCGCCACGACCTCCTCCGAGACGGCCTTCTTCGCAGGCTCCACCTCGGCGGCCTCGACTGCCGGTGTGGCCGCCTGGGCCTCGATGGCGGGGCTTGTGGCCTCGGTGTCGGCCGCGTCGCTCTGGGCCGCCTTCGTCCGTCTGGCGCGAGCCACCATGGTGATCTCCTCTTGCGCTGATTTGTCGGGCGTGCAAGGCACGGTTTGCGCTGCAATGCAGCATCAGCCTCGCGAGATCAAGCGCCAAATGAATCCGCCGCTCGACCTCGAGGTCGGGCTGCTACCGATTCCGCCTCGACATCTCGTGCATCAGCTCGACCTGGATCTCCTGGATCTCCATGAGCCGGTCCCATTGGCGCTGCAGCATGAAGTCGAGCTTCTCGTGGAGCTGCCTGATCTCGAGCTCCGCCTTCAGGTTGACCTGATAGTCGCTTTCGGCATGCAGGCGGTCGCGCGCCTCCTGGCGATTCTGGCTCATCATGATGACGGGCGCCTGCAGGGCGGCGAGGCAGGAGAGCACGAGGTTGAGCAGGATGTAGGGATAGGGGTCGAATGCGTCGCGCATGAGGGCGAAGCTGTTCAGCGCCATCCAGACGACGATGATCCCGCCGAACATGATGATGAAGGACCAGCTGCCGCCGAATCCGGCGACGCGGTCGGCGATACGCTCGCCGAGCGTGAGTTGCTGCTGGAATTCCTCTTCGACATTCGAGGCCAGCGTCTCGCGTCGGGCCAGGCTGTCGATCACCTCGCGCTCGAGATTGGAGATCTCGCCGCGCTCGGTGGTGATCAGCGATTGCACATAGGCGCTGCGATACCGGTTCAGATCCTCGTGGCAGATGTAGCCGTCGGAGGACCAGTCCGGATGGTCCTTTTGGATGAGCTCCGCGATGCGTGGCCGCACGAGCGCCGCCTGCTCGAGCTGAGCTCGTGGCTTCGACTTGCCGCAGACGCTGCAGATTCCCGATCCCGCCTTGCCCGCAGGGGACTTCGCCATGATGCCCTCGACGCCGTGAGTTGCAGCACCGACGCTAGCGTCGGCGGCACCTTTGGCAAGGCGGCTCAGAGGGTCGCAGTCGAGGCGAGGCGAGCTCTCCCGATCGCGAGGACGCGGCCGTCGGTCGGTCTCTGGGCCACCAGTGCGAGGCCGTTCCTTCCTTCCCCTGCCCAGCGGTCGGCGGGAAGCATCACCCTCCGACCTCGACCATTCCAGCGGCCAAGCTCGAGGTACGAGCGCACCACGTTGGAATAGATGATCTGTCGGCCGGCATTCTCGCCGCTCTCGATCGCCACGGCATGGTGGTCGTCATAGGCTGCGGCCCAAAGATCGGCTCCGTCCTCGATCCCGAGCGAAGGCAGCTCGACGCTGCCCGAGGGCGTCACCTCGAGGAGCGCCGGCATACGCCGCTCGGCGAGCAGGTCCACCGCGGTGGCGATCCTCGGATCCGATCCGACGAGGGCAAGCTCACCCCCGATCACGGCCTCCGGCGTATAGAGCCCGCCGCCCAGCCGCGCCGCATAGGCCTGCTGGCGCTCGGTGAAGCGCGGGCTTCCGAAAGTGTCCGCCCAGCCGAGGCGGTCCCAGTAGGTGACATGAAAGGCCAGCGCCAGCACGTCGGGCCTGGCGGCGAGGTCGGCCAGAAGGCGATCCGCCGGCGGGCACGAGCTACAGCCCTGAGAGGTGAAAAGCTCGACCAGGACCGGGGCGCGCTGAGAGGCGCTGGCGCGTGCGCCCAGTCCGAGCAGCGGCGCGGTGGCGAGCAAGTGTCGGCGTTTCATGGCTCGACCATCCGCTATCTCTTGATCCCTCACCAGTCACATGCCCGTGCCGGAGCATGCAAGACGAGCAAAATCTCCTATCGCGCGATGAACGGCGATGTTATCAACTATAACGCGATATCGATGGCCGGGAGATTTGCCTTGAACCTGCATGTACCCCTCGCGCCGCGCCCTTACATGGCTCCCCTCGGCCTCACCGTCGTGCGCGAGTCCGAAGGGGCGGCCGGTCAGCGGGCGCCCGTCGACCTCAGCCTCAACGAGTTCGAGCTTCGGCGCCAGCCCCGCTGCGATTGCCGCGGCGCGCGCCCGCCCGGCGACGGCTCATCGCTATCCCGACCCCGGCAGCACCGACCTGCGCCGCGCGATTGCCCGCCGCTTCGAGCTGGACCCGAAGCGCGTCATCTGCGGCAATGGCTCGGAGGAGCTGCTCGACATGCTGGGCCGGCTCTACGCCCGGCCCGGTGACGAGGTGCTCTACACCCAGTTCGGCTTCCTGCAGTTCCCGATCATCGCGGCACGGGTCGGCGCCACACCGGTGCGTGTCCCGGAATGCGGCTTCGTCGTCGACGTCGATCGCATCCTCGCCTCCATCACCCCCCGCAGCCGCATCGTGTTCCTGGCGAACCCCAATAATCCCACCGGCACCTGGATCGAGCGGCGCGAGCTGGAGCGGCTGCGTGACGGTCTCCCGCGAAGCGTCTTGCTGGTGATCGATTCGGCTTACGCCGAGTTCGTCGACGATCCGGCCTACAGCGCAGGCTTGGACCTTGTCGACGGCACCGGCAACGTCGTCGTCACCCGCACCTTCTCGAAGGCCTATGGCTTGGCGGCTCTCCGGGTCGGCTGGGCCTACGGGCCCCTCGAGATCATCGCCGCCATGAACGGCGTCCGCGGCGTCGGCAACGTCAACGCCGTTGCCCAGGTCGGTGCGGTGGCTGCGCTCGAGGACAGCAGCTTTCTCGCCCGCGCCGTCGCCGCGACGGCCGAGCAGCGGGCAAGGCTCGCCAAGGGCCTCTCGGCCCTGGGGCTCGATGTGGTGCCATCGGCCGGGAATTTTCTGCTCGTGGGCTTCGGCAGCCCGGTCGCCGCCGCCGCTGCGCTTCGGGCCCTCGGGAGGGAAGGAATCCATGTCCGACCGGTCGACGATTATGGTCTTCCCGATCGGCTGCGCATCACGGTGGGGGCACCTCCCGAGACGGGTGCCGTCCTGCTCGCCCTGAGCCACCATCTTGGCCGGGGAGGGCACCGGGCCGGGTGCGTCAACGGTGCAGCAGCCAGATCACCAAGCTGAGGATCACGCTGACCAGAAGCGAGGTCGTAAGCGGCAGATAGAACGAAAAGCCCGGCTGCCTGACGACGATGTCACCTGGCAGGCGGCCGAGGCCAAGCCTCTCGATCAGGGGCCAGAGGAGACCGGCGGCTACAAGAACGAGGCCGGCGATGACAAGAATGCGCGACATGGCCGAGGCCACCGACGAATGGCTGCCCAACATGCGATGAGCTAGGTCTCGAGCTGTTTGATGGCAAGCTCGGCCAGGCCTTGCCGCAGGGGCCGGAACTCAAGCCCGCGCTCAATGGTTGCGCTCAACGCCAGCCTATGCTTCCGCAGCAGCGTGCTCCTTGCCTCGCGCAGCAGGCAGGGCGAGGCCGGGCATTCTCATTGCGACCTTCCATGTCGGATTCGGGCGATGAGGTTGGTCGGCCGCCACGGCTTCTCAACGAGAGCTGGCGGGCCGCAGGCCCCCGAGCACACGAGATCGAAGGAGGCAGCTTGTCGATGCGAACGAGGACCCGAAGGCCCAGCCAGCATGCGCCGTGGCCCCGCCTCGCCTGCGAGAGCAGCGTGCTGCTCCGCTGCCTCTGGTGTGACCGCTGATGGCTCTTCGTATAGAGGACTACGCCATCATCGGCGATCTGCGCACCGTGGCTCTCGTCGGCCGCGACGGCTCGATCGATTGGCTTTGCCTGCCACGCCTCGACGGGCGGGCCTGCTTCGCCGCCCTCCTCGGCAGCGAGGAGAATGGCCGTTGGCTGATAGCGCCGGAAGGCGAGGTGGTCGCGTCGCGTCGTGGCTATCGCGGCGACACGCTGGTTCTCGAGACGGAGTTCCAAACGCCCACCGGCCGGGTCCAGATCATCGACTTCATGCCCGTCGTCGAGGAGGATGAGCGTGCGGATCTCGTCCGCCTGGTCGTCGGCATCGAGGGCGAGGTCGCGATGCACACGGAGCTCGTGCTGCGCTTCGACTATGGCCGGATCGTCCCGTGGGTGCAGCGTTGGGACGGCGGCATCACCGCCACCGCCGGTGCCGACGCTGTTCGCCTCGAGACGCCCATCGACCTCGAGGGCAGGGACTTCAAGACGGTAGGGCGCTTCACCATTCGCGCGGGCGAGCGGGTACCCTTCACCCTCTGCTGGTTTCGCTCGTATCTCAACATTGCCAATGTGAGCTCGCCACCGGCGGAGCTTGCCGACACCGAGGACTATTGGCGCAGCTGGTCCGCGCGGTTCGAGCAGAAATGGCCGGATCGCGACGCTGCGATCCGCTCGCTGCTGACCTTGAAGGCCTTGACCCACGAGCCGTCGGGCGGCATCGCCGCCGCCGCCACCACGTCCCTGCCCGAGCGCATCGGTGGCGAGCGCAACTGGGACTATCGCTACTGCTGGATCCGCGACACCACCTTCACGCTCTATGCGCTGCTCCTCTCCGGCTATCCGGAGGAGGCGAATGCCTGGACAGGATGGCTGCTGCGCGCAGCCGCCGGCAAGCCGTCCCAGATGGAGATCATGTACGCCGTCGACGGGGCCCGGGTGGAGAGCGAGCTCATCCTCGACTGGCTGCCGGGCTATGAGGGCAGCCGTCCCGTGCGCATCGGCAACGGTGCGCACGACCAGCTCCAGCTCGATGTCTTCGGCGAGCTCTTCGACGGGCTGCACACCGCCCGCAAGCACGGCCTCGAGGTGCAGGACGAGGGCTGGAGCATCCAGCTCGCGCTGATGGAGCATCTCGAGGAGATCTGGCAGAAGCCGGACAGCGGCATCTGGGAGGTGCGGGGCCGCCCGCGGCATTTCACCCACTCGAAGGTCATGGCGTGGGTCGCCGTCGACCGCGCGATCAAGGCGGTCGAGCGCTTCGGCTGCAAGGGTCCCGCGGATCGATGGCGCGGCCTGCGCTCGCGCATCCGCGAGACGGTCCTGCGCGAGGGCTACAACGAGCGCCGCAAGAGCTTCGTCCAGGAGCTGGGTGGCAAGGCGCTGGACGGCTCGCTCCTCATGCTGCCCCTCGTCGGCTTCATCGCACCCGACGATCCGCGCATGCTCTCCACGATCGATGCCATCAAGCGGGAGCTGACCGAGGATGGGCTTGTGCTACGCTACCAGACCGATGCGGCGGAAGACGGCCTGAGCGGCTATGAGGGCACGTTTCTCGCCACGTCCTTCTGGCTCGCGGACTGTCTAGCGATGGCCGGCCGGACCCATGAGGCCCGCGAGCTCTTCGACCGCCTGCTCGGCCTGCGCAACGATGTCGGTCTCCTGAGCGAGGAGTACGATTCCAAGGCCGGCCGCCAGCTGGGCAACTTCCCGCAGGCTTTCTCGCACGTGGGGATCATCAACACCGCCCATAATCTCTCGCTCATCAAGGGACCGGCCGAGCATCGGGCGGAATAGGACAGACAGGCCCGGACGCGATCGGTCCGGCGACGATCCGCCGGGCCGGCCGGCGGATCGTCGAGCGTCCCAAGCTCAGTGGATATCGTCGGCCGCGCCCATCGCAGCCTTGAGCTTCTCGACGTTGAAGCCCGACTCGCGGGCGGCCTTGAGGATCGGCGCCTCGCGCCTGGTGCAAAGGTCGATGGCCTCGGGCAGCTTCTCGGCCGCGGCGCGAGGGATCACGACCGAGCCGTGACGGTCGGCGTGGATCAGGTCGCCGTGGCTGACCTGCATGCCGTGCACGTTGATGTCGAGGTTGAAGGCCTCGACGTGCACGTAGCTGTGGCTCGGCCCGACGCACCCGGCGAGGAGCTGGAACTCGGTCGCGATCATGTCGAGATCGCGGATGGAGCCGTTGGTGATGCAGCCCAGCACGCCCAGCCCCTTGTGGACCGCCGTGTTGACCTCGCCCCAAAAAGCGCCCCAGCCGGGCTCGGGGTCGAGGTCCTGGATGACGGTGATGGTGGGCTCGCCATCATGCGACGCCACATAGTCGTAATAGCCGAGCCTCACATCCTTCAGCATGGCGGCAGCCCGGCTCGCCGGATACTGGGCGCGCACCACAGAGGTCCGCGCGAAGCCCACGATCGGCTTCATGTCGGGGAAGGCGCAGACATAGGGTCGGGTCGAATAGCCATGCCCGCGCCGTTCCGGTGCCGCAATCTCGAGAGCGTTGCAGATCGTGGGCGTGTCGAAGGCGCGGAGATGGTCGAGCAGCTTGGCGTCGATGGTCATCGATCTAGTGCTTTCCCTGCAGTCACGGATGGCTTGTGAGTTGGTCGATCTCGGCGTCGGTCACCCCGACACGGCGGGCGGCGCCCAGAATGGCATCCCAGGTGGCCTCGCTGAGCGGAATCCCGCCTTCGCGCCGCTCGGCGGCGGTCTTGCGCTCCTTGTCGCCCGGGACGAGGACGCCCTCGGCGGGGTCGATCGGCTCGGCCGCCCGGATCCCTTCGACGAACGCGCGCACCTCGGTGGTGAAGTCCGTCTCGAGATCGAAGGCGGCGGGGCTCAGGTAGAACGACAGCATGCCGTTGTGGAAGATGCCCTCGGGTGCTGCGTTGCTGCCCGAGCCGGTGAGGGCGCCGCCCAAGAGCTCGCAGGCCAGCGCGAGCCCCGAGCCCTTGTGCTCGCCGAAGGCGCGCAGGGCACCCTTGCCGCGCCTCGGATCGGCGAAGGCGCCTTCGGGGCCCGTGCCGTAGAGCGCCAGCGGATCGCCGGTCAGATGACCGTCCTCGTCGACGAGCGCGTTGTCCGGCACGGGCTTGCCGCCCTGGTGGGCCACCAGCACCTTGCCTTCGGCGACCATCGATGTCGCGAAGTCGAGGATGAACGGCCGGTCGTCGCCGGTCGGCACGCCGATCGCGATCGGGTTGGTCGAGAAGCGCCGGCTGCGCGAGCCGAACGGTGCCACGAGCAGTGAGTTGAAGGCATTGACGAAATGGATCGACACGATGCCGGCCTCGACGCTCATCTCGGCGAAGTCGCCGATGCGTCCGAGATGGCCCGTGTTCTTGAGGCCGATCACCGCCACGCCCTGGCTCTTGGCCTTCTCGATGCCCATCCGGCAGGCCTCCGGCCCGATCGTCTGGCCGAAGCCCATCTGCCCGTCGAGGATCGCCAGGCCCGGCGTGTCCAGAACCGCGCGAGCATGGCGGCCGGCGACGACGCGCCCGGAGTCCAGATACTCCACGTAACGCGGCACCCGGATCACGCCGTGGCTGTCATGCCCGGCCAGATTGGCCTTTGAGAGATAAAGAGCGATGCGCTCGGCCTCGTCGCTCGGGCATCCGGCCCGCTCGAATGTCATCCCGACGACGCCGCGAAGCGGCTCGAGGCCGACCCGAATCATTACTCGCCCCCCTTAAGCATTCCGGCCTATCGCCGCGTAAGACGGCTTACAGGCCGGGCGACAGGACGTCAAAGCGCCTGTGGGTTGCACCGAGGTGCCATGCTTCTGACGCAACGCCCGCCCGGCAGGTTGACAGGGCGAGGGCGCCGTGATCTTCGGCATCCCATTGCGCGCTTATGGCCTGGAGACAGCGCATCGAGCCGATAGCCGATAAGCTTTCTCGGGATGATCGCGAAGCTGTCCGCGAGCGAATGCACGGCATGAGCGCGGGTGCGCCAGAGCTCGCGGTGATCGTCCCGACCTTCAACGAGCGCGACAATGTGCGGGAGCTGTTCGCCCGCTTGGCAACCGCGCTCGGCACTGTCAGCTTCGAGGTAATCTTCGTCGACGACGACTCCCCGGATGGCACCGCCGCTGCCGTTGGCGAGCTCGCTGCCATCGATCGCCGGGTACGCTGCCTGCGTCGGATCGGCCGAAGAGGGCTGTCATCGGCCTGTATCGAGGGCATGCTGGCGACGCCCGCGCGCTATCTCGCCGTGATCGATGCGGACCTGCAGCACGACGAGACCCTTCTCCCTCGCATGCTGGAGGTGCTGCGCCAGGGTGAGACGGACCTCGTTCTCGGCAGCCGCTACCTCGACCGTCCCGACGTCGAAGGCTGGGATCGTCGACGACAGGCGATGAGCCGGTACGCCACCTGGCTCAGCACCCGCATAGCGCGGGTCCCGGTGGCCGACCCGATGAGCGGCCTGTTCATGCTGGAGCGCAGCGCATTCGAGGCCTGCGCCCATCGCCTGTCCGGCATCGGCTTCAAGATCCTTTTGGACATCCTGGCGTCGTCGCCCCGGCCGCTTCGCGTCGTCGAGCTCCCCTATCAGTTCCGTACCCGCAACGCGGGCGAGAGCAAGCTCGACAACCGCGCGCTGCAGGATTTTGTGCTTCTCTTGATCGACAAGTGGATCGGACGGTGGGTCCCGGCCCGCTTTGTGTTGTTCACCTTTGTCGGCGGTATTGGCGTGATCTTCCACTTCGCCGTGCTGACCACGCTGCTCAAGGGATTTGGGGATTCGTTCATCTTCAGCCAAGCAGCGGCGACCGCCGCAGCGATGACCTTCAATTACGCCCTCAACAACGAGCTCACCTACCGTGACCGCCGGCTACGCGGCTGGGGTTGGCTCCGCGGCTGGGCCAGCTTCTCCTTCGCCTGTGGCCTCGGGGCGCTGGCGAATGTGGGTATCGCCGCCGAGCTCTTCCGGGCCAACACCTCGTGGGTGCTCTCGGCGCTCGGCGGCATCCTCGTCGGCGCCGTCTGGAACTACGCGGTGACGGCAGTCTACACCTGGAGAGTGGGGCGAGGCGCGAGTGGATGATCCGCCGGGCGACCGCTGAGGGTCAGGGCTGGCTGTCCCGCCTCGACAGCGGGTGGGCCCTCCTGCTCGTAGCGCTGCTCGCCTTGGCGCTCCGCCTCTTCCGCCTCGGCTACGAGCCGCTCTGGCTGGACGAGGGGTTCACCTGGCGCTGGGCGCAACAGAGCCAGGCCCACCTTTGGGGCAGCTCTGCCGTCTGGGAGACCAACCCGCCCCTCTTCTATGCCTTGCTGCATCCGCTGCTCGCCCTCGGCGACTCGCCAGCGCTGCTGCGCTCGATTTCCGTCGTTGCGGGCGTGCTCACCGTGCCGGTGACCTGGCTGGTGGGGTGCGAGCTCGGTTCGAGGCGCGCCGGCCTTCTGGCCGCGGCCCTGGTCGCCACCTCGACCGTACATGTGGCCTACAGCCAGGAGGCCCGCTCCTACACGCTGCTGACGCTCGGCGCGGCCATGGCTGTGTGGGGTCTGCTCCGCTTCCTGCGCGGCTGGCTGGCCGCCCCCGACGAGCATCCGGCGCGAGGCCGGTTCCCGGCACTCGGCGCCTACGTCCTGGGCTCGGCCGTGGCGCTCTACAGCCACAACATCGCGGTGTTCCTGCCGGTGCTCGCCAATGCCACGGCGCTGGTCGTGTGGCTCGGTCCAGGCCGGCGCTCGCTGTCCATGGGCGCCCTCTGGGTCCTGGCCAATCTCGTCCTGCTGGCGCTCTGGTCGCCCTGGCTGCCGATCGTGGCCTACCAGGCGCGCTTCTCCCCCAACATCGACTGGATCCCGACGCCGACCCTGCCGGACGCGGCGCAAACCTTGTTGCAACTCTATGGGCTGGGCTACCCGCCATTGGGCCACGCCCGGCTTCTCCTTCTGGCTCCGGTGCCGCTGCTGGCCCTACCGGCTATCCTGGGTCGTGGCCGCTATCCGCCACCCGCCCTCGCCACGCTATTGGTGTTCGCCGTGGGTGGCCCGCTGCTCCTCTATCTCGTGAGCGTTCTCGGCAAGCCTATCTGGCTCGATCGTACTCTGCTCTGGTCGACCACGTCGGGCCTGGTTCTCGTCGCCGCCGGCACGCTGGCGCTGCCTAGCCGCCGGTGGATCGCAGCGGCGCTGGTTGCGCTCGCCCTGATCCGGACGGTCGACCTCGCCGTCTACTACGGCCAGATGCCGCGCAAGGAAGCCTGGGACCGGGCGGCCCGTGCCGTGGCCCAAGGCTTTGCGCAGGGGGACACGATCGTCCTCGTGCCGTGGTACAGCCAGACCGGCTTTGACTACTACGCCAATCACCTGGGCATTCCTGTCAATGATGTCGGCGTGCTGATGACGCGGCCCTGGCCGGAGGACATGCCCCGGATCGAGCCCGCCGATCGCGGCCTCCGGCCCGTCGCCTTCGGCGAGCTGCCGGCGGTTGCCGCGCGAAGCCGGCATCTCTGGGTCGTCTTCTACAGGCGCACGGGGGTTGGCCAGAAAGGCCAGGCGATGAGGTGCCTCGACAGCCTGGGCAGCATCGTGACGCACCGCACCTTCACCGGGCGCATCGAGATCTTCGAGATTCTGCCGGAGGGTGCGAGCGGTGACGCGATCAGTGCGACAGGCGAGCCAGCCGCCGACAGGCCTTGTGGCGATTGACCGGCGAGGCGGGACCGATCCCTTGGAGTCTCGTGGCGTGCCGGCGGGCTCTGCCGGCCTGGCTCAGGCCGACGCCGCGAGGCTGACCACGGCCACGACCAGCGCCGCAACCGCGACGAGGCCGGCGATCACGGTGGCGAGCGCTGCCGCGGTGGCAGCGTTCCGGCTGGCGGCCGTAACCCTGGTCATCTCACGAAGCAACAGACGGCTACGCTCCGCGTCCTGCTCGCGCGCCAGCGTCTCCCTCAGGCGACGCAGCGCCTCCCAATGAGCGAAGCTCGGCGCCGGTGTCTCCAGCAGGACGCGCTCATAGTCGTCGGCGACCTGCTCTGCGTCCTGCTGGTCCAGCACCACGCGTCGCCTGAGCTCGAACAGCTCGGCCGCAACCTCTCGTTCCTCGAGCTCGGCTTCAGTCATACGCTTTTGTCTCGATCCCGCTTGCTCGCGCTCGATCCCTCAGCGACCCGCTCGTCCCGGCTCACTCGCCGCTTTGGCTCGGCGGAGGGTGCCGCAGGCTGCGGGCTTGGTCGCGAAGATCGATCGGCCCCGGGGCCCGGCGCCTCGATCACCAGCGACACTCTCAGCTACGACACCGGCACACCCATCGTCCAGCGGGTTGCATGCCGCCGAGATGCCTCACGGGGCGATTCCAGGGACGAATGCGGGGTCCCGAATCACCTGCCGGCGCATTAGCCTTAGGACGAAGCTGCCCTTCTCCGGCATCATACCGGCACGGGTACGGCCATGGCCAGCCGCTCAGCCAGAAGGGTCGTCCCGGCTCTCGTGCCATGGAAATCGCCGCAACGTCATGCGCCCACTCCTCCGTCTTCTCGCCTCCCCGCTGATGCTCTTGCTGTTGGTGCCTCTGGTCCTGGCGGCTCTTCTCGTGGCGCATTGGCTCGCCAGCCTCTACTGGTTCGAGGCGATCGGCTATCCGACGATGTTCTGGCGTCCGTTGCTCATCAGGCTCGGGCTCTTCGCCGTGGTGACCGGTGTCGTCTTCGTCTTCATCTGGATCAATCTCCACCTCTTCATCCGCCAGGTTCGGAGCCATCATGGTGCCCCTCCTGGTAGCGCGCCTGGACCCGGCACCCTCCTCATCGCGGGCGGAGCGATGCGTATCCGTGCCTGGTGGGTTGCGGCCGGCGAGGCCATCGTGGCAGCGCTTGCTGCCTGCGTCGTCGGGCTGGGTTTCTCGGGCAGCTGGGAGAGCTTCATCCGTTTCGTCTGGGCTCAGCCCTTCGGCCAGACGGACCCGGTCTTTCATCGTGATCTCGGCTTCTACCTGTTCACGCTGCCGTTTCTGAACGAGATCCAAAACGCCGCCACGGTCCTGACGTTCCTAGCAACCGCCCTGATCGCCTGGGGCTATATCCGCGCAGGCCTCCTTCACTATCGCTCGGGGCACGGCCTCGTTGGCCCACGGGGCGCCATCCGCCACCTGCTCGCCAACGCGGTGCTCTTCCTGCTCGCCTGGGCGGCGGGCTACGTCCTCGATCGCTACGGCCTGCTCACCGAGTCCTCGGGCGTCGTGTTCGGCGCCGGCTACACGGCGCTCCATGTCACCCGCTGGGCGCTCTGGGTGGCAGGCGTGCTCACCCTGGCGCTCGCGGGCACGCTGGTCGTAACGTTGACGACGCGGTGGGCTTGGCTCCTGCCGTTCGGCGTCGGCGGCCTGATAGCCGTGTGGCTCGCCATTGTGGTCGTCCTCCCCACGATCTTTCAAAGCTTCGTGGTCGAGCCCAACGAGCTCGCCCTCGAGACGCCCTACCTCGAGCGCAGCATCGCGGCGACGCGACAGGCCTTCGGCCTCGATGCGGCCGAGGTGCGGAGCTACGACCCCAAGCCCACGCTCGACATGGCGGCGATCAACGCGAACCGCGACACGATCGACAACATCCGTCTCTGGGACTGGCAGCCGCTCCAGCAGACCTTCCGCCAGCTGCAGCAGATCCGATCCTACTACACCTTCCTCGACGTCGACGTGGACCGCTATCATCTGGGCGGCGCCTACCGGCAGGTGCTGCTCTCGGCCCGCGAGCTGTCGGATCAGCTGCCCGGCACCAGCGAGACCTGGGTCAACCGCCGGCTGCAATACACGCACGGCTTCGGTCTGGTCATGGCCCCGGCGGCGGAGAAGACGCCGGACGGCCTGCCGGTGCTGATCGTCAAGAACATCCCGCCCGAGACGCCACCCGACCTGCCCGTCTCCCAGCCGGCCGTCTATTACGGCGAGGAGGACACGGGCTATCGCGTCGTCGACACGGGCGTAAAGGAGCTCGACTATCCGAAGGGCGACGACAATGTCTATGCGAGCTACCAGGCGGCACGGCGGCGTGCTGCTCGACAGCACCCTCAGGCGTCTCGTCTATGCATGGCACGAGAACGACCTCGGCATCCTGATCTCGGATTATGTGAAGCCCGAGAGCCGCATCCAGCTCTGGCGCCAGATCCAGACGCGCATCGGCAAGATAGCACCCTTCCTGGAGCTCGATCGCGACCCCTATCTCGTCGTCGATTCCGGGCGGCTCTTCTGGGTTCAGGACGCCTACACGGTCGGCCGCAGCTTTCCCTATGCCCAGCCGACGCGTCAGGGGATCAGCTACATCAGGAACAGCGTGAAGGTGGTCGTGGACGCCTATCAGGGCGATGTCGCCTTCTACACGGCGGATCCGAAGGATCCCGTGCTGAAGGTCTATGCGGCGGCCTTCCCCGGCCTTTTCCGGCCGCTTGCCGACATGCCGGCCGGCCTTCGCGCGCATCTTCGCTTCCCCCAGGACCTCTTCGAGATCCAGGTCGCGAAGTATGCGAGCTTCCACATGACCGACCCGCAGGTGTTCTACAACAACGAGGATCTCTGGCAGATCCCCAAGGAGCGCTACGCCGGAAGCACGGTGCAGGTCGAGCCCTACTACATGCTCGTGCGCCTGCCGGGCGAGAAGCGGCTCGAGTTCATGCTGATGATGCCGCTGACCCCAGCAAATCGCGACAACATGATCGCCTGGATGGCGGCGCGCTGCGATCCCGAGCACTACGGCCAGATCGTCGTCTTCAAGCTGCCGAAGGAGCGGCTGATCCTCGGTCCCACGCAGATCGAGGCGACCATCGATCAGGACACCACGATCTCGCGTCAGCTCTCCTTGTGGGACCAGCACGGCTCGCGGGTCATCCGCGGCAACCTCTTCGTCATTCCTGTCGACGACGGCTTTCTCTACGTCGAGCCCGTCTATCTTCGCGCCGAGGGCAACGATATCCCGCAGCTCAAGCGGGTGATCGTGAGCGACGGCAACAGCGTCGCCATGGCGGAGACGCTCGATGAGGCGATCAACATGGTGTTCGGCGGCGGCGCCACGCAGGGGCGGGCCGCAACGGGAGCACCCGCCGAAACCGTCGGCGTCCCGACCGATGTGCAACGCGCCCGAGACGCGCTGCACGAGGCCCAGTCGGCGCTGGGCCGGGGCGATTGGGCGGCGTTCGGCCAAGCCATGCAGCAGCTCAGCGGTGCCTTGGGCGAGACGCCGCCCTCAAGCGATGGCGGGTCCGTCGGCGACGCGCCGGCGAAGCCCTGAGCGATCCGTCGGCGCGGGAGCTCCCGGCGCAGGGGCTCAGCGGCCGACGTCGACGACCACGCGGCCGTGCAGCCGGCTGGCGAGGAGATCCCTGGCGGCGTCGATCGCCTCGCCGAGCCCTATGGTGCTAGTCATGGCGTCGAGCAGCCCGGTGTCGAGGTCCCGCGCCAGGCGCTGCCACGCGACGAGCCGGCGCTCGCGCGGCACGTACACACTGTCGACACCCGCGAGCGTGACGCCGCGCAGAATGAAGGGCGCCATCGACGCCGGCAGATCCATGCTCGCCGCGAGCCCGCAGGCAGCGACCACGCCGCCATAGCGGCAAGCGGCCAGGAGATTTGCCAGGATGTTGCCCCCGGCAGCGTCGACCCCGCCGGCCCAGCGCTCCTTGGCCAAAGGGCGGGCGGGACCCTCATAGTCGGCGCGGGCAACGAGATCGGCGGCGCCGAGCGCTCGCAGATAGTCGCCCTGCTCGGGCCGACCGGTCATCGCCCAGACCTCGTAGCCGAGCCTGGCCAGCAGAGCGATCGCAATGCTGCCGACGCCGCCGCTGGCTCCGGTTACGACCAGTGGGCCTTTGTCCGGGGTCACGCCGTGCTCCTCCAGCCGCAGCACGGACAGCATCGCCGTGTAGCCGGCGGTGCCGATCGCCATCGCCTGGGCCGGCGTGAAGGCGGCCGGCAGCGGCACCAGCCAGTCGCCCCGGACCCGGGCGATCTCCGCCATGCCACCCCAATGCGTCTCGCCGAGTCCCCACCCGTTCAGGACGACCTGATCGCCCGGTGCCACGCCGGGATGGCTGCTCGCGGACACCCTGCCGGCAAGGTCGATCCCGGGCACCATCGGAAAGCGGCGGGCGATCGGCGCCTTGCCGGTGATGGCGAGCGCGTCCTTGTAGTTGAGAGTGGAGAACGCGACCTCGACGGTCACGTCGCCATCCGGCAGATCCGAAGGCTCGATGGTGCCGAGCTCGGCATGGACGCCGCCGTCGTTCTTGGTCAGGAGGAGGGCACGGGCCATGGCTACCTCGCGGGCTGGGTGCCGCTCCGAGCAGGACGGCTCGGATCCTCTCGTTCAAATGGCGCTCGGTGGCTTCATGTGAACGCTTCCTCGCAGCAACGGCGGGACCGGGCGCGTCGGCGTCGGCATCGCCGGGACGAGCTTGGCCGCGCTGAGCAGCTCGGGATAGCGCCACAGCGTCAGCGCCATCGTCGCGAGGCCAAGGACCGAGATCGTCACCTGCGCCAGCACGGCACCCTGCCACTGGGCTAGCATGCCGACGAGGAGGAAGCCAAAGGGGCCCACACCGATGCTCATCGAGATCACGCCGACGACGCGCATGCGCAGATCGGGCGGTGCCGCCTGAAGAGGGAGAACCATCTGCATCGCCGAGAATCCGGCGATGCCGAGGCCGGAGAAGGCGAGAGAGGCGGCAGCCAGTCCCGCCGTCGGCGCAAGGGCCAGCCCGAGGGTGCCCAGGACGAAGATGATAGGTCCAAGCGCATAGATGCGGCGGTAATGCTCTTCCCGGGCGTAGAAGGCGACGAGGAGCGCGCCCACGACGCCCGAGCCCGCCTCCGTTGCCATCAGGAGGCCGATCCCGATCGGCGAGAGATGGAGGGCGCGCTCGCCGATCACCGGGGCCAGCGCCACGTAGGGGAAGGCAAAGAGATTGAAGATCACGGTGACCAGCACCGCTCCCGACAGCAGCCGGTCCTGTCGTACCCACCTGATACCCTCGAGCAGCGCGCCGATGCTCATCCCCCGGACGTTCCGTGGACGCTCCGGTCGAGGGACACCTGCGACCAGGGCGAGCGCGACGGCGTAGAGGAGAAGGCCCGCTACGAAGACACCGTTGAGACCGATCATCGCGATGACGACGCCACCGGCGATGGTGCCCACCGTCCGCGTCAGCTGATTGAGCGCGACCTCGACGCCCATGCTGGTGCCGGCGGTGGCAACGCCGCCCGCCTCGGCCAGCATGGTCCGGCGCACGGGCGCCTCGACCGCCCAGAAGACGCCGGCCAGGAGCGAGCCTACGAGCAGGAGGCCTATCGTCAGATGGCCCGTCAGGGTCGCGAGCAGCAGCCCCGCCTCCACGAGGCCCGCCATGACGAGGAAGGCCATCAGGATGCGACGCCGATCGCGGCCTTCGATCAGCCCGGTGAGGGGCACGCTGAGGAGGAGGATCGGCAGCATCCGTGCCAGGGTCATGGCTGCCACGAGCAAAGGCGAGCCGGTGACCTGCAGCGCATAGAGACCGAAGGCCAGCATCTCGAACCAGCGCACGACATTGGTGGCGAGCCCGGCAGCCCAAAGGCGTGCTGCGCCGGGCGCCCGCAACACGGCGAGGCTGCTCGTGGTGTGTGCGCGGATGTCGTCTGGCCCTTCTTTGCGGCGGCATCCTAGCCCAGCTGCCGGCGTTGCGTCGCCGGTCTTTAGAGGGAGCGGGGCTGCCTCAGACCTCGAGCACGATGTAGTCGTCCTCGACCGTCACCTCGAAGGTCTCGGCGACATAGGGCCCCTCGATGAGCGTGGCGCCGGCCTCGACCGAGGCGGCGTAGCTGCGCACCCGGGTCCGGCGCGGGTCGCACCAGGACTTGCCCGTGCGCAGGTCGAACTCCCAGCCGTGCCAGGGGCAGCGGATGATCTCGCCCTTGCGGGTCAGCTCATAGTGGCCCGGCCCGTCCGACTGGACGAGACCGGTGATCTTGCCGCGACAGAGGCTGCCGCCCTCGTGCGGGCAGCGGTCGAAGAGCGCGAAATACTCGCCCTTGACGTTGAAGATCGTGATCGGCCGGCCGCGCACGGTGACGAGCTTGCGACCGCCCTCCGGGATCTCCTGGACGGTCGCCACGACATGGCGGGCCATCAGTCCAGCCGGTAGACCTTGTGGGCGTTGCCGGACTGGATCTGCAGGCGGCGCGCCGGGTCGAGGCGGCCGGGCAGGGCGCGCATCGGGTCGTCGAAGTCCCAGTGCGGGTAGTCGGTCGCGAACAGCAGCCGGTCCCAGCCAAGCCAGTCCATCACCTCGATGAGATGGGCCGGATCGGCCGGCTCCTCCATCGGCTGGGTCGTGATCCAGAGCTGCTGCTTCAGGTACTCCGAAGGCGGCCGCCGCACATGGGGCACCTCGTCCCGCATGCGCGCCCAGTGCTTGTCGAGCCGCCAGGCCAGCGGCGGCAGCCAGGCGAAGCCGCCCTCGATGATGACGATCTTGAGCTCGGGGAAGCGCTCGAAGACGCCCTCCATGACGAGGCTCGTCACCGCCGCCTGACAGGCGGCCGAATGGCCCGTCATCTCCTCGATATAGTAGGACGGCCAGCCCGTGCCGCTCACCGGATGGCCGCTATAGCCAAAGACGTGCAGCGCCACCGGCAGGCCGTGACGGCATGCCGCCTCGAAGATCGGCCAGTAGCGGCGCTTGCCGATCGGCTCGCTGGTGCGGGTGAGAATGAGGACCTGGGCGAAGGCGGGATCATCGCCGCGCAGCTCGATCTCGCGCACCGAGGCCTCGGCATCCTCGTAGGGGATGACGATCGAGGCCTTCATGCGCCGCTCCTGGCTCGTGAAGGTGTCGATCTGCCACTGGTTGGTGGCGTGCGTCATGGCGATGCTGAACTCGGTGTTCTGATCGCCCTGACCCGAGGGGTTGAGCGGGCTCAGGATCGCATGATCGATATTGTAGGGGTCGAGATAGTTCTCGCGCATGAAGGCGAGATTGCTACCCGGCTGGTCGCCGTTGGGTGCCCAGGCATCGCGACGGGCCGCCCGCGGCTGCGCCTTGGGATAGGGATCGCCCTGCGCCATGCCGTGCCGCGGCCGCAGGCCGTAGGCGCGGAAGTGCTCCCACCAGCGGGCGGAGAGATAGGGCTTGAGGTCCAGGGGGCTGCGCACGGTCGGGTGGACGTCGCAGTCGACGATGCCGGCCCGCACCTTGCGGGTAGCCTCCCGCTCGGGAGCCTCGCTCGCGTCGCTGCGATCGATCTCAAGGACGTCCAAACTCATGGTGAGCCTCCGAGCCGCGGATAGGTAGACCTTGGGTTCTCGACGAGAATCTTCCGGCGCAAGGATTCCGGGATGCCCTCGGGCAGAACCTCGTCACCATCGAACTGCCAGTGCGGATAATCCGAAGAATAGAGCAACATGTCCTCCGAGCCCAGATGCTCGATCACCCTCAAAAGCGCATCCCCCTGATCCGGTGCGTCGATGGGCTGCAAGGTGAGGCGGACATGCTCGCGGATGATCTCGACCGGCGCCCTGTCGACCCAGGGGATCTCCATCCTGAGCCCGCGCCAGTTCTTGGAGAACCGCCACATGAAAGGCGGCAGCCACGTGATGCCCGACTCGCTCAAGACGATCTTCAGCCCCGGATGCTGGTTGAACACCCCATGGCTGATGAGGCTCCCAAGCTGGCCCTGAAAAGCCTGGGCCTGGTGCACATAGTCCTCGACATAGGTGCTGGGCCAGCCGAGAGCGGTGGGCGCCTGCCGGTAGGAGCTGCCCAGATGGATGGCGACGGGCAGCCCGTGCCGCTCGGCCGCGGCATAGATCGGCCAGTAGAAACGCCGCCCGAGCGGCAGGTCGCCCATCACCAGCATCAGGATCTGGACGAAGCGATGGTCGGGCGCCCGGCGCTCGATCTCCTCGACCGCCAGCTCCGGGCTCTGCGCCGGCACCACGATCGCCGCCCGGAAGCGTGGCTCGACATCGAGCCATTCCTTGGCGATCCACGTGTTGACGGCCCCGGCGGCGGCCGCCGCCAGCCGCTCGTCCATGATCTGCTGGATGCCGTAGAGGCAGTTGAGGATGGCGTGGCTCTCGCCCCAGCGACCGAACAGCTGATCGGCCATCGGCCCCGGGCTCTCGGCCGCCCGGCCGTCGGCGCCGCGCCAGTCCGGTCGTGCCGTCAGGGGCGCCAGCGGCGGATAGCTGCGCGATTCGAAGCCCTCGATGCCCCGGACCTCGACCATCTCCTGCCAGTAGTCGTCGAGATAGGGCAGGAGCGCCTTGATGCCCGGCACCTGGGGATGGACGTCGCAATCAATGGCGCCGGAAAGAAGCGCGCTCACCCTGATCTCCCATTGTCGAGGCTCTGACGGCGGCCGCTCGTGGCGGCCTCGGCGATCGCTCGGGAAAGGCCCAGCACCTGACGCGCGTCGCGAGCTGCGAGGCTCGCCTGGCGACCCTCGAGGATCCGATCCACGAAATGGCGCGTGCAGGCGCTGAAGCTCTTGGCCCAATCTTCCTCGAGGCCGGTGATCGGCTCTTCCTTCCCGTCGCGATAGAGCGTCATGATCGGCTCGTCGAGCATGCGACCGGCAGCACGGTTGATCTTGATGATCCCGCGCTCGCCGGTGATCTCGAAGCGCTCGTCGAGCGCATAGTAGTTGCTGCGTATCGCCATCTCGGGCGCATAGATCACGTCCCAGATGACGTGGATGGGCGGATCGCGGTGCCGCCACATGATGGAGGCCGGTGCATCCACCGGTCCGGTGCGGCTCTGGGTCCGGTCGATCATGGCGGCCACGTCCTGCACCGGGCCGAACAGCCAGAGCGCCGTCGCCAACCGGTGATGGCCGTCGTCGAACGTGAGCCGGCCCAGGCCCCGCTGCTCGAAGAGCTGCGCGCGCCACCGCCAGGTCCCGTCGGGGACCTTCCAGGCGTGAGCGGGATTGCCCGCGAGCGTGCGCAGCCGGAGATGGAGCGGCCGGCCGACGGCACCTTCCTCGATCAGGGCCTTCGCCCGCACGAGCGGATCGAGGAAGAGATAGCTCTCGAACACGCGAAGCTGACGACCGGCAGCCAGCGCTGCCGCCTCCATGGCGGCGGCCTCGCCATCATCGAGCGCCATCGGCTTCTGGACGCTCACATGGGCCCCGGCCTCGAGCGCCCGGATCGTCTGCTCGGCGTGGAGGGGATGGGGGCTCAGGACCTCGACGAGGTCGAGCGCCTCGCCCAGCAGCCCATCGAGGTCGGCGTGCAGGCGCAGGCCAGGCGCGAGCGCTACCGCCGCCTCGCGCGCCGCCGGGTCGGGGTCGCAGGCCGCCACCAGCTCGACGCGCGGATCGCCCTCATAGCCCAGGAGATGGAGCGGGAAGATCCGCCCGAGCCCGCAGAAGCCGACGCGAAGCCTGCCGGCAGCGCTCATCCCTTGATGGCGCCCATGGCGAGGCCCCGGACCAGATGGCGCTGCAGCGCCATCATGAACAGCACGATCGGCAGCATGATGCCGATGGCGGCGGCCGCGGAGAGCGACCAGTAGTTGATGTCCTCGCCCCCATACTCGGCGATGGCGACCGGCAGCGTCTTGGTGTGCGGCCCCGTCAGCACGAGCGCGAACAGAAACTCGTTGTAGGCCAGGAGCAGGCTGAAGAGGGAGGTCACCCACAAGCCCGGGCGCACCACGGGCAGGGCGACGCGGGTGAAGGTCTGCCAAAGATTGCAGCCGTCGATGCAGGCCGCCTCGTCCAGCTCGATCGGCACATCGACGAAGAAGCTCCGCATCAGCCAGATCGTGAAGGGCTGGTTGATCGCCACCAGCGCCAGCACCATCACGGGATAGGTGTCGATCAGGTGCGTGAAGGTGGCCAGCACGAAGAAGGGAATGGCCAAGAGAATGTGCGGGAACATGCGAATGGCGAGCAGGCCGAACAGAAGGCCGCGCGCCTTGCCGCCGCGCATCCGGGAAAGCCCATAGGCCGCCATCGTGCCGATCGGCACCGAGATGCCGACCGTGCAGACGGCGATGATCACGCTGTTGATGAGGAACCGCCAGAACTCCTTCTCGACCCAGACCTCGTAGTGGAACTCGAAGGTGGGCTTGAAGAGGAGAACCGGTGGCGTGGCGAAGGCGTCGACCGGAAGCTTGATCGAGGTGAGGAAGGCCCAGATCACCGGCGTCAGGTTCACCGCCGTGAAGGCGCAAAGGGCGATGAACAGCAGAAGCTGGGTTCGCATCTTGGTGCGCATCAAAAGGCACCCCGCTCACGCCGGTAGACCAGGGCGATCATCACGCCGATCAGCGCTGCCGTGAAGAGCAGGGTCAGCACGCCCAGAGCCGAGGCCTTGCCCACCTCCAAAAGGCGGAAGGCCAGGGCGTAGGTGTACATCGTGATGGTCTCGGTGGCGGTGCCCGGCCCGCCCGCCGTCAGCACGTAGATGCTGTCGAAGAAGCGGAACGAGTCCATGATCCGGATCGAGAGCACGAAGACGATCAGCGGACGGATCGCCGGCAGCATGATGCGGGTGAGAAGCGTCCAGTTCCCCGCCCCGTCCATGGTGGCCGATTCGATCTGGCTGTGGTCGACCGTGTTGAGCCCGGCATAGAGCACGAGGATCATGAAGGGCGTGAACTGCCAGGCATCGCCGATGATCACGACGAACCTGGCCCAGCCGGGCGAGCCCAGCCAGTCCGGCGGGTAGAGGTTCAAGGCGATGAAGATGCCGTCCAGGAGCCCCCAGCGGCCCATGAAGATCCAGCGCAGGAAGAGGGCCGCCACGACCGGCGTCACGATGTGCGGCAGGAACAGCAGAAGGTTCAGGCCGCGCACGCCGAAGGTGAGCTTGTAGAGGCCGAAGGCGATGGCGAGCCCCACGACGAACTCGATCGTCACGGCCGAGCCGACGATGAAGACCGTCTTGCCGAGCGAGCTCCAGAAGCGCTGGTCCATGAGCAGGGACGAATAGTTGCCGAGCCCGATGAAGCTCGTCTCCTTGCTGCCCAGGTAATAGTTGAAGAAGCTCAGATAGACCGCATAGGCCAGCGGGTAGAAGAGCACGAGCGCCAGGACCACGGCGCTCGGCACAAGAAAGAGCCACAGGCCCCGCTGGGCATGCATTCAGGACTTCCGCTTGATCAGGAGGCGACGGGGCTGGCCAGTGGCTCAGAGCTTGTAGCCTCGGCTCTTGAGCAGGTCGGTCGTCTCCTTCGCCGCCGCGTCGAGCGCCGGCTTCACCTCCATCTCCCCGGTCAGCGCCTGGATGACGCGCCGCGAGATGAACTCGCCCACTTCGTAGAACTCGGGCAAGGGCGGGAACGGCACGGCCGTGTTGAGGGAGTCCAGGATGGCCGGGTAGTAGCGATACTTCTTCGCCAGCTCCGGATCGTGCAGGATCGACGTGCGCGGCGGCACCATCAGCGCTGCAGCACCCCGCATGTTCTCCTCGTCGGAGGAGGTGGCGATGATCTGGAACAGCAGCTCCGGGTCCTGCTTGCTGAAGGCCGAGATGGCATAGCCGTCGCCCGACAGGCGTGCGTGACCGCTGGGTGCGGCCTCCCAATCGATCTTGCCGACCACACGGGACTTTTTCGGGTCGTCCATGGAGCCGGCCCGCGTCGCCCACTGCAGGCCCATCGCGGCCAGATCCTGCTGAAGCGCCAGCGTGCACTCGTCGTTGGCGGCGGAGGTGAAGCCACGCTGGGCGTAGCTCGTCATCTCCTTCAGCTTCTCGATCGCGGCCACACCCTTCTCGTCGTTGAAGACGGGATTCCAGTCCTTGTCGAACCAGCCATCGCCCAGGGCGTTGATGAACCAGCTCGTCTCGTTGATGCTGGCGTCGACCGGCTTCTGGCAGCTGATCGTGCCGGCCCGGCGCGGGCTGTTCATCTCCTTGGCCAGCGCCAGATACTCGTCGATCGTCTTGGGCGGCTGCTTGCCCGCCGCGTCGAGCAGGTCTTTCCGGTAGAAGAACAGCATCACGTTGACGGTATGCGGCAGGACATAGAGCTTACCGTCATAGCGATAGGAGTTCAGCACCGAATCCTGATAATCCCCGAAATTATATTTATCCTTGTACTTCTCCCAGAGATCGTCGAGCGGGCGAAGCCAGCCGTTCTTCGCATACTTCAGGACCGTGCTGTCGCTCGCATAGACGATGTCGAAGGTGTCTGCCTGCGAGGACAGGGCGATGGTGGCAAGCTCGTTGGCCTTGTCGAACGGCATGAGCTGGGTGTTGACCTCCACACCCGGCACGGCGGTCCGCATCTTCTCGGCGTAGTACTCGAGCGCCGGATAGCGATGGCTGATCATCTGCACCGGACCGGCCGCACGGGCCCGTCTGGCTCCCATGCCGAGCGCCGAGCCGGCGAATGCCGCTGCCGTGACGTGCTGCATGGCACGCCTGCGGCTGACTTTGGGTCCACCCATGGATGCCTCCCTTGTTTCTTGGGCCATCGCTGGACGCGGCATGGGCCACGTCCTGCCGGCAAGCGCGACGGATTAACGCGGCCCGGCATGGGGCTTGTCAACCGCATTGTCCCCCGCATGATCACATGCCAGCGACCCGCTGAGAGGTCAGCTGGCGACGAAAGGGATGTCGGCGCTCCGGACACGCCTCGATCGGGTGCCCGCATCGCACGGCGCTTGCATTCTTCGGCCCCCCACCCGATCAAGCCACGGCGACGCCGCGTGGCGTCCTGGACAGTCGGTCGGCCTCCCGGCCGCGAGCGCAAGGTTGAGACGATGACGAGCTACAAGATCGCGGTCATTCCCGGTGACGGCATCGGCAAGGAGGTGGTTCCCGAGGGGCTTCGCGCGCTCGAGAAGGTGGCCGGCCGCTTCGGTATCACCTTCGAATGGGACGAGCTCGACTGGAGCTGCGCTCACTGGGAGCGGCACGGCCGCATGATGCCCGAGGACGGCCTCGAGCAGATCGCCGAGCACGATGCGATCTTCCTGGGCGCCGTGGGCTGGCCCAGCGTGCCCGACCATGTCTCGCTGTGGGGCCTTCTCATCCCGATCCGCCGGCGCTTCGATCAGTACGTCAATCTCAGGCCGGTGCGCCTCTTCGAGGGCGTGCCGTGCCCGCTCGTGGGCCGCAAGCCCGGCGACATCGACTTCCTGATCGTGCGCGAGAACTGCGAGGGCGAGTATTCCGAGATGGGCGGCCGCATCTACAGCGGCACCGGCCAGGAGATGGCGATCCAGGAGTCGATCTTCACCCGCCACGGCGTCGACCGCATCCTGCGCTATGCCTTCGAGCTCGCCCGCACGCGGCAGCGCAAGCACCTGACCTCGGCCACCAAGTCGAACGGCATCATCCACACCATGCCCTTCTGGGATGAGCGCTTCAAGGCGATCAAGGCCGTCTATCCCGAGATCGAGACGGCCCAGTACCATATCGACATCCTGACCGCCCACTTCGTCCGCTTCCCCGACCGCTTCGACGTGGTCGTGGGCTCGAACCTCTTCGGCGACATCCTCTCCGACCTCGGCCCCGCCGTGACCGGCACGATCGGCATCGCCCCCTCGGCCAACATCAACCCCGAGCGCGCCCATCCCTCGATGTTCGAGCCGGTGCACGGCTCGGCCCCCGACATCGCGGGCCAGGGCATCGCCAATCCCATCGGGCAGATCTGGTCCGGCGCCATGATGCTCGATCATCTGGGCCACCCCGAGGCGGCGGCGGCCATCGTCGCCTCGATCGAGCGCGTCCTGGCCGACGGCAGCTGCCGCACCCCCGACATGGGCGGCAAGGCCACGACCGAGGAGCTGGGCAAGGCCATAGCGGCCGGGATCTGACGCAGGGACCTCGCGAGCGGTGCTCTCGCCCTTCGAGCTTTTGGCGCTGCTGCTGGGCCTGGCGGCGGTCTTCGGCTTTCTCAACTATCGCTACCTGAGGCTGCCGACGACCGTCGGGCTCCTGGTGATCGCGCTCGCGGCCTCGCTCTGCCTCGTGGGCCTCGACCGGCTGTTCCCGTTCCTCGACCTGCAAGGGGACGTGAAGACGGTCCTGGCCTCGGCCGACCTGCCGTCGACGCTGCTCCACGGCATGCTGAGCTTTCTGCTCTTCGCCGGCGCGCTGCACGTCCCGATCGCGGAGCTGTGGCAGCGCAAGCTCACGGTCCTCGTGCTCGCCACGGTGGGCGTGGTGCTGTCGACGGCGCTCATGGGGACCGGCATGTGGCTCGTGCTGCAGCAGCTGGGCCAGCCCATGCCGCTCATCTGGGCGCTGGTGATGGGCGCCGCGGTGGCGGCGACCGATCCCGTGGCCGTGCTGGGCGTCCTCAAGCGGGTGGGGCTGCCCGGCACCCTCCAGGCCACGGTGGCGGGCGAGAGCCTCTTCAACGACGGCGTGGCGGTCGTCATCTTCACCATCCTCCTGGGCCTCGCGACCGGTGGCCACGCCTCCCTCGGCCTCGCCCCCATCGCCGGCCTTTTCCTCCTCGAGGCCGTGGGCGGCGGCGTGCTGGGCCTCGCCACGGGCTATGTCGCCTATCTCGCGATGCGGCGCATCGACGAGCACAATCTCGAGCTCATCGTCTCCCTGGCCCTCGTCACGATCACCTACAGCCTGGCCCAGCGGCTCGGCACCTCCGGGCCCATCGCCGTCGTCGTGGCCGGGCTCCTCATCGGCAACCACGCCACGCGCCACGCCATGAGCGACCTCACGCGCGAGAGCCTCGAGACCTTCTGGCGGCTGATCGACGAGATCCTGAACGCCATCCTCTTTCTCGTCATCGGCTTCGAGGTCGTGGTCCTCGAGCTCGATCCGCTGAAGGTCGTGGCGGCTCTCGCCGCCATCGTCGTGAGCCTCCTCGTGCGGCTGGCCAGCGTCTCCTTGCCGGTGCTCATGCTCGACCTCCATCGCCGCCGCAAGGCGCTGGCCATCGCCGTCCTCACCTGGGGCGGCCTCAGGGGCGGCATCTCGGTGGCGCTGGCCCTCAGCCTGCCGCAGGGCCCCTACCGGGACGACATCCTCGTCATCTGCTACGGCATCGTCATCTTCACGATTGTCGTCCAGGGCCTGACGCTGGAGCGCGTGGCACGCCGCTTCAGGACGGCGGAGGAGACCGGGCCGGCACCGGCCGACGGGTGAGGGGCCCCCGCCCCATCAGCTCCCGCGGCCGGCCTTGTACCAGTCCAGGATCTGGCCTCCGGTGGTGAAGACCACCTGCTCCCGCCCGGCCAGCGCGTCGAGGCAGCGCTCGTAATGGCCGATGCGGTGCGGCACGCCGTGCAGATAGGGGTGGCAGGCGAGTGACAGGACCCGGGCCTGGTCGGCGCCTTCGGCGATGTAGCGGTCGCAGGTGACGATGGCCCGCTCGCAGAGCTCCTCGGAGGGCCGCCGCTCCACCGCCATCAGCACGACATCGTTGACCTCGACCGAGTAGGGCACGCTGTAGAGCGGCCCTTCCTCCGTCTCGATGACGGTGGGCTGGTCGTCCAGCACCCAGTCCGTCGTGTACTCCACCCCCGCCTTGACCAGGAGCTCCGGCGTGCGGTGGGTCTCGGTGAGGCCGGGCCCCATCCAGCCGCGCGGCCTGCTGCCCGAGAAGCGCTCGATGAGCTCGACCGTCTCGTTGATGGCCGCCTCCTCGTCCTCCATGGCGTGCATGGGCTTTTGCACGATGTTGTGGCCCATCAGCTCCCAGCCCTGCTCGAGCGCCGCCTCGCAGATCCTGGGATAGTGCCCGATCACGGCCCCGTTGATGCAGAGCACGGCCTTGATGCCGCGCCGGTCCAGGGCCTCCTTCATGCGCCAGAAGCCGACCCGGGCCCCGTACTCGGCCCAGCTCCAGTTGGGCACGTCCGGGACGAAGGTGACGCCCTGCGGCGGCGGCAGGAGCGTGCGCGGCAGGGGCCCGTCCGGGTCCCACACCTCCACCGTCACGAGCGGCCACACGGCCACCCGCTTGCCGCCCGGCAGCCGCCAGGGCTCGCGGTCGACGATGGCGCTGTAGGGCACGCGCTCCCGGAGCTTCATGATCCCTCCAAGGGCTGGAACGGCTTTGTCGGCGTGCGCGATCGGGTCCGCTCGACCGGCGGCCGATCCTGGACCGCACACGTGGCGCCCGCAACCCGGCCGGGGCGCGGCCCGGGGCTGCTGATTCTGTGGGTGTGGATCGAGGGATATGCGCGGGTGCCGGCAGCTCCGCTCAGGGCAAGGGCCGGGGTTCACGCTCACACCGGCGATGGCGGGCCAGGACGGGGCATGGGCCCTCGCGTCGGGGCACGAGGGTGACAGAGCAGGCGCGGGCGTCACGCCTACGGACGCCCTTCTCCCGTCATCCTCGGGCGCTTGACCCGAGGATCCATGCCCGCGCTCGCGACGGCGGGCCAGGATGTGGCATGGACCCTTGTGTCGGCGCACAAGGGTGACAAAAGAGAGACGAGGCGACGCGAGGACGCGCTTCTTCCGTCACCCGGCGCCGACCGGGGGATCAGGTGACGGGCGCGACGGGACAGAGTCGCTTGCTCCGCCACCTGACCGCCGGTCACGCCGTCGGGTGACAAGAATGCGGCGCGCCCACATCCTCTCGTCGCCCCACGGCTTGATCGGGGGGCCAACTGCTCGGAGGCTGGCCACGCTATTGTCGCGTCACGCCCACCAGTTGATCCCCCGCTCAAGGCGGGGGATGACCCGTGGGGATGCGTCGGCTTGCCCTTCTTTCGCTATCCTTTGCTGATCTTCTCTTCTTTCACTCTCCTCTTTTGCTCCTCCACCGCCTCGGCCCCGCTCTCTCCCAGCGCGGCTTGGCGGCTCTCGGCGTAGCGCAGGACCCAGTCGGCCACGTCCGGGTTGCTCCGGGCGAAGGCGAGGAGGTCCGAGACAAGCTCGGCGGCGACGGCGTCGTTGGCCGGCGCCGCGCCGATCTCGTCCCCAGCACAGAGCTCGGGATCGCGGTCGCTCGTGCGCGTCACGAGGCGGCGCAGGCGGTTTTCCGGGTGCCGGCCGCGGTTGCCCTCGTAGGCAAGGAACAAAAGAGCTTTGGTGTCGCCCATGTCGGCGAGGTGCTGGAGGCTGGCGAACGCCGTCCTGATCAGGATCTCTTCGCGCTCGTCCTCGGGCAGCTCGGCCTCGTGCCGGTAGTAGGCGACGTGCTTCTGGAACTTCTCGTCCTCGAGAAGTGACAAAAGCTCGGCCTCGTCCGTGTCCTCGTGCCTGGCGACCTCGGCGGGCGTCATGCCGCCGGCGAGTCGCCGCGCCAGCCGCACGGTGCGGGCCGCGGGCATCGAGGCGGGGGAACGCGAGGGGTAGACGGAAGGCATGGGGGCTCGATATAGGAATGAAGAGCCCTGTGTCAATCGGAAGTTGATTCTTTTCTTTTGTCACTCGCCTTAAGAGGCGAGCCGGTCCGGCCGGGGGTTGACGATGACGACCCCGGCGGCCTCGAAATCCGTGACGTTGCGGGTCACGACGGCAGCGCCGCAGGCGCGGGTGGTGGCGGCGATCATCGGGTCGACCGTCGCGGTGGATCGGCCGAGACCTCTGCGGGCGGCGAGAATGTCGCCATAGGCAAGGGAGTCGGCTCGCGGGGCGGCAGCTCCAGGTCCACGCCATCAAGCGGCTCTTCGACCACCACCAGTGGGCCCGGCGCGAGCCCACGGTGCACCTTGCGGGCTCCGGGCTCCCTGGCGAGCCATGCGTTGCACGGCGTGTCACCGAAATTGACGGACAGGGGCAATCGCCGGTGGCGCGGCGGCGCTCCGGCAGCACCCGCACGCCCGGCGCGGGAGCTCGAGCGGCGCAAATCGCGTTAACCTATGGTTGACGAAGGAAGCCCGTCACTCGTACGAGCTGGATCAGCGGCCGGACGCGAAACGCGCAGAGCCTCGCTTCCGAGGTTCCGGATCCGGCCAAGGGGGAGGTCCCATGGTCCCGGTCATCGCTTCCGACAAGCTGGAGCGCGCCCACCTTCATGGCCAGGGGAGCGACGGGGTCCGCTGGGCCGGCGCCTTCGCCACCTGCGGCGGACACGGCGCCACCCAGTCCTCGACCATCGTCTACGAGATCGAGCCGGGCGGCCGGCTGGGGTGGCACACCGACGCCACCGAGGAGACGCAATACATCATCGCCGGCCAGGGCGAGCTGCGGATGGAGGACGGCAAGCATGCCGTCGGCCCCGGCAGCGTGTTCGTGCTGCCGACCGGCGTGCGCCACGACCTTGCCAATGTCGGGACCGAGACCCTGCGTGCGGTCGCCTTCTTCGCCGCGGCGATGTTCACCCAGACCTTCGACGACGTCATGGAGCCACCCAACACGCATGTGCTGGGCACGCCCAACCGCGAAGGGTGAGCGGGGCTCGCATCGCCCCGAGATGGATGACGCTCCGCTCAAGTCCGGCCTTTGAGCTGGACGCCAGGCCTCGGGCCACGCTCGCGGTGGCTGAGGGGACGTTCGATACGCTCGGCGCGGCCGCTCGAGGGTGTGCCGGCAACCGCACGAAGCGGATCTCGACGCGGCCACCGCAGCAGAGCAGAGCCCACAGGCTGCAATAGGGCGTGACCTCCCGAGTCCGGCCGCGTCCTGTCACCCGGAGCCCGCGCTCCTCCCCGCAGCTCGTGCCGCCTTGGCATCGAGCGCATGGGAGGCCGTCTCCGGCATCAGGATCGCGAAGACGATGGCGCCCAGAACCGCGACGCCGGCAAGGAAAAAGAAACCGGCATCGTAGCCGGCTGCCTCGACGACCCATCCGGCCAGCAGGTTGCTGAGCGAGGCGCCGACGCCGATCAGGGTCGACAGGGCGCCCTGGGCGATGTTGAAGCGGCCGGTGCCGTGCGTCACGTCGGCGAGGATCAGGAGGAAGACGACGCCGAAGATGCCGTTGGCCACGCCGTCGAGGCCCTGGATGGCGACGAGCGCGGGCGAGCTGTCGGTCAGGGTGTAGAGCAGCCCGCGGATCGGCAGGATCGAGAAGGCGAAGAGAAAAAGCGGCTTGCGTCCCCAGCGGTCGGCCTTGGCGCCGCACAGCACGGCCATCGGGATCATCAGGAGCTGGGCCGCGACGATGCAGGCGGCGGTGAAGGCGAAGCCCTGGCCCACCTCGCCGCCCAGCGACAGCTTCTGGCTGACGAGCGGCAGCATGGCGGCGTTGGCGAAGTGGAAGGTGACGACCGCCACGGCAAAGACGATCAGCCGCCGATCGGACAAAAGCGTCAAGAAGCCCGACGGCTCGTCCTCGCCATGCTCGACCTTCACACCGCCGCGGGCGGCCTCGTGGTCGATGGCCCGGGCGTCGATCATGAAGACGCTGACGATCATGCACATCGCCATGGCGACGACGAGCCAGAAGACGCCATCGGCGGCCCACCAGATGGCCAGGGCCGCCCCCACCGCCCCGCCGAACGTGTTGCCGGCATGGTTCCAGGCCTGGTTGGCACTGGTCTGCGCGGTGAAGCGCTGCTGCCCGACGAGGCCAAGCGTCACGGCGGCGATGGCCGGCCCCAGGAACGAGGAGGCGACGCCGATCATGATCTGCGCGCCGTAGACGATCCAGGGCGGGTCGTCCGTGATGACGACGAGCGCCGTGGCCACGCCGATGCCGGCCGCGCACAGGGCGAGGATCGCGCGCTTGTGGCGCGTCCAGTCGATGATGGCGCCGGCCGGCGTCTGGACGAGCACCGTCGTGATCGAGCCCACCGCCAAAGCGAGGCCGATGCCGCCGGGCTTCCAGTGATAGGCAGACAGGAGATAGATCGCGAGATAGGGGCCCAGACCGGCCACCACATCGCCGGCGAAAAAATTGACGCCCAGGAGAGGTCGGCTCAGTGCCACCGACTTTTCCTCGTCTGCATGGTGGTGGCCCGGTCGTCGGTGCTCAGCGAGCCAGCACAATCAGCCCGTGCCGGACTGACCTCGACAAGGCGCGCTGCGATTGGTCAGCGGGCCCGTGGCGATATGCGGGTGGTCTCCCTGTCTCGGATCCCGCATCGATGTCTTTGCTTAGTGTTTGCTTATCACGGCGATCCCGGCGCTGCAACTTTAAGGTGGACGTGCCAGGATCAAGAATCCATCGAAAATTGCGGGCGCCTGCCCACACGAGCGCCGGTCGTGTCCCTTTTCCTTTGCCCGCGCAGTCGTGGCCGGGGGCTCAGCGCAGCGGCATGCGGAAGGTGAAGCGGGTCTCTTCGGCGGTCGAGCTGACGTCCAGCGTGCCGCCGTGGGCGCGGGCGATCTCGGAGGCGATGTAGAGGCCGAGCCCCAGGCCCTGCTGGCTGCGACGCATGGCGGTGCGGACGAACGGCCGGAAGAGGTGCTGGAGCACGGTCGGCGACAAGGGCTCGCCGGCGTTGGCGACGGAGAGCTCGAGCCGCTCCGCGTCGGTCGAGGCCTCGACCCTCACCGGCCCGCCCGGCGCTCCGTGGGTGAGGGCGTTGGCGAGGAGGTTCGAGAGCAGCTGGGCGATGCGCCCGGGATCGCAGCGGACGGGACGGCTCAAGGCGAGACGCGTCTCGATGAGGCGATCGGGCCGGCCGGCGCGCAGCTCGGCCACCACCTGCTCCAGCACCGGGCCCAGCTCCCGCGCCTCCGAGCGCTCGAGCTCGAGCCCGCCGCCGAGGCGGCTGCGCGCCAGATCCTGGACGTCGTCGACCAGTGCCGACATGCGCGCGACGCTGCCCTGCATGAGGTCGAGAAGCTTCGTCGCCTCCTCGGCGGGCGGCTCCCGGCGCAGCATGCGGATGCCGGAGCCGAGGGCGGCCAGGGGGTTGCGCAGATCGTGGCCGAGCACGGCCACGAACTCCTCGCGCAGCTGGCCCGTCTGCCGCTCGTCCAGCAGCGTCGCCCGGTTGGCCTCGAGCTGATCGTGGGCGTCGAGATGAAAGCCGATGAGCTGGGCGAAGAGCCTGAACATGCCGGCGATCTCGGGCCGGCTCAGCCGCGCCGGCCGCGGATCGATGGCGCAGAGCGTGCCGAAGAAGCGGCCGTCGGGGCGGACGATCGGCACCGAGATGTAGCTCTCGAAGCCGTACATCGCCGGCGTGGGATGGCGGCGGAAGGCCTCGTCCATGGCCACATGGTCGATGACCACCGGCGTCCCGCTGGCGCGGATCTCGTGGCAGATGGTGGTCTCGATCGCGAGCTCGCCGCCGGGCTCGAGGCCGAAGGCGATGTCGTCCCTGACGGCGCAGGCGATCCAGCGGTCCTCGGTGACCCTGGCGATGGCGGCAAAGCCCATGCCCGTGGCGCGGCAGACGACGTCGAGCATCATGGGCACGATGTCGAGCCGGCCGACCGCGGCAACCTCCGCCTCGACATCGCTTGTTGCGTGCGCGTGCATCCCCGTTCCGTCGCCGGCTGTCGGCCCAGTCCGACGGCGCTCAGATGGGGGCAGCGCGCCGAGGAGCCAAGACCTGGCGTGCACCGGGTCGCGGGCATGATCCGAAGCGGGCTCGGCCTTCCCTCAGAGCGTCATCGACCTTCCACCGGCTTTGCCGGCAGCCTTCCCGCAAGGAAGGCCTCGACCGGCTCGACGGTGCGCGCCGGCGCCTCCTCGAAGGGCACGTGGCCGAGGTCGGGGAAGGAGACCAGGGTGGCGTCGGGGATGGCCCGCAGATAGTCGGCGGCGTTGCTGAACGGGATCATCCCGTCCTTCTCGCCCCAGAGCAGCAGGGTGGGGGCCTTGATGCGGCGCAGCAGGGGCAGCGGGTCCTGCAGCACCGCCTGCGTCCATCCGGGCGAGGATGGCGTCGCGCACGCCCGGCGCCAGCATCAGGTCGCGGTAGCGGGCCACGACGGCGCCGGACAGGAGCTTGGGGTCGCCATAGGCCGGGGCCAGGCTCATGCGGATCAGCGGCGTCGGCAGGGTGTAGCGCATCAACCGGGCCATCGCCGGCAGCTTGGCTTTGGTCCCGTAGGGAACGCCCGGGCTGGCGAAGCCGTCCGGCGCGATCAGCACGAGCCTCGTCACCCGCTCGGGGTATCGGGACGCGAACATCCAGGCGATCCGCCCGCCCATCGAGTTGCCGACGAGGCTCGCCCGCGGCAGGGCCAGCCGGTCCATCAGGGCCGCCAGCACCTCCATGCTGCGCTCGTCGGTGTAGGACCCGGTCGGGTCGGCGCCGGTCAGCCCGAAGCCCGGCAGGTCGAGGCGGACCACCCGATAGTCCTTCTCCAGGAGCCGGGCCCACGGCTCCCAGGTGAAGAGGTTGGAGCCGAAGCCGTGCAGCAGGATGACCGCCGGCCGGTCCTTGGGCCCGGTGTCCTCGACATGCAGCCGGACGCCGGCGGCCAGCACATAGTCGGTCGGCGCCACATGATATTTGGCCTCGAGCGCCGCGCGCGACCTGTCCGGATCGTAGAGCCAGAGGCCGGCGCCGATCACGACGAGCGCGAGCAGGATGAGGACGATCATCAAGGTGAGCTTCATGCGGGTCTTTGCCGGGGCTCGGCTGCGAGCGGCCTGGGCGATCCAAGCGACCGCCCGTCAGGCACCGATCTCCGTCCACGCCCCCGTCCTGCCCGATTCGAGGATGGCATCGGCGATGCGGGCGATGCGGTAGCCGTCCTGGAAGCTGGGGGTGGCGGGCTCGCCGGCGGCGATAGCTGAGAGAAGCTCGAAAAGCTCGATGATCTTGGTCTCGGCATAGCCGATGGCGAGGCCGGGGATGGGCCACAGGCTCTCGCCATAGGGATGGGCGGGGCCGGTGTAGATGGTGCGGAAGCCGCGGGCGTCGGCCGGGTCGTCGGCCAGCATGACCTGAAGCTCGTTCAGCCGCTCGTAGTTGAAGGCCAGCGTGCCGCGCTCGCCGTGGATCTCGAACGTCAAAAAATTGTGGCGGCCGTAGGCGTTGCGGGTGGCCTCGATGGAGCCCACGGCACCGTTCTCGAAGCGCAGCAGGGTCAGCATCTCGTCGTCGACGTCGACCTCGCCGCGCGGGGCATTTTTGTCGGCGCCGGCGCCCAGGCGGTCGACGCCGCCCTCCTGCAGCGGCCGGGAGCCGATATAGGTGTGCACCATCGCGTTGACCGACGAAATCTCGCCGGCGAGGTAGCGGGCGAGGTCGATGGCGTGGGTGCCGATGTCGCCCACGGTGCCGGAGCCCGCGATCGCCTTCTGGAAGCGCCAGGAGCGGGGGCCGTCGGGGTCGGCTGACCAGTCCTGGAGGTAGGTGCCGCGGAAGTTGAGGATCCTGCCGATGCGGCCCTCGTCGATCAGCCTGCGGGCGAGGGCCACGGCCGGCGTGCGGCGGTAGTTGAAGGCCACCATGTGGGTGATGCCGGCACCCTCCACCGCGTCCAGCATGGTCTTGGCCTCGTCGCCCGAGCGGGCAAGCGGCTTCTCGCAGAGGATGTGCTTGCCGGCCCGGGCCGCGGCGATCGCGATCTCGGCGTGGGTGTCGTTGGGCGTGCAGATGTCGACGAGGTCGATGTCGGGCCGGGCCACGACCTTGCGCCAGTCGCTCGAGGCCGCCTCGAAGCCGTAGCGCCGGCGGCCCTCCTCGGCAGCGGCGTCGGTGAGGTCGACGATGACCTTGCGCACCGGGATGGCGGGTGCCGGCCAGAAGCACATGGGCATGGTCGCGTAGGCCATGGCGTGCGCCTTGGCCATGAAGCCGCCGCCGATCATCGCGACGTTGATCTCTTTCGTCACCTTGCGTTGCCTCCCCTTGGCGATCTTCGATCGCTCTCCTCTCGATGATAGCCGATCCAGGGGCGAGGAGGCAGCGGGGGCGTGCAGCGCCTCAGGCGGGCGGCGGTGCGCGCAGATGCCAGTCGGTGGCGCGCTGCCAGGCGTGGCCGGCGCGGAACAGCAGATCCTCGCGCCAGCGGGCGGCGGCGAGCTGGGCGCCGATCGGCAGGCCCGAGGCGTCCTGGCCGCAGGGCAGCGAGATCGCCGGCATGCGGGATGCGGGCCACAGCCACAGATAGCGGCTGAGGCGGGCGGTGATGGCGACGAGATCCTCGTCGCTCTTCAAGGGGGCCGTGCAGGGGGTCGTGGGGGTGAGGACGAGGTCGGCCTCCTCGGCGAGGAGGCGGGCGGTGCGCTGGCGCCAGCGGGCGAGCCACTCGCGCATGCGCACATACTCGGTCGCGCGCAGCTCGAGCCCCGGCGCCATGCGCTTGCGCACGGGCTCTGAGAAAAGCTCGGGATGCTCGGCGAGCCTTGCCTCGTAGCGGGCGGCGGCATCCGTCTGGGCGACGCGCATGGCCATCTCGATGACCAGCTCGGCATCGGGGAGGGGGGCCCGGATCAGCTTCGCACCTCGTGCCTCGAGCTCGAGCGCCACCGCCTCGACCGCCTCGGGGATGCCGGGCTCGGCGTCGATGAAGACGGCATTGCTCGGCACGAGGATGCGCAGCCCGGCGACGCCCGCCTCGAGCGCCGACAGGACGTCGGGGCGCGGGTCGGGCGAGGCGGTGGGATCGTCGGGGTCGAAGGCCGAGATGACCGAGAAGATCTTTGCGACCGTCTCGACCGAGCGGGCCATGGGGCCGGTGGTGTCGAGCTCGGGGCTCACGGCCAGCGTGTCGCCGTTGGAGACGGCGCCGTGGGTGGTGCGCAGGCCGGTGATGCCGTTGAGGGAGGCGGGGAGGCGCACCGAGGCGCCCGTGTCCGTGCCGAGCGCCGCCTCGGCCATGCCGAGCGCCACCGCCACCGCCGAGCCGCCGCTCGAGCCGCCGGGCACGCGGCCGGCGTCCCAGGCATTGCCGCACAGGCCGAACCAGACGTTCTGGCTGGTCCCGCCGAAGCAGAGCTCGTGCAGGTTGGCCTTGCCGATGATGACGGCACCGGCCTCGCGCAGGCGGCGGACGACGAAGGCGTCGTGCCTGGCGATGCGGTCCTGGAAGAGGGGCGAGCCGCCGGTGCAGCGCACGCCGGCGACGTCGATCGCGTCCTTGATGGCGATGGGCAGGCCGTGGAGCGGGCCGAGAGCGGCGCCCGAGGCGGCGGCCCTGTCGAGCGCTGCTGCCGTCGCCCGTGCCTCGTCGGCCATCACGGTGATGAAGGCATGGTGCCGCTCGTCGAGCGCCCCGATGCGGGCGAGGCACGCCTCGACCCGGCTCGCCGCCGTCTCTTTCAGCTCACCGCTCACACCGATCCTCCACCTTCCGGACGCGCCTGCGCCGCTGCAAGCCTCATGCCACCGATGGGCCGGCCGGCGCGGCGCCTGAGGCGGTCGAGGACGAGATAGATGACAGGTGTCGTGTAGACCGTCAGCAGCTGCGAGACGATGAGGCCGCCGATGATGGTGATGCCCAGCGGCTGGCGCAGCTCGGAGCCGGGGCCCGAGGTGACGACGAGCGGGATGGCGCCCATGATCGCCGCCAGCGTCGTCATCGTGATCGGCCGGAAGCGCTCGATGGCGGCGGCACGGATCGCCTCCGCCGGCCCGAGGCCCCGCTCGCGCTCGGCCGCGAGCGCGAAGTCGACGAGCATGATGCCGTTCTTCTTCACGATGCCGATCAGCAGGACGAGGCCGATCAGCGCGATGATCGTGAGGCTGTTGCCGGTGAGGCGGAGGGCCAGGAGGGCACCGAGCCCTGCCGAGGGCAGGGTCGAGAGGATGGTGATGGGGTGGACCAGGCTCTCGTAGAGGATGCCCAGCACGATGTAGACGGCGATGACGGCTGCCAGCAGCAGGAGCGGCTGGCTGCGCTGGTTCTTGACGAGCTGCCTTGCGTCGCCCGCGGGCTCGGCGTGCAGGTCGTCCGGCGGATGCAGGCTCTCCATCACCTCCCGGATGCGGTCGAGCGAGGTGCCGAGCGACACGCCGTCGGCCAGATTGTAGGTGATGGTGACGGAGGGGAACTGGCCCTGGTGGTTGACGACGAGCGGTGCCGTCGAGCGCTCGAGCTTGACGAGGCTCAAGATCGGCACCTGCTTGCCGTCGCGGCCGGGCACGAAGATGTGGGCGAGGCTTGAGGGGCCTTCCTGCCTGCTTGGGTCGACCTCGAGGATGACGCGGTACTGGTTGCGGTCGCCATAGATCGTGGCGATCTGGCGCTGTGCCAGGGCGTTGTTGAGGGCCGCATCGATCGCCTGCACGCTGACGCCGAGGCGTGCCGCCGCCACCCGGTCGATCACGAGGTGCACCTCGGGCCCGCCCTGCTCGCGGTCGGTCGAGACGTCGAGAAAGCCCGGCAGGTCGCGGAAGCGGTCGAGGACGATCGGCACCCAGTGCTGGAGGATCTCGAGGTCGGGGCTCCACAGGGTGAACTGGTAGCTGGCCCTGCTGTACCGGCCGCCGACCGGCAGGTCGCGCATCGGGAACATGTAGGTCTTGATGCCGACTATCCCCTCGAGCTTCGGCCGCAGGCGGTCGATGACCTCGCGCACGCCGACGCGCTCGGCCAGGGGCTTGAGGGTGATGTAGATGCGGCCGGCATTGCCGCCCGAATAGGCGCCGGAGGTGCCGACGAAGGAGCCCAGCGCCTCCACCGCCGGGTCCTCGAGGATGATGCGGGCGACACGACGCTGGAGCGCCTCGGTGACGGGGAAGGAGGTGCCGGGCGGCGTCACGGTCGCGGTGGCGATGAGGCCGTTGTCGCCCTGGGGAAAGAAGCCCGTGGGCGCCGTCTTGAAGAGCCAGACGGTGAGCACGAGGGCGAGCCCCGTCACGGCCAGCATCGCCGGCCAGTGGCGGAGCGCCCAGTCGAGGCTGCGCGTGTAGCCGGCGGTCATGGCCTCGAGCGGCGGCTCGATCCAGCGGTCGAGCCGCGTCTCGCGCGGGCGCGGCGACCGCTTGATCCAGTGCGCGCAGATCATCGGCGTGACCGAGAGCGAGATCACGGCCGAGATGAGGACGGCGAAGGCCAGGGTGAGCGAGAACTCGCGCAGCAGCCGGCCCAGGATGCCGCCCATCAGCAGGATCGGGATGAAGGCGGCGACGAGCGAGAGCGTGATCGAGACGACCGTGAAGCCGATCTGCCTTGCACCCTCGAGCGTGGCGGCGAAGGGCTTGAGGCCCGCCTCGAGGTTGCGGTGCACGTTCTCGATCATGACGATCGCGTCGTCGACGACGAAGCCCACCGACACGGTGAGCGCCATCAAGGAGAGATTGTCGAGGCTGAAGCCCGCGAGCCACATGACCGCCACCGTGCCGGCGAGCGACAGCGGCACCGTGATGCCGGCGGCGAGCGTCGGGACGACGCGCCGGAGGAAGAGCAGCACGACCAGCATGACGAGCCCGATCGAGGCCGCGAGGGTGAGCTGCAGCTCGTGGACGCTGGCCCTGATCGAGATCGTCCGGTCGGAGAGGATATGCACCTCGACGCCGGCCGGGATCCAGCGGCCGAGCTGGGGCAGGAGCGCCTTGATGCGATCGGCGACCGCGATCGCGTTGGCATCCGCCTCCTTCTGGATGATCAGGAGGATGGCCGGGCGGTCGTTGAGCCAGCCGGCGTTGAAGCGGTTGCGCACGCCCTCCTCGATGGAGGCGATCTGGCCCAGCCGGACGATGGTGCCCGAGCCCGTCTTGACGACGATGGGCTCATAGTCCTTCGGCTGCGTGAGCTGGCCGTTGGTGGCGATGGCGGCGGCCTGGGTCGGCCCCTCGATGGCGCCCAGCGGATCGACCCGCGTCGCGTCGGTGATGGCGGTGCGGACCTGGTCGAGCCCGATGCCGAGGCTGGCCAGCGCGTCGGGCCGGACGCGCACGCGGACGGCCGGCTGCTCGGCCCCGCTGATGCGCACCTCGGCCACGCCCGGCACCTGGGACAGGCGCTGGTCCACCACGGTGTCGGCGGCGTCGTAGAGGGCGCCCGGCGTCATCGTGTCGGAGGTGAGGGCCAGGATCATCACGGGCGACGCGGCGGGATTGGACTTCCAGAAGGCGGGCCGGCTGGGCAGGTCGCCCGGCAGGTCGGTCATCGCCGCGTTGATCGCCGCCTGCACGTCGCGCGCCGCGGCATCGATGCTGCGGCCGAGCTCGAACTGCACGGTGATGCTCGTGGTGCCGAGCGAGCTGTAGGAGGTCATCTCGGTGATGCCGGCGATCTCGCCCAGCCGCCGCTCCAGCGGCGCGGCCACCGTCGCCGCCATCGTCTCGGGATCCGCACCGGGCTGGCTCGCCCTGACGTGGATCGTCGGGAACTCGACGTTGGGCAGGCGTGCCACCGGCAGGAAGACGTAGGCCACCGCACCCACCAGGAAGAGGGCCACCGCGAGGAGCGAGGTCGCGATCGGCCGGCGGATGAAGGGCTCGCAGATGTTCATGGGCCGCTACTCGGCCGGCCCCTCGACCAGGGCCCGGAGCCGCGGCGGCCGGACCTCCAGCACCTCCTGGCGACCCTGACGCTTCAGCAGGCGCTTCAGGCTCTCCATCGCCAGATAGATGACCGGGGTCGTGTAGAGGGTGAGAACCTGGCTCAGCAGGAGGCCGCCCACGATGGTGATGCCGAGCGGCTGCCGGAGCTCCGCACCCATGCCATGGGCGAAGGCGAGCGGCAGGGCCCCCAGAAGGGCCGCCATCGTCGTCATCGTGATGGGCCGGAAGCGCAGCAGGCAGGCCCGCCAGATGGCCTCCCGGGGGCTGAGCCCGCCCCGCTCGGCCTCGATCGCGAAGTCGATCATGATGATCGCGTTCTTCTTCACGATGCCCATCAGCAGGATGATGCCGATCAGGCTCACCAGCGACAGGTCCATGCCGAAGAGCATGAGCGCCAAGAGCGCGCCCACGCCGGCCGAGGGCAGGGTCGAGAGGATGGTGAGCGGGTGGATCAGGCTCTCGTAGAGCACGCCCAGCACGATGTAGATCGCCACCACCGCCGCCAGGATCAGCCAGGGCGTGCTGGCGAGCGAGGTCGCGAACTCGGCGGCGTCGCCCGAGTAGCTGCCGACCACCGTGGCGGGCATGCCGATCGCCTGCTCGGCGTCCGCCACGGCGGCCACCGCGGCGCCAAGCGAGCTGCCGGGTGCCACGTCGAAGCTGATCGTCACCGCCGGAAACTGCTCGGCGTGGCTGACGGCGAGCGGCGCGGTGGCGCGGCTGATGGCGGCAACCGCGCCCAGCGGCACCTGCGCCCCGTCGCTGCCCGGCACGTAGAGCCGCGCCAGCATGCCCGGATCGGCCTGGAAGCGCGGGTCGGCCTCGAGGATCACGCGGTACTGGTTCGCCTGCTCGTAGATGGTCGAGACCTGGCGCTGGCCGAAGGCGTCGTAGAGCGTGTCGTTGATCGCCTGCATGGTGACGCCGAGCCGGCCCGCGGCGGTGCGGTCGACATGCACCAGCGCCTGGAGCCCCTGGTCCTGCAGGTCGGAGGCCACGTCGCGGAGCACCGGCGACTGCTGCAGGTGGCCGAGCAGGCGTCCCGACCACAAGGCCAGCTCGGCCGCGTCCGTGTCGACCAGCGTGTACTGATACTGGGTTCGGCTCGCCCGCGTGCCGATCTGGATGTCCTGCACCTGGGTGAAGAAGACGCTGACCCCGGGGAGCGGCGCCACCTGCCGCTTCAGCCGCTCGATGATCGTGGCGGCGTCCTCGGTGCGCTCGTCCCGCGGCCGCAGGATGATCGCCAGGTGGCCGGCGTTGGGGGTGACGTTCTCCTGGCCCACGCCCACCAGCGAGACGACGCCCTGGACCTCGGGATCGCGCTGGACGATGGCGGCCACCTGCTTTTGCAGCGCCTGCATCTCGGTGAACGAGACCTGCTGGCCGGCCTCGGTGGTGGCCTCGATCAGCCCAGTGTCCTGCAGCGGCAGGAAGCCCTTCGGCACGACGATGTAGAGGGCCAGCGTGGCGACGAGGGTGGCCAATGCGACGAGCAGCGTCATGGTCCAGCGCTCGAGCACCCAGCCGAGGCTGCGCCGGTAGAGGTCCAAGAGCCCGTCCAGAACGCGATCCGTGGCGCGCACGAGGAGGCCGGGTGGGGCATCCTCGCGGGCCCGCAGGAGCCGGCCGCACATCATGGGCGTCAGCGTCAGCGAGACGACGGCCGAGGTGACGACCGCGATCGTGAGGGTCAGCGCGAACTCGCGGAAGAGGCGGCCGACGATGCCGGTCATGAAGAGCAGCGGGATGAAGACGGCCACGAGCGAGACGGTGAGCGAGACGACGGTGAAGCCGATCTCGCGCGCACCCTTGAAGGCGGCGGCCAAGGGCGTGTCGCCCGCCTCGATGTGGCGCGTGATGTTCTCGATCATCACGATGGCGTCGTCGATCACGAAGCCGGTGCCGATGGCGAGCGCCATCAAGGAGAGGTTGTCGAGGCTGAAGCCCGCGATCCACATCACGCCGAAGGCGGCGATCAGCGAGAGGGGCAGGGCCACGCCGGCGATGAAGGTGGCCCGGGCGGAGCGCAGGAACAAAAGAACCACGAGCACGACCAGCGCCACGCTCAGCACGAGGGTGAGCTGGACGTCCTGCACCGAGGCGCGGATCGTGCCGGTGCGGTCGCTCACGACGGAGAGCGTCACACCCTCGGGGATGCCGCGCTGCAGCTTGGGCAGGATGGAGCGGATGCCCTCGACCGTCTCGATGATGTTGGCGCCGGGCTGGCGCTGCACGTCGATGACGACGGCGGGCTTGCCCTGATACCAGGCGGCGACCCTGCTGTTCTCGAGCCCGTCCACGATATGCGCCACGTCCTCGAGCTGGACGGGCGCGCCGTTCCTGTAGGCGACGACGATGCCGCCATAGCCCGCGGCCGAGTGGATCTGGTCGTTGGCGGAGATGGCGTAGGTCTTCTGCGGCCCGTTGAACGAGCCCTTGGGCGTGGCGACGTTGGCGGCGGCGATGGCGGTGCGCAGATCCTCGAGGCCCAGCCCGTAGCTCGCGAGCCGTGGCAGGTCGGCCTGGATGCGCACGGCGGGCCTGACGCCGCCCGCCACCTCGACATGGCCCACGCCCGAGACCTCGGCCAGGCGCTGGGCGAGGTAGGTGTCGGCGAGGTCGCTGAGCTTGTCGACCGGCGTGGTGGTCGAGGTGAGCGCCAGCGTGATGATCGGCGTGTCGGCCGGGTTCACCTTGGAGTAGGTGGGCGGGTAGGGGAGGTTCTTCGGCAGCGACCCGCCGGCCGCGTTGATCGCCGCCTGCACGTCCTGCGCCGCCCCGTCGATGTCGCGGCCGAGCGCGAACTGCAGCGTCACCTGGCTCCGCCCCATGGAGCTGGTCGAGATCATCGAATTGAGCGAGGGGATCTGGCCCAGCTGGCGCTCGAGCGGGGCGGTGACCAGCGCCACCATGGTGTCGGGATCGGCGCCGGGCAGCTGGGTCGTCACCTGGATCGTCGGGAAGTCGACCTGCGGCAGCGACGACACCGAGAGGCCGCGATAGCCCAGGACGCCGCCCAGCAGCACCGCCACGGCGAGGAGCCCGGTCGCGACCGGGCGCCGGATGAAGGGGGCGGAGACGCTCATGAGCCTCCGTCGGGGGTCGTCTTGGCAGGCGGGGCCTTGTCGACCCGCACCAGGGTGTCGTCCTTGAGCCGGCCGAAGCCCGAGGTCACGACGATCTGGCCCGGCGTCAGGCCCTTGCCGATCACCGCGCTGTCCGCATCCTCCTGGGCGACCTCGACCGCCTGCATGCGCACCTTGCCGTCCTCGACGAGGAACACGTAGGTCCCGTCGGGCCCCTGCTGGACCGCCGCCGACGGCACGACGAGCGCGTCGTGGCGCGTCTCGACCAGGAGCTTGACGTTCACGAACTGGCCCGGCCAGAGCTGCAGGCTCTTGTTCGGGAAGGTCGCCTTGAGGCGGATCGTGCCGGTCGTGTCGTCGACCTGGTTGTCGATCACCGCGAGCTTGCCCTCCTCGACCGGCACCGTGCTGGCGCCCAGCAGCGCCTGGGCCGTGAGCGGCCCCTTGGCCATGCCCGCGGTGACCTGGCCCAGATCCGTCTCGGGCAGGGTGAAGACGACCGAGATGGGGCGCAGCTGGGTGATGACGACGATGCCCGTGGCGTCGCTCGCGTGGATGATGTTGCCGGCGTCGACCTGGCGAAAGCCGGTGCGCCCGTCGATCGGCGAGGTGATCGTGCAATAGTCGACATAGGCCTGGGCGTTCTCGACCGCCGCCTTGTCCCAGGCGATCTGCGCCTCGAGCTGGGCCACGGTGGCGGCCTGCGTGTCGGCCTGCTGCTTGGAGGCATAGTCGGTCTTGGCGAGGCGCGTGTAGCGCTCGAGGTCGACCTTGGCGTTGGCGAGCAGCGCCTGGTCCTGGGTGAGCTTGGCCTTGGCCTGGTCGAGCTCGGCCTGGTAGGTCACAGGGTCGATGCGCGCCAGCACGTCGCCCTTCTTGACCTCCTGGCCCTCCTCGAACGCGACGCTGGCGAGCTTGCCGTCGACCTGGCTCCTGACCGTCACCGTCTTGAAGGCCTGGGCGCTGCCGACGCCGTGCAGATAGACCGGCACGTCCTCCGTCCTCGCCTCGGCCGCGAGGACCGGGACGCGCGTGCGCTCGCCGCCCTGCTCGGCGCCACGGTCCCGCCGGCCCTGCTGGGCCGTGGCCACCGCCGCGATCGCGCCGCCGACGGCGATGAGAAGCGCCCCCGCCATGAGCCAGCGTAGGGCACGCCGCGGGCGCCGCTGGGGCTGCTTTGCTGGGCTCTCTGGCTGCTCGGTCATCGCTTCTGTCCGGTCGCCGGGGCAGGCATCGTCCAGCCGCCGCCCAGCGCCTGGAACAGGGCCACATAGGCCTGGAGCCGGGCGAGCCGGGCCTGCGCCAGGGCGTCGTTCGCCTGGAACAGGCTCCGCTGGGTGTCGAGCACCGTCAGGAGATCGACGGTGCCGGCACGGAGCTGAGCCTCGGAGATAGTATAGGCCCGGCGCGCGATCGCCACCGCATCTGCCTGCAGCTTCTCCTGGAGTGTGGTCTGGCGCACGGCGACGAGCGCGTTCTCGACATCCTCGAAGGCCGACAGCACGGCCTTGCGGTAGTCCTGGAGCAGCTCGACATAGCGGCCGCGCTGCTGCTCGAGCTGGCCCTCGAGGCTGTAGCCCTCGAAGATCGGCTGGGTGAGCCCGGCGGCGATGCTGTAGAGCTGGGAGGCGGGATCGAAGAGCGTTTTCAGCGCGTTGCTCTCGAGCCCGCCCTGGGCGGTGAGGGTGATGCTGGGGAACATGGCGGCGCGCGCGACGCGCACGTCGGCGTCGGCCGCCTGGAGCTGCGCCTCGGCCTGGCGCACGTCCGGACGCCGGGTGAGCAGCGCCGAGGGCAGGCCCGGCGCCACGACGGGGATATGGATGGCCGAGGGATTGCCGCCCTCGACCGCGAGCTTCTCGGGCAGGCGCCCGAGGAGAATGGCCAGCGCGTTCCTCGTCTGCTCGAGCTGCTCCTGCAGCGGCGGGATCGCCACGCGCTCGGTCGCCACCACGCTTTCCTGCTGGGCGAGGTCGAGCGCGGTGGCGGTGCCGACCGAGATGCGGGCCTGGATCGCCTTCAGCACGCGGACCGCGATGTCGAGGTTCTCCCGGGCGATCCTGAGGCGCTCCTGCAGGGTCAGGATCTGGAAATAGGTGTCGGCGGTGCTGGCCAGCACCCCCAGCGCCACGGTCTCCTGATCGAAGCGCGAGGCCAAGGCGCTCGCTTCCGCCGATTCGAGCGCCGCCCGGTTCTTGCCCCAGAAGTCGATCTCGTAGCTGGCATCGAGGCTGACCCTGAGCGCGTTCACGTCGGGCCCATGGGAGGAGGAGCCGCGGCCGCTGGCGCCCTGACGGCTGCGCGAGGCGCCGGCCGAGAGGTCGAGCGTGGGCAGGAGGCCCGCGCCCGCCACCCGCGCCTGCGCGTCGGCCTGCACCACCCGGGCCGCGGCGGCGGCGATGTCGAGATTGGCGGCCTCGGCCTCGGCCATCAGGCGGTCGAGCTCGGGCGAGCCGAAGGCCCGCCACCAGCCGGCCTTCGGCCAGGCGGCCTTGGCGCTCTCGCTGGTCGCCTGGAAGGCCGCCGGCACGGGCGGCTCGCCCGGCGCCATGCCCGAGCCCAGCGCGCAGGCGGCGAGCGTGCAGGCGGACAGCAGCAGGGCAGCCAGGACCGCCGGTCGCGGACCGGCGCGCCAGCTTGCCCGTCCACGCAGGTGACTTGGCTGGGAGACCCTCAAACATCCCTCACTCGAGCCCGAGCTGGCCCTCCCCGGCCAAGCCACGCTAGCATCCGACCCTGTCCCTTGCACGCCTAGGCCCAAGGCGCCCTGCGCCGCGGGGCGGGCACAATGTGGTCGCCCAGGCGTACCATTCTGCCGGTGCCGGCCGCCAGGGGCGACGGCCGCAGGCGTCTAGGGTAAGGTCGCCTGCAACGCGACCCTTGTCGTGGCCAAACCCTGAAAACGCCGGAAGGTCTCCGTCGAGCCCTTGATGATGTCACGTATGCGCCCCATTCACGCCCCGACCGCCAGCCATGCGACGCCGATGCAGTCGGTGCCGGCCGACGGGCCCACGCCCTATCACAGCCGTGGGCGGCAGGACTTCGTCATCTGCCGCCGCCGCATCATCGGTCTCTACCTGCTCTCGCTCGTGGGCATCCTGCTGCTGGGCCTGCCGGCCGTGATCGCCATGGCGGTGGCCTACCTCATGCGCATCAACACGGAGGAGCCCGTGCTGCGGTCGCATTTCGACAATCTCATCGGCGGCGCCTGGTCCTACCTCGGCATCGCCGTGCTGGCGGCGGTGCTCGCCTATCTCGGCAACGGCATGGTGCTGAGGTTGGCCGGTGCCGTGGGGGTAGCGGCCCTGCTCATCCTCGGCTGGAGCACCGGCAAGGGCCTGCTCCGCATCCTCGAGTGGCGCTCCTACGACGGCAGCGAGGCGATCCCCCGCTAGCGCCTGCCGGCCGCCTCGGCGGGCAGCGGCGCGTCGCGGTAGAGACGCGCGAGCCTGGCCTGGAACTCGGTGCCGCGCTTTTTCAGCGTGCCGGCGACGGGGTCGGCCCCTTCGAGCATCGTGTCGGTGGCCTCGCGCGAGAAGTCGGCGGCGAAACGCACGCGCTCGAGCCTCAGCGCCTCGACCTGCCCGGGCACCGGCTCGAGGCTGCTTCCTGCCGCAAGAGCGCGCGTGATCACCTGCGCCGCGACGCAGGCGTCCTCGACCGACTGGGTGGCGCCCTGGCCCAGCGTCGGGACCATCGGGTGCGCAGCATCGCCGAGGAGAAGAACGGGCAGGTCGGGGACAGCGAAGCGGACGCTGCCCTCCTGGAGCCGTGCCCAGTGGAGATCTTCGGCGTTGCGGGCGATGGCGTCGATGAGAAAGGCGGCCTCGGGCGAGGCCGGTCCCGTTGCCGGCGTGTAGGCCTGCCTGAGCGGTTCCTCGGCCTTCATGGCCGCGGGCACCTCGGCGTCGCGCGGGATCGGGAAGGAGCCGGCGCAGTAGACGAGGTCGCCCGGCACGCGGAAGGCGAGGAGGCGGTTGGGGCCGTTGAACCACTGGCCATAGTCGTCGATCGGGCAGTCCGCTCCCACGGGGAAGAGGAGGCGGTAGAGGGCGACGCCCAGGAAGCGTGGCGGCTCGCTGCCCAGCAGGCGCTCGCGGATGCGGGAGTAGCGCCCGTCGCAGGCCACGAGGAGGTCGATGTCCGCGATCCGCGAGACCTCGTCCGTCCTGCGGTCGCGGACCGTCGCGGTGCGACCGTCGTCGGAAAGATCGACGAGCTCGCTGCCGTAGCTGATGCGCTGGCCCGGCGCCTCGCGCAGCAGGCCGTAGAGGGCGGACCAGCGGATGCGCACGCCCACATTGTCCGCGACCTCGAGGAGATCGAGGTCCATCAGGCGACGGCCGTCGGTGAGGTCGACGGTCCAGCGCCGCCAGGGCAGGCTGCTTTCCTCCAGCAGCGCTGCAAGATCGGGAAGATGGGCGCGCAGCGCCTTGACGGCGTTGGGACCGAGATTGAGCCCGGTGCCGGCATCGCCATGGTCGCCCGGCGTCGCCCGCTCGAGGCAGATCACCTCGACATCGTCGCGGCCCTGGAGAGCCCGGGCCAGGATGCTGCCGGCGACGCCGGCGCCCGCGACGACGATCCTCTGGCGCCTCATGCCCCTTCGGGGCGCCCGGTCGCGAGGGCTGCGGTGCGCTCGCTGAGCCTGGTCCGCTGCTTGCCCTCGGCATCGAAGTTCGAGGGATCGATCCAGCTCTCGAGAACGGCCTTGAGCGCCGGCCACTCGCTGTCGATCACCGAGTACCAGGCGGTGTCGCGGTTGCGGCCCTTGTAGATGGTCGCCTGCCGGAAGATGCCCTCGAAGCGGAAGCCCAGCCGCAGTGCTGCCGCCCGCGAGGGGGCGTTCAAGGCGTCGCACTTCCACTCGTAGCGGCGGTAGCCCAGCTCGTCGAAGACGCGGCGCATCATCAGGTACATGGCCTCGGTGGCGGCCGGCCGGCGCTGCAGGCGGGGGCTGAGGTGGATGTGCCCGACCTCGATGACGCCTACCGCGGGCTCGATCCGCAGATAGCTCGCAAGCCCGATGGCGTGGCCGGTCTCCTGCTCCGTCACGGTGTGGAACAGCGGATCCTCGCTGTGCTCCAGCGGATCGAGCCAGGCGCGGTAGGCTTCGAGGTCGGGGAAGGGGCCGTAAGCCAGATAGGTCCAGTTCCGCCCCTCGGGATCGAGCGACTTGGCGGCGAAGAGGTCGGCCGCGTGCGCCTCGGCGTCGAGCGGCTCGACGCTGCACCAAAGGCCCTGCATCGCCTCGCGCGGCGGACGCGGCCGTCCCACCCAGCCTGGAAGCGGGGCCCCGATCGGCTGGCCCAGCTCGTTCATGTGCACGGCGTCAGTCATGCGGCGGATGGTGATCGCCCAAAGGCGCGAGGGCAAGAGGCCAGCCGGCGGCTCAGCGCCGCGCCGCGTCGTGAGGCTGGGTATCAGCTTGACCAAGTGCAGCGTGGGCGCGAGCCGGACGACTGGAAGCCAATGACCACGGTCGGTCCCGGGGTGGCGGAAATCCGCATTCGAGACGCGGCGGGCGAGACGCGGCGGGCGCCTTCCGGGTCATCTACGTGGCGAAGCTCGCCGATGCGATCTACGTGCTGCACTGCTTTCAGAAAAAATCCCGAAAGACCGGTAAGGTGGACCTCGAGATGGCGATGAGACGTTACCGAGACTTGGTGAAGGATCTGGGCCTATGACTGCGGTGCGCTTTGCCAATGTTTGGGATGCCATCGAGGACACGCCTGCGCAGGCAGAGAACATGAGGCTGCGCTCGATGCTGATGATGGCCCTGAAGGACCACATCGCCCGCGAGAGCCTGAGCCAGTCGGAGGCGGCCAAGGTTTTCGGGGTGACGCAGCCGCGGGTATCGGACCTTGTGCGCGGCAAGATTGATCGGTTCGGGCTGGATACGCTCGTCAACATGGCGGCCGCCGCCGGTCTGCGCGTCGAGATGCATGTGCGCGTAGCCGCTTGAGGGGAGAGCTGGCGGTCGTCCGGCGCTGACCAGCTTCGACCTGAGCACCACGATTTCCTGTCCCGCGACGACCATGACGCAGCTCGTGCGGTGATCGCTGTCGAAAGCCCTCCCGCCGCTCAGCGCCGTGCCGCGGCCTGGAGCGCTATGCTGAGCAGGATCAGGGCACCGCCGGCAAGCGTGGTGCCCGTCGGCACCTCGTCGACCGCCAGCCACACCCAGAGCGGGCCCATCGCCAGCTCGGCCATGGCGGCGAGCTGCAGCCGGGCGGTCGGCACGCGCCGGGCGCCCCAGGTGTAGAGGATCGAGCCCAGACCAAGCTGGACGGCGCCCATGCCGAGGCAGAGGCCGAGGTCGTGCCGGGTCACCGCGAGCGAGGCGGTGAAGGGGCCGGCCACGGCCAGGACGAGGAGCGCCAGCAAGGTCGAGACGGCGCCCGAGACCAGCACGGCCGGCAGCATGTCGGCCTGTCGGCCGCGCCGCAGCGCCACGCTGAAGAGCGCCATGGCCAGCGCGGAGACGAGAGCCAGGGCATTGCCGCCGGCGCGACCCAGGCCGAGACCGCCGCCCACCATCACGAGCACGCCCACAAGGGCGAGGCTCATCCCGGCCCAGGTGGCGCCCGCGATCTCCTCGCCCAGCAGCAGCCGCGCCAGGAGAGCTGCGGCGAAGGGGGCAACGCCCGCGATGAAGAGCGCGTTGGCGACGGAGATCTGTCCGAGCGCCAGGATGAAGCTGGCCGAGGAGAGGCAGGAGAAAAGGCCGGCCAGGACCGCCGTCCAGCCGGCGCCCCGCACCGCCGTCAGCACCCGCCCGCGATGCGCCACGGCCAGCACGACGAGCATCGTCAGGGTGAGGCCGATCGAGCGGTAGAGGATGATCTGCCAGCCCGACGCGCTCTCCATCAGCCGCACGGCGAGCCCGGAGAGGCTCCAGAAGACGGTCGCCAGCACGACGAGCAAGAGCCCACGCCGCTGCTCCGCCGGGCTCTCGGCGGGAGCTGCCGGAAGAAGAAGTGCCGGGCCCGAGCCTCTCATGAGACGGACGATGCGCTGGCGATCTGCGGCGGTACAGCGCCACCGGCGGCCTTTGCGGCGACCACTCGTTTCCTGTGGCGGCCGTGCCGCCGGATGTCAGCGGCGCACGGGCTCGACCGTGCCGCTCTCCAGTGAGGCGCGGATCGCGTCCAGCACCAGCACGGCGTCCAGCGCGTCCCGCCAGTCCTGGACGAAGGGCTGGCCGTCCAGGAGGGCGGTGGCGAAATGCAGCACCTCGTCCCGGAGGATGCCGGTGATGCGGCCGTTGATCTCGGGCCAGAGATGGGTGTCGGGCATCGTCACCCCGGCGTCGTCGACCATCCAGAGCGCCTGGTCCCGCACCTCGATCAGCGCGGCGGCCTCGGTGCCCACGACCTCGAGATGGGCGTGGTAGCCGTTGGGCATGCCGTCGGGCCAGGCCCAGTTCCAGTCGAAGCTCGCGATGGCGCCGCCCTCGAGCTCGGCGATGGCGTAGACGGCGTCCTCGCCTGCGTTGCCCAGCTGCTGGACGGCGCGGGCCTGGACGCGCTCGATCCTGGCGCCGGCCACGGCCTGCACCATGTCGATGTCGTGGATGCCCAGATAGTGCAGAACGGAGGTGGCTCGGCCGATGCGGCGCGCGAGGTCGCGGGGGCCGTTGCGCTTGGCGCGCAGCGTGATGGGCCGGCCAAGGCGGCCGGCGGCGGCCGCGGCCTTCACCTGGACGTAGCGGGGATCGTGATGGAGCACGTGGCCCACGAGGAGGCGCACGCCCGCCTCCTCGACCGCACGGCCGATCGCGCGCGCCGCCTCGCCGTTCTCCGCCATCGGCTTCTCGAGGAGGATGTGCCGGCCGGCGGCAGCGGCAACGAGCGCCGGCGTCAGGTGCGCGCCCTCCGGCGAGGCGATCGTCACGGCGTCGATGTCGGGGCGGGCCAGCAGCTCCTCGGCCGAGGCATGCCAATCGACGCCCAGGCGACGCCGCCACGGCCGCGCCGCGCCCGGCGCTGGGGTCGGCCACCGCCACGAGGCGCGTGCAGGGCAGCTCGGAGGCGATCCGCGCATGCAGCTCGCCGATGAACCCGACGCCGACGACGCCGATGCGAAGCGGCCCTTGGGCCATGGCTTTTTCTCCGGTCAGTCCCTGGAGCCGACCACGCCTTGGATGAGCGACGGGACATGGAGGTCGGCGTCGAGACGGGGCCAGCGCAGGCCGAGGCCGGCGGGGCTGATCTCGATCTCGGCCAGATCCTCGGGTGCGGCGCCGGCGAGCCCTTCGGCCAGGGCCGTCGGGAAGGCGAGCTCGGCGCCGGTGCTCAGCGCGACGACAATGCGCGAGAGGCGATGGTCATAGCGGGCTGCCACCGCGTGCCCGGCTCGGCGCAGCGCCTCCGTCCGTGCCTCTGCCTGATCGAGCTCCTGCTTGGTGACGGCCATGGCTAGCGCTGCCTTCTCTCCATGGCGCGCTCAGCTGATCAGGCCCTGCTCGGGCGAGAACAGAAGATGGCGGGTGGGGTCGACGGTGGCGAAGAGGCGCTCGCCGACGCGGGCCTCGAGCTCGGGCTCGACCAGGGCGCGCAGGCGCTGGCCGTCGGGGGCGTCGAGGATGAGCACCGATTCGCGGCCCAGATGCTCGAGCGCGTAGACGGTGACCGGCAGGGCGCCGGGCGTGGGGCCGGTGGCCACGCTCAGATGCTGCGGGCGCACGCCCAGCACAGCGGCGCCGGGTCGCGCCCTGACCGGCAGGGCCAGCTCGCCCGCGACGAAGCGGGGGCCGCCGTCGCCGCCGACGATCTCGCCCGAGATCAGGTTCATCGGCGGCGAGCCCACGAAGCCCGCGACGAAGAGCGTCTCGGGGCGGGCGTAGATCTCGGCCGGCGTGCCCACCTGCTCGATGCGCCCGCCGTTCATGACGACGATGCGGTCGCCCATCGTCATCGCCTCGATCTGGTCGTGGGTGACGAAGATGGTGGTGGTGCCGAGGCGCTTTTGCAGGTTCACGAGCTCGGCGCGCAGCGTCTGGCGCAGGGCGGCGTCGAGGGCCGAGAGGGGCTCGTCGAGAAGGAAGGCCGTGGGGTGGCGCACGATGGCCTTGGCGGTCGCCACGCGCTGGCGCTGGCCGCCCGACATCTGGCTCGGCAGCTTGTCGAGGAGCTCGCCGATGTCGAGCATCGAGGTCGCCTCCTCGATGCGCCGGTGGCGCTGCTGGGCGTCGAGGCCGGCATGGCGCAGGCTCGCCTCGATGTTCTGCCGTGCCGTGAGGTGCGGGTAGAGAAGGGCCGACTGGAAGACCATCGCGATGTTGCGCGTGTGGGGCGGGTCGGCGGTCACGTCCTGGCCGGCGAAGAGGATGCGGCCGGCCGTGGGCGTCTCGAGGCCGGCGATCATGTTGAGCGTCGTCGTCTTGCCGCAGCCGGACGGCCCGAGCAGGACCAGGAACTCGCCATCGCGGATGTCGAGATCGAGGCGCTCGACGGCCGCGAATGCGCCGAACGTCTTCTTCAGGCCCTCGAGGCGGATGCCGGCCATCCTTGCTCCTTCATCGACTAGGCCATCAACGGATCGGGTCGACCAGGTTGAGCTCGGCGATGTGTCGCTGCAGGAAGAAGGCGACCAGCGCCGGCGGCAGGATCGTCAAGAGCAGGGCCGCCGAAAGCTGCGAGGGCTCGGGATGCTGGAAAAGAAAGCCCGAGATCGCGGTCGGCAGCGTGTTCGCGGTCGTCCCGTTCACGAGGACCAGGGCGTAGGTGTACTCGTTCCAGGCGAAGAGGAAGGCGATGACCGCGGCCACCGCGATGCCGCTCTTGGCGAGCGGCAGGATGATGCGCGTGAAGGTCTCGAGCCGCGAGAAGCCGTCGACGCGGGCGAGGCGCTCCACGGGCGGCAGGTTGCGGAAATAGCCGATCAGCATCCAGGTGACGAAGGGCACCGTCACGGTGAGCGTCACGATGACGAGGCCGGTGAGCGTGCCGGCGAGGCCGATGCGGATGTACATCGCGTAGAACGGGATGAGCGTCGAGACCGGCGGCAGCGCCACGGCCAGCAGGACCGCGAAGATGAGCTTGTTCTTGTGCGGGAAGTCGAGCCGGGCGAAGACGTAGGCCAAAGGCGTCACGACGACGAGGGTGATGCCGGTGACGATCACGCTGACGATGAGGCTGTTCATCAGCCCGCGGATGATCTGGTTCGCCTGGCCCGAGGCGCGCAGCAGCGTGCCGTCGCCCAGCGTGTAGCCGAAGCCGAAGATGTTGAGGAAGGCGCCCGGCTGCGGCGCCAGCGGCCAGAGCGGCGGCGGGAAGCGTGCGATCTCGCCCGGTGTGAGGAAGGCCGTGCGGGCGAACCAGTAGATCGGCAGGAGCGTCCAGACGATGGCGACGAGGAAGGCCAGGACGATCCAGGGGCTGCGCCTCATCGGTCCTGCCCCTCGCGGCGGCCCCAGACGAGGTAGAGCAGGAAGGTGCTGCCCAGGATGAAGGCCAGGAGGAAGAAGGACATGGCGGCCCCCCGGCCGAGGTCCAGGCTCTTGAAGCTGATCTTGTAGATCTCGTAGGTGAGCGTCGCCGAGGCGGTGCCGGGCCCGCCGCCCGCCAGGATGAAGACATAGTCGAAAAGCTTCATCGACAGCACGGTGGTGATGCAGGTGAAGACGAAAAGCGTGAAGCGCAGCGGCGGCAGCGTCACGTGCCAGAAGGTCTCGAGCGTCGACATGCGGTCGATGGCGGCAAGGTCATAGAGCCGGCTCGGGATCGTCTTCAGGTTGGCGAGGAGAAAGAAGGCCACGAGCGGCGCCATGTTCCAGGCGTTGCCCACCGCCAGCACGTCGACCACGTGCTCGACCGTGATGAGGTTGATCGCGTGCGGGTAGCCCAGGAGATAGGCGATGCTGGTGAGGATGCCGCTCTGCCCCTTGACGAGATAGGAGAACATGATCCCGGTGCCGTAGAGCGAGACGCACCAGGGCAGGATGACGAGCGTGCGCAGGAGCCCCGCCATCGGCATGCGGCGGTTGAGGAGGAGGGCGAGGCCCAGCCCGATCAGCATCGAGAGCACGACGGATTCGATGGTGAAGCGGAAGGTGACCCAGGTGGACCACCAGAAATTGTAGTCGGTCGCCACCTTGATGAAGTTGTCGCCGCCGACGAAGCGCGCCTTGTAGCCGCCGAAGAAGATGATCCGATGCAGGCTCATCCACAGCGCGTAGCCCAGCGGGTAGGCCACGACGAGGACGAGGAAGACCAGGACGGGCAGCGCCAGCAGGAGCGCGAATCGAAGGTTCGAGATCTCGCCCGTGCGCTGCCGCATCCCGGTCCGCCGCTTCAAGCTCAAGCCGGCCTCAGATGCCGTACTTGTCGTTGAGGTCGTTGATCTTGCTGATCGTGCCGTTGATGACGTCCTCGATGGCGCCATCCTGGAGGAGGAAGTTGGGCAGCGTGTCCTTGAGCCAGGAGTTCAGCTCCTCGGCCCACACCACGTTCCAGATGCCCTTCGGGTAGGGCGTGTTGGCGTAGACGTCGAGCACGACCTGGACGTCCTCGGGCCGGGCCAGCGCCTTCTTCATCCGGGCCGCGGTGGCGTCGCTCTGCATCACCGACTTGTAGCCGGAGAAGAGCATCGATTCCTCCATCCAGCGCTGGCCGACGAAGATCTTGCCGTCCTGGTCCTTGAACCCGTACCAGCTGGCGAAGCGCTTCACGTCCTCGGTCAGGGCATCCTCGCGCTTGCGGCTGGTCATGAGGTACATGGCCGAGTTGAGCAGACCCCAGCTCTGGCCCTGGTAGGGCAGCAGGCTGGCGTAGCCGGCGATCTGCGAGCGGTCCTTGCGGTTGAAGGTCTCGAGATCGTAGAGCTGCTGCGGGCTGAAGACGAAGCGCCCGGACGCGTAGGCATCGATGAAGGCGCTCTCGTTGTAAGTGAAGACCTCTTCCGGCACGAGCTTCGACTGCCAGAGCTTCTTCCAGGCGGCGAGCGTCTTGTAGGCCGGGCCGTCCTTGTCGGTGGTGAGCACGGGCTTGTGCGTCTCGGGATCGGCGAGCTTGCCGCCGCGGTTGAGGATCTCGAAGACGAAGGCCCAGGAGATGCCGTACCACTCGCTGAACCAGTGCGGCAGATAGGGCTGGGCGACACCCTTGTCCTTGAGCGCGTAGACCTGGTCGTAGAGCTCGTCCCAGTTCTTGGGGAAATCCTTGTCCGAGAAGCCGACCTCCCCGTACTTCTTCAGGTTCACGTGCATGGCGCCGCGCGTGCTGACGAAGTAGGAGAGCCCCAGCAGCTTGCCCTTGTAGGACCAGGCCTCGGCGAGGTTGGGGTAGAGGTCGGCCTTGACCTCGTCGATGTTCGGCAGCTCCTCGGCCGGCATGATCCAGGTGCCGTCGAAGTAACGGCAGGCCTGCGACGGGTTGGCGTAGAGGACGTCCAGCTCGGCGCCGGACATCAGGTTCTGCTCCATGATCGAGGGATAGTCGCCCGTCACCGTCGCATAGTCGACCTTGCCATTCATCGCCTTGTTGTAGCGATTGACATTGTCCTGGACGATGTCGGTCTTGTACTGCCAGCCGCGGAAGTAGACGGTCTCGCCGCTGGTGGCCTTGAGATCGAAGGTGGCCGCCCGGCCGGCCCGTGGCCGAAGCGCCAGGCCCAGGGCGGCTCCGCCCGCAAGCGCACCGAACTCACGACGCCTCATGGCTTCCCTCCTCGTTCCTTGTGAGCGGGCCCGCAGGCCCGGTACCGCGCCTGGCCTTGCCGGGCACGCTCGAGAGCGACCTTCTCGATCGGGTCCAGGCACATTGTCCCGATGCGCCGGTGGCTGGCAAGGCCTAACCGGCGTCGGGAAGGCCTCAAATGCCGTACTTGTCGTTCAGATCGTTGATCTTGCCGACCGCACCGTCGATGACCTCCTCGATCGAGCCGTCCTGAAGAAGGAAATTGGGCAGGGTCTCCTTGAGCCAGCTGTTGAACTCCTCGGCCCACACCACGTTCCAGATGCCGCGCGGGTAGGGCGTGTTGGCGTAGACGTCGAGGACGACCTGCACGTCCTCCGGCCGCGCCAGCGCCTTCTTCATCCGGGCCGCGGTGGCGTCGCTCTGCATCACCGACTTGTAGCCGGAGAAGAGCATCGACTCCTCCATCCAGCGCTGCGCCACGAAGATCTTCTCCTCCTGGTCCTTGAAGCCGTACCAGCTGGCGAAGCGCTTGACGTCCTCGGTCGCCGCGTCCTCGCGCTTGCGGCTGGTCATGAGGTACATGGCGGAGTTGAGCAGGCCCCAGCTCTGGCCCTGATAGGGCAGCAGGCTGGCGTAGCCGGCGATCTGCGAGCGCTCCTTGCGGTTGAAGGTCTCGAGATCGTAGAGCTGCTGCGGGCTGAAGACGAAGCGCCCGGACGCGTAGGCGTCCATATAGGCGCTCTCGTTGTAGGTGAAGATCTCCTCGGGCACGAGCTTCGACTGCCAGAGCTTCTTCCAGGCGGCGAGCGTCTTGTAGGCCGGATCGGCCTTGTCGGTCGTGAGGAGCGGCTTGTGGGTCTCGGGATCGGCGATCCTGCCGCCGCGGTTCAGGACCTCGAAGACGAAGCCCCACGAGATGCCGAACCACTCGCTGTGCCAGTGCGGCAGGATGGGGTGGGCCACCCCCTTGTCCTTCAGCGTGTAGACCTGCTCGTAGAGCTCGTCCCAGGTCTTCGGGAAGTCCTTGTCGGAGAAGCCGGCCTCGCCATACTTCTTGAGATTGACGTGAAGCGAGCCCAGCGTGCTCACGAAGTAGGAAAGGCCAAGCATCCGACCCTTGTAGGTCCAGGAATCGAGAAGGCCTGGATAGACGTCGGCCTTGATCTCGTCGGCGGTCGGCAGCTCGTCGGCCGGCATGATCCAGCCGCCGTCGAAATAGCGGCAGGCCTGCGAGGGATTGGCGTAGAGAACGTCGAGCTCGCTGCCCGCCATCAGGTTCTGCTCCATGATGGCAGGATAGTCGCCGGTCACGGTCGCATAGTCGACCTTGCCGCCCATCGCCTTGTTGTAGCGATCGACATTGTCCTGGACGATGTCGGTCTTGTACTGCCAGCCGCGGAAGTAGACGCTTTGTCCACTCGTCGCCTTGAGATCGAAGGTGGCCGCCCGACCGAGCCGTGGCCCGAGCGCCATGGAAAGGGCGGTTCCGCCGGCGAGCGCACCGAAATCGCGACGTCGCATGCTTCTTTCCTCGTCCGTCATTGGCGGGCGCGTGCGCCCATTATCGCGCCAAGCCTGGCCGGGCGCGCCGCGGAGCGACCTTCTCGTTCGGGTCGTTGGCATTGAACCGATGGGGGTGGGCGCTGACAAGCGCCAATTGGTGCCGAATGGCATGTGATTCTGCGGGGCTTGTGCCGTGCCGGAAGGTCTCGCGCCGCCGAGGATGGTGGTTTTGAGCCGGGCAGGCGCCCGATCGGCGCCGCGCGGCGGGTCGCGTGGCCGGGCCGTCCCTGCGGCGGCAGAGGCCCGCGCCTCTCCAGGTCCGTTATCGATAACCCTGTTGTTGTGCGCCTCCCTTGCGGGTAGCATCGCTCTGAAGGCTATAAGGGCAAAGAGCGCGCGCAGGCCTGGGATCGAGCAGGCTCTGCAGCGTGACACACCGAGAACGACACGCCGGGGAGGCGAGCAATGGTGGAATCGACAGGGACGAGGTGTGCTGCGGCCGTGGGCGCCGTGGCGGGCCTGGCAGCATTGCTGATGGGCTCGTGGGCCCAGCCGGCTGCCGCCGCCGGCAAGTATGACGGGGTCGACGTCAACATCGTGACCTTCACCGGGCCGCAGATCGCCGAGCCGCTGCAGCGCCGGGCGCCGGACTTCGAGAAGATGACGGGAGCCAAGATCCACGTCATCACCGTGCCGTTCTCCGATCTCTACAACAAGCTGCTCACCGACTTCGCGACCGGCACCAACAGCTATGACGCGGCCGTGTTCGCGCCGCAGTGGATGGTGGACTTCATCACGCCGGGCTATCTCGAGGACCTCACGGACCTCGTGAAGAACGACAAGGCGCTCGACTGGAACGACATAGCGCCGTTCTTCCGTGATTTCAGCGCCACCTATGACGGGAAGGTCTACACCATCCCGCTCGATGGCGACTTCCAGATGGCGTACTATCGCAAGGACCTGCTCGAGCAGGCCGGCATGAAGCCGCCCAAGACCTGGGACGACTATCTGGCCATCGCCAAGGCCTTCAACGGCAAGGACCTGAACGGCGACGGCAAGCCCGACTACGGCTCGTGCATCTCGAAGAAGCGCAACGCCCAGGCCTACTGGTTCATCCTCTCGATCGCCGGCAACTACCTGCAGACGCAGGGCACGAGCCAGGGCATCTTCTTCGACACCGAGACGATGAAGCCGCTGGTCGACAATGAGGGCTTCCGCGAGGCGCTCAAGATCTACATCGAGACCACCAAGTACGGGCCGCCCGACGAGCTCAACCTCGACGTCGGCGACACCCGCGGCCTCTTCACCAGCGGCCGCTGCGCGCTGACGCTCGACTGGGGCGACATCGGCACGCTCGCCATCGATCCTGCAACCTCGACGGTCCAGGACAAGGTGGGCTCGGTGGTCATCCCCGGGACCACCAAGGTGGTCGACCGCGCCACGGGCAAGCTCGTCGCCTGCGACGACAAGACCTGCCCCTACGCCGTCGACGGCGTGAACCACGCGCCCTTCGCGGCCTTCGGCGGCTGGTCGGGTGCGGTGAATGCCGCGAGCGATCCCAAGGTCAGGGAAGCCGCCTACGCCTTCCTTTCCTACATGAGCGAGCCCGCCCAGGCGAACGTGGACGTGACGCTGGGCAAGACCGGGTTCAATCCCTACCGGACCTCGCAGTTCAGCAACCTCGATCTCTGGATCAAGGCCGGCATGAGCGAGGCCGCGGCCAAGGACTATCTGGGCGCCATCAAGGCCAGCCTCGACAGCCCCAACATGGTCCTCGACCTGCGCGTGCCGCAGAACCAGCGCTACGAGCAGATCGTGCTTGATACGGCGGTGGCCCGGGCGCTCGCCGGCGAGCTGACCGTGGATCAGACGATCAGCCAGATCTACAATGGCTGGGAGGAGATCACCGACGAGCTCGGCCGCGAGGACCAGCTCGCTGCCTATCGCGCCTCGCTGGGCGTCAAGCGCTAGGGGCTGAGGCTTGGATCAGTCGTCGCTGGCCGGTTCCGTCTCGGGCCGGCCAGCCCCTTCCCGAGCGGCGGCCGAGGTGTCGATGGGGCATCAACGACAGGGCACGGCCGATCGGCTGGCGCCCTCGGTCTTCATCATGCCGGCCGTGCTCATCGTGCTGGCGATGTCGATCTTCCCGCTGCTCGTCTCGCTTTATCTGTCGCTGTCGCGGTTCCGCCTCGCCAAGGGCGGCTTCAGCTTCAGCTTTATCGGCCTCTTGAACTACAAGAAGCTGCTGGTCGGCTCGCAGCAGTTCCATTTCCTGGGCGTGCTCGAGCCGCTGGCGCCGCTGGCCTGGCTGTTCGTCGGCCTCGTCGTCCTGGGGCTGCTCTGGTGGCTCGTCCGGGCGGCGCGCCAGGGTGCCTCGGCGCTGGGCCTCGTGGGCCGCGTCGTCATCGGGGTGGCAGTCGTGGCGCTGGCCCTGCTGTTCGCCTCGACCTCGAGCGGCAATGGCCAGCTGGGCTCGCTCGGCGTCACGCTGGTCTATGTCTTCGTCGGGATCAGCGTCCAATACGTGATCGGGCTGGGCCTCGCCTTCCTCTGCGCCCAGCGGCTGCCGGGCCGGCGCTTCTTTCGCATCGTCTTCTTCATCCCGATGATGATCACGCCGGTGGGTGTCGCCTACACCTTCCGCATGATGGCGGACACGACCAAGGGGCCGCTGGCGCCGATCTGGAGCGGCGTGGGCCTCACCGACTTCGCCTGGTCCGCCAGCGCCTGGGGTGCGCGCATCGCCGTGATGATCGGCGACGCCTGGCAGTGGATCCCCTTCATGTTCATCGTGCTGCTGGCGGCCCTCGAGGGCCAGCCCAAGGACGAGGTGGAGGCGGCCATGGTGGACGGCGCCGACCGCTGGCAGATCTTCCGCCACATCACCGTGCCGGCGATCCTGCCCGTCAGCTTCACGCTGATCCTGATCCGCGTCATCGAGGCCTTCAAGATCGTCGATCTGCCCAACGTCATGACGAACGGCGGGCCCGGCATCGCCACCGAATCGATGACCCTGCACGCCTACATGGCCTGGCGCACGCTGGACCTCGGCGGCTCGGCCGCCATCGGCTACATGCTTCTGTTCGTGGTGGCCTTCTTCTGCACGGCCTTTGCCGCCATGACGCGCCGGCGGGTGACGGGCTGATGGCGGGCGCCAGGGCCATGCCGCCTCGCGCCAAGCGGCTGCGCGCCGCCGACGAGCCCGGCCCGGTCGGCATGGTCGTCTCCTACGTGATCCTGGGCTTTTGGGCGATCGTCGTCCTCTTCCCGCTCTACTGGCTGGCGATCACCTCGGTGAAGCTGCCGATCACCGTCAATGCGGGACCCTTCTACATCCCCTGGGTCGACTTCGAGCCCTCGCTGCACGCCTGGCGCTATCTCTTCGGCGAGATGCTGCCCGACACGCTCCGGCCCTACATCAACACCGTGATCGTGGGGCTGGTGAGCTCGGTGATCGCGCTCGCGATCGGCAGCATGGCGGCCTACGCGCTGGTCCGGCTCACCTACCGCCCGAAGCTGGGCTCCATCGGTCTCTTCGCGCTCTGCGTCGTGCTGGCCGTTCTCGCCGTGATGCGGCTTGGCGTGCCCTGGCTCATCGCGGTGCTGGTCGCCGTGGCCCTCTTCGTGTTCCTGGCGCTCAGCATCGGGCGGCGCTTCAAGCGGTCGCTGGGCAACGACGACATCGCCTTTTGGATGGTCTCGCAGCGCATCCTGCCGCCGGTGACCGTGGTGGTGCCGGTCTATGTGCTCTTCCAGCATCTGGGCCTTCTGGACACGCGCACGGCGCTCGTGATCACCTATGTGGCCGTCAACACGCCGATCGTCGTCTGGCTGATGCGCGACTTCTTTCACAGCATCCCGCTCGAGCTCGAGGAATCGGCGATGATCGACGGCGCCTCGCGCTACCGCATCTTCTGGTCGATCGTCCTTCCGCTCTCGACGCCGGGCCTGGCTGCCACCTTCATCCTCGTTCTCATCATGGCCTGGAACGAGTATCTGATGGCGCTCTTCCTCTCGAGCGCCAACGCCCAGACCCTGCCGCTCCTGATCGCCGCCCAGAACGCCACCCGCGGCCCGCAATGGTGGTACATGTCGGTGCTGATCATCGTGATGATCCTGCCCGTCACGATGCTGGCGATCCTGCTCGAGCGTCTGATCACCAAGGGCCTCTTGATCGGTGCCGTGAAAGGCTGAGCTGGGTCCTCCCTGTCGTGACCCCGGCCGCTGCAGGGTCAGCGGCCCCAGTCGCTCGCCTTTATGGTTTCAGCGCCCGGTTCACGGCCTCAGAAGCGGAGGCCGAGATCCAGGCCGCCCCACAGGATGCCCTGGTCGAGGGCGCGGTTGCGGAGCTGATAGTCGTAGGCGACGGTCGGGCGCAGCGTGAAGCCGCCCGGCAGGTTGAACGCCAGCGAGATCTCCGGCCCCACGATGAACCCGTCCTGCACGCCCCGGCCATAGATGCCGCCGGCGTTGATGCTGAAGGTCGGGCTGACGATGCCGAGATTGGGATGGAAGTCGAGGCTCGCCACCGTCCGTCCCGCCACGCCGTTGTCCTGGGCGTTGAACGCCCAAAGGACGTCCTGCTTCAGCGAGACGCCGCCCCAAAGCTCGGGCAGGGCATTGAAGGTGAGCTGGACGCCGGCGAAATCGGACGAGGTGTGGTTGTCGCTCTCCCTGAAGTTGTGGCCGTAGACCGGGCTGAGGCTGAAGCCGAAGCGGTTGGGCGCCTTCGGCGGCGGCTCCTGCGCCGGCTCCGGGGTCACGACCGGTGCTGCTGCCACCGGGGCCGGGGGCGGCGGCTGCGGCACGACGATCTGGACGCGCCGGTTGCGGGCCTCCCGCACATTGTCGCCGGTCGGCACCAGGAGGTCGTTCTGGCCGTCGGCCACCGTGGTGATGGACGATGCGGGCACGCCCTGCCGGACGAGCTCTTCTTGCACCGCCTGGGCCCGACGCAGGGACAGCCGCTGGTTGACGGCCTCGCTGCCGACCGTGTCGGTATGCCCCGAGACCGTGAGCGTGGCGGCCCCCGTCCGCTGATAGTCCTGCGCCGCCTCGGCGACGACGTCACGGGCGCTCGAGGTGAGCGTCGCCTTGCCGAACGCGAAGAACACCTGATAGGTGCCGGGGGCGCTCTGCATCGATTGCGCAACCCCGCCGGTCTGGCCGGATTGCTGGGCCAGCGCTGCCGGAGCCGCGAGGCTCGAGAGCAGCATGGCTATCGCTAAGCTCCTCATCGCATTGCCATCCTTTCAAGATGAGCTGTGCATCAGAGGGCGAATGCGGAGCTTGGATTATTGTTCCTGGACGCGGTCGAGAATGGCCGGGCATTCGTCCATCATGTGCTCCTGTGGCCACGGAGCGCTCGCCGCGGGGCAGCGGGCTGGCGCGGGATCGGGGGGCGCCGGCCCGGAGGTCGGGGTAGTGGTCGAGGCTCAGGGAACGGGTCGGGGAACCCCGGCGCGCCCGGGCGCGCATTCGAGGGCGGCACGATCCCACCCGCCGGTCACGGCCGCCGCCTCGTAGGTGCTCTCGAGAAACGACAGAAGCGCTGCGTCGGGATCGGGGGCGCTGCGGACGGCGTCGTAGGGGAGAAGAAACTCGCCCAGGGTGTCGTTGAAGGAAGCGGCCTCCGGCCGCACGGGCGACGCGGCGAAGCCCTCGGGCGTGGGGTAGGCGTACGAATAAAAGGCGGCATGGTCGATGCCGCCGCCGCCGGGCCAGAAGCCGGCGCTGCTGACCTCGTGGGAGTAGGCCTCGCGCATCACGGCATCGGCCACACCGGGAGCGCCACCCGGATGGGGCGGTGCCGTGCGGCCGGAGAAGCGCGTCACCGCGAGATCGAAGCTGCCCCAGAAGAAGTGGACGGGGCTGCTCTTGCCGACGAAGCCCGTGCGGAAGTGCTGGAACACCCGGTGGATCTGGAGAAGCACGCGCCAGAAGCGCCGGGCGTAGGCCGCGTCGTAGGCGGCATGGGCCCGGTCCTGGCTGAAGGGAACGGCGTTCGGGATCTCGCAGGGCCGCTCGTCGATGCGGACGGGCAGGCCGAGCTCGCCCAGTGCTGCCATCACGGCCGCGTAGAAGTCGGCAACCGTGCGCGGCTCGAGGGAAAGCTGCCTCCTGGTGCCGTCGCTGACCGTGATATCGAGCGCGTGGTCCACGAAGTCGAACGCGACCTCGAAGAACCGGCCTCCATGCGGGATGGGCCCGGTCGTGAGGCCGCGCGCGGTGAGATAGAGCGGCACGTGCCAGGAATGGTTCAGCCATGGCGTCTGGGCCAGGCGGATCTTGCCGACGATCTGGGTCCAGAGCTGGAGGGTGGCGGCGGTGTCCTGCCAGGCGGTCCAGGGCAGGTCGGGCCAGGCCTCGTGCTGGTCGCTCATGGCGCGGGCCTCGGCCGGGACGAGGCGGCGAAGGCAGCGAAGCCCTGGACGAAGGCCGCGAGCTGCTCCTTCGTCCTGGCATCCGTCAGCGTGCCGTCCTCGGCGAAGACCGTCTGGGCGCGCGAGACGAGAAGGCGCCCTTCGGTCCAGAGCTCGGCCCCCAGCGTGCGGAGCACGGGCAGCCAGGCGTTCTGGCTGAGGATGGTGCCGAAGCCGCCGGGCGAGGCGCCGATCAGCGCCACGGGCCTGCCGGCGAAGACGCGCTTGATGTCGGCCGGCGGGCGGGACAGCCAGTCGATGGCGTTCTTCAGCACGCCGGGGATCGAGTTGTTGTATTCGGGCGTCGCCAGGAGAAGACCGTCGGCGGCGGCGATCGCGTCCTTCAGCGCCGTCACCGGCTCGGGAATGCCGTCGGCAGCCTCGATGTCGGCATCGTAGAGCGGAATGCCGTGGATGGTGCCGACCGTCAGGGTGGCGCCCTGCGGCATCAGCTCGGCCGCGGCACGCAGCAGCGCCGCGTTGAGCGAGCCACGGCGCAGGCTGCCCGACAGCCCGAGAAGCTTTGTCATGACGTTCCTCCGCGGCCTGCTGGCGCCCCGAGAAGCCTCGGGGCCCTATGCCGGACATAGCCTGCCGCGAGACATCCGCCCAGGGCGCATCGTGGGAAGCGGCGGGCGCGCCGTGGTCAGGCGTCTACACAGATGCTGTAGAGGCTCTGGACGAGGAGCCCGATATGGTCCTCCGAGCGCCCTCGGCTGGCTGTTGGTGGCCAGGGTGATGACAAGGTCCTTCTCGGGGAACCAGGCGAAGGCGGCGCGGTAGCCCAGGGTCTCGCCCTGATAGAACCAGAAGCGCCCGAAAGGCTCGCGATAGGACTGGACGAAGCCGAGGCTGAAGCCCGATGGATCCTCCGCGGTGGTCCTCTCGATGGGCCATCCGGTCTTCATCGAGACCAGCTGTAGCATCTCGGCCAGCTGCCTTTGCCGCAGCACGGCGCCGCCGAAGACCGCCCGCACCCAGGTGGCGAGCTCGCGCGGCGTGGCGACGATGCCGCCGGCCGCGCCGGCCCAGCTCAGATTGACCTTGCGCATGTCCTTGCCGACGAGCGGGGCCAGGGCCGCGACCTCGCAGTTGGGCTCGTAGAGCCCGCAGTCGGGGTTCTCGAAATAGCCGCTGCATAGGCGGCGGAGCACCGGCTCGGGCATGGCGCCGCTCGCGTAGAAGCAGTCGCTCAGGCGTGCCGTGGGGAAGAGCTCCTGCCGCAGCAGGTCGCCATAGGTCGACTGGCCGGCCGCGGCCGCGATCATGCCGGCCAGGATGTAGTTGGTGTTCGAGTAGAAGTAGCCATGGTTCGGCGGCAGCTCGTTGCCGGGCCCCGGATAGGCGAACGCGATAAGCTCCTCGGGCGTCCATTCGCGATGGAGATCCGCCACCTGCGCCGCCATGAAGCGCGGTGCCTCGCTGTACGTCGGAAGGCCGCTCGTCATGTTGAGCAACCGACGGATGCTGACATCGCCCCATGCCGGGTATTGCGGCAGCCAGTCACCCACCGTCTGATCGATGCTGCAGAGGCCCCGCATCTCCAGCCTGAGCAGCAGCGCTGCCGTGAAGCTCTTGGTGTTGCTGCCGATCTGGAAGAGCGTGTCCGGCCCCATCGGTGCCGATGTCTCCCGGCTGACCGAGCCCGCGGCCACGTCGATGCCCGGCTCCCCCGTCGCCAGGCTGATGTGGGCGACGATGCCGGTGATGCCTTCGGCCGCCCGACGCTTCGCGAGATGGTCCGTGACAGCCCGCTGCAGTGCCGGCGCGAGCTCGTCGTTGCGGGCTCGAACGGCTCCAGTCGCCAGTGCCATGCGGCTTGACGCGAGGATGGCAGCGGGTGCGATGGCGAGCGCTGCGCGCCTGCTGATGTGCGTGCCGACCATGGTCGCCCGATCCGTCCCGAGGCGCGGCCTGTCGGCGCCGTGGCGCCCGCTCGCCGCTGTCGCTCCCTGAAGCCATGCTATGGTGGGCGAGCCGACCGCGAGGGGCAAGATATTAACAGATGCCCAAAGCGTAGAGAATCTCAACCGTAAGGGGCACGCAGCACGAGGCGCGGGCTTTGCAGGAGGCCGGACGCATGCGCTAGGGTCGGCAGGCTGCCGGGATGGGCGTGCGACACCTCCTGGCCCGGAGGGGGGACATGGCGTTCGCGATCAAGGCCGAGGTTCGCGATCCGCTGGCGGAGACCTTTGCGTTCGTCGCGCAGAGGACGATGTATGGCGGCAGGCACATTGCCCAGGGCGACACGATCTTCGTCTTTGCGAGCGAGAACGAGGGTGGGCGGGGCCTCGTCGCGCGTGGCGTCGTCACCTCCGCCCTGGCGATCCCGAGGAAGCCCGGCATCGCCCGGCAGACGCCGCTCGTGAGCATCTCCATCAAACGCACCGCGCTGGCGAAGCGGCCCCTGGGGCGGCGCGAGCTGAAGCCCCTCGGCGACTGGGGCGACGGCCAGCCGGGCACCGAGCTCAACTTCAAGCTCTATCGTCAGGCGACGAACAAGATCGTCGGCATCTCGGATCAGGCGGCGGCGTTCCTCGACGGGCTCTTCCAGCCGTGTGATCCCGCGCCCTGACGGCCATTCTTCGCGCGTGCGTGGATGGACGCGTCAGGGACGGGGCCCCTCATGGTGGCGCCACGAGGCCGGCCCCCCACCGGCGGGCGCGGCGGCCGGGCAGCCGCGGTCAGGTCTCCGTGCAGATGCCGTAGAGGCTCTGGACGAGCGCCCCGATATGGTCCTCGGTGCCCGGCGGATGGCTGTTCGTGGCGATGGAGATGACGAGATCCTTGTCGGCGAACCAGCCGAAGATCACGCGGTAGCCCAGGGTCTCGCCCTCGTAGAACCAGAACGCCCCCAACGATTCCTGGTACAGCCGGCCCAGGCCCAGGGCGAAGCCCTGCGGATCGTCGGCCGAGACGTCGGCGATGGGCTTGCCGGTCTTGAGCGAGACCATCTCCATCATCCGGGCCAGCTGCTTGGGCGGCATCACCCGGCCGCCGAACAGGGCCCGGACCCACTTGGTGAGATCCCGGGGATTGCCGACGATGCCGCCGGCGGCACCGGTCCAGCTCAGATCGAACGTGCGCACGTCCTGGCCGTAGAGCGGTGCCAGCGTCGGGGTCTTGCAATCGGGCTCGTAGAGACCGCACTCGGTGTCGAGGAAATAGCCGCTGGCGAGCCGCTTGAGGGCAGGCTTGGGCACGGCCCAGCTCGAGTAGTAGCTGTCGTTGAGATTGAGGGGCCTGATGAGCTGGGTCTGCAGCAGGTAGTCGTAGGTGGCGCCGCCCGCCTTGGCCGCGATCATCCCGGCCAGGATATAGTTGGTGTTGGAATAGAAGTAGCCGCTGTTGGGCGGCAGGTCGTGGCCCTGACCGGGATAGGCGAACGCCACGAGCTGCTCGGGCGTCCAGTGTCGATAGGGATCCTTCGCCACCGCCTCCTGGAAGAGCGGTGCCTCGCTGTAGGTCGGGAGCCCGCTGGTCATGTCGAGCAGGCGGCGGATCGAGACGTTGGCCCAGGCAGGATATTGCGGCAGCCAGTCGCCGACCGTCTGGTCGATGTTGCAGAGGCTCTGGGCCTCCAGCTGGAGCAGCAGTGCCGACGTGAAGGACTTGGTGTTGCTGCCGATCTCGAAGAGGGTGCCCGGCCCCGCCTTCTTGGCCGAATCCTTGCTCACGGTGCCGGAGAAGATGTTGAGGTCGCGCCCGTGGTCGCCGAGGCTCACATTGGCCGCGATGCAGGTGATCCCCTCGGCCGTCCGGCGCGCCTCCAGGTGGTCGTCGACGGCCTGTTGCAGCGCGTCCTTGAGCGCGCGACGCTGGCCGCCCTTGCCGCTGCCGGCCCAGGCCGAACCGCCTGCTGCGAGCAGCGCTCCGGGTGCGAGAGCCAGTGCCGCACGCCGCGTCAGCTTGATCCTGTCCATGATCGTTCCTTGTTGCTCGGCGGGGCGCTTCCGATCTGTGCCGGTCTCGGTCCGACCGAGACCGGCGCGCCCTCTGCCCCGGCCCCGAGCGGCTCGTCCTGCGACGGTCGTCGAAAGGCCCGGCACCGCCGCTTTCATGCCCAACGGGCGGGATCGATACCGATCATCCGGCGTCGCGCCTACGCTGTCCGGTGGGAACCGTCTGGAATAGTTTGTCTCGACCTGGAAACTGTGATGGAAACCGGCCGAGCTCGACACCCCGAGCGGATGGCCCGTGAGCGCCCGACTTTGGTCCTTGAGTTCGACCGTAAGCTTTGCCTTACCGCAGCGGCGCTCGGCTGCACGACGTGCAAGGAGCTGGCGGCGGCGTTCAGGCGGGTGAACGAGCACACCTCATTCGGTGTCGAGCGCGCCTACAAATGGCTGCAGGGTCGTGCCTTGCCTCGCGAGCGTGGGCTCTACGCCGATTGGATGGCCCTTCTCGACCTGGGCCGCTCCGAGACGTGGCTCGCCGACTGCAGCGCTGAGATGTTCCTCGAGGCGGTCTGTGCCCGCTGGCAGCTGCCGCAGGAGGTCGTGCTCCGCCGGGCGGAGACGTTCGCCGGCGGGGCCGTCTCGCGGCAGGACGAGCCGCATATCGGCGGTGACCGTTATCTGTGCGGCGTTTTCGCGGCGTACTCGCACGCCTGGTCGCCCTATTTCGCGGGCCGGATCATCCGCGGCACGCTCAGGGTCAGCGCGCCGCTGACGCGGGGGCGCCTGGTTGCGGACTATTCCGAGAGCCTGCCGACCGCCCGGGTGCGTGTGCAGGGGCCGGCGCTGCTGTCCGGGCGATCCCTCTATCTCATGTTAAGGGAGCACGGCAGCGACGTGCCCCTGTTCTTCACCCTGTTCCGCCCGACGCCACCGGGAAGCGTGCTGGCCGGCCTGATGGCCGGGGCCACCTTCGTGGGCCACGATCCCCGACCGTCGGTCAGCCGCATCCTGATGGTCCGCCAGCCGGAGGCGGGCGAGACGGCTCCGCAGAACGAGCGCTACATGGATGCCGGCGAGTTGATCGCGGCCGACCTCGGCACCCTGGGCCTCGATATCGCCGACCCCGACGAGGTCGATGCGCAGGTGGGCGCCTTCCTGCGCAGCGCGGCCGCGACGGGGCTCGATCAGGCCCTGGCGGAAGACTATGGCGCCCTGGTCGCCCTCTTCGACCGGCTGGCGATCGGGGCAAGGACGACCGGCCAGGGCTGAAGCCGGCGGGCCAAGGGCCTCGGCCGGCTCCCGAGCTGCAGCTACGCCCCGAAGGCCTCGTTGAAGGCGTCGATATAGGCCTGGGCGTTCGAGGAGGGGCCCTTGAGCACCATCTTCAGCGCCCGCTCGGGGTCATTGTAGAAATAGCGGTCGGCGCGTTCCTGGTGGCCCTGCTTGACCAGGATCTTGTAGGCCTCCTCGTTGAAGAGGGGGCGCCCGTAGGTGATGAAGTTCTTGGCGATCCAGGAGGCGTCCTCCATCGCGTTGATGAAGGTCGGGAAGGCGTCCTTGTTCTCCGATTCCTTCAAGAGCATCTCGGCGTCCATCCAGCCGAACGTGCCCTCCTCGGGTGTGGCCACCTCGACCAGCGGGCCGCCAGCATCCTTGACCCGCGCATCGGTGCCGAGATTCTCGAGCCCGATCCAGGCCGACTTGTCGGTAAGCGCGGTGATGGTCTCGGTGTTCTGCGAGACCGTCTTCAGGACGTTGGGCTTGAGCCGGATGAGGAACTCCTTGGCCTGGGCGATCTCGTCGGGCGTCATGTCGTAGGGCTTCTTCGCACCCGTCGCGATGCCCGCCATGGCCACCATGTCGGTCGGCTGGTTCTCGATGACGATCTTCTTGGCGTACTTCTTGTCGAGCAGCGCCTGCCACGAGGTGGGCTTGGTCTTCACATATTTGGGGTTGTAGTAGAGCTGCACGCTCGACCAGCCGAACGGATAGGCCATCTGATCCGATCCCGACTTCCAGAACGGGATGTCGAGGGCCATCGGGTAGAGCTGCTTGGCGACCGAGAGGGACTTGATGTCGAACGGCTCGATCAGCCCCTCGTCGTAGAACTTCGTCACCCAGAGCGCGTCCTCCGAGGACATGTCCCAGCCGCCGCCGCCGCGCTTGACCTTGATGTAGGCATCCGCGTCGTCGCTGAAGAGCTGCGGCCTGGCGGCGACGCCGGTCGTCTTTTGCACCTCCTGGAGCTGGTCCGGGAAATAGTGATCGGACCAGGTGAGCCAGTTCAGCGTGACGTTGCCGGCGGCTACCGCGCGCCCCATCCGCCCCGCGGCGCTCGCCCCATAGAGGCCTGCCGCGCCGGCGGCGCTACGTTGGAGAAGCCTTCTCCTGGACAAACTCCGATCGAGCCGATCCATCGGTACCCTCCTTCTGTCGCTGAGCAGCGACGGCGACGCCCGCGCCCGTCACCGGCGACGGGCTGGCAAGGCGAACGCATGGTCCATGTCCAATGGCAGGCACGACAACTCGACGAGACCCTGAGGCTCCCAGCTTCCGGGACCGGGCGCCACGTCTACAAGTAGTCCCTCATCCTATTGCGTGTAGACCTGATGTCCAGAGCGACCTTGTGGCACGCAACGCCAATTCCGCAGCCGAAGCCACAAGTTTTGATCTTCACGAGGTCTTCGATGATCCTTGGCGTGGCCAAGCAAATTGCCGGGCCGTGCAGGACGTGAGGTGACGGGCGGCCGGGGGAGGCCCAGCTCGGGCTGGACCTCCCCGCGGCTACCGTCGAGGACCTGTCCTCAGGCGCCGAACACCTCGTTGAAGGCGTCGATATAGGCCTGGGCGTTGGAGGACGGGCCCTTCAGCACCATCTTCAGCGGCCGCTCGGGCTCATTGAAGAAATAGCGGTCGGCACGCTCCTGGTAGCCCTGCTTCACGAGGAGCTTGTAGGCCCCCTCGCTGAACAGCGGACGGCCGTTGGCGAGGAAGCTCTTGGCGATCCAGGGAGCGGTCTCCATCGCGTTGAGGAAGGTCGGGAAGGCGTCCTTGTTCTCCAACTCCTTCAAGAGCATCTCGGCGTCCATCCAGCCGAACACGCCCTCCTTGGGGGTGGCCACCTCGATCAGCGGGCCGCCCGCGTCCTTGACGCGCGCATCCATGCCGAGGCTGCCGATGCCGATCCAGGCCGACTCGTCGGTGAGGGAGCGGATGATCTCAGGCGCCTGCGATGCCAGCCGGAGGAAGTTGGGCTTGAGCTTGATGAGGAACTGCTTGGCCGCCGCGATCTCGTCCGGCGTCATGTCGTAAGGCTTCTTGGCCCCCGTCGCGATGGCGCCCAGGGCCATCATGTCGGTGGGCTGGTTGAGGAACATGATCCTCTTCTCGTATTTCTTGTCGAGCAGCGCTTCCCACGAATTGGGCGCCGGCTTCACATATTTGGGATTGTAATAGACCTGGACGCTCGACCAGCCATAGGGATAGCCCATCTGGTTCGAGCCCGCCTTCCAGAACGGGATCTCGAGGGCGATCGGGTAGAGCTCCTTGGACACCGGGATGGCCTTGATGTCGAACGCCTCGATCAGCCCCTCATTGTAGAACTTGGGGACCCAGAGGGCGTCCTCCGAGGCGATGTCCCAGCCGCCGCCGCCGCGCTTCACCTTGATGTAGGCGTCGGCGTCGTCGGTGAAGAGCTGCGGCCTGGCGGCGATGCCCGTCTCCTTTTGCACCTCCTGCAGCTGATCCGGGAAGTAGTGATCGGACCAGGTGAGCCAGTTCAGCGTGACGTTGCCGGCGGCCGACGAGCGCCCGGGAAGCCCGTAGGCGCCCGCGGCATACATGCCGAGCGCCCCCGCGCCTGCGCGCCGGAGCAGCCTTCTCCTGGACATTCCCTGCTCGTGCTTATTCATCGGTATCCTCCTTCTCTTGCTGAGCTGCGGCCCTGAGGTCGATGTCCGTCACTGGTGACGGGCAGCGACAAGGCCGGTCGCCTCCGGCAGGCTTTCTGGAGCACGGCGATGCGCCCAGGCATCCCGGCCGCGTCCGCCATGAGCGGCAGCGCCCGACATGCGACGCCCCGCCCGTCCATCATCCCCTCCCGACAGACCCCTGGAGACGAGGCTTGTCCCGAGAGGGATGCTCGCGCGGGTCTCGGGACTCTCCGGCCAGGGCGGCGCGGCCGACGCGTTGCACCGCGCGGACGATCTGCGGCAGCGCGAAGCCGAGGCCCAGAATGGTGAGCGAGGCCGCAAGCAGCATCGTCGCCACGGCGTTGACCTCGGGCGTGATGCCGAACTTGACCTGCGTGTAGATGTAGATCGGCAGCGTGTCGTGCCGGCCGATCAGGAAGTAGGTGATGATGAACTCGTCGAGCGAGAGCGTGAACGCCACGAGGGCACCGCCGATCATGGCCGGCAGCAGCAGACGGCAGGATGATGAATTGGAGCCGCGCGAAGGCGTTGGCCCCGAGATCGCTCGCGGCGCGCTCCAGCTCCCGGTCCAGGGTCTGGAGCCGTGCCGACACGAGAAGGATCACGAAGGGCGTCGTGTAGACGCTCTGGCCGATGACGGCGGTCTCGGGCGAGAGCTGCAGGTGCAGCGAGCTCGTGAAGAGGACCAGCAGGCTGACGCCGATCAAGAGCCCCGGGATCATGATCGGCAGCACGAAGGCGATGCGGATGCCGTTGCGGAACGGCAGCCGCGAGCGCACGAGCGGGAAGGCGGTGGCCGTCCCGACGAGGGTGCTGATCGCCGTCACCTCGGCGGCGACGCGCAGGGTGGTGAGGAGCGCGTCGTGGATCTGGTAGTCGGCGATCGCGTCACGATACCATTGCAGCGTCCAGGCCGTGACGGGGAGCGTCGCGTACCTGTTCGCGTTGAAGCTGAACAGCACGAGCAGAACGATCGGCGCGAACAGGAAGACGTAGATCAGCGCGCCAAAGACGCTGAGCCCCACGCGCGTCGCGTGGGCGCCCGGCGAGACGAGCTCCAGGTCACGCGCCATATGCCTCCGGTGCCGACAGCGAGCGGCGGAAGATGATGAGCAGAAGGACGATGAAGGCGGCGATGAGCAGCGAGACCGCGGCGCCGCGGGTGTACTCAGCACCCTGGAAGAAGTTGACGACCAGGTTGCCGATCATGACACCGCCGGTGCCGCCCACGATCTGCGGCGTCAGATACTCGCCCAGGATCGGGATGAAGACGAAGATCACCGCGGTGACGATGCCGGGGCGCACCTGCGGCACGAGGATGAGGCGGATCGCGGTGAGCGGCGGTGCCCCCAGGTCCATGGCCGCCCTGATCTGCTCCCATTCGAAGCGCTCGATCGAGGAGTAGAGGGTCAGCGCGGCGAAGGGGAAATAGAGGTAGACGAGAACGAGGATCACGGCCGGCCGATCGTAGACGAAGAGATGGATCGGATGGTCCGTGATGCCGGCCCACAGGAGGAAGCTGTTGAGAATGCCCTTCTCGCCCAGGATGGTCAGCCACGAATAGACGCGCAGCAGATAGCTGGTCCAGAACGGGACGACGACCAGGATGAGCAAAAGGACCCGCAGGCGCTTGGGAACGTGGCGCGAGAGCCAGTAGGCGAACGGGAAGGCGAGAGCGATGGTGATCGCGGTGGCGAGGACCGAGACCCACAGCGTGACCCACATCGTCCGCACATAGGTCGCGAAGCTGAAGAAGTAGATGTAGTTGCCGAGCGTCCACTGATGGACGACCTCGTAGTCGACCACCTTCCAGAAGCTGTAGCAGCAGATGATGCCGAGCGGGATGACGAAGAAGCCACCCAGGAGAATCAGGGCCGGCAGGAAGCCGATGTAGGATGCCGTGGCCTCCCAGATCGCCTGGGAGCGTCGGGCCCCGTTATGGCCGTCCGATCCCTGCGCGCTCATGCCCGTGCCTCTCCCCCTCCCGGCTCCAGCAGCATCCCTTCCTGGGGATCCCAGCAGACGGCGGCCTCGGCACCCGGTCTCGGCAGCGAGGCCGCGTCCTGTCCCTGCAGCGCCACCACGAGCTGGGCGTCCGAGCCGTCGCAGGCGACGGTGACCCGCACATGGTTGCCCAGGAACGAGGATTCGAGCGCGCGCCCGAGCAGGGCGCCGGCCGGCGGCGCTGCCGGGTCGGCCAGCCGAAGCGCCTCGGGGCGCAGCATCAAGGTGGCGGCACCGTCGGGGCGACCGCCGGCACAAGGCACCCGGGTGCCGTCGGGGAGCACCGCGACGTCCCCATGAACGGTGACGTCGAGGAAGTTCGCATGGCCGATGAAGTCGGCGACGAAGCGCGAGGCGGGCCGGCGGTAGATCTCGAGGGGCGTGCCCAGCTGCTCGAGGCGCCCCTCGTTCAGGATGGCGATGCGGTCGGCCAGCGACATCGCCTCCTCCTGGTCGTGGGTGACGTAGACGAAGGTCGTGCCGACCTCGCGGTGGATCTGGGCCAGCTCGATCTGGAGGCGTTGCCGCAGCTTGAGGTCGAGGGCGCCCAAGGGCTCGTCGAGGAGCAGCACGGCCGGCCGCTTGACCAGCGCACGGGCCACGGCGACGCGCTGGCGCTGGCCGCCCGACAGCTGTGCCGGCAGGCGGTCGCCGTAGTCCTCGAGCCCGACCAGGGCCAGGGCCTCGTCCACGCGCCGGCGCGCCTCAGGCTTCGGCACCTTGTCCATCCGCAGCCCGAAGCCGACATTGTCCCGCACGCTCATGTGGGGGAAGAGCGCGTAAGACTGGAAGACCGTGTTCACGGGCCGCTTGTGCGGGGGCAGGGCGTCGATCCGCTTGCCGCGCAGCCAGATCGTCCCCTCGCTCGGCGCCACGAAGCCGCCGATCAGGTTGAGCGTCGTCGTCTTGCCGCATCCTGACGGGCCGAGCAGGCAGAAGAACTCGCCGTCCTCGATCGTCAGATCGAGCTCGCGAAGCGCCAGGTGCCCGCCGTAGCGCTTGACCACACCACGCAGCTCAATGCCTGCGGTCGACGCCGCATCCGCGATCGTCATCCCCTTATACCGTTCCAATTTTCGGAAATCACTCAAGCCCGTGCAAGGACGCTAGCAGCGGGTCGCCGACCCGTCCAGCACCGATGGCCATGCTCCGGGGGAATGGTGCGTCACCCGTCCCGACAGGACCACTCGCCCGTCTCCTCTGCAGCGATCAGGGGGCCACCGCGCGGATCGGAACCTTTGCGAGCACCCGCCCCCGGGGCTCGCGGCCGGTCGCCCTCGCAGGCTGTAACACTGCCGCAAGGTGCGTGACGTACCCAACGGTTCTCCGCGATCCCGGTCGAGCCGGAGCTGTGATCGCCACCTCGAGATGGCAAGGATGATGGCTGCCGTGCGCCTGCCTCTGGCCGACGATGACGTCGGGCCCGTCGAGACGAGGTCGGGTGTTCCCGGGGCCGCAGGGAATCAACGATGCTGACAGAAAGAAACCGTGACGACGGCGTCGTCGGGGTGGGGATCGAGCACGACGAGGATGCCGCGAGGCCAGGCGCTTCCGGTGCGATCGTCGATGGGCGGCATCGTCTGACCCGGATGCTTCTTCTCCTCGCCGGCATCCTGCCGCTTCTGGCGTGCGGCTCGGCGGCAATGGCCGTGGTGGCTGCGGGGCCGGCGCCGGACGCGCATCTCGACTTCACGGTCACCAGGAACAACGGGGTCATCGGCCACGAGCAGATCGACAGGACGCTGCGCGACGGGGCCACGACGGTGAGCATCCGGACCGAGATCGTCGTGAGGTTCCTGCTGGTGCCCGTCTACCGGTTCGAGCAGGCGAGCAGCGAGGTCTGGCGGCAGGGGCACCTCGTGTCGCTCAGCTCGGACACGAACGACGACGGCACCAACCATACGCTCCGCGTCCAGGCGAAGGGCGGCGTGCTCGAGGTGGACGGCGACGGGAAGCGCAGCCAGGCTCCGGAGACAATCATTCCGGCGAGCCTGTGGAACGAGGACATCGTAAAGCAGTCGACCGTTCTCAATACCATCACTGGAGCGAAGATGTCCGTAAATGTCACCGATCGGGGTGATGAGACGATTTCCAGTCGCGGCACACAAGTGAGAGCCCATCACTACACGCTCTCCGGCGATCTTAAGCGTGACCTTTGGTACGATGCGTCGGGCACGCTGGTCCAGGTCGCGTTCAAGGCGAAGGACGGCTCGGACATTCTCTACGTGCTGCGGTGAGCCGACATGTTCCAGGTGGTTCGAGAGTGGGACCCGATGCGCGCCGCGGTCGAGGCGACGATCAGGGCAGCCTATCGGCGTGAGCACGGCGCCAGGCTTGAGCTTCTGCCGCGCTATCTGGTGGCGGACATCGAGGAGGGGCAGGTGAATGGCGGTGCCTCCATCCGCTTCGCCGAGGATGGCTTCTTCTCGGTGTGCTACCTCGACCGCCCGATCGAGAGCCTGATCGAGGAAGCAACGGGCATCCGTCCGGAGCGAAGGAGCCTGGCCGAGGTCGGAAGCCTCGCTGCGGGCCACCCGGGCGGTGTCCGGGACCTGATCTTCGCCATCGTCGAGCATCTCCGGGCGCAGGGCATCCGCTGGGCGTTCTTTACCGCCACCGCCCGGCTGCGGACCCTCCTCGCGCGATCCGGCATCCCGCTCATCGAGCTCGCATCGGCGAGCCCGACGCGGATCGCGGATGCGCGGCCCTGGGGGAGCTTCTACGAGAACGATCCGCGCGTGATGGCGGTGGGCGACGCCATGCTCTTCCCGGCCCAGCACCTGGTCCTCCCATGTGCCGGGGCGGCCCATCATGCGTGAGGTGATCGCGGCGATCGCCCGGCATGCCGCCGCAGCGCCCCAGCGGATCGCCATCAGCGATGCCGGGGGCAGCATCTCCTACGGCGAGCTTCTCGACGCCGTGAGCCGAACGGCCGGCTGGGCCTTCTCTCTGCCCGAGCGGGTGGCGCTCGTGGCGCCGAAGGACCGCCGCGGCATCGTCTGGCATCTGGCGCTGGCCTGGGCCGGGCGGACCATCGTCACGCTGCCCGAGTTCTTCTCGCCGGCGCAGCTGGGCCATGCGATCCGTGATTCGGGTGCCGGGGCCGTCCTGGTGGCGCCGGACAGGCTCGAGGCCGCCCGGGCGGCCGGCTGGCCCGCCGTCGTTCCCGACAGGAGGGCGCCCGCCGCGCTGGAGGCGGCAGGCGTGGTGCGCCTCATCACCTACACCTCGGGCACGACCGGCCACCCCAAGGGCGTCGTGCTCGGCGAGGCCCAGGTGATGGCCAGCATCCGGGGCATGGTCGAGGCCGTGGGAGCGTCACGCGAGGACCGCATGCTGTCGGTCCTGCCCCTGGCCCTGCTCCTGGAGCAGGTTGCCGGCATGGCCGTGCCGCTTCTTGCCGGCGCCACGATCGTGCTCTGCGAGGATCCCTCGCGCGCTGCCCGTGATGGCGGAGACCGCAGCACCCACCGTGACGATCCTCGTGCCCGAGATGCTGAGTGGCTGGGTGCGGTGGCTGGAGGGCTCGGGCAGACGGGCGCCGGCGAGCCTGCGCTTCGTCGCGGTGGGCGGTGCGCCCGTGGCGCCTGCGCTGGCCGAGCGGGCGTGGCGCCTGGGTCTGCCGGTGCACGAGGGCTACGGCCTTTCCGAATGCTGCTCGGTCGTGGCGGTCAATCGCCCCGGAAAGCGCGTGCCGGGAACGGTCGGGCCGCCCCTGCCCGGGATAAGGGTGACGATCGAGGATGGCGAGATCGTGGTCGGCGGGCCCACCGTCATGGAGCGCTATCTGGGCGGCGATGCCTGTCCGGGCGTCCACCGGACAGGCGATGCCGGACATCTCGATGCCGCCGGCAACCTGAGCGTTGCCGGTCGCCTGGACGAGGTCATCGTGACCTCCACGGGACGCAACATCCATCCCGAATGGATCGAGGCGATGATCCTCGGGGATTCGCGGATCGCACGGTGCGCCGTCGTCGGTGCCGGCGCCCACATCAGGGCGGTTCTCTGTCCGGCGGACGAGCGGCTCGCCGCCGCCGGGCAGGGGGCGATCGACGACATGGTCGCCGGGCTCTGTGCCGAGGCCCCCGACTACGCCCGCCCGAGAGACACCCTCCTGGCGTCCGAGCGCCGGCTGGCCGAGCTGGGGCTGATCGGCCCCGACGGCAGCCTCCGCCGGCGCCTCGTTGCCGCCAGAACTCAAGGAAATCGCATGACCGCGTCGTTCTATGACCAGCTGCGCGCGGATACCGCCGAATCGGAACGGGCTTTCCGCGCCATTCCCCTCATCGCCAGGGCGATATCGGTGGGCGTCGAGCTGCCTCTCTATTCGAGGTTCCTTGCCAGCGCCTATCACCATGTGCGCCATACCTGCCCCCTGATGGGGCTGGCGCTCTCACGCTGCGGCGCCGACGACGAAGCGCTGCGCCAGGGCCTGCTGGACTATATCGAGGAGGAGAAGGGTCACGAGGCATGGATCCTCGATGACATCGAGGCGCTGGGCGGCGACCGTGCCCAGGTGGCGGCCTCGCTCGCACCGTTCGCTGTGCGCATGATGGTCGCCTACGCCAACTTCGCCATCGAGCGGATCAGCCCCTACGCCCTGCTCGGCATGGTCCATGTGCTGGAGGGGATGTCCGTGGCGCTGGCACGCGCCGCGGCGGAGGCGATCATGAGAGCCATCCGGCCGCAGGTGGCGAAGGGTGGCTTCAGCTATCTCATCTCCCACGGCACGCTGGACGAGGATCATATCGAGCAGTTCGCGGCCCTGCTCGATCGGATCGACACGCCGGAACGCCGCGAGATCGTCGTTCAGGCAGCCCGGGACTTCTATCAGCTGTACGGCGACGTCTTTCGCTCGCTGGCGCAGTCGGCGGAGCATCCCCTTGCGGCTTGAGGGCAAGGCGGCGCTGGTCACGGGCGCCGGCTCCGGGATCGGCCGCGCCTTGGCGCGCGAGCTGTCGGCGGCCGGGGCTCGTGTGCTGCTCGTCGGGCGAAGGGCCGAGGCGCTGGAGGAGACGCGAGCGCTCCTCGCCTCGCCCGGGCTTGGGACCGTCCGGCCCGCCGACATCACGGACGAGGCGGCGAGACGGAGCCTGATAGCCGAGGTCGGGGCCTCGGGCAGGCTGGACCTTCTGGTCAACAATGCCGGGATGGTGGTCTCGGGGCCGCTCGCGAGCGACGGGGCGGCCGAGCGTCACCGGATGATGGAGGTCAACCTCATAGCACCCATGGAGCTGACGCTCGGCCTGCTGCCGATGCTGCGTGCGGCGGCGCCATCGCGCATCGTCAATATCGGCTCGATGTTCGGCGACATCGCCTTTCCCTACTTCAGCGCCTATTCGGCGACCAAGTTCGGGCTGCGCGGATGGTCCGATGCCATCAGGCGCGAGCTGGCGCCGGCCGGCATCGGCGTGACCTACGCAGCGCCGCGCGGCACGCGCACGGCGGCCGCGGAGTCCTTCGCGGCGCTGGCGGAGGCCTTCGCCATGCGTCTGGACCCGCCGGAGAGGGTGGCAAGGCAGATCGTCGGCGCCGTCAGGAGCGACGCGCGCACCGTCTACCCCCAGGGAATGGAGCGGGTCTTCGTGCTGCTCCAGCGCGTGCTGGCCGGCACGATGGACAGGGCCTTGGGTGCGCAGCTGGCCAAAGCCACCGCCAAGCTGGCCGAATGATCGAGGCTTCGTCGCCCGGCCGTTTCGGCGTCGTCAGAAGCAGGCGACGCCGGAGGGCTTCTCGAAGATGTGCCAGCGGGTCACGTCGAAGGCGATCCGGCAGGCGCTGCCCATGGCACCCTCGAAGTCGGGCTTGGTCTTCACGAGCAGACGGGTGCCGGCGACGTCGATGTCGACCAGCGTGTCGCCGCCCAGCGGCTCGGTGACGCTCACCGTGGCGGGGACACCCTCGGCCTGGTCGGGGGCGATCGCGATCTGGTCCGGGCGGATGCCCATGCGCACGTCGGCCTGGCGCAGCCGCTCCCGCAACAGGGCCTGCTGGGCGTCGGTGAAGATGGCGACGAAACCCGGATGCTCGAGCACCAGGCGGCCGTCCCGCTCGGCCACGGTCGCGTCGATGATGTTCATCGGTGGCTCGCCGACGAAGCCCGCGACCCACTCGTTGACCGGGTGGTTGTAGATCTCCTGGGGCGTGCCGAACTGCTGCAGCACGCCCGCATGCATCACGGCGATGCGGTCGGCCATCGACATGGCCTCGAGCTGGTCGTGCGTGACGTAGATCATGGTCGTGCCGAGCCGCCGCTGCATCAGCTTGAGCTCGCCGCGCATGTGGGCGCGCAGCTTGGCGTCGAGATGGGCGATCGGCTCGTCGAACAGGAAGAGCTGCGGCTCGCGCACGATCGTCCGGCCGATCGCCACGCGCTGCTTTTGCCCGCCCGAGAGCTCCACAGGCCTTCGGTCGAGCAGGTGCTCGATCTCGAGCAGCCGCGCCGCCTCGCGTACCTTGGTCTCGATCGTGCGGGAGTCCGTCCTGCGCAGCCGCAGCGGGTTGGCGATGTTCTCGCGCACCGTCTTGTGCGGGTAGAGGGCGTAGTTCTCGAACACCATCGCGATGTCGCGATCCTTGGGCGGCAGGTCGTTGATGCGCCTGCCGCCGAAACGGATGTCGCCGGCACTGATGTGCTCGAGCCCGGCCAGCATGCGTAGGGTCGAGGACTTGCCGCAGCCGGAGGGGCCCAGGATCGACATGAACTCGCCGTCCTGGCACTCGATGTTGAGATCCTTCACGGCAACGGTCTTGCCGTAATATTTCCACACCTCGGAGATCGTGACGGATGCCATGGCTTACTCGCGCACCGCGCCCATGGTCAGCCCGGTGACCAGGTAGCGCCGGATGAGAAGACCGAGGAACATCATGGGCACGGTCGTGACGACCCCCGCCGCCATGATGCTGCCCCACTGGATGTTCTGCGGCTGGACCAGCTCGCGCGTGGCCACCGGCAGCGTCTTGGCGCCGCCCGAGCCGATGATCGAGGCGAAGAGAAAGTCGTTCCAGGCAAAAAGCACGCAGAGGACGAGGAAGGCCCCGATGCCCGGGGCCACGAGCGGCAGGATCGAGCGGAAGGCCTGGAAGCGCGTGGCCCCGTCGCACATCTGCGCCTCCTCGATGGCGAAGGGCACATTGTCGAAGAAGCCCTTGAGGATCCAGATCGCGAAGGGGAGGTTGAAGGTCGTGTAGGCGAGGATGAGCCCGGGCAGGGTGCCGACGAGCTCGGCGTTCCGGAAGATCGCGTAGAGCGGCACCATGACGGCCACGACCGGCGCCATGCGGGTGCTGATGATCCAGAAGAAGAGGTCCCGCTTGCCCCTGAAGTCGACGCGCGAGAGCGCGTAGGCGCACATCGAGCCCAGCACCACCGAGATGACCGCCGAGCCCAGCGCCGCGCCGATGCTGTTGAGCAGGTAGACGGTGAAGTTCAGATCGTAGAAGAGATTGACGTAGTGCTTGGCCGTGGGCGTGAAGTCGAAGAAGAGCCCAGCGCCCGCGAAGTTGCCCACGGCCGGGAGCTTGAAGGCCTCGAGCAGGTCCTTGAACGAGCTCACGAACATCACGAAGATCGGCAGCAGGGTCCAGACCAGGTAGACGGCCAGGAAGACGCCGACGAGCGCCTTGCCGACATAGGTGAGCGGCGAGCGGTAGGTGACGACGTCCTGCGAGGCCATGGCTCTGCTCCCTCAGACGTCGGCCCGCTTGCTCTGCGGGTTGTCGAAGACCCGCACGAGCAGCATGCCCAGGATGATCGTGACGACGAGGAGCGTGAGCGCGATCGCGGCACCCCGGCCGAGCTTGAAGTAGTGGAAGGAGACGTCGAAGAGATAGACGGGCAGGATGTTGGTGGCGTCGGCAGGCCCGCCGCCGGTCAAGGTGAGGGCGACGTCGATGAAGCGGAAATTGTCCATGAAGCGCAGGAGGATGGCGATCAGGAGGAACGGATAGAGGTTGGGCAGGGTGATCGCGAAGAAGTTCCGGATCTCGCCGGCGCCGTCCACCATGTTGGCCTCGAGCTGATCGCGCGGCACGCGCTTGAGCCCGGCCAGCGTGATGAGCGTGATGAGCGGCGTCCACTGCCAGACATCGACGATGACGAGCCCGTACATCGCGGTCTCGGTCGAGCCCAGGATCGAGGTGCCCCCCAGGATGCCGAGGCTCCTCAGCAGCCAGTGATACCAGCCGAAGGTGCTGTTGAAGAGAAAATACCAGACGAGGCCGGCGATGACGGGCGCCATCATCATCGGCATCAAGAAGAGCGTGACGAGCACCTTCTCGAAGCGGGAGCCGTTCAGGATGACGGCGAGGCCGACGCCCAGCAGGATCTCGGCAACGAGACACATGGCGCTGTACTGGATGAGCAGCACCCAGCCGTTCCAGAACTTCGCGTCGCGCGTGAAGAGCCGGACGAAGTTCTTGGTGCCGACGAAGGTGTCGGCGCCGCTGAACTCGACCGTGTGCAGGCTCATCCAGACGAGCCAGAAGAAGGGATAGAGCGAGATCGCGGCGAGGACGATGATGGCGGGCGCCATCAGCAGGAAATAGTACGATCGCGATGGCGTCGGGTTGAGCTGTGCGGGCTCGTGCTCGACGATGCGCACGCCGTCCACGACCCGGGACTGGGAAGGGAGGCTCGCAGCCCCGCCCCGGCTCGCGACGCCCATGTCAGCTTCGGATGCAGCAGTCGCCATCGGCCCCGTCGTCGCTCGGGTGTCGGAGGGCGGGCAGGGCGCCCGCCCTCGAGATCAGCTCAGATATCGTTGAGGTCGTCGACCTGCTGCTTGATCGCCTGACAGGCCTCCTCGGCCGACTGCTTGCCGGCGACGCATTTCTGCGACTCGGTGGCGATGATCTGATGATACTCGTTCGCCGCCGGGATCTTGGGCCCGAGCACGAAGTTCGGGTCCTTGATGCCGAAGTCGTAGACCGCGTCGAAGGTGAGCGCGTTCGGCATCTTGGTCGGCCGCTTGCGCGCCTCGGCCACCTCCGGGATCTGCAGCACCGACTTGCGGGTCGGCGTGCCGCCGACACCCTTGAGCACGTTGAACTGCGTGTCCTTGGAGGTCGACCAGATCGCGAAGAGGTAGGCGGCCCGCTTCATCTCGTCGGAGCCGTTGCCGTTGATGCCGATGCCGCCGATGCCGCAGTTGGTGCCGTTGACCGCCTCGCCGCCGTTCTTGATCCACGAGGGCTCGCCCTTCGGGCAGACGGCGTAGCCCGTCTTGCCGCCTGCGGCGCGGCTGGTCTTCTCGTCCTCGATCGAGGCCGCGAACTCGTGATACTGCACCTGCATCGCGATCTGGCCGGCCTGATAGACGGTGTTCAGCTGCAGCGTGCCGTTGGCCAGATTGTCGGGATGGCTGACCTCCGCCTGCTCCTTGAACTTCTCCATCATCAAAACGGAAGTCTCGTCGCCCCAGTTGGTCGGGCCGGGGGTCTTGCTGCCGAGCTTGTCGTCGATGTTGAAGTCGGTCCAGCGGCCGTGGCTGAACATGACCCTTTGGATGTCGAGCTGGGTCGTCCAGGCGAAGCTGCCCTGGTGCTGGGCGTAGCCGTAGGGCACGTCCTTGCCCGCGTCCTTCATCTTCTTGAAGAAGGCGGCGAACTCGTAGAGCTGCTTCCAGGTCGTGTCGTGCGTGAACTCCATGCGGTAGCCGTACTCGGCCTCGAAGTCCTTGGAGTGCTGCTCGAACAGGTCCTGGCGGTAGAAGGTCATCGATACGGCTGAATTGTAGGGGAAGGCGATCAGCCGGTCGCGGGTGTACATGTGGCCGCAGACGTCGAGGAAGTTCTCGAACCACACGTCCGTGCCGTAGCCCTCGGCGTCCTGCGGCAGCGTGTCGTCCTGCGTGAACTTGGAGAGATCGGCGAAGAAGTCGGCGAAGGGCGCCCCGATCGGCTTGTCCTGCACGTAGTTCAGCATGAAGTCGGCCTTGCCGCCCCTGAGGTCGATGCCGATCTTCTGCTGCACCACCGGCAGATCGTCGGTGAGGATCTCGACCTCGATGCCCGTCAGATCATAGAAGGGCTTGAGGTTGTCGCGGATGGCGAAGCTCGGCGGCGTGTTCTCCGACATGAAGACGAGCTTGGAGCCGCTGAACTGCTTCCACTTCGCGTCCTCGGACGAGGCGGCCTGGACCGGATTGCGGACGATGACCGAGTTCAGGCCCACAGCGATCGAGCCCGCGCCGAGCGCGCTCGCGACGCCGCCGCCGAGCTCGAGGAACTTCCGACGGTTGACGCGCCGATAGATGGCGTTCTTCGGAACGTAGAACATTCAGCCTCTCCCGTTCTGGGCGGCCGGTCGTTAACCGATGCTCATGCACCGGTTGCCGGCTCAGCTCCCCGCACCCGCAAGCACGCCAAGATGACGTTGCGCTCGCGGCCTTTTCCAATCTGGTTAGGGGCTGGGCCGACGGCATGTCAAGGTGAAGTGTCGTTCATCTTCCGGGGGCCAGGGTTGCGCGCGAGCGCGCCCGGGCGGCGCGCCATGGCGGGCCTCGGGTGCCGGCCCTCGAGGCGACGGGAAACGGCCGCCGCCCCTGCCGGCCCGGTCAGTTCGTGGCGGGCAGCGCCGCGCTCACGAGCACGGGCTGGGCGCGGTAGAGGTCGGGGAACAGCCGCTTCAGGGCCTCGACCTTGGGCAGGTCGTTGATCGCGATATAGGGATAGGTCGGGTGAAGGGTGAGGAAGTCCTGATGGTAGGCCTCGGCCGGATAGAAGCTGCGGCCGGGCTCGATCGTCGTCACGATCGGGGCGTCGAACGCATGGGCCTGGTCCAGCTGGTCGATATAGGCCTTGGCGACCCGGGCCTGCTCGGCGTCGGTCGGGAAGATGGTGGAGCGGTACTGTGTCCCGTAGTCCGGCCCCTGGCGGTTGAGCTGGGTGGGATCGTGGATGGCCGAGAAATAGATCTGGAGGATCTGGCCGTACGTGATCTCGCGGGGGTCGAAGGTCACGCTGACCGATTCGGCGTGCCCGGTCGTGCCCGTGCCCACGGTGTGGTACTCGGCCGTCGCGGCCTCGCCCCCGGCATAGCCCGAGACGGCGTTGCTGACGCCCTTGACGTGCTGGAAGACGCCCTGGACGCCCCAGAAGCAGCCGCCGGCGAGGATGGCCGTTTCCGACGAGGCCTGACCTGCCTTCTCGTCGAGCGCGGGTGCGGGGATGGCGTGCGGCTCCTCGGCCGCCGCCGCCGGGAGGTGCATCTGGAGCCCGACCGCCAGAAGGAGGCCGACCAGGACAAGGGCTGCGCCGTAGTGGAGGAGGGTCTGCCGGTCACGGATCGGGGGCCGACGGGTCATCGCTCATCTCCGCATTGAGCCGAAGGTGAAGGCACGGGCCTCGACGCCGGGGTCGAGAGCGCTGATCTCGGGAGCATGCGAGGCTTCTCCGCCGTCAGGCCGTGGCAGGCTTGAAGGTCATGGCGACGCCGTTCATGCAGTAGCGCAGGCCGGTGGGCTTGGGCCCGTCGTCGAAGACGTGGCCCAGATGGCCCCCGCAGCCGCTGCAGAAGACGGCCGTGCGCGCCATCCAGAGCGAATTGTCCTGGGCCGTGCCGACCGCGTTCTTCAAGGGCGCCCAGAAGCTGGGCCAGCCCGTGCCGCTGTCGAATTTGGTGGTCGAGGAGAAGAGGTCGTGGCCGCAGCCGGCGCAGGCGAAGACGCCGACGCGCTCCTCGTGCAGCAGGGAGCTCGTGAACGGGTACTCGGTGGCGCTGCGGCGGAGCACGTCATACTGGGCGGGCGAGAGCAGCTTGTGCCATTCGGCATCGCTGTGGGTCACAGGGAACGACCCGCCGGGCGCCGGTGCCACCGCGGCCTCGGTGCCACCCCGCCAGCGGCTCGCGACCAGGATGGCGCCGACACCGGCGGCGGCGCTCGCCAGCAAGGCTCGTCTTGCCATCATCTCAATGCCCCTCCGGTCTGTTCGGCTCGTCGATACGCATGTCGTGCGCCACCATTTGCGCGCACAGTACGCCGGATCGAGGTGGCACTCGCGGATCTCGCGCGCATTTGAGCGCCCTTGATCCTCTCCGGTCCGGCCAGGCGAGGCGGTCAGGCCGCCCGAGCCTTCCTTCATGGGACAGTCACCATTCCGGTGGACTGGATCAGAGATGCTGATATGGTCACGGGCCTGACGCGGAAGCGAGGGGCATGGACAAGGCGAACGGCGCGACGCGGCACTTCCTGGCCGTCGATCCCGAGGAGAGCATCGAGGTGGTGCGGGGCCTGGCCTCGCCGATCCGGCTGCGCATCCTGAAGCTGCTGAACGTCCAGGGGCCGATGAACGTCAATGCCATCAGCGAGGCGCTGGGGCTGCCTCAGTCGACGATCGCGACCAACATCCAGGTCCTCGAGAGCTCGGGCCTGATCCGCACGCGGACCGTCAAGGCCACGAAGGGCCATCAGAAGATCTGCTCGGCGGTCTACGAGGAGATCGTCATCAACTTCGCCCGCACGCCGAAGGAGACGATCGAAAACCGGATCATCGAGGTGGCGATGCCGCTGGGCCTCTATACGAGCTGCAGCGTCACGGCACCCTGCGGCCTGTGCTCGACCGAGGGGATCATCGGGCTCCTCGACGTGCCGGCCCATTTCCTCGATCCGGAGCGCATGAAGGCCGCGCTGATCTGGTTCGAGCGCGGCTATGTCGAGTACAAGTTCCCCAACAACGCCAAGATCCTGGGCTCCGAGGTCGAGCGTCTCGAGATCGCCGTCGAGCTTTCCTCCGAGGTGCCGGGCACGGCCTCGGACTGGCCTTCCGACATCACCCTTTGGGTCAATGACGTGCGCGTCGGCACCTGGACCTCGCCCGGCGACTTCGGCGACAAGCGCGGCGCCTTGACCCCGCATTGGTGGAAGCTCGAGGGCTCGCAGTACGGCAAGCTCAAGACCTGGTCGGTGACACAGCGCGGCACCTACATCGACGGCACCCGGCTGTCCGGCATCACCATCGCCGACCTCGGCCTCTCGGAGCATCACTCGATCCGCCTCAGGATCGGCGTCGAGGAGGACACGCGCCATCCGGGCGGCATCAACATCTTCGGCCGCGGCTTCGGCAACCACGATCAGGACATCGTGCTGAGGCTCCATCTGCGAAAGGATGCGGGCGTCGCGATGCAGGACCCGGGCACCCCGGCCGCACGAAAGGCGGCCGTCTCCTCCGCCGGGTAGGCGCCTCTTCCCAGCCGCTCTCTCGGCTTTCCGGGCACCGCCGGTGGCCAGGGCCACAGCCCCGCAAGGCACGATCTTTCGCGCTTGACTCGCCGGCTGCCCTGGCCGACCATCCTGATGATACATATCAGAAACGCCGATGCATTGGGGAACAGGCGGGCAAGCCCGTCCACAACAGATGAGGATTGACCAGCAGGGTGGCGCTTGCGTGACCGGGGGAGGCCCCGGGTCGCGGCGGCTTTCCTGAGGGCGCGCTCGCTGTGGCCCGGAGCGGGCACGTGCGGGTAGGCTTGAAGAGGCAGAGGGCGTCCGCGGGCAGGGTTGGCCGCGGGCTGGGTTGGAGGCGAGACCGCAGGTGAGGTGGCAGGTGCCCCTCGCCCTGCGGCAACAACGATCAGGGAGATCGCGATGCGACTTCGTCCAGGGGCTCTGGGTCTGGTGGATCGGCGCCGCTTCATGGTGGGCGCCGCGGCCGCCGCGGGCACGCTTGCCGTGCGCGTGCCGGCACATGCCCAGTCGGTGATCTCGAACCTGCCGCGCAACGAGACGCTGATCGTCGAGAACCCGGAAGGGACGATCAAGAACGCGAGCTGGTTCAACATGTGGACGGTGAATGCCGGCGGCCGCTCGACCGGCAACCAGCAGCTGGCGATGGACACGTTGTGGTACATCGACCCCGACCACGGCATCGACGGCGTCTGGGACAACTCGCTGGCCTCGGACAAGCCGATCTACAACGACGATTTCAGCGAGATGACCGTCAAGCTCAGGAAGGGCATCTTCTGGAGCGACGGGGTCGAGTTCAGCGCCGACGATCTCGTCTACACGGTCGAGACGCAGATGGCCCATCCGGGCATGGTGTGGAGCGCGCCGTTCCAGGTCAACGTGGCGAGCGTCGAGGCGACGGACCCGAGCACCGTCGTCTTCAAGCTGAAGAAGCCCAACTCGCGCTTCCATGCGATCTTCACGGTGCGCTGGAACGCGGCCTGGATCATGCCCAAGCATGTCTTCGAGAAGGTCGAGGACCCGCGCAAGTTCGACTTCAACCCGCCGGTGACGATCAACGCCTACACGCTGCACAGCTTCGACAATAACGGCCGCTGGTTCATCTGGCAGCGGCGCGAGGACTGGCAGCGCACCACGCTCGCGCGCTTCGGCGAGCCCGGGCCCAAATATGTCGTCTATCTCGATCCCGGCCCGCCCGACAAGCGGGTGATCGAGCAGATGAACCACCAGCTCGACATCATCCACGACACCTCGCCCGAGGGCATGTTCACCCTGGCCAAGGAGTCGAAGAGCTCGAAGACCTGGTTCAACGGCTTTCCCTATGCCCATCCGGACCCGACGCTGCCGGCCGTGCTCCTCAACAACCAGGTCGAGAAGCTGCAGAACAAGGATCTGCGCTGGGCGCTGGCGCTGTTGATCGACATCAAGGCCGTCTCGATGGCGTCCTATCGCGGTGCCGCCACGATCTCGGCCATCGGCGTGCCGCCGACGGGGCTCTATCCCAAATATTACTTCGAGCCGATGGAAGCCTGGCTCAAGACGTTCGAGGTCGATACGGGCAAGCAGAAGATCAAGCCCTACGACCCCAAGGTGGGCCAGGACATCGCGGCCATGCTGCGCCGGTCCATGGGCGACAAGATCCCGAGCACGCCCGAGGACGTCGAGACGGCGTTCGGCCGCGGCTGGTGGAAGCGCAATCCCGAGGCGGCAGGCGAGCTGCTCGTCAAGGCGGGCCTCAGCAAGCGCGGCGACAAGTGGTATTTGCCGAACGGCGAGCCCTTCTCGATCAAGATCACGGTCGAGGGCGACCTGCGGCCGACCATGACGCGCGCCGGCTCGATGATCGCCCAGCAATGGCGCCAATTCGGCATCGACGCCAAGACGGTGGTGGCGCAGGGCACCATGGTCGACGCGCGAGCCGCCGGCGACTACGAGGCCATGATCTCCTGGAGCGTGGAGACCTGGGGCGGGCATCCGGACCTGTCCTTCTTCCTCGACAGCTGGCACTCGCAGTTCGTGGCCAAGCCCGGCCAGCCGCAGACCGCGCGCAACTGGCAGCGCTGGTCGGATCCGCGGCTCGACAAGATCATCGAGGGCATTCGCAAGATCGGCTTCGATGATCCCAAGGGGGTGGAGTACGGCATCGAGTATCTGAAGCTCGTCGCCAACGAGATGCCCACCATCCCGCTGATGTCCTACAATGTGTTCACCTCGATGGACACGACCTACTGGCAGGGCTTCCCCAGCTCGCCGGCCGATCCCTATACCGATCCCGTGCCGAACTGGGCCAACACGAAGTACATGATGGTCAAGCTGAAGCCGACCAAGAAGGCCTAGGCCCCATCGGTGATCGAGCGGCGGGCGGCCCGGCGACGGGCCGCCCGCCACGGCATCTTTTCCCGGTCCGGACGGCGGGTCCATGTCAAGCTACGGTGCCTATGTCCTGAAACGGCTGGCGCAGTTCGTGCTGGTCGTCTTCATCGGCATCAACATCACCTATCTCATCACCCATCTCTCGCCGGTCGACCCGGTCGATCAGGCGGTGACGGCCGTCACCTCCTTCGGCTCGTCGAGCCCCGAGGCGATCGAGATGCTGAGGAAGTCGCTGCGCGAGCTCTACGGGCTCGATGCGAGCCCGGTGCAGCAATATGTGCAGTTCTGGGAGCGGCTCGCCGTCCTCGACTTCGGCCCCTCGCTCTCGGCCTTCCCGACCCCGGTCTCGACGCTGATCGGGCGGGCCTTGCCCTGGACCATCGGCCTGCTCGTCACCGCCGTGGTGATCAGCTGGCTCTTGGGCAACCTCCTGGGTGGCCTCGCCGGCTACTACAGGAACAGCCGCTCGCTCAAGGTCATCGGCGTGATCACGATGGGCCTGCATCCGATCCCCTACTACATCGTGGCCTTCGTCATCCTCGTTCTCTTCGGCTTCGTCTGGCCGATCCTGCCGATCGGCGGCGGCTACCAGATCAATCTCGAGCAGGGCTGGAGCCTCGCCTTCATGTGGAGCGTGCTGCGCCACTCGATCCTGCCGGCGCTGTCGCTGATCCTCGTCGGCATCGGCGGCTGGTTCATGGGCATGCGCTCGCTCGTCTCGAACATCATCACCGAGGACTATGTCGTCTATGCCGAGCTCGGCGGTGTGGATCGCCACCGCATCCTGGGCAGCTACGTCATGCGCAACGCCTTCATGCCGCAGATCACCGGCCTCGCCATGTCCTTGGGCGCCATCTTCAACGGCGCCATCATCACCGAGGAGGTCTTCGGCTATCCCGGCATCGGCAAGCTCCTGATCGATGCCGTCCATGCCGCCGACTACAGCCTCGTCATCGGCATCGCCTCGATCTCGATCATCGCCGTCTCGGCGGCGGTGTTCCTGATCGACATGATCTACCCGCTCCTCGATCCGCGCGTGCAGGTGGCCTAAAGCGATGAAGGTTCTCTTCGATCTCTTCCGCTACAATCGCGAGTTCGCGCTGGGCGTGATCCTGATGGCGATCGTCATCACGCTCGCCGCCATGTCGGCCTTCGCACCCTATCCGGCGATCGACACCTATGTCGTGCCGATGGACATCCCGCCGTCGTGGGACTTCCTCATGGGCACGAGCTCGCGCGGCCAGGACATCTTCTGGCAGCTCTCCTTCGCGCTCAGGAACACGCTGCTCTTCGGCTTCACGGTGGCGCTGATCAGCCGCGTCCTCTCGCTGCTGATCGGCCTCGTCTCGGGCTATTGCGGCGGCATCGTCGATCGCGTGCTGATGTCGATCAACGACACCTTCATCGTGATCCCGCTCTTCCCCCTGCTCGTGCTCCTCTACTTCGTGCTGCGCGACGACATGACCTGGCCGATCCTGGCCCTCGTCATGGCCTGCCTGGGGTGGTCCTACGACGCGCGGCTCATCCGCTCGGTGATGATGAGCATCAAGACCCGGGAGTTCACGCAGACCAGCATCTTCTCCGGCATGACGATGCGCGAGATCGTCACCGAGGAGCATCTGCCCTACGTGCTGCCGATCGTCTTCTCGACCACGATGAACAACATCAACTGGTCGATCGGCCTCGAGGTGACGCTCTCGGTCCTGGGCTTCACCGACATCGACACGCCCACCATCGGCGGCATGATCTACTGGGCGAACCAGCACAGCGCCATGGTGGCGGGCGTGTGGTGGTGGATCGCCTTCCCGACGCTCTTCGTCACCATGACCTTCATCGGCCTCTTCCTGCTTGCGATCTCGATGAACGAGTATATCGACCCGAGAAGCCGGCTCAGCCGCATGGGCGGGGTGGCCTGATGGGGACCCGGGCCGCCTTCGTGAGCCCCGCCGACGCGGCACCCGTGCTGCGCGTCGAGGGGCTGCGCGCCTACTACCAGATGAACTTCTTCGGCATCGAGCGCGAGGTGAGGGCGGTCGACGACATCTCGCTCGAGGTCCGCCGCAACGAGATCTACGGCATCGCCGGCGAATCGAGCTGCGGCAAGACGAGCTTCATCAAGACCATAGCAGCGGCCATCCGCCCGCCGCTCAATGTCGTGGGCGGCACGATCCGCTACAGCTTTCTCGATCGCGACATCTATGCGCTGGACGAGCGCGAGCTCACGCGCATCCGCTGGCGGCATCTCTCCTACATCATGCAGGGCTCGATGAACGTGCTGAACCCGGTGCGGCGGGTGCGGCAGGCCTTCATCGACTTCGCGGCCCGGCATATCGACCGGTCGCGGGCCGAGTTCCTCGACATCGTCGTCCACCATCTCGAGCGCCTGCACCTCCAGCCGGACGTGCTGGACGCCTACCCGCACGAGCTGTCGGGCGGCATGCGCCAGCGCGTGACGATAGCGCTCGCCACCGTCTGCCAGCCCGACTTCATCATCGCCGACGAGCCCACCACGGCGCTCGACGTCGTCGTCCAAAAGGACGTGCTGAAGATGATCCGCGAGGCGCAGCGCGAGATCGGCTCCTCGATGATCTTCGTGACCCACGACCTTACCGTGCACGCCAACGTCACGGATCGGCTGGGCATCATGTATGCGGGCCGGCTGGTCGAGGAGGCGCCCACGGGTGCTCTCTTCAAAAAGCCGCTCCATCCCTACACCTCGCACCTCATCGCGAGCCTGCCCCGCATCGGCGACACGCGCCCGCGCGAGGCCCTGGGCGGGGCGCCGCCCAGCCTCGCCAGCCCGCCGCCCGGCTGCCGCTTCCATCCGCGCTGCCCGCTCGCCATGGACATCTGCCGGCGCGAGAACCCGGCGCTGACGACGCTGGCACCCGGCCACCGTGTCGCCTGCTTTGCCGCCAGCCCCGAGGTGAGGCCCACCGATCGAGCCGTCGCCGGCCTCGAGGCAGCTGGCCGGGACGCCCGCATGAGCGCCGATCTCCTGCGCGTCGACGAGGTCACCAAGACCTATGCGATGGGCGGCGTGCTCTCGCGCCAGACCTTCAATGCCGTCGACCGGGTGAGCTTCAGCCTCGCCGCCGACCGGCCCGAGATCTTCACCATCATCGGCGAGTCGGGCAGCGGCAAGACCACGCTCTCGCGCATGATCCTCAACACCGCCACGCCGACGGAAGGCAGCATCCTGTTCCGCGGCACCGATCTCGCGTCGATCGGCGGCAGGCGGGCGCGGCTGGGCTTCATGCGCGAGGTCCAGCCGATCTTCCAGAACCCGTTCGAGGCGTTCAATCCGCTCAAGCGCATCGACCGCTACCTCTTCATGACCGCCAAGCGCTTCACCGGTGCCCGATCGCGCGCCGACATCGAGGCCAAGGCCGACGAGGCGCTGCAGCGCGTGGGGCTCTCGCTCGCCGAGGTGAAGGGGCGCTTTCCCCACGAGCTGTCGGGCGGCCAGCTGCAGCGCACCGCGATCGCCCGGGCCCTGATCCCCGGGCCGTCGCTGATCGTAGCCGACGAGCCCGTCTCGATGGTCGACGCGTCGCTTCGGATGTCGATCGTCAACCTCTTCAAGGCGCTGCGCGACGATCTGGGTGTCTCGATCATCTACATCACGCATGATCTCGCCACCGCCTACTACATCAGCGACCGCATCATCATCATGCAGAAGGGCAAGGTGGTGGAGAGCGGGGAGGCGCGCGCCGTCCTCGACAACCCGACGCATCCCTACTCGATCCTTCTCAAAAGCTCGGTCCTGGCCCCCGAGGCCGCCCAGGAGGGTGGGCCCGCAACCTCGGCCGAGGAGGTGAGCGATGCCGCCATAGGCTCACTTTGACCCGCCGCGGGCCCGTGTGCCCGCGCGGCCGGCCTCTGCCACCGACGACCTTCCCGCGCGGCCCCCCGGGGCCGCCATCCGAAATAATGCCCTATCGGCGACACCGAGCGCCCCCACGGAGACATCCCATGCCCAGTGCCGAGGTCCTCCTCGATCGCGACTTCATCATCGGCGAGACCGACCGCCGCCTTTTCGGCGCCTTCGTCGAGCATCTCGGCCGCTGCGTCTACGAGGGCATCTTCGAGCCCGGCCACCCCCAGGCCGACAATCACGGCTTCCGCAAGGACGTGCTGGCGCTGGTCAAGGAGCTGGCCCCCACCGTCATGCGCTACCCGGGCGGCAATTTCGTCTCGGGCTACAATTGGGAGGAGGGCGTGGGCCCGGTCGAGAAGCGGCCGCGGCGCCTCGACCTCGCCTGGAAGTCGACCGAGACCAACGCCTTCGGCACGAACGAGTTCATCGACTGGTGCAGGCTCGCCGGCATCGAGCCGATGCTGGCCGTCAATCTCGGCACGCGCGGCCCCGACGAGGCGCGCCACTTCCTCGAATACTGCAACTTCCCGTCCGGCACGGCGCTCTCCGACCTGCGGCGCGAGCATGGCTGGGAGAAGCCGCACGACGTCAAGCTCTGGTGCCTCGGCAACGAGATGGACGGCGCCTGGCAGATGGGCAGCAAGACGGCCACCGAGTATGGCCGTGTCGCCGTCGAGGCGGCCAAGCTGATGAAGCTCACCGATCCGACGATCGAGCTTGCCGCCTGCGGCTCGTCCGGGCGCATGATGACGACCTACGGCCGCTGGGAGGACGAGGTCCTCGAGCACTGCTTCGACCAGGTCGAGTATGTCTCGCTGCACACCTATCTCAACAACTACGCCGAGGACACGGCCTCGTTCCTGGCGAGCCCCGACCTCATGGACGCCTTCATCGAGGAGGTGGTGGCGCTGGCCGATGCGGTGTCGGCGCGGCGCCGCTCGACCAAGCGGATCATGCTGGCCTTCGACGAGTGGAACGTCTGGTACCGCACCCGCCGCGGCGAGGAGAACCGCACCAAGCCCGGCTGGCCCGTGGCCCCTCACATTCTCGAGGAGGTCTACACGATGCAGGACGCGCTCGTGTTCGGCGGCGCCTGCATCTCGCTCCTCAACCATGCCGACCGGGTGAAGATCGGCTGCCTCGCCCAGCTCGTGAACGCGATCGCTCCGATCATGACCGAGACGATGGGGCCGGCCTGGCGCCAGACCATCTTCTGGCCCTTCGCCGACTTCAGCAATCTCGGCCGCGGCCGGGTGCTGCGGGCCCAGGTCAAGTCCGAGGCCTATTCGGGCACCTATTGCGAGCGGACGCGCACGGGCGATCTCTTCCCCACCTTCAGCGACGCGCCCTACCTGAAGCTCGCCGCCGTTCACGACGATGCGGGCAAGACGCTCACCCTTTTCATGCTGAACCGCTATCTCGACCGGCCGCTCAATGTGTCGGTCAAGGCGGGCGGCTTCAGCGGGCTGTCGGTGGAGCGGGCGCACCAGCTCGAGGACCGGGATCTGGACGCGGTGAACACCAAGGACTCGCCCGACCGCATCAAGCCCAGCCAGCTCGAGGGGGTACGGCTCGAGGGCGGCAAGCTCTCGGTCGAGCTGCGCCCGGCCTCGTGGAACGTCATCAGGCTCAGCACGGCCGGCTGACGCCGTAGCCTCGGGGGCGCGCCGGCCGGAAGGCCGGTGCCGCCCCCGGCGGTTGACGCGCGCCCCCCTAGGGGGCAGCCTCCGGGTATGCAGCCGGCGCTCGCGCCATGCGTGCGTTCGGATTGCGATCCTTGGGGGGACAGGCTCGTGGCCGACGAGGACGTCACCGCGAAGCGCCTCGACGAGGCGACAGGCGAGGTCCGGCGGGCGCTGTTCTGGTTCACGAGCTTCGCCGCCTACTTCGTCACCACGGTCGCCGCCACCACGCACGAGCAGCTCCTGCGCGGCACCGCGGTCCGCCTGCCCATCCTCAACGTCGACCTGCCGATCGTGGGCTTCTACGTGATCGGGCCGATCCTGTTCCTCGCCCTTCACGCCTACCTGCTCTTTCTCCTCTACCAGCTCTCGCGCTGCGTGCGGCATGCCTTCGACCGGCGGCCGGCGCGTGCCGACGAGCCGCCGGCCGGCCCGTCCTACCCCTTGACGCAATACCTGCTGGGCGGGCTCGGCCGCTTTCGCCTCATCGCGGGGGTGCTGATCTGGATCGCCGTGATCGTCGTGCCGATCGTGGCGCTCGTCTTCGTCCAGATCCGCTTCCTGCCCTACCACGCGCCGCGCATCACCGCCTTCCACCAGCTGCTCGTGCTCTTCGACGTCGTCATGCTCGTGACGATGTGGTCGCTGACCATCCGCGGGCTGGGCACGCGCTCGCGGCGGTCCGCCGTCACCCACAGCGGCAGGCTCTCGCGCCCGATGCGCCATGTCGTGGGCACGCTGGGCTTTGCGACGCTCGGCCTCTTCGCGGTCGTGGCGGTGCTCTTCTCCTGGACGATCGCCACCCTGCCCGACGACCAGCCGACGGAGCCCGTCGGCTACGTGGTGGACGCGAGCAACGACCCGCAAGGCCAGAAGCCGCGCGGCATCGACCCCTGCACGGTCGATCCGGACGAGCTTCGCCCCCTGGCTCTCCAGGCCTATGCGGCGAGCCCGTCCGACCCGGACGATGGCGCGCTGCCGGAGTCGTGCTCCTGGTGGCAGCCCTGGGTCGAGGTGCGGCCCGTGCCGCCCTTCGACGGCGCGCCGCAGCGCCGGATGCGATGCCTCTCCTATCTCCTCTTCGAGGCGCCGACGACACCGCTCGACATGCGCCGCAACCTCGTGGTGCGGGGCAAGAGCTTTGCCCCTGACGGCAAGGCGCCGGCCCAGCGTATCGGCGGCGGCTTCGACCTGCGCGGCCGCGATCTGCGCTTCGCCGACTTCACCGGCTCGGATCTCAGCCATGCCGATCTGCGCGGCGCCAATCTCTTCGGCGCCCGGTTCGACGATGCCGGCCTGGCCTCCGCCGACCTGGGCGACGTCCCGGAGACCGAGTTCGACCGCTGCGGCGGCTTCATCACCTATGACGGCGGCGGGCGCCGCTACTGCCGCACGGTGGCGGCCGAGGCGAGCTTCGCCAGGGCGGATCTCGACGGTGCGCGGCTGCACAAGGCCGATCTGCGCGAGGCCAGGATGCGCGAGGCCAAGCTCAAGATGGCCGACCTGGTCGAGGCCGATCTCTCGGGCGCCGTCCTCGGCGTCGCCGATCTGCCCGGCGCCAACCTCTCCGGCGCCTGGCTCGACGGCGCCAACCTCAACGAGGCCCGCCTCGTCGGCGCCAACCTCGACTGCGCCCGTGCCCGCGGTGCGCATCTCAACGCGGCCGACCTCTCCGGCGCCGGTGCCGGGCAGATCCGCCTCGCCGATGCCCAGCTCGAGGAGGCACGCCTCGTCGGCATCTACCTCGCACGCGCCGACCTCACGCTCGCCAACCTGGCCGGCGCCTATCTGGACGGGGCGGATCTGCGGGCAGCACGCCTCGATGGGGTGACCTGGCAGACCCTGGACAGGCCGCCGGCACGGCTCAATCTCGTCGACCTGCGCGGTGCCGTCACGGACGGCGATCAGACGCTGCAAGGGCTGATCCGGGACGAGGGGCTGAATGCGTCGAAGCCCTTGATCGACGGCGAGCCGGGCGAGCCGGCGCCGGCCGCCCATCAGGAAGCCCTGGCGCGGCTCCTGGGCGACCGCTCGGGCGGTGCCGGGGCCGCGAGGTCCTCGGCGCGGGCGAGGGGCGGCGACCGGACCACCTATGAGTGGCTTGGCGTGCTGAACCGCATCGAGCGCGCGTGGCACGACAGCTGTGTCATTCCCCCCTATCTCACCAAGCTCGCCGAGCAGCTGCTGGGCGGTGCCTGCGAGCGCGGCAGCGCCTTCTCGGCCCGCGAATGGTGGCTGCTGCAGCTGGCCGAGCGGGCGAACCATGGGCCCGAGGCCACGGTCAACCCCGCCCTCGGCTCTGCGGGGGACGTGGCGCCCGCGGCGGGGCCGGCGGGCGCTGCGACGGACGATCCCCGTTGCGTGGTCGGCCCGCCGCTGACGCCCACGGGCTGCCAGCCCAAGCCCTGGGTGCCTATCGACACGCCGGTCCCGTCATCCCCCTAGCGACAGCCGTCGGCGAGGCTAGTCTGGAGGCTCCTGGGATGAGCGCCCGTCCGGGAGCAGCCTGCGCTCGGCGATCCCCAGCACCGTCACGATGAAGAGGATGATGAGGGCGCCGCCGATGGCGGTGGCGTAGAAGCCCAGGCCGACGGCGAGGCCCACACCGCCCACGGCCCAGATCGTGGCGCCGGTAGTCGCACCCTTGATCTCGCCCCGCGCGTGCAGGATGGCGCCGGCGCCGAGAAAGCCGATGCCGCCGATGATGCCCTCGACGACGCGCGTCGGGTCGAGCCGCACCTGCTCGGGCCCGTGGCCCCACACGGCCACGATCTGGACGGCCAGGACGCCGAAGAGGCAGGCGCCCACGCTCACCAGCATGTTGGTGCGCAGGCCCAGCGCGCGGCCCCGGTACTCGCGGTCCAGCCCGACGAGGAAGCCCAGGATCGTGGCGACGCCGAGGCGGAGGGCTATGCCCGCAAGCCCGATCCCGGTGGCGCCGAGCGTGACCTCGTCCGTCATGGCGTCACCCGTCGGGCCGGGCGCGGCCGATCGGGGCTCGCTCGGTCATCGCCGGTGCGGTCCCGGCTCGCGGTCCGGCTCGCCGGCGCCCGACTGGAGGCGGGGCCGCTCCGCATAGACCTTGAGGCCGGCATGGCGCTCCTCGCTCTCGTCCGCGCCGGGCATCTGGGCGGCCGGCGCCGCGACGGAGTCCTCCTCGCCCGGCACGTCCGATTCGTGGACGAGGCCGACCAGCTCCTCATTGTCGTTCAGGACGGCAAGGCAATAGACACCGGCGGCACGCATCGCCGCCCGTGCCTCCTCAACGCTGCTGCTCTCGAGGCAGTTGGGAGCGCCGGAGCCCACGATGTCGCGAACCGCGACCTCGGCTCCCTCGGGCGCCTCGGTCAGGGCGTGCTCGACCGCGTCGCGTGTCACCAGCCCGACCACCTTATCGCCGTCCACGACCGGGATGGCGTCCGTCCCCTCGACCGCCAGTCGGTCCAGGACGCGGTCCAGCGGCTCGTGGAGGTGCGCCACCTCGAAGGAGCGGCGCATAATGTCTGCGACACGCATTGAAGCTCTCCATACGCTCTGTTTTGCCCGACGCGAGGCCGGAGGCCGGCCTCCCGAGGCGCGCAAGGGGCCGGCATCTCCCTAACCGTCGGAGAGCGCAAAGGGTCCGTGGAGCCGTCCTCCGGCGCCGGCTGCCGTTGGCGGGCAGTCGAGGCGATGGCCGCGTGGCCGTTGACGAGGCGGGGGCGGCGCTGTCACGCTCATCACCTGGATCTGCGGCCTTTCCAGCCTGCGGCAGCCCGCCTCGCCGCCGGTCGGCCCTTGTCGACAGACGGCCTTGCGCGAGAGGTAGATGGAGCCGCGACCGCCCTTCCGAGCGATGATTTTACGAGATTCCGGACAGCCGATACCCATCAGGAGACATGACCGATGAAGATCGCCGACGTTCGCTCCAAGGCGTTCAACATGCCGCTGACCGACCCGTCCTACCCGCCGGGGCCCTACAAGTTCTATAATCGCGAGTTCGTGGTGATCACCTACCGGACGGACCCCGAGCTGCTGCGCGAGGTGGTGCCGGAGCCGCTGGAGCCGGCCGGCGACACCGTCACCTACGAGTTCATCCGCATGCCGGATTCGACCGGCTTTGGCGACTACACCGAGACCGGGCAGGTCATCCCGGTGCGCTTCAAGGACAAGGACGGCACCGTCCAGGAGGGCGGCTACGTCCACGCCATGTATCTCGACGACTACTCGCCCATCGCCGGCGGCCGGGAGATCTGGGGCTTCCCCAAGAAGCTCGCGAGCCCCAAGGTCGTGCACGAGTGCGAGACGCTGGTCTGCACGCTGCACTACGGCTCGGTGCTCTGCGTGTCGGCCACGATGGGCTACAAGCACAAGGAGCTCGACCCGGCGCCGCTCCTGAAGAGCTTGGCCAAGCCCAGCTTCATGGTGAAGATCATTCCCCATGTCGACTGCACGCCGCGCATCTGCGAGCTCGTGCGCTACTATCTCGAGGACGTCACGCTCAAGGGCGCCTGGTCGGGCCCGGCAGCGCTCCAGCTCTTCTCGCACGTGATGTGCGACGTGGCGCGGCTCCCGGTGCGCGAGGTCGTGGGTGCCACCCACTTCGTCACCGACCTCACGCTGGGTCTTGGCGAGGTCGTCTACGACTATCTGAAGGAGGCCTGATCCGCCGAGGCGCGCAGGCCGGGAGACGGAGCAGGCTCGAGCTTGCGAGCTGATCCATGCGCATTCTTCTCACAGGCTCGTCCGGCTGGCTCGGCCGGACGCTCGCCCCGCGGCTGAGGCGGGACGGGCATCGGGTGGTGGGGCTCGACGTGCAGCCGGGCCCCGATACCACCATCGTCGCCTCGGTCGCCGACCGCGCGGCCGTCGAGGACGTGATCGCGCGCCATGGGATCACCGCGGTGATCCATGGTGGCGCCCTGCACAAGCCCGACATCGTCCGCCACCCGGCGAGCGCGTTCGTGGCCGTCAACGTCCAGGGCACGCTCAACCTGCTCGAGGCGGCGGTGGCGGCCGGTGTCGACCGCTTCGTCTTCACCTCGACGACCTCGGTGATGATCACGAGCGCCATCCGGGCAGGCCGCGCCGGTGGCGCGGAGCGCGCCGCCTGGATCACCGAGGACACGGCGCTCCTCGAGCCGCGCAACATCTATGGCGTGACGAAGCTCGCGGCCGAGCATCTCTGCCGCATGACCTTCGAGGAGCGGGGCCTGCCGGTCGTCGTGCTGCGCACGAGCCGCTTTTTCCCCGAGGCCGACGACATGGCCCACGAGATCCCGCACTCGGACGAGAACACCAAGGCCAACGAGCTTCTGTTCAGGCGGCTCACGGTGGAGGACGCCGCCGAGGCGCACGTCGTGGCGCTGGAGCGGGCGCCGGAGATCGGCTTTCGCCAGCTCATCGTCTCGGCGCCGACCCCCTTCCGGCCGCAGGACTGCGCCGAGCTGATCGCCAACGCCCCGGCCGTCGTGGCCCGCTACTTCCCGGACTATGCGGATCTCTATCGCCAACGCGGCTGGACCATGTTCCAGTCGATCGACCGCGTCTACGCGGCGGCGTTGGCCGAGGAGGTGCTGGGCTTCCGCTGCCGCACCGGCTTCGCCGAGATGCTGGACGGGCTGCGCCGGCCGGAAGAGCACTGAGCGGCCGGCGTGTCCTCTTCGCCGTCAGCCGCCCAGATAGAGGCGGCGCACATGGTCGTTGCCCAGGAGGTCGGCCGAGGCGCCCTCGAGCCCGATGCGTCCCGTCTCGAGGACATAGGCGTAGCGGCTGATCCTGAGCGCCATGCGCGAGTTCTGCTCGACCAGGATGACGCTGACGCCGTCCTCGCGGTTGATGGTGACGATGAGCTGGGCGATCTCGCGCACCACCATGGGGGCGAGCCCGAGGGACGGCTCGTCGAGCAAGAGGAGCTTCGGGCGGGCCATCAAGGCGCGCCCCACCACGACCATCTCCTGCTCGCCGCCGGAAAGCGTGCCGGCCTGTTGGCCGAGCCGCTCGCGCACCCGCGGGAAGAGGGCGAAGATCCGCTCGAGGTCGCTCCTGATGCCGGCCCCATCGCGGCGCAGATAGGCGCCCATCAGGAGATTGTCCTTGACGCTCATGTAGGGGTAGATGCGCCGCCCCTCCGGCACCATGGCAATGCCGCGACCGACGATGGCCGCAGGCTGGAGCCGGTCGATGCGCTGGCCCTCGAACCAGATCTCCCCGCCGGCCGGCCGGACGAGGCCGGTGATGGCCCTGAGCGTCGTCGTCTTGCCGGCCCCGTTGGCGCCGATGAGCGCGACGATGCCGCCCTTCTCGAGGGTGATCGAGAGCTCGCGCAGCGCCGTCACCCGGTCGTAGCGGACGGAGAGGTCGCGGCAGGCGAAATAGGCATCGCCGCTCATCGGCGCATCCTTCTCTCAATGGCCCCTCAATGGCCGAGCGCCTCGTCCTCGCGGCCGAGATAGGCCTCGATGACGGCCGGGTCCTCGCGCACCTCGGCCGGCGTGCCTTCCGCGATCTTGGTGCCGAAGTTGATGACGACGATGCGGTCGCTGATGCGCATCACCGCGGTCATGTCGTGCTCGACGAGGAGCACGGTGATGCCGCGCCGGCGGATGCCCTCGACCATCCGCACCGCCCGGTCCGTCTCCTCGGGGTTCATGCCGGAGAAGGGCTCGTCCAGAAGGAGGACCCTGGGCTCGGCGGCCATGGCGAGCGCGATGCCGAGCGCGCGGAGATAGCCATGCGGCAGGTTGCGGGCCTGCTCGTGCATCACCTCGCCAAGGCCCAGATAGTTGAGGATCTCGGCGGCGCTCTTGCGGAAGCGGCGCTCGTCCTCGCGTGCGGTGGGGCTCGACAGGAAGACGCCGACGGTGCCGGCGCGGAGCCTTTGGTGGTGCGCCACGACGACGTTCTCGAGCGCCGTCATCTCCTTGAAGACGGTGGTCTCCTGGAAGGTCCGCACGATTCCTCTGCGGGCCACGAGATGCGGCTTCAGCCCCGAGACCTCCTCACCCTCGAACAGCACGCGGCCGGCTGAGGGCTGCAGGAAGGAGGCGATGAGCTTGAAGAGCGTGCTCTTGCCGGCGCCGTTGGGGCCGATGATGGAGAGGATCTCGCCGGCCTCGACGTCGAAGCTCACCTCGTTGACGGCCATGAGCCCGCCGAAGCGCTTGCTGAGACCCTGGACGGAGAGGAGGCTCACCGGCGTTGCCTCCACGCCCGGATCATGCCGCCCAGGCTCAGGATGCCATTGGGCATGAAGAGGATGACGGCGATCATCAAGATTCCGTAGAGCAAGGCCTGGTATTGCTGCAGCGCGCCCAGAAGCTCGAAGGCGATCACCATGAGGAAGGCGCCGACCACCGGCCCGAGCACGAAGTCGAGCCCGCCCAGGAAGCAGTAGAGCATGAAGTTGATCGAATCCTGGATCGTGTAGCTCGCCGGGTAGATGTTCTGCTGGGAGACGGCGAAGAAGGCGCCGGCAGCGCCGCCGAGCGCGCAGCAGAAGGCAAACGCGATGACCCGGTAGCGGGCGACGTCGACGCCGATCGAGGCGGCCAGCTCCTCGTTCTGGCGCATCGAGCGGAAGACCTTGCCGAGCCTGCTGGCGGCGAGCCGCCAGGTGGCGGCGATGCCGAGAACGAGCAGAAGCGCCGCCACTATGTAGGTGGAGACGGCACTCCCCATGCCGGCCGGGCGCGGGATGTTGACGACCCCGTTGGCGCCCTGGGTGATGTCGCCGCCATTGAGGAAGGCCAGCTGCACCGCCTTGGTCAGCGACAGCGTGATCATCGCGAAATAGACGCCGCGCAGGCGGAGGATCGGCAGGCCGATCAGCGTGCCTACTGCAGCCGCGACCACCGCGGAGAGGGGCAGGCAGAGCCAGAAGGAGACCCCGTAGCGGGTGGAGAGGATGGCGGTCGTGTAGCCGCCGATCATCGCGAAGGCGCCCTGCGCGATGTTGATGCGGCCGATGCCGAAGGTGACCCAGACGCCGAGGCTGGCGAGGCTCTGGATCGAGGCGTTGGTGAGGACGCCCAGCCAGTAGGGCTGGTCGGCCAGGAGGATCGGCACGAGGACGACGAAGGCGGCGGCGGCAATGGCCGCAAGCGCCAGCCTGCGCACGGGCAGGGCCGGCTCCGTGCCGTCGAGGCCGACGGGCGGGGGCGCCAATGAGCTTGCCATGGGGGCGCGTCTCCCTCGTGGACCGGCTGGCCTGGCTCAGCCCTGCGGCTTGCCCATGATGCCCTGTGGCCGAATGATCAGGAAAAGGATCAGGCCGACGAAGATCAGAAGATAGGTCGTGGAGCCCGGGATCAGGGCGTAGCCGATCGCCTCGGCGAAGCCGAGCGCCACCGCGCCCAGGATCGATCCCGCGACCACGCCGGCGCCGCCGATCATGATCATGATGAAGGCCTTGGTCGAGATGTCGGTGCCGATGCCGGCGTTGACCCCGGACATGGTGACGAGCAGCCCGCCGCCGAGGCCGGCGAGGGCGCCGCCGAGGCCGAATCCCAGGGCCGAGATGCGATCGACGTTGACGCCCATCAGGTAGGTGACCTGGCGATCCTGGGCGAGGGCGCGCATGGCGCGGCCGGGGCGCGTGTACTGGACGAAGAGCAGGAGCGCCACGACGAGCGCGAGCGCGATCAGCACGATCATCAGCCGGTTGGCCGGCAGGAAGGCGCTGCCGACCCGGTAGACCCCGTTCACGACCGGCGGCACGCCGCGCTGCTTCTCGCCGAAGGCGAAGAGGGCGAGGTTCTCGAGGAGAAGCGCCGTGCCGACCGCGAGCAGCATGCTGTTCTCCTCGCGCGTGGCGCCCCTGACCACGCGGCGGAAGAAGAACATCTCGAAAAGCACGCCGATCAGCCCGACGACGACGGCAGCGCCGAGGAGCCCGAGCGGGTAGGGCAGGCCCCAGACGCCGTAGACATAGTAGACGACGAACCCGCCCACCATGAACATCTGGCCGTGGGCGAAGTTGAGCAGGTTCATGATGCTGAAGATCAGCGTGATGCCGAGCGCCACCAGCGCGTAGTTGGCGGAGAGCACGATGCCGTTGACGATGATCTGCTCCATGCGTGGACCTTGTCTCGCCGCCGGGTCAGGGCGGGCGGGAGGGCCGGGGCGCGCCGGCCGTCCCGCCCGGCGGGCCTATTCGACGCTGCCGACGAAGAGCGTCTTGAAGGCGCCGTCCTGGAACTCGTTCACCACCATCGGCACGCCGATCTGCCGCTTCTGGCCGAAATAGGCGGTGCCGACATAGGTGAGCTGCTTGTCCTCCTTGAGGAACGGGTTCTTCATGCTGAAGCCGTCGATGGCCTTCTTGTAGACCCCGACATCGTCGATCGCGGCCGGGCCGGCCTTGGCCAGCGTGTGGAGGATCATCTCGAGCGCGTAGACCTTGGTGCCGGCCTCGTCGTTCCACTCGCCGGCCACCTTGTTGTAGACCTTGATGAAGTCCTCCATGTACTGGCTGCGGATCTCGGGCGTGCTGGCGCCGCCGACCGAGATGAAGCCGTTGGCCGCATCGCCCGCGCCCTCCTTGAGGACCTTGGCGTCCTGGGCCGTCTCGGTGGAGAGCACGCCCTTGAAGCCGAGGTCGCGGGCATTGCGCAAAAGCTGTGGGGCATCGGCCGGCGCCACGCCCGAGAGCACGATGAGATCGGGATTGCCGCCCACCACCTTCGACATCACCGGGAAGAAGTCGGTGGTGCCGGGCTCGTAGGTGTCCTCGCTCGAGACCACGTCGAGGCCGAGCTTCTTGGCCGCCGCCACGCCCTCGTCGCGCTGGTTCAGCGGATCAAACTCGTTGCGGGCGATGAAGGCGACCTTCTTCACGCCCTTCTGCTCCATCAGGTACTTGTAGATGATGGGACCGGCCTGGTAGCTCGCGATCATGCCGAGGATCGCGTTCTCGGCGGGTGGCGTGTAGAGCGACTTCGAGAAGGCGTAGGGGATGTAGATCGCCTTGTTCTTCTCGGCCACCGGCCTGACGCTGGCCGCCGTCGTGTCGACGTTGGGGCCGGTGATGTAGCGGATGCCCTCGAGCTGGGTCAGGCGCTCGGCGCCGGACACCGAGAGCTTGGGATCGTTCTTGTCGTCGACCGCGACGACCTCGATCCGGTACTTGGTGCCGCCGATGTCGAAGCCGCCCTTGTCATTGTACATCTGGGCGGTGGCCTCGGCGCAGTATTTGCAGACCAGCCCCCAGGACGCGGCGGGGCCGCTCATCACGCCGAGCACGCCGATCTTGAGCGTCTCGCCTGCGGCCTTGGCCGGCCGTCGGCCGCTAGCGCCGAGAACGGCAAGGCTCCCCATCCCGGCGAGCGCTCCACGACGGGTGACGGACATCATCTGGCGCATGGCCTCCCTCTCTTGGCTCATTGCGCGGCACGTCGAGGCCGCGGCGGCCCCGGAACGCCCACGATGTCCGAGGGAGTATGCACATCGCCCGATTGACGGCAAGATCGGTCGTATCCAATAGTGGATACCACACTCGCCATGAAATCACGCCGAGGAAGGCCGCCCGACCGTGCGCATCAAGGTCATCAATCCAAACACCACGCCCAGCATGACGGCCACGATCGCCGCGGCCGCGCGCGCCGTGGCCGCCCAGGGGACCGAGATCGTGGCGGCCACCTCGCCCACAGGACCCGTCTCGATCGAGGGCCACTATGACGAGGCGGTGAGCGTCATCGGCATGCTCGAGGAGATCCGGCAGGGCGAGGGGCAGGGCACGGACGCCTATGTCATCGCCTGCTTCGGGGATCCCGGGCTGCTCGCCGCGCGGGAGATCGCCCGCGGGCCGGTGCTGGGCGTCGCCGAGGCGGCCATGCATCTGGCGAGCCTCGTCGCCACCGGCTTCTCGATCGTCACGACGCTCGGCCGCACGCGCATCATCGCCGAGCACCTCGTCCACCGCTACGGCATGGAGCGGATCTGCCGCCGCGTCCGCGCCACCGATCTGGCGGTGCTGGATCTCGAGGATCCGGCCTCGGACGCTCGCACCGTCATTCTCGATGAGTGTCGGCGAGCCCTGGCCGAGGACGGCTCGGGCGCCCTGGTGCTGGGCTGTGCCGGCATGGCCGACCTCGCGGCAGCGATCGAGCGGGAGCTCGGCGTGCCGGTGATCGACGGCGTCGCCGCCGCCGTGAAGCTCGCCGAATGCCTGGTCGGGCTAGGGCTGCGCACCAGCAAGGTCGGTGACCTCGCCTGGCCGCTGCCGAAGCCCTATGTGGGGGCGCTCGGCCACCTCGAGCGGCGGGACCGCGCCGCCGCCTGACCGACACGGCGGGGCTTGGCATGGGCGAAGAGCTGGAGAAGGTCGACCGGCGCGCCCACGCCACCCAGGTCCAGCTCGGCCTCGCAATGGTCGAGATGGCGGCGCATGCCGTCGGCGGCCGCCTCGACCTCGCGCCGCGCCACGAGGTCGATCAGCTCCTGGTGGTCGTGGAGCGAGCAGGGCGCCGTGCCCGGGCGCTCGTAGAGCGCGATGACGAGCGAGGTCCTGGACACGAGCTCGGCCAGGAACTCGGCGAGCACCGGGTTGCCGCCGGCCGTGGCGAGCTGGATGTGGAACGCGCCCGAGAGCCGGATCGCGCTGCGCCGGTCACCCCCGGCACAGGCCGCATGCTCCTCCTGCACGCTTCGGCGCAGGGCCTCGATCTCGGCCGCGGTGAGCCGCCCCACCGCCGACCGAATCAGGGCCGGCTCGACCAGGCGGCGCGCCTCGAACAGGGCGCGCGCCTCCTCGACCGAGGGGCGTGCCACCGTCGCGCCGCGATTGCGCCGGACCTCGATCAGCTTCTCGTGGCCGAGGCGGCCCAGCGCCTTGCGCACCAGCGTCCGGCTGACCCCGAAGGCGGCCGCCAGCGTGTCCTCGGGGAGCGCCGTGCCCGGCGGCACGCGATGATCGATGATCGCGTCGAAGAGCTCGCGGTAGATCAGCTCGTCGCCGGCGGCCGCGCCGGGACCGCGCGCCGCCTTCGGATCGCTCCTGTCGCTCACCGAGCGCCTGCCAGCCGCCAGCCGCGCATGTCACCCCTCACGCCGTCACGTCACCCGAGCGGGCCGAAGCTAGCACGGCCCTTGCGCGTTGCAACGGCCGGCGCGGGATTGTGTACAATCGTTGGATACGATGCCTGGCGTGGCGGCGGCCGGCTACCTCACCAGCGCAGGGCCGGCGTGTGGACCGGGGCGTCCCAGAGACGGGCGAGCTCGTCGTCCAGCGCCGTCACCGTGATCGAGCAGCCGGCCATGTCGAGCGAGGTGCAGTAGTTGCCGACGAGCGAGCGGGCGACGGTCAGGCCCTTGCCCTCGAGCAGGCGCCGCGCGGTGCCGTACATGAGGGAGAGCTCCATGGCGGGCGTGCCGCCGAACCCGTTGACGAGAACGAGAACGGGCGAGCCGCTGGCGGCGCCGAGATCGGCCGTGATGGCGCCCACCATCTCCTCGGCGATGGCATCGGCGGGCATCAGCGGCACGCGGCGGCGGCCGGGCTCGCCGTGGATGCCCACACCCATCTCCATCTCGCCCTCGCCCAGCTCGAAGGTCGGGCGGCCGGCGGCGGGCACGGTGCAGGAGGTGAGCGCCACGCCCATCGAGCGGGTGTGGTCGTTGACGCGCTTGCCCAGGGCCTCGAGCGCGCCCAGCTCCGCGCCGGCCTCGGCCGCGGCGCCGACGATCTTCTCGACGATGACGGTGCCGGCGACGCCACGGCGGCCGGTCGAGAAGGTCGAGGCCTCGACGGCGACGTCATCGTTGGTGAGCACGGTGGCATGGCGCCCGTCCAGCATCTCGGACGCCATCTCGAAGTTCATGACGTCCCCCTCGTAGTTCTTGACGATGAAGAGGACGCCGGCCTCGGTGCCCACCGTCTGGGCCGCGGCCAGCATCTGGTCCGGGGTGGGGGAGGTGAAGACCTGGCCGGGGCACGCCGCATCCAGCATGCCCTGGCCGACGAAGCCCGCATGCATCGGCTCGTGGCCCGATCCGCCGCCCGAGATCAGCGCCACCTTGCCCGGGCGCGTCGGCGCCGCGCGGGCGACGAAGGTGGGCGCGTGGCTGACCCGGACCAGATCGGCATGCGCCAGGCCGAACCCGTCCAGGGCCTCGGTGAGCATGTCGTCGACCTGGTTGATGAGCTTCTTCATGGCGTCTGCCTCCTCGTCTCTTCTGGATCCGTGCCCTGGCCCTGGACGCCTCAACCGGCGAAGCGCGTCTGCGGGATACCCGTCACGCCGAGGCCGGTGATGGCGAAGAGCCCGCCCGCCTGCGGCTGTCGCGCCTCGCTGCCGGGGGTGAGGCCGGTGCTGATCGTGGTGACGAACAGGGTGTCGAGATCGCGGCCGCCGAACATGGGCTTGGTGGGCCGCTCGACAGGCATGTCGACGATCCGGTCGATCTCGCCCCTGGGCGTGATGCGCACGAGCTGCCAGCCGCCGACGCCGGCCATCCAGTAGCAGCCGTCGGCGTCGACCGTGCCGCCGTCCGGCCGGCCGGCCACGGCGTGGGCGTCGAAAAAGACGCGCCGCTCGCCGGCCTCGCCGCTGTCCGGATCGTAGTCCGCGGCCCAGATGGTCTGCACGTCGGCATGGGTCTCCGAGCAGTAGAAGGTGCGGCCGTCGGGGCTGAAGGTCTGGCCGTTCGTCGTGTAGATGCCGTCGACCCAGCGCGTCCAGCGGCCGTCGGGCTCGATCCGGTAGAAGGCGCCGGTGGGCTCGCGCGGCCCCGAGAGCTTCATCGTCCCGGCCCAGAAGCGGCCCCTCGTATCCGTGGCGCCGTCGTTGAAGCGGTTGTCCGGCCGATCGGCCTCGGGGCTGCAGAGCGGCGTCTTGGCGCCGCTCTCGAAGTCGAAGAGATAGATCCCGGACTTGAGAGCGACGACGGCGCCGCCGGCCTCGCGCAGGGCGAGGCAGCCGATAGGCTCACCCATCGGCCAAGCCCTGTTCTCGCCGGTCACCGGATCGAAGCGGTAGAGCTGCCCCTCGGGAATGTCGACCCAGTAGAGGGCCTGCTCGGCCACGTCCCAGACGGCGCCCTCGCCCGTCTTGGCCTTGGCGTCGAGGACGCAATGGATCTCGGGTCGGGCCATGTCGGGTCTCCTCGCTGGGCGGTCGTCGATCGATATAACGGACCGGTCGGGAGAACGCACCGTGCCGTGCGCCCGGGGGCTCAGTGGAAGGCCGTCTGGGGCGCCAGCGCCTGCGCCAGGGTCTCGGCGACGACGTGCTGGCCCTCCTCGGTGTAGTGGGTGTTGGCCGGGAAATAGAGGAGCTTGCGCGCCTGCATCTCGGCCGCCGCGATCTGCAGGGCGGGCGTCAGATCGACGAACAGGTAGCCCAGCTCCTTGGCCTTGGCGGCGAAGTAGGCCTCAAGCGTCGCATGATAGTGGCGGAGCAGCGGCGCCAGGGCGGGGTCCTCGAAATGGACGTAGGCCGTGTACGCCGAGTAGGCCGACGGCGAGTAGGCGACGACCGGCTGGAAGTGCCACTTCTGCGCCAGCGCCACGAACCGATCGAGCGCGCCGTCGAAGGCGCTCGTCTGGACGATGCCGGCGCGCAGCAGACGGGCGTAGTCCACCTCGTTGTCGTCGCGGTTCTTCACGTTGAAGGGCACGTCCTGGCCCGGGAAGGCCAGCGTGTAGCGGAAGTCGGGGCTGGGCGGCTGCCGGCCCTCGAGGATCTTCAGGCCTGTGTCGAGGCCCTCATAGGCCTGATGGAAGCCGGTCACCAGGAGGTCCCAGGCGTAGCTGCGACGGCCGATGGGATTGCTGAGCCAGTCCCCATAGTCGGGTCCCTGACGGCGCTCATCGGCCCGCTCGAAGAGGTGTCGTCCCTCCTTTGCCGCGGCGACGTAATGGAGGTGGAGCACGGAATCCCGAAGGTCATTCCCCTCCTGGATGTTCATGATGACGGTGTCCGGATGCCTGGCCAGTCCGAAGTCGAGCAGGATCTGGAGATACTCGTACGGGCCGACGCCGCTCTGTCCGAGATTGTAGACGCTCCGGCCGAGCATGGCGCCCAGCCGCGCGGGCCAGCCCTCGCCGGGCGGCGTCGCGGTGCAGGCGGTGAACGAGTCGCCGAGCGTGACGATGTCGGTCTTCGCCTTGTCGGCCGTCTTCGCGTCCGGATTGCAAAAGCCGTTGTCGTCGAGGGTGACGGTGATCGGGTCCGCGCTGTCGTGTGGCCGGTACTCGATCTTGGTGTTGGGCTTGAAGACGGGCAGGGGGGCGCCGCCATCGTCGCGCGGGATGTCGCGCATCTGCGTGTGGTTCTTCAGGTGCAGGCTCGTGGCGATCTCGAGGCGCAGGTCGGGCTGGAACTCCTTGAGGAGGGCATGCGGCACGAGACTAGGGAAGACCCGGAGGCCCACCTCGGTCGCCGATGCCACGACGATCACCACGACCGCCGAGATGACCGCGCCACGTGCATGCCGCATGTCGAAGGACGCCCTGTTGGTCCGTGTCGTTCACAGCCGGATGGCTGCGTGCACCGCCCGCTGCCTGCCCCGGTGTCACGGGCGGTGCGCTCTAGCCGATAGCAGAAGCGACCTTGCGAGCCACGTGACAGACCATCCATGCAATTTCGTAAGGTGTGGTCTCTGGCTCGGGCTCGGCGCGGCGGGCGCATCGCATCCCGCCTTCTGCCGCCTTGCCACCCGCGACGACGCGGCTTAGTGACCGGCGCGTCGCCGACACCAAGGGAGCAACCGCCGATGCGGATAAGGGCGCTCACGACCTACATGCAGCGTGACCGCGACCGCCCGCGGCTGCTGGTCAAGATCGATACCGACGACGGCCCGAGCGGCTGGGGCGAGTGCTACAATCACGGCCCCGATCGCGCCCTCCCGCCGCTTCTCGAGTATCTTTTCGGGCAGATCGTCGGCGAGGACCCGCGGCGGATCGAGTATCTGACCCTGAAGCTGCTGCAGCAGAGCCGCTTTCCGCCGGGCGCCCTGGGCCTTGCGGCCATCTCGGCGATCGATCACGCCTTGTGGGACATCTCCGCCAAGGCGCTGGGCGTGCCGGTCTACATGCTGCTCGGCGGCCATGCCCGCGACCGGGTGCGCGTCTATCTCGGCGTCTACACGGCTGCCGACCCCGAGGCGTGCCGCGACACCCTCGATCGGCACCACGCCGAGTGGGGCTTCTCGGCCTTCAAGCTCAGCCCCTATCGGACCGACCTCCACGCCGGCCGCTGGGGTCTCGCCGTCGCCGCCGCCGCGGACTATTTCGCGCGGCTCCGCGAGGTCTGTCCCGCCTCCTTCGAGTTTGCCTTCGACGCCCACGCCAAGATCTTCGAGCCCTGGCAGGCGATCCAGCTCGGCAACGCGCTGGCCCCCTACGATCCGATGTTCTTCGAGGAGCCCATCCGGCCCGAGCACATCCCCGCCTGGGCGCGCCTCCGAAGCGAGCTCCGATGCCCGCTCGCCACCGGCGAATCCCTCTACAGCCGCTTCGAGTTCCTCAGCCTGCTCGCGGCCGGGGGGGCGGACATCATCCAACCCGACATCTGCGTCGTCGGTGGCCTCTTGGAGATGCGCAAGATCGCGGCCCTGGCCGAGGCCCACTACGTGACCGTCGCCCCGCACAACCCGATGGGCCCGCTGGCCACCGCGGTGAACCTGCACTTCTGCGCCGCCCAGCCCAACTTCAAGATCCTGGAGTATCGGCTGCCGCTCGAGACCAGGTGGGTGGTCGACCCCTATCTGCCCAAGGACGGCCATCTCGAGCTGCGCCCCGACCGTCCCGGCTGGGGCGTGGAGATCGACGAGCGGATGCTGGCCAAGGACGACTACGTCCATTGGGAGCGCAAGCTGCCGATCCGACCGGACGGCTCCACCGGCTACGCCTGAGGCTCGGCGGCCGCCCTGGCCTTGCTCGAGCTTGCATGGGCCGGGATGCGCCCTAGCTCGAAAGGAGAATGAGCGGGAGGTCGGTCATGAAGCGACGGTTGGTTGCGGTCGTTCTGCTCGTCCTTCTCGGCGCCGCGGGCCCGGCCCGTGCCGCGGGGGACGTGGTGTCACCCGCCGACGGCGAGGCGATCCGCGGCGTGATCAGCCGCCAGATGGACGCTTTTCGCCGCGACGATGGTGCCGCGGCATTCGCCCTGGCCTCGCCCGCCATCCAGGCCCGGTTCGGCACGCCGCAGCATTTCATGGCCGTGGTCCAGCAGGGCTACCTGCCCGTCTACCGGCCCCGCGAGGTGGACTTTCGCGACATCGTCCTGTTCCAGGGCCACCCGACGCAGCGCGTCATGGTGGTCGGGCCCGACGGCGTGCCGGTGGTCGCCTACTATCTGATGGAGCGCCAGCCCGACGGCCGCTGGCTGATCGACGGGTGCATGCTGATGGGGGCAGGGGAAGAGGCCGTCTGAGACGCCGGGACGCGGAAGCCACACGCATCGTGACGCATGGCGGCCATCGGCGCGTGAGGCTGGGCCGGGACGCGCTCAGTGACTATCATGCCGCCCAATCACAAAGCGCGGCTTCGGGCCGTGCCCACGGTGAACGGGCCAGATGGCGACCAATACCACCACAGCCGGCTCGGCGGCGCCGCGCGCTGCCGCTCCGGCCACCGCCGTTGCAGCATCGGTCGACGAGAGCACCGTCATGGCGGTGCTGCTGGCGATCAGCTTCTCGCACTTCCTCAACGACACGATCCAGTCGCTGATCCCGGCGATCTATCCGATGCTGAAGACGAGCTTCGCGCTCGACTTCGGCCAGATCGGCCTGATCACGCTGACCTTCCAGCTCACGGCCTCGCTTCTTCAGCCTCTGGTCGGCATCTACACCGACAAGCGCCCCTTGCCCTACTCCTTGGCCTTCGGCATGGGGCTGAGCCTCCTGGGCCTCCTGCTGCTGTCGGTCGCCTGGAGCTTCCCGATGCTGCTGGCGGCGGCAGCGCTCGTCGGCATGGGCTCCTCGGTGTTCCATCCCGAATTGTCGCGCGTGGCGCGCATGGCGTCGGGAGGCCGGCACGGCTTCGCCCAGTCGGTCTTCCAGGTGGGTGGGAATGCCGGCAGTGCCGTGGGGCCGCTGCTCGCCGCCTTCATCGTGCTGCAGCGCGGCCAGAGCAGCGTCGCCTGGTTCTCGATCATCGCGCTGCTGGCCATGGTCGTGCTGTGGAACGTCGGCACCTGGTACAAGCGGAACCGTGCTGCCCACTCAGGCCCCAAGCGCCGCGCCGCGGTTGGCGGCCAGGAGCTGCCGCGCGCCCGCGTCGTCCTCTCGCTCGCCGTGCTCTGCGCCCTCGTCTTCTCGAAGTTCTTCTACATGGCGAGCATGACGAGCTACTTCACCTTCTACCTCATGTCGACCTTCCACGTGTCGGTGCAGAGCGCCCAGATCTATCTCTTCGTCTTCCTCTTCGCCGTCGCGGCAGGCGTCGTGATCGGCGGCCCGATCGGCGACCGGCTGGGCCGCAAGCTCGTCATCTGGGTCTCGATCCTGGGTGTTTTGCCCTTCACCCTGGCGCTGCCCTACGCCAACCTCTTTTGGACCGTGGTGCTCTCGATCATCATCGGCGTCGTCCTGGCCTCGGCCTTCTCGTCGATCATCGTCTACGCGCAGGAGCTGGTGCCCGGGAAGGTCGGCATGATCTCCGGCCTCTTCTTCGGCCTCGCCTTCGGCATGGGCGGCATCGGCGCCGCCGTGCTGGGCGAGCTCGCCGACTGGACGAGCATCGGCTACGTCTACCATCTCTGCTCCTTCCTGCCGGCGATCGGCCTTCTCACCGCCTTCCTGCCCGATCTCGGGCACCACGCGCGGCCCGCACGCTCGCGGGCCTGAGCCGGGCCAGGGGTGCCGCCCGGCGACGCGTCGCCGGGCGCTGGTGGCGAGGTCGGGTGACTTTGGCCTCTGGCGAACCTATCTGATAGGTCGAGGACCGTGCAGCGCGTCGCGGCCACGGGTCTCGCCTTGTGTCCGGCGTCTGCCGGGCCCTTCGACCCACCAGCCGAGGATGAGAGACCTGCATGCGCTTCCAGGCCATCCTGTGCGGCTCCGGCCGCGCGCGCCCGGGCGGCGCATCGGGACAGCGGGCAGCCGGCTGAGATGCTGGCACCCGCCGCGGTCGTGGCGCTCATCACGAGCTACGGCTACGCCCTGATCTTCCTCCTGGCGATCGTCGAGGGACCGATCGTCAGCATCCTCGCCGGCTTCGTGTCGTCGCTCGGCTATCTGCATATCCTGGTCGCCTACGGCGTCGTCGTGGCGAGCGACATGGTCGGCGATGCGCTCTACTACGCGATCGGCCGCTGGGGAGGCGAGCCCGCGCTGCGGCGCTGGGGCCATCGCATCGGCATCACGGCCGAGCGCGTCGCCCGCTTCGAGACCCGCTTCACGCGTCACCGCCGCAAGAGCCTCGCGATCGGCAAGATCACGCATGCGATCGGCGCGCTCGTGCTCGTGACGGCGGGCATCGTGCGCATGCCGATCGGCGAGTTTCTCATCGTCAATCTGCTCCTGACCGTGCCCAAGTCGCTCGTGCTCGTGCTGGTGGGCTACTATTTCGGGCGCTTCTATCCCCAGATGGGTGCCTACCAGGGCATCATCATGGCCGCGCTCCTGGCGGCCGGCCTCATCGGCCTTTATCTGGTCTTCTCGCGCATGGCCGCGCACGACGAGAGCGAGCCTTGAGGATCGCCATCTTCTCGGACAACTTCCATCCCGAGATCGGCGGAATCCAGGACTCGATCGAGGCGCTGGCGGCGGAGCTGGGCCGCAGAGGCCACGCGGTCGACTTCTACGTCCCGCGCTATGGCGCCAAGGACTATGCGAGGATCGCGGCAGCGCCGGCCGAGCTCGATCTCGGGGCCAATGTCGTCATCCGCCGGGTCTGGTCGCTTCCGGTCACGAGCTCGACGCAGCAGTCCCGCCTCGTGGTCCCTTCGCCCCTGCGCGTGCTGCGGGCGCTGCGCCGCTCGCGGCCGGACATCGTCCACAGCCAGACCTTCCTCGGGCTGGGGCTCGACGCCCTGATCGGCGCCCACCGGCTGGGCATTCCCGTCGTCGGCACCAATCACACGGCAATTCGCGCCTTCGGGCCCTATATCCCCATCCGGACGTCATGGGCCGAGGGGCTGGTGATCTGGTACTACAACCGCTGCGACATGGTGACGGCGCCCTCGCGCTCGGTGTTCGACGAGCTGGGTGTGGGCCGCCTGCGGCCGCCGCTCGAGGTGATCTCCAACCCCATCGACGTCGAGACCTTCCATCCCCTCCCGGAAGGCGGCAACGCGGTGCCGGCGGCCGAGGATGGCCTGCCCATGGCGACGCTCGTCTATGCGGGGCGGCTGGCGGCCGAGAAGAACATCGACACGATCCTGCGCGCCGTAGCACGGCTCCAGGAGGAGGGCAGGCCGGTGACGCTGGCGCTGGCGGGACACGGCGGGGCGCGGCCGCACCTCGAGGCGCTGGCGGCCGAGCTGGGGATCGCAGGGCTGGTCCTCTTCACCGGAACCCTCGACAAGCGTCGACTGGCCCGTCTGTTTCAGCAGGCTGAAATATTCGTCAACATGAGCGAGTCCGAAACTCAGAGCATGGCGCTTCTTCAGGCCATGGCTTGCGGACTGCCCGCTATCGGCGCAAATTGCCGCGCGTTGCCCGAGTTCATCAGCGACGCCCATGGCTTTGTCATAGACCCGCGGGATCATATGGCACTTGCGGAAAGGATCGGCCTCTTGCTCGGGAACAGCGGGATGCGTGCGACCCTCGGCCGCAACGCCGTAGCGTTTGCCGGACGCTTTTCCATCGCGGCCGTGGCAGACCAGTGGGAAGAGGCCTACCGAAGCCTCGCCGATGGCGGAGCCGCGCGAGCATGACCCTTAGACCACGCATCAGCTTCGTCGTCCCGGCCTTCAACGAGGAGGCCTATATAAGGCGATCGCTGCTCAGCATCCGGCGCGAGATCCGTCACGCGGGCTGCGATGCCGAGGTCATCGTCGTCAACAATGCCAGCACCGACGCCACGCGCGAGCTTGCCGCCTCCTTCGAGGGGGTGACCGTGATCGACGAGCCGGTGCGCGGCCTCGTCCAGGCGCGCAGCGCCGGCTACCGGGCCGCCACGGGCGAGCTCGTCGCCAACATCGACGCCGACACCGTGCTGCCCCGGGGCTGGCTCATCAAGGTGCTGAGGGAGTTCTCGCGAAACGGCCGGCTGGCGGCGGTGAGCGGCCCTTATGTCTATTACGACATCTCGGTGCGCTCGAACGTCATCGTCCGCCTGTTCTACTGCTTCGGCTATCTCTTCTACATCCTGAACCGGCACGTGTTCCGCGTCGGCTCGATGATGCAGGGCGGCAATTTCGTCGTGCGGCGGGATGCGCTGGAGGCCATCGGCGGCTTCAACGGCGCGTTCAGCTTCTATGGCGAGGACACCGAGCTCGCCCGTCGCCTGAGCGCCGTGGGCGAGGTCAAGTTCACCTTCGACCTGCCGGCCCTGTCCTCGGGCCGCCGGCTCATCGGCGAGGGCATCGTCCGCACAGGCCTGCGCTACTCCATGAACTTCATCTGGGCGTCCTTCTTCGGCCGCCCGTTCACGGAGGAGTGGGTGGATGTCCGGGTCAAGGACTAGCCCAGGCGGCGATCGACGGCGCTAGGCTCGAGCTGGGAAGCCGCGGCCACGGCGCGCACGGATCAGCGCACAGGCCACGCGGCCTCACCCGTCGGCGAGGCCGTGCAAAAGACAGCAGCAGGGAGATACGCGGTGTCGCCGGAGAGCCGGCTTGCCGCTCAGTCCTCCGCCGCCGCCTTCTCCTTCATGACGATGACCTGACGGCCGCGGTACATGCCCGTCTTGAGGTCGATGTGGTGGGGACGGCGGTACTCGCCCGAATCCTTGTCCTCGACCACGGACGGCACGGTCAGCGCCAGATGCGAGCGACGCATGTCGCGGCGCGACTTCGCGACCTTCTTCTTCGGAACAGCCATCGAAGATATCCTTGTTGCGCGCCAGCCACCGCTCGCGGCTGCGGGGGCGCCCGATGTGGCGGGCTACTTAGGCGCTCGGTGGCGGCTGGTCAACGGGCTGCTCCGCGCCGACGCCTGCGCGCGCGGGCTGCTCCGCGTCGGCGCAGGCGCTAGAATGCTTGGCCGAGCGTCAACCGAGAGCCCAAGCCATGCGGTCGCGCAACGTCGTCATCCTCCTCCTCCTTCTCGCCCTGGTCATTCCGGTCGCCATCGCCGGCCTTCTCAGCTTCGTCGTGCTCGATGCCTACAAGCCGACGATCGAGGCCAAGGTCGGGCAGGCGCTCGACCGCAAGGTCACCATCGCGGGCGACATCCGCATCCTCTGGTCGCTCCATCCGATCGTGCGGATCGACGATGTCCGGGTGGCCAATCCGGCCTGGGCCTCGCGACCCGAGCTGGCACGCATCGCACGGCTGCAGGTCCAGATCGACGCGCTGCCGCTGCTGGCCGGGCGGGTCGAGGTGAAGCGCGTGACGGTCGAGGGTGCGGACCTGCAGCTCGAGACGGGCCCGGGCGGCGAGCGCAACTGGCTGCCGGCGCCCAAGGCCGGGAGCGCGTCGCAGGCCAAGCCCGGGCCCAGCGCGGCGGCGGGCCCGTCGGAGGGCGACAAGCGCCTGCCGGCGGTGCGCGAGGTCCGGCTCATCGGCAGCCATGTCGCCTACAGGGACGACCGCTCGGGCCATCACTACGACCTCACCGTCGGGCGGCTGAGCCTCAGCGAGACGCAGCCCGACGGCCCGATCCGCCTCAAGGGCAAGGGGCAGGTGGAGGGCCTCGACGTCGGGATCGGGGGTACCGTGGGGCCGCTGCAGGCGCTGCTGCGATCGAGCGGCCCGGCCCCCGTCTCGCTCAGCCTCGAGACCGCGGGCCTCACCGTCTCGCTCGACGGCCGGCTGGGGCCGGCGGGGGCCGATGGCACCGATCTCGTGGTCTCGGCACAAGGCCCCGGGCTTGCCGCTCTCGAGCGCCTCGTCTCCCCCGACAGCGTTGCGCAGCGCCTCTTGGCCGGCACCGGCCCGCTCAGCCTGCGCGCGGAGATCACGGGGCAGCTCGCCCATCCCGCCGTCTCGGGGATCTCGGCGCGCGCCCTGCTGGGCGGGGTCGAGCTCAAGGCATCGGGCTCCGTCGCCGACGCCGCCTCGCTGCGCGGGATCGCGCTGCAGCTCTCGGCCGAGGGCCGGCAGCCGGGCTCGCTCGCGGCGGCGCTGCCCGGCCTGCTGCCCGCCGACCTCCCGCTGACAGCACAGGTGGCGGCGCAAGGGGATGCGCGGCGCCTTCGGCTCACGGGGCTCGCCCTTCATGTGGGCGACAGCGATCTCGCAGGCGAGCTCACCATCGCCACGGATGGCGCCCGGCCTCGGATCGACGGCACGCTCCAGTCGCATCGGCTCGACCTCGAGGCGCTGCGCGGGGCCAAGTCGGCGGGTCAGGGGCCGGTGGGGCAGGAGCCGGCGGGTCAGGAGAAAGGCTCGGGCGGGGGCAAGGGGCGGGTCTTCAGCGACAAGGTCCTGGATCTGGGCGCGCTCCGCGCGCTCGACGGCACCATCAAGGCGCATGTGGACGAGCTTCGGCTGGGCGGCATGGCGATCACCAATCTGGACGCCACCGCCGACCTCGAGCGCGGCGCGCTGAAGGTGGCGCCGCTCGCGGCCGAGGTCGCCGGCGGCAAGGTCGGGGGATCGCTGGGCCTGGACGCCGACGACGGCACGCCGCGGGTCGATCTCGCGATGAAGGGCCAGGGCCTCGATCTGGGCGTGCTGCTGGCAGCACTGGCGCCGCAGGTGCCGGCGGAGGGTCGTGCCGCCCTCGACATCGACCTCCATGGCGCCGGCCGCTCGCCGGCCGAGATCGCTGGCACGCTGGCCGGTCGGGCCGATCTCGCCATCGGCGCCGGGCGGGTCCGCGTCGACCTGCTGCAGCGGCTGCCCGGCCAGGCCTCGGTGGTGACCAAGGCGCTTCTCGGCGACACGGGGCAGGGCTGGGTGCGCTATGCCTGCGGCGTGGCCGATCTCAAGGTGGCCCAGGGCGTGGCGCAGATCGATCGGCTGGTGGTGCAGGGCGAGAAGAGCACGCTCAGCGGCTCGGGCGAGGTCGATCTCGGCAAGGAGCGGCCGGACGTCACGATCGTCGGGACGTCGACGATCAAGGGCGTGGCGCTGGGCGTGCCGGTGCACATCGGCGGCACGCTCGAGGACCCGAAGGTCGAGCTCAGCAGCCAGTCGGTGGTGGAGGGGCTGAAGGGCATCATCGGCGGGCTCGCGGGCGGCGGCAGGGCCGGGGAGGGGGGCTGCGGGGCCGCGGCGTCCGCTCCTGCCCAGCCTGCCACGGATCCCGCGGCCAGGCCCGAGGATCGCGCCATCCAGGAGCTGGGCCGCCAGCTCAAGGGCCTCTTGGGCCGCTGAGGGCGGAGAGGGCTGCGGCGTCCTGGCCCGGCCGCATTGTCGCCGAGCCGTCAAAAAGGGGCTTGATCTCCCCGGGGCCTGCGAGTACACCCCGCCTCGCCGCTGACGAGGCGGCACACCCGGACAGCAGACGGACACCGGGCCCGGAAACGGGAGGGTGGAACGTCTCTGGTTCGGACGCTCTTTTGACAAGTTGTGGATGTATCTGGAGGGGATGTGCAGGCGGCGGTGGAGTCGTCTGAGGCATCTTCTGGTGGGTCTCGAGGCGCTGTTCTCGCCTGGGTTTTGGCCTGGGCGGGGTGGTGCTGTGAGTTGACCTTTTTTTGGCCAGTGATGCTGGGATGAAGCTGAGAGTTTGATCCTGGCTCAGAACGAACGCTGGCGGCGCGCTTAACACATGCAAGTCGAGCGGCCCTTTCGGGGGCAGCGGCGGACGGGTGAGTAACGCGTGGGAACCTGCCCTGGGGTTCGGGACAACCGCGGGAAACTGCGGCTAATACCGGATGTCTCCTTCGGGAGAAAGACTTGTCGCCCTGGGATGGGCCCGCGTCGGATTAGGTAGTTGGTGGGGTAACGGCTCACCAAGCCGTCGATCCGTAGCCGGTCTGAGAGGATGATCGGCCACACTGGGACTGAGACACGGCCCAGACTCCTACGGGAGGCAGCAGTGGGGAATCTTGGACAATGGGCGAAAGCCTGATCCAGCGACGCCGCGTGGGTGATGAAGGCCTTCGGGTTGTAAAGCCCTTTTCCCGGGGACGATGATGACGGTACCCGGGGAATAAGCACCGGCTAACTCCGTGCCAGCAGCCGCGGTAAGACGGAGGGTGCTAGCGTTGTTCGGAATTACTGGGCGTAAAGGGCGCGTAGGCGGCTTTGGTAGTCGGGTGTGAAAGCCCGGGGCTCAACCCCGGAACGGCACCCGATACTCCAAGGCTCGAGACCGGGAGAGGAGGGTGGAATACCCAGTGTAGAGGTGAAATTCGTAGATATTGGGTGGAACACCGGTGGCGAAAGCGGCTCTCTGGCCCGGATCTGACGCTGAGGCGCGAAAGCGTGGGGAGCAAACAGGATTAGATACCCTGGTAGTCCACGCCCTAAACGATGCAGGCTAGATGTCGGGGGACTTGTCCCTCGGTGTCGCAGCTAACGCTTTAAGCCTGCCGCCTGGGGAGTACGGCCGCAAGGTTAAAACTCAAAGGAATTGACGGGGGCCCGCACAAGCGGTGGAGCATGTGGTTTAATTCGACGCAACGCGCAGAACCTTACCAGCCCTTGACATGGTGGTTAAAGCCGGTGAGAGCCGGTGTCCCGCAAGGGGGCCATCACAGGTGCTGCATGGCTGTCGTCAGCTCGTGTCGTGAGATGTTGGGTTAAGTCCCGCAACGAGCGCAACCCTTGCCTCTAGTTGCCATCGGGTTGGGCCGGGCACTCTAGAGGAACTGCCGGTGACAAGCCGGAGGAAGGTGGGGATGACGTCAAGTCCTCATGGCCCTTACGGGCTGGGCTACACACGTGCTACAATGGTGGTGACAGTGGGCAGCGAAGCAGCGATGTGGAGCTAATCCCCAAAAGCCACCTCAGTTCGGATTGCAGGCTGCAACTCGCCTGCATGAAGGTGGAATTGCTAGTAATCGTGGATCAGCATGCCACGGTGAATACGTTCCCGGGCCTTGTACACACCGCCCGTCACACCATGGGAGTTGGCTTGACCCGAAGCCGGTGGGCTAACCTCGCAAGAGGAGGCAGCCGTCCACGGTGAGGTCAGCGACTGGGGTGAAGTCGTAACAAGGTAGCCGTAGGGGAACCTGCGGCTGGATCACCTCCTTTCTAAAGGCCCCATGAGACCTGCATCGATGGCTTTCGGGCCATCGCGGCGCTCGGTCTTACGGGGACCCTGTCGGTCATCGCACAGCGGTGGCCGATAAAAACCCACCGCCGTCTGCATATCCCTTCCGGAGGTTGGAGATCACGAAGCAGGGGTCGGCCTTGCGCCTTGGGCGCGTGCCGGTCCTTGGTGATCTCCGGCTTTGGTTCTCTGGAGTCCGGGCCCGTAGCTCAGCTGGTTAGAGCGCACCCCTGATAAGGGTGAGGTCGGCTGTTCGAATCAGCCCGGGCCCACCAGAGTAGCCCTGGCGGAGCGTGTTCCGTCGGGTCCTTGCTCTTTTTACATCGTGAAGAGGTAGTCGGTCGATGCCGTCGCGTGTCTCGCGTGGCGGCATCGCATGATCATGCGGGTGAGCGTCCGGGGTCTGTTCCTTGGCCCCTGGCGCTCTTGAGGCATGGGTATGCTTGCCGTCCCGGCCTGCTTGTGGCTGGGGCGGGGCGAGTGAATGAAGGGCATCTGGTGGATGCCTTGGCGTCGAGAGGCGATGAAGGACGTGGCACGCTGCGATAAGCTCCGGGGAGAGGCGAGCGCTCTTTGATCCGGAGATTTCCGAATGGGGCAACCCACCGCTTTTGCGGTATCGCACGGTGAATCCATAGCCGTGCGAGGCGAACCCGGGGAACTGAAACATCTAAGTACCCGGAGGAAAGGACATCAACCGAGACTCCGCTAGTAGTGGCGAGCGAACGCGGACCAGGCCAGTGGCCATGTCGTAAGAACCGGAACCGTCTGGAAAGTCGGGCCATAGCGGGTGACAGCCCCGTACGGGTAGAAAGCGACATGGTCCTCGAGTAGGGCGGGACACGTGAAATCCTGTCTGAAGATGGGGGGACCACCCTCCAAGCCTAAGTACTCCTCGACGACCGATAGCGAACCAGTACCGTGAGGGAAAGGTGAAAAGTACCCCGACGAGGGGGGTGAAAGAGATCCTGAAACCGGATGCCTACAAGCAGTCGGAGCCTGGGGTCGATCTTCGGATCGGCTTTTGGGTGACGGCGTACCTTTTGTATAATGGGTCAGCGAGTTGAGGTCGGCAGCAAGCTTAAGCCGTTAGGCGTAGGCGCAGCGAAAGCGAGTTTGAATAGGGCGCTTGAGTTGCCGGTCTCAGACCCGAAACCGGGTGATCTAGCCATGGGCAGGTTGAAGGTGAGGTGACACTCACTGGAGGACCGAACGCACGCCTGTTGAAAAAGTCGGCGATGACCTGTGGCTAGGGGTGAAAGGCCAATCAAACCCGGAGATAGCTGGTTCTCCGCGAAAGCTATTGAGGTAGCGCGTCACGTATGCCCTCGGGGGGTAGAGCACTGGATGGGCTAGGGGGGAGCGATCCTTACCAAACCTAACCAAACTCCGAATACCCGAGCAGCCAGCGTGGCAGACAGACGGCGGGTGCTAAGGTCCGTCGTCGAGAGGGAAACAGCCCAGACCGCCGGCTAAGGTCCCCAAGTCGTGGCTAAGTGGGAAAGGATGTAGGACGGCCAAAACAACCAGGAGGTTGGCTTAGAAGCAGCCATCCTTTAAAGAAAGCGTAACAGCTCACTGGTCTATCAGCTGTCCCGCGCCGAAGATGTAACGGGGCTCAAGCCACGCACCGAAGCCGCGGGCTCGTGCTTGCACGAGCGGTAGCGGAGCGTTCCGTAGGCCTGCGAAGCGGGACCGTGAGGTTCCGTGGAGGTATCGGAAGTGCGAATGCTGACATGAGTAGCGACAAGGAGGGTGAGAGACCCTCCCGCCGGAAGTCCAAGGGTTCCTGCGCAAGGTTAATCCGCGCAGGGTGAGCCGGCCCCTAAGCCGAGGGCGAGAGCCGTAGGCGATGGAAACCAGGTCAAGATTCCTGGGCCCGTGGGTGGTGACGGCGGCTGCAAGTTGTCGGGCCTTATCGGATTGGCCCGGCCGCGAAGGCCGTCCAGGAAATAGCCCCCACATTATGGACCGTACCCGAAACCGACACAGGTGGACTGGTTGAGCATACCCAGGCGTTTGAGAGAACGGTGTTGAAGGAACTCGGCAAATTACCCCCGTAACTTCGGGAGAAGGGGGACCCCTCGTTGGGCAACCATCGGGGGGTGGCACAGACTAGGGGGTGGCGACTGTTTACTAAAAACACAGGGCTCTGCGAACTCGGAAGAGGACGTATAGGGTCTGACGCCTGCCCGGTGCCGGAAGGTTAAGGGGAGTGGTGCAAGCTACGAACCGAAGCCCCGGTAAACGGCGGCCGTAACTATAACGGTCCTAAGGTAGCGAAATTCCTTGTCGGGTAAGTTCCGACCTGCACGAATGGCGTAACGACTTCCCCACTGTCTCCAACACCGACTCAGCGAAATTGAATTCTCCGTGAAGATGCGGAGTACCCGCGGTCAGACGGAAAGACCCCGTGCACCTTTACTACAGCTTTGCAGTGGCACGCGCCGGACCATGTGTAGGATAGGTGGGAGCCGTCGAAGCGAGGCCGCCAGGTCTCGTGGAGGCACCCTTGAAATACCACCCTTGGCTCGTTGCGTGTCTAACCGCGGCCCGTTACCCGGGTCCGGGACCCTGCATGGCGGGTAGTTTGACTGGGGCGGTCGCCTCCCAAAGAGTAACGGAGGCGCGCGATGGTGAGCTCAGGCTGGTCGGAAACCAGCCGTCGCGTGCAAGCGCACAAGCTCGCCTGACTGCAAGGCCGACGGGCCGCGCAGAGACGAAAGTCGGCGCTAGTGATCCGGTGGTCCCGCGTGGAAGGGCCATCGCTCAACGGATAAAAGGTACGCCGGGGATAACAGGCTGATGACCCCCAAGAGTCCCCATCGACGGGGTCGTTTGGCACCTCGATGTCGGCTCATCACATCCTGGGGCTGAAGCAGGTCCCAAGGGTTCGGCTGTTCGCCGATTAAAGTGGTACGTGAGCTGGGTTTAGAACGTCGTGAGACAGTTCGGTCCCTATCTGCCGTGGGTGTTCGAGACTTGAGAGGATCTGCCCTTAGTACGAGAGGACCGGGGTGGACGGACCTCTGGTGGACCGGTCGTGGCGCCAGCCGCGCAGCCGGGTAGCTAAGTCCGGACGGGATAACCGCTGAAAGCATCTAAGCGGGAAACCCACCTTAAAACCAGGTCTCGCTCGAGAGCCGTCGTAGACCACGACGTCGATAGGCCGGCGGTGAAAGCGCGGTAACGCGTTGAGCCAACCGGTCCTAATCGCTCGATCGAGCTCTCCACGCCCCAGCCACAAGAAGGCTGGACGGCAACCATCACCCATGCCCCCGCATGATCATGACCCAGCTCCCCAAGACCCGCCCCAGCGCGGCACAAAGGGAGCCGGGACGCTTCGACGACCTGGTGGCAAAGCGCGGGTGCCCCACCCGATCCCATTCCGAACTCGGCCGTGAAACCCCGTCGCGCCCATGGTACTGCGTCTCAAGGCGTGGGAGAGTAGGTCGTCGCCAGGTCCTCGAAGCGCCCCAATACCGACTACACCTTCACGATCCCCGCGGGGTGGAGCAGCCCGGTAGCTCGTCAGGCTCATAACCTGAAGGTCGCAGGTTCAAATCCTGCCCCCGCAACCAAACCCTTACAGAACAAATAAACGCCGCCCCATCAGGGCGGCCTGTCTTGATTCGTGCCCAAGCTCAGGACAATGCAAGGCTCGCCCTTGAGATCCGCCTCGAGCCTGCCGTCCGCGTTCGGCGTCAATCCGCTCGATCAGTCCCCGGATCGCCTCCGAGGCCTCGGTGCCCAGCTCCGGGTCCGCGAGGAGCTGCTGGGTGACGAACGTAATCTGGTCGGGAGTGCCGGCCTCGGCCCGCCGTGCTTCGGCCGCCACCCAGCTGTCAGGCAGATAAAGAGCACGGTCGATCAGGGTGCGGCCATGGCGGCTGGCATCGGCCAGGAAGACACCGACCTGGCAGTTCTCGATCCGCCCCGCCGTGCCGGAGTGCTGCAGCTGCACGCCCGCCGACTTGTCGCCCTTCTTGAGGAAGCCGTTGATCGGCGTTGCCGCTCAACCGTCCAGCACCAGCACGCCACCCGGGTCACCCAGATGCTCGGCCACATAGGCCCGCAGGTTGTCGCGCACCGCGTCGGCGTCCCAGCGCACCCGGCTCAGGAGCTCCTGTCCCCCGTCCGGCGTGCGGTCTCCGGCCGCCTCGGCCAGCTTCCACCCGTTCTTGCGCTCCACCGGCGCCAGGAGACCCTTGAGACAGGCCGCCGCTCGCCGCCGCGGCTCCACGCGTCCAAACTGCGGCCCTACCCGACCCATGAGGGCCGTAAGCTCCTCCGACTGCGCCCAGACGTCGGCGATCATCGCCATGGCTCTCTCCTCCATGACGCAGAACCAGCACAAAAAAACCCGACTGTAGTAATGGGTCCTCATGCCCTCTGCCGCTCGCCGGGGCGCTGCCGCCATCGGCAAGGGGCATGCTCCGCCGCGCCTTTGGCTCAAGCGCCACGCTTGGTCGCGGTCGGCCGCCACAGGCTTTTGCAGGGGATCTTGGTACGGTCGCAGCGATGCGCATATTTCTGGGCGATCTCGGTGACCTCCTTGAGGAGGCCTTCCGAGAGGGTGATGGGGTCGAGGCCGAGATTGAGGAGGCGGCGGTTCTCGACGAAGAGGTCGTTCTCGTCCGCCTCGTTCCGGGGGTTGTCGACATAGTCGATGGCGGCACCGGTGAGCTCGGCCACCATCTTGGCGAGGTCGCGGACCCGGTAGGTCTCGGTCATCTGGTTCAGGATGTTGACGCGCGAGCCCGACTGCGGCGGGTTCGTCACCGCAAGCTCGATGCAGCGCACCGTGTCTTGGATGTTGATGAAGGCCCGGGTCTGGCCGCCCGTGCCGTGCACCGTCATGGGATAGCCCACCGCCGCCTGCATCAGGAAGCGGTTGAGGACGGTGCCGTAGTCGCCGTCATAGTCGAAGCGGTTGATCAGCCGCTCGTCCTGCCGTGTCTCCTCGGTCTGCGTGCCCCACACGATGCCCTGATGCAGGTCGGTCACCTTCACCTTGTCGTTCTTGTTGTAGTAGGCGAAGAGAAGCTGATCGAGCGTCTTGGTCATGTGGTAGACGCTGCCGGGATTGGCCGGGTAGAGGATCTCCTGCTCGAGCGTGCGGCCCTCGTCGGTGTCGATCTTGACCTGCAGATAGCCCTCCGGGATCTTGAGGCCGGCGGTGCCGTAGCCATAGACCCCCATCGTCCCCAGATGGACGAGGTGCGCATCGAGGCCGCTCTCGACGATCGCCGCCAGCAGGTTGTGGGTGGCGTTGATGTTGTTGTCGACCGTGTAGCGCTTGTGGAAGGAGGACTTCATCGAGTAGGGCGCGGCGCGCTGCTCGGCGAAGTGCACCACCGCTTCGGGCTGGACCTCCTTCAGCAGGGTCAGCAGCCGGTGGTAGTTGTGGGCGACGTCGAAGCGGTGGAAGGCCAGCTCCTTGCCCGAGACCTCCCGCCAGGCCGCCAGCCGCTCGCCCATCGGCCGGATCGGCGTCAGGCTGTCGACCTCGAGCTCATTGTCGATGTTGCGCCGCGACAGATTGTCGACGATCGTCACCTCGTGACCGCGCTGCGACAGATGCAGCGCCGTCGGCCAGCCACAAAAACCATCCCCGCCCAGCACCACGATCCGCATAAGCCCCAGCTCCCCTCGTCGTCCGCGCCGCCTTGGCCGGGGTCCTCCGGATGGTCGGCTTCAAAGGCTTATTGTTGCATCGTTACTTTGCGCCACTGTGTTGGATCTGGCAAGGTGCTGAGGGATCCGAACCTGCACCGGAAACGGCTCAGATCCGTGTGATGAGGCATTCGGCCCAGCCTGCCGCAGCGTCGGGCGGCTCTCTGTTGATCATGGACGCATCTCGCCCGTTGGGTTGCCGTCGATGGTTCCCCGCGGTGGTCATGGCGGGAGTGGCGGCGAACGCGGCCGTAGGTGGGCGATCAGCCGCTGTGGCTTGGCCCAGCTTCCAGCCTGATAGCGGAGGCTGGCGTGAGACCGGCCGAGATTGTTCGGCGGGCGGCCGACCGGGCGCTTCGGCAGATGACGGCTCCGCTCCCGCACGACCCGGTCGGCAGGGATCTGGATCGCATAGTTGATGATGCGCTTGTCCTGCAGGTACGCGTAGGCCTCGGCATGGCGAAGGCCGCATCGGCGCGGGAGCAGAGGCGCGAGACCTTGCCCCGATAGCGGGCTATGACCGGGCCGAACACGGCCTGCCAGTCCTCGGCCCTGTGGACGCTGCCGCCACGTAGCGCACCACGTTCGAGATCGCCAACCAGCCTGCCGCGGCATCCCGACCAGCGTATCCGCCGCTCGACCTTGTCGCGTAAGGTCGGGCAGTTGGATGTCGTACGAAATGTGATAGGTCTACTCATTTGTCTGCTGCATATGGTGGCTTGATACGATACTTTACCCGCTCATCCTGAGATAGCTGGCAACCTGCCGTTCAAGAACTGATCGTGCAGGGACAGGCGTGGAAGCGGGATTGAGATCAGGCGTGCTATGGAGAGCGTGCCGCTGGGGAATGCGATGGGAGCGAGGTCTGACCCGATCTTAGCATGCGGCAGCAATGCAGACCTGCCAGAGGGCCAAGATGGGACGGCCGGGCCGCTGTCTCCAAGCGATTGCCGGGTCACGATCGGCATGCCGGTCTACAATGGCGGACGCCATATCGAGCAGGCGATCTCCTCGATCCTTCAACAGACCTATCGTGACTTTCGGCTGATCGTTCTCGACAACGCCTCCACTGACGCCACGGAGGAAATCGTGCGGGGCCTCGCCCGCCTCGATCCGCGCATCGTCTATCGCCGCAATTCCGTGAACATCGGTGCCCAGCCCAACTACAATCGCGTCTTCGAGCTTGCGGACAGCCCTTACTTCAAGTGGGCGGCGCATGACGACGAGCTCTATCCGACCTTCCTTGAGCGCTGCGTGGACGCTCTCGACACCGATGCTTCGGCCGTGCTCGCCATGGCGGCAGTCGAGGAGATCGACGACCGGGGCCTCCCGATTCGGGTCTGTGAGCCGGTTCCTGCGGAGGCTGCCTCAAACGACCGGCTCGAGCGCTTCCGCGGGCGTGTGCTCTGCCGTGGCTCCTGCGCGGAGATCTTCGGCCTCGTTCGCGCCGAGACGCTGCGTCGGACGATGCTGATGCAGGGGAGCGCCGCGGCCGACCTCGCACTCCTCACCGAGCTGGCGCTGCATGGCCGCTGCGCTCTCGTGCGAGAGCCGCTCTTCCGTAACCGCATCCACCCGCGGCGTTACACCGCCGCGGTGTTCGAGAGCAACGTGGACGGCGCCGGGCGCCGGAATGTGCTCGCCTGGCAGGATCGGACGAAGCTGCCGCGCTGGTGGCACGACCTGCATTGGTGGATCTTCTTTCTCGGCTACTTTCCGATGATCCGGCGCGCGGTCCAGCCTCAGCGGGAGCGGTGGCGCTACTACCTCATGGCGCTGCGCTGGCTCACCGTGCGCAACAACGTGAAAGATCTCGCCAAGGATCTTCTCTATCTCGCAAGTCCCAGGCTGCTCGAGCGGGCAGTGCGCCTCAGCCGCAGCCGCCAGGCCCCGGCAGGGGCAGGGCTCGAGATCGGCCCCCCTCGATGAGCCGATCCGCATCAGCGCCTCGCGGGCGAAGCCGCTGTCGTCACGGAGCAGGATCCTGATGCGGGGCCGGCGCGCCCGGATCTCGCCTGCTAGCCTGCGGGTGACAGGGAGAGCAGCGACACAAGCGCACCCGTGAGGACGAGGCTAGAGCGCTCCAGGAGCTTGGCGCGGCGGAGCCTGATCCGCGGCGAGCGCCGGCCGGTCAGGAGATGATAGAGCGGGCGACCGGCACGTCTCAGCCATGAGCCGCCTTCCGGCAGAAGGCGGCGGCGTGCCGCCTCGGCGTCGGCCAGCGCATCGCGGACGACGAAGGGCGGGTGGACGAGAGGGAATCGCATCGCCTCCACATCCTGCCTGCAGAACGCTGCGACGAAGCGGGTATGGGTGGCATCGGCGCCGAAGCCCGTGTTCCGGATCAGGTTGGCCGTCGGGGTCACCGCCATGGCACGATCCATCAGGCAGCTCAGGATGTAGGGATAGTCCCAGTTGCCGCGGCCGGTGCGATGGATCATGTCGAAGCGCGCGGCCCAGAACTCGGCCATCCGTCTGTTGCCGCAGATGTCGATGAGCCAGCCATTGTCGCGGATCTCGGGCCAGAGCCGCATGGTCAGGTCGACCCCTCGCCAGCTCCGGCGCCAGGTCGCCCAGCCGTGGAGGGCGTGGAAGTCGGAGAAGTAGTAGCTCCAACCGGTGCGGGCCTTGCCCATCAGATAGTTGCTGCCGGAGATGGTGCGTATGCGCGCGTCGTCAACGTAGCGCTCCAGCAGCTCCTGGCAGAAGGGGAAGAAGGACGGGTGCGGCACGCAGTCGTCCTCGAGGATGATCGCGCGGTCGACCTGATCGAACACCCAGTCGAGGCCGCTTGCGATCCGCCGAGCCCCGCCGAGGTTGACAGGCGACAGGTCCATGCGAAGGTCGCAGGCCCAATCGATCCGCTCCAGGAGGGCGCGGGTCTCCGCACATCGCTGGATGTCCTCGGGGCGGTCAGCACGCGGACCGTCTGCGATCACGAAGAGGTGGCGCGGGCGCACGGCGGCGATCGCCTCGAAGACCGCCCGCGCGTGCTGCGGACGGTTGAAGACGACGAACGCGACGGGCGCCTCGAGCTGTGGGCTGGAGCGGACCGCAATCCTCTTCGGTGGACGATCCGGCTCGCGGGCATCATCGGCCTCCGGATGGCCGTCCGTCTCATACTCGGATCTGTCGCTCGACCCGATCGTCATGCTGCTGCCTCCAGAGCTGCGGCTAGGCATGCGCCGAACGCCCGCCAGTTGAGGATGTCGCGGTAGCGCGCTCGTGCCGCGAGGCCGATCCGGGCGCAGTCATCGGGATTGGTCAGGGCACGCTCGATCGTGTCGGCGAAAGCGCCCGGACCGCTGCCGGGCGGCAGAAGGAAGCCGGTCTCGCCGTCGACGACAATCGAGGGGATGCCGCCCACTCGGGTCGAGACAACAGGCAGGCCGTAGGCCGCGGCCTCACAGAACACTTGGCCATAGGCCTCGGCGCGGGACGGCACGAAGAGGAAATGTGCCTTGCCCATGACCGAGGCAAAGAGCTGCTCTTCCTCTGGCCGGGTCTTGTCCAGCCGTGCGATCACTCGCGTTCCCCGAGGCAGGGGACCGGGCGGATCCGTACCGATGACGGTGAGGACGCAGGGCGTGCCGCGGCGCTCGAGCTCGCGCACCGTCGACACCACGATATCGCCGCCCTTGCGCCGCCAGTCGCCCCCGATGAAGACGAGCGAGCAGGGTCGTCGCTGGCGCCGCGCCTCGAGGAGCTGCTGCACCTCGTCCTCCGAGGGCTCGGCCGCGAGGTTGGCACCCCAGGGCATCAAGAGCATGCGGTCCGGCGAGGCACCGCAGTCGGTGACGGCTCGATCAACCGCCCAGGCCGAGGGGAACGAGGCGAAGCTCGCCGTGGCCAGCGCCTCCCGCTCTTGCTCAAGGCCAAGCATGGCATAGCGCTCGGCAGGTGGGCGCACATACCCCTCGAGCAGGCTCGGAAACACCTGATCGGCCGCGAACGCCCTCGGGATCGGCGTCTTGACGCGGGTCAGCGGCACCGAGGACGGGGCAAAGAGAATGTCCGGCCGTTCCTCGCGGCAGCGCCGGTCGATGATGGCTGCCATACGGTCAAGATGAGCGGGCTCGCGGTCCCAGTGATAGAAGCGGCCTGAGCCTCGGGCCAGGACCTTTCGTGCCCAATCTGCTGTGTCCGGCTCAGGCTCCAGAGGCGAGATGTCGACCACGGAGCAGCCATGCTCCCGAAGCGCCTTGCGCATGGAGTAGGCATAGCCCGACCAAGCGTTGGGATTGCGCGGATCCCAACCGCAGCAGAAGCCGACACTAAGGCCGGTGGCCCGGATTGGCGGATCCGGCAGCGCGCCTGTGGAGGACATCTCCGCTTCTCCCAAGTCTGTTCTTATGAGCGACAGAGGCCAGAATCATCGAATTCTTGGAAGCGAGGTCCAACGGGGCGGCCTGACGGGGCCGCGCCACCACAGCCCGACTGACGGCCAGCTCCATGCCCATCAGTAGCGACACGCACGTCCAGAGAGGGATGGACTGGAACTCGGGTACCGTGAGGAGGTGACAGCCGAGGAGACCCAGAACGGCCCAGCGCAGAGCTTTGCATGTCTCCGCCTCCTCGACCTCTCGAAGCGGGTCCCGGAGAACGCCAGCCATGAGCCAAGCGAACGCCAGAGCGCCCACAAGGCCGGAGCCTGCAAGCAGGGTCAGGAGGCCGCTGCTGGACCGATGGCTGCCGAGGCCGGCACCGAGACCGTAGGTATCGATAAAGACGCGTAGGCCCATCGCATCGGCATTGGACCGCACGGCATAGGATTGCGACGTGCCCTTGTTGGCGATCTGATCCGCCACGACCGCCAGCACGGTCCGCTCATAGCGCTGGGCAAGCACGAAGCCACCGAGGGCGCTGCCGAGGACGCAGAGCGCCACGATGACATGAGTGGAGCGGATCAGGAACGGCCCCGACCGGACCGGCCGTACGAGAGCCGAGCCGCGGAACCGGGCGGCGATCCAGTCGACGACTGCCAGGATCACGAACAGACCGACCAGCAGATAGGCGGTGGTGGAGGTGGAGAGAACCAACATCACCACGCACATGAGGTAATAGAGGCAGTCACTGAGACGGCCCGTTCGTCGCCAACGTTGCCAGAAGTAAAAGAGATACATGGTGTAGAAATAGCCGAGCACCGATGGCTCGGGGAACGGCCCGCTCGGTCGCGGCACATCGGCAATGCCCTGGTCCCAGGCCAGCGCATGGACGCTCGAATGGAAGAACTCGCTGGGGTACCAGACGCCGGAAACGGCCCATCCGAGTTGCCAGACGACGATGACAGCGGCGCCTCCGGCGCTCCAACGCATCGCCCGGTCGACCCAGAGCGTCAACTCCTCGTCAGGTGTCTCGGAGGTGATATGCGTCACCGCATAGACCAAGGCGAAGATCAATACGAGATAGACGAGCTGGTTCAGATTTTCCGAGGTCAGGTGATAGGGCTGCGCGAAGAGGGGGTTCAGCTCGGCGCTGCCGGGCAGGACCACGATGCGCCCTTGGAAGAAGCCGAGCGCCAGAAGGAGACTGGTCACGCAGACAAGGATGAAGATGGCAAGCGGCAGAAGGCGCCGCAATATATCCACGCGCAAGTTGCTCTGGCCGAGGAGGATCGAGCAGAATATGCGGCCGGTGAGGAGAACTGCCATGAACCACCCGACGGCGATCGGGCGGCCGCCGGGATTGGCGATGGCGGCGTCGGCGAACAGGGCGGTGGCGACGAGGATTGCCGGCAGGCTCCACACACGCGGCAGCCACAGCACGAGGATGCCAAGCGGTAGAGCGAGGAATGCGGTGCTGGTCATGGCCGACGCCGCTCACTTGGCCGCTGCCACGGTCGGACGCACGATCGTGGCAGTGAAGGTGGTCGCGTCCCAGCCCGTGTCCAGCCCGGGCCCCGGCGTCACGACCAGGTCCACGGACGATCCCGCCTTCACTGAGGCGGTGGTAGCGTAAGGCTCGCTTGTGCCGGGGTGGAGCGACCAAGAAGCAATCGGCTGCCCATCGACGAGGATCATAGCCTGGGTGCCGTCCCCCCGTGACGGAGCGATGGCAAGCTCGCCCGAGATCCCTATGGTGCCGTTCTCGGGGGCAATCCAGCGGCGCACAGCGAGAACCTGATCCTTGCCGGCCACCGCCGGGTGCATCTTGTCCGCGGTGACGGCCAGATACCGCCAGCGCGGGTCGCCCCAATAAGCACCCCAGGCGTTCTCTTGCGGCATCAGCGGATGAAAGTCTTTGATCGGGTCATATCTGCCGCCCGGCTGGACCACCGCGTAGCCGTAGCGCCAGGACTGTCCCTCCGCGGACATGCTGAAGTCCGAGCGCGAGTCGGCGAGGAGGATCTCGGAGCGTCGCCCAAGCAGCGCGCGGACCGGGCCGAGCAGGAAGAACGGGGTAGAATCGAGCGTGACCATGACCTGGCCCTGGCGCGGCACCAAGGACTGAGACCTGCCCATGGGGTCGACCATGGTCAGTGCTCGGTCGGTTGCGATCGTCAGCGTGGCGGTGCCACCCGAGGACCAGGCCACCCTGACCTCCTTGCCCCCCTTGTCGAAGAGATAGACCCGGCTGCGCAGGTCGGGGAGCGCCTCGCGGCGTACCGGGTCTGCGCCGTCGAGGAGCCGGATCAGCGTCGCGTACGCGACATAGCTCGGGTTGGGCGCATAGCGTCCGAGCGGGCTGTCGGGAGCTCGAAGCAGGCCCAGGCCATCGAACCCCTGATAGTCGCGCATCAGGTACCAGTAGATGCGGGCGACCTGAGCGCTGCGAAGGATGGTCATCTGCTTGACGAGCCAAGCAGCCGCAGCGCGGCGCTGCTCTGGACTCTTTCCGCCGTTCCCGGTCTCGGTCACCCAGATCGGACGATCGACGCCGTGCGCCCGCATGATGGCCCGAAGGTCGGCGATCTCGTCCCCGGAGCCCTCAGGATCCCGCCGATAGATGTGAACGGACGCTACGTCGAGATGCTCAAAGACCCCCCGATCGGCAAGCTCGCGCCAGAACGGCACAGGGACGCCCGCCGTGGCGCCGCCGACGACCGTGATGCCAGGCGCCGTCGCCTTGAGCGCCGTCCAGGCGGCGTCGAGCAGGCCGACGTAGGTCTTGGCCCTGTCCCGCGGGCATGCGCCGTCGCACCAGTTGCCATTGATCTCGTTCCAGACCTCCAGCGCCTTGACTTGGCCCGGATAGCGCTCGGCCAGGGCGACGCCGTAGCGGCCGTAGGCCGCCCTGGCGGCGGGCGAGGTCGGCGTCGTGCCGTTGTCATAGAGCTTGTTGGCGAAGGTCATCTCGAGCAGCGGCTCGATCCCGGTCCTCGCGAGGTCGGCCATGTAGCCCGTCCAGGCCGGAGGGAAGACGAACCGGCCGGGCTGCTTCTCGACGGCCGCCCAGTACTGCTCGTCGCGAATGGTGCCGATGCCGGCGCGAGCGACGAGCGGTACGAAGCCGGTATCCCAGCCGTGCGCCACGTGCGTCATGGCGCCGAATGTCCGAGACAGCCCCCCGGGTCGGGGCATGACAGCATAGGCAGCCTGAGCCGGCGCGCAGGAGGTGCAGGCCGCCGGCCGCACCTCGAGCTCGAAATAGCCGGGCGTGGAGGAGGGCGCCTCGATGAGGGCCCGCCCGCCGACGACCTGTACGTCGCCGACCTGCTGTCCGGCGCCCTGCCAATCGCGCACGACCCAGCTCCAGCGGCCGCCGGAGGCGTCCAGCTCGAAGCGGATCGGCTCGTCCGGCGCGAAGATGTTGCCGAGCCGATTGGTGGTGAGGCGAGCCGACAGCTCGGCCCTGGCAGGCCTGACGCTTGGCGGGGCGAGCAGGGTTGTCAGGGCGAGGATGGCCACTGTCGCGCCGAAGGTTGTCCTCATGCCGTCCGCCTCCTGTCCGACGCCGGCACCGGCATCGGCGCTGCGCCGGCTGGCTCACCAGCGGCCCAAGCATCGCGGTAGAGCTGCTCCAGCGCATTCAGATGGCTGTCGAGATCTCGGGGTGCGCGCCAATAGTGGCTGTAGGCCATCGCACCGAGGGCAGCGACCTCGGCATTGTCTGCCACCCGGCGCATGGCGGCGCCGAGCGCGTCGACGTCGTGCGACGGGACGACGAGGCCGCCCCCCGCCTCCTCGACGACCGCCGCAGCGGGCGTCGAGCGCGATGCGATGACGGGAACACCCCGTGCCAGTGCCTCGTAGGCTCCGAGCGTTCCGGTCTCCTCCCAGAGGGAGGGCAGTATGGCGGCACGCGCCTGCTCGAGGGTCGCGAGGACGGACATCGGTCCACTCCAGGGCAGGAGCGTGACAAGCTCGCCCAGCGTCTCGATCTCCCCCCGCAGCGGCCCGTCACCCTGGATCAGGAGGGGTGTGCATGTCCGTCGCGCCGCTTCAACGAGTTGCCGGATGCCCTTCTCGATCGTGAGCCGGCCGATATAGGCGACGGGTCGGTTTGCAGCGACGGACACCGGCGGCGCACGCTCGATGAAGCAGGGATTGAGCAGGACGACGTGCTGCGCCTCGGAGGGCAGGAATCGGCGCGTGCGGTCGCAGGCGAAATGCGAGACATGCGCGAAGGTCAGAGCTCCCCGGCTGCGCCAGATGCTGCGCGTGATGAGCTGACGGGCCACGCGGACAGCCTTGTGGGCGCGCCCGCCCCGATCGCAGTCCGCCATGACGCAGGAGGCCGAGAGCGGCGTCCGGGTGCAACGCTGGCCCGTTGAGAAGTCGAAGAAGAGCCCGTTTGGGCAGGACGCGAAGTAATCGTGCAGCGTGACAACCAGTGGCGCGCCGTAGAGACGGGCGGCCATCAGGCAGGACGGGCTGAGCGCTCGTGTCCACTGATGCGCGTGCACCAGCGTTGCCGACGGCTCGCCTTCGGCAAGAATGCGGCGTAGCTGCGCGGCGGCGCTCAAATTCCAAATGGCACGGCCGGCGGCCCGAAGCGCCGAGCGCTCCTGCCAGACGTCGGTGATCGGAATGTGGCGTACGTCGACGCCGGCCTTCGCAATCTCCTCCTCGATCGGGGCCACGGCGCAGGCGAAGACGACGCGCCAGCCTCGCTCCGCCAGGCCCCGGGCCGAGGCGATGGCCACACGAGCGGCGCCGCCGTTGATGTGGCCATAGTCCGAAAGAATGATAATTCTCGGTCGTCGGTCAGACATGATCGGCTCCTTGCGGAAGCAAGAAAGTCGTTCTGCAAGACTTGTGAAAAACAGGAGGAGATAATATATTGATCTCTTCTATAGTCTCGAAGAGGTGTTCTGGAGAGTGGCCTTGCTGACACTCGCGGACTATGAAGCCACACGCCGCACGCGGTTCCCGGCCGGCAAGCCGGGCGAGGCTCGCCGCATTTCGGTCATCACGGTCTGTCTCAATGCCGAGCGGACGATCGGTCGGGCAATCGCCAGCGTCCAGGCCCAGGACGGCCTCGATGTCGAGCACATCATCGTCGATGGGGCCTCGACAGATGGCACCGTCGCGCTCGCCCGCAGCCGTCTCCGGTCGAGCGACTTCCTCCTGAGCGAGCCGGACCGGGGCATCAGCGACGCGCTCAACAAGGGGGTGGCGCTGGCGAGCGGCCTCTTCATCCAACTCGTTCACAGCGACGACTGGCTGGCGCCGGGGCAGCTCGAGACGGCGCTTGCGGCGATCGACGAGACCGGTGCCGACTTCGTGTTCGGCGATCTCCTCTTCCACGAGGGGGGAAGGCCGAGCTTCCGCTATCGGGGAGAGCCGGGCTATGCGGCGGCCATTCACCGGCGCATGCCAAACATCAACCACCCGACCGTCCTGGCGCGCCGGGTCTGCTTCGAGCGCGTCGGGCTGTTCGACCCGCGCTATCGCTGCGCGATGGACTATGACTGGTTCATGCGGCTGCACCGGGCTGGCGCCCGCGGTGTCTACGTGCCCGGCCTTTGCGGTAACATGAGCCACGATGGCGTCTCGAACCTGCGCTTCGGGCGCACGCAGCACGAGGTGGCGCAGATTGCCATCGCCAACGGGCGCTCGATCCCGCTTGCCTATGGGGCCATGACCTATCATGTCGCCAAGACCAGCGCAGGGAGGTTCGTGAAGCGCCGGGCGCGGCCTCTCTATCGGTTGATGCGCCAGTGCCTCAACCCGACCTACCAGCCCCTCGACTGAGAGCCTCGCACATCCAGCGCCCGACCCCAAAGCGTGCCCGCGCGCGCGCCATGGAGTAGGCCCGCCGCAATTTGACATCTCGCCCAGGAAGTGGCTCGCCATCGCCTCATGTATCGACGTAATAAGACTTGTATCTGCTGTAGTAACCCTCATGGTCTTCGACTCCATAGCCGTAGGCTTGGTGTCGCTTGAGATCGACATCGTTGAGGACACCGCCGACCAGATTGACACCGAAGTTTCTGACGTGCTCCGCGCTCACCTTCAGAGCGCTCAACGGCGTGGAACCCCAGCGGGTGACGAGGAGGACCATGTGGGCGAGGCGACCGAGGAGACAGGCGTCGGACAGGCCGAGCGCCGGTGGTCCGTCGAGAATGATCCAGTCGTAATCGCGTCCGAGCCTTTCGAGCGCCTTCGACAACAGCGGCGAGGCGAGAACGACGACAGGGTCACTCGGCAGCGCACGGGCGGGCAGGATGTCGACGTGCTCGGCGACGTTGCGGATGATGCATTCGTCGGCCGGCAGCGCTCCGGACATCACCTCGACGATGCCGCCCGCGCCGACAATGTCGAACAGCCGCCCGACCCGAGGTCGCCGGAGGTCGAGATCGACCAGTAAAGTGCGATAGCCGAGCCGGCCGAAGGTAATGGCCAGGCTTGCCGCGAGGAAGCTCTTGCCCTCCTTCGGAAGCGAGGAGGTCATGGCGAGCGTGCGTTGAGGATGCTCGACGCACTCGCGCAGGAGTGCCAGGGCGATCGACCTCAACGCCTCCGTGAAGGCCGACTTCGATGTATCCGCCGCGACGACAGGCGAGCCCATGGGCAGCTGTCGCGTGGCGACGCGAGGGACGAGACCGAGGCAGGGCAGATCGACATGGTCGCTGAGTTCCCGGCCGCGGTGGATGATGCCGCGCGTCCTGTCGCGGAAGATCGCTATGAGCGAGGCGCCGAACGCCGAGCCCACGAACCCGATGAAGCCAAAGAGCTTGAGCGACAGGCGGTCCGGGCCGTTGGGTGGCGCGGCGCGTGAGGCGATCCGGCTGTTGGGCTCGCCGAGGATCGCTTGCTGCTTCGTCTCCTCGGTCTGCCGCAGTAGCGTCTCATAGATGCGTCGAGCGGCGTTCGCCTGCTGCTGGAGCAGGGAAAGTTGCGAGGAGACCTTGGCGATGCCTCCCTTGGTCGTGGTCACCTGGTCGATCTCCTTTCGGAGACTGGCCTCTTGGCGACGCGCGACGTCGACCTGGTAGCGTAGGTCGAGGATAGTCCGCTGCACCTCGCCGGCGAACTTGCTCTCGAGCTCCCGCTGCTGGGCCTGCACTGCGATCATCCGCGGATGGCGATCACCGTACTGCCCGCGCATATCGGCCTCGCGCCTCGAGAGAGCGACGAGTTGTTCGCGCAGGCTGTTGAGCAGCTGGGAATCAACGACGGCAGCCACTGCAGCACTCGACCCGCCGTGCTTCGAGAGCTCTACCACCCGTCCGAGGCGGGCCGCCTTCTCCTGCTCGTCGGCTTGCAGCTTGATGAGCTGCTCGGTGAGCTGCGTGAGCTGCTGATCGCTCACCTCGACGCCGCCGGACGTAACGATATTGTGGTCGGCTTTGAAATTCTCGACCGCGGCCTGCGTGCGTTGCGCCTCGGCCCGGAGCTCGCTCAGGCGATCGGCGAAAGCCCCGCTCGCCTCGGCCGCGGAAGAGCGCGTCTGCTCGCGCAGCATCCGGATATACTGCTGCGCCGTCGTGTTGGCGATGAGCGCCGCCCTTGTGGGCGACCCGTCCGTGAACGAGACGTTGATGATGTATGATTTCCCGCTGACGGCCGGATCGAGGCGCCTTTCGAAGGCTATCACGGCCGCTTGCATGAGAGGACCGTCGTCACCGAGGCTGGCGCCATCGCTGGCGGGGCCCGTGGCGCCGGGGTCCGAAGACGCCACGAGCTGCTGGATCGACCCGTTCGCGACCGGCGGCGCGGGCTCCAGGCGGTCCCAGCCTGTGGGCGTCGCGCCGTCCGTGCTCGCTGCAGGCCGCGTGCTGGCGCCGTCCCGGCCAGCGGCGAGCACGCCGCCATCGAGGCCGGCCGCCTCCGAGAGGTTGGCCTCGAGAGAGGCCAGTGTCGGTGCGACACGCTGCATCGCTGCAGCCAGCCAGGTCGAGGCCTGCTGGAGGGTATGGTCCACGCGTTGCGATAGAGGCACGCCCGGCTTGAAGGCGGGATCGTCCGTCAGGTGAAGCTTGCGGATTACCGCCACCGCCAGCTCGCGTGATCTCAGGAGCTTGGTGTGCGTCTCGAGCATCGCCGCGTCGATCGGCTGGCTGCGCGTCGTCGAATCAACGCCGATGATCTGATTGTCGCGTGGCTCAACGACGATGAGCGCCGTGCTGGTGTAGGTCGGCGGCTGTGCAAGGCCGAGCAGGATCGCAAGGCTCGTCCCGAGGACGACTGTTAGCAAGATGAAGCGAAGCTGCCGGCGGAGGATGAACCATAGGTCGATCACCGAGACGCCGTCGGGGGTGAAAGGCGGGGTGCCGGTGGGGCGCGTGATCAGGGCGGTGCTCATGGCCTGTCGCTCACTTGAATGACGCTGCTGGGAGCCCTGCCGTGGACATCGGTATCATGCTGGCGGGATCCCCTCGAGCGTGAGAAGTCGCGGGGCGATGCCCAGGGAGGCAAGCTGGGCCCCGATCTCCTCCTCGTAGACCGGGTTCATCACGAGCACGCAGTCCGGCTCGAGCTCCACCAGGCTCGCAGGAGCGACGATCTCATGGCCGGAGCCGACGAGGAACTTGCCGTGCTTATGCGGGTTGATGTCGACAACCGCCTGGACGGTGTCGCCGATATCGGTGCTCGTTAGGAGGGCAACGGCCTTGGAGCCGGAGCCCCAGATCGCCAGCCGCCTGCCCCCGGCCGCTAGGGAGCGAGCCAACCGCTCGATACCGCGTCTCTTGGCGGCCACATCGTCCCGGAACGCCGCCACCTGCGCCTGCGTCCGCTCGAGGTCGTCGGCGATAGCCAGCGCAGGCTCCTCCCCCCTGCCCGCGATACCATCGAGCAGCAAGTATTGGTCGTCATACGCCTTGGCGAGGCGCGTGACGGTGAAGTCGCATCTGGTCAGGAGCCGAGCGAGCGAGCCCGCTGTGAAGTAGCTGCAATGCTCGTAGTAGATATCCCAGAAGGCGCGCTCGACGAGCACGCGCTCCAGGTCCGGCAGCTCGAAGAACACCGGTGTGCCGGCCCGCAGGCCGTGCCGTATGCGGGCGACGAACTCGTGCACGGGGCCGATATGCTCGAGCGTGTGACGACAGGCGACATAATCGCCGGTTAGATCGGCGTAGCGCTCGCCATAGTGGTCGCGGATGAACCGGACACGATCCTTGGCGGCGCTCGTGGTGCGCTCGGGGCGGTAGCCGGGATCGATGCCTATGCCTCGGCTGGGCCCCCCCTCGCACAGCAGCATGAGGAACTCACCCTTGCCGCAGCCGATCTCCACAACCTGCTTGTCACGCAATCCGTGCCGCGCGATCTGGTCGTCGGCCAAGTCCTCGAGAAACGCGTTGAAGCGAGGGGAGAAGGCCTGCGTCTCCTCATAGTCGGGCGAATAGCTCTGCAGGCTGGCGTCGTAGAGGTCGTTCTGGACGAAACCACAGCTTGGGCAGAACTCGAGCCTCAGCTGGCCACGCGGAAAGCCCAGTGCCGCCTCGCGACTGTCCACCATGAGGCAGCTGTGCACCGGCACGTCCGGCACCTCGTAGAAGATCTCGAGCCTGCTGCTGCCGCAGGCGCGGCAGGCCCTGCTGTGCGGTATGGTCTGGGTCGTCCTCATGCAATCACCGCCGGCTCGGGGATGGGGACGATGAACCGGCCGCCGCGAGCGTGGTAGGCGGCCTGTTGCGTCATGATCTCCTGCTTGAAGTTCCAAGGGAGGATCAGAAGATAGTCGGGCATCTCGTCGAGGATGGCCGACGGGTCGCGGATGGGTAGCCGTACGCCGGGGATGTAGCGGCCCTGCTTGTGCACGTTGCGATCAACGACGCAGCTCAGCTGGTCGGGGCCGATGCCGGTATAGTTCAGCATGATGGTGCCCTTGGCCGCGGCGCCGTAGCCCATGATCCGCTTTCCCTCGGCACGAAGGCTGTACAGCAGGGTCGACAGCCCATCCCGAATCGCGTGCACGCGGGCGGCGAAGTCGGCGTAGAAGCCGGGGCGCGTGATCCCGAGCGCCGTCTCCTCGGCCAGCATGCAGGTGAGCCGCTCGGCCGGGCGCTCGACCAGCTCGACAAAGAGCCGGAGAGAGCCGCCGTGGATCGGCACCTCCTCGACATCGTTGAGAAAGAGCCCGTGGCGCCGGAAGAGCGCGCTCAGCGCGGTGGCTGAGAAATAGCAAAGATGCTCATGGTAGATCGTGTCGAACTGGCACTGCTCGACCAGGCGCCGGACATAGGGCACCTCGATGACGGCCACGCCGTCGGGCTTGAGCAGCGTGGCAATGCCCGCAACGAAGCCGTTGGTGTCGGCCACGTGCGCGAGAACGTTGTTGGCGTGGACGATGTCGCCCTGCCTGCCCCCAGCTGCGAGCTCAGCCGCCAGCTCGCGATCGAAAAAGGCTTGCAGTGTCGGCACGCCTCTCCCCAGCGCCGCCGCCACAGGGCCCGGCGCCGGGTCTATACCGAGGACGGAAATACCGTGCCTTTGATAGTATTGAAGAAGATAGCCGTCGTTGCTCGCCAGCTCGATCACAAGGCTATCTGAATCAAGATTGCGCTCGGCGATGCGCTGCTCGACATTGTTCAACGAATGCTCGAGCAACGTGCTGGAGAAGGAGGAAAAGTAGGGGTAGTCAGCACCAAAGAGCTCGTCCGGCGGTACGGTCTCGAGGATCTGCACGAGCCCGCAGCCGGAGCAGAGCGCGAGGTCGAGGGCATAGCGGGGCTCGGGCGCATCGAGCTGCTCGGGCGCCAGCAGCCCGTCCGCGAGCGGCAGCCGCCCGAGCGACAGGATCGGGGTCAGCTCCGCGCCGCCACAGGATCTGCATGCAACCATCGACCGGTCCTCCCTCAGGCCGCGCGCTTCGTGGGACGCAGACCCGCATCCAACGTGCCGGTAGCGATCCGCTCCTTCACCCGCTCGAGGCGAAGGAAGCGCGAGCTTAGGAACTCCGTCGCCGTCAGGCCGCGCGCGGTGTAGGCGTCGCGGAGCTGCTCGATGCCACGCGCGACGGTCCAGGCGGGCTGATAGCCAGGCACGCGCTGCCGGATCTTCTCGCAGGAGACGCGATAGTTGCGCCTGTCGGGGCTGGCGCCGGGAGCGAAGGTGACCTTGGCACCCGTCACGGCCGCCGCCACCAGCTCCGCCACCGCTCGGATCGAATAGTTCTCCTCGGTCCGACCGACGTTGAAGGCCTCGTTGTGCACCGCCTCGCGCGGTGCCGCGAGCAGGGCCACATAGGCGCGGGCGATGTCCTCGACATGCACCAGTGGGCGGACCGGCGTGCCGTCGCTCTTCAGCAGGATGGCGCCCGTCGTGACGGCATGGCCGACGAGATTGTTGACCACGAGGTCGCCGCGCAGGCGGGGGGACATGCCGTAGGCCGTGGCCGCGCGCAGATAGACTGGCGTGAAATCGGGACCGGCCAGCGACGCGAGCTCGCCCTCGACCTTCACCTTGGACACGGCATACGGCGTGACCGGGTTGAAGGTGGCGGTCTCGTCCAGGACGTCGTCGCCCGCGGCTCCATAGTTGCTGCAGGACGAGGCGAAGAGAAATCGGCGCACGCCTGCCTGCTTGGCCAGCCGCGCCAGACGCACGGAGGCCTTCCAGTTGATCTCGAAGGTAGCCTCGGGGGCCAGATCGCCCAACGGATCGTTCGAGATGCCGGCCAGATGGACGATCGCCTCGTAGCCCGCCAGATCGTCCACCGTGACGTCACGGACATCCATCCTCAAGGCCGGAATCGACGGGCCACGATCGAACCCGCAGCCGTCGAGGAGGCCATTGTCGAGCCCGGTGACGCGGTGCCCGGCCTCGAGCAGACGCGGTGAGAGGACGCTCCCGATATAGCCCTCGTGACCCGTCAGGAGCACTTTCATTGCAGCTCCCTCCCACGGCCTTTCGACTCGCTGCCGTCGTTCTGCTGCTGCAGCCAGGGTGCCTTGCCGCTGGCCCACAGCTCTTCCAACAGCACCTTGTCGCGCAACGTATCCATGCACTGCCAGAAGCCGTCATGCCGATAGGCCATGAGCTGGCCGTCGTGCGCCAAGCGCTCGAGCGGCTCCCGCTCCCACTGCGTCTGGTCGCCGGTGATGTAGTCGAAGACCCCCGGCTCGAGGACGAAGAAGGCGCCGTTGATCCACCCCTCGCTCATCTGCGGCTTCTCTGCGAAACGGACGACAACGCCGCTCTCGATCTCGAGCCGCCCGAACCGCGCCGGCGGGCGGACGGCGGTGACGGTCGCAAGCCTGCCGTGGCGCCGGTGGAAGGCGAGCAGCGCCGCCAGATCTACGGTCGAGACACCATCGCCCCAGGTCAGCATGAAGGTCTCGTTGCCGATATAGGGGGCCAACCGCTTGATGCGGCCGCCGGTACCCGTTTGCAGGCCGGTGTCGACCAGATCGACGATCCAACGCTCTTCATGGTCATCGGGGCACGAGATCACGCCCCTACCGAGGTCAACGCGCAGATTTCCGTGAAGAGAGCAGTAATCTGCCATATATTTCTTTATGTATTCCCCTTTATACCCTAGCGCCACCACGAACTCGCGGAATTTAAATCGAGAATAATGTTGCATAATATGCCAAAGGATCGGCCGACCGCCGATCTCGACCATCGGTTTCGGCTTGAGGATCGTTTCCTCCGACAGACGGGAGCCGACGCCACCTGCTAATATTGCAACCTTCATCGGTGGTATCCTCCGCTATTCACGATGGGCGCGGGAGCGCCCTGCGTGCCATCGGTTGAGTCTCGGTCCGCCCTCATCGTCAGACGCCCTCAGCCATTGCCGGCAGCGGTCGCGCCGCTGAGACGAAGCGACGGGAGACCGCGCGGCCCTGCCGCCCGAGCAGAGGGAGGAAGGCGAGAGAGGAGCCGATCTGGGCGAGCATTGTCGCGATTGCGCAGCCGATCCCGGCGAGGTGAGGGATGAGAACGAGGTTGAGCCCGATGTTGAGGAGTGCCGCGAGCACCGTCGCCATCAACACGACGCCTTCGGCGTGCTCATTCACGAGAAGCGTGGTGGTGACGCTGCCTATCGCCACAAAGGGCAGGGTCCAGATATGGATTCGGAGGATATCCCCAGACGCGGCATAAGCGGGCCCCAGCAGCAGGGCCACGATCGTGCCCGCCAGGGCGACACCCGCAGCCACAATCAGGAGCGTCGGCAGCACGGCGCCGCGAATCACGGCGCGCACCAGCCTCGCATGCGCCAGGGTGTCGTACGCTTGCAGCTGGACGATCGTCGGATTGACGGCGGCGACAATCGCGACCGGCAGGATATAGGCGATCTCCGAGATGCGTGCCGCGCCCGCGTAGATGCCCGCGGCGCCCGGACCCACCATCGTCTTGAGCATGACGACGTCCGCGTACATGTAGACGAGGATGGCGAGGCCCGCGAAGAGCAGAGGGAGGGCGTGCGAGGTCAGCCGCCGTAGGTCGCTCAAGGTGACGGCGCGAAAGGCGAGCGCTGGCGCCTTGGCACGGATGCCGAGGGCCACGCCGACGACACTGCCGACCAGCGACTCTACAAGCATCGCGACCACGAAAAGAGGCCAGCTCGCCGCGAGCAGGATGAGTCCGACGCGGACCAGCGATGATGTCAGGAGCGCGATATTGCGGATGAGAACCGCGAGCTTCACCCTGGTCTGCGCATTGAACCACCACTGCACGATGTCGCCACATTGCGCCAACGGCACGACGGCGATGATGAAGAGGGCCAGTCGTGTGCTCGTATCATCGGCCTCAACCAGGAGCGCAAACGCCAAGATGAGCGCGCCGAAGGCGATGCTGGCGGCCAGACGTAGAATAAGCGTGGCCGCCATGATCCTGCCGGCCGCCATGCTACCCCGCGCCAGGTCGCGCGTGACGACCGATTCGAGCCCCAGACGGGCGGCCATACGGACGAGGAGGGCGAAGGCGAGGCAATAGCTGAGAAGGCCAAATCCATCGGGCTGGAGATAGCGGATCACCCACAGGCCGACGAAGAGCTGGACCACGAGCTGCACACCACGCTCCGCCAGCAGCCAAAGAATGCTACCGAGGATCTGGCGCAGCCGGCGCGGTGTCACGACCTCGTCCAGGCCGTGCAGCAGTCCTCGAAGCAGTCGCATCGCTGCTGACCGCGAGCCCATCGCGACCGGCACGTGGCGAACGTCGGCGGCGGCCGACGGGGTGGGGCGCGATGGGGGATCGGACCACATGGAGGGCGCTAGTGCAGTCGCGCCACGGTGCGCTCACCGCGGCGTCGGACGTGCTTCAGCCTGGCGTCGGGATCCTGCGGCAGATAGGCTTCGAGGATCTCGCGGGCCATGGTCAATGAGTTACGCCCCGGGATCGGATCACGGTGCGTCGGCGAGCCGGCGCGCGCGAGCCGCTCGCCCAGTGCCGCCCGCACGTCCGCTGCGAGGGCCGTGATGTCGTCGCTGTTGGGGGCGACACGAACCGCAGCCTGGAGCGCGTCGTCCCGCACGCCGCTGACGTCGGTCGCCACTACCGGCACGCCCAGGGCCTGGGCCTCCAGAACCACATAGGGCATCGCCTCGTAGCGGCTGGTGAGAACGAAGAGATCGGCCGCGGCCATAGCATCCCAGCCGCGACGGTCGGTGTGGAGCTGCAGGATCGAGCCGAGATCGCACGCTCGGATCTGCGCGACGATCCGGCTCTCGAGCTCACCGTAGCCGAGCATCAGTGCACGCAGATCGGGCATCTCCGCGCGTAGCGCCGCCACGAGGGCGACGAAGCGCTCGGGTGCTTTCTGCGGCGCCAGCCGGCCGACCCAGGCGAGGACGACCGTCTCCTCGCGCAGACCAAACCGCGCCCGAGCCAGCACACGGTCCGGCACGTCGTCCGGTACGCGGGTGCCGTTCGGGATCACCTTGAGCTTCTCGGTGGGCATGCGCTGCGTACGCGCATGCCTTGCCTCGTCGGTGGAGACCAGCAGCAGCCGCTCGGTCGCGAAGCGGGCCAGGAGTCGCTCGGCCGTGCCGTAGAGGCTCCGCTTGGCCGCCGAGAGCGTCGGATCCATCGTCTTGAAGGCGTGTGGTGTGTAGAGCCGGCGGACTTCGAGGCCGATGGCCGCCAGCCGCGCCACGGCGCCGCCCTTGGAGCTATGGCCGTGGATGACGTCGAATGGGCCGGCCCTCTTGAGGTAGCGGCGCACGCGCCAGACGCTTACGAGGTCAGCTGGCCCCGGCTCGGGCGCCATCGGCACCTGGACCGTGACGAGGCCTTGCGCCTTGAGCGCGAGAAGCTCTCTGCCGAACTCCAGCTCCATCCGTCGTGGCGAGTAGACGAGATGCACCTCCTGGCCGAGCGCCAACAGGCCCGCGGCGAGGTCGAGGACATGGCGGCCGGCGCCGGCGAAGCTGGCCTCGAGCACGAGCAGCACCCGAGAGCGGCGCTGGCCGATGCCCACGATCGAAGGGGCGGGGAGGTCAGGCGGCGAGTGCATGGTTCGAACTGCGGCGCCAGGCCCAGCCGGTCTCGATGATCCACTCGAGCGAGCCTGAGTTGGGAAAGCCGAGCCCTAGCTGCAGCCGCGCCCGGCTGGCATTGGCGACGAGCTCTGGCGGATCGCCCGGTCGCCGCGGATAGATCTTGTGCGGCACCTTGAGGGAGGTCACGCGCTCGATCGCGTGCAGCACCTCCATGACCGACCTGCCCTGGCCGGCGCCGAGATTGAGCGCGAAGCTCGGCGATCCGGCGAGCAGGCGCTGAAGTGCCGAGACATGGGCCTCCGCCAGATCGCTCACGTGGACATAGTCGCGGATCGCGGTGCCATCCGGCGTCGGGTAGTCGATCCCCAGGACTGGGAGGGGCGGCCGGACGCCCAGAATGGCATCGAACGCCAGCGGGATGAGATGAGCCTCGACGACCCGATGCTCGCCGACCCTCCTCTCCGGATCGGCGCCAGCGGCGTTGAAATAGCGGAGGCTGGCGCTGCGCAGGCCGTACGCCATGTCATAGTCGGCGAGAATGCGCTCAATCATGAGCTTGCTCGCCCCATAGGGATTGATCGGCTCCTTGGGCTGCGTCTCGTCGATCGGGACGACCGCCGGTATGCCGTATACCGCGCAGCTGCTCGAGAAGACGAAGACATCGACGCCACATAAGCGGCAGGTGTCGATGACGTTGACGGCGCCGCAGACGTTGTTGCGGTAGTAGCGCGCCGGCTCCGCCATCGACTCGCCAACCTGGGCAAAGGCGGCGAAGTGCATCACCGCGATCGGACGATGCAATCCCAGAACCTCGTGCAGGCGGCAGCGATCCAGGATATCGCCGAGCTCGAGCGGGCCCCACTGGACTGCCCAGCGATTGCCGGTCGACAGGTTGTCATAGGCGACCGGGGCAAAGCCTGCCTGAGCCAGGGCCTTGCAGGTGTGGCTTCCGATATAGCCGGCGCCACCTGTCACTAGCACCGTTCTGATCATGTGGCGCGCTTCCTCAAATAGCGATCAAAGTACTCAACGGTCCGGGCCAGGCCTTCGTCGAGACCGATCTTGGGCCGCCAGTCGAGCAGCTCCTCCGCCTTGGTCACGACGGGCCGCCGCTCGATGGGTGACGCCGGACAGGCGAGATTGTAGGTCTGCTCCACCTCGACATAGAGAGGTCTGTTGATGTCGTGGCGGACCAGCTCGAAGCTTGGCTCCTGGCGAAGATGTGCCACGTTCCGCCGTCTACCCGTGAAGACCTTGTCGACGCAGGGGACCTCGCTTCCAGCGTCGACGAGACGCTGGCAGAGGAAGCTGCCGATGAAGCCGGCCCAGCCCGTGACGAGAACGCGCTTGTCGGTGAGCGCGCTCATGATGCCCCGGCTCCCTTGACGACCACGAGCGCGGTTCGAAGGAGGATGAGAAGGTCGAGCCAGGGCGACCAGTTCTTCACGTACCAGGTATTGAGCTCGACGCGACGATAGTATTCCACATCATCCCGTCCGCTCACCTGCCACATGCCGGTGAGGCCTGGCGTGACGCGCCGGTAGAGCGCGAAGGCGGCGCTGCCGTAGCGCTCGCGCTCGTCGGGCAGCATCGGGCGCGGCCCGACGAGGCTCATGTGTCCGAGCAGGACGTTAAGGAGCTGGGGAAGCTCGTCGAGGCTCGTGCGACGCAGGAAGCGGCCGATCCAGGTGACGCGCGGATCGTTCCTGATCTTGTACTGACCGGCCCATGACGCGCGCGCGACGGGATCGCGGTCTAGCAGCTCCTGTAGGACGCGCTCGGCGTCGGGTACCATGCTCCTGACCTTGAGCGCCTTGAACAGCCTGCCGTTCCGTCCCACTCGGGTCGAGCCGTAGAGCGGTGGCCCACCGTCGAGGCAGACGATCGCCGCGATCGGCAGCAGGACGGGCAGGGCGATCAGGAGTAGGGCGCTGGCGGCGAAAATGTCGAAGACCCGCTTCGCGCGCACCCGGAGGCGGCTCCGCGAGAGGCGGTTGTTATTCAGAAAGACGCAGTCGCAACCGAAGAGATGGTACGCTTGTAGGTCACGGATCTCGAGGCCGCGGAGGTTGGTCGCTAGGGCGAGCGGCACCTCGAAGTTGTCGTCTATGAAACGAGCGACCTCGAGGCTCCTTGCGAGCTCGGTCCCGTCGATGCTGATGACGACGTGATTAATGTTGTCCCGACTGAGGAGCTCACCCACTCGTTCCCGGGTCCGATCGTCTCCCTGCTCGAGGTCCACGAGCTCGCAGGGGACGTAGCCCAGGTGGTGGTCACAGAGAAGGATGTCCGCGATCTGCCGGGTCTGAGCCACCGTGCCGATGACGACCGTCTGGCAGCGCCACGGGCCAAGCTCGTAGAGGACCTGCTTGCCGGCAAGGCGACAGAGGAGGATGAAAGCAAGCGCGAGTGGCCAGGTCAGTAGAACCCAACCGCGAGAGATCTCATTCTGATAGACGAACTGCAGACAGCCGTCGACGAGCGCCGTGACGACCATGCCGGTGCAGACGCGCCTGAGCTCTTCTTCCATTGGCATGCGGCGAGAGTAGTGGCCAGTGACGGCGAACCAGGTGAGCAAGGCCGCACTGAGCGTTGCTACCTGCATGCCACGCTGGATGGTGACCTCGAATGTCGGCGCGCCCGGCGTGGTGCCCCAAAGCAGCTCGCTCACAGTGGCACTACCGAGCGTTGCCAGCGTGAAGGCCAGACCTAGGCTCAGGAGGTCACCGATGAAAAGGAGCCGGCCCGGAGCTAGCCCCAAACTCCCGCCCGACGCGGCCACCTTCTGCTCGATTATTATCTCGCGCATTTACCGCCTCTACCAAGTGCTTTTCAAGTCAGACGCGTGAGCCGCTATACCACCGCTATCCTTCCAACCTGGGCGCGGATGAAAAAGGGTTGCAGACGATGCATCACAGTCGAACCGCAAGTAAGCAACTTGTCAAGTGTAGAGATGATCGCACTAATAGCGAAATATTAGAATATTCATAATATCAAATCAACCAGATGGAGATAATATACAAAGACCAAATACGATCCCAAAATGTGTGCAGATTAGGATTAGAGGACGCATGAGACAGAGTTTATCCGGCGGAGAAGGCGACTTGGAGTTTGGTGTTGTTTGTCTCCAATCAGAGATGAGAAACCTAACGAGCGTACCTGCTATGAGCTTTCGTTTGCGCCTCAGCAAGAGTTGGACAACCAGAGTTCCGAGACCTGCTGGGAGGCAGGACGACACCATGCAAGGATAGACGATGGCGGCAACGATAAGCGAGCGATCAGAGGTAGGGTTGTCGCCGCCTTTGGTGCCAATGTCACCGTCATCGGGTGTAGGCTGCAGACATCTTGGGCACGCTGATGCGTTCCTTGCGAACCGACGGCGCGGTGAGGACAGGCGGCGTAGCGCCGTGGAAGCTGCCGCTCGCGCCGCTTGAAGCCGCACAGTCCGACTGCTGGCGTCGCCGCTGCCGGCGGGCCCTCGTTCCGCGAGTGGAGCCCGCCGCAACGACCGGCAAGACGGCGACGGCGCGGAGAGGTGGTCCGCCTTTTGGAGGTCGCTTGCCTTGCGAGAACGAAGCTGATCCTCGGCGTCGGTGGGTCCGTCGAGGATCAGCCCCGGGGCGATTGGGCGTTGCCGCCTCTATGGTTGCCGCCTCTATGATGGTGCCGTCCGCCTTCGTCGGCTCGCTGGCCCTGGCGCCTATTGCGGGCCGCTCCTCACGGCGTCGAGCATGGCGTCCGAAGTTGTCGGAGCAGCTGGCGGAAGCGCTTCGAGCTGACGAGCCGCCGCCAATCGATATGGCCGAATGGCGGTATTCCCACGCGGTGCTGATATCGTCTACGGTGAGATGTGGATTGCCTCCAATGATGTGGTCTAGCTTTCCGGGGCTTTGGGCTCGGCAGGTCGGGCGGTGCAAGAGGCGAGAGGCGGTCGATGTCGCCGCGCCGATATGGCGACAGTGAGGGCGTGTGCTGGTCCGAAAGCCACGGTGGCGAGCACACCACGATGGGAGGGCGGCTCGCATGGCCAGCGGCGAACCTCGTGCCAATGCGCAAACCGGATGGCAGCAACCCGAGTGCGCGCAGCCGACCTTCTCCTGCGGGAGCGCCTACCGGGCCGAAGGTCGTCATGGAGGCCGCCGCCTGGTCCAGATCGTTGCCTGCGCCATCCCGTTGATGCTGGTCGCGACGCTGGCCAGGGCCGAGGCCTGGTTCGAGTGTCATGCGCCGCCTGGCCGGCTCTGCACAATCTACGTGTTCGCGAAGAGCACCAGCAGTGAGCTCACGGAGCTCCTGCTGAGCTCGGGCGACACCGACGTCGTCGACGGGACCAGGCCCGGAAGCGGTGATACATGGTGTGGCTCCCTCGACGCGATGATCGATGAGCAGAGCTGTGATCGTCAGTCTGTAGGCGATCTCAACATCTTTCCGTGAGACGAAAACGACTTAAGGCCTGATCCGCGTATCGCAAACGAGAAGACCCCACGGTCACTGTCCATCGCTCGTTCTCGATGCTCGTTCGGGAGTCTTCTCGGCGCCCACGATCGGACGCGACAGCGCTAGCTGGAAGGCACGGAAATGGTCGGCACTGAGATCGGCTCGGAACCAGCGCAGCGCAGGGATCACCGTTGCCCCGTCTGCGGCGGTGATGATCTTCTCACTTTCCTTGAGCTACCACCGGTTCCGGCCATGTATCACGTGGCCATTCGAGAATACCGGGACGCCCTGAAGCAGCCGATGGGGCGCATCACGCTGGCCCATTGCGCGACCTGCGATCATGTCTTCAATCAGAGCTTCGACCGGGACCTGCTCGAATATCGAGTAGGGTACGACAACGCGCTGCACCATTCGCCACGCTTCGCTAGCTACATGGACGATCTTGCGGCGGAGCTCGTCCAGAGGCTCGGGATTCATGGCGGCACCGTGCTCGAGATCGGTTGCGGGCAGGGCGACTTTCTGAGGCTCGTTTGCGACAAGGGCGAGAGCTTGGGCATCGGGCTCGATCCCAGCTACTCGAGCGGGAACGACCGGTCGTGCCATCCCCGAGTTCGGATCATCCCAAAGGAGTATGAGCCTTCCCTCAAAGGGCGGGCTGATCTGGTCTGCGCCAGGCACGTGCTCGAGCATATCGAGGAGCCGGCAGGGTTCATGGGCTCCCTGATCGATCTGATGACGGCGGACACCGCCAAGATCATGATCGAGGTGCCCAACGGCCTCTACATCTGGCGCGACAACAGCATTTGGGACATCCTGTACGAGCACGTCTCCTATTTCTCCGAGATGTCTTTGCGCCATCTGTTCCGGCGGTCCGGGCTGGAAGCCCTGTTCGTCGAGGAGCGGTTTGGTGGCCAGTTCATTGTCGCGCTAGGCCGGCGGGCAGGTCCGCCGGTGCCGACGAATGGAGGCCGCCCGACGCCGACGATTGGCCAATCTCACGACGGCGTCCGACAATTTGCCGGGGGCTATGGCGAGACAATCGCGTTCTGGCGCCAATGGCTGCGCGGCGCTGCCGAGCAGAGCCAGCGCGTCTATCTCTGGGGCGCGGGAACCAAGTCGATCAGCTTCCTCAACCTCGTAGCGGGCCAGGACCGCGCTCTGCAGCGGACGATCACAGGCGTCGTCGACATTAACCCTGCCAAGGAAGGCCGCTTCACGCCCGGAACGGGCCATCCCATCCTGGCGCCCGCGAGCCTGGGCGACCGGCGACCCGACGTGATCCTCGTGATGAACCCCAACTACGAGACCGAGATCCGGCAGATGGTGCATGAGATCCTGGGCGAGGACCATGAGAAGGTAGAGATACGGTCGATCGTCGGGAAGGGCACTTCGGCGTAGAGCTTTGCTTCGAGGGCAAATCGCCGCTCCTTGGGAGTGCTGGATCTCGCCGAGTGTAGGACGAGGTTTGGTCGAGCTCGGTACTGGCGCGTAGGCGTTAGAGGTTCAATCGGAGCGCCGCATCTTTCGTCGAGGCCGAGTCTCCGGCTCCGGTGGAACCGGCTCGGTAGCGGAACGGACGCAGCGTCGTTAGCGGGCGGTGCCGACCTTAGCCCCCTCAATCGTCGAAGAGCTAGGCCGAATGATCGAGAGGCATCTACGTTTGGTCTGTAGCGCAAGGTCACGTCCCATGACTAGAATGCTAAAGTATAGCATGGCCTGCCCGGATGCAGCGGTCTCCACAAAGCGATGCGGTCTTCGCGCTGTTGACGCGGGACCAGTGACGTCGAGGCGGTGCGGCTGATGTTGAGGGGACGGAAATTGCCAATCGGGAGCGAGGCTCCGTCGCGACGGAGCCGTCTGGGCCGAATAGGCCGGGCACGCGCCGAGGTGTGGCCGAGCCTGCAACTGCGGCCGCTTCCGCGCGGGTCAGGAGCTGGGTGGGACTCATGGTAGCAGGACGCGC
>CAVTJL010000006.1:0-254377 GCA_963735065.1 uncultured Alphaproteobacteria bacterium | reverse complement strand
CGTCCTCGCTCTTTCACGTCACCGCCCGCCTCGAGCGGGCGGTCAGGTGGCGGGGGCTGCGCTACTCCCGTCCCGTCGCGCCCGTGTCACCTGACGCCCCGGTCACGCCGGGGCGTGACGGAAAAGGTGCGTGCTCGCGCCGCCCGCTCTTTCTTCCTGCCGCCCTGGTGCCCCGACACGAGGGTCCGTGGCACGTCCTGGCACGTCCTCGCGAGCCTGGCCCCGGGTCCTCGTGGCGCGCATGAGGACGGCAGTGGAGCGCTCGCCCCGCGGCGCGTTGTCGCGAGCCTGGGCGGGGACGCCCCGGATCGGGCCGGCGCTTCTCGCCTCGTCGGGCACCCGGGCCGGAGCGGGCGGATGCCGCCCGGGGTCGGGACGCCGCCGTGGTTGCGGAGCCGCCCTTCCAGCGGTATCGAGCATGTGCGCAAGTCTTCACCATCGCCACCAAGGAGCACCTCCGACGCCTCACGCCGAGCTACGCCAGCGGCTTCGCCAGCAGGAGCTGATCGCCGAGTTCGGGCTGTCGGCGCTGCGCGCGCCCGACATCGACTGTGTGCTGCAGGCGGCGACCGTGGTCGCGGCCGACGGCCTCGGCACGCGCTTCGCCAAGGTGCTGGACTACCTGCCGGACGAGAACCGGCTCCTGGTGCGGGCCGGCGTGGGCTGGCGCACCGGGGTCGTGGGCGTGGCCAAGCTCGATGGTGACCTGGGCTCGCCCGCGGGCTACGCGCTCCATACCGGCCTTCCCGTGATCTCGAACCATCTGGCCGCGGAAGCCCGCTTCCGCACGCCGGCGCTGGTGGCCGAGCACGGCATCAGGCGGGCGATCAACGTCATCATCCGCGGCGACGGCGAGCCCTTCGGCGTGCTCGAGGCGGACAGCACCGACGAGGGCGCCTTCAGCGAGCCCGACATCGCCTTCCTCCAGGCGCTCGCCAACACGCTGGGTGTGGCGGTCGACCGGGCGGCGGCCCAGGCCGAGCGCGAGGCGATGCTGGCCGAGAAGGATCTGCTGATCGCGGAGATTCACCATCGGGTGAAGAACTCGCTGCAGATCGTGCGCAACCTCCTCACCCTGCAGGCGCGCGAGACCGAGAGCCAGACCGCGCGCGAGCAGCTCGAGGCCAGCGCCGACCGGGTGCTCTCGATCGCGGCCGTGCACGAGCATCTCTATCGCGGCGGCGAGATCGGCTCGGTCGCGGTGCACGACTATCTGGCGGGCCTGGTCCAGGGGCTGCGCAAGTCCTCAGGCGTGGAGGAGGCGGGCCGCGAGATCACGCTTCAGGCCGAGGAGGCGCGCTGGTCCGCCGATCTCGTCCCCACCCTGGGGCTCGTGATGACCGAGCTCGTCACCAATGCCCTGAAGCACGGGCGGGGCGAGGTGCGGGTCGACTTCGTGGCGGCCGGCGAGGGCGGCATGGCCCAGCTCGCGGTCGCGGACGAGGGGTCGGGCTTCGCCGAGCCGGACGGCCGGGGCGACGGCCAGGGCCTGGGCATGCGGCTGGTGCGCGCGATGCTGCAGGGCCGGAGCGGCAAGCTCGAGGTGAGGCGGGAGGACGGCGCCACGCGCATCGTGGCGAGCCTGCCCGTCTCGGAGAGCCATCGCCGGCGCTGAGCGTCTCTTTTTCTACTCGACCGCGAGGCGCAGGGCGGCGGCGCTGGCGAAGGGGGCGAGCGCCAGGGCGAGAAGGAACATGGCGCCCAGGATCATGAGCTGCGGCCCGCCGCCCACGCCCAGCAGGCGGCCATCCACCGCCGAGACGCCGAAGATCAGGACGGGGATGTAGAGGGGCAGCACGAGCAGCGCCACGAGCACGCTGCCCCGCCGGCTGCCCACCAGGAGCGCCGCCCCGATGCTGCCGATCAGCGTGAGCGTGGGCGTGCCCAGCAGGAGGGTGACGGGCAGCCACCACAGGGCCTCGGCGGGCATCGCCATCAGCACGGCCAGCAGCGGCGAGACCAGGGCGAGCAGAAGGCCGGTCGCCAGCCAGTGGGCGGCGCACTTGGCAAGGACGAGAAGCTCGAGCGGGGCCGGCGCCAGCATGAGCTGCTCGAGGCCCCCATCCTCGGCGTCGGCCTGCCACAGCCGCTCGAGGGTGAGGAGCACGGCGAGGAGCGCCAGCACCCAGATGACGCCGCCGCCGATGCGGGCCAGGGTCGCGGGCGAGGGCCCCACGCCGAAGGGAAAGAGCGAGAGGGCCACGACGAAGAAGAGGACACCCAGGAGGGTCTCGCCCGAGCGGCGCAGCGCCAGCCTGAGGTCGCGGCGGAAGAGGGCGATGGCGGGCCCGAGCATGAGGCCCGCTCAGCCGTCGAGATCGAGGACGAGCGGCGCCTCGACCGCCACGTCGCCGTGGCTCGCGACGACGCAGAGGCCGCCTGCCCGGCAATGCTCGGCGATCGCGGCCTCGAGGCGAAGGCGGCTCGCCCGGTCGAGGCCCACGCCCGGCTCGTCCAGGAGCCAGAGCGGGCGCCGGGCGGCGATCAGGCGGGCCAGCGCGAGGCGGCGGCGTTGGCCCGAGGACAGGAAGCGCACCGGCGAGGCGGCATGGCCGGCGAGGTCGAACGCCGCGAGGGCCGCCTCGATGCGCTCCTGCCCCGCCCCCGCCCCCGCCAACGCCGCGGCGAAGGCCAGGCTCTCCTGCGCGGTGAGGGCCGCCTTGAGCCCATCCTGATGGCCCAGATAGTGAAGCCGCGCACGGTGCTCGGCCAGATCCGCCGCCACCGCCTCGCCGCGCCACAGCAGCTCGCCTGCCGCCGGTGCCAGGAAGCCCGCGAGCAGGCGCAGCAGCGAGGACTTGCCGCTGCCGTTGGCGCCGCGCAGGACCAGCGCATCCCCGGCCTCGAGGGCGAAGCTGACGCTGGCCACCACCGTGCGGCCACCGCGCACGCAGGCGAGCTCCCGGCCGGCGAGGAGCGCCGGCTCAGGTGCGGGGGGCACGCCGATCGTCGATCACCTTGCCATCGTTCGGCAGGCTGCCGGGCGCCACGAGGTCGACCACGGCCGGCAGGCCGGTGACGGTCAGCACCGTGTCGGCCAGCGCCTCGGCCAGGCCCAGCGGGTCGCCCTCGACCTCGCAGGCGAGCGTCATGGCGTCCTGCCCGCGCGTGCTGGCAACCGTGAGGCGCGCCCGCTGGACCACCTCGTGGCGGCGGACCACGTCCTCGATCTGCTGCGGATGGACGAGCATGCCGCGGATCTTGGTCGACTGGTCGGCACGCCCGAGCCAGCCCCTGATGCGCAGGTTGGTGCGCCCGCAGCGGCTCTCGCCCGGCAGGACGGCCGAGAGATCCCCGGTGGCGAAGCGGATCAGCGGGTAGTCGGGATTGAAGGCGGTGACCACGACCTCGCCCACCTCGCCGTCGGGCACCGGGTCGCCCGTGCCCGGGCGGACGATCTCGAGGATCAGCGCCTCGTCGACGACGAGGCCCTCATGCGCCTCGGTCTCATAGGCGATCAGGCCGAGATCGGAGGTGGCATAGCATTCGTGGACGCCGATCCCGAACTCCCCCACCAGACGGTCGCGCAGCGCGTCGGCGAGCGGCTCGCCCGAGACCAGCGCCCGCGTCAGCGAGCCGGTGTCGAGCCCGAGCTTCCTCGCCTTCTCGAGGAGCACGAGGAGGAAGGAAGGCATGCCCGTATAGGCCACCGGACGGAGCTCGGCGATCATGCGGGCCTGCAGCGCGGTCTGCCCGGTGCCGCCCGGAATCACGGGGCAGCCCAGGGCCCGGGCCCCGCCCTCGGCCATCGAGCCTGCCGGCGTCAGGTGGTAGGAGAAGCTGTTGTGGACCAGATCGCCCGGCCGGAAGCCCGCGGCGAAGAGCGCCCGCGCGAAACGCCAGTAGTCGAGCCGCGAGCCCTCCGGGTCGTAGGTGGGACCTGGCGATGCGAAGATCCGGGCGAGCCTGCCGAGCGGCGTCGCCGTCAGGCCGCCGAACGGCAGGACCTTGTGCTGTCGGACGACGAGCTCGCTCTTCCGCAGCACAGGCAGGGCCGCGAGCGCGCGGCGATCCACGACGGCGTCCGCCTCGACACCGGCCAGATGCGTGGCGAAGAAGGGCGCGTTGTCGAGCGCATGGCGGATGAGGCCCGGCAGGGCATGGAAGATCGCCTGCTCGCGGTCGGCGGGGTTGCGGACCTCCTGACGGTCGTAATAGGTGCCGCCGGATTCTGGGATCACCGCTGGTCTCCGCTGGTCGACGTCGCCGACCGATAGGATCATCGCCGTGGCGGATCGGCAATAACCACGTCGTAGCGGTCCTGCAACAAAAGGACGATGTCGTTCAGCCAGGACGGCTGCTCCAGCTGCGCCCAGGCCGCCCAGAGATCCGTGAAGCTCATGGCATGGAGCTCCACCGCGGACCCCCGGCTGAGGGCGGCGATGGTGGCAAGCTCGGCACGATGCAGGCGAAAGATCGGATGCGCCGCAGCGTCCCGAGGCTCGAGGAAAAGATAGAGAAGCGTCACCCGATGGGCGGGGAACGTTCGGGCCAGACCGACCACATGCTTGACGATGGTCGCCGCATCGACAACGCGGAAGGCGCCGGGCTCGCAGACGAGGCGAGTGGCGAGCTCGCGCCAGGGCGTCAGGCCGACACCCGCGGCGATGCCGACATAGCCGGCGCCGAGCTTGGCGTTGCCGCTCTGCAGATACTCGAATCCCGACGCGTGGACGGCAACCAGCGCCTCGCCATTGTTGGCGATCAGGTCCAGATGCGGCGGGGTGCCACGAACGCCGGTGGGGCAGCGCGCATCGAAGCGCAGCTCCTTGAACCCGGTCTCCTCGACCAGCCGCAACGCGGCCAGGTCCCTGCGCCACGCAAGAAAGCTGTTCAGGGCCAGCGCCGCGCCGCTGGCGGGATCACGGAGCCGTGGCACATCGACGCTTCGACGCAGCTCGGGCGCCAGGGTCGGATCGACCCCTGCGACCAGCACATCGGGCCAAGCGAGCACCCGGCCATCGGATCCGAACCGACCCGCCCCTATGCTCGACCGCAGCCGCTGAGCCAGCTTGGTCGCCATGAGCCCGGCGACACGCCCTGCTCGCTGTGGCGCCGCGTTGATCCCGGCGCCTATCTCCCGCCCGTCCTTGGCCACTTCGAGCCACCGCTTGCGATTCTTATAGTGGCGCCTTGAAAGATCCTTCGATCCGACGCGCTTCGGTGAAGGTAATGCTCACAGCCGCCTTTGTCGATTTTCAGCCTTTCGCGGCTATAGTCAAGCTCGGCGCGTCACCGCGCCAATATGCGAGCGGTCGCGACGGCTCTATCGGCTGGCTATGAGTTCTTGAGCACAAGGAGAAAGCCCTGCCCGAGCCCACGGGCTCGACCGGCCCGGAATGTCGAGGATCGGCCGGGACATCGCCGATCGTGGCCAGCATCGACATCTGCGGCGCGGTGATCTTGCGAACAGCGTGCCACCTTACCAGCTTCACCCAAATCTGTCAGCCGCCATACAATGAGCGACGAACGCTCAACTTCGCCGCTCTCCTGAGCTATAGGCGGTAACTCTATGGACTACTGGGCTGTTCTGATCCCGATGCGATCTCTCATATCAACAGGCGATCGGGGCAACAGGATGTCCACTCTACCGTTGAGACAAAGAGTTGTCGGCATCCCCCCTTCCCCGTCGCTGGCTGCCATAGGCGGCGCGTTGGTCAGGGCCCGGTCCGGCCATGACCGGGCCCAGGCGGTATCGGCCTCAGGCGAGGGCCGGCTCGCGGGCGCCCAGTCGCGAGGCTACCGTGACCGCGGTGAACGCGTAGAGCACGTGCCCGACGAGCGAGAACCAGGTGAGCGGGATGAAGCCCAGCATGAAGGGCAGGCCGGCGAGAGAGGCGAACACGCCCAACGCCAGGATCCAGGTGACGAAGCCCCAGAGGATGCCGTCGCCGGTGGTGCCGAGGGTCAGGATGTAGCGGCTGAGGATCCAGTAGCCGATGGGATAGAGGACGATGCCGGTGGTGTAGTGGATCGCCTCGGCCGGCAGGCGCGCGATCGTCACGCCGAAGAGATTCTGGAGCAGGCTGATGATCAAAGCCGCGGGCTCGAGCGGCCCGCCCAGGAAGATCGGCGTGAGAATGCGCGCAAAGATCTCCCAGACCATGAGGCCGGCGAGGCCGCCCAAGAAAAGCTTCCACAAATCGTCCGTCCGGGGCAAGCCGGTGAAGCGCAGGATCAGTCTCATGACACGAACCTTCTTGACAGAGACGCCGCCACACCGCGGGTCTTCCTGACGCCCATTGAGATGCGCCGCTTCGGGCGGCCGCGCGAGAGCAAGCGCGCGCACGATCCGTCACGAGGCCGCGACGTCCCCACTCGCTTGCCCGAGCGCGAGCCAGGACCTATGGTCCGCGCCGGTCGCGGGCGTAGCTCAGCGGTAGAGCACGGCGCTTACACCGCCGGTGTCGGAGGTTCGAACCCTTCCGCCCGCACCAGCCGAGCCGACGGCGATCGGCGTCGACGGCCGGGCCGCCGACAGAGAAGGGGCACAATCCGCTCGGCCCTTGTGGCCCGGCCGCGGCCACCGCATCCGAAGGGCCCATGACGTCCGGCTCCCGCCTGCTTGCCGCAAGCATGATCGTCGCGGTCCTCGGCAGGGCCGCCAACGCCATCATCGGCATAGCGCTGATCGCCCTGCTGACGCGGACGCTCGGGCCGCAGGCGTTCGGCGCGTACCGGGTCGCCGTCACCTTCGCCGCATTCGGCACGGTGGCCGCCAGTCTCGGCCTCTTCGTCGTGGTGGTGCGCGAGATTGCCCGGCCCGGCAGGGACGCCGCTGCTGTCGTCGGCAACGCCTTGACGCTCAGCCTCGTCGCGACCGCGACACTCGCCCTCGTCACGACCGGCGTGGCAGCGCTCCTGCCCTACGCATGGAGCGTTGTGCTCGCGGTCGCCGTCGCCGTCTGCGGGCGCATCGCTGCCCATGTGGTGGTCGTGCTGAACGGCCTCTTCGCCAGCCGGCTGGCGCAGGGGCGCGCCACCCTGGCGGAGACCTGCGGCCAGCTCGCCACCCTGGCGCTCACCGGCCTCGCAGCGCTGCTGGGCGGCGGGGTCCTGGCGATGACGGCGGCGATGGCCCTCGGGCTCGTGCTCAACGCCGCCATGGCCTACGGCTTCGCTCGACGGCTCCTGCCGTTTCGCCTCGCCCTCGACCTCACCGAATGGCGGACCCTCGTGAGGATCGGCCTCCCGATCGGCGTATCGCAGCTCTTCATCCTTTTGACGTTGCGGATCGACACGCTCGTCCTTTCGTTGACGCAGCCCGAGCGCGATGTGGGCCTCTACGGCCTTGGCTCGCGCATGCTCGAGGTGGTCCTGGGCCTTCTTTCCCTTCTGGGCGGGCTGCTGATGGGCTCGCTCGCCAAGGCCGCGGCGGAACGGGCGCAGCTGCGCGAGCGGCTGCGCGCGGCGTTGGGGCCGATGGCCGCCCTCGGTGTCGGGGGCGCCGTCATGCTGGTCTTCTACGCCCCCGAGGTCGTTCGGCTGGTCGCCGGCACGGCCTTCGCGGACGCCGCCCGCCCGGTGGCCATCCTGGGCGTCGGCATGGGCGTCGCAGCCATCGGGACCGTCTTCCGCATGGCCGCCATAGCGCTCGATCGGCAGCGTGTCGTGGCCGTCGCCGACCTCATCGTGCTGGCCGTGACGACGACGGCGATCCTGCTGCTGGTGCCCCGCTACTCCTACAATGGTGCCGCCATTGCGGCGGTCCTGGCCCAGCTCTGCTCGGCCGTCGCCTGCGCCGCCATCGTCCGGCGGGCCGACCTGGCCCTGCCCTTGGGCGGCATCGCCAAATGCCTCGCCGCAGGCGCCCTCGCGGCCGGCGCCCTTTGGCTGCTGAGCGCCGGCTCCCTCCCCTGGCCCCTCGCCTGCGCCATCGGCGCGGCCTTCTATGCCGTGCTGATCCTGGCCACGGGAGCCGTACCGCTTGCGTCGCTGCGCGCCCTTGCCCGGCCGACGAAAGGCGGGTGACAAAAAAGCCCGCCGGATCGCTCCGGCGGGCTTTTGTCGGTCTCGGCGCCTACGGCAAGAAGATCAGTTCGGCAGGCTGGCCGGGCGGTCGATCTCCGCGGGCTTGGGCGGGAGGGCCGCCGGCTCGGGATCGGGCGGGAGCGGCTCGGGCAGGCGCTGGAGCGCACGCTGGAGCACCTCGTCCAGGGTCGCCACCGGCACGATCTCCAGACCCTTCTTCACATTGTCCGGGATCTCGGCCAGGTCCTTCTCGTTGTCCTTGGGGATCAGGACCGTCTTGAGGCCGCCGCGCAGGGCCGCCAGCAGCTTCTCCTTCAGGCCGCCGATCGGCAGGACGCGGCCGCGCAGCGTGATCTCGCCCGTCATCGCGACCGAGGCCTTGACGGGGATGCGGGTCAGCACCGAGACGATCGAGGTCACCATCGCCACGCCGGCCGAGGGGCCGTCCTTCGGGGTCGCCCCCTCGGGCACGTGGATGTGGATGTCGACCTTGTCGAAGGTCTCGGGGCGCACGCCCAGGGAGCTCGCCCGCGCACGGACGAAGGAGCGCGCCGCCTGCACCGACTCCTGCATGACGTCGCCGAGCTTGCCGGTGATCGTCATCTTGCCCTTGCCGGGCACGTTGATCGCCTCGATCTGCAGGAGCTCGCCGCCGACCTCGGTCCAGGCGAGGCCCGTGGTGACGCCCACATAGTCCTCGAGCTCGGCCTCGCCGAAGCGGAACTTCCGGACACCCGCATACTTCTCGAGGTTGCGTCGGGTGACCTTCACCTGCTTCCTGTCGCCGCCGACGATCTCCTTGACGGCCTTGCGGACGAGGTTGGCGATCTCGCGCTCGAGGTTCCGCACGCCCGCCTCGCGCGTGAAGTAGCGCACGAGGTCGAGGAGCCCCTCCTCGTTGATCGTCCACTCCTCCTCGCTGAGCCCGTGCTGCGAGCGCTGCTTCGGGATCAGGTGGCGCTTCGCGATCTCGACCTTCTCGTCCTCGGTGTAGCCCGCGAGACGGATGATCTCCATGCGGTCGAGGAGCGGCTGCGGCATCCGCAGCGTGTTCGCCGTGCAGACGAACATCACGTCCGAGAGGTCGTAGTCCACCTCGAGATAGTGGTCGTTGAAGTTGGCGTTCTGCTCGGGATCGAGCACCTCGAGCAGGGCCGAGGACGGGTCGCCGCGGAAATCGGCCCCCATCTTGTCGATCTCGTCCAGCATGAAGAGCGGGTTGCTGCTCTTCGCCTTCTTCATCTGCTGCACGATCTTGCCCGGCATCGACCCGATATAGGTCCGCCGGTGCCCGCGGATCTCGGCCTCGTCCCGCACACCGCCCAGCGAGAAGCGGATGAAGTTGCGGCCGGTGGCCTTGGCCAGCGACTTGCCGAGCGAGGTCTTGCCCACGCCGGGCGGCCCGACGAGGCAGAGGATCGGGCCCTTCATCTTGTCGACGCGCTGCTGCACGGCCAGGTACTCGACGATCCGATCCTTGACCTTCTCGAGGCCGTAGTGATCGGCGTCCAGGACCTCCTGGGCGTGCTTGATGTCGCGGCTGACCTTGGTACGCTTCTTCCAGGGCAGCGAGAGCAGCCAGTCGAGGTAGTTTCTGACGACCGTCGCCTCGGCCGACATCGGGCTCATCGAGCGGAGCTTCTTCAGCTCGCCCTGGGCCTTGTCGCGCGCCTCCTTGGAGAGCTTGGTCTTCTTGATGCGCTCCTCGAGCTCGCCCAGCTCGTCCTTGCCCTCCTCGAGCTCGCCCAGCTCCTTCTGGATCGCCTTCATCTGCTCGTTGAGGTAGTACTCGCGCTGGGTCTTCTCCATCTGGCGCTTGACGCGCGAGCGGATGCGCTTCTCGACCTGGAGGACCGAGATCTCGCCCTCCATGAAGCCGTAGAGCCGCTCCAGCCGCTCGCCCAGCGAGCCGATCTCCAAGAGCTCCTGCTTGTCGGCGATCTTGAGCGCCAGGTGCGCTGCGATGGTGTCGGCGAGCTTGCCCGGCTCCTCGATCTGGCCCAGCGAGACCAGGACCTCCGGCGGGACCTTCTTGTTGAGCTTCACATACTGCTCGAACTGCTGCACCACGGCGCGGGACAGCGCCTCGATCTCGCGCGGGTCCGAGCCGGCCTCCGAGAGCACCTCGGCCTGGACCTGGAAGAAACGGGGATTGTCGACGAAGGTCTGGATGCGGGCGCGGGTGGCGCCCTCGACGAGCACCTTGACGGTGCCGTCGGGCAGCTTCAGGAGCTGCAGCACGCTCGACACGGTGCCGACGCGGTAGATGTCGTCGCGGCCGGGATCGTCCTGGCTCGCGCTCTTCTGGGCGACCAGCAGAATCTGCTTGTCGTCCTTCATCACCTCCTCGAGGGCCTGAATCGACTTCTCGCGACCGACGAACAGCGGCACGATCATGTGCGGGAAGACGACGATGTCCCTGAGCGGCAGGACGGGGAAGATGCTGATCTGCGCGGGATCGGTCATGCTACCTCACTGCGGCTGGGCGACCGGAATACGGCCACCCAACGGAAACCGACTATGAAGGTGGCGGCAGCCGGACGGCCTTTCAACCCAGGCACGCGGGCCGCGACATTCGGGAGCACGGCCAGCGCCCAACGGGGCCGGCCGTCCGATCACGAGGCGGAGCCGACGTCGCCCTTCCGCTCGGCATAGATCATGAGCGGCTTTGCCCGGTTTTCCGACACCTCGCGATTTACGACGATCTCGGCCACGCCGTTGAGCGCGGGCAGCTCGAACATCGTGTCGAGAAGGATCGCTTCCATGATGGACCGCAGGCCGCGGGCACCGGTCTTGCGCTGGATGGCCCGCTCCGCGATCGCCTTCAACGCGTCCTCGGTGAAGGTGAGGTGGACGTCCTCCATCTCGAACAGCTTCTGGTACTGCTTGACCAGCGCGTTCTTGGGCTCCTTGAGGATCTTGATGAGCGCCGGGATGTCGAGGTCGGTGAGCGTCGCCACGACCGGGAGCCGGCCCACGAACTCGGGGATGAGGCCGAACTTGAGGAGATCGTCCGGCTCGACCTCGCGCAGCAGCTCGCCCGTCTTGCGGTCGTCGGGCCCGGAGACCTCGGCGCCGAAGCCCATCGAGCGGGGCCGCCCGCGCGCGGCGATGATCCGCTCGAGCCCGGCGAAGGCGCCGCCGCAGATGAAGAGGATGTTGGTCGTGTCGACCTGCAGGAACTCCTGCTGCGGATGCTTGCGCCCGCCCTGCGGGGGCACGCTCGCCACCGTGCCCTCGATGATCTTCAAGAGCGCCTGCTGCACGCCTTCGCCCGAGACGTCCCGCGTGATCGAGGGGTTCTCGGACTTGCGGCTGATCTTGTCGACCTCGTCGATATAGACGATGCCGCGCTGCGCCCGCTCGACATTGTAGTCGGCGGCCTGCAGGAGCTTCAGGATGATGTTCTCGACGTCCTCGCCGACATAGCCGGCCTCGGTGAGCGTCGTCGCGTCGGCCATCGTGAAGGGCACGTCGAGCGTGCGCGCCAGGGTCTGGGCAAGAAGCGTCTTGCCGCAGCCGGTGGGGCCGATGAGCAGGATGTTGGACTTGGCGAGCTCGACCTCGCCGCCTTTGCCGCCGTGGGCGAGGCGTTTGTAATGATTGTGGACCGCCACCGAGAGGACGCGCTTGGCGTGCTCCTGGCCGATCACATAGTCGTCGAGGACACCCTTGATCTCACCCGGCGTAGGAACGCCAGCACGGCTCTTGGCGACCGCGCTTTTGTTCTCCTCACGGATGATGTCCATGCAGAGCTCGACGCACTCGTCGCAGATGAACACCGTCGGCCCGGCGATCAGCTTCCTGACCTCGTGCTGGCTCTTGCCGCAGAAGGAGCAGTAGAGGGTGTTCTTTGAGTTGCCGCTGGACTTGCTCATGGATCAACGCTTTCCCGGCGCGGTCAGGCACGATCATGGTAGCGAGGGGCCGGAATCGATACAACCCGGCATTCTCGCCGCGGCAGGCAGCAGACCGCGGCCGCCAGCCGACACCGGACGCCCATCTGGTGTCGGCTGCCGAGGCTTTAAAGGCACGCCCACCCGACCGCTGTCGGGAGAGAGAATGAGCGGCCTGTCCGATGCGACTCCTCGTCCCACTCGGGGCGATACCCGGCCCGTCGCGCTCGGATCAGCCGTCCTTGCGTACCACGGGACGCATCTCCATCACCTCGTCGACGATGCCGAACTCCTTGGCCTGCTCCGCCGACATGAAGGTGTCGCGCTCCATCTTGGACTCGATCTCGGTGAGGGTGCGGCCCGTATGCCGCATGTAGATCTCGTTCAGCCGCCGCCGCATGTCGATGATCTCGCGGGCGTGGATCTCGATGTCGGTCGCCTGGCCTTGGAAGCCCCCCGACGGCTGATGGGTCATCACCCGGGCGTGCGGCAGGGCGAAGCGCTTGCCCTTGGCGCCGGCGCAAAGGAGGAGCGAGCCCATCGAGGCGGCCTGACCGATGCAGATGGTCGAGATGTCGGGGCGCACATATTGCATCGTGTCGTAGATCGCGAGCCCGGAGGTGACGATGCCGCCCGGCGAGTTGATGTAGAGGCTCACGTCCTTGTCGGGATTCTCGGCCTCGAGGTAGAGGAGCTGGGCGGTGATCAGGCTCGCCACGTGATCGTCGACCGGACCCATCAGGAAGATGATCCGCTCCTTGAGCATGCGGGAGTAGATGTCGTACGCGCGCTCGCCGCGGGCCGTCTGCTCGACCACCATCGGCACGAGCTGGGCGATCGTGCTCATCGGCTGAACCTTCTCTTAAGTGTGCTGGCTCTCGAGTGTGCTGATCAGGCGCCCGCGCTCTCCGAGGCCTCGTTCTCGGCCTCGTCCTCCTCCGGCTCGGCCAGCAGGGCCTCCGGGGTGACGGGCTGCTCGGTCACCTTGGCGAGCTGGAAGATGTACTCGCAGACCTTGTCCTCGAAGATCGGCGCACGGAGCTGCTCGAGCGCGCCCTGATTGTTGCGGAAGAACTCGAGCACCTGCCGCTCCTGCCCGGGAAACCGGCGGGCCTCGCGCAGCATCGCCTGCTGCAGCTCCTGCGGCTCGACCTTGATGTCGTTCCGGTTGCCGATGTCGGAAAGGATGAGGCCCAGACGGACGCGGCGCTCGGCGATCCGCCGATACTCCGCCCTCGCCTGCTCCTCGGTCTCGCCCTCGGACTCGAAGGTCTGGCCGGTGCGCTCCATCTCCTGGGTGAGCTGGCGCCAGATTCCCTCGAACTCGAGGTCGACCATGCCCTGGGGCACCGGGAAGGGGTAGCCCTCCGCCAGGCTGTCGAGCAGCTGACGCTTCAGCTTGGTGCGCCCTGCGCTCCGGTACTCCTCCTCGAGCCGCTCGCGCATCGCCTTCCTCAGCGCCGCCAGATCGTCGAGGCCGACCTGCTTGGCCAGCTCGTCGTCGATCTCGACCGGCAGCGGCGCCTTCACCGCCTTGACCTCGGTGGCGAAGGTCGCCGTCTTCCCGCGCAGCTCCTCACGCGGAAAGGTGTCGGGGAAGGTGACCGTCACCTCGCGGCTGTCGCCCTCGCTCACCCCTTCGAGCTGGCTCTCGAAGCCCGGCACCATCATGCCGGAGCCCAGGACCACGGGCAGATCGTCGCCGGTGCCGCCCTCGAAGGGCTCGCCGTCGATCGTGCCCTTGAAGCTCACGGTGACCTCGTCGCCCTCCTGGCTCGGTCGCGGCTCGGCCGGCGTCTCGAAGCGTCGCCGCGCCTCGGCCAGCCGCTTGACGGTCTCCTCGACCTTGTCGTCGGCGACCTCGGCCACCTGGCGCTCGAGCTCGAGGCTCGCCGGGTCGACCTCGGGAATCTCGGGCAGCACCTCGAGCTTGAGGTCGAACTCGAGATCCTTGCCCTCGTCGAACGCCGTGACCTCGATCTTGGGCTGCAGCGCCGGTCGGAGATTGTTGGTCGAGATCGCCTCGCGCGAGCCCTCGTCCACCGCCTCCTCGAGCACCTCGCCCATGATGGAGCGGCCATACTGCTTGCGGAGCAGGGACAGCGGGGCCTTGCCCGGCCGGAAGCCTGGCACGCGCACCGTCTGGCCGAGCCGCGTCAGGCGGCTCTTGACCCGCTCCTCGATCTCGCCGGCCGCGAAGACGACCTTGAACTCACGCGCAAGGCCTTCGGCCGAGACTTCCGTGACCTGCATCCTCTCCCATCCCGCTCACGAGCCCCGGGCCACGGCCCCTGCCGCAGCCATCAGTGCGCGCACATTCGTTTGCACTGGTGCGGGCGGCGAGACTCGAACTCGCACGGCTCGCGCCACAGGAACCTAAATCCTGCGTGTCTACCAGTTCCACCACGCCCGCAGGCGCGCAGGAGACGAGCCCCGGCGCGCAAACGGGGCCTGGATATAGCATGGCCGCCCTTCGAGCCAACAGTTTTGCAGCCACCCTCGTCGGCCGGCGGGGGCTTTGCCGGCGAGGGCGATCGGCCTAGAAGCGGCCAGCCCCCCAACCATCCGGCCCGCCATGACCGAGCGCGTCCTCATCCTCGACTTCGGCTCGCAATATACGCAGCTGATCGCCCGCCGGCTGCGCGAGCTGCGCGTCTACTGCGAGATCCATCCCTGCACGGTCGGAGACGCGTTCGTCCGCGACTTCGGTGCGGCGGCGGTGATCCTCTCGGGCGGCCCCGCCTCGACGCACGAGGCGGCGAGCCCCCGGGCACCGGACGCCACCTTCGGGCTGGGCGTGCCCATCTTGGGCATCTGCTATGGCGAGCAGACGATGTGCGCCCAGCTGGGCGGCGAGGTCGTGCCGGGAACGACCCGCGAGTTCGGCCGGGCCACGGTCGAGCTCCTGCACGAATCGCCGCTGTTCGACGGCGCCTTGCGGGTGGGCGAGCAGGCCGCGGTCTGGATGAGCCACGGCGACAAGGTGACCCGGCTGCCTCCGGGCTTCGCGACGATCGCCCAGAGCGCCGCCTCGCCCTTCGCCGCGATCGCCGACGAGAGCCGGCACCTCTATGGCGTGCAGTTCCATCCCGAGGTGATGCACACGACCATCGGCGAGAAGGTGCTGCAGAACTTCTGCTTCCGCATCGCCAGGCTCTCCGGCGACTGGTCGATGGAGGCCTACCGGGCCGAGGCGGTTCAGCGCATCCGGGCTCTGGTGGGCGAGGCTGGGGTGATCTGCGGCCTCTCGGGCGGCGTCGATTCCGCGGTGACCGCGCTCCTTCTGCACGAGGCGATCGGCGACCAGCTCACCTGCGTCTTCGTCGACACGGGCCTGCTGCGGGCGAGCGAGGCCGAGGAGATCGTCCGGCTGTTCCGCGGCCACTTCAACATCCCGCTCGTGCACGTCGACGCCGGCCCGCTCTTCCTGGACAAGCTCGAGGGCGTCACCGACCCGGAGCGGAAACGAAAGATCATCGGCGCCACCTTCATCGACGTCTTCGATGCCGAGGCCGGCAAGCTCGAGGGCGTGGGCTTCCTCGCCCAGGGCACGCTTTATCCTGACGTGATCGAGAGCGTCTCGGCCAAGGGGCCCAGCGTCACCATCAAGTCGCACCACAATGTGGGCGGCCTGCCCGAGCGGATGCGCCTGAAGCTCGTCGAGCCGCTGCGCGAGCTCTTCAAGGACGAGGTACGTGAGCTCGGCCGCGAGCTGGGCCTGCCTCCGGTGTTCGTCGGCCGACACCCCTTCCCCGGCCCCGGGCTCGCCGTGCGCATCCTGGGCGAGATCACCCTCGAGCGGGTCCAGGTGCTGCAGCAGGCCGACCGCATCTATCTCGAGGAGATCCGCGCCGCCGGCCTCTACGACGAGATCTGGCAGGCCTTCGCGGTCCTGCTGCCCGTGAACACGGTGGGTGTCATGGGCGACATGCGCACCTACGAGGCCGTCTGCGCCCTTCGCGCCGTGACCTCGGTCGACGGCATGACCGCCGACTTCTATCACGTTCGAGCCCGCCTTCCTCGGCCGCGTGGCAAGCCGCATCGTCAACGAGGTCAAGGGCATCAACCGCGTCGTCTACGACTACACGAGCAAGCCGCCCGGCACGATCGAGTGGGAGTGAGCGCCGGAGCGCCGCGAAGCATCAGGCGAGCGCCGAGACGCTGCGGAAGACCATGTAGATCGCCACGACGAAGATCAGGGTCGCGAAGACCGTCGTGAGCCGTCCGGTGGTCCCGGCAAGATGCCTCGCGATCCGCGTGCCGAGGATGCTGCCCAGAACACCGCCGCCGATGAAGACGAAGGCCAGCGGCCAGTCCACCAGCCCGGAGAAGGCGTAGTTGAAGGCCGTCGTCAGGCCGAAGGCCGTGACGGCCACGAGCGAGGTGCCGACCGCGTTGAGGATCGGCATGCCGGTCGAGCCCACGAGGCCCGGCACGATGAGAAAGCCGCCGCCGATGCCGAAGAAGCCCGAGAAGGCGCCGGTGCCGAGCCCATAGCCCAGCACCTTGGGCGACTTCGCGATCGTGCACTCGGCACCGGGCTCGCCCTGGAAGCGCCGTCCCCTGAGCATCAGCACGCCGACGACGATCATCAGGAGCGCGAACAGGAGCAAAAGCTTCTGCCCGTCGACGGCCTTGCCGAGCGTGGAGCCGGCTATGGCGCCGAGGATGCCGGCCCCGGCATACATGCCGCCGCAGCGCCATTTGACCGTGCCGGCCCGCGCGTGGCTGATGAGCCCGGAGGCGGCGTTGGCGGCAACCGCAAAGGCGCTGGTGCCGATCGCGATATGCGGGCTCCTCACGCCCACGAGATAGACCATGAGCGGCACCGCCAGGATCGAGCCGCCGCCACCCACGAGCCCGAGCGTGAACCCGACCAGGACGCCCGAGCCAACGCCCAGAAGGTACTGGACAGCATCGAGGCTCATGCGGCTCGAGCTCCGGTCTGATCGTTGAGATGAGGCCGGCACAGCCACTCGCGGCCCTGAAGCATGCAGCTCCAGTAGACGTGCGGCAGCAGGCGGTCCTTGAGGAACCAGGCGGCGCGGGTGGGCTTGGTCCCGTCGATCAGCCAGGACGGGAAGCTGGGCAGGAGCTTGCCGCCATAGCCGAACTCGGCAAGCACGATCTTGCCCCGCTCGACCGTCAGCGGGCACGAGCCGTAGCCATTGTACTCGGCCACGGGCTCCCCGCCCGCCAGGGTGGACAGCACGTTCACCGCGGCGATGGGCGCCTGGGTGCGGGCGGCAGCGGCCGTCTTGGCGTTGGGCGTCGAGGAGACGTCGCCGACCGCATAGACGTTCGGATAGCGGACGTGGCGGAGTGTGGCCTGATCCACCTCGACCCAGCCGCCCGGCCCAGCGAGCGGGCTCTGCCGGACAAAGTCGGGGGCGGTCTGCGGCGGCACGGCGTGGAGCATGGCGAAGCCCCGCTCGATGCGCTCCAGCTCGCCATCCGCGTTCTTGTGCTCGAAGGTGGCGCTGCGGGCGGCACCGTCCACCGCGACGAGCCGCGAGCCGAACTTGAGGTCGATGCCGTAGCGCTCGACATACGCCATCAGTGCCGGGACGTAGGTCGGCACGCCGAAGAGCACGCCGCCGGCATTGTGGAACTCGACCTCCATGTCGCCGAGCACGCCGTTCTCCCGCCAGATGTCGCAGGACAGGTACATCGCCTTCTGCGGGGCGCCGGCGCACTTGATCGGCATGGGCGGCTGGGTGAAGAGCGCACGCCCGCTCTTGAGCTCGTGCGCGAGCCGGTTGGTGTAGGGGGCGAGGTCGTAGCGGTAGTTCGAGGTGACGCCGTTCTTGCCGAGCGCCTCGGCGAGGCCCGGCACGGCCTCCCAGTCGAGCTTGAGGCCGGGTGCGGCGACGAGGACGCGGTAGCGTACCGTCGATCCGTCCGCGAGCAGGACCTCGTCGCTCTCGGGCGCGAAGCCGGCAGCGGGCTGTCGGATCCAGGTCACCTGGTCCGGCATGACGGAAACCATGGTGCGCCGCGTGGCCTCGGGCTTGAAGACGCCGGCGCCGACGAGGGTCCAGCCCGGCTGGTAGTAGTGAACGTCGGCCGGCTCGATGACGGCGATGCTGAGCGAAGGCTTGCGCTTGAGCAGGCTCGACGCCGTGGAGAGCCCGCCGGCACCGCCGCCGACGATCACCACGTCGTAGACAGTCGGGGTCGTTCCGCCACCCTGCGAGGCGCTGGCGGCGCCCGCGGCAAGGCGCGGCTTGAGCTGCCGAAGATCGTAGCCGGCGTCGGCGGTCGTGCGCAGGATGGTGTCGGGGTCGGCCTTGCCGGCCTGGGTCAGCGCCCAGAGCATCGCCGAGCGGGTGCCCGTGCGGCAGTAGGCGAGCACAGGCCCGGGAAGACGCTCGAGGGCCTCGGCCATGCTCGCCACGTCAGCGTCGCCGATCGCACGCGCGACGACCGGAATGTGCTCGAACGCCAGACCGTGCCGGGCGGCCAGCGCGCCCATCTCGGCACCGGTCGGCTGACCGGTCTCCTCGCCGTCGGGCCGGTTGTCGATGATCGATCGGAAACCGGCCTCGGCCGCTCGCGCGACGTCCGCCTCGGTGAGCTGCGGCGAGACCGACAGGTTCGGCGTCAGGGACTTGAAGCTCATCTGGGCCTCCATCTGGGTTCTTGTCGCGCGCCGCCGGACTACCGGCGAAGGCGCGTCGAGATGCCGAAGGGCAGGTAGCCGGGGCAGGTGCCGACCAGGCTGGTGAGAAGGAAGGCGAGGGCCACGATCCCGAGAATGATCGCCCAGAGGCCGCTCAGATGGCCCAGCGCATAGGCGGCGGCGATCGCGAGCACGACCAGCAGGCGGATCACGCGGTCCGCCGTGCCCATGTTCTTCGTCATCGTTGTGTCCTCATGAGGGGTGTGGGCGCGCTCGTCGGGGTGCGGGCGAGGCCCACCCGGTGCAGTGCCATGCCGGCCAGCATCGCGACCACGAACAGGAGGGCGCGCGCAGGATCGAGGGCGAGCCCGACCACGGCCGGACCGGGGCAGAGGCCGGCCACGCCCCAGCCGATGCCGAAGACGACAGCACCCGCGATCAGCCGTCCGTCGACGTGCCTTGTATCGGGCAGGTCGTAGGCGGCCGCCGCGACGGGCTGGCTGAGATGGGCCCTGACCCGCCAGGCGATCGCCATCGGAACGAGGGCGCCTGCCATCACGAAGGCCAAGGTCGGATCCCAGGCCCCGAAGATGTCGAGAAAGGCCCGGACACGGGCGGGATCGGCCATGCCGGAGATCGCGAGACCGGCGCCGAACAGCAGCCCGGACGCCAACGCGACGATAGTCTGGCGGCCCATCATGGCAGCCCCATCCCATGCATGACCGTCACGGTCGCCATGCCGGCCACCATGAAGGCGCCGGTGGCGACGATGGACCGGAGGGACAGCCGGGAAAGGCCGCAGACGCCATGTCCGCTGGTGCAGCCCGAGCCGAGACGGGTCCCGAAGCCGACCAGGAGCCCGGCGATCAGCAGCACCCAGGACGAGCCCGGATAGCGTGTCACCACCGGTCCCAGGACCAGGGCCACGGCCAACGCTCCAAGGGGCAGCCCCACGACGAACGCGGTCGCCAGGGCTCGCGGCGTGCCCGAGGCGGCCACGCCTGTGGCCCGTGCCACCATGCCGCTGACGCCGGCGATGCGCCCGTCGCCCAGGAGCATCAGCGCCGCGGCGAGGCCGATCAGCAGGCCGCCGATCAGACCGTGGCCGGGCATGGCGCGGGCGAGCAGCTCGCTCACAGCGCGTTCACCGGCAGCTTGAGGTAGCGCTGGCCGTTGTCCTCCGGCGGAGGCAGGTGGCCGCCGCGCATGTTCACCTGGACCGACGGCAGGATGAGCTTGGGCATCGACAGGGTGGCGTCGCGCGCGGTGCGCATCGCGACGAACTCGTCCTCGGTCACGCCCTCGTGCACGTGGACGTTGCTCTTGCGCTCCGCGCCCACGGTCGTCTCCCAGGCATAGGAGTCGCGGCCCGGCGCCTTGTAGTCGTGACAGAGGAAAAGCCGCGTCTCGTCGGGCAGCGCCAGCAGGCGGTGGATCGAGCGATAGAGCTTGCGCGCATCCCCGCCCGGGAAGTCGGCACGGGCGGTCCCGAAGTCGGGCATGAAGAGCGTGTCGCCGGCGAAGACGGCCTCGCCGATCACGTAGGCCATGTCGGCCGGGGTGTGGCCCGGCACGTGAAGCGCCATCGCCGGGATGTCGCCGATCGCGAACCGGTCGCCGTCGTCGAACAGCCGGTCGAACTCGGACCCGTCGCGGGCGAACTCGGTGCCGACGTTGAAGATTTTCCCGAAGACGTTCTGGACCGTGATGATCTCGCGGCCGATGGCGAGCTTTCCGCCCAGCTTCTCCTGGATGTAGGGCGCGGCCGAGAGATGGTCGGCATGCGCATGCGTCTCGAGCAGCCAGTCGATCGTGATCCCTTCCCGCTGGACGAACGCGATGATCGCGTCCGCGGAGGCGGTCGAGGTGCGGCCGGCTGCCTGATCGAAGTCGAGCACGCTGTCGACGACAGCGCCACGCTTGGTCGCGGGATCATGGATGACGTGGCTCGCCGTGTTGGTCGGCTCGTCGAAGAAGCCCTGGACCATCAGCTTGGCGCGGGCCTGCGCTGCTCGGATCTGATCGATTGCGGCGGACAGATTGGGGTCGGACACGGGGTTCCTCCCAGGCCTTACATTCATAGTTTCGAGAAGTATGTAATTGTGTAGTCTGGTTGCGTCAATGGCTTTCGAGAGGCAATGAGTTGCCCATGGATCCCGATCAGCCCACCGAGCGCTCGATCGCGCCGCGCCCCCTGCGCATCGGCGACAGCGCGCCGCTGTTCCGCGCCCGGTCGACCCGGGGCGACATCAGCCTCGATGAGTATCGCGGCCGGTGGGTCGTCTTCTTCTCCCACCCGGCGGACTTCACGCCGGTCTGCACGAGCGAGTTCGTGGCGCTGGCGCGCGCGGCGGAACGCTTCGAGGCGCTGGGCTGCGCGCTCCTCGGCCTGTCGGTGGACAGCCTCTATGCCCACGTCGCCTGGGCCCGTGCCATTCACGAGGTCTTCGGAGTGACGGTGCCCTTCCCCATCATCGAGGACCCGTCGATGGCGATCGGGCGCGCCTACGGCATGCTCGACGAGCAGGCGCAGGATTCCTCGGCCATGCGGGCGACCTACTTCATCGACCCCGAGGGCACGATCCGCGCGATGACCTGGTATCCGCTCAATGTCGGCCGCTCGGTCGACGAGATGCTGCGCATGCTGGCCGCCCTGCAGCGGGCAGCGTCCGGCGAGGTCATGACGCCCGAGGGCTGGCAGCCCGGCGCCGACGTGCTGCTGCCGCCCGAGCAGGGCGTGGCCATGGCCCTGACCAACGGGGCGCCCGCCGACTGGTTCTATCGCACGCGACGAGACGCATGACCGCCATCTACCAATCGCGCGAGCGGGCGAACGAGGCCTCCGAGAAGCTCAAGGTCTACGCCCAGCCCCAGCGCCTGATGATCCTTTCCTGCCTGCTCGAGGCCGAGCGGACGGTGGGCGAGATCGCCCAGGCGACGGGCATCGGCCAGCCGGCCCTGAGCCAGCAGCTGGCCGAGCTGCGCCGGGCCGGCCTCGTGCAGACGCGCCGCGACGCCAAGCTCGTCCACTACAGCCTCGCGGACGAGGCCGCGGCCCTCTGCGTGCGCAGCATCGAGGCCATCTTCGGCAGCGGGCGGGACGCGCTGGCAGCCCTCCCCGCCGCCTCCCCGGCACCGGCGCAGCCTCGTCCCAGGCCATCGCCGCAGCCCGGAGCGGCGATCTTCGCGCGGATCATGCGCTGACCCGATAGCCCCGGGACGCCGCGCCGGCGGGGTTGACGTCTCGCTCGTCGTCCCGTATTTAGCCGATCAGTTATTTAACGAATCGGTTTAAGACATCGTGCCGTCCGACCAGCTCAGCGCCACCTTCTCGGCCCTCGCGGACCCCACGCGCCGGGCGATCCTGGCCCGCCTCGCCTCGGGCGAGGCTTCCGTCACGGAGATCGCCGAGCCTTTCGCGATGAGCCTTCCGGCCATCTCCAAGCATCTGAAGGTGCTGGAGCGGGCCGGCCTGATCGCGCGCGGGCGCACCGCGCAGTGGCGGCCATGCCGGCTCGAGGCCGCACCCCTCAAGGACGCGGCCGGCTGGCTCGATCACTATCGACGTTTCTGGGAAGAGAGCTTCGATCGTCTCGAAGAGTATCTTCAGGAGATCCAAGCGGGAGATCCCCATGGCCGCCGCAGCTGACGCACCCTCGGCCGACCGGCCGTTCGTGATCTCGCGCACGCTCAGGACACGCCGCGAGACGGTCTTCAAGGCATGGACCGAGGCCGAGCAGCTCAAGCGCTGGTGGGGACCGAAAGGCTTCGAGGTGCTCTCCTGCGAGATGGACCTCAGGCCAGGCGGCATCTTCCTCTACTGCCTCCGCACGCCCGACGGCGAGGAGATGTGGGGCCGCTGGGTGCTGCGCGAGATCGTGGAGCCGGAGCGGCTGGCTTTCGTCGTGTCGTTCTCCGACGCCGAAGCCGGTCGGACGCGCCATCCCTGGAACGCGAGCTGGCCCCTGGACCTGCTGACGACCGTAACCTTCATCGAGCGTGGCACGGAAACCGAGGTGACGGTGACCTGGCAGCCGATCGACGCCACCGAGGTGGAGATCGAGGCGTTCGACGCCGGACGCGAGTCGATGCAGCAGGGCTGGACCGGCACCTTGGATCGGCTCGCCCAGCACCTGGTCAGCCACTGAGGCCGCCCATGACCACGGAGAAGACCCGCGAGACTGCCGTCGCCGAGCGGCACGAGCTCGTCATCACCCGCGTCTTCGATGCGCCGCGCGAGCTTCTGTTCGCGCTCTGGACCGATCCGGCGCATGTCGTGCGATGGATGGGGCCGCGCGGCTTCAAGGTTACGCATCTGGAGCAGGATCCCCGCCCCGGCGGCGCCTGGCGCCTGTGCCTGAGCCAGGACGACGGCAGCCGGCACCTTTGGCAAGGCGGCATCAACAAGGAGATCGTCGAGCCCGAGCGTCTCGTCTTCACCTTTGCTTGGGAGGACGCGGACGGGAGGCCCGGCCACGAGACGCTGGTCACCGTGACCTTCGCGGAGCAGGACGGAAAGACGAGGATGACCTTTCGTCAGGCCTTCTTCGAGACCGTCGAGCAGCGGGACGGGCACCACAAGGGATGGACCAGCTCCTTCGATCGTCTGGAGGAGTATGCAAGGGAGGTCCGAGATGGCGGCGGCCAGCGCAGCCCGTCCTGAGACGCCGGAAGAGCCAGGCGAGCGGGAGCTTGTCATCACGCGCGTCTTCGACGCGCCTCGGCGGCTGGTCTTCAAGCTCTGGGTCGATCCCGTGCATGCGGCGCGCTGGTGGGCGCCGCGCGAATGCGAGCTCGTGGCCTGCGAGATGGACGTCCGGCCCGGCGGCGCCTGGCGCCGAGGCATGCGCACGCCGGACGGCGTGCTGTGGAAGCGGGGTGTCTATCGCGAGGTCGTGGAGCCGGAGCGTCTCGTCTTCACCTACGCCGACGAGGATGCCGATGGCGTGCCGGGGCAAGAGACGCTCGTGACGGTGACCTTCGCCGAGGAGAGCGGGAAGACGCGGCTCACGCTGCGTCAGGCTCTGTTCGATACCGTCGAGCGATGCGACGGGCATCGCCATGGCTGGACCAGCGCGCTCGAGGGTCTCGCCGACTATCTGGCGAGCGTCTGAGCCTGGCCGGCCGAGGAGCGGGCCCGCAACACGATCACGGAGGCGGCGATGTCGATCACCCTCTTCGAGTTCCCCCCGACCCGCTCCGCGCGGGTGCGCTGGACGCTGCTCGAGCTGGGCGTCCCCTTCGAGAGCGTGAGCGGCCGCGAGGTCATCGGCTCGGAGCGCCTCGCCGCGGTCTCGCCGCTCGGCAAGGTGCCGGCGATCCTGGACGATGGGAGGCCGCTCTTCGAGTCGGCCGCCATCTGCACCTGGCTCGCCGACAGCCACCCCGAGAAGGGGCTCATCGCGCCGTCCGGGAGCTGGGAGCGGGCGCAGCACGACCAGTGGGTCTCCTTCTGCCTCGCCGAGCTCGAGGCCCATCTCTGGAGCACCGCTCGCAACCGCTTTCTCTATCCCGAGGAGCAAAGGGTAGAGGCGGTCTTCGAGCAGAACGCACGGGAAGGGCGCCGCTCCCTCGAGGCGCTGGACCGGCACCTCGCATCGACGCCGTTCCTCGTCGCGGGCAGGTTCACGGTGACGGACATCATCGTCGGCTTCACGACGAACTGGGCTCGTCGGATCGGCTGGGCGAACGAGCTCGAGCATTGCCTGGCCTACAATGCCCGGCTCGTGGGCATGCCGGGCTGCCCCTATCCTAAGGACTGAAGAGCTGCCGGGTGCGCCGGCCCAGCGGGAGGTGAGGGTGATGAAGGTCCTTGTCCTGCTCGGAACGCGCAAGGGCGCGTTCATCCTCGAGAGCGACGCCGACCGGCGCTCCTGGGCGCTGCGCGGGCCGCTCTGCGAGACCTGGCCGCTCAACCACGTCAAGGCGGACCCGGCGACCGGCACGATCTATGCCGGCGGCGGCAGCGAGTGGTTCGGCCCCGCCGTCTGGAAGTCGACCGATCTCGGCCACAGCTGGACCCATTCGAGCGAGGGTCTGGCCTACGGGACCGACGAGCCGCCGATCAAGTCCGTCTGGAGCGTGGCGCCGGGCCCGACGGCGCTTTTTGCCGGCGTCGAGCCGGCCGGCCTCTTCCGCAGCGATGACGGCGGCCAGTCCTGGCAGCATGTGGCCGGCCTGCGCGATCATCCATCGCGAGCCAACTGGCAGCCGGGCGGCGGCGGCCTGATCCTCCACTCGCTCGTCCCCAACCCGGACGACGAGCAGGAGCTGTGGGTCGGCATCTCCACGGCCGGCGTTTTTCACACTGGCGACGGTGGCCTCAGCTGGGAGCCCCGCAACCAGGGCACGCGCTGCGACTTCCTCCCCGAGGGGCAGCGCTATCCCGAATACGGCCAGTGCGTGCACTGCCTCGTCATGGCGCCCGGCATGCAGTCTCGCCTCTATCAGCAGAACCATTGCGGCATGTACCGCAGCGACGACGGCGGCCGGCGGTGGGAGAGCATCGAGGCGGGCCTGCCCTCCTCCTTCGGCTTTCCCGCCGCGGCTCACCCCCGCGACCCCGACACGCTTTTTCTCCTGCCCCTCAATGGCGACTCGATCGGCCGCTATGTGCCCGACGGCAAAGCAGCGGTGTGGCGGACCAGGGATGCCGGCGAGAGCTGGCAGGCGCTGAGGGACGGCCTGCCCCAGGACAGCTGCTTTTTCGGCGTGCTGCGCCGTGCCATGGCGACCGACCGGCTCGATCCCGCCGGGGTCTATTTCGGCACGAACACCGGGGCGCTCTACGGCAGTGCCGACGAAGGCGAGAGCTGGACCTGCCTCGCCCAGCACCTGCCGCCGATCTGCTCCGTCGAGACGCTCGTCGTCGAGGCCTAGCGGACAGGGCGCGGAGCGGCGGGCCATGTCGGATGATGCACGGCAGCACCTCCCCTCCCCGGTTGTCGTCACCCTGCCCGCCGCCCTGCTCCGGCTTTTCCCGGGCGCGGTGGCGAGGCTGGAGGTGTCGGCCACGACCGTCGCCGAGGCGATCGACGGGCTCGAGGCCCGCTGGCCCGGCATGCGCGACCGGCTCTGCGATTCGACGCCGCGCATCCGGCGCAACATCAACATCTTCGTCCTGGGCCGGCGCGCGACCCTCGAGACGCCCCTGCCACCGGGCAGCGAGGTGATCGTCATGACCGCGGTCACGGGCTGATCGGCCGCCCGGTCAAGACAAAGGGAAAAAGCAGAATGTCTCGAGCTGGAGGGCTATCGCGCACGCGGCTGCAGCGGATGAGCGCCGTTCTGCAGGGCTATGTCGATCGGGGCGAGGTCGCCGGCGTCGTGGCGCTCGTGAGCCGTGGCGAGGACGTCCACCGCGAGGCGATCGGCGCGCAGGACCTCGAGGCGGGAACCCCGATGCGCCACGACACCCTCTTCCGTGTCGCCTCGATGACGAAGCCGATCGCCGCGGCGGCCGCGATGATCCTGGTCGAGGAGACCCGGCTGCGCCTGGACGACCCGATCGAGCGTTTTCTGCCGGAGCTCGCGGACCGGAGGGTCCTCGCCCGACCGGACGGCCCGGTCGACGACACCGTCCCCGCCGCTCGGTCGATCACCCTCCGCGACCTTCTCACCATGCGGGCCGGCATCGGCGCGGTGATGGCGCCACCCGGCTCCTGTCCGATCCAGACCGAGATGGCGCGACTGGGCCTGGCGCCCGGCGCGACACCACCCGCCCTTTCACCCGACGAGATCGCAAGCCGCTACGGCAGCCTGCCGCTGATCCACCAGCCGGGCGAGCGGTGGATGTATCACAACGGCTTCGACCTCCTGGGCGTGCTGATCGCACGCGCCGCGGGCATGCCGCTCGATGACTTCCTGGAGCAGCGGATCTTCTCGCCCCTCGGCATGAAGGACACGGCGTTCAACCCGTCCGAGGCAGAGCGCCACCGGCTCGCCACCTGCTATCGGATCAGCGCCGGCACCGGCGGCCTCGTGCCCGTCGAGCCCGAAGGTCCGCACGTCTTCCCGTCGGCCGGGACGGGTCTCGCCTCGACGGCCGAGGACTTCCTGGCGTTCGGCCGGATGATGCTCCGGCACGGCCGGCACGGCTCCGAGCGCATCCTCGCCCGGCCGACCGTCGAGCTGATGACGACCGACCACATCACGCCCGAGCAGAAGGCGGCCTCGCCGTTCTTCCCGGGGTTCTGGGACAGAAGCGGCTGGGGCTTCGGCCTCGCGGTCACGACGCGGCGCGACGGCATCGCCTCCGTGCCCGGCCGCATCGGCTGGGACGGCGGCCTCGGCACCACCTGGCGCTCCGACCCGAGGGAGGACCTCGTCGCCATCCTGCTGATCCAGCGCCAGATGACCTCGCCCGCTTCGACCGACATCAACGAGGATTTTCTCACCCTGGCCTACCAGGCGATCGACGACTGAAGGCCCGTCACAACCCACCGAAGGAACCGTCCCATGCAGATCCACCCCTATCTCTTCTTCGACGGCCGGGCCGAGGAGGCAGCCGAGTTCTACAAAAAGGCGCTGGGCGCCGAGGTGACGATGCTCCTGCGCGTCAAGGACAGCCCGGAGCCCCCGCCTCCGGGGGCGATGCCCGAAGGCTCCGACGACAAGGTCATGCATATGAGCCTTCAGATCGGCGACGCGGTGCTGATGGGCTCGGACGGCGGCTGCCAGAACGCGGCGAGGTTCGAGGGCTTCTCGCTGTCGCTCGCCGTGGCGGACGAGGCCGAGGCCGAGCGCTGCTTCGCGGCGCTGAGCGAAGGCGGCCAGGTGCGGATGCCACTGACGAAAACCTTCTTCTCGCCCAGCTTCGGCATGCTGGCCGACCGCTTCGGTGTCGGCTGGATGATCATGGTCCAGCCCGAGGCAGCCTAGCGATCCAGGGTGCGGGGCCGGCTCGGCGCAGACGGACCCGCCTGCCTTCAGACGAGAGGAGACGACCGACGATGCGGTTCATCATCCTGCGCAAGGCCGACGCGCAGACGGAGGCCGGCGCCATGCCGAGCGAGCAGCTCATCGTCGACATGATGAGCTACAACGAGGAGCTGGTGAACGCCGGCGCGATGCGCGCGGGCGAAGGGCTTCACCCCTCCTCGCGCGGTGCTCGGGTCACGTTCTCCGGCGGGAAGCCCTCGGTCAGCCTCGGCCCCTTCGGGGGCGATCTCCTCGCCGGCTTCACGATCATCGACGCCCCGTCGCTGGACGAGGCCATCGCGTGGGCCAAGCGGTGGCCACCGACCGATGGGCAAGGCGAGGTCGAGCTCGAGATCCGGCAGGTCCTCGAGGCGGAGGACTTCGGCGACGCGTTCACGCCGGAGCTGCAGGAGCAGGAAGAGCGGCTCCGCGCCCGGACCGCCGACAAGGAGTAGCCGGCCGCAGGGCAGCGCGCCGCCCTGCTAGACGCGCTCGATCACGCCGCTCACGAAGTGATACTCCGCCTCGGGCAGGTGAAGCGCCCCCTCGGGACGCAGCTGGCTCGAGAAGAGGGTGAAGGAGCTGACCGGAAAGCGGGCGGTCCGGAAGAGCCCACGGCTGGCGAGGAAGCTCGCGAGGCGGGCCTCGGGCGGCGCCTCGCGGAACCGGCCGAGCGTGACGTGGGCCACGAACTTCCGCCGCTCGGGCTCGATCCCCGCCTCCTCGAGCACGCGGTCCACACGGCGCCGCAACGTCGCGAGACCGCCGTCCGGATCCTCGACGCCTGCCCACAGCGTGTGGGGCGCGCCACGCGGCGGAAAGAGCCCGAGACCCTTGAGCGCCAGCTCGAAGGGCCGAAGGCTGATCCGGCCCAAGCCTTCACCGATCTCGTAGAAGGTCGGATGGTCGACCTCGCCGATGAAGCGCACGGTGAGATGGAAAGCGTCGGGATCGCACCAACGGATCGCCGGAAGGCCGACGCAGAGCCGCTCCAGATCGGCCGCGACTTCCTGCATCTCGAGGGCGATGAAGAGTTCGCGGCATCGGCTGCCCTCCGGTTGGGAGCGTCGCGTGGAAAGTTAGAAGAGCGTCTCGGCCTTGCCAAACCCTGATTGCTCCCATACCTACTCGCGGTCCAAGCTCGGACCGCCTCTCGTCAGCCCCAAGAGAGCGGCCTGAGGGCCGCGACGATCGGGTGCCTCCCTTGAAATCCGAAGAACTCTTCCGCGAGGTCGACGAGGAGCTCCAACGCGAGAAGCTCCTGGCTCTGTGGCGCCGGTACGGCGGCTGGGTCGTGGCCTTGGCCCTCGTCATCATCGTAGGCGTCGCGGCCTTCCTGGGCTGGCAGCGCTGGCAGGAGCATTCGCGCCAGTCGCAGGCCCAGGAGTTCGCCCAGGCGATGCGAACCTTCGCCGACAAGCGCTATCCTGAGGCGGCCCTGGACCTGAGCAAGTTCGCGGCCACGGCGTCGCCCGGCTTCGCCACGGTCGCCCGCCTGAACGAGGCGCGGGCCCAGATCCAGGCGGGTGACAAGAAGGGGGCGCTGGCGACGCTCACGGCGCTGGCCAACGATGACACGGTCGACCCGCTGTTCCGTGGCCTCGCAAGCCTTCTCGACATCTCCCAGCAGATCGACACGGCCGATCCGAAGGACCTGATCGCCCGGCTCGAGCCTCTGAGCGCGAGCGGCAAGCCCTGGCGCCAGCCTGCACGGATCCTGCTTTCGGCCGCGGCACTCCGCGCCGGCGACAAGAGCATGGCCCGCAAGGCGCTCGAGGAGGTCAAGCAGGACGCGACCGCCCCGGCGTCAACCCAGAGCCTGGCCGACCAGCTCCTGAAGGCGATCGGCGGGAACGAGGCAAGCGACAGCAAATCATGACCACACGCCGATCGCTGCTGCTCGGTCCACTGGCACTGGCGCTCGCCGGCTGTGGTGAGGGCCAGTGGTTCGGCCCCAATCCGGCCCCGCCCCTGCCGGGCAAGCGCATCCCGGTTCTGCTGCTCGACGACGGCCCGACCGCCGACCCTCGCATCCAGGCGCTGAGCATCACCCTCCCTGCGCCGGTCAGGAATCCAGCCTGGCCGCAGGTAGGCGGCAATCCCTCGCACCTGATGGGGCACCTGGCGGCGGCAGCCGACCTCAAGCAGGCCTGGGAATCGAGCGCCGGAAGCGGCGGCTCGGGCAGCGAGCGCATTCTTTGCACGCCCATCGTCGCGAACGGCACCGTCTATACGATGGATGCGGCCGGCCATTGCGCCGCCTTCGACGCCGACAGCGGCAGCCGGATCTGGTCGGTTCTCCCCGAGACGTCGAAGCAGAGCGACCGGCTCACCGGCGGGGGGCTCGCCTTCGACGGCGGACGGCTCTACGCCACCCGCAGCCATGGCGACGTCTTCGCGCTCGATCCCGCCAAAGGCGAGACGATCTGGCGCCAGAAGATCCGGGCACCCCTCAAGACGGCACCGACGATCGCCGGCGGTCGGGTGCTGGCGCGCACGGCCGACAACCAGCTCTTCGCGCTCAATACCGTGGACGGCGGGGTCGTGTGGACGCACGCCGGCCTCTTCCAGCAGGCGGGCATCCTGGGCGGCGCGCCGCCGGCGGCGCAAGGCGAGCTCTGCGTCGTCGCCTACTCGTCGGGCGAGGTGTTCGCGCTGCTGCTCGATTCGGGACGCCCGGTCTGGTCCGACACCGTGGTGAAGCCGCGACGGACGCTGGCCATCGACACCATCACCGACATCACCGGCGCCCCCGTCATCGATCAGGACCGCGTGCTGGTCGCCGGCAATGGCGGCGAGATGGCGGAGATCGACCTGCAGCGGGGCGGCCGCGTCTGGGACATCAGCATCACCTCGCTGCAGACCCCCTGGGTGGCGGGCGAGTTCATCTACCTCATCACCGAGCGCGGCGAGATCGTCTGCCTGCTCCGCCAGGGCGGACGGATCCGCTGGGTGAGCCCGCTGGCCCGCGCCACCGGCGAGGCCGCGAGCGACTCGCTGACCGTCTGGGCCGGCCCGCTGCTCGTCGGGGACCGGCTGCTCGCGCTCAGCTCCAAGGGCGACATCGTGAGCGTCTCCCCCTACACCGGCGAGATCCTCGGCCACGTCAAGCCGGGCTACCCGATGAGCCTGCCGCCGATCGTCGCAAACGGAACGGTTTACATCCTGACCGACGACGCTCGGCTGCTGGCCTATCGCTGACACGGTGGCGCCATGCGCACCATTGCCATCATCGGACGACCGAACGTCGGCAAGTCCACGCTGTTCAACCGCCTGATCGGGCGGCGGCGGGCGCTCGTCCACGATCTGCCCGGCGTCACCCGTGACCGGCTCGAGAGCGAGGGACGGCTGGGCGAGCTCGAGTTTCGCGTCGTCGACACGGCAGGCCTCGATCCCGGCCCCGCCGCCACGCTCGAGGGCCGCCTCCAGGCGCAGACCCTGGCCGGCCTCGAGACGGCGGATCTGGGTCTTTTCCTCATCGATGCGCGGGCCGGCATCACCTCGCTCGACCAGGACATCGCGGCCCTTCTGCGCCGCACGCACAAGCCGATCCTCCTGCTCGCCAACAAGGCCGAGGGCCGCGCCGCGCACGCCGGGCTGGCGGAGGCCTGGATGCTGGGCCTGGGTGAGCCGATCGCCGTCTCCGCCGAGCATGGCGACGGCCTGCCCGACCTTCTTGAGGCGCTGCGGCCGCATCTGGGCGAGACCGAGGAGCCCACGACCGCAGCGGCGGAAGACGAGGCAGGCGAGCATCCGGACCGGCTGCGCCTCGCCGTGGTCGGCCGGCCGAACGTGGGCAAATCCTCGCTCCTCAATCGCCTCCTCAAGAGCGACCGGCTGCTCACCGGGCCGGAGCCCGGGCTCACGCGGGACAGCGTCCAGATCGCCTGGTCGTTCGAGGGCCGGTCGGTCGAGCTGGTCGACACGGCGGGGCTGAGAAGGCGTAGCCGCGTCGATGCCACCATCGAGCGCCTCGCCGGCTCGGCCAGCGTGCGGGCGATCCGTGAGGCGCATGTCGTGGCCCTCGTTCTGGACGCCACGGCACCGCTCGAGCACCAGGACCTCACCATCGCCAACCTGGCGCTCAGCGAGGGCCGGGCGCTCGTGCTGGTCGCCAACAAGTGGGATCTCGTCCCGGAGCGGGCGGCCGCGCTCAAGGCGCTCGAGGAGCTGGCCCAGGACCGGCTGGCCCAGGTCAAGGGCATCACCTGCGTCCCGCTCTCGGCCCGCACCGGCCGCAACGTCGAGAAGCTTCTGCCCGCCGTCATCGAGACCTTCGATCGCTGGCGCAAGCGCGTGCCCACGGGCCAGCTCAACCGCTGGCTCGAGCAGGCGACCGCCCGACAGCCGCCGCCCATGGCCCAGAACCGACGGATCAAGATCCGCTACATGACGCAGGTGGCGTCGCGCCCGCCGACCTTTGCGCTCTTCGCCAACAAGCCCGTCGACGCGCTGCCGCCGAGCTATGTCCGCTATCTCACGAACGGGCTGCGCGAGGCGTTCGACCTCGCGGGCGTGCCCCTGCGCCTCGAGATCCGCCACAGCGCCAATCCCTACGCCGAGAGCTGACCGTCGCGGGCTGTCGTGGCGCTCGGCACGGGTCTAAGAGAGACACCAGATCGGCAGGGCAGCGCCCGCCGGGCTCCTCCTCGGGCCCGCGGCGGGGTGCCGCGTGGGAGGGGCGATGAGCGGGACCGAGAAGAAGCACGGGCTGGATCACGGGCTCACCAACTACGGCGATGCGGCCTTCAACCGCTTCCTCCGCCGCTCCTTCGCAAGCGCCATGGGCTACTCCAGCGAGATGCTGGACCGGCCCATCGTCGGCATCGCGCAGTCCGCCAGCGGCTTCAACAATTGCCACCGGCACATGCCGGAGATGGTCGAGGCGGTGAAGCGCGGCGTCCTGGCCGCCGGCGCCCTGCCGCTCGAGTTCCCGACGATCTCGCTCGGCGAGGGCTTTCTCACGCCCACCAGCCTCAAGTTCCGCAACCTCATGGCGATGGACGTCGAGGAGATGGTCCGCGCCCAGCCGATGGACGCGGTCGTGCTCGTCGGCGGCTGCGACAAGACGGTGCCGGCGCAGATCATGGGCGCCATCTCGGCCGGCCGGCCCTCGATCCTGCTCGTGGCCGGGCCCATGTCGACCGCGCGCCACCAGGGCGAGCGCCTCGGCGCCTGCACCGACTGCCGCCGCTTCTGGGCCCGCTATCGCGCCGGCGAGGTCGAGGCCGAGCAGATCCGCGCCGTCGAGACGCGGCTCGCCTCGACCTCCGGCACCTGCGCCGTGATGGGCACGGCCAGCACCATGGCCTCGCTCGCCGAGGCGATGGGCCTGATGCCGAGCTACGGCGCCAGCATCCCGGCGGTCGATGCCGACCGCCTGAGGATGGCCGAGGCGACCGGCAGGGCAGCCGTCTCGCTGATCGGCACCGAGCGCAGCTTTGGCCGCCTGCTCGATGCACGCGTGCTCGAGAACGCGCTCCGCGTCCTTCTCGCCATCGGCGGCTCGACCAACGCCGTCCTGCACATGGCGGCGATCGCCGGCCGGCTCGGCCTCGAGGTCGACCTCCGCCGCTTCAACGAGCTGAGCGACACGACGCCCGTCATCGTCGACCTCAAGCCCACCGGCAGCCACTACATGGAGGACCTCCACGCCGCCGGCGGCATCCCCGCGGTGCTGCGCGAGCTGAGCGGGATCCTCCATCTCGACGTGCCGACCGTGACGGGCGAGACCCTGGGCGAGCGGATCGCCGGCGCCCATCCCTGGGTCGATCGCAACGTGATCCATTCGGTGCAGGAGCCGGTGCGGCCCGATGGCGGCCTCGTGGCGCTCTTCGGCTCGCTGGCACCGAGGGGGGCGATCCTGAAGCGCTCGGCCGCCGATCCGAAGCTCTTCGAGCGCGAGGGCCGTGCCGTCGTCTTCGACGGCCTTGCCGATCTCGCGGCACGCATCGACGACCCCTCGCTGGACGTGACGCCCGACGATTTCCTCGTCCTCAAGAACGCCGGACCGAGCAGCGGGGCAGCCATGCCGGAGGCAGGCTATCTGCCGATCCCGACCAAGCTCGCCCGTGCAGGCATGAAGGACATGGTGCGCATCTCGGACGCGCGCATGAGCGGCACGGCCTTCGGCACCATCGTCCTGCACGTGGCCCCGGACGCGGCCTCCGGTGGGCCGCTCGCCGTGGTCGAGAGCGGCGACCGGATCGGCCTCTCGGTCAGGGATCGCCGCATCGACCTCCTGCTCGACCCGCGCGAGATCGAGCGGCGGCGAGCTGCCGCACCGCCTGCGCAGGCGCCCGCAGGCCGCGGCTATGACCGGCTCTACCGCGAGCAGATCCTTCAGGCCGATCAGGGCTGCGACTTCGGCTTCCTCGCCGGATCGGAGCACGCCTGAGAGGACGCGCTCAGCCGGCCTCGTCCCGCTCGAGCTTGGCGAGCTCGACCGCCGCGCGCAGCTCGATCTCGCGGAGCACGCCGACAAGCGCGCTGTCATCCCAAACGCCCTCCACCTCCGAGAGGATGCTCCCCAGCTCCCGCGCCAGCGCCGGCGTCGGCCGACCCTCGACGAGCGCCAGACGGAGCGCGTCGAGACGGTCGAGCAGACGGCCGCCGCGGCGGAGCGCCCGGCGCCGCGAGCTGTCCTCGTCGGCACGCTCCTGCGCCGCCAGCACGGCACCCATCGCGGCCAGCGTCGCGAGGCGTGCGGTGGCGGGCGACGCCGGCGGCTGGTCCGACGGAACGGCGACGAAGCCGGGGCCTGCGCTCCCCGCCCGCACGGCCGTCCGGCGCACACCGGTCGTCGAGCGCGGCGCCGCGAGACCTTGAACGAGCATGCTCCTCCTTCCCGGTGCTGCCTGACCCGGATCCTAGGGCCGCAGGCTTGAGGGATCGTTAAAGGGCAGCGACGACCCGGCAAAAAGTGCCCGTGGCCCGGCATGTTCTGCCTGCCGTGCCCCCGGCCGCGCCCGCAAATCCTGCCTCGTCGCGAGCTGGCACGAGCCTCGCAAGGAGGGAGCGCCGTGACCCGATGACGAGGGGGTGAGGAATCTTGCTGGCGTTCCGTGATGGGCGGGCGGGGATGTCGTGGACGAGGCTGCGGATGGTGGCGGCAGCGCTCCTCTGCCTTTGTCTTGCAAGCTGGGCCGATGCGGCCGGGGCCACGTCGAGGGTCAAGGACGTCGCCGACTTCGAGGGTGTGCGGGACAACCATCTCGTCGGCTACGGCCTCGTCGTCGGCCTCAACGGCACCGGCGACACGCTCAGGAACACCATGTTCACGCAGGAGAGCCTGGTCGCGATGCTCGAGCGGCTGGGCGTCAGCACGCGCGGCGCCGAGCTCAAGACCCGCAACGTCGCGGCCGTCATGGTGACGGCCAATCTGCCGCCCTTCACGCGCACCGGCAGCCGGATCGACGTCACGGTGAGCGCGCTGGGCGACGCCAAGTCGCTGCGCGGCGGCACGCTCCTGGTGACCCCCCTGCTCGGCGCCGACGGCGAGGTCTATGCGGTGGCCCAGGGCGCCCTGAGCGTCGGGGGCTACGAGGCCCAGGGCCAGGCGAGCTCCGTCACGCGCGGCGTGCCGACCTCCGCCCGCCTCCCGTCCGGCGCCATCGTCGAGCGCGAGATCGACTTCTCGCTCGACAAGGCGGCCACGCTGAAGGTGGCGCTGCGCAATCCCGACTTCACCACGGCCGAGCGGATCGCCCAGGCCATCAATGGCCGCTTCGGCGCCGGCCAGGCGCGGGCCGTCGATTCGGCGACCGTCAGCCTCAACGTGCCGCCCGCTTTCCGCGGTAAGACCGCCACGCTCATGAGCGAGGTGGAGCAGCTCAGGGTCGAGCCCGACCAGCCGGCCCGCATCGTGATCGACGAGGGCAACGGCATCGTCGTCATGGGCGAGAACGTGCGGATCAGCCGGGTCGCGGTGGCGCAGGGCAACCTCACCGTCCGCGTCACCGAGACGCCCCAGGTCTCCCAGCCCAACCCGCTCGGGCAGGGCGAGACCGTGGCGGTGCCGAGAACCAGCGTCGAGGTCAACGACCAGAGCGACCGCCGCATGACGGTGCTCGACACCGGCGTGACGCTGGACGACCTCGTCAAGGGCCTCAACGCCCTGGGCGTCGGGCCGCGCGACATGATCGGCATCATCCAGGCGATCAAGGCCGCGGGCGCGCTTCAGGCCGAGATCGAGGTGATGTGATGGGCATCCTCCAGACCGGCGCCGCGGCAGCCTCGCCGGGACGGACCGACGCCGCGGCGGCCCAGCCGAGCCGGCAGCTCGTCGAGACCGCCCGGGATTTCGAGAGCGTCTTCATCGCGCAGATGCTCCACGGCATGACCGGCGCGCAGGGCGGCGACGGCCTCCTCGGCAACAGCAGCCCTCTGGGCGGCATGATGGCCGACGAGTACGCGAAGCTGATCAGCCGCAGCGGCGGCATCGGCGTAGCGGACGCGGTGCTGCGGGAGCTCATGCGCGTGCAGGAGGCCGGCTGATGGACCCTACCGAGCGTCTGGCGCTCCTGCTGACGCACATGCGCCGGCTGGAGCAGGTGATGGAGCTCGAGAACAGCCTCATCCAGGGCATGCGGCTCGACCGCCTGTCCGACCTGCACGCCGAGAAGTCGGCGCTGGCCGACGCGCTCGAGGCCCAGCTCGGGCAGCTTCGCGGCGATGCCCGCATCCTGGGCGCGCTGCCGATCGGCGCGCGGCGCGAGCTCGAGGCCGGGCTGCGCGCGTTTCGCGGGGCGGCGAGGCAGAACGCCCGCATCCTCGAGGCTGCCCAGGGGATCATCGAGCGTCTGATGCGCCGGCTGGCGGAGAGCCTCGCCAGGTCGGCGCCCCGGCCCGGCCGGCTGGGGTCGGCGGACCGGCCGGCGCGCGTCCTGCCGATCGCCCTCGACCGCCAGGTCTAGGAACCCCGCCCATGTCGCTCACCGCTGCCCTGCGATCCGCCCTGAGCGGTCTCGATGCCGCCCAGCAGGCCCTGTCGGTGACGGCCAACAACGTCGCCAACGCGAACACCGAGGGCTATGTCCGCAAGGTCCAGCCGCTGCAGGCCGTCACGGTCGCCGGCCAGGGGGCGGGCGTGGCGGCCGGCGAGGTCCAGCGTGTCGTCGACGCCTTTCTCGACGCGGAGCTCCGGACCGCGCAGGCGAAGCTCGCGCGCAGCGACGTTCTCGACCGGATCCAAAGCGAGGTTCAGGACTCCGTGCTGGGCCAGCCGGGCGACACCGCCAGCGGCATACCGAACGCTCTGGACCAGCTTCAGACGGCGCTGGAGACCTTCGCCAACGCTCCGGGCCAGGGCACCGCTGCCGTGGGCGCCGCCAGCGATCTCCTGGGCGAGATCCAAAAGGGCGCAGACCAGCTAGCACAGATGCGGCACCAGACGGACCTGCAGATCGGGCAGACCGTAAGCGACATCAACACCCAGCTCCAGCAGCTGGCCGATCTCAACGAGCAGATCATCCGCAACCCCGGCAGTGCCGATCTCGCCGACCGGCAGGACGCGCTTCTCGCCAAGCTCTCCCAGAACATCGACGTGGCGGCGACGATCGGCAGCGACGGCACCGCCACCGTCTACACGCGGGGCGGCATCGCGCTGCTCGACCACGCCGCGCGCACCCTCACCTACAGCCCGACCCCGAGCGCCACGCCGGGCACGACCTTCGGCCCCATCCAGGTGTTCGCGGCCAAGCAGATCGACCCAGCCACCGGCGCGCCGCGCGCGGGCGAGGTCGGCCAGGTCTTGGTCACCGGAGGGCAACGCGCCTCGCAGCCTGTCCCGGGCACCGGGTCCCCCCTTTCCGCTGCCGACCTGGTGCGCTCGCCACTGACCTCGGGCAAGCTGGCGGGCCTCGTCGAGGCGCGCGACAGCGTGCTGCCCCAGCTCCAGGACCGCCTGGGGGCGCTGGCCACCCTCGTCGGCGACGCGCTCAACGCCGCGCACAATGCGGCCGTCCCGCTGCCTCCACCGGCCACGGTCTCCGGATCGCGCAGCGACTTCTCGGGCTTCGACGGGGCCGGCAACAGCGGCACCACCTATCTCGCGGTCGTCGACCGCAGCACCGGAGAGGCTCAGGCCACGCTCGCCATCGACCTGGCGGGCAAGGACCTCGCCACGATCGTCTCCGAGATCGATGCCGGCATCGCGGGCTATGGGAGCGCCTCGATCACCCCCGGCGGCGGGTTGCAGGTCGATCTCTCGGGCTCGGGCTACGGCCTCGCCTGGGCGGACGGGACCGGCAAGATCGCCACGACCGATGCGCTGGGCCAGAGCCGCGAGGTCGGCCTGGCCCACTATTTCGGCCTCAACGATCTGGTGAGCTCGACCGGATCGGCGCCGACGGCGCTGGCGGTGCGCAGCGACGTCGCGAGCGACCCTGCCCGCCTCTCCTCGGCCATGCTCGACGTCGACACAGGTCCCCCGCCCACCTCGCAGCTCGGCGGCAGCGGCGACAATCGCGGCGCCCAGGCGCTGGCGGCGGCTCTCGATAGCCTTGTGACCCTGGTGACCGACCCGAGCGGCCCCACCAGCCGGACCGTCTCGCCCAAATCCTATGCGGCCGAGATCGTGGCCGAGGCTGCGAGCTCGGCCAGTCGCGCCAGCGACGCCGCAGCAAGCGACAAGGCCGCGGTCGACACGCTCGGCAGCCGCGTCGCCTCGGTGTCGGGCGTCAACATCGACGAGGAGCTCTCGAACCTCATTCTCTATCAAAAGAGCTACGCTGCGGCGGCACGGATCATCGCCGCGACCAGCGACCTCTTCGACACGCTCCTCACGATTGGCCAGCGATAGGCCAAGGGGAACCCGGATGCGCACGAGCGACCTCGGCCAGGCCCAGCGGATGATGACGATCCTGCAGACGGTCCAGTCCCGGATCCAGGATCAGCAGGTGGCCGTCGCCACCGGCCAGAAGGCCCAGCGCTACGCCGACCTCGCCGGCGATGCCGGCCTTCTGATCGGCACGCGCGCCGATCGCGCCAGCACCGCCGCCCTCGCCGCCGAGACGACCAAGGTCGTGGACCGTCTCAACGCCATGGACGGCACGCTCGCCGACCTCGGCGACATGGCGAGCAGCTTCCGCTCGCTCCTGCTCCAGCGCCTGAACGGTGGCAGCGGCAGCACCACCTCGATCACGCCCGAGATCGATCAGATGCTGGGCCAGGTCACGAGCGCCCTCAACCTCGAGGTCGGCGACAGCTACGTCTTCGCCGGGAGCCGATCGAGCGCGCCGCCGGTGAGCGTGCCGACGCCGCCCCCCGCGACGCTCGGCCCCGCCGACTACTACCGGGGCGACTCGCAAAAGCTCACGGTGCGCTCCGATACGGGCCAGCCGGTCTCCTACGGGATCACCGCCGACGAGCCGCCCTTCGCCGATCTCCTGGGCGCTCTCGCCACGGCCCGCGATGCCGAGGCCAAGGGCGATACGGCCGGGCTGCAGGCCGCGCTCGACCAGGTGAGCAAGGCGATCAACGGGCTGGGCGACATGCGCGGCTCTCTCGGCGCGACGAGCCAGCGGCTGAGCGGCCAGATCGACCGGCAGCAATCGACCCTGACCTATCTCGACCAGGTCATCAGCCGCATCCAGGACACCGACGTCCCGACCGCGATGACGCAGATCGCGGCCGATTCGACCAATCTCCAGGCGGCCTACCTCACCATCAGCCAGCTCGCCAATCTGAGCCTCGCCGACTATCTGCGCTGAGACCGCCTCAAAAGGCCTCCTCGCGGTAGAGGTGGTCGATGTCCCCGCCCCACTCCTCCTCGAAGCGGCTCAGCTTGTCGTCGGCGAGGCTGCGGCCGGTGGCCACGATCTGCTCGAGCGGCCGGAGATAGCGGGTCTCGTCGACGCCGTCCCAGTTGAGGCGGGCGCGCGCCGCGAGGCCCTTCGAGGCCAGCGCCACGACCTCGCGCGCGATGTCGAGCACGGTGCCGCGGCGGAAGGGCGTGCGCAGCCCCAGCCTCGGCACGTCGTCCCGCAGCCTCTCCCGCTCCTCCTCGGTCCAGTCCCTGACCAGCGCCGCCGCCGCGTCGAGCGCGTCCGTATCGTAGAGGAGGCCGACCCACAGGGCCGGCAGGGCGCAGATGACGCGCCAGGGACCGCCGTCGGCCCCGCGCATCTCGAGGAAGCGCTTGAGGCGCACCTCCGGGAAGACGGTGGTCAGATGGTCGGTCCAGTCGCTGAGCGTGGGCAGCTCGCCCGGCAGCGCCGGCAGCCGGCCCTGCATGAAGTCGCGGAAGGACTGGCCGCTCGCGTCGATATAGCGCCCGTCGCGGTAGACGAAGTACATGGGCACGTCGAGGACCCAGTCGACGTAGCGCTCGAAGCCCATGCCCGGCTCGAAGACGAAGGGGATGGTGCCGCAGCGGTCCGAATCCGTGTCGGTCCAGATGTGGCTGCGGTAGGAGACGAAGCCGTTGGGCTTGCCCTCGCTGAAGGGCGAGTTGGCGAAGAGCGCGGTGGCGATCGGCTGCAGCGCCAGGCTCACCTGGAACTTGCGGACCATGTCGGCCTCGTCCGCGAAGTCCAGATTGACCTGCACCGTGCAGGTCCGCAGCATCATGTCGAGGCCCAGCGAGCCGCGCTTGGGCATGTACGCGCCCATGATCTTGTAGCGCCCCTTGGGCATCCAGGGGATGGCGTCGCGCTTCCATTTGGGGTTGAAGCCCATGCCCAGCATGGCCACGCCCAAAGGCTCTGCCACCTTGCGCACCTCGTCCAGGTGGGTGTGCACCTCGCAGCAGGTCTGATGCAGGGTCTGCAGGGGAGCACCGCTCAGCTCGAACTGGCCGCCCGGCTCGAGCGTGACGCTGCCGCCATCCTTGACGAGCGCTATGGGCAGATCGCCCTCGAGGACCGGCCGCCAGCCGAACTCGCGTGCCAGCCCCTCCAAAAGCGCACGGATGCCATCCGGCCCCTCATAGGGCAGCGGCCGCAGATCGGCCGTGCGGAAGGCGAACTTCTCGTGCTCGGTGCCGATGCGCCAGTCGGCGCGCGGCTTGGCACCTTGCTCGAGATACTCGACGAGCTGGCGCTTGTCGGCGATCGGCTCGCCCTTGCCCTGCGGCGGAGCGGACATGCCTTCTTCCCTCACGTCTCTAGGAGCTGCCTTACAGCAGGCCACGGATCTCCGTGGCGAGCGCCCCGACCTCGACGGCGGCAGCGCTACGCGGCTCGCTTTCGATGACCCCGCGGCCACGCCCGAAGCTGCTCACGTAGCTCTGGCGGTTGCCGAGCTGCGCTCTTAGCGCCGGCCACCCCTCTCGGGCAACGCTGGCGCTCGCCTCCTCGATCACACGGCCGCGCGCCGGCACCCGGTTCAGCACGAGAAAGCAGCGCCTGCTCTCCTTGGCCGCGAGCTCGATCGTGGCGCGGCTGGCCCAGAGATCGAGCGGGCTCGGCTGCACCGGCACGAGGATCAGGTCGGCGGCCCTGATGGCGGCCTTGGCGTCGGTCTCGGCGTGCGGCGGCGTGTCGACGAGCACGATGTCCGCCTCGCGGCGCAGCCGGTCCAGCTCCACCCCGAGCCGCCAGCCGCCCACCATCGCATGACGCAGATCGGCCAGGCCCGGCCCCTGATGCTCGCGCACCCGGGCCCAGCCGGTGAGGCTCGCCTGCGGATCGATGTCCACGATCGCCACCCGCCTGCCGTCGGCCCGCCAGGCCGTCGCCAGCTGCACGAGCAGCGTCGTCTTCCCGGCGCCGCCTTTCTGCTGGGCGACCGTGACGACGACGGCGCTCATCTCGATCCTCCCGATCTGCGCCTCAGTAGCCGCGGGCCCTGTCGACCCGATGGAGAAGCGGCTCGCCCGAGGCGATGCGACGGATGTTCTCGGCGACGACGTCGGCGCCGGTTGCCGGCAGGCTATAGCTCGCCGAATGCGGTGTCACGGTGATCCGCGGGTGGCGCCAGAAGGGATGCGCAGCCGGCAGCGGCTCCTCCGCCAGCACATCCAGCGTCGCGTGGGCCAGCCGGCCGGCCTCGAGCGCGTCCAGCAGGTCCGCCTCGACCAGATGGCGGCCGCGCGCGAGGTTGACGAGGCGGGCACCCCGCGGGAGCCGGGCGAAGAGCTCGGCCCCGAGAACACCCTCGGTATCGGCGGTGAGCGGCAGGAGACAGACCAGGATCTCCGTCTCCGCCAGAAAGTCGCCGAGCTCATCCGGGCCGGCGAAGCTCGCGACACCATCGAGCGCGCGCCTGGTCCGGCTCCACCCGCGGACCTGGAAGCCGTGGGCCGCCAGCAGCGCCGCCGCCGCGGTGCCGAGCGTGCCCAGGCCCATCACGCCGACGGATCGCGTGGCAGCCGGCCTCGGCATCCTGAAGCGCCAGCGGCCGACACGCTGCTGCGCCTCGTAGAGCTCGAGATCGCGGTGGTAGCGGAGCACCAGCGTCAACGCATATTCCGCCATGCTGGCGGTGAGCGACGGGTCGACCATGCGGCAGAGCGGCAGGTCGGGCAGCGTCGCGTCGGCGAGGAGCGAATCGATGCCCGCACCCAGCGAGAGCACGGCCCGAAGCCGGGGCAGGCCTGCGAGCAGCCCCGGCGGCGGCTGCCACACCAGCGCCACGTCGATGTCCCGCGGCTCACCGACGGCAGGCCACAGCCGGAAGTCGAGGTCGGGGATGCGGCGCTGGAGCTCCTGTCTCCAGGCTTCCGGATCGTCCTCGTTACTGTAGAAAAGAAGCGCCACCCCGGGCTGTCTCCCGTCGATCGAAGGCTCGTTTCTGACGAGGCCGGACCGGTGTTGCAAGAACCATAGGCGAGGAACGGCCGATCCGCGTGCTTGTTGCCATCCTGATGCTGATCCTGGCGCCGGTGCTGCTGGCCGCCTTCCTGTTCCGACCCGGGGGCGCGTCGCACTGGAGCGCCGTGCGCTGGGACAGCGCCCGGCTCCTCCCCGACCCGGCGAGCCATCCCGATGCGCTCGTGCGCGTCATGGCGGCACGCGCCTGGGGCTGGAAGGGCGTCGTCGCGGTGCATTGCTGGATCGTGCTCAAGGATGCGGGCGCTACCGGCTACGAGCGCTTCGACGTGGTCGGCTGGGGCGTGGGGCAAGGCCGCCCGGCCATCCGCCGCGACATCCGCGTCGCGGACGGCTTTTGGGCAGGCAACCGGCCGCGGATCGTGGGCGGCGTGGAGGGGGAGGCGGCCGCGGAGGCTATCCCGAAGCTCCGGGCGGCGATCGCGAGCTATCCGTTCGACGACCGCTACACGACCTGGCCCGGGCCCAACTCCAACACCTTCGTCGCCCATCTGCTGCGCCAGGTGCCGGAGCTCGGGATCGCGATGCCCGCGATCGCGATCGGCAAGGACTTCCTGGCCCAAGGCGGCGTCCTCGCACGGGCGCCGAGCGGAACGGGATACGGCATCTCGCTCTTCGGCCTCCTCGGCCTGACGCTGGCCCAGCGCGAGGGGGTGGAGCTGAACCTCATGGGCCTCGTGATCGGCGTCGATCCCGGCGATCTCGCGGTCAAGCTGCCGGGGCTCGGTCAGATAGGGCTGCGCTGACCGTGGGCCCGAGGCGCGGGCGCGAGCCCGTCGGCCTCCTGGCTGTCGCCCGAGGATAGAAACGCACCGCCCGCAGCTCGCGGGCAAGCTACTTGCTGCAACGCAGCGCGGCCGTCTACCCTGCGGGCTATGCTGAGCTCACCCTACGACGCCTATCTGGTGCTGATCGTGCTGGTGGCCGTCTTCGCGGCGTTCGTCAACGAGCGCTGGCGGAACGACGTGGTCGCCATGACGGCCGTGGCGTTCCTGATGGCGCTGGGCGTGGTGGCGCCCAAGGACGTCCTGAGCGTCGCCACGAACGAGGCGCCGGTGACGGTGGCGGCCATGTTCGTGCTCAGCGCCGCCCTCGATCGCACCGGCATCGTCGAGCACGGCGCCCGCTTCGTCACCAGCCTCGCCGGCCGCTCGGCGACCTTGGGCCTCGCCGCGCTGATGGGCAGCACGCTCGTCATCTCGGCCTTCATGAACAACACGCCGGTCGTCGTGGTGCTGACGCCGGTGGCGGTCATGCTGGCCGGCGTGCTGCGGCGGAGCGCCTCGGGCTTCCTCATCCCCCTCTCCTATGCCAGCATCCTGGGCGGCACCTGCACCCTGATCGGCACCTCGACGAACCTCGTCGTGAGCGGTGCCGCCCAGACCGCGGGGGTGGCACCGTTCAGCCTCTTCGAGATCACGCCCGCCGGCATCGTCTACGGGATCGTCGGCATCGGCTACATGCTGCTCATCGGCAGGCATCTGCTGCCGGAGCGGGAGATCTTCACCGAGATCGCCGAGGGCGGGCGAAGGCGGCAGTTCCTGACCGAGGTGCTGATCCCGCTCGACTCGCCGCTCATCGGCAAGACGCTCGAGGAGGCCGAGGTCGCCCGCAAGCTCGGCGCCCGCGTGGTCGATCTCATCCGCAACCGCATCTCCTTCGCCTCCGACCTCGCAAAGCTCGTCCTGCAGGCGGGCGACCGGCTGATGCTGAGGACGAACATGGCGGACGTGCTCGGCCTCAGGAAGGAGGGCGACGTGGTGTTCGGCGCTGTCGAGCATCACGCGATCGAGCCGATCGCCACGCAGAGCACGCGCATCATGGAGGGCATCGTCGGGCCGCGCTCGCTCCTGGCCGGGCGGCGCCTCGCCGAGGTCAACCTGCGCCGGCTCTTCGGCGTCTACATCCTGGCCGTGCACCGGCACGGCGAGAACGTGGGCGTCAACTTCGAGCGCGTCCGCCTCGAGGTGGGAGACACGCTGCTCCTCGAGGGCCCCCCCGAGGGCCTGAAGCAGCTCTTCGCCCAAGGCGCCCTCGTGAGCCTCAGCGAGCCCTCGGAGCAGCCGACCCGCCGCGACAAGGGCTGGCTCGCCATCACGGCACTGCTGGGCGTCATCCTTCTCGCCGCCTTCGACGTCATGCCGATCGGTGGGCTGGCCCTGATCGGCGCCGCTGTCGTCATCGTCGGCGGCTGCCTCGAGCCGGACGAGGCCTACCAGGCCGTCAACTGGCCGATCGTCTCGCTCATCTTGAGCATGCTGGCGATCGGCAAGGCGATGGAGCTGACGGGTGCCGGCCGCATGATCGTGGACGGCGCCATGCTTCTGGTCGGCGGCCTCGGCCCGCATGCCGTGCTGGCGGCCGTCTATCTCGTCACGATGCTGCTGACCGAGGTCCTCTCGAACACGGCGACCGCGGTCCTCGTGACGCCGATCGCCATCGGCATCGCCAAGGGCCTGGGCGTCGATCCGCGCCCCTTCGTGGTGGCCATCATGTTCGCGGCCAGCGCCAGCTTCGCCACGCCGATCGGCTACCAGACCAACACCTTCGTCTACTCGGCCGGCGGCTATCGCTTCATGGACTTCGTCCGCGTGGGCGCACCCCTCAATCTGCTTCTCTGGCTCGTCGCGATCTTCCTGATACCAGCCCTCTGGCCGCTCGTGCCCCAGTGAGCGCGCCGCAGATCTCGACCTCGGCCGTCCTCGCCAGTATGAGGACAGGTGACAGCGCGTCCATCGCCGCCAGCAACGCGGATCAAATCAATCAGCAGTGAGGCAATTCATGGCCCGTCTCTCCCGTCGCTCCACCCTGAGCCTGCTGACCGGCATCAGCGCCGTCCCGCTCCTTCTCGGAGCCCGGGCGGCCAGCGCCGAGGAGTACATCACGATCCTCACGGGCGGCACGTCGGGCGTGTACTATCCGCTCGGCGTGGCCCTATCGAAGATCTTCGGCGACACCATCCCCGGCACGCGCCCCTCGGTGCAGTCGACCAAGGCGTCGGTCGAGAACCTCAACCTTCTCAACGCCGGCAAGGGCGAGCTGGCCTTCACGCTGGGCGATTCGCTGCGTGACGCCTGGGCCGGCAACACCGAGGTCGGCTTCAAGGCGCCGCTCAAGAAGCTGCGCGGCATCGCCGCCATCTATGCGAACTACATCCAGCTCGTCGCGAGCAAGGACTCGGGCATCAAGACGCTGGAGGACCTCAAGGGCAAGCGTGTGTCCGTCGGCGCGCCCAAGTCCGGCACCGAGCTCAATGCGCGCACGATCCTGGCCGCGGCGGGGATCACCTATGAGGACCTGGGCAAGGTCGAGTATCTGCCGTTCGGCGAGTCCGTCGAGCTCATGAAGAACCGGCAGCTCGACGCGACCCTGCAGTCGGCCGGATTGGGCGTGGCGTCGATCCGCGACCTCGCCGCCAGCGTGCCGATCCAGATCGTCGAGATCCCGTCTGCCATCATCGAGAAGGTGGGAGCCCCCTACTTCGCCGCGACGATCCCGGCCGGCACCTATGACGGGCAGGACGCGGACGTGACGACGGCGGGCGTGCCGAACTTCCTCGTCACCCGCGAGGGGGTCTCGGACGACATCGCCTATGGCATGACCGCAGGCGTCTTCGATCACCTGGACGAGCTCAAGGCTGCGCATTCGGCAGCGGCGGGCATCAAGCTCGAGAATGCGCTCAAGGGCATGCCGATCCCACTGCATCCGGGAGCCGAGCGGTACTACAAGGAAAAGAAGATGCTCTGATTGCCGGACAAGGCACTGAGCATCCATCCGGCATGGCGCCGAGGCGGCAGGACGTGCGGCCATGAGTGAGGCGATCGAGGTGCCGGGCGAAGGCCATCACGGCCTGTCCTGGGGCAAGGGCTGGCCGGGCCGCCTCCTCTTCGGCATCGCCATCGCCTTCTCGACCTTCCAGCTCTACACGGCCGCCTACAGCCCGCTGCCGAGCCAGATCGTGCGGGCCGTCCATGTGGGCTTCCTGCTGCTCGTGGCGCTCGGCCTCTTCGCCAACCGCAAGGGCCCGTCCTCCTTCGCCTTCTGGCGCGACTGGGGGCTGGGCGCCCTGGCCTTCCTGGTGGGCCTCTATCACTGGGTCTTCTATGAGGACCTGATCCTCAGGGCGGGCGATCCCAACACCCCGGATATCGTCGTCGGCGTCATCGCCGTCCTTCTGGTCTTCGAGACCGGTCGCCGGGTCATGGGGCCGTCGCTGCCGGCCATCTGTGCCATCTTCCTCGCCTACGGCCTGTTCGGCCAGTACCTCCCGGCACCGCTCGACCACCGCCCCTACGACTTCTCGCAGATCATCGATCAGCTCTACCTCGGCACCGAGGGCATCTACGGCATCCCGATCTACGTCAGCTCGACCTACATCTTCCTCTTCATCCTCTTCGGCGCGTTTCTCGAGCGCGCCGGGATGATCCAGCTCTTCAACGACATGGCGATGGGGGCGGTGGGCCATACCAAGGGCGGGCCCGCCAAGGTCGCCGTGGTCTCCTCGGGCCTGATGGGCACGATCAACGGCTCGGGCATCGCCAACGTCGTCACGACGGGCCAGTTCACGATCCCCTTGATGAAGCGCTTCGGCTACACCCCGGTCTTCGCCGGTGCTGTCGAGGCCACGGCCAGCATGGGCGGCCAGATCATGCCGCCGGTCATGGGGGCCGTGGCCTTCATCATGGCCGAGAGCCTGAACGTTCCCTACGTCGAGGTCTGCAAGGCGGCGGCGATCCCGGCCCTCCTCTACTACGCGACGGTGCTCTGGATGGTGCATCTCGAGGCCGGCCGCGGCGGCCTCCTGGGCCTCCCGCGAGAGGAGTGCCCGAGCGCCATCGCGGCACTCCGCCGGCGCTGGTATCTGCTCCTGCCGCTCGCCATGCTCGTCTGGCTTCTCTTCGGCGGCTACACACCCCTCTTCGCCGGCACCGTGGGCCTGGCGCTGACGGCGATCGTCGTGCTGGGCGGCCCGCTTGCCATGACGATGGGCGCGCCTGCGCTGCGGGTGGTCTTCTGGATTGCGCTCGGCATCGCCGCCTCGGCCTTCCTGAAGTGGGGGATCACCGCGATCGTCGCGGTCGTGGCCCTGCTGGTGCTGGGCTGCCTGCTCGTCCGCGGCGCGCGGCCGACATTGGCGCTCTGTCGGGACAGCCTCGCCGAGGGCGCCAAGCAGGCGCTTCCCGTCGGCATCGCCTGCGCGCTCGTGGGTGTCATCATCGGCGTGCTCACCCTCACGGGTGCCGCCACCACCTTCGTTCAGTTCATCGTCGAGACCGGCAAGACCAGCCTCTTCCTCAGCCTCTTCCTCACGATGATCACCTGCCTGATCCTGGGCATGGGCATCCCCACGATCCCCAACTACATCATCACCTCCTCGATCGCGGGCCCGGCGCTGCTGCAGCTGGGCGTCCCGCTGATCGTGAGCCACATGTTCGTCTTCTACTTCGGCATCATGGCCGACCTGACGCCGCCCGTGGCGCTCGCGGCCTTCGCCGCGGCACCGATCGCCCGGGCGCCGGCCATGAAGATCGGGGTGCAGGCGGTCCAGATCGCGGTCGCCGGCTTCGTCGTGCCCTACATGGCCGTCTACACGCCCGCCCTGATGCTGCAGGACGGCGGACCGCTCGCGATGGAGGTCGGCTACCCGGCCGCGGTCGCCTACATCGTCATCAAGGCGCTGCTGTCGATAGCGCTCTGGGGCTCCGCCGCGATCGGCTATCTCTTCCGCCCGCTGGGCTGGCTCGAGCGCCTGATCGCCGCCGCGGCAGCCTTCCTCCTCGTCGTGGCGCTCCCGCTCACCGACGAGCTGGGCTTCGCGCTGGCCTTGGGCTTTCTCGCCTGGCAGGGCTGGCGCGCGCGGTCGGTGGCCACGAGCGCCGCATGAGCGCCCTTTGCCTCGCCGCCGGCGCCGCCAAGGCGCGCCTGGCGATCGCCGCCTTCACCCTCGTCTGGACCCACTCGGTCGAGAAGATCCCCTGGACGGAGCATTGGCGCATCGAGAAGGGCCAGCTCGTGCTCGTCGATGCCTCGGTGGAAGGCAGCGGCGCCGGCATGACGGTGCCGGAAGGCGCCACCTTCGAGAACGGCGTCTGGCACTACCGCCCGCATCTGCCGCCGCTGCCCAGCGTGACGCTCGCCCGCTCCGGCGCCACCGCCGACTGGAAGCTCTGCGCGGACGGCACGTGCCGCACCCTGGGCCAGATCCTCGACCTGCCGCCGACGAGCCCGCCCGTCATCGTCCAGCCCTGCCCCTGACGGCGGCGCTGCGCCTTCGTCAGGTGGCCGGCTCGAACCAGAGCGGGCAGGCATAGTTGTAGGTGAGCTCCTCGCCCTGGGCGATCTCGGCCTTGGCGATCATCGCGACGACCCAGCCGAGCTCGCCCTCGCTGCGCCAGTCGAGGCGGATGTTCGAGGGGTCGGCATGGTTGAGCAGGGCCGCGGTGCCGAGGACGAAGCAGCCGTGATCCTTGCTCGTCGGATGCGCGAAGTAATAGTGGCCGAGCGTCGTCTCCTCCAGACGGTCGCAGTCGTCGCCGGTGAGCTCGATCACCGGGCAGAGATCGACCTCCTCGCCGGCATGGAGCCGCCTCGCGGCGACGACGCCTCGCCCTTTGCGCGGGATCACGGCGACCCTCACGGCACCGAGGTTCATGGCTTGGCCCCATTCTGCTGACCGTTGCCCAAGAGCTTCAGGTAGATCGCCTTGCCGTCGCCCGGCCGATAGAAGTCGGGAAGCTCGGCCGCCCGCCTGAAGCCGGTGCGTTGGTAGAACTGGCGCGTCGGCCGGTAATGCTCGGCCGTCGAGGTCTCGGCATAGAGGCGGTCGCCGCCGGCGGCCCGCACCTTCGCCTCGACCCGCTCGAGGATGGCGCGGCCGACGCCCTTCCCCTTGAGGTCGTCACGCACGACGATCCAGTAGAGATCGAAGCGGCCATCGGCGCCGGGGATCGGGCCGTAGCAGGCATAGCCCAGGAGCTGATCGCCGCCCTCGGCCAGGGTGAAGTGGTAGCCGCTCGCGGATGCCCCCTGGGCGACACAGGCTTCCGCCAGCTCCACCGACACCCCGATCTCCTCGGTCGTGAACATGCCCGAGCGGGCGACGATCGAGCGGATTCTCTCGACATCGCTCTCGCGCACGGCGTCGCGCCATTCGAGCGCTGGCGGAACGGACGGACGGACGCGCGGCGGACGCGCGGCCCGCGTGGCGCCCGCGGCCCTGGCCGAGCGCACGCCCTCGTAGAGGCCGAGGAAGAAGCGGCGGGCATTGGCGCCCAGCGTGCGGACGCGATAGCCGCCCTCCTGGACGATGCAGGTCGGATAGCCGGCAGCCCCGATGGCCTGGCCGATCTGGAAAAAGTCGGACGGCCCGTTGGACCAGGTGCCGGTAGGATCGCCCCTGCCCGTGTCGAAGCCGAGAGACAGGACCAGGTAGGCGGGATCGAAGCGCCGGATGCGCCGCAGCGCGCGCGCCAGCGCCTCGGCATACTCGGCAGGCGTGATCGTCTCGGGCAGCGGCAGGTTGAGATTGTAGCCGGCGCCCGGGCCGATGCCCGTCTCGTCCGCGAAGCCGGTGAAGTAGGGGTAGGCGAAGCTGGGCGCGCCGTGGATCGACACGGTGAGGACATCGCGGCGCTCGAGGAAGATGTCCTGCTGGCCGTTGCCGTGGTGGTAGTCGATGTCGAGGATGGCGACGCGGCCGTGGCGGCTCAGATAGTTGGCGGCGATGGCGCCGTTGCAGAGATAGCAGAAGCCGCCGAACGTGCCGCGCTCGGCATGGTGGCCGGGAGGTCGGACGAGGGCGTAGGCCACGGGGTGGCCCTCGAGCACCCGCTCGGCCGCGGTGAGCGCGCAGTCGGCCGCCGAGCGTGCGGCCAGCCATGCGTTGGCGTTGAGCGGCGTGAAGGTGTCGATGCAGTAATAGCCGGCCAGAACCGAGCGCTCGCGCGGCGGCCGCGCCTTGTTGCGCACCGGGAAGACATAAGGATAGAGCGAGCGCTCGGTGCCCAGCTCCTTGCAGGTGCGCTCGAGATAGTCGACGAGCCGGCCGTCGTGCACGGCCCGGATGTGGCTTTCCGCGAAGTGCCGGCGCGGCACGCGCTCGAAGAACTCCAGGCGCTCGAGCTCGCCCAGGATCGAGGCGATGCGGATCGGCGCCTCGACATAGCCGCGCTCGCGCACGTGATGGATGTCGTGCTTGTCGTTGACGACGAGAAGGAACCGGTCGGCCCGCAGATGCTGGACGGCGCCGAGGTGCGGCCGCCGGCGCTTGAGGTAGCGGAAGGGCCGCAGACGCACCGGATCGTCCGCGAACGAGGCGACGACGCGGCGGATGTAGTCGGGCGAGCAGATGTGCCCGTACTTGCGCTCGAGGATGGCCCGCACCATGCGCCGGACCTGCTCCTGCGAGGGCAGCGCGTCCCTGCCCAGGCTGTCCAGCATCAGATAGGGCGGGTTGTCGTCGCCCGGCTCGAGCGGCGTCTCGTAGGCCGTGCCGATGATCGGCCGCGCCCCGAAGCGCTCGTAGAAGCGCAGGCGCGCGGCGTTCTCCTGCCGGATGACGGGATCGCGCGACAGCGCCGGATCGTCGGGCAGGCATTCGAAGAAGAGCGCGGCAGCGCCGGTCTGCGCCGCCTCCTCGCGGACACGCTCGTAGAGGGCGCCGCCGATGCCCCTGCCGCTGGCCCCGGGCGCTGCCGAGATCACGTCGAGAAAGCAGAAGCCGAGGTCGGTCGCGTGCATGAGCAGCGCAAAGCCGCGCAGGCGATCCCTTCCGTCCTCCGCCGCCAGCAGGATCGAGCGGAAGCGATGCTTGACCGGATCGCGCAGCAGGTCCGGAAGCTTCAGGATGTCCCGCTCGGGCATGCCGCGGAACTGGGCGCGAAGGATGGCCTGAGCCTCGCCGATCACCGCGCGGTTGGCATCCGTTCCACCATCGAGAACACGGCGGATGCGAAACATCGAGCGTTCCGGGCTAGCCCGTCACCGGTGCCTGCGCCGCCTCGACGAGGCGGCCGAGCACGTCACGTGGCGCAAGGGAAGCCTCGGCCGCAGCCGCCATGAAGCCCGCGTCGGCGGCAAGACAGGGATTGGCGTTGACGTCGATGAGCCAGGGCTCGCCCGCCGCATCGACCCGCAGGTCGACCCGCGCATAGCCGGCAAGGCCGAAGACCTCCCAGGCGGCGAGCGCGATCGCCCCCAGCCGGCGGCGGAGCGGCCCGTCACCCGCGCGCGGCTCGAAGGTGCGGGGCGAGCCCTTGTAGCCAGGATCCTGGGGATCCCACTTGGCCGCATAGTCGACGATCGGCGCCCGCCCGGCCGGAAAGTCCCGAAAGTCGATCTCCGCTATCGGCAAGAGCTCCGGCCTGTCGGAGGAGCCCAGCAGCGACAGGTTGAACTCCCGGCCGTCGACGAAGCGCTCGGCGAGCCACGCGCCGCCATGTTGCCGGCGCATCGCCTCGAGGCGCGCGCCCACCGCCTCCCCGGAGACGACGGAGCCCTCGTCGAGGCCGCACGAGGCATGCTCGTGGACGGCCTTGACGATGTAGGCACCCGTCCGCTCGACCGAGCGCGGACGCATCCTCGAGCCAGTCCGGCGTCGGCAGGCCGGCCGCCCGGGCCAGGCGCTTCATGCGCAGCTTGTCGTCGCAAGAGGCGATGGCCGCGGACGGGCAGCCCGTGAAGCGGATGCCCTGCGCCTCGAGCACCGCCGGCACGATATGGGCGAGCCTGGAGCTGCCGCCGATGGTCTCGACGAGGTTGACGACGAGCGCGCCCTCGCCCCGGGCGAGCGTGGCCAGCGGGCGAAGATCGAGGCCCACGCCGCGTGCCGCGACCGCGTAGCCCAGCTCGTGCAGCAGCCCTCTGATCTCCTCGACCTGGACGAGCGTGTCCTGCTCGTCGGGCGGCGCGCCGTCGGGGACGGCGCTGTGCAGGATGACCGCGCGCCGCGCCGACTGCCTGCCGCTCACGCCGCCCGCCTCGGCCATGCGTTCCGGGCGAGGCCCTGACGCCCGACCGCGCTCTCGAGGATGGCGCCGATCAGCGCGCCGTAGCTCATGCCGACCATGCCGGCGAGGATCGGCAGATCGGATCGCCGCGGGTTGAGCCCGGGCAGCGGGTTCACCTCGAGGAAATGCGGCCGTCCCTGCGCGTCCGACCTCAGATCGACGCGACCCACGTCCGCGCACTCGAGCGCCGTGTAGCAGGCGAGCGCCAGCGCCGTCGCCGCCCGCGCCTCCTCATCGTCGACGAGGCGATAGCGGACCCGGTCCTCGTAGTGCTCCTTGTTGACGTAGGAATAGGCACCGGGCTCGGCGGCCGCGAGAAGCAGGATCTCCATCGTGCCGATGACCCGCGCCTCGGCGCCCGTGCCGACGATGCCCACCGTGAACTCGCGACCGGGAAGATAGCTCTCGACGAGCACGGGCTGGCGGAAGGCGGCGATCAGCTCGGCCACGCAAGGCACGAGCTCGCGGCGGTCCCTGATCCACGAGCGCGGCGAGATCCCCTTGCCGGTCCCCTCGGCCACGGGCTTGGCAAAGAGCGGCAGCGGCAGGTCCACCCGCTCGACATCGGCCGCGCTGGCGACGACGGCAAAGGGCGCTGTGGCCAGCCCGTGGTCTCGAACGATCCGCTTGGCCACCGCCTTGTCGAGCGTGGCCGCCATGACGAGCGGATCGGCGAAGGTATAGGGAATGCCGTAGGCCTCGAGCAGCGCCGGCACCTGCGCCTCGCGCGAGCGGCCCGCGAGCCCCTCGCAGATGTTGAAGACGAGATCCCAGCTGTCGCCGCGCGCCAGGCGCAGGACGAGCTGGCGGACATGGCCGATCCGGTCGGTCACATGCCCGAGGCCCGCGAGCTCGGCCTCGATCGCCTCGATCGTCTCGATCGAATCGAGCTCCGCCACGGCCTCCTCGTCGAGACCCATGGCCAGATAGTCGTCCTTCAGATCGTAGGTGATCCCGATCCGCATCACGCAGCCTCCACGCTGCGGCCGGCGGCGAGCCGGCCCTCCGGATCGGGGTAGGTGTAGAGCTTGCCCTCGAAGTTGCGGAAGACGAGGTTGTCGCCGTCGCGCCCGACCAGCTGGTCCGGCACGAGCTGGACCTTGCCGCCGCCGCCCGGCGCGTCGATCACGAAGGCCGGCACGGCATAGCCCGTGGTGTGACCGCGCAGCCCCTTCAGGATCTCGAGCCCCTTCTCGACCGGCGTGCGGAAGTGGGCCGAGCCGGTGATCGGATCGCACTGGAAGAGATAGTAGGGCCTGACACGGCGCTTCAGCAGGCCGTGGAACAGCGGCTTCAGGACCTCGACGCTGTCGTTGACGCCCTTCAGGAGCACGGTCTGCGAGCCGAGCGGGAGGCCGGCATCGGCGAGGCGGGCGAAGCCCTCCGTCACCTCGGGCGTAAGCTCTGCCGGATGGGTCAGGTGCAGGCTGAGCCAGACGGGCCGATGCCGCCTCAGCACGCGCACGAGAGCGCGCGTGATGCGCTGCGGCAACACCACGGGCACCTTCGTGCCCATCCGCACGAACTCGACATGCTTGATGGCCCGCAGGCGCCCGAGCAGCCAGTCGAGCTTGTCGTCGCCCAGCGTCAGCGGATCGCCACCGGAGACCAGCACGTCCCGGACCTCGGGATGAGCCTCGATGTAGCCGAGCGCCCGCTCCCATTGCGAGGTGGAGAAGTGGTACTCGCCTCCCGCCTCGCCGACCATCCGCGAGCGCGTGCAGTAGCGGCAGTAGGTCGAGCAGAAACCCGTCGTCAGGAACAGGACCCGGTCGGGATAGCGATGGACCAGCCCCGGCACCGGCGAATGGACATCCTCGCCCAGCGGATCGTCGGCCTCGCCCGGGCTCTTGAGGTACTCGTCGCCGGTCGGGATATGCGTGCGCCGCAGCCCGTCCGAGGGATCCTCGCGGTCCATCAGCGACGCATAATAGGGAGTGATGCCGAGCGGCAGGGAGCCCTCGTGGCGCTCCACGGCCGAGCGCTCGTCCTCGCTGAGGACGAAGATCCGCTCCAGCGCCGCCAGCGTGCGCAGCCTGTTGCGGGCCTGCCAGCGCCAGTCGTTCCACTCGTCCCGGCTCGTGTCGGCGAAGAAGCGGCGCATGAACGCCCGCGTCGCCGGCCCCACGGGAAAGGCCTCGCGCCGTCGCGCCCGGCTCGCGGGCGGACGATCACCCGGTGCCGGCGCCCGCCTCGAGCCGGCGGTGCCGGGGCGCGCCTCCTCCACAGCAATCTCGGTACTTGGAGGGTGCGACAGCTCTCCCGGATCGAGATCCAGCATGATCGATCTCCATGGCCCGTTTTCTTGCCGGCTGCCCCGCCTCGCGGGGCAGGTCCGAAAACCGGCCGCATGTATAGGATTCAGGCAAGATCGCGCAAGAGCTTTTATTTGCCAGCTCGCGCAATGACATCATTAAATCGAATATATGCCAAGACGAATACTTGGAAGAATCAGGTAATCAACCCAATCTGGCGGGTCGCCAGGCCGGCGGCGACAAGAAAATCAGGCAGGTCGTTCGCGAGTTGAGCCATGGAACAGACGCGTCTAGCGCTCTGGTTGAGACGGCCCGTCAACTCGCCACGGCCACGGCGCAAGGCCGACATCCCACCGTGACTGTCGTCCTTCTCGCCCGGGCCGGGCGACAGCTTGCCTGCCGCCGGCGGCCCGCCGGCCGTGATGTCGAACGATCGGGTGAAACCGTAGAGCCCCAAGGGGGATCGTCGACAAGGATCGATCCCGACCGACCTCGCGTGGCGTCCCGTCGAGCAGGCCCACCCCGCCGGGCGGGGCCTCCTGGCCGAGCACCCGCATCAGGGTGCTTGTGCGGGTCCAAGGCGCCGACCGGGGCCGCGGCTTCGGTTGCCATCACGGCCAGGCTCCTCAGGCACTCCCCCTGCCCCTGACGGCCCCCTGCCGGCGGCCGCCCGATTGGGTGCTGGCCGACCCTCTCAACCACGCATTGCTGCATTGCAGCATAACAGCTGGTGGCACCGGCGCCGAAGGCCCAATTGGATCTCTGTCGACGGCCGAGAACAGGCCGCGTCGGACCTGCTTGGAGAACGGAACATGAGCATCCTGGCCACCATCAGCACTGCCCTCGAGCGGCGTCGTCGTGAGAACCGCACCTTTCGCGAGCTCGCCATGCTGAGCGAGCGCGACCTCAACGATCTCGGCATCAGCCGCGCCGACATCCGCCGTATCGCCCGCGAGGCCGCGGAACAGGGCGTGATCGACATCTATCAGTGGCGTGAGCGCAACGAGGTCCAGGGCCTCGCCGACGGCGTTGCCGCGGGCCGCCTCGTCACCCACGCGCTGAGCTTCAAGGCCGCCTGATCGCCTCACCCGGGGCCGGCATGGCCGGCCCCGCGATCTGGCGCCCGCTCTCGGCGGGGTCGCTTCGGCCCGGTAGGGTCGAGGTCACACGAAGAGCGGGGGCATGCCTTTGACGCTCACGCGGTAGAGCAGCCGCGCCTGCCGGTCGTCGGGACTGTCGACGGGCGAGAGGGGCTGTGCCGCGTGAAGCGTGCAGCTCGTGTCCCAGACGGCGATGTCGCCCACGCGATAGCTGAGCTGGCGCACGAAGCGCTCCTGAAGGGCATGGGCCTTGAGCTCGTTCAGCAGCGCGACAGCCTCGTCGTCCGGCATACCGACGATGCCGAAGGAGCTGCCCGAGACGCCGTACAGCGCCCTCCGTCCCGATACGGGATGAGGACGCACGAGCTTGTGGAAGACGTTCTTCACCTGCTTCTTCTGCTCGTCGGTGAGCTTCGAGGCCGAGCCCATCGAGCCCTCGTCGAGGTCGTCGCGGTTGCCGTAGTGGTGCAGGACCACGAGGTCCTCGATGCGCGCCTTCATCGCATCGGATAGCGCGTCGTAGGCGGCATACATGTCGGCTACCCGCGTGCCGCCGCCTTCGGCCGGAACCTTGATCGCATAGACGATGGTGGCGGCGCCCGGCGGGTCCTCATAGGCCATGTCGGTGTGCCAATAGTTGGCACCATCGAAGATCCCCCACTGCTTGCCGTCGGTCACGATGTTGGAGAGCCGCAGGATCGCGGCGTGGCCGTCGACGTGGAAGTGGGTGAGGATATGCGGCTCCGGCGTCCCGAACTGGGATGCGAACCGCTCGAGGTCGTCGGCCTCGGCGCTCTGGTTGCGCAACATGATGACGCCATGCTCATGCGCGGCGCCGACGACCTGGCGCCATGCGGCGTCGTCGTGCCGGTCGCCGAGGTCGAAGCCGGTGACCTCCGCGCCGAAGCTTCCATCCCAAAGCGGTCTCACCTCGATGCCCATGACGCTCCCTCCCGATCCGAGCTGCGCCACACTCTAGCCCCTCCGCTCCTGGCGCGGGAGACATGACAATTCGGCAACGCTCGTGCAAAGTGCGGCATACCAATCGTCAGGGAGACCAATGATGCACCGCCGCACCTTCCTCGGCACGACCGCGTCCGCCGCAGCGCTGGCGACGATGGGGCCCTTCGTCCGGCGCGCCCGGGCCGACACGATCAAGCTCGTGGGCGCCAGCCAGTTCGGCGAGGACCATCCCTTCACCAAGGCGATGCGGAAGTTCGAGGCGCTGGTCAAGGAGCGCTACACCGAGCAGCCCGTCGAGTTCGAGCTTCACCTCAATTCCGAGCTGGGCCTCGAGAAGGACTACTTCTCCTATATGAGCCAGGGCATCTCGGTCGACTATGCCGTCGTCTCGCCGGCGCACATGTCGACCTTCTCGAAGATGGCACCGCTCATGGACATGCCCTTTTTGTTCAAGGACCAGGAGCAGTGGCGCAAGGTGCTCGAGCAGGACGCGCTGAAGCCCGTGGCCGACGACATCCTCAAGAGGGCCGACGTCCAGATCCTGGGCTATGCCGGCGGCGGCGTGCGCAACGTCTTCGCCAACGTGCCGGTGCGCAACATGGACGACCTGAAGGGCCTGCCGATCCGCATGCAGGGTGCGCCCATCTGGACCAAGGTGTTCTCGGCCCTGGGTGCTGCGCCCACCGTCATCGCCTATGACGAGATCTACAACGCCATCCAGACCGGCGTGATCAAGGCTGCCGAGAACGAGGCGGCCGGCATCCAGCAGATGCGCTTCTACGAGGTCGGCCCCTATCTGGCGCTGACCCAGCATGCCATCACGGTCCGCCCGCTCTGCTTCGCCCACAAGACGATGCAGCGCCTGCCGCCGAAGCTGCAGGAGATCATCGTGGTCGCCGGCAAGGAGGGCGGCCACGAGGGCGCGGTGATCGAATCCGGCAACGACAGCAAGATCCTCGAGGGCTTCCAGCAAAAGGGGCTCCTGAAGATCAACGAGTTCGAGGGCCGCGACACGATGATCAAGCTGGCCGATCCGGTGCTGGCGAGCTACGCCGACGAGCTCGGCGCAGGCCAGGTGCTGGCCGGCATCCGCGCGGTCAGCTGAGCTCCAGCCCGCCGACATTCAACGCCGAGGCGGCGCGTCGTCCGACGACGCGCCGCCGTCGCGTTCACCCCGGATCTGGCCTGCCATGAGACGCGCCCTCGATGCCTGGTACCGGCTGCTCAAGATCGTCCTCACCCTGCTCATGGGGGCCCTGCTCGTGCCCGTCACGATGCAGGTGCTCTCGCGCTACACGCCCGTCGTGCCGCGCTACATCTGGACGGAAGAGGTGGCCCGCTTCTGCTTCGTCTGGATCATCATGATCGGCGCCATGATCGCGGTGCGGGACGGCACCCATTTCGATCTCGACGTGCTGCCGCACAGCAAGAGCCCGCGCACGGAGGCGGCCTTCAAGCTCTTCGTGCATCTCGTCGTCCTGGCGGTCGGCTTCGTCTTCCTGATCTATGGCTGGCGGTTCATGCAGTACGGCTGGTACCAGACCTCGGAGATCTCCGAGCTGCCGATGGACTGGATCTTCGTGGCCTGGCCGCTCTCGGGGCTCACCTGGATCGCCTTCCTGGGCGAGAAGATCGTCGACGATATCACCAACATCAGGTCCGGAGCAGGCGCGTGACCCCAGGTGCGGTGGCTCTCCTGCTGTTCGGGGTGTTCTTCGTCCTCATCATCTTGCGCATCCCCGTCGCCTTCGCGCTGGCGCTCGCCTGCGTGCCGGTCTTCTTCATCGACGACCGGCTCACGCCGATCCTTCTCCTTCAGGAGATGTTCAAGTCCTACAACTCCTTCGTGCTCCTGGCCGTCCCCTTCTTCCTGCTCGCCGCCAACCTGATGAACGCGGCGGGCATCACGGACCGCCTCATCAACCTTGCCCGAACCATGGTGGGCCACCTGCCGGGCGGGCTCGGCCACATCAACGTGCTGGTCTCGATGTTCTTCGCCGGCATCTCGGGCTCGTCCACGGCCGACGCCGCCGGCATCGGCTCGCTCCTCATCCCGCAGATGAAGAAGGAGGGCTTCCCAGCACCCTTCACGGTCGCCATCACCGCCTGCTCCTCGGTCATGGGCGTGATCATCCCGCCCTCGATCCTGATGGTCGTGTTCGGCGGGCTGATGTCCGTCTCGATCGGCGGCATGTTCCTCGCAGGCGTCATCCCGGGCCTGCTGATCGGCCTCGTCCAGATGGTCGTCGTCTATGCCTTCGCCCGGCGCAACGGCTGGCCCGTCTATCCGCGGGCGACGTTCCTGGCCCTTCTCCAGGCCATCCTGCGCGCCCTCCTGCCGATGATGACGCCGCTCATCATCGTGGGCGGCATCGTCGGCGGCCTCTTCACGCCGACCGAGGCCTCGGTCGTGGCGGTCCTCTACTCCCTCGTTCTCGGCATGCTCGTCTACCGCACCGTCGGCCTGGGCAAGCTCGCCGAGGTGCTCTACGAGACGGGCCGCTTTGCCGCGATCTCGCTCTTTTGCATCGGCACGGCCTCGGCCTTCGGCTGGATCCTCGCCTACTTCAAGATCCCGGCGCTGATCGTCGGCGTCGTCCAGACGATGGGCCTGGGCGTCACCGGCCTCGGCCTCTTCATCGCCGCCCTCTATCTCGTCGTCGGCTGCTTCATCGACGCCATCCCCGCGATCATCATCGTGGGCACCGTCCTGTTCCCGGTGGCCCAGGCGATCGGCATGCACCCGATCCACTACGCGCTCATCAGCGTCATCTCGCTCGCCTTCGGGCTGGTGACGCCGCCCTACGGCCTCTGCCTGCTGATCTCGGCGGCGATCGGCGGGATCCGCGTGCTGGATGCGATCAAGGAGGTCTCGATCCTGCTCATCCCCATGCTCGGGATCCTCGTGCTGGTCATCGCCTTCCCGGACATCGTCCTCTTCCTGCCGCGGCTCATCATGCCGCAGTTCGTGAACTGACCGCCCATGCGGGCGCTGCTCGTCCTGGCCGCCCTCCTTCTGGCCCCGCTCGGGGCCGCGGCCGAGGTCAGGTTCGAGCAGCTCGAGAGCCCGGCGTTGGGGGCACCCCTGCGTTACGGGCTCTATCTGCCGCCCCACTACGCCGACGACGCCACGCGTCGCTATCCCGTCCTCTATCTCCTGCACGGCGTCGGCGGAAACGAGCATGACTGGCCGGACGACGCCCACCTCGCCCGGATCGTGGATCCGCTCATCAGCACCGGAGCGATCCGCCCGCTCCTGATCGTGACACCCGCCGGCGACACGAGCTGGTATGTCGACTCGAAAGCGCGCGGCGGGCCCGGCGACTACGCCACGGCCACCGCCGTCGACCTCGTCCGCCATATCGACACCACCTACCGCACGATCGCCGACCGCGGGGGGCGCGCCATCGGCGGCCTCTCCATGGGCGGCTTCGGCGCCTTGAGGCTGGGCTTCGAGCACCCGGAGACCTATGCAGCGATCATCGCGCTGAGCTCGGCGCTCTGGTCACACGTGACGGACGAGACGACCCTCACGCCGGGGCAGGAGCAGATCTTTCAGGGCAGCTTCGGGCGTCCCTTCGACGGCCGCACCTTTCGGGCCGAGAGCCCGGAAAACGCGGCGCTCATCGCCAGCGTGGCCCGCCTGCCGCAGCCGCCGCCGATCTTCCTCGCGGCAGGCGACGACGACCGCTTCGGCGCCTGGCGCTCGACGACGGCACTCACCGACAGGCTGCGCAAGGCCGGGCTCGCCGTCGACCTCCGCATCCTCGACGGCGGCCACGAATGGGGCTTCTGGCAGGCCATCCTGCCCGTGTCTCTCGTCTGGCTGAACGGTAAGCTACCCATGCCGGGATCGCCCTGACCGCTTCCCGGGAACGGGCCCTCCTTGGCCAGCATCGCCCATCCAGACAGGACCTCCCCGCAATGACGACCACGAAGCTGTCATGGCTGAACCCGCCCGCCGCCTTTCGCGAGGACGAGAGCGGCTATCACGTCGTGACCGGCGAGAAGACCGACTTCTGGCGCGACACCTTCTATGGCTTCCGGCACGACAACGGCCATTTCCTGCACCGGCAGGCCGAGGGCGATTTCAGCGCCGAGGTGACCGTCGAGGGGCGATACGAGGCGCTCTACGACCAGGCAGGGCTGATGGCCCGCCTCGGCGAGGCGCATTGGGTGAAGTGCGGCATCGAGCTCACCGATGGCCACGCCTATTTCTCGGTCGTCGTCACCAACGATCGGTCGGACTGGTCGCTGCTCAAGATCCCCTCCGGCCCCGACGGCGTGAGGCTGCGCCTGACGCGCCACGCCGAGGCCATCCGCGTGCAGTACTACGACGTCGAGGACAAGCGCTGGGCCATGGTGCGCCTCGCCTACCTGCCGCCGTCCCGCCTCATCGACGTGGGCATGATGTGCTGCTCGCCGCAGCGACGAGGCTTCGAGGTCACCTTCAGGGGCTTCTCCCTCGGTCCGGCGATCCCGAGGGAGCTGCACGACTGATCCCCGCCATGACGGCCCGAGGCCTGGGGCCTAGGCGACGCTTCCTATCGCCTGCGGATGAACGGTCCCCGTCGCCGGATCGATCACGATGCGGCGATCATGGAAGCGCGCCACCGACGCCTTGTGGGCGATGCTGACGACGGTGGCATTGGGCAGCCGCTCGCGCAGGGTGGTGTAGAGAAGCGCCTCGACCTGATCGTCAAGCGCCGAGGTCGCCTCGTCGAGGAAGATCCAGTCGGGCTTGAACAGGAAGGCCCGGGCAAAGGCCAGGCGCTGCTGCTCGCCCGGCGACAGCGTCATCGACCAGCTCTCGACGTCGCCCAGGCGGTTGCGGAGGTGCGGGAGCCGGACGGCCTCGAGCGCCTGGCGCAGATTGTCGTCGGCGTGGGCGTCGGGACGGTCGGGATAGCTCAGCACCTCCCGAAGGGTGCCGGTCGGGAGGTAGGGCTTTTGCGGCAGAAAGAGCGTGCGCGCCCCGGCCGGCAGCCGGATGCGCCCGCTGCCGAACGGCCAAAGGCCGGCCAGGACCCTGAAGAGCGTCGTCTTGCCGCTGCCGGAGGGGCCCTGCAGGACGACCCTGTCCCCACGGTCGATCTCGAGATCGAGGTCCTTCAGGATCACCTGGCCCTCCGGCAACCTCACCTGCGCGCTGGCGAGGCTCAGCACGCCCGCGGCTCCGGTTTCCCGATCGAAGCCGTGCTCGGTCGCCTGGGCCTTCTTCGCCGCCGCCATGTTGTCGGCGAAGGTCGTCAACCGGTCGACGGTGGCCTTCCAGCTCGCCAGATCGGCGAACGAGTTCACGAACCACGACAGCGAGCCCTGCACCTGCCCGAAGGCGCTGACGATCTGCATCAGGGCGCCCAGCTGGATCTGGCCGGCGAGGTAGCGTGGCGCTCCCACGAGGAACGGGAAGACGACGGCGGCCTGACCGTAGAAGGAGGTCAGCCACATGAGGCGCTTGTTGTAGGTCATGAGCGCCCACCAGGTCTGATAGATCCTGCCGAAGGCGCCCCGGAGCCGGCGCGTCTCGTCGCCCTCGCCATTGTAGAGGGCCACGCTCTCGGCATGCTCGCGGACGCGGCTCATCTGGAAACGGAAATCGGCGTTGTAGCGCTCGAGCATGAAGTTGATGCGCACCAGCGGCCGGCCGACCCAGTAGGTCAGGTAGGAGCCGAAGACGGCGTAGACGAGCGCCGCCCAGAACATGTAGCCGGGGATCTCGAGCCCACCCAGGAACGGGATCGCGAGGCTCCCCGAGAGCCCCCAGAGAATGACCGAGAACGTCACCAGCGTCATGACGTTGGAAAGAAGCCCGAGCGCGATCGAGAGGGTCTGGCTGGTGAAGGTGCCGACATCCTGCTGGATGCGCTGCTCGGGATTGTCGGTGCCGCCGTTGGTCAGCTCCATGCGGTAGTAGGTGCGGTCCGAGAGCCAGTCGCGGTAGTAGATGTCCGTGAGCCAGCGCCGCCAGCGGATCGTCAAAAGCTGCTGCAGCCAGATCTGATAGACGGCGACGACGATGTAGATGAAGGCGAGCACGGTGAAATACCAGAGCTCGTGATAGTAGGCGGCCGCCTGCTTGTGCTGCAGGGCGTCATAGAAGCGCCCGTACCAGTCGTTGAAGAGCTTCGACATGTACACCGAGGCGATGCTGGCCGTGATGATGACGACGAGAAGGGACCAGGCAATCCAGCGCTCCGGCACATGGAAGCTGAGCCGGAACAGCTTGATCTCCGCCTTGTCGCGGGCGAACCAGTAAGGCTTCGTCAGATGCCAGAGCTTGCCGAGCAGGCTCTTCGTCTCCGTCAGTCGGGCGAGCAGGTTGGTCGGCATGGAGGCTCCGGCCTTGTCGGGTTATGAGGTCTTGTTGCCGCGGAAGGAGGTCAGCGACGAATGAAGATCAAGTGAAGCTTGGTTCGCGTCCGCCACGCTGCTCTCTCTCACGGCCCGGCCGCGTGCGCCAGAGCGCGCAGCGCGTCCTCGAGAATGACGGCCGCCGCATAGTGGTCGAGGGGCGCCCCCGGGCGCTGGCGCGGCAGGCGGCCCTCCTCGATCGCGAACTCGACGGCAGCGCTCGTCAGCCGCTCGTCCTGCAGCAGCGCCGGCAGGTCCAGCGCCTTGGCAAAGGCGCCGGCCCAGTCGCGGCAGGCCTGAGCCCGAGGGCCCACGCTGCCGTCCATGTTGAGCGGCCATCCCACCACCAGCCCCGCGACGCCGCGCTCGAGGGCGACGCGCCGCAGCCGGTCGACATCGGCGCCGAAGCCTCGACGCTCGTGTGTCGTGAGCGGCGTGACCAGACGGCGCCCCGCATCGGTGCCGGCGAGCCCCATGCGCCGCTTCGAGAGGTCGAGCGCCAAGAGCGACCCCGCCGGCGGCAGAGACGCGAGGAAGAGGTGAGCGTCGTGAGTGACTGGCACGTTGCCCGCCTGCCAGCGCGCGCGCGGCGCCGTCAAGCGGATGCCTGACCCGGCCGGCACCACCGCATGGGCCGGCCGAGGGTCAAGAAGCCGTCACTCGGCCGCGCGAAGCGCCGCGTCGGCGTTGCGAAGCTCTGCCAGGAGTTCCGTCTTCCTCGCCTCGGCCCGGGCGAGGTTCGCCTCCTTCACGTGACCGAAGCCGCGAATCTCGGCGGGCAGGCCGGCGAGCGCCACGGCGGCCTCGTGGCTCGCAGGGGTGAGCGAGGCCAGGACCTCATCCAGCATGGCCTCGTACTCGGCGATCAGCCGGCGCTCCATGCGACGCTCGGCGGTCCGCCCGAAGATGTCGAAGGGCGTCCCGCGCAACCGCCGCAGCCGCGCCATCAGGCCGAAAGCCTTGAGCATCCAGGGGCCGTACCGGCGCTTGCGGAGATGTCCCGAGGTGGGATCCCGATCGGCCAGCAGCGGCGGGGCCAGATGGACCTCGAGCCGGTCCCAGCTCTCGAACTCGGCCGCGAGCTGTCGCTCGAAGGCACCGTCCGTGTAGAGCCGCGCCACCTCGTACTCGTCCTTGTAGGACATCAGCTTGAAGAGGTTGCGCGCAACCGCCTCGGTGAGCGCGCTGCTGCCCGGCATGACGGCCGTCTCCCGCGCCCGCACCCGCTCCACGGTCTGGCGATAGCGCCCGGCCCACGCGGCATCCTGATAGTCCGTCAGGAAGGCGGCACGCTGGTCGATCAGCTCGCCCAGCGAGCGCGAGCGTGGCCGCGGCGTCTCGCCGGCGCGCGCCACCGTCTCGACCGCCGCGAGGTCGTGGGCGGCGCGACGGCCCCAAAGGAAGGCCGCCTTGTTGAAGGCGACGGCGACGCCGTTGATCTCGATCGCGCGCTCGATCGCCTCGCGCGACAGCGGCAGCAGCCCCTTCTGCCACGCATAGCCCACCATCAGCAGATTGGCGCCGATGGCATCGCCCAGAAGCCGGCGCGCAAGCCGGCTCGCATCCACGAGATCGACCGCCTCGGGCCCGGCCGCGCGTCGCACCCGGCCGACGGTGTCGTCGGCGGGAAAGGCGAGGTCGGGGTTGCCGGTGAAGGCCCCGGTCATGGTCTGCTCGAGATTGAGGACGACGCGCGTCCTGCCCTGCGCCACCGTCGGCAGCGCGCTCCGTCCGGCCGCCACCACCATGTCGCAGCCGAGCAGAAGCCGGGCGGTGCCCCCGGCGATGCGCGGCGAGCCGGTGAGCTCAGGCGAAGGTGCGAGCTTCAGATGCGAGAGAACCGCACCCCCCTTCTGCGCCAGCCCCAGCATGTCGAGCGCGCTGCAGCCCTTGCCCTCGAGATGCGCCGCCATGCCGAGGAGGGCAGCGATCGTGATGACGCCCGTTCCGCCGATGCCGGTGACGACGATGCCATAGGGGGCGTCCAGCGCCGGCAGGGCAGGCTCGGGCAGAAGCGGAAACGGGGCCTCGCGCGCCGCCTCGGTGCCGCGGCGGAGCTTTCCTCCTTTGACCGTGACGAACGACGGACAAAAGCCCTTGAGGCAGGAAAAATCCTTGTTGCAGCCGGACTGGTCGATGCGGCGCTTGCGGCCCAGCTCGGTCTCGACGGGCTGGATGGCGACGCAGTTCGACTGCACCCCGCAATCGCCGCAGCCCTCGCAGACGAGCTCGTTGATGACGACGCGCTCGTCCGGGTCGGGATAGGCGCCGCGCTTGCGGCGGCGGCGCTTCTCGGCGGCGCAGGTCTGATCGTAGATGATGGCCGTCACACCCGGGATCTCGCGCAGCCGGCGCTGCACCGCGTCCATCTCGTCCCGGTGCTGGACCAGCACGCCGTGCGGGAAGCCGGCGCCCAGCGGATATTTTCCCGGCTCGTCGGTGACGACGGCGATCTCGCCCACGCCTTCCGCCTCGAGCAGCCGGGCGATCTGCGGCACCGAGAGGTTGCCCGTCTCCATCTTCTGGCCGCCGGTCATCGCGACCGCGTCGTTGAAGAGGATCTTGAAGGTGATGTTGGCGCCGGCCGCCTTGGCGGCACGGATGGCGAGCGAGCCCGAGTGATAGAAGGTGCCGTCGCCGATGTTCTGGAAGACGTGCGGCCGCTTGGTGAAGGGTGCGATGCCGAGCCAGGAGGCACCCTCCCCGCCCATCTGGGTGAAGCCCAGCGTCTGCCGCCCCATCCAGGTCGCCATGAAGTGGCAGCCGATGCCGGCCACCGCCATGCTGCCCTCGGGCACCTTGGTCGAGCTGTTGTGCGGGCAGCCCGGGCAGAACCAGGGCAGCCTTGCGAGCCCCGGCGTCACCTGCCGTGCCGCCAGGGCGCGGGCCTCGAGCTCGCCCAGGCGGGCCTCGAGCTCCGGATCGCCCGTGCGCTCCACGAGACGCCGGGCGATCGCCAGCGCCACGGCGTTGCTGTCGAGCGAGCCGTGGGAGGGAAGGAGCGGCTGCCCCCGCTCGTCCTGCTTGCCGATCACGCGGGGCCGCTTAGGCGCTGCGTAGAGCAGCTCCTTGATCTGCCCCTCGATCAGCGGGCGCTTCTCCTCGACCACCATGACGAGGTCGAGCCCCTGCACCGCACGCTCCAGCATCTGCGGCTCGAGCGGCCAGGTCAGGGCCGGCTTGTAGACGCGCAGCCCGAGCGCCCGGGCACGCGCATCGTCGATCCCCAGATCGTCGAGCGCCGTCACCACGTCCATCCAGGCCTTGCCGGCCGTGACGACGCCGAGCCATGCGCCCTCGCCGCCCAGGACGATGCGGTCGAGCCCATTGGCACGGGCGAAGGCCTTGGCGGCCTCGAGCTTTTGCGTGTGCAGCAGCCGCTCGACCTCGAGCGCCATCGGCGGCCAGGGCACCTCGGCCGGAATTTTGATGTTCAGCCCGCCTTCGGGCGGGACGTAGTCCTCCGGCAGCCGCACGATCATGCGGTCGGGGTCGATATCGACCGAGGCCGTGCTCTCCACCGTGTCGTGAATGCACTTGAGCGACACCCACGCGCCCGAGAAGCGGGACATGGCGATGCCGAAAAGGCCGTGCTCCAGGATCTCCTGCACGCCCGACGGGTTCAGGATCGGCACCATCGCGTCGACCATGGCGTACTCGCTCTGGTGCGCCGTGGTGCTCGATTCGCAGATGTGATCGTCGCCCAGGAGAAGCAGCACGCCTCCCTTCGGATGCGTGCCGAAGAGATTGCCGTGCCGGATGGCATCGCCCGAGCGGTCGACGCCGGGGCCCTTGCCGTACCAGATGGCGAAGACGCCGTCATAGTTGGCGCCGCCCTGGAGCCCCACCTGCTGGGTGCCCTGGCACGCCGTCGCGGCCAGATCCTCGTTCACGCCCGGCTGGTGGATCACGTGATGCTCGGCCAGCAGCGTCTTGGCGCGTGCCAGCTGCTGGTCGTAGCCGCCCAGAGGCGAGCCCCGATAGCCGGTGATGTAGCCAGCCGTATTGCGCCCGGCGGCGAGGTCGAGCCGCCGCTGCATCATCGGCAGCCGCACCAGCGCCTGGATGCCGGTCATGAAGACCGGCCCGCGTTCCAGCGTGTACTTGTCGTCGAGGGTGACCTCGCGGAGCAGTGCCAAGGCCGGACCGTCTCCCTGCTGAACCTCTTGTCTCCTTGTCACATAGACCCTGGGTTGGCCGGATGCGAGCACTCGAGGAGCCGGCGGCGCGCCGATCTGCGGGCCGGCAAGGATTGAGCGCCGGCGCCCGCTGGCCTAGGAAGGCACGCGCTTCCAGGACGGCCTGCTCGGAGAATCCCTGCCCCATGCCCGATCCCCGGCAGATCCAAGGCCTCGCCGCCTGCGCGGATGCCTATGAAGGCTTCGTGATCGACCAGTGGGGCGTGCTCCACGACGGCCACGAGCCCTATCCGGGCGCGCCGGAGGCCCTGGCCCGGCTGCATGCGCTGGGCAAGCGCATCGTCCTCCTCTCCAACTCGGGCCGCAGGGCCGACCACAGCCGCCGCCACCTCGCCACCCTCGGCTTCGATCTCTCGATGTTCGACGCGGTCGTGACCTCGGGCGAGGCCGCCTGGCTGCACATGCATCAGCGCGCCCGCCCGCCCTTCGACAGCCTGGGCGAGCGCTGCCTGCTGCTGACCCGCGACGGCGACCGGGCGGTCGTCCAGGGCCTCGGCATCACCGTGGTCGAGGATGTCCAAGACGCGGACTTCCTCTTCCTCTCCGGGGTCGACAGCCCACGGCTCGGGCTCGACGACTACGGCCCCGTCCTCGAGGCCGCGGCGGCGCGCGGGCTGCCCGCGATCTGCTCCAATCCCGACCGCCGGGCGCCGGCACCCGGCCAGCTCGTGATCGCTCCGGGCGTCCTGGCGGAGCGCTACGAGGCCCTGGGCGGCACGGTCGACTATGTGGGCAAGCCCTACCGGCCCATCTACGACGCCTGCCTCGAGGCGCTCCCCGGCCTGCGGCCCGACCAGATCGTCGGCATCGGGGACTCGCTGGAGCACGACATCAAGGGCGCCACCGATGCGGGCTTCGCCACCGCCTTCATCGCCGGCGGCCTGCATGCCGATGAGCTGGACGCGATCCCGGACGAGGTGACGCTGCAGGAGGTCCTGCACGCCCTGGCCCAGCGCTTCGCCTGCCGCATCGACTGGGTGCTGCCCAGGCTCGTCTGGTAGGAAGCGCGCTCGGCCGATCCGCTCAGGCGTGCCGTGAGGCCAGCGCCTCGCGCACCTTCTCGGCAATGAGGCTCGACACGCGCACATTGCTCTCGAGCGTGACGCCGGCGATGTGCGGCGTCAGCACGATGTTCGCGAGCCCGGCGAAGGGCTTGGCCGCCTCGGCCGTCAGCGGCTCCGTCTCGAAGACGTCGAGCGCTGCGCCGCCCAGCCTGCCCTCGCGCAGCGCATCGGCAAGAGCCGCCTCGTCGACCACGCCGCCGCGCGCGGCATTGATGAGGACGGCGTCGTCGCGCATCGCCGCCAGCGCGCGCGCATCGATCAGGTGATGCGTCTGGCTCGTGAGCGGCACATGCAGGCTCACCACGTCCGAGGCCATCAAGAGCGGCTCGAGCTCCAGGCGCTCCACCTGGCCCCAGGCCGCGTCGTCGGCAGGCACGTAGGGATCATAGGCCGCGACGCGCATGCCGAGCCCGGCCGCCCGCGACGCCACGTTCCGGGCGATGCTGCCGAAGCCCACGAGCCCCATCGTCCTGCCGGCGAGCTCGCGGCCCATCAGCCGGTTGCGCGGCCAGCCGCCGGCCAGCATCTCGGGCGTGGCGAGCCAGGCGCCGCGCAGCAGCATCATGGCCGCCGTGATGACATATTCCGCCACCGACAGATCGTTGGCGCCACTCGCCGGGAACACCTCGATGCCGCGCGCCCGGCAGGCCGCGACGTCGATATTGTCGAGCCCGACGCCCAGCCGGCCCACCGCCTCGAGCCGCGGCGCCGCCTCGAGAAGCGGCCCGCGCACCTGCGTGCGGTTGCGCACGATCAGCCCGCGGCAATCGGCGAGCGCCTCGAGGAGCCGCGCCTGCCTGTCCACCAGGTCCGGCTCGTAGAGGACGTCGAAATCGGCGGCGAGGCCGGCGACGGCCGCCTCGTCCATGAACTCGGTGATCACGATCTGGGCCATGCTGCGCTCCGTGGGCGAGATCGAGCGCAGGCCCCGACGCCTCGCTCCTTGTCGTCGCCGGCGGGCGGTCGCGGCTCCTGCCGAGCTCCGCCACCGCCCGCACGCGCCCATAGCCGACAGGCGGGCCCCAGATCCAGCCCCGAGGGAGGACCCCAAGGGAGGGAGGAGGTGCCCGCCTCAGCTCATCAGTTCGAGGGAGCGGTCGTGGCCGGTGCCGAGGTCGACGGCGCTGTGGCTGGCGCCTCGGTCGGTGCCGGGGCCTTGCTGCCGAACCAGCCGAGGCCGTAGCCGATGACGATGATGACGACGACGACGACGGCGATCCAGATCCAGTTGCGAGACGACATGCGTGATAGCTCCCTAGTGTTATTGGTAGCCGCAGACAACTCGTGCCGAGGCTCGGCCATCCGGTGGACGGCTGCGGGCCACCAGATGTTCCCATGAGACTAGCGCACTTCGCCCCCTCGCCCAAAGGCTGCTTGCCCGGCCGTCGCGCCGGGCCGGCTGCGCCGAGGCGTGCTTGAGCGAGGAAGGATGTGGCGCGCTCTTGTGCTCTTGGCCGAGGTGATCGGGCTTCGCCGGGCGAAGGGTCCGCTAGCTCGGACGCGTGGGTCCCGTCATCGAGACCACCTTCGGTCCTTTCGTGGACCTGAAGAGCGTGAAGTAGCGGTCGCCCGCGCCCTGGCAGTCCGTGGTGCCGTCGGCGGCGAACTGGATGAACGTGTAGGTCCCCCGCAGCCGGACCGTGTTGGTCTGCGTGAAGGAGTTCATCAAGGACAGCGCGCTGAACGCCAGGATCTGCGGCGCAGGGCAGCCGGGCTCGGCGGCATGCGTATTGTAGTACGCAGTTATGGACGCGAGAAAGCGCGGATCAATGGCCGGCCGGGAGGTGTCGCCGGGACCAAGCATGCCGCAGGCGCCGAGGACCACCGGCAGGGTCCCGAGCAACAGCCACAGAGCAAGACGACGCCTCGTTGATTGGAGCATGATCCCCCGCGTCCGGTCACCAAGCGACCGCGCGCGACCATACCGGCCCCGAGCGGGACGCGACAAGCGCCTCGCCATCGGCTGGATCGTCAGGAGAGCCTCCAGCCGCTGGGCCTGGCGCCTCGGCTCCGCTATCTCTCGGCATCGGCGCCGGTCGTCGCGGCGCCTCGCGGGGAGCGCTCTGGCTTGGTCGATCGGCTGGCAATTGCCATCATCCTGGGCTTCCTCGCTCTCGCCGGCGGAGCACGCGCCGAGGCGGCCTCGTCATCGTCTCGGGCATCGCCGCTTGCCGATCTCGATGCCCTGATCGCGCAGCATCATCTTGCTGGCGCACGGATCGGCATCCTGCTGGTCGACGCCCGCTCCGGTGTCGTGCTGGCCTCCCGATCGCCCGACGAGCCGCTGCCCCCCGCATCGACCGCCAAGCTCCTGATGGCCGAGGCGGCGCTCGAGGTGCTGGGGCCGGACCATCGCTTCTCGACCGAGCTTCTCGTGACGGGCCCGGTCCATGCCGGCGTGCTGGAAGGCGACGTCGTGCTGCGTGGCGGCGGCGATCCCGACCTCCAGGTCACCGACCTTCTCGGGCTGGCCGGCAGGCTCGCCGAGGCGGGCGTCCGTCGCATCACCGGTCGGCTCATCGTCGACGACAGCGCGCTGCCGCGCCTCGCCTCGGTCAACGCCGCCGAGTTCCCGATCGACGATCCCTACAATGCCGGCATCGGCGCGTTGGGCGTGGGCTTCGATCGCGTGAAGCTTCGCTGGCGGAAAAGCCCCGACAACAAGGCGATCGAGGCCTGGACCATCCCACCGTTGGCGGAGGCGGAGATCGTCGCCGCGTCGCCCGGCGCGCTGCCGCGTGGAACCCTGGTCGCCTCGCGAACCGACAAGACGGGCGACCCGATCTGGCTTCTGAGCCGCGGTCGCCGCGCCTCGGGCTCGGTCGACCTGCCGGTGCGCGATGCCGGCCTCGAGGCGGGCGCCCTTTTCGGAGCGCTCGCCGCCCGCCTGGGCGTGGTGCTGCCCGAGCCCGTTCGCGGCGTGCCGGCGGGCACCCCTCGTCCCGTCGCCAGCCACGAAAGCCGGCGGCTCGTGGACCTCGTCGCCGCCACGCTTCGCTACAGCAACAACCAGATGGCCGAGCTCATCGGCCTCGCAACGAGCCGCCGGCTCGCCGGCCACAGCCTCGGTCTTGCGGAATCGGCCGCCACGGTCCTGCGCCATCTGCAAAGCGAGATACCGACGCTCCGCTCGCCGCCGCCGGTGCTGCCGAACCATTCGGGGCTCGCGGCATCGGCCCAGATCACCCCCCGGCAGCTCGTGGCTCTGCTGGTCCACGGATTTGCCGGCAGCGCCGAGGTGCCGGCCCTGCCGGCCCTCCTGCCGACAGGCGGCTTCGAGGGCACGCTCGAGCGCCGCCTCGACGGGCCTGCGCAGGTGCTCGACGTCTGGGCCAAGACCGGCACGCTCGATGGCGCGAGCGCGCTCGCCGGCTATCTGCTCGAGCCGGCACGGCCGCCGCGCGCTTTCGCCATCATGCTGGCCGTTCCCACCCGACCGACAGCCGCCGAGACTACGACACCCTGGGTGCTGCGGGCGCGAGCGCTCGAGAACGACATCGTCGCCGGCTGGCTGGATGCCGCCCCCGACGTCCCTACTCGGGGATCGCGTTGAGCAGATAGAGGGCCTGCATCACATCCGTGATCTTGGCGCCCGGGAAGGACGCCTTGAAGAGGTCCTCGCCGCCGCCTGCCCGGTAGAAGCGGGCGAGCGCCTTGTCGACCGCGAGACGGAACGCATCGTCACCCTTGGGCAGCGCCAGCGCATAGGGCTCGAGGCTCAGCGTGACGGTCGCGAGCTTCAGCTCGTCCTGGTGCTTGCTGTTGAGATAGAGGTAGACGAGAATCGCCCGGTCGGCGAAGTAGGCCGAGATCTCGTTGGCCTCGAGCTTCCCGACCCCTTCCTGGTGGCTGGACACCTTGATGACCTCGGCCGTGATGCCGGAGCGCTTCAGCTCCGCCTCGAGCTCGACCTCCGTCGTCGTGCCGGCGAGCACGCCGACCTTCTTGCCGTCGAGCTCCTTGAAGGTCGAGGGGCCGTTGGCGCGGTAGAGAAGCGTTGCTCCGGTGATGAAGGTCTGCAGCGAGAAGCCCACCTTCTCCATGCGCCCGAGCGTCATGGTCGTCGCCTCACAGAGAAGGTCGACCTTGTGCTCGGCGACGGCGTCGAAGCGGTTGCTGGCGTTGACCTCGACATAGTCGACCTTGATCTGGTCGAGCCCCAGCTGGTCCTTGATGCCCTTCGCCACCTCGCGGCACAGGTTCACCGAGTAGCCGGACGGCTCGTCCAGGCTGTCCTTGAAGGAGAACGGCAGCGCGTCGGCGCGGTAGCCGATGCGGATCGTCTTCGTGGACTTGATGTCGTCAAGTGTCGCCGCCTGCGCGCCGCAAGCGAAGGCCAGAATGAGCGCCATCGCGCCCACTGCTAATTTTGCCACCGGTCTCCTCCCAGCTCTCGCGCGACTTCCTTGTCGCGCGCCGGCACGTTAGACGAACCGGCGGCGGGCGACGAGACGCGAAGGTGGAAGATCCTTCAGGATCTCAGCATCGTCTCTCGGTCTGGGCCATCGTCGTCGTGGCGCGGCAGCATATCGGCGGTCTCGAGCCAGGAGATCCGGCTCATCCGCCAGATGTGATAGTTCGGCACGACCCGCTCGGGCTCATCGAGCGAGGCCAGGGTCACGTCGACCAGCGACGGGGCATCCTGGTGAACGAACAGGAGCTGGGTCCCGCAGGCCTCGCAGAACTTCCGCTCACCTTTTGCCGACGAGCGAAAGACACGCGGCGCGCCGCGCAGAATCCGGAGCCGATCCGCCGGCCAGGTGCCCCATGCCACCACCGGCGCGCCCGACGAGCGCTGGCAGAGGCGGCAATGGCAAAAGCCCGCATCGATGGGCGCCCCCTCGAGCTCATAGGCGATGGCACCGCACAGGCAGGCTCCGGACAGGCGTCCGCTCATCCCTCCAGCTCCACGAGGACAGGCGTGTGGTCCGAGGCCTTCGGCTGCCCGCGGGGCGTCTTGTCGATGCGGCAGTCCATGAGCCTGTCGACGGCCTGCGGCGACAGCAAAAGGTGGTCGATACGGATGCCGTTGTCCGCCTGCCAGGCGCCGCCCTGATAGTCCCAGAAGGTGTAGGCGCCCGTCTCGCCCGGATGCCTCACCCGGAAGGCCTCGTGCAGACCCAGGTTCAAGAGCGACCGGAACGCGCGGCGCGTCTCCGGCTGGAACAGCGCATCGCCCGTCCAGGCGGCCGGATCCCGACAGTCCACCGGCTCCGGGATGACATTGTAGTCGCCGCCAAGGACGAGGGCCGTCTCGGTCTCGAGCAGGCTTCGGGCATGGGCCCGCAGCCGCTCCATCCAGGCGAGCTTGTAGGGAAATTTCTCCGTGCCGACGGGATTGCCGTTCGGCAGGTAGATCGACGCCACCCTGAGACCGCCCACCGTGGCCTCGAGATAGCGCGCCTGCGCGTCCTCGTCGTTCGCCCGGCAGCCCGCGGCGCACATCCTCGATCGGCTCCTTGGCGAGAATGGCGACGCCGTTGTAGCTCTTCTGCCCGTGCACCTCCGCCTGATAGCCGGCCGCCATGATCTCGAGGCGCGGGAACGCCTCGTCGACGCACTTGGTCTCCTGAAGCAGAACGATGTCGGGCGACGCCTCGCCCAGCCAGGCCAGCAGGTTGGGCAGGCGCGCGTTGATGGAGTTGACGTTCCAGGTGGCGACGGTCGGCATACCCTCTCCTCGAGCCGGCTTCAGCCGAAGGTCATCAGCACCTGATCGGCGGCCACGGCGTCCCGCGCCTTGACCTTGACCTCGGCGATGCGGCCGTCGCGCTCGGCCCTCAGCACGTTCTCCATCTTCATCGCCTCGAGGATGCAGAGATCCTGCCCCAGCTTGACCTCCTCCCCCTCGATCACCGCCACGCTCACGATCAGGCCGGGCATCGGCGAGCGCACCAGGCTCGACGTGTCGGGAGGCACCTTCTTGGGCATGCGCGAGGCATAGTCGGCCGCGCGCCTCGTCTGCACCAGGGTCCGCAGCCGGGCGCCGCCATGGCGGATCTCGTACCCCTCGCTCACGGGATCCGCCTGCAGCGTCAGGGTCTCCTCCCCGACCTGCGCCCTGACGAGCAGCAGGCCCGGTCGCCAGTCGAGACGCACCGGCAAGCTGCGATCGTCGACGGCGACCTCGAGCTCTCCTTCGATCGCCGGACCCTGCACCATCACCGCAACGGCGACCTCGCCGAAGCTCACCGACCAGGCCCGCTCCGCCGGCGGGCACCAGGAGCGAAGCTGGCCGTCGACCGCTGCCGCCCGCGCCGCCTCGCGCACCCGCATGGCGACGACGACGGCAGCAAGCTCCTCGAGCCGCTCGCGCGGCAGCTCATGGCCCTCGAAGCGGTCGCCATACTCCTCGGCGATGAAGGCGGTGGAGAGACGGCCCTCGGCGAAACGTGGGCTCGCCAGCACCGCCCCCAGGAAATCGACATTGTTCCCGGGCCCGCGAACCACGAACGAGTTCGAGCGCGGCCCGGGAGCGTGCGATGGCCGTGCCGCGGTCCGGCCCCCAGGCACAGAGCTTGGCGATCATCGGATCGTAGAAGATCGAGACCTCACCGCCCTCGACGACGCCGGAGTCCACCCGCACGCCCGGCCCCTCGGGCTCGGCGTAGCGCACGAGGCGGCCCGTCGAGGGCAGAAAGCCGCGCCTCGGGTCCTCGGCGTAGACGCGGGATTCGATGGCCCAGCCGTCGAGCCGCACATCCTCCTGGCGAAGCCCCAGATGCTCGCCCGCCGCGACCCTGATCATGAGCTCCACGAGATCGAGACCGGTCACCAGCTCCGTGACCGGATGCTCGACCTGCAGGCGGGTGTTCATCTCGAGGAAGTAGAAGTTGCGGTGCTTGTCGACGATGAACTCGACCGTGCCGGCCGAGTGGTAGTCGACCGCGCGGGCCAGCGCCACGGCCTGCTCGCCCATCGCCCGGCGCGTCGCGGCGTCCAGAAAGGGCGACGGCGCCTCCTCGATGATCTTCTGGTGACGTCGCTGGATCGAGCACTCGCGCTCGTTCAGATAGAGCAGATTGCCGTGCCGGTCGCCCAGGACCTGGATCTCGATGTGGCGCGGCTCCTCCACGAACTTCTCGAGGAAGACGCGATCGTCGCCGAACGAGGCGCGCGCTTCCGAGCGGGCCCGCTCGATCCCCTCGGCCAGCTCGTCCTCGCCGAACGCGATGCGCATGCCCTTGCCGCCACCGCCGGCCGAGGCCTTGATCATCACCGGAAAGCCGATCTCGCGGGCAATGCGCAGCGCGGCCGCCGGATCGGCGATCGCCTCGAGCGAGCCCGGCACCGTGCTCACCCCGGCCTTCCGCGCCAGCCGCTTGCTCTCGATCTTGTCGCCCATGGCCTCGATCGCCGGCACGGGCGGGCCGATGAAGACGATGCCGGCCTCCTCGAGCGCTTGCGCGAAGCCTGCCCGCTCGGAAAGGAACCCGTAGCCCGGATGCACCGCCTGGGCGCCGGTCTTCTTGCAGGCCTGCACGATCCGCTCGGCCACCAGATAGCTCTCGGCCGCCGGCGAAGGGCCGATCGCCACGGCCTCGTCCGCCATCCGGACATGCAGCGCGTCGGCATCGGCTTCCGAGCAGACCGCCACGGTCCGTATTCCCAACCGGCGGCAGGTCCTGATGACCCGGCAGGCGATCTCGCCGCGATTGGCGATCAGTATCTTCTCGAACATTCCCCATGCCCCGACGCGGCGGCTAAGGCATCCTCGTTAGCATCGGGCCTCGCCCACGAACAGCGTCGCCGGGTGCTGGGGAATAGAGGAAGCGGGAGGAACGACGCGGTGGGCCTTGCACCCACCGAAGGGGGTGCTCGCGTCCCGCAGGCAAGGATGCCCCAGGCTCACCCCTGGACAACCGGCCTGATCAGCGGCGTGACGGTCGCGTCCGGGTGGGCCGCCAGAACCTGGGCGATCTTCTTCCGGTCGACCAGGATGTAGCAGACGCCGGGAGCCACGATCCGGACCGGGCCCACGGGCCGGGCTCGATCTCCCAAGGGCGGCCTGGCGAGATCGCGGGCCTCGCGGCTCCGCGCGTATACCTGCATGGCGAATCCTCTCCTTCTCCGACATTGGCTCGGGCAGCTTGCCTCACCTGCGACGAGGCGGCTGTGCGTGCCATCACACCTTCAACCATAAGCTGACCTTACCGACACGCTCGAGCACGAGACCTCCGGCGAGCAACGGTCATCGCGACCCACCGGGCAGTTCCGCGCCTTCGCGCAACGCGAGAGGCGACGATCCGTTCCGGGCACCTCGGCCCCCAGCTGCCGACGCATCTTGTCATGCCGGGACGGACGCAGAACGGCGCAAAACGTTCCGCGGCCGCGCACGGATCCCGCCTCTGCTGTGTCCTGCCCTCGGCTCCGGGCCCTGCGCCCACGCGCCATTCCCGCGGCGAAGGCGCGTGATCTCGCAGTGCTGGCCCGGCGCCCCTGCTGATCGCAGGCTGCCGGACAGGCGGAGGCGGCGCGGCCGACCCGCCCGGGTCAACATGCCGCGGCCTTCGGCGCTCGATCAGCGACGGGATCGTCGATGAAGAGACGGCCGGGAAAGGAGGCGCGCCCGCTTGCCGGGACCGACCGGCTCGGCGGGTGTCCCTGCTCTACTTCTTGGTCGGCTGGTCGCCCGGCTTGGCCTTCGCCATGGTGCTCGCGACCGTGGACGCCCCGGCGGCGAGCTTCTTCTTGTCCGCCTTCGGCTTCTTGGCCTCGCGATTGCTCCGCTTTTGACCCTTCGCCACAGCCATTCTCCAGCCAGACCGCATTGGCGCGGCTCAACATGATAGGCCGCGGACCGATCCGCCGGCAATGAGCTGGTGGTCGTGCTCCGACGGTCAGCCGGGCGGGAACGCCTTCCTGACGTCGGCCACCTGCTCCGGCGTCAGGGTGCGTATCCTGCGCCCCTGGAGGAGCAGATAGAGCTTGGCCGTCTCCTCGAGCTCCTCGGTGGCGTAGGCCGCGGCCTCGAGCGAGGTGCCCGCCACCACGGGCCCATGGTTCGCCAGCAGCACGGCATGATGCCGGTCGGCCAGCGCCTCGACGGCCGGGCCCAGCGCCGGATCGCCCGGCCGATAGTACGGAACCAGCGGCAGCCGGCCGACACGCATCACATAATAGGCGGTGATCGGCGGGATCACGTCGGCCGGATCGACATCCTCGAGCACGCTGACGGCAACCGAGTGGGTCGAGTGAAGATGCACCACCGCCGCCGCGGTCTGGCGCTGCCGATACATGCCGAGGTGAAGAAACGTCTCCTTGGTCGGCTTGTCGCCGCCGACATGGCGCCCCTCGCGGTCGAGCTTGCTGAGGCGCGCCGGGTCGAGGTCGCCCATCGCGACGTTGGTGGGCGTCATCAGCCAGCCATCCTCGAGCCGCGCGCTGATGTTGCCCGAGCTGCCGAAGGTGAGGCCGCGCTCGAAGATCGAGCGGCCGATGCGGCAGATCTGCTCGCGGACCCGGCTCTCCTCGCTCATGGCATCACCTTCAGCGCCTTCATGAAGAAATCGGGCGCCCCGAAATTGCCCGACTTCAGCGCGAGAGCGAAAGGCTCAGGGCCGATGCTCACCGTCGCCGGCACGCCCGGGTCGATCTGGGCGCCGATCTGAAGCCCCTTCACGCCCAGCGCCTGCACCACGGCACCCGACGTCTCGCCGCCGGCAACGACGAGGCGGCGCACGCCGGCCGCGGCAAGCCCCTTGGCGATCGCCGCCATGGCCTCCTCGACGACCTGGCCCGCCCGCTCGCGCCCCAGCTTCTCCTGCGCGGCCTTCACCTCCTCGGGCGGCGCGCTCGCGTAGATCAGCACGGGCCCCTTCCCGAGCTGCTCCTTGGCCCAGGCGAGCGCTCCCTCGACGGCCGCCGGCTCGCCAAGCTTCCCGGGCTCGAGCTTGAGCGCCGGCCGCTCCTTTGCCATCTGCTCGATCTGCCCCAGCGTCGCCACCGAGCAGGACCCCGCCAGCACCGCCTCCAGGCCCTCGACCGCGGGCAGCGAGGCCGCCTCCTGCGTCTTGGACAGCAGCCCGCGGCGGCGAAAGTTCTCGGGCAGCCCCATGGCGATCCCCGACCCGCCGGTGATGAGCGGCAGGTCGGCAACCGCGGCACCCAGGTGAAAAAGATGCTCCTCGTCGATGGCATCGGTGACGACGTGGCGCACGCCCTCGCCTCGCAGTGCCGCGAAGCGCTCGAGGATCGCCTCCGGCCCCTGCCGCACCGTCTCGTAGGCCACGAGCCCCACCTTGTGCGGCGTCTGTCGTGCCAGCACGCGCACGAGGCTCGCATCGGTCATCGGCGTCAGCGGATGGTGGCGCATGTGGCTGTCCGAGAGCAGCACGTCGCCCACGAAGAGATGACCCTTGTAGATCGTCCGCTTGGCCTCGGGGAATGCCGGGCAGGCGATGGTGAGATCGCCCCCCAGCGCCTCGAGCAGCGCGTCGGCCACCGGCCCGATATTGCCCTCGTCCGTGCTGTCGAAGGTCGAGCAGTATTTGAAGATGATCTGCCGGGCGCCGGCCTGGCGCAGCCACGCCAGGGCGGCCAGCGACTGCCGGATCGCCTCCTCCGGCGGGCAGGTGCGCGACTTCAGCGCCACGGTCACCGCATCGGCATCCGGAACCGGCAGATCGGCGGGCGGCACGTCGATCAGCTGGACCGTGCGCATGCCCTGTCGCACCAGGGTGTTGCAGAGATCGGTGGCGCCGGTGAAGTCATCGGCGACGGTGCCGAGCAGAATTCCCATGGGGTCGGATCTCCGATGGCCAGCCCTGTTGCGGCCACCTCTAGACGAAGAGCATGCGGGGCGCACGCCGCTTGAACGGCATGCCGCCATCCCCATCTCAGGATGGTCGGAGACTCCAGCGGTTCCGACGGGTTTTCGGAAGGCGCGTCCACCACGGAGCGCCGTTGTCTCTATCGCTTCATGCGGAGGATAGGATGTCCAGCTTTCGTCTCGTTCCCTTCAATCGTGCCGCCCACGACATCGACCGCCTGATGAATGCCTTCGTCAGCGGCGCCGGCTTCGGCGACGCCGGCCCGAGCTACGACATCGTCAGGCAGGGCGAGAACAGCTACGAGGTCGCTCTCGCGGTCCCGGGCTATGTCGAGGAGCAGCTCGAGATCACCGTCGAGAACGGCACCCTGCTCGTGCGCGGCAAGCCCGCCCAGAATGGCGAGGAAGCGCGCTATCTCCACCGCGGCATCGTCCGCGCCGGCTTCGAGCGCCGCTTCGCGCTGGCCGAGCATGTGGAGGTCAAGGGCGCCAGGCTCGAGCACGGCATTCTGCGCATCGAGCTCGCGCGCGAGGTGCCCGAGGCCCTGAAGCCGCGGACCATCGCGATCGGCGCCGGCGGCCCGGCCAAGCTCGAGGCCAAGGCCGCTTGACGCAGAGCCCCATTCGGGCTCGGCTCACTGGGACTGGTATCGGTGCGGGCGCCCATGGTGCCCGCACCATCATTCTGATCGAGGCATGAGCAAGTCGCTTTACGATATCCTGGGCGTCACGCGCAGCGCCAGCGAGGCCGAGATCACCAAGGCCTACCGCAAGCTCGCGAAGGGCTGTCATCCGGACCTCCACCCGGGCGACAAGAAGGCGGAAGAGCGCTTCAAGCAGCTCTCCGGCGCCTACGACGTGCTGGGCGACAAGGACAAGCGCGCCCGCTACGACCGGGGTGAGCTGGACGAGCAGGGCCGCGAGCGGGGCTTTGATCCCGGCGCCCATTGGCAGCAGGCGCGCGGCCGGCCGCAGGGCGGGGCCCGCTTCGAGCAGGGCTTTTCCACGGGCCGTGGGGGTGCCACCTTCGGCTTCGACGACATTCTGAACGATCTCTTCAACATGGGCGGCAAGCGCGGCGCAAGGCCCGGAGGCGCGAGCTCGGCCGCGGGTGCGGACGTGCGCCTAGCCCTGTCGCTCGACTTCCTCGATGCGGCGCGGGGCGGCAGCAAGCGTGTCAGCCTGCCGAGCGGCTCCACCATCGACGTCACCATCCCGCCCGGCATCGAGAGCGGCGCCGTGCTCCGGCTGCGCGGCAAGGGCCAGCGCGGGCCCGGCGGCGCCGGCGATGCGCTGGTCGAGGTCACCGTCCTGCCGCACGCGCGGTTCAGCCGGAAAGGTGCGGATATCCAGATGGACCAGCCGGTCCCGCTGGCCACCGCGGTGCTGGGCGGCAAGGTGCGGGTGCCCACCATCGACGGCGAGGTCAGCCTCTCGATCCCCAAGGGCTCGAGCTCCGGACGGACCCTCCGCCTCAAAGGCAAAGGCATCCGCGACGGCAAGACGGGCGCGGTCGGCGACCAGCTGGTCCGTCTCCTGGTCGAGCTGCCCGATCCCAGCGATGTGGAGCTCGTTCGAGCGCTCGAGAGCTGGGCCAAGAGCCAGAGTCCCGCAGCCGCCTGAGCCCACCCCGGCTCGGGGCTTTGCGACGCGCGGGGTCCCCCGGACCACGGCGACCCGGATCGGCTACGACGCTGGCGCGTAGCTTGATGGCTTACCCCTGCAAGGGGGCCGCATCGATGATGGCTCGGGTCCCGCCGGGCGGGCTTCCCAGCCGACCGACCAGATCGACGCTTGCCGCCGTGAAGCCCGGGCCGAGGTCCAGGGCCGGGCCGAGCCTGCGGGCCCGTTCCGTCTGCGCCGGATCCGCACCCTGGTAGAGCGTGAGATGGGCCCACCAGCCTGCGCCGGGCGGCGGTGCGCCCCGAACGAGCCCTTGCGCGGCTTCGACGACCGCGCCTCGCAGGGCCGCAAGCTCCGGCGTCACCACCACCCGAAACGCCGCCGCGCCATCCGGATTGATGTGCAGCGCCGGAGTCTCGAAGGTGACGGAGGCGGGCGCGTGCCGGGCTGCTGCCAGCCTGAGGGCCCGGATGAGAGCATCGAGATCGACGAGGTCATGAAGGCCCGAGACCAGGCTCACATGCGGCTCCGTGCCGACGTGGGCCATGCCGATCTCGTGCCTGAAGCGCTGCAGCGCGGCGGCGAGATCCGCCGGCGCATGGAGAACGACGCTGTAGCGCCCAAAGCCGTGGCGGTCGGCGGCAGCGGCGTAGATCTGCTGGTCGCCATGCGCCGTCATGCCCCCTCCGATCCGAACGACAAGGAAGGTCCACCCACAGCACGCTGGCCGCTCGCGTCAAGGCTGCGTGCGGAGCCCTGACCGTCGAAAGGCTCTCGGGATGCTCGAGCGCTGCGGGTGCCACCTCTCCGATTTATGTCCCATAAATCTCATAGATCGCTTGACAGTAGGTTTATATCCCGATATCCATTCCGTCATGCCTTCCGTCTACCCCTCGCGTTCCCCCGCCTCGATGCCCGCGGCCCGCACCGTGCGGCTGGCGCGGCGACTCGCCGGCGGCATGACGCCCGCCGAGGTCGCCAGGCACGAGGGCACGGACGAGGCCGAGATTTTGTCGCTCCTCGAGGACGAGAAGTTCCAGAGAGCACGTCGCCTACTACCGGCACGAGGCCGAGCTGCCCGAGGACGAGCGCGAAGAGATCCTGATCAGGACGGCGTTCGCCAGCCTCCAGCACCTCGCCGACATGGGCGACACCAAAGCTCTTTTGTTCCTTGCCTACGAGGGCAACCGCGGGCGGCATCCCGAAAACCGCCTGCGCCGCCTCGTGACGCGCACGAGCGATCGCCATCCCGAGCTGCATGCCGGGGACGAGATCGGCGCGGCGCCGGTCGACGACGCCCCCGTTCGGAGCCTTCCATCCAGGCGCCGAAAAATCCCGTCGCCGCCGAGCTTGTCTCGGACCTCCTCGCCTTCGCCCGGAGCAACCCGGACGTGGCCGACTGGGTCCTGCGCTACGCCGAGAGCCGCCACGCCGCGCTGGGAGAGAGCGAGGCCGAGGCGGCGGAAGAGCAAAAAAGGAGAGCGAAAGAAGAGAAGATCAGCAAAGGATAGTGACAGAGGAGCTAGCCCACGCACCCCCCACGGGTCATCCCCCGCCTTGAGCGGGGGATCAACTGGCGGTCGTGACGCGACAATAGCGTGGCCAGCCTCCGACAGTTGGCCCCCCGGTCAAGCCAGGGGGCGACAATAGAGGTATGTGCGCGCCAACCCCGCATTCATGTCACCGCCCGATTTAATCGGGCGGTCAGGTGGCGGGGAGCAGGCGACTCCTGTCCCATAGCGCCGTGTCACCTGATCCTCCGGTCACGCCGGAGGATGACAGGAAAGGTGCATGTTCACGCTCTATTCTTGTCACCCTCGTGCCCCGACACGAGGGTCCATGCCCCGTCCTGGCGCGCTGTCGCGAGCGTGCGCATGGATCCTCGGGTCAAGCGCCCGAGGATGACACGGAAAAGCCGCCGGCGTCGAGCCGTTGGCTCCCCGATCACGTCGGGGGGCGACAGGAGAGGTATGTGCGCGCCGCCCCCGCATTCTTGTCACCCGACGGCGTGACCGGCGGGTCAGGTGACGGGGACTACGCGACTCCTTCCCATCCCACCGCGTCACCCGATTCCCAAGTCGGCGCCGTGGGATGACGGAAGAAGCCCACCCTCGCGAGCCCGGCCACGGCTCCTCGCTTCGCGCTCCCGCGCCTGACAGAAAACCGGGCCCGGCCGGCGTCGGGCGATGCCTGGGGGCGCGGGCGGCTTGCGCAGCCGGCGGGATTGGGCTTGATGCCCCGCAACAGCCGATCTCGTCCCGACGAAGGAATGCCGCCCATGGCAGCCAGCGACGCCACCACCATCCGTGACCTCCTCGCACGCGGCGCGGATGCGGATCCGGCGCTCCTGGCACCGGACAGGCCGGCGCTGAGCTTCGCCGGGCTGCGCGCCCACATCGACGCGACGATCGCGAGGCTCAACAGCCTGGGCATCGGCCGCGACGACCGCGTGGCCATCGTCCTGCCGAACGGCCCCGAGATGGCCTCGGCCTTCATCAGCGTCGCCTGCGGCGCCACGACGGCCCCCCTCAACGCCGCCTACCGCTCCGAGGAGCTCGATTTCTATCTGGGCGATCTCCGGGCCAAGGCGCTCATCGTCGGTGAGAACGAGGACGGCCCATCCGTCGAGGCCGCCCGCCGTCACGGCGCCTCGGTCCTGCGCCTGCGCTTCGCGCCCACCGATCCGGCGGGCAGCTTCACGCTCGAGCCCGAGGATGCGGGCGGCGGAACGGCACGAGCGCCGGGGCTGGCGCAGCCGGACGACGTGGCGCTGGTCCTCCACACCTCGGGCACCACGTCCCGGCCCAAGATCGTGCCGCTGAGCCAGGCGAACCTCGTGGCCTCCGCGCGCCACATCGGGTCGACGCTGGCGCTGACGCCGGAGGATCGCTGCCTCAACATCATGCCGCTCTTCCATATCCACGGCCTCATCGCGGCGGTGCTCTCCTCGCTCGCGGCCGGCGCCTCGGTCTGCTGCACGCCCGGCTTCAACGCGCTCCGCTTCTTCGCCTGGCTCGATGCGGTGAAGCCCACCTGGTACACGGCCGTGCCGACCATGCATCAGGCGATCCTGGCACGCGCCGACCGCAACCAGGCCAGCGTCGAGGCGGCGCGTCTGCGCTTCATCCGCTCGAGCTCCTCCTCGCTGCCGCCGCAGGTCATGCAGGCGCTCGAGACGACCTTCCGCTGCCCGGTCATCGAGAGCTACGGCATGACCGAGGCGACCCACCAGATGGCGAGCAACCCCCTGCCGCCGGCGCCGAGGAAGCCCGGCTCGGTCGGCATCGCGGCGGGGCCGCTGGTGCGCGTGGCGGACCAGGAGGATCACCTGCTGGGCCCCGAGGTCGAGGGCGAGGTCGTCATCTCCGGGCCGAATGTCACCAAGGGCTACGAGGCCAATCCCGAGGCCAACGCCAAGGGCTTCTTCACGGCCGACGGCCTGCGCTGGTTCCGTACCGGCGACCAGGGCCGGATCGACGAGGCCGGCTATCTGCGCCTCACCGGCCGCATCAAGGAGCTCATCAACCGCGGCGGCGAGAAGATCTCGCCGCTCGAGGTCGACGACATCCTGATGGACCATCCGGCGATCCAGCAGGTCGTGACCTTTGCCATGCCCCACGACAAGCTGGGCGAGGAGGTGGCGGCAGCCGTGGTCCTGCGCGAGGGCCAGACGGCGAGCGAGCGCGAGATCCGCGACTTCGCGGCCACCCGCCTCGCCGACTTCAAGGTTCCGCGCAAGGTCGTCATCCTTCCCGAGATCCCCAAGGGAGCCACCGGCAAGCTGCAGCGCATCGGCCTCGCCCAGAAGCTGGGGCTCGGCTGAATGAAGGTCTGCATCTACGGGGCCGGCGCCATCGGGGGCCTCCTGGGCGCCCGTCTCGCGGCGGCAGGGGCGGAGGTGAGCCTCATCGCCCGTGGGCCGCACCTTGCAGCGATGCGCGAGCGCGGGCTCGAGCTCAAGACGCCCGAGGGCTCGATCGTCACGCATCCCCGAGCCACCAGCGATGCCGCGGAGCTGGGGCCGCAGGACTATGTGATCGTGGCGCTCAAGGCGCATTCCGTGCCCGCCGCGGTGCCGGCCATGCAACCGCTCTTGGGCCCCGACACCGCGGTCGTCATGGCCACCAACGGCGTGCCCTGGTGGTACTTCTACAAGCTCGCGGGTCCGTTCGAGGGCCGGCGCATCGAGAGCGTCGATCCGGGCGGTGCCCAGTGGGACGGCCTTGGCCCCGAGCGTGCGATCGGCTGCGTGGTCTATCCGGCCGCGGAGGTGCCGGAGCCGGGCGTCATCCAGCTCGTGGAGGGCGACCGCTTCAGCCTGGGCGAGCCCTCGGGCGAGCGATCGGCCAGGGTGCAGAAGCTGGCCGACCTTCTCATCGCGGCCGGGCTCAAGGCACCCGTGCGGCCCCGTATCCGCGACGAGATCTGGGTCAAGCTCTGGGGCAATCTCAGCTTCAACCCGATCAGCGCGCTCACGGGTGCGACGCTCGAGACGATCGCCGGCGATCCGGGCACGCGGGCGGTCGTGCGCGCGATGATGGTCGAGGCGCAGGAGATCGGCCAGCGGCTGGGCGTGCGCTTCGGGGTCGACGTCGACAAGCGGATCGACGGTGCCGGCGCCATCGGCGCGCACAAGACCTCGATGCTCCAGGATCTCGAGCGCGGGCGGCCGATGGAGATCGACGCGCTGGTGACCGCGATCCAGGAGCTTGGCGGCATCGTCGGGGTGCCCACGCCCACCATCGACATGGTTCTGGCGCTTGTGCGCCTTCGCGCCCGCACCGCAGGCTGCTATCCGGGCTAGCTTGGCGCCTCGAAGCCGAACAACCGCCCCCGGAAAACAAAGAGCGCCCCGACCAGAGGTCGGAGCGCCGAGCTGCGGGGGAAACTTGCGCGACGGTTCACGTCGCTCCACACAAACTGTGGCGGCCAACGCTCAGTTCAACCCCGATCGGGGGCAGCGCCCTTGGTCAAGTTGTCGCACCCTCTGTGCCGGCCATCGCGATGGAGATTGCCCAAGGGGAGTTCGGTGTGACGCTGGTCACTGCCGCCCGCGCAACGGGGGTCTATCCAGTGGCCTTGCCTCCCTGACTTGTGAGTTAGCTGCGCCGGGCCCCTCGGGGCCCGGCGGCTTTTTCCCGGGGCCGGACCGGCATCGCTGGTGGCATGCCCCCGCTGTGCTATGGACCCTGCGCCAACAGCGGGAGATGATGGGTGGCGACGGCTGCGGAACGCGCGATCGACACGGCACTGGCGAGCGGCCTCGAGCTTTGCTTCGCCAATCCGGGCACGACGGAGATCCCCCTCGTGCAGGCCCTCGAGACCAGGCCCGCGATGCGCGCGGTGCTGGCGTTGCACGAGAACGTCTGCACGGGTGCCGCCGACGGCTATGCGCGGATCGCCGGCAAGCCTGCCCTCACCCTCGTTCACCTCGGCCCCGGGCTCGCGAACGGCACGAGCAACCTGCACAACGCCCGACGCGCCAACAGCCCGGTCGTCAACCTCGTCGGCGAGCACGCGACCTGGCACATGAGCGCCGACGCGCCGCTCGCCATGGACATCGACGGGCTTGCGGGCACCTTCTCACGCTGGACCGGCCGGATCATCGACCCCGAGGAGGTCGGGCGCCTCATGGCCGAGGCCATTGCCGGGGCGATGGGCGGCGGGGGTGGTGTGGCCACGCTGATCTTCCCGCACGACCTGCAGATGGCGGCGAGCGAGGCCGCGATCGTGGCGCCTGGCCTTGCCACTCCTGCCCCCGGTCGAGAAGAGCCAGGTCGAGCGGGCCGCGGCGCTGCTCCGCGACAACCGGCCGGCAGCGCTCTTCCTCGGCGGGCGGGCACTCTTCGGCGAGGGCCTGCGGCTGGCGGGGCGGATCGCCCAGAAGACGGGCTGCACGCTTCTGAGCGAGGTCGGCTTCGCCCGGCTCGAGGCCGGCCAGGGCCTGCCGCCCTTGCAGCGCCTGCCCTATCTGCCGGAGGCGGCGAAGGCCGAGCTCGACCGCCACAAGGCCGTCGTCGGCATCGGCGCCAAGCTGCCCGTCTCCTTCTTCGGCTGGCCCGGCCATCCCAACCGCTATCTCGAGGGCCGCGACGACGTGGCGTGGCTCGCCGATCGCAGCGGCGACGCCCTGGCAGCACTCGAGGCGCTCGCCGACGCGCTGGACGCGCGTCAGGACTACCGGGGAGGCGCTGTCGACCCGCTGGCCCTCCCCACCGGCCCGCTCGACGCCGTCAAGACCGGCACCGTGCTGGCCGCGCTGCAGCCCGAAGGCGCCATCGTCGTGCCGACGGCCGTGACCAGCAGCTTTCCCTACGGTGTGGTTGCAGGGCGCGCACGCCCGCACACGCAGCTGGCGCTCACCGGCGGCGCCATCGGCGAGGGGCCGGCGCTCGCCACAGGCGCCGCCCTGGCAGCACCCGACCGAAAGATCATCAACCTCCAGGCCGACGGCAGCGGCGCCTACGCGGTCCAGGCCTTCTGGACCCAGGCACGCGAGGGCCTCGACGTCACGACCATCATCTGCTCCAACCGGTCCTACGAGATCTTGAGGGTCGAGCTCCAGCGCGCAGGCGTGCCGGCGCCGGGTCCGGTGGCATCCAGCCTGACCGACCTCGGCCGGCCGCCGATCGACTGGCCCAGCGTCGCCAAGGGCTTCGGCGTGCCAGGAGAGCGGGTCGAGACGGCCGAGGCATTGGCGACGGCGCTCCAGCGCAGCCTCGCCGAGCGCGGCCCCCGACTGATCGAGGCGGTGTTCGCCGGCGGCTAGACCGTCGGCCCGGGAGGCTAAGACGCGCGACATCGGCAAGGCGGCACTGGAGTCCTGGGCGGGTCTTCCCGGGGCCACGCGTGGGCTCTGCTACGTGATCCTCGCCGCCCTCGCCTCATCCTCGATGAACGGCCTGATCCGCTTCCTCTCGAGCGACCTGCACGGCTTCGAGATCGCCTTCTTCCGCAACCTCTTCGGGGTCTTCGTGCTGCTGCCGCTCGTGCTGCGAGCCGGCGTCCGCTCTCTCGCGACGGCGAAGCTCCATCTCCACGCGCTCCGCGGCGTCCTCAACGCGATCACGATGCTCTCGTTCTTCGTCGCGGTCGGCATGACGCCCCTGGCCACCGTGGCTGCGCTCGGCTTCACCTCCCCGCTGTTCACCACCCTCTTCGCGGCGCTGATCCTCGGAGAGAGGGTGGGGCCGCGGCGGGTGGCTGGGCTCGCGGTCGGTCTCGCCGGCGCGCTCGTCATCCTTCGCCCGGGCATCATCTCCGTGGGCCTGGGCGAGATCCTGCTGCTCGTCTCGTCCATCGTCTGGGCCGCGGCGCTCATCGACATCAAGATCCTGGCGCGTACCGAGACGAGCCTCACGACCACCGTCTATGGCGGATTCTTCCTCATCCCCATCACCTTCGTGGCGGCACTCTTCGTCTGGCGATGGCCCGAGCCGCACGAGATCCTCATCCTGCTGGGCGTAGGCGCGCTCGGCAGCATCGGTCAGGTCGCCGTGGCGCAGGCCTTCCACGAGGCCGAGGCGGCGCAGGTGATGCCCGGCGACTTCACCAAGCTCCTCTTCGGCTCGCTCATCGGCTTCTTCTTCTTCGCCGAGCGGCCTGACCTCTGGACTCTCGTCGGCGGCTCGATGGTCTTCGGCAGCGTCATCTACATCGCCTACCGCGATGCCCGCCAACACCCGACCGCCCGGCTGCGCAGCCGCTGACTGGCCGCAGGCAGGGCAGATCGCTATGGTAGCGGCCATGGACGATCGGCTCTTGAGCAATGAGCGGCTCCGGCAGCATGGGAGCAGCGGCGAGGTGCACGACCACGCCCGCTGCGTCGACCAGGCGCTCGGTCGCGCGGAACGACTGTGCGAGTCGCGGGGCGTCCGGCTCACGGAGCTTCGTCGCCGCGTGCTCGAGCTCGTCTGGCGGAGCCACACGCCGGTCGGGGCCTACGAGATCATGCAAGGGCTCGCCGCCGAGCGGGGCCGCGTGGGACCGCCCACCGTCTACCGCGCGCTCGACTTCCTGGCCGAGCAGGGACTGGTCCATCGCCTCGACAGCCTCAACGCCTTCATCGGCTGCAGCGCGCCCGCCGACGGCCACAAGGCCTATTTTCTGATCTGCCGCGCCTGCCGAGCCGTGATGGAGCTCGATGACAAGGCCGTCGCGACAGCGCTTGCAAGCGCGGCGACCCGGGCCGGCTTCGTGATCGAGAGCGAGACCGTGGAGCTGGCCGGCCTCTGCGCGCGATGCCGGGGTGCTGCGTCCTGAGCGGGCTGGGCGCTGCGGCCGGGCGACGGCGGCTCGTCGTCGGCATCTCCGGCGCCTCGGGCGTGATCTACGGCGTGCGCGCGCTCGAGCTTCTGGCCGCAGCGGGCATCGAGACCCATCTGGTGCTGACCCGGCCGGCAGCGCTGACGATCGGCTACGAGCTCGAGCGGCCGATCGACGAGATCAAGGCGCTGGCCAGCGTCGTCCATCCGGTGGCGGACGTCGGCGCCGCGATCGCAAGCGGCAGCTTCCGCACCGAAGGAATGCTCGTTGCCCCCTGCTCGGTTGGCACGCTCGCCGCGATCGCCAACGGCGTCTCCGACAATCTCCTGACCCGTGCAGCCGACGTCGTGCTCAAGGAGCGCCGACGGCTCGTCCTCATGGTCCGCGAGGCGCCGCTGCACCTGGGCCATCTCCGGAACATGGTGGCGGCGACCGAGATCGGCGCCGTCATCCTGCCGCCCGTGCCGGGCTTCTACGCTCGGCCCCAGACGATCGAGGAGATGGTCGACCATACGGTCGGTCGCGCCCTCGACCTTTTCGGCATCGAGACGCCGGGCGTGACGCGCTGGCGGGCGGCGGAGATGCCAGGGCCGGACTGAGGCCAGCCTGGGACGGCCGCCGCCCTGACGCTCACATCGTCGGCATCTTGAACTCGGCGCCCGCCCGGATACCGGTGGGCCAGCGCGAGGTGATGGCCTTGAGCCGCGTGAAGAAGCGCACGCCCTCTGGCCCGTGCATGTGATGGTCGCCGAACAGAGAGCGCTTCCAGCCGCCGAAGCTGTGAAAGGCCATCGGCACCGGGATCGGCACGTTGACCCCGACCATGCCGATGTTGACGGCGTTCGAGAAGGTCCGGGCGGCGTCGCCGTCGCGCGTGAAGATCGCCACACCGTTGCCGTACTCGTGCTCGTTCACGATCTTCACGGCACCCTCGAAGTCGTCCTTGCGCACGACCGAGAGAACGGGCCCGAAGATCTCCTCCTTATAGATCCGCATGTCGGTCGTGACGTCGTCGAAGAGGCAGCCGCCGATGAAGAAGCCGTCCTCGTAGCCCTGCATCTTGAAATCGCGGCCATCGACGACGAGCTTTGCCCCTTCCTCGATGCCGAGATCGACATAGCCCCGGACCTTCGCGAGATGCTCGGCCGTGACGAGGGGGCCCATCTCGACGCCGGGCTCCGTGCCCGGACCGATCTTCAGCTGACGGACGCGGGGCGCCAGCTTCTCGATAAGCGTGTCGGCCGTCTTCTTGCCCACCGGCACCGCCACGGAGACGGCCATGCAGCGCTCGCCGGCAGAGCCGTAGCCGGCGCCCATCAGCGCGTCGACCGCCTGGTCCATGTCGGCGTCGGGCATGATGACCATGTGGTTCTTGGCGCCGCCCAGCGCCTGCACACGCTTACCGGAGCTGGTGCCGGTCTTGAAGATGTACTCGGCCGTGGGCGTGGCACCGACGAAACTGATGGCAGCCACGTCGGGGTGATGCAGCAGCGCGTTGACCGCGTCCTTGCCACCGTTGACGACGTTGAGCACCCCCACGGGAATGCCCGCCTCGAGCGCCAGCTCGCCCAACAGCAGCGGGCAGGAAGGGTCCTTCTCGGACGGCTTCAGGATGAAGGTGTTGCCGCAGGCGATCGCGATCGGCGCCATCCACATCGGGATCATCGCGGGGAAGTTGAAGGGCGTGATGCCCGCGCAGACGCCGAGGGGGAAGCGGAGGGAAAGGAGATCCACCCCGGTCCCGACATTGTGGTTGAACTCGCCCTTCATGAGCTGCGAGATGCCGCAGGCGAACTCCACCACCTCGAGGCCGCGGATCACCTCGCCCTTGGCGTCGTCCAACGTCTTGCCGTGCTCCTCGCTGACCAGCGCCGCCAGCCGGTCGATGTTCTGCTCGACCAGCTCCTTCAGGCGGAAGATCGCGCGCTGGCGACGGACAATCGAGGCGCCGGCCCAACCGGGAAAGGCGGCTTTCGCGGCCTGGACGGCCTTATCGACCTCGGCCGCGTCCGCATAGGCAACCTTGCCGCTCTGCTCGCCCGTGGCCGGGTTGAAGATGGGGCCCGTAGCGCCGCTCGTGCCGGCGACGAGCTCGCCGTTGATCAGATGGCCCAGATCTTTCATCGGTCTTTCCTCCCAGGCGCTCAGGGCAGCTTCATAGGTCCGCCCCGGCCGCGCCGTCCAGCCCGGCCTCAGCCCAGGCTCTTGCTCGCGATCTCAAAGGAGTCACGCGACAGGCCCGGCGCTTCCAGCACGCGCTTCAGCTCGCGCTGCATCAGGCGCTGACGTTCCTCGTCGTAGCGGCGCCAACGGCCGAAGGCCGTCAGCAGCCGCGCCGCGACCTGCGGGTTCGCCGAATCGAGCTCGAGCACGCGGTCGGCGATCAGGGCATAGCCCTGCCCGTCGCGACGATGGAAGCCCAGCATGTTCGCCGCGGCGAAGGTCCCGAACAGGGCCCGCACGCGATTGGGGTTGCCAAGCGTGAAGGCCGGATGCCGGGCGAGGTCACGAACGCGCTCGACCGTTCCCTCCCCCTCGATCGCGGCCTGCAGCGCGAACCACTTGTTGACCACCAGCGGCTCGTTCTTCCAGGCGGCATAGAAATCGGCCAGGAGCTCCTCGGCCTCGGGCCGCCCGCTGTCGCCCAGCACCCGCAGCGCCGCCATCCGGTTGGTCATGGTTGCAGCGTTGCGGTACTGGGCCACGGCCAAGGCCGCCTCCTCGTCGCCGCCACCCCAGACGAGATAGGCAAGGCACACATTGCCGAGCGCCCGCCCCCCCATCGAGGCCGTGTCGATCGCCGGCCCGTCGGCCGCCCGCTGAGCCTCGTAGACCCGCCGCCAGCGGTCGCGGAGCCTGGCGCCCAGCTCGCGCTGAAAGGTCTTGAAGGTGGCGTGCAGCGCCTCGACGTCGATCGTCTCCAGCTGCTGCGCCACGAAAGAGCGGCCGGGCAGCGAGAGGGCACGTGCAAGGAACGCCGGGTCCTCGATCGGCCCGTCCAGCAGGGCCGCGAAGGCGTCGACCAGCGTGACGTCGAGCGACACCGCGGCACCCGGGCGATGACCGCGGATCTGCTCGAGCGCCAAGCCTGTCGCCAGCGTCTGTGCTGCTTCCCAGCGAGCGAAGGCGTCGCTGTCGTGCTTCATCAGCACGCCCAGCTCGTCGCGGCTGTAGCCGGCGTCGAGCCGGACGGGGGCCGAGAAACCGCGCAGCAGCGACGGCACCGGCTCCGCCTCGACATTGACGAAGGTGAAGCTCTGCCGCTCTTCGGTGAGCTCGAGCAGGCGCGTCGTTCCCTTGGGCTCGTTCTCGCCCTGCAGCTGGAGCGGCAGCTCGCCGCCGTCCCGACCGACGAGGCCCATGCTGATCGGAATCTGCAGCGGCAGCTTCGTCGGCTGGCCGGGCGTCGGCGGCGTCGACTGGCTGATCTCGAGCGTCAGGGTCTGGCGCTCCGGATCGTAGTCGCGCTCGACCTTGAGCTCGGGCGTGCCGGCCTGCCCGTACCAGCGCTTGAACGCCGAGAAGTCGCGGCCCGAGGCGTCGGCCATCGCCTGAAGAAAGTCCTCGCAGGTCACGGCCTTCCCGTCATGCCGCTCGAAATAGAGGTCCATGCCCCGACGAAACGCCTCGCGCGCCGATCAGGGTGTGGATCATCCGGATGATCTCGGCGCCCTTGTCGTAGACGGTGCGGGTATAGAAGTTGTTGATCTCGACGTAGGAGTCCGGGCGGATCGGGTGGGCCAGGGGCCCCGCGTCCTCGGCGAACTGGCCCTCGCGCAGCAGCGCCACATCGGCGATACGCTTGACCGCGGCCGAGTGCATGTCGGCCGAGAACTGCTGGTCGCGGAAGACCGTCAGTCCCTCCTTCAGGGTCAGCTGGAACCAGTCGCGGCAGGTGACGCGGTCGCCCGTCCAGTTGTGGAAATATTCGTGCGCGATGACCCGCTCGACGTGCTGGAAGTCCACATCGGTCGAGGTGTCCGACCGGGCCAGCATGGCCGCGGTGTTGAAGATGTTGAGCCCCTTGTTCTCCATGGCGCCGAAGTTGAAGTCCGAGACGCCGACGACCTGGAAGAGATCGAGGTCGTACTCGAGCCCGTAGACGTCCTCGTCCCACTTCATCGAGCGCTTGAGCGAGTCCATGGCATGGCCGCACTGCCCGATGGCCTCGTGCTCGGCATAGACCCGGAGCGCCACCTTGCGGCCGGAGCGGGTGGTGAAGCTGTCCTCGAGGCAGGCGAGATCGCCCGCCACCAGCGCGAAGAGATAGGCGGGCTTGGGGAAAGGATCCTCCCACTGCGCGAAGTGCCGCCCGCCCCCGAGATCGCCCGTCTCGAGCAGGTTGCCGTTCGACAGCAACCTGGGGCAGGCCGCCTTGTCGGCCTCGATCCGCACCCGGAAGCGGGCCATCACGTCCGGCCGGTCCGGGAACCAGGTGATGCGCCGGAACCCCTGCGCCTCGCACTGGGTGCAAAAGATCCCGTTCGAGACGTAGAGCCCCATCAGCGTCGTGTTGGCGGCCGGCGCTATCCTGGTTCTCGTCGTCAGCGTGAAGGTGCCCGGCACGTCCGGAACCGTAAGACGCTCGGAGTCGACGCTGTAGCGCTCTGGAGCCAGCTCGCGACCGTCGAGGCTGACGGCCAGAAGCTCCATGGCGCGTCCGTCCAGCACCAGCGGCGCCGGGCCATCGCCATTGCGGCGCATCGTGAGGGTCGATTCGACGATCGTCGCCCGAGGATCGAGCTCGAAACGAAGCTCCACCTGGTCGACGAGATAGGCCGGCGGCCGATAGTCCTTCAGATGTACGGGCTGCGGCGTCGTCGTCTCGGCCATGCGGCATGTCCTCTGCGCGACTGGTGACGGGGCGGGCCATCTTGGCAGGGAGGGGCCGGATGGTCCAGGAAGGGTGGGCTGCCCGGCCGTCGGCCAGCGTGCCATGGGCGCCGAAGGCCGCCCCGATCTTCATCGACCGCCAGGGGGAGCGGCAATGGCCTGGATCGACGAGCGGAGCCGCAGCTGGTGGGTCTTGGCCGCGATGAGCGGTGTGCTGGGCCTCGTGGTGCTGGACGAGACCGTGGTCGGCGTCGCCCTGGCAACGATCCGCTCCGATCTCGGCACCTCGCAGGTCGCCTCCCACTGGATCGTCAACGCCTATCTCCTCACCTTCACCTGCTTCGTGGCCCTGGGCGGACGGCTGGGGGACAGCCTCGGCCACGAACGCCTCTTCCTGATGGGTGTCGCCATCTTCGGGCTTGCCTCGCTGGCATCCGGCACTGGCTCAGGACGGCGGATCGCTGATCGCGGCACGGGCGATCCAGGGCATCGGCGCGGCGATGGTCTTTCCCGCGTCGTGGGCCATCATGACCGGCACCTTTCCGCCGCAGCAGCGCGGCCTCGCCTTCGGCATCCAGACCACGGTGGGCGGCGTCTTCATGTCGCTGGGCCCGCTGGTCGGCGGCTTTTTCGCCGAGACCGTATCGTGGCGGTGGATCTTCTGGATCAACCTGCCGGTCGTTCTCGCGATCGCGCTTGTCCTGATCGCCGCCCGGGCGCCATCGCCCCGCGCGGCGCGCGCCTCGGATCCGGCCGCCGCAGGATCATTCGATGCCCTGGGCCTCGCCCTGTTGATCAGCGGCCTCTGCGCTCTCGTGATCGGCCTGATGCAAGGGGTCGCGTGGGGCTGGACCTCGCCGACCATTCTCGCCCTCTCGGGCGCCGGTCTCGTTCTGCTCGCCTGCTTCGCGGTCCGTGAGACAAGGACGGCAAGGCCGCTGATCGAGCTTCGCCTGCTCCGGATCGGGACCTTCACCGGCGGCTGCATGGTGTTCTTCATGTTCCAGTTCGACAAGATCGTCGTCTTCGTCTTCGTGCCCCTCTACCTCCAGCATGTCCTTCATCTGTCGCCGATCGACGCCGGGCTCGTCGTTCTGGTGGCGGTGCTCCCGACCCTCGTGACCTCCCTCATGGCGGGCCGCCTCGCAGACCGGCTCGGCTCCCGCATCCCCCTGCTGATTGGCCTGGTGCTGAACGGCTCGGCCGTCGCCGTGCTGGGTCTCGCGATGGCCTATGAGAGCTATGCGATGGTGGTGGCACCGCTCGTGGTCTGGGGCGCCACCCTTCCCTTCCTCGCCGTCTCCGCCCGCCGCGCCCTGATGGGGGCCGTGCCGAAGGACCAGCAGGGCCAAGCCAGCGGCGTCAACCTGACCCTGCAGATGCTGGGGGGCACGGTCGGCATGGCGCTTTGCGGCACGCTCTTGGCCGCAACCGGAGACTATCGGAGCCTGTTCCTGCTGACGGCGGCACTCCTCCTCGCCGCCTTGCTCGGCGCCTGGCTCACGATCGAGCGCCGGCCACGCGCCACCGCCGCGGCCTGACGGCGGCAGGAGTAGGTCAGGACGCGCTCAGGCGCGTTGCTGCTCGTCGCCGCCGCCCATCTCGGTGGCACGCATCAGGGGCAGCGGCTCCTTGAAGGTGAGCGTGCGGTAGGGGAACGGGATCTCGATCCCGGCCTCGTCGAGCGCCCGCTTGATGGCCGCCACGACCTTGTCGCGCGACCGGCGCTCGTCGAGCGGCGTCGAGCCCGTCCACCAGGCGATCTCGAAATCGATGCTGCTCTCGCCGAAGTCGTGCGCGAAGACCTGTATGGGCTTGTCCTGGGCGACCGTGTCGAGGCCTTGGAGCGCCTCCTCGATGACGCCCCGCGCCTGGCCGACGTCCTCCCCGTAGGCGACGCCGCAGATGATCGTCACGCGGCGCTGCGGCAGGTCCGTGCGGATCTGCACCGGGTTCTTGAACAGCATGGAATTGGGCAGGACGATGAGCTGATCGTCGGTCTGCCGCACGAGCGTGTCACGGATGGTGATGCGTTCGACCCGGCCCTCGATGCCCTCGCACTCGATGAAGTCGCCGATCCGCATCGGATCCCGGTAGAGGATCAGCAGGCCGGCCAGGAAGTTCTCGAAAATATCCTTGAAAGCGAAGCCTATGGCGACCGAGCCGACGCCAATGCCTGCCAGCAGGCTGGAGGGGGAGAGGTTGGGAAAGGCGATGACGGCGGCGATGAGGACGCCTCCCAGCCAGAGCAGGATCGAGCTGAGGTTGCCGATCAGCTCGGCCAGCTCGGCGCGCATCCGGGAGCGCCGGCAGACCCGCTGAACCACGTTGCTGCCGATCCGAGCGACGAGCCAGGTCAGCGCCACCACGAGAAGGGCGATGACCATCTGTGGCAGCAGCACGAGAAACTCGTGCGCCATGCCATAGAGCCGGCCCGTCACGACGCCGAGCGGCCGCATGCTCGTCGTCCTGATGCCGTCCGGCTGTGCGTCCGGGCGTTGGGGGAGTGGTGTCGCATGCTCGGAATGACGTGGTCTCCCGGGTGGGGCGCCCGCGGCGAGGGCCCATGAGATCTCCAACCGACAAGACGGTGCTCGGCTCCGTGCGCAGCCCTGCCGATCCTGCCCGCGTTGCTCTGCGCCTGGCTCACCATCGGGCGCGAGTGGCCCGCCACGACGACGGCATTGAGGCTTGACCCGGCCCCTGGGGCCGCCTCGACAAGGGTGGCGGTCATCAAGGCAGCGAGGTCGATCGTGAGCTCCCCCGCCCCCTCTCTCAGCCCTTCGGAAGCCGCACGGCGGCTCGGCATCTCCGCCAAGGCGTTGCGCCTCTACGAGCGGCGTGGCCTCGTCGTGCCGGCGCGCAGCGCAGCCGGATGGCGCGCCTATGGTCCCGATCAGATGGCTCGCGCGGCCGAGGTTGCGGCGCTACGGGCGCTGGGCCTAACCCTGGCACAGGTGGCGCGCGTCCTGGACGGCGACCCGCGGGATCTGGCAGCTGCCCTGAAGGCGCATCAGGCGGCGCTGGAGGGCCGGGTCCGCGAGCTGTCCGTCACCGCCGAGAAGGTGCGCAGCCTTCGCGACGACCTTGCCCGAGGCCAGGCGCCAACCGCAGCCGATGTTGCGCGCATGCTGGAGCCCCAGGCCGGAGCCGGCGTCGCCTTCGACCTTCCCTGGCCCTGGGGCGGTGAGCCCTTCGAGCTGCGCCAGATACGACCGCTCACCTACATCGTCGGCCCACTCGGCAGCGGCAAGACGCGGCTCGCCCGACGCATCGCCGAGGCCCTTCCCGGTGGCGCCTTTCTCGGCCTCGACCGGCTGGCGGCCGGCGAGGCTGCAGCCCGGGCGAAACGGGAGAGCAACCCGGCGCTGCGGTCGCGGGCGGAGCAGGCGCTCGCCCGCCTCGTCGAGGACGGCGCCGCGGTGTCGGGCGCGCTGCTCGGGCTGCTCCTCGCGTTGGAGGCCGAGGGCCCGGCCGCCCTGGTCGTCGACCTGGTGGAGCAGGGCTTGGATCAGGCGACCCAGGAGGCGCTCGCGGCGTACCTGCGCCGGCGTGCGTCCTATAGCCGGCCGCTCTTCCTGCTGACGCGCTCCTGCGCCATGCTCGACCTTGCGGCCGTCGGCCCCATGGAGGCCATCATCCTCTGCCCGGCCAGCCACAGCCCGCCGACGCTCGTCGCACCCTATCCCGGCGCTCCTGGCTACGAGGCCGTCGCCACCTGCCTCGCCTCGCCCGAGGTGCGGGCGCGGACCGAGGGTGTCATCGCGTGGCGGCCCCAGGCGGCTTGAGGAACGGCACCTCGCCGAGGGCCGCCGCACGGCCCTGCACGCCTTGTTCACCTGCCCGGAGGAGTCTAGCTTCCCGGCCGCCCGCTTCGGCGCTCAACGCAATGGGAGAGAGACATGGCAAAAACCGCGTTCGTCGGCCTCGGGGTTATGGGTCTTCCGATGGCCGGCCACTTGGCCGCCAAGGGGCACGAGGTCACGGTCTACAATCGCAGCGCCAGCAAGGCCGAGGCGTGGCAGGCCAAGCACGGCGGCAAGGTTGCGAAAACCCCGCGCGAGGCGGCGACCGGTGCCGAGATCGTCTTCTCGATGGTGGGCGACGACCCCGATCTTCGCGCCGTGGCCTATGGCGATGACGGCATCCTGGCCGGTCTCGGCAAGGGTTCTGTCTTTATCGACCACACGACCACCTCGGCGGACGTCGCGCGCGAGCTGGCCGAAGCCGTGGCCGAGCGCGGGGCGAGCTTCATCGACGCGCCGGTCTCGGGCGGCGAGGCGGGTGCCGTGAACGGTGCGCTCACGGTGATGTGCGGGGGCGACGAGGCGGCATTCGCCAAGGCAGAGCCGGTCATGAAGGCCTATGGCAAGGCCGTCACGCTGCTGGGACCGACGGGTGCCGGCCAGCTCACGAAGATGGTCAACCAGATCTGCATCGCCGGCCTCGTTCAGGGCCTCTCCGAGGCCGTGAACTTCGCGATGAAGGCCGGCCTCGACACCGATCTGGTGCTGGCCACGATCTCCAAGGGCGCCGCCCAGTCCTGGCAGATGGAGAACCGCTGGAAGACCATGGTCCAGGGCAAGTTCGACTATGGCTTCGCGGTCGACTGGATGCGCAAGGATCTCCGCATCTGCCTGCAGGAGGCGAGGAACAACGGCGCGCCGCTGCCGGTGACGGCGATGGTCGATCAGATGTACCGCCTGGTCCAGCAGAAGGGCGGCAACCGGTTCGACACCTCGAGCCTGATCGTCAATCTGAAGGACGGCTGACCCTTACTCCCGGCAACACCGTCCACCGTTCGTTCCCGCCTCGCCCCGATCCGCTCTTGCCCGGAACGGCGGCTCACCCCCATATGTTCCTTGCACGGGTGCCGTGTCGGGCCCGGGTGATGATCGTGGTCTCGGCGTGCCGCGATGTCGGGCGTCGGGAGCGAGGCGGAACATGCAGAACAGGTCAGCGAAGTTCAGCATCGGGCAGGTCGTGAGGCACCGGTTCTTTCCGTTCCGGGGCGTGGTGTTCGACGTCGACCCGCAGTTCGCGAACACGGAGGAGTGGTACGAGGCGATCCCGAAAGAGATCCGCCCGCCCAAGGACCAGCCCTACTACCATCTGCTCGCCGAGAATGCGGAGAGCTACTATGTGGCCTACGTCTCGGAGCAGAACCTTCTGGTAGACGCGAGCGGCGAGCCCGTGGAACATCCACAGATCAACGAGCTGTTCGGCGATCTCGAGGATGGCCGGTACAAGCCCAAACGGCATCTGGGACACTGATGGGCGCCGCCGACGCGTCCGGCGACGGCACCGGAGGAAGGGGACAACGGTATGAAGTTCTTCATCGACACGGCTGACATCGGCGAGATCCGCGATCTCGCCGCCACCGGCATGGTCGACGGGGTCACGACCAACCCCTCGCTCGTGGCGAAGAGCGGGCGGCCGTTCCTCGAGGTGCTGGCCGAGATCTGCGAGGTGGTCCCCGGCCCGGTCAGCGCCGAGGTGACCGCTGTGGACACCGAGGGCATGCTTGCCGAGGCCAAGAAGCTCGTCAAGGTGGCGCCCAACGTCACGATCAAGGTGCCACTCACCTGGGACGGGCTCAAGGCCTGCCGGGCGCTCTCATCCGAGGGCACGAAGGTCAACGTCACCCTGTGCTTCACGGCTGCGCAGGCGCTGCTGGCGGCCAAGGCCGGCGCCACCTTCATCTCGCCCTTCGTCGGCCGGCTCGACGATATCGGCGCCGACGGCATGCATCTCATTGCCGAGATCGTCGAGATCTACCGGAACTTTCCCGAGACCCTGAAGACAGAGGTCCTGGTGGCGTCCGTCCGTGGTCCCAACCACGTCATCGAGGCCGCCCGTCTCGGTGCCCATGTGGCGACCGTGCCGCCGGCGGTGCTTCGCCAGCTGGCCTCGCATCCGCTGACCGACAAGGGCTTGGCCGCGTTCCTGAAGGACTGGGAGCGCACCGGCCAGCGGATCGCCTGAGCATGCGACGCGGCGACCGGCGGAGTCGGCTGCTGGCCGGTGCCACCGTCGCCGCGGCTCTGGCCGTCTGGTTGCCTTCGCCCGTCGCGAGGGCGAGCGATCTTGCGGACCTCCTCTCCAGCCTCGGCCCAGCGCCCGCCGGCTTGGCGGGAACGATCGACGTCACGGCCCATATCGAGCGTGATGGCGACACGAGCGAGCTTGTCGTGAGCCTTGTGCCGGTCGGGAACGCCAAGCTCGTGACCGACCCCGGCATCACGGTCGAGCCGGTGCCGTCTTCCAATGTCCGCTGGCAGACCGAGGGGCCGGTGAAGCTCACCCAGGACGGCGCCCCCTATTTCGCCGCCCCGCCCACGCTGCGTGTTCCGTTCGATGCCAAGAGCGGAAAGGTCGATGCCAAGGTCGAGTACGCCTACTGCATCGTCGACCAGAAGTGCCTCTTCGGCGAGACCTCCGTCTCGGTGCCCGTGACCCAGGCCGGCGGCTGAGCGCCCGGGATCAGCCGATGGCGCCCAGATGGTGGATGACGGCGCTGCCGATGCGCCGGATGTGGTCGTAGTCCGCCGCCAGCGGGCGGAAGATTGTCGCATGCTCCTGCCCGTAGGACTGGGTGGCGTCGGCCGCATAGGTGGTGGGCTCGCCATAGTCGAGATCGGGCTCCGCATCCTCCGTCACCGGAAAGATCTCGCCCAGAAGCTGCAGTGCCGGGACCACCTCGAGCTGCATCACCGCCAGCACCAGCCCATCATGGGTGACGTTGTGGCGGTCGCTGAAGTCCGGGATGTTGACGGCCCGGTGCATGATGCGCCCGATCAGGGCGATCCGAAGCGCGTGCAGCATGTGAAGATTGTCGCGGGTGGCCGCATCCACGGCGATGGGCTGATCGCCCGTCTCCCGGGTCAGCCGGCGATGCGCCCGCAACGCCGAGGCAAGCTGCATGTAGTCGCGCTGCAGGACGCGGAAGATGCGCATCAGCCGGTCAAAGAGGGCCAGGTGCTCGACATAATCCGCGATGCGCCGCGCCTCGGCGCGCGCCGACCGGTCGCGCAGCGTGTCCGCCCGCTGCAGCCAGAAGGCCGGATCGAACAGGTCGAGATAGGCCCGGACGACGTGCAGATCGGTGAACTTGAAGGCGTGCTCCACCACCACCATGAGCCGGCGGAAGCGCGCGCTCGTCCGGTAGAGATCCTGGAAGCGGTCGGGATCCTTGGCGATCGCCTGGCCCATGCCGCCGATCGTGTTGGCCAGCACGCCGAGCTGCTGGAGGATGCTGTTGTGCGGAATGGCACGGATCTGCGAGGGATGCTCCAGCACGTGCTTGACGGCACCCGAGTCCAGCTGCCGCTTCACGGAGCGCGAGCCTGACGGATAGAAGAAGTTGGTGCCGTAGGCGCCGAGCAGGGCTGCGTAGCAGGGATCGTCGATCACCCGCGTGTTGAACTGCTTGACGGTCGAGAAGAACTCCTTGGCGTAGGTCTCGTCGCGATAGAATGGGTCGTCCGGCTCGTGGCGCGGCTCGAGGAAGTGCTCGAGCACGCGGGTCGTGATCGCGAGCGCGCTGGCCTCGCTCGCGAGCAGCAGATAACCGTCGCCGCCCTGGAAGCTCGTCTCCTCACGCACACGCACGCCCTCGGCGTCGAACCGCCGACGGCTCTCAGGCGTGTCGAGATAGAGGAGACGATCGGCCAGGCTCTCCGGATGGCCGCCGCGGCCGATGCTCTCGCCGTGGGTATCGAAGATCAAGAGCTCGATGTCGTCCAGGCCGTGGCGCGTCAGCAGGCCGACGAGCGAGAGGCGAAGCCGCTCGATCGCCACCGAGGCCGCGAGCTGGCCCAGATAGCGGCCGGCATCGGAGAACCCCGTCTGGATGCAAAGGCGGCCACGGACCTTCAGATAGTCCCGATAGTCCGGCGAGCTCAGCGCCTCCTCGAGCAGCGTGGCGCCGCGCTCGAGCGCCTTCTCGGTCTCGAAGAGCGGCGAGAGATCGATGCGGTCGGCGACGTCGAAGAGCTTGGCGAAGTAGAGCGCGGTCAGCAGCGTGAAGCCGGTCTCGCACTCGGCGATCAGGAAGCGGACCGGCTCGGCCGAGTTGATCAGCTTCAGCATCTGCGCCAGCGTCATGAAGATGCGGCGCGCCGTCGCCCGCTCCGCGTGGATCGAGCCGAAATTGATCCGCGCAGGCTTCACGTCCCGGATCAGCTCGCCGACCGCCTCGAGATAGCTCAGCCGGTAGCTCGGGTCGTCCGGCGGGTGATCCATCCCGACCCGCTTGCGAATGGCGTTGTGAAGCTGGATCGCATTGATGCGCAGATGTGTGCGCGCGAGCGCCAGCCCGTGGTTGCGGACCTCGGCCCTGAGGATCAGGAGCGCCCTGGCAATCGCATCATCCGGGGCAAGCCGCAGCGCCCGGTCGAGCAGCTCGATGAGCTGGCGGCCGTGGGTCAGCCGGCCGCCGCCGCCCACCATCTGGCGCGAGATCCGGGCGAGGTCCTCGGCGCCGACGGTGCCGGCGCTGGTCGGCTGGTCGAAGACGGCGATCTCGTCGCTGGTGGCTCGGATGGCGAGCGCCAGGCGCGCCTCGACCAGCTCCAGGACCGAGCCCAGCTCGCTCTCTGGCGCGCAACGATCGCGAAGCGCCAGCACCTGCGCGCCGTAGCGCTCGAGCTGGGCCAGCTTGACCCTCAGGCGCTTGGCGAAGATGGCCGTCCAGGCGATGTCGGCGCGGCCGTCGGTGTCGTAGCCGACCCAGCTCGCTATCGTCAGGAGCTTGGGCGCGAGCGAGCGCCACTCCTCGGGATAGAGCTCGGCCGCCACCTCGAGCACGATATCGTAGATGCGGCTCACCGCCGTCTGCAGGTTGCGCAGGGCGTCGAGCGACTGGCGGTGCTCGAGAGCGAGGTCGATGCCCGGGTCGGGGACGTGCGGCGCCGCCGCGAGGCGGGCCAGCAGCTCGGCGCGGCGCCCGGTCTGGTCGTCCTCGGGCGTCTCGACCAGCGCCATCAGCTCGTTGCGCAGCGCCTGCGACAGGGAGAAGGTGGGATGCGCCGTGATGACGAAGCCGTAGTAGCCGCGCTCGACCCGATCGCGAAAGGTCGCGAACGGCACCGTGCCGCCCTGCCCGTCCTGCGCGATGGAGCGGATGAGGTCGCCGATGCGCGCAAGGTTGGCCGCGGCGTCCAGCTCGCCCAGATAGCGGCGCAGGTGGCTGGCCCGGCCCGCCGCGGCGTTGACCGTGAGCCGCTGGATCAGCTCATCGAGCGCATCGCCGGCGAGCGGCCCATCGAGCTGCCGAACGAGGTCGAGCGCCAGCAGGCGAATGGGGTTGGTGAACGGGTCGCGGGTGGCGCGGTCGCGCAGATCGCCCAGCTGCTTGATGAGGCCGGCCTCGGGCTCCGGCGCCGATGGAGGTGCTGCCACCGCTGCTGTCGACTGCGGGGACCAGACTCCACCCTCGCGCGGCTTGTCCCGTAGCGGGCGGGCCCCTGCGCTCATTGCGGCGTCTCCTTCGGCTGGTCTGTGGCGAAGAGACACCATCCCTTGCTGCAACGCAACACGGAAGAGCGGCAGCCGGCGCGCCGACATCGCATGGCTCGGACAGCGGCGCCCGCGCGACCTCGACGCTCGACAACGGACCCCTCGGTCGCCTAGTCAGGCTGGGGGCTCTTCCGGTTGCGATGCGGAGCGATGGCCAGAATAGGGATCATGGGTGGGGGCGCCTGGGGCACGGCCTTGGCATTGGCTGCCGTACGGGCCGGCCACGAGGCGATCTTGTGGATGCGGAGCGCCGATCAGGCCGCCGCTGCCGCGCGCGAGCACGAGAACGCCCTGCGGCTGCCGGGCGTCAGGCTGCCCGACGCCATCACCGTCACGAGCGACATCGCCGTGCTCGAGACGGCAGACCCGATCCTCCTCGTCGTGCCGGCGCAGGCGATCCGCTGGGCCTGTGGGCTGCTGGGCGACACCGACCGGCGGCTCGTGATCTGCGCCAAGGGGATCGAGCGGGACACGGGCCGGAGGCTGAGCGACGTCGTTTCCGAGGTCTGCCCGCGGGCGGGCGTGGCGGTCCTCTCCGGCCCGTCCTTCGCGCGCGAGGTCGCCCTGGAGCTACCCACCGCGCTGACCCTCGCCTCCCCCACCCTCGCGGCCGCAGCAGCCCTGGCCGACCTCGTCACAAGCCGATCGTTCCGGGTCTATCCGACCGACGACATGGCAGGCGTCGAGATCGGTGGGGCGCTGAAGAACGTCATCGCGATCGCCGCGGGCGTCGTCGGTGGCCGGGGGCTCGGCGAGAACGCGCGGGCGGCGGTGGTGACGCGCGGGCTGGCCGAGCTGGCCCGGCTGGCACGTGCTCTGGGTGCCCGCCCGGAGACACTGATGGGGCTCTCCGGCCTCGGCGACCTCGTGCTGACAGCCTCGAGCCTGACCTCGCGCAACACCGCCTTCGGCCACGCGCTGGGCCAGGGCCAGGCGCTGGCCTCGCTGCTGGCGCCCGGAACCCCCCTCGCCGAGGGTGTGTGGACCGCGGGCGCCGCCTGCGCGCTGGCGCGGCAGAAGGGCGTGGAGCTGCCCTTGAGCGAGGCCGTGCGCGCGGTCGTCGCCGGCGAGGTGCCGCTCGAGGGCGCGATCGAGGGTCTGCTCGCCCGCCCGGTGCCCGGCAGCGAGTGAGCGGCGGCCGCTCTCAGCTCCCCAGAAGCTCGCGCGCCTGCTCGACCCAGCGCTCGCGGGAGACACGGCCCTTGAAGTCGAGCGCCTCGTCGATGCGCGCGATGCCGGCCTCGTCGAGCGCCGCGAGGTCGCGCACGCTCTTGACCCCCAGGTCCTTGAGCTGACGCTCGATAGCGGGCCCGATGCCCTTGATCCGCCTTAGCCCGTCCGTCTCGTCCTGGTCCGATGCCGGCGCGGTCGGGGACACCTTGGCGGTTGCCCCCTTGGTCAGCTCCTGGTGCTCGCGCAGGAGCGCCGCCCGGGCCGAGGAGCCGGCGGGCAGCTGGGCGAGCTTGGCCTCGATCGCCTTGAGGCGCTGTGCCGGCACCGAGCGCGGCGGGGCAGACGTCGGTGCGGCCGGCGTGGGAGCGGCCGGCACCGCTGGAGAAGCCGGCGCCCTCGCCGCCTCGGCCTCCGCCAGTCGCTTCTCGATTACCGTGTGCTGGAGCTGAAGGGCGATCAGGCGCTCCTTCGTCTCGTGATGCGCGCGGTCGGCCTGGAAGGCGTCGTCCTGCGCATGCTGGACCTTGGACTCAAGGCTCCGCTCGATCTCGGCGACGCGCTCGTCGCTCTTGCGGCTCAGCAGCACCCAGATGCCTGCGGCCCCGATGATCAGGCCCAACACGAACCACAAGAACCCCATGCACGCCTCCCGATCGTCCGGCACCGGTCCCGGCGCGGCAGCGCGCCCGGGGACAAAGGTCATGGACCTGCTGTTATAATCCTTGCAGCGAGGCGGATTGGCAACCCGAGCACGGCCCGGCCGCCTCCGCCTCTCAGCCCGACCCTGCGTCCTCGCGTATCATGTCGCTCGCCTTCTCGGCGATCATGATCGTCGGCGCGTTGGTGTTGCCCGAGGTGATGGTCGGCATGACCGAGGCGTCGACGACGCGCAGCCCGCCCACGCCGCGCACGCGCAGCCTCTCGTCGACGACCGCCATGCCGTCGCCGTCCGGCCCCATCTTGCAGGTCCCGACCGGGTGAAAGATCGTCGTGCCGATCTCGCCCGCCGCCCGCACCAGCTCCTCCTCGCTTTGCAAGGCCGCCCCCGGCTTCAGCTCCTCGGGCCCGAAGCGGGCGAGCGCGGGCGCCGCGGCGATCCGCCTGGTGAGACGGATGGAATCGGCTGCGACCCGCCCATCCTCGTCGGTCGCGAGGTAGCCCGGCGCTATCGCCGGCGCCTGCCGAGGGTCGGCGGACTTGAGGCCGATCCGGCCGCGGCTCGTCGGCCGGAGGTTGCAGACCGAGGCGGTGAAGGCCGGGAACGAATGCAGCGGGTCCCCGAACTTGTCGAGCGAGAGCGGCTGCACGTGGTACTCGAGGTTGGGCGTATCGAAGCTCGGATCGCTCTTGGCGAAGGCGCCCAGCTGGGAGGGAGCCATCGTCAGCGGGCCGCGGCGGAGGAGGGCGTATTCGAGCCCCATCCTCGCCTTGCCGACCAGCGTGCCGGCTCGCTGGTTCAAGGTGATCGTGTCCTTGACCCGATAGATCAGGCGCAGCTGCAGATGGTCCTGCAGGTTGCGGCCGACGCCCGGCAGCTCGTGGCGGACCTCGATCCCCTGCGCGCCCAGCTCCTCGCCCGGCCCGATGCCGGACAGCATCAGGAGGTGCGGCGAGCCGACGGCGCCGGCGGCGAGCACGACCTCGCCCGCCCGCGCCCGCTTGACCTCGCCACCCTGCCAGAGATCGACGCCGATGCAGCGCCCGTTCTCGAGGACCAGCGACTTGGCCTGGGCGCCCGTCAGGACCTGAAGGTTGGGCCGCCCCATGGCCGGCCGCAGGAACGCCTTGGCCGTGCTCCAGCGCACACCGCGGCGCTGGTTGACCTGAAAGAAGCCGCAGCCCTCATTGTCGCCGCGGTTGAAGTCGTCGGTCTTGGGGATGCCGGCCTCGGCCGCCGCCTCACGGAAGGCCTCGAGGATCTCCCAGGACAGGCGCTGCTCCTCGACCCGCCACTCGCCGCCGGCGCCGTGATGCTGGTCCGCCCCTTGCCAGTGGTCCTCCGAGCGCCGGAAATACGGCAGCACCTCGTCCCAGGACCAGCCGGCGTTGCCCTGCTGGCGCCAGAGATCGTAGTCGCGCGCCTGGCCGCGCATGTAGATCATGCCGTTGATCGAGGAGCAGCCGCCCAGCACGCGCCCGCGCGGATAGTTGAGCGCCCGGCCGCCCAGGCCCGGCTCGGGCTCTGTCTTGAAGCACCAGTCGGTGCGGGGGTCGTTCTGGGTGTAGAGATAGCCTACGGGTATGTGGATCCAGATCCAGCTGTCCTTCCCGCCCGCCTCGAGCAGCAGCACGCGGCGCCTGGGATCGGCCGAGAGCCGGTTCGCCAGCACGCAGCCGGCCGAGCCCGCGCCGACGATGACGTAGTCGAAGCTGCCGATCTCCTCGCTCACCAAAGCCTCCCCCGCACCTTGCGGTGTCTCATCGAAGCCGGTTCCGGCCAGCACGTCGACCCGGATGCCACGCCTGCGCCGCCCTGTCCTGCGGCGGATGGCGCCCGCCCGGCGCAAGATACCATCTAGCGGGCCATGATACCCACGACGTCGCATCGGCACAGCGCCTCCGAGGATGGCTGGCGCCGCCTCCTAGCCCTCGTGCTGCCCCATCTGTGGCCGCGTGACGAGCCCGGGCTGCGGGCCCGCGTGGCGATCGGCGCCGCCTGCCTCGTTGCCGCCAAGCTCGTCAACATCTCCGTGCCCTTCTTCCTCAAGGCGGTCGTCGACCGGCTGAGCGTCCACGGCCTGATCGCCCTGCCGCTGGCGGCGCTCCTGGCCTATGGCGCAGCCCGGCTCGGGGCGTCCGTCTTCGCCCAGCTCCGAGACGCCGTCTTCGCCCGCGTCGGCGAGCGCGCCGGGCGCCGGATCGCGCTCAGCGTCTACGAGCATCTCTTCTCCCTGTCGCTGCGCTATCACCTCGAGCGGCGCACGGGCGAGCTCGCGCGATCGATCGGCCGCGGTGTGGAGTCGGTGAGCTTCGTGCTGGAGACGGCGCTCTTCAGCCTGGTGCCGACGGCGCTCGAGTTCCTCCTCGTGCTGGGCATCCTGCTCTGGCGCTACCCGCCCTCCTTCGCGATCCTGACCTTCCTCACCATCGCCGCCTATGCGCTCTTCACCATCGTCACGACCAACTGGCGGACCCGCTTCCGGCGCGAGATGAACGCCCGCCAGGACGAGTTCAGCGGCCAGGCCGTCGATGGGCTCATCAACTACGAGACGGTGAAGGCCTTCGGCAACGAGGCCTGGGAGGCCGCGCGCCTCGACCGCTCGCTCAAGGGCTACGAGGACGCGGCGGTGCGCTCGCAGGCGTCCCTCTCGCTGCTCAATGCCGGGCAGGCCAGCATCATCGCCGTGGGCGTCACCGCGCTCATGATCGTGGCGGCGCAGGGCGTGGTGGCCGGCCGGCTCACGGTGGGCGACGTCGTGCTGGTCAACGCCTTCCTTCTCCAGCTCTACACCCCTCTCAACTTCCTGGGCGTCGTCTACCGCCAGCTGCGCCAGGCGCTGATCGACCTCGAGGCCATCGGCCGGCTGCAGGCCCAGTATCCCGAGATCGCCGACGCGCCCGACGCCCGCCCCCTCGAGCCCAAGGGCGGCAGCGTCGCCTTCGAGCATGTGGGCTTCTCCTACGATCCCCGCCGTCCGATCCTCGACGATCTCAGCTTCTCCCTCCCGCCGGGGCGCAAGCTCGCGATCGTCGGGCCCTCGGGTGCCGGCAAGTCCACCATCGTCCGCCTCCTCTTCCGCTTCTACGACGTCACGAGCGGCGGCGCGCAGGTCGACGGCCAGGACGTGCGGGGCCTCACCCAAAAGAGCCTCAGGGCCGCGATCGGCGTCGTGCCGCAGGACACCGTGCTCTTCAACGACAGCATCGCCGCCAACATCGCCTACGGCCGGCCCGGCGCCAGCCGAGCCGAGATCGAGGAGGCGGCCCGCATCGCCCAGATCCACGGCTTCATCCTGAGCCTGCCAGAGGGATACGACACCATCGTGGGAGAGCGCGGCCTCAAGCTCTCGGGCGGCGAGAAGCAGCGGGTGGCGATCGCCCGCGTGGTCCTGAAGAACCCCGAGATCCTCGTCCTCGACGAGGCCACCTCGGCGCTCAACTCGCGCACCGAGCGCTCGCTGCAGGAGGCGCTGCAGCGGGTGGCGCGGGGGCGCACCACGCTCGTCATCGCGCACCGGCTCTCGACCGTGGTCGATGCCGACGAGATCATCGTGCTCGACCATGGACGCGTGGTCGAGCGGGGCTCGCACAAAGAGCTCCTGGCCCGGCCCGGCCTCTATGCCGAGATGTGGCACCGCCAGGAGCAGATGCCGGTCCCGGCCGAGGCGTCCATCTAGGGCTCGGCCAAGCCCCTAGGCCGCGGCGAACGCTCCCTCCTCGATGAGGCCCGCAACGGCCTCGATCTCGACACCCAGGGGGCGGTCCTCGGCAAGGAACGGGCTTTTTTCCCTGATCCTCGCCAGGGCGGCCTCCAGCGGGGCGCTGCTCCTGAGCGGGCGGCGCAGCTCGATGCCCTGGCCCGCGCACAAGAGCTCGATCGCCAGGATGTGGGCCAGGTTCCTCGTCATCGCGTGGAGCCGGCGGGCAGCGTAGGCGGCCATGCTCACATGGTCCTCCTGGTTCGCCGATGTCGGCAGGCTCTCGGTGGCGACCGGGGTTGCCAGATGCTTGTTCTCGGCCTGGAGCGCGGCGGCGGTCACCTGGGCGATCATCATGCCCGAGTTGATCCCGGGCTCGGGCGTCAGGAAGGCCGGCAGGCTCGACAAGGCGGGATCGGTCAGGAGCGCGATGCGCCGCTCGGCGATGGCCCCGATCTCGGACAGCGCCAGAGCGATCCGCTCGGCCGCCAGCGCCACGGGCTCGGCGTGGAAGTTGCCGCCCGACAGGATCTCGCCGGTGTCGGGGAAGACGAGGGGGTTGTCGGAGACGCCGTTGGCCTCGCGCTCGAGCACGCCGCCCGCCTCGAGCAGGAGGTCGAGACAGGCGCCCATGACCTGGGGCTGGCAGCGCAGGCAATAGGGGTCCTGGACCCGCTCGCATTCGAGGTGCGAGGCACGGATGGCGCTGCCCTCGAGCAGGCGGGCGAGGCGTGCCGCGGCCTCGGCCTGGCCCGGCTGGCGGCGCACGGCGTGCAGGCGCGGATCGAACGGCACGTCCGAGCCCAGCGCCGCATCGACGCTCATCGCACCGGCGACGAGGGCCGCATCGAAGAGGCGCATCGCGGCGTGCCAGGCCCGGATCGCCAGCGCCGTCGAGACCTGGGTGCCGTTCAGGAGGGCCAGGCCCTCCTTGGCGCCCAGCGTGAGCGGGGCCAGGCCGATGCGGCGGAGAGCCTCGTCGGCCGGCAAGAGCTCGCCGGCGAGGCGGATCTCGCCGAGGCCGAGGAGGGCCCCCGAAAGGTGGGCCAAGGGGGCGAGGTCGCCCGAGGCGCCGACGGAGCCCTGCGCCGGCACGACCGGCAGCGCGTCGTGGGCGAGGAGCGACAAGAGTGCCTCGATCGTGGCGGGGCGCACGCCCGAATGGCCGAGGGCGAGCGAGGCGGCTTTCAGGAGCAGGACGAGGCGGACCGTGGCGTCGTCGAGGGCGGGGCCCACGCCGCACATGTGCGAGAGGACGAGGCGGCGCTGCAGCTCCTCGATCCGCGCCGGCTCGATGCGCACGCGGGCGAGCTTGCCGAAGCCCGTGTTGACCCCATAGACGGGCTCCTTGCCGGCGGCGGCTTTCGCGACCGTGGCGGCAGCGGCCTCGACGCCGGGCCCGAAGGCCGGATCAAGCCGCAGGCGCAGCGGTGGCGCTGCGAGCCAGGTCGCGAGCGTGGCGAGGTGCAGGTGGCCCGGCACCAGCGTCAGGGTGTCCTGTCCGTCGGCGCCGCCGGTCATGGGCGGGCCCGCCGCAAGGCTGTGGCGACGCACCGGAGCGAGGAGACGAGCAAAAGAGGCATGGCGCCGGATCCTGATCGGGCCGGGCGCTGCGAGGACAGATGCAGGCGCCGGGCGCTGGCCGCCCGAGACGCCATGGCACGATCGTCAGCCTCGGCGCTCCGACGGACGGGGCGCAGCATGCCCGAAGCGGGCTTTCCGGTCGACGGCTGACCTGTCGGGCGCCGGCAGGCGCCCCTTTCCTACCGCGCCACGAGCTCGAGCCCCGCCTCGTTGGAGGCCAGCGCCTGAAGGCGCGCCAGCTGCTCCTGCGGCAGACCCTGCAGCCAGATCCAGGCGCGAGTCGCCGAGGTCTTTTTCAGGGCACGGTACTCGGCCAGCAGCGAAAGATCCTCAGGATCAGGCTCTTTTTCTTTTTTGTCGGTTGTCGCGAATTCGTTTGTGCATGGCGGCTCGGCCGAGGCGGCCGCGGGCTCGAATTCGTTCGTGCACGCTTCCGCCGCGGCAACCGGCACAGGCTCGGGCGCGCTCGGGGGCGGCGCAGGCTCGGCTGGGAATTCGTTCGTGCAAAGCGCTGCGGCCTCGCCGGCGGGAAGGCTCATCTCCTCGTCCACCTCGATCGCGGGCTCGAGCATCTCGGCCAGGCGAGCCTTGCGATGGCACCAGAAGAGCTCCGTCGCGCGCTTCGTCTCCATCTGCGCGTGGGTGCGGTAGCGCAGCGCCGTGGTCAGGGCGGCGCGCTCCTCGCGGCCGTAGAGGTCGGTGCCGTGGCCATGGCCCTTCATGCCGGGAAGGTTGCCCGCCATCACCTCGGTCTCGACCCGGTCGGCGCGGATCTCCCGCCACATGGCGACCGCGATCGCCTCGACATGTGCCAGCTCCACCGCGTCCTCCGGGCCGTAGGCGGCCCGGATGTCCGAGACGAGCGATGCGAAGTCCTCGGGGTCCTCCTCGGGAAGGAACAAAAAACGTTTGGAGCGGAGGCCGTGCTTCAGGGCGTTCATGGACGAGCGCGCCTTGCCTTCGGGGGTGTTGGGGCCGCGCTTTTTGGGCGTCGTCTGGGCAGGATCGGGCATCGCTGAGGGCTCCGGCGAAGGGCAGGATAAAACTGGCAAGCTTGTGACAGACCGGGCCATTCAAGTCAAGGAATTACAACCTATCGACCATCCTTGGCGCCGGCGTCAGATGCTCCGTTTCGCCTGCCTCCTCAGATGGAGACCTGCGTCCTTCCCCAGAGCGAGCCCGAAGGCTGGCGATCCACTGCAGTCCGGGCGACGAGCTGCGGCCATGACCATGCGAACACTGCTCAGATGCCCCCGCGCGCAGGCTCGATGAGACCTAGGATGCCGACGCGGTGTCCTCTATTTGGCAGGAAGCAGTTACGAAGACGCTTTTCCCGACCGCCTCGTTCTCCTTCTTGCCGTAGGCAAGAAGGGGCCACTTTACTTGCCGGCCGGACTCAAATGCTTGGCACCCCGACGAACGCCAGGGAAAAATCGAGTGCCTATGGCCGCTGCGGGGACGAAGCGGCCGCCCGAAAAGCGCCTTCCGAGCTCGGCTCCAGAATGGCCGCTCACCCTCGAATGAAGTGGAGCCGGCCGAAGTCGCCCCGCCACTCAGCCACCTCCGATGCCAGCTTCTCGGGCTCCGATGAGCAAAGGGCCCGTGCGATGAAGCCGGCGAGCTTTGGCATATCACGCTCCGACATGCCCCAGCGGCAGAGCTCCGGCGTGCCCAGACGCAGACCATTGAGGTCTCCGTCGACAGGAGCGATCGGCAAGCCAATTCCGCAAGCGAGAATGTTGGCCTTGCGCAGGTGTTGCGACGCGGCCTGCCCGCCCCCGAACGCCGCCGCCTCCAGGGCGAACTGATGCGAGCCGGTGTAACCCTGCGAGGTGGCAAACACCGGCAGGGCCTCGGCCGCGAGCGCCTCGGCCAGAGCCTTGGCCGTGGAGACCATCGCCCTTGCATAGGCGATACCGAACTCGCGCCAGTCCAGCAGGCCGATCGCGAGCGCCGCCGACTTCGCGACGTCGAAGTTCGCGGTCAGTCCGGGGAAGGCGATCGCTTCGATCCGCTGGGCCAGATCGTCATCGTTGGTCAGGATGAGGCCGCCCGCGGGACCTCCGAGGCTCTTGTAGGTGCTCATGGTCATCATGTGAGCACCTTGTGCCAGCGGATCGGCGAAGACGCCGCCTGCGATCATGCCGCACTGATGGGCGGCATCGAACAGAACCTTCGCGCCGACCTCGTCTGCGATGCCGCGAATTTCCGCGACCGGGTGGGGGAAGAGGTTCAGGCTCATCCCGATCGTGATCAGCTTCGGGCGGACCTCAAGGGCAAGATCACGCAGCCGGTCGAGATCGACGGTGTAGCCATCGGCGTCGACGGGCGCCGGATGGGTCTCGAGGCGGTAGAGGCCAGCGCAGCCGGCACGGTGGTGGGTGACATGACCGCCGATGCTGGCGGGCGGCGCGATGATCGGATCGCCAGGCTCGCAGGTGGCCATGAAGGCGTAGAGGTTCGCCAACGCCCCGGAAGCCACCCGGATCTCCGCATGTCTGGCGTTGAAGACCTCGGCCGCGAGCTGTGCGGCGATCACCTCGATTTCCTCGATCGCCTCTAGTCCCATCTCGTACTTGTCGCCCGGATAGCCGAGCGACGGTCGTACACCGAGGCCGCTCGCGAGCAGCGCCTCGGCCTTTGGGTTCATGACGTTGGTCGCCGGGTTGAGGTTGAAGCATTCGCGCTCGTGAATGACGCGGTTGCGCTCCGCGAGTGCTGCGACGCGTGCCGCGATCTCATCCGACGTCGCATGCCCGGTCTCGGCGTTGATCTGTGCGATGCGCGTTGCGACGGTCGGCGGCAGCCAGGGGCGAAGCTCATGCATGGTCATTTGGGGGCTCCAATCCAGACGCCGCCACTCTCCGCAGATCAGGGCTTTCCGGCAAAGCAGATTTCAGGAATATTAGGCTTAGAAAATATGAGGCTACCTTGGCGGTTGCACCACCATTCCCTCGTCTCCCCTCCCTCAATGCCCTGAGGGCTTTCGAGGCATCTGCGCGGCTTGGCGGATTCGCTCTCGCCGCGGAGGAGCTGCGGGTAACGCCCGGCGCTGTGGCTGCTCAGATCAAGAGTCTCGAGAGCGAGCTCGGGGCGCCGCTTTTCAAACGCCACGCCCAGGGCGTGAAGCTCACAGACATCGGCGCTCGGGCCCTGCCGAGCTTCGTTGAGGTATTCGACCGACTGGGTGAGGCCGTTCAGGACCTCCGTCAGGACGCGGCTCCAAAGCGGATTCACATTGCCACCTTGCCGGCACTGGCGCAGCTCTGGCTCGCACCACGTCTCCCAGCCCTGCGGGCGGCGTTCCCTGAAGTCGAACTATCCGTCACCGCCATGGAGATGCCGCCGAACCTGAAGCGCGTGCCGTTCGACATCTGCCTTTTCTACGTCGACCATGTTCCTGACGAGGGCATCTGCATCTCCGGGGACGAGATCCTTCCGGTATGCGCCCCCGAGCTGGCCCGAAAGGTCCGCACTCCCGAGGATCTTCGGAAGTTGACGTGCCTGACCGACGCTGCATGGGCCGACGACTGGAGAATATGGGCGGCGGCGGCCTTGTCCGATCAGCCTTTCACGCCCCGCGGTCCCGTGTTCTCGCTCTACGCCGTTGCCGTGGAGGAGACACTGAACGGCGCGGGCGTCTTGATCGCGCGAAAGGCGCTCGTGTCCAGGCAGCTCGAGGCCGGGGATCTTGTCGCGCCCCTGGGGACCGGGGTCAGCGCTCCCCAGTCGATTGGTGTCTGGGCGCTGCCGGGGTCGGGCTCGAGCCGCCACCGGCGGCTGCTCGACGCGCTGCGCGCGTTGGGTCGGACGTCGTGGATGCCGGTCCAGAATAGACGTCCTGCACGACGGCCCGCCCCGAGATGACCTGGCGACGGCGTCGAGACTCCATCAATGATGGTCGTAGCGACCAAGGCGAGCCGCGCCAGCCGTCTCAACGACGGGCCATGCTCCTCGCCTGGGCTCCACCCGGCTCGCCTACTGCCGCGCCGCCTGCGATCCTCACCGTCGCCAGGCCTGCGCCGATCAAGAGCGTGCCGCCGATGCGGTTGACGAGGCGGAGCGCTCTCGGGGTGCGGACGGCGCGTCGGGCCCGGGCGGCGAGCAGGGCGTAGCCGGCTGCGTTGACGAAGGCGAGGGTGAGGAAGGTGGCCTCCAGGAGGACGGCCTGGGTGAGGAAGCTGCCGTGCGGATCGATGAACTGCGGCAGGAAGGCGATGAAGAAAGTGATGCTTTTCGGGTTGAGGGCGGTGACGAGCCAGGCGTGGCCGAGCATGCGGGCGGGTGCCGTGGCATCGGTGCGCGGGCGGGCGTCGAGGCGGTCGCCGGCGCGCCAGAGCTTGATGCCGAGCCAGACCAGATAGGCCGCACCGATCCACTTCAGCACGGTGAAGACCTCGGCCGAGGTGGCGAGGAGCGCCCCGACGCCGGCAAGAGAAAGCGTCATGGCGGTGAAGTCGCCGAGCGCCACGCCCGCGGCCATCGGCAGCGCCACGCGCCAGCCCTGCCCCAGCGCGTAGGAGACGACGAGCAGCACGGTGGGCCCCGGGATCACGAGGAGGACCGAGGAGGCGGCAACGAAGAGAAGCCAAGTGTGGAACAGCATTCTTGTCACTCGACGGGGGTGTTGTGCGGGAGACCCAGCCACAGGCGGGAGGGCTTGTCGAGTGGCCATCATCATGGCTGGCCGGCTCGGCGGGGCTTGACCGCTCCGGCGCCCGGTGCTGGACGGGCGCGGGTTCAAGGCCGGACCATCGGCCCGCTCGGCGAGGGAGAAAAAGATGGCAGCGGCGACACGCGCCACCCGAATGCTGGAGCAGGCCGGCGTCTCCTTCACCGTCCATACCTACGACTATGATCCGAATGCGGACCGGATCGGCATGCAGGCCGCCGAGGCGCTGGGCGAGGCGCCGGCGCGCGTGCTGAAGACGCTGATGGCGATGGTGGACGAGAAGCCGGTCTGCGCCATCGTGCCGTCCGACCACGAGGTGGCGCTGAAGAAGCTGGCGGCGGCGTTCGGCGGCAAGTCGGCCAGGATGATGAAGCCCGCCGAGGCCGAGCGCATCTCCGGCTACAAGGTGGGTGGCATCAGCCCCTTCGGGCAGAAGCGCAGGCTTCCCACCGCCATCGAGTCCGGGGCGCTGGCGCACGAGCTCGTTTTCATCAATGGCGGTCAACGGGGGCTGCAGGTTCGCCTGGATCCGAAGGCGGCGCAGCGGCTGCTGGCGGCGGTGGCGGCGCCGCTCGTGGCCGACGCGGCGTGAGCGACCGGTCTTGCGGGCCCGGCGGCGCTCGGCTTGACAGGACCCTATGCCGAGGGCATCGCTGGAGCTGACGCCTCTTATCGGAGACCCTGATGCGCGTGATGGCCGCGTCGCTGGCCTTGGCCCTGACGGCACCCGTGGTGGCTTTTGCCGACGACATCACCGACCAGATCGACCAGGCGAAGGAGGCCTACCAGCAGGGCGACATCGCCGGCGCCGTCTCCGACCTCGACTTTGCGATGCAGGCGCTCAAGGGCAAGCTCGGCGAGGCGCTTCTCACGACCTTTCCCGAGCCGCCCGACGGCTGGACCGCGGACGCGGCCAAGAGCGGCGAGGGTGGCGGCAGCATTCCCTTTCTCGGCGGCGGCACGGTGCTGAGCCGGACCTACCGCGAGGCCGCGGGCGGCGGCTCCATCGAGGCGCAGCTGATGACCGGCGGCTCCTTGATGCAGGGGCTGGCGTCGATGTTCATGAACCCGCAGCTCCTGGCGGCGCAGCCCAACGCCAGGCGCATCCGGGTCGGCCGCGAGGCCGCGGTCGTGACCTACAATCCCGACGACAAAAGTGGCCAGCTCATGCTCAGCCTCGGCGGCAAGGTGTCGATCATGCTGCAGGGGCACGACCTGGCGAACAGCGATCCGATGGTGGCGCTGATCAACAAATGGGACCTGAAGAAGGTCAAGGAGACAGCCGGCGACTGACGGTCGGGGCGGCCGAGGCTCCAGCGGGCGCGGTCGGCGCGTCGGCTGGGCCTGCAGCGGCCGAGACCCCGGCGGGCGCCTGCGGCGGGTGGACGGAAGCTGAGGGCGCGACGATCATGGCCTATTTCCTGCAGCAGCTGATCAACGGGCTGACGCTCGGCTCGATGTACGGCCTCATCGCCATCGGCTACAGCATGGTCTACGGCATCATCGGGATGATCAACTTCGCGCACGGCGACATCTACATGATCGGCGCGTTCCTCACCGTGATCAGCTTCACGGTGCTGGGCATGGGCGGCATCACCTGGGTGCCGCTCGAGCTGGCGATCGTGCTCGTCATCGCGATGGCCTTCACCTCGGCCTATGGCTGGGCCGTCGAGCGCGTGGCCTACCGGCCCCTGCGCGGCTCGTTCCGCCTGGCGCCGCTGATCTCGGCCATCGGCATGTCGATCTTCCTCGAGAACTATGTGCAGATCGCCCAGGGCGCCAACGTCAAGCCGCTGCCGCCGGTCATCCAGGGTGCGATCGTGCTCGGCACCCAGAACGGCTTCACGGTCCAGATCGGCTACATCCAGATCGTCATCATCGCGCTGACCTTCGTCTTGATGACCGCCTTCTCGCTCTTCATCGCCAAGACGCCGCTCGGCCGCGCGCAGCGCGCCTGCGAGCAGGACCTCAAGATGGCGGGCCTGTGCGGCGTCAATGTCGACCGCACGATCTCGATGACCTTCGTGATCGGCGCAGCGCTGGCCGCCGTGGCAGGGCTGATGGCGACGCTCTATTATGGCGTGATCGACTTCTTCATCGGCTTTCTCGCCGGCGTCAAAGCCTTCACCGCGGCCGTGCTGGGTGGCATCGGCTCGATCCCCGGTGCCATGCTGGGCGGGCTTCTGCTGGGCCTCATCGAGGCCTTCTGGTCGGGCTATTTCCCCATCGGCTACAAGGACGTGGCGGCCTTCTCGATCCTCGTCATCGTGCTGATCTTCCTGCCGACCGGGCTCCTGGGAAAACCCGAGATCGAGAAGGTCTGAGCGATGCGAGCGGCGGCAGTGGCCAAAGGGCGCGCAGCCAGCGGGCCGGACTGGGTGGGCGCCATCAAGGACGCGGGCATGGCGGCCGGCGTCGCCTTCGTGCTGATGCTCCCCATCGTCGGCCTGCAGACGGTGAGCGCCGAGGGCGGGCTCACCATCGACCCGCAGATCGGCCGCGTCCTGATCGGCACCGCGATCGTCTTCGTGGGACGCCTGGCGCTCCTGCTCTGGCAGGGTGCCCGACCCATGGCCGCCCCCTCGGCGGGGCCGGGCGTGATGAGCCGGGCGGGCGCCTGGCTCGGCATGCATGGCGTGTGGCTGGCGCTGGCCGGCATCGTCTTCGCCTTCGTGCTGCCCTTGACGCCCTTCTCGAACCGCTATGTGGTGGACGTCGCCACCACGGTGCTGATCTACGTGATGCTGGGCTGGGGCCTCAACATCGTGGTGGGCCTGGCGGGGCTCTTGGACCTCGGCTACGTCGCCTTCTATGCGGTCGGTGCCTATTCCTACGGCCTGATCTCGACCCATTTCGGCCTCAGCTTCTGGGTCTGCCTGCCGCTTGCCGGCATCTTCGCCGCCTCCGCCGGCATCCTCCTGGGCTTTCCGGTGCTGCGCCTCCGCGGCGACTATCTGGCGATCGTGACGCTGGGCTTTGGTGAGATCGTGCGGCTCGTGCTGCTCAACTGGTATCCCGTGACGCACGGGCCCGACGGCATCTCCGGCATCGCCCGGCCCTCCTTCTTCGGCCTCGAGTTCAGCCGCCGGGCACCCGACGGCGGCACGACGTTCCACCAGTTCTTCAACATCGACTACAGCAGCGATCACCGCGTGATCTTTCTCTATTACCTGGCCCTGCTGCTGGCGCTCGTCACCAACGTCTTCGTCCTGCGCATCCGCCGGCTGCCGATCGGGCGGGCCTGGGAGGCGCTGCGCGAGGACGAGATCGCCTGCCGGGCGCTGGGCATCAACCCGACCAACACGAAGCTCACCGCCTTCGCGCTGGGCGCCATGTTCGGCGGCTTCGCGGGCTCGTTCTTCGCCACCCGCCAGGGCTTCATCAGCCCGGAGAGCTTCACCTTCATCGAGAGCGCCACGATCCTCTCGATCGTCGTGCTGGGTGGCATGGGCAGCCAGATCGGCGTCGTGCTGGCGGCGACCGTGATCGTCGTGCTGCCCGAGCTCGGGCGTCAGTTCGAGCAGTACCGCATGCTGCTGTTCGGGGCCGCCATGGTGGGCATCATGGTCTGGCGCCCACGCGGCCTGCTCTCCCACCGGCGACCCACCGTGCTGCTGCACGGGCGCCAGGGACCGGGGAGCGGCTGATGGCGCGCCCGCTGCTCTCGGTCGAGCACCTCACGATGCGATTCGGCGGCCTCGTCGCGATCGACGACCTCTCCTTCACGGCCTTCGATCGCGAGATCACGGCCATCATCGGCCCCAACGGCGCCGGCAAGACGACGGTCTTCAACTGCCTCACCGGCTTCTACAAGCCCTCGGTCGGCCAGCTCACCTTCGACGGCAAGCAGGGTGAGGTGCTGCTCGAGCGGCTGGACGGCTTCCGCATCCCCCGCCAGGGCGTCGCCCGGACCTTCCAGAACATCCGGCTTTTCGCCGCGATGAGCGTGCTCGAGAACCTCGTGGTGGCCCAGCACAACCGGCTGATGCTGGCCTCGGGCTACTCGATCCTCGGTCTGGTCGGCGCCGCCCGCTACCGCCACGCCCAGGAGGAGGCGATCGAGCTGGCGCGCCGCTGGCTCGATCGCGTGGGTCTCACGGCCCAGGCCGACAGCTCGGCCGGCAGCCTGCCCTACGGCCAGCAGCGCAAGCTCGAGATCGCGCGTGCCATGTGCACCGAGCCGGCGCTCTTGTGCCTCGACGAGCCGGCGGCCGGCCTCAATCCGCGCGAGACCGCCGAGGTGAGCGGGCTGCTCCGCGACATCCGCGACAGCGAGGGCATCGGCGTGCTGCTGATCGAGCACGACATGGGCATGGTCATGGGGATCTCCGACCACATCATCGTCCTGGACTATGGCCGCAAGATCGCGGACGGCGCGCCTCTGGCGGTGCGCAGCGATCCGGCCGTCATCAAGGCCTATCTGGGCGAGACCGAGGCCGATGAGCTGCCGCCCGAGGTCGAGGCCGACATCGCGACGCAGCGGGGCCCGGCCTGATGCTGGAGCTTCAGGACGTCGTCACCCGCTACGGCAACATCGAGGCCCTGCGCGGCGTCAGCGTGTCGGTCAAGCAGGGCCAGATCGTCACCATCATCGGCGCCAACGGGGCCGGCAAGTCGACCCTGCTGATGACCATCTGCGGCAGCCCCAAGCCCAGCGCCGGGCAGGTCCTCTTCGAGGGGCAGGACATCAGCGGGCTCGCGACCTACGACATCGTCAAGCTGGGGATCAGCCAGGCGCCGGAGGGCCGGCGGATCTTTCCGCGCATGACCGTGCTCGAGAACCTGCAGATGGGCACCGTGCCGAGCAATGGGCAGTATTTCGAGGAGGATGTGGAGCGGGTCTTCGCTCTCTTCCCGAGGCTCAAGGAGAGGCTGGGCCAGCGCGGCGGCACGCTGTCGGGCGGCGAGCAGCAGATGCTGTGCATCGGCCGGGCGCTGATGGCGCGGCCGCGCATGCTGCTGCTCGACGAGCCTTCGCTCGGCATCGCCCCCATTCTCGTGCGCCAGATCTTCGAGGCGATCGTCGACATCAACAAGCAGCAGGGCCTCACCATCCTCCTCGTCGAGCAGAACGCCTATCAGGCCCTCAAGATCGCCCACCATGCCTACGTGCTGCAGACCGGCAAGGTCGTGATGGAAGGCACGGGCGCCGAGCTACTGGCCAACCCGGAGATCCGTGCCGCCTACCTCGAAGGCGGCCACTAGGGAGCGGACCCATGCAGGCGATCATCGGCCCTTCCCTGCCCATCTTCATCGGCCTCACCGTCATCCTGATCGGCGGAGCTGCCATGCTGACCGGCCGGGCGATGGCCGAGAGCTGGCGGCCCTGGTGGCATCTGGCGCTGGCTGCCCTGGGGCTGGCCATCGTCGACCGCTTCCTCATCTACGCCCTGTTCCAGGGCCGCTTCCTCGACCCGCTGGGCTTCGTCGTCCACTATGTGATCCTGCTGGCGCTCGGCCTCCTGGTGCATCGGATTGCCGAGGTCGCGAAGATCGTCCGCCAATATCCCTGGCGATACGAGCGCGCCGGATTGTTCGCCTTCCGAGAGAAATCCGGCGCGTGAGGACGCGCCTTTCATTTGGTGTCGCTGGCCCTATGGCGTAGTTTCGTCGCAAGCGTCCCGTAATGGCGCGTGGGCGCACCGCCATGAGATGCAGTCCTTGGGAGAGTGGAAAGCATGAAGAGACTGACGACGATGCTGCTCGGCGCTGTGGCCGGGCTCGGCGTGGCGGCCGCGGCCGCGCATGCCGACGTGGTGATCGCGACGGCCGGCCCCATGACCGGCCAGTATGCGGTGTTCGGCGACCAGATGAAGCGTGGCGCCGAGATGGCGGTCAAGGACCTGAACGCCAAGGGCGGCATCAATGGCGAGAAGGTGCAGCTCGAGGTCGGCGACGATGCCTGCGACCCAAAGCAGGCGGTCGCGGTCGCGAACGACATGGTCAACAAGGACGTCGTGTTCATGGCCGGGCACTTCTGCTCCGGCTCGTCGATCCCTGCCTCGGATGTCTATCACGAGGAGGGCATCTTGATGATCTCGCCGGCCTCGACCAACCCGAAGCTGACCGAGCAGGGCTACGACGACGTCTTCCGCGTCTGCGGCCGTGACGACCAGCAGGGCGAGACCGCCGCCAACTACGTCATCCAGAACAAGATCGGCGACAAGATCGCGGTTCTCGACGACCGCACCGCCTACGGCAAGGGCCTCGCCGACGAGTTCGCCAAGAACCTCGAGAAGGGCGGCATCAAGCCCGTGATGCGCGAGGCCATCACCGCCGGGGACAAGGACTTCACGGCGCTGATCACCAAGATGAAGCAGGCCGACGTCAACCTGATCTATCTGGGCGGCTACCACACCGAGGCCGGCCTCATCACCCGCCAGGCGCACGAGCAGGGCCTCAAGGCCACGATGATGTCGGGCGATGCGCTCGTCACCGACGAGTACTGGGCCATCACCGGCGACACGGGCCAAGGCACGCTGATGACCTTCAGCCCCGATCCCCGCACGAACCCGGCCGCTTCCTCGGTGATCGACGAGTTCAAGAAGGCTGGCTACGACCCCGAGGGCTACACCCTCTACACCTATGCGGCGATCCAGGTCTTCGCCCAGGCCGCCGAGAAGGCCAAGTCGACCGACCTCGACAAGCTGCTGCCGGTTCTCCACGACACGACGTTCGACACGGTGATCGGCCCGGTCAAGTTCGACAGCAAGGGCGACAAGACCGGCTCGAACTACGTCGTCTACGAGTGGGACGCGGGCAAGTACCACGTGATCAACTGAGCCTCGCGCTCTTTCCTGAGGGCGGCCGGGTGAGATACCCCGGCTGCCACCTCATCCAGCCACCCGGACCGACCAGTGCCCTGCCGGGTGACACCATAAGGCCGCACGAGGCCGCCTTCGACGGATCTTCCATCATGCCGATCGTCAATCGCGTAGCCGAGCTCGCCGACGAGATCGCGGGCTGGCGGCGCCATCTGCACGCCCATCCCGAGCTCGCCTACGAGGAAGTCGAGACGGCGGCCTTCGTGGCCCGCACGCTCGCCGAGGCGGGCGTCGACGAGATCCACGAGGGCATCGGCAAGACGGGTGTGGTGGGCGTGCTGCGCGCGGGCTCGGGCGGCCGCTCGATCGGGCTCCGGGCCGATATGGACGCGCTGCCGATCCATGAGGCGACGGGTGCGCCCTATGCCTCGACGGCCGCCGGCAAGATGCACGCCTGCGGGCATGACGGGCACACGGCGATGCTGCTGGGCGCCGCCCGCTACCTCGCCGAGACGCGCAACTTCGACGGCACCGTCTTCCTGATCTTCCAGCCTGCCGAGGAGGGGTTCTCGGGCGGGCAGGCGATGATGGACGACGGGCTCTTCGAGCGCTTCCCGGCCGAGCGCGTCTTCGGGATGCACAACTGGCCCTGGCTGCCGGTCGGCAGCTTCGCCATGTGCAAGGGCCCGGCGATGGCGGCGGCCGACCGCTTCCAGGTCAAGGTCAAGGGGCGCGGCTGCCACGCGGCGATGCCGAACCAGGGTCGCGACCCCATCGTGGCCGCCTCACTGATGATCCAGGCCTTCCAGAGCCTCGTGGCGCGAGAGGTCGATCCCCTGGACAACGCCGTCGTCTCCGTGACGCGCGTGGCCGGCGGCGAGGCCTTCAACGTCATCCCCGACGATGTCGAGATGATCGGCACGGTGAGGACCTTCCGGGCGGCCACGCAGGCGATGATCGAGCGACGCATGGGCGAGATCGTTGCCGGCATCGCCCAGGCGCAGGGGGTCGAGGCGACGTTCTCCTTCATGGTAGGCTATCCGGCCACGGTGAACGCCGAGATCGAGTCCGACCTGGGCGCCGACACCGCCGCCGAGATCGTGGGCGAGCCCAATCTGAGCCGGGCGCCCCAGCCCTCGATGGGGGCCGAGGACTTCGCCTTCATGCTGGGGGCCAAGCCCGGCAGCTACATCTGGGTCGGGAGCGGCGGCGCCGAGGAAGGCCGCATCCTGCACAGCGCCAACTTCGATTTCGACGACAGGGCGATCCCCTATGGGGTCAGCTACTGGGCGCAGACTCGTCGAGCGCCTGCTGCCGCGTGGCTGAGCGCCGCGTCGGTTGGCAGGGGCGATGGGCCGGACGGCCGATGACATCGATAACACCGTCGCGCCCCATGGGGCTGCGGCCCGCCGCAACCCATTGTTACGGTGTTGTGATCCGTTAAGATCTGGTCAACGGTAAGTCAGGACGGGGACCGCATGTCGCGCGAACGCTATCCGGGCGAGAGCCGCGGACTACGGTTCTTCCTGAGCGAGATCCGCACCCCAGTCGAGCTGCAGCTCGGTCCGGATGCCCTCCTGCTCCATGCCATCCGCCGGGCGGTGCGCTCGAACAGCCTCGAGGAGCTGCGCCGCGCCCGGCGGCTTTTCAACCGGCTGCCCGCGGCGACGAGGCAGGCGATCGCCCAGAGCCTCGTGGAGCGGCAGGCTGCGGCCGAGATCGGCCGGGACCGTCTGCTCGAGGCCTACAGCAGCCGCGAGCCCACCGCGTTCATCTGCTTCGACGGCGGGACAGCCGGGTCGGGGACCGAGCGTCCGACCGTGGCGATGCGCCACGAGCTGATGGAGCGCGGCTCGCTCAGGGTGATGGTCGAGCCCGGCAGCCTCCCCTCCGCCGTGGCACGCCAGCTCCGCGCGATCGCCGACCTGATCGAGGGCAATCGCAAGCTGCTGTCCCAGCGTCACTGGCGGGCGGTGGCGCAGCCCGCGGCCGATGGCGCGGACGGCGAGATCGACTGGGCCTGAGGCCCCTTACTCCGGCGTCTCGAGCTCGGCCATATCGGCCGGCGCCGGCTCCGGGCGCTGCCTTGCGCCCTCCGGGTCCGCCAGCGCATGCTCAGCCCGCGCGCGGGCCACCGCCTCGTCGAGCTCCAGCTGCGAGGAGAGGCCGAGGAGGACGGGATCGCGCGGCCGGATCTCCTGGCTCTTCCAGTGCGTCCTGTCGCGGATCGACTGCACGGTGTTCTTCGTCGTGCCGAGGAGCTTGCAGATCTGCTGGTCGCTCATCTCGGGATGGTTGCGCAACAGCCAGGCGATGGCGTCGGGACGGTCCTGCCGCTTGCTGAGCGGCGTGTAGCGCGGCTCCTTGCGCTTGGGCGGCTTGATGCCCGTGGCGACCGAGCGCTGCATGCGCAGGTGCGCCTTCGGATCGACCTCACAGCGCTGGATCTCCTGCCGCGTGAGCACGCCCGCCACGACCGGATCGAGGCCGCGGATGCCAGCCGCCACCTCGCCGTCGGCGATCCCCTTGACCTCGAGCATATGCAGCCCGGTGAAGCTGGAGATCTGCTCGAAGGTCAGCTTCGTGTTCTCGACCAGCCATACGGCGGTGGCCTTCGGCATCAAAGGGCGATCCATGAACCTCTCCAAGGGCGGGCCGGCGCGCAACTCGGGAGCAGCTCTCTATCCGCCCAGGGTGCGGGCGTAAAGCTCCGGGTCGCCTGCGCCAGCGACAAACGAGCCCCTCACGACCATGACACCCTCGCCTGCCGCACGGCTGCCGTCGATGGGGGCACTCCTGCTCCATATATAGGAAAACGCCGGCGTTGCGAGAAAGAGGCCGTGGTGCGCCACCCTAGATGGCGTTGCCGAGGCCGTCCGTCAGGCTGCGGGGTGCAGGCGAAGGCCGGCGCGGTCCGGTCGAGCCGGCCGATCGACCTCAGCAGCGCCGTCCAGCTCGACCGGATGCACCGCCACATGGCGGCGGACCGCGATGAGCATGAGGTTCGCAACAAGGAAGGCCGCCTCGCCGCGCCAGCCGCCGAGATCGAGCAGGCCCAGCGCATGCTCGCTCGGCCAGAACCGCGTCGACTGCTCGACGGAGCGGTAGCCCGCGACGTCCGCCAGCCCGCCCATCCGTGCGAGCCAGTTCTCGAGCCCGCCTTGGATCTCGACATCGTGGACCTCGAGGTCTGCGATGTGGCCGTCGGAGGCAATCGCGAAGCGAAAGCGCAAGCGGGCCGCCAGCAGCGGGCGGTGGCACGTGATGTAACGGCGCCCGCGCATCTCGATGACGACGCGGTCGGGCGCCTTGGCGACGAAGGCTTGCCGCACGGTGAAGCGATAGCGGCCGAGCCGGACGCGACGCGCGGTAGGGCCATTGAAGGCGCTGCTCAGCAGCCGCTCGCAACCCGGGCCATGTATATCCATTCGCGTCTCTTTTGGACGTCGATGCCTGGCCGGGAGGGCAATCCTCAAAATGGTCGCGGCGCCGACAAGGGCGCCGTGACGAGCCTGAGACCGGCCACGTTCGCTACACTGACGAAATTTCCCTTCCTGTCAATGCCTTCAAATGTCTTCTTCACCTCAAGTCTAGCTCGCTGCCGGATCTATACACCTTCAGAGCGAGTGGGCTGTCTCGGCGCTGAAAGAGGTAGAACTCGCGGACCGGCGAGTAGTCGGTGATGATCATCCGCACGGTGACGAGCTGTCCGGGCTCGATGACGGCGCCCGAGAAGAGAATGAACTCACGCGGCTCGTCGATCTGGCGCATCTCGGTGAAGCGGTCGGAGGCAAAGCGTCGTCTTTTGCCCTCGGACTGGTCGAAGGACAAGCCGTCCTCGTAGGGGCTGTTGAGCGATTTGATCTCGCGCAGCTCGAGCTCGAGGCTCTGCCAGGCGTGCGAGGTGAGGTTGCGGATCACCTTGACCAGCACGAAGCCGGTGGCCCCGGGCGTGCCGGCGCGGTTGCCGAAGCTCTCGCGCAGGCCCCGGATCACGAGCACCGCGGGCCCGTCGGCGGTGATGTCCTCCTGGATCAGGAAGGGATCATCGACCGTGCCCCGACCGCTGCCCCCCCGGATCACGAAGCCGCCTTCCTCGTCGCTGAAGGTGAGGCCTTCGAGCGTGACGGGTGCTGCCGCGACGCGGCCTGCCCCAACCAGGAGCGCGCAAGCGAGCGCGCCGATCCACCAGCGCATGTGCACCATGATCATCCCCCAACCCGAGCACGAGCCTAGCAGAGGATCGCGCGACGTCGATCCCGCCAGTTCCGCCAGCGGCGCCCGCTGTGGACAGCGACCCGCTTCGGTTGCAGTGAGAGACCCATGCAGGACGAAAGACCACCCCCGGGGAGCGCTCTCGGACGCGTCGCGCCGACCGGTGGGGTGGCGCTGCTCCTCGCCCTTTGCCTGATGCTCGCGGGCTGCGGGCCCAAGCTGCTCGATCAGGAGCGGGATCTCTGCACGCTGCTGGTGCCGGCGATCGTCGGCCATGCCGCGATCCTCCTGCCGCCGGACCAGAGCCTGAAGCTGCCGCCGCAGACGAGCGTGCTGGTCCGCTATCGGCCCCAGCCCTCCACCCACGACGGCGCCAGCTGGGTTGCCTGCGGCTTTACGCCCGGGCAGGGCGTTCTCGGGCCCGCATCGCTGCGCACGGTCGTCACCAGCGACAGCGGCGCCCTCAGCCCGATCCAGGTGTTCTTGCTGCGCGCCTTCTGGCTCGGCCGCTACGCAGCCGGGCAGCGCGTCGGCACCGAGCCTGCGCAGCACGGCTGGACGCCGCTGCGCTATCTCCTGCAGCAGCTCATCAACGCGATCGCGGTGAGCGCCATCTATGCCCTCGTCGCCGCCGGCTACAGCCTCGTCTACGGCATCGTCGGGCGCATCCACCTGGCCTTCGGCGACCTCGCCATGCTGGGCGCCTATGTGACCCTCTCGACCTTCGTGGCGATGATGCTGGCCCTGCCCGCGGCGGCGCTGGGCGTGGCGCTGCTGGTAGCAGCCGGGCTCGCCATGGCGGCGAGCGCTGCCTATGGCGGCATCACGGCGGTGGGTGGGTTCGGCCGGCTGTGGTGGACGCCCGGGCAGGCGCCGCTGATCGCGACGCTGGGCCTCTCGATCGCGATCCGGGAAGGCGTGCGCCTGGCACAGGGTGCCCGCGAGCCCTGGCTGCCGCCGATCCTGACGACCGTCTTTCACCTCGACCTGCCCTCGGACATCCACCTGACGATCACGAGCGGCCAGATCCTGGTCGTGCTGGCGGCATTGGCCGGCTACCTGACGCTGGCGCTGATCGTCTACCGGACGGCGCTGGGCCGGGCGATGCGGGCCTGCGGCGACGACATCGAGGCCGCGGCGCTGGTGGGCGTGCACGTGCCGCGCACGATGCTCATGACCTTCGCGATCGGCGGGGCAGCGGCGGCATTGGCCGGAACGATCGTGATCGTCGTCTACGGCACGATCGGCATCGAGGGCGGATTCATCATCGGGCTCAAGGCGCTGACCGCTGCCGTGGTGGGCGGCATCGGCTCGCTCAACGGCGCCTTCCTGGGCGGCTTCATCGTCGGCATCCTGGAGACGCTGTGGTCCGCCTATTTCGGCGGCGCCTACCGCGAGGTCGCCGTCTTCGCGCTCCTAGCCGTCATCCTCATCTTCCGCCCGAGCGGGCTCTTCGCCCGGCCCGTGCTCCATCGCAACGATGGCTTCCGGCCGCACTGAGCCCTTCTCGGCATAATACGAAAAGACCTCGGCCTGGCGGCGGGCGATGGTCCGAGCGGCCAGCGGGCCGGTGCTGGGCCCGTCGTAGCTCCCCTCCTGCCGGAGGGCGGAAAAATAGCCCTCGCCCGGCAGGCCGTCGCTCTTGCGGACCACCAAGACCGCCAGATCGGGGCCGCCCCGCTCCTCGACGCGCCGGCAGACGTGGCCGAGGTCGCGGCAAAGCGCGCCCACCGTGATGCGCGTGACCTTGCGCTCGAAGTAGCGCAGGAGCTGGCCGTAGGTGACGGGCCGCTGCTCGCGGGCGGCCTCGATCAGGACGCGCTCGAGGCGCTCGAGATCGACCATCCCCGGCGGCGCCTCAGGCGCGGCCGGGGAAGAGGCGGGCGAGGTGGGAAGCGAGGCCGGCCGTGTCGGCGAGGGCACCCCGCCAGCCCACATGGCCGTCCGGCCGCACCAGCCAGGCGGCCGCGGTGCCGTAGGCGGCGGCGAAGCTGCCCTCGGCATCGACGAGGGAAGCGATGTGGTAGCGCCAAGCCGGAGGCGAGCCTGCGGGCGCGATGGCGACGATGCGGACATGATCCGTGAGCCGGGGCGGGATGGCGGCAGCGAGGCGCTCGAGACGCCCCTCGCCATCGGGATCGGCGGGGTCGACCGGCACGAGAAGCACATGCTCGGTGCCACGCAGCAGGTCGAAGAGCCGCAAGGGAAAGTGGACGCGCCGGCGGCGGAGCCCGTTGGCGTCGGGCGCACGGTCACCCGCAGCCGGCCCCGGCCCGTCGGGCACCCCTTCGGCGACCCAGCCCGTGCCTCGATAGGAGATGCGGATCTGGGTGTCGGCCAGCCGGTCGCGCGGGCCGGATTCGCGGCCGAACCGTACGCTCGCCTGGAGCGTCCGGTCGATCGTCTCCTTGCCGACCGGCCGGCGCTCGGCCTCGTAGCTGTCGAGGAGAGCCGGATCGGCGCCGCCGCGCAGCACCAGCGCCAGCTTCCAGGCGAGGTTGTAGGCGTCCTGGATGCCCGTGTTCATGCCCTGGCCGCCCGTCGGCGGATGGATGTGCGCGGCGTCGCCGGCGATGAAGCAGCGGCCTGCGCGATAGCGGGCCGCCAGCCGCATGCTGATGCGGAAGATCGAGGACCAGCGCAGGTCGGAGAGGACGGGCGTCCCCGGCACCAGCGCATCAGCCACGGCCTGGAGGTGCCCGAGTGTCGGCGTCGAGCGCTCGGACTGGAAGCCGTGGTCGGTACCACCGGCTGGTTGTGCGAGGGCGGGCGGCACCATCATCGAGACCCGGTAGCGCCCGGCCTCGACGAGCGGGATGGCGATGAATATGTCGGGTGCCGCACCGGGATTGGGCTTGAGCGCCCTGACAGCCAGGCCGCGCGGCACGTCCCAGGCGATGGCGACGTCACCCAGCATGAACTCCACCGGAAAGGCATCGCCCTCGAAGGCGACCCCCAGCGCTCGGCGCACGGCGCTGTGAGCGCCGTCGCAGCCGATCAGGTAATCGAAAGAGGCGGTCTCCCGGCTGCCGTCGTGCTCGAGCACGACCCGGACCGCGGCGCCGTCCTGCTCGAGCGCCGTCAGGGTCACGCCATGCTCGATCTCGATGCCGAAGCTGCCGAGGTGGCGGGTGAGCAGGCGCTCGGTCTCGAACTGCGGCAGGCCGAGCTGGCCATAGGGCAGCTCGGTGAGATCGGGCAGGGTCTCGTCCTTGACCTCGCCGCCGATGATCGAGCGCATGCCCTCGAGCCAGCGACCGGCGTCGATCATGGCCTGGGCGATGCCCATGTCGTCCCAGATCTCGACCGTGCGCGGCGTGACGCCGATGGCCCGGCAGTAGGGCGAGGGCTTCTCCAGACGGTCGATGATCCGGCAGGCGACGCCGTGGCGGGCCAGCTCGGCTGCCATGGTGAGGCCGACGGGGCCGGCGCCGACGACCAGCACCCGCGGCGCGGCCTCAGCCTCTGAGCCAATCACCTCTCTCGTCCTCCTCATCGATGCGCCGACGCACGCCACCCCGCGTCGGGTCGGTCATCAGGGCGCCGATAATCAGGCGGTCGCACCCTCGGCGAGCGTGAAGGCCGAACGGAAGCGCTGGAGCGCCAGCTCGTCGTCGCCGGAGGCCCAGGCCTCGAGGCCGATGGTGCCGCGATAGCCGATCTCGGCCAAGGCTCTCGCGATTGCGGGATAGTTGATCTCGCCCGTGCCCGGCTCGCAGCGGCCCGGCACGTCGGCCACCTGGACCTCGCCGATGAGCGGGCCCGCCCGGCGGATCAGCTCGATCAGGTTCCCCTCGCCGATCTGCGCATGATAGATGTCGAGCATCAGGCGCAGATGCGGGCTGCCCACGGCCTCGACGAGCGCGATCGTGTCGGCGGCACGGCCGAACGGCACCCCCGGATGATCGACGGCGGCGTTGAGGTTCTCGAGAACGAAGACGACACCCTCGCGGCGGCCGAGATCGGCCACGCGCCGCAGCGTGCGCTCGGCGGCGAGCCACATGGCACCCGTCACCTCATGCACAGGCTTCACCGGCAGGCCCTTGTCGTCGAGGCCGGTGCCGTGGAGGTTGAGGCGCGGGCAGCCCAGCCGCTCCGCCACGGCGATCGACTGCTCGGCCGTGCGCAGGAGCTCGTCGGCACCCTCCGGCTCGATCAGGTCGCCCCGCACATAGCCGGTCATCGAGGAGAAGGTGGCGCCGGTGCTGATCAGCGCGTCGATGTCGTGCCTCGTCCAGTCCCAGATCTCGACCTCGAAGCCGAGCCCGTCGATCCGCCGGACCCGCTCCTCGACCGGCAGGCTGCGGAAAAGCATCTCAGCACAGGCTGCAAGAGTGAACATCGCTGCCTCCCAGCGTGTCGCGGCCATGACGGGCCGGAAAGCCGCTTCTGCGCCAGCGCCGCCCGCTTGCCTAGGACCTTGGGCGGCGGCGGGACGGCGTCCTTCCCGCGGCGCGGCCGATAGGCTAGCAGGGGGCTCCCCATTTTCGAGGACCTGCCAGGGAGACAGCGCGCGATGGTCCTGGGCGCGAGGCTGACCGCCTTAGTCGTCGTTCTGACGGCGCTTGCCCTGCCGGCAGCGGCCCAGGCGACGGCACCTGGCATCATCGGCAAGGATGACCGGCAGGCGATCCCGGCGGCCACGCCTACCTGGAATGCGGTGGGCCGGGTGAACCGGGCAACGGGCGGCTTCTGCACCGGCGTCCTCGTCGGCCCGGACCAGGTGATGACCACCGCCACCTGCGCCTGGGACTATGACCACCACCGCTTCCTGCCGCCCGACACGCTGCATTTCGTCGCCGGCTACCGGCACGACCGCTGGGTGGCGCACGCGCGGGCCAAGGCGATCCGCACCGATCCCAGGCTCGTGATGGACGCCAAGGGACAGCCGCAGAGCCTGCTGCTCGACTGGGCCGTGCTGACGCTCGAGAAGCGGATCACCGACGGCGGGCGCGTACGGCCGATGCCCATCGCCGGGCCGTCAGATCGCGCAGGGCTCAAGACGGGCACCCCGCTGGCACGGGCCGGCTATGGGCCCGACCGGCCCTACCTGCCCGTGCTGGTCGAGCCCTGCCGCGTGGTGGCGCTCGCCGACGGCGGCCAGCTCCTGCTGCACGATTGCGACGCCAGCCCGGGCGACCAGGGCTCGCCGATCCTCATCAGGCGACCGGACGGCTGGGCGCTTTTGGCGCTCCAGGTCGCGGTCGTGGACTATCGAGGCAAGCCGATGGACGCGGCCGTGCTGCTGGCCCGCGAGCTGCCGCCCGGCGCCTTCCGCTAGGCGCGGGCCATCAGGCCTGCGGATAGCCCAGGCCGCCCAGGCTCTCCTTGATCTCGTCCAGGATCGCCGGGTCGTCGATGGTGGCCGGCATCGTCCAGGGCGCGGCGTCGGCGATCTTTTTCATCGTGCCGCGCAGAATCTTGCCGGAACGCGTCTTGGGCAGGCGCTTGACCACGGCGACGAGCTTGAAGGCGGCGACGGGGCCGATCTCGTTGCGCACGCGGGCGACGAGATCGCGCTGGACCTCGGCCTCGGGACGGTCGACACCGGCCTTGAGGACGACGAGACCCAAGGGCAGCTCGCCCTTGAGGTCGTCCTTCACGCCGATCACCGCGCACTCGGCCACGTCCTTGTGGCCGGCCAGGACCTCCTCCATCGCCCCGGTCGAGAGCCGATGGCCGGCCACGTTGATGACGTCGTCGGTGCGGCCCATCACGAAGAGGTAGCCGTCCTCGTCCCGGTAGCCGGCGTCACCGGTGAGATAGTAGCCCGGATACTGGCTCATATAGGCCTGCTCGAACCGCGCGTCGTTCTGCCAGAGCGTCGGCAACGAGCCAGGTGGCAGCGGCAGCTTGAGGCAGATGGCACCCACCGTGCCGTCGGGCACCTCGTGACCCAGCTCGTCCAGGATCCGGACGTCGTAGCCCGGCACCGGCTTGGTGGGCGAGCCCGGCTTCACCGGCAGCCGCTCGATGCCGATGGGGTTGGTGACGATGGGCCAGCCGGTCTCGGTCTGCCACCAGTGGTCGATGACCGGAACGCCGAGCTGGGCCTCGGCCCAGAGCAGCGTGTCGGGATCGCAGCGCTCGCCCGCGAGGAAGAGCGTGCGAAAGCCGCCGAGGTCGTGCTGGCGCAGGAACGTCGCCTCGGGATCCTCCTTGCGGATCGCGCGGAAGGCCGTGGGTGCGGTGAAGAGCGCTGCCACCTTGTGCTGGCCGATGACCCGCCAGTAGGCGCCGGGATCGGGCGTGCCGACCGGCTTGCCCTCGTAGAGGATGGTCGTGTTGCCGTTCAGTAGTGGGCCGTAGACGATGTAGCTGTGGCCCACCACCCAGCCGACGTCGGAGGCTGCCCAGAAGACCTCGCCGGGCTCGACGCCGTAGAGGTGGCGCATGCTCCACAAGAGCGCCGTGGCATGGCCGCCATTGTCGCGCACGATGCCCTTGGGCTGGCCGGTCGTGCCCGAGGTGTAGAGAATGTAGAGCGGGTCGGTCGCCTCGACGGGCACGCAGTCGACCGGATGCGCCCGGGCCATGCAGTCGTCCCAGTCGAGATCCCGCTCCGGGACCAGCTCGGCCTCGGCCTGGGGCCGCTGGAGGAGGATGCAGTGGCGGGGCTTGTGGCTCGCCTGGGCGATCGCCGCGTCGAGCAAGGGCTTGTAGCGCACCACCCGGCCCGGCTCGAGGCCGCAGGAGGCCGAGAGGATCAGGACGGGCTTCGCGTCGTCGATGCGCGTCGCCAGCTCGTGCGCGGCAAAGCCACCGAAGACGACCGAGTGGACGGCGCCGATGCGGGCGCAGGCAAGCATCGCGATCGCCGCCTCCGGCACCATCGGCATATAGAGGATGATGCGGTCGCCACGGCGGGCCCCGTGCTGGACCAGCGCGCCGGCAAAGCGGGCGACGAGCTCCAGCAGCTCGGCATAGGTGAAGGTGCGGACGACGCCCGTGATCGGGCTGTCGTAGACGAGCGCCGGCTGACCGCCACGCCCGGCGGCGACGTGGCGGTCGAGCGCGTTGAAGCAGGTATTGAGCCGGCCACCCTCGAGCCAGCGGGCAAAGGGCGGGCGATCGAAGTTCCGCACGCGGGTCCAGCGGCGGTCCCAGTGCAGCGCCTCGGCCGCCTCGCCCCAAAAGCCTTCGGGATCGCGGAGCGATCGCTCGTAGACACGCTCGTAAGGTCCCATCACCCAGCCCCCTACTGTCATTCCGGCGACCATAGGAAGGAAGCCGATCCCCGACAACGCGGCGGAATGGCTGCAGGCCGGGGCCGCGTTGCGCGCCCTTGCGGGGGGCGTGTCGCGTTCTTTTGCGTGGCGCCGCCTCCTCCCCTACTCTAGAGCCTCTTCGCTCCTCGGGAGCGAGCGGCGAGAAGTGCCATGGAATCCACGATCTTTGCCTACATAGCGAGGCACAGCTGGCGCCAGCAGCTGATCATCCTGGCCCTGACGCTGCTGTCGTTCCCGCCCCTCTACTTCACGCTCGTCCTGCCCAAGACGATCATCAACCGGGCCCTCAGCGGCAACGGCGGCACGCACGAGATGCTGGGCTACCAGCTGGACCAGCTGCACTATCTCTTCGTGCTGTGCGGCATGTTCCTGGCGCTGGTCCTGATCAGCGGGCTTTTGAAGTACGTCTTGAACGTCTATGCCGGCATCGTCGCCGAGCGGATGCTGCGCCGCATCCGCTACCAGCTCTACGACCACGTGCTGCGCTTCCCTCTGCCCCAGTTCCGCCGCGTCAGCCAGGGCGAGCTGGTCCAGATGGTCAACGCCGAGACCGAGGCCTTGGGCGGCTATGTGGGCGACGCCCTGGCCGTGCCGGCCTTCCAGGGCGGCACGCTGATCACGACGCTGACCTTCATGTTCATGCAGGACCCGATCCTGGGCTTCGCCGCCGTCGCCCTCTACCCGCTGCAGATGTACCTGATCCCCAAGCTGCAGCGGCAGGTGAACCAGCTGGGCAAGCGGCGCATCCAGCAGGTCCGCCGCAACGCCGAGCGGATCAGCGAGACGGCCCTGGGCGTGCGCGACATCCGCGCCAACGCCACGGCCTCGCTCGAGCTCAGCCGCTTCAGCCAGCAGCTGGGCGAGGTGTTCTGGATCCGCTTCGACATCTACAAGAAGAAGTTCCTGATCAAGTTCCTCAACAACTTCATCGCCCAGCTGGGCCCCTTCTTCTTCTTCTCGATCGGCGGCTATCTCGTGATCCAGGGCCAGATAACGCTGGGAGCCCTCGTTGCCGTGGTGGGCGCCCAAAAGGACCTGGCCTCGCCCTGGCGCGAGCTCCTGACCTACTATCAGACGATGTACGACGTGAAGATCAAGTACGAGCAGGTCGTGGTCCAGTTCGCGCCGCCCGGCCTGCGCGACGAGTCCTTGATGCTGGGCGAGCCCGAGACGCCGCCCAACCTCGACGGGCCGCTTCGCGCCGTCAACGTCACGCTCACCGACGACCAGGGCGAGACCATTCTCGATGGCCTGAGCTTCGAGCTCGACCTGCCAAAGCACGTCGCCATCACCGGCCCCGCGGGTGCGGGCAAGGAGGAGCTGACGCTCGTTCTGGCCGGCCTGCTGGAGCCGCATGCGGGCCGCGTCATCCTGGGTGAGGCCGAGGTTGGCCGGCTCCCGGACTCCGTGCTCGGCCGCAACCTCGCCTATGTCGGCGGGGCGCCCTACATCTTCGCCGGAACGATCGAGGACAACCTGCTCTACGGCCTCAAGCAGCGGCCGATCCACCCGCGCGAGATCCCCGAGGAGATGCGCGTGGACTTCGAGCGGGCCATGGCCGAGGCACGCCGCTCCGGCAACTCGCCCTACGATCTCGACGCGGACTGGGTCGACTACGCGGCCGCCGGCATCACCGACCCGGAAGAGCGCCTGCCGACGATCGTTCGGGTGCTCGAGACGGCGCGGCTCGACGACGACGTCTATGGGCTCGGGCTGCGTGGCACGGTGCCCCATGCGCAAGGATCGGATCTGGCGAGCCGGCTGCTCGAGGCGCGCAAGCTGATGCGCCGGGAGCTGGCAGAGGATCCGCGCATCGCCCGGCTGGTCGAGCATTTCGATCCGCATCTCTTCAACGGCAACGCCACGGTGGCGGAGAACCTCCTGTTCGGGGCACCCATCGGCAACACGTTCGAGATGGACCGCATCGCCGCCCATCCCTACGTGCTGGAGACGCTGGATGCGGTGGGGCTCACCGACGAGCTGCGCCGGGTGGGCCTCAAGGTCGCCGAGACGATGGTCGAGCTGTTCGCCGACCTGCCGCCCGACCACGAGTATTTCCGCCAGTTCAGCTTCATCGATCCCGAGGAGCTGCCGGAGTACAAGAGCCTGATCGGGCGCGCCGACCCGGAGCATCTGGACTCGCTGAGCGACACCGATCGCGAGCGCCTCCTGTCGCTGCCCTTCAAGCTCATCACCGAGCGCCACCGGCTGGGGGTGGTCGACGACCAGCTCATCGCCAAGCTGCTCGACGCCCGTGCCTATTTCCGCGAGCATCTGCCCGACGATCTCGAGGGCGCCATCGCCTTCTTCGATCCGGAGGAGTTCAACCCGGCGAGCACGATCCAGGAGAACATCCTCTTCGGCAAGGTCGCCTACGGTCAAGCCCAGGCCGGGCAACGGATCGGTGACCTGCTGGCCCAGGTCGTGGATCAGCTGGATCTCCGGGCACGCATCACCGAGGTGGGCCTGCAGGCGCCCTGCGGCGTCGGCGGGGGACGCCTGACGGCAGCGCAGCGTCAGAAGCTCGCGCTCGCCCGGGCCGTGCTCAAGCGCCCGCGGCTCACCATTCTTTATGATGGAACGGCCAATCTCGACCCGGTCGAGCAGGTGATCGTGCGCGACCGGCTGCTCGAGGCACTCAAGGGCCGAAGCGTGATCTGGGCGGTCGGGCAGGCCGAATGGGCCACCCACTTCGAGCATGTGCTGGCCCTGGAGGCTGGCCGGATCGTCGCCCAGGGTCCCCCGAGCGAGGTGCTCGACGAGACCGGGACGGATGGCTCGATGGCGGCCAAGTAGAAGGAGATGCAGCGGTCATGACGCTCAAGCAGGACGTGGAGGTGCTCCGCAACATCCCGCTGTTCGCGAAGATCGAGCCCGCGCGCCTGAAGCTGCTGGCCTTCACGAGCGAGCATGTCGAGTTCGCGGACGGCGAGATCGTCTGCCGACAGGGCGAGCTGGGCGACGCGGCCTATATCGTCCTCGAGGGCGACGCGGACGTCGTGGTCGACACGCCGGACGGTCCGGTGACGGTGGCACGGCTGGGCCGCAACGACATCGTGGGCGAGATCGCCGTCCTGTGCGACGTGCCCAGGACCGCGACCGTCTGTGCCGCCAGCAGGCTCGTGACGCTGCGCATCTCGAAGGACGGCTTCTTCAACCTGCTGATGCAATTCCCCCAGGTGGGCGTCGGGATCATGCACGAGCTGGCCTCGCGCCTCCATCACACCACCCAGCAGCTCACCGAGCTCTCGTCGCGCGTGCGGCGGCTCGAGCAGACGGCCTCGAGCTGACCGATGGCCGACGCCGAGGAAGCCGGCTGGCCGATCTATCGCGGCGCCACGCTCGCCTGGCTCGTCGGCGAGGCCGTGACGATCCCCTTCGTTGACGATCTCCTGCCCGAGCTCGGCCAGCGTCTTGTGGCCGAGGGTGTGCCGCTCGACCGCCTGACCATGCACCTCCGCACGCTGCATCCCCAGTTCTGGGGCGCCCGCCTTCTCTGGCGGCCCGGTCTGGACAAGGCCGAGCTGCGCTTTCTCGACCACGGTGTGGCCGAGGACCCGCGCTTCCGGAACAGCCCGGTGCGGGCGCTCTACGAGGGTGCGGACGGCATCCGCCGGCGCCTGGACATCCCGCGACCCAACGAGGACGACGAGTTCGGCATCTATCCCGAGCTCAGGGCGGACGGGATCACCGACTATGTGGCCCTGCCGCTCGGCATGACCGATGGCAAGCGGCACGCGAGCAGCTGGTCCACGCGTCGGCCAGGGGGCTTCACGACGGAGGACCTGGTCAGGATCAACGATCTTCTGCCCGTGCTCTCGATGGCGGTGGAGATCCGCCTCAGCCGCCGGCTGACGAAGAACCTTCTCCGGACCTACGTGGGCAAGCATGCCGGCGACGAGATCCTGGCCGGCCGCATCACCCGAGGCAGCGGCCTCACCGTCAACGCCGCCATCTGGAACTGCGATCTCAGGGGCTTCACCGCCATCTCCGAGCTTTGGCCGCGGGACGACGTGATCGCGCTGCTGAACGAGTATTTCGACACGATGGCTCAGCCGGTGGAGGAGCATGGCGGCGAGATCCTGAAGTTCATCGGCGACGCCATGCTGGCCATCTTCCCGCTCGACGAGGAGGACGCCTGCGCTCGCGCGCTGGAGGCCGCGCGCCTGGCACGGGCCGGCATGGCGGCGCTCAACGAGCAGCGGGTGGCACGCGGCCAGCGCGCGCTGGGCTTCGGCCTCGCGCTTCATGTGGGCGACGTCATGTACGGCAATATCGGCTCGCGCTCGCGCCTCGACTTCACCGTGATCGGGCCTGCCGTCAATGTCGCCTCCCGCCTCGAGACCCTGACCAAGGAGCTGCGCCGCGAGGTGCTGATCTCGGGCGCCTTCGCCCGCCGCTGCCCCTGTGGCGGCGACAGCCTCGAGCGCCTGGGCGCCTATCCGCTGCGCGGCGTCGGCGAGCCGGTCGAGGTCTTCACCCTGCCCGACGCGAGCTGATGCATGCCCTGAGACGGCTGGCGCGGGCGCTCGGCTACGAGCTCGTGCCCCTCAAGAAGGCGCGCCAGCCCGAGATAAGGCTGGTGGCGGCGCTACGCCGTGCCGGGATCGACGCCGTCATCGACGTGGGCGCCAATGCCGGCCAGTACGCGCTGCGCCTGCGCGAGGCCGGCTGGCGCGGGCCGATCCTCTCGATCGAGCCCCTGGCCGAGCTGCGGGACGCTCTCGCGAGGCGCGCCGCCGGCGACGCCGCGTGGCAGGTGGCGCCGGCCATGGCGCTGGGCGCCGAGGGCGGCAGCGCAACGCTCGAGGTGTCGAGCGAGAGCGACATGAGCTCGCTGCAGCCGCAGACAGCCCTCCTCGAGCGGCTCTCGCCCTCCTCGCGCATCCTCGAGCGGCGCCTGGTGCCGATCCGGCGGCTGGACGAGCTGGATCTCGTGGTCGGATCGAGCTGGCAGCGGCTCTTCCTCAAGCTCGACGTCCAGGGTGCCGAGCCCCTGGTGCTGGCGGGGGCGGAGGGCCTTTGGCCGCGAATCCAGGGCCTGCAGGTGGAGATGGCGCTGCTGCCGCTCTATGAGGGTGAGACCGACTGGCGCAGCATGGTGGACGACCTCGCAGGGCGCGGCTTCGAGCCCCATCTGCTGGTGCCCGGCTATTTCGAGCCCAAGCTCGCGCGCGAGGTCCAGGTGGACGGCGTGTTCTTCCGGAAGGAGCCGATGACGACAGCGCCGAAGACGACAGGGCCCATGACGACCGCGATGGCGGGGAGCGGAACCGATGGCAGGGCGTAGCGCCTTCGCGGCGCTGCAGGTGCCGATCTGCCGCGCCGGCTGGCCTTTCATCGGCGGCTTCCTGGTCGTCTCGATCATCCTGGGCTTCCTCTGGCTGCCGCTCTTCTGGATCGGCCTCGTCGCTACCTTGTGGTGTCTCTACTTCTTCAGGGACCCGAGGCGGGTGGCGCCGGTCGACCCGGCGCTGGCGCTGAGCCCGGCCGACGGCGTCGTCCAGTTCGTGGGCCTGCGCCGCCCCCCGCCCGAGCTGGAGCTCGGCGAGGTGCCCCTGCCCTCGGTGAGCGTCTTCCTCAACGTCCTCGACGTGCACGTGAACCGCACGCCGGTGGCCGGCCGGATCGTGCGCAAGGCCTATCATCCGGGCAAGTTCCTCAACGCCGCGCTCGACAAGGCCTCGGACGAGAACGAGCGGCAATCCTTCAAGATCCGCACGGCCGACGGCAAGGAGGTCGGTCTCGTCCAGATCGCCGGGCTCGTCGCGCGCCGCATCGTGGGCTATGTTGGCGAAGGTGCGGAGCTGGCCCCCGGTGATCGCGTGGGCTTGATTCGCTTCGGCAGCCGCTGTGACGTCTATCTGCCGGCCGGTGTCACGCCGATCGTCATCGAGGGACAGCGTGCGGTGGCCGGTGAGACCGTGATCGCCCATCTGGTGGGCACGCAGAGCGAGCGCGTGGGACGCGAGAGCTGATGTTGCGACGCGAGCGCCGCCGGCGCCTTCGGGGCCGGCCGCTTCTTCACCTCGTCCCGAACCTTTTCACGATCCTCGGCCTGTCGCTGGGGCTGACGGGGCTGCGCTACGGCCTCGATTCCCGCTTCGAGCTCGCGGTGGCGCTGATCATCGCGGCAGCGGTGGTCGACGGGCTCGACGGCCGCTCGGCGCGGCTGCTCAACATCACGAGCAGGCTCGGCGCCGAGCTCGACAGCCTGGCCGATTTCGTGAACTTCGGCGTGGCGCCGGCGATCGTCGTCTATCTTTGGACCCTGAGCGAGCTGCGCGGGATCGGCTGGGCGATCGCCATCCTCTTTGCCACCTGCTGCGCGCTCCGCCTCGCCCGCTTCAACAGCGAGCTCGAGGATCCGGCGAAGCCGCGCTGGATGGCCTACTTCTTCACCGGGATCCCGGCACCGGCGGCGGCCGGCCTCGTGCTGATGCCGATGATGGCGTGGTTCGTGCTCGGCGAGGGCTGGGTCAGGAGCTGGACCCTGAATGCCGTCATGATGCTGTTCGTGGCCCTCATGATGGTCTCCCGCGTGCCGACCTTCTCGCTGAAGCGGATCCGCGTGCGCCACGACTGGTTCCCCGCGATCCTCCTGGTCGGCGGCATGACGGTGGTCCTGCTCGTGACGGAGACCTGGCTGACGCTCTCGGTGATCGGCCTCCTCTATCTGGCCAGCATCCCGGCCAGCATCGTCGTCGCCCGCCGCCTGCGGCACAAGGAGGAGGCGACCGCCGCCGCCCCCGCTCGGGAGCCGGCGGACGACGAGGCCGATCGCATCGTCGCCTTCGAGGCCCGCCCGCCCCGCCTCTGAGCGGCCGGGCGGGGCGCCACCATGCTCGACGCGGCGGCCCGCCGCCTCATCGATCCGCCTTTGGATCGTGCGGCCACACGGCTCGCCGCGACCCCGCTTACCGCCAACGCCACCACCGTCGGCGGCTTCGTGCTCGGCCTCGCCGCGATGGGAGCGGTGGCATTCGGCCTCTATCTCGCAGGTCTCGTGCTGCTGCTTCTCAACCGGCTGGCAGACGGGCTGGACGGTGCCATCGCCCGGCGCCGCGGCATCACCGACCTCGGCGGCTTTCTCGACATCGTCCTCGACTTCATCGTCTATTCGGGCATCGTCTTCGCCTTCGCTCTCGCCGACCCGGAGCGCAACGCGCTTGCCGCGGCCTTTCTGATCTTCTCCTTCATGGGCACGGGCTGCTCCTTCCTCGCCTTTGCGATCATGGCTGCCAAGCGCGGCGTCGCGACCGAGGCGCGGGGCCGGAAATCCCTCTACTATCTGGGCGGTCTCACCGAGGGCACCGAGACGATCGCCTTCCTCGCCGCCTGCACCCTGTTCCCGCAGGCTTTTCCGATCCTGGCGCTCGTTTTCGGCATTCTCTGCTGGATCACCACGGCAGGCCGTATCGCCACCGCTGCCGGGGTGCTGCGCGCCGGAGGTTGATCTGGCGCAAGGCCCCGGGTCGCGGCTGGCCACAATGTTCTCCGGACCCGGATGCTGCCGGGCCCGGAGCCGGGTTAGAGAGAAGGTTTGGACGATGTCGTATCATACTATTCTTCTGTCGCTGCAGGACGATGCGCAGAACGAGGCGCGCATCCGCCTCGCGAGCCGCCTGGCCGAGCGCTTCGAGGCGCAGCTCGCGGGCCTGCACGTGACGCCGCCGCCGATCATCCCGGTGGGCTATGGCGAGGGTGCCGCCTATCTCGGGCCCGAGGTGATCGAGAGCCAGCGCGAGGCGGCGAAGATCGTCGCCACGCGGCTCAGGAAGAGCTTCGAGGCCACGGCCACGGCTGGTGCCGCCGGCGCCGTCTTCACCGAGCAGGAGGGCGTGCCGGGCGACTGCCTGGGCGAGGCAGCCCGTGCCGCCGATCTCACCGTGGCGCCCCAGAGTGGGGCCACCGGCATCGACGCGCTGCCGGCCCAGCTGGTCGAGCAGGCGGTGATGGCAGCGGGCGGCCCCGTCTTGATGGTGCCGCAGGACGGCTGGCAGGGCGACATCGGCAGGCAGGTGCTGTGCGCCTGGAACGGCTCGCGCGAGGCGGCCCGCGCGCTCAAGGATGCGCTGCCGTTCCTCGCCAGCGCGGCCAAGGTGACGCTTGTCGGGATCGGCGAGTTCTGGGGGCCGAGCCTGGCCGAGGCGGCGGCGATGCTGGCCCGCCACAAGATCACGGCCGAGACCGCGAGCCTCGAGGCGAACGACGATGCCGCGGGCGTTCTGCTGCAGGCCGCGGCCGAGCGGTCCTGCGATCTCCTGGTGATGGGCGCCTACGGGCACTCGCGGCTGCGCGAGATGGTCCTGGGCGGCGCCACCCGCGACATCATCCGGCAGGCGACGCTGCCGGTGCTTCTCAGCGCCTGAGCGGCCGGCGGGCGAAGGCGCCCCACGCCGCGAGAGCGGCCATGGCCAGGGCGAAGATCAGGTTCCAGGTCGCGAGCGAAAGGCCCAGCCACGCGGCCTGGACCTGATCGCAGGTGGGGCGTGCGGTCATGAGCTGCGCCCGCAGCTGGTCGATGCTCGTGGCCGTGGCCCCGGCGACGCAGCTCTCGGGCAGCGCGAAGATCCCCTGCTCGACGCCGACGTGAAAGCCGGCGATGCCGGCATCGACGAGCAGCGCCGCGCAGGCGAGCGCCAGCCCCAGCCGCGGCCACCCGAGCGCGACGCCGGCCAGCGCCAGGAGGGCGGCCACGGCATAGGGGTAGCGCTCGAGGATGCAGAGATGGCAGGGCGCCAGGCCGAAGCCGTATTGGAGGATGAAGGCCACGACCAGGGCACCGATCGAGGCGGCCGCCACGAGGAGGGCGACGGCGCGCGCGGTGGGCCTTTGGCCGGATCGGGAGGCCGTCATCGCCGGGCGCTCGAGGAAGGGCTGGGTGACGAGGATGCCAGCCGCCCGCCTATGGGGACGCTGGCCCGGTCGTGGCGCCTGCGGAGCACGCGATTTCCTTCGACGATCGAGCTGGGCGCCCGCTTAGCCGATCGCCCTGCGGCTCGGCAAGCGCCAGGCTGCCGGCAGCGCGTTAACGATGGTGCAAGAAGGATGTATGAGAGTGTGCGGAGCGCCTGGACCGGCCTCGGCCGGCCGAAGCCCGGCGGCAGGGGGCCGCCGGGAGGGGTGATGCGCCGCCCGGGGCAGCGCCCTCCATGACCGGCTTCACCGCCTTCGCCCTGACCGCGCTTGCGATCGTGCTCGTCCTCGTCCTCATGGGCGTGCGCTCGGTGCCGCAGGGCACGGAGCAGACGGTCGAGCGCTTCGGCCGCTACACGCGCACGCTGCGCCCGGGCCTCAACCTCATCATCCCCTTCGTCGACCGCATCGGCGCCAGGCTCACCATGATGGAGCAGGTGCTGGACGTGCCCTCCCAGGAGGTCATCACCCGCGACAATGCCACCGTCACGGTGGACGGCGTCGTCTTCTACCAGGTGCTGGATGCCGCCAAGGCAGCCTACGAGGTGCGCCAGCTCGACAATGCGATCCTCAACCTCGTGACCACCAACGTGCGCACCGTGATGGGCTCGATGGACCTGGACGAGCTGCTCTCCAAGCGCGACGAGATCAACGTCCGCCTGCTGCACGTCGTCGACGAGGCGACCAGCCCCTGGGGCCTCAAGGTCACCCGGATCGAGATCAAGGACATCACCCCGCCGCAGGACCTGGTGGACGCGATGGCGCGGCAGATGAAGGCCGAGCGCGACAAGCGGGCCCAGGTGCTCCTGGCCGAGGGCGAGCGCGCGGCGGCGATCCTGCGCGCCGAGGGGGCAAAGCAGGGCGCCATCCTCGAGGCCGAGGGCCGCAAGGAGGCGGCCTTTCGCGACGCCGAGGCGCGCGAGCGGCTGGCCGAGGCCGAGGCCAAAGCCACGGCGATGCTGTCCCAGGCGATCGAGGCGGGCAGCGCCCAGGCCATCAACTACTATGTGGCGCAGCGCTATCTCGACGCGCTCACCGCCTTTGCCGCGAGCCCGAACCAGAAGACGCTGGTGCTGCCGATGGAGGCCACCGCCGTCCTGGGCTCGCTCGCCGGCATCGGCGAGATCGCGCGCGAGGCTTTTGCGCGGTCCGGCACCGTTCCGCCGGCGAGCGGGAGCGGCGCGTGACGCCCGAGCCCTGGCACTGGCTGCTGCTCGGCGGTGCCCTGATCGTCATCGAGGCCATCGCACCGGGCTTCGTCGCCCTCTGGCTCGGCATCGCGGCGCTGCTGACGGGCGGCGTCGCCTGGCTCGTCCCGGCGCTGGGCTGGCAGGCCCAGATTCTCGTCTTCGCGGGGCTGGCGGTGATGGCGGTGGTGGGCTGGCTTGCCTGGCACCGCCATTACCCGCAGCGGACGGACCGGCCGTCGCTCAACCGCCGGGGCGACGCGCTCGTGGGCGAGCGCCTCGAGCTGGTCGAGCCGATCCGCAACGGCCGCGGCAGGGCGCGGGCTGGCGATTCGAGCTGGGTGGTGCGCGGGCCCGATCTTCCAGCCGGCACCGTGGTTCGGGTGACCGCCGCCGAAGGCTCTCTTCTCGTCGTCGAGGCGGCCGCGGACCCGACCCCGCTTGACCCTGCCCGATCGGCCGTCTAGACCCCGCGCGCGTGCCCCCGTGGCGGAATTGGTAGACGCGGCAAACTCAAAATCTGTTGCCCGCAAGGGCGTGCTGGTTCGAGTCCGGCCGGGGGCACCAAAGGTTTGTCGGGCCGATGGAGCGGCGGCGCCGCCTGCCCGGAGCTCGCGGGTGACGAGCGTTCACGAGAATGCGCGTCTGTCGCTTGTGCCGCGGATCGACCCCCTCGTGCTGGAGCCCGTATCGAGGCCCGCCGACCCATGCGAGGGTGGCGTGCGTGACGGCATCGAGCGCGCGCCATAGCGCCGCCGGCGGATCGGCCCGGTCTCGAGAAGGCCGATCGCGCTTCACCTCTCCTCCGGCCACCATAGCGACGTTGGCTCCGCCCGCCTGCTGGTCGCCAATGCCGGGGACCGAGGCCAGCTCCTTCGGTTTCGAGCGCTTTCGGCGTGTCGCCGCCCGACGCGACAAGCTCGGCGTCAACCGCCCCGCTGCCGTCACCGTCGCCTCGATGCGCGCCCTTTGGCTGTGCTTGCCTCTCGACCCCGGTCAGGCCGGCCAGGGGCGGCCCGATGGTGCAAGCGTATCGAAGGCCGGCAGCTCGAGATGCAGCTCGCGGAGCAGGCCGCTGCGACCCGCGTCGGTGACGTCGACCCGCCGCGAGTCCGGATCACGCACGACCCAGCCGAGGTCGCGCAGCCGATCGAGCAGCGCGCTGCCGAGCACGCCGCCCAGGTGATACTGACGCTCGGTCCAGTCATGGCACCGGAACGCGAGCTTTCGTCTGCTGCCGCCGGGATCGGTGGCGCTGACGCCGAGATGACCGAGCCAGGCCCGGCCCTCGCTCGTGACGCGATACTGCTTGGAGCTGCTGCTCGGGACGAGAAACGCGTGGCGCTCCATGGCTTCCGCGATCTGAACGCCGACATAGCCTGCCAGATGATCGTAGCAGGTCCGGCAAAAGCCGATCGCCCTCGCCTCGGCGTAGACGAACGGATCTCTGGCACCGGGAACGAAAGCGCACAACGATTCCAGCACCTGCCGGGCCGGGTCCCCGCTGAGGCTGTAGAAGCGGTTTCGTCCCTTGATCTCGACCTGCAGCAGGCCGCCCTCGACGAGCTTGTGGAGGTGGCCGCTCGCGTTGGTCGCCGACACGCCGGCGATGAAGGAGAGCTCGCGGGCGGAGCATGCCCGCCCTTCCCTCAGCAGGCCCAGGAGCATGGCTGCTCGGGCCCGGTCCCCGATCAGGCCCGCCACGATCGCGATCTTGTGCTCTGCCGCCATTGTTCACTCTCACATGAACTATGCATGTTGCGGTATGATGCGAACCCGGCTACCTTGCTGCCCGTCCGTTCGTCACGCCGAAGGCTATCGACGGCAGCGCGTGAGCAGATGTGCTGACCTAGAAGCCATCAGCGTTGATAGACGTCGAGGAGGCTAATGTAAAGATGGCGAGTGCCGAGAACTTCTGTCCAGCCAGCAATGGTAGCCATCAGTAGCGAGCTCACGATGCAGCCATCAACTCTTGGCGCAATCGACTGCGATCTGCATCCCGCTCTTCCGGGAACAGGAGATCTGCTGCCATACCTGGACGATCATTGGCGTGAGCAGATGGTCCTGCGCGGCATCGACGGCATGGACCTGACGAGCTTCGTGCCGACCGTGCCCGCCAACGGCCGCCCCGACTGGCGCCCGAAGCAAGGCAAGCCCGGCAGCGATCTCGCCATGCTGCGCGACCAGGCCCTTTCCGCCTTCGGCTCGCGCTTCGCCATCTGCAACTGCCTTTATGGCGGCACCGCGGCCCTCAACCCGCACATGGCGGCCGCCATGTGCCGGGCGACCAACGCGTGGATCGCCCACGAGTGGCTGGACCGCGAGCCGCGCCTGCGCGGGTCGATCACCGTGCCGATGCACGACATCGCCTACGCTGTCGAGGAGATCGAGCGCTGTGCCGCCGATCAGCGCTTCGTGCAGATTTTGCTTCTCGCGATGGGCGAGACGCCGCTCGGGCGACGCCAGTACTGGCCGATCTACGAGGCGGCCCAAAGGCACCGGCTGCCCGTCTGCATCCATGCCGGCAGCGCCTACCGCTTCCCCGTGACGAGCAATGGCTGGCCCTCGCACTATCTCGAGGACTATGTGGTCAACTCGATCGGCATGCAGTCGCAGCTGCTGAGCCTCGTCTTCGAGGGCGTCTTCGCGGAGTTCCCGCAGCTCCGCATCGTGATGGCGGAATCGGGCTTCACCTGGCTGCCGAACTTCCTCTGGCGGGTGAACAAGACCTGGCGGGGCCTCCGCGCGGAGGTGCCATGGGTGCGCCGGCCGCCGGCCGACATCATCCGCGAGCATGTCCGCTTCACGCTGCAGCCGACCGACGCGCCCGTCGACCCCCGCCAGATGCAGCGCACGATCGAGCAGATCGGATCGGACGACGTCCTCCTGTTCTCGACCGACTACCCGCACTGGCACTTCGACGACGACAAGGCGGTGCTGCCCGACGGCCTGCCTCCCGAGCTCGTCCAGAAGATCCTCATCGACAATCCCCTGGCGACCTATCCGCGTCTGAAGGAGGCCCTGTCATGAGCGCAGCAGACACGGCGACGCTTGCTGGCACGACGATGGAGCGTCGCCGACAGAGGCCCGCCCCGCTCGGCATCGTCGATTGCGACATCCATCATTCGATACGCTCGAAGGAGGACCTCTACCCCTACCTGGCGCAGCGCTGGCAGCGCTATCTCGAGAGCTACGGCTTCCTGCGCCCCGAGCCCTTCGTGGGCCAGCCGCACTATCCGAAGACCGCGCCGGCGCTCGCCCGCCGCGACGCCTGGCCGACCAACGGCGGCCCGCCCGGCTCCGATCTCGACTTCATGCGCGAGCAGCTCCTCGACCCGTTCAATGTCGAGTTCGGGATGCTGCATTACCTGTTCTTTCACGGCATGGAGGCGCGCAACATCGATCTCGGCGTGGCGCTGTGCCGGGCGGCGAACCAGTGGCAGGTGGACGCGTGGACCTCGAAGGAGCCGCGGCTCAAGGCGGCGATCGTCGTCCCTGGCGAGAATGCCGCTGCCGCGGTGGCCGAGATCGAGCACTGGGCCGGCAATCCCGGCTTCGCCCAGGTCTCGCTCACCAGCCACGGCATCGAGCCCCTGGGCCGGCAGCGCTACTGGCCGATCTACGAGGCGGCCGCGGCACACGGCCTTCCCGTCGGCCTGCACGTCTCGGGCGCCAACGGCCTGCCGCCGTCGGCCGGCATCGGCTGGCCCTCCTACTATGTCGAGCGCCACCACGAGGTCGCGATCTCGCATCAGGCGATCACGATCAGCCTCGCCCTCGAAGGCGTGCTCGCGCGCTTTCCCAAGCTCAAGGTCGTGATGGTCGAGGGCGGCTTCGCCTGGGTGCCGTCCTTGTGCTGGCGGCTGGACCAGCAATGGGGCCGCATGCGGGACGAGGTGCCGGACGTCAGGCGGCCGCCGTCGGAGTATATCCGCGAGCAGATGTGGTTCACGACCCAGCCGCTGGACGAGCCCGAGCGGGCCGAGGACATCCTCGAGATCATGGACTGGATGGGCTGGGACCGCATCCTTTTCGCCAGCGACTATCCGCACTGGGACTTCGACGACCCGAAGACGGCCTTCAAGGTGCGCATGACCGAGGAGCAGCGCCGCATGCTGTTCAGCGACAATGCCCGCGCCGTCTATGGCCTGCCGCCGCGCGCCGAGACTGCCGGCGCGAGCGGGCCGGGCGCAGACGGCCGATGAGCCGACACGTTGTCGCCCGTGTCGACGAGCTGCCGGCGGGCAGCCGCAAGCTCGTCACCGTGAAGGGGCGACCGATCGTCATCTTCAATGTCGGCGGCGAGCTCTTCGCGCTGCTCAACCGCTGCCCGCATCAGGGTGGCAGCCTCTGCCACGGGGAGCTCGGCGGCCTCGTCGAGGCGGAGCGCGCCGGCGCCTACCGCTACTCGCGCAAGGGCGAGATCATCCGCTGCCCCTGGCACGGCTGGGAGTTCGACATCCGCACCGGCCAGTCCTGGTGCGAGCCGGAGCGCATCCAGGTCAAGCGCTACCCGGTCGAGGTCGAGGGCGGCAGCCAGCTCGTCGAGGGCCCCTACGTCGCGGAGACCTTCCCGGTGGCGGTCGAGGAGCAATACGTCGTCGTCGAGGTCTAGATGCGCGTCGCGGCCGACCACAGGCACATCGCCCCAATCCGTCAACCCACGCTTCCGGCAAGAGCTCGACGATGGCAGGCAACAACAGCGCAGTAGCCCGGCCGGATCTGATCCGGAAGCAGGCCGCGGGCAAGCGCGATGTCGCCACCCGCCCGCATCGCCTGCCGACGCTCGACAGATACTTCACCCTCTCGGCCGTGGCCCCGACGCTGCTCATCATGCTGATCGTCTTCGGCCTGCCGCTGCTGTTCTCGGCCTATCTCAGCCTGCACGGCTGGAGCGCCAACCAGGGCATCTTCGACGGCGTCTATGTGGGCTTCGCCAACTATGACGACCTGCTCCACGATCCGAGCTTCGTCCACAGCCTCTGGATCACGCTGCTTTACACGGCGGTGGTGGTGGCGGCCGAGCTCGGCCTCGGCCTCGCCGTGGCGCTCGCCCTCAATGTCGACCTGCCGCTGATCGGTTTCTTCCGCACCGCGCTCATCATTCCGATGATGCTGACGCCGATCGTGGCGGCGCTCGCCTGGCGCCTGCTCCTCGATCCGGCCCACGGCATCGTCAACTACCTCCTGGGCTCGAGGGTGGTCTGGCTCGCCGACCCGACCCTGGCCTTTCTCTCGGTGGGGGTCGTGAACGTCTGGCAGAACGTGCCTTATGTGGCGGTCATCCTGCTGGCCGGGCTGCGCTCCATTCCCTCGGAATCGCTCGAGGCGGCCTCGATCGACGGGGCCAACCGCATCCAGAAGCTCTGGCACATCGTCCTGCCGCTGCTCCAGCCCTACCTCATGGTCGCCCTGCTCATCAGGACGATCTTCGAGTTCAGGTCGTTCGACAACGTCTATGTCATGACGAACGGCGGCCCGGCCGACGCGACGATGCTCCTCTCGATCTTCACCTACATGGTCTCGTTCGTTCAGTTCGACATGAGCTATGGCGCTGCGGCGTCGTGGCTGATGCTCCTGATCTCGCTTCTCCTTTGCCTGTTCTTCGTCATGATGATCCGCCGCCGGAGGCTCGCCTGATGCGCAGCGCCCCGCGATCCGCTCCGCCCCGCAGGAGGCGCCCGACGGGCAGCCGGGTGCTCTTCGCGACGTCGATCTATGCCCTGCTGATCGGCCTCCTCGTCGTCTTCCTGTTCCCGCTGGTCTGGATCTTCGGGCTCTCGCTCAAGACGCGACTGCAGACCTTCGCATCGCCGCCCCTCTTTCTCTGGACGCCCACGCTCGAGAACTATGTGCACGTGCTGAGCGGCAGCGATTTCCTGACCGCCTTCGTGAACAGCATGGTCGTCACCTTCGGGGCCGTCCTGCTGTCGCTCTGCGTCGGCGTGCCGACCGCCTATGCCCTGGCCCGCTTCCCCTTCCGCGGGCGCTCGCTTCTTTTCCTGTCGCTCCTGATCATGCGGATGCTGCCACCGATCGCGGTCCTCGTGCCGATGTACGTGCTCTTCAACAAGGCCGGCCTCGTCAACACGCGGTTCAGCGTCGTCCTCGCCTACACGACCTTCAGCCTGCCGCTCGTCGTCTGGATCATGCGCGGCTTCTTCGAGGAGCTGCCGATGGAGCTCGAGGAGAGCGCCTGGATCGACGGCGCCACGCGCTGGCAGACCTTCCTGAGGGTGGTTCTGCCGCTGGTGCGGCCGGGAATCGTCGCCGCGGCGATCCTGAGCCTCGTGCTTGCCTGGAACGACTTTCTCTTTGCGGCCGTGCTCACCAACAACGCCACGCGGACGCTGCCGGTGCTGATGGCGGCCTATTCGGGCGGCGACACGGGGATCGACTGGGGCTCGATGACCGCATCGGGGATGCTGGTGGTGCTCCCCGTCATCGTCTTCTCACTCTTCGCGCAGCGGCACCTCATCACGGGTCTGTCGTCCGGCGCGGTCAAAGGTTGATGGAAAGCAGGAGAGGCTCATGACCAGGAACAGGAAATCAATCGGCGGCGCGCTCGGCAGGCGACAGTTCCTGCAGGCCGGCGCCATGGCGGGGGCCGGCCTCGCCACCCTCGGCCGCGCGGCCCGCGCCCAGACGAAGCCCGAGAAGCTCGTCTTCGTCGGCGACAACGGCCCCTGGCACGGCGTGCTGGTGAACGAGGTCGGTCCCGCCTTCGAGAAGGAGACGGGCATCAAGGTCGAGTACAACCTGCTGCCCTACGATGCCTTGGGCGCCCGCCTGCGGGCCGAGCTCGAATTCCGGCTCGAGCGGCATCGACATCGTCCAGTGGACCCCGCAGATGAAGGGCTGGCTGGCCCCGCATCTCGAGGATCACGAAGCCCTGCTCGCCAAGGCGGCCGACAAGAACCCCGACTACGACTGGAGCGACTTCCTGCCGGCGGCCAAGAATCTCGCCTCCTCGGATGGCCGGCTGATCGGCATCCCCTACCGCGTGACCGTGGCGGTCATCCACTACCAGAAGTACCTGCTGGACCAGGTGGGGATCACCAAGCCCCCCGGCACCTTCGCCGAGCTGCAGGAGGCGGCCATCGCCACGACCAAGGCAGGCGCGCCCGACCGCTACGGCCTCGGCATCTGGGGCCGCCAGGCCCAGGCGATCTTCAGCGGCTTCTATCCGTGGCTCCTCTCCAACGGCGGCAAGCTCTATGATCCCAAGACCTGGGACATCTACATCAACGACGAGCCGGCCGTCTCGGCGCTGCAATGGTATGGCGACCTCGTCACCAAGTACAAGGTCGTGCCGCCCGAGGCCATGACCTGGGAGTGGGACGGCATCGTCAGCGGCGGCCAGAACGACCGCTATGCCATGTCGCTGATGCACTCGTCCTACGGCACGCTCGTCAACAACGACCCGAAGAAGTCCAAGACCGCCGGCAAGTGGGCCTGGACCACGGTGCCGGGTGCGAAGTCGCCCGAGGAGGGGCGGACCTGGATCAGCGGCTGGGCCTTCTCGGTGCCGACGACGACGAAGAACAAGGACTGGGCCTTCGAGTTCATTCAGTTCGCGACCAGCAAGACCTGGCTGCAGCGCTCGATGGACAGCGGCAACTCGCCGCCGCGCGCCTCGGTCCTGAACGCGCCCGAGGTGCAAAAGAAGTTCGGCTGGGCTCCGGCCTCCGCCACGGCGCTGAAGACGGCTGTCCTCGAGCCGGCGGACGCCATCTGGCCGACGCTCGAGGTCCAGCTCAGGCCCGCGCTCTCCCAGGTCCTGCTGGGACAGACCGATGCCAAGAGCGCGCTTGACGGGGTTGCCGCGGATTGGCAACGCAGCATGCGACGGGCGGGGCTGATCGCACGCTAGCCGGATCGGGATCGCGACTGGTGGCAGGGCTCCGTTCTGTCCTGCCACCGCCCGCTGCGAGCCCGCCGCGATCGGCGACATCGTCGGCGGCGGGCCTCGTGGCGGCCACAACGGGATCGGGAGAGCGCATGGCGAACGACGGCTGGGTCAAGGTCATAGACGCCGCGGAGCTTGCCGAGGGCGAGATGATGGCGGTGCAGGTCGGGGATCGGAGCCTCGCCCTTTATCACCTCGAGAACGGCGAGTTCCGGGCCACCGACAATATCTGCACCCACGAATATGCCGAGCTCTGCGACGGCTGGCTCGAGGGTCACGAGGTCGAGTGCCCGCTCCATGGCGGCCGCTTCGACGTCCGCACCGGCAAGGGCCTGTGCGCGCCGATCGAGAAGGACCTCGAGACCTTCGAGCTGCGTATCGAGGCGGGCGCCGTGCTGGTGAAGATCCGGGCCTGATCCGATGGCGAAGGTCGCTCCTCGATGAGCGCGGGCGACCGGCATGTCATCGTCGGTGCCGGGCAGGCAGGCGGCTGGGCTGCCGTCACCATGCGTCAAGCCGGCTTCACCGGCGAGATCCTGCTGATCGGCGACGAGCCGTGGCGGCCCTATGAGCGGCCTCCCCTCTCCAAGGCGTGGCTTACCGAGGCGCAGGAGCCCAAGGTCCCCTTCCTCCACGACTTGGCCCGGTACGACGGCATCGAGCTTCTCGCCGGAACCCGCGTCGAGGGCATCCTGCCCGGCGAGCAGAGGCTCGTTCTCTCGGATGGCCGGGCCGTGCCGTACGATCGTCTGCTGCTTGCGACCGGAGGGCGTGCGCGGCCACTTCGCGTGCCCGGCGGCGAGCACGCTCTCCTCCTGCGGACCATCGAGGACGCACGCGCGCTGCGCAGCCGGCTCGTCTCGAAGCCCCGTCTGGTCTGCATCGGTGCGGGGGTCATCGGCCTCGAGATCGCATCCTCGGCCGTGGCCTGCGGCTGTGCCGTGACCGTCCTCGAGGCGGCTCCCCGACCGATGGGGCGCTCGGTGGGCCCGGATGTGGCCGAGCGGATCACGGCGCTGCACCGCCAGTCGGGCGTCACCCTGATCTTCGCAGCGACGGTCGAGAGCATCGAGCCGCAGGGATCGGGCCACCGCATCCGCTTCGCCGATGAGGCGATCGATGCCGATCTGATCGTGGCCGGCATCGGCATGGAGCGCGACCTGGCACTCGCCCAGGAGGCCGGGATCGAGACCGATGGCGGTATCGTGGTCGATTCCGTCGGCCACACCAGCCATGCCAACATCTACGCGGCGGGCGACGTCGCGGCCTTCCATCACCCCCTCTTCGAGCGCGCGCTGCGCCTCGAATCCTGGCGCCATGCCCAGAACCACGGCATCGCCGTCGGCAACGCCATGTCGGGCAAGCCGGATCCTTATGTCGACATCCCCTGGTTCTGGACCGACCAGCACGGCCAGAACCTGCAAGTTGCGGGCCTGCCCGATCAGGGCACACGGACCATCATGCGCGAGGCGCCCGGAGGCTACACCGCGCTTCATCTCGACGACGAAGACCGCATCGTCGCCGTCGCCGCCTTGAACAACCCCCGCGACGTCCGCGCCGGCACGAGCCTGATCAAGGCGCGGCGGCCGGTGGACCGGGCATTGCTCGAGCAGGCGGATCTGCCCTTGCAGAAGATCGCCCAGGCGCTGGCCCGAGGGAACGGCCCAGGGTCCGTTCTCGCAGCGGGCTGAGGGCGTGGACAACGCCTGCTGGCCGACATCGAGCGCCCGACAATGCCGCCCTCGGCAAGGTTTCTCGTCCCGCCGTCGTTGAGCCCGAGGGCAAGCGGGCGTGCTTCCTCACGACCTGCCCGCGGCGGCTGCCGCCATTGGCCGTCATCCGCCGCCTGTCCCTGCGAGACCCCAGGGTAAAAAGAGCTCCGCCCACGCGTCGTCAGGCTTGCTCCAGATGGTGGAGGGCGCTGACCGATGGCAGCCGCGGAGCAGGCTGCAGGATGGTCGGTTGCCCAGGCGCGCGTCACGCTCGCGCTCAGCGCCGGCGCAGCACGATCGTCGCGATCAACGTCTCGGAGCCGTGCCGGCCGGGCTCCTCCAGGTAGTATCGCTCGAAGCGCTGGAAAAAAGCTTCAACGAGCGCATCGATCGCCGCCGTGTCTTGCGCCGAGCGCCGGAACAGATGCAGCCGCAGGGAGGACTCGCCAAAGCCGCGGACGTAGCCCGCATACAGCCGCGCATAGGCCGCAGGATCGCCGAGGTCGGCCTCGTAGACGTCGAGGCCATGCGGCCGCACCGGGGTCACGCTTGCCTCGTCCACCTCGAAGGCTTCCGCCAGATCCGGCTCCCGATCGATCGGCGCTCGGATCTCGTCCGCGGTCGGAAACCAGAGGGGAAAGACGAAATGGTCGAGGGCCGCCCGCTCGAGCGACCCGGCGCGAACCATCTCGTCGGCGACGTCGAAGATGGCGCGGTAGAGCTTGCTGGCCGATGCCCGGACACCGTTCGGCTCGCTTTCATCCGGCACGCTGCCGAGCGTCGACACGATGAGGAGCCCACCGGGGCGTAGCTCCCGGGCGCGGCAGCGCAGGAACTGCGTCCAGTCGGACCGGGCGAGCGCTGCCATCTCGGCGCGTGCGTCGCCCGTGAGATCGGCGAACCACACCGTGCCTGGCGAAAGGGGCGCAATCGCCCGGCTCAGCCAGTGGCTCGCGGCAAAGCAGGTGCCCAGCGCCACCGAGCCCGGCTCCGCCATCGGCTCGTAGAACGATCCGACCGCGGCTTCCGTGCGAATGCCCGAGCCGGCGACCCGATAGCCGTCGGGCCCGAAGACGAGCGCGAACAGCGCGTTCCAGTCGTTACCCGGCTGATCGGCGTGGCGGATCACCATCGGACCACGCGGGTCGATGCGCCGATAGGCCTCGACCACCGGGCCGGCGGTGCCGAGGGCGCTGTGCCCCGGACCGCAGCCATAGTCCACCAGGACGAACGGCGGTGCCACGACGCCGATCCGCTCGACCAGGGTGCGCAGGCGCGCAGCGTTGCTGCGGATCATCTGGCTTTGGATCTGCGAGTTGCGATCGTAGTCCACCATGCGCTCGGTGGATGCGGGCTCCTGTCGCGACTTGTCCGTCACGGCTCGCCTCCCTCTCGCGGCGCCGGCACCGCGGGACCCGGCAGGCGGCGCGCCACGCCCTTGGAGCGGCCGGCCGACGGGCCCGGCGACGGTGCTTTCCCTCCATCGCTTATGGGGCCAGCGCCACGCCGGAGCAACGCATGAGGGCGAGCGCGGGCCCGGGCGCCTCGACCTTGCCGGGACGGCAGCGCCGACGCAGACCGCGGCTGGACGAGGCTCGCCCCGCGACACCATTGAGATGAACGGCGTGTCACTTGCGCGGCGCGGCGATCAGGCCAAGCTTGCGTCAGCCTGCAACGAAGATTTTCCATCTCAAGGAGGATAATGGGGATGCGTCGACTTTCGCTCGTGCTGTGCCTCGTGACGGGCCTCGGCATGGCCGCCGCCGACGCGGCGACGCCGCAATGGGAGACGCTGCCGCCGACGCCCTCGCTGCCCAAGGCCGAGACGAGCGGCTATGCGCCGGTGAACGGCATCAAGATCTGGTACGCCGAGTTCGGCAAGGGCGAGCCCGTGATCCTGCTTCATGGCGGGCTCGCGAACTCGAATTATTGGGGCCATCAGGTCCCGGTGCTGGCAAAGCACTACCGGGTGATCGTGATGGACAGCCGCGGCCACGGCCGCAGCACACGCAACGAGCAGCCCTTCGGCTATGATCTCATGGCCTCGGACGTGCTGGGGCTGATGGACTATCTGAAGATCCAAAAGGCGGCGATCGTCGGCTGGAGCGACGGCGGGATCATCGGCCTCGACATCGCGATCCACCATCCCGAGCGGCTGACCAAGCTTTTTGCCTTTGCCGCCAACTCCGATCCGAGCGGCGTCAAGGATATCTCGAAGAGCCCCGTGTTCACGGCCTATATCGCGCGGGCCGAGAAGGAATATGAGAAGCTGTCGCCCACGCCCAAGGAATACAAGTCGTTCCTCGATCAGATCGGCAAGATGTGGGAGACGCAGCCGCACTTCACCAAGGAGCAGCTCCAAGGCATCAAGGTGCCGACCTGGATCGTCGATGCCGACCATGACGAGGCGATCAAGCGCGAGAACACGCTCTACATGGCGGACACGATCCCCGGCGCGGGCCTGCTGATCCAGCCCGACGTCAGCCATTTCTCCTTCCTTCAGGATCCTGTCCAATTCAATGAGGACGTCCTCCATTTCCTGGCGCACGTGCCGGATACCGTGAGCGCCAAGTAGCGTAGCAGAAAGGCCGGCTCGGCAGCGCCGCCGCCCGCAGAGGACGAGCCGCGCAGGGTCATGGCAACCTCCGTACAGCTCCGGGCGTTAGTGGAGCGGCGCCTGGATGGAGGATGTCATGCCACGCGGCGACAAGTCCAAGTACACCGAGAAGCAGGAGCGGAAGGCGGACGCCATCGCCGGGAGCTACGAGGAGCGCGGCGTCCCGGCGGAGGAGGCGGAACGCCGGGCCTGGGCCACGGTCAACAAGGACGATGGCGGCGGCAACAAGCCCGGCGGCTCGGGCCGGGGCAAGCAGCCGGAACATCCAGCCGCGCACAAGGGTGGTGCGAAGGGCGGCGCCGCTTCCGCGCAGCGCCCCGCCGCGGACAGATCCGCCGCGGCAAAAAAGGCAGCGGCGACGCGCAAGCGCAACGCGGAGCATCGGACGCAGCACTAGCTGCGAGCCGAGGCCCAAGAGACGCATGCTGCGATGATCGTTCCCACATCCTCGGTGGTCTGCAAGCGGAACGGGCTGCTGCGATCCCTTGCTGAGACAGACCTCGGGCGGATGTTGCCCCACATCGAGATTCTGCGGCTCGAGCGCGGGCAGGTTCTCCTCGAGGTCGGCGCCAAGGTCACTTACGCCTATTTTCCGCTCGACTGCATCATTGCTCTCGACGTCACGATGGAAGACGGCGGCACCACGGAGACCGCGACCGTGGGACGCGAGGGGATGGACGGCTACGTCGTGGCCCTGGGCGACCACCATGCCCTGTTGCGCAGCATCGTCCAGGTCGGCGGCGAGGCAGCGAGGCTGCCCGTCTCGGAGCTCGAGGCCGCCTTCGCCGCCAACGGGAGCGTGCGGGACCTCGTGCTTCGCTTCATCCAGGCGCTGCTGGCCCAGGTGATGCAGGCGGTGGCCTGCAATGCCCTCCATTCAACCGAAGCGCGTCTCTGCCGGTGGCTTCTGCTGTTGGCGGACCGAGTTCGGCCATCACAAGCTGTACGTCACCCAGGAGTTCCTCGCCGAGACGCTGGGCGTGCAGCGCACGACCGTGACGCTGATCGCCCGCACGCTCCAGACGGCGGGGCTGATCCGCTACCGGCGCGGCCTTGTCGAGGTTGTCGATCGCCCCGGCCTGGAGGAGGCGGCCTGCGAATGCTACGGCGCCATCCGCGACAACTATGAACGTGTGCTCCCTGGCTCCTTCGCCTGAGCGGTCTGTCGGCAACCCGACAGACCGGGACTGGGCATCAGCGTAAGCTGATGTTGTTGGGACTTTGGACGCGCGCCGCATCTTGGCCTTCTTTCCGAAAGGAGGAGGGCAACTTCCATAGCATTGAAGGGGAGCATTGTTGCCGGGGGCGAGGTCGGCGGAGCCGATCTGGGGTCGCCTGTCGGCAGAGAGGGATGTCCCGCCCCCGGGCGCCGGCCACAATGATGCTGTAGTCGACATTCTACTCTCGATGGCGAGCCGCTGGAACTGGAGTAGCCCGATGCCCAGCAAGACGATGCAGCCCGATCCGCCGACGGCTCCCTCGACAGAGCCCCCGGCGCCTGTGGATCCGAGCCATGAGCGAGGCGTCGAGGCCGCCGAGGCCTCGTCACAGAGCGGTGCCGCGCCGGAGACGAGGCCGACAGAGACTGCCGTTCGCGAGCGCGCCTACGAGCTGTGGGAGCGGGCGGGCGCGCCCGAGGATCGCGCGTGGGAGTTCTGGCTCGAGGCCGAGCGCGAGCTGCAGGAGGAGACCTACCCCTAGCATCGCGCGCCCCGGGCGATCAGGGCGCACCCATCAACCCCGACGGTCGCGACAGGGACCAGAAAGACCAAAAACCCGATGAATGACGAGACGGCTCCATCGGCGATCGCCGAGGAGCCTTTCCGGCAATTTGCCGAGAACACCCGGGACGTGCTGTGGATCACCAACCTGCGCGACCGGCGCTTCGAGTATCTGAGCCCGGCCTTCGAGAGAATCTGGGGTCGTGAGCGTGAGCCCATTATGGCCGACCGTGGGCTATGGCTCCAATCGGTCGATCCGGCGGATCGCCAGAAGGTCCGCAGGGCCTGCGTTCGGGCGCAGGCCGGCAAGGAGGCCATGCTCGACTACCGGATTCACCTGCCGGACGGGCGCGTGCGCTGGATTCGCGACGATGCCTTCCCGATCCGGAACAGGTCCGGCGGGGTCGAGCGGATTGGCGGCCTCGCCCGCGACGTCACGGAACATCACGAAAGCGAGCAGGCGAAGGGCGAAGCGCTCGCGCAACGCGATCTTCTGTTGCGAGAGCTCAATCACCGCGTAAAGAACAACCTGCAGCTCGTCACCGCCCTCCTGCATCTGCAGGCGGCCAGGCTCGACGACGCTGGGATGCGCGCACAGTTCGAGCAGGCGAGCTCCCGCGTGGCCGCGATCGCCGAGATCCACGCGAGCCTCCATCCGGCCGACGGGATGGTCGGAGATGTCGCCGTCGGCGACTACCTCAAGAGACTGTGCGGCCGCCTGACGACGGCGTTTCTCGAGAAGGGCCAGGAGGAGCGCATCTCGCTCACCGTCGAGGCCGATCAGGCAACGCTCGATCTCGACCGGGCGCTCCCGCTCGGGCTCATCGTCAACGAGCTCGTGACGAACGCCCTGAAGCACGCCTTCCCGAGCGGAGGGTCAGGTGCCATCCGGATCTCGTTCGCTCGTCGCGACGGCAGCTGGAGGCTCGAGGTGCGTGACACCGGCTCGGGCATTCCCTCATTCCCCGAGGAGCGGGAAAGCGGTTTCGGCAGCAAGCTCGTGAGGCTTCTCGTGAAGCAGATCGGCGGCACCCTGCAGGTCGGGCGGGACGCAGGGACCGTGGCGGTCGTCGACGTGCCAGGGTGACCGGGCCTGGGGGCGCTCAATGCCCCCTGGGCGGCAGTGGCTCGAAAAGCTCAAGCCCCTTCGGCTTGCTACCTTGCGGCTCGCCCTGCCACAACCGCTGCAGAAAGGCGATGCTCTCGAGCACGGTCCCCGGCGCGTACGGCTTGCGCACGCAGCCCACCCCGAGCTCGGGATGCGCCTTCGCCTCGAGGATCAGGCCAGTGACGAAGAGCACCGGCACCTGCCAACGGTCCCGCAGCTGGCGTGCCAAGTCGAGACCGCTGCCACCCGCGCCAAGATCCACGTCGACCAGGGCCAGCCCGGGACGCCGCTTGCCCGCGAGCTCGAGCGCAGCACGCGTGGAGGCCGCCGGCCCGAGCACCTCGTGGCCCGCGTCGCGAAGCGTCACCTCCAGCATCATCGCCGTCAGGGCGTCGTCCTCCACGAGGAGTATGCGCATCTGCGATTTCCGGATTCCGGCATGGTCGGCCGGTGCTTCCTTGCGCTCTCCCGACCCCGAGGAGCGCTGGAAGGTACGGCCCTCGATCGGCCCCCCGGCCCCGCTCCCGGCCTTGCGCGGGCCGGCACGTGCCGCTTGGGTGAGCGCGTGGGGCGGGCTGGCGAGCCCAACGGACCGGGGAGCGTCGAGGAGAGGCTGCCCGCCACCGCTGGAGGAGGCTCTCAAATCCGCCCCATGAGAAGAAGAATGATCACGATCAGGAGGACAAGACCAAGTCCTCCGGTCGGATAGTAACCCCAACCCTGACTGTAGGGCCACGTTGGCAACGCTCCGATCAGAACTAGAACGAGAACGATGAGAAGAATAAATCCCAAGCTCATTGGGAAGCTCCCGTCTTATGTGACGCCCAGGACCCGGCCGGCGGCAACCGACCCCAACACCCTGAAGGAAGGCCTGTCGGACACGCTGATCGCCCGACCGGTGCGGCACCATCGTAACGGGCGAGTGGGCAGGTGGCTCCCGAGGCTCTCGCGGGGCGCGCTGTGCGCGGCAATTTCTCTTTGCCGGCGACCACCCTGCTCCCCGGGCAGCGGTCAGTCGAACGGCAGGCCCACATAGCTCTCGGCCAGCGCGGTCATCGCCGCCGTCGAGCCCATCAGGTGATCCAGCTCGGCCTGCTGCAGCCGATCGTCGAACGGGCTCCGGCCGGGAAAGCGGTGGAGGAGGGAGGTCATCCACCAGGAGAATCGCTCGGCCTTCCAAACGCGACGCAGCGCGGTCGCGGAGTAGGCGTCGAGCGAGCCGGTGGCACCGGTGCGAAAGAAGTCGATCATGCCCCGTGCCAGAATGCGCACATCGGCCATGGCGAGATTGAGACCCTTGGCACCGGTCGGCGGCACGATGTGAGCGGCATCGCCGGCGAGGAAGAGCCGGCCGAAACGCATCGGCTCGACCACGAAGCTGCGCATCGGGGTGACGCCCTTCTCGACCGAGGGACCGACCTCGAGGCCGGCCGCGGTGTCGGGTCCGACACGAAGGCGCAGCTCGTCCCAGATGCGCTCGTCCGGCCAGTCCTCCAGATGCTCATCGGGCCGGCATTGGATGTAGAGCCGGCTGACGCTGGGCGAGCGCATGCTGAAGAGCGCGAAGCCGCGCTCGTGCGAGGCGTAGATCAGCTCGTGCGACACCGGCCGGGTGTGCGAGAGGATGCCGAGCCAGCCGAATGGGTAGGCGCGCTCGAAGACGGTCAGCGCACTGTCAGGCAAGCCACGCCGGCAGACGCCGTGAAAGCCGTCGCAGCCGGCAACGAGGTCGCAGGCGAGCGTCTTCTCCGCACCATCCATCCGATAGTGGATCGTCGGCTGCTGGCCATCGAGACCTTCGAGCGCCACGACCTCGGCCTGGAAGACCAAAGGCTCGCCTGCTGCGAGACGGGCCGCGATGAGATCCTTCGTGACCTCGGTCTGGCCATAGACCATGACCGACTTGCCGCCGGTCAGGGCCTGGAGGTCGATGCGCCTGCGGCAGCCGGCGACGCTGATGTCGATGCCGCCGTGGACAAGGCCTTCGCGGTGCATGCGGGCGCCGACGCCCACCTCGTCCAGAAGGTCGACCGTGCCCTGCTCGAGCACGCCGGCCCGGATGCGGCCCTCGACATGCGCGCGGTCGTGCCGCTCGAGCACGACCGAGGCGATGCCAGCCTGGTGCAGGAGCTGGGCCAGCAGGAGCCCGGCAGGGCCCGCGCCGACGATGCCGACCTGAGTGCGCATGGAAGCCAGCCTCCCTCGTGCGGTCCCCGGGCCGGAGCAGCCTCGGCGCGGCGCCTCGACCGGCTCAGACGGCCTCGAGACCGATGGCGATGCCCTGGCCGACGCCGATGCACATCGTCGCCACGGCCCGGCGGGCGCCGCGCAGGACGAGCTCGAGCGCAGCCGTGCCGGCGATGCGGGCGCCCGACATGCCGAGCGGGTGACCGAGCGCGATGGCGCCGCCATTGGGATTGACGTGGGGCGCGTCGTCGGGAAGCCCCAGCTGGCGCAGGACCGCCAGCGCCTGGCTGGCGAAGGCCTCGTTGAGCTCGACGACGTCCACATCGCCGATCCCCCAGCCGAGGCGGGCGAGCAGCTTTCGTGTGGCCGGCACCGGCCCGATGCCCATGATCCGGGGTGGGACGCCGGCCGCGGCGCCGCCTGCGATGCGGGCGATGGGCGTGAGCCCGTGGCGGGAGGCGGCTGACTCCGAAGCGACGATCAGGGCCGCGGCACCGTCATTGACGCCCGAGGCATTGCCGGCCGTGACCGACCCGCCCCGGCGGAAGAGCGCCGGCAGCCTCGCCAGCGTCTCGCCCGTCGTGTCGGGCCTGGGATGCTCGTCACGGTCGACGACAAGCGGCTCGCCGCGGCGCTGCGGCACGAGGACGGGCGTAATCTCGTGCGCAAGCCGGCCGGACGCGATGGCGGCGCCCGCGCGCTGTTGCGAGCGCAGTGCCAAGGCATCCTGGTCGGCCCGCGTCACCTTGAAGCCCTCGGCCACGTTCTCGGCGGTCTCGGGCATCGAGTCGACGCCGTGCGCGTCGCGAAGGAGCGGGTTGACGAAGCGCCAGCCGATGGTGGTGTCGTGGATCTCGGCGTGGCGCGAGAAGGCCGTCTCGGCCTTGGGGAGGACGAAAGGCGCGCGGCTCATGCTCTCGACCCCGCCCGCAACCACGAGCTCGGCCTCGCCGGCCCGGATGGCACGGGCGGCGATCAGCACCGCATCCATGCCCGAGCCGCAAAGGCGGTTGACGGTCGAGGCGCTCACCGTCTCGGGCAGGCCGGCCAGGAGAAGCGCCATCCTGGCGACGTTGCGGTTGTCCTCGCCGGCCTGGTTGGCGCAGCCATAGACGACGTCGTCGAGGGCGGCCCAGTCGACGGAGGGGTGCCGGGTCATCAAGGCACGAAGCGGCACGGCGGCCAGATCGTCGGCGCGGACCGAGGCCAGCGCCCCGCCGAAGCGGCCGATGGGCGTCCGCAGATAGGCACAGATGAAGGCCTCGGCCATCTCAGCCTGCCCCACCGGGCACAAGGGGCGGCGCCCTCCTCCGAGGGCTCCTAGACATCGAAAAAGACCGTCTCGCTGTCGCCCTGCAGGCGAATGTCGAAGCGGTAGACGACTTCGCCGCCGCGCTCGCTACGGGGTGCGATCAGCGTCTCGCGACGGGCGGGCTGCTCGATCAGGCGCAGGATGGGGTCCTCGGCGTTAGCGGCTGTCTCGTCGGCGAAATACAGGCGGGTATGCAGGCCGATATTGATGCCGCGGGCGACGATCCACAGGCTCAGATGGGGTGCCATCGGCTTCTGGCCCGGCCTGCCCGGCACCCGGCCGGGCTTGATCGTCTCGATCCAGTAGAGCCCGGTCTCGAGATCGCAGGCGGCACGGCCCCAGCCGCGGAACCCGGGATCGAGCGGGCTTGCCTGGATGTCCGCGGGGTGGTTGTAGCGGCCGTGGCTGTTGGCCTGCCAGACCTCGACGAGCGCATCACGGCAGGGCGAGCCCGTGCCGTCGAGAACCAGGCCCTCGACCCGGATGCGCTCGCCCTCGATGGCGCCCGTGACCAGAACGTTCGGCTTTTCCTGCGTGCGCAGGCGCAGGCCGGCGATCGAGGGGTACATGCCGATATGAAGGAAAGGGCCTGCCGTCTGGGAAGGCGTCTCGACGAGATAGGGCAAGGGCTGCGGCATGGGCTCAGCCTCCCTCCGGCCGGTTCTCGAAGAGCGTCTGGCGCCGGCCGCGCAGGACGATGTCGAAGCGGTAGGCGAGGCAGTCGAACGGCACGGCCATGTTCATGTCGAGCGGGGCCACGAGCCGCTCGATCGCCTGCGGATCGGTGATGGTGTTGAGGATGGCGCAGCGTGGGATGAGCGGGTCACCCTCGAAGTACATCTGGGTCACGAGGCGGGTCGCGAAGGCAGGGCCGAACAGGGAGAAGTGGATGTGCGCCGGCCGCCAGTCGTTCATGCGGTTGCGCCACGGATAGGGCCCGGGCCTGATCGTGCGGAAGAGGTAGCGGCCCTCCTCGTCGGTCAGGCAGCGGCCGGCGCCGCCGAAGTTGGGGTCGAGCGGCGCCATGTACCGATCAATGACGTGGCGGTAGCGCCCGCCGGCATTGGCCTGCCAGACCTCGACCAGGGTGTGCGGCACAGGCCGGCCGTTCTCGTCCAGGACGCGGCCGTGGACGATGATGCGCTCGCCGATCGCCTCGCCGTCGACCGCGTGGTTCCTGATGAGGTCATCGTCGAGGGGATCGAGGTCGGCGGGCCCGAAGACCGGGCCGGTGATCTCCGAAAGCGTCTGCTCGAGGGACAGAAGAGGATTGCGCGGCGAGCGCAGCACGCTCGTCTTGTAGCCGGGCGCGAAGGCAGGCGGGTGCGCCTCGCGATTGCGCTGATAGTACTCGGCCTCCCACAGCATCTTCCGATCGCCTCCCCTGCGCGCCGACGCCCGAACTCTAGATCGACCGGGCCTCAGCCGCGACCATGATGACGACGCCCTCGTCGGCGGCAAGATCGAGCTGCCGCGTGACCAGCCGGCCTGCACGGCCCGGCAGCGTGGAGATCCTGACCGGTCCCCTGACCGAGGGCGGCAGGTCCACCACCCGTGGCTCGGATGCGAGGTTGAGCAGGACGGCGGCACGCCGCCCCTCGTGCTCGCGCGCATAGGCGAGGACGTCGCCCTTGACAGCGAGTGGCGCCCAGCTGCCGCGGCTGAGCGCCTGCTCGCGCGCGCGGAGCTTGAGCAGCGTCTGCGCCAGATGCAGCATCGAGCCGCTGTCGGCGTCCTCGGCGGCGACGCTCAGCCGCTCGCGGCCCGCGCCCAGCGGCAGCCAGGGCTCACCCGTCGTGAAGCCGCAGTTGCGCGAGGCGTCCCACGGCATGGGCGTGCGCATCGGGTCGCGCCCCTGGCCCGTGCCCGGCATGCGCTTGCCGAAGGGGTCCTGCTCGCGCTCGGGTGGTACCGCCACATTCGCGAGCCCGAGCTCGTCCCCCTGATAGATCGTGGGCGTGCCGCGCAGCGTGAGCAGCAGCATCATGGCAACCCGCGCCTGCGCCGGGCCCAGCCGGGTCGCGACCCTGGGCTGGTCGTGGTTGCCCATGACCCAATTGGGCCAGGCACCGGCGGGCAGGACGGCCTCGTAGCTCTCGATGAGGCGCATGAGCGGCTCGGGCCGCCAGGCGGAGCGCTGCCACGAGGCCCAGATGAGGTGGAAGTTGAAGGGCATATGAACGGCGTCGAGCTGCGGGCCGTAATAGTCGGCGAGCCTGGGGATATCGAGATAGGTCTCGCCGATCAGGAGCCTGTCGCCCGGATACGCGGCCAGCACCGCGCGCATCTCGCGGGCGATGTCGAGCACGCCCGGCGCGTCGGCGCTGTGGATGGGGATGAGCTGCTTGAAGGGCGGGTCGCCGGGGCGGAAGTCGGGGTTCGGCGGGTCGTCGCGGAACTGCGCGTCCTTCATCATGTGCCAGATCACATCGACCCTGAAGCCGTCGATGCCGCGGTCGAGCCAGAAACGCATCGCATCGTAGATGGCGGCCCGCACCTCCGGGTTGCGCCAGTTGAGATCGGGCTGCTCCTTCAAGAAGGCGTGGTAGTAGTACTGGCCGGTGGCCGGATCGAGCTCCCAGGCACTGCCGCCGGCTTGGCTCACCCAGTTGTTGGGCGGCCCGCCGTCCGGCGCCGGATCGCGCCAGATGTACCAGTCGCGCCGCGGGCTGTTTCGCGACGAGCGGGATTCCTGGAACCAGGGGTGGGCGCTCGAGCTGTGGTTCGGCACCAGATCGAGGATCAGCTTGAGACCCTTGTCGTGGAGCGCCCCGACAAGCGCGTCGAGGTCGCCGAGGCTGCCGAACAGAGGGTCGATGCCGCAATAGTCGGCCACGTCGTAGCCGAAATCGGCCATCGGCGAGGGATAGATCGGCGAGATCCAGACGGTGCCGATGCCGAGCCGGGCGAGGTAGTCGATACGCTGGGTGATGCCGCGCAGGTCGCCCACCCCGTCGCCGTCGCTGTCCTGAAAGGACCGGGGATAGATCTGGTAGACGACGGTATCCTGCCACCAGGGCCGTTTCTCGGTCATAGGGTGCTCATCTCAGGTGTGGGCTCGTGAAGCCGAGCCGGCGCAGGCCCGTCTGGACCTCGGGGCAGCTCATGAAGAGCCGCCAGAGCAGCCCGCTTCTGTGGTTCTCGATCATCACCACGATCGGCCCCTGGTCGATCGCGAGGTGGGAGCCGGCTGTCCAGCCCTGCGTGTCGCTGAAGGCGTCGACGAAGCCGAGGCAGGTCCAGAGCCGATCGCGCCGCCTCTCGTAGAGGTGGCGAAGAACCTGCATGGCCGCCTCGGGCGCGTAGGGCAAGGACGCCAGGGCGGCAGTCGGGCTGATCACGCCGCGATCCTCGTCCGGCGCGTGGGCCGCGTAGCCGCCCAGGCTGTCGCTCGCGGTGAGCCCCCAGCAATCGGGGCCGTAGCCGGCGAAACCGTTGGGGTTGGCGAGGCAATGGGCGCGGTTGATGGCCGTGTGGGCGACGTTCTGCTGCCAGTAGTCGGCATAGCGGTCGACGAGGCCGCGCGGGTCGAGACCCATGAAGGAATAGTGGCAGAAGAAGAGCGGCCCGCCCTGATCGGGGCCGAGCGGCAGCTCGATGCCATAGAAGCTCTTGCCGTTGCGGAACGCCGGGCCCGTGGCCCAGCCCCGATGATAGACCTCCTCGCCGATCGGGTGCCGTGCCGACCCGGCGGCCAGCACATAGACGAGGAGGCACTCGTTCCAGCCGCGGATCTCGTGGCGCATGGCCCAACCGTGATTGGGGCTCCAGTGCCAGAGGAGGACATCGCCCTCGGGCGCGTGCCAGGCCCACTCGACATCGTCCAGGAGCCACTGGATGCGCAGCCTGAGCTCCGCCTCCACGGGCGTATCGCCGTCGAGATATTGCCGCGCGCACAAAAGACCCATCGTGAGGAAGGCGGTCTCGACGATGTCGCCGCCATCGTCCTTGCGCGTGAAGGGCTTTGTCGCTCCCGTCTCGCCATCGAGGAAGTGCGGAAAGACGCCGTGGTAGCTGGTAGCGCCGGCGAGGAAGCGCACGGTGTCGAGCAGCCGGGCCGCCACGGCGTCGCGCGCGAGCCAGCCACGCTCGACGCCCACGAGAAGGGCCATGATGCCGAAGCCCGAGCCGCCGGTCGTGACGGTCTCCGGGCCGTAGCCGAACTGTCGGTTGCTGCGCTCACGGGCAAGGCCACTCGTCGGGTGGGCGAAATCCCAGAAATAGGCGAGCGTGCGCCGCTGGACGAGGTCCAAAAGCGCGTCGTCGTCCAGAAGCTGCTCACGACGCCGCCCATGCGCGGCCGCAGCACCCTTTCCCCCAGCGCCTGCCATCACGCGGCCTGCAGGGTTGCCGCGATGCCCTGCGGCTTGAAGGTCAGGCGCTCCTCGCCGGGCTTGCGACGCAGATGCACGACCCGATCGTAGAAGCCGTCGCGCGCCGGGGTGCGGCGGATGCCGATCACCGCGACGTCGCCCAGCTCCTTGTCGAAGAGATCGAGAATATGGCCGCGGCTCTCCTCGTCGATGGCGGCGAAGGCATCGTCCAGCACGGCGAGCTGCGGCCGCTGCAGCAGGAGGCGAGCGAAGGCCAGCCGCTGCTGCTCATCGAACGACAGCTCCCTGTCCCATCGCTGCACCTTGTCGAGCGACGGCGCCAGGCGGCCCAAACCCACGCCCTCAAGCGCGCCCGTCAGCGCCGCGTCGTCGAAGCGGCCTGCGCTCGAGGGATAGCTCAGCGCCGCCCTGAGCGTGCCGAGCGGCAAATAGGGGCGCTGTGGCAGGAACATCACGCGTGCCCTGGGCGGCATGCGGATGCGGCCGGAGCCCCAGCGCCACAGGCCGGCCATGGCGCGAAAGAGCGTGCTCTTGCCCGCACCCGGCTCGCCGGTCACCAACACATGCTCGCCCGGCGCCACGTCGAGCCCGCCCTCCTCGAGCCCGGCCCTGCCGTGGGCGAGGCGGAGCGTGACGCCCTCGAGCGCCGCCTTGCCGTCGGGATCCTCGACGAGCTCGATCTGCTCGGTCCCCTCTCCCACGGTGTCCACGGAGCGGAGCGCGTCGCGGAACGCCACGATGCGCAGGAGGGTGGCGCGCCAGTCCGCGAGCTTCGAGAAATTGTCGACATACCAGCGCAGCGCCGACTGCACCTGGAGGAAGGCCCCCACCACCATCATCAACCCACCGAACGTGATGTTGCCCGCGAAGTAGCCGGGGGCTGCCACGATGATGGGTGCCACGATCGCGACCCAGCCATAGCCCGAGGTGATCCAGGTGAGCCGCGTCAGGCCGGTCACGAGCTGGCGCTGGATATGGATGACCCGGTCCAGCGCGGCCTCGAGCCCCTTCCTCTCGTCCTGCTCGCCCTCGTAGAGGGTAAACCCCTCGGTCGACTCGTTGGCGTGGACGAGCGCGAAGCGCAGCTCGGCCTCGAGCGCGTAGCGATTGGCGTTGAGCGGGATGAGCGGCTTGCCGACCCGTCGGGTGAGCCAGGATCCGCTGACGGCGTAGGCCAGCGCGCACCACACCATGTAGCCGGGAATGGTGAACGTGTTGGCGCCGCTGCCGAAGACGACCTGATCGGAGAGGAACCAGAGCACGCCGATGAAGCTCACGAGGAGCAGGGTCGACTGAAGGAGGCCGGAGCCGAGATCGCCTGTGAGCTCCGTCAGATGCTGGGCATCGGCGTCCATGCGCTGGTCGGGGTTGGCGCCGATGTCGCCGCAGAAGGAGAGGAGATAGGCCCTGCGCGGCGCCAGCCACTGCTGCAGCAGGTCCCGGGTCAGCCACTCGCGCAGCCTGACCTTGATCAGCTCCTGGAACCAGGTCTGGCCCACGACCAGCACCAGCAGCAGGCCGGCGATGACGGCGAACATCATGAGCTGCGAGAGGAAGTCGGGGACGTCACGGCGCTCCAGGGCATCATAGAAGGTGCGCTGCCAGCGATTGAGCCAGATCTGCGCGCCCGTGTTGGCACAGACCACCGCGACCAGGCCGAGGCCGAGGAAGCCCAGCATCCGGCCGAGCTCGGCGTGCCGGAGCGCGTCGAGCAGGGTCTTGAGCTCGACCAGGAGATTGCCATCCGAGAGGGCTGGCTGCCTGCATGCCATCCCCGGCTCCGAAGCGGTCTCGTCGCGAGCGTCCATGACATCGCCCCCTTCACGCAGCCGTGCCCCTGCCCGCTGGGGAGCGACGGCCCGCGCTCATTCACGTCGCAGCCCCCAGGCCTCGGGCCACCCTGCACGACGCGATCGAGAGCGTGCATGCGGCGACGGCCCGCGGCGGAGCCGCGCGATCCTGCCCGGAGTGCGAAGGCAGCTCAAGACGGCTGGCGGCGACGCGGGCGCGAGCGCGCCTACGTCCCTGCCCCGGAACGTCGGCGGCGGAAGCCGGCTCTAGGCGAGCGTGGCCCCGGCCAACGCAGGCGCGGCCGGCACGGGCGAGGGCGACGGCTCGGGCAGCGGCAGGAAGGCCGGTGGCACATCACCCTGCCGCAGGAGGTGATAGGTCCGCGTGTAGAAGCCCTCGGTATCGGGCGTGCGGCTGATGCCGACCACGGCCGTCTCGAGCAGCTCCTGCTCGAAAAGGCCGAGCACGATGCGACGATGCTCGTCCGAGAGGGCGCCCATGGCGTCGTCGAGGAAGACCCAGCCGGGCGCGTGCAGCAGCAGGCGCACGAAGGCCAGCCGCTGCTGATCGTCGAGCGACAGCTCGCGGTCCCAGCGCCGCTCGCGGTCGAGCAACGGCGCCAGCCGCTCGATCCCCAGCCGCTCGAACGCCGCCTCGATGTCCGCCGGCGCGAAGGCGTCGGAGGCGGCCGGATAGGTGATGGCGGAGCGCAGGCTGCCGGGCGGCAGGTAGGGGCGATGCGGCATGAACATCATGGCATCGCGCGGCGGAAGCTGGAGGCTGCCGCCACCCCATGGCCAAAGCCCGGCGATGGCCCGAAAGAGCGTGCTCTTGCCGACGCCGGGCTCGCCCACGATCAGCACCCGGTCGCCGGGCTCGATGTCGACCCGGGGCGCGTCGAGCCACGCCCGGCCCTCGACAAGGGCGACGCTCAGGCGCTCGAGGACGAGGCTCGGCGTCGGCGCATCCGTGCGCCGGATATTGCCGCCGGTGCTCACATCCTCCTCGAGCCCGATGAGGGCGCGCCGGAAGGAGACGACACGGAGCAGCGTGGCCCGCCAGTCGGCGATCCGCGAGAAGTTGTCCACGAACCAGCGTAGCGCCTGCTGGACCTGATTGAAGGCGCCCACCACCATCATCAGGCCGCCGAACGACATGCTGCCCTGGAAGTAGCCCGGGGAGGCAACCAGCACGGGTGCCACGATGGCGAGCCAGCCATAGCCCGAGGTGATCCAGGTGAGCTTGGCCAGCCCGCCCGCGAGACGCGTGGTGATGCCGACCACGTCGTCGACGGTTCCGTTCAAGAGGCGCCGCTCGTCGGCCTCGCCACCGTGGAGCGCTATCGCCTCCGCGCACTCGTCGACGCGGACGAAGGCGAAGCGGAGCTTCGCCTCGCGGGCGTAGCGCTCGGCGTTGATGGGGATGAGCGGGCGGCCGACCCGCCAGGTCAGCCAGGAGCCGGTGAGCGCATAGCCCAGCGCGCACCAGACCATGTAGCCCGGGACGGTGAACGCCGTGTCGCCGGAGCCGAAGACGACGTGGCGCGAGAGCACCCAAAGCACGCCGATGAAGCTCACCAGCAACAGCGTCGCCTGCATCAGGCCCACGCCGAGCTCGGCCGTGAGCTCGCTCAGATGACGGGCGTCCTCCTGCATGCGCTGGTCGGGATTGACGCCGATCTCGCCCGCATGGCCGAGCAGGCAGGCGCGCCGGGGTGCCAGCCACTGGTCGAGCAGGTCGTGGGTCAGCCATTCGCGCAGCCGGACCTTCGTGATCTCCTGGAGCCAGGTCTGGGCCACCACGAGCACGAGAAGGAGGCCCATGATCGGCACGAACACGGCGAGCTGGGTGAGGAAGGCCGGCAGGGCGCGGGCGCCCAGCGCATCGAAGAAGGCACCCTGCCACGCGTTGAGCCGGATCTGGCCCACGGCGTTGAGGCAGACGACGGCGACGATGCCGCCGGCCAGCAGGCCGATGCGCCGGCGCGCCGGCGAGCGGAGGAGAGCCTGCAGCAGGATCCTCAGCTGCCGGATCGGACCTTCGCTCTGATCGGGCTCGGCGGTGCCCTTGCTGGATCGCCGCGGCTCGGCCCGTTCGGTCATGCGTTGTACCCCGGAGCGTTCGGCTCAGCCGTGGTAAACGCAGGACTCTTAAGGCGAGCCTAACGACCGCGATGGCGCGCGCCCCTTGAACCGCCCAAGTGGAGTCCCGCTGCCTTCCTTTCGCTCTAGACGCAATTTAGCAGCGAGGCTACCCCGAGCCGATCGCGGGCATGAACAAACTCGCGAGGTGTGGCTTCAGGGAGCGGGGTGGCGCTGATGACCGAGCCGGTCGGATCACCGCGGACCGAGGCGCTGATCGCCTCCATGAGTTCTTAAGGAAAAGATCGGCCAGCTTGCGATGGTGACGGCCGACCTCGCGGTAACGGGCCCGATGGCCGCGGGCGACTGGCTGGCGGCGGTGCGCTCGGGTCAAGTGGGCAGCCTTCTCAACCTTTACGGGAGAGAGCGCGTCCGCGAGGCGCAGCGGACGGCCGTCGAGGAGACAAGGCTCGGCATCCCGCTTTTTTTCGGCTTCGATGCCATCCACGGCCACCGCACGATCTTTCCGATCCCGCTGGCCGAGGCCGGCGCCTTCGATCCGGGAATGTGGCGGCGGACAGCCCGCGTCACGGCCGAGGAGGCCGCGGCCGACGGCCTCGACCTTCTCTTCGCGCCGATGCTGGATGTCTGCCGCGATCCCCGCTGGGGGCGCATCGCGGAGAGCCCGGGCGAGGATCCCTGGCTCGCGGCAAGGCTGGCGGAGGCCAGGATCGGTGCCTTGCAGAAGGGCGGTCTCGACGCCACCGACGCCGTGGCCGCCTGCGCCAAGCATCTGGGCGGCTATGGGGCGGTCGGCGCGGGCCGTGAATATGCCTCGGTCGACGTCTCCGAGCGCACGCTGCACGAGGTGCATCTGCCAGCCTTCGCATCCGCCGTGGGTCACGGGGCAGCCTCGGTGATGCCGTCCTTCAACGACCTCGCGGGCGTGCCGACGACGGCGAACGGGCCGCTCCTCCGGGGCGTGCTTCGAGGCGGATGGGGCTTCGGCGGCGTCCTCATCAGCGACTATGGCGCCGTGGCGGAGCTGATCGCGCACGGCGTGGCGGCCGATCTGGCCGAGGCCGCAGCACTCGCCCTCGAGGCCGGCGTCGACATCGACATGATGGGTGACGCGTTCGTTCGCGGCCTGCCCGAGGCGCTCGAGCGTGGCCTCGTCGGCATCGAGCGGGTCGACGAATTGGTTCGGCGCGTGCTCGCGCTGAAGGAGCGGCTGGGCCTTCTCGACGATCCCTACCGCCGCTGCGGCGCTCCGCCGGCCTCCCCGACGACGAAGGCCGAGCGCAGGGCGCTGGCCCGCGAGGCGGGCCGCCGCTCGATCGTGCTGCTCCAGGACGAGGCGGGGCTCCTCCCACTGGATCCCGCGCCCAAGCGAATAGCCGTCTTGGGCCCGCTGGCCGATGCGGGTCTCGAGATGCCGGGACCCTGGTCCGCGGCCGGCGCGCCCGAGGAGGCGGTCAGCATTCTCGATGGCCTGCGCGGCGCCTTCGCGGGCACCGTGCTCGTCCACGTGCCCGGCGTTGCCATCGAGGGAGAGGACGAGAGCGGCATCGAGGCGGCCGTCCAGGCGGCGCGCGAGGCCGACATCGTCCTCCTCTGCCTCGGCGAGAAGCGCTTCATGAGCGGCGAGGCGGCGAGCCGGGCCCGACCGGACCTGCCGGGCCGCCAGCGGGCGCTGGCCGAGGCCGTTCTCAGGCTCGGCAAGCCCACGGTCCTCCTGCTGAGCTCGGGGAGGCCGCTCATGGTGCCCTGGCTCTTCGAGCAGGCCGGCACCGTGCTGGCCACCTGGTTCCTGGGCGTCGAGGCTGGCCACGCGGTGGCGGAGGTGTTGAGCGGCGCCGCCGAGCCGACGGGACGCCTGCCGGTCTCGTGGCCGGTCGACACGGGCCAGATCCCGGTCTTCTATGCCCAGCGGCCGACCGGCAGGCCGGCCGACTCGGGACAGCGCTACACATCGAAGTACATCGACCTGCCGGTCGAGCCGCTCTTCCCCTTCGGGCACGGGCTTTCCTACGCGCGCTTCTCCTATCGGAAGCTCGAGGTGACGCCCGCGGAGGCCCGCCCGGGCGACCCGATCGAGATCACCGTCGAGGTCACGAACGAGGGCCACCGCCCCGGTGAGGAGACGCTTTTTTTCTTTGTCCGCGATCGCGTGGCGAGCGTGGCGCGGCCGATGCAAGAGCTGCGTGGCTGGCAGAAGATCCGCCTGGACCCAGGCGAGCGTGGGACGGCACGGCTCGTGTTGAGTACCGAAGCCTTCAGCTTTCTGGGGCCCGATCTCGAGCCCCGCCTCGAGCCCGGCAGCTTCGAGATCAGGGTCGGCCCGAGCGCGGACCCGCGCCGGCAGATCGTGGCAGAGCTGCTGCTCCGGGCAGGCTGAGGGGCCTCAGCGCCCGCTGCCGATCGACGGGAAGAGGCCGGTGATGCCGCCGGCGATCATCTCGACGGCGATGGCCGCGAGCAGGATGCCCATGAGGCGGACCACGACGTTCATGCCGGCCGTGCCGAGCGCCGCCGCCACCGGGACGGCGACGCGCATCGCGACGTAGACGGCCACGACCATTACGACGATTACGGCGGCGATGGCGGCCCAGCCGGTCACGCCGTGCGCCTGGTGGGTATAGATGATGACGGTCGAGATGGCGCCGGGACCGGCGATCATCGGGATCGCCAGGGGAAAGACCGCGGGGCTTTCCTTGGCGGCGCCCTCGGCCTGCTCCTCCTCCGAGTGATGGACCTCGCTGCGCTTGGCCTGCAGCATCGAAAGCGCGATCAGCAGCACGATGATGCCGCCCGCGACGCGGAACGACGGGACCGAGATGCCGAAAAAGTGGAGGATCGGCTCGCCCGCCAGCGCGGTCACGACGAGGACGACAAGAACCGCCAGCGAGCCCACGAGGGCGATCCGGCGCCGATCCTCGGGCGAGCGGTCCGAGGTGAGCGAGATGAAGACCGGCATGCCGCCAATCGGGTTCATGATCGCCAGCATCGCCGCGAGGAATCTCAGAAACTCGGCGCTGTCCATTCCTTCAAACATCCCGCCATTGTCCCCGACACGTGAAGGAGTGTAGCGGACGGGCTCCGGCTTGAAACGGGTTCCGATCCGAGCGGGGGAGCGCTGGACAGCGCGGAGCGCGGTCCTGGTCGGCGCATCCTTGATCAGCCGGGACGGGAAGGCGACGCGCCGGCCGGCGATGGCCGCCTCGTCGCCCATCGAGCCGGCCCGACACTCATCCCGTCGAAGACATCGTGGCCCGAACCCGGCGCAGCAGGCCTGTCTTCAAGTGGAAAAAGGCCTCGCTGTCGCGCAGCTCGAGCGACCGCTCCTTGCCCAACTCGGCGGCGACGTCGATGTCCATCATCACCCGGGCTGGCCGTTGAGAGAAAACGATAATCCGATCAGCGAGAAAAACCGCCTCCTCCACATCGTGCGTGACAAAGACCACGGTTTTGCTGTCATCGTTCTGAATGCGGCGCAGCTCAACCTGAAGCTGCTCCCGGCGCTGCGCGTCGAGGGCGCCGAATGGCTCGTCCATCAAGAGCACATCAGGGCCAGCGGCCAAGGTCCGCGCAATGGCCACACGCTGACGCATGCCGCCGGAAATGCGCGCCGGATAGGCATTGGCGAAATCGCTCAGCCCGACCAGAGCCATGTAATGGGCCGTCCGCGCCTGTCGGTCCGCCTTGCTCAGCTCCGCACGATAGCGCATGCCGAAGGCGATGTTCTGCTCGACCGTCAACCACGGAAATGACGAGTAGGACTGGAACACCATGCCCCGACGCTCGTCGGGCTTGCCCAACACCTTGCCGTCGAGACGAATGACCCCGCTGGTCGGCCGGTCGAGGCCGCCGATCATGCGCATCAGCGTGCTCTTCCCGCATCCCGACGGCCCGAGGAAGACCACGAACTGACCGCGATCGATGTCGATGTCGAAGGTTGCGGCCACCACCTCGAGCCGGTCGAACCGCTTGCTGATACCCTCGAAGCTGAGATAGCCCCGCGCCATTGCCGTCACCGCCTCCTCAATGCATGTAAGCGAACATCTTGCGGTGCAGCAGGCGCAGCGCCTGATCGCTCGCCAGCCCGATCAACCCGATCGTCATGACGCCGGCCATCACCTGATCGGTCTGCATGTAGCGGCGCGCCGTCCAGATGACGAAGCCCAGGCCGGAGTTGGCGGCGACGATCTCGGCGATGATGAGATAGGTCCAGCACCAGCCGAGGGTGATCCTGAGATTGTCGGTGAGGCTCGGCAGGATCGCCGGCCATGCCACATCGGTCAGGATGGCAAGCTGCGGCGCGCCGAGCGTCATCGCTGTCTCGACATATTCCTGCGGCACGCGGTTCACGTCGTCGACGACGAGCAGCACGAGCTGGAAGAAGGTGCCGAGCCACAAGAGGAAGATTTTGGTCTCTTCCCCAACCCCGAACCAGATGATGCTGATCGGCACCAGGGCCGGGGTCGGCAGATAGCGAATGAAGTCGATGATCGGCTCGAGCGCCGCATTGATCGGCTTGTAGCTGGCCATCAGCATGCCGATCGGGAGCGCCATGACGGCCGAGAGGCCGAAAGCCGCGAGAATGCGCCAGATCGATATGGCGGCGTTGCCCAGGATCTGACCCTTCAGCGTCATCGTCCACAGGGTCGAGAACACCCTGATGGGCGACGGCAGAAAGACCGGATTCACATAGCCGAACTGGGCGAAGCCCTGCCAGACGGCGAGCACGACGGCGCAGCTGGCGATGGAGATGACGATGCGCGCGCGCCGTGTCAAAGGCGCGCGAAACGCGAAGGCTCTCGCCAGTGCCGTCTCCCCCGGCGGAGAGGCCGGGGGAGACGCGTCGGAGAGCTCGGTCAGCAGATCGCTCATTTGAGGTCGGCTGGGGTGATCGACGCGAGCACCGAGGGATCAAAGGAATGGGCCGCGGAGAGCACCTCGTCGGAAGCGCCATTCTCCATGTTGAGGTGCATCAGCGTGTCGAACGTCTTGTAGATCGGGCCCGGCGTCGCCTTCGTCCCGAAATACTTCTGGGCCGCCGCCAGATCGGTGTAGGTAAGGCTGCCTTCGATGCTCGACTTGAAATCGGCGACGCTGAGATCGTAGTGCGGCGCGGCCAGCTTCATGAAGTCTGCCGGGTTCGTCTTAAAATACTTGACGGCCTTGTAGACGCCGATGAGGAAATCCTTATAGGCTGTCGGGTCCGCCTTGAGCTTGGTCTGATTGACGATGATCACGTCGATGATGAAGCCCGGATAGCTCGCCGACGAGATCAAGACGTGAGCGCCGCGAGAGGCTTCGAGCTTGACGGCCTGGTCCATGAAAGGCTGGAAGGTGCCGATGGCGTCGATGCTGGGGTCGGCGAACACCGAGAGCGCATCGGAGCCTGCGGTCTGCTTGATGTGGACGTCCTTGTAGCTGAGGCCGGCCTTCTCCAGCTCGAGCTGCATCAGCAGATAGGCCGGGATGTCGGTCTCCATGGCCACGGTCTTGCCTTTGAGATCGGCCACCGTCTTAATGTCGCCCGCGGCCACGACGCCGTCACCGCCGTCGGACTCATCAATGGTGCCGATCATCACCCCGGGCGTCGCCGAGGTGCGGGGTCGGCGCTGGTAGTCATCGACGGTGCGCATATCGACATCGATGTCGCCGCGCTCGAGGCCTGCCAGCGCGTCCGACTGCTCGTCGTCCAGCTTGACCGACACGTCGAGCCCCAGGGCCTTGAAGTATCCGAGATCGCTCGCGACGAATACCGGAGCGAAGCCGGACCAGTTGTTACATATTACCCGAATAGGCTTGACTGCCGCATGGGCTGCCGCCCCCGACAGGGCGATAGCCGGGAAGACGGCCGCAAGCAGCAGGCCGCGCCTAAGCGATGAGCATGTAGTCGAGAGCATGTCTGAGGTTCCTTGTTTGTGGTTGATGTGTCGTGACGGCATGTGCGCGCTCGACACCGTCACCCGACACGACCCGGCCGATGGGGGGCCGCGTCTCCGACCCATCTGCTCATGCCGACGTCGTGTTGGAGCATCGCCGCATACATGGCGCGATAAGAGGGGAGCCACTGCGCCGCGATCTCCGCGATCCGCTGCCGTCTTGGAGCCTCGGCCGCGGCTATGGACCTGGCCTCCTGGCGCAACTTGGCCTCGTCGATCGAGAGCATTCGGCCGTCTCGGACGAGGATCCGGCCCGCCACCATGGTCATGCGGATGGCCGAAGAGGGATCGCAATAGACGAGCTGGCGCTCGAGATCGTTGAGCGGGGTGAACGGCAGGGCGTCGAGATCGATGAGGATGAGGTCGGCCTGAAACCCCGGCGCCACCCGTCCGATGCGGTCGGCCTGCCGCATGGCACGCGCCCCGCCCGTGACGACGCAGTCGAGGATCTCGCTCGCGGTCGGCCAGCGCGTATAATCGGAGTCGGCGATGTTGTGCACGAGGCCGGCCAGCTTGGCGGCGCCCCAGATGCTGATGGCGTCGTCGGCGATGGCTTCGTCGGTGCCCAACGCGATCGGGACGCCTGCGTCGCGCAATCGGCGAAACGGCATGATGCCACTGCCGAGCCGGAGATTGCTGACCGGGTTGTGGACCACCTGGGCGCCGCTACGAGCCAGCCGGGCGATGTCGTCATCGTCGATCCAGACGGCATGGATGACGTTCATCCGGTCGGACAGCAGACCCAGATCATCGACCCGCCGAATGAGCGAGCTGCCATTCCAGCAGACGTCCCCGAACACTCGCTGCGTCCTGGTCTCCAGCATGTGGATGTAGAAGGGCAGGTCATGGCGCGCGCTGAGGGCATCGAGCGCGCGAAAATAGTCCTCGCTCACCCGCTGCGGCGCAGAGCAGGACACCGCGGCCTGGAGCCGGCCGCCTTCAGCCCCGTGCCAGTTGGCGATCAAGGCCTCGTAGTGGCGCAGCAGCTCGGGAGCCGCCATCTGCGCCGGGGCGATGAGCCGCTCGCGAAGGGCGGGCGGCGCCAGCTCGGCGAGGAAGGGAAGCTTGTCGGCATCCGGCAGGTTCTGCTGATCGAGCGCAACACGGGCGCGAATGCCGCTGTCCCGATAGGCGCCCATGACCGCGTCGATCTCGTCGGTGCTGGGAACCGGGATGAAGAACGCGTCGTCCTGTACCGTGGTGATGCCGCCCTTGAGCATCTCGACGGCGCCCAGCAGGGTCCGGACATAGGCGTGTTCCGGCGGCACCGGCGCGTCCAGCGCCGGCACCTCGTAGAGCATGAATATCTCGAGTGGCAGGCTGTCCAGCGTGCCGCGCATGAAGTTGGCCGGTGAATGGAAATGCGCGTTGACGAGGCCGGGCATCAGCAGCTGGCCGTCCGCGCGAACGCGAACGGCATGGGGCGGCGCATGATGGGCGAGATCCTGGCCGACGGCGGCGATGCGATCACCTATGACCAGGACATCACCGGAGCCGATGAGCCGCCGGGACGGCTCGAATGTCAGAATCTGCGCATCGGTGATCAGAACAGCCTGATCATCTCGATTGCGGCCTTGCCGCTCTTGCCGGGCGGGATCTTGGCGTTCCGGCCCGGCCTCGATGTCTCGCATTGCGAACACCTAGCCATGCACGGGCACGCCAACCCGAAAACCTCAGCGATCTTCAGCCTCAGATGCGCTGCTCTGCACCAAGCATATGCCGTGCCAGGCCCGTCACTGCGCTGGGATGTCCGCTGCGTCTGTCAGGGCATGGCCCGCTCTCGCCGCAGACCCGCTCAATCGATAGGCAGCCCATGCCGATAGTTTGCGCCTGACCTCGCTACCGGTGTCCCGACGCTCTATCCGCCCCATCGAGCGGTGCCTGGCTCATGCCCCCTGCCTCAATCAGGACAAGGGCGCGCGGGCGCAGGCGCAAGCCTACGCCGCGGGAGGCCGCCCTGGGTCAAGCGGGCGTTGGCCATGCCCCCGCCTCGCCCGACGGGCTTGACAGGCCCCTCCCATCCCCGGCTTCCCTCGCCGCGCATGAGGAGGTTCCGGGCACCATGGCGGTCGCTGTTCTCGACATCGGCAAGACGAACCTGAAGCTGCTGCTCATCGAGCAGGGAAAAGCGATCCTGGCGCAGCGCTCGGTCCCCAACCGCGCCGTGCCAGGACCGCCCTGGCTGCACGCCGATCTGGACGCGATCGAGCGATGGCTCCTGACATCGCTTCGCGAGCTTTCCGATCGGGCGCCGATCGAGGCGTTCGTCGCCACCGGCCACGGCTCGGGCGGCGTGGTGGTGGACGAGCGTGGCCCCGTCCTGCCGCCGATCGACTATGAGGACCAGCCGCCGGCCGAGGTCATGGCCGAGTATGAGAGCCTCGCCCCCTCCTATCTCGAGCGCGGGTCCGCGCAGCTTGCAGGTGCTAGCCACTTCGCCCGCCAGCTGCTCTGGATGGAACGGCGCTTTCCCGAGCGGCTTGCCACCGCCCGATGGCTGCTGCCTTTCCCACAGTTCTGGGCCTGGCGGCTGAGCGGACGCGCGGTCGGCGAGATCTCGATGCTGGGCGCCCAGTCGCATCTCTGGAGCCCGCTCGACGGCCGCTTCACGAGCCTCGCCCTGAGCAGCGGCTGGCAGCGGCTGGTGCCGCCCATCGTTCCGGCCTGGGAGGTCGTGGGCCCTCTCAGGCCCGAGATCGCCAGGGCCACGGGCCTGCCGCCCGACATGGCGGTCCTGGCAGGCATCCACGACAGCACCGCCAACCTCTACCGCTACCAGGAGGCGGGCCTGGGCGATGCGACGCTGCTTTCCACGGGCACCTGGATCGTCGGCATGAGCGGAACGGCCGGCCCCGAGCGCCTGGACGAGGCGCGTGGCATGACGGTGACGGCGGACGTGCACGGACGGCCTGTCGTGGGTCTCCTCGCGATGACCGGGCGCGAGCACGCCCAGATCCGGGGGAACGTCGAAGGTGTGGCGACCGCAGAGGCGCTGGCCGAGGTGATCGCTCAGGGCACGCTGGCCCTGCCGGGCTTCTGTGATTTCGACGGCATCTTTCCCGGCAGTGCCGGGCGGGGACGCATCGTCGGCGAGCCGCCTTCCGCGCCGGCGTTGCGGGTGGCGCTGGCGACGCTTTATGCGGCGCTGGTGGGCGAGGTGTGCCTCGATCTTCTCGGTGCCGCCGGGGCGGTCGTGATCGACGGGGGCTTTGCCACCGATCCGGGCTTCGCCGGACTGCTGGCGGCGCTGCGGCCGAAGCAGACCATCCTGGTCGAGAAGGCGGGCGGCGGGACAGCCTTCGGCGGAGCGCTGCTGTGGACGCACGGGCGCCGTGACGGCCCGGTCGAGATCACCCTCGCGCCTGCCGAAGCGGTGGCGCCGGCCGGCCTTTCGGCCTATAGGGCGCGCTGGCGGGCGGCAGTTGCGGAGCATCTGGGCCGGCCTCTTCCGCCCGGCACGTCACCCATCGGAGATCAGTCTTGAGCGACAACGGCCACGAGGCCATTCGCCGCGCCATTATCGAGACGGCGCGCGAGATGACCCGCAAGGGCATCAACCAGGGCACATCCGGCAACATCTCCCACCGCATCGAGGGCGGCCTGCTGATCACGCCCACGAGCCAGCCCTATGAGACGATGGAGCCCGAGGACCTGGTCCTGCTGCGCGAGGACGGCAGCTATCTCGGCCGCCACCGGCCCTCCTCGGAATGGCGCTTCCACCGCGACATCCTGAAGGCACGCCCCGACGTCAATGTCGTGCTGCACAACCACGCGACCTTCGCCACGACGCTGGCCTGCCACGAGCGCGGCATCCCGCCCTTCCACTACATGACGGCGATCGCCGGCGGCCATGACATCCGGGTCTCGCGCTATGCCACCTTCGGCACGCAGGCGCTCTCGGACGCGGTCCTCGAGGCGCTCGAGGGGCGGCTCGCCTGCCTGATGGGCCATCACGGCCTGCTCACGATAGCCCCCACGCTCGACACCGCGCTGTGGCTCGCGGTCGAGATCGAGACGCTCTCGCGCATGTACGTCCACGCGCTGGCCCTGGGCGAGCCGCCCCATCTGCCGGCCGAGGAGATGGACCGGGTGATGGAGCAGATGCGGCGCATGAGCTACGGCCATGCCCCCGACCTCGACGGAATCAACGACACGCCGAGCGAAGCCGCCGCCTGAGCCTCCCTTCGACCGTGCTACACCGCCCGAGGGCTTGACGCGCGCAGGCCCTCGGGCAATGGTGTCTGGTGAGCAGCGCTGCTCCGGCCGGGTGGCTCCGGCTGATCTTCATGCGATCCCCTAGACCTCGATACCGGGCAACGAAGCCCACGGCGTGAACGGCCGGGCCTGCTGTCGCCTGCCGTTCGAGGAGGCGCATGCACCAGGAGGGCACGGTCCGCATCGGCCTGCTGTTCTCGGCGACGGGTCCCTACGCGACCATCGCCAGGGCGATGCTCAACGGCGCGCGGCTCGCGGTCGAGGAGATCAACGCGAGCCCCGAGTTCGCCTTCGATCTCGAGCCCCTCATCGTCGACCCGGCCGGCCGCAACGCCGACTACGCCAATGCCGCCCAGCGCTTCCTCACCACCGATCGCCTCGTCCACGTGGTCGGCTGCTACACCTCCTCGAGCCGCAAGGAGGTGCTCCCCTTCTTCGAGAAGTATGACGGGCTGCTCTGGTACCCCTCGCACTATGAGGGCTTCGAGAGCAGCGAGAACGTCGTCTATACCGGTGCTGCCCCCAACCAGCACATCGTGCCGCTGGCCGAGCATCTGCTGCGCACATGCGGCGACCGGACCTGGTGCATCGGCTCGAACTATGTCTGGGCCTGGGAGAACAACCGCATCATGCGGGAGGCGGTGCAGGCCGCCGGCGGCACGGTCCTGGCCGAGCGTTACCTGCCGGTCGGCGAGACCGACTTCGCCCTCGTCATCAAGCAGATCCTGGATGCCCGGCCGAGCTTCGTCTTCAACACCCTGATCGGCACCTCGGCCTACGCCTTCTTCCGCGCCTTCAGGCAGGCGGCGACAGAAGCCGGCATCGACCAGCCGGCCTGCCTGCCGATCGCGAGCTGCAGCCTCGCCGAGCCCGAGCTCATGGAGATCGGGCCCGAGGCGTCGGCCGGGCACATCAGCTCGAGCGTCTATTTCGAGAGCGTCGACAGCCCGCGCAATCGCGCCTTCGTCGCCGCCTACCGCCGAGCCTTTCCGGAGGCAGGGCCGACCTCGGCCGACGCCGAGGCCTCCTACGTCGCGGTCCACCTTCTGGCACGCGCGATCCGCCGGGCGGGTGGCACCTCGCTCGCCGAGGTGCGCGATGCGCTCTCCCACATCTGGATGCGGGCGCCCCAGGGCGACGTGCACATCGATCGCGACAACCGACACTGTTACCTGACGCCGCGCATCGGCATCTCGAATGCGGAGGGCGGCTTCGACATCATCTACGAGGCGCCCGCCCCGGTGAAGCCGGACCCCTATCTCGTCTGGCACGACGCCAAGGCCAAGCAGGACATCCGCGCCACGCCTGGCCTGAGGATCGTGCGATGACCCGGCGCCCGATCCAGAACTTCCGGGGCGTGCGGGCGGCCGTCGTCCATCAGGCCGACCGCAACCGGATCGTGATCGCCCAGACGCTGACCCGGCTGGGCCTGAGCGTGCTCGCCGTCGATCCGTCGACCGCAATGACGGAGCCAGGCGTCCTCGACGAGGCCGAGCTCGTTCTCTTCGACGCCGACGCCGCGGGCGACCTCTTGCCGTGGACGCCCGGCACGGCGCCGGTGCCACTGATCGCGGTGATCGGCCTCGAGGCGCCGAGCCGGCTCGAGCGCGCCTTCGACCAGCTGCCCGCGGCCGTGCTGAGGAAGCCGGTGGGCCCGACGGGGATCTACACGGCGCTCTTCTTCGCCGCGAACGAGCACCGGCGGCGGCAGGAGCTGCTGGACCGCCTGCGGTCGCTCGAGGCGCGCCACGGCGCCCGGCGGATCGTCTTCAAGGCCGTGCTTCACCTGATGGAGCAGCGCGGTGTCGATGACGAGCAGGCCTATCGCCTGCTGCGCAAGGAGAGCATGCGCCAGCGCGTCACGGTCGAGGAGCTGGCCGTCCGGCTGCTCGCGGCGGCAGGGCTGCCACCCGCGGCGCGCGAAGCCTGACTTTTTTGGGGGAAGCCTTCAGGGCTGGGACAAGGGACAGGAACCATGACTGACAAGACCGATCCCGTCGTCACCGACACGAACGAGAGCTCGACAGCACCCGGTGCCGACCGTCGCACCGTGCTCAAGGGCGCTGGAGCCGCCGGCATCGCCGCCGCCACCTATCTGCGCGGCTTCAGCTTCAGCAATCCGGCCAGAGCGCAGACGGGAGCGCCGATCAAGCTCGGCTTCATCGAGGACGAGACGGGCAACCTTTCAGTCTACGGCATCCAGAAGCTGCATGCGGCCCAGCTTGCCGTGAAGGAGATCAACGAGGGCAAGACGCTCAAAGGGGCCGCCGGCATCGGCGCCGGGCAGCTGGGCGTCATGGGCAAGATCGCGGCCAAGCCACCCGTCATCAGCAAGGAGGGCACCAACCTCGACCTCGTGTCGGACGGCGGGCCCATGGACAAGACGGATCTCGTCTTCGACGAGGAGGCCGACGTCCTCATCGATTCGGGCGAGAAGGGCATCCTCGGCCGCGAGCTGCAGCTCATGTCGTTCGATGGCCAGAGCAACAATGCCCTCTGGCAGCAGCTCGCCCGTCGGCTGATCCAGCAGGAGAAGGTCGACGTTCTGGTGGCGGGCTTCGCCAGCGCCGAGCGCGAGGCCATCCGGCCGATCGTCGATCAGCACAAGCAGCTCTATTTCTACACCAACCAGTACGAGGGCGGCGTCGCCGACGCGAACACCTTCTGCACCGGCCCGGTCTGCGAGCAGCAGGTCATCCCGACCGTGCAGTACATGATCGAGAAGTTCGGGCCCAAAGGCTACACGCTCGCCGCCGACTACAATTTCGGGCAGCTCACCGCGGCCTGGACACGCGCCTTCGTGCCGCTCCTGGGCGGGCAGATCATCGCCGAGGAGTTCATCCCGCTCTCGGTCTCGGAGTTCAGCCAGGTCATCGCCCGCGTCCAGCAGGCCAAGCCCGACTGGGTGATGACCCTGCTGGTCGGCCAGAACCAGCAGAACTACTATCCGCAGGCGGCGGCGGCCGGCCTCAAGTTCCCGATGGCCTCGACCGTCAACATGGCGCAGGGCTACGAGCACAAGCGCTTCGCGCCGCCCTCGCTCGCCGGCATGCACAACGCCATCCAGTACCAGCTCGAGGTGCCGACCTCGCGCAACCGGGCCTTCGTCAAGCGCTGGATGACGATGTTCCCGCAGGATCCCTATATCGGCGAGATGGCGCAGAACACCTACTTCACCATCCATCTCTACGCCAAGGCGGCACGCCTCGCCGGCACGGTCGACCAGCCGACGGTGAAGAAGGCGCTCGAGATGGGCTGGAACATCGAGGCGCCGGAGGGCAGCGTGTTCCTCGAGCCCGGCACGCATCACGTCGCGCATCCGATCCGCCTCGCCGTCTGCGACGAGAACCACAATGTGAGCTTCGTGCGCGACTGGCCGTTGATCGAGGCCTGGTGGCTGCAGCGCCTGGGCGTCAATCTGATCCGCAATCCCGAGTACAAGCAGTACACGCCGGCCGAGGATCCCTTCTTCGACATGTTCACGAAGAAGAAGGCCTGAGCTTCGCCCGGACCCTCAACGTCCGGTGAGGGCCGGTCGCGCCTTCGGGCGTGACCGGCTGTCTCGCCGTCCCGAACGGAGCTACTGATGGACGGACTGGCGGTCGCGGCGAGCGTCCTCTACCAGCTCGGGACCAACGGGTCCTATCTCCTCCTCTCTGCGCTGGGCCTCATCGTCATCCTGGGGATGATGAACATCATCAACCTCGCCCATGGTGAGCTGATGATGATGGGCGCCTATACGGCCTCGCTCACCTATCACCGTGGCGTGCCCTTTCCCGTGGCGGTGATCCTGGCCTTCGTGGTGGTGGCGATCTTCGGTGCCATCCTCGAGCGGCTGGTGGTGCGGCAGTTCTATGGCCGTGAGCTGGGTGCTCTCGTCGTCACCTGGGGGATCAGCCTGATCCTGGGTCAAGGCACGCTCATCCTGTTCGGCCCGTTCCTGCCGTCGATCCCCATACCCGGCGGCTCCTTCTCGGTCGGCCAGTACTCCTTCTCGGACTATTGGATCGCTTTGATCCTGATCTCGGTGCTGGTCGTGGTGGGCCTGTGGTGGCTCTACAACCGCACGACCTTTGGCCTTCAGGCGAGAGCCACGATGCAGAACCCCGCGATGGCCCGGGCGCTCGGCGTCGACACCCGCCGCGTCTACACGCTGACCTTCAGCCTCGGCGCCGGTCTCGCCGGCTTCAGCGGCGCCCTTCTGGCGCCCACGACCTCGATCGCACCCTATATGGGCCAGCAGTTCGTGGCCCCGGCCTTCATCACGGTGGTCGTTGGCGGCGCCGCCAACGTCATTGCCGGGGCGGTGGGGAGCAGCGTGCTGCTGTCGCTCATCAAGACGCCGGTGGGCTTCCTCTTTGGAGCCTTCCTCGGCACGGTGGCGCTGCTCCTGGCCGCGCTCATCATCATCCGGCTGATGCCGGACGGCATCTCTGCCTTCATCCAGCGCCGGCTCGACCAGCGCACGAGGCTGGTCTAGCCCATGCGAGCGCTGCGCCTCTTCACCGGCCCCGAGGACATCGGGCAGTCGGCCTGGTACTGGGGCGGCTTCGCCATCGCCGTCGCCCTGCTCTTCTACTACGCCAACTTCATGAGCGACTTCGACGCCACGAATATGGCGTACTATCTCTCGAACATCCCGATGGCGCTGGGCCTAGCGCTGCTCTGGGGCTATTGCGGCGTCCTGAGCTTCGGCCAGGTCGCCTATTTCGGCATCGCCGGCTATCTCTACGGCATCATCGGCGGCAACCTCACCGCCTATTCCTGGGGCCCGATCGTGGGCTCGCTGGGCGGGCTTGCCGCCTGCGCGATCGTCTCGGCCATCTTCGGCTACTTCGTCTTTTATGCCCGCGTGCAGATGTGGATCACGCCGATCCTCACGCTCGTGTTCACGCTGCTGCTGGAGACCTTCCTCGGCCAGACGGCGGGCTATCAGTGGCGCGTCGGCGCGGTGCAGCTGGGCGGCTACAACGGCATGACGGGCATTCCGACCTTCCAGATCGGCCAGCTCGTCTTCATGGGCTATTCTTTCTACTACTACACGCTGATCGTCGTGCTGATCTGCTTCCTCGGCTGCCGGGCGCTCGTGGGCTCGAGGAGCGGGCGCGTGATGCTGGCGATCCGCGAGGACGCATTGCGCACCGAGCTTCTGGGCTACGACATCCGCGCCCGTCAGCTGGGCGTCTTCGTGCTGGCGGCCGTCCTCGCCGGCGTGTCGGGGCTGCTCTACGTCCAGTGGGGCAACTACATCACGCCCTCGCAGGTGGGCCTGCTGCAGGCGGCGCTGCCGGTGATCTGGGTGGCGGTCGGCGGGAGGGACAGCCTCCTGGCCGTGGCGATCTCGACCTATGCGCTGAACTGGCTCAACTACACCCTGTCCTCGACCGGCAACCAGTATGCGATGGTCATCACGGGCGCGCTCCTCGTGCTGGTGATGATGTTCTTCCCACGCGGCATCATCGTCACCCTGGCGCGCGAGCTGCCGCGGCGCGGCTGGCGCGCGGCTCTCACACCCGACGCAGGGAGCCGCTGAGATGGTCGAGGCTATTCTCGCGACCCGGGAGCTCGCGAAGCGGTTCGGCGGGGTCGTCGCGACCGACAGCGTGTCGCTCGCCGTCGGCGAAGGCGAGCTGCGCTGCATCATCGGCCCGAACGGCGCCGGCAAGTCGACCCTGTTCGCCCTGCTTTGCGGGATCTATCCCCCGGATGGTGGCAGCGTCCTCCTCAAGGGAACCGAGGTGACACGGCTGCCGGCGTTCAAGCGTGTCCGGCTCGGCCTGGGCCTCACCTTCCAGACCAACCGGGCCTACCACGCCCTCAATGTGCGGCAGAATCTCGAGATCCCGCTGCCCATAGGCGCCGGCCGGTCGTCAGCCGCCGAGGAGCGCTTCCGCTACGCCCTCGATCTTTTTGGGCTCGAGGAGGAGGCCGACACGATCGCGCGCGAGCTGCCGCACCACCGGCTCCAGTGGCTCGAGATCGCCATGGTGCTGGCGGGCGGCCCGGACATCCTGCTGCTGGACGAGCCGACGGCCGGCCTGTCGCCCGAGGAGACGCTGCAGACGGCGCGCGTGCTGCAGCATCTGAACCAGAGCGGCCTCACCATCGTGGTGGTCGAGCACGACATCGCCTTCGTGCGCGAGGTGGCCCAGCGGGTCACCGTGCTGCACCAGGGCAGGATCTTCGCGGAGGGCACCGTGGACGAGATCACCGCCCACGACGATGTGCGCCGCATCTATCTGGGGCGTGCCTGAGATGGCGGGCATCCTCGAGGTCTCCGCCCTCCGCGCCGGCTACGCCACCGGCGACGTCGTCCAGGGTGTGAGCATCAATGTCGAGCGCGGCGAGGTCGTGGGCGTGCTGGGCCGCAACGGTGTCGGCAAGAGCACGCTGATGCGGAGCGTCATCGGCCTGCTGCGCGCGCGACAGGGCCGGATCAGCTTCAAGGGCGAGGACGTCACGTCCGAGAGCGCCGACCGACGGGCGCGGCGCGGCATGGGCTATGTCCCGCAAGGGCGCGAGATCTTCCCGCACATGTCGGTGCTGGACAATCTGCGCATGGGCCAGTTCGTGAGCGCCGGTGCCGGCCGCTTCGCGCTGGACGAGGTCTACGGCTACTTTCCTTTTCTCAAGGAGCGGGCGCGCCAGCGCGGCGGGACGCTCTCGGGCGGCCAGCAGGAGATGCTGGCGATCGCCAGGGCGCTCGTGAATGGCCCCGAGCTTTTGCTCCTCGACGAGCCCTCGGACGGCGTCCAGCCCTCGATCGTTCAGGAGATCGGCGCCTTCATCGCCGAGATCGTGACGCGCAAGCCGATCGGCGTTCTGATCGTCGAGCAGAACATCGATCTGATGCAGACGGCGGCGCATCGTGCCTACGTCCTGGACAAGGGCCGGGTCGTGGCATCCATCACCCGCGAGGAGCTGCGCGACACCGAGCGTGTCGCCGAGTTCCTCGCCATCTGACTTTCTCGCGTCTCACAGGGAGCATTCCGATGACGTGGCTCGAGACCTCCTACATGGCCCGCAAGGGCGTGGCGAAGGGCAAGGCCGGCAAGGCGCACCAGCTGACCGAGGCCGTGCAGGGCCGCTATCACTATGTCTATGGCGCCTATGCCGAGCCGGTGATGCGGATCAAGCCGGGCGATCTCGTGATCGCGGAGACGCAGGACGCCTTCGAGGGCGCGATCAAGAGCGAGAGCGACAAGCCGAGCGAGAAGCTGAACGTCCCCTTCCTCAATCCCCAATGCGGCCCGATCGCGGTCGAGGGTGCGGAGAAGGGCGACGTGCTCTGCGTGCATATCCACAGCATCAAGCCGCGCGGTCCCCAGCCGGTCGGCACGACGGCGCTGATCACCGAGTTCGGCGGCCTCGTCGCCACCACCGCCACGGCGCTCCTGAACCAGCCGCTCGAGGAGCGGGTCAAGAAGATGGAGGTCACCGAGCAGGGCATCAAGTTCAATGAGAAGATAACGCTGCCCTATGAGCCCTTCATCGGCACGCTGGGCGTGGCGCCCGAGATCGAGGCCGTGAGCTCGCTGCAACCCGACTATTGGGGCGGCAACATGGACGTGCCAGACGTCGCCCCCGGCGCCATTCTCTACTTCCCGGTCCTGCACAAGGACGCTTATCTCTTTCCTCGGCGACTGCCATGGGACACAGGGCGACGGCGAGCTGTGCGGCGTGGCGGTCGAGATCCCGGCCACCGTCACCATCCATGTCGACCTCATCAAGGGCTGGCAGATCGCCTGGCCGCGGCTCGAGAACGAGCGCTTCCTCATGACGCTGGGCAGTGCCAGGCCGATGGAGGACGCGGCGCGCATCGCCTATCGCGAGCTGACCCGCTGGCTCGTGAGCGACTTCGGCTTCGAGGAGAGCGAGGCATACTTCTTGCTGACCCAGGCAGGCCGGGTGCGGCTGGGCAACATGGTGGACCCGAAATACACGCTCGGCGCGTCGATCCTGAAGAGCTACCTCAGCTGAGGGAGGGCTTGGCGATGGCAGAGGACCGCAAGGGGCGCCACGAGGCCGTCGTCCGCGTCGCATGCGTCCAGATGGAGCCGCATGTCGGGGACAAGTCGGCCAATGTCGCCAAGGGCGTCGCGCTCATCGAGGAGGCGGCGGCGAACGGCGCCCGGCTCGTGGTCCTGCCGGAGCTGTGCAACTCCGGTTACGTGTTCGAGAGCCGGGACGAGGCGTTCGCGCTCGCCGAGGCCATCCCGGACGGCCAGACCGTGCAGACCTGGGCCCGCCTCGCGCGCGACCATGGGCTCTACATCTCGGCCGGCATCTGCGAGCGCGACGGCGATCTTCTTTACAACTCGGCCGCCTTCGTCGGCCCCGAAGGTCCGATCGGGACGTTCCGCAAGGTGCATCTGTGGAACGAGGAGAACCTGTTCTTCGAGCCCGGCAATCTCGGCTTTCCGGTCTGGGGCACGCCGATCGGACGCGTCGGGGCGCTCATCTGCTACGATGGTTGGTTCCCCGAGGGCTACCGGCTGTGCGCGCTGCAGGGAGCCGACATCATCTGCATCTCGACCAACTGGGTGCCTATCCCCGGGCAGGACCCAAACCGGGAGGCGATGGCCAACATTCTCTGCATGAGCGCGGCCCATACCAACTCGGTCTTCATCGCGGCCGCCGACCGCGTCGGCACCGAGCGCGGCCAGCCCTTCATCGGCCAGAGCCTCGTCGTCTCCTACACCGGATGGCCCGTCGCCGGGCCGGCGAGCCGGACCGCGGAGGAGATCATCTACGCCGACTGCAACCTCGCCGACGCGAGGCGCAAGCGGAACTGGAACGAGTACAATCAGGTTCTGCGCGACCGTCGCACCGACGTCTATGATGAGATGCTGGGCACCGGCGCCAAGCCGGGCTGGTACTGAGCCGACCCCCGAGAGAAGGAAGACAAGAAGATGGTGAAGGTCACCCTCCGCAAGAACGGCGTCACGAGGCGTACCGTGCTGGGCTCGCTCGCCACCGCAGGCACCGCCGCGGTGGCGATGCCGTGGACGATCCGGCATGCATGGGCCGCGACCCCGATCCGGATCGGGGTCATCTCGCCTCTGACGGGTGCCTGGACGGTCTATGGCAAGGCCCACTTCGCGGGCTTCGAGCTCGCCGTCGACGAGATCAACAAGGCCGGTGGCGTGCTCGGCCGGCAGATCGAGATCGTGGTGGGCGACAGCAAGACCGAGCCGCGCATCGTCGTCGAGCAGGCGAACCGGCTGGTCCGCCAGGAGCGCGTCGATCTCCTCGCCGGAACCTTCTCCTCGGCCGAGCGCAACGCGGCGGGCCCGGTCGTCCAGCAGACCGGCAAGCTCCTGCTCTACCCCACCTGGTACGAAGGCCAGAGCCAGGAATTCTTCCCCGGCGTGTGCAACAAGAACATCTTCATGTTCGGCCCCGAGCCGTCGCAGCAGGTCTGGCCGTTCATCGACTACATCATGAAGAACCACGGCAAGAAGTTCTTCCTGATCGGCTCGGACTACGCCTGGCCTCGCGAGACGAACAAGATGTTCAAGGAGAAATTCAACGAGCTGGGCGGCCAGGTCGTCGGCGAGGTCTACATCCCCTTCAACACGCCGCAGTACGATTCGGTGCTGCGCGACATCAAGAGCGCCGGGACCGAGGTGGTGTTCCACTCGCTGACCGGCTCCGACACGGTGAATTTCCGCCGCCAGTTCCACGCCGCCGGCATGTCGAAGGACATCACGCTCTGGACGGTGGACGACGAGGAGGTGGTGACGAGCGGCCTGGGTCCGGAGGTCTCGGCCGGCGCCTATGTCAGCTTCGACTACTTCATGACCATCGACCAGCCGAACAACAAGGCGTTCCTCGAGCGCTTCTTCGCCAAGTACGGCAAGGACGCGCTGATGAACACGGTGGGCGTGGGCATGTACAACGCGGCCCATATGGGGGCCATGGCCATCGCCAAGGCCGGGTCGACCGATACCGCCAAGGTGCGCGAGGCCCTGAAAGGGCTGACCTTCGAAGGCGCGCCGCAGGGACCCGTGACGATGCGGGCCCTGGACAACCAGGCGGTGCTGCCTTCCTACCTCATGCGGGTGCGGCCGGGCTGGACCGGCGTCAACGACATGTTCGAGCAGATCGAGGCGTTGCCCTCGGTGCAGCCCAAGCCTGCCGCCTGCAAGTCGTTGCCGCTCTGACCCATCCGGGCGGTCCCGAAGCGGGGCCGCCCGACCTTCGCCTGGAGGAGCCTTGCTCGCCTTTGCCCTCAGCGTCGTCGCCGACGCCGTGCTCATCACCCTGGTCCTGGCGCTCGCCGCCTCGGGCCTGGCCGTGATCTTCGGCCTCATCGGCGTCATCAACCTCGGCCATGGAGCGATGCTGACGCTCGGCGCCTACCTGATGTGGTGGACCACGAGCCACGGCGTGCCCTTCATCCCCGCGGTGCTGCTGGCGGCGGTCGGCGTCGGGCTCATCGGTCTCGCGCTCGAGCACGTCCTCATCCGCCACTTCTATGACGAGCCATTCGACACGCTGCTGCTGACCTGGGGCTTCTTCCTCGTCGCGACCGAGGTCATCAAGCTCGTCTTCGGCACCGACTTTCGCAACGTGCCCAACCCGCTGCCCGACACGATCAACCTCCTCGGCCTCGAGCTCCCTGCCTACCGCTCGCTCGTCGGGGTGATCTCGCTCCTCGTCCTCCTTGTCCTGGCCGTGCTTCTCTTTCGCACCAGGATCGGGATCAAGGTCCGGGCGCTGGTGCAGAACCGCGAGATGGCGAGCCTGCTCGGGCTCGACGTCGGTCTGGCCTACAAGCAGGTCTTTGTCGCCGGCGCCTTTCTCGCAGGCCTCGCCGGCGCCCTGATCAGCCCGATGCTCAGCATCGATCCGTATATCGGCAACGTCTTCCTCGTCCGCTCCTTCTTCGCCGTCACGGTGGGCGGCCTCGGCCAGATCCTGGCGGGGACGCTCGTCGGAAGCTTCGTCGTCGGCGGGTCGGAGACGATCTTCGCGCTGGTCTCGAGCCAGGTCTTCGCCCAGACCGTCGTCTTCGCGCTCGCCATCGTGCTGCTGCGCTTCCGACCGACGGGCCTGATCGGGACGAGGCGATGAGCGTGACCGGAAGCCCGGGGCCTCGCGATACAGCCGATCGACCGATGCCATGGACCCTGGGCGAGGTCCCGCTGGCCGTCCTCGTGCTCGCCGCCCTGGCCGTCCTGCCCCTGCTGGCCGGGGGCTACGTCGTCTACATCCTGCCGCAGTACATGCTGTTCGGCGTGATGGCGATGTCGCTGGGCCTGCTCTGGGGAGGCAGCGGCATCCTCAGCTTCGGGCAGGCGGGCTTCTTCGCGATCGGTGGCTACGCCATCGGGCTGGTCATGGGGCACGAGGGGCTGCCGGTTAACCCCGCCTATCTGGGGATCCTGTGCGCCGTGCTGGTCTGCGCGGCGCTGGCTGCGGCCATCGGCTACTTCCTCTTCAGCGCCGGCGTCCGCGACGGCTACTTCGTGCTCGTCACGCTCGCCCTCTCGATCATGGTCGAGCAGATTGCGGTGAGCCAGTCGGAGATCACCGGCGGCTGGAACGGCATGTTCATCAACCGGATGAGCCTGACCTTCCCCGGCTTCGAGCTGCAGCTCACCGAGGATGTGCCGATCTACTACCTCGTGCTCGCCGTGGCCGCCCTGGTCTATCTGGGCCTGCGGCTCGTCCAGCGCGCCCGCTTCGGCAAGATCCTGGTCGGCATCCGCGAGAACGAGGCGCGCATGGAGGCCCTGGGCTATGCCGCGCCACTCTACAAGACCGCCGCCTTCGCGCTCTCGGGCGGCATCGCCGGCATGGCCGGCGCCCTCTACGCCACGCATGCCGGCTTCGTGGCCCCCTCGCTCGGTGGCGTCCTGTTCTCGACCGAGGTCGTGGTCTGGGTGGCGGTGGCCGGGCGCGAGTCGCTGCTCGCGGCCTTCCTGGGCGGCGTGCTGGTGTCGTCGCTTTCCAACTATCTGAGCGCCATCTCGCCCTCGCTCTGGCAGCTCTTCATGGGTCTCCTGTTCATCGTCGCGATCACCGTGCTGCGCGGCGGCGTTGCTGGGTTCCTCGCCCGGTCGCTGCGCCGCTGGAGCGCGGTGCCATGAGCGCGCTGCTCGAGGTCGAGGGCCTGGGCAAGCGCTTTCAGGGTCTCGTGGCCAACGCCGATATCGACTTCGAGCTGGCACGCGGCGAGATTCGCTCGATCATCGGGCCGAACGGCGCCGGCAAGACCACCTTCATCAGCATGATCTCGGGCCATCTGGCGCCGACGACGGGCCGCATCCGCTACAAGGCGCAGGACATCACGCGCCTCTCGGTGGTCCGTCGGGCCCGGCTCGGCATCGGCCGCAAGTTCCAGACACCCAGCCTCTTCGACAACCTCACGGCACGCGAGAACATCGAGCTCGCCGTCCTGCGCGCCGGCGCGCCGCACCGGCGCATCGGCGAGGTGCTGGCGCGCGTGCGGCTCGGCGCGGAGAGCCGAACGCCGGCCAAGCATCTCTCGCACGGCCAGCGACAGTGGCTGGAGATCGCGCTCCTGCTCGCCAACGCGGCCGAGCTCGTGCTCCTCGACGAGCCGACCGCCGGCATGACCGCCGAAGAGACCCACGCCACCGGCGCGCTGATCCGAGAGCTCGCAGGCGAGCTCGGCCTCTCGACCATCGTCATCGAGCACGACATCAACTTCATCCGCGATCTGGCGGCACCCGTGACCGTGCTCCATCTCGGCCGCGTTCTGACCCAAGGCCCGTTCGAGGCGGTGGCGGCCGACCCGCAGGTCCGCGACGTCTATCTGGGAAACGCCTGATGGCGCTCGAGGTCCTCGACGTCACGGCCGGCTATGGCTCGATCACGGTGCTGCGTGGCGTGTCGCTGCGGGTGGATGATGGCGAGATCCTGGGCGTGCTCGGCCGCAACGGGATGGGCAAGTCGACCCTGATCCGGTGCATCTCGGGCCTCATCCCGGCCAGCGCCGGCGCGATCCGCCTGGACGGGCGCGACATCACCGGCCTGCCGACGCACCGGCGGGCCAGGCTGGGGATCACCACGGTCGTGCAGGGTCGCGGGATGTTCCCACGCATGACCGTGCGCGAAAATCTGGAGATGGGGCGGATCGCCGGCGGCACGGCGAAGCGCTCGCGCTTGGAGGAGGTGCTCGGCTACTTCCCGCGCCTGCGGGAGCGGCTGGGCCAGCTCGCCGGCACGATGAGCGGCGGCGAGCAGCAGATGCTGGCGATCGGCCGCGGGCTGATGACCGATCCGAGGCTGATGTTGCTGGACGAGCCCTCGGACGGCATCATGCCGGTTCTTGTGGCGCAGATTGCCGAAGCCCTGGTCGCGATCAACCGTGCCGAGGGCATGACGATCGTGATCGTCGAGCAGAACGTGCCGATGGTCTTCCGCATGACCCGGCGCTGCGTCATTCTCGAGAAGGGGAAGGTCGTGGCCGAGGGCAGCCGTGAGGCGCTCGAGGCCAGCGAGGTCATGCACGAGTACCTGGCGGTCTGATGGCCGCAGGGTGGAGCGGGAGGTGGCGATGAACGGACGTCTGACGAGGCGTGGGCTGATTGGAACGGGGTCGGCACTCGGGCTCGGGCTGGGCCTGGGCGGCATCGCCCTGCCGGGCGGCAGGAGCGCCCTGCGCGGCCGAGCCGCGGCGGGGCGGCACGCTCATCGCCGCCTTCTCGGCGGACCCGGCGGGCTTCGATCCGCAGCGCGGCCCCTCGGGCATGTCGCATGTCGTGATCGAGCAGGTCTACTCGACCCTGATGGCGCTCGATCCGGACGCCAAGCCCTATCCCGAGCTCGCCGAGAGCTACGAGATGGCGCCGGACGGGCTGAGCTACACCTTCCATCTCCGCAAGGACGTCAAGTTCCACAATGGCGATCCGCTGACGGCCGAGGATGTGAAGTTCAGCTTCGATCGCCTGCGCGCCAAGGATTTGGGCTATTCCTACGGCGCCCAGGTCGAGACGATCGACAGCATCGATGTGGTCGACCCGCTCACCGTGAGCTTCAAGCTCAGCAAGCCCACCGGCCCCTTCCTCGTCTATATGGCGTTCCCGGGCTCCTCGATCGTGCCCAAGAAGCTCGTCGAGAGCGGGCATGATCTGAATGCCCATCCCGTGGGCAGCGGGCCCTTCAAGTTCGTCAGCTATCAGCCGCGCACGGCGATCAAGTTCGAGCGCAACGCCGACTATTTCCAGGCGGGCAAGCCCTACTTCGATGCGATGGAGTACCGCATCATCAGCGATATCACGGCGCTGACCAACGCGGTGATGTCGGGGCAGGTCAACTTCAGCAACGAGATCCCGGCCAAGGACTGGTCCCGGGTCAAGTCCAGCCCCAGCCTCACGGCGCAGACGCTCGAGGGGTCGCGCTACTACTGGCTCCTGCCCAACAACACGCACGCCCCGCTGGACAATCCCAAGGTCCGCCAGGCGATCGGCGTGGCGCTCAACCGCAAGGCCATCGTCCAGGGCGCCTTCTTCGGCCAGGCGACGCCGATCCTGGGCGGCGTGATCCCCGAGTGGAACTGGGGCTACGCCGACATCAAGTTCTTCAAGCCCGAAGGCGATCCCGAGCAGGCGAAGAAGCTGCTGGCCGAGGCAGGCCACCCGAACGGCTTTGCGACCTCGATGACCATCGCCTCCTCCTTCCCTCCCATGATGGCCATGGCGCCGATCATCCAGGCCAACCTGCAGGCGGTCGGGATCAAGGCCCAGATCAAGACGATGGAGATTCCGCGCTACTGGGACGAGGTGTGGTCGACCTCGAACTTCGACATCACGACGATGTACTGGCTGTCGCCTCTGGCAGATCCAGACGACTTCGTCTCGAACAACTACAAGTGCGGCATGGCCATCAACGTGCAGAAATACTGCAGCCAGGCCATGGACGACATCCTCGAGAAGGCAAAGACGGCACCGACCCAGGACGAGCGCAAGGCGCTCTACAAGCAGATGCAGCAGCTCTCGCTCGACGACATGGGACAGGTGCCGCTGGTCAACGGCTGGCTCCTGATCGCCCACACGAAGAAGCTGCAGGGCTATGTGCCGATGCGCACCGGGTTCCTCAAGACGCTCAAGGATGCCTGGCTCGAAGCCTGATCGGAGGGAAGCGAGGCGGAGCCGATGCTGCGGCTGATCGCGCTCCGCCTCCTCTCCTTCATCCCGACGCTGTTGGCGGCGTCGGTCGTGCTCTTCATCGCGATCAACGTGGTGCCGGGCTCGGCCGCACGCTCGGCGCTGGGGATCGACGCGACGCCGCAGGCGATCGCCCGCTTCGAGGCCGAGACCGGTCTCGACCGGCCGCTCTACGTCCAGTACGGCGACTGGCTGTGGAAGGCGCTGCACGGCGATTTCGGCACCTCGTTCCAGAGCCATGTGGCCGTGGGGCCGGAGATCGCGGCGCGCCTGCCGGTGACGCTGGAGCTGGCGATCATGGCCTTCGTGATCGCCAACCTGATCGCGATACCGCTCGGTGCCGTTGCTGCCTGGCACCATCAGCGGCCGGCCGACACCCTGATCACCTTTCTCGCCACCGTCTGCGGCGCCATCCCCAATTTCTGGCTGGCGACGCTTTTGATACTTTTCCTCGCCATCGGGCTCGGCTGGCTGCCGGCGGGCGGCTACACGCCCTTTCTCGAGGACCCGCTGACCAACCTCGAGCAGATGCTGATGCCGGCCCTCTCGCTGGGCATCGTCAGCTCGGCGCTGCTCTTGCGGATCATGCGCACCGGCATGCTCGAGGTTCTGTCGTCGGACTATATCCGCACGGCCCGCGCCAAGGGTGCCCCGGGACCGGTGATCGTCCGCCGGCACGCGCTGCGTAACGCGCTCATCCCCTTCCTCACCGTGGGTGCCGTGGAGTTCGGCTTTCTCTTCGGTAGCGTCGTCATCATCGAGGACATTTTTCTGCTGCCCGGGATCGGCTCCTTCGTGCTCGTGGGGATCATCAACCGCGACTACCCCGTGCTCCTGGCCTCGACGCTGGTCATCACCGTGGTCGTCCTCACCGTGAACATGCTGGTCGACCTCGCGGGCGCCCTCCTCGACCCGCGCCAGATCCGCTCGAAGAGCGCCGGATGAGCGCCCCTGCCCTCGCCGCCCCGCGCTTCCGCGCCGGCTTCCGGCGCTTCGGCCTGCTCGGCATCGGCGGCTTTCTCGTTCTCGTCTTCGTTGTCTCCGCCATCTTCGCGCCCGAGATCGCACCGGACGACCCCTACGCGCTCGACGTCAACGTGATGCTTCAGGGCCCCTCGCCGCAGCATCTGCTGGGCACCGACGAGCTGGGGCGGGATCTTCTGTCACGGACCATCTATGCGGCGCGGATCTCGATGCAGGTGGCCCTGATCGCTGTCGCGGTGGGGCTGATAGGTGGCACGATCATCGGCGTGGTCGCCGCCTATTTCGGCGGCTGGATCGACATGATCCTGATGCGGCTGATGGAGCTGCTGTTCAGCTTCCCGGCCATCCTCCTGGCCGTGATCCTGATGGCCAGCCTCGGCACCTCGGTGCTCAATGCCATGATCGCGATCGGCATCATCTTCATCCCGGGCTTCGCGAGGCTCGCCCGTGCGTCGAGCCACACGGCGCTGCGCCAGTCCTACATCGACGCGGCCCGCTGCCTCGGCATGGGCGATCTGCGCATCATGGGCCGCGAGATCCTGCCCAACGTGCTGGCCCCCTCGCTGGTCGAGGCCGCGGTGGCGCTGGCCTATGCCGTGCTGCTGGAATCGGCGCTCTCCTTCCTGGGCCTCGGCGCGCAGCCGCCCGATCCCTCCTGGGGCAACATGCTGAGCACAGGCCGCGGCTTCATGGAGCAGGCGCCCTGGCTCGGGCTTGTGCCCGGCATGGCGATGTTCCTCTGCGTGCTGGGCTTCAACCTGCTGGGCGACGGGCTGCGGGACCTGCTTGACCCGCATCTCCGGGAATGACGCCCGTGGCAGCGCCCGCGCTCGAGATCAGAGACCTGAAGGTGGAGGCCACGTCGCGCGGCCGCCGGCTGCCGCTCGTCGAAGGGCTGGGCCTGACGGTGGAGCGGGGCGAGATCGTGGGCCTGATCGGCGAGTCGGGCAGCGGCAAGACGATGACCGCCATGGCCGTGCTGGGGCTGCTGCCGCGCAACGCCCGGATCGCCGGCGGCAGCGTGCAGCTCTCGGGCCGCGAGCTGGTGGGCCTCCCCGAGGCCGAGCGGCGGGCGCTGCGGGGCGACCGGCTGGCCCTGATCCCGCAGGACGCGATGCGCGGCCTCAACCCGGTGCTGCGCGTCGGGACCCAGGTTGGCGAGCCGCTGAACCTGCACCGCGGGCACGGCCTCAAGGCAGCGGCCGCTGCCGCGGGCAGACTGCTGCGCTCGGTCCATATCCCGGATCCCGAGCGGCGCGCGCGGGACTATCCCCACCAGTTCTCGGGCGGCATGCAGCAGCGCGTGATGATCGCCATGGGCCTGGCGCTCGAGCCCGAGCTCTTGATCGCCGACGAGCCGACGACGGCACTCGACGTCACCGTGCAGGCGCAGGTCCTCACCCTGCTGCGCGAGATCCGCGACACGCACGGCACCGCCATTCTCTTCATCACCCACGATCTGGGCGTGATCGCCAGCCTCTGCGACCGGGTCTACGTGATGTATGCGGGCGCCATCGTCGAGGGTGGGCCGGTCGGCACGATCCTCGAGGCGCCGACCCATCCCTATACGCAGGCCCTGCTGCGGGCGACGCCGACGGTGACGGCCGTGACGGGCGAGCTCTACGCGATCCCGGGCCAGATCCCCGAGCCCGCGAGCCGGGGACGCGGCTGCCGCTTCGCCGATCGCTGCCCGCACCGCTTCGAGCGCTGCGCTGTCGAGCCCGACCTTTTGTCGGTCACGAGCGACCACGCGGCGCGCTGCTGGCTCGCCGCCGAGGCCGGGAGCAGCGGATGAGCGCGCCGCTGCTCGTGATGGACGGCCTCGTGCGCACGTTCGGGACAGGCGGCCTGTGGCGCCGGGGCGCCGATGCGCTGGCGGTCGACGACGTCACCCTCGAGGTCGCGGAAGGCGAGACGCTGGGGATCGTGGGCGAGTCCGGCTCCGGCAAGTCGACCCTGCTGCGCATGGCGCTGCACCTGTTGCGTCCGACCTCGGGGCGGATCCTGGTCGAGGGTGAGGATGTGTGGGCGCTGCGCGGTGCAGCACTGAAGCGGCTGCGTCTGCGCATGCAGCCGGTGTTCCAGGATCCGGGCGCCTCGTTCAACCCACGCCAGACCGTGCGCCAGATCCTGCTGGCGCCGCTCGAGGTGCACGGCATCGGCAACCGTGCCGAGCGGGGCCGCAGGCTCGAGGAGACGCTGGCCACCGTGGGCCTCTCGGAAGCCCTGCTGCAGCGTTATCCCCACCAGCTCTCGGGCGGGCAGAAGCAGCGGGTGGCGATCGCCCGGGCGATCGTGCTCCGGCCCCGCCTGCTGCTGCTGGACGAGCCCACCTCGGCGCTCGACGTCTCGGTCCAGGCCCAGGTTTTGAACCTTTTCGAGCGCACGCGGCGCGAGCTCGGCCTCACTTGCGTCTTCGTCAGCCACAACCTTGCCGTCATCCGGTATGTCAGCGACCGCGTGGCGGTGATGCAGCGGGGCAAGGTGGTGGAGACGGGGATGACGGCGGAGGTGTTCGACGCGCCGGCCCATCCCTATACCAAAAGCCTGCTGCAGGCCGTGCCGGACATCGCCAAGGCACTGGCGGAGCGGCGGGCCGCCCTTCAACCGCGAGCCCAGGGAGCCATCCCATGACCTTCTCGATCGCAGCGCGCTGCTCACGCACCGGCATGCTGGGCGTCGCCGTCTCGACGGCCGTGCCGGGCGTGGGCGCCATCTGCCCCTTCATCCGCGAGGGCGTGGGCGCCATCTCGACCCAGTCCTGGGTGAACCCCTATCTCGGGATCGACGGCATCGAGCTCCTGGCCCAGGGTCTCGCGGCCGAGGAGGTGCTGCAGCGCGTGATCGAGGGCGATCCGGGCCGCGACGTGCGCCAGCTCGGCGTGGTCGACAAGGAGGGCCGCTCCGCCTCCTACACCGGCAAGGATTGCGTCACCTGGTGCGGCCACATCACCGGCGAGAACTTCGCCACGCAGGGCAACATGCTGGCTGGCGATGCCGTGATTCCGGCGATGGCCGAGGCGTTCGTGCGCGGCGAGCAGCTCGACCTGCCCGAGCGGCTTATCACCTGCCTCGAGGCCGGCCAGGCGATGGGCGGCGACAAGCGCGGGCGCCAGTCGGCCTGCGTCAAGGTCTTCTGGAAGGAGTCCTATCCCTGGCTGGACCTCCGGGTGGACGAGCATCGCCACCCGGTGCCGGAGCTGCGCCGCGTCTTCGAGGTGGCGCGGCACCAGCTCCTGCCCTTCACCGCCGGCATGCCGAGCCGCGCCAACCCGTTGGGCGGCCTGCCCGAGAGCCTGACGAAGACCATCCTGCAGCCGCCTCCCTATCGGCCGGGCGGCGGTGGCTCGGCGCCCTGAGGCCGGCGTGCCCGCTGGCCTACTTCACCGTCAGGCAGGAGCAGTTGGCCAAGTGAGCCACCTTGTGGGTGACGCTGCCGGTCAGGAGGCCCGCCAGGGCGCCCAGGCCGCGCCTGCCCATCACGATGAGGTCGATCCCGTGGTCCTCGACATAGTTGACGATGCGGGTCGCGGGATCGCCGCTCTCGATCACGGTGTGGACCTTCTCGAGGCCCGCCGCCTCGGCCCGTGAGCGGGCTCGTCCCACCAGCTCCTCGGCCGCCTCGCGGATGAGATCGGCCTCGGTCACGCTGACGTTCTCGACCTTTGCATAGGCCTGGAGCTCGGGCGGCACCACGAACGATCCAGCGTGCGCCACGACGTGCAGCAGCGTGAGGCTGGCGTGGTAACGGGCCGCGAGATCGCTGCCCAGCTCGACAGCGCGGGTTGCGTGCTCGGATCCGTCGACGGGCACGAGAATACGCTTGATCATGGATTGGCCCCTTGTGGCGGACGGTGGCGCCCCGCGCTGGGCCCAGCCGTCCGATCATGGCCCTATCGCCGCTCGCGGCCATCGCGTCCTTGACCTGGGTCAAGGGCTGCGCCGCGGCTATTCGTTGACAGCATCGAAATTCGGATCGACCTTTGCCGCCGACACATAACCAGCAGCCGCGGCCCTCGACGGACCGCGGACGTATGGAGGCTAGAAATGTCGGCGACGTTGCTCACGAACGTCATGGTGCTCAATTCGACCGGCGCCGAGCCCTTCCCGGGCGAGGTGCTGGTGGAAGGCAACCGGATCAAGAAGGTGGCGAAGGGCCGGACGCAGATCGCGCGCGACAGCGGAGCGGACGTCATCGACGGCCAGGGCATGACCCTGATGGCCGGGATGACGGAGGGTCATTGCCACCCGTCCTTCACCGGCGCCGCCCAGACCTGGGAGCTCGGCATGGTGCCGCCGGAGGAGCATACGCTCAAGACGGCGGCTAACGCGAAGCTGCTGCTCGATTGCGGCTTTACCAGCATCTACTGCGCCGCCTCGGCCAAGCCGCGCCTCGATGTGGTCGTGCGGAACGCGATCAATGCGGGCGAGCTGCAGGGCCCCCGGATGCGCGCCGGCAGCCCCGAGATCGTCGCCACCGGCGGGCTCGGCGACGAGCGCATGATGCATCTTCACCGCGAGAGCTTCGCGCTTATCGCCGACGGGCCCGAGGAGATCCGCAGGGTCGTGCGGACCTGCATCCGCGAGGGTGTGGACAACGTCAAGCTCAACATCTCGGGCGACGACTTCTTTCCGAACTCGCCGGGCGGCGTGACGACCTACATGGACGACGAGGTCAAGATGGCCTGCGATATCGCCCATGAGTTCGGCAAGCAGGTCGCAAGCCATTCGCGCTCCGCCAACAGCGTCAAGCTCTCGGTCCGCAATGGCGTCGACTGCATCTATCACTGCGAGCATGCCGACGCGGAGGCGCTCGACATGATGGAGGCGGCCAAGGACCGCATCTTCGTCGGTCCGGCCGTGGGCCTGCTCCACAACACCGTCTATGAGGCCGCGCCCTGGGGCATCACCGAGGAGGTGGTCGAGAAGCTCAACATGCGGCGCAACCTCGAGATCACCTGCGAATGCTACAAGGAGGTGAGGAAGCGCGGCATCCGGGCCGTCATCGGCGGCGACTACGGCTTTGCCTGGACGCCACAGGGCACGAACGCCCGTGACCTCATCCACTTCAACAAGCTCTTCGGCTACACGCCCATGGAGTGCATCCAGCTGGCGACGGTGAACGGCGGCCAGCTGATGCGGATGGAGACGGGGCTCGTGAAGGAGGGGCTGCTCGCCGATCTTCTGCTCGTCGACGGCAATCCGCTGGCCGATCTCTCGATCCTCGTCGGGCCCGATCATCTGGCGATGATCATGAAGGACGGCCGGATGCACAAGGATCCGCGGAGCCATGCGGCGGCAAAGCGGCTGGCAGCCGAGTAGCACAACAAGTCGAAGCCCAAGGCCAAAAATCCCTAGGCATCGCCGGCCGGGTCTCTATAGTTCGCGGCCGGCGGTGCGTCAGGACGAACGGACAGATTCGCAAGCGGCGCCCGTTCGGGAGACTAACCAGGGAGACCGATGATGTTGAGACGCACCCTGTTGGCGGCGGCCGCCACTCTTGCCTTGGTCGGGACGGGCGCGGGAACCGCCTCGGCGGCCGGCCCCAAGGTGGTGGCGGGGCCCGGCTACGAGCCGCAATGCTTCGCGCCGTGGGACAAGAAGACCGAATACTTCCAGTGGCCGGCCAAGAAGGGGCCCTATCGCATCGCGCTGGTCAACGGCTATGTCGGCAATACCTGGCGGATTCAGATGATCCAGACCGCCAAGACGTATGTCGAGCTGCCGGAGGTCGCGAAGTCGATCAAGGAGTTCAAGGTCATCTCGACCGGCACCGATGCCGCCGCCCAGCTCGGCGCCATCGAGGACTTCATCAACCAGGGCTATGACGCCATCATCGTCAACGCGGTGAGCCCCGAGGGCTTCGATCGCGTGATCCGCCTCGCCGACCGGCACGGCACCGTCATCGTGCCCTTCGACAACATTCTCGACTCCAAGAAGGTCATGGAGGTCAACGAGAACCAGTACGAGATGGGCGTGCTGTCGGCCAAGTGGCTGCTCAAGGAGATGGGCAAGACCGAGGGCACGATCCTCGAGGTGCGCGGCCTGCCCGGCAACTCGGTCGACCGCGATCGCCATGATGGCTTCCAGGCGACGATGAAGGCGTCCGGCGGCAAGTGGAACATCATCGAGGTCGTCGGCAACTGGGACGACGGCACGGCCCAGAAGGCCACGGCCGACGCGCTGGCGGTGCACGGCCACTTCGACGGGCTCTTCACCCAGGGCGGCACCACCGGATCGGTCAGGGCGCTGATGGACGCCAAGCATCCCTTCATCCCGATCGCGGGCGAGGGCGAGAACGGCTTCCGCAAGCTCGTGGCCGAGCACGCGAAGGATGGCCTCAAGGGCTTCTCCTACGGCCAGTCGCCGGCGCTCGTGGCGATCTCGATCAAGGCAGCGATCGCCGCGCTCGGAGGCGAGAAGATGCCGCAGATGATCTCGGTGCCGATCCCGATGGCCGACTACACCGACCTCAAGGACGGCGTGAATTACTGGTCGAACCTCACCGACAACTTTTTCGCCGACAACGAGTTCGAGCCGTGTGGCGTGAATTTCACCGCGCCGCAGATCATGGCGAAGAACGCCGAGAACGTGCAGTAGCAGCGACGGGGCCGGGCGGTGCCCGGCCCTTCGCGTTCCGCGGGGGAGGAGAAAAGAGCGATGGCCGAGCGGGCCGCCAGGGTGCCCTTTCTCGAGCTTAGGGGCATCAGCAAGCGCTACGGCGGCGTGCGGGCCCTCGAGGCGGTGGACTTCACTTGCGAGTCCGGCTCGATCCATGCCGTGCTCGGTGAGAACGGTGCTGGCAAGTCGACGCTGATCAAGGTCGTCTCGGGCGTCGTCCGGCCCGACGAAGGGACGATGCGGCTCGAGGGCCGCGAGGTGACCTTCGCCGACCCGAGGGCCGCCAATCAGGCCGGCATTGTGTGCATCTTCCAAGAGCTATCGCTGATGCCGGACCTCTCGGTCGCGGACAATATCTGCATCGCCGACCCACCACGCCGCCTCGGCCTCATCGACCGCCGGGCGCAGCGGCGCCGAGCGGAAGAGCTTCTGGCGCGCGTCGGCTGCGAGGACGTGAACCCGCTCGAGCGGGTCAAGAACCTGCCCCTGTCGCGCCGGCAGATGGTGGAGATCGCCAAGGCCCTGGGCCAGAGCCCCCGCCTCTTGATCCTGGATGAGGCCACATCGGCCCTGACGAGCGCCGACGTCGACAAGGTCTACGCGATCTTGAAGCAGCTCCGCGCCGAGGGGCTGGCGATCCTCTACATCTCGCACCGCATGCACGAGATCGACGAGCTGGCCGACACCTGCTCGGTGTTCCGCAACGGGCGGCATGTCGAGACCTTCGAGAAGGGTGCCCATGACGCCGACGAGATCGTGCAGCTGATGATCGGGCGCGAGTGGTCGCACGTCTATCCGCCCAAGCCCCAACGCCCGGCGCGGCCGGCACCGGTGCTCGAGGTCGAGCGGCTCTCCTGGGCGGGCAGGCTCAAGAGCATCTCGCTCGGGGTCGGCGCCGGCGAGATCGTCGGCCTGGGCGGCCTCGACGGGCAGGGCCAGCGCGAGCTGCTGCTGGCCCTCTTCGGCGTGCTGCGCGGCCTCGAGGGGGAGGTTCGGGTCAACGGAAAGACCGTCTCCGTCGGGAGCCCGTCGGCCGCCAAGGGCGGCAAGATCGGCATGGCGCTGATCCCCGAGGACCGAAAGACCGAGGGCCTGATGCTGCCGATGTCGATCGCCGAGAATCTGGGCATGGCAGCGCTGAGCTCGCTCAGCCGAGGCTTCACGGTCGACCGTGGCCGCGAGCGTGACGCGGTCCAGCGCATGGTCGAGAAGCTAAGGATCAAGATCGGCGACGTCGACGACCCGGTGGCGACGCTCTCCGGCGGCAATCAGCAGAAGGTCGTGATCGGCAAGTGGCTGATGACCGGCCCGCGCATCATCCTGTTGAACGATCCGACCCGTGGCATCGACGTGGGCACCAAGCAGGAGCTCTATCAGCTGCTTCGCGACCTCGCCGCCGAGGGCGCAGCCATCCTCTTCTATACGACGGACTACGACGAGCTGATCGGCTGCTGCGATCGCGTGCTCATTCTCTATGACGGAGCCATCGTGAGCGAGCTGGAGGGCGACGCCATCACCGAGACCAACATCGTCACGAGCGCCCTCAATCTGGGTTCGGCAAAGGTCGAGGCCGCCGCATGAAGGATCTTCGCCTCAGGCTGTCCCAGAATCTGGGCCTCATGCTCGCCATCGTCCTCTTTCTCGTCTTCTACCTCACCTACAACGAGCTGCATCCCAAGGGCTTCAGCTCGGACGTGCTGGTGGCGAACGCCAACGAGGCCTTCGTCATCGTCATGGTGGCGATGGCCCAGACGGTGCCGGTGCTGATGGGCGGCCTCGACCTCTCGGTCGGGGCGACGATGACGATGGTGAACTGCCTGGCGAGCACGATGCTCAACGGCTCGCCGCTCCAGATCATCGCCGTGATGGTGCTCTGCCTGCTCGTCGGCACCTTCGCCGGCCTGATCAATGGCTGCATCGTCGTCTACGGGCGCATCCAGCCGATCATCGCGACGCTCGCCACCGGTGCGGTCTATATCGGCATCGCCCTCTTTCTGCGCCCGACCCCGGGCGGCTCGGTCGACGACGATCTTGCCTGGGCCTTGAGCAACGACTTGCACGAGATGGCGGCCACGTTCCATTTCGCGGCGGACGGCGACGCCGCCTGGCTGCAGCCTATCGCCTGGATCCCGGTGCCGCTTCTGCTGGCCGTCCTCGTCGTCCTCCTCGTCTGGCTGCCCTTCCGCTCGTCCGTGACCGGCCGCGGCGTCTATGCCGTGGGCTCGGCCGAGGGTGCCGCCTACATGTCGGGCGTCGCCATCAACCGCAGCAAGCTCGCGGCCTTCACCCTGGGCGGCTTCTTCGCGGCGGTGGGCGGCCTCTACCTGACGCTGCAGACCTCGAGCGGCAATGCCGACATCCAGCAGGCGGGCGGCTACACGCTCAACTCGATCGCCGCGGTCGTCATCGGCGGCACCTCGCTCATGGGCGGCACCGGTGGTGCCATCGGCTCGGCGATCGGTGCCCTCGTGATCCGGGCGATCTCCTTCAACTTCCGCATCTTCGACGTGGCGCCCCTGCTCCAGCCTCTGATCGAGGGCATCGTGCTCCTCGCCGCCGTCAGCCTGGGTGCAGCCCGCGTCTTCAGGATCAAGAACAGGCTGGAGCTCTTCGGATGACGGCAGCGGCGCTGCGGCTCTCGGCACAGGACCGCCCGATCGTCATCGCGAGCGGGTTCATCCTCGTCATTCTGGCGCTGGGCACGGTCTACACGCTTTGGACGCAGGGCACGGCGAGCTTCCTCTCGCCGACCTACCTGCTCCAGCAGCTTCAGGTCGGCTCCTTCCTCGGCCTCGTCGCGGCCGGGATGATGCTCGTCATCCTGCTGGGCCACATCGACCTTTCCGTGCCCTGGACGCTCACCACCGGCGCCATGCTGGCGAGTGCCGTGGGCGGGCCGCTCGCGGTGCCCGTGGGGCTGGCCGTCGGGCTCGGGGTCGGCATCGTCAACGGGCTGGGTGTGGCCTACCTGCGTGTGCCCTCGATGATCTTCACGCTCGGCGTGAATGCCGTGCTGCGCGGCCTCATGGTGCTCTACACAGGCGGGTTCGCGCCGCAGACCCACTCGACGCCGCTCATGGAGGTCCTGGCCGTCGGGCATGTCCTGGGCGTGCCGATGGCGGTCGTCGTCTGGGCCGCGCTGTCTGTGGTGATCGTCGTCCTGCTCCAGCGCACGCCGTTCGGCCGCTACATCTACGCGATCGGCAACCGCGAGGCCGCGACCTACCTCTCCGGCATCAATACGCGGCTCGTCCTGGTCGGCGCCTTCGCGCTCTGCGGGCTCTGCGCCGCCTTCGCAGGCGTGCTGCTGACCGGCTACTCGACCAAAGCCTATCAGGGTATGGGCGATGCCTATCTCCTGCCCTCGATCGCCGCGGTCGTCATCGGCGGCACCCACATCCTGGGTGGACGAGGCCGCTATATCGGGACCGTCATCGGCACGATTCTCATCGTGCTCCTCTCCTCGGTGCTGTCGATCATGCAGATGCCGGAGGCGGGCCGCCAGATCATCTACGGCCTCGTCATCATCCTCATGCTTCTCGTCTACGGGCGAAATCAGAAGGTGGAAGGCTGAAGCCAGACGCGGCATCTCCCGTCATGCGGAAGGCGGGAGAGCACGGCGAGCCTGCAGCCCGCCGGGCGCTCGCCGAGCCGCTCGGCACCGGCGCATCGTTTGTCGTGCCTACTGGCGCACCGGTGCTACGAATGGTAGATACCGACTGGGCGATGGTTCCCCAACCGGACATCTTTGTGACCGCGTTTCGATTGTAGCGCCGGCCGGGGACAGAGGATGGGCCGTCGTGAACATTCTGTTGATCGAGGACGACACAGATCTAGCCGAGCTCATCAGAGTCAGTCTCGGCGAGCAGGGGCATAACGTCGAGTCGGCGACGGATGGCCGCGAGGCGCTCGCAGCCGCCATGCGCAAGCGATACGACCTCTTCATCGTCGATCGTGTGCTGCCCTCGCTCGACGGCCTCTCCATCGTCAAGTCGATCCGCGCCAACGGCGTGAGCACGCCCATTCTCTTCCTCTCGCGGAAGGCCACCGTCGACGATCGGGTCGAAGGCCTGCACGCCGGCGGTGACGACTATCTCATCAAGCCGTTCGCGGTGACCGAGCTGGTGGCACGGGTTACCGCCCTGGCGCGCCGCGCCGCCAGCTCCGAGCACGCGGCCGTGACGCGGGTCGGCGATCTCGAGGTCGACCTCCTCAGGCGGAACGTGTCGCGCGCCGGCCAGCCGATCGAGCTGCGCCCGCGCGAGTTCCAGCTGCTGGAATATCTCATCCGGCATAGCGGCGAGGTGGTGAGCAGGAGCGAGCTCCTCCAGGAGGTCTGGGGCGCCAACGGGCAAAGCGATCCCGATACGGGCATCGTCGAGACCTACATCTGCTATCTGCGCCGCAAGATCGACAAGGGCTTCGACACCGGCCTGATCCAGACGGTGCGCGGTGCCGGCTATCGTCTCCGGCCGCCGCCGGCCGTGGCGGCCTAGGCATCCCCCAAGGCCCCACGGGCGACGGATCGGCCGGTCGGTCAGTCGATCCAGAGGCCGCGGCGACGGTGCCAATCCTCGATGGACAGCTCCGGATACTCGTCGAAGACGCTGTCGTCAGGGCCGATCGCAGGCTGGACCCAGCTCGGCTTGTAACGCAGCATGAGATGGACGAGGGCCGGCGGCACGGGAAGCTCGCTGTCGATGGCCGAGGCAAAGGGGTGGATCAGGTCGGGCCACGTCTCGTCGTAGAGCCAGAGCGCCGAGCCACAGCGCCCACAGAAATGGCGCTGGCCCGTGCTTTCCTGCAGCCGGCAGACGCCGCCCTCACCCGGCTCCTCGAGCATGGCGCGGTAGACCCGCTTGGCGCGGCGCCCATGCACCTCGAGCGTGTCGGCCACGCCCATGAGGTTGATGGCGTAGCCGCCGCCACCGGCGGTCTTGCGGCAGATCGAGCAGTAGCAGCGCTGGTAGGGGTGCGGCGTGTGCGAGGCCACGACGAAACGGACGGCGCCGCAACGACAGGAGCCTTCGAGACGGATCGGCATGCAATTGTCCTCGAGCGGATCGGGCTACCACCACGGGGCAGGAACCCGTGACCGGGACGCCCGATCAAGTGACGGTGAACCGGGCGCCCGTGCTGACCCTCTGGGCAGCGGTGGTGGCAAGGCGCCTCGGCTTCGACGAGGACGAGGCCCTGACCCTCGGCCGCGCCGTCGCCGGGCTCAATGCCTACACCAAGGGCGTGGCGCTCGGTATCTTTACGCCCACCCCAGAGTCCGTGCGCGAGCGCCGGGCGGCCCTGCGGCAGGAGGAGATGCTTGAGGTCGACCTTCTCGGCCGGGCCGTGCCGGTCGCCGTGACACCAGAGGGGCTGCGGGCGACGAGCAAGGGTCGGCCGATCGAGCCGCGCAGCGTCGAGCGCTATCTCGCGAGCAAGCTCGGTCCGGCGGAGCAGGCCGTACGCGAGGCGATGACGGTGCTCGCGGAGTCGATGCCGCCGGTGGAGCTCGCCCGACAGGCGTTCGGGCTCTACACGAGGTTCCGCCCCAGCGTTCCCGCCGGCGAGCAGGGATGGGGCGCTGCCGGCGTGCTGGACATCGCCGCGATCAGGCGGCTCGCAGCAGAGCGCCAAGGCTAGGCGAGCTGAGGCGTCAGGCTGCGCGCCCATTCCTCGCTCGACGGGTCGAGGGGTACCAGGGCGATCTCGCCCGGGCCTCGGGCGCCGACGCCGAGCGCTGCGGCGTGGGCGATCTGCTCCTGGGCGAAGATCGGGCCGCGCATGACCTCGGGCGTGGTGCCGAGATGTCTCAGGATCGCGACGCCGACGGCATCGATCGCCACCGGATCCCGGGCAGCCAGGAAGAGGCCCGGAGCTGCCAGCTCGCCCCGCTCGGGGCCGCCGCTAACGAAGGCCTTGCGGGCATCCATCAGGATGAAATCGCTTTTGAAGGCGAGTGCGATCTCGGCGATCATCAGCCGCTGGCGCGGGGAGCCGTGCAGCTCGTGCATGTAGTCGTAGCCGTCCACCGGGTCGCGCTTGGCCACGGCGCCGACCGCGTTCTTGAGCGACATGGTGAAGTGGCCACCGAAGCGGTGGGTCTTCAGGCAGCAGGTCTGGACGACGAGGTCGGACTGGGCGAAGGGCCGCGCGAGCTTGAAGCCGCGTCGCCAGCTACTTCCTTCAGGCTGGACGGCCACGAAGCCGTCCGCCGGGAGATCCTCGATGATCTCGACCCATACCCCGAGCCGCTCGGCCAAGGCGCTGACACCTGTGGCGCGCAGCACCGCCCTGGTGTCGCCCATCCCCGAGCGCTCCGCCAGGGTGAGGCGTTGTACGCCTGCACCCTGAAGCCCCGCCAGGAGGGCTTCGAGCGTGTCCGGCGCGGTCGAGGCCGGGAACGGGTCGTCGCTGTTGAAATTGGCCTTGATCGCCACCGACTGGCCGGCGAAGTGCCCGGTCGGCAATCTGGCCAGGAAGGCGGCCATCGCCGCGCGCGGGTCGTCGGTCGCCATCATGTAGACGGGAGCCGGCGCGATCGCTGCCCCTGCCCGCGGGATGCCCTGGATCAGCGGCCCGGCAGCGACGGCCAGCGTCGCGCCCAAATAGTGTCGACGGCTCAGGCGACGGCCGGCGGCGAGGCGCTCGACCTTGTCCATCCTACTCTCCCTGCGATCGGCCCGTCCTTGCGGCGAGGCCGCAAAGCACGCGGGCCTGGCCCAGCTCCCATAGCTTCCGGCTCCGGGCTCGACGGGTCAAGAGGATGGCGGAGGGTCGGGTTGCCAAGCCGCCGGCCTCGCCCCATGTCTCGCCCGCTGGCTCGTTACCTAGGCAAGGTGATCCGCGATGACTCAATCCGCCCTCTCTCCCGGTCACATTGCTGTCATCACCGGCGGCGCCTCGGGCATTGGCCTCGCCGCAGCAAGGAAGCTCGCTTCCTTGGGGCTCAAGGTGACGGTTGCCGATGTCCCCGGCGAGCGCCTGGAAAAGGCGGCGGCGCTCCTGGCCGAGAGCGCGCGGGGCGGCTCGGCCGATGTTCTGGCAGTCCCGACCGACGTGAGCCGCAAGGCCGAGGTCCAGCGGCTCGAGCAGACGGTGCTGGAACGCTTTGGCGACGTCCACGTCCTGATGAACAATGCCGGCATCCAGCCCGGCAGCGAGATGTTCGGCCCCGAGGCGAATTGGGAACGCATCCTCGGCGTCAATCTCTGGGGCGTGATCCACGGCAGCCAGGTTTTTGCGCCCGGCATGCTGGAGCGCGGCAAGCCCGGCATGATCATCAACACGGGCTCGAAGCAGGGCATCACGACGCCGCCGGGCGATCCCGCCTACAACGTCGCCAAGGCGGGTGTTAAGGCCTTCACGGAAGCGCTCGAGCACGAGCTGCGCAACCGGCCGGGCCGCACCGTCACCGCCCACCTCCTGATCCCGGGCTTCGTCTACACGCCGCTCACGGCACAGGGACGCACCGAGAAGCCCGAGGGTGCCTGGACGCCCGAGCAGACCGTCGACTTCATGATGGAGAGCCTCGAGGCGGGCGACTTCTACATCCTCTGCCCGGACAACATGGTGACCCGCCCGGTCGACGAGCGGCGCATCCTCTGGGCCGCGGGCGACATCGTCGAGAACCGCCCGCCGCTCTCGCGCTGGCACCCCGACTATGGCGACGCCTTCGAGGCCTTCCTCAAGGGCAAGTGACGAGGGTGCGCGGGCGGTGCAGGGACCGCCCGCAGCAGGGAGAAATCAGGTAGGCAGCGGCTCGAGCTTACCCGTCTTGCGGCCGCTCGCCTCGAAGATCTTGTAGATGTCGTCGGCAGCAGCGTTGAGGGCGGCGCCAGAGCTCATCTCACCCACCACCGCCTGGTTGAGCCGCAGGCCCAGGGCCGCCTCGACCTGGGCGCCCTCGCGATAGCCCAGCACCTGCTTCGCGTAGGGAATGGTGTCGAGATAGGCCTTCATCCAGCGGAATTTCTTCTGTTTCGCGAGGTCGGACTCGAAGACGTCCTTGCGCACCGGGATGCCGCCCGCCTCGGCATAGGCCATCTGCGCGTCCAGGGTCAGGAACCAGCGGGAGAAGGCCATCGCCGCCTTTTTCTTCTCGTCGGCGACGTTCTTCGGCACGCCGAAGTGCCAGTTGCCGATGGCCGAGCCGTGCACGCCATCCTTGGGCCGCGGGATCAGGAGCGCGTCCATCTTGTCGACGACAGCCGACTTGTCCGGATCATCGAAGGTGGGCCAGGCCGCGGCCACGACGATCGCCTGCAGCGCCTTGCCCGTCGCCAGGAGCTGGATCATGCGGCTCTGGCCGATGGCGCCCACATTGGGCGGCCCGATGCGCTTGGCGATGTCGAGATAGAGGTCGAGCGCCGCCTTGGCCTTGGGGCTGTTGATCGTGACGGTGTAGTCGCCGTTCTCCGGGTCCTTGGTGATGCTGGCGCCGTAGCCCAGCATGTAGGGCATCCAGTTGAAACGGACGGGGTTGCCGCGCTCGCCGCGCGGCACCATGCCGTAGAGCGCCGGCGGATGCTGGATCTTCTCGCCGGCTGCGATCAGCTCCTCGAAGGTCTCGGGCGGCTTCAGGCCGGCCTTCTCGTAGAGATCGCCCCGATAGAACAAGAGCTGCAGATTGCCGTTGGGCGAGTAGGCCATGAGCGTCCCGCCCTTGGACGTCCGCCAGCCCTTGTCGGCGTTCCAATAGCCGCTGTCGTCATAGCGAAAGACCTCGGGCGGCAGGTCGAAGGATGGGTCGATCTCCTTGAGTGGGGTCAGAAAGCCGCCCTCGTAGAACTCGATCGTCCATTGCGTGTCGAGATTGACGATGTCGTAGGGGCTGCTGCTGGCGCGCGCGGCGTTGCGTGCCTTCTCGAGCACGCCGCCATAGGGCGCCACCTCGAGGCTCACCTTGTTGCCGGTCTGCTTGACGTAGAGGTCGGACACGGCCTGGAAGCCCGGCAGCCAGGGCGAGGCGTTGATCAGGATCTGCATGTCGGCCTGCTTGCCCACGTCGAGGAAGCTCTTGGCCGATGCGAGCCTACCGCCCAAAGCGGCGCCGAGGAGGCCGCCCGCCAGCCCCTTCATGCTCGTCCGTCTGGTGATCCTCATCTCGTTGCTCCCTGCTTGTCTCTTTTCGAAGGTCCCCGGGTCAGGCTGCGCCTGCCACCGTGAGGCCATAGCGCCCGTAGAGCTCCGGCGGCGTGTCGTGCGCGATCAGGATCTCGATCATGGCGGCGTCGAGCCTTGCCTCAACAAGAGGATCGCGCAGCGGCCGCTCCTGCCGGGGGTCGGCCTCGAGGTCGTAGAGCGTGGTGCCGATCCCGGGATCGAAGCGCTTGCCGTCGTGGATCGGGATGCGCCTTGCGTCCTTGAGCGCGTCGATGCGCAAAAGCGGCATCTCCTTCGTGAAGCCGAAGGGCTCCACGAGCTTCGACGTCTTCATCTCGGCCGCGGTGAAGAGCGTGTGCAGATGCATCGGCATCAGCGTGTACTCGTGCAGCCCGGGCGCGTAGAGGTCCTCAGGGTAGAGATAATAGGTCCAGCGGCCGTCGGTGACGCCGATCGGGCCGCCGAACATGCCGAAGATGGCCGCCTCGTGAACGGGCTGATCCCGCTCCAGCACCGGCAGCAGCGACCGGCCCGTGACCTCGACCGGCACCGGCAGGCCGAAAAGGTCAAGAAAGGTGGGCATGAGGTCGGTCGTCTGCGTCAGCGCCTGGCGCCGCGTGCCCGCCTGCCCCGCCAAGCCCGGATGGTGGACGATGAGTGGGATGTTCGAGATCTCGGCATAGTAGGGCATCAGGTTCTTGCCCCACCAGTCGTGCTCGGCCAGCAGGAAGCCGTGATCCGTGGAGAGCACGAGCGCCGTGTCGCGCCATAGGTCGTGCTCGTCGAAATAGTCGAGCAGACGGCCGAAATAGGCGTCGCACATGGCAACCAGCGCCGCGTAGTTGGCGCGGATCTCGGCGATCGCCTCGGGACTGTCGGCCACCTTCTCGTAGGCAGGCCAATCGAGGATGCCGCCGTTCCAGCCGGTGCGGTACGGCTCCTTGAAGCGCTCGGGCGCATGAAAAGGCTCGTGCGGGTCGAAGCATTCGATCTGCATGAGCCAGCTGTCACTGCCACGGTTGGCGTCGAGGAACTCGAAGGCCGAGGCGAAGCAGCGGGGCCCGGGAAAATCCTCCTCGGCCACGAAGTGCTCGCGATTGATCGCGTGCTGGGTGCGCTTCCAGCCCGCCTCGAAATCGTAGTGCGCGGGATCGTAGCGCTCGCGGAAGCGATCGAGCGGCGGCTGCACCATCGCCTTCCAGGGATCGTACTCCTGACCGCGGATGTAGTCCCAGGTGCGGAAGCGCGTGTGGTAGGTGGCGCCGCCATCCTCGAAATAATGCATATGGTCGGTGACCAGATGCGTGTGGACGCCGGCCTCGCGCAGCAGCTCGGGGAAGGAATTGTCGAAGGGCTCGAGCGGCCCCCAGCTCCGGTGCATGAAGTTGAGGCGGCCGGTGTGCAGGTCGCGGCGCGCCGGCATGCAGGGCAGGCTGCCGACGAAGTGGCGGTCGAAGGTGACGGCCCGGGCCGCGAACCTGTCGAAGTTGGGCGTGCGGACAGCGCTGCGGCCATAGCAGCCCATGGCCGTACGGTTCAGCGAATCGAACAGGACGAAGATCGCCTTCATGATGCGTCGGCTCTGGCTGCCTCCCGGACCGGCTGAGGGTGACAAGGCGCCCCGATAACGTCAAATTCGATTCCCATTCGGAACGATAACGTGGGGGCATGGCGATGCTGGCGAGCCTGGGGCTCCTGCGGCACTTCCTGGCCGTGGCCGAGGACGGCAACCTCACCTCCGCGGCACGCAGGCTCGGGCTGAGCCAGCCCGCGCTGACGAAGAGCATCCGAAGGCTCGAGGACACGTTGGGTGCCTCGCTGTTCGAGCGACGCAGCCGCGGGATGGCGCTCACCCCCTATGGCGAGATCATGCTGCGCCACGCGCAGGGTATCGCCACCGAATGCCGGTTCGCCGAGGCCGAGCTCGAGGCGGTCCGGCGCGGCCACAAGGGCAAGCTGCGGATCGGCGCCGGGCCGTTCTGGGGCTCGGCCATCGTGCCGCGCGCCATCGCTCGCCTGCACGAGCGCTTCCCGGACCTGCAGGTCGAGCTTCTGGCGGGCGTCAACACGATCACCCATCCGAAGCTGTTCCGCGGCGATCTCGACCTTGTGGTCAGCGCGCTGCCGCGGGACGAGCCGCTGCCGCCCTCCATGGCGCGCCACGAACTGACGACGATCGCGATGCGCCTCGTTGCCGGCCGCGCCCATCCGCTTAGCGCCAGGCCGGCGATCGAGGCCCCCGACCTCGATCCTTACCGGTGGATCATCTACCAGGAGGACCGCGAGGTGATCGCCAAGCTCCTCCCGGCGCTGCAGGCCGCCGGCGGCGCGCCGCCGCGCTTCGCCGTCGAGGCCAGCTCCCTCTTCGCGGTCATCCACCTGCTCGAGGCCGGCCCCTATCTCGCCTGCCTCGCCGAGCCGCTGGTGCGCTCCCTGCCCTCCTCGCGCATCGGCATCCTGCCCTATCGCCGGCCGATCTGGAGCTTTCCGGCCGGCCTGCTCGTGCGCCGATCATTGGAGGCGATGCTACCCGTCCAGATATTCGGGGAGCTGCTGCGGGCCGAGGTGGGCCGCCTCGGCGGCGAGACGCAAGCCTTGCCGACGAGCCTGCCCGCTCCAGCTTAGATTTAGACAGCGAGACCGGCGCCCAACCCTGCGTCGAAATCCTTCCTGGTGCCCCGGCGACAAGCACGTGCCGGCTTGAGAAGGATCAACGACGCTGCCCCGCCGTCGATGCAACGGTTGGCGCCGATCAGCGGAGGCAAGAACAGATGACGGCGATAGCCGCCTTCACCGTCGATCGGGTCGAGATGGTGCGCCCGGACGGAACCCTTGTGGCCGGCCTGCCGGCCTTCGCGGAGGACGAGGGGGCGCTGGTCGACCTTTACCGTGGCATGGTCCTGACACGGGCCTTCGACGCCAAGGCCGTGGCCCTGCAGCGGACGGGCCGGCTCGGCACCTACGCCTCCTCGCTGGGCCAGGAAGGCGTGGCGGTGGGCATCGGTGCTGCGATGCGCAAGGAGGACGTGCTGCTGCCCTCCTTTCGCGAGCAGGGCGCCATGATCTGGCGCGGCGTCGCGCTCGACGAGCTGCTGGCCTATTGGGGCGGCGACGAGCGCGGCTCGGATTTCGCCGGTCCGCGCCAGGATTTCCCGGTCTGCGTCCCGGTAGCGACGCAAGCCGCGCATGCGGTGGGCGTCGCCCTGGCCTTCCGCCTGCGCAACCAGCCGCGCGTCGCGGTCTGCGTGCTGGGCGACGGCGGCTCCTCCAAGGGCGACTTCTACGAGGCGATCAACGCCGCGGGAGTCTGGGGCCTGCCCGCGGTCTTCGTGGTCAACAACAATGGGTGGGCCATCTCGGTGCCGCGGGGGCGCCAGACGGCGGCCGAGACGCTGGCGCAAAAGGCGATCGCCGCGGGCATCGCCGGCATGCAGGTCGACGGCAACGACGTGGTCGCGGTGCGCGCCGTCGTCGGCCAGGCGATCGAGCGTGCCCGGACCGAGGGCCGCCCGGCACTGGTCGAGGCCGTCACCTACCGGCTCTCGGACCACACGACGGCGGACGATGCGCGCCGCTACCGCGACGATACCCAGGTGAGCGAGCGCTGGAAGCAGGAGCCCATAGCGCGCCTGCGCACCCTCCTGGTGGCGCGCAAGCTCTGGAGCAAGGCCGAGGAGGAGCGGCTGCTCGCCAGCTGCGCCGAGAAGATCGACGCTGCGGTCGAGCGCTACCTCGCGCGCGAGCCGCAGCCCGTGACCGCCATGATCGACCATGTGTTCGCCACGCTACCGGCTGCCATGGAAGGCCAGCGCGCCGCGCTCGCGGCGCGGGAGGCTGGGTGATGGCCGAGATCACCCTGGTCGAGGCTGTGCGCATGGCGCTCGGCCGCGCCATGGAGGAGGACGCGAGCGTCCTGGTCCTGGGCGAGGATGTGGGCAGGGACGGCGGCGTCTTCCGCGCGACGGAGGGGCTTCTCGATCGCTTCGGCGATGAGCGGGTGATCGACACGCCGCTCTCGGAGGCGCTGATCGCGGGCATGGCGGTGGGCCTGGGAGCCCAGGGCATGCGCCCGGTCGTCGAGTTCCAGTTCTCGGGCTTTCTTTACCCGGCGATCGACCAGCTGATCTGCCATGCGAGCCGGCTGCGCAATCGCACACGCGGCCGCCTTTCCTGCCCGATCGTGGTGCGTGCACCCTATGGCGGCGGCATCAAGGCGCCCGAGCATCACTCCGAGAGCATGGAGGCGCTCTACGCCCACATTCCCGGCCTGCGCGTGGTCGTGCCCTCCTCGCCGCGGCGGGCCTACGGCCTGCTGCTGGCGGCGATCCGCGACCCCGATCCGGTCGTCTTCCTCGAGCCCAAGCGGATCTATCGCGCCTTCAAGGAAGAGGTGGCGGACGATGGCGAGGCCCTGCCGCTCGACCAGTGCTTCCGCGTTCGCGAAGGCCGGGACATCACGCTCGTCGCCTGGGGGGCCATGCTGGTCGAGACGCTCAAGGCGGCCGAGACGCTGGCGGCCGAAGGCGTCGAGGCCGACGTCATCGACGTCGCGACCCTGAAGCCTCTCGACACCGAGACAGTCCTGGCCTCGGTCGGCCGCACCGGCCGGTGCGTCATCGTGCAGGAGGCGACGCGTGCGGGCGGGCTGGGGAGCGAGATCGCGGCCTGCATCGCCGAGGAGGGGCTCTTCTCACTGATGGCGCCGGTCCAGCGCGTGGCGGCGCCGGACGTGCCGGTGCCGCTACCCCGCCTCGAGCAGCACTATCTCCCCGACGTCGAGCGCGTGCTGGCGGCTGCCCGCCGCGCCATGGAGTTCCGATGAGCGTCTTCAGGCTGCCCGATCTGGGCGAGGGCCTCCAGGAGGCGGAGATCGTCACCTGGAGCGTGGGTCCCGGCGATCACGTCGTGGCCGAGCAGCCGCTCTTGTCGGTCGAGACGGACAAGGCGGTGGTGGAGATCCCCTCGCCGCATGCGGGCCGGATCGCCAAGTTGCACGGCAAGCCCGGCGACATCGTGCCGATCGGGGCGCCGCTCGTGGAATTCGAGGGCGGCGAGAGCGCGGATACCGGCACCGTCGTGGGCGAGCTCGAGACCGGCGCCCCGAAGACACCACCACCCAGGGCACCGGCGGCAACCCCGTCCGGCCTGCGGGTGGCGCCGGCGCTGCGCCGTCTGGCCCAGGAGCTGGGTGTCGATCTCGCCAAGGTGCGGCCGACCGGGCCCGAAGGCACGATGACCCGCGCCGATATCGAGGCTGCAGCAGGAGCGCCCGAGGGCGGCGGCGGCGAGAGGGTCGAGCCGCTGCGCGGGGTGCGGCGCGCGATGGCCCGCAACATGACGCGCTCGCACGCCAGCATCGTGCCGGCGACGGTGACCGACGAGGCGGACATCGGCGGCTGGGCCGAGGGCCAGGACGTCACGATCCGCCTGGTGCGGGCGATCGCCGCGGGCTGCCGCGCCGAGCCCGCCCTCAACGCCCATTTCATGGGCGAGGAGCAGGGCCGCGTCCTTCACGAGCGGGTCGATCTCGGAATCGCCACCGACACGCCGGACGGGCTTTTCGTTCCTGTGCTGCGCGACGTCGGCAACCGGGACGCCGCCGATCTCCGCCGCGGGCTCGATGCGATGAAGGCGGACGTGAGAAAACGCAGCATCCCGCGCAGCGAGCTCGTCGGCCAGACCATCACGCTCTCCAACTTCGGCATGTTCGGCGGCCGGCACGCCCAGCTAGTGGTGTTGCCTCCGCAGGTGGCGATCCTGGGTGCCGGTCGGGTGCGCGAGGCCGTGCGGGTGCGGGACGGCAAGCCGGCGGTCACCCGCGTCCTGCCGCTCTCCCTCACCTTCGATCATCGCGCGGTGATGGGCGGCGAGGCGGCCCGCTTCCTCGCGAGCGTGATCGCGGATCTCGAGCGGCCGGATTGAGCGAGGCGGATCCAGGGAGGCGACGATGAAAAATCTGCTCGCGTTCACGGATGATCTGGGGCCGCGCAAGGTCGTGGCGCTCTACGAGCCCTCGGTCGACCTCCAGGCCATCGTGGTGGTCGACAATGTAGCCTGCGGTCCGGCGATCGGCGGCGTGCGCATGGCCAAGGACGTGACGGTCGAGGAGTGCTTTCGGCTCGCCCGTGCGATGAGCTTCAAGAATGCCGCGGCAGGCCTGCCGCATGGCGGCGGCAAGTCGGTGATCGCCGCCGACCCGGCGATGCCGGCGGCCGACAAGGAAAGGCTGATCCGGGCTTTCGCCCAGGCGATCCGCGGCATCGATGAGTACATTCCCGGACCCGACATGGGCACGGACGAGCGGTGCATGGCCTGGGTCAAGGACGAGATCGGCAGGTCCGTGGGCCTGCCGCCCGAGATCGGCGGTATCCCGCTCGATCGCATCGGCGCTACGGGCCTGGGCGTCACAGTGGCTGCCGAGGTCGCCTGCCGCCACGCCGGCATCCCGCTCGAGGGGGCGCGCTTCGTCGTCCAGGGCTTCGGCTCGGTCGGCCGTCACGCCTCCCGGTTCCTCTGCCAGCGCGGCGCGCGTCTGGTCGGCGTCTCGGACTCCCGCGGTGGCCGGATCGATCCCGACGGCCTCGATCTCGACGCGCTGCTGGCGCACAAGGCGGCAGGCGGCAGTGTCTCAACCTTCCCGGGTGGCCGCGCAGCTGATGGGGACGCCCTGATCGCCGCACCCGCCGAGATCTGGATCCCTGCCGCCCGGCCGGACGTCCTCCACGAGGGCAACGCCGACCGCCTGCAGGCGCGGATGGTCGTCTCGGGTGCCAACATCCCGATCACCGCCACAGCCGAGACGATGCTTGAGAGGCGCGGCGTGCTCCTGGTTCCGGACTTCATCGCCAATGCTGGCGGGGTGATCGCAGCAGCGGTCGAGTATGCGGGCGGTACGGAGCGCCAGGCGCTTGCGATCATCGAGGACAAGGTCCGGGCCAACACCGAGGCCGTTCTCGACAAGGCCGGCGAGGAAGGCATGGGCACGCGCAAGGCTGCCGTCGCCCTGGCCCGGGAGCGGATCGAGGCGGCCCGTCAGCTCCGCCGCTGGCGCTGACAATCGGACGAGGCGGCCCGATCCCGCTGCAGACCCCACCCGGACGGAACGGGGTGGCGCGTGCATGCGAGCTGTGTCTACCTGCGGAACCGCCAGCATAATCCAGAGCGTATCGCAGAGCTGAGAGGACACGCGTGGGCAGGTCGCGAGGTAGGGCAGCATGATCATTGTCGGAGTTGATGTCGGCGGAACCTTCACCGACCTGATCCTGGCCGACACGGCACAAGCGAGCACCGTTGTGCACAAGGTGGCCTCGACGCCGGATGATCCTTCGCGCGGGGTGCTCCAGGGGCTGGTCGAGCTCTGCGGGAAGGCCGGCGTGACGACGGGATCCGTCACGCATGTGCTGCATGCGACGACGGTCGCGACGAACGCCATGCTCGAGCACAAGGGTGCCAGGACCGGCATGGTGACGACGGAGGGCTATCGCGACATCCTCCACATCGGCCGCCACCAGCGCCCGCAGAACTACTCGATCCAGCAGGAGATCCCCTGGCAGGAGCGGCCGCTCGTCAAGCGGCGCCACCGTCTGACCGTGCGCGAGCGGCTGGTGCCGCCGCGCGGCGAGGTGCTGGAGCCCCTGGACGAGGAAGGTGTGCGGGCCGCAGCCCGGGCGCTGCGCGAGGCCGGCGTCGAGGCCGTCGCCGTCTGCTTTCTCTTCAGCTACCTCAACCCCGCGCATGAGCAGCGGGCCGAGGCCATCCTGAAGGAGGAGCTGCCAGGGACGTTCGTCACCACCTCCTCGGCGGTGACGCCGCAGTTCCGCGAGTTCGAGCGCTTCACCACGGCCGCCATGAACGCCTTCATCGGGCCCAAGGTGGCGCGCTATGTGAGCGCGCTCGAAGGCGCGCTGGGCGAGGCGGGCTTCGAGGCCGATCTCCACGTGATGGGCTCGAACGGCGGTGTCGCCACCGCCGCCATGGTGGCCGAGCGCCCGGTTCTGACGCTTCTTTCCGGCCCGGCGGCGGGCGTGCTTGGTGGTGCCTGGTCGGGCGCTGCTCTCGGGCCGCGACAATGTCATCACCTTCGATGTCGGCGGCACCAGCGCCGATATCGGCATCGTGACGGCTGGCGGCTTCGCCGAGGCCACGGCCCGCGACACCTGGATCGCAGGCTTTCCCGTCCTCGTGCCGATGATCGACGTGCACACCATCGGCGCCGGCGGCGGCTCGATCGCCTGGATCGATCCCTCGGGCGCCTTCCGTGTCGGTCCCGCGAGCGCCGGCGCCAAGCCAGGCCCCGCGGCCTATGGGTGGGGCGGCACCGAGCCCACGGTGACGGATGCCCACGTCGTGTTGGGCCGGCTCGGCGCGGCGGGCCTCCTGGCGGGCCAGATGAGCCTCGATGCCGAGGCCGCCGAGACCGCCGTGGGCGGGCTCGCCGAGCGTCTGGGTCTGCCGCTGCTGGAGACGGCCGAGGGCATCCTCACCCTGGTCAACGCCAACATGGCCAACGCCATCCTCTCGCGCACCGTGCAGAAGGGCATCGACCCGCGCGACTATGCGCTCGTCGCCTTCGGCGGCGCCGGGCCGCTGCACGGTGCCGAGGTGGCGGCCCAGCTCGGCATCGGCGAGGTCATCGTGCCGCTGCACCCGGGCATCAACTCGGCCGTGGGACTGCTCACGACCGACCTCAAATACGACGCCGTGCGCACCTCGTTCCAGCAGCAGGGCAGTGTCGACCTGGATCGGATATCGGACGACTTCGCCGCGATGGAGGCGGGGCTGGCTGCGCAGCTCGAGGCCGATGGCGTGGAGGAGGAGCGTCGCAGCTTCGCCCGCGCTGCCGACGTGCGCTATGCCGGCCAGGGCTATGAGCTTCGCATCGCGATCGCCGAAGGAGCCTTCGACGCCGCGGCGCTGGCGCGCCTGATCGAGGATTTTCATGCGCGCCACGAGGTCGAGTACGGCCATCGCTTCGAGGAGAGCCCGGTCGAGATCGTGAACGTGCGCGTCACCGCCCGGGGCGACATGCCGAAGCTGGCGGCACCGACGCCGGAGGGAGAGGCGGAAGGTGCCGTGCTCGAGCCCAAGGGCGCCGCGGTCTTCCGCACGAGCAACGGCCTCGAGCGTCTTCCGACCCTGTTCTGCAAGCGCGACGACCTGCCCGTCGAGCGGCCGGTGCCCGGCCCGGCCGTGATCACCCAGCTCGACGCCACCACCGTCGTGCCGCCCGGCGCCACGGTCATCCGGGACCGTGCCGGCAATCTCGTGATCAAGCTGGAGGGCGTGCGATGAGCAAGAGCCTCGCCGACACCATCGATCCGGTCACGGCTGCCGTCATCCAGGGGGCGCTGGAGACCATCGCGATCGAGATGGGCCACAAGCTGATGCGGATGTCCTATTCCAGCATCATCCGCGAATCGGAGGATTTCGGCACAGCGCTCGTCGACGCGGAGGGTCGCCAGCTCTGCGAGTGCGCCCAGTCGACGCCGCTGCAGTCGGGGCCGATCCCGGGCTATGTGCGCGGGATCCTGAAGCGCATGGCGGCGCGCGGCGAGGCGATCAGGCCGGGCGACGTCATCATGCACAACGACGCCTATGGCGGCGCCAGCCACGGACCGGACGTGGCCTTCATCGTGCCGGTGTTCTTCGAGGGCACGCTCGTCGGCTTCTCGGTGACGACCGCCCATCATCTGGACATCGGCGCCCTCACCCCCGGGAGCTGCGGCATCGTCGATGCGATCGACGCCTATGCCGAGGGCCTGCAGTTCAAGGCGATCAAGGTCTACGAGGAAGGGCGGCGCATCGAGCCCGTGTGGCACATGCTGCGCGACAATATCCGTGCCCCCGACCTCGTCGTGGGCGACATGGAGGCGCAGATCGCGGCCGCCCGGATCGGCGCCGAGCGCTTTCTCGAGCTTCTGCGGCGCTGGGGGCCTGAGCGCGTGGCGGCGGCATCCGATCATCTGATGGACCGCTCCGAGCGCCTGATGCGCGACGCGATCGCGGCCCTGCCCGACGGTCGCTACAGCGCCGACGACCAAGATCGACGGCTTTCTCGACAGCGAGGATCCGGCGCGGTGCATGCTGCCGATCGTCGTGACGCTGATCGTCGAGGGCAGCGAGATCACCGTCGACCTCACCGGCACGGCGCCACAGGTCAATGACCGGCCGATCAACATGCCGCTCGAGGGCACGGTCGACTGTGCCATCTGGCTGACGCTGCGCTCGGTGCTGCTGGACAGCGCGGTCCACGGCTCGATCCCGCAGAACAGCGGGCTCACGCGCCCGATCCGCATCGTGGCGCCCAAGGGCTGCCTCGCCAACCCGATCTTCCCGGCACCCACCATCGCCCGCTTCTGCCCCGGCAACCAGCTGGCCGACACGGTGATGAAGGCGCTGGCGCAGGTGGTGCCGGACAAGGTATCGGCCGGCATCGGCAATCTCCGCGTCATGGCCTTCTCGGGCGTGAAGGGCGAGAGCCACTGGGTGCATATGGAGATCTTCGAGGGCAGCTATGGCGGGCGGCCCGGCAAGGACGGCATGGACGCCGTCGACACGCTCTATGCGAATACCCGCAACAACCCGATCGAGGATGTCGAATCGCACCTGCCGCTCAGGGTCGAGCGCTATGAGCTGCGCGAGGGTGCGGCGGCACCCGGCCGCTGGCGGGGCGGGGTAGGCTCGATCCGGTCCTTCCGGATGCTCGCCGACGGCGGCGTCTCGGTCGAGGGCGACGGCCACCGCTTCAAGCCATGGGGTCTGGGCGGCGGTGGCGACGGCGTGGTCGCGACGCTGCTGCACAAGCCGGCGAGCGGCCCCGAGCGGCAGATGCCCTCGAAGGTGCCGCACATGGCCGCGATGACCGGGGATGTCTTTGTCGCCAGCGGCCCCGGCGGCGGTGGCTATGGCGATCCGCTGCAGCGCAGGGCGGGGCTCGTGGCCGATGATGTGGCGGACGGGCTGATCGACCGGGCGGCCGCGGAGCGGGACTATGGCGTCGTGCTCGATGCGGCCGGCCTCGTCGACGAGGCGGCCACCGCCTCGTTGCGTGCCAATCGCTGCGGCGCCGACGCGGCCGCCTGACCCCCGAGGTCGAGAAGGGAAGAAAGATGCGCGTAGCGGTCATCACCTCGCCCGGTGGGCAGGACAATCTTGTGATCGAGGAGCGGCCCGACCCCAGGCCGGAGCCAGGTCAGGTGCTGGTCGCCGTTGCCTACGCAGGGTGCAACTGGGCAGACACGATGCTGCGCAAGGGCACCTACCCGCACCCCACGACCTACCCGCTCGTGCCGGGCTTCGAGGTCTCGGGCCGCGTGGCCGAGGTCGGGCCGGACGTGGAGGGTGTGAAGGAAGGTGACCGGGTGGCCGCCTATGTCGAGCATGGCGGCGGCTATGCCGAGCTTTGCGTCGTGGGCGCCGAGAGCCTGATCCCGCTGCCGGACGCGGTGGGCCTCGATGCCGGCGCCGCCTTCCCGATCCAGGGGCTGACCTCCTGGCACATGATCCACACGATCGGCGGCACGAAGCCCGGCGACACGGTGCTGGTGCATGCCATCGGCGGTGGCGTCGGGCTTTTCTGCACCCAGATCGCGGTCCATGCGGGTGCACAGGTGATCGGCACCGTGGGCACGCCCGGCAAGGAGCGGCGCGCGCTGGAGCTCGGGGCCGCGCGTGTCGTCGACCGCGGCAAGGAGGACTTCGTCGCGGTAGCGCTCGCGATGACAGGCGGACGCGGTGTCGACCTCGTGCTCAACTCGCTGGGCGCCACCACGCTCGATCGCAGCTTCGATGCCGTGCGGCCGCTGGGCAAGGTCGTGAGCTACGGCGAGGCCGAAGGCGATCCCTTCAAGAACATCCGCGAGCGCCTGCTGCCCAAGTCGCTGACGTTCACGCGGTTCCACCTGGGCCATGTGGATAGGACCTCGGCACTGTGGCGGGCCGGGGTGGAGGCCATGCTGGGCGGCATCGTCGAGGGCTGGCTCGAGGTGCCGATCGAGCGGGTCTTCCCGTTCGAGCAGGCGGGCGCCATGCATGCGGCGCTCGAGTCGCGCCAGGTGTCGGGCAAGCTCCTCCTGGGGCTGGGCGGGCAGGAATAGCGCGAATGTGACAAAACGCCGGCCGACCGTGGCGGCCGGCCTTCCTCCGCTGGTATCGTTCTTGCTAAGATGTTCCTGATCCCCTTGGGGAACCATCTCGGGAGGAGCACAAATCATGTGGGGCAGGATCGCGTGGCCGACGCTCGTCGGTCTCGTAGGTCTCGTCGTTGCGACGACGGGAACCGCCAAGGCCGAGGGTCTGGACTACTTCCAAAAGCAGCTCGAGCCGTTCCTGAAGAAGCCCGAGTTCGTGGCGCCGGGGCCGTCCTTCGACGCGGCCAACTGCATGAAGGACAAGACGATCCTCAGCATCCCGGTGTCGAGCGCCAACCCCTTCACCGCCAATATCGAGAAGGCGATGCAGGGGGTGGCGAAGAAGGTGGGCTTCAAGCTCATCACCTGGGAGAACCAGGGCCAGAGCTCGCAGTGGGTCCAGGGCATGGATGCTGCTGTGAACCAGAAGGTCGATCTCATCGATCTCCTGGCCGGCACCGACCCGCGCGTGCTGGTACCTCAGGTGCAGGCCGCGAAGGCCGCTGGCATTCCGGTAGTCGCCTCGCACTATAACGGCGTCGAGCAGTCGGACATCGTCAAGAAATACGCCGATGGCGACGTGCCGATCGACTATTTCAAGGCAGGTGCTCTTCTCGTCGACTGGGCGGTGGTCCAGACGAAGGGCCATATGAACGCTCTTGTCTTGATCTCGACCGGCCCGCTCTCGACCAACTCGATGGTCGACGGCATCAACGCCGAGCTCAAGCACTGCGAGGACTGCAAGACGAAGACGATCAACGTGCCGGTCGTCGACTGGGGCACGAGGATCACGCCCAACGTCCAGTCGGCGCTGCTCGCCGATCCCTCGATCAACTACATCATCGTGATCTACGACAGCATGGCGCAGTTCGTGGTGCCGGCCGTGCAGATCACCGGCTCGCAGGACCGTGTGAAGATCGACGCCTTCAACGGCACGCCCTTCGTGCTGGGCCTGATCCAGCAGGGCAAGGTGCAGATGGACATCGGCGAGAACCTGGACTGGATCGGGCACGCCATCATGGATTCGGAGATGCGCCGGGTCTGCGGCCTGCCGCTCGTCGACAACCCCAAGATCCCCTTCTACATCTTCGACGAGAAGAACGCGAAGGACGCGGGCACCCCGCCGCAGCTCTCTCAGGGCTATGGTGACGCCTACGTCGAGGGGTATGCGAAGCTGTGGCAGCTCAAGCAGTAGCCGCCGATGCCGAGAAGGGGGCGCGCCCGCAGGGCGCGTCCCCGCCCGCGCTGCTGATCGAGAACCTCTCGAAGACGTTCGGCGGCCAGCGGGCGCTCGTCAACGCCGCCCTCCGGGTCGAGCGCGGCGAGGTCCACGGCCTGCTCGGCCAGAACGGCTCGGGCAAGTCGACACTGATCAAGGTCCTGGCGGGCTTTCATGAGCCGGACCCGGGCAGCAGCCTCTGGGTGCATGGCGAGCCCGTGGCCCTGCCGCTGCCGCCGGGCCGCTTTCGCGAGCTCGGCATCAGCTTCGTCCATCAGCATCTGGGCCTGATCCCGGCCTTGACGGTGGTCGAGAACCTTCTCATTGGCCGCCTCGCCGCCGCCGAGCGCTGGGGCCTGAGCTGGCGCCGCGAGCGCGAGCGCGCGTCGGCGCTCTTCGCCCGCTTCGGGCTCAGCATCGACCCCGCGGTCGAGGTGGCGCGTCTGGCGCCGGTCGAGCGGGCACTGCTGGCGATCGTGCGCGCCGTCGACGAGCTCGAGTGGCAGGGCAGCGGCGGCCGCGGCCTTCTGGTCCTGGACGAGCCCACGCCGTTCCTGCCGCGCGGCGACGTCAACCTGCTCTTCGACGTGATCCGCCGCATCGTTGGCGAGGGCTCGAGCGTCATCTTCGTCTCGCACGACGTCGACGAGGTCATGGAGATCACCGACCGGGCCACCGTGCTGCGGGACGGCCGCGTCGCAGGCACGCTGACGACCAAGGGATCCACCAAGGACGATTTCGTCGAGATGATCGTGGGCCGGCGGATCGAGGCCAGGAGCTTCGTCACGCCGCAGGCTGCGACGCGCACGCGCTCGGTGGGCGTGCAGGGCCTCGCCGGCGGGATGGTCCATGACCTCTCCTTCGACCTTGCCCCGGGCGAGGTTTTGGGCCTCACCGGGCTCGTCGGCTCGGGCTTCGACGAGGTGCCCTATCTCCTCTTCGGCGCCCGTCCGGCCGCAGGGGGCGAGCTCAGCATCGCCGGCGCATCCGTCCGGCTGCAGGAGATGACGCCCGGCGACGCGATCGCCCGCGGGATCGTGCTCATCCCCGCCGACAGGCCCAATGCCGGGGCGATCGGCATGCTGCCCGTCAGCGACAACGTCACCATGCCGCTGCTCGGCCGGACCTTCCGCTCCTTGCTCCTCGACCGCGGCGGCATGGTGCGGCGCGCCGTCGAGGTGGCCGAGGCCTTCACCGTGCAGCCGCGCGACCCGCGGCTGCCTCTCTCGGCCTTGAGCGGCGGCAATCAGCAGAAGGTGCTGCTGGGCAAGTGGCTGCAGCTCGAGCCGCGGCTCGTGCTGCTCGACGAGCCGACGCAGGGCGTGGACGTCGGCGCTCGCCAGAACGTGTTCCAGCACATCGCGAAGGCGGCCGCCGGCGGCGCCTGCGTGATCTGCGCCAGCTCCGACTACGAGCAGCTCGAGGCCATCTGCACGCGCGTCCTGGTCCTGGCGCAGGGGCGGGTGACGGCCGAGCTGGTGCGGCCGCACATCACCAAGCAGGCGATCGCCGAGCATTGCTATGTGAGCAGCGCGCACAGCGCCGCCGTCGATGGAACCGGGGTGAGCAGCCATGCTGAGTGAGGGTGAGATCCGTCCGGCCGAGGCGGCGCTGGCGAAGCCTGCCGCCGGGCGCGCCCTCGTGGCCCATGCCGAGCGCTACGGGCTCATCGTCGCCTGGGTCGTGATGCTCGTGGTCTTCAGCATCCTCAAGCCCGAGACGTTCTTCACCTGGCCCAACATCTCGACGATCCTGGGCTCGCAGGCGGTGCTGGTGGTCGTGACGCTGGGGCTCATCATCCCGCTCACCGCCAACGACTTCGACGTCTCGATCGCCTATGTCATGACGCTCTCGTCGATGACGATCGCCGTGCTCAACGTCAATCTGGGCGTGCCGATCGGCTGGGCCATCCTGGCGGCGCTCGCGATGGGCATCATCGTCGGCCTCATCAACGGCTTCTTCATTACAGTCTTCCGCATCCACTCGCTGATCGTCACGCTGGGTGTTGGCACGTTCCTGCACGGCCTGACCCTCTGGATCAGTGATTCGATGACGATCAGCGGCATCTCGTCTTGGCTGATCAATGCTGTGATCGTCACGCGGATCTTCGGCATACCGCTCGAGTTCTACTACGCCATCGGCCTGGCGCTCATCATCTGGTACCTCTTCGAGTACACGGCGCTCGGCCGCCGCATCCTCTTCGTCGGGCGCGGGCGCGAGGTGGCGCGCCTGAGCGGCATCGACACCGACCGTGTCCGCCGCGGCTGCCTCGTCGCCTCGAGCCTGCTGGGCTCCCTCGCCGGCGTGCTCTATGCCGGAACGCAGGGGGCGGCCGATCCGGTGTCGGGCACGTCCTATCTTCTGCCCGCCTTTGCCGCTGCCTTCCTCGGCTCGACGAGCATCCTGCCCGGGCGCTTCAATCCCTGGGGCTCGACGATCGCGGTCTATTTCCTCGTCACGGGCATCACCGGCCTGATCTTCCTGGGCTTCAGCTCGTTCATCCAGGACATGTTCTATGGCGGCGCCCTGATCCTGGCCGTCACGCTCTCGCAGATCGTGCGCGGCCGCCAGGAGCAGCAGTTCTAAAAGGGGAGGATTCTCCAAGCATGTCGAGCTACGCGCGTGATCTGATCGGCTACGGCGGCAATCCGCCCGACCCGAAGTGGCCGAACGGCGCCCGTGTCGCCGTCAACTTCGTCCTCAACTACGAGGAGGGCTCGGAGTACTCGTTCGAGAACGGCGACGGGCGGACGGACATCGGCCTCGTCGAGGTGCCGAGCTCGCCCGTGCCGGCCGGCGAGCGGGACCTCGCGGCCGAGGGGATGTTCGAGTACGGCTCGCGCGCCGGCTTCTGGCGGATCATGCGCCTCTTCGCCGAGCGGCAGATGCCGATGACCATCTTCGGCTGCGCCCTGGCGCTCGAGCGCACGCCGGCGGGGGCCAAGGCCATCGCCGAGGCCGGCCACGACATCTGCTGCCACGGCTGGCGCTGGGTCGAGCATTTCAAGCTCTCCGAGGAGGAGGAGCGGCAGCCACATCAGCCAGGCGATCGCCAGCCTCGAGAAGAGCATGGGCTCCCGCCCGCTCGGCTGGTACTGCCGCTATGGGCCCAGCGTCAACACGCGCCGCCTCGTCGTCGAGGAGGGCGGCTTTCTCTATGACAGCGACGCCTACAACGACGATCTGCCCTACTATGTGCAGCAGAGCGGCAAGCCGCACCTCGTCGTTCCCTATACGCTGACCAACAACGACATGAAGTTCGGCTCGGCTCATTTCGGCACCGGCGAGGACTTTTACACCTACTGCCGCGATGCGTTCGACTTCCTCTACGAGGAAGGAAAGACGCAGCCGAAGATGATGTCGATCGGCATGCACATGCGCCTGCTGGGCCATCCGGGCCGCGCCTCCGGCCTTGCCCGCCTGCTCGATCACATCAAGAGCCGCCAGGATGTCTGGGTGTGCCGGCGCATCGAGATCGCGCGCCACTGGCTCGAGCATCACCCCTATTCCGGGCCGGCCTGAGCCGCATCGGACCGTCGAGGTTGGGAGGGACGAGAATGGCCGCAGACCCACTGCTGCCCGCGACGGCTGCCGGGATCGCGCTGGCGCTTCGCGAGAAGCGCCTGTCGGCGCGCGAGGTGACCGAGTGGCATCTCGAGCGTATCGCCAGGCTCGATCCCGAGCTGCATGCGCTCGTGCTGGTCGATGCCGAGAAGGCGCGACTTGCCGCGACCGCGGCCGATACCCGCCTCGCGCGCGGCGACCCCTCCCCGCTGCTGGGCGTGCCCTTCGTCGTCAAGGACAATATCTGGGTCAAGGGTCGCCGCATCACCCAGGGCTCCCTGCTCTTCCGGGACTTCGTGGCACCGGAGAGCGCCCTGCCGGTGCGGCGCCTGGAGGAGGCGGGTGCCGTGATGCTCGGCATCGCCGCCTGCTCCGATCTTGCCTGCAAGGGTGCTACCGACACGCCGCTCTACGGCTCGACCTACAATCCCTGGGACCTGGGGCGCACGCCAGGCGGGTCGTCGGGCGGCCCGGCCTCGGCCGTGGCCGCCCGGCTGGCCCCGCTGGCGCTCGCCACCGACGCCGGCGGGTCGATCCGTCGCCCAGCGGCGCACACCGGCCTCGTCGGCCTCAAGCCCTCGCGCGGGCGCGTGCCGCAGGGCCCGGGCTTCGCGGAGCCCGTCTTCGGCAACGGAGTCCTGGGGCCGATGACGCGCACGGTGGCCGACGCGCTGCTCATGCTCGAGGTGATCGAGCGCTTCGATCCGCGCGATGCCGATGCGGTGCCGCTACCGTCGACCGCATGGCGCGGGGTCGATCCGGGACGCCTGCGCATCGCCTTCAGCGCGCGCCTGGGGCTCGACGTCGCGGTCGATCCGAAGGTGGCGGGCGCCGTGGCCGGCACGGTCGACAAGCTGCGCGCGCGCGGCCTCGCCATCCGTGACGCAGATCCGGCGTGGCCCGCCGACACGAGCGAGCGGTCGGTGATGCCCCTTCAGGAAGTGGGGCTGGCCGCCCTCTATGGCGAGCGCTTCCGGAGCGAGCCCGAGCTGTTCGATCCTTCGATCGGCGCCCAGATCGAGCGGGGGCTGGGCTATGACGGCCCTGCGATCGGCCGGGCCCTGGTCGCGCGCGAGCGCATCGCCCAGGCCCTGGCCGCCTTCTTCGTCGACCACGACCTGCTGCTGTGCCCGACTGTTCCCTGCGTGCCCTGGACGGTCGGTGAGGACGGCCCGGCCACCATCGACGGACGGCCGGTCGACGGTCGTGGCCACGCCGTCTTCACGCCGCTCCTCAACCACGCGGGCGTGCCGGCCTGCTCCGTGCCCTGCGGCCTGGTCGACGGTCTGCCGGTGGGCCTGCAGATCATCGGCCGGAGGTTTGCCGATGCCGAGGTGATGGCCCTGGCCCTGCGCGCCGAGGCCTGCCTCGAGGCGCCACTTGCCCCACCGGCACCCTTCGGCGCCTGAGGAGGCTCAGAGCAGCCTGAGGCGGGTCACGCAGCTCGGCTGGATCTCGGCCAGGAAGAGGTTGCCGGCAGCGTCGCCGAAGATGCCGTGAGCACCGTTGAGCGACGGGCGGCAGCGGCCGAGGCGGGTGCCGTCCAGCGCGAAGGCGGTGAGGCTCGGCACCTGGTCGGTGACGAAGACGATGCCCGCCGGATCCTCGAAGATGTCCATGGGATGGAAGAGCCCGCCCCACTCCTCGAGCCAGGCGCCGTGGCGGTCGAAGACCTGCACGCGATTGTTCTCGCGATCCGCCACCAGAACGCGGTCCCGCGCGTCCACCCAGACGGCATGCGGGGTCATGAACTGGCCCGGCCCGTTACCGAGCCCGCCCCAGCTCGCGATGTGGCGCCCGTCGGGCGCGAAGCGATGCAGCTGGGCGTTGCCGTAGCCGTCGGCCACGTAGATCTCGCCGTCCGCGGCGACAGCCGCGTCGGTCGGATGGTTGAAGGGCAGCTCCCAGCGCGGCCGATGTCGCTGGCCCAGGCGCAGCAGCTCCTTGCCCTCGGCCGTGCAGACGACGATCTGGTGCGCATCGCGATCGACGAGGAAGACCCGATCCTGCGCATCGATATAGATCCCGTGGGAATCGAAGATCGTCCCCTTGGCGTAGGCAGCGACGAAGGCGCCATCGGGCGCGAAGACGACGACCGGGGGATCGCCGCGCTGAAAGACGTGGACCCGTCCCTGGCTATCCACCGCGACCTGGCTCACCATCGAGCGCGCGATACCCTGGGGCCACTGTCCCCAGTCGCGCTCGACCGCATAGCGACGGCCGGCGACGGCAACGATTCCTTCCTCACCGGCCGCTGCGCTCATGGCCTCTTCCCTTCGCGTCGGACGTCGAAGATCGAGCCCCAGCCCTTGATCCGTGCCGGATCGGCGCCTGCCACCTGCATCGCCTGCCAGAGCCCCGTCGAGACGGTATCGTAGACGGGAATGCCGGTCTCGGCCTCCATCGCCGCGGCGATCGCCGCACCCCGGAAGTTGGTGCAAAAGACGGTGATCGCCTCGGGCTTGGCCGCCGCCACCTCGCGGATCATCCCCGCCACGAGCGGCTCGCCGTACTCGGAGAACGAGAAATTGCCCTTGTCGCCGAGGTGACGCTCGGCCACGCATTCGAAGCCGGCCTCGGCGTAGGTGCGGACCACCCGCTCCTGGATGTCGTCCGTGTAGGGTGTCACGAGCCCGAAGCGACGGACACCGCGGAGCCGGAAGATCTCGTTGAGGCCCAGGACGGACGAGCAGCCGGGAACACCGGTCGCCTGCTCGATGTCGCTGCAGAGCTTCTCGTCGGCCGCGAAGCCAAGCCAGCCGGCGGAGGTGCCGTTCCAGCAGATGGCCTGCACCCGGGCATCGGCCAGCAGACCCGCCGCCTCGAGCATGGGCTCGTTCTTGAACTGGCCGAGCGCCGCCTCGCCGAGGCTGATCTCGGTGACGCGAAAGCGGCCGAAATGCGCGCTGACGTCCGGGAGGTCAGCCAGCATCCGGCCGATCATCGGCTCGAGCACGGTGTTGGAGGAAGGGGTGAGCATGCCGAGGAGGGCGCGCGGCCCGACCTTGTCCTGCATGGATGACTCCTGGATTGCCCCGCCGGGCACGAGGCTCAGCCGACGACCACGTCGCGTCCGGCGCGCGGCAGCCAGCGCAGCAGGCGGAGCGAGAGGGCGTTGAAGAGCGCGTAGGTGATCGAGGCGTAGACGATGAAGAGAAGGGCTACGAACAGCATCCGGTCGAGATAGGCGAACTGCTCGGAGTAGACGATGATGTAGCCGAGGCCCGACTGGGCGCCCAGATACTCGGCACCGAGCACAGCACCCCAGCCGATGCCAAGGCTGAGGAGAACGGTCGAGCGCAGCTCGGGGAAGATCGCCGGCAGGATCACGGTCCGGTAGAGATGAAGCCGGCTGGCGCCCAACGTCTGCGCATTGTCGATATAGATCTGGGGCACGTTCTTCACGGCGTTGACCACGCCGGCGAAGAAGATGACGCCCGTGCCATAGGCGACGAAGGTGACCTTGCCCATGAAGTAGGTGCCGAACCAGAGCTGGAAGAGCGGCACCATGGCAAGGAGCGGCAGGGTGCGCAGGAACTGTGCCGGCACCTCGACCAGCCGCCTCGTCCAGCCCGACCAGGAGACGGCGAGGCCCAGAGCCGTGCCGACGATCCCGCCGATCAGCAGTCCCACATAGAGGCGGACGATCGTGTCCCAGGAGTTGCTGAGGATCGCCAGGAGCGCCGCCAGATAGCTGGGCTTGGCACCGTTGGCGACCGAGGGCACGCCCAGGCCGCCCGCCCAGTAGTCCGAGAGGGACAAGAAGGTGTGGGTGAAGAGCACCTGCCAGCCCGGCACCATGGGCTCGCCCGGCACGGCCTCGGCCGTGTAGATCAGCGAGAGGATCTGCCACACGCCCGCCATCGCCAGCAGCACGAGGATCGAGATGCCGTGCCGCTGGAGGAAGGTGCGGAGCCGTCGCATCAGGCGGGCGCCCGCTGCGGCGCCGCTGGCCGGGTCCTGGGCTCGAGGCCGAGGTGGGCCAGGAGGACGTGCTTGTGGTGCACCATCTCCTTCTCGAGAAGGGTGTCCGTGGTGCGCGGCCGCGGTGCCTCGACCCTGATATCGTCGATGAGCCGTCCGCTGTGGATGACAAGAATGCGGTCGGCCAGGATGAGCGCCTCGTCGACGTCGTGGGTGACGAAGAGGACCGTGCGGCGCTTGCCTTCATCGCCCTCGCCCCAGAGCGTGAGAAGGACGCTGTGGAGCTGGTGCTTGGTGACGTAGTCGAGGGCGCCGAAGGGCTCGTCCAGCATCAGGACGCCGGCTCCGTTAGCGAAGACGGTGGCGACGGCGACGCGCTTCAGCATCCCGCCCGAGAGCTCGCGCGGCCAGGCACGCTCGACATGGGCGAGGCCAACCATCTCGAGATAGTGCCGCGCCACACGGCGGCGCTCGGCCTTGGGCATGCCGCGACAGCGGAGCCCATACTCGACATTGTCGATCACCCGCATCCAGGGAAAGACGCTGTCCTTTTGGAACACCATGCCGCGCTCGGCGCCCGGCCCCCTGACGGGGGTGCCCGCCACCCGCACGGCGCCGCCCGACGGCGGCAGCAGGCCCGTCACGAGCTGGAGCAGGGTGCTCTTGCCGCAGCCGGAAGGCCCGACGAGGCAGACGAACTCGCCCTCCGGCACCTCGAAGGAGATGTCGTCCACCGCACGCACGGCCTGGCCGTCCGCCCGCTCGAAGCTGCGGGAGACGCTCTCGAGGCTGATCATGGCCGTCACTGTCCGTCTCCCATGGGTCAGGCGCCCCCGCCGGTACGGGCAGCCATGCTCCAGGCGGCGAGCTTGGCGAAGCCGATCGCCGCCAGCCAATCGCAGACGACGGCCACGAAGCCCAACACCAGCAGCGCCGCGAAGATGCCCTGCACATCGGTGGCGCCGGCCAGCACCTCGACGATCTTGCCGATGCCGTACTGGGCGCCGAGCAGCTCGGCGATGGCCTCCAGGCCCCAGGCACCGGCGAGCGCGATCCTCACCCCACCCAGGATCTGCGGCACCGTGCCCGGCACCAGGATGTCGCGCACGATCATCCACGGCCGGGCGCCCAGCGTCAGCGCCGATTCCTCGTAGACGGGATCGAGATTGTCGGCCGCCCGCTGGGCATAGACGTAGAGAATGACGGCCACGTAGAGCAGGACGAGAAGCACCGAGCTCGCCCGGCCGATGCCGAACCAGATAAGGAAGAAGGGTGCCGCCACCAGAATGGGCACGGTGCCCGCCGTCAGCATGATCGGATCGACAATGGCACGGGCGAGCTTGAAGCGCGCGCTGATCAGGCCGGCGATGGCGCCCACGAGCCCACCCACGACGACGGCGATGAAGACGTTCACCGTCGTGTAGATCATGCTGTCGAAAAGGCCGGTGTCGGCGAGACCATAAAAGGAAAGCTCGGGCGCGGAGAAGAAGTCAGCGGCGATCCGCTGGACGACGCTCAGAGGCGAGGGCAGCGAGGAGGCCGGCATGGCGAAGGTGAGGAGCCACCAGACGAGGACGAGCAGAACGATGCCCGCCCCGGCCATCGGGTCCATGCCGAGCCTGGTGAGGATCGCCCGACGCCGACCACGGCGACGGGAGACCTCACCCAGCTCGCGCCCGACGCTGACGCTCACACGAGCACCCCTGCCCTGACCGCCACCCTAGCCGGCGGCGGCCGTGGCGAACCGGTACGCGTCCAGGAAGTCGTACCAGCCGTAATACTCCTTGGCCTTGGCCAGAAGCGCCTGCTTGTCGCCGTCCAGGCTCTTGCCCTCGAGACCCTTCATGAGCGCATCGGTCTTGGTGCGGTAGTCGACCATCTGGTGCCAGATCGGCGCTGCCCAGATGATCTGCTCGGGCGTCACGGCACCCTTCGGCATGATGCCGTGCTCGGCATAGTTCTTGATGATGGCACCCCAGGCATTCTTGTAATAGAGCACGCTCGAGGTGTCGTCGAAGTAGGTCTTGTCGTAGTCGAAGGACGAGAGCGGATCGAGCGCCTTGATCGTGGCCTCCACCCCCTTGCCGTCGAGATCAGTGCCGGCAACGCTGTTCAGATAGGGTGCCTGGAGATCGAACAGCGAGGGATCCTTCTTGACCTCGTCAATGGTGCGCCAGACGACCGAAAGAAAGCGCAGCACCGTGTTCTGGTTGGTGTTGACGTACTCCGCATTGGCACCGATGCCGACGACGGCGACGAGCGGCTCGATCGGCGAGTCGATGCCGCCGGGCCCGTGCTTGTAGAGATCGCCGATGTCGAGGAGCTTCGTCCAGCCGGCCTGCTCGAGCGTGTAGACGATCGGCGCCCCCTCGGGATTGACGAAGTCGATGCGCCCGGCCTTGGCCAGCACCAGCGCCTTCGAATCATCGAGGACCTGAAGCTTCCATTTGACCTTGGCGAAGGTCGCCGCGGCCTCCTCGAAGGGCCGGTCGCTGAGCTCGGGCGCACCCACCAGGGTCTTGCCGTCGAGCGGCTTGAGGGCGGCGTGGATCGCGTCCTCGAAGCTCATGCCCTGGGCGATATATTCCTTGAACGTCTTGAGCTTCAGCTTGGGGTTGGCGAGGATCGCGTTGCCCAGGAAATCGTCGGTGAATGCGATGCACTTGAGCGTCTTCGCCGACTTGTAGGTCGGCAGCATCAGCGGACAGAACTCGCTCGATATGTCGAGCTGGCGATTGAGCAGAAGGGCGGTCACGTTGGTGTCGGTGACCTTGAGGCCATAGGGCTCAGGCTTGACCGTGATGCCCACGTCCTTGAACCAGCCCTTCTTCATCGCGATGATGTAGAAGGTGTTGTCGGCGTAGGGACGCATGCCGAACTTCACGTCCGCGGTCGGGATGTCGGTCCCGGGCTCGGGGGGCAGCGGCGTATAGCTGTCGACCGAGACATCGGCCGCCCGGGCCGTGCCAGGCAGCGCCGGCAGCCCCAGCGCCAATGTCAGCGCAACGGCCGACGCGGCCAACGACCATCCGCGCCGACGACAGGATCTCGTCCTTGGCATCGCTTCTCTCCCGACCTCGTGAGGCTCGCCCATGGGCGGCGTTCTGCTGCGACGTCCCAACGGGCATCGCCGACAGCATGTGCTTCCCGCTCGGCTCTGGCAAGCGTCGTGCCAACAGGCCATAGTCTCTAAGCTGCTGGCAACGAAGAGCCTTTCCCATGAGCCGCATTATGTGTTCTGCATACAGAACAGGCATAACCCACTCTACATGCTCGATAAGTGCTCAGTCGCGTGGGTTGCGCCTCGCGGGGACGTGCCGATGACCTTCGAGGAGACGGCATCGTCGACGCCGCCGCGTGGCGAAGCGCGCCCCCGCCGTCTGCCGATCCGGCGCCGCCTCCTCCACGCCGAGGTGGGCGACCGTCTCCGCGACATGATCGCTCAGGGCGAGATCGGGGCGGGAAGCCGGCTCAACGAGCAGCGCCTCGCCGAGATGCTCGACGTGTCGCGCACGCCGATCCGGGAGGCGCTGAAGCAGCTCGCCTCCGAGGGACTGGTCGAGCTGCTCCCTGGGCGCGGCGCCCGCGTCGCCCGGCTGGCGCCCGAAGCCATCATCGAGCTGTTCGAGGTCATCAGTGGGATCGAGCGCCATGCGGTAGAGCTTGCGAGCCTGCGCATGACTCAGCGCGAGCTTGCGCGGCTACAGGCGTTGCACGAGCGGATGGTGGAGCACTACCGGCGTGGGCAGCGGCCCGACTATTTCCGGCTCAACCAGGAGATCCACCTGGGCCTCGTCGCCGCGGCGCGCAATCCGACCCTGAAGGCGACGCATGCCGCCCTGATGGCGAAGGCCGGCGGCAGCCGCTACACGGCGCTGATGTCGCCCGAGCGCTGGGTCGAGGCGGTCGAGGAGCACGAGACGCTGATGCAGGCGCTGGCCCTCCGCGATCCGGCCCGGGCGGGCGAGATCATGCTGCAGCACGTGCGGCGCACGGGCGAGGTCGCGAGCGCGGCGCTGCGCGACGAGACGAGGCGGATCGCTCGGACCACCTCGTGGGCCCCGAAAGGAAAGAGCGCGGCGGACTGAGGCTCCTCCCCGGGCTCAGAACCCCGTCGGCGCAGCCTCGGGCAGCAGCCCCTCGGCCTTGAGCTCGGCCCAGAACGCGACCGGGATCGGCTGGGCGATGAGCCGTGCGTTGGCCAGCGCCTCGGCGCGGTCGCTGCAGCCGACGACGACGCTCGTGACGGCCGGATGGCCGAGCGGGAAGCGCATGGCCGCGGCCGCGAGCGGCACGTCGTGGCGCCGGCAGACGGCCTCGATGCGGCGTACCCGCTCGAGGATGGCGGGCGGTGCCGGCTCGTAGAAGTAGCGCGCTCCCTCGACGGCGCCGGTGGCGAGGATGCCCGAGTTGAAGGGTGCCGCCAGCAGGATGCCGATCCCTTCCTGCTCGCAATGGGGCAGCAACTCGTCCAGGCCGCTCTGGTCGAGAAGGGTGTAGCGCCCAGCCAGCATGAAGCAGTCGAACTGCCCGGCCCTGGCGAAGGCGAGGCACACCTCGGGATCGTTCACACCGACGCCCACGGCCCGGATCACGCCGGCCGCGCGCAGCTCGTCGAGGGCCCGGTAGGCGCCCTCCATGGCCTCGCCGAAGCGCCTGGGATAGGCGTCGCCGTGCCAGCGCGGGTTGCAGTCGTGGATGAGGGCTATGTCGATCCGGTCGAGGCCGAGCCGCTGGTAGCTGTCCTCGAGCGAGCGCATCACGCCGTCATAGGAATAGTCGAACGACACGGTGAAAGGCAGCGGCGCGCTGAACATGCTTTCCGGTGCGGTGGCGGTGCGCGCCGGGCGCAGGAGGCGGCCGACCTTGGTCGAGAGCGTCATTTCCCCCCGCGGCAGGCGACGCAGCCCGGCGCCGACGCGATGCTCGCTCAGGCCGTGACCGTAGAACGGCGCCGTGTCGACATAGCGGATGCCGGCCTCGAAGGCGGCGGCGAGCGCGTCGCAGGCGACCTCGTCGCCGCGATCCTTGTAGAGGCTGCCGAGCGGCGCCCCGCCGAACCCCAGCTCGGTGAGCTCGATCGCGCTGCGGCCGAGCCGTCGCGTGGGCAGGGTGCCGTCGGCCATGATCATTTCTTCCCGGGCTCCAGGCGGACCTCGATCCCAACCGTGCGCTCGAGCGACCTCAGGAGGCTCGAGACGTCGTCGCTGCCGAGGCCGCCCTCGTCGGCGCGCGCGAGAGCCCCCAGCGCCGCCTCGCCCACGGGCGTCGGCACGCCGAGCGAGCGGGCCATCTCGGTTGCGAGCCGCACGTCCTTCCGCGCCAGCTTCACCATGAAGCCCGGCTTGAAGTCACCGGCCAGGGCCTTCTTCGGGAGTGACACGGTGAGATAGTTGCTCCCGGCCATGGTCCCGGCGAAGACGGTGCGCATGAGCTCGAGCGAGAGGCCGGCCTTGCTGCCGGTGACGAGCGCCTCGACAGTCGCCTCGAGGATGCTGGAGGCAAGGCAGTTGTTCGTGAGCTTCATGGCCTGCCCGGCGCCCAGCGCGCCGCAGTGGTGGAGCGTCTCGCCCATGCACATCAGCACCGGGCGCACCTCCTCCACGACCTCGGCATCGCCGCCGACCATCAGCAGAAGCGTGCCCTCTACGGCGTTCTGCTGCTGCCGGCCGACCGGGCTGTCGACCATGCGGATACCCTTGGCCGCCATCTTCTCGCCGACCCGCTTCGTGGTCACCGGGTCGATCGTGCTCATGTCGATGTAGATGGCGCCCGAGCGCAGCGAGCCGAGGATGCCATTGGGCCCCGTCGCCACGGCCTCGACGTCCGGCGCGTCGGGCAGCATCGTGATCACGACATCGGAGGCGGCCGCCACCTCGGCTGGGGAGGATGCGGCCTTGGCACCGGCCGCCACGAGCTCGGCCATCGACGCCTCGACGGCATCGAAGACCACCATCGGGTAGCCCTTCCGTCTCACATTCATCGCCATCGGCCGCCCCATCGTGCCGAGCCCGATGAAGCCGATCGTGCCTAACGCCATCTGCCTTGCTTCCCTATTCTTCGCCCGTGACCGAGGGGAGCGGCGGCTGTCGCCGCCCCCCGATCGGATCGGGTCAGCTACGTGCCGACCACTTGTCCATGTCCCACACCGGCAGGCCGCGCAGGTCCTTGGTGTCCTTCGCGGTGAAGACGTCCATCGGCGGCTTCTTGCCGGTCTCCTCCCAGGCCTTCTTGATCAGCGGCGCTCCGGGCTTGAAGGCGTCCTTGACCTGGTCCCAGGTCAGCGCCTGGTCGATGAGGCCGCCCTGCACCATGAACTTCGAGACGGCGAGCAGCGCCCCGGCGTCGCCCTCGGTGGGCCAGACCCAGCCGCGGATGAACAGCACCTCGTCCTCGACCACCTTGGCACCGAGATCGCCCGGCAGGCCCCAATACTTCTTCGAGAGGTCGGAGATCTGGTCCGGCTTCATCTTCTCGAGGCCGTCCACCGCCTCCTGCTGCGACGCGACGAAGGCGGTGACGAGATCCGGATGCTCGGTCAGGAGCTTGTTCTGCACCATCCAGAACGAGCGATGCAGATAAAAGCCGTCCGGATAGAAGGGCGACTTCTTGACCGACGGCAGCAGGATGCCGGCGCCCTCGCCCGCGGGCCCCTTGTAGTGCGATTCCGTGTAGCCGAACGAGTTGACGACGCCGACCGTGCCGATCTCCTTGTTGGCCTTGAGGAAGGCCGGATAGGTGACGATCGCGGCATCCATCCCGGTCGGCAGCGCTGCCGCCTGCGCCTGGGTCGGCGTGTTGATGATACGGATGTTGTTGGCGCGCGGATCGCCGGAGCCGAGCTCGCCCAGGAGGATCTGAGAGAGGGCGTTGTAGGGGTCGCCGCCGAGGAGCGCGCCCACCGTCTTGCCCTTCAGGTCCTGGACGTTCCGGATCTCCGAGTCGGGGCGCACCGCCAGCACGAAGCGCAGATGGCCCTCGCCCACATTGAGCACGTTCCAGGGCTGCTGCTGCGCGATGCCGCGGATGATGGGCGTGTTGCCCCACAGCCCGAGGTCGAGATTGCCGCCGACGAAGGCCTCGACCTGTGGCATCGCCGAGGGATAGTCGCGGTAGTCGACCGTGAGCTTGTAGCCCACCTTCGCCGCCTGCTTCACGAAGAGGTCGTTGTCCATCATGTACTGGGTGATGGGCGAGTTGCCGGCGGCCCAGGGCTGCCTGCCCACCGAGACGGTGATCTCCTTGGCGTCCGCCGCCCGGGCCCTGCGGCCGGGCATGGCCACGCCGGTACCGGCCAGCGCCGTGCCGGCCATCGAGCCAAGAATGCCGCGTCGCGTCAGCTTGGTCATTGATTGGACCTCCCTTGGTTGGCTGCGTGCAAGTCGATCAGAATGCTCCGCTCAGTGGCCACCGTCGGCCATGGCGGCGCGATAGACCTCGTCGCGGATCAGATGCCAGATCTCCTGGGTGAGCTCCTGGAAGCGCGCGACACCACGCACGGCATCCTCGCGCGGCCTCGGCAGGTCGATCGGGATGACCCGGGCGACCCTGCCCGGATGACTGCTCATGACCACGACGCGGTCCGAGAGAAACACCGCCTCGTCGATGGCGTGGGTGATGAAGACGACGGTCTTGCGCTCGCTCGCCGGGCGCTCCTGCCCCCAGATGCGCAACAGCTCCTCCTGGAGGATGGTGCGCGTCTGCGCGTCGAGCGCGGCGAAGGGCTCGTCCATCAAGAGCACGGCCGGCTCGTTCGCGAGGAGGCGGGCGATGGCACAGCGCTGGCGCATGCCGCCCGAAAGCTCGTGCGGATATTTCCGCTCGCTGCCGGAGAGGCTCACGAGCTCGATGAGCTGGCGGACCCGCTGCTCGCGCTCTGCCCTTCCGACGCCCTTGCCGTGCGGGCCGTAGCGGAGGCCGAACTCGACATTCTCGAAGACGGTCTTCCAGGGGAAGAGCGCATAGTCCTGAAAGACCATGCCGCGCTCGGCGCCCGGCCCCTCGATCGTCTGCCCACCCATCGCGGCACGCCCGGACGAGGCCCGCTCGAGCCCGGCCAGGATGTTGAGGATCGTCGTCTTGCCGCAGCCCGAGGGCCCGACAATCGTCAGGAACTCGCCGGCCTCGATCTCGAGGCTCACGTCCTGGACCGCGAGAACACGGTCGCCCGTCCGCGGTGCCACGAACTCCTTGCGTACGGCCTCGAGCGACAGGCCGGCCGTCTGGCCCATCATGTCCATGGCATCAGCCTTCGCTGCAGCGCCCTCAGCCCGCGGTCGATCACCAGCGCCACGAGGCCGACGGCGATCATGCAGACCACGATGCTATTGAGCTCGATATTGTAGGCATAGAAGACGAACATCATCTGGCCGATACCACCGCTGCCCCCGCCGCCGGCCTTGGAGCCGACGGCAAGCTCGGCCGCGACGATCGACATCCAGGCCGAGCCCATGGCGAGCCTGGCACCCACGAAGATGGCCGGCAGCGCCGCCGGCAGGATCACCGTCTGGACGATGCGCAGGCGCGACAGGCCCATGGTCTGGGCTGCCTGAACGAGGCGCCGGTCGACCCGCTTCACGCCATGCGTCGTGTTGACGATCATGGGGAAGAATGCGGCGTAGGCGACGACGAAGACGGCGGCCGGCGTGCCGGTGCCGAACCAGAGGATGGCGAGCGGCAGCAGCGCTATCGGCGCCACCGGCCGGAAGCTCTCGACGATGGGATCGAGATTGCGCTCGACGCTCCTCAGATAGCCCATCAGCAGGCCCAGGATCAGCGCCAGCGAGCCCGCCACGCCGAAGCCCAGCGCCACCCGGCCGAGGCTCTGAGCGAGCGCCATCGGCAGGTCGCCGCTCTTGAGCAGGCCCACGGCTGCCTCGATCACATGGATCGGCAGGGGCGCCCGGCTGCGCGGCGGCAGCATGAGACCCCAGAGCTGCCAGATCACGATGAGCGCGGCCGGCAGGGCCAGGGTCTTGAGCGGCAACCGGGCGGTCACGGCAGGTCCCCGACGCCGGTTGCCCAAGGCGTGAGCCGGCGCTGCACGGCACGCAGCAGCCGGTCTGTCAGGTAGCCGAGCACGCTGATGACGATGATGAAGGCGATGACCTTGGGGGTCATCAAAAGCTCGCGGTACCACTCGATTGCGAAGCCGAGGCCGCTCGGCGCGCCGATGAGCTCAGCCGCCACCAGCGCCATCCAGACCGAGCCGCCGGCGATGCGGGCACCGGTCAGGATATGTGGCAGGGCCGAGGGCAGGACCACGTGGCGAAGGATCACGTGCTGCCCTACGCCCATCGTCCGGGCCGCGCGCAGGAGCGTCGGGTCGGTCGAACGTACGCCCACGATCGTGTTGAGCAGAAAAGGAAAAACGGCGACGTAGGCCATGATGAAGATCGGCAAGGTGTCGCCCACGCCGAAAATGAAGAGCGCGAGCGGTATCCAGGCGATGCCGGAGATGGGGCGAAGCAGCTCGACGACGGGGTCGATCAGCTCGTCCAGGAGCTTGCTCAGGCCCATCACGAGCCCAAGCCCGATGCCCAACACACCGGCGATCAGGTAGCTCACGACGAGCCGCCACAAGCTGATCCAGGCGTTCTGCGCGATCTCGCCGTTGCGCAGAAGCGCAAGGAGCTGCTGGGCCACGGAGAACGGCGTCGGCAGGATCACATGGTTGCCGACCTGCAGAGATACCAAGTACCAGACGAGCAGCAACGCCGCGATGGAGCGCAGATAGATGAAGCCTCCCCCCAGGCGGGGGCTGCGCACCGCCGTGCTGCCCTTTTGGCCGATCGATGCCATGCCGTCCCTGATTGCTTGGGCTGCGCCTCGCCCTTGGCTTGCTGTATGGAAGCGCTTCCATTTCGAGAATAGTCCCTGCATAGCTAAGCGACAAGAGTGGAAAGCGGGGTCAGGAGCATCCCAAAGGCGATGACAGCCAGGGCTCCCCAGCGGACCAGAAGGGTGCGCATGGCCGAGGTCGCCGCGTTCGCCGGCGTCTCGCCCGTCACGGTCTCGCGGGTGCTGCACGAGCCGGCGACGGTGGCCGAGGCCACGCGAAGCCGCGTCGTGGCCGCCATCCGCGAGCTGGGCTACGTCCCCAACCTCACCGCACGCTCGCTCGCCGCCACGCGCACGGGGATCGTGGCGGCACTCATCCCCACGATCGACAACTCCCTCCACGCCGAGATCGTCCAGGCCATGACCGAGGTCGTGCGTGCGGCCGGATACCATCTCCTTCTCGGCTGCACCGACTTCTCGCTGGACCAGGAGGAGGAGCTGGTCCAGGCCTTCCTCGCCCGCCAGGCGGAGGCCCTTTATCTCACAGGCATCGCCCACACCGATGCGACGCGTCGCATGCTCGAGGCCGCGCGCGTGCCCGTCGTCGAGGTGGCGAACCTGACGGAAAGCCCGATCGACATGGTCGTGGGCTATTCCGGCCGCCGGGCCGCCGCCACGATGACGCGTTATCTGATCGAGCGCGGCTACCGCCGGATCGCCTATCTCTACTCGACGATCGGCGACAATGACCGCTTGAGGGATCGCCTGGCCGGCGTCCGTGAGACGCTGGCCGAGGCCGGGCTCCTCGACGAGCGCCTCATGGTCGAGACCCGCATCGGCCCGCACGAGGGCGCAACAGCGCTCTGCGAGCTGATGGAGCGATCGCCCGAGGTGGAGGCCGTCTTCTGCTCGACCGACGTCATCGCGGTGGGAGCGCTTCTGGAGTGCGCCCGCCAGGGCTGGCAGATCCCCGGCCGGGTCGCGATTGCGGGGTTCGACGACCTGCCCATCGCCGCCGAGCTGCACCCCGCGCTGACCACGGTGCGGATCCCACGCCGACAGATGGGCCGCATCGCGGGCGAGCTGATGGTGCGACGGCTGGCAGGCGAGACCGTCGATCCGGCCGTCGTCGATGTTGGCTTCACCCTCGTCCCACGGGCAAGCGCGTGACGCCCGCGGCCGATGACGGGCCGGCCGCGGGCTCGCCGCTCAGCGCGACATGGTGCGGGTGATCCTGCGATCGGCATTGGCCAGCTGGCTCGCCACATCGCCGCCCTGGATGATCGCCTGCAGGGCGGTCACGACATCATCCATCACCGCGTAGAACTTCGGGCTCTTGAACGGATTGTCGATGGTGTTGGCGAGCTGCTGCACGAAGAGCTGGGTATAGGCATCGGCACCCATGTTGCCACTGGTGAGGAGCTTCATGTCCGAGGTCGAGAGCTGGCCCGAGGCCTTGAAGTACATGTCGGTGAACTCGGGGTCGAAGATGACGTAGCGGATGAAGTCGGCCGCGAGCTTCTTGTGCTTCGAGCCCTTGGAGATGGTGATCTCGTGGGGATTGCCGATGGTGCGCCGCTTGCCGTTGGGATCGGCCGGCATCGGGGCCACCCAGATGTCGCCGTCCTGGGCGGTCGTGGCCTTGCCGCCCGACAGGTTCCTGAAGAGCCCGCGGCCCCACGGTCCCTCGAAGATGAAGCCGGCACGACCGGCGGCCATGGTGTTGCGCGTCTCGTCGATCGAGAAGCCCGCCGGGGCAGCACCCGACTTCACGAGATCGCGGACCCAGGTGAAGGCCTGCTGCGTCGGCTCGGTGTTGAAGGTCACCTTGCCCTCGGCGTCGACCACGTCGCCGCCCATGCCGTAGATGATCGGGATCGTCCACTGCGCCGAGTTCGGGTTGCGCTGGGTGCGGAGCGCGATGCCGTAGACCGGAGCACCGTCGCGTGCCGGCAGGCCGGCGATCTTCTTGGCCTGCTCCATCAGCTCGGGCCAGGTCTGAGGCGGCTTTGCCGGATCGAGGCCCGCCTCCTCCATCAGCTTCCGGTTGTAGAAGAGCAGAATGGGGCCCGGCACCCAGGGCATCGCCATGATCTTGCCGTCGAAAGTCACCGCGTCCAGCGAGGCCTTTGGAATGTCGGCCCACTCCTCCGCGGTGAAATAGTCGTTGAGCGGCTCGAGCCCGCCGATCTCATAGAGGGCCGGTATCCAACCGGCGATGAGGTGGATGTTGTCGGCAGCATTGCCGGCAAGCGTGGCGACCGTTGCCTGCTTCAGCGCCTGGTCGAAGGGCACGTCGTTCCTGACCCACTCCACGCCCGGGTGCTTCTTCTCGAAGTCGGTCTTCAGGAACTTCACCGTCTCGACATAGGCGCCATAGAGGTTGAGCCAGCCGGCGTAGCTCAGCTGGGTCGTCTCGGCGTGGGCCTCCGGCCCCGCGATCAGGCCGCTGGCCAGCGCCGCCAACATCGCCTCGCGTCTGCTCAACCGCATCGGAATGCCTCCTTCTTGTTGCAGCCGGTGTCGCCCGGCATTCGCTTGTCGTAGCCGGGCATGCCCGGCACGCGTCCGCCGTCAGCCTTTGACCGCGCCCGCCGTTACTCCCTGCATGAACGCACGCTGGAAGAAGAGGAAAAGAAGAAAGATCGGGATCGAGACGATGATCGCGAGCGCCATCATCTCGCCCCACTGGCCCTCGAACTCGGTGAGGAAGGACATGCTGATGCCGGCCGGCAGGGGGCGCATGTCGTTCGAGGAGGTGAAGGTCAGCCCGAACAGGAGCTCGTTCCAGGAGGTAACGAAGACGAAGATGGCGGACGCTGTGAGCGCCGGCTTCGCCATCGGCATCACGATCCGGAAGAAGGTGTAGGCAGGGCTGGCACCGTCGACATAGGCCGCCTCCTCGATCTCATGCGGCAGCTGGTCGAAGAAGCTCTTCAGCAGCCACACCGCCACTGGCAGGGTCACCACCGTGTGGCCGATGACGAGCGCCGCGTAGGTGTTGAGCAGGTGGAGCTTCACGAAGAGGATGTACATCGAGATCATGAGGAGCGGGATCGGGAAGGCGAGCGACGCCATGAACAGCATCAGGATCGTCGTGTTGGCGCGGAAGCGCAGGCGGGCGAGCCCGTAGGCGGCGAGCGCCCCGGTCAGTGTCGCGAGCACGGCCGAGCAGAGACCGATAATGAGGCTGTTCAAGAAGTAGGTACCGAGAGTCGGGTTCATCTCCGAGATGTAGTTGGCGAGTGTCGGATGGGCGGGAATCCAGCGCGGCGGATATTTGAAGACATCGGCCAGCGGCTTGAAGGAGGTGGAAAGCATCCAGGCGATCGGCAGAAGCAGGATCACCAGCGCTGCCAGGACGAGGAGATAGAGGACGCCGTCCACCATCCAGCGCCCCATCCGGTAGGAGCGATCGCTGCGCGCCTGGGCTGACGGCCGGTCGAGGAATGTGGCGCTCATCTCAGTCCTTCCCGCCGGCAAGTGAGCGGTCGAGGGCGAAGCGGACATAAAAGAGCGCCACGACCAGCAGGAGGACGAGCCAGACCGTCCCAACCGCCGAGGCGAGCCCAAAGTCCCAGTCCTCGAACGCGGTCTTGTAGGTGTAGAGCGACAGAACCATGGTGGCGTTGACCGGCCCGCCCTGGGTCAGGACGAAGACCATCGTCATTTCCTGGAAGAAGCGCACGGCCTGGAGCAGGGCCGCGACCAGGATGATGTTGCGCAGCAGGGGCAGGACGACATAGCGCTGGCGCGCGACGAAGCCGGCACCGTCGATCGCCGCCTGCTCGACCAGATCGCGCGGCACGCCCTGCAAGGCAGCGAGGCAGATCACCATGATGAAGGGGATGGCGCGCCAGGCGTAGCCCGTGATCACCGCCCACTGCGCCGCCGTCGGCTCGAACAGCCATTTGAGGTTGACCGTGGTCACGCCCAGCTGGAGCAGGAGGTAGTTGACGAGACCGTAGTCCTGGCTGAACAGCCAGCCCCAGAGGATGGCGATCACGATCCAGGGCACGACCCAGACCTGGAAGATCGCGGCGCGGAAGAAGCCGGCGAAGCGCAGGCCGGAGTTCAAGAGGACTGCGAGCCCATAGCCGCAGACGGTGGCGACCACGGTGGCGGTGCCCACGATGTAGAGCGTGTTGCCGAGAACCGTCCAGAACTCGGGATCGCCGAAGAGAAAGGTGAAGTTGCCGAGGCCGACATAGGCGAGCGTCGGGCGTAGCGGCGTCGCGTCGGTGAAGGAGAGGCGCACACCGTTGACGACCGGCCAGAGGATGAAGATGCCGACGAGCAGGGTCGCGGGGGCGAACAGGGTGAGGATGAAGAAGGGGTGGCGCTTGAGGGTGGCGTTCACGGGAGCCGCACCTCGCGCCTCAGCTGCCGGGGGGCGCGGTGGGCGGCGTCAGCGCCAGCATGGCGAGAAGGCCGCCGTCGACCTTGATGTCGATGCCGGTGATCCAGGCGCTGCGCGGGCCGACGAGGAAGGCCACCGCCTCGGCGATGTCCTCGGGCCGGCCCAGGCGCCCGAGCGGCAGCTTCTTGCCCTGCTCGGCCAGCACGGCGGCGCCGTCGGCGTCGGGGAACATGGTCTCCCAGGAGCGGCGCAGCATCGGCGTGTCGATGGGGCCGGGGCAGACCACGTTGACCCGGATGCCCTCGGCCGCGTGGTTGAGGGCCATGCCGCGGGTCATGCCGAGCAGCGCCGTCTTGCTCGTCACGTAGGCGATGCGCTCGCCCAGCGTGGCGAAGGAGTGGACCGAGGCGATGTTGACGATGGCCCCGCCGCCGCGCTCGCGCATGCGCGGGATGGCGTGCTTGCTGGCGTGGAACACGCCGTCGAGGTTGATGCCCATGGCCGCCCGCCAGTCCTCCTCGCTGGTGGCGACGACGCTGCCGAAGGTGCCCACGCCCGCATTGTTGACCAGGATGTCGAGGCCGCCGAAGCGCTCCACCGTGAAGGCCACGAGGCCCGCCATCGCCTCGCCCGAGGCGACGTCGGCGGGCCTGCCGTCGACCTCGAGGCCCTTGGCGCGCAGGTGCTCGACGGTGGCCTCGACGGTGGTGGCGGTGCGGGCGCACAGCACGACCGATGCACCCTGCTCGGCCAGGAGCGCCACGGTGGCCAGGCCGATGCCGGTAGCACCGCCGGTGACCAGCGCCACCTTGCCGGCGAGCTCGCCGGGGGCGCTCATTGGCCGGGGCCCTGGCCCTCCGGTTTCTCGGGTGCCAGGCGGACCTCGATGCCGGCCTGCTGCTCGCGGACCCGGAGGATGCTGGTGAAGTCGTCGGTGGCGTAGCCCGCGTCGCAGGTCTCGCGCAGGGCCTCGAAGACGCCGCGGCCGACCGGCGCGTCGACCCCCATGTCCTTGGCGAGGCCCAGCGCCAGGCGCTGGTCCTTCATCGAGAGGCGGGTGAAGAAGCCGGGGGCGAAGTCGCCCTTCAAGGGCTTGCTGGGCAGGAACTCGCCCAGCTGGCGGCTGCCGGCGAAGGTGCTCATGACGAGCTTTTGGATGTCCTCGAGCTTGAGGCCCGCCTTGACGCCGAAGGTCAGCGCCTCGCAGTGCAGCGCCATGATGCCGGCCGAGATGTAGTTGTTGACCAGCTTCATGGCGTGCGCGTTGCCCAGCGCCCCGCAGTGGGTGAAGGTGTCGCCCATGCAGCGCAGCACCGGCATCACGGCCTCGATGTCGGCGGGATCGCCGCCCGTCATGATCGAGAGCGTGCCGGCCCAGGCATTGTCGACCGTGCGGGCCACGGGCGCGTCCACCATCTTCGCGCCCTTTTTTGCCACCTCGGCGCCGATCTTGCGGGTGGTGCCGGGGTCGACCGTGCTCATGTCGATATAGACGGAGCCGGGCTTGAGGCCCTCGACCACGCCGCCCGGGCCGAGCGCTGCCTTCAAGACGTCCGGCGCGTCCGGGACCATGGTGATGACGACATCGGCCGCCGCCGCCACCTCGGCCGCCGTGCCCCTGCCCTCGGCCCCCTGCGCCACCAGCTCCGCCACCTTCCTCTGGTCGAGGTCGAAGACGACGAGCGGAAAGCCCTTCTTGACGATGTTGGTGGCCATGGGCTGGCCGATGGTGCCCAGGCCGACGAATCCCACGACCGTCATGAGCGATGCCTCCCCTTCCCTGGCGCCAGGCACACGCTCAAAGCGACGGCCGACGGCGTTTTTCTGTTCCCTTGGGCCGGGAGCATAGGAACGCCCCGCCCGGGCCGCAAGAGCCTCAGGCGCTTGAAGGGGTTTTTGCCACCCGAGGGGCGCCCGCAGGGCGGGGAAACGGGCGCGCCACCTGACCACCCGGTCCCCCGGGTCGGCCGCAGGCCGCCCGAGGGCAGGCTCAGCCGGGTGGTGACAACGTTGGCATGGCGGCGCGCCCCCTCGCCAAAGGGGCGGCGTCGGCACGCTCTCTTCTGTCATCCTCGGGCGCTTGACCGGAGGATCATGCTGCAGCGCCGCGACGGGAAGGGAGTCGCGTCAGGACGCACCACCTGACCCCCGGTCAGGGCCGAGGGTGACGGCGTAGTGCCGGGCCGTGCCGCGCCGCCCTCTCGCCAAAGGGCGGCGCCGGCCCGTCCGCTCGTTCGCTCTTTGCTCGCCGGGGGCTCAGGCTTCTTTTTTCTCTGTCACTCTCTCCTCGGCTCGTCCGCCCCGGCCCCGCTCTCTCCCAGCGTGGCCAGGCGGCTCTCCATCCAGCGGCGGACCCAGGCGGCGCGCTCCGGGGTGTCCAGGGCGGCGGCGGCCAGGTCCGAAGGGACGCTCGCGACGACGGGCGCGGACGCGGCGGCATCGGCACCCGTCGGCGCAACCGACAAAGGCTCAAAAGTCTCAAAAAAACGGAAACGGGGCGGGAGGTCGGCCGGGCGCGGCAGCGTCAGCCGGCGCAGGCGGTTCTCCGGATGCCGGCCGCGATTGCCCTCATAGGTGAGGAACAACAGCGCCTTGGTGTCGCCCATGTCGGCCAGGTACTGGAGCCCGGCCAGCGCGGAGGCGATCAACAGCCGCTCGCGCTCGTCCTCCGGCAGCTCCCGCTCCTCGCGGTGATAGTCCACCAGGTCGGCGAACCTCTCGTCCTCGAGAAGTGACAAAATTTCGTCCTCGCTCGTCCCCTCGTGCCTCGCGACCTCGGCCGGCGTCATGCCGCCGGCAAGCCTGCGGGCCAGCCGCACGGTGCGGGCCGCGGGCATCGAGGCAGGGGAACGCGAGGGGTAAACGGAAGGCATGTGGGCTCGATATAGGAATGAGAGCCCGTTGTCAATCGGAAGTTGATTCTTTTCTTTTGTCACTCGCCGCAGGGGCGTGGCCATGCGGCGAGGGAGCCGCGAGGGGCTCCGGCCGTTGGCTGTGCTGATGCGGCGCGCCGGGGCGGTCCCGGCACGCGCCTTCAGGAGCGCCCATGGCCAATCCCTGGACGAAGAAGAACCCCTTCTTGAGCCTGTGGCTGAGCGGCGCCAACGCGGTGGCGGGCAAGGCCCGGGCCACCGGCAGCGCCGAGCTCGGCCGCCAGCGCGCGAGCCTGACCCGGAACGCCACCCGCTTCTGGACCGGCGCCTGGCTCGCCGCCTTCACGCCGAAGACGAAAACGACGACGAAAAAGCGCCGGCGCTGAAGCCGGCCGGCCTCAGGGTCCGAGCGGCTTTCGCCCGACGGGCTTCTTCTCGAGGTGCCCTGCCGGCGGAGCCGTGCACGCAGCGTGCCTGACCCCACGCTCCTTACGCTCCAATCCCTCGGACCTCCCACTGCGGGAACACCGTCAAACTAGCGCACTGAGGCCGTAACTCGTAGCTCCCCAGCCCTCTCCTACACCACAAGCACGCTGCTCGGCCCGAACAGGGCCTCCACGGAAGCTTTGCGAGCGTCATCGTAGCCAAAATCGACCACAATGAGATTCCTTCGGGCCCGCGAGCAACAGACGTAGAACAGATTAGCCGTCCGTCGACGACGTTCAGGCTTCGGATCCGAGCCTCCAAGCAGTCCACCGAATGAGTAGTTGTTCCACCCGGCCCCCTTATCGTCCAGTACGACTACGACGGAGTCGAATTCTGCGCCCTTGACACCATGCTTCGTCACATATGGCATATTCTGCTCGAGAACTTCATGGTACAGGCGAACTTTGCGAAGCTCAATTCGCGATAGAGCATGAAACAGCCGCCATCGGCGCCTCTCGTCCTCTTGGACATCCGCCTCGGCGCGCGCCGTTAGCTCCAGTCCTTGGACCACCGGATCAATCAACTTCATGAGGCCCGTCTGCTCCACGTACCTGACAGCCTCAGCGATGGTCGCACCCCCACTTACACGAGTGACCAGGTTGTCCAGCGCGGCGCTCACCACCCGCTTCTGCGAAGCGCTCTGCAGCATAAACCCATTCCTGCGAAGTATCGTAAGCGCCCTTCCCCGTCTCCATCAGCCCAAGCACGCGCCAGGGCGTCCACCTCGTACGCTAGAAAGCGCGCGACCGGATCCTCGCCTTTCTCAAACTCCTCAAGCGTATGCCCGCCATACTCGCGGTACGCGTCAAAAAGGTCGGCGTAGCCAGCTTTCCGCGCGATGAGACGATGCGTCAGATACAGAACCTTCACGCGCTCGAAGGGTGTCGGGTCTGCCAAGTGCCCGCAGGCAATCTTGTAACCTTTCTCAACGCCGTCATCGCTTCGGTCGCTCAGGCCGACGTATATGGCTGCGCCCTGGACGTTGTCACCGGCGGGAAACTGCCGAATGTCGGTCCGAAGCCGGTTGAGAACCTCAATCACCGCGACCGCGCAACGATAGTTCTCGCCTTTGGGAATCCGCCGGAGCTCGCTAGCGTACGGCTCCCCGATCGCCCCAACCACCTTCTCATAGATCGCCTGAGCTTTGTCGCCGAAGAAGCCAACTACGACGTGCGGCGCCGACTTCCGCACTCGATCAAGAAGGATCTCGACTACGAGCGGGGAGGTGTCCTGATACTCATCGACCAAAATGAGCGGAAACCTCGCACCCACGAGAGCGGAGAGCAGAGGATTTAGCCGGAACATGGCTCCCGCTATGCCGATGAGATCATCATGATAGATACGACCCTCTAGGAAATTCGATCCACGATCCGTGTAAATAACCCGCCCCACCTCACCGAGGGCCATCCTGAGTTCAACAGAATCTCGCTTTCTTCTACTCGTCGTCGGTAGCTCCTCATTGTATTCGACGAGCGCCGCCTTCAGCTCCCCCTGAAATGGTTTTATAATACCCCAAAGAAAGTCATGAATTGTCGATACGTGGAAAATGGCATCGTGTTCCAGCCGCTCGAGGATCTCATCCTTAGCTACGTTCGTATAGGTGATACACGCGACCCGCTGCCGCCTACCCAAGAGTGTAAGGCGGCGCGAGGAGCGAAGCCCCGTGAGCGCCTTGACCAAGGACGACGTCTTCCCCGAGCCGGCCCCAGCGTCGACAAGAAAGCTCTGACCGCTGCGTATGGCCTCCGCGATCTCCTCGTCGGCCGTCATCGGCCACTCCGCTCCCTCGCGGCTAGCCACTTCAGTCCCTCTTCGATGTATGCAGGCGGCCGCCATCCCTCGGTCGTCATAAGGTCCAGCGCAAAGTCCACCTTGCTCACCTTTAGGCCAAAGCCGTAAGCAGCAGAAACTAGGTCGTCCCTACGCGTCAGCTCCGCCTGATTGGAGCCGCTAAATGCGCTCGCATTGTCTCGAAGCCACAGCACGTTGGCATAGACGAAGGCCTCCTCAAAAGAACGCCCGCACCGGCCCGCCTCAGGTATTTGGTAGGCTATCCTAATATCGCCAGTCACCTTCTCGCTATCCGCCGCCGCTAGAAGCTCTTCTATCGTGTTCTTATTTGGCATCCAATAACGAAGCACCTGATTTGTCGTTATCTTCCCTTCATAAACGGGGCACTGCCTCCTCTCCTCGGTCGCGGAGTCAATGTCCGCAATGACAAGTGTAGGTATGCCGATGAACCTCAGGAAGGGATCTATCTTGTGAGCGTAGGCGCCTCCCACCTCAAGAACGGAGATATACTGGCTAGAGAACCCCTCGAAACCCGTCATCTTCGCGATCGCTTCAATCATGGCTGGCAGCAGGAGCTTCTCTACCTGCCCCTCGACCACGACAGCCTTATCAGCGAACAGCAGGTCGCAATGAGTTAGCTTCACATACCGCCTCAGGAAGGCGAGAGCCGCCGCCGACTCCGAGGCATCGCCACCTCGAAGCGGCTGGAGTTGAGAGAGATCCTTCAGCACCGCCTCCGCGCCCCGTCTCCTCAGGTACCGTACGGGGCTGAAGCCGCAGTCGGCAACCAGATGCGGCGAATGCGTGGAAAGGACGACCTGCGCCATCGGCCCCTCCCCCTCTTGCAACGCCCTTGAGACCTCCTTGATAAATACGGCCTGCATCTGGGGATGGAGGTGCGCCTCCGGCTCCTCTATGCCGATAACGTGAACGCCCGGGCGATGCTCAGGGTCTGCCTCGATGGCGGCTCTAAACGTCTCAAGGTGAAGGACGATATAGATGAGGTTTTTATAACCCAAACCGTTATAGCGTTCCGGAAGCAAACTTTGGCTATCACCTGCTCCGCCAGCTACCTCCATTCCCGTATCGTAATATATTTTAGTATTGTCATTATATATGGATGAAGATGTCATCTCGGCTCTTATCTGTAGGTCTGGCCGAAGATTTCCTTGAGGATATCCAAAATCCCTAAGTCTCTTTAGTAATCTGCTGAATGCTTTCTGATATAATTCCGTAAGTTCCTTTGAGCTGTTTAACACAGCTTCCTCGACGGCTTCGTATTTCTCTTTATCCTTCTCGCGCACATATGTTACGTAATGATCGTGGAGTAAGGTTGACAATCTTGCCGCCTTTCCCGTCTCATCATCGTCCATATGTCGCTGGGCGGGAATTGTGTCGACCCTGAGAAGCTGCGGTACGATCGAACCATCGTCCAAGGCCTCGATACTACGGCGGTCAGGGGAGACCTTATAGTACGTGAATCCGTAGTAAGCATGAATGTCGCTCCCCAACACGTCGACCAAAGCTGTCTGTGCTGGTTTGTTTCTATCCCGGAAGGCATGCCAAAGTTTTAAACCATCAACGACTGCGAATTTGACACGAAGCGTTACTAGATTGGATTTGGGCGATAGATCCATCAGCAAAGCGCTGGCAAGATTTAGATCATCAGGCGCATCTGTGTATTCGAATGTGAGGTCGATGCGCATAACTGGCATGTAACGCCTTAAGATAGCGACCCGCTCGTCATCGCTTTTAGCTTTTGCTATACGCTTCTCCGCTAGCCCGAAAGCGAACCTCCGAGCCTGCGTGAAATCGTGGATCCGGAGCCGTCTCCGCTCCTCGCTTCCACGTTGTGAGAAGAGTTGGAGCGCACTAACTATAGAAGTCTTGCCGCTATTATTTGGCCCGACTAAGACAGTGGTGATTGCGTCTTCTGCTAAATTGAGCACGATGCGGCGTAAGAGCCGGAAGTTTCGGATCTCAATACGCTTGAGCTTCATGACATTGCGTACCTGCGTTCATGCCGCCGGGCGACTCGGGGTACTCGATGTGCCCCGATGCGCTCGACTGTCGCCTTGACCGTCTCCGGGCCAAGGCGTGCATCTGGAAGGCAGGTGCATACCTCTGCGCAGCTTTTCCTGACGTCGCAGTGATCCAGATCACTGCGTTTTCGGAATCCTCATAACTCGACAGACGGTGCCGCGGATATTCCTCAGCCCACGAGCACGTCCCAC
>CAVTJL010000005.1:0-76388 GCA_963735065.1 uncultured Alphaproteobacteria bacterium | reverse complement strand
GTCTATAAGAAGCCCGCCCGGACGAGATCGGGCAGGATCGGCGCTCGTCGAGGGCGCCGATTTTCGTGTCCCAGCATCCGGCTCGGTGGTGGCAAATGGCCCGGCGCAGGCAGGTCTACGAGGGCAAGGCGAAGGTCCTTTTCGAAGGCCCCGAGCCCGGCACCCTGATCCAGTACTTCAAGGATGACGCCACCGCTTTCAACAACAAGAAGCATGGCATCATCACCGGCAAAGGGGTGCTGAACAACCGCATCTCCGAGTACCTCATGATGCGGCTGGGCGAGGTGGGGGTGCCCACGCATTTCGTCCGCCGGCTCAACATGCGCGAGCAGCTGATCCGCGAGGTCGAGATCATCCCGATCGAGGTGGTGGTAAGAAACGTCGCCGCCGGCTCCCTGGCCCAGCGCTTCGGCATGGAGGAAGGGGCGGCCCTGCCCCGCTCGATCGTCGAGTACTATTACAAGTCCGACGAGCTGAACGATCCGATGGTGAGCGAGGAGCACGTCACGGCCTTCGGCTGGGCGAGCTACCAGGAGCTCGACGAGATCTTGAACCTCACGCTCCGCATCAACGATTTCCTCACCGGGCTCTTCATCGGCGTCGGGCTCAAGCTCGTCGACCTCAAGCTCGAGTATGGCCGCCTCTGGGAGGAGGAGGACATGCGCATCGTGCTGGCCGACGAGATCAGCCCCGACAATTGCCGCCTTTGGGACTCCCGGACCAACGAGAAGCTCGACAAGGACCGCTTCCGCCGCGACCTCGGCAACGTCCAGGAGGGCTATGCGGAGATCGCGCGGCGGCTCGGCATCCTGCCCGAGGCGGGGCCGCGCGACCTCAAGGGGCCGGAGACGCTGCAGTGAAGGCCAGGGTCGAGATCGGCTTCCGGCCGGGCGTGCTCGATCCGGAGGCGGTGGCGATCGAGCGCTCGCTCAAGGGTCTGGGCTTCGACGGGGTGAAGGGGGTGCGGCGGACCAAGGTGATCGAGCTCGATCTCGACGCGGCCGATGCCGCCACCGCCGAGGCCAAGGCGCGCGCGATGTGCGAGAAGCTGCTCGCCAACCCGGTGATCGAGAGCTATCGCATCCATCTCGACTAGCTCGCGGAGCCCGCTCATGAGCACGCTCTACGAGGAGGACTTCTACAGCTGGACGCAGGAGCAGGCGGCCGTCCTGCGCCGCGCCGCCGAGCTGCGCCTCAACGCCCCCGGCGATGCCGATTGGGAGCATCTCGCCGAGGAGGTCGAGGATATGGGCATCTCGCTGTTGCGTGAGCTCTACTCACGCTACACGATCCTCGTGGCCCATCTCCTCAAGTGGCGGTACCAGCCGGAGGCACGTAGCAGCAGCTGGCGCGGCACCATCAACACGCAGCGTCGTCACATCGCCGATCTCGTCTGGCGCAACCCCGGCGTGAAGCCGAAGCGTCAGGCCGAGCTTGGGCGGGCCTATGAAGGCGCTCGCGAGCTGGCAGCCGACGACAGCGACCTGCCGCTCGAGACCTTTCCCAAGGATAATCCGTTCACGCTCGAGGAGGTGGAGGACCGAGCCTTCTGGCCCGAGCCCGTCCCCAGTCAGGAGCGCTCCTAGCTTGCGTGCAGCGATCATCAGCTTTCCGGGCTCCAACCGCGAGCTCGATCTCGAGGCGGCCCTGCTGCGGGCGACCGGCAAGGCGCCGCTGCGTGTCTGGCATCAGGAGACGAGCCTGCCGGCGCTCGACCTCGTGGCGCTGCCCGGCGGCTTTGCCTATGGCGACTATCTGCGCTGCGGCGCCATCGCCGCCCGCAGCCCGGTGATGGCGGAGGTGGCGCGGCTCGCCGGGCGCGGCACGGCGGTGCTGGGCATCTGCAACGGCTTTCAGGTCCTGACCGAGGCGGGCCTCCTTCCGGGTGCGCTCATCCGCAACCGTGGTCTCGCCTTCATCTGCCGCACGGTCGAGCTCGAGGTCGCGACCAGGGCCTGCCACTTCACCCACCTCTATGAGACGGGGCAGATGCTGCGCGTGCCCGTGGCCCATCATGACGGCAACTATGTCGTGAGCGCGGACGAGCTGGCCCGCCTCGAGGACGAGGACCGCGTAGCCTTCCGCTACCGCGAGGACGTCAACGGCTCGACCGGCCGCATCGCCGGCGTGCTGTCGAGGGAGCGCAACGTGCTGGGCCTGATGCCGCATCCCGAGGACGCGACCGACCCGCTGCACGGCTCGGTGGACGGCCAGGGCCTCTTCGACGCGCTCGCCAAGGCGCTCGGCTGATGGAGCGGAGCAGCATCACGCCGGAGCTGGTGGCCGAGCACGGTCTCAAGGAGGACGAGTACGCGCGGATCCTGGAGATCCTGGGGCGCGAGCCCAACCTCGTCGAGCTCGGCATCTTCTCGGTCATGTGGAGCGAGCACTGCTCCTACAAATCGTCGCGCGCCCACTTGAGGAAGCTGCCGACCGAGGCGCCCTGGGTCGTCTGCGGCCCCGGCGAGAACGCGGGCGTCGTCGACATCGGCGAAGGCCTCGTCGCGGTCTTCAAGATGGAGAGCCACAACCACCCGAGCTTCATCGAGCCCTATCAGGGGGCGGCCACCGGCGTGGGCGGCATCCTGCGCGACGTCTTCACGATGGGTGCGAGGCCCGTGGCCATCCTGGACGCGCTGCGCTTCGGCGAGCCCGGCCACCCGAAGACGCGCCACCTCGTGGCCGGTGTGGTCGCCGGCATCGGCGGCTACGGCAATTGCGTGGGCGTGCCAACCGTCGGCGGCGAGACCACCTTCCACAAGAGCTACAACGGCAACATTCTCGTCAACGCGATGTGCGTCGGCGTGGCCGAGGCGGACAAGGTCTTCTACGCCAGCGCCGCCGGCATCGGGAATCCCGTCGTCTATGTGGGGGCCAAGACCGGCCGCGACGGCATCCACGGCGCCACGATGGCCTCGGCCGCCTTCAGCGACGAGAAGGAGGCCAGGCGCCCCACCGTCCAGGTGGGCGATCCCTTCACCGAGAAGCTCTTGATCGAGGCCTGCCTCGAGCTGATGCGCAAGGACTGCATCGTCGCGATCCAGGACATGGGCGCTGCCGGCCTCACCTCCTCCTCCTTCGAGATGGCCTCGCGCGGCGGCACCGGGATCGAGATGGACCTCGACGCCGTCCCGCTGCGCGAGGAGGGCATGACCGCCTACGAGATCATGCTCTCGGAGAGCCAGGAGCGGATGCTCATGGTCCTCGAGAAGGGCAAGGAGGAGGACGCCCGCGCCGTCTTCGCGCGCTGGGGCCTCGACCTCGCGACGGTGGGCCGCGTCACCGACACCGGCCGCATGGTGATCCGCTATGGCGGCGAGGTCGCGGCCGACCTGCCGATCGCCCCGGTGAGCGGCGCCTCGCCGGTCTACGAGCGGCCGAGCGAGCCGCCGCCCAAGCGCCTGCCGCTCCTGGGCGACGTCGCGACCCCGCCCTGCTCGCATCGGGACGCGCTCCTGAAGCTCCTCGCCTGCCCCGACATCGCGAGCAAGCGCTGGATCTTCGAGCAGTACGACCATCTCGTGATGGGCGACACGGTGCAGCGGCCGGGCGGCGATGCCGCCGTCGTGCGCCTGCACGGGTCGAACAGGGGCCTTGCGCTCACCACCGACTGCACGCCCCGCTATTGCGAGGCCGATCCCTTCGAGGGCGGCAAGCAGGCGGTGGCCGAGGCCTGGCGCAACATCGTGGCGGTGGGGGCGAGGCCGCTCGCCATCACCAACTGCCTCAACTTCGGCAATCCCGAGCGGCCCGCCATCATGGGCCAGCTGGTGGCGGCGATCGAGGGCATGGCCCAGGCCTGCCGGGCGCTCGACTTCCCGGTCGTGTCGGGCAACGTGTCGCTCTACAACGACACGGACGGCAGGCCCGTCCAGCCGACGCCCGAGATCGGCGGCCTCGGCCTGATCGAGGATCTGGGCCGGATGGTGGGCATGGCCTGGGACGAGCCCGGCCTCAGCCTCATCCTCGTCGGCGAGAGCGCCGGCTGGCTCGGCGCGTCGCTCTATCTGCGCGAGGTGCTGGGCCGCGAGGACGGGGCGCCGCCGCCGGTCGACCTCGAGAGCGAGCGGCGTCACGGCGACTTCGTGCTGAAGCTCGCCGGCGAGGGCCGCACCCTGGCCTGCCACGACCTCTCGGACGGCGGGCTGGCGGTGGCGGCAGCCGAGATGTGCATCGCCTCGCGCATGGGCGCCAAGCTCAACGTGCCGCGCGACGTGCCCAGCGCCATGGGCTGGCTCTTCGGCGAGGAGCAGGGCCGCTATCTCCTGGCCGTGCGCGGCGACGACCGCCGCAGGATCCTGGCGCAGGCGGCCGAGGCCGGGGTCATCGCCCGCGAGGTCGGCACGACTGGCGGCGATGCGTTGATCGTTACGGGCGAGGCCCCCATATCGGTGGAGACGCTGGCGGAGCGGCAGGCATCCTGGCTGCCCCGCTACATGGCTGGCCAGGCCTGAGGGCCGGGACGAGGGGACCAAGCGCGCATGCCGATGTCGGCCGAGGCGATCCGCAAGCTCATCAACGAGGCCCTGCCCGACGCCGAGGTGCGGATCGAGGATCTGGCCGGCGACGGCGACCACTACCGCGCCGTCATCGTCTCCGAGGCGTTCCGCGGCAAGAGCCGGCTGCAGCAGCACCAGATCGTCTACAAGGCCCTGGGCGAGCGCATGGGGGGCGAGCTGCACGCCCTTGCCCTCTCGACCGCGGCCCCGGCCTGAGCCAATCTCGCTTCAACGCTTCCCGAGGAACCGACCGATGAGCAATCCGACCTTCGAGCGCATCCAGGGGCAGATCGCCGGCGACGACGTCGTGCTCTACATGAAGGGCACGCCCGTCTTTCCGATGTGCGGCTTCTCCGCCGCCGTCGTGCAGGTGCTCTCGCAGACCGGCGTGAAGTTCCAGTCCTACAACATCCTCGAGGATCCCGATCTGCGCCAGGGCCTCAAGGAGTTCTCGAGCTGGCCCACCTTCCCGCAGCTCTACGTCAAGGGCGAGCTGGTGGGCGGCTGCGACATCATCCGCGAGATGCACGAGGCGGGCGAGCTCGACGCGTTCCTCAAGGAGAAGGGTGTCGCCGTCGAGGCGGCCGCCTGAGCAAGCTTGACCGGAAGGCGGCGCGCCCGAGACGGCCGCCGCCTTCTTTCCTGCTCTCTCAGCTCGCGACCAGCGTCACCACCGAGGTGAGCGTGCCGTTGACGGTCTCGAGATAGACCGGCACGAGGCGGCTGTCGTCGCTCACCAGAACCCGGATCCAGCGCGGGTTCGGCTCGTCCGGGAAGGTCATGAAGGTGTCGCTGCTGTCGAAGCCGTAGAGGGCGAAGAGCTGGACCTTGAGCTCCAGCACCGGGCTGCCGTCGTAGCTCTTGCGGCTGAGATAGGTGGCCTCGAGATCGAAGCGCTTGCGGCCGTCGAAGATCGGCAGCCTGACCTTCTTGTCCGCCCCGCCCGCGACCGCCTTCGGCAGCCAGCTGCGCAGCCGGAGGAACGCGGTCAGCGGATCGATCGTGCCGTCCTGCAGCTTGGCCGGCACCTCGCTGTCCTTGAGGCGGCCGTTGTTGTGATAGACCAGCCCCTGGATCTCGCCGCCATCGTCGTAGCGGATCTGAATGCTGCGCTTGCGATCGGGCTTCTGCTCGAGGGCGTCGAACACGACCGGCAGCATGCCGCGCGGCCCGGGCGCGCTGGTCGTCGTCATCTTGGTGACGATCTCGCCGCCGAAGAGGGCGGCGATACCCTGGTTGCGGATGGTGAGCGAGCTTGCGACGGCGCTGCCGTCGGGCTTGAGCGACAGATCGACGTTGGCGACCTGCACGCCCGTCACGGTGACCTTGTAGCGTAGGTCGAGCGCTGGCGGCGCTGCGGCCTCGGCCGCGCCCACGAGCCGCTGGGGAAGCAGCGCCAGGCCCAGGAGCACGAGCCCGCCCCCGCGTAGGACGGACCGCCGGCTCGCTCGGATGGGTCGGATCGGATGGATCAGCATGGCACCGAGCCTAGCACGCCGGCTCCTGCCGATGTCCAGAACGCGCGGGCCCCTGTCGACAGGGGCCCGGCCCAAAAATCAGCGGGAGTAGTACTCGATGACGAGGTTCGGCTCCATCTGAACCGGATAGGGCACGTCGGCCATCTTGGGCGTGCGGACGAACTGGCCCTTCATGCCCTTGAAGTCGACCTGCATGTACTCCGGCACGTCCCGCTCGGGCTGCTGCAGGCACTCCATCACCATCGGGATGTTGCGCGCCCGCTCGGTCACCTCGATGAGATCGCCCTCCTTGCAGAGGTAGCTCGGAATGTTGACCCGCTGGCCGTTCACCTTGACGTGGCCATGGTTCACGAACTGGCGCGCCGCGAACACCGTCGGCACGAAGTTCATCCGATAGACGATGATGTCGAGCCGGCGCTCCAGCAGGCCCACGAGGTTCTCGGCGGTGTCGCCGCGCAGGCGCACGGCCTCCTCGAACATCCTGTGGAACTGGCGCTCGGTCATGTTGGCATAGTAGCGCTTCAGGCGCTGCTTGGCGGCGAGCTGCAGCGCGTAGCCCGACATCTTGCGGCGCTTGTTGCCGTGCTCGCCGGGCGCGTAGTTGCGCCGGGCCAGCGGATCCTTCGAGCGGCCCCACAGATTGACGCCCAGGCGACGGCAGATCTTGCCCTTGGCGGAAATGCGTTTGGTCATCGGTCCTCGAGCATGCCATCAAGACGACAAAAGCGGCCCACCCGAGGAGGACCGCGTGCTGCGGGTGCTTATAGCGGGCTTCGCTCGGATGTCAAATACCGACGCCCATACCCGGCGGCAACGCCCCCGCTGGCCCGCCGGAGCTGCCCGCTCCCATCGCGCCCGAGGCGTGACATGCCGAAACGCCTCCTGCCCACTTGCCGGGCGCATCGAAATAGGTGTTATAATTCTACCTTCGGTGTGCGTAACATCACATCCAAATCGACCCAGAGCATGTGAAGTGAGCCAACGCCGACAACAATGACGGCCTGATCGCAGGCCGCCCCTAGCGGGAAAAGAGGACAGGGCATGGCAATCAGCTGGTACGAGCGCCTCCTGGGCTCCGTGTCGCATCGGATCAACCTCCGGGTTCCCTGGTATCGGCTGCCGGCGCCGATCGCCGTCCTCAACCTGATCGGGCTGCGGACCAATCTACGCCTGCACAATCTCTACGATACCGAGACGAAGCGCCCCGAGGTGGCGCCGCCCGCGGGCTTCGACGTCCGCCATTTCCGCACGCCGGACGGCAGCTACAACGATCTGAGCCAACCCAGCATGGGCATGGCCGGCACGCGGTTCGGCCGCAACGCGCCCTTGCCCATGACCTTCGGCGAGCAGCCGCCCGGCCTTTACGAGCCCAATGTGCGGCTCGTGAGCTCGCGCCTGATGGCACGCCAAAGCTTCGTGCCGGCCACCACCTTGAACATGCTGGTGCCGGCCTGGCTGCAGTTCATGGTGCATGACTGGCTGACCCACGGCCGGAACGACACCAAGAGCCCGCCGCACCGTATCCCCACGCCGGAAGGCGACGACTGGCCGGGACCCGAGATGACGATCCTGCGCACCGGGCCCGACCCGACACGGCGCCCGGAGGAGGCCGCACGGCCGGCCACCTACGTCAACAGCGAGACGCACTGGTGGGACGGCTCGCAGATCTACGGCTCGACCCCGGAGCTGCAGCGGCGCATGCGCACCGACCCCGCGACCGGCGAGGTGCTGCCGGACGGGCTCGTCTATCTCGACCCCGAGGGTCATCTGCAGATCGACAAGGAGAACAAGGTCGCGGACCAGGAGCTGGCCGGCGTCAACGGCAACTGGTGGACCGGCCTCTCGGTGCTGACGACGCTCTTCATCCGCGAGCACAACGCCATCGCAAGGCGCCTGCGCCTCGAGCATCCCGACCGCGACGGCGAGTGGCTGTTCCAGAAGGCCCGGCTCGTCAACGCGGCGCTGATCGCCAAGATCCATACGACCGAGTGGACGCCTGCCCTGCTCGATACGCCCGAGCTGCGCTTCGGCATGCGCGGCAACTGGTGGGGCGCGCTCGAGGAGACCTACAAGCGCGCCTACGGCCGGGTCAGCGACAGCGAGCTCTTGTCGGGCATCCCGGGCTCGACCCACGACCACCACACCGCACCTTACGCCATGACCGAGGAGTTCACCGCGGTCTATCGCATGCACCCGTTGATCCCGGACGCGTTCTCGTTCCGGCACCGCAACGACGACGCGAGCCTGCTCGAGACCGACATCGGCGCCGTCGCCGGCGGCGGCGCCACGCGCCTCTATGCCACCGTGCCGTTGCCGGACGTCGTCTACTCGCTGGGGACGAGCCATCCGGGGGCGCTGGTGCTGCACAATTTTCCGCAGCATCTGCGCCGGCTGGACAAGAAGCCCGAGGAAGGGATCTTCCTCGACCTCGCCGCCACCGACGTCCTGCGCGACCGCGAGCGCGGCGTGCCCCGCTATTGCGCCTTCCGCCGCATGCTCGACATGAGCGTGCCCAAATCCTTCGAGGAGCTGACGGACAATCCCGACTGGCGCCGCGAGCTCGCCGAGGTCTATGGCGAGGTCGAGAAGGTCGACCTCCTGGTCGGCATGCTGGCCGAGAAGGGCCCGCCCGGCTTCGCCTTCAGCGATACCGCCTTTCGCATCTTCATTCTCATGGCCTCGCGCCGGCTCAAGAGCGACCGCTTCTTCTGCGAGGACTACACGCCCGAGATCTACACGCCGGCCGGCATGGCCTGGGTCGAGGAGAACAGCATGCGCACCGTGCTGCTCCGCCATTTGCCCGAGCTGGCGCCCCAGGTGGCCGACGTGCGCAACGTCTTCTTTCCCTGGGCCAGGGGCGGAGCCTGAGCCATGGCGCGGCGCATCCGCGTGCCCTGGCTCGTCGACGTCCTTCTCGTCGACGACCCGCACGAGATCGGCGAGCTGGCGGCGGAGCCGCGGCTCGACCGGCGCTTCGACGCCATCGGCCCGCTCGTCAACCGCGTGCTGGCGCAGCGCATCCGCGGCCAGATGCATGTGGCCGGCGTCCGGCTGCCGGCGCTGGCCCCGCGTGACGACCGGCGTCGCGCCAGCCGCCAGGCCGAGCTCGAGAAGGAGCTTGATCCCGCATCGGGCAAGCCGCTCTGGGACGATGCCCATTTGCAGGAGCTGGCCTCCTATGTGCGGGGGCGCCTCGATGAGCAGAGGCTCGGGCAGGTGGTGCAGGAGGTCTGCGGCCGGCTTTTCTATGCGGACTACCGCGCCAGCGCCGAGAGCTGGCGGGCGGCGGTCCTGTTCAATCGCGCGGCCGATGCCGACCCGGTGCGCCGCCTGTGGTGGACTCTCACGGGCCAGCTGCGGCTGGCGCAGGTGCTCCTGGCGCGGCTCGCCAAGGAGGACCCGCACGCCTTTCACGCCACGGCCATAGCGCTCCACAACATCGTGCGCTCGCTGCAGGGCATGCGCGAGCTGCGCCGCGATCCGGGCGCCCGTGCCCGCCTGTCCGAGGCGACGATCGTGAGCCAGTGCCTCGTGGCCCCACCCCGCGTGCCGCGGCAGGTGACGTCCGAGCTTTTCAGCCGCGCCGCCGCCGGCCCACTCCGGCAGGGCACCTTCGTGCTGATGCAGCTCGACGAGGCCCGCCAGCGGGCACCCGGCCCCGAGATGACCTTCATGAGCGACCAGTGGAGCCGCTGCCCGGCCAGGGACTTCGTGCCGGCGCTGCTGCTCGCGGTATGGCGTGCTGCCGAGGAGACGGGCGCATGACCGAGGACGTCATCTTCACCCCGCTCAAGTTCAAGAACCTCGAGGTCAAGAACAGGATCTTCAGGTCGAACGTCTCGGGCCGCTTCGACAACGAGGACGGCTCGCTCACCCAGACGCGCATCAACTGGGAGAGCAAGTTCGCCCGCGGCGGCGTGGGCGCCATCATCTCCTCCTACGTGCCGGTCCTCATCGAGGGCCGCATCATGGCGGGCTACGCCACCGTCCACCGCGACGACTTCATCCCGCTGTGGGAGAAGCTGGGCGAGGCGGTGCACCAGTTCGACTGCAAGTACATCATGCAGCTCTCGCACTCGGGCCGGCAGATGGACATGCCGGGCGTGCACAACGCGCACCGCCCGGTCTTGAGCTCGACCAGCCGCAAGGAATCGCTGCACGGCTTTCTCTGCCAGGCGATGACCGGGGCCGAGATCCAGCACACGATCGAGGCGTTCGCGAAGGGTGCGTGGCGGGCCCGCGAGGCCGGGCTCGACGGGGTCGAGCTGCACGCCGCCAACGGCTACCTCTTCACCCAGTTCCTGAGCTCCGGCATCAACGACAGGAAGGACAGCTACGGCGGCTCGCTCGTCAACCGCGCCCGCTTCCTCCTCGACGTCGTCCAGGCCATCCGCGCCAAGGTCGGCAGCGGCTTTCATCTGCAGGTCAAGCTCAGCGCCGTCGACCTCAACAACGTCATCCCCTGGGAAGGCAAAGGAAACAGCCTCGACGACACGGTCCAGGTCGCCAAATGGTGCGAGGCCGCGGGTGCGGACGCCATCCACGTCTCGATGGGCAGCCTTTTTCCCCATCCCCTGAACCCGCCCGGCGATTTTTCCTTCGAGACCATCGCCACCACCTACGACGCGATGATCGCCTCCGGCGTCTCGACCTTCCGCAACTTTTTTCTGTTTCGCTACCCGATGCTGCGGCCGATCTTTCGCTGGATCTGGTTCCGCATGAAAAAAGGCCGGCCGGTCGAGGGCGTGGGGCTCGACGAGGCGCGCGCCATCAAGCGTGCCGTCTCCGTGCCCGTGCTCAACACCGGCGGCTTCCAGACGGCCTCCTTCATCCGCGACGCCATCACCAGCGGCGCCTGCGATGGCGTCTCGATCGCCCGCTCGCTCATCGCCAACAACGACCTCGTGAAGCAGTGGGCGGCCGGCCACGACCTGCCCGAGCGGCCCTGCACCTACTGCAACAAGTGCCTCCTCAACGCCGCCAAGAACCCGCTCGGCTGCTACGAGCTCTCGCGCTTCGACGGCGATCACGACCGCATGGTCGAGGAGCTGATGTCCATCTACCGGACGCGGCCCGAGCTGCGTCTGCCAGCGCTTCAGGAGGTCTGAGATGGCCGCCGAGGCACCCGTCACGGCGGTCGAGGTGGCGCTGCGCCGCCGACGCCGCCTTCTGATACCGCTCTACCTGCTCATCGCGCTGATCTTCGTGCTCGGCATCGTGGCGCTCGTCGTGGGCATCAAAGGCCTCTGGCGGCTCGGCGACAACGGCACGCCGCACTATGCCTCCGACCGCGATCACTTCATGTACGCCTCGATCGGCTCCGAGCCCGAGAGTGGTCTTCCTTATTGGATCTGGCAGGCCCTGCCCCGCCTCTTTCCTGAGAAATTCAAGGGCCGGACCGACTATTCGGCCTTCGGCTTCCTCTACCAGGACGGCCCCGACGGCAAAGAGCGCGACCTGCCGATCGGCGTCTCCCGGCGCAACGTGAAGGGCGTGGAGCTCGTCTGGCTCAACTGTGCCGTCTGCCACACCGGAACCTGGCGGGAGGGGGCGGACGGCGCCCGCCACATCGTGGCCGGCATGCCCTCCAACAATCTCGATCTCTATGGCTTCGTCCGCTTTCTCCTCAGCGCCGGCGCCGACGAGCGGCTCGCGCCCGACCGGCTGATCCCGGCGATGCGTGAGGCGGGCGCCCACCTCGACTGGGCCGAGGAGAAGATCTGGCGTACCTACGTCATCCCCCGCGTGCGCGAGGGCCTGATCCAGCGCCGCGCCCACTTCCTGCCGCTGCTCGAGGAAGAGCCCGCCTGGGGCCCCGGCCGCGTCGACACCTTCAACGGCTACAAGCTCATCCAGATGGGCCTCTTCGTGGGCGATCTCACGCCCGAGGAGCGCATCGGCACGGCCGACTTCCCCTCCATCTTCGAGCAGGGCCCGCGCGAGGGCATGCAGCTCCACTGGGACGGCAACAACGACTCGCTGGCCGAGCGCAACCTCTCGGCCGCGATCGGCGCCGGCGTCACGCCGGCGACGGCGGACCACGCGGCGATCGACCGCGTCGCCCACTGGCTCCTGACCCTGAAGCCGCCGGCCAGCCCCTACCGGCCGGATGCCGCCGCCGTCGCGCGCGGCAAGACGGTCTACATGCAGGCCTGCGCCGCCTGCCACGGCTACCAGGACGGCGACCATTATGTCTTCACGGGCGAGTATCTGGGCAAGGTCCTGCCCAACGCGAAGCTCGGCGCCGATCCCGCCCGCCTCAACTCCTACACCGATCGGCTGCACGACTATCAGGTGAGCGAGCTTTTCAAAGGCACGCCCTACCAGTTCAGCCACTTCAAGAAGACCGACGGCTACGCGAACATGCCCCTGGACGGCCTGTGGCTCCGCGCCCCCTACCTCCATGACGGCAGCGTGCCGACCCTGGCCGACCTCCTGAAGCCGCCGGCCGAGCGCCCCGCCGCCTTCATCCGCGGGCTCGACGTCATCGATGCCGAGAAGGGTGGCTTCGCGGCGCCCGAATGCGATCCGAAGGCGCCCCAGCCGGACGTGGGCTTCTGCTTCGACACGAGCCTGCCCGGCAACGGCGCCGGCGGCCATCTCTACGGCACCGACCTGGCGCCCGCCGCCAAGGCCGACCTCTTGGCCTATCTCCTCACCTTCTGACCCGAGGGACGATCCCGATGATCCAGGCCCAGACCGTCTCCTGGACGCAGGCCGACACCGCGGCAAAGCTCAAAACCTATCGCCGCGTGCTCCTCGTCAGCATCGTGCTCAACCTCATCGTCGCCTTCGTCATCATCTTCTGGCCGCACTTCATCACATCGCTGCTGCACCAGCCCGACGCCTTCCCCTCGACCTGGCCGCGCCACTGGGGCTTCCAGCTCGTGGCGATCAACCTGCTCTACGTGCCGGGCTACAAATATCCGCTGGACCAGCGCTGGCCCAACTGGCTGGGCATCGGCATCCGCCTCGTCTTTGCTCTTTTCTTCTTCAGCCAGGGCGACGGCTTCATCTGGATGGGGCTCTATGACGGCTTCTTCGGCGTCGTCCTCCTCATCACCTACTCCCGCCTCTTCCGCGCCAACCTGATGTCCAAGCCCTGAGGCCGGCCGGACCGAAAGCCGCCCCGCGACAGGTCGGCGGGGCGGCTGCGACCCGGTCGCAGGCGGCTATCAGGCGCCGGTCGCGCGCACAGCGGACACGAAGGTCCGCGCCGCGTCCCCGTACTTCTTGTAGAAGACGTCATAGACAGGGGCGGTCGCCGCCTTGAAGGGGGCGGTATCCGGCTCGGTGACCTTCATCCCCTTGTCCTTCAACGCCTGCAACAGCTCCACGTCCTTCTTGGCAAGAAGATCCATCTGCCAGTTGCACGCCTTCGTCACGGCATCGGTGATCAGCTTCTGGCCGGTGGCGTCCTGGCTCTGCAGGAACTGCTCCGAGATGGCGACGTAGGCGGAGTTGTAGACGTGATGCGTGATCGCCAGATACTTCTGCACCTCGTAGAACTTCGCGTCGGCGATGTTCTGCAGCGGGTTCTCCTGCCCGTCCACGACGCCCTGCTTCAGCGCACTGTAGAGCTCTGAGAACGGCATCGGCGTCGGCTGGGCGCCAAGCGCCTTGAAGGTCTGGACCAGCGCCTCGTCCTCGGGCGTGCGGATCTTCATGTCCTTCACGTCGTCGGGGCTGTTGATCGGGTGGACATTGTTGGTGATGTCGCGCCAGCCGTTCTCCAAAAAGCCGATCAGGCGCAGGCCCTTGGCGGGCAGCGAGGCGGCAAGGTCGGCCACCGCCTGACTTTGCTGAACGTCCCTGATCTGCTTGCGGTCGCGGAACAGATAGGGCAGCTCGAGCAGGTTCAGCTTGGGCTCGTAGACCCCGAGCACGCCCGTGACGGCGATCTCCAGCGTGCCGAGGGTCAGCTGCTGCTGCATCTCGGTCTCCGAGCCCAGCTCGGCATTCGGATAGATGGAGACCTTGTACCGGCCCGGGGCGGCGGCCTCGAGGTAGGCGCCGAACCTCTCCATCGCCAGATTGAAGCTGTGGCTCGCCGAGTGGCCGTGGCCGACCTTGATCTCGACCGGGGCCGCGGCCCGCGCCGGGCGGATCCCGGCCGCGGCGAGCGCGGCACCGGCGGCACCCGCCGCGAGCAGGCCCCTGCGTGTGACGGTGTTCATAGCCTCTCCTTTTTTGAACGTGCGCCGGGCTAATGCGTCAACAGCCTCGGCAGGTAGAGCACCGCCTGCGGCCAGTAGGTGACCATGGCCAGTGCGACGATCAGCGGGATCAGGAAGGGCAGGATCGCCCGCATCATGCGCTCGAGCGGGATGCCGGCGATGTGCGCGGTGACGAAGAGGCTCATCCCGACCGGCGGCGTGGCGACGCCGATCATCAGGTTGAGCACGATGATGACCCCGAAATGCACCGGGTCGACGCCGACCGAGGTGGCCAGCGGCAGCAGGATCGGGGTGGCAATGATCAGCACGGCCCCTGCCTCGACCAGCGCGCCCAGGACCAGCAGGGCCAGGTTGACGATCAGGAGCACGACGGCCTGGTTGCCGGTGAGGTCGTGGACCGCCGACACGAAGCGGTCGCCCGCGTGGCTGACCGCGAGGATCCAGGAGAAGGCCGAGACATTCGAGATGATGAAGGTGACGATGGCGGTCGTCAGCATCGTCTCGATCAGCACCTTCGGCAGGTCGCGGATCCGCAGGCTGCGGTAGACGACCAGGCCCAGGATCAGCGCATAGAGCGCGGCGGCGGCGCCGGCCTCGGTCGGTGTGAAGACGCCGCCGATCAGGCCGATCAGGATGATGGCCGGGGTGCCGAGCGGCAGCGCCGCCCTGCGGAAGGCCACGATCCGCTCGCTCCAGGGTGCCCGCGCCTCGCGCGGGAACGGCGTGCGACGGCCCATGAGCACGATCGTCAGGCTGAGCGCGACCGCGAGCAGCAGCCCGGGCAGGATGCCGGCGATGAAGAGCTGGCCGACCGAGACCTCGGCGATGGCACCATAGATCACGAAGGGGATCGAAGGCGGCAGGATCGGGCCGATGACCGAGGAGGCCGCGGTCAGCGCGGCGGCGAACTCCTTGCGGTAGCCCTGCTCGCTCATCGCCTTGATCTCGATCGAGCCGATCGCGGCGGCATCCGCCACGGCCGAGCCCGACATCCCGGCGAACAAGAGGTTCGCCGCCACATTGGCGTGGGCGAGCCCGCCCGGCCGGTGACCGATGCATTTGCGGACGAAGACGAAGATGCGCTCGGTGATGCCTCCCGCGTTCATCAGGTTGCCGGTCAGGATGAAGAGCGGGATGGCGACGAGCACGTAGTTGTCGATCCCGGTCAGCATCTTCTGGAACATCAAGATCGCCGGAAACGGGCTGAAAAGCGTGAGAGCCACCGCCATCGCGACGCCGACCGCCACCGCGATGGGCACGCTGAGCAGCGTCAGGGTCCCGAAGAGGATGAGTGCTGCGGCGATCATGGCGTTTCCACCGTCCCGTCGCCGCGGGGCGGCGGCGTCAGCAGATGATCCAGCGCATGCACGACGATCAGAACGCCGCTGACAGGCAGGGCCGAATACATCCACGCCATGGAGATCTGCAGGGTCGGGAACACGGCGACGACCGTGCGCCGGGCCAGCTCAGCACCGATCCAGGCCATCGCAAGGCCGAACCCCAGGGTGACCAGATCGCCGAAGGGGCGCAGCAGGCGGCCGAGCCCGGGCGGCAGGAGCCCGCTCAGCACGTCGACCTTCACATGGCCGTCGCGGGCGACGACACTGGCTGCGGCCAGGAACACCGCCCAGCAGAAGGAGAGACGGGTCAGCTCGACCGTGCTGACGATCGAGACGTTCAGCACGTAGCGCGAGAAGACCGAGACGATCAGCAGACCCGTAAAGAAGGCGGCAAGGACGGCGACCGCCGTCTCGGTCAGCAGATTGGTCCAGCGGCTGGCGCGGTGCAGGATGCTTGCGAGGGCAGACATCTCATGCGGCCTCGGCCGGTGCCAGCAGCCGTCCGTCCGCCGCGATGATCAGATCGGCGAGATTGCCACCCATGAAGTTTGCGATCTGCCGATCGTCGAACAGGCCCGGCCGCTCCGCAAGGCGGGGATCGCCGGGCGCCCTGCCCGCGCGCAGCGCGCCCAGGACGGCGCGGAAGCCACCAAGGTTCCACAGCATGTTGCCGTAGGGCGCGTCGCTCCCTATGGCGAGATTGCGGGCAAAGGGCGCTCCAGCCGCCGCATAGGTGATCAGCGCGCTGACCAGATGCGTGTCGCGCAACGCGCTCAGGACATAGAAGACGTTGGGCCGGCGCAGGCCGAGCGCCCTGGCGCCCTGGTAGGTGGGCTCGGCCTGCACGAAGTGCCCCCCGCCGCCGCCCATGTGGACGGCGATCACCGGATGCTCCGGATGCAGCGCCGCCACGCGCTCCAGCCCCTCGGGCGGGGTGAAGGCGGTGTCGGAGCCGAAATGGAAGGCCGGCACGGCGCCCAGCGCGACGATCCGGGCGACGACAGCCAACACCATCGGATCGTCGATCGGATAGCCGTTCTGCGCCGGGTTCATCTTCACCACCGGCATGCCGAGCTCGCTCACGCAGAGCTCGGCCAGCTCGATCGCGCGGTCGAGGCCCAGCGCCTTGGGGTCGGTCCATCCCGCCGGGATCACCCGGTCGGGATGCGCGGCGCCGAGCGCCGCGATCCGCTCGTTCGACGCCCTCAGGCGCCGGAAATTGTCCTCCCGATCGTCGGAATAGGGCAGCACGGCTGGGTTCTGCCAGCACAGCGCCATGTCGACGCCGGCCAGATCCATCGTCTCGAACAGATCCTCGCTGAGAAGCGGCCGGCCATGGAAGTAGTTGGGATCGACGAGGCGCCGCGCGATCTCTTCGGGTATTGCGGCGCGCTCCGACGGATGCACGTCCCCGTCGATGACGAGCCTGTCGCGGTTTGCCCGCATGTGCGCCAGCCGATGCTCGACTATCGGTCTGACCTGATGGGACAGCGCCAATTCCCTGTCTCCTCCCTGATTCCCCCGCGAAAATGCGTATTGAATTTGTGAGGAGCAAGTGATTAGTTTTCAGAGTTTGGCTGAGCTGGATTCACAAAAGATGTCACGCCGTCTTCCCCCGCTCCGGGCGCTCCAGGCCTTCGAGGCGGTGGCTCGCAGTCACAGCGTGACCAGGGCGGCGGACGAGCTCGCGGTGACGCCCTCGGCCATCAGCCACCGCCTGCGCGGCCTCGAGGAGCATCTCGGGGTCAAGCTGTTCCACCGCGCCAAGCGGCGCATCGCGCTCAGCGACGCGGGGCATGATTTCCTGCAGTCGATCGGCCCGGCCTTCGACCGGATCGAGCGCGCCAGCGATCGGCTGGCGAACGGCATGGCGAGCGACGTGCTGACGGTCCATTGCACGCCGAGCTTCGCGCCCGCCTGGCTGGTGCCGCGGATCGGCGCGTTCATGCGGCTCCACCCGAACATCGACCTGCGGATCCATGCCTCGCCCGAGCCCGTGGACTTCTTCCGCTCCGATACCGACCTCGAGATCCGCTACGGCAATGCCGACTGGGCAGGGCTGGTCGTGGTGCCGCTGATGGACGACATCCTGACGCCGCTCTGCGCGCCGTCGCTCCTCGAGCGGCTCGGGCCCGGCGTGACGCCGGAAACCCTGATCGAGGCGCCGCTCATCATCTCCGAGCGCGCGCCGATCGGGTGGGAGCACTGGTTCCGCTCGCATGGCGTGCGGTTGGCGCCGCGTCGCGGGCTCTGCTTCGACCGCGGCTATCTGGCGGCGCAGGCCGCAGCGGCGGGTCTCGGCGTCGCGCTGGAAAGCCGGGTCTTCGCGGGACGCTACCTCGAGGCCGGCACGCTCGTTCCGCTGTTCGGCGGATCCTCGGGCGACATCGTGGCCGGGGCCCACACGCTGGTCTATCCGCCGGTCTATGCCGAGCTTCAGAAGATCAGGCTCTTCCAGGAGTGGCTGCTGCGCACCCTGACGCAGCCCGACTGAGGCTCCTCCCGGGCCCGAGCCCGATGTGCGGGCCCGGCGGGGCCCCCTACCGCGGGCGGCGCGGAAGAGGGCCCGGCGGTCCTCACATGTCGACGACGCTGCCGTCGAGGTGGGGCCGCATGGCGATCTTGCGCGGGCGCGGCGGGAACTTCTTCTCGACGTCCGGCACGAGCTCGAGGCCGATGCCGGGGCCCTCGGGGATCCTGACGAAGCCGCCCTCGTGATCGGCGAGGCCGGTCGCGAGGCCGGCACCCAGCACCGCCGTGTTGCCGCCGTCCAGCTCCGGCGTGCGCGTCGGGTATTCCTGGATCGAGAAGTTGGGGATGCAGGCCGCGATCTGCAGGCAGGCCGCCGTGCTGACGATCGAGAGCGGGTTGTGCGGCACGATCGAGCAGTCGTTGGCCTCGGCCATGGCCGCGATCTTCTTGGCACCCGTGATGCCGCCGCAGAGGCAGACATCGGGCCGCAGATAGGCGACGGCCCGCCGGTTCAAGAGCGTCTGGAACTGGAAGATGCTGAAGAACCGCTCGCCGGTGGCGACCGGGATGTGGATGTGGTCTGCCACCCAGCCCATGGCGTCCGGATCGTTGGGCCGCAGCGGGTCCTCGAAGAACATGGGCTTGTAGGGCTCGATGGCGCGGGCCAGCGCCACCGCCTCGGGCGGCGTCATGCGGCGGTGGATCTCGACGCAGAGATCGACCGAGGGGCCCACCGCCTCGCGGATCAGGCGGATGGTCTCGGCCGCGTCCTCGATCTTCTGGGCGTGGCTCTTGTAGTAGGGGGTGGTCTCGTCCTCATCGAGCAGCGGGTTGAGGTGGCCCAGCGCGGTGAAGCCGTCCTCCTTGAGCCGCACCGCCTCCTCGATCAGCGCTTCCCGGGTGCGGCCCTTGGCATGGGCATAGAGCCGCGCCTTGTCGCGCATCTTGCCGCCCAGGAGCTCGTAGACGGGCACGCCGTAGTGCTTGCCCTTGATGTCCCAGAGGGCGATGTCGATCGCCGAGACGGCACCGTTGATGGCGCCGCCGGTGAAGTGGTTGGCGCGCAGCATCACGTTCCAGTGGTGCTCGATGGTGCGCGGGTCCTTGCCGACCAGGTACTCGGCATACTTCGTGATCGCGGTGGCGCTGGCCTCGAGCTGGCCCCAGGTGCCCGATTCGCCGATGCCGGTGATGCCCTTGTCCGTCTCGATGCGGGCGAAGCAGAAGCGGTCGACCATCAATGGCTCGACCTTGGTGATCCTCATGACGATGCCTCCTAGGCGACGCTGTGCGGCAAAAGCTGGCGCTGTCCCCACCCGCGGGAGGGGAGCGCTTGCAGGCGGGATCGCCTGCTCATTCAGTCGCGCGGCACGAGAACGACGCAGCCGGGATCGACCCGCAGCCGCATCAGGGCACCCTCGGCCACCTGCTCCCGCGACATCCGTGGCGCGGAGCATCAGGGGGCCGGCGGCGATCCGCAGGTCTGCGCGGAGCCCCAGATAGCTCACCCGCGTCACCGTGGCGGCGAAGCCCTCGGCGGCAGGCTCGATATGCTCGGGCCGGATGCCGTCCAGCGCCTCGCCTTTGCCGTCGGGCCGCCAGCCCGCGACCGAGGCGCGGCCGCGCAGCTCGAGCCCGCCCTCGAGGCGGACGCTGTACCAGCCGTCGCCATGCTCGGCCGTCACCTGGCCGTCCAGGAGGTTGGCGTTGCCGACGAAGGCCGCGGCGAAGCGCGAGGTGGGCCGCTCGTAGAGGTCGCGCGGGTTGCTCTCCTGCACGATCTTGCCCTGGTTCATCAGGATGATGCCGTCGCTCATGACCATGGCCTCGGCCTGGTCGTGGGTGACATAGATGGACGTTCGGCCGAGCCGGCGCTGCAGGGTCAAAAGCTCGAAGCGCTTCCGCTCGCGCAGGCCTCGCTTCGAGGTTGGAGAGGGGCTCGTCGAAGAGGAGCAGGTCAGGCTCTGTGACAACGGCGCGGGCCATGGCCACGCGCTGCTGCTGGCCGCCCGACAGCTCGGTGCCGTAGCGGTCGCCGTACGCCTCGAGCCCGGCAAGCTGCAGCGCCTCCGCCACCCGCCGCTGGATCTCCGCCTTGGCGACGCCGCGCGTGCGCAGGCCGTAGGCCACATTGTCGAACACCGTCATGTGCGGCCAGACGGCATAGGACTGGAAGACCATGTTGACGCCCCGCCGCTCGGGCGGCGTCTCGCGGCCGTCCTCGGCCACGACCTGGTCGCCGATCCGGATCAGGCCCGAGGTGGCCGATTTCGAGGCCAGCGACGCAGCGCAGGGTCGTCGTCTTGCCGCAGCCCGACGGGCCCAGCAGCGAGATGAACTCGCCCTCCTGCACGGCGAATGAGATGTGGTCGACGGCGACGACGCTGCCGTAGCGGACCACGAGATCCTGGACGACCAGATCGCTCACGGGCTCACACTTGCTTTGAAAGCTGGACGCGGAAGATCAGCCGCCCGGCGACCACGCCGACGACCAGCAGCACCGTCTGCAGAAGGCCCACCACGGCCGCCTTCGGCACGTCGCCATAGTCGAGATAATTGTAGGAGAGCACGGACAGGACGACGTTGTCGGACGAGGTCAGGAGGATGGCCGCGCTGATCTCGCGCACCGAGAAGATGAAGACCATGACCCAGGCCGAGAGCATCGCGGGCTTGGCCAGCTGCAGCGTGATCTTGCCGATCGTGCGCAGATGCCCGGCGCCGCACAGCGCCGAGGCCTCCTCGAGCGAGCGGTCGATCTGCAGCAGCGCCGTGTCCGAGATGCGGTAGGCGAAGGGGATGTAGGAGGCGAGAAAAGCGATGATCAGGACCCAGATCGTGCCGTAGAGCGGGTGAGCACGTAGGTCCAAAAGACGCCCGTGCCGAAGACGATGCCCGGCACCGCGATCGAGAACATCGTCACATAGTCGAGCGCCCTGCTGCCGCGCACGCGCATCCGGCGCACCGCATAGGCGACGAGAAGACCCAGCGCCACGCACAAGGTGGGGTGATCAGGCCCACCTCGATGGTGTTCCAGGTGCGCCCGCCACCTCGGTCGCGGTGAGGACCGAGCGCGCGGAAGCGATCGAGAGCTTGGTGCGAGCGGATCGCTGCCCGGCGGCGCGAAGGGGCGTAGAGCAGGGCCAGGTAGGGAAGGACGATCTAGAAAGCACGTGAGCGCCACGAGGCCTACGACCGGCCTCTTCCAGATCCTCAGCCGCACTAGCCGGATGCGGTAGCCGCGCGCGGTGACCTTGACGAAGCGCTGCGCGGCGCGCTAGGCGAAGCGATAGGCGGCGATGCCCAGCACCTAGATGCAGAAGAGCAGCGTGCCGATCGCGGCCTACGTGCCGTAATCGATCGGGTAGTGGCGCTGGCCTGGAAGATGTCGACGGCGAGGAAGCGGATCTGCGAGCTGCGGTCCAGCACGCCGGCACGGCAAAGGTGCCGCAGTCCAGAACGAAGATGAAGAAGAGTGCCGAGATCAAGGAGGACGCACGACCTGCAGGGTGATCCGGAGCGCCGTGCCCAGCACACCCGAGCCGTTGAGGTAAGAGGCCTCCTCCATCGCCGGGTCCATGTTCCGCAGCGCCGCGGCGACGTGAGATAGGCATAGGCACGAAATAGAGCGCCATGATCAGGACGATGCCGGTGGGCGTGGCGACGTCGATCACCGGCCCTTGCGTCCCCAGAAGCTCCGCTGCGATGACGTTGAGGAGGCCCACCCACGCCGAGCCCAGGATCAGCCAGGCGATGGCGCCGATGAAGGGCGAAAGAAAGAGGGGGGCGATGATGCAAGTCTCCATCGTCCCCTTGGCGGGCAGGTCGGTACGGCTGTGAGCCAGGCCAGCACGACGCCCAGCACCGTGGCCAGCAGGGCCACGGCACCGGCGATGATGAGCGTCAAGCAGCGTCTTGAGTAGGGAAGCGTCTTGTAACAGCCTCAGCTTCTCGAGCGTAAGTCGACTGGCATCACGAGCTCCCCGTCCGAGCGGATGAACGAAGCCGGCGAGCACACACACGAGCACCGCCCAGAAACCAGCAGATCACCCGCGTCATGCCCCCCCCCGCCCACGATCAGCCCTTGCACCGCCCTGATACCAAATCGCGTTCCACTCGCGATACCGCTTCTTCTCGCAACTCGATCCTTCAGATAGCCGTGTAGAGCTCGTCGGCCCGTGGAACCAGTCCTCCGCGTACCAGTCCTGGCGCCCTCGGGGAGACCCTCAGCATGACGAGCAAGCTGGATCTTTCTTGCCATCATCGGCCTCGTCCTCGGTGCGTGCTGGGCATGGCCGGCACCTTCGTGCCACAGTGGGGTGCGGCGCGTGCTTGCAGACCGACTGGGAGGTCATCGCGATCGGCGTCGGCGCCGGGTAGGACCAGCGGATCGGCGCACCCTTCAGATAATAGGTGCTGAGCGAGTTGACCGAGCCCTGGTCCATGAGCGCGTACTCGCCGGCCGCCAGCCGCTCGAACAGCGCGCCTTGCTCGCATAGATGTCGGGCTTGTTCGCCGCCTCCTTCTTGAAGAAGGCCGGGCCGTACTGGTCGCGCAGCGTGACCAGGAACATGTAGCAGAAGGCATAAGAGCTGCCGCCCGAGGCGGGTGTCGCCGTGCCGAAGCGGCCCTTCCAGCGCGGATCGGTCAGGGCATCCCAGCCGCCCGTCTCGATGAGCTTCTCTTCCTCTGGCGACACCTTGCTGTGGTTGTAGCCGATGCCCATGGCATCGGTGAACAGCCCGTACCAGACGCCCTCCTCCTGGAGATCGGCCGGGATGTTGGCGCCGCCGGCGCACATACTCGGCCACGAAGCCCTGCTTGTTGGCGTAGCTCAGGAGCGTCGGGTCGGTAATCTGGATCAGGTCGGCCATGTGGCGCCCGATCCGTTCCTCGTTCAGCCATCGATCGAACAGCGGATAGCTCGGCATCCGCATGTTCTTCATCTCGATGTTATATTTCTTCGAGAATGCCGCGGTCCACTTGGCAGTCGTGCTGATATCCGAGTTGTGATAGTAACTGATGGCGCCTTCTTCTTGAGCGTCCTTGATCAGCTTCTCGGGAATGTCGGCGCTCGCCGCCGCCAGCGCCGGCCGGCTCAGGCGCAACAGCGCCGGGGCGCTCACCGCCAAGCCTGCTCCCGCCTGCAGGATCCTTCGTCTCGTCACGCCGTTTGCCATCACGGGCATGCTTAGCCTCCCTCCCGCCGGTTGTTGTCGCGGCCGCTCTTGGAGCGCTGAGCCGGCCACCAGCTTGGCCTCTGGAACTCTACGAGTGAGTCCATATCAAACTCCGGCCGGATGGCAAGGTGGCCTGACCAATTCTCGCGATCAAACTCACCGTGATCGAGGCTCGCCCGGATGGAGCAGACGGTCGGCGGCCTCCTACCCGAGCCGCATGGACAGCTCGACGTCCTCCGCGAAGGGCGTCGAGAGATAGCCGCCGGCGGGCGAGCGGACACGCGCCAGGTAGTCGGGGCTGAAGTCCGCATTGTCGGCAACGACGAAGGCGCCGGGCCTGAGCCGGCTCTCCAGGAGACCCAGAATTTCGGGGTAGAGCGCCTTGCGCGTCGAGCTTCAGCAGGTGCTGTCGGGCGATCGATGCCCAGCGTCTCGAGCGCGTCCCCGCGCCGGCCTCGTGAGGGCGGCGAGCCTGCTGGCCGTGAGGTTCGCCTGCGCCCGGGCCACCTTCGAGGGCTCGAACTCGCAGGTGATCAGGCGGCCGCCGCCATTGTCGCGCAAGGCTGCTGCGAGGTGCAGCGTCGAGATGCCGAACGACGTCCCGAACTCGACGATCGTCCTGGCTGCGCAGCCGCGCGCCAGCATGTAGAGCAGCGTGCCGGTCTCGCGCGAGACCGCGAGCGGGAGGTCCTTCAGGCGGCCGTAGAGGTCGCGATAGTCGGTCTTGCTCCGCATCATGCGCTCCCGCTGCTCTGCGGAGAGATCGGCCAGCGCCGGGCTCGACGCCGGCGACGCCGCGTCGGCCTCGGCGAACAGGCGATCGAGGAGAGATGCGAGCGGATCGGTGCTCAGGGTGGTCATCGGAGTCTCCGGGGTCGGTGAAGCGCGTCCCAGCGCCCAACCAGAAAATGCGATTGATTCGTCGCATTATCCATTCGCATTGCCGCGCCGTGCCACGACGACACCACCAGGGAGCTGAAAAAACAGGAAAATCTCGGCCGGGACGGTCGCCCGGCTGGAGGCTCGGCGGTGCCTTTGGGCGATGCGCCTCAGATTCTGGCAACGCCATCGAGGTCGACGGGCTTTCTCGAGGCCTCTCAGCCGGTGCCTGCCGACGCCGCGCCAGCGCACGCCCGCCGCCTCCGCCAGAGCGGCCGTCGTCAGCACCACGGCACCCAGGTCCTTGGCCAGCGCCTGCAGGCGGGCCGCGCGGTTCACCGGCGTGCCGATGATGGTGAACGAGAACCGGCCCGCCGAGCCGATATTGCCGTGCACGACCGGGCCCAGGTCGATCCCCACCCGGGCATGAAGGGGTGCGGCCGGCCCGCGGAAACCGGCAGCGCTCGGCGACGCCAGGGCCTCGAGCCCTTCGAGGCCGGCCTTCACCGCGCCTGCGCAGACGGCGCGCTCGCTCTCGCCGTCCGGGATCGGGAAGTACATGACGACGGCGTCGCCCACATGGCCCGAGACCTGCCCGCCCGCGCGCGCCACGGGCCGCGTGACGGTCTCGAAGAAGAGGTTCAGCATCGCCACCAATGTTGCGGCGTCCAGGAGCTCGGTGAGGGCGGTGAAGCCCGCAAGGTCGCAATAGATGACCACGGCCCGGATCGTCTCGACCTCGCCCAGATGCACGCGGCCGTCGAGCAGCGCGGTCGCGGCGCCCTGGCCGAGATAGGTCCGCAGCAGCACCCGTGCCGCGTCGGCATTGAGCCGGGCGCCAAGCGCCAGCGCGAAGACCGGCGTCACGCGATGCAGGAGGTCGATCTCGGCCGGCCTGAAGCCGCCCCGCCGGCCGGTGACGAAGAGGGTCATCACGTCGTCGAAGAAGCCCAGCGTCGCGTCGGGCTCCAGATGGCTGGCGAAGGCCAGGGCATCCGTCGCCCCGCTTCGCCTGACGCGGGCGAACGCCTCGCCGTCGGCGTCGAGGCGGAGCGTCGGCAGGCCGCCCTGGAGCATGGTCATGAAGAGGTCCTGGGCGAGGAGCTCCCCTTCCCTCCCGCCGGCATCCCACCGCCAGCGGAGGAAGTGCTGGGCCCGCTCCGGATCGACCGCATCGCAGGCGATCTCGATGCCGGCGATGTCGATGCCGGCGGCAACCAGCATCCTGCCGAGAAGCGCCACGAGGTCGCGATCGCTGCCTCCGCTCAGGGCGGACGCGACCAGGCCTCGCTCATGGCGGCGAAGACGCCGTCTCGCGGCTCGGCCTCCGGGCGCTCGCGGATCGGGCTTGGCTCGAGGGTCCGTGTCATCATGCAGGTCTCTGGTGCCGGGCAGGCCTCTCCTTGCGGCGGCCCGGAAAATACGATTAGTTCGTCAGGTCCCCTAGTCGCATTGCAGCGCCGCGCCGTGACCGATCGACCAAGCCCCCGCATCTCCTCGCGCAAGCAGCCCAAGCAGGCGCGCTCGGCAGGGCTCGTGGCGGCCGTCCTGGAGGCGGCGGCTCAGGTTCTGGCGAAGGAGGGCGCCCAGCGCTTCACGACGGCCCGAGTGGCCGAGAAGGCGGGCGTCAGCGTCGGCTCGCTCTACCAGTATTTCCCGAACAAGGCGGCGATCCTCTTCCGCCTGCAGAGCGACGAGTGGCGGCAGACGAGCGAGTTGATGCGCGGCATCCTCGAGGACGGCGCAAGGCCGCCGCTCGAGCGGCTGCGCGCCCTGGTCCATGCCTTCGTCCGCTCGGAATGCGACGAGGCCCTGATGCGCGTGGCGCTCGGCGATGCGGCCCCCCTCTATCGCGACGCGCCCGAGGCACAAGAGGCACGGGCGTCGGCGGCCACCGCCGTCGAGGCCTTCATGCGGGAGGCGCTGCCCGGCGCATCCGAGGCGGCCAGGGCCCTGGCCGGCGAGCTGATCGTGACGTCGCTACAGGTGGGATTGCGCTTCTCGGGCGCCCAGCCCTGCCGAGCGAGGCCTATGCCGGTGCCTTGGCCGATGCTCTGCTCCTACCTCGACCTTGAGCGCGGCTGAGCGAGGCTTCATCGGCGCTCTGAAACATGCCCGGCCGTCCCTGACGCGCCCCGAGCAGCCGGTCGTGCCAGGAAGGGCGAGCTGCCGGAATATCGGAACACCCCGAGCCGCCACGCGTTCTGTGAAATTGGCCCCTCCATGGGGCATCCAATAAGAACGGAGAAGCGGGCCATGGCCACCTCGACAGCATCTTACCGGGAAGGACGCACCGCCCCCGCCCGGCCACCGACGACGATGCCCTGGCGGCGAATATCATGGGGTGCTGCGCTCGCTGGCGTGGCGCTCGCGATCGCCGTGCAGCTCGTCCTGATGATGATCGGCCTCGGCATCGGTCTCTCGACGATCGACGTCGGCGCGGGTGCCGCAGGCGTGCCCTCGGCGTCGAGCCTGAGCGTCGGCGGCGGCATCTGGTGGCTCGTGAGCAGCCTGATCGCGACGATCGCCGGCGCCTACGTCGCAGCACGGCTGGCCGGCATTCCCGTGCGCCTCGACGGCGCCCTGCACGGCCTGCTGAGCTGGGCCATCACCCTGCTCGTCACGGTCTACCTCCTGACCAGCGCCGTCGGCGGGATCCTGGGCGGCGCCTATCACATGGTCGGCAACGCCATCTCGGCGGCGGGCCAGGGCATCAGCCAGGCGGCACCCGAGGTCGCAAGCCAGACGGGCCTCTCGACCGCCAACCTCGAGCGCCAGGCCGAGGCGCTCCTCAGGCCGCAGAGCCAGCAGCCGGGCCCCGATCAGGCCAAGCGGCAGCTCCTCGCCGACCTGCGTGACATCGCGATGGGCAGCGGCAATGTCGACCAGGCCAAGCAGCAGGCGACGTCGCTGATCGCCCAGCAGGCGGGGATCAGCCAGGAGGAGGCGCAGCAGCGGCTGCAGGAGTTCGAGCAGAAGGTGACGGCCGCCAAGGATGAGGCGGTGGCGACCGCCAAGGAGGCGGCCGACAACACGGCGAGCGCCGTTTCCTCGGGCTCCCTTTGGGGTGCGGCAGCCCTGATCCTCGGCGCCATCGCGGCCATCATCGGCGGTGCCCTCGGCACGCCCAGCCTGTCGAGCCTGCGCGAGAGCGAGCTCATCTAGACAGCATCGGCATGACGTGAGGAAGGGCCCGGCCATAGACACGGCCGGGCCCTCGCCTTTTCTCCCGCCCCCACCTCATGGTCTCGACGGACCAGGAGGGTGCGGATGACGTGCTTGAGCTGGCTCGGCCGCAGGGCCGGCGGTTGGCGCTGCCCCTATTGAAGCGCCTCGGCGATGGCGTCGAGCGCCTTGACGGCGCAGGCCTCGTCCTTGTCGCCACCGGGAGCGCCGCCGACGCCGATGCCGCCGATCACCTCGTCGCCGGCCTTGATGGGCACGCCGCCGGCGAGCAGCAGGATGCTCTCGTCCATGTTGGCGAGCCCGGCGATGGCCGGATGCTCCGCCACATTGTTGGCGAGCACCGCCGTCGCCACGCCCAGGGAGTTGGCCGTGTAGGCCTTCTTGAAGCTCGAGCCGATGGTGTGGGGGCCGGCTCCGTCGGCGCGGGCCTGCGCCCGGAGAACACCGCCGCGATCGACGATGGCGGCGCTCACGCGATACCCGTCCGCCGCACAAGCCTCGATCGCCGTTGCCACCGCCCTCATGGCGACCTCGACCGGCAGGACCTTGGCGGTGAGCAGGTCCGCAGCCGAGGCGCTGCCGCCACCCAGGGCAAGAAGCCCTCCTACCAGCATCGCAGCGCACGGGCGTCCGGTCGTCATGGCTTTTCTCCCTGGGTTGGCCGCGGTCATGCGCGCCCGCACCAAGGCAGGTGGGCACGCCCCCACGATCGCATTACGAGCGCAGGGAGCATGCCCATCCTCGCGGCCCAAGGTCGACCCGGATCGCCGCCGCATCACGGGCTTGTGCGCGCCGGCAGCCGAGCCGGCGGGATCAGTCGGGCTCGGCCTCGCGGCGGGCCAGCAGCGTCAGGGAGCGGCCGAGGGTATGCAGCGAGCCGCTGCGATCGTCCTCATCCCTGTCCGGCACCCCGGCCTCCAGGGCGGTGTCGATGACCGCCTCCCAGCGCCCCTCGGGAAGCTGCCAGTCGATCTCGGTATCGGACGCGTTCATCACCATGAAGAAGGTCCGGTCCGGCTCGGCCTCGCCCTCCTCCGTGACGTGGACGAGGCCGCTCTCGCCGCTCAGCAGCAGCGCCATGGCCTTGCAGCCGGGGGCCCAGTCCTCCTCGGCCATCTCGGCGCCGTCGGGCCTGAGCCAGGTCACGTCCTTGATCTCGGTGCCGCGGATCGTCTGGCCGGTGAAGAAGCGCGAGCGGCGGAAGACAATATGCTCCCGCCTGAGCTCGATCAGCCGCCGGGTGAAGGCCAGGAGCGCCTCGGCCTCCTCGTCGCGGGCGCCCCAGTCGATCCAGCCGATCTCGCTGTCCTGGCAGTAGGTGTTGTTGTTGCCGCCCTGGCTGCGGCCGATCTCGTCGCCGCCCAGCAGCATCGGCACGCCCTCCGAGAGCAGCAGCGTGCCCAGGAGGTTGCGCATCTGGCGCCGGCGCAGCGCCTTGATGCCCTCGTCCTCGGTCGGCCCCTCGGCACCGCAGTTCCAGCTCTGATTGTCGTCCGAGCCGTCGCGATTGTCCTCGTGGTTCGCCTCGTTGTGCTTGCCGTTGTAGGAGACGAGGTCGCGCAGCGAGAAGCCGTCGTGGGCGGTGACGAAGTTGACGCTGGCCCAGGGCCGCCGGCCGCGATGGTTGTAGATGTCGGCCGAGCCCGAGAAGCGCGAGGCGAGGTCGCCCGCCTGGCCCTCGTCGCCCTTCCAGAAGCGGCGCACCGTATCGCGGTAGCGGCCGTTCCACTCCGACCAGCCGGGCGGGAAGCCGCCCACCTGGTAGCCGCCCATGCCGATGTCCCAGGGCTCGGCGATCATCTTGACCGAGGCCAGCACGGGGTCCTGGGCCACGGCGTCGAGGAAGTTGGCGCGCTGGGTGAAGGTGCCGTCCTCACGCGCCAGGGTGGTCGCGAGATCGAAGCGGAAGCCGTCGACCCGCATCTCCTCGACCCAGTAGCGCAGCGAATCCGTCACCATGCGAAGCGCATAGGGATGGCGCAGCTCGAGCGCGTTCCCGCAGCCGGTGAAGTCGTTGTAGTAGCGCGGATCGTCGCCCATCAGATGGTAGTAGGAGGCGTTGTCGATGCCGCGGAAGGAGAGCGTCGGCCCCAGATGGTTGCCCTCGGCCGTGTGGTTGTAGACGACGTCCAAGATCACCTCGATGCCGGCATCGTGCATCACCTGCACGAAGGTCTTGACCTCGCCCATCCCGCCCGGCCCACATATTCGGGATGCGGCGCAAAGAAGCCGATCGAGTTGTAGCCCCAATAGTTCTTGAGCCCGCGCTCGACTAGATGGCGGTCGTGCAGGAACAGATGGACCGGCAACAGCTCGATCGCGCGTGATGCCCAGGTCCTTCAGGTGATCGACGATGGCCGGGCTCGCGAGCCCGTCGAAGGTGCCGCGCTGCTCCTCGGGCACGTCCGGGATGGCGCATGGTGAGGCCGCGGACATGCGCCTCGTAGATGACGGTCTCGTGCATGTGCCGCCGCGTCGGCTGCTCGCCCCGCCAGGTGAAGGCGGTGTCGACCACCATACCCTTGAGCATGAAGGGCGCGCTGTCGCGCTCGTCGAAGGAGAGATCCTCGTCCGGGTCGCCGATGCGGTAGCCGTAGAGCGCGTCGTCCCAGCGCAGCTCGCCCGCGAGCTGCTTCGCGTACGGGTCGAGGAGCAGCTTGTTCGCGTTGAAGCGGTGGCCGGCTTCGGGCTCGTAGGGCCCGTGCGCGCGGTAGCCGTAGCGCTGCCCCGGCCGCGCGTCGGGCAGGTAGCCGTGCCAGATCTCGTGCGTCATCTCCGGCAGCGGGATGCGCTCGATCTCCTTGTCGTCCTCGTCGAACAGACAAAGCTCGATCTTCGTGGCGTTGGCCGAGAAGATCGCGAAGTTGGTGCCCCGGCCGTCCCAGGTGGCACCCAGCGGATAGGGCCTACCCGGCCACACGCGTCGCGACTCGCTCGCCATGCCTTTTCTCTCCTGTAAGGCTGATCCTGACCGCGCAGGAAAAGAGCGCCGAGCATCGCCGTCGCGGGCTCGTCGTCGCGGCGCCTCTCAAACCGGGACTTCGGTCCCGAGTTCCACGGCACCTGCAGGCGTCCGACGTCAAGGCGCCTCTATACCACCGCCCGCCGTCAGGCTCGGGGCAAAAGGCTCGCCTCCGGCCTCGTCACGCCGCGCAGCGTGGGCTCGGCTGCCTCTCCATCGGCATCCTTCAGCACGCTCATGGAGCCGTCCGTCTCGAGCACCACGGCGTCCACCATGGACGCATCGCTCACGCCGCTCGAGCGCAGGACCGAGCGGACCTCGTCCCGCGTCACCCGCTGCTCACGCAGCGCGCGGTCCAGGAACTGGCCCTGATGGAAGAGCAGCGTGGGCTCGCTTTTGACCGCGGCCGAGAGCCACGGCACGCGCACCGAGAGCCAGGTGATGAGGAACTGGAGGAGGATGAGCAGCGCCAGCGCCAGCAGGCCCTCGGCCAGCGCCACGGACTTGCTCATCATGACGGTCGCCAGCGTCGAGCCCAGCGCCACCGTGACCACGAAATCGAACGCGTTGAGCTTCGTGAGCGTGCGCTTGCCCGACACGCGCAGGAAGAGCACGAGTGCCACGTAGGCCAAGGGGCCCACGATCAGGACCCGGCCGAGGGCCATCCAGCCATCGAAGAGCATCGCGCTCGTTCTCCGCTTGTCCAAGGCTCGCAGGTCTGACGGGAAAAGCCGCCGCGACGTGGCGAGGGCCCGCCACCTGCTGCGCAGATGGCACATGTCCTGCGATTGCTCGTGCCGCCATCGATGTAACCTCGTGCGCCCGATCCGGTTGCTCTAGGAGGTGCAACCGTCTCCAGGCGCCCGGGCTTGCCCGTCACGTCGCCACCAAGCCGGATATCCCGAGCCTTGACCGCATCCACGCCCGATCAGCCGCCGAGCGGACCGGCGCTGCGCCGCGCCCGCCGTGCCGTCGCCGTCATCTTCCTCGCCAACGGCTTCGGCATCGGCATGTGGAGCGCCCATATCCCGGCGCTGAAGGAGCGCCTGGCCCTCGAGCCGGCGCCGCTCAGCCTGGCCTTCCTCTTCATGGCGGTGGGCGGCCTGCTCGTGATGCCGATGACCGGCTGGCTGACCGCCAGGCTGGGCAGCCGCCGCTGCGTGATCGTGGCCGGCCTTGGTTTCGGGCTAGCCATGATGCTGCCGGGGCTGGCTGGCGGGCTCGTGACCCTTTGCCTCGCGACGCTCCTTCTCGGCAGCACGTCGGGCGCGCTCGACGTCGCGATGAACACCCAGGGTGCCGCCGTGCAGAGCGGCTATGGCCGAGCCATCATGTCGTCGTTCCACGCCTTCTTCAGCCTGGGCGGCCTCCTGGGCGCGGGCGTGGCGAGCCTACTCCTGGCCGTCCACGGCCGCGCCGGCCCCGATCTGGTCGGCGCCGGCGTGGTCATCCTGGTGGCCCTCATCGCCATCTTTCCGGGCCTGCTCCCGACCGGCCCCGAGCCCGGCGGCGGTGGCGGCATCAGGCTGCCCGACCGCCGTGTCGCTCTTGTCGGTGTCCTCTGCGCCCTCGTGATGCTGGCCGAGGGTGCCATGCACGACTGGTCGGGCGTCTACATGCTGAGCGTGATCGGCGCGCCCACCAGCATCGCCGCCCTGGGCTTCGCCGCCTTCGCCGCCGCCATGACCCTGGGCCGCCTCCTCGGCGACGCGGTGGTGCGGCGCCTCGGCCGCGAGCGGGCCCTCCTCCTCTCCGGCCTCATGGCCTCGGCAGGCGTGCTCGTCGTGCTCGTGGCACCGGGACCCTGGCTCGCCATGGCAGGCTTCGCGCTGGTCGGGCTGGGCCTCGCCAACACGGTCCCGATCCTCTTCTCCGCCGGCGCCGGCATCCCGGGCGTGCCGCCCGGCGTGGGCGTCGCGATGGTGGCGACGATCGGCTATGGCGGCTTCCTCCTGGGGCCGCCGCTGCTGGGCGTCACGGCCCAGGCGACGGGCCTCGTCACCGCCTTCGTGCTCCTCCTCCTGCCGGGCCTCGTCGTCGCGGCGGCGGCCACCCTCGGCCGGCTCGCCGGCCGCGCCGAGGCGCGAGCCGACTGACGACGGGGCCCGCCGTCCTCGGGGTCTGGCCATTCGCGACAAGGGACCTATCCTAGGCTAGCGGCGACTTTCCAGCGGAGGGATGGGCATGCGATGCATCGGGTGGGCAGCGGCGGCGATGATCGCGCTGGGCGCCGTGACCGCAGCGGCGCAGGACGCGACCGTGCCGCCCCCGCCCGGCGCTGCGGCCGCCGCCGTGAAGAAGGCGAAGACGCTGCAGACGCAGGCCGCCGAGTCCGACGGCAAGGCCGACCCCACGCCGGCCCAGCGCATCACGAAGACAGAAGCCCAGGCGGTCGACCCCTCGGGCCAGAAGCCGCTCGACGATCCCCTCACCTGCCTCGCGAGGACGATCTACTGGGAGGCCCGCGGCGAGGACACGGCCGGCATGGAGGCGATCGCCTCGGTCGTGATGAACCGGGTGGGCAAGGAGAGCTTTCCCGACACGGTGTGCGGCGTGGTCAAGCAGGGCCAGGAGAAGCACGCCTGCCAGTTCTCCTGGTGGTGCGACGGCAAGCCCGACACCGTCCAGGACGACCAGGACCGCTACACGCTGGCCAAGGAGATCGCCCGCAAGGCCCTGAACGGCCAGCTCACCGACCGCACCAAGGGTGCCCTCTTCTTCCACCGCCGCGGCTCGGGCGGCACGGACTGGAGCAAGAAGTACATCCGCACGGCCCGCATCGGTGACCAGGATTTCTACAAGCCCAGGGCCAGCAAGACCAAGTAGGCGGCGCCGAGGAGCGCCCGAAGCTGCCTTGCGGAGCCGACCCTCGCGCTAGAGCCGGCCCTCGGGCAGGATCTGGCCGCCGTCCACGATGATCGTCGTCCCGGTGATGAACTCGGCCTCGTCCGAGGCGAGGAAGAGCACCGCGTTGGCGATGTCCCTGGGCGTGCCCAGGCGGCCCAGCGGCACCGAGCGCTCCATCGCGGCGATGAAGTCGGACGACCGCTCGGCCCGCATGCCCTCGGTCAGGATGTTGCCGGGCTCGACACCGTTGACGCAGATCTGGAAGGGTGCGCCCTCCAGGGCCGCGGCACGGATCAGCCCGTTGATGCCGGCCTTGCTGGCCGCGTAGTGGGCGTGGCCGGGCGGCACGACGCGAGGGCCGGTGATCGAGGAGGTGAGGACGATCCGGCCGTAGCGTTGGACCTGCATGGGCTCGAAGGCGGCCTGCACGGCAGCAAAGTAGCCCCTGAGATTGACGCCCAGAACCTCGTCCCACTCGGCCATCGCGATGTCGGGGATCAGGGTCTCGGGAAAGATGCCGGCGTTCTGCACGAGGATGTCGAGGCGGCCCTCCTGCGCCACCGCCGTCTTCACCGCTGCCCGGACGCTCACGGGATCGCCGGCGTCGCAGGCGACGAAGGTGGCGCCGAGGCGCCCGGCGCGGGCCCTGCCCTCCGCCTCGCGCCGGTCGGCCAGGACGAGGGTGGCCCCCTCCTCGGCGAGGCGGTCGGCAATGGCGCCGCCGATGCCGCGGGCGGCACCGATCACGAGGGCGACCTTGTCCTGCACACGACCCGCCATCCAAGGCTCCTTCCGCTCCAGCGTGGCCCAACTATGGCGCCCCGCCCGAGGGACGCACAAGAACGGCGGGGCGATCAGGCATGCGCCTGGCGCAGGGGCATGTCCCGCAGCTGGGGCGCCAGGTCGCCCCTGTCCTCGACCTCGACCCGCTCGAGCCCCAGCCAGCCGGCCATGAGGACCAGCTCGTGGGCCAGCGCCTCGGCGACGCTGCCCTTGTGGGCGGTCTCCTCGGCATGGGCTGCACGGACGAGAAGGCGCGACGTGGCGCGATCGGCCTTGAGGTCGACGCGCGCCACGAGCCTGTCCCCCAGAAGGAACGGCAGCACATAGTAGCCGTGACGACGGCGCGGCGCGGGCGTGTAGATCTCGAGCCGGTAGGTGAAGGCGAAGAGACGCTCGGTTCGGGCGCGCTCCCAGATCAGCGGGTCGAAGGGGGCCAGAAGCGCTTGGCCCGTGGCCCGCCTCGGAAAGCTCGCCTCGACCGACAGGAACGCGTCCTGGCGCCAGCCCTCGACCCTGACGGGCAGGAGGGCACCGGCCTCGACCAGCTCCGCCAGCCTCGCGCCGATGCCGGCCGCAGGAAGCCGGAAATAGTCGCGCAGATCGCCGGCCGTCGCGACGCCCAGCGCGATGGCGGCATGCAGCAGGAGCTGGCGGTGGGCCTCCGCCTCGTCCGGTGTCGGCATCGCCAGCACCCGAGCCGGCAGGACGCGCTCGGGCAGGTCGTAGAGACGCTCGAAGCCGCGCCGGCCGGCGGCGGTCAGCCTTCCCGTCCAGAACAGCCATTCGAGCGCGTTCTTCGTGTCGGTCCAGCCCCACCATGCGCTGGCCCGGGCGCCGCCGCCCTCGATCTTGGAGCCGCTGAGCGGCCCTTTGGCCCCGATCTCGTCCAGCAGCCGCGCCACCAGATCGGGCCGATCCCGAGCGGTCTCGGCAAGCCGGCCCCAGATGCCCTGGCCCTGCTCCGCCCGTGCCATGCGCCAGCGCAACAGCGGCTGAAGCTCGACCGGCAGGAGCGAGGCCTCGTGCGCCCAGTACTCGAACAGCCTGCGCCGCCCGGGCGCCAGCGCCAGGCCGTCATGGGCGGCCAGGCGGTCGAGCAGCTGGCGGTCGTAGGCGCCGAGGCGCGAGAACAGGGGGAGATAATGGGCGCGAACCAGCACGCTCACCGAATCGAGCTGCAGCAGCCCGAGACGGCCGATGAGACGGAGCAGCCCCCGCTGGTCGGCCAGGGTCTGGGGACGCGGCCGCGCGAGACCCTGTGCCGCCAGCGCGACGCGGCGGGCCTGGGCAAGCGAGAGCGTGTCGCCGCTGCGCGACAAGGACTTGCGAGCGCTCAAGGCAGCGGATGAGACGGACATGACACAGCAATTCCTAGGCAAACAAGCCACAGCTTCCAGAAGCCGATATCGCGCGTGAAGTTAGCGGGTTGACCCTCCGGACACCGTCCAGCAAAAACCACGCCTGAGGATCCGCCTCCGATAGTACCGATCGTGGATTCCTGACGGGGGCCGCCTCCGAGGAATCTGATCGTGGATCGGGAACCCTCCGGCGGTCGGACCGCGCCGCTGCCCTCGGCGATGTCTCCACGAGTGGGATGATGCCCCGATGGAAGACCGTCTCTCGCAGCCGCGCCCCGATGGAGGTGAGCGCGCTCGTCCCGCGCTCGACGTTGGTCAGAGGGCTCCTCGTCGAGGCGCTGCCCTCGTCGAGCCGCCGGCAGGACGCTCTGACGCCGACCGGGCATTCAGCTCACCAAGACGCTCGGACAGGACCGCGAGGCCTCGTGCCGGTCAGATGCTAGCAGCCGACCCACCCAGGCAGCGGACCGATGTCTTCTACCTTGGCTCCAAGGTTCAGCGAAGTGGGTGGATTCACGACCGAACATAGCGGGGTCCATTGCTCCGTGCGCTGCACGCCAGGCCCGAATTTCCCGGGGAGATGATGATGAACATCCTCGCTCAACTCGAGAAGCGCCTTCGAGCGGCGGCCCCAGGCCGGGCAGCCAATGCCGATCGTCATGGGCGGCAGTCCTCCGCGCCACGACAGGGAGAGCCAAGCCATTGGCCGAGCGGTGATCGCCGGCGATCGGTCCCCCTGGGCCATTTGGCGCTGGCGTTCATCCTCCTGACATCCTGCTCGCTTCTCGGCATCCGGGAAGACGCTATGGCGGCCAGCTTTGCCAACGGAGACCGGATCGTCGTCACGGCAAGCGCACCCGTGCTTTCGGATGTTCCGCCGGCAGGCACGCAGATCGCGACAAAGAGCGCCGGGGCGCTCGGAACGGTGGTCGCCGGCCCCACCACCGTCGGCACGACCAACTGGTGGCAGATCAACTACGCCGGTGGGCCGAGCGGCTGGACCGACGAGAGCAAGCTCGCGCTCCCCTATTTCCCGCCACCGGAGACGTCGGGGGGCTGGCGATCGCTCGTGCCGCTCAGTCAGACGCCCTCGAGCACGCAGATCGCCAACGTCCGCAACCTCACCGGGCTCGACTGGAACAAGCTGAAGCTCGCCTACGACTACAGCGCCAGCACGGCGCCCAACAACACGACGCTCCTCGTGATCCGCAACGGCTATGTGGCCTTCGAGTGGGGCAATCGGAGCCTCTATCCGGTGGCGTCCGTCTCGAAGTCGCTCACGGCCACGGTGCTGGCCAAGCTCTTCGACATGTCAAAGGCCGGCACGCTCGCCACGCCGATCGCGGTCGATAGCCCGATTGCCGACTACCTGCCCTCCTCGTGGCTCTCGGGCGATCCACGCCGCAGCGCGATCAAGATCGAGGACGTCATGACGATGTCCTCAGGCCTCCAGCCCGACGACAATCCTACGGTCTCGAACTATCTGAACGTCGTCCTCAACCAGCCGATCCAGTTGGCACCGGAGGTTCAGTGGGCCTACGCCTCGCAGCCCGTCGATCTGCTGAGCATCGCCATGCAGAACGTCGCCGGGCCAGACGGTCGGCGACGCATTCAACAAGCTGATCGCCGCCCCGCTCGGCATCTCGCCCATCCCCTGGACCAAGTACGAGCACCTACAGCACCACCTCGAGCGGTGCCTCGATCACGGCTCGCGACCTCGCCCGGGTTGGCTATCTCGTGATGATGGACGGCATGTGGATCACCAACGGCGCCAAGCAACGCGTGATCAGCATCGGCAATACCAGGCTTCTCCATACTTGGCCGTCATTTCTGGCGAATACCGTCTTCGCCGCGACGCCGGGATCACCCTTTCCGGTGCAGACCGACTCCCCCCAGTTCTATGGTCATCTGTGGTGGACGAACCGGACCCAGTCTGGCCTCGGCTCCGCCGTTCCCGCTGACGCCTACTACGCCTGGGGCTACCGCGAGACCTTTCTCGTCGTGATCCCCAGCCTCGACATGATCGTCGTCCGCTATGGCTATCCGCCCTACGCGCAGGCCGGCTACGGCAAGCAGATCATGGCGCGGGTGATGAACGCGGTGGTCCCGGCCGATACCGGCGGCACCACCACCCCGCAGGCGGCGAGCTCGCTCTCGCTGATCAACGCCGACACCAACCAGCCGATCCCGGGCTACGACCCGCTGCCCAGCGGCACGACGCTCGACCTTGCCACCCTGCCGACGCGCAACCTCAACATCCGCGCCAACACGAGCCCGGCCACCGTCGGCAGCGTCCGCTTCGCCCTCGACGGCAACAGCGCCTACGCCACCGACAGCGCCACGCCCTATGCGCTGGCCGGCGACAGCTCGGGCAACTACACGGCCTGGACGCCGTCGGTCGGCAGCCACAGCGTCACCGCCACACCCTACACGGGCGCAGGGGCCACCGGCACCGCCGGCACGCCGCTCACCGTCGCCTTCACCGTGACCAACTCCGGAGGCGGCGGCAGCGGCCCTTCGGTCGCCTCGCTGAGCCTGATGAACGCCGACACCAATCAGCCGATCTCGGGCTACGATCCGCTGTCCAACGGCGCGACGCTCGATCTCACGACGCTGCCGACAAGCCATCTCAACATCCGCGCCAACACCAGCCCGGCCACCGTCGGCAGCGTGCGCTTCGCCCTCGACGGCAACAGCAACTACCGAACGGAGACGATGCCGCCCTATGCGATGGCCGGCGACACCTCGGGCAACTACGATGCCTGGACGCCGACGGTCGGCAGTCACACGCTGACCGTCACACCCTATAGCGGCGGCGGCGGCACCGGCACCGCCGGCACGGCGCTCACCGTCACGTTCACGGTCACCAAGTCCGCCGTCAGCACCCCACAGTCGGTGACATCGATGAGCCTCCTCGACGGCAACACGGGGGCGGTGATCAGCGGCTACGCCTCACTTTCCAGCGGCACGACGCTCGACCTCGCGAAGCTGCCCACCCGCAATCTGAAGATCCAGGCCAACACCACCCCGGCCACCGTCGGCAGCGTGCGCTTCGCCCTCGACAGCAACAGCACCTACGCCACCGACGACACGGCGCCCTACGCCTTTGCCTCCGCCTGGACCCCCTCGGTCGGCAGCCACACCGTGAAAGCCACGCCTTACACGGGCGCGGGTGCCACCGGCACCGCCGGCACGGCGCTCACCATCGCCCTCACCGTCACGGACTCCGGCGGCAGCACCTCGCAATCAGTGAGCTCGCTGAGCCTCCTCAACGGCGACACGGGTGCCGTGATCAGCGGCTTCGCGACGTTGCCCAGCGGCACGACGCTCGACCTTGCGACCCTCCCCACCCGCAACCTCAAGATCCAGGCCAACACGAGCCCGGCCACCGTCGGCAGCGTGCGCTTCGCCCTCGACAGCAACACCGCCTACGCCACCGACAGCACGGCACCCTACACCTTCGCCGCCACCTGGACGCCGTCGGTCGGCAGCCACACGGTGAAGGCCACGCCCTACACGGGCTCCGGCGCCACCGGCACCGCCGGCACGGCGCTCACCGTCGCGCTCACGGTGACGGATTCCAGCGGCAACGGCGGTGGTGGCGACACCAGCGGTCCCGCAGTGACCTCGCTCAGCCTCATGAACGCCAACACCAATCAGGCGATCTCCGAGCTGCAGAACGGGATGGCGATCAACCTCGCCTCGCTGCCCACAACCAATCTCAACGTCCGCGCCAATACGACCCCGGCCACCGTCGGCAGCGTGCGCTTCGCCCTCGACGGCAACAGCAACTACCGAACGGAGACGATGCCGCCCTATGCGATGGCCGGCGACACCTCGGGCGACTATTGGCCGTGGACCCCCTCGGTCGGCAGCCACACGCTGACCGCGACGCCCTATAGCGGTGCGGGCGGCACCGGCACCGCCGGTCGGGCGATTACCGTCACGTTCACGGTCACCAAGACCGCCACCAGCACCCCACAGTCGGTGAGCTCGTTGAGCCTGCTCAACGGCGACACCGGTGCGGTGATCAGCGGCTATGCGACCCTGCCCAGCGGCACGACGCTCGACCTCGCGAAGCTGCCCACCCGCAACCTCAAGATCCAGGCCAACACGAGCCCGGCCACCGTCGGCAGCGTGCGCTTCGCCCTCGACAGCAACACCGCCTACGCCACCGACAGCACGGCACCCTACGCCTTCTCCTCCGCCTGGACGCCCTCGGTCGGCAGCCACACGGTGAAGGCCACGCCCTACACGGGCTCGGGCGCCACCGGCACTGCCGGCACGGCGCTCACCATCGCCCTCACCGTCACGGACTCCGGCGGCGGCAACTCCGGCGAGGGCAGCAGCGGGCCGGCGGTGAGCTCGGCCACCGTGATGAATGCCGACACCGATCAGGCGATCTTGGCGCTGCATAACGGAGCGACGCTCGATCTCGCGACGCTGCCGACGACCAATCTCAACGTCCGCGCCAACACCGACCCGGCCACTGTCGGCAGCGTGCGTTTCGCCCTCGACAGCAACGGCAACTACCGCACCGAGACGATGCCGCCCTACGCGTTGGCCGGCGACACCTCGGGCGACTATTGGCCGTGGACCCCCTCGGTCGGCAGCCACACCCTGACGATCACGCCCTACAGCGGTGCCGGCGGCACCGGCACCGCCGGCACGAAACTCACCATCGCCTTCACCGTCACGGATTCCGACGCCGGCAGCTAGCCCCGGACGATGTGCCGCACCGGCGGCTCAGCGGACGCTCTTCGCGCATCCGCCGAGCGCCTGCCCTAGCATCTGGCCTCGCCTGTCGTCCGGCATTCTCGAGGCCCGCCGGGCGGCGTGACGCACCAGCCGGCTTGGCAGGGGCGACGTCCCTCACCCCGTTGACGCACGGGCACGGTGAACTCAATCAAGAAGGGTTTATTTTTCACCGAGGCGGTGCTAGACGGCTATTTGAGCCTGATCGAGAAACGCGCCATTGAGCGCAGCTAAATGCAAAATATTCCTAGTACTTCTTGCAGGGTATTCATGTATTTTCGTAAGAACTTCGACCATTCTCTGTAAAACTGAAATTTAGAGCGTCAAATAATGAGACTTTCTTTTTTGAGCCGATATGACGATCAGCGCCATCGGCTCGGAGAATGCTTGGATATCTCGGTGACAATAAGAGAAGGAGAGCGCTGGTCTCTCCCCGTTCGTCAGGATTCGCGCTTACTCTCAAGGGGGGCCCATCTCGCCGCGCGGGCGGCCGGGCCCGGCGACGCGGTACGGAACCGCGCCCAGAAGGCCGCGGTGGGCCGAGATCCCGAGCGACCGACAGGAAGGGCGTATGCCACGACCACGTTGTGGCACGCGCGCCCTGCTCCTGCCCTCTGAAGAGAAGAAATGATTCATCGGCAGCAGCGGTAACAAAAAAATGAAAGTGAAATTTCGATGTTTCGTTCATTCGTCACATCGACGAAAGCAGATCGCATCTAAACCGGCTGCAAGAAGCTTTCCAAAGTCAATAATACTATCTCAGCGATCGGCTGGAGATCAAAACATAATCTGACTCACAAGGGAAACGCAAAGCGATGTTGCTGGAGAGCAAGTCAACTCCACATGAGCAGTATCGTCGAAGCTTGCTGCGCGGCGCGGCGGCGGTCGGCGGTGTCGGACTGGGGGGCATGCTGGGCCTCCTCCCACGCACGGCCTTTGCCTGCCACACCTATGTAAGCCCGGTGGACGGCGCGAAAGGCTGCGGGCCCTACACGCGCGACCTTGCCAACAACACGTCGGATTCCGACAGCTCGAGCAGCGGCTCGTCGACAGGCTCCAGCAGCTCCGGCAGCGGCACGTCAACGGGCTCGGGCGACACGTCATCCGGCAGCGGCACGTCGACGAGCTCGGGCGACACGTCATCCGGCAGCGGCACGTCGACGAGCTCGGGCAATTCGAGCTCCGGAGGCTCCACCACCTCCACCCCGGGCGCCGGCCCGGGCACCCCGTCGATCAGCAGCTCCGGCCTCAACCCGACCCTGTCCTTCGGCGGCCAGTATCTGGGCTGCCCGCTCTACTCCGCCTCGAAGGCACCGAACGGCTACTGGGACAAGCACGCCTATCGTTTCGTCGCCGAGTACACGGGGACCGTGAAGACCGTGCGCTGGGAGAACCGCACCGGCACCGGCTACAGCGTCGGCACCGGCGGCACCATCCAGCTCTCGATCCAGACCGACAACGGCGGCTACCCCTCGGGCGTCAAGCTCGGCACCACCGCCGCCTACGCCAACGCCGCGAGCATCGGCCACTTCCCCAAGCTGCCTTTCACCACCCAGCCACAGCTGACCTACGGCACCACCTACCATATCGTCTTCGAGCAGCTGACCCCGAACGTCGGCAAGGTCTCGGTCAACGACCTCCACGACTGGACGCCGCCGCCCGACGGGCTCGTGATCTTCCCGCTCCTGAAGAGCAAGCTCGCCAGCATCCGCTTCGAGAACAATGCCTGGCGGGTGATGCCCGGCTACATCCCGATCTACGAGCTCGTCTACACCGACGGCATCGCCAAGGGCCAGCCCTGGATGGACGGCGGCCGCGGCTGCTTCCAGAACATCGGCGGCGGCAACGTGGCCCGGCAGAGCTTCACCATGTACGACAGGGCGGCCACGGTCACCGGAGTCTATTTCGCCTTCTTCCGCACCGGCACGGTCGGTCCCGTCACGATCAGCCTGACGAGCTCCGGCGGCACCGCCCTCTCCACGGCCACCATCGACGGCAACCAGGCGAGCATCTCCACCGAGGGCGACAACTCGCCCGTGCATTGGCTCTACACCCCGATCGGCCCCACCACCTTCGCCAAGGGCGGCAAGTACTACGTGAAGTTCCAGGCAGCGGCCGGCTCCACGCTCAACGCCATGCCGAGCACGGACGGCTATTTCTACGGATTTGCCAACAAGGCCGGCGTCTACGTCAACCGTGGCGCACAATACAGCACCAGCGGCGGGGCCAGCTGGGGCTCGTGGCCGATGCTGGGCGGCCGGGTCAGTAACTGGGTGAGCCTGCCGGTCTTCCTCAAGACCTTCGCCTGACGCGAGCCCACCGCGCCATGTCCCGGCAGGCGATGGCGCCGCCGATACCTGGGCCGGCTCCATCGGCGACAGCGCCCCGCCCACCATGTCCGGACGTCGCCGTGCCGCCGTCGCGTGCATCGTCAGCCCCTCGCCTCCTTGGCGGAGGCGGCGTGCCGCCCGCAGCATGGCGGCGCCGCCGGTGATCGCCTTCAGCGGTCAAGACCCCGTCGACCTTAATTCTTCGTAAGCGTGGCGCGGGCGACACATGGCCGCCAGCATGTGAAGAGGCGACGGTGCCGCTCGAGGGCACAACGCCCGATCTGCTGTGCCTCGAGGTCGTGATACCCGAGCCCGACTGCCCGGAGGTTTGCCCGCATAGGCGCGGGCAGCCGCCGGAGGCAGGGGCTGCAACCCGACCGACAACGCATCAGAGGCAGGGGCGGGCGGCGCTGGCCGCTCGCGCGCTGGGCGAGTGATCGCTCACTTTTCCCCCTAAACTCAAAATTCACCTGCTGGTTAGTATCTTAGCAGTAGAATGATTTTCACCTAACGGGGGCGAGCGACGCAACCGTTAGGAGTAGGTTCGGCAAGGTCTTTCGCGAGTCTTGGCCAGCAAGGATCGTCTGACACCGTCAAGCCGATCGCGCGAGCCGGTCGAGGTTACGGTTGCTGGAAATAAAAGTTGCCCACAGGCTTCCCGTGCGGCGACAGGACAGAAGCTTGGCCCAAAGCATCGAGATGAAATCTCGACAATAATCTTTGACGATGTCGGAGGGCGGGTCACCATGTTTCGGTCTTTCTCTGGTCCACCATCTCTAGCCGGGACGGTGGCGCTCGCCGTTCTCTTCGCCGCTCCAGGGTCACAGGCGCTGGCGTCCCAAGTCGTGACCTCGCTGACCCTGATCAACGCGGACACCAACCAGCCCATAGCGGGCTACAACCCGATGCCCAATGCGGCCACGCTCGATCTCGCGAGCCTGCCGACGAAGAACCTCAACATCCGCGCGAATACCAGCCCGGCGACCGTGGGCAGTGTCCGCTTCGCGCTCAACGGCGACAGCAACTACCGCACGGAGACGGCGGCGCCTTATGCGTTCGCCGGCGACACCTCGGGCAACTTCTGGCCATGGACTCCGAGCGAAGGCAGCTACAGCGTCACGGCCACGCCCTTCAGCAGCGCGGGCGGCACGGGCACGGCGGGCACGCCACTCACGATCACCTTCACGGTGCAGGTCGCGTCGAGCAGCAGCGGCTCCACGGGTGACGGTAGCTCGGCAAGCAGCGGCGGGTCCACGGGCGGCAGCAGCTCGGCAGGCGACAGTAGCGGCTCTGCGGTCGCATCAGTCACGCTGATCAATGCCGACACCAACCAGCCGATCAGCGGTTTCGACCCTCTGCTGAATGGGGCGACGCTCGATCTCTCGAGCCTGCCGACGAAGAACCTCAACATCCGCGCCAATACCGGCTCGGCGACCGTCGGCAGCGTCCGCTTCGCTCTCGACGGCACGAGCGACTACCGAACGGAGACGGTGCAGCCCTATGCGCTCGCGGGCGACAGCTCCGGCAACTACGCGGCATGGACGCCGGCGGTCGGCAGCCACACCCTGACGGTCACGCCCTATAGTGGCGCCAGCGGGACCGGCACCGCAGGATCGGCGCTCACCATCGCCTTCACGGTGCAGTCCGGATCCACGAGCGGCGGCACCGCTGGCGGCGGCACCGGGGGCACCTCTGGCGACGGTACCGGCAGCTCGAGCGGCAGCACCCTCGCAGTGACCTCGCTGACGCTGATCAACGCCGACACCGATCAGCCGATCAGCTCTCTCACCTCCGGCGCCGTGCTCGATCTGGCGACCCTTCCGACCCGCAACCTCAACGTCCGCGCCAATACCAACCCGACGACGGTCGGCAGCGTCCATTTCGGCCTCGATTCGAATGCCGACTATCGGACGGAATCGGGCGCGCCCTACGCGCTCGCGGGCGATTCCGCCGGCGACTACAACGCTTGGACGCCAAGCGTGGGCTCCCACACGATCGTCGCGACGCCCTACCAGCTCGTCAACGGCAGCTGGACGAAAGGCACCGCGGCCAGCGTGACCTTCACCGTCCAGGATTCGAGCTCCGGTCAGGTCTGCCAGTAGCGGGCGCTCGATCGTCGCGCCGGCTGCCCGCGGTCAAGCGCCGCATCTCCGGCTACGACTTCTGTCGCAACGATAAGATCAAGTCAGGAAAATTATCGTGATCGCTCAAGAAGATCATCTCGCCAGACAGATCCTGCGCCGCCGCCTTCTCGGGGGCGCCACCACCGTGGCCAGCCTCTGCCTCGGTGGCGCCATGGATCTGCTGCCCCATGCGGCCCGGGCGTTGCCCGCGACGCCTAGCTGCCCGCCGGCGGACGGTGGGTCGACCGGCGGCTCCAGCGGAGGCAGCTCCGATGGCGGCGGCACGACCACCCCGCCCCCCACGAATCTCGATACAACCCAGGCCTTCGGCGGCCAGTATCTGGGCTGCCCGCTCTACTCCGCGTCGAAGGCACCCAACGGCTACTGGGAAAAGCACGCCTATCGTTTCGTCGCGGAGCACACCGGTGCGGTGAAGACCGTGCGCTGGGAGAACCGCACCGGCACCGGCTACAGCGTCGGCACCGGCGGCACCATACGGCTCTCGATCCAGACCGACAAAGGCGGCTACGCCTCGGGCCAGAAGCTCGGCACCACCGCCGCTTACGACAATGCCGCGAGCCTCGGCAAATTCCCCGAGCTGCCCTTCACCACCCAGCCGCAGCTCACCTACGGCACCACCTACCATATCGTCTTCGAGCAGCTGAGCCAGTACACCGGCAAGGTCTCGGTCAACGACCTCCACGACTGGACGCCGCCGCCCGACGGGCTCGTGATCTTCCCGCTGCAGAAGGATACCCTGGCAAGCATTCGCTACGAGAACAATGCCTGGCGGGTGATGCCGGGCTACATCCCGATCTACGAGCTCACCTACACCGACGGCGTCGCCAAGGGGCAGCCCTGGATGGACGGCGGCCGCAGCAGCTTTGCGAATATCGGTGGTGGCAACATAGCCCGCCAGCCCTTCTCGATGTACAATTCCTCGGCCACGGTCACCGGCGTCTACTTCGCCTTCTTCCGCACCGGCACGGTGGGCCCGGTCACGATCAGCCTCACCAACGCCGCCGGCGCCCCCCTCTCCCAGGCCACCATCGACGGCAACCAGGCGAGCATCTCCACCGAGGGCGACAACACGCCCGTGCATTGGCTCTACACGCCGATCGGCCCCACCACCTTCGCGCAAGGCAACACCTATTACGCGAAGTTCCAGGCGGCGGCCGGCTCCACGCTCAACGCCATGCCGAGCACGGACGGCTATTTCTACGGATTTGCCAACAAGGCCGGCGTCTACCTCAACAGAGGCGCGCAATATAGCACCAGCGGCGGGGCGAGCTGGACCTCGTGGCCGATGCTGGGCGGCCGGTATAGCAACTGGGTGAGCCTGCCGGTCTTCCTCAAGACCTTCTGAGCCGGCCGCACGCACCGCCCGCGCCGAACCGATCGGCGACGCCGCCCCGCCCTTGATCCACCGCAATGGCGGCACGGATCACACATGCTTGACAGCGGCAGCGGGTGCTGCACGCTCGATGGCGCAGAGCCGCGGCGATCCGGAACGGCGGCTCGGGGAGGCTGGACCATGGGCAAGCGGGTGCTGGTCGTGGACGACGAGCCCAACATCGTGCTGTCGCTCGAGTTCCTGATGCGCCGTGCGGGGTTCGAGGTCGAGGTGGCCAGGGACGGCGCCGAGGCGCTCGAGGCGCTCGCGGGCACGCCGCCCGATCTCCTGCTCCTCGACGTCATGATGCCCGAGCTCGACGGCTTCGAGGTCTGCGAGCGCATCCGCAGGCAGCCGGCCTGGCAGGCCACCAAGATCGTGATGCTCACCGCGCGCGGCCGCGAGGTTGAGCGTCAGCGCGGCCTCGCGCTCGGCGCCGACGCCTACGTCACCAAGCCCTTCTCGACGCGCGAGCTGGTGGCGCAGGTGAAGGCCATGCTCGGCGAGGCGTGAGGCCGATGCAGCCCCTCGGCCGCCGCGCGCGCCGCCTGCTTGCCCTGTTCGGGCTGGCCGTGCTGCTCTTCAACGTCCCCGTGCTGGCCGTCGTCCGCGCCCTGCCCGATCTCGGGCCGTTCCCGCCTCTGCCCCTCTATCTTCTCTTCGCCTGGGGTCTCGTCATCCTGCTCACGGCGCGGCTCGTCGAGCGGCGCTCGGAGGACTAGCGGCCCATGGCGCTGGCGGGGTCCGCTCTCTTCCTCGGGGTGGCCTATCTGGTGGCGCTCTTCGCCGCGGCCTCCTTCGGCGACCGCCGCGCCGACCAGGGCCGCTCGCTCATCGCCAGCCCCTATGTCTACACGCTGTCCCTGGCCGTCTACTGCACGGCCTGGACCTTCTACGGCAGCGTCGGCGTCGCCGCGACCCAGGGGCTGGGCTTCCTGCCCATCTATCTGGGCCCCACCCTGGTCGCGATCCTCTTCCCCTTCCTGCTGCGCAAGATCCTGACGATCACCAAGGCCAACGGCATCACCTCGATCGCCGACTTCATCTCGGCCCGCTACGGCAAGAGCGGCCTTCTGGGTGGCCTCGTCACGGTCGTGGCCGTGGTCGGCAGCGTTCCCTACATCGCCCTGCAGCTCAAGGCCGTGGGCCTCAGCGTCGAGGTGATGCTGGGCGCCGGCCCGGCGGCCAGCGGCAGCCCCGCCATCGGCACCGACACGGTCTTCCTCGTCACCATCGTGCTGGCCGCCTTCAGCATCCTCTTCGGCACGCGCCACATCGACGCGACCGAGCACCATCAGGGCATGGTGCTGGCCGTGGCGCTCGAGAGCGTCGTCAAGCTCCTCTGCTTTCTCGTCGTGGGCGTGGTCGTCACCTTCGTCCTGTTCGACGGCCCGGCCGCGATCTTCAGGCGCGCCGCCGAGCAGGGGCTGGGCAGCCTGGCCTCGATCGGGGCGCCCGGCGGCAGCTATGCCGACTTCTTCCTCACGACCCTCCTCGCCGGTGCCGCCTTCCTCGTCCTGCCGCGCCAGTTCCAGGTCGCCGTGATCGAGAACGTCGAGAGCGACCACATCCGCCGCGCCAGCTGGCTGCTGCCGCTCTATCTCCTCGTCATCAACCTCTTCGTGCTGCCGATAGCCCTGGCCGGCCGCATCGCCGGCCTCAACCCGGCCGAGGCCGATCTCTTCGTGCTCACCTTGCCGCTCTCGGCCGGCCGCGACTGGCTGGCGCTCGTGGCCTTCCTGGGCGGGCTCTCGGCCGCCACCGCCATGGTCATCGTCGAGACGGTGGCGCTCAGCACGATGATCTCGAACGATCTCGTGATGCCCGTCCTGCTGCGCCTGGGCTTCCTCAGGCTCCACCGGCGCCACGACCTCCAGGCGGTCGTGCTGCTGATCCGCCGGCTCGGCATCCTGATCGTGCTGCTCGCCGGCTATGCCTTCTTCGAGGTGGTGGGCGGCCGCTACGGTCTCGCCAGCATCGGGCTCATCTCCTTCACCGCGGTGGCCCAGCTGGGCCCGCCGATCCTGGCCGGCATCTACTGGCGCGACGCCAACCGCAGCGGCGCCATCCTGGGTCTGCTTGCCGGCTTCGTCGTCTGGATCCTCACCCTCGTGGTGCCGGCCTTCGCCGAGGCGCGCAGCGCAGGCCCCCCCGACATCGTGACCCACGGCTATCTCGGCATCGCGCTGCTCAAGCCCTATGCGCTCTTCGGGCTCTCGGGCCTTCAGCCCGTCAGCCATGCCGTCATCTGGAGCCTCGGCACCAACATCGTCTGCCTCGTCGCCTGCAGCCTGCTCGGCCGGCAGTCACGGCTCGAGCAGATCCAGACGCGCCTTTATGTCGACGCCGGCCAGGAGCAGCTGGGCGCCCGGCTGTGGCGTGGCGAGGCGCGCGTGGGTGCCCTGCGCGACCTGCTGCGGCGGTTTCTCGGCCGGCACCGCGCCGACGCAGCCCTAGCCCTCGACGCCGCGCGCCGCGGCCGCGCGCTGGCGCCCGAGGAGCGGGCCGACGGCGTCCTGGTCGAGCTGTGCGAGCGCCACATCGCGCGCGCCATCGGCGCCGCCTCGGCGCGCGCCGTCGTGGGCTCGGTGGTGCGCGGCGAGGTCATCGGCCCCGACGACCTGATGGAGATCCTGAACGAGACCTCGCAGGTGCTGGAGTACAGCCGGCAGCTGGAGCAGAAGTCGCAGGCGCTCGAGGCGGCGACGGCCGAGCTGCGCCGCGCCAACGAGCGCCTGCGCCATCTGGACCAGCTGAAGGACGACTTCATCGCGACGGTGAGCCACGAGCTCAGGACACCGCTCACCGCGATCCGCTCCTTCTCCGAGATCCTGCTCGACACGCCCGACCTGGATCGAGGCGAGCGCGAGGAGTTCCTCGAGATCGTCGTGCGCGAGTCCGAGCGGCTGACGCGCCTCATCAACGACCTCCTCGACATCGCGAAGATCGAGTCGGGCCGCATGGAGTGGCATGTCGGCGAGTGCGATCTCAAGGACATCGTCGAGCAGGCGGTGGACGCCACCCACTCGCTCCTGGCCGAGCGCCGGATCGCGCTGGAGACGGCGATGGGCGCGACGTCCGCTCCGGTGAGCTGCGACCGCGACCGCCTCGTTCAGGTGGTGATCAACCTCGTCTCCAACGCGGCCAAGTTCGTGCCCGACGAGGGCGGCCATGTGCGTCTCGCGCTGCTGCAGCGCGCGGGCGAGCTCGAGGTCAGGGTCGAGGACAACGGCCCGGGCGTGCCCGAGAGCGCGCGCGAGGCCGTCTTCGAGAAGTTCCGCCAGCTCGCCGACGACCTCAAGTCCCGCCCCAAGGGCACGGGCCTCGGCCTCACCATCTGCCGCCAGATCATCGAGCGCTTCGGCGGCCGTATCTGGGTCGAGCGCTCGAGCCTGGGCGGGGCCGCCTTCTGCTTCACCCTGCCCGTTGCCCAGGCCTCCCCGGCCGCCGCGGCGGCGTAGGCGGGGCCGGCCCTCAGGCCGAACTCGCTCAGGCGGCGGCGCATCTCGGCCAGGAGGCCGTCGATGCCGCGGCTGCTGATGATGTCCGCCGCCTCCGAGCGTTGCGTCACCACCATGCTGACGCCTTCGGCCACGATATCGATGATCTTGAAGTCGTTGCCCGTCTGGCGGAGCCGCCAGTCGACATTGACCGGCGCCCCGCCCGAAGGCTGGAGGATCTTGGTCGAGACGACGCTGTCCGTGTCGTCGATCTGGGTCGAGCCCACGACATCGAAGGTCTGGCCGCCATAGGTGTTGAGCCGCGTCGCCATGGTGTGCGTCACGAGCGCGTTGAAGAGCTTCGTGTATTCCTGGCGCTGGCTGTCCGTCGCCTGCCGCCAGTAGCGGCCCATGACCAGCCGCGCCACGAGCGGCAGGTCGACGTCGCTCTTGAGAATGGCGTCGAGCTCGGCGACCTTCTTGTCGGTCGACAGGCTCTTGTCCTTGAGGATGGCGACGACCTTGTCGCCGACCTCTTGGACGAACTTCTTGGCAGCGACAGGGTCGGCGGCGAGCGCCGATCGGACGTGCAGGAAGGCCCCCGCCGCCGCGAGGAGGGCGAGACAGCTGCGCCTGGGGAGGCCCGCCGGGCCGTCAGTTGGACGACTTGGGCTGATCGTCGAAGTTCTCATTGAAGATATCCTCGTAGGCCTTGTTTGCCCCGGGTGTCGCGCGCGAGACCTGCGCCGCGCGGTGCTGCTGGGCCACCGTGCGCACGGTGGCGTAGTAGTCGAGGCTGTTGGCCTTCAGATCCGCGAGGCTGGGCCCGAGCCGGTAGCGGGTGTCGATGCCGCGCGCCGCGGCGATGCCGAGGCGGACATCGGTGGGCGCTAGGTAGGCCACCGGATCGAGCACGAAGCCGTCGACCGCGAGGCCCGCCGCGTCGCGCGGGTTGGAGGGGCCGAAGACCGGCAGGACGAGATAGGGGCCGGGGCCCACGCCATAGTGCGCGAGGGTGAGCCCGAAATCGTTGGACTGGTACGGATGCCCCAGGGTCGTCGCCGGATCGAACAGGCCGAACGCGCCGAGCGAGCTGTTGATCATGAAGCGGGCCAGCGTCTGGCCGGCGTCTTCGGTGTTCCCCTGCAAGAGGTCGTTGGCGAAGATCACGGGCTCGCCCAGATTGGAGAGCGCGTTGTGCACGCTGTCGCGCGCTGGGGCGGGCACGACCATGCCGTAAAGCGTCGAGATCGGGCCCAGGATCAGGCCGTCCAGCACGTCGTTGAAGTTGAAGATCGCCCGGTTGATCGGCTCGAGAGGGTCGCCTTCCGCCGCCCGTGCCCCGGCCGCGACGAGCTGGACCGCGAGGCCCACGGCCAGCGCTGCGCCGATCGCAGCGGACCGTCGGGGACGACTAAGGATGCTCTCGGACATTCAGATCCCTCTCGAGCACGCCCGCCGGCAGCCCCGCGGCGCGAGGAAGCCGGACCAGCGGCGGTCTTAGGACGCGGCCCCGCGGCTGGCAAGCCGACGGCGCCTCGCGGGGTGCACGACGGCGCGAGGCCGTTGACCCGATCATATAAAGAGATGTACATATGCTCAAGATTGCTCGATGAGATCTCGATGGCCGCTCCCGACAGCTCGCTCGACCCCCTGCTCGCGGCGCTCCGCGCCGCGGCCGAGCCGTCGCGGCTGCGCCTTCTCGCCATCTGTGCCCAGGGAGAGTGGACCGTTTCCGAGCTCACCCAGATCATGGGGCAGAGCCAGCCCCGCATCTCGCGGCACCTGAAGCTCCTGGCCGATGCCGGGCTGCTCGAGCGATTCCGCGAGGGCAGCTGGGTCTTCTACAGGCGCACGCAGGCCGGCGAGGGAGCGCGCCTGGCGCGCGCGATCGGCCGACTGTTGCCCGAAGGTGACGCCCGCCTCACGCTCGACCGCCAGCGCCTCGAGGCGGTGCGCGAGGCGCGTCGCACCCAGGCCGAGCGCTATTTCGACGGCCGGGCGCGCGGCTGGGACAGCGAGCGCGACCTCGCGGTCGACGGTGCCGAGGTCGAGCGGGCCCTGCTCGGCCTCTTCGAGACCCGGCGCACGCCCAGCCTCGTCGACATCGGCACCGGCACCGGCCGCATCCTCCAGGTGCTGGCGCGCCATGTCGGGCACGGCCTCGGGATCGACCGCAGCCACGACATGCTGGCGGTGGCCCGCGCCAATCTCGACCGCCGCGAGGCCGGCAACTGCCAGGTGCGCCACGGCGACATGTATCGCCTGCCGTTGGCGGATGCCTCCTTCGCGGCAGCGACGCTTCACCAGGTGCTGCATTTCGCCGACGATCCGCTGGCGGCGCTGGCGGAGGCGCGGCGCGTGCTCCGCCCCGGCGGCTGGCTCGTCGTCGTCGATCTCGCCCATCACGGCGAGGAATGGCTGCGCACCGACCGGCGCCATCGCCGGCTGGGCTTCGGCGACAGGGAGATGGCGGGCTGGTTCCGGGAGCTGGGCCTCGTGGGCGACGCGCCCATCCGGCTCCCCGGGCCCACGCTCACCGTGGTGATCTGGCGCGGCTCCGTCCCGGCCTCGGCCGAGGGCGACACCGATGAGGACAGGAGACAGGCGGCATGACGACGACCAGGCGCGACGCCGAGCCGGCCAGCCCGGGTCCCTGGCTCGACCGGGCCATCCCCCCGGTCGAGCTCTCGATCGAGGTCTTTCCGGCCAAGACCGAGGAGTCGACGGCGCGGCTGTGGCGCAATCTCGAGCTGTTCGTGGCCTCCGGGCCCCGCTTCGTCTCGGTCACCTGCGGTGCCGGCGGCAGCGGCGAGGGCGGCACCTTCCCGCTCGCGAAAGGCATCCACGACCGCTTCGGCGTGCCGGTGGCGGCCCATCTCACCTGCGCCTACGCCTCCAAGGCCGAGATCGACGCGCTCCTGCGCCGCTACTGGGAAGCCGGCGTGCGGCGCATCGTGGCGCTGCGCGGCGATCCGCCCAAGGGTGCCGCCCGCTACGAGCCGCGGCCCGACGGCTACGCCTATCCCGACGCGCTGGTGGCCGGCATCAAGGCCATCGCCGACTTCGACATCAGCGTCGGCTGCTACCCCGAGCTGCACCCCGACGCGCCCAGCGCTGCCGTGGCGCTCGACCTCCTGAAAAGGAAGGTCGAGGCGGGGGCCAGCCGGCTCATCACCCAATACTGCTTCGACACCGACCGCATCCTCCGCTTCCGCGACGAGATCGTGGCGGCCGGCATCGATGTGGAGCTGGTCCCCGGCATCATGCCGATCCACAGCTTCACCCAGATCCGCCGCTTCTCGGCCGCCTGCGGGGCCGGCGTGCCGGGCTGGCTCGAGGCGCTCTTCGACGGCGTGGAGGACGGCTCGGCCGTCCACGGCATGGTGGCGGCGAGCGTCGTCGCCGAGCAGTGTCGCCGCCTCGCCGCGGAAGGCCTCTGCCGCCAGCACGTCTATGCCCTGAACCGGGCCGAGCTGCCGCTCGCGATCGTCCAGCTCCTCAAGGCGTCGCGCCCGGTTGCGGCCGCCGCCTGATCGATCCGTCCTTCTCTTGCACCCCATGCCACGCGGAGTCTCATGACCGACCTGCTCGACTACGCCCGTGAGCGCCTCGTCCTCCTCGACGGCGGCATGGGCTCGCAGATCCAGGGCCGCGACCTTACGCTCGACGATTTCTGGGGGCAGGAGAACTGCTCCGAGATCTTGAACCTGTCCCGTCCGGACCTCGTGCGCGACATCCACGGCGCCTACCTCCAGGCCGGCGCCGACGCGGTCGAGACCAACACCTTCGGCGGCTCGCCCATCACGCTGGGCGAGTTCGGCCTCGCCGACCGCGCGGTCGAGATCAACCGGCGCGCCTGCGAGCTGGCGCACGAGGCGATCGAGCGGCTCGCCGGCGACGGAAGGCGCCGCTTCGTCATCGGCTCGGTCGGTCCCGGCACGCGTCTGCCCAGCCTCGGCCATGTCGCCTATCGCGAGCTCGAGGACGCCTTCGCCGTGCAGGCCATGGGCCTCGTCGAGGGCAATGCCCACGCCATCCTCATCGAGACCTGCCAGGATCCCTTGCAGATCAAGGCCGCCGTGAACGGCGCCAGGCGCACCTTCGCCAAGACCGGCAAGGTGCTGCCGATCATGGTGCAGGTCACGATCGAGACCACGGGCAGCATGCTCGTCGGCACCGACATCGCGGCCGCCACCGTCATCATCGACTCGCTCGACGTGCCGGTCATGGGCCTCAACTGCGCCACCGGCCCCAAGGAGATGGCCGAGCATCTCCGCCATCTGGGGCAGACCTGGGAGGGCCTCATCTCGGTCCTGCCCAATGCGGGCCTGCCCGAGCTGCGCGAGGGCCAGACCTACTATCCCCTGGGTGCCGAGGAGATGGCGCGCTGGCTCGAGCGCTTCGTCGCCGAGGACGGCGTCAACTTCGTGGGCGGCTGCTGCGGCACCAACCACACGCACATCGCAGCCATCGACGCGATGCTGCGCCGCCGCGCGGAGGACGGCTTCCGGCCGCGCCCGGCGCCCCGCAGCCCGCAGCGCACACCCGCGCTCGCCTCGCTCTTCTCCGCCGTGCCGCTGCGCCAGGAGAACAGCTATCTGTCGATCGGCGAGCGCTGCAACGCCAACGGCTCCAAGCGCTTCCGTGAGCTGCAGGCGGCCGAGGACTGGGACGGCTGTGTGGCCATGGGCCGCGAGCAGGCGCGCGAGGGCTCGAACACCCTCGACGTCTGCACGGCCTATGTCGGCCGGAACGAGATCCGCGACATGACCGAGGTCCTCTCCCGCATGCGCGGCCAGGTGGACGCGCCGCTGGTGCTCGATTCGACCGAGCTGCCGGTGATCGAGGCGGGCCTGGCGCTCTATGGCGGCAAGGGCATCATCAACTCGATCAACTTCGAGGACGGCGAGGAGCCGCCCGCCGCCCGCATGCGCCTCGCCAAGAAGTTCGGCTCGGCCGTCATCGCCTTGACGATCGAGGAGGCGGGCATGGCGAAGACGGCGGAGGACAAGCTCCGCATCGCCCGCCGCCTCGTCGAGTTCGCCTGCGGCCGCTTCGGCCTCAGGCAGCACGATTTGCTGATCGATCCGCTGACCTTCACGATCTGCACCGGCAACGAGGACGACCGGAAGCTCGGCCTTTGGACGCTTGAGGCGATCGAATCGATCTCGAAGGAGTTCCCCGAGATCCAGCTCATCCTGGGCCTCTCCAACATCTCCTTCGGCCTCAACGCCGCGGCGCGCCACGTCCTCAACTCGGTCTTCCTCGATCACGCGGTCAAGCGCGGCCTCACCGGGGCCATCGTCCACACCAGCAAGATCATGCCGCTGCACAAGATCCCGGAGGAGGAGGTCAAGGTCGCCGAGGACCTGATCTACGACCGCCGCCGCGAGGGCTACGATCCGCTGCACGCCTTCATCGCCCTCTTCGCCGACCGCAAGGCCGCCGATACGGCCAAGAAGGCGCGGCCCGAGACGATCGAGGAGCAGCTCAAGCAGCGCATCGTCGACGGCGACAAGCAGGGCCTCGAGGCCGACCTCGAGAAGGCCATGGAGACCTACGCGCCGCTCGACATCATCAACAAGCTTCTGCTCGACGGCATGAAGGTGGTGGGCGAGCTCTTCGGCAGCGGCAAGATGCAGCTGCCCTTCGTGCTGCAGTCGGCCGAGACGATGAAGAAGGCCGTGGCCTGGCTCGAGCCCTTCATGGAGCGCGTCGAGGGCCAGCAGAAGGGCACGATCGTGCTCGCCACCGTGAAGGGCGACGTCCACGACATCGGCAAGAACCTCGTCGACATCATCCTCACCAACAACGGCTTCAAGGTCGTCAATCTCGGCATCAAGCAGCCGCTGAGCTCGATCCTGGAGGCGGCCGAGGCGCAGCGCGCCGACGCCATCGGCATGTCGGGCCTGCTCGTGAAGTCCACCGTCATCATGCGCGAGAACCTCGAGGAGATGGGCCGCCAGGGCCTCAAGATCCCGGTCATGCTGGGCGGTGCCGCGCTCACCCGCGCCTATGTCGAGGAGGATTGCTGGAAGGCCTACGAGCAGGGTCCCGGTCGCCTATGCGCGCGACGCCTTCGACGGCCTTTCCCTCATGGACAAGGTCATCACGGGCAAGTTCGCCGACTATGTGGGCGAGCGCACCGCCAAGGCCGCCGAGCGGACCAAGCCCGGCAAGAAGCCGCGCACGCTCGAGTTCAACAATGCCAATGGCGCCGGATCGATGGCGGCCCGGCCCGTCGAGCTCGAGGAGCTCCAGGTCCACAGGCGCGAGCTGGCCAAGGGCGTTGCCGTGCCCAAGCCGCCCTTCCTAGGCCCCCGGCTGATCGAGCATGTGCCGGTCAGGGCGCTCCTGCCCTACCTCAATGAGAACATGCTCTACCAGTTCCACTGGGGCTACAAGAAGGACGGGCGCAAGCTCGACGACTTCATCGCCTGGGCCGCCAAGGAGCTGCGGCCGGTGCTGACCAGCCTCGTCGCCGAGGCCGAGACCGAGAAGGTCTTCACCCCGAAGGCCGCCTACGGCTACTGGAAGGCCGCGGGCGAGGGCAACGACATCGTCCTCTTCGATGAGGACGGCACCACCGAGGTCGCCCGCTTCGCCCTGCCGCGCCAGCGCAAGGCCGAGGGCTTCTGCGTCTCGGACTTCCTGCGCGACATCGACGACGACGAGCGCGACGTCCTGGGGCTTCAGGTCGTCACGGTGGGCCAGCGCGCCTCAGAGGTCGCAAGGGAGTGGTTCGCCGCCGACCGCTACCAGGACTATGTCCGCCTGCACGGCCTGGGCGTCGAGCTGGCCGAGGCGATGGCGGAGTATGTCCACGCCCGCATCCGCGCCGAGCTCGGCTTCGGCCACGAGGACGCGCGCGAGATGCGCGAGCTGTTGAAGCAGGGCTATCGCGGCTCCCGCTACAGCTTCGGCTACCCCGCCTGCCCCAACCTCGCCGACCAGGCCCGCCTCCTCGAGCTGCTGGATGCCCCCCGCATCGGCATCGAGCTCGGCGAGGAGGACCAGCTCTGGCCCGAGCAGAGCACCAGCGCCATCGTCGTCCACCACCCGCAGGCCAGATACTTCAACGTCTGAGGGGCGGAGCGCGCCATGCACTACGCGCTCTTCTACGACGATGCGCCGGACTACCTCGAGCGCCGCGGCGCGCTGCGCGAGGCGCATCTGAAGCGGGCGAAGGCGGCCATCGACCGGGGCGAGCTTTTGCTCGGTGGCGCCTTCGCCGACCCGGCCGATGGCGCGCTCATTGTGTTCGCCGGCGATTCCCCTGCCGTGGCGGAGCGCTTCGCCGAGGCCGACCCCTACGTCCTGAACGGCCTCGTCACCCGCTGGTGGGTCCGCGAATGGACCACCGTCGTCGGCAGGGACGCGGCCCATCCGGTGGCGATGCCTGACTGAGGCCGAGGCGACGGGCGGCGCCGTGCGAGACGACATCGTGCGCGTGACGGGGCGACACGAGTCCTCCCCATGGAAGACGGCCCGTCTCGGCTGATGTGGAGCGCGTGAAAAGCCTCCCGATCGCAGGCGTTAGGCTCCTCCAGCACCGGTCTGTGCCGTCGTATTGACAAGCCTTGCCAACATCTGCACCTCGATCTCAGGAGGTGCGGCCATGGCTACGATGAACGTGTCCCTCCCCGGTCCGATGAAGGATTGGGTTGAGCAGCAGACCAAGGGGGGACGCTACAGCAATGCAAGCGACTATGTCCGCGACCTGATCCGGCGCGACCAGGAGCGTGCCCTGAAGATCGCAGCCATGCAGAAGGCCGTCACCGAAGGTCTGGAGAGCGGGCCCGGCAGCCGCTCGATGGACGAGCTTCGTGAGATCGCCCGTATGAAGGTGCGCCCTTCGGGCTCGTGACCTACCGCCTCACCCGGAAGGCGGAAGGTGATGTCGTCGACATCTACCTCCATGGAGCGCAGCAGTTCGGGTCGGCTCAGGCCGACGCCTATCATCGCCGGCTCGAGGAGGCCTTCCTGCTCCTCGCGGAGTTTCCACAGATCGGGCGCGAGTGCCCCGAGATCGATCCGCCGGTGCGCATCCATCCCTGCGGCGTGCATCTCATCGTCTACGTTGCCGAGCGTGAAGGAGGCATCCTCATCGTCCGCGTCCGGCATGGCCGCGAGGATTGGATCGAGAACCCCCTCGGTGGCGGCGACATTCTATAGCGGGACCGCTGCCGCTCCGCATGTTGCGGTCAACCTTCCCGGCACGCGCCGTCGGCTGGGCTCTTGCACCCGACCAGACCGCACGGCCGGACGAGGCCGACCCCTACGTCCTGAACGGCCTCGTCACCCGCTGGTGGGTCCGCGAATGGACCACCGTCGTCGGCAAGGACGCGGCCCATCCGGTGGCGATGCCCGAGGCCGGCTGAGCGCGACGGGCGGCGCAGCCGCCCTTCTCACCCATCATGCCCCCGCCGCGGGCACTGCCACCGCCGTCGCGGCGCTTCCGGCGAGACGCGCCAGCCACGCGCAGAAGAGGTTGGCGGCCTCGTCCGGCGTCGGGCGATCCTGCAGATAGGCGTAGTAGGTGCGTGCCGGCAGGCTCGTCTCCGGAAAGGGTGCGATCAGCCGGCCCGCCGCGAGATCGTCGCCGATCAGCGCCGTCGGCCCCATCGCCACGCCCAGCCCGTCGATCGCCGCCTGGATCGACAGATAAAAATGATCGAAGGTCAGCGTGTGCCGCGGCCTCAGCGCCGCATGGCCTGCCTCCGTCAGCCAGTCCCGCCATAGCCGCGGCATCGAGGTCACCTGCAGCAGGGTGTGCCTCTCGAGATCGGGGACCGTCTCCAGCCCGATGCGCGCGGTGAGGGCCGGGCTGCAGACCGGCAGCCTGCGCTCGGCCAGCAGCGGCAGCGAGACGAAGCCGTGATAGGCGTCGGGTCCGCCGCGGATCACGACGTCATAGACGTCCGGCAACGCATCGACCGGCTCGTTGGCCGTCGTCAGCTCGACCTCGATGCCCGGGTGCTCCTTCTGGAAAAGGGGCAGGCGCGGCAGCAGCCAGCGCAGGCCGAAGGTCGCGAGCGCGTTCACGCGCAGCACGGTCGGCATGGGCCGGCCCTGCCGCTCGCGGTGCCGGGCGGCAGCGGCGGCAATCCGATCGAGCGCCGGGCCGACCTCGGCCAGCAGGGCCGCTCCCGCCGGCGTCAGCGCCACGCCGCGCCCCCGCCTGCCGAAGAGGACGGGCCCGCCCAGCCATGCCTCGAGCAGTGCTACCTGCCGGCTGACCGCGCCGTGCGTCACACCCAGCTCCTCGGCCGCCTCGGTGAGACTGCCGCGACGGGCAGCGGCCTCGAAGGAGCGCACCGCATTGAGCGGCGGAAGAACGCGCCGGCGCAAGCTCATCCTGCCTTTTTGTGAGTTTTCCTCATATGACGGCGCAGAATAACTCGATTGTGCCGCTCGGCACAGCCTCTCAGACTATCGGGAGTGAGCTTTTCGCCCCGTCCGCCATCGTCGCCTGCCTCATGGGGAGCCGCCGGTTGAGCAGCCTCGCCACCCTCGTCTCCGGCACGGTCTCCGGCACGGGCGCCCCGCGTCGCACGCTCGCCCTCGCCGGTCTGGCGCATATGCTGCACGACGGCCTCACCGACATGATCTACGTGCTCCTGCCCGTCTGGCAGGCGCAGTTCGGGCTCGGCTACGCGGCGCTCGCGGCGATGCGCGGGCTCTATGTGGGCGTGCTGGCGGCCTTCCAGATGCCCTCGGGGCAGCTCGCCCGGCATCTGGGCACGCGAACGGTGCTGGCGCTCGGAACCGCGCTGACCGCGGCCGGCTTCGCGCTGGCCGGGCTGTCGGGCGGCCTCGTCGGCCTCTGTCTCGCCCTGGCGCTCGCCGGTGCCGGCGGCAGCACCCAGCATCCGCTGGCCTCGGCCGCCGTGTCGCACGCCTATGGCCGGGCGGCGCGCGGCCCCCTCGGCACCTACAACTTCGCCGGCGATCTGGGCAAGGCCTCGCTCCCGCCCCTGCTCTCGCTCCTCCTGACGATGATGGGCTGGCGCCCGGCGCTCTGGATCATGGCAGCGCTCGGCGCCGCGGTGGCGCTGATCGTCGCCTGCCTCATGCCGCCCGTCGCGCGCGGCCCGGAGGCGCCCAAGCCCGAGGCGCCCAAGCCCGAGGCGTCTGCGGCACGGCACGCCGGCAGGGGCGGCTTCGCGCCGCTGCTCGTCATCGGCGTGCTCGACAGCGCCGCCCGCATGGCCTTCCTCCTGTTCCTGCCCTTTCTCCTCCAGGCGAAGGGCGGGTCGCTGACGACGGTCGGGATCGCCCTCTCCGCGGTCTTCATCGGCGGCGCCTTCGGCAAGGCCGTCTGCGGCTGGCTCGGCGCGCGCCTGGGCCTCCTCGTCGTCGTGACGGCGACGGAGGCCGGCACGGCCGCCTGCATCCTGGCCGTGCTGGCGCTGCCGCTGGCGCCCGCGATGGCGCTCCTCCCGCTGCTGGGCGTCATGCTCAACGGCACCTCGTCGGTGCTCTACGGCACGGTGCCCGAGCTCGTCGCCAGGGACCGGGTCGAGGCTGCCTTCGCCCTCTTCTACACCGGCACGCTGGGCTCGAGCGCGCTGGCGCCGATGCTCTTCGGCCGCCTGGGCGACATGGCCGGGCCGTCCTGGGCGATGGTCGCGGCCGCGGCGACGGCGCTTGCCGTCGTGCCGCTCATGATCCCGCTGGCGCCACGCCTGGCCTCCCGGACGGGCACCCGCCCCGCCTGATCGGCGCCGGGGGCGGCACTACGAGACCCGCCCCCTCTCCGCGAGGAAGTCGAGGAGCGCCCGGACGCGCGACGGCAAGGGCCCACCCCGGCCGATGTGGATCGCGTGGCAGGCCTCCGGGTCGTCGGGAGAGCCTATCCACTGTGCTCACTGCTCTCGCCCACTGCACCTTCTTCGGCGTCGGGTCGGTGGTCGCGACCGGCCTCGTGGCCGAGCACCGCAAGGCCTCCGCCATCGCCGTCATGTTCACCGGGCTTACCGTCGCCACCGTCCTGGGCGTGCCGCTCGGCACCTCGATCGGCCAGCATCTGCGCTGGCGCGCAACCTTCTGCGCGGTGACGCTGGTGTGCGTCGCGGCCTTCGCCATCATCGCGGCCCTCGTCCCGAAGCGTGGCCGGCCGACCCGCGCCGGCGACTGGCGCGCCGACCTCGCCGCCATCCAGCGGACGCCCGTGCTGCTCTGCCTCCTGACGACGGTGCTGCGCTATGCCGGCGTCTTCGCTGTCTTCACCTACATCGCAGCCCTGCTGACGCGGATCAGCGGCCTCGCCGAGGCTTCCGTCTCGCCCGTGCTCCTCGTCTTCGGCGGCGGCCTCGTCCTCGGCAACCTCGCGGGCGGCAGACTCCGGCCCCCTCTTCGGCGCCTGGGGCACGACCGGCGTCGAGGAGGCACGCCGCCTCGTCGACATCTGCCTCGAGGCCGGCGTCAATCTCTTCGACACCGCAGATGTCTATTCCGATGGTGCCTCGCGAGGAGGTGCTGCGCGCCGCCTTCAGGGGCCGGCGCGATGCCGTGCTGATCTCCACCAAGACCAGCCTGCCGACCGGCGACGGCCCGAACGAGGCGGGCTCCTCCCGCTTCCGCCTGATCCGCGCGGTCGAGGCAGCCCTCCGGCGGCTCGGAACCGACCATATCGACATCCTCCAGCTCCACGCCTTCGATGCCGCCACACCCGTCGAGGAGGTGCTGGCCACGCTCGATGCGCTCGTACGCGCCGGCAAGGTCCGCTATGTGGGCGTCTCCAACTTCTCCGGCTGGCAGATCATGAAGTCGCTGGCGGTCGCCGAGAAGTATGGTGGCCGCGCTACGTCGCGTAACCAAGTCTATTACTCGCTCGTCGGCCGCGACTAAGCCGGCCTCGGCCCCCACGGCACCGGGCAGGCAGTCCCGACCTTCCCCGACGCTGCTGAATGAGCCGTGGGCCTTGGATGGCAACGCCCTAGCTGGAAGTGTCAGGGATCCCGGCAGCTCTGGCAGCATCCAGAATGCGCTTGCGGTCCTGCTCTCGGGCGAACAGCCGGACGAACCGCCAGGTGGCGAGATCGAAGTCCGGCTCCCGGGCGAGCAGCTCCTTTGCTACCCGCTCGGCCTGCGCGGCAGCGCCCTCGGCCGCGTAGGATGCGGCCAGGAAGATGAGGCCGATGGGCTGCAGGAACGCACGCCGCCGCTCGAGCGCCTCGACTGCCGCTGCCGGCTGACCGTTGACGAGCAGAGAGACGCCCAAAAAGAAATATTGTCGATTGTTGGGCAGCGGGTCCAGTCGCATGGCGGTCTCGATATGCTCTATTCCCAATCCGGGCTGGCCGGAAAAGGTCAAATACCAGCCAAAGAAGAGCTGGGCGTCGGCATCATTGGGCTGCAACTCGATGGCTCGACGCACCGCATCGACTGCCGCTTGCGCATCGCCCAGAACGGTCCAGGCACCGCCCAGCGCAATATAGCTCCAGCCGAAATCGGGATCGACGGCGATCGCTTGTTGCGCCAGCTCGAGCGCACGGCGGCCGTCCGCTTTCGGGTCGGCGCTGAAACCGAGACGCGCGCCGACGGCCAGCACGGTGGAAAGCCCGGCGTAACCGCCTGCGAACGCCGGATCGAGGGCGATCACGCGCTCATACATGCCGCGCGCCTCGGCGAGGCTGGCGGGGGTGGCCACGATGTGCGTCTTGCGTGCGCGCAGGAAGAGATCGTAGGCGGCGATGCTGGTCGTGTGCGGGGCGAAGAGCCGCTCCTGCTCGCTGGCCTTCAGCGTCACCGAGAGAGCGCGCACCACCTGCTTGCTGATGTCCGATTGAACCTCGAACACGTCGCCGACCTGCCGGTCGTACCGCTCGGCCCAGACATTGTTGTCCTTGACGGCGTCGACCAGGCGGGCGGTGACCCGCAGGTCGTTGCCGTCGCGACGGACGCTGCCGCTGAGCACGTAACGCACGCCCAGGTCGTGCGACACCTGCCGGGCATCAGGCGAGGAGCCCTTGTAGGCGAACGTGGAGTTGCGGGCGATGACGAAGATGCCGGAGAGCTTCGAGAGCCCGATGATGATGTCTTCGGTGATGCCGTCGGCGAAATATTCCTGATCGGCGTTGTCGGACAGGTTGTCGAACGGCAGGACGGCGATCGAGGGACGATCGGGCAGGGCCAGGGCGCGGCCGGCGTCCAGGGCAGAGCCACCGGACGGCCGCCAGGGCTGCCACAGCCAGATCCCACCCGCGGAGCCTACGAGCAGCAGGAGGGCCGCCGCCAGGAGCAGCGGGAGACGCGTCCGCGCTGGCTGACGCGCCTTGGCCGGGCGCTTCTCGTCCAAGAGCCTGAACACCCGGACAGGCCGTGGAATATTCTTGACCCGCTGCTCGCCCAGATCCTCCAGCTTGAAGTCCAGCTTGTCGCGGATCTGATCGCGGACGGAGCGTGAGACGAAGACGCCGTCCGGGTCGGCGAGGCTTTCGAGGCGTGCCGCGACATTGATCCCATCGCCGTGCATGTCGCCGCCGTCGCCGACGATGACGTCGCCGAGATTGATGCCGATGCGCAGGCGAAGACGACGCTCGTCGTCGATCCCGGCCTCGCGCTCTCCGATGCCACGCTGGATCGCGACCGCGCATCGAACACCATCGACGACCGAGCCGAATTCGGCCAGCACACCGTCGCCCATGAGCTTGAAGATGCGACCGCCATGCTCTTCGACGAGCGGCCGGACGAGCTCGTCGAAGACGGCGTTGACCTGCGCGATCGTGCCGGTCTCGTCGGCTGCCATCAGCCGGCTGTAGCCGACAATGTCGGCGGCGAGGATTGCTGCGAGCCGTCGCTTCACCGGCCGCTCCGGCAAGCGGAGCAGGATCGACGACATCTCGCGCGGCGCAGGCTTCTGCTGCACGAGGCCGGTGGCGATCGCGTTCTCGGGCATGCCGTCGTGCGGCACTCGCGAGGATAGACCCCGATCCTCCCGCGCATCTCTGCACCTCACGTGCACGGTTATCCCTTTGGCATAGGGCTTGACGGTGCTGCTGTCGACCTGGCCGACATGGGCGTCGCTCTTCAGGCTTCCCGGTCGCCCCGATCGAGATCCTCCATGACCTGGACGAGGCAACCGGCTTTGATGTCGTCACGGACCGTGAAGGCGGGGCGAGGCGCGCAAGCCGGCTGTCGGCTCGATGCGGCAAGCGCCGTCACAGCGCTCTGCCCGGTTTTCCCGTGTCGCCGCCAGGAAGCCTTCGCCCGCCTCGATCCGCCCGTTGCGGGGTGAGCGCCCGGGGCTCAGAGGATGGCTGGGCGCGGCTTCGGGGCGGAGCTGGATCATGACCGAATGGCGCAGGGCAGCACCCGAGGCGGTCGGCATGAGAAGCGTGCCCCGAAGATCGGCCACCATCGTCACCGCTCACAAGCAGAGCCGGATCGAGGAGCTGCTGCCGTGGAGTTACGCGGTGACATGACGCGCGCCCCAGGTCCGTACTCGGCCGACATATCCCTCTGAAGCAGACCCAAAGCCGTCACAGACGATTGATCAATTCCAGAAGCCCGTCGGGGAAGATTATCTCCGTGGTTTGTTCCAGCTCTTCGGCCGACCACCAGCGGTAATCGGCTATAACGTTCCGTTCATTTTCCGTCCAATCACGGTCGGAGATGGAGGTTCTGGTGGTCCTCACTCCGAAGAACCGCTCCTCTGCCCAGACTACCTCCCCATTCGTCAGTCGAAGCTCGAAGGACCGACGGCCGATCTCGCCCGTCAACTCTTGTGCAGACAGGCCTGCTTCCTCCTCCAACTCGCGCAGAGCTGCCTCCTCGAAGGTCTCACCTTCTTCCACGGCACCGCCCGGCGTCGCCCAATAGGTCCGACCATCCAACGGGCCGGATGTATGGGTAAACTTGAAAAGAAGAACACACCCGAATTGATCGATGACCAGAATTCGGGCAGAGGGGCGTTTTCGCATCATCCCGCCTCTCCTGTGGGATCGACCGTTGGGCCGCACGATATCCGCCTCGGTGATGACCGCAATTGGCGCATTGTCGCCGCGTCCATCATGGCTGCGATTGGCGAGATCGGGCCATGGGACCTCAGTCGACACGTGGGCGGCACGCCGCCTACGGCCGGAGCCCGCTCGGCTGGGCCCGTCTCACGGGAAAGCTCCGTCGCGGCCAGCCCGTGCCCGAGGGCAGCCGCCTGCACGAGACGGCAGGCCTCGGCCCGCCCGTCGACGACCACCCGCCTCGACACCCCGGTTGCAGGGTGAGCAGTCAGGGTTCAAAGGATGGTGACAGCGGAGCGGCGGAGCGCGGCTGGATCGTGAGCGAATGGCAAACCGCGGCGCCCGAGGCCGTCGGCATGAGGAGCGAGATCCTCTCGGCCGTCGCCGGCTGGCTGGACGGCCTGGCGGGCTCCAACGTGCACGGCATCGCCGTCGCCCGGAACGGCCTTTTGATCTTTCAGCACTACCGCAGGGGCGAGGACGCGTGCTGGCGCGGGAAGCTCGGCACGGTGGTCCACGGACCCGAGGTCAAGCACGACCTCCGCTCCGTGACCAAGGTCGTGACCGGGCTCCTCATCGGCCATGCGGTGGGGCGCGGGCTGATCCCGGACCTGGAGATGCCGCTTTTCGACGTCCTCCCCGACCATGCCGACCTGCGCACCCCGGGCAAGGACCGCATCCGGCTTCGCCATCTCCTGACCATGTCGGCCGGGCTCGAATGGGACGAGAACCTACCGATCACCGATCCCGGAAACGGCGAGGTCCGCCTGTGGCGTTCCCGGGACCGCCTTCGCACCGCGCTCGAGCCGCCCCTGCTCTGGGAGCCCGGATCGGTCTGGGCCTATTCCGGCGGATGCACGGAGCTGCTGGCTGCCGTGCTGCGCAAGGTCTCCGGCAAGCCGATCGATGCCTATGCGCGCGACGCTCTCTTGGCCCCGCTCGGCATCACCGACGTCGAATGGGCCCGCCATGCCGACGGGGAGCCGTCGGCCTCCGGCGGGCTGCGCCTGCGCGTGCCGGACCTCGCCAGGATCGGCCAGCTCGTGCTCGACGGCGGCCGCTGGCAGGGCGAGCTGCTCCTGCCGGCCGGCTGGATCGAGCAGTCGCTCACGCCCCAGATCGGCATGGACGACCGTCTCTTTTTCTACGGCTTCCATTGGTGGCTGGGGCGCTCCCTCATTGGAGGGCCGTGAGATCTCCTGGGCGGCCGGCATCGGCCTGGGCGGCCAGCGTCTCTTCGTCGTTCCGGCAGTCTCGCTTGTCGTCGCCATCACCGCCGGGCACTACGCCGACGCGATGCAGTCCTGGCTGCCTCTTGTCATTCTGAACCGCTACGTCCTGGGCGCGCTCGCCTGAGCCTTCGCTCCGCGGATACCTTCAACGGGAGGATTCATGCGTTCGCCTGTTGGGCTTGCGGACCTCAAGCGCCGTCCCGCAGGCGGCGCTCCGCAGCTTCACCCGGGACCACGCGGGTGCGCAGCAGGCGCCATGGACGGCCGTCGATCGCCGCGAGACCGAGGCCGATCATCGCCATGCCGGCCAGATGCTGCGGCTCGATCCGCTCGCCCAGGACCAGAACGCCGAGGAGGATCGCGCTGACGGGTATGAGAAACGTCACCAGCAAAAGATTGGTGGCGCCGGCAACCGACAGAATACGGAAATAAAGGACATAGGCGAGCGCGGTCGACAGCGCTGCGAGCCCGATCAAGGCGCCGATCACGGACGCGCTCGGCAGGCCCAGGGTCCAGGGCCGGTCGACCATCAGCGCCGCCGGAACCAGGAGGATGCTCGAGGCCGTCACCTGCCCCGCCGCCGTCGCCAGGGGCGAGATGCCCATGGCCCTGAAGCGCCGCCCGAAGATCGCCGGCGAAGGCGTAGGACAAGGCGGCGGCGAGGCAGGCCAGCTGGGCCAGGACGTCGCCGCCAGCTGACAAAAGAGCGTCGCCGCCGACCAAGACGGCAACGCCGACGAGGCCCGCGAGAACGCCGAAAAGGCGTCCGCCGGTCATCTTCTCGTCGGTCGTGAGCCAGTGGGCGACGAGGACGGTGAAGAGCGGTGTCGTCGCGTTGAGGATCGCCGCCAGCCCCGAGGCGATATGGGCCTGGCCCCAGACGATGAGCGAGAACGGCACGACGTTGTTGAGCAGCCCCATGCCGAGGAAGGCCGCCCAGACCCCGGGCGAGCCCGGCATGCGGGAGCCGCTCGCATGGATGACGGCCAAAAGAATGACCGCCGCTAGCACGACCCTGCAGGCGACGACGGTGAGGACGGGCAAGTCCTTCACGGCCACGGCATTGAAGAAGAACGAGCCGCCCCAAAGGACCGACAGGATGATCAGCATCGCCCAGGTGCGGGGCGACATCGGGCTGCTCGCGGACGGGCTGGTGACCACGCCCTTTCTCCCTTCGAGAACATCGACAGGCCCCGCACGCTAGGGAGCGCCCGTGGCCGCCGCAGCCCGATTCCTGCGATCGGGCAAGACGAGCCCGGTGCCCGGCTGCGCCGCGACGGCATCGCTGACCGCTGCCGGCACGCGAGCCGGATGAGGAAGAACATCTCCGAGAAGGATGACGACATCGGAGCCGCCAACGGCGGCGAGCTTCGCGGCGGATCGACGTCGAGCTCGGCGAGAGGGGTCAGCTCGTTCTCGACGGCCGCAGCTGGCAGGGCGAACCGCTCCTGCCGGCCGGCTGGATCGAGCGGTCGCTCACGCCCCAGATCGGCATGGACGACCGTCTCTTTTTCTACGGCTTCCACTGGTGGCTGGGGCGCTCCCTGATCGGGGGCCGTGAGACCTCCTGGGCGGCCGGCATCGGCCTGGGCGCGCTCGCCTGAGCCTTCGCTCCGCGGGCGATGTAGGTGGATCGGAGCCGACCGAGGAAGTCGGCGGGAGCCCCTTCCGAGGTCGTGGGCCGCTCGACCCGGCCCAGCCGGTTACTCGCGATCCTCTTGTGAGCATGTCTTGCCTATCGCTCCATCTGTATGTACAAATGGATGCATATCTTGGGGCGTGAGAGTGCGCATTGATGGCTTCGATTGGGATCGGGGCAACCGGGCGAAGTGCCGGCGGCACGGCGTTTCGATCGAGGAGATCGAGGCGTTGTTTGAAGGCGACCCCGGGGTCTATCCCGACCCGGCCCATTCGGTCGAGGAGGAGCGGCTGCGGGCCATCGGCCGCAATCGCGAAGGGCGCTTCATCATCGTAGTGTTCACCCTGCGCAGAAAGAAGGGCGCACAGCTCATCCGACCCATCAGTGCCCGCTACATGCACCAGAAGGAGGTGCGTCACTATGAGCGACAGCAAGAAGCTTAAGCCTCTGCCTGCCCTGCGAACGGACGAGGAGGCGGAGCGCTTCGTCGAGGAAGCCGACCTGACCGACTACGATCTGTCCGGATTCCGGCCGGTGCACTTCGAGTTCGCCAGGAAGGACGAGCGGGTGAACATGCGCCTGCCGGGGGAGCTTCTGGCGGCGGTGAAGGCGAAGGCGAAGGCTCGGGGGCTGCCCTACCAACGCTTCATCCGTGAGGTCCTGGAAGGAGCCGTGAGAGCCGAGCGGCACAAGCAATAACGCTGCGCAACCTCGCGGCGAAGAGGCTTTCCGGATTGAGGTGATGCCGGCGCGACGACGCAAACAACCTGGGGACGAGCGCGCTCGAAAGCACCGCGGGCCCGATCACGCCAACGGCTGGGGACCCGGCGGGGGCCGGCTTCCTGCCATCGCGCAGAGGACATGACATCAGGCAACGTGCCCGCCGCGGACGGAGCGCCCTAGGCAAGCGTGCGCCGCATCCCTATCTGGGCAGCGCCCCCAGCTCCCCGCGAGCGGGACGAAGAAGGACCCCTGCGACGAGCAAGACCGACCCCGGAGCCATCACGGCCGCAGCCCCGGAGCTCCCCGACCTCCAGGAGCGCCTGCTCTACCGCGACGGCCTGATCCTCATCATCGACAAGCCCGCGGGCCTGCCCGTGCATGCCGGCCCCAAGGGCGGGCCCAATCTCGAGTCTTTTTTCGACGAGCTGCGCTTCGGCCTGCCCGCGCCGCCGTCGCTGGCGCACCGGCTCGACCGCGACACCAGCGGCTGCCTCGTGCTGGGCCGCCACAGGAAGGCGCTGGCGCGACTGGGCCGGCTGTTCCAGGCCGGTGCGGTCGAGAAGGTCTACTGGGCCGTGGTGAGGGGGCGCCCGCCCGAGCCCAAGGGCCGGGTCGACCTCGCGCTGGCCAAGCGCTCGACCGAGCGGCGTGGCTGGTGGATGAAGCCCGACCCGGCGGGCCAGCCGGCCGTCACCGACTACCGGGTCATGGGCGAAGGCCCCGGCATCGCCTGGCTCGAGCTGCGGCCGCGGACCGGGCGCACGCACCAGATCCGCGTGCATTGCGAGGCGCTGGGCTGTCCCGTCGTCGGCGACCCGGTCTACGGCCGGGGCGAGGATGCGGGCCGGCCGCAGGATCTCGGGCCGCCGCTCCAGCTGCACGCCCGCGCCATCACCCTGCCGCTCTATCCGGGCAAGCCGCCGGTCCACGCCGAGGCGCCCGTGCCGCCCCACATGCAGGCCCTGCTCGAGGCCTGCGGCTGGCGCGGCGAGGAGGAGAGGCCCCCGCCCCTGCCGGCCTAGGCCTCCGGCGGCAGCAGCGGCCCCGGGAAGGCCCGCTCGGCCGCCTCGCGCAGCAGATGATAGTGCCGGCGCGTGAGCCAGTAGCCGAGCACGACCGCGACCGCCGCCCCGGCGAGGCCCAGGATGTGGACATAGCCGCTCACATGGCTCGCCACGTCGCCCAGGAGATAGCCGATGGTGCCGTAGACGCCGGCCCAGACCACCGCACCTGCCGCGTTGAACGCGGCAAACCGGCCCCAGGTCATCTGGTTGACGCCGGCCAGGAGCGCCGCCAGCGCGCGCAGCAGGGCGAAGAAGCGCCCGAAGAAAACAACCTTGCCGCCGTGGCGCTGGAAGAGATAGCGCCCGACCTTGATCTCGGCCTCGCCCAGATGGAGCCCGCGCCCATAGCGCACCAGCAGCGGAAAGCCGAGGCGGCGGCCGATCCAGTAGCCGATATTGTCGCCGATCGTGGCGCCGGCCGCGGCCGCGGCGATGACGAGCACGATGTTGAGCTCGTGGCTGGCGCCCGCCAGCACGGCCGCCGCCAGCAGCGTCGTCTCGCCCGGCAGCGGCACGCCCACGCTCTCGAGCGCCACGATCACGCCCACGGCGAGGTAGCCCCACACCTTGAGAAGGTGGGGCACGTCGATCTGCGGCAGCAGCCCGGCCAAGTCCATCATGCCGTTGCGTAGCCGAGCGCGACGAGGCTGGGAAGATGCAATGGCCGGGCGCGGGGGCGACGCTGCTCACCCGCCGCTCCCCTTGGCCTGGTCCCGATCCCTGTCGGCTGGACGCCGGCACGCCGGGCTGAGAGGATGTCGCCTGCGTCGCTGGGCGGGCCGGAGCGTCGTGGAGGCGGGCGCCGCTTTGCAGGACGAGACGGCGGTGAGGCTTTCGGACCGGGATGGAGCCCCTTGCCGGCCACGGGAGCATCACGATGACCGCACCAGCCACCATGCGCGCCGCCATCCTCGAGGCCCACGGCGCGCCGCTCCGCCTCGCCGCCATCCCTCGTCCGACCCCTGGCCCGGGCCAGGCGCTGGTGCGCATAGCGGCGAGCGGCGTCAACCCGCTCGACGTCAAGATCCAGGCGGGCGCCGCCGCGCACGCGCGGCACCAGCCGCCGGCCGTCCTCGGTCTCGATCTCGCCGGCACCGTCGAGGCGCTGGGCCCGGGCGTCACGCGCTTTCGGCCCGGCGACGCGGTCTACGGCATGACCGGAGGTGTGGGCGGCCATCAGGGCTCGCTCGCCGAGCTGGCCGCGGTGGACGTCGATCTGCTCGCCCTCAAGCCTGCGGGCCTCGGCATGCGCGAGGCGGCGGCCCTGCCGCTCGTCTTCATCACCGCCTGGGAGGGGCTGGTCGACCGGGCGGCCGTCGGTGCCGGGCAGACCGTGCTGGTGCAGGGTGGCGCCGGCGGCGTGGGCCACATGGCGGTCCAGATCGCCCGTGCCTTCGGTGCCGAGGTCTTCGCCACCGGCTCCCCGTCCAGCCGGGCCGCGATCGAGCGGCTGGGCGCGCGCTTCGTCGACCGCTCGGAGCAGGTGGCCGACCAGGTCCAGCGCCTGACCGACGGCCGCGGCTTCGATCTCGTCTATGACACGGTGGGCGGTGCCGTGCTGGATGCCTCCTTCGCCTCCGTGCGCCGCTTCGGCCATGTGGTGAGCTGCCTCGGCTGGGGCACGCACGCCCTGGCGCCGCTGTCCTTTCGGGCGGCCACCTATTCCGGCGTCTTTACCCTCCTGCCGCTGCTGACGGGCGAGGGCCGCGCGCACCATGGCGAGATCCTGGCCGAGGCGGCCCGGCTCGCCGACACCGGGCAGCTGGTCCCGACGCTGGATCCGCGCCGCTACACCCTGGCAACGGCGGACGACGCCCTTCGCGCCATCGAGCAAGGCACCGCGCGGGGCAAGCTGGTCGTCGACATCGCCGACGCCTGACCTGGAGGCCCGGGCCTACCCGATCGCACCCACAACCGCGCCGGCCGCCGCCAGGACCAAAACCACGGCCCAGGGCGGCGCCTTCCACACCGTGAGGAGCAAAAAGCCCGCGAGGGCCATGAGGAAGTCGCGCGGGCCCAGCACGGCGCCGGTCCAGACCGGGCTGTAGAGGGCGGCACCCAGGATGCCCACCACGGCGGCGTTGGTGCCGCGCATCGCCGCCTGCGCCTTTGTCTTTGTCCGCAGCCGGTCCCAGAAGGGCAGCATGCCGTAGACGAGCAGGAGCCCCGGCAGGAAGATCGCCGCGAGCGCGATGGCAGAGCCCAGGATGCCGCTGGGCGCCGGCCCCATCACCGCCCCCAGATAGGCGGCGAACGTGAAGAGAGGGCCGGGCACGGCCTGGGCCATGCCGTAGCCGGCGAGAAAGGCCTGGCCCGTCACCCAGCCCGGTGCCACGACCTCGGCCTGGAGCAGCGGCAGCACGACATGCCCCCCGCCGAAGACCAGCGCGCCCGAGCGATAGAAGGCATCGAACAGCGCCAGGGCGCCCTGCCCCGCCCCAGGCACCAGCAAGGGCGGCACGAGAAGAAGAAGCGCAAAGACAAAAAGTGAAAAGACGCCGGCGCGCCGCGACACGGGAAAGCTCAGATGCCCGCCCGCCTCTTTTTTGTCACCCTTGCACAGCACGAGGCCGGCCGCCGCACCCACGGCGATCGCCAGGATCTGCGCCGCAGCACCACCCACCAGCACGGTGATCGCCACCGCCGCGAGCGCGATGCCGGCGCGCGGGCGGTCGGGCGCCAGGCTCCTGGCCATGCCCCAGATCGCCTGCGCCACCACCGCCACCGCCACGAGCTTGAGGCCGTGCAGCGCGCCCTGCGCCGCAGCACCCGTGAAGGCGCTCGCCCCCAGCGCGAAGGCGAGGAGCACAAAGGCCGAGGGCATGGTGAAGCCCAGCCAGGCCGCGAGCCCGCCCAGGGCGCCGCCGCCCCGCCTGACGCCCAGCGCGAAGCCCACCTGGCTCGAGGCCGGGCCCGGCAGGAACTGGCACAGCGCCACGAGATCGGCATAGCCCGCCTCGTCGATCCAGCGCCGCTTCAGCACGAGCTCGTTGCGGAAATAGCCCAGATGCGCGATCGGCCCGCCGAACGACATGAGGCCGAGCCGCAGGAACACCGAAAAAACCTCGACGAGCGAGCCGGGCTCGCCCGGCCCCTGCGCCCGGGCCTCACCGGCCGGCCCTGCATCCTCCCCCGATCCGCCGTCCTTCACGCTTTCCCTCCGCCGGCCCCCATCGCGCTCCTGCGAGACCCGGCCGCCCTCCCAGCCCCCTGCAGCACCGCCCGACACGGCAAATCTTAAAAAGTTCTCAATCTGTCCCATACATAACCCGAAGGGGTTCACCATACCGGGAACGCTCCACCAGCGCGTTGGTCTCGTGCTATGATGGGCACTCGAGAGCCGGCCGCCACGAAGGCCAAGCAGGGGAACGAGCGATGGTGCAGTATGCCGGACTCCGCTCCTGGGGCGATGCCGCAGCGCGCGAGCGCGCGATCGACCGCCTGCTGGCGCTGCGCGCCGGCCTCGCCCAGAACGTCTCGCCCAACACCAAGCAGCAATCGTTCCACCTCGCCAGCTGGAACATCCGCGACCTCGGCGGCCACCGCCTCAACCCCCGCCCGCGGCTCCCCGAATCGCTTCTCTACATCGCCGAGATCATCTCGGCCTTCGACCTCGTGGCGGTGCAGGAGGTCAACGACGACCTGGCCGAGCTCCAGGCCATCATGCGCCTGCTCGGGCCGCACTGGACCTACATCGTCACCGACGCCAGCGGCAACGAGGAGCGCCTGGCCTTCGTCTACGACACCCGCAAGATTCTTTTCCGCCACATCGCGGGCGAGATCGTCCTGCCGGCCAAGAAGGGTGAGCAGCCGGTCCAGTTCAACCGCACGCCCTTCCTCGTCGCCTTCCAGGCCGGCTGGTTCAAGTTCAACATCTGCACCGTCCACATCTTCTATGGAAAGAGCAGCGACACGACCCGCCGCCGCCAGGAGATCGCCGACATCGCCTCATTTTTCACCAGGCGCCAGAAGAAGGACGGCGAGACCTACATCATCCTCGGCGACTTCAACATCCTGAGCCCCGAGGACCCGACGATGGCGGCCCTCCTCGGCAACGGCTTCAAGATCCCACCCGGCGTCAGCAAGCCCACCGCGCTCGCCAGCGCCAATTTTTATGACCAGATCGCGCTGCGAACAGAAAACAAGCTTTTCGAGGTCGCCAGCTCCGGCTGCTTTCACTGGCAGGATTTTGTCTTTCGCGACGAGGAGGATTTTGCGGCCTACCAGCCGCTGATGCCGACGGTGACAAAGAGCGGGAAGCCGCAAAAGACCGACCTCGGCGCCTACCGCAAATGGCGCACCTGGCAGATGTCCGATCATTTGCCGCTATGGGCGGAGATCAGGACGGATTTTACGGAGGATTATCTCGGGAGCCTGAGGGAGGGGGTGAAGCCGTTGGCGGAGTTTCGTGGGAACGGCTGGCGGCAGTCCCAGAGGCGGAGAACACTGAGAGATCTGTCGCACCCCTAGCCCGCGATCCTCCTATTGCATTCTACGGAACTCCGGGCGGCGTCCTCGTCATTCCGCTTAACAGACTGCACCAGTTTAATCATCGTTTCTATGGCCCCCCGCAACTCTTGCTCCGAATATGGCTCGTGATCGTATGGGTTCTCCGGATGATGCGTAAGGTTCCGAATATATGTCATGATCGTGACATGCTTTGGCTTCGGCCGTCTATCTGGTCGAAATTTCGTCCACACTCTTGTCGGCGGGACTGCTTCTGACAGAAAATATTCCTCAATTTGCTCAACATTGTCGCCCCCTTTTCGTCTCTGAAGCCATCCATAAAGCTCGTTGTGGAACTCGAACGTTGCCAAGCCATAAGCATGGTAGCTAATCTCACCCCACGTCGGCCTCGAGTACAAAATGTCCCCGACATCCATGGGCCGAACATTGGTGTGCCTTGCAAAATTCTCTACTATAATCACATGGGTATCCATTAGATGATCCATGAATATATACGGCGAGTGCGTCGCGACATAGACTTGACGCCCCTCAAGTTCCTGCCGCATGAGGCTAAGAAACGCCCTCTGTGCCGCGGGATGCAGGTTGGTCTCCGGCTCCTCGATGATCAGAAAATGACTGCGATCACGGCGCTCAAATTCCAGGCTCATCGCCAGATTAAAGGCTGCCTCTTCACCTCCTGACAGGCTTTCCCACGCCTGCCAAGTGCCGCCCTCCCTGTTCAGTGATAACTGCTCGCTGTAGGCCAACCCAACTTCGACAAAGCGAGCGTCACCAAGGACCCTCCGCACGAAGGACAGGACATGTCGGGAAAGCTGCGGATGCCTCTCCGTCACACGCCTCCCGATGTCCGAACGAAGAAGGACCTGAAGCGCTCGAGCACGAAACCCGTCAGCGTAACCCTGCTCCTCGCCTTCAGCGGTAGCAGCGTGTCCCGGCTCCTGCCTCTCTGGGAGAGCTATCGGCACCACCCGATTGCCCGTCCAACCCCGCAAATCACGCGCTGTCTGAGCCAGGGCTGATCGCGGAGCGCCTGGAGTATATCAGATCGATCTATGCCTTCCGCGTCACGAACGGATATAGATAATTCTCCGGGACTTTGATCGTTTAGTTGAGAGCGACCGAGGCCGCGATTCGTTCGAATACCCTCTGCGTCAACCACGAGATTTAAGGCTGGTTGTTCCGCGAGCGCTATCTCGACGTGATAGCGAATTCGTATCGGCAGAGCCTCATCCGGCCGGACAAAGTGGAAATCTCCGTCCAAGAAGTTTTTATTCGCCGCGTAGGATCGGCAGGAGGCGAGCAACAGCGGCGAGGATCGTGGTTTTTCCGGATCCGTTGACCCCAACGATCAGATTGAGATCGCCTAGCTCGAAGTCTGCGCGCCGCACACCTCGAAAGTTATAGATCTCGACCCGCTTAAGACGACATCTCATGGCCCACGCCCGTTATACGGGACGCGAGGGCACATCCGATTGCCATCACATTGCACTCGAGGACGAGCGCGAACGATGATGCCTGACGAGCAGATCGGCGTCATGAAGGCTACCGACCATACGACGCATCACGTCGAACTTGAGATCGGCAGGCAGGTGCCCCCGGAAAGCTCGGAGGCGGGCGAGCAGCTCCTGACGACTGGGCTGCCGCGCGATGCCGAACTCGCGTTCGTCGACCACGTGAACCTCGATATCGTCGCCTTCCTTCATGACCAGCGTCTCGACCACTGCGGCGGGCAGACGGATGGCCAACCTGTTGCCCCATCGGGATCCCCGCATGACGCGCTCCATGGATAGACGTCGGACATGACGTGTATCCGCGAGCCGGGCGCCGTCAAGGGCGGGCATCTGTCCGCGGACCTGCGGATAGGAAAGGGCCCGAGCAGGAGGGGGCTGATGCGAGGGGAGGAAGGAGCCCCCAAGCAAAAAGCGGCCGGAGGCTCCTTCCCGTCGCCCTACAGAACCAGCTGCCCCGCGGTGAAGGCCAGGACGAGGAAGATCACGAAGATCACGAGGAAAATATAGAAAAGAATCTTGGCGATGCCGGCCGTGGCGGCGGAGATGCCGGTGAAGCCGAACACGCCGGCGATGATCGAGATGACGAAGAAGACAAGAGCCAGTTTCAGCATGCGCTTTCCCCCAATGGAGCCGGGGGCCGCCCGATCGCATCACACCGCCCGCCCCCGCGTCGGTGGTGTTCCGCTTATCAAGCGTCCACGGGCCTCCGAGGTTCCGTCGCACGGGACACGGACGCGGCGCGTGCGGCCTCGACAAGCCGCGACGGCCGCCAGGGGCCTCAGGCGAAAATATCCCGCGCCACGCAATTCCTGATTGATTATGCGCTCATATTCCTATATAGAGCTTCCATGCCTTCAACTTACCCCTCGCGTTCCCCCGCCTCGATGCCCGCGGCCCGCACCGTGCGGCTGGCGCGGCGACTCGCCGGCGGCATGACGCCCGCCGAGGTCGCCAGGCACGAGGGAACGGACGAGGCCGAGATTTTGTCGCTTCTCGAGGACGAGAAGTTCCAGAAACACGTCGCCTACTACCGGCGCGAGGCCGAGCTGCCCGAGGACGAGCGCGAAGAGATCCTGATCAGGACGGCATTCGCCAGCCTCCAGCACCTCGCCGACATGGGCGACACCAAAGCTCTTTTGTTCCTTGCCTACGAGGGCAACCGCGGCCGCCATCCGGAAAACCGCCTGCGCCGCCTCGTGACGCGCACGAGCGATCGTGATCCCGAGCTGCGTGCTGGGGACGAGATCGCCGCGGCGCCGGCCAACGACGCCGTCGCCGCCGAGCTTGTCTCGGACCTCCTCGCCTTCGCCCGGAGCAACCCGGACGTGGCCGACTGGGTCCTTCGCTACGCCGAGAGCCGCCACGCCGCGCTGGGAGAGAGCGGGGCCGGGGCGGTGGAGGAGCAAGAGGAGAATGAGAGAGGAGAAGGGCAGCAAAGGATAGCGAAAGAAGAGCAAGCCGACCCGCCCTCACGGGTCATCCCCCGCCTTGAGCGGGGGATCAACTGGCGGTCGTGACGCGACAGTAGCGTGGCCAGCCTCCGGCAGTTGACGCCCCGATCACGTCGGGGCGCGACGAAGGGGTGTG
>CAVTJL010000004.1:0-1827269 GCA_963735065.1 uncultured Alphaproteobacteria bacterium | reverse complement strand
TCGCATACTCGCAGTAGAGCAGCAAAAACAGCTCGTCGACGTCGGCGGTGCTCACACCCGCCGGCGTGTCGGTGATCTGCGCCGTCCAGCTGCCCTTGACGCTCTTGCCGTGGACCATCGTGGCGAGGGCGGCGAGGCCGCCGCCGGCCGGATGGTCCGGGGCGGTGGCGGCAACGCCGCTGTCGGTCGTGGTCACGGTGACCGGCGACGCCCCGTCGAAGGCGAGCTGCACCTCGATCGGCCCGCCGGGCTTGCGCCCGTCCTTGAGCCGGACCGCCACGCCCGCATTGAGGATCGTCTTGTCGACCGACGGACCCTCGAAGAGGTCGCGCGTGGTCTCGAAGGCGAGCGGGGCGGCGAAGTCGACCGTGGCGCCCGCTGCGCGCAGGCGCTCGCCGATCGGCAGTGCCAGCATCTCGCGGCGGCCCACCCGCTGCTTGGCCTCCAGGAGGCGCTTCAGCGTGTCGTCGAGCAGCGCCTCGTACTGGAACCAGATGCGCACATCGGCGATGCGGCCGAGATCGAACGGCTGGTCGGGCAGGAGCTCGAGCAGCCAGCTGCTCTCGAGGCCGACATTCTCGAAGACGTTGCGCTCGCGCTCCTGCAGGCTGCGCTGCCGTGCGTCGTAGAGGTCCGAGACGAAGGCGGGGAACGCCATCGTGTCGACATGGCGACGCCGCTGCAGGCGCTTGTAGCAGAGCTTGGCGATGTCGGGATCGGGCTCGGCGAAGACCCGGAGGTTGTCCACGGGCCGGTCGTTGCGGCTGTCGACGAAGCGGACCAGCGAGACGCCGTCGTTCGAGAGATAGCCCCTGGCCGGCACCGCCTCGCCGTCCACCAGCACCTCGACGCGCACCTCCTTCACCCGCTGCAGGTAGGTGCCGGGATACCAACGGTCGAAATCGGCGAGCGTCGTCGTGAAGCGTGCGGTCCGGGTGGCCGACAGCGCTATGAAGCTCAGCGGGCTGTGCTTCCTGAGCGAGACCATCTGGCTGAGCTGCAGCGGCTTTTGGGTGCGGCCGGTGAGCTCGATGTGGTCGAGCCCGCCCAGATCGGCCAGCAGCGTCTCGGCTGCCGTGTAGCCCTTGAGGCTCGGGTCGAGATAGGCGTCCTTGATCAGCCGCACGTCCTGGTCGCGCTCGAAGTTGAACGCGGTCTGGGCGAGCCTCGCCGTCTCCTGCGCGCGGGTCAGCAAGGATTGCCGCAGGCCGTTGTACTGCGCCTGGATCGCGTCCAGCGTCTTGGCATCCAAAAGCCTTGCCGCGTTGCTCTGGTAGATCGCGTCCAGCTGCTGCGAGAGCGCATTGATATTGGCGATGAGCACGTCGCGTCGCGCCAGGCCATGCTGCAGCTCGGCCGTCGTGTCGGCGATGGCGGCCCTCACCCCATCGAGGCTCTGATGCATGGTGCGGGCGATCGTGCCCACGTTCTCGCAGGTGGCGCTCGTATAGGCCAGGTAGAAGGTGGCGCCCCCGAGGCCGATCGCGAGCGGCACGCCATAGGCGATGATGATGCCGGCGAGCACGGGGTTGGCGGCGGTGGCGAGCGCGATCACCACGGCAGTGGCCAGCGCCGTGATGAAGGCGTCGGCCAGGATCGAGACAAGCCAGCAGAACCAGTCGCAGTCGCACTCGTCCTGCGCCTTGTCGAGCGCGATCACCACCCCGTCGAGCGCCTGCTCGAGCGGCCCCAGCTCGGCCAGCATCTGGGTCAGCTCGGTGATCTTCTGATTGAGCGCCGCCAGCTCGGCCTGCTGCGCCTCCAGCGGCCCGCGCACCGCGTCGACGAGCTGGGCGAAGTCGTCGAGCGCGAACTGGATCGGCAGCATCCGGCTCTCGATCGCCTGGATGTCGGCGATCACCACCCGCGTCCGGTCGCGCAGATGCTCGTAGCGGAACAGTGGCAGCGAGCCCGGGGCCTCACCCGTGACGCTGAGGCCCTGGTCGAGCGCGAAGAGGCCGAGCTTGGCCTTCAGCACGTTGGCGACGACGGGAAGCGCCAGCGAGGCATGCACCCGGTCTCCCGGCGGATCGCCGGGAACCTCGGCCTGCGGCGCGTCCACGTCGATCGGCGTGTCGCCCACCGCGCGGAAGATCGCCCCCGGCACGGTCGAGGTGAACGCCGCGAGGTCGGTCTCGACCGGCAGCGGATCGACATAGCCGGGCGTCGGGCTCAGCGGTGGCCGCTCGCCGAGCCTGTCCTGCAGCCGAAAGTCGGGATAGACGCGCTGGCGCACCCCGGCGTCGTCGAGCAGTGTCAGATCACCGAGCGTCTTCTTGCGCCCGCACCATTCCGCGAAGTCTCTTTTCTTGATGTCGGCCAGCATGGCGCCGATGAGCTTGCCGCGCTGGGCGAGAAGACTGTCGAACGCCTTGGCGGCCACCGTCCCGACACTGCGCACCGTGGCATCGGCCCCATCGAGCTTCAGCGCCTGCTCATAGAAGCTGCGGGCATTCTTCAGATCGCCGCGCGCCACGTAGCGCTGTGCTATGCCGATCTGCGCCCGTGAGACCTTTTCCTGGTGCAGGAAGGCGTAGCGCCCGGCGAGCGACGCGTCGCCGGCCTTGAGCGTGGCGAGCTCGGCCAGTGCCGGCCCGAGCTGACCCCGGCCCAACAGGCCCTCGGCCCGCGCCAGCACCGCCTCGGCCCCGCTGTCCTTGGGCACGCCGCGCAGCGGCGCCGCCTCCGCATGGGTCAGCGCCTCGCGCACCGGCGGTGTGAGGACCGTGCTGCCGAGAACGGTCGCCTCGACGGGCCGGGACGTCTTCGATGCTCTGGATCGCCTGGTGGTGCTGGCCATGACACAAAGCTCCCATCCCACCTTTTTGTGCTTTTTCAACCAAGCATCCTAGCAGAGAGCCCGCAGCCTGTCTTCGAGGTCGATGCCGTTCGGATGCCACTACTCACCCGGGACCTGAAAGATTTCGGGTGCATCCCACTCGAGCCGCTCGCGCCCGCCCCCCTCGCCCGGCCGCTCGATGCTCTGACCGGCGCCGCGGGTCGCCGGTGACGCGCCCGATCGGCGCGTCGGCCTGCGGCGCCTGTGGTGCCTCAGCTCGGCTCGGGCGAGGCCACGAGGCTGTCCACGCTCGCCACCGGCAGCAGGTCGGCCGCGACGGTGGTGGCGGCCTCCGGAACGGGCTCGAGCTTGCCCTTGTGAAAGGCGAAACTGCCGTCGTCGAACTGCAGCAGCTCGACGCCATGCAACGTTGCCGTCTCCGGTACTGGCCCCGACAGCTCGACGACGAGCGATTTTTTGTTCAGCGTTATCGCATAGTCGGCAAACTGGCCGTCGAAGACGGCAGTATCTTGGCCCGGGCCGCCTTCGAGCAGATCGGTGCCCGTGCTCGCAAAGAGCACGTCCGATCCTCCGCCTCCCCTGAGCACGTCGTTGCCGGGCCCTCCATCGAGGCGATCCGGACCGTCGAAACCGAAGAGGCGGTCATTGCCGTCGCCGCCGGCGAGCCCGTCTGAGCTCGAGATGCTGGCGGAGGAAGAGAGCCCGATGTGGGAAGGAAAGGTGAAATGCCCACCTTTCAGCACATCGTCGCCGTCCTGCCCGAACAGGACCGACGATGCGAAAGGCGCTCCTTTGAGCACGTCGTTGCCGTCCGTCCCGATCCTCACATGGTCAGCGTTCGTCAGCAGCCAGCGGTCCGGATCGCCATGCGCGTCGGCGACGCCCGGGATTAGCCGCTCATTGTCGCTCAGCAGCTTGGCCGTGTCGATGTAGAGGAGCGCATTGTGCTCGACCCGGTAGGCCGGGTTCTGGAGCGCGGCGAAGACCTCCTCGGGCGTGTCCAGGTTCTTGGGCCTCAGATGGTCGAGATCCCCCTCCGGCCGTGCCACCGCGAGATCCACGCCCTCGCGCGCGGCCCCACCCGCTTCGAAGAGCGGGCTCAGGTCGGAGAGCCGGGCCACAAGGTCGTCGGTATGATAGACGTTGAAGACCTTGAGGCCGCTAGCATCGGCGGTCGATCCTGGCGAGCCGTAGGTCACCGTCAGCGTCTTGTCGGCGAGGAGCTCTGCAGCGGAGCCGAGCGGGGAGGCCGGATCGGCCAGGAGGCGCGCCGAGGTCAGCTCGGCCAGGATGCCGCCCAGGCTGTGGCCGGTGATCAGCACCTGCTCGACGCCGCTCGCGGGATCGGCGGCGAGCCCCAGCGCCTCGGCCACGACCGGCGCGTGCAGGGCGTAATAGAGGTCCCAGCCATACTTGGCGCCGAGGGGATTGGGCGGCAGCGCGCTGCTCTGGAAGGCGAACTCGGCGTCACCCTCGTCGGTGCTGCGGAAGGCGATGGCGAGAGTGTTCTTGCCCTCGAGCTCGCCCTCGTAGAAGTGGACGGCGGAGGTGATGGTGGCGCCGGCGATGGGCGAGTCGGGCGGGACGAAGCCCGAGAGGTCCACGGTCTGCACGCCGTTGGCGGCACCCGGCAGGTCCACAGGCGTCCAGCCTCGCTCCACGGCGTTGCCGGTCGCGAGCTTCGGCATCGCGGCGGTGCCGGCATAGTCGGGCTCGCTGAAGAAGGTGTCGTAGGCAAAGAGGCTCGATTCGACCAGGAGCGGATTGGCGACCATCTCGACCTCCAGTATCGACGCGCTTTGATGAGTGCGGGACCACCTCTCCGAGCCCTCCGGTCACCGGACGCGAAGGCAAGGGGCCCATTGCAACAATAGGCGCATGGGGTCTCACCGCGTTGATCTCGATCAAGGGCCGCGGAGGCCCCCTGCGGCGGTCCCGGCCGTGCCGGGGCGCCCTCGTTGCCCGGCCCGCCGCCGGCACGCCGGTGGCCAGCGCCAGCGATCGGGTCTATCTCGGCCGCAGACGGTTCCGCGCCCGACCGGCCGGGCGGCGCGACCCGAGCGGCAGAGGCGAGTGACGGACATGGCAGGCTTCACCACGCGACCCGAGATCCTGGGCACCTTCGGCGTCGTCAGCTCGACGCACTGGATCGCCTCCGCGGTCGCGATGAGCATGCTCGAGAAGGGCGGCAACGCCTTCGATGCCGCCGTCGCCGGCGGCTTCGTCCTCCACGTGGTGGAGCCGCACCTGAACGGGCCGGGCGGCGACATGCCGGCCATCCTCTATTCCGCGCGCGAGGATCGGGTGCGCGTGCTGTGCGGCCAGGGGCCCGCACCCAAGGCCGCCACCATCGAGGCCTACCGCAGCCGCGGCCTCGACCTCGTGCCCGGCAGCGGGCTCCTGGCCGCCTGCGTGCCGGGTGCCGTCGATGCCTGGCTCACCATGCACCGCGACTATGGCCGCCTCAGCCTGCGCGAGGTCATCGAGCCCGCCATCCACTATGCCGAGCAGGGCCACCCGATGCTGGCCGCGGTCGCCGCCACCATCGCCGGCCTCCAGCAGTTCTTTGCCGATGAGTGGCCCACCTCGGCCGCCACCTGGCTCGCCGGCGGCTCGGTCCCCCAGGCGGGCCAGCTCTTCCGCAATCCCGAGCTGGGACGGACCTGGCGCCGCCTGCTGCAGGAGGCCGAGACCACGGGCCACGGCCGCGAGGGCCAGATCGAGGCCGCCAGGCGCACCTGGGCGCGCGGCTTCGTCGCCGAGGCGATCGACCGCTTCTGCCGCACCCAGGAGGTGATGGACGTCTCCGGCCGCCGCCATGGCGGCCTGCTCACCGCCGACGACATGGGCGCCTGGCGCGCCTCCTACGAGGAGCCGCTCACCTACGAGTATGGCGACTACACCCTGTGCAAGACCGGCCCCTGGGGCCAGGGCCCTCTTTCCCTCCAGCTCCTGGCGATCCTCAAGGGCTTCGATCTCGCCTCGATGGACCCGCTCGGGCCCGATTTCGTCCATACCGTGATCGAGGGCATCAAGCTCGCGATGGCGGATCGCGAGGCCTATTACGGCGATCCCGTCTTCGCCGAGGTGCCGATGGATGTCCTTTTGTCGGTTCCCTACAATGTCGAGCGCCGCAATCTCATCGGCGATCGCGCCTCGATGGAGCTGCGCCCCGGCCATGTAGACACCTTCGAGGCGCAGCTGCGCCGCGTGGCCGCCATCGAGACCACGGCCGAGGGCCACAGCAGCGAGCCCACCTTCGGCCACCTCGCGGCCCGCGACAAGAAAGGCGAGGTGAGGGGCGACACCTGCCACATCGACGTCATCGACCGCCACGGCAACATGGTCTCGGCCACCCCCTCGGGCGGCTGGCTGCAGTCGAGCCCCGATCATCCCCGACCTCGGCTTCGCGCTCGGCTCCCGCGCCCAGATGTTCCGCCTCGAGCCGGGCCTGCCCAGCACGCTGGCACCCGGCAAGCGCCCGCGCACCACCCTCTCGCCCTCGCTGGCGCTGCGCGACGGCCTGCCCTACCTCGCCTTCGGCACCCCCGGCGGCGACCAGCAGGACCAGTGGCAGTCGATTCTGTTCCTGCGCCACGTCCACCACGGCTTCAATCTTCAGGAATCCATCGACGCGCCGCTCTTCCACAGCGAGCACGCCCCGCTCTCCTTCTGGCCGCGCCCCGCCCGCCCCGGCTGCATGCAGCTCGAGGCGAGCTTCCCCGAGGCGACAATCAAGGAGCTCCAGCGCCGCGGCCACATCCTCACCGTCCAGCCCGAATGGTCCATCGGCCGCCTGTGCGCCGCCGCCCGCGACGGTGACATCCTGAAAGCCGCCGCCACGCCCCGGCTGATGCAGGCCTACGCCATCGGCAGGTAGGCGCGGGACGATCCGACTGCTGCTTGACCAACCCATATCCATGCGGTTATACGACGATCCATAGCCACGAGGTTATGGATTGCCCATGCCCGACGCCCAGGATGTGCTCTTCAAGGCGCTGGCCGACCCGACGCGTCGCCTGATCTTCGAGCGGCTGTGCCGTGAGGGCGACCAGACCGTGGGTGCGCTCACCGCCCAGGCCGGCATCTCGCAGCCGGCCGTCTCGAAGCATCTGGGCGTGCTGAGGCGGGCCGGGCTCGTGCGCGATCGTCACGAGGGGCGCCAGACCCACTACAGCGCGCAGCTCACCGCCCTGGCGCCGCTGGTCGACTGGACCAGCCAGATGGCCGGGTTCTGGCAGACCCGGTTCGACAGCCTCGAGGACCTGCTGAAGAGGATGGATCAATGACCGAAATCGCAACCGATCCTGCCACAGGAACGCGCTCCGTCGTCGATCGAGCGCGAGATACCCCATCCGCCGGAGAGGATCTGGCGTGCGCTCACCCAGCCGCACCTGATCGAGGAATGGCTGATGAAGAACGATTTTTCGGCCTGTTGTGGACCACCGCTTTTGTCTCAGCGCGGACTGGGGGAGCGTCGACTGCCGGGTCCTGGCGGTCGAGCCGCAAAGGACGCTCTCCTACAGCTGGGTGGCCCTCGGGCTCGAGAGCGTGGTCACCTGGACCCTCACGCCCACCGCTAGGGGAACGCATCTGCGCATGGAGCAGGCGGGCTTCCGGCCGGACCAGCAGCGGGCCTACCAGGGCGCCAGGCACGGCTGGCAGCGGTTCCTCGCGAGCCTCGAGGCGCTCGTGGCGCGAATGGACTGAGCCCGTCGGGACCAGGGAGGAGAAGCGGGCATGACGAAGGACGGGCCGCAATCCGGTGAGGCGGCCTCCCGCCTGATCGACGCGCGCATAGCCGAGCTGAACGACTGGCGCGGCGCCATGCTCGCCCATATCCGTTCTCTCGTCAGGGAAGCCGATCCCCTGATCGTCGAGGAGTGGAAGTGGCGGGGCGTTCCGGTCTGGTCGCGGACGGCATCATCTGCACCGGCGAGACCTACAAGAAGGTCGTCAAGATGACCTTCGCCAAGGGCGCCTCGCTGCCGGACCCCAGGGGCCTCTTCAATGCCAGCCTCGAAGGCGGCACGCGGCGCGCCATCGACATCGAGGAGGGCCGGGACGTCGACGCGGAGGCGCTGAAGGCCCTCGTCCGCGCGGCCATCGAGCTGAACCGGTCCAAGCGCAAAGGGTGAGGGGCGGCGCCCGCGCTCCCGCCCGGCCCGCCCGCCGTTACATCTTGCGACAATTCGGCCATGGTGCCGCCAAAGACCGGCGACAAAGGGCCGGCATGGTGATCCTGTTCCCACCGACAGAAAAACAGGAGAGCACCCGTCCATGGCCGACCGCATCCTCACCCGCCACGCCACCACCTTCACGGCCAGTCTTTTCTTGATCTCGGCCGTCTCGGGCGTGGCGCTCTTCGTTCACGCAGCACCCGGCCTCTTCCACGAGATGCATGTGTGGCTGAGCCTGGTGCTGCTGCTGCCGGTGGCCCTCCACGTCTGGCGCAACTGGCACGGCGTCATGAATTATATCCGCCGCCGCGCCCTCTTCATCCCGCTCGCCATCAGCCTCGCCGTCGCGGCCGTGATGGCGGTCGGCAGCCTCGGCGGCGGACCCGGCGGCGGCCCGGGCGGCCGCGCCATGGCGCTGGTGGCGAGCCAGCCGCTCACCACCGTAGCCTCCCTCGCCGGCATCACGACGGACGACCTCACGCAGCGCCTCGCCGACGCCGGCCTCGAGGTGACCGGCCCCACCGAGACGCTGCGCCAGATCTCGCAACGCTCGGGCAGGGATCTTTTTGAGGTTCTGTCGGTCGTCCCGGCGCCGAAGTAGCCGCGAGCGCCGCCCGGCTCAGTAGCTGCACAGCCGGGCGTAGTCCTCGAGATTGGCCTTGTTGATGCGGTGGGATCGCACATAGGTGTATTGCGCGACCCTGCCGCCCGCGAGGTAGGTGGCGATGGTCTCGGCCGCGAGCTTGGCGTCGTGCGCCGGGATCTCGGCATCGGTGCCGAATTCCTTGCCGGCGCGGATGTTGTCGACGCCGTCCTTCATGCAGCCGCTCGACACCACCACGATGCCGTGGCCCTTGCTGCCCGCGTCGAGGCCGGCAGCCTCGATCGCACGGATCACGCCCGCCGCCATGTTGTCGGCCATCGCATAGACGGCATCGATGCCGCCCGCCGCCTTCTCCTGCGCCAGCAGCCCGGCCATCGCCTTCTCGCTCTGCGCAGTGCTCCACCGGCCGTCCGCCTCGCCCACCAGCCGGATCCCGGGATGATCGGCGAGCGCCCTGCGGAAGCCCGCCATGCGGCGCCCCACTTGACTTCCGTGGCAACGCCGGTGACCGCGACGACGCGCACTTGCAAGATCTGACCTTATCGTTTCTCGAGGAAGGTGCCCGCCGCGCCAACCGTTCCCTAACGTCAGCGGCCATTCGTAGAAAATGCGGCGGGCGCTCCCTGCCTGCGTCTTGATCGCGCCCTGAGTGCTGTCTGGGTCAACCGTCTGCGGGCTATTCCATCGGCTACTGGTTCTGGAGGCCGCCTGGCCCCGTGACGCCGCTCGGTGGCGGGTGGACCTCCCTATAGAGGGCAATCAGGTCTGCACCGTCGCCATAGAGGTCGCGCAGTGCTGCTTCTCCATGTCCGTTGCAGGTGGTGGCGACACCGGCCGCAAGATCTGCGCCGAGCTTGGAGCTCGATTGAACCAGGCATTGAAGACGAAAGTGCCGCATCTCAGCGACTGCCAGATTGCACGATCAGGCCGCGACTTATGTGACGGCTCCCACCCGGCAGCCGCTATCCGGAAATCCAGACCAGTACCAGGTCTGGCCGCTATAGCGGGCCCACCAGGCGGTCGTTCCGGCGTCGGCCGGCGAGATGAACTCGGTGGTGCCGTAGCACCCAGATCTGCGCGCCACGGCATTCTCCCCGAACGGCTCGATGACGTGCTGGCTCGTGATGCCGCGACAGTTCCAATCCACGTATCGATAGAAGTAATGGAACGGGAAGCTCTCCGGTGAGGCCGGGGGAGAGTAGGTTGCAGACGTCCGAAACAGAATCCTCGAAGTCCCCCTTGGCGCGCGCGGTAGCCTGATCGAAGGCGGTCCTAATCGCGGGCTCGATCCTCTCGATCAGCTGTGAGGAATAGCGCCGCAGGACGAAGTTCCAGAGACTGGATTTGGTCGTTCCGCTCAGGACGACATTGTCGAGGATCGCGACGCCCTCGGCCGTGACGGCTGCCGCCTGCAGGAGGCCATGAAGAACGGCAGGAAGTTCGCGCCACCCCAGGCGAAATCGAGGCCGCTATGCTGCGCATTCCGGATCGCGATGTCGCTCACCTTGACGAATTCGACATTGATGTCCTCGGCAGAGGGGTCATTCGCATCGGGATCGAGCCAGGCCCGGAAGTCCATGCAGGCTCGCAGCCTCTCGAAGGTCAGCGTCCCGGCGTCGACCTTGCGCAGGATCGCCCAGAGCCAGTCCTCGTTCTGGTTGAAGACGATCTCACCGAGATCAATCTCGTTCCCGGGAATGAAGGCGCAGAGATGCATCGCCAGACCCTCGACGGTGCGGTTGTCGCCGTCGAGGCGCACAGTGAAATCAGCGGGCCGGAGCTGCCACCAGAGCTGCGAGAGATCCATGGTGGCAGGAGAGGCGATCTGCCGATCGGCATGGGCCCCGAGATCCCGTATGGTGAAGCTCGAAGCGCGCTGCTTCTCCAGCCTGCCGATCTTGGCCACCACGGGTATCTCCCGTCCCAGGAAGCCGTTCGTCCGCGACGGCTTCGGTGTTGGCATCTGCCAAGTGGTCAGCGTCTTCCAGACCTCGTCTGGATCGCCCTTCCACCCGTCGCCCGCGATCACGTCCGGCTGGATGTCCGGGTTGGTGCGTCCCACAGGAACTTCACCACACCGGTAGTCCCGGGGATTGCCGAAGGTCTTCGTGTCGGTCGGGCCGATGTAGGGTCCGCATTCGGAGACATGGAAGGTCTGCATGTCGAACCTGCAAGCGTCCCGGCACGATGCACCGCAGGTTCCATCCTGCTCTCTCGCGACCTGGCATTGGTCGACAAGGGTCACCTCGTTCGTCCAGCCATTGGCGGCCTGACCGGTGAGTTCGTACCACGGCCTGCAGACGCCGCAGGTTCCCGCGCCGGTCCTCGGCGTCTTGGTGCAGAGGAAGTGGTTCCTGGCGCCGGTCCGGTTCGGAACCTGATCCGAGGTGCATTCGTCGATTTCATCGTTCTCGTAGACGCACTCCGAGAGTCTCTCGTCGTCCTCAGGGAGAGCGCTGCAGGATGTCAGGCGGTAGCTGTAAGGTTGGTTGATTAGCGGCTCACAGAACGTGATCTCGCCGACTTCCCTATTGAAGAAGGCATCGCGATGCTGCAGCTCGAAGGCGCGGATGGTCCTGCGCGGATCGGAGGTCGTGCAGCCCCCAGGCCTGACGAGAGATTGCAGCTGCGTCGCGAAGAAGCTGTTCAGGCGCCCGTAGGAGATCTCGAAGGTGGTGCTGCCGAGCCGGCCTTCCATCGGCCGCTCGAACAGCGATGCCAACGGCATGTAGCCGGACCTGGCGAGGTCGTTGGAGAAGACACGCGCCCAGATGTGCGGGCAGGGCACGGGTGCGGCGAGTGGGCCGAGCCCGCAGGAACCGATCCCCGCCGGGACCCGGCGCCCATCAGATCGAAGACCCAGACCTCGCTGCTGATCGACATCATCCCGATCACCGCGGAGGAGCGGCTCGGCTCGGCATAGAGCTCGAGCTTCTCGCAGCAGGCGTAGCGGATGACATGGGGGTTATCGTCGCCGAGGGTCAGGCCAAGCCCCTGCGGAACGATGCCAGGCTGCACCGTGCCGCCCGGCCGTTCCTCGTCCCGGAACGCCGAAAGGGGGACGGGGGCGAAGACCTCGAGACGCGACTGCCGCGCACTCGTGCCGATGTCGGCGATGGGGCGAGTCTCAGCGCTTGGCCTTGCGCCAAGGCCGCTTCGATGTCGCCGACACTGTGCGCCGGCGAATCGTCGGGCCGAGCCGCGAGCACGTCCGGCGGGCGGGGAACCGGCGGCCGGGTATCGTGCTGAGCGAACGCCGAAGTAGCTGCGAGCCAGAACGCAACCAGCGTCAAAACGGCGGTCTTCGTCACGCTGTGCTTGGTTGCCCCGAACATGCGACATCCCATAAGCAGATTCGTGCAATTTCGACCTTACCATAGACCGTGCCTAGTTCGGGAGAAAACTCGCTCAGCCCCGGGCCCCGCCGACGGCAGTCTGCGCGTGGAGCGTGGGGTCAGCGACTGTCTTGACGTGTCAAGCTGTCTGAGCCGCCATCCACGGCGTGTTGCTCCTGAGCATGGCGTTGAGGATGACGAGGAGCTTGCGCATGGCGGCGGTGAGCGCGAGCTTCTTGGGTTGTCCGGCGGCGACGAGGCGCTGGTAGAAGGCTTTGATCTTGGGGTTGTGGCGGGTGGCGACCAGGGTTGCCATGTAGAGCCCGGTGCGGACCGGAGCGCGACCGCCCCAGATGGTGCGACGGCCCTTCATCGGCCCGCTGTCGCGGGCGAAGGGCGCCAAGCCGGCCAGGCTGGCGACGGCCTTGCCGTCGAGCCCGCCGAGCTCGGGCAGCAGGGCCAGGAGGCCGGCGATCGAGACATGGCCGAGCCCGGGCGCCGAGGCCCGGAGGCGGCCGCGGCTGCGATGGCTCTCGGTCCACTCAATTCGCTCGGCGATGGTCGCGTCCAGCCGCTCGATCTCCGTCCCGAGCCAGTCGAGACGCGCGCCCCTGCGGCGAGTGACAAAAGAAAAGAATCAACTTCCGATTGACAACGGGCTCTCATTCCTATATCGAGCCCACATGCCTTCCGTTTACCCCTCGCGTTCCCCTGCCTCGATGCCCGCGGCCCGCACCGTGCGGCTGGCCCGCAGGCTTGCCGGCGGCATGACGCCGGCCGAGGTCGCGAGGCACGAGGGGACGAGCGAGGACGAAATTTTGTCACTTCTCGAGGACGAGAAGTTCGCCGACCTGGTGGACTATCACCGCGAGGAGCGGGAGCTGCCGGAGGACGAGCGCGAGCGGCTGTTGATCGCCTCCGCGCTGGCCGGGCTCCAGTTCCTGGCCGACATGGGCGACACCAAGGCGCTGTTGTTCCTCACCTATGAGGGCAATCGCGGCCGGCATCCGGAGAACCGCCTGCGCCGGCTGACGCTGCCGCGCCCGGCCGACCTCCCGCCCCGTTTCCGTTCTTTTGAGACTTTTGAGCCTTTGTCGGTTGCGACGACGGGTGCCGATGCCGCCGCGTCCGCGCCCGTCGTCGCGAGCGTCCCTTCGGACCTGGCCGCCGCCGCCCTGGACACCCCGGAGCGCGCCGCCTGGGTCCGCCGCTGGATGGAGAGCCGCCTGGCCACGCTGGGAGAGAGCGGGGCCGGGGCGGACGAGCCGAGGAGAGAGTGACAGAGAAAAAAGAAGCCTGAGCCCCCGGCGACAGACAGAAAAAAGGACGAGCCGGCGCCGCCCTTTGGAGAGAGGGCGCGCCCACCGCGCTCCTCCTCCTGTCCACCCTCGTGCCCCGACACGAGGGTCCATGACGCGTCCTGGCGCGCCCTCGCGAGCGTGAGCATGGATCCTCGGGTCGAGCGCCCGAGGGTGACAAAAAAGAGCCGCGCCTTGTCTAGGCCTCGCGCTCGGCGCCGCCGGTGACGCGGGCGAGGATGAGGGCCACGAGGATGATGGCGCCGTAGGCGGCGTCGATCCAGAAGGCGGCGATCTGGGAGAGGGTCAGGACGTTCTGGAGGATGCCAAGGAGGAGGACGCCGGTGAGGGCGCCCACGAGGCGGCCGCGGCCGCCATTGAGGCTGATGCCGCCGATCACGGCGGCGGCGAAGACGTAGAAGATCATGTTCTGGCCCTGGCTCGCCACGACCGAGGCGATGCGGCCGGTGAGCATGAGGCCGGCCACGGCGGCAAGGAGGCCGCCCACGACGAACACGCCCCAGGTGATGCGCTCGACGCGGATGCCGGCGGCACGCGCGGCCTCGGCGCTGCCGCCGATGGCGTAGAGGGCGCGGCCGAGGCGGTGGTAGCGCAGGAAGAGGCCGAAGAAGAGGTAGAGGAGGCCCGCGACCCAGATCGAGACCGGCACGCCCACCCATTTGGCGTTGCCCAGATAGAGGAAGGCCGGCGGCAGGTCGAAGAGGGTCTTGCCGTTCGTGATGCCCAGCGTGACGCCGCGCAGCAGGATCAGCATGGCCAGGGTGACGATGAAGGCGTTGAGGCGCAGGCGGACGACGAGGAAGCCGTTGGCGAAGCCCACCAGGGCGCCCACCGCGAGGACGATCGCCATGGCGAGGTAGACGTTGAGGCCCAGGCCGGAGCCGCCATAGGTGGTGTCGGTGAGGATGAGCCAGGCCCCCAGCATCGGCGCCAGGCCCACGACCGATTCGAGCGAGAGGTCGAACTTGCCGGTGATGAGGATCAGCGATTCGGCGATCACGAGGACCGAGAGCTCGGACGATTGCTGGAGGATGTTGAGGAAGTTGTCGGTGGTGAGGAAGGCGTCGCTGATGAGCGAGCCTGCGATGATGGCCAGGATGATGGCCGGAACGAGGGTGAGCTCGCGCAGGCCGAAGGCGGAGAGGCGCCGCCTGATGGCACCCCCGGCCGTTGCCCGCTCCGCCGTTCCGGCCATGCTGTCAGCCACCGCTTGCCACCCCCTCGATCGCCGCCACCATGGCGTCGTCCTGCCAGTCCGAGCCCAGCTCGGCCACCAGCCGTCCCTTGAAGATCACCAGCACCCGGTCGCAGACGCCGAGCTCGTCCAGCTCGTCCGAGACGAGCAGCACGCCGGTGCCGCCGGCCCGCGCCCGCTCGACGATGGCGAAGAGCGCGGCCTTTGAGGCGATGTCCACGCCCTGCGTCGGGCTGATCAGCACCAGGAGCTTGGGCTCGGAGGCAAGGGCCCGGCCCATCACCGCCTTTTGCTGGTTGCCGCCGCTGAGCTCGATGATCGGCTGGCCGGCCGAGGCCGCCTTGATCTGGAGATCGTCCATGAGCCGCCCCGCCTCGCGCTCGCGCGCCCGGGGCAGGACGAGGCCCGCCGGGCCCAGCCGCTCGACGATCGTCATGGTGAGGTTCTCGGCCACCGAGAGGTGGGGGACGATGCCGCGGCCGTGGCGGTCGCGCGGCACGTAGCCCACGCCCTGGCGGCGCGCCTGGGCCACGTCGCCCGGGCGCAGCGGCTGGCCGTCGACGAGGACCCGGCCCGCATCGGGCACGAGGAGGCCGGCCACCACGTCGCCCACCTCCTCCTTGCCCGATCCGGCGAGCCCGGCGAGCCCGACGCACTCGCCGGCCGCCACCGAGAGGCTCACCTCGCGCACCAGCCGGCCCAGGCTCAGCCCCTCGATCTCGAGGCAGGGCCGGCGGCCGGCGGATGGCGGCACCGCCGCCCGGCGGGCACCCCGCTCGCTGCCGGCGACGGCTTCGCCCACCATCGCCGACACCACGCGCTCCTCGGGCATGCGCTCGAGCGGCCCGTTGGCCACGACCTCGCCGTCGCGCAGCACGGTGACGCTGCCGCAGACCTCGTAGATCTCCTTGAGGTGGTGGGAGATGTAGAGAAAGGTGACGCCGCCCTCCTGGAGCCGGTGGATGCGCTCGAAGAGCCGCGCCACCTCGCGCCCCTCGAGCTGGGCCGTGGGCTCGTCCAGGATGATGAAGCGCGTGCCCTGCAGCAGCGCCCGGGCGATCTCGACGATCTGGCGCTGCTCGACGCTGAGGTCCCGGGCATCCTGCGTCACGTCGATCTCGAGGCCCCATTCCTCGAGCACCTGCCGGGCCCGCCGGCGCAGGGTGGCCCAGCTGATCCAGCCGCCCGAGGTCGGGTGGGCGTTGAGGAAGAGGTTCTCGGCCACGGTGAGCGTCGGGATCACGGTCGAGCGCTGGTAGACGCAGGCGACGCGCTCGCGCCATCCCGCCCGCTCGGCGAGGCCCGGGGCATCCTCGCCCGCGAGCCGGACACGGCCCGTGTCGGGGGCGAGGAGGCCGGTGAGGATGGCGACCAGGGTCGACTTGCCGGCCCCGTTGCGGCCGACGAGCGCCCGCGAATCGCCGGCCGGGATGGTGATCGAGACCCCGTTGAGCGCCCGGCTCGCGCCGAAGCTCTTCGAGACCCCGACCACCTCCGCCACGGGCGAGAGGCTCCCTGCCGCCCCGCTACCCGGGGCGGTGCCCTTGCCGTTCATCTGCAGCTGCCGCTCGATACCGGTCCTGCTCTGCCCCTACTTCACCTGGTTGCCCCAGAGGCTCTTGTCGTCGGCGTTGGCCGCGGTGACCATCGGGGCCGGGAGCAGGTCCATCGGGTTGCCGTTGAGCTCGGCGATGCGACTGTTGTGGTCGGTCGGCCCCTGCTTGAACGTCTCGCCGGCGACCGCCGCCTCGAGGTAGGAGAGCCCGTACTTCACATAGAGGTCGAGGGGCTGGGAGATCGCGGCGTTGAGCCAGCCCTCACGGATCTTCTGCAGCGCCAGGGGCGTGCCGTCGATGCTGATCAGATAGATCTGGCCGTCCTCGCCGACCTTCTTGAGCTTGCCGGCGCTCTTGAGCACGTTGAGGACGCCGGCCAGCATGACCGAGTCGCTCTGCATGTAGATGCCGGCGAGGTCGGGCGTCGAGGTCACGACCGTCTGGGCCACCGAGGTGGCCCTGTCGGTCTTCCAGTAGGTCGGCCGCTCGATCACCTTGATGTCGGGATAGCTCTTCTTCATGCAGTCGTTGAAGCCCGTGGTCCTGTCGCGGCCGTTGGTCGTCGCCTGATCGCCCATCAACGACAGGACGGTGCCTTTGCCGCCCAGCGCCTTGCCCATGGCCTGGCACGCGTCCTCGCCCATGCGGACATTGTCGGCGCGCACGATCATCGCGAGCTTGCCGCGAGCGGGCGCGATGTCGATCGAGACGACCGGGACCTTCTTCGACTCGGCGAAGGCGAGGGCCGGCACGATCGCGTCGCTGTCGGTGGGGACGACGATGATGCCCTGGGCACCCTGGGCGATGATGTTGTGGAAGTCGGTGATCTGCTTGCCGGCGTCGCCATTGGCGTTGGCGACCGGCAGGGTCTTGAGCCCCGCCTTCTTGGCGGCCGCCATGGTCAGGTCGACCTGGATGGCCTGGAACGGATCGGTCAGGAAGCCCACCGAGTAGCCCATGGTGAAGGGCTTCATGTCGGCGGCCGCAGCGCTCCCTGCGTGCACGCCCATAGCCATCGCCAGCGAGGCGCCGGCAGCCAGCGCGCCCAATCCGAGCCGTCGAGCTCTCGTGCCCATCTTTATGCCTTCCCCTGATCCGCGATGTTTCCGCAAGCCTTTGCCGGCTTGACCTGTTGCGGCCGCGAGGATCTCGAGCCTCCGAGACCGCACCGCCGCGCCTTCGGATACTACCCATGATCGGCCGGCCGGGAAAGGCATGGCTGGCCTGCGTCAGGCACAAAAAGGCCCGGGTCGTCACGGCGTTTATAGGGATCGGGCGACTTGCGGTGGTGCCCGCTGGCTGCCGGGCATGGTCCACGGGCAGCGCCAAGCGTAGGAACGTGGCGCGAATGCCGCTGGCGAAGCGGTGCGTCCGCCACAGCAATGGAAGGGGAGCAGGATGGATCTGGGACTGAAGGGGAAGGTAGCCATCATCACCGGCGGCAGCGTCGGGATTGGGCTCGCGGTCGCCAAGGGGCTGGCGGCGGAGGGCGTGGATCTGCTGATCGCCGCCCGGAACGGCGAGCGCGCCAAGCAGGAAGCCGATGGCATAGCCGCGTCGGCAGGCGTGCGGGCCATCGGGCTCGGCGCCGACGTGGCCACGGCAGAGGGCTGCGCTGCGATCGTCAAGGCGGCTGAGTTGGCGTTCGGGGGCTGCGACATTCTGATCAACAATGCGGGCTCCGGCAGCAACGAGACGATTCTCGAGGCGCCGGACGAGAAGTGGCAGCACTATTGGGACCTGCACGTGATGGCGGCGGTGCGCCTCGCCCGTGCGCTGGCACCCGGCATGGAGCAGCGAGGCGGCGGCGTGATCCTCAACAACGGCTCCATCTGTGCCGCCCAGCCGCTTTGGTACGAGCCCATCTACAACGTCACCAAGGCGGCGCTCGTGATGCTCTCCAAGAACCTCGCGAACGAGCTGATTCCCAAGAACATCAGGGTCAACGCGATCAATCTGGGTTTCGTGCTGACGCCCGACTGGGTCAAGACGGCGACCCAGCTCACCCAGGGTACAGAGCGGGGCTGGGAAGACTACATTCAGGAGATCGCCACCGCCCAGGCGCCGATCGGACGCTTCGCCTCGCCCGAGGAGGTGGCGAGCTTCTTCGTCTTTCTGTGCTCCGAGCGTGCCAGCTACAGCGTCGGCTCCACCTACTATGTCGACGGTGGGATGCTGAAAGTTGTCGGGTAAGCGGTGGGTCGATACTTGCAGTAGAGAGATTTGTGAGCTCGCAAACGCACCGGTAATTTGAGGGCGCATGGGCGAGGTCTGCTATCTTCTTTGGCAAGTCGGAGACGCCAGCTGGCCTGAATCGACGCATTGCAGGCGCAAATCATCCTTGCGATGATGAGGGCGTCGACTGTTCGGAGTCCGAGAATGGTTCACGTTGGGTATGGGAAGCATTCGACAGCGGCGGAGGCGGTGAGGCTGTGCGCATCCGCGCTCGGCTCCGTCGAGCCGCGCCTCCTGCTGACCTTCTGCGGAGGGAAGCACGACCCAAGGGCCATTCTCGCCGAGCTTCGGGGCCGTTTCGGCGAGGACGTGCCGATCGTCGGAGGCTCGGCGGCGGGCGTGATCTGGCGCGAGGGCTTTGGCTATAGCGGCCTGGAGGTTGGCATCGCAGCCTTCATCAGCTCTGACATCGTGCCCAAGATTGCCGTCACGCATGACCTGCAGAGCGGCGAGCAGGCTGCCGGCACCGCGCTCGGCGCCCGGATCGCCGAGGTGGCGGACGACGGATCCGTCGTGCTCTTCTTCTACGACAGTGTCGCGAGCCAGGCGCCGCTTCGGCTGCATCCCGCGAGCGCCATTGTCGAGGGCCTACAGACCGGGCTGGGGCGGCGCTCCGTGCGCCTTGTCGGCGGCGGCACGCTCACCGACATGAACCTCTTCGACGCCTGGGTGTTCGATGGTCGCGAGGTCGCCAAGCATGCGGCGGTGGCGCTCGTCTTTCCGCCGAACGTGACCGAGGAGACGGCAATTCTGCACGGTTGCCGTCCGGTCAGCACCTTCATGGAGATCACGCGCATCGATGGTGCCGAGGTTTTCGAGCTGGATGGCGAGCCGGCGCTCGGGGTGGTCGAGCGGATGATCGGCCTTTCGCTCATCGACGCCAAGATGCAGGAGCTTTCGCTCATCGCCACGCTTGGCGAGAAGCAGGGCGATCCCTATGCGCCCTACGACGAGAACAGCTACGTCAATCGCCTGATTCTCCGGACCAATCACGCCTCGGGCTCGATCACCCTCTTCGAGCCGGACTTCCGTCGCGGCACACGGGTCCAGATCATGAGCCGCGACAACTCGTTGATGCTCGACAGTGTCCGCGACGGCGTGGAGTTGATCAACAGCCGCGTCGCCGGCCGACGGAGCTTCCTCGGGCTCTATATCGACTGTGCCGGCCGAGCGAGCGCCAGGAGCGGGGCGGGCATCGAGGAGGCCGAGCTTGTCCGTCGCGGCCTCGATCCGTCTGTCCCGCTCCTCGGCTTCTACTCCGGTGTCGAGATCGCGCCGTTCGCTGGCTACAGCAGGCCTCTGGACTGGACGGGCGTGCTGACCGTGCTCGAGCGCAAGGCATGAGCGGTTCCGACCGCTCGACGGGCAACGGCGTTCCGGGTCAGCTCGAGAGGGAGCTCTCCTACTATCGGCGGGAATGCAACGATCTCGGAGCGCGCCTGCTGCGCCTGCAGGAGGAGCAGAGCCAGGCGTTCCGCGAGGCGCGGCGCAGCCGCACGGTCGCGAAGCTCATTCGAGAGATCCATCGTCTGGCCGATACCGGGCTCGGTCCTGACGAGCTGGGCGGTCCGATCCTCGAGGTGATCGTCGAGAACGCGATTTGCGACGGCGCCGCCCTTCTTTTGGAGGAGCCGTCCGGAAGCGGCCGCTTCACCCTGAGCCACGCCATCGGTCTGAATGGGCCTTCGAGCGAGCCTACCTTCGTTCCCGGTGCTCCGGCCTTCTTCCTGACCACCTCCCAGACGCCACTCGAGCCGCCCGCTTACGAGCTTACAGGTATCCTGCGGCTGCCTTACATCCTTTGGGCGTATGACCGCTCCTCCGGGCACGCGCTCATCATCGGCAATCGCTCGGAGGCGAACATCAGCCGAGCCTTCGAGCCCGGGGACCAGGAGCTCATCGAGGGAGCGCTCTCGGTCTACCTGGACGTGCTCGCCCGCAAGCGCGGCGAGATGCAACTGCGCGAGGCAAAGGAGGCAGCCGAGGTGGCACGGTGCGAGGCCGAGGAGGCGCGCGCCGTGGCCGAGTTGGCGGCCCATGCCAAGTCGGACTTTCTTGCGGCGATGAGCCACGAGATCCGCACGCCGATGACGAGCGTCCTCGGCATGGCGGATCTGCTGGGCAATGAGCGGCTCGGCGAGCGCCAGCATCGCTACGTCCAGACCATCCGCGCCTCCGGCCGTCACCTCCTGGCCCTCATCAACGATATCCTCGATTTCTCGCGCATCGAGTCGGGCCGGCTGGAGCTCGAGCATATCGACTTCTCGCTCGAGGATCTGTGCGCGGATGTGCGCACGCTCCTGGCGCAGCAGGCCGAGGATCGTGGCCTCGATCTCGTGTTCGAGGTGGCAGCAGACGTGCCGCCGGTCGTCCGGGGCGATCCCACCCGTGTGCGGCAGATGCTGCTGAATCTCGTCGGCAATGCTCTGAAGTTCACACGGGAGGGCGGTGTCCAGGTGAGCGTTGGCAGCTCGGTGGCGAGCGATCGGTATGCGCGCGTGCGGCTCGAGGTGCGTGATACCGGCATCGGGATTCCTTCCGAGCACCAAGCCAACCTCTTCGAGCCTTTCAGCCAGGCCGAGACCTCGACGATGCGTCGCTATGGCGGCACCGGACTAGGGCTCGCGATCTGCAAGCGGCTGGTCGATGCCATGGGTGGTGAGATCGGCCTCGAGAGCGTGGCCGGCGAGGGAAGCCTCTTCTGGCTCGAGCTGCCTCTGGAGATCGGCGAGGCAAGGTCCGAAGTCGACTCCTTTGCCGCCAACGGCGCGGCGGTGCGCCCGCTCCGCGTGCTGGTCGTCGACGACGTGTGGACCAACCGCGAGCTCCTGGGGGCGATGCTGGGCCAGCAGGGCCACGAGGTGCTGTTCGCCGAGGATGGCGCCGAGGCGGTTCGGATGGTCGAGGGGGAGTGCCTGGACCTCGTGCTGATGGACGTGCGCATGCCGGTACTCGACGGCGTGGAGGCGACCCGTCGTATCAGGGCCATGAGCGGACCTGTCTCCTCCGTGCCGATCCTTGGCCTTACGGCCAACATCATGGAAGACGAGCACCGGCGATATGTCAGCGCCGGCATGGACATGATCCTGACCAAGCCCGTTGTCTGGCCGGATCTGTTTGCTGTGATCGCCGCCGTGACGGAAGGGCGCCCCGCCGGGGGGTGAGCGCACGGCCTCTTGAGCCGTCTGATCTGGCGGACGGATCCCTATACCCTGTAGAGGCGAACGTCAGGTGGCCTCTGATGAGGGGCTGCTCGCTGAGCCCGGGCAGCAACGCACCTCCGTCCCCCCTAGCCGCCATGCAGCCAAGGCCTGCAGCGTGAACTGGCCTCTTGTGTCTTGGCCCTGAAGCCCCAGAGCCGAGACATCGAAAACACGCGTAGAAGGGCAGATGGCGAGGGTGCAGCCCCAGGCCCCAACCCGAGTCTGTCACTTGTGGTAGAAGCGAGGAGTACCGGGCAGGCCACCTTAGTCTAGGCCATCTAGGCCGCATCTGTCGAGGCCACAGCTCGTGGCCACCCAAGCCGTTATATGGCCATGACCCGGGACCACACACAAGGAAAGGGGACCGGTCATGATGATGCTCTCAGCCCAGTCGGCGGACAGCACGCTCGACGCCATGAATATCAGCGGGCGCCTCGACCCGCGCGCGCAGATGGCCGCACGATTGCCTGCCCTCGCTCAGCCCTTTCTCACCTGGCTGACCGCTCGACCGGCGCCGGGTGAGGCGGAGCGAGAGCGTCCGGGCTGGACGTTCGTCAGCGAGGCGCTGCTCTGGATCGCCGTCGGGGCCGCCTTGGGTGTCCTCGCCTTCGAGGCGAGCATCCCGATCGCCTGCCTGCTGATGCCCATCTCGCTGCTCGCGACCTGCTGTGGGCTCGGCCTCTTCCAGGTGGTCGTCTTCCACCACTGCTCACACGGCACGGTGTTCGCCCGACGCGAGCACAACCGCAATGTCGGCCGGCTGATCTCGGCCCTGCTGCTCTTCAAGCACTTCGATGCCTACAAGCACGAGCACATGCTGCACCACAACGCCCGCAAGCTGCTCACGGACGAGGACGAGTTCGCGGACTTCGTGCTCAACATGTGCCGCCTCGAGCCGCAGGTCAGGAAGCGGGAGCTGTGGCGCCGGGTCCTCGTCGAGGTTGTCTTCTCGCCCGCCTTCCATCTGCGCTTCCTGCACCGGCGCCTTCGCGCGGCACTGCGGTCGCCCGACACTCTCCATAACCGGGTCGGTGCCGCGGCATGGCTGCTGGCGTTCGCGGTGGCCATCGTCACGGGTCACCTTGTTCCGTTTCTCGTGATCTGGGTCCTGCCCGTCACCGTGCTGTTGCAGATGGCGACCGTCGGCCGCATCCTCTGCGAGCATCGCTTCCCCGAGCCCGCCCTCATCGCCGCGCGCGGCCGCGAGTTCGTCTGCCGATCCACTGCCGGCGTCTTTCCCGGCTCTGCCCCTCCCGACGAGACGGCCGACACGCTCCGTGGAATCGCTCTCTGGGCCGGCTGGTGGCTCGATATGCTGACCCGTCAGCTCTTCGTGCGGCTCTTCGTTCTCGTCGGCGATGCGCCCTGTCACGACTTCCATCATCGCCGGCCCGCGGGTAACGCATGGACCAGCTACATCCACGCCCGGCAGAAGGATGTCGATGCCGGCTGCCCGGGCTACCCGCTGAACTATGGCGAGACGTGGGGGCTGTTTCGTGCGATCGACGAGAACCTCGAGACGCTGGCCAACACGCCGAAGGACTTTCTTTCGCACCAGGCTGGGTGAGGCGGGCTGAGCGCCCGTCCTGGCCCGCGGCGCCGCAGCGCTCTATAGGTGGTCGCCACCCAACCGCGCGGAGGTTTGCGATGACGGTGCTCGACCGGTTCCGGCTCGATGGCAAGCGCCTCTTCATCACCGGGGGCAGCCGGGGGCTGGGGCGGGCGATGGCGCTCGCCATTGCCGAGGCGGGCGCCGACGTCGTGCTGACGGGGCGCGATGCCGAGAGCCTCGAGCGCGCGGCCGGCGAGATCAGGGCGCTGGGCCGCGAGGCTGTGACCTTCCAGGGCGACATGGGCGAGCCCGAGACCTGCGAGCGGGTCGCCCAGGAGGCCGTGGCCGGTCACGGCCCCATCGACATCCTGATCAACAATGTGGGCGGCCGGCGCGAGAGCATGGCCACCGAGGCCATGCCGACGGAGACGTGGCGGCGGCTCGTGGACCTCAACCTCACGAGCTGCTTCATCTGCACCAAGCACATCGGCGGGGCGATGGTGAAGGCCGGCAAGGGCGGCCGGATCATCAACATCTCCTCGATCAACGCGCTCGTGGCCGGTCGCGACATCGGCGGCCGGCACTACGAGGCCACGAAGGCCGCCATGCTGCAGTTCACGCGCTCCGTAGCGGCGGACTGGGCGCCCGCCGGGGTCACCGTCAACGCCATCTGTCCGGGCCTCTTCATGACGGAGCCGAACAGGCGCTGGCAGAGCCTGCATCCGGAGATGATCGCCGGCATAAGCGCGCGCACCCCGATGGGCCATCCCGGCGAGCCCGAGGATCTGGGGCCGCTCGCCGTCTACCTTGCCTCGGATGCCTCCCGCTACATGACGGGCGCCGCGCTTGTCATCGACGGCGGCTACACGCTCTGGTGACGGGGCCGGCCTGAGCCGGCAGGAGCCCCCTGCGCCATTCCCTGAGGGCTTTCTCTGGGGCGCCTCCACCTCGGCCTTCCAGATCGAGGGCGCCCTCGCCGAGGACGGGCGCGGCCCGAGCGTCTGGGACGTCTGGATGCGCCAGCCCGGGCGGATCGCCGACGGCTCGACCGCCGAGGTTGCCTGCGACCACTATCATCGCTGGCGCGAGGACATCGACCTGCTCGTCCGGCTGGGCGTCGGCGCCTATCGCTTCTCGATCGCCTGGCCGCGCGTCATGCCGCAAGGAGGCGGGCCGCCCAATGTCCGCAGCCTCGACTTCTACGACCGCCTCGTCGATGCGCTCCTGCGGCGCGGCATCGAGCCCTGGGCCTGCCTCTACCATTTCGACCTGCCTCAGGCGCTCGAGGAGGCTGGCGGCTGGCGCAGCCGCGATACCGCGTTCCGTATGGGCGAGTATGCGGAGGCCGTCGGGCGCAGGCTCGGGGATCGCGTCAGGCGCTTTGCCACCATCAACGAGCCCAACATCGTTCTCTGCTCAGGCTATGTGCTGGGGCTTCATCCGCCGGGCCGCAGGCCGGTCGGCGACTGGCTGCGCGCCACGCATCATCTGGCCCTCGGCCATGGCGCCGCCGCGGAGGCGCTGAGAGCGTCGGTGCCAGGATCGCAGGTCGGGCCCATCCTCTCGTTGGGCCCCGTCACCGCCGGCTCACGGGGATTGGGTGACCGCGTCGCGAGATCGCTCGTGAACCTCGTCTGGCGCCGCGCGCTGCTCGAGCCGCTGCTGCTGGGGCGCTATCCACGCCGGCTGAGGCCGCTTCTGGCACCCTTCGTCCGCCCGGGCGACATGGCCAGGATCGCCGCCGGACGGGACTATCTGGGCCTCAATCACTACAGCCGGGCCCGCGTCATGGCCGGAAACGACGCCGGCGGCCGGCTGGGCCTGCGCGCCGCCCCGCCGCCGGACGGTCAGGGCGTCACGGCCAGCGGCTGGGAGGTCGATCCCCCGGCCTTTCTCGAGCAGCTCCTCGAGCTCAAGGACCGTTACGGCAATCCCGCCGTCTATGTGACGGAGAACGGTGCGGCCTTTCCCGACGCGCCGGACGCGCGGGGCCGCGTCGCCGACCTCGAGCGCGTCGCCTATTTCCGGGACTATCTGGCGGCGCTGTCCCAGGCGATCGCGCGCGGCTGCGCCGTCCGCGGCTACCTCGCCTGGACGCTTTTGGACAATTTCGAATGGACCGAGGGCTTCACCCAGCGCTTCGGCATCGTCCATGTCGATCGCCGGACGCTGGCGCGCACCCCCAAAGCCTCGTTCGACTTCCTGAGCGACGTGTTCCGCTCGAACGCCCTGCCGCCGTGAGGCGACGCCGAGGCAGCCTCAGAGGCGGGCCAGGCGCTCGACCAGAAGGTCGTAGAAGCCCGGCACGTCCGCCTCCGTCATGACGGTGGCATTGGCCGGCAGGCCCGTCTTGCCCCACCAGTCGACGATCGAGCGGCCTCGGCAGAGCCCCTCGGTCTCGATGTCGACGCGGCAGTCCGTTCCCTTGAAGAGCGCCGGCGCGAGCAGCCAGGCGACGGTGCAGGGGTCGTGGAGGGGAGCGCCCGCGAGGCCGTGACGCTCGATGTCGTGCCGTCCATAGAAGTCGAGGATCGCCGCCACGGCCTGCCCCACCGGCGTCCCGAGGCCGCGGATGCGGTCGAGACGCTCGCTGGTCGTGAGAACCTGATGGGTGACGTCGAGGCCAAACATCACGATCGGCGCCCCGGCCTCGAAGACGATGCGGGCTGCGTGCGGATCCACATAGAAGTTGAACTCGGCCGAGGCTGTCACATTGCCGAGGCCGCGGGCACCGCCCATCAGCACGATGCGGCCGATCCGCGGCACGATGCGCGGCTCCTGGACGATCGCGAGCGCGACGTTCGTGAGAGGCCCCGTCGGCACCAGCGTGATGCTGCCCTCGGGCTCCGCCATCAGGCGCTCGATGATCACCTGCACCGCGTGGCCGGGTGCGAGCGGCAGCGTCGGCTCCGGCAGGCTCACGCCGTTGAGCCCGGTCTCCCCGTGGACCTCCTCGGCGGTGACGAGCGCGTGGAGAATGGGCCTTGGGCATCCGGCATGGACGGGCACGTCCGGGCGCCCGGCGAGCTCGACGATCCGCCGCGCATTGTCGGTGATGCGGGCCAGCGGGACATTGCCCGCCACCGTTGTCACGGCCGCCACATCGAGCGCCTCCGGGCTCGCCAGCGCCATGAGGAGCGCCACGGCGTCGTCCTGGCCGGGATCGCAGTCGATGATGATGCGGCGCGGTGCCAAGCGGCGCTCCCTCGCTAGCCCTGGGTCAGCTTGAACTCGATCCGCCGGTTGCGGCGATAGGCGTCGGGCGTGTCGCCGGTGTCGAGCGGGTGATACTCGCCGAACCCGGCCGCGGCCAGCCTGTCCGGCGGGATGCCCTGCTGGATCAGGAACTTGACGACGGCCACGGCGCGCGCCGTCGAGAGGTCCCAGTTCGAGGCGAAGTACGAGTTCGAGCGCACCGGCACCTTGTCCGTGTAGCCGTCGACCTGGAGCACCCAGTTGATGTCGCTCGGGATGTCGGCTGCCACCTGCTTGAGCGTGTCGGCGAGCTCGGCCAGCTTCTGTTGGCCCTGCTCGCCGATGTCTGCGGAGCCGGAGCTGAACAGCACCTCCGACTGAAAGATGAAACGGTCGCCGACGATGCGGATGTCGTCGCGGTTGCCGAGGATCTGCCGAAGGCGGCCGAAGAACTCCGAGCGGTACTGCTGCAGCTCCTCGACCTTCTTGGCCAGCGCCTGGTTCAGCTTCTGGCCGAGATCGGCGATCGTCACCTGCTGGCTCTTCACCTGGGCCGAGGTGGTGTCGAGCGCTGTGCTCACCGCCTCGAGCTGGGCCGTGGCCTTGGTGAGCAGGCTGGTCAACCGGTCGACCTGTGCCGTCGAGATCTGCAGCTTGGCCGCCTGCGCCTTGCTCTCCTGCTCGAGCGCGTCAGCTCTGGCCTGCGTGGCCTTGAGGGCGTCCTGGGCCTTCTCGAGCTCACTCGTGGCGGTCTGCGCCTCGGTCTGGCTGCCGCTCAGGGTCGTGTTCAGCTCCGCCAGCTTCTGCTCGAGGTTCTTGATCTTGGTGTCGCGCTCGTCCTGCACGGTCTGGAGCTGGCTCGAGAGCTGCTGGCGGTCTTGCTGCAGCGTCTCGACCGTGGTGCCCAGCTCGTCCGTCTTGGCCTTGAGCGTGGCCGCCGTTTCTGTCTTGGTCTTGAGCTGGTTGGTCGCCGCATCGACCTGCTTTTGCAGGAATTGCAGCGACTGGTTGCGCTTGGCCTCCGCGTCGTTCATGCGCGCGAGCTGGTCCTGCATCTTGCGGACCAGCGCCTCGACCTCATCGAAGCTGGGGGCGCCCGCTGCCGACGGGGCGGCGCCCGGGGACGCTGCCGCAGCACCGCCCGTCGAGGATGCGGACCCGGCAGCAGGCGGCTGGCTCGTGGGCGGCGTCGCAGGCGTGGAGGGCGCCTGATCGGCGGCTACGGCCGGCCCGGCGGCAGGGGCCGCGAGCAGCGCCGCCAGCAAAAGCGCCTCGATGCATCGGGCCATGCGCCCTCGTTCCTCCCTCGCTCGAGGCTCCGAGCATAGGGCAGGCGCCGGGCCGCTCAAGGGGCGAGACGGGTCAGGCCTCTGGCCAAAGGCCGCGCGCCGCCCCACCTTGCACGCCATGGCACGCAGCAAGGAAAGATCCAGGCGCTTCTGGCGCACCAAGTCGATGGCCGAGATGAGCGAGGCCGAGTGGGAATCGCTCTGCGACGGCTGCGGGCTCTGCTGCCAGCTCAGGGTCGAGGACGAGGATACGGGCGAGATCGCCCTCTCGGACGCCGCCTGCCGCTTTCTCGACCTCTGCACGCATCGCTGCCGGGACTATGCGGGTCGCCAGGCCAACGTGCCGGACTGCGTGAAGGTCACGCCCGAGAACGTCCTGGGCCTCGACTGGCTGCCGCACAGCTGCGCCTACCGTCTCGTGGCCTTCGGCCACGATCTGCCATCCTGGCATCACCTCGTCTGCGGCGATCCCGAGCGCGTCCACACGCACGGCCCCTCGATGCGCGGCGACCTCGTCAGCGAGGACGATGTGGAGTGGCCGGCCTGATCGCTCAGACGCTGCGCCGCAGCTTGCGCCGCCGGGCGAGCCGGGTCTGGAAGTAGGAGCACTCTTCGATGGTGCCGGGCTCTGCGGCCCAACCATCGTCGGGCGGCAGGTCGGTGACGTTGCGCCGGCTCGGATACTTCCTGATCTCATCGAGGACGAGGTCGACCCCCAGGCCCGGGGCGTCCGGCACCGGCAGGTGCCCGTCCACCACCTTGAGGACCGGCGTCACGATGTCGTAGCGGCCGGGCCAGTCCAGCTCGACGCGCTCGAGCATCAGCGCGTTGGGTATCGTCGCCATCACGTGCAGCGCGGCGAATTCCGCCACGGGCCCGAGCGAGCCCGAGTGCGGGGCCATCGTGATGAAATGGGCCTCCGCCATGGCGGCCATCTTGCGCATCTGCGTGATGCCGCCGGCCCGGCCCGTATCGGGCTGGATCACATCGACGAGGTCGCGCTCGATCAGCGGCCTGAGACCCCAGATCGTGCTGACCCGCTCACCGGCCGCGAGCGGGATGTCGACGGCATCGCGGATGCGCTCGTAGCCGTCGATGTTCTCCGGGGCTATCGGGTCCTCGTAGAACAGGAGATCGAGGGGCTCGAGGGCCCGGCCGACGAGGATGGCATCCTTGACGGTCATCCAGGAGGGTCCGTGCGCGTCGACCATGACGTCGATCGAGGCACCCACCGCCTCGCGGACGGCCGCCACGCGATCGATGTCCACCGCACCGGTGAAGCCCACTTTGACGCCGGTATAGCCGCGCTCGAGAAGCTCGTGCGCCCGCTCGGGCGTCTTGGCGTGGCCGTAGACCCGGATGCGGTCGCGGAAGCGGCCCCCCAGGAGGTTCCAGACGGGCTGGCCCAGCACCTTCCCTTTGATGTCCCATAGCGCCATCTCGATGCCGCTCATGGCACCGCCGCCCACCGTGCCCACTTGGCCATGGCCCATGAAGGCCAGCAGCATGCGCTGCCACAGCCGGTCGATGTGGGCCGGATCCTCGCCGATCAGGACATGCTTCAGGTCCTGAACGGCCGTCTCCACCACGCGGGGCCAGCCGCTGCACTCGCCAACGCCATAGACGCCCTCGTCGGTCAGCACCCTCACGAAAAGCCAGTTCCGGCTGCCGCGGAAATCGGCCTCCGCGGTGATGCCGGCGGCGGCGCTGCCCGGCACGGCGGGCCGGGCGCCCACCTGCATGCAGTAGGTCTCGATGTCCCTGATCTTCATGCAGCGGGCTCAGCCGCGCTCGAGAAAGGCGCAGGCAGCGGCGAGCGTCCCGCGGGCGGCCGGCACCACGCTGGCGCGGTTGATGAAGCCATGGACGAGGCCCTGCTCCTGACGAAGCTCGGCGGGGACGCCTGCCTCCAGGAGCCGCTCATGCATTCGGAGGGTGTCGTCCCGCAGGACGTCGAGCTCGGCGGCGGCGAGGAAGCTGCGCGGCAGGCCTCGGAGGTCGCCCAGCAGGGGCGAGATCAGCGGGTCGCTGTTGCGCCGGCCGGTCGGGTCGTACCAGTCGAAATACTGAGCCATCGAGGCGAGGGAGAGGCCGAAGCTGCCGTCGCCGAACTCGCGGTAGGACGGCGTGTCGAGGTCGTGGCCGTAGATGCCGTAGAAGAGGAGAAGGGCCGAGGCGTCCTCGCCGCGGTCGCGAAGCGCGAGGCCAGCGGCCAGCGCCAGGTTGGCACCGGCCGAGGCGCCGCCCAGCGCGATCCGCGCGGGGTCGAGGCCGAGCCCCGGCCCCGCCGTGCGCAGCCAGGCAGCCACGGCCAGACAGTCCTCGAGACCGGCCGGATAGGGATTCTCGGGCGCCAGCCGATAGGAGAGGGCGGCAACGCACCAGCCGCTACCGCTCGCAAGCGCATGGATCGCGGGCTCGTTCTGGAGAACGCTGCCCTGCGCCCAGCCGCCGCCATGGATGTAGAGCAGCACGGGCGTCGGGCCGTCCTTGTCGGCATGCGGCCGGAAGAGGCGCACCGGGACCTCGCCCGCGGGCCCCGGGGCCTTGTGATCCTCGATGGCGGCGACGGGCTGCAGCTCCCGGCTCCAGAAGGCCGCGGCGGCGAGGCCGCGGGCGCGCTGCTCGGCGAGGTCGCGGGGCGGGGGCTTGCCCTGGGCTGCGGCCAGCTCATGGCCCATGGCCTCGGCCATGCCGGGGGCGAGACGGGCGCGAACGGCGGCTGGGACGAGATCGGCGCTCATGACGGATCCTGATAGCGGTGGCGGCGGCGGGCGCCGCGTTGGCTCGGGTCGGGCCGGGGCACGGCCGAGAGCAGGGCCTGGGTGTAGGGATGCTGCGGGTTGGTGCACACGTCTTCCGTCTCGCCCTGCTCGACGATGCGGCCACGGTACATGACGGCGATGCGGTCGCAGAAGTAGCGGATCACCGCGATGTCGTGGCTGATGAAGATGAAGCTGAGGCCGAGCCGCTCCTGGAGGTCGAGCAGGAGGTCCAGGACCTGGGTCCTGAGGCTGACGTCCAGGGCCGAGGTCGCCTCGTCGGCGACGACGATCCGGGGCTCGAGGGCGATGGCCCGGGCCACGCTGATGCGCTGGCGCTGGCCGCCCGAGAAGGCGTGGGGATAGCGCTCGACCGCCGAGGGCGGGAGGTCCACGAGCTTCAAGAGCTCCTTCACCCGCTCGCGCAGCGCGTCGCCTTTGGCGATGCCGTTGACGAGCAGCGGCTCGCCCACGATCTGGCCCACCGTCATGCGGGGATTGAGCGAGGCGAAGGGGTCCTGGAAGATCATGCGCAGCTCGCGGCGCATGATCTTGAGCTCGCCGCCCTCCGCCGTCGCGAGGTCGTGCTCGCGGCCGTCGGCCGCCTGGTAGAGCATCCGGCCGCCGGACGCGTCGTAGACGCGGAGCAGGCAGCGGCCGAGCGTCGTCTTGCCCGAGCCGCTCTCCCCGACGATGCCCAGGTTCTCGCCCTCCTTGAGGGTGAGATCGACGTCCGCCACGGCCGCCAGCGTGTCCTTGCGTCGCCTGAGCCAGCTGCCGCTCTTGCTGTGGAACTCCATTCTCAGCTTCTCGAGCTCGAGAATGGGCGGCCCGAGCGGGCGCCGCTCGCGCATCGCAAGGCGGCGCACGGAGGGCTTGTCGAGCTCGACCACGGCCTGGAGCAGCATCTTCGTATAGGGATGCTGCGGGCGCGCGAAGATGGTGTGGACGTCGCCCCGCTCGACCAGCTTGCCGTAGCGCATCACGACGATCTCATCCGCGATCTCGGCCACCACGCCCATGTCATGGGTGATGAACATGACGGCCATGCCGTACTGGGCCTGCAGCCGCTTGATGAGATCGAGGATCTCCGCCTGGGTCGTGACGTCGAGCGCTGTCGTCGGCTCGTCGGCGATCAGGACGGTCGGGTTGCAGGCCAGCGCCATGGCGATCACCGCCCGCTGGCGCATGCCGCCCGAATACTCGAAGGGATAGCGGTCGATCGCCTGCTCCGGGCGCGGGATCTCCACCTGGCGCAGAAGCTCGACGGTGCGCTCGCGCGCCTGCCTGCGGCTCATCGGCTCGTGCAGGCGGATCGCCTCGGCCACCTGGTTGCCGATGGTGTGCACGGGCGAGAGCGAGCTCATCGGCTCCTGGAAGATCATCGCGATGTCGCGGCCACGGATCGCCCGGATGGCGCGCGAGCGCGGGTGCAGTGCTGCCAGGTCGATCGTCTCCTCCTCGCCACTGCCCTTAGCGGTGCGGTGGCGGTGGAGAAGGATGCGGCCCTCGATGATCCTGCCCGGCGGGTCGACGATCTGGAGGATCGAGCGTGCGGTGATGCTCTTGCCGCTGCCGCTCTCGCCGACGACGCAGAGCGTCTTGCCGCGGGTGAGCGAGAAGCTGACGTCGTCCACGGCCTTGAGCATCGCGTGGCGCAGCTGGAACCAGGTGCGCAGGCCCTGGACCTCGAGCACCACATCGGCCTCGGCCGGGCGGTCGATGACGACGGGCTCGGCAAGGCTGGACACCGCGGCGGCCATCCTGGGCTCAGTGCTCATAGGGGTCGGCTGCGTCCCGGAGACCATCGCCCAGGAAGTTGAGGGCGAGAACGGCCACGATGACGGCGATGCCCGGGAGGAAGAGCCATGGCGCCGTGGCGATCGAGCGAATGTTCTGCGCCTCCTTCAGGAGCACGCCCCAGCTGATCGTCGGCGGCTGGAGGCCGAGGCCGAGGAAGCTGAGGCCGGTCTCGGCCAGGATCATGAGCGGGATGGCGAGCGTCACCGAGGCGATGAGGTGGCTCGCGAAGGAGGGCAGCATATGACGGAAGATGAGCCGCATCTCGCCCGCCCCGTCGAGCCGCGCCGCCATCACGAAGTCCTCGGTGCGCAGTGACAAGAACTTGCCGCGCACGACACGGGCGAGCTGCGTCCAGCCGACGAGCGACAGGATGATGGTGATGGCGAAATAGTTGAGAAGCGGTGGCCAGTCGGCGGGCAGGGCTGCCGCCAGGGCCAGCCAGATCGGGATGGTCGGTAGCGAGAGGATGAACTCGACGACACGCTGGATGACATAGTCGATCCAGCCGCCATAGTAGCCCGAGATGCCGCCCAGGACGACGCCGAGGATGAGGCTGAGCCCCACGCCGACGAGGCCGATCGACATCGAGATCCGCGTTCCGTAGATGAGCCGGCTCAGCATGTCCCGCCCCAGCCGGTCGGCGCCCAGGAGAAAGAAGCGCTCGCGCGGGTTCTTCGGGACCAGGAAGTGCGTCGTCGTCGGGAACAGGCCCCAGAACCGGTAGGGCTCGCCCTTGCCGAAGAACTGCAGGTCGACCCGGTGGCCCTTGTCCGGCACGTAGGTGGCGGCAAGCGAGACCGGGTCGCGCTTCATCCTGTAGCGGTAGACGAAGGGATGGAAGCTCCAGCCGTCCTTGGTCGTGTCGATGAAATGCAGGATCTGTGGCGGATGGTAGACCGTGCGCGGATTGGCCTCGAGCGGGTCGAAAGGGGCGAGGAAGCCCGCGAAGATCGCGATCAGATAGATGAACAGGGTGACGACGAGGCCCACCATGGCGACACGGTGGCGGCGGAACTGCCACCACATGAGCTGCCATTGCGAGGCGGCCTCGAAGTGACGGTCGCGAGGCGGCGCTGCGGCCTCCTCCGCGGTGACGGTGGTGACGTCGCTCATCGGCCGTACCGGATACGCGGATCGAGCAGGGCCAGGAGCACGTCCGAGATCAGCGTGCCGATCATGGTGAGGAGGCAGAGGAGAAGGAGGAACGCGCCAGCAAGGTACATGTCCTGCGAGAGGAGCGATTGCAGGAAGAGCGGGCCGGCGACCGGGAGGTTCAAGACCACGGCCGTGATGATGAGGCCCGAGATCAGGTGGGGCAGCACCCAGCCGACGGTGCTGACGAAAGGATTGAGCGCCAGTCGGACGGGATATTTGAGCAGCAGGCCGAGCTCGCTCATGCCCTTGGCGCGGGCGGTGGTGACATAGGGCTTGTTGAGCTCGTCCAGCAGGTTCGCGCGCATGATGCGGATCAGGCTGGCGGTGCCGGAGGTGCCCAGCACGACCACGGGCACCCAGAGATGGGCCAAAAGGTCGAGGAACTTGTCCCAGCTCCAGGGAGCTCCCTGATATTGCTGGGAGAAGAGCCCGCCCACGTCCTGGCCGAAATAGACGACGCCCACATACATGAGGATGAGCGCCATCAGGAAGTTGGGCGTGGCGAGGCCCAGATAGCCGAGGAAGGTCGCGACCATGTCGCCGACCGAGTATTTTCGCACGGCCGAGTAGACGCCTATGGGAAAGGCGATCGCCCAGGTGAACATGAGGGTCGAGAGCGTGACCAGCACCGTGAGGCCCATATTGCCCCAGATGAGCTGGCTCACCGGCTCCTGCCACTGGAAGGAATAGCCGAAGTCGCCGCGCATGACGCCGGAGATCCAGCGCCAGTACTGGACATAGACGGGCTGGTCGAGGCCGAAGCGGTGGCGCAGGTTCTCGATCGTCGCCGCGTCCACCGTCTCGCCGGAGGCGCTGAGCTGTGCCGCGTAGGTCGTGGCGAAGTCGCCCGGCGGCAGCTCGATCAGGACGAAAATGACGATCGAGAGGGCAAAGAGGTAGGGGATCATCGCGAGCAGGCGGCGAACGATGAATCCCAGCATTGGCGCTTCCCTCGAGCGATCGTCACATCAGCCGGCCGGGCGCTCCCGAGCCGTTGCCGGGCGGCACCTGGCCGCCCGGCCGTCCCTGCTCAGAGATTGTCGTAGAAGAACTGCTGCGGCAGGGCCGGGCCCGGCGTCGCATAGGCCCAGCTCTGGGTCATCGGCGAGATCACGTTCTTCAGGTGCTCGTTCTTCACCCCGAAGAGGTGTGGCGGCATGGTGACGCCCATGACCTCGAAGGCATCGGCCGCCAGCTGCAGGATCTGCTCGAAGATCGCGTCCGCCTCTTTTTCGTCGGCGACGGTCTTCCACTTGTTCAAGAGTTCCATGCGCTTCACCATGCTGGGCGTCGGCTTCTCGCCCAGCTTGCCGTCCGAGGCATACCACTTGGCCCACTCGATGCTCTGCCGGGAGTCGAGCTGGTGAACGGCGACGTAGACGCGCGGCTCGAGCTCGGGGTCGAGGCCGCCGGGCAGGCCGTACATGCCGATCGTGTAGTCGTTGACCTGCGCGCGGTTGTAGAAGATCGAGCGCTCGAGCATGTTGATGTTCATGTCGATCCCGACGTCCGCCCAGTAGCCCTTCACCAGCTCCAGCGCGTCGTTGATCTCCTTCTGCGGCACCATCGTGTCGACATTGAGGAAGATCTTTTGCCCGTTGGGCATGAGGCGGAAGTTGTTGCTGTCGCGCTTGTCGTAGCCGGCCTTGTCGAGAATGGCGTTCGCCTTGTCGACATCGTACTCGATATATTGCGTGCCGAGCTGCTTGTTGTAGAGGCGATGCTGCGGCAGCGGCCCCACCTGCCAGGGCTTGCCCTGGCCGAGCCACACGATGTCGATCATCTCGGGCCGGTTGAGCGCGTGGGAGAGGGCGATGCGGAAGTTCTTGTCCCGCATCAGCTTACGCATCTCGGGATCTTTGTGGGTCTGGTTGAAGAAGAAGCCCATCATGTTGGTGTCGGTCGAGACGAGCTCCTGCAGGACGTAGTGTCCTTCCTTCATGTGCTGCACGAAGACCGGCTTGTTGCCGATGTCGTAGATGTGCCGCATCTGCAGGTCGAGGTCGCCCTTGACGGCGGTCAGGATGATCGTCTCGATGTCCGAGATGACCTTGTTCCTGATCTTGTTGATGTAGGGAAGCTGCTTGCCCTCGCTGTCGACCTGCCAGAAGAAGGGGTTGCGCTTCAGGACCACCTCGGTGACGCCGCCCTTGTAGGGCGTCTCGACGAGCCAAGGATCGAGCGTCGGCCGCTCGAGATTGGCCCAGCGCGCCGGCGTCTCGATGTCGCCGCACTTGAGGCGGAACAGGTCCGTCCACGAGCTCATGTTGTACTGCTTGAGCAGCTTGCCGATGTCGGGATTGTATTTCGGATGGAACTGCTTGCAGTAGTGCTTGGCGTAGAGGACCGGATGCTGGCCCAGCGGTGTCGCCAGGTGCTCGTTGAAGTGCCCGTACGAGCCCGCGAAGACGTACGTGACCGTGTAGTCGTCGACCTTCTTGATGGTGCAGCGCTTGCCGTTGATCACGTAGGCTTCGGGGGCGGCCGGATAGAAGTCGTTGTCGTGCAGGAGGTCGTCGACCCAGAAGACGAGATCGTCCGCCGTGAGCGGGTGGCCGTCGGACCACTTCATGCCCTTGCGGAGGTGGAAGGTGTATTCCGTCGCGTCGGGGCTGATGTCCCAGCTCAGGGCGACGTTGGGGAGCACCTGCGTGAAATCCGGGCTCCACCGCGTGAGGCCCTGGTTGCCCACGATGCGCAGGATCGAGTTGTGATCGGCATCGCCCCGCAGCGCGCGCCGCAGCTCGCCGCCATAGACACCCACGGCATCGATCTTCTCGACGACCAGGGGCTGGGCGGGCAGCCGGTCCGCGACCGGCGGCAGCTTGCCGCTCTTCACGAGATCGGCCAGGTCGGGCGCCTCCTTGGCGTCCTGGGCGAAGGCTGGGGATGCCCCGCTGGCGATGACGGTCGCAGCCGTAAGCATGAGAAAGTCGCGACGACCAACCGAGCCGGACAAGGACATTATTTAGGGCCTCCCTTTGCCTCATCGCCAACGCTTGGACCATCCTTAGCAGGGCTCACCTTGTCAAACAGATTCTCCTTAAATCTTGATCATTCAAGCGGCCTGCAAAGATTTGTCATACATATTGCGGAGCTGTCGGACCTTGTCTATTCTCGGCCTCCGGAGGAGAGTCGCGCCCGATGAACGAGCCGATCGCCATCACGAGGCCCCTGTCTGGCTTGCGCACCCGCCGCGGGGCGACACGCGAGCCGGGCGAGGAGAAGCTCGGTGATCGCCTCTACAGCCAGATCTTCGAGCGCATCGCTGCGGGTGAGTTCCCGCCGGAGAGCCGGCTGCCGAGCGAGGCGACGCTGGCCAGCCGCTTCGCGGTATCGCGGCCCGTCGTCCGCGAGGCCCTGGCGCGGCTGCGCGATCACGGCCTCATTCATTCACGGCAGGGCTCCGGCTCCTATGTCCGGCGCCGACCCGACCAGGCGGTGCTGAGCTTCGCGCCGGTGGGCAGCGTCGCGGACATCCAGCGCTGCTTCGAGTTCCGCGCCGCCTTCGAGGGCCGCGCGGCAGCGCTCGCGGCGGAGCGGCACGACCATGCCTCGCTCTTGCCGATCGAGGATGCACTGACGTCCCTGGACCAGGTCGTGGGCACGCCGGAGTTGGGCGTGGATGCGGACTACCGCCTCCATCTCGCGGTGGCGAGTGCCGCGCGCAATCACTTCTTCGCCGCGACGCTGGCCATGCTGGAGAGCCAGATCCGTACCGCGATGAACGTGGCGCGCAATCTGAGCCTGCGCCGCCCGAGGGCGCGACAGCAACTGATCCAGGACGAGCATCGCGGGGTGGTCGAGGCCATCCGCCTGCGCGACGCGGCGGCGGCCGAAAGGCTGATGACTGAGCATATCGAGAACGCGCGCCGGCGCGTCTTCGACGGCGACGGAGGGTAAGGGCTTGCATCTTGGCACGCAGGTAAGGGCTCGGGATGACAGTGATCTCGAGGTCTGGGCACAGTTGGGCGTGACGCATGTCTGCGCCGACCCACCAGGCAATCCCCACGACTGGACACTCGAGACCCTGGAGCGCCACAAGGCGAAGCTCGAAGGCTACGGGCTCAGCCTCGACATGGTTCAGCTGCCGCTCGGCAGCCGGCCGATCGAGGAGAGCCAGAGCCCCGACATCCTCCTGGCCGGCCCGGATCGCGACCGCCAGATCGACAGCATCTGCGAGCTCATCCGCAATCTCGGCCGCGCCGGCATCCCTGCCGCCAAGTACAACCTCAACATCATCGGCATCCCGCGCACGCCCAAGGAGCCGGGCCGCGGCGGCTCGCGCAACGCGAGCTTCCGCTGGGCCCTGACGCAACAAGACGCGCCGCCCGGTCTCGCCGGCGTGCTCGACCCCGACACCAACTGGGAGCGCATCGACTATTTCCTCGAGCGCGTCGTGCCCGTGGCCGAGGAGAGCAAGGTGCGGCTCGCCTGCCACCCGCACGACCCCTACACGCCGCCCGGCTACAAGGGCGTCACGCGGGTTCTGGGCACCGTCGACGGGCTGAAGAAGTTCGTCCAGCTGCGCGAGAATCCCTGGCACGGCCTCAATTTCTGCCAGGGCACGGTGGGCGAGATGCTGGACGACCCGGGCCGGGAGATATCGGACGTCATCCGCTGGTTCGGGGAGCGGGGCAAGCTCTTCAACGTCCACTTCCGCAACATCCGCGGCCGCAAGCTCGACTTCATGGAGACCTTCCCCGAGGAGGGCGACATGGACATGTGGGCCAGCCTCAAGGTCTACCGCGAGGTCGGCTATCCCTACATGCTGATGCCCGACCACGTGCCCGAGCTCAGCGGCCCGAACGGCGAGGGCGTGGCCTTCGCCTTCGTCTATGGCTACATCCGCGGCCTGCTCCAGGCGGCGGAGGCCGAGGCCGGGCATAGCTGACCGGTGAGGGCGGGGCTGGACGGAAGAGGGCGTCCGGCCCAGTCTTCCCCTCGGGCGCATTCAGCAAGGAGGAGACGCCGATGACCCTCGAGCGACGACCTTTCGGCCGCACCGGGCATATGAGCTCGGCCGTCATCTTCGGTGCCGCGGCACTCGGCAAGGTGGATCAGGCGACCGCCGACCGGGTCCTCGATCTCCTGCTCGAGCACGGCGTCAACCACATCGACGTCGCGGCGAGCTACGGCGATGCCGAGCTCAGGATCGGCCCCTGGATGGCGAAGCACCGAAAAGACTTCTTCCTCGCCACCAAGACCGGCCAGCGCGACTATGCGGGTGCCCGCGACGAGATCCATCGCTCGCTCGAGCGGCTGCGCACCGACAAGGTCGACCTCATCCAGCTCCACGCCCTGATCCACCCCGACGAATGGGAGCGGGCGCTGGGCAGCGGCGGTGCCCTCGAGGCGGCGGTCGAGGCGCGCCAGCAGGGCCTCGTGCGCTTCATCGGCGTCACCGGCCACGGCTGGAACGTCGCCGCCATGCACCGCCGCAGCCTCGAGCGCTTCGATTTCGATTCGATCCTGCTGCCGTGGAACTGGTTCTGCGCCCACCACAGCACCTACCCGGCCGACTTCGAGGCCGTCGTCGCGATGTGCGAGAAGCGCAACGTGGCGGTCCAGACGATCAAGGCCATCGCACGGGGGCCCTGGGCCGCCGGTGCCACCAGGGACCGCTCGACCTGGTACCAGCCGCTCGAGGACGAGGAGGACATCAAGACCGCGGTCGAGTGGGTCCTGGGGCGACCCGGGATCTTTCTCAACTCGGTGGGCGATGTGGGGCTCCTTCCGACCGTCCTTCGCGCGGCCGAGGAGCACGGCAAGATGCCGCCGGAGGCCCTGATGGCGCAATTCAGCGGACGCGCCGGGCTCTCCTCGATTTTCGGGCTCTGAAGCGGCCCGGGCGCCTCAGGCCGCCTGAGGCGCCATCTTGCCGCGGATCTGGGTGCGATGCATGACGCGACGGCTCTTCGGATCGAAGGCGTCGCGGCGATGCAGGGTGGAGCGGTTGTCCCAGAGCAGAAGGTCGCCCACTCGCCAGCGGTGGGCATAGGCGAACCGCCCGGCGTTCTCCTCGACATGGCCCCAGAGGGCATCGAGCAGCGCCTCGGACTCCTCGAGCGGCATGCCCACGACATAGGCGTTGCGGCGTCGGCCGAGATAGAGCAGCTCCTGGCCGCTCTCCGGATGCCGCACGACGATCGGGTGAGGCTCGCCGACGGAGCGGCGGGGATCGTCCGTGGCCTCGACGCCGGCCCGGACATAGCCGCCGGAGTTGTAGGTGCCGTCATGCTTGATCTGGCGGCCGCGCACAGCCTGACGCAGCTTCTCCGGCAGGGCCTGCCACGCTGCCGCCATGCCGTAGAGCCAGGTGTCGCCACCCTCGGGCGGAACCTCGAGGGCGTAGAGCATCGAGGCGTCGGGTGGGATCGGCAGATAGGACATGTCGGTGTGCCACACCGCCTCGCCGGCCCCGAGGCTGCCGATGGGCTTGCCGCCGGCGTCCAGCACGTTGGAGACCACATAGACCTCCGGGAGACCCGGCACGGCGGTGCGCCCGTTCTCCATGACGGGCGCATGGTCGAGCTCGCCGAAGCGGCGGCTGAAGGTGACGAGCGCCTCGTCGCTCAGATGCTGGCCGCGAAAGAGCAGTGCCGCGCGTTCCAGCCAGATCCGGCGGATCGCCTCGAAGGTCGCCTCGTCGATGTGAGCGAGGTCGACCCCGATGATCTCCGCGCCGACGGCCGATGTGAGCGGGCGGCTCTCGATCGCCACCTCTTCCCGCGACAGACCCATGATCGCCTCTCCCGATTGGCTCCTCGCCCTCGCATCGGATGATCTATGACCGGCGCGGGTCGACAGCAAGGCGGTCCTGCTCGCCTCAGCGGTGGTGATATTGAAGCGCCACCCGCACGCCCTTGAACGAGCGCAGCAGCGTCACGACGCCAACCACGGCGAGCGGCAGCCAGATCACGAGATGCACCCAGGCCGGCGGCGACCAGACGATCTCGACGATCAGCGCCCCGAAGACGCAAACGAACCCGACGAGGAGGATCAGGAGCGCTGCCGGCCCGTCGTCCTCGTCATAGGGGCGAAGATCGAGACCGCAGACCTCGCAGGCGGGCGTCGGCACCAGAAAGCCCTTGAACAGGTGCCCGCGCCCGCAGCGGGGACAGCGGCATCTCATGCCGGCGAGCCAGGGTGACGGCTCGGACGGGACCGCGGAGCGCGATGTCATGATCGATCACGATCCTGCCGTCGCCGGCGACGCCTCAATCCTTGGGTCCGAGCTTCACGCCGTTCGCCCGGGCAAGACCGCGGGCGATCGCCGGGACGTAGCTCTCGCCTTCGCCCTGGGCCATGGCGAGGGTGAAGGTCTGATGGACCATCTCACCCAGAAAGGCGGTGGAGCCCACGGCCTCGGCCAGGTGCGTGTAGTAGCGGACGTCCTTTTGAGCATGCTTGAGCTTGAAGAGCATGCCGCCTTCCGAGCTGCCCAGCACCCAGGGCATCATCCGCTGGAACACGCTGCTGTTGGCGCCGCCCTCGCTGATCACCGCGAAGAGCTTCTCGAGGTCGACGCCGGCCTTGCTCGCCGTCGTGCAGGCCTCGGCGATCAGGGCCGCCGTGCCCTGGCTGATGAAGTTGTTGACGAGCTTCAGGGCATGGCCGGCGCCGAGGGGGCCGACATGCCAGATGTTCTCGCAGTAGGCGGCAAGCAGGGGACGGATGACCGCGAAAAGCTCGTCGTCGGCGCCGACCACGCTGTTGAGCCGGCCCTCCTCGGCCTGCACAGGCGTGCGCATCAGCGGCGCGTCGGCAAAGCGGATGCCCTTTGCGGCCAGGGCTTCGCCCAGGCGAAGCGTCGAGGCGGGCTCGGCGGTCGTCGTATCGATCACGACAAGCCCCTCGCGGCCGCCCTCGATGATCCCCTCCGGCCCGAGGACGGAGGCCTCGACCTCGACGGAGGAGGGCACGCAGAGGATGATCGCGTCGGCGCCGCGCGCGAGCTCGGCCGGGCTTGCGGCAAGCGTGGCGCCGCCCTCGATCAGATCGGTCACCCGCCCGCGCTCGCGATGGAGCAGCAGCGACAGGGAGAAGCCCTTCTTCAGGATGCTCTTCGCCATGCCGTGGCCCATCAGGCCCGCGGCGCCGATGAAGCCGATACGCTTCATGTCCTGCCTCCCTCCGTTGCGCGAGGTTGATCCATAAAGAGAGCGGGGCCGGCCGAACAGGCGGCACGGCGCATGAGAGCCCCGATAACGGGCGATCGGGCCTTCTCTCTTGCTGCGGCGGCCCGATGACCCGAGACAGCGACGGCCGGTCGAGGTAAAGGGTCGCCGCCCCCAATGTCTCCAAACGGCCATCCGATGACCGAGCTTTCGCATATCCGCAACTTCGCGATCGTGGCGCACATCGATCACGGCAAGTCGACGCTGGCCGACCGGCTGATCGAGCGCTGCGGCGGGCTGCAGGCGCGCGAGATGACGAGCCAGGTCCTGGACTCCATGGACATCGAGCGCGAGCGCGGCATCACGATCAAGGCTCAGACCGTGCGTCTGCGCTACGTCGCCCGCAGCGGCGAGGCGTACGAGCTGAACCTCATCGACACCCCCGGTCATGTCGACTTCTCCTACGAGGTCAGTCGGTCGATGCGCGCCTGTGAGGGGGCGCTGCTGCTCGTCGATGCCACCCAGGGTGTCGAGGCGCAGACGCTGGCCAATGCCTATCAGGCCATCGACGCCGATCTCGAGATCGTGCCGGTGCTCAACAAGATCGACCTGCCGGCATCCGAGCCCGAGCGCATCAAGCAGCAGATCGAGGACATCATCGGCCTCGACGCCGAGGACGCGCTGATGATCTCCGCCAAGACCGGCCTGGGTGTGGACGAGGTGCTGGAGGCCATCGTGGCACGCCTCCCGGCGCCCAAGGGCGAGCGCGACGCGCCGCTTCAGGCGCTCGTCGTCGATAGCTGGTACGACAGCTATCTGGGCGTCGTGACGCTGGTCCGGGTGCGCAACGGCAGCATCAAGAAGGGCCAGAAGGTGCGGTTCATGGGCAGCGGTGCTGCCCATCCGGTCGACCGGGTCGGCGTCTTCACGCCCAAGCCTCTTCTGGTCGAGGAGCTGGGGCCGGGCGAGGTGGGCTTCATCACCGCCGGCATCAAGGAGATCGCCGACGCCCGGGTGGGTGACACCGTGACGGACGATCGCCGTCCGGCCGAGGCCCCGTTGCCGGGCTTTCGCCCGAGCCAGCCGGTCGTCTTCTGCGGCATGTATCCGACCGACGCCAACGACTACGACCAGCTCCGCGACAGCCTGGGCAAGCTGCGCCTCAACGATGCGAGCTTCGAGTTCGAGCCCGAGAGCTCGGGCGCTCTGGGCCTCGGCTTCCGCTGCGGCTTTTTGGGCCTGCTTCATCTCGAGATCGTGCAGGAGCGCCTCGATCGCGAGTTCAACCTCGACCTCGTGATCACGGCACCCTCGGTGGTCTATCGGGTGCACACGACCGACGGCCAGGTGCTGGAGCTGCACAATCCGGCGGACTATCCCGATCCCACCAAGATCGACCATGTCGAGGAGCCGTGGATCAAGGCCACGATCATGGTGCCCGACGAGTATCTGGGCAACGTCCTCCAGCTCTGCCAGGAAAAGCGCGGCATCCAGGAGGACCTCACCTACGTCGGCAACCGGGCCATGGCGGTCTACCGCCTGCCGCTCAACGAGGTGGTCTATGACTTCTATGATCGCCTGAAGTCGATGACGCGAGGCTATGCCAGCTTCGACTACCGCCTCGACGGCTATGGCGAGAGCGACCTCGTCAAGCTCGACATCATGATCAATGGCGACCGCGTCGACTCGCTGGCGCTGATCGTCCATCGGGCGATGGCCGAGACCCGCGGCCGGGGCATGGCGGAGAAGCTCAAGGAGCTGATCCCGAGGCAGATGTATCAGGTGGCGATCCAGGCGGCGATCGGCGGCAAGATCGTGGCCCGGGAGACGGTGAAGGCCTTCCGCAAGGACGTTCTCGCCAAGTGCTATGGCGGCGACATCACCAGGAAGCGCAAGCTCCTGGAGAAGCAGAAGGAAGGCAAGAAGCGCATGCGCAACATCGGCAGCGTCGAGATTCCGCAGGAGGCGTTCCTCGCCGCCCTCAAGATGAGCTGAGGAGCGCTCAGAAGGAATTGAGCCCGCGCCGGCGCCTGCGGCAGAGGAAGACGAGAAGAAGCCCCGGCACGCCGAGGCTGATCCAGGCCGGCATGGTGAGCACCGTGAGGATGGGCGGCCACAGCGAGGGGCTGAGGCGCTTCTCGACCAGCGCCTGGAAGCCCACCAGGCTGTTGCCGTCGATGGTGTACCAGATCTCCCCGAGGGCGATCGGCTGGTAGCTGTGGTGGGCCATGAGCGCCATGATCTGGGCAACCCCGGTGGCGGCGGCGACCAGCAGCAGCAGCACCCCGACGACGAAGCCCAATGTCCGCATTCTCGTGCCCTCGATCGTGTCGGGGCCGCACCTTGGCGAACCGTGCCGCCCCTCGCAACCTGATGTTGCGTGCTCTCTTTCGCGTCGCTAAGGTCCGCGCCCGCTGGAGGGATGGCCGAGTGGTTTAAGGCGCACGCCTGGAAAGCGTGTTGGGGGCAACTCCTCGCGGGTTCAAATCCCGCTCCCTCCGCCAGCAACCAATAATTCTCCTTGAATTTCAATGACTTGAAGATTTGGGTCGGGTCCATGCCCCGGCGCTGGCAAATTGCACCCCCAGACTGGATCGTGGACGTTGCGGGCAATCGGGACTGAACGTACGGAATTGCGCTCAATACGGTCCGCCCGACCTCGAACGCGCCAAGGCGGAATTGCAGAACGGCCCCTGTCAGTCCCTGGGTCGCGGTGACCGCCCAGCAGTGCTTCGTCACGCTTCAGGCATGGCATCGAGCGTTCTCTGGCCCGCACCCTGGAAGTGCACGCATTCCTCGATAGACCGCCAATGGATTTCGTCGCCGCCCCGGACGCATGCGGCGATGCGATCAGCAGCCTGTCGCGCTCGGGCAGCTCGACGAGGGGCGCCTCAGCGTCCAGGCTGGGCTTGACGCCGATTTCGACGTCGCTTTCGGCACCGCCATGGCCTTGCAATGTTCGCGTATCGGTCGATGTCGGATGCGCCGTAGGCGACGAGGCAGGACCGCCGATCGGTAGGGCAGCGAGCGTGGCGCTCGTGTCGCCGTGGCCCCGGCGCCGGCCCAAGGCAGCGTCGTCGATCTCGACGGCCACCCCGGCCGGATCGCGTGGGCATCGGCCACCGAAGCCGGCATCGACCTCGCTGCCTGAGCTCCTGGGCGCCCGTCAGCTGCCCGATGCTGCCGACGGGGTGCCTTTCTTGGGCTTTGCCCACTTCCCAAAGAGCTCTTGCAGCTTGTCGGGCGTGCCGGCGGCGTCGTTCTCGAGCAGGAAGTAGGCCATGCCGGCGTCGGAGACATCGGCCGTGCCCGCAGCCTGCATCCGCTCGTAGATCCAACGCAGCTTGGCTTGGCGCGCGTCGCGGAGCCATGCCCAGGGTGCGTAGTTCGAGCCCGCGTCGAGCTTAGCGTTCTGGTTCTGGATCTCGACCCACTTCACGCCGAGGGTCCGCACGCTCGCCGCCGTATGCGTCATCTCGGGCGCGCCCACGCGGGTCTCGTTCCGGGGCGAGTGCGAGACGACCGTCACATACTGCCGGCTCTCGGGCTTGGAGGCGCTGAGCGCACGCCAGAGGACCTCCATGGGCCCGCCCGCGATGATGTAGAGCGGATCCTTCTCGGAGGAGCTGTCGATCTCCTTCTGGAGGTTGGCGATGGCGGCGTCGAGGTCCGTCTGGCAGTCGAAGAACACCTTCTTCTTCATGCCGAACTTCTTCGCACCGTCGAGAGCGCTCTGCCGCATCTGCTCGGCCATCGCCGCATTGTTGAAGGCAGCACCCAAGGAGTCGTTGAAGCTGAAGTGGACGAGCTCGTGCTTCAGCTTGAGGCGCGACATCATCGCCAGCATGACGGGCGTCGCCGCCCAGTCGTCCGTGCTGTTGAAGTTGCCGTCGACGTCGACCGCAATGCGAGCATCGGCGTAGCCGGCCCCACCGCCGCCCTCACCGCCCGAGCCACCCGAGTCCGTCACGGTGAAGGTGACGCTCAGGGGCGCACCGGCGGTGCCGGATGCTTTCGAGCCCGAGTAGGGCGTGGCCTTCACGCTGTGGCTCCCGAGGGAGGGCGTCCAGGCCGTGTCGTCGCCGGAGCTGTCCTCGCCCAGCGCATAGGGCGCCACATCCGCGATCGTGTAGGAGCTCTTGCGGTCGAGGTCGAACCGGACGCTGCCGACCGTCGAGGGGCTCGTGTTCGCACGAATGTCGAGGTTGCGGGAAGGCAGCTTCGCCAGGTCGAGCGTGACGCCGCTCCGGATGGGATCGTAGCCGGAGATGGGCTTGCCGGTGTCGGCGTTGATCAGCGTCAACGAGCTCACCGTCTGGGTGACGCTGGGTGGTGTCGAGTTGGTAACGGTGAAGGCGAGGGTGAGGGAGGTCCCCCCGCTGCCCTTGGCGCCATTTTCCGCGTAGGGCGTTGCCGTCACGCTGTGGCCGCCCAGGGACGGCGTCCAGGCCATGTAGTTGCCGGAGCTGTCGCCGCTCGAGCGCATAGGGAGCCGCATCGTCCGTGGCGTAGTTGCTCTTGCCGTCGAGGCCGAACCGGACGCTGCCGACGGTCGCGGGGTCGGTGTTGGCCCGAATATTGAGGTGCCGGGTGGGCAGGCTCGCCAGATCGAGCGTCGTCCCGTTCCGCATTGGGTCGTAGCCCGAGATGGGCTTGTTGGTGTCGGCGTTGATGAGCGAGAGGGAGGTCACGGCCTCTGTGACGCTGGGCGGCGTCGAGTCCGTCACGGTGAACGCAACGGTGGTGGGGTCACCCGGGGTGCCGGAGGCTTTCGAGCCCGTGTAGGGCGTGGCCGTCAGGCTGTGGCGGCCGACCGATGGTGTCCAGGCGGCGTAGTTGCCCGAGCTGTCGCCCGCCAGGGCATAGGGTGCCGAATCGTCGATGCCCGAATCGCGGTCGAGCGCGAACCGGACGCTGCCGACGGTCGCGGGGTCGGTGTTGGCCCGAATGTTGAGGTGCCGGGTGGGCAGGCTCGCCAGATCGAGCGTCGTCCCGTTCCGTATCGGGTCGTAGCCCGAGATGGGCTTGTTGGTGTCTGCGTTGATGAGCGAGAGGGAGGTCACGGCCTCTGTGACGCTGGGCGGCGTCGAGTCCGTCACGGTGAACGCAACGGTGGTGGGGTCACCCGGGGTGCCGGAGGCTTTCGAGCCCGTGTAGGGCGTGGCCGTCAGGCTGTGGCGGCCGACCGATGGTGTCCAGGCGGCGTAGTTGCCCGAGCTGTCGCCCGCCAGGGCATAGGGTGCCGAATTGTCGATGCCCGAATCGCGGTCGAGCGCGAACCTGACGCTGCCGACGGTCGCGGGGTCGGTGTTGGCCCGGATGTTGAGGTGCCGGGTGGGCAGGCTCGCCAGATCGAGCGTCGTCCCGTTCCGTATCGGGTCGTAGCCCGAGATGGGCTTGTTGGTGTCTGCGTTGATGAGCGAGAGGGAGGTCACGGCCTCTGTGACGCTGGGCGGCGTCGAGTCCGTCACGGTGAACGCAACGGTGGTGGGGTCACCCGGGGTGCCGGAGGCTTTCGAGCCCGTGTAGGGCGTGGCCGTCAGGCTGTGGCGGCCGACCGATGGTGTCCAGGCGGCGTAGTTGCCCGAGCTGTCGCCCGCCAGGGCATAGGGTGCCGAATTGTCGATGCCCGAATCGCGGTCGAGCGCGAACCGGACGCTGCCGACGGTCGCGGGGTCGGTGTTGGCCCGAATGTTGAGGTGCCGGGTGGGCAGGCTCGCCAGATCGAGCGTCGTCCCGTTCCGTATCGGGTCGTAGCCCGAGATGGGCTTGTTGGTGTCTGCGTTGATGAGCGAGAGGGAGGTCACGGCCTCTGTGACGCTGGGCGGCGTCGAGTTCGTCACGGTGAACGCAACGGTGGTGGGGTCACCCGGGGTGCCGGAGGCTTTCGAGCCTGTATAGGGCGTGGCCGTCAGGCTGTGGCGGCCGACCGATGGTGTCCAGGCGGCGTAGTTGCCCGAGCTGTCGCCCGCCAGGGCATAGGGTGCCGAATTGTCCGTTCCCGAAGCGCGGTCGAGCGCGAACTCCACACTGCCGACGGTGGAGGGGTCGGTGTTGGCGCGGATATTGAGATGCCGGGTGGGCAGCGTCGCCAGATCGAGCGTCGTGCCACTCGGCAGCGGGTCGTAACCCGAGATAGGCTTGTTCGTGTCGGCGTTGATGAGCGTGAGTGAGGTCACGGCCTGCGGCTGGCTGCTGCCGCCCGAGTCCGAGACGGTGAAGGCGAGGGTGAGCGACGTCCCGGCGGTACCTTTTCCGTTTGCATCGCTGTAGGGGGTAGCCGTCAGGCTGTGGCTGCCGACCGAGGGCGTCCAGGCCGTGTAGTTGCCCGAGCTGTCGCCGCCGAGCGCGTAGGGTGCCGAACCGTCGGTGGCATAGCCGCTGTTGCCGTCGAGGCCGAATTGCACGCTGCCGACAGTCGAGGGGTCGGTGTTGGCGCGGATGTTGAGATGGCGGGTCGGCAGGCTCGCGAGATCGAGCTTCTCACGATTTCGGATCGGATCGTAGCCCGAGATGGGCTTGTTCGTGTCGGCATTGATGAGCGAGAGCGAGGTCACGGCCTGGGCGGCGCTGGGTGGCGTCGAGTCCATCACGGAGAATGCGACGGTAATGGCCTTGCCGGCGGTGCCGGAGGCCTTCGAGCCCGTGTAGGGCGTGGCCGTCAGGCTGTGGCGGCCGATCGGCGGTGTCCAGGCGGGATAGTTGCCCGAGCTGTCGCCCGCCAGGGCATACGGTGCCGAATCGTCCGTCCCCAAATTGCCGTCGAGGGCGAACTGGACGCTGCCGACGGTCGAGGGGTCGGTGTTGGCGCGGATGTTGAGATGCTGGGTGGGAAGCGTCGCCAGATCGAGCGTCGTGCCACTCGGCAGCGGGTCGTAACCCGGGATGGGCTTGTTCGTGTCGGCGTTGATGAGCGAGAGCGAGGTCACGGCCTGGGGGGCACTAGGCGGCGTCGAGTCCGTCACGGTGAACGCCACGGTGCTGGCGTCACCCGGGGTGCCCGAGGCGTTGGAGCCGGTGTAGGGCGTCGCCTTCACGCTGTGGCTGCCGATCGAGGGCGTCCACGCCGAGAAGTTGCCCGAGCTGTCGCCGGCGAGCGCGTAGGGTGCGGCATTGTCGGTGGCATAGCCGCTATTGCTGTCGAGGCCGAACCGCACGCTGCCGACGCTCGAGGGATCGGTGTTGGCGCGGATGTTGAGATGGCGGGTCGGCAGGCTCGCAAGGTCGAGCTTCGCGCCATTGGTCAACGGATCGTAGCCGGCGATCGGCTTGTTCGTGTCGGCGTCGATCAGCGAGAGCGAGGTGACCGTCTGGGTAACGGCAGGTGGCGTCGAATCCGTGACCGTGAATGCGAGGGTGAGCGCGTCTCCGGCCGAGCCCGTGGCGCCGGCACCGCTATAGGGGGTGGCCGTCACACTGTGGCTGCCGACCGAGGGCGTCCAGGCCGTGTAGTTGCCCGAGCTGTCGCCGGCGAGTGAGTAGGGTGCCTGCGTCTCCGTGGTGTAGTTGCTGTTGCCGTCGAGGCCGAATTGCACGCTGCCGACGGTGGAGGGGTCGGTGTTGGCCCGGATGTTGAGGTTGCGGGTCGGCAGGCTCGCGAGGTCGAGCTTGGCGTTGTTGGGCAGAGGATCGTAGCCCGGGATGGGCTTGTTCGTGTCGGCGTTCATCAGCGACAGTGAGGTCACCGAGTTCGAGGGGGGCGCGCTCACGGGCGTGACCCAGTCGCCGAAGAACTGGCGAAGCTTGTCGGGCGTGCCGTAGGGGTCGTTCTTCAGCAGGAAATAGACCATGCCCGCGTCGGATATGTCGGGCTTTCCCTCGTCCAGCATCCGCTGGTAGATCCAGCGCATGCGGTCGTCGGAGGCGTCCTTGAGCCATGCCCAGGGCGTGTAGTCCGTGCCCGTGTAGGTGTGGGGCCAGGGCGCATTGTCCGAGCCCGTATAGAGGCGGCCATTCTGGTCGGTGATCTCGATCCACTTCACCCCGAGCGCCTGAACGTCCGACGCGGTGTGCGTCATGTCGGGCGGCGCCACGCGGTTGTCGTTCCAGGGCGAATGGGAGATGACCGTCACATACTGCCGCTTGCTCGCATCGGAACCGTTGAGCGCGCGCCACAGGACCTCCATCGGCCCGGCGGCGATGACGAACAGCGGATCGGTCGCGGAGGAGGCGTTGATCTGCGCCTGGAGGCTGGCGATGGCCGAGCTTAGAGCGCTCTGGCAATCGAAGAACCTGGATGTGCTGAAGCCGAACTTCTGCGCGCCGGACAGCGCGCTCGTCCGCATCTGGCTCGCCATGTCCGCCAGGTTCGGGCCCAGCGAGTTGTTGTAGTCGAAGTGGACCAGCCTGCTCTGCAGGCCCCTGCGCGCGATCAGCGCCAGGATGACAGGTGTCGCTGCCCAGTCGTCCGGGTCGTTGAAGTTGCCGTCGACGTCGACCGCGATGCGACCCCCGCCATAGGCGACGACGCAGGGCCCCGAGAGGCAGGGATCAGCTGCAGCGTTGGCCCCGTCCGACAGCAGGAGCGCCATCAAGGCCACGAGAGCAGTCCAGAAAAGACGCGTCATCCTCCACCTCGCTCCCTGGCGGCACCCGGGACGGGCCACTTTGGCTGGGGCTGGGCGGCTGCCGAATGAGCCTGCGTCCGGTTCCGGCGCAGCAACCCTTTGCGGCTTTATCGTTGACGACGACGTACCGACGGACCGCCTTGGGAGCACAAAGCTGCCGTGCTCCTGGCTTCCCGATAGGGAAGCTGCCTGCTGTGTCGGCCTACGTCAACCTCAAGGCTTCCTCGTGGACAGGGCATTTCCGGTTAAGGTGATTTGTCGGTGACAGTCGAACGGCAAGGGTTAGCACGCAGTAGGGCGACCGGGCTCGGGAGCCCTGGACCGGCTTGCTCGACGAGCGTCGTACGTCCTCCACCCAGTGCCACATTCCCCAAGAAAGCCGTCCGCTTTGACCGGCTTAGGGCGCGGTGGCTGCGCCTCTTGCGACGATCCTCGCGACATGGCCGATCGGCGACAGGCGGAGTTGGGCAGCTTTGCAGCACCATGGCTCGACCGCGACGCCCGTTGGTGCCGGCGGGGTCGCGGTGAAGCCGGGGAGGGCCCTGGTCGCGTCGCTTGCGCTGCCGACGTGTCGGGCCGAGCGACCGCTCGTCCGGCCGCAGGAGGCGCGGCTGCGCCATCGGCGACGGACCGAGGCAGAGCATTTCCCGCTCGCCGCCCGAGGGGCCGCCGGCCTGCTGGCGCAGGACGGGGCCGGGCAGGTCAGCGGCAAACGGTGTCCGGCATGCAGCGGTAGCGCTCGATGATCGCGGGATCGGGGTCGCAGCCCAGTCCCGGCGCCTGCGGCACCGCCACCCGGCCATTGCGGGCCTCGGTCCATGCGCCGAACGGGCTCGCCTCGAGGTCGATGTAGAGACGCTCGAACGGCGTATCCTCTGGCAGGGCCGCGGTGAGATGCAGCGAGGCCAGATAGCCGGGGCCGAAATAGGCGCAGTGCGGGAGGAGGCGGACCCCGAAGGCCTCGGCGAGCGCTGCGACCTTGCGCGCCTCGGTGACGCCGCCGATCTTGGTGACGCTGGGCTGGGCCACGTCGAGAGCGCCGGCTTCGAACATGTGACGGAAGTCGTGCAGCCCGGCGGCGTTCTCGCCGGCAGCGATCCTCGTGCCCTGGGCGCGGACGCGGGCCAGCCCGGCGTGGTTCTCGGGCGGCCAGACGGGCTCCTCGAGCCAGTGCAGCCGGAAGGGCCGTAGCGCCTCGACCATGTCGAGCGCCTCGGCCACGCTCCAGGGACAGTTCGTGTCCAGCATGAGCTCGACCGCGTCGCCCACGGCGCTCCGAGCCGCGGCGACCTGCGGCACGCCGATCTCGTGAAGCTTGATCATCCGATAGCCCTCGCCGACCGCGCGGGCGCTGTTGGCGGCGACGATCGAGGGATCGGTGTAGCGAAGGAGGCTCGCATAGGCGGTGAGCTCGCGGCGGCCGGCACCACCGAGAAGCTGGTGGAGCGGCTGCCCGGCGCGCTTGCCCGCGATGTCCCAAAGCGCGATGTCGACGCCCGAGAGCCCGTAGACGACGGCACCGTTGCGCCCGAAGATGTGCAGGTCCTGGTGCAGCCTGTGCATCAGGCCGCTGATGTCGGTCGCGTCCGCACCGAGCACGGCGGGAGCGATCAGCGATTCCAGTGTCGCCCTTGTGCCGAGGATGGCGGCATGGCCGAAGGCCTCTCCCCATCCTGTGATGCCCTCGTCCGTGTCGAGACGGACGAGCAGGATGTCCATGACCGTCCAGGGCTTGCCCCCGAAGAGCTGGGGCGGCCCGCCATTGGTGTAGGGGATCTTCAGGAGGATCGTCGAGACCGCGGTGATCTTCATGGAAGGGCCTTTCAGGGCGAGGCGGCGCCGCCGAGATAGGCGCGCTCGAGGACGCCGGGCGCGCGGGCGCTCGCGGCGTCGCTCTCGAGGACGATGCGGCCGCGTGCGAGGGCGTAGACGCGATCCGCGACGCCGAGCGCCTTCTCGACGAGCTGCTCGGTCAGGAGGATGGAGACGCCGCGGCGGCGCATGGCCACGGCGACGTCGAGAACACGATCGACCAGCACCGGCGCCAGGCCTGCCGACGGCTCGTCGAGCATGAGGAGGCGCGGCTCGCGCACGATGCCCTGGGCCACCACGAGCATCTGCTGCTGGCCGCCGCTGAGGGCGCCGGCCTTGTTCCCGCGGCGCTCGGCGAGTTCGGGAAACGCCTCGAGCGCCACCTTCACCCGCTGGGCCCGCTGCGATGAAGGGACGTTGAAGGCGGCGAGCAGGAGGTTGTCCTCGACGGAGAGCGGGGCGAAGACCCTGTGGCCCTCGATCACGTGGACGAGCCCCGCCCGGACCGCATCCTGGGCGCTCGCCCGGGTGAGGTCCCTGCCGGCGAAGCGGACGCTGCCGGCGGTCTTGGGAATGAGGCAGGAGATGGCGCGCAGGAGCGTCGTCTTGCCGGCGCCGTTCGGGCCGACCAGGGCCACGATCTCGCCCGGCTGGATCACCAGGTCCACCTGCTCGAGCACGCGCAGCTTGTCGTAGCCGGCGGCGATGCCGCTGGCGACGAGCAATGGCTCGCCTGCCGCCTCAGGCGCCGAGATAGGCATTGACCACATCCTTGTGGACCCGAATCCGCTCGGGCAGGTCGTGGGCCAGCACACGGCCGAACTCGAGCACGGTCACGGCATCCGAGATCTTGAAGATGAGCTCGGCATGGTGCTCGACCAGAAGCACACCCATGCCGAGCCGCCGCATCTCGGCGACAAGATCGGCCAGATAGTCGATCTCGGCGACCGAAAGGCCGGCGGCCGGCTCGTCGAGGAGGATGAAGTCGGGGCGCATGGCAAGGCAGCGGGCGATCTCGAGAAAGCGCAGCTCGCTGTGCTGCAGGCGATCGGCACGAGCGTCGGCCCAGTCCCTCAACCCCACCGCCTCGAGCGCCGCGAGTGCCAGGGCGCGCTGCTCGCGCTCGTCCTGGCGGTAGCGCCCGACACCTGCCGCGATCTCGCCGAAGCTCGCCCGGGCGCTCATGTAGCGGCCAAGCATGACGTTCTCGATCACGCTGATCTCGCCGACGGTGCGCGGTGCCTGGAACGTCCGGGCGATGCCCAGCCGCGCGCGCTGCTGCACGCTGGCAGTGGTGATGTCCTGGTCGCCCAGCCGGATGCTGCCGCCATCGACCGGATAGAAGCCCGAGATGATGTTGAGGGCCGTGGTCTTGCCGCTGCCGTTGGGGCCGATCAGGCCATGGACCGTGGCCGGCCTCAGCTCGAGATCGAGGCCGTCGAGGGCGCGGACACCGCCGAAGGCCTTGATCACGCCCTCGAGGACGACGGGAGGCGCAGCCCGTCGCCTTGTCCCCGGCACCTTCTCGCCGCCCGCATCGACGCCGAGCACGGTTGCGATGCGCTCCGGCCTGGGCTCGCCCAGGCGGTCGATCTCCCCCGGCCTGCCCATCAGCCGCTCGAGGAAGTCCGCGATGCCGCCCGGCACGAGCAGCACGACGAGGAGCAGAAGCAGGGCGTAGACGAAGGTCGACCACTTGACGAGCGGTGCGGCGAACTCGGGCAAGAGGGTCAGGACGATGGTGCCGATGAGCGGCCCCAGGACCCGTCCTCGCCCACCGACCAGCACGGCGATGAAGAAGAGAACGGAGAGGTCGAAGGTGAAGGCGTCCGGCGTGATGTAGGTCTGCGCCGTGGCGAAGAGGGCCCCGGCCACGCCTGCGAGACCGCCGCTGAAGGTGAAGATGCCGAGCTTGAGGCGGAAGATCGACACGCCCGTCGCCTCGGCCGCCACCTCCGCGTCGCGGATCGCGACCAGCCCGCGCCCGAGCGTGCTGTGCGCGACGTTCGAGACCAGGTAGGTGGCGAGTGCCGCAAGCGCCAGGACGAGGAAATAAAAGCCCGTCTGGCTGTCGAGCGGTGCCGGGAAGACCGGGGCCAGGAGGCCGATGCCGCCGCCCGTGAGGCTGCCCCAGGCCAACGCTATCTGGCTGACGATCGTGGCGAAGCCGAGGGTCGCCATGGCGAAGTAGAAGTGCTTCAGCCGGAGCGAGGGCAGGCCCACGAGAAAGCCGAAGAGCGCCCCCGAGAGCCCCGACGCGACGAGGCCCGTGAAGGGGTCGAGGCCGACCTTGTCGCACAGGATGCTCGAGGTGTAGGCGCCGATCGCGAGCAGGCCGACATAGCCGACCGCGAGCTGGCCGGCATAGCCCACCACGAGATCGAGGCCGGCGACGAGGATCCAGTAGACGCCGGCGAGCGTGGCGATGTGGACCCAGTAGTCGTTGACGAGCGTCGGCAGGATGACGAGCGCCGCCAGGGCAACCAGGATACCCAGGAGCTTCAGCGCGAGGCCGCCCCTGCGGGAGGGCGCGGCGGCCGGCATGGCAGCCCCGCCGGTCGCGGATGTGGACATGGTGGGCGTCCTCATACCCGGCGGGGCTCGGCGCTGCCAAAGAGGCCGCGCGGCATCAAAAGCAGCACCGCGATGAAGACGACGAAGGCCACCACGCCGACGAGGTTGCCGCCGAAGAGATAGTTGGCGATCTGCTGGATCAGGCCGAGCGCCAGGCCGCCGACGAGCGCGCCACGATTGCTGCCGAGCCCACCGATGGCGATCGGAATGAAGCCGTAGAAGGTGAGCGAGGCGCCGTTGGCGAAGAAGGCCAGCATGAGCTGCCCGCCGACAAAGCCCGCGAGGGCGCCGACGACGCCTGCCAGCATGTAGCTCAGGACGCGCATGCGTCGCTCGGGAATGCCCAGCGCACGCGCCGCGAGCTGGTCCTCGGCGATGGCGATGAAGGAGCGCCCGACCAGCGTCCTCGTGTAGAGCAGCTCGAGCGCCACCAGGGTCACGACCAGGGCGGCGACCGGCAGCCAGTACTTCTCGGCCAGAAGGCCGCTTCCGATGCCGAAGAGCGTCGGGAACGGGCGGGGCTCGGTGCCCCACCAGATCGCCACGAGCTGCTGGACCATCAAGGCCAGCGCCAGCGTGCTGAGGACGTAGAGATGCTTCTCGATGCTGCGCAGCACCGGACGGACGGCGAGGAGCTCGGTCACCGCGCCGAAGGCGGCGCCGACGAGGAGGGCCAGGACGAAGCCGAGCCAGGCCGGCAGGCCCAGCACACCAATGAACCAGGCGCCGAAGACGGAGCCCAGCATCCCGAGCTGCCCGGAGGTGAAGCTCATCACCTTCGAGGTCGAGTACATGATGTTGTAGGCGATGCCGATCATGGCGTAGACGGCGCCGATCGACAGGCCGGCGACGACGATCGAGGGGATCATCGCGTCTGCTCCATCCTGGCCTTCTCGTGCCTTTCTTTTCCTAGCTGTAGCCGGGCGCCAGGTCGTAGGCGCCGTTGCGGAAGGAGTTGGCGGCGTTCATGGCGATCTCGTCCACCGGATAGCCATTGTGCTGCTCCGCCGTGTAGCTGTAGTCGCCGAAGACGCCCTCGATCACCTTGGGCGCCTCGAGCGCCTTCTTGATGGCGTCATGGTCGGTCGAGCCGCCCTTCTCGACGGCGAGCTTGAGGAGATTGATTGAGTCGAAGCCGGCCGCGACCCACCAGAGGGTGGTGTCGTCGACCTTCACGGTCTTCTTGACCTCGTCGAGGAAGGCCTGGGTCCGCTTCGGCAGGTTGCCGTCCTTGTCGTAGCTCGTCGACCGGTAGCCGATGATGTAGACCTTGTCCCAGTTCTCGGGCTTCTTCAGCAGCGCCTTGACCGACCCCGCACCCATGGCCGGATGGCCGATCATCGGGACGTCCCAGCCCATGTCGCCGCGGGCGTTCATCAGGCGGGAGTTGAGCCCCGCCGAGTCCGACCAGATCATCAGCGCCTCTGACCCCGCGGCCTGCGCCTTTTGCATGTCGGTCGAGACGTCGGTCTGATTGGCGTCGATCAGGGCCGAGTAGGCGATCTCGGCGCCGGCGTCATGCAGCTCCTTCTTGGCCAGCTCGACGGTGGCGGTGCCGTAGCCGGTGGCATCGCCGATCACCCCGACCTTTTTCAGGCCCAGGGTCTTGAGCGCATAGTTCTGACCCGCCAGGGTCCACTGCTTGTTGGAAGGGAGCACGCGATAGGCGAAGGGATACTTCTTGGCATCGATGAGCTGATCGACGACGCCGTAGACGAAGCTCGGCATCTTGTAGCGGGCAATCAGCGGCGTGGTGGCCAAGCCCTCGCCCGAGTTGGTCGGGCCGATCGTGCAGACCACCTTCTCCTGGTTGATCAGCTCGAGCGCCGCGTTCACGGCCTTGGTCGGGTCGCCCTGCGTGTCGCGGGTGACGATCTGGACCTGCCGTCCCATGATCCCGCCAGCGGCGTTGATCTTGTCGGCGGCATAGTGGATGCCGCGGTCGAAGCCGATGCCGGGCGCGGAGTTCGCACCGGTAAGGGCCACCAGCCAGCCGACCTTGATCGGCTCGCTCCCGGCCGCCATGGCGATGCGCGAGAGCATCGTCGACGATGCGGCGAGCGGTACCGCCGAGGCCATGGCGCCAAGAGCCTGACGTCGCGACAGCTTGACCATTGATTCCTCCCCAATCCTTGCGCCCCGTCGCCATCGCAATCGCGACGACACGGCGACAGGGCTCCATTCAGAGCGTGAGGCGCTTGTTGCCGTTCGCTTCCCATGATGTCAAATATCGAGAATTGGGCTGACTATAACGGCTGGTTATGACCATGAACCTCCGACAGCTTGAGGTCCTGCGCGCGGTGCTCGCCACCGGCACGGTGACCGAGGCGGGGAGAATGCTCGGAATCTCGCAGCCGGCAGTGAGCAAGCTGCTGCGTCACACGGAAGACCAGCTGGGCTTTGCTCTCTTCATCCGCGATCGCGGGCGGCTGCTGCCGACGCCCGAGGCACGCACGCTCTTTCCCGAGGTCAACAAGGTCTTCACCAGCATCGAGCTGGTGCAGCGTCTGGCGGAGGACCTCCAGCATACCCGCAGCGGGCTCGTGACCGTGGCGGCGACGCCGGCCCTCGCCTCGAGCCTCGTGCCCGAGGCGATCCGGCAGTTCCGTGAGACGCGTCCGCGTGCGCAGGTCGGCGTGCAGTCCATCGTCAATGACGCGGTGGTGGAGCAGGTCGTCAACCACGGCGCGGAGATTGGTCTCGTGCTGGCCCCGGTCGAGGACGCATCGACCCTCGCGGAGGACCTCTGTGTGTCGGACCTGGTCTGCGCCATGCCGCCGGGCCATCCGCTCGCCGGGCACGACGCCATCAGCGCTCAGGACGTGGCGGCGTACCCTCTCATCTCATTCAGTCGCCACCTGCCGATCGGCTCCCTGATCGAGGGGTTCTTCCGGCGTGCCGGCCTGCGTCGCATGGTGGCTGTCGACGTCGCCCAGTCTTTCACCGCATGCGCGCTCGCGCGAGCCGGCGTCGGCATCACCCTCGTCGATCGCTTCAGCCTTCTCGGAGGCGGCTTTCCGGGATTGGTCGCACGGCCGCTGCAGCCATCGCAGCCCATCACGGCGAGGCTATTGCTTGCCCCGCATCGACCCCTCTCGCGTCTCGCCCTGGCCCTCGTCGACGAGATCCGCGCCGTCGCCGCCGCCGGCATCGCCCGCGGTGATCTGCGGCCCGCCGACAGCTCGGGCTAGGCGTTCAGAACCCCGTCTCGGGCTCGCGCCAGGAATTGAGCACGCGCAGATAGTTCGCGCGCTCGAAGGCTGTGGGGTCGGGGACGTGACGCTGGCTCATGGCACCCTTCATCTGTGCCACCGAGGCATAGCCGTGGCGCTCCATCCAGGCGGCCAGGCCGTCGCGCAGCGTCCCCAGCCGGCCCGGACCCTCGCGCAGCAGAGCCGAGGTGGTCATGACCGCGTCGGCACCGGAGAGGATGTATTTGACGACCTCGTCGGGCGCCCTGGACGCCGGTGCTGGCGGCGAGCGAGGCCTGGATGCGTCCGTGCAGCACGGCGATCCACAAGAGCGGAAGCCGGATCTCCGAGGGCCTGCTGAGCTCGAGCGTGGGGGCCACCTCGAGCGCGTCGAGATCGAGGTCCGGCTGGTAGAAGCGGTTGAAGAGGACGAGGCCGTTGGCCCCCGCCTCGACCAGGCGTCGGGCTAGATTGCCGAATGCGCTGTAGAAGGGGCCGAGCTTGACGGCCACCGGGATCGAGACGGCGCGTCGGACGGCCACCAGGATGTCGATGCAGCGCTGCTCGACGTCGGCGGAGGAGGTGTCGAGGTCGGCCGGGATGTGGAAGATGTTGAGCTCGATGGCGGCGGCGCCTGCCTCCTGCATGAGGGCCGCATGCTCGGTCCAGCCTTCGCTCGTGACGCCATTCAAGCTTGCGATGACAGGAACGCCGGTGCTGCGCGCGGCCTGCCCCAGCAGCTCCAGATAGGGACCGGGGCCGATGCGGCTGTCCTCGACGGTTGGGAAATAGTCGAGGGCCTCGCCGAAGCTCTCGGTGCCGGCCGACGTGAGCCGGTCGAGAGCGGCGCGCTCCTGACGGATCTGCTCCTCGAACAGCGAGAAGAGGACGATGGCGGCAGCCCCGCCATCCTCCAGCCGCCGTATCCCGTCGAGCGTGCGCGAGAGCGGGGAAGCCGAAGCCACGACCGGATGGGCGAGCGGCAGCCCCAGATAGGAGGTGCGGAGATCCACCATCGCTCGCTCCTCAGGCCGGATGCTCGCCACGCGTCGCCATGACCTCGTAGAGGTCCCAGGTACGGCGCACCTGCTCCTCGGCCCGGGCCATCAGGCTCTCCGCCTCGGCCGGGTTGGTGAGCGACAGCATGCGATAGCGCAGCTCGTTGTTGGCGTAGTCGCGGAACGGCACGGTCGGGCGCTGGGAGTCGAGGACGAGCGGTGGCACGCCGCTCTCCCTGAGCGCCGGGTTGTAGCGGAAGAGCGGCCAGTAGCCGGAATGGACGGCCAGCGACTGCTGCTTCAGGCCGAAGCGCATGTCGATCCCGTGCGCGATGCAGTGGCTGTAGGCGAGGATGAGCGATGGGCCGGGCCAGGCCTCGGCCTCGCGAAACGCCAGAAGCGTCTGCTGCGGATTGCCGCCCATGGCGACCTGGGCCACGTAGACATTGCCGTAGCTGATGGCCTGGAGCGCCAGGTCCTTCTTGCCGACATGCTTGCCGGCGTTCGCGAACTTGGCGACGGCGGCCATGGGCGTGGCCTTGGACGCCTGGCCGCCGGTGTTGGAATAGACCTCGGTGTCGAGGACCAGGACGTTGACGTCGCGGCCGGTCGAGAGGACGTGGTCGAGGCCGCCTGCGCCGATGTCGTAGGCCCAGCCGTCGCCGCCGATCAGCCACACGCTGCGCCGGACGAGATGGTCTGCGACGGAGAGGAGGTGCCGCGCTCTGTCGTCGTCGAGGCCGGCCAGCTTCTGACGCAGCGCCGCCACCTTCTCCCGGACCGCGCGAATCTGGCCCTCGGTCCGCTGCGGTGCTGTGAGGATCGCCTCGACCAGATCCGCGCTCAGGGCTGGTGCCAGCTCGCGGGCCAACGCCTGGGCCATCGCCCGGTGCTTGTCGGCGGCGAGGCGCATGCCGAGGCCGAACTCGGCGTTGTCCTCGAAGAGCGAGTTCGACCAAGCGGGGCCGCGGCCCTCGGCGTTGCGGGCCCAGGGGGTGGTCGGCAGGTTGCCGCCATAGATCGAGGAGCAGCCAGTGGCGTTGGCGACGATCATCCGGTCGCCGAAAAGCTGGGTGGCGAGCTTGAGATAAGGCGTCTCGCCGCAGCCGGCGCACGCACCCGAGAACTCGAACAGCGGCTCGAGGAACTGCGCGCCGCGCACGGTCGAGAAGTCGACCCGCCCGCGGTCGTTGACCGGCAGGGTCTCGAAGAAGCGCTCATTGGTGCGCTCGGTCTCGAGAAGCGGCTCCTTCTCGGCCATGTTGATGGCCCGCCGGTCGGTCCGCTCCTTGCTGCGGACGGGGCAGACCTCGACGCAGAGCCCGCAGCCGGTGCAGTCCTCGACATAGATCTGGAGCGTGTAGCGCGTGTCGGGAAAGCCGCGCGCGTCGATCGACGCCGACTTGAAGCCTTCGGGCGCCGCCTCGAGCTCGGCCTCGTTGTAGAACTTCGAGCGGATGACGGCGTGCGGGCAGACGAAGCTGCAATGGCCGCACTGGATGCAGAGGTCCGGCTCCCAGACCGGCACGCTCAGCGATACGTTGCGCTTCTCGAACGCCGTGGTGCCCGAGGGCCATGTGCCGTCGGCCGGCAGCGCGCTCACCGGCAGATCGTCGCCGTGCCCGGCCAGCATGATGCCCGTCACAGTCCGCAGGAACTCGGGCGCGTCGGGCGGAACGAGGGGCAGCCGGCCGACGCTGCCCTGGATGGTGTCGGGGACCGTCACGCGATGCAGGTGCGCGAGCGCCGCATCGACGGCGGCGAAGTTGCGCTCGACCGTTCTCTGGCCCTTTTTGCCGTAGCTCTTCTTGATGGCGGCCTTGATGCGGGCGATCGCCTCCTCGCGCGGGAGGACGCGTGAGATCGCAAAGAAGCAGGTCTGCATGATCGTGTTGATCTGCACGCCCATGCCGGTTTGCCGCGCCACCTCGTAGGCGTCGATGACGTGGAGCTCGAGCTTCTTCGCCCGGATCGTCTCTTGCGCCTCGCGCGGCAGCTTGGCCCAGACCTCCTCGGGGCCCCAGGGGCTGTTGAGAAGGAAGACGGCACCCGGTGCTGCGGCCTCGAGCACGTCGATCTTCTCGAGGAAGCTGAACTGGTGGCAGGCGATGAAGCTCGCCTGCTGGATCAGATAGGTCGAGCGGATGGGCCTGGGCCCGAAGCGCAGATGCGAGACCGTGCGCGAGCCCGATTTCTTGGAGTTGTAGACGAAATAGCCCTGGGCGAAGAGATCGGTGTCCTCGCCGATGATCTTGATGCTGTTCTTGTTCGCTCCGACCGTGCCGTCGGCACCGAGGCCGAAGAACATCGCGCGCACGACCTCGGGCGGCTCGATCACGAAGTCGGGGTCGACCTCGAGGCTCGTGTGGGCGACGTCGTCCCTGATGCCGAGGGTGAAGTGGCGCTTCGGCCGATCCTTGTGGAGCTCGTCCAGCACCGCCAGGACCATGGCCGGGGTGACCTCCTTGGACGAGAGGCCGTAGCGGCCGCCGATCACCCTGGGCATCGGCCGCACGCCGTCGGCCGCAGCCTCGGCCAGCGCCGCCACCACGTCGAGATAGAGGGGCTCGCCCGTGGCGCCCGGCTCCTTGGTGCGATCGAGCACGGCCACGTGGCGCACGGAGGCGGGGAGGGCCTCCAGGAGATGCGCTGCGGAGAAGGGCCGGTAGAGATGGACCTGGACTGCGCCCACCTTCGCCCCTTGCGCCGCCAGATGCTCGACCGTCTCGCGTGCGGCCTCGGCACCCGAGCCCATGAGGACAAGCACGCGCTCGGCCGCCGGATCGCCCCAATAGTCGAAGAGGCGGTAGCGGCGACCGGTGAGCGCGCCGAAGCGCTCCATGGCCCTTTCGACGATCGCAGGCGTCGCGGCGTAGAATGGGTTCACCGTCTCGCGCGCCTGAAAGAAGACGTCGGGATTCTGGGCGGTGCCGCGGATGAAGGGATTGTCGGGGTTGAGCGCGCGCTGGCGGTGGGCGAGGACGAAATTGTCGTCGATCATCGCCCGGATCGTCGCGTCCGGCAGGAGCTCGATCTTGTGCACCTCGTGCGAGGTGCGAAAGCCGTCGAAGAAATGGATGAACGGCACGCGCGCCTCGAGCGTGGCCGCCTGGGCCACGAGCGCCATGTCGTGCGCCTCCTGCACCGAGCTCGAGCAGAGCTGGGCAAAGCCGGTGGCGCGCGTCGCCATGACGTCGCTGTGGTCGCCGAAGATCGAGAGCGCCTGGGCCGCGACCGAGCGGGCCGCCACGTGGAAGACGGCCGGCGTCAGCTCGCCTGCGATCTTGTACATGTTGGGGATCATGAGAAGCAGGCCCTGCGAGGCTGTGAAGGTCGTCGTCAGAGCCCCGGCCTGGAGCGCCCCGTGCACGGCGCCGGCAGCCCCGCCCTCGGCCTGCATCTCGATGATGTCGGGAACATTGCCCCAGATGTTCTTTCTGTTCTCGCTCGACCACTGATCCGCCAGCTCGGCCATCGGCGAGGAGGGCGTGATCGGGTAGATCGCGCAGACCTCGTTCACCCGGTAGGCCACGTGCGCGCAGGCCTCGTTGCCGTCGATCGTGACCCGCTGCCCGCCTGTCGGGACATTCGGGGATGGCCGCGCAGCGGGGCGCTCTTCAAGGATCGTCGCCATCATGCCGGCTCCGGGATCATCTCGATGGCGTGGCAGGGGCACTGCTCGAAGCAGACGGCGCAGCCCGTGCAGCGGTCATAGTCGTAACGGTAGCGCTTGCCGGGCCCGAGCTTGACGACGGCACCCTCCGGACAGGCGCCGTAGCAGCCGTCGCACTCGAAGCAGTTGCCACAGGAAAGGCAGCGCTTGGCCTCGAAGCGGGCCTCCGCCTCGCTGAGCCCGCTCACCACCTCGTCGAACGAGGCCGTTCGCTGCGTCCCTTCAAGCTCGCGCTGGCTGCGCTGCGGCGCGTCGGTGAAGTACCAGACGTGGAGCTTGTCGAACGCGACGACCGGGTGCGGCGGCGGCTTCTCGTAGCGGTCGCCCCTGAGCCAGGCGTCGATGTTGCGCGCCGCCGACTTCCCGTGCCCCACGGCCACCGTCACCGTGCGCTCGGCCGGCACCATGTCGCCGCCGGCGAAAAGGCCGGGCCGGCCGGTCATCATCCGGTCGTCGACGACGACCGTGCCGTCGTCCTTGAACGCCACGCCCGACACCTTGCGCAGGAAGCCCGTGTCGGTGTCCTGGCCCAGCGCCAGGATCAGCGCGTCGGCCTCGAGCGTCTCGAAGCGCCCGGTGGGCTGCGGCCGGCCATGCTCGTCGATCGTCATGACCTCGACCGTGAAATGCGTCTCGTCGATCGCCTTGATCGTTCGCAGCCAGTGGATCTTCACGCCTTCCTCGACCGCCTCGTCGGCCTCGAAGCCGTGCGCCGGCATGTGCTCGCGATCGCGGCGATAGATGATGAGCGCCTCCTCGGCACCCAGGCGCCGGGCGACGCGGGCGGCATCCATGGCCGTGTTGCCGCCGCCATAGATGGCGACGCGCCGACCGAGCTGCGGCGCCTCTCCGGTCTCCACGCTCTCGAGGAAGCTCACGGCATCGAGAATGCGTCCGGCGTCTCGGGCCGGGATCTCGGCGCGCTTGGCGAGGTGCGCTCCCACTGCGACGAACGCGGCATCGAATCGACCTTCGCCGATCGCGGCCTCCAGATCCTCGACCTTGTGGTCGAGGACGATCCGCACGCCGAGGGCCGCGATCCGCTGGATCTCGGCATCGAGCACCGACGCGGGGCAGGCGATAGGCCGGGATGCCGAAATGGAGCATGCCGCCAGCCATCGGTCCCGCCTCGCGGATCTCGACCGTGTGGCCCCGGCGGCGGAGATGATAGGCGGCCGAGAGCCCCGACGGCCCAGCGCCCACGACGAGAATGCGCTTGCCGGTCTCCCCTTCCGGCGCCGGCAGGCTCCAACCACGCTCGATCGCGAGGTCGCCCAGGAACCGCTCGACCGCGTGGATGCTGACGGCGCTGTCGAGCTCGCCGCGGTTACAGGCGCTCTCGCAGGGATGATAGCAGACACGGCCGTGAATGGCGGGAAAGGGGTTGTCCTGGACGAGCCGGCGCCAAGCCGTCTCGAAGTCGCCGCCCTGGGCGGCGTCGAGCCAGCTTTGGATATTCTCGCCGGCCGGGCAGGCGTGATTGCAGGGCGGCAGGAGGTCAACATAGAGCGGGCGTTGCGTGCGAAATGGACCCGTCCGCCGCTCGCGTGCGAGATCGGGCTCGACTGTCAGATCATTGGGTCTCGCCGGCACAGCGTCACTCCCTGGGCGTCGGGAGATCGAGCGGCAGAACCGCGCCGCATGCCTTGATCGAGATCAAGCACCGCCTGGATCGTGCAATGCTAGAGAGGGTGGTCAACAGCCCTGGCTGGGTCCAGTCTCAGGGAATTGGCTTTGAGATCAGGTGCGGCGATGTCCACGGAACGACGCGCGAGGGACAGGCGATTGGTGGGGCAGGGGGCGTGCTGACTGGCGACCTTCTGGTCGTCCAGCGGGAGGGCCTGCAGCACCTTCTCGATGCGCTCGCACAGCAGGGCTACGAGGTCCTGGGCCCGACCGTGCGCGATGGCGCTATCGTCTATGACGAGATCGAGCGGCTGGCCGATCTGCCGGAGGGTTGGACCGACGAGCACGCGCCGGGCCACTACAGGCTCGTTCCGCGCGAGGACCGGGCGCTTTTCGGCTATGTGGTGGGCCCGCATGCCTGGAAGCGGTTCCTCCACCCGCCTGTGCTGCAGCTGTGGCAGGCCGAGCGTGGTGCCGATGGCCTTGCCTTCAGCGGGCCGGCGCCGCGCGAGCGTCCTTATGCCTTCATCGGCGTGCGTGCCTGCGAGCTGCGCGCCATCGCGGTTCAGGACCGTGTCTTTCTCGAAGGCGCTCATGTGGACACCCACTACCGGGACCGGCGGGCCGGCGCGTTTCTGGTCGCTGTGAACTGCGGCGAGGCGCGGGGCACCTGCTTTTGTGTGTCGATGGGCACCGGCCCGAAGGCTGACGTTGGCTTCGATCTGGCGCTCACCGAGCTCGACCCGACGGGCGATCACCGCTTTCTGCTCGAGGTGGGCAGCGAGCGGGGGGCCGAGGTCGCGCAAGCGCTGCCGCATCGGCCGGCCAATGAGGCGGACCGCAAAGCGGCTGCTGCGGCAACCGCCCATGCCGTGGCCGGCATGGGCCGCCAGATGCCGGCCGAGGGCGTGCCGGAGCTGCTGGCGCGTAACCTCGAGCATCCGCGCTGGGACGAGGTGGCCGAGCGCTGCCTCACCTGCGGCAATTGCACGATGGTGTGCCCGACCTGCTTTTGCACGACGGTCGAGGAGGATCTCGACCTGACGGGGAAGGAGGCAGGCCGGACGCGCAAGTGGCTGTCCTGCTTCGGGCTGGATTTCTCCTACATCCACGGCGGCAGCGTGCGGTCCTCGCCGCGATCCCGCTACCGCCAGTGGATGACCCACAAGCTCTCGACCTGGGTCGACCAGTTCGACACGTCGGGCTGTGTGGGCTGCGGTCGCTGCATCACCTGGTGCCCCGTCGGCATCGACATCACCGAGGAGGTGCAGGCGATTGCCGCCACCGAGCAAAGCGGGGACAAGCCGTGAAGAGCCTCGAGGAGATCATCGCCGCGCACGAGTTCTTCCGCGGTCTGGATCCGGCATTCTGTGAGCTGATCGCCGGCTGCGGCCGGAACGTGGTCTTCAACGCGGGAGACTATCTCTTTCGGGAAGGTGATCCAGCGGACCAGTTCTACCTGATCCGCCATGGCAAGGTTGCCTTCGAGGTCGCCGTGCCCGGTCGCGGGACCATGCGCTTCCTCACGCTGGAGGAGGGGGAGATCGCCGGAATCTCCTGGCTCGTGCCGCCCTATCGCTGGGCCTACGATGCCAAGGCCGTCGAGCTGACCCGTGCCATCTCCCTCGATGCGAAGTGCCTGCGCGGCAAATGCGAGGCCGACCATCATCTGGGCTATGAGCTGATGAAGCGGTTCGTGCCGGAGCTGATGCGCCGCCTGCACGCCACCCGCCTGCAGATGTTCGATGTCTATGGCCCAGCCGCCTGAGAGCGCCGCCGGCCGGGCGCCGCCGGCCGATCCGATGCTGCCGCTCAGCGCGGTGGTGCGCCGTCGCCGCCGCGAGCTCGCCGACACCTGGACCCTCGAGCTCGAGGTGGAGAACGGCACGCTCGGATCCTTCCGGCCCGGGCAGTTCAACATGCTGTGGGCCTTCGGCGTGGGCGAGGCCGCGATCAGCATCAGTGGTGATCCGGCCAAGGACGGCCCTCTCATCCACACCATTCGCGATGTCGGCAAGGTCTCGGGTGCCTTGGCCAGGATGCGGCCTGGCGACCGGATCGGGATGCGCGGGCCCTTCGGCAGCGCGTGGCCAGTCGAGGAGGCCTACGGTCGGGATGTGGTGGTCGTGGCGGGCGGCCTCGGCCTCGCCCCGCTCCGGCCGGCGCTCTATCGGCTCTTTGCCGAGCGCGAGCGCTACGGCCGCATCGCGCTCCTCTACGGCACGCGGAGCCCACGCGAGATCCTCTATCCGGCCGAGCTCGAGCGATGGCGGCGACGGCTCGACGTGGCCGTGGAGGTGACGGTGGACCATGCCGGCACCGACTGGCGTGGCCATGTGGGTGTCGTGACCAAGCTCATCCCACGGTCGAGCTTCGATCCGGCGCAGACGGTGGCGCTGGTCTGCGGCCCTGAGGTCATGATGCGCTTCGCCGCGAGCGCGCTCCGCGAGGCGGGCGTGGCCGACGAGGCGATCCATCTCTCGCTGGAGCGGCACATGAAGTGCGCGCTCGGCCATTGTGGCCGCTGCCAGCTCGGCCCCGTCCTCGCCTGCAGGGATGGCCCGGTCGTCTCGTACGACCGGGTGCGGCAGATCCTGGCGCTGAAGGAGATCTGAGCTGGCAACGACCGCACGAAAGCCCAAGCTCGCCGTCTGGAAGTTTTCTTCCTGCGATGGCTGCCAGCTCAGCCTCCTGGACTGCGAGGACGAGCTTCTGGCCGTGGCGGGAGCGGTCGAGATCGCCTACTTCCTCGAGGCGACACGCGCCGAGGTGGCCGGGCCCTATGACCTCTCGCTGGTCGAGGGCTCGATCACGACGGCCCACGATGCGGGTCGCATCCTCGACATCCGCAAGCGGTCGAAGCGGCTCGTCACGATCGGGGCCTGCGCCACCGCCGGCGGCATCCAAGCGCTCCGCAACTTCCGGGACGTCAGCGAGTTCGTCCGCATCGTCTACGCCCGGCCGGACTATATCGAGACGCTGGCCACCTCGACACCGATCGCCGCCCATGTGCCGGTCGACTTCGAGCTGCACGGCTGCCCGATCAACAAGCGCCAGCTGCTCGAGGTGCTGAGCGCCTTTCTCCTCTATGACCGCAAGCCGGCCGTTCCCGGTCACAGCGTGTGCATGGACTGCAAGCTGAAAGGCAACGCCTGCGTGATGGTGGCCAAGGGCACGCCATGCCTCGGCCCGGTGACGCGGAGCGGCTGCGGCGCCCTCTGCCCGTCCTACGATCGGGGCTGCTATGGCTGCTTCGGCCCGATGGAGAGCCCCAACACCCAGGCCTTGAGCGCCTGGCTCAGGAGCCTCGGCGTGGACGAGGCGACGCTGCAGCGGCTCTACGCGACCTTCAATGTCGGCGCCGAGCCGTTCCATGCGGAGGCAGCGCGGCATGGCCAGTAAGACCATCAAGGTCGGCCAGCTCGCCCGCGTCGAGGGCGAGGGGGCGCTCAAGGTCACGATCAAGAATGGCGCCGTAAAGCTGGCCGAGTTCAACATCTTCGAGCCGCCGCGCTTCTTCGAGGCGTTCCTGCGGGGCCGCGCCTATACCGAGGTGCCGGACATCACCGCCCGGATCTGCGGCATCTGCCCTGTGGCCTACCAGATGAGCGCCGTCCACGCGATCGAGGCGGCGCTGGGGGTGAAGGTCAGCGGGCCGCTCCGCGAGCTGAGACGGCTGCTTTACTGCGGCGAGTGGATCGAGAGCCACACGCTCCACGTCTACATGCTGCATGCGCCCGATTTTCTGGGCTACCAGAGCGCCATCGATCTGGCGCGCGACCATGGTGACATCGTCAAGCGCGGCCTCGCGCTCAAGAAAACCGGGAACGAGCTGCTGGCGCTGGTCGGCGGCCGCGAAGTCCATCCGATCAACGTCCGGGTCGGCGGCGTCTACAAGGCGCCCACGCGCCGCCAGCTGGCCGAGATGCGGGGCCCGCTCGAGCGGGCCCGGGACGCCGCCATCGCCACGGTGCGCTGGGTGGCGGGCTTCGACTTTCCCGACTGTGAGCGCGACTACGAGCTTGTCTCCCTCAGCCATCCCGATGAGTACCCCTTCAACGAGGGGCGGATTGTCTCGAGCCGAGGGCTCGACATCGCGGCGGCCGAATATCCGGCGCATTTCGAGGAGGTGCATGTGCCGCAGTCGACGGCGCTGCACAGCCGGCTCAAGGCCCGTGGCAACTATTTCGTCGGGCCGCTGGCGCGCTACGCGCTCAACTTCGAGAAGCTCCCGGCGCCGGCCCAGCAGGCGGCGCGCGAGGCCGGGCTCGGTACGGTCTGCCGCAATCCCTTTCAGAGCATCATCGTGCGCGCGGTCGAGATCGTCTTCGCCTGCGAGGAAGCGCTGCGCATCATCGAGAGCTACGTCGAGCCGGAAGCGCCCTTCGTCCAGGTGACGCCGGCCGCTGGCCTCGGCCATGCCGCGACGGAGGCGCCGCGCGGCATGCTCTATCACCGCTATCGCCTCGCCGCCGACGGCAGCATCGAGGATGCCGTGATCATCCCGCCGACGTCGCAGAACCAGGCCACCATCGAGGAGGATCTCGTTACCTTCATCAATGGCTGGACCGATCTCCCCGACGAGGACCTGCGCTGGCGCTGCGAGCAGACGGTCAGGAACTACGACCCGTGCATCTCCTGCGCCACGCACTTCCTGCGGCTCGAGGTCGATCGCGCCTGACGGTGGCGGGATCTGCGCGGAGGCTGGTGATCGGGGTCGGCAACCCCGATCGCGGCGATGACGGCGTCGGACGTGCGGTCATCCACAAGCTGCGCGGGCGCGTTCCGGCCGATGTCACCCTGCTGGAGGATCAAGGAGAAGCGGCGAGGCTTGTCGGCTGGCTCGACGGCGCGGCGACGGCTTTTCTTGTCGATGCTGCGATCTCGGGAGCCACGCCTGGAAGTGTCAGGCGGCTGGATGCCAAGGCCGGGCCGTTACCCGTCGGGCTCGGTGGCATGTCCTCGCACGGCCTTGGCCTCGCAGAGGCAGTCGAGCTCGCCCGGGCTCTTGGCGTCTTGCCACCGTGCTGCGTCGTGCTGGCGATCGAGGCCGCGTCGTTCGAGCCGGGTGCCACGCTCTCGCCCGCCGTCGAGGCCGCAGCTGAGGATGCGGCGGCTATGATCCTCAGCGAGCTCGCGGCCTCGCCAGGCTGAAGGGCACGTCGGCCGCTCTCACAAGGCTTGCGGCGCGTAGTCGCTGGGCTCGACCGGGGCCACCGCTTTCAGAAGCTCGACCGAGCGGCGGGCGCCTTCCATGCAAGAGAGCATGACGTCCTCGTGCTCGATCGAGAGCCAGCCGTCGTAGCCGACCATGCGCAGGCGGTAGCAGAACTCGCGCCACCAAGCCTCGTCGTGGCCGTAGCCGAGCGTGATGTAGGTCCAGGACCGCGCCGGAATGTCGGTAAGGGACCCGCTCTCGAGGAGGCTCGTCGTCGCCTGCCTGGGCCGGTTGAGATAGGTGTCCTTCGCGTGCACGTGGAAGATGGCCTCGCCCAGCGCGTCGACGGCGGCGAGCGGGTCGGCGCCCATCCACATCAGGTGGCTCGGGTCCAGGTTGGCGCCGACGATGGGGCCGATCTCGTCCCTGAGGCGAAGAAGCGAGGGCACGTTGTAGACGAGCTGGTTGCCATGCAGCTCGACGCACAGCTTCCGGACACCGTTCTGCTTCGCCAGGGTGGCGAGCTCGCGCCAGTAGGGCAGAAGCCTCTCGGCCCATTGCCAAGCGAGGATCTGCCCGGTCTCGGGCGGCCAGGACGACACGATCCAGTTGGGGGTGCGGTCCTCGGGGCCGCCCGCCGGCAGGCCCGACATGAGGCAGACCTTCTCGATGCCCAACAGGCCCGCGAGGCGCAGCGTGTCGTGCAGGATCGCTGACTGGCGGGCACCGTCCGTCGGGTGAAGCTGATTGCCGTTGGCGTTGAGGGCGATGAGCTCGAGGTCACGCCGCGCGAAGGCCTCGAGGAACGCCCGGCGCGCGCCCGCATCGGCGAGCAGGCCCGCCAGGTCCAGATGCGGCGCCGTCGACCAGTTGCCGGTGTTGACCTCCACGCCCTCGATGCCGAGCCCGGCTGCGGCGTCCAGCATCTCCTCGAACGGAAGATGCGCCAGCGAATCCGAGACGATCCCGATCCTCATGTGACACCGCCAGCTTTTGTCTGTTTCAGCGCGTCGATCAGGTTGCGGCCACCGGACGCTGTCCGGTCCGGAAAAAGCTGCTCATTGTAGCCGGCCGCTCGCCGCGCTGAGAAGAGCCCCTCCGCTGATCGCGGCGCCTGCGGCGACGGGTCGATCAGCTCGCGCGGCTATGGTCCGGCGTGGCGGCGAGCGACGGCCTGTCTTTGACATCGTCGAAGGACGCGTAGTTCAGGCGATAGAGGCGGGCGTAGAGGCCGCGCTGACGCATCAGCTCGCCATGCGAGCCGCTTTCGATGATCCGGCCGCCATCGAGGACGATGATCCGGTCGGCGTTGCGGACGGTCGCGAGCCGGTGAGCGATCACCAGCGCCGTATGCTGCGCGAACAGTCGGGCGAGGGCCGCCTGGATGAGCTGCTCGGTGTAGCTGTCGATGCTGGCGGTCGCCTCGTCGAGGATGAGGATCTTCGAGGACGCGACGAGCGCTCGGGCGAAGCTGATGAGCTGGCGCTGGCCCTGGGAGAGGTTGTTGCCGCGCTGCTCGACCGACGCATCGTAGCCGCCGGGCAGTCTCATGATGAAGTCGTGCGCGCCCACCGCCTTGGCCGCCTCGACGACCTGCTCGTAGGTCGCGTGCTCGCTGGCGTACCGGATATTCTCGAGGATGGAGCCGGTGAACAGGAAGGGCTCCTGGAGCACCATCGCGATGTGGCGTCCCAGGGAGGCCTGGGTGAGGTCGCGGACATCGTGGCCGCCGACGAGCACCTGCCCGCTCCAGACGTCGTAGAAGCGGTGGACCAGCGCCATCGTGCTGGTCTTGCCGGAGCCCGTGGCACCTACGAGCGCCACCGTCTCGCCGGGCTCGACGCGAAAGCTGATGTCGCGCAGCACCGGGTTGCCGCGCGCATAGCCGAAGGTGACGTTCTTGAACTCGACCGACCCGTCGATGCTCTCGGGCGACAGGGCGTCGGGCTTGTCCTCGACGTCGACCGGCACGTCCAGGACCTCGAAGATGCGCTGACCCGAGGCCATGGCGCGCTGCATGACGCTGTACTGCATCGTGAGCGAGCGGATCGGGTCGAAGAAGCGCTGCACGTACAGAAGAAAAGCCACCATCACGCCGAGGTCGAGCCGTCCGCCCAGAACGGCCAGGCCGCCCACCACGACGACGATCCCCATGGCGGCACCGGTGAGCGTGTCGACGATCGGGATCATGATCTGGGCGAGCCAGGTGCCGTGCAGCTGGGCGTCCAGATTGTCCCGGACCTTCTCCTCGAAGAGGGCGAGGTTCACGCTCTCGCGGCCCATGCCCTGGATGGTGCGCACCCCGTGGATGCCCTCGGCCAGGGCGCCGTTCAACGTCGAGCTCGTGATCCGGGCGCGGATGAAGGCCTTCCGGGCGCGCGGCAGCCAGATGATGCGGACGACGAAGAGGATGGGGACGACCGAGAGGGTGAGGAGGCCGAGCTGCCAGTCGAGCAGCAGCAGCACGACCGCGATGCCGACCAGCAGCACGAGGTCGCCGACTGCGGAGACGGAGGTCTCGAGGAATTCCTGGAGGGCCTGAACGTCGCCCTGGAGACGCGACATCAGGCGCCCGACCTCGGTCTTGTCCATGAAGGACAGGGAGACGCGCTGGAGGTGGGCGAACATGGAGCGGCGCAGGTCGACGAGCAGGCGCTGGGCGATCCGCGCCACCAGCGTTTCCTGGACGAGGTTCGCGAGGAAATTCGCCGTGACGACCGCGAAGAAGACGGCGACGCCCGCCAGCAGCAGCCGCTCGTTGCCCCCGGTGCCGACGAGCGCATGGTCGATGACGGCGCGCAGGACGAGCGGGATCGCGATCTGGCTTGCCACGAAGGCCAGCACGGCCAGAACGCCCAGGATCAGCGTGCGGCGATGCGGGCTTACGAAGGCCCAGAAGCGCCGCATGATCCGGCCGCTGAAGGCCGCGAAGATCACCTCCTCATTGTCGATCTGCGAGCCCACGACCGCTCGCGGTGGGCGCGAGGCCTGCTGGCCCGGCGGAAGGCTCGTCGCTCCGGTCCTCATGCGGGATCCAGCCCGTCGGAGGCGTCATCGGCCGGCTCGCCGCCCTGGCTCTGCAGCTCGTACAGGCTGGCGTAGCGGCCCCCCTGACGGAGGAGCTCGTCATGGGTGCCGCGCTCGACGATCCGCCCGGCCTCGAGGAAGATGATCTCGTGGGCGTCCATGAGCGATCCCAGGCGGTGCGCGATGATGATCGTTGCCCGATCGGCCGCCTGTGCGCGGAGCGCCTCGCGGATGCCCTGCTCGGTTGCGGCATCGACCGAGGCGGTGGAGTCGTCGAAGACCAGGATGGGGGCGGCAAGCAGGATGCTGCGGGCGATGGTCAGGCGCTGGCGCTGGCCACCCGACAGCGACACGCCCCGCTCACCGACCAGCGTGCCGTACTCCCGCGGCAGGCCCGCGATGTAGTCGTGCAGCCGCGCCGTCTCGCTCGATTGGGCAATGCGCTCGCGATCTGCCCAGGGATCGCCATAGGCGATGTTGTTCTCGATCGAGGCGGTGAACAGGTAGGAGTCCTGCTGGACCAGGCTGACGGTCCGCCGCAGCGACGCCAGGGTGACGTCGCGCACGTCCTGACCGTCGATCGTGATCCGTCCGTCCGTGACGTCGTAGTAGCGCGGGATGAGGTGGGCGATCGTCGACTTGCCGCTGCCCGGGGGCCCGACGATGCCGAGCGTTTGCCCTGCCCGGACCTCGAAGCTGATGTCACGGAGCGTGACCGGTCCGGCACCATCGCGGCCATCGGGCTCGGGCCCGTTGTACGAGAAGGAGACGTTCTCGAAGCGCAGCGTCGGGCGGGGTGCCTGCAGCTCCGTGGCCTGCGGCCGGTCGGCGATGTCGGGCTCGCGGTCGAGCACCTCGAAGAGGCGCTCGCCGCACATCGATGCGCGGGCGAAGGCGTTGACCATCAGCCCGATCTGCCGGACGGGCATCTGCAGGATGACCATGAAGGCCAGATACTCGGTCAGCGTGCCAACCGTGATGTTGCCGGCGAGCACCCTCTGGCCACCCACCAGGAGCAGCAGCCCCATGGCGAGGAAGAAGGCATAGCTCATGGCCGAGCCGTTCCGGACGCGAAGGTCGATCCGGCGGTCTGCGAGCTCCAGGGTCTCCTGCGAGACCTCGTCGAACTTGGCCATCTCGTGACGCTGGGCGGCGAAGGCGCGGACGACGCGGATCCCGCCGAGATTCTCCTCCATCACGCGGGTGAGCACGCCCAGCTTCTCCTGAAGCGCCAGCCAGCTCGCGCGGAGGCGCAGCTGCGCCACGATCGAGCGCCAAGCTGCAAAGGGCGCGAAGCTGAGCGCCAGAAGGCCCAGCACAGGCTCGCGTCCGAGGAGCAGGGTCGCGCCGATGCCCAGCAGCAGGACGAGCAGCACGAGGCGGATGAGGCCCGCATTGACGACCATGCGCAGGCCTTCGATGTCGAGCATGCCGCGCGTGATCAGCTCGCCGGTGTGCACGCGGTCATGGAAGCCGAAGCTCAGCCGCTGCAGCTTGGCGTAATAGGCCATGCGCAGGTCGTAGGCGATGCGCTGGCCGACGGCCTCGCCCTCGTAGTTCTGCCACATGGTGAACAGGCCGCGAAGCACGCTGGCGCCGATCAGGAGGCCGGCCGTGTGCCAGAGTGCCGTGCGCGCCACCATGTCGTTGCCATTGTGAAGCAGCCCGGTCGCGGCATCCACCGACTGGCCCAGATAGCGGGGGATCAGAAGCTGCAGGATCGCCGCCACCACCGTGGCGCCTAGCGCTGCCGCCATGCCCCAGGGATAGCGCCGAGCCATGCGCAGCGAGCGCGCGAGGACGCGGAAGTCGGCTCTGGCGGAGCCGCCGCCATCGCCTTGCTTGAGCAAGGATGGGGCAGAGTGGATCATCGTGCGGAATTGTTCAGCGCAAGCGGTGACAAGGCGCGACCACGCCGAGCCCGAAGCCGGGCCGCGAGGACGGCTGCTGCCGGGACGGGGCGGGATCTGTGGCCAGAGCGTCTGCGCTCAATAGCGCCGCTGCGCGGACGGGCCAAAGGCTTTCGAGATATCTTGATCGCAGGGGACACATGCTGAAACTGGCCCGCAGCCGGAAGAGGAGGGGGTCGTCGGTGACAATCTTGGGACTGAAGCGGGCGACGTTGATCGTGGATGAGGCCTTGGCCGAGGCGAGACGGCGCGGTCTTGCGCCCCTGGGCGTGGCGGTGCTGGACGCCGGAGGGCACGTCTTGGTGTTCAAGCGGGAGGATCGTGCGGGCATTCTCCGCTTCGATATCGCCTACGCCAAGGCGTGGGGAGCTCTGGGCATGGGCTTCGGGACGCGAGAGCTGGCGGAGCGCGCCCCGCGCAGCCCCGCCTTCATCGCCGCCTTGGGCACGGTGTCGGGCGGACGCGTCGTGCCGTCGCCCGGCGGCGTCCTCATTCTCGACGCCGACGGCGAGGTTCTGGGGGCCGTCGGGATCTCCGGCGATACCGGGGATCACGACGAGGCGTGCGCCATGGCGGGGATCGCCGCCGCGGAGCTGGTAGCCCAGCCGGGCAAGGCGCCATCCTGACGATGGGGGCCGGCGCTTGCCCGGTCGCAGGCGCCTGCTAGGCTCGACCGGTCGAGGCGCGACCCGCCCGCGAAGCCGAGAGGGAGGCCCAAGAAATGTCCAACGATCTGCTGCAGGCGATGGCGGCAGCACTGGCGAACGGCAGCGTTCGCGTCGTCGACCTCAGCCAGACTCTGCGCCCGGCAACGCCGGTGATCCAGCTGCCGCCCGAGTTCGCACCCTCGGCGCCGTTCCGCATCGACCCGATCTCGCGCTACGACGAGCGCGGCCCTGCCTGGTACTGGAACAACATCAGCATGGGCGAGCACACGGGCACGCATTTCGACGCGCCCGTGCATTGGGTCACGGGCAAGGATTTCGCCGACGGCTACACCGACACGATTCCGGCCCAGCGGCTCGTCGCCCCGGCCTGCGTCATCGACTGCTCGAAGGAGGCGGCGGCAGACGAGCGCTTTCTGCTCGAGCCCGCCCACATCGAGGCCTGGGAGGCCCGTCACGGCCGCATCCCCAAGGGGGCCTGGGCGCTGATGCGCACCGACTGGTCGAAGCGCACCGATCCCGCGGCCTTCTTGAATGCCAAGGAGGACGGGCCGCACGTGCCGGGGCCGAGCGTCGCCGCGGTGCAGCTCCTGGTCGAGCGCGAGGTCAATGGCTGGGGCGTGGAGGCGGTGGGCACCGACGCCGGCCAGGCGTTCGCGTTCGAGCCCGCTTTCCCGGCGCACAACCTGATGCACGGGTCCAACAAGCTGGGCCTCGCCAGCCTCACCAACCTCGACCAGCTGCCGCCGACGGGAGCGCTCCTCATCACACCGCCCCTCAAGATCGAGAAAGGCTCGGGCAGCCCGCTCAGGGTGCTGGCGCTGGTCCCCGGTTGATCGGCGCCCGCAGCCCGCTAAGGTCCGCGCCCATGCCCGCTTGGCGGAACAGGTAGACGCACGGGACTTAAAATCCCGGGGCTTCGGCCGTGCCGGTTCGAGTCCGGCAGCGGGCACCACTGGTCTGGACCGACGAAACGCAGCGACAGAATCGCTTCCGACATCGTCTTGTCAGGATGATCGGACCTGCACCGGCGATGGCTGGAACATTGCCGGGTACCGCATCATTTATACGCGGCCGGCCATCGCGCGGGGACCGGAGCCGCTGCTCAGGCTTCTCGGCAGCGCCTCGCCGTCGTCGAGAGAGATTCATCCTGGGGACGAGCCCATTGACCACTCCTGATCCCCTCCCGCTGATAGCTTGGCTGGCGGAAGGCGCGCTGGCCGGCCGGCATGCGAGCGAGCTGCTGGGTGGCCTCGGCGAGAGGCTGAACGGGGCGGGCCTGCCCGTCTTCCGCTTGGCGGTGAGCTCAGGGCTTCTTCATCCTACCTTCGACGCGCTCGGCATGTTCTGGCGGCGGGGCCACTCGGTCCAGATCAGGCGCTCGGAGCGTCTGGTCGGCAGGCCCGAGGATGCCGATGGCTGGCTCAAGAGCCCCTGGCACCATCTCGTCGAGAACCGCATGACCAGCCTTCGCCGGCGGCTCGATGGGGCCGGGGAGCCGGTCGACTTCCCCATCCTCGGCCAGCTGCGCGAGGAGGGGGTGACCGACTATGTGGCCCGCGTCGAGCATCTGGGCGCCAACGCCAAGATGGGCGAGCTCGACGACATCATGACCTCATGGACGACCGACCGGCCGGGCGGCTTTACCGAGGCCGATCTCGCTCTGCTCGAGAGCATCGTGCCGGTCTTCGCCATGGCCTACCACTCGCGCGCGTCGATCGTGACCGCCAAGACGCTGCTCAAGACCTATCTCGGCGACGACGCGGCGCGGCGTGTGCTCGAGGGCAACGTGGTGCGCGGCCGAGCCGAGATCATTCGCGCGGTCGTCTGGTACAGCGACCTCGCCAACTTCACGCGCATCGCCGACGAGGTTCATCACGAGGAGGTCCTGGCCCTTCTCAACGACTATGCCGAATGCCTGGTCGAGATCCTCGACGGCGCCGGCGGGCAGGTCCTGAAGTTCGTGGGCGATGGGATCCTCGCCATCTTCCCCGACGGCGACGGCAATCATGCCGCCGATCGTGCGCTGGCCGCCGCGGCCGAGGCCGAGCGCGCGATCGCGAAGCTCAACAGGCAGCGAAGCGAGCAGGGCAAAGCCGTCACGGATTTCTACCTGGCGCTGCATGTGGGCGAGCTGCTGTACGGGAACTTCGGCAGCAGCCACAGGCTGGATTTCTCGGTGCTGGGTCCGGCGGTGAACGAGGCCAGCCGCATGGCGCAGCTCTGCCGGTCGATCGACCAACGGATCGTCGTCTCGTCGGCATTCGCGCAGGCGACCGGCGAACGACGCGACTGGCTCGTCTCCTTGGGGCGCTACGCCCTCAAGGGTGTGGGAGCGCCACAGGAGCTCCTCACGCTCGATCGAGCTGCCTCCGACCCTGAGATGGCTGTTGTAGTATAGGCACAGTCGAGCCGTCATCGCCCATAGTCGGCCTCGGCCGTCTGCGGGCGACTTGCCGGCCGGGCCTGCGGGAACCAGCTCTTCCGACACCCGATCGGAGCGCCCAGCTGCGCGCTCCATGGCGCCTTCGGCCCTTCGCCCGGCGAAGGGCGCGTGCTGCGCAGGACCGGCCTGCAGAGCCGGAGTCTCTCTCGTGTCCGTGCCCGCCAACGCCGTCGGGAGCGCTTCTCCATGGCCAACTTCGTCTGGGATTTGCGCGCTAGGCGCGAGCATAATCCGGTTATGTTCGACGCCCTCGTGGACGGTCGCGACTGCGACGTCCTGCCGGATGCCACGGGCCCGTTCGGGTCATCGCCGACCAACCCCATTCCGGTCTGCTCGGTGCTGGGCGAGCTCGCCTATCTGTCGCGGCTGAGGAGCCGCTCCGGCTCCTATCTCTTCTTTCACCGCCTCGCCTCGTTGCCGTGGCCGGGCGGCAATGGGCGCATGATCGACATCTTCGAGACGGTCACGCGCGACAACCGATGGGACCTCCTCTACCTCGATTGCCGCCATTGCCGGGACTCGCGCAGAGCGCCCAAAGGCTATCGTCTGATCCACGAGGGTGACAGGGACAGCCTGTTCCTGTGCGTCACGGGCTCGCCCGAGCGGGTGGTGCCCTTTCCGGGCGACCTGGCGAGCCCCATCGCCCGCTGGACAGGCGTCGCGCTGGATTTCCCGGAGGAGCCCGAGCCTTGGCAGGAGGCGCTGGCGGCCCTTAGGCTTCGAGCACCCGAGGCGCATGAGCGGCGACTGCAGCAGGCCGGCCTGCCTACCCACCAGCAGCGCCATGTGATGGCCGCCGCACGCGCCCGCTTTCTTTGAGGGCGTGGCCGGGGCGAGGCGCTTGCGCCCGCCTCGGCCGGCGGTACTCTCAAGCTCGCGCCGTCATCGGTGGGGCGCGGCAGGTCGGGGAAGGCAATGGGTCACGGGCGTGCGCCGGACCGGCGGGATCTCGATCCCATCGAGATCGCCAGCCGTGACGAGATCTCGAGCCTGCAGCTGGGCCGGCTCAAATGGTCGCTTCGCCATGCCTACGACCATGTGGCGCACTACCGAACGCTCCTCGACGCGCGGGGTGTCCGTCCCGACGATCTCCATACGCTCGAGGATCTCGCCCGCTTTCCCCTGACGACCAAGGAGGATCTGCGGCAGACCTATCCCTTCGGCATGCTGGCCGTCCCCCGCGAGCGGCTGGCCAGGATCCACGCCTCCTCGGGGACGACGGGCCGGCCCACCGTGGTGGGCTATACGAAGAACGACATCGACAGCTGGGCCGAGGTGGTGGCGCGCTCGCTCAGGGCTGCGGGCGCACGGCCCGGCGATCTGATCCATGTCGTCTATGGCTATGGCCTCTTCACCGGTGGCCTGGGTCTCCACTACGGCGCCGAGCGGCTGGGCATGACGGTGGTTCCGATGTCGGGCGGCATGACCGAGCGGCAGGTCCAGCTGATCGGCGACTTCGGCCCGCAGGTGATCGCGGTCACGCCCTCCTACATGCTGGCGATCGCCGACGAGATGGAGCGTCAGGGGCGCGATGGTCGGGCGACCGCGCTCGAGGTCGGTATTTTCGGCGCCGAGCCCTGGAGCGAGGGGATGCGTGCCGAGATCGAGAGCCGTCTCGGCATCGATGCGGTCGACATCTATGGCCTCTCCGAGGTCATCGGGCCTGGCGTCGCCAACGAGTGCATCGAGACCAAGGACGGCCTGCACATCTGGGAGGACCATTTCTATCCCGAGATCGTGGACCCGGCGACGGGCGAGCTGCTGCCGGAGGGCGAGCTCGGGGAGCTGGTGCTGACCTCGCTCACCAAGGAGGCCATGCCGGTCATCCGCTATCGCACCCGCGATCTCACGCGGCTCATGCCGGGCACCGCGCGCAGCATGCGCCGCATGGCCCGCATCGCCGGCCGCAGCGACGACATGCTGATCATCCGCGGCTGCAATCTTTTTCCCTCGCAGATCGAGGAGCTGCTTGCGGCCGATCCCAGGCTCACGCTCCACTATCTCCTCGAGCTGCGGCGCGAGGGGCCACTTGATTCGCTGACGGTCGTCGTCGAGGCACGGCCGGAGGCCGGGGATGCCGCGGCGCGAGCCGCCGCCGCCCAGGATCTCATCCGCCGCCTGAAGGAGCGTGTCGGTCTCACCGCCGCCATCGATGTCCGCGCCCCCGGTGGCGTCGAGCGCTCGCTCGGCAAGGCCAAGCGCGTCATCGATCTCCGAGAGGCCCGCTGAGCGCCCTGCCTGTCGATCGCCCGGTCCCCTCGCTTGTCGACCGCCGGCGACCAGCGGCCTCCCAGGGCTCAGGCGTTCTCCCTGAGAACGTGGCCCGCGAGATAGAGCGAGCCGCAGATGAGCACGAGCGGCGGCGTCGATGCCGTCGCCAGAACACGCTCAAGCGCCGCCGCGACGGACGGTGCTGCGCTCGCCGCGAGGCCGAGCCCTTTGGCCGTCTCGCAGATCTCGGCCGGATTCCGGCTCTGCTCCTCATCCGGAACAGGCACCGCCACCAGGCCGTCGACGAGCCCTCGCAGCGGCTCGAGGAAGCGGGTCAGATCCTTGTTGGCCAGCATGCCCAGGACCAGGTGGACCGGGCGCTCTCGTGCCAGACGCGGCAGGCTCTGCGCCAGAACCGTGCCGGCCGCCGGGTTGTGGCCGCCATCGAGCCACAGCTCGCTGCCTGACGGCAGATGTGACACAAGCGGTCCCGCGGTGAGGCGCTGCAGGCGCGCTTCCCAGCGGGCGCTCTCCAAGCCCGTGGCGATCGCGGCGTTGTCGGGCGTCAGCGTGCCCAGGCGTCGGGCCGCGACGACGGCGAGCCCTGCATTCTCGACCTGATGGACACCGGCGAGCCTCGGCAGTGGCAGGTCCAGCATCGTCCCGCCATCGCGCACGGCGAGACGGCCTTGCAGCTCAGAGGCCTCCCACTCGACACCGCCGCGCACGAGCGGAGCGCCGATCTCTCGGGCACGGCGCTCGAGCACGGCTGCCGCCTCCGGGCGCTGGGGCCCGAGGAGGGCTGGCACGCCCGGCTTGAGGATGCCGGCCTTCTCCCCGGCGATGGCCTGGAGCGTGTCGCCGAGGAAGCTCTCGTGATCCATCGAGATCGGGGAGATCAGCGTCAGCAGCGGCCGCTCGACCACATTGGTCGCGTCGAGTCGCCCGCCGAGCCCCGTCTCGAGCAGGAGAATGTCGGCCGGTTGCTCGGCGAAGGCCAGGAATGCCGCAGCCGTGGTGATCTCGAAGAAGGTGATGGGCAGGCCGTCATTGGCGCGCTCGGCGGCATCGAGCACCGCTGCCAGCCTGTGCTCCTCGATCGGGGTGCCGGAAAGAAGGACGCGCTCGTTGAAGCGGACGAGGTGGGGCGAGATGTAGCGATGTACCCGGCGGCCCTCGGCCTCGAGCATGGCCGAGAGCATGGCGAGCGTGCTGCCCTTGCCATTGGTGCCGGCTATGTGGACGACCGGCGGCAGCCGTCGCTCGGGATGGTCGAGGCGCGCCAGAACCCGCTCGATGCGGCCGAGCGAGAGGTCGATGCGCTTGGGATGAAGGCTCTTCAGCCGGGCGAGGATCAGGTCACTGCCGAACGTCGTCATGCTCGGTCTCCGGCACGAACGCAGTCTCGCTCTCGCTCAGCCCCGGCTCGGCCGGCTCTTCCTCCGGCTCCGGCGGGACAGGGCGCAAGAGGAGGTCGAGCAGACGCGCGAGCGTGGCCCGCAGCTCGAAGCGATGGACCACCATGTCGACCATGCCGTGATCCTTGAGATACTCGGCCCGCTGGAATCCCGCCGGCAGCTTCTCGCGGATGGTCTGCTCGATGACGCGGGCGCCGGCGAACCCGATGACAGCACCGGGCTCGGCAATGTGGACGTCGCCCAGCATCGCAAACGAGGCGGTGACGCCGCCCGTGGTCGGGTCGGTCAGGATGACGATGTAGGGAAGGCCGGCCTCCTTGACCTCCTGGACCGCGATGGTGGTGCGGGCCATCTGCATCAAGGAGAGGGCGCCCTCCTGCATCCGCGCCCCACCCGAGGCGGTGACCACGATAAAGGCCGCCTGCTGCAGCACGGCCAGTCGGGCAGCGGTGACGAAGCCTTCGCCCACGGCGGCCCCCATGGAGCCGGCCATGAAGTCGAAGTTCATGATCGCGAGGACTGCGGGCAGGCCGTCGATACGGCCATGCGCCGCTTCCAGGGCGTCCTGCGTCTTGGTCTTGGCCTGCGCTTCCTTGAGCCTGTCGCTGTATCGCTTGAGATCGCGGAAGCGGAGCGGATCGACCGGTGCCTTGGGCAGCTCGATCCGCTCCCAGCTGCCCTCGTCGAGCAGCGCGCGGAAGCGATAGTCGGGACCGACGCGCAGATGGTGCCCGCAATGCGGGCACACGCGTTGATTGGCCTCGAGGTCGCGGTGGAAGAGCATACGCTCGCAGCTCGGGCACTGCTGCCAGAGGTTCTCCGGCACCTCCGTGCGGCTGGGCCCGACCAGCGCCCGGATCTTCGGGCGCATGTAGTTGGTAAGCCAGTTCAGCTCCATCGGGCGCTCCGCACCGACTGGGCCAGCGCCCGCACCTTCCCGTGCACCGCGTCGACCAGACCGGGCCGCGCATGCCCGGCCTCGTCGAGATGGCCGGCCACGAGGTCGACCAGCACCGAGCCGACCACCGCCGCATCGGCGACGCGAGCGATGGCGGCGGCCTGCTCGGGCTCGCGGATGCCGAAGCCGACCGCGATGGGCAGCCGGGTATGTCTGCGGATGCGGGCGACAGCCTCGCCGACGAGCTCGACCACCGGCTTGCGTTGCCCGGTGATGCCCGTGACCGAGACATAGTAGAGAAAGCCCGAGGTGTGGCGAAGGACGCGGGGCAGGCGTTTGTCATCGGTGGTCGGCGTCGCGAGGCGGATGAAGCTCAGCCCACGCTCGATCGCCGGCAGACAGAGCTCCTCGTCCTCCTCGGGTGGCAGGTCGACGATGATCAGCCCGTCCACACCCGCGGCCTTGGCGTCGTCGAGGAACCGTGTCCGGCCGTAGGCCCAGATCGGATTGTAGTAGCCCATCAGCACGATCGGCGTCAGGTCGTCGCGCTCACGGAAGCGCCGCACCATCTCGAGCACGCGGGGCAGGGTGGTGCCGGCGGCGAGCGCCCTCAGGCTTCCCGCCTGGATCGACGGGCCATCCGCCATCGGGTCGGTAAAAGGCATGCCGATCTCGAGGAGATCGGCGCCCGCCTCCGGCAGGCCCGCGAGGAGCCGGTCGAAGGTGGCCTCGTCCGGGTCGCCCGCGCAGAGAAAGGTGACGAGCGCTGCCCGCTGCTCCTCGGCCAGCGCCTTGAACCGCGCCTCGATCCGTCCGCTCATAGCTTCACCCCGAGCGCGCTCGCGACGGTGTAGATGTCCTTGTCACCCCGGCCGCAGAGATTCATGACGAGCAGCGTGTCCGGGCTCAGGCTGGGGGCGAGCTTGACGACCTGCGCCAGCGCATGGCTGGGCTCGAGAGCCGGAAGGATGCCCTCGAGCCGCGCACAGAGCTGGAACGCCTCGAGCGCCTCGCGGTCGGTGATCGCCGCCACCTCCATCCGCCCGATGTCCTTGAGCCACGAATGCTCGGGACCTACGCCCGGATAGTCGAGCCCGGCCGAGATCGAATGGGCCTCGAGGACCTGGCCGTCGGCATCCTGCATCAGATAGGAGCGGGCGCCGTGCAGGACGCCCGGCCTGCCGGCGCTGATCGCGGCGGCGTGGCGCCCCGTCTCGATTCCGTCGCCTGCGGCTTCCACGGCGACCAAGCGGACGTCGGGCTCGTCCAGGAAGGGGTGGAAGAGACCCATGGCATTGGAGCCGCCCCCGACGGCGGCGACCAGCACGTCCGGCAGACGGCCCTCCTTCTCGAGGATCTGCTCCCTCGTCTCGCGGCCGATGACCGACTGGAAATCGCGCACCAGCTCCGGATAGGGATGCGGGCCGGCCACGGTGCCGATGAGGTAGAAGGTGCTCTCGACGTTCGTGACCCAGTCGCGGAGCGCCTCGTTCATGGCGTCCTTGAGGGTCATCGAGCCCGAGCGGACCGGCCGGACCTCCGCGCCCAGGAGCCGCATGCGGAACACGTTCGGCTGCTGCCGCTCGATGTCGCGCTCGCCCATGTAGACGACACAGTCGAGCCCGAACCGGGCGGCCACGGTCGCCGTCGCGACGCCGTGCTGCCCGGCACCGGTCTCGGCAATGATCCGCTTCTTGCCCATGCGCTTGGCCAGCATGATCTGGCCGATGCAGTTGTTGATCTTGTGGGCGCCGGTATGGTTCAGCTCGTCGCGCTTGAAGTAGATCTTGGCGCCGCCGAGATGCCGGGTCAGCGGCTCGGCGTAGTAGAGCGGCGACGGCCGGCCGACATAGTCCGCGAGCCAGCCCTCGAGCTCCTGCTTGAACGTCGGATCACGCTTCGAGTGCTCATAGGCTTCCTCGAGCTCGAGGATCAGCGGCATCAATGTCTCGGCGACGAAGCGACCGCCATAGTCGCCGAACCGGCCCTGCTCGTCGGGGCCGGTTCGCAGGCTGTTTTTAAGAGTCATCAGGCAGCTCCATCGGCGGGCGACGCCGCGCAGGCCCCGAGCCGCGCCGCCTCCACGAGAAAGGCCCGCAGCTTGGCCGGGTCCTTGACCCCCGGCCGTTCCTCGACGCCCGTCGACACATCGACGATCGGCGGGTGGACCAAGTCCACTGCTGCCTCGAGATTGGTGGCGGTGAGACCCCCTGCAAGCGCCCAGGGTCGACCGGGGTCGATGTTCTGCAGGAGCCGCCAGTCGAAGGGAAGGCCGTGCCCGCCGGGCCAGGCCGCTTCGCGTGGCGGCTTGGCGTCGAAAAGGAGCATGTCGGCCACAGCCGCGTAGGCCGGCACGCAGTCCAGATCACCCGCCTCCTGGACGCGGATGGCCTTCATCACGCGGCAGCCGGTACGGAGCGCAAGGCCCCTGACGCGCTCGGCCGGCTCGTCACCGTGAAGCTGCAGGATGTCGAGCGGCACCGCCGACAGAACGGCATCGAGCCACGCGTCGGTCGGATCGACGAACACGCCCACCGTCGCGACGCCTTCGGCCACATGGTCGATCAGGTCCGCCGCCGCAGCCGGCTCCAGCGATCGGGGCGAGGGGGGATAGAAGATGAAGCCGGTGAAAGCGGCCCCGAGGGCACAGGCCTGCTCGACCCGCTCAGGCTCGCGGAGCCCGCAGACCTTCACGCGCAGCGTCATGAGCGCGCCTCATGCAGGCTCGCGACGATCTCGGTCGCGGCGTCGCGCGGGGAGGCGGCCGCGGTGATCGGCCGTCCGATGACGAGAAGATCGGCGCCCAGCGTGAGCGCGTCGGCCGGCGTCGTCGTGCGCTTCTGGTCGTCTCCTGCAGATCGAGGCCGGATGCCCGGCACGACCAGCCGGAAGTCGCTACCGCAGGCCTCGCGAATGGCCTTGATCTCGAGCGGCGAGCAGACAACGCCGTCGAGCCCGCATTCCTTGGTCAGCTGGGCCAGCCGGACCGCCTGATTGACCGGCGTTGCAGGGACGCCCGTGGCCTCGAGATCGGCGGCGTCGAGGCTCGTCAGCACGGTCACCGCGATGACCAAAGGCCGACCGGGGCCGGACCCCGCCGCATCGCGCGCGGCCTGCATCATGGCCGGACCACCAGCCGCATGGACGTTGATGATCGCAACGCCGAGGCCTGCGAGCGCCCGCATCGCCCCGGCCACCGTGTTCGGAATGTCGTGCAGCTTGACGTCGAGGAAGATCGGCAGGCCGACGTCGGCGACGGCCCGCACGCCGTCCGGCCCCTGGGCCATCACGAACTCGAGGCCGAGCTTCAGGCCGCCGACGATGCCGCGAAGGTCGCGGGCAAGCGCCAACGCCCCGTCGAGATCCGGGCGGTCGAGAGCGCAGACGACAGGGTTCGCGAACATCGGGCTGGACATGTGGGCACAGGCATGGGTTGACAAGGGCGCGGCGGCGGAGGCGGCTTATAGCAGCTGCCGGACGCCTTGCCAAAGCCGGCGGCTCGGTCGGCGTTGATCGCCCAGATGACGAGGTCTCGTAAGCATGGTTGCCGTCGGTTGCCTCATGCCGATTGTCCTGGCGTTAGCCGGGGCGCTGGTCGGCCACCTCATGTCGGGCGCGGTGGGCGCCATGTGGGGTATGGGGGTGGGCTTCTTCGGCGGGGGAGGGATCGCTCTCTTCGTGCTGAGGCTGTTCGGCAGATTGCGCGATTCCTGAGCTCTGTCCCTTTGCGTCGTCCGTCTAGGCTTCCGCCTCGCCCGCAAGCCAGCGGGCGAATGGCATCTCGTCCAGCGCGCCGGTCAGCCGATCGGCCGCGCGCTCGCCGACGAGGGCGCCGAACTTGAAGCCATGGCCCGAGAAGCCCGTGAGGACGAGCGCGCGGCCTTCCGTATGGGCCGTGAAGCGTTCGTCCGGCGAGCAGGTATAAAAGCAGACCCGAGGCTCGACGCGCCGATAGCGATCGGCGTCCCGGAGCCGGCGGCCGGCGAGCCGCAGCACGTCGTCGATCTCCGCCTCGGCCGCCACGCGGTCACCCTGCGGGTCACCACCCAGCGTGAAGCGATGGTCGCCGAACTTGAGATCGGTGCCGGCGACCGGCGGGATCAGATAGAAGATGCTCGACTCGCTCGAGACGACGTCGCTCAGGACCGGTGCTTGGCGCCAGGCATCGCGGAGATCGTCCGGCGGGCGCATGTAGACGACGACCTGGCGCGAGGGCACGGCCCGCGCCGCTACCGCCGGCACGAGTCGGCTGGTCCAGGCGCCCGCCGTCACCAGCAGCGCGTCGGCGGCATCAGCGCTGCCACCCTCCAGCCGCACCATCGGCCGGCCCGGATCGATCTCGGTGATCCGAGTGTTGTCATGCAGCGTGTGGCCCTTTGCCCTCAAGAGACCGATCAGACCCTCCACGATACGATCAGCGAGAAGGGCGCCGCCCGATGGCGTGAGCAGCGCAAAGGGCACCCGACGTGCGTCGTACATCGGAAAGCGCCGCTCGACCGCGATGCCGTCGAGGGTCTCGTAGGTGACGCCGAGAAGGTCCAGAGAGCGGCGCGATGCGGCGAGCCAGGCATCGTCGGGCTCGGCGATGGTCAGGTGACCGGTCTCGACATAGTGCCGGGTGCCGAGATCGGTCCAGAGGCGCTCCCAGGCCTGGAACGCCTCGGCGATCATGCAGGCATAGCCGTGATCGGCGCCGTAGGCGTAGCGGATGACCCGGTGGCGGTCGACCGAGGCGGCGCGCGGGTTCGGCAGGCTGCCCTGCTCGTAGACCACCGGCTCATGTCCTGCCCGCGCGAGGGCCCAGGCCGTGGCGAGCCCCATGATCCCGGCGCCGACGATGATCACCCTCATGGTCCGATGCCCAGCTTGGTGGCGACGAGACGTGCTGCCACGAGATCCTCGAGCGCGGTTCCGCAGGACTTGAAGACGGTGATCTCGTCCGGCTTCCGCCGCCCGCCGTGATCGCCCTTGCAGAGACCGGCCAGATCGCTCGCGATGCGCTCTCGCGACAGTGCGCCCGAGGCGATGGCCTGGATGATGTCGCCGGCCTCGGCAAGGGCGCCCTCGATCGTGTCGACCACCACGGTCGACCGGCGCATCACGTCGTCATCGCTCTCACGCATGGCAGGCTTGAAGGCACCCACGAGGTCCACGTGGCAGCCCGGCCTCAGCCACGCGCCTCTTATCAGAGGCGTTGTGCTCATGGTGGCGGCGGAGACGATGTCCGCCTCGCGCACCGCCGCCTCGAGGTCGGTGACGGCCACCGCGTCGAAGCCGTCGCGGCGCAGGTCGGCGGCCAGCGCCACGGCCCGCGCCGGGGTGCGGTTCCACACCTCCACGCGGCGTATCGGACGGACGGTGGCATGCGCGTGCACGAGGCCGGAAGCGAGCGCGCCCGCTCCGACCATGACCATGCGGCCGGCGTCGCTCCGCGCGAGATAGCTCGCGGCCAGGGCCGAGGCCGCCGCCGTCCGGCGGAGGGTGAGGGGCGTGCCATCCATGACGGCCACCGGCGTTCCGGTCGGTCCGTCGAACAGCACATAGAGGCCCTGGACCGCCGGCAGGTTGTGCGCCTCGTTGCCGGCGCAGACATGGACGAGCTTCACGCCGGTGACGTCGCCCGGGCGCCAGGCCGGCATGAGCAGGAGAACGGCGGGATCGGCGCCGGGCCGCTCGATCTCGTGATGATGTCGAACGGGGGTCGAGGCGCCCTCGCGAAAGCCCTGGCGGAGGCCTGCTATCAGCTCGGCGAACGGCAGCGCAGCCTCGACGCCGGCCGCGTCGACGACTCGCAACGAGCCTTCCCTCAGCGAGCCGGAGCTGCCAGGGCCAGGCTCTCGCGGCGCTCCCTCTGGCGCTCCGCCTCGGCGCGCTCGTCCTGCGCCCGCCGCTGCTCGGCCTCCGCCTGATAGGCTCTCACCTCCCGGCGATTGCGCCGGGCATTGCGGCGGAAACGCGACGCGCCGAACCAAGTCGCGAGCCCACCCAGAATGACGCCGACCACGAGACTGATCAGGACCAGCCCGAAGACGGGCAAGGTGAAGGCGAACGGCACCGGATAGAAGCTGACCGTCACGGGCGCTCGATTGGCGATCGCGAAGGCGACCACGACGACGATGCCGACGAGGGCGAGGATCAGACGAACTAGCTTTACCATGGAGCCAGGGGACCCTCCGGGCTGCGGCTGCTCACTCGGCATTGAGCCGCTCGCGCAGCTCCTTGCCTGTCTTGAAGTAAGGCACGGCCTTGTCCGGAACCTGAACCTCGTTCCCGGTTCGCGGATTCCGACCGACGCGAGCGTTGCGGGCGCGTATCGAGAAGGCGCCGAAGCCACGAAGCTCGACCCGGTCGCCGCGCGCCAGGGCCGCTCCGATCTCCTCGAACACCGTCGCCACGATCCGCTCCACATCACGAAGATACAGGTGCGGGTTGGCCGCGGCGAGACGCTTGATGAGATCCGATTTGGTCATCTTCGAGTTTGGACCTCGGCCGTCGCCAATATTTCCCCGCGGCGCGTCTCGGCGCTCAGCTCCGATCGACCCTGCCAGACGGGTCACCGAGGGTCAAGCAAGCCCGGGCAGCCACCCAGACGCGAACGGCCGGGCGAGGAGCCCGGCCGTTTCACCCGATCAGCCGAGAGCTGAAGCGCGCTCAGTCCTCGTCCGGCTTCTGCTCTTCCTGCTTCTGGCGCAGGGCGGCACCGAGAATGTCGCCCAGCGACGCGCCGCTGTCCGAGGAGCCGTACTCGGCCATCGCCTGCTTCTCGTCCTCGATCTCGAGCGCCTTCACCGACAGCGTCAATCGACGATTGAGCGCGTCGATGTTGACGACCTTGGCATCGAGCTTCTCGCCCACGGCAAACCGGTCGGGCCGCTGCGCGTCACGGTCGCGCGACAGCTCGGCCTTGCGGATGAAGCCCGTGGCGCCCGAATGGGTCGACACCTCGACGCCGGAGGGCGTCACCTCCGTCACGGTGCAGGTGATGCGCTCGCCCTTCCTGATGCCGGCGATCGCCTCCTTGAAGGGATCCTCGCCGAGCTGCTTGATGCCGAGCGAGATCCGCTCCTTGTCGATATCGACGTCCAGCACCTGCGCCTTGACGACATCGCCCTTGCTGAAGCGCTTGACCGCCTCCTCTCCGGGCTCCGCCCAGTCGAGGTCGGAGAGGTGGACCATGCCGTCGATGTCGCTGTCCAGACCGACGAAGAGACCGAACTCCGTGATGTTCTTGATCTCGCCCTCGATCGTCGAGCCCAGCGGATGGCCCTCGACGAAGGTCTCCCAGGGGTTGCGGAGGCACTGCTTGAGGCCAAGGCTGATCCGTCGCTTCTCCGGATCGACCTCCAGCACCATCACCTCGACCTCCTGGCTCGTCGAGACGATCTTGCCAGGATGAACGTTCTTCTTGGTCCAGCTCATCTCGGAGACGTGGACCAGACCCTCGACGCCCGGCTCGAGCTCGACGAAGGCGCCGTAGTCGGTGATGTTGGTGACACGGCCCTTGAACTTCGTGCCCACCGGGTACTTGAGCTCGACGCCCTCCCAGGGATCGGCCTCGAGCTGCTTCATGCCGAGCGAGATGCGCTGCGTCTCGCGGTTGAAGCGGATCACCTGGACCTTCACGTTCTGGCCGACCTGCAGCACGTCGGAGGGGTGATTGACCCGCCGCCATGAGATGTCGGTCACGTGGAGGAGGCCGTCGAGGCCGCCCAGATCGACGAAGGCGCCATAGTCGGTGATGTTCTTCACCACGCCGTCCAGGATCTGGCCTTCCTGGAGGCTGGCGAGCAGCTCCTCGCGCTGCTCCTTGCGGCTCTCCTCGAGGACGGCGCGACGCGAGACGACGATGTTGCCGCGGCGCCGGTCCATCTTGAGGATCTGGAAGGGCTCGGTCTTGTTGAGGAGGGGCGTCACGTCGCGCACCGGCCGGATGTCGACCTGGCTGCCCGGCAGGAAGGCCACGGCACCGCCGAGATCGACGGCGAACCCGCCCTTCACGCGGCCGAAAATGTGGCCCTCGACCTTGCCCACCTCGTTGAACGCGCGCTCCAGCCGGTTCCAGCTCTCCTCACGTCGCGCCTTGTCGCGTGAGAGGACGGCCTCGCCGCTCTTGTTCTCGAACCGCTCGACATAGACCTCGACGGTGTCGCCGATGCGAACCTCGGGCGGCTGCCCGTGGCTGCTGAACTCCTTGAGCGGTACGCGTCCCTCGGACTTGAGGCCCACATCGACGACCACCTCGTCATTGTCGATGTCGACGACCGTGCCCTTGACCACACCGCCTTCGAGGCGGCCCGACGATCCCAGTGTCTCGTCGAGCATGGCCGCGAACTCGTCACGCGCGATGCTAGGCTCGACTGTGGCGCTACTCTCCGTCATTCCTACTCCAGAATGCCCGCTCCGACGGCCGGGCGGGGTTAGGGTTGATCAACTCAATGCCCCTCGGGGCTCGTGGCTGTCGTTGCGGACGCCCCCGGTGCCCAGGACCTCCTCGATCCTTGCGAACGCAGCCTTGAAGGCGGCGTCAGCGTCCAGATCGGTGGTGTCCAGCACCCAAGCGCCATCCGCGACGCGCAACGGCGCGACCGCGCGATCCTCATCGCGGCGGTCACGCTCGACGACCTCGGCCAAGACGCGCGCGTATATAGGCCGGTCGCCTCGGAGCCGCAACTCCTCGAACCGGCGTCGCGCCCGCTCGTCCAGGCTCGCCGTGATGAAGATCTTGATCCGGGCGTCCGGGCAAACGACCGTGCCGATGTCCCTGCCGGCGAGGACCGCGCCAGGGTGCTGCGACGCGAGCCGGCGCTGGAAGGGCAGCAGCGCTTCCCGCACGGCTGCATGGGCCGCCACCTTCGAGGCCGCCTGACCGATCCGCTCGCCGCGCAACCTCGTCTCATCCACGTCCGCAGGCTCGAGCGTCTCGGCTTCGCGGCGCGCCGTCTCGAGATCGGCCGGGTCGAGCCCACGCTCGAGCACGCGCCTGCCGACCGCGCGATAAAGAAGGCCGGTGTCCAGGAAGTGGAAGCCCAGTCGGCGCGCCAGCCGGCGTGCGACCGTGCTCTTGCCGGAGCCCGCCGGGCCGTCGATGGCGATCACCGGGACGCCGCTCAAGCTGCGGCATCCGTCTGCTCGATGCGTGCGCCGATGCCACCCATCAATGTCTCGAAGCCGGGAAAGCTCGTGGCGATCGCCTCGGCGCCGCGGACCTCGATCGGAGCTTCTGCCAGGCCGCCGAGGACCAGGAAGCTCATCGCGATCCTGTGGTCGAGCTTCGCGTCGATGGTGACACCGCCCTGCGGTCGGGCCCCGCCCTCGACGATCAGGTCGTCGCCCTCGATCGAGACGTTGACGCCGCAGGCGGCGAGACCCGCCGCCATGACCGCCAGGCGATCGCTCTCCTTGACGCGGAGCTCTCCCAGCCCCCGCATGGCTGTCCGCCCATGCGCCCGTGAGGCGGCGACCGCCAGCACGGGATACTCGTCAATCATGGTTGGGGCCCTGTCCGCAGGTACCTCCACGCCATGGAGGGCTCCGCCATGGACGATGAGGTCGCCGATCTCCTCGCCGGCGACGGTGCGGGCATCACGAACCTCGATCGTGGCACCCATCTCGCGCAAAGTGGCGAGCAAGCCCGTGCGCAGCGGGTTGAGGCACACATTGCCGAGAACCACCGTCGATCCGGGCGTGGCGGCGGCCGCCGCCATCGGGAAGGCGGCCGAAGAGGGATCGCCGGGCACCTGAAAGAAGGCTGGACGCAGCTCCGGCTGGCCCTCGATCGTCACGGTGACCGCGCCATCGGAACCGACGGAGCGCTCGACGACGGCGCCCATGCCGGTGAGCATGCGCTCGGTATGATCGCGCGACGCCAGCGGCTCGATCACGGAGGTGCGGCCGGGCGCGTGCAGCCCGGCAAGCAGCACCGCCGACTTGACCTGAGCGGAGGCGATCCTCGAGCGCCAGACGATGGGCATCAGATCGCTGCGTCCCGTGATCGCGAGCGGGAGGCGGTTGGCCGAGCGGGCGAGAAAGCTGGCGCCCATGGCGCCGAGCGGCTCGATCACGCGGCCCATCGGCCGCGAGCGCAGGCTGGCGTCGCCCGTGATGAAGCTTGTGAAGGGGTGCCCGGCGAGCAGACCAAGAAGAAGCCGTGCGCCCGTTCCGGCGTTGCCGAGATCGAGCACGTCCGAAGGCTCCGCAAGACCGCCGACGCCCACGCCCTGAACGCGCCACTGGCCGGGAGCGTCGCGGACCACCCCGACCCCGAGCGCCCGCAGCGCGCCCGCCGTGGCCATCACATCCTCACCTTCGAGGAGGCCCTCGACGCGGCTCTCGCCGACGGCCAGGCCGGCCAGCATCAGCGCGCGATGAGAGATGGACTTGTCGCCGGGCAGCGCGAAGCTGCCCTCAAGCGCTGCGTGCGGAGAGGCTCGCAGTTGCATTCTGAAGATCCGGGCCCTGAGCGGTTGTTGCCGACCGAGGCCGGCACGATATCTCGGCGTCGGACAGGTTCCGGCCGACCGGAATTTGCTTTTGACAGCCCTTGAGGGACATGGCAATCGCCTTGCCCCGTCGGTAGACCAGGGCCCCAAGGAGGAACCCTTCATGGCCAAGCCAGAGTGGGGCACGAAGCGCACGTGTCAGTCGTGCGGGGCGCGCTTCTACGACTTTGCTCGCTCGCCCATCGTCTGTCCCGCATGCGGCACCGTCTTCGACGTCGAGACGCTGGCGCGGGCGCGGCGCACCCGCCCGCCGGCGCGGCTGGCCGACGAGGCCAGCGAGCCCGTCGTCGCGGCCGCCGAGGCCGAGGAGGACGCTGAGACCGAGGACCTCGAGGATGCCGGTGACGACGCCGAGGAGGCCGCCGCCGTCGAAGAGACCAGCGGAGACGATGAGGAGGAGGAGGAGGACGATCACCTCATCGAGGATACCGCCGATCTCGGTGACGACGACGATGATGTCAGCGACGTCATCGAGGGCGACATCGATGACGACGACGCACGTCACTGACTGATCGGGGCTTGCCTTCGGTGCGCGACTTCTCTACCTAACCGCGCGCATCGTCTCCTGACGACGACCGGTGGGGCCGTAGCTCAGTTGGGAGAGCGCTTGAATGGCATTCAAGAGGTCGTCGGTTCGATCCCGATCGGCTCCACCAACAACTTCCCTCTTCGTCAGCCCAAGATTTTCCATGATGAGGCCCTTCGGCGTGCCGCTGAAGGTGCGAGGCGGGACCGCCCCTGCCGGATGACCTCGGGGCGCTGACGCCCCGACCGCCGGGTGGCTGCTCGACGCCGATGCAAGCGCCTTCGGCGTGTCGCGATGGAAGATTAGCCTTCCTGATCTGCCGGTGCCCGGGACCAACCGAGCGCCGCCGCGCTTGGTTAAGCCATCTTCATAGTGTCGTATGCCAAGCCTCTGACGGCGCTTGGTTAATGATCCGTTTATCCCCGACAAGACGGGCGGTGGCGCCGAATGGCGTCGTGGGCGCGGGCAGCCCTAGAAGCGGGGGAAACGCGGATGCCGCTGGTCACCGGGGCGACGGGGGCGAGGCAGGAGGATCGCGCGCTGATGCAGCTGGCGATCGAGCGGATCACGGAACGCATGGCCGAGCTGGGCCTGAGCCTCGTGGTGGAGCGGGATTTCGAGCGTCTGCGAGGCTTCCTGTCCAGCCAGGGCAGCTTCGTCAATCCGTCCTTCGACCCGACCCTCAGTGATCTCGGCCGCGACGACTTCTGGCTCGCCGCGCTGGATCCAACCGGCAGGGTCGTCGCCTCGAGCGCCGAGCGGGTGCTTGAGACGGACGACCTGGGCGAGCTCGTGGCGACCGGCAGGCTCTGGTACGGCAAAGGCTTCGCCGGTCACTTCAATGTCGATCGGGTGCCGGTCCTTGCGACCTCGAGGCATCTCCATGGCCGCATCAGCCACTCCGGCTCGACCTTCGTCGATCCCGCGTGGCGCCGGTGCGGGCTTGCCCTCTATCTGGCGCACCTGTCGCGCGCGATATCCTTTCGCGACTCGGGTTGCGTCCTCAACACCGGCTTCGTGCGGCACAGCCTCTATGTGACCCCGGTTCCCACCTCCTCCTACGGCTACGTCCATGTCGAGAGGATCCTGGACGGCTATTTCCCGCCACAGCGAGGATCGGAGACCCTCTACATCTGCTGGATCGATCGGCCCGAGTTCCTGGAGAAGATCCGCGACCTGCCAGCTCATCCGCGCCACCCCGTCTCGCTAGGCGTAGGGGGAGGGAGCCTGCGCGCGGTGGGCGGCTAGGGCCAGTCGCAGTCGGGCGGCGGATGCTGCCGGAGGCGCGTGATCGCCAGGATGTCGCGCACCCGGGCTCCATCGTCCGCAAAGGGCAGGAGCAGCTGACGATAGGTCTCGACCACGTCGCCGGTCTCGAGGATCAGCTCCTGATGCAACGGCGAGCCCGTGAACCGCACGCTCGTGAGGTCGTTCCGGAGAAGCTCTCCCAGCCGCGCCCCGGCGATCATCAGCCCGCCCTTGACGCGCTCGGGCGGGGGCTCGGCCTCGGCCAGAGACGCAAGACGGCGGGGCAGCGGGAGCCGCTGCCCGGCTTCCCCGACGTCGTCGATCCAGACGACGTCGGGGACGAGCAGACGGAACTCAGGCGTGTCGACATCCGCCCGCGCGGGCAGCAGGCCGTGCAAGCGCCGGCCTTGCCAGTAGCGGTACGCAAGGTCGAGCGCGGGCTCATCGCCAGTCAGCGCCCTCAGAGGCAATGATCGCTTCAGCAGCCAACGCATCGCGCTCGCTCGCACCTTCTCTCGGCGTTTCCTCGGCTGGCGCACCTCCGTCCGCCGGGCTCAACCGGACAGGACGGATCCCTCGCTCAGCTCACGACCATCCTCGTCCGGCAACGTGAATCGGGCATGAAGCCGGCGGTGAACCGCGGCCGAGTTGTAGCCCAATGCGCATCTTTCGGGCGACGTGCGCGCGGTGATGGGTCCCGGGCCTTGCGCAGATCTGCCTCGCGGCGTAAGCGGACGCCCGCCGGTACGGTCAACGACCGCTTTCCTTGCCTGCGATAGCACGAACCCGCATTCCGACGAGGCATCTGGCGTGGCCCGCTCTGCCGCCCTCAGCCGCTCCGGCGGTGACAAGCGCCCCCACATCAGACGGTTCCTGGTGCGGCCACCCTCCGAGTGGCGTCACTACTTCATCGCGGCCGCGGTGGGCACCGCCGCCGGTGGCGTCGGGACCATCTTCCATGTGACGGTGGCTCACGTTCTCGCTTGGCCGATGGCCTTGGCCGGTGTGCTGCAAGGATTTCCGCTCGTCGTGGCGGTGGCGCTCGTGGCAGCGGCCATGGTCACCGGCTCGCTGGCCCTGGTCCGGACGATCGCGCCCGAGGCGGCCGGAAGCGGCGTGCAGGAGGTGGAGGGCGCCGTCGAGGGGATCCGCTCGGTCCGCTGGCAGCGCGTCCTGCCGGTCAAGTTCTTCGGCGGCATCCTCTCGCTCTCGTCGGGGCTGGTGCTCGGTCGCGAGGGTCCGACGATCCACATCGGCGCTTCCATTGCAGAGTTCTTCGCGCAGTGGGTACGGTTGGGCGACCTGGACAGGAAGGGCCTGCTCGCGGCCGGCGCCGCCGCAGGTCTCGCCGCCGCCTTCAACGCGCCGCTGGCCGCTGTCCTCTTCGTGCTCGAGGAGACGCGGCGCCAGTTTCCCTACACCTTCCGCTCGTATGTCGGCGTCATCATAGCCTCGAGCATGAGCGCGCTCGTGACCGAGGCCCTCACCAGCACCTCGCCCGACCTCGCGATGGACCCGCTCAAGGTCCCGCTCTGGCTCATTCCGGCCTTTCTGGTGCTTGGTGGTGTGGTGGGGGCTCTCGGCGTCGTTCTGAACGCGGCGCTCATGGGATCGCTCCGGCGGATGGACCGGCTCCCGCCCATCGGTTCGTACGGCTTCGCCATCGCCATCGGGCTCGTGATGGGCGTCCTCCTCCTCTATCTGCCGCACGCCACGCGTGGCGGTGACGAGCTCGTGGTGGGGCTCATCCAGGCCAACCACACCCTGAGCTTTCTCACCGTCCTGCTTGTCGTCCGCTTCCTCACCTCCGTGGCGAGCTACGCGAGCGGCGTGCCCGGCGGCATCTTCGCCCCCATCCTGTCGCTGGGCACCGCCGCAGGGCTGACATTCGGCACGGCGCTGGCGTCCTTCTTGCCGCCGGTTCCGGACCTGCCGGCCGCCTGCGCCGTGGCGGCGATGGGCGCGCTGTTCACGGGCTCGGTGCGGGCACCGCTGGTCGGAACGGTGCTGGTGCTCGAGCTGACCGGGACATACGATCTCACCTTGCCCGTGCTCGTGGCGTGTGGGACGGCCCACTGGGTGGCCCAGCATCTGGGCGGTCAGCCGATCTACGAGCAGCTGCTCGAGCGGACCCTGCGCCGCTCCGGTCATCCTGCGGCTGCGCACCATCAAGAGGCGGTCGGGCTGGCCGCGGCCGGGCCGGTGTCGAAATCGACATCCTGAGGTCGCGACAAGGCTCCTTCGAAGACCCGCTTCATTGCTCGGGGCATCCTGCGGTCATGCCCGGCAACGGCGGGCTCTTGGTTGCCGCAGCCGGTCGTGGGGCGCATATGGGGGCAGCCGGGCGGCGCCCGGCGGCGGAGGAACCCATCCAGGTGGCGATGCAGATCGAGCGCACCGGCCCGTCGGCTCCCTTGGCTTACCTCGAGGGGCTCAACCCCGAGCAGCTGGCCGCCGTCACGGCGCCGGACGGGCCGTTGCTCGTGCTGGCCGGCGCCGGCACGGGAAAGACGCGCGTTCTCACGACCCGGCTCGCCCATCTCATCATGACCGGTCGCGCCAGGCCTGGTGAGGTGCTGGCGGTGACCTTCACGAACAAGGCCGCGCGCGAGATGGCCGCCCGCGTCGAGCGGCTGATCGATCGCGGCGTGCAGGGCATGTGGCTCGGCACCTTTCACGCGATCGGTGTGCGTCTTTTGCGACGCCATGCGGAGCTCGTCGGCCTGAAGTCGAGCTTCACCATCCTCGACACCGACGATCAGCTCCGGCTCGTCAAGCAGGTGATCCAGGCTGCCGATCTCGACGAGAAGCGCTGGCCGCCAAGATCGTTGCTGGGGATGATCCAGCGCTGGAAGGACAAGGGCTGGCGACCCGATCAGGTCCCCGCATCGGAGATCGGCGATTTTGCGCTCGGTCGCGGCGTGGCGCTCTACGAGGCCTATCAAAGCCGTCTTCTGACGCTCAATGCCTGCGACTTCGGCGACCTGCTCCTCCACGGCCTCACCGTGCTGAGCGGGCATCCGGACCTGCTGCGAGACTACCAGCGACGGTTCCGGGCGATCCTCGTCGACGAGTATCAGGACACCAACGTGGCCCAGTATCTGTGGCTGCGCCTTCTCGCCCAGACCCACAAGAACATCACCTGCGTCGGCGACGACGACCAGTCGATCTACTCCTGGCGCGGCGCCGAGGTCGGCAACATCCTGCGCTTCGAGCAGGACTTTCCCGGTGCCACCGTCATCCGCCTCGAGCGCAACTACCGCTCGACCGGCCATATCCTGGGCACCGCCTCCGGCCTGATCGCGCGCAACCGGGCGCGTCATGGCAAGACGCTGTGGACCGAGGACGAGGTAGGCGAGCGTGTGCGCGTCGCCGGGCTGTGGGACGATCAGGAGGAGGCGCGCTGGATCGGCGACGAGATCGAGGCCTGGCAACGTGGTGGGGGCAAGCTCGCCGCTGCGGCCGTGCTGGTGCGCGCCTCCTTTCAGACCCGGGCGCTCGAGGAGCGCTTCATCCAGATGGGCCTGCCCTATCGCGTGCTCGGTGGTCCGCGCTTCTACGAGCGCCAGGAGGTTCGCGACGCCATTGCCTATGTCCGGCTGATCTGCCAGCCGGACGACGATCTCGCCTTCGAGCGGATCGTCAACACGCCCAGGCGTGGCATCGGCGACGCGGCGCTGCGGATCGTTCACGGGATGGCACGGGCCGAAGGGACGAGCCTCGGCAGGGCAGCGCGCGCTGTCGTCGAGACGGACGAGATCGGCGCGCGGAGCCGCGGCGCGTTGCGGCAGTTTCTCGCCATGGTCGACCACTGGCGCTCGGAGCTCAGAGAGCGGACGCCGCGCGAGCTTGTCGAGCTCGTCCTGGACGAATCGGGCTACACCGAGATGTGGCAGAAGGAGCGGACCCCCGATGCCTCCGGCCGGCTCGAGAACCTCAAGGAGCTCGCCAAGGCGCTTGAGGACTTCGAGACGCTCGGGGGCTTCCTCGAGCATGTGAGCCTGGTGATGGAGAACGCGGCCGACCCCGATGCCGACATGGTGAGCGTCATGACGTTGCACGGGGCCAAGGGGCTCGAGTTCGACGCCGTGTTCCTTGCCGGCTGGGAGGAGGGGCTATTCCCCAACCAGCGGGCGCTGGACGAGGGCGGCAGCAAGGCGCTGGAGGAGGAGCGACGGCTTGCCTATGTCGGCCTCACGCGGGCCCGGCAGCGCTGCGCCATCTCCTTCGCCGCCAACCGACGGCTCTACAATCAATGGTCCTCGTCGGTGCCCTCGCGTTTCGTCGAGGAGCTGCCGGCTGCGCACATCGATCATCTCGAGCGCAACCCGACGCTGCGCCCCGATCGCGACTCGATGCTGGACGACGCGCCCTTCGCGCCGATCCCCAGCCGGTTCCGCTCGCGACGCGCCGAGCTCGGCAAGGTGATCGACGGCAAGGCCGATATTCTGACGGTGAGGCCAGCCACGCCCGGCCGCAGCTTCGCGGTGGGCCAACGGATCTTCCACGACAAGTTCGGCTATGGCCGCATCGAGGGGGTCGAGGGCAACAAGCTCGAGATCGCCTTCGAGAAGGCCGGCCGTAAGAAGGTGATCGACAGCTTTGTTGAACCAGCATGACGAGTGAAGCGAGCGACAGGGTCTTTTGGCGTGTGAGCTTCGGCGCGCCGGTGTCGGCGATGCCGGCTCTTCTCGACGGATTGGAGGATGTCGCGCAGAGCGTGGCGATCTTCGAGGACGAGGTCGGAGCCGAGCAGGAGACGCTCTCCTGGCGCGTCGACCTCCTGTTCGATGCGCGCCCCGAGATCGCCGGCCTGCGCTCGAGCCTGGTGCGCGTCTGCCGCCCGTATGGCTTTGCGCCCAATGGCCTGTCGCTCGACACTGTGGCCGAGGCGGACTGGCGCCGCGCGATGGCGGCCCGCACGCCTCCCGTCCAGGTCGGCCGCTTCGTCGTTCACAGCGAGAGCGCGGCCGCGGAGGTGCCTCCGGCCTCGGTCCCGGTCCAGGTCGAGGCCGGGCTCGCCTTCGGCTCCGGTGAGCACGCGACGACGCAGGCGTGCCTCGCCGCCATCGAGATGATCGCCGGCCGGCGTCCCGTTCGCCGCGTGCTCGATCTCGGCTGCGGCTCGGGCGTGCTGGCGATCGCCGCGGCAAAACGTTGGCCGGCGCGGGTCGTGGCCGCCGACAACGATCCGGTTGCGGTAGGTGTCGCTGCCGAGAACGCCCGGATCAATGGCGTGGCCGGCCGCATCCGCAGCGTGCTCAGCGACGGGTGGTCGAGCAGTCTCGTCAGACGCCGGGCTCCCTACGACCTCGTGCTCGCCAACATCCTGGCCGACCCGCTCTGCGAGATGGCCCCCGATCTGGGGCGGCACCTGGCGCCCGGCGGCTATGCCATTCTATCGGGGTTCCTGGAGGGACAGGTCGAGGCGGTGACGCGGGTGCATGCCCGGTACGGGCTGCGGCCGCGCTTCCAGATGACCCGGTCCCCCTGGGTTGCGCTGGTCCTTCGGCGCTGGGGTGGCCATCGCTGATCGTTCGCCCTGTTGCATGCGGCGGGACCCTTCGTTATAAGCCTCGGGCTTTCGGCGCGCCGGGTCGACCTCGGTGGGCGCTCGCTCGGAGTTTTCCTTTAATGCCCAAGATGAAGACCAAGCGGAGTGCCGCCAAGCGCTTCGAGTTCACCGGCACTGGCAAGGTGAAGTTCAGGCACGCCCATCATCGGCACAACCTGACGAGCCGGCCGAAGAAGGCCAAGGCGCTGCATCGCAAGGCGGGCTATCTGACCGCGGGTGACGCCGTGCTGGCACGGCAGATGCTGCCCTACGGCGGCTGACGGCACGGACAGGATCGAGGAAACAGCGTCATGGCTCGTGTGAAGCGCGGCGTTACATCGCACGCCCGTCACAAAAAGGTTTTGGAGCAGGTCAAGGGCCATCGCGGCCGGCGAAGCACCTGCATCAGAACCGCAAAGCAGTCGATGGAGAAGGCGCTCCAGTACGCCTACCGCGACCGTCGGCAGCGCAAGCGGGATTTCCGCGGCCTGTGGATCCAGCGGATCAATGCTGCGGTGCGTGAGGAGGGAATGACCTACGGCAACTTCATGCACGGCCTGAAGGAGGCCGGCATCGAGGTCGACCGGAAGGTGCTTGCCGATCTCGCGGTTCGCGACCGTGCGGTCTTCTCGAGCTTTATTCAGCAGGCTGCGGCGGCCCTCCAGGGCTGAGGCGAGGCCTCGGCTGAGAGAAAGGGGGCCTTCGGGCCCCTTTTTGCTAGGTAATCCGGCCGTGCGCCGGACCGGCGATCGGGAAGCAGGCGGGTCATGGAGAGCGAGCTCGAGACACTCAGGTCGGAGATCGAGAGCAGGGTCGGCGAGGCGACGAGCCTTCGCGACCTCGACGATGTGCGGGTAGCGGTCCTGGGCAAGAAGGGCCGTGTCACCGAGCTGGTGAAGGGCCTGGGCAAGGCGGCGCCGGAGGATCGTCCTCGTCTGGGGCAGGCCTTCAACGCTCTGAAGCGGGACATCGAGGAGCTCCTCGAGCAGCGGAAGGCTGCTCTTGCCGAGGTGGCCCTGGAGGCCAAGCTCGCCGCCGAGCGGCTCGATGTCACGCTTCCCGCCCGCGAGCGTTTCGAGGGTCGCATCCACCCGGTGAGCCAGGTGACGGAGGAGATCATGGCGATCTTCGCCGATATGGGCTTCTCGGTGGCCGAAGGCCCGGACATCGAGGACGACTGGCACAATTTCGAATCGCTCAACATTCCGCCCGAGCATCCCGCCCGCCAGATGCACGACACCTTCTACCTCGAGGCGGAGCAGGATGGGCGCCCCCTGCTTCTTCGCACCCACACGAGCCCGGTGCAGATCAGGACGATGCTGGCAGGTCCGCCGCCCCACCGGGTGATCGTTCCCGGGCGTACCTACCGGCGCGATTCGGACATGACCCACACGCCCATGTTCCATCAGGTCGAGGGGCTGCTGATCGACCGGCACTCGCACATGGGCCATCTCAAGGGCTGCCTGACCGACTTCGTGCGCGCCTTCTTCGAGCGGGAGGGGATCCCGGTCCGCTTCCGCCCGAGCTACTTCCCCTTCACCGAGCCTTCGGCCGAGATGGACATCGGCTGCAGGAGAACGCGCAGCGAGCTCATTGTCGGCGAGGGCGACGATTGGCTCGAGATCCTGGGCTGCGGCATGGTGCATCCCAACGTGCTGAGGGCGGTGGGCCTCGATCCCGACGAGTGGCAGGGCTTCGCCTTCGGCATGGGCATCGATCGCGTGGCCATGCTGAAATACGGCATCCCGGATCTTCGCACCTTCTTCGAGGCCGATCTCCGCTGGCTCTGGCACTACGGCTTCCTGCCGCTCGACGTGCCGACGACCTATGGGGGGCTGTCCCGATGAAGGTCCCGCTGCCCTGGCTCAAGGAGCATCTCGAGACCGACCGCTCGGCCGAGGCGATCGCGGAGAAGCTCACGGCCCTGGGCCTCGAGGTCGAGGGCATCGAGGATGCGACCTCGGCGCTGGCCGCCTTCGCCGTGGGTTATGTGCGCGAGGCGCACCAGCACCCGAATGCGGAGCGGCTGCGCGTCTGCACCGTCGAGACCAAGGACGGCACGAAACAGATCGTCTGTGGCGCGCCCAATGCGCGGACGGGCCTCTGGGGCATCGTGGCGCCCGAGGGGTCGACCATTCCCGCCACCGGTGACGTCCTGAAGCGGGCCACCATTCGGGGCGTCGAGAGCCAGGGCATGCTGTGCTCGGCGCGCGAGCTCGGCATCGGCGAGGACCATGCCGGCATCATCGACCTTCCACCGGACGGGCTCGAGGTCGGCATGCCAGCCGTGCAGGCGCTCCGGCTCGAAGGGCCGGTCATCGAGCTCAAGCTGACGCCGGACCGTAGCGACTGCTTCGGGCTTCTTGGCATTGCCCGCGATCTCGCGGCGGCGGACATGGGGCGCCTCCTCACGCGCGACTACGCGCCGGTAGCCTCGCATGGCGGCCCCGGCCCCGACATTGTCCTCGACTTCCCCGAGGGCGAGAGCGGGGCCTGCCCCCTCTTCGTCGGCAGGCTCATCCGAGGCGTCCGCAACGGGCCAAGCCCCGAGTGGCTGCGGCGGCGGCTCGAGGCGGCGGGTATCCGCTCGATCTCGGCGCTGGTCGACCTCACCAACTATGTGATGCTCGACATCAATCGGCCGCTCCACGTCTTCGATGCGGCCAAGCTGAAGGGCGGGCTCCGGCTGCGCTTCGCGCGACCCGGCGAGCGGCTCCTCGCCCTCGACGGCAAGACCTACGATCTCGATCCGTCGATGACGGTCATCGCCGATGCCGACGGGCCCGTCAGCCTCGGCGGCATCATGGGCGGCGAGACGACGGGCGTCACCGAGGCCACCACCGACGTGCTCCTCGAGGTGGCCTTGTTCGATCCGATCCGCACCGCGGCGACCGGCCGGCGTCTCGGCATCGAGAGCGACGCGCGCACGAGGTTCGAGCGCGGCCTCGATCCGGACCAGGTGCTCTCGGCAACCGAGTACGCCACCCGTCTCATCCTCGAGCTTTGCGGCGGCGAGGCGGCGGCGCCGGTGGTCGCGGGCAATGTTCCGGCCCGCCGGGAGGCGATGGCGTTTCGCACGGCGCAGCTGCAAAGGCTGACGGGCATCGAGCTGGAGCCGCCGGTCATACGCGAGCATCTCACGGCGCTGGGCTTTGCCGTCGCGGGTGGCCCTCAGAGCTGGACCGTCGTCCCGCCGTCCTGGCGTCACGACGTCACGACCGAGGCCTGCATCGTCGAGGAGCTGGCAAGGCTCCACGGCTTCGACAAGATCGCGCCCGTCTCGGTGGCCCGGGCCTCCTCGGTGAACCGTGGCGTTCTGACCGCCGAGCAGCGCCGGCGCGCCATTGTTCGTCGGGCAGTGGCCGCCGCCGGCTATGCCGAGGCCGTCACCTGGTCCTTCATCCCGCCCGATCACGCGCGGCACTTCGGCCATGAGCAGCCGTGCCTGATGCGCAATCCGCTCAATGCCGAGCTGTCGGCGATGCGGCCTTCGCTGATCCCCAACCTGCTCACCGCCGTCACCCGCAACCTGTCTCGCAGCATCGGTCAGGGTGCGATCTTCGAGCTGGGGCCGCGCTACCTGGGAGCGATGCCGGGGGAGCAGGTCTGGGCGCTGGCGGGCGTGCGTTTCGGGGCTGCGGCTCCTCGACAGTGGGCCGAGCCCGAGCGCACCGTGGATGCATTGGATGCCAAAGCCGACGCTCTGACGTCGCTTGCCGCTGCGAGCGTGAAGGCCGAGGCCGCGCGCGTGACGACGGACCCGCCCGACTGGTACCACCCCGGCCGCGGCGGCCGCCTTCGGCTCGGATCCGCCACGCTGGCCACCTTCGGCGAGCTTCATCCCCGCGTGCTTCAGCTCTTCGGGATCGAGGTGCCGGTCGTCGCCTTCGAGCTGGACCTCGACGGCCTGCCAATGCCGCGGGGGGCAGCGGGGCGTGCCCGGCCCCAGCTCGAGGCGTTGCCCTACCCGCCCGTCGATCGTGACTTTGCCTTTCTGGTCGACGCCGAGGTGCCTGCGGAGGATCTCTTGAAGGCCGTTCGGGGTGCGGAGAAGAAGCTGATCCGTAGTGCTCGGCTCTTCGACGTCTACGAGGGCAGGGGCGTGCCGGAAGGCAAGAGGTCCCTGGCCGTGGCCGTTCGCCTCCAGTCACCCGACCGGACGCTGGGCGAGGCTGAGATCGAGGCGGCGGCGGCCCAGATCGTTGCCGCCGCCGGGAAGGCGGTAGGAGCGATGCTTCGCGGCTGACCGTCCCGCATGGTGCCGGTTGCCGAAGGGACCACCGGAGCAGCTTCGATCGGTAGTCTATTGCGCTGGCTTCACCTGCGTCCGGCAGCGGGGCGGTCGCCGAACGAGGTGTCCGCGCGCGTCGGCATCAAGTTTTCGGGCAGCTTCCAGGGACGCCTGTCGTCCCGACACTATCAAGAGATGTGACGAGGGACACCTGGGCACGCTATGCTCAGGTGGTTTGTCTTGCCTGGATCGATCCGCAATTGTGCGCTTCGCAACGGGTGCGCACTACGCCCCCGCGAGCGCGCGCCGTATATCGGTTTCAAGTCCCCAGCTCTCAGCCATTTGGCCTGCACTGAGCTACCCTTCGCGTTTTTGGCATCCATAGGCTTTCGCTCTTCGGGTAGTCGCGGGCGCTAGCGGCGGCGGCACTTGCGCGGCCCTGGCGTGGGCCAGGAAGTCCGCTGGAGCCTGGGCGCCGTCCACGACGCGACAGCGCTCCGCTCACGGCCCGTCCTTTTGGCCAGCCACTCTCAGCGGCTGGAGATGTATCGGGATACGCCTCATCATGGAGAACGCCCTGCCTACTTAGCATAAGTTGGTTGGAACCGTGTTCGGGCAGAATATGTTGCTTGGCTAAGCGGCTGGCGGCGCGAGGACGTATCGAATGTCCTTCGATGCTACGGGCCGCGGCAGAGCTCCCGCTGTCAGCAGAGCGAGGTTTCCGGTCGTGTCGAGCAAGCCCTTTCCTCGAACGCCGTCCTTGTGGGCATCCGCCACGGGTCGTTCGGGACGATTGGCATGGCTGGCCGGCGTTGCCGGCGTGGAGGGATCGCCAGGAGACGGCGAGCTCGGTGCGAGTGTTGCCATGAGGGACGCGTGACGATGCGAAGTGTTGGAGCGCGAATGGCGGGCCGCGACGGCGCATCGGCCGGAGCGCGCCGTGCCGACGACCGGCATTCTGTCGCCCGTACGGGCGAGAGGCAGGGTCGGGCCCACATCGGCGGTGATGAGGAGGCGCTTCGAGCCGGACGGGCTGAGCTGGAGCGAAACGATCCCGCGCACACGCTTCCGATCGGCAAGCTGATGGGGATCCCTCGCCATTCGAAGCTTGGCCTCAAGGCGCATGGGGTGACCACCTGCGGCCAGCTTCTTGCTCTTGCCGACAGCCCCGACAGGCAGGCAGTGCTTGCCCGCGCGAGCGGCATCGAGCTCGACGAGCTGCAGATGGTCATCGATCGCGCCGACATGGCGCGGGTCAATGGCATCGGCTGGATGTTCGGCCTGATGCTTGAGAATCTGGGCATCCGCACGGTGGCCGTTCTCGCGATGCAGGAGCCGGACGATCTCCATCGTCGGCTGGCCGACCAGAACAGAGAGCGCAGGCTGGCACGGCGGTCGCCGACGTTGGAAGAGGTCACCCGCTGGATCGCCCAGGCCCGGGACCTGTGGTCGGGCCCAGCGCACTGAGCGATCTGGCGTAGGGGGTGCTGGTCAGGCCTATGGGCCGGACGTGCGGGTGCCTTATGCGCCGAGCGGAATGCTGCTGATCGAGGTGACCACATCCGCCAAGCCGGGCGTGGTGGCCGCGACCGCACGGCGATCGAGAAGCGTGTGTCCCTTGCGGTAGACCGTGGCCAGGCCGCCCGCCTCCTCGACCAGGATCAGGCCGGCCAGGACGTCCCAGCTGTTGCAGTTGAGGCAGAGGAGGCCGTCGAGGCGGCCGTCGGCCACGTGACAGAGAGACAGCGCCGACGAGCCCATGCGGCGATGATCCAGCCGATGGCTCAGCATACCGGCCAGCAGCTCCTCATAGGCCTCTGGCGGGGTCTTGAAGTTGTAGCTGAGCGCGAAGCAGGCCTCGGTCGGTGACGTTCGCCCGGATATGGCGATCGGGGCGCCGTCGCGCTTGGCCCCCTGGCCACGTCGGGCGACGAACAGCTCGTCGTGGACCGCGTCGTAGGTGAGACCGAGCTCGGTGACGCCGTCGACGACGAAGGCCAGGACGACGCACCAATAGGGAATCCCGCGGAGGAAGTTGGAGGTGCCGTCGATCGGGTCGATCACCCAGAGCTGCGGCGCCTCGCGGCCACCCTCCTCCTCGCCCAGGAAGGCATCATCGGGAAAGGCTTGGCCCAGCTGGGCGCGGATCAGCGCCTCGACCTCGCGATCGGCCGTGCTGACGAGATCCTGGAGGCCCTTCTGCTCGATGCTCAGCTCGTCGCGTCTGAGATAGAAGTCTCGCGCCCGGCTGCCGGCAGCGCGAATGACGTCGACGGCCGCGTTGAGGCGGGCATCGAGATCGCTGGATTCCATGGGTTTATCCTGAGCTGATGAGACGTTGCTTCAAAAGGGTGAGCCGCCTTTGCTCGCCCACGTCACGGACGGCACGCTCGAGGGCATCGGGCTCGGCGACGATCACCGCGAGACGCCGCGCCCGCGAGATGGCCGTATAGAGGAGGCGCCGGCGGAGCATCCGACCGTGCTGGCGGAGCAGCACCAGCACCACGGCGGGATACTCCGAGCCCTGCGCCTTGTGAACCGTAACGGCATAGGCCATCGACAGCATGCCGAGGTCGGCGCCGCCATAGTCGATGGGCCGTCCGTCGATCGTCACGCGGACGGTCTGGGCCGAGGGGTCGACCGCCGCGACGCGACCGATATCGCCGTTGTAGACCTCGCGGTCATAGTCGTTCTCGACCTGCATCACCTTGTCGCCGACGCCGAACCGGATCCCGCCGCGCTCGACCTGCTCGCCCGGTTCGGGGTTGAGGCGGGCCTGCAGCGCCCGATTGAGCTCGCGGGTGCCCACGAGCCCCCGGTTTGTCGGGCAGAGCACCTGGATCTCCGCCACAGGGTCGAGGCCAAAGCGTTGCGGAATGCGCTCGGCGACGAGCTCGACCACCTTGACGACGGCGTCCTCGGGCGCCGTGGCACGGACGCCAAAGAAATCCTCCGATCCTTCGCCATCGTGAGCGAACTGCGGGGATTCGCCCCGATTGATCCTGTGCGCGTTGCGGACGATCGCGCTCTCCGCCGCCTGGCGGAAGATCTCGGTCAGGCGGACCACCGGAACCACGTCGGACTCGATGAGATCGGCGAGAACCAGGCCGGGGCCCACCGAGGGAAGCTGATCCACGTCGCCGACGAGCACGAGTGCTGCGCTGTCGGGGAGGGCAGCGAGCAACGCCTGCATGAGGAGGAGGTCGACCATCGACACCTCGTCGACGATGGCGAGATCGACCTCCAGCTGCCGCTCGCGGTCGCGCCGAAAGCCGCGTGCCGGATCGGCCTCGAGCAGTCTGTGGAGGGTGCGGGCGTCGCCGCCCGTGCTGTCCGCCAGCCGCTTGGCAGCGCGGCCGGTCGGGGCGGCCAGCGCGACCGCGAGCCCTTCCTCGGGCAGCGCCGCCAGGATCGCGCGGACCAACGTCGTCTTGCCGGTGCCCGGGCCGCCCGTGATGATGAGGAGCTTGCTGCGCAGGGCTTGAAGCACGGCCTCGATCTGGCTTGCTGCCAGTGCCACGCCCAGCCGTTCCTCGGCCCGTGCCAGGGCCGTCTCGGGATCGACCGGCGGCCATGCCGGGCGACCGGCCAGGAGGCGTCGGACATCCTCGGCGATGGCCATCTCGGCGACCGCAAGCTGAGGCAGCTGCACCAGCGGGCCGGTCTCGGTCTCCGTCTCGGCGAGCACGCCCTCCTCGATGGCTCGCTCGAGCGCCGGCAGCAGCATCGCCTCCTCGAGATTGAGGAGGCGAGCGGCGGCACCTACGGCGGCGGCTGCCGGCAGGGCGCTGTGGCCCTCATCCGCGGCCTCCCGCACCCCGTGCTCGAGCGCTGCGACGAGGCGGATCGGCGCGTCGGCCGGAATGCCGATCCGCGTTGCCAGCGCGTCGGCTGTGTGGAATCCGATACCGTGGACATCGCGTGCCAGGGCATAGGGATCGGCCGTGACACGTCCCACCGCGCCGCTGCCGTAGGCGGCGAGGACGCGGCGGGCGCGGCCGAGGCCGACGCCGTGGCTCTGGAGGAAGAGAAGAATGTCGCGCACGTCGCGCTCGGCTCGCCAGGCATCGACGATCCGCTGGGCGAGCTTGGTGCCGATCCCCGGTACCTCGCGGAGCCGCAGAGGCTCCGCCTCGATCACCCGCGTCAGCTCGGTCCCGAACTGTCGGGCGAGGCGCCTGGCCAGCCCCTGGCCCAGCCCTTCGACCAGACCCGATGCGAGATAGCTCTCGACGCCCTCGATCGTGGTCGGCGGGAGGACATCGACCGCAGCCGCGGCGAACTGCCGCCCCCAGGTTCGATCATCCCGCCAGGCGCCCTGAGCGCGAAGGATCTCGCCGGGGCGAAGCTCCGGCAGGATACCCACGACTGTCGTCGGCCCTGCGCCGCTCTCCGCCCGCAAACGCACGACGGTGTAGCCGGTTTCTGGATTGTGGAAGATGACCCGCTCGACGGGCCCTGAGATTGTGTCTGCGGCGCTCAGCTGCATCCCCGCATCCGGGTCCGGCGAACGGCGGCTCATGATACTACATCTCGCCCAGCCGCGGATCTGTGCCGGCGATCCGTGGCATTGCCAGACCAGGACCGGCAGCTTAAGCGTCGCCCGCCTGTTTGATAAGGCGGCGCCGGGAGCCGGCGATGACCGTCGGAAGGGAGCAGAGGATGAGAAGACACGGGTGGGAGCCGTGGCGACGGGGCAAGCGTCCCCGGGTGCCTGGTCTCACTTCGGTTGTAGGACATCGTGGCGCTGCCGCGCACGCTCCCGAGAACACGCTGGCCTCGCTCCGCCGCGCGCATGAGCTCGGCGCGGATTGGGTGGAGTTCGACGTGAAGCTCACGCGCGACGGTGTCCCCATCCTGATGCATGACGCAAAGCTCAAGCGCACGACGAACGGCAGCGGCCTCGTCGCGACGCTCGATTATGCGAGCATCGCCCAGCTCGACGCCGGCGCCTGGTTTCCCGGGAGCTTTGCGGGCGAGCAGGTGCCCACGCTCGAGGCGGCCATCGATCTGCTCCTCGAGCTCGGCGTCGCCGCGAATGTCGAGATCAAGCCGTGCCCGGGACGGGAGGTCGAGACGGGCCAGGTGGTGGCGGAGGCGCTTACCCGGCTCTGGCCCGAGGACGGTCCGCCCCTCCTTGTCTCCAGCTTCGCCAGATCCTCCCTGCGGGCCGCACGAGCGGCTGCGCCGGATCTGCCGCTGGGGCTTTTGACGGAGCTCTTGCCCGACGACTGGCCGGAAGCGCTCCGCGATCTCGACTGCACGACCCTGCATCTGTGGCACACGCCGCTCCGCCTGGAGAAGCTCCGCACCGTCATCGATCACGGCGTGCCAGTGCTGCTCTATACGGTCAATGATCCGAGGCGTGCGGCCGACCTGCTGGCCAACGGCGCCGCCGGCATCATCACCGACGTGCCGGATCGCATCCTGCCGGTCGCCGCCCGGCTCAATAGCGCCGCAGAAGGCCGACCAGTCGGCCCTGCACCTTGACCTGCTGGGGGCCGAAGATCCGGGTCTCGTAGCTGGCGTTCGCAGCCTCGAGCGCGATCGACGCGCCGCGACGCCTGAGCCGCTTCAAGGTGACCTCGCGCTCGTCGATGAGCGCCACCACGACGTCACCGTTCTCCGCGGTGTCGCAGCGACGGATGATGACGAAATCGCCGTCGTGGATGCCGGCGTCCGTCATCGAGTCGCCCACCACCTGGAGCACGTAGTGCTCGCCGTCGCCGACCATCATCGTCGGCACGTCGAGGAAGCTCCCCGCGTCGCTCAGGGCCTCGATTGGGGTTCCCGCGGCGATGCGCCCATAGATCGGCAGATCAACGTTCCCGCTGACGCCTGTCAGAGCCGGTTGCCGCCGTGTGTGGCCGAAGGGGACGCGCACCACGTTCGGTGCGTCGCCCAGGGGCTCCGGCTCGGAGCGCACGACGAGCCGGTCGCTGGGCAGCCGGACGATCTCCAGAGCTCGAGCCCGATAGGCGAGCCGCCGAATGTAGCCGCGCTCCTCCAGCCCCGAGATCAGCCGATGGATGCCCGACTTGGACCGGAGCTTCAACGCCCGGCGCATTTCCTCGAAGGAGGGCGGGACACCACGCTCTCGTGAGAAGTCACTGATGAACTGCAAGAGTTGCAGCTGTCTTTGCGTGAGCACGCCGGACGCTCCTTCGGGGCCGGTCTTGTTCGAAAAGCTCTGCAAATGTTCTAGTTTAGTTCTCCTGACCGGTCAACCGGAGATCGGCCGTCAGCGGCGTGGAAGATGGAGAGCCCGATCGATCGGCACGAACGATACGAGAGACCCTGCCTCGGCTGGCGGCGCCTTCGGCGCCCGAATGACCAGCGCATCCGCCTGCGCGAACGTTGCGAACATGGAGCTGTCCTGGCGCGGTGCGACCTCCAGGAGGGGAACGCCATCCTCCTGTCCGGCCAGGCGGGTCCGCAGATAGTCCTCGCGCTCGTCGTTGGCGGCCAGCTCGCCCGTGATCCGACCGCGCTCGAGCGGTAGTGCCGGATCGAGTTCCAGCATCCGGCAGAGCGCCGCGCGCACGAAGACGATGGCGCAGACGGCCGCCGAGACGGGGTTGCCGGGAAGCCCGAGGAACGGCAAGGCATGCTGCAGCTGACCGAACATCAACGGCTTGCCCGGCCGCATCGCGATCTTCCAGAAGCCCAGCTCCAGCCCGCTCGCCGCAAGGCCGGCGCGCACGAGGTCGTACTCGCCGACGGAGGCTCCTCCTGTCGTCAGCAGCAGATCGGCACCGCGCGCATCCGCGAGAATGTCTCCGAGCGCCTGCGCGTCGTCCGACGCTATGCCGAGGTCGATCGGCTCCGCGCCCCAGCGCCGCACCATGAGCCCGAGCACGGTGCTGTTGTTCGAGATGATCTGATGAGCCGCGGGGCTGTCGCCCGGCCGGCAGAGCTCGTCGCCGGTAGCCAGGATGGCCACGCGCGGCCGCCGGCGCACCGGCAACCAGGCGTGGCCCATGCTCGCCGCCAGGCCGAGGGCAGGCGGGTCGAGCAGCGTTCCGGCCGCAAGCCCGCGCCAGCCCGCCTCGAAGTCGAGGCCGGCCCGGCGGACATAGGTGCCGGCAGCGATGCTCCGGCCAAAATGGACCCGGCCGGGCTCGCGGGTCGCCAGCTCCTGGATCGCCACCGCATCGGCACCGGCCGGCATGGCAGCACCCGTGAAGATCCGCACCGCCTGACCCGGGCCGAGGGCGGGTGGCGGCTCGCCTCCGGCCTTGCTCTCGCCGATCAGCTCGAGCCAGGCGCCCACCCTTTCCGTGTCCGCCGCCCGCACGGCGTATCCATCCATGGCGGAGACGGCAGACGGCGGCTGGGTTCGCCGCGCGTGAAGGTCATGGGCGAGGACACGATCGAGACCCTCGCCGAGCATGACCCACTCGACCGGCGACGGCCTGATCCCCTCGAGGATGCGCGAGCGTGCCTCGGCGACCGACAGCATCTCAGCTCGCCCTGAGCTCGCCCGAGCGTCCGCCGGCCTTGTGCACCAGCCGGATGTCGGTGATCCGCATGTGGCGGTCGACCGCCTTGCACATGTCGTAGACGGTCAGCGCGGCGACCGAGACGGCCGTGAGCGCCTCCATCTCGACACCGGTCCGCCCGGTCGTCCGGCAGGTGGCGCTGATCTCGACGGCCGGCTCCGCCGCCGCCAGATCGAGCTCCACCCGAACCGAGCTGAGGGGCAGGGGATGGCAGAGCGGCACGAGGTCGGCCGTCCTCTTGGCGCCCATGATGCCGGCAAGCTGGGCAACGCTGAGGACATCGCCCTTCTTGAACCCTCGGTCGCGGATCAGCTGGGCCGTCTCCGGCGCCACCAGGACCCGGCCCCGTGCCGTGGCGGTGCGCTCCGTCACGTCCTTGGCGGTGACGTCGACCATGACCGCGTTGCCCGCGGCGTCGAAATGCGAGAGGCCGCTCATACGCGCGGCCGCCGCATCGAGACCGAGGAGGCGGCGCGTCGCTGCGGTGACGTCCGCCTCGCGCATCAGCGACTCGCCGACGAGGAAGGCGCGCGCTCCCACCTCCCGCATCCGGAGCAGATCGGCGTGGGTGTACAGCCCGCTCTCGGCGACGAGCAGCCGCTCGGCAGGAATCCGCGGCGCCAGCTCGACCGTTGTCGCCAGGTCGACCTTCAGCGTCTTGAGGTTGCGGTTGTTGATGCCGATGAGACGTGTCTCCAGCCGAAGCGCGCGATCGAGCTCGTCGGCGGCATGGACCTCGACCAGGACATCGAGGCCGAGTCCGCTCGCGGTCTGCGCCAGATCCAGGGCCAGGGTGTCGTCGAGCGCGGCCATGATGAGCAGGATGCAGTCGGCGCCGAGCAGCCGCGCCTCGATCACCTGATAGGGATCGATGGTGAAATCCTTGCGGAGGCACGGCAATGGAACGGCGGCGCGTGCCGCCTCGAGATAGGCGTCGGCGCCCTGGAAGAACGGCTCGTCGGTCAGGACGGAGAGACAGGTGGCTCCACCGTCGCGGTAGGCGCGCGCCAAGGTCGGCGGGTCGAAGTCGGCACGGATGAGCCCCTTGCTCGGTGAGGCCTTCTTGATCTCGGCAATGAGCGCGAGCCTGCCTTCCTGGTCGGCGTCGATCAGACGGCCGGCGAAGCCACGGGGGGCGGGCGCGTCACCAAGGCGGGCAGCCAGGGTCGCTTCCGGTAGCGACGACTTGCGGCTCGCCACGTGCTGACGCTTGACGTCGATGATCCGGCCGAGGACGTCCGACAAGGGAAGCTCCCTCAACGATGGCTAACGATGGCTGATGCGCACCAGCTGCTCGAGCGCCGTGGCGGCGCGGCCGCTGTCGATCGCTTCGGCGGCCATCGCCACGCCTGAGCGAAGATCGCCAGCCTTGCCTGCTACCACGAGCGCGCCGGCAGCCGCCAGGACGACGGCGTCGCGACAGGGTCCCCTGACGCCCGCGAGAACGGCACGGATGGCCTCCGCATTGTGCTCGGCGTCACCGCCCCGCAGATCGTCCAGGCTGGCGCGGGGAAGACCAGCATCCTCCGGAGTGACCTCGAAGACGCGGACCTCGCCGGCATTCCATTCGGCGACCCGGCTCGGTCCGGTCGTCGTGAGCTCGTCCAGGCCGTCCGAGCCGTGGACAACCCACGCCCGCTCGCTCCCGAGGCGACCCAGGACACGAGCCAGCGGCTCGACCCACTCGGCGGCGAAGACACCCATGAGCTGGCGCTTGACGCCGGCCGGATTGGCGAGCGGTCCCAGGAGATTGAAGATCGTTCGTGTGCCGAGCTCGACGCGGGGGCCGGCCACGTGTCGCATGGCGCCGTGATGGCGCGGCGCCATCATGAAGCCGATCCCGGTCTCGACGATCGATGCCTCGATCTGCTCAACGCTGGCCTCGATATTGACGCCCAAGGCGGTCAGCACATCGGAGGAGCCGGCGCGCGAGGAGAGCCCCCTGTTGCCATGCTTCGCGACGGGCACGCCGGCACCCGCCACCACCAGGGCCGACGCTGTCGATATGTTGTAGGTCCCGCTTCCGTCGCCGCCCGTCCCGCACGTGTCGATCGCTCCGGCAGGCGCCCGGACCGGCTGCATGCGCTCGCGCAGCACCATGGCGCCGGCGGTGATCTCCTCGATCGTCTCGCCCCGCACGCGAAGCGCCATCAGGAAACCGCCCATCTGCGCCGGCGTGGCGTCCCCGGCCATCATGATGCCGAAGGCCTCTCGCGCCTGCTCGAGGGTCAGAGGCTGGCCCGCTGCAGCGATCGCTATGAGCTGCTTGAACCGCTGGAGGTCAGCGGTCATGCTGCGGCCGCAAGGAGACAATTCGCGAGAAAGTTGCGCAGAAGGGCATGACCTTCTACTGTCTCGATGCTTTCCGGGTGAAACTGCACGCCGTGGATAGGCAAGGAAGCGTGGCGTATGCCCATGATGACGCCATCGTCTGCGGTCGCGTTGACGATCAAGGACGTGGGCATGCTTTCCGGCGCCACCGTCAGCGAGTGGTAGCGCGTGGCGGCAATGGGGGTCGACAAGCCGCGGAAGACGCCGGTGCCGTCGTGATGGATACGGCTGACCTTGCCGTGCATCGGCACGGGAGCGCGCTCGATCCGCGCCCCGAACGCCTGCGCGATGGCCTGATGGCCGAGGCAAACGCCCAGGATGGGGCAGTGGCCGGCAGCGGCCCGGATCAGATCGAGGCAGATGCCCGCACGGTCGGGGTCGCAGGGACCGGGCGAGAGCACGATCGCCTCGGGCCGGCGTGCGAGCGCCGCATCGACGTCGATCGCATCGTTCCGCACGACATCGGTCCTGGCGCCAAGCTCGCCCAGATAGTGAAAAAGGTTCCAGGTGAAGCTGTCGTAGTTGTCGATCAGGAGGAGCATGGCGGGTCGGTAGCCGTTAGCCGTGGTAAAATGGTAATGTAGGAAACGCTGCATCGGCTGGCCCGTCAAGCGTCGGCAGCCCGGTCGGCGGAAGGAGGAGCAAACAAGGATGCCGCGATCGCGAAGGTCGGTCGCCCGATGATGCGCGACTGGCTGAGAGGCGTGGTCCGCGCGGTGGAGGATGGTCGCTCGCCCATCGGCCTCCGTGGCGCCAGCCTCACGGTTTTGACCCTGCTCGTTCTCTCGGTGGTTTTGGACTGGCCTCCGCTCGCGAAGCCGCAATGGGCGCATCGCGCTGTCCAACGGCCCTCGTCAGCGTCGGCTCCTGCCACCCTCGAGCCGCTCGCCCCCGAGGCCGTGGCGTCGACCCAGTCGTCCAAGGTGCCGACGGCCGCGATCGAGAGCGCGCCCACGATCCAGGACGACAGCGGCCCTGCCAGCGTCGTGGCGGCCGTGGCACCCTCGGCTACGGGATCATCAGCGCCGCGCGAGGAGCCTTCGGCGTCGGCCCGTGCTCCCGTGATGGGTCCGTCGCCGCCGCCTGCCGCACCTGACGTCATGCCGGAGAGCCCGGCGCCAAGGCCGGCCGGTCGTGCCGCGCTCGCCTCCCCGGCGCCAGCGCCGCATCCGCCGGGAGCGCCGCTTCCCGTCGTTGCGATCATCATCGACGATCTGGGGGTCAACGTGCCGGCGACGGAGCAGGCGCTCCGACTGCCCGCACCGGTGACCCTGTCCTTCCTGCCCTACGGCCACAAGCTCGGCGCGTTGGGCAGAGCGGCGCATGCGGCCGGCGATGAGGTGTTCTTGCATCTGCCGATGCAGGCCCTGGGCGCTGAGGATGCCGGTCCGAACGCGCTGGTCGAGGGCCTCAGCCCCGAGGAGATGAGGCGGCGCGTGGCGTGGGCGCTGGCTCGCGTCCCGGACGCGGTCGGCGTCAACAACCACATGGGCAGCCGGCTCACCGCCGATCCCGACGCGATGATGCGCGTCATGGCCGATCTGGCCGGCCGCGGGATGGTCTTCATCGACAGCCTAACGAGTGCTAGGTCCGTTGCCGCGGCCACCGCGCGCAGCGCTGGCATTCCGGCAGCGTCCCGGGACGTGTTTCTCGACGACGACCAGTCGGAAGAGGCGATCGCCCGGCAGCTGGCCGAGCTCGAGCGCATCGCTCGCACCTCAGGCACAGCGATTGCGATAGGTCATCCCTATCCGGCTACGCTGGCCGTCCTCGACCGGTGGATACCGCAGGCCAGGGCACGAGGGCTGCGCTTCGCGACAGCCAGCAGCGTCATCGCCATCCGCAGCTGCGGCACCTCGACCAGCGCCCTTTCGGCGGCGTGCATCATCCCTGTTGCCGGGCCGCCGTCCCCGGCCCGCGCGCGCCCGACCTGAGCTGCCGGCTGGGGCCGGGCCGTCAGCTGCGGCTGGCGAACCGGACCGCTTCCTCCGCCGCCCTCACCAGTGCCTTCGCCTTGTTCAGGGTTTCCTGATACTCGGCCTCGGGATCGCTGTCGGCGACGACACCACCACCCGCCTGGAGATAGATCTTGCCGTCCCGCACGAGGGCCGTGCGGAGCGCGATGCAGGTGTCCATGCTGCCATCGGCGCCGAAATAGCCGACCGTGCCGGCATAAAAGCCCCGGCGCTCCGGCTCCAGCTCCTCGATGATCTCCATCGCCCTGACCTTTGGCGCGCCGCTGACCGTCCCGGCCGGAAAGCCGGCCACGAGGGCGTCCAGGGCATCGTGCTCGGGCCTGATGCGCCCTTCGACATTCGAGACGATGTGCATCACGTGGCTGTAGCGCTCGACCACCATCTTCTCGGTCACCTTGACCGACCCGATCTCGGCCACCCGGCCGACGTCGTTGCGGCCCAGATCAAGCAGCATCAAGTGCTCGGCCAGCTCCTTCGGATCCGCCAGCATCTCCGCCGCAAGCGCCTCGTCCTCCGCCCGGGTCGCGCCGCGTGGCCGCGTCCCTGCGACAGGTCGAATGGTGACCATGCCATCGCGGAGCCGGACGAGGATCTCCGGGCTCGAGCCGACGAGCGCGTAGCCGTCCAGCTGCACGAAGAAGAGGAAGGGCGACGGGTTGAGGCGGCGCAGCGCCCGATAAAGGGCGAAAGGCGGCAGGTCGAATGGAACCTCGAAGCGCTGCGAGGGCACGACCTGGAAGATGTCGCCGGCCGCGATGTACTCTTTCGCCCGCCGGACCATGTCGTGATAGGTCTCGCGGGTGACGTTGGATCGCGGCTCGATGCCCTTCCCGGCAGTCCGGGGCGCTGCGTGACCTATGCCGCGCTCGAAGTCGCTGACGGTGTCGGCGAGACGCTCCAGCGCGGCATCGAAGGCTTGGTCGGCGCTGATCTCCGGCGATGGATAGACCGGGGTCACGATGGTGACGCGGTCGGCGATGTTGTCGAAAATCGCCGTCAGCGTGGGTCTGAGATAGACCGCGTCGGGCAAGGCCAGCCGGTCGACGTTCTTGGCCGGCAGGCGTTCCATCAGGCGGACCATGTCGTAGCCCATATGCCCGAAGAGGCCGGCGGCCATGGGCGGCAGGTCGGGCGGCAGGTCGATGCGGCTCTCGCGGATGAGCGCCCTCAGGCTCTCCAGCCCGGGCTCTCCGGTCGGCTCGAAGGCGGCTCGATCGGCCCGCACGCGGCGATTGATCTCAGCGCGGTCGCCGAAGCAGCGCCATACCACGTCAGGCCTGAGGCCGATGATCGAGTAGCGGCCACGCGCGGCGCCGCCCTCGACGCTCTCCAGGAGGAAGCTGTAGGGCTTTCCCTCGGCAAGCTTCAGCATGGCCGAGACCGGGGTCTCGAGATCCGCGATGAGCGACGTCCAGACCACCTGCGGCCGGCCGGCCTCGTAGGCTGCTTTGAAGGCTGCGCGATCGGGCTGGGTCTGCATGCTCATTGCGCCATCGATTGGATCAGTTGGTCGAGAGCGGCCTGATTGATCTCGACCGTATAGCGCTCGCGGAGCGCATCCTCGTAGCTGCTGAGGATCTCGCCCTGCAGCTCGTTGCCGAGCGCAGTTGTCAACGCCGTCACGTCGGCCTTGGGATCGGAGGGTATGATCGCCTCGGTCGCAATGATGGCGGCTCCGTCGGGCACCGCCACGACCTTGTCCGCGACCTTGCCGACGGGCGTTGCGAAGAGGGCCTGCACGGCATCGGGGCTCAGGCCCTGGGCCGAGCCCGGATCGCTTCGCTTGAGCGGCGGGATCGCGACCAGCTTGCGGTCCGGAGCGGCCTTGGCGAGCGCGTCGAGCGCAGCGCCGCCCTCCGCATCCTTGAGCAGCGTCTCGGCCTGCTTGGTCGCTTCCTTCTGCTGCTGCTCTTGTTGCCAGGCCTTGGTGACGCTGTCCTTGACCTCGGCCAGCGGTCGGGTGCTCGCGGGCTGGATCTCGTTCAGATGGAAGATGAAGTAGCTGTTGTCCTTGCCGTGGATCAGCAGCGAGGTGTCGTCCTTCGCGGCGCTGAAGATCTCGTCCAGCATCTCGCTCGTCAGCTCGACACCGGCCGGCGGCTTGCCGTCCTTGGTGTCGCCGGCCCGATCGATGGGAGGCAGCTTGTGGAGCTGGACGCCGACCTTGTCGGCTGCCTCGGCCAGGGTGGCGCCACCGGCGACAGCGTCGTCGACCGTGTTCGCCATGGTCGGCAGCTCGTCCTCCGCCTTGCGGAGCGCGATCTCCTTGCGGATCTGGTCCTGGACCTCGGAGAGCGGCTGCTCATGCTTGGGCTCGGACTTGACGAGCCGCAGAAGATGCCAGCCGAAGCTCGTCTGGAGCGGCTGGGAGACCTCGTCCTGCTTCAGGGCAAAGGCCGCCTTGTCCAGAGGATCAGGCAGCTGGCCTGACGTGACCGGTCCCACGCTCGTCGTCGAGACCTTGGCCCCCAGCTCGTCGGCGACCTTGGCGAAGCTTTCGCCGGCGGCAACCTTCTTGGCGGCTTCCTCGATCGTCGGCTTGTCCGGTGCGAGCAGCTGGAGAAGCCAGCGTCTCTCCGGCGTCGTGTAGTGCCCCTTGTCCTCGTCGTACGCCTTCTTGATCTCCTCCTCGCTCACATGGATCTCGCCTGCGAGATCGGCCGCTGAGAGGATGAGGATGTCGGCGCTCCTGCGCTCTGGTGCCTTGTAGCTGTCGGCGTGGGCATCGAGGTAGGTCTGCAGATCCTTCTCGGTCGGCTCGGTCGTCTGCATCGATGCAGCCTCGACGACGAGGGCTTGGCCTCGACGCTGCTCGTCTTGCCATGCCGCCACCGCGCGGGCCAAGGCGGCCGAGCCGGCTGCCGGGCCTGTGATGGCGTCGACCAGCTGGGAGCGCAGCACGTCGCCTCGAAGCTGGCTCAGGAAGGCCTCCTCGCTGATGCCGCTCGATTGGAGAAAATAATCGAACCGTGAGCGATCGAACTTTCCTGCCGTCTGGAAGGCCGGCTGGTCGCGGATGGTCTGGGCGAGCGTGGTGTCGGCGACCGAGAGGCCGAGAGCGCGGATATGCGCATCGATCAGCCGGCCGGCGATGCTCTGCTGCAGCGCCTGGCGAACCAGACCCTCCATGATGCCGGGCGAGCGCTGGATCTTGCCTTGGAGCTGCTGCGACAGGCGATCGAAGCTGTTGTTGGCCTGACGGCTGAGATCGGCCCCGTCGATGGGGAGCCCGTCGACCTGGGCGATCGGCCCCGTTTCCCGAGGCGCGCGGAAGATGTCGCCGATACCCCAGATGCCGAAGCTGATGCACAGGAGTATCAGCAGGAGGCGCACCACCCAGCTGGTGGCGCGCTGGCGCATTGCATCGAGCATCGATCGGATCCGATTGGCGCCCCGCACAAGGCCCTCGGGGCAAAAGCGGCGGAGACCATAGGTGGCGTGGCAGTGGGCCGCAACCGCCAAACGGGGCGGCTGCGGGCCTGGAAAGCCCCCACGGCCTATGCTAGCTAGCCGGCCGGCAAGAGGGTGCTGGAATCAAGTCATGCCTTTGGCGCGGCCGATTGTGTTCGGCAATTGGAAGATGAACGGTCTCCGCTCGGAAGGGCTGGCGTTGGCGGGCGGGCTCGCCGAGCGGACGCATCGGCTGTCCGGCACGCTCGGCGTCTTTCCTCCATTCACGATTCTCCGCGATGTCGCGACCCGCTTGGCCGGCACGGGCATCGTTGTAGGGGCCCAGGACTGTCACGAGCGGGCGTCGGGGGCCTTCACGGGCGAGATCAGCGCCGCGATGGTGCGTGATGCAGGCGCCACGGCGGTCATCCTCGGCCACTCCGAGCGGCGGCACGGCTTGGGTGAGAGCGATGCGCGCATTCGTGCCAAGCTCACCGTCGCACAGGCCGACGGCCTCGTGACCGTCCTCTGCATCGGTGAGACCGAGGAGGAGTGGCAGGCGGGTCGACGCGACGAGGTGCTGCGACGCCAGCTCCGGGAGTGCCTGCCGGATCAGGTTGATGCGGAGCGGCTGGTGGTTGCCTACGAGCCCGTTTGGGCGATCGGCACGGGACGGACCCCTACCACCGCCGACATCGCGGCCACGCACCAGTTCATCGACAGCGAGCTGGCAAGCCGTGGCCTTCGGCCGCCGGTGCTTTATGGCGGATCGGTCAAGCCCGACAATGCCGTCGACATAATGGCGCTGGATTCGGTGGCCGGAGCCCTCGTGGGCGGGGCCTCCCTGGACGTCGCAGCGTTCTGGAGCATCTATCAGGCGGGTGGCGGCACGTGAGCTGTCGCCTGGCGTCGGCCGCGGCGCGTTTCCTGCCATCCTATCGGACACGATGATGACGACGGTAGTTCTGGTGATTCACGTGCTGATCGCGGCGGCGCTTGTTGGCGTGATCCTCGTGCAGCGGAGCGAGGGCGGGGCGCTCGGCGGGCTCGGCGGCGGCACGTTCGGGGGCCTGATGACGGGCCGCGGCACCGCCAACCTGCTTACCCGGACCACGGCCATCCTGGCTGCCTGCTTCCTCGGGACCAGCTTGGCGCTGGCGCTCCTGGCAGGCCGCTCCGAGCGCGCCCCCTCGATCCTCGATCTTCCTTCTCAGCCGCCTGCGGCCACCTCCAGCGCGCCGGCCGCGCCAGCCCAACCCGGCACGTCTGGCCAACCGGCCGCGCCAGCGAAGCCGGCCGTGCCGGAGGCGCCGACAGGGCCGAGCGCGCCGGTTGCGCAGTGACAGGGACGGCTCGCGGAAGTAAGTGATATCACGTGGCGTGGTATTGCCCTTGCTGCGGCCGCGATGGATAGTCAGAGCTGATGCCTCGCTACGTGTTCATTACCGGCGGCGTCGTCTCGTCCCTCGGCAAGGGGCTTGCGGCTGCGGCACTAGGCTCGCTGCTTCAGCTCCGCGGCTACCGGGTCCGTCTCCGGAAGCTCGACCCCTATCTCAACGTCGATCCGGGGACGATGTCGCCCTATCAGCATGGCGAGGTCTTCGTCACCGACGACGGTGCCGAGACGGACCTCGATCTCGGCCACTATGAGCGCTTCACGGGCGTGCCTGCGCGCGTCACGGACAGCGTCTCGGCGGGCCGGATCTACTGGACCGTGCTGACCCGTGAGCGTCGCGGCGACTATCTCGGCGGCACGGTGCAGGTGATCCCTCACGTCACGAACGCCATCAAGGAGTTCGTGCTGAACGACACCGCCGATGCCGACATCGTGCTGTGCGAGATCGGCGGCACGGTCGGCGACATCGAGGGGCTGCCGTTCCTCGAGGCGATCCGCCAGCTCGGCAACGAGCTGCCGCGCGGGCATTGCGCCTATATGCACGTCACCCTGGTTCCGTTCATCGCCTCGGCCAAGGAGCTGAAGACCAAGCCGACCCAGCACTCGGTGGCCGAGCTGCGCGGCATCGGCATCCAGCCCGACATCCTGCTCTGCCGCTCGGAGCATCCGATCCCGGCAGAGGCGCGGCGCAAGATCGCGTTGCAATGCAGCGTGCGGGCCGAGGCGGTGATCCCCGCGCTGGACTGCAGCTCGATCTATGAGGTGCCCGTCCGCTACCACGAGGAGGGGCTGGACAGCGAGCTGCTCCGGGCGCTCGACCTGCCTCACGATCGCTGGCCGGACCTCAGCGCCTGGCGCCAGATCGTGGCGCGGATCCAGCGGCCCGAAGGTGCCGTCAACGTCGCCATCATCGGCAAGTACACCGGCCTTGCGGACGCCTACAAAAGCCTCAACGAGGCGCTGGTCCATGGCGGCATCGCCAACAATGTGCATGTCAATCTGCAGTGGATCGATGCCGAGGAGTTCGAGCGCGGCGACGCCTGGGCGCGTGTCCAGGGCGTCAATGCGGTGCTGGTGCCCGGCGGGTTCGGCGAGCGCGGCGTGGAAGGCAAGATTGCGGCCGTGACCTATGCGCGGGACCGCAAGCTGCCGTTCCTCGGCATCTGCTTCGGCATGCAGCTCGCCTGCATCGAGGCCGCCCGCAATCTGGCCGGGATCAACGGTGCGAGCTCGACCGAGTTCGGGGCCTGCGCCGATCCGGTGGTCGGCCTTCTGACGGAGTGGGACAAGGAGGGCGTCGTGCATCGTCGGGAGGAGGACGTCGACAAGGGCGGCACCATGCGGCTCGGCGCCTATCCGTGCCTGATCGAGCCCGGCAGCCTGGCGGAGGAGGTGTACGCGGAGGCGCAGATCAGCGAGCGCCACCGCCACCGCTACGAGGTGAACATCAACTATCGCCCGGTGCTCGAGGAGGTGGGCCTGCGGTTCTCCGGCATGTCCCCGGACGGGCGCCTGCCCGAGATCGTCGAGCTGCCCTCGCACCCTTGGTTCATGGGCGTCCAGTTCCATCCCGAGCTCAAGTCGCGGCCGTTCCAGCCGCATCCGCTGTTCGCTGCCTTCATCCGGGCGGCGCTTGATCAATCGAGGCTCGTATGACGATGGCCAAAGAGAGCCGCTCCGTGCAGATCGGCCCCCTCGCTGTGGCGCAGGACAGGCCGCTCACCCTGATCGCCGGGCCTTGCGTGATCGAGAGCCGCGATCATGCGCTCACGATGGCCGCAGCGCTGGTCGAGATCACGGGCGAGCTCGGCATCCCGCTCATCTTCAAGAGCTCGTTCGACAAGGCCAACCGCACGAGCGCCTCGAGCGCGCGGGGTGTCGGGCTGGCGGAAGGTGTCAGCATCCTGGCCGAGGTTCGGGAGCGCCACGGATGCCCGGTGCTCACGGACGTCCACGAGAGCGGCCAGTGCGCGCCCGTCGCCGAGGCGGTGGATGTCCTCCAGATCCCGGCCTTCCTCTGCCGTCAGACCGACCTGCTCCGCGCGGCGGCCGAGACCGGGCGGGCGATCAACATCAAGAAGGGGCAGTTCCTCGCCCCCTGGGACATGGCGCAGGTGACGGGCAAGCTCGAGAGCTTCGGCGCCGAGCGCGTCCTCGTGTGCGAGCGCGGCGCCTCGTTCGGCTACAACACGCTGGTCTCCGACATGCGCGCTCTGGCCTATCTGGCCGCGACGGGCTGGCCCGTGGTCTTCGATGCGACCCATTCGGTGCAGCAGCCGGGTGGTCTGGGCGGCCGCAGCGGCGGCCAGCGCGAGTTCGTGCCCGTGCTGGCGCGGGCAGCGGTGGCCGTGGGCGTGGCCGGTGTCTTCATCGAGACGCACGAGGCGCCCGAGCAGGCGCCCAGCGACGGGCCGAACATGGTGCCGCTCGCGCGCATGCGCGAGCTGCTGAGCGATCTGAAGGCCTTTGATGCCCTGGCCAAGAGCCGATCGATCGTCGAGCTCTAGGGCGAAGTTGGGAGGTGAGCGGTGGGTGATACCGAGATCGTCGCGATCCAGGGTCGGGAGATCCTCGACAGCCGTGGCAATCCAACGGTGGAGGTCGACATCGAGCTCGCCTGTGGTGCTGCAGGCCGTGCTGCCGTGCCCTCCGGCGCCTCCACCGGCACGCGCGAGGCGATCGAGCGGCGCGACGGCGACAAGGGCCGCTTCGGTGGCAAGGGCGTCCTGAAGGCGGTGGCGGCCGTCAACGGCGAGATCACCGATGCCCTCCTGGGGCGGGACGCGGTCGACCAGGGGAGCATCGACGCGACACTGGTCGAGCTCGACGGCACCGACACCAAATCCAGGCTCGGCGCGAACGCCATCCTGGGCGTCAGCCTGGCGGTGGCCAAGGCCGCCGCCGCGGCGTGCGAGCTGCCGCTCTACCGGTATCTGGGTGGCGTCGGGGCGCGGCTGCTGCCCACGCCGATGATGAACGTCATCAACGGCGGTGCCCACGCCGACAACCCGATCGACATCCAGGAATTCATGGTGATGCCGGTGGGTGCCCCCACCTTCGCCGAGGCGCTGCGCATGGGCGCCGAGGTCTTCCACGCGCTCAAGAAGGCGCTCAAGGACGCCGGCCACAACACCAATGTCGGCGACGAGGGCGGCTTTGCGCCGGACCTCGCCGGGGCCGAGGAAGCGCTCGCTTTCCTCGAGAAGGCGGTGGCCGCCGCCGGTTACCGCGTGGGCGATGATGTCGTTTTCGCCCTCGATCCGGCTGCGAGCGAGTTCTTCGAGAACGGCCGCTACGAGATGAAGGGCGAGGGCAAGAGCCTCGATGCCGAGGGCATGACCCGCTTCTACGCAGGGCTCTGCGACCGCTTCCCGATCGTGTCGATCGAGGATGGCTTGGCCGAGGGCGACTGGGACGGCTGGAAGCACATGACCGACGCCATGGGCAGCAAGATCCAGCTCGTGGGCGACGATCTCTTCGTCACGAATCCCAAGATCCTCCAGGAAGGCATCGACCGCGGCATCGCCAATGCCATCCTGATCAAGGTGAACCAGATCGGCTCGCTCAGCGAGACGCTGGACGCGGTGAGCCTCGGTGCCCGGTTCGGCTACCGCTCGATCATCTCGCACCGCTCGGGCGAGACCGAGGACTCGACCATCGCCGATCTCGCGGTGGCCACCGGCTGCGGCCAGATCAAGACGGGCTCCCTCTCGCGCTCGGACCGCATGGCCAAGTACAACCAGCTTCTCCGCATCGAGGAGGAGCTGGGCTCGGCCGCCCGCTTCGCCGGCCGCGACGCGCTGGCGCGCGGCTGAGCCCGTCTCGATGATGCCGCGGTCCCTCAAGCGTTGGCTGACCGAGAACTGGGTGCTCCTCGGCGCCTTCCTGATGCTGGCCTATTTCGGCTACCACGCCGTGCACGGCCAGCGGGGCCTTCTCGCTTGGCTGGACGTCAGCCGCGAGCTGCAGCGCAGCCGCACCGAGCTCGCGTTGCTCCGGACAGAGACCGACGGTCTGCAGGCGCAGGTCGATGCCCTCCAGCCGGACAAGAGCGATCCCGATCTGGTCGAGAGCGAGCTGCGCCGGCTGGGCTATATCGGTCAGGGCGAGAAGGTCATCCTTGAGAAGAACGCTCCCGACGCCGGTCGATGAGCGCAGCCCTGGCCGTCCTGGATGGTGCCTACCGGCCCGCTGGGCGTTCGTGTAGAAGATGGCCGCGCCGGCGACCGATGGGCCCTGCGGGCTCGTCTCGGGACGCGAAGATCCGTCTGGCGGCCGGGGTCGGCATTGCTGACCTCGAGCCGGTGAGATTGACCGGGAGGACGATCGATCCATGACCACCGCCACCCGCCAGCGCTCGACCCGTGGGTCGGGCAAGTCCGGCCCGGCGAAGAAGTCGGCCGCGCCCTCGGCTGAGGAGCTCCTCGGCTTCTATCGTGAGATGCTCGTCATCCGCCGCTTCGAGGAGAAGGCGGGACAGCTCTACGGCATGGGGCTGATCGGGGGCTTCTGCCATCTCTATATCGGGCAGGAGGCGGTTGCCGTCGGCGTGCAGCACAACCTCACCGACAAGGACTCGGTCATCACCGGCTATCGCGATCACGGCCACATGCTCGTCAAGGGCATGGATCCGAGGCGGGTCATGGCCGAGCTCACGGGTCGCATCGACGGCTACTCGAAGGGCAAGGGTGGCTCGATGCACATGTTCGCCAAGGACAAGAAGTTCTACGGCGGCCACGGCATCGTGGGAGCCCAGGTGCCTCTCGGCACGGGCCTCGCCTTCGCGCACAAATATCGGGACGATGGCGGCATCTGCGTCTGCTATCTGGGCGACGGCGCGGTGAACCAGGGCCAGGTCCACGAGAGCTTCAACATGGCAGCGCTCTGGAAGCTGCCGGTGCTCTACGTGATCGAGAACAATCGCTACGGCATGGGCACGTCCCAGGCGCGCGCCACCGCGACCAAGAACCTTTTCGAGCGCGGCCACGCCTTCGGCATCCCCGGCGAGCAGGTCGACGGCATGGACGTCCTGGCCGTCAAGGAGGAGGCCGGCAAGGCGGTCGAGCATATGCGGAACGGCGACGGGCCCTACATCCTCGAGGCCATGACCTACCGCTATCGCGGGCACTCCATGTCCGATCCGGGCAAGTACCGGTCGAAGGAGGAGGTCCAGGAGATGCGCGAGCGGCATGACCCCATCGAGCAGCTCAAGAAGACCATCCTCGAGGGCGATGTGGCGTCGGAAAGCGCCTTGAAGGACATCGACAAGGAGGTGCGTGCGATCGTGAACTCGGCAGCGCAGTTCGCGCAGGAGAGCCCCGAGCCCGATGCGGCCGAGCTCTGGACCGACGTGCTGGTCGAGGCCTGAGGACGGGACGAGCGACGCGCGGCCCCGGGAGCCCCAGGCGGGCGCCGAGGGCCCGAGCGAGATGATCGAGGAAGACGTCGATGCCCACCGAGATCCTGATGCCGGCGCTGTCACCGACCATGACCGAGGGCAACCTCGCGAAATGGGTGAAACAGGAGGGTGACACCATCAAGGCCGGCGACGTGATCGCCGAGATCGAGACCGACAAGGCGACGATGGAGGTCGAGGCCGTCGACGAGGGCGTCCTCGGCAAGATCCTCGTGCCCGAGGGTGCGGAGGGCGTGAAGGTCAACACGCCCATCGCCATGCTGCTGGGTGATGGCGAGGATGAAGGCGATCTGGCGAACGCCGCCCCGTCGCCCGCAGTCGAGCCCGCACCTCGCAAGGCCGAAAGCCCGCCGCCCGAGAAGCCCGCAGCGGCGCCGAGCGCAGCTCCAGCGGCACCCGCACCCGCGGAGGCCGAGGTGCCGGAGGGCACCGAGATGGTCAAGATGACCGTCCGCGAGGCGCTTCGCGACGCCATGGCCGAGGAGATGCGCCGCGACCCGGACGTCTTCCTGATGGGCGAGGAGGTCGCGCAGTATCAGGGTGCCTACAAGATCAGCCAGGGGCTGCTCGAGGAATTCGGCGACCGGCGCATCGTCGACACGCCCATCACCGAGTACGGCTTTGCCGGCCTGGGCGTCGGCGCCGCGATGGCGGGCCTCAGGCCGATCGTCGAGTTCATGACCTGGAACTTCGCCATGCAGGCGATCGACCACATCATCAACTCGGCAGCCAAGACGCTCTATATGGCCGGTGGGCAGATGGGCTGCCCCATCGTCTTCCGCGGGCCGAACGGCGCTGCTGCTCGCGTGGCGGCCCAGCACAGCCAGGAATACGCGCCCTGGTATGCTCACTGCCCGGGCCTCAAGGTCGTCGCACCCTACAGCGCCGCTGACGCCAAGGGCCTCCTCAAGGCGGCCATCCGTGACCCCAACCCCGTTGTCTTCCTCGAGAACGAGGTGCTCTACGGGCACAGCTTCGAGGTCCCCAAGCTCGACGACTTCCTGGTTCCGATCGGCAAGGCGAAGGTCGTGCGGGCGGGTAGCCACGTCACCCTCACCGCCTACTCGCTGATGGTCGCCCGCGCCCTGGAGGCGGCGGAGAAGCTGGCCCAGGAAGGCATCGAGGCCGAGGTCATCGATCTGCGCACGATCCGCCCGCTCGACACCGAGACCATCGTCGCGTCGGTCAAGAAGACCAATCGCATCGTGTCGGTCGAGGAGGGCTGGCCGCAGAGCGGCATGGGCTCCGAGATCTGCGCCCTCATGATGGAGCAGGCCTTCGACTGGCTCGACGCGCCGGCCGCGCGCGTGACCGGCAAGGACGTGCCGATGCCCTATGCCGCCAATCTCGAGCGGATGGCGGTGCCGCAGGTCGAGGATATCGTCGAGGCCGCCAAAGCCGTCTGCTACCGGCGCTGATCCGGATCGGGGGAGGAGACCAGCAATGCCCATCAAGATCCTGATGCCGGCGCTTTCGCCGACGATGACCGAGGGCAACCTCGCCCGGTGGGTCAAGAAGGAGGGCGAGGAGGTCAAGGCCGGCGACGTGATCGCCGAGATCGAGACCGACAAGGCGACGATGGAGGTCGAGGCGGTCGACGAGGGCGTGCTCGGCAAGATCCTCGTCAAGGAGGGTGCCGAGGGCGTCAAGGTCAACGAGCCGATCGCGCTTCTCCTCGAGGAGGGCGAGGATGCGGGAGCCCTCGAGAAGTCGAGCGGCGGGAACGGCGCCGCCAAGCCCGCGCCGACGCCTGCTCCCGAGAAAGCTGAGGCTGCAGGCGAGGGCAAGGCCGAGCCGACCCGTGGCGAGGCGCCGACGCCTCCGCCGGCGCAGCCCGCCAACGGCAAGGAGCGTGTGTTCGCGAGCCCCCTCGCGCGTCGGATGGCCGAGCAGGCGGGGCTCGATCTCGGCCAGCTCAGCGGGTCGGGCCCGCACGGCCGGATCGTGAAGGCGGACATCGAGGCGGCAATGGGCGCGCCCAAGGCCCCGGCGGCCGAGGCGCCCGCAGCGGCGCCCGCCGGCCCGCCGACGCAAGCGGCAGGACCTGCCGTCGCGGCTCCTGCAGCACCCCCGACGGGTGCCTACGAGGAGGTGTCGCTCTCGAACATGCGCAAGGTGATCGCCCGCCGCCTGCTCGAGGCCAAGCAGACGATCCCGCATTTCTACCTCTCGATCGACATCGAGCTCGACAAGCTGCTGGCGATGCGGGTGGAGCTCAACGGCCGCCCCGGGGCCGACTACAAGCTCTCCGTCAACGACTTCGTCATCAAGGCGACGGCGTTGGCGCTCAGGAAGGTGCCGGGCTGCAACTCGTCCTGGGGCGGCGACAAGATCTATCTTTTCAAGGACATCGACGTCTCGGTCGCGGTGGCGATCGAGGGTGGGCTCATCACCCCCATCATCCGTCGCGCGGACCAGAAGGGGCTCTCCACGATCTCCTCGGAGATGAAGGACCTGGCCACCCGCGCCAAGGCCGGCAAGCTCAAGCCCGAGGAGTTCCAGGGCGGCGGCTTCTCGATCTCCAACCTCGGCATGTTCGGGATCAAGGACTTCATGGCGGTGATCAACCCGCCGCAGTCCTGCATCCTGGCCGTGGGTGCCGGCGAGCAGCGTCCCGTGGTCCGCGACGGTGCCGTCGCCGTGCGGACCATGATGACCTGCACGCTCTCGGTCGACCATCGTGCCGTCGATGGTGCTTTGGGCGCTGAGTTCCTCCAGGAGTTCAAGAAGCTGGTCGAGGACCCGCTGGCGCTGCTTGCTCTAGCTGCCGCGGTTCGATCACGGCGGGGACCGTTGCGTCCGCTGTCGGCACGCCATATGTTGCAACGTTCTACAGGAATGGGGTGCATAGCGATGCTGGTTCGCACGGTGCGTGAGGCCAACCAGAACTTCTCGAAGCTCATCGGGGAGGTCGAGAAGGGCGAGATTGTCGTGATCACCAAGAATGGCCGACGGGTCGCCGAGGTCAGGCCGGTGATCGAGGACCGGATGCAGGATCCTGTGTGGCGGGCGGCCTATGAGCGGATGATGAAAAGGCTGCGTGAGAAGCCGGACTATGGCATTCGCATCGGTGAGATCACCGAAGAGGACAAGTATGGTGACGCGCCTCTGTGAGCCTGATCGCATTCGACTCGAACATCCTTCTCTATGCTGAGCTCGAATCGGCTTCGGCTAAGGGTATGCTTGCCGAAAGCCTCATTGGACATTGTGTCGGACGATCGGTCATCGCGGCGCAGGCATTGGGCGAGGTCCTGGCCGTTGTGCGGCGCCGACTGCCGAAGGCCTACGGTGAGGCTTGCCGCCAAGTGGACGACTATCGCGAAACGGTGACCGTAATACCCACCGATGGTGAGATCATTGTCGCGGCTGCCCGCTTCGCCGAGCGCTATCGGCTGCAGTTCTGGGACGCCGTGATCTGGCAGGCGTCGCGCAAGGGAGGTGCCACGATCCTGCTCACCGAGGACATGCAGGACGGCTTCGCCGTGGACGGGATGCGTGCGCTTAACCCGTTCACCAGGACCGATTGGCCTACTCTCGCGGCCGACCTCGGCATCGAGCCGCATCGATAGGGAAGGACAACGATGCCACAATCATTCGATCTCGTGGTCGTCGGCGGCGGCCCGGGCGGCTATGTGGCGGCCATCCGGGCAGCACAGCTGGGCATGAAGACGGCGCTCATCGAGCGCGAGCATCTGGGCGGCATCTGCCTCAACTGGGGCTGCATCCCGACCAAGGCGCTCCTGCGCTCGGCCGAGATCTTCGATCTCATGCATCACCTGAAGCAGTTCGGCTTCGAGGCCGACAACCCGCGCTTCGACCTCTCGGCCGTCGTCAAGCGGTCGCGGCAGGTCGCAGCCCAGCTATCGCGCGGCGTCGGCCATCTCCTCAAGAAGAACAAGGTGACGGTGATCGACGGCGAGGCGCGTCTCGCCGGCAAGCAGACGCTGGCCGTCAAGCTCAAGGCCGGCGGTGAGGACACGGTGAAGGCGCCCCACATCGTGCTGGCGACCGGCGCCAGGGCCAGGCAGCTTCCCGGCCTCGAGGCCGATGGCAAGCTCATCTGGACCTACAAGGAGGCGATGGTCCCGGAGACGATGCCGAAGTCGCTCCTCGTGGTGGGCTCGGGCGCCATCGGCATCGAGTTCGCGAGCTTCTTCCGCTCGTTGGGGGCCGAGGTCACGGTCGTCGAGATGCTGGAGCGCATCCTTCCCGTCGAGGACGAGGAGATCTCGGCCTTCGCACGCAAGCAGCTCGAGAAGCGTGGCATCAAGATCCACACGGGCGCCACCGTGAAGGGTGCGAAAAAGAGCGGGTCCAGTGTCACCGCCACGATCGAGGCCGGTGGCAAGTCCGAGGAGATCACGGTCGACCGCGTCATCTCGGCGATCGGCATCGTCGGCAATGTCGAGAATCTCGGGCTCGAGGGCACCGGCGTGAAGGTCGACCGGACCCACGTCGTCGTCGACGCCTGGTGCCGCACCGGCGAGCCCGGCGTCTATGCGATCGGCGATCTCGTGGGGCCGCCCTGGCTCGCCCACAAGGCCAGCCACGAGGGCGTGCTCTGCGTCGAGAGGATCGCCGGTCTGGAAGGCACGCACCCGCTCGACGTCACCAAGGTGCCGGGCTGCACCTACTGCACGCCCCAGGTGGCGAGCGTGGGCCTCACCGAGGCAGCGGCCAAGGCCAAGGGCCACGAGGTCAAGGTCGGCCACTTCCCGTTCATCGGCAACGGCAAGGCCATCGCGCTGGGCGAGCCCGAGGGCATGGTGAAGACGGTGTTCGACGCCAAGACCGGCGAGCTTCTGGGTGCCCACATGTGCGGCGCCGAGGTCACGGAGCTCATCCAGGGCTATACGATCGCGCGAACGATGGAGGCGACGGAGGAGGATCTGATGCATACGATCTTCCCGCATCCGACGCTCTCCGAGATGATGCACGAGGCCGTGCTTGACGCGTACGGTCGGGCTATCCACTTCTGAGGGATCATGGCGACGCTAACGATCACGCCGTCCCAGCGCCAGCGCAAGCCGTCCTGGATCCGCGTCAAGGCGCCGACCTCCGAGGCCTATCACGCCACGCGTCGGGTGGTCCGGGAGAAGCGCCTCCACACCGTCTGCGAGGAGGCTGCCTGCCCGAACATCGGCGAGTGCTGGCAGCAGAAGCACGCCACGGTGATGATCCTGGGCGATACCTGCACCCGTGCCTGCGCCTTCTGCAACATCAAGACCGGCATGCCGCAGATGGTCGATCCGCAGGAGCCGGCAAGGCTGGCGGATACCGTGGCCGAGCTTGGGCTGGCCCATGTCGTCATCACCTCGGTCGACCGGGACGACCTGCCGGACGGCGGTGCGACCCAGTTCGTGCGCAGCATCCGGGCGATCCGCGAGGCGGCGCCCACAGCCACGATCGAGATCCTCACGCCCGACTTCCTGCGCAAGCCCGGCGCGGTCGAGCGGATCGTCGAGGCCCGCCCTGACGTCTACAACCACAATCTGGAGACCGTGCCTCGGCTCTACCGCACGGTCAGGCCCGGTGCCCGCTACTTCCACAGCCTGAGGCTGCTGCAACAGGTCAAGGAGCTCGATCCCTCCCTCTTCACCAAGTCCGGCATCATGGTGGGGCTGGGCGAGGAGAAGCGTGAGGTCTTTCAGGTCATGGACGACATGCGCTCGGCGGATGTCGATTTCCTGACCGTCGGCCAGTATCTGCAGCCGACGCCCCGCCATCATCCGGTCGAGCGGTTCGTCCACCCGGACGAGTTCGAGGCCTATGCGCGCATGGCGCGGGCCAAGGGCTTCCACATGGTCGCGGCCTCGCCGCTCACCCGATCCTCCTACCATGCGGGGGCGGACTTCGACCGGCTCCGCGAGGCGCGTAATTCCGATCTGGCTCAGAAGGGACTGGGGACCGGCTGATCCGGTCCTGTCAACTCATGCCCACACACGCCGAGAAACGCCATCTGCCCTACCGTCCCGATCAGCTCTATGAGCTGGTCGCGGGCGTCGAGCGCTATCCGGAGTTCCTTCCCTGGTGCAAGGCGGCGCGGATCACCAGGCGCGAGGAGGGCGTGTTCTATGCGGACCTCGTCGTGGCCTTCAAGGTGTTCCGCGAGCGCTTCAGCTCGAAGGTCATCCTCGATCCGAAGAGCGCCGTGCACGTTCAGTACATCAACGGCCCGTTCCGCTACCTGAACAACCACTGGGGCTTCGAGCCGGCCGACGATGGCGGCTGCGTCGTCGATTTCTACGTTGATTTCGAGTTTCGCTCCCGCATCCTCCAGAACCTGATCGGCCTTCTCTTCAACGAGGCGGTCAGCAGGATGGTGGGCGCCTTCGAGGTCCGGGCGCGCCAGCTCTACGGCGACCATGGGCTTCCCGACGAGGGCAGCGCGCATCCTGTCCTGAGCTGACCGCCACGGGTCAGGCCGTCGACGGCCTCGTCGCGATCGCCTGGAGGGCAAGGCGCAAGGCTGCCTCCACGGTGGCCAGACGCACCGCTGACCTGTCCCCCGCGAAGAGATGGCGCTCATGCAGGGTGGCGCCGCCGGCGCGGGCCACCGCCACATGGACGAGCCCTACGGGCTTCGAGGCCGTTCCGCCACCCGGCCCGGCGACGCCGGTAACGGCAACGGCAAGCCCGATCCCCCTGTCGCGCAGGGCGCCCTCGGCCATCTCGCGCGCGGTGAGCTCGCTCACGGCACCATGCTGGGCGAGGGTGGTGGGGCGCACGCCCAAAAGCGCTTCCTTGGCGGCGTTGGCGTAGACCACATAGCCGCGGTCGACGACGTCCGAGGAGCCCGCAAGCTCGGTGAGGCAGCCGGCGATGAGGCCACCGGTGCAGGATTCGGCGGTTGCGAGGTGCAGACCTCCGGCACGGCAGGCATCGAGCAGCTCTCGGGCAGCGGCAAGGCACTCGGGTGGGAACATGGGGCTACCCCTCGATGCTGACTGTCGCCACGGCTTGGGCGGCGATGCCCTCGCCACGACCGGTGAACCCGAGGCCCTCGGTCGTCGTGGCCTTGAGGCTGACGTTCTCGGGCACGATGCCTAGCAGGAATGCGATCCGCGCGCGCATTGCCTCGCGATGGGGACCGAGCTTCGGGCGCTCGCAGATCAGCGTCGCGTCCACATGCTCGATGACGCCGCCGGCCTCCTCCACGAGATGGGCCGCATGCTCCAGGAAAACACCCGAATCGACGTCTTTCCAGCGCGCATCGCTCGGTGGGAAGTGCACCCCGATGTCGCCGGCGCCGATGGCGCCCAGCAACGCGTCGGTGAGGGCGTGGAGCAGGACGTCGGCATCCGAGTGGCCGGCGAGGCCCCGCTCGAAGGGGATCTCGAGGCCACCCAGGACGAGGCGCCGGCCTTCCGCGAACGCGTGGACATCGAAGCCCATGCCGACACGGGTTCGCCGGCCTTGGTCCAGATGACGCGTGGCCGTCTCGAGATCCTCCGGTAGCGTGATCTTCAGGTTCGTCTCCTCTCCCGCGACGGCGGCAACCTCGAGCCCGGCGGCACGCGCCATCGCCGCATCGTCGGTGAAGGCCTCGTCCCGGAGCCGCCTGTGCGCCTCGAGAATCGGCCGGAAGGCGAAGCCCTGCGGGGTCTGCGCCCGCGCGATGCCGGCACGGTCTACCTCGCCCACGAGCCGGCCGTCGACGAGCCGGCGCAGCGAATCGACGACGGCCACGGCCGGGAGCACGGCGGGCGCATCGGCGAGCATCCCGATCACCCTGTCGATCAGCGCCCCGCTGACGAGAGGGCGGGCCCCGTCATGGATCAGCACGAGATCAGGAGGCGAGGCGGCGGCCGCGAGCGCCTCGAGCCCCAGGCGCACCGACTCCTGGCGCGTCCGCCCGCCGCTTATGGGCTCTTCCAGCCCGAGCCCGGCCGTCGCGCGCTCGTAGTGGCCTCGATGCTCGGGGTCGATGACCACGCGGACGGTGTGAATGCCAGGGTGAGCGAGGAAGGCCTTGATCGCGTGGCGCAGGACGGGCCGACCGGCCAGCAGCTGATACTGCTTCGGCAGGGCGCCCCCGAGCCGCTCGCCGCGGCCACCAGCCACGATCAGCGCGGTGCATCGCATTAGCTGCAGACCTGCTCGCGGCCTTGCCGCTCTTGTTCAACTGCCATGCCGCCTCTATGCTCTGCCCGAATGTTAGGCATCCTCAGCTTGCTGCACAGGAAATAGGCATGACGGCCAGCCGCTTTCAGCCGGCGTCGCGCTCCATGCGGCGACGCCCGGCGCATCCGTCGGTCCCGGCCGAGGTTCTGCTGGGTAACATGCCGAGCGCCATGTTCGCGCTCGATGCCGAGCTTCGATTCTGCTCGGCCAACCCGGCGACGGAGCAGCTCTTCTCCGCCAGCTGGAACACCCTCAGAGGCCGCCCGCTCACGGACTTCGTGGCGCCCTATGCGCCGATTCTCGATCTGGCACGGCAGGTGCAGGCGTCGGGTAGCTCCATCTCCGACTACGCGCTGGAACTCGCCCTGGCCCGTGGGGAGGTGATGAGCGTCGACAGCCATCTCACGGCGATCCACGAGCTTCCGGGGTATATTCTGGTCGTGCTTCATCCCTGCTCCGTCGCACGTCGTCTCGACCAGCACCTCGCCAACCGGGGTTCCGGACGATCGGTGGCGGGGCTGGCCGCGACCCTCGCGCACGAGGTGAAGAACCCGCTCTCCGGCATCCGTGGCGCTGCCCAGCTCCTCGAGCCGTTCGTCTCCGAGGATGACGACAGGGCGCTCATCAAGCTCATCTGCGATGAGGCGGACCGCATCTGCAATCTCGTGGACCGGATGGAGGAGTTCTCCGACGGTGCTGCCCAGACCCGTGAGCGGGTGAACATCCACCAGGTGCTGGAGCATGTCAGGCGCCTCGCCGAGAACGGCTTTGCTCGGCATCATCGCATTCAGGAGCTCTATGACCCGTCGCTCCCGGAGATCGAGGGCGATCGTGACCGCCTCATCCAGGCTTTCCTCAACCTCGTCAAGAACGCTGCCGAGGCCGCTCCGCCCGGGACCGGCCAGATCGTGTTGGCGACACAATATCAGCACGGACTGCGCATGAGCGTGCCCTACAGCAATGAGCGCCTCGAGCTGCCGATCTCCGTCGAGGTGCGTGACAACGGGGCGGGCGTGCGCGAGGACATGGTCGAGCACCTCTTCGAGCCCTTCGTCTCGAGCAAGCCCAAGGGCACGGGGCTCGGCCTCTCCCTCGTGGCGAAAATCGTCGGCGATCACGGCGGCATGGTGTCGTACGTGCGAGGGACGCCCGGCACGATCTTCCGCGTTCGCCTGCCCGTCGCTCGCCGTCCACGCGCCGCGAGCGCGGCCGAGGAACAGGAATGAGCGGCGAGACGGTCCTGATCGCGGAGGATGATACGGCCATTCGCACGGTCGTCAGCCGCGCGCTCTCGCGCCAGGGCTACCGCGTGCAGGCGACGAGCGTGGCCAGCGCGCTGTGGCGATGGATCAGTGACGGTGAGGGCGACGTCGTCATCACCGACGTGGCGCTTCCCGACCAGAACAGCCTCGACCTTCTCCCGCGCATCAAGAGCCTTCGCCCCGACCTGCCGATCATCGTGATGAGCGCCCAAAACACGCTCCTCACCGCGGTTCGCGCCACGGAGCGGGGGGCCTTCGAGTACCTGCCGAAGCCCTTCGACATCGCCGGCCTCGTCGCTGCCGTGCAGCGCTCCCTCAGCCAACGACGGAATCGTGCCACGGCCACGGTCGAGCCTTATCTGGCCGAGGAGCAGATGCCGATCATCGGCCGCTCGCCGCCGATGCAGGAGATCTATCGGATCATCGCCCGGCTCACCGGCACCGACCTCACCGTCCTCATCTCGGGCGAGTCGGGAACTGGCAAGGAGCTGGTGGCGCAGGCCCTCCACGATTTCGGCAAGCGACGCGACGGCCCGTTCGTTGCGGTCAACATGGCAGCCATCCCGCGCGAGCTGATCGAGAGCGAGCTCTTCGGCCACGAGAAGGGCGCCTTCACCGGCGCCGCCGCCAGGCGGGTCGGACGGTTCGAGCAGGCGAATGGCGGCACGCTCTTCCTGGACGAGATCGGCGACATGCCGCTCGAGGCCCAGACGAGGCTGCTGCGCGTGCTGCAGCAGGGCGAGTTCATTCCGGTCGGCGGGCACCATCCGATCCGCACGAACCTGCGGATTGTCGCCGCCAGCCATCGCGACCTCCACGTCCTGGTGACCCAGGGCCTCTTCCGCGAGGACCTCTTCTACCGGCTCAACGTCGTGCCGATCAGGCTGCCGGCCTTGAGGGAGAGAGCCGAGGACATACCGGCCCTGGCACAGCACTTCCTTGCCAAGGCCCATAGCGAGGGGCTTGCGCTCAAGACGTTCGAGCCCGAGGCGATGGCGCGGCTCAGGGCCTACGGCTGGCCAGGGAATGTTCGCGAGCTCGAGAACCTGGTGCGTCGCCTGGCGGTGCTCTACCCCGACGACACGATCGGCGAGGACGTGATCGTCTCCGCCCTCGACCAGTCCCAGCCGCCGCCAGCGCCCGCCGTTGCGGCCGCAGCACCCGATGACAGCCTGGGCGGGGCGATCGAGCGTTACGTCGGCCGGCTCCTCAAGTCGCAGGACGGCAGTTTGCCGCAGGTCGATCTCTATGGCCGGATCATTCGTGAGGTGGAGCGGCCGCTGATCGCCCAGGCGCTGACGGTCACGCGCGGCAATCAGCTCAAGGCGGCTGATCTGCTCGGCCTCAACCGCAACACCTTGAGGAAGAAGATCCGGGAGCTGGACATCCAGGTGCTGCGCAGTCCATGATCTGATCCCTTCTGCACCCTGGGGATCATCGAGCGCGCCACGTGCTCTCCTTCTCGAGCCTGACACAGCCGGGACGCTGGAGCTTCCTGCGTCGCGCCGATCTCGAGCGACGGCTTGCCCTGCTCCTTGCGGTCAGCGCAATCGTCTCGAGCGTCGTCACCTATGCCGTCATCACGGGCTCCCCGCCCTATGGGGCGAGCGTCCGCACCGTCCTCCTTCTGCTCAACCTCGACTTCATCCTGCTCCTGCTGCTGGGTGTCGTGGTCGCGCGTCGCCTGGTGCGCCTCATCCTCGACCGCCGCCAAGGCTCGGCGGGCTCGAAGCTGCACACAAGGCTCGTCGCCCTCTTCAGCATCGTGGCCGTCACGCCGGCCATCCTCGTTGCCGTCTTCTCCGTCATCTTTCTGAGCTCCGGCCTCGAGACCTGGTTCTCGAGCCGGATCCGTGCCGCCCTCGACAACTCCCTGTCGGTGGCCGAGGCCTATCTGCAGGAGCACCGGGACGTCATTCGGGCCGACGCGCTCGCAATGGCGACCGATCTCGAGCGCGAGGGCCCGGGCCTGCTGCAGGACCCGATCTACCTGCGGCACTTCGTGGTGGCGCAGGCGGCGCTGCGCTCGCTCACCGAGGCCATCGTCTTCGACAAGAGCGGGCGGGTTCTGGCCCATTCGGGCCTCGGCATCGCGCTCGAGGTCGAGCAGCTCTCGCCCGAGGCCCTGGCACGGGCGGAGCAGGGCGAGGTCGTGACGATGACGAGCTCGACCGACGATCGGGTGCGGGCGCTGCTGCGGCTCGATGGGATGGGCCAGGACCTCTTTTTGTTCGTCGGCCGGTTCGTCGATGCCAATGTTCTCAACTACATGGAGCGCACGCAGCAGGTGGTAGCCGAGTACCGCCGCATGGAAAGCGAGCGGTCGGGGGTCCAGATCACCTCCTCGCTGATCTTCGGGATCGTGGCGCTGCTGCTGCTCTTGGGCGCCGTCTGGCTCGGCATGAACTTCGCCGACCAGCTGGCGACGCCGATCAGCCGCCTCATCGCCGCGGCCAATCGGGTGCGAAGCGGCGACCTCATGGCGCGCGTGCCCGAGGACGAGGCCGAGGACGAGATCGCGCTGCTCTCGCGCGCCTTCAACCGCATGACCAGCCAGCTCGACGGGCAGCGTCGCGAGCTGATCGCGGCGAACCAGCAGCTCGATGATCGACGGCGGTTTACCGAGGCGGTGCTGGCCGGCGTGACCGCCGGTGTCATCGGTCTCGACTTCGAGCCGCCGCGTCATCCTGCCCAATCGCTCCGCCATGGATCTGCTGGCGATCGGCGGCGACGGTCTGGCGGAGCGGCCCGTCGAGGAGGTCCTGCCCGAGCTGTCGCCGCTGTTCGCTCGCCTCGCGGAGCGGCCGGACGAGCCGGTTCAAGAGCAGATCTCGGTGATCCGCGGCGGCCACCAGCGAACCTTGCTCGTCCGGCTCGCGGCCCAGCTGGAAGGCGAGGAGATCCGGGGCTTTGTTCTGACCTTCGACGATGTGACCGAGCTGATGAGCGCTCAGCGCCAGGCGGCCTGGGCCGAGGTGGCGCGTCGCATCGCCCACGAGATCAAGAATCCGTTGACGCCCATCCGGCTCTCGGCAGAGCGGCTGGGACGGAAGTATCTGGGCCAGATCGGCCAGACAGACCAGGAGAGCTTCACCAAGTCCGTGACCACGATCGTGCGCCAGGTCGACACCATCGGTCGGCTGATCGGCGAGTTCTCGGCTTTCGCGCGCATGCCGGCGCCCGTGATGCGACCCGAATTGGTGGCGGAGCTTGTGCGCACCGCCGTGCATCTTCAGGAGGAGGCGAGGCCCATGATTGCTTTCACGGTCGACTTGCCGCAAGGTGACCCTCTCCTTGCCAGCTGCGATGGCGAGAAGATCGGTCAGGCCCTGACCAACCTCCTCCAGAACGCCGTTGACGCGCTGAGCGAGCGCGGAACGACTGACGGGCAGGAGCCCGCTATCCGGGCCAGCGCGCGACATACAAGGTCGGACATTGTCATTGAGGTTGAGGACAACGGCCCCGGGCTTCCCGCCGGAGAGCGCGAGCGGCTCTTTGAGCCCTACATCACGACGCGCACCCACGGCACGGGGTTGGGGCTTGCCATTGTAAAGAAGATCATGGAGGAACATGCCGGAAGGGTTGAGCTGATGAACGGCTCTTCAGGTGGTGCGCTCGTGCGTCTCAGCCTTCCTGCTAGAACGCGGGCATAGGTCCCCGGGATGCGCAGGGGACGAGACGGTAGGGCACGGCGGCGCCCGGCGCGGACGGCTCGATGAGCAAAGATGTACTGATCGTTGATGACGAGGTGGCGATTCGCGAGGTCGTCGGCGCCATTCTCGAGGATGAGGGCTATCGGCCCCGTCAGGCCGCCAATGGCGAGGAGGCGCTGAGGGAGATCGAGCGCCGGCGCCCAGGGCTTGTTCTCCTGGACATCTGGCTCGAGGGCAGCAAGCTCGACGGGGTGCAGATCCTTGAGCGGATCAAGGCCGGCTACCCGGATGTGCCGGTCGTCATGTTCAGCGGGCACGGCACGATCGAGACCGCCGTCGCGGCGATCAAGAAGGGTGCCTACGACTTCATCGAGAAGCCGTTCAAGTCGGACCGGATGCTGCTCTCGATCGAGCATGCGATGGAGGCGAGCCGCCTCAAGCGCGAGAACGACGAGCTGCGGATGCGCATGGGCGACGATGTCGAGCTCATTGGCGGCTCTCCGGCCATGACCCGGGTCCGCCAGCTGATCGACAAGGTGGCGCCGACCAACTCACGGGTGATGATCAGCGGCCCGCCCGGCTCGGGCAAGGAGGTCGCGGCGCGGGCGATCCACGCCCGGTCGCGACGGGCGGCGGGTCCCTTCGTCGTGCTGAACGCCGCCTCCCTCGGTCTCGATCGCGTCGATCTCGAGCTCTTCGGCGCCGAGCAGGGTTGGCTGGGCGCCGATCAGCCGCGGGTGATCGGCAGCTTCGAGCGGGCAGACGGCGGCACGATCCTGCTCGACGAGATCGCCGACATGCCGCTCGAGACCCAGGGCAAGATCCTCCGGGTCCTGCAGGAGCAGCGCTTCACGCGCCTGGGCGGGGACGGGCGTGTCGAGGTCGACGTGCGCGTCATCGCGACCAGCAACCGCGACCTTCGAACCGAGATGGCCGCCGGGCGTTTCCGCGAGGACCTCTACTATCGCCTCAACGTGGTGCCTCTCGTCATGCCGCCGCTCGGCGAGCGGCGCACCGATATCCCCGAGCTGGTGCGGTATTTCATGCAGGCAGCGGCGCGCAGCGTCGGGGCACCCGTGGCCATCGTCGGCGAGGAGGCCATGGCGGTGCTGCAGACGGCGCATTGGCCCGGCGACGTCCGCCAGCTCAGGAACACCATCGAGTGGGTTCTCATCATGGCGCCGCGTGACGGGGGGGCGATCTCGGTCGATCAGCTGCCGAGCGATCTCTCGAACAGCGCTGCCGCCTCCATGGACCCCTCGGCGAACGGGGAGCTCGTGTCGATGCCGCTGCGCGAGGCACGGGAGCATTTCGAGCGCAGCTATCTGCAGGCCCAGCTCCAGCGGTTCGGCGGCAACATCTCGCGCACCGCGAACTTCGTCGGCATGGAGCGGTCGGCTCTGCATCGCAAGCTGAAGACGCTCGGCCTCAACAGCGATGACTGATCGCGTGCGCGGCCGGCCGAGTCCCGCTTCCCGCCGTCCATGAAGGTCATCGTCGCCGGCGCAGGGCAGGTCGGATTCAATATCGCCCGTTATCTCGCGGCGGCCGGCAACGACGTCACCATCATCGATCAGCGTGCCGACCTCGTGCAGAAGATCGGCGACAGCCTCGACATCCAGGCGCTGGTCGGCTTCGCCTCGCACCCTTCGACCCTCGAGCATGCCGGCGCCCGCGACGCCGAGATGCTCATCGCTGTGACCTACAGCGACGAGGTCAACATGGTGGCGTGCCAGGTGGCGCACTCCCTCTTCAGCGTGCCGACCAGGATCGCGCGCATCCGCCAGCAGGACTACCGGCAGAGCCGCTGGCAGGACCTCTTCGGCCGGGATCGCCTTCCGATCGATGTCGTGATCTCGCCGGAGGTCGAGGTCGCGCATGCCATCGCGCTGCGGCTCGACGTGCCGGGCGCCTTGAACGTCATTCCCTTCGCCAACGACAAGGTGCGCATGATCGCCGTGCGCGCGGACGCCAAGACGCCGATCATCGACACCCCGCTGCGTCAGCTGACCTACCTCTTCCCGAACCTTCATCTCGTCTGCATCGGCATCGGCCGCGGCGACCGCTTCTTCGTGCCCGATCCCGACGATCAGATCCTCGTCGAGGACGAGGTCTACTTCGTTGTCGACACCAGCCATCTGTCCCGCGCGTTGCCGGCCTTCGGGCGCGAGGAGCGCCTGTCGGAGCGGATCATCATCGCCGGAGGCGGCAATATCGGCCTCTTCCTCGCCAGCGAGCTCGAGCGCCGCCATCCCGGCATCAGCCTCAAGATCATCGAGCCCAACGCGGCACGGGCCGAGGTCGTGGCGGAGCAGCTTCATCGCGCCGTGGTGCTGAAGGGCGACGCACGCGACCGTGACCTGCTCGATGAGGCAAGCGTGCGCTCGGCCGAGGCGATCGTCACCGTGACCAACGATGACGAGGTCAACATCATGGCGGCGCTCCTGGCGAAGCGTCTGGGCTGCGGACGCGCGATGGCGCTCGTCAACAACAGCGCCTACGAGCTGCTGCTGCGCTCGGTCGGCATCGATGTCGCCATCAACCCGCGCGACACGACGGTATCGAGCATCCTGCAGCATGTCCGGCGCGGTCGTATCAAGGCTGTGCACACCATTCGCGACGGCATGGCCGAGGTGTTCGAGGCCGAGGCGCTCGAGAGCTCGCCGATCGTCGGTCAGCCCCTGCGCGACGTGAAGACGCCTGGCCTCATCGTGGGCGCCATCGTGCGGGGCGACGAGGTGATCACGCCTCGGGGCGATACGATGGTGAAGGCCAGGGATCGCGTGGTGATCGCCGCCCGCAGCGACGTCGTGAGGCGGGTGGAGCAGCTCTTCGCCGTCCGCCTCGACTATTTCTGACAAGACGAGAAGGCGAGACGATGTCCCGCATCGCTTATGTGAACGGGCGCTACCTGCCGATCGGCGCGCCCGCTGTCCAGATCGAGGATCGCGGCTACCAGCTCGCGGACGGGGTCTACGAGGTCTGCAAGGTGGTGGCCGGGCAGTTTCGGGACCTCGACCGGCATCTCGATCGTCTGGAGCGGTCGCTCGCTGCCGTTCGCATCCCGATGCCGATGGCGCGGCGCGCCCTCGAGCTGGTCATGAGGGAAACCTGGCGCCGCAACGGGCTCCCTGATGCCATGGTCTACCTTCAGGTCAGCCGTGGCGTCGCGCCGCGAAACCACGCTTTTCCCTCGACCGTCCGACCGAGCCTCGTCGTCACGGTGCGGCCATCGCGACTGCCGAGCGCGAGGGAGATGGAGCACGGCGTCCGGGTCATCACGCTGCCGGACGAGCGTTGGGCGCGCTGCGAGATCAAGTCGATCAGCCTCCTGCCGAATGTCCTGGCGAAGCAGAGCGCCGTCGAGGCCGGCTGTCGCGAGGCTTGGCTCGTCGACGGCGAAGGGCACGTCACAGAGGGTGCGAGCTCGAACGCCTACATCGTCGATCGGGACGGCAGGGTGGTCACGCACCCGCTGGGTCCGGCGATCCTGGGCGGGATCACGCGCTCCATCATCCTCGAGCTTGCCCGCGCGGCAGGTATCGAGGTGGTCGAGCGGGCCTTCACCGTCGAGGAGGCGATGGCCGCGCGCGAGGCCTTTCTCACCAGCACCACGTCCCTCGTGCTGCCCGTGACCGAGATCGATGGCAGGCCGGTGGCGAACGGTCGGCCGGGCACCGTCACGACGCGTCTCGCGGCCCTCTATGCCTCAGCCGAGGGTCTGGCACCCGACCCCTGATCTGCGACCCGGCGTCGCGCTTGAGCACGATGGTGGAGCGATCGGGCTTGCCGGCTGTTTGACGCACAGCTATGCGGATCGCTGCGGATCGGACCCGCGTGGCGAGCGCAAGCCCGCTGCTCTTGACGTTGTGCGTGTGCGTACGACATAACTTTGTGTTGCCCAGGATCGGATCTGCGATCGTCAGGCCGAACAACAAGAAGGTAAGAGGTCGATGCCGGCCGAGAAACAACAGAACCTGCAGGATGTCTTTCTAAATCACGTTCGGAAGAACAAGGTCCCGGTGACCATCTTCCTAATCAATGGTGTGAAGCTGCAGGGCGTCATCAGCTCATTCGACAATTTCTGCTTGCTGCTTAGGCGGGATGGGCACGTTCAGCTGGTCTACAAGCATGCCGTCTCGACGGTCATGCCGTCGGCCGCCGTGCGTCTCTATGAGCCCGCAGCTGAGGAGGCGGCCCCGCAGCCTTGACCGGCGGCGGGCGCGTCGACGGACAAAGCGACGGGACCTCGGCACAAGGCGGGCGAGCCTGGGTCATTCACCCGGCGCTGTCGCAGCAGGATGGCGCCGGGCGGGACCCCGACCGCAGGCTCGAGGAGGGGATAGGGCTCGCCAGGGCCATTGACCTCGACGTCGTGGGCAGTGAGGTCGTCGTCCTCCGTCGCCCGACGCCCGCCACCCTGCTGGGCTCGGGCAAGGTCGAGGAGATCAAGGAGCGCTTGGCCTCGAGCGAGACCGACCTCGTGATCGTCGACGGGCCGTTGACGCCGGTGCAGCAGCGCAATCTCGAGCGCGCCTGGAAGGTCAAGGTCATCGACCGCACAGGTCTCATTCTCGAGATCTTCGGCGAGCGGGCACGGACGCGCGAGGGTGTGCTCCAGGTGGAGCTGGCGGCGCTGACCTATCAGCGCTCGCGGCTGGTGCGCTCCTGGACCCACCTCGAGCGGCAGCGCGGCGGCTTCGGGTTCATCGGCGGCCCGGGCGAGAGCCAGCTCGAGCTCGACCGCCGGCGGATCACCGAGCGGATCGTCCGGCTCGGCCAGGAGCTCGACGAGGTGCGCCGCACCCGAGGCCTGCACCGCAAGGCACGCGAGCGGGTGCCGTACAGGACGGTTGCGCTGGTCGGCTATACCAACGCCGGCAAGTCGACCCTGTTCAACCGCCTCACCGGGGCTGGCGTCGAGGCGGTCGACAAGCTCTTCGCCACGCTCGACCCGACGATGCGGCTGATCCGGCTGCCCTCTGGGCTGCACGGCATCCTCTCCGACACGGTCGGGTTCATCAGCGACCTTCCTACCGCGCTCGTCGCGGCCTTCCGCGCGACCCTCGAGGAGGTGCTGGCGGCCGATCTCGTCGTCCACGTCCGGGACATCTCACACCCGGAGACGGACGCCCAGGCGGACGACGTGGCGCGTGTCCTGGACGAGCTTGGTGTCGAGGCGGTGGATCGGGCCGCCCGGATGATCGAGGTATGGAACAAGATCGACCGCCTTGCGCCGGACGACCTCGCCAGGCGTCGCGAGGAGGCTGCACGGCGCCCCGACGTTTGCCTCGCCTCGGCGCTGAGCGGCGAGGGGCTGGACGATCTTCTCCAGCGCATCGACGGGCGGCTTCTCCTCCGCCATCAGATCGTCGAGATCGAGATACCCTTCGACGACGGAGAGCTTCTGGCCTGGCTCCACCGGCGCTGCGAGGTGCTGGTCCGCGAGGAGCGGGACACCGGCATCCATCTTCGCCTGGCGCTCGAGCCCGAGCTGCGCGCCCAGCTCGAGGCGCGCCTCGGTCACACACTCCATACGGTGCCGCCGCTCAGCTCGTGATGCGGGTCCGTGCCAGGCCCAGCGTGCCGGCCAACGTCTGGAGCCTGCCCTGGAGACCCTCGTCGTCGGCCAGCGCCACCGGCGACGGCGCGGTCAGAGCAAGCTCCTGGCCACGCCTCTCGATTCTCGACTGGGCGAGCAGGTCCGGGACGCCGGCCGACATCCGGTAGCCGAGGCTCAGCGCCCTTCCCAGGATCTCGGCTCTCTGTCGACTTGCTTCCGGAAGAAGCCCCAGCATCCGTTGGATCGGCGGGTCGTCGGGCTGGCCCTCGTAACGGATGAAGACGGTGTAGGCGAGGAACACCCTCTCTGCATGGTCGACCCCGGGGAGCGGCAGCTGGACCGTGCGGAAGAAGGCCTCGCGCGCTCGGGTGTCCGGATGCTCGCGCCAGGCGCTGTCCGAGATATGGCAGGCAGCCTCGCGGAGCCGACGCTCGGCAACGCCCTCCTCGGGCAGCAGATCGCATGTCCAGCGCGCCATCGCCTCGCCGATCCCGGGCAGACGGTGCTCGAGCTCCCCGAGCTCGCGGGCTCCCACGACGAGCGGGTCGGCTGCGCGCTCCTCGGGGGACAATCTCGCAAAGACCCGGCCCTCGCGGAGCCCTGTCGCCGAGAACACGACGACAGACGGGCTCAGCCGTCGCACGACCCGCTCGAGCAGCAGCCCTGCCGCCGCAAGCGTCTCGCGTCGGCGGCGCGGCACGCCCGGGATGCGGGCCAGAGAACGGGCGTCCAGCCGTGCGATCGACTGCCCGAGCGTGATGGTCTCGGCGGCCGAAAGCTCATAGCCGTGGAGAACCCGCAAGGGGGCGTCGACCATGGCCATGCGTGCCCGCGCCAGCGCTCGCCAGCTTCCGCCCACGACGTAGAACGGCTGGCCCGCTGCGGCCCTGGCGACCTCCTCGGCGGCGCTGAGAGCCTCGTCGACCATCCTCTCGGCGCGGGCCGGATCGACGGCATGCGCGTCGGCGACGGTGAGCGCCCCGACCGGTATGCTGACGCCCGGGATGCTCGAGCTGCTGGCCGGCAGCGGGGCCAGCTCGACGCTGCCACCGCCAAGGTCACCCATGACGCCGCGGGGTGCCAGAAAGCCGCAGGCAACCCCGAGGGCGCTCAACCCGGCCTCCTCCTGCCCGCTCAGGAGCGTGACCGGCCGACCCACGGCACGCCCGGCGGCCGTGAGGAACGCCTCCCGGTCCACGGCCGAGCGCACGGCTGCCGTCGCCACGATATCGACCTCGGCGCAGCCCATGCCTTCGGCGATGGCGACGAACCGCCGGAGGGTCTCGATCGCCCGGCGCTGCCCGACCGGCCCGAGGCTGCCCGTGCGTGTCACCTCGCGGCCGAGGGCGCAGAGCCGGCGCTCATTGTAGCGCGTGGTCGGGGCTCGCGAGAGGTGATCGTAGACGACGAGCCTTATCGAGTTGGAGCCGAGATCGATGACCGCAATCGGTGAGGGATCCGCCGCGGGCCTCACGCAACGGCCTCGGCTTCGCCTTTCGCCAGCTGAAGATTCACCACAGCCTTGCGCTTGATGGCGCTGCCGCGGCCGGACAGGCTGGGGTTCGTCATGAAATAGCTGTGCGCGGAGAAGGCCGCGCCTGTGGTCTGCACGCGGCGGTAAGCGCCGTCGGGCTCCAGCACCCAGCTGCTCGCCGTGTCCTTGAGGTTGGCGATCATCACCTGCGACATGACCTGTTGATGGACGGTCTCGTTCTCGATCGGCACCAGCGTCTCGACGCGGCGCGAGAGGTTGCGCTGCATCCAGTCGGCGGACGAGATGAAGACCTTGGCCTTGCGTGACGGAAGGCCGTAGCCGCCGCCGAAGCAGACGATGCGGGAGTGCTCGAGGAAGCGCCCGACGATGCTCTTGACCCGGATGTTCTCCGAGAGACCCGGCACGCCCGGGCGCAGGCAGCAGATCCCGCGCACGACGAGATCGATGGTCACGCCGGCGCACGACGCCTCATAGAGGCGCTTGATGATCTGCTCGTCGACGAGCGCGTTCAGCTTGGCCCAGATCTGGGCCTTCCGGCCGGCGCGGGCGTGCTCCATCTCCTCGCCGATGAGGCGCATCAGCGTCTCGCGCAGGTTGACCGGCGCGAGCGCTATCCTCTCGAGCGCCTTGGGCTCGGCATAGCCGGTCATGAAGTTGAAGGCTTTGGCCGCGTCGTGGCCCAGCGCCCGATCGCAGGTAAAAAACGACAGATCGGTGTAGATCTTCGCGGTGATCGGGTGGTAGTTGCCCGTGCCGAAGTGGCAGTAGCTGCGCAGCTGGCCGCCCTCGCGCCGGACCACCATCGAGACCTTCGCGTGGGTCTTGAGCGTGATGAAGCCGTAGACGACCTGCACGCCGGCGCGCTCGAGGTTGCGGGCCCAGCGGATGTTGCGCTCCTCGTCGAATCGCGCCTTGAGCTCGACCAGAGCCGTCACCGACTTGCCGGCCTCGGCCGCCTCGATCAGCGCCGCGACGACGGGGCTGTCCTCGCTCGTCCGGTAGAGGGTCTGCTTGATCGCCACCACGGCGGGGTCGCGCGCCGCCTGCAGGACGAACTGGACCACCACGTCGAAGCTCTCATAGGGGTGGTGGACCACGAAGTCCTTGTGGCGGATGGCGGCAAAGCAGTCGCCGCCGAAATCCTTGATCCGCTCGGGAAAGCGCGGCGCGTAGGGCGGAAAGAGGAGATCCGGGCGCTCCTTGCCGATGACCTGGGTGGCATCGGCGATGCCGAGAATGCCGTCGACGACGAAGGTGTCCTCCCGGGGCACGCTCAGATGATCGACGAGAAACTCGCGGACCCGCTCGGGCATGCTGGCATCGATCATCAGCCGGATGACGGACCCGCGCCGCCGTCGCTTGATCAGCGTCTCGAACAGCCGGGCGAGATCCTCGGCCTCCTCCTCGATCTCGATGTCGCTGTCGCGAAGCACCCGGAAGTGGCCGACGCTCTGCACCTCGAACCCCGGGAACAGGATGTCGGCGAAGTGCCGGATCAGCTGCTCGATGCGCACATAGCGCAGGCTGTCGCCCGGCACCCGGAGGAAGCGCTCCAGCTGGCCCGGCAGAAGGACGAGGCCGTCGATGGGCTCGCCCTTGGGCCTGAGCAGCTCCATGACGACGCCCATGCCGCGGTTGGGAATGAACGGGAACGGATGCGTCGGATCGATGGCGATCGGCGTGAGCACGGCAAGCGCCTCGTCGAGGAAGCGCGTGCGAAGATCCTCCCGCTCGTCCTCCGACAGCTCCTCGATGTCGAGAATCTCGACCTCTTGCCGACGCAACAGGCGGGTCAGCTCATGCCAGCAGCGCTGCTGGTCGACGATCACCCTTGCGACCCGCTCGTTGATCGCTGCCAGCTGCTCCTGCGGCGTCATGCCGTCGACGCTGAGCGTCGACACCCCACCGTTCACGAGCCCTTTGAGGCCCGCGACGCGGACCATGTAGAATTCGTCCAGATTGCTCGCCGAGATCGACAGGAACCGGAGACGCTCGAGCAGGGGATGCGAAGGGTTGTAGGCCTCCTCGAGAACCCGCTCGTTGAAGGCGAGCCAGGAAAGCTCGCGGTTGATGAAGTGGGCGGGATGCAGCTCCAGCCCGCTCGGTGCCGCCTCGCGCTCGCAGTCCTCCGCCCGCTCGACCAGCGGCGCGACCACGGTCGCTGCCTCCGTCTCCATCACCTGCTCCCCGGCGAGCTCAACGCTTCCAACACTATGGGTTGTAGCCATGAGCCGCCACTGTGCCAATGTCGTTACGATAGGCTATTCAAGGCTGCCCCGGAGACTTTCTCATGCGTGAGCTGCTGCTCTTTCGTCACGCCAAGGCCCTGCGTGACCTGCCGGAGGCCCAAGACCACGAGCGGGACCTGGCACCGCGTGGCGAGCGGGCCGCACGGCAGATGGGCGAGCTTCTTGTCGAGCACGGGGTCATCCCGGACCTCATCCTCTGCTCGACAGCGCGTCGCACGGTCCGCACCGTCGAGCTCGCAGCCAAGGCCTGGGCTTCCCAGCCGTCGGTGAGGTTCCTGAGGTCCCTCTACCTCGCCGCCCCGCGCCGTCTGCTCGAGACCGTTCAACGGCAGCCGGCCAGCGTCGGGCGGCTGATGGTCGTGGGGCACAACCCCGGCCTCCAGCAGCTCGCTCTCGGGCTGGTCGCCAAGGACGACGCGGTCGCCGCGAGCGGTGGGCTCGCTCAGAAGTTTCCCACCGCCGCGTTGGCGCTTGTCGCGTTCGACGTCGACGATTGGGGCTCCGTGCAGCTTGGCAGCGGACGGCTGGCCGCCCTTTGGAAGCCGCGCGATCTGGAGGCCTAGGGCTCGCGTGCCTTGACCTCGTCCCAGAGCCGATCGAGCTCCGCCAGACCGACCCCCTCCGGGCCGCCATCCATGCCCCGTGCCGCTGCCTCGACGGCGCGAAAGCGTCTCTCGAACTTCGCGTTCGCCTGACGGAGAGCGACCTCGGCATCGAGGCCCAGATGGCGGCCGAGGTTGGTCACGGCGAACAGGAGGTCGCCCAGCTCCTCGGCCTTCCGGTCGGTCGAGCCGCCCTCGATCTCGGCCTCGAGCTCGCCCAGCTCCTCGCGGATCTTGGCGAGAACGGGCGCTGCGGCCGCCCAGTCGAAGCCGATACGGGCCGCGCGCTTCTGGAGCTTCGCGGCGCGGGTGAGGGCGGGAAGGCCCACGGGAACGTCGTCGAGCACGCTGGGCTCAGCGCCGAGCTGGGCGGCCCTTCGGGCACGCTCCTCCGCCTTCGTCGCCTCCCAGACGCGATGCTGGGCAGCGGCGCTGTCGACCGTCGCGTCCCCGAACACATGCGGGTGGCGGCGGATCATCTTGTCGGCGATTCCGTGCGCCACCCGGTCGAAGTCGAAGCGTCCCTCCTCCTCGCCCATGCGCGCATGGTAGACGACCTGGAGGAGCAGATCGCCCAGCTCGGTCTCGAGCTCGTCATAGGCGCCGCGCTCGATGGCGTCGGCGACCTCGTAGGCCTCCTCGATCGTATAGGGCGCTATCGAGGCGAAGCTCTGCTCGATGTCCCAGGGGCATCCCGTCACCGGGTCGCGCAGCCGTCGCATGACCTCGATGAGCCGGTCGATGCCGCGCCCATCTCCCGGCACGCTTTTGTAGTCGCTCAAAGAAGGCTTCCCTGCTCGGGGCCGCGCCCGGCACGGCGCCGGCTCCGGCCGGCGGCGCGCTGAACGGCGAGGCTGCCGTCGTGGAACTGGATCTCGAGCTCCTGCTCGCCCGAGGCGGCGGAGAGGCTGGGGATCACCCTGCCGTCGGGCCGGCCGCGGACGATCGCGTAGCCGCGCTCGAGCACGCGCTCGTGGCCGAGGCTCTGGAGCAGGCTCGCCTCGCGCGCGAGGCGCTGGCCCGCGTCCGCCAGAAGCTTGCCCACGGCCGCATCGAGCCTCGTCCCCTCGCGGTCGACCGCGCGGCGGCCTTCGCCCGCCAGCCGGAAGATCGGCTCGGCCGAGAGGCGCCCCGCAAGAGCCGCGAGGTCGCGCTCGCTCCTCGCCAGGCGGTCGCGCATCAGCTCGTCCAGTCGCATGCCGCGATTGCCGAGACGCTCGGTCTGGGCCCGGACGACCTCGACGGGCGTCCGCAGGCGGAGTCTCTCCGCCAGATCGTCCAGCCGTTGGGCCGCCATGCCCAGCAGCTGACGCGGCTCCGGCAGGCCGCGGCGCAGGCCCTCGACCTCGCGCCCGAGATCGCGCAGGAGGCGTCGGACGGCGGTGTCGTTCCGGAGGCCGGCCTCCGCGACGCGCCCGTTGAGCTCGCTCCTCACGGGAACGGCGATCTCGGCCGCCGCCGTCGGCGTCGGGGCGCGGCGATCGCTCGCAAGATCGATCAACGTCGTGTCGGTCTCGTGGCCGACCGCCGAGATGAGCGGGATCCGGCATTCGGCCGCGGCCCGCACCACGGCCTCCTCGTTGAACGCCCAGAGATCCTCGATCGACCCGCCGCCGCGGGCGACGATCAGGAGGTCGGGGCGCGGCACCTTGCCGCCGGCCGGCAGGGCGTCGAAGCCGCGGATCGCTGCCGCCACCTGATCGGCAGCGCCCTCGCCCTGGACGAGGACGGGCCAGAGCAGGACGCGCCGCGGGAAGCGCTCGGCCAGGCGATGAAGAATGTCGCGGATCACCGCTCCGGTGGGCGAGGTGACGATGCCGATCACGTCCGGGAGGAAGGGCAGCGGCTTCTTGCGGGCCGGATCGAACAGCCCCTCGGCCTCGAGCTTGCGTCGGCGCTCCTCGAGCAGCGCCATGAGGGCGCCGACACCGGCCGGCGCCATCTGCTCGACGACGATCTGGTACTTGGAGCGGCCGGGAAAGGTGGTGAGCCTTCCGCTGCAGACGACCTCGAGCCCATCGGCCGGCTCGAAGCCGAGCCGGGGCAGGGTGCCGCGCCAGCACACCGCATCGAGCACCGCCTTGTCGTCCTTGAGCGAGAAGTAGAGGTGGCCGGAGGCGGCGCGCTTGAATCCCGACAGCTCGCCCCGGACGCGCACGAGCCCGTAGACGTCCTCGACCGTCCGCTTGAGCGCGAAGGCGAGCTCGCTGACGCTGTACTCGGCGACGTTGGTGGCCGGCTGAAGCATGCTTCTCGTCTAGCAGGCCCCCCGTCCGGGATGAACCGCGGTCTTGGCCCGACGGACAATGTGACGGCAGGCTGGGCGCCACGATCGGTCGCCGGGCTCCCGGCATCCGACCGCGAGGCCCGTCATCGCCCGGCCAGCCCCGCTCCGGCTTTCTGCCTGGCGGGGACAGCCCGATAGGTGGCTGGGCGCGTGCGTGGCTCGCTGAGCGGCTTCTTCCGGCTCTCAGTCAGGCTCGAAGCCTTCTGGCGCCAGCTCGAAGCCGGCGAACTCGAACGCCGGTGCCACCACGCAGGACACGAGGGCCCAACCCCCGAGGGGTGTGGCGGACTGCCAGGCGGCCGCGGGGATCGTCACCTGGGGCCGCTGGCCGCGATCCAGGTCGGGGCCGAGCTCGATGGTCTGTCGGTCTTTCCCGGAGATGGCCAGCTCGAGCCGGAGGGCCGTACCGGCGTGCCAGAGCCACAGCTCGGTCGCATCGACCCGATGCCAATGCGACCGCTGGTGCTCCTCGAGCAGAAAGTAGATCGCGGTGGCGTGGCCGCGTCCGCCGTCCGTGCCGACGTCGCGAAAGGTCTCGCCGAACCAGCCGCCTTCGGGGTGAGGCTGGAGGCCCAGGGTCCGGATGATCTCCTGTGGTGTGAGGTTCATGCTCGCTTCCCTGCCGTCATCCACGATGCTTCCCGGTCCAGGACAGCAACAGCGCCCATCGACCGTCAAGCCCGCCGATCGAGCCAGCCTCGCGCCGGACAAAGGGAGATCTGCGCTCCGGCACGCCACCGGCCATCCCGCAACGCGCCCTGGGGCCGAGGCGAGGTCTCGTGGCTGCACGGGAGAAAGGTGGCGTTCACGGCTGGCGTCTGTCGCGTCGCCGCGACCGGGCTGCGGGGAGCTCAGATCCGGGCGCGGGCAGGTTGCCCTTCGCGTCGTGGCGCAGCAGGCGCCAGGGTCATCTGCTCGCCGAGCCCCCGCGCCATGTCGATGAGCAGGGGAGCCCTGAGGTTCGGGGTTCCGCCGAGCCCTTCGGCACCTCGCTGGAGAGTGACGATCGCAAAGACGCTCACGTCATGGGGCTCCATGCCGAGCAGGCCGGCCGCTGCCGCGATCGTCCCTCGCCCGTACAGGCGGTCCGGCTCCGTGAGTGGCAGGACGACGAAGCACGGGTCGCCTTTTGGCGACGCGAGCAGCATCAGGTCGCCACGCCCACCCGGAAAGGCCCTGAGCGCGAGCTCGCGCACCTCGGGAAACCCGGGCAGCCCGCGAGGCAGGTCGATGCATCGATCCTCGCTGGCGCCAAGGGCGTGGCGTTGGGCCGTGGCGGCCGCCACCGGATCAGATGCGGCCACCCGCCAAGAGCCAGCGGCAGCAGAGGCTGCCCCGTGGGCAAGTTCCATGCGCGATATCCGTCACAAAGTCTGAAGGCACGCGTATCTTGCCCGGCAGAAGTAAAAGGCCCCTTACCACGCAGGGAGAAGAAGCTGCATGTCGGTGCCTTCCCGGGTGCCCACAGCGCCGTAACGCGTGCGATACCGCCCGCGCCTAGAGGCATGGGCAGGCACGCGGTTGGCAGGCACGGTACGAGGGGAGGCTCGACGGGCCCCGAAGGTCGCCTTGTCTGCCGAAAGCAGAGAAGGCACCGTGGCGGAGGGGATGGGATTCGAACCCACGATACGGGTTTGAGCCCGTATAACGGTTTAGCAAACCGCCGCCTTCAGCCGCTCGGCCACCCCTCCGGCAGCGCTCCGATACAAGAGCCTTGCCGTGCTCGTCAATGTTCTCGCTGGGCAGGCGCCGGGCGGACCGGCCGTGGGGCGGTCCACCCGGCACAAGGCCCGTCAGGCGGCGAGGGTCTCGTGCCCCGCGTGGACCAGATGGGCGGTCTCGTGGGTCCAGGGCGCTACGGTGCCGAGGTCGGCCGCGGTCAGCGACTGATGGCCCAGGACGGTCACCTCACCTTTGAACGCCACCTCGTTCGCGGGCCCGGGATCGCCGTTTCCGGCGATCGTGATGCCGAGGTCGAGCGTGATGTCGTTGCCGTGGACCGAGACGCCACCACCGTCGGCGGCGCTCAGGATGCCGTCACGGTTGGTGTCGAGCGTGCCGATGAGGTCCTGGCTGTTCAGGTAGCATTCCTGGCCGTTGAGGCCGAAGGCAACCTGATAGTCGATCACGTCGTGCCCCGATTCGAACCCCGTGATCGTGTCGTGGCCGAGGTCGATGAGCTTGTGCGACGGGTCGGTCTCCTCGGAGGCGAAGTGCAGGTTGAAGGTGTCCTTGCCGCTCGTGCCGGTCCAATGGTCGTCGGCAGCCGTGCTCGTGAAGACCTGGCCCTCGGCACCACCGCCGGCGGCATGGGAGCTGTCGGCCACGGTCACGCTGACCTTGCCGGTCGCGGTGCCGCCATGGCCGTCGTCGATCCGATAGGTGAACCTGTCCTTGCCGTGCCAGTCGGCATCGGGCGTGTAGAGCAGGCTTCCGTCGAGGATCGAGAGGGTTCCGTGATGAGGTGCCTTGCCGATGCCGGACAGGGACAGCGTGTCGCCGTCCCGGTCCGTGTCGTTGGCGACGGCATCGATGGTCACCGCTACGCCCCCTTGCGCTGCCGCAAAGTCGGCAATCGCGTGCGGCTTGTGATTCGTCGGCATCTCGGGCCTTCCAGAGGCTGCGGAGGGCGGGTGCCCTGCGGCCCGGCTCCATCAGCCGGACGCCCGCGACTGTCGAGCGGGTGCATGTTGCACTGCAAGAGCGCCGCTGAGGCGACAGCATCTCCGGGTATGCGTCGATCGAGAGCCGGTCTCGGCTGTCAGATTCCGATCGTCTCGGACACGCGGCCGCCCGTCAGCCGCAGGAGCTCGTCCAGACTGGTGGCGAAGACGCAATGCGGATGTCCGGCCGCCGCGAAGAGGCGCTCGAAACGGCCGAGGCTGGCGTCGACCGCGGTCGGCAGGGGCGACGGATGGCCGAGAGGGGCGACGCCGCCGATAGCAAAGCCGGTGACCTCGCGAACCCGGGCGGCATCGGGCCGGCGCACGGGGCCGGCGAGGCCGAGAGCGGCACCCAGAGCAGCCTGATCGCAACGCCGATCGCCTGCGACGAGGGCCAAGACAGGCTGGTCTCCAATCTCGAAGACCAGGGACTTGACGATGGCGCCCACGGGCACCTTGCAGGCAAGGGCCGCATCCGCCGCGGTGCGGGCCGTAGCCTCGAGCGCGACCACGGCGCTGTCCGAGCCCGCCGCCTCGAGCGCCTCCCGGACCCGGCGCACCGAGGCGTTGGCGAGAAGGCTCATGCCGGCATCGGGATGGCCTGTCCGGTCTTCGGCACGTCGTAGCCCCGGGCCGTGGCCGGCCGGGCCGCGATCGTCTCGTACCAGCGGCGCACGTTGGGAAAGTCGCCCCAGCTCATATTGTGCCACTCGAAGCGGGAGATCCAGGGCCAGGTCGCGATGTCGGCGATGGTGTAGGTGTCGCCTGCGAGGAACTCGGTCTTGGCGAGGCGCCGGTCCATCACGCCGTAGAGCCTGAGCCCCTCCTTGTGATAGCGCTCCTCGGCATAGGGCGCCTTGCCCGAGTTGAACCTGAGGAAGTGATGCACCTGGCCCAGCATCGGCCCGACGCCGCCCATCTGGAACATCAGCCACTCGAGGGTGGCGATCCGCGTCGCCGCCGGCTCCTGCGGCCAGAGCTTGCCGGTCTTCTCCGCCAGATAGATGAGAATGGCGCCGCTCTCGAAGACGCTCTGGCCGTTGTCGCGGTCGACGATGGCCGGGATCTTGTTGTTCGGGCTGATCGCCAGGAACTCGGGGCGGAGCTGCTCGTCCTTGCCGATATTGACCGGATGCACCTCGTAGGGAAGACCGCATTCCTCGAGCATGATCGAGACCTTCCGGCCGTTCGGCGTGCTCCAGGTATAAAGATCGATCATCCGACTGCTCCCGCTCGCTGCCCTGCTCGATGCGGGACAGAGGGATAGCGCTTGGCGGATCGCAGGTGAAGGCCCGATCGGGCACGAGGACCCGGCGCGGGCCGTGCGGCACGGCATGCAGGGGTGGTGGATAACTTATTGGCCGGCCGAGGGGATTTCGGTCTTTACAGGGCGGGACCCCTGACCCATATACGCGGCTCGACAGTAAGCCTATGCACTGCGGCGCGCGCGGCGGCGGCACACTGATCGTCTTAACTTCCTCACGGGGTTGGGAGGTCGGTATGGCTGACACCTTCGGCAGCGCGTCGGCGCTGCTTTCGCGTCGTCCTCTGAAGGCTCCGGCGATTTGTCTGCGCCCCCGCCTCGTCCGGGCCAGGGCAAGGAGGATCGTCGACGCCTTTCCGGGCGACGTGCTCTATGCGGTCAAATGCAACGACACGCCGGCGGTGCTGCGGGCCCTCTGGGAAGGCGGGGTCCGTCACTTCGACACGGCCTCGATCGCCGAGATCCGTGCGGTGAAGACTCTGCTGCCGGAGGCGGTCTGCCACTTCATGCATCCGGTGAAGAGCTGCGAGGCCATCACCGAGGCGTTCGAGGAGCATGGCGTGCGCCGGTTCGTCTTCGATGACGAGGCGGAGCTCGAGAAGATCCTCTGCGCCACCGGCTGGGCTCCCGATCTCGAGCTCTATGTTCGGCTGGCCGTTCCCGGCCAGGGTGCTGTGCTCACGCTCACAGGCAAGTTCGGTGTCGAGCCGGGCGAGGCGGCGGCACTCGTGCGTCGTGCGCGCGTCGACGCCAAGGTCGTGGGCGTCACCTTCCACGTCGGCTCGCAGTGCCTGGATCCGGCTGCCTACGCGCGGGCCATCGCGCTTGCGGGCGAGGTGGCGCGGGATGCCGGCGGCATCGATCGCCTCGATGTCGGCGGCGGGTTTCCTGCCGTCTACCGTGGCGACGAGCCCGAGTTCGAGGCGTTCGTCTCGGCCATCGAGCGCGCGGTGGCGCGCGAGGGCTTGAGCTGCGCGCTCGAGTGCGAGCCGGGCCGAGCCCTCGTCGCCGAGGGCGCCTCGGTGATGTCCCGGGTCGAGCTGCGGCGCAATCGGGCTCTCTATCTCAACGATGGCGTCTACGGCAACCTGGCCGAGCTCAAGTGGATCGGCCCGCATTTCCCGATGCGGGTGATGCGCCAGACGGGTGAGGCAGGGGGCTGCCGGCAGCCGTTCGACCTGTTCGGCCCGACCTGCGACAGCATCGACAGCATGCCGGGGCCGCACTGGCTCGCGGTCGATGCGCAGGCCGGCGACTGGATCGAGGTCGGTATGATGGGCGCCTACTCGAACGCCCTTCGGACCCAGTTCAACGGCTTCGGCAGCGAGGCGATCTTCGTCGTCGACGATGCCGGCTGGTATCTGCCGGCATTGCGCGAGATCCATCAGGCGCTGGCTGCGTAGGCCCTCGGGGCCGGCACGCGCGGCGTCTGCGCTGGAGCGACGACGCGTCCGCCGTGTCGCCCGGGGTCCGCACGCTCCCTCAGCCCGTCTGGGCGAGGGGCGTCGTGCCCGGGCGTAGCAGCACCACCATCCCGACCAGAATCAGCGCCGGCAGCGCCAGGAGGTTCATCGCCTCCCAGCCTAGGGTGGCGTGGAGGATGCCGGACAGCGTCGCCGACGCGGTCACGCAGCCAAAGACGAGAAAGTCGTTGAGGCCCTGGACCTTCGCCTTCTCCGCCTCCGAGTGGCAGGTCGTGAGAAGCGTCGTGCCGCCCACGAACATCATGTTCCAGCCGACGCCGAGAAGAAAAAGGGCCACCGCGAAGTTCGCCACCTCCACGCCCGAGACGGCGACCGCGATGCAGAGCAGGTTGAGCCCGACGCCGGTCAGGATCACCGGCCGCACGCCGAGCCGGGCGATGAGGTGCCCGGTCACGAGGCTGGGCGCGAACATCCCGACGACGTGCCATTGGATCACGAAGGCGCTGTCGCGGAAATCGTGGCCGCAGGCGATGATCGCGAGCGGCGTGGCGGTCATCAGCAGGTTCATCGTCACATAGCCGACGAGCGCCGCGAGAAACGCCGTCACGGCTGCGGGCTGGCGTGCGATGACGCGGATCGGGCGCCCCATCCGGCGGCGGTCGGCAAGGCTCGGTCGCGGCAGCTCGAGCAGCTGAAGGACACAGAAGGCAAGCACGGCGAGACCGGCGATCGCCACATAGCAGCCCGCGAAGATCATCGGGCTCAGCAGGTCCCGTGTCGCAATGGCCACCGCGGGGCCCAGGAACGCGGCGGCGAGACCACCCAGCAGGACCCAGGAGATGGCACGCCCGCGGCTTCCGGTCCGCTCGGCGCCGAAGGCCGCGTCGGAGGCGTCGGCCGCCGCGAAGCGCAGATACTGACCGAACGCGCCGAAGATCCCGTAAACGCCTCCGGAGAGGCAGAAGAGCGGGAAGCTCGCGTGCCAGATGGCCAGCACGCCCAGCCCGCCCGCCAGCACGCCACACATGGTTCCGATGCTGAGGCCGGCGCGTCGCCCCACGCGACGCATCAGCAGGGAGGCCGGCATCGTCGCGCACATGGTGCCCAGGAACTGCGCGCCAAGCGGCAGGGTGGCGAGCCACGCTGCCGGCGCATACTGCAGCCCGACCAGGGGGGCCGTGCTGATCACGATCATGTTGCACATCAAGAACAGAGCCTGACAGAGGCTCAGCGCCGTGATGTTTCTGAAGAAGCTGCCATGTGCCATGGCTCGCCTCATAGCCGAGGGGCGCTTCCGTGACGAGCGCTGGCCGTTGCGGCGGATGCGGCTATCATGGCCGAATTGACAACTACGCCCGAGCCCGCAGGGGGACATCATGATGTGGACGCGCCTTCTCGCCCTCCTCCTCGCCGCCCTGCTCCCTGCACCCGCCCTGGCGGCCGGCTGCTTTCCGATCGCCTCGGGTCCGGCTCGTGCCTGGCCCGCCTCCCTCGAGCGGGCCGACCTGCCGCAAGGCGCGACCGTTCAGGTGACGTTCCTCGGCCATGCGAGCTTTCTCATCGAGACCCCGGCCGGGGTGACGGCGGTGACCGACTACAACGACTATGTCCGTCCGCCGCTGACGCCCCGCATCGCCACCATGAACAACGCCCACGACACCCACTTCAGTGGCGATCCCGACCCGGGCATCGAGCTCGTCCTGCGCGGCTGGAACCCGGAGGGCGGCCCGGCCGAGCACGACGTCACGGTCGGCGACCTCAGGGTCCGCAACGTGCCCACGGCGGTCCACGGCCGGGTGGGTGCCCAGGCCCTCGGCAACTCGATCTTCGTCTTCGAGGTTGGCGATCTCTGCATCGCTCACCTCGGCCACCTCCATCACCTGCTCACGCGCGGCCAGCTGGCCGAGCTCGGGCTCATCGACATCCTGATGGTGCCGGTGGATGGCAGCTACACGATGTCGCGGGAGGAGATGCTGCAGGTGGTCGGCCAGATCCGGCCTTCTGTCGTCATCCCGATGCACTACTTCAACGCAGCAACGCTCGCGGACTTTCTCGCCCGCATCGAAGGCAGCTGGCGGATCGTGCGGAGCGAGACGCCGACGGTCAGCTTCTCGCGGGCGACCTTGCCCCGTCGCGTGGTGTTGGTCCTGCCAGGGGGATGAGCGCGGCCAGCCGGCGGCGCGGCCGCACCGTCCGTCACGGAGCGGTCACGATCGCCGGCCATGCTCCACGAGGCTGATGATGAGCACACCGCACCCCACTGACGGCGCCACCCTCGAGACGCCTGCCGGGCTTCTGGCAGCCGTCGACTCGTTGCGTGAGGCGGTGCGGGCCGAGGGCGAGGCCATCCTTGAGCGTTGGCCCGCAGCGGTCGAGCGGCCGACCTTCGTGCCAGGGGCCCGTAACCTCGCTCACTACCTGGCGCTGCGGCACCGAGACCTCCGCTTGCTGCAGACAGCGCTGATGCGGTTCGGCCTTTCCTCGCTCGGCCGGCTCGAGAGCCGTGTGGTGCCGACGCTCGACTCCGTCGCGGCGGCCTTGGCTGCGATCGTCGGCGACCGGTCACGACCCTTTCCCGAGCCGACGGCGTTCTTCGCCGGCGAGCGGGAGCTCGCCCGTGAGGTCGAGGCGGTCTTCGGGCCCGAGCCGGCCTCCCGCCGCCATGTCCGCATCCTGGTCACCTGCCCGAGCGAGGCCGCTGACGAGTCGGGCCTGTTCAGGGAGCTGCTCGAGGCCGGGGCCGACGCCGTGCGGATCAACTGCGCGCACGACGACGCCGCGGCTTGGACGCGCATGGTCGAGCATCTCCGGGCCGCCGAGCGGGCGACCGGCCGGACCGCGCGGGTGCTGATGGATCTGGGCGGCCCCAAATGCCGCATCCTCGACAGCCGCCATCCCGCCGAGCGCAAGCGCATCGTCGTCGGTGACCGGCTGCGGCTGGTGGCACCCGGCGCCTTCGCCGCCGATGCCGACCCCGCTTTCCAGGCCGAGTGCGCCATCCCCGAGGTGCTCGGGCGGGTCCGCGCGGGCGATCGCGTGCTCATCGACGACGGCAAGCTCGGCGGCACGATCGAGACGGTGGGGGAGGCCGGCGCCATCGTGGCGCTCCACCATGCGCCTTCCGGGGGAGCCCGGCTCAAGCCCGAGAAGGGGCTCAACTTCCCGGATACCGATCTCGGCCTGTCGCCGCTCACCGCCAAGGATCTGAGGGACCTGGATACCGTGGTGGAGCTGGCCGACCTCGTCGGCTTCAGCTTCGTGCAGGGGGCCCAGGACATCCAGCGCCTGCAGGAGGAGCTGGCGAGGCGTCGGCCGCGGGACTGGCAGCGGCTCGGGCTGGTCGCCAAGATCGAGACGCCGCGGGCGGTCCAAAGCCTTCCCGGCATCGTCGTCGCGGCGGCCTCGCGGCAGCCCTTCGCCGTGATGATCGCGCGCGGCGACCTCGCGGTGGAGCTCGGCTTCGAGCGGCTGGCCGAGATGCAAGAGGAGATCATGTGGCTCGCCGAGGCGGCTCACGTGCCTGTCATCTGGGCAACCCAGGTGCTGGAAAGCCTGGTGAAGAAGGGCCTCCCGTCGCGCGGAGACATGACCGACGCCGCCATGTCGGCCCGGGCCGAGTGCGTCATGCTGAACAAGGGACCGCATGTCGTGGAGGCAGTCCGGACGCTGGATCGTCTTCTCGGCCGCATGACGGAGCACCAGTCCAAGAAGACCCCTAAGCTCCGCCGACTGCGCAGCTGGTAGCCCGGCAGCCTTACTGCTTGAGCGACATGATGAGGGCGGCGACGTCCTGGAGCTGTTGCTGGCTCAGCGGGGGCTCCGGCATCTGAGGGTGCGTCTTTCCGAGCGCCAGGGCCACGATCCGATCGGCATCGATCCCTGGCTTGGCTGCGATCTCGGCAAAGGGCGGCACGCCTGCCGGGACGGGACCCTTGTCGTCGGGCAGCACCAGATGGCAGGAGCCGCAGAACTGCCTGGCAAGCGTGAGCCCGTTTGCGGGATCACCCGGCGATGCAGCTCGTGCCTCGCTCGCTGCGGTTGCGCAGACGAGGCCTATCACGAGCGCTCCAGGCCACCTTCTCTTCGATGTCACCATGACGCGCTCCGCCTCCCAGCCGCGCATGGTCCATGCTTGGCAGGCGCGGCTGACATCGGCAAGCCTAGTTGGACGGTCGTCGCCTATTGAGCCCACGAACGCGCTCCAGCTCGCGGTAGTCGATCGCGCCGAGCAGGGGCCCTCCGGTCACCCGGTCGATATCGCCCCGCGTAAGTCCGAGATCCTTGAGAAGGCTGTCGCTCAGCGCGGCAAGCGCGCGTCGCTCGCGATAGGCGCGCACGGCCCTGGTAGTCCAGGTGACCAGCCCCCCTAGAGAGGACCAGACGTCGCTTCCGCGCACCTGTGGGTGGGCCTCATGCGAGAGGGAGCTCAGTGCCATCGACGCTCTCCGAGATGGGTTGTCTCGATGGAGAGAATGGCCAGCCTGGCTTGATCAATCTAACGAATATGTTTTATCGTCTACATCAACATCATTGATGGGATGCGCATGGCCCTCCATCTCGAGCCGGACCTCCTCCGGACCTTCGTCGCCATCGCCGAGACCAGCAGCTTCACCGAGGCGGCGCGGCGAGTTGGTCGTACCCAGTCGGCGGTGAGCATGCAGATGCGCCGGCTGGAGGAGCGGCTGGGGCGCCAGCTCTTGGCGAGGCAGGGTCGCGGCACGGCGCTGACACCGGATGGCGAGATGCTTCTCGGCCATGCCCGGCGCGTGCTGCGGGCGCATGCGGACGCCGAGGCCGCCTTCGACAGCGCCGGCCTCGACGGTCGCGTGCGGATCGGCTCTCCCGACGATTATGCCAGCAGCTTTCTGCCTGGCATTCTCGCCCGGTTCGCCCGCACGCATCCCCGGGTCGAGGTCGAGCTCGTCTGTGAGCCGTCGGCGAGCCTCTTGCCACTCGTCCGCGCCGGCGAGGTCGATCTGGCGCTTGTCACCGAGGGCTCCGGAGAGATGGAAGGCACGGTCGTCCATCGCGAGGCGTTGGTCTGGGCGGGCTCGGTCGACCATGACGCCCACCTCGAGGATCCTCTGCCGCTGGCGCTCTTCCACCAGGGCTGCGTCTTCCGCCGCAGCGCCATGGAGGCGTTGGCGGCTGAGGGCAGGGCCAGCAGGATCGCCTATACGAGCCTCAGCGTGGCCGGCATCTATGCGGCCTTGTCGGCCGGCCTTGCGGTGGGCGTGCTGCCGCTCTCCGCTGTCCGCCCGGGCCTCCGTATCCTCGGCCCCTCCTGCGGCCTGCCGCCGCTTCCCGCCCTCGGGATCGTGCTGGTCAAGCGGCCTGGACCGCCGACTGCCATCCGCGAGGCGCTGGAGCAGCACGTGGTCGCCTCGCTTGCCTCGCCGCCGCTTCTTGCCGCCGCGTGAGGCTCCGCATGGCCGCTTTCTCGCGGAGGCCGGTGCGGCCCAAGGCGATGTCGGTGTTTGACCCACGGGCGGGGCATGACTATAGGCGTTCGCGAAGCCTTCAGAAAACAGCCTTCGCGGGGTATCGCATGTCGGGGAAAGAGCACACCCGCTGTCTTGAGCTCATGCAGCGGGGCGCCCTGGCCGCCTCGATCATCGTTCTGTCCGGATGGACCGTCTCCGCTGGCGCCGCCGGCATTCCAGCTCCTGCGACGCCCCAGCCCAAGCCGCTCGAAGCCCAGCGATCGGTGGACCCTGGCCCCATATCCCAGGCCCAGAGCGTTGTGCTGACCTTGGTGGCGCATCAGGGTGACGAGCTGGCCGATCTGCTGCTCTCGAGCGGCGTTCGCGAGAGCCAGGTCTTTGCGGCGATGGATGGCCTGCACGACTTTCTCGAGGGCGAGGGCCTTCAGCCGGGTGATCAGCTCCACCTCGTGGTCAGGCGGGAGGGGCCGGAGGCGGGTCGCCTGACGGCACTTTCCATCTTCGATACCCATAATCAATCCTGGACCGTCATCGGGCGTGACGACGACACGTTCGAGGCATCGCCTCGTCCTTGGAACTTTGCGACGGAGAGCCTCTCCGGCGTCGTCAGCGGTCCCCTCCTGGGCTCGCTCCGAGCCGCCGGCGTTCCTCCAGCCGTGGCCGAGGAGACGGTGGACGCCTTCGCGCTCGATCCCGACATTCCCGCCAAGCCGGCCGCAGGCGCGCCCTTCGAGGTGGTCTATCAGACCGTGCGATCGGATGATCCGGACGTTCCGACCGCGATGCTGCGCTGTGCCACCATCCGCGCCGATGGGCGCCTCCACAGCATCTATCGCTATCCGATGGTCGGCGGCCGCATCGCCTTCCTCGAGCCCGACGGCAAGGGGGTGGCGCCGCTGAGCCTTGGTGCGCCCATCAAGGACGCGCGGATCACCTCACCCTATGGCTGGCGTATCCACCCGGTCCTTCACAAGCGGCTGTTCCACAAGGGTGTCGACTTCGGCGCGCCCACGGGAACGGCGATCTATGCCGCACAGGACGGCGTCGTCGAGAGTGTCGGGTGGCGTGGCAATTACGGCCGGTATATCCGGGTGAAGCACTCCGACCGGGTGTCCACGGCCTACGCGCACATGTCCCGCTTCGCGCGTCATATCAAGGTCGGCACGCATGTGCATCGCGGGCAGGTGATCGGCTATGTCGGGGCCACGGGGCTGGCGACGGGGCCGCATCTCTATTTCGAGGTGCTGATCGACCATCGTCAGGTCAATCCCGAGAGCCCGGACCTGAGCGTGCCCGTCGTGCTGTCGGGGACGTCGCTCAAGCGCTTCGAGACCTTCGTCAGGCGTGTCACCCGGATCGAGGTGGCGGACTCCAGCGGCTAGCTGGACCGGCGCCCCGGCCGCCCCCGGGCCGGGCTAGTCCAGCTCGAAGGCGTCCTTGTAGTCGAGCTTCAGGCTCGGATCCTGGTCCTCCTTGCGGAGCAGGCAGTTGCCGACGACGAGCCGCTCGATCTCCGTCCCCATGAAGCAGCGGAAGGCGTCGGTCGGCGAGCAGACGATGGGCTCGCCACGCACGTTGAAGCTGGTGTTGACGAGAACCGGGCACCCGGTGCGCTGCTTGAAGGCCTGAAGCAGCGCGTGGTAGCGCGGGTTGGTGTCCTGGTGGACCGTCTGCACCCGGGCTGAATAGTCGACATGCGTCACCGCCGGGATCTCCGAGCGCACGACGTTGAGCTTGTCGATGCCGAACAGCGCCTGCTCCTCGGCCGTCATCGCCCGTCGCCGCCGCTCGACCACGTCCGCGACGAGCAGCATGTAGGGGCTGTCGACGTCCATCTCGAACCAGTCGGCCAGGTCCTCGCGCAGCACGGAGGGGGCGAAGGGGCGGAAGCTCTCGCGGTATTTGACCTTGAGGTTCAAGAGCTTCTGCATGCTGGCCGAGCGCGGGTCGCCGAGGATGGAGCGGCCGCCCAACGCGCGCGGGCCGAACTCCATCCGTCCCTGCATCCAGCCGACCGCCTTCTCGTCGGCAAGGGCATCGGCCGTCGCCGTGATCACCTCGTCGTCCTCGAGGAGGATGTACTTGGCTCCGGCATCCGTGAGCTGACGCTCGATCTCGGGCTGGCGGAAAGCGGGCCCGAGATAGGCGCCCTGCATGTGATCGCGGTAGCCGTTGAGCCCGGCCCGCGGCTGGTCCTTGAACTGATGGTACGCGGCCAAGGCCCCGCCGAGCGCGCCGCCCGCGTCGCCGGCGGCGGGCTGGATCCAGATCTCGTCGAAGATGCCCTCGCGCAGGAGCTTGCCGTTCGCCACGCAGTTCAGCGCCACGCCGCCAGCCAGGCACAGATTGCGCTCGCCTGTCTCTTGGGCGATGCCGCGTGCCAGCCGCAGCACGATCTCCTCGGTCACGGCCTGGACCGATGCCGCCAGATCCATGTGGCGCTGGACGAGCCGCTCGTCGGCCTTGCGCGGAGGCCCGCCGAAGAGCTCGTGGAACCGCTCGCCAGTCATGGTGAGGCCGGTCGCATAGTTGAAGTAGCTCTGGTCCAGCCGGAACGAGCCGTCAGGCTTCAGGTCGACGAGATGGTCGAGGATCGCTTGGGCGTATTTGGGCTCGCCGTAAGGAGCGAGGCCCATGACCTTGTACTCGCCGGAGTTGACCTTGAAGCCCGTGTAGTAGGTGAACGCCGAGTAGAGCAGGCCCAGCGAGTGCGGGAAGTGGATCTCTTTCGTGATCTCGAGCCGGTTGCCGTCGCCTCGGCCCACGCTCGTCGTGCACCACTCGCCCACGCCGTCCATGGTCAAGATGGCGGCGCGCTCGAAGGGCGAGGGGAAGAAGGCCGACGCCGCGTGGCTTTGATGATGCTCCGTGAAGAGCAGCGCGCGGTTCCACTCCTTGCCACCCGGCAGCTTCTTGAGCTGGTCGCGCAGCATGCTCTTTTGGAACAGCTTCTCCTTGATCCAGATCGGCAACGCCATGCGGAACGACTGGAACCCGCGCGGCGCCGTGGCGAGGTAGGTCTCCAGCAGCCGCTCGAACTTGATGAACGGCTTGTCGTAGAACACCACGTGATCGATGCCCGTGAGGTCGGTGCCCGCGGCCTCGAGGCAATAGCGCACCGCGTGCTCCGGAAAGCGGGCATCGTGCTTCTTGCGCGTGAAGCGCTCCTCCTGCGCGGCGGCGACGATCTCGCCGTCGGCGACAAGGGCCGCCGCACTGTCGTGGTAGAAGGCGGAGATGCCGAGAATCCGCATCGGCCCTGGGTCTCCCGCTGACGGCCTGATCAGAACAGCGTGTAGATGAAGGGTGCCACGGCGCTGCCCTTCGTCAGGACGATGAGCCCCCCGAAGACCGCCGTCATCACGAGGATCGGCAGCAGCCAGAACTTCTTCCGAGCACGCATGAAGCGCCAGAGCTCACTCACGAACTCCAAGGGAGGATCTCCTCAGAACTGGTTGATCATCGTGTCGGGCGCCGGGCCAGGCGGCTCCCGCTTGATCCAATAGGTCGGCGCCTCGGGCTCGCGCTTCAGGCGCAGCGGATCGTGGCCTCGGGCCCGCATGAAGAGGCCGACCGGGAGGATCGTCGTGAAGAAGATCAGGGCCATCACGATGGGGTTGACGACCTTGAAGAGCAGAAGGCCGAGCTTGGTCCAGCCGCGATTGAGGGCACGGAGCGAGGCCGGCCTCACAAGCGCGAAGATGACGAGCAGCGCGCCGACGACAAGGAAGACATAGGTCAGCCAGGGGTGCCCCGCATGGCCGAAGAACATGCGGATCACGCCCAGCGCGAAGAGGATGCCGCCGACCGTCAGGCCGAAATTGCGGTCGCTCGGGCCGTGCTCGTCGTCCTCGTGCGTATAGCTCTCGTGGAAGTTGCCGCCGCCTTTGGCCATGGATCAGCTCCGCTCGCTGAAGCAGGTCCGGCGCGGGCCACCCCGCGCGTCAGGAGCCATTCTCGCCCTCGATCTGACGCAGCTCATGCGCCTGAAGATATGCCGTCACGGCCTCTGCGATCACCTTGCTGCCCTGAGCGTTCGGATGCCCGTCGATATCGAAATAGAGGGGCTTGCTACCCTCTGTGGAGGCCGCCGCCCGCAGCGGCTCGGTCAGATCGAGATACGATATGCCGAGCTTGCCGAACGCATTGGCGAAGGGCTCGGTCTCGGGGGGCACGGGCTTGTGGGCCAGCGGCAGATAGACGTGCTCCTTGGTCGGCATCAAGAGGACCAGAAAGCCGCTCCCTTGCTCACGAGCGATGTCCCGGACTTTCGCCACCGTGTCAACGGTCAAGCGGAAGTAGGGGTTGCTCGGGACGAGGGCCTTGCCCAGCCGCTCGGCGATCCCCGGCGCCAGCTCCAGCTTCCCGCCACCCTTGAAGGACAGGGTCTCACCGGCGAAGTCGGGATTCTTGATGTCCTTCACCGCCTCGCGCAGCACGGCGAAGAGATAGCTATGGCTGAGGATGGACCTGAGCGAGAAGGCGCTGCCCTCGTCCTCGCCGCCGTTCATGCGCCAGTCGATGAAGCTGTCCTTGCGCGGCGAGTTGGCCCATGTCTGGAAAACCTGCGCATCCTGGACGTCGTTGCCTGTGAAGAGCATGAGGATCACCAGCCGGGGATGCTCGGGCACGCCGAAGCGCTGGTAGATGTGGAGATATTGCTGCGGCGCTGCGCCCGTCATGCCGAGGTTGAGGATGGAAGTGTCGGGCAGCGCCTTGGCGACGAGGCTCGTCCAGGATTGATCCCGCTTGAGCCCGTAACCGAAAACCATCGAATCGCCGAGGACGACGATGCCGACCTTGGGCGGCCAGGGCGAGTTGTTCCGGAAGCCGTGGTCGTCGGTCGTGAAGGTGAAGTGGATGTCGCCGCGATCGATCGTCGAGGTCGTGTTCGGCCGGTAGAGAAAGCCGATCTCGGGATCGGCCACGACCATTTTCGTGCCACGCTCCCGCTCGTCCTTGAGGATCGCAGCCCAGTGGACGCGTAGCGCGGCCTCCTCCGTCAGAAGCTGAGGAAAGGCACGTAGCGTCAGCTCACCCAGCACAACGAAGACGACGCAGCTGCAGCCGAGCAGGACGAGGTTGAGCAGGGCAGCTGTCAGCCGGGAGCGACGCGGCTTGCCCGACACCGCAGCATGGCTCTCAGCCGCCGGGCCGAGTTTGCTCTTGCCCTTCCTTGCCTGGCTCACGCGTTACCACCTCGTCTGGCAAAAACAGGCACGCCGATCGGGGATCGCCCTCGACCGGCGTATCGACTTGTTCAGCGTACCGCCCGGGCGGCAGTTGCTGCCGACTCCGTCTCCGGAACCGAATACCAGCCCAATGTGGCATCTACGATCCCGTCCCCCATTTACCACGGTGCCGGGAGCCTACCAAGATACGACCTCAAGAGGAAACTCAATGGAGAGTAGGCAACGCGTAGTGTCGGCGCGTCAGGCTGAGGCGGGCCTTCTCGACAGAGCCTCCGGCAATGGTAGAGCTGTGCTAGATAATATCTAGACGGCTGGAATGGGGAATGGCAAAGCATGACCTTCAACTGGTCGCCTGACCAATATGCCCGGCATCGGCTGCCCAGGCTCCGGCCCGGTCTGGATCTGATCGCGCGCATCGAGCGTGACGACATCCGCTCCATCGTCGATCTCGGCTGTGGTGATGGCGCGCTGCTGCCGTTCCTGCGCCGCCGCTGGCCGGCGGCGGCGCTCACCGGCGTCGACCTGTCGCCCACGATGCTGGAGGCGGCACGCGCCGTCGATCCGGCGATCGGCCTAGTCGAGGCCGACGCGGCGAGCTGGCGGCCGCCGGCTCCGGTGGATCTGATCTTCTCGAACGCGGCCCTTCACTGGGTGCCGGGTCACGACCGGCTGCTGCCGGAGCTGCTTGCGAGCTGCGGTGTGCTCGCCATCCAGATGCCGCACAATGAGGAGGCGCCCTCGCATCGACTGCTGTGCGAGCTTGCGAGCGAGTCGCCCTGGGCGGGCCGGCTCGGCCCGAGCGTCCTCGATCGCCCCGTCCTGGATGCCCAGGCCTATCTGCGGCTGCTGGAGCCCCTGGCCGCGAGGGTGGATGTCTGGGAGACCATCTACTACCAGCGCCTGACGGGCCCCGACCCCGTGCTCGAATGGGTGCGTGGCACCACCCTGCTGCCGATCTATCGGGCCCTTGGCGGGCGCGACTCGGAGGCGGCCCGGGCATTCGAGGGTGTCTACGCGGCGCGTCTCAGGGCCGCCTACGCGCCCGACCAGGACGGCTTCACCCTCTTTCCCTTCCGGAGGCTGTTTCTGACCGCCGAGCGCTGAGCGGCCTCAGAACTCCACGCCGAGCTGGCCCTTCACGCCTTCGCGGAAGGGATGCTTGACGAGCGTCATCTCGGTCACGAGGTCGGCCATCTCGACCAGCTCGGGCTTGGCGTTGCGGCCCGTCACGACGACGTGGAGCGACGGGCGCTTGGCGCGGAGCGCGTCCAGCACCCGGGCGAGCGGGAGGTAGTCGTAGCGCAGCACGATGTTGAGCTCGTCCAGGATCACGAGATGCAGCTCGGGATCCTGGAGCATCTGCTCGGCCTCGGCGAAGGCGGCCTCGGCGGCGGCCACGTCGCGACCCCGGTCCTGCGTCTCCCAGGTGAAGCCCTCGCCCATCACCTTGAACGTCACGAGGTCGGGGAAGCGCTGCAGGAACTGCCGCTCGCCGGTATCGCGTCTGCCCTTCACGAACTGGACGACGCCGATCTTCAGCCCGTGGCCGAGGCAACGCATCGCCAGGCCCCAGGCAGCGGTGCTCTTGCCCTTGCCCTTGCCGGTGTGGACGATGACGAGGCCCTTCTCCTTCGTCTTCGAGGCGTAGAGCCGGTCCTTCGCGGCCTTGATCCGAGCCATCTTCGCGTGATGCTCGGCATCCGTGTCCGTGATCAATCCTGTCCTCCTGCTGGCGCGGCGCAGTCCGCTTCCTCGCGTCGCATCGTGAAGCCTCCGCCGGCCCGCCGATAGAAGATCGTCTGAACGGCGGAGGCGGAGCCGGCATTGGGCTGGAACAGGGCGCATCCCGAAGCGTCCGTGCCGATCGGCTCCATCACGACGCCTGGCATCGGCTCTGCCCGGTCCCGGGCTTGGCAGGCCGCGATCAGAAGCAGCGCGACGGGGAGCAGCCTGCTCAACGTCCCTGACCTAATCGTTTCGGGTCCTCCCGTGGCAAGGAGCGGGACCTTAGAAAGGGCCATGGCGGCGGACAAGGTCGTTTCTTGATCCAAACTCTCAACTGTAAGATGGAACCCGTTGCTCAGACGACCTTAAGAACGGACCTTCAGACACGAAGAAAAATCGTTTGAAATTAGTATGTTAGTTGCATAAGGTAGCTCTCAACCAAGGGTCGTTGCCTTCCAGGGTGGCAGCGGTCCGGTGTGGGCCCATCCATCGTCATGCGGCTTGGCGAGCCGGCGCGAAAGCCGGCCGTGGAGGGCATCGCACCATGACGACCGGATCGCTTTCGAGATCGCCAGCTCCGAGCTCGGCCCTTCCGGGCCTTCTGGCCGGCCGCGACCCAGCGGCCGCCGCCGTACGCCGGCCGTCGCCGGGGCGTCGGAACGACGCCTTGATGATGACCGGGCCACTGACCGCCACCTTCGTCGGCCTGCTCGTCGTTCATGCGTTGGGCATGTCGGGCGCCGCCGAGGCCGCGACCACCCACGGCGCGCCCGCCGGCGACGGCACGCAGCCTTCCCCGATCACGGACCCTTCCGAAGGCGGCGCCATGCCCGTCATTGCCACCTCCGGCGGGGTGGGGGCTGCCGCTGCTGCGGGCTCGGTGCTGGTGGCGGGCTCGCTGATCGATGCCGGCGCATTGACCAGCCTCTCGGGCGGGGTCCATTTCGGCGATGGCTACACGGGCCCGTCGCTGACGGCCATTGCCGGCCCGGATGTCGGGCAGCCTGTTCAGGCGGCATCGGCTGCGGCGGCGCCGGTCACGATCAATCTCGGCGGCATGGGATCGATCAAGTTCCCGACGGTGGGCTCGCCGGGAAGCAGCGAGCCGGATCACGGGACCATCGGCGGCACGCAGCAGGGTACCGACGGCAACGACGTGCTGACCGGCACCGATAACAATGACACCATCAGCGGCGGCGGCGGCGATGATGTCATCCACGGTGGGGGCGGCGACGACCTGCTCTCCGGCGATGCCGGCAACGACCAGGTCTATGGCGACGCGGGCAACGACACGCTGTCCGGCGGGGCCGGCGACGACCTGCTCGACGGTGGGTCGGGCAACGACACCGCGGATGGTGGCTCGGGCAACGACGTCCTGCTGGGCGGCACGGGCAACGACACGCTGGATGGCGGGTCCGGCAACGACACGCTGGACGGCCAGAGCGGTGAGAACGAGCTCTCGGGCGGCACGGGCGACGACACGCTCGTCGTCCACAGCATCCATGATCTGGCGCTCGAGACGCCCTTCGGCCAGGACGGCGGCGGCATCGACACCGTCGTCGTCACCGACGACTATACGGCCAGCCTCAAGCACGAGCTGCCCAAGCTGGCACCGCACGGGCTCGCGACCTTCGCGCTCGGCCAGACGCTGGGCGACCCGCTCCCCGACGGGGTGAATGCCTACCGCCAGCAGGTTCAGCCCGACATCGAGAACATCCGGCTCGAGGGCTCCTCCGCACATGACGTGGTCGGCGACAACCGTGCCAACGTCATCATCGGCAACGACGGTGACAACATGCTCTTCGGCGGGGGTGGCGACGACCATCTCGAGGGTGGCGCCGGCAACGACCATCTCGAGGGCGGGGCGGGCGACGACTGGCTCAGCGGCGGGTCCGGCGAGGATTTCCTCTATGGCGGGGCCGGCGACGACATCTTCAAGATCGGGCTGCACGAGAGCGGCACCGACACCATCCTCGATCACGAGGGCGTGAACATGCTGCGCGTCGATGCCGGCGACGGCGATCTCCTGGCGGCGCATCTCGACGGCGGCGATCTCGTCCTCACCGACAATGGCAGCGACGTCGCCATCATCAAGGACTATGCCGCCAATCCGGACGCCTTCTCGGGTGTCGACACGGGCCACGGCGTCACGAGCTTCGACGACCTGCTGTCGCCGCCCGTGGCGGAGGCGCCGGCAGATATCTTGAGCGCCTTCATGGACACGACCGGCACGGCGCCGGCCGCGCAGGCCGCAGCGACCGCGTCCTCGGCGTCGGCCGACGCGGTCTCCAGCACCGTCTCGACCGTGGAGCCTGCGGGAGCGGGCGATGCCGCGTTCATGACCGCCCACGATCTCTGGCTGCCGTCCAGCGCGGCGGATCTGGTCATCGTCGAGGACCCGGCGCCCAAGAGCGCGGAGGCGACGCAGGACGACGCGCACCATGCCCACAAGGCGGCGGTCTGAGGAGGCGCGTCGGCGCGCCCGGGGCTCGGCCGGCCCTCCGGCGTTGGAGTCCCTAGAAGAGGCCGGCGCCTCGAAGCGCCGGGTAGAGCGCCCGATAGCGCTCGTGGAGGACGGCATACTCCTTCACCTGACTGGGCTGGGGCAGGGCCTCGAAGGTCGGCGGCCGGACGGTGGCGGCAGCAGCGCCTTCGAGATCGGCATGCAGCCCCACGCCCACGGCGGCGAGCATCGCAGCGCCGATGGCGGCGCTCTCCTGCTCCTCGAGCCCGCGCAGGGGCAAGGCGAGCTGGCTCGCCAGGATCCGCCGCCACAGATGGCTGCGGCTGCCGCCACCCACCAGCGTCAGCGCCTCGGGCGTGACACCCAGCTCGTGCATGCGCAGCAGGCAGTCGGCAAAGGCGAAGCCCACCCCCTCGAGGATCGCGCGGAGCAGGTGCGGGCGGTCGTGGGCGAGGGTCAGCCCGAGCCAGCCGCCACGGGCGCGGGGGTCCATGTGCGGCGACCGCTCGCCCGCGAGATAGGGCAGAAAGACAAGGCCCTCAGCACCCGGCGGCAGCGACTCAGCCGCCTCGAGGAGCTTGTCGAGGTCGCCCGCTGCCAGGCGCTCGCGGAACCAGGCGAGCGAGGCTCCGGCCGAGAGAATGACGCCCATCAGGTGATAGCCACCCGGCACCGCGTCGCAAAAGCAGTTGAGCCCGCCCTCCGGATCGACGGGCGGCCGGCCGCTGTGCACCATCAGTGTGCCCGAGGTGCCGAGCGAGCACAGGCCCAGGCCCTCGCGGATGAGGCCGGCACCGATCGCGGCACAGGCATTGTCGCCGCCACCGCCGACAATGGGCAGGCCCTCGCGCAGCCCGGTGGCTGCGGCGCCCTCGACGCTGATCCGCCCGCTCACATCCGAGCATTCCACAATATCGGGCAGGAGATCTGGCGAGATCTCGAGCCCTTCGAGCATGGCCTCGCTCCAGCCCCGGCTGCGGATGTCGAGCAGCAGCGTGCCCGACGCGTCGCTCGGATCCGTCGCCAGCTCGCCCGTCAGACGGAAGCGCACATAGTCCTTGGGCAGCAGAAGCTTGGCGACGCTGCTCGCCGCCTCCGGCTCGTTGGCACGCAGCCACAGCAGCTTGGGGGCCTGGAAGCCGGCGTTGGGCCGGTTGCCGGTGATCTCGATGACCCGTGCGCGTCCCAGCCGGCCCTCGATCTCGGCCACCTCCGCGCCGGTCCGGGCATCGTTCCACAGGAGCGCCCGGCGGATCGGCCGCCCGCCCTTGTCGAGAAAGACCGAGCCGTGCATCTGTCCCGACAGCCCGAGGCCCACGAGATCGACCTCGGCCGCTTCCTTCAGGCGCTCGATCACCGCGATCGTTGCCCGCCACCAGTCGTCCGGGTCCTGCTCGCTCCAGCCGGGCCGCGGGTGATGCAGCGGATAGTCCTGGCCGATCGTCGCCAGCACCCGCCCGTCCTCGGCGAGCAGCACGCCCTTGGTGGCGCTGGTGCCGATGTCGAGGCCGATCGTCGCGCGCTGCGGGCCCTGGCTCATCTTCCTGCCTCCCTGACGGCCTCGCGGCCGCTCGGCTTTACGGTTCGCCACCCCTTCTCTATAAGCCGGCACGCGGTTGCGCCAGAGCGCCAGCCGCGGCCCTATGCCAGCCGTCGAGCGACGATCCCTTGTCCAAATCAGATTCGGCCATGACCGTCATCCATCTGGCCCTGCCCAAGGGCCGGATGCAGGAGAACGTTCTCGCGCTCATGAAGGACGCGGGCATCGGCCTCACCTTCGACCGTCGCGGCTACCGGCCGACCTTGTCGCTGGAGGGTTTCGAGGCGAAGCTCCTCAAGCCCCAGAACATCGTCGAGATGCTCGACATCGGATCGCGCGACATCGGCTTTGCCGGCGCCGATTGGGTGGCCGAGCTGGGCGCGGAGCTCGTCGAGCTGGTCGACACGGCGCTGGATCCCGTGAAGATCGTCGCCGCGGCAGCGGGCGAGTTTCTCGTGGACGGCGGCCTCCCGTCTCGCCGTTTCGTCGTCGCCACCGAGTATGAGCGGCTGACCGAGCGCTGGCTCGAGCGGGTCGGCCACGACGGCAAGATCGTCCGCTCCTATGGCGCCACCGAGGTGTTCCCGCCGGAGGACGCCGACGTCATCGTCGACAACACGGCCACCGGTGCCACGCTGCGCGCCAACGGCCTCGTCATCGTCGACGAGGTCATGCGCAGCTCGACCCGGCTCTATGCCAACCCCCGCTCGCTGGACCAGAAGGCCAAGCGCGGCCAGATCGAGCATTTCGCGCTCCTGATCCGCTCGGTCCTCGACGCCCGCAAGCGCGTGATGGTCGAGTTCAACGTTCCCTCGGCCCAGCTCGAGGCTGCGGTCGAGGTGCTGCCCTGCATGCGCGAGCCGACGCTGGCGCCGCTGCACGGCGACAGCGGCTTTGCCGTCAAGGCCGCCGTGCCCCGGACCGGCCTGCCGGACCTGATCCGCGTCATCAAGGAGCGCGGTGGCACCGACATCGTCGTCTTCGAGATCGCGCAGATCGTGGCATGAGCGGCCGCTCCGCCACCATCGAGCGCCGCACCAGCGAGACCTCGGTCAGAGTCGTTCTGGACCTCGACGGCAAGGGCACGGCCAAGGTCGCCACCGGGCTGGGCTTTCTCGACCACATGCTGACCAGCCTCACCAAGCATGCGCGGCTCGATCTGGAGCTCGCCTGCGAGGGCGATCTGCAGGTGGACGATCATCACACGGTCGAGGACTGCGCCTTGACCCTCGGCCAGGCGCTCGACGCGGCCCTGGGGGACCGGCGGGGCATCCAGCGCTTCGGCCATGCCTACGCCCCACTCGATGAGGCCCTGGCCCGCGTCGTCATCGATCTTTCCGGCCGTCCCCTGGCGGAGGTCGAGATGGGCTTTCGCCGCGAATGGGTGGGCGAGGTCGCGACCGAGAACCTGACCCACTTCTTCCGCTCGCTCGCGACCACGTCGCGCATGACCCTGCACGTCCATCTGCTGTCGGGCGAGAACGACCATCACCGTGCCGAGGCCGCCTTCAAGGCGTTGGCCCTGGCGCTGCGTCAGGCGGTCTCGCTGGATGCCACGGCGGACATGCCCAGCACCAAGGGAGTGCTGTAGGCCGTGCCCGAGGTCCTGATCGTGCCGACCGGCACCGCCAACATCGCCTCGGTCATGGCGGCCTTCCGCCGCCTCGGCGCGAGCCCGCGCGTGGCCGAGGATGCGGCGGCCGTCGGCGCCGCCAGTCATGTCATGCTGCCCGGCGTGGGCGCCTTCGCCGCGTCGATGTCGCGGCTCGTCGAGCACGGGCTGGTCGAGGTCCTGCGCGAGCGGATCGCGGCCGACCGGCCCACCATAGCCATCTGCGTCGGCCATCAGCTTCTCTTCGAGACCAGCGAGGAGAGCCCCGGCGCTCAGGGGCTGGGCATCATCAAGGCGAGCCTGGCGCGCTACCCGCACGGCGTCCGCGTCCCCCAGTTCGGCTGGAACAAGGTCGAGGCCGGCGAGGAGAGCCTGCTCCTCGAGAGCGGCTATGCCTACTTCGCCAACAGCTATCGTGCGATCGAGGCGCCGGGCTGGCGGGTCGCGACGGCCGAGCACGGCGGGAGGTTCGTGGCGGCCGTCGAGCGGGGCAACGTCATCGGCTGCCAGTTCCACCCCGAGCTCTCGGGTGCCTACGGCGCCGCCCTCCTCTCGCGCTTCCTGGAGCTCGGGCGATGCTGACCTCGCGCATCATTCCCTGCCTCGACGTGAGCCACGGCCGCGTCGTCAAGGGCGTGCGGTTCCAGGGCCTGCGCGACGCGGGCGACCCGGCCGAGCGCGCCTCTCTCTACGAGGCCCAGGGAGGGGACGAGATCGTCATCCTCGACGTCTCGGCCACGCCGGAGGGGCGCGGGCACCAGCACGAGACGGTGCGCCGGGTCCGCGCCGGCCTCTCCATCCCGCTCACGATCGGCGGTGGCGTGCGCACCGAGGAGGATGCCTTGCATCTGCTCGAGGCGGGCGCCGACAAGGTCTCGGTCAACACGGCCGCGGTGACGAGGCCGGAGCTGCTGAGCGAGATCGCCGCCCGCTTCGGCCGGCAATGCTGCGTGCTGGCGGTCGACGCGGCGTGGCGCGCCGGCCGGTTCGAGGTCCTGGTCAAGGGCGGGCGCGAGGGGACGGGCATCGACGCGCTCGAATGGGTGCGCGAGGGCGAGCGACGCGGTGCCGGCGAGATCCTTCTCACCTCGTGGGACCGCGACGGCACCCGCTCCGGCTATGATCTCGAGCTGACCCGGGCGGCGGCCGAGGCGGTCGATCTGCCCGTGATCGCCTCTGGCGGCGCCGACACCAGCGAGCATATCCTGGAGGCGTTCAAGGCCGGCGCCGATGCGGTGCTCGCCGCCTCGATCTTCCACGACGGCGACCTCACGCCCTATGACGTCAAGCTCTACCTCCAGGATCACGGTCTGAGGGTCCGGCCTTGATCGTTCCCTCGATCGACCTCCAGGGCGGCCAGGCCGTCCAGCTCATCGGCGGTGAGGCCAAGGCCATCGACGCAGGCGATCCGCTGCCGATCGCCGAGCGCTTCGCGATCGCCGGTGAGATCGCCGTGATCGATCTCGACGCCGCGATGCGCCGCGGCAGCAACGCGGCGCTCGTCCAGAGCCTCGTCCAGCGATTCCCCTGTCGCGTCGGCGGCGGTATTCGCGATGTCGACACAGCCATCGGCTGGCTCGATCGCGGTGCCAGCAAGATCATTCTCGGCACGATGGCGAAGCCGGAGATCCTGGAGAAGCTGCCGCGCGACCGCGTCATCGCCGCGCTCGACGCGCGCAACGGCGAGATCGTCGTCGAGGGCTGGCAGCAGGGCACGGGGCAGGGTGTCCTCGAGCAGGTCGCCCGGCTGAAGGATCTGGTCGCGGGCTTCCTCGTCACCTTCGTCGAGCGCGAGGGGCGGATGCAGGGCACCGACCTCGAGCGCGCCAAGGCCATCGTCGAGGCGGCGAAGCCGGCGCGCGTGACGATCGCGGGCGGCATCACGACAGCTGAGGAGATCCGGGCGCTCGATGCCATCGGTGCCGATGCGCAGGTCGGCATGGCGCTCTACACTGGCCGCCTCGAGCTCGCCGACGCCATCATGGCGCCGCTGGTGACCGACCGCCCTGACGGCCTCTTTCCGACCGTCGTCGTCGACGAGCGCGGTGTTGCTCTTGGCCTCGTCTATTCCAGCCCGGACTCGATCCGGGCGGCTGTGCGGCGGCGCATGGGTGTCTACCAGTCCCGCTCGCGCGGGCTCTGGGTGAAGGGCGAGACGAGCGGGGCCACGCAGGAGCTCTTGCGCATCGATCTCGATTGCGACCGCGATTCGCCGCGCTTTGTCGTGCGCCAGAAGGGTCCGGGCTTCTGCCACGAGGACACGCGCACCTGCTGGGGCGAGGATGAGGGGCTGGGCCACCTGACGCGGCTGCTCGAGGCACGTCGCGCGGCGGCACCCGAGGGCAGCTACACCGCCAAGCTCTTCGCGGATCGTGCTCTTCTCGATGCCAAGCTGCGCGAGGAAGCCGAGGAGCTGACGCGCGCCGAGAGCCGCGACGAGGTGGTCTGGGAAGCGGCGGACGTGCTCTACTTCACGCTCGTCCGCCTCGCCCGCGAGGGCATCGAGCTGGCCGAGGTCGAGCGCCACCTCGACCGGCGCGGGCTCAAGGTCACCCGGCGGGGCTGATCGCCTCGGGCGCCGGGCTGCCGGTCTCCGGCCTCTGCCGCCCGCCGGCCTGCATCATCCCGCAAGCAGTGCCGGGTCGAGGTCGCCTGCCGGCGCCTCGCACGCCGCCCCCAAGGCTACGGCCTGGGGAAGGAGCTGGCGGACATAGAAGCGAGCGAGGCCCGGCCATGCTGCCCCGGCCGGATCGCCGGCCGCGGCGCTCGCCCCGCGCGCTATCAGGAAGCCTCCCATCGTGAAGCCGAAGAGGCGGAGATAGGGCGTGGCGGCAGCGCCTCGGTCCTCCTCGCCTGCCTGCTGCAGGTGGCGGGTGGCGCTGGCCAGCGTCGAGAGCGCGCGCTCGAGCTCGGGGCGGAGCTCCGGGTCGAGGGCGGAAAGCTCGGCCTTGAGCTCCGCGAGCAGCCGCCAGGGTAGGTCGCCGCCTTCCAGCGACAGCTTGCGGCTGACGAGATCCATGGCCTGGATACCGTTGGTGCCCTCGTAGATCGGGAGGATTCTGGCGTCGCGATAATGCTGGGCGACGCCCGTCTCCTCGATGTAGCCCATGCCACCGTGCACCTGGATCGCGAGCGAGGTGATCTCCTGGGCGAGATCGGTGCACCACGCCTTCACGCTCGGCGTCAGCAGGGCCACCCGGCCGGTAGCGAGCCGGCGGACCTCGTTTACCGGCTCATGCTCGGCCCTGTCGACCCAGGCGGCGGTCTCGTAGGCCAAGGCGCGCATCGCGGCGATGAGGCAGCGCATCGTCATGAGCATGCGCCGCACATCGGCGTAGTCTACGAGCCTTGCCGGGCGCCCGGCGTGCCGGCCTTGTGTCCGCTCATGGGCGTAGGCAAGGGCCTGCTGATAGGCTCGCTCGGCCAGCCCCAGGCCTTCGTGCCCGACGGCCAGACGCGCATTGTTCATCATCGTGAACATGCAGCGCATGCCCGCGTTCTCGTCGCCGACCAGGAAGCCGACGGCGCCGCCCTGATCGCCATAGGCCATGACGCAGGTGGGGCTGCCCTTGATGCCGAGCTTGTGCTCGAGCTTGAGGCAGCGAAGGTCGTTGCGGCGTCCCAGGCTGCCATCCGCTTTGGGAAGAAACTTGGGCACGAGGAAGAGGGAGATCCCCTTGGTGCCGGGCGGCGCGTCGGGCAGGCGGGCGAGCACGAGATGGACGATGTTGGGCGTCAGATCGTGCTCACCGAAGGTGATGAAAATCTTCTGACCGCGGATCAGATAGTGGCTCTCGGCCGGCTCCGCCTGGGTCGTCAGAGCGCCCACGTCCGAGCCCGCATGCGGCTCGGTGAGGCACATGGCGCCGGTCCATTCACCGCTCATCAGCTTCGGCAGATAGACGCTCTGCAGCTCGGCGGTGCCGTGGTGGATCAGGGCCTCGATCGCCGCCTGGGTCAGCAGCGGGCAGAGCATCAGGCTGGTGTTGGCGGCGTTCCACATCTCGGCCACCGCGGTATTGACCAAGCGGGGCAGGCCCTGGCCGCCCGACGTCTCAGGGAAGGGGAGGCCCATCCAGCCGCCGTCCGCGAAGGCCCGGTAGGCCTCCTTGAAGCCTGGCGCTGACCGGACGGCGCCCCGCTCCAGCACGGCGCCGACCTCGTCCCCCTGCTGGTTGAGGGGCGCCAGCACTTTGCCCGCGAGCCTGCCCGCCTCCTCGATCACCTGGGCCACGAGCTCCGCGCTCGCCGCCTCGAGGCCGGGCAGCCGAGCTACCCGATCGAGGCCCGCGACCTTGGTCATGACGAAGCGGATGTCGTCCAGCGGTGGGATATAAGGAACCATGGTTTCCTGGTCGTCCTGGGAACGTTAGGTGCTCCGCCATCAGCTACTCTGTGCGCCCCGGCCTCATGTCAAGCGGTCCAGTCCTACAAACCCTTGAGATGGCACGGGGGCAGCTGGCCTTCGCGGGGCTCCGTCAATTGTCCCGAGGCGTCTCGCTTATTGTCGCACGATCCCCGACATGACTGTCGGCGAGCCAAGCCCGGCACGCCCGGAGCCATGGGATCTCCCGGCGCGGAGAGGAGGCTGCCAGCCGCTGCTGCGGCGCGGTTCTATCCTCGGGCGGCGTCGAGCAGCCGGCGCTCCAGGACGCCCGTCGAGCGGCAGGCCGCCGTCCTCGTGAAGTTGACGAAGCTGTCGAGATAGCTGCCGGTGAAGCGCGCCGCGACATGGACGAGGGTCGTGCCATCTGAAGGCACGAGGCTCACCGTGACCACGGCACGCAACGGCGTCGGCCTGACGACCTGCCAGCGCGGGAAAAAGCTCGTGTCGTCCTCGTGCCAGAAGTGGGGGCAGACGACCCAGGCGGGCGCGATGGCACCGCTCGCCGCCGTGGCCGTGAGCTCCCTCGGGCCGGGCGGAGACGACAGCACGAGCCCTTCCGTGGCGAGCGCCTGCACGACACGACCTCGGACGACGTCCGACGGGGCATCGGCCCGGATCTCGGTCACCGGAGCCGGCACCACCGAGGCGGTCGTGCAGCCCACGCCCAGGACCAGGAAGAGACCCAGCGGGACAAGGATACGCGCGCGCCATGGCATGGCCTTGCCTGTCGATCGCTCCATGGCGCCACCTCCGGTGGGCGAAGCGCCGAGGGACAGGGCCTCAGCCTGCTGCGGCCGCCGCATCGAGCAGCTGTTTCTCGAGGACACCGGTGGCGAGGCAGTCGCGCTCGAAGGTGGTGTTGGTGAACGGGTTCTCATACTGGCCGAAATAGCGCGGCTCGAGGCTCACGACGGTCGTTCCGGAAATCTGCGTCACCGTGGCAACGACCAGGACACGCAACCCTTTGGGCTGCTCGGAGCTGAAGCGGTTCGCATCCGAATAGGGATCGTTCGCCGTCGCGGTCGGGCATGAAGCCCAGCCCGGCGGCGCGTTCATCGTCTCGGCGCGGAGAGCGCCGGAGCCCAGGGTGGTATCGACCCTGAAGCCGGAGGCCTCGAGCTTGGCCAGAAGGTGCTGGCGGGCCACGTCCGGCGCCACCGATACGTCGCGCGACCGGGCAACACCCGCATCGCCGACCTGCAAGGGCGGCTCCATCGAGCAGGCGACCATGGTGAGCAGGCTCAGAGCCCCGAGCACGGCGGCGTGACGCATGAGATCCTTCCGATGCTGCGCCGCGCTACTAGTAAGAGGCGGGCGCCGCCGCGCAAGGGCGGCGTTCCATGCCGGTCAGTCGTTGCTGCCGATCCGCCGCCGCCGGGCCGAGGCGAAGACCGCCACGGCGAGCAGGACCAACATGAGGAGATAGATGCCGTCGGCGATGGGGCTCCTGACGAGAATGCTCCAATCGCCGTTGCTGATGCTCAGCGCGCGTCTGAGATTTATTTCCATGTCGTTGCCGAGCAGCAGCCCGAGGATGAGCGGCACCAGCGAGATGTCGAGCTTGCGCAGCACATAGCCCAGGACGCCGAAGGCAACCATCATATAGAGGTCGAAGGTGCTGTGGTTGATCGAGTAGACGCCGAGAAAGCCGACCATGACGACCAGCGGCATCAGGAGCCAGTAGGGCAGGCTGAGTAGCCGCGTGAAGATGCCGACCAGCGGCAGATTGAGCACGAGCAGCATCAGGTTGCCGAGATAGAGGGCTGCGATCAGCCCCCAGACGACCTCCGGCTGCTTGGCGAACAGCAGCGGGCCGGGCGTGATGTTGAGGGAGATCAGCAGCGCCAACAGCACGGCGGTGGTGCCGCTGCCCGGAACGCCCAGCGTCAGCATCGGCACGAGGGCGCCGCCGGCTGCGGCATTGTTGCCGGCCTCCGGTGCCGCCACGCCACGCGGATCGCCCTTGCCGAAGGTATCCTCCTTGTTCGAGACGCGGCGCTCGAAGGCGTAGGACAGGAAGCTGCCGAGCGAGGCGCCGGCGCCGGGCAGGACGCCCGCGAGGAAGCCGATCACGCTGCCGCGCAGCATCGCCCAGCGCGTGAACCAGAGATCGTGGAAGATGGCACCCAGCCGCCCCATGGCGACGCGGGCCTCGGTGACCTTCATCGGATTTTCGAGAAAGACCAAAAACTCGCTGATCGCGAAGACGCCCACGATCGCGACGATGAAGTTGATGCCGTCGAAGAGGTTGTAGACCCCGAAGGTATAGCGCGGGATTCCCGTCTGCGGGTCGCTGCCGATCGTGCCGAGCGCGATGCCGAGTGCCGCGGCGACCAGGGTCTTGGCCGGGTTGCTGCCGGTTACGCCGCCGATGGTGGCGAAGGCCAGGATGTAGAGAGCAAAATATTCGGCCGGCCCGAAGTCGATCGCGGCCTTGGCTAGAAGCGGCGCGAAGAAGGTCAGCCCGATGGTTGCGAGCGTGGCGCCGACGAAGGAGGCGACCCCCGATATCGCGAGCGCCTCGGCCGCTCGGCCGCTCTTGGCCATGGGATAGCCGTCGAGCGTCGTCATCACCGCCGGCTCGTCGCCCGGGATGTTCAAAAGGATGCTCGAGATGCGGCCCCCATACATGCAACCGTAATAGACGCTGGCGAGCAGGATGAGCGCCGAGACCGGCTCCAGCTGGAGGCTGTAGGCGAGGGGGATCAGGATGGCGACCCCGTTGACCGGCCCCAGCCCGGGCAGAGACCCGACGACGGTGCCGACGAAAGCGCCGATCAGGGAGAGCAGCAGGTTGTTCGGCTGGAAGGCCACGCCGAAACCATGCGCCAGCGCCAGGAGGGTCTCCATCTAGACGCGCGCCTGGCCGAGGAGCCCGAGGGGCAGCGGCAGCCCCAGGAGGCGGTCGAAGGTGACCCAGAGCAGGGCGCTGAGCGCTACGCCCGCCACCGCTCCCTGCCACCAGCGGGCGCCGAGCAGGCGCGCGATCAGGGCGATCGCGAGCGCGGTGGCGATCGGGAAGCCAAGCCCCTCGAGGGTCATCGCGTAGAGCACCAGGAGCACGAGTCCAGCGCCCTGGCGGAGGAGGGCCGCGCCCTTCGGCCAGCGCGGCTCGGCGTCGGGCCGGACGATAAGGAAGAGCCCGAGAAGACCGAGCGGTATCGAGATGAGCTGAGGGAATGCCGCGGGTCCGAGGGGATCGCTGAAGCCGCTCTCGTACTGTCCGGCGGTAAGCCCATACCAGAGCGCGAGCGCCGCGATGACGACGCCCGCGATCCGATCGCTCATTTGATGACTCCGATCTCCTTCGAGATCTGCGCCATGGTGTCGACCTGGCTGTTGACGAAGGTGACGAAGTCCTTGCCGCCGATCCATTTCGGGATCAGCCCGTGCTCCTTGGCGGTCTTCTGCCAGTCGTCCGACTGATAGAGCTTGTGCATGATGTCGACCCAGCCGTCATAGGCGTCGTCGCCGACCTTGCCGGGGAGATAGAAGCCTCGCCAGTTATAGCCGACGACGTCGTAACCGGCTTCCTTGGCGGTCGGTATGTCCTTGAAGAGGGGCGTGTCGACGCGCTCGTCGCCGAGGACGGCCAGCACGCGGACGTCGCCGGACTCGACGAAGCCCGCGATCTCGCCCAGGTCGACGAGCACGACGCCTGCGTGGCCGCCGAGCATCTGGGTGACCGCGGGCCCGCCGCCATCATACTGCACCCAGCGGATCTTCCTCAGGTCCGCGCCGGAGATCCCGGCTTTCTCGGCCAGCATCAGGAGGCGGAGATGATCCCATCCGCCGATCGCGCTGGAGCCCGCCGCGACCACCGAGCCCGGGTCCTTCTTGAGCGCATCCATGAGGTCCTTGAGCGTCTTCAAGGGGCTGTCCTTCGCGACGAGGACGGCGCCCACATCGGTGCCGAGCATCGCCAGCCAGCGCATGGTGTCGACGCCGCCCGGATACCGGCCCTGGGCGATCTGCGTGATGCCGACCGTGCTGGTCGCGACCAGGAGATTGGCATCGTCCGAGCGCTTGCCCGCGACGTTGGCGAAGGCGACCGCACCGGTGCCGCCCGGCATGTTCGTGACCTGCACGGGCTCGGGGACCAGCTTCAGGTCATAGAGGATCTTGCTCACCGATCGGCAGGTGAAGTCCCAGCCGCCGCCGGGGCTTGCCGGGGCGATGCATTCGACATGGCTGGGGCTGAAGGCGCTCAGCGCGAGCCAGAGGCCGCCACTGGCGACGACCTGGACTATGCGGGACAGGGCCATGGACTGCCTCCCTCGGCATTCATTCTTGTTCACCACAATTTTTGTTTAGCTTCCGTCCATGGAGGACGGCAAGCGCGCATATCCGGGGTCGGCTCAGCCGGCTGCCGTTGCTACCGCGCCGGCGTCGTGTAGGCGGAGACGTGGGCCGGACTTCATCACTTGGCCCGGCAGCTCGCGCCCCAACACCTTCTCGACCTCGTGGGCGACGGCGATGAGCCGCTCGAGGTCGATGCCGGAACTCGATCCCGCACTCGTCGAGCAGGTAGACGAGATCCTCGGTGCAGATGTTGCCGGTGGCGCCCGCCGCGAAGGGGCAGCCGCCGAGGCCGCCGATCGAGCTGTCGAAGCGGGTCATGCCCACCTCGAGGCCGGCCAGGACATTGGCGAGGCCGATGCCGCGCGTGTTGTGGAAGTGCAGCCCGACCTCGACCTCCGGCACCGCCTCGCCCAGCGCATGGCAGAGGCGCTGGATCAGCGGCGGCGTCGCCATGCCCGTCGTGTCGCCCAGCGAGACATAATGGATGCCCAGGTCCCGCATCGCCTTCACGATGTCGACGACCGCGCTGGTCCTCACCTCGCCTTCGAAGGGGCAGCCGAAGGCCGTGGCGATGGCGCCATGGACGGCGATGCTCGAGCCCGAGACCGTCTTGCAGACGTCGGTGAAGCCTTCCAGCGACTCCCGCACCGACCGGTTGACGTTCTTCCGGTTGTGCGTCTCCGAGGCGGAGACGAAAAGAACGATGCCGTCGATGCCGGTCTCGAGCGCCCGCTCGGCACCCTTCACATTCGGCACGAGCGCCAGAAGCTCGACGTCCGGACGATGCTCGATGCCGGCGATGACCTCCACCGCGTCCCGAAGCTGGGGCACGGCGCGGGGCGACACGAAGCTCGTCACCTCGAGAGAGCGCAGGCCGGCGTCGATGAGGCCGTTGATGAGCCCGATCTTGGTGTCGGTCGGGATGAAGGCCTTCTCCATCTGGAAGCCGTCGCGCGGGCCGACCTCGGTGACACGGACACGGCTCGGCAGCCCTTTCATCGCCTGCTCCTCAAGTACCCTGTTCGGTAACCTCGGATGCGCCCGCCCCGCTCGGCGGTCAAGCCGCCTCAGGCTATGGTGCGGACGATGCCTCCTTCGACCCGAAGGGCTGCGCCGTTGGTGGCCGAGGCCTCCTTCGAGCAGGCATAGACGACCATGTTGGCGACCTCCTCGACGCTCGCGAAGCGCTGCAGCAGTGAGGTCGAGCGGTGCTCCTTGACGAAGCTCGCGGCGATCTCGTCGGCGGTCCGCCCGGTCTGCTGCGCCATGGTCTGCAGCATCGTCTCGACGCCATCGGAGCGTGTGGGGCCCGGAAGGACGGCGTTGACGGTAACGCCTGTGCCGGCGGTGAGCTCGGCGAGGCCACGCGAGAGCGCAAGATAGGCGGTCTTGGTGACGCCGTAGTGGATCATCTCTTTGGGTATGTGCAGGCCCGACTCCGAGGAGATGAAGACGATCCGGCCCCAATTCCGCTCGAGCATGCCCCGCATGTAGGCGCGCGACAGCCTGACACCCGACATGACGTTGGTCTCGAGGAAGCGGGTCCAGTCCTCGTCCGGAATCTCGAAGAAGTCCTTGGGCTCGAAGATTCCGGCGTTGTTGACCAGAATGTCGCAGGCGGGGACCGCCTCGATGAGCGCTTGGCAGCCCTCAGCACCACTCAGGTCGGCTGCGACGCCCCGGACCTCCGCGGCGGGCGAGCTCTGGCGCAGCTGGGCTAACGCCCTGTCGACGGTCGCCTGTGTACGGCCATTCACGACAACGCCGGCGCCGGCTGCCGCCAGCCCTTTCGCGATGGCCAGGCCGATTCCGCCGGTCGAGCCGGTGACGATCGCCGTCTTGGCGGAGAGATCGATCTTCATGGCTCGCTTCCCTCAGGCCAGGATGACGCCGGGATTCATGATCCCGGCAGGATCGAGGCTGGCCTTGAGCTTGCGCATCAGCTCCAGCTCGACCGGCGACTTGCGGTCCGCCATCGCCTCGCGCTTGAGGCGGCCGATGCCGTGCTCCGCGCTGATCGATCCGTCGAGCTCGGTGACCTCGTCATAGAGCTTGTCCAGCAGAACGGGCCGTAGGCGCTCGACCTCGTCGGGCGGGGTCACGAAGTTGAAGTGCAGGTTGCCGTCGCCGACATGGCCGAAGGGGATGAGCTCCACGCCCGGCGCCGCCGGGCCCACCCAGCTCTGCATCCGGTGGATCAGCTCCGGCAGCAGCGAGACGGCCACCGTCACGTCGCTCCTGACGATGTAGCCCATATGCCGCGTGGCCTCGCTCTGGCCCTCGCGGATGCGCCACATCATCGCGCGCTGCGCCTCGCTCTCCGCGAGCGTGCCGTCGGCCACGAGCCCGCGCTCGAGCGCGATGGCGAGGATCGCCTCCACCCGATCGCGCAGACCCTCGCGGAAGGACCAGGCCGCCTCGATCAGGAGATGCCAGGGGTGCACGTCGGCGAGCGGGCGGCGCACGCCCGGCAGATGGGTGGCGGCCGCCTCGACGCCGAAGCTGGTCAAGAGCTCGAAGCTCGAGATCAGCTCGCCCAGCTCGGTCTGGAACAGCGAGAAAAGCTCGATCGCCGCCTCCGGGCTCTCGATGCCGAGCCAGAGCGTCACTCGCTCGTTCGGCCGCGGCACGAGGCGCAGCACGGCCGCGGTGATGATGCCGAGCGTGCCCTCGGCGCCGATGAAGAGCTGCTTCAGGTCGTAGCCCGTATTGTCCTTCCTGAGCGCGCGCAGCCCGTTCCACACCGTCCCGTCGGCCAGCACCGCCTCGAGGCCCAGGACGAGCTGCCGGGTCATGCCGTAGCGCAGGACATTGACCCCGCCTGCGTTGGTCGAGAGGTTGCCGCCGATGCGACAGGAGCCCTCCGCGCCCAGCGACAGCGGGAACATCCGGCCGACATCGTCCGCCGCCTGCTGGATGTCGGCCAGCACGCATCCCGCCTCGGCGACGATATGGTCGCCGGCCGGATCGACGTGGCGGATCTTGCTCATCCGCTGTAGCGACAGCAGGATCTGCCTGCCGCTCTTGTCGGGGATGCCGCCGCCCACGAGACCCGTATTGCCACTCTGTGGCACGATGGGCACGCCTTCTGCGGCGGCGAGGCGCACGATCGCCGCCACCTCCTCGGTCGAGCCGGGACGCAGCACAAGGGTCGTCCGGCCCTTGAAGTAGCCCCAGAAGTCGGTGACGAAGGGGGTGATCTCGTCGGGGTCGCTGGTGACCGCGCTGGCACCGAGGATGGCCGCGCAACGCGCGGCGAAGTCCTCGGGAAGAGCGGTCTCGGGTGCCATGCTGGACATGCAGGAGAGGTAGGCCAGGCATGGGGCGGGCGGCAAGAGCCCGCGTTGACAGGAAGAGGGCGGGCGATAGGCTACGGCGCTCCGAACTTTAGCGAGGCACTCGGGAATGGATGTGGCTGGGCTTCAGGCGACCATCGAGGCCGCCTTCGAGACGCGTGACACGATTGGCCCGGCCACGGGTGGCAGCGCCCGCGAGGCGGTCGAGGAGGCGCTCGATGCGCTCGACCGCGGCGAGCTGCGCGTCGCCGAGAAGAGCAACGGCAAGTGGGCCGTCAACGAGTGGCTGAAGAAGGCGGTGCTGCTGTCGTTCCGCCTCAACGACATGGAGGTCATCGAGGGCGGCCCCGGCGGTGCCACCTGGTGGGACAAGGTGCCCTCGAAGTTCAACGGCTGGGGCGAGAACCGCTTTCGCGCCGCGGGCTTCCGCGCCGTGCCGGGCTGCATCGTCCGCCGTTCCGCCTACATCGCTCCGGGCGTGGTCCTGATGCCCTCCTTCGTCAATCTCGGCGCCTATGTCGACAGCGGCACGATGATCGACACCTGGGCCACGGTCGGCTCCTGCGCCCAGATCGGCAAGAGCTGCCACATCTCGGGCGGTGCCGGCATCGGCGGCGTGCTCGAGCCCCTGCAGGCGAGCCCGGTCGTCATCGAGGACAACTGCTTCATCGGCGCTCGCGCCGAGGTGGCGGAGGGCGTCATCGTCGAGGAGGGCTCGGTGATCTCGATGGGTGTCTATCTGGGCGCCTCCACCAAGATCATCGATCGCTCGAGCGGCGAGGTCTTCCAGGGCCGGGTCCCGGCCTATTCCGTCGTGGTTCCCGGCACCCTGCCGGGCCGCGCGCTGCCCGACGATTCGCCTGGCCCCGGCCTCTACTGCGCCGTCATCGTGAAGCGCGTGGACGCGCGCACGCGCCAGAAGACCTCGATCAACGAGCTGCTCCGCGACTGATGTCGACGGTGGATCCGGTCGAGCTGACGCAGGCGCTCGTCCGCTGCCCCACGGTCACGCCCGACGCCGGCTCGGCGCTCGACCTCCTCGAGCGCACGCTGAGGCCGCTGGGCTTCGACTGCCGTAGGCGCAGCTTCGAGGAGCCGGGCAGGGCGGCTGTCGAGAACCTTGCCGCCAAGCTCGGCGGGGGTGGCCCGCATCTCGCCTTCTGCGGCCATGTCGACGTCGTGCCTCCCGGCGATCTGGCGCGCTGGAGCGTCGATCCGTTCGCGGGCGAGATCCAGGACGGACGGCTCTACGGGCGCGGCGCCGCCGACATGAAGAGCGGCATTGCCGCATTCGTCGCGGCCGCCTCGCGCCTGGCGCCTGAGCTTGGCGCGAAGGGCTGCGCGCTCACCCTGCTCATCACCGGGGACGAGGAGGGCGATGCCGTCAACGGCACCCGCAAGCTCCTGGACTGGGTGGCCCAGGCGGGCGAGCGCTTCGATGCCTGCCTCGTGGGCGAGCCCACCTGTCCCGAACGCCTGGGCGAGATGGCCAAAATCGGCCGCCGAGGCTCGCTCACGGGCGAGCTCAGGGTCCTCGGCCGCCAGGGCCACACCGCCTATCCCCAGCGTGCCGACAATGCGGCGCACCGCGCGGTCGCGATGCTGGCGGCGCTGCTCGCCGAGCCGATCGACGAGGGCACCAGCTGGTTTCAGCCCTCGAACCTCCAGGTGACCAGCATCGACATCGGCAACCCCGCCTCGAACGTCGTGCCGGGGGCGGCGCGGGCGCGGTTCAACATCCGCTACAACGACCTGCAGACGGCAGCATCGCTCGAGCGCTGGCTGCGCGAGCGGCTCGACCGACAGGGTGGCGGCTACGAGCTCGAGCTGAGCTCGAGCGGTGACGCCTTCCTGACCGAGCCCGGGCCTCTGAGCGATCTTCTTGCCGCCAGCGTCGAGGAGGTGACGGGCGTGCGGCCCGAGCTCAGCACGTCGGGCGGCACCTCGGATGCCCGCTTCGTCCGCCGCTACTGTCCCGTCATCGAGTTCGGTATCGTGGGCTCGACCATGCACCAGGTCGATGAGCATGTGGCGGTGGCCGACATCGAGGCGCTGGCACGCGTCTACGAGGTCTTCCTCCGCCGCTTCTACGGCATCGCATGATCCCGTCCCTCGACGAGATCAAGCGATCCCTCCACGGCGCGTGGCTGCTGGCGCGCCGCGACCGCAGCGGCATGGAATGGTTCGACCTCAGCATCGAGGGCTTCTTCAGGTCTTTCTTCGCCGCCCTCCTCGTTGCGCCGCTCTACGCCTGGCTCGTGATCGACCGCTACGACACCCAGGGCGGCGTGCCCGCCGACATCGGCGCGGTCGTCGTCGGCGAGGCCTTGAGCTACCTGCTGGGTTGGCTCGCCTTTCCGCTCGCCGCGATGCCGATCACGCGCTTCCTGGGGCTGGGCGGTCGCTACGTCCCGCTCGTTGTCGCCTCGAACTGGGCGTCCGTTCTCCAGGTCAGCCTCTTCGTCGTCGTGATGCTGGTGAGCAGCCTCCTGCCCGACAGCCTACACAGCTCCCTCCTCCTCCTCGCGACGGTCGTGGCGCTCGTCTACGAGTGGTTCGTGGTGCGGACGGCGCTCGAGACCAGCATCAGCATCGCCGTCGGCCTCGTCGTGATCGACATTCTCCTGAGCTCGATCATGAGCCTCGGGACCAGCGCGCTCATCGGCGCCGGCTGAGCTTTCCTCATAGCGGACGAGCTCGAGGAAAAGGCCGGACGCCGGTGCTGTGGGCCCCGCCGCCGCCCGGTCGCGAGCCGTCAGCGCGGCCAGCGGGAAGTCGACGGGCCTCTTCCGCTCGCCCACGAGCTTCAGCGTGCCGACGAGGTTTCGCACCTGGTGATGGAGAAACGAGCGGGCGCTGACCCGCAGCTCGATCAGGCAGCCGTCGCGGCTGACATGAAGGAGATCGAGCGTCTTCACGGGGCTGCGCGCCTGGCATTCGCTGGCGCGGAAGCTGGTGAAGTCGTGCCGGCCGACGAGCGGCTGCGCCGCCTCGTGCATCAGCTCGGCATCGAGCGGCACCGGCACGTGCCACACGCGGTCGTGGTCGAGCCCGGGGGGCGCCCGCCTGTTCAGGATGCGATAGACATACTGCCGCCCTGAGGCCGAGAAGCGGGCATGGAACGAGGCGGGGACACGTCGCGCCTCCAGCACGACCACGGGCAGCGGCCTCAGATGGGCGTTCAGGGCCCCCGCGAGCCGCTCGGGCGTGGCCTCCCGGTCGAGGTCCACATGCGCCACCTGGCCCAGCGCATGCACGCCGGCATCGGTCCGACCCGCCGCCTGCACCACGGCGCGCTGGCCGCAGAACGCCTCGATGGCAGCCTCCAGGGCTGCCTGCACGCTGGGGCCACAGGCCTGACGCTGCCAGCCCTCGAACGGCGTGCCGTCATACTCCAGCCGCAGCAGGAAGCGTGGCATCGCTCAAGTGAGCCGCGTGCCGACGGGGATCGGAAAGCCGCGCTGGAGCTCGGCTGCCGTCATCGGCTTTCGTCCGGCCCGCTGGACGCGGAGCACCTGGAGCGCTCCGGCGCTACAGGCGATCGTCAGGGGCAGCTCCAGGACCGTGCCGGGCAGGCCCGTCCCTTCGATGGGCAGGGCCTCGAGGATGAGAAGGCGCTCGCCGTCGATCGAGCAGAAGCACCCTGGCGCTGGGGACAGGCCGCGTATCTGTCGGTCGAGCTCGGCCGCCGGACGCGAGAAGTCGAGCTGGCCCTCTTCCTTGCGGATCTTCGTGGCGTAGGTGGCCCCCTCGGTCGGCTGCGGCGTCGCGGTGAGCGTGCCCGCCTCGATCCCGGCCAGCACCTCTGGCAGCATCGCCACCGCCAGTGCTGCCAGACCATCGTGAAGCTCGTCCGCCGTCGTGCGCGGCCCGATGGGCAGGGAGCGCATGGCGAGCACCGGGCCCGTGTCGAGACCTTCCTCCATCTGGAAGATGCTGAGCCCGCTCTCCCGGTCGCCGGCCAGGATCGCCCGCTGGATCGGCGCCGCACCGCGCCAGCGCGGCAGGAGCGAGGCATGGAGGTTGATGCAGCCCAGGCGGGGTGCCTCGAGGATCGGTCGCGGCAGGATCAGCCCATAGGCCCCCACCACGGCGAGGTCGGCGCCGAGCGCCGAGAGCAGGGCCTGGCTTTCGGGCGTGCGCAGGGTCGCCGGCGTCCGCACGGGCAGGCCCAGGCGCAGGGCCGCCTCGTGAACAGGCGTCATCCGCTCGCGCTTGCCGCGCCCGGCGGGGCGCGGCGGCTGCGTGTAGACCGCCACGACCCGATGCGGCCCCCGTGCCAGAAGCTCGAGGCTCGGCACGGTGAAAGCGGCCGTGCCCATGACGACGAGGCGGAGGCTCAATGAAGGGTCCTCAGGCGCGGGCGCGCCGCGCCTTGCCGAGCTTGCGCATGATCATGTTGCGCTTCAGCGTCGAGAGGTGATCGACGAAGAGGATGCCGTCCAGATGGTCGACCTCGTGCTGCAGGCAGCGGCCGAAGAGCCCCTCGGCCTCGACCTCCTGATCCTCGCCCCGCTCGTCCATGTAGCGCATGCGGACCGCCCGCGGCCTGCGCACCTCGGCGTACAGCTCGGGCAGGCTGAGGCAGCCCTCCTCGGCCACCTCGGTCTCCTCCGATCGCCACGTGATCTCGGGATTGATGATCCGCATCGGCCGCGGCTCCTCGCCCTCCCTGGCGAGGTCGACCACGATGACGCGCTTCGTCACCGCGACCTGCGGTGCCGCGAGCCCGATTCCCGGCGCCCGGTACATGGTCTCCAGCATGTCGTCCATCAGCCGGAGAAGCGCTGGATCGATGCGCGTGACCGGAGCGGCACGGGTCTTGAGGATCGGGTGGGGCGCCTCGAGGATGGTAAGCAGTGGCATGGGCGATCGACTTTTCTAGACAACGGATCGGGCCCCGCTCAGCCGACCGGCTGACGGGACCTGAGGGCGGCGGCAAGGGTTCCCTCATCCAGATAGTTGAGCTCGCCGCCGACCGGAACCCCATAGCCCAGCCTGGTGATCGCGCACCCGGACGCGGCCAGCCGCTCGGCCAGGTAGTGGCCGGTGGTCTGCCCGTCCACCGTGGCGCTCAGCGCCAGCACGACCTCGCGGACCTGGTCCCGCTCGACGCGCCGGATCAGGCGGTCGATGCCCAGCTGCTCGGGCCCGACGCCTTCCACCGCCGAGAGCGTGCCACCCAGCACGTGGTAGCGCCCGGTGAAGCTCGCCGCGCGCTCCATGGCCCAAAGATCCTCGACCTCCTCGACGACGAGGAGGCTCGTCGGGTCGCGATTCTCGGCCGCGCAGATGGTGCAGGGATCGCTTGCGTCCAGATTCCCGCAGATGCTGCAGGAAGCGACCTTGTCGACGCAGGCCTGCATCGCCTCGATCAGGGGCAGCATCAGGCGCTCGCGCCGCTTCATCAGCGCCAGGACGGCGCGCCGCGACGAGCGCGGGCCCAGCCCCGGGAGGCGGGCCAGCAGCGCGGCCAGCCGCTCGATCTCGGCTGCTGCCATCGGCTCCTCAGAAGGGCAGCTTCATGCCGGGCGGCAGCGGCATACCGCCCGTCAGCTTGCCCATCTCGGCCTGCAGATGCGTATCGATCTTGGCCTTCGCGTCGTTCGTCGCCGCCACGACCAGATCCTCGAGGATCTCGATCTCCTCGGGATCGGCCAGGGACTTGTCGATCTTGATCCGGCGCATCTCGCCCTTGCCGTTGAGGGTGACGGTAATGAGGCCGCCGCCCGCCTGACCGTCCATCTCGGTCTCGGCCAGGCGCTGCTGCATCTCGGCCATCCGCGACTGCAGCTTTTGCGCCTCCTTGAGCATGTTCGAGAGGTTCTTCATGAGCTCGTCTCTTCCTTTCTGGCTCGGGGCGATGGCCGCGGCGGTGCGCGCAGCTCGACCAGGGTGGCACCGGGAAACGTGTCGAGAAGCCGCTGGACCTCGGCGTCGCGACCAAGCTCGAGCAGCCGCTCGCCGCGCCGCCGCCGTTCCTGCTCGGCCAGGGTCGGCTCGCCCGGCGCCTGCCCCAACGCGATGAGCCAGCGCCGGCCGGTCAGGCGGCTCGCCGCCTCCTGCAGGCGGCTCACCACATCCTGCGACACGCTGGGCTCCAGGCGCAGGTCGATGCGGCCGACCTCGTAGCGGATGAGATGGGCGCCTTCCTCGAGCCAGGCGGCGAGCACGGCCTCGCCGCTCTGGCGCAGCAGCTCCATGAGCGCGGCGTAGCTCTCGGGCAGCCGGTCGCGGGACGGCGCGGCGTCGGGCGCAAGGGTGCCCATGCTCTGCGGTGCCGCGGCGGTCGGACGGGCCGGTGCCGCCACCGCCCTGGCGGGCGGCGAGGACGTTGGCAACGGCCCGGCTGGCTGCAATCGCGGCGGGGCAGGTGGTGCGCCGCCCTCGCGCAGCAGCCGCGCCAGCTCGGCCGGGGGCGGGAGATCGCTGGCGCAGGCGAGCCGGAGAAGCACCATCTCGCCCGCCGCCACCGCATCCGAGGCGTGCCGCGTCTCGTCCGCACCCTTGAGCAGCATCTGCCAGGCACGGGCGAGCACGGCGAGCGACAGCCGGTCGGCCATGGCCTGCGCCTTCGCCTCGAGCTCCGAGGTCAACGGGAACGCAGAGCCCGCGGTGCCGCTGCCGGCCTTGGCGCGGCTCAGGCGATGGATCAGGGCGAGCAGGTCCTGGAGGATCGCGGTCGGGTCGGCACCGAGCGCGTAGAGCTCCTGGAAGAGGTCGAGCGCACGGGCCGCGTCGCCCGCGAAGAGCGCGTCCGCAAGGTCCAGCAGCCGGACGCGGTCGCCAAGGCCCAGCATCGCCTGGATCTGGGTCGCCTCGATGCGGCCGTCGCCCAGCGCCATGGCCTGCTCGAGCAGCGAGAGCGAGTCGCGCACCGAGCCCTCGGCGGCGCCGACGATCAGGGCCAGGGCATCGGGGCTCGCCGCCACGCCCTCCTTGGCGCACAGGCTCTCGAGGTGGCCCTGCAGGGCCGCGGGCTCGACCCGCCGGAGATCGAAGCGCTGGCAGCGCGACAGCACGGTGACCGGGATCTTGCGGATCTCGGTGGTCGCGAAGACGAACTTGACGTGCGGCGGCGGCTCCTCGAGCGTCTTCAGAAGGCCGTTGAAGGCCTTCTCCGACAGCATGTGCACCTCGTCGATGATGTAGACCTTGAAGCGCGACGAGGTGGGCGCGTAGCGCACGCTGTCGACGATCTCGCGCACATCGTCGATGCCGGTGTGGGTCGCGGCATCCATCTCGATGACGTCGAGCGCCCGGTCCTCCGACATCGCCTGGCAGGGGGGGCAGACGCCGCACGGCTCGGGCGTGGGCCCACCCTGGCCGTCGGGACCGATGCAGTTCAGGCCGCGCGCGATGATCCTGGCGGTCGTGGTCTTGCCCACGCCCCGGATGCCGGCAAGCAGGAACGCGTGCGCGATCCGCCCCGAGGTCAGGGCGTTGGTCAGGGTGCGCACGAGCGCATCCTGGCCGATCAGCTCCGAGAGCCTGGTCGGCCGGTAGCTGCGCGCGAGCACCCGATAGGCGGGCGGGGGCTCAGCTGGTGGCATCGCACGAACGGCTGGGCACGGCTTCGCGACGGGATGAAGGGAGGCCCCAAGGGCGGCGGAAGGCTGGCGAGCGACCCGGCACGGAACTCGTTACGGCTGCTTCCTTCCGGACCTGACCGGGTTGGCGAGGGCACCGTCCACCACCAACCTTCCGGCACGCAATATCGGGCGTCGGCGCCGCTTGCGCAAGGTCGGCACATCGTCGAGAGTGCGGCCGCCCTGGGGACCCCGCATGCGACCAATTCCGAACCCGCCACCGCACGTCTATTCGAGCTTCGGCTTCGACCGCGCCGCCGAGAGGCGCAAGGATGCCGTCTGGCTGGCCGAGCGCCGGGCGGACCCGCGCACGCGCGCCGTGCTTCTCTCGAACCTGAAGGTGCTCGTCACCGAGCAGGAAGGCGCTCCGCGCGCGGCGTTGGTGAGCGTCGCGGAGCGGGGCGAGCCTCTGCCCGAGAACGCGACCTTTCTCGGCATCGATGCTCTGGGCCCGCTCTTTGCGGTCGAGGGCGACGAGCCGGAGGAGCCCGACGAAGGCTTCGTCGAGCTGCGCTCGGTCGGCACGGCCCTGCCTGCCGGCGAGGCGGGGCTCCTGGCCTATGCCCGTGCGTTGGCCCATTGGCACGTGACCCACCGCTTTTGCGGCGCCTGCGGGACGAAGATGGAGCGGGTGGATGCCGGCCACGCCCACCACTGTCCCGCCTGCGGCCGCGAGGTCTTCCCGCGCACCGACCCGGCCGTGATCATGCTCGTGACCAAGGGCGAGCGCTGCATCCTCGGTCGCTCGGCGCGGTTCGTCACCGGCATGTACTCGACGCTGGCCGGTTTCGTCGAGCCGGGCGAGTCGCTCGAGCAGACCGTGGCACGGGAGGTGATGGAAGAGGTAGGCGTGGAGATCGGGCGCGCCGTCTACCGATCCTCGCAGCCCTGGCCGTTCCCCCAATCCTTGATGCTCGGCTATCGCGCCGAGGCGCGGACCGAGACGATCCGCATCGATCCCGAGGAGATCGACGACGCGCGTTGGTTCACGCGCGCCGAGCTGCTGGACGAGGAGCACCGCCCGGTCCGTCTGCCGGGCCCCGACAGCATCGCCCGCTTTCTGATCGAGGAATGGCTGGCCGAGGCCTCCTGATCTGGGCCGGGATGCCCTAGAGGCGTGAGGCGGGGTCTGTCAGCGCGTGGGCCCGCGCGGCCGCCAGCCGGCCGAAGCGCAGCACCAGAGCGCGCCGGCGCGCGGCCGGCAGCGGTCGTTTCTGGGCCGTCCGCAACACCTCGCCCGCATAGCGGTCGGCGATGATGAGCCCCTCCTCCTCGGGCAGCAGCTCGATGGGGAAGCCCGGCGCCACCGCGAAATAGAAGCCGTCCGCATACGCCAGATAATCCCGCCATTTGGCGTCGCTCAGGAAGTCGCGGGCGCAGCTCTTGATCTCGACCAGAACGATCCGGCCGTCGGCGCCGACGGCCAGAAGGTCGGCTCGGCGGCCATTGTCCAGGGTCACCTCGGCCAGCGGCATCAGGTCGAGGGAGACGAGGAGCCGCATCGTGCCCCGCCGGATCTCCGTCGCCGGATCGACCGCCTCTGTTGCGGACAGGCCCGCTGGCTCGGGCATGCTCACCGGCACCGCTCCTTGCGATGGGCATCGTGCAGAAGCAGGCGGGACGCCTCCGCGGCCGAGATCGGCGCATTGCCAGTCGCTTGGCCGTCGGCATCAACAGCGTCTCGACAGGGCCTCCCCACCTTGTCCACCGGCCCGTCCACACGGCCGCGCAACTCCGTGCTTTGCCCTGGCATCCGGAGTGATAAGTTCGGCGCATGGGCGACATCGACACCATCAGGAACCCGCGGGAGCAGACCGACGGATCGGTCATCCCGCGCACCCAGCCGCACAACCTGGAGGCGGAGCAGGCGCTTCTCGGGGCGATCCTCGTCAACAACGAGGCCTACCACCGGGTCAGCGACTTCCTCACGGGCGAGCACTTCTTCGAGCCGGTCCATCAGCGGATCTTCGACGCCTGCGCCGATCGGATCAAGCAGGGCCAGCTTGCCGACCACCGCACGCTCTTCCACCTCTTCGGCACCGACCCGGCGCTGCAGGAGCTGGACGGCGCGCGCTATCTGGGCCGGCTGCAGACCGCCGCCGAGACGATCTTCAACGCCACCGACTATGGCCGCGTGATCCACGATCTGGCGATGCGTCGTGGCCTGATCAGCGTCGGCGAGGACATCGTCAACCAGGCCTTCGACCCGCGCGCGACCGAGACGGGACGGGAGCAGATCGAGGGTGCCGAGCGGCGCCTCTTCACGCTCGCCCAGGCGGGCGAGATCAAGGGCGACTTCAGGTCCTTCACGAACGTCCTCACCGGCGCCGTCCAGATGATCGAGACGGCCTTCAACAAGGCCGGGCGTGTGACGGGGGTGCCCACCGGCCTGAGTGGTCTCGACGAGAAGCTGGGCGGGCTGCAGCCCTCGGATCTCCTGATCCTGGCCGGGCGGCCCAGCATGGGCAAGACGGCGCTCGCCGTCACGATCGCCGCCAACTCGGCTGCGACGGAGGCGCCCGAGGCGGAGCGTGACCGCCACCAGAACTATGTCGTGGGCGTCTTCTCTCTCGAGATGTCGGCCGAGCAGCTGGCGATGCGCCTGCTCTCGGCCGAGGCGCAGATTCCCTCCGACGAGCTCCGCCGCGGCCAGATCGGCGAGGACGACTGGCCCCGCGTGGTGCGGGCGAGCCAGGGTCTGGCCGAGCGGGCGCTTTATATCGACGACACGCCGGCGCTCTCGATCGCAGCACTGCGTACCCGGGCCCGACGGCTCAAGCGCACGACCGGCCTGTCGCTGCTCGTCGTCGACTATCTGCAGCTCGTGCGCGGCACGGCCAGCAACCAGAGCAACCGGGTGCAGGAGATCGGCGAGATCACGCAGGGGCTCAAGGCCATCGCCAAGGAGCTCAACGTGCCGGTGCTGGCCCTCTCGCAGCTCTCGCGCGCGGTCGAGAGCCGCGACGACAAGCGGCCGATGCTCTCAGACCTGCGTGATTCCGGCACCATCGAGCAGGATGCCGACGTCGTGATGTTCGTCTTCCGCGAGGAGTACTACCTCTCGCGCGGCGAGCCCAAGCAGCGCGACAACGAGGACGCCGAGAAGTTCGGCCAGCGCTACCGCGTCTGGCAGGAGCAGTATGCCCGCTCGCACAATCGCGCCGACGTCATCATCGCCAAGCAGCGGAACGGGCCCATCGGCACGGTCCAGCTCCAGTTCGACGCCAGCTACGGGCGCTTTCGCAACCCGGAGCTGGTCGACTATTCGGGACAATATCACTAGCTTCTCGCACTTGGCGGTAGCGCCTCCGTGCGACCGGTCGTCGCCGGGGGTCGGCTTGCGCGTGAGCGACCCGACATTGACGGGGTCGGGCCCGTCGGCTACGGCGCCATTCACCCGGGACCGGGTTGGGCAAGAGGGCATGGATCTGAGCAGGCTCGATGGTGCGGTGCCACGGCACGGCAGGCCCCGCTGCGATACCGTCATGGGTGTCGCATGAATCCGGTGGCAGCGGTCGGGCGCGGCACGCTCGGCGCCTTTGACGTCGTAGGCTCGCTCACGATGTTCGCCGTGCAGGCGGTCGTCTCGGGCCTGCGCGGGCCGATCTACCTGCGCCAGCTCGGGCGGCAGATGCTGGAGATCGGCTACTACTCGCTGCCGGTGGTCGGCCTCACGGCCATCTTCACCGGCATGGTGCTGGCCCTGCAGAGCTACACCGGCTTCTCGCGCTTCGAGGCGTCGAGCGCCGTTCCCACCATTGTCGTGCTCTCCATGACCCGGGAGCTCGGGCCGGTTCTGGCCGGCCTCATGGTGGCCGGGCGGGTCGGCGCCGCGATGGCGGCCGAGCTGGGGACGATGCGCGTCACCGAGCAGATCGACGCGCTGACGACCCTCTCGACCGACCCGATGCGCTATCTCGTCTTCCCGCGCCTCCTCGCCGGGACGGTCATGCTGCCTGTGCTGGTGCTGGTGGCCGACGTCATCGGCGTGCTGGGCGGCTTCCTGGTCAGCGTCTACAAGCTCGGCTTCGGCCCGATCGGCTACGTCTCGGACACCTTCCAGTACCTGCAGAGCGGCGACGTCGTGTCGGGCCTCGTGAAGGCGGCGGTGTTCGGCTTCATCATCTCGCTGATGGGCTGCTTCCAGGGCTACAACTCGAAGGGCGGTGCCCAGGGCGTGGGTGCCGCCACGACCCGCGCGGTCGTGACCGCCTCGATCCTGATCCTGACGGCGGACTACATCGTCACCGAGCTGTTCTTCAGCCGATGACCGAGCCCGACATCAAGATCCGCATCCGCGGCCTGCAGAAGAGCTTCGGCCCGAAGCATGTCCTGCGAGATCTCGACCTCGACGTGCCGCGCGGCCAGTCGCTCGTCGTCATCGGCGGGTCGGGCACCGGGAAGTCGGTGCTGATCAAGTGCGTCCTCGGCATCGTGAAGGGCGATCGCGGGTCGATCACGATCGACGGTGACGAGGTCGTGGGCGCCGGCCGCGAGGTCCTCGACCGGGTGCGCTCGAAGGTCGGCATGCTCTTCCAGGGGGCAGCGCTCTTCGACAGCCTGCCGGTCTGGGAGAACGTGGCCTTCGGCATTCTCGCGAAGCGGCAGATGGGGCGCGGGCAGGCGCGCGAGAAGGCCATCGAGACGCTCCGGCAGGTGGGCCTGCCACCGGAATCGGCCGATCTTTATCCGGCGGAGCTTTCGGGCGGCATGCAAAAGCGCGTCGGCCTCGCCCGCGCCATCGCGACCGAGCCCGAGATCATCTTCTTCGACGAGCCCACGACGGGCCTCGATCCGATCACCGCGGACGTCATCAACGATCTCGTCCGCCGCTGCGTCAGCCAGCTGGGCGCCACCGCGCTCTCGATCACCCACGACATGGCCAGCGTCCGCAAGATCGCGGATCGCGTCGCGATGCTCTATGACGGGCGGATCATCTGGGAGGGCCCGGTCGGCGAGATCGATCGCTCGGGCAACCCCTACGTCGAGCAGTTCATCCACGGCAGGGCCGAAGGGCCGATCAAGATTGCCCAGTCCGCCACGGCCTAGCCGCCGGCGGCGGCGCGCGCCGCCACACTTGGCCGCCGCCGCGCGCGTCCCTGGCCTCGCGCGGCCGGGGCGCGTAGGATGCAGGCGGTAGAGCGGCAACGGATGGCGCGGTCCCAACGACTTTTCGTCTGCCAGTCCTGTGGCGCGGTCCAGCCGCGCTGGTCGGGTCGCTGTGACGCCTGCGGCTCCTGGAACAGCATCACCGAGGAGGCGGCCCAGGCCGGACCCTCGAAGGTCACGCGGATCGCCGCCCGCCGGTCCGGTGGCCTGGAGCTCGTCGGGCTGGCCGGAGCCGACCGACCGCTCGAGCGCATCCCGATCGGCATTGCCGAGATCGACCGCGTGCTCGGCGGCGGCCTCGTGCCGGGCTCGGCCCTGCTGCTTGGCGGCGATCCCGGGATCGGCAAGTCGACGGTGACCCTTCAGGCGGCGGCGGCGCTCGCCGCCACCGGCCGGGCCGTCGCCTATGTCAGCGGCGAGGAATTGGTCGAGCAGATCCGCCTCAGGGCGGAACGGCTGGGCCTCTCCGGGGCCGCCGTCCGCCTCGCCGCCTCGACCTCGGTGGCCGAGATCCTGAGCACGCTCGACGGGCCGGCGGCACCCGACCTCCTGGTCATCGATTCCATCCAGACCATGTGGGTCGAGGCGCTGGAAGCTGCACCCGGCACGGTGAGCCAGCTGCGCGCCGCGGCCCATGAGCTGATCCGCTTCGCCAAGAAGCGGAAGACGAGCGTGCTTCTCATCGGCCATGTCACCAAGGACGGCCAGATCGCCGGGCCGCGCGTGCTCGAGCACATGGTCGACGCCGTGCTCTACTTCGAGGGCGAGCGCAGCCACCAGTTCCGGCTGCTGCGGACCGTCAAGAACCGCTTCGGCCCGAGCGGCGAGATCGGCGTGTTCGAGATGCAGGAGCAGGGGCTGGTGCCCGTGGCCGACCCCTCGGCATTGTTCCTGGCCGGGCGCGAGGCCGGGGTCGCCGGCACGGCGGTCTTCGCCGGCATGGAGGGCACGAGGCCGGTGCTGGTCGAGATCCAGGCCCTGGTCTCGCCCAGCACGCTCGCCACGCCGCGTCGCGCGGTCGTGGGCTGGGACGGCAACAGGCTCGCCATGCTGCTGGCCGTGCTCGAGTCGCGTTGTGGCCTTGTGGTGGGCCCTCGCGACGTCTACCTCAACGTCGCCGGCGGCCTGCGCATCCAGGAGCCGGGAGCCGACCTCGCGGTGGCAGCGGCCATCGTCTCGTCGCTCTTCTTGGCTCCGCTGCCGGAGGAGACGGTCTTCTTCGGCGAGGTGGGCCTCGCAGGAGAGATTCGTGCCATCGGCCACGCCGTCGCGCGCCTCAAGGAGGCCTCGAAGCTCGGGTTTCGCCGGGCCGTCGTGCCTCGCCGTCCCGAAAGCGAGCAGCCGGGTCTCGAGATCGTCGAGCTGAGGCGCCTCGTCGAGCTGGTCGAGACCCTGGACCCCACCGCCGCAGGCCGAGCGCCCGAATGAGCACCTTGCCCTTCACCCTCCTCGATCTGATCGTGATCGCCATCGTGCTGATCTCGGCCCTTTTGGCCCTCAGCCGCGGCTTCGTGCGCGAGGTCCTGACGCTGGTGTGCTGGCTCGGCGCCGGTGCCGTCGCCTATTTCGCCTTCACGCCGCTCAGGCCCATGGTGCTGCAGGCGGTGCACAACGACCTCGCGGCCGACCTCGTCACGGCCGGCGTCGTGTTTCTGGTCCCGCTCATCGTCTTCAAGCTGGTGGCGGGGATGATCACGCGTGGCGTCGAGGACTCGAGCATGGGCTTCCTCGACCGCATCCTGGGCCTTCTCTTCGGGATCGTGCGCGGCGTCGTGCTGGTCGCGGCGGCTTGGCTCGTCGTGGGCCTCGTCATCAAGCCCGACCGCCAGCCGGACTGGATCCAGCATGCCTATCTGCGGCCGCAGATCGAGCAGGGTGCGGATGTCCTGGCCAGGCTCCTGCCCGCCGACCTTGCGGCGGACGGCAGGGCCACGGCGGACGCCGCGGTCGAGCGGGCGCGCCAGATGCGTGGCCAGCCGGCCGACGGCACCACGGGGGCGACCGGCGAGCAGGGCTATACGGGGGCGCTCCGTCAGAAGCTCGACCAGCTTCTCTCGAAGCAGAAATGAGCCCGGGGATGCGGAGAGCACCGATGTGGGATGACCTGTCCGACGCCGAGGGCATCGCCCCCGAGGACGACGACAAGCCCAAGGAGGAGTGCGGGATCTTCGCGATCCACCGCAACGCCGAGGCGGCGGCGCTCACCGCCCTGGGCCTGCACGCGCTGCAGCACAGGGGCCAGGAGGCGGCCGGCATCGTCACCTTCGACGGGCGCCAGTTCAACAGCCACCGGGCCTCGGGCCTCATCGGCGACAACTTCTCGCGCCAGGCGGTCATCCGCGAGCTGCCGGGCCATACCGCCATCGGCCATACCCGGTACGCCACGACGGGTGGATCGGGTCTCCGCAACGTGCAGCCGCTCTTCGCGGACTTCGCCTTCGGCGGCCTCGCGCTCGGGCACAACGGCAACCTCACCAACGCGCACATGCTCAAGCGCCGGCTGGTCGACGAGGGCTGCATCTTCCAGTCGACGACCGACACCGAGGTCATCATCCATCTGATCGCCCGCTCGCGGAAGCAGTCCATCGTCGCCCGCCTCGTCGAGGCGCTCGAGGTGGTCGAGGGGGCCTGGTCGCTCGTGGCCCTCTTCGACGACGGCATCATCGGCGTGCGCGACCCCCTGGGCGTCAGGCCGCTGGTCCTGGGCGAGCTCGACGGTGCCATCATCCTCACCTCGGAGACCTGCGCCCTCGACATGATCGGTGCCGCCTTCGTCCGGGACGTCGAGCCGGGCGAGGTCGTGGTCGTCGATCGGGGAGGGGTGCGCAGCCTTCATCCTTTCGCGCCCGCCCCGCGGCGCTTCTGCGTGTTCGAGTATGTCTACTTCGCCCGGCCGGACAGCAGCGTCGAGGGCAGGGGCGTCTATGCGATCCGCAAGCGCATCGGCGCCGAGCTCGCCCGCGAGGCACCGGCCGAGGCCGACCTTGTCGTGCCGGTGCCCGACAGCGGCGTTCCGGCCGCGATCGGCTTCGCCCACGAGTTCGGGCCTGCCCTTCGAGCTCGGCATCATCCGCAACCACTATGTCGGGCGCACCTTCATCGAGCCCTCCGATCAGATCCGTCACCTGGGCGTGAGGCTCAAGCACAACGCCAACCGGGCGATGCTCGAGGGCAAGCGCATCGTCCTGGTCGACGACAGCATCGTGCGCGGCACCACCTCGACCAAGATCGTCGCGATGGTGCGCCAGGCCGGGGCCAAGGAGGTCCACATGCGGATCGCGAGCCCGCCCACGACCCACAGCTGCTTTTACGGCGTCGACACGCCCGAGCGCTCGAAGCTCATCGCAGCCCGCCACAGCCTCGAGGAGATGGCGCGCATCATCGGGGTCGACAGCTTGGCCTTCGTCTCGATCGACGGCCTCTACCGCGCCGTCGGGGAGGCGGGCAGGCGGCCGGATGCGCCCCAGTTCTGCGATGCCTGCTTCACGGGCGCCTATCCCACGCGCCTCGTCGATGCCGAGACGGCCGACCGCGACGACCAGCTCTCATTCCTGGTCGAGGGTGTCTGAGCGATGGCGATGGATGGTCGCATCGTTCTCGTCACGGGTGCTTCGCGCGGGCTGGGTGCTGCCGTGGCCGTCGCCTGTGCCCGCGAGGGCGCGCAGCTCGTGATGGTCGCCAAGACACGCGGTGCCCTCGAGGAGATCGACGATCAGGTGCGTGCCGCGGGCGGGCCGGGGGCGACGCTGGTCGCTGTCGACCTGCGCGAGGGCGAGCTCGTCGACAAGCTGGGGGCAGCGCTCTTCGAGCGCTACGGCCGGCTCGACGGCCTGGTGCTGGCCCACGCCGAGCTCGGCCTGCTGACCCCCGTCTCGCACCTCAAGCCCGACGTGCTGGCCGACACGGTCACCGTGAACCTCTTGGCCACGCATCGGCTCATCCGCACGCTCGATCCGTTGCTGCGCATGGCGCCGGCCGGCCGCGTCGTGGCGATGACCTGCGAGGCGGCGCGGGCGCGCACCGCCTATTGGGGCCCCTACGCGGCGAGCAAGGCCGCGCTCGAGGCGCTCGTCACCTGTTGGGCCGGCGAGACCGAGCGGACCTCGATGCGCATCAACCTCGTCGACCCGGGGCCGATGGCGACCCGGCTGCGCCGGCGCGCCTTCCCGGGCGAGGAGGCTGGCACGCACCCCGATCCGGCGGTGCGTGCGCCTGCAATTCTCGATCTGCTGCGACCCGAGTCGGAGCGCCACGGCGAGCTCGTGAAGCTCGCCTAGGCGTCCCGGGCGTCGAGGTCAGATCAGGCCGTCCTCGACCAGCGTCTCCGCGATCTGCACCGCGTTGAGCGCGGCGCCTTTGCGGAGATTGTCCGACACGACCCACATGTTGAGCCCGTAGGGAACCGTGCTGTCCTCGCGTAGCCGCGAGACGAAGACGCCGAACTCGCCCACGCAGTCGACCGGCGTCACGTACTCGCCGCGCTCCGGATCGTCGATCAGCATGATGCCCTCGGCCTCGGCCAGCGCCTCCCGCGCCTGCTCGACCGAGATCGGCTCCTCGAACTCGATGTTCACCGCCTCGGCGTGGCCGACGAAGACGGGGACCCGCACGCAGGTGGCCGTGACCTCGATCATCGGGTCCAGGATCTTCTTGGTCTCGACCGCCATCTTCCATTCCTCCTTGGACGAGCCGTCCTCGAGGAACACGTCGATCTGCGGGATCACGTTGAAGGCGATGGTGCGCTGGAAGACGGACGGCTCCTTGCGATCGTTCATGTAGATCGCCTTGGTGTGCTCGAAGAGCTCGTCCATCGCCTCCTTGCCGGCGCCGGAGACCGACTGGTAGGTCGAGACCACGACACGCTTGATGCGGGCGATGTCGTGCAGGGGCTTGAGCGCCACCACCATCTGGATGGTCGAGCAGTTGGGGTTGGCGATGATGTTGCGCGTGCGGAAGCCCTCGAGCGCCTCGCGGTTCACCTCGGGCACGACGAGCGGGACGTCGGGCTCCATGCGGAACTGGGAGGTGTTGTCGATCACGACGCAGCCGGCTTTGGCGGCGCGTGGCGCATGGACCGCCGAGATCTTGGCGCCCGGCGAGAACAGCCCGATGTCGAAGCCCTCGAAGTCGAAGCGGTCGAGATCCTTGACGATCAGACGCTCGTCGTCGCCGAAGGACACCTCTTTGCCCATCGAGCGCTCGGAGGCCAGCGCCACCACCTCGTCGACGGGAAAGCGTCGCTCGTGGAGGATCTGGAGCATCTCGTTGCCGACGGCGCCCGTCGCGCCGACGACGGCCACACGGTAACCCATGACACGTCTCTTCTGGATTGCGATGCCGGCAGGCTGCCGACACGCGGGGCGCCTTGATACACGAGGCGCGTGCCCGCGTGAACCTCGAAGCCGCCTGCCTCGATGGGCCGTGGCGGGCGGCTGGCGCGAAACTTGCTCCCATGCTCCTCAGTCGCACAAAAAGGAGCTGGGGGATGCGTGAATTGGTCCACCCCGTCGACGAGGTGCTGCCACTACCACGGCTGATCGTTCTGGGCCTGCAGCATGTAATGGTCATGTACGCCGGCGCGGTGGCGGTGCCCTTGATCATTGGCGGCGCCCTCAAGTTGACTAAGGGCGAGATCTCGCTGCTCATCAACGCCGACCTGTTCGCTTGCGGGCTCGCGACCCTGGTCCAGTCGCTGGGGATCTGGAAGTTCGGTATTCGGCTGCCGGTGATGATGGGGGTCACCTTCGCCTCGGTGGGGCCGATGCTGGCGATGGGCACGAACCCCTCCGTCGGCCTGCTCGGCATCTATGGTGCCGTGATCTCCGCCGGCATCTTCGGCATTCTGGTTGCACCGTTCGTCAGCAGGCTCCTGCCTCTGTTCCCGCCGGTGGTCACCGGCACGATCATCACCGTCATCGGCATCTCGCTGATGGGGGTGGGGATCAACTGGCTGGGCGGCGGCGTCGGCAATCCCGAGTTCGGCAACCCGATCTTTCTCTCGATCGGCCTTCTGGTCCTGCTCTCGATCCTGCTGATCACGAAGTATGTCCAAGGCTTCCTCGGCAACATCGCGGTCCTGACCGGGATCGTCTTCGGCTTTGCCCTGGCGGCGATCGTCGGGCGCACCGACTTCACCGGCGTCGGGGATGCGCCCTGGGTCGCCCTGATCCGCCCCTTCGAGTTCGGCCTGCCCCGGTTCGACCCGCTGGCGATCATCACCATGTGCATCGTCATGGTCGTGGTCATGATCGAATCGCTGGGCATGTTCCTCGCGCTCTCGAACATCACGGGCAAGCGCCTGAGCGAGGAGGACCTGACGCGCGGCCTCAGGGGCGACGGCATCGGCACCCTGCTCGGCGGGATCTTCAACACCTTCCCCTACACCTCCTTCTCCCAGAACGTCGGCCTCGTGGGCATCACCGGCGTCCGCTCGCGCTGGGTCTGCGTCACCGGCGGCGTCATCATGATCCTGCTGGGGCTTCTGCCGAAGCTTGCGACGGTGGTGGCCTCGGTGCCGCCCTTCGTCCTGGGCGGGGCCGGGCTCGTCATGTTCGGGATGGTCGCCGCCACCGGCATCAAGGTCCTGGCGACGGTCGACTTCCAGACCTACCGCCACAACCTCTACATCGTCGCCATCGGCATCGGCGTGGGGATGATCCCCCTGGTCGCCGGCAAGGTCTTCTCCCAACTGCCCAAGGCCCTGGATCCGCTGCTGCACAGCGGCATCCTCCTGGCATCGGTCACCGCGGTCCTGCTCAACATGTTCTTCAACGGCCTCGGCAGCGTGGAAGAGGCGCGCAGGGAAGCGGCGGCGACAAGCCACGGATCGGAGGGCTGAAGGAGGCCGTGTGGGGCCGGTCGGCCACGGACCATGGCACCGGCCCTGCACGGCCAGGGAACTGGCGCTGCCTTTAAGGCCGGCATTCTGGACCGGGGCTGAGCAGCGGCGCCTTCCAGCTCAACCTCGGGCCGGCGTCCCAGCGCCGGCCCGCCCCTTCAGCCGGCGCTGGCGTCCAGCTGCTTCAGCACCGCGCTGCCCATCTCGCTGGTCGAGACCTTCGTCATGCCCGGCTGCATGATGTCCGCGGTGCGGTAGCCCTCGTCCAGCACGCTGGCGACGGCCTTCTCCAGCCGGTCCGCCTCCTGGCCGAGGTCGAAGGAATAGCGCAGCAGCATGGCGAAGCTCATGATGCAGGCGATGGGGTTGGCGAGGCCCTGGCCGGTGATGTCCGGCGCCGAGCCGTGCACCGGCTCGTACATCGCCTTGCGCAGGCCCTTGGCGTCCGGCGCTCCCAGCGAGGCCGAGGGCAGCATGCCCAGCGAGCCGGTCAGCATCGCGGCACAGTCGGAGAGCAGGTCGCCGAAGAGATTGTCGGTGACGACGACGTCGAACTGCTTCGGTCGCCGGACCAGCTGCATGGCGCAGTTGTCGGCATAGAGATGCTCGAGCTCGACGTCCGCATAGTCGGCGTCGTGCAGCGCCTGGACGGTCTCGCGCCACAGCACGCCCGTCTGCATCACGTTGGCCTTCTCGACCGAGGTCACCTTGCCGCGCCGCTTGCGCGCGAGCTCGAAGCCCACCCGCGCCACGCGCTCGATCTCGGAGGTCGTGTAGACCTGGGTGTCGACGCCGCGCTTCTGGCCGTCGGGCAGGGTCTCGATGCCACGGGGCTCGCCGAAATAGACCCCGCCGGTGAGCTCGCGCAGGATCATGATGTCGAGCCCCTGGACGAGCTCGGGCTTGAGCGACGACGCCTCGGCCAGCGCCGGAAAGACGATGGCGGGGCGCAGATTGGCGAAAAGGCCCAGCTCCTTCCTGAGCCGCAGAAGCCCGCGCTCCGGCTTCTGCGCGAAGGGCAGCGAATCGTATTTGGGGCCGCCCACGGCGCCGAACATCACCGTGCCGATGTCTTGTGCCTTGGCGAGCGTGGCGTCCGTAAGGGGGGTGCCGTGCGCGTCGTAGGCGGCGCCGCCCACCAGATCCTCCTCGACCGCGAAGGCGATCTGGCGCCGCTGCAGCCAGCCGATGACCCTGCGGACCTCCTCCATCACCTCGGGGCCGATGCCGTCGCCGGGGAGAAAGAGGATGGAGCGGATGTCTGACATTCGAAGATTCCTACGATGGATCGGGCGGCCGGCGCCTCTTAGCAGCTCACGCGCGAGCCTGAAAGTCACCCGCCTTCGCTCGGCTGCCCGAGGACAACCATTTGCCGATCGGCTACCTCGGCGTCTTCGGCCCGTGGGTCCGAGGCGAGCAGCGGCCGGGCAGCGATCTCGACCTGTTGGTGGACTTCGACGGACCCCTGTCGGGGTGGGGCGAGATCGAGCTGGAGCTCGAGCTGGAGCGACGGCTGGGGCTGAAGGTGGATCTCGTGCTCCGCTCCCAGCTCAAGCCCTTCATCGGCGCTCAGATCCTGCGCGAGGTGCAGGCGCTCTGATGCGGCGCGATCATCGCCTCAAGGCGAGTTCCCGCCCTGCCGACCTGGCTTGGAAAGGTCAGGCGGCCGAGCGATAGAGCCAGGGCTGGCTCGAGCGCTGGCCCGTCTCGAAGCTGTCGATGCTCGGCGCCTTGGCCATGGTGAGGCCGATCTCATCGAGCCCGTTCAGCAGGCAGTGGCGCGAGAAGCCGTCCACCGAGAAGGGGATCGGGGCGTTGCCGCGCGGCCTGATGATCTCCTGCTTGTCGAGATCGACCGTGAAGGTCGGGTCGGGCGCGTCCGCCGCCTCCTGCATCAGGAGGTCGATCTGCTCTTGCGGCAGGACGATCGGCAAAACGCCGTTCTTGAAGCAGTTGTTGAAGAAGATGTCGGCGAAGCTGGGTGCGATCACGCAGCGGATGCCGAAGTCGAGGAGCGCCCAGGGCGCATGCTCGCGCGAGCTGCCGCAGCCGAAGTTCGGGCCGGCGATGAGGATCGAGGCATGCCGGTAGGGCTCGCGGTTCAGCACGAAGTCGGGCTTCTCCGACCCGTCCTCGTTGTAGCGAAGCGTCTCGAAGAGGGAGACCCCGAGCCCGGTCCGCTTGATCGTCTTGAGATGCCGTGCCGGGATGATCTTGTCGGTGTCGACATTCTCCATCCGCAGGGGGGCGGCGACACCGACGAGGGTGGTGAAGGGCTGCATGGGCGCTCTCGGGCTCGAAGGGCCGGCGGCTCCGACGGGGAGGCCGGCAGACGCAGCCTTTTATGACAGCTGGGCGCTGTGGACAACCCGGCGATGGGAGAGGGCCCTGCCACGGGCTTTGGATGCCCCCGCATCATCGGGCTCGGTCAGGCGCTGTGCTGTCCGGCACAACGACCGGGCGTCCCCGGTGGTACACTCGGCGCGAGTAGTCCGCGTCGGCGGAGCCAGGCTGGGGAGGTGGAGATGGCACGCAAGCTCGTCGTCTGCTGCGACGGCACCTGGAACAAGCCGCGCAGCGACACCAACATCTATCGGCTCTTCGCGCATCTCGCAGGCTGGGCGGGAGCCCCCATCGGCATCGACGCCAAGATCGCCGGCTCGCAGAGCTGCAACGGGCGCAATGCCGAGTGCGACTTCCTCCTCTACTACGACGAAGGAGTCGGCACACGGCCCTGGGACTGGGCCGCGGGCGGCGTGCTGGGCCTGGGCCTGTCGGCGAACGTCCGCCAAGCCTACCTCTTCCTCGCCACCCACTACAGGCCCGGCGACGAGATCTACGTCTTCGGCTTCAGCCGCGGCGCCTATACCGCGCGCTCGCTCTGCGGGTTCATCGAGGCCGCAGGCGGCCTCCTCATGGCGCCGACCGAGACGGACGTGCGCGAGGCCTATCTGCGCTACTACGCGACCTCGGACCGCCTCGTCGCTCGGCCGCCCGGCCTCAGCGTCGCCGGCGCGCTCGATCGTCTGAGAGGCTGGTTCGGCAACCAGACGCGCCCCGACCTCGACCAGGCGCCGCGTCAGCGCGACGTGCGGATCAGGTTCGTCGGCGTCTACGACACGGTGGGCGCCTTGGGCATACCGCTGCCCAAGGTCGCCGGCCTCAACGAGCCCATCGTGGGCTTCCACGACACCTTTCTGGGACCGCGCATCGAGCATGCCGTCCAGGCGCTCGCCGTGGACGAGAGGCGAGGGCCCTTCCAGCCGACCCTCTGGCGCCTGCCGCCCGGCACCGCCGCGCTCGGCAGCGGCCAGACCTGCCTCCAGGTGTGGTTCCCGGGCGTGCACTCCGACGTGGGCGGCGGCTACCCGGGGACCAGCATCGGCGCCATCACGTTCGACTTCATGCTGCGGCGCGCGGCGGAGTGCGGCCTCTTCGGCGCCCCCCGCTCGAGCCCTCTGCCGCACACGGCGCTCCCCGACCTGCCGCCGCAGCACGAGTCGCTGGACGACTTCTGGCGCGACGCCAGCAAGCTCTTCGACCTGCCCACGGACACCCGTCCGATCGGCCCCGCGGCGCGCGCCACCCGGGGCGACGACCTGCCGGCCGCAGGCCGTGAGATGCTGCATCCGAGCCTGGTGAGCCGGCTAGGCAAGTCCGTCGCGTTCATCACCGAGCGCCCGATCGGTGGCGACGACATCAAATCGCACCCCTACACGCCCACCAACGTGCCCTGGCCGGCCTTGGAGATCCAAGCGGGCCACGCCGATCTCCCGCTCTTCCGCGAGCGCAAGGAGCTGCGCCTGCCGGCAGGCACGCCGGGCAGGCTCGATGGCCGTCCCTGCACGGTGGTCGATCGCAGCCAGGACGGCGCCCGTGTCGCCATGGCACAGACACCCGCCCAGGGCAGCACCGTCGACCTCGACGGCCGTCGCGGCCGCATCGCCTGGGCCACGGCCACCGAGGCCGGCATCGATCTGGCTGCTTGAGCGCCTCATGCGATACGGCTGACCCTGAGGATCAGGCTGCCGTGATTGTTGCCGTAGGCGATCGGCCAGTCGTTGGCGAAGGCGCATAGCTCGCCGTTGGCCGGCATGACGCAATCGCGGCACTTGCCGATGACGAAGGCCGTCCGGTCGTCGGCCCCGATGCAACCGATCAGGACATAGAAGTTGGCAGCGGGGTAGCGCAGGCCGAGCCGCGCGACCGGGTTGCGTAGCAAGATCGGCGGCTTCAGCTGCCCACGCTCCGGATCGGCCTCGACCGTGGCGTCACGCCAGTCGACGACGCTCATGGCGGTGAGCCTGTAGCGCTCCAACCGCCTGACCTGGATGCCGGACCTGTTGAGCTTGCGTCTGGCGCAAACGCCGAAAGCCGCGATTTCCCCGACATCGAGCCGGCCAAGCCCCAGTTCCATCCGGCGAGCCTCCCCTTGACGGCGAGCACGCAGCCGGCAAGGGGGCAGGCGGGGCCGGAGGCCTTCGCAGCTATCGCCGCGGCAGGCCCCGGGGCGTCCGGCTATCAGGCCGGCTGAGCGTCAGCTCAGCTTTCGCACATCCGCCAGATGCCCCTCGAGCGCCGCCGCCGCCGCCATCGCCGGCGAGACCAGATGGGTCCTGCCGCCCTTGCCCTGGCGTCCCTCGAAATTGCGGTTGCTCGTCGAGGCGCAGCGCTCGCCGGGCTTGAGCTGGTCCGGGTTCATGCCGAGGCACATGGAGCAGCCCGCCTCGCGCCACTCGAAGCCGGCCTCGATGAACACCCGATCGAGACCCTCCTCCTCGGCCTGGTGCTTCACGAGGCCGGAGCCCGGCACGATCATCGCCTGCACGCTGGACGCCACCTTCTTGCCGCGTACCACGGCAGCGGCGGCGCGCAGATCCTCGATGCGCCCGTTCGTGCAGGAGCCGATGAAGACCTTGTCGATGCGGATCTCCTGCATCGGCGTGCCGGCCTTGAGGCCCATATACTCGAGCGAGCGCTCCATGGCCCGGCGGTGTCCGTCGCTCTTGGCGGCCTTGGGGTCGGGCACGCTGCCGCCGATCGGCACCACGTCCTGGGGCGAGGTTCCCCAGGTCACCTGGGGCTCGATCTCGGCGGCCGCCAGCACGACCTCCTTGTCGTAGGTGGCGCCGGGATCGCTGGGCAGGGTCCGCCAGTAGGCCACGGCCGCATCCCAGGCAGCGCCCTTGGGCGCCATCGGCCGGCCCTTCAGATAGGCAAAGGTCGTCTCGTCGGGCGCGATGAGGCCGGCGCGGGCACCACCCTCGATCGACATGTTGCAGACCGTCATCCGCCCCTCCATCGAGAGGCCCTGGATCACCGAGCCCGCATACTCGATCACGTGGCCGGTGCCGCCCGCCGTGCCGATCTTGCCGATGATCGCGAGGATCACGTCCTTGGCGGTCACGCCGGGCGACAGCTCGCCCTCGACCGTGATCCGCATCGTCTGCGGTCGCTTTTGGATCAGCGTCTGGGTGGCCAGAACATGCTCCACCTCCGAGGTGCCGATGCCGAAGGCGAGGCCCCCGAAGGCGCCGTGCGTCGAGGTGTGGCTGTCGCCGCAGACGATCGTCGTTCCCGGCAGCGTGAAGCCCTGCTCCGGGCCGATGACGTGCACGATGCCCTGGCGGATGTCGTTCATGCCGAAGAGCTCGACGCCGAACTCCTCGCAGTTCTGCTCGAGCGTCTCGACCTGGATGCGCGAGGTCTCGTCGGCGATGCCGTGGCTGCGGTCGGTCGTGGGCACATTGTGGTCGGGCACGGCCAGGGTGGCGTCGGGCCTGCGCACCTTGCGGCCGGTCGAGCGGAGGCCCTCGAAGGCCTGCGGGCTCGTCACCTCGTGGACGAGATGGCGGTCGATGTAGAGGAGGCAGGTGCCGTCCGGCTGCTGGTCGACGACGTGCCCGTCCCAGATCTTCTCGAAAAGCGTCCTGGCCATCCTCTCCTGCTCCCACGACCCCGGCGCGGCATCACGCAGACGCCGCTCCGGGTCCTTTCCTGGTTCGCTACTCGGCAGCCGCCTCGGGCGCGCCCGAAGGCGCCGGCTGCACCACGCCGCCGCGCTCGTCGCGCAGCTCGGCGATGCGCGCCTTCTTGCCGGTCAGGCCGCGCAGATAATAGAGCTTGGCGCGCCGCACCCGGCCCTTGCGCACCACCTGGATGCTGTCGATCCGCGGGCTGTAGAGCGGGAACACGCGCTCGACACCCTCACCGTAGGAGATCTTGCGCACGGTGAAGGCGGAGTTGAGCCCGCGGTTGCGGCGCGCGATGCACACGCCCTCGAAGGCCTGCACACGCTCGCGCGTGCCCTCGATCACCTTCACGTTGACGCGCAGCGTGTCGCCCGGGCGGAACTCCGGCACCGGCCGCTCGGCCGTGGCCCGATCGATCTGCTCGCGCTCGAGCTCTTGGATAAGGTTCATCGGTTCCCTCGCTCGGCAATGGCAACCGGCTCGTCCTGTCCGGCACGCCAACTCGTCGTTGAAGTCAGGGCGTCAAGCAGGTCGGGCCGCCGTCGCCGCGTGACTTCCAGCGCCATGGCACGACGCCAGGCGCGGATGCGCTCGTGATGGCCGGAGAGCAGGATTTCCGGCACCTGCCGGTCCTCCCAGACTTGCGGCCGCGTATATTGCGGATATTCCAAAAGCCCGCCAGCGAAACTTTCCTCCTCGAGCGAGCTCTTGTCGCCCACCACACCGGGCAGGAGACGCACGCAGGCATCGAGCAGCGCCAAAGCGGCGATCTCGCCACCCGAAAGGACGAAGTCGCCGAGCGAGACCTCCTCGAGGCCGCGCGCCTCGATCACCCGCTCGTCCACACCCTCGAAACGCCCGCAGAGACAGACCAGGCCCGGGCCGGCAGCCAGCTCCTGCACGCGTGCCTGGGTGAGCCTCCGCCCCCGCGGCGACAGATAGAGGAGAGGGCGCTGTGGTCCAGCGCCGCAGGCCTGATCGATCGCCGCGGCGATCACGTCCGGGCGCATCACCATCCCGGCACCCCCGCCGAACGGCGTGTCGTCCACCGTATGGTGGCGATCCGTGGCGAAGCTCCTGAGGCTCAACGCCTCGAGCGCCCAGATACCCGTCTCCAGCGCCCTGCCGGCCAGCGAGCAGCCGAGCGGCCCCGGGAACATCTCGGGGAACAGGGTCAGGACGGTGGCGGACCAGGGGCTCGTCATGCGGGCTTGCCCCGAGCGTCCACCTCGGCCGGGGGCTCGATCACGAGCCGGCGGCCGAGAAGGTCGATCTCGGGCACCGCCTCGCGGGTGAAGGGGAGGACCACCTGCCGCCCGTCCTCGGCCGTCACCTCGATGAGATCGCCCGCGCCGAAATCGTAGACGGCAGACACCCGTCCGGCAGGAGCCCCATCGCGCGACACGGCCGCGAGGCCGATCAGATCCTCGTGGTAGAACTCGTCCGGCTCGGGCTCCGGCAGCCGCTCGCGCGGCACGTAGAGCCGCTTGCCGCGCAGGGCCTCGGCCGCCTCCCGGCTCGTGATGCCGCGGGCGCGGGCGATCACCCCGCCCTTGGTGAGCCCCACCAGCTCGAGCGCGAAGAGCTCGTGCCCCGCCTCGTCGAGGACCGGCCCGTAGGCCGCGACGTTCTCCGGCTCAACGGTGAAGCACCGCAGCTTCATGGCACCGCGCACGCCATGCGCCGCCGCGACGGCGGCGATGCAGACCAGGCGCTCGGGGCGAGAGGGAGCCATGACGGACTGCGGTCACCCGCTGGATCAGGCGCTGGCGGAGGCGGCGGCCTCGGCCTCGGCCTTCTTCTTCTCGATCTCGGCGGCGCGCTTGCCGGTGCCCTTGTGGCGCGTGGCACCCGGCATGATGCCGGCCTTGTCGAGGAAGCGGGCGACACGGTCGCTCACCTGGGCGCCCTGGCCGATCCAGTAGCGGATGCGCTCCTCCTTGAGGACGATCCGCTGCTCGTTGTCGCTCGGCAGCAGCGGGCTGTAGCTGCCCAGCTTCTCGAGGAAGCGGCCGTCGCGCGGGCTCCGCTGGTCGGCGGCGACGATGCGATAGAACGGGCGCTTCTTGGCACCACCTCTGGCGAGACGAATCCGGACCGTCATGCTCTCTTCTCTCTCAGTCTCGTGTTCCGTGGGTTCTAGGGAGTGGCTCAGCGCGGCAGAAGGCCGGGCGGCAGCCCGCCGCCCCGGCCGAGCATGCCCTGAAGGCCCTTCATGCCGCCGGCCTTCTTCATCTGCTTCATCATGTCCTGCATCTGGCGATGCTGCTTGAGGAGGCGGTTGACGTCCTGGACCTCGGTGCCGGAGCCCCGGGCGATCCGCCGCCGTCTCGAGCCGTCGATGCTCTTGGGCTCGCGCCGCTCCTTGCGCGTCATCGAATCGATGATCGCGATCTGGCGTGTCACGAGGCTGTCGTCCAGCTTCGCGTCGGCAATCTGCGCCTTGAACTTCTGGATGCCCGGCAGCTTGCCCAGGATGCCGCCCATGCCGCCCATCTTGCTCACCTGCGCCAGCTGGGAGCGGAAGTCGTTCATGTCGAAGCTGCCCTTGGCGAGCTTCTTTGCGATCTTCTCCGCCTCGTCCTGGTCGACCAGCTCGGCCGCCTTCTCGACCAGCGACACGACGTCGCCCATGCCGAGGATGCGGCCGGCCATCCGCTCCGGATGGAAAGCCTCGAGCGCGTCGAGCTTCTCGCCGGTGCCGACGAGCTTGATCGGCTGTCCCGTCACCCGCCGCATGCTGAGCGCGGCACCGCCACGCGCGTCGCCGTCGAGGCGGGTGAGGACGATGCCGGTCACCCCGATGCGCTCGTGGAAGGCGCGGGCGACGTTGACGGCATCCTGGCCGGTCAGCGCGTCGGCGACGAGCAGCGTCTCGTGCGGGCGGGACAGGTCGCGGACCCGGACCAGCTCTTCCATCAGCGTGTCGTCGATGTGCAGCCGGCCCGCCGTGTCGAGGATGAGGACGTCGTAGCCCTCGCGCCGCGCAACCTCGAGCGCCCGCCTCGCGATGTCGACCGGGCCCTGGCCGGCGACGATCGGCAGGCTCGCCACCTCGCACTGCTTGGCCAGAACCTCGAGCTGGTGCTGGGCAGCCGGCCGCTGGACGTCGAGCGAGGCCAGGAGCGCCTTCTTCTTGTCGCGCAGGCGCAGCCGGCGGGCGAGCTTGGCCGAGCTCGTCGTCTTGCCCGAGCCCTGAAGGCCGACCATCAAGATGACGGTGGGGGGCGAGCCGGCCAGACGAACATCGGCAGCCTCGCCGCCCAGCAGGTCCTTCAAGTGGTCGTGAACGATCTTGACGACCATCTGGCCGGGCGTGATCGAGCGGAGCACCTCCTGGCCGACCGCCTTCTCGCGGATGCCGGCGACGAAGTCCTTGACCACGGGCAGGGCCACGTCGGCCTCGAGCAGCGCCACGCGGATCTCGCGCAGCGCCTCGCCGACGTCCTGCTCGGAAAGGACGCCCTTGCCCTTCAGGCGGTCGAAGACGGCGCCGAGCCGGCTCGTGAGGTTCTCGAACATTGATGCCCAATGGCGCGCACGGAATCCCGCCCGAGGGGGGAATTCCCGGCGCGCTCGTCGATCTGTTGCACCTTACGCGGCCAACCTTGCCGCAAGGCGGAAGCGTATGTGCCTGCGAGCGCGCAAAGTCAAGGTCGAGCACCCCGGCCGGGCGTGCCGGGCATTGCGCCCGGCGCATGGCCCGTCTATCTCGGCCGCCATGCGGCCCATTCCCTTCCATAAGATGCACGGCCTCGGCAACGACTTCGTCGTCATCGACGAGCGACAGGAGAGCGTGTCGCTGAGCCCGGCCCAGATCCTGCGGATCGCCGATCGCCATCGCGGCGTCGGGTTCGATCAGCTGATCCGTGTCGAGCGCGCCGCGAACGCCGATGCGAGGCTCGTCTTCTTGAACGCCGACGGCAGCGAGGCCGGGGCCTGCGGCAACGGCACGCGCTGCGCGGCACGGCTCTTGATGGACGAGCTGGGCCGGGACGCCCTCGTGCTCGACAGCCCGGCGGGCTTCCTGCCTGCGCGCCGGGCGGCCGATGGCCAGGTCACCGTCGAGATGCCGCCGCCGCGCCTCGACTGGCAGGACATTCCACTGGCCGTCGCCTGCGACACGCTCGAGGTGCCCCTCGAGCTTGAGGGCCTGCCGCGTCCCGTGGCGGTGAGCATGGGCAACCCGCACGCCGTCTTCTTCGTCCCGGACCTCGGGGCGATCGACGTCGCCCGGCTGGGCGCCCTGCTCGAGCGGCATCCGATCTTTCCCGATCGGGCCAATATCGGCTTTGCCCAGGTCCAGGGCCGGCAGGCCATCCGGCTGCGTGTCTTCGAGCGCGGCGCCGGCCTGACGCTCGCCTGCGGCAGCGGTGCCTGCGCCGCCCTGGTCGCAGCCGTGCGGCGTGGGCTTGTCTCGTCTCCCGCCGCCCTCATCTTGGACGGAGGATCGCTCGAGATCGACTGGGATGGCGAGGGGCCGGTTCTGATGACCGGGCCCACCGCGCTCAGCTTCTCGGGTGCCCTCCAGGACGAGCTGCTGGGCGCGTGAGAGGGGTCGTGGACGTCGAGGTCGTCACCTTCGGCTGTCGCCTGAACACCTTCGAGTCGGAGGTGATGCGGGCGCACGCGCAGCGCGCGGCGCTGGACGGCACCATCATCATCCACACCTGCGCCGTCACCGCCGAGGCGGAGCGCCAGGCGCGCCAGGCGGTCCGTCGGGCCCGCCGCGCCCGGCCCGAGGCGCGGATCGTCGTCACCGGCTGCGGCGCCCAGGTCGCCACGGCGGGCTTTGCCGCCATGGCCGAGGTCGATCACGTCGTCGGCAATGCGGAGAAGCTGCGCCCCGAGACCTGGCAGGCCATCGCCCGGGCCGGGCTCGAGCGCGTTGCCGTGGCCGACATCATGCAGCCGCGCGAGGCCGCGGGGCATCTCGTCGAGGGCTTCGACGGGCGGACCCGCGCCTTTCTCGAGGTGCAGGGCGGCTGCGATCATCGCTGCACCTTCTGCATTATTCCCTATGGCCGCGGGCCCAGCCGCAGCGTGCCGGCGGCGACGATCGTCGAGCAGGCACGCCGGCTTCGCGCCAACGGCTATGCCGAGCTGGTCGTCACCGGGGTCGACATCACCTCCTACGGCAAGGACCTGCCGGACCGGCCCACGCTGGGCTCGATGCTGCGGCAGGTCCTGGACGAGGTGCCGGATCTGCCACGGCTCAGGCTCTCCTCGATCGATCCGGCCGAGGTCGATCCCGACCTCGAGCGCCTGCTTTCCGAGGAGCCGCGGCTGATGCCGCATCTGCATCTCTCCGTGCAGGCGGGCGACGATCTCGTCCTGAAGCGCATGCGGCGCCGCCACCTTCGCGCCGACGTCGTCCGGCTCGCCGATCGGCTGCGCTCGCTGCGCCCGGATCTCGTGCTCGGTGCCGATCTCATCGCCGGCTTCCCGACCGAGGACGAGGCGATGTTCGAGCGCACGCTCGCCCTGATCGAGGAGGCCGGGCTCACCTTCCTCCACGTCTTCCCCTATTCCGAGCGGCCCGGCACGCCGGCGGCCCGCATGCCGTCGGTGCCCGTGCCGGTGCGCAAGGAGCGCGCGGCCAGGCTTCGGGCAGCCGGCGACGCAGCGCTCGAGCGTTTTCTCCGGGCGCAGCTGGGCCAGCGCCGGCGATCGCTCATCGAGCGTGACGGGCTCGGTCGCACCGATCATTTCGCACCGGTGCGCCTGGCTCCCGGCGGGCCACCCGTGGCGGCCGGCACGATAGCGATGCTCGAGCTGGGCGGGCTCGAGAACGGGATCCTCGTCGGATCGGTGGCGTCATGAGCGAGGGCAAGGGCTGGCTCGCACGGCTGAGGAGCGGCCTGTCCCGCACCTCGACCAACCTCAAGGAGCGCATCGGCGGCATCTTCACGAAGCGCCGCCTCGACCAGGAGACCCTGGACGAGCTCGAGGAGGCGCTGATCGCGGCCGACATGGGCGTCGACACCGCCGGCCTGCTCATCAAGGATCTGGCGCAGGGCCGCTTCGGCAAGGAGGTGCCCGAGATCGAGATCCGCGAGACGCTCGCACGGTCGGCGGCAAAGATCCTCGAGCCCGTGGCCGAGCCGCTGCCGCATCGCCCGGCGCACCGGCCCCAGGTCGTGCTGGTCTGCGGCGTGAACGGCACCGGCAAGACGACGACGGTCGGCAAGCTCGCCAAGCAGGCGCGCGAGGCGGGCCTCACCGTCGTGCTCGCCGCCTGCGACACCTTCCGCGCCGCCGCGGTCGAGCAGCTCCGCATCTGGGGCGAGCGCAACGGCGTGCCGGTGATCGAGGGCCGCGCGGGTGCTGATCCCGCCGGTCTCGCCTATGATGCTCTGGAGCAGGCCAGGGGGCAGGGCGCCGATCTGCTCCTGATCGACACCGCCGGTCGCCTGCACAACAAGCGGGCGCTCATGGACGAGCTGCGGAAGATCATTCGCGTGATCCGCAAGGTCGATGCCTCGGCCCCCCACGACGTGGTCCTGATCCTCGATGCCACGACGGGCCAGAACGCCCACAATCAGGTCGAGACCTTCGCCGAGATGGTCGATGTCTCGGGCCTGATGGTCACCAAGCTCGACGGCACCGCCAAGGGGGGCGTCGTCGTGGCGCTGGCGCGGCGCTTCGGGCTTCCCATCCACGCCGTCGGCGTTGGCGAGGGCATCGACGATCTGCGTCCCTTCGAGGCGCTGCCCTTCGCCCGCGCCTTGCTGGGCCTCGACGCCGAGCCCGGCCACGAATGAGCCTGTCCTAGGAGATGCTCCCTCCATGAATCGCAACGTGGTCGAGACGGCGCTTGGCGCCGTCGTGCTCGTCGTCGCCGCCATCTTCTTCTACTGGGCCTATACCCGAAGCGGGCAGGGCGACAGCGGCGGCTATACCCTGATCGCCAAGTTCGACCAGATCGACGGCCTGGACCCCGGCTCCGACGTCCGCATCTCCGGCATCAAGATCGGCAAGGTGCTGTCGGAGAAGCTCGACCCGGAGAGCTTCCGCGCGGTCGTCACCTTCTCGGTCCAGGACAATGTCAAGCTGCCCGACGACAGCAGCGCTGCCATCGTCAGCTCGAGCCTGCTGGGCGGCAAGTACCTGCAGCTCTCCCCCGGCGCCGACGAGAAGATGCTGAAGCCCGGTGGCGAGATCACGCTCACCCAGTCCTCGATCAACATCGAGCAGCTGGTCGGCAAGTACATCTTCGGCAGCCAGGGCAGCTCGTCGGGTGGCAGCTCCGGCGGTAGCGGCACCGGCAGCACCGGTGGCGGCGGCGACGCCAAGGGTGCCGCCCCGGCCGGTGAGGGCGGATTGTTCAAGTGAGGCTGTGGGTCGGGTCGCTTGCGGCCCTTTGCATGCTCCTGCCCGGCGCGCTCCACGCGGCCCAGCCGACGGTCCGCTACCGGACCGCCGTGCTTCAGGGCCTGGACAAGGTGACGGCGCGCATCAAGGAGATCGTGGCGCCCGTCGATCAGGAGACGACGTTCGGGACGCTCGCCATCACGCCCAAGGCCTGCCTCGAGACGCCGCCGACGGAGCCGCCCGAGAGTGCCGCCTTCCTCGTCATCGACGAGGTCCGCTCGGACGGCACGCGCAAGCGCCTGTTCAGCGGCTGGATGTTCGCCTCGACGCCCAGCATCTCGGCGCTCGAGGATCCGATCTACGACGTCTGGGTGATCTCCTGCCGCGACCCGGTGGCTCCCGAGGAGCCGGCGACGCCGCCGACGAACGGCACCGCGAAGCAGTAGGGCTCGAGTGGGAAGCGTGCCGGCCGGCCCACGGCCCGGGTGAGCCGCTCGCGGTAGGCTGCACGCGGAATCTCGACGGCGCCGAAGCGCCGCAGATGGTCGGTGACGAACTGGGTATCCAAGAGCTGGTAGCCGCCGGCCTGGAGCCTCGCCACCAGCTCCACCAGCGCCACCTTGCTGGCGTCGGTCCGCTTGGAGAACATGCTCTCGCCGAAGAAGGCGGCACCCAGGCTGACGCCGTAGAGCCCGCCCACGATCTGGCCGTCCTCACGCGTCTCGACGCTGTGCGCATAGCCGCGCGCGTGGAGATCGACATAGAGATCGATCAGCTCGTCGTTGAGCCAGGTGCGCGGCCGCTCCTCGGTCGATTCGGCACACGCCCGGATGACCTGGGCGAACGCCGTGTCGACGGTCAGCTCGAAGCGCCGGCGGCGGACGACGCGCTTGAGGCTGCGCGGGATGTGGAACGCATCCAGCGGCAGGATGCCGCGGCGCTCCGGATTGATGAGATAGATCGTCGGATCGTGGCGGTCGTTGGCCATGGGAAAGTGCCCCATGGCGTAGCAGCGCAGCAAATCGTGCGTGGTCAGGATGCGCATGCGGGCGGGTGGCGGCCGGAAGCGGGCCTGGCGGTTGTCGGCGGTCGGCCGACAACCGGCGCTCGCGCTCTCAGCCGCCCCAGGTCTCGAGGAAGCGGCCCAGCCAGGCGGTATCGAAGCGCGCGGTGTGGATGTCGTCCTCCGCCAGCAGGGCGCGGACAAGGGGCACCGTCGTCGAGATCCCGTCGATCACGCACTCGGCAAGGCTCCGCTCGAGCCGCCTGAGGCACGCCTCGCGATCGTCGTCGTGGACGATGAGCTTGGCGATCAGGCTGTCATAATAGGGCGGAACCGTATAGCTCGCGTAAAGAGCTGAATCGACCCGGACACCCGGGCCGCCCGGCGCGTGGAAGGAGGTGACCCGGCCGGGCGAGGGCATCAGCGTCCTCGGATCCTCGGCGTTGATCCGGCACTCGATCGCGTGGCCCCGGACCACGATGTCCTTTTGCTGGACGCTCAAGGGCGCGCCCGCCGCGATGTGGATCTGCTCGCGGACGATGTCGATGCCGGTGACCAGCTCGGTCACGGGATGCTCGACCTGGAGGCGCGTGTTCATCTCGATGAAGAAGAACTCGCCGTCCTGCCAGAGGAACTCGATCGTGCCGGCATTGACGTAGCCCAGGCTGCGCATGGCGGTGGCCACCCGCTCGCCGATCGCGGCGCGCGCCGCCTCGTCCAGGACGGGCGAGGGGGCCTCCTCGACGAGCTTTTGATGCCGGCGCTGCAGGGTGCAGTCGCGCTCGCCCAGGTAGACGACGTTGCCGTGGCTGTCGCCCAGGATCTGCACCTCGATGTGCCGCGGCCGCTCGAGGAAGCGCTCCAGATAGACCCGGTCGTCACCGAAGGCCATGCGGGCCTCGTAGCGCGCCAGGCGCACGGCGTCCTTGAGCTCGGCGTTGCTGCGGACCACGGTCATCCCGCGCCCGCCGCCACCCGCCACGGCCTTGATCAGCAAGGGAAAGCCGACAGCGCGTGCCGCGGCGATCGCCTCGCGCTCGGTGGCGACGGCCTCACCCGAGCCCGGCACCACGGGCAGGCCCAGCTCGACCGCCGCCTGCTTGGCGCGGATCTTGTCGCCCATCATCCGGATATGGTCGGCGGACGGGCCGATGAAGGTGAAGCCGTGCTCCACCACCATCTGCGCGAAGTCGGCATTCTCGGCGAGGAAGCCGTAGCCCGGATGGATCGCCTCGGCGCCGGTGATCTCGGCTGCCGAGAGGATGGCGGCGGCGTTCAGGTAGGAATTGGTCGCCGAGGGCGGCCCGATGCACACGCTCTCGTCGGCCAGGCGCACATGCATCGCCGAGGCGTCGGCGGTCGAGTGCACCGCCACGGTCGAGATTCCCAGCTCGCGGCACGCGCGCAGGATGCGCAGCGCGATCTCTCCGCGGTTGGCGATCAGGACTTTCTTGAACAAGGCGGCGCTACTCGATGATCAGCAGCGGCTCGCCGTACTCGACCGGCGTCGCGTTCTGCACGAAGACCTTGGCGACCCGGCCGCTGCGCGGCGCGCGGATCTGGTTCATCACCTTCATGGCTTCGATGATGAGGACCGTGGCGCCCTCCTCGACCGGCTGGCCGGCCGCCACGAAGGGCGGCGCGCCTGGATCGGACGACAGATAGACGGTGCCGACCATGGGCGAGGTCACGAGGCCCGGGTGTGCCAGATCGGGCGACGGCTCATGCGCGGGCGTCGCTGCTGGTGCCGCTGGCGCTGCTGCCGGATGCGGCAGATGCGCCGAGACATCGATCGCCGCTGGGGCCGCCTTCTTCACCACCCGTACCCGCGCGTCGCCGTCGCTCACCTCGATCTCGGTGAGACCGGTCCGCTGCAGCAGATCGGCCAGCTTGGCGATGTAGTCGGTGTCGATCTCGAGCTTGGCCATGCGTCAGTGTCTCGAAAGGTCCGTGGCGGCTTTGTCGGCTCGTGTTCCCAGCTTCGCTGCCAGTCCCTCGAGCGCCAGTCGGTAGCCATCGCTGCCGAGGCCGCAGATGACCCCCATTGCGGCGAGCGAGACGTGGGAGTGGTGCCGGTAGGGCTCACGGCGGAAGATGTTCGAGAGATGCACCTCGATGATCGGGCCATCGAAGGCGCGCAGCGCGTCCAGGAGGGCGATCGAGGTGTGCGAGTAGGCGCCGGCGTTCACGACGAGACCCGAGAAGCGGCCGCGCGCCTCCTGCACCCAGTCCACGAGCTGCCCCTCATGATTGCTCTGCCGGCATTCGACGTCGAGGCCCAGCCGCTCGCCGTGCGCCACGCATTTGGCCGCGATGTCATCCAGGGTCTCATGCCCGTAGACCTGAGGCTCCCGCTGCCCCAGCAGATTGAGGTTGGGTCCGTTGAGGACAAGAACGCCTGGAGCCATCTATCGATCCGTTGAGAGGCCGCACCGCCCATTTCGATCGGCGATACGAAAACAGTCCGCTGTCGCAGCCGGGCGACGCAGACGGGCGGGCTTATACCACGCCCCTGTCATCCCGCAATCCGCGTCCACCCGCTCTGGTGCTGCGGCATCGCGCCGGCTAGAGAGGCTCGGCTTCTCGGCGAGGCGGCATGGACTTCATAAGGCTCTGGACGGGACGGATCGACCGGCTGAACGAGATGGTCGGTCGCGCGGTCTCGTGGCTCACGCTCGGCATCGTGCTCGTCACCTGCTTCGTCGTGCTGGGCCGCTACGGCTTCGGCTGGGGGCGGGTCTGGCTGCAGGAATCCTACGTCTGGATGCACGGCATCGTCTTCATGCTGGGCGCCGGCTACACGCTCCTGCACGAGGGCCACGTCCGGGTCGACATCGTCTACCGCCCCGCGAGCCGGCGCTACCGGGCGATCGTCGATCTCTTGGGCTCGCTCTTCCTGCTGCTGCCGATGACCCTGGCCGTGCTGTGGCTGGCCTTCCCCTATGTCACCGAGAGCTGGCGCCGGCTCGAGGGCTCGCGCGAGGCGGACGGGCTGCCCGGCATCTTCCTGCTCAAGTCGGTGATCCTCGTCTTCTGCGTCCTCGTGGCGCTGCAGGGCCTCTCGCTCGCGGGCAAGGCGTTCCTGGCGCTGGCCGGCCAGCCCGACCTCTACGATCGGCGTGGCGAGGCGGCGGAAGGATGACCGCCGACATCCTGAGCCTCAGCCTCTTCGGCGTCGCCTGCATCGTCCTCCTCCTGGGCTTTCCGGTCGCCTTCTCGCTCGGCGGCACGGCGCTCGCGGTGGCCCTCGTCGGCCACGCGCTGGGCGACTTCGACCTCCGGCTCCTGGGCGGGCTGCCGTCGCGCTACTTCGGCGTCATGGTCAACGAGGTGCTGGTGGCGGTGCCGCTCTTCGTCTTCATGGGGGTGATGCTCGAGCGCTCCCGACTGGCCGAGCAGCTCCTCGAGACGATGGGGCTGCTGTTCGGCCGCCTGCGCGGCGGTCTCGGCTATGCCGTCACCATCGTCGGCATGCTGCTCGCGGCCTCCACCGGCATCGTCGGCGCCACGGTGGTCACGATGGGGCTCCTCAGCCTGCCGGCGATGCTCAAGGCCGGCTACGACAAGCGGCTCGCCTGCGGCGTGATCTGCGCCTCGGGCACGCTCGGCCAGATCATCCCGCCCTCCATCGTGCTCGTGATCCTGGGCGACGTGCTCCAGGGCGCCAACACGCAGGCCCAGCTGGCGATGGGCAACTACGCGCCGACGCCGGTCTCGGTGGTCGATCTCTTCGCCGGCGCCATCCTGCCGGGCCTCATCCTGGTCGGCCTCTATCTGGGCTACCAGGTGCTCGTCGCCATCCTCAGGCCCGAGGCGAGCCCGCCGCTCACCGACACGATCTCGCGCGAGGGGCTGGCGCGCCGCGTCCTTCTCGTCATGGCGCCGCCGGCGCTGCTCATCGTGGCGGTCCTGGGCTCGATCCTCTTCGGCATCGCGACGCCGACCGAGTCGGCGGCCGTAGGCGCGCTGGGCGCCATCCTGCTCGCCGCCCTGTCCGGCCGGCTCGATCTCGCCACGCTCAAGGAGGTGATGCGCCAGACCACGCGCATCAGCTCGATGGTCTTCCTGATCCTGCTCGGCGCCTCGATCTTCTCGCTCGTCTTTCGCGGTCTCGGCGGCGAGGAGCTGGTGCACGGCATGCTCGAGGCCATGCCGGGCGGTGCCGCGGGCGCCATGCTCGTCGTCATGGCGGTGATGTTCTTCCTGGGCTTCTTCCTCGACTTCACCGAGATCGTCTTCGTCGTCGTGCCGATCGTCGGGCCCGTGCTGCTCACGATGGGCATCGATCCCGATCTGGCTGGGCGTCATGATCGGCGTGAACCTGCAGACGAGCTTTCTTACGCCGCCCTTCGGCTTCGCGCTCTTCTACCTCCGGGGCGTGGCGCCGCCCGAGGTCACGACGATGGACATCTACCGGGGCATCATGCCCTTCGTGGCCCTGCAGCTCGTGGGCCTGGGCCTCGTGGCGCTGATCCCGTCACTCGCCACCTGGCTGCCCCACGCCGTCTTCCGGTAGCGGGCGCCAGAGAAGGGCGGTGAGCTGCTCCATCGGGCGGAAGCGGGCCTTGTAGGCCATCTTCGGGCTCTCGGCGATCCAGTAGCCGAGATAGACGTAGGGCAGGCCCAGCTCGCGCGCCCGCACCACATGCCACAGGATCATGAAGGTGCCGAGCGAGCGCCTGGGCTCCGCCGGCTCGAAGAACTTGTAGACGCCCGAGAAGCCCGAGCGGAGACGGTCGGTCAGGCTGACGGCGACGAGCCGTCCCTCCTGGTCGCGGGCCTCGACGAGGCGGCTGGCCGCCGGCCCGCGCTCGACCATCTCGGCATAGTCGGCCATGTCCATCTTGACCATGCCGCCATCGTCGTGCCGCGCCTCGAGATAGCGGTGGAACAGCGCGAACTGCTCGTCCGTGGCCGTGGCCGGACGCTCCTCGACCCGGAGATCGGCATTCCGGCTCAAGACCTTCTTGAAGGTCCGGCTCCAGCGGAAGCGCTCGACGATGATGCGTACCGGAATGCAGGCGTTGCAGGTCGGGCAGAGCGGCCGGTAGAGGTAGTGGTGGCTGCGCCTGAAGCCGGCCTCGGTCAGCTCGTCGAATCGCTCGTCCTCGGCTCCGGGCGCGAGGATCGCCACGATCCGCCGCTCCTGTCGTCCCTCGAGATAGGGGCAGGGCCCGAGCTCGGTGCTGTAGAACGGACGCTGGCCCAGACGCGACTCCACCAACCAGCCCTCTCGAGCCCCAGCTTGGGCGTTTCCATCGGGACATCGGTCTGTCCCAGGCGAGGGGCCATGTTATCGCGGCCGGGCCCTGGGGGCCACGGTCCAGATGGGCCGGCAGCGCCGGGTCAGCCCTTGGATCGGGGCGCGGGCTTGGGCGGTTCCAAGGGTGCCGGCACCGCCAGATGATGCACCTCGAGCGGCATCCGCCGCGACAGCTCCTCGGCGATGAGCTGGCGGTGGCAGTGACGATGGTCGTGCTCGAGGCAGAGGATGCAGGGCCGCCGGTTGCCCGCGACGAGCTCTTCCAGCAGGGCCAGGTCGCGCTGCGCCTCGAGAGTCTCCGAGATGGGCGGTGTAGATCTGGCGTAGAAGGGCGTCCTTGTGGGCTCGCGCCGCCTGCCGCCCCTCGGCCGGCGTGCCGAGCGCCTTCAGGTGCTGATAGGTGATGCCGACCTCCTCGAGGCCGGCTGCGAGCTGTCGTTTCGAGAAGCCCGGGCGGCGCGACGCGGCGATCGCCCTGACGTCGATCAGAAGGTCGATCGCGTCGGCACGCAGCGTCGCTCTCAGGGAATCCGGCGTCGCCTTCTCGTACCCGATGGTGAACAGATCCACGGCGCCCTCCTCGTCCTGACCAGCCGCCAATCGCGTCCGCGGGCTCGGATGCCGGCCCTTGCCGGCGGCGCGATGCCGATCCAGGTCCTGAGTTATCGGCCTTTCGAGGGTTGCTCTTCGCCACGAGCCCTGCAACCCTGGAGAGGCTCGGCGGTTGGCAACCAAACGATATTGTGAGGCGGCCATTCTCAAGGGACCACGTATCTACAACCTCTTCCCGCTGCTCGCCGGAGGTATCTCCAGCTGGACGGAGCACCTGCCGCGCATCGCCGGGATGGGGTTCGACTGGGTGTACGTCAACGCCTTCTTCGCCCCCGGTAGCTCCGGCAGCATCTACGCCATCACGGATCCGTTCGAGCTGCACCCCCTGGTCCGGGATGGCGAGGAGGGCGAGGCCTCGGCGCTCATCCGCCGCTTCGTCGTCGCCGCGCGCGACCACGGGCTCAAGGTGATGACCGATCTCGTGCTGCCGCATGCAGCGCCCGAATCGCACCTCGCGGCGGCCCATCCCGACTGGTTCCATCGCGATCCCTCGGGCAACCCGGTGCCGCCGGTCGTGGCGGATCCGGCCGCACCCCACCGCCCCCAGCCGCTGCTCGACCTGGCCGAGCTCGATCTCTCGCAGCCCCACCACCGGGCGGCACAGCTCGACTATTTCGCGGGCCTCGCCGGGCATTTCCTGAGCCTCGGCATCGCCGGTCTCCGCTGCAGCGCCGCCTACAAGGTCCCGCCCGATCTCTGGCGCGCGCTCATCGAGCGGCTGCGGGTCGAGCACAAAGATGCCCTCTTCCTCGCCGCGACGCTGGGCTGCCCCTTCGATGAGGTCCGCAAGCTCGCGGACTGCGGTTTCGACTATCTGTTCAACAGCAGCCGCTGGTGGGACTTCCGCTCGCCCTGGCTGCTCGAGCAGGAGGACGTGCTGGCCCGGCTGGCGCCGACCGTGGGCTTCCCCGAGGACCACAATACCGGCCGGCTCGCGGCCGGGATCGGCAGCGACGATCCGCAGGAGGTCGAGCGCCACTATCGCTTCCGCTATCTCTTCGCCGCCGCCTTCTCGACCGGCGTCCTGATGCCGATGGGCTTCGAGTTCGGCTGCAGGCGGCCCCTCCACCCGGCCGACACGCGGCCCGAGGATTGGCGGGCCGAGACCGCGAGCCCGCTCATCGATATCTCGGGGTTCGTGGGCGAGGTGAACGCGGCCAAGGCCGCGGCTCCGGCGCTCGGATCGTCGCGCCCGCAGCGTCGCGTCACGGCGCCCAGCGCCCGGGTCGTGGGCCTGATGCGGATCGACACGGGGTCCGTGGTGACCGCCGGTGCCGCCGAGATCCTCCTCGTCAATCCCGACCCCGGCCACGCCGACGGCATCGACCCCAGCGACCTCCTGATGGCTGCCGGCGGCCGCTTCCCTCGCCTGGAGGATGTGACGCCCGGCCTCGCGGCCAAGGAGGTGACGCCCGGCCACGCCCTCACCCTCGACCCGCTCGAGATCCGGCTTCTGTCGGGCAGGGCCGCCGAGCCCAAGCGGCGCTCCTCCCAGCCCCGGGCCAGCGAGCGGCTGCTGCAGGACCTGGCCGCCAACCGCGTCGCCATCGAGAAGGTGGAGCCCGAGCTGGACGGCGGCCGGTTCGCCGTGAAGCGCGTGGTCGGCGACGTTCTCGAGGTCCAGGCCGACATCTTCTGCGACGGGCACGACAAGATCGCCGCCTGCATCTGCTACCGCCCGCAGGACGAGCGCGCGTGGCGCGAGACGCCGATGCGCCTCGTCGACAACGACCGCTGGGGCGGCTCCTTCCCGCTCACCCGCAACTGCCGCTACCTCTACACCATCGAGGCCTGGCGGGACCTCTTCGCCTCCTGGTGCGCCGAGGTGTCGAAGAAGCACGACGCCGGCCAGCCCATCGCGCTCGAGCTGCGCGAGGGCAGGGACCTCGTCGAGCGGACGGCGGCGGAGGCCTCGGGCCCGGACCGCGAGGCGCTGGATCGGCTGCTCGAGAGCCTGGCCTCGCGCGAGGGCGACCATGGCGGCATGCTGGCGGCGCTGCTCTCCGAGGCGACACGTGTGCTCATGACCCGCAACGGCCTGCGCACCAACCGCTCCCGCTACGAGCGCGAGCTCGAGGTCGTGGTCGACCGCACGGCAGCCGCCTTCGCCGCCTGGTACGAGATGATGCCGCGCTCGCAGGCCGGCGATCCCCGCCGCCACGGCACGTTCGACGACGTCATCCCACGCCTGCCCTATGTCCAGGGTCTGGGCTTCGACGTGCTCTACTTCACGCCGATCCACCCGATCGGCCGGACCAACCGCAAAGGCCGCAACAACAGCCTGACGCCGCAGCCGGACGATCCGGGCTCACCCTACGCGATCGGCTCGGAGGAAGGCGGCCACACGGCGCTTCATCCCGAGCTCGGCGGCTTCGAGGCGTTCGAGCGGCTGGTCACCGCCGCCCACGAGCACGGGCTCGAGATCGCGATCGACTTCGCCATCCAGTGCGCGCCGGATCATCCCTGGATCAAGGAGCATCCCGAGTGGTTCGACTGGCGGCCCGACGGCACGATCCGCTACGCCGAGAACCCGCCCAAGAAGTATGAGGACATCGTCAACGTCCACTTCTACAGGGGCGCGCTGCCGGCGATCTGGTACGAGCTCCGCGACGTCGTGCTGTTCTGGGTCGGCAAGGGGGTCAAGATCTTCCGCGTCGACAACCCGCACACCAAGCCGCTGCCGTTCTGGGAGTGGATGATCCGCGAGGTCCAGGACCGACACCCGGACACGATCTTCCTCGCCGAGGCGTTCACCCGGCCCAAGATGATGAAGCGGCTGGCCAAGGTGGGCTTCACCCAGAGCTACTCCTACTTCACCTGGCGCAACACCAAGGAAGAGCTCACCGAGTATCTGACCGAGCTCACCCGGGACGAGCCCAAGGAGCACATGCGGCCAAACTTCTTCACCAACACGCCGGACATCAACCCGGTGTTCCTGCAGACGGGCGGCCGCCCGGCGCACCAGATCCGCGCCGTGCTCGCAGCCACGCTCTCGCCGGTCTGGGGCATGTACAACGGCTTCGAGCTGTGCGAGGCCACGCCTATTCCGGGCAAGGAGGATTATCTCGACTCCGAGAAATACGAGATCAAGGCCTGGGACTATGACCGGCCGGGCAATATCCGCGACTATATTGCGGCGCTGAACGGCATCAGGCGCGAGAACCCGGCCTTGTGGCGCTTCGCCAACCTCGAGTTCCACAATGCCTGGAACGACGACATCCTCCTCTATTCGAAGATGACGGAGGGGCGCGACAACGCCGTTCTCGTGGCCGTCAACCTCGATCCCCATCAGGCGCAGGGCTGCAACTTCGAGGTGCCCTTGTGGATGTTCGATCTTGCGGACGATGCCGCGATCGAGGTCGAGGATCTTCTGGCCGGCCACCGCTTCACCTGGCAGGGCAAGGTGCAGCATGTCTGGCTCGACCCCCATCACAATCCGGCGGCTATCTGGCGGCTGAGCCCGCCTGGCCGGCCCGCTCGGGGCGCATGACAATAATAGGCTGGCAACAGGCTGGAGGCCTCGACAGGCGATGAGTGGCGGCGACGATCAGCTCTGGTACAAGGACGCAATTGTCTACCAGACGCACGTCAAGGCGTTCTTCGATTCCAACAATGACGGAATCGGTGACATCGAGGGCGTGATCCAGAAGCTGGACTACATCCAGGATCTGGGCGTTTCGGTCTTGTGGCTGTTGCCGTTCTATCCCTCGCCATTGCGCGATGACGGCTACGACATTGCCGACTATCGCAACATCAATACGTCCTACGGCAACATGCAGGACGTCAAGCGCCTGATCCACGAGGCGCATCGGCGCGGCCTTCGCGTCATCACCGAGCTGGTCATCAACCACACCTCCGACCAGCATCCCTGGTTCCAGCGCGCGCGCCGGGCCAAGAAGGGCTCTCGCCATCGCGACTACTATGTGTGGAGCGACACGGACCAGAAGTATCAGGACACGCGGATCATCTTCATCGACACTGAGAAGTCGAACTGGACGTGGGATCCCGAGGCCCAGGCCTATTTCTGGCACCGCTTCTACAGCCATCAGCCGGATCTCAACTTCGACAATCCCGCGGTGATGCGCGAGGTGAAGAGCCTCTTGCATTACTGGCTGAAGATGGGGATCGACGGGCTCCGGCTCGACGCCATCCCCTACCTGATCGAGCGCGAGGGCACCTCGAGCGAGAACCTGCCCGAGACGCACGCGATCCTGAAAGAGCTCCGGGCGGAGATGCAGACGCATTTTCCGGGCACCATGCTGCTGGCCGAGGCCAATCAGTGGCCGGAAGACACGCGCCCCTACTTCGGCGAGGGCGACGAGTGCCAGATGGCCTTCCACTTTCCGCTGATGCCCAGGATGTACATGGCGATCGCCCAGGAGGATCGCCTGCCCATCACGGACATCATGCGTCAGACGCCCGACATTCCCGAGAACTGCCAGTGGGCGATCTTCCTGCGCAACCATGACGAGCTGACGCTCGAGATGGTGACCGAGAGCGAGCGCGATTATCTCTGGAACACCTACGCCGCCGACCGGCGCATGCGCCTCAATCTCGGCATCCGTCGCCGCTTGGCGCCGCTGATGGAGAACGACCGGCGCAAGATCGAGCTCATGGACGGCCTCCTCTTCTCCATGCCCGGCACGCCCGTCGTCTACTATGGCGACGAGATCGGCATGGGCGACAACATCTATCTGGGTGACCGCGACGGCGTGCGGACGCCGATGCAGTGGTCGCCCGACCGTAACGCCGGCTTCTCGCGGGCGGCGCCGCAGCGGCTCTTCCTGCCGCCCGTGATGGACCCGATCTACGGCTACGAGGCGGTCAACGTCGAGGCGCAGCAGCAGAGCCCGGGCTCGCTCCTCAACTGGATGAAGCGCATCATCGCGGTGCGGCAGGCGCATCGCGCCTTCGGCCGCGGCACCCAGACCTTCGTCTATCCGCGCAACCGCAAGATCCTGGCCTACCTGCGCGAGCTCGAGGACGAGACGCTGCTCTGCGTCTTCAACCTCTCGCGCAACGCCCAGGCGGTCGAGCTCGACCTGTCGCGGTTCACCGGCATGGTGCCGGTCGAGCTGCTGGGCCGGACCGCGTTCCCGCCGATCGCCGACGCGCCCTATCCGCTGGCCATGCCCGGCTACGGCTTCTACTGGTTCGTGCTGTCGCGCGAGGCCGACGTGCCCACCTGGCACATCGCGACACCCGATCCGCTGCCCGAGCTGATCACGATCGTCTTCCAGACCGGCTGGCGCAACATCGCCGAGGGCGCCGGCGGGCGGGACCTGGCCCAGCAGTCGTTGCCGGGCTTTCTGGCCAACCAGCGCTGGTTCGCCGCGAAGGACCACCGCATCAGCGGAGTGCGGCTCGCCTTCTCGGCCCTCCTGCCTGGCGACGGCGAGGGCTACCTCGTGACCGAGATCGAGGTCAGCCTCGCGGGCGCCGAGCCGCAGCTCTACCTGCTGCCGCTCTCGATCGCCTGGGGCGAGCAGAACCTCGCGCCGGGTGCGGCCCTGCTTCCCTACACGGTAGCCAAGGTGCGCCGCGGCTCGAAGATGGGAGCGCTCCACGACGCGCTGGCGGCGGACGATTTCGCGCGCGCCGTGGTGCGCCGCCTGCGCCAGGCAACTGGCGACAGCGTCTCCTCCGACGGCCTGCGCTTCCACGCGGGGCCGGCGCTGGCCGAGGTCGAGCTCACGGACGAGCTGGTGGTCCGGCGCCTCGGCGTCGAGCAGAGCAACAGCTCGGTGCTGATCGACGATCGCGTGATGCTCAAGATCTACCGGCGGCTGCAGCCGGGCATCCATCCCGAGATCGAGGTGGGTCGTTTCCTCACCGAGGTCGCGGGCTTCGCCAACACGCCGCCGCTCCTGGGCACCATCGAGCATGTTCAGGAGGATGGAACCAGCACGGCCCTCGCCAGCGCTACCGGCTTCGTCGCCAACCAGGGCGACGGCTGGCGCTTCACGCTCGACTATCTGGACCGTGAGCTGGACGAGATGCGCGTGATGCCCGCCAGCGACGAGCCGCGCTCCGCGGAGGATGTGCACGAGAGCTATCTGCCGCTGGCTCGCCTCCTCGGCCAGCGGACGGCCGAGATGCACAAGGCCTTCGCCGTCGACACCGACGATCCGGCCTTTGCGCGGGAGCCGATCGAGGAGGCCGATCTCGTGGCCTGGGCCGAGCGCGCCACGACCGAGGGCGAGCACGCGTTTGCCACCCTCGAGCGTGCCCTGGGCGATCTGCGCGAGGAGGATCGAGCACTCGCCGAGGCCATTCTGGGCGAGCGTCAGGCCATCCTCGAGGAGATCCGGCAGCTGGCCCGGGGCCCGATCGACGCCGCCAAGACGCGCCTTCACGGCGACTATCATCTGGGCCAGGTGCTGGCGGCGGTCGGCGACTTCATGATCATCGACTTCGAGGGCGAGCCCAGGCGGTCGGTCGAGGAGCGGCGCCGGAAAGCCTCGCCGCTGCGCGACGTGGCCGGCATGCTGCGCTCGTTTGACTATGCCGGCTGGGCCAGCCTGATGCGCTTCGCCGAGAGCGATCCGGGTGCCGCGGAGAGCCTGCTGCCGGCGGCTCTGGCGTGGCGTGACACGGCGATCGAGGCGTTTCTCGAAGGCTATCGGGGAACGATCGTCGACTGTCCGAGCTATCCTCAGGAGCCCGCCCAGGCCGAACGTCTCCTGCGCCTCTTCCTGATCGAGAAGGTGCTCTACGAGATCGGCTATGAGGCGGCGAACCGGCCACTCTGGCTCCGCATCCCGGTGCGCGGCCTGGCCGGCCTTTTCAATATGGTCGAGCGGCTTCAGGAGCCTCATGATGAAAGCGACTAGGCCGGAGACGAGAGACAAGGGGTCGTGGCGCGCCGAGCGCGGTGCCGTCGCGGCGGTGGTCGAGGGACGTCACGGCGACCCGTTCGCGGTGCTCGGCATGCAGGGGGGCGGCGGTGCGCCGGTCGTGGTGCGGGTCTTCCATCCCACGGCCGGGCGGGTGCAGGTGCTGGACGGCGACAAGGTGGCGGCCGACCTCGAGCGCACCGACGACACGGGCTTCTACGAGGGCGTGATCGAAGGCCGGCAGAGCCGCTTTCCCTACCGTCTGCGTCTTCTCACCCACGCCGGCATCGAGGACATCGACGACCCCTACCGCTTCCCGCCCATCCTGGGCGAGCTCGACGTCTATCTGCTGGCCGAGGGCAATCACCTCCGCCTCTATGAGAAGCTGGGCGCCCATCCGACGACGCTGGACGGCGTCGACGGCACGGCGTTCGCGGTGTGGGCGCCCAACGCCTCCCGCGTCAGCGTCGTGGGCCCCTTCAATAGCTGGGACGGCCGCCGCCACCCGATGCGCAAGCGGATCGAGTGCGGCGTCTGGGAGCTGTTCGTCCCCGGCGTCGAGGCGGGCGAGACCTACAAGTTCGAGCTCCTGGGCCCCTCGGGCGAGCTGATGCCCTTGAAGGCCGACCCCTTCGCCTTCGTGGCCGAGCATCCGCCGGCCACCGCCTCGGTGGTGCACGGCCTGCCGCAGCGCGAATGGGCCGACGGCGACTGGCTGGCACGGCGCGGCGACGCGCAGGGGCTGGCCGCACCCATCAGCATCTACGAGTGCCATCTCGCCTCCTGGCGCCGGGTGCCCGAGGAGGGCAACCGCTACCTCACCTACCGCGAGCTCGCCGACCAGCTCGTGCCCTACGTCAAGGAGCTGGGATTCAGCCACATCGAGCTCCTGCCCGTCAGCGAGTATCCCTTCGACGGCTCCTGGGGCTATCAGCCCATCGGCCTCTTCGCGCCGACCAGCCGGCACGGCTCGCCCGAGGACTTCGCCTACCTGATCGAGCGCTGCCACGAGGCCGGGATCGGCGTGATGATCGACTGGGTGCCCGGTCACTTTCCGACCGACGCCCACGGCCTCGGACGGTTCGACGGCACCGCCCTCTACGAGCATGCCGACCCGCGCCAGGGCTTTCACCAGGACTGGAACACGCTGATCTACAACTACGGCCGCACGGAGGTGACGAACTTCCTCCACGCCAACGGCCTCTACTGGCTCGACCGCTTCCACATCGACGGCCTCGGGTCGATGCGGTGGCCTCGATGCTTTATCTCGACTACAGCCGCAAGGCCGACGAGTGGGTGCCCAACCGCTTCGGCGGCAACGAGAACCTCGACGCCATCGCGTTTCTCAAGCGGCTCAACGAGCTGTGCTTCGGCCGGCATCCGGGGTCGACGACGGTGGCCGAGGAGTCGACGGCCTGGCCTGCCGTGTCGCGGCCGGTCTATGTGGGCGGGCTCGGCTTCGGCTTCAAATGGAACATGGGCTGGATGCACGACACGCTCCACTACATGAGCGAGGAGCCGGTCCATCGCAAATACCACCAGAACAACATGACCTTCGGCCTGCTCTACGCCTTCAGCGAGAATTTCGTTCTTCCGATCAGCCACGACGAGGTCGTGCACGGCAAGGGCTCGCTGATCGGCAAGATGCCGGGGGACACCTGGCAGAAATTCGCCAATCTTCGCACCTACTTCGGCTTCATGTGGAGCCATCCCGGCAAGAAGCTGCTCTTCATGGGCTGCGAGTTCGGCCAGTGGTCGGAGTGGAGCCACCAGCGCAGCCTCGACTGGCATCTCTTGGAGCAGCACGAGCACAAGGGCCTGCAGACGCTGATCAAGGACCTCAACGCCACCTATCGCGACCTGCCGTCGCTGCACGAGCTCGACTGCGACGGCGCCGGCTTCGAGTGGATCGACGCCAGCGACAACGAGCAGAGCGTGCTCTCCTTCATGCGCAAGGGTCGCGAGCCCGGCGGGGAAGCCATCGTCGTCTGCAACTTCACGCCGGTGGTGCGCAGGGGCTATCGCGTGGGCGTGCCGCGGGGCGGCTTCTATCGCGAGCGTGTCAACACCGACGCGGCCGTCTATGGCGGCAGCGACGTCGGTAACGCGGGCGGCGTCGAGGCCGAGGCAACCCCCTGCCACGGTCGCCCGTTCTCTGTCGCCCTGACGTTGCCGCCCTTGGCGACGCTTATTCTCGAGGGACCGCATGGCCCAAGCTAGCCGACTCCGCCCAGGCAGCCCCGCGCCGCTCGGGGCCACCTGGGACGGAGGTGGCGTCAACTTCGCGCTTTTCTCCGCCAACGCCCGCAAGGTCGAGCTCTGCCTCTTCGATGCCCAGGGTCGCCGGGAGATCGAGCGGCTGGAGCTGCCCGAGTACACCGACGAGATCTGGCACGGCTATCTGCCCGACGCCTATCCGGGTCTGCTCTACGGATTCCGGGTCCACGGCGACTACGATCCGGCGCGGGGGCATCGCTTCAACCCCGCGAAGCTGCTGATCGACCCCTACGCGCGCCACCTCTCGGGGGCGCTGCGCTGGAGCGATGCCCATTTCGGCTATCGCATCGGCGGGCGGCGCGAGGATTTGATGATCGATCGGCGGGACAATGCCGCGGGCATGCCGAAATGCATGGTGGTGGATCGCGCCTTCACCTGGGGCGACGACCGGCCACCCAAGGTCCCGTGGGAGCGCACGATCGTCTACGAGGCCCACGTCAAGGGCCTGACGAAGCTGCGGCCCGACATTCCCGAATGGCAGCGCGGCACCTACGCGGCGCTGGGCTCCGCCCCGGTGATCGAGCATCTGCAGGAGCTGGGCGTCACCGCGGTCGAGCTGATGCCCGTGCACGCCTTCGTCCAGGACAGGCACCTCCTGGACCAGGGCCTGCGCAACTACTGGGGCTACAACACGATCGGCTTCTTCGCGCCCGAGCCCTCCTATCTCTCGCCGCTGGCCACGCTCTTCGAGTTCAAGACGATGGTCCGCCGCCTGCACGCGGCCGGTCTCGAGGTCATCTTGGACGTCGTCTACAACCACACGGCCGAGGGCAACCATCTGGGCCCGACGCTGAGCTTCAAGGGCATCGACAACCTCAGCTACTACCGCACGGTGCCCGACAATCCCCGCTACTACATGGACGTCACCGGCACCGGCAACTCGCTCAACCTCGCCCATTCGCGCGTGCTCCAGATGGTCATGGACTCGCTCCGCTACTGGGTCGAGGACATGCACATCGACGGCTTCCGCTTCGATCTCGCGACCACGCTCGGCCGCGAGCGCGACCTGCGCTTCGATCCGGGCAGCAGCTTTTTCGACGCGATCCGGCAGGATCCGGTGCTGGCCAGGGTCAAGCTGATCGCCGAGCCGTGGGACGTGGGCGAGGGAGGCTATCGGCTGGGCGGCCATGGGCCCGGCTGGGCCGAGTGGAACGACCGCTACCGCGATACCGTGCGCAGCTACTGGAAGGGCGACGAGGGCAAGCTGCCGGAGCTGGCGACGAGGCTCGTCGGCTCGGCCGATCTGTTCGATCATCAAGGGCGCCGCGGCTGGGCCAGCGTCAACTTCGTCGCCGCCCACGACGGCTTCACCCTGCACGACACGGTCTCCTACAACGACAAGCACAACGAGGCGAACGGCGAGGGCAATCGCGACGGCCACAGCCACAACCTCTCCTGGAACTGTGGCGTGGAGGGGCCGACGGACGATCCCGTGATCGTCGCGCTGCGCGAGCGGCAGAAGCGCAACATGCTGGCCACCGTGCTGCTCGCCCACGGCACGCCCATGATCTTGATGGGCGACGAGCTGGGGCGCTCCCAGCACGGCAACAACAACGCCTACTGCCAGGACAATGCGATCTCCTGGCTGGATTGGGACAAGGTCGACGCCGACGGCCGCAACCTCATGGCCTTCGTGGCCCGCCTGATGGCGCTCCGGCGCTCGCATCCTCTGCTCGCCAGCTCGCGCTTCCTCAAGGGTGCCGAGGTGGTCCAGGGCCTGCGTGACATCACGTGGCTTTCTCCCGAGGGCAACGAGATGGACGAGCGCGCCTGGGCCGACCCGCAGGCCAGGTGCCTGGGCATGATGCTGGCGGCCGCCGGCCCCAGGGACAGCTCGCCGGGCGAGGCCTTGGTCCTGCTCGTTCTGCTCAACGCCCACTACGAGCCCGTGGCCTTCCAGCTTCCGGACCTGCCCCGGGTCCTCGGCTGGCGCGGCATGCTGGACAGCGACCATCCGCGTGGTGATGTGTCCTCGACCGAGGCCGGTGTCGGCGAGTGGATGTGCGCGGCCCGATCGGTCGTCGTCCTCGAGGCGGTGCGCGGCGTTCCCGACCGGCTGCGCGGCGGCCACACCATGCCGTTCGGCGCCGGCCTGCGTGGCGACGGCACCGTGAGGTTCCGGCTGTGGGCGCCGGCGCAGGAGGAGGTGACGCTGCTCCTCGAGGGTGACGAGGGCTCGCCCGGAATGCTGCCGATGGGCCGGCAGCCGGACGGCTGGTTCGAGCTGCGCACGGCTGCCGCCGAGGCCGGATCGGCCTACCGCTTTCAGCTCGCCGACGGCACCAAGGTGCCCGATCCCGCGTCCCGCAGGCAGGCGGCGGACGTGCACGGGCCCAGTCTCGTCGTCGACCCCACGACCTACCGCTGGCGCTACACGGGCTGGCGCGGACGGGCCTGGGAGGAGACCATCCTCTACGAGCTTCACCTCGGCACCTTCAGCGAGGAGGGGACCTTCGAGGGTGCCCGCAAGAAGCTCCGCCACCTGGCCGATCTCGGCATCACGGCCATCGAGCTGCTGCCCATCGCCGACTTCGCCGGCAGCCGCAACTGGGGCTATGACGGCGTGCTGCCCTTCGCGCCCGACAATGCCTATGGCAGCCCCGACGATCTCAAGGCGCTGGTCGACGAGGCGCACGGCCTGGGCCTGATGGTCTTCCAGGACGTCGTCTACAACCACTTCGGTCCCGACGGTAACTACCTCCACGCCTACGCGCCCCAGTTCTTCCGCAAGGACGTGCCGACGCCCTGGGGCGAGGCGATCGACTTCCGCCGACAGCCGGTGCGCGATCTCGCTGTCCACAACGCGCTCTACTGGCTCGACGAGTACCGCTTCGACGGGCTCAGGCTCGATGCCGTCCACGCCATCGTCGACGAGAGCGAGCGGCATATGCTGAACGAGCTGGCGGAGCGGGTGCGCGCTCATTTCGCGGGTCGCCGCGCCGTGCATCTCGTGCTCGAGAACGACGCCAACCAGGCACGCTTCCTCGACCGGCGGGATCACGCGCCGCGCCACTACGATGCGCAGTGGAACGACGACTGGCACCATGTGGCCCACGTGGCCCTCACCGGCGAGACTGCCGGCTACTATGCCGACTATGCCGACGGCACGATGGATCGGCTCGCCCGGGCGCTGACCGAGGGCTTCGTCTACCAGGGCGACCCGGTGCGCTCGCGCGACGGCGAGGCGCGGGGCGAGCCCAGCTCGCATCTCCCACCCATCTCCTTCGTCGCCTTTCTCCAGAACCACGACCAGATCGGCAACCGGGCGATGGGCGAGCGCCTGACGACCCTGGCCGAGCCGCAAGCGCTCGAGGTGATGACGGCACTCCTCCTGCTCTCGCCCTCGATCCCGCTCCTCTTCATGGGCGAGGAGTGGGGTGCGGAGACGCCCTTCTTGTTCTTTTGCGACTTCGAGGGACCGCTCGCCGATGCGGTGCGCGAGGGGCGCCGGCGCGAGTTCGCGCGCTTCCCCGCCTTCGCCGACCCCGCCGCCCGCGAGCGCATCCCCGACCCGGCGGCGCGTTCCACCTTCGAGCAGTCCAAGCTGCGGTGGAGCGACCTCGAGCAGGAGCGACATGCGGCGCGCCTGCGCCTCGTCAAAGGCCTGATCGCCATCCGCCGCGAGCACATCGTCCCGCATCTCGCCGGCGCCAACGGCCATGTGGGCGATGCCGAGCGCATCGGCGCCACCGGCCTCGTCGCGCGCTGGCGCCTGCCCAACGCCCGGCTGGCGCTGCTCCTCAACCTCGGCGAGGTGGCGGTCACCGGCTACGAGCGCCCTCCGGGCGAGGTGCTCTATATGAGCGCCGAGGGGCTGGGCGATGAGCTCTTGCACGGCCGCATGCCCGGCTGGTCGATCGCCGCCTTCCTCGAGCGGATCGGCTGATGGAGGGACTTGACGCCCTTGCCGAGCGCTGCGGCATCGAGGCGGGCTATTGGGACATCGAGGGCAGGTGGCACACCACCTCGCCGGACACCAAGCGCGCCCTTCTGGCCGCGATGGGTGTCGATGCCGATTCGCGCGACGCCCTCGCGGCAGGGCTCGAGCGCGTGCCTCCCGCCGACACGGCGGCTGGCCCCGAGGCGGGCTGCCTCCTGCCCGCCGAGATGGGCATTGGCCGCGCCTGGGGTGTCACCTGCCAGGCCTACGGCCTGCGATCGCGGCGCTCCGGCGGCATCGGCGACCTCGAGGACGTGGCGCGTCTGGCTGAGGTCATCGGCCGGCAGCAGGGCGACTTTCTCGGCCTCAACCCGCTCCACGCCCTCTTCCCGGCCGATCCCCAGCGCTACAGCCCCTACGCTCCGTCCAGCCGGCGCTGGCTGAGCCTGATGGTGATCGCCGTCGACGCGGCCGCGGCCGACCTCGGGCTTGCGGTCCCGGAAGGGCTGCCGGCGGGGCAGGGCGGGGGCGACCTGATCGACTATGCCCTTGTCCACCCCGCGAAGCTCTCCGCCCTGAGGTCGCTCTGGCGAGCCTTCGAGGCGGCCCATCTGGCGGCAGGAGCCCCCAGCGCCGCGGGTGTGGCCTTCACCAGCTGGCGCGCGGAGCAGGGCCCGGCCCTCGAGCTGCATTGCCGCTTCGACGCGATCGCGCTCCGGCTGGCCGCGCAGGAAAATCGCGCGGCCTGGTGGGACTGGCCGGGGGGCCTCGCCGATGCCACCTCGCCCGCCGTCGATCGCTTCGCCGCCGACCATGAGGACGAGGTCTCCTTCCTCGCCTTCGCCCAGTGGCTGGCGGACCGCCAGCTCGAGGCGGCGCAGGCACGGGCGCTGGCTTCGGGCATGCGGATCGGCCTCTATCGCGATCTCGCGATCGGCGTGGTGCCGGACGGCTCCGCCGCCTGGGCCGAGCCCGCCGCGGTCCTTCGAGGCGCCACCGTCGGGGCACCGCCGGACGCCTTCAGCCCGCTCGGCCAGAACTGGAGCGTGGCCCCGCTCTCGCCCTTGGCGCTGCGCGAGCGGGCGATGGAGCCGCTCCTGGCCGATCTTCGCGCCGCCATGCGCCATTCGGGTGCCGTGCGCATCGACCACGCGATGGGCCTGATGCGGCTCTTTTGGATCCCTGCCGGCGGCACGCCTGCCGACGGCGCCTATGTCCGCTATCCCTTCCGGCAGGCGCTGGCGGCCGTGGCCCGCGAGTCGCGCGAGCGGCGCTGCCTCGTCGTCGGCGAGGATCTCGGCACCGTGCCCGAGGGCTTCCGCGAGCCGATGAACCAGGCCGGCATCCTCTCCTGCAAGGTGCTTTGGTTCGAGCGCTGGCAGGACGGCCTCTTCAAGGCGCCGGACGCCTACGACGCCCGCGCGCTTGCGACCATCTCGACCCACGACCTCTCGACCGTCCGGGGCTTCTTCAGCGACGCGGACCTGGCCTGGCGCGAGCGCCTCGGCCTCTATCCGAGCGCTGCGCAGGCGGCGGGAGAGCGGCAGCGTCGCGCCACGGCGATCCAGCAGCTGCGGGACGCCCTGCGCTATGCCGGCCTGCCCGCCGATCCGGCCGATCCGGAGGCGCTGACGGAAGCCCTCCATCGCTATCTCGCCCGCACGCCCTCCTGGCTGGTCGGCGCGCAGATCGAGGATCTCTTGGGCGAGACCGAGCAGCCGAACCTGCCGGGCACGATCGACGAGCATCCGAACTGGCGCCGGCGGATGCCCGTACGCGCCGAGGATCTCGCGGACCACCCGCTTGCCGCGCGGCTCCTGGCCGCCCTGCGCGAGGAGCGTCCCCATGCCTGACGCCCGCCCGCGCGCCACCTATCGCCTGCAGTTCCGCTCAGGGGTGGGCTTCGACGAGGCGGCCGGCCTTGCACCCTACCTCGCCCGCCTGGGCGTCAGCCATCTCTACGCCTCGCCGATCTTCCGGGCGCGCACGGGCTCGACGCACGGCTACGACCTGGTCGATCCCAACGAGCTCGACCCGGCGCTGGGCGGCCGTGAGGGCTTCGAGCGCATGGTCGGCGCCCTGCACGAGCATGGTCTGGGCCTCATCCTCGACATCGTGCCCAACCACATGGGCATCGGCCCGGAGAACCCCTGGTGGCACGACGTGCTCACCTGGGGCCGGGCCGGGCCGCATGCCGCCTTCTTCGACATCGACTGGCTCGCCCGCGCCGGCGCCACGCCGGGCAAGGTGCTCGTCCCCACCCTGGGCGCTCCCTATGGCGAGGCGCTGGCGGCGGGCGATCTCCGCATCGTCCTCGACGCCGATGCCGGCAGCTTCGCCGTCGCCTATTTCGACAGCCGCTTTCCCCTCAACCCGGTCACCTGCGTCGAGCTGGTCCGAGGCATCCTGTCCGACCCGCTGGTCGTCGCCTTCGAGACGGCCACGCCCGAGACTTTTCCTCCCGTCGCCCAGGAGCTGCGCTCTGTCCTCGCCGCCGAGCCCGACCTCGTGGGCAGGCTCGAGGCAGCCGCGAGCGCGCTCGATCGGGAGCGGCTGGATCGCCTGCTGGAGCAGCAGAGTTACCGCCTGGCCCACTGGCGGGCCGGGCCCGAGATGGGCAACTACCGCCGCTTCTTCGATATCGATCAGCTCATCGGCGTCCGCGTCGAGGATCCCGACGTCTTCGAGGCGACCCACCGCCTGATCCTCGAGCTGGTGGCAGAAGGCAAGGTCGACGGTCTCCGCGTCGACCATGTGGACGGTCTGGCCGACCCCAAGGGCTATCTCGAGCGCCTGCGCCGCCGCACCGCCGAGGTGGCGGACGGCCGTCCCTGCTACCTCCTCGTGGAAAAAATCCTGGGCGAGCACGAGGCGCTGCCCGAGGACTGGCCGATCGACGGCACCACCGGCTACGAGTTCCTGAACGTCCTGACCGGCGTCCAGATCGACCTCGCCGGGCGCAAGGCGCTGGACGCGGCCTGGGCCGCCACAGGCGGCGAGCCGGACTTCGGCGCCGTCGTCAGGGAGGCCAAGCAGCTCGTCCTCGACCGCTCACTCCTGGCCGAGCTGCGCCGCACCCTCTCGCACCTGCACGAGATGGCCACCGCTGATCCGATCGGCCGCGATCTCGGCCCCCGCACGCTCCATCGGTCCTTCTGCGAGCTGCTGGCGGGCTTCGACGTCTATCGCACCTACGGCACCGACGCCCCCTGGAGCGAGGGCGACCGGGCTCGCCTCGAGCACGCCCTGAGCACGGCCGAGGCGGGCAGCAGCCTCGAGGACGGCGCCGCCTTTCGTTTCCTGCGCAGCCTGCTCCTGGACCGCGGGCCGGGGGATGCCGCCCTGGAGCCGCTCGTCCGGCTCATGCAGCAGCTCAGCGGCCCGGTCATGGCGAAGTCCCTCGAGGACACCGCCTTCTATCGCTGGCATCGCCTCGTGGCGCTGAGCGAGGTGGGCGGCGAGCCGCAGGTCTTCGGCCGCTCGGTGGCCGATCTCCACGCCGCCAACACGGCCCGGGCCGAGCGCTGGCCGCTCTCGATGCTGGCGTCCGCCACCCACGACACCAAGCGCGGCGAGGACACGCGTGCCCGCATCGCCGTCCTCTCCGAGCTGGCGCAGAGCTGGTCCGCCGAGGTCGAGGCCTGGACGGCCCTCAACCGGCCTCTGCTCGAGCAAGGCCCCGCCGGTCCCATCCTGGACGGCCCGACGCAGTATCTCTTCTATCAGGCCCTCGTCGGCGTCTGGCCGCTCGATCCGGCGGCGGTCGAGGACACAGGCCTCGCGGCGCTGGCCGACCGGGTCGCCGCCTACCTGCAAAAGGCCGTGCGCGAGGCCAAGCGGCACACCAGCTGGACGCGGCCCAACGAGGCCTATGAGGGTGCGCTCGACGCCTTCGTCCGCGGCGCCCTCGATCCCCGGCGCAGCGAGGCCTTCCTCGATCGGCTGGCCGGCTTCGTCGCCGGTGTCGAGGTGCCGGGTGCCGTCAATGGCCTCGCCCAGACCCTGATCAAGCTCACCTCGCCGGGGGTGCCCGACATCTATCAGGGCACCGAGCGCTGGGACCAGTCGCTGGTCGACCCCGACAACCGCCGTCCCGTCGACTTCGCCGCCCGCGCCGCGGCGCTCGGCGAGGAGGGCGACTGGGGCGAGCTGCTCGCTGCCTGGCGCGACGGCCGCATCAAGCAGCGCTTGGTCGCGCGCGTGCTGGCGCTCCGCCAGACGCTGCCCGGCCTCTTCGCCGAAGGGGGCTACGAGCCGCTCGAGGTCACGGGAAGCGAGGCCCGTCGTGTCGTCGCCTTCGCCCGCCGTCTGGACGGCAGGGCCGTCGTCACCATCGCCCCGCGGCTCGTGACACCACTTCTTGAAGGCTGCTCGATGCCTCTCCCGCCGCCCGAGCGTTGGGCCGGCACGCGGGTGGCCCTGCCTCCCGACGCGGGATCCTGGCGCGACTGGCTGACCGACCGCCCCGTCAGCCCCACGGTGGCGCTGGCCGGCCTCCTGGACGAGCTGCCCGTGGCGCTTCTCGTGAGCGGCGAGGCCTGACCCGCCCTCACGCGGCGTCGTGAAAGATCACCCCCAGACAAAAGCGCTCGCCCGAGCGGACGCGGCTGACGCCGTGGCGCATGGTCACGCGATAGCTGCCTCGCGTCCCCTGCAACCGGCCGCTGGCTCACCGCGAAGATGACGCCCTGACCCTGAGCGAGCGGCACGACCTCGGGGCGTGACTGGCGTCGTGGCCGCTGCTCGACGAGCACGAGCTCGCCGCCGGTGAAGTCGCTGCCGGGCTCGCTCAGCACCACCGCGAGCTGCAGCGGAAAAGCCAGCTCGCCATAGAGGTCCTGATGCAGGCAGTTGTGGTCGCCCTCGCGGTAGCGCAGCAGTAGCGGCGTCGGCCGCGTCTGGCCCGCCTCGTGGCAGCGATCGAGAAAGCCCTCCAGGCTCGGCGGAAACGACCGCTCGATCCCCATCGTCTCATACCAGCGGTTCGCGATCGGCACGAGCCGCGGATAGACCGCCTCGCGCAGGGCCCCCACCACAGGCGGCAGCGGACGAGCAAAATACTGGTACTCGCCGCTGCCGAAGCCATGCCGCGCCATCACGATCCGCGACCGGAATCTTTCGCGGTCCTCATAGAGCCCGGCGATCGACCGGCATTGCTCCGGGCGACAGCAGCGGGCCCACGGTCGCATAGCCGCGCTCGTCGATCTCGGCCTCGATCGCGGGCCAGGGCAGGGCGGCGACGGTTTCCGCCACCGCCGTTCCTGCGTCGGCGAGCGCCCGACCAGACATTACTAGGCTCATGGTTCGTCTCCCGGCATGCTGGCCCGACCATCGCCGACGCCATCCCGTCCGGCGACCCGGTTCCTGCGATCGCGCGCACGACGCGCCGGCACCGAGCTTGCAAGGCTCCGGCGGCCGGGGCTTTATCCTGGCCTAACCTTAACCTGAGCGGAGGCCGGGCCATCGGCCTCGGCCGCCGATGCAGCGGGAGGTCACGCGAATGGCGATGGGCACCGGGGAATGCGCCTCGGGGATGCGGCTCTAGGCCGGCCAATGCTCCGGTCGGCCGGCTCCGGGCACGCCCACCGCTACGCGACCGCGGCCCCGAGGCGCCTCGGCCATGAGGTCGCCGCCTCCCTCGCGGCCGTGACGAAGACCCTCGGCCGCCGCGCCGATCCCGAGGCCGCCATCTACGCCGCCAAGGTGGCGGCCGCCTCGCTGCTGGCGCTGTACGCCGCCTTCCTCCTCAATCTCTCGCACACCTATTGGGCGCTGATCACGATCCCCTTCATCGTGAGGCCGCAGGCGGGGCTCACTGTCTGGCGCAGCATGACGCGCCTCCTCGGCACGATCATCGGTGCTGCCGTCGGGCTGTGCTTCGTGGCAGCCTTCGCCCAGACCCCCGGCCTCATGGTCGCCTGCCTCGCCGCTTGGCTCTTCGCCATGGGCTTCATGGCCCGCTTCGAGGTCGGGACCGATGCCTACGTCTATGGGGCGGCGGGCCTCACCGCGCTTGTCGTCGCCATCGGCACCGGATCGGCGGCCGATCTGGCATTCGACCTCGCCGTGCTGCGCTCCACCGAGACGATCATCGGCATCATGGCCGCCTTCGCCGTGGTCCTCATCATCTCGCCGCGCTCGGTCGAGCCTGGCCTCATGGCCGCGATCGACCAGACGCGCGTCGATCTCATGACGCTGATGCGTCAGGCCCTGCAACGTCAGTGGGTCTTTCCCATCGTCCTGCGCCAGAAGGTGTCGGCCTCGGTGGTCGACATCTATACGACGCTGCGCGCCTTCCGGCTCGAGCGCGGGGGCAACTTGCCCGAGGCCCGCAAGATCGCCGCCGTCGCCAACGACCTCGCCCGCCTCGTCGTCGACAAGGAGATGCTGGCCCGGGCGCTCAACGGCTGCACGGACGTCCTCGACGACCCGGCCGTCGCCCGGGTCCGTAGCCGGCTTCAGAGGATGCTGGCCGAGCTCCCGCCGATACCGCGAGACGCCGCTGAAGCGCGTACGAGCGCCCGACGGCTGCGGGCGTTCCGGGGCGAGCTGCCGCAGCCGCCCGCCATGGTGCCCATCCTGGCGGCGCAGACAGCGCCGGAATCGAGCGATCCGGTGCAGCGGATGGTCCTGCTGGAGCGCTTCGGACGCCTCGCAGATGCGATGGCGCAGCTCTTCGAGGCCAGCGCCGATCTGCACGACCCGGCAGCGCCGGCGCCGCGCGTCGAGCGCCTGCATCTGCGCTATCGCGATCCGATCGCGGCGTTCAATGGGGGCCTGCGGCCGGCTCTCACCTTCACCGCGCTCGCGGCCTTCTGGATCTTCAGCGCCTGGCCGGGCGGCGGCACGCTCGCCATGCTGGCGGGCGTCACCTCGCTCATCATCCCGCTCCTGACGCCGCGGGCGGCACACCCGACCATCGGGCTCTTGCTCGGTGTCGGCATGCTCGCGATGGCCGTGCCGACCTTGATCCTGCTGGCGCTGACCCCGACGATGCAGGACCCGTCCGATCTCGTCCTTCTCCTCGGGCCGCTCATCTTCGTGCTCTACTATGTCTGCAGCGCGCCCACCGCTGTGCCGATCGCGCTGGGCGGGATGATCTTCATTGCCGTCGCCTACCAGCCGACCAATCTGCCCATGGTCAGCGCCACGAGCTTCTTCAACACGGCCGCCACCCTGGCGCTCCTGCCGCTGGCGCTGCACTCGGCCCTCGCGGTCTTCTTTCCCGAGAGCCAGCCCCGGCTGCGCCTCCGACTGCGTCAGGGGAGCGATCGGCTGCTCCGGCGCAGCTTCGGCCGCTCGCCGGTCTCCCGCTGGGTCCTGATCGCCGAGTATCTCGATCTTCTGGCGGACTATGGCGGCGCCATCGATCCCGAGAACCCCCTCGACGACCACCTGATCGAGCGCGCCCGTGCCCTCATGCTGGCCGCGATCGAGGTCTCCCAGCTCAGGGATTGCGCCCATGTCCTGCCACGCGAGCTGAGGCAGCGCATCCACGCCGCCAGCCTTGCCGCCGTCCGGGCCAGCCGCCGCCGCGCCGGGGCACCCGCCAAGGACGATCTCGAGCCGATCGACGAGGCTGTCCTGGCCGCGCGCCGGCTGCTCGCCCGGGAGGCTGACCGGCCCACCGTCGCGCATGCCCTGGTACGCGCCATCCTCACCTTGGGAGCGCTGCGCTGCCTGGTCGCCCAGGAGCTTTTGGCCCTGCCGGAGGAACAGCCGCGGTGACGCACGAGATCTCGATCTTCGGCATCTTCCTCCCGTCGCTCCTCGTCTGCTTTCTCGTGGCCTCGGCCGTCTGGCTGCTTGTCGATCAGCTGATGCTCAGGCTCTCGCTCTGGCGGTTCTTCTGGCATCCGCCGTTGGCGCGGCTCGCTCTCCTGGTGGTAATCTTCGCCTTGACCGCCTTTGCCGCCCCCAACCCCACGGCCGGGTGAGGATCGATCACGTGCTCGTCCTCCGCCTCTTTGCCACAGCCATCCTGATCATCGCGGCCGTCGCCGGTGCCAACTATGTCTGGACGACCTACTTCCAGGCGCCCTGGACGCGCGACGGCAGGGTGCGGGCGAACGTGGTTGAGGTCGCGAGCTACGTGCCGGGCAAGATCGTCCAGCTCCACGTTCGCACCAACCAGCTCGTCCACACCGGTGACCTCCTGGCTGTCGTCGACCCGGCGACCTATCGGCTGACTCTCGCTCAGCGCGAGGCCGAGCTCCGCGGGCTCGACGCCCAGCGCCAGCAGCGCCGCCAGGACGCCGACCGCCTCAACAGGCTGGCCCGGGAGCGCTCGCCCGCGGCCAACGAGCAGGCCACGACCAACGCCGACCTCGAGGCCAAGGCCACCGAGGCGGCCTATGACGGTGCCATCGTCCTGCGCGACCAGGCGAAGCTCGACCTGGAGCGGACCGAGATAAGGGCGCCCGTGGACGGCTACGTCACCAACCTCAGGCTGGAGCTCGGCGACTATGCCGAGCCCGGTAGCCCCCTGGTCGCGATCGTCGACATGCACTCTTTCCGCGTCGACGCCTATTTCATGGAGACCAAGCTGCCGCGAATCGAGGTCGGCGCCCCGGCCACCATCCAGCTCATGAGCGGCGGCCCGCCGCTCAGGGGCCGCGTCGACAGCATCGAGCGGGCCATCGTCGACACACAGAACGCCACCTCGGCCGCGAGCCTGCTGCAGGCGCCCCAGGCCTCCTTCGAATGGATCCGCCTGGCGCAGCGCGTGCCCGTCCGCATCGAGATCCTCGACCAGCCGAAAGGCTTCCCGCTCGTCGCCGGCGTCACCGCCACCGTCATCGTCGGCACCGCCACGGTGCCGGCCCCTGCCCAGGCATCCGAGGAGACGTCGCCCTCGCCCGCGACCGACGCGCAGGCGGCGCACGGGACGCCCTGAGCCTAAAGCTCCAGCTCCCAGGTCTCGGCCATGAGGTCCTTGCCGAAGCTGTGGTGCGCCTCCGAGGCGATCAGCCGGTAGCCGGCCTGCCTATAGAGCTTTCGGGCGGGATGCAGGATGCTCTCGGTCCACAGCCGGATGCGCCGATACCCCACCTGCCGGGCAAAATCCGTGCATGCCTGCACCAACGCCCGCCCGAGCCCCATGCCGCGCGCCTCCGGCTCGACCAGCAGGAGACGCAGCTTCGCCGTCTCGTCGCTCTCCTTGACCACCAGCACCGAGCCCAGGAAGTGGCCCTCCCGCTCGGCGATCCAGGAGCGCTCGCGGGCAGGATCGAAGTTGCGGATGAAGGCCGCCGCGATCTCCGCCACCAGCGCCTCGAACTCGCCGCTCCAGCCATAGTCCTGCGCGTAAAGGGCGGCATGCCGGCTCACCACGAGGCCCAGGTCGCCGGGCCGGTGGGTCCGCAGCTGCCACGGCGCTGGCGGCTCCTTCTCGCCGGTGAGCAGCCGCTCGATCTCGTCCATCGCCCCGACAAGGCGGCTCTGGTCCTGCGGGCCGAGGCTCCCCAGCAGGGCACCGATCTCGGCGCTCGACCGGGAATCCAGCTCCTCGAACACCGCGCGCCCCGCCTCGGTCACGCCGAGATGGGCCCGGCGGGCATCCCCCGGCGAGGCCGTCCGCGTGATCAGCCCGCGCTCCTCGAAGCCGCGCAGGATGCGGCTCAGATAGCCGGCATCGAGCCCCAGCTCGCGGCAGAGCTCGGCGGCGGTCGGCCCGTCGCCCGTGGCGATCTCGTAGAGCACCCGCGCCTCGGTCAGCGAGTAGGAGCTTTTCAAAAGCCCTTCCTCGAGCACGCCGATCCGCCGCGTATAGACGCGGCTGAACCGGCGCACCGCAGCGATACGCTGCTCCACGCTCTGTTCCGCCGGCATCCGAACCCTCCCTGCTCTGCGCTGGGGGAGCTTCTGCCGTATACTTGACGGAGTCAACATTCGCGTCGCGATACGCTTGGCCGCTGGAGCCCCGGTGGGAACCCGGTGCTGGCGTAGCCTGTTCGATTCACGCGCGCGGGGCGCGGCATTTTTGCTGTTTTCTGCCGCCTTGCCGGAGCCGAAGGAGAACAGCGTCAGGCACCCGGACCCGCGCTCTTCTTGCCCGTCCAACCAGCGGCGCGACGGCGGCACGGGATGGTCGAGTGGGCGGCCCGCGCGTGGGCCGGGCACCGCGATGATCGGTGCCGGTCACGCACCTGATGGGGCACGATCGAAGGGCCGGGCCCGGCCGCCGAGCGATCAGGAAAGCCCGGACGGCGCGCCCTCGCTCGTGCGCGTCGCCACGAGGCGCGGCCTGGGCCGCTCCCGGACGGGCGGGCGCTCGTCTCCCGATACCGCCTGTGCGGCCTCCTTCCTGGTCCGGAAGAGCCGGCATCGGCCTTCGGGCATGGCCACGCTGCCGAGCTTGAGGAGGATGAGGCCGGGGCCCTGGATGTCGCTCTCCGGAGCTGCCCTGATCAATGCCAGATCTCCGGTGGTCGCGACGATCCGACCGACCAGCCGGCCGGCCGCTAGGCTTGCGACGATGATGAGCCCCACGAGTGGTGATGCCACCCGCTCGCTCGACGGTTCCGTACCGCCCATGGACGCTTCCTCGACTTGTTCGTTATCGCCCAAAGCAAGAATGGACACGCTAGACTCCGCATCCATGGTTGCAGAATAGCGACGCGCGGGCCGGAGGTCGAGCGGGCTCGGAACGGCTGGGCGCCGCCCGTCCCGGCAGACGCCCGATGGTCACCCGATACCGGAGCCCGGATCGGGCCGCATGCGGTTCCCCTACGGCACCAGGACGCCGGGGTTCAGGATCCCGGCCGGATCGAGGGCACCCTTGGCCGCGGCGAGCGCGGCGCCGAACAGCGCCGGCCGCTGCTGGCGGTACCACGGCATGTGGTCGCGCCCGACCGCATGGTGATGGGTGATCGTCCCGCCCGCCGCGATCAGGGCATCGGACGCGCGGGTCTTGATGTGCCGCCACTGCTCGAGAAGCCGCCCGGGCGTGCCCTGCGCGTTGAAGGTGTAGTAGGGGGCCGGGCCATCCGGGTAGACATGGGTGAAGCGGGTCGAGACGGTCCCGGGCCGTCCGGTCGCCTCCAGGATCGCGGCCGCGGTCGCCCCGCGCACGGCCTCATGAAACGCCTCGAACCGGTCCCAGGTCACCGCGCTCTCGAAGGTGTCGTTGATCACGCCCAACGGCACCGTCAGCTCGCGCGCGTAGGGCATGCGGATGAAGGCGGTGCGCCAGCGCAGCGCCGCACTCTCGTCGGCGTGCCGTCTGCCGCCATGGTCCAGGATCAGCTCGACGGCGCGCGCCATCCAGGGCTCGATGGGGTGGTCGGCCGATTCGAACCCGAGGAGCAGAAGCGTCTCCTCGTAGTCGTTGACGCCGTAGGTCCCGGCCTCGTCATTGTCGATGACGCGCAGGTTGGAGGGGTAGAGCCCCGCTTGGCCCACCGCGCGCACGGCTCTGGCGGCTGAGAGCAGATCGGGGAAGCCGAAGACCGCGCCGCCTTTGAAGCGCGGCCGGTCCTGGAGCCGCATCCAGGCCTCGGTGATCACGCCCAGCGCTCCCTCGGAGCCGATCATCAGGCGGTCGGGGCTGGGCCCGGCGCCCGAGCCGGGCAGCCGGCGCGATTCCATGACCCCTGCCGGCGTCACGGTGCGGAGGCTTTCGACGAAGTCGTCGATGTGGGTGTAGAGCGTGGCGAAGTGCCCGCCCGAGCGCGTGGCGATCCAGCCGCCCAGGGTGGAGAACTCGAAGCTCTGCGGAAAGTGCCGGATCGAGAGGCCGTGCGGCCTGAGCGCCGCGTCGATCGCGGGGCCCCTCATGCCGGCCTGGATGCGCGCCGCGCGGCTCGTCTCGTCGACCTCGAGGATGCCGCCCATGTGGCGCAGATCGAGGCTGATGGTGCCGGCGAAGCGGTCGCCCACATCAGGCTCGACACCGCCCACGACCGAGGAGCCGCAGCCGAAGGGGATGACGGCGACGCGGGAGGAACCGGCCCAGTCGAGCAGGGCTGCCACGTCCGCCTCGCTCGTGGGAAAGGCCACGAGGTCCGGCGCGTTCCCGAAGTCGCGCTCCCAGGCGCGCAGCGTCTCGGGATAGGACTTGCCGTAGGTGTGGAGGAGCCGCTCGTAGGGCGTGGCGTCCAGCAGGTGCGCCAGCGCCGCGGGTGCCGTCACGCGCGGCGCACGCAGCTCGATGTCTGCCAGCTGCGGCGCCACCACCGTGCGCGGCTCGATCCCGAGGCGCGAGGAGACGAAGGCAAAAAGCCGCTGGCGCTCGGCCTCGTCGAGGCCCTCACCCTCCATGCCCCAGCCATAGAACTTCAGACGGCCAGCACCCATGACGCGATCTCCCCCCTGCTTGGGGGTGACCTTACACCGCTCGCATCGTCAGGGCAGCCGGGCCCCTCTCAGCCGGCGAGAATAGGCCCCTAGGCTCCCGTCACCCGCCAGATCACGTCGCCGACGTCGTCGGCCATCAGGAGCGAGCCGTCGGGCCCCAGCGTCACGCCCACCGGCCGGCCATAGGAAAAATTCTCGTCGGGGGCGAGGAAGCCCGAGAGGATGTCGCGCGCGGGCCCCGAGGGCTTGCCGTTCGCGAACGGCACGAAGACCAGCTTGTAGCCGCTGAGCTTGCTGCGGTTCCAGGAGCCGTGCTGGCCGATCGCCATGCCCGCCGGGAAGCCGGGCAGCGTGCCCTCGGGCACCCAGCACAGGCCGAGCGACGCGGTATGGCCGCCCAGGGCATAGTCCGGCTGGGTGGCGCGGGCGACCAGTGCTGCATTCTGCGGCACGCGGTCGTCGACGATCCTGCCCCAGTAGCAATAGGGCCAGCCGTAGAAGCCACCATCCTGGACCGAGGTCAGGTAGTCGGGCGGGGTCTCGTCGCCCAGGCCGTCGCGCTCGTTGACGACCGTCCAGAGGACGTTGGTGGAGGGCTCCCAGGCGAGGCCCACGGGGTTGCGGAGGCCACCCGCGAAGATGCGGCTTCGGCCGCTCGCGAGGTCCAGCACGTGGATGGCAGCGCGGCCCTCCTCGGCCTCCATGCCTTGATCGGCGATGTTGGTGAGCGAGCCCACGCCCGCATAGAGCTGGGTCCCGTCGGGGCTCAGCAGCAGGCTGCGCGTCCAGTGGCCTCCGGGCTTGAAGTCGACGAGCTTCTTGCCCGGCGCGGTGATCCTGTCGGCGCCGGCCTCGTAGGGGAAGACGACGATGCCGTCGGTGTTGCCGACATAGAATTGGTCGCCCACCAGCGCCATGCCGAAGGGCTGGCTCAGATTCTCGAGGAAGGGCTTTTGGACCTCGGCGACGCCGTCGCCGTCGGCATCGCGCAGCAGCGTGATCCGGTTGGGGCTGGCCCCGGTCGCATGCGCGCGCTTCATGGTTGCGATCATGGCGTGGTCGAAGAGGCTGCGCGTGCTCTCGCTCGGCAGGGTGGTGCTCTCGGCCACCAGCACGTCGCCGTTGGGCAGCACGTAGACCCAGCGCGGATGATCGAGACCGCGCGCGAAGGCATTCACCTTCAGCCCCGGTGCCGCGATCGGCTTCTCGTCGCCCTGCCAGCCCCGCGCCGTCGGCATCTTGAGCGTGGGGAGCATGCCTTGCGACTTTGCCGTCGGGATGCTCGGCGTCGTTCCCCAGGCAGGCGCCTTGTCGCCGTCGCTCATCCGCCGCACGGCGATCGTGCCGGCTCCGACCCAGGCGACGACCCTCGCCAGCACCTCATGCATGCCCAAGGTCCCACTCCCTATCGTGATGTCTGACGGTTTTCGCTCGCTCGCCCCCTGTTAGGGGCCGCGGTACGGATGCAGAAGCGCCTTTTCGTCATCAGCTCCCTGCGAGGCGAGGAAGGGGCAGGCGAGGATCGCCTCCCGACGCAGGGAATGCCGGCTCTCCTCGCCATCGGCGCGGGCGATCTCCGCCTTCCAGACGATATGGGCGGGCCGCCCGGCCATGACCAGGATGCGCGTGCCGATGCTCAGCGCGCGGTCGAGGTCGTGCATCGCCATGACGAGCGCGCCGCCCTCGCGCGGCACGCGCGCCAGGCGCTGTGCCATGAGGTCCGTCGAGCCCGGATCGAGCGAGGCGAACGGCTCGTCCAGGACAACGAGATCGGGCCTGGTCGCGAGCGCGCGCGCCACGGCGACGCGATGCGCCATGCCGAGCGACAGCTGGCGCGGGAGGAGCGCCTCGCTGCCGGCGAGGCCGACCTCGGCCAGGATCGCCCCGATGTCCGGCGCCGGCTGCCCCGGCGGGATCACCAGCCGGATATTGTCGCTCACCGTCAGCCAGGACAGCAGGCGTGGCTCCTGGAACACCGGTGCCGTGCGCCGCGCCTGGTTGCGCAGGCTGCCGAGGAAGCTGCCGTCGAGACCCAGGAGGATCCGCAGGGTCGAGGTCTTGCCGACGCCGGATGGCCCCAGCAGCACGACGGTCTCGCCAGCCACGACCGTGATGGCGAGATCGCGGAGCAGCGCCTCGCCCGAGGGCAGGCGTTTCTCGGTGATCCGGGCCTCAAGCATCGGCGCGCCAGCCATTGGCCCGACGCTCCAGGGGGCGCAGCACCAGGGCCTCGATCAACAGCATGATCGAGGCGAAGACCAGGCCATAGGCGATGATCGCCGTGACGTCGAAGTTCTGGAAGGCCAGATTGAGCGCGAAGCCTATCCCGTTGGGGCGGCCCAGAAGCTCGACCACCAGCACGATCTTCCAGGTGATCGACACGCCGCTCCGGCCGGCGGCGGCGAGATAGGGGGCGAGCTGCGGCAGGATGATCGAGCGCCAGCGCCGCAGGCGGGGCACATGAAAGGCCGCCGCCATCTCGTCGAGATTGGCATCGAGCGCTCTGGCACCTTCGCGGATGGTGACGATCGTGGTCGGCGTCTTCGCCATCACGACGGCAAGGACAGCGGCGACGTCGTTCAGCCCGATCCAGACATAGGCCAGGATGGCCACGACCAGCAGCGGCAGGTTGAGCGCTATCACCAGCAGCGGGTCGGCCAGCGCGTCGATCCGCTGGTGGCGCCCCATGGCGTAGCCGATGATGCTGGCGAGCAGCATGGCGACGGTGAAGGCGATGACCACCCGCACGAGGGTGGCGGCAAGCTCGCGCAGCAGCTCGCCATCGGCGATCCCGCGTGCCGCGAAGGCCAGGACGCGCCAGGGGGAGGGCAGGAGCAGGTCCGAGCCGACCAGGCCCGCTGCCAGCGCCCAGGCGAGAAGAAGGCCGCCGATGCCGGCGAGGCGCCAGATCGCCGTCGGCACGCCGCTCAGCCCGCGCCGCTTCCGCTCTGCCAGAAAAGCCCGGCCGGCACCTCCTCGAGACCGCCGGTCGCCTGCGTGCCGCCGATCTCCTTCAGGATCGCGAAGAGGGCTCGCGCATTGCGCTCCTGGGTCGCCGCATCCGGGATGGCCCCGACTCCCTCCGCAAAGCGCCTGCGCAAGGTCGCGAAGAGGCGATCGTCGGCCGCGTCCATCAAGGGACGCACGGCCTGCCAGTCGTCGCTCGAGCCGGCGGCCAGGATCGCCGACGCCTCGGCCGCGGCCGCGAGGAAGCCCTCGATGCCGGAGCCCGGGGCCCGCGCCCAGCTCTCGCGGAAGACGAAGCCGACGAGGCCCAGCTGCCGCGGCAGCCCGAGCATCGCAGCGCAGTCGGCGACCGAGATCGCCTGGCGGTGGCCCGCGGCCTCGAGCCTGGCCACGAAGGACCAATAGGTGAGGACGGCGTCGAGCTTGCCCTGCTCCAGCTGGGCACCCAGGAGCGGCGGTGCCGCATAGGAGACGCGCGCCGCCGTCGCGAGATCGAGGCCCGCCTCCTTGCGGGCAGCGGCCCGGAGGATCAGCCAGGACTTGTCGACCGGGCCGCCGGCCACGCCCACCCGCTTGCCGGCGAGATCGGCGAGCGTCCGGATGCTCGAGCCCGCCGGCACGACGACGCCGCCCGTGGCCGAGGAGAAGGGCGCGAAACAGAGCCCGGCGCCCTTGGCCCGCTGCACGGCGACGAAGAGCCAGTCCAGCACGACCACATCGAGCGCGCCGCCCATGATCGCGACACGGCCGGCACCGGGGCTGGCGAGCGGCTGCGCATCGAGCGTGAAGCCGTGCGCCGCGTCGAGCCGGTGGCGACGGATCATCTCGGCGATCCACTGGACCGTGCCGAACTGGACGAGCCCCAGGCTGATCGCCGGGCGACCCGCCGCCTCGGCGCGCGTAGCCAGCGCCATGCCGGCCGCCGCCAGGAACAGGCGCCGCGGCAGCATCGGATGGGGCGGCCGGACACGGCTCATGGCCTCTCCTCGGGATCGTGGCACGGCTGGCAACGGCATAGGCGCCCCGATGCCGGAACGCCACCCGCTCACCCCGGCGGTCCGGCCTAGGCGCCCGGGCCCTCGATCGAGCGCCGGGCCATGGAGCCCCTCAAGTGCAGCGGTCGAGGAAGGGGTCGCCGGCCTCGGTCTGCCAGCGCACCAGCGCCTCCGCCAGCCGGTCGCGCACCGCCTGCAGCTCCGGCACGCAGGCGAGGTTCACCGTCTCCCACGGATCGGCGTCGAGGTCGAAGAGCTGCTCGGTGCGCGAGCCGGGCGTCGCCGGCGACTCTGCCTCGAGGACCCCGGTGCCCGCCTCGGTGGTCGGGAAATAGCGGATCAGCTTGTAGCGCTCGTCGCGCATCATGCGCTGCGTGGCACGATAGCCGGCGGCGAACATCCTGCGCTCCCACTGCGGGTTGCCCTGGAGGATGGGCAGGAGGCTCCGCCCCTCGCTCGCCGGATCGGGCTCGACGCCCGCTATGTCCAGGAGCGTGGTCGAGGTATCGGCATGCCAGACGAGCTGCCCGTGCCGCTGGCCCGCGGGGATGTCGGGGCCCGCGAGGATGAGCGGCACGTGCAGGCTGTGCTCGTAGAGGTTCTGCTTGCCCATGAGCCCGTGCTGGCCAAGCGCAAGGCCATGATCGGCGGTGTAGACGACGACGGTGTCCTCGGCGTGACCCGTCGCCTCCAGCGTCGCGACGATCTTGCCGACCGCGGCATCGAGGTGGGCGATCATCCCGTAATAGTCGGCCAGATGCTGGCGCACGGCATCGGCAGGCCGCGGCATGGCCTCGAGCTGCTCGTCGCGGACGAGCATGTCGCCATTGTCGAAGGGGTGCATGGCCTGCGCGTTCGGCGGCAGGCTGACGCCGGCCGGGTCGACCTTGTAGGCCTCGGGCGGCGTGCGCGGATCGTGCGGTGCGGTGAAGGCCACATAGAGGCAGAAGGGCTGGTCGGAGGGCGCGTTCTCGAGAAAGTCGACCGCCGCGTCGCGGAACAGGTCGGTCGAGAAGCCTTCCTCGTAATGGATGCTCTCGACGGGGAAGGCGCCCGTCGGATCGTACGGCCGCAACGGGACGCGATCGTGATCGCTCATGCCGCCGAACATGTTGCGCTCGCCGCTCGTGAACGAGCGGGCGAAGGTCGGGCCGTCATTGTGCCACTTGCCGACCGCGTGCGTGTGATAGCCCGCGGCCCGCAGCCGCTGTGGGAAGGTCTCGAGCGTCGGCGGGATCGCGAAGGCCACGCCGTTGTAGCCGGACCCGGTGGGATCGACCGAGCTTGTGAAGATGTTGCGGGACGTCATCAGCGAGGCGCGGCTCGGCACGCAGACGGCCGGGTGCATCGAGCCCTGGCAGTGCGCCTGATCGAAGACGGTGCCGCGCGCCGCGAGCGCATCGAGATGCGGCGTTTGCACCTCGCTCTCGCCGTTGGCGCCGATCGACTGGTAGCGGTGATCGTCCGCGATGATGAGAACGATGTTCGGTCGGGTGCGCATCCTGCCTCACTGATCTTGAGATGGGGCCAGGGCGGAGCGGATCATGCCATCGCCGCAGCGCCGTCTGCTGATGACGCCAGCCTTCCGGCCGACGCGCGGCTTCCAAGGGCAGGACCCTCTTCCCGGACCGGGCGGAGCGTTATCGCTATCATGACGGGCCGGTCAAGAAAGCGATCGTTGCCGATGTAGCGGCTACACAGCTGCGCTATCCCTCGCTGGCCGAGCGTGCTTCCTGACGCACCGGCTCATGAAGGTCTTCCGCGGGCGCCGGTGCTGCTCTCCGCCGGCTCCAGAACGGCGCGTCGGGCCAGCGCTGCTCCAGGCCGTACCAAAGCGCAAGATGGCGCCGATAGGCGTCGTCGATCTGCCGGATCGCCCGGATGTAGTCGGCCGACGCCTCCATGCCCGCGAGCGAGCGGTCGGCCGCCTCGGCGGCGGCGAGGCCGGTATAGAGGGCGTTGAGCAGGCCCTGCGACGACAGGGGATCGCAGGCGAGGGCGGCATCGCCCACCGCGAGCCAGCCCGGCCCGGCGGGGCGGTCGAGGACGCAGCCATGGGCCGCCGCGATGCCGTGGGGTCCGTCGGGCGCGAAGCCGCACTCCGCCAGCAGCTCGGCGGTGCCCGGGGCGTCCCGGAGATGGTCCAAGAGTGCCGCCGGCTCGCGGCATGCCCGGGCGGCGGGGAGGTCGGCATCGGTGTGGAAGGCCAGCACGCGCCGGCCGCCGGGAATGGGCGCGCTGTACCACCAGCCGTCGGCCACCGCCTCGAGATGGCCCACGCCGGCGTGGCGCTCGGGCAGCATGACCCGACCATGAGCCCAGAGGGAGACCAGCCGATCGCGCACCCGCCGCCGGGCACCAAGGCGGCGCGCCAGCCCCGCCCGGCGGCCGCCGGCATCGATCAGGATCGGCACCTCCAGCCGGCGCTCGCCCGCCGGCGTGGCCAGCCGGACCTGCCATCCTCCTGGGGCGGGGGTCACCGCGGTGAGGGTGGCCGGCGCCAGCAGCTCCGCGCCCCGGGCGACGGCGATGCCGCGCAGCCAGCGGTCGAATCGCGCGCGGTCGAGGTGCCAGCCCGGTCCATCCGGATCGCGCAGGCCGTGCCGCTCGCTCGGCGCCTGCCCGCCCCAAGAGGAGCGAAAGCCATGGCAGGGCGCGTGGCCCTGGCGCTCGAAGCCCTCGAGCAGCCCCATGTCGGCGAGAAGCCGCCCGGCCACCGGCGGCAGCGACTCGCCTATTCGCGCCGGCGTCTCCGCCCGACGCTCCACCATCACCGTGCGGCGCAGCGGTGCGAGGTTCAGCGCCGCAGCGCAGCCCGCCGGCCCGGCACCGACGATCAGAACCTCGGCCGTCGCCACCTCAGCCGCGCAGGCCCCTCGGGAAGCGCCGCACCTTCTCGATCCCCGAGAGATCCGGCCCCTTGCGCTCCCGGGCGGCGCCGAGCAGCGCCGGCCTGGCCTTTGCCTCCTCATCGGTCGGCCGGTCGGCCACCTCCATCACCGACGGCAGCCCCGGCACGTCGGTCGGCCCCGGCGCCACCGAGACAACGGCGACGAGGTCGATGTCGCCCGCCATGGTGTTGATCTGGTCGACATAGGTGCCGTCGCCCAAAGGCGCGTCCCACGAGGCGCGATGGGCGAAGGCGGCGAGCCGCGTGTCCAGCGGCAGGGAGCTATCCATGACCACGGCGTAGCTCTGGGGTGTGAGCACCTGGTTGGGCACCCTGGCCGGCCAGAAGGTGGGCAGATAGGGGTCGTAGGAGGGCTCGTAGCCCGACCGGCAGCTCGCCGTATCGGTCTGCCACGGCACCGCCATCCAGCGGCTGATGTCGCCCGGCCGCTGTCCGGTGAGCGGGCCGTCCGGCAGCTCGCAGATGGCGCTGGTCAGCTCCCGGCCCGTAGTCGGGCTCCGGTCCGGGCGGCGCGTGCAGGAAGCGGTAGGGCCCCATGAACATGGTGGGCGTGCGCACCGGCCAGGTCATCTCGCAACCCGGGTGGAAGGCATCGGCGAGACAAAACTCCAGCGCGGCCTGATCCAGCATTTCCGGCTGCAGCGCCACCGGAACCATCTCCAGGTCATGGGGCGTCGTGTCCGCCGTCTGGAAGTCGGCGTCGAAGTCGCCGTCCGCCCACTGCTCGAGAAAGCCCAACTGGGTCTGGGTGAGCTCGGTGAACGCTCGCGGCGTCTTGGGCATCGGCACGTTCATGGCGTCGCCATAGACCCACGGCCAGGGCGCCGGCGACCACCCATCCCGGTCGAAGACGCGGAACTGATTGGCGAGCTGGCGCCGTAGCTCCTTGTTGCCCTCGCCGGGATCGGCGAGCTTGGCCATCCACTCGGACGTGCCGAAATCGAAGGCAGCGCCCGAGCCGTACCAGGTGGCAAAACCCTGGTTGACCCATTGCAGCCGGCTCAGCCGCCTGAAGATCGGGGCGATGTCGCGCCGGAACGACGGGCGCACGGGCTTGGTGAGGAACCTCTGGCTGTAAGGCGAGGTCGCGCATCAGGTCCCACATCGTCCGCACCGATTTCTGGCAGGGCCCGTAGTTGGGCGGCGCCACCACCAGCCAGGCCGGGTCGACCGGGATCTCCTTGCCCCCGAGGCTGACGCAGGCCGTCACCGGGCCGTCCGCGATGTCGTCGTGCCAGCCGTCATTGTTGGCGAAGGTGACGGCACGGCTGTTGTTGTAGGAGGCGGCCTTGCCGTGGCCGCCCAGCACGATCAGCCGCCCGGCCTCGTCGGTGCGCAGCTCGCCCAGATAGACGGGCTTGCCCATGAAGTGGCCGCCGTCGAAGCGCACCGCTCGATGGTCCGCGCCCTCGATGCTGCGCGGGCCGGGATCGATCACGAGCTGGCGGCGGTCCGCGACCTGGGCGTTGCGCCGGTAGGAGGGCGGCGCCGAGGCGGCTTCGGGAATGTCGAGGGCCAGCTGGAACTCGTACCAGGCAGCCTTGGTGTTGGCGAGATGGACGGTCCACGTGACCTCGGCGTCGCCCCGGCCGGTCAGCTCGGCCACCGCCCGCCCTCGGGCGTCGAGGCCATAGACCCGGAAGCGTGCCGCCTGACGCTTCAGCGCCCCGCTGCCATCCCGATAAAAGCTCGACGGCTGCGGCGGCGGCTCCGGAACCTCGGGGCCGAGGAACCATTCCTCGGGACTGTTGCCGACCCGCGCGATCCCGATCGCCGGATAGATCGCCGCCCGGACGATCTCGCCGCTGGCTCCCGTCATCGCCGCTTTCCTCCCTGTTGGCGCGGCATCGACCCGCGCATGAGTTTTCTTCGAACGGACGCGGCTTCGCCCTTAGGTATGAAGCGAACCCTAACCCGTGCTCACCGGCGATGCCAGCGGAGGCACCCGGCATCGGGGAAGGAGCCCTGGCCGCATCCGGTGGGCCTTAAGACGCGCCGCCTTTGAAGCGGGGCCGGTCCTGGAGCTGCATCCAGGCCTCGGTGATCCCGCCGAGCGCTCCCTCGGAGCCGATCATCAGGCGGTCGGCGCCGGGCCCGGCACCCTCGATACCCCAGCCATGGAATTCCAAGCGCCCGGCGCCCATGACGCGATCTCCCCCTGATCTGGCGCGGCCTTACACCGCTCGGATCGTCCGGGCAGACGGGCCGGGAGAGGGAAGATGCTCGTGCGCCGGTCTCGGCGGGACGCCAGGGCGCCGTCCTGTCGCGTCGCGCGCGAGCGGCAGGTTGACGGCCGGTGCCCCGACGCGCAACGTAGAGGTGAACGCGACCGGCCTGGGCTTTTGGCGTCTCCGTCGAATCACCAGCCGACCGGCAGCGCCATAAGCACAAGCGGGACAGCCTGCCCGCCCGGGGAGGTAGCATGGCGATGAGCGCGATCGGCCGTTGTCGCGGCGATGCGGTGCGGTCTCGGACGCGGTGGGCCCTCGTCCTCGGCCTGGTGCTGGCTCTTCCCGTCCTCCTCGCCGCAGGCCGGGCCCATGCGCTGGATTCCGGGACCGAGCCGTCCCAGCTGCTCTCGCAGATGCTGCAGAAGGCCAAGGCCTCCCGGTCGAAGGGCTTCCAGATCTGCGAGGATCAGACCTACGCCCTTTGCGCCACGGCCAAGTGCTTCGTCTTCAACGAGGTCGCCTACTGCAGGTGCGATGTCGAGCACGGCAACAGCATCAGCCTGCCGTTCAACTACGATACCGGGAAGAACGTCTGCGACGCCAACGCCGAGGGCGTCGACAACGGCTACATGATAAGCACGTACAGCCTGCCGCGCTCGGTCCTGGCTCTCGACGGCGACCAGGCTCTCTACGACTGCCCCGCCTCAGCGTCGAACGGCGCCTATGCCCAGTGCGACGGCGGCTATTGCTTCAAGAGCACGCAGGGGCAGAGCTTCCCGGGCTTCGACGAGCCGCTCTCCGCGGGCGAGATCATCTGCTCCTGCCCCATCACGGTGGCCGACCCCGACACCGCCAAGACGGGCTACCAGATCGCCGGGCCCTATCCCTGCGAGCGGGCCTTCTTCAGGAACTGCAAGAAGTCGAAGGCCGGCACGAGCACCGGCGACACGATCTATGTGGGCGCGCCCCACGGCACCGCGGTCCTGCTGACGCGCCTGCTCGACGGCAGCGTGCCACCCATCCACCGCTGCCGCGCCCCGTCGGGACTCGACTGACCGTCGACGCCGCCCGACCGGCTGCGCCGCGTGGGGGCGATGTGCCGGAGACGAGATGGTGCTGCCGAAAGGAATCGAACCTTCGACCTCATCCTTACCAAGGATGCGCTCTACCGACTGAGCTACGGCAGCAGGCGCCGTGCGGGACGACCCGTGCACGGGGCGGGAGCTAGATGCCATAGGGCATCGACGGACGCAAGCCGAGGAGAAGGCGGGCATGGCCGAGAGCCTGGACGAGCCCGGGCAGGGCGAGGGCCGGGCGCGGCATCCCAAGCCCTCACGCGAGGAGCGGGCGGCCCAGCTCGCGGCAAGGTCGGTGAGCATAGGCCACCACCCCGTGTACTAGATCGCGGCGAGCGCGAGGACCGGCGAGGTCGACGAGAGCCGCCTGTTAGTGCTCCGGGGCGCCTTTGCCGAGAAATTGCTGGGTGTGACGGGTCCGTTCGCTGTTGCCGCCCGAGCGTCGCACTTGGTACCGACAATGACATTGCCTGATGGCTGTATTTTGACTATCGAGGCCCTCGTCGCTTCTTGGGCCTTCAGGGCATCATTCAGGGGAGAGCGCGCATGACGAAGAACCACAAGCCCCACGCAACGCCGGACTTCGCCGCCATTCCGGCCGCCCAGAGCGCCACGATCGATGTCCTGAGCAACGATGTGGACAAGGATGGCGACGTGCTCTCACTCGACCGCATCCTGAAGGCGCCCGGGCACGGCATCGCCCAGATCGTCGACGGCTCGGTGCTCTACACGCCCGATGCGGACTGGCACGGCAAGGACAAGCTCACCTACCTGATCGACGACGGGCATGGCGGCACCGCCCACGGCCAGGCGACGGTCGTGACCGGCCTCGATGTGAGCAGCACCGCCGCCAACGAGCACTGGAAAGGGACCGCGGCACCGGACGTGTTCAACGAGCACTTCGACTATTCGGCCTTTCCGCCCCAGTCGGACCTGCGCGATCTTGGACACGACACGATAGCGCACTTCGGCCAGGGTGACGTGATCGATTTCCAGCTGCACTTCGACGACGGCGCTCAGGCGAACGATCTCAACTCGCTCGACCTGCTCAACAGCCTCGACACGAATTGCGATGGCGTTCTGAGCGCCGCCGACGGGGGCGGGGTCAAGGTTCACGGCCACAGCATCACGCTCGACCTCTCGCAGGTCATGACCGGAGCTGCCGACGACCCGACGGTCTACCATTTCACCGGGCAGGTGACGGTGAAGGGCAAGACGGAGCTGACCGCCGCCGACCTGCACACCACAGCACCATGGGCATCGAGCGCCGCGCTCGACCATGTCGTCCACACCGCCAAGGACCACCCGGTCGGCTAGCTCCTCGGTCATGGCATGTGCTGGAGCGGGTCGAGGGCGAAGCGCTCTGGCTTTCTCGTCCCGGCGCTGCAGCCGAGCTCGTGCGGCGCCCGGCAGGGCGCCACGGCCTCAGCCGACAGCGTCGCGGATGCATGCGGCGTGGTGGCCGGGGCCAGGCGGGCGCGGCCCGCGCATGCTGCCGCCGCCTCGCGGTGCCCTGCTGCTAGCAGGTGATCGGCCGAGCGACGGCAGCGCGCCGTGCCGGATGACCAAGGTGCGCGGCAGGTGCTAGATGCCTCCGGACCCCGGGACGCGAGCCGAGGAGAAGGCGGGCATGGACGAGAGCCGGGACGAGCCCGGGCAGGGGGAGCGGCGGGCGCGGCATCCCAAGGCCTCGAAGGAGGACCGGGCGGCCGAGCTTGCAGCACGGCTGCGGGACAATCTGCGCCGGCGCAAGGACCAGGCCCGCGCCCGCGAGAGCGGCGCGCAGGACCAGCCGGAGCGCCCGCGCCGCAGTTGAGGAGCAGCGGGGGATCGCCTACATAGGCCGCCTGGACGAAAAAAGCCGCCTGGGACGTTGCCGCCGCATGTCGATCATGCCCGATCACTGGATCCGCAAGATGGCGCTCGAAGAGGGCATGATCGAGCCCTTCGTCGACCGCCAGACGCGCGAGGGGGTGATCAGCTTCGGGCTCAGCTCCTACGGCTACGACGCCCGCATGGCGCCCGAGTTCAAGATCTTCACGAACGTCGACAATGCCATCGTCGATCCCAAGGCCTTCTCGGCCCAGAGCTTCGTCGAGCGCGAGGGCGACATCTGCGTCATCCCGCCCAACAGCTTCGCCCTTGCCCGCACCATCGAGTATTTCCGCATCCCCCGCGACATCCTGGTCATCTGCCTCGGCAAGAGCACCTATGCGCGCTGCGGCATGATCGTGAACGTCACCCCGCTCGAGCCCGAGTGGGAGGGCCACGTCACCCTCGAGATCTCGAACACCACGCCCCTGCCGGCCCGCGTCTACGCCAACGAGGGTCTCTGCCAGTTCCTCTTCCTCAAGGGCGAGACCCCGCCCGAGGTCTCCTATGCCGACCGCAAGGGGAAATATATGGGCCAGCGCGGCGTGACCCTGCCGCGCTTGTGACCGCCCGGAGGGCCCCGGCGGGCCGATTGGGAGCATCATGGATCGACTTTTCATCGAGGGTGGCCACCCGCTCTCCGGCACGGTCACCATCAGTGGCGCCAAGAACGCGGCCCTGCCGCTCATCGCCGCCTGCCTCTTGACCGACGAGCCGGTCGAGCTCGGCAACGTGCCGGAGCTCGCCGACGTCACCTCGATGCTGCGCCTCGTGCAGCGCCTCGGCACCGCCGCAACCTTCCTCGCGGGCGAGCCCGGGCGGATAGCGCTCCATACCCCCAAGCTCCTCGGCACCACGGCGCCCTACGACCTCGTGCGCAAGATGCGCGCCTCCGTCCTGGTGCTGGGGCCGCTCCTTGCGCGCAGCGGCGAGGCCGTCGTCTCGATGCCGGGAGGCTGCGCCATCGGCACGCGGCCGATCGATCTCCACCTGATGGGCCTCGAGCGCATGGGGGCCGTGATCGAGCTGATCGACGGCTACGTCCGCGCCACGGCCCCGCAGGGCCTCGCGGGTGCCCGCATCGAGCTCAACCAGCCCTCCGTCGGCGCCACCGAGAACCTGATGATGGCGGCGGCGCTGGCCAGGGGCCAGACGATGATCGCCGGCGCCGCCCGCGAGCCCGAGATCGTCGATCTTTCTCTTCTTCTGCAGAGCATGGGCGCCAGCATCGAGGGGGCGGGCTCGAGCTACATCACGATCGAGGGCGTGCCCGGCCTGCATGCCGCCCGCCACTCGATCATGCCCGACCGCATCGAGGCCGGCACCTACGCCATGGCGGCGGGCGTCACGGGTGGCCATATAACGGTGCGCAACGGCCGCCTCGACATGCTGGGCGGGGCGGTCGAGAAGCTGGTCGAGGCCGGCATGCGTCTCGAGGAGACCGATGAGGGGTTCAGCGCGTCCTTGGGCAATGGCGGGATGAAGGGCGTCGACGTGATGACGCGGCCCTATCCGGGCTTCCCGACCGACCTGCAGGCGCAGTTCATGGCGATGATGTGCGTGGCCGACGGTGCCTCGATGATCACCGAGACGATCTTCGAGAACCGCTTCATGCACGTGCCCGAGCTTGCCCGCATGGGCGCCAGGATCACGGTCCACGGCGGCTCGGCGCTGGTGCGCGGTGTGGCCGGCCTCAGGGGCGCTCCCGTCATGGCGACCGACCTTCGCGCCTCGGTCTCGCTCGTCTTGGCGGCGCTGGCGGCCAAGGGCCAGACCGAGATCAACCGCATCTATCATCTCGACCGCGGCTACGAGCATCTCGAGCAGAAGCTCCGGGACGTCGGGGCCAGGATCGAGCGGGCGCCCTGAGCGCCCGGCATCGGCAGACGAGGAGAGGGCGATGGGCGAGAAGCTCCGATTGAGGGCGACCGACTGCGAGGATCTGGCCGTGATCGCGGCCTGCCTGCAGGACGCCCGCATCCCGCTGCGCGAGATGGCCTACATCAAGGAGGAGCGCCGCTTCGTCGCCGCGTTCCGCCGCTACCGCCGCGAGCTCCAGGCCGACCCGGGCTCCTGCGAGGGGCTCACCGAGTGCATGGCGGCGCTGGTCGTCGACGGCATCGCCGAGGTCAAGTATCGGGGCCTCGATCCGGCGAGCCCCGAGAAGGAGATGAGCCTCCTTACGATCGCCACCGAGCCCGGCAAGGATCATCTCATCCATATCGACCTCGTGTTCGAGGGCGACGCCCAGATCCAGCTCCGCACCGACGCCATCGCCTGCCGGATGGACGATTTCGGCGAGCCCGAGCCCTGCAGCGTCACGCCCTGCGATCATTTCGCCTCGCCCCTGCCCGGCTGGACGGAGTCGTATGGCGGCCCTGCTTGACGAGCGGAGCCCCGGCTTCGCCGACGCCTTCGCCGCCCTCGTCGACCGGCGGCGCGAGGAGACGGCGGACGTCCGCGACGCGGTGCATGCCATCGTGGGTGAGGTCCGGCAGGAAGGCGACGCGGCGCTCGTCCGCCTCACCGCGCGCTACGACCGTCTCGAGCTGACGGCAGACGAGCTGCGCGTCGGCAAGGAGGCGATCGCCGCCGCCCGCGCCGCCTGCGACCCCGAGGCCGTGAAGGCGCTCGAGCTCGCGGCCGCCCGCATCCGCGCCTTCCACGAGCGCCAGGTCCCGGAGGCGCTCGACTACCGTGACAAGGAGGGTGTCCGCCTCGGCCTGCGCTGGCGGCCGGTCGACGCGGTGGGCCTTTATGTGCCCGGCGGCACGGCGGCCTACCCCAGCTCCGTCCTGATGAACGCCATCCCCGCCAAGGTCGCCGGCTGCTCCCGCATCGTGATGGTGGCGCCCACCCCTGGTGGTGAGGCCAACCCGCTCGTCCTGGCCGCAGCCGGGATCGCCGGCGTCGACGAGATCTACCGCGTGGGCGGCGCCCAGGCCGTGGCAGCACTGGCCTACGGCACCGCCACCATCGCACCCGTCGACAAGATCGTGGGCCCGGGCAACGCCTATGTGGCCGAGGCCAAGCGCCAGGTCTTCGGGCGGGTCGGCATCGACATGATCGCCGGCCCCTCCGAGATCGTCGTCGTCGCCGACGGCGGCGCCGATCCCGCCTGGATCGCCGCCGACCTTCTGTCGCAGGCGGAGCATGACGAGCGCGCGCAGGCGATCCTCATCACCGACGACGCGGCGCTGGCCGATGCCACGATGCGCGAGGTCGAGCGTCAGCTCGCCCGCCTGAGCCGGGCCGACATCGCGCGGGTGAGCTGGGAAAGGGAAGGGGCCGTCATCCTCGTGGGCTCGCTCGATGCGGCCGTCCCGCTCGTCGACCGGCTGGCACCCGAGCATCTGGAGCTGATGGTGGCGGAGCCCGACCGGCTGGCAGGCCGCATCCGCCACGCCGGCGCCATCTTCCTCGGCCACTTCACGCCCGAGGTCATCGGCGACTATGTGGGCGGCCCGAACCATGTGCTGCCCACCAGCCGCAGCGCACGCTTCGCCTCGGGCCTGGGCGTCCTCGACTTCATGAAGCGCACGACGCTCCTCGGCTGCGACGCGGCGAGCTTTCGCACCCTGGCGCCCGCCGCCGCCTGCCTCGCGCGCGGCGAGGGGCTGGAGGCCCATGCGCAGGCCGTCCTGCGGCGGCTGGGGCAGGCGGATTGAGCGAGGCACGCGCCGATCGCATCGTCGCCCTCGACCTCGACGAGAAAAGCATCGTCCGCTGGAGCCCCGAGGTCGAGCACGAGCGCAACGTCGCCATCTTCGACCTTCTCGAGGACAACAGCTTCAACCTGCTGGACGGCTGCGCCGGGCCCTACCGCGTCCGCCTCTCGCTGCGCGACGCGACCCTCGTCCTCGACGTCACCGGCGGCGATGGCAGCGAGCGGGATGAGATCGCGCTCGCCGTGCGCCCCTTGCGGCGTGTCATCAAAGACTACTTCATGATCTGCGAGAGCTACTACCAGGCCATCAAAGGGGCCACGCCGTCCCGCATCGAGGCGATCGACATGGCACGTCGCGGTCTGCACGATGAAGGCTCGGAGCTTCTCAAGGAGGCGCTGGCCGCGCGCGTGGCGATGGACCACGATACCGCAAGGCGGCTTTTTACCCTCGTCTGCGTGCTGCATGTCCGCGCCTGACCGATGCTGGCGCTACCCGGCAGCGTCCTTTTTGCCTGCACGATGAATGCGATCCGCTCGCCGATGGCGGAGGCGTTCCTCAAGTTTCTCCACGGCCGGCACGTCTATGTCGACAGCGTGGGCGTGCGAGCAGGCGAGCTCGATCCGTTCGCCGTCGTCGTGATGGACGAGATCGGCATCGACCTCGGCCGGCACCGCCCGAAAAGCTTCGATCAGCTCGAGGACGGCTATTTCGACCTCGTGATCTCGCTCTCGCCCGAGGCCCAGCATCGCGCGGTCGAGCTGACCCGCGGCAACGCCACCGAGCTCGAGTTCTGGCACATGCCCGACCCGAGCCTCGTCGACAGCGCGCGCGACCAGCGTCTCCAGGCCTACCGGCAGCTTCGCGATCTCCTGACGGCGCGCATCCGCGAGCGCTTTCCGACCGCCGGGGGGCCGCAGGTCTGAGCCGCCTGCCTTGCGGCGCCGGCCGTGTCCCTGCTGCTCTGCCGCACGCCGCCGAGGTCGTGCCGGGTGGCGCCGATCTTGACCTTGCGAGGTCGGAACCCCATGAGAAGGGGCGCGCCCCCGAGCCGGGCGCGGTCCCATTAGGAGTGTCGATGGCGAAAGAGGAACTGATCGAGTTTGGTGGCACCATCACGGAGGTGCTGCCCAACGCCATGTTCCGGGTCAAGCTCGAGAATGATCACGAGATTCTCGCGCACACCTCCGGACGCATGCGCAAGAACCGGATCCGGGTGCTCGCAGGTGACAAGGTCACCGTCGAGATGACGCCGTACGATCTGGCGCGCGGACGCATCACCTACCGCTTCAAATAGGGGTGGCGGAGGACTCTTCAGCCTCGCTCGTCCTCGCCTCATCCTCGCCGCGGCGGCTGGCCCTGCTGCGCCAGGTCGGCATCGAGCCCGACCACATCACGGCCCCGGACATCGACGAGACGCCCCTGGCACGGGAGCTGCCGCCGGCGCACGCGGCAAGGCTCGCGGCCGCGAAGGCGCGTGCCGTGCGGGCGATGGAGGGACGGGCCGGGGCTTTCATCCTCGCGGCCGACACGGTCGTGGCCTGCGGCCGGCGCATCCTGCCCAAGGCAGAGGACGCACGGACGGCCAGGCGCTGCCTCGATCTGTTGTCGGGGCGGCGGCATCGGGTCTATGGGGGCATCGCCGTGATCGGGCCCGACGGCCGGGAGGTGGTGCGCGTGGTGACGACAATGGTCCAGATGAAGCGCCTGAGTGCCCTGGAGATGGAGCGCTACCTCGCTCTCGAGGAGTGGCGGGGCAAGGCCGGCGGCTACGCCATCCAGGGCCATGCCGCGGCCTTGATCACCGGCATCAACGGCTCCTACACGAACGTCGTGGGCCTGCCGCTGGCCGAGACCGTGGGGCTCCTCGAGGGGCTCGGCTGGAGGTGCCCTTGAGCCGCCGCCTCGTCGTCGAGGCCACCGGGTTCGGCGTCCGCGGCGCCGTCCTCGAGAACGGCAGGCTCGTCGACATCATCGACGCCGACGAGGTCGGCGGCTGGGTCACCGACGCGCTCTTCCTGGGCCAGGTGCGCGGCATCGAGCACAAGCTCAACGCGGCCTTCCTCGACATCGGCGAGCCCCAGCAGGCCTTCCTCAACGGCAAGGACGCGCGGCACCTGGCACCGGGCGAGGAGCGCCAGCCCATCGCCCGCCTCCTGCAGGACGGCAAGCGGCTGGTCGTGCAGGGCGTGCGTGAGCCCGAGGGCGACAAGGGCCCGCGCGTCACCGCCGACCTCAAGCTCTTTGGCTTCCACCTCATCTACCGCCCCCTGGGCCGCCTGCCCGATCTCACCGGGCCCATCCGCGGCCGCGAGCGCGAGGCGCTCCAGCAGCGGGCCGAGACCCTCTTCGGCGAGAAGGGCGTGACGCTCCGCAAGCTCGCATCCGACGTCGAGGACGCGGTGCTGCTGGACGAGCTGGCGATGCTCGAGGCGCGCTGGCAGGCGATCCGCGCCGAGGCCGACAAGGGCGGCCGTCCGCGCCGGCTCACCGGCGACGAGCACGCCCTGGAGCGCCTCGTCCGCGCCGTGATGGCCCCGGAGCTGCGGCGCATCGAGGTGGCCGACGAGGGGCTTCTCGCGCGCTGCCGCCGACTGGTCGACGGGCCGCTTCAGCCCCACGGGGTCGAGCTCGTCCGCCTCGAGCCGGGCAGCGGCGCCTTCGAGCAGACCGAGGTAGCAGGCGAGATCGAGGCTGCCTTGTCGCCCGAGGTCAGGCTGCGCGGCGGCGGCCGGCTGGTGATCGAGCCCACCCGGGCCTTCGTCGCGGTCGATGTCGACGGCGCCGGCCGGGCAGCGCTCGACGTCAACATGGAGGCGGCCTTCGAGCTGGCGCATCAGGTGCGCCTTCGCAATCTCGGCGGCACGATCGTCGTCGACTTCGTCGACCTGCCGACGAAGGCACCGAGGCAGCGGCTCGAGGACACGCTGAAACGCGCCTTCCGCGCCGACCCGGCACCCTTGCAGATCTACCCGATGTCGCCGCTCGGCCTCGTGCAGATCAGCCGCGCCCGCCGCGGCCGCTCGCTCGAGGCGCGGCTCCGGCGTGCCTGCTCCGTCTGTGAGGGGACCGGCCGGATCCCCTCGCTCCGCGCCGCCGCCGAGCAGCTGGCCCTCGCCGTCAGGACCCGCCAGCCGCGCGCCGTCCGGCTGGCGCCCGACCTCGCCGCCTATCTGGATGGCGAGGCGGCCACCATGTGGCGCGGCATCGGCAGCACCCTGCGCGTCGAGCGCGATCCCGCGCTCGCGCAGGGCGCCTTCGCTCTCGAGGGCGGCTGAGCCGATGGCCGACGAGACCAGCGACAAGAAAGAGCCGGCGCGCCAGCCGCGCTGCCCGATCTGCGGCAAGCCGCGCGACGAGCGCTTCCGGCCCTTCTGCTCGAGGCGTTGCCGCGACCGCGACTTCATCAACTGGGCCGACGGCCGCTACGCCGTGCCCGCCGTCGAGACCGAGGAGGACGAGCCGGGCCCCGACGAGGAGGACTAGCCTCGTAGGCTCACCCTCGAGATCGGGGTAGGGACCTAGGCGGCCCCGTCGAGCAGCGCGCGGGCGTTGCGAAGATCCTCTGTGTCGAGCCCCTCGCTGAACCAACCATAGAGAGGGGCGAGCATACCGCGCGCCAGGGCGGCGTCGCCTCGGGCGTGCAGGAGCCTGGCCAGCGGGATCGCAGCCCGGATCTCCCAGGACCTCGCCGACTGGGCGTGGGCCACGTCCACGGCATCCCGGTAGTCGCTCTCTGCCTCTGCCGCTCTCCTGCCACCCGCCATCAGCCGCGCATCGCCTCGCGCGACGAGCAGGGGGGCCTCGAAATGGCCCTGCCCGGTCCGGCGGGCCAGGGCGAGCGCGAGGTCGGCGGCGGCGATCGCCTCGAGCGCGCGACCGGCGGCAATGCACGCCGCGGCCAGTAGCAGGAGGTGCCTGGGCTCCCATAGCCCGGCCCCGGAACCCCGCCATAGGGCGATGCCGGCATGGATGTCCGCGATGCCGGCGTCGGCACGGCCGAGGCGCGCGCAGGCCCATCCGCGATTGACCCGGGCGAACCCGACCGCGAACTCGAAGCCCCGCGCCTGGGCCAGCGAGAGGCTCTCCTCGGCCCACTCGAGGGCCACCGACGCATCGCCCCGGGAGATCGGGACATGGGCGCCGAAGTTGAGGGCCGCAACCAGGTTGATGGGCTGGCGGGTCCGGGCGTAGGCGATCGCCTCTCTTGCGTCCGCCATGGCCGCATCGGGCCAGCCCAGGGCAAAGCGCGCCATCGCGGCGCTGAAGCCGCGGCTGACGCCGAAGTTGACCATGTACTTCGAGGCGAGGGGATCGTCGCGCTCGGGATCGTAGAGGGCCTTCATGCGCTCGAAATGCTCGAGACCCCCCGCATTGTCGCCGGCATGGATCAGGCAGGAGCCGATCGCATTTTCTGCCACCAGCCGCTGCTCGCCCGACCCTTCCCGTTGCGCGAGGCCCAGCAGCTCGCCTGCCTCCTCGCGCGCCGGCCCGAGCTGCCCCTGAAACCAGTGCGCGTGCCAAAGCCCGAACAGCACCGGGAACGCGAGCGGCCAGTCGGCTCGTCCTCGCATCAGGGCATGCGCACGCTCGAAGGCCTTCTCGGTAGCGGGGTGGCCTACGCCTTTGGACGCCTTGAGCGCCAGGGCGAGCGCCGCCAGCAAGGCGGCCTCCCGTTGAGCGCGGGCCGGCCCGTCGGGCAGGCACTCGACCGCGTCAAGGCCGGCGGTCGCATGCGCGACGGCCTCCTGCATGGCGGAGCGGTCGAACGCCTGCTGGGCCGCCTCCGACCAGTACCGTGCCGCAACCTCCGGCCGCGCCGCCTCGGCGTGGTGGTGGGCGAGCAGCTCGGGCTGGAGTCCGGCCGCCGTCGATCCGCTTCGCTCCAGGGTCTCGGCGATCCGGGCGTGGATCTCCTGCCGGCGGCTTCTGAGCAGGCTGTCGTGGGCGGCGTCGCGGAGCAGCGCGTGCTTGAAGCTGTAGTTCGCCTCGGAAGGCTCGCCGTGCGTGAAGACGAGCTCGGCCGCGGTGAGCCGTCCCAGGGCCGCCCTCAGCTCGGGGCCGGGCATCGGCAGCACCGTGGCGAGGAGATCGTAAGCGAACTCGCGCCCGATGCAGGAGGCGACCTGCGCCACCTCCTTGGCCCCGCCCACCCGGTCGAGCCGGGCCATCAGCGTGTCGACCAGCGAGGACGGCACGGCGCTCGCCATGCCCGACGCGCCGGCTTCGAGGACCGCTTTCGTCAGCTCCTCCACGAACAGGGGGACCCCGTCCGTTCGAGCCGTGATCTCCTGCAAAAGGTCGGCCGATAGGGGCTGATCGCCCGCGAGGCGAGCCGCGATCGCTTCGCTCGGACCCTGTCCAAGACGGTTGAGGGTGAGGCGGCTCAGATGTGCGTGCCCGCCGAGGCTCGGCTGCCCGTCCGGCCGGCTCGTCACCAGCATCAGCACCCGGGCATTGGCTATGCGGTCGATCTCGAGTCCCACGAGCTCGAGCGTCGTGGGATCGATCCAGTGTGCGTCCTCGAGCATCATCAACACGGGGCCGCGCCGGCGCGAGAGCCCGACAAGCGCCTCGACCAGCGCTGCAAGCGTCCGCGCGCGTCGCCGCTGCGGGGCGAGGTCGGCCGCCCGGCCGTAGCGGGCGGTCGGGTCGATCCCGAGCAGCGGCGCGACAAGCGCTGCCACCTCGCCGGCGTCCTCGACGCCTCGCCGCAGCAGGGCCTCGAGCTTCTCGAGCTTGGCCGCGTCCGAGTCGGCTGGATCGAGGCTGGCGGCAGAGGCGAGGTGCTGGGTCACCGGCCAGAGCGCCGTGCCGGTATGGTGGGGTGAGCACTGGTAGCGGAGCACGGTCTGGCCGGCCTCGATCGCCGTGTCGAAGGCGGCCTGCGCCAGCCGCGACTTGCCGATTCCGGCCTCGCCGACCAGAAGCAGGGCCTGGCCTTCGCCGGCTGCCGCCTGCCGCCACCGGTCGAGCACAACGGCCAGCTCCTGCTCGCGCCCGACCATCGGCGATGGGACGCCCTGCCGACCTGTCCAGAACCGGCTGTCGGCCGGCCGCTCGCCCAGGGCCCGGAACGCGGGCACGGGCTCATCGAAGCCCTTGAGGGGGACGCTGCCGAGGTCGTGCAGCGCGAACACGCCGCGGAGGAGGCGGCGCGTCCCATCGGCGATCACGACCGTGCCGGGCTCCGCCATTGCCTGCAGCCGAGCCGCCAGGTTGGGCGTCTCGCCGACCACGGTCTCCTCCCGCGCCGCGCCCTTGCCGACCAGATCCCCGACGACGACGCGACCGGTCGCGATCCCGATCCTTGCTTCCAGCGGCTCGTCCGTCGGCGCGGCCAGCCTCGAGACCGCCTCCGCGATCCCGAGACCGGCCCGCACCGCCCGTTCGGGCCCGTCCTCGTGCGCGTTGGGCCAGCCGAAATAGGCGAGCACGCCGTCGCCCATGAGCTTGGCAACGTGGCCGTCGAAGCGCGCGACCACCGCCGCCACCGCGTCGTGATAGGCCCGCAGGAGCTGCCCCATCTCCTCGGGGTCGAGCCGGGCGGAGAGCGCGGTGGAGCCGACGAGGTCGGCGAACAGCACGGTGAGCTGGCGCCGCTCGCCCTTCGGAGGCTGGCCCGCTGCCATCGACGCCGGGGGCGCCGGCGTGGGACGGCCGGGCGTGCCCGCGTCACGGAGGGCGGCAATCGCGTCGAGCAGTTTGCGGCGATGCCCGATCGAGGTCACGCCGAGGCCCACGAGGTCGTCCGCGGTAAGGCAGGCCAGCACCTCGCCGTCGATGTCGTTCTCAAGGAAGGCGGGCGCGTACCGTCCCAATTTCATGCGATCGAGCCAAGAGGCGATATCCATGCGCGCCTTCCGGATGGGGACCCGCTCCGTAGGACCCCTGACCGCGATCGTATCCTAGACAGTGGCCGGCGGCCCGAGGAAACGTCGTCCGCGAGGCGGTTGTCGGGGGGGCCGGGCCGCCCGATATGCTGGGAGGCCTCAGCACACGGAGACGGCGATGAAGGCGATCGTGGAGCAGCCGATAACGACGACAAGCGCGACGCGGCTTCGCCTGGAGATCGTCTCCGACGTCATCTGCCCCTGGTGCTTCATCGGCAAGCGCCGCCTGGAGAAGGCGCTGGCCGCGGTGCCCGGCCTCTCCGTCGACGTCGTCTGGCGCCCCTTCGAGCTCAATCCCGACATGCCGGAGGAGGGCGTCGAGCGCAGCGCCTACCGCATCGCCAAGTTCGGCTCGCCCGAGCGCGCCCAGATGCTCGATGCCCGCGTCACGGCGGCGGCCGCCACCGAGGGCCTGGCCTTCCGCCTCGACGCCATTCCCCGCACCCCGAACACCATCAAGGCTCACCGCCTCATCTGGCTCGCCGGCCGCGAAGGCGTGCAGGACGCCGTCGTCGAGCGCCTCTTTTGCGCCTACTTCCTCGAGGGCCAGGACATCGGCGACAGCCATGTGCTGGCGAGCCTGGGTGTCGAGGCAGGTCTCGATACCACCCTCGTCGACGGTCTCCTCGCCACCGACCGTGGCCTCGACGAGGTGCGCCACGAGGCGGCCGCAGCGCTCCGCCTCGGCATCCACGCCGTCCCCACCTTCGTCCTCGACGGCGAGCCCGCCCTCGAAGGCGCCGTCGCCCCGGCCCTGATCGCCGAGCGCCTGCGCGAGCGTGCGGCGGTCGCTTAAGGACATACCCGTCCGAGCCTGAGCCGCGGGGTCATGTAGCTCCGGAGATGAAGGAAGCTGGCGGCGCGCCGGCGGGCCGCCCCTATCCATCCGCGAGAGGCAGCGCGCTCGCAAAGGCGCGACAGAGGGCAGCCCTGAGGGCGGGCGTGGTCGAAGGCTCGTTGCCGTTGAAGGCGTGGCCGTGCTCGCCCATCAGGTCCACGAGAAACAACGCGAGCGCGCCGCGACCGTTCAGCTACCCCCGCCCCGTCACCGGAATCCCGGCGCCGCTCACCGCCTCGCCCGCCTCGGAGAGCAAAAAGGCCATCACCTCGGCCACCTGCATCGGCGTCACCCACTTGCTCGTGTCGGCCTTGGGCATGGCCGCGCGGTTCTGCGGCGTGTCGATGATGCTCGGCATGACGCAGTTGGCCCTGATCCCGTCTTCCTTGAGCTCCGCGGCGATGCTCTCGGTCAGGCGCAGCACGGCGCTCTTGGCGGCGGCGTAGGCGGCCATGCCGGCTGGCGCCTTCTGCGCCGAGCCGGCCCCCACCGTCACGATGCTGCCGCCCTTCCGTGACCGCATGCCCGGCACGACGGCCCGGCACATGTTGACGGCCGTCCCGACATTGGCACGGAACAAGCGGTCCCAGTGATCCTGGTCCGCCTCCTCGATGCCGGCCATGGCGAAGGTGCCGACGGTGCAGGCGAGCCCGTCGACCCGGCCCAGCCGCTTCGTCACCTCGGCCACCACGGCCTCGCAGGCCGCGTAGTCGCCCAGGTCCACCCCAGGCATCGGCAGGCAATGGCTGTCGTCGGCCAGGCTCTCGAGGAGCTGACCCAGCGCCGCGGGCGTGCGCTCGATCGCCGCCACCTTGGCGTTGCGGCTCAGCAGGAGATGGACCAGCGCCGAGCCCAGATTGCCGGCGGCCCCGGTCACGATCACGACCTTGTCGGTGACGGTCACGAGGCCCTCCCTTGCTGGAGCTCTTCCGGGAACGGGACGGGGCCGGTCAGCCGGGCGCGAAGCCGTCGGCGATGGCCCGGAAGTGGAGCAGTCGCTGCTCGTTCATGGTCCGCATGCTGAGGCCGTAGCGCTTGTCGCCGGCCGCCTGGATGCGCAGCAGGAGGTCGAGCCCGAGCCCGTCGGCGCCGAAGACGCAGCTCATGTCGTAGCGCCCGCGCGTCCGCGCCGTCGGCTCCTCGCACGCCGCGAGCGGCGCCTTGGCGAGGCTGCCGAGCCCCTTCACGAGCGAGCCCACGGCGTCCCGCAGCATGGTGCTGCCGAACGGGCTGTCGGGATCGTCCGTCATCCCCTCGAGCGCGCCCGCCACACCCGAGGTGTCGAGCACGAGCTGATGACGCAGCCACGCCTCGGGATCGCTCCAGGCGAGCGCGTCCTTCACGGGATCGAGCGGCCGGACCGTCATGCGGCTCAGGCTCGCGAAGCTCCCGCTCTCGGGCTGGATCACCACGCCGCCCTCGGCCGATTCCGTCGCGGCACGGCAAATGAGGCCCAGCTGCTCCGGGATCGACAGGGCGGCGCAGAGGTCGGAGCCCTCGGCCCGGGCGGCGCCCGGGAGAGCCACGAGAAAGATCAGCGCCGCCGTCAGGCGGCGCACCGCTGCTTCTCGGAATAGAGCACGCTCGTCACGGTGACGACGCGGCCCAGGCGCTTGGCCACGCGGGCGGCGTCCTCGGCCGAGAGATTGCTCATCTGGACGTCGATCACGAGCTCCTCGCCGTCGCGCCCGCCGAGCTGGCTGTGGCACTGCTCGGGGATGTGCCCGAAAAGCGCGAACACGTCGAGCACGCGCGGCAGGCTGGCGGGGGAGGGGTCGCTGTGGACGGAGAAGCAATAGACGCTGGACATGGCCGGCAGATCCTCATCGGCAGAAAACGAACGAGCTCGACGCCCCGGTCTCAGAAAGAGACCGGGCAGCTAATTCGCCTGACCGAGATGAGAGCCCAGCACGTAACCATGTGCATGCCGTTAGGCCGATCGCGGCCCGCCGTCAAGCGGGGCGCGTGCCGCTCACTCCGGGATCGCGTCGCCCATGAGGCGGCGAAGATGGCCGCGGCCGCTCTGGGAGACGCGATAGCGCCCGCGCAGCACCATGAAGACGCGCTTGGCGGCGAGCGACTGGCGCACGCATTGCGAGGGGTTGCCCACCTTCACGCCGTGGTCGGTGAGCTTTCTGCTCGCCTCGCCGGTGCTGAAGGCGTCGTCCCCCGACTGCTGCTGGATGAAGTAGCCGGCCGCCAGGATCTTGTCGGTCTCGGTGGCGCTGCCCGGCACCGATTGCAAGAACTCGCCGAAGCTGCCGAGCTGGGCGCGCGTCCCGGGCTCCGTCGTCTCGCCCGGCGGCGGTGGCGCGCTCGCCGCCTCCAGCCCCTCGAGCAGCCCCTCGATCCGCTCCGCCCAGCGGTCGACGAACGCCTCCGGGCCCTCGACCTCCAGCTCGCGCTGGGCAAGGTTGATCCGCACCCGCGCCCGCTCGCTCACGCCACCCTCGTCCGGTGATGACCCTGATCGGAGAGGCTTCTAGAGGCTCAGCCTTGGCTCAGCAAGGCTCATGATCCGCGGTCCAGACTCAGCCGGCCATCAGCCTGTCGATCGCCGCCTGGATGGCCGGGGGGATGGGCACCGGCCGCTGCCCCTCGCGGTCGACGAAGACATGCACGAAATGACCGTCCGCCGCCGCGTCCTGCTCGTCGTTGCGAAAGAGCCCGACCTCCCAGCGCACGCTGGTCCGTCCCACCCGGCCGACGCGCAGGCCGGCATCGATCCGGTCCGGGAAGGCAAGGGCACTGTGGAAGCGGCAGCCGGTGTCGACGGCGAAGTCGATGACGGGCGAGGTGAGGGGCGCGAAGCCGCCCTCCTTCATCAGGAAGTGGGCGATGGCCGTGTCGAAGTAGCTGTAATAGATCACGTTGTTCACGTGACCGTACATGTCGTTGTCCATCCACCGCGTCTCGAGCGGATGGAACCAGCCATAGTCGGCGCGCGTCGGCCGCGGCGGTCGGCTCATAGGGTCGTCTCCGACAGCAGGCGGCTCAGCGGCCGTAGCGTTCCTCGAGCATGGCCAGCAGCGGCCTCAGGCCCGTGGCCTCCGCTCCCTTGGGCCGGCCCGGGCGCGGCTCGTCGTTCCAGGCGAAGATGTCGAGATGTGCCCAGGCCGGGCTCTCGGTCACGAACGCCTGGAGGAAGAGGGCGGCCGTGATGGCACCACCCAGAGGCTTGCTGCCGACATTGTTGAGATCGGCCACCGGGCTGTCGATCAGCTTCCTGTAGGGCTGGTGCAGCGGCAGCCGCCACAGCGGCTCCTCCGTCGCGACACCCTTGGCGAGAATGGCGTCGGCCAGCCCGTCGTCGGAGGCGAACAGCGCCGGCAGCTGCGAGCCCAGCGCCACGCGCGCGGCACCGGTCAGCGTCGCCGCGTCGATCATGATCTCGGGCTTCTCGGTGTCGGCCTCGGCCAGCGCATCGCACAGGATGAGCCGCCCCTCGGCGTCCGTGTTGCCGATCTCGACGGTGAGCCCCTTCCTCGTCTTGAGGATGTCGCCCGGCCGGAAGGCGCTGCCCGAGATGCTGTTCTCGACGGCCGGGATCAGCAGCCTCAGGCGCACCGGCAGCCCCAGCGCCATCACCGCCCGGGCCAGCCCCAGCATCAGCCCGGCCCCGCCCATGTCCTTCTTCATCATGAGCATGCCCGAGGAGGGCTTGATGTCGAGGCCGCCCGTATCGAAGCACACGCCCTTGCCGACCAGCGTCACCTTGGGAGCACCCGGATCGCCCCAGACGAGGTCCAAAAGACGCGGCGCCCGGTTGCTGGCCCGGCCCACCGCATGGATCGTCGGATAGTTCTGCGCGAGCAGCTCGTCGCCCACGATCTTGGTCAGGCGGGCACCCTGCGAGGCCGCCACCTCGGCCACGGCCGCCTCCAGCTCCTCGGGGCCCAGATCGTTGGCCGGGGTGTTGACGAGGTCGCGCGCGAGACAGATCGAGCTGGCGATCGCCAGGGCCCGGTGGTGCGCCGCCTCGTCGGCCACCACGAGCCGCGGCCTGGGCTTCTCGCTCTTGCGGTAGCGCTCGAAGCGGTAGGAGGCGAGCGCGAAGGCCAGCGCCGCCTCGGCCGGCACGAGGAGCCCGTCGGGGTCCTCCAGGCGCCAGTCGCCCTCGGGCAGCGCCGCCGCGAGGCCCGCCGCGTCCCAGGGCCCCGCCGGCGAGCCCACGACCAGAAGCGCGCCCGACACGCCACCGTCCCCGCCGGGCAGCAGCCCCATGGCTCCGGCCTTGGCCGTGAAGCCCGTCGTCTCGAGCCAGCGCCGCTGCGCCGCCGGCAGCGCCGCGATCGCCGCCTGCGCGCCCTCGGCGCCGACCACCTGGACGGGCCGCGACTGGGCCGAGCCCTTTACGAGAGAATCGACCATGCTTCCCGTCTCCTCGGATCAGGCGATGCGCGCAAGCGCGGCGGCCAGACGCTCCTGCATCGTCTGCGCCTCCTCGAGCCGCTCGCGCTGCTCCTCGACAACCTCGGCCGGCGCCCGCTCGACGAAGCTCGGATTGTCGAGCTTTCCCTTGATCTTCGCGGCCTCGCCGGCGGCCTTGTCGATCTCTTTCCTCAGCCGCCGCCGCTCCTGATCGAGGTCGACGACGTCGGCCACCGGCAGGGCAAAGGTCGCCTCGTCGACGACGAGGACGAGCGCCGCCTTGGGGATCGCCTGCTCCTCGGGCACGACGCGCTCGAGGCGGGCCATGCGCAGCAGCGCCTCCTCATGGCGCGCCAGCCGCTCCAGCGTCTGCGCCGAGGCGCCGTTCTGCATCAGCGTCAGCTTGGCGCCGTGAGGCACGTTGATCTCGGTGCGGGCGGCGCGGATGGCACGGATCACCCGGACGAGCCAGCTCATCTCCTCATGCGCCTCGGCATCCGCCTCGCGCACCTCGAGCTCGGGCCAGCGGGCGGCGATCAGCATGCCGCCCGGCGCCCCGAACAGCCGCTCCCACAGCTCCTCGCTGACGAAGGGGGCCAGCGGATGGATGAGATGAAGGATCTGCTTCAGCACCCAGGCGGCCGTGGCCCTGGTCTCGGCCTTGCGCGCCTCGTCCTCGCCCAGGAGATGCGGCTTCGCCAGCTCCACATACCAGTCGCAGAAGGTCTCCCAGACGAAGTGGTAGAGCGCGAAGGCGGCGTTGCTGAAGCGGTAGTCGGCAAGATGGTCGGCCACGGTTCGGGCGACGATCGCGGTCTCCCGCGTGATCCAGCGATTGAGCGGATCGGCACAAGAGCCGGGATCGAACCCTTCCTCGAGCCTGCCTTCGTTCATCTCGACGAAGCGGGACGCGTTCCAGAGCTTGGTCGTGAAGTTCCTGAAGCCCTCGACCCTGGAGGGGCCGAACTTGATGTCACGGCCCTGCTGGGTCGAGGCCAGAAGGGCCAGGCGCAGCGCGTCGGCGCCATAGGTGTCGATCAGCTCCAGGGGGTCGATCACATTCCCCTTGGTCTTCGACATCTTCTGGCCGCCCTCGTCGCGGACCAGGCCGTGGATGTAGACCGTCCTGAACGGCACCTCGCCCATGAGCTCGATGCCCAGCATCATCATCCGGGCGACCCAGAAGAAGATGATGTCGAAGCCCGTGACGAGAACGTCGGTGGGATAGTAGCGCTTCAGCTCCGGCGTCTCGTCCGGCCAGCCCAGCGTCGAGAACGGCCAGAGGCCCGAGGAGAACCAGGTGTCGAGCACGTCCTCGTCGCGCCGCAGCGCGACGTCCTCGCCGAAATGCGCGCGGGCGGCGGCCAGGGCCTCCTCCTCGCTCTCCTCGACGAAGATGGTACCGTCCGGCGCGTACCAGGCCGGGATCTGATGCCCCCACCAGAGCTGGCGCGAGATGCACCAGGGCTGGATGTTGCGCATCCACTCGAAATAGGTGTTCTGCCACTGCTGCGGCACGAAGACCGTGCGGCCCTCCTCGACGGCCTCGATCGCAGGCTTCGCCAGCGTCGCGGCATCGCAGTACCACTGATCGGTCAGGAGAGGCTCGAGCGGCGTGCCCGAGCGGTCGCCGTGCGGCACCGTGTGCCGATAGCGCTCGGTCTTGGTGAGAACGCCCTGCTTCTCGAGATCGGCCAGGATTCTCTTGCGTGCCTCGAAGCGGTCCAGCCCCCGGTAGCAGTCCGGCACGTTCTCGTTCAGCCGCCCGAGCTCGTCCATGATGGGCACGGCCTCGAGGCCGTGACGCCGGCCGACCTCGAAATCGTTGAAGTCGTGGGCGGGCGTGATCTTGACGGCGCCGGTGCCCTTCTCGGGATCGGAATAGGCATCCGCCACGATCGGCAGGCGACGGCCGACGAGCGGCAGGATCGCGTTCTTGCCGACGAGATGGCGGTAGCGCTCGTCGTCCGGGTGCACGGCGATGCCGGTGTCGCCCAGCATCGTCTCGGGCCGCGTCGTCGCCACGGTGATGGTGGCGCCGTCCGCGTCCTCGACCGGATAGGTCAGATGCCAGAGATGGCCGTCCACCTCCTGCTGCTGCACCTCGAGATCGGAGACCGCGGTCTGCAGCTTGGTGTCCCAGTTGACGAGCCGCTTGTCCTTGTAGATCAGCCCCTTCCTGTGGAGGCCGACGAACGCCTTCAGCACGGCCTTGGAGAGGCCCTCGTCCATCGTGAAGCGCTCGCGGCTCCAGTCGGGCGAATCGCCCAGGCGGCGCATCTGGCGGACGATCGTGCCGCCCGAGCGCTCCTTCCACTCCCAGACCTTGGCGACGAAGGCCTCGCGGCCCATCTCGCGGCGGCCGACATTCGAGCCCGCGCGCGCCAGCTCGCGCTCCACCACCATCTGGGTCGCGATGCCGGCATGGTCCGTGCCCGGCTGCCACAGCACGCTCTTGCCGCGCATCCGCTCGAAGCGGATCAGCGCGTCCTGGATCGTGTGGTCCAGCGCGTGGCCCATGTGCAGGCTGCCCGTGACGTTGGGCGGCGGCAGCACGATGCAGTAGGGCTTGGCGTCCTGCCGGCCGTGCGGCGCGAACAGGCCGGATTCTTCCCACGCGGCATAGATGCGCGCCTCGACCTCGGTGGGTCGGTAGGTCTTGTCGAGCATGGCCCGAAGAGATCCTCGATGAGCGGGGCCCGGGCGGGCGATCTGCGCCGTTCCTTAGGAGAAATGCCGCCATGCAGCAATCCCGGTACGGCTCGTGGCCCACGATCGCCCTTGTTGACGGGCACGGCTCGTCTCGGGATTGATCAGCCGACGACCAGCCGCAGGAGCCGTCCATGCCGAGCGCCGCGCTCTGTTATCTCCAGGCCATGGCCCTCAACAATCTCTGGGCCAATCACCGTCTCCTCGGCACCTGCGCGCGTCTCGGCCAGGACGAGCTCGAGGCGCCGCGCACGGGCTTCTTCCCCTCGCTGATCAGCACGCTCAACCATATCCTGATCGTCGACCGCTACTATGTGGCCGGCCTCGAGGGTCGGGGCGTCGGGCCGGCGGAAGCCTTTGGCAACGAGGTTCCTTGCCCGACGATGGCGAGCCTGCGCCCGGCCCAGGCGGAGGTGGACAGGCGTCTGATTGCCTACTGCCGCGACCTCACGCCGGAGCGTCTCGGCGAGGAGGTCCGGTTGCCGCGCGCCGACCACGTGCAGGTCGAGCGCAGCGACCGCGTGCTGCTCCATCTCTTCCAGCACCAGGTCCACCACCGCGGCCAGGCGCACGCGATGCTGAGCGGCACCGAGCGTCCCGCCGCCTCAGCTCGACGAGTTCTTCCCGGCCGCGGACGCGCCGCTCCGTGCAGGCGATCTCGCCGAGCTCGGCCTCACCGAGCAGGACATCTGGCCGCTGGACGCCTGAGAAGGCCAGCAGCGCCCCGGCGATGACGCGAGCGGCGAGGCTCGCGTCATCTGGCCGAGGCGGCGCTTCTTTCAGTCGCGGACATAGGAGCCGCGCTCGACGAAAGCTCCGCTTTCGCATGCAGCACGACTTGTAGCGCCTGGCCGAGCCGCAAGGGCACGGGTCGTTGCGCCCGAGCTTCTCGAGAAGCTCCTTGTCACCGTGGACGATGCGCGTTCCGCGCTTGACCCGGGTCTCGCTGTTGAAACCCCCTCCGGCGCTTGCTCATCGGCTCAAAAGCTGACGTCCCTGGCTGCCATGACACGTCTCCTCGCGCAGGGGTGAGCGGCGCAGCCCCATACCCGAGAATGGCCGCCCGGAAAACGGGCCGCGCGGCAGCCTGCGCGCAAGGGGATGCGCCGCGGCATGTGCTCAGACGAGCATCTCGCGGTTGAAGATGGCCTTCCGCCAGCGGGTCACCTGAACCATGTCGAAGAGCCCGCCCTTGGCGAAGGGATCGTTGCGGGCGAAGGCCTCGGCCTCGGCGCGGTCCTCGGTGTCGAGGATGAAGACCGTGCCGTAGCCGCCCGTGCCGTCGTCGGCGGTGAGCGCGCCGCCGGCCAGGAGCTTGTCCTTGAAGCCCTTCAGATACTCGAGATGCTCGCCGCGCAGCGCCGTGCGCAGCTCGAGCGCGTTCGCCTTGTCCTTGGCGATGATGACGTAGGGCATGGTGCAGTCCTCCCGGGCCCGATGCTCTTGATGGTGGGCCTGCTTTACCTCGCATCAACCTTCGGCGGCTAGGCTTGCGCTCGTGGCCGCCGGCGGCTCCGCGGGCCGCAGGGGTGGCGGAGGAACGGTTGGTGACAGTCTCCAGTGGACGACGGAACCCGCGCCTGTCGGCGCCTTCCGGCACGCTATGGCCGTCGACGGCGGCGCGCGCGGCGCTCCATCGCCTGCGCGGGACGCTCGAGCTCCTGCTGGGCGGGGCCGGCGGCGCCATCGGCCGCGAGGCGCGCCTCCTTCTGGACGGTGTGGCCGAGGCCCTGGCAGAGGTGGAGCGGCTGCTGGACGGCGCGCCCGACGGACGGACGCGCGGGCCCGGGCCCCGCGCGTCATCCCACGCGGTGGGGGAGGCGGAGAGGGCGGCGACGGCCCTCGGGCACGGCCCGGGCGAGGGCGGAAAGGACGAGGCAGGCGATGTCGGCGACGGGCCACCGGCGCGCTCGTCTTGCGCTCGTGGGGAGCGGAACCATGTCTAGCTCGGCAACGTTAAGCTGAGCGACCTCTTGTCCTTTCCCTCGAGCGAAGGTTCGGCACGGCGGAAAGCGCCGGCGAATGCGGGTGCGACGTGGTGGGGTGCGGTTTTTTTGCTTGAATTTTCGTGCTCGCCCTGTAGTGCTCGGCTCGTCGGAGGCGTCTTTTCTGCCTCTATGGCCAATCGTACCGAGCTCGAACATTCGCGGGGCCGACTGCTTCGGCCCGCATGCCCGTCCAAGGACTGTTGAGCTCGACCTAAGTATCGCGATGTGCGGGCCGTCCGCGATGAGTTTGGGCGAGGCTTTGGCAGGTTGACGGGTCGACCCCCCGTTCACGGACGACCTGCGCGGGCGCGGGGTGCAATGATGATGTCCGGAAGCGCATGAAAGACCGATCGATGTTCCCCTATCGACGTGGCAACAAGAAGCGGGGCAAGGGCGGCCCGCAGCAGGGCCGGCATCATCGCGACGGTGGCAGGCGGACCCCCGGCTCCGCGCACGAGATCCTGCCGCTGCTCCAGCCGACCACGAAGGCGCTGGCGCAGATGCTGGCCGGCAACACGCGCGCCTCGGGCCAGCTCGTGCACGCGCGCAACATCCTGGCGCAGGCCGAGCGGCTTGTGGAGGAGCGCCAGGCCGAGCGCCTGTTCCCGGCCCAGCGCGAGGAGTTCTTCGAGCAGCTGGCACGCCTCAAGCTCACGCTGGCCGACGCCGACAGCGCGCTCGCCGATGCCCAGGAGGAGGAAGAGGAGCGCGCCGCCCGGCCGGCCACGGCCGTGGCGCCCGAGCGTCTGCGCGAGATGGTGCTGAGCCTCGCCGCCTCGCCGGCCGCCGAGCCGCCTGCGGCGACGCCTGCGCCGGAGGAGCCCGAGCCGGAGACGCCGGACGCGCGCGACGACGAGACGCCGCCCGCCGCTGCCGCCGAGGCCGGCCCGGAGCCCGAGGCCAGCGCCCCGTCGCGCAACCTGCCGCCCGGATCGCCGCGCTCGGCCCGCCTCCGCCTCAAGACCGAGCGGCGCGGGAGCGGCGAGGGTGGCGAAGGCGGTGACGGCCCAAGCAAGGTGCCGGCCGGCTGAGCCCACCCCGCGGGCGGGCTCCTAGCCTTCTGCCGGCCGCGTCGGGCCGGGCATCATCGATCGCTCAGCCGAGATAGCGCAGCCAGACATAGACCTGCGCCATGGCGATGCTGACCAGCATCATCGGGAAGGCGATCTTGGTGTAGGTCAGGAAGCGGAAGTGGATTCCGCTGCGATCGCCCAGGCCCGCCACGGTGAGGTTGGCCGAGGCGCCGATCAGCGTGCCGTTGCCGCCGAGGCAGGCGCCGAGCGACAGGCACCACCAAAGCGGATGGATGGCGGCCGCCCCGCCGAGCTCGGGCGCCAGATCCTTGACCAGCGGAATCATCGTCGCGACGAACGGGATGTTGTCGACGATCGCCGACAGCACGGCGCTGGCCCAAAGGATGACCGAGCCCGCGATCGCCAGATGGCCGCCGGTGGCGCGCACCAGATCCTCGGCCAGGAGGCGCAGCACGCCCGCCTTGTCGATGCCGCGGACGACGATGAAGAGGCCGACGAAGAAGAAGATCGTGACCCACTCGACCTCGTTGAAGATCCGCACAGCGTGGTGCTGCTGCTCCTCGCCGCGCAGGCCCAGGCCGTCGAGCAGCATGAGCGCCGCCGCGCCGAAGAGCGCGATCGCCCCCGGCTCCCAGCCCATCGGCCGCGCCACCGTGAAGGCGCACATCACGACGGCCAGCACCGCGATCGACTTCTTGAGCAGCCGCGGGTCGCGCACCGTGGCGCGCTCGTCCATCGCCATCACGACCTGCCGCGCCTCGGCGGGCGCCCTCATCTCGCGGCCCCAGACGAGGTGGATCATCAGCGCCTGCACCGCCATCACGACAACGACGAGGGGGCCCAGCTGGACGAGGAACTGATCGAAGCTCAAGCCCGCGCTCGAGCCGATCAGGATGTTCGGCGGATCGCCGATCAGGGTCGCCGTGCCGCCGATGTTGGAGGCGAAGATCTCAGCGAAAAGAAAGGGATAGGCCGGAACCTTGAGGTCGCGCGTGATGGCGATCGTCACCGGCACCACGAGCAGCACGGTGGTCACGTTGTCGAGCGCTGCCGACAGCACGGCCGTCGTGATCTGCAGCACGACGAGGATGGCCCAGGGCTCGGCCCGCGCCAGCTTGGCGGCCCACACGGCCAGATACTCGAACATGCCCGAGCGGCGCGACACGGCCACCAGGATCATCATGCCGGTAAGCAGGCCGATGGTGTTGAAGTCGATCGCGTCCACCGCCTCCTGGAAGGTGAGGACGCCCATGAAGACGACGAGGCAGGCGCCGAGGAGGGCGATGATCGAGCGATTGACCCGCTCGGCGATGATGACGGCGTAGACGACGACCATGATCAGCGTCGAGACGAGGATCGGGCTGAGCCCGAAGATGGCCGTGGCCGACATCGCGGCGGCTTCTTGCATGCTGGTGGTACCGGCTTTGGAGGTCGGATGATGCGGTGCGGTCGATGGCTCCCCCGTCCCCGTCCGCCCTGGGGCGGCGGGGACCGCCACGCTGTCGTCTTCCCGGCGCCGACCGCCCCTCGGGCGGGCCTCCGACGCGCGAGGCGCCCCTTATGGCGGACGGCCCCTCCTTTGCCTAGCCGCTGCCCCGACCGCAGCGCGGGGCCGCCATGCCGGTGCCGACCCCTTGCCTACCCGGGGTGCGCGAACGATCTCCGGGGCAGCCATCCCTCGGCCCTCGGGCGCAAAAGGGATTTGTTTGACGATGCGCATGGACTAAGCTTTCAACGTCGATTGCGCTTGCTGGTGTGCCGGGAGGATCATGAGCGACGGCGGCTTTGACCGGGACGACGCGACGAAGGGTGACATCGCGACCAAGTCGCGGACGCGAACCCAGCGCCCGTCCCTCTACAAGGTCCTGCTGTTGAACGACGACTACACGCCGATGGAGTTCGTCGTTCACGTCCTTGAGCGATTCTTCAGCAAGAATCGCGAGGATGCGACGCGGATCATGCTGCATGTGCACCACAAGGGCGTCGGGGTCTGCGGCGTCTACACCTTTGAGGTGGCGGAGACGAAGGTGGCCCAGGTGATTGAGTTCGCCCGTCAGCATCAACATCCGCTACAGTGCACGATGGAGAAAGAGTGACGTGGCCGACGCTCGGATGCCTGTCCCATTCGGGGCGCGGATCGGGGTCGGGGATCCTGGGTGATGCCGATGCTCTCTCGCACGCTTGAGAAGACCCTGCGCCGGGCCCTGGCTCTGGCCAATGCCCGCCAGCACGAGTACGCGACCCTCGAGCACCTCTTGATGGCGCTCACCGAGGACCAGGACGCGGTGGCGGTCCTCAAGGCCTGCGCCGTCGACCTCGAGCGGCTGCGCGCCAGCCTTTCCGACTTCCTCGATCAGGACCTGGGCGGCCTCGTCGTCGAGGGCGTGGTCGACGCCAAGCCCACGGCCGGCTTCCAGCGCGTCATCCAGCGCGCCGCCATCCACGTCCAGTCCTCCGGGCGCAGCGAGGTCACGGGCGCCAACGTTCTCGTCGCCATGTTCTCCGAGCGCGAGAGCCACGCCGTGTTCTTCCTGCAGGAGCAGAGCATGTCGCGGCTCGATGCCGTGAACTACATCTCGCACGGCATCGCCAAGAAGCCCGGGCTGGGCGAGCCGCGCGCCGCGCGCGGTGCCGACGAGAAGGAGAGCGAGGAGAAGCGCGAGCCCGGCAACGAGGCGCTCAACACCTACTGCACCAACCTCAACGTCAAGGCGCGCGACGGCAAGGTCGACGTCCTCATCGGCCGCGACCACGAGATCGAGCGCACCATCCAGATCCTCTGCCGGCGGTCGAAGAACAACCCGCTCTTCGTGGGCGATCCGGGCGTCGGCAAGACGGCCATCGCCGAGGGGCTGGCGCTCAGGATCATCCGCGGCGAGGTGCCCGAGATCCTCAAGAGCTCGGTCATCTACGCGCTCGACATGGGAGCGCTCCTCGCCGGCACGCGCTACCGGGGCGATTTCGAGGAGCGCCTCAAGGCGGTGATCACGGAGCTCGAGGCGAACAAGAGCGCCGTGCTCTTCATCGACGAGATCCACACCGTCATCGGCGCCGGCGCCACCTCCGGCGGCTCGCTCGACGCCTCCAACATCCTCAAGCCGGCGCTGGCCTCGGGCGCTTTGCGCTGCATCGGCTCGACGACCTACAAGGAGTTCCGGACCTACTTCGAGAAGGACCGGGCGCTGGTCCGCCGCTTCCAGAAGATCGACGTGCCCGAGCCGTCGGAGGACGAGGCGGTCAAGATCCTCCAGGGCCTCAGGCCGAGCTACGAGCAGCACCACGGTGTGAAGTACACCGACGGCGCCCTCAAGGCCGCGGTCAAGCTCAGCAACCGCTACATCCACGACCGCAAGCTGCCCGACAAGGCCATCGACGTGATGGACGAGGTCGGCGCCGCCCAGATGCTGAAGCCCGAGAACGCGCGCCGCAAGACGGTCGGCACCAAGGAGATCGAGGAGATCGTCGCCAAGATCGCGCGCGTGCCGATCAAGGCGGTGAACGCCCGCGACAAGGAGGCCCTTGAAGACCCTCGACGACGACCTCAAGGGTGTCGTCTACGGTCAGAGCGAGGCCATCGAGGCGCTGTCCTCTGCGATCAAGCTGTCGCGCGCCGGCCTGCGCGATCCGCAGCGCCCGATCGGCTGCTACCTCTTCTCCGGCCCCACCGGCGTCGGCAAGACCGAGGTGGCGCGCCAGCTCGCCAAGATCATGGCGATCGAGCTGATCCGCTTCGACATGTCGGAGTATATGGAGCGCCACGCGGTCTCGCGGCTGATCGGGGCACCCCCCGGCTATGTCGGCTTCGACCAGGGCGGTCTCTTGACCGATTCCGTCGACCAGCACCCCCACTCGGTGCTGCTCCTGGACGAGATCGAGAAGGCGCATCCCGACGTCTTCAACATCCTTCTCCAGGTGATGGACTACGGCAAGCTCACGGACAACAACGGCAAGACGGTGGATTTCAGGAACGTCATCCTGATCATGACCACGAACGCCGGCGCCACCGACATGAGCAAGCCCGCCATGGGCTTCGGCCGCCATGCCCGCGAGGGCGAGGACACCGAGGCGATCAAGCGGATGTTCACGCCGGAGTTCCGCAACCGCCTCGACGCCACCATCCCCTTCAAGGCGCTGACGCCTGCCATCATCGCCTCCGTCGTCGAGAAGTTCGTCAAGGACCTGGCGGCCCAGCTGGCCGACCGCCGCGTGCACATCGAGCTCGACGATCTGGCCAAGGCCTGGCTCGCCGAGAAGGGCTACGACCCGCTCTATGGTGCCCGTCCGCTCGCCCGCGTCATCCAGGAGCACATCAAGCGGCCGCTCGCCGACGAGCTCCTGTTCGGGCGCCTCGCCAAGGGCGGCAAGGTCCAGGTGACCATCGAGGAGGGCAAGCCCGCCTTCCGCTTCGATCCGGTCATCAAGCCGACGACGCCACCCTCGCTGCCCCCGAGCCGCCGCCTGAAGGCGCTGCCCGAGCCTGCCGGCTAGGGCGGAAGCGGGCGGCTTCTCTTCCGGCTGGCGGACGCTCTCGACCACGAGGCGGGACGTCGATGGCATCCGGGCCGAGGCGGTGCCAAAGGCTATAGGCTTCCTGCGTCCCGGGAGGAGGAGCGGCCTTGCCGTTGGGGAGACTGGTCCTCTACGCGCGGAACGTCGAGGAGACCGTCCGCTTCTACGAGAGGCATTTCGGCTTCAAAGCCTCGAGAGAGGCCGGCGACAGGATCGTCGAGCTGAGCAGTCCCGATGGCGGCGCTGCCTTGATGATCCACCAGGCGAGCAAGGGGCAACGGGCCGGCCAGTCGCTGGTGAAGCTCGTCTTCGACGTGGCCGATGTCGCGGCCTTTCGCTCGCGCTGTGCCGAGAGCGGCTTGGCGTTCGGGCCGATCCATCAGGCCGACGGCTATCAGTTCGCCAACGCCAAGGACCCTTGCGGGAACTCGATCTCCGTCTCCAGCCGGGCCTTCCGAACGAGGGCCTGAGCCGCGATCCATCGTCTCGGACCGGGTGCCAGGCCGCTCCCCGCCTCGGAGCCGGCCGGGCAGCGAGCTCGTCGGCCGGCCGCGCCACGGCCCGAGGGATGCGACTCCAGCAACACCGGCCGAAGAAAAAGGCCGAGGCATGTCGATCCACCGGCGCGCCGAGCGACAAGACGGGGTGATGGGCCGACGGAAGGAGGAGCTTCCATGTCCAAGAAAATCGTCACCTGTCTGTGGTTCGACCATGGCGAGGCGCGGAAGGCGGCGGAATTCTACGCTGCCACCTTTCCCGACAGCCGTGTCGAGGAGGCGCTTCAATCGCCGTCCGATCACCCCGGCGGCGAGCAGGGCAGTGAGCTGACCGTCGAGTTCACCGTGCTGGGCCAAGCCTTCGTCGGCCTGAATGGCGGTCCCGCGTTCGCGCCGAACGAGGCGGTGAGCTTTCAGATCATGACCGAGGATCAGGCCGAGTTCGACCGCTATTGGAATGCGATCGTCGAGAACGGCGGCAGCGAGAGCGCGTGCGGCTGGTGCAAGGACCGCTGGGGATTCTCCTGGCAGATCGTGCCGCGAGCCCTGATGGCGGCGCTCAAGGATCCGGACCGCGCCGCCGCGAAGCGCGCGATGGACGCCATGATGACCATGGGCCGGATCGACATCGCCAAGATCGAGGCGGCGAGGGCGGGAACGCAGACGCCCTGAGCCCGCAGGCAGCCACCCCAAGCTGAGCTTTCGCGACCGGCCGCTCTTCCGGCGAAGGTCATGCCCGGCTCGAGAGCGGCCGAGCCTGTCCGCCGCTACGCCGATCGAGCTTCGAGCCCGCTGCGCGCGCGACGCGCGAAGGTGCCGGCGGCCTCGATCGGGCCATGGTCGGCCGCGATGGTCGCCATGACCGCCCTCAGCTCGGGCAGCCCTGGGCCTGCCTGTAGGGCAGCATCTGGCCCAGCTCCAAAAGCTGCTCCTCGAGCTGCCGGTGCTCCTCGACGAGAAAACGCTCGACGGCAGCACGGAAGCGGCGGTCGCCTATCCAGTGGGCGCTTCGCGTCCACACCGGCTCGTAGCCGCGCAGCAGCTTGTGCGTGCCCTGCGCGCCCGCCTCGACCCGGCCCAGGCCCCGGGCGATCGCGAAGTCGATGGCGGCGTAGTAGCAGCACTCGAAATGCAGGAACCGGTAGGACTCGAGGCAGCCCCAGAGCCTGCCGTAGAGCGTGTCGCCGGCCCAGAGATTGAGCGCTGCCGCCACCGTCTCGCCGTCCTTCACGGCCACCACATAGACGACGCGATCCCGAAGCTCGCGGCCCAGCCGCTCGAAGAAGCGGCGGGTCAGATAGGCGCTGCCCCAGCGCTTGTCGACCGTGGCGCGGTAGAAGGGATAAAAGCCGGCGAGATCGTCCGCCCCCAGCGCGTCGCCCGTGAGCGTGCGGATCTCCACACCCGCGTCGCGCACCGACTGGCGCTCCTTGCGGATCGTCTTGCGCTTGGCGCTCTTGAGCCCGTCCAGGAAGTCCGAGAAGTCCCGATAGCCGCGATTGTGCCAGTGATACTGGATGCCCTGGCGCAGGAGAAAGCCGGCGCCGGTCAGCGCAGCCGCGTCCGCCTCGCTGCAGAAGGTGACGTGCAGCGAGGAGAGGCCCGTCTCCTTGGCGGTGAGCGCCAGGGCGGCCGCGAGGGCGGGGGCGACGGCGGGATCGCCGCCGGTCAGCAGGCGCGGCCCCGGCACCGGCGTGAACGGCACCGCCGCCTGCAGCTTCGGATAGTAGCTGCCGCCGCTGCGCTCGAAGGCGTCGGCCCAGGCGTGGTCGAAGACATACTCGCCCCAGCTGTGGCTCTTGGCATAGAGGGGCACGGCGCCGATCGGCCGCCCATCCTCCTCGAGCACGAGATGGAGCGGCTGCCAGCCGGTCCTGGTCGTGGCCGAGCCGCTCTTCTCCATCAGATCGAGGAAGGCGTGCCGCACGAAGGGGTCGTCGCCCGGCACGAGCCGGTCCCAGGCCGCCGCCTCGATCCCCTGGATGCCCTGGAGCAGCCTCGCGTCCATCGGGTTCCGAAAGGCTCAGGCGAGCTCGAAGGTGGCGTCGACCTCGACCGCCGCGTCCATCGGCAGGGCGGCGACGCCGACCGCGAAGCGGGCGTGCCGCCCGGCCTCGCCCATCGCCTCGACGATGAGGTCCGAGGCGCCGTTGATCACCTTGTGGTGGTCGTGGAAGGCGGGGGTGCTGGCGACGAAGCCGCCGAGCCTGAGGCAGCGCCCGGCGCGGTCGAGATCGCCGTCGCAGGCGCGCTTGAGCTGGGCGAGCAGGTTCACGGCGCAGAGCCGTGCCGCCGCCTGCGCCGCCTCGAGGGGCACGCCGTCGCCGAGCCTGCCGGTCAAGGTCAGCCGCCCGCCCTCGAGCGGCAGCTGGCCCGAGACCAGCACGGTCTTGCCGCTGATGGTGAAGGGCACGTAGTTGGCGGCTGGCGCTGCCGCCTCGGGCAGCTCGATGCCGAGCTTCCGGAGGCGCTGCTCGATGCTGCTCGGCATGTTCTGGGCTCCCGCTTCGGTCCGACCAGGGCTGAGGATAGGGCGCGCGGCGCCGGCCGGCCAGGGGGGCTCTTGCGATGCGGCGTTGCGTCAACGGGCGATCCCGTGCACCCTCGCCAAGGGTGGGACCGGTGGGGGAGGACCGTTTGAGCACGCCACGCCACGATGGCTTCGCCATGCCTGCGGAATGGGCGCCGCACGCGCGCTGCTGGATGGCTTGGCCCTGCCGTGAGGCCATGTGGGGGTCGCGCCTCGAGGCGGCGCGTCAGGTGACGGCGGAGGTCGCCAAGGCGATCGCGCATTTCGAGCCGGTGACGATGGTGGTCCGCCCGGACCTCACCGCCTCGGTCTCGCTTCACTGCGGGCCGGGCATCGCCGTCCTGCCGATGCCTCAGGACGACAGCTGGACCAGGGACACAGGGCCCACCTTCGTCCTCGACGGCGAGGGCCGGCTCGCCGGCGTCGACTGGCGCTTCAACGGCTGGGGCGAGGTCTACGAGGACCACGCCCAGGACGCGCTGATGGCGCAGCGCATCCTCGAGCATCTGGACCTGCCGCGCTACCGGGCACCGATGGTGGCCGAGGGCGGCGCCATCCATGTCGACGGCGAGGGCACCTGCCTCGTCTGCGAGACCTCGATCCTCGATCCCCGGCGCAATCCCGGGCTCGGCCGCGGCGAGGCCGAGGCGGTGCTGAAGGACCATCTGGGCGTGGAGCGCGTCATCTGGCTGCCCTTCGGCCTCGTCGACGACGAGACGCGCGGGCATGTGGACAATGTCGCCTGCTTCGCGCGGCCCGGCACCGTCCTGGCGCTCGCCAGCGACGATGCGGCCGACCCCAACCACGAGGGCCTCGCCGCCAACCTCGAGCTGCTGCGGGCCGTCAGCGACGCCAGGGGGCGCCAGCTCGAGGTGCTGCCGATCCTCCAGCCCAGGGCAAGGAAGCGCGACGACGGCAGCCGCCTCACGCTCTCCTACATCAACTTCTACATCGCCAACGGCGGCATCGTGATGCCGGGCTTCGCCGACGCCGCCGACAAGGCCGCCTACCGCGCCGTCGGTCAGGCCTTTCCCGGCCGCGAGGTCACCCAGCTCGAGGTCACCGACCTCATCCATGGCGGCGGCGGCATCCACTGCATCACGCAGCAGCAGCCGGCGACGCCGCCCGCGGCCGCGAGCGGGGAGGGCTGAGGCCGGGGCGGGGCCGCCTCAGGGTGGGCAGGCCTCGTCGGCGACGGTGTCGATCAGGGGATCCCGCGTGTTGGCCTTGCCCGCGAAGGCCCGGCTGACGAAGCGCAGCACGCGCGGCAGCTCGGACGACCAGAAGGCCCAGTCGTGGCCGCCCGGGGCGATGTGCATCGTCGCCGGGATGCCGGAGCCGCGCAGCGCCACATAGAAGAGCGCCGCATTGACGTCGTAGGCGTAGTAGTCGGCATTGCCGCTCGCGAGATAGATCGCCGGCCGCTGCGCCGCCTTGGCGAGGCCGGGGATGCGGGTGAAGAGGTTCACCTCTTCGAGGCGCTCGCGGCTGAAGGGGCGGCCGAAGGCGCCGTGCAGCTCCTCGATGTTCTCACGCGTCAGCGGCTGGTTCTCGAGATAGATGGCGCCGCTCATGCTGGCGATCGCGGCGAAGAGGTCGGGCCTGAGGAAGCCCAGATGGACCGCCCCGAAGCCGCCCATCGAGAGCCCGGCGATGGCCCGCCCGTCGCGCCGGCCCTGCGCCCGGTAGCGGGCCTCGATGCCCGGGATGAGCTCGGTCAGATAGGCGGTGGCAACCGGCCCGTCGCCGCCCGGATCGGGGTTGTCGACGTACCAGCTGTTGCCCGCGTTGGGCATCACGATGATCAGTGGGGTGACCAGGCCTCGGGCGATCATCCGGTCCGCCAGCGCCTGCAGATGCGCCAGGTGGAGCCAGTCGTCGGGCACGCTGTCGGTGCCGGGCAGGAGATAGAGGACGGGATAGCGGCGGGCCGGATCGCTGTCGTAGCCGTCCGGCAGGTAGACATTGTAGTCGATGGCACGGCCCAGGAGCCGGCTCGGCAGATGCTGGGCCTGCAGCACCGTCGAGGCGGCCTTGGCGGCCGGCGCCAGCAGCAGCGTCAGGGCCAGCGCGATCAGGAGCCTCTTGAGCTGAAAGGGGTGCTGCATGGTCTCCTCCCGGTAGCGGACGGCCGTCCTCCCATAGAGGACCGCGCCCGGCAGCACCATGACCGCCGCCACTACGGGGCGGCACGCCCTTCTGCGCAGGAGCCGGCGATGATAGGGAGACGTCCTGAGCCCCTGTCGAGGACAAGGCCCGTGCCAGCCCGATCCACCACACCATCGCGCCCGGCGCCCGCGTGACGCGGGCCGACATCGAGCGTCTGCTGCGGGCGCCGATCACCTGGGTGCGCGGCCTCGCGGTGCGGACCGCCGTGGCGATCCGCGGCAGTCTCTGGCTGCGGCCGACCCTCTTCAGCATCGTCGCAGCCGGCATCGTCGCCCTCATCGCGTGGATGGGCGTGCCCGACGGCTGGCTCCAGAGCCTGCCGGCCCCCGAGGTCGATGCGCTGCGCTCGCTGCTCAGCCTCGTCGCGGGCAGTGCCCTCACCATCACGACGGTGGCGCTCTCGGTCATCATGCTCGTGCTCAACATGGTGGGCTCGCAGGGCTCGCCCCGCGCCGTGCCCGAGCTGATGGCCGACCGCAAGGTGCAGACCGCGCTCGGCACCTTCGTCGCGGTCTTCGTCTTCGGCGTCAGCGCGCTCCTCGTCACCGGCCTGCAGAACCTCGATCGCGGGCGCCGCGCGATCATCTTCCTCCTCGGCATCGCCGCGGCCCTCCTCCTCATCCGCTGGCTCGTGGCGCTCATCACCCACGTCACCGACCTGCTCAAGCTCAACCGGCTGATCGAGCGGCTGCACAACACCACGCGCCACGCGCTGGACCGCTATCTCGAGGCCGCCCGGCCGCCGCCGCTCAGCGCCGAGCCGGGGTCGGCCCCGGGCGACGGCGCGCCGATCTGGCCCGAGGGCCCGGGCTTCGTGCTCGACGTCGACGTATCCTCGGTGTGCGATCTGGCACTGGATCAGGGCGTGTGGATCGACGTTCTCGTCGGCCCCGGCGACTTCGCCTCGGCGCTGCAGCCGATGGCCCAGGTCTCGGGCCTCACCGACGACAATCGGGCCGTGGTCGAGCGACGGCTGCGTGCCGCCGTCGTCGTATCCTCGGAGCGCGACGCGACCCGCGACCCGCGCATCGGCATCGAGGTCCTGGCCCAGGTGGCGGCCAAGGCCCTCTCGCCCGGCATCAACGACCCCGTCACCGCGCTCGACTGCCTGAGCCATCTGGGCGACATCTTCGCCACCGCCGCGCGCCTGCCCCCCGACAGCTGGCCGGCACGCTTCTATCTCGAGGGCAGGGTCCAGGTGGCGCACATGGCGCCGGGCGAGCTTCTGGAAGCGGGCCTCCTGCCGATCGCCCGCCACGGCGCTGGCAACCTCTCGGTCGCGGGCGCCGTCCAGCAGACCCTCCAGCGGCTGGCGGCCCTGGCCGACCCGTCCTGGCACCCCGCCATCGCCGACCTCGCCCGCCGCAGCGCCGCCCTGGCCGACGCCGCGCTGACCACCCGCCACGAGCGCGACCGCATCAGAACCCTCGAAAGCCTCGTGCTCAGCGCCGCCGGCATGGAGGGGGCGCCCTCTCTCACCGAGCCCGAAGGCGCCGGCGCCTGACGAGGGGCAGGCGGACTTCCGGCAGAGCCGGCCCGGCATGATCCATGATCGCGAGATATGGCGGCCCAGGGCCATCGCTGATTGAAGGGCCGCCCGGACCTGCGTAGAAAGCATGCGGCCGTGATCGCGGTCGCGCTGGAGGTTCCGGCGACAAGAGCATCGTTGCGGGGAAAGAGACGGGCATGCTGATGAGACGAGCGGCGCTGGGCTGCACGATCCTGGCGCTTGCGGGATGCGGTGCGGCGTCGCCGAGGGTGCTGACGGCCACCGACACCCAGGTGAGCTACAGCTGGGACTCGAGCGCGGCCACGGTGGCCGACATCTCGTCGCGCGCGAAGAGCTATTGCGGCAAGCTCGACAAGACGGCGAGCCTCGTCTCGAACAGCGCCGCCAGCAGGACGGGCACGTTCTTCGTCACGACGTTCGATTGCGTCTCGGAGCCCAAGCAGCCCTGAGGCTCCGGGCACGCTCCGGCGCGAGCCTGCCCCCACCGCTCACGATCCGGCCGGCTTCCCGCACGTCTGGGCGCCGCGTAGCGAGGTCGCGCCGCGGTCGCTCTCGAGCTTGTGCGAGACCGCGGCCCCGATCTTTGCTACCCTGACGGGTCCCTGCTTGGGACCGATACAAAAAGGGGGCGCGCGCAATGGCTGGCGACACCGATCTGTCGAACCCGTCGACCTGGGACCCCGAGCTCGATGCCGTCAAGGCGGCGCCGAAGCATCACAAGGTCCTCTTCGAGAACGACCGGGTCCGCGTGCTCGAGGTCACGCTCGAGCCCAAGGACGAGGAGCCGGTGCATCACCACCGCTGGCCCTCTGTCTTTGTCTTCGACCAGCTGGCACCGCCGATCGTCGACATCACGCCCGACGGCCGGCGCCTCCCGCCCCACCGCGACGTGATGAAGGCGCTCCAGGCCTGGGACGGCCAAGGCTGCCTCGTCGTCAACATGGCCCCCCAGCCTCCCGGCCGCGTGCTGAACGAATCCGACACGACGGTGCACGGCATCCGCATCGAGATGAAGAACGTGGGCTGAGGGGGCCGCGTCAGACTTCCGCCATGCGTCGCAGGGCGGGCTCTCGCTTTTTTGTCATCCTCGGGCATCGACCCGGGGTGAATGCCGCTAGGCCAATGCCCCGCCCGCTCCACACGTAGCCGAATGCACTGTCACCGCAATTCCCATGGCGGATGACTGGAAGCCGATCTTCGTTCTGCCGAACATTCCGCTGCTCGCCCCTATCGGCTGCGACATCACCGTGCTCGCACCCGCGCATGATCCACGCGTCACCGCACTGAAACGCACTCACCCGACATTTCGGCAGTTCCTCGGCCGCTTCTCTGATAATTTCGGCGCGAAGTTCGAGCCTACCGTGCTTCTGGTGCGTGCGGACGCACCGCCAGTGTTCCTCGAGGTCACGACGCTCGCTAGCTTCCGTGACCTGATTGCTATCTCGGCCGTCGCCCACAATCGTGCCTTGGAGCTTAGCCACCCGCGCGGCCACCGTGTAATATTTGGCGAAGCGTTCGCCATCTACCCCTGGATGCTCGACAAGGATTTTGAGGGTGTCATCGGCAGCACGCTGGCTATGCTCGGCATGCATGAAGTCGCCATGTTCAAGGGCCAATCCTCCCCAACGCTGTTCCGCACGACCCTTGATGCTCGCGACCTGGATCAGCCGCTCGTCGCCGCGCTTCTCGGCTGTTGGCAGCGGCGCTATCAGGCGCCCGAACCAGACTGGCCTGACATTGCGCTCTTCCGATCCCTCAACATGGCTTATCACGCGTCGCTGCTCCCCGCGGCGACAGACACGACTTTCTACGACGTCGGGCGCCTAGTTTCATTGTGGGTCAGCGCTTTCGAGATCCTCGTCCATCCTGGAGGCAATGGTCAGGCGAACCGGGACAAGGTCTTCGAACTAATTGAGAAGACGCCATGGATTCTTCAAGCGACCGCGGATTGCGTCTATGACACCGGCGGCAGGACGAAGGTAAGGCGGACGTTGGCATCTTGGCTATATCAGGCGCTCTATGATTGCCGGAACAATTTCTTGCATGGTAACCCCGTGGAGCGCGCCGATCTCGTACTCCCAGTCTCTGGTCGAACTGTTTTCGAGTATGCGGCCCCACTGTACCGTCTCGCGCTCACGGGCTTTCTGCCGCTGACCCACGATACACCCATGCCGTCCTCGTCCGACGCCAAGGCTTTCGGAGCCTATATCGCGGATCATATGGAATTCATGGACTCGCAGCGCTGCACTGAAAAGGCGATCCTCACAGCGAACCAGCGGCCGAGCCAAAGAAGTGTCCAGCATCGTCGGGTAATGCGACCGGCCGCTACCCCGTGATCTCCTCCGGTAGAACCTCATGGAGCAGATCCTCAGAGCCACGTGGTGGCAGTTACGCGATAACGGTGACACTCAACACAATTGACCCTTGCCGCTCCACACCTATGCCGCCAGCGGACATCAAAGCCAAGTAGCGGACAAAGGGCAGGGGTGTACGACCCCAGTTGCCTGTAGCGTCCTTCATCCTCCCTCACACCAACGCCGTCTGCCCGCCATCCGCCGCCAGCACCGCCCCAGTGATGAACCCCGCCTCCGCGCTCGCCAGGAAAAGAACAGCCGCCGCGATCTCCTCCGGCTTGCCCAGCCGCCCGATCGGCAGCGTGCGCCCGAACGCCTCCCGCTCTTCCTCGCTCATCAGGCCGCGCAGCATCGGCGTGTCGGTCGGCCCCGGGGCGATGGCGTTGACCCGGATGCCCTCGGCCGCGTGATCGACGGCCAGCGCCTTCGTCAGCATGGTCACACCGCCCTTCGAGGCCACATAGGCCACCGCCCCGGGCAGGGCGTCGTGCGCGCCGGTGGAGGAGGCGATGGTGACGATGCTGCCGCCACCGCCCCGGCGCATCAGCGGAATAGCGGCGCGCGCACTGAGAAACGTGCCGGTCATGTTGACGGCGAGCACGCGCTGCCAGGTCTCGAGGCTCACCGTCTCGGCCGTGCCGGCGGCAAAAAGCCCGGCGGCGCACACCAGCACGTCCAGCCGCTCGCCCGCGCACGCGATCATCGCCTCCACGCTCGCCGCATCGGCCACGTCGACGGCACAGGGCTCCGCCTCGCCACCCGCCGCCAGGATCGACGCCACGGTCTCCCTTGCTTTCGCGTCGCTCAGATCGGCCGCCAGCACACGCGCCCCCTCGCCGGCGAAGCCTTTTGCTACGGCCCGGCCGATGCCGGAGCCGGCGCCGGTCACGACCACCCGGCTGCCCTCGAAACGCCGTGCGCTCATCCTTCGTCCTCCCCGACTCTTCTTCCGGTCTCGGCCTTATCGCGGCGAGCTCGCTCCCGCCACCCCTTGTCCACTCAGGCGATATGTTGCGTTGCCGCTCAATTTTAGGTTGACTAAAGGCATATAGTCCGATAGATAGTCTCACATGCCTCGCGTGCTCACCCGTTCCCCCATCAAGATGCCCGGTACCCGCCAGTGCCGGCTCGCCCGACGTCTCGCCGCCGGTCTCTCCCCGGCCGAGATCAAAAGGCTCGACACGGCAACCGAGGAAGACATCGAGGCTTTTGTCAGTGACCAGGACCTCTCCCGCCTGGTCGAGCAGTACGCCGCCGTCCGCGACCTTCCTCTGCCCGAGCGGCAGGCCCGCCTGTTCGAGACGGCATGGCTGGAGCTCTCGAGCCTCATCGATGTCGGCGACCGGAGGGCCATGCTCTTCGTCGTCTACCAGGCGAACCGGGCCCGGCATCCGGTTAGGCACCTCGTCAAGCTCGTGGTCGAGCGCTTCGAGAACGTGCGCCAGCCCTACGAGCGTCACGACACGCCTTCGCCCGCCGGCTCCTCGCCCGAGACGATGCAGGGCTACGGCCAGCATCCGCTGGGCCCGGCGCAGGAGGCCATCAACCGCCTCGTCGACTTTCTGCCGGCTCAGGTGGGCGAGGCTGTTCTTGTCAGGGCCGAGCTCGAGCCGGCAGCGGCCGAGGCTCCCATCGAGGAGCCGGTCGCGACAACCGAAGAAATTCCCGTCGGCGATGCTGGCGATCCCGCCTCCGCCGGTTCTTTGTCACCCCTCGCCGCCATGGCCCGGGCGAACCCGGCTTTGGCGGAGTGGATCATCGCGCGCATCGAGAAGCGCCTGGTCGAGCTGGGCGAGCCGCCCGAGCCCGACGACCCGAGAAGGATCGCGGGCCGCAAGCCCCTCGGCCCCTAACCGACAAAAAAACAAAACACGAGATCCGGCTGGCGCGGTTGCGGCGGCCCCTTTGTGCTGGCGTCTCGATGCTCCTCCTTGTCGGCGGCCGCGGCGGCCTGCATCGTTCCGGTGCAGGGGACGGCCGAGATCGGGGTGGCGCAGATGAGCGATCAGACGATGGCGCAGCCATTGCGGGCGCCGGCGCCTGCCGATGGCCCGATGGCGCAGCTGGCCGTGCTGCTGCGGGCGCTGGCGCGCTCGCCGCGCCGGCGGGTGGTGCTGCTGCTGGCCGTGGGCGTGGTCGCGGTCATCGCCGGCAACACGGTGGGGCAGATCTTCCTCAACCGCTGGCAGCGCAGCTTCTACGAGGCGATCGAGCAGCGGCAGGTCGAGGCCTTCCTGTGGCAGCTCGTGGTCTTTGCCGGCATCGCGGGTGTGCTGCTGGCGCTGGTCGTGGGCCAGACCTGGCTCCAGGCGATGCTCAATGTGCGGTGGCGCCAGTGGCTGACCCACGACCTGCTCGACCAGTGGCTGATGCGCAAGCGCGTCTATCTCCTGGCCTTTGCGGGCGAGATCGGGGTCAACCCGGACCAGCGCATCCAGCAGGACGCCCAGCAGCTCTCCCTGCTCACGACCACGCTCGCGGTGGGCCTCGTCCAGTCCTCGCTGCTGCTCATCAGCTTTGCGGGCGTGCTCTGGGTCCTCTCGGACCAGGTCACCTTCGATCTCGGCCACGGGCCCTTCGCGGTGCCGGGCTACATGCTGTGGTGCGCGCTCGTCTACTCGCTGGGCGGCTCGCTGCTCGCCTGGCGGGTGGGACGCCCGCTCGTGCCCCTCAATGCCGAGCGCTATGCCCGGGAGGCGGACCTGCGCGTGGCCCTGGTGCGGGTCAACGATCAGGCGGACGGCATCGTGCTGCACGACGGCGTGGCGGACGAGCGTCGCCTGCTCGACGAGCCGGTCGAGGCCGTGGTCTCGATGATGAGCAGCCTCGCCGGCGGCCTCGCCCGCCTCACCTGGATCACCTCGGGCTATGGCTGGCTCGGGCTCGTCGTGCCGATCGTGGTGGCGGCCCCCGGCTATTTCTCGGGCCAGATGACCTTCGGCACGCTGATGATGGTCGTAGGCGCCTTCAACCAGGTCCAGTCCTCCTTGCGCTGGTTCATCGACAACCTGCCGCAGATCGCCGACTGGCGGGCGAACCTCGTGCGGGTGGTCGCCTTCCGCGACGCGCTCGAGATCGTCGACACGATCGGGCAGGACACGGGCCGGATCACGGTCATCGAGGGGGAGACGGACGAGGTGGCGCTGGACGGTCTCGAGCTGGCGCTCCCCGACGCCGCGGTGACGGTCGAGGAGGGCCGTGTCGTGATCGGTCCCGGCGGCCGGGTCCAGCTGCTCGCCAGCACGCAGCCCGGCCGGAGTGCCCTCTTTCGGGCATTGGCCGGCATGTGGCCCTGGGGGGAGGGGACGCTGCGCCTGCCGCCGCGCCAGGCCATGACCTTCCTGCCCCAGCGGCCCTATTTGCCGATCGGCACGCTACGCGCGGCTTTGGCCTACCCCGATCCGCCCGGGCGCTTCGACGAGGCGAGCCTCGAGGACGCGCTGGAGCGTGTGGACCTGACCCACCTCATCGCCTCGCTCGATCGGGTCGAGCACTGGGACCGCCAGCTCCCCCTCGACGAGCAGCAGCGGATCGCGATCGGCCGGCTCCTGCTGCACGCGCCACGCTGGATCGTCGCCGACAACGCGACGAGCGCGCTCGAGGACCGTCACCAGCGCATGGCGCTTGCGTTCATCGAGCGGGAGCTGGCGGGCGTGGCGCTGATCCGTCTCGGCCGCGACTCGGTGCTCGAGACCTTCTGGGACCGCACCCTGCACATCGTCGAGCGGCCCGGCGGGCCACGGCTGCGCGCCGCCCCCGCCTCGTCCCTGACGGACGCTTGACAACGGTCCGAGAAAAGGTGTATTATCCTAGAACATTCGTGACGCCCCGAGACCTCTCACGAGAGCTTGCAGCCCGAAAGCTCGTGGTGAGGGGAGGCCGGGAGTGGGCCGGACACATGGGCCCGGCCCCGTATGTCTGGGCTATCGGCGGCCGGCCTCGAACAGGAACCAGATGCGCTTCTCGGTCTGGTCGATCCAGTTCTCGAGCAGGCTCGCGGTCGCGACGTCGCCATGCTCGTCGCACACATCGTGCGTCTCGCGCATGCGCGCGGCCAGCGCCATGTTGTCCTCGCGCAGCTCGGCCAGCATGTCCTCGGCCGAGACGAAGTCCGCATCGTTGTCGGCGACGCGCTGCAGCCTGGCGATCTGGCCGATCGAGCGCAGCGTCGTCTGGCCCAGCTTGCGCACCCGCTCGGCCGCATCATCGGTCATGGCCAGCAGCTCGGCACCCTGCTCGTCCAGCATCAGGTGATAGTCGCGGAAGTGCGGCCCGGACACGTGCCAATGGAAGTTCTTGGTCTTCAGGTAAAGCGCAAAGATGTCGGCGAGCAGCGTGTTGAGCGCTGCGGCCACGTCCTTGGCGGCGTTGGCGCCAAGACCGGTGGGCGTCGCGAGCGGCGCCATGCGCCGCCCCTTGGCCTCGCTGGCAGTCATGATCCTTTTCTCCTCATGCCCTTGCTGAAGCGTCGGAAGGCCTGCCGGGCCTGCCGACGCTTAGCCCTGTCGATGGCTGGGGGGTCGCCCGATCTCTCCCGCGTGCTGGGCCGCGAGCGGCATTCCGGCAGCGCGAGAGAAACGGCTCTGTCGGAGCGAACGTTCCAGCCGCGCCGCTCAGCCTTTGATGAAGGCCAGCAGGTCCTCGTTCACCCGGTCCTTCAGCGTCGTGCACATGCCGTGCGGGGCGCCCTCATAGACCTTGAGCTGCGCGTCCTTGACGAGCTTCGACGACAGCATGGCCGAGGCGCCGATCGGCACGATCTGGTCGTCGTCGCCGTGCAGGATCAGGGTGGGCACGTCGATCTTCTTGAGGTCCTCGGTCAGATCCGTCTCGGAGAAGGCCTTGATGCAGAAATAGGAGGCGGGGAAACCGGCCATCATGCCCTGCAGCCAGAAGGACTGGCGCACGCCTTCCGAGACCTTGGCGCCCGGCCGGTTGTAGCCGTAGAAGGGCAGGCTGAGGTCGGTCCAGAACTGCGAGCGGTCGGCCTGCACGCTCTTGCGGAGCCCGTCGAACACGTCGATCGGCAGCCCGCCCGGATTGGCCGCGGTCTTGAGCATCAGCGGCGGGATGGCGCCGATCAGCACCGCCTTGGCGACGCGGCTCGTGCCGTGCCGGCCGATGTAGCGGGCAACCTCGCCGCCGCCGGTCGAATGGCCCACATGGACCGCGTCCTCGAGGTCGAGCGCCTTCGTCAGCTCGGCCAGGTCGTCGGCGTAGGTGTCGAGGTCGTTGCCCTGCCAGGGCTGGCTCGAGCGGCCGTGCCCGCGGCGGTCGTGGGCGATGCAGCGATAGCCCTTGGAGGCCAGAAAAAACATCTGGTCCTCGAAGGCATCGGCGCTCAGCGGCCAGCCATGGCTGAAGACCACGGGCTGACCCGTGCCCCAGTCCTTGTAGTAGATCGTCGTCCCGTCCTTGGTCGTGATCGTCGGCATCTTTGCTCCTTTGTTGACTCGGCGGACTGTTGGGTGGGATCGAAGGATGGCTCATGCCCACGCTCGCCACCGCTCGATGGACGAGGTGGTGTGCCCTGCAGCGCTTCTGTAGCGCTGCAGGCGCTCCCGCCTGTCGCGGCGACAGGTTCCTGCCAGGATGCGGGGCATGCGGATCGCCCGGGTCCGGCGCTCGGCCGAGCCGCCCTCGGCCTTTTGGCGCCCATCCCTTTTATCAGGACCCAGGCCGCCGGGCGAGCGCCGGAGCGGCCTTGCCGATCAGTGGTCCGGCGGGGCCAGCACGAAGGTGGCAAGGGCCCGCATCGCGCAGCGGAAGGGATCGTCCCGCATGGAGGCCCCCGGAACGGGGCAGCTCCGCCGCTCGGGGAACAGGAGCGAGGCGGCATCGGCGCATCCGGCGCTTCTGTCGCCGAGCGCGCCGAGGGGAATGCCGGCGCGCCCCGTGCGGATGTCCGGCGTCAGCCCGACGCAGGCGAAGCGCCGGCCGCCGGCGAGCGTGAGCTCGCCCGTGGTCAGGCTGAGGGCGCCGCCGCCGACCAGGCCCGAGACGGTCTGGACGGTGGCCATGCCGCCCGTCGCCTGGCCCACGAGCAGGGCGCGTCCGGAGAGCTGCAGGGCGCCGGCGGCGAGCTCCGCCACGGCGTCCGTGCTGCCGTCGACCAGCACGAGCATCGGCACGCCCGCGAGGAGCTCCCCTGCGGTGAGGCTGAGGCGCTCGTAGCGGCCGGGCCGGTCGGTCACGATGCGGCCCAGCTCGCCCCCGTCGATGAAGAGGTCGACGAAGTCGAGCGCCTCCTTGAGGCGGCCGCCCGGATTGCCGCGGAGATCGACGATGATGGCATGGATGGCGTGCCCGTGGCTCTCTGCCAGCGCCAGCCGGCGCTCGATAATGTCCCGTGCCTCGGCCGCGACCCCGGCGCGGAAGAAGTGGAGCTGCATCAGGACCATGTCCTGCGTGCCGTCGTTGTCCGGCTCGCTCTCCGCGGGGGTCTGCGCGTCCTTGCTGTCGTCGGGCGGAACCGGCGCCTCGATCGTCTCCAGCGCCTCGGACGTCACGATCGTCGACTGGCCGTCGAGCCCGGCCAGCGCCGTCCGCACCGATGCGAGCATCAGCTCCCTGGGCGAGCCCGCCACCTCGCCGGGCGGTGGCGGCGGCACGTCGAGCCCCTTGATCGCCGCGTCGATGAACGCGGTGACATCGATCGGGCGCACATAGCTCTCGCGCACCCGCCGCACGAGATCGCGGAAGGCACCGATCGCCGCGGCGCTGTCCCGGCCCAGCGGGTCGAGGCCGCGGCTGGCGAGGACGGCATGGAAATGCTGGCGGTAGCGCTTGAGGTCGCCGGCCATGCGGGGCGGGGCGTCATCCGCGGGCGCGGAGTTGGGCGCCTTGGCCGGCTCCTCGTCGGCGCCGTGGAGGAAGCCGGCCTGGCCCACGAGCGGTGCCCAGATCCAGCCCGCCGGTACGGCCCGGTCCGCCGGCCTCACATGGAGAAAGAGGGCATCGGCCGTGCGGGCGTCGACGTCGACGACGGCGCCAACCGGGAGGAGGCCCAGGATCCGCGCCTCCACCGTCGGCCCATCCCGCACCACGGCCGACGTCACGAGCCTGCGCTGCTCCGTCGGCGCCACATGCCGGACCTCGATGGGGAGGTCGAGCTGCGCGGGGCTGGCCAGTGCCAGCGTCAGAAGGCCCGCGCGCTCCTCGCCGGCGGCGGCCGGACCGACCCAGGCGCAGGCCGCACCGAGAAGGATGAGCAGACCGGCGGCGGGCCCGCCGGAACCCGTGGCCCAGGGCCGCTCGCGGGCGCTCGCAGAGCGCGCCAATGCCGCCTCAGCGGCTCATGGAGCCGCCGTCGCGCGGGCCCCGCCCATGCGGCTGCCGAGCCAGAAGAAGAACGCCGTGCCGAGGCCGAAGACCGCGTGCACGACGACGATGAGGAGGAGAACGGGAAAAGGAAAGCCGCCACCCATCGGCCCGCCCTTGAGCGGGATCACGACGAAGAGAAGCACCAGCACCGGCCCGATCGCGCCGAACAGAAGCCCGGAGAGCCAGACGCCGAGGCGCGGCACGAGGCGGGGCTCGATCAGCGCATAGACCATGCCCCAGACGCCGCCCCAGAACGCGTAGTCGAGGGTCTTGGGCACACCGAAGGGCCCAGTGGGCTCCATGGGCCAGGCCGGGCTGGGGACGACGCCCGCGGCATGCAACAGGGCCAAGAGCCCCTGCTGGAAGATGGGCACCGACAGGAACCCGGCGAGGAACCCTATGACCAGACGCGCCGTCATCATCCGCCCTCCACCGCTTCCTTGGCCGCACGAGCCGATCAGGAGGAGCAGAATAGAGCGCCCGCCGGCCCAGTCCAGCGAGCGCGGCGGGGGCCCGCGGCGCTCGCCCTGCCGGGCCCGATCGGCGCCCTAGCTGAGCTGGCCCTCGACCCCCGGCACCCACCAGTCCATCTTGAGCATCTGCTCGTCCGTCGCGTGCTGGCCTGCCGGCACCTGAAGGTTGCCCTTCTGGTCCTTGATCGGGCCGGTGAAGGGATGGAGCGTGCCGGCGATGATGTCGGCCTTGACCTTGTCCGCCGAGGCCGCGACCTCGGGTGTCACCTTGGGGCCGTAGGGGGCGATCTCGACCATCCCCTGCTTGAGGCCCCACCAGATGTTCTCGGACTTCCAGGTGCCCGCGAGCGCGTCCTTGCAGCGCTGCAAGTAATAGGGCGCCCAGTCGTCGACGATGGCGGTGAGCTGGGCCTCGGGCGCGAACTTGTGCATATCGGAGGACTGGCCGAAGCCCACCACGCCACGCTCCTGCGCCACCTGCAGCGCCGCCGGCGAGTTGGTGTGCTGGGCGATCACGTCCGCCCCCTGGTCGATCAGCACCTTGGCCGCGTCCGCCTCCTTGCCCGGGTCGTACCAGCTGTTGACCCAGACCAGCTTCACCTTGATGTCGGGGCGCACCTTCTGGGCCGCGAGGATGAAGCTGTTGACGCCCATCACGACCTCGGGGATCGGGAAGGAGACGATGTAGCCCACCGTTCCGGACTTGGTGATGTGGCCGGCCATGTTGCCGATGACGGCGCGGCCCTCGTAGAAGCGGGCATTGTAGATGCTGACGTTCTTCGCCTGCTTGTAGCCCGTGGCGTGCTCGAACTTTATCTTCGGGAACTGCCTTGCGACGCGGATCACCGAATCCATGAAGCCGAACGAGGTGGCGAAGATGAGCTCGTTGCCGCTCGTCGCCAGCTGACGCAGCACGCGCTCGGCGTCGGGACCTTCCGGCACCTTCTCGACGAAGCTCGTCGTCACCTGGTCACCCATCGCCTTGTCGACGGCCAGGCGTCCTTGATTGTGCTGGTAGCTGTAACCGTAGTCGCCGATCGGGCCGACATAGATCCAGGCGGCCTTGAGCTTGTCGGCTGCTTTGGCGTCTCGGCCAGCGAGCGAGAGGGCACCCGAGGCTGCGGCCGCGCCGAGCAGCCCACGGCGGCTGAGGACGAGTTGGCTCATCGAGCTCTTTCCCCGATTGAGGGTGGCGGGCGGACGGCGTCCGGTGCCGGTCATGGGTCAGTCATATCGCGGCACGCTGCATCGCGGAAGCCTGTCGGCGCCGGGCGGCCCTATCGGAGTCGATTGACCTGTCAGACCAGTAGACTGCACAATGGCCCGAAAGCACGGGGCCGGCCATGGCGGCGTCATCGCGCCCGCCGCACGGAGCCCGCAATCAGGGAGACAAAGGGTGAGCCACAAGCTTCTGACCGGGCTGTGCCTTGGTACGGCCTTGGGCCTCTCCGCCGCGACGGCGCTTGGCCCATCCGCGGCGCGGGCCGAGGACATGGTGGCCGCGGCCAAGGCGACGATCGCCAAGGTCACCGGCCCGCAGGATGTCTGGACCGGGCCCACCTCGGCGCCCAAGCCGGAGCCGGGCAAGAAGATCGCCTACCTCTCGGGCGACGAGCAGAACGACATCTGCCGTCTCTATGGCGTCTACATGAAGGAGGCGGCCGAGAAGATCGGCTGGACCGTCACCGTCATCGATGGCCACGGCAGCCCCACGGGCTGGGTCGAGGGCATGAACCAGGGCATCGCCCTCAACCCGGATGGTGTGGCCATGTGCGCCGATGCCGCCAGCCTCCAGGCGCCGATCGAGGCGGGCGTGGCCAAGGGGGTCGTCTTCATCGGCCTGCATGCGGCGGCCGACCCGGGGCCGCATCCCGATCTCCATCTCTTCGTCAACATCAGCCAGGATCCGGTCGAGATCGGCCAGGCCGAGGCCGACTGGGCCATCGCCGATTCGGACGGCAAGGCCCGCGTCGTCGTGATCACCCACAACGAGTATGCGATCGCCCAGACCAAATCGACGCCACCCGCAAGCGCATCGAGAGCTGCAGCGGCTGCAAGGTCCTGGACTATGTGAACTTCCCGGCCTCGCAGGCGGCCGAGCGCATGCCGGCGCTGACCACGAGCTGGGTCCAGCGTTTTGGTCTGCCGCTCTACGTGACGTCTGTGGGCGACAATGATTTCGACTTCGCGGTGCCTGCGCTTCGTGCCGGTGGCGTGGACCCGGACTCGGTCAAGCTGGTCGGCGCCGACGGCAACCGCTCGGCCTATGACCGCATCCGCGAGGGCGACGCCTATCAGACGGTCACCGTCTCCGAGCCCTTCGAGCTCCAGGCCTACCAGGCGATCGACGAGTTCAACCGGGCCTTCCACAAGCAGCCGCCGAGCGGCTTCCTCCAGCCGCCCTTCCTCGTCACGCACGACAATGTCGACTCCGAAGGCGGCGACAAGAACACCTTCATCCCGAGCAGCGGCTACAAGGAGCACTATCTCGAGATCTGGGGCGTCGCCGGCAAGTGAGGCGTCCCGGTCCTTCCGGACCGGCGGTCAGACCGTCGGCCGGAAGGGCTGCCCGAGGCAGGCCGGCGCGTTGAGGCGACCCTTCCAGGGCCCGGCCGAGATCAGGACGAGGACAAGGATCGTCGCGAGGTAGGGCAGCATCGACATGACCTGGGCGGGGACGTGGATGGCTCCTGTCGTCTGGGCGAAGAGCTGCAGGATCGTGACCCCGCCGAAGAGATAGGCGCCGATCACGAGCCGCCAGGGCCGCCAGGCGGCGAAGACGACGAGCGCCAGCGCGATCCAGCCGCGTCCGGCCGTCATCTGCTCGACCCACATGGGCGTGTAGGCGAGCGAGAGATAGGCACCGGCGAGCCCGCTCATGGCACCGCCGAACATCACGGCCATGTAGCGGATGCGGATCACGGGATAGCCGATGGCGTGCGCCGCCTCGTGGTTCTCGCCGACCGCGCGGAGGATCATCCCGGCACGGGTGCGCGCAAGAAAGAAGGCGATGGCGACGGTGAGCGCCCAGGAGAGATAGACCAGCGCGTCCTGGCCGAAGACGAGAGGCCCGATGAGCGGGATCTCGCTCAGGCCCGGGATGTCGAGGCGCGGCAGGCGCGGCACCGGTGTCCCGACGAAGCCGGCGCCGACCAGCGCGCTGAGGCCGATCCCGAAGATGGTGAGGGCAAGCCCGGTCGCCACCTGGTTGGCCAGCAGCGTCAGGGTGAGCACGGCGAAAAGCAGCGCCATGATGGCGCCGGCCAGCGCCGCCGCGGCGATGCCGAGCGTGCCGCTGCCGGTAAGCAGCGTCGTGGCGAAGCCGATCACCGCACCACCCAGCATCATGCCCTCGATGCCGAGGTTCAGCACGCCCGCCCGCTCGACGACGAGCTCGCCCAGCGCTGCCAGCAGGAGGGGGGTGGCGGCGGCGACGACGGTGAGGAGGCTGGCACTGATCTGGTCCAAGGTCTCAGCCCTGCTGGGTGGCCATCGTCGGGCGTGCGCCGACGATGATGCGGTAGGTGATGAGGACGTCGCAGGCCAGCACCCAGAACAGCAGCAGGCCCTGGAAGACCCCCGTCACCGCCTGCGGCATGCCGACCTGCACCTGGGCGTTCTCGCCGCCGATGAAGGACAGGGCCATGAGGAAGGCGGCGCCGATGATGCCCAGTGGATGCAGCCGGCCGAGGAAGGCCACGATGATGGCCGTGAAGCCGTAGCCTGGCGAGACGTTGGGCACGAGCTGGCCGATCGGGCCCGCCACCTCGAACAGGCCGGCGAGACCGGAAAGGCCGCCGCTCAGCAGCAGCGACAGCCAGATCATGCGCTTGCGGCTGAAGCCGGCGAAGGCCGCCGCCTGCGGTGCCGCTCCCAGCACCTTGATCTCGAAGCCGAAGATGGTGCGCGACATGAGCACCCATAGAGCGCCCACGATGACGAGTGTCACGATGAAGCCCACATGCAGCCGCGTGCCCTCGATCAGGATGGGCAACGTCCCGGCATCGGAGAAAAAGCGGCTCTGCGGGAAGTTGTAGGCCGTGGGGTCCTTGAGCGGGCCATAGACGAGAGCGCTCAGCAGGAGCTGCGCCACATAGGTCAGCATCAGGCTGGTCAGGATCTCGTTGACGTCCCAGCGGACCTTCAAGAAGGCCGGGATGGCGGCCCAGAGCATCCCGCCCAGGACACCGAGCACGCACATGGCCGGCAGCAGGAGCGGGCTCGCGCTGTCGTAGAACCACACGCCCAGCGTCCCGCCGAGCAGCGCCCCCAGCACGAGCTGCCCCTCGGCGCCGATGTTCCACACACCGGCCCTGAAGCCGACGGCGAGGCCGGCACCGATCAGCATCAGGGGCGTCGCCTTGAGCGCCAGCTCGGCCAGCCCGTAGCTGGTGCTGAGCGGCGAGATGAAGAAGCTCCAGAGCGCGGCGCCGGGGCTGTAGCCCATCACCATGAAGAGCACGGCGCCGGTGAGCACGGTGAGGGCCACGGCGAGCAGCGGCGTCGACCACAGCATCGCCCGCGACGGCGCCGGCCGGCGCTCGAGCCTAAGCATGAAGCGCCTCCGGTGTGGCTGCGGACATGTCGTGGAGGCCGCCCATCAGGAGACCGATCTCGGCGATCGTGGCGTCCTTCGTGGCGAGCGTGCGCGACAGCCGGCCGGCATTGATGACCGCCAGCCGGTCCGTGATGGCCAGCAGCTCGTCCAGGTCCTGCGAGACGATGACAACGGCAGCACCCGCGGCCGCGAGATCGAGGATCGCCTGATGGATGGCTGCTGCGGCGCCGGCATCCACGCCCCAGGTCGGCTGTGCTGCAACCAGCACGGCCGGGTTCTGCAGCACCTCGCGGCCGACCACGAACTTCTGCAGGTTGCCGCCCGAGAGGCTGGATGCCGTGGCCTGGACGCCCCCCGCCTTGACGCCGAACTGTTGAATGATGTCCGCGGCGAACGCCGTGACCGCACCGCTGCGGACGAACCCGGCAGCAAGCAGCGCCTTTCGCGCGTAGCCGGAAAGAAGGGCGTTCTCGGCGAGCGAGAGCGTGCCCACCGCCGCGTGGCCGTTCCGCTCCTCCGGCACGCTGCAGAGGCCCAAGGCGCGGCGCGTGGCCGGGCCCTGCCGGCCGACCGGGCGGCCATCGAGGCGGATCGTCTCGGGCTGCGATGCCAGCGCCTCGCCGGCCAGCGCCGCCATCAGCTCTCCCTGGCCGTTGCCGGCGACGCCGGCGATGCCGAACACCTCGCCGCCCCTGACCTCGAAGGCGACCTCGCGAAGCGGGATGCCGTGCGCCTCGACCGGCGCCAGGCTGAGGCCCTGGACGGCCAGGCGCACCTTGCCCGTCGCAGCTCCCCCTTGGGCCCGGCTCACCGGCTTGAGCTGCGTGCCGATCATCATCTGGGCGAGGCCGCGCGCGGTCTCGGCCCGCGGGTCGACGCTCGCCACGACCTTGCCGTGGCGCAGGATCGTCGCCTTGGAGCAGAGGGCACGGACCTCCTCGAGCTTGTGGCTGATGTAGAGGATCGAGCAGCCCTCGGCCGCGAGGGTGCGCAACGTCTCGAAGAGCCGGTCGACCTCCTGCGGGGTGAGCACCGAGGTCGGCTCGTCCATGATCAGCAGGCGGGGACTCTGCAGGAGGCAGCGCACGATCTCGATGCGCTGGCGCTCGCCGACCGAGAGCGCATAGACGGGCTTCTCGGGGTCGAGCGGCAGGCCATAGGCCTCGCTGACCTCGCGGATGCGATTGGCCAGCGTCCTGCGGCTTTCGACATCCTCGATGCCCAGCGCCACGTTCTCCAGCACCGACATCGCCTCGAACAGCGAGAAGTGCTGGAAGACCATGCCGACGCCCAGCCTGCGGGCGAGGTGCGGGCTGCCGATCTCGACCTCGCGGCCTTCCCACTCGATCGTGCCGGCGTCGGGCCTGAGGACGCCGTAGATCATCTTCACCAGCGTCGACTTGCCGGCCCCGTTCTCGCCCAGGAGCGCATGGATCTCGCCGGGCTCGATGACGAGGTCGACGCCGTCGTTCGCGACCACGCTCGGGAAGCGCTTCACGATGCCCTGAAGGCGCAGGCGCGGAGCATCCATCAGGCGACGCTCCTCAAACCGTCGCGGCGCGCTGCCGCCTCGAACGCGATCAGGAGCTGGGCTGTCACCGAGGCTGCAATCACGGCGGGCTCCTTCCCTTCGATGCCGGCGATGCCGATCGGGCAGACGAGCCGGTCGATCATCGGTTGGGTGACGCCCCGCGCGCGGAGCTGGCTCTCGAAGCGCCGGCGCTTGGTGTCGGACCCGATCAGCCCGACCCAGGCGAGATCGGCCCGGCGCAGCGCCGCCTCGACGATGTCGAGGTCGAGCGGGTGGCTGTGCGTCATGACGAGCACGAACGTGCCGGGCAGGAGGCCGCTCACTGCTGCGACCGGCTCTGCCTCGACGCGCGGCGTGACATTCCCAGCGGGCTCGGCTGGCAGCAGGTCGGGCCGGCCATCGATCCAGAGAATGCGACAGGGCAGGGGCCCGAGCGCCCGTACGACCGCCTGTCCGACATGGCCGGCGCCGAAGAGGGCCAGCAGACGGGCCGCGACCACCCTGCTCGGCCTGGGCCTGCTCCAGCGCCGGCCGGTCCGCCTCCGTCAGGCGATGCAGCCTCAGCCGAACCTGACCGCCGCAGCACTGGGTGAGCGCCGGCCCGAGGGGCAGCGCCAGCTCGCCGTCGGCATCGTCGGAGACGAGAAGTCCACGCGCCGCCTCGATCGCGCGCCACTCGAGATGACCGCCGCCGATCGTGCCGGCGATCGCATCCGCCGTGACGAGCATGCTGGCACCCGCCTCGCGCGGCGCCGACCCCCAGACATCGCTCACGGTGACCAGGACAGCTGGCTCGCCCCGGTCGAGGCAGGCGAGGGCGGTGGTCAGCGCGTCGGCCATGGCGTCAGCCGGCGCGCCGGCCGGTCAGGCCGAGAAACAGCAGAAGACTCCGATCGAGCTGCTCGATCGTCCGCTCGGTCAGCCTGCCGATCTGCTGGCCGATCTTCGTCTTGGGCACAGTCGCGATCTTGTCGACCATGATCCAGGAGGGCTTGGCCAAGTTGTTGTCATTGTCCGGCTTGACGGCGAGGCGCAGCGTCGGCGCGGTCTCGATCTCATTGCTTGTCAGGAGGCAGACCGTAAGGGAAGCCGAGGCCCTATAGCTGTCTGCCTGCACGATCACCGCAGGCCGCGGCTTTCCACCATATCCCCCTCCAGCGGCCACGAGAACGAGGTCGCCCCGCCTCAAGACGCCTCTGCCCCGCCAGCAGGCGTGGTCCAGAATGCTTCCTCGTCCGCCGGCCAATCCTGCACGCTCTCGATGAAGGCCATGATCTCGGCCTCATCGTCGGCGACCGCGACCGCACGCGCTTCCTTCTCCGCTCGCTCCAGAAACTCGGCCGTGGAAGTGTCCGGCAACCAAAACGTCACCGGCCGCAGTCCCTGGGCACGCAGCCGGTCCCGATAGGCGCGCATGCGCTCACGAGACGTTCTCTTTGGGCCTTGGGCCATGGCTTCGACCTTCTGGTGTCACCTGTGACATAAGCCGGCCGGCATTGCGCTGCAACACAACCACGCCTACGAGGCGGCGCGCAGCCTGTCCACTGCCTTGAGCACGCGCTCGGGTGTGGCCGGTGGGTCGAGACGGGGGCAGACCCTGTGATCGGCGACGCTGGCGACCGCGTCTGAGATTGCGTGCAGCACCGAGATCGCGAGCATCAGCGGCGGCTCGCCCACGGCCTTGCTGCGATAGATGGTCGGATGCCGGTTGGCGCCGTCCCAGAGATCGATGTTGAGGATTTTCGGCCGGTCGCTGCAGCACGGGATCTTGTAGGTGGAGGGGGCGTGGGTCCGCAGGCGGCCCTTCTCGTCCCACCACAGCTCCTCGGTGGTGAGCCACCCCATGCCCTGGATGAACCCACCCTCGATCTGGCCGCGATCGACCGCCGGATTGAGGGAGTGCCCCACATCGTGGAGGATGTCGGCACGCTCGACCTTGTACTCGCCGGTGAGCGTGTCGACCAAGACCTCGCAGCAGGCAGCACCGTAGGCAAAGTAATAAAAAGGCCGGCCGCGGCCGGCGGCGCGGTCCCAGTGAATGTCCGGCGTCTTGTAGAAGCCGGTGGCCGAGAGCTGGATGCGGGCGAGATAGGCCTTCTGGACGAGATCGGGAAAGGCGATCTCGTTCTGGCCCACGCGCACGCGCCCCGGCAGCCACACGACGTCCTCGGCCTGCGCCTGATGCAGCTCGGCCGCGAACGCGGTTAGTCGGTCCTTGATCGTCCGTGCCGCCGCCTGGGCCGCCATGCCGTTGATGTCGGAGCCGGAGGAGGCGGCCGTGGCCGAGGTGTTCGGCACCTTGCCGGTGTTGGTGGCCGTGATCTTGATGTTGTCGAGGTCGACCTGCAGCTCCTCGGCCACGACCTGGGCCACCTTGACGAAGAGCCCCTGGCCCATCTCGGTGCCGCCGTGATTGAGATGGACAGACCCGTCCTTGTAGACGTGAAGCAGGGCACCCGCCTGGTTGTAGGCGGTCATGGTGAAGGAGATGCCGAACTTGACCGGCGTCAGCGCCAGTCCCCGCTTGAGCCACGGGCTCGACCTGTTGAAGCTTCGGATCGCCTCGCGTCTGCCCCAATAGTCGGCACGCCTCTCCAGGCTCTCGATCAGCTCCGGGAGGATGTTGTCGTCGACCTCTTGATGGTAGGGCGTGATGTTCCGCTCGCCCTTGCCGTAGAGATTGCGCTTTCTCACCTCGAGCGGGTCGAGACCGGTCGCGAAGGCGACCTCGTCGAGCATCCGCTCGCCCGCCACCATGCCCTGCGGCCCGCCGAAGCCGCGAAACGCGGTGTTGGAGACCGTGTTCGTGCGGCAGGGATAGGAGACGAGGCGGACGTCCGGATAGAAATAGCCGTTGTCGGCATGGAAAAGCGCCCGGTCGGTGACGGGCCCGGAAAGATCGGCCGACCAGCCGCAGCGCGCGGCGAAGTCCATCGACACGGCCTTTATCAGTCCCTCGTCGTCGAACCCCACCTCGTAATCGACGAGAAAATCGTGGCGCTTGCCGGTCATGATCATGTCGTCGTCGCGGTCGAGCCGGCACTTGGCCGGCCGCCCCGTGCTCGTCGCCACCAGGGCCGCGATGCAGGCAAAAAGGTTGGCCTGGGTCTCCTTGCCGCCGAAGCCGCCGCCCATGCGCCGCACCTCGACGGTCACGGCATTGTCCGGCCTTCCCAGAACGTGGGCCACCATGTGCTGGACCTCGCTCGGATGCTGGGTCGAGCTCCAGACCGTGACGTCGCCGTCCTCGCCCGGCACCGCCAGCGCCGCCTGGCCCTCCAGATAAAAGTGGTCCTGGCCGCCGATGTCGATGCGCCCGGTGAGGCGGCGTGGCGCCTCGGCGAGCCCGCGGGCCGCATCGCCCAGCCGCATCGTCATCCCGTCGGTCACGAGGTCGCCGCGCTTGCGTGCCTCGTCGACGTCGAGGAGCGGCGGCAGGTCTTCGTACGCGATCACGGCGAGCCCGGCAGCGCGCCTCGCCTGGTCGATCGTCTCGGCCGCCACGGCGAAGAGCGGCTGGCCCCAGAACATCACGCGGTCGGTGGCGAAGACCGGCTCGTCGTCCTTGTGCACCGAGCTGACATCGTTGACCCCCGGCACGTCGCCGGCCGCCAGCACGCAGGCCACACCCGGCGCTGCGCGCACCGCCTCGAGGTCGAGCCGCAGGAGCCGCGCATGGGCGCGGTCGGCCCAGGCGACATAGATCTCGAGCGTCCGCGCGGGGCTCGGCAGGTCGTCGATGTAGAGCGCCTCGCCGGCAACATGCTTGGCGGCGCTGTCGTGCACCCGCGCCTCGTGGACTCCGCCCCTGACCCGATCAGACATGGGCGGGCTCGCGCGGCTGGAGGACCCGGGCCGGCGCCCGTGTCTCGAGGAAGCACTTTTTCAGCAGGTTCTGCGCGACCCGAAGCCGGTAGTCGGCCGAGGCCCGCATGTCGGAGATCGGCTGGAAGTCCTGGGCCAGCGCCGCCGCAGCCGCCTCCACACTCTCTTCGGTCCAGGCCTTGCCCACCAGCGCCGCCTCGGCTGCCTTCGCCCGCTTGGGCGTCGCTGCCATGCCACCCATGGCGAGCCTCGCATCGGCCACCTGGCCGTCCGTTACCGCGATCGAGAAGGCCGCGCAGACCGCCGAGATGTCCTGGTCGAACCGCTTGCTGATCTTGTAGCAGCGCACGAGGCGGTCCGGCTTCGGCCGGGGCACGCGCACGCCCAGGACGAATTCGCCCGGACGGCGGTCCTGCTTGCCGTAGGCGATGAAAAAATCCTCGAGCGGCATGGTCCGCTCCTCGCTGCCGCAGCGGAGGACGAGCGTGGCGCCCAGCGCTATCAGGAGCGGCGGCGTGTCGCCGATCGGCGAGCCGTTGGCGATGTTGCCGCCGATCGTCCCGGCATTGCGGATCTGGACCGAGCCCAGCCGGCGGACCAGCTCGCCGGCATCCGGTGCCAGCCGGGCGAGCGCGCCGACCGCGTCGGTGTAGGAGACGGCAGCGCCGATCTCGAGGCCTTCCGGCGTCTCCTCCAGCCGCTGCAGCTCCGCCACCCTGCCGGTCCAGATCAGCGTCTCGAGCCGGCGATGCAGCTTCGTCACCCACAGGCCGACATCCGTGGCGCCGCCCAGCACGGTCGCATCGGGGTGCTCGAGCAGCACGGCTGCGAGCTCGTCGACGCTGCGAGGGGCGATGAAGCGCCGGCCGTCGCTGCCGACGGCGTAGCCCTTGCCGTCGTCCATGGCCTTCAGCGCGGCCAGCACCTCGCCCTCGCGGTCCGCCAGATGCGCGTCGTTGCCGTCGGTACCGTGCATGGCCCTGGCCGCGTCGATGATCGGCCCGTAGCCCGTGCAGCGGCAGAGATTGCCGGCCAGCGTGTCGTCGATGGTGGCGTCGTCCGGCTCGCCTCCGCCCCGGTAGAGCGCATAGAGCGCCATGACAAAACCCGGCGTGCAGAAACCGCATTGCGAGGCGTTCGCGTCCACCATCGCCTGCTGCACCGGATGCAGCCTGCCGTCCGGCCCCTTCAGGTCCTCGACCGTGAGCAGCTGGCAGCCGTCGAGCGTCGGCAGGAAGCGGATGCAGGCGTTGATCGCCTCGTGGCGCAGCCGGTCGCCATCGGGCCTCGCCACCACGACGGTGCAGGCACCGCAGTCGCCCTCGGCGCAGCCCTCCTTGGTGCCGATGCGATGCTCGACCCGGCGCAGATACTCGAGCACCGTCATGGTCGGGTCGATGTCGCGCAGCTCGCGGGGGGTGTTGCCCAGCAGGAACCGGACGGATTCGCGCAACGGCTCAGCTCCCCCGATAGGTGGTGTAGCCATAGGGAGAAAGGAGCAGCGGCACGTGGTAGTGCTGTGTCGTGTCGGCGATGCCGAACCGGATGGGCACGACGTCGAGGAAGGGAGGATCTGGCAGCGCTGCCCCGCTCGACAGCAGATAGGGGCCGGCATGGAACAGCAGCTCGTACTGCCCGGGCTCCAGCGCGTCGCCGGCCAGAAGCGGGCCGTCGACCCGGCCATCGGCGTTGGTCCGGGCCTGTGCCAGCCGGCGACGCTCGGGGTCGAGCCGGAAAAGCTCGATCTCGAGGCCTGCCGCGGGCCGGCCCAGGGCTACATCGAGCACATGGGTCGTCAGTCTGCCACCATGGGCCATCTCGACCTTTCCACTTCCGGTGCCGCCCGATCCACGTTGCGGAACCGCATCCACTAGTCAAGGAGCAGTCATGGCGAAGGACGCCCTCGAAAGTCTGGACGAGATCGAGGCGCGCACGGCGGGGCGGCGGGTCGTCGTCTTTCTCGACTATGACGGCACGCTCGTGCCCATCGCCGATCGGCCCGCGCTGGCCGTCATGCCACCGGCGACACGAGCCACCGTTGCGCGTCTCGCCGGGCTTTGCCCGGTGGCGATCGTCAGCGGACGAGGACGCGCCGATGTCGAGCGCCTCGTCGGCCTGCCCGACCTCACCTACGCCGGCTCCCACGGGTTCGACATCAAGGGGCCGGAGGGCGAGCTTGGCGGCCACGGCGCCGGCGAGGGGCTCGAGCCCGTCATCAAGGAGGCGGAGGCCGAGCTGCGGACGGCGCTGGACGGCATCGCGGGCCTCCTGATCGAGAACAAGCGCTTTGCCATCGCCGTTCACTACCGGCTGGTCGACCCGGCGGAGGTCGAGCGCATCGTGGCCACGGCCGACCGTATCGTCGCAGGCCACCCGGAGCTGCGCCGCGCCGGCGGCAAGATGATCGTCGAGCTGCGCCCGGCCATGCCCTGGGACAAGGGGCGCGCGGTGCTCTGGCTGCTCGAGGCGATGCACCTCGAAGGCCCCGATGTCGTGCCCTTCTATCTGGGCGACGACGAGACCGACCGCGACGCCTTTGCGGCCCTGCGCGGGCGCGGCATCAGCCTCTTCGTCGGTGCCGCCGAGGAGGCCGACGCGGCGGACTACACCGTCCCCGACCCGGACGCCGCCCGGCGCTTTCTCGATGCGCTGGCAGCCCGGCTGGCCGCTGCGCATAGCCGCGGCGCATCGAAGGAATAGGGAGCCGATATTTCAGGCCGAGCGGCCGATCGCCCATCCTGAGCCTCGTTCCCACCGGCAGCCCCGAGCGGCCGGGGAAGGGGCGAGGGGAGATCGGGCGATGCACGATGCCACCACGACGATCGACAGCCGAGACACCGGATGTGCCGCCTCCTGGCACCAGCCGTCGGAGGACGGGCGCTGGATCGTGCGGATCGCCGATCCTCGTGACCGCGTCCTCGCGGCCCTTGCGGGGGCGCTCACGGACATGTTTCCGGCGACCTGCCGGCTGCTCGGTGCGTGGGACTTCGCAGCGCTGGTGAAGGACTATCTTCGCGGCCGCGAAGGATCGGCCGACGGCGACGAGGCGCTGGCGGGCCGCTTTCCTCTTTTCATCGCGATGCATGCGCGGGTCCGGACATCGCCATGGGCGACCGACCTCGCCAGGCTCGAGCTCGCGCTGCGCCAGGTGCGCCTCGAGCCGGCCGTTCCATGCCAGCCGGCAGCGAGGTTGAGGCAGCTGACCGTGGCCCAGCTGGCGAGCCTGCGGCTCGACCTGCACCCGGGATGGAGAATGGTCAGCTCGGCCTATCCCGTCCTCGCAGCCTGGCGCGCGCTCGTCTCGGCGCAGCCGATCGATCGCCTGGTTCTTGCCGGCGGGACCAACGTCCTCCTCGGCTCGGGCGGCCAAGGGCATGTGCTGCTCCACGAGCTGCGGCAGGCAGAGCTCCTCTTTCTGCGCTGGCTGCGGGCCGGCCGGCCGGTCGCGGAAGCGGCCGAGGCGGCGGGCGCCGCGGGAGCGCCCTTCGATACTGCAGCGGCCGTCGGCCATTTCGCCGGGCTCGGGATCCTTGCCGCGCCCTGCAACCCGTCGCCGCTCGAGGCGAGCCTCGCCGCCTGACGCCTCCGTTCCTCAACACCCTTTGAAGGAAGCCGCCCATGCCCATGAGCCCCTCCGCGCGGCCGCATGTCGTCATCGTCGGCGTCGGCTTCGGCGGTCTCGCCTGTGCCAGGCGACTGGCCGGCACACCGGCCCGTGTGACCCTGATCGACCGCCGCAACTACCATCTCTTCCAGCCGCTGCTCTATCAGGTGGCGACAGCGGCACTCTCGCCGGCGGACATCGCCTGGCCGATCCGCGCCACCGTGCGGGGCCAGAAGAACACGAGTGTCCAGCTCGGCCGCGTCACCGGCGTCGACGCCGAGGCCCGCGAGGTGATCGTCGATGACCAGCGGCGCGTCGCCTACGACTACCTCGTCCTCGCGACGGGTGCGCGGCACTCCTACTTCGGTCGCGACGAGTGGGAAGGCGTGGCGCCGGGGCTGAAGAAGATCGACGACGCGACCCTCATTCGCCAGCGCGTCCTGATCGCCTTCGAGCGGGCGGAGGTCGTCGAGAGCGCGGTCGAGCGGGATCGCCTCCTCACCTTCGTCGTGATCGGCGGCGGCCCCACCGGCGTCGAGATGGCCGGTGCCATCGCCGAGCTCGCGCGCCACGCGCTCGTGACCGACTTCCGCACCATCGATTCGCGCGAGGCGCGCGTCGTCCTCGTGGAGGCCGGGCCTCGCCTCCTGGCCGCCTTTCCCGAGACGCTCTCGGCCGAGGCGAAACGGGCGCTCGAGCGGCTGGGCGTGGAGGTCCGCCTGGGCAAGCCCGTGAGCCACTGCGATGAGGACGGCGTCGTCGTCGACGGCGTGCGGCTGCGTGCGGCCACCATCGTCTGGGGCGCCGGCGTCATGGCCTCGCCTGCCGCCAAGTGGCTCGGCGTCGATGCCGACCGGGCCGGGCGCATCAAGGTCATGGCCACCCTCGAGGTGCCGGGCCATGCGAACGTCTTCGCGATCGGCGACACCGCGCTCGTGCAGCGCGAGGGCGGCGGCCGGTGCCGGGGGTTGCGCCGGCGGCCAAGCAGATGGGCACCTATGTCGGCGGCCTGATCGATGCGCGCATCCGGGGCAAGGCGGCGCCGCGTCCTTTCCGCTATCGCGACATGGGCAGCCTCGCCACGATCGGCCGGAAGGCCGCCGTCGCCAAGCTCGGGCCGGTCAGGCTGAAAGGCTTCATCGCCTGGAGCCTGTGGGCGATGGCGCACGTCTATTTCCTTATCGGCTGGCGCAACCGGCTCGTCGTCAGCGTCAACTGGTTCTGGAGCTATCTCACCTTCGAGCGCGGTGCCCGGCTCATCACCGGCGCCTCGAGCGAGGCCATGGGCGCCCCGCCGGCACCGGCGGCCGATCCCCCGCTGCGCGATGCGGCCTGACGATCGCGGGCATTGCCGCGACATGCTCGCATCTGTCAGGATCTGATGGGGATCACGGCCACGGTCGCCGCGGTCCGTAAGGTTGGCCCATGAGCCTCGAGAACGAGCTTGAGCGGCGGCGCGCCGCGGTCGCGAAGGCGCTCCCGGCGGAGGATCTCAGGATCATCCGCGAGACGGTGGAGCGCCTTCGCATGCTGCAGCTCGCCGAGCACAGCCTTGCCGCCGGCGATCACCTGCCGGACTTGGCCCTGCCCGACGATCATGGTCGCATCGTCTCGAGCGAGGAGCTGCTGGCGCAGGGCACGCTCGTGCTCGCCTTCTTCCGCGGCGGCTGGTGCCCATTCTGTGACGCCGCGCTCGAGGCGCTCGAGGCGGCACGGCCGGCGCTCGAGGAGTTGGGCGCGCGCCTCGTGGGCGTCTCGCCGCTCGTGCCGGGAGAGCTGGCCCGTGTGCGTGACGAGCGCGGCCTGCGCTTTTTCTTGCTGAGCGATGTCGACGGCTCGGCGGCCGAGCTGTGCGGCGTCCGCTACGAGCTCACGCAGGAGCACATCGACTTCTACCGCCGCCACGGGATCGACCTGCCCGAGCTTCACGGCGAGACGGCCTGGACGCTGCCCTTGCCGGCAACTTATGTCGTCCGACCCGACGGCGTGGTGGTGTATGCCTTCAGCAACCCCGACTGGGCCTGTCGTGCCGAGCCCGACGAGCTGGTCGCCGTCGTGCGCGAGATCGCGCGATCTGCGGCCGGTCGAGAGGAGGTCCGATGAGCGGGCGGCTGCGCAGCGTGAGCCTGAGAGACGAGCTGGACCGGCTTCGGGCCGCCATCAGGGACACCCTTTCGCCGGCGCAGAAAGAGGCCATCGGGCGGACGGTCGAGCGGCTGCGCATGCTTCAGCTCGTCGAGCACAGCCTCGCCGTGGGCGACGTGATGCCGGACTTCGCCCTGCCAGACAGCCATGGGAATATCGTCGAGAGCCGGAGCCTGCTCGAGCGTGGGCCGCTCGTCCTCTCCTTCTTCCGCGGCGGCTGGTGCCCCTATTGCCGGGCCACGCTGCAGGCGCTCGAGGCGGCGCGGCCGCGTGTCGAGCGCGCTGGCGCCACGCTCGTCGGGGTGGCGCCGTCCCGCCCGGAGGAGCTCTTGCGCGCCGCAGGCGAGAACGGCCTCGGGTTCCTGCTCCTCAGCGACACGGACGCGCGCCTTGCTCGTGTCTGCGGCGTTCACTACGCGATGACCGAGGAGCACGCCGCCTACTACCGGGGGCAGGGGCTCGACTTCCCTTCCATCAATGCCGGCACGGGCTGGGAGCTGCCGCTGCCCGGCGCCTATGTCGTCGGCCAGGACGGCGTCATCGTCTTCGCCTTCGCCGAGCCGGACTGGTCGCGTCGCGCCGAGCCGGACGACCTCGCGGCGCTGGTCGATCGCCTGGCTCAGGCCGCGGGCGCAGCTGCCGCTGAAGGCTGACGCGGCGGGCGCAGCGCTATGTCGACGAACGCCTTCACCGGTGGCGAGTAGAGGCGGCCCCGGCGGGTCGCCAGCGTCAGCTGATGCCCGCCGTCGAAGGCCTCGAGGGGGCGACCTGTGACGCCGCCGTGGAGCTCGTGGCCGGCGGCGAGCAGGGCGACCCCGAGCCCCGAGGCCACCACCTCGCGGATCCTGTCCACGGTGTCGACGATGATCCTCGGGCGCTTGTCGATGCCGCTCTCGCGGAGCCGGGCCTCGAGCCGGTGCCAGAAGACGCACTGCTCGACGCACACGACCTCCTCGTCGGCAAGCGCCGCGAGCGGGACCTCGGCGTGCTGGGCCAGACGATGGGCCGCCGGCATTGCCACCATGGGCAGGCTCTCGCCCAGCCGATAGAGGTGGAACTCCTCGGGATCGGCATCCGCCTCGAGGACCATGATGACCTCGAGGTCGCCGCGCCGCAGCGCCTCGCCGAGCGCGGGCCCCGCGTCCTCCTGAAGCCTGATGTCCGTCTCGGGATAGTCGGTGGCGAAGCGCTGCAGCGACATGGTGAGAGGGGCGAGGGGCACGCTGCGCGTGACGCCGAGCTTGAGGCTAGCGGCGCGAAGCTGGGCGAAGTCGCGCGCCCGCAGGCGCGCCGCCTGCGCCTGGCGCAGCAGCTCCCTCAGATGCGGCTCCGTGGTTCGCCCGAGCTCGGTCAGATGGGTCTGGTTGCGCTCCCGATTGAAGAGGGGGCCGCCCATCTCGTCCTCGAGCAGCTTGATGGCCCGCGTCAGCGAGGGCTGCGACACGTTGCAACGCTCCGCCGCGCGCGTGAAGTTGAGCGTCTCCGCGAGGGCCACGAAGTAGCGGACCTGATGCATTTCCATTGTGGCGCCCTGTCGGGTTCTGGCTGCCATGTCATCATGGCGCGCCGAGGCGGTCGGCACAATTCCGTCTCCAGCACATTGGCCGAGCCGCCAAGAACGATAGCCGCTCCCTATCAATATCGTGATCTCTCGGCATTTCTGCGGGATCGGTTGGACGTGCATCCTTTCGCGTGACGGACGGAATTGTCCGCTCCCGTTTGAAGGAGATGCTCATGTCGACGATGATCGGCGAACGGCAGGCCGTCGTCACGCAGCGGCCGCTTGCCGGCCGCACGGCGGTCGTCACGGGCTCCACCAGCGGCATCGGCCTCGGCATGGCCAGGGCGCTGGCGGGCGCCGGCGCCAACATCCTGCTCAACGGCTTCGGCCCGGCGTCCGAGATCGACCAGATCCGCCGCGAGCTCGAGGAGAGCTTCGCCGTCGGCGTCCGCCACAGCGCTGCCGACATGAGCCGCCCGGCCGAGATCGAGACCATGCTGGCCGAGGCCGAGCGCGACCTGGGCTCGGTCGACATCCTGGTCAACAATGCCGGCATCCAGCACGTGGCCCCGATCGAGAGCTTCCCGCCTGCCAAGTGGGACGCCATCCTGGCCATCAATCTCTCGGCCGCCTTCCACACCACCCGGGTGGCCATTCCGGGAATGAAGGCCAAGGGCTGGGGCAGGATCGTCAACGTCGCCTCGGCGCACGGCCTCGTGGCCTCGCCCTTCAAGGCGGCCTATGTCGCGGCGAAACACGGCCTCGTCGGCCTCACCAAGGTCACGGCGCTCGAGCTCGCCGAGACCGGCATCACCGCCAACGCGATCTGCCCGGGCTATGTCTGGACGCCCCTCGTCGAGCGCCAGATCGACGACCAGGCCAAGAGCCACGGCATCCCGCGCGAGCAGGTCATCCGCGACGTGCTGCTGGCCCAGCAGCCGAGCAAGCGCTTCGCCACGGTCGAGGAGCTGGGCGCCCTCGCGGTCTTTCTCTGCAGCGAGGGTGCGGCCTCGATCACCGGCACGGCCCTGCCGGTCGATGGCGGCTGGACGGCACACTAGGAGGGGAGAACGACGATGAACGCACCGACGATCGAGCGTCCGCGCCCCTCCGCCGGTCGTGGTGCCGCGCGGGACCGCGGCAAGGACGTGGCCGTCAAGACGATCAACCTGGCGCTGCAGGGCGGCGGCGCCCACGGCGCCTTCGCCTGGGGTGTGCTCGACCGGCTGCTGGAGGACGAGCGGATCGCCTTCGAGGGCGTGTCGGCCACCAGCGCCGGGGCGATGAACGCGACCGTGCTGGCCTACGGCCTCGCCGAGGGTGGTCGCGAGGGGGCGAGGCGGGCGCTCGCCAACTTCTGGCGGCGCGTCAGCCACGCGGCCAGCTTCAGCCCTCTGCAGCCCTCGGTGTTCGACCGGCTGACCCACGACCACTCGCTCGAGCACTCGCCGGTCTTCGTGGTCTTCGACCTCATGAGCCGCCTGTTCTCGCCCTATCAGCTCAACCCCTGGAACTACAATCCGCTGCGCCAGGTGCTGGAGCAGTCGGTCGACTTCGAGCGGCTGCACGCGGCCTGCCCGATCAAGCTCTATCTTTCCGCCACCAATGTGCGCACCGGCAAGGTCCGGCTCTTCGAGAACGGGCAGATCACCGCCGATGCCGTGATGGCGTCGGCCTGCCTGCCCTTCATGTTCCAGGCCGTCGAGATCGACGGCGAGGCCTACTGGGACGGCGGCTATATGGGCAATCCCGCCATCTACCCGCTGATCTACAATTGCGACAGCCGCGACGTCGTGGTCGTGCACATCAACCCGATGTGCCGTCCGGAGGTGCCGCGCACCGCGCACGACATCCTGAACCGCATCAACGAGATCTCGTTCAATTCCTCGCTGATGCGCGAGATGCGGGCCATCGCCTTCGTCACGCGGCTGATCGACGACGGCAAGCTCGTCGACCACACCATGCGCCGCATGCTGATCCACGCCATCAGCGCCGACGGCGTGATGCAGAGGCTGTCTGCCACCAGCAAGCTCAACGCCGACTGGGAGTTTCTCACCCACCTTCGCGATGACGGGCGCGAGCATGCGGAGGCCTGGCTCGCGGGCAGCTTCGATCGGCTCGGCAGCGAGTCGACGATCGATATCGGCGACATCTACCTGTAGACGTTGCGGTGCCTCACGGCCGAGGCTCAGCATCGTCGCTGCAGGGAGGAGCTCATGCCGATCATCGACGCCCAGGTTCACGCCTACGAGCACAACCATCCGGGCCGTCCATGGCAGGGAGTGCTGGCCGGCCCGGAGCACGCCACGGCCGACGAGATGGTGGCCGCGATGGACGCGGTGGGCGTCGACGGGGCCATCCTCGTCTCGCCCTTCTCGTTCTACGGCTACGACGCGAGCTACGCGCTCGAGTGCCACGCGGCGCATCCGGGGCGCTTCGGGCTGGTCAAGCCCGTCGATTCGGCGAGCCCGGCGGTGGGCGAGGTCGTGGCCGATTGGGCCGCGACGAAAGGTGCGGTGGGCATCCGCATCATGCTGAACCCCGGCATTCCCACCGATCCGGCGGACCCGGGCATCACCCGGACGCTGGCCGCGGCGGCGAAGCATGGCCTGCCGGTCAACATCCTCTGCTGGGGACGCCTGGATCAGGCCGCAGGCCTGCTGCAGAAGAACCCCGACACGGTGATCGTCGTCGACCATCTGGGCATCCAGCAGCCCTTCGCGCCGCCGAAGCCGGCCGAGCCCTGGGCCGATCTGCCGAAGGTGCTGGCCATGGCGGCCTACCCCAACGCCCGCATCAAGATCAGCGGCGCCTGCACGCTCTCGCACGAGCCCTACCCCTACGACGACATCTGGGATCCCGTCATGCGGATCATCGACGCCTTCGGGCTCGATCGCTGCATGTGGGGCACGGACTGGACGCGCGCCACGGCCTTCCTGACCTACGAGCAGGGCGTGGAGCCCTTCCGCGCCACCACCCGCCTCTCCGACAGCGACAAGGCCAGGCTCATGGGCGGCACGCTGGCGCAGGTCTACAAATGGAGCCCGGCCGGCAGCTGAGGCGCTCGGGCGCTCCCGGAGTGCTGCAGGCTCAGCCGATATCGTCGCGGATGCAGGCGGCGCGGTGGCCTGCTCCGCGGGAGCGCAGCTCGGGGATGCCCTCGGCGCAGGCGGGCAGCGCATAGGGGCAGCGGGTGCGGAAGACGCAGCCGCTGGGCGGTGCCGACGGGCTGGGCGGGTCGCCCTCGAGCAGGATGCGCTTGCGGCGCCGTGCCGGCTCCAGGCTCGGTGCTGCCGAGAGGAGTGCCTGGGTATAGGGATGGACCGCCCGCTCGAAGATCGTGTCGGCCGGCCCCTCCTCCATGATCCGGCCGAGATAGAGCACGAGGACCCGGTCGCACAGGCTGCGGACCACCGGCAGGTCGTGGCTGATGAAGAGAAGCGCCAGCGACAGCCGCTGGCGCAGGTCGGCCAGGAGCGCCAGCACCTGCGCCTGCACGGAGACGTCGAGCGCCGAGACGGGCTCGTCCGCCACCAGGAACTCCGGGCCGGTGGCGAGCGCCCGGGCGATGCCGATGCGCTGCCGCTGGCCGCCGGAGAACTGGTGCGGGTAGCGCTCGGCATGGTCCGCCGGCAGCCCCACCTGGCGCAGCAGCTCGGCCACGCGATCGGCGCGCTGCGCCCGCGGCACGAGCCCGTGGATGCCCAGCCCGTCCGCGATCTGCGCGCCGACCCGGCGCCTCGGATCGAGGCTGGAATAGGGGTCCTGGAAGACGATCTGCATGCGCTGCCGCAGGCGGCGCAGCGAGGCCTTGTCGAGCGTGGCGAGATCGGTGCCCTCGAAAAGGACGCGCCCGGCCGTAGGCCTGTCCAGGCCGAGCAGCATGCGGCCGACCGTGCTCTTGCCCGAGCCGCTCTCGCCCACCAGTCCCACCGCCTCGCCGCGGGCGACGCTGAGGCCGACCTCCGTGACGGCCTGCACCGGCGCGCCGCGCGAGAAGAAGCCGCGGCCGGCGAAATGCCGGGTGAGGCCCTCCGCCTGAAGCAGGGCGCTCATGCGACCTCCTTCCAGTGGAAGCAGCGTGTGCGCCGGCCCGGAGCGGGCTCCTCCACCGGCGGCGGCGCCCCCTCGCAGAGCGGCGTGCTGTAGCTGCAGCGCGGGGCGAAGACGCAGCCCTTGGGCAGCTCGTCCGGAGCCGGCACCGTGCCGGGAATGGGCTCGGGCAGGGTGCCGTCCTCGTGCGGGGCGCTGGCCAGAAGGGCCAGGGTGTAGGGATGGTGCGGCGCCGCGAAGACCTCGGCGGCCGGGCCCTCCTCCATGATCTGGCCGGCATACATGACGATCACCCGATCGGCGATCTCCGCCACCACCGGCAGGCTGTGGGTGATGAGGACGAGGCCCATGCGCCGCTCGCGCCGCAGCTTCGCCAGGAGGTCGAGCACCTGCGCCTGGATGGTGACGTCGAGGGCGGTGGTGGGCTCGTCGGCGATGAGCAGTGCTGGATCGTTGGCGATGGCGATGGCGATCATCGCCCGCTGGCGCATGCCGCCCGACAGCTCGTGCGGGAACAGCCTGGCGCGGCGCTCGGGATCGGAGATGCCGACATCCTTGAGCAGGGCCACGACCTTGCGCCGGGCGGCCGCGGGCGAGAGGCGCTGATGCGCGCGCAGCGCCTCGGTGATCTGGTCGCCGATGCGGTGCACCGGGTTGAGGCTGCTGAGCGGGTCCTGGAACACCATCGCCATGCGCCCGCCGCGCAGCCGTCTGAGGCTGGCCTCCTCCAGCCGCAGGACATCCTGGCCCTCGACGAAGGCGGCACCGCCGGCGACGCTCACCACGCTGGGCAGCAGCCCCATCACGGCGAGCCCCGAGAGCGACTTGCCCGAGCCCGATTCGCCGACGATGGCCAGGGTCTCGCCCGGCGCCACGCTGAACGAGACGTCGCGCACCGGGCGCAGCGCCCGATCGCCGCTGCCGATCTCGAGCGAGAGGCCCTGCACGTCGAGGACCGCGCTCGGGCGGGGCGCGAGGCCGGCCGGCAGCGCCCCCAGCAGGCGCGAGCCGATGCCGACCCTGGTCCGCCCATGCGGATCGAAGGCGTCGCGCAGCGCGTCGCAGAGCCCGTTCAGGGCGAGGATGGTGACGCTCAGGGCGACGCAGGGCCAGACCAGCAGCAGCGGGGCCTGCGCCATCGTGCTGCGCCCGGCGCCGATCATCAGGCCCCAGGAAGGCGAGGGCGGGACGACGCCCAGCCCGAGAAAGGACAGGCCCGATTCGAGCACCACCGCGGCCGCGGCGGCAAGGCTGAGCTGCACCAGGACCGGGCCGCCGACGTTGGGCAGGATGGTGCCCAGCATGATGCGCATCTGGCCGGCGCCCAGCGCCCGCATCGCCTCGACATATTCCTGCGAGCGCACGGAGAGGACGCCGGCATAGACCACGCGCACGAAGCCCGGCAGGAACAGCACCGCCAGCACCGGGATCAGGGTCGAGGCGCCGGGGCCGAGCAGGGTCACGATCAGCAGGGCCAGCAGCAGCGGCGGAAAGCACAGCACGATGTCCATGCTGCGGATCGACAGGAACTCGACGAACCCGCCGAGAAAGCCGCCGAGCAGGCCCAGCAGCGTGCCCAGGATGCAGGCGAGAGCCGAGGCGGCGAGGGCCACCGCGAGCGAGACCCGGGCACCCCAAAGCAGGCGCGAGAGCTCGTCGCGGCCATACTCGTCGAGCCCCAGCGGATGGGCGAGCGAGGGGCCGGCCAGCCGGTGCAGCACGTCGATCTTCAACGGGTCCGGCAGCGGCAGCACGGGCACCAGCAGGGCGATCAGCCCGATCAGGACGACCGCCAGCATGGGCAGCAGGGCCAGCCGTCTCATCGCCGGCGAATCCGCGGATCGAGCCCGGCATAGAGCAGGTCGATCAAGAGATTGAGGGCCACGAAGAGGACGGAGATGACCAGCACGATTCCCTGCACGGCGGGATAGTCACGGGCGTTCACCGCATCGACCAGCAGGCCCGAGAGCCCCGGCCAGTTGAAGACATACTCGACCAGCACCGTGCCGCCGAGCAGCGTGCCGAGCTGCAGCCCGAGCACCGTGATGACGGGCATCAGCGCGTTGCGCAGCACGTGGCGCAGGAGGATGCGCCGCGGCGCCACGCCCTTGGCGCGCGCCGTGCGCACATAGTCCTTCATGGAGACGTCGAGCACCGAGGCGCGCGTCATCCGGAAGGTCATGGCCGAGAGGCCCGCGGCGATGGTCACCGCCGGCATCGAGAGCAGCTCGAGATGGCCCAGCGGATCCTGGCTGAAGGGGACGTAGCCGCCGGCCGGCAGCCAGCCCAGCCACTGGGCGAAGATCAGAACGAGCAGCGTGCCGGTCACGAAGACCGGAACCGCCAGCGAGACGGCGGCGACGAGCGAGGCGGCCCGGTCGAAGCCGGTGCCGTGCCGCATCGCCGCCATCAGGCCGGAGGGCAGGCCGAGCAGCACGGCGATCACGGCCGCGGCGGCGATCAGCTCGAGCGTGCGCGGCAGACGCTCCAGGATGATGGCCGTGATCGGGGCACCGTCCTGAAGCGAGCGGCCGAGATTGCCCTGCAGCGCGTCGCCGAAGCTCTGCAGGTATTGCATCCAGAACGGCTGATCGAGCCCGAGCTGGCCACGCAAGGCCGCGACCGCGCCGGGATCGGGCGCCACGCCGCCCTGCGACAGCAAAAGCGTCGCAGGGTCGCCGGGGATCATCCGGATGGCGAGGAAGACGATGCTCGCCACGATCCAGATGAGGAGAAACGAGACGCCCAGCCGGCGCAGAAGCCAGGGCATCAGGCGATGCTCGTCTCCTCGAGCGTCGTGCCCGAATAGAAGGTCAGGGCGCCGGGCATGTTCTGGAAGCCCTCCACCGTCTTCTTCAGGCCGTAGCCCTGCGAGCGCCAGCACAGGCCCACCATCGGCGCCTCCTCGAGCGCCACATGCTGCATCTCGTCATAGATCGTGTGACGCTTCTTCTCGTCGAACTCGGCGCGGCCATCCTCCAGCAGCTTGTCGAGCTTGGGAATGTCGAGATGAAAGCTGCGCACATAGGAGGGGGCGAGATTGCCGGCGAGGAAGGGGGTGAGCCCGTCCGGATCGTTGCTCTCGGCAGCGCTGCCCATCACCGCGAACTCGTACTGGCCGCGATTGCCGAGGCTGACGCGGGTCGCCCAGTCCGGCAGCACCAGCTCCACGCCGACCCCGACCTCCGCCAGATGCTGCTGGATCACGGTCGCCGTGTCCTTGTGCATGCCGTACTGCGCGGTCGAGAGCAGCTTGCAGGTGAAGCCGTCGCCGACCCCGGCCTCCTTGAGGAGGGCCTTCGCCTTGGCCGGATCGTAGCCCCAGCCATGCGCGAGCTTCTCATCGTAGAAGGCGCTGCCCTTGGCGAGCGGCAGGCCCTCGAGCGGCGAGCCGCGCCCGTAGAAGGCGGCCTTGACGATGTCCTCGCGGCGGATGGCGTGGGCGATCGCCCGCCTGACCCGCGGATCCCCGAACGGCTTCGCGGCACCGTTGAAGGTCAGGTACATGAACGGGCCGTCGGTGGTCTGCAGCTCCAGCTTCGCGTTCTGCTCGATCGAGTCCATCGACTGCCAGGGCACATACTCGATGAGATCGACATTGCCCGACTGCAGGGCGGCGACGCGCAGGTTCTCGTCCTTGTAGGCGACCATCTTGATCGTGCCGAGCTTCGGCCGGCCGGCGCGGTAGTACTTGTCGAACGCCTTGAACTCGAGCGAGACGCCGCGCTCGTTCGAGGTCATGACGAACGGGCCGGCACCGATGCCGGCACCGCCATTGTCGGCGGATCCCTTGGCGCAGATCGGCATGAAGTAGCTCGCCATCTGCTGCGGGAAGGTCACCACCGGCTGCTTCGTGATGATGCGCACCGTCTGCTTGTCGGGCGTCTCGACGCGCTCGACGTTCTGCATCTGCGTGCGCATGTAGGCGGTCGAGGTGGCCCCCGCGATCTGCTCGATGGTGTAGGCGACGTCGGCCGAGGTCACCGGATCGCCATTGTGGAAGACGGCGTTCTGGCGGAGATGGAAGACCCAGGCCCCGTCCTTCTCGTCGCGCTCCCAGCTCTCGGCCAGCTCCCCGCGCACCTCGCCCTTGGGATCGTAGCCCAGGAGCCCGCGGAACATGGCGAGCTTGGCCGTCGCGGCGGCGGTGCCGGCGTTGGCCCACGGGAAGAGGTTGGGCGGATAGCTCGACAAGCCGAAGACGAGCGTGCCGGAGGTCGCGGCTGCACGCGCGGGCACGCGCAGGAACGGCAGCGCCGCGCCGGCGGCGATCAACGAACGGCGTGAAAGCTTCATTCTCTCGCTCCCTCCTTCTGGGTTCCGATGCTGATGGCTAGAGATCGATGCTGTAGGCGGCGCGTGCCGTGCCCTGGTCCAGCCGGCCTTCGGCGAGGTCCTGCCGGACAAGGGCCGGATCGCGATCGCGGGGAGGCCCGTAGCCGCCGGCGCCGGGCGTGATGATCTCGACGATGGTGCCCTTGGACAGGGCGACATTGCCGTGATCGATCGGCTCGGGCCCGCCATGGACGAGGATGTCGCCCTGGCCGCCCGGAAGGCCACCGAAGAGCCCCCAGGGGGCCGAGCGCAGACGCGAGCCGTCGATGCGCACGCGGCAATCCTCCTCGGCGCGGTAGACGCGGCGCAGGCCCATGCCGCCGCGCCATGTGCCGGGCCCGCCCGATCCGTCGACCAGCTCGTAGCGGAGAAGGGTGAGCGGATATTCGACCTCGAGAGCCTCGACCGGGAGGTTCGAGGTGTTGGTCATATGGACGTGGACGCCGTCCAGGCCGTCCTTGGTGGAACGCGCACCCGAGCCGCCGCCGATGGTCTCGAGATAGACCCAAAGGCTGCGATCGGCGTCCCGCTCGCCGACGAAGGTGGCGGAGAAGCAGGCGCCGTTGCAGGCGGCGACGACGCGCTCCGGGACGGCCTCGGCCAGGGCACCATGGATGAGATCGACGACGCGCTGGCAGGCGCCGAGGCGGCCGTTGACCGCTGCCGGGTGCACGCAGTTGACCACCGTGCCCTCGGGGGCGGTCACGGTGAGCGGGCGGGCGAGGCCGGCGTTGGGGAGGATGGTCGGGTCCACGACCGTCTTGACGGCATAGTAGACCGTCGAGAGCAGCGCCGTGTAGGTCATGTTGAGACCGGCACGGACCTGCCGCGGCGCTTCGAAATGAAGCCGCATCTCGTCGCCTGCGACCGTGATCTCGCCGGAGAAGGCAAGCTCGCCGTCGATCTCGGGATTGTCGAAGCGATCCTCGAAACGGTAGGTCCCGTCGGGAATGGCGGCGATGCCGGCGCGCATCTTGCGCTCGGCATAGTCCAAGAGGGCGTCGCCCGCCGCCAGCACCACGTCGCGGCCGTATTTCTCGCACAGCGCCGTCATGCGCTGCACGCCCAGCCGGTTGGCCGCCATCTGTGCCCGCAGGTCCGACAGGCGCTCGCGCGGCACCTGGCAGTTCAGCAGGATCAGCTCCTGCACGTCCTTTTGCAGCTCGCCCTCGCGGTAGAGCCGGATGGGCGGGATGCGCAGCCCCTCCTGGTAGATGTGCGCATGGCCGCGATCGGCGAAGTCGGCGTGGTGTGCCGTGTTCACGGCCCAGGCGATGATCTGCCCCTGAACGAAGATCGGCTCGGCCAGCACGAGGTCCGGAAGGTGGGTGCCGCCGCCCTCGTAGGCGTCGTTGCCCACGAAGACGTCACCCGGCCGCATGTCCCGGACCGGGTGCCGCTTCATGATGTGCGGGATGATCCCGATGAAGCTGCCCAGGTGCATCGGGATGTGCTCGGCCTGGCAGAGCGTGTTGCCGCTGGTGTCGAACAGCGCGGTCGAGCAGTCGCGCCGCTCCTTGATGTTGGTGGAGTAGCTGGCGCGCACCAGCGCCTCGCCCATCTCCTCGACGATCGAGGAAAGCGCGCTGCCGATCACCTCGACGGTGATGGGGTCGACCATGGGAGCCGGATCGTTCCGCAGCGTCTCGCTCATCACGCCGCCTCCAGGATGAGGTTGAGATAGGGCTCGACCCGCGCGTGCATGCCGGGAAGGACGAGCGTCGTCGCATCCATCTGCTCGATGATGGCCGGTCCCGTGACGATATTGCCGGGGCGCAGCCGACCGCGATCGAGCACGGGGCAAGCAACAAAGCTGCCAGCCTCGGCGAGCCAGACCTCGCGCCGCCCGATGATCGCCGCCGACGCGTCCGGCCCCTCCATGGGCATCGGCGGAAAGCTCGCCTTGCGCACCCGGCCCGTCGCCTCGATGCGGAAGGTCACGAGCTGCAGGGGCTCGTCCTCGGCGATGAAGCCGTACATGCGCTTGTGCGACTCGGCGAAACCCTGGGCCAGCGCGTCGAGCGTCGCAGCGGTGATGGGCCCGTCCGGCAGCAGCACCGGCAGCTCGTAGTTCTGGCCGGCGTAGCGCATGTCGACGGTGCGCACGACGCCCCGCGCCTCGGGCGCGATCCCCTCCGCCGCGAACCACTGCTCCGCCTGCCCGCGCAGATGCGCGAAGGCGTCCTCGATCTCGGGCAGGATGGACCGCGACAGCGTGGTGAGCTTGGTGGTGGCGAAATCGGCGCGCAGATCGGTGAGGAGCAGCCCCATGGCGCAGAGAATGCCCGGGCTGCGCGGCACCAGCACGCGGCTGATGTCGAGCTCGCGGGCGAGGCGGGCGGCGTGCAGCGGGCCGGCGCCACCGAAGGCCACGAGCGTGTAGTCGCGCGGATCGTGCCCGCGCTGGACGCTGATGACGCGGATGGCACGCGCCATGTTGGCCGTCACCACCGAGATGATGCCCTGCGCCGTCGCCATGAGATCGAGGCCGAGCTCGCCCGCGACGCGGCCGATGGCCTCCTGCGCCAGGCTCTGCTCGATCGGCATGCGGCCGCCCAGCAGATGGGTCGGGTTGAGCGTCTGGAGCACGACGTTGGCGTCGGTCACCGTGGGCTCTGTCGTGCCGCGGCCGTAGCAGACGGGGCCTGGATCGGCGCCGGCGCTGCGCGGCCCGACCTTGAGGAGGCCGCCGCCGTCGATGAACGCGATCGAGCCGCCGCCCGCACCCACCGTGTGGATGTCCAGCATCGGCGCCTTGATCGGGTAGCCGTGCACCACGGCCTCGCTGGCGAGGCGGCACTGCCCGCCCTTGAGCAGCGCCACGTCGGTGCTGGTGCCGCCCATGTCGAAGGTGATGAGATCCAGGAGGCCGGCCATGCGGCCCACCTCCTGCGCCGCCACCACGCCGGTCGACGGGCCTGAGAGGACGGTGCGGACCGGAAGCTGCGCTGCCTGGTCGAACCCGATCACGCCGCCGTTGGATTGCGTAAGGTGCGGCGCCGTCTTGATGCCGAGATCGCCCAGCCGCGTGCCGAGGCGGCGGATGTAGCGCTGCATCACCGGGCCGAGATAGGCGTTCACCACCGCCGTCGACATCCGCTCATACTCGCGGAACTCGGGCGCCACCTCGTGGCTCGTGCAGATGAAGGCGTCGGGCAGCTCCTCCTCGAGGATCCGGCGTGCCGCCGCCTCGTGCTCGCTGCGCAGGAACGAGTAGAGGAAGGCCACCGCCACCGCCTTGACGCCGGCCTCGCGCAAGCGCCTTGCGGCCTCGCGCATGCTCGCCTCGTCGAGCGCCAGCTCGACGCTGCCGTCGTGACGGACGCGCTCGGGCACCTCGAGGCGCAGGTCCCGCGGCACCAGCACCGGCGCCTTGTCGACCTGCATGTCGTAGAGGTCCGGCCGCTTCTGCCGGCCGATCTCGAGAAGGTCGCGAAAGCCCTCCGTCGTGACGAGGCCGGTGGGAACGCCCTTGTGCTGGATCAGCGCGTTGGTCGCGACGGTGGTGCCGTGGCCGAAATACTGGACGCTCGCGGGTGTCGCCTCGACCCGGGCCAGGCTCTCCTCGACGCCCTCGACGATGCCGCGTGACGGATCGTCCGGCGTGGAGGGCACCTTCCAGACCTCGACCCGGCCCGTCTCCTCCTCGAACAGGCACACGTCCGTGAAGGTGCCTCCGGAATCTACGCCGATACGCCAGGCCATAGGCCGGTATCCTCTCTCCTACGAGGTGACGGGTCGTGGCTGGGCCACGGTCGGAATGGACGGCTCGGGCGCCCCGAGATCGATCTCGCTGGCGGCGCTGGCGGTGACGAAGGCGGCCATGCGCTGACGGAAGATGGCGCAGTGCTGCCGCGCCAGCTGGTCCGCCCGCGCGGTGTCGCCATCCCGGATCGCGGCGATCATGGCGTCGTGCTGCAGCACCGCGTTGTGGTGATACTCTGCCCGGTCGGCCGGATCGTCGGCCGACCCGAAGGCCGCGCGCGCCAGCCGCACGGTGCGCGATTCGATGATCCGACAGTCCGCGCCGAGAAAGCGGTTGCCGCAGGCATCGGCGATCACGCCGTGAAAGAGCCGGTTGGACTCGGCCATGCGGTCGATGTCGTTCGCCAGCGTGGCGTCCTCGAACGCGCGGTTGAGGCGCTCCAGCTCCTCGAGGTGCTGGGGCCGCCGCCGCAGCGCCGACCAGCGCGCGGTGGCGCGCTGATAGAGCTCCAGGGTCTCGAGAAGCTGCGGCACGTCGCCGAGCTCGAGAGCCGCAACCCTGGCGCCGCGGTTGGGGACGAGCTGCACCAGCCCGTCCGCCGCCAGCTGGATCAGCGCCTCGCGCACCGGTGTGCGGGAGAGGCCGAACTCGCGCACCAGCGCCGCCTCGTCGAGGTCGCTGCCGGGAACCAGCTGCAACGCCAGGATCCGCGCCCGCAGCGCCTCCAGCACGGCGCCCGTGCCGGAGCCCCGTGGCCTAGCGCGAGAGGGCTTTGAAGGCAGATTGTTTCGACCTTGCATACTTCAAGTATACAAGTCAGATTGCGGCTCCGGTCAAGCAGCAATCTTCGTGCCGCTCGCCTGCCCGCAGGCGAAGGCGCGCCAGCGTCGGATCCGCCCATGTCGCCACCCGTCGAGCCCGTCCCTGCCGCCGAGGCAAGGCCGCCCGCCAGCGCCGATGTCGTCGTCATCGGCGGCGGCATCATCGGCACGACGACGGCCTTCTTCCTGGCCGAGCGCGGCATCAGCGTGGCGCTGTGCGAGAAGGGCCGGATCGCCGGCGAGCAGTCGAGCCGCAACTGGGGCTGGTGCCGGACCATGGGCCGCGATCCGCGCGAGATCCCGCTCGCGATCGAGAGCCTGCGGCTGTGGCGGCAGATGAACGAGCGGGTGGGCGCGGAGACGGGCTATCGCCAGCCCGGCATCATCTACACCAGCGACAGCGAGGCCGACCTCGCGGCCCAGGAGCAGTGGCTGGACCAGGCGCGGCAGTACCAGCTCGATGCCCGTCTGCTCGGCCGGGCCGAGCTCGAGGCGCTGGCGCCGGGTGTCGCTCGTCCCTTCGCGGGCGGGCTGCACACGCCGAGCGACGGCCGGGCCGAGCCCTCGCTCGCCGCACCGGCGATCGCCACGGCAGCCGCCGGCCTCGGCGCCCACATCGTCACCGACTGCGCGGTGCGCGGGATCGAGACGCAGGGCGGGCGCATCTCGGCGGCCGTGACGGAGAAGGGGCGCATCGCCTGCAGCAGCGTGGTGCTGGCCGGCGGCGCCTGGTCCAGGCTCTTTTGCGGCAATCTCGGGCTGAGGCTGCCCCAGCTGAAGGTCCTGGGCTCGGTGATGCGCACGGCGCCGCTCGACGGGCCGCCGGAGCTCGCCATCGGCGCCTCGGACTTCGCCTTCCGCAAGCGGGTCGACGGCGGCTACACGATCGCCCGGCGCAATGCCAGCATCGCCGAGATCGTGCCGGACAGCTTTCGGCTTTTCTTCGACTTCATGCCGGCGCTGCGGGTGCAGTGGAAGGAGCTGCGCCTGCGCGTCGGCGGCCGTTTTCTCACGGAATGGCGCATGCCGCGGCGCTGGTCGCTGGACGAGACCACGCCCTTCGAGACCGTGCGCATTCTCGACCCCGTACCAAACCGCGGCCTCCTCGATGAGGGAGCGGCCAACCTCGTCAAGGCCTTCCCGGCCTTCGAGAAGATGGTCATCGCCGAGCGCTGGGCGGGTCTGATCGACGTCACGCCGGACGCGGTGCCGGTGATCTCCCCGGTCGACGCCATCCCCGGCTTCTTCCTCGCCACCGGCTTTTCCGGCCACGGCTTCGGCATTGGTCCCGGCGCTGGCAGGCTCATGGCCGATATCGTCTCGGGAGCACCCTCGATCGTCGATGCGGCACCCTTCCGCTTCAGCCGCTTCACCGACGGGTCCCGCCCCAAGATTGCTGCCTGAGCCCGGTGCATGGGCAGTCCCCCGGCATGAGCCCCGCCTCGGGCGTCGACGTCGCGGTCATCGGCGGCGGCCTCGTCGGCAGCGCCGTCGCCTGCGGCCTGCTGCGCGAGGGGTGCCGGGTCGCGATGCTCGACGAGGGCGACGTCGCCTACCGCGCCTCGCGCGGCAATTTCGCCCTCGTCTGGGTCCAGGGCAAAGGCGTGGGGCTCGCGGCCTATGCCGCCTGGACACGACGCTCCTCGGACCTGTGGCCCGAGCTCGCCGCCACGCTGCAGGCCGAGACCGGCATCGACCTCGGCTACAGGCGGCCCGGCGGCTTCGCGCTCGCCCTCTCGGAGGCCGAGCTCGAGCGACGGCGCGCCACCCTGGAGCGGCTGCAGGGGCAGCCTGGCATGGTGCCCTACGACTACGAGATCCTCGACCGCACGGCCCTCGCCAAGGTGCTGCCCTGCGTCGGGCCGGAGGTGGCGGGCGCCAGCTACTGCCCGCTCGATGGCGACGTGAACTCGCTCCGGCTCTTCCGTGCCCTGCACACCGCCTTCGCCCGGGGCGGCGGCCGGTATCTTCCAAACCATGTGGTCGAGCGCGTCGTGCCCACCGCCGGAGCCTTCCGCATCGAGGCCGGTGACGCGGTGATCGAGGCCGGGCGCGTGGTGCTCGCCGCCGGGATCGGCAATGCCCGGCTCGCCCCGATGGTCGGGCCTCGACGTGCCGGTGCGGCCGCAGCGCGGCCAGATCGTCGTCACCGAGCGCACGGCTCCCTTCCTCCATCATCCGACCAACGCCGTGCGTCAGACCGACGAGGGCGGCGTGATGATCGGCGACTCGCAGGAGGAGGCGGGCCTGGATACCCGTGTCGGACTGGGCGTCCTCGCCACCATGGCGGACCGCGCCGTGCGCATGTTCCCGGTCATCGGCCAGCTCAATGTCGTCCGCACATGGGCGGCCCTGCGGGTGATGACGCCCGACGGCTTTCCCATCTACGAAGAGTCGCGCGAGGCGCCGGGCGCCTTCGTGTGCACCTGTCACAGCGGCGTCACCCTGGCCGCTGCCCACATGCTGGCGGTGGCGCCGATGATCGCCCGCGGCTCGCTCGACCCCGCTCTGGCACCCTTCGGCACGGAGAGGCTGCATGTTCAAGCGTCGGCCGGCAACGGCGCCTGACCCGGTCCGCTTCACCCTCGACGGCCAGCCCCTGACCGGCAGCCGGGGCGACAGCGTCGCCGCCGCCCTCCTGGCCGCGGGCTGCCGGGCCTTCCGCGCGACACCCGTCTCGGGCGCGGCCCGCGCCCCGTTCTGCATGATGGGCGCCTGCTTCGACTGCCTGGTCGAGATCGACGGCGTCGGCAACCGCCAGGCCTGCCTCGTGCCGCTGCGCGAGGGCATGGCGGTGCGCACGGGAAAGGGCAGGCGGGTGACCGAGGCGTGAGGGCCATCCGCGATCCGCAGGCGTTGCGCGAGGACTACGACCTCGCGGTGATCGGCGCCGGGCCCGCCGGCATGGCCGCGGCGACGACAGCCGCAGCGCGTGGCCTCGCCACGGTGGTGCTCGATGAGGGACCCTCGCCGGGCGGCCAGATCTACCGTGCGGTGACGGCCTCACCCCTCGAGCGCGACACCGTGCTGGGCCCGGACTACTGGCACGGGGCAGGCGAGGCCCGGGCCTTTCTCGGCGCACCGGTCGACTATCTGGCCGGCGCCCGCGTCTGGCAGCTCGATGCCGATCGGCAGATCGCGGTCTCCGCGGAGGGCACGAGCCGGCTGCTGCGCGCACGCCGGGTGATCGTCGCAACAGGCGCCCTCGAGCGGCCCTTTCCGGTGCCGGGCTGGACGCTGCCCGGCGTCATGACCGCGGGTGCCGCCCAGACGCTGCTGAAGAGCTCGGGCATGGTGCCTGAGGGTCGTGTGGTGCTGGCCGGATGCGGCCCGCTGCTGTGGCTCCTGGCGGCCCAGCTCATCGCCGCCGGCAGCCCGCCGCGGTTGATCCTGGACACGACCGACAGGCAGGCCCGGCGCGCCGCCCTGCGCCATCTGCCGCCCTTCCTGGCCTCGCCCTATCTCCCGAAGGGCCTGAGCCTGCTGGCCCGGGTTCGCCGCAAGGTCCCGGTCGTCGCCGGCGTGTCGGAGCTTCGCATCGAGGACGCCGGCTCGGCGCGAAAGGTGAGCTACCGTGCCGGCGACGGCGCGCCGCGATCGGTCGAGGCCGACCTCGTCCTCCTGCACCAGGGCGTCGTGCCCGATCTCAATCTCATCCGTGCGGCGGGTGCCGAGCTCGAATGGAACGAGCGCCAGGCCTGCTGGCAGCCCCAGCTCGACGGCTGGTGCAACACGAGCCTGTCCGGGATCGCCGTGGCCGGCGATGGCGGGGGCATTGGTGGCGCCCGCGTGGCCACCTGCCGCGGCCGTCTGGCGGCCCTGGAGGCCGCCCGCGCGCTCGACGCCATCGACACGGCCGAGCGCGACCGAGCTGCCGCACCCGTCCGCGCCGCCATGCGCCGCCACGAGCGGGGCCGCGCCTTCCTCGATAGCCTCTACCGGCCGGCACGCGGCTTCCGTCTCGCGGCCGACGAGGCGCTGGTCTGCCGCTGCGAGGAGGTGACGGGCCGTCAGCTGCGCGAGGCGGTGGCCCTGGGCGTCACCGGCCCCAACCAGCTGAAAGCCTTCCTGCGCTGCGGCATGGGCCCCTGCCAGGGGCGCTTCTGCGGCCTCACGGTCACCGAGATGATCGCCGACGCGCGCGGCGTCTCAGCCGAGGAGGTCGGCTATCTCCGCCTGCGCCCGCCGGTGAAGCCAGTCACGCTGGCCGAGCTGGCGAGCCTGCCGCGCTCGCCCGCCGACATCCAGGCCGTCGAGCGCAGCTGAGGCAGCCGCCGGGCTAGCATTTCCTTTTTTTGACAGATAGTTGCCTCGGCAGGTTGCCGAAGAAGATGAGCCGGAGCGCGCTGATCGGGACGGTGGGCCCTCGCTTCCCGCCACGGCGATCTCGAAAGCGCCGACCGCGACGGCATGCTGGTGCCGGCGAAGGGACTTGAACCCCCAACCTCCCGCTTACAAGGCGGATGCTCTACCGTTGAGCTACGCCGGCCCGGCGCGACCTTAAGTGGCCGTCCGGCGGGCGGCAAGCAGGTAGAGGGCGATGCCCGCCGCCACGGCCACGTTCAGGCTCTCGATCGCCGAGGCTATCGGCAGGCTGGCCAGGAGGTCGCAGCGCTCGGCCGTGAGCCGCCTGAGGCCACGCCCCTCGGCACCCAGCACCAGGACGCGGCGCTCGTAGGCCGGGGCCTCCCCAAGCGGCATCGGCGCCTCGGCGTCGAGGCCGATCACCCAGAATCCCGCCTCCTTGAGCTGCCCCAGCGCATGGCCGAGGTTCGCCGCCTCGACGATCGGCACGAGGTCGAGGGCGCCCGAGGCAGCCTTGGCGCAGGCCGGGCCGAGCTCGGCGCTGCCGTGCGACGGCAGCAGGACGGCGGCCGCGCCGAAGGCCGCGGCGCTGCGCAGGATCGCCCCCAGATTGCGCGGGTCGCTCACCTGATCGATCGCGATCAGCAGGGCATCGCCATCCAGGCCGGCCAGGACGTCCTCGAGCCTGCGCCGGGGCAGGGGCCCCACCTCGAGCGCCAGGCCCTGATGCACGGCGTCGGCCGGCAGGTGGTGCCCGACCCGGCGGGGATCGGCCTCGACCAGCTCGAGGCCGGATCGATGGGCCAGGTCGCCCAGCCGCGCGATCGCGGGCGCCGTCGCGATCAGGCGGTGACAAGGTCGCAGGGCATTGGACAGCGCGGCCGCCACGGCGTGCTGGCCATAGAGCCAAAAGCGCCGCTCGTCCGCGTCGAGCCTGGGTCGGGTCATCGGCCTCGCCACGTTTGCCCCTGCGTCCGAGGGTTCCGGGGCGCCGGCATACTGGTTGACAAGGGGCTTGCAAAGACGATAACTCGCCGCCGCTTTCGTCCCGGCCGGGGCGGCCGGAGGGGTGGCCGAGTGGTTAAAGGCAGCAGACTGTAAATCTGCCGACGAACGTCTACGTAGGTTCGAATCCTACCCCCTCCACCAAGCCGGCACTCATGGACCGCCAGGGCGGGTGTAGCTCAATGGTAGAGCTCCAGCCTTCCAAGCTGGTGGTGGGGGTTCGATTCCCCTCACCCGCTCCAAGGTCCGGCCGGTCGAGGCGACGAGAAGCCGCAACGTTGATGAACAGCGCCGGCCAGGCGCGTCATCCCAAAGGAACCCGACGATGGCGAAGGCGAAGTTTTCGCGGACGAAGCCGCACGCGAACATCGGCACGATTGGCCATGTTGACCATGGCAAGACGACGTTGACGGCGGCGATCACGAAGGTTCTTGCGGAGACGGGCGGGGCGACGTTCACGGCGTACGACGCGATCGACAAGGCGCCTGAGGAGAAGGCACGCGGGATCACGATCAACACGGCGCATGTGGAGTACGAGACGGCGGACCGTCACTACGCGCATGTCGACTGCCCTGGCCATGCGGACTACGTGAAGAACATGATCACGGGTGCGGCGCAGATGGACGGCGCCATCCTGGTGGTCTCGGCGGCGGACGGCCCGATGCCGCAGACGCGCGAGCACATCCTGCTGGCGCGTCAGGTGGGCGTTCCGGCGCTGGTGGTCTACCTGAACAAGGTGGACATGGTGGACGATCCCGAGCTTCTGGAGCTGGTCGAGCTCGAGGTTCGCGAGCTTCTCTCGAAGTACGAGTTCCCGGGCGACGACATCCCGATCATCAAGGGCTCGGCGCTGGCGGCTCTGGAGGGTCGTGACGACGAGATGGGGACGAAGTCGATCCTCGAGCTGATGGCGGCTGTGGACAGCTACATCCCGCAGCCGGAGCGCGAGACGGACAAGCCGTTCCTGATGCCGATCGAGGACGTGTTCTCGATCTCGGGCCGCGGCACGGTGGTGACGGGCCGGGTCGAGCGTGGCGTGATCAAGGTCGGCGAGGAGGTCGAGATCGTCGGCATCCGTCCGACGACGAAGACGGTGTGCACCGGCGTGGAGATGTTCAGGAAGCTCCTGGACCAGGGCCAGGCGGGTGACAATGTGGGCATCCTGCTGCGCGGCACGAAGCGCGACGATGTCGAGCGCGGTCAGGTGCTGTGCAAGCCGGGCTCGATCACGCCGCACACGAAGTTCAGCTGCGAGACGTACATCCTGACGAAGGAGGAGGGCGGTCGTCACACGCCGTTCTTCTCGAACTACCGGCCGCAGTTCTACTTCCGGACGACGGACGTGACGGGGTCGATCAAGCTTCCCGAGGGCACCGAGATGGTGATGCCCGGGGACAATGTGACGATGGAGGTCGAGCTGATCAGCCCGATCGCCATGGAGCAGGGCCTGCGCTTCGCCATCCGCGAGGGCGGCCGTACCGTCGGCGCCGGCGTCGTCGCCAGCATCATCGAGTAGGGGAACGGCATCGAGCGGCGTTTTGGCGCTCGGCTGCGGGCTCGCCTCTTGCATCCCCGCAGCCGACGTCCTAAAAGCGCCTCCCGCGGCGGTGGACGGTCGGCGTCCGCTGCCGCTGTCGCGTCGGCGCGACGGCGGCCGGCCTCGCTGACCACGCGTCGAGCGGCAGGCGGGGCGTCTAGGAGTGTAGCTCAACTGGTAGAGCACCGGTCTCCAAAACCGGGGGTTGGGGGTTCGAGCCCCTCCACTCCTGCCAGCGCCACGTGGTGTGTCGATGTTGGTTCGAGGTTGAGGTCGAGCAAGGATGGCGAGAACATCGCCCGCAACATTCGTCCGTGAGGTCCGGCAGGAGCTGGCCAAGGTCTCTTGGCCGAGCCGCAAGGAGCTCATCGTGACGACGATCAGCGTGCTGGCGATGTCGGCGCTCGCTGCAATCTTCTTCTTCCTCGTGGATCAGGGGCTGGCCTTGGTGGTTCGTTTCGCGCTCGGCTTGGGGGCATGATGGCCAAGCGCTGGTACATCATCCACGTCTATTCCGGCTTCGAGAAGAAGGTCCGGGAATCGATCCGTGAGCAGGCCGAGCAGAAGGGCTTGGCCAACATGTTCGAGGACATCCTCGTGCCGATGGAGGAGGTCTTGGAGATCCGCCGCGGCAAGAAGGTCAATGCCGAGCGGAAGTTCTTCCCGGGCTATGTGCTGGTCAAGATGGACCTCAACGACGAGACCTGGTCGCTGGTCCGCAACACCGGCAAGGTCACCGGCTTCCTGGGCCAGGGCGGCAAGCCCCAGGCGATCCCGGACAACGAGGCCGAGCGGATCATGAACCAGGTGAAGGAGGGCTTCGAGCATCCGAAGCCGACCATCTCCTTCATGATCGGCGATCCGGTCCGGGTGAGCGACGGCCCCTTCGCGTCCTTCAACGGGACGATCGAGGAGGTCGACGAGGGCAAGCAGCGGGTCAAGGTGCTGGTCTCGATCTTCGGCCGGGCGACGCCGGTCGAGCTCGAGTACGCCCAGGTAGAGAAGCTCTAGTCCCCTTCGGGGCATCAACCGCGGGAGCGCCACGCCGGCGCGTTCGTACCGCGAAGCGCAGGACGCTCAAGCGATGGCGAAGAAGATCGTCGGCTACATCAAGCTGCAGGTGCCCGCGGGCAAGGCCAATCCTTCCCCGCCCATCGGCCCTGCTCTGGGCCAGCGCGGCCTCAACATCATGGAGTTCTGCAAGGCGTTCAACGCCCAGACCCAGGGTATGGAGCCGGGCATGCCGATCCCGGTCGTGCTCACCGCGTTCGCCGATCGGACCTTCACCTTCATCACCCGCACCCCGCCGGCCAGCTACCTCCTGAAGAAGGCGGCCGGGCTCGGCAAGGGCAGCGCCACGACCGGCAAGACCGCGACCGTGGGCAAGGTGACGATGCAGCAGTGCCGCGAGATCGCGGAGGTCAAGATGAAGGACCTCAACGCCAACGATGTCGACGGCGCCGTCAAGATGATCGTGGGCTCGGCCAAGTCGATGGGCCTCGAGGTGGTGGAGTAGGGCCATGGCAAAGCAGGGCAAGCGGCTCAAGGCGCTCGAGAGCGCGATCGACAAGGAGCGGCTCTATCCGCTGGACGAGGCCGTCCGTACCGTCAAGGGCTCGGCCAAGGCCAAGTTCGACGAGACGATCGAGGTGGCGCTGTGCCTCGGCGTCGATCCGCGTCACGCCGACCAGATGGTGCGCGGCACGGTGAACCTGCCGCACGGCACCGGGCGTACGGTGCGGGTGGCGGTGTTCGCGCGCGGCGCCAAGGCGGAGGAGGCCCAGGCCGCGGGTGCCGACGTCGTCGGTGCTGAGGACCTGGCCGAGCAGATCCAGGGCGGGCAGATCAATTTCGACCGCTGCATCGCCACGCCCGACATGATGCCGCTCGTCGGGCGGCTCGGGCGGGTGCTGGGTCCGCGCGGCCTGATGCCCAATCCCAAGCTCGGCACCGTCACGCCCAACGTCAAGGAGGCGGTCGAGGCCGCCAAGGGCGGGCAGGTGCAGTTCCGCGTCGAGAAGGCGGGCCTCATTCATGCCGGCGTCGGCAAGGCGAGCTTCGATGAGACCTCGCTGTTCGAGAACATCAAGGCGCTGGTCGAGGCGGTCAATCGGGCCAAGCCCAGCGGCGCCAAGGGGACCTATCTCAAGCGGGCGCACTTGAGCTCGACCATGGGCCCGGGAATCAAGCTCGAGGTGGCGAGCCTCGTCGCCTGAGCTGATTGGATCGGTGGGATGCAAGATTGTGCTTGCGGACGGGGGACGGATGGCTATGTTCCGTATTCCTTGTCCAGGCCAGCGCAGTTCCCGCCGCCAGCGCCCTTCGGGTGTCGGTGGTCGTTGTTGCGCCTTTAATGGTGGGCGTGATCGGGTGGGGATCCCGGGCCCGGCCTAGGCCGGAGCGAGCGGGTTCCTTCGTGCTGATCGGTGGATTTGGAGGCAGTGGTGCTGCGAGCTGAGAAGGCGGAGCTGGTCGGCGATCTGAACGCGGTCTTCAATGAGACCGCGGTCGTCGTCGTCGCTCATTATAGCGGGCTCTCGGTTCCCGAGATCACCGAGCTGCGCGCCAGCGTGCGGTCGGCGGGCGGGACGTTTCGGGTCACCAAGAACAGGCTGACCAAGCGGGCGCTCGACGGCACGCCGTACGAGGGCATGGCCGAGCTGTTCAGGGGCCCGACCGCGGTGGCCTACGCCGCTGCGGATCCGGTGTCGGTGCCGAAGGCGATCGTCCAGTACGCGCGCAAGAACGAGAAGCTCGTCGTCGTGGGTGGCGGGCTCGGGCGCACGCTGCTCGATCCGGAGGCGGTGAAGGCCCTGGCCGAGCTGCCCTCGCTGGATGAGCTGCGGGCGCGTCTGATCTCGATGATCAACACGCCGGCGTCGCGGCTGGTCGGGCTGCTCGGGGCACCGGGCGGTCAGCTGGCGCGCGTGTTGAGAGCCCATGCCGACAAGCAGGCTGACTGAGGGCCCCGGGGCGGGGCGGTTCTGATCGATATTCCTGGGAGTGGATGAGATGGCCAATCTGGAGCAGATCGTCGAGGACCTCTCGAAGCTCACCGTCCTTGAGGCGGCTGAGCTCTCGAAGATGCTCGAGGAGAAGTGGGGTGTCTCGGCGGCTGCGCCGGTCGCGATGGCGGCCGCCGGTGCCGGCGGTGCTGCGGCGGCAGCCGCCCCCGCTGAGGAGCAGACCGAGTTCGACGTGATCCTGGCCGCCATCGGCGCCCAGAAGATCAACGTCATCAAGGAGGTCCGCGCGATCACCGGCCTCGGCCTCAAGGAGGCCAAGGACCTCGTCGAGGCGGCCCCCAAGGCCGTCAAGGAGGGCGTGTCCAAGGACGACGCGGCCAAGCTGAAGACGCAGCTCGAGGGGGCCGGTGCCACCGTGGAGATCAAGTAGATCTCGTCTCCCGACGCTCCACGCCCTGCAGCACCGGCGCGGCCCACGGCGCGACGCCGCTTGGCCTCGGTGAGGCAGGGCGACTGCAAGACGGTTGATCGATCGACGAAGGTGACCGTGCGGGAAATGCCGCGCGGTCAGCCTTCGTCGTCGCGTTGAAAGGCTCGGCGCCGCGCAGCTCGCGGCGGCCGGCCGGTCTTTAGCCGACGAGGTCAGTGATGGGTGAGTTGTTCAGGGCCCGCAAGCGGATCCGCAAGACCTTCGGGCGCATCCCCGAGGTGACGGTGATGCCTAATCTGATCGAGGTCCAGCGGCAGTCCTACGAGGGCTTTCTGCAGCGCGACGTCGCCGCCGGCGACCGCACGCTGTCGGGCCTCGAGGAGGTATTCCGCTCGGTCTTTCCGATCAAGGACTTTGCGGACCGCGCGGCGCTGGACTTCGTGAAATACGAGCTCGAGGACCCGAAGTACGACGTCGAGGAGTGCCACCAGCGTGGCATGACCTACGCCGCGCCGCTCCGCGTCACGCTCAGGCTCATCGTCTGGGACGTCGACGAGGAGACGGGCTCGCGCAGCGTCCGCGACATCAAGGAGCAGGACGTCTACATGGGCGACATGCCGCTCATGACGGCGAACGGCACCTTCGTCATCAACGGCACCGAGCGCGTCATCGTCAGCCAGATGCACCGCAGCCCGGGCGTCTTCTTCGACCATGACCGCGGCAAGACGCACAGCTCGGGCAAGTACCTCTTCTCCGCCCGGATCATTCCCTATCGCGGCTCGTGGCTGGACTTCGAGTTCGACGCCAAGGATCTGGTCTATGTGCGCATCGACCGGCGCCGCAAGCTGCCGGTGACGACGCTGTTCCTGGCGCTCGGCCTCGATCAGGAGACGATCCTCCACAGCTTCTATCACGAGGTGGCGCACCAGCTCTCCGGCCAGGGCTGGAAGCTGCCCTTCCGCGGCGAGCGCCTGCGCGGCCAGAAGCTCGTCACCGACCTCGTCGACGCCAAGACCGGCGAGACGCTGGCCGAGGCCGGCACGAAGATGACGCCCCGCCTCGTCAAGAAGATCGAGGAGCAGGGCGTCGAGGAGATCTACATCTCGTCGGAGGAGCTGGTCGGCCGCTTCGTCAGCCGCGACCTCATCGACGAGGCGACCGGCCTCGTCCTGGCCGAGGCGGGCCAGGAGCTCACCGGCGAGGTGATCCGCAAGCTCACCGAGGCCGGTGTGGAGGAGATCCCCGTCCTCGACATCGATCACCTGACGATCGGCCCCTATATCCGCAACACGCTCATCCTCGACCGCAGCGGTAGCCGCGAGGAGGCGCTGCTCGACATCTACCGCGTCCTGCGTCCCGGCGAGCCGCCGACGCTGGAGACGGCCGAAGGCCTCTTCAACGGCCTCTTCTTCGACATCGAGCGCTACGACCTCTCGCCCGTCGGCCGCGTCAAGATGAACATGCGGCTCAGCCTCGAGAGCGACGATTCGGTGCGCGTGCTGCGCACCGAGGACATCCTGGCCGTCGTCAAGATGCTGGTCGAGATCAAGGACGGCAGGGGCGAGATCGACGATATCGACCATCTCGGCAACCGGCGCGTGCGCTCGGTCGGCGAGCTGATGGAGAACCAGTTCCGCGTCGGCCTGCTGCGCATGGAGCGGGCGGTGCGCGAGCGCATGAGCTCGGTCGAGATCGACGCGGCGATGCCGCACGACCTGATCAACGCGAAGCCGGTGGCGGCGGCGGTGCGCGAGTTCTTCGGCAGCTCGCAGCTCAGCCAGTTCATGGATCAGACCAACCCGCTCTCCGAGATCACCCACAAGCGGCGGCTCTCGGCCCTGGGCCCGGGCGGTCTGACGCGCGAGCGGGCGGGCTTCGAGGTGCGCGACGTGCACCCGACCCACTATGGCCGGATCTGCCCGATCGAGACGCCCGAGGGGCCGAACATCGGCCTCATCAACAGCCTCGCCACCTACGCCAGGATCAACAAGTACGGCTTCATCGAGAGCCCGTACCGTCGTGTCGTCGACGGCAAGGTCAGCGACGAGGTCGTCTATCTCTCGGCCGCGGAGGAAGGGCGCTTCACCGTCGCCCAGGCCAACTCCGAGCTCAGTGCCGACAGGAGCTTCACGGCGGAGCTGGTGAGCTGCCGGCAGGCCGGTGAGTTCATCCTGGCGCGTCCCGAGACGATCGACTTCATCGACGTCTCGCCCAAGCAGCTCGTCTCCGTCGCGGCGGCGCTCATTCCGTTCCTCGAGAACGACGACGCCAACCGCGCGCTGATGGGCTCGAACATGCAGCGCCAGGCGGTGCCGCTGCTGCAGGCGGCGGCGCCCTTCGTCGGCACCGGCATGGAGGACGTGGTGGCACGCGACAGCGGTGCCGCGATCACGGCTCGCCGCGCCGGCGTCGTCGACCAGGTCGACGGCTCGCGCATCGTCGTCCGCGTCACGGACGACACGGCACGCGCCGACAGCGTGGTCGACATCTTCACGCTGCGGAAGTTCCAGCGCTCGAACCAGAACACCTGCATCAACCAGCGTCCGCTGGTGAAGGTGGGCGACATTGTCGCCGCCGGCGACATCATCGCCGACGGCCCGTCGACCCAGCTGGGCGAGCTGGCGCTGGGCCGCAACGTGCTCGTCGCCTTCATGCCCTGGAACGGCTACAACTTCGAGGACTCGATCCTCATCTCGGAGCGCATCGTCCGCGACGACGTCTTCACCTCGATCCACATCGAGGAGTTCGAGGTGATGGCCCGCGACACCAAGCTCGGGCCGGAGAGCATCACGCGCGACATCCCCAACGTCAGCGAGGAGGCGCTCCGCAACCTCGACGAGGCGGGCATCGTCTATATCGGCGCCGAGGTGAAGGCGGGCGACATCCTGGTCGGCAAGGTCACGCCCAAGGGCGAGACGCCGATGACGCCCGAGGAGAAGCTGCTCAGGGCCATCTTCGGCGAGAAGGCGGCCGACGTCCGCGACACCTCCTTGAAGGTGCCGCCGGGCGTGCAGGGCACGATCGTCGAGGTCCGCGTCTTCAACCGCCGCGGCGTGGAGAAGGACGAGCGCGCGATCGCCATCGAGCGCTCCGAGATCGAGCGTCTGGCCAAGGACCGCGACGACGAGCGCGCGATCCTGGAGCGCAACATCTTCGGGCGGCTGCGCGAGGTGATGATCGGGCAGAAGATCACCTCGGCCCCCAAGGGGCACCGGGTCGGCGGCGAGGTCGATGCCGAGACGCTGGACGGCCTGCCGCGCCGGATCTGGTGGGAGATCGGGATCGACGACGCCGACCGGATGAACGAGATCCAGGGCCTCAAGCGGCAGCTGGACGACGGGCTGAAGGCGCTGCAGGACCGCTTCGAGAACAAGGTCGAGAAGCTGCAGCGGGGCGACGAGCTGCCTCCGGGCGTGCTCAAGATGGTCAAGGTCTTCTGCGCGGTGAAGCGCAAGCTGCAGCCGGGCGACAAGATGGCCGGCCGGCACGGCAACAAGGGCGTCATCTCGCGGATAGCGCCCATCGAGGACATGCCGCATCTCGAGGACGGCTCGCCGGTCGATCTCGTCCTCAATCCCTTGGGCGTGCCCTCGCGGATGAACGTCGGGCAGATCCTCGAGACCCATCTGGGCTGGGCCTGCGCCAATCTGGGTGCCCAGATCGGGCGTCTGGTCGACCAGTTCGCGGACGGCAACGGCCGCGGCGAGCTCGAGGCGAAGCTCGGCAGCGTCTTCGGCGACGAGGTGCGGGAGGAGGTCGGTCACTATTCCGACCAGGATCTGGCCGAGCTCGGCGAGAACCTTCGCCCCGGCGTGCCGATGGCGACACCGGTCTTCGACGGCGCCCACGAGGTCGACATCGTGCGTCTGCTCGAGGAGGCCGGCTGCGACCGCTCGGGCCAGGTGCGCCTGATCGACGGCCGTACCGGCGAGGCCTTCGATCGCCGGGTGACGGTCGGCTACATCTACATGCTGAAGCTCGGGCATCTGGTGGATGACAAGATCCACGCCCGCTCGGTCGGCCCCTACAGCCTGGTCACGCAGCAGCCGCTGGGTGGCAAGGCGCAGTTCGGCGGCCAGCGCTTCGGCGAGATGGAGTGCTGGGCGCTGCAGGCCTACGGCGCCTCCTACAGCCTGCAGGAGATGCTGACCGTGAAGTCGGACGACGTATCCGGGCGCACGAAGATCTACGAGGCGATCGTGCGCGGCGAGGACACGTTCGAGGCCGGCATCCCGGAGAGCTTCAACGTGCTCGTGAAGGAGCTGCAGGCTCTGGCGCTCAATGTCGAGCTCCAGCAGGAGCTGGCGGCCGAGTGACGATGCTGCTCGGGCGCCGCAGGGCGGCGCCCGATCTTGTCCCATCCCGTGGTGGCGAAAGGTAAGAGGATCTGATGAACGACCTCATGTACCTCTTCGGGCAGCCTGCCGGCGCCCAGAAGTTCGACCAGATCCAGATCGCGATCGCGAGCCCCAGCCAGATCCGTGAATGGTCCTATGGCGAGGTGCGCAAGCCGGAGACCATCAACTACCGGACCTTCAAGCCGGAGCGCGACGGCCTCTTCTGTGCCAAGATCTTCGGCCCGATCAAGGACTACGAGTGCTTGTGCGGCAAGTACAAGCGCATGAAGTACAAGGGCATCGTCTGCGAGAAGTGCGGCGTCGAGGTCATCCAGTCGAAGGTCCGCCGCGAGCGCATGGGCCATATCGAGCTGGCGGCGCCCGTCGCGCACATCTGGTTCCTCAAGTCCGTCCCGTCGCGCATCGGCATCCTGCTCGACATGACGCTGCGCGAGCTCGAGCGCGTCCTCTATTTCGAGCAGTTCGTCGTCGTCGAGCCGGGCCTGACCTCCTTGAAGCAGCATGAGCTGCTGACCGAGGAGCAGGTCTACCGCTACCGCGACGAGTTCGGCGACGACTCCTTCAGCGTCGGGATCGGCGCCGAGGCCGTGCGCGACATGCTCAAGCATCTCGACCTCGCGGCCGAGCGTGAGCAGATGCGGGCCGATCTCGCCGAGACCAGCTCCGAGGCCAAGCGCAAGAAGCTCGTCAAGCGCCTGAAGCTGGTCGAGACGTTCCTCGAGTCCGGCAACAAGCCCGAGTGGATGGTGCTCGAGGTGGTCCCGGTCATCCCGCCCGAGCTGCGCCCGCTCGTGCCGCTCGATGGTGGCCGCTTCGCCACCTCCGACCTCAACGACCTCTATCGCCGCGTCATCAACCGCAACAACCGTCTGAAGCGGCTGATCGAGCTCAGGGCGCCCGACATCATCGTCCGCAACGAGAAGCGGATGCTGCAGGAGGCCGTCGACGCGCTGTTCGACAATGGCCGTCGTGGCCGCGTCATCACGGGCGCCAACAAGCGGCCGCTGAAGTCCCTCTCCGACATGCTGAAGGGCAAGCAGGGCCGCTTCAGGCAGAACCTGCTGGGCAAGCGCGTCGATTATTCGGGCCGCTCGGTCATCGTCGTGGGCCCGGAGCTCAAGCTCCACCAGTGCGGCCTGCCCAAGAAGATGGCCTTGGAGCTGTTCAAGCCCTTCGTCTATGCGAAGCTCGAGCTCTACGGCAAGGCGCAGACCATCAAGGCCGCCAAGCGGATGGTCGAGAAGGAGCGCCCCGAGGTCTGGGACATCCTGGAGCAGGTGATCCGCGAGCATCCGGTGCTCTTGAACCGGGCGCCGACGCTGCACCGGCTGGGCATCCAGGCGTTCGAGCCGACCCTGATCGAGGGCAAGGCGATCCAGCTTCATCCGCTGGTCTGTGCTGCCTTCAACGCCGACTTCGACGGCGATCAGATGGCCGTCCACGTGCCCTTGTCGCTCGAGGCCCAGCTCGAGGCGCGCGTGCTCATGATGTCGACCAACAACATCCTGAGCCCGGCCAACGGCAAGCCGATCATCGTGCCGACCCAGGACATCGTCCTGGGCCTCTACTACCTGTCGCTCGAGATCGACGCCGAGCCGGGCGAGGGCATGGCGTTCTCCGGGCTCGACGAGGTCCAGCACGCGCTGGCCAACGGCTCGGCCACCCTGCACAGCAAGATCAGGTGCCGGGTCGATCTGATGAGCCGTGAGGGCGAGCTCGAGAGCAAGGTCGTCACGACCACGCCCGGCCGCATGCTGCTCTACGATATCCTTCCCCATCACCCGAACGTCCAGTTCGACGCGCTGGTCAACCGGGTGCTGACCAAGAAGGAGATCGGCCAGGTCATCGACGAGGTCTATCGCCACTGCGGTCAGAAGGAGACCGTGATCTTCGCCGACCGGCTGATGAACCTCGGCTTCCATCACGCCTGCCGGGCCGGCATCTCCTTCGGCAAGGACGACATGATCATCCCGCCGGCCAAGCAGAAGCTGGTCGAGCGGACCCAGGATCTGGTCAAGCAGTACGAGCAGCAGTACGCCGACGGCCTGATCACCAAGGGCGAGAAGTACAACAAGGTGGTCGACGCCTGGCAGAACTGCTCGGACCAGGTGGCCGAGCAGATGATGGGCGGCATCCAGGCGGTGCAGCAGTCCAAGAAGGAGGACGGGCGCTTCCATCAGCCGAACGCCATCTGGATGATGGCGCATTCGGGCGCTCGTGGCTCGGCGGCGCAGATCAAGCAGCTGGCCGGCATGCGCGGCCTGATGGCCAAGCCCTCGGGCGAGATCATCGAGACGCCGATCATCTCGAACTTCAAGGAAGGCCTCACCGTGCTCGAGTACTTCAACTCGACGCACGGCGCCCGCAAGGGCCTCGCCGACACGGCGCTCAAGACGGCGAACTCGGGCTATCTCACCCGCCGTCTCGTCGACGTGGCGCAGGACTGCATCATCATCGAGGAGGACTGCGGGACCGAGAAGTCCCTCACGATCACGGCGGCGGCAGGCGGCGGCGGCACCGGCCAGGAGGATCTGGGCGAGCGCATCCTCGGCCGCACCGTGGCTGCCGACATCGTCCACCCGAAGACGGGCGAGCTGATCATCCCGACGGGCCAGACCCTCGACGAGGAGATGGTGCGGCAGGTCGACAAGGCCGGCGTCGATACCGTCCAGGTGCGCTCGGTGCTGACCTGCGAGAGCCGAACGGGTGTCTGCGGCAAGTGCTACGGGCGCGATCTCGCTCGCGGCACGCCCGTGAACATGGGCGAGGCCGTGGGCGTCATCGCGGCGCAGTCGATCGGCGAGCCGGGCACGCAGCTGACGATGCGGACCTTCCACATCGGCGGTGCCGCCCAGGGCCAGGTCGAGCAGTCGCAGGTCGAGAGCCCGGTCAAGGGCGTCGTCAAGCTCCTCAACCCGCGCCTTCTGCGCGACAGCCTGGAGCGGCTCGTCGTCCTGGGGCGGAACACCGAGCTCGTCGTCTATGACGAGGTCGGCCGGGAGAAGCTGCGCCAGAAGCTGCCCAACGGCACGCGCCTGACCGTCCAGCCCGACCAGATGGTCGAGGCGGACCAGGTCCTGGCCGAGTGGGATCCGCACACCATGCCGGTGGTGACGGAGGTCTCGGGCGTCATCGTCTACCAGGACATGCAGGAAGGCATCTCGTTCCGCGAGGTGGTCGACGAGAGCACCGGCAAGTCGAGCAAGGAGGTGATCGACTGGCGCCAGGTGGCGCGGGCCGGCAATCTCCGGCCGTCGCTCCTCCTGCAGGAGGAGAACGGCAACCCGATCATGCTGCCGTCCGGTGCCGAGGCGCGCTACTACCTCCCGGTCAGCGCCATCCTGTCGGTGGAGAACGGCCAGAAGGTCAGCTCCGGCGACGTCGTCGCCCGTCTGCCCAAGGAGGCCTCGAAGACCCGCGACATCACGGGCGGTCTGCCGCGCGTGGCCGAGCTCTTCGAGGCGCGTCGTCCCAAGGACCCGGCGATCATCGCCGAGATCGAGGGCCGGATCGAGTTCGGCAAGGACTACAAGAACAAGCGCCGGATGAAGATCGTGCCGGCGGACGAGGATCTGGATCCGGTCGAGTATCTGATCCCCAAGGGGCGCCACGTGATCGTCCAGGAGGGCGACCTCGTGAAGCCGGGCGATCTCATCGTCGACGGCAACGCCGTGCCGCACGACATCTTGAGGGTGCTGGGCATCGCCGCCCTGGCCGAGTTCCTGGTGAACGAGATCCAGGAGGTCTATCGACTGCAGGGCGTGAAGATCAACGACAAGCATGTCGAGGTGATCGTCCGCCAGATGCTGCAGAAGATCGAGATCATCGATCCGGGCGACACGACCTTCCTCGTGGGCGAGCAGGTGGACCGGATCGAGTTCGATCGGGTCAACGAGCGGGTCATCGCCGAGGAGCGGCGCCCTGCCAGCTGCCATCCGGTGCTCCAGGGCATCACCAAGGCGAGCCTGCAGACGCAGAGCTTCGTCTCGGCGGCGTCCTTCCAGGAGACGACCCGCGTCCTCACCGACGCGGCCTTCGCCGGCAAGATCGACAAGCTCATGGGGCTCAAGGAGAACGTCATCGTCGGCCGCCTCATCCCGGCGGGCACCGGTGGCGTCCTCCAGCGTCTCAAGAAGCTGCGCGTCGACGACGACCGCTTCGCGCCCCCGCGCGATCTCGAGCCGTCCGACATGCCGGTGCGCCTGCCGGAGATGACCTACCCGAGCGAGTGATCGCCGGGATCCTGCCGAACGGACGACGGGAGCGCTGCAGGGCGCTCCCGTCGCACTTTCCGGGCCGGGCTTGTGCTTTGAGCCCCCGTCGCCGGATCGGGGAGGCCTCGGTGCCGCGCGCGTTGCGTCTTCTTGCGCTGATCCTGCTCGTCATCGCCATGCCGCGAGGCGGATACGCCGCCTCACCGCCGTTCGAGGCCGGCATCGCCCGCATCGTCGTCTCGGACGCGGCCGGACCCTTCCATACGATCGTCTGGTATCCGACGGCCGCGCCGGAGGTGCCCTGGCAGGCAGGCCCCTTCACGATCCGCGCGAGCCTGAACGCCCCGATCGCCGCGGGCCCGCGCTTTCCCCTCGTGCTCTTGTCCCACGGCAGCGGCGGCGCGCCGCTCAGCCACCGCGAGCTCGCTGCGAGCTTGGCGCGCGCCGGCTTCGTGGTGGTGGCGCCCACGCATGTCGGCGATGCCGCGGGTCATCCGAGGGCCGAACGACAGGCGCAGATCCTGATGGCCCGCCCACGCCAGGCCGTCGAGGCGCTCGCTGCGGCGTTGGCGGACCCGCGCCTCGAAGGCCATGTCGATCCGGCCCGTCTCGGGATGATCGGCTACTCGGCCGGCGGGTACACGGCCCTGGTCCTCGCGGGTGCCCGCCTCAGCCTTGCGGCCACGGTGGCCTATTGCTCCGGGGAGGGGCGAGGCGACATCGGCTCGTGCGGCCCGCCCAGGGACGACCTCTCGCCCGCCGTTCGTGAGTTGGACAATTGGCACCCGCCGACGGAGCCTCGGCTGAAGGCGCTGGTCTTGATGGATCCGCTGAGCCTTCTCTTCGATCCTGCGAGCCTTGCCTCGATACGGATACCGGTCCTGCTTCTGCGGCCCCAGGACGACAGCTACCTGAGCGCCGCGCACAATGCCCAGGCCTTGGCGCGGAGCCTGCCCGACCCTCCCGAGGAGATCGTCGTCCCAGGCCGCCACTTCGTCTTCATCGATCCCTGCCCGGAGAAGCTCGTGGCCGAGGCGGCGCTTGTCTGCAAGGACGCGCCGGGCATTGATCGGGCCGCCATCCATCGCAAGATAGAAGGTGACATCGTTCGGTTTCTGCACCAGCGTCTGTGACCTGCCGCTAGGGTCGCCGGCGCCTCGGCAGAGGTCGGGCGGCTGCGGTTGTTCGTGGTTTGCAGCCCGTCGGCGCTTGCCCACCGGAGATCGTGGGCGCATTGGAGCGCGAGGCGGGATGTGTCCGGGCCGGGACAGGGCTTGACGCGCCCCGCTCCGAGGGCTAGAAGCCGCTTCACGTTTTTAGTTGGCGCAGGTGGTGAGCCCGTTGCGGCTCAGACGCTGTGCCGGGTTTAGGCCGAACAACAGCGATGGTGCCGTAGGCCGGAGCCGAGAGATTGGCTGTCGGTCGATTTGCTTCGTGCGCGGCTTGCCATCGCCGCTTCGGGCGAAGCAAGGTTTTGGGAAAAAGCACGCGATGCCGACCGTCAACCAGCTGGTCCGTCAGAGTCGCGAGGCGCCGCGGGAGCGGAACAAGGTTCCGGCCCTGCAGGCTTGCCCGCAAAAGCGGGGTGTCTGCACGCGCGTCTACACCACGACTCCCAAGAAGCCCAACTCGGCGCTGCGTAAGGTCGCCCGCGTGCGGCTGACCAACGGCTTCGAGGTGACGAGCTACATTCCCGGCGAGGGCCACAACCTCCAGGAGCACTCGGTGGTCCTGATCCGTGGCGGCCGTGTGAAGGACCTGCCCGGCGTGCGCTACCACATCGTTCGCGGCACGCTCGACACGCAGGGCGTGAACGGCCGCAAGCAGAGCCGTTCGAAGTACGGCGTGAAGCGCCCGAAGTAAGCGCGAAAGAGGAAGAGGTCCAAGCGATGCGTCGCCGTGCTGCCGAGAAGCGAGAGGTGCTGCCGGATCCGAAGTTCGGAGATCCGGTCGTGACGAAGTTCGTCAACTGCATGATGCAGGACGGAAAGAAGTCGGTCGCCGAGCGGATCGTCTACCAGGCCTTCGAGCGCATGGAGAAGCGGTCCGGCAAGGATGCCATCAGCCTCTTCCACGAAGCGCTCGAGAACGTGAAGCCTACGCTCGAGGTTCGCTCGCGGCGCGTCGGTGGCGCCACCTATCAGGTGCCGGTCGAGGTTCGCCCGGAGCGGCGTCAGGCGCTGGCGATCCGCTGGCTCATCGGCACCGCCCAGAGCCGCTCGGAGCGGACGATGATGGAGCGGCTGGCGGGCGAGCTTCTGGACGCCGCCAACGGGCGTGGCGCTGCCTTCAAGAAGCGTGAGGACACGCTTCGGATGGCCGAGGCCAACCGCGCCTTCTCGCATTATCGTTGGTGACCCCCGGACCTCAGCAGAGATAATCGTCCATGGCCCGCGAGATCCCCATCGAGCGCTACCGTAATATCGGCATCATGGCCCACATTGATGCCGGTAAGACGACGACCACGGAGCGCGTGCTCTACTACACCGGCAAGTCCTACAAGATCGGCGAGGTCCACGAGGGCACCGCGGTCATGGACTGGATGGAGCAGGAGCAGGAGCGGGGGATCACCATCACCTCCGCCGCCACGACCTGCTATTGGCGCGAGCATCGCGTCAACATCATCGACACGCCGGGTCACGTCGACTTCACCATCGAGGTCGAGCGCAGCCTTCGCGTTCTCGACGGCGCCGTGGCGGTGTTCGATTCGGTGGCCGGCGTCGAGCCGCAGTCCGAGACGGTCTGGCGCCAGGCCGACAAGTACCGCGTGCCGCGCGTCTGCTTCGTCAACAAGATGGATCGGATCGGCGCCAACTTCGATCGCTGCGTGCGGATGATGCGCGAGCGGCTCGGGGCCAACCCGGTCGTCATCAGCCTGCCGATCGGCGCCGAGGCCGAGTTCAAGGGCATCGTCGACCTGGTCCGCAACGAGGCGCTGATCTGGCACGAGGAGACGCTGGGCGCGAAATACTCGCACGAGCCGATCCCGGCGGCGATGGCGGATCAGGTGGCCGAGATGCGCGCCGCCATGATCGAGGCCGTGGTCGAGTTCGACGACGCCGTGATGGAGGCCTATCTCGAGGGCAACGAGCCCGACGCGGACACCATCGTCCGTCTGCTGCGCCAGGGCACGGTGACGAACAAGCTCGTACCGGTGCTCTGCGGCTCGGCCTTCAAGAACAAGGGCGTGCAGCCGCTGTTGGACGCGGTCGTCGACTTCCTGCCGTCGCCGCTCGATCTTCCGCCCGTCGAGGGGCTGAAGCCGGGGACGGACGATCGGGCGATCCGCAAGCCCGACGACGCCGAGCCGATGTCGGTGCTGGCGTTCAAGATCATGAGCGATCCCTTCGTCGGCACGCTCACCTTCGTGCGCGTCTACTCGGGCGTGATCGAGAGCGGCTCCTACGCGCAGAACACGGTCAAGGACCAGCGCGAGCGGATCGGCCGCATCCTCCTCATGCACGCCAACACGCGTGAGGAGGTGAAGGAGGCCCGGGCGGGTGACATCGTGGCGCTCGTGGGCCTCAAGAACACGACGACCGGCGACACGCTCTGCGATGCGCAAAAGCCGATCGTGCTCGAGCGCATGGAGTTCCCGGAGCCGGTCATCGAGGTCGCGGTCGAGCCCAAGTCCAAGGCCGACCAGGAGAAGATGAGCATCGCGCTCCAGAAGCTCGCGGCCGAGGATCCGTCGTTCCGCGTCGGCGTCGACCAGGAGTCGGGCCAGACGGTGATCAAGGGGATGGGCGAGCTCCATCTCGAGATCCTCGTCGACCGGATGAAGCGCGAGTACAAGGTCGAGGCCAATGTCGGCGCGCCGCAGGTGGCGTACCGCGAGACCATCACGCGGTCGGCCGAGATCGACTACACGCACAAGAAGCAGACCGGCGGCTCGGGCCAGTTCGCTCGGATCAAGCTCACCTTCGCGCCGGCGGAGAAGGGCACGGGCTTCAAGTTCGACAGCAAGGTCGTCGGCGGCTCGGTGCCGCGCGAATATATCCCGGGCGTGCAGAAGGGCCTCGAGTCCTCGATGCAGAGCGGTGTCATCGCGGGCTTCCCGATGACGGATGTCCAGGTCTCGCTGACCGACGGCGCCTACCACGAGGTCGACAGCTCGGTCCTGGCCTTCGAGATCGCGGCGCGCGCGGCGTTCCGCGAGGGTATCGCCAAGTCGGGGCCGCAGCTTCTCGAGCCCGTCATGCGGGTCGAGGTCGTCACGCCCGACGAGTATATGGGCGACATCATCGGTGATCTGAACAGCCGCCGTGGCCAGATCACCGGCATGGAGCCGCGTGGCAATGGCCAGGTCGTGAATGCGATCGTGCCGCTCGCCACGATGTTCGGTTATGTCAACACGCTGCGATCCCTCTCGCAGGGACGGGCGCAGTTCACGATGCACTTCGATCATTACGAGCCGGTGCCGCAGATGGTCGCGGAAGAGATCCGCGCGAAGTACGCCTGAGACTGCCGCCTGGGCGATCGAGAGGAACGGAGAACGAGAGATGGCGAAGGCGAAGTTTTCGCGGACGAAGCCGCACGCGAACATCGGCACGATTGGCCATGTTGACCATGGCAAGACGACGTTGACGGCGGCGATCACGAAGGTTCTTGCGGAGACGGGCGGGGCGACGTTCACGGCGTACGACGCGATCGACAAGGCGCCTGAGGAGAAGGCACGCGGGATCACGATCAACACGGCGCATGTGGAGTACGAGACGGCGGACCGTCACTACGCGCACGTCGACTGCCCTGGCCATGCGGACTACGTGAAGAACATGATCACGGGTGCGGCGCAGATGGACGGCGCCATCCTGGTGGTCTCGGCGGCGGACGGCCCGATGCCGCAGACGCGCGAGCACATCCTGCTGGCGCGTCAGGTGGGCGTTCCGGCGCTGGTGGTCTACCTGAACAAGGTGGACATGGTGGACGATCCCGAGCTTCTGGAGCTGGTCGAGCTCGAGGTTCGCGAGCTTCTCTCGAAGTACGAGTTTCCGGGCGACGACATCCCGATCATCAAGGGCTCGGCGCTTGCGGCCCTGGAGGGTCGTGACGACGAGATGGGGACGAAGTCGATCCTCGAGCTGATGGCGGCTGTGGACAGCTACATCCCGCAGCCGGAGCGCGAGACGGACAAGCCGTTCCTGATGCCGATCGAGGACGTGTTCTCGATCTCGGGCCGCGGCACGGTGGTGACGGGCCGGGTCGAGCGTGGCGTGATCAAGGTCGGCGAGGAGGTCGAGATCGTCGGCATCCGTCCGACGACGAAGACGGTGTGCACCGGCGTGGAGATGTTCAGGAAGCTCCTGGACCAGGGCCAGGCGGGTGACAATGTGGGCATCCTGCTGCGCGGCACGAAGCGCGACGATGTCGAGCGCGGTCAGGTGCTGTGCAAGCCGGGCTCGATCACGCCGCACACGAAGTTCAGCTGCGAGACGTACATCCTGACGAAGGAGGAGGGCGGTCGTCACACGCCGTTCTTCTCGAACTACCGGCCGCAGTTCTACTTCCGGACGACGGACGTGACGGGGTCGATCAAGCTTCCCGAGGGCACCGAGATGGTGATGCCCGGGGACAATGTGACGATGGAGGTCGAGCTGATCAGCCCGATCGCCATGGAGCAGGGCCTGCGCTTCGCCATCCGCGAGGGCGGCCGTACCGTCGGCGCCGGCGTCGTCGCCAGCATCATCGAGTAACAGGCCCGTCACTGGGCAGGGAAACGGCACGCGTTCCATGGACACGCAAAACATACGCATCCGCCTCAAGGCCTTCGATCACCGTGTGCTCGACCAGTCGGTGCGCGAGATCGTTGGCACGGCGAAGCGGACCGGCGCCCGGGTGCGCGGCCCGATCCCGTTGCCGAACCGGATCGAGCGGTTCACCGTCAACCGCTCGCCGCACATCGACAAGAAGAGCCGCGAGCAGTTCGAGATCCGGACGCACAAGCGCCTCCTCGACATTGTCGACCCGACGCCGCAGACCGTGGACGCGCTGATGAAGCTCGACCTCGCTGCCGGCGTCGACGTCGAGATCAAGATCTGAGGTCGATGGGATGAGAACGGGCCTCATTGCGCAGAAAGTCGGCATGACGCGGCTGTTCGGCGACGACGGCAGCCACATCGGCGTCACCGTCCTCAAGGTCGAGAGCTGCCAGGTCGTGGCGGTGCGCTCCAAGGAGAAGGACGGCTACGTCGCCGTCCAGCTCGGTGTCGGCCGTGCCAAGACGAAGAACGTCAGCCAGCCCATGCGCGGCCACTTCGCCAAGGCCAAGGTCGAGCCGAAGCGTCGCGTCGAGGAGTTCCGGGTGAGCGAGGACGCCGTCCTCGACGTCGGCGACGAGATCCATGTCGGCCACTTCGTGGCCGGCCAGTTCGTGGATGTCGTCGGCGCCAGCATCGGCAAGGGCTTCGCGGGTGCGATGAAGCGGCACAACTTCCGCGGCCTCCGCGCTTCGCACGGTGTGTCGATCTCGCACAGGAGCCACGGCTCCACCGGCAATCGCCAGGATCCCGGCCGCACCTTCAAGGGCAAGAAGATGGCCGGCCATCTCGGGGCGCATCGCGCGACGGTGCAGAATCTCGAGGTGTTCGGCGTGGACCCGCAGCGTGGCCTGATCCTGGTCAAGGGCGGCGTGCCCGGCGCCAAGGGCACCTACGTCCGGGTCAGCGACGCTGTGAAGCGTGCGCTGCCGAAGGCTGCACCCTATCCGGCCGCGGTGCTGAAGGCCGGTGAGGTGGCGGAAGCCGTCGTCGCCGAGGAGGGCGAGGTCTGATGCAGATCGCGGTCAAGAACCTTGCCGCCGAGGAGGTGGGCTCGATCGAGCTCGCCGACAGCGTGTTCGGCGTCGAGGTCCGATCCGACATCCTCCATCGCGTCGTGACGTGGCAGCTGGCCAAGCGCCGGGCCGGCACGCACAAGACGAAGACGCGGGCCGAGGTCCGGGGCACCACGGCCAAGATGTACAAGCAGAAGGGCACGGGTCGCGCACGCCATTCGACGCGCCGGGTCAATCTGTGGCGTGGTGGCGGCCGGGCCTTCGGGCCGGTGGTCCGCGACCATGGCGTCGACCTGCCGAAGAAGGTGAGGGCGCTGGGCCTGCGCTGCGCGCTGTCGAGCAAGGCCCGCGAGGGCAAGCTCCTGGTGCTCGATTCGGCGCGGCTGGACGAGCCTCGGACGAAGGCGCTGGCGGCCCGGCTCCTGGGCCTTTCGGTGACCTCGGCGCTCGTCGTCGACGGGGCCGAGCTGGACCGCAACTTCCAGCTCGCCTCGCGCAACCTGCCGCATGTGGACGTCCTGCCGGCCATGGGCGCCAACGTCTACGACATCCTTCGCCGCGACCTCCTGGTCCTGACGACGGATGCCGTACGCAGCCTCGAGGAGCGGCTGGCATGACCACCGTCAAGCATTACGACACGATCCGCTCCCCGGTGATCACCGAGAAGGCGACCCTGCTTTCCGAGCAGGGCCAGGTGGTCTTCCGCGTGCGCCTTGAGGCGACCAAGCCCGAGATCAAGGCCGCGGTCGAGGCGCTCTTCGGGGTCAAGGTCCGTGCGGTGAACACGCTGGTCACGAAGGGCAAGGTGAAGCGCTTCCGTGGCACCGTCGGTCGCCGCCCGGACGTGAAGAAGGCGATCGTCACCCTGGCCGAGGGTGCCAGGATCGACGTGACGACGGGGATCTGAGGCGATGGCGCTTAAGCAGTACAATCCGACCAGCCCGTCGCGCCGCGAGCTCGTTCTCGTCGACCGCAGCGGCCTTTGGAAGGGCAAGCCGGTCAAGACGCTGACCGAGGGCCTGACGAAGAAGGGCGGCCGGAACAATCGCGGCCGGATCACGGTCCGGTTCCGTGGCGGCGGGCACAAGCGCACCTATCGCATCGTCGACTTCAAGCGGCGCAAGATGGGCGTGCCGGCCGTCGTCGAGCGGCTCGAGTACGATCCGAACCGCACCGCGTTCATCGCGCTCATCAAGTACGAGGACGGCGAGCAGGCCTACATCCTGGCCCCGCAGCGCCTGGCCGAGGGCGATCGCGTGATCGCCGACGAGCGGGTGGACGTGAAGCCGGGCAACGCGGCGCCGCTCAGGAGCATCCCGATCGGCACGATCATCCACAATCTCGAGCTCAAGCCCGGCAAGGGCGGCCAGCTGGCGCGCTCGGCCGGTGCCTACGCGCAGCTCGTCGGCCGCGAGGGCGACTATGCGCAGATCAGGCTGGGCTCGGGCGAGATCAGGCTGATCCATGCCACCTGCATGGCGTCGATCGGTGCCGTCTCGAACGCCGATCATCAAAACATCAACCTCGGCAAGGCCGGGCGGAAGCGGTGGCTGGGCAAGCGGCCACACAACCGGGGCGTCACGATGAACCCGGTCGATCATCCGCACGGCGGTGGCGAGGGGCGGACGTCCGGTGGTCGCCATCCGGTGACGCCTTGGGGCAAGCCGACGAAGGGACGCAAGACGCGTCGCAACAAGCGGACGCAGGTGATGATCCTGCGCTCGCGCCACGTCGCGAAGAAGCGGGGTAGCTGAGGATGCCGCGGTCGGTTTGGAAAGGCCCGTTCGTCGATTCGTACCTCTACGACAAGGTCGAGGCGGTGCGGGCGTCGGGACGGAATGACATCATCAGGACCTGGTCGCGGCGCTCGACGGTCGTGCCGGACTTCGTGGGCCTGACCTTTGCCGTGCACAACGGCAAGAAGTTCGTGCCGGTCTACGTCACGGAGAACATGGTCGGCCACAAGTTCGGCGAGTTCGCGCCAACCCGCACCTACTACGGCCACGGCGCCGACAAGAAGGCGAAGAGGAAGTAGAGGATGGGCAAGCCCAAGCAGGAGCGGCGGCTGAGCGACCAGGAGGCGCTGGCGGTGGGGACACTGCTGCGCGTCAGCCCGAGGAAGCTCGGCCTCGTCGCCGACATGATCCAGGGCATGCAGGCCGGGCGTGCGGTCACGGCGCTCGAGTTCTCGCGCAAGCGCATCGCCCACACGGTGAAGAAGGTGCTCGAGTTGGCGATCGCCAATGCCGAGAACAACCACAATCTCGACGTCGACCGCCTGGTCGTCGCCGAGGCCAGCGTGGGCAAGCATCTCGTGATGAAGCGCTTGCACGCCCGTGCCCGTGGTCGGGCCTCGCGCATCGAGAAGCATGTGAGCCGCCTGCGGATCGTGGTCCGCGAGCGCGTTGAGGAGGCGGCCTGATGGGTCAAAAGGTAAATCCGATCGGCCTCAGGCTCGGCATCAACCGCACCTGGGACTCGCGCTGGTACGATGACGACGGCTATGCCGGGCTGCTGGCGGAGGATCTCAAGATCCGGCGCTTCCTCGAGGAGCGTCTGGCGCAGGCGGGCGTGAGCCGCATCATCATCGAGCGGCCGGCCAAGAAGGCGCGGATCACCATCCACACGGCGCGTCCGGGTGTGGTGATCGGCAAGAAGGGCCAGGAGATCGAGAATCTCCGCCGCGATCTGGCGAAGCTCTGCTCGGGCGAGGTCCACCTCAACATCGTCGAGGTGAGGAAGCCCGAGATCGACGCCAAGCTCGTGGCCGAGAACATCGCGCAGCAGCTCAGGAAGCGCGTCACCTTCCGCCGGGCCATGAAGCGGGCCGTGCAGTCGGCGATGCGCCTGGGCGCCGGGGGCATCAAGGTGGTCTGCTCGGGCAGGCTCGGTGGGGCCGAGATCGCGCGGACCGAGTGGTACCGCGAGGGGCGGGTGCCGTTGCACACGCTCAGGGCCAACATCGACTATGGCCGGCAGACGGCGCACACGCCCTACGGCACCTGCGGCATCAAGGTCTGGGTCTTCCGTGGCGAGATCATGGAGCACGACCCGATGGGCTTCGACAAGCGGTTGGCCGAGTCGGTCGCGACGCGCGGCTGAGTGGCGGGATTGGGATCATGCTTCAACCGAAACGCACCAAGTTCCGCAAGGCGCACAAGGGCCGGATCTCCGGCCTGGCCAAGGGCGGCGCTGAGCTCACCTTCGGGGCCTTCGGCATGAAGGCGCTGGAGCCCGAGCGCGTGACCGCCCGGCAGATCGAGGCGGCACGGCGTGCGATCACGCGCCACCTCAAGCGTGTCGGCCGCGTGTGGATCCGGGTCTTTCCGGACAAGCCGATCTCGACCAAGCCTGCCGAGGTCCGCATGGGCAAGGGCAAGGGCTCGGTCGAGTACTGGGTGGCGGTGGTGAAGCCGGGCCGGATCCTCTTTGAGATCGACGGCGTGCCCGAGGGCCTGGCGGCCGAGGCGATCGCCCGCGGCGCTGCGAAGCTGCCGGTGCGCACCAAGTTCGTGACGCGGGTGCATGGGGAGATCGCGGCATGAAGGCCGAGGATGTTCGCCGCCAGAGCGTCGACCAGCTTTCCGATCAGCTGCTCCAGCTCAAGAAGGAGCAGTTCAATCTTCGCTTTCAGAAGGCCACCGGCCAGCTCGAGAGCACGAAGCGTGTGGGCGAGGTCAGGAAGGACATCGCGCGCATCATGACCGTGCTCGGCGAGCGCCGGCGCGCGGCCGAGCAGGCCTGAGGAGTTAGGGGAACATGCCGAGGCGCGTGCTCCAGGGGCGGGTCGTGAGCGACAAGGCCGACAAGACCATCGTGGTCCGGGTCGAGCGGCGCGTCATGCACCCCCTGTACAAGAAGTATATCCGCAGCTCGAAGCGCTACATGGCGCATGACGAGGCCAATCGCTTCAAGACGGGCGACATGGTGCGAATCATCGAGACCCGCCCGCTCTCGGCGCGCAAGCGCTGGACCGTGGTGGTCGACGAGGCCGAGCCCGCTGCAGGCGCGCCGGCCGAAGGTTGAGGAGCGACACCGATGATCATGCCCGAAACCGATCTCGAGGTCGCCGACAACTCCGGCGCGCGCAGGGTGCAGTGCATCCGCGTGCTCGGCGGCTCGCACCGTAAGTGGGGCTCCGTCGGCGACGTGATCGTCGTCGCCGTCAAGGAGGCGATCCCGCGCGGCAAGGTGAAGAAGGGCGACGTGACCCACGCGGTCATCGTCCGTACCGCCAAGGGCGTGCATCGGCCGGACGGCAGCGCCATCCGCTTCGACAAGAATGCGGCGGTGCTGATCAACAAGCAGGGCGAGCCGATCGGCACGCGCATCTTCGGCCCGGTGACACGCGAGCTGCGGGCGAAGCGCTTCATGAAGATCATCTCGCTGGCGCCGGAGGTGCTCTGATGGCCGCGCGTATCAGGAAGGGGGACCGGGTGGTGGTCCTGGCCGGCCGCGACCGCGGCAAGGAGGGCGAGGTGCTGAAGGTCCTCCCCAAGGAGGATCGCGTCGTGGTCCAGGGGGTGATGACCGTCCGCAGGCACGAGCGCGCCAGCGCGCGCAGCGCCGGGGGGATCGTCTCCAAGGAGGCGCCGATCCACGTCTCGAACGTGGCGCACGTCGATCCGCAGGACGGCAAGCCGACGCGTATCGGCTTCAAGTCGCTCGATGACGGCCGGAAGGTCCGCTTCGCCAAGCGGTCCGGCGAGCTGCTGGATCGTTGAGGAGGGCGAGATGGCGCGTTTGAAGGAGCATTACGAGCAGGTCGTGCGGCAGCAGCTCGTCGAGCGCTTCGGGTACAAGAACCCGATGCAGGTGCCGCGGCTCGACAAGATCGTGATCAACATCGCGGTCGGTGAGGCTGCGAGCGACAGCAAGAAGCTGACGAGCGCTGTCGGCGAGCTCGCCAAGATTGCCGGCCAAAAGCCGATGATCTGCCGGGCACGGAAGTCGGTCGCGAACTTCAAGCTCAGGAAGGGCATGCCGATCGGCTGCAAGGTTACCCTGCGGCGCGAGCGCATGTACGAGTTTTTGGATCGGCTGGTGACGATCGCCCTGCCGCGCGTGCGCGACTTCCGTGGCGTCTCCCCGAAGAGCTTCGATGGTGCCGGCAACTACGCGTTCGGCATCAAGGAGCAGATCGTCTTCCCGGAGATCAGCTACGACGAGGTCGAGGATACCCGGGGCATGGACATCATCATCTGCACCACGGCGGCGACCAACGAGGAGGCAAAGGTGCTCCTCGAGGGGTTCAGCATGCCGTTCAGGGCGTGACGGGGCGAGGAAAGCATGGCCAAGAAGAGCTCGGTTGAGAAGAACCAGCATCGCCGTGCGCTCGTCGCGCGTGACGCGGCGAAGCGGACGGCACTCAAGAAGACCGTGATGGACAAGGACAAGGCGCCGGAGGAGCGGTTCGAGGCTACCCTCGAGCTTGCGAAGATGCCGCGCAACGGGGCCAGGGTACGCATCCGCAACCGGTGCACGCTCACCGGCCGGCCGCGCGGCTTCTATAGAAAGTTCGGACTCTCGCGCATTGCGCTCCGGGACCTGGCTTCGGCCGGGCAGATTCCCGGATGCGTGAAGTCGAGCTGGTAAGGCCGGAGGAGAGCCATGGCGCTCAGTGATCCCTTGGGCGATATGCTCACCCGGATCCGCAACGGTCAGCGGGCGCAGCTCGGGGCGGTGCGTAGCCCGGCCTCGAAGCTCCGCTGCAACGTGCTGGAGGTCCTCTGTCGTGAGGGCTATATCCGCGGCTACGAATTGACGGAGCAGACGGCTGGACGCTCCGAGCTCTCGATCGAGCTGAAGTACCACAATGGCGAGCCGGTGATCCGCGAGCTGCGGCGGGTGTCCAAGCCCGGGCGGCGGATCTATGCCGGTGTGAAGGACCTGCCCACGGTCTATAACGGCCTGGGCATCGCCATCCTGTCGACGCCCCGCGGCGTCATGTCGGACTCCGAGGCTCGCGAGGCCAAGGTGGGCGGCGAGATCCTCTGCACGGTATTCTGATCATGTCGCGTATCGGCAAGCATCCCGTTCCTGTCCCCGGCGGCGTCGAGATCGCCGTCGAGGGTCAGACCGTCCGTGCCAAGGGCAAGCTCGGCGAGCTCTCGAGCGTGCTGCCGCCCGAGGTGGCCGTGCAGCTCGAGGACGGCCGCGTGGTCGTGACCCCGCGCAGCGAGGAGAAGCGCGCGCAGGCGATGTGGGGCATGTCCCGCACGCTCGTCGCGAACCTCGTCAAGGGGGTGAGCGATGGCTTCACCCGCAAGCTCGAGATCGCCGGCGTCGGCTACAGGGCTGCGGTCGACGGCACGGTCTTGAGCCTGCAGCTGGGCTTCAGCCACGACATCAAGTTCGCGATCCCGCCGGACATCAAGATCGCCTGCGAGACGCCGACGGCGATCTCGATCAGCGGTGCGGATCGTCAGCGGGTGGGGCAGATCGCCGCGGAGATCCGTGGGTTCCGGCCGCCGGAGCCCTACAAGGGCAAGGGTGTGAAATATGCGGAGGAGACGATCCTCCGCAAGGAAGGCAAGAAGAAGTAGGCCATGCTGAAAGCATCGGAACGCTTCGAGCGGCGGCGCCTGCGGACGCGGCACGCCCTCAAGGTGCGCTCAGGCGGAAGGCCGAGACTCTCGGTCTTTCGTTCGGGTCGCCACATCTACTGCCAGATCATCGACGACGCTGCCGGGCGCACGCTCGTGGCGGCGTCGACGCTCGAGAAGGACATGCGGGCCGAGCTCAAGACCGGCGCCGACCGCGAGGCGGCGCGCAAGGTCGGCCAGCTCCTGGCCGAGCGTGCCAAGGCGGCCGGGGTCGAGCAGGTGGTGTTCGACCGCGGTGGCTACCAGTATCATGGTCGGGTCAAGGCCCTGGCCGACGGCGCCCGTGAGGGCGGCCTCTCGTTCTGACGACTGAGGAAAGCTGATGGCACGGGCACGCGCGAGTGAGGATCGGTCGGACGGCGACTTGATCGATCGCCTCGTCAACGTCAATCGCGTCGCCAAGGTGGTGAAGGGCGGTCGACGGTTCGGCTTCTCGGCGATCGTCGTCGTTGGCGATGGCAAGGGCCGGGTCGGGTTTGGCAATGGTAAGGCCCGCGAGGTGCCCGAGGCGGTCCGCAAGGCCACCGATCAGGCCAAGCGGTCGATGATCCGGGTGCCGCTGCGCCAGGGGCGGACGCTGCACCACGACGTGCTGGGCCACTATGGCGCCGGTCGCGTGCTGCTGCGCGCGGCACCTCCGGGCACCGGCATCATCGCGGGCGGCCCGATGCGTCTCATCTTCGAGGCGCTGGGCATTCACGACGTCGTGGCGAAGTCGCTGGGCTCGGCCAACCCGCACAACATGATCAAGGCCACCTTCGACGCGCTCGGCCTCGTCATGTCGCCGCGCTCGGTCGCCGCCAAGCGCGGCAAGAAGGTGAGCGATCTCGTCGGCCGTCGCGAGAACATCGAGACGACCCGGCAGGAGTAGGACCGTGACGGCGCAGAAGATCAAGGTCACCCAGACCGGCAGCCCCATCGGCCGGCCGAAGGACCAGCGTGGCACGCTGGTCTGCCTCGGCCTGAACAGGATCGGGCGGTCGCGGGTCATCGACGACACGCCCGAGAATCGTGGGCGGCTGGCCAAGGTGCATCACCTCGTCGCTGTCGAGCCGGCCTCGGCGGAGCAGTAGGGAGCTCGAGATGCGGCTCAATGAGCTGAAGGACAACGACGGCGCGCGTGGCGGTCGCAAGCGGCTTGGCCGTGGCATCGGCTCCGGGCTCGGCAAGACCTCGGGCAAGGGCCACAAGGGTGCCAAGGCGCGCAGCAGCAACCCGAAGCCCAGGAGCTTCGAGGGTGGCCAGATGCCGATCTATCGGCGGCTGCCGAAGCGCGGCTTCAAGAACCCGACGCGCGGCGACTTCGCGGTCGTCAACCTCGATCGCATCCAAAAGGCGATCGAGGCCGGCAAGCTTGGCACCGACGCGACGATCGACGTCGCCGGGCTGGTGGCGGCGGGTGTGCTGCGCCGCGCCCTGGACGGCGTGCGGCTGCTCGCGCGCGGCGAGCTGCAGTCGGCCGTGACCCTCGAGGTTGCGCACGCCTCGAAGGCCGCCGTGGCGGCGGTCGAGAAGGCGGGCGGCAAGGTTATCGTTCTCGGCGGTAGCGAAGCCGCCGCGGACTGAGGAGAGGGCGGATGGCGTCGGTCGCCGAGCAGCTCGCCGCCAACATCAACTTCGGTGTCTTCGCCAAGGCCACGGAGCTCAAGAAGCGCCTGTGGTTCACGCTTGGCTGCCTGATCGTCTACAGGCTCGGCACCTTCATCCCCCTGCCGGGGATCGACCCGCTCGTGATGGCGCAGATCTTTCAGCGCCAGTCGGGCGGCATCCTCGGCATGTTCAACGTCTTCTCGGGCGGCGCGCTCGGCCGGATGTCGGTCTTCGCGCTCGGCATCCTGCCGTACATCTCGGCCTCGATCATCCTCCAGCTGATGACCGCGGTCTCGCCCACGCTCGAGGCGTTGAAGAAGGAGGGTGCCGCCGGTCAGAAGAAGATCAACCAGTGGACCCGCTACCTCACGGTGGTGCTGGCGGCCTTCCAGGCCTACGGCATGGCCATGGGGCTCGAGGCGATGAGCGGGCCCGGCGGATCGGCGGTCATCGATCCCGGCTGGTTCTTCCGCATCACGACGGTGATCACGGTCGTGGGCGGCACGGTCTTCTTGATGTGGCTGGGTGAGCAGATCACCGCGCGCGGCATCGGCAACGGCATCTCGCTCATCATCTTCATCGGCATCATCGCCAACCTGCCGCATGCGCTCGCAGCCGTGCTCGAGCTCGGCCGCACCGGCGCTATGTCGGCCGTGTTCATCATCTTCCTGATCGTGATGGCGATCGCCGTCATCACCTTCATCGTCTTCATGGAGCGTGCCCAGAGGCGGCTGATCGTCCAATACCCGAAGCGGATGGTGGGCGGAAACCGGATGGTGGGCGGCGAGAGCTCGCACCTGCCCTTGAAGCTCAACACCTCGGGCGTCATCCCGGCGATCTTCGCAAGCTCGCTCCTGCTACTGCCGGCCACGGTGGGCGGCTTTGCCGGGCAGAACGGCCCGGACTGGCTCATCGCCATCACCTCGGCCCTGGGCTACGGCCGGCCGCTGCACATGGCGATCTATATCGCGCTCATCGTGTTCTTCGCCTTCTTCTACACCTCGATCGTCTTCAATCCCCAGGAGACGGCCGACAATCTCAGGAAGCACGGCGGCTTCATCCCGGGCATCCGGCCCGGCCAGCGGACGGCCGAGTATCTCGACTACGTCCTCACCCGGCTGACGGCGGTGGGTGCGCTCTACCTGGCCGCGGTGTGCGCGCTTCCGGAGATCTTGATCTCCCAGTACTCGGTGCCCTTCTACTTCGGTGGGACGTCGCTGCTCATCGTCGTGTCGGTCACGATGGACACGGTGGCGCAGATCCAGTCCCATCTGATCGCGCACCAATATGAGGGCCTCATCAAGAAGGCCCGTCTGCGGGGGAGGCGTTGATGAGGCTGGTCCTTCTCGGGCCGCCGGGTGCCGGCAAGGGCACCCAGGCGGCCTGGCTGACGGAGCGCTACGGCATCCCGCAGCTCTCCACAGGCGACATGCTGCGCTCGGCGGTGGCCAAGGGCAGCGAGGTCGGCAAGCAGGCCAAGGCCGTGATGGAGCGGGGCGAGCTCGTCTCCGACGAGATCATCAACAGGCTCGTCGAGGAGCGCACGCTGGAGCCCGACTGCGAGCCCGGCTTCATTCTCGACGGCTATCCCCGGACGCTGGCCCAGGCCGGGGCGCTCGAGGCGATGCTGGCGGCGCGCGGTCAGGCGCTCGACGTCGTGCTCGAGATCCGGGTGGACCCCGAGGCGCTGATCAAGCGTATCGCCGGCCGCTTCTCCTGCGCCAGCTGCGGTGCCGGCTATCACGACACCTTCAAGCCCACGAAGGTGGACGGGGTGTGCGACGTATGCGGCGGGACGACGTTCACGCGGCGTCCGGATGACAATGCGGAAGCCGTCCGCACGCGGCTCGAGGCCTATCGCGCCCAGACCGAGCCGCTGCTTCCCTTCTATGGGGCGAGGGGCCTGGTCAAGGTCGTGGACGGCATGCAGCCGATCGACGCGGTGACGGAAGCGATTAAGCAGGCCCTTGGCGACCTCGGGGATTGACAGGGCGCGAAGTCGGCCTATAACCGAACGGCTTCATCTGAGGCGCGCTATTCTGCGCCCATATTTCAGCCGCTCGGGCGCAGCTTGAGGAGAGAGACGTGGCGCGTATCGCCGGTGTGAATATACCGAGCAACAAGCAGGTGTGGGTCGCGCTGACCTATATCTTCGGGATTGGACGGACCTCGTCGCGGAAGCTCCTGGACGCCGTCGGCGTGCAGCACGAGAAGCGTGTGGCGGAGCTGTCGGATGCGGAGATCCTCCGGATCCGCGAGGCGATCGATCGCGAGCACAAGGTCGAGGGTGACCTGCGCCGCGAGGTCGCGATGAACATCAAGCGGCTCATGGACCTCGGCTGCTATCGGGGTCTGCGGCACCGCAAGGGCCTGCCGGTGCGCGGGCAGCGGACGCACACCAACGCGCGGACCCGCAAGGGCCCGGCCAGGCCGATCGCAGGTAAGAAAAAGGCAGTGAAGAAGTAAAGCAATGGCGCAGGACACCGGTACACGTTTGCGCCGTCGCGAGCGCAAGAACATCACGTCGGGGGTGGCGCACGTCGCGGCTACCTTCAACAACACGATGATCACCATCACCGACGCGCAGGGTAACGCGATCGCCTGGGCGAGCGCTGGCTCGCAGGGCTTCAAGGGCTCGCGCAAGTCGACTCCGTTCGCGGCCCAGATGGCCGCCGAGTCGGCTGGCAAGAAGGCCATGGAGCATGGCATGCGCACCCTCGAGATCATGGTGCGTGGCCCGGGCTCGGGTCGCGAGTCGGCGCTTCGGGCGTTGCAGTCGGTCGGCTTCAGCATCCTCTCCATTCGCGACGTGACGCCGATCCCACACAATGGCTGCCGGCCGCGCAAGCGTCGCCGCGTCTGATCGGGGGCGCTCGGCGCCCGGTCGGTGAGGCCGCGGAACGGCGACGTTCCGCCGGCCTCCGATGCTTTTCGTGGGCAGCAGCCCCTGACGTAGAGGTGGTTCCGTGATCCAGAGGAACTGGCAAGAGCTTATCAAGCCGCAGAAGCTCGACGTGCAGCCCGGTCGGCGTCCCGACCGGGAGGCGCTCATCGTCGTCGAGCCGCTCGAGCGCGGCTTCGGCATCACCCTCGGCAACGCGCTGAGGCGGGTGCTGCTCTCCTCGCTGCAGGGCTCGGCCATCACCGCCGTCCACATCGACGGTGTGCTGCACGAGTTCTCGACCATCGCCGGCGTGCGCGAGGACGTGACCGACATCGTCCTCAACCTGAAGGCGCTGGGTCTTCGCCTGCACAGCGAGGGGCCGAAGCGCGCCTATCTCAAGGTCGAGGGGCCCAAGGTCGTCACGGCCGGCATGATCGAGGCCGGTCACGACATCGAGATCATGGACCCGGACCACGTGATCTGTCACGTCGACCGCGGCGGCAAGCTCTCGATGGAGCTGACGATCGAGACGGGCAAGGGCTACATCCCGGCCTCGCAGAACAAGGCCGAGGACGCGCCGATCGGCCTCATCGCCATCGACGCGATCTACAGCCCGGTGCGCAAGGTCGCCTACCGCGTCGACAACTCGCGTGTCGGCCAGCAGACGGACTATGACCGGCTGACCGTGCATGTCGAGACGGACGGCTCGATTGCGCCCGAGGACACGCTGGCCTACGCGGCGCGCATCCTCCAGGACCAGCTGCAGCTCTTCATCAACTTCGAGGAGCCCCATCTGGCGCAGGCGGCGGAGCGGCGGCCCGAGCTGCCCTTCAACCCGAACCTGCTGCGCAAGGTGGACGAGCTCGAGCTGTCGGTGCGCTCGGCCAACTGCCTCAAGAACGACAACATCGTCTATATCGGCGACCTCGTTCAGAAGACCGAGGCCGAGATGCTGCGCACGCCGAACTTCGGCCGCAAGTCCCTGAACGAGATCAAGGAGGTCCTCTCGCAGATGGGCCTGCATCTCGGGATGGAGGTCTCGGGCTGGCCGCCGGACAATATCGAGGAGCTCGCTCGCAAGGTCGAGGAGCCGTTTTAATCAGACGTCAGGCCGCTGCCGTCGCCGTAGCGCGCCAGCTTGCACGGGATAGGGGGTCATGCGTCACGGCAATCGCGGCCGGAAGCTCAATCGTACCTGGGAGCACCGGAAAGCCATGTTCGCGAACATGGCGCAGTCGCTGCTCAAGCACGAGCAGATCATGACGACGCTGCCGAAGGCCAAGGAGCTGAGGCCGATCGTCGAGAAGCTGATCACGCTCGGCAAGCGCGGCGATCTGCATGCGCGCCGGCTCTTGATCGCCCGCACGCGGGACGAGCGTACGGCCAAGAAGCTCATCGACGTGCTGGGCCCGCGCTACAAGGAGCGGCCGGGCGGCTATGTGCGGATCCTGAAGGCAGGCTTCCGCTATGGCGACAACGCGCCGATGGCTGTCATCGAGCTTGTGGATCGGGATGTCGACGCCAAGGGGCAGGATTCGGGGCCGCTGCCGGAGAGCGGTGACGCGGGACTCGACGCGGCAGCCTGAGCCGGTAGGTCGTTCGGCCGGGGCTTTGCGCACCGGGCCATCGTCCTTGCCGTCGTTCCTGCGAAGGGCGCTGCTGGTCGCAGGCGCCCTCCTTCTTGTGGGTGGATGCGCCGGCGTCCCGGCCAAGGCGACCGAGCGGGTGGTGCCCAGCTCGGCCGGGGCGGTGCGCCTCTCCTTCGCGCCTGTCGTGAAGGAGGTGGCGCCGGCGGTCGTCAGCATCACCTCGCGCAAGGCCATCGTCACCAGGCGCAGCCCGTTCGCCGGTGACCCGTTCTTCCAGTTCTTCTTCCACGACATGGGCGTGCCGTCGCGGCGCATCGAGACCTCGCTGGGCTCGGGCGTCATCGTCCGCGACGACGGCCTCGTCGTCACCAACCATCACGTCATCGACGGTGCCGACCAGATCCAGGTGGTGCTGGCCGACCGCCGCACCTTCTCGGCCAAGGTGCTCTGGAGCGATCCGGGCTCGGATCTGGCCTTCCTCCAGCTCGACGCCCACGGCGAGCATCTGCCGACCGTGTCGCTCGGCAATTCCGACAAGGTGGAGGTGGGCGACCTCGTGCTGGCCATCGGCAATCCCTTCGGGATCGGCCAGACGGTCACGAGCGGCATCATCTCCGCCATGGGCCGCACCGCCCCCAACCTCGACCAGGACGTCTCCTTCCTGCAGACGGACGCTGCGATCAATCCCGGCAACTCGGGCGGCCCCCTCGTCACGCTCGACGGCAAGGTCGTCGGCATCAACACCGCCATCTTCACCCGCGGCGGCGGCTCGATCGGCATCGGCTTCGCCATTCCGGCCGATCTGGTCCGGGCCCGCCTGGAGGCGTTGCGCTCCGGGCAGTCGATGTCGGCGCGCCCGTGGCTCGGCGCCGCGCTCGAGCCCATCGACCAGGCTTTGGCGGAGCAGCTGGGCCTCGACCGCCCGCGCGGCGTCCTCGTGCGTCAGGTCTATCCCGGCAGTGCTGCTGCCAAGGCGGGGCTCGAGGCCGGCGACGTGATCCTCTCGGTCGACGGCGTCGCGGTCGAGGATGCGGCCGCGGTCGAGTACCGGCTGTCGCTGCGGTCGCTGGGCGATCGCGTGAAGGTCGGCATCTGGCGGCGCTCGGGCGAGCGGACGGTCGAGGTCGGGCTGAACGCGGCGCCGATGTCGCCGGCGCCGGAGAAGACCGTGATCGGTGGGGAGAACCCCCTTGCCGGCGTCACCGTCGCCAACATGTCGCCCGGGCTGAACCAGGAGCTGCAGATCGACATGTTCCGCCAGGGCGTGGTGGTCCTGGCCGTCGATCCGAACGGGCCCGGCGCCGACCTGGCCCTGCGCCGCGGCGACGTCATCGCCAGCGTCGGCCGCCAGAAGATGCGCTCGGTCGCCGAGCTTCAGCGCAGCCTGCGCTCGAGCCGGCGCCCCTGGCAGATCGGCATCAGGCGCGATGGCCGGCTGACCGTGCTGACCATCCGATGAGCGAGGACCTCTTCGCAGGCGCGCCCGGCGCCACGCAGGCCCCACGCCCGGCCAAGGACCGTCCGCTCGCCGACCGCCTGCGGCCGACCCGGCTCGACGAGGTCGTGGGCCAGGACGCCGCCCTCGACCCGCACGGGCCGCTGGGCCGCATGCTGCACACGCGGCGGCTCGCCTCGATGATCCTCTGGGGGCCGCCGGGCTGCGGCAAGACCACCCTGGCGCGGCTGCTGGCAGCCCAGCTGGGCGAGCCCCTGATGGCGCTCTCGGCCGTCATGTCGGGCGTCGCCGATCTGAGGAAGGCCTTCGAGGAGGCGCGCAAGCTCAAGGCCCGCGGCCGCCGGCCCATCCTCTTCATCGACGAGATCCACCGCTTCAACCGCGCCCAGCAGGACGGCCTCCTGCACGAGGCCGAGGACGGCACCGTCACGCTGGTCGGCGCCACCACCGAGAACCCGTCCTTCGCCCTCAACGCCGCGCTGCTGTCGCGCTGCCACGTCGTCGTGCTCGACCGGCTGGACGCGGCGGCGCTGGCGAAGCTCGTCGAGCGCGCCGAGCACGAGCTCGGCCACGGGCTGCCGCTCTCGGCCGGCGCCCGCGAGCGCCTCGTCGACCTCGCCGACGGCGACGGCCGCTACCTGCTCAACATGATCGAGACGCTGGCCGACCTGCCGCCCGAGCCCGTGCTCGACGTCGAGGGCCTGGGCGAGGTGCTGAGCCGCCGCCTGCCGGTCTACGACAAGCAGCAGGAGGCGCACTACAACCTCATCAGCGCGCTCCACAAATCGGTGCGGGGCAGCGACCCGGACGCAGCGCTCTATTGGCTCTGCCGCATGCTCGAGGGCGGCGAGGACCCGCGCTACATCGCGCGCCGCGTCGTGCGCATGGCGAGCGAGGATATCGGCCTCGCCGACCCCCAGGCCCTGCCGCAGGCCCTGGCCGCCGCCGAGGCCTACGAGCAGCTGGGCTCGCCCGAGGGCGAGCTGATGATCGCGCAGGCAGTCATCTACATGGCGCTCGCGCCCAAATCGAACGCCGCCTACAGGGCCTATGGCGCGGCCCGGCGGGCCGCCAAGGAGCACGGCTCCCTGATGCCGCCGATGCACGCCATGAACGCCCCCACCAAGCTGATGCGTGAGCTGGGCTACGGGCAGGGCTACGCCTACGACCACGACGCCCCGGATCACTTCTCCGGCCAGAGCTACTTTCCCGACGACATGCCCCGCGAGCGCTTCTACGAGCCCGCCGGCGAGGGCAGGGAGGCGCGGCTCAAGGAGCGCCTCGAGTGGCTCGACCGCCTGCGCGCCGAGCGCAAGGCCGACGAGCCGGGGAAGGGTGGCGAATGAGCGGCGTGCAGCATCTCGAGGTCAAAGCCGAGGAGGCGGACTGGCGGTTCGACCGTTGGGTGCGTGCGCACTTCCCGGCACTGGGTCACGGACCTCTCCAGAAGCTCCTCCGCACCGGCCAGTTCCGCCTCGACGGCCGCCGGGTCCAGGGCGGCGAGCGGGTGAGCGCCGGCCAGACGGTCAGGGTCCCGCCGCTGCCGGACGACGCCCCCGTGCCGGCCACCGCCCGGGCACCGCTCCGCCCGGAGGACGCGGCCTTCATCAAGGGTCTCGTCATCCACGAGGACGACACGATCATCGTCCTCGACAAGCCCGCCGGCCTCGCCGTCCAGGGCGGCACCGGCACCACCCGCCATGTCGACGGCATGCTGGATGCGCTGGCCAGGCGTGGCGAGCGGCCGCGCCTCGTCCACCGGCTCGACCGCGACACGAGCGGCCTCCTGGTCCTCGCCCGCACCGCCAAGGCCGCGGCCGAGCTGGGCTTCGCCTTCCAGCAGCACCGCGTCCGCAAGCTCTACTGGGCCATCCTCGTGAAGGGCCCAGAGCGCAACGAGGGCGAGATCGACCTGCCGCTCGGCAAGGCCGGCCCGCCCGGTCAGGAGCGGATGCGGCCCGGCCCCGGCGAGGATGCCCGCTACGCCCGCACGGGCTTCAAGGTGCTGGCGCGAGCCGGCAAGTCCGCCTGCTGGACAGCACTCCTGCCGCTCACCGGCCGCACCCACCAGCTCCGCGCGCATTGTGCCGCGATCGGGGCGCCCATCGTGGGTGACGGCAAGTATGGCGGTGCCGCCGCCCACCTCGCGAACGCGCCCAAGGGCCTCATGCTGCACGCCCGCGAGCTCGAGCTGCCGCGGCCGGGCGGTCGGGCGCTCAGGCTCACGGCCGAGGCGCCGCCGGCCTTCCGCGAGACGCTCGCCTGGCTCGGTCTCGGCGCCCCCGAGCTGCCGGGTGCCGCCCTCTCGGACTGGCCGCCGCCGCGCTAGGCATCGATCACGAAATCGTGAGTTGTGTCGTCCGTCACAGAGAGGGCGGAACCTCCTGTGCTTCATGGCAGATGGCCATCGCTGTTGCCCTTGGTGGCAGCGGTCGGGCCGGTCGCCCCTCGAGGGCGATTTGCCAGGAGACCAACGATGCACAGCCCCTACGTCACCCATCGCGAGCACGACCCGCGGAACGATCCCGCCTACGAGCACAGCCTCGAGGCGCAGCTTCCCGCAGCCGGGGCCATGGCCGTTCTCTGTGTCCTCTTCGGCGTGGTGCTGCTCGTCTTCTGAGGCGGCCACCTCCGCGTTGACCGCCCACGGGCCGAGGGCCATGTTTTGTGCTGCGCCCCGGGGCCACCGCCCTGGGGTCGTGGCCCAAGGCCTGCCAGGGTCCGATCACGCATAGGGGGTGGAGATGCCGACTTCCGTCAAGGAGATGCTTGCTGCCGCCAATGCTGCGGTTCCCAAGATCGACCGCGAGCAGGCGGCAGCCCTCATCGCCAAGGGCGAGGCGCTCGTCGTCGACGTGCGCGACGCGCCCGAGCTGCAGGCCAGCGGCAAGGTTGCGGGTGCCAAGCACGTCTCGCGCGGCATGCTCGAGTTCAAGGCCGACCCGGCCTCGCCCTACCACGACCCGGACTTCGACCCCGGCCGCACGGTCATTCTCTACTGCGCCTCGGGCGGGCGCTCGGCGCTGGCCGCCAAGGCGCTCAAGGACCTCGGCTACAGCGACGTCCGCAACCTCGGCTCCTTCAAGGAGTGGGCCGAAGCCGGCGGTGCCGTCGAGAAGGTCTAGACCGGAGACCTCGGGCGCTCAGATCACCGCCATGGCGTTGGCCGGCGAGCCGACGCCACCGCGCAGATTGAGCGGCTTGCCGATGAAGAGGAACGTGTGGTCGTTCCGCTCGCGGCACGCGTCGGCGAGCTGGTCGAGACAGAACATCTCGCCCAGCGTCAGGCCCAGCCTTGCGATCGCCCAATGCAGGCTGGGCCGGCCCGGCTGCGGCGGGAACGCCTCGACGGCCACCGCGTCGCTGGCGAGGCCCGACAGCCGGCTGTCCCAGAGAAAAGCCCACATCGCCTCCGAGCCCTCGACGCCCGAATAGTCCCTGCGCTTGAAGAGCCCCGCGCGCCCGTCATGGTCGGCCGCGAGGAACTGGGTAAGCCAGCCCGTCCGAACGAACAAAAAATCGCCGGGCGTGAGCGATGTGCCCTGCCAGGCGAGGCAGGCCGCGAGCTCGGCCGTCGTGATGGTGTCGCCCCCCACGACCGACCATGGCCGGCCGATCGCAGCAAAGTAGCGCTCGACATCGGCCAGCACCCCGCGCGTGAAGATGCCGAATTCGGCCACCCGGTCGATGCCGCAGCGCCCCGGAAAGATCGGCAGCGGGCCTTCCTGTCGTGGCGTGTTGTAGAAGCCGTGCTCGGGGTCGGCCATGTGGGTCAGCCCGTCCCACTGCGACGACCCCTGCAGATAAAAGCCCTGGAGGTGGTCGTCGCGCATCGGCAGGTGGGCGAGCTGGCTCGCCGTCACGACATGGCGCGGCGAGAAGCGCTCGTCCTCCGGGTGGGCCGTGAAGCTTCCCCAGGGCAGGTCGAGCGGCAGATCCATGTTGAAGCGCCGGCCCTCCTTGACGAGCGCCGCCGCCTCCACCGCCTTTTGCGGCGTGATGTTGTTCAGCATGCCGATCTCGTCGTCGGCGCCCCAGACACCCCAGGCGAGCGGCAGGCCCGTCGCGTCCGGCCGGCTCAAGGCGGCATAGCTCGGAACCTCGCTCGTCAAGGGCCGTCTCCCTGAGGCTTCTGTCGTGGGCGGGGAGCTTAGCCGGGGTCACGGATGGCACAAGGTCACGGCCCCCGACGATCCGCCGGAAGCCGTGACCTGTGCGTGGGCGCGCGACCGGGCCGCGGCGTCAGCCGTCAGCCCGTCGGTGCGGTCGCAAGCCTCAGCCTGTGTCCGAGGCCGCCGGCGATCGCCAAAGCGAGGCCGATCCCGATGACGCAAGCCGACCAGCCCAGCCTGTCGAAAAGCTGGCCCAGCACCGCCGTGCCGACGATGCCGCCCAGGAAGTAGGAGGCGAGATAGAGCCCGCTCGCAGCGCCGCGATCGACCGTCGCAGCCCGGCCGACGAAGCCCGTGGCCGTTGCCTGCGCCAGGAAGGTGCCGACGCCGACCAGCGCCAGGCCCAGGATCACGGCTGAAAGGCTCGGGACCAGCAGGAGGGGCAGGCCCACGCCGGCCATGCCGATGGCCGCCCAGAAGGTCGGCCGCGTGCCGAGCCGCCGGACGGCGTGACCGGCGAGTGGTGTGGTGACCATCGAGGGCACGAAGACGAGATAGACGAAGCCCAGCGCCATGGGCCCCACGAAGAACGGCTCGCGCACCAGCACGAAGTTCACATAAGTAAACGTGCCGATGAAGGCGAAGAGAATAAGAAAGCCGATCGCGAAGCTCGCGCGCAGCGGCGGGTTGCCCAGATGCGCGGCCCAGGTCGCCAGCGGCGATCGGGGTGCCGGCGCCATCGCCGCCATGGGCTGCGTCCGCCCGATCGTGAAATAGACGAGCGCAGCACCCGCAAGGTTGAGGAGCGCAAACAGATAAAAATTCGCGGCGAGGCCCAGATGGTCGGCGACCGCTGCCGAGATCAGGCGACCGACGAGATTGCTCGCCACATTGCCCGTCACATAGGCCGCGAAGGCGGCTGCGGCATCGGTGGCGCTGCAGCGCTCGCCCAGATAGGCCAGCGTCAGCGCGAAGGCCGCGGCCATGAAGAGCCCTTGTGTCACGCGCAGTGCCGCGAAGGCGCCGAGGCTCGGTGCCGTCGCCAGCAGCGCCGTCGGCACGGAGAGCAGCACGAGGCTCAAAAGGATGCCGCGGCGCCTGTCGATCCGCCGGCTGAAGAACGCCACCGCGAGGCCGGCGATGGCCATGCCGATCGTGCTCGCGTTCACGGCCAGCCCCATCGCCGCCGGGCTCACGCCGTAGGCTCGGACGAGCGAGGGCAGGATGGCCTGGGTCGCGAAGAGATCGACGACCGTCAGAAAGGCGATCGTCGCGATGAGAAGCGTGCGCAGCAGCGCTGCGCCGGCGTGGTGGGCCGCCTGCATGGGCGGTCCCGCCTCGGCGAGGCTCGTGGACATCGACAGGCTCCCGGATGGCTTGGGGGCGCGTGGCGTCGCGGGGGACGACGCCACGCTCGCAGGGTCGAGGCGCCTCGCGGGCGCTCACATCATGTGCGCGTCGTCGGTGTCGTGCAGGAGGTCGGCGGACAGCAGCACGACCGGCTTCTTGCCGGTGTTCTTCCACCAGTGCGACGTGGCGTGCATCTCGGGCGTGGCGGTGCCCGCCTTGTGCAGGATCGGCACGGCGCAGGTGCTGGCATATTCCACCACCTCGCCCTGGACGACGTAGATGATCGCCGGCCGGTCGCCGTGGCTGTGCCAGGGAACGACGCCGCCCGGCTGGATCACGAGCCGGCGCAGGCGCATCGTCCGGTCCTGGATGGCGATGGGCTCGCTGCCGAGATCGATCGAGGCCAGGACCGTGTCGGTGACGCCCTTGGGCGAGGTGGCGCCGGGCTTCTGACCGGCGCCGTCGGCCACGGTCTTGTCGGCCGGGCAGCCGCCCGCCAGCGCCGCCGTCGAGCCGGCCGCGACGGCCGTCCCGAGCGCTGCCGCCAGCATCACCGCCTTGAGCGCCTTTCCGCTCTGCTTTCGGATCATCATGACGAGCTTCTCCTTTTTTCCGTTGCGCCCGGATCGAGGCTCCGGGCCGCCACGGCAGAAGATCGCTCGAAGAGGGTCAGCCACGGAAATCCCGGCTGTCTCTCGGATCGATAGCGCCGATCTATGGGCTCTGCGCGAGCGACGGTGAGCCCGCGCCTGTCAGACCTTCTCGATCATCCGGCCCGCTTCCTGTCGGACCTCGTAGGCGCGGAGCGGCCGGCGCGGTCGCGGGCACGGCCCGCCACGGGCCAGCCAGCCCCGCCAGCAGGTAGGCCGCAGCGCTGAGGCTGCAGATCCAAAAGCTCGTCGGCCAGTCCGTGTAGAAGGCGAGCGTCAGGCCGAGCCAGGCCTCGACCAGCGCCAGCCCGGCCGAGAGGGCGAGGCCCCGGCCGATGCCGGTCGTCAGCCGCTGGGCGGTGGCGGCCGGCCCCACCATCAGCGCGAAGACCAGAAGGATGCCCACGATCTGGGCGCATTCCGCGGTGGCGAGGCCGACGAGCCCGAGGAAGAGGGCGCCCAGCGCGCGCAGCGGCACGCCCCGGGCTTCCGCGAGCTCGGGCTGGACGCTGGCGAACAGCAGCGGTCGGGCGATGACGCCGAGAGCGCCCACGCACACGACACCGAGCGCCAGCAGCGCCCATACCGTCACTCGATCCACCGCCAGCACATTGCCGAAGAGGAGCGCCGAGGCCTCGCTGGCGAAGGACGTGTAGAAGTGGAGGAACAAAAGACCCAGGCCCAGCGAGAAGCTCAGCACGATGCCGATCGCCACGTCGCGCTGGGCCAGCCGCTCGCCCAGGAGCCCCATGCCGACGCCCGCCGCCACCGCGACCGCGATGAGCCCCGTGAGCGGCGAGACGCCCAGGAGCACCGCACCCGTGGCCCCGGCGAAGCCCACATGGGAGAGCGCGTGGCCGGCGAAGGTCTGCCCGCGCAGGACGAGAAAATAGCCCACGAGCCCCGCCACGACCGCGACGATGGCGGCCGCCGCGAAGGCGTTCCGCATGAAGTCGTAGTCAAGCATGGTGGCCGTGCCCGTCATGCCCCATGTCGTAGCCGCCCGACATCACGAAGATGCGCCCCTTGAGCCGGACGACGTCGATCGCCGAGCCGTAGAGCCGGGAAAGGACCGGCCCGGTGATCACCTGATCGACCGTGCCCAGCGCCGCCCGGCCGCCGCCCAGATAGAGCACGCGATCGATGCTGCCGAGCAAGGGGTTGATCTCGTGCGCGCTGAAGAGAACGGCGATGCCCAGCTCCTGCTGGAGGGTCCGCGTCAGCTCGACCACGGCGCGCTGATGATGCGGATCGAGGCTGATCAGCGGCTCGTCCAGGAGCAGCAGCCGCGGCCTGCCGACCAGCGCCTGGGCCAGCAGCAGCCGCTGGCGCTCCCCGCCCGACATCTCGATCACGGGCCGTGCCGCCAGCTCGCGAGCGCCCACGAGATCGAGCACGCGCTCGACCTCCAGCCGGCCGGCCCGTCCGAGCAAAGGCAGGCCCGGCCGATGGCCGTCGACGACGCTGGCGACGACATCCCAGCCGCTCAGCCTGATGGCCCCGAGCCCGGCCCGCACCTGCGGCATGTAGCCGATCGCCGGATTGCCGCGCACGGCCGGTCTGCCCAGCACGTTGAGGCTGCCGCCCGCGGGCCGCACGAGGCCCAGGATCGCCCGCATCAGCGTCGTCTTGCCGGCCCCATTGGGGCCCAGCACGCCCACGAGCTCCCGGCCGCCGATCGCGAGGCTGACGTTCTCGAGGACGGCGCGCCCGCCCAGCCTCAGCGTGACGTCCCGAAGCTCGATGGCGCTCATGGGCCCTTCGCGGGCAGCGCCTTGTCGACCGCCTCGAGCTCGCTCAGCATCCAGGCCTGGTAGGTCTTGCCGGTCGGCTCGGTCTCGGTGGCCCCGATCACCGGCACATGCGATTCCTTCGCGATCTTCTCCATCCGCTCGGCCATCGGGTCGGTCGCCTGGCTGTTGTAGACCAGGAGCTTGACCTCGCCTGTCTTCAGGCTCTTCTCGAAGGCCGCGACATCGGAAGCGCTGGGCTCCGTGTCGTTCATCACCGAGAGCTGGAACGACCCGTTCATCACCTTCATGCCGAGCGCCTCGAACATGTAGCCGAACACCGGCTCGGTCGCGGTCACCGGCGTGCCGGCCAGTCGCTCGCGCAGCGCTCCGATCTTCTTGTCGATCGGCTCCAGGGACGCCAGGAACGCCGCCTCGCGCTGCCGATAGCCCTGGGCATGGGCGGGATCCTCGGCGACCAGCATCTTCGTCAGCGCCTCGGCCAGCGCCGGCATGGTCTTCGGATCGTACCAGATGTGCGGATTGTCCCCGGTCTTCCGACCCACGAGGTCGGCCACGACGATCACCTTGCGGTCCGCCGACTTGGCAGCGCCCAGCAGCTTCTCCATCCAGGGATCGTAGTCGATCCCGCTATGGATCACGATCTGCGCTCCGGACACGGCCCGGCCGACCGAGGGGCTCACCTCGAACAGATGAGGGTCCTGGTCCGGGTTGCTCAGGATGCTCGTCACATGAACCTCGGGCCCGCCGATCTGCTTTGCCACGTCGCCATAGAAGTTCTCCGCGGCGACGATGGCGACCGGCCCCTCGACGCCGCCTCGGCCGAGCCGCCCGCGGCCGTCAGAGCGGCAAGTCCGGCCGCGATGGCAAGCATCCTCATCGACGATCCCCCACGCTGAGCGCCTGTCGTTCCTGTCGAAAGAAACGTTATACCATAACATTTCAGGCGTCCAGGCGGGATCGGCAGCGCGAGGGCCCGCAGTGGCTGTCCGGCGGCCGGCGGCTCAGAGCACGCTGAATACCTGACCCGTGAGCGCCCCCTCGACGCTCTTGGAGTAGGCGAGCGCGGCGCGCGCTGCCGGCACCGGCTCGTGGCCGCGGAAGAAGGGGGCGTAGCCCGGCATCGATTCCAGGATCACGCCCGGGCTCACCGCGTTGATCCGCACCCCGCGCGGCAGCTCGATCGCGGCGGCCCGCACGAAGGCGTCGATCGCGCCGTTGACCATCGAGGCCGAGCTGCCGGCGCGGATCGGGTCGTGGCTCAGCACGCCCGTGGTGAGCGTGAAGGAGCCGCCGTCGGCGATGTGCTCCCGTCCGAGCAGGACCAGATTGACCTGTCCCATCAGCTTGTCCTTGAGGCCCACCGCGTAGCCTTCCTCGTCGAGCTGGTCGAGCGGCGCGAACTTCACCTTCCCGGCGGCCGACACGAGCGCGTCGAACTTGCCGATGCGCGCGAGCCCCGCCCGGATCGAGGCCGCATCGGTGATGTCGAGCTGTACCTCCCCGCTGTTGCGGCCGACGGCCACGATCTCGTGCCGCGCCCCCAGCTCGGCCGCCACGGCCTTCCCGATCGTGCCCGACGCTCCCACCAGAACGATTTTCATCTTTCGTCTCCTCGTCGCACGGCATGCCTCACCAGGCACCCTGGCGCCGGCTCGCCTCGATAAACCTTCTGCGCGACGCGTGCCAAGGCCGCGTACCCGGTCTCCGGGCACCTGCCTGGACGCGAGCGTGGCCGCCTGACAGACTTACCGCATGGGCGCCGCCGACAGCTTCAACGAGATCGCCACCCTGCGCATCGAGCTCGTGGGCTCGGAGCCCCTGATCTGGCGCGAGGTCGAGGTCCCCACCTCCGTGACGCTCAAGGTGCTGCACCATATCGTCCAGGCCGCGATGGGGTGGTTCGACGACCATCTCTGGGAGCTCACGGTGGCCGGCCGCCGCTACGGGCCGAGCGCCGCGGGCAAGGCACGGCTCCGCGACGTGCTCCGTCCCTCGAAGACCAGGATCGACTACCTCTACGACTTCGGCGACAGCTGGGAGCACCGGCTGACCCTCACGCGCATCCGTGCCGGCGACCCGGGCCTCTCCTATCCCCGCTACGTGGCGGGCGAGCGCAACGCGCCGCCCGAGGACTGCGGCGGTCTTCCGGGCTTCTATGAGCTGCTCGACGCCGTTCGCGATCCCGCCCATCCCGAGCACGACCACGCGACGGAGTGGCTCGACGACTACGACCCCGACACCATCGACGAGGAGCCCATCAACGCGGCCCTGCTCCGCATCGCGCGCCGCCGCAACGCGGCGAAGGTCCGGAAATCGAAGAGCGAAGGATCGCCCCCGGCACCTACCTCCTGAGCGGCTTGCCCGCCATCTCGGGCATGCGCAGCGCGACGACGAAGGCGAGCACGGCCGTCGCCATCACATAATAGGCCGGCGCGAAGGCGTCGCCGGTGCGGTCGACCAGATAGGTGGCGAGCCAGGGCGTCGTGCCGCCGAAGACGCCGAGACAGAGATTGAGGGCGATGCCGGCAGCACTGCAGCGGACGCCCGCCGGCAGCAGCTCCACCATGGCCGGCACGGTGGTGGCCCAGCCCACCCCGTTGATGAGGGCAAAGCCGAGCAGGGCCACGAGGATCCAGCCCATGCTGCCCTGCTGCAGCGCCAGCCAGAGCGGCCAGGTGAGCAGCACCCCAGCACCGGTGACGAGGAAGAGGACGGGCCTGCGGCCTACCCGGTCGGCGAGCATCCCCGCGGCCGGCGGGATCAGCACCAGGAGGACGAGCGCCAGGGTGCCGAGGCTCAGGGCCTCGCCCGTCGAGAGGCCCAGCCGCTGGGTGAGCTCGGCGGAGCCGTAGACGAAGACGACATAGTAGGTCACCGCCGTCGGCAGGATCAGGCAGATGATCCGCAGGATCTCGCGCCAGTGATCACGAGCCGCCTCGAGCGCGGGCAGGCCCGGCAGCTCGGGTGAGCCGCGCATCGCGGGTGATTCCGTCAGCCCCCTGCGTAGGAGCAGCGCATAGACGGCGATGGCAGCACCAATGACGAAAGGAACGCGCCAGCCCCAGGCGGCCATGGCTTCCTCGCCCAGCATGCTGCCCACGAGAGCACCCATGGCCGAGCCCAGGAGAAAGCCCACATTGGCGCTCGCCACCACGAAGCTTCCCACGAGCCCGCGCCGGGTGGGTGCCGCCTGCTCGACCAGCAGGACGGCGGCGTTGCTGTACTCGCCCGCGACCGAGATGCCCTGCAGGCAGCGCAGCAGCACGAGGATCACGGTCGAGGCGATCCCCAGCTCGGCATGCCCCGGCAAAAGCCCGATGGCGAGCGTGGCGGCCCCCATCATCGCCACCGACAGCATCAGCGCCGGCTTGCGGCCCAGGCGATCGCCGATATGGCCGAAGACGACAGCACCCAGCGGCCGCGCCGCATAGCCCACGGCCAGCGTGCCGTAGGCCGCCAGCAGCGAGGCCGTCGCATCGTCGGAAGGAAAGAACGCCCTGCCGATCAGCGGGGCGAGGAAGCCATAGATGGCGAAGTCGTACCATTCGAGCACGTTGCCGATGGTCCCGACCAGGATCTGACCGGGCCTGAGGCCGGTCCCGCGCATCAAGGCGGTGGCAGCCCGAGCCAACCGGCGATGCCGTGCAGGACCAGGGTGACGGCATAGGCCGCGAGGATCATGCCCATCATGCGCTGGATCACGTTGGCGCCCCCTTCACCGATGACCCGGATGACCGGCCCCGCCAGGCGAAGCAGCGCGTAGGTGACGGCGAGGACGAGCGCCAGGGCGGCCGCGGTGTGGGCCTGCTCGAGAAGGCTGAAGCGTGTGTTGTCGGTCCTCAGGATCGCCGTCAGCATGGTGCCGGGCCCGGCGAGGCCCGGTATGGCCAGGGGATAGACGGCGAGCCGCATCGGGTCCGCGGCGTCGGCATCGGATTCGGGGGCGCTCCTCTGCTCGCCGATCACCAGCTGCGCCGCGAAGATGAAGAGGATGAGGCCGCCCGAGATGGAAAAGGCGTTGAGCGAGATGCCCAGCGCGTCGATCGTGATCTGGCCGATGCAGATGAGGGCGAGCAGCACGATGAAGGCCACCAGCGTCATGGCACCGGCGATCCGCCGGCGTGTCGCAGGATCGTGGCCCGCCGTCAGCCCGATGAAGATGGGCAACACGATGAGGGGATTCATGACAACCAGGATCGTCAGGAAGTCGTAGACGAGATCCTGGAACCACCACATCGCGCCCCGTCCTCACGATATCTTCGTCGACCACGCGCTCTTCTTCGCGACCGGCGCCAGGGCCGTCTGGCGGTCATGTCGGCTCCTGGCTAGCAAGCCTTCGCGGCTTCGAACACCCCCTGCGGCCTCGGACGCTCGCGCCGGCATTCGGCCCGGCTGGGCCGCGTGCCCGCCCTTCGCGGCCGGTCACAGAAGCGTGTCTCGCGCGCCCGTGAGCGGAAATTCGGGCCGGATGCCCGGATATCTGGGGGGCCGGACACGCCCGGATCGGCTTTGTCCGGCCCGCAAGGAGCAAGAGATGATCCTCGATCGATTCGCCGGGCAGCACACAGCGACCAACGCCCAGGCCGTGCAGGCCTTCGAGGCCGCCGTCCTGGCGATCGCGGCGCATCGTCCGGAAGCGGGCGCCCGGCTCGATGAGGCGCTGGCGCACGATCCGGACCTCGTGGCGGCCCGCGCCCTCAAGGGCCTGGGCGCCGTCATGCTGGCCCGCTCCGAGACGATGGAGGCGGCAAAGGCCTGCCTCGCCGATGCGCAGGGCGCCATGGTCCGCCGCGGCGGCAGTCCCACCGAGCACGTCCTCGTCGGTGCCCTCGAGCGCGCGGCGGCGGGTGGCCTGCAGGCTGCAGCCGATGGGCTCGCCGATCATCTGGCGGCTCGCCCCGACGACTTCCTCGCGGCCAAGCTCTGTCACGGTCTCCAGTTCATGTGCGGCGACGGCCCCGCCATGCTGCGCACGATGGGTCGCACGCTCGAGGCCTGGTCGCCTGCCATGCCGGGCTACGGCTTCCTCCTCGGCTGCCACGCCTTCGCGCTCGAGGAGAGCGGCGCCTACCGCGATGCCGAGCGCGTCGGTCGGGCCGCCGTCGCCCATGAGCCCGCCGATGCCTGGGGCATCCACGCCGTGGCGCACGTGCTCGAGATGGAGGGCAGGGTGGGCGAGGGTGTCGCCTGGCTCGACGCCTCGCGGCCCACCTGGACCGGCTGCAACAACTTCTCCTTTCACCTCGCCTGGCACCTGGCGTTGTTCTGGCTGGCGCGCGGCGCGCCCGAGGTGGCGCTCGAGCTCTACGACCGCGAGGTGCGGCCCCGGCCGACCGATGATTTCCGCGACGTCGCCAACGCCGTCTCGCTCCTGGTCCGGCTCGAGGAGGAGGGTGTCGAGGTAGGCCACCGCTGGGCCGAGCTGGCCGAGCTCGCCGTGCGTCGGCGCCACGACCTGACCCTCGTCTTCGCCAGCCTCCACCATCTCATGGCGCTCGTGGGCTCGGATCGGCTGGATGCCGCGCAGGAGATCCTGGAAGGGCTGCGCCAGCGCGCCAGAGGCAGCGACGACCAGGCCCGGGTCGCGCGCGAGGTGGGTCTGCCGCTCGCCCGGGCGCTGCTGGCCCGCCCCAGGCCCCGTCAGGCAGCCCCCGACCTCGCCCGGCTGGCAGGCAGGCTCCGCGGCCTCGGCGGCAGCAACGCCCAGCGCGACGTCTTCGTGCGCGAGATGGCGCTCCTGGCCGCCCGCGCCGGCGACCGTTCCGGCCTCGAGGGTGTGCTGGCCGTGCGCGGACGGCTCAAGCGCGAGGACGGCTTTGTGGGCCTCGTTCGGGCCCGGCTCGCCCGGGGCCGCTCGCGCATCGCCGGGCTCCTGGCCCCAGCCGGCGGCCACCTCGCCGAGGCGGCGCGCTGAAGCCGCTCCCGGCTCTACGCCCTCACCAGCCGCCGGACGCGAGCCAGCGCTCGACCTGATCCAGCCGGTCCGCGCCCCAGAACGGCTCGTCATCGATGATGAAAAACGGTGAGCCGAAGGCGCCGCGGGCGATCGAGCGCTCGGTCTCGTCCTTGAGGCGCTGCTTGATGGCCGGATCGGCGCAGGCCGCCGCCAGCTCGTCCTTGCCGATCCCGAGCGGCGTCGCCACCTCGGCCACCTGATCGACGGTCGACATGTCGCGGCCCAGGCCCCAGTGGGCGTGGAACACGGCCTGCGCCAGGCCCTTCGCCAGATCCTCGTCCTGGCCCACGAGCCACCAGAAGGCGCGGCTCGCTGCCAGCGAGTTCATCGGCAGCACCGGCGGCTCCTTGTAGGGCGCCCCCAGCAGGCGGGCGAAGCGTTGCACATCGTGCAGCAGATAGGGCCCTTTGAGCGGCACCTTCACGTTGGGCTGCGAGCCCGTGGCCTTCAGCGCCGCGCCCAGCATGATCGGCCGCCACGTCACCTCGCGCCCGTGGCCGGCGGCGATGGCGTCGATCTGCAGGCTGGCGAGATAGCCGTAGGGCGAGGCGAACTCGAAATAGAAGTCGATCGGATCGGGCATTCGAGATGGCGCTCCGGGGCAGGGGCCGGCAATTGGTCGAGGTAACCATCGCCAGCACCCGCCGGTCAACGCGCAGAAGGTCACGCCGTGCGCTCCTCCTCGAGCCCCAGCTCGGCCGCCGTCTGCGCGCGCAGGATGTATTTTTGCACCTTGCCGGTCACCGTCGTGGGGAAGCTGTCGACGAAGCGCACATAGCGCGGGACCTTGTAGTGCGCGATCTTCTCCCGGCAGAAGGCGCGGATCTCCTCCTCCTGGGCCTCCTCGCCCTCGACCAGGATGATGGCGGCACAGATCTCCTCGCCATAGTGGCGGTCCGGCACGCCGAAGCACTGCACGTCCCGGATCTTGGGGTGCGAGTACAAGAACTCCTCGATCTCGCGCGGATAGACGTTCTCGCCGCCGCGGATCACCATGTCCTTGATGCGCCCCACGATGTTGCAATAGCCCAGGGCATCGATCGTCGCGAGATCGCCGGTGTGCATCCAGCGCGCCGCATCGATCGCCTCGTCCGTCAGCTCCTCCTCGTCCCAGTAGCCCCGCATCACCGAGTAGCCGCGCGTGCACAGCTCGCCCGGCACCCCACGCGGCACGATCCTTCCTTCAGTATCGACGATCTTGACCTCGAGATGCGGGTGGATGCGCCCGACCGTGCTCACCCGCCGCTCGATCGGGTCCTCGGTCGAGCTCTGGAAGCTCACCGGGCTCGTCTCGGTCATGCCGTAGGCGATCGTCACCTCGCCCATGTGCATCTCCGCCACCACCTTGCGCATCACCTCGATCGGGCAGGGCGAGCCCGCCATGATGCCCGTCCTGAGCGAGGAAAGATCGAAACGCTTGAACTCGGGATGGCCCAGCTCGGCGATGAACATGGTGGGCACGCCATAGAGCGCCGTGCAGCGCTCCTCCGCCACCGTCTCGAGCGTGGCCAGCGGATCGAAGCCCGCCCCCGGATAGACCATGGCGCTGCCATGCGTCAGGCAGGCGAGATTGCCCAGCACCATCCCGAAGCAATGATAGAGCGGCACGGGAATACAGACGGAATCCTCGGGCCCCAGCCGCTGCGCCTCGCCGATGAAAAAGCCGTTGTTCAGGATGTTGTGATGGCTGAGCGTGGCGCCTTTCGGCAGCCCCGTCGTCCCGCTCGTGAACTGGATGTTGATCGGATCGTCGAACTGCAGCTGCTCCTGCAGCTCGGCCAGCCGCGCCCGCTGCACCGGCCCGCCCACCGCCGCCACCTCGGCGAAGGGCAGGGCACCCGGCACGGCCCCGCCGATCTGCACGACGAGCCTGCAGATCCGGCAGCCGCGCCGCCTCCAGCCGCCCGGGGTGCGACCTCGCCAGCTCCGGCGCCAGCTCGCCCAGCATCGCCGGATAGTCGCTGGTCTTGAACCGGCTCGCCAGGATCAGCGCCCTGCACCCGACCTTCTTCAGCGCGTACTCGAGCTCGTGCACCCGGTAGGCCGGGTTGATGTTGACGAGCACGAGCCCCGCCCGCGCCGTCGCGATCTGCGTGACGACCCACTCGGCATTGTTGGGCGACCAGATCCCCACCCGCTCCCCGGGCTCGAGCCCCAGCGCCAAAAGCCCCGCCGCGAACGCATCCGCCCGCTGCAGCAGCTCCGCATAGCTCCACCTGACACCCTGGTCGCGCACGATCAGCGCCGGCCGCTCGCCCCACCGCGCCGCCGCCTTGGCCACATGCACCCCGATCGTCTCGCCGATCAGCGGCACCTCGGACCCGCCATGGACATAGCTCAGCCCCGAGCCCTCCATGCTCCCTCTCCCGCTTAGCCCCCGCTCTTTTGTCAGTCTGCGGCGCTTCCCCGCCCGACAGAAGAGCGCGCGATGGGGGTGGAGCGCAAGCCTGGGAGCGGTGACCCGGCCAGGGAGCCGTCAGAGATTCCTTTCCGCTCATTTCTCCGCTCCTACAGCCGGGGCCTGTTTCGCCCAGCGCTCTCCTCGTCCAGGCCGGGCCCGGTTGGCCATCGCGCGATGCGCCTGACCCGAACGCGGGTCACCCGCGCCATCCCGCCATCAGGCCGGCACAGTCCCGCCAGACAAGCGTGAGGACCCACCGCGCGCCGATCCCGCCTTCTACGACGGCCTCCACCGTCTTAGGCGTGCCTCGCCCGGTAGTCGGCGATGTGCGTCACGAGCTGCAGCATCACCGCGCTCGCTACCAGGGTCGTGGTCTGTGCCGCGTTGTCCAGCGGCGGACAAAGGCAGACGACGTCTCCCCCAACCAGATCGACTCCGCGCAGCCTGTTCATGAAGTCGAGGAGCTGCAACGTCGTCAGGCCGCCAACCTCGGGATCGGCAACCCCGGGCGCGTACGCCGGATCGAGGACATCGAGGTCCAGGCTGAGATAGGTCGGCCCCGTGCCGACGACGCGAAGGTCTCGGCGGCGAGCCAGTCGATGCCGTGCTCCAGGATGTCATCCAGCGTGATGACGGTGAAGTGCTCGCGCGACCAGTTCTCGATGTCCAGGCTGGCCAGCGGGCCCTGTAGCCCGATCTGCAGCGTGCGCCAGGGGTCGATCAGGCCTTCCTCTACGCCGATCCTGAAGGCCGCGCCTGCATGATAGCTTGTGCCGCCGAACGGCGGTTGCGTGTCCGTATGCCAGTCGAGATGGATCATGCCGATCGGGCCCTGGCGCCGGGACCTCGGGCCAGCATCGCCCGCAGGATCGGCGTCGTAACGGAATGGTCGCCGCCGACCGTGATCGGAATGATGCCGTGCTCGTCTACCCGTCGGAAGTATGCTTCAGCATCGGCAACAAGAAGGTCTGGCACCATGGCATTCAGGATCGGCACATCGCCGAGATCGCTGACGCGGCACATCGCGAAAGGATCGATTTTCCACTGCCGATGCGCCCGACGATAAAGGCTCGACCGATTGCGAACCGCCCGTGGCCCCAGATACTGCATACGCTCTATCGGGTTGCCGGTGCAGACAGGGAAGCCAATTAACCCGATGTCCGTATCGCCCATGTCCGGCCGGTACGGACACGCCAGCATCGTCGGCACACCGTTCCAATGCTGCTGGGCGGCGAGCGCGCCAGCGATGGCTTCGGAGGACAGATCGGCATCTGACATCATTGTACTTTCTTTTTATTTGGCGATCGCCAAATTTTACCATCCCCTCGGCCCTTTGAAGGGCCTTGAGCCAAGGATAGCGGCGAATTGGCACGCTCGTAAAGTGTGCTCGCCGCAAGATCACATGGCCTGCCGACCACGAGCTCGGCAGTCATTGACGAGGCGGAGGACCGGCGCCCCTTTGACGGCCCGAGCCTGACGATGCTGTAGCCTATGTCGGGCGCGCGGGGACTATCAGGGCCACGATCCCTGTTGTTTGCGGCGGGCCCGAGGACCGCGAGACACCTCCTGGCCTTCTCGAGCGGCGTCTGTCTCCAGCCTCGGCGCGGCGCTCCGAACTGACGAAAACTCAGGGCGGCAATCCCGCCGCCAGCAGCGCCTCGCGGTGACGCTCGGCATCCGCCGCGTGCCTGTAATGCAGCGTCCCGAGATAGGCCTCCGCCGTGAAACCCGGCTCCAGCCGCAGCACCTCCCGCACCTCGCCCGCGGCTGCCGCGGCATCGCCCATCCGGTGAAAGGCGGCGGCGCGGAAGGCGTGATGGGTATAATCCGGCCGCGTGATGTGGCCGAAGGCCTCGAGCGCCTCGGGATAGCGCTCGGCCACGAACCAGGCGCGGCCCAGATGGCTCCAGAAGCGCTCGGGGTGGTAGGGGTTGAGGCGCATCGCCTTTTTTATGAACTCTACCCCCTCGAGCGGCCGGCCGAGCCAGGTCAAAAGCTCGCCCTGCTGCACGACGAGCAGGTCGCTGTTCGGATTGAGCGCCAGCCCCCGCTCCTGGTGATAGAGGGCCTGGTCGTGGTCGTTCCCGATCAGGCTGGTGGCCGCCAGGATGCGGTGCACGTCGCTGTCGTTGTCGTCCAGCCCCTGGGCCGTGGCGAGGGCATCGAGCACGCGGGCCCAGGTCTTCTCGCGATCGTCGCACCAGCCGTGCACATAGGCCTGACCCAGCACGCAGGCCCGCCACGCATGGGCGTGGGCGTAGCTCGGATCGAGCTCGACGGCCCGGTCCAGGAGCTGCTGGGCCTGCACATTGTCATCGGGCGTCGAGCGGTGATGGAGCACCTTGCCGGCGAGCAGGCACTCGTAGGCCGCCATGCTTGAGGGCGTCTTCTTCTTGGCCCGCTCGTGCAGGGCGGCCTCGAGCCGGCCGGGCAGCACGGCCACGATGGCGGCCGTCACCTCGTCCTGGATGACGAAAATGTCCTCGAGGTCGCGATCGTAGCGCTCGGCCCAGAGATGGCGGTCGGTCGAGGCGTCGATGAGCTGCACGGTGATCCGCACCCGCTGCCCCGCCTTGCGCACGCTGCCCTCGACGAGATAGCTCACACCCAGCGCCGCCGCCGCCTCGGCCACGCGCACCGCCCGGCCCTTATAGACAAAGGCCGAGTTGCGCGAGATCACGAGAAGATCCCGGAAGCGCGACAGCTCGGTGATGATGTCCTCGGTGAGCCCGTCGGCAAAGAACTCCTGCTCGGGATCGCCGCTCATGTTGGCGAAGGGCAGGACGGCGATCGTGGGCTTCTCGGCCTCCGCGCGCGCGGAGGGCGCGGGCACTGTCGCCGGTGCCGCCTCGTCCCCCCGCTCGAGCAGCACCTTGAAGACGCGCACCGGCCGCGAGATGTTCTTCACGGTCTGCTCGCCCAGATCCTCGAAGCCGATGTCCAGCCGGTCGCCCAGCTGCTCCCTCACCGCCAGCGACACGCAGATCCCGCCCGGCTCGGCCAGCGTCTGCAGGCGTGCGGCGAGATTGACGCCGTCGCCGAAGATGTCGCCCTCCTCGATGATGACGTCGCCGAGATTGATGCCGATGCGAAAGCTGATCTGCCGCTCGCAGGCGACGTCGGCGTTGCGCCGGGCCATGCGCCGCTGCACCTCGGCAGCGCACTCGACGGCGTCGACGACGCTCGGGAACTCCACCAGCATGCCGTCGCCGGTGGTCTTGATGATCCGGCCTTTTTTCTTGGCGATGGCCGGATCGATCAGCTCCAGACGATGAGTGCGCAGGCGAGCGAGCGTGCCCGTCTCGTCCGCCTCCATGAGCCGGCTGTAGCCCACCATGTCGGCCGCCAGCACCGCCGCGAGCCGACGCTCGAGACGCCGCTGCTCCATGAGGGCTCCCGTCCTCGCCGACCTTCGATCAGCGCAGCATAGCAAAGACCGAGCCCGCCGCGAAAGGGGCGCGGCCGATCACCATCAACTGAACGTTCCTTCAGCGCCCACCCCTACGCTGCACGCGACCCCCGCGCCCGGGGAGGGGCGGCGGGCCAGGCAAGCCACCCCGCCATCAACTCGCGTTCGAGCGCGGATGGGCCGGCGCTTCTACGCTGCACAGTAGGCCGCGATGGCGTTCTGCAGCTCCCGGACGCTCGAATAGCCGAGCGCCGCGGCGGCGCGATGGATGCCGTGGTTCTGCTTGGCCAGCGCCGAGACGCTCTCGCCGTGGCAGCTCGTCTGTCCGGGTGTGCCTGCGAAAGCCGCAGAGGCGCTGCCGGTCACCTCGAACACCGTGCCGCATCCGGACTGGCAGAGGGGCGCGACCACCAAGCCGCCTTGCTCCGTCGTGCCGAAAAGGTTGCCATCGGCGTCCGCAAGCAGCTTGCCCCGTGGGTTGGCGCCATCGGTGCCGTTGGTCGGATTGAAGCTGATCAGGACGGTCGGTGCGGTGGCGTAGATGTCGTTGATCCTCCTGATCTCGAACACCGTGCCCGCGCCATACGTCCCGCCCTCGTAGGTCGTGCCGAAGAGGTTGCCGGCATCGTCGGCTATCAGACCGGCCCGCGGCGTGGCGCCGTCGGTCCCGTTGAAGCTCACCAGTACGGTGGGGGTGCCTGCGTAGCCGTCGGGGGTCTTCTCGATCTTGAACACCGTGCCCTTGTCGTACGCCCCGCCGCCGGACGTCGTGCCGAGGAGGTTGCCCGCGTCGTCGATCAGCAGGCCGGCCGCCGGGTTCGCGCCGTCGGTGCCGTTGAAGCTGACGAGCGTTGTGGGACTCGTGGCGTAGCCGTCGGCGGCCTTCTCGATCTTGAACACCGTGCCATTCCCGTAGGCCCCGTCTCCGGACGTCGTGCCGAGGAGGTTGCCGGCGGCGTCGGCGACCAGGTCGCCGTTGGCGGAGGTGCTGGCGGAGCTCGCCGAGGCGGTGGTGGCGCTGGCGGCACTCATCGCGACCGCGGAGGCGGTGATGCACCCGAACGGGCAAGAGTCGGGAATTGATCCGTTAAATAAAGGATTGTTATGAATGTCAATGGTGCCGGTTTGCGCAAAATTATTGAAGGAAGCAACAATGTCAGAAAACAGCATTTTGTGACGCAACGAAATCATAACTGACGTGGCTAGGAGTAGAAAGTCAGCGCCACTTGAGAAGTTGGCAAGGGTCGTGAGGCTGGCAAAGTTGGCAACAACAGTGATGCTTGGCTCATAGCCAGTTGGTCTGCCGGGGTCGCTCTTGATCTCGAAGACCGCGCCTTGGTTGAGGAGTCCCCCAAATTGCGTTGTGCCGAAGAGGTTGCCAGCGTCGTCAATGGTCAGCGTTCCGGACGGCAAGATGCCAGTGGTACCGCTGAAGCTGACCAGGGTGGTAGGGCTTGGGTCGTAGCCGGAGGGATTGGTGGCGCTCGGCCTGACCGCGAACACCGTGCCTAGCCCAGTCGCCCCGCCATATCTTGTCGTGCCGAGGAGATTGCCGGCGTTGTCGGCGATGAGGCCGCCCTGCGGAAGCGCCCCGTTGACGAGATTGAAGGTGACGAGCGTCTTGAGCGTCGCAGCTTGCGCCTGACCGGGCGCGAGGGCGCCGATCGCGAGCGAGCAGGCGGCCAACAGCGGTGCCACGCCCTTGCGCCTCCGCGAGGCGCTCTTGGTCAGCTTGAGATCCGCTCGATCGGCGTGACCGCGGCAGCAGGCCTTGCCGGCGACTGACGTCGGGCGGGGATCGGTAAGGCTCGACATGGAAGCGGTCTCCCTTGTGCGGGGCGACAACTTTCGGGTGGATTTGCGACGAATACCGCCCCTTAACAGGCGAGAATGCTATGTCTCGAGCATTTCCACAAGCCCCACACGCCACAATCCGCGACGCGGCAGGGGTGTCGCGCGGCATGGGCGCGCTTGTCCGGCACAACAGGCCGCGCTCGAGCTCTACGAAGCCCGGACGTTCTAACGGCCGAGGGGGTGCGATAAGGTTCGTGATCCTGCCGAGAGAGCTCTGTGGCTCCCGCCGCCGGCGCACCCTGCACACCGCGGCGCCGGCCGGCTGCCGCGGCAGCGACCGGCGTTACACCGACGATATGGCCCAGGCCTGCCTGGCGGCCCCAGCCCCGAGGAAGGCGGATGGAACCGACCATGCTGTCCGCATGAGCTCATGCGACGCTCGGCCCGCTCGTCTCTGCCTGTGGGGGGGCCGGGCGCTTTTTCGACTCGACCGGCCCGGCCCCCGCGCCGGCTACAGGTGCTTCAAGAGATAGGCGAGGATCTTGTCGATCTCCTGCTGCAGCAGCTGCTCGCCGGGATGGAAGGGGGAGCCGTCGAAATACTTGGCCGACGTCCCCGGGCCGCAGGGGCTGCCATGGCCCGTGTCGATGGATTTCCGCCACCTCTCGGCATGGCTCCGCCACTCGACCTGGTCGACCAGCGCCGGTGCCTTGAACCAGACATTCCACGACAGTAGATTGCCCGCCAGCAGCATGTTGCCGGAAACGAGGTTGAAGGCCTCCATGACGAGATCGTTGAAATCATCGACGACGAGATGGCCCGTTCTTCTTATCGGCCCGATCTCGACCTCGACGTTTCCTACAGTCCACGCTTCCGGATGCCTGGCGAAGTCAGGGCTCTCGAAAAGCTTGGTCTCGCCTTTGCGAACCGGAAAGATCGGCTGATTGGGATGGCCGTGCAGGTGCGTGGTCACCTGGATCGCGTTGGCCTTTGTCGAGGGGAAGGGCTGCCCCATCTCGTTGAACTTCTGCCAGAGAAGCTTGACGATGGGCCTTTGGTGCGCGCTCGGGCTGAACCAGATCTGGCCCATGACGGTCATGTCCGCCGCGAGCTCGCGGTTGGTCTCGTCCACCCAGCCGCGCTGCCCTGTGACGGTCACCTCGACGTTCATGCAGCCGAAGGAGGGCGAGCACACGCCCTGCTGCGGGCAAATAATAGAGTAGACACGCCCTGTATCGGTGTAGCCGATGCGCGAGATGTAGGGGGCAAACATCTGGAAGCATCGGGAGCTCGGCTTTCCCGGAATGGACTCCCAGCTGAACTCCGGCCACTTGACCCCCTGCTGGCGCTGGAGCAGGTCGATATTGGCCATGTTGTCCAGCATCGGCAGCGAAGAGAGGTTCGGGTCGGGATAGGCGAATGCCGGATTCGACTGGGCGAACCCGCCGACCCAGCCCGGCGGCACGGCGCTCATGGTCCGGTTGCTGGTCATGAATGCTCCTCAGTAGGCGATGCCGTCACCGCATGATGACGATCCGACGCAGAGAGGGCTGGCTGCATCGGGCGGCCGACGCGGGCACGGCACCGGCTCACGGCGCCACGCTGGATGCTGATGATCGCGGCCTCCCCGGCGCGGCGTGGCTAACTTTTGAGTGTCTTGTAGATCAGTATGACCGCGCACAAGGCGAGAATGCGCCGTTCCGTGGCGCCGCGCAAGGCTTCACCCACGGCCTCACGCTGCCCGGGCGGGCCGAGGGCCCCATTCACCGCGGTCGGACGCCACCAGAAAAAGCCCGGCGCTGGTGCCGGGCGCTGCTACGCGCCCCCTATGCTCCGCGCCACCTCGCCGGCCTCCGCATTGATCGCCTTCGCCCCGAGCCCCGACTTCACGATGCGGATCAGCTCCTCCTCGGACGTGTCCGCGGTCGAGGCGTCGAGCACGATCTCGCCGAAATGCAAAAAGTTGATGCGATCGCAGACCTCGAAGATCTGATTGTAGTTGTGGACGATCAGGATGATCGAGACCTTGCGCTGGCGGCGCAGGTTCTGGATCAGCCCGAGCACATGCGCGCTCTCGCGCACGCCCATGGCGGCCAGCGGCTCGTCCAGGACGAGGATGGTGGGCGAGGAATAGATCGAGCGCGCGACGGCCACCGACTGCCGCTGGCCGCCCGACAGGAGCTCGACGGTGCTGTCGACGCTGGGGATCGTGATCCCCAGCGTGTCGAGATAGCCGCGCGCCAGCTCGCGCATCTTCCTGTTGTCGAGAAGCTTCAGGCCCAGAACGCGGCGGTGATGCTCCCGGCCGAGGAACATGTTGTGGTAGATGCTGAGGTCCTTGATCAGCGCCAGGTCCTGGTAGACCGTCTCGATGCCGTGCGCGCGGGCGTCGCGCGGCGAGTGGAAATGCGCCCGCTTGCCCTGCACCAGGACCGTGCCGCTGTCCGGCGGATGAAAGCCCGCCAGGATCTTTATCAGGGTGGACTTGCCGGCACCATTGTCGCCGACCAGCGCCAGCACCTCGCCCTGACGCAGCCGGATGCTGACGTCGACCAGCGCGGTGACGGCGCCGAAGCTCTTGCTGATGTGCTGCATCTCGAGAATGAGCGGCGCGTCCGCCGCGAGGGGAGGGACATCCTGGCTCATATCCGTCTCCGGGCTCGGATCCTGTCCACCTGCACGTTCAGCACCATGGCCAGGATGATGGCGGCACCCAGATAGATGTCGGACACGGTGGCCTGGGCGCCCAGCATCACGAGGCCGTTGTTCAGCGTCGACACGACGAAGGCGCCGATCAGGGCGCCCCAGGCCGTGCCGGAGCCGCCCATCAGCGAGGTGCCGCCGATCACGGCTGCCGCGATCGCCTGCAGGGTCAGGTTGGGGCCGCCGGCGAGCGGGTCGGCCGAGGCGAACTGGACCGTGTTGATGACACCGGCGGCGGCCGACAGCGCCCCCACGATCATGAAGTTGTAGACCTTGATGCGGTCGGTGCGGACGCCGATCTCGCGCGCGCCCACGATGTTGCTGCCGGTGGCCACCGTGTGCAGGCCGAAGGTCGTGCGGCCGAGGACGAGCGCCACCGCCGCCACCGCGACGACCGTCCAGATGAAGGGCGTGAACGCGGTGAGGCCGTGCAGCGACCAGAGGCTGTCGTCGGGGCTGTAGAGGCTCTGGCCGAAGATCGCGTTGAAGGGCTGCTCGACCGGGGCGATGATCGGCTGGCTGTTGTAGAGCGAGACGACCACACCCTGGAGCAGGAAGAGCGAGCCGATCGTCGTGATGAGCGAGGGCACCTTGAGCTTCACGGTGACGAGGCCGTTGAAGACGCCGATGAGGACGCCCAGCGCCACGGCGGCGACCGCGGCCAGCGCCAGCGGCACGCCCCAGGTGATGCACAAGAGAACCATCACATAGGGGGCGAGCGAGAAGGTGGAGCCCACCGAGATGTCGATCTCGCCCGTGATCATCAGCAGGACCTCGCCCACCGCGATCATGCCGAAGCGGCCGCTGTCGCGGAGCACGACGCTCAGCTCCTGCGACGACAGGAAGACGCCGCTGCTGCCCCACTGGAAATAGATGACGAGCAGGATCGCCACGACCGCGATGCTGGCCTCGCGATGGCGCGAGAGCATCATCAGCGTGCTCTCGAGCAGGCTCGTGGGCTCGCTCAGGCCGACCTTGCGCGTCGCCGCGTTGCTGGGTCGGGTCGTCTGTGCCATGCGCGGCTCCCTGGGCCCGGGCTCAGCCGTTGGGGGTGCTCTCGGAGCGGATCGGGTGACCGGCTCCCGCCCGAGCGGGGACGGGCGGGAGCCGCGAGAGAAGAGGCCTGGGCCCGAGAGGCCTAGGCCGGCTCGGCGCTGGTGCTGCCCTCGAAGCGGCTCTTGCCGAGATAGAGGTCGACATTGTCCTTGGTGACGTAGGCGAGGCTCGTGTTGGTGTCGGCCGGCGCCACGGCGCCCCCGGAGAGCTTGTACAAATAAAACTGCAGCGTCGGGATGAAGCCCTGGAGATAGGGCTGCTGGTCGGTCGTGAAGGTCATGTCGCCCGACTTGATGTAGCCCAGCGTCTGCGGAAAGAGATCGTAGCCCGCGACGATCATGCCCTTCTTGGCGAGCCCGTACTTGGCCGAGACGTAGCCGCAGGCATAGGTGTCGCCGCCGCCGGTGCCGAACATGCCGGCGATCTTCTTGTGACCGAGATAATAGCTCTCGATCCGCGACAGCTCGGTCGCCTGGTCGACGCCGCTGTTGAGGACGTCGTAGGTGACGGGATTGCCGTGGTCCTTGATCGCCTGGATGTAGCCGTCGAGACGCGGCTGCAGGTTGAGCGAGCCGGGCGTGCCGATCGACAGCATCACATGCCCGCCCTTGGGCACCATCGCCAGCCACTTGGTGGCGATATTGTAGCCCAACTCGTAGAGCGGCTGGCCCACATAGGCGAGGCGCTTGTTGGCGCTGCCCTTGGGCACGTCGGCATTGTAGGCCACGACCGGGATGCCGGCGGCGAGCGCCTCCGCGGTCGGCCGGTCGAACGCCTTGGCGTCGACCAGCGCCACCGCGATGCCGTCCACCTTCTGGGCGATGGCGATCTGCATCGCGTTGACCATCTCGGACACGACGCTGTTCTGCGAGCCGGTCCACTGATAGCTCGAGCCGAAGAACGCGCAGGCATCCTGGATGCCATAGATGGTCGGCGCGAAGAACTGGTTCGTCGTCACGTGATTGACGAACACGAACTTGTATTTTTTCTGCGGCAGCCCGTCCGCGGCGAAGGCGGGGGTGCTGCCCATCAGGGCACCGCCGATGCCGCCGGCCATGGCAGCACCACCCAGGCCCAGCTTGCCGGCCATGGCGAAAGCCTTGCGCCGGCTCATCTCGAGACTGATCCGCGCCGCCTCGGCGGCTTCGTTCTTGTCGTCGTTCTTCACGCTTCTAGCCTCCTTCGCCCGGCATCGCGCAGGCAACACGACCCGTCCCGCCGCCGGAGCCTTGCCGGTGAGCCATTCCTGTCAGTCGTCGCGAGCGAGGTTAAGCGCCCGGCGCCGCGTTTCGCAACGCCGGAGTGATGGACAAAAGTACAGGTTCCACGTAACCCCTTACTGCATGTCGCCGCCACAGCCGCCGTCCACTTCGCGTCGGTCCGCTCGACCCCAAGGAGTAGGCCCATTGAAGCGCGTCTTCTTGAGCTCGACCGGCAAGGATCTTGGCCCGCATCGCGAGGCGGTGTTCAAGGCCTTGTCGCGCGTCGACGCGATCAAGGTGGTGCGGATGGAGGATTTCACCGCCGATCCACGGGTGCCGCGCCGGCTCTGCGAGGACAAGGTCGTCGGTTGCGACATCTTCATCGGCATTCTCGGCCACTGCTACGGCTTCCGGCCCTCGGACGACGATCGGTCGATGACGGAGATAGAGTACGACACGGCGGTAAAGGAAAGGTTGCCGCCACTGATGTTCGTGGCGCCCAGGGACTTCCCTACGCCGGCCGACGCTCTGCTGGGCGAGACGGCGGACGACCATGAGCGGCAGAAGGCCTTTCGCGAGCGGGTGCTCGCCGGCCATGTCGACGAGCTTCGGTTCCATACGCCCGAGGAGCTGGCGAAGGCCGTCGTCGAGGCTCTCATCAATCGACGCGATCTGCTCGACAGCGCCGCCCCCGCTCCCTTCACGGTGCCGTCGCCGGTTGCCGACGCCGAGGGTCGGCTCGACTGGAGCGTCCATATCATCGAAGGCACCAGCATCCGCGCCCATCGTCACGCCGCCGTCGCCAAAGGGGGGGCCGGAAAGCCAGGCGCTGGGCCGCTCGCGGGGCGGCTTCGGTTCGGGCTCCACCTGCGCTGCGAGCGCGGCGGACGGCCCATCGCCTTCGTCCTGACAGCTGATCAGCGTCACGAGCAGACCGCATTCGAGCCCCTGATGACGGCGGGTGCGGTCAAGCGATCGGGCCCCGGCCGCCCGGTCCGCGAGCACCTGCGCCGCCGCGGCATCACCGCCATCATCCCACGGTTCGCCACCGAGACATGGCCACGCCTTATAGACTGGCGCCCCTATCGCGAGCACAACGTCGTCGAGCGGCTGGCGGGGCGCCTGAGGAGCACCGCCACGTCGCCACCAGATACGCCAAGCTCGCCAGCTCCTATCTCGCCTTCGTTCACCTCGCTGGCCATCCTCATGCAGATTTGAAAGTATGACCTAGCGCCCGCTGCAAGCCTACGTTCGCCCTTGTCGGGCCGGGAGCGGACGGTGCCTTGCTGAAAGACACCCCCACAGACTTGAGTAGAATACCTCGGGCACCTGTCGAGCAAGTTTCCAGAAGGCCCGAAATGGTATTGGGCCGCTATGCCAATTACGGGGAGTTGGGCAACAATCCGTAGGCCTTGAGGATTCTGTATGTTGTCTGACCATCCATGATGCAGAATTTCCTCGAACGACCAGGGGTCACAACCATCGATCGGACCGTCTCCCGCACAGCGGGTCCGATGAGATGCGCATGTTGGACTACGGATATGTCGGCTCCCGCCTTCGTTAGCCGATAAATTTGGTCGCCGTTCTTGCCGCACATCCTCGGCGTCATCTCGCTGAAATCTTGCCGGGCCCTTCAAGAGAAAGGCCGCAGTACGACGCCGGTTCCCAACGGTCACATTCGCCGAAAAATGGTCATTCTCCTCGCCACCCCAATCGCTCTTGGCAGGCTCGTTGAGCAGGAGAGCGATAGAACCTTTGACATACGTTTCTGTAATTATTCTCATAACTGCCATCCACTCGATCGAGCTTGCTGCGGTGACTTCCCTCATGCGGGAAAACTCCACAATATCTTCGGCAAGAATTTCGCCATAGTCGTGCCCGCACCAGGCGGCAGGCGCCCCTTCCTTGTTACGCGGGTGGTCGAGCCACGGCGCACCGATGACGATTGGTTCTATCTCAAACGAGTTCGCCTCGATCATGCAGCAGGCCGATCATCGCCTGCCGATATCCATTATGATATCCGCTGGCAAGGGTCATCCGGCCGGTATCACTGATAATGTGGCTGGTGTGGTAAGCGATGCTGACGGGTTTGCCATAGTCAATGTCAAGATGGACAGCGTGTTGAACGCGATCCGCCTCGTAAATTTCAGGGCAGGCTGCCAGTCGCTCGGTGCTCATGAAAAGCCCCTTGGGGCGACCGAGCGTCAGTGCCTCCGCCAGCGTCGGTGCTTTGACTTCGGTACAGATATCAATGAGCATTGTCACAAGGAGATGATCATTGGAGAGCCTCGTGAAATGATCGTCACCTGGACTCCGCCTTTCGCGGAAGAGCTCGCGAATCGGCCCCAGTGCGCTGAGCGCAAGGCGTCTATTCAGGAAGCCCATGTCGATATGGCTGAAGAACTCGGCGAGCCTGTACGCTTGGGGGACATCATTGGCGCTCATGTTCGTCAGCATAGGCCTAGGGCACGATGGCGCCAAGCTCCTTAGAGCCGCTCGAGATGAAGGCGAGCGTGGTCTAGGCAAGAGGCGCAACCCATCGGCCTCCACGAGCTGCAGCGCGTCATTGCCCGCGAGATTGGCAACCGTAATTCCTCATAGCACTTGGCGTTGGCGCATGTGACGGCGGGCCTCGAGACGAGGTCTGCGAGACTGGTGACGCTCCCGCTGGACAACCACCGCGAGTTAGAAGATCGGTTCGCCTCCAAGATTGAGGCTTGGCTTCGGCAGCGCGGCATCGAGCCCTGAGGATCGGCGCGGGAATTTCTGGTTGACGATAGGCATAAAAGCCTATATCAAGCCCACATGCCTCGCGTGCTCACCCGTTCCCCGATCAAGATGCCCGGCACCCGCCAGTGCCGGCTCGCCCGACGTCTCGCCGCCGGTCTCTCCCCGGCCGAGATCAAAAGGCTCGACACGGCGACCGAGGAAGACATCGAGGCTTTTGTCACCGACCGGGACCTCTCCCGCCTGGTCGACCAGTACGCCGCCGTTCGCGATCTTCCTCTGCCCGAGCGGCAGGCCCGTCTGTTCGAGACGGCATGGCTGGAGCTTTCGAGCCTCATCGACGTCGGCGACCGTCGCGCGATGCTCTTCGTCGTCTACCAGGCGAACCGGGCGCGGCATCCGGTAAGGCACCTCGTCAAGCTCGTGGTCGAGCGCTTCGAGAACGTGCGCCAGCCCTACGAGCGTCGCGACACGCCTTCGCCCGCCGGCTCCTCGCCCGAGACGATGCAGGGCTACGGCCAGCATCCGCTGGGCCCGGCGCAGGAGGCCATCAACCGCCTCGTCGACTTCCTCCCGGCGCAGGCGGGCGAGGCTGTTCTTGTCAGGGCCGAGCTCGAGCCGGCAGCGGCCGAGGCTCCCGTCGAGGAGCCGGTCGCGGCAACCGAAGAAATTCCCGTCGGCGATGCTGGCGATCCCGCCTCCGCCGAATTCTTTGTCACCGCTCGCCGCCATGGCCCGGGCCAACCCGGCTTTGGCGGACTGGATCATCGGGCGCATCGAGAAGCGCCTGATCGAGCTCGGCGCCGAAGAGCCCGAGCCCGACCGACCCCCAAGAACAGCCGGCCGAAAACCCCTCGGCCCTTAACTGACAGAAAAAAGAAAAAAACTACCCCGCGAAGCGGCTTTCCGGCACGCCTCGAATACCCAGACCGTGGATCGCGAAGAGCGAGCCGCGTTGCACGCCGTCGCCCGGGAAGCGGGGCAGCGGTGGCTTTGCCATGGAGGTCACGTAGAGGATGTCGAGGTTCGGGCCGCCGAACATCACCGAGGTGACTTTTTTCACCGGCATGTCGATGGTGCGCTCGAGCGTGCCGTCGGGGGTGTAGCGCAGGAGCTTGCCGGCATAGACGCAAGCGCTCCACACGCAGCCCTCGGCGTCGACCGTGGCGCCGTCATAGGCGCCGCCCTCGACATGCATGGTCGCGAAGGTACGCTTGTTGGCGATGGCGCCGGTCGTCTGGTCGTAATCGTAGGCCGAGATCTTTCCCGACCATGTATCGGTGAAGTAGAAAACAGAGCCGTCGGGGCTCCAGCAGGGGCCGTTGCTGACGATGATGCCGCCTTCGAGCTTCGTGACAGAGAGATCGGGGTCGAGGCGGTAGAGGGCGCCGTTGGGGCCGGCCTCCTGGGTGTCCATCGAGCCCGCCACGAATCGGCCCTTTTTATCAGTTTTGCCGTCGTTGATGCGGTTGTCGGGCTTGTCGGGCTCGGGGTCGTGGATGAGGGTGACGTCGCCGGTCTTGAGGTCGAGGGCATGAAAGCCGCGCTGCAGGGAGACGATGGCGCCGCCGCCCTTCCTCAGGCACATCGAGCCGATCTTCTGCGGCACGTCCCAGGCGCGCAGCTCGCGGCCGTCGGCGGTGCAGCGAAAGACACGGCCGTCGAAGCTGTCGATGAAGTAGAGCCGCTGCTCGTCCACATCCCAGAGCGGGCCTTCGCCCAGCGTCGTCTTGACGTCGACCAGAACCTCTATTTTCATTTTTGTCACTTCCTCCCTTGGAGCTCAGCCCTTGAAGCGGGGCTCGGGCAGGCCCTTGACGCCCAGGCCGTGGATGGCGAAGAGGCCGCCCGCCTCGCGCTCCTGGCGCGGCCGGCCCTGGAACGGGCGGGCCATCGAGGTGACGTAGAGGATGTCGAGGTTCGGGCCGCCGAACATCACCGAGGTGGCGCTGTCGACCGGCATGCCGATGAGCCGGTCGATCGTGCCGTCCGGTGCGAAGCGCACGATGCGCCCGCCATAGACCTCGGAGCTCCACACGAAGCCCTCGCTGTCCACCGTGGCCCCGTCCGGATAGCCCCTGAGATGCCCCTCGAAGTCGCAGAAGATGCGCCGGCTCAGGAGATCGCCGGTAGCGGTGTCGTAGTCATAGGCATAGATGCGCCGCGTGAAGCTGTCGGCAAAGTAGAAAATGGAGCCGTCGGGGCTCCAGCACGGGCCGTTGCTGACGATGATATGGTCCTCGAGCTTTTTTATCTTTTTGTCGGTGTCGAGGCGCCAGAGGGAGGCGAGGGGCTCGCGCTCCTCATAGTCCATGTAGCCGACGACGAAGCGGCCCTGGCGATCGACCTTGCCGTCGTTCATGCGCGTGCGCCGGCGGTCGTGCTCCGGATCGGCGATCGCCGTGACCTCGCCGCTCTCGAGGTCGAGGAAATGGAGGCCGTTCCTGAGCGAGACGACCGCACCGCCCTGCTCGCGCAGGCACATCGAGCCGATATGCTCCGGCACCTGCCAGCTCTTGATCTCGCGGCCATCGGCCGTGCAGCGGTTGACGGTCTTGCCGTGGCTGTCGATCCAGTAGAGCCGCTCCTCCTGGACGTCCCAGAGCGGCCCTTCGCCCAGCTGGTTCCTGGCGTCGACGAGAAGCTCGATGCGCAGCATCAAAAGGCCACCTTGTCGCCGCCCTTGAGGGCCAGGATCTCGCGCGCCTCGTCGGGGGTGGCGATCTCGAGGCCCAGGCCCTCGAGGATCTGGCGCACGCGGCGCACCTGCTGGGCGTTGCTCTCGGCGAGCTTGCCCGGCCCGTCCCACAAGGAGTCCTCGAGCCCGACCCGGACATTGGCGCCCATGGCGGCCGCCATCGCGGCGATCGGCATCTGGTTGCGCCCTGCGCCCAGCACCGACCAGCGATAGGCGTCGCCCAGCAGACGGTCGGCCGTGCGCTTCATGTGCAGCACGTCCTCGGGATGCGTGCCGATGCCGCCCAGGATGCCGAAGACGGTCTGGAGGAAGAGCGGCGGCTTGACGAGGCCCTGATCGAGGCAGTGGGCCAGGTTGTAGATGTGGCCCACATCGTAGCACTCGAACTCGAAGCGCGTGTCGTTCTCCGCGCAGGTCTTGAGGACGTAGCGGATGTCCTTGAACGTGTTGCGGAAGACGAGGTCGAGCGAGCCCTCGAGATGCTGCCGCTCCCAGTCGTGCTTGAGGTCCTTGTAGCGGCCCAGCATCGGGAAAAGCCCGAAATTCATCGAGCCCATGTTGAGGGAGGCGACCTCGGGCTTGAAGGTGGCGGCGGGCTTGACCCGCTCCTCGACCCGCATGTGCGGGGCGCCGCCGGTCGTGAGGTTGATCACGCAGTTCGAGCGCTGCTTGATCACCTGGAGGAAGCGCCCGAAGGCCTCGGGCGTCTGGTCGGGACGGCCGGTCTCGGGGTCGCGGGCGTGCAGGTGCACGATGGCCGCACCCGCCTCGGCGGCACCGATGGCGGCATCCGCGATCTGCTCGGGCGTCACCGGCAGATAGGGCGACATCGAGGGCGTGTGGATCGCGCCCGTCACGGCGCAGGTGATGATGACCTTCCTGGCCTCGGCCATGGCTTTACTCCCTCAGTCGCCGATCGTCTTCGAAGCTTCGCGCTTGTGGCGCATCAAGGCCATCAGCCGGCGGTCGCGCCAGCGCTGGCGGTTGGCGAGATCGCCCTCGAGCAGGCGCATGCGCCGCGAGCGGACCACCTCGTCCAGCACCGGGCCAGCCCAGTCCGCGCGATGCTGCATCTCCTTGAACAGCCGCTCATAGATGCTCTGGTAGCGGTGCACATAGTCCGAGACACCGCCCGGCGCGTTGAGGTCGATGGTCTCGAACGGCCCCATGAAGGACCAGCGCAGCGCCAGGCCCTCGCGCAGCCCGATATCAACATCCTCGGCCGTGCACACGCCCGACTCGACGAGCCTGAAGGCCTCCTCGAGCAGCGCACCCTGCAGCCGGTTCATCACGAAGCCGTCGACCTCGCGGGTCAGCACCATCGGCGCCTGGCCGATCCGGCGCATCACCTCCTCGGCCCGCGCCATCGTCTCGGGCGTGGTCCAGGGTGCCGGCACCAGCTCCACCGCCGGGATCACATAAGGCGGGTTCAGCGGATGGACGACGAGGCAGCGCCCGCGCCCCTTCAGGCCCTCGGTGAAGCGCGAGGGCACGATGGCCGAGGTCGAGCTCGAGAGGATGGTGTCCTCGGGCGCCACCGCGTCGAGCTCGGCATAGACCTTGCGTTTCACCTCGACGTCCTCGGGCGTGCTCTCCTGCATCCAGGCAGCGCCCTCGAGCGCCTCCTCGAGCGTGCCCGCGATGCTCATCCGGCCCGTGGCCTCCTCGGCCCCGCCCGGGTCCAGGAGACGCTGGGCCTCGAGGTCGGCCGCCATGTCGGCGATCGTGCCCAGCGCCCGCTTGGCGGCCTCGGCATCCGCGTCGAAGACCCGGACCCGCCAGCCGGCGCGGGCAAAGGCGATGGCCCAGGCCCGGCCGACCAGGCCCGAGCCCACGATCGCTGCTGTCTCGTTCATCTCTCGACAATCTCCTCAGATCGAGACGACGTGGCCGCAGACGCTGAGCGCCTGGCCCGCCACGTTACGGCCCATGGGCGAGCAGAGGAAAAGCGCCATGTCCGCGATGTCGCCTTGGCTCACCATACGGCCCAGCGCCGTCTTCTCGAGATAGCGATCGCGCATCTCATCGAAGCCGATGCCGAGCTCGTCGGCGCGCGCCTGGATCACGTTGTTCATGCGCGGCCCCTCGACGATGCCGGGCAGGATCGCGTTGACCCGGATGCCGAACGGGCCCAGCTCCAGCGACAGGCTCTGGGTCATGCCGACGATCGCCCATTTCGTCGCCGCATAGGGCAGCCGGTAGGCGTAGCCGAGGCGGCCGGCGACCGAGGCGATGTTGATGATGACGCCATCCTCGACCTTCTTCAGCAGCGGCACGGCGCGGCGCTGGCAATAGAACTGGCCGGAGAGGTTGATGTCCACCGTACGCCGCCAGGCGTCCGGGTCGATCTCCTCCACACCGGCCGTCGGCCCCGCGATGCCGGCATTGTTCACCAGCACGTCGAGCCCGCCCAGCTCCTTCTCGAGCAGGTCGAACGCGGCGTCGACATCGGCCTGCACGCCGGCATCGGCACGGATCGTCGGATGGCCCGGATGGGCGTCGCGGTAATTGGCCAGCGCCTTCTCGTCGACGTCGGTCACCATCACGCGGGCGCCATGCGCGATGAGCGCGTCGGCGATGGTGCGGCCGATGCCGCCGGCGCCGGCACTGATGAAGACACGAAGGCCCGGCTTGATGCCGGCGATGCGCGGCGCGCTCTCGGTCATAGGAAGGCTCCCTTGCTGCTCGGTCACGCCTGCCGGTCGCGGAGCGCTATCACGGCACCCAGGACGACGAGGCCGAAGACGATGGCACGCGTGGCGAAGGGCAGGGTCGTGCCGGCGAGGAGCGTCTGGAGCGCCGTCAGCAGCAGCACGCCGCCCAGGATGCCCAGATAGTGCCCGCGCCCGCCGGTGATCAGCGCCCCGCCCACGACGACGACGGCGATGGACGGCAGCAGATACTCGTCGCCCATGCCGAGGCTCGCCTGGCCCGAGAAGCCGGCGAGCAGCACGCCCACCAGTGCCGCGCAGAAGCCGCTCAGCGCGTAGACGCCGATGAGTGTCGTGCCGACCCGGATGCCCGAGAGCTGCGCCACTCTGAGGCTGTTGCCGATGCCGTAGACGCGCCGGCCGAACGGCGTGCGGCCGAGAAGAAGAACGGCCGCCGGCACGAACAGGATCATGAGCCAGACGATGGGCGTCACGTGGAGCAGGCCGCCGGTCATGAACCAGCGCAGCACCGGCGGCGCGAAGCCCGCGGGCGTGCCGCCCGAATAGACCAGGGCCGCGCCCTGCAGGATGCCGTTCATGGCCAGCGTCATGACGATGGGCGAGAGGCCCAGGAAGACGATGCCGATCCCGTTCAGGAGGCCGATCACCACGCCGATGATGAGCACCAGCGGCAGCACATAGACAAAGGCGAGGTTGGAGCCGTTGACGAGGCCCGCCAGGAGGATGCCGCAAAAACCGATGGTCCAGGGCAGCGACAGATCGAGGCCGCCCGTGAGGATCACCGCCCCCTGGCCCAGCGCCAGGATCGCCATGAAGGAGGCCAGCACCACCAGCGTGTCGTAATAGTGCCCGCTGAACAGCATGTTGCCGATGACGAGCTGCGTCGCGATCAGGACGAGGACGAAGCACACATAGGACGGCAGCGCGTAGCGCAGCGTCTCGCGGTGGCGCACCCAGAAGGGCGGTGGTGCTGCGGCGGGCGCCGCCTCGCCGGATCCGGCGAGCCTCAGATGATGGTGCTGGCTCAGCGCCTGTCCCGGCAGGCTCCCGGCCCGCCATGCCTGCAGCCGGCGCCAGCCCAGGCGCAGATAATGAAAGAGGCTCGAGCCGCGGCTGAGCGAGGCGCCCAGCACCGCCAGGATCAGGATCAGCCCCTCGACGACCGTGCTGTAGTAGGCGGAGACGTTCAGCACGAGGAGGATGTTGATGACGATCATCAAGATGTAGGCGCCGAAGACCGAGCCCACGGGACCGCCGCGTCCGCCGCCCAGCAGCGTTCCGCCCACCACGACGGCGGTGAACACCTGCAGCAGCATGGGATTGCCGACGAGCGGGTCGCCGCTGCCGGTGAGGGCACTGATGAAGACGCCGCCCAGGCCGTAGAGGCCGCCCGCCAGCGTGTAGACGAGGAAGAGCGTGCGCGGCACGCGCAGGCCGGCTGCAGCCGCCGCGTCGGGATCGCTGCCGGTGGCGTAGATCGCCGTGCCGAACCGGCTTTTTTTCAGCAGCAGCCAGCCCAGGAGCAGCACCAGGATCAGGACGATCGGCATCGGCAGCAGGTTGGGGATCGCGTCGCCGGTGAGGATGGTGCTGAGCGAGGGCGGGATCATCCCGCCGGGCTTCTCCATCACGAGCAGCGTCAGGCCCTGGACGATGAACATGGTCGAGAGCGTGACGACGATGGGCTGCAGCCTGACATAGGCGACGAAAAAGCCGTTGAAGGCGCCGCAGGCGGCACCGACGCCGATGCCGATCGCGCACCACAGCAGCATCGAGCCCGCCGCGTCCTGCATGTGCGCCGCCAGGATCACGTTGACGAGCGAGATGACCGCACCCGCCGAGAGATCGAAGCCGCCCGAGAGGATGACCAGCGTCTCGCCCATCGCCGCGATCGCCAGCGTGGCCCCGCCGCTGGAGAGAAAGCTCACCTCGAAATAGGAAAGCGGCCCCGCGCTGACCCAGTCGGCGACGAGGAAGAGGATGACGAAGACGGCAATGGCGATCAGCAGGCCGCGGTGGCGGCCGAGCCTGAAGCGCCGCCCGGCTGGTGCCCGCTCGCCGATGGTGCCGGTGGCAGCGCTCATGCGGCGGGCTCCAGGATCGAGGAGTCACCGCCCAGCGCCGCTCGAAGGATCGCCTCCTCGCTCATCGCATCGGGGCCCAGCTCCTGGGTGAGCCTGCCGCCATAGAGGACGACCACGCGGTCGGCGAGGTTCACGAGCTCGGGGATCTCGGTCGAGTAGAACAGGACAGCACCGCCCGCCTCGGCATAGCGCCGCATCAGGAGATAGAGCTCGTGCTTGGTGCCGACATCGATGCCGCGCGTGGGATCGTAGAGGAGAAGAATACGGCTCTCGGCCAGCAGCCATTTGGCGATGACGATCTTCTGCTGGTTGCCGCCCGAGAAGGCGCCGACACGGGTCCACAGCGCCCGGCGGTCGACCTGGACGAGGTCGAGCACGCGGCCCACAGCCTCGGCCTCGGCAGCACCGTCGATCAGCAGCCCGCTGCGGAAGCGGTCGATCACCGGCATGGAGACGTTGCGCTCGCCGCTGAGCTTGAGGAAGAGCGCCTCGGTCTTGCGGTCCTCGGGCACGAGGCTGATGCCGATCTCGGCCCGCAGCGCGTCCTGTGGCGTGATGATGCTGACGGGCTTGCCGTCGATCTCCATGCGGCCCCGGTCCAGCTCCATCATGCCGAAGCAGGAGAGAAAGAGCTCGAGCTGGCCCATGCCCTGAAGGGCGGCCACGCCCAGGATCTCGCCCGAATGGAGCGTGAAGGAGGCATCGCGCAGCCGGCCCGCGGCGAGGTTGTGACCGGCCAGCACCGCCGGCCCCCTCGAGCTCAGGGGTGGACGGGGCGGGAAGGTCTGGTCGAGCGAGCGGCCGATGATCATGCGGATCACCTCGTCGTCGTCGACCTCGGCCACCTGCTTGGTCGCGATGGCCCGGCCGTTCCTCAGCACCGTCAGCGTGTCGCAGAAGCGGCGCACCTCGGGCAGGCGGTGCGAGATGAAGAGCAGCGTGGCGCCCTCGGCCGTGAGGCGCGCCATCACGGCGCCCAGCCAGTCGATGTCGCGCCCCGACAGGCTCGAGGTGGGCTCATCCAGGAGCAGGATGCGCGGCTCGCGGAAAACGGCCCGGGCGATCTCGATCTTCTGCTGCACGGCGAGGTCGAGCGTGCCCACCTCGTCGAAGAGGTCGATGTCGTCGAGGTCGAGGGCCGCGAAATGCTCGCGCACCCTGGCCTCGGCATGGCGCCGGCGCACGAGGCCCAGCGCGTTGGTGGGCGCATAGGGGATGAGCATGTTGTCCAGGACCGTGAGGTCCCGGACCAGCGTCATCTCCTGGAAGGCCGTCTGCACGCCCAGGCCGTGCGCCACCCTGGGGCTCGAGAGCCGGACCGGGCTGCCCTCGATGCTGATCGTGCCCGCGTCGGGGAGGATCAGGCCCGAGAGCAGCTTGACGATCGTCGACTTGCCGGCACCGTTCTCGCCCAGCAGCGCGTGGACATTGCCGGCGGGGACGCTGAAGGAGACGTCATCGGCGGCCACGGTGGCACCGAACGCCTTCCTGATCCCCTGGGCGGTGATGGCGGGTAGGGCTGTCATGCCGGAACCTTGGGCGCCGCCGCGGTGGCGCGAGGCCACCGCGGCGTTGTCTTCAGCTCAGTTCTCGGGCTGGCCCACCAGGGCCGCCTGGAGACCGACCTCGGGGGTCTCGGCCGAGTAGATCGAGGCGAACCAGCCGGGGTTCGAGATGATCTGCGGCTGGAAGACGTTGCAGCCGGCCTCCATCTCCTTCCAGGTCCCCTCCTGGCAGAGCTTGATCTCATCGTTGGTGTAGAGCGGCAGCGGCAGGGTCGTGAGCTTGGGGACGTCCTTGCCCTCGAGCTTGGCCACCGCGTTCTTCAGCGCCAGAGCACCCGAATAGGGCGGCGAGGCGTAGGAGATGCTGGGATAGCCCATCGGCCGGTAGGTGCCGTTGGCGCCCTCGATGCCCGTCGTGCCGACCGGCAGCATCTGGATGCGATGGCCGTTCGAGCCCTCGCCGGCGCAGGGCTTCTTGTCCTTGTCGGCGATGCCGGCCTCGTCCTCCATGGACGCCGCCGTGTAGCAGCCGGCCTGCATCCAAAGCCCGTCGATCTCCGACCAGGGATGGGTCGCCACGATCTTCGAGAGCTCGGTGCGGGCCACCGCCTGGCTCCACATGCCGTTGGCCTCGGCGATGATGTGGATGCCGGGGTTCTTGGCGAAGACCTCCTTCGCCGCCTTGGTCCGCAGCGTGTCGACCGACGTGCCGGGCACGCCGGTGATGACGACGACGTTGCCCTTGCCGTGGAGCTGGTCGACCAGCCATTGCGCCGGCTTGGCGCCCGCCTCCTCCTGGTCGATCGTCGTGTTGTAGGCGCAGGGCTCGGTGATCACCGAGTCGTAGGCGAAGATCAGAACGCCGCGATTGCAGGCGTTCTTCACGACCTGATTGAGGGCGGTGGGCGAGATCGGATAGACGATGATCGCGTTGGCGCCGGCCTGGACCATGGCGTTGATCTGCTGGATCTGGCGCTGGGCGTTGGGCCCGGCCACCTGGACCTCGAGATCGACCTTGTCCTTCATCTCCTTGCTGTCCGCCATGGCCTTGACCATGTTGGCGGCTTCTGCCTGCCAGTCGTTGCCGATGTAGCTCATCGACAGATAGACCTTGAACTTCTTGGCCGCCGCCGGACCGGCGGCCCCGGTGATCAGGCCGAGGGCTGCAAGCCCGGCCAGAAGCGTTCGTGCGCGCATCGGTTCTTTCCTCCCTGGGTCCTGGCTGTTTGGAGCCTTCCGGCTGATCGATCGGCCCGGCGAGGCGGGCGGCGATTGACGCCAGCGGACTTTTGATCACAAATCACAGATCAGCGCGCCACGCAACCGCCTTCCCCAAGCCCTGGCGACCGTGCAGGGTGGCGGCAGGCAACGGGCGGACCCTGCCGGCCAGAGGCCATGGAACTAGCAAGAACAGAAAAAAAGCTGCCGTACCGGCCCGTCGCCAAGGAGACGGTGCACGACCGGGTCTATCTGGGCCTCAAGGAGATGATCCTCGACGGCGAGATCGAGCCCGGCCAGACGGTGACGATCCAGAGCCTGGCCGATGCCTTCGACGTCAGCGCCATGCCCGTGCGCGAGGCGCTGCGCCGTCTCACCGCGGAGAAGGCCCTGACCGTCGTCGCCGGCCGCTCGGTGGGCATCCCGCGCCTGAGCCGCGAGCGTCTCTTGGATCTCGCGCGGGTGCGCCGCGAGGTCGAGGGCCTGGCCGCCGAATGGGCGGCGTCCCGGCTGTCCGACGCCGAGCTCGACCGCCTCGACGCCCTCGTGGCGCAGATGGAGAAAGCGGCCGCCGCCAAGGATCGCCGCGCCTTCGTGCCGGCCAACCGCGAGTTCCATTTCACGGTCTACGAGGCCGCCGGCTCGCTGGTCCTGCTGGGCACCATCGAATCGCTATGGTTGCAGATCGGCCCCTATTTTGATCTGCTGCGCGCCTCGGACAACTGGCGCAGCGCCAACCGCCAGCACCGGGCGATGCTCGATGCGCTCTCGCGTCGGGACGCCGCCGGCGCCCGCGCCGCGCTCGATGCCGACATCGCGGGCGCCTCGGAGATCCTGCTGCGCCTGCTCGACGGCGCGTAAGACCGGGGCAGGGCGGCCCGCTTTTGGGCTGAGGCCGCTGATCGTCAACCCTGTTCGAGGCATCGCCGCGTCCCAGCGGTGCGGCACAGGTGTCACGGCTCCGTTGCTGGCCGCCACGTAGATGCGCGGCGCGACACCGATCGTCGGGCCTCGGGTCGGGAGCGTCGCGGACCGGAACGCGGAGGGAACGTCACGATGACCTGCTCGCATCGCCTTGCGCTGCTCATTGGATGCTCGATCTCGACCTTGGCTCTCTCGACCGGCCCTGCCACCGCGGCGCCCACCGCCGCCGAGCTGCAGCGCGTCATCCAGCAGCAGCAACAGCAGCTCGAGGCGCAGCAGAAGCTGCTCGAGCAGCTGCAGCAGCAGGTGCAGCAGCTTCAGCAGCAGACCGAAGCGACGGAGAAGAAGGCCACCGAGGCGGGCAAGCAGGCCGAGGCGGCGAGCCAGGCGGTGACGGGCAAGCCGCTCGTCACCTCGGGGCAGAGCAAGGTCAAGCTCGCCATCTCCGGCTGGGTCAACAGGATGGTGAACGTCGCCGACGACGGCCGCCGGACCAAGGCCTACTTCGTCGACAACGATCTCTCCGTATCCCGCCTGCGCCTCAACGGCAGCGCCCAGGTCACGGGCGACCTCAAGATTGGCGCCAATATCGAGATCGGGATCTCACCCAACAACTCGAACGACGTCTCGCAGCTCAACGAGAATCCCGGCGACAAGTTCGACCAGCGCAAGGTGGAGGCCGTCTTCGCGAGCAAGACCTACGGCACGGTCTTTTTCGGCAAGGGCGATCCGTCGACCAAGGATATCGCGCGCATCGACCTCTCCGGCACCGATCTCTTGTCGTACGCGAACGTGGCCGACGTCGCGGGCGGCCTTCTCTTCGCGCAGAAGGGCGACGGCTACGGCAACATCCAGGTCAAGAACGTCTTCACCGACTTCGACAATCCCCGCGCCACCCGCATCCGTTACGACACGCCCGAGCGCGCCGGCTTCACCCTCTCCGGCACCTATGGCGAGGACCAGACGGCGAGCGGTGCCGTGCGCTGGGCCGGCGAGGGCCATGGCCTCAAGATCGCGTCGGGTGTCGGCATCACCGACCCCAGCCAGCAGGGCGTCAACTACGACGTGGTCGGCTCGGCCTCGGTCCTCCATCTGGCAACCGGCCTCAACCTCACCGGTGCTGCGGGCGTGCAGGACCAGGACTCGCAGAACCAGACCTTTTACTACATCAAGGGCGGCTGGCAGCACGGCTTCTTCGACTTCGGCAGGACGGCCTTCAGCCTCGACTATCAGCAGACCAACGAGCGCCCCAACCCCGGCGATACCGGCCATTCGGTGGGCTTCGTCGTCGACCAGAGCGTCGCCGATATCGGCACCGACCTCTATGCCGGCCTGCGCTGGTACAGCCTTGACGGCGCCTCGCCCCGCACCGACGACATCTATGTGATGACCATGGGCACGCGGGTGAAGTTCTGATGGCCGCCGCAGACGGAGGAGCGCTGCTTCCAAGGCGCCTTCGAGCGCCGACCCTCGTCCTGTTCCTCGCCTGCCTGGGCCTCGCCGGCTGCGGCTTCGAGCCCTTCCAGCCACCGGTCTCCGGCGATGCTCCGGGCCCGGGCCTCTTCAGCGGGCCCAGCGGCGAGTTCGTCATCACGCGACCGACCGCGGAACCGGCCCCCATGAAGCCGCAGACGCCCGCACCCCAGACGGGCCAGGGGGTAGGGGAGCCGGATTGATCCTTCTCGTGCCGGATATGGGCCCTTATCGCTCGACGGTACGGATGCCCGCCGGGCCGCCTGGGACCTTGATCCGGCCGGTGATGGCCAGCGTCTCTCCGTCGAAGCTCAGCACGTCGATCGCGCTTTCCAGCATGGACTGCGCCAGCAGCGTCTTGCCATCGCCGCTCCAGGCGACCCCTTGACCCCAGCCGCCCACCTTCGCCTGCGCGACGAGCGCAAGCCCGCCGTCCTCGACCCGATACACCATGACGAGGCTATGATCGTTGTAGGACGGATGAGACTTCGGCTTGTTCGAGCCATTTTGGATCATCACGGCTACATGCGACCCGTCCGGGGAAAAGGAGACCCCTTCGGGGATCTGTCCGACGGAATGCGACTCCACGATCCGGGGCGGGTCCTGCATCAGATCGATGACACTGATGGTGTCGGTGTCGCCCTGGCCGCCGCCCTGGTTGGTGACAACGGCGAGGTCGCCCTTGGGGCTGATCGAGATGCTGTAGGGTCGAACCCCTCCGACCATGTAGGCCTTGGTGTCCTCGACCTTCGAGCCCTCGATGGAAAGCACGGAAATTCGGTGATCGCCGTCGCGGGTGACGAGCGCATGCTTGCCGTCGGGAAGGAACGCGACGTGGCAGGGGCCGGACTTCGCGTCACCCAGATGAATAGTTCCCACCGGTGTCAGCGTCTTGCCGTTGACGCTGAGGACCGATACCGTGCCATCGCCGCGATTGGCGACCAGCACCAAAGTGCCATCGGGACTGAACGAGACACCCGTCGGCGAGACGCCCAGCTCCAGGGTCGCCATCACTGCTGGCGGCGATGTCGTAAGGTCGATGACGCTCAGCTCGTTGTCGGGCACCGTTGTCCCGGGGTCGGACGGATTGATCTTCGTCGACGCGACGACGAGGGCGATGCTCTCATCCGGGGCGATCGCCACGCTTTGCGGCGGGCCGATGACGGAGCCCGGTGCATCGAGCTGGCCGATGACCTTGGGTGGCGAGACGCCGAGGTCGATGATGGTGATGTTATCCGGCGCAGGATTCGTCAGAATCTTGTTCACGCCATCAACATTGATGATCTTGTTGTCATTTGACGAGATGGCGATCTGAGCGTGAAGCGGCCGTACCGCTGTCAAGCATGTGCAACACAAAGCCGCTGCAGCAAGAACCGCATAGAAAGTTCTTTGATTGTGAATTTTCACTGCGTTGCCTCCGCTGAGAAGACAAACCAACTTTAACTATGGAATTTCCCGAGGCGACAAGCAAGCTCTTTATCAGGAGCTCGTCGAGTGGGCTCGGCCACAAGGCCGGGACGCTCCGGTTGGACGCATCGGGTCGCCCGCGCCGGGTCGTGGGCGAGCACTGCGGCACTCCGGACCGCGTTCAGCCCGGACCATCGGCGGACCAACGAGCGTCCGCGCCCGGGCGACGCCGGCAGCTCGGTCGGCCTCCTCCTCGATGAGGCGAGCGAGGATGTCGGCTCCGGGGGGCAGATGAGAGCGGTTGATCCTTCTCGCGCCTCTCGCCAGCCGCTAGGGTCCGGGCGGCGTCGGCCCCAGCGGCCATCGCGCCGACGATCGGGGGGAGGGAAGATCGATGACACGGATCACGAGGGTCGAGCTCAGCCTGTTCGGCTTCGAGGTCGAGGGGCTGGGCCTGCCGGCGCACGGGGCCGCGGGCGTGGGCAACCTCGTCGCCCGCAAGGGCGCCACGCTGCCCTGCCAGCGCTGGGCCGTGCGCCTCCACACCGCCGACGGGGCCGAGGGCGCCTACGTCACGCACTGGGTGGGCACGCCCGCCTCCTTCGCCCAGGCGCGGATGCTGGCGCCGCACCTCATCGGCCGCGATCCCGACCGCCGCGAGCAGATCTGGGACGACCTCAAGCGCGAGGTCCGCGCCTACGACCATATGGGCCACGGCCCCCTCGACATCGCCCTTTGGGACCTGGCCGGGAAACGCCGCGGCGTCTCGGTGGCGCGCCTCCTGGGCGGCTTTCGCGAGCGCCTGCCGGCCTACGCCAGCACCTATCACGGCCAGGACGAGCCGGGCGGCCTCGACACGCCCGAGGCCTTCGCCGACTACGCCCTGGCCTGCAAGGAAAAGGGCTTCCGCGGCTTCAAGATCCACGGCTGGAACGATGGCGACGTCGAGCGCGAGGTCAAGAACGTGCTGGGCGTGCGCAAGGCGGTGGGCGATGGCTGGCGGCTGATGATCGATCCCGCCTGCCAGCTGCGCACCTGGATGGACGCGCTCGAGGTCGGTCAGGCCTGCGACGAGGCCCGCTTCTTCTGGTTCGAGGATCCCTACCGCGATTCGGGCATAGCGCCCGAGGGCCACAAGCGCCTGCGCGAGCGCCTGAAAACCCCGCTCCTCGTCTGCGAGCATGTCCGCGGCATCGAGCTCAAGACCGCCTTCATCCTGGCCGGCGGCGGCGACATGCTGCACGTCGATCCCGAGTACGACATGGGCATCACCGGGGCCATCAAGATCGCCCACGTGGCCGAGGCGCTGGGCCTCGACATCCAGTACCACGCCTGCGGTCCCGCGCACCGCGCCTGCATGGCCGCCACCCGCAACACCCACCTCTACGAGATGGCGCTGGTCGGCCCCGCCATGCCCAACGCCGTCCCCCCGGTCTACGCCTGCGGCTACTCCGACCAGCCCGAGAACCTGGGCAAGGATGGCTGCGTCCCGGTCCCCGACGGCCCCGGCCTCGGCGTCACCTACGACTGGGACCTCGTCGAGCGGACCCGCCTCGAGCACCACGTCTTCGACTGAGCCGAGCGGCGAGGCCGCTGGAGAAGCCACTCATTCGGCACCGACATGAGCGCCTTTCTCGGCGACCGAGCGCTTCATGAGGAGAACCACGGGTACGAGCGCCAGGGTAGAGGCGGCAAAGATCCAAAATGTGTCGAAATAGGCCAGGGCCGAGGCTTGCTGTCGGAGGAGAGTGTCGAGACTCTGCCAGGCGAGTTGCTGCGCGGCGACCGGATCGGCGGTCTGCTGGTGGAAGAAGGCCTCGGCCTGCCTGATGAAGGATTGCGCGGCGGCGTTGAAGGGATCGAGATATTCATTGAGGCGGAGACTGTGGAACTGATCACGTCGCTCGTGAAAGGTCTGGGCCAAGGACGTTCCGGCGCTGCCGCCTTCGTTGCGCAGAAGGCTCAACAGCCCGACCGCGGCCCCACGCAGCTCCTGGGGCGTATAGAGGTAGGCAGCTACATTCGCGGGGGCGAAGCATATCGCCAGCCCGGCGATCAGGACCACCCTGGGCCAGATCGCCTGGCCCGGGCTGATGTCCAGGTTCAGCCGGGACATCCAATAGTTCCCGGCCGTCATGGCCAGCAGCCCCGCGGCGATCAGCCACCTCGCATCCGTCCTGCGACCGAGCATGAAGCCGACGACGGGCATGGCCAGGATCGCGAATAATCCCGCCGGTGACATGACCAGCCCCGCGCTCAGCGCATCATAGCCGAACAGGGACTGAAGCAGCCCGGGCAGCGAGGTGCTGGCGCCATAGAGCACGAGGTAGGCGCAGAAGATGATGAGGCAGCACGCGGCGAAGTTGCGCTCGCGCAGGGGCCGGAAATTGACCACGGGATTGCGATGGCGCAGCTCCCAGACAACGAGCGCAACGAGGCCCACGGCGAAGAGAAGGGCCAAGGTCTGCACGCGCCAGAAGGGATCGCCCAGCCAGTCCCATTCCTGGCCCTTGCTCAGCATCACTTCCCAGGAGACCATGACGATGACCAGCAGCGACAGGCCGATCGAGTCGAAGCGAAGCGGCTGCTTCCTCAGCTTGGCGCGCTGGGCGACGAGATAGTCCGGGTCGCGGAGCTGCGCATAACAGCCGACGAATACCAGCGCACCGACGGGCACGTTGATCAGGAAGATCCATCGCCAGCTGTACTGGTCCGTGATCCATCCCCCAAGGGTCGGGCCGATGACCGGTGCTATGAGCGCCGCCAGGCCGAACAGCGTCATCGCAAGGCCCTGCCTTTCCCGGGGGAAGGCGTCGAGCAGCACGCTCTGGCTGGAGGGCTGCAGGCCGCCGCCCGCAAGGCCCTGGATGACGCGGAACAGGATGAGCTGGCCGAGGCTGCCGGCGAAGCCGCACATCGCGGAGCTGAGGGTGAACACGGCGATCGACAGCAGGAAGTAGTTCCGCCGGCCCAGGCGCGCGCTCAGCCAGCCGGTGATCGGCAGGATGATCGCGTTGGCGGCAAGGTAGCTGGTGAGAACCCACTCACCATCGTTGACCGTGGCCGACAGGCCGCCGGCGATGTAGCGAAGGGCGACGACCGCTATGGTGGTGTCGAGCACCTCCATGAATGTCGGCACGACCACCGTGGCGGCCAGCAGCCACGGCGTTCCCCCGGCATCGGGTCTGGCGGACGAGAGTGCCACAGCCGTCATTTGCCGGCGTCCGGCTGGCTCCCGGACGAGCCGGTCGATTGCGATCGAGGCCGGTAGGCCTGCAGGAGCTTCCCGGCATCGGGTCCGGTCGGTGGCCTGTCGATATGGACGTAGGGAACGACGGAGGTTCCGACGAACAGAGGATCCCTGTTCGGGTCGTACCCTTCGATGTCGATGCGCACCGGTAGCCGCTGCACCACCTTGACGAAGTTGCCCGTGGCGTTCTGCGGCGGCAGTAACGCCAGTGTCGATCCGGTGCCCATCGTGAAGCCGGAGACCCGGCCCTTGAAGACCTTTCGCTTTCCGTACATGTCGACATAGAGATCGACAGGCTGGCCGATGCGCAGGTCGCGGAGCTCGGTCTCCTTGAAATTGGCGTCGACCCAGATGTCGTCCAGCGAGCGGATGGCCATGAGATTTTGGCCCACTTGGACGTAGTCGCCGGGATTGACGTTCCTGCGCGTCACGACACCATCGATCGCCGCCACGATGTCGCAATACTTGAGGTTCAGCTCGGCCTGGGCGAGATCGCGCTTGGCCGCCTCGAGCTTGGCCTCCGCCTGCTTGACCGCGGGGGCCGTCGCCGTCAGCTCGGAGAAGACGCGGTCGATGTCACCCTGCTTCTCGAACGCCGCGAGCATCTGCTTCGGGCTCTGGTCATAGGAATGGATGACGCCGAGCTGAGCCGCGCTCTCGATCAGGCCCGCCTGCGCCTCGAGGACCGAGGAGAAGGTCTGATCGAGGTCGGCTGGCACCTGGTCGAGGCTTTCGCCCTTCTCGGGCTGTGCCGGCAGCCCCAGGGAGACGCGGATCTGGTAGACCTCGGCCAGCGCCTCGTTGACGTTCGCGTTTGCGGTCGTCAGCTCCGCTTGGCGCTGGTCATAGAGCTCACGGCTGATGGCCGCGGTCCCGACCAGCTGCCTTGCCCGGTCGAACTCGACCTGTGCCAGCGAGAGCGCGGCCTTGCTCTTGTCGAGGTCGGCAACCCGGGCATGCAGGAGAGCTATCTGGTTGTCGACACCCTCCACGGCGTGCTGCAGGCTCCAGCGCCGGCTCCTGGCCTCCCCCTCGATGCCGCGCACCGAGGCGATGGCGGCCTGCAGGTCCGCATCGGCCATATCGACGGCGGCCCTTTTCTCCGAGACCGCCACCTGGAACGGCTCCTTGTCGAGCTCGGCGAGAAGCTCTCCTTTGTGCACCCGGTTGTTGTCGTCCACCAGAACACGGGAAACCTGGCCTCCGACACGTGGAGCGACAAACGTCACATGGTCGCTCACGTAGGCGTCGTCGGTCGAGACGGTGCTGAACGTCAGCTCGATCCAGGGAATGCCGAACACGGCGGCGGCCACGACCACCAGGGCGCCCAGCACGCCGATTAGCAACTTTCGTCTTCGTGCAGGCCCAGGCCTCGACGGCGGGGCCTCCGACGACTGCGATTCTTGCCCGGCCGAGACGATCTCACCGGTGGCGCCCGCTTCGGTCGGACCTGGCCCCCGGCCCTTTCCGCCTTGCGTCGTCTCAGTGGGCATGGCTCCCGGCGCCCTCGTCGACGCCCGTCATCTGAGCTGGCATTCCACGAATACAGCCGTCGACATCAACATAACCCGGACACCCTTGGTCGGTGGCTCGACAGTGCTCCCGGAGGGGCGCGTCGTCAATCAGAGGGGTCGCTGGAGGCGCGATCACGATCGGCATGGGCAAGGAGAGGCCGTTGCGCTGGTCGACGCGAGGTCGCCGGGCGGGCGCCTTTGGCCCTTCGTGGACGGCTCGCCCGCGGCCGGCCTCGTCCACGCGGCCCTCGCGCAGGCTGGGCCGCCCTGCGCTCGGCGCCCGTTGGCCACCGGCCGGCCCGACCGCAACCACCCCGGCCGCTCGCCTTCCGCCTTGTCAAGCAACCGTCATGGTCGTTGTCATAGTTGAGACACCGAGAACGCCACGGGCCTGGAGGACGGCATGGGCAAGGACGCTAAGGGACGGAAGGAAAAAACCTGGGTGGAGGCCGAGCTCGCCGACTCCTTCGACGAGGAGCTCGAGATGGAGCTCGACGACGAGCGGATCGCCCGCGAGCTCAGGCAGATCACCGATCTCAGGCACACGACGGAGATCGACCGCCGCACCTATTTCTCCGAGCTGTTCCGCCTGCAGGCCGAGCTCGTCAAGCTGCAGGACTGGGTGGCGCACACCGGCTACAAGCTCCTCGTCCTCTTCGAGGGCCGCGATTCGGCAGGGAAGGGGGGCGTGATCAAGCGGGTCACGCAGCGCCTCAACCCCCGCATCTGCCGCGTCGTGGCCCTGCCGGCGCCGAGCGAGCGCGAGCGGACGCAATGGTATTTCCAGCGCTACGTCCCGCATTTGCCGGCGGGCGGCGAGATCGTGCTCTTCGACCGCTCCTGGTACAACCGCGCCGGCGTCGAGCGCGTGATGGGCTTTGCCACGCCGGATGAGGTCGAGCAGTTCATGCGCGACGTGCCCGAGTTCGAGCGCATGCTCGTCCGCTCCGGCATCAAGCTGGTCAAATACTGGTTCTCGATCACGGACCAGGAGCAGCAGCTCCGCTTCCTGATGCGTATCCACGACCCGATGAAGCAGTGGAAGCTCAGCCCCATGGACCTGCAGTCGCGGGTGCGCTGGGAGGCCTACACCAAGGCCAAGGAGGAGATGCTCGAGCGCACCAGCATCCCCGAGGCGCATTGGTCGATCGTCGAGGGCAACGACAAGAAGCGGGCGAGGCTCAACTGCATCCATCACCTCCTGCATCAGGTGCCCTACGAGGAGATCCCGCACGAGCAGATCACGCTGCCCGACCGCGTGTTCAACCCCGACTACGAGCGCAAGATCCTCCCCGACGAGCTCTACGTCCCCCAGGTCTACTGAGGCGCGCGCCTCCGGCTTTTCCCGCGCGTTTTCCGGCCGCGGATCATCGGCCCTTGTCGACCGGCGGCGGCCGCGGATACCTTGCCGGCTGTGAGCGACAGCAAAGCCCCGATCGAGAGCGGGCTCCTCTTCGGCTACCGGCTGAGGCCCGACGCACCGCCCGAGCCCGTGGGCCTCGACGCGGTCGACGCGCCGCCCGGCGACGGCTTCGTCTGGATCCACCTCAATCTCGGCATCCCGAGCCTCGCCGAATGGCTGGCGGCGAGCCCGCGGCTGGGCGACTCCGCCCGCGAGCTCCTGGCCTCGCGTGACCCCGCCACCCGGATCGTCACCTTCGCTTCCGGCCTCGCCGCCTGCCTTCCCGACCTCAAGCGCGAGCTCCCGGGGCACGGGGACGGCACGGCCACGGGCATCCTCACCCTTTATTGCGACCGCACGCTCGTCATCACCGGGCGCCGCGCGCCGATGCAGACGATCGAGACGCTGCGGCGCGAGGTCCTGGACGGGCGGCACTGCGCCAGCGCCGTCGCCTTCGTCGCCGCCCTCTTCCGCCGCCTCGCCGACACCTTCTCCTTCCTCGTCACGGCGCTGGGCGATGAGGTCGACCGGCTGGCCGAGATCGTGGCCATGGGCGACGAGGCCCTGCCCATCCGCGAGGTCGCTGCCCTGCGCGTCAGGATCATCCGCGTGCGCCGCCAGCTCCATGTCGGCCGCTACGCCGTCCTGCGCCTCACCGCCCACCCGCCGCGCTGGCTGCAGCCCGAGGAGACCGCGCTCATCCGCGACTCGATCGAGACGCTGGCGGCGGTGGGCGACGATCTCGAGAGCATCCAGGAGCGCGCCAAGCTCCTCCACGAGGAGCTCGGCACCGGCCTCGCCGAGGCCACCAACCGTAATCTTTATCTTTTGTCGGTCATCGCCGCGATTTTCCTGCCGCTCACGCTGATCACCGGCATCTTCGGCATGAACGTGGGCGGCCTGCCCTGGGTCCAGGACGGCACGGGCTTTCTTTGGGTCATGCTCGCCATGGGCGGGATCGGCTTCCTCACCGCCGTCGTGCTGAGGATGCTTCGGGTGATGTGAGGCGCGGGTAGGGCCAAGGCGCACGGCCGAGACGGGCAACGAAGCGCTCAACCTTTGGAGGCAGACGTGACGGACGGCATCTTTCTGGTGCAGGGCGGCGTCAACGGCGGCGAGCTCACGGCGATGCAGAGCACGCCCTTCGCGAAGGAGGACGTGTTCCAGGCCCTGATCGAGCGCTACCCGGACATCCTTGCCGGCAACCAGATCGATCCGGGCAACCCGCGTCGTTGGCTCCTGGTGCGGCGCGAGAGCCCTATTCCCAACGTCGAGGCGGGCCCGGGCTACTGGTCCCTCGACCATCTCTTCCTCGACCAGGACGGCATCCCGACCTTGGTCGAGGTCAAGCGCGCGAGCGACGGCCGTCTTCGCCGCGAGGTGGTGGCGCAGATGCTCGACTATGCCGCCAACGCCTCCACGCTCTGGCCGAAGGGCGAGATCGAGCGGCAGTTCTTCGCGGCACCCTCATCTGACGGCGCGCCTGAAGCCCGGATCCGGCTCGCCGAGTTTCTGGGCGAGGAGTTGCCGGAGACGTTCTGGGCGCAGGTGGAGACCAATCTCAGGGCGCGACGTATCCGCCTTCTTTTCGTCGCCGACATGATTTCGCCGGAACTGCGCCGGATCGTTGAGTTCCTCAACGAGACGATGGATCCGGTCGAGGTTCTGGCGATCGAGATTCGTCACTATGTAGGCGGTCCGGACGTGCGCGCCTTGGTGCCGCGGGTGATAGGCCAGAGCGAGATGGCGCGCGTCGTCAAGGGCCCTCGCCCTGTCGTCTGGACGTTCGAAGCGTTCGAAGATCAGGTGCGCAGGCTGCCACAAGCAACGCGCGATGTGGTCTTGCGCATCACCCAACACGCGAAGCAGGCAAAGACTCATTGGGGTCGGAGCTCTACCGCCGGCATTCTCAACATCGAGCCGCCGGCCAAGCATTGCGTCATGCTGACTGTTCAGGCGGACAGTACCGTGGGGATTGTCACGAAGTACATTCTTGAGACGCGTGCATTTTTGGGTGCTCCGGAGCGGGCGGATCTATTTGAGCGCATGAATTCGATTCCAGGGATCAGGATCGATCCGCAAGATCTTCCGAAACTTGGCATCTGGCCGAAACTCATCAGCCTGCCAACGCAAGATGCGCAGCAAAAGCTGGCTGAGCTTGCTATCTGGATAATCGATCGCGTCTATTCGGAGAGATCCGTGTCCGCCGATTGATCACTGTCTGACGGGAAGGTGCGGCAGGTGGAGGAGATGGGCCTTAGGCGGGCTGACCAAAGGGGCCCATGCTTGCTTCCCCTCGAGCACATCGGGCGAGGGGTTTTCGCGCATAGGTTGATGACATTGTAATGATCCTATAAAAAAGGAAAGAAAGCCTTGTCGCTATCCAGTCCGTTCCCCCGCCTCGATGCCCGGCGCCCGCCGCAAGCGGCTGGCCCGAAGGCTCGCAGGCGGCATGACGCCCGCCGAGGTCGCCGCGAGCGAAGGGACGAGTGAGGAGGCGATTCTTTCACTTCTGGCGGAGGAGACGTTCGCCGACCTGGTCGAGTATCACCGCGACGAGCGGGACCTTCCCGAGGACGAGCGCGAGCGGCTCCTGATCGCCTCCGCACTGGCGGGGCTCCAGCACCTCGCCGACATGGGTGACACCAAGGCGCTTTTGTTCCTCACCTACGAGGCCAACCGCGGGCGGACGCCGGAAAACCGCCTGCGCCATCTGGCGCCGCGGATGACCAGCCGCCCGCCCAGGCTGCGCGACTGGAACGACCTCGACCCGAGCGCGGAGCCGCTGGCCGACGCCCTCGTGTCGCAGCCCCCCATCGAGACGGCATCGGAAAACCCCGTCGCCGCCGAGCTTCTTTCAGATCTCGTCCCCTTTGCCCGGAGCAACCCGGACGTCGCCGACTGGATCCTGCGCTACGCCGAGAGCCGCCAGGCCACGCTGGGAGAGAGCGGGGCCGGGGCGGACGAGCAAGAGAGGAGAATGAGAGAAGAGAAGCCCAGCAAGGAATAGTGAAAAAAGAACGGGCCGACCCCACCCCAACCGGTCGTCCCCCGACTTGATCGGGGGATCAACTGGAAGGGGTGACGCGACGCCAGCGTGGCGATTCTCCAGCAGTTGGCCCCCGATCAAGTCGTGGGGCGACGAGGGAGAGGCGCGCCGCCACGGCCCTTATTGTCATCCCCCGCCTTGAGCAACTGCTGTCCCGTTCGGCTGGCTCATGGCAGGGCGAGGGCGAGGGCGAGTTGGGGCTGGGTCCAAGGTGGCTTTGGGGGTGGCCGGTCGGGCGAGGTCGGCCGGGGCGCTGTCGATCTTGCCGGGCGCGCTCATCCACAGTTATCGTTCACCCAAGGTGCTAGAATGGACCGGGAACATGGGAAATATTGGATGAAAAATATCTTGCAACCTGGATGCGTGGGCGATTGGGCTGAAAGGAATAATTTAGGGGAGGTCTTTTCGTCATGCTCCGATTGTATCGACTTTCTGCCGGCCTGCTGCTTGCAATACTGATCGCCGCGTCCTCGGGCACAGGTGCGAGAGCAGACGACCGGAGCGATGTCCTGAAAGCCAATCAGGCCTTCGACGACGCTGTATCGGCGCGCGACATTGCGGGCCTACAAAAAGTCTCGGCCCAGGATGCGGGCGTGACGCTCATCGGCCCGTCCGACAAGGTCCCCGTGGTCGGCGCAGACGCGGTGCGGAAGAACTGGGCCGATGGTGCTTTCGTGCGGTTCAGCGAACTATCGATCACCCTGACGAACCCAAACGTGCGCATCCTCGGTGACACGGCGATTTTGGTGGGAACCGAAGTCGTGCACGGCAAGCGGGCATCGGATGGCAAGCCGGTCGCATTCTCCGCGCTGGCCACGAATGTGTTTGAGAAGCATGCGGGGCACTGGCTCTTGGTCCATCACCATGCCAGCCGGGTGCCGCAATAGGCGGCCAACCGACGTTTCGGAATCCCCGCGACACGCCCTCCGCGAACGCCTCGGCCTCCCAAGGCCGGGGTGCGGGAGCTCGCGCCGAAGAAACTGAGCTGAAAAGAGTTGCCAGGCGCGCATCCGGTGGCGCTCTCTGCTTCCGCGCCCTCACAAAATGCCCTCGATTCCCTTTCGCTTGACGACGTCGAGCAGGACGAGCGTTGGGCCGGTCGGCCGCTTCGTGCCGCGCTCGAGCAGCGAGACATGGCCGGGCATGAGGCTGAGATGGCGGGCGAAGACGGCTTGGCTGAGACGGGCGCGCTCGCTCAGCCCGCGGATCTCCTCGCCCGTCATCGGCTCGGTCGTCGGGCACGGCCTGCTGCCCGGATGGCGCAGCGTGATCTTCTCGCGCGTTGCCTCGTCCATGAGGCCGAGAGCATGCATGTCGTCGGACGTCGCCAGGATGGCATCGTTCAGGGGGCTACGCGTCATCTCTGCCGCCTTTCGCACGATCTGTCGTGGCCAGGGAGCGCACGCTGAGACAGTGAGCGACCTGGCGGGCGGCCTCAGGCGCCCGCGAGCGCCTCCGCGACGGCCTCCGGCGCCCGGTCGATCACCCGCAGGTAGGAGGCGACGGAGCGGGTCGGCCGGCGTCGACCCTGCTCCCAGTCCTGCAGCGCCCGCAGGTCGAGGCCGAAGCGGCGGGCGAAATCCCGCTGGCTGAGCCCGCTCCGCGCGCGGATCGCCACCACATCGACCTCGCCGCTCGTCGGATCGACTTGGCGGAAGTCTCCCCGGCGCAGCGCCTGGGCGAGATCGGGCGCCGCATCGGGATCCTCGGCGATCGCCTGCTCGAGCTCGGCATCGCTGAGCCCGTCGAGGCTGCCCCAGTCGGTCTCCTGCCGTGCCGCCTCGATCTCAGCCTTGCTCGGACGCCTCGTAGGCATCGACCTCTCTCCGATTGGCCTTGCGCAGCGAGATGATGCGTCGCCGCTGGCCGCGCCAAGTGTAGACACAGACGAAGAGCCGATCCTCGATGGTGCCGTAGGCGATGAACCGTCGCTCGCCGTAGTCGGCCCTCAGATCCTCGATCTCCTTGAACGGCCGCTCGAACAGCTCGGCCGCTCGGATCAGTGAGATGCCGTGCTTCCGGCGGTTGACGGCGTCCTTGGCATCGTCGAGCTCGATGTCCACGGATAAGGTATACGGCAGTCGCGTACGGGATGCCAACCCCGAAGCCCGTGCCTCCGGCCACACGCTTCGCGGCAGCGCGATCTGGCGACACCCCCTATCCAACTTCAGGTTGACATGCCCATATCGATCCTATACCTAGGAAGTATGACTTGTCCCTACCCCTCGCGTTCCCCCGCCTCGATGCCCGCGGCCCGCACCGTGCGGCTGGCGCGGCGACTCGCCGCCGGCATGACGCCCGCCGAGGTCGCCAGGCACGAGGGGACAGACGAGGACGAGATTCTTTCGCTCCTCGCCGACGAGAAGTTCCAGGGGCACGTCGCCTACTACCGGCGCGAGGCCGAGCTGCCCGAGGACGAGCGCGAGGCGCTCCTGATCAGGACGGCGTTCGCCAGCCTCCAGCACCTCGCCGACATGGGCGACACCAAAGCTCTTTTGTTCCTTGCCTACGAGGGCAACCGCGGCCGCCATCCCGAAAACCGCCTGCGCCATCTGGCGCCGCGGATGACCAACCGTCCGCCCGGGCTGCACGACTGGGACGACCTCGACGCGAGCTTGGAGCCAGTGGCCGCCGCTGTCCTGTCGCAGCCCGCCATCGAGGCGCCGGAAAACACCGTCGCCGCCGAGCTTGTCTCGGACCTCGTCGCCTTCGCCCGGAGCAACCCGGACGTGGCCGACTGGGTCCTGCGCTACGCCGAGAGCCGCCAGGCCGCGCTGGGAGAGAGCGGGGCCGGGGCAGTGGAGCAGCAGAGGAGCGTGAAAGAAGAAAAGAGCAGCAAAGGATAGCAAAAGAAGAGCAAGCCGACCCCCCCCCACGGTCATCCCCCGCCTTGAGCGGGGGATCAACTGGCGGTCGTGACACTGCAGTAGTGTGGCCAGCCTCGAGCCGTTGGCCCTCCCGATCACGTCGGGGGGCGACGAGGGGAGAGGTGCGCCGGCACGTCTTTCTTCTTGTCACCGCCCGACTTGATCGGGCGGTCAGGTGGTGGGAACTACGCTACTCCTTCCCGTCGCGCCGCGTCACCTGATCCCCCGGTCGGAGCCGGGGGATGACGGAAAAGGTGCGTCCTCGCGTCGCCTCGCACCTTCTTGTCACCCTCGTGCCCCGACACGAGGGTCCATGCCCCGTCCTGGCGCGCTCTCGCGAGCCCGGGCACGGCCGCTCGGATCGCGCCATCGGGGGCAGGGGGCGCCACGCCCGGGCGCCTCTAGCCGCCTTGGCCTCGCCGTGCTGCACCTGGTAGCGCGCCATGACGCCTGCATCCGGCTCGGCGCCGAGCCCGGGGCCGGTGGGCAACAGCGCCTCGCCGCCCTCGAGCTTCAGGAACGGGCCGCAGAGCTCGGAGCGCAGCGGGTTCTCCTGCACGTCCACCTCGAGCAGGCCTTTTCCGCCAGCGGCCGCCAGGAGGTGCGTCGCGGCCAGCAGGCCCACCGCACCGCCCAGATAGTGGGGGCAGTAGGTGACACCGGCGGCGATGGCGGCCCGCGCCACCGGCAGGCAGCCCGAGATGCCGCCCCACTTGCAGGCGTCGGGCTGCAGGTAGGCGAGCGAGCGGCTCTCGACCGCCTCGGCGAAGTCGGGTCCGCCGCGCAGGTTCTCGCCGGCCGAGAGGGGCACGCCCACCGCGGCCACGGCCCGCCATTCGTCCCAGGGCCGGTCGGCCGCCAGCGGCTCCTCGAGCCACACGAGGCCGCGATCGGCCATCGCCCCGGCCATGGCGCAGGCCTCGTCCCGGTCCCAGCGCTGGTTGGCGTCCACCATGAAGCGCTCGCCCGGCTGGATCACAGCGTGGGCAGCCTCGAGCGCCTGAAGATCGGCCTCGCGCCCGAAGCCGATTTTCATCTTGAAGGCCTTGAAGCCCTGCTCGCGGCTGGCCTCGATGATGCCGGGCGCCAGCTTGGGGTCGATGCCCGAGGCATAGGCCGGCACGCGGTCCCGCTTCGAGCCCAGGAGGCGGTGCAGCGGCTGGCCGGCACGCCGGGCCGCGAGGTCCCAAAGGGCGATGTCGAGTCCTGCCGCCACCTGGGAGACGGGGCCGGGCTCGCCCGCCTGGAGGCCCAGCACGTGGCAGCGCCGGCTGAGCCAGGCGAAGGCCGCCTCGGGCGCCATCGGCCGCTCGGCCAGGAGCCAGGGGCCCACGACCTCGACCGCGAGCCTCGCCCGGTGCTCGGCACCCACGGTCGGGAAGTTGCACCAGATCTCGCCCCAGCCATGGGCACCCTCCTCGTCCTCGACGCGGAGGATCACCGAGGGCCGGCTGGTCATGGCGCCGAAGGAGGTCTGGACGGGCCGGGCCAGGGGGAAGCGGAGGACGAAGGCCTCGATGCGGGCGAGGCGAGTGGGCGGGGGAAGATCGGCGGTCATGGCTTTTGGCCCGTTCCTTCGTGGTCGGCGGCGGTTGGGGCCCAGGCGAAGCACGGCAGGGCGCGCTCGGCAAGCGGTTGCTCGCCCGGGCGGCATGGTGCAGGATGCACAAAATGCGGGGTCCTCGGGCTCGCGCATGTCGGCAAGATCAGTGAGGGAGCATCCTAACATGTCAGCGCTGGGGCTGAATCGAGGGGCGCAGAGCCGCCTGATCCGCGCCGCGTCTCGCCTTCCCGTCTCCGGCTAGGCGGGGCATCCGGTGGCGACGCGGACCGAGGCGCTCGAATACTACCGCCGGCCGGCCAGCCGGCTGTCCCGGATTCTCGACAACAAGACGGTTCTGATCTTCCTGTGCATGCTGCCCGCGGCCGGGCTGATGCTGGTCTTCCTCACCTATCCCCTGGGGCTGGGCATCTGGCTCGCCTTCACCGACACGCGCATCGGCCGGGCCGGCATCTTCATCGGGCTCGAGAACTACACCTCGCTGTTCGCCGACCGCATCTTCTGGCTCTCGGTCTTCAACACCCTCGTCTATACGATCGTGGCGACGGTGGGGAAGTTCGGCCTGGGCTTGTGGCTGGCGCTGATCCTCAACCACAACCTGCCCATGAAGTCGATCATCCGGGCCTTGATCCTGGTGCCCTGGATCGTGCCGACGGTGCTCTCGGCCATCGCCTTCTGGTGGATCTACGATCCGCAGTTCTCGATCATCTCCTACGTTCTCGTCGACGTGCTGCACTGGCGCGCCACCTATGTCGACTTCCTGGGCGAGCCCTGGAATGCCCGCTTCTCGCTGATCGCCGCCAACATCTGGCGCGGCATCCCGTTCGTCGCGATCTGCCTCCTGGCGGGCCTGCAGACGATCTCGCCCTCGCTCTACGAGGCGGCGATGCTGGACGGCGCCTCGCCCTGGCAGCGGTTCCGCCACGTCACCTTCCCGATGCTGATGCCGATCCTCGCGATCGTGCTGACCTTCTCGGTGATCTTCACCTTCAGCGACTTCCAGCTCGTCTACGCCATCACGCGCGGCGGGCCGGTCAACTCCACCCACCTCATGGCGACGCTCGCCTTCCAGCGGGCGATCCCGGGCGGCCAGCTGGGCGAGGGCTCCGCCATCGCGGTGGCGATGATCCCCTTCCTCGTCTTCGCCACAGTCTTCAGCTATTTCGCGCTGGCGCGGCGCAAGTGGCAGCAGGGAGGCCAGGATGACTGACGCCGCCGTCACCACCGCGCAGACGCCGCCGCCGACGGCGGCCGAGCGCGAGGGCATGATCCAGTGGGAATCGCTGCCCCGCCGGCTCGTGACCGTCTATCTGCCGCTCGCCTGCTTCATGATCGTGCTGCTCTTCCCGTTCTATTGGATGGCGATCACCGCCATCAAGTCGAACGAGGAGCTCTACGACTACAAGGGCCACAACCCCTTCTGGGTGAGCTCGCCCACCCTCGCCAACATCAAGAAGCTGCTCTTCGACACCGACTATCCGCAGTGGCTCACCGTCACGATGACCGTGGCGATCGCCTCGACGGTTCTGGCGCTGTTCGCCAGCGTGCTTGCCGCCTACGCGATCCAGCGCCTTCGCTTCACGGGCTCGCAGTGGGTGGGCCTCGGCATCTACCTCGCCTACCTGGTGCCGCCCACGATCCTCTTCATCCCGCTCGCGACCATGGTCTTCAAGGTCGGGCTCTACGACAGCCCGATGGCGCTGATCCTCACCTATCCCACCTTCCTCATCCCGTTCTGTACCTGGCTCCTGATCGGCTACTTCAAGTCCATACCCTACGAGCTCGAGGAATGCGCGCTGATCGACGGCGCCTCGCGCCTGCAGATCCTCTGGCGCATCACCCTGCCGCTCGCGGTGCCGGGCCTGATCTCGGCCGGCATCTTCGCCTTCACGCTTTCCTGGAACGAGTTCATCTACGCGCTGGCCTTCATCCAATCGACCGAGAAGAAGACGGTGCCGGTGGCGGTCCTGACCCAGCTCGTCGAGGGCGACGTCTATCACTGGGGCTCGCTGATGGCCGGGGCGCTGCTGGGCTCCGTGCCCGTCGCGATCTTCTACTCGTTCTTCGTCGAGTATTATGTCTCGAGCCTGACGGGTGCGGTGAAGGAGTAGGGGGCTCGGTCTGCCGGGCCCGCCGGGGGCCACGCGATCCCGTCGAGATCCGGCTTGCTCGGCGATCGGTTTCCGCCGTCCCAGAGCAGCCGGCTCAGCCCAGCCCCAGGCGCGGCCCGAGGTCGAGGAGGAAGACGAGGGCGCCCGCCAGCATCGAGACGACGAGCCCGAGCCACGCGAGGAGCGCGGTGCGGCCGCCGGCGATGGCGGTGACGATGCCGGCCTTGACCACCGCGTTCGAGGCGATCGCCAGGAGGATGGCGCCGATCGCGACCCTGGCGGCCATGCCGCCGGCGGCGAGCTCGGCGCTGGAGAGCGTCACCGCGTCGACGTCGGCGAGGCCGGCCGCGACGGAGACGACATAGAGGCCTGCAGCACCCAGGCGGTCGTGCAGGCTTCGGGCGAGGATGAGGATCAGCGCCAGCGCGATGCCCATGTTGATGGCCGTGCCCAGATGGAAGACGCCTGCCGGCACCGTCGCGGACGGTGTGTCGGTGCGGCCGAGCCGGAGGAGCACAAGGACAAGGGCCACGCCGGTCACGATCATCGCCCCCAGCGTCGGCACCATGGCGCGCGCCAGGCTCTGATCGACCAGGGCCGCGATGACCCCGACGCGGACGTAGGTCACCGTGGTGGCCATCACGATGCCGGCACCGAGCGTGGTGGCGAGGCCGGGCTGGTCGCGGGCCTGCCGGGCGAGGCTGATGCTGGTCGCCGTGGAGGACACCATCCCGCCCGCCACCGCGGCGAAGAGGATGCCCCGGCCGGGCCCCAGAAGCTTGATGGCCACATAGGCCGCAACGGAGACGGCGGCGATGATCGTGACGAAGCTCCAGAGACGAAACGGGTTGATGGCGTCGTAGGGGCCGAATCCCCGGTCCGGCAGCATCGGCAGGATCACGACGGCGATGAGCAGGAGCTGCAGGCCGCCGAACAGCTCCTCCCGCTCGAGCCTGACAAGCCAGGTGTGGAGCGGCGCCTTCAGGCTCAGCACCCAGGCGGCAAGGACGGCGGCAGCGCCAGCCGCCACCGGCTGCCCCGTCGTCGCCAACGCGCCCAGGAGATAGGTCAGGAGGCAGGCGACGAGCGTGGTCGAGCCGATGTCGGGCGAGCGTTGCCAGGACTGCCAGGCGCGGAGCAGCAGCACAGCCACCACGCCGATGGCGCCGGCGGCCATGATCAGAGCGCCGGCCTGGCCGCCGATGAGCCCGGTGACCCCACCGGCGAGGCCGATCAGGACGATCGTGCGCACACCCGCGACGCGCGAGCCTTCCGGATCCTCGCGGCGCCGCCAGCCGCGCTCCACGCCAATCACGACGCCAGCGAAGAGCGCCACCGCAAGGCCGACCAGGGGAGTGTGGTCCATCGCCAGGCCAATCGCCTAGGGCAGCCCGCTCCGGGCGCCGCGTCGCTAGTGTAGCCGCCGCGCCGCGCGAGGTGGTCACCACGCTGGGACGCTGCGTGACTTTCTTGCCAGCGCTCAGCCCCGGCGGCCGCCCGCCGATCCTCGCATGGGATGGGTAGCCTACGGCTAACGTGGCAGTTCCCTGTCCTGGTAGCCCGCATAGACTGTCGCTCAGGTTGAGGGCTGGCGACGGAGCGCGAGAGATGCCGGAGAGACCTGATCCCCTTGGTGGTGACGCAACCGATCGTGGGCCAGGCGTCGACACGCGCCGGGAGGCCATGGCCAAGATCGGACGGTTCGCCTACGTGGCTCCGGCCATGGCCCTGCTGACCGAGCCGCTCGCGGCCGCGGCATACGGCGTCCGGCCAGGCTATGGGCACGGCGACAGAAATCACGTCCACTATGGCCCACGCGGCAGAAGACGCTGAGCTGTCGCGTCGGGTGCTTCGCATAAAGGCACAAGTGTCGTTAGCAACCCGTCCTACGCGCCTTTTGGGGCTGACGATGACGAGCGAGGCCGTCGTCGCCAGGGCGCGAGTTGCGGTGGCGTGCAAGATCGGGTTTGCCCTCATCTAGGAGGGGTGGCTGGAAGGCGATGCATGACGACAAGCCGGGCGCTTTCCGTGCCCAGCCTGACCCTCGCGCACATGCCGCACCTTCCGCCTCTTTTGGAGCGAGCTACCCCAGCAGAGCGGAGCCACCGCGCCTCGCGGGCGGCGTTACACCTAATTGCGCAGTGTTCGAGGTTTGTGGACGCCTTCCGGTGTTTGTGCATTGAACCGGGCCGGGAACGCGCTGGATGCAAGGCAAGGCGGAAACCCAAGCCACCAACGATGTCGCCACCGTAGCGAAGGCCAAGGGATGTCGGGAGGCCGTGGCCCGGATCGGACGGCTCGCTGATGTGGCTCCCGAGTTGAAGCTGGCATCAGAGCCGCCGGGTACGGCCGGGCGGTGCCAGGGCGCGTGTCAGACGGCCTGGAAGGGTCCCTCCCGCGAGCGCCCGACGCTGCCATTGAGGGCGCGATGAGGATCCCGGACGGCATAGCGACGGCGCCACTGGCGGGAGGCGCACTGATCCATGATGCGCGAAGCGGACGGATCTACCGGCTCAATCTTACGGCGGCGCGGACCTGGCAGATGCTTCGCGAGGGCAGCTCGGCCACGGCTATCGCGACACGTCTCGTGATGGAGCACGGCGCCGGTCCGCAATCGGCGCAGCACGATGTCGAGAGCTATGTGGCCGCACTCGGGCGGGCGGATCTCCTCGGGCCGGCCGAGCCGGCGAGCGACATGGCGCCGGTCCGGGCGCCGGCAGGTACGCCCTGCCTCGATACGGTCTACCGCCTCATCGATGTCCCGATAAGGGTGACGATCTATACACGCGGCCTTGCCACCTCGGTCGGCCTGCTCGCCGATCCTGCGGAGGCCCGAGACGACGGCGAGCCGGCTGATTGGCTCAAGGTCGACCGCCACGCCGGGGAGTTCGTCGTTTGGTCTCGGGCTGGGCATGTTGCCTTCGCGCCCGGGGCGCCGGGCGCGCGCTGGCTGCTCCTGCGGGAGATCGTTCGCGCCTCGCCCAAGCCTTGGCTGTGCCTGCTGCATGCCAGTGCGGTGGCGGCACCCGCGGGAACCATCTTGATCGCCGGGCCGAGCGGGGCCGGCAAGAGCACTTTGCTTGCCGGTCTTGTGCGTGACGGCCTCGGCTTTGTTGCCGATGATCTCGTTCCCTTGCAGGCCACGAGCGGCCTGGTCTGGCCGGTTCGGACGGCCGCGAGCTTCAAGCGCGGGAGCTGGTCCGTGGTCGCTCGGCTCTTTCCCGAGCTGATGAGCCAGCCTGTCGTCCAGTTCGGCGGACGGACGATGCGGCATCTGTGGTTGGGCGGGTCGGTGAGCACGACTCCTTCGGTCGGCAGACCGTCTGCCGCGCTGCTCTTTCCCAGGTTCCGCGAGGGCGCCACTACGTCGAGCGCGAGGCTCGACCTCGAGGGAGCCCTGACGCGGCTCGTGAGCAGCGGTAGCGTGCTGCCCGCGAGCGATGCCGCCCTGGCGGAGTTCCTTGACTGGCTGCAGGGGGTCCGCAGCTTCGAGCTCACCTACGGCTGTCTTGAGGACGGCGTGGCCGCAGTCCGAGAGCTCGTCGCTGGCGAGGCGCCGCAAGAGGTGCAGATCGACCGGGCCAGCGCGTGATCGGGCGGCCGCGCTCGCCGACGCCCCTCGGCATCCTCTGTGCCTGTCTCACGGCCGGCGTCAGCGGGTGCAGGGCGGGACTGGACACCGCCGCGGCACTCGCCGACCCGCATATCGATCATGTCGCACTCGCGGCGCTGTCGGGGCGCAACCTCGTGACGCCCGCGCTTGCCGGCTTTGTCGCGGCCGAACCCGAGCTCGCACGCCGTCTCCCGGAGGACTTCGCGACCTATCTCGAGGTCATCCGCTCCGGCAACGCGCAGCGGAACCGCATCTTGCTGGCAGAGCTGGTGACGGCCACCGGCTTCCTCAATGGGATCGGGATAGAGCCTGTGCTCCTCAAGGGGACCATCCGGCTCGTCGACGGCCTTTATCCCGACCCGGGCTGGCGCTTTCTGCGTGATCTCGATCTTCTGGTGCCCCGTCACCGCCTGTCAGAGGTGGCCGCATGTCTGCGCGGCTCTGGCTATGTCTGCCAGGACATTGACGGGCGCTGGCCGGAGCACCACCATCAGCTGCCGCCGATGTGGCGCCCGGGCGCAGCCGCCACCCTCGATCTGCACGGCGACCTCTTGCCCAGGCACAAGCAATTCTGCCTCGCCGACTCAATCCTCGAGAGCTCGCGCCCGCTGACTCTCGACGGCGTGCGGGTACGCGTGCCGCAGGGCGTGGACCAGCTGGCCCATCTCATTGGCCACGACCGGTGCGAGACGGCCTCTGGCTTGTTCCTGCTCCGCAATGTCCTCGAGACGGCGCTTTTGGGTCGCGATGCGGAGTCCGTGGAGCTGGTTGTGAGGCGCGCCGACAAGCTGGGCATCGGCCACTGGGCACGAAGCCAGCTTGGGCTCGCAAGCCGGCTCTTCCCCGGCTTGGTGGCGGCGCTGCCGGTGGAGCGTCGTCTGTGCCGTCATCTGTGGCTCCGATCGCAGATGGCATATGATCGGCGGCTCCGCCGGTTCGTTTCGTTCGCCCGAGCTCAGGTTATGCCTCTGCTCCTATCGCCCGAGGCGCGCGCTGCACGGGCCGAGGCGATCTCATCGCCCGGCGGGTATCGCCGCGGTGCAGAAATGCTCCACCGGCTCTGGCTGGGCACTTAGCATCGATTTTCGGCCGCCTTGCGTCGCAGCGACGCTGTGCCGGCGGGTCGACCTCAGCGCGGGTCGATGCCCGCTTTCATCAGCCGCCTCTTCTGCAGGAGGGAGGCGATGATGACGCCCACCGTCACGACGGCCACGAGAATGGTCGAGATGGCGTTGATCTCGGGCGTCACGCCGAGGCGGACCTGGCTGTAGATGCGCATCGGCAGGGTCGTGGCGCCCGGGCCGGTCGTGAAGCTCGCGATCACGAGGTCGTCGAGCGAGAGGGTGAAGGCGAGGAGCCAGCCGCCGACGAGGGCAGGGGCGATGATCGGCAGGGTGACGAGCAGGAAGGTCCGGAGCGGCGGTGCCCCCAGGTCCATCGCCGCCTCCTCGAGCGAGCGGTCGAAGGTGAGGAGGCGCGACTGGACGACGACCGCCACGTAGCAGAGCGAGAAGGTCGTGTGCGCGATCGTGATCGTCCAGTAGCCCCGCGCCACGTCGAGCGAGACGAAGAGCAGCAGCAGCGAGAGGCCGAGGATCACGTCCGGCATGACGAGCGGGGCATAGATCATGCCGGTGAAAGAGCGTGCGGCCGCGGAAGAGGCCCATGCGCACCAGGACGACGCCGGCGAGCGTGCCCAGCACCAGCGCCAGCGTCGAGCTCAGCAGGGCGATCCGCAAGGTCGTCCAGACCGAATTGAGCATCTGGCCGTCCTGGAGGAGCGCCCTGTACCAGTGCAGGGAGAAGCCGCCCCAGACCGTCACCAGCTTCGAGGCGTTGAAGGAGTAGATGATGAGGATGAGGATCGGCAGGTAGAGAAAGGCGAAGCCCAAGGTCAGCGAGGTCGCCGTGACGGCGGTGAGCCCACGGCGCATCAGCCGACCCCCCGGTCGGCCTGGAAGCGCTGGAAGAGGACGATCGGCACGACCAGCACGAGGAGAAGGAGAGTGGCCACGGCCGAGGCCGTGGGCCAGTCGCGGTTGTTGAAGAACTCGAGCCAGAGGGTGCGCCCGATCATCAGTGTCGACGAGCCGCCCAACAGGTCGGGGATCACGAACTCGCCCACCGCCGGGATGAAGACGAGAAACGACCCGGCGATGATGCCGGGCAGGGCAAGCGGCACGGTGATCCGCCAGAAGGCCCGCGAGGGCGGGCAGCCCAGATCGACCGCGGCCTCGATCAGCGCGCCGTCATGCTTCTCGAGGTTGGCGTAGAGCGGCAGGATCATGAACGGCAGGTAGGAGTAGACGATGCCGATATGGACGGCGATCTCGGTATTGTAGATCACGAGCGGCGTCTTGATGACGCCCAGCCACAAGAGAACTGCGTTGAGCAGCCCGTCGTTCTTGAGGATGCCGATCCAGGCGTAGACGCGGATCAGGAACGAGGTCCAAAACGGCAGCACCACCATCATCAGCAGCATCGGCCGCCAGCGATCCGTGGCCCGGGCGATGCCGTAGGCGATGGGAAAGCCGATCAGAAGGGTGAGGACGGTCGAGGTGGCGGCGATCCTGACCGAGTTCAGATAGGCCCGCACATAGAGGCTGTCGCCCAGGATGCGCAGATAGTTCGAGAGATCGAGGCTGACGCGGAGGAGGCGCTCGCCCGCGTCGTCGACGAGCGACCAGATCGGCAGATAGGGCGGCTGGGCGATCGCCGATTCGGAGACGCTGATCTTGAGGACGATCACGAACGGGATGAGGAAGAAAAGAAAAAGCCAGAGGTAGGGGACGAGGACGACGAGCGCCCGGCCGGACCGGCCGACCAGCGCGCCGCCGAGCCGGCTCAGCCTCGACGGCGGCGGCGCGTCCCCGCTCACTGCTTGAGCACGCCGCTCGCGTCCGGTCGCCAGCTCAGCCAGACCCGGTCCTCCCAGCTGATGGGCCTCTCGATCAGCCGCAGGCGGTTGGTGGCGGTGGCCCGCACCACCGCCCCGCTGTCGAGGCGCACATGGTAGATCGAGACGTCGCCCAGATAGGCGATGTCCGCGACCGTGCCGACCATCATGTTGGGACTGCCCGCGGGTGCGGGCGGCTCCTGGGTGATCTCCAGCTTCTCGGGGCGCACAGCGACCCAGGCCGTCTCGCCCGCCACGGCCGCGATCGCCCGGTCGGCCACGATCTCACAGCCGGCCTGCGCCGAGTCGAGCCGCATCTCGTGCTGACCCGTCTCCCGCACCCGCGCCTCCAGCATGTTCACGTCGCCGATGAAGTCGGCGACGAAGCGCGAGGCCGGGTACTCGTAGATCTCGGACGGCGTGCCGACCTGGACGACCTGCCCCTCGTTCATCACGGCCATGCGGGTCGACACGGTCATCGCCTCCTCCTGGTCGTGCGTCACGATCACGAAGGTGATGCCGAGGCTTTCTTGGATGTTGACGAGCTCGAACTGGGTGCGCTCGCGCAGCTTCTTGTCGAGCGCCGCCAGCGGCTCGTCGAGAAGCACGAGCTTGGGTCGCTTGACGATCGCCCGGGCCAGTGCCACGCGTTGCCGCTGGCCGCCCGAGAGCTGGTCGGGCCGGCGCCGCGCCTGCGCCTCGAGCCGCACCAGCGCCAGCGCCTCGGCCACCCGCCGCTTGACCTCCGGACGCGCCACGCCCTCCTGGCGCAGCCCGAAGCCCACATTGGCCTCGACGCTCATATGCGGGAAGAGGGCATAGGACTGGAACATCATGTTGACCGGCCGCCGCCAGGGCGGCACGGCCGACATGTCCTGACCGTCGATCCAGATCTGGCCCGTAGTCGGCCTCTCGAAGCCCGCCAGCATGCGCAGCAGCGTGGTCTTGCCGCAGCCGGACGGGCCCAGGAGCGCGAAGAACTCGCCCCGGTAGATGTCGATCGAGATGTTGTCGACCGCGTAGACCTCGCCGAACCGCTTGGTGACCCCGGCGATCCGCACGAAGGGGGCGGCGCCCGGATCCTGCCAGGGCTCGAGCGCCCGCTGCCCGCCCGGGCGCTGCCTTGCGCTGCTGACGCTCATTGCGGCTGCGCCACGAGCCCGTGCCCGGCCCGGATCAGCCGCCGGTGGTCACTGTCTGCCAGATGCGCGTGATCAGACGCTGGCTGCGCGCGCCATAGGGCTGCTTGACGTAGAGCCGGTCCAGGATCTCCTCGGGCGGATAGACCTTGGGATTGTCCGCGACGGCCGGGTCCATGAGCTTGCGCGAGGCCGGCACGGCGTTCGGATAGGTCACGAAGTCGCTGCACTTGGCGATGACCTCGGGCTGCAGCAGATAGTTCATGAAGGCATAGCCGGCCTCGGGGTCGGGCGCGTCCTTGGGCATCGCCATCATGTCGAACCAGAGCTGCGTGCCCTCCTTGGGGATCGTGTAGACGATCTTGACGCCGTTCTTGGCCTCCTCGGCCCGACTCTTGGCGATGCCGGCGTCGCCCGAGTAGATCTGGGCGAGGCAGATGTCGCCGTTGGCGAGCGCATTGATGCCCTCGCTCGAGTTGAACTTGGCGATATTGGGCCGGATCTTGAGCAGAAGCTCCTTGGCCTTGTCGAGGTCCTCGGGCTTCGTGCTGTTGGGATCGAGGCCGAGGAAGTTGAGCGCCGCCGGAATGGCCTCGTCCGCCGCATCCAGCATATAGACGCCGCAGTCCTTGAACTTGCTCACCACCGCGGGATCGAACAGCATGCGCCACGAGTTGACCGGCGCGTCCGGCATGCGCTCCTTGATCTTGTCGACGTTGAAGGCGAAGCCCGTGGTGCCCCACATATAGATGAAGGCATGCTTGTTGCCGGGGTCGAACTGGGCGACCCGCTTCATCAGCTTCGGGTCGAGGTTCTTGCGGTTCGGGATCTTGGACCAGTCCAGCTCCTTGAAGATGCCGGCCTGGATCTGGCGCGCCAGGAAGTAGGAGGAGGGCACGACGAGATCGTAGCCCGTGTTGCCGGCGAGCAGCTTGGTCTCGAGGATGTCGTTGCTGTCGTAGACGTCGTAGATGACCTTGATGCCGGTCTTCTCGGTGAAGGTCTTCAAGATCCCCGGGTCGATATAGTCCGACCAGTTGTAGATCTTGACGACCTTCTCCTGGGCCTGGGCCAGGGCGGGTGCGGCAAGCAGGAGAAGAGCGGTCAGGGCATGGCGAAGGAGTAGGCGCATCGGGCACTCCGTCGGCGGGGGAGGGCTTCGGGAAAGGGCCGCCTCGGGTGGCCATCCCGGTGCGACCGTGGCAGCAATCGCACGCCCTGTCGAGCCTCGCTGCGGCGCGCCCGCGGGGTCTCGTCGCCGGCGTCGGCGGGTGGTCAGCGCACCACGATGCGGAAGGCGAAGGGCGAGTCGATGCCACCGGCCACGACCCGGTTCTCGCCCTCGTGCAGCGTGGCCCGCACGCTCGCGAAATGCTCGCCCAGATAGGCGCCGTCCACCGCCGTGCCGAGCGTGCTCGCGGCATCGCTCACGGCCACGCCGCCCGCGACCTGGATCAGCGAGAGATGCACGCGTGAGAGCCGGTAGGGCCGGCTGTCGTCGAGCAGGAGATCGACCGCCACCGGCGGCTCGTGCTCGCCGGCGCTGGGCCGCCGGCCGATCGTGAACGGGAACCGGTCGACCGCAACGCCGTCGGCCGGCAGCTGCTGTTCCATGAGCGGCGAGTCCGGCAGAATCCGCACCGCGACATTGGCCTGGCTGGCGGGCACGGGCAGCGCCGGCGTCCGCACGGGGCCGGTCACCAGCCGCTCGTCGGTGCGATGCAGGCGCTCGCTCAGCGTCGTCAGCAGGCGCAGCGTCATCGCCCGGTCGCTGCTGATCCGCTCGAGGAAGGCGTCGCGGCGCATGAAGGCCAGCCGCGCCGGGCCCGCCGCGCGCACGGTGGCGCTGCGCCAGCGTCCTTCGAGCACGCCCATCTCGCCCACATGCTCGCCGGCGCCCAGGCGCGCAAGCACGATCGGGCTGCCCGCCGTCTCCTTGACGACCTCCACCTCGCCCTCGAGCACGAGGCCCACCTCGGTGCTGGGCTCGCCCTCCCGGAAGATGATGCCGCCCGCCTCGTAGCTGCGCTCGTCCGTCGCCATGCTCACCGCCCCGCTTGCCCTGCCGGCCTCCTGCTTTGCATCGCGGCCGGGCAGGATCAAGCGAATGCTGGTCTCAGACGGCGCTGCTGATGGTGTGGACGGCGAGGTGGCTCTCGACTGTGGCCCCTTCGGCGGCGTTCGCGGCGGCGAGCCTGAGCGCGTCGGCCTCGGCCCGAGTCGCCACGAAGCCCCAAAGATGCACCACCCCGTCCGCCACGACGATGTTCACATAGGGGTGATAATCCAGCCCCGACGCGGCCAGCTCGCCCATCAGCCGCTCGCGCAGCGCGCGGTCGTCGGGCACCGGCGCCTGGGGCTCCGACGTGGCGAGCGCGCGCAGCAGGTCGGCCCGGCTCACGATGCCCACGACCTTGCCTGCCTCGACCACGGGCACGCGCTTGACGTGATGCTCCTCGAGCAGGCGCGCTACCGCCGCCAGCGGGGCATCCTCGGCCACCGTCAGCGGCCGGCCGGTCATGACGTCGCGTGCCGTGCGGCCGTGCGCCTTGACGTAGCGCTCGGCCCGGCCCTCGGGCGAGGTGAGGAGGTCGAGCCACCAGGAGCGCCGCCCGCCTTCGCCCGTCTCGAGCCGGCGCATGAGGTCGCCCTCGCTGACGATCCCCAAGAGCTCGCCCTCGGCGTCGAGGACGGGCACACCGCTGATGTGGCGCTCGGCCAGCAGCCGGGCGATGTCGGCCACGGGCGTCTCGGGCGCCACGCTGACCACCTTCCTCGTCATCACGTCACGGGCCTGCATGGCTCTCGACCTCCCTCGATCACCGGCCCTCGATCGCCGGCCCAAGCGGCTCTTGTCGGCCATCCGGCGACGGACGCCATTGATCTCGCTCAACCGCCGCCGGATGGCCAAAGGCGTTAGGGCGTCACGCCCGACAGGGGGCCGGCAAGATCCGGGAAGTTGGACGTGGTGAGGAGCTGGATGCCGGCCGTGTGGGTGCCGTTGAAGGGCGTCTCGGTGTTGGGACAGCCTACGGCCGCGGCGGCCGCCTGCGAATCGAACCACAGGCCCAGATGGTAGGTGTGGACCGGCTTGAAGGTCGGATTCGACACCGCATCGGGAAAGGGTTCGGCGGTATGCGGGCGCGGCGTCGCCACAATGCCCTGGGAGATGGCGAAGGTCTCGGCGCTGAAGACGCCGACGAAGCTGGCCGAGGCCTTGCCCGAGCTGTTGCTGTGGACATCACCCACATACCAGGCGACGCCGAAGGGCGCGTTGGGCGACTGCGTGACGAAGAGATCGAAGTCGGCGCTCCTCGGCAGGCCCTTCGCCTTGATCGTCAGCTTCTGACCCACGTCCCCCGACGACTGGACGGTGACGGTGGCTTCCGCGGTGGGCGCGCAGTTGGCGAGGCTCGCCGCGACCGATCGCACCATGTCGAACTTGACCTTGCTCGAGCTCTTGGCCGACGTGCTGAGGTCCTGGTCCTCCTGGGCGGAGGCGGTGGTGGGCGCGCCGGCGAGCAGCGCCAGGACGCTGGCTCCCAGGACAGCCGCCCCGAGCCTGCGGCGCCCGCGAGCAGTCCGCCAAGAGGCAATCAATGGTTGCATGCGTGATTTCCTTCCCCGCGCCCCATCGTTGTTGACAATCCGTCCTTCGAGCGCGCGTGGACTATTCGATGGGTCTTCGGGCGCCGTCAAGAAGAGGGGCTTGTTCGCCGGCGGGGGCTCGCGCTATCTGCTCGCCTCCGCCGGCGCGCCGGTTGGGCTGGCCCTGCGATCACGGGCTCTCTGCGGCGATCGGGCGCAACACACCGTGCCGGGTCACGGCGTGCTCTCCGCTTGCGCCGTGCCGCACTGCTCCTGCATGGCCTTGAGGAAAGGCACCAGCTTCATCTCCATGGACGTGTTATAGTAGCTTCCGTCCATATGCACATCCGGGCCACGCTGGGAGATGGCGAATGTGTTGGCAAGATTGATGGCTTGCTGACCATCGGTGACCCAGCATTGGCCGCTCAGCACGAAGAATGTTATGGCGAGCAAGTTCTTCATCCTGCCGCTTCCTTCTCCGTTGGCCCCGGCGCCTTCGGCGCGGAGGCGCGTTGCCCGACACGCCGGCTCCCGCCCGACCGGGCCGACGATCGCCCCGGGACGGCCGGCAGCCTAGCTCCTGGATCGAGAGGATGAGGTGTGGCCACGGACCATGCCGATCATCCATCATCAGCAGGACCGGGTCGTGAGCCCGCCCCCACGAGCGGGACGTCGCCCGTGTGCCCCGACGGCCGACCCGGAACGGGCACGTGGTGGAGCGGGTGATGGGAATCGAACCCACGACATACAGCTTGGGAAGCTGTCGTTCTACCACTGAACTACACCCGCGCGCGCACCTTCTTATCAGGATCGCCGCCGGGCGCAACGGCCAACCGGGCCTGCCCGCCGAGCCGCGACGCGGCCCGCCCGCCGCTCACCATCACCGCTTGACGCCTCCGACGATGGCCCTTACATCACCGGCGTCCCGTGGGCGCATAGCTCAGTTGGTAGAGCAGCTGACTCTTAATCAGCGGGTCCAAGGTTCGAGTCCTTGTGCGCCCACCACAATTTCAATAGGTTCGCGCCTCCTTGTTCACTATGGGTTTCGCCGAAGGTACCATCTAGGTAGCATTTTGGCGGGAATGGAAACCTGTGCCGGGCGCTTGTGTGCTCGGGCTAAGTAGCAGCAATACCCACCGCCACGTCCGCGGTCGGCCTCTTCAGCAGGTGTTCGCTCCCTTTGCTCGTACGGGCACAGTGATGCAAATACGCGGAATTGCCTTGCCGCTCGCGGGGCCTTCCCCGCGGTCTGCTTCGCCTTCGTTGCTACGGCGTCAACGTCTCGTCGAGCAGGTGCGCTAGCCGCGCCACCGTGCGCTTGAGCCGGTCGCGCATGCTCGGGGTGCTCATCACGACGTAGGCCGCCTAAACGGTCCCCGCTTTGTTGGGCTCGCCCGGGACCTGACCGACGCCGATCTCGAACGGCTCGGCGTTGCCTCGTTGGGCCACCGGAAGAAGCTGCTGAGGGCAATGGAGGCCCTTGCTTCGCCTGACGCCGAGGTGTCGGCCGGCACGCCCGCAATCACCGATGAGGCGTCTCTCGGACCTTCGACTCGGGATTCGCCACCCGAGGCAGAGCGGCGTCAGCTGACGGTGATGCTCGTCGACCTAGCCGGCTCCACGGCACTGTCGGCGCGGCTCGATCCCGAGGACATGCACGAGGTTCTGCGCGCCTATCAGAACGCGGTGGCAGGCGAGATCGGACGCTTCGAGGGGCATGTCGCGAAATTCATGGGCGATGGCATGCTCGCCTATTTCGGCTGGCCCAGAGCGCATGAGGACGAGGCCGAGCGGGCGGTGCGCGCGGCATTAGCGATCACGCCGGCGGTGGCGGCGGCGAGCCACTCGCCTGTCGCATCGGCATCGCAACGGGCCTCGTGGTGGTCGGCGATCTCATCGGCGAGGCCGAGGCGCAGGAGCGGGCGGCGGTGGGAGAGACACCCAACCTCGCGGCCCGGCTACAGGGGCTGGCCCGGCCAGGTCAAGTGGTGGTCAGCGGGTCCACGCGTCGGCTGCTCGCGGAGATGTTCGAGCTGGACGATCTGGGGCAGCTGCCTCTCAAGGGCCTAGCAACGCCGGTCCAGACCTTCGCGGTGCGTCGCGAGCGGTCCAGCGAGAGCCGCTTTGCCGCGCGGGCGGGGCCAAGGCCGCTGCCGATCGTCGGCCGCGAGCAGGAGCTGGCGCTCTTGATGGAGCGCTGGCGCGGGGCCAAGGCCGGCGAGGGCCAGATGGTGCTGCTCACTGGCGAGGCCGGCATCGGCAAGTCGCGCATCACGGTGGCCCTGATCGAGGCACTGGCGGCTGAGCCGCATATCCGCCTGCGCCACCAATGCTCGCCCTACCATGCCGATAGCGCTCTCTGGCCGGTCATCGAGCAGCTCGGCCTCGCCGCCGGCCTCACCCCCGAGGATGCGATCGAGACCCGGCTCGACAAGCTGGAGGCCCTGCTGGCGCGCGGCGGCGACAAGGCCGCCCGGGCGGCACCACTCGTGGCGAGCCTTCTCGGGATCGACGGCGAGGCACGCTACGGCCCCATGGAGCTGACGCCGCAGCAGCGGCGCAACCGCACCCTCGAGGCACTGGTCGGCCAGGTCGTGGGCCTGGCGGGGGCAAGGCCTGTCCTGTGGGTGATCGAGGATGCGCATTGGATCGACCCGACCACGCTTGAGCTGGTCGAGCTCGCGCTCGATCGGGTGGCGCGATCCCGGGTGCTGCTGCTGGCCACGGCGCGGCCCAGCTTCCAGCACGGCTTCGGTGGCCACCCGATCGTCACACGCCTCGCGCTCAACCGCCTGGGACGGGCGCAGACGGCCGGGATCATGGCCCGGATCTCACGCGGCAAGGCCCTGCCCGAGGAGCTGGTCGATGAGATCGCCGCCCGCACCGACGGGGTGCAGCTCTATGTCGAGGAGATGACCAAGGCCGTGCTCGAGTCCGGCGTGCTGCGCGAGACTGCGGAGGCCTGGCATCTGGACGGCCCGCTGAGCCGGCTGGCGATTCCCGCCTCCCTGCACGACTCCCTGATGGCCCGACTCGACAGGCTGCAGCCCGTCAAGGAGGTGGCGCAGACGGCGGCCGTGATCGGGCGCGACTTCGACTATCGCACGCCGGCCGCGATGGCGCCGCTGCCCGAGGCGGAGCTGCGGGACGCCCTGGCCCGGCTCGTCGGGGCCGAGCTGGTCTTCCAGCGCGGCCATCCCCCCGATGCGAGCTATCTGTTCAAGCACGCGCTGGTGCGCGACGCCGCCTATGAGAGCCTGCTCAAGAGCAGGCGGCAGGCCATGCATGCGGCGCTGCTGGCGGTCCTCGAGAGCCGCGAGGACGCGCCGGCCGAGCTTCGCGCCCAGCATGCCGAGGGGGCGGGCGCCGCCGGCAAGGCCCTGCGCTACTGGCAAGAGGCCGGTGCCGAGGCGCTGGCGCGTCCCGCCTGTCTCTAGACGATATCGTTCCTCGATGCAGCGCTGCGTCATCTGGATGCCATCGGCGAGCCGGGGCTGCGCGCCGAGACCGAGATCGGCATCCTCATTCAGCTGGCCCAGGCCAAGGTGGCAACGCAGGGCTTCTGCTCCGAGGCCACGGCAGAGGCTTTCGGGCGCGCCCTGAAGGTGGTCGAGACCGCCGGCGACACGCCACAGACCTTCCCGATCTGGTTCTTCGTCTGGGGCGCCGGGCACGTCGCCGGCGACAGCGCGTCGGCCGCCGCCACCTCCCGCCGTATGATCCAAGCCGCCGAGCGCATCGGCGACCCGGACGACATGATGGTGGCCATCCGCCACCTCGCCGTGAGCCTGACGATGGCCGGGCGGCACCAGGAGGCCGTGCCGCACCTCGAGCGCGCGCTCGAACTCTATGTGCCGGCCCGCCACGAGCCGATGTGCGCCCGCTTCGGCCAGGAGCCGGGCGTGTCGCTGCGCGCCTATCTCGCCATCTCGCTCTGGTGCCGGAGGTTCCCGGACCAGGCGGGCGACGCGATCGCCCCGGTGATCCCCGTCAGCCGCCGCCTTGGCCACACCGTCTCCCTGGCGCACGCCCTCCTCCACATGGCATGGGTCGGCACGCTGCGCCGCGACGCCGCCACGGTGCTTGCGACCTGCCGCGAGCTCGGCGAGCTCACGGTCGAGCGCGGCATGCCGATGTGGCGGGTCTTCGGTGTGCGGCTCCTGGCGATCGGTCATGTCGAGGCAGGCGACGACGCGCTGGCAGTCCGCACCTTCGAGGCCGGTGCGGCCATGGCCGCCGCATCGGAGTCCCGACTGCTGCAGCCTTACGCGCTCGCCCATCGGGGCTTGGCGCTGGCGCGGCTCGGTCGGCATCACGCCGCGGCCGAGGCGGTGGCCGCGGCGCAGGCGATGATCGCCGGCGGCCTCGAGCCGTGGTGCGTGCCGGAGGTCTGGCGCCTCGCCGCCTGGACGCTGCTGCTCCGCCCCGACGGCCGGCGAGCGGCTGCGGAGCGGCTGCTCGGTGAGGCCGTCGATCATGCCCGTGGGCAGACGGCGCGGTCGTTCGAGCTGCGCGCCGCCCGCGACCTCGCCCGCCTCTGGGCCGAGCAGGGCGAGCGGCAGAAGGCCTTGGACCTGCTGGCCCCGATCTATTGCCGGTTCACCGAGGGCTTCGAGACGCCCGACCTGCAAGAGGCCAAGGCGCTGCTGGACGAGCTGGGATGACGAAGATCGTAGCCCGGCTCAAAAGGCTCGGCCTCGAGGGCCGCACCGCGGTCTCTCGCGACAACGAGGTCACCGCACTGGTGCTGCTGAAGCTGAGCGAGGCGTGCGACATCGGGACAACAGCCTGAATCGAGGCGGCTCCGAGACGCCACATCGGGGAGCCTTCCGGCAAACTATTGCCAGCAGCAGCCTACCCGCGGACGCTTGCCTCTCGCACGGCATTTGGCACAGCCGGGTGCTGGCAGTCTCGGATCGAGGAGGACGTCCAATGGGCTCGACGCCCCCGACCTGCTAAGCTTCGGGGAGGGAATGCGGTAGCCCTCGGGAGGCGCAGCATCGATGTGCGGACGCTTTGTCCTCAAGATCACGATCGCCGCCATCTCGTAGCATTTTGGCACGAGCGAGCGGCCCAACCTGCGCCCGCGCTGAATGGAAGACCACGGGCGTCACGCCGGCGCTATTGCCTACGATGTCGAAACCGTCGCGCGGCGGCTGGTGCCACCTTCCGCCGGCGGCGCTGCGAGCATGGGGATTGATGCATGAGCATGGTTCGAGCGGCCGTCACCGAGCGTCCGGGCGTCATCGCGCTGCGCGAGTTCCCGATGCCCGATCCCGCGCCTGGAGCGGTGGTCATGAAGGTGCGCTATTCCGGCATCTGCGGCACCGACAAGCACACCTTCCGCGGCGAGAGCAAGCAGTACGCCGGCACCCCGCACGAGCGGGATCTGACCTATCCGCTGATCTGCGGTCACGAGAACGTCGGCGAGGTGATCGCGACCGGCGGCGTGGTTCGCGACAGCGACGGGCACCCCCTCAAACCCGGCGACCGCATCGTGCCCGCCGCCAATGTCGCCTGCGGCCAGTGCCATTTCTGCCGCAACAGCTATCCCTACTATATGTGCGAGAGCCTCGAGGACTACGGCAATAGCCTGCATTGCGGACCGGCACCCCATCTGTTCGGCGGCTGGTCCGAGCACATGTACCTGCTGCCGGGCACGCAGCTGTTCAGGGTGCCCGACGAGCTGCCGGATCACGTCGCGGTCCTGACCGAGATCATGTCGGTGACCCATGGCGTGGAAACGGCCCAGAGCCTGCTCGGGCTGATCGGTGGGAGCCGCTTCGCCCACTCGATAGCGGTCCTCGGCATTGGCCCTTTGGGGCTCTGCCACCTCATTAAGGCGAAGCTCCTGGGCGCGGGCCAGCTGATCGCCACCGACCGCTTCCCGTCCCGCTTGGCGCTCGCCGAGGCGTTCGGCGCCAGCCTCACCATGTCGGTCGAGACCACGGTCATGAGGGAACGCATCGCGCGGGCCCGCGAGCACACTGGCGGCGTCGGCCCCGACATCGTGCTCGACTGCAGCGGCTTTCCCTCGACCTTCGTCGAGGCCGTGCGGATGGTGCGGGTCGGCGGCGTGGTCGTCGAGGCCGGAACCTTCGTCGACATGGGGCCGGTCGAGATCAATCCCAACTCCGACATCTGCACCAAGAGCGTCAGCGTCATCGGTGTCGGCGGCGAGACCTCGACCTCCTATGTGCCCTCCATGCGGCTCATGGCCGCCAATCTCGACCGCCTACCCTTCGATCGCATCGTTAGCCACCGGATGCCGCTGGAGCGTGCGCAGGAGGCGATCGAGGTGGCGCAGACGGACGCCGCCATGAAGGTTGTGATGGCGCCTCATGGTGCAGAGGCCTGAAGCCTCACGAGGGCCAAGGTGAAGCTGCGGGCGCTCCTTTCTGCTGGTCGATGGAATTGCCTATCTCGCCCGTGGTGGGGCAAAGATGTACCTTTTGTCCGTCGTCGAATGCTTTGAGACAGTGGAGGCGGCTGGCTAACGGAGGTTCTGGCTCATCTGGGTTGGACGTTAGGCTGCCTGCTGGAGCTGGAGCAAGCGTCCCTATCGGATGGTGTCGCGTTTGATGCGTTGTCGTTCGGCGAGGATGGTGGGGCCACGACCGCAGTAGACGTCGGCCGGGGTGAGATTGCCCAGGCTCTTATGGCAGCGCCGGTGGTTGTAGTGGGCAACGAAGGCCGCGAGATAATGGGTCTCGAGCAGGATGCGGTTTTTTCAAGGTCTGGTGCCAGCGCGCGATCTTGCCCTGGGTCTGCGGGTGGCATGGCGGGCCACGGATGTGCTCGATCTGCCGATCGGCGAGCCAGTCTGCGAGATCAGCCGCGATGTAGCTCGGGCCATTGTCGGACAGCAGCCGGGGTCTGTGGCGTACGCGTCGCCGGGTGCGGCCCGAGGCGGCGAGCGCCCGCTCCAGCGTGTCGGTGACGTCACCTGCCGCCATCGTGGTGCAGAGCTTCCAGGCGATGACGTAGCGAGAGAAGTCGTCGAGCAGGGTGGAGAGGTAGAGCCAGCCCCAGCCAATCACCTTGAGGTAGGTGAAGTCGGTCTGCCAGAGCTGGCTCGGCGCGGTGGTCTTGCTGTGAAACTCATCCGCTGCCCTGATCACGATGAAGGCTGGGCTGGTGATCAGGTCGTGCGCCTTAAGCAGACGGTAGACCGAGGCCTCGGAGACGAAGTAGCAATCGGTTTCGGTGAACCGCACGGCCAGCTCGCGCGGCGACAGCTCGGGCTCGGCCAGCGCCAGCTCGACGATGCGCTGACGCACCGCATCCGGGATGCGGTTCCAGACCCGATCGGGCCTGGAGGGCCGGTCGGCAAGGGCTTCCGGTCCGTTGGTCTGAAAGCGGTCATACCAACAATAGAAAGTCGCCGGCGGGATGCCGAGATGGCGCAGGGTGCGCCGTAGCGGTGATGAGACTGCTCGACCAAGGGTAATACAGGCTCTCGCCAATGCCCTCCCGGCGTCAAAGGGCGGCGATGCTGTCCTCACCGCGCAGCCCTTCCAGCACGATGCGGATCTTGTCGTCGGCCGAGTGGTACTTGCTGGTGACGCGGCGAATGTCACGGGCGGTCCGCTCGGCGGACGCTTTGCCCGCACCGCTCTCACGCCAGTTGCTGGGGATGGAGGATCTCTGGCTCATCTGCACTCCTTGGCGGATACTCTGAGCCGGAGATCCTCCATCCTTCAACTGTACCTCAATGTCTCATCGGCTCAGACGCCCGACAGCTCTACGAGAGCGTGAAGACGCTACAGGCCGACCTCGGCGCCTGGCCGCGCCACACAACCGTGAGCGTCCACATCTAGGCTACCGCAGGCAGGGCCGTAGTCCTTGGGAGATTGTCGAGTGATTCATCACTCAGATCGCAGGACAAGAAGGTTACGAGGACACCTCAAGCCGATCCGACTCGGCCCCAGCAGCAGGCCGAGGGCCGACATCCGCCACCAGCGGCCCAAGGCGTACTACGCCACGCCAGGTCAGCCGGCATTTGGACGTCTCAACTCCGGAGCCCCGCCTCACCTCATCGACCGCCCAGACCCTCGCCACGTCCAGGTCACCCCGAAGCGGCTATCCCGTGCTTGGTCGGGGCGCGCTCATGCGCTCACGCAGGGCACTTAGTCGTCTCGCGAACCGCATCACTCCCATGGTCTCGGCAGCCTTCTTTAGCTCTGACCACACGGGGTGTCGGGTTACGACGACGCCCGCGATCCAGCCGACCGCTCCCGTAAGGATCGCCACTGCCGTCGCCTCGATCGACAGGTCGAGATGCCAATCCAGCATCCCCACGACGCATAGTGGGCCGAGCACGCTTGTCGCCGTGACCACCGCGCTTTTCCAAAGAGCGGCGCCGAGCTCGCACCAGCCGAAGGCGACATGCCGACGAACGAAATAAAGCGCTACGACCATCAGGTAAGGAATGATGAAGAGTTGACTAGCGGCCATCGCCATAATGCCGAAATGCGCAGCGGCGGACAGCACGAGCGCAGCTACCGGACAGGCGAAGAGGAGCACAAGCGCCCGATCCCTGTTGGCGCCGACGGCCAGCAGAACTGGGGTCGTCAACGGGCCCGTGAACCATGCCAGGTGCGCAACCGCCATGACCTGCAGCAGCGGGACCACGCTCAGCCATTGCTGGCCCAGGATAAGTCGCACTGCAGGGTAGGCAAGCAACGCCAGCATGGCCAACGCCGGCCAATAAAAGACCGTCATGAAGCTGAGTGCACGCAGGTACGGCCTCTTCAGGTTGCATCCCTGGCGGAGCTCCACTGCGAAGGCGGGGAACGCTACGCTTAGCGCTCCATCCAGGAATACCATCCAAGGAACCTTGGTGATAGTCGTCGCCCGATTGTACAAGCCTACGGCAGCGGGCGGCAGTATGCCGCCCAGGACCAGCTGGGGAAACGTCTCGTAGACCTGACCTACGAGGTAGCTGGCGCCGTTGTAGCTTCCGAAGGCCAGAACGCTCCGCCAGGACGTCAAGCGCGGCCTGAAGCTTGGCAGCGGGGGCGCCAAGGAGAAGGAAAGGACGGCAGCCACCATAGACGATACCAGCCGTCCCCACGCGATACTCATGAAGCCGAGGCCGGCCAGCGCCAGCAGGATCGTCATGCCTGCATTCACGCAGGCCCCGACCGTGTTGATGACTGCGAGCTTCCCAAAGGCCATCTCGCGGCGCAGCAGTCCGCGAACGGGCAGCGCGACGGCCTCGATCAGCACGGCGAGGGCGGCGATGCGAACGAAGGCAGGCAGCTTGTCCGAGTCGAAGAGAATTCCCAGCCATGAAGCGAAGGCGAAGATCCCGCCGACGATCGAGGCCGTAAGGAGGAAGAGAATGGTGAACGAGGTTCGGACATCGTCCGGCACGACCTCGCGTCGCTGTATGAGGAAGTCAGAGGTCGCGAACTCACGCAGCCCGATCGCAACGGCCACGATCCCTGTGCCGATCACCGAGATCCCGATATCCGCCGGGGTGAGCAGACGTGAGACGACGATGATCGACAGGAAGTGAAAAGCCAGACGGAGGTACTGCTCTCCGGTAGCCATCGCGAGCGCACGTCTGACCACGATGTCCGGATCCTCGTTGACGGACACGGCATTCGCCGGTCGCTGCATGATGAAAGCGCCGCACGCAATAGGATGTCACGATCCCTTGCTGCGGCCCGGACCGGAAGACCCATGACAATGGGCCCTCACCGTGAAGGCCGAGCCCATCGGTCCAGGCAACTTGCCACCCTGTTCGTCCGGGCGCCCGTACCAACATTTCGCTAGACCGGCGGAGCGGCATGGATCGGGCCTGACCCTGTTGCTGTAACTCGATTTGCTTAGTGCTCCTCCGTCGCAGTTGTGTGCTTACCGGTATCATTCTTTCCGTTAATCTCCTGGATCGGGTTCTGCCGGCACGGACAGGCGACCACACTGCGCGTGTCGCCCGCGCGGTCGCGTCGGAGTGGAATGCTTCGGTTGGCCGCGGCGCGGATCGTATCCCTGCCGGAGCAGACCCGCACGAAGGAGCCCTTGATCTCCCTGGACGCCGAGGGGCGCTGCGAACTACGGCGTGGCTCTGTAGGTGGAGGCGGAACCTCTCTCTCCCTGCGTCGAAACGGAAACCAACAGGCCCGAAGGAAGCGCAATCATGAAGGTAGTTCTGTTCTGTGGCGGGCTGGGAACCCGAATCCGCGAATATTCCGAAAGCATCCCGAAGCCCATGATCCCAGTAGGGAATCAGCCCATCCTGTGGCACGTCATGCAATACTACGGCGACTACGGCCACACCGACTTCGTCCTCTGCCTCGGGTACAAGGCTCATATCATCAAGGAGTTTTTTCTTAGCTACAAGCCGCAGAACTTCGCGGACTGCGTCGTCTCCGGTCTTGGCGGTTCCGTCGAGCTGCTGAGCGCGCCTAGTCAGAACTGGCGTATCACTCTCATCGACACCGGCATCTGGCGAAAGATCGGCGAGCGGCTCTGGGCCGTGCGCGAGCAGGTCGAAGGCGAGGAGATGTTCCTGGCCAACTACAGCGACGGCCTGACCGACGTCGATCTCGACGATATGACCGATCGCTTCAAGAAGAGCGGTAAGCTTGCCTGCTTTCTCGCGGTGAGGCCGCCACTGACCTACCACCTGGCCGATATCGAGGAGGATGGAGAGGTCAGTGACTTCCGGTCGTCCGAGCGCTCCGATATGTGGATCAATGCCGGGTACTTCATGTTCCGCCAGGAGATCTTCGATTACATGAGAGAAGGTGAGGAGCTCGTGCTCGAGCCCTTCTCGAGGCTCATCCGGGACAGGCAGCTCATGGCCTACAAGCACGAGGGCTTCTGGCGCTGCATGGACAATCTGAAGGATCGTCAGAGCCTGGAGGAGATGGTCGAGAAGGGCAAGACGCCCTGGCAGGTGCGGCATGCCACGAGGCCAGGCAAGACGCTGTCGGTCGCGGCGGGATGACGAGCGCGCTGATGTGCGCCTCGATAGCGAGACGACATTGATATTCACTCTCGGCAGGCCAAGACGGCCGCGTTGCAGTTGCCGCGCGCGTCGCGCTGCGCCGCACGACCAGCGAGGTCCGAGGGACGGGTGGGAGCTACTCCTTTTTGTTGTTCGCCCTAGCCCGTTTTGGAGAGGAGCATTCCTCTGGAAACTCCCTAAGCTTGCGATCGTGAGGCATCACCGCCGCCGAACGGGCGGATCGGCGGCGCTTCGTGGGAGAGGCGCTCCTGTTACCCACCGAGGTCCTCGGGAGCGGTGATCTCGATCTCTGGCTGCTGTTCCCCGGGAGCGCGGTGTGAGCACCAACGGTCATCGATCCGAGGAATCTTCGACATCCACCTTGCTGGCGGATCTTGCCCATTCCTTGATCCCGGGCGGTTGCCACACCTATGCCAAGGGAGATGACCAGTACCCGATCCGGGCGCCCCGGTTCATCGTTCGAGGCGCAGGCTGCCGGGTCTGGGACACCGAAGGCCGTCAGTATATCGAGTACGGGATGGGCAATCGGGCAGTAGGCCTGGGTCACGCGTATCCCGCGGTCCTCGAGGCCGTGCAGCGGCAGCTTCTCGCCGGATGCAACTTCACCCGCCCGTCACCCATCGAGGTGGAGTGCGCCCAGCAGTTCCTGGCGCTCATCGACGGCGCGGAGATGGTCAAGTTCTGCAAGGACGGCTCGGATGCGACCTCGGGCGCCGTGCGGCTCGCCCGGGCCTACACCGGCCGTGACATGATCGCCTGCTGCGCAGATCACCCCTTCTTCTCGACCGACGACTGGTTCATCGGCACCACGGCCATGAATGCGGGCATCCCGGAGGCGGTACGGCAGCTGACGGTGACCTTCCGCTACGGCGACGTCGCCAGCGCCAAAGCGCTCTTCGATCGTCATCCCGGCAGGATCGCAGCGCTCATTCTCGAGCCGGCAAGAACGGCGGACCCCGAGCCCGGCTACCTGCCATCTCTGCAGCAGCTCTGCCACGCCAATGGGGCGCTCCTGATTTTCGACGAGATGATCACGGGCTTCCGCTGGCACATTGGCGGCGCTCAGAAGCTCTACGGCATCGTCCCCGATCTTTCCGCCTTCGGCAAGGCCCTGGCGAACGGCTTTTCCGTATCGGCATTGGCCGGCCGGCGCGAGCTCATGCGTCTGGGCGGGCTCGATCACCAGGACCGCCCCCGTGTCTTTCTGCTCTCGACCACGCACGGGGCCGAGACGCATGCTCTGGCGGCTGCGATCGCTACCATGCAGGTCTATGCGCGGGAGGGCGTCATCGAGCACCTCCATCGCCAGGGCGCGCGCCTCCGGCTGTTGGCCGAGGAGGCGATCCGCCGGCACGATCTCACCGAGTTTGTGAAGATCGTCGGCAAGTCCTGTTGTCTCGCCTATGCCACCCTGGACGCGGAAGGACGACCGTCGCAGGCTTTCCGGTCGCTCTTCCTGCAGGAGACGATCCGTCGTGGTGTGCTCATGCCGTCGCTCGTCGTGAGCTATTCCCACGCCGAGGAGGACATCGACCTTACCGTCGACGCGATCGATGGGGCCCTCGCGGTCTACCGGCGCGCCCTCGACGCCGGCGTCGAGCGATATCTCGTCGGCCGACCCTCGCAGATCGTCTATCGTCGGTACAACCGGACAGACGAAACCACCCAGCCTCGCGGGCACCCCGCCGACCGCGCGCTGGGTCAAGGCCGCGACGAGCGGATTGCGGCCGCCGAAGCATGACCCGGCGGCCCGAGCTCACCGTGCCGCCGCTCAGTCGGCGCTCCCTTCTGCGTGCGGCGCCGTTCGCCCTGGGCGGCATCATGATCGGATGCGGCGGCCCCGAGGCGGCGAACCGCTCTGCCGCAGCCGCAGACACCATCCCGTCAGCGCCCAGCTTTCCGCTCAGCCTGAACGGAAGCGGGCGATATCTGGTGGATGCGGCTGGCAAGCCTTTTCCCCTTCACGGGGATACGGCCTGGTCGCTGATCGCACAGCTCAAACGCGAGGACGTCGTGCGCTATCTCGACGACAGGCGTGCACGCGGCTTCAACACCATCCTGGTCAATCTCCTCGAGGCCAAGTTCGCGACCAACGCGCCAGCCAATGCCTATTTTCAGCCACCGTTCCTGCCGGCCGGCGACTACAGCACGCCTAACGAGGCATACTTCCTCCATGCCGACTACGTGTTGAAGGAGGCGGCCGCCAGGGGCCTCCTGGTGCTGCTGACGCCATCCTATCTCGGCGCCGGTGGTGGGTCGGAGGGCTGGTACGGCGCGATGGTCGCGAACGGGCCGGATCGCCTGCGCCAGTATGGACGCTATCTCGGCCGGCGGTATCGCAGCTTCGCCAACATCCTTTGGGTTCACGGCGGGGACTACAGTCCCCCCGAGAAGGATGTGGTGAATGCTCTCGCGGAAGGAATAAGGGAGCAGGATCCGAGAGCGCTCAACACGGCTCACTGCGGGCGGAACAACTCTGCCATCTACGTCTGGCGCGACGAGCCCTGGCTGCAGGTCAACACGATCTATACCTCGCTCCCGAAATATTGGTCCGAGATGCCGGTGTATGCAGCCGCTCTGGGAGAGTATGCGCGCAGCCAGCGCATGCCCTTCTTCCTCATCGAAGGCGTCTACGAGAACGAGCACGACGCCACCGAGGTAAAGCTTCGCACCCAGGCCTATCAGGCCTGGCTGTCCGGGGCCTGTGGCCACGTGTTCGGCAATACGCCGATCTGGCACTTCGACGGCCCAGGGCTTTTCCCCGACGACCTGACCTGGCAGCAGGCGCTGGGCAGCGACGGTGCCCAGAGCATGACGCACCTTCGCAGCCTCTTGAGCCAGATCAGCTGGTGGCTGCTGGAGCCAGACGTCGAGGGCACGCTGCTGGCCAAGGGCGCGGGACCGAAGAAAGCTCGATCCGTGGCGGCTCGCGCCAGCGACCGTTCCTTTGCAGTCTTGTATCTCCCGGCCAGCCGTGCGGTCACGGTCGACCTGTCGCAGCTCGCAGGCCCGAAGGTCGCGGCGCGCTGGTACGACCCCGGGACGGGCCAGTTCGCCGATGTCAGCGGATCGCCGTTCGCGGCCAAAGGCCCCCGACGGCTCAAGCGAGGACGTCCGACTGACGAGCCGGTCTCCGGCGACGCCGTGCTGATTCTCGAGTCGCAATCATGAGAGCGCGCTCGAACGATGGCCGGGGAGGCGGTGGACATGCGGTGGCGCATGCAGCGCCCGGATTAAGCGGGTGGTCGAGCATTCTCTCGCGGCTGCCGCGCACCTCGGCGTCTAGCGAGCCTCTCGTCGTCCAAGAGCAGGAACCTCGCTCGCAGGGCCGGCTCAGGCCGGCGCGGGCCATCAGGATCGGGCTGTTCGGCCTGTTCGGCTCTGGCAACTCCGGCAATGACGGCTCGTTGGAGGCGATGCTGCTCCTCCTGAAGCGGGCTTGCCCTGATGCGCAGCTGACCTGTTTCTGCAGCCACAGCGACGGCGCAGCCGCACGGATCACGCGCGACTTCCGCCTTGCGGCGACGCCCTTTGCCCTTCCCCGCCCTGTCGGGCGCCTCAGCGGGATGGTCGACAGGCTCCTCATGAAGGCGCCGCGCCAGCTCGCGAGCCTGGTCAGAGCCTTCGGCCATGCTCGCCGGCTCGATGTTCTGATCGTGCCCGGCACCGGGATCCTGGACGACTTCCAGGAAGGACCTCTCGGCATGCCGCTGGCGCTCTTTGGCTGGTGCCTTGCAGCCAGGCTCGCGGGGGCGAGGATCGCTTTCGTGAGCATTGGCGCCGGCCCGATCGTCCACCCGCTCAGCCGCTGGCTGATGCGATCGGCTGTCGGGATGGCGTGCTACCGCTCGTATCGCGACACGATCTCGAAGCAGTTCATGGAGAGCATCGGCTTCGACACCGGGAGCGACAGGGTGTTCCCGGATCTCGCCTTTGGCTTGCCGGCTCCCCCGCTGGTCGGCGACCCGGCCGCCGACGGGAATGGAGCGCTCAGCGTCGGCCTCGGCGTGATGTGGTATCGCGGGTGGCGCGGGACCGGCTCAAGCAGCGATGCGATCCTCGAGGCCTATGTCAGATCCCTCACGAGGTTCGCGCTCTGGCTTCTTGATCGGGGTCATTCTGTCCGCATCCTGATGGGCCATTGGAGCGACCAGCACGTAGCGGACGCCTTGGTGGGGGCCGTTCGGACCGCCAGGTCGGACCTTCAACCCGACCGGCTGGTGGTCACGCCAACGCCCTCGCTCCACGCCCTGATGGCAGAGATCGCCCGAACGCACGTCGTCGTTGCCACGCGCTTTCACAACGTCGTCTGCGCTCTGAAGATGGGAAGGCCCACGATATCCATCGGCTATGCCGACAAGAACGACGCTCTCATGAAGGAGATGGCGCTCGGTGAGTTCTGTCAGCACGTCGAGCGGCTCGATGTCGATCTTCTGATCGAGCAGTTCCTTCGACTGACCAGGATTCGCGAAGACTACCAGCGAGGCCCACGCGCCGTGACGGCCTCGTATGTGAGGGACCTCGAGGATCAGGAGCGGATTCTGATCAACGCTATTCTTTGAGGTCGGCACAAGCGGGAGAGGCTGATCGCCGGGCAGCCGTCGGCATGGAAGAGAGCGCCACCCGAAGTAGGCGTCGCAATGAAGGACCATAGAGAATGAAAATCCTGGTAACCGGCCATCTCGGCTTCATCGGCTCTGTCATGGTGCCGATGCTGCTCAAGGCAGGTCATGAGGTCACCGGATGCGACAGCGATCTCTATGCGCGCTGCACGTTCGAGCAAGGCGGCAGCATGGTGCCTGTGCGGACCATCTCCAAGGATGTGCGCGACCTGACGTCGAAGGACCTCGAGAACTTCGACGCGGTGATTCACTTGGCCGCGCTGTCGAACGACCCTCTCGGCGATCTCGATCCGGAGGTCACCTACGACATCAACCATCGGGCGAGTGTGCGCCTCGCGGCCATGGCCAAGGCCGCCGGCGTCGAGCGCTTCCTCTTCGCCTCCTCGTGCAGCAACTACGGCTCGGCCGGCGAGGAGATGATCGACGAGACAGGCTCGCTCAATCCGGTCACCGCCTATGGACAGTCAAAGGTCTGGTCGGAGCGTGACATCGGCGCTCTGGCTGACGACGACGGCTTCTGCCCGACCTATCTGCGGCCCGCGACGGCCTATGGGCTCTCGCCCCGCCTGCGCGTTGACATCGTCCTGAACAACCTGGTCGCCTCGGCAGTGGCCACGGGCCTCATCTACCTGAAGTCGGACGGATCGCCCTGGCGGCCCATCGTGCACATCGAGGATATCTCGCGTGCATTCATCGCGGCGTTGGAGGCGCCGACGGATGCGGTGCGCAACCAAGCCCTCAATGTCGGCCGGACCGAGCACAACTACCGGATCCGAGAGATCGCCGCGATCGTGGCTGAGGTCGTGCCGGGCTGCCGTCTCGAGATCGCACCTGATGCTGGGCCGGACAAACGATCCTACCGCGTGAGCTTCGAGAAGATCGCCCGGGTCCTACCCGGCTTCAAGCCGCAGTGGGACGCGCGCAAGGGGGCTGAGCAGCTCTACGCCGCCTATCGTGCCTCCGGACGATCCATGCCTGAGCTCGAGCGCAACTATCAGCGCATCAACCAGATCAAGGCGCTCCTCGCCGCAGGCGAGATCGATGGCAGCCTGCGCCGCCGCACCGGCGGCCCGGCACCGGCTGTCACGTCGGAGGCGCTGGTGGCATGATCCGCTCAACCCTCGATCTCGACAGGGCCGGGCAGGAAAGCCTCCCCCTGGAAGCGCGGCTGGACGATCCGGACATCGGCCAGGAGATCTATGCCCTTGCCGCCGACATCTATCCGATCTGCCGCAGCATCACCGGCGCTGGCGTGCGGGCCACGCTCGCGCGCCTCGCAAGGCATATCCCGCTCAAGATCCACGAAGTGCCGACCGGCACGCAGGTCTTCGACTGGACCGTCCCCCGCGAGTGGGCGATCAGGGACGCCTACATCAAGAACGAGGCCGGCGAGCGGGTGGTCGACTTCAGGACCTGCAACCTCCACGTTTTGAACTACAGCCGCCCCGTACGCGCGAAGCTGCCGTTGGCAAAGCTCAGAGAGCATATTCACACGCTGCCCGCTCAGCCGAAGCTCATTCCCTATCGAACGTCCTACTACGCGGAGAACTGGGGCTTCTGCATGGCCCATGAGCAGCTCGAGGCACTTCCCGATGGCATCTATGAGGCGGTGATCGATGCGAGCCTCGAGGACGGCAGCCTGACCTACGGTGAGTATCTGCACCGCGGCGAGACGGAGGACGAGTTCCTGTTCTCGGCGCACATCTGCCACCCCTCCCTCGCCAACGACAATTGCTCGGGGCTGGCCCTGCTGACGCGCCTGGCTGATCGTCTGGCCGGCGTCAGAACCCGCTACAGCTACCGCTTCGTGTTCGCGCCGGGAACCATTGGCGCCATCACTTGGCTCGCCCGGAACGAGACCAGGGTGTCGCGTATCCGGCACGGGCTGATCGTCTCCTGCGTCGGTGACGGCGGCGGCCCGGCCTACAAGAAAAGCCGAAGGGGTGATGCCATGATCGATCGGGCCATGGCAAATGTCCTCAGCCATTGCGCCGCGTCGCCGACGATCCTCGAGTTCTCTCCCTACGGCTATGACGAGCGCCAGTATTGCTCACCAGGGTTCGATCTTGGTGTCGGCCTGTTTCAGCGTGGTCAGTTTGGGGAATTCCCCGAGTACCACACCTCGGCCGACAATCTCGACTTCATCCGACCCGAGCATCTGGCATCGTCCTATCGCATGATCGTCCAGATGGTCGATATCATGGAGAACGATTGGCGGCCCAGAAACACGGCCCCCAAATGCGAGCCGCAGCTGGGCCGGCGCGGCCTCTTCTCGACCTTGGGCGGCGACCCCAACGGCCCGGCGAAGAGCATGGCCTTCTTGTGGATCCTCAATCTCGCCGATGGGTCGCATACGCTCCTCGACATCGCCGAGCGGGCGAAGCTGCCATTTCCGATCATCGCCGAGGCGGCGCGCCTTCTGCGGGAAACCGGTCTCCTCGTCGAGGAACGCATAGCTGGCGCATCGGAGAAAGGTGCCGACCGGCCACCTCGCCTGGAGGAGGCAGGCGGTGGGCCCTTGGCCGATGTGGATACCCCCTTTGCTCGGCTTGTTGTCGTGGAGGATGGGTCGGAAGATGACGAGCACGAGGCTCCTCAGCGCAGCTTGGGAACAAATGTCCGAAGACAAGGCAGCCAGACCCCGGATCGGCGTCGATGTCGCGATTCCGTGCTATCAGTACGGGCGGTTCCTTCGCGACTGCGTCACCAGCGTCCTGACCCAGGGGATTCCTGACCTACGGGTCCTTGTGATCGACAATGCCTCCACCGACGACAGCGTCGAGGTGGCTCGGCAGCTTGCGGCCGAGGACGGACGAGTTGAGGTTCGCGCGCGTCCCCGAAATCTCGGCCCGCATGCGTCCTTCAATGAGGGCATCGACTGGGCTCGCTCGAAATACTTCATGGTGCTGTGCGCCGATGACCTTCTCGCACCAGGCTGTCTCGCTCGCGCCGTATCGGTGATGGAGCAGCACCCGGAGGTCGGCTTTGCCTATGGGCGCACGATGGCGCTCCGCCCCGGCCAGCCCATGCCGGCTCTCGACATCGCCGGCTCGGATGCGTCCTGGAAGATCGTGCCGGGCATCGATCTGATCAGGCGGTTCTGTGCCGACGGGGTCAATCATGTGCCCGGACCCAGCGCTGTGGTCGTCAGAACCGAAATCCAGAAGGCCGCAGGCTACTACCGGCCGGAGCTGGCACATACGGATGATTTCGAGATGTGGATGCGTCTTGCCGGATTGGCGCCGGCGGCCAGGACGGAAGCCTGTCTGGCCATCCTGCGCTTCCACGAATCCTCCAGAAAGACGGAGGCCTGCCAGAGCTATTCTTGCGACCGCCCGCCGGCGCTGCCGTGGTTGGACGAGGCCGCCTTCGAGAGCTTCTTCGCCCATGAAGGAAGCGAGCTCGAGGAGGGGGCCCGCCTCGGCCGCCAGGCACGGCGAAGCGTGGCCGAGCGCGCCTATTGGGCGGCCGTCGCTCATCTCTGCCGAGGCCAGCCCGGTGCCAGCCGCGATCTCTTCAGGTTCGCGTTGAGCCGCCGCCCCTCAGCGGCCGTCCTTCCGCCTCTGGGCTATCTCTTCCGACGGGACAATACGCTGCAACGCATCGCGGAGGTCACGTCCGAGCTGATGCGTCGGCCACGCCCGTCGACCGCTGCTACGCCTGCCCAGGGCTCATTCTAAGGCGGAGACGGCGGCACACCCGCGCCTTCATCCGCATCTCCGACCCTCACCTTCGGAGGCCCCCGATGCGCTTTAGCGAGACAAGTCTAGGCGGTGCATGGCTGATCGAGCCGATGCCGGCGTGCGACCACCGCGGTTCCTTCGCCCGGACCTTCTGCGTCAAGGAATATGCAGAACACGGGCTCGCGACCGACTTCGTGCAGCACAGCTCCTCGCGCTCAGCGTCGAGGCGGACGCTGCGCGGCATGCACTTTCAGCGCGCGCCCCACAGCGAGGTGAAGGTCGTGAGCTGCCAGAAGGGTGCCATTTGGGATGTCATCATTGACCTCCGGCCCGAATCCCCGACCTATCGTCACTGGCAGGGCTTTGAGCTTAGCGAGACGAACCGTCGCCAGCTCTACATTCCCGATCGCTTCGCCCATGGCTTTCAGACGCTCTGCGACAACTGCGAGGTGGCCTATCTGATCTCTGCCTTCTATGCACCTTCGGCCGCCACCGGCGTGCGCTATGACGACCCGGCCTTTGCCATCGATTGGCCGCTGCCGGTGAGCGTCATCTCCGACAAGGACAGGAGCTGGCCCGATTTTCTGGACGAACGGGAGCCAGCGAGCTTCCCGCTCGGTCACGGTCCGGATAGGACTGCGCGCAAGCTGTGGGCCTCCTAGCCTGGAAAGCTCATCAGGAGCAGACGGGCGCAGATCAAGTCGCTGAGGTCATGTAGGACACCTCGAAAAACCTTCCTGATTACCCACGAGCCTCCGCCGTGATGATGGTGCGGTAGGGTGTGGGCGGCAGGTGGAGGGCGGCCCAGGCCAGCCTGGGGACCATGGCCGGCATGTCGGTGCGGCGGTTGAAGCGGTATTCGTAGGCTGCGAGGTAGCGGTGGGCGTGCCGCCGACGGCAGGCACGGCAGGTGCCGGTGATGGCAGCCTTGACGTTGCCGAGCACGAGGCCGTCCCTGGCCCAGCGCTCGAGCTCGGCCTTGGTGAAGCGCTTGACCGGACGCAGATGGAACCCGCGCCGGAGCGATCGAGCGGCTGTTCGCCCGGTTCGACGCGGCGCTCCAGGACAAGGCTCTCCTGACGGTGGGCGGCCAGATTATCGATGCCACAAGGTCCGGGCTACGGTCGAGCATGTCTTTGCCTGCCAGAAGCAGCGCCTGCGCCTGGTCGTCCGCACGGTTGGCTTGGCTCGCGTCACGACCAAGCTCGGCCTGGCCAACCGCGCCTACAATCTGCTCGGCTTCGTCTGGCTCGAAGGCCGAGCGGCGTTCACTTTGCCCTGCCGGGCCGCCCTCCGCCCAGCCAGCGGCCCCATGGGTGCCCGCCGAGCTCAAGCTGTCCGCCACTCTGACCGCTGTCACCGATCCAAGGCCATCCACTCCGCGGCACGCTCATCGCGTTCAAGCACACTGACAACCAGACCTCGATCATCGGGCGGAGCCGCTCCCGGACCGAAGCGGAAGTCCGAGCCCGCCAGCCCGGCCGGATACTGCTGGCACCATAAGCGAGACGCGGTGCCGCAGAACCATGGACCGGCACACCGGAGGCACAAGCGAAGGTTTTTGGCGATCCGCGCGTCGGAATGCGGGCGCCATGCTTGCTGCGCTGGTCCTGCCTCTGTCTCGTCGGGGTAGTGGAGCCTATCCCTTATTTTCCTGCCGTCTCCCTCGCCTGAGACCCACACGGATTTCGTTCCGACGCTAGGCTCCAAGCTCTGCGACTGAGCTGTTGGGGAAGGGGGTCCGGATGACACAGAGAGTGCTGGTGACTGGAGCCGGTGGCTTTATAGGCCATCATCTCGTGAGTTGCCTTGTCGCCAAGGGCTACTGGGTGCGCGGCGTAGACCTCAAGCCGCCGGAGTACGCAAAGTCGGCGGCGCAAGAGTTTGAGATCCTCGACCTCAGGCAGCTCGACAACTGCCTGATCGCGACGCGCGGCGTCGAGCAAGTCTACCATCTCGCGGCCGACATGGGTGGCATCGGCTACATCACGACGAACCACGCTCTGATTGCGCGCAACAACACCCTCATCAACACCCACATGCTCGAGTCGGCCCGGCTCAACGGCGTGCAGCGCCTCCTGTTCTCCTCCTCCGCCTGCGTCTATCCGCAGTATCTCCAAAAGAGCCCCGATGTCCGGCCGCTCCGCGAGGATGACGCGTGGCCGGCCGATCCCGAGGCCGGCTATGGGCTCGAGAAGCTCTATACGGAGAAGCTCTGCCAATACTACGCGGAGGACCACGGGCTCGAGACCCGTGCCGTACGGTTCCACAACGTCTATGGCCCGCTCGGCAGCTACGATGGTGGCCGGGAGAAGGCGCCGGCAGCGATCTGCCGCAAGATCGCCCTCGCGGCTCCGGGAAGCGAGATCGAGATCTGGGGCGACGGCAAGCAGACGCGGTCCTTCATGTATATCGACGATTGTGTCGAGGGGCTGCGCCGGATCATGGCATCGGACCACCGGATGCCGCTCAATCTCGGCACCGATGTCATGGTCACCGTCGACGAGCTGGTGGGGATCGTGGCCGACGTCGCCGGGAAGCAGGTCCAGATCCGCCACGATCCGTCGAAGCCGCAAGGCGTGCGCGGACGGAACAGCGACAATGCCCTGCTGCGTCAGGTGCTGGGCTGGGAACCGCAGATCTCGCTGCCGCAAGGCTTGGCCCCGACTTACGCCTGGATCGCTCAACAGCTGACGCGGGTCGAAGGCCGCATCGCTACCCGTCACGTGACCCAGCGGCAGCCGACGATCCGTCATCCCGCAGGCGTTGCTGCCTGACCGCTTGGACCACCGCCATGCCGCCTGCCAACGATCCGGCCATCTCAACCGCCCGGGACCGCGTGGTGGTGGGGCTGCTGGGTGGACGCGCCCGCGTCTCTGCCAGTGCCACCCTCAGCGATCTCCGCCTTTCGGGTCCCATCGTGATCTTGCCCGCGCTGATGGCGGCGGACGCGCTCGCCGCCCTGGCCGCCCTTCATCTCGGCACGGCCCTGTATGCGGCGCTGGGTGGTGCCGGCCTGGCGGTCCGGGGGGTTGATCCTCTCCTGTCCCTCGGCGCCTTGACCATGCCGATCGGCTATTACCTCCTTGACGTCTATTCGGTCCACGGCCGGGCACCGATCGAGCGGTTTCCGCGACGCATCAAAGCGACCTGCGTTCTCTTCTTCCTTCTGGTGGCGTCGGCTTACGCGGCGGGGGTGGCGCATTGGCCGGTGGGAGCCATCGCCGCGACCTTCCTCTTGATGATCGTGCTGCCTTTGTTGGCCGAGGACCTCGTCAGGAGCGTCCTCATACGCTTTGAGCTTTGGGGTCTGCCCGCCGTCGTGATCGGCGCCGGCCCAGTCGGCCAGGAGGTCGTCCGCGTGCTCCGGCAGACGCCAGAGCTGGGGCTCCGCCCTGTTGCCTTCTTCGAGGACGACAACCCCGAGCCCGGCGTCGGGCAGCCGGATATCCCCCTGCTCGGCTCGATAGCCGACAGCGCAAGGTACAGCGATCGCATCCATACGGCGATCGTCACGACGCCCAGAGAGACCCATGAGACGGTCGGCGCCGTTGCGATGCGGCTTGGCTATCGCGAGATCATCATCGTGCCAAATCTGCGCGACCTGCCGAGCTTGTGGGTCGGGGCGCGGGATCTCAGCGGCATGATCGGGCTACAGATGCGCCGCAACCTCCTGTTGCGGCGCAACCGGCTACTCAAATTCACCCTCGACTACGTGCTCGCGGTGCCGCTTCTCGTCCTGTGCACGCCGATCATCATGGGCCTGGCGCTCTGGATCATGATCGAGAGCAACGGCTCGCCCTTCTACAGCCAGACCAGGGCAGGCAAGGACGGACGGCCGATCAAGGTCTGGAAGCTTCGGACGATGCATGTCGACGCCGAGGCCATGCTCGAGCGGCACCTGGCCGAGAACCCGGCCGCGCGCGAGGAATGGGATCGCCACTGCAAGCTCGCCCATGATCCACGTGTGCTGCGGCGCGTTGGTAGCTTTCTGCGTCGGACGAGCCTCGACGAGCTCCCCCAGATCCTCAACGTGGTGCGCGGCGAGATGAGCCTCGTCGGGCCGCGCCCGTTCCCCCAATATCATCTTAGCCGCTTCGACAGCGATTTTCAGAGGATGCGCAGCAGCGTGACACCGGGGATCACCGGCCTCTGGCAGATCTCCGCCCGCAGCGAAGGCGATCTCGACGTGCAGCGCGCGCTCGACACCTTCTACATTCGTAACTGGTCGATATGGATGGACTTCTTCATCCTGTTTCGCACCGTCGGCGCGGTGCTCGGCGGCCGGGGCGCCTGCTGAGCTGATACAGCAATGGCCCCGTCGCGCCTTACCCTTTGTACGCGCCCACCACGCACGGCGTCCCTCACGAGCGACGAGAGAGCGCGATCCGACGACATCGGCGTTGCCGCCCTCCTAAGCAAGATACAGCCATGGTAGTTTGGCCGAAGCTGGCCGGTCTTCTTGTCATCGGCTACCTCTGCATGACGCGATCGTTCGCCTATGTCGGAGTGCAGCCGCTCTTTATCGGCGAGGTCGCACTGGCCCTGTTCGTTGTGCTCAAGCCGCGTGTCGTCCTCGGCACCTGGGCCACCGCGGTGTTGCGCAACTCGCCCTTGAACGCGCTCGGTATCAGCCTCCTTCTCTTCGTGCTGTACGGCATCGGTGAGCTGGGACGCGGCATCCTTGCCGGTGATCCGGTGGTTGACGCGCTCAAGTATTTTATTTTCAACTACTACACATTATACCTGTTTCTTGGAATCTGGATCGGGCTTCGAGCTCCTTCGTTCCTACGGAAGCTAGTGCATACCGTGGCCTGGGTGCATGGCATCTACGGCTTGGTCTGGATCGTAGCGCTGAGGAACGTCGGCATGCACATCCCCGGCTCCGAGGTGCCGCTCTTCGGATTGCCGGCGGGGGGTGCTGTAGCCATTCTCGGCTTAATGTGCTTCGAGCGCGACCTGCGGCCGGTTTGGCCGGTCTTGGCTCTCAATATCGCCGTGACGGCTGCAATGCAGGCCCGAGCCACCTGGCTGGGCTTGGCTCTGGGCATGGTTGTCTGGGGTCTCCTTACTGGTAGGCTCGGCCGAGTTGCCGCCATGGGGTTGGCCGGCCTTTTAGTGGTCGGGGTGATGGACCTCGCCGATCTCCGGCTGGGGGTGGGCCGGAGCAGCGAAGTATCCCTCGACGAGACGTTGAGCCGTGTCATAGCTCCAATTGATCTCGATCTTGCAAAACAGCTGAGCCCGACCGCTCAGCATTCCGCCAACACCGTGGAGTGGCGCCAGAAATGGTGGAAGCAGATCTGGCTGTCGGTGCAGTCTTCGACGTTAGTCGAGGCGTTCGGGCACGGCTACGGCTTCGACCTGTTCGCGTTGGCGCCGGCCGATGTCCGAGCTGGCCAAGCGGAGGAAATTCGCACGCCGCATAGTGTTTTCTACTATGCGCTCGGCTACACAGGATGGGTTGGTGTCCTATTGTTCAGTATTATGCAGCTCGCGGTTCTGCGGCTACTGTGGAAAGCCTACAAACTCAGCGGTCAGCCGGCCGGCGTGGTCTGGTGGTTCATGGGCATATCGATGGCCTTCGTCGAAGCGAGTTTCGAGACGCCATACAAGGCCATTCCTTTTTACCTCCTGGTAGGCATGAGCATGGGGCCGGCGTTGCAGGCGAGGGAAGAGGGGCACGAGCATTTCGCGCGCCCACCCCTGCCAGCCGCGGATGGAAGGCGCGCAGCACAACCTTACCCCGCTGGCACTTAGGGTCAGAACGACGATTTCTGCGCGAGGCGGCGGAAGGCGGACCCGCATACGCCTTTCAGGCGAAGTGCCGTGCTGTCGGGGGCCCGCTATCCTTGCCCGAGCGTACCTCTGCTCCCGAGGCCAAGCGATGGTTTTGCTCGCCCCTATCGCCCTGCAGCGAAGGTTCTGGAATGACTGGAATGGATCCCATCGAGAGGAGGGCGTCGAGGAGGTCTCGACGAGGCAGTCTCAAGTCGTTCGTGGATGGCTGACCTCGCTGGGCCGGAAGGATCTGGACATCGTCGACATTGGCTGCGGAACAGGCTGGCTCTGCTCGCAGTTGAGGCTATTCGGCCGCGTGACGGGCATCGATCTCTCGGACGAGGTGCTTGCTCGGGCGCGGCATCGTACGCCGGAAGTTAGCTTTGTCCCCGGTGATTTCATGGCCCTCGATTTTGGCGAATGTGCCTTCGACGTAGCCGTGAGCCTTGAGGTTCTTTCGCATGTGGCCGACCAGCGTGCGTTCGTCGGAAAGGTTGCCAGCCATCTCCGACCTGGTGGGTATCTGATGATGGCTACGCAAAACCGATTCGTTCTCGAGCATCTCAACCACTTGCCCCCGCCGGCACCAGGGCAGCTTCGTCGGTGGGTCGATCGGCGAGAGCTGCGAGGGCTCCTCGAGCCCGAGTTCGAGGTGCTGGAACTTTTCTCGGTTACGCCCAAGTTCGGTCGCGGGCTGAGGCGCTTGACAGGCCTGAGAAGAGCCACTCGGCCCGGTCGGGTCGCAGCTGCTGTCTCGGTGGACAAGCCCGACAGACGGGTCGGATCCGCGGGCCCGTTGCGCCAATGGGTGGTGAGTTGCCTCGAGTTCCGTCGGCCTCGGCTGGACCCTGATGGCCTTGGCGCGAAGGCGTGCAATGGCCTGACCGGTCGTCCCGGCTGGCAGAAGAGGGGCTTGTCCCGGAGAGCTGAGAATTGCTTCAGATTGAGGCAATGTGGAGGGCTGGATGCGCGTCCTGCACGTCCACAACTTCTATATGCTGCCGGGCGGTGAGGATCAGAGCTTCGCCGCCACCGGCACCATGCTCGAGAAGCATGGGCACGAGGTGATCCGCTATACCGTGCGGAACGACGTCATTGCGGACATCGGCAGGCTGGCCGCAGCGGCGAAGTGCGTCTGGAATGGTGCCCTCCGCGCCGATCTGCAGCGGCTTATCCAAAAGACAAGGCCGGACGTCGCGCACTTCGAGAACACGTTCCCGCTGGTCTCGCCGGCTGCCTACTACGCCTGCCGTGCCGAAGGCGTGCCCGTCGTCCAGACGCTCCGCAACTTTCGTATGGTCTGCCCGTCCAGCATCCTCTTCCGCGGCGGGAAGATCTGCGAGGACTGCGTCGGCAGTTGGGTGCCCTGGCCAGGGGTGCTGCACGGATGTTACCGTGGAAGCCGGGCAGGAAGCGCGGTCGTCGCTGCCATGCTCATGGCACACCGCGCCATGCGCACCTGGGATCGCCAGGTCGACGCCTATGTCGCGCTCAACGCGTTCGTCCGGACGAAGTTCATCGAGTGCGGGCTTGCCGCCGACAAGGTTCATGTCAGCCCGAACTTCCTGCCGTCCGACCCGAAGCCAGGCGACGGAGGCGGCGGCTATGCTCTTTTTGCCGGTAGGCTCACGCCCGAGAAGGGTATCGGCACGCTGCTCGCGGCCTGGGACCGGCTCGCCGGTGAGCTGCCACTGAAGATCCTGGGCGACGGTCCGGAGGCGGACCGGGTGGCCCAGGCCGCAGCACGGCATCCGACGATCGAGTGGCTGGGCTGGCGGCCTGTGACCGAGGTCCTGGGGCTCATCGAGCGCGCCAAGCTCGTGGTCGTCCCCTCGGAATGGTACGAGACCTTCAACCGCACCCAGCTCGAGGCCTTCGCCAAGGGCACACCTGTGGTGGGCTCAAACCTCGGCAGCATGCGAGCCATCGTCGACCATCGGCGCACGGGATTGCTGTTCGCACCCAACGATCCGACGGATCTGGTTCGCCAGGTCCGTTGGCTCCTGGAGTCGCCCGAGGCCTATGCGCGCATGCGGGTGGCCGCCCGACAGGAATTCGAGCGGCACTACACGGCGGAGGTCTGCCACGAGCGCCTTTTGGGCATTTACGGGGCTGCCAGCGCGCGGATGAGAGGGGAGACACTGCAGTGACCGAGCGTTTCAATGTGCTGGGCGTCGGCGTGAGCGCGATCTCCATGTCAGATGCCCTCTCGGCGATCGAGAGCTGGATCGAGCGAGGGACACCCAACTATGTCTGTATCACCGGCGTCCACGGTGTCATGGAGAGCCAGACGGACGCGAAATCTTAAGGAGATCCACAATCTCGCCGGGTTGGTGACCCCGGACGGCATGCCGCTCGTCTGGCTGGCTCATCTCGCTGGACTAGCACATGTGAAACGGGTCTACGGACCCGACCTTCTGCTCGAGACAGCGAAGCTGTCTCTGGAAAAGGGTTACCGCCACTTCTTCTATGGCGGCGGCGAGGGTGTCGCCGAGAAGCTGGCCGCGCGCCTCTGCCAGCGATTCCCGGGGCTCCCGGTCGCTGGGACCTTCACGCCGCCCTTCCGTCCGCTGACGTCCGCCGAGGACGAGGCGCTCATCGACAGGATCAACGCGTCTCGGGCGGACATCGTCTGGGTCGGCCTGAGCACCCCCAAGCAGGAATACTGGATGGCCCAGCACTGCGGCAGGCTCGAGGCACCTGTCATGGTAGGCGTGGGTGCTGCCTTCGATTTCCACGCCGGGCTCAAGCGCCAAGCCCCGCGCTGGTTGCAGGCCTCAGGGCTCGAATGGCTGTTCCGCCTCGCGACCGAGCCGCGACGCCTCGCTGGCCGCTATATCAGGAACAATCCGCGCTTCGTCTTACGCGTCGCCGCGCAGCAGATGGGTCTGCGCCGCTACGATCTTACCGCTTGAAGCTGAGCTGCGGACTGCCGGCGTTATCGGCTGCATGAGAGCTCGCGCGGCGCGCGCTGTTCGACGATCAGGCTGCCCTGGCGCTCCTGCTCCAGAGCCGCGAGGCCGGCCCAGGCCTGCCGACGGCCCTGGAAGGTCCAGTGCTCGTACGTTCCGTCTGGGACGATGTAGATGTCGCGGTCAAACCTGTTCCTCGCCCTGGGCCAAAACGCCGGGTCGCCAGTATCGGCTACCACACCGCTCAACCCATGACGGCCGAGGTGGACGATGGTGTTGTCGTGGACGGAATTATCGACGGCGTCTCGTGGGCCATACATGCCGTTGCCTCGGGCCTGCTCGATGATGCCGATGCCGTTCCCGAAGCCTGGAGCGACCTCGACGCGATTGTCGTAGACTTTAACGTTGCTGCTGTTCTGCACGAGAATCTGGCTGCCCCATAGCCAGATGTCGAAGCCGCCCACGCCGTTCTGTGACACGAGATTGTTCCGGATTATGGCATCATAGGAGATTTCGTGCTTTATTCCCTCATTTTCATTCAGGAATACCATGTTCCCATCATAAAGCGTGCCGATATTATCGCCGTCAGCCCATAGGCCAGGCCCGGCGTTGTCGTGGACGCAGGTCTGCCGCACGACGAGGTCCTTGGTCCTCCAGAACTTCGTGCCACCTGCCTCCCATTTGGGATCATAGCCCGCGTAGTTGTTGTAGGAGATCTCTGCCCCGTCGATCATGGATCCGTCGCCCGAGCCACCGATACCCAACTGGCCGTTGTGGCTGAAAGAGCCTCCGAGGACATACGTCGCCGGCCCGAGCACGAGTCCCACTCCGTGGTTCCAGCGCGCCGTGACATCGATGAGCCGCCAGCCTCGGGCGCGCGCGAGTTGAATGGCGCCCTGCTGCGCGTCTGAGGCGTATCTCTCGATCGTCAGGCGCTCGATGATGACATCCTCTGCGTCTCCGCCGAAAGCCAATGGCGTGACGCCGAGCTCCACGGTGCGACCGGTAGGGTCGTCGGCCAAGTAGGCCCTCCGGCCTTCGGAATACCATCGCCCCGGCCCAAGGTGGCGGAGAGACGGCGCGCGCTCGTAGAGCCGACCGTCGAGGAAGAGATCCTCCCGGCGGCTACAAAGCTCATGACCGCTCTCGCAGGTGCCATGGAAGCGTAGCGGCTCAGGCAGAGCGTCGGTCTCCCAGAATCCAGAGGTCTGCCGCCAGGCGCCGAGCTGCATGGCCCCGCTCAGGACGACAGCACCGCGCCCCAAAAATCGCTGGCCGCTCTTGGGATAAATGCTCTGCTGGCGATAGAGGCCCGGCTCAAGAACGAAGAGCGCGCCCTCGGGCGCGCTTGTGACGGCGGCTTGAATGTCCTGGCCCGGCACGAGGACAACCGTGACGTCACTCGGAGTTGCCGCGGAGCATCCGACACTGACGCTCAGCAGGGCAACGCCGAGCCAGCGGACCGCCGAGGCCAACCGGAACTGCGCGAGCCGCAACGGCCGGCATGTCGCTGCCGGCACCGGCGCGGTGACTGCGGTTCGGCGCAATCGACGGGCGCCTGGCCTCACGCACGCGCCCCAGCGCATGCTACGCCAGAGGATTTCCCGTGGCGCCTGACCGGTTGAACACGACACCTGCAATGTCGGCGCCATAGAGGTACAGCTGATTGGCAGCATAGATGGCATTGCGCCGGGTCGTCCATTCGCGGCGGCTCACGAGGATCGTCCTGTCAGCAAGACCCGCGAGGATCAGCGCATTCGAAGCCTCAATGACCGAGGTCGAATTGATGATGATCAGATCGTAGGTCCGTCTGAGCCGACCCAGCAGCTCCTCCATGCGGCCTGAGTTGAGCACATCGATAGCGCCGTCCTGGGACCGGCCTGCCGTCAGGATCGAGAAGTCGTAGTCGGTTGCCTGGGTCACCGCCTCCTCGACCGTCGCCGTCCCCTTGAGGAGATCGCTCAGCCCCTTGTCGTTCTTGAACGACGCCATACGGTGGATCTGTGGCCGGCCGAAGTCGCAGTCGACGAGCAGGACCCGCTGCCCCGACGAGACGCTGGCGACAGCCAGGCACACGGCGACGGTCGTCTTTCCTTCGCCGGCCGCGGGCGAGGTTACGAGGACCACCTCCGGCATCTTACGGTTATTGCCCAGGGCCAGCAGCGCCCGAATCCGCTGAAACGCGGTGCCGAACTCGGACAGGGGCTCGCGCTGCATATAGTCGCCGGGAGCCGAGGTGAGCCGCCGCAGGCGCGGGAAGTCCGGGACCGCACCGATCACCTGAACGCCCACGTGATGCTCGACGTCCTCAACCGTGGAGAGCTTCTGGCGCAGGCGCTCGCTGACAATGACCACGAGAACGGCGAGCGATATCCCGCCGATCAGCGACAGCGCCATCACCTTCAGCACGTTTGGATAGGACGGCAGCAGGGGGATCTGTGCCGCTGAAATGACCCGCGCGTCGGGCTGCTGGTTGTCTCGGAGCGCCACGGCCTCGGTGTAGCGCTTGAGAAGGTTCTGGTAGAGGTCGCGGTTGGCCTGCAGGCGCTGCCTCGCCTGCCCGACCGATGCCTCCGCCTTGTTAAGCCGGACCATCTCCGCGGCCGCGTCGGCGAGCTCCTGGCGAAGCACTGCCTCGTGGCGATTGGCGGCGTCGACCTCATTCTGGAGGCCCAACAGAACGGTGTTGATCTCCCGACCCAGCTCCCGCTCAACCTCCGAGAGGTCGGCGCGCATGGAGATCACCTGCGGATGCCGGTCCCCCAAGGACGTGGTGAGCTGCGACAGCTGGCTCTCCAGCGCCGAACGCCTCGCCCGCAGCGCCTGGATCGTCGTGGAGCCGATGACCGAGGGCAGCGCTTCGACATTGCCGCCGCTCTCAAGGATGGCGCGGACCTGCTGATAGCGGGCGAGTGTGCTGGCCGAGTTCGCCTGAGCGGCCACCAGCTGCATGTTCAGCTGGGCGAGCCTCTGGCTGGCAATGTTGGTACCGTCATTCTCGGCGAGCCCGCTGTCGGTGCGCTGCCGCTGGAGGCTCTGCTCGAGGGACTGCACGGTCCCCCCGAGCTCGGTCAGCCGGGCCTGGAGCCAGTTGGCGGCGCGGCGCGCGCCTTCCGTCTTCGTCTCAAGCTGGCTCGCGATATACGTCTCGACCACCTTGTTGGTGATCCGCGCCGCCTTTGCCGGATCGATGGAGGTGAAAGCGATGTGAACGAGACGCGAGTTGGCATCCTCAGGCTCGACGCGGAGATCACTGAGGAACCGGTCGAGCAGTGCTGCCCGGGCCCGCGCCTGCTCGGCTTCGGACGCCGCCGGCTCCTCGCTCGCCTCGAGCTTGTTCAGGCCCGCTGAGGCATTCCCGCCGATCGCGTTCCCGACAAGCGCTTGTAGCTTCAGCCATGCGTCGAGGACGAAGGCCAGGAGAGCCGCAGGCTTGAGCCTCTCTATGAGGCCGCCGCGAAGTACCCTCGGCGCGAACTCTGGATCGTCCGCGAGCCCGAGATCATCGATCACCCTGGTGGCGAGGCCGCGAGACTGGAGGACCGCCACTTCCGTGTTGACCATTGCCAGATCGCCGCTGACGTCTTGCACCGCCTGGTCGACCTTGACAATGCTGGAAGGCCTGCTCTCGATGACGATCAAAGCATCCGCGCTGTAGCGGGGCGTGGCATGCGTGACCCAATAGAGGCCGCCGCCCAGCGTTGTGGCTATCATCAGGACCAGCGTCAGCTTGTGCCGAGAGATCGTGCGGAAGAAACCGCGGAGATCAACCTCACCGGTATCGGCCATCGTCGGGATCTCGAGGCGCCTGGGCTCGCGCGGCGCGAGCCCACCACCCTCGAGCATCGGCCAACGTCTCATCTCCTTGGCCATTACATCATCCTCCATGGCCCTTCGATGAGGCAGCACCAGCGGTGCTGCCACTCCTCGGGCCTGCAGCGACGCGCCTCATGGCCAGGAAGCGCTTCAAGCCATGAAGGCTCGCGCAACCTACCTGTCCTGCTGCCAAGTGGCGGCACAGACTAAGAATATGCAGCACGCGGATGGGTCGCGTCGTCGAACGGTCGTGATCCTACCGGGCGGGCGTCAAAACCGTTATTGTATGCCCAGAGAGCTGCCTGCGTACGATTGCCGGCCGCTATTTTCTTCATGAGACTCTTCATATGTACTTTGACTGTGCCTTCCGAGATGTTTAGTATGCGTCCAATATGCTTATTGCTGCAGCCCTCGAGCAAGCATCTGAGAATCTCGGACTCACGCTCGCTCAGCTTCCGATTGGTCTCAGGCAATCGGTTGTCGACCGTATCCGGGCGCCCGAGCCTTATCGGAGTTTCCTGTCCGCTCGGGATCACCTTGTGACCTTCCATTACCAGCAGCAGGCAAAGCGGAATTGCCGCAGCGGATATATCATCGGATAGATACCCATCGGCACCGGCCTGCAGCAGTCGATCCATGTCCGGGCGGCGTACCTCGTTCGCGAGAACGACGACCTTCATATCCTTATGCTGGGAGCGAAGGCGCTCCATGTCCCCGATATCCCGCTCACGAACAAGTGTAAGATCCACGACCACAAGATCAGGGCTAGCCGCCTCTTCCAGTGATAGACCGAACTCGGACAAGTCGCGCCATTCACTGACGACGCTGAACTGGTTTCGGTCGAGCAGGTGCCGCAACCCCTGCCTGAAGAGCGTGCTGGTCCCAATCAATGCTACGTTGAATCTACTCATCGCGCGCCCTCCGTCCTCGCCGCGTTCCCCTACCTACCAGTTCGCCCAGGTTGCAGGCGAAGGGGTAGTTGAGCCGCTTGCCCCGAACGTCAGGTTCCCCCATCCACGGTAGGGCGCTCAAGGACTACAGAAGTATAGGTTCTCTACTTTCGGGCTATGCCACTTTCGGTGTACCTAGGCTGCGTTGGCTCCACGAGCCGCCTTAAGCTTCTACCAGAATAGACCGAGCCGGCTCTCTTGGCGCGGCCCTGCAGCTGCCCTTTACGATCCGGCTGGAGCGATCGCAACATCGAGGCGGGGAAGCGCAGCGATGCGATCGAGGTAGGCCCGAACGAGATCGCTGCCGGATCAGGCCTCCCGGCGGCCGGGCGCGCGTCGCGCGACAGCGGCAGATCGTCGAGATGATGGGCAGCGAGAGGCAGCGGCGCCGCCAGCTCAACGACCCGCGCCTCGCCCAGCGGGTGGACTCGCATTCCGGCTGGCTCCAGAACGCGCCGGCCGGGACCGAGACCGCCCTTGGAAGCGCTTGTCCGCGACGACCCGGCTTGGCGCTCTACCGAGGGTCTCCTGGTCTCCGTGTCAGGCGTCGGCACGACCTGGCCTCACCTCCTCATCGGGAAGCCGCCCCAGTTCGGCCGCCGCCCCCTCGGCCATCTCCTGACAGCCGTAGCTGCGCCGACGGATGATCGGCTGCTGCCGATCATGGATTCGGCTCTAAGGACTCGAAGCTCCATCTGTGCTGCGAGCGGGGCGGGCGGCCCATCGGCTTTGTCCTGACTGCCGGCGAGCGTCACGAGCAGACCGCGTTCGAGCCCCTGACGGCGGCGGGCGCGGCCAAGCGATCGGAGGCCGGCCGGCCACGCCGTCGTCCGCAGGCCCCGCTCGCCGATCGCGGCTACACCGGCCGCCCGGTCGCCAGCGCCTCCGCCGACGTGGCATCACCGCCGCCATGCGAGACCTCCCCAGCATCCTCAAAGCCCAGACACCCTGGCAAAGCGCCCGAAGCGAACCACAGTGCCTCAGCTCCTTCCCGTCCGCAACCCGAACCGCGCTCCCCACAAGCGAAGAAGACCAAACAGGTCGCGTGACTTCGCTTCCTTGGCATCCAAGCAATAGTTCTCTTGGTCGGCGCTCGGCGGGAATATTATAATCCTCCCATGAATCTCTGGGCGATAGCGCGCCATAAACCTTCAGTTTCCTTCCTCCTCGCTTTTTTTCCTCTTCACATTGCTTCGTTGGTGCGTACACTCCATGTTAGAAAGAAAGAGTATCCGGAGCGCGTGATTGGCATAACCCCCGTATCGGACGCAAAGAAGCTCGACTGCTGACGGAAGTCGCATCGTCACGGCTCCCTACGGGTCAAGTCGGTGCGCTTCGTACCGAAGAACGGATGAAGCATTGTCCGTCAAAGCAAGAGGAAAAACGTATTGGCGCCGGTGTGGATCGGTGGCCACATTAGTTGGTCGCTTCGATCGAGGTGCCCGCGCATTCTTCCACGCATCCGATCGATTGATACGGTCATAGATATTTGTGAAGTATTACTGATTGTTTCTCGTGTCGGCTTTCGTACTATGTATATAGTGTAGGCAGCGTGATCTATTTAGGTTATCACCGTTCCAGTGAATCGATGAGTTGGAAGTCATGTTTAAGGATGGTATTCTAAAGTTGGAGTTGAGGAGTAATTGCTTTATTTCCCTCTAATGATTCTCTCTGTAGGTAACGCAGAGAGTTGACGGGAGACGTTGGGTGACGGGTTTCGCAGAGAAACGTCCCACGACAGGCACAAACGACGTCGATGCGCCCTCGTCCGCAGAGGAAATGACGCCAGAGCTACGTATCGCCTACATTGATCGCAACAGGTTAATGCGAGATTGTATCGCCCTTTGGCTAAAGACTGGCTTTCCTGACTTTGCCATCGACTCCTTTGAGAGCGCGCTTGATGCCGCAAATGCTGGAAAGAGTGGTGTAATCTACACTCTGTACCTCTATCATATCGAGGACAATCCCATAAGAAGCTCGGAAGTCATAGAGAACCTAAGAAAGCTGTGTAACATAGGCAATAATGCACCATTGGCGGTGCTCGCGGATGAGGCGCACCCGGTGGCCGTAGCCGAGACTCTGGGTGTCGGCGCCCGCGGCTATGTGCCAACGTCCCTGCGCGCCGGTATTGCCATTGAGGCCCTCCGGCTTGTTTGCGCCGGGGGCGTCTACGCTCCGGCGGCAGCGTCGCATCAGTCGTCGCAGCAAGCCGTGAATACAACATTGACCCCTTGTGAGACGTATCGCTTCACTGCCCGGGAGACACAAATCCTCAAGTGCCTCCGCAGAGGAATGGCAAATAAGCTTATCGCGTATGAATTAGGGATGTCCGAGGCTACGGTGAAGGTCCATGTTCGTAACATCATGAAGAAGCTGCGTGCCACCAATCGTACGCAGGTTGTTCTTCGGACGTGGGATTATCTGGAACTCCAGCCCGTGCGAAGCACGGGCCTGCCGATATGCGACAATATCACTTAGATGTGAAGCGTCGGTGCGGTGCTGTGCGATACAACCCCCTCGTGTGAGCGCACCAAGGTCGGGCTTTTGCGCCTAATTGTCGGTTGTTGGACGGTCGCTTCGGCGCAAGGGCGGATGGCTAGTCACGGCCTTGTTTGAGTTCCGTTTCCCTCCGCTTAATCTTCCTGTCTTGCTATCTGGAGCAATCCGGACCGGGGGGCAGGGCGGGAGCCGGGATTCCGCAGGGCGCACGCAGGGTGACGTCGGAGAATCCGCTCGAGAAGCTGGCGCGACGGCGTCTGTCACCAAGGCTGCGAGGGATTGGCCTATCCGGGCTGTGGTTTCAGCCGCGGCGTGATTGCCCTTCGGACGCTGGGCATGAAGGGGAGGGGGTGTTGGTGCGGCAGCGTTGCCGTTTGTACAGAGATGGTATGGACCTGACGGTGCTCGCTCCTCGCGGGATGGTTGGGTTTAGGTGGCGATGGTCCGTGGCTCGGTCTCCCTTCCGCGCGTCTGCCGGGGGGAGGGCTCTTTTGAGGGCCTGAAGGGGGAGGCGTCTTCTCATCCCTTGCTCCTGATGCGGTCGGTCTCGATTGTAGCCTAAGAGGTAGGCGTCATAGCGCGCTCTGCGTCTCCTCGACTGTCTCGTGCTAGACAGTGCGGCCCTGCTCGCGCAGGTGCTCGTCGAGGAGCGTTCGGTGGAGGCGCTCGGACAGGGACTGTCAGAATTTCCGAGTGCGGGCCATGGGTTGATCATTGACGGCTCAGGCGGCTTGGAAGCGCTCTTCAAAGAGGATCGCGAGCTGCGCCTTGGCCATCGGGCCGGAGGCCCGATCCCACGAAGTGATGTCAGCGGAGCTGGCCGGGCCCATTCCTTGGGTGGCGTTTCCCACTCTCTCTCGGCCAGGTTCAAGACGAGAGACAGGAGCTTCAACGCGGCCTCGTCGCTCGGGAAGTGACCGCGCGTGCGGACCGCGCGGCGCAGCTTGGCGTTCAAGGCCTCGATGGCGTTCGTGGTGTAGATGATCCGGCGGACGTCGGTGGGAAAGGCGAAGAACGGGATCACCGCGGGCCAGTGACGCCGCCACGCCATGACGATTGGCGGGTACTTAACTGCCCATTCGCCGGCGGCGAAGGCTTCTGGGGCCTTAGCGCCGGCATCGGCGTCCTGGGCTCGGTAGATCGCCGTGAGAGCCGCTGCGACAGGCTTGCGGTCCTTGTAGGGTGCGCAGGGATCGTGGCCGAAGGCCGCGTAAGCCCGCAGCACAAGTCGATCGCGTTGCGGATCAGGTGGACGATGCAGGTTTGGACCTGGGCCTGGGGGAACACGGCGGTGACGGCGTCGGGAAAGCCCTTCAGGCCGTCGACCAAGGCAATGAGGAGATCCTCGACATCCCGGCTCTTGAGCTCGTTCATGACACGGAGCCAAACCTTGGCGCCATCATCCGCCAGGAGGCGGATGAGCTGCGGATCGAAGGTCGACATCCGGTCACGGGGCACCGAGATCGGCAGCTTGCCCGTCTCGGTGAGCAATGTCTTGTGGCCAGAGCCATTGCGGCTGTTGGCCCGGCCCTCGGGCGGGCTCGCGGTCCAGATGGTGGTCCATCTCGGCGTTCAGCGCCTGCTCGGCCAGCACCCGCTTCAGCTCGTCGATCAGGCCATCCCGCCCGAGGGCCGCTTGCGGATCACGGCCGGCGAGGAGCTGATCCAAGAGCTCGTCTGGAATGCTTGTGGGTTTGCGACGTGCCATGCGAGGGTCCTTTCCTTCCCATCGTCATGGCCCGCACACGGAAACTCTGACAGTCCCGTCACCATCCGCCTCACTGGCCGATGCAACGATCATCGCGTCGACCAGCGTGCCGGTCTTCACCGTAATCGCGCGCGCCTTGAGGTCGGCGGTGATCGTCTCAAACAGACGACCATCCAATCGACGCGCAATCAGAACCCGGCGGGCGGCTCATTGCTCGAGAAGCCACAAAAGCGGCGGAAGCACGCGCGGTCGTCGAGCGCTTCGGCGAGCTTCACGTCGGAGAGATCATGCCAAGCCGCCAGCAACAGCGCCTTGAACATCGCCAGCGGCGGCCAAGCCGGCTCGCTCCTGCTCGCGGGATAGAGCGGCTCCACCAAGGCTACGATCGGCTGCCAGTCGATGAGCTCCGCGAGCTTGTCCAGCGACGAGGCGGAGTGAGACTGCACCACGACGTTCAACGTCTCCTGACCAATCGAGCGATAGGCTACGATGCGCTCTCCACCTTCGAAGAACCCACGGAACCAGCTATCTGCTCGCGCCACGCTGCGCACAGCTCTCCTGGATCGGCAGGCTGATGCTGGCCCAGCAGAGCTGCCCTCTGAGCGAGACGGCCGAGCTCGCGTTCCGCGACCATATCGAGCGTCGCCCACGCCAGCCGCGCTTCGCCAACACCCGCTCGGTCAGGAATGCGCTCGACCGCGCCCGTCTCCGCCAGGCGATGCGTCCGTTCGAGAGCCCTGACGGCCTGTTCGGCGTCGAGGATCCGACGACGGTCGGCGCGGAGGCGATTGGCGCGAGCCGTGTCTTCAAGGGAGGCATGGAGGCTTCTCAGCCGGTCCCGGATACGCCTTCCTGACTTCTCGGCAGCGTTGTACGCTCCGTCGACGGCAGGAGGGTGTTCGCGGGGGGCGACAATCGCCTTGTCAGCGCCTATGTAAGGACCACTAGTCGCCGTGGCGAGGTCACGCGAGCTGACAGATCGTCGACCTCCCTTTGTGAGAGAACCATGGTCGCCATGAGCCTCGCTCGACCGGACATTACGCTCCACCTGGATCTGGAAGGCGTGATCCGGGACGTCACCCTCTCGGAGGCGTTGGCCGAGGAGCCGACCGACGCCTGGATCGGCCGCCCCTGGATCGAGACCGTCGACCTTGTCACCGGTGACAAGCTCCAGCGCCTGCTGGATAACGTGCGCGCGAGCGGCGTATCGGCCTTCCGCCAGATCAACCAGCGCTTTCCGAGCGGCCTCGAGCTGCCGGTCGAGTACACGACCGTCCGGCTTGGCGGCACGGACGGCTTGCTTGCGGTCGGTAAGAGCCTGAAGGCGGTCGCCGAGCTTCAGGCGCGCCTGATCGCGGCCCAGCAGGCGATGGAGCGCGACTATTGGAAGCTGCGCGAGGTCGAGACCCGCTGCCGGCTTCTGTTCGACGCCTCAAACGAGGCGGTCCTGGTGCTCCGCGCCGGCGATCTTCGCATCGTCGAGGCCAACCCGATGGCCCTCCGGGCGCTCGGCCTGGCGCCGGCTGGCCGTGAGTTCCTGCTCGAGCTGCCACCGCGCGAGCGCGACCCGTTCCAGGCGATGCTGCTGCGTGTGCGCGAGCAGGGCAAAGCGCCCGCAATCCTGATCCATCTGGGGACTGAGCGCACGCCCTGGATGGCGCGCGCCTCCTCGATGACCTCCGAGCCTGGACCCGTCTATCTGCTCCAGCTGGTGCCGGTCGGCGTCAAGCAGGCAGGCGACGAGGACGATGCGCTCTCGGTCAACGAGCTGATCGAGCGCCTGCCGGATGCCTTCCTGGTCGTCGACGGCAGCGGCGTGATCCGGCACGCAAACGAGGCGTTCCTCACGCTCGCCCAGGTCGGCGCCAAGGGGGCGGTGATCGGCGAGAGCCTGCGCCGCTGGCTCGGCCGCCCGGGTGCCGACCTCAAGGTGCTGCTCGCCGCCGTCCGGCGGCACGGCAGCGTTCGCCTGTTCTCGACCACGCTGCAGGGGGACCTCGGCAGCGAGACCGAGGTCGAGATCTCGGCCACGAGCCAAGCCGCAGGCGGCTCGGGCCCGATCGCGCTGTTGCTGCGCGACGTTGGGCAGCGGCTGCCGCAACCCAGTGCCCAGGACCGCCTGACGCCGCCCCTGGACCTGCGTACCGACCAGATCGGTCGGACGCCGCTTCAGAAGCTGGTCAAGGACACGGTCGGCGCGGTCGAGCGCCGCTATATCGAGGCCGCGCTCGAGCTGACCGGTGAGAACCGGACGGCCGCCGCCGTCCTGCTGGGGCTAAGCCGTCAGAGCCTCTACGCGAAGCTCAGCCGCTACGGCCTGGACGGCAACCTCCAGAACGGCGCCACTACCGGCTAGCCTCATGGACGAGAGTCCCGGACTGGCCTCACGCTCCCAGACGACGCCGGCATTCGGGAAGGCGGACCTCTCCAACTGCGAGCGCGAGCAGATCCATCTTGCGGGCTCGATCCAGCCCCACGGCGCCTTGCTCGTTGTCCGCGAGCCCGATCTCGTCGTGGTCCAGACGAGCGCCAACGCCGCGCGCTTCCTGAACCTCGGCGACAACATCCTGGAGCGGCCGCTCGACGGACTTCCTGGCGATCTGTCGGCGCGCATCCGCCCGCATCTGGGCAACCCGCTGCATGCCATTCCGGTGGCGGTGCGCTGCCAGGTCGGCGAGCCACCTGCCGCCTTCGATGGTCTCCTCCACCGGCCACCCGGCGGCGGGCTGGTGATCGAGCTCGAGCGTGACGGCCCGCCGATCGATCTGCACCAGCACATCGAGAATGCCCTCGAGACGATTCTCGGCTCGTCCTCGCTGCGCGAGCTCTCGAACGAGACCACGCGCATCTTCGAGGCGCTGACCGGCTACGATCGGGTGATGGTCTACCGGTTCGACGACCAGGGTCACGGCGAGGTCTTCGCGGAGCGCCGCCGGCCGGACCTGGAGGCCTATCTCGGCAACCGCTATCCCGCGTCCGACATTCCGCAGATGGCGCGTCGCCTGTACATCCGCAATCGTGTTCGGGTCCTGGTCGACGTTCAAGCCGTACCCGAGCCCCTGACCCCGCGCCTGTCGCCGATCACCGGCCGGGATCTGGACATGTCGTTCTGCTTCTTGCGCACCATGTCGCCTATTCATGTCCAGTATCTCAAGAACATGGGCGTGGCGGCAACGATGGTCGCGTCCCTGGTGGTCGGCGGCCGCCTCTGGGGCCTCATTGCCTGCCACCACTACGAGCCGCGTTTCGTCTCCTATGAGCTCCGGGCCGTCTCTGAGCTGCTGGCGGAGGTGGTCGCGACCCGGATCGCCGCCCTCGAAAGCTTCGCGCAGGCGCAGGCCGAGCTGTCCGTGCGCCGCCTCGAGCGGCGCATGGTGGAGGCGATCATGCGCGACGGCGATTGGCGGAGCGCATTGTTCGACAGCACCCAGGCGCTGCTGCAGCCGCTCGGGGCCGGCGGGGCCGCCTTGCTGTACGATGGACAGATCCTGACCGCCGGTGAGGTGCCCGGCACACGCCCGCTCCGCGACCTTGGACATTGGCTTGACCGGAAGCAAGGGAGCCCATTGATCGCCACCGCCTCGCTCGGTCTCGAGGAGCCCCGGTTCGCGCACCTCCGCGCCGTGGCGAGCGGCGTCCTGGCAGCCAAGCTGTCGAGCTCGCCCGGTGATTACCTGGTCTGGTTCCGACCGGAGCGCATCCGTACCGTCACCTGGGGCGGCAACCCGTTCAGCCCCGTGGTGATCGGCGCCGATCCGTCGGACCTGTCGCCGCGGCGGTCGTTCGCGCAATGGCATCAGCTGGTCGAGGGCACCTCCGAGCCCTGGACCTCGGCCGACCTCGGCGCCGCGCGCCTGATCGGCGACACGGTCAAGGATGTTGTGCTGCAGTTCCACTCGGTGCGCACGCTGATCGTGCAGGATCAGCTGGCCCAGATCAGCCGGCAGGTACGGCAGTCCGACCAGCCGGTGATCATCCTCGACTCGCGCGGTCGCGTCCTCTTGACCAACGACGCGCTCGAGCATCTTCTGCCTACCGGGCACACCCATCTCCACAGCATCGACGATCTGCCGCCGCTCTTCGCCGACGCCGACGAGGCCCGCGCCAGCCTGCAGGAGCTGATCCGCTCCGGGCGGCTCTGGCGCGGCGAGGTGCGTGTGAAGACGAGCAGTGGCGAGACACGCCCACTCCAGGTGCGCGCCGATCCCGTGCACGCCGCCCCTGATCGCGTGCTGGGCTTCGTCCTGCTTTTCATCGATCTGACCGAGCGCAAGGCTGTCGAGGCCGCTCGAAAGCGGTTCCAGGAGGGGATCATCGGGCAGCACCGGGTCATGCCGGCGCAGCTGGATTCCAAGGCCGACCTCCTCTACCGAAACCTCCTGTCGTCGGTGATCGGCAATGCCCAGCTGGCGGCGCTCGAGATCATCGACGGCATGGACGTCGCCGGCGTGCCCGACAAGCTCGAGAGCGTCCACGCCTCCGTCGACCGTACGGCCGAGCTCCTGGAGCATCTGATCCGGCACGCGAGCCGCGCATCGAACGGCCGCGCCTAGCTGTTCGCTCCCGGATTGCGGCGGCCGGCCTTCTCGTGCGGCGGCACTCAGAAGTGCGGTTCTGCACATAACCACCCTCGAGCCGAGCGCCGCCCCGATGTGGGCAATGGAAGAAGCCATGAGGGCGAACAGCACCCGCTCACGTAGGCCCACCGGCTTGCCATCCGGTTGTACGTCCGACGCGGGCGCGGCCTCTATGTCGCGGCTGCGAAGAACCCGAGGAAACACAGCCCGGTCCGCTCGCCGGCGGCGCTGACCAAGTCAGGCACAAACAAACCGGGAACCGGAGGCGGGAAATCCGCCGCCTAACAGTATTCGAAAAATCGGGTCAAGATCAGGGCGTATCGAGGCGCGTAAGCGGCCTGCTGGAACCTCGAAGAGAGCTAGTCGCCGTGAGCGAGGATAGCACCGTCGTCCACTTTCGGCAGCCCGAGATGGTCGATCGACGGCTCGCCGACCGCCGGGGCCGGTGCGTCCGCCACGGCCATGGCCCCGACCGGACGGTTCAGACCGGGATCGGCGCGGTCGAGGTGCGGCGGGCCAAGGTCCGCGACCCCGCTCCGGCCGAGAGCGAGCATCGTATCCGGTGTAACCCGTAGATCCTGCCGCGCTGGGCTCGGCGGACCAAGAGCCTGGAGGCTGCCGGCAGGGGCTCAAGGTGCTGCAATGGGCGCGCGGGATAATCCGCCGCTCGGCATCATGGCCCTGCTCGCCGACCGAAGCCCGCATGTGAGGTGGAACATCGCGAAGGTGGCAGGCCAGGAGATGGAGGTAGGTCAGAACTTCCGCTCTGAACGGGTCTTGCCCGAGAAGAGACGCCTCCAGGCGACAACTGTGCCAGCCTTCGATAAATGGGCGGGGCGGAGGTCGTGGTACGGTCCGGAGTTGGCCTCATACCCCGCCAACCTGTCACACCTTTTCTCCCCCCAAACTGACCACGCCTTCCCGGATCAAGATTGTCGCCGATTTGTGCCTGATGCGGATCCAAGCGTTGCCGGAAGCCGTATACCGGATGATGGCCCATCGGCCCGCAACCAGCACCGACGGGCGTCTGCTCGGATCGAATCCTTCGCTTTCCTTCCCCGTGCGTCGTCACCGCGACACTCCCAGATGGATCTCACCGGCATGAAGCTCGATGACTTCTCGACCGGCGGCCCCTCCCTCAGGCCCGAGGCGTACTTCCAGGGTCGAACCCAAGCGTGGGGCCTGTTCGAGGACCGTTTCGGCCGCGTGCGCCGTCAGTTCAAGGTTGACATCGACGGTAGCTTCGATGGTCAAGAGCTGACGCTCGTCGAGGACTTCGTCTACGCCGACGGCGAGGAGGCGCGTCGCATCTGGCGCATCACGCGCCTCGGCGATGGACGCTACGAGGGGCGCGCAGACGACGTTCTCGGTGTCGCCAACGGCGAGGCGCGGGGCAACGCCCTGCACTGGGCATACGACATGCGCCTTGCGATCGGCGACAGAACCTGGCGGGTCCACTTCGACGACTGGATGCTGCTTCAAGGCGACGGCGTGCTGATCAATCGCTCGACCGTCAGCAAGCTGGCCATCATGCTCGGTCAGGTCACCCTGTTCTTTCGCAAGCCTTGACCCACCATGACGCCCGCTCGTTCGTGCAGTGCCGGCAGCACGATAGATGAGCGCTCCCTAGGGCGAGCGCTCTGTTTGCCCTCAGGGCTGCTGAAGGATCACGGAGAGCGCGGACGGCTCCGCCAGCGGCGCCGCAGATCGGCCAGGTGGGCCACGAGAGCCGCCACGAGGAAGAGGGCGATCCAGCCCCACGACGAGGCTACCAGAGCGCCACGAAGCGCCAGCAGCAGGAAAGCCCCGGGCACGAGGCCGATCAGAAGATCGACGGGCGCGAGCCCTCTGCCCGTTCTCGCGCCGTAGGCGAGCAGCGCTACGCCTTCAAGGACCATGAACCCGAGGATCAGGTCGACGATGTGCCCGCTCGCGAAGAGGTCGCTCACCGCTCATCCGATGGTGCCGGGACGCGGCGCCTCTCCGAGCTGCGCCCTCTCAGCGAGGCTACGCAGGCCCGGCGCCGAGCTCGCGAGAGACCCGGCGCCGACATAGCGGCCCCGAATGAGGCCAGCGATCCTATGCTGTCGCGCGTCGCCGACCCGCGGCCTGCCCTATGCCTTGGGCGCGAACACGCCGCACCAGCCCTTCGGGCTGATGTCGCCGGCCACCACCTTGCAGGCGTTGGGTGGCTGGAAGTTGATGCACAGATCGCACTCCTGGCCATTCTTGGGATGGTCTTGATAGAGCACCGACGCCTGGTCGATCTTGTCGTCCTGGGCTGTGGCGCGCGAGGCGAGACCTGTCGTGACCAAGCCAGCGGCGCCGATTGCGGCACCGCCATGGAGGATGGCCCGTCGGGAAACCTTGACACTCTTGTCTTCACTCACTGACGCCTGCTCCCGTATCGCTACGATGACGACAACTATAGAGCTGTTCCAACCTTGATCAAGGCGTCAGGACGCATGGTCAGTCGGGTTTTGTGGCCCGAAACGGAGCGACAGGCCGGGCCATCGCGGGGTCTAAAGCGCGTCCGGGACGGCCGCTGTGCCATGCAAGATGCGGATCGCCTGCGCCAGCAGCCGCAACCGCTCTGGTCACGCCGCGAGTAGGCCCGTCATATGCCCGATGTTCTTGCAGAAGATGCGGAAGTGAGCCATCGGGTCGGTGATCGACAGCCGCTTGTTCATATAGGCGTCCCAGGTCAGACGCTGCACGTCCTGGTCGCCACAGATGCTGACGAAGTGCTCGCGTCGCCGGTCGTTCCGGTACCAGTAGCTCTGCATCACGCCGAGAATCCAGAAGGCCTGCCCGTGCGCTCGCATGAAGCGCCTGCGCGGTGTGCGCAGCACCCGGGCATCGCCGGTGTGGCAGAAGGCGTCGACCGCCTCGGCGGCGAGCTGCCCGCCCGTCATGGCGTAATAGATGCCCTCGCCCGAGGCGGGGGCGACCACGCCGGCCGCGTCGCCGGCCAGCACGATGTCCCGGCCGTTGTCCCACCGGGGCAAGGGCCGGAGCGGAATCGGTGCCCCTTCACGGCGGATAGTCTCGACCTCGCCCAGGCCCGCCGCCTCCCTTAAGGCCGCGACCGCGCCACGCAGAGGAAAGCCCTTGACCGCCGTTCCCATCCCGATGCTCGCGGTGGCGCCGTGAGGAAAGATCCAGCCATAGAAGTCCGGCGAGATGGCGCCCTGATAATAGACGTCGCAGCGATCACCGACGAAATCGGTTGTGCCCCCGGTCGGTGAGCGGACGATCTCGTGGTAGGCGAAGACGAACGGCGTGCGGGACTCCGGGAGCGCCAGCCGGGCGACCGTCGAGTTGGCACCGTCGGCGCCGATGACGACGCGGGCACGCACCGAGACGGTCGCCCCCTTCGCCTCAGCCGAGCGCGGGCGGTAGTGGACGATCGGCCTGCCGGAGCGGTCGCGCTCGAGCCTCTCGAAGGTGCCGCAGCGGCGAACGGCACCCATACGGGCGGCACGCTCGCGCAGCCACTCGTCGAACACGTCCCGATCGACCATCCCGACGAATCCGTCTCCGATCGGCATGTGGACCGCGCGCGCGGACGGCGCGATCATCCTGGCGGACGTGACCCGAGCCACCAGAAGGGTGTCGGGTATCTCGAAATCCTCGATCAGGCGGGGCGGGATGGCACCGCCACAGGGCTTGATCCTGCCTCCCCGATCGAGCAGCAGCACGCTGCGGCCGCGGCAGGCCAGCTCCCTGGCCGCCGTGGCTCCCGCCGGCCCTCCGCCGACGACCACCGCATCAAAGGTCTCGACTGAATCGGTCGGGATCATGCCGCACCCATCTCCACGGCTGAGCTACGAGCGGCAGTAGCCGGGCTCGTGCGCGCTTCGTCGTCGTGCCGGACCTGGCGGACGCCTGCGGCTAGACCTGCGGCCACGAGGAACATCAGCGCCTCGCCGGCGAACACCAGCGCATAGGCATGGAGCGGGGAGGCGAGCAGATGCCTGGCGAGGTCCACCCCGAGCGTGCCGAGCAGGCCGCCCAGGCCGAAGGCGATCGCCTGGGCGGCTCCAAAGAGGCCCATGCGTATGCCCAGGCGTCGCGGCTCTCCGGTGCCGGCCAAGCCCATCATCGACCCGATCGCGGCCACGGCGAAGGCGCCGTTGGCGAGGCCAAGAGCAAAGACCGATGCCCGCAGCGGCCAGATGGGGGCGAAAAATCCGCCGATGGCGATCGCTCCGAGGGCGACGCCGGAGGCGATGCAGCCGCCGACGGCCCAACCACGCAGCGAGCCGAGCCTGGGGCCTCCCACTAGGCTGGCCGCGACCGCGACCAGGATCATGCCGGCGAGAACGCCACCGTGCTGGATGCCGCCGAGCTTGGTCGATTGGCCCGGGTTGAGGCCGAAGACCAGCCCGGCGAATGGCTCGAGGATCAGGTCCTGGGCGCTGTAGGCGAGCATCGAGACGAAGACGAAGATCGTGAAGCGCCGCGCTGCCGGGTCCGCCCAAGCATTTCTCAGCGCGTCGCCGAAGCTGCCTGGCGGCGGCGAGGCGGGGCGGGCGCCGGGCGCCGACGGCGCATCGCCGACCTCGACGCCCCACACAGCGAGGAGAGTGAGAACGAAGGCGGCGCCGGCGACAGTCATGGTCACCACGACCAGCCGGATCGGCGAGAATGGCTCGAGAAACCCGCCGGCGAGCGTCGCGGTGATCGCCATGCCGGCGATCATCATCACCCAGACGATGGTCGCGGCGGCGGCGCGCCGGGCGGGATCGACCCGCTTTGCCAACAGGGCCAGAAGAGTGGTGCCCGAGGCGCCGACACCGATGCCGATCAGGATGAAAGCCAGTGTCGCCAGCGCGATTCCGGCCATGGGGGCGGACCCCATCCAGGCCGTCGCCAGGGCGGCGCCGATCCCGCCCACCGCGAGCGTGGCCATGCCGCCTACGATCCAACGTGTGGGGCGACCACCGACGTCGGAGCTGTGGCCCAGGCGAGGCCGCAGCATCTGGACGGCGTAGTGCAGGGCCACCAGCGCGCCGGGCAAGGCCGCAGGCAGCGCCAGCTCGACCACCATCACGCGGTTCAAGGTCGAGGTGGTCAGCACCACGATCGCACCGAGCGCGGTCTGGACCAGGCCCAGGCGGACGATGCCCTGCCAGCCCAAAGGGGCGGTGTTGCCCATCAGGGCACCATCGCTGCCAGAGCGAAGGCACTGATCAGCATGCCGAGCACGTAGAGGCTGGTGCCGGTCGCGTTGTACCAGGGGGCCAGATCGCGAGGGCGCCGGAGCAGGCGGGCCATCAGCCCCAGCTGGGCCAGCAGCAGCAGGCTCACCGCGGTGGCATGAAGAGGCTGGCCCCAGGCGACCAGCAGCGCGACGACGACGACCTGCGGCGCGGCCATGACGACGCAGGCGACGCGTGCCGCGGTCTCAACGCCGAGCCGCGCCGGCAGCGAGCCGATGCCGGTGCGGAGATCGCCCTCGACCGACTTGAAGTCGTTGAGGGTCATGATGCCGTGGGCACCAGCGCTGTAGATCAGGGCCACCAGGACGATGCGCCAGTCCGGCCGCGTGGCTGCCATCACCGCGGCGCCGGTGAACCAGGGCAGTCCTTCGTAGCAGATGGCGACGGCGCTGTTGCCCCACCAGCCGTTGCGCTTGAGGCGGAGCGGCGGGGCGCTGTAGGCCCAGGCGAGCGACAGGCCGACGACGGCGGCGCCGAAGCCCCACGGCCCGAGGGCGGTCGCGACCAGAAGGGAAAGAACGGTCCAGCCTATCGCGATGTGGAGCCCCCAGCGGCCGGGCACGCGGCCCGAGGGGATCGGCCGGTCGGGCTCGTTGATCGCGTCGACATGGCGGTCGAACCAGTCGTTGACCGCTTGGCTCGTGGCGCAGACCAGAGGTCCGGCCAGCAGCACGCCCGCGATCACGATGGGCCAGCGCCCTCCGATCGGGAGTCCGGACGACACGACACCGCACCCGAACGCCCACATCGGAGCGAACCAGGTGATCGGCTTCAGCAGCTCGAGCACCGCCGTCCATTTGGGCAGAGTCCGCGGTCGCACGATTGATGCGGCGGGTTCCATGCCACGACGCTATGCTTGACAGATATGATCGTCAAGAATGATTGACATCCGTACGTGCGCGAGCGCGGCCGTGCTCTGGACGGCGGCCCCGCACGGGCCATGTTGACGGAACGGTGAGGGATTGGATGTCGGGGCAGGGGAGCTGGCGGATGATGGGGCGGGGTGAGCGGGTCGTCGCGCTGGGTCGAGTGGCCGGTGTCTCGCTGTTGGCGACAGCCGCAGGGATCGGGTGCAGCGCGCTCGGGGAGCGCCGGCCGCCACCCCTGCCGGCAGCGGTCACAGGCGAGCGGCGCGAGACTGACCAGCGCGCCGGGCGGCTCAGCTACTATGTCGACGGTGCTGGCCCGCCGCTGCTCCTGATCCATAGCATCAACGCCGCCGGCTCCGCGTACGAGGTGCGGCCGATCTTCGAGCACGAGCGGACACAACGGCGTGTCTTCGCCGTGGACCTGCCGGGGTTCGGCTTCTCGGATCGCTCGCCGCGGAACTACAATCCGAGGCTCTATGTCGATGCGATCGACGACATGCTGGACGTGATCGCTGCCGACTGCGGACCCCAGCCCGTGGATGCCCTGGCGCTTTCGTTGTCCTCGGAGTTCCTGGCGCGCGCTGCCGTGGCGCAGCCGGAGCGCTTTCGCACCGTGGCGCTGGTCACGCCGACCGGCTTCGACGAGGCGTCCGCCCGCCGCCAGGGCCGTCCGGGCGAGACGCGGGAGGTCCCCGGGCTCTACGCCTTCTTTACCTTTCCGCTGTGGAGCCAGGGGTTCTACGACCTGCTCGTGAGCAAGCCCAGCATTCGTTTCTTTCTGAAGAAGACCTTTGGCTCGAAGGATATCGATGAGGGCCTTGCGAGCTACGACTACCTGACCACCCACCAGCCGGGTGCCAAGAATGCGCCCTACGCCTTCGTCTCCGGCCGCCTCTTTAGCGCCGACAGTCGTGCGATCTATCAGGAGCTGACGATGCCGGTGTGGCTGGCCTACGGCACGCGCGGTGATTTCGGCGACTTCAGCGCGGTCGGATGGGCGAAGGAACGAGCCAACTGGACGGTCGAGGCCTACGAGACCGGTGCGTTGCCCTTCTTTGAGAAGCCGGAAGCCTTCTTCCAGAGCTATGACCGGTTTCTGGCAGAGGCGCCTTCGCCTGCGGGTGTCTACCCCTCGGCTTCCGACGCGAGGTCGCCCAGCCCGTAGCGGCGCAGCTTGACGTAGAGGCTCTGCCGGCTGAGGCCCAGCATGTCGGCCGCGGAAGCGCGCTTGTCGCCGCTGAGCTCGAGGGCGGCCTCGATGCAGAGCCGCTCGATCACGTCCGTGGTCTCGCGCACCAGCTCCTTGAGCGGCACGCGGCCGACCAGCTCGGTCAGCTGCTGGACGGAGCGTGGCAGCTCCCGGGCAGCCCTGGTCTCGGCAGGCAGGCGCCGGCCAACATCGCGAATGGCAAAGCCGAAGCAAGGCTGGTGGTCGCAGGGCACGGCCGCTGCCGAGATCTCGATCTCCGCCGTGGCGCCGCGCTCGCCGCGCAGGCTGGTCGCGAACAGGCGCACCGAGCCGTGTTGCCGGAGATTGGTGAGCAGGACGTTGAGGTCGACGCTGGAGCGGGCGAGCCAGCGCTCGAGCGATTCGCCGAGCACCTGGGCTTCGCTCATCAGCTCGGCAAGGTCGAGGAACGCGGCGTTGGCGCTGAGAATGCGCCCGTCCGCATCGGTCAGGACGAACCCGTCCGGAGCTGACGCGACCGCCCCGAGCAGCCCGGCCTCGATCTTGCGGTCGGCCACGTCGTCTGTCGCTTGCGCCTTGGTCACGAGGCGAACCAGGAAGAGCGAGGACTCGTCCTGACGGAACAGGGACGCGGCGACCACCAGCTCATGCCCGCCGTCCGCCCATCGCGCGCGGATCTCGCCGGCCCGCCCCGACGCCCGCACGCCAGCAAGCATAGCGAGAATGGGAGCAGCACTGTCGTTGTCCAGGCCGGCCGGGAAGACCTGCCCGACCAGCGACCTTCCCTTCGGGGCGAACAGCCGATCGGCGGCGGGATTGGCCTCCACCACGCGCCGGGAGGCAGCGTCGACGATCAACATCGGCTCCGAGGAGGACTGGAACAACAGACGGTAGCGGGCCTCCGCGCTGCGGAGGCGTGCGTAGTCGCGCTCCATCGACTGCTGCGCGTCCACCAGCCGCTGCTGCAGCTTCGCGACCGTGCGCAGATCCCGGCCGACCGCGATGATCCGGCCGTGGGGCCCGACCTGAACGGCCGAGTAGAGAACGGGGATGTCGGCTCCCGCCGGCGAGGGGTGGTTGACGTGCCGCCATCGGGAGGGCGCCTTGGTGGCGGCGTCGTGCAGGAGCGCCTCCACCTTGGGGCGGCTCTCCACCGTCACGGTGTCGACCCAGGCCCTGCCGAGCCACGTCTCGTGCGCCTCGAGGGAGAGCTCCTCGCTATCGAAGGCAAGATCCCGGATCACGCCCGCGCCGTCGAGGATCAGCGCGACGTCGGCCGCGGTCGCGACGAGGGTCGCGGCGGCCTCGGCGTCGAGGCCGCGCAGCGATTGCTTCGGGGCTTTGAACTGCTTCACCAGCGAAGAGATCCTCCAATGCGAGACCCTCTCCGAGACGCTGCCCCACCCCTGTTCCGGCGTCGCTCTCAACGACGACTAGCCAGCAGGTCGAGCAGGCTGTGGGCCTGCAGAACCGCCTGCCGTCCGTCGACGGCCGTCGTGTCCGCGCCGACCAGCCGCACCAGCTCCGGATGCTGGACGAAGGTCGGGCCGCCGACCATCACGCCGACCGCCGGGTTGCGGGATTCCCGGCGAACCGCCCGAATGCTTGCCACCAGCACGTCGAGGTCGCTGTCGCAGGCGACGGAGATCCCTACCACGGCAAACCTGGTGCGGCGGACCAGCCCAGCCAAGTCGTCGACTGTCGCCACCGGGCCCCCAGCAACGCTCCAGCCGGCGCGCCGAAAGAACTCCGTGACCATGGCCACCCCGAAGAAGTGCTGCTCGCCCGGCGCGGGCACGAGCAGCGCTCGCAGGTCGGGCTCATGATGCTCGATCTCGGCCTGGAAGGTCGGGCTCAGCTCGTGCATCACCTGATGCAGCCGCAGAAGGGCCAGCGTCACTTCCGCAAAGCTGCGGAGATCCTCGGTCCAGAGGTCGCCCAGGTGCCGCGCGGTTGGCGCCAGGAGATCGAGATAGAGGGCCTCCGAGGTCAGGCCACGCCCGCGCAGAGCTTCCACATAGGACGACGCGGCCGGACCGCTTCGCCCCAGCACGATCCCCGCGAACTCGGCGATCTCCTGTGTGGAAGGGATGAGGGGCGCGATCGGGGCCTCGAGGCGCTGCTCGGGTGCGACCGCCCTGCGGGCGAGCACGAGGCGGGGAATGACCTCCAGCTCGATCGTGCGGGCCAGCCGATCCAGCCGCTGCTCCGGCCGGCGCCAGGGCGACGTGAGCCGCGACTGGGCCTCCGAATGCGGGGCTGAGGCGCGATCCTGGATGTCGTTCCAGTGACTTGTCGGGACGACCTGTTGCCTCAAGCCAGCCATCGCCACCTCCCCGCTAGGCGTTAAGACTGACTTACACCTGAGGTAACGGTCTCCTCAACCCCGGCATGACGTCGACGCAACATTTTTGCTGCAATCATTGGATGCTGCCCGGTTCTTCAGACCGTTACAACGCCTGCCCCATAGCTGTTTGTCAATGAAAAGTTACGTAAAGTCCGATTGACACGATCTGGGAGGCAGCATAACGTTTTGATCATGATCAGCAGGCGCAATCGGGAGGAGCGCGATGCGTCAACGGCAACCCGGGCAGGATCGCGGCGAGCCCCTCTACGCCCCGGCCGAGCGGCGACGTCGTGACGCTTCTCCCTGGACCCTGGTGCAGGGCGTTCTGGCGCCGGTCCAGTTCCTGGTCTTCCTCGTCAGCCTGGGCTTGGTTCTGCGGTATCTGGTGACCGGCGAGGGCCTCGCGCTGGCGACAGCGTCTGTCGTGGTCAAGACGTTCGTCCTCTACACGATCATGATCACCGGCTCGATCTGGGAGCGCGAGGTATTCGGGCAGTATCTCTTCGCCCGGCCGTTCTTTTGGGAGGATGTGGTCAGCATCCTCGTGCTGGCCCTCCATACAGCCTACATCGTCGTGCTCGTCACGGGTGCCTTGCCGGCCGGTCAGCAGATGCTGCTGGCGCTCGCCGCCTATGCTTCTTACGTCATCAACGCGGCGCAGTTTCTCTTGAAGCTACGGGCCGCGCGGCGCGACCAGGAAGCTGTGCCCGAGACCGCCACGCTGGGGTTGGCCGCGTGAGCGCGCCCAGCGCCGAGACCGGCCTCGCTGGCAGCGATCTGCCGGTGCTCAGGGAGCGCGGCCAGCGCGAGGTCTTCTGTGGTCTCACCGGCATTATCTGGCTGCATCGAAAGATCCAGGATGCGTTCTTCCTGGTGGTGGGCTCGCGCACCTGCGCGCATCTGATCCAGTCGGCCGCCGGCGTGATGATCTTCGCCGAGCCGCGCTTCGCCACGGCGATCATCGGCGAACGCGATCTGGCCGGCCTCGCCGACGTCAATGAGGAGCTCGACCGGGTGGTCGGTCAGCTGCTTGAGCGCCGGCCCGACATACGCCTGCTGTTTCTGGTCGGCTCCTGCCCGTCCGAGGTCATCAAGCTCGATCTGTCGCGCGCGGCCTCCCGGCTGTCGGGCCGTTTCGCGCCCGAGGTGCGGGTGCTCAATTATTCGGGCAGCGGCATCGAGACCACCTTCACCCAGGGTGAGGACGCCTGTCTCGCGTGCCTCGTGCCGGACCTGCCGGCCGAGCAACCCGATGCGGCGCCCTCTCTTCTGGTTGTCGGAGCGCTCGCCGATGTGGTCGAGGATCAGCTCTATCGAATCTTCGCGCAGCTCGGCATCGCGTCGGTGCGGTTCCTCCCGTCGCGCCTCGCGACCGAGCTGCCGCCGGTGGGTCCGCGTACCGCGTTTCTCCTGGCGCAGCCGTTCCTTGCTGACACGGCGCGTGCTCTGGAGGAGCGCGGCGCGACCCGGCTGGCGGCTCCCTTCCCGCTTGGGGTCGAAGGTACCAGCCTGTGGTTGCGCGCTGCCGCCGATCACTGGCAGAGGTCGCCGAAGCGCTTCGAGGAGGTGACGGCCCCGGCCCGCGAGCGGGCGCGTCGCGCGCTGGCGCACTACGCCCAGGAGCTCGCCGGCCGGCGGATCTTTTTCTTTCCCGATTCCCAGCTCGAGGTGCCGCTCGCCCGTTTCCTGTCGCGCGAGCTAGGGATGATCCCGGTCGAGGTCGGCACGCCTTACCTGCACCGGCAGCATCTCGCCGCCGAGCTCGACCTCCTGCCCGCGGACACGATGCTGAGCGAGGGTCAGGACGTCGACAGGCAGCTCGATCGCTGCCGGTCGGCCCGGCCCGATCTCGTGGTCTGCGGGCTCGGTCTCGCCAACCCCCTCGAGGCCGAGGGCATGACCACCAAGTGGTCGATCGAGCTGCTCTTCACGCCGATCCAGGGCTATGAGCAGGCGGCCGACCTCGCCGAGCTGTTCGCGCGGCCGCTGGTGCGTCGGGCGCGGCTGGCGGCCTGAGCCGATGCAGCTCACCCTGTGGACATATGAGGGTCCCCCCCACGTCGGCGCGATGCGGATCGCGACCGCGATGGAGGGGGTGCACTACGTGCTGCACGCCCCTCAGGGCGATACCTACGCCGACCTGCTGTTCACCATGATCGAGCGGCGGAAAGAGCGCCCGCCGGTCACCTACACCACCTTCCAGGCGCGCGATCTCGGCTCCGACACGGCGGCCTTGTTCAAGAACGCGGTAGGCGAGGCCTATGAGCGCTTCAAGCCCCAGGCGATGCTGGTCGGGGCGTCGTGCACGGCAGAGCTGATCCAGGACGACCCGGGCGGGCTCGCGAGGGCGCTGGAGCTGCCGATCCCGGTCGTCCCCCTCGAGCTGCCAGCCTATCAACGCAAGGAGAACTGGGGCGCGGCCGAGACCTTTTATCAGTTGGTGCGGGCGATGGCCGGGCCGAGCGCGCCGCCGCCCGGCACGCCCCGAGCGGAGAGGCCGGAGGGCCGGCGGCCGTGCTGCAACCTCCTGGGCCCGTGCGCGCTGGGCTTTCGTCATCGGGACGATGTCCAAGAGGTGACGAGGCTCCTCGATCGGCTGGGCGTGGACATCCGCATGGTGGCGCCCGCCGGCGCCACGCCTGCCGATCTCGCCCGCCTGGGCGAGGCCGATTTCAACGTCATGCTCTATCCCGAGATCGCGATGCCCGCGGCACGGTGGCTCGAGCGGACGTTCGGCCAGCCTACGGTCAAGACCGTGCCGATCGGCGTCGGCGCCACGCGGGACTTCATCGCCGAGGTGGCGGCCGTGGCGGGTGTCGATCCGTCGCCGGCGTTGGCAGCCGAGCCCTCGCGCCTGACCTGGTACGCGAAGTCGGTCGATTCGACCTATCTCAACGGCAAGCGGGTGTTCGTCTTCGGCGACGCCACCCACGCGATCGCCGCGGCAAGGGTCGCGCACGAGGAGCTGGGCTTCGACGTGGTCGGGCTCGGCTCCTACAGCCGCGAGCTCGCCAAGGACGTGCGCGAGGCGGCCAAGGCCTACGGGATCGAGGCCCTGATCACCGACGACCATCTCGAGGTCGAGGCCAAGGTCGCCGAGCTCCAGCCCGAGCTCGTCCTGGGCACGCAGATGGAGCGGCACATCGCCAAGCGGCTGGGGATCGCCTGCGCCGTGATCTCGGCGCCGATGCATGTGCAGGACTTCCCGGCGCGCTACTCGCCGCAGATGGGCTTCGAGGGTGCGAACGTGCTGTTCGACACCTTCGTCCATCCCCTCATGATGGGCCTCGAGGAGCATCTGCTCGGGATGTTCCGCGGGGACTTCGAGTTTCACGACGAGGCGGCACCCTCGCATCTGGGCGCTGTCCAGGAGCGAGGGGCCGAGCGGGTCCCGCCCCCCGAATCGCTGCCGGCCGCCCCGGCCGCGTCGTCGGCTTGGGCCCCCGAAGCCGAGAAGGAGCTGTCGAAAATCCCCTTCTTCGTCCGAGGCAAGGCGCGCCGCAACACCGAGCGCTTCGCTCAGGAGCGGCATCTGGCGCTCATCACGGTCGAGACCCTGTACGATGCCAAAGCGCATTTCAGCCGCTGACCGCGCGTCCAACGGCGCAGCCGGCCGTGTCCAGGCGATACCGGTCCGCGTCGTGATCGTCACGATGGACAGCCACATCTCGGGCGCCATCGAACGGGCGTGCCGGCTGCTGGCGCCCGAGATGCCCGGCCTCGTTCTCACCATCCATGCCGCGGCCGAGTGGGGCAACGACCCGGCGGCGCTCGATCGGTGCCGCGCCGACATCGCCCGGGGCGACATCATCCTGGCGGCGATGCTGTTTCTCGAGGATCATTTCAAGCCGGTCCTCGATGCTCTCCAGGCGCGCCGCGACCAGTGCGACGCGATGGTGGGTGCCCTCTCCGCCGGCGAGGTGATCCGCCTCACGCGCATGGGCCGCTTCAGCATGGACGGCACGCAGGGCGGGCCCCTGGCCTTCCTGAAGCGCCTGCGGGGCGGCAAGGGCGGCGACAAGGCCACGGCCGGGTCTCGGCAGATGAAGATGCTGCGCCGCCTGCCGCAGATCCTGCGCTTCATCCCGGGCACTGCCCAGGATGTGCGAGCCTACTTCCTGACGATGCAATATTGGCTGGCGGGCTCGGACGAGAATGTCGCGAGCCTGGTCCGTTTCCTGATCGACCGTTACGCCCAGGGGCCGCGCGCGGCTCTGCGCGGTGTCGCCAAGGCGGCGGCCCCGGTCGAGTATCCCGAGGTCGGCGTCTACCATCCCCGCATGGCCGGCCGCATGGCCGACAACGCCCTGGCCCTTCCGGGCGGTGATTCCGAGCGCACGGTCGGCCTGCTTTTGATGCGCTCCTATCTGCTGGCCGGGAACACCGGTCACTATGACGGCGTGATCGCCGCCCTCGAGGCACAGGGGCTCCGCGTGATCCCCGCCTTCGCCACCGGGCTCGACGCAAGGCCGGCGGTCGAGAGGTTCTTTCTCCGGACGGCCGGCCGGTGGTCGAGGCCGTGGTGTCCCTGACCGGCTTCTCGCTGGTCGGCGGGCCCGCCTACAACGACGCCAAGGCCGCCGAGACGATGCTGGCCAGGCTCGACGTGCCCTATCTCGCCGTAACCCCTGTCGAGTTCCAGACGCTCGAGCAGTGGGAGGCATCCGAGCGCGGCCTGCTGCCGGTCGAGGCGACGATGATGGTGGCGATCCCGGAGCTGGACGGGGCCACCGGATCGATGGTCTTCGGCGGCCGCACGTCCGAGGCCTCGTCCGACGGCTGCCACGACATGCAGGCGCACGCCGAGCGCGCCCGGATGCTGGCGGCGCGGGTCCTGAGCCTGGTCCGCCTGCGGCGCACGGCGCGGGCTGAGCGCAAGGTCGCGATCGTGCTTTTCAACTTCCCGCCCAACGCGGGCCATACCGGCACGGCCGCCTATCTGGACGTGTTCGAATCGCTCTACCGGACGCTCACGGCCCTGCGCGTCGACGGCTACACGGTCGAGGTCCCGGCCAGCGTCGATGAGCTGCGGGAGCGCGTGATCGCCGGCAATGCCGAGCGCTTTGGCGCGCATGCCAACGTCCATGCCCGCATCCCCGTCGACGACCATGTCCGGCGCGAGCGCTGGCTGGCCGAGATCGAGGCGCAGTGGGGTCCGGCCCCCGGCCGCCAGCAGAGTGACGGAAGCTCGATCTTCGTGCTGGGCGCCGCCTTCGGCAACGTGCTGGTCGGCGTGCAGCCGGCCTTCGGCTACGAGGGCGACCCGATGCGCCTGCTGTTCGAGAAGGGCTTCACGCCGACCCATGCCTTCTCGGCCTTCTACCGCTATCTGCGCGAGGACTTCGGCGCCCACGCAGTGCTGCATTTTGGGACCCACGGGGCGCTCGAGTTCATGCCGGGCAAGCAGGCGGGGCTCTCCGGCGCCTGCTGGCCCGACCGGCTGATCGGCGATCTGCCCAACCTCTATCTCTATGCCTCGAACAACCCGTCCGAGGGCATGATCGCCAAGCGGCGTGGGGCGGCGACGCTGATCAGCTACCTGACCCCGCCGGTGGCCCATGCCGGCCTCTATCGCGGCCTTCTCGACCTCAAGGTCTCGCTCGAGCGTTGGCGCGGGCTGACCGCGGAAGACTGCGACGAGCGCGACGCTCTGGCCCTGCTGATCCAGGCCCAGGCCGCCGCCGTCGACCTCGCCGCCGCCGAGCCGGCATGGGGTGCTGAAGCAGCGAGGCAGATCGAGAAGCTCGGTGCCGCCATCCTCGAGCTCGAATACACGCTGATCCCGCACGGGCTGCACGTCGTGGGGGCGCCACCCTCGCCGGAAGAGCGGGTCGACACGCTGCTGGCGATGGCCGAGGCGGGCGGCGGCGTGCCGCCGGAGCGGGCCGCGATCGAGGCCCTGGTCCAGGGACGCTCGCCCGAGGCGGCGCTCGGGGCCGGCCACGCCAAGGCGGACGATGCCGCCATCGCTCTCTTCCGAGAGCTCGCCGCCACCGACCGGCTGCTGGCGGAGGAGCACGAGATGCCGGCGCTCCTCAGGGCGCTGGACGGCCGCTTCATCCGCCCGGCGCCGGGCGGCGATCTGCTGCGCACGCCAGCGGTGCTGCCGACCGGCCGCAATCTCCACGGCTTCGATCCCTTCCGCATCCCGAGCCCGTTCGCGGTTCGGGACGGTGCCAAGCAGGCGGCGCGGCTGCTGCAGCGACATGCCGCCGATGGCCATCCCTTTCCCGAGTCCATCGCGCTGGTGCTCTGGGGCACGGACAATCTCAAGACCGAGGGTGGCCCGATCGCCCAGGCGCTGGCGCTGGTCGGCGCGAGGCCGCGGTTCGACGGCTACGGCCGGCTCGTCGGCGCGGTGCTCATCCCCCTGGCCGAGCTGGGGCGGCCGCGCGTCGACGTGATCGTCACCCTCTCGGGCATCTTCCGCGACCTGCTGCCGCTGCAGATCAAGCTGCTGGCCGAGGCCTCCTATCTCGCCGTCGAGGCCGACGAGCCCATCGAGCTGAACTTCGTCAGGAAGCACGCGCTCGCGTTCCAGGCGGCCCATGGCTGCGACCTCGAGACTGCAGCACTTCGCGTCTTCGGCAACGCCGAGGGGGCCTACGGCTCGAACGTCAACCATCTGGTCGAGAACGGCCGCTGGGACGACGAGGACGAGCTGGCCGAGACCTATACGCGGCGCAAGGGCTTTGCCTACGGCCGCAGCGGCCAGGCGGCGCCGCAGACGGCGCTCTTGCGCAGCGTGCTGGCCGATGTCGACCTCGCCTACCAGAACCTCGATTCGGTCGAGCTCGGCGTCACCACGGTCGACAACTACTTCGACACGTTGGGTGGCATCAGCCGAGCGGTGCGGCGCGCCAAGGGCGGCGCCGAGACCGCCGTCTATATCGGCGACCAGACCAGGGGCGACGGCACGGTCCGCACGCTGGGCGAGCAGGTGGCGCTCGAGACCCGGACCCGGATGCTGAACCCCAAATGGTACGAGGGCATGCTGAAGCACGGCTATGAGGGCGTGCGGCAGATCGAGGCCCATGTCACCAACACCATGGGCTGGTCGGCGACGACCGGTCAGGTGGCGCCCTGGGTCTACGAGAAGCTGACCGAGACCCTGATGCTCGACCCGGCGATGCGCGAGCGGCTGGCCGCGCTCAATCCGACCGCGTCGGCCAAGGTCGCGAGCCGCCTGCTCGAGGCGCATGAGCGGCACTACTGGCAGCCGGACGAGACGATCATCGAGGCGCTGAGGCGCGCCGGCGAGGAGCTGGAAGATCGGCTCGAGGGCGTCGGCCCGCAAGGCGTGGGCTCCGCAGGCATGGAGATGGCGGCATGACCACGACAGTGCTCGATCGACGCCCGACCCGACCCGACGGAGCCGGCAGCTGTCAGGTGCAGCTGGACCCCTCTGTCCGGATCGACACCGCCAAGGTCTTCGCCGTCTACGGCAAGGGCGGCATCGGCAAGAGCACCACCTCCTCGAACCTGTCGGTCGCGTTCTCGAAGCTCGGCAAGCGGGTGCTGCAGATCGGGTGCGATCCCAAGCACGATTCGACCTTCACGCTCACCAAGAAGCTCATGCCGACCGTGATCGATGTGCTGGCGACCGTCGATTTCCACGCCGAGGAGCTGCAGGTCGAGGACTTCGTCTACGAGGGCTACAACGGCGTGATGTGCGTCGAGGCGGGCGGCCCACCGGCCGGCACCGGCTGCGGCGGCTATGTCGTCGGCCAGACCGTGAAGCTCCTGAAGGAGCATCATCTGCTCGAGGACACCGACGTGGTGATCTTCGACGTGCTGGGCGACGTGGTCTGCGGCGGCTTCGCCGCACCCCTGCAGCACGCCGACCGGGCGCTCATCGTGACCGCCAACGACTTCGATTCGATCTTCGCGATGAACCGGATCGTTGCCGCGATCCAGGCCAAGTCGAAGAACTACAATGTGCGGCTCGGTGGCGTGATCGCCAATCGCAGCGCAGCGACCGACGAGATCGACCGCTTCAACGACACGATCGGCCTCAAGACCATCGCGCATTTCCCGGACCTCGACGTCATCCGGCGCTCGCGACTGAAGAAGTCGACATTGTTCGAGATGGAGCCTTCGCCCGAGCTCCTGGCCGTGCAGAACGAGTATCTCCGCCTCGCGGCGATGCTGTGGGCCGGTACCGAGCCCATGGTCGCCCAGCCGATGCGGGATCGGGACATCTTCGATCTCTTGGGGTTCGACTGATGCACACGCTCTCCTATCAGGCGAGGCGCGGCGAGCTCCTGACCTATTTCGACCGCACCGCGGCCGAGGCTTGGTCCAGGCTCACCTCCGACGCCCCGGTCGGTCGCATCCGCGCCACGGTGCGCGCCGGCCGCGATCGCATGCGCACGACCCTGCTGGACTGGCTGCCCGCCGACCTGCGCGGCCGGCGCCTGCTCGATGCCGGCTGCGGCACCGGCGCGCTGGCTCTCGAGGCCGCGCGTCGCGGTGCCGATGTCGTGGCCGTCGATCTCTCGCCGACGCTGGTCCAGCTGGCAGAGGAACGCGTCTCGGCGGCTGCCGGCTCCGGCACGGTCCAATTCCGGGTCGGGGACATGCTCGATCCCGGCCTCGGCCGCTTCGACCACGTCGTCGCCATGGACTCGCTGATCCACTACGAGGCGGGCGACGCGGTGCAGGCGGTGGCCGGCCTCGCCGCCCGGTGCGAGCACTCGATCCTCTTCACCTTCGCCCCGCGCACGCCGGCGCTGGCTGCCATGCACGCCGTGGGTCGACTGTTCCCGCGCAGCGACCGCGCCCCGGCGATCGAGCCCGTCCGGGTTCTGGACCTGCAGGGCCGGCTCGCCGCCGCCCAGGGACTGGGCTCGTGGCGGCTCGCGCGGAGCGAGCGCGTCCAGCAGGGCTTCTACACCTCGCAGGCGCAGGAGCTGGTCCACCGATGAGGCGGCTTAACGATCGCTTGGCTCGGGGCTGGAGCCGTCTCGGCACGGAGATGATGCCCTTCGCCGACGTGGTGACGCCGGAGCTGCCGCTGAGCCGGCTTCTTCGACTGTCCCTGTTCCAGGTCTCCGTGGGCATGGCCGCGGTGCTGCTGATCGGCACCCTCAACCGGGTGATGATCGTCGAGCTGAACGTTCCGGCCGGTCTCGTCGCCGTGATGGTCTCCCTGCCACTGGTGTTCGCGCCTTTCCGCGCGCTGATCGGCTTCCGCTCCGACACGCATCGCTCCTACCTCGGCTGGCGCCGGGTGCCCTACATCTGGATGGGCACGCTGCTGCAGTTCGGCGGTCTGGCGATCATGCCGTTCGCCCTGCTGGTCCTCTCGGGCGACACCGCGCACCCGGTGCCGGCGATCTGGGGCCAGGCGGCGGCCGGTCTCGCCTTCCTCCTGCTGGGCGCGGGCGTGCACACCACCCAGACGGCCGGGCTGGCGCTCGCCACCGACCTCGTGCCGCCGCGGGCCCAGCCCAAGGTCGTGGCGCTGCTTTGCGTCATGATGATGCTGGGCATGGTCGGCAGCGCGCTGGTGTTCGGCTTGGCCCTGAGGAACTTCAGCGAGATCCGGCTGATCCAGGTGGTCCAGGGCGTGGGGCTGGCCACCATGATGCTCAATCTCGCGGCGCTCTGGAAGCAGGAGCCGCGCGATCCGTCCCGGACCGACAAGTCGGCACCCCGGCCGGCCTTCTGGGACGCTTGGCGCTCGTTCAACAGCGGCCGCCACTCGACGCGCCGGCTGCTCGCCGTCGGCATCGGCACGGCCGCATTCAGCATGCAGGACATCCTGCTCGAGCCCTATGGCGGTCATGTCCTGGGGCTGACCGTTGGGCAGACGACCGCTCTCACGGCACTGCTGGCCACCGGCGGCCTGACCGGCTTCCTGATCGCGGCACGCGTGCTGGGCCGTGGCGCCGACCCTTATCGTGTCGCAGCCATCGGCACGCTTGTCGGCGTTCCGGCGTTCACCTCCGTGATCTTCGCGGCGCCGTTTTCATCCGTCCCCCTCTTCGCGTTCGGCGTGGCGCTGATCGGCGTCGGCGGCGGGCTCTTTGCCCACGCGACCCTCACGGCCGCCATGAGCATGGCGCGCGAGAGCCAGATCGGCCTGGTGATCGGCATCTGGAGCGCGGTGCAGGCGACGGCCGCGGGCTCCGCGATCGCGACGGGCGGGGTGATTCGCGACCTCGTGGCGGACCTCGCCGTCAACGGCCGTCTCGGTCCGGCGCTGACGCTGCCGGGCACGGGCTACGGAGCCGTCTACGCCATCGAGATCGGTTTGCTGTTCGTCGCCATGGTTACCATCGGCCCGCTCGTGCGCTCCGCGAGCGACGGCTCATCGAGGTCCACGGATTTCGGGCTGGCCAAGACTGCAGGCTAGCCAAGTTTGTGTGCGGAGATCGCTCATGCCAACCGGCGCCATCACAGGCTATATCGACGTCGCCCAGCTCGTCCTCTATGCGTTCTGGCTCTTCTTCGCGGGGTTGATCTTCTACCTGCGGCGCGAGGACCGGCGTGAGGGCTATCCGCTCGAGCCCGACCTCAGCGAGCGCTTCAGGGGTGTGCGCGGCTCCGAGCTCATTCCGTTCATGCCCAAGCCCAAGCTGTTCTACCGGCCGCATGACGGCACCGTGGCCGCCCCCGAGCCGCGGCGGGCGGATGTTCGTGAGCTGCGGGCCGAGCGGACCGCCGCTTGGCCGGGCGCGCCGCTCCGGCCGGTGGGCGATCCCATGCTCGCCGGGGTGGGGGCGGGCGGCTGGGCCGAGCGCGAAGATGTCCCCGAGCGCACGATCGAGGGCGAGCCGCTGATCGTGCCGCTTCGCGTGGCCGAGGGCTTCTACGTCGAGCCACGCGATCCCGATCCTCGCGGCATGGCGGTCGTGGGCGCCGACGGCGGCCTCGCCGGCACCGTGGTCGAGCTCTGGGTCGATCGTGCCGAGCCGCAGATCCGCTACCTCGAGGTCGAGCTCCCCGGAGCAGCCTCTGCTGCCGCGACCGCAGACGAGCCGGCAGGCCCAGTCGCTCCCGCAGCCGAGGTCGAGGCGGAGGCCGAGGCAACGGAGGAGCCCGCGCCTGCGGTGGTGGAGCCCGCCGCCCCGACGCCGGCGCAGTCGGCCCGGGTGCTGCTGCCGATCCATTTTGCCCGCATCAGCGCCGGACGGCGGCAGGTGAAGGTAGGCTCGATCCTCGCCCGGCATTTCGCCGATGTCCCGACGCTGCGCACGGCCGACGAGGTGACCAAGCGGGAGGAGGATCGGATCACCGCCTACTACGCGGCCGGTCAGCGCTATGCCGAGCCGTCGCGGGCGGAGCCCTTGCTATGAGCGAGGTCGAGGTCGAGCCCGTCCGCGGTCTGCCGGAGCGTCTGCCGCCCGGCGAGCGGATCCTCTGGCAGGGCTCGCCCGACGTGCGCTCGCTCGCCCGGAGAGCATTCCACGTCAGGAAGCTGGCCGTCTACTTCGCGGTCCTGCTCGGCTGGCGGGTGGCCTCGGGCTTCATCGCTGGCAAGTCCCTGGTGGCGGTCGCCGTTTCCAGCATCTGGTTCGTGCCGCTCGCCCTGGCTGCGGTCGGCCTGCCGGCGCTGCTCGCCTGGCTGTACGCACGGACCACGGTCTACACGATCACCAATCGCCGGGTGGTGATACGCTTTGGCGTGGCCCTGCCGATGAGCCTCAACCTGCCGTTCCGGATCGTGGCGGCGGCCGGGCTCAGGACCTACGCGGACGGCACCGGCGATATCCCGCTGACGCTCAGAGGCCCCGATCGCATCGCCTATCTGCATCTATGGCCCAACGCGCGGCCGTGGCGGATCAACCAGCCGGAGCCGATGTTGCGTGGCGTGGCGCAGGCGGCCCAGGTTGCCGAGACGCTGGCCGGGGCGCTGGCTGCCACGACCGTCCCGTCGATCGTGGCGAGGCCCGTCGAAGGGCAACGCTCCGCGCAGCCCAGCCATCTGACGAGCGCGGCAGCTTGAGCGGGAGGGCTACCATGAGCACATCCGCCAAGAGCAGGTTGGTCGCGGGCTCGATACCCAGAGGCGTGCTGCTGGCGGCGGCCGCGCTGGTGGGCTTCGCGATCGTCTCCGCGACCGCAGCACGGCTGAGCGGCATCGGCACGACCGAGCTGCCCGAGGTCAGGGCGGTGGACAGCCGGGATCTTCTTTTCGAGGACCGCGCCAATGGCGGCGTCGCGGTGCTCGAGGACGGCCGCGTGATCGATGTCGTGGCGCCCGGCACGAACGGCTTCCTGCGCGGCGTGCTGCGCGGCCTCGCCCGCGAGCGCAAGCTGCGCGACATCACCGTTCAGACCCCGTTTCGCCTGACGCGCTGGGCCGACGGCCGTCTGTCGGTGGAGGACCCGGCGACCGGGCGCACCGTCGATCTGGGCGCCTTCGGTCCCGACAACTGGGCGGTGTTCGCTCAGATCCTGACCATCGCGGAGGCAGCGCGATGATCGGCCGCCGGATCGTCGAGGTGGCCTGCACCGTCGAGGTCGAGAACACCTTCGATCACCTCTTTACCAACGTCGAGCTCGACGGTGTCGAGGTCGGTCCCGGCGACGAGGTCCTCGTGCACGACGCTCCGACCGATGTCCCCTATGGCCAGCGTCTCGTCGTTCGCCGCCGCGCCACCTTGATCCGCGCCAGTTGGGCCGAGCGTCTTTGGACCGAGCTCACCGGCGGCTTCGAGTTCATGGAGCTCCTTGAGTTCAGCTTCTCGTCGGGGAGGAGACTATGACCGCGACCCAGGTCAAGACGCCCAGCGAGACCACGCGCCTCGCACAGGCGAACACGGTGCTCAGCCCGCGCTTCTACACGACCGACTTCGCGGCCATGGACCGCCTCGAGGTGGATCGGGTGCGCGCCGACTGGGACGCGTTGATCGCCGAGATGAAGAGCGACCCCAACAAGGGGCATTTCGTGCGCGACGAGGCCTGGGAAGCTGAAATCGCCCAGCTGCCCGACGATCTGAGAAAAGAGTTCTTTGACTTCCTCGTCAGCTCCGTGACGGCCGAATTCTCCGGCTGTGTGCTGTACGCCGAGATCAAGAAGCGTGTTAAGAACAAAGACGTACAGCAGCTCTTCTCACTGATGGCGCGCGACGAATCCCGGCATGCAGGATTCATCAACGACACCCTCAAGGACTTCGGGATCGGCGTCGACCTTGGATTTCTGACGCGCGCGAAGAAGTACACATACTTTCAGCCCAAGTTTGTCTTCTACGCCACCTATCTCTCCGAGAAGATCGGCTACGCCCGCTACATCACGATCTATCGGCTGCTGGAGCAGCATCCCGACAAGCGCTTCCACCCGATCTTCCGTTGGTTCGAGAAGTGGTGCAACGACGAGTTCCGCCATGGCGAAGCCTTCGCGCTGCTGATGCGTGCCGAGCCGAGCTTGCTGAGCGGCGTCAACAAGCTCTGGGTGCGCTTTTTCCTGCTCGCGGTGTTTGCCACCATGTATGTGCGCGACCATGCGCGGCCGGCGTTCCACGCGGCCATCGGGATCGATCCGACCGACTACGACTTCACCGTGTTCCGGATCACTTCCGAGATCTCGCGGCAGGTGTTCCCGCTCACCCTCGATCTGGAGCATCCGCGCTTCCACGCCGGCCTCGAGCGGCTGCGCCGGATCGCCGAGGCGATGGCTGCTGCGGACCGGCGGGGCGGCATCGTCGGCAAGGTCAAGAAGGCGGGCCTGGCCGCGGCTGCGGCTGCCGCCTTTGCCCGGCTCTTCCTCCTGCCCACCCAACCGAACGAGCTTCCCCGGCAAGTCCGGCTGGCGCCGGCCTGGTAGCGCGGAGCTGATCGCTGTGCTCGAATATGGTCTTCCGGTGCTCTACGCCCTGTTCGTCTGGTGGTTCAGCACGGGCGTCATCATCTATCTTGACGGCCTGCCGGTGCGGACCTTCCGCTGGAGCATGCTGGGAGCCACGGCTCTCTTGGCCCTGTCCCTCTATGGACTTGCCTGGACCAGCACCGACAGCACGGTGTCGGGTGCCTACAAGGCCTTCACCTTCGGGCTGCTTGCCTGGGGATGGCAGGAGATCAGCTTCTACATGGGCTTCGTTACGGGCCCACGCACCCAGTCTTGCCCCGAAGGCTGCTCCGGCTGGCGCCACTTCGTCCATGCCATCCAGACCAGCCTTTATCACGAGTTGGGGATCATCGCCGGCGCGCTGGCGATCGTGGCGCTCACCTGGGAAGGCCCGAATCAGGTCGGCACCTGGACCTTCATGGTGCTCTGGTGGATGCATCAGAGCGCCAAGCTCAATGTGTTCCTGGGCGTGCGCAACCTGAACGAGGAGTTCCTGCCCGCGCACCTGGGCTTCCTCAGGAGCTTCCTGACGAAGAAGCCGATGAACCTGCTGTTCCCGTTCTCGGTCACCATCTCGACCGTCTTCACGGTGGTGCTGGTACAGCGCGCGCTCGCCCCCGGGACCAGCGAGTTCGATGTCGCGGCCTACACTTTCCTCGCGACGCTCATGACGCTCGCCATCCTCGAGCACTGGTTCCTCGTCCTGCCGCTGCCGTCGGCAGCTCTCTGGAGCTGGAGCCTCCACTCCCGCGCTGCGACGCGGCCCTTCGAGGTCGAGGTCGTCGCGGGCTTTCTCGGCGCCGGCAAGACGACCTTCCTGAGGCGGACCCTGCGCGAGGCCGATCCGTCCGTCAGGACGATGGTGCTGGTCAACGACTTCGGTGCTCTGGGTATCGACGGCTCGCTGCTGAGTGGCCGGGGTGCCGATGTGGTCGAGCTGCCCAACGGGTGCATCTGCTGCTCCCTGCGCAAGGATCTGGCGCGCCAGATCCAGGACACGGTTGCCCGCTTCGCGCCGCAGCGGCTGCTGATCGAGCCCAGCGGTGTCGCCAACGTCGCGGAGCTCCTGACGGTGCTCGATCAGCCGGCGCTGAGGCCGCTGGTCCGGAGCCTTCGGGTGCTGACCGTGATCGACGCCGCCAGCTTCCTCGCTGACTGCGCACGGATGCGTGAGCATTTCGAGGCGCAGGCCAGCCTCGCCTCGATGTTGATCGTCAACAAGGCCGATCTCGCTTCGCCGGCCGAGCTGCAGATGGTGGAGGATACCCTCCGCGCCCTCAACCCGACGGCGCTCATCGTGCCGGCCACGTACGGCGTCGTCGATGCCGCTGCGCTCGCGGGTGTGCCGGCGAGGAGGCCGACCATGCTGGCGGCCGACGCTCAGGGTCTCCCCGATGCGGAGCACGACACGCATGTGGCGCATGCCGCCGGTCACCATGGCGATCACGCTCTCGGCCTCGAGTCCTGGAGTGCCCGTCTCGGCGGGGCATGCGATACGGAAGGCCTGCGCGGGCTGCTCGAGGCGATTGCAGGGGGTGCCTTCGGTGAGATCGAGCGGATCAAGGGGATCGCTCGCTCGGGCGCCGGATGGATCCATTTCGATGTTGCCGGCGGCCGCTCGAGCATGGCGGCATTTGCCGCCGGTGCCAGCGAGGAGCCGCGTGTGGTGGCGATCGGTCGCCGGGTCGACGAGGCTGGGCTGCGCGCTGCCTTCGAGGCCTGCACGGCATCGACAAGTGCCCGGCCCGAGCCTCTTCGCGCCGCAATTGCCGAGGTGGCCTAGCTTATGGCTGGCCATCGAGTGCCCACAGAGAAGACGACGAGTCCGGAGGCGATCATGAATTACGAGGCGTTCTTCCGCACCCAGCTCGACGGCCTGCGCCGCGAGGGGCGCTACCGCGTCTTCGCCGATCTCGAGCGTCGCGCCGGCGCCTTTCCGCGGGCCACGCACCACCACGGCAAGGGGCGAGGCGAGGTCACCGTCTGGTGCTCCAACGACTATCTCGGCATGGGCCAGCACCCGGTCGTGGTCCAGGCCATGCACGAGGCCCTGGACCGGTGCGGCGCGGGCGCCGGCGGCACCCGCAACATCTCCGGCACCAACCACTATGTCGTGCTGCTCGAGCGCGAGCTCGCCGACCTCCACGGCACCGAGGCGGCGCTCGTGTTCACCTCGGGCTACGTCTCCAATCTCGCGACCCTGTCGACCCTCGCCGCAAGCCTTCCCGGCTGCGTGGTGCTCTCGGACGCCAAGAACCACGCCTCGATGATCGAGGGTATCCGGCACTCGCGCGCCGAGAAGCAGATTTTCGCGCACAACGATCCCCGGGACCTCGACCGGCGGCTGGCCCAGATCGAGCCGGGCCGGCCGAAGCTGGTGGCGTTCGAGTCCGTCTATTCGATGGATGGCGACATCAGCCCCATCGCCGAGCTCTGTGACGTGGCCGACCGGCATGGCGCCATGACCTATCTCGACGAGGTCCATGCGGTCGGGCTCTATGGCCCGCGCGGTGGCGGCATCTCCGAGCGCGATGGGGTAAGCCGGCGGCTGACGGTGATCGAGGGCACGCTCGCCAAGGCCTTCGGGGTGCTGGGCGGCTACATCGCCGGCTCCGCGGCGCTTTGCGACTTCGTCCGCAGCTTCGCCTCCGCCTTCATCTTCACGACCTCACTCCCGCCCTCGGTCGCCGCCGGCGCGCTCGCCAGCATCCGGCACCTCAAGGCCAGCTCGGCCGAGCGCGAGCGGCACAGGGATCGGGTCGCCAGAGTGCGCCGCGGCCTCGATGCGATCGGCGTGCCCCACTACGCCAATCCCAGCCACATCGTGCCGGTGATGGTCGGCTGCCCGGTGCGCTGCAAGGAGATCTGCGACCGGTTGCTCGAGCACCACAGCATCTACGTGCAGCCGATCAACTACCCGACCGTGCCGCGTGGCACCGAGCGGCTGCGCATCACTCCCTCGCCCGTCCACAGTGACGCCGACATCGATCACCTGATCGGCGCGCTCGGCGCCATGTGGTCGGAGCTCGAGCTGCAGCGCGCGGCCTGAGCGCGCCGGAGGATGGCAAGTGTCTATCCGTTCCCGGCGATCGTCGCTCAGGAGGAGATGAAGCAGGCTCTCCTGATCGCGGCGATCGATCCCAGCCTCGGCGGCGTCCTCGTGTTCGGTGATCGGGGCACCGGGAAGTCGACCGCGGTCAGGGCGCTGGCCGGCCTGCTGCCGCCGATGCGCGCGGTCGTCGGCTGCCGCTACAACTGCGATCCCGGCGCCAACGGTGCTCTTTGCGTGGACTGCAAGGCGCGGACCACACTCAAGAGCCAACGCGTGCCTGTGCCGGTGGTCGACCTGCCGTTGGGCGCGACCGAGGATCGGGTGGTGGGAGCGCTCGACCTGGAGCGGGCGCTGACCCAGGGGGAGAAGGCCTTCGAGCCGGGGCTTCTCGCCCGCGCCCATCGGGGCTTTCTCTATATCGACGAGGTCAACCTGCTCGAGGATCACCTCGTCGATCTCCTGCTCGACGTCGCGGCATCCGGCGAGAACGTGGTGGAGCGCGAGGGGCTCAGCATCCGCCACCCGGCGCGCTTCGTGCTGATCGGCAGCGGCAATCCCGAGGAGGGCGAGCTGCGCCCGCAGCTCCTCGACCGCTTCGGGCTCTCGGTCGAGGTCCGGACTCCGGACGACCTCCCGACCCGGGTCGAGGTGGTCAGGCGGCGGGACGCTTTCGAGCGCGACCCCGCCGGGTTTGCCGCCAAATGGCGGCCCTCGGCCGACCGGCTGCGCCGCCGCATCCTGAAGGCGCGCCAACGCCTGGCCGACGTCGAGGTTTCGGATGCGGCATTGGTGCGGGCAGCCGAGCTCTGCATCGGCCTCGGCACCGACGGCCTGCGCGGCGAGCTCACCCTGATCCGGGCCGCCCGGGCTGTTGCGAGCCTGGAAGGCGACGCAGAGGTCGGCGTCGCCCATCTTGCGCCAGGTGGCGCCGGCAGCGCTCCGCCATCGCCTGCGGCGTAATCCTCTCGACGATTCCAGCGCCACCGTGCGGGTCGAGCGCGCGCTCGAGGAGCATCTCCGCGCGTGAGCGACGGTGGCCCCGACGAGCCCTCCGCGTGGCCCGATGCAGCCTTGGCCGCGGCACTCTTCGCGATCGATCCCGCGGCGATGGGTGGCGTGGCGCTCCGGGCGCTGGCGGGCCCGGTACGCGAGCGGTGGCTGGAGCTGCTGCGGGCGCTGTTGCCGGCCGACGCCCCGGTCCGCCGCATCCCTCTCCATGTTGGCGAGGACCGTCTTCTGGGCGGGCTCGATCTCGCCGCGACGCTGCGCGCCGGTCGACCGGTGGCCGAGCGCGGAATCCTCGCTGCCGCCGATGGCGGGGTCGTGATGCTGGCGATGGCGGAGCGCTTGGCATCTGCGACGGCGGCCCAGATCGGCGCCGCGCTCGATCTGGGCGAGGTCCGCCTCGAGCGCGATGGTTTGGCCCGGCGGGAGCTCAGCCGGATCGGCGTGGTCGCGCTGGACGAAGGCATCGCCGCCGACGAGCGGCCGCCCGCGGCGCTCCTCGACCGGCTGGCGTTCCGGCTCGATCTCGGCCGAGTCGGGATTCGCGATGCGGGCGATGCCGCAGGTGACGCCTCGGCGGTCGAGATGGCTCGCGCCCGCTTGGCGACCGTCACCGCGAGCGACGAGGTTCTGGAGGCCCTGTGCGCAGCGGCGCTGGTGCTTGGAATCCCGTCGCTGCGGGCCTCTCTGCTGGCCCTGGCGGTGGCCCGCGCGGCCGCAGCGCTGGCCGGGCGCGACGAGGTCGGCGAGGCCGATGTCGCGATCGCCGGACGGCTGGTGCTGGCGCCGCGCGCCACGAGGCTGCCCGCGCCCGAGGAGGACGTCCCGGAAGCGCCTCCCGATCGTCAGGAGCATCGGGACCAGGAAGAAGCGACCGGGGAGTCGGACCGTACCGATCAGACGCTGGAGGACCTGGTGGTGGCGGCTGCGCAAGCGGCCTTGCCCCAAGGCCTTCTCGACGGGTTGCAGCTGGGCGGCGGATCGGCGGGCCGCGCGCGGTCGACGGGACGGGCAGGCGCCATGCAGCAGGCGCTGCGTCGTGGACGGCCGTCCGGGGTGCGTCGTGGCCTGCTGAGGGGCGGCCATCGTCTCAACCTGATCGAGACGCTGCGTGCTGCGGCACCCTGGCAAACATTGCGCCGCAGCATGCGGGCCGGCCCGGCCTGCCGGGTCGAGGTGCGGCAGGACGACTTCCGCATCACACGTCTGAAGCAGCACCGCCGGACGACCATGATCTTCGCCGTCGACGCCTCGGGCTCGGCGGCGCTGCACCGATTGGCCGAGGCCAAGGGCGCCGTCGAGCTGCTGCTTGCCGAGTGCTATGTCCGCCGCGACCGGGTGGCGTTGATTGCCTTTCGCGGGCAGGGGGCCGAGCTGCTGCTGCCGCCGACGCGCTCCCTCGTGCGCGCCAAGCGCAGCCTCGCGGGACTGCCCGGCGGCGGCGGCACACCGCTCGCGGCCGGCATCCACGCTGCCCTGATGCTGGCCGACCTGGTCCAGCGGAGCGGCGACACACCGGTTCTGGTCGTGCTCACGGACGGGCGCGCCAATATCGCGCGGGACGGCACCTCGGCACGTCCCCGCGCCGAGGAGGAGGCGTTGGCGGCGGCGACGCAGGTGCGCGTGGCGGGCGTGAGCGCGCTCCTGATCGATACGGCGCCCAGGGCCCAGCCCCAGGCCGGGCGCCTTGCGGCGCAAATGGGTGCCCGCTACCTGCCCTTGCCCCATGCCGACGCCGCGGCGCTCTCGCAGGCCGTGCGCAGGGCCGCGACGACTGCGGACTCCCGGAGCCCCGGCCCAGGATGAGCGAGCCGCCGCTCTGGGAGCGCGAGGGCCGGGACTGGCCGAACCGTGCGGCGAGCAGCTTCGTGGAGGCCGCCGGCCTCCGGTGGCATGTGCAGCGGACGGGCAGCGGGCCGACGCTCTTGCTCGTTCACGGCACGGGCGCCGCTACTCATTCCTGGCGAGGGTTGGTCCCCCTGCTGGGACATCATTTCGAGGTGGTGGCCCCTGACATGCCGGGCCACGGCTTCACGCCGATGCCACGCGGCCAGCGCCTGTCGCTGCCCTACATGGCCGGCGCCTTGAGCGCGCTTCTCGAGGCGCTGGCTGTCCGCCCGGCGCTCGTCGTAGGGCATTCGGCGGGTGCCGCGGTCCTGATCCGCATGTGCCTCGACGGCCGGATCTCGCCTCGAGCCGTGATCAGCCTCAACGGCGCGCTCCTGCCGCTGAGCGGGCTCGCCGGCCAGCTCTTCGCGCCGCTCGCGAGGTTGCTCCACACGACCTCCTTCATGCCGCGGCTCTTCGCGCGACGTGCCGCCGACCCGGCGGTGGTCCGACGCATGCTGGGCGATACCGGCTCGCGCATCGATCCGGAGGCGCTCGATCTCTATGGCCGGCTCGCGCGCAATCCGGGTCATGTCAAGGCGGCGCTCGGCATGATGGCGAGCTGGGATCTCGACCCGCTCGTGCGTGAGCTGCCGCGGCTGCAGCCGCCTCTGCACCTCGTCGTCGGGACGAACGATCGCATGGTCCGGCCGGCGCACGCCGGTCGGGTGCGCCGTATCCTGCCGACGGCCACGCTCATGCCGCTGCCGGGCCTCGGCCACCTCGCTCACGAGGAGGAGCCCGAGCAGGTCGCCGAGCTCATCGTCGGCGTCGCGCGCTCGCTCGCGCTGCTGCCGGCGGCGGCGGCGTGATGATGTCAGGTGACGTGTCGGGTCACGCTCTTGCGGATCTTGCGCACGCCGAACGCCACGAGGATCGCCACCAGCGGAATGCTGACGCCCGCGATCACGTCGGGGTCGAGCTTGACGCCGACCGCTTCCAGGCCTTTGGCGGCATAGGCGATAAGCCCGACAACATAGTAGGTGACGGCGGCGATGGAGAGGCCCTCGACCGTTTCCTGAAGCCGCAGCTGAAGGCGTGCGCGCCGGTTCATCGATTCCAGCACCGCCTGGGTCTGCCCCTCGCGGGCGACGTCGACCCGGGTGGAGAGCAGCTGGGTCGCGCGCGTCATTCGCCGGGACAGCGATTCCTGGCGCGCGGCAATCGCCCGGCAGGTCTGCATCGCCGGTCCGAGGCGGCGCTCGGTGAACTCGCGGATGGTCTGCAGGCCCCGGATGCGCTCCTCGCGCAGCTCGACGATGCGTCGCTGCACCAGCTCGTCATAGGCGGCGGCAGCACCAAAGCGGTAGTTGTTGTCGGCGTGGCGGCTCTCGATCGCGGCCTGGAGCCGCGTCAGGCGGTCCAGCAGCACGGGCTCGTCCTGCTCCTTGGCACTCGTCAGCGCGGTGGTGATCAGGGCCAGCTCGCGCTCGCACCGGTCGAGGAACGGCGCCAGCTCGCGCGCCAGCGGCAGTGCCAGCAGCGCCATGACGCGATAGGTGTCGATCTCCAGGAGCCGCTGGACCATCCGGCCGGCCTGGAGCCCCGCCATGCGCCGGTTGAGCACCAGGAGCCGGCCGAAGCCATCGGCGTGGACGCGAAGATCGGTCAGGGCGATCGCCGCACCGTTGCCGATTGCGGCGCCGATCAGCACGTTGCCGGCGAACAGGCGTCGGGCGATGTCGTCATAGTCCGGGGCGTCATCCTCGGCGGCCATGAGCGTGACATGCGTTGCCGCCATCACCTCGCCCGGCAGGCCCGCCAGCCAGTCGGCCGGCGCGGCGGCGAGCGCCGGGTCGGTGAAGGGATCGCCGGCGCCCCCGACGATGAGCTCGTAGTGCGTGAACTCGGTGTGGCGCTCCCATTTGAGGCGGAAGGGGCCGAGGTCGCTGCTGAAGTGATTGGCGCCGGGAGCGGGGCCTGCAACGCCATAGCGCTTGGCCAGCGCCACGACGTGTGCCCAGCCTTCCTCCCGCGCCGCCCCGGCGCTCAGCAGCGCCACATAGGAGATGCGCAGCGGTGCCGTCAGCGACTCCGGCGGCCGGGCGTGCACCTCGTCGTTGAGCTCGAGGCGCAGCGGGTGATCCCGGGGCAGCGAGAAACTGGTGGCGGGCGCGGCTGTCATCGTCTTCCCTCATTGACGCCTCCCTGCTACGCTCGTCAAGCAATGTTGACACTGGCGAGACAGCGACCCTCCACACGACCGCCGGCGCGGCAGCGCCCCCATGCCGTCGTCATCGGCAGCGGCTTCGGCGGCCTCGCCGCGGCCGTCCGCCTCGGCGCCCGCGGCTATCGCGTGAGCGTGCTCGAGCAACAGGATGCGCCGGGCGGCCGCGCCTATGTCTACCGGCAGGACGGTTTCACGTTCGATGCCGGTCCGACCATCGTCACGGCGCCGTTCCTCTTCGAGGAGCTCTGGCAGCTGGCGGGTCGCCGGCTCGCCGACGACGTCGAGCTGCGCCCCGTCGATCCCTTCTACAAGATCCGCTTCCACGACGGCGAGGTGTTCGAATATTCCGGCGATCCCGCTCGCATGCGCGCCGAGGTCGCCCGATTCTCGCCCGCTGACGTCGCCGGCTACGAGCGCTTCATGGCCGTGAGCGAGGCGATCTTCCGGGTCGGCTTCGAGCGCCTGGGTGACGTCCCCTTTACGTCCTTGCGCGACATGGTGCGGGTCGCGCCGGACCTCGTCCGCCTCGGGAGCTACCGCACCGTCCACGGGCTGGTCGCGAAGCTCATCAAGGATCCGCGCCTGCGCGTGGTCTTCAGCTTCCAGCCGCTCCTGATCGGCGGCAATCCGTTCAGCGCGACCTCGATCTATTGCCTGATCACCCATCTCGAGCGCGCCTGGGGCGTGCACTTCGCCATGGGCGGCACCGGCCGTCTGGTGCAGGGACTGGTGAGCCTGATCGAAGGCCAGGGCGGTGTCGTGCGCTGCGGTGCCCGGGTCCAGCAGATCATCGTGGAGGGCCGGCGGGCGAGTGGCGTCCGCCTCGCCACGGGCGAGGCGATCCCGGCCGACATCGTGGTCTCCAACGCAGACTCGGCCTGGACCTACCGCCATCTTCTGGCGCCCGCGGCGCGCCGCCGCTGGACCGATCGGCGGATCGAGCGGTCGCGCTACTCCATGGGGCTTTTCGTCTGGTACTTCGGCACCAAGCGACGCTACCCCGAGGTCGGCCATCACACGATCCTGCTCGGGCCACGCTACCGGGAGCTGCTCCGCGACATCTTCGAGCGGAAGGTCCTGGCGCCCGACTTCAGCCTCTATCTGCACCGGCCAACCGCAACCGACCCGTCCCTCGCTCCGCCGGGCTGCGATGCCTTCTACGTGCTCTCGCCGGTGCCGCATCTGGCTGACGGGATCGATTGGCGGCAGCAGGCCGAGCCCTACCGGCAGGCCATCGCGCGGGCGCTCGGCGCCACCGTCCTCCCCGACCTCGAGGCGCAGGTGGTCACCTCTCGCCTCCTGACGCCCGAGGACTTCCAGGACCGCCTCTCGTCCTTTCGCGGTGCTGCCTTCGGTCTCGAGCCGGTGCTCACCCAGAGCGCCTGGTTCCGGCCCCACAATCGGAGCGAGGAGGTGGATGGGCTCTACCTGGTCGGTGCTGGCACGCACCCGGGCGCGGGGCTGCCTGGCGTCCTCTCATCGGCTCGCGTCCTCGACCGAGTGGTTCCCGATGCAGCCCTGGTCTGAGGCCGAGCTCGCGACCCCGGCCGATCATGCCGCGTGCCGCACATTGCTGCGGAACGGCTCTCGCAGCTTCTTCGCCGCGTCGCTGCTCCTGCCGGCCAGCGTCCGTCAGCCGGCGAGCGCGCTCTATGCCTTCTGCCGGCTCGCCGATGATGCGGTCGACCTCGCCGGCGGCGGCCTGCCGGCCGTCGAGCGCATGCGGGAACGTCTCGAGCGCGCTTATGCCGGCTGCCCGTTGCCTTTGCCGGTGGACCGGGCGTTCGCCGACGTGGTGCGCCGCTACAGGATTCCGCAGACCTTGCCGGAATCGCTGCTCGAAGGCCTGGCGTGGGACGCCGTGGGACGTCGCTACGAGGATCTGGGCCAGCTGCACGCCTACGCGGTGCGGGTCGCCGGCACGGTCGGCGCCATGATGGCGATCCTGATCGGCCGCCGGTCGCCCGGCAGCGTGGCGCGCGCCTGCGACCTGGGGGTCGCGATGCAGCTCTCGAACATCGCACGCGACGTTGGCGAGGACGCCCGAGCCGGGCGCCTCTACCTGCCCCTTGCCTGGTTGCGCGATGCCGGTGTCGACCCCGACGCTTGGCTGGCGCGCCCGGCCTTCAGCCCGGCTATCGGGGCGGCGGTTCAGCGCCTCCTGCGCGAGGCCGATCTGCTCTACGAGCGGGCAGGCGCCGGCATCGCGGGGCTGCCGCTCGGCTCACGCCCCGGGATCTATGCCGCCCGGTTTCTCTATGCCGGTATCGGCCGCGAGATCGAGCGGCGCGGCCTCAACTCGGTCGCGGGTCGTGCGGTCGTGCCACTATCCCGCAAGCTGTGGCTCCTGGCACGGGCCGTGGCCGCGAGCGCCACTGCCGAACGCGTGGCACCTTTGGCCCCCCTCGACCAGGCGCGCTTTCTGGTCGATGCCGTGGCTACAGCGCCCGTGGGGCCAGTCCCGTCGGATGTCGGCACGGAGCCGGGGCTGACCCTCGGCGATCGCGCGGCCTGGGTCCTCGACCTGTTCGAGCGGCTCGAGAGGCAGGAGCAGCTCGGGCGATCCGCCGGCCGGTCCTGACGAGCAGGGAGGGCCGGGTCATCGCGAGATCGAGCCTGCTGGCCCTGCTGGAGCTTTTCCTCGTGCTGGGCGGTGCCCTTGCCTTCGCGATCTGGCAGCTGGCGTCGCTGCGACGCGACAGGCGGCGAAGGGAGGACGAGGCGCGCGCCGCCGGCCGTGAGGAAGGGCGGGGCAGGGGCGATCCGTCAGCGTAGCGCCCGCGGCAGCCGGAACGGCAGCAGCCCTTGCACCCAGGCCCGCCGGAAGCGGTCGAGGCTGAGGCTCTCGTGCATCGCGTGCAACGGCTCGCCCAGGAGCTGGGTTGCGAGGATCGAGCGGGCATAGAAGGGCGTGTCCTCCAGCGTCCTCAGCACGCGCACCTGGGCATGGGGATCGGCGCGCGTGCGGCGGGCGACCCGCCAGAGCGTCTTGGGCAGCTCGACCGGGGGCGGCGGCAGGACGTTCCGCACCCTGCCCGAAGGGTCGATCCGCAGCGCCAGGGAGCGCTGCTCGCCGTCCCGCCGCCGGGTCTCGTACAGCACGACGGTGCCGCGCTCGCGCAGGTGCGCGCGGGACCAGTCCCAGCCGCTGAAGCCGTCCTCGAGCGGCTCGTCGCCGGCATTGCTGTCGAGGTAGCCCCAGCCGCTCCAGCGCAATGCCGGACGCTCGAGCGTCACCTCGACCCGTGCCATAGGCGCGATCGGCCGCCAGCGATGCCGGCCGCCTGCATCGAGGGCCACGACGTGATCGGTGAGCGTCGTCGGCTCGAGCCGGACGGTGCCGCGGATGCGCCTCGGAATGGGCACCGTGATCTCGTCGATCCGGGCCCTGAGCGCACTGCCATCCCAGGCGACCGCGCTCGGGCCGATGCTCAGCTCCGTGGAGGTGCGGCTTGAGCTCCGGTGGCCGCGCTCGGTGAGCGCCCAGCGCTTCCCGCCGCCGCCGTAGAGCGCCACGTTGAGCGCGCAGTGGTCGAGCGGATCGGCGGCGCCACGCCGCCTTGCCCGGGCATAGTAGGGCGAGAAGACGTTGCCGATCAGGGCGATCAGGGTAAGCCCGTGGCGGCCGTCATCGCTCAGCGCGTCCGCGTACCACCACGCATAGCCGCCGGGTGCGATCGGCTGATCGAAGCCAGGTCCCCAAGCAGGCGCGCGGCTGCCAGCCGCCCCGAGAGTGCTGCCATCGGCACGCCCGCTCCCGGGTGCGTGCCGCCACCCGCGAGATAGAGGCCCGGAATCCGGGTCTGTGCCGTCGGGCGCCTGAAGGACGCCATCGAGCCGTGCGACACGGGGCCGTAGAGCGCCCCGCCGCTCCCCGGAAAGAGGCGCTCGAAGTCGGCCGGCGTCGTCACCCGCGTCGTTTCCGGGCTCAGCGCCACCTGCAGACCCGAGCGCGCCAACAGGCCGAAGGTGCGCTCTTCGCATGATCGGATCTCCGTCGCATCCAAGCGGTGGGAATCGCCGGTTGGCGGGGCGTTGACGAGGCAGAGCAGCCGCTCGGGCCCCGCGGGTGGCGCGTCGTCGGCCTCGCCCCGGTCCTGGGCGCAGACATAGACCGTGGGTGCCGCCGGCAGCCGCGCCCGCCGGAACAGGTCGTCGAACTCCGCCGCATAGTCCCTGGAGAAGAAGACGTTGTGGCGCAGAAGGGGGAACCCCTCGGTCGGCGCGTGGACGCACCAGGTCAGCGCCGAGAGCGAGCGCCTCGCTCGTGGGGTCGGCGCGACCGCTCGCGCGGCGGCGGCCCCCAGCCTGCCGCCTGCCAGCGCCCCGACATCGGCATTGGCGATCACGGCACGGGTCTCGATCTGCTCGCCGCTGGCCAGTCGGACACCGGAAACCCGTCCGGCATCGATCAGAATCTCGTCCACCTCCGCCCCGTATCGGAAGACGGCGCCGCGGGCCCGGGCGAGGTCGGCCAGCGCCACGGCCAATCGATGCATGCCGCCCTCGACCAGCCACACGCCCTCGCGCTCGACATGGGCGATCAGCATGAGCGTCGCCGGGGCGGCGAATGGCGAGGAGCCGACATAGGTGGCGTAGCGGCCGAACAGCTGCTTCAGGCGCGGGTCCCGAAAGTGCTCGCCGAGCGCCCGCCACAGTGTCGAGAAAGGCTCTATTCGGCGCAGGTCGCCGAGCCCGCGCTTGCTGACCGCGAGCGCCAGTGCCAGCGGGCTCCCCGGTCGGGCGGCACGAATGAAGGGCTCTTCCAGCGTCCGGATCAATTCCCTCCGCGCGCCGGCAGAACTCCCGGTAGCCTCGCGCCTCGCGCGGCCCGGCCAGCACGCCGATGGCGTCCGCCGAGCGCTCGACGTCGCTGAAGAGATCGAGGCGCTCCCGGGCGCTCCAGGCGTGCCGTGCGAGGGTCTGGACGGGTCGCAGCCGGACATGCGCGGAAAGCGAGGCGCCGACTGCGTCGAACAGCTCCTCGAGCACCCAGCGCATGGTGAAGACGGTGGGGCCGGCGTCGAGCCGAGCGCCCGCGACCTCGACCTCGCGCATCTTGCCGCCCGGGGCTGCCGCGCGCTCGACCACCACGACCCCCACACCGCGCGCCGAGAGCTCGAGCGCGGCGACCAGGCCCGCGACCCCGGCGCCGATCACGATCACCGGATCGGCGCGCAAGGCGAGATGCACGTTGAGCACAGGTCGGTCATTGACTGTCTATAAACAATGACAGAAGATAATGACAATTAATGTTTACAGTCAGGAGAGCGGCCATGGATCCCATGATGCGCATCGAGCGCAGCCTGAATGCCGCTGTCGCGGAGGCGACAGGCCCTGACGCTCCACCACGGCTGGCGGCGGCGATGCGACACGCCGTGTTTCCGGGTGGCGCCTGGCTCAGGCCCCGGCTCTGCCTGGCCGTAGCCGCGGCCTGCGGCGAGGATCGTCCCGAGATCACGGACGGTGCCGCGGCCGCGGTCGAGCTCCTGCATTGCGCCTCGCTCGTTCATGACGACCTCCCCTGCTTCGACGACGCGCCCATCCGGCGAGGCAAGCCGTCCGTCCACGTGGCCTTCGGCCAGCCGCTCGCCGTGCTGACCGGCGACGCCCTGATCGTCTTGGCGTTCGAGACCCTGGCACGGAGCGCTGCCGGGCTGCCGCAACGCCTGGCGCCGCTGCTCTTGACCGTCGGCCGCTCGGTCGGCATGCCGCTCGGCATCTGTGCCGGCCAAGCCTGGGAGAGCGAGCCGGGCGCCGTGCTCGCCGACTACCAGCGGGCTAAGACCGGCGCCCTCTTCGCCGCCGCGACCGGGGCAGGGGCGGCGGCCGCGGGCGTGGGGCCGGGACCCTGGCGGACACTCGGCGAGCGCCTGGGTGAGGCCTATCAGGTGGTCGACGACATCCGCGACGTCGCGGCCGATGCCAAGGATCTCGGCAAGCCGACTGGACGCGACCAGGTCCTGGGCCGGCCCAACGCGGCCGTGCAGCTGGGCATTCCCGGCGCCATGGCCAGGCTCGAGCAGCTCGTCACCGAGGCGGTCGAGTCGATCCCGCTCTGCCCCGGCCGCGTTGCCCTGCGCGCCTTGATCAATGCCGAGGCGAGACGCTTTCTGCCCGCGGAGCTGACCCTGCGCGCCGCCTGAGGCTGCCGGGCGAGCCGATGCGACCCGCCGCCGGCTCGGTCGTGGAATCGGCCGCGAGCGCCTCTTTGCTCGATCGCGCCCAGGCGCTGCGCGATCGCCTGCTCACCAGCGCCCGCTTTCGACGATGGGCGGCGGCGTTCCCGCTCACCCGCCCGATCGCGCGGCGGCGCACGCGGGCCCTGTTCGACCTCTGCGCCGGCTTCGTCTACAGCCAGATCCTGCTCGCCTGTGTCCGCCTCCGCCTGTTCGACATCCTGGCCGAGGGGCCGCAGACCGCAGCCGCCCTGGCACCACGCCTGTCCCTCTCCCTGGACGACACGTTGCGCCTGCTCAAGGCTGCCGTCTCGCTGCGGCTGGTCGCCGACCGGGGCCGGGATCGGTTCGGGCTGGGGGCGCTGGGTGCTGCCATGGTCGACAACCCGGCGGTGGCGGCGATGGTCGAGCACCATCCCATGCTTTACGACGACCTGCGCGATCCGGTGGCCCTGCTGAGGGGACGGCACCGGGATACCGAGCTCGCCCGCTACTGGCCCTACGCCGGCCCCCGTTGTCAGGCCCCCCTGACGGCCGCTCAGGTCGACGCCTACACCAGGCTGATGGCGGCATCGCAGCCGTTGGTCGCGGACCAGATCCTCGACGCCTATCCCCTCAAGAAGCATCGCTGCCTGCTGGACGTCGGCGGCGGCGATGGCAGCTTCGTTGCGGCCGTCGCGGCCCGAACGCCGGCCTTGAGCCTGATGATGGTCGACCTGCCGGCGGTCGCCGAGCAGGCGAGGGCGCGCTTCGAGCGCTCGGGGCTGGCCGCCCGCGTTACGGCGGTGGGTGCCGATTTTCTGGCCGATCCGTTGCCGACGGGCGCCGACGTGATCTCGCTTGTTCGCGTGGTCCACGACCATGACGACGCTGCCGTGCTGAGGCTGCTGCGTGCTGCCCGAGAGGCGCTTCCGGTGGGCGGGGTGCTGCTCATCGCCGAGCCGATGTCCGGCACGGCGGGCGCCCTGCCGATCGGCGATGCCTATTTCGCCTTCTACCTCTTGGCCATGGGGCGTGGGCGGCCCCGCACGGTCGATGAGCTGGAGCGGCTGATCCGTGCCGCGGGCTTCGATCGGGTCCACGAGATCGCGACCAGCACGCCACTGCTTGCACGGCTGGTCGTCGCTCGGGCGACGCATGTGTGTAAATCAAGATTGACACTCTGAAATGTCGCGTTAGTCTGACACTCGATCAGGCCAGAGCGTCTTCGGGAGGTTGCAAGCCTTCAAATGAACACCGTTGCCGTCGTGCTTCAGCAACCGGAGCAGCTCATTCTGAGCCGGCTCGACCTGACACCGGCCGGTGACGAGGACGTGGTGGTCGACATCGCCTGGAGCGGTGTCAGCACGGGCACCGAGCGTCTCCTCTGGTCCGGCCGCATGCCGCCCTTCCCGGGCATGGGCTATCCCCTGGTTCCAGGTTACGAATCGGTCGGCCGTATCACCGCGGCCGGCGAGCGCTCCGGCGCGAACGTCGGCGATTTCGTCTTCGTCCCCGGTGCCCGTTGCTTCGGCGAGGTGCGCGGCCTCTTCGGTGGCGCCGCGTCCCGCCTCGTCGTGCCGGGTGCCCGAGCCCTGCCGATCGACGAGAGCCTCGGCGAGCAGGGTGTGCTGCTGGCACTGGCTGCCACCGCCTACCACGTCGCGCCAGGGGCCACGCCGCAGCCCGACCTGATCGTCGGGCATGGCGTCCTCGGCCGCCTGCTCGCCCGCCTCGCGGTGGTGGCGGGTGGCGAGCCCACCGTCTGGGAGCGCAACCCCGACCGGGCGCACGGCGGCCTTGGCTACCGGGTGGTCGACCCGGCCGCCGACGAGCGCCGCGACTATCGCTGCATCTGCGATGCCAGTGGCGATGCCGGCCTGCTCGACACCCTTATCGGGCGGCTGGCGCCCGGTGGCGAGATCGTGCTCGCCGGCTTTTACAGCGATCCCCTGGCCTTCACCTTCCCGCCGGCTTTCATGCGCGAGGCCCGGATCCGCATCGCTGCCCAATGGCAGCCCTCGGATCTGATCGTGGTGAGGGACCTCGTCGCCACCGGTCGCCTGTCGCTCGATGGGCTGATCACGCACCGCCAGGAGCCGTCGGCCGCCGATGCCGCCTACCGCACCGCTTTCGGCGACCCCGCCTGCCTCAAGATGATCTTGGATTGGAGAGCCTGCTCATGAATGCGCCCTGCGGAGTGTCCGACGCGCTCAAGGCAGCCCTCAGCACCCCCGACCAGCTGAGAGCGGAAGCCGCGATCGAGCCCGACCCCGCCCACAGCGCGCCGCCGACCAAGGAGACGCAGGTCATCGCGATCTACGGCAAGGGCGGCATCGGCAAGAGCTTCACGCTCGCCAACTTGAGCTACATGATGGCCCAGCAGGGCAAGCGTGTCCTGCTCATCGGCTGCGACCCCAAGAGCGACACCACCTCCCTGCTGTTCGGCGGCCGCAGCTGCCCGACGATCATCGAGACCAGCTCGAGAAAGAAGCTCGCCGGCGAGAAGGTCGAGATCGGCGACGTCTGCTTCAAGCGGGATGGCGTGTTCGCGATGGAGCTGGGCGGCCCCGAGGTCGGCCGCGGCTGCGGTGGGCGCGGCATCATCCACGGCTTCGAGCTCTTGGAGAAGCTGGGCTTCCACGAGTGGGGCTTCGACTATGTCCTCCTGGATTTCCTGGGCGACGTGGTCTGCGGTGGCTTCGGCCTGCCGATCGCCAGGGACATGTGCCAGAAGGTGATCGTGGTCGGCTCGAACGACCTGCAGTCGCTCTATGTCGCCAACAATGTCTGCTCGGCGGTCGACTATTTCCGCAAGATGGGCGGCAATGTCGGCGTCGCCGGGCTCGTCATCAACAAGGATGACGGCACCGGCGAGGCCCAGGCCTTCGCGTCGGCCGTCGGCATCCCGATCCTGGCGGCGATCCCGGCCGACGAGGACATCCGCCGCAAGAGCGCCAATTACGAGATCATCGGCATCCCCGGCGGCCGTTGGGCGCCGATGTTCGAGGGCTTGGCCCAAGCTGCCGCCGACGCCCCGCCGGTCCGCCCCAACCCGCTGAGCCAGGACGATCTGCTGGGCCTCTTCAAGGGCGAGGCCGTGGGTCGCGGCTACAAGCTGCAGCCGGCCAGCATCGAGGACATGTGCGGCACCTCCGTGACCCAAAAGCCGTCGCTCGAAGTGATCTACGAGGCGGCTTGAGGGGGTAGGCGGCGGTGAGCACCATCACCCTCGACCTCCAGCGCAAGCCGGCTCCTGCGGCAGCAGTCGGCAGCGGCTGTCACGGCGGACGCGAGACGATGCTGGAGGCCGCCAAAGCAGCCGGCAAGAGCTCGGCCATGGAGACGCTCGCGGCGGACTATCCCAAGGGTCCGCACGATCAGCCGCAATCCATGTGCCCGGCCTTCGGCTCCTTGCGCGTCGGCCTGCGGATGCGCCGCACGGCCACGATCCTCTCGGGCTCGGCCTGCTGCGTCTACGGCCTCACCTTCACCTCGCATTTCTATGGGGCGCGGCGGACGGTCGGCTATGTGCCGTTCGATTCCGAGACGCTGGTCACCGGCCAGCTCTACGAGGACATCAGGAAGGCGGTGATCGAGACCGCACGGCCGGCCGAGTACGACGCGGTCGTCATCATCAATCTTTGCGTGCCGACCGCATCGGGCGTGCCGCTCGACCGGCTGCCGAAGGAGATCGACGGGGTCCGGATCATCGGCATCGACGTGCCGGGCTTCGGTGTGCCGACCCATGCCGAGGCCAAGGACGTGCTGGCGGGCGCCATGCTGCGCTATGCCCGGACAGAGGCGCAGCAGGGGCCCGTGCAGCGGCCGCGTGGGCAGGCGGGTGACGGCCCGAGCGTGACGCTGATCGGTGAGCTGTTCCCGGCCGACCCGGTCGGCGTCGGCGCCCTGCTGCAGCCCATGGGGCTGACGGTGGCGCCCCAGCTGCCGTCCCGCGAATGGCGTGACCTCTACGCGGCGCTGGACTGCGTCGTCGGCGCGGCGATCCATCCCTTCTACACCGCCTCGATCCGCGAGCTGCACGCCGCCGGTCGGCCGGTCGTGGGCTCGGGGCCGGTCGGTGTCGATGGCACGGCAGCCTGGCTGGAGGCCATCGGCAAGGCGGCCAATGTGCCGGCCGAGCGGATCGACACGGCCAAGGCGAAGGCGCTGCCGGCGATCCAGGCCGCCCTCGAGGCGAGCCCGATCAAGGCCCGGGTGACGGTCGCGGGCTACGAGGGCTCGGAGCTCCTGGTGGCACGCCTGCTGATCGAGGCCGGGGCGGAGGTGCCCTATGTCGGCACCGCCTGCCCGCGGACCGAGTGGAGCGATGCCGACCGAGACTGGCTCGAGGCCAGGGGCACGCATGTGCAGTACCGGGCCTCGATCGAGCAGGACATCGCCGCCATGCGCGATGCGCGCCCGGACCTCGCCATCGGCACAACGCCCCTGGTGCAGAAGGCCAAGGAGCTGGGCATCCCTGGCATCTACTTCACCAACATGGTCTCCGCCCGGCCTCTGTTCGGGCCGGCCGGGGCCGGAGCGCTCGCCGGCATCGTCGCCGCTCAGACCCGGGGCCGCGCCAATTTCGGCCGCATGGTCGAGTTCTTCGGCGGCGTCGGCAGCGGCGAGGCGGCCGGCTATGGCTGGAGGGGCGTGCCGGAGGCGCACAGCGCCGCCAAGGAGCGCAACAGGAAGGCCCGCGAGGCCAAGGCCAAGGCGGTGCTCGCCGATGCGGTGGGGGCCTGAGGCATGCTGGTCTTGGATCATGACCGCGCCGGTGGCTATTGGGGCGCCGTTTACGCCTTCACGGCTATTCGCGGCCTGCGCGTGGTCATCGACGGGCCGGTCGGCTGCGAGAATCTGCCGGTGACCGCCGTGCTGCATTACACAGACGGGCTGCCACCACACGAGCTGCCCATCGTCGTGACCGGGCTCAGCGAGGACAATCTCTCGATGAGCGGCACCGAGGGCGCTCTCAGGCGCGCCGCCGCGACCCAGGACCCCGATCTGCCGGCGGTCGTCGTCACAGGCAGCATCGCCGAGATGATCGGTGGCGGCGTCACGCCCGAGGGCTCGAATCTCCTGCGCTTCCTGCCGCGCACGATCGACGAGGACCAGTGGCAGAGCGCCGATCGGGCGATGAACTGGCTGTGGACGGAGTTCGGGGCCAGGAAGGCCAAGGCGCGCAGGAAGATCGTTCGGCCGGAGGGCTCGAAGCCCTTGGTCAACATCATCGGCCCGATCTACGGCACCTTCAACATGCCCTCCGACGTGGCCGAGATCCGCCGCCTGGTCGAGGGCATCGGCTGCGAGGTCAATCTCACCTTCCCGCTCGGCGCCCATATCGAGGACGTGCCGAAGCTCGCCGACGCGGACGTCAATGTCTGCATGTATCGGGAATTCGGACGGAAGCTCTGCGAGGAGCTGGACCGCCCCTATCTCCAGGCTCCGATCGGCCTATTCTCCACGACCGCCTTCCTCGAGAAGCTGGGCGAGCTCGTAGGCGTCGACCCGCAGCCTTTCATCGAGCGTGAGAAGCACACGACGATCAAGCCGATCTGGGATCTCTGGCGCAGCGTCACCCAGGACTTCTTCGCCACGGCCTCCTTTGCCGTCGTCGCCACCGACACCTACACCCGTGGTCTGCGCAAGTTTCTTGAAGGCGAGATGGGCATCCCCTGCGCCTTCGCGATCCCGCGGAAGGCCGGCGTGAAGCCGGACAATGCGAAGGTCAGGGAAGCGCTGAAGAAGACACCGCCTCTGGTGCTGTTCGGCTCCTACAATGAGCGGATGTATGCAGCCGAGATTGGGGCCAGGTGCATGTACATCCCGGCCTCGTTTCCCGGCGCGATCATTCGCCGTGCCACGGGCACACCCTTCATGGGCTATGCCGGCGCCACCTACGTCATCCAGGAATTCTGCAACGCGCTGTTCGACGCGCTTTTCCACATCCTGCCCTTGGGCACCGATCTCGACCGGGTCGAGGCGACGCCGTCCCGGCTCGGCGCCCTGGCGGCACGTCCCTGGGACGACGAGGCCCAGGCCCTGCTCGACGACTATGTCGAGACCCAGCCCTTCCTCGTCCGGATCTCGGCTGCCAAGCGCCTGCGCGATCTGGCCGAGCGCGAGGCGCGCGCGGCCGGAGAGGAGCGGGTCAGCGCTGCCCTGGTGGCGCGGGCGCGGGCCTCACTGTCCGAGGCTCGGGCGGCATGAGGCGGAAACCGGTTACCCCTGCGACCCGCGCATTATTTGGCGTGGCCTCGCATTTTGAGACGGGAGAGCTCTGATGGTGAACTCGGGTGGCTCGCTGTCACGATTTCGGCGGGAGGAGCAGATCGAGGCGCGCCTTTACTACGCGCTGAGCTTCGCGGTCTTCCTGGTCGCGGTCACCGTGTCGCGGCTTCTGCCACGGCACCGGCGGAGCTTGGCGGTGCGTCAGGGCGTCCGGCGGTCGATCGTCGGCGAGGCACGCGTCGCCGCTGGAACCTGCACCGCCTACGCGTTCATGGGCTGACCCGTTTTCAGGATTCGTCCGTCGATGCCGGGCGGCCGATCGGCCGATAAGGGCATCGGGGGCGATACCCGCCGCGCGGGATGGCGCGGAATTCGCCGCAAGGCGGAGCGTACGGAGGATAAGAGTGGCTACCCAGGTGGAACGACCGACCGGCTCGTTGACCGGTCTGACGGAATTGGAGGCGCGTGAGTTCCACGCGATCTTCATGCGCAGCTTCGCGATCTTCGTGGGTGTGGCGGTGGTCGCCCACATCCTCGCGTGGCTGTGGCGGCCCTGGCTCCCGGGTCCGAATGGCTACGCGATGCTCGACGGCGCCACCACGGCCGCGAGCCACGTCCTCACCTACCTGACCTAGGAGGCAAGAGCATGTGGCGCATGTGGCTTCTGTTCGATCCGCGGCGCACGCTCGTGGCGCTCTTCACCTTCCTGTTCGTTCTGGCGTTGCTGATCCACTTCATCCTGCTCAGCACCGACCGGTTCAACTGGCTGGAAGGTCCGCGCGCGACGGCGTCGCAGATGTCACCCCTGCCGCCGACGCAGTCGCAGCCCAAGTAGCGGCGTCCGGCAATGGCAGCGGACGGGGCTCGAGCGAAGAGCCCGACCCCGTCTGCTGCCGGGCCGGCACGCCTCGTCCGCCCTGACCCGGTCTGGAGAACGGGAATCCGACGATGGCCATGCTCAATTACGAACGCAAGTACAGGGTCCGCGGCGGCACGCTGATCGGCGGCGATCTGTTCGACTTCTGGATCGGGCCGTTCTTTGTCGGCTTTTTCGGGGTCACGACGATCTTCTTCTCCGCCCTCGGGACGGCTCTGATCGTCTATGGCGCCGCAATCGGGCCGACCTGGAACATCTGGCAGATCAACATAGCGCCGCCGGACCTCAAATACGGCTTGGCCCTGGCACCGCTTCGCGAGGGCGGGCTCTGGCAGATCATCACGGTCTGCGCGATCGGCGCCTTCGTATCCTGGGCGCTCCGCCAGGTCGAGATCTGCCGCAAGCTGGGCATCGGCTATCACGTGCCGTTCGCCTACAGCTTCGCGATCCTGGCCTATGTCACCCTCGAGGTGATCCGGCCGCTGCTGCTCGGTGCCTGGGGCCACGGCTTCCCGTACGGCATCATCAGCCATCTCGACTGGGTCTCCAACGTCGGCTACCAGTATCTGCATTTCCATTACAATCCGGCGCACATGCTGGCGGTGAGCTTCTTCTTCACCACCACGCTTGCCCTGGCGCTGCACGGCTCGCTGGTGCTGTCCGCGGCCAACCCGCCTGAGGGCGAGCCGATCAAGTCGTCGGAGCACGAGAACACCTTTTTCCGCGACACCATCGGCTATTCGATCGGCACGCTGGGAATTCACCGGCTGGGCCTGTTCTTGGCGCTCAGCGCGGCCTTCTGGAGCGCCGTCTGTATCGTCATCAGTGGTCCCTTTTGGACCCGCGGCTGGCCCGAATGGTGGGGCTGGTGGCTCAACCTCCCGATCTGGCGCTGAGGCGAGGGCAGGATCATGGCCGAGTATCAGAACATCTTCACCAGCGTTCAGATCCGCGCTCCGGCCTATGCCGGGGTGCCGCTCGCGCGCGGCAACAAGGAGCGCCAGGGCGAGCCACGCTTCGTGTACTGGCTGGGGCGGATCGGTGATGCCCAGATCGGCCCGATCTATCTCGGCTGGCTCGGGGTCACCTCGCTGATCTGCGGCTTCATCGCGTTCGAGATCATTGGCCTCAACATGTGGGCCTCGGTCGGCTGGGACCCCGTCCAGTTCGTCCGCCAGCTGCCCTGGCTGGCCCTCGAGCCGCCCCCGCCGGGACTGGGCCTGACCATCATGCCGCCGCTGAACGAAGGCGGCTGGTGGCTCATGGCTGGCTTCTTCCTGACCACCGCGATCCTGCTCTGGTGGGTGCGCATGTACAGGCGGGCGCGCGCGCTCGGCATGGGCACGCACGTTGCCTGGGCCTTCGCCTCGGCGATCTGGCTCTACCTCGTGCTCGGCTTCATTCGGCCCATCCTGATGGGCAGCTGGGGCGAGGCCGTGCCGTTCGGGATCTTCCCGCACCTGGACTGGACCGCGGCGTTCTCGATCCGCTACGGCAACCTCTTCTACAACCCGTTCCACATGCTCTCGATCGTCTTCCTCTACGGCTCGACGCTTCTGTTTGCCATGCACGGCGCCACCATCCTCGCGGTGAGCCGCTTCGGCGGTGACCGGGAGGTCGAGCAGATCGTCGATCGCGGCACCGCGACCGAGCGGGCGGCGCTGTTCTGGCGCTGGACCATGGGCTTCAACGCGACGATGGAATCGATCCATCGCTGGGCTTGGTGGTTCGCGGTCCTGACCACCCTGTGTGGCGGCATCGGCATCCTGCTCACCGGCACCGTGGTCGACAACTGGTACCTCTGGGCGGTCAAGCACGGCGTCGCGCCGTCCTATCCCGCGGTCTTTGCGCCGGTGGTCGATCCGGCCACGCTGAAGGGAGCGCCCCAATGAGGCTCGGCGTCGGGATCTCGGTGACGGTGGTGGTGCTCTTGACCATCGCCATGCTCACCCTCTCCGGTTGGAGCCGTCCGCCGGTCGATACCATCCAGCGCGGCTTCCGCGGTCTCGGCATGGAGCTCGTGTACAACCCCCGCACCGTCGCCCAGGAGCTCGAGGCGAACCAGGTGCCGCCGTCCTCGAAGCCGATGCCGGCGACCGGCCCGACCGCGGGCCAAGTCTACAAGAACGTCCAGGTGCTGGGCGATGTCAGCGTCGTTGAGTTCGCCCGCCTGATGGCCTCGATCACTCAGTGGGTGGCGCCCAAGCAGGGCTGCGCCTACTGTCACGGCGCCGACGGAAACTTTGCCGACGACACCCTCTATACCAAGGTGGTGGCCCGGCGGATGCTGCAGATGACCCGCCACATCAACAGCGACTGGCACAGCCACGTCGCTGCGACCGGCGTCACCTGCTACACCTGCCATCGTGGTCAGCCCGTGCCCGAGGCGATCTGGTTCAAGTCCCCCGAGCAGGAAAAGGGCATGGCCGGCAACCGTGCCGGACAGAACGCGCCGGCACCGTCCGTCGGCCTCACCTCGTTGCCGAACGACCCGTTCTCGAGGTTCCTGGACACCGACCAGGATCTGATCCGCGTGGTGGCGACGCAGGCATTGCCCGGCACCGATCGTCACTCGGTCAAGCAGGCCGAGTCGACCTACGGCCTCATGATGCACATGTCCGAGTCCCTCGGCGTCAACTGCACCTTCTGCCACAACACGCGATCGTTCACCTCCTGGGACCAGAGCACCCCGCAGCGTGCGACGGCTTGGTACGGCATCAAGATGGTCAACGACCTCAACCGGAATTTCCTGGTCCCGCTTGGGCCCGAGTTCCCGAGCGCCCGCCTGGGGCCGTTGGGTGATCCGCCGAAGCTCAACTGCGCCACCTGCCATCGCGGCGTGTACAAGCCGCTCTTCGGCGTCAGCATGCTGACCCACTACCCGGAGCTGGCAGGCACGCCCGCGCCGGCGGCGCCCGCCCAGTAGGCGGCAGGCGGATCCCGATGCCGCCGAGTGGCAGCCGGCGGCGTCCTCCATCCAGCGCTCCAGGCTGGTAGGGGCCTTGGTGCGATGTCCATGCGATCGGGCGCCTGCGCCCGGTCGCATCGTTCGGGCTACCGAGGCTCGCTCGGACCGGCGGCATGGGGTCCCGGTCGGTGGTGTCCGCGGTGTCGACTATTTGCACGACGGTGGTTGGCGCTTCGTCTTGACAGTCGGGTTGGAGGCGCCACTCTGGCACCGTGTCGGGAGAACCTGACACGCGGGGGAACGGCGCGAAGGTTCGGGAGGGGATCGGATGAAATCGGTGCGCACCGTGCTCGGGCTCGGCGTCGTCGCCTTGGCTCTGAACGTCGGCGGCGCTTGGGCGGCCGGGAGCTATGACGATCCCAAGGCGCCTGACTCCATGCCGTGCGTTGTCCTGAACCGCTATGAGGTCCAGCGGCTATCCCAGCCGCAGCAGCAGCCCCCGCTCTATCGCGGCAAGGCAGTGATCGAGAATGTCTGCGGGCGGGCCGTCGAGGTGCGCTTCTGCTTCCAGCGCGCCGCGTCGGCCTCGGATGGTGATCGGAGCTGCTTCGCCGGGCCGCTCCGGCCCTGGGCGCTGGCCAGTGTCGAGGAGCCGGGCGCGCCTGGGCGGATCACGGCGCCGGAGTACGAATGGCGCTTTTGGCACCAGTGAGCCGGGCTTCGGCGATCCAGGCCGGCCCGGTGCTCGGGCTCGCGGCCGCGTTGCGTGAGCGCACGCACGCCTTGCATGTCCAGGCCGAGCGGTCCGGGATCGTGCGCGAGATGCTTCGCGGCCAGGCGAGCCGGGAGGGCTATGCCCTGTTGCTGCGCAACCTGCTGCCGGCCTATGCGGAAATGGAGAATGCCCTCGAGCGGCATCGCCTGGCGCCGGCCCTGCGCGACCTCGCGCAGCCGGCCGTCTACCGGGCGTGGGCCCTTGCCTCCGACCTCGAGGACCTTTCGGGACCGGATTGGGCGAGCGCGCTGCCGCTGCTCCCGGCGGGCGAGCGCTATGCCCGGCAGGTGGGTGCCGCTGCCCAGGGCAGCGGCACCCGGCTGATCGCGCATGCCTATGCGCGCTATATGGGTGATCTGTACGGCGGTCAGATTCTGCGCCGGATCCTGGCGCGGGCACCCGGGCTGGGACCCCGGAGCCTCGGCTTCTACGACTTTCCCGCGATCGCCGATGCCGAGGGGTTCAAGGCCGCCTATCGCCAGTCGCTCGACCGCGCGGCGCTCGGGATCGAGGATCGCGAGGCCGTGATCGAGGAGGCAGCGATCGCCTTCGAGCTCAACATCGAGGTCTCGCTCGCGGTCCAGGAGCGTGCCGGCCGGCGCGACGCGAGCTGATAATGCCCCAACCTTCTGCCCAGCTTCTCGAGCGGCGCGGCCGACGCGCTGCGGCTTGAAGTAGGCCGTGGCCGCCTCCTCAAGCCCATCGGCGGGCTTCCGTCTGAACCGCGCCGGGTTTGCCGGCGCCCCGCCTCTCAATGGCAGCAAGAGGGAGGCTTGACGCCCGGCAATGGGCGGCGCAGGAGTGATGCGCATCACGGCTCAGACCGTAGAGCTGTGACAAGATCAGCAGGGTGGTTCCGACAGGGCCGGGCCGATGCGACCGAGCTTCATGCTGCTGACATCATTGCTGCTGGTTTCAGCCTGCGACCAGCTTCCGGGGCTCGAGCCGTCCAGCCCGGCGCCCGCAGCTCAGCCTGCCACAGCCGTCTCCAGCCCAGCGCCGACGCGCAGCGAGGCGGTGCTGGCAGCTCGCCGCTGCGGCGATACGCTGGGCATCGCCGCCCGCTGCAATCTCATGCGCGACGATCACGACTTCGCGGTGGTGCGCTACAGCGTGCTTGAGGGGCTCGGGCAGCAATATGCGAAGGTCATCGATCCGAAAGAGCTGACCGATCTGGTCGATCTCTCGACGCTCGACCGCATGACCACGATCGGTTCCTGCAGCATGGCGCCCGCCGATCTGGCGCGTGTCGCAGCGAGCGTCCGGACGTCGATCACCGATTGCGCCAAACCCTGATGCTCCGCCTCTGGCTCGAAGGAGAGGAACGATGGTTAAGCGAGCAGGAGCCGTATCGGTCCTGACGGTGTGCGTGACCGTCGCCTGCGTAGGGAGCGCCGGGGCCCAGGACGTCGCCAGCCTGATCACCACGAGCCCGGCCAACCAATCGGCCCAACCGGAGGTCTCTCGCCTCATCGAGCAGCTGATCGCGGAGCGCAGCACGTCGGCCGCCGTCCGCGCGCGTGCCGAGCGGGCGCCGGGTGCAGCCGGGCTTCAGGTTGGCGCGGACGAGATTCTGGCCGACATCGGCGCCAGCGGCGCCCTGGGCCACGCACCCTCGGCGACGGCTCCTGCTTCCGTCGTGCCCGCTCCGGCCCCGCCTCCGGCGCCCCAGGCAGAGGCGGCCGCATCGCAGCCTCGGGCGACAACGGCAAGCTCGGCCTTGCCGACTTGGTGGCCGTTCAAGGCACCCGATATCCATGGGCCGCCTAGCCATGATGGTGGGGGCGGCCACGGCGGTGGCGGCGGTGGAGGAGGAAGCGGCGGCGGTGGCGGTGGGGGGGAGGCTGGTGAGACCGTGATGCCACGCTCATCGTGGCGACGGCGCGCGCTCCCGCTGGTTGTCGTGTCGGCGCTTCTTTGCTGGAGCGTACAGGGCCTCGCCGCGGAACGGGTGGCTCTTGTGATCGGCAACGCGCACTATGCGGCGCTGCCGGCGCTCGTAAATCCGACGGATGACGCGCAGCTCGTCGCAACAAGCCTGCGCAAGGCCGACTATACGGTGACGCTTTTGCTCGACACCTCGCTCGATCAGCTGAGGGCGGGTGTCGACGCGTTCGCCAAGGAAGCGGCGGGTGCCGACGTCGCCCTCGTCTACTATTCCGGGCACGGCGTCCAGGTCGACGGCGTGAACTATCTCGTGCCGGTGTCGGCGACGGTGCGCACGCGAGCCGATCTGCCGGCCGAGGCCGTGCCGCTCGAGTCGCTCGTCAACCAGATCACGGCGGCCTCGCCGCGTCTGGGCGTGGTGATCCTCGATGCGTGCCGAAACGATCCGTTGCCGGCCGGCACACCGTCACTCGGCGTCGCGCGCTCCTTGGTGCCAAGCGAAGGATTGGCGCGGATTCCGCCACCTGCCAAGCAGGGGATGCTGATTGCCTACTCGACGGCGCCGGGCCAGATCGCGCTCGACGGTCCGCCCGGCCAGAACAGCCCCTTCGCGGCCGCGTTGGCCAGCTATATCGACGAGCCGGGGCTGGATGTCGGCCTGCTGTTTCGCAAGGTCAGCGACCGGGTCCGCGAGGTCACCGGCGGCGCGCAGGTGCCATGGACCGAGGCGGCGCTGTCCAGCCAGGATGTCTATCTGACACCACCCTCGACGACGAAGGCGCCGGATCCGCTGCATGCGCTCAACGATATCCTGGCGATCAGCGATCCGACGCAGCAGCAGCTGGCGCTGGCGCGGTTCGTCACGGAGAACAGGGCCTCACCCTTCCTGCCGGTGGCTGATGCCTATCTGGCCTCGCTAAGGCGGGCCGACGAGGCGCGGGCAGCGGCCGGCGCAGGTGGCCTGGAGGCGGCCGTGGCGGACTGGCAGGAGGTCCAGGCGGTGGCCGGGACGACGGCCGAGCCGCTTGCGATCGATGCCTTCCTGGCGCTCCACCCGAATGGTGACTTGGCCGATCGCGCACGGGCTCGCCGGGCCAGCCTCCCGACGGACGCGCAGCCGGTCCCCGCCATTGCGGCCAAAGGCCTTTGGCCTCTCGTCCGTGCGGCAGGACAGATCGAGCAGATACGACAGTTCGCCGGGCTCTTCACGGGGACCGCGGAAGCAGCCGACGCGCAGGCGCGCATCGAGATCGCCGCCCTGGCTCCGCAGCTCGCTGCAGCGGGGTCGTCGACCGCATCCGGAGGCATGAAGATCGTCGACAGTGTCGTCGGCACGGGGCCCACGGAGATTGCGATCGAGGGCACGCCGACGATGGTGGCCGTGCTGTCGCCGCCGCGCTACGGCGAGCTGGTCACGGAGGGAGCCAAGGGGCTCGTGCCGAGCCTGGGCGTGCATCCAGCGCTTGTGCAGAACGTTGCCTACCAGCCGCGCATCGACGTCCGGGATGTCGTGGACGAGACGACGCTCAAGGTGGGCGCCGAGGGTGCTGAGCGGGATATCGGGGTCCAGATCCACGTCAGCGTCGATCCTTGTGACCGGCTGGCGGGCGCACGCTTCGACACCCAGGGTGTCGTCCTCGGGCTCTACCCGAACGAGATCGATGCCACGAAGGCGGTGCCGGCTTGCCGGGCAGCGGTGCAGCGCTTCCCCGACGTGGCCCGCTTCCAGTACGAGCTCGGCCGCGCGCTCGAGGCCGCCGGGCAGTACGCGGAAGCGGCATCGCTCTACGAGAAGGCCGGGCAGGGCGGGCATCTGGTGGCGCTGAGCGCGCTCGGCGCGCTCTACGAGCTGGGGCACGGCGTGGCGCGCGATCCCGCCAAGGCGGTGGCGCTCTACGAGGAAGCGGCCGGCAAGGGTGATCCGCTGGCGATGAACAGTCTCGGCCGTCTCTACCGCGACGGCGTGGGTGTTCCCAAAGACCACGACAAGGCCGTCGACTGGTTCTTGAAGGCGGCCGCGCACGGCCACACCTTCGCCTACAACAATCTCGGCTACATGCTGGCCCAGGAAGGCCAGGGTGATCGAGCGATCGTGCTGTTCCGGGCGTCCGCCGAAGCCGGCGACATCTATGGCTACAACAATCTCGGCTATGCCTACGAGCATGGCGTGGGCGTGCCTCGGGACATCCAGAAGGCCATCTCCTGGTATGAGAAGGCGGCCCAGGGAGGCCAGCCCAACGCGCCGATCAATCTCGGCCTGATCTACAGCCAAGGCCTGGATGGCGTGGGCAAGGACCCCGAGAAGGCGGCGCAGTGGTTCGCCATGGCAGCGCGCAATGGCAGCCCCTGGGGCAATGTGCATCTGGCCGAGGTCTATGCCTCCGGCCGACTGGGCGGGAAGACGGACGGCCTCCTTGCTGCCCAGCTCCTGGCCCGTGCTAGCGCGAGCAGCGATTCGAGCGCCAAGGCTGCGGCGGCTGACGATTTCCGCCGCCTGCCACAGAAGGCCACGATCGCTGCCCTCCAGGATGCGCTCAACGCCAAGGGCTTCTCGGTCGGGGCCGTGGACGGCGTGTTCGGTCAGAAGACGCGCGCGGCGTTCGAGGAGTTCGCGGCGAAGCAAAAGCCGCCCATCCCGCCGGGCGCGCCGCTGATCGACGTCCTCGCGGCGCTGCTCGTCCAGACTGCCGGGTGATGGTTGTGGTCCGCGAGGCAGGCCCGAAGCCGGTGAGCCGTGGCTGAGCGGGAGTGCAGGATCCTTCCGGCAGGCGCCGGGGCAGGGCTTCGCCTGCACCGCTTGACGGGCCGCGACGAGCTGAGCCGGCCGTTTCGCTACGAGGTCGACGCCCTGAGCGAGAGCCACGATCTGGCTCTGGCAGACTTCCTCGGCAAGGATCTGGCGGTCGGCCTTGATCTCCGTGGCGGCGGCACGCGCTACTTCCACGGCCTTGTGGCCGATGCCTCCTATCTTGGGGAGGAGGACGTCCACGCGCGCTACCGGCTCACCGTCGTGCCCTGGCTCTGGTTCCTATCGCGCCGTCATGACTGCCGGATCTTTCAGAACAAGTCGGTGCCCGAGATCGTCGCCGAGGTGTTCGCCGGCTGGCCCATCGCCGCGTTCGAGTCGCGTCTCACCGAGACCTACGAGCCACGGATCTACTGCACCCAGTACCGCGAGAGCGATCTCGACTTCGTGTCGCGGCTGCTGGAGAGTGAGGGGATCTACTACTTCTTCGAGCACGGGCAGGGCAGCCACAAGCTCGTGCTGGTCGACGCGATGTCGAGCCACGCGGCCCGCCCCGGGTTCGAGCGGGTGCCGTATTTCTCACCGCGTGATCATGCCCGGCGCGAGCGCGACCATATCGACGACTGGCGGCCGATCCAGGCCGTGCGGGCGGGCAAATCCACCCTCCGCAGCTTCGACTTCGAGAAGCCGCGGACCGATCTTACGGTCGTCGACAGTGATCCGCGCGCGCATTCCCTCGCCGCCAGCGAGGTCTATGATTATCCGGAGAGCTATGTCGACATCGGGCGCGGCGACAAGCTCGCCCGTATCCGCCTCGAGGAGCTGCAGAGTGATCAGGCCCGCTGCCTCGGCGAGGGGACGGTCGCGGGATTGACCTGCGGCTGCCGCTTCGACCTCACGGGCTTTCCGCGGCGCGATCAGAACAAGGGCTACCTCGTCGTCGCGATCGACCACGAGGTCGAGAGCGAGCTCTATCGGTCGCGGTCGGCCGCGCCGCAGGAGTCCGAGATATATCGCTGCCGCCTCGAGGCGCTCGACTTCGTGGTGCCGTTCCGTCCCGCGCGGGTCACGCCTCGGCCTTTCGTGCATGGTCCGCAGACGGCAATCGTCACCGGCCCTGCCGGCGAGGAGATCTTTCCCGACAAGTACGGTCGGGTGAAGGTCCAGTTCCATTGGGACCGCCAGGGCAAGCACGACGCCAACAGCTCCTGCTGGATTCGGGTCTCGCAGCTCTGGGCAGGGGCGAGCTTCGGCGGCATCCACATTCCTCGGATCGGACAGGAGGTGCTGGTCGATTTTCTCGAGGGCGACCCGGATCAGCCGATCATCAGCGGCCGGCTCTACAACGCGCTCTCGATGCCGCCCTACGGCCTGCCCGCCAACGCCACCCAGTCCGGCACCAAGAGCAACTCCTCGAAGGGCGGTGGCGGCTCCAACGAGCTGCGCTTCGAGGACAAGAAGGGCGCCGAGGAGGTCTTCCTCCACGCCCAGAAAGACGAGACTATCGTCGTCGAGCATGACAAGAGCGAGAGTGTGGGCAACGACGAGTTGATCTCGATCGGCAACGACAGGACAGAGAAGGTCGGCCACGACGAGACGATGAGCGTCGGCAACGATCGCAAGCGCTCGGTGGGCGTGAATGAGACGGTGGACGTGGGCAGCAACCAGGGCATCACGGTGGGAACCGACCAGACCGTGAAGGTCGGGAGCAATCAGAGCATCACGGTCGGCAGCAATCAGACCCTGAGCGTCGGCAGCGACCAGAAGGTCGGCATCGGCGCCAATCGGACCGATGATGTCGGTTCCAACGAGACCCGCTCCGTGGGGGCGGCGCGCAGCCTCAAGATCGGCGCTGCCCAGTCACACGAGGTCGGTGCCGACGACAGCTGGAAGATCGGTGCGTCGCGAAGCACGAATGTCGCGGCCGACGATTCCCTCGAGGTGGGCGGCAGCAGGAGCGGCAGCATCGGCAAGGACGACACGCTGTCGGTGGGCCAGGGCGGCAACTGGACCATCGGCAAGACCCTCTCGATCACGGCGGGCGACGAGGTGCTGATCACCACGGGAAGCGCTCAGATCATCATGAAGAAGAACGGCGACATCACGATCAAGGGCAAGAACATCCTGATCGACGGCTCGGGCAAGATCGACATCAAGGCCGACGGGAACATCACCCAGAAGGGCCAGAAGATTCTTCAGAACTGAGGGGACGCGCGATGCTCGAGGTGATGCCCCAGCCCGCCGACGAGCGGCTCGATGGGGTGATGATCGGCAGGCTGGTCGGCTTCACCGATGACCGCCAGCCGCTCGTGAGCATGCCGGACCGAGCCGACCCCCGGCCGGCCCGGGCGACCGTGACCCTGAGCGATGCCGATCTCGATCGCGAGGTCGCCCTGCTGTTCGAGAGTGGCGATCCAGAGCGGCCGCTCGTCATCGGTCGCGTGCTGGCGCCTGCTCCCGCGGTCTCGGTGGAGCGGGATGGGCAGCGTCTCGAGCTTGCGGCCGAGCAGGAGATCGTGCTCCGCTGTGGCAAGGCCAGCATCACGCTTACCCGTGCGGGCAAGGTATTGATCCGCGGCAGCTACGTGCTCAGCCGCTCGTCGGGTGTGAACAAGATCAAAGGCGGCTCGGTGCAGCTCAACTGATGTCTTTCCTCCCCCGCCCGGCACCTCTTTCCGGCATCGTCGAGCAGCATGCCGAGGAGGCCGCGTTCCTCTGGATCCTGCGCGACCGCGCGGTCGATGCGCCGCACTACGCGCCGCGCCATCTGGCGAGGCTCGAGGAGCGCCTGGACGCGCATCTCGACGGCCTGCGGGTGGCGGGCGAGGTCGGCCTCGAGATCGCGATGGCGCAGCTCGACCGGTTTCGCGAGGCCGGAGAGATGTTCGCGATGGCGGTCCTCGCGCTGGCCTCAGACTCAGACGAGGCCTGGATGGCGGCCGTCGAGGTCGCGGCGGCGGTGCCCGAGACAAGGCGCGGCCTCTTCGGCGCGCTGGGCTGGCTGCCGGCTCCGAGCCTCGGCGCGCGCGTCAGGAGCTGGCTCGACTCGCAGGAGGCGTTCGAGCGGCTGATCGGCACCGTCGCCTGCTCGCTGCACCGCGTCGACCCGAACGCTCGGCTCGAGCGCCTGCTCGTCGACGGCTCGCCCGAGGTTCGTGCCCGGGCGATCCGACTGGCCGGCGAGCTCGGCCGGACGGATCAGGCCGACCGTGTCGCCGTCGCGCTTGATGACCCGGACGAGGCCACGGCCTTCTGGGCCGCCTGGTCCCTGAGCCTGCTCGGGGGCGACAGCCGCGCCACGCCGGTGCTCGAGGCCGCGGCCGAGCGCGTCGGGCGCGGCTCGCCTGCGCTGGACGCCTTGACGCGGACCACGGGGCCGGCCGGTGTCGCCTCCTGGATCAGGGGGCTCGGCGGCGATGACAGGCAGCGGCGGCTCGTGGTCGAGGCGCTGGGGCTTCTGGGTGATCCGGCGACGGTCCCATGGCTGCTGGGGCGGATGGCCGACCCCGAGCTGGCACGCGCTGCGGGCGAGAGCTTCTCCCTCATCACCGGCGTCGATCTCGCCTATGACGATCTCGAGGGCGAGCCGCCGGAGGGCTTCGAGGCCGGGCCCAGCGAGGCTGCCGAGGACGAGAGCGTGGCGCTGGACCCCGACGAGCACCTGCCCTGGCCCGATCCGGATCTCGTCCAGGCCTGGTGGGAGGATAATGCCTACCGCTTTGCCGCTCACACGCGCCATCTCCTGGGCCGACCGGTCGACCAGGATGCGGCGGAGGAGGCATTTGCTCGCGGCTTTCAGCGCCAGCGGCGTGCGGGCGCCTACGAGCTGGCGGCGCTGCGGCCCGAGCTGCCCTTGCCCAACTGGCGTGCTCGCGTCACCCGACCCTGACGGACGTCGCCCTAGCTGCCGGCCTCGGCAGGCGAGGGTGAGGCAGGGCCTCGACTCGAGGAACGGGATCGGCGCTGCCGACCCGGGTGACGCCGCATGAATGCCCCGATCGCCATCGTCTTCGTCGACATCGGCGACAGCACAGGCCTCTACGAGCGGCTCGGCGACGTCGTGGCGGCGCGCGTGACGCAGGACCTGCTGGGTGCCATCGCCCATACCGCCGACCGCCATAACGGGCGGGTCGTCAAGCATCTGGGCGATGGCCTTCTCCTAACCTTCGCCAAGGCCGAGGAGGCTTTCCTGGCCATCGAGCACATACTGCCACCAGCCGGGGCTGCGAGCGTGATGGTGCGGGCTGCGGCGCATCTGGGCCCGGTCGTCCAGCGCGAGGGCTCGGGGGACGTCTTCGGCGACGCGGTCAACCTCGCCGCCCGGCTCGAGGGCATGGCGCGGCCGGGCGAGGCGCTGGCGAGCGGGGACTTCGTCACGGCGCTGCCGCAGCCGCTTCGCGAGCGGACCGAGCTTTTCGACAGCCTTGTCGTCAGGGGCAGAAGCACGCCGACCAGCGTCTGGCGTCTGCGGGTCACGCCGGAGGACGGGGCGACGGTGCTGCGCGGGATCCAGGCGCCGGCACCGCCCAGGCGGATTCTTCAGCTGCTCCATGCAGGGCGGAGGCTCGAGCTCTCATCGCAAGGCAGCCTCGTCATCGGCCGGGATGAGGATTGCGATCTCGTTCTGCGCTCACCTCTCTGCTCGCGCCGCCATGCCGTGATCGGGTTCGTCCGCGACCGGTTCATGATCGAGGACAGGAGCACCAACGGCACTTGGGTGAGCCCCGACGGAGGTGAGCCAATTTTCGTGCATCGCGACTGCGCGCCGCTGCAAGGGCGCGGGATGATCGGGATGGGCGTGAGACCGGAAGAGCAATTGGCTGGCGGCACGCTCGTTTACAGGATCGATGCGTCCTGAGCCTGCCCGTGGCTCACGCCACGCGCGTCCAGCTGCTACCGTCGAAGCGGACGATGTCCTCGCGCCCGATCGACCAGAGGAGACCGTCGCGGACGAAGAGCTCGTAACACGAGGTGGGTGGATCTTCGCCGAAGTCGACGGGCACCAGCGCGTCGTCCTCGATCGTGTAGAGCGACAGAATCGTCGCCACGTAGATTCGTCCGTTGAAGGAGGCGACGGCCCACAGGTTCTCCTCGGTGGCGCCTTCGCAGATCACTTCCCAGCGCATGTGCCGGCCACGCAGCAGGAGGCCCTCCTGGCCGCAGACATAGACGAGCCCGTCGGCAGCGCAGACGACGTCGGTAAGGATGACGGAGCAAGGGGCGGCGCAGTCGGTGAGCTTGTCGCCTTGGAGCCACAGGAGCGCTCCCTCCCAGCCGACCGCGTAGACCTCGTCAAGGGAGAAGCCGTCGGCCGCCTCGAGGCCCGGGCGGCCGCTCTTTGGCCCTGCGACCCTGTTCCAGAGGCCATCCGAGCGTCGGCTGATGATCAGTCCGCTCATGCCGACCCCGATGACCTGCTCATCGATCAGCGAGAGTGACCGAAGGACGAAAGGCGTCGTCGAGCCGTCGGCGAAGGTGATGTGCTCTTCGTCGATTGCGGCTGGCGACACTTTCAGGAGGCGGCCCTCGTCGCTCCCTATAAGCGCCGCCTGCCCGCCAGGAAGCAGGCATGCAGCGTGCGCGATCCACTCGAGGAAGCGAAAGGCCGGCTGTGCGCCTTCTTTCAGGACGAATATCAGCGACTGTGCGAGGTTCTCCTCATCGGCCTCGAGGTCTCCGGCGACGATGCATCCGCCGTCCCGCGACCAGAAGACGGCGTTGCGGATACGTGCCCCCTCGTCGACGATCTCGATCATCGGGCCCTCATCAGCTCGAATAGTACCTGTCCCAGCGGCGCTTGAACTTCTGCGCCTGGTCGGCGCTCATCGTGTCGCTCTGGTCTGTGCCGATCTCGGTCTTGTCGTCCATGCCGCTATGGCTTCCCTGTCGGAGCTGCGATTCGATGCAGCCGGGTCGGCAATTGCTGAAAACCTTGCTGGTCGACTGTGCACCACATTTGACGGCGTCACCGAACTCCCATGTCGTCTGGCCCGAATGATTATTGGTGATGTAGTCTTTGCGCGCGGCGCCCAGCAGGCCATGTGTCGCCACCGTGGCGCCGCCTTCGGCGCAGACACAGGGTGCGCCCCGATACTCATAGGACGTGCAGTTGTTACGCCGCCGACCTCCCTTCGCTTTTCCGTAGAAGAACTGGGCGCCCTGAATGATATGCTCCGGCGTCTGATGAGGGCAGCAGGCCTTCTTTCCGTCCCGATACGGCATCATCGCGCACCGCAGCGCCCGCTGGCAGGGATCCTGCTGCATCGCAGCGCTATAGTCCGCAAAGGCCTGATCGAGCTCGAGCTGGGCCGTCGCGCGTGCGGCACTGCCCTTCTTGGCCCTCCCCACTTTCTTCTTGGCATCCTTGACCCCCTTGGAGGAGGGACATTTGGCCTTCTCGAGCTTCTCGCCGCAGTGTGTCTTGATGGCCTTCTTTTCGGTGTTGCAGCTGGTGCTCGCATTCATGAGCGCCATGCGATCGATATGCACCGTCGGTGGGGAGTTCGGCGTGGGGTTGTGGTTGTGGGTCGTCATGTCGAGGTGGCGGACGACATTCTCCCCCTCGGCCTTCACGTCCATCGACCAGGCGATGAAGTAGACCTTGCCCCGATTGACGCTGCTGATGATGCCCTTCTTGGCGGCGCAGCCCGCCTCGTCGCCTGTGCTCTGTTTGAAGTAGCTCTTGTTCTTGAGCATGATCTCCTTGCCGGAGATGCTCACGCTCTTGCTGCCGTCCGTCGTGTCGCTGGCGAGCCCGGTATTGGGGTAGGGGACCGGAACGCCGGGTGGGGTCGCCGGATTCTCGGGTGGCGTCATGCAGACGTCGGGAAAGGCGCAGATCGATTTGCCGTCGCCGGCCTTGCACGAGATCTCGCGGGTGTTCGCATAGACCTCGTTCGCCATCAGCGTTGCCCTCCGAGGCCCAGCACCATCGCAGCACGCCGGCTGTCATCGTTGCTCGCCGTCACGAGTACCGGATCACCGGCCGCGTACCCCTTCCGGGCGGCCGTGGCCGCGACGGCGAGACAGCAGGGCAGGCTCGCCGCCCCGACCTCGCCGATGCAGTCGGCGGGGTGCCAGAGATCCATGAACTGGTGCCGGCTGCGCAGCAGGCGGGCCGTCGCGAGGTCGAATTCCTTGAACCAGTATTGCTCGCCGCTCATGGTGCCGATGCGATAGCCGATCTGGGCCATCTCGACGCCCACGGCGTGGAGGGCCTGACGGTAGGCGTGGGCGAGGCCTTCGCCGCGCAGGGGCTCCTCGCTCGCGATCGTGGCAGGCTCGCGTGCCAGCCCGAGCGAGAGCACGCCGAAGGTGTCGGCCTTGCCACCCGGCCCGAGAAGCAGCGCAGCGCCGGCCTCGCCGGGGATGAACCCATCACTGTTCTCGGAAGTCAGCAGCCGGCTGCCGTCGTCGAAGGCCCGCAGGGTTCCGGCCGTGAGATAGCTGTCGACGCCCGCCGACAAGGACGCGCGCGTGCCCCTGCTCGTGGATCAGCTTGCTCGCCTCGCGAAGCGCGAGGGCGGCGCCGATGCGGCCGTGCGGGATCAATCGCGACGCCTCATGGAAGGAGCTGCCGATCAGCTGGACAAGGGCGGGGAATAGCTCCTCCTCCAACCCGGGCAATCGCCCGGGCCGATCAGGCTCGGCCAGCGCCAGCAGTAGCGGCACGCTGCGTGCATCCCGGCATGCACCCGCATCGAGGCACGCGCGAAGCGGTTCGGCGACAAGGCGCGCCAGGCGCTGAGCGCCCCGCCACGGCTCCTCGAGCGGCACCTCGGCACCGATGATCCACTCGCCGCCGCGGGCGATGAAGCGCGTCTCGTGAAAGCCGTCGAGCCGGGCCCTGATCGCCGCACAGCTCGCCTCGGCCGTAAGGCCGACGGCCGTGGTCATCCCCGAGGCGAGGATGGCGAGGTTCGGCATCATTCCTCGGCTTCGCCCCGTCGATCGCTCACGAGCGACCCCAGCCCCGGATAGTAGGTCTTGCCGAGCTCGCGGGCGCGCCACCAGGCGCGGCTCCTCGAGCCCACGAGCACCTCGCCGAGCTCGAAGATGTTGCGGCGCAGGGGGCGGCTCGCCCGCCAGCTCAGCATCAGGCGGCGCGCGTCCGGCTCGATCACAATGGTGTCGAGGACAGGGTTGGCCGGCGCCGGGTCGCCGTCACGCGGCAGGAAGGTCACCGGCACCGCCAGGATCGGAAGCCTGAGGCGGAGCCGACCCTCGGGCGTGAGGTTGACGAGCACCAGCTCCTCCCCGCCCTTGGGGAAGTCGATCTGCTGGTCTTCGGGCGCTGCCTGATAGTAGCGATCGTCGAAGTCCGCCGGCAGAAAAGGAAAAACCTCGTCCTGCCACTTCTGGTCGTAGGTGCCGGCGTAGGCGAGGCGGGGCTGCCAGCCGCGGCCGAGGGGACCGAAGCTCATGGGCCGATAGGCACCCCAGGGCAGCTTCACGGGATCGCCGGCCGCCTCGGTGTTGGGCAAGGGGCGCCCGAGAAGCCTCTCGCCCGATCGGACGAGGCCAAAGCCTTTGCCGACGGGATTGAGCCGGTAGGCATCGGCGGACCCGGGGTCCGTGTCGTCCGCCCCACCGAAGGCCCGATCATAGGTGATCGGCATCGTGAGGAACGGCTGCGGCGCCTCCGGGCCGGGCACGGGGCCGGCCTGGCGCCACACCCGATCGCCTACGACATCCACGATCTTGGACCAGTTCCCGAGCTTCACGCCGACCCGCACGCGCTGGGCGGGACGGCCCTCGGGCGCGTGAGCCGTTGCGTTGAGGAGGACGTCGCAGCGTGGCTTGCGAAGCGGAAAGTCCGAACTCGTAGACCGGTGCGGAGAAGCCGGGGGCGCCGGTGAATGTGTCGGCCATGACCGGCGGCACCTGCTCGTCCGCGAGCTCGGCCGGCGCGCCGTCGACCTCGGGAAAGGCAAAGGTGCCTTTGACCACCACGACGACGTGCTCCCGGCCGGATGGGTCCAGACCCATGGTCCAGGCCGCCGCCATCGGGGTAGCGTTCACGAGGTCCATGGCCGGCCGACTAGCCTGTGCCGGGGTGTGTGCGCTCGGCGTCGGCGTCCCCGATCGACACCATGACGACCGAGACATTGTCGCTGGCGCCGGCGGCCAGCGTTCGCTCGACGAGCTTCCGGCAGGCCTGATCGGGCGAGGATGCGGCGATCACAGCGGCGATGTCGTCGTCGCTCAGATGCCCGGTGAGACCGTCGCTGCAGAGGAGGAAGCTGTCGCCCGCCCTGATCTCGCCTTGGCGGCCTTCGACCTGGAGCTCGGCGGAGGTGCCGATGCCGCGGGTGAGCTGGTTGCGGAGCGGGTGTATGGCGGCGTCCTCGGCCGAGAGGGCGCCGCTGTCGACCAGCTCCTGCACCAGGCTGTGATCTCGGGTCAGGCGCTCGAGCGCGCCGTTCCGGAGGCGATAGGCGCGGCTGTCGCCTGCCCAGAGCACGGCGAAGTGCGCGCCGAAGACAAGAAGCGCCACGACGGTGCTGGCACTGATCTCGCCCGTAGCCTCGGCCGCGGCCTTGAGCTCGGCGTCCGCACGCGCCAACGCCTCGTCGACGTCGCGTCGCAGGGAGCGTGCATCGGCCGGAGCATGGATCCGCGCCAGATGGTCCACGATCGTGCGGCTCGCCACATCGCCCCGCTGGTGCCCGCCCATCCCGTCGGCGACGGCCCAGATGCCCAGATCGGGGCGGGCCATCCAGGCATCCTCGTTCGCCTTTCGCACCTTGCCGATATGGGTGAGGCCGGCATCGACGATGGTGAGCGCGGCCGTCATGGCGTTGTCTCCGCGCCGCCGCCGTCCGGCGGATCGGCGAGCAGCCGGGCGAAGTCCGCATCCCCCGGCAGCGAGTCGCCGAGAAAGAACGATGGCCGGACGAAGGGCGAGCCGTGGCTCCAGAACATGCAGGCGTGCTGCCCGCCCTTTCGGCAGAGGGCGTCGCGCATGGCCGTCGCGGGCTCTTCCGTCCGGCAGCAGCGTCCACCCATGCGGCGCAGTCTGCTGCGAGGCCGGCGGGAGGCTCAGCCTTTCGGTCGCCGCGAGCCACGCCTCGAGGACGAAGCCGCTCTCCAGCGCAAGACGTGCATGCTCCTCGAGCCCATCGAACCAGCGGTCCGCCTGAAGAAGGGCCGGGACCTCGACGTCACCTTCGGGCGTGGTGGCCAGCGAAAGAAAAAACAGACGCTCGGCCGCGTCGACGCTGGGCATGAGGATTCCCGCCGCGGCGGCCGGCCCGCAGCGGCCGGGCTGGAGCACGAAGCGCCATACCGGGGCCTGGAGAAAGACCTCGACGAATCGCGAGCCCAGGCGGGTGCGGCTCTCTGCCAGGCCGGCGCTCAGCCAGGCGTGCCAGGGATCGCTGAAGCTCGCCGGCAGGCGATGGGCGATGAAGTCGGCCCGCTGGGGAAGCTTGCCGAACACGCCGACCCCGGCCATCAGAGCCCCTCCGGGCAGCTGAAGCCCGCGAGCAGGCTGCTGTTGAAGGGATTTTGGACGCTGCCGGCCCGCAGGCGGAAACGGGCGCTGTGGCCGCCCGCCGAGAGGGTCACCTCGAACAGGTCGGGCTGGCCCTGCTGGCGTAGCCGCGAGTGCTGGAGCAGCCGGAAAAGTCCCCAGGCACCCTGCTCGACCTCGCTCGTGGGCGCGCTGCCGTCGAGCGGCGCGAAGGAGAGGCGGACGATGTTGGTGCCGGCGGGGCCGGGCCACACGAACGCAGCCGGCTCCGCCGGCCCATGGGCGTAGTGGAGCTGCTGGCCGTCGACGTCGAGGGTCACGCTGGCGGACCCGCCGTCCAGGTCGAGCGGCGTCAGGGTGAAGCTGGCGCTGGGCTTGGCGCCACCGGCGAACAGAGCCGCACCGATCTGCTCGGCGCGGTCGAGCTGGGCCAGGGCGCCGGACGACAGGCCAGCGCCGCTGAGATCCCGCCAGGGACGTTGTGCCGTGTCGACGAAGGGTGCCAGCTGGTTCTTGACGAAGCCGTCGATCAGGCCGCCGGGAGCGAAGAGGCGGGCGGTATCATCGAGGCTGGCGTCGATCCGGCTGCCCGGCGCGAACGGATAGCGCCCACCGATCGCCGTGCGGCAGAACGGAAGCACATCGGCACGCCAGACGGCATCGAGCCGGGTCCGGATGCCCGAGCCGCTGATGGCCTGCGCCTTCTGGGCTATGCCGGCGAGCATCGCATTGAGCGGTGCCGGCAGGCTTTGTGCTGCCTGTGCGAGCTGGGCGGCACCCGTGGGGCCGATACGGGCGAAGGCGGCTGCCGGGTCGGGGGAGGTAGCCGCCTCGGCGAGCTTGCCATGCAGGCTCGCAAGGGCCTGCAGCGCCGCGTCGAGCGCGGGCGGCGCGCCGTTCACGCCCTCGACGAGCCCTTTGAGGTAGGCGAAATGCTGCTCGACCACGGCGCCGGGCGTGGCGCCGGTGGCGGCCACGGCGGGCTTTGCGCCGATGAGCTGGGCAAGCTTGTCGAGCTTTGCGCTCACCGTGCCCAGCGCCTGCTGGCCCGCTGCGACGACGCCCCCGGCCGCAGCGGCTGCCGTCGTCGGCTGCGGAGCCTGGGTCAGCATCGTCTCCTGCACGATCGCCGCCACCAGCAGCTTCAGCGGCGAGTTCGGGCCCGACAGCGCTTTCGTGGCATCCACGGCCTGATCCAGCGAGGTCATGGGCACGATCGCAATGTCACGCAGAAGGCCATCCCAGGCGTCGATGTCGTCGTCCTCGTAGAGCTTCAGCATGTCCGACTGCAGACGGCTGAGATCGGCATCGGTGGGCTGCGGCTGGCCCGTGCCGGCGAGGACCCAGCTTTCGGCGTAGGCGGCCTTCGCCGCCTGGGGGAGCGAGGGCAGCAGGACGCCATAGAAGCCGGAACGGGTGAAGATGCCGGGAACGGGCGCATCGAGAGGCTTGCCGGAGCGCCGGACGAGGGCGGTCGCGGCGCTCGGCCCGGCATGGTCGGTGACGCGCCAGGGCGGCAGGCTCGTCACCGCCGCGCTGGCCATGAGCATGCGGTAGGCCTGCTGAGCGAGCGAGATTTTTCCGAGCGTCGCCCGCGCGCGCGCCAGCAGGGCTCCGTCGAGGGTCGGCAGCGGCTGAAGGGTGGGAAGCTCGGCCGCCAGCGCCACGAGATGAGGGGTCATCGCAGCGGCGATCGCGGGCTCGTTCGCCTGGAGGTCGAGGCGGAACCAGCCGGTCAGGAGATCCGGATCGACGGGCGCCTGCCCGCCCAGCATCAGATAGACCTTGAGCGCCTCGATCAGATAGTCCGGGCTTTGGATGTGGGCCTGGATCTGCTGCTCGAGCCTGATCATCAGCCTTGGTGTCAGGAGGTCGCGCAGGCTCTTGCGATAGGCGACGTCGGTCTCGGCGGCCAGCGTCGCGCTGCGCGACAGACCCATCACCTGGGCAAGGCGGTCCGGTGTGGCCGCCTCGGCTCGGAGCGCTGCCAGTCGATCCAGAGCGGGCACGACCGGCGCCAGGGCACCATCGCCGACCGTGAGCCGATCCTGGGCCAAGGGCGCGTAGTCCCTGGCCCATCCGGCCATGGCCTGCTCCAGGGCCAGCTGATGGTCCCGGCTCTCGCGATAGCTCCAGGTCCATCCCGCGAGGGCGGCCACGACCAGGACGCCCATGGCCGTGATGACGCCGGACCGGACCCACCGCTCGTTGCGCTCGCGTCGCGGATCGCGCGCGACCAGGCTCGCCTCGCCGAAGACGACCTCGCCCAGAAGGCGTTGCAGAAAGAAGCTGCGATCACCGGCCTGGACCGGGAGCGCCTCGGTCGGCATGCCGAAGCTTTGCGAGATCGCTGCGACCAGCCGGTCCACAGGCGTGCCCGTCTGCGTGCCGCTGGTGAGGTAGACGCCTCGCAGCCAGGGCGTCTCCTCGAAGCTCGAGCCGCCGAAGGCTGTGTCGACGAGCCTCAGCACGTCGGGGATCAGGGCCTGGACCTGCGCCGGAAAGCCCAGTGCTAGCGCCCGTCGCTCGATATCGCGCTCGGCCAGGAGGCGCTCGTGCAGGAAGCCGTCGAGCCGCCCGATCAGGTCGGTGAGGCCGCTCTCGAGGGCACCCCGATCATAGCCGTGGCGCCCGGGCTCGCCAGGAAGCGTCACGCCCCAGATCTGCGCACGGTCACGCTCGCCCAGGCCTGCGAAGAACTCGCTGAACCCGGCGATGAGATCGGCCTTGGTGAGGACGAGGTAGACCGGCAGGCGGACGCCGAGCCTGCTCTCGATCTCCGCCAGGCGTGACCGGACGGCCCTTGCGTGGTCGATCCCTCCCGCACCTCGCCCGTCGAGCAGATCCTTCACCGAGAGGGCCACCAGCACGCCGTTGAGCGGCTGACGGCCGCGATGCTTGCGCAGCAGGTCGAGGAAGCCCTGCCATGCCGCCGAGTCGGTCTCCTGGTCGCTGTCCTGGCTCGTGTAGCGGCCGGCCGTGTCGATCAGCACCGCCTCGTCGGTGAAGAACCAGTCGCAGTAGCGCGTGCCGCCGGCACCGCGCAGCTTCTGGCCCTGGTCGAGCGGGAAGCGGAGCCCCGACTGGAGAAGCGCCGTCGTCTTGCCGGACCCGGGCGGGCCCGATGATCACGTACCAGGGAAGCTCGTAGAGCCAGCGGCGCTGGCTTCGGCCGCCGACGCGCCGCTGGCGCAGGCGCTCGAGCGCGCCCGAGAAGCGCCGTGCCAGCTCGGCCACCTCGCTCTCGCCCGGATCGGGCCGTGCTGCCGGCGCCGCCAGCGCGTCCACCAGCGCCGTGTTGCTGCGCCGGGCGCGCAGCTGGGCCCAGAGGTTCCCGAGGCCCCAGAGCACGGCGATGACGAGGATGACGAGGAGGCGCGTGACCTCGCTCTCGAGCGGCCGCACCGTGCCGATCGCCAGAAGATCGCCGGCGAGCCAGACGAGCAGCGAGAGCAGCACGGCACCCAGCAGCGTCCAGAACCAGCGGGCGGTGAGGATAGCGAGGAGGCTCTTGAGGAGGCGCATGCGGGCCGACCTCAGCGCAGCAGGACAATATCGACGCGGCGGTTCTGCGCGCGTCCGGCCTCGGTGGCGTTCGAAGCGACGGGCTCCGTGTCGGCCCGGCCGTCGACCTCGATTCGACCCGGATCGGGAATGACCGCTGCGAGCACCTGCTCGACCGCCATCGCCCGCGCCCGTGACAGCTCCCAGTTGCTCGGAAAGCGCGCCGTGTGGATCGGGATGTTGTCGGTATGGCCGACCACGAGGATCCTGCCCTGCTCCTTGGCCAGCTCGTTCCCGAGGCAGTGGACGAGCGGATCGACCGCGGGGTTGAGATCGGCGCTGCCGGAGGCGAAGAGTCCCGTGTTCGGCAGGGTCACGCGAACCTTCTGGAAGTCCTCCGTCACCGCGTCGGTCGAGACGCCTGCTGCCTTGAGGCAGGCCGCGAGGCGAGCCGAAAGGGGCGTCTTCACCACCGGCGGCGGAGGCGGCGGCAGGGGTGGTGAGACGGCTGCAACCCGCACGAGCTGGACGGGAGGCGTCGGAGGCAGGCTCGCGACGACAGGCCCGAGACGCTCGCTGTAGCCGCCGAGGCGGAGATTGAAGCCGACATAAGCCAGGACCAGGAGCGCCAGGGCGCCTACAGCGATCACCCACAAGGGAACGCGCTGAGAGAGCGGCTGGTGGCGAGCCGGGATGCCGCGCCAGGCTGGTGACAGCTCGCCCGGGCTTTCGCCGCCCGTGCGGGCGAGCATCGTCCCGAGATCGACGCGCAGGCGGCTCAGGAGCTCGGCGCCGCCCGGCGCCAGGCGATAGCGGCCCTCGAAACCCATGGCGAGGCAGCAGGCCATCAGCTCGAGAAGCGGCCGCATCTGGGTTGCCTGAGGCCGCGCCTGCTCGAGAACGTCGAAGAACCGGTCGCCCGCTGCAACGTCGTGATGGAGGCTGCCGACCAGGCTGGCGCCCTTCCAGGCGCTGGTGGCCCCCCAGGGCGTGTTGAGAACGACATCGTCGACGAGCGCGCACAGCACATAGTGGCCGAGCTGGACCTGCCGGGAGTCGACGCCTTTGGCGTAGGCACGCTCCTCGAACCGGCGCAGCTCCGCCTCCATGCGGGCGCGCAGCGCCATCGGCTCCATGGGCGGACGCGGCCCCCTGAGGCGCGGCACCAGAAGGAGGATGCCATGGGCGGCCTGAACAAGCGGCCCGAGCCCGGGCGTGCCCTCGGGAAGCGCTGCGCCCGTGGGCGGTGCTGCAGCAAGCGGCCTCGGCGGCGGTGCCTCGGGCCCACGGCCGCCCGGGCGGGGCCGCAGGATCTGCGTCCGCTCGGGATCGTTCAGGCCGAAGGGGTCCTCGCCGGCCATGGCGTCAGTCCCGGATCGCCCAGCATTCGAGGTCCATGCCCTCGCGGAGATCGCCGGTCACATGGAAGGCGAGGCCGGCCGAGCTGGGCAGCTTCCTCCAGAAGTCGTTCTCACGGTCGAGCTCGAAATAGACCATGCCACGGTGCAGGGGGATCTCTCGGGGGACCGTGGGCAGGTGGCGAATGGGAACACCGGGCACCGCCGAGCGCACGATGCTCTGCAGATCCTCGGCCGGGCCGATCTTGATCTGGCCGGGCAGCCGCTGCCGGATCGTCTCCGGCGAGACCGGCGCGTTGAAGGCGATGACGAAGGTCGAGGACGCATAGAGGCCGCGGTCCTGAACCTCGGCCGCCCGCACGCCGCTCGGATAGACCTTGAGCGTGATCATCATCGCCTTCCGGTCGGGGCGGGCGAGCTCGACGAGCAGGCGTCGCAGCTCCTGGATCAGTGGCTGGAAGGCGGTGGACGGCTCCTCGTGGCGATAGGGCGCCAGCCGGGCCGGCCGAAGATCGGCACCCGCAAAGCTCGACGCCTCACCGAGCAGCCCCTGCAGCCAGGCGAAGAGGTCGGCGGGGTGGATCGTCTGTTGGTCCACGATGTGGCGGGCGATCGCCTCGGCGCGGTTGCAGAGCATCAAGATCAGGAAGTCGGCGATGTCCCCGGCCCCCTGAAGGCGCTTGCCGGCAACGAACGCGGCCCGCTCCGACGCGATGGTGTCGAGCTTGCCGACCAGCTCCTCGAGGAAGGAGACGAGCACCGCGCTGGGGCGGATGGAAAGGCAGGGCGGAATGAACTCGGCGTCGAGCAGAAGCCCACCATCGCTCTGCGCGCCCATCACGCGGGCGAGGGGCAGAACCGCGTAGCTGTCTTTGGCGTTGGCGGCCGTCAGCAGCTTGAAGCGAGGCTCGGCGATATGGAGTGGCGCCATCGTCTCGGCGCCGGCCAGGCTGTCGCGCAGCTCGATCTCGCGCGCCTGGTAGCGGGCGCCGGTCGTAGGCCCGTCGACCGGATCGACCTCCATCGCACCTTCCTGCACGACAGGAAGTGCCAGATGCACGAGCGTCGGCTGGGCCACCACGCCCAGAGCCACAGGCTCGGGAGACTGGGCCGCCTCGGGGATGGCGAAGGGGGTGCCGTCGGGAAGGATGCCCCGGGCCCGGCGGATGCCGATGCGGCCTTGCGCCAGCAGGCCCGTATCGAGCTCCAGCTGCCGGAATCCCCAGCCGTGGCCCCGCAGGCCGCCCACGGCGCCACGCACCAGCTCCTCCACCCAGCGATCCTGCTGCTGGAAATGCTGCGTGCGGAGGAACATGCCCTCCGACCAGACGACCCTGGCTCCCCCGCTCAAAGCCCGGCCTCGCGCAGGGCCACGCCCTTGGCACCGACATCCGCCGTGAGGAGGGTGGTGGCGTTCTTGGGCACGTCCTTCCAGGCGCGCCACTGCGTCTTGTCGATGTCGTAGTAGGCCGCCATCACGCCGATCGTGTGCGTGTCGTCGTCGAGCTTGGCCTGCCAGACCTGTGTGCCGCCGGGCGCGACCACGAACTGGTCCATGCCGAGAAGGTCGCCGCCCAGCACCTTCGACGGATCCTTGTCGAGCGCGAAGAAGTCGGCTTCCGCGAAGCCGCCCGCGGACTTGAGCTTCAAGACGCGGACCCTGATGGGCTTGGGCGTGCCCGAGGCGTCCGGGTTGACGTCCGTCGCCGCCTTGATCGTGACGCTGACGAGGGTGGGCGGCGGCGGAGGAGGGGGGCTGCCACCGCCGCAAGCGCCGAGCAGCGGCAGTGTCGCGAGTGCGGCTCCGGAGATGATGGCGCGGCGGCGGTTCATCAGCCTGCTCCTGTTCCGGATGTCCGGCTCGCAGGATGCTCGCGAACCTTGTCTTCGTAGGCGTCGGCGAAGGCGCGGTCGAGGTCGCCCAGAAAGCGGAGCCGGGCCGCCTCCGCGAGCTCGGCGTAGCGCTCGGTGTAGAGCTCCCAGAGCCGGGCCCGTCTGCCGCCCTGAAGCAGGACGGAGAGGGTGGAAGCGTCGGCCAAGGCGCTCTCCAGGACCTTCGGGTCGAAGCGCCCCAGGAGCGAGGCCACGGCGGCGCGCATGCCGTCCAAGAGCGCCAGCTCGTGCGCCTTGAGATCTCGGAAGGTCTCCTCGACCGCCGGCAGCGGCGCCAGATAGCCCTGCTCCCTCTGGCGCAGGAGCGCCGTGACCGCCTCGCGCGGCGCCACGGAATATTTGAGCGGGTTGTTGCCGGCGGCGCCGATGACGGTCCGCTCCAGGCCGGCATGGGTCTTCACCATGGCCCGTGCCGCCAGAAGCTGGCGGAGACCCTCTGCCATGGCCGCGAAGATCCGCCCCGCATCGCGCATCAGCGCCTCGGCGTCGGCTGTCGGAACGTCGTTCGGCGCGAGGCCGGCGCCTTCGAGAAAGGCCCGCAGAGCTCCATCCGGCGCTGTCGGTGGGGGCTCCATGGCGGGTGCCGGGGCGGGCGGGGTGACGGAAGGGGAGCCGACCGGCGGCAGGCCGAAGCTCTCGAGCTGCGGCTGCCCATGGTCGCCCTGCGTCGTGCCGCGATCCCTGGGGGGTGCCAGAGGGGGCGGAGGTGTGCGCGGCCGCTCGTCGAAGAAGTCGCCCAGCGGATCGCCATCGTCCGGCAGGGCGCGCGGTGCTGGCGTGTCGGAAGCCGGGTCGGCCGAGGTGAGGCCGCCGAGCAGGGCATCGAGGCTGACAGGCCGCCGTGGCCGGGCCAGGACGCGGTGTGCCGATCGAAGGCGCGCTGGCGGCCTCGGGCGTCTCCATGGCAACGCGAAGCGCCCGCTGGCCGAGCCGAAGCTGGTCGCCGGAGCCGAGCGGTGCCGGCGCATGGGGCGAGAGGCGCCTGCCGTTCAGTTGGGTGCCGTTCGTGCTGCCGAGATCCGTGACCCGGAAGCCGTCATCGGATGCCTCGATCAGGCAGTGGCGGCGGGAAAGGGTGGGGTTGGTGCCGCTGTCCTCGATGACCCAGTCGTTGCTCTCGCCGCGGCCGATGCTCAGCCGGCCGCGTTGCAGACGACGCCGCTCGCCGGTGTCCTCGACCTCGATGATCAGCATCGCCCCCATCGGCGGCCTCAGGCGAACTCATAGGTGAAGTCACTGTGGGCGACGCCCACGCGGATGCGCTCGATCGGTGTCTCCGTCCGCAGCCGCTCGAGGATCTCGCGACTGACTCTCGGCAGCAGCGTGCCGGTCAGAATGGCGTCGACCATTCGGCCCCCGCTCTCGTGCTCCTGACAGCGCGCACGGATGAGGTCGACCACGGCCTCGTCGAAGCTGAAGGGCACGCCCCGGCTCTCCCGAACGCGCTGGGCGATCCGGCCCAGCTGCAGTCGTATGATCTGGGAGAGGACCTCGTCGCTCAAGGGATAGTAGGGGACCACGACGACGCGACCGAGGAAGGCGGCCGGAAAGGTCTTGAGCAGCGGGTCGCGCAGCGCTGCGCTGAGCCCTTCCGCGGTCGGGAGGAGATCGGGATCGGCGCAGAGCTTCATGATGAGGTCGGAGCCGACGTTCGAGGTGAGCAGGATCAGTGTGTTCCTGAAGTCGATCCGCCGCCCCTCGCCATCCTCCATCATGCCTTTGTCGAAGACCTGGAAGAAGAGCTCGTGAACGTCGGGATGCGCCTTCTCGACCTCGTCCAGCAGCACGACGCTGTAAGGCTTGCGGCGCACCGCCTCGGTCAGGCGTCCGCCCTCGCCGTAGCCGACATAGCCGGGCGGCGCCCCCTTGAGCGTCGAGACCGTGTGCGCCTCCTGGAACTCGCTCATGTTGATGGTGATGACGTGATCCTCACCGCCGTAGAGCTGCTCGGCGAGCGCCAGGGCCGTCTCCGTCTTGCCGACGCCCGAGGGGCCGACGAGGAGGAACACACCTTTGGGCTTGCTCGGGTTCTCGAGCCCGGCCCGCGCCGTCTCGACCCGCTGGGCGATGGTCGCAAGAGCATGGTCCTGCCCGACGACTCGGGCGCCCAGCGTGGCCTTCAGGCCCAGCACCTGCTCGATCTCGTCCGTCAGCATCCTGCCGACCGGTATGCCGGTCCAGCTCTCGACGATCGAGGCCACGGCCTGGCTGTCCGCCGCGGGAAGGATGAGCGGGGCCTCCCCCTGAAGGGCCTTCAGCTCGGCCTGGATGCCCTGCAGCTCCTCGAGCGAGGCGCCCTCGTCCTGGCCCTGTCGAAGCTGCGCTCGGAGCGACAGGATGCGATCGACGAGGGCCTTCTCCTCGGCGAACCGGGCCTCGTGGCCGGCAAGCTCGGCCTTGGCAGCCTCGAGGGCGGCCTGCAGCTCCGGCTCGCGTGGTGAGACGATCCCTATCCGCCGCTCGCGGCCGGCGGTCTCGAGCTCCGATTCGATGTCGGCGATCCGTCGTTTGGCATCCTCGATGAGGGCGGGCACGCCGTGCTGGCTGACAGCCACACGCGCGCAGGCCGTGTCGAGGACGCTGACGGCCTTGTCGGGGAGCTGGCGACCCTGGATGTAGCGGCGCGACAGCCGGACCGCGGCGCCGATCGCCTCGTCAAGAAGCTGCACGCCGTGGTGACGCTCGAGGACCGAGGCGACGCCGCGAAGCATCCTGATCGCCTGATCCTCCTCCGGCTCGTCGACCTGGACGACCTGGAAGCGCCGGGTCAGCGCGGGATCCTTCTCGATGTGCTTTTTGTACTCGGCCCAGGTCGTGGCGGCGATGGTGCGCAACGTGCCGCGGGCCAGCGCCGGCTTCAGGAGGTTGGCGGCGTCCCCGGTGCCGGCACTTCCCCCAGCACCGATCAGGGTGTGCGCCTCGTCGATGAAGAGGACGATGGGCTGCGGGGATCGCTGCACCTCCTCGATCACCTGCTTCAGGCGGTTCTCGAACTCGCCCTTGACCGAGGCGCCGGCCTGCATCGCCGCGAGATCGAGGGCCAGGAGGCGCACGTCCTTGAGCATCGGCGGCACGTCGCCCGCAGCGATGCGCAGCGCGAAGCCCTCGACCAGCGCCGTCTTGCCCACGCCAGCCTCGCCGACGATGATCGGATTGTTCTGGCGGCGGCGCATCAGGATGTCGATCACCTCGCGGATCTCGGCGTCACGGCCGAGAACGGGGTCGATCTGGCCTGCGCGGGCAGCTGCGGTGAGATCGCTCGTGAAGCGGTCGAGGGCGCTATCGCCCTTGGCTGCACCCGGAGCCGCGCCATCCGGAATGGACGCGGCCTCGGCCGCCATGCTCACCTCGGTCGAGCCGTCGGTCAGCTCGAGGAAGCGCTGGGCCAGCTGGTCGGCGGCGACGGAGCGGAAGACCGGGGAGATCTCGAGGAGCAGCCGCTTGAGCTCCGGCTGCTCCAGCATGCCGTGCAGCAGGTGAGCGGTGCGGATGCGGCTGGCACCGAACATGAGGCTGGCGCTGATCCAGCCGCGCTCGATCATCAGCTCGAGGTCGCGCGAGAAATCGAGACGCGACGAGCCGGTGCGCCGCACGGTGCCGAGGGCCCGCTCGAGGTCCTTGGCGAGGGCGTCGCGATCCAGCCCGAGGCGGTCGACCAGGATAGCGAGATCGCTGCGATCGGTGCGCAGGATCTGTGCCAGCCAGTGGACCGGCTCGATGTACGCGTCGCGCCTGAGGCTCGCGAGCTCGAAGGCGCTCTGCAGGGTGCGCATGCCGACCTCGCCCAGCTTGGCGAAGATCACCTCACGACTGATGACGGGCATCTCGTCGCTCCCTAGGTGGCCGAGGCGCGCAGCACGAGGTCGCCAGCGTCGTGCTCCCGGGCCGGGGCCGCGAGCCAGCTGGTCCATCCAAGGCGCGTTGCGCCGTCGAGCCTTGCTGCGGGAACCTCCTGGCGCGCGAGGAGGAGGCGGACATCGAAGTCCCGATCGAGGCCGGCAGAGAAGGCGGCGATCGCCTTCAGCGCCGGCAGAGCGACGCCATCGGGCAGAAACCGGCGGAACGTTGCGAGGTCCAGCGGACCGAGGACGAGCCTGAAGCGATGTGCGCGCTGGTAGCTCCGGATGCCGGCGACGGCATCGGTGCCCAGGCGCGCGCTGCCCAGCCGCGAGCGCTCCCGAGGAGGAATGTCGAGCCACGCGCCGACGAGCTCCTCGACCCTTGCGGGGACATGGAAGAAGAGCGCCACCACCTTTGCGAGCGCCTCGGGCGGCCGTGTCTGCATCGCCAGGAGGCCGGCAGCGAAGAGAGCCAGCCGCTCGGGTAGCCCCTGGGTCTCGAGCTGGGACGGCTCGGGCGCGCCCGCCAGGGCCCCCAGGCGGCGGGCGAAACGGTCCGCGTCGGGCCGATCCTGGGCCACCGTCGGCTGCGCGCTCGCCCAGGCGCGATAGAAGAAGGCGATCATGCGGTGGTGGAAGACGTCGCAGAAGTCGGCGAGGGTCGAATTGCCCTCGCGACGAAGCCGGTCGCGCGCATGGCTCGTGAGATGGATGGGCAGCGGCCCCTGGGGCCCGAACAGGCCCATGACGTAGGTAGCGAGCCGCGCTGGCCGCCCATCCTCACCGGGCTTGAAGGCCGCGATCTGCGCCGCTGGGAAATGGAGGAAGGGCGGCTGGCCAAGGCGGACGGGCTCGTCGCGCGCTCGCCTCGCATCGCCCAGCCGGGGGGCGGCCGCATGCGCAGCCTCCAGCCGGCGCAGCGCCGCAAAGAGGTCGAAGCGCCAGGGCTCCTCGCCGAGCTGGGGCTCGTCGGAGATCTGGCTCAGGCGAGGTGGCGCTGCCCGATCCTGGCCGGCCATCGGATCAGTTCTCCGCGCTCGACCGAGCCGATCACGGTCTCGGTGAAGCTGTTGAGGGCGACATAGCGGCGGAAGAAAGTCTCCAGAACGCTCCCCAAGAGAAAGGCGCTGCCTTCCGGAAAGGCGCTCTCGGCGAGCTCCAACGCGACCTCGAGACCACGCCCGAACGTGATCGGGCCGCCGCCGGGCAGCCGCCGCGTCACGGGCGCAGCGCGCACCGAGAGCACACCCTCGACCTGGCGCGCCAAGCCCGGTGCGGCCTGGGCCGCATAGAGCTGCAGCAGCGCCCGCAGCGTCTCGGCGCCCCGTCCGTCCGGCGCATCGAGAAGCGAGAGGTGGTTGAGGGCCAGATGGCCCGCGAGCCGCCAGCTCACGGCGCCGTGTGGCCCGGCTTCGGCGCTGCCGGCCACCGCGAGCGACTCGCGTGGAGCGGTGATCCCGCCCAGAACCTGAATAGCCTCGACCGGCCCGCCGATCTCGGCCGTGAAGTGGCCCTCGCTCGGCGGTAGGGGGAGCGCCAGCGGCAGATCGCGGTTGGTGCAGAGCACCTTCACGTCGAGCCGACGAATACTGTCGGGCCATGGCGCGGCGTTGCCGTCGACCAGCGTGAGGAAGACCTCCGAGCCCAGATAGCTGGAGCGGGCAATGTCCGTCGCGGCGCCGCCGCGCGTGGCGCTGCGACGGCGCTCGCCGCCGGAGACGAGGCGAGGCCGGCGCTCGATGGCGTAGAAGGCCCGGTCCCGCCGGGGATCGCTCAGGTGGCTCGCGTGATAGAAGCGCTCGAAGCGCAGCCGCTCGCGCTCGTCCCTGCCGACCCCCTCGACCTCGAGAACGTCGAAGACCTCGTGATCAAGGGGACGCAGGCGGTCGCCCACGACGTGGAAGTCGCGCTCATGCGATTCGACGGAAATCGGCTTCGCCCGACGCTCGAAGAGGTTGATGGCGGGCGTGGCGAAAAGCGCGATCTGGTCTCGCCCCACCGCTCCCTCGAGGGCGGGGTCGACGGCATCGAGCATCACGACGACATCGAGCTCGCGGCTGTCACAGCGTCGGACGCCCTTCGCCAGGCCCTCCAGCTCGACGAAAAGAAAGCGCTCGGGCAGCGCGAAATACTCGCGAAGCAGGCGATAGCCGGAGAACCCGCGTGGGGATGGCGGAAAGAGCGCCTCCTCGTCCGCCATGCCGGCGCGTCGGATACTGTCCTTGCCGAGCACGACGGCTTGGCCGGCCGCGCCGTCGGCCGGCCGGACGACGACCCCGATGCCGTGCGCCACGATGGCCTCGTAGAGCCGGTGCGCGATCCGATCGCCCCCCGCCAGATGAATGGGAAGCCGGTCGATCCCCAACATCGCCAGCGGAAACTCGCCGAGCGTCCTTAGCCGTAGCCGCAGCGCGGCGCGCGCGCCTCCGAGACCGGGCAGGCCCGCCGCCGCAAGCGTCGCGCGCGTCAGATACTCGGCGCGCGCCAGCTCCAGCGGCCATAGCTGAAGCGGATGGGCCGTCGCGAAGGTGCAGCGCGTGGCCGCGCCGAGACCGGCCCGGCTGGCGAGCTGGGTACCGCGCGGCACGGCGAAGCCCTGCTCCACAATGGCCGGATTGGCCTCCGGCCGGAAGCGGACGATCGCCATCGCCGGTGTCGGGGCCAGCAGGTCGGGGTAGACCATCTCCGTCAGGTGATGGGCCAGCTGCTCGTGCTCGGCATCGAGCTTCAGGTGAACGCGCGCTGCGAGGAACGCGAAGCCGTCGAGCAGCCATTCCACGTAGGGATCGGCACAGGCGTCCTGATCGAGGCCGAAGCGGTTCGCGACGCGGCTGTGCGCGCTCGCGAACTCGCCGGCGAGGTCGCGCACGAAACGCAGCTCCTGCTCGTAATAGCGAAGGAAGTTGCGGTCCATCAGGCGGCCTCGCCGGTCTCGATGAGCGCCTTGCCGTCCTCGACGTCGAGAACCGTGCGCAGTCGAAGCGCCTCCGGCAGGGGATAGCCCCAGAGCTCGCCCTCGATCAGCAGGGTGACGGGGTTCCTGAGCGGGCCGGTCGTGCTGCCGCCCGTCTCCTCCACCGAGACCCGCACCTCCTTCAGCCTTGGCTCGAATCGGGCGATGGCACGCTCGATGGCTCTGGTCAGCTCCTCATAGTCCTCGGCCGTGCGGATCCTGCCTGCCAGCGCCGGGATGCCATAGTTGACGACGCTGTCCCGAGCAGCCGGTAGCCGCTCGAACAGCCCGGAAGAGGTGCCGGCATCCTCGCTCTCCAGCGATTCGAGGGATACCGTGTTGAGAAGGTGGCCCAGATCCCGGAGCACGGCCTCGCGCAGCCTTTCCATCGAGATGACGAGGCTGCGATCGAGCTCGATCCGTCTCGCCTGCTCGAGCTCCACGATCCGAGCAAGGAGCGCTCTGCCGTCCTCGTCCAAGGCGCTGAACGCCTCGATCTGCGCGATCTGCGGTGGTCGCATGACGAGCCGCTCGTCGGCGAGAAGACGGTCCAGCTCCGCGCGCTGCGCCGAATCCAGAACGCGCTCCAGCGCTCGACGCTTGGCGGCGAGCTCGCCCAGCGACGAGGCCAGGTCGTCGTTGAGCCGGTCCAGGAGCGAGGGCTGGAGGCGCTCTCTCGGGACGGCGCTGGTCACCCGCCGCTCCCGCCGGATGAGTGGCCGATCTCGAGGAGCCGGATGTCCAGTAGCGCATGGTCACCCAGGTCGGTCGCGAGCAGCCGCTGACCCTGACCGAGCTGCTCGCCGTTTCGGCGTTCGATCCAGGACGTCGCTCTGGCGAGACGGATCGCATCGTCGTCCGCGCTTTCCGAGCCCGGATAGCGCACGGGCAGGAAGGCGTGGACCGTGCTCTCATTGCTCAGCACGATCTCCGCCGGCTGCCAGACGAGGTCGCGCATGTCCTTGGGCGCCTCCGCGCGGAGCTCGCGGAGGTGCAGGAACGGTAGCCAGCGATATTGCCCGTTGACGACGACCTCCAGGACCGGGCCCAGCCGGGGATCGGCGTCCATGATCCATGTGAAGGCCTTGCCGTCGATCATCCCGGGCGTCGGCTCCGCCAGCTGCAGCGCCTGGCGGCGCAGCTCGGCCGCTGCGCTTCCCTCGCCGACCGCATCGTGCTCGAGGGCCTGGGCGAGCATGGCGACCCAAGCCGGTGGCTCGCCCAGCGTGACGGGCTTGGCCTTGCCGGCCGCGACCTCGCCGCGCGTGGCCTCGGCATCGATCAGGCTCGTGTAGAGCTTCGCCATCAGCGCAGCTTCGGGATCGAGCCCGACGATCGTATCGAGCTGGGTCCGCGCCCGCTTCCAGTCGCCGGTGACGCAGGCGAGCTGGAAGAGCGCCATGCGCGGCGGCACGGCCTGGGGAGCTGCCCGGACCCGCTCGATGGCCTCGGCTACCGACCGGGCCAGCGTGACGATCTCGCCGTCCCGACCGTGCCCAGCCGTCACCGTCAGCGCTCCCGCCAGTGGACCATGGCGGTCTGAGCTCTCTTCATCCGAAGTGTCCCACCCATACCGTGCTCGTCTGCGCCGGCCTTAGCCTCGAACTTGCCGCCGACGGTTCCCTGATTCATTCCAATTACGGACTCCGGCGCCGCCGGCGCCTTGGTGCCGTGATCGATGAAGTCCTTGATGCGATAGACCTCGCCCTTGTGCTCGGGCTGGATCGTCGTCTTGGTCGACCACTTGCTGGCGAAGGTGCTGGCGAAGGTCCGCATGTTCTCGAGGGTCGGCCGATAGTGGCCACTCTCGGCAGTTGATGAACAGCACCTGACCTTCGGACACGAGCCAATCCCCCGCCCCGATCACTGGGGCGCCCTGGAGGAAGGTCGAGTGATGGATCTTGTCCTCCTGCCCCAGCGCCGTGTAGAGCTGCTTGGTCTTGGCCGAGCAGACATAGAGCCAGACGTTATGAAGGCCGGAATAGGCGGACGAGCCGCTCTCGAACGTCGTGTCGAGCGGGCTGTCGCCATGCTTGAGGGTGGCCTCCGTCGAACGCCACCTCGTAGGACATCCGCTCGAGCTCACTCAGATAGGCGAGCTCGCCGGCATCGAACCCTGTGCCTTTGAGGATACTCCGCGAAGCGACATCTTTCCCTTGGGCCTTGAAACTGCTGGTCGATCCAGTCAGAGAAGTGCTCGATCAAGCCCCTCCAGGCCCGGGACGGCCATGCCGCCGGACTTGGTATGGGCGTAGCGCTCGACGAGATAGTTTCGGTCCTTGGCGCGGCGCGTGAAGTCGCCGAACAGGATCTTGATGCCGAAATGGCGCGCATGGCGGCCGGCCTCGTTCACGAGCTTGGCCACCTCGTGCCACTTGTCCTGGCCTCGCTCCTTGCGCAGCACGGGCGGCTTGTGGAGGAGATAGGCGGTGGCGCACATGACGATCTTGTCGAGGTAGATCGGCAATCCGCCCGTCCGGCGCTCCGGACGGGCCGCCGCCACGGCTATGCAGGGCCGAGGGCAGCTGCCTGTTGTACGCCAAGCAGAGATCGATCAGCTCCTGCAAAAGCGCATTCTTCGAACTCATGGACGTCCATCGAAACTTGCAGAGGCTCGATCCCGCTAGGCATCAATGATCTCCGGCGTCGCGTCGCAGCGCGAGAGCCCGGGCGAGCGCTCGCTCATTCCTCCGTCCCCACGGTCGGCGGGGGCCGCTAGGCATGACCCCGGCCATCGCCGGCGCAATGGCACCGGCGACGGCGCTCTGCAGCAGGTCAGACCTTCGCATTCTGACGCATGTTCCATCCCGAGGGACCGACGTCGCTATCGGCGGTGCCGTCGTCCTTCTGAGGCGTGTACGTCATCTTGTACTGCCCGAAATTGAGCGAGAAGTGCTCCGAAAAGCGGTCGTCGCTGCTCCCCGCCCGGGTCGAGATGCTCGAGAGAATGACGTCCTCCATCTCGATCTTGAGATAGGCGACCGGCTCGTCGCCGCCCGCCTTGCGGCAGGTCAGGGTCGCCTTCTCGAACTGCGTTCCGTTGATGCAGAACTGCCAGAGATTGGGCGTTCCCTTGTCCACCCACTTGTTGAGCTCGATGTCCTGCACGTTGGCCTTGCCCGTGCCACCGCCCGAGCCGGTCTGCATCGATCCCGACTGGCTGGCACCCCAGCTCCAGCCGGTGATCTCGAACTGACCCTCAAACCCCTTGATCGCCGACTTGCCCTTGACCTCGGGTCCCTCGAGCTTGAGGAAGCATTCGATCGCCATGAGACGTCACTCCTTGCCGGATAGGCGCGGTGTTGTTGGTAAGTGGTCAGGCCGCCTTGGCCGACGGCAGCTTGGAAACCAGCCTGAGGCTCACGTTGACGCCTTCGAGCTGGTAGTGCGGGCGCAGATAGAAGCGGGCATTGTAGTACCCGGGATTGCCCTCGACGCTCTCGACGACGACCTCGGCCGCGCGCAGCGGCTTTTGCGCCTTCACCGTCTCGGTCGAGAAATCCGGGTTGCCATCGACGTAGTTATTGATCCACTTCTGCAGCCACTTCTGCATGTCGTCACGCTCCTTGAAGGAGCCGATCTTGTCTCGGGCGATCGCCTTCATGTAATGGGCGAAGCGGCAGACCGCGAACAGGTAGGGCAGCCGCGCCGAGAGGTTGGCGTTCGCCGTGGCGTCGGGATCATCGTACTCGTCCGGCTTCTGAAGCGACTGGGCGCCGATGAAGGCCGCGATGTCGGTGTTCTTGCGGTGCAGCACCGGCATCAGCCCGAGATCCGCCAGCTCCTTCTCGCGGCGGTCGTCGATCGCGATCTCGGTCGGGCACTTCATCGCGACGCCACCGTCGTCGGTGGGGAAGGTGTGGACGGGAAGGTTGGTGACGGCGCCGCCCGACTCCACGCCGCGAATCCGGGTGCACCAGCCGTACATCTTGAACGAGCGCGTGACGTTGACGCCCATGGCGTAGGCCGCGTTCATCCAGCAATAGCGGTTGTGGTCGGTGCCGCTGACGTCCTCCTCGAAGTCGAAGGTCTCGACGGGATCCGTCTTGGCGCCATAGGGCAGCCGCGCCAGGACACGCGGCATCGCGAGGCCGATATAACGGCTGTCCTCGTTCTTGCGCAGCGAGCTCCACTTGGCATAGTCGGGCGTGGCCGTGATCTTCGTGAGATCACGTGGGTTCATCAGCTCCTGCCAGCTCTCCATGCCGAACAGCGTTGGGGCGGCGCCCGTGATGAACGGGCAGTGCGCCGCGGCGCTGACGTTCGCTATGTTGCCGAGCAGGGCGACGTCCTTGGGGCCGTTGTCGAAATAGTAGTCACCGACAAGGCAGCCGAACGGCTCGCCGCCGAACATCGAATACTCTTCGGTATAGATCTTCTTGAAGAGCGGGCTCGTGTCCCAGGCCGCTCCCTCGAACTTCTCCAGGGTGCGGGAGAGCTCGCTCTTGGTGATGTTGAGCACCCGGATCTTCAGCATCTGATCCGTCTCGGTGTTGTTGACGAGGTGATAGAGACCCCGCCAGGCGCCCTCGAGCTGCTGGAAATCCGGGTGATGCAGGATGAGGTTGAGCTGCTCCGTCAGCTTCTTGTCGAGCTGGGCGATGATCGCCTGGATCGTGCGGATGGCGTCATCCGAGACGAGCCGCGTGTTGGCGAGCGCCTGCTCGGCCAAGGTCCGTACGGCGTCGCCTATTCTGCTCGCCGCCTCATCGTCGCGCGGTCGGAACTCGCGCTTGAGAAGCGACTGGAACTCGTCGACCGGGATCGTTTCGGCGGCAGGCTGACCAGCCGCCTCCTGGAGCTGCTCGGCCATCTCTCGACCTTCCCTTGGCTGGGCGTGACGTCAGGACGCCGGCTTCTCGGCCGCATCCCCGGGCTTGGCCGCGGCGGCCAACGACTCGCGGAGGGCCGGGTCGGCGAGAAGCTTGGTGATCAGGGTCTCGGCACCGTCCTTGCCGTCCATGTAGGAAAGGAGGTTCGAGAGCTGCTCGCGTGCCTCGAGCAGCTTGCGCAGCGGCTCGACCTTGCGGGCCACGGCGTCGGGGCTGAAGTCGTCGAGGCTCTCGAAGGTCATGTCGACGGCCATGTTGCCTTCGCCGGTGAGCGTGTTCGGGACGGTGAAGGCCACCCGTGGCTTCATGCTCTTCAGGCGGTCGTTGAAGTTGTCGATGTCGATCTCGAGGAACTTCCGGTCGGCGACCGGTGCCAACGGATCGGCAGGCTTGCCCGACAGGCCCGCGAGCACCCCCATCACGAAGGGCAGCTGAATCTTCTTGGAGGCGCCATAGACCTCGACATCGTACTCGATCTGCACCCTGGGCGCGCGATTGCGGCCGATGAACTTGGCACCCTGTTCCTGCGGCATGCTCGATCTCCCCCACTCGGGCCTAAGAGCTCTTCCCTTCGACGCTGCCGGCGACCGCCTGCAGCTCCTTCATGCCTCCTGGCGCCAGCTCCTTCATCGCCTCGACGAAGGTCATCGGCACCAGCCGCTTGGCGCGCTCGACCAGCAGCGGCACCGGGCTCGCCGGCTCGTGGCTGGCATAGTATTCGAGAACAAGATCAAGGACGCGGACGACGTCGGCACGTGAGCTCACGGCAATCGTCGCGGCGGACGGCCTCTTCTTCTCGTGCTCGGCATCTCGGTCATCCGCAGTCTCGCTGTCGGCACGGATCGCCGCGAGCTTCTCCCGCAGAAGCTCGAAGCCGAGCTGCGGGTCATGCTCGGCGCCGAAGCCAGTCTTGAAGCGATCCTCGATCCGCCCAAGCGCGGCCTCGATGCGTTGTATCGATCCAAAGGCCGATGCCCCCTCATGGGCAAGCAGCGCGTCCAGCTCCCCGGACAGGAAGTAGATGTCCCGGCGCTTGCGCAGATCGGCCGGTGTCGTCTGATAGCTCGAGCCGCCGAGAACTGTCAGCGCCATCAGGCGGCCCAAGTACCGCTCCCGCGGATCACTCTCGTCGGGATCGATCGGGGGCAGGTGATCCCAGTAGCGATCAAGCCCGTCCGCGATCATATCGAGCCCGTCGGCAAGCCCCGTGAGCCCCTCGGCCGCCAGCGCCGCCCGCGCGAGCCAGATCCAGGCACGCAGATCTCGGGATTGCCCGGCGAGGGCGACGGCGCTGGGCAGCGCCCGACCCCAATCGACGCGCTCGTCCGATGCCGATAGATCCCGAAAGATCTCGAACTCCTTCAGCTCACGAAGGTCCGGACCATAAGGCGCTGCGTCTGTCAGCGGTCGCAGCAGCTCTTGGATGTCCAACGCCATCCCACGACCCAGTCTCACGTGCCCGCGCTCTCGAGGCCCGTCCTAGCCGATCGTGTGCCCTGGATACCGAGAACAAGTATCCTCGAGCGCTCGCACGGGCATCGGCTCGGACCCTGTCGTCACGCGCTTCTGCTTTGCTTTTAGTCCAGTCCGGGCAAGCAGCAAGTGACTCCCATCACGTTCTCATCGACCCGACACTGAGGGCTGGCCGCCGCTTGCCCGGACATCGAGCAGCCGCCAGGCCACGGCGATGCCGTCGCCTCTCGGCCTGTCGCGCAAGGCTTGATCCAGTGTCTCGACGAGCATGGAGATCGTCTTGCTGGCGGCCCTATCGAGCGTACCCAGAGGCCTCGGGCTCATGAGGGCGACCAGCATTTGCTCACCGTAGGGCGGTTGGACGACCCAGGTGGGGAAAGATGGGTGGTCTTTGGGATTGAGCGACCCGAGACGTCGCTCCTCGCCGGCAGTGAGCCGCGTGCCCCAGTCGATGCGGCTCGGCAGAAGAAACTCGACGCGACCCTGCGTGTCGACCGAGATTACATAAATGTATACTTCACCGACCCCTGCAGGCGCGGTCACGACGGCGCCCGGCTCCTCATTGGCTGCGTAGACGCCATTGCGGTGACCCAGCTCCAAGGCTGGCGCCGGGCCGGCGTAGGGGTAGTGGGCAAGCTGGTCGAGCAAGCCGCAGAACGGCTCGCTCACGACGGCCAGGCCGCTTTCATCGACGGACGTGGCCCCGGCCGCGATGGCGTGTTGGCGCAGGGCCGCGTGTGCCGCCGCATTCTCGACGCGCCCTTCGAGCTGGACGTTCAGACGATCGTCGCTCTCGACCCTGACATCGCGACATGGCCGGCCAGCCAGCCACGGCGCCAGGGCCTCACGGATGCTGTCGGCGCCGATGGTCGGCAGGAGCGCCAGCCGCGTCTCCGCCATTGGCGCTGCCGATGGCGCGGCAGCGGGCAGCGGCGCGGGTGCCGAGGGAGGGGCACGCCCCGATGCGGGAGATGGTGCTGCCGCTTGCAAGGCAGGTGAGCGGGGTGGCGGCGGCTCGCCAGCAGCCAATGAGCCGGCTTGCGAGACAGCGGACGCCACCGGCGCGTCTGGAGGTGATGGTCGAGCCAGCGCGACCGCGGGCGACGGCGTGCCGCCTTCCGGCAAAGGCGATGGTGCTTGCGCAACGCGGCGCGCCTCATGCGGCGCCGGCTCGGCGGTTGCGACGACCACGGCATGGTCGGGCCCAAGGGCCAGCAAGGAGGCCCCGACCGCGGGCCGGAGGGACGATCCGGGGGGTGGCGGCACGACGCGCCCCGTGGAAGGGGCGGCCGCGGGCGCCTCTCGCGCCGAGAGGATCGGCAACCCGCCCGGTGTTGCCGGCTTGCCCGCCCCCTCGGGGGCGGCGGGCACGCTGGCTACCGGCTTCAGGGATGGCTTGGTCCCGCTGGAAGGTGGCGCGATCGGACCGGCGGAAGCGAGGCTCGGCGTCGGCTCCGTTGTCGGAGCCATGGGGGCGGACGGGCTGGCGGCCGACTGAGGGATGCTCCCCGCAGGGGGCTGTGCGGGCTCTGGGCCGAGCGGAGGTCTGGCCTCGGGAGCGTCGGCTAGCATCGAAGAGGTAGGCAACGCGACGTCGGGAACGGTGGCAGCGTCGGGATCGTGGGCAGGAACGACAGTGTCGATAGGGGCGGGTGAGATCGCCACAGGTGCCGCCGCTTGCGATGCCAGCGCATCGGCTGCCACCGTGGGGCCGATGGGCCCCGAGGGCTCGCCCGGGACAGTTGCCGGAGGTGGCGGAGGTACGCCGGATCGGGCGGCTGCTGTGGGCAAGCTTGCAGCGATCGCGGCGGGCGGCTCGGTCTCTGGCGATGGATTCGGCTTGCTCGGCGGGCCGGCGGTTGCGCTTGCGATACGCGTCGGTGGGGGCGCCTTCGAGATATCGGCCGGACGAGCGACGGCCGCGGCCGGGGAGGCAGGCGCTCGTTCCGGGGATGCCGGAACCGGTGCCGACGCGAGGGTGCTCGCTGCCGTCGAGAGCGTGGGCGAGGGCCCGGGCGGCGTCGTGACGGCGGGCGGCCGCGCAGCTGATGATCGCGAGGGAACCGAGATCGCAGCGGGCGAAGGCACGGGTGCCACGGGAAGGATGGGCCACGGATCGGAAAGCAGCTCGACCGCGACGGCGCTTTGGCCCGCAAGGGACGGATGCGGCGGTGTCCAACGGCTGACCAGGAGGACCGCCAGAGCATGAAGACAGGCCGAGCCGGTCAGGGCAGCCACCGCAGGCCAGAGCACCGTTCTCTGCCCCGGGTGGAGAGAGCTGCGTGGGACGATCGGTACAGGCCCCACGCCGGCTGTCACTTCCAGAACTCAGGGCCTGCCCTCGAGCTCGGCTGGAGCTCGTCGAGACAGCTCGGGGCTCCGGCCGGCGCTGGGCTGCAGGCAATCACGTCATTGAGCAGCACCTTGGCGATCTGGCGGCAGTCCACCTTGGGCAGGTCGAAGAGCCGAACGACGGTTCTGCCCGCCTGAAGCGGGGCCAGGTCCACGGCGATGCGCTGGCCGATCTCGCCGTTCGGCTCGAAGCTCACGAGCTCGATCTGGAGCTTGTCGAAGCTCGTCTCGGTGGCGTTGTGAAGGAGGAGGTACACGCGGCAGGCGCCATCCACGGGCTCGAGCTTGTTGAGCTCGACCGTGACCATGCCGGCCGACGCCGTCTTGTCCGTCTGCTGCGCCGCCGCCGGCATGCTCACGCCGGAGAGAAGGAGAGCCAGCAGAGCCAGGGACGGTTGCCAACGGCGCGAGGGCCGGAAAGCGTTCGGTCTCGGCATGAGCCCCGCCTCTCCCTTCGATCTAGGGTCCGGACCGTGTTTCGATCGCCACGTCGGCCATGGCAAGCCCATCCGTGCGCGCGGCGGGTAGGGCCTTGTCGAGGAAGGCGAGGTACGCCTCGCTCTTCTCCCCGATGGGTCTCAGGCCCGTGTAGAGGGGGGCGGCACTGACGAGGACGACGAGTCGAGCGCGGCCGAACGGCGGGCCGACATCCCAGACACGCTCGTGCGGAACGGCACTCTCGGCATCATGGCCGATCTGGATGGACCCGCCGGGCGGCACCTGGTTGGATGATGCCAGGGGCTCCGGTAGGAGATGGAAGACCTCACCGTCCTCCTGGAAGTCGTCCACGTAGACGAAGCCGCCGACACCAGGTGGAAGCTTCACCCGGACCACGACGACGTCGCGGCGGTCGGCGCTGAAGATCCCATCCGGACGATTGAGGGAGATCTGCGGCGCCGCCAGCGTAGGCTGGCCAACCAGCTGACGGACCTGCTCCACCGCAGGAATTCGGGGTTGCGCGGCGGCACCGGCCGACTGTTGGACTGTGGGCGCAGACACCTGGCCCGGCGTGCCGGTTGCGGCAGGCGAAGGGGAGGGCGGTCTTGCTGTTGATCCCGTGTCCGGCGCGGCGCTTCCCGCTCCGGCTGGGGGAGGCGGGATCGCCGGCGGTGGCAGGGGCTCGAGGAAGAGAACATAGGCCGCCGCCCCGATCGCGGTGAGCACCGCTGCGCCGCCCACCCAGGGCAGCCAGCTGAGGCGTCGTGTCGTCGGCTGAGCCTTCGGATGACGCGTGGGCGTCCGATCGGCTCGCTCCGCCTGCTCGGCAAAGGCCAGGGTCAGGCTGGGGCGGTCCTTGGGATCCGGTGCCAGCAGCGGCTCCACCACCGTCCGCAACGCCTGCGGCACGGCCGAAAGGTCGGGACGCCGCTGGCGCGCTGCCACGGCGGTGAGCGGGTCATGGCCCATGGGCAACGGTCGGCCCAGGGCGGCTGCCACGAGGACCAGCGCCAGGCTGTAGAGATCCGAGCGTCCGTCGATCGGGGCGACGATGGCGCCCGCCTGCTCGGGCGAGGCATAGGCATACTTGCCGGTGAACACCTGCCCCTCGCCGCCATAGAGGGTCGGCCCCGAGGCGCCCTGTCGCTTGGCGATGCCGAAGTCGATGATGACGGCATCGTCAAGACGCCCGCCCGGCAGGAGAATGTTGTCGGGCGACAGATCGCGATGGAAGACGCCCATGCCATGGGCGGCCGCGAGGCCGCGAGCGAGCCGGCGTCCCAGGCGGAGCACGTCCTCGGGCGAGAGCGGCCGGCCGCGTATAAGTTCGGCGAGCGACGGGCCGTCGATATACTCCATCGCCAGGAAGACCCGGCCCAGCTCGTCCCTGAAGACACCCTCATAGCCGACGACGGCCGGGTCGCGGATGCTCTTGAGGGCCTCCGCCTCGCGGACGAAGAGCTGGGCTATCGTCTCGTCGCTGACGAGCTCCGGCCGGATTGCCTTGATCGCCGCCCGAGCGCGCGTGATCGTGTTGACGGCCTCGTAGATCTCACCCATGCCGCCAGCGCCGATCATGCGCTCGACTCGGTAGGTGTGAGCAAGGAGGGTGCCGGCCTCGATCCGGTGTGCCGGCAGCTCGGCGCTGTCGCCGATACCACCCATGATCGTGCGGATGTCGCTGCCGCTCATCTCGAGTCCTGCCGGCGGGCACCCGATGACCACAGGACGCCCGACGGCGCAACATAGGCTTGGTCAAGGCGTGTTGCCAACGATCGCCGTGCCAACGCCGATGCTGCTTCCGCATGAGCCGTGCCGCGTGCGGATGCCGATATTGATGCAAGCAGATGTTTTGTCTGGCCGGGGACATGTGGGCAGGTGCGACTGTCGATCGCTGCGGGCTCGTATGGGGATAGGCGGATCGCGTCCCCATCGGAACTGCACGCTCTTCTGCGCTCGGCGCGGCGCAGGTCTTGGCGATCACCTTGCGGGAGACGCGGTGTGTGCTGAGGCCATCGTGGATGGGTCGAGACCATGGTGCCGACTTTCCGGCGCCGCTTCTCGGCGTTCACCCGGTTGGCGATGACCAGGGAAAGAGTAACGAGTGCAAGAGGTTGCGGCTGTGCTCGACGTTGACAGCGTTACTGCGGTCGACAAGTTCGGCGAAGGTGGTATCGAGCCCCTGCGACCAAATCCAAAGGCCCTTGAAAGCCATCAGCTTTCAGGGGCCTTGTCATGTCCGCTCCCCGATGGACAATCGGCCGGAGGTGCTGCCGGCGCGCTCCGGCAAAGGGGGCCGTGGCATGACGCATCTCAGGGATGGTGACTTCCTTCCTCCCTCCGAGCTTCGCGCGCTCCAGCAGCGCCTCTGGGAGCGCCAGCGCCGGCATGTCGAGACCAGCTCCGCCTTCTACGATGAGCTCTGGGCGGGCAGGCGGGCGCCGGCCGACCTGCGGGATCTGGCAGCGCTGCCGCTGACCGACAAGGCCGGCCTGCGCCGCTCGCAGGCCCTGCATCCGCCGTTCGGCAGCTACCTCGCCGCCCCACGCGCCGCCGCGGTCCGCCTCCACCGCACCTCGGGCACGACCGGCCAGGCGATGAACCTCGCTTTGTCGGCCAGGGACTGCCGCATCACCCAGATCGTGGGCGGGCGGAGCCACCGCGCCGCCGGGCTCGGGCCCGGCCATACCGTCGTCCATTGCCTGAGCTATCAGATGTGGATGGGCGGGCTCACCGATCACCTGACCCTGGAGGAGACGGGTGCCCTCGTGGTGCCGTTCGGGGTCGGCGGGAGCGAGCTTTTGATCCGCACGATCCGCGAGGTCGGCATCGACGCGATCTCCTGCACGCCCTCCTATCCGGCGGTGCTGGAGCGGGTGCTGGAAGAGCGCTTCCCGGGCTTGGCGCCCAGGGACCTCGGCCTGAGGCTCGGCCTCTTCGGCGGCGAGGCGGGCCTCGACGATCCGGCCCTGCGCACGAGGCTGCGCGAGACCTGGGGCATGGAGCCGCGCAACGCCAATTACGGGGTCTCGGACGTCCTCTCCAACTTCGCGGCCCAGTGCGAGCACGACACGCGGCTGCATTTCCTCGCCGCCGACCTGCTCTTCCCGGAGCTGATCGATCCCGAGACGACGGACGTCCTGCCGATCGCCGCGGGCGGGCGCGGCGAGCTGGTCCTCACCCACCTCGATCGCATCTGCCAGCCGCTGGTGCGCTTCCGTACCGGCGACATCGTCGCGATCGACGAGACCGAGCCCTGCCGCTGCGGTCGTCACGGCTTCCGCTTCCGGGTGGTGGGGCGCAGCGACGACATGGTGGTGGTGCGCGGGCTCAATCTTTTTCCCACCATGGTCGCGGCCGTGCTGGCGGCGATCCCGGCTCTCTCGGGCGACTACCGGATCCTGCTCGACAGCCCGCCACCCCACGACGTCCTGCCGATCACCTGCGAGACCGCGCGCGGGCAGGCGGCGGATGCTGATCTCGCCCGCCATGTCGAGGCCGCGCTGAAGCGCGATCTGGGGGCCACCGCACGCGTCACCCTGGTCCCGCACGGGACCTTCCCGGTGACCGAGGGCAAGACGCGGCGCGTGCTGCGGAGCTACGCATGACGGTCTTCAGCTACGCCACCGTCCTGAGCTCGCTCGGCGAGGAGGGCGTTCGCACGATCGCCCTCAACCGGCCGGCCAGCCTCAACGCCATGAGCCGCGCGCTGATCGACGACGTGGCGCGCGCCTTCGACGACGCCAATGCCTGCCCGTCGACCAGGGTCATCATCCTCACCGGCGAGGGGCGTGCCTTCTGCGCCGGCGACGACCGGCGCCAGCATGTCCACCCGCAGAGCGAGGCCGAGGCTCGCGCGCTCGTGGACGCGATCCAGGCGGCGACGCGCGCCATCACCTTCGGGGCCAAGCCGGTCGTCGGTGCCATCAATGGCTGGGCCGTCGGCGGCGGCTTCGAGTGGGCGATCAACTGCGACTTCCCGATCTGGGCCGAGAGCGCCCGAGCCTTCTTCCCCGAGCTCGCCCTCGGCGTCTTCGTCACGGGCGGGGTGACGGCGCTGCTGCCGGCCCTGGTGGGCCTCCAGAAGGCGCGCGAGATGCTCTATCTGGGCGAGACCTATACGGCCCGGGCGCTCCTCGATCTGGGCGTGGCCTGGCGCGTCGTGCCGGACGATGCTCTGCGCGCCGAGGCGCTGGCGGTGGCGGGCCGGCTTGCCGCCCTGCCGCCCGAGGCGGTCCGCCGCATGAAGCGGGCGCTCAACGCCACCGGCACCTCCAGCATCGAGCGGGCCCTGGCGATCGAGACCGAGGCCACGGTGGCGGGTTTCTTGGACCCCGAGACGTCCCGCCGCCTTCTGGCGTTCGGCAAGGGGCGGCCCGCCGGCGGGCGGTGAGGCGCTCCACGGATCTGTCTTTAATGAGACGGGCCACTAGGTAAGAAACCTACGGCGAGCATGGTTGGATGGTCGGCCTATAGTGCCCGTCGCACGCCGATGACCGGGGCGCCGAGATGCCTGAGCTCGATCCGCGATGGGACCGCAACAAGCGCCGGGACGAGAGGGAGCTGCTGGCCGAGCTGGCAGGCGTGGCCGCCCTCGATCAGGCGCAGCGCGTGCGCATCGTGCGGCGCGCCACCGACCTCGTCGAGCGCATCCGCCGCGAGGCGCGGCCTGGGCTGGCCGAGTCCTTCCTCGTCGAGTACGGGCTCTCGACCGACGAGGGCCTGGCCCTCATGCGCCTCGCCGAGGCGCTGCTGCGGGTGCCGGATCTCGCCACGATCGACGAGCTGATCGAGGACAAGATCGCACCCGCGGACTGGCGCCGCCATGCCGGCCATTCGCCCTCGTCGCTGGTCAACGCGGCGACGCGCGGCCTCGCTTTGTCGGGCAGGCTGCTGGGTGCCGAGGACGAGGGCGTCCTGGGCGGTGCCGTCCGCCGCCTGACCGAGCCCGTGATCCGCGTCGCCGTGGCCCAGGCGATGCGCGAGATGGGCCACCAGTTCGTGCTCGGGCAGGACATCCGCGCCGGCATGCGGCGCGCGGCTCGGCAGGAGGCCCGCGGCTACACCTACTCCTACGACATGCTGGGCGAGGCGGCGATGACGGCCGCCGACGCCACGCGCTATGCAAGATCCTATAGCGACGCCATCGCCGCCATTGCCTCGGCCTGCCGCTCGGACGAGATCGCTGCCAACCCGGGCATCTCGGTCAAGCTCTCGGCGCTTCATCCGCGCTATCAGGTGGCGAAGACCGATCGTGTGATGGCCGAGCTCGTGCCGGTGCTGGGCGATCTCGCCAGGCGTGCGGCCAGGGCCCGGATGGGCTTCAACATCGATGCCGAGGAGGCCGACCGGCTGGGCCTCTCGCTGGCTGTCATCGAGACCGTGCTGGCCGACCCCGAGCTTGCCGGCTGGGACGGGTTCGGCGTCGTCGTCCAGGCCTATGGCCGGCGCGCGCCCGACGTGATCGACGGCCTGCACGAGCTGGCGACGCGCCTCGATCGCCGCCTCATGGTGCGTCTCGTGAAGGGCGCCTACTGGGACGGCGAGATCAAGCGCGCGCAGGTCGACGGCCTGGACGACTTCCCGGTCTTCACCCGCAAGGCCGCCTCGGACGTCAGCTACATCGCCAACGCGCGTCGGCTCCTGACGCTCTGCGACCGCCTCTACCCGCAGCTCGCCACCCACAACGCGCACAGCGTGGCCGCCATCCTCGAGATGGCAGAGGGCCTCGATCGCCGCCGCTTCGAGTTCCAGCGCCTGCACGGCATGGGCGAGGCGCTGCACGAGATCGTCCGGCGCGGTGCTGGTGCCCGCTGCCGCATCTATGCGCCCGTCGGGGCGCACCGGGACCTTCTGGCCTATCTCGTCCGGCGGCTGCTGGAGAACGGCGCCAACTCCTCCTTCGTGAACCAGATCGCCGACCCGTCGGTGCCGGCGAGCGCCGTCGCAGCGTGCCCCTTCGCGGCGCTCGAGGCACCGCTCTCCGACGCCGAGCCCGTCGTACGCAAGGCGCCGGACCTCTTCGGGCCCGGGCGTCGCAACGCGCGGGGCTTCGATCTCAGCGACACGGGCGAGCTCGCGCGGATCGATGCCGCGCGCACCCGCCCGGGCCCCTGGGCGGTCGGTCCCATCATTGCGGGCCCGGTGACCGGCGGCGTCGTGGAGACTGCCCGCAACCCTGCCACCGGCGAGCCCATCGGCACGGTCGCCGCAGCGTCCGCCGAGGACGTCGCCACGGCGCTCGCGGCTGCTCGCCCCTGGGCGGTGCCCGTGGCGGAGCGCGCCCGGATCCTCCGGCGCGCCGCCGATCTCTACGAGCAGGGCTTCGGCGCCATTTTCTCTCTCCTCGCGACCGAGGCCGGCAAGACCCTGCCCGACGCCGTGGCCGAGCTGCGCGAGGCCGTGGACTTTCTCCGCTACTATGCGGGCGAGGCCCTGCGCGAGGGCGGCGAGGCGCGGGGCCTTTTCGTCTGCATCTCGCCCTGGAACTTCCCGCTCGCCATCTTCACAGGGCAGGTGGCGGCAGCGCTCGCCACCGGCAACGCCGTCCTGGCCAAGCCCGCGGAGGCGACGCCGGCCATCGCCGCCTGGGGCGTGCGGCTGCTGCACGAGGCCGGCGTGCCGCCCGAGGCGCTCCAGCTCCTGCCCGGGCAGGGCGGCACCGTCGGCGCGGCGCTCACCGCCGATGCGCGCATCGGCGGGGTCGCCTTCACCGGCTCGACCGCCACGGCGCGGCGCATCCAGCGGGCGATGGCCGAGCATGCCGCACCGGGAACGCCGCTCATCGCCGAGACGGGCGGCCTCAACGCGATGATCGTGGACAGCACGGCGCTGCCCGAGCAGGCGGTCCGCGATGTCGTGGCCTCCGCCTTCCAGTCGGCCGGCCAGCGCTGCTCGGCCCTGCGCTGCCTCTACGTGCAGGAGGATGTCGAGCCGCATCTGCGCTCGATGATCGTGGGCGCCATGGACGAGCTGGCGCTGGGCGATCCCTGGGCGCTCGCGACCGACATCGGGCCCGTCATCACCGAGGCCGCCAAGGCCGATATCGAGGCCTATGTGGAGCGCGCCGCCGCCGAGGGCCGCCTGATCCACCGCCTGGCCACACCCAGGCAGGGCAGCTTCGTCGCCCCGGCGCTGATCCGGGTGGGCGGCATCGCCGACCTCGAGAAGGAGGTGTTCGGCCCGGTGCTGCATCTGGCGAGCTTCAAGGCCGCCCACCTCGACCGCGTGATCGAGGCGATCAACGCCAGGGGCTACGGGCTCACCTTCGGCCTGCACAGCCGGATCGACCGGCGGGTCGAGGAGGTCTCGGCACGCGTCCATGTCGGCAACATCTACGTCAACCGCAACCAGATCGGCGCCGTCGTCGGCTCGCAGCCCTTCGGCGGCGAGGGGCTGTCGGGCACCGGCCCCAAGGCGGGCGGGCCGCGCTACCTGGCGCGCTTCCTGCGCCGCGACGTGCCGGTGCGCGAGGCGCCGCCCGAGGCCGAGATCGCCGCCTCGGCGGTGGAGAAGCTCCTGGGCGCTGCGCGCGGCGCGATGCGTCAGGGCAGGGTGGATGCGATCGACCTGCCCGGCCCGACGGGAGAGCTCAACCGGCTCACCGCGGTGCCGCGCCCGCCCATCCTCTGCCTGGGCCCGGGCCGGGAAGCGGCCGAGGAGCAGGCGCAGCTCGTGGTGGGGCTGGGCGGTGCTGCCGTGCAGGTCCAGGGTCGTCTGGCGCCCGAGGCCTTGCAGCGCCTGTCGGCCTTCGGTGCCGTCATCTGGTGGGGCGATGAGGCCAGCGCCCGTGCCTACGCCCTGGCGCTGGCGGAGAGGGAAGGCCCGATCGTCCCGCTCGTCACCGGACGGCCCGATGCCGCGCACGTTCTCCACGAGCGCCACATCTGCATCGACACCACCGCCGCCGGCGGCAATGCCGGCCTTCTCGCCGGCGGGGATCCCGGCCGGCGCGGCTGAGGCCCGGAGTCAAAGCGGCGACACCGCCTCCAGACGAAGATGGCACCAGAAAAGGGCTTCCTGGTGCCATCCTTGAGCGATCCCCGAGCTCGAGGCGGGCTCCCCGGCGTCGGTCGCCGGGGAGCCGCCTTCGAGATCAGGCGAGGTCGAAGCGGTCGAGGTTCATCACCTTCGTCCACGCCGCCACGAAGTCGTCGACGAGCTTCGCCTGCCCGTCGGCGCAGCCATAGACCTCGGCCAGCGCGCGCAGCTGCGAGTGCGAGCCGAAGATCAGGTCGACGCGCGTGCCCGTCCACTTGAGCTCGCCCGTCTTCCGGTCGTGGCCCTCGTAGACGCCCTCGGTGGTGGCCGACGGCTTCCACTCCGTGCCCATGTCGAGGAGGTTGACGAAGAAGTCGTTCGTCAGCGTCTCGGGCCGCGAGGTGAAGACGCCGTGGGTCGAGTGCCCGTGATTGGCGCCCAGCACGCGCATGCCGCCCACCAGGGCCGCCATCTCGGGTGCCGTCAGCGACAGGAGCTGCGCCCGATCGACCAGCATCTCCTCCGGCGAGCGGTAGGCCCTGGCGCCGTAGAAGTTGCGGAAGCCGTCGGCGGTAGGCTCCAGCGGCGCGAAGGAGTCGATGTCGGTCTGCTCCTGCGAGGCGTCCGTGCGACCCGGTGCGAAGGGCACCTTCACCGGGCTGCCCGCATCCTTGGCCGCCCTCTCGACCGCGGTGACACCGCCCAGCACGATCAGGTCGGCCAGCGAGACCTTCTTGCCGCCCGCCTGGGAGGCGTTGAACTCCTCCTGGATCGCCTGGAGCTTCTGGAGGGCCGTTGCCAGCTGGGCCGGCTCGTTGACCTCCCAGTCCTTCTGCGGGGCGAGGCGGACGCGCGCGCCATTGGCGCCGCCGCGCTTGTCGGACTCGCGGAAGGTCGCGGCCGACGCCCAGGCGGTCGTGACCAGCTCGGACACGGACAGCCGCGATGCCAGGATCTTGGCCTTGAGGTCCAGGATGTCCTGCTCGTCGATCAGCTTGTGGTCGACGGCGGGGACCGGATCCTGCCAGATCAGCTCCTCCTTGGGCACGAGCGGGCCCAGATAGCGCACGACCGGGCCCATGTCGCGATGGGTGAGCTTGAACCAGGCCCGGGCGAACGCGTCGGCGAACTGATCGGGGTTCTCGAGAAAGCGGCGCGAGATCTTCTCGTAGGCCGGATCGAACCGCAGCGAGAGGTCGGTCGTCAGCATCGAGGGGGCGCGGCGCAGCGAGGGATCCTGCGGGTCCGGCACCGTGCCGGCACCGGCACCGCCCTTGGGCGTCCACTGGTGGGCACCCGCCGGGCTCTTCGTCAGCTCCCACTCGAACCCGAAGAGGTTCTCGAAGAAGTTGTTGCTCCACTGGGTGGGCGTCGTGGTCCAGGTGACCTCGATGCCGCTGCCGATCGCATCCCGGCCCTTGCCTGAGCCGTAGCTGCTCCGCCAGCCCAGACCCTGCTGCTCGATCGGGGCCGCCTCGGGCTCCGCACCCACGAGGGCGGCGTCACCGGCGCCGTGCGTCTTGCCGAAGGTGTGGCCGCCGGCGATGAGCGCCACGGTCTCCTCGTCGTTCATGGCCATGCGCGCGAACGTCTCGCGGATGTCGTGCGCCGCGGCCACGGGGTCGGGATTGCCGTTCGGGCCTTCCGGGTTGACGTAGATCAGGCCCATCTGCACGGCGGCCAGGGGGTTGTCGAGCTCACGCTCGCCCTTGTAGCGCTCGTCCGCCAGCCACTTGCCCTCGGGGCCCCAGTAGATGTCCTGGTCCGGCTCCCAGGTGTCGGCGCGGCCGCCGCCGAAGCCGAACGTCTTGAAGCCCATCGACTCCAGCGCGACGTTGCCCGTCAGCACCATGAGGTCGGCCCAGGAGATCTTGCGCCCGTACTTCTGCTTGATCGGCCACAGGAGCCGGCGGGCCTTGTCGAGGTTCACGTTGTCGGGCCAGCTGTTGAGCGGCGCGAAGCGCTGCTGCCCCCCGCCGGCGCCGCCACGGCCGTCGCCGATCCGGTAGGTGCCGGCACTGTGCCACGCCATGCGGATAAAGAGCCCGCCATAGTGGCCGAAATCTGCCGGCCACCAGTCCTGCGAGTCCGTCATCAGGGCGTGCAGATCCTTGATCAGGGCATCGAGGTCGAGGCTCTTGAATTCCTCGGCGTAGTCGAATGCCTCACCCATAGGATCGGACAGCGCGGAGTGCTGATGAAGTACGCTAAGATCCAGTTGATTCGGCCACCAGTCGCGGTTGGTGTGTCCGTGGCCGCCGCCCGAGACCGGGCATTTGCTTTCACTTCCCATAGTTCCTCCGATCGAGCTCCGTCATCGGCCGTCTCGTGAGCAATTGTGCTCGGTTCCTGAACAAGCAGCATCGCATCACGACCGGCAGCCCGTCGCTGCCTCGGCGCATGCTGCGCATGCCACTCCCCTGCGGCCGCAAGGCTACCCGCCGGCTCCGCCTCCGGCATTGAGAGGGATCAAGGAGGTTGCTCCGAGTATCCGCTCCGGCTCGCGACCGATCGCCCCCACCACGAGCAGGGCAGGCCCACTCGCGGCCGCATACTGCACCGACGGCAGCCGATGATCCAGCCCGGTAATGGCGCTCACGGCGTTGCTATGCGGACAACAGGCGCGTGACCAGCGCCGGCCCGATCGCCCGCTCGCGCCGGCCTCAGGCCGCCAGGGTCACGGCTCGCGCGTCATAGACCTGCACGGGCTCGCGCTTGCCCTTCACCGGGATCGGCGCAAGGGCTTCCAGCACATAGCCGGGCTCGGGCGGCAGCGCGTCGTGCGTGGGCTGATCGACGAGAACCTGGCCCTGCGCGGCATGGGAGCACAGCCTTGCCGCGAGGTTCACGGCATCGCCCAGCACGGTGTAGTCCATGCGATCCTGGCTGCCCATGGCGCCCATCACGACCTCGCCCGTGGCGATGCCGATGCCGATCGCCAGCTGCTCGCTTATCCGCTCCGGCTGGAGATCGGCCATCTTCGCCTGCATGGCCAAGGCGCAGCGTACCGCCAGCTGCTCGCTCCTGTCGTCGGCGAAGACCGCCAGGATCTCGTCGCCCACGAACTTGTCGATGTCGCCCTGGTGGTCCTTCACGATCTTGGCGAGGTGCTGGAAATAGTGGTTCAGCACCTCGACCACGACGTCGGGCGGGTGCCGCTCGGAGAAAGCCGTGTAGCCACGGATGTCGCAGAACAGCATGGTGGCGCGGCGCCGGCTGCCGCCCAGCTGCACGCCGCGGTGCTCGGAGAGCTTGATCGCCGCCATGGTACCGCTCGAGACGAACTTCTCGAGATGCAGGCGCTCGGTGAGGCCCACGATCATCTGGTTGATGTGACGGGCGAGGTCGCCGATCTCGTCCTTGAGCCGCACACCGTGCTCGACGCGGGCCGTGAGATTGCCCTCCGCCACCTCGCCGACGACGCGGTCGATCTCGAGAATGGGCCGGCTGATGCCGAAGGACAGCGCCATGGCGCCGAGCGCCGCCACGGCCAGGCCCACGGCACCCCAGAGCTCGAGGCTGCTCGTCATCTGCTCGACGGCGAGATAGGCGTCCTTCTGGCGGCGCTCGGCCAGAACGGCCCAGGGGAAGGGCTGGGGAAAGGCGTAGGCGCCCAGCATCACCTCGCCGTCCGGCCGCGCATAGGGGGCCACACCCAAAGGTCGCGTGGTGGAGCTGAGAAAGCCCGTGGCCTCCTTGACGATCGCGTAGCCGCTCAGATCCTGCCGTTGCTTGTCCAGGAGCGCCCGGCCGCTCGCGTCGACGATCGTAAGAAAGCCCGTCTTGGTGAACGGGTCGTTCGCGATCGTTTGCTCCAGCCTCGAAAGATCGATGCGGGCCGAGAGCGTTGCGTTGGCGCCCGCGACCTGCGTGCGCAGCGGTAGGATGATTGTCGCCAGCCAGGCGCCGGTCTGCGGCACGAAGGTGACGATGGGCGAGAACACCTCGGTCAGGCCCTTCGCCCTGCGAATGGCGTCCTGGCCGACCTCCAGGGTTGTGAGCGGATCGACGCCGGCGTCTGTCAACCGCTTGCTGAAGGCATCCTGGGTCACGATGAGCGGCAGATCGGAGCCGTCCATCGTGATCTGCAGCGCCACGACGTCCGAGAGATCCGAGATGCCGAGGGTCAGGAGCCCGATCTTGGCCGGGATGCTCAGGCTTGGATCATCGACGGCGTTGCGGATCAGCAGGAGCGGCCCGAGCCAGGTCCGCTCGGCCATGTCGTTGATCTCCCGCGCGACGCCGGTGGCGACCGCCAAAAGCTGCTCGTTGGCCGAGCTTTTCAGCTCGTCCTGCGCGATCCGGATCATGGTGTAGCCGGCGACCAGGATCGGCAGGATCGCGATCGCCACCGCGAACAGCAAAAGCTTCAGGCGTAGCGTCAGGGCCGGCATCGGCTGTTCCCGCGCCTACGGGCGACGATCGCCGACCTCGACCTCGACCTCGTCCGTCGCACGGCCGCAGGTGAGGCCCGAGCCGTCGCTCACGGTGAGCCGCACAGGATAACGCCCCGGCTTGACATAGGCATGGCGAACCTTCTCGCCGGCCAGCACCGTGCCGTCGCCGAGGTCCCACTCGAAGGCCAGCGGTCGGCCGTCCTGCGCCTGCGACGCCGAGGCGTCGAACAGGAGCTCGTCATGCGCGCCGCCCACATAGCCGGTGCGGTCGCCGCCGGCCTGTGCCACCGGAGACGCGATGACCGTGACGCGGGCCTGCGACGTGTCGGCGGCGCAGCTCGACCGGGAATTGTCCGTCACCGTCAGCCGCACGTCATAGCTTCCGGGCGAGGCGAAGCGATGCGAGGCCTTCACCCCTTGCGCCGTGCTCCCGTCGGCGAAGTCCCAGTCATACTGCGTGATCTGGCCGTCCCAGTCGGAGGAGGCTCCGCCATCGAAGGCGACGTCCTCGCCGGGGCAGGCCAGCCGGTCGGGTCCGGCCTGGCTGTGCGGCGCCCGGTTCACGCGCAGCGGCACGGCCGCCTGCTGCCGGGCACCCGGCAGGCCGGAGCCGTCGTCCACCGCGAGCGCCAGCTCGTAGAGGCCCGGGGCGGCGTAGCTGTGGGTCACCTCGGCACCCTCCGCCTTGCCCCCGTCGCCGAAGCTCCACGCGTAGGACTTGATGGCAGCGCCGGTGTCGCTCGACGCGGAGCCGCTGAACGTCAGGGTCTCGCCCGGGCAGGCGGCGGCCGGCCGCGTGATCACCGGCTCCGGCGGCTGAGCGACGGTCACCATCGCCACGTCCTCTCCCTTGTTGTTGGGCAGATCCGTGTTGTCGGTGACCGTGAGCTTGACCGCGTAGTGGCCCGCCGCGCTGAAGCGGTGCCGTACATTGACCCCGCCGGCCGTCGTGCCGTCGCCGAAGTCCCACGCATAGTCGGTGATGCCGCCGTCCTCGTCGTGCGAGGCCGAGGCGTCGAACAGGACCTCCTCGCCCGTGCTGACCGTCCGGGCACCCCCGGCCACCGCCACGGGCGACGCATTGACCACGATGGCGTGCTGGGCCGTCACGCGGCTGCATGTCTCGGCCCCGCCGGTCGTGTCGAGCGTGAGCAGGGTGGCGTAGCGACCGGCCTTCTTGAAGGTGTGGTCCACGGCCTCGCCGTCGGCCGTCTCGCCGTCGCCGAAGTCCCAGTGCCAGCCGGTGATCCGGCCCACCGTGACCGCCGAGGTCGAGGCGTCGAAATGAGCCGGCGCACCCACCGGCACGGCTGCCGGCGCCACGATGCGCGCCGTTGGCGCCGCGATCACCTTGACGGTCATCTCGCCGGTGTTGGTGTTGGGGCACTGGCCCGCCTGATCACCCTCGATCGTCAGGATGACCCGGTAGTCGCCAGGCTTGGTGAAGACGTGCACCGGGCGGTCGCTGCTGCCGGTGGTGGTGTCGCCGAAATTCCAGGTGTAGCGGCTCACCACGCCGCCCGGATTGCGCGAGGCCGAGCCGTCGAAGTGGACCTCGCCGCCCACGCAGGCGAGCTGATCGGGCCCGGCCACCGCGATCGGCGAATCGTGCACGCGCACGAGGATCCGGTCGGTGTCCTTGTTCTGGGCGAAGCCCGAATCGTCCTCGACCGTCAGCGTCACCGCATAGGCGCCGCCGTGAACATAGGTCTTGGTCGGGTTGACGATGTCGGCCCCGGTGCCGTCCCCGAAGTCCCAATGGTAGCGCAGAAGGCCGCCCTCGGGATCGCGCGACTTGCTGCCGTCGAAGACGACGACGCTGCCGCCGCAGCTCTCCCGGTTGCCGCCGGCGACGGCGACGGGTGGCCGGTCGATCAGCACGGTGAGCGCCGCCGTGGAGCGGGCGTTCTTGAGCCCGGTGCCGTCATCGACGGTGAGCACCACCGGATAGCTGCCGCCCTCGGCATAATTGTGGGTCGTCCGCACCCCGGCACCGGTGCTGCCGTCGCCGAAGTCCCAGTGGTAGACCAGGGCGTCGCCATCGGCGTCCGCCGAGGCCGAGGCGTCGAAGGCGATGAGGGTGCCGGACGAGGTGATGTCCCTGCCGGCATCGGCCACCGGCTGGTGATTGATGCGGATGGTCACCTCGTCCTGGGCAACCTCGTTGATGGCCCCGCTGTCGTCGGTGACGGTGAGCCGCGCGGTGTAGACCCCGGGTGCCGCGTAGGTGCGCGTCACCGTCGGGCCCAGGGCCGGCTCGCTGCGGTCGCTGAGGTCCCAGCGCCAGCTCGTGATCTTGCCGTCCGGATCGAACGAGCCGGAGCCGTCCAGCGTCACCTCGTCGCCGGGTGCCGCCAGCAGGTCCGGCCCGGCCTTCGCCACGGGCCGCGCGTTGACGGTGACCTTCGCCTGGTCATAGCCCACCGCGTTCGCCTGGCCGGTATTGTCGCGAACCGTGAGCTGCACCTGATAGATGCCGGGCTTGGCGTAGCTGTGCCGCACGCGCTGGCCCTCGGCGCCGGTGCCGTCGCCGAAGCTCCACGACCAGCTGGCGACATCGCCGTCGGGGTCCTGCGAGGCGCTGCCGTCGAAGGTGAGCTCCTGGCCCGGGGCCGCTATCTGGTCCGGCCCGGCATCGGCCACCGGCGCCCGATTGACCAGCACGTGCAGCGTGTCGCTGGCGGTATTGCGGATCGTGCCGGAATTGTCGGTCACGGTCAGCCGGACGAGGTAGGACCCGGCCTTGCGGTAGACGTGCGCTGGGCTTGGGCCCGGTGCCCGTCGTCCCGTCGCCGAAGTCCCAGGCATAGCTCGCGATCGCGCCGTCGGGATCGCTCGACCCGCTGCCGTCGAAGCTGACCTCGCTCGCGGTGACGAGCTGGTCGGGCCCGGCCTTGGCCACGGGCGGCGCGTTGACGACGATGAGAGCGCTGGCCGAGCGCGTGCTGCTGCTCGTGCCCGAATCGTCGGTGACGCTGAGCGTGGCCTGATAGCGGCCGGGGGCGGCATAGGCATAGGGCACCTGGGCGCCGTCGCCGGTCGAGCCGTCGCCGAACGCCCACGCATAGCGGATGATCCTGCCGTCCCGATCGACCGAGGCGCTGCCGTCGAACGGGATGATCTCGCCCACCGCCACGTGGCGCTCCGGCCCGGGCGCCGGCACGGGCGGATCGTTGACGAGCACGCGTAGCGTCGAGGTGGCCGTGCTGTTGGCGAGGTCGGCCCCGTCCCGCACGGTGAGCGTGGCGGTGTAGGTGCCCGGACGCTCATAGGCGTGCGAGACCTCGGGCCCCGTCATCGTCGTGCCGTCGCCCAGATCCCAGCTCCAGGCGACGATGTCGCCGTCGATGTCGTAGCTGCCCCGCCCGTCGAGCTTCACCGTCTCGCCCACGGCGGCGTGGACGTCCGCACCCGCCACGGCCACCGGCGGCGCGTTGACGTCGACGATCATCTGCGCCACCGAGCTGTCGCACGGACCGGGCAGGTCGTCGCGGACGCGCAAGGTCACGACGTACCGCCCGGAGCGCGCGAAGCTGTGGCTCACCTGGGCGCCCTCGGCCCTGGTGCCGTCCTGGAAGTCCCACTCGTAGCGGGCGATCGGACGCTCGCCGGGCGCCGAGCCGCTCCCGTCGAAGGTCAGCGGCGCGCCGGGCGCCGTCAGGGGTGCCGCCTCGATCGCGGCGGAAGGGGCGCGCCTCAGGGTCACCTTGAAGGGCGCCACGGCCCCGTTCCCCACCTGCCCGGAGCTGTCGCGCACATAAAGGGCGCCGTCATAGATGCCGGGGCCGGCATAGCGATGCACGGTCGCCGCCGCGTCGCTCTCCGCACCGTCGCCGAAGTCCCAACGATAGCTCAGGCGGTCGCCATCGGCATCGGTGGAGCCGGTCGCGTCGAAGGCGACGGCGCTGCACTCGGCAAGCGGCGTCACGCTGGCCACGGGCTCCGGCCGGTGGTTCGGCACGAACGCACGCGCCGGCAGGTGCATCGGCAGCATCCGCCCGCTCTGATCGGTGACGTAGAGCGTGAGGTCGTTCGGCATCTCGACGCCGCCGGAGACCACCACCGAGGCCGTGCTGCCCCGCTCCTGCGGCAGCAGCGTCACCTCGCCGGCACGCCAGTCGCCCTGGCCCGAGGCCGCCACAGGGACGGTCCGCCAGGTGCTGGCGAAGGCGACCTCGCCCGAGGCCGCGTCGAAATTGTGGATGGTGATGCGCTGCGCATCCGCCGGCACGTCGAACGCCAGCTCCGTCTGGACCTTGAGGCGCGGGATGCGGACGGTGGGCGCCCAGTCGAGCATGGCCAGGCCTTCCGGCGCCACGTTGCGGCGATCGCGCAGGCTCACCGTGGGCTCGTAGAGATTGCCGTCCTCGCCCGTGAGGCCCACGATCTCGAGCCGGAAGACGTACCTGTCGCCCACATGGTCGCCCTGCTCGGGCATGACGCTCGCGAGCGTGACCCAGCTGTCGTCGACGGACGGGTCCTCGCCATATTCGCCGCTCGCCAGCACCTTGAGGCTCGTCGCTTCGGCCGGGGCAGGGGCCTGGGCGTCCTTGCGGCCGTCGGACTTGGCCGTCGCATCGGGCGGCGCGGCCGGGGGCGCCCCGGCGCCCGGCCCGCCGAACAGCGTGAAGCTCATGCGCGTGTCGAAGGCAGCCCCGTGCTGCAGGTCGTAGGCGCCGCCGGTGTCGGGATCGAAGACGCGAATGTAGAGCCGGTCCTTGGTCGTGTCCGGAACCGCGAGATAGATCGTGTCCCGGAAGTCGGGATCGCCCTCCGACGTCCTGGCCTTGGGGCCGTAGGTGATCGAGAGCGGCTCCTCGGCGCGCGCCTGGCCGAGGCCGAGCAGAAGAAAGCTGAGGAGGAACAGGACGCTGGTCGGTCCTTTGTGCTTCGTCACGTTGTTTGGCCCCTGTCGATTTTCTTCGGTTATTGGTCCGGCGTCATCCGGGCCTTGTTGCCTGCATAGTCCTCGACCTCCACATCGCGCACCGTGACCCGGCCGGCGACGGTCGGCGGCAGCAGCAGCACCTTGCGATAGGTCCCCGTGCCGCCCTCGAGCACCAGCAGGTCCTGGATGTCGGTCGACCCCACGCGCAGCCGGATGGGCGCCACCTTGCGCAGGCCCGATGCGTCCTTCGCGGTGAGGGCGATCTGCAGCGGCTGGCCCGGCTTCAGATCGCGCGGCGTCACCTCGAGGCTCACGAGCTGCGGCGGGTCCTGATCGAGGATGACGTCGAAGCTGTCGACGCGGCGGTTGCCGACGAGGTCGACGGCGATCAGCTCCACCTGGTTGCGGCCGCTCTGCAGCGTCAGCGTGGTGTCGAAGGTCTCGCTCGAAAGCTCGGTGGGCTTGCCGTCCACGGTGAGGCTGGTGGCCCCCTCGGCACGGCCGCGCAGCACCAGCCACTCGGTCGCCGTCACCGTCGGCGGGGCGGTCTCCAAGGTGATCGTCGGCGGCTCGCGATCCTGAAGGACGGAGAAATCGCTGCTGCCGCTGGCGCCCGAGACCTGGGTCACCTTGATCGTCATCGTCTGGCTCGGCCCGCTCACCGGCACGCTGAGCGTGAAGCGGCCCTTCTCGTCGGCGAAGGTCGAGGCGAGCGGCGGTGCCTTCTCGATGCCGACGACCAGGCGGGCGCCGGGATCGCTGCGGCCGGTGAGCGTGATGGCATTGCCGCTGGTGACGAACCGATCGGGTCCGAGATGCGGGATGCCGGCGTCGAACTCGACCAGTGCCGGCCGGTCCGGCGCATAGACGAGGCTCCGCGTGCGCGTGGTGACGTTGCCGGCGGCATCCGTCGCCACGAGCGTCACCTCGTTGTCGCCGTCCACGAGGGCGATCGGGATGTCGAAGCTGCCGTCCGCCTCGACCGGCACGAGCTCGCCGGCCCGGCGCAGCGTGACCCCCTTCTCGGCGGTGCCGCGCAGATGCGCCGGGCTCGTGCGCAGGATCATCCCCTCCTCGGGCTCCTTGATGATGAGGAAGGGCGGTGTGTGGTCGACCCGGACGTTGAAGCGCCAGGTGTCGCTGCGCGCGCCCGGCAGGCCGAACTTGTCCAGCGCCGAGATGCGCCAGTAGTAGGTCCCGACGTTGAGGCCGCTGACCGGGAAGCTCGTGTCCTTGATGCCCCATCGCGTCAGCGCCATGCGCTGGAAGTCGACATCGTCGGCAATCTCGAGCCAATAGCCCACCGCGTCCACGAGCGCCGACCAGCGCAGCGGCGTGTCCGCGTTGAAGATGTCGCTGTTGTCGGCGGGCGCCTCGAGCTTGGTCTGCCGCAGCACCGCCTGCTTCTCGGTCGGCGGGCGGCCGTTGCGGACCATGGTCGCCTCGTCGCGCCCGAGCGTGACCGTGGCGCCGTTGGCGTTCACGCTGAGCGAGCGGTCATCGAAGTTCGTGAACTTCGAGCCGCTGGCGTCCCGCCGCACCCAGAAATCCCGGCTCTCGACGTCCGTCTTGACCTCGGGAACCTCCACCTCGAACTTGTTCTGGGCGCTCTTGCCGCTGAGCAGCGCGTAGAAGTCGCCCTGCACGAGGCTGACCTTGGCCTCCTCGCGGCGGCTCAGCGCATCCGACCGCATGCGCTCGATCACCGCCTCCGAGTTGGCGTTGAGGCGCAGCCGGCTGTCGTCGTTGAACGTGATCTGGGCGGTCGAGCGCGAGAGTGTGCGCACGTTCTCCTGCTCGACCAGCAGCGAATCAAGCGGCCGGTTGCTCCAGACCAGCTCCTGCGGCCGGCGTCCTTCCACATCGCCGGCACGGTCGCTGAGCAGGGCTGCGGCCTGCGTGTCGCGGCTCGAGCTGGCGGCCTTGCGTGCCTCGTCGGCCGATGCCTGGGCCGAGGCGGCGAGCGAGGCTGCCGCGTCCCAGTCGCCGGCCTTGCGTCGCGCCGTGGCCTGCCGATAGACGGCGAGAGACCTTTCCATCTGCGCGGTCGCGAACAGGCGGGCACCCTCCTTGGTCGCCGCCTGGATCGCCGCCAGGGCCGCCGCCAGCGCCGTGTCCGCCTTGGCGATCTGCGCCACCGGAATGACCAGCGTCACCCCGGGCTTCGCGTCCGTGATCGAGGAGAGATCGTTGGCCCGCAGGATCGCGGTCCAGAGGTCGGGATCGCCCAGATATTGCTGCGCCAGCTCGCGCAGGCTCTGTCCTTCGCGCAGCTTCGCCTGCACGGTTCCGGTTGCAGCGTACGCGGCCGGCATGGCCAACAAGCCCAACGCCAGAGCCGCTATGCCTCCTCCTACTGCCCAGCGCCTCGGCATTCGTCTCTCGTTCATTAAGCGCTGCTCGGGACTGACGGATCAGCCTAGGTGAAAGCTTACTGAGGTGCCAGTGAATTGCGCTCGGGATGATCGCCGCACGGGCAAGTAGCTCCCTTGGGTAGGCAGTCCGGCTATTGGTCACACCTGTAGATGTGGCGGCCGATGACCGTTTCCCGCCGTGGTCGAGTGTGACCTGGCCGGTCGCCGTGCAAGACCAGCCGGCTGCTCGTCGGATCTGGATTTGCCAGCCATTTCGTCGCAATTTGGACAATCCCGACCTCCAGAGTGCTCGACCGGTTGCCGGGCAGCCGCTCGCGACCGCGGGCTCGGTCGGAAACGGCCGTCCGCACCGCGCCAGTCCCTGGCGCATGGGCGGCGGGACCGACTATCTCGTGTCGGCGGCGGGCCACCCGCCGAGGCTCCGCGCGTCCGGGCCGCGGGGACTGAGGGGAGGGAGGCGACGCCGCGCGCTCGGCAGGCCTTCCGCGCGGGGCTAGCCTATCGGCCCGATCGATCGATCGCCCTGGCCGGCATGGGGAGGCTGAGAGGCGCGATGTTGTGGTTTCCGGTCATCATGTGGGCTTTCGTGCTCGTCGGCGCCGCGGCGGCGTGGTGGCGTCAGCCGCCACCTCGCTCCGGGCGGAAGCTCGTGCGTGCCCTGATCTTCCTCGTCCTGCTTTTCCCCGTGGGGCTGGAAGGCCTGTGGGCCGCGCTCGGGCATCTGGTCTTCCCGGGGCCTGTGGCCGCCGCCGCCGGCTGGCAGCCGAGCCCCTTCCAGCTCGAGGTCGGGGTCAGCAATCTCGGGCGGGGCGTGGTCGGCATCGCCGCCGCCTTCTACGCCAGCTGGCCGTTCCGCCTGGCGATCGCCCTGTGGCTCGCCGTCTTTCTGGGCGGCGCCGCCGTGGGCCACGTCATCTCGATCATTCGGGATCACGACCTGGCGTTTCTCAACGCCGGCCCGATCCTTCTCACCGACCTTCTGACGCCGGCCGCCCTTCTGGCCCTGCTCTGGCACGACCGAAAGCCGGGCTGACGGCAGGGCATCCCGGCCCCGCATCCGGCCCCGCATCCGGCCCCGCATCCGGCGATGTTTCAGCGCGTCGGGTCGGGCGCGAGCCGGATCAGGAGCTTGCCCAGGTTCTCGCCCTCGAGCAGGCCGATGAGAGCCGAGGGCGCCTGCTCCAGGCCCTCGCGGATGTCCTCGCGATAGTGGATCCGGCCCTCGCGCACCTGCCGGCCGACATCGGCGCGGAAATCGCCCTCGGGCCGATCCGTGACGATGAAGCCCTGAACGAGGAGGCGCCTCGTGAGGATCATGCGCATGAGGGCCGGGAGACGGTCGGGCCCCTCGTGCAGGCCGGTCGCGTTGTACCAGGCGATGAGCCCGCAGACCGGGACGCGCGCGAAGTCGTTCAGGAGCGGCAGCACCGCCTCGAGCACGCGACCGCCGACATTCTCCCAATAGACGTCGATCCCCCGCGGGCAGGCGGCGGCCAGCTGCTCTGGCAGGTCCGTGGCGTGGTGGTCGAGGCAGGCCTCGAAGCCATAGCGCTCGACGACGTCCCGGCACTTGGCGGCCGAGCCGGCGATGCCCACCACGCGGGCCCCCTGCAGCGCCGCGAGCTGGCCCACGAGCGAGCCCACCGGCCCCGACGCGGCGGCGACCACGACAGTCTCGCCCGCCTTGGGCCGGCCGATGTCGCGCAGCCCCACATAGGCGGTGCGGCCCGGCATGCCGAGCACGCCCAGCGCGGTCGAGAGCGGCGCGTCGCCGGGATCGACCTTCCGCACCTCCGTCCCGCGGAAGAGCGCATAGTCCTGCCATCCGCCCTGCCCGGTGACGAAGTCACCGGCTGCTATCCCATCGGCCTGCGAGTCGACGACCTGCCCGACGGTCCCGCCCACCATCGTCTGGCCGATCTCGACCGGCGAGGCGTAGGAGCGTCCCTCGGCCATGCGGCCCCGCATATAGGGGTCGAGCGAGAGATAGAGATTGCGGCAGACCAGCTCGCCCGGCCCGGCCTTCGGGACCGGCGCCTCCTCGAGACGGAAGCTCGCCGCCGTCGGCTTCCCGGAGGGACGCGCGGCCAGGACGATCCGGCGATTGGCTGTGGTGCTCATGAAGAGCCTCCCGTGAGATGGCGATTCTCGCCTGCGGCCCTTTCGGGGGTGCCTCAGTCGAGCTCGAGCAGGGTGCCGCAGGCCTCCTCGGCCGGCACGAGCAGCGTGCCCGCGGGCGACACGGCCGTCCGGATGCCCGCCTCGTCGAGCAGGCGCCGCGCCGCGCCGCGGTCCCGGCAGCGCAGCCGCAGGGCCAACAGCGCCGGCGGCTCGGCCGATGGCGCCAGCATGCCGTATCGCTCGGCCAGGGCCTCGGGCAGCAGGAAGCTGATCGTCGCGGTGCCGGTCGCGATCTCGACGCCCTTGGCGCTGCGCGAGACGCGGTCGCCCAGAATGGCGCCGTAGGTGCCGGCCACGTCGTCCAGATCGTCGGCCACGCCCACCACCTCGAGCAGGCCGGTCACGCCGTTCGGCTGCTCGAGATGATCCGGCCGCCAGACGAGCCCGGGCGTATGGTGCTGACAGACGAAAATCCAGGCGCCGGGCGTGGTCCCGGGACGCGTGCGGGCGACGGTGAAGGCGGCGTCGCGCGAGCCCTCGGGCAGCGCCACGGGCCGCGAGAAGGCCACCGCCTCGCCGTCACCGATGCCGATCTCGGCGAAGCGGCGCGCCGCCGCCTGGGCGTCCGGCGCCTTGAACGCCATGCCGTAGGGCCCCTCGCGGCGATCGAGGGCCGACCGCTGGGCCTCGTTGGCGGGCGTGGGCGCCAGCACGCCCATCAGCTCGAGATAGGTGAGCCCGTCCTCGAAGACGATCGTCGAGTTGGCCGTGCCCATGTGGGCCGAGTGGATGCCCCGCGGCGTCGGACGGAAGCCGAGCCGGGCCATCTGTCGGTCGGCCGCGTCGAGGTCGCGCGCCAGCAGCACGCAGTGGTCGAGCTCACCGATGGCCGTCATGTCGCGCTCCTCGTCCTGATCTGTCGCCGCCCCGAGATCCGCGTCACCCGCCGGCGCCGACGGGCAGGGCTGCCGCCAGCCGCCTGCGGATGAGGAGCCGCTCGCGCAGCATGGCCGGCAGCGCCAGGCTCACGACGCAGACGATCGTCATCAGGCTCTGCAGGGGATCGAGGATGGGGCCAGCCGTTCGGTCCACATAGAGCCATGCATAGCAAAGAACGACATGAAAGGAAAAAACCCAAAGGGCGTGCCGGCCGATCAGCGTCAGCGGCGGCCAGGTGGCGATGGCGTTGACCAGTCTGCCGAGCTGGCGCGCCGCACGCACCGACGACGTGCGGCCGGGACCGAGCAGCCAGGCAAGGGTGTACGCCACGGCAGCCAGATGGACGACATAGGGCAGGGCCAGCTGAAGATGCGGCAGCGGATCGGGAATGGCAGGGTCGACGCCAATCTCGCGTCGCTCGACGAAGCCGCTCAGGCGCCAGGCGAAGCCGACGGCCAGCACGAGCAGGGAGCCCGGCAGGAAGACCCTGACGGCGCGTGGCGACCATAGCCGTGCCGCGAGCTCGCCGCGGGACCAGAGCCCCCCCGCCACCAGGCCCGCAACGAAGACGAGCTGCCACGCAAGAGGATCGAAATAGCTGCGAAGCTCGAGGCTCACGCCGACGTCACCAAGCATGGCGTGCAGCGCAGCACCCACCGGCTGCTCGGCGCCGAGCTGGACCAGGAGCCAGAGGGTCAGGCTCCCTGCGATCACGAAGCCGGCACGGCCGTCGGCCACGAGGCGCACCAGGAAAGGCGTCATGGCCATGAAGAGGACGTAGAGAGGGAGGATATCGAGCAGGAAGGGCTCGTTGAGCATGAGCAGCGTGGAGACCGAGGCGCCCCAGAGGTTGTTGGCCAGCTCGCCGAGCCAGGGCGCCCAGGCGATGCGCGTCACCGGAAGCAGCACGAGGAAGGCCAGGAGCAGGGCGAGCAGCCCCTGCTGCCACACGAAGATGGACCAGGTCCGGCGGAGCTGCCGTGCGAGCATGGCCCGCGGGCCCGATCTCGCGCACTGGCGCACGCCCAGGATGCCGACCATGAGCCCGGAGATGAAGAAGAAGCCGTGCGCGGAGTTGGTGAGGCCATAGTGCCGCGGATTGAGGTAGGCGACCAGCACCGCCCTGTCGAACTGCAGGTGCGTGACCGTCATCATGACGAGGCAGATGCCGCGCAGCCCGTCGATGGCATCGATCCGGGACACGGAACGAGACACCGCCGCCGCGTCGACCTGATGAGCGTGCCGGGTCGAGATGGCAGCGCTAGGATGGAGGGTCACACACAATCCCGAGGTCGTGGGCCGCAATCAGGTGCAGGGCCAGCGCTTCCGCCGTCTTGATCCGGTCTGGCGCCAGTGTTGCGGCACCCGATCGGCTAATCAAGGTTCCATAGCCCCCTTGCGGCACAACTCCCGCGAGATCAGTCGCCGCCGCCTGCTAGGCACCCCCATCGTGATGGAAGACCTCCTCCATCATGGCCCAATGCTCGCCGGGCTTGCGATCTGGCAGCGGGCTCTGGCAGGGCCCGCACAGCGCCCACCAGCGCCGTGTCACCTCCTTCTCGGCGATGCTCTTCATGTCGGCCTCGAAGTCGGTGCCGTGATACTCCCAGTAGCCGAACAAAAGCCCGTCCGGCTCCCAGAGAAAGATGGAATAGTTCTGGATGTTCGCTGCCGTCAGCCCGTCCAGGATCTCGGGCCAGCAGTCGGCGTGCAGCCGCTTGTACTCCTCGATCTTGTCCTGCTTGACGCCGATGACCATGCCCATGCGCTGCACGTCGCCGCCCTCCCTCGTCACGGGCGGCCGCTCTGCCGGACCGCCTCGGGCAGGCTAGGACGGATGCGGCCGGGCGGCTAGGAGCGCCAGGAGCTCGGCAGGCCGTGCGGCGGAGCCCGATCGGGCTCGGCTCTCCCCGGGCTCACGGGCTTTTTTCCCGTGATCATGGCTGCGACCAGGTTCTCGCCGTGCCGGAAGCTCTCCCACACCACGCCCAGCAGATGCAGGCCCACGAGCACGAGGAGAAGGTTCGCAAGATCGGCGTGCAGATTGCCCAGGAGCTCGTTACCCCAGAAGGCATCGAGGCCCATCATCCATCCCGTGACGCCCAGACCGCCCAGCACGAGGAGGAGCGCCACGACCATGAGCCCGCCCAGCGGGTTGTGGCCGACATGGCGGGGCTCTGTGCCGCGCAGCATGGCGAGCAGGTAGCGGCCGAGGCGACGCGGGCCCTTCACGAAGTCGCCGAACCGGGCGTGGCGCGTGCCGACGAAGCCCCAGACGATGCGCACGGCGACGGCGCCCAGGACCCAGTAGCCGAGCGCCTTGTGGAGATGGCGCCAATCGTCGCTCGTCAGGAACGCGCCCAGGCAGGCGAGGGCGACGGTCCAGTGGAAGGTGCGCACGAGCGGGTCCCAGACCCTGATCGTGGACCGTCGGGTCGTATCACTGGCTCTGGTCATGGGGGGTCTCGTGGTGGAGCGCCAAGGGATGTCGGTGCCGTGCCGCCCGGGACCGCGCGACGGTCCCGGGGCCACGCACCTAGGTGAGAGGGCTCAGCCGTTCTCCTGGCCCAGCTCCTTGCCGGTCCAGGGGTCGACCGTGATCTCGCGGCGCTCCTTCCCCTTGGTCGCGTACATCTCGTAGCAGCCGTGCTCGGCGAGCTTGAAGTTGTGGATCGTCCAGCCCTTGGCCTTGTACTGGGCGGCGATCTGGTTGTGGTCGAGCTTGGTGCCCTTGCCGCTGCACTGCGGCTCGGACGCGAGGGCCGGGCCCGCGGCAAGGAGGGCCAGGGCCGCCGAGGCGAGGAAAAAGCGCTTCATCCGTCTGCTCCGCTCATGATGGATCGAACGCGAGCGGTGGTAGGCTGCCCTGCTTGCGACAGTCTTGCGGAGGTCCTCAGGCCGAGGGGATCGGCAACAGGATGCCGACGACGGCACCGCCTCCCGGGCGGGCCTCGGCGATGACCCGGCCGCCATGCAGCTCGGCCGTGTCGCGGACGATGGCGAGGCCGAGGCCGGCACCGCTCCTGGACTGCTGGGCACCCCGGCCGCGGGCGAACGGCTCGAACAGCCGAGCCGGATCCAGATCGCCGAAGCCGGGGCCGCGGTCGGCCACCAGGATCCGCCCGTCGCCCGTCACCTCGACCTCGACGGTCCCGCCGGACGGGGTCACGGCGAGCGCGTTGTCGATCAGGTTGCCCAGCGCCTGCTCCAGCGCCGCGGCGTTGCCGCGCGGCCGCAGCCGCTGCCCGGCGGGCACGAGCTCGATGCTCTTCCCGGCGGCGAGTGCCAGCGGCGCCCGCTCCGCCACGGCGTCTCGCGCCACGTCGTCGAGATCCACGGCATCATCGAGCGTGACCTGCCCGCTCTCGAGCCGGGCTACGGCCAGAAGCTGGTCGACGATCCGCGTCATCCTGAGGACGCTTCGCCTGAGCGCCGTGATCTCGGAGCCGTCGCCCAGCGCATCGAGCCGCGCCTGGACGGCGGCCAGCGGCGTCCTCAGCTCGTGCGCGGCGCTGGCCGTGAAGCGGCGCTCTTGGGCCAGCGCCTGGTGGAGGCGGCCCAGGGTGTCGTTGACCGCCCGGACCAGCGGCAGCACCTCGCGCGGCACGCCGTCCTCGTCGAGACGGGTGGTGGTGTCGCCGGGCACGATCGCCTGCGCCTCCCGCGAGAGCCGGGTAAGGGGGGCCAGGGCCTGGAGGATGGTCAGCACCGCGATGCCGACCGCCACCAGCGTCGCCACGAGGATATAGGGTCCGAGCTCGGCGAACAGCTCTGTCCGCAGCCAATAGATCATGTCGCGGGCCTCGGCGGGGCCGCGGCGGGCGATCATGCGGATGTCGGCGCCGCCCGGCGCGTCGAGCTTGGTGACGTAGCCGTAGGCCCGCCGGTTGGCCTCGTCGTCGAACAGCTCGAAATGGCCGACCGGCCACTCGCTCATCTCGCCGATCTCGTCTTGCTCGTCGCGGGACGGCGCGCCGAACCGGAAGAGGGTCCGTCCGCTGCCCGCATCGACCACGCGGAGCTGCAGGCCAGGCACGAGCTGCAGCTCGTTCTCGAGCCCCTGGTCCATGGCGAGGTGGAGCGTGCCGTCCTTGTCGCGCTCGAGGTGGCTCTGCAGGCGGCGGGCGATGGCGTCCAGCTCGTAGTGGAGGTCGATCGGGCTGAAGAGGCCGTGCGCCAGCAGCGTGCCGACGATGCCCAGGCCCGCCACCAGGGCGAAGCGGGTAACGAGCGCGCCGATCAGCGAGCGCTGGCGCCTCATGCGCCGTTCGGCGCCAGCATGTAGCCGACACCCCGGACGGTGTGGATGCGCACCGTGGCACCGGTCTCCATCAGCCGCTTCCTGAGGCGCGAGACGTGCGATTCGAGGGTGTTCGAATTCCACCTCGTCGGCGAAGCCCCAAAGCTCGTCCTCGAGGGTGGCGCGCGTGACCACCCGGCCGTTCCGGCGGATCAGCGATTCGAGGAGGGCCAGCTCGCGCCGCGGCACGGTGAGCGGGATCTCCTCGACGCTCACGCTGCCCGAGCCCGGATGAAAGGCGAGGTTGCCGACCCGGATCGCCTCGCCCAGATCCCGCCCGGGCCGCCGCAGCACCGCCCGGATACGGGCCACCAGCTCCAGATGGGCGAAGGGCTTGAGGATATAGTCGTCGGCGCCGGCCTCGAGGCCCCTGACCCGCTCGTCCAGCGCGTCACGCGCGGTCAGCACCAGCACCGGCAGCGGGTTGCCGCCCGTGCGCAGCGTGCGGATCAGGTCGATCCCGTCGGCATCCGGCAGGCCCAGGTCGAGCAGCAGGGCCGCATAGGGTGTCGATGCCAGCGCCGCCTCGGCGTCGCCGGCGCAGTCGACGAGATCGGCCGTGAAGCCGCTCCGCTCCAGATTGGTGCGCACCGCCTCGCCCAGATCCGGGTCGTCCTCGACCAGCAACAGTCTCATCGTCTTGTTCCGCCCTCGCGCCGCCGGCGACGAGCATGAGGCCTGCGCCTTGCCGCAGGCTGACGGCGGGAGACTTTTGAAAGCGCGCCCGTCAGGTTCTACCCCCGGTCTCCGCGAGCGTCTTTTGCCACGTCTCGCGCAGCCAGCGCGCGCAGGCGACATTGTTCTCGAAGATCGAGTATTTGGCGCCGCCGCCATAATCGGGCGGCGGGATGAACTCGGTCGATATCTGGCCCAACCGGCTCGCGGGCACCGTCGCGTGATGGCGCATGAGCTGCCGGACGACCTCCTTCCACGGCTCCAGCTTTTTCTCGTCCCAGGCTGCGTGCCACTCGCCGGGCTTGGGCTCGACGAAGGGATACTGGATGCCCCGCCCGTAGCTGCCGCCGGGGTGCCTGGCCCAGACATTGACGGGATTGGCCGGCACCGCGGCGCGGGCGTGCGCGTGGCGCACATAGCCGGCCTCGATCCAGCCTGCCGTCACATTGCCGGGCTTCGTGGGGTCGAGCACGAGGCGGCCGGCGTCGATGTCGGCCTTCATGCCCTGCACCTCCTGCTCCATGGGGTTGTCGATCTTGAAGATCACGTGCGAGTGGTCGAGGGTCATGTTGAAGGGCACGCCCTTGGCCTCGACCATGCGGCCCACGGTGGCGACGCGGCCCAGATGCTCCGACCACATGTTGACGTGCACCTCGAAGCAGGGGTCCACGCCCAAAGCCTTGCCGCGGTCGTAGGCCCAGAGATAGGCGTCCACCACGTCCTGATCGGAGGCCGGGCTGCCGTCGAGCTTGCTGGCGCTCACCTGCGTGTTGTGGACGACGGCACCCAGCTGCGCCGAGACCCTGAGGTTCCACTCCAAGAGCGGCTCGTCCCGGCCCAGCACATAGTACCAGCCCGTGGCACGCACGGGCACGCCATGGCGCTCGACGGCCCGCAGATAGGCGTCGATCTCGCCCATCAGCGGCGACCGGTCATAATAGTCGAAGACGCCCGCCTCCTTGACCATGCGGAACCGGGTGTCGATGTCGAACGTGTCCTGATCGGTATGCACCACCCCGCTGCCCGCGCAGCCGATCGGCAGGTTTTTCTTCACGTCAGCCTCCTCGAGAAGAGCGGCCCCACCCTAGATCCTCTGGGCCCCGACCGAAAGTCGGCAGGTCGTCCGAGCGCTGGAACCCGAATCGTCGGCGGTCGTTCTCTTGCCACAACTTGCTCAAGCGGAGGTAACGATGCAGAGCGATCTCAGGACGACAGGAGCGGTTGCCGGGCGCGTCGAGACGGACGAGACCAGCTCGTTGATCGCCTCGGACAAGGTCGAGGGCACCGCGGTCTACAATCCGCGTGGCGAGCGGCTGGGCGACGTCTACAACTTCATGGTCGACAAGCGCTCCGGCCACGTCGAGTATGCCGTCATGAGCTTCGGCGGCTTCTTGGGCATGGGTGAGAGCTATCATCCGCTGCCCTGGAAGATCTTGACCTACGATCCCAACATGGGCGGCTACGTGGTCGACCTCGACAAGGACCGGCTGGTCAGCGCGCCCAGCTATGCGGCCGCCGAGGGGCCGGCGTGGGGCCCCGACTACGGCCGCCAGATCGACGACTATTACGGCGTCCCCTACGGAATCTGAGCCTCGGCTTGGCCCAGGGCTCCAGCGACGAGGCCGGCATCCAGCCGGCCTCGTTTGCTGTTGGAGTCGATAGAGTCGCTCAGGATGCCGGTGCTGCTCCGGGCGCGGCATGCGGGTGCTCGAGGAAGAAGCGCAGCATCTCGCGCGAGGCGTCGGGGCCCTGCGGGTCGGTATAGGAGCCGGCGGAGCTGCCGCCCGACCAGGCGTGGCCCGCCCCGTTGACCACCCAAAGCTCGACCGCGCTCCGATCGCCGGTCTCGCCTAGAAGCGAGCGGCGATAGCTCCGTCCTCCCGGAACACGGCCTTCCTCGACCCTCGCGGCCGCCGCGACGCCGGTCTGCGCGACCACCGCATCGCCATTGCGCGGATGGACGGTCGTATCGCTGTCGCCATGGAAGACGATCGTCGGCACCGGCTGCATGGCATCCTTGTTCCGTTCCCTGCCGCGCGCCGGCCCCTTGGCGACGCCGCGGCCCTGCATGGCGGCGAAGGCCGAGGGCATGTCGCTGGCGGCACCGGGCGCCAGCCCCGAATGCACGCCCACCGCCGCATAGAGATCGGGATAGGTGGCGCCCATGATGGCAGCGGCGGCCCCGCCCGCCGAGAGCCCCGCCACATAGACCCGTGCCGGGTCGACCGGATGGTCGCGCATGATCTGGCGCGTGATGCCCGCGATCAGCGCCGGCTCGCCGCGGCCCCTCTCCTGGTCCTCGGCCCTGAACCAGTTCCAGCATCGCTGCATGTTGGCCGAGGCCGCCTGGGCCGGGTAGGCGACGAGAAGGCCATGTTCCTCGGCCAGCGCATTCATGCGCGTGCCGGCGGCGAAATCGTCCGGCGACTGGGTGCAGCCATGCAGCATGACCACGAGCGGCAGCGCCTCACCCCGAGCGGTGCTGGGGACATAGAGCTTATACGCGCGGCTCCCCGCCTCGCTGCTGAAGGAGAGGGCAAGGAAGCGGGCGCCGTCCGGCAAAGGCGGTGACGTCGCGGGCCTTCCCGCCCCCTGTGCCGGCCCGACGCCGCGCTGGCGATTGAGAAAGCGGCGCAGCGCCTCGGGCACGGGGTCGGTCCGCTGCTCCGCCGGACGCTCCCGAACCTCCACGGTCTCCGGGGTCACGTCGATGATGCGGGGAAAGCCGCCCGCGGGGCCGTCTTGGCTATCGGCCGGGACGCCGGCCGGCTCGCCGCGCAGGAGGCGCTGCAGCAGCGCCGTCGCTTCGGTGAGACGGCCGGCCTGGACCGAGCGGGTCGCGGCCAGCATGTCGGCGCTCGAGATCTCGTTCATGGGTTGGCATCCTCTGGGAAAAATGGGCGCGCCTTCTCTGTGAGGAGCCGGGGGCTCCTCCGCGCGTGGTCGGGAGTCTGTTGGCGGCGGGGCCGGCCTTGGCCGGCAGGATCGGTCAGCGCATGCGGTCGGCCAGGACGGCCTTCACCGCCGGGCTCGCCTGAAGGGCGCCCAGCACCGTCACCGAGGCGATGGCAGCATCGGCCAGCTCCGGGGTCACGTCGGCGGCGATGCTGGCCAGGCCCAGCACGCGGATGTCGAGCTTGTGGCCGGCGGCAACCGCCGCCTCGAGATCCGCGCGGCCATAGTGGCGCAGCCCGAGATCCAGGCTCTTGTGAGCCACGGACTGCCTGGTCGCGTCCGCGTGGCGCTCGAGCTGGTTGCGAATGGCCGTCCGGATCAGGTCGGTCCGGTTCGCATAGAAGCCCTCCTGGACCAGGAGGTCGATGTGGCCGAGGTCGACATAGCCGAGATTGATCGTGATCTTCTCGCTGTCGCCCGCCTTGGGGCGAAGCTCGTGGACGTTGCCGGCCATGTCACCATCTCCTCACCATCCGTGTGGATGGTAGATGGGTATGGCTCGCCGCCGCGCAAGGCCTGCAGCTCGACCGTTCGTCCGGGCTCAGGCGGCTTCCCGAGCTGCCGCCGGCGCCGTGCCGAGAGAGCGCAGTAGCTCGTCCACGTCCTGCACCTTCTCCATCACCGCCACCGCGTCGGGGCGGAGATAGCGGCGCGCGATCGCGTCGCCGAGCTCGTGCTCGCTCACCAGCCCCTTTTGGAGGCATTCCCTGAGGAGCCCGAAGAAGAGCGCCTCCTGGCGCGGGTCGGGGTGCTTCTTGTAGTGGCCGAGCAGCGCGTGGTCGCCGAAGAGGGCACGCCGCGCCCGCATCAGCCAGCCGAAGGGCGGGAACGGTCGGAAGCGCTCGACCGGGAGGAAGTCGACGGGCAGGCCGGTCTTCCAGGGCTGCGTCATGCGCCGCGTGGTGTGCAGCATCCGCGTCGTCGGCGACAGATGGTCGAAATCGTTCCAGGCCGGATCGAGATCGCCGATCGTCGCCGGATGCTCGTCCTCGAGCCCGATCCAGCGGCGATAGTCGCGCTCGAACGAGAAGAGCTCGTCGAACTGCTCCTCGGCCCGCCAGTGGCGCAGCTTGGCACAGTCGAGCAGCATGACGGAGCTGGCGTAGCGGCCGCGGGCCAGGCGCTTCAGGCCGGCGTGCGTCCGGCACAGGATCGCCTTGCCGCCCATGTCGCGCCCGAGAAGCTCGGTGACGTCGCCGATCGCGAAGACGTCGGGATCGATGACCAGCGCCCGGCCGCGATAGCCCATGAGCTCGGGCGGCATGAAGCGCAGCGGCGTGAAGGACTGGAGATCGTCGTTGATCCAGCGCTGGCGCTGGCCGTCGCGGAGATAGAGCTGGCCCTCGTGCCGGCCGAGGAACGCGTGATCGCGATGCTCGATCAGCCGCACCTCGAAGGTCTCGGGATGCCGCGACTGGCGTCGCATGGAGAAGGCCGAGACGACGGCACCCAGCCGCTGCTTGTCGTTGGTGTGGATGAAGACGGTGGCCAGAGGCTCGGGCCTGCGCGCCCGCGACGCGGTCTTGATCGAGAGATCGATCACGGAGCTATCCATGCAGTGTCTCCTCGTCCGCGCGGAGCGGCCGCAGCGGGAGCTTTCCTCCGTCGCGTGGCCGCCGCATGCGCCGGGCGATCGCGTCCACCGCAAGGCAGAGAAGCGTGACGGGCGACAGCGCCACCATCGTGATCTGCATCGGCCGCATCGCGAGCCCGATCAGCCGCTCGCGATGGCGGCTGTGCGAGAAGAGGTGCTTGAGCTTGCGGATCTCCGTCTTGTTCTTGCCCGGCGCGAAATGGTCGCTGGGGCTGGCGCTCTGCACGGCGATCATCGGAAAGAGGGCGTAGGTCCCGGGCAGCAGCGCGTAGGCCGAATCGAGGCCCTTGCCGACGAGCTTCACGCGCGGCACGCCCCGCGTGCCGTAGGGACGCGCCGCCAGCCAGTCGAGCAGGCGCGGGCTCGCGATGTAGGCATGCGCAGCGGTGGCCGAGACGCGGATCGCGTTCCAGCCCACCGGATAGGCCCAGCGCGTCATGTGGCCGAGAAAGAAGATCGTCCAGTCCGGCGGCAGCCCGGCCAGCACCCGTGCGATCCGCGCCGTCGTGCGCGCGCCGATCCGGCGGTCCAGCAGCACGTCGTCCTCGAGGATGAGGACCCGCTCCCGGCCGGCGGCACGCGCATGCAGCGCCACGGCGCGATGCGACTCCCAGATCCCCGCCACGGGCTGCGTGGGGTGCTTGAGCGGCCGGTAGAACAGGGTCCGGCGGCACAGGCCGGCACGGTGCAGCTCGGCGGCCGCGGCCCTGGCCCGGTCGTCGCGGCTCTGCAGCGAGATGCAGTAGACGGCATCGAGAAAGGACCAGTCGGCGCCGTCCGGCCCCGCCGTGCCCGAGCAGTAGGGACAGCCCGGATCGGTCGGGCAGGGCTGCCAGAGCGCCTCCGCCGCGGTCTCGGCCTCGATCGTCACGAGAAGGCCTCCTCGCGGACCGAAAGGGCAGGGGCGGCGGGCATCACCGGCTCGGGCTGGCGAGCGCCCGCGCCCTCCTCCCAATAGCTGTGCCACTGCCGGAACGTCAGCACGCTCCACAAAAGCTGCCAGTGGTCGCCGGAGCCGGCGAGGTGCTCCTGCCAGCAGGCGCGCACGACCGAGGCGTCGAACAGGCCCTCCTGCTCGAGCTGCCGCTCGTCCAGCATCGCGTCCGCCCAGTCCCGCAGCGGCCCGCGCAGCCAGACGGGAAGCGGGCTCGAGAAGCCCTTCTTGGGGCGGTCGACCAGCTCGCGCGGCAAATGGCGGTAGAGCAGGCTGCGCAGCAGGTGCTTGCTGCCCGACCGGCGGGCATATTTGAGCGAGGGCGGCAGCCGCCAGGCGAGCTCGACCACGCGGTGATCGAGGAACGGCACGCGCACCTCGAGGCTGCAGGCCATGCTGGCGCGGTCCCACTTGGCGAGCGAGCCGTCCACGAGCGTGCCCAGCAGCGCGAAATAGCCCATGCGGTCCATGGGATTGGCGACGACGTCCCGATGGCAGGGCGTCTGCCAGCGCATCGGATGCTCGCCGCAGGCACCCACGAGCGGCGATCGCTCGGCGATGCCGCTGTAGAGCTCGGCATAGTACTCGCTGATGCCGCCGCCCTCGCGCATCACGGCGATGAGCTGCCTTGCCCGGTTCGCCAAGAGCCCGGGCCGGCGTGCCGCGGGAATCATGCCGTTGAGCCCGGTGATCCCGGAGACGAGGCCACCCAGCGCATTGGCGGCCAGGCGCCGCAGGGGCGGCGCGAGCCCGGCGGTCGCACCGTGCGCCGCGCTCACGATGCGGTAGCCCGGATAGCCGCCGAACAGCTCGTCGCCGCCGTCGCCCGAGAGCGAGACCGTCACGTCGCGGCTGGCGAGCCGCGAGACCATCATGGCCGGGATCTGCGAGCGGATCGCCAGCGGCTCGTCGAACCAGCGCGGCAGCTCCGGGACGAGCAGGCGCGCATCCTCGCTCGTCACCACGACCTCGGCATGGTCGGTACCGAGATGGCTCGCCACCGCCCGGGCATAGTGGGCCTCGTCGTAGCGCTTCTCGTCGAAGCCCACGGCGAAGGTGCTGACCGGCCGCGAGCAGCGGGCCTGCATGATCGCCACGATGAGCGATGAGTTGATCCCGCCGGAGAGGAAGGCCCCGAGCGGCACGTCGGCCACCATGCGCCGGCCGACCGCGTCGTCGAGCAGCGCTTCCAGCTGCGTGAGGGTCTCCTCCTCGCCGACATCCAGGCGGTTGGTCTGCGCCCTCAGCGCCACCTGCACCGGATCCCAGTAGCTCCGGGTGACGGGCTCGCCGCCGTCGGCCTGCGTGAGGAGATGGCCCGGCAGGAGCTTGTGCAGCCCCCGATAGATGCAGTGCTCGCCCGGCACATGGCCCCAGCGCATGTAGGCGGCGAGGCTCGCCTGGTCGATCTCGGGCGTCCAGCCCGGATGGGCGCGCAGCGCCTTGAGCTCGGAGCCGAAGAGGAAGAGCCGGCCGAACCGGCCCCAGAAGAGGGGCTTGAGCCCGATGCGGTCGCGCGCCAGCGTCAGGGTGCGGGTGGTGCGATCCCACAAGGCGAACGCGAACATGCCCAGCAGCCGGGGCAGGGTCGCCTCGACCCCCCAGGCAGCACAGGCCTCGACCAGCACCTCCGTATCCGAATGGCCGCGAAAGCTCCGTCCGGCGGCCACGAGCTCGGCGCGCAGCTCGGCGTGATTGTAGATCTCGCCATTGTAGGTCAGCACCCAGCGCCCGCAGGCGGACACCATCGGTTGATGCCCGGCGGGCGTGAGGTCGACGATCGAGAGCCGTCGATGGGCAAGCGCCACGCCCGCGGCGGGGTCGGTCCAGACCCCGGCGTCATCCGGCCCGCGATGGCGCATCGGCGCCGCCATCGCCGCGACCCGACGCGCCAGGGTCTGGTCGTCGCTCGAGAATTGAGGGTCCACGAATCCTGCTAGTCCACACATGGATCGATGCTCCAGGCTGGGAGCTGCATAGCAGCGCCGCGCGGAACACAGCCCATACGGGTTAGTAAGCTCTACTGATGGTAAGCTTCGTAAGCTTGGTCTGTTACAAGATCACAGAAATTTAACCGATACGCCATCTTCCCGGATATTCTTGTCTTGTCGTCGGGGAGGCGAGAAGGGTGGCCGGCGCCGGCGCCGAACGGGGGGAAGGCGGCAGTGCCGTCCCCGACCGGTCAGCCGGCCGCTACCGGTCCTGAGGGGATCAGGCGGCCTCTTGCGCGTCAGGCGGCGCCATGGCGCCGGTCATGATCGCCACGGCATCGGACATCGAGAACTCGGCCGGGCGGATCACCGCGACGCGGCGGCCGAGGCGGTGGATGTGGATGCGGTCCGCCACCTCGAAGACGTGCGGCATGTTGTGGCTGATCAGCACGATCGGCAGCCCGCGCCGCTTCACGTCGAGGATCAGCTCCAGGACCTTGCGCGATTCCTTCACGCCCAGGGCCGCCGTTGGCTCGTCCATGATGACGACGCGGCTGCCGAAGGCGGTGGCGCGCACGACGGCGATGCCCTGGCGCTGGCCGCCCGAGAGCGTCTCGACGGGCTGGCTCACGCTCTGGATCGTGAGAAGGCCCAGCGCGTCCAGATGGTGCCGCGCATCGCGCCGCATGCCGGCGCGGTCGAGCGTGCGGAACAGCCGGCCGATCAGGTCCTGCCGGCGCCGCTCGCGGCCGAGAAAGAGATTGTCGGCGACCGACAAGGCGGGCGAGAGGGCCAGGTCCTGATAGACGGTCTCGATGCCGGCGGCGCGCGCGTCGAGCGGCGAGCGGAAATGGACCGGCAGCCCGTCCAGGCGGATCTCGCCCTGATCGGGCGTCACCGCCCCGGCAAGCGTCTTGATCAGGGTCGACTTGCCGGCGCCGTTGTCGCCGATCACGGCCAGGATCTCGCCCGGCATCAGGTCGAAGTCGGCATGGTCGAGCGCGGTGACGCGGCCGAACCGCTTCACGAGGTTGCGCGCGGCCAGGATCGGCTGGGGGGCGGGCTCGCTCATGAGGAGAGCTTTCTCAGCCATTGGTCGATCGATACGGCGACGATGATCAGGAGGCCGATCGTGAATTCCTGCCAGAGCGCGTCGGCGCCGGCCAGCGCCAGCCCGTTGCGGAAGACGCCCACGATCAACGCCCCCACGAGCGTGCCGATGATCGAGCCGCGCCCGCCGAAGAGGCTGGTGCCGCCGATCACGACCGCGGTGATCGAATTGAGGTTGGCGTTGCCGCCCGAGATGGCGCTGATGGCGCCGATCCGCCCGATCAGGATCCAGCCCGCGACCGAGCAGATGAGGCCCGCCATGGTGTAGATCGCGAGCAGCGTGCGGTTGGTGTTGATGCCGGCCAGCCGTGCCGAGACGGGCGCGTCGCCGGTGGCGTAGACATGCCGCCCGAAGGCCGTCCGGTTCAGCACGTACCAGACCAGGATCGCGATCACGATCATCAGGATCGAGCCGTAGGTGAGCCTGGCCCCGCCCAGCTGGATCGCCGTGCCGGTCCACTGCAGGAAGGGGGCGGTGGTCTCGATCTCCTGCTGGCGGATCGTCTGGCTCTGCGAGTACCAGAGGTTCAAGGCGCCGAAGATGCTCCAGGTGCCGAGCGTCACGATGAAGGGCGGCAGCTTGAGGTAGGTGACCAGCGCTCCGTTGAAGAAGCCGCAGGCGACGCCGGTCAGGAGCCCGAGCGCGAAGGCGAGCTCGATCGGCACGCCCGCCAGCACGGCCAGGCGGCCCATGACGACCGAGGAGAGCACCGTGATGGCGCCGACCGAAAGGTCGATGCCGGCGGTCAGGATGATGAGCGTCTGCGCGATCCCGACCGTGGCGATGATCGTGACCTGCTGCAGCACCAGCGACAGGTTGAAGGGGTGGAAGAAGCGTTTGCCGACGATCAGGCTGAAGAGAAGGATGCCCAGCAGCAGCACGATGAAGGGCACGATCGTCGGATTGGCGTGCAGGAAGCGCTGCAGCCTCCTGAGGAGGCCCACGCGCTCTTCCTCGAAGCTCACGCTCTGGGCAGGGGTGCTCGCCACGGGCAGGCCGACCTCCGGTCGCTGACGCTCGGGCCGGTCGCCGGCACCGCGCACCACATCACTGATGGGAGCGGCTGCACGATCGCAGCCGGGGAACGAGGGCAGGGCCGGCGTCCATCCGGAAGGCCGGTCCTGCCCAGCGTGCCGATGCTAGGCTGGTGCGGTGCTGACGGGCCTCAGCCCCAGCACTTCTTCAGCCCTTCCTCGGAGGTGATCGAGGGCACGCCGTCGACCGGATGGTCGGTGATGAGCTCGACGCCGGTGTTGTAGAAGGTGAGGCCGGGGGTCGGCTCGGGCTTCTTGCCGGTCTTGACGTAGTCGGCCACGGCCTGGACGCCGAGCGACGCCATCAGCAGCGGGAACTGCATCGAGGTGGCGCCGATGACGCCCGCCTGCACGTTCTTCACACCCGGGCAGCCGCCGTCGACCGAGGTCATCAAGACGCTGCCGTCGGCCTTGCCGGCCGCCTTCAGGGCCTGCCAGGCGCCGGCCGCGGTCGGCTCGTTGATCGTGTAGACGACGTTGATGTCCGGGTCCTTCTGGAGAAGGTTCTCCATGCCGGTCCGGCCACCTTCCTCGGCACCCTGGCCCCACTGGTGGCCGACGATCCGCTTGTCGGTCTCCTCGCCGTAGTGGCCGGGGGTCATGATGTCGATGCCGAAGCCCTTCATGAAGCCCTGGTCGCGCGCGGCGTCGACCGTCGGCTGGCTCTCCAGCGCGTCGAGGAAGGCGATGTGGGCGTCGGCGGCCTTCGCCGGTCCGAGCGTCTTCGCCGCCCACTCGCCGATAAGCTCGCCGGCCTTGAAGTTGTCGGTGGCGAAGGTGGCGTCCGCGGCATCGATCGGATCGAGCGGCGTGTCGAGCGCGATCACCAGGATGCCGGCGTCGCGCGCCTTCTTGATCGTCGGCACGATGGCCTTGGTGTCGCTGGGCGTGATCAGGATGCCCTTGGCACCCGCCGAGATCAGGCTCTCGACCGCGGCAACCTGCGAGTTGTTGTCGCCATCATACTTGCCGGCAAAGCTCTGCAGCTGGACGCCCAGCTCCTTGGCCTTGGCCTCGGCACCCTCCTTCATCTTCACGAAGAAGGGGTTGTTGTTTGTCTTGGTGACCAGGCCCACCAGCACCTCGGCCGCGTTGGCCGGGCCTATGCCCAGCATGGCGAGGCCGAAGGCGCCCGCTGCTAGGACAGCAAAAGCCCGCCGCCGCTTTCTTGGTCCGCCGGCAGGCTTTATTGCCTGGAGTGCCAGTTCGCTCATGTTTCCCTCCCCGAAGCGCCACGCATCACTTCGTCGTCCGAAGGATTGGCGGGCCTTTGCTGTCCTCAGCTTGGACGGGAGCATTGCGGACCTCGTTCCTGAGTGTCAAGGGCCTTTGGCATGCCGGCTCCGGCGCGCCGGGGCTACCGGAGCCGGGTCGCGCGGCGGCTGAGTTCCCTCGAGTGGCGCCGCCCGCGAGGCAGAGCCTGCGGGGCGCACGACGCTTGCGGCGCATGAGGCGGCGGGCGTAAGAGCGGCCCGCGGCGCGCGCGTGGCGGCGCCGAGAGCGCGCTATCTGGACGGACCACCGGCCCCGCTGACGGGCCCCAGCCCCGCGAGGCGGCATGCAGCAGCCGACGGTCATCGCGGTCGAGGGTCGGCGGCTCGTGCCGAACCGCTGGGACCTTGCGGCGGCGCCGCTGATCCTGGCCGTCCTCGTGCTGATCGCCCTCGGCGTGCAGCACATGAGCGAGCCGCTGGTCAGGATTGAGGGGCACCCCGTCTCCCTCGACCCCCGGGCGCTCCCCCTCTACGCCCTCCTGACGACGCTGCGCATGCTGGCAGCGCTCCTGGCCTCGCTCGTCTTCACCTTCACCTACGCCACGCTCGCCGCCAAGAGCAGGCGCGCCGAGCTCATCCTCGTCCCGATCCTCGACATCCTCCAGTCGGTCCCGATCCTGGGCTTCATCTCCTTCACGGTCGTCTTCTTCCTGGGCCTCTTCCCGGGCAGCCAGCTCGGTGCCGAGTGCGCCGCCATCTTCGCCATCTTCACGAGCCAGGCCTGGAACATGGCCTTCAGCTTCTATCAGTCGCTCCGCACGGTGCCGGCCGACCTCGACGAGGTGGCCAGGGGCTACCGCTTCTCGGCCTGGCACCGCTTCTGGCGCCTCGAGGTGCCCTTCGCGATGCCCGGGCTCGTCTGGAACATGATGCTCTCCATGTCGGGCGGCTGGTTCTTCGTCGTGGCCTCGGAATTGGTGACCGTCGGCAGCACCACCTTCAACCTTCCCGGCATCGGCTCCTATCTGGCGGCTGCCATCGCCGCCCGCGACCTCGCCGCCGTGGGCTTCGCCGTGCTGGCGATGCTGGTCGTCATCCTGCTCTACGACCAGCTTCTGTTTCGCCCGCTTCTCGCCTGGGCCGACCGCTTCCGCCTCGAGCAGACGCCGAGCGACGTGCTGGCGCGGCCCTGGCTGATGCGCCTGGCGCAGCAGACCCGGCTGCTCTCGGGCACGCTGCGGCCGCTGCTGGGCACGGCGCGCTGGTCCTACGGCCTTCATCTGCCGCTGCGGGGTCCGCGGGCGTTGCCGGTGCTGCGCGCCGTGCCCGGCCGGGTGGTCGACCTTCTCTGGGGAGGCCTCGTCGCGGCGCTGGCCCTCGCGGCCGCCTGGATCGTCTTCCGCTACATCCGAAGCGAGCTGGGCCCGCGGGACCTGCTGATGGCCCTTGGCCTGGGCATCCTGACGCTCACGCGCGTGGCCGTGCTCATGGTCATGGCGAGCCTCGTCTGGGTGCCTGTGGGCATCCTGATCGGTCTCCGGCCCAGGCTCGCAGCCGCCGTCCGCCCGCTCGTCCAGTTCCTGGCGGCCTTCCCGGCGAACCTTCTCTTCCCCGTGGCCGTCGTCCTGATCGTGCGCTTCCGGCTCGACCCCGACATCTGGCTGAGCCCGCTCATGATCCTGGGCACGCAGTGGTACATCCTCTTCAACGTCATCGCCGGGGCCGGCGTCTTCCCCCTCGATCTCAGGGACGCGGCGAGCAATCTCGGCCTCGGCGGCTGGACCTGGTGGCGCAAGGTCATGCTGCCCGCCGTCTTTCCCTACTTCATCACAGGGGCGGTGACGGCGGCGGGCGGCTCGTGGAACGCCTCGATCGTGGCCGAGCTCGTGCGCTGGGGCAGCACGCGGCTCGAGGCGCACGGCCTTGGCGCCTACATCGCAAAAGCCAGCGCCGCCGGCGACTTCCCGCGCATCATCCTGGGCATCGCCGTCATGGCGCTCTTCGTGACACTCACCAACCGGCTCGTCTGGCGCCCGCTCTATCTCTATGCCGAGCGGCGGCTCAGGCTCACCTGAGGGAGGATGCGATGATGGTCGATCCGCGGCCCGTGATCCTCGAGGTGAGGGGTGTCAGGCGCGCCTTTGCCCGGCCCGCCGGCGGCGAGCTCGTGGTCCTCGAGAACGTCGATCTCACGCTCAAGGAGGGCGAGATCGTGGGCCTGCTCGGCCGCTCGGGCTCGGGCAAGTCGACGCTGCTCCGGATCATCGCGGGCCTCATCCCGGCGAGCGGCGGCACCGCCCGCTACGAGGGTGCGGCCATCGACGGTCCCGCCCGCGGCATCGCCATGGTCTTCCAGAGCTTTGCGCTCTTCCCCTGGCTCACCGTGCTGGAGAACGTCGAGATCGGGCTCGAGGCGCAGGGCGTGCCCGCCGCCGAGCGGCGCGAGCGCGCGCTGGCCGCGATCGACCTCATCGGCCTCGACGGCTTCGAGAGCGCCTATCCGCGCGAGCTCTCGGGCGGCATGCGCCAGCGCGTGGGCTTCGCCCGCGCCGTCGTCGTCCACCCCCGCATCATGCTGATGGACGAGCCCTTCTCGGCCCTCGACGTGCTGACCGCCGAGACGCTCCGCACCGACTTCCTCGACCTCTGGGGCGAGGGCAGGATGCCCATCGGTGCCGTCCTCATGGTCACGCACAACATCGAGGAGGCGGTCTTCATGTGCGACCGGCTCCTCGTCTTCGCCTCCAACCCCGGCCGCGTCGTGGCCGAGATCAGTGTCGACCTGCCGCACCCCCGCGACCGCCTCGATCCCGCCTTCCGCCAGCAGGTGGACGAGGTCTACGCGCAGATGACGGCCCGCCCCAAGGCCGAGCGCCGCCCGGCGCGCGAGGGCCTGCCCGGAACGGGCATGACGGCCATCCTGCCGCGCGTCTCGACCAACCTCCTGGCCGGCCTCGCCGAGGCCGTGGCGGCCCAGCCCTATGACGGGCGCGCCGACCTCCCGGCCCTGGCCGAGGACCTCCAGCTCGAGATCGACGAGCTTTTTCCCGTGGCCGAGACCCTGCAGATGCTGCGCCTGGCCGAGCTCGCCGAGGGCGACATCGCGCTGACACCCGTGGGCCGCCACTTCGCCGAGGCCGCCGTCGAGGAAAAGAAGAGGATCTTCGCGAGCCAGCTCGCAGCGCACGTGCCGCTCGCGGCCCACATCCGCCGCGTCCTGGACGAGCGCCCCGCCCACCGCGCCCGCTTCTCCCGCTTCCAGGAGGAGCTCGAGGACCATATGAGCGAGAGCGCGGCCGAGACCACGCTCCGCGCCGTCATCAGCTGGGGCCGCTACGCCGAGCTCTTCGAGTATGACGAGAGCGGAGCCGCCTTCTCCCTGGAGACGCGCGAGCCTGCGGCCGAGGCCGGCTGAGGGCGGCGCTCGCCAAGCTGGTCGCCGCTCGAGCTGGCTGAATGCCTAGCCCAGCCCCTTTTCCATGTCGACGATCGTAAATCCCGGTCTCGCAGGATTGGGCCGGCGTCCCGTCTCCCTGTAGCCGAGCCTCAGATAGAGGGCGATGTTCCTGGTCATGAGAGCGTTGGTGTAGGACCGGGCAGCTCTGATCTTCATCCGCCTTGCCGCGCTGTCGCTCGTCCCCATGGATGGCGCCAAACCTTGTCGATCGCGCTCAACGGCGGGTCGCGATGGCGGCTGCGGCACCGCCGAGCGCGACCGCTCCCACCCGGTTGGCGATCCGGGTCGCGCGTGGCGTCCGCAGCAGGAGCCGCGCCTTGTGCGCAAGGCATGTCCAGGTCAGATCGACGGCGGCGAGCGTCACCAGGGTCACGGCGGAGAGGATGATCCACGCCCGGAGGTCGGCCCTGGACAGGTCGATCAGCGAGGGCAGAAGCGCCACGTAGAACACCATGATCTTCGGATTGCCCAGGGTCAGCGCCATGCCGGCGCCGAACATCGAGAGGGGCGATTGGCGCTGCGGAAGACCGTCGCCGCTCCCGCCCACCGGCTGCCGCCACATCTTGATGGCGAGCCAGCAAAGATAGGCGAGCCCGAGCCACTTGAGGAGCTGAAAGCCCAGCTCGAAGGTCTGCGCGAGCGCGGTCAGCCCGGTCATCACCATGGTCAGCCAGATCACCTCGCCGATCCACATGGCGGCGAGGAAAGGGACCACGTCGCGCCAGCCGTTGGTGATCACGCGGGAGACCAGGGCGGCGACGCTCGGGCCGGGCATGCCGGCATTCAGCAGCAGCGCGCCGGCGAAGAGACCGACGGTGAGAGGCTCCATGGGCAAACCCTCGAAAGCGGAACGGCGTCGCGCCACCTCATACCTGATCGGGCCCTCGTTCGCCCACGGATGATGACCAGCCATCGTCCCGGCCGCCGCGACCGGGGCCGCGGGCCCCGGCAGGCCGTCGGCCGGCTCGTCGGCCAAAGAGCGAGACAAGACGGTTGAGAAGGTTGAGAGTATTGGGATGGTCCGGCAGCAATAGCGCTGCAGACGCCCGAGCCTGCGGCCGAGGGCGGCGCTCGCCGATCGGATCGCGATAAGGAGGGAAGGTGCCATGGCCCGCATGCGAATAGTCCAGGTCAGCCGGCCCGGCGGCCCGCTTGAGCTGGTCGAGCGCGAGATCCCGACCCCCGGCAAGGGTGAGGTGCGGATCCGCGTCGAGGCCTGCGGCGTCTGCCACAGCGACGTCATCACCAAGGAGGGCGCCTTCCCGGGAATGGCCTATCCGCGCGCGCCGGGCCACGAGGTGGCCGGGCGCATCGACGCGGTCGGGTCCGGCGTCGAGCCCTGGGCGGTGGGGCAGCGGGTGGGCGTGGGCTGGCACGGGGGTCATTGCGGCCACTGCGACCGCTGCCGCCGCGGCGACTTCAAGACCTGCCGGAACGTGCGCATCGCCGGCGTCAGCTACGACGGCGGCTATGCCGAGTACATGATCGCACCGCGCGAGGCGCTCGTGCTCATTCCCGACGCCCTGGCGGCGGCGGATGCGGCACCGCTGCTGTGTGCCGGCATCACCACCTTCAACGCGCTGCGCCGCAGCGGTGCGGGCGCCGGCGACCTCGTCGCGGTGCTGGGGATCGGCGGCCTCGGCCATCTGGGCGTGCAGTACGCGGCGCGAATGGGCTTCGAGACGGTGGCGATCGCCCGCGGCCAGGACAAGAAGGAGCTGGCCCTCAAGCTCGGCGCCCACCGCTATCTCGACAGCCAGGCGGAGGATGTGGCGGCCGTGCTCTCGGCGCGCGGCGGCGCCCGCGTCATCCTCGCCACGGTGACGAGCGCCAAGGCCATGAGCGCCGCGATCGACGGGCTGGGCCCCGACGGCAAGCTCCTCGTCGTCGGCGTCTCGGCCGAGCCCATTGAGGTCTCGCCCCTCCAGCTCATCAGCCGCCGCGCCACGATCCAGGGCTGGCCCTCGGGCGTCCCGGCCGATTCCGAGGACACGCTGGCCTTCAGCGCGCTCACCAAGGTGGCCCCGATGATCGAGACCTATCCGCTCGAGCGGGCGCCGGAGGCCTATGACCGCATGCTGAGCGGCAAGGCCCGTTTCCGCGTGGTGCTGACGATGGGCAGCTGAGCCGGCTATCCGTCCCGGCACCCCTACGGGCCTCCGCCGTCCTCCTTCAGGAGCCACCCGGCGACCGGGCCCGCGGCGATCGCCAGCCCCACGAGGCAGCATCGCAGGGTCCCCGCACCGATCATGTGCCGCCCGCCGCCTTCGCCGGGCGGTCCGTCACTGCTTGTCCGTCTGCCCTCACTGCTTGTCCGTCTGAATATCCGCCCTGCCATTGTTGTACCTGCACACGCCCGTATAGTTGTCGCCCGACTTGCGCAGGCGCATGTCGAAGACGATCGCATTGCCCGACCTGTCGCCCTGGTCGATGTCGCGCACCGTGAAGTTGCGGCTCTGCGCCTCCTGCTGGCAGGCGGCGCGCGCCTGGGAGAAGCTGCCGGAGCCGCCATTGCCGCGCTCCCAGCTGATGCTGGCACGGCGCCTCTGCCGATCGTAGGTGCAGGTGCCGTCATAGGACTGGCCGTTCCGGCTGCCGGTGATCGACTGGATGACCGAATCGCCGATGCCAGTGGCGCTGCCGGTCGTGCGCACGTTGCGATAGCCGTCGTCATGCGCCGCGTCGAGGCAGGCATCCTCGGCCCGATTGGCCGTGCGGTTGTCGACCGGCGTGCAGCCCGCCGCGAGACAGGTGAGAAAAAAGGAGCCCACGAGGGCGCGCGGCGCCGTGATGTAGCGGTTCATTGTTTTCTGTTCCCTTCCCACGATGCCCCCGATCGGGCCACGTGCCTCCACCCTGACACACGATGCCGCCGCAAAAAGCCGCGGCGCGCACGGCGAAAGCCACGGCGCGAACCGGGAAGCCCACGGCCCCATGCCGGCACCCCCCATAACGGCTCCGGCCCGCTCCGGCTCCCTGCGCGGCTACGCGAGCGGCCGGATGGTCGACCCCCGAGAGCCGACCTCGCCCTTCCGCTGCGGCCGTCTCGCTGCTAGGTTGAGCGGCGAGGAGGGCTTTCGTCCATGGCGACCCGCTACGAAGAGCTCTACGCCGAGGACTACTACGCCTGGACCCAGGACCAGGCCGCGGCGCTGCGCCGCCTCGCGAGGGAGCGCTGGAACGGCCCGCTCGATCTCGCCCATCTTGCCGAGGAGGTGGAGGATTTGGGCACCGAGGTCCGCAGCGCCGTCCGCAGCCAGCTCCGCCGCCTGATGGAGCACCTTCTGAAGCTGGAGCACAGCCGCGCCACCGACCCACGTCTCGGCTGGATGCGCACGGTCGCCAACGCCCGCGCCGAGATCGCCGACCGTCTGACGCCCACGATCCGCCGGGATGTCGAGGCTAACCTGCAGCGCCTCTACACACAGGCGCGCCGCGAGGCGGCGCTTGCGCTCGCCGAGCACGACGAGCTGGAGGGCGCCGCTTCGCTCGATGTCCAGACAAACCTGCAGCGCCTCTAGACCCAGGCGCGCCTCGAGGCGCCAGTCGCGCTTGCCGAGCACGACGAGCTGGAGGACACCGCTTCGCTGCCCGGAGCCTGCCCCTACGTCCTGGTCCAGTTCCTCGACGAGGACTGGCTCCCGCTGTGCCCATGAGTTCCATCCAAGCCTTTATGGTGCCTCGGCGTGGACTCGGAACAACGCAAGTTACCCGGTCCAGCGGATTCGGCCGCTGCAACAAGGGAATTGAGTGGAGTTCTCACTGCAATCACAAAAGACCCACCGACTACCAAGGGCACTCCTTGGCTAGGAAGAGGGCGCTTTTGGCCCGTCTCGTCTCTCGATGGCCTTGCGAGCGACCTCCGGGAGCCGCTCATACATCTCAGCGATGTGCTTCTGGCGACTGATGGTATTTTCGACGATGATGTTAAGGAGCGCGAAGAGCGTTTCCGCGGAGGCACGGTCATCACGCAGGTCGATCTGGCCAGGATGGACTGCGTTGTTCCCGATTACCCGAACGACATCGAGAGCCTGCTGCACGTGCGGGTCGAGCCCCTTTCTCACGAGCATAGCGATGTCATCATTAATGTTCTCTCCGCTTCCGCCTATATGCTTGCATAGCTTCTGGAGGCCTAGCCTGAGTAGGGCGGCCGCCCCTCTGGGTGATAGGCTAAGGATTTTGCTCGCCTCCTCATAGTCACGTCGAGCATCTTCCGGGAGGTCGGGATTCGGCAGCGGCGTCGTGGCTCGTTGGGGCCATATCAGGCGGTCATGGATCCACAACGCTAGGCTCTTGCACCCATAACACTGCGAGACCACAACATTGTCTAGGCTTTGGGCTTCACTTGGAAACCGTTCGCCTAAGAATGGAATTCCCCTCAGCATCTGCGCTGCCCAGTCACGAGCACGATCGTAATCGTACTCGTCTGCGATATCTGCAAGATGCGCAACTATATCGCTGTCGTCTAAGATACATATGGGCGTGCCCCCGTCTGCGACAGGGCTTGCTAGCAGATAGAACCAGGACTGATGAGCGAATTTTTCGCAATGCGGGCAGTGGAAGGCTGTCGCTCCTATGGACGGGTGGCCGTCATTCTGGTGCATGAAGCGTCACTTCTCTCCTATCGCGTCGTGGGCATCAGCATTTGGTTGTAAAAGGCTGGGCTGAAGCTCGCCGCCGCGTCAGTCAACCACCTTGATGGCGGAATTACGGAGATGGGGTGGACGGCCCCAGCTCCCCGGCATCGAGCTGTCCTAGCGTGGTCGTTGTCGAGAACGCCACGTTGGAGAGGGTTTGTCCATGGGTGAGGTCAGCACGAGCGGTTTGGACATCGTGAAGTCGGCTCTCCACGCCGGGGGCGACATCGATCACGTCGGGAGCGCAAGTCGCCCACGCCCGCACACTGTGAAGGTGGTGAGATTTTCATGCTCTTAATGCCGGGAACGCCGGAGCGCCGTCGCTTGGGTTCGGCGGCGCAGCAGATGCCGTGCTCGGGGCAACTCTGTTCCGCCCGTCTACAGGAGCTCGAGGAAGGCCTCTTCGGTCAGCCCGGCCTGCTTGATGATCGCGCGGAGCGTGCCGGTCGGCAGGTCACCGCGATGCATCGGAACGACCACCCGTGCAGCGGGCCTCTGGGGGTTGCGAAGATGATGATGGCTTCCCTTGATCCGCTCGACCGAAAAGCCGGCTCTTCGGAGCGCCTTGACGACGGCCGCGGACGATAGCGCCGGGAGCTTTCGGCTCATACGGTCTGCAGCTTGACCTTCACCGGCTCGACATGCTCGATCGTCGCCGCATCGCTCGATGGGATCGGCTCGCCATCCTCACGCAGGCATTCAAGGTAACCGGCGATCGCATCGGCGGCCATCGCCCGCGCTTCCTCGAGGGTCTCGCCATAGCTCACCAGGCCCGGCAGGGCTGGGCAAAGCACGGTATAGCCGCCCTCCGGCTCCGGCCGGAAGTGGACGATATAGGTGCGCTCGGCGGTGGCGATCTGCTCGGCTCGCTTCATGGCCTCTACTCTACCACGCCCTCGGAACGGGCGCACGCATCCGGCTCACGTGCGTATGTCGCCGCCGAGGCTGCGACCAGGACATGCTCGTCGAGCATCTTGCCCATCCAGCTCGACCCGTGCGCCCCACAGCAGCCGCGGCGCGCTGCAGCGTGTCGAGCGTGACGACGGATTGGACGGATCGAGCAGGCAGCGGGGCATTTGATGCGCCGGCCTCGGCCATCACGGACTGCCGGGCCGCTCCGGGCGGCCTGACGGCATCCGGGCCAGCGGGCTTGCCAGCCGTGTGCCTTGAACGCGATCCGGACTCGAGGTCGCCGCGGTCCGGTGCCGCCACGTCAGATCAGCTCGCGTCCGACTGGGGCATCGTCTGCACCCTCGTCCGGGCAGGTTTCGCCAGCGTGATCCGGGCCAGAAGCTCCTCCAGGCTCGGCGCTCGCCGCGCTCGGCACGAGAACGAGACGACCATCCTCGACCGCGATCTCGACCGCCGTTCCCTCGCCGATCGCCAGCGCGTCCGCGAGGTGCTTCGGGATCCGCAAGGCGAGGCTGTTGCCCCAGCGACCGATCTGCGCCTGCATCGTAAGCTCCCAGGTTAGCTGATGCTTTATACTTCGTATCTACGACGCGGTCCAGACGCTGGGCCTGCCGGCTAGTCGCCGACCGGGTTGCTCGACCCGAAGAAATTCATCAATTCAAAGTTGACAGAAGGTATATGGTCCTATAGATAGACCCACATGCCTCGCGTGCTCACCCGTTCCCCCATCAAGATGCCCGGCACCCGCCAGTGCCGGCTCGCCCGACGTCTCGCCGCCGGCCTCTCCCCGGCCGAGATCAAAAGGCTCGACACGGCAACGGAGGAAGACATCGAGGCCTTTGTCACCGACCGGGACCTCTCCCGCCTGGTCGACCAGTACGCCGCCGTCCGCGACCTTCCTCTGCCCGAGCGGCAGGCCCGCCTGTTCGAGACGGCGTGGCTTGAGCTTTCGAGCCTCATCGACGTCGGCGACCGAAGGGCGATGCTGTTCGTCGTCTACCAGGCCAACCGGGCCCGGCATCCGGTGAGGCACCTCGTCAAGCTCGTGGTCGAGCGCTTCGAGAGCGTGCGCCAGCCCTACGAGCGACGGGACACGCCAGCACCCGCCGGCTCCTCGCCCGAGACGATGCAGGGCTACGGCCAGCATCCGCTGGGCCCGGCGCAGGAGGCCATCAACCGCCTCGTCGACTTTCTGCCGGCGCAGGCGGGTGAGGCTGTTCTTGTCAGGGCCGAGCTCGAGCCGGCAGCGGCCGAGGCTCCCGTCGAGGAGCCGGCCGCGGCACCCGAAGAAATTCTCCGTCGGCGATGCTGGCGATCCCGCCTCCGCCGACGACGAGCCCCTCTCACCGCTCGCCGCCATGGCCCGGGCCAACCCGGCCTTGGCGGACTGGATCATCGCGCGCATCGAGAAGCGCCTGATCGAGCTGGGCGAGCCGCCCGAGCCCGACGACCCGAGACGGATCGCCGGCCGAAAACCCCTCGGCCCCTAACCGACAAAAAGTGAAAAAAAGAGCTGTCGACCCTGCCGGGTCCGCGTGGAGCGGATGCCCGCTCGCGGGGCGATGGCGTTTGCGTGAGGGCCGCGCGTTCGTTCTAGGCAGGGCCGGGATGAAGGTGCTCTAATGTTTCGGGTGGGAAGCCGAGGCCGGGCTCCGGGCGATGCGGGCGCGTTGACAGGGGCGGCCCACCGCACGATCTATGGCGCATTCGTCAGTGTTGTTTCGAGGAAAGCACAGATGGCGATTGCTATTAGTCGGGTGTCGGCGGCACGGCGGTCGGCGACGGGGCCGCTGATCGTCGGCAGCGCCCTTTTTGTTCTGGGAGCACTGCTCGCGATTCAGGCCTCGGGCCCGCGCCAGGGTGCCCTGTTCATCGTGGGAGCGCTCCTGGGGCTGGCCCTCTATCATGCGAGCTTCGGCTTCACCTCCGCCTGGCGGCGCTTCGTCGTCACGGGCGAGGGCAGCGGCCTGCGCGCCCAGATGGTGATGCTGGCGCTGGCCGTGCTGTTGTTCTTTCCCGCTTTGGCGGCGGGCAGCGTCTGGGGGCAGCCGGTGGGCGGCTGGGTCATGCCGCTCGGGCCCAGCCTGATGGTCGGCGCCTTCGTGTTCGGGCTCGGCATGCAGCTCGGCGGCGGCTGCGCCTCGGGCACGCTCTTCACCGTCGGCGGCGGCAGCAGCCGCATGGTCGTCACTCTTTTGTTCTTCGTCCTGGGCTCGGTGATCGCCACGGCCAATCTGCCCTTCTGGTATGGCCTGCCCGCCTTGCCGGGCTGGTCGGCGGTGAGCTCGCTGGGCCTCGTGCCGGCGCTTGCCTTGAACCTCGGGCTCTTCGCCGCGATCGCGCTTCTCACCCGCCTCGTCGAGCGGCGTCGCGGGCTGGCGCCGCGCGCGAGCGAGCGGCCGGACTGGCTGCGCGGGCCCTGGCCGCTCCTCGCCGGTGCGGTGGCGCTGGCGCTCCTCAACTTCGCCACCCTCGTCCTGGCCGGCCATCCGTGGGGCATCACCTCGGGCTTTGCCCTTTGGGGGGCCAAGCTCTTCCAGGCGGTGGGCATCGACGTCGCCTCCTGGCCCTACTGGCAGGGGCAGGCGGCGGCGCTGCAGGCCTCGCTCTGGCACGACACCACCTCGGTGATGAACCTCGGCATCCTCCTTGGCGCCTTCGCCGCCGCCGGTCTCGCCGGCCGCTTCCAGCCGACGCTCAGGCTCTCGCGCACGGACGTGCTGACGGCCGCGGGGGGCGGGCTGCTCCTGGGCTATGGGGCGCGTCTCGCCTATGGCTGCAACATCGGCGCCTTCTTCTCGGGCATCGCCTCGGGCAGCCTGCATGGCTGGGTGTGGCTCGTCTTCGCCTTCCTCGGCAGCTGGCTCGGCACGCGCCTGCGCCCCGTCTGCGGCCTCTCCCGGGTCTAGCCGGGAGCCGCACCGCCGCTAGAGTGGGGGCGAGGCCGGGTTGGGGGGAGGCGATGCTGCGAGGCGGACGACGGGCGAGGGCGTGGGTCGGGGCCGTGGGGCGGGGTCGGCAGGCGCTGGCGGCGCTCGGCCTGGGGCTCCTGCTGGCGCTCGGCCCGGCCCTGGCGGCGCAGGCGGATCAGGCCGGTCTGCAGCGCTTCGCGGACCAGCTGGGCCTCCATGACCCTGCCGCCTTCGTCGAGACCGTGACGAGCCTCAGGACCAGCGGCAGGCTGCCCGAGCGCTACCTCACCAAGCGCCAGGCCGAGGCCTTGGGCTGGCGGCCGGGCACGGATCTCTGCAGCGTGGCGCCGGGCCACATGATCGGCGGCGACCGCTTCGGCAACCGCGAGCGCCGGCTGCCCGAGGCGCGGGGCCGCAGCTGGCGCGAGGCGGACATCGATTCCACCTGCCGCCGGCGCGGGGCGAGGCGGCTCGTCTTCTCGAGCGACGGCCTGATCGAGGTCACGCTCGACCACTACGAGACATTCGAGGAGGTGCCGCGGTGACCAAGCGCTGTGAGCTCGATGGCGAGCTGCCCGACCGCCGCGCGGTCATGGAGCGGCTGGCGCGGGATCTGGGCTTCCCGATGGGCCCGCCGCCCAACCTCGATGCCCTCTATGACGTGCTGCGCACCGACATCGAGGGCCCGATCGAGGTCGTCTGGCGCGACGCGGCGCGGGCCCGCGGCCGGCTCGGCCAGGACTATGAGCGCCTGCTGCGCGTGCTGCGGGACGTCGCGGCGGAGCGGCCGGATGTGACCTTGAGCCTGGAAGGCGAGGCCGAGGCGGCCGCGGGGCAGGAGCCCGAGCCCGAGGTCGTGCCGCTCTTCGCGGAAGGGGCCATCGCCAGCCGGGTCCACGATCTGGCCGGACACATCGCCCGGATCGTGCCCGAGCCGTTGACGGTGGTGGGCCTCTTGAAAGGCGCCTTCGTCTTCACCGCCGACCTCGTCCGCGCGCTCGACGCGGTGGGCCGGCATCCCGAGGTGGAGTTCCTGCAGGTCTCGAGCTACGGCGCCGGCACCGAGAGCCGCGGCACGGTCAAGGTGATCGGCGAGATGCCGGGCTCGATCGGCGGCCGCAACGTGCTGCTGGTGGACGACATCCAAGACAGCGGCCGCACGCTCGCCTTCACCCGCGACATGCTGCTGGGGCACGGTGCCGCCCGGGTGTGGACCTGCGTGCTGCTCGACAAGCCCAGCCGGCGCGTCGTCGACATCGAGCCCGACTTCACCGGCTTCGTGATCCCGGACGTCTTCGTCGTCGGCTATGGCATCGACTATGCGGAACGTTACCGCCACCTGCCGTTTCTTGGTAGGCTGACATGAATCCAATCTCGGGAGAGACAGATGCCCCGCTCGATGCGGTGGCTGGGCGTGATGTTGCTGCTGGCGCTGGGCGGCTGCGCTGCGCCTGGAGGCGGCCATGGCGGCTCGCTCTTCGGCGGCGGTCCGACCGCGGGGTACGGCTCGGGCCTCGGCTGGGGCGGCAGCAGCAGCAACCGATACAGCCCTACGCCCGGGGTGGTGTGCGATCGCGGGCAGCAGGTCTGCTATGACCGCAACGGTCCGGATGTGGGCCTGACGCGCGAGTATTTCGGCCGCGACTCGGCCGACAGCCTCAAGAACGCGGTCGGCGACCACAGCCACCGCGATCCCTACTACTCGCCCCAGCGCGGCGTGAGGTGCGATCTGAGTGACGAGGTCTGCGCCAAGAAGGGCACGCCCAGCTACAGCCAGACCCGGCAGCAGTTCGGCCGCAAGCCGGCGCTGGCGGTGCAGCAGCCGGACGGCACCATCGTGCCCAAGAAGAATGTGGTGTGCGATCCCTCGACCCAGGTCTGCGCCAAGAACGGCGAGACCAATGTCGATGCGACCCGTTCCGTCTTCGGCAAGAAGGCCGCCAAAAACGCCAAGAAGGACAAGCAGAATCAGGAGGACTAGGCCGGCGCCGACAGGCCGTGAGGCCCGGCGACGCCGGCTGCGCGCTGCCTACTGCAGGAGGATCATCCCGTGCGGCCGTGGCGTGTCGGTGCCCGGGTCTGCCGTGCCCTCTCCAAGGGCCTCGTGCACCGCCGCCCACGACGGCACCTGGCCCAGGCCTTCGACGACGAGGTCGACCAGGGAGCCTGCGGCGGCGAGCAGAAGCTCGTTCCCCGGCGCGTGGGGATGGAAAAAGAGGCAGGTATAGACGGCATCCTTCATGATCGTGGCGGCACGATGGAAGCCCGGCCCCGGCTCCGGCAGTGCTGGGGGCTCGCCCCTGGCCGTTGTCTGGCCGCGAACGGCCCGCCGCTCCTCGAGCTGGGCCCGCAGCCAGTCGTCGAGCTGACGCATTGCGTTGTAGCCGGCCTGCTCGAGAATGACTCCGCGAAGAAGGCCAAGGCCTGCCATGGCACCGAGGGCGATATCCGCGTCAGTGTGACGAGGACGGAGAAGATCGGCCGCGCCCCGGACCAGGTCGACCGCTAGAGTCGGATTGACGGAGTTTGCCATAATCACCTCGATACATGCTCTGGCCCCACCAACGGTCCCACATGGGCACGTTCGTGGAGCCAGCGTCAATCAGCGATGTGGGCAGCCTCCCCGGGCGTTCAAGGCGATGATTCCTCGACCGAATCGCATGCCTGACGTGCTCCGGCGCGTCAGAAGTTGAGCCGGAGGCCCGGGCGTGGCCAGGGCATGGCCACGAGACGCCCGCTCATCGAGAGGGTGATGAAGGCGGTGCGCAGGTCCGGGCCGCCGAAGCAGATGTTGGTGACGTAGCGGTCCGGCAGGGGCACGAACTCGACGAGCCGGCCGTCCGGCGCCACGACCGTGATGCCGCCCTCCATCAGCGTCGCGACGCAGATGTTGCCGTCAGCCTCGACGGCGAGGCTGTCATAGCGCTGATAGCGACCTCCGGCGGCGTAGACGAGCCGACCGCCGTGCGGGCTCGGCCACGGATGCTTGCGCACCTTCCCTGGTCCCTCGAGGTCGAACGCCCAGAGCCTGGCCCCCTCCGTCTCTGCGACGTAGACGGTGCGGCCGTCGGGCGAGAGGCCGATGCCGTTGGCGGTCAAGACCGGATGGGCGGCCTCGTGGATCGTTCCGTCGGGATGCGCGTAGTACACGCCCCCATAGTCGAGGTCGCGGCCGCGGCGCTTTCCCAGGTCGGTGAACCAGATGCCACCGATCGAATCCACGACGAGGTCGTTGGGGCCCCTGAGCTCGAAGCCGTTTCCCGTCTGGCGATGCACCGTCCGGACCTCGCCGGATGCAAGGTCGACGCGCTCCAGACGACCGCCGCTGTAGTCCAGCGCCTGGGTCGACGGCCTCAGGCCATCCGCGTCCTCGTGAAACTCGAACCCGCCATTGTTGCAGACATAGAGGCCGCCATCCTTGCCGATCGCCAGCCCATTAGGGCCGCCGCCGGTCTCGGCGACGATCGTCTTGGTGCCGTCCGGTGCTACCCTGGTCACCGTGCGCCGCTCGATCTCGACGACCAGCACGCTGCCGTCGGCCATCGCCACCGGACCTTCGGGAAAGCGCAGGCCGGTGGTGATCTCCCTCATCTCGCCCATCGGGCATTCTTCTCCTGGTTGGTTCCGGGGTTGCTCATCGCTCCGCCTGCGCTCCTGCCCAGGGCTGGGACGGCTCGGCCGCGCCCGAGCTCTGCCCGCCGTCGGCACGGCACATCACGGCGGTCGGACACGCAAAATTGAGAGGATAAACGGCGGCCATCGCCTCTGTTGTCGCGAGCCGGTCTGCCAGCGCATCCTTTACCGGTTGGGACAGACGCGCATCCACCGTCACGAGCGGCGTGCCGCTGGCATCGATGCGCGGCTGATGAAACGCCGCTTCGAGGTCCATGGCGTAGTCGAGGAGAAAGCTCGTCAGCTGGAGGACCGCTGGCAGGATGCGCCGCCCGCCTGAGGCGCCGACGGCGAACCGGCGATCGTCGGCCTGCGCGATCACCGGGCACATGTTCGAGAGCGGCCGCTTGCCGGGGGCGATGGAGTTCGGGTGGCCGGGGCTCGGATCGAACCACATCACGCCGTTGTTCATGAGCAGGCCGGTCGACGGCAGCACGACCTTGCTGCCGAAGAGCGACAGCAGGGTCTGCGTGAGGGACACGAGGTTCCCGTGGCGATCAACCACACATAGATGCGAGGTGCAGGACTGCCCGGGAGCGCTGTCGCCGAGCTGCTCCAGCCGGTCCTTATATGCCGCGTTCAGTGCTTGGGCGTAGGCGAGGTAGGCGTCGGCATCAGGCGTGCTGCCAGTCAAGGACCGCCCGCTCAGCGTCTCGAGGCATCGGCCGAGGGTCACCCCGGCAAAGAGACCGGGCATGGCGAAGACAGAGCCATCGCGATAGGGGATCGCCAGCGCCTCCTGGATTTGGGGGCGGACCGCCTCCATGTCCGCCTGCTGCAGGCGACCGCCCAGCTGCTGGACGTCCTGGACGATCTGGTGCGCGAGATCGCCGCGATAGAAGCCCTCGACGCCTCGCCGTCCGACCTCGTCCAGCGTGTCGGCGAGGCGGCCGAGAGGCAGGCGGGTATCGTTGCCCTGCCAGTCAGGCACGGGCGGGAAGCCGTCGGGGAGCCAAACATCTCGGCTCGCTGGATATCGGGCAAGCTGCCGCGCCGCCGAGCCGATGAGCAGCGAGGCATACCAGTCGATGCCGAGCCCCTCGCGCGCCAGAGCTGCGGCGGGCGCGATCAGCTCCGCAAGGGGGCGCGAGCCGAACCGAGCCAGGGCCTCCCCAAGCCCGGCGAGTTGCGTCGGGACGCAGATCGAGAGTGGGCCCACCAGGTTGCGGTCGTCGACGACGCCGGGCCAGCCAAAGAGGTCACCGGCCTCGCTGTCGGTCAGCGGATAGTCAGCGGGATCGAGGTCTCGAGGGGCCACCATGCCGAAGTCGACCGCCCATGTCTTCCGCTCAGCTGCAATGTGAACGATCATGCAGCCCCCACCGCCGAGGCCGCTCATCCATGGCTCGGTGGCGGCCAGAGCGAGCGAGGTCGCGATCGCGGCATCGACGGCATTACCGCCATCCTCGAGGATGGCGCGGCCCACCCGGGCGGCTTTCTGATTCTGGGCAGCCACCATGCCCTTGGTCGACTGAACGGCCGGCTTCGAGACGGTCCACTCTCTCGAGAATGCTTGCTTCATGCCCCCTGACCAATGTCCACATGCTTGCCAGCGATGTCCTGGCACCGCAGTGGAGCACAGGGCTCCGGTCAGGCCAACCCGCTGAGAGGCATGACAGCCGTCTCTCGCCAGAGGCGATTGCATCCCGGTCGATATTCGCTTAAGCGTTCCATGGGCCTCATGACCGCCCCAATGCCAAGGTTGGACCGTGATCCACCGCAGCCTAACGGATCTGATCGCGGATTGGCTGCCGTCAACCGTGCGGCTGCAGCTCTTGCTGTTGATCGGCTTGGCTGTCTTGCCGCCCACAGCGCTCCTCATCTACTACGAGCTTCGTGACCCCACGATGCGTGTCGCGAGCATCGAGTCCCAGGTCACGGATCTAGCCGAAGCATTGGCAGCATCGAACGAGACCATGCTCGCGCGGGCGTCTGTGCTCCTCACGGCGCTCACGGAGGGTGATGACGTTCTCGTGGAGGGCGGAGAAAGGTGTGTCCGCCGACTGACGGATCTGCGCTCGCAGTTGCCCAGCGGGTGGCGACTCGCGATCTTCGACAACTCGGGCTGGAGCCTATGCCTTGCGGGCGACGCCTCGTCTCAGATCAGCATAGGCGACCGTCCGCTTTTTGGTCAGGCTATCCTCGCCGAGGGGCCCATCGTTGGCGCGGTTGTCGCCGGCCGCCGCACCGGCGACCGGCTTCTACCGATTCTCACCGCTCTTCGTGATGACTCCGGCGCGGTACGTGGTGTCGGCGCCGTGGCCATTCCGATCGAGTGGCTGACGAGCGTGGTCGAGCGCTTTGGTCTGCCAGCCGAGACCGCGGTTCAGATTGTGGACCGAGATGGCAACCTGCTCGTCCAGGAGGCACGGAGCGACACGCCGATCATACCGCTCCAGAGGTGGCTGGGCGCCAGTCTCGACGCTGACGATGTGGCCAATCGGCTGACCATCGATGGAGCGCTGGTCGCCGTCACTGGCGCGCCAGCGACGGGCGTTCGCATTGCCGTCCAGACCCCTCTCGACCGGTTGGAGATCGACGCTCGCCGCCAGCTTCTTGCCGAGGTGGGGCTCATTCTTTTGGTGCTTGCGGCCACCTACGCCGTGGCACGTTCCTATGCGAGGCGTGCGATCGCCGATCGCCTTGCCGCCCTGAAGCACCTGGGCGATCGGCTGCGGCAGGGCGACCTTTCCGCCCGCCTGCCGGTCATCCGCGGCAAGGATGAGATCGCCGAGCTCGGCCATGTGCTCAATCACATGGCGGTGGAGCTGGAGCAGCGGGTCTCGGATCTCCATGCTCGGGAGGCTGCCTACCGCCATGAGGCGACCCATGATTCTCTGACCGGGCTACCAAACCGGCGAGCATTCCTAGCAGAGCTGGACCACCGTATCGAGTCCAGCGCGAGTGCTGAGAAGCAATTTGCCCTGCTTTTGGTCGATATCGACCATTTCAAGGAGATCAACGACACGCTCGGTCACGACGCTGGCGATCGTGTCCTCTGCGCCTTCAGTCAACGCCTGTGCTCGTCTGTTCGCGAGGGTGATCTGGTGGCGCGCCTTGCAGGTGATGAGTTTGCCATTCTTGCCTCGGCTGGGGCGGACGATCAGATGGAGGCATGCCAGCTCACAGTCCGCATCGAGACGACCCTTCGCGAACCAATCAACTATGCGGGCCGGCTTCTCGTTACCAACGCGAGCATTGGTGTCGCGGTGTTTCCCGTAGACCAGGAGGCCGCGGCGGATCTGCTCCGCGCAGCCGACATCGCCCTCTACACGGCGAAGCTGCGCGGGCGCGATCGGGCCGTGCGGTTCGAGCCGACAATGAAGGTGATGCCCGGCCGCTCCATCAAGAGACGGCTCGCCGGCTAGGCCGCATGCGGACGGGAGCTCCGGTGGGCCGGATGGATGGGCTGAGGCAGGCGATAGTGGCGCGTCATCTGGAGCGCGAGATGGATCGGCCGGCGTGACGGCGGCCCACACAAGCCCACTGCGCGCTTCACGGTGCCTATCGACGCCTGCCACCCTGTGGAGCCGTCCGATAGGGTTCCGATCTCGGACCGTTGCGGCAAGCCACGTCGACGGCGCGCGGGCGTCCGGGAGGTTCACACTTGAGTGCCGGCGGCGGCTGGCACATGAATGCCGGGATGGCCGTGGCGCCGGATCCGGAACATTAGAGGACCGACAATGACGATGAAGCCAATCACGGACAAGGCGGAAGTGTCCTTGGAATTTCCAGAGAAGGCTTACATGGGCTCGTTTGGTCGAGCTTCCGCGTTCGAGGTAGGCGTCGAGGATGATGGCGTGGTCGTCAAGCTTGTTCGTTCTGGCGAGGAGGGGCGTCGGGTTGCGTTTCACCTCCACTACTATCTTCTGGGCGACATCCTGGAGGAGATGGCCGCGGCACTTGCAGCCCGCCCGCCAATCGACGAGGCCCATCGCGTGCCCCTTGCCGATGCGGCCGAGAAGCTCTCCACTGCGCTTCGGCGGCAATCCGCATAGTTGAACACTGGAAACGGGTCGCCACCGACAGGCAATTGGGATAGGGTGCGGTCAGCGCAGGTGATGGGGTGATCCTGCTCTCCACCCTGTGGCCCGAACGTCACGAAAGGAGCATCTTTGCGATAGGATCATCGTTCCTCGCGTGAGATATGCATTCCAAGCGCTAAGCTACTGGTAATAGACAGCCCTAAGCCAACAAGGCCTCGCGCTCAAGACGAGAGAGAACAAGCATGCGGTGGCAGCTCGCCGAGTGGGACGAGATTCGCGTCCGTTTCAGTCCGCTGAGTGCGGCGCTGAGCGTATGGACGCAGGTGCCGCAAAGGCGGCGGATTGCGATGGTCAGGGCCGGCTTGCTCCTGATCTGCTTCCTGCTTGGCTTCGCCGGTGCCGCGCTGGTCGGTCCCCGGCAGCTCCACGTGTCCCCGATAGGGCTTAAGATCGCGACGGCGCTGCTTGCGATCGTCGCGCTCGCTGTTCTCGCCTCCCTGGCCATGGCTGCAGATGCCGAGGGAGCAGCTTTCGCGCGAGCCTTGCCGAGATGGGCGAGACCTCGCCTCGACATCGCGCGCGGCCTCGGGCTCGCCCGCACGGCGGCGCTGCGCTGCGCTTCGGGAGTGCGCGAGCTGAGCCGGACCATTGGGGGTGTCAGGGCGTTCGCCCCGACGCTCCTTGCGAGCTGCAGCGCTCTTGCCGCCCGCCGCCCCGAGCGGTCGGCGGCCGATTGTCAGGCGACCGTGAGCGTCATTCGCCGGCTGGTCGATCCGACGCCCACGATGACGCTGGTGAGCAGTGTGGGGTCGCAGAGGGCGAGCGCGGCGGCTGACCTGGCCGTCCTCAAGAAGGCACTCATCGAAAGCAACAACCAGAGCTGGCGCAACCAGCATCTTCCGGTCGTCGCCTCGCTCTCCGCAGCGAGCCTCGCGCGGCTTCGCGTGCATCGCGCCATTCGTGGTCGCCGGGACCGGGTGAGCCTCACAGCTGCGCCGCTGACCATCCTGCTCGCGGGAGGTCCACGACCAGAGCTGGTCGTCGCGCTGGCCCGGCTTCTGCTCCCGAGCGATGTCGGTCGTGCCCTTCAACCGACCTCGCTCGACGGCATCGATACCCTCCGGCTCGTGCGGGCGGGCGTCTCGTTCGTGGCGCTGTCGGCGCCCAGCTTGGTCTATGAGGCGCGCAGAGACCGGGCCACGGTCAAAGCAGTTCTGGCTCAGTTGGCTGAGGCGGGTATCGGCGTGATCGCCGTTGACATCGAGGACAGCGTCGTCCTCGCTCAGCTTTCGGGGCTGGGCATCAAGCTCGGCGAGGGGGGAGCGCTGACCTCATCTTCGCAGCGGGTAGCGGCAGATCAGCCCGTGCCTGCGGCCGCCCGTGTCTTCAGGCCACGTTCCCTGACCATGGGAAGGGCGGCACCCAGCGAGCCGCCGCCAACGCCCGATCTCGAGGACGTTATGTCGAGCAAAGCCGCGGCCGGCTGACCTCGGCGCGGTTTTACGGACTGGCTACCGCAGGGTGGCTGCGGTTCATGCGTTCCAGTCGAGGGCGTGGTACTACGGCTGACGTAGAAGCCGTGTGTCGCGCGGCGGCGGATAGGCATAATGAGCAGCACGATCCAGCGGACCAGCCAGGACCGGCCCGACCTAGAGCCGAGCCGTCCGTCGCGAGGCCCACGCACATTGATGATCCTCGTGACCGCTGGTTTGGTGCTCGCCGGAGGCGGCTACGCATACAAGGCTTGGCCTACCCGCGGCGGCGCTGAGAGCAGGGCAGCGGCACCGCATGCGCGACCCGTGCCAGTGCTTGCGGGGATGGTCGAGGTCAAGCCGATGCCGGTGTCCTTGACCGCGGTCGGCACCGTAAGGCCGGTTGCGAGCGTGGTCGTGCGACCGCGTGTCGACAGCCAGATTACCGAGGTTCATGTCGCCGAAGGCAGTGCGGTGCACGCAGGCGACGTGCTGGTGACGCTCGATCCCCGCTCGGCCGTGGCTCAGTTGCACCAAGCACAGGCGCAGCTCGCCAAGGACGAGGCCCAGAAGGTCAGGGTCGGCCAGGACCTGCAGCGCTACGGTGCCCTCGTCGCTCGGGACTTCGTCTCGAAGCAGCAGTACCAGCAGGCCCAGGCCGACGAGCAGGTGATCAACGCCAGCATCGCCGCCGATCAGGCTGCCATCGACAATCTCAACGTGCAGATCTCTTACTACACCATCACGGCGCCGATCGACGGCCGCATCGGCCGGATCAATCTCAAGCCCGGCAATGTCGTGCGCGCGGCGGACACGACGCCACTCTTCACCATCAACCAGATGAATCCGATCCAGGTCCAATTCGCCGTACCGCAAGGTCGGCTCGATGAGGTCCGGGAGGCTGCCAGGGCGGGGACGGTCATCGTCGAGGCGCTGCCGGCGGGGGACAAGGGGCCGCCCATCAAGGGCAAGCTCGCCTTTCTCGACAACGCGATCGATCCGGGCTCCGGGACGATCACCCTGATCGCCGAGATGCCGAACGCCGACGAGCTCCTCTGGCCCGGGCAGTTCGTCGACGTGACACTGGTGCTGCGGATCGACGAGCATGCGATCACGGTTCCGACCGGGGCCATCGAGATCGGCCAGGATGGCTCCTACGTCTTCGTCATCGGCAAGGACCACAAGGTCGACATGCGACCGGTGATGCTGGCCCAGACGGCGGACGGCCGGACGGTCGTGACGAAGGGCCTGAGCGCCGGCGAGCAGGTGGTCGTCGACGGGCAGCTCCGGCTGGGGCCCGGAAGCACGGTCGAGATCCGGGGTGCGGGCAATGCCTCGGCGGGTGGTGGACAGAGGTCCGCCGGCCCGGGGGCCTGAGCGCATGCGCATCGCCACGGCCTGTATTCATCGTCCGGTCATGACGACGCTCCTGATGCTCTCTTTTCTCGTCATCGGCGTCTTTGGCTACCGGCAGCTTCCGGTGGCGGCGCTGCCACGGGTGGACTTTCCCACAATCTCCGTATCCGCCCGGCTTTCGGGCGCGAGCCCGGAGACGATGGCCAGTTCGGTGGCCTCGGTGCTGGAGCGCCAGTTCGCGACGATCTCCGGCATCAGCTCGATGACCTCGACCTCGACGCAGGGCAGCACCTCGATCATTCTGCAGTTCGACCTCGGTCGGGACATCGACGGTGCTGCCCTCGACGTCCAGTCGGCGCTGAGCATTGCGCAACGTCGGCTGCCGGACGAGATGACGACGCCGCCGAGCTTCCGGAAGGTTAACCCTGCCGACTCGCCGATTCTCTTCCTGGCGCTCTCCTCGCCTTCGGTGCCGCTCTCGACCGTGGACGAGTATGCGGAGACACTCATCGCCCAGCAGATCTCGATGCTGCCGGGTGTTGCCCAGGTGCAGGTCTATGGGGCGCAGAAGTACGCCGTCCGCGTGCAGGCGGACCTGCACGCGCTTGCCGCCCGCGGGCTGACGCTAAGCGACCTCCAGAACGCCATCGCCAACGCCAACTCCAACTCGCCTGTGGGCAATCTCGACGGGCCATCGCGCAACTACACGATCCAGGCCACGGGCCCCATGCGCAAGGCCGTCGACTTCATGCCCGTCGTCGTCACCTATGCCGGAGGAAATCCCGTCCGGATCGAGGACGTGGCCACCGTCATCGACAGCGTCGAGAACGACAAGGTTGCGAGCTGGTTCCAGGGCAAGCGGGCGATCATCCTCGCCGTGCAGCGGCAGCCCGATGCCAACACCGTCGAGGTCGTCGACCGGATTCGCGCAGCCCTGCCTGTGCTGCGGGCGGGTGTGCCGCCCTCAATCGCGCTCGACGTCCTGAACGACAAGTCGGTCTCCATCCGAGACTCGGTGCGCGACGTTCAGTACACGCTGATGATCGCGATTGCGCTCGTGATCCTCGTCATCTTCATGTTTCTTCGCAACGTCACGGCGACGATCATTCCAGCCCTGGCGCTTCCCGTGTCGATCATCGGCACGTTCGGCGGGATGTATCTCTTCGGTTTCTCGATCGACAATCTGTCGCTGCTGGCAATCACGCTCTCGGTCGGGTTCGTCGTCGACGATGCGATCGTGATGCTCGAGAACATCGTGCGTCACGTCGAGTCGGGCATGCGGCCCTTCGAGGCCGCGCTCAAAGGTGCCGAGGAGATCGGCTTCACGATCGTCTCGATGACAGTCTCGCTCTGCGCCGTGTTCATTCCGGTGCTGTTCATGGGCGGCGTGGTCGGCCGGATCTTTCACGAGTTTGGCATCACCATCAGCCTGACGATCCTGATCTCGGGGATCGTGTCGCTGACGCTGACGCCGATGCTGTGCTCGCGCCTGCTTCGTCCCGCCAAGCATGGCGAGCGGCAGGGGAGGCTGTTCCGGGCGTCGGAGGCCGTATTCGACATGGCCCTTCGAGGCTACGAGCGCACGCTTCGACGCGTGGTCGCCCGGCCGGGCCTGTGGATCGTCGTTACCCTCGCGACCATCGGCGCTACCCTCTATCTCTACCGTGTCGTGCCCAAGGGCTTCTTCCCGACCGAGGATACCGGGCTCATCTTCGCCTCGACGGAGGGGCCGCAGGACGTCTCTTTCGCCGGCATGGTGGCACGGCAGAAGGCTGTGGCGGACATCGTCCAGCACGACCCCGATGTCGACTACGTCATGTCGACGGTCGGTGCCGGCGGGCTGAGCAGCACGACAAACAGCGGGCGCATGTTCATCGCCCTGAAGCCGCGTGAGGAGCGCAAGCTCAGCTCCAACGAGGTCATCCAGCGCCTTCGCCGTGAGGTCTCCCAGGTTCCGGGGATCAACAGCTTCTTCCAGAACGTCCAGACCCTTCAGATCGGCGGCCGACCGTCCAAGAGTCAGTATCAGTATACGCTCCAGGGACCCGACTTCGACCAGGTCGAGCACTACGCGCCAATCCTGGAGCGCAAGATCAGCGCCATACCGGGTGCCCAGGACGTCACGACGGATCTCCAGATGCGGGCTCGTCACCTCGTGGTCGACATCGATCGTGAGCGGGCCTCGCAGCTGGGTATCAATGTCGAGGACGTACGGAGCCTCCTCTACAGCGCGTTCGGCACGCGGCAGGTGTCGACCATCTACACCTCGAACAACGACTACGAGGTCATTCTCGAGGCAGCGCCACGTTTCCAGAACAGCCCGGCGGCACTCGATCAGCTCTATGTGCGAACTGCGACTGGGCGCACCGTGCCCCTGGACACGATCGCCCACTTCAAGCAGGTCGCGGGCCCCCTGGCCGTCAGCCATCAGGGTCAGATGCCCGCCGTCACGATCTCCTTCAACCTGGCACCGGGCGTGGCGCTCGGCACCGTCGTCGACGGAATCCAGAAGGCCGAGCGGGAGATCGGGCTGCCCAGCGATGTCCAGACGGGCTTCCAGGGCGCGGCCCAGGTCTTCCAGGACTCGGTCAAGGGTCAGGGGCTGCTGCTCCTGGCGGCCGTCTTGGTCATCTACATCGTGCTCGGCATTCTCTACGAGAGCTTCATCCACCCGATCACGATTCTGTCGGGCCTTCCGTCCGCGGGCATCGGAGCGCTGCTGACGCTGATGCTCACCGGCACCGACCTCAGCGTCATCGCGATGATCGGCATCGTCATGCTGGTCGGCATCGTGAAGAAGAATGCGATCATGATGATCGACTTCGCGCTCGAGCGTCGACGTGCAGGCGGGCTGCCGGCGCAGCAGGCGATCGTCGAGGCATGCCTGGTCCGCTTCCGCCCGATCATGATGACGACCATGGCGGCCATCCTCGGCACCCTGCCGATCGCCATCGGCATGGGCGCCGGCTCCGAGCTGCGGCGCCCCCTCGGGCTCGCGGTGGTCGGCGGGCTGCTGCTCTCGCAGCTCCTGACGCTCTACATCACCCCCGTCGTCTATGTCTGTCTCGACCGTCTCGGCGACCGGCTGATGCATCGCCGCGCGACACTGCCGGCGGTGGGCGAGACGACGCCAGCCGAGTAGGACGGCACGCGGCTCGGCGAGCCTGCGCGTCATCGCATCGATCGTCCACGCCGCGCCGTTCCGGCACTGGGGCGGCGTGCTCGCGCCGCCCCAGATGTGGCACCAGCGATCCTCGACGGACGGCCTTGGCTCAGTCGTCGTGGCCGCCGTGGTCGCCGTGGCCGCCACCATGACCTCCACCGGAGTCGCTACCGCCGGTGCCACCGCTACCATGACCTCCACCGGACCCGCTGCCGCTTGAGCCGCCGCTTTGGCTGCCGCCACCGTGGTCTTCGGCGCCGCTGTTGTCGCTTGCGCCGTTCCCGCCACCCTCGGAGCCGCTTACGCTTCCGGAATTGCCGTTCGTCCCGCTCTCGGTGAGGCCCTGGTCCTTGGGCTCGTCACGAGAGCCGGACACGGTGTCAGCGCTGTCGTCCGTGCCGTTGTCATCCTCGAAGACAGGCGTTGTCAGGCTCGTCTGAGCGACAGTTACCAACGACGCGTCGCGACTGCTGTCGCCGGAAGAGGCGCTCCAGGCAGGCGCCATTGTGGCGGTGGTGGCGAGGAAGGTGCCGCAGAGCAGGGCCACGAGACGCAACTGCCGCGAACGCGAAGGACAGATCGACATGAGACTCTCCTGTGGGCATATTGCCCACACGCACATTGCGTGGGCAAATTTCCCACGTCAAGTGACTTGTGGGCGCTTTTCCCACAACGCAAGCCTGCTAAGATCGAGCCATGACCACATCCCCGGAACCCAAGCATCCCGGCGCGCCGAGCGCGCTGCCCGATGCTGTGGCGCGCTTGTTGCGCCCGCTGGTCCGGCTGCTGATCCGCTTCGGTGTGACCTACCCGATGCTCGACGCCATCGTCCGCCGCCTCTACGTCGAGGTCGCCCAGCACGATCTTGACGGCCCGGGCCGCGCCCTCACGGACAGCGGCATCCACGTGCTCACCGGCATCCATCGCAAGGAAATCAGGCGGCTGCGCAGCGAGTCGCGTGCGGCTCAGGAGGTTCCAGCCGCAGTATCGCTTGGCGCCCAGGTCATCTCCACCTGGGTTGGCCGCGCCCCTTATGTCGATCCGCAGGGTCGGCCGTTGCCGCTGCCGCGCACCGCTCCGGAAGGCACGCCTTCCTTCGAGAGCCTCGTTGCCGGGCTAACGAAGGACGTGCGGCCGCGCGCCATCCTCGACGAATGGCTGAGGCTCGGCCTCGTGACGGTCACGGCCGAGGATCGCATCCGGCTCGAGCTCGCCGCCTATGGCCCTCGCCAGGGGTTGGAGGAGCGGCTGTTCTTTTTTGGGCGCAACCTGCATGACCACATGGCGGCGGCGAGCATCAACCTTGCCGCCGAGGTGCCCCCCTTCCTTGATCGCAGCCTTCATTTCGACCGCCTCTCACCTGACTCGGTGAAGGCGCTCGAGGCGCTGGGGCGCGAGCAGGCGATGCGCCTTCTTCTCGATCTCAATCGCGAGGCGCTCAGGCTGGCCGAGGCCGATGAGGGCCGGTCCGATGCTTCCTGGCGGTTCAACCTGGGCGTCTATCTCTACACCGCGGACGAGGCAGCCTTGGAAGAGGAGCAGAGGTCATGACCCGTACGCGCTGCCGTACTGCCGGCGTGACGCTGCTCCTTGTTGCGCTTGCGGGATGCCGCGCTGCGCCACCGGCCTTGCCCTTGGGTGCAGTCTGTGCGTTGCCCTCCGACCGCGGGATTGGCGGAACCGGCACTGCCGTGACGGCACCGCAGATAGCCGACCGCGGGATCGGCGGGACCGGCTCACCGACTCGAGCCGAGCCGAGTGCTACGATGGGGCGTACGGGCGTCGTCGGCACGATCACCGGCTTCGGCAGCATCTGCGTCAACGGGCTCGAGATCCGCTACGCGCCAGGGCAGACCGTGCGGATCGACGGGACGACTGCACCGATGAGCGCTCTGCGCCTGGGGCAGGTCGTCCAGGTCGAGGCGGAGGGGGGCGGTGAGGTCGTGACCGCCGACGAGGTAGAGGTTGCCCACGAGGTGATCGGGCCGGTGGAGCGCGTGGATTTCGGACGGCACGATCCATATCGTGGGGCAGCGTGTGCGGTTGGGCTCCTGGGCGACGGGGCTGCGTCCGGCGGCGCTCAGGCCCGGCGAGTGGGTGGCGGTGAGCGGCCTACGCCGCGGCGACGGCTCCATCGTTGCGACGCGTGTGGATGGCCGGCAGCCTCGGCCCGACGTGTACGTGGCTGGCCCTGCCGAGCTCACTGCCGGGAATCGCTTCCGGATCGGTGGCATCGAGATAGCAGACGGGACGGGGAACATGCCGGAGCCGGGCGCTCGGGTCCTTGTCCGCGGCCGGCTGACGGGCGGCGTCGTGCAGGCCGACGAAGTTCAGAGCCTGCCGCTCGTGCCCTTCGTGGGACGTGTCGGGCGACTCTCGATCCAGGCCTATGTCGAGCCGCGCGACGGCTCGATCAGCCTCGGCTCTGGCGGCAGCCTTCACTTGGCACCGGATCTGAGCGGTCCGCTAGCGTCGGGCCTGGGTATCCTCAGCGCTACCGTCGGGCCCGACGAGGTGCCTGTCGTTGAGGCCTTCCACGCGCTGCGCTCGACGGAGCCGGGTGATGGGCAGGGTGGCGCGATCGAGGGGCGGCATGACGGCGAGGCGGATGGCAGCTCGGGCGACAGCGGCGAGAGCCGCGGGCACGGCAGCGACGCTGAGGGCAACAGCGGCGACAGCCGCGGCGGAGGCAGCAGCGGGGATGGTGGCGGAGGCCACTCAGGTGACTGAGCTCGGAGCGAGCCCGCCTCAGAGTCTGCTGCGCTCGATCTCCGCGTCCTTGCGCTTGAGGACGTCGGGGAGCAGACGCGTCCCAAGACCGGGGCCTTCCATTGGTAGGATGAAGCCTTTCTCCATGCGCGGCAGCTCGGTCACCAGCTCCTTGTACCAGCCGGTGTAGAACGCCCTCACGCTCTCTTGGACGAGCGCGTTGGTGGCGTTCAGCGAGACGTGGCAGGAGGCCGTATAGACAATCGGCCCGGTGCAGTCGTGCGGTGCCACCGGCAGGTGATGCGCCTCTGCCATCGTCGCGATCTTCCGGGCCTCGGAGATGCCGCCGACCCAGGAGAGATCGAGCATGACGATACCGACGGCACCTTTGCCCATCATCTCCCGGAAGACAGGCCGTGTGGCGATCGTCTCACTCGCCGTGATCGGCACCGGTGTCGACGCGGCGAGCTCGGCCAGGGCGTCGAAATTGGTCATTTTGATCGGGTCCTCGAACCAGAATGGCTCGAACTCCTCGAGGGCCCGACAGATGCGCTTGGCCGTCGGCAGGTTCCACAAGGAGTGGAACTCGCACATGATGTCCATCCGATCGCCGACGGCGGCGCGTATCTTGCGGTAGGGCTCGAGCGCCCTGTCCAGCTCGTCGGGTGCGATGTAGAGGCCCTTCCACCGTTCCGCCGCGAAGTCGAACGGCCAGATCTTCATGCCGGTGATGCCCTGCTCGAGAAGCGAAAGGGCGAGCTCGTCGGCACGGTTGAGGAAGGCGTCGAGATCCTCGTAGGGGCCCTGTTTCCTGTCGATTCCCCAGTTCTGGGTGTCCTGCCCCGCGGCACCGCGCACATAGCGATAGCCGGCGCAGGTATTGTAGGTGCGGATGCTCTCCCGGGCGAGGCCGCCCAGACATTGGTGGATGGGCTTTCCCACCGCCTGGCCGAAGATGTCCCAGAGCGCGATGTCGATGGCGGAGAGGCCGCGCATCTCGGCACCACTGCCGCTGAAGCCCAGATAGCCATCGAGCAGCATCCGGGAGTGGCGGTCGATGAGCAGCGGGTCCTGGCCGAGAAGGCGAGGGGCGGCGGACTCGTGGATGTAGGCTGCCACCGCTCGCGGCCCGAAGAACGTCTCACCGAGCCCGATCAGCCCCTCATCCGTGTGCACCTGCAGCCAGAGCAGGTTGGGAAACTCCTCGAGCCTGATCGTCTCGAGTGCGGTGATCTTCAATCTACGAACCTCCCAGATCGGAGCCTGCGGCTCCGGAGACGAGAACCCCTCACCGAGAGCTTGCCCCGCCGAACAGCAGCGGGCTGGATCTTCTTAGTGTATCCGAGGCGCTTTCAGGAATCGCTCCCGGTCGTTGGAGCTGATGGAGATGCTGCGGCGCCTTCCGTCACGCTCGATGATCATCGGTATCTCGACACCGGCTCCACCGAGAGACCAGACCTTACGGTAGAGGCTCGCCAGATCCGTCACCTCGCCGCCGGCAACGTCCTGGATGATGTCACCTTGCTCGAGGCCCGCCTGCTCGGCTGGTCCCTTGGGCGCCACACCCACGACGACCACCTGCTCGCTCGCCTCTGTTGCGTAGAGCCCGAGCCACGGCCGAGGTGGCCGGCTTACGCGCCCGTGGGCTCTGACATCGTCCAGCACGCTCGGCAGCAGATCGATCGGCACGACCATGTTGCCTGCCGCTCCGCCCTGCTGGCCTCCTTCGGCCTGGATCAACAGGGACCCGATCCCCACCAGGCGCCCGTTGGGATCGATACAGGCCGCACCACCCCAATGCGGGTGCGCGGGCACCGTGAAGAGCGCCTCCTCAAGCAGATATTCCCAGTAGCCCGCGAACTCACGCTTGGCGAGCAGCTTTGCCGTCAGCGCGGCGCGCTGGCCGCCACCGGCCGCGAGGACGAGAGCATCGCCGGGCGCGAGCTCCGCCGATGATCCGATCGGGAGGGCAGGTAGGTCCACACGGCCCAGAAGCTGCAAAAGCCCGAAGCCGGTGGTGAAGTCGTAGCCCAGGACGTGCGCGGGCACGGCGACATTCCGGTGCGAGGTCAGCCAAACCGTCTCCGCCTCGGCGATGAGGTAGCCGATGGTCACGACGAGACCTTTGGCGTCGATCAGGACGGCGCTGCCATGCCGTTCGGTGCCCAGCGTCTCCGCCGTGAAGGCGTCAGCGGGGATCTCCGCCCTAAGCTGCAGGACGGACGCCAGGGCAGCATCGAGGTCAAAACCGATCTGCCCCTGCTGCGGCTGGGCGCTTGCCGGAATGGACCAATCCTCTGCAGGGCTCATCTCACTCTCGATCGCGGCTGACAGCCGCCCATCATCGACCGCCGCGCGGGTTCGTCAACCTCACCAGTCTGATCGCAGCGCGTCGACAGCGTTCGCTGCACGTTCCGGGCATGTGGCGACCGCATGACATTGCGACACCATGCCTGTGGATAAGACGCCTCTAACGCACCGATTTTGTCATCAGCATGCCTCATAGGCGGGTCCTTGTTCGCATTGTCGGGAACATAGAAAGAACATTGTCTGCTCCCGGCTTCTCGGCGTTGGGCCAAAGCGTAGGAGAGCCTCAGAGAGACCAGCGGCCCGGGCGGGCATAGCGCCGCCGTTCTGTTGCACCTCGGCCATTCCAGCCGGGGTCAGCTCGCCATGCGGATCGGCGGCCGGCCCGCGGGCGGCGGCAGGATGGGCTCGCCTGGCAGCCGGACTATGTCCCGGCGCAGCTCGGCGAGGCTGGACCAGCCACCGAGCGCCATCGTTCGGACGATCTCCTGTCTGTAGAGGTCGAGCACCTTTGCCACGCCGGCCTCGCCGGCCACTGCCAGACCCCAGAGATGGGGCCGGCCGATCAGGCAGGCGGTGGCGCCGAGCGCCAAGGCGCGCACCACGTCGACCCCGCGGCGGACGCCGCCGTCGAGCAGGATGGGGATGCGCCCCTCGACCGCCTGGGCGATCTCTGGCAGGGCCCGCGCCGAGCTGATCGCGCCGTCGAGCTGACGTCCGCCATGGTTCGAGACAATGACCGCATCGACGCCATGCTCGACCGCGCGTCGGGCATCCTCGGGATGAAGGATGCCCTTGAGGAGGAAAGGACCACGCCAGAGACTGCGCACCCAGGCCACCTCATCCCAGCCGATCGTGGGCTCCATCACCTGGGAAACATAGGCCGCAAGGGACAGGATGTTGTCCCCGTGCCCGGCATCTCGGTAGTTGGCGAAGGTGATGCGCGGTCCCCGCATGAAGCTCATCAGCCACGGTATGCGCCGTGCCATGTCGAGCGCATTTGCCGGCGTGACACGGGGCGGGACGGTGAAGCCGTTCCTGAGGTCGCGCTCGCGGATGCCGAGGACGTGATTGTCGACCGTGAGGACGAGGCCCTCGAATCCGGCGGCCTGGGCGCGCTCGACGAAGGAGCGGGTGAGCTCACGATCGCGATAGATGAATACCTGGAACCAGCGAGGCCCCGGGCCAGAAGCGGCGAGCTCCTCGATCGAGCAGGTGGAGCCGTGGCTTTGGGCATAGATCGTGCCGGCCGCTGCCGCGGCCCGGGCGGCCGCGATCTCGCCTTGTGGCCAGAGCATGCCCGAGAGGCCGGTCGGGCCGATCATCAGCGGCATGCTCAAGGGCTGCCCGAGCAGCTCGAGTGAGGGATCCGGCTCTCCCGAGCGCGAGAGCGCGCGAGGCACGAGCTCGATCTCGGCGAAGGTCGACTCATTTCGGCGAAGGGTCAGCTCGTCCCCGGCAGCGCCATCGCAGAAGTCGAAGACGGCGCGTGGCAGGCGTCGCCGTGCGCGCCGCCGCAGATCCGCGATGTTGAAGCAGCCCGTGAGCCGCCGATCCCCCTCCATGGTCGCCTCCCTTGTCCTCCTGGCCTCGATCAACCAGGTAGCCTCTCACGCCTGCTCACCCTATACAACCGGAGGAACAACGTGGAACCCGATCAGGCGAGGATGTCATGACGCTGACGAATGCTGACCTGGGTGTCGTGGGGCTCGGCGTCATGGGCCGCAATCTCGCCCTCAACGCCCGGGACAAGGGCTTCTCCGTCGTCGGGCTGGACGGCTTCGAGACGGCTAGACAGCATGCCGTCGCGGCTGGCCTCGATGCCGTGGGCGACATCCAGGCGCTTGCGGCAGCGCTGCGCTCGCCACGCCTCGTGCTGCTGATGATCCCGGCGGGCCCAGGGGTGGATCAGGAGCTCGACGCGCTCGAGAGCGCGCTGCAGGCCGGTGACGTCGTCATCGACGCCGGAAACAGCCACTACACAGACACGATCCGCCGAGAGAAGCGGATGGGCGAACGGGGCATCCATTTCATGGGTCTCGGTGTGTCGGGCGGCGAGGAGGGAGCACGTAACGGCCCCTCGATGATGGCAGGTGGCCCCGAGCCGGCTTGGCGGCGCGCGCAGCCGATCCTCGAGGCCATGGCCGCCCGTGCGGAAGGGATGCCATGCGTCGCCCATCTCGGCCCCGACGGGGCCGGCCATTTCGTCAAGATGGTCCACAACGGCATCGAATATGCCGTCATGCAGGCCATCGCCGAGGTTTATGGCATCCTCAAGGAACTGCTTGGCCTTGATGCCGAGGCCTTGGCAAAGCAGTTCACCGCGTGGACCGACGGGAACCGCGCATCCTATCTCCTCGAGATCACCGATCGCATCTTCCGCGAGCGCGATGCCGACACCGGAAAGCCGCTGGTCGACCTCATCCTGGACAGCGCCGAGCAGAAGGGCACCGGTGCGTGGACCGGCATAGCCGCGTTGCAGCTCGGCGTGGCGGCCCCGATGATCATTGCCGCCGCTCAGGCGCGCTCTCAGAGCGCGTTGAAGGACCAGCGGGAGAAGCTTGCCAAGATGACGAGCATGCCGCGCCCCGCCTTCAAGGGGGATGCGGCGCCACTGGTCGCCGACCTCGGCGAGGCGTTGCTCGCCGGCATGGCGATCGCCTACGCGCAGGGCTTCGCGGTGATGCGTGCCGCCAACGAGCCACAGGCCTGGAACGTCAATCTCGCAACCGTGGCGCGCATCTGGCGCGCGGGATGCATCATCCGTGGCGCGCTCCTCGAGCCCATCGCAGCCGCCTATGACAAGGCGCCGGAGCTCGAGGATCTTCTTCTCGACCCGCAGCTCAACAGATTGATTGGCGAGCGTGCGGTGGCGTTGCGCAATGTCGTCGCGACGGCGACCGAGCACGGGCTCTGGGTTCCAGGGCTGGCCGCGGCGGCGTCTTGGCTGGAAGGCGCCACAATGGCGCGCCTGCCGGTCAATCTTACCCAGGCCCAGCGCGACCTGTTCGGCGCGCACCAATTCGAGCGCATCGATCGGCCGGGCCGTATCCACCACGAGTGGAAGCCTTGACCACATCCATGGCGGTGGTCGTCATGGGCGTCACCAGCACGGGCAAGACGACCGTCGGAAAGATGCTGGCCGAGCGGCTCCACGCCCGCTTCGCCGAGGGCGACGAGTATCATTCGACAGCGAATGTCGAGAAGATGCGGAGCGGCCAGCCGCTCAACGACGACGATCGCCGCCCATGGCTCGAGGCAATCGCAAAGGACCTTCGGCGCTGGCTCGAGGACGGGATCCCTGCCGTCGTCACCTGCTCGGCCCTCAAGCGGCGCTACCGGGACATCCTGCGGCAGGCGGGCCCCGGCGTCCGCTTCGTCCATCTGAGCGGCGACATCGACCTCATCCGCCGTCGCATGGAGGGCCGGCACGGACACTACATGCCGGTGTCTCTGCTGCCGTCCCAGCTCGAGGCTCTGGAAAGTCCGGCGGGTGAGCCCGATGTCGTCGAGGTCGAGATCGACGGCGAGCCGGAGGAGCTCGTCGCGCGCGCGCTCAAGGCGCTGGAGAGAGGCCGGCTGGGGGAGGCACGCTCGCTACGCTAGGCCACGCTCCCGCCGGCTTCTGGCCGTCTCGGGTAGCAGCCTGCGTCGCGGTAGTGGGGGCGGCCGTGCCCAGCCCGTCAAGACGCGTCCTGACCTCCTCGACGATTGCCGCTATCGTGTGGAATGTACCGTCGGCATCCATGGACTCGACCTCAAGCGTGCGCTCCTCGGCGTCGACGAAGACGCCCAGGAGCACGTCGCTCTGTCGACCGAGCTTGGCGCGGAGCCGCCTCACGGCTCGGCGGGCGTGGTGGGGGGAGGGAAGGGCAAGGTACGCGATACAGGCGACGGGCGGCCCGGCCAAGCCTGCCCCGAGAGGCCGGCTCAGCCTTCCGATCACCGTGTCGGCGGCTGCATCTGCGGGGATACCCTGTGCCTCGAGGCGAGCGGCTAGCAGACGGGCGGCTGCAAGGTCGATCCGGCTCCGCCCGCCAAGGCACAGGACGTGCGCGGAACGCTCGGGAGCAGCATCGTCCTTGTGGTCCTCGTCCGCCTCCTCCGCACCCAGATAGTCGGCGATCGCCTCGACCTCCTCAGCCAGTCGCTGCGCTGCGGCGGGATCGAGCGCAGCACGCTGGCGGTCGCGCTCGGCAAACGCCAGGACGGGCAGGAGCACGTCATCGACGAGCGGGTCGAAGCCCTCAGCCTCGGCGTGATCCTCGGCGAGCTCCATCGCCTCGTGGCGCTCGTCGGCGAGGAGACGCTGGTAAAGGCGGGCCGGCGTCGTGAGCGCAGGACGGTCGCCCAGGAGCATATCCAGGAACTGCAGCCTCGGCACATGGCGGCCCAGCACGACGACACACACGGTGAGCGGCACCGAGAGAAGAAGGCCGATGGGGCCCCAAAGGGTGGTCCAAAAGACGGCGGCGGCGAGAATAGCCAGGGGCGACAGACCGGTGATCGAGCCGTACAGCCAAGGCTCGAGAACGTTGGCTGTGAAGAACTCGAGCACGATGATAAGGCCGAGCGTCAGGCCGACCATGGTCCAGCCGGGATCGACCGCGAGCGCGAGGAGCAGAGGGCCCGCCGCGGCCACGAGAGGCCCGAGATAGGGAATGAAGCGGAGCAGGACGGCGAGGAGTCCCCACAAGAGGGGATTGGGGACTCCGATCAGCCAAAGGCCAATGCCGTAGGGCGTGCCGTGCAGCACGTTGATGGTGAGCTGCATCAAGAGATAGCGGCTGATTCGCTTCGCGCCCTCGTCCATGGTCCGGGTAGACCGCATGATATCGCGGTCGCCCAGCAGCCGGATCAGGCGGTCGCGCAGCTCGCTTCGCTCGATCAGCATGAAGACGACGAGGATCAAGGTGAGCCCAGCGGTCCCGAGGGGTCCGACAAGAGGCCCGATCACGTCGGACAGCATCTCGATCGGTGTCGGCGAGGGCTGGTGAAGCTCGACGGGCACGGGCTTCTGGCTTGGCGTCGCCCCCGGGATCTGCGCCTCGGAGGGCTGCGCGCCATGCGTCGCCTCCTCTATCTCTCGATTGAGATCTTGGATCGCAGCCGACGTCCGATCGATGACGCCGCCGCTCGGGAGGACGTCCCGTAGGCTCCAAACCTTGGTCCGGAGGTTGTATTCGTAGGTTGGGATCCTCTGGGCGAGCGTGACGAGCTGGCTTGTGACCAGCGCCGTGACCGCGCCGACAGCTGCCGTCGCAATCACCACGACCAGGATCACGGACACGATGCGGCCAAGGCGGAGGCGTCGGAAGAGTGAGACCAGCGGGGCGAGCGCGAAGCTCACGAGCACAGCAAGAGCCAGAGGGATAAGGATCTCGCGGCCAAAATAGAGCGCGAGAACGACGCCCCCCAGGATCAGCGCCAAGGAGGCGTCAAGAGGCGGAGTCGCCTGGATCTCGGCTTCGAGCTGCCGCTTGTGGCCCGTCATCGTCCCGCTTCCCCAATGCAGCCCGAGCGACGAAAACGCCCGACCGACCGCTGGGTTCCCGGGCAGGTGCCTCAGGTGGCTGGTGGTCGGGGATCCATAGGCACCTTTCGGGCGAGGCCCAGCATATCCTCGAGGGCCGCTGCGGCGCCGAGCAGCTTGGCCTCGCCACGTGGCGGCCCCACGATCTGCAGGCCGACCGGCAAGCCCTTCGATGTAAAGCCGCAAGGCAGCGAAAGGGCCGGGCACCCAGAGAGGGTTATAGCATAAGTGATGGCCACCCAGTCGATGTAGCTGGGGAAACGATGCCCGTTGAGCTCGGCAATGTAGCGCGTCTCGACGGGGAATGGCGGCACGATCGCAGCGGGGCACAAAAGGAGATCGTGCTCGAGAAAGAACGCCGCCATCCGACGCTGGATCAGCCCGCGCTCCCGCTCCGCCCATCCTATTCTCTCGGCCGAGAGCGTGAGCCCGTGCTCGATGTTCCAGGCCACCTCGGGCTTCAGCTTGTCACGGTGCTTGTCGAGAAGCGGAGCGCGGCTGGTGACGAACTGCTCCGCGCGGAGGATAGTGAAGACATCGGTCGATGAGCTGAGGTCGGGGCAACCCTCCTCGACCGTAGCCCCGAGATCCGCCAGACGGCCAGCGGCCTGACGACAGATTGTTGCAACCTCGGCGTCGACGGGCGTGATGCCGCCAAGATCCGGGGAGAAGGCGACCCGGTTGAGGCTCGGTGGGCGTTCGGTGGCGGAGGCGAAGCTCTCGGGCGGGGGATCGAAGCTCAGTGGATCCCGGTGATCAAAGCCGGCCTGGGCGTCGAGGAGAAGTGCCACGTCGCGCACGTCCCGCGCCATCGGCCCGTCGACGGAAAGGGTCTGAAAGGGTGAAGCGCTCGGCCCGTGCGGCACCCGTCCCGGGCTTGGCCGCAGACCGACAACCGAGCAGAAGGCGGCGGGCGTGCGGAGCGAGCCGCCGAGATCCGAGCCGTTGGCGAGCCAGACCATGCCGGTGGCCAGCGCCACCGCTGCGCCGCCCGACGATCCCGAGCAGGTAAGCGCGGTGTTCCATGGATTCCTCGTCACGCCGAAGACCTCGTTGAAGGTCTGGGCGCCTGCGCCGAATTCGGGCGTGTTCGACTTCCCAAGCACCACGCCGCCGCGAGCCTCGAGCCGCTCGATCTCGTAGCCGGACGTCTCCGGGACATGGTCGGCGAAGATCGGCGAGCCGTAGGTCGTCCGTACACCTGCAACGTCGTTCAGATCCTTGATGACCATGGGCAGCCCGCCCAGCCAGCCGCGGTCGTCGCGACCGGACGTGATCTCCCCGGCCGCGATCTGCTTGGCTCTGGCCCGCGCGCGATCCGCGCAGAGCGTCGGTACCGCGTTGACCTGAGGGTTGACCGCCTCGATCCGGGCTAGCGCCGCCTCGACGAGGTCGAGGGGCGAAATCTCCCGGGTCTGCAGTCGTCGCACTGCCTCGCGTGCGCTCAGACGGATCAGCTCATCCATGGTCAACCTCCTTGCGTCCGGGGCTTCGCTAGCGGCTCTTGAGAGGTGTGTCGAGCCGCGCAAGCTCGTGGGCGGCAGTGAGCAGTGGCGCTCTGGGCATGCCGCGGAGTCCGGGCGCCCCCAGAATCACATCACCAGGCTCGCAGATGGAGCCCGATCACGAAGGGCGATCGCGGGCCCGACCTCAAGCCGACGCGATATCAGGTGCTCCACCAGTGCTTGGCACCCAAGTGCCTCTAGCCCGAGGCTGGCAGTTTGAAGCGACAGCGGTCTCGCGAGCCGCTACTCGGGCACGCGCTCGACCACTCCGTAGCGTGCGCGCTCGTAGAGCCGGACATAAAGCTCCTGAGGGCGGATCAGGAACCCGATGATGGGCTGGAAGTCGAGATAGGCTTCCCCAACGATCATCGTCTCGCCCAGCTCGACGGAGATGTCGGTGCCGAGCTGTGCGGTGCCGCCCGCGGGGCCGATCTTGCTCGTGGCCGAGACGCCTCCGGCGCTGGCCTGCTGCCAGTCGACGATGGCTCCAGTGCCCGTCGGATTGGTGACGCTGGATGCGATCACTCGGCCGTCAGCGTCCAGATCGAAGGGTTTCGCCACCATGGACGCAGCCGCGAAGATGTCCTGAACATCGCTCGGGCGGAGCTGCTGTGCGCGAGCGGTAAGGTCGGCGACGCTGTCAGCCGCACGCTCGAGCTTGTAGTGGGCGATGACCAGCCAGGCGGTATCGATGCCACCCAGGAAAAGAGCCAGAAGCACGGGCACGACGAGAGCGAACTCGATGGCGATCACGCCGCTCTCAGAGACGAAGAACTGCCGGAGCCGCCGCCGGACCTTCCGGGTCCGCAGCGCCTTCATGGTGAGGCTCTTCATGACGGTGGGAAGGGCTCGTTGCGTACCGCGGTCGTGGCCTCAAGCCGCACGACGCCGGCGGGCAGGAACACATTGCCGATGAAAGGTGTGATGAGCTGCCAGTCGTAGCGGGCCCGATAGAGGACGATGTCGCCCGGGCCACCCAGACCGGCAGCTCCCATGTCGGCATCCCAATGACCGTTGCCATTGACGTCGGTGAAGGGCTCGCCCGTGTCGTAGGCGCCATTGCCGTTCTGATCGGTGAAGGGCTCGGGCTTGCCGATACTGTCGAACGACGGATAGACGAGCACGTCGAGCTGGATGCCGGCGGGATCGAGCAGTCCTCCCGTGAGACTGTCGATGGCTGCCTCGATCGCGTCGTTGCGGCTCGTCCCGGCGGGCGAGTTGCCGGTGATTCCCGTTCGGGCGGCATCACCAACCGCCGACTGGAGGATGGCATTCGCCATCATCACGAGCGAGAGCTCGATCATGCCGATGATCAGCAGAAAGAAGACCGGGGCCACCATCGCGAACTCGACGGCAGTGGCGCCATCCCGGTCGGCGAGGAGGAGGCGGGCTCGCTTCCGGCTGGGCCAGCCCTGCCGAAGTGGCCCTGCAGCGAGGGTCACTCGACCAGCCGCAGCGCGCTCAATCGGCCGGCGATCTGCCGGAAGACGGCGCGCAGGTCGTCTTCGGTCGGCGACTCGAAGAAGTTGCTTGGGCCCGACGCGCAAGCCTGCAGCATTGAGCGGGCGCTCGTCGGCGACTGGAAGCCGACGGTGTAGACGATCCAGCCATCGTCCTTCATCGCTTGGCAGAGGTCTCGGACGTTCTGGTCGGCGCCGGCGTTGTCGGTTTCGTCGTACTTGGGATCGGTGTTGTTCTCGCCGTCGGTCATGAGGACCACAGCCTTCGTGACATGGTCGGCCTCGATGCTGCGCGGCCAGCCTGGGCGACCCCAGAGACCCTGCCAGCGCTCGGAGAGGACATTCCGGCCCCATTCGGCACCCATGTCGATGCGTGTCGTGCCACCTGTCGCCAGGGCGTCGATCGCAGCGCCCACGCTCGACTTGCTATCGGTCAGCGGCGACACGCGTGAGGTTGGGCAGGGCGGCGTGACGGTCGTGGTCGTGCAGCTCTGCCTACCCCTCCTGTTCGTCGTGCAGGTCTGGTAGGAGACCGGCACGGTCTTTGGGAACCTGCCGGAGCTCGGCGGCGCATCGCTCAGCGCCAGGGAGCCGCTGCGCATCTCGACGCAGCCCTGCCAACTCCCGGAGCCCGAGACCCAGCTGGTGCGCGACGTGCCGATGTTGACGCGTGCGCTGAAGGGCACCACGGCGATGGCAAGCTCGGCCGATGTCTCCTGGGTGCCGAAGAGGATGTTCAGAAGGTCGTGGCCGGCCGCCTTCAGCGCATCGATCTTGCTGCAGGGCTGGCACATCGACCCCGTGACGTCGAGAACCAGCGCCAGCTCCAGGGGCTTCACCTCCCGCACCGCGGCGGCGTGGGCGCCGACATTGACGTTGTCAATCGTCGCCAAGCGCATGAGGACCGTAGGTACCACGGCCTCGGCCGTGACCTCGACGCGGCCGGACGCGTCGTCGTACACGACCTTGAGTGGGCTCACGCTTGCATTCATGTAGCCGGGGGGGAAATTCGCCGCAAAGATGCGGCGGGCATCGTCTTGAAGCGCGGTCGGGTCGGTGACCTGTGCGGCCGCCAAGGCAGCCGAGTCCGCTGCCTGCGAGAGCCGCGAGCGCACGAGGAAGATGCGCGAGGCGTCAACGGCGACGCCGACGGCCAAGGTGAGGGGCACGATCACGAAGGCGGTAATGATCGCCACGGCACCCCGACGGTCGGTCAGGATGCTCGATCCGGATCCGGTCGACCTGGTCATCGTCAGCCCTTCTCTGGACCAATGCGCGGTAGACTGGGCCGGAACCCGCTAAGAACCCGTTAATGGCCTCGGCGGATCGGCGCCGGCAGAGCGTCGGGCGTGCCATCGGCTGCGCTTTCACGCCTCGCAGACCGCAGCTATGTTGCGCGCCGTCGGCGGGACGGCGTCGACCAGGGTCAGGGAGAGAAACATGTCGGACGCGGATCTGAACAGGCCGCAGCTCGTGGTGGCGATGGACCACGGACGCGCGATGGGTGCGGTTCCCGGGCTCGAGGATCCGGGCCGCGTCATCGACACCGTCGTAGAGGCTGGCGCCGACGGGATCATGACCTCCTTCGGCGTGGTCAAGCGCTACCGGGACCGGCTGATCGGGCGAATTCCCACCTGGCTCCGGCTCGACGGTGGCCCGTCGATCCTCAAGGAGGCTTGGCTCGCCAACACCGAATGGTCACTTCTCCACACGCTCGAGGAGGCCGAGGCATTAGGATGTCGCGGAGCCTGCCTGATGTACTTCATGGGTGCCGGGTGCGAGCTGGAGACGCTCGAGATCGTGGCCAGCGTCTGCAACGATGCCATGCGAAGCGGGATGCCGGTGATGGTCGAGGCACTGCCCAGCCGTCACCCGAGCATCCCCGACACCAATGATGCCGGGATGATGGCGGATGCCTGCAGGATCGCCTTCGAGCACGGCGCGGATGTGCTCAAGACCTACTATCCCGGCACGCCCGAGGGCTTCGCCCACGTCGTCAAGAGCACGCCGGCGCCCGTGCTGATCGCCGGAGGCCCGAAGCTCGATAGCGACCGGGCGGTGCTCGACATGGTGGCGGCGACGATGGCCGAGGGCGGGCGTGGCGTCGTCTTTGGCCGCAACATCTGGCAGCACCGGCGCCCCGACCTCATGGTCAAAGCGCTGCGGGCGGTCATCCACGAGGGCGCTTCGGGCGCGGATGCCGAGGAGCTGCTGGCCGGCTGAGGGGCGTTTTTGTGATGTCTGGCCCCCTCCTGTGCGGCGTTGATGCGGGCACCAGCAGCGTCCGCGCCATCATCGTCGAGCCGGGCCGCGGCGTGCTGGCAACGTATGGGGTGCCGACGCCGACCTCGGTCATCGGGCCGGGCCAGGGTGAGCATGACGCCGAGGCGCTATGGCGGGCGACCGTCGAGGCGATCCGTGGCGCCCTGGCCAGGGTGGAGGCGCCGTCGCGGGTGCGGGGCCTCGCCGTCGCGAGCGTGGGCGAGGCCGGCACCCTGCTCGACCGTGCCGGCCGGCCTACTCATCCGATCATCGCCTGGTACGACAGCCGCACCACCGAGGAGCTTCGCGATCTCGTGGCGAGGATCGGCCGCGAGCGTCTGATCCGGCTCACCGGTCTATGCCCCGACCCGACCTTCTCGCTTCTCAAGCTGTTGTGGCTCAGGCGGCATCGTCCGGAAGCCTGGGCCGGAGGAGAGCGTTGGCTTCAGGTGAGCAGTTGGTTGGCATTCCGGCTCTCGGGCGTGCCCGCATGCGACCACACGCTGGCCTCGCGCACCATGCTCCTGGATCTCGAGCGTGGGGACTGGGCTACCGGTCTCATGGGCGAGCTCGACCTGCCCTTAGGGCTGGTTCCCGAGATTCGGCCGCTTGGCCATCGGCTGGGCCGTATCACCGCCGAGGCCGCGGCCGAGACCGGCCTGCCTCCGGACTGTGCGGTTGGGGTCGGCGGGCACGATCATTTCTGCGGGGCGCTGGCCATCGGCGCCGACAGGCCCGGCATCGTGATGGACAGCATGGGCACTGCCGAGGCCCTGACGCTCATGCTCGACCGGCCGAGCGGCACGACGGCCCTCGCCGATGCGGGGCTGAACCAGGGCATGCTCTTGGTGCAGGAGCCTGTCTACTACGCCTTCGGCGGGCTCATGACCTCGGCCGCTGCCGTCGAGTGGTTTCGCGGTGTCATCGGCGGGCAGGAGCATGAGACGCTCCTGGCCGAGGCGCGGGCCGTTCCACCGGGGGCCGGTGGATTGCTGTTTCTGCCCCACCTCAGGATCGGCTCGCCGCCTTTCCCCGACCCGATCTCACGCGGCGCATTCCTCGGGCTTGGCGATACGACGGATCGAGGGGCCCTCTATCGGTCCGTGCTGGAAGGCCTCGCAGCCGATGTGGCGAACGTGCTGGAGCAGATGCTTGGCCTCGTGGAAGCCGGAGCGCTCGAGCGTTACATCGCCATCGGCGGCAGCACGCGCAACGATCTGTTGATGAGCATCAAGGCTGGCCTTCTCGAGCGCACGCTCGAGGTCAGCGACGAGCCCGAGGCCGTGGGCATCGGCGCCGCGATGCTGGGTGGGCTGGCGGCAGGCGTATTCGACGACCTGGCCGATGCCCGGACACAGCTGCCGATCCGGCCGCGGCTCGTGCAGCCCGATGAGGGTTGGCCGGTCGAACATCGCCGCCATCGCCGTCGCGTCTATGCCGAGGCCTACGCCACGACACGTCGCCTTCATGCGCTTCTACTCGATGGGCCACAGGTAGCCGGCTAGCCTGCGCCCGGTCACATGACGAGCCGGCGCTGCGTCAGGCGGAGCGTCTGGACCGAGAGGCGGATGTAATAGACATTGCCCAGGATATCGCTTTCGATGTTGAGCGATATGCCCGGAGCTTCAGGCACCGACATGTCGCGCCACACCACTTGGCGCTCGCCGCTGCCGCCCAGCGCCAGGGTCTTGCCGCGGCGCCACTCACGCGGGTACCAGCTCGGCCGCGCGAGACAGGAGTTGATCATACCGCCGATCTGCTCAAAGGGGGTCGTGAGCAGGTCGCCGTTCGTCGAGGAGACGGTCTCTCCGTGGCAGACGTAGCTCGCGGTGGGATAGCTTGAGCCTTCGACGGCACAGCTCAGGAACCGCGCAGGAACGACCTGCCCGGCCCATCGATCAGAGCCGTCGCGCTGGTCCCGCAAGGACGCATAGCGTTGCGACTCGGCATCGACGATCCGGGCGAGAGCGTTGCAGAAGCGGTCGAGCTCAGCCTCGGGCGATTCGGGCCTCTCGACCTCAGGCTGCACCGCCGGCGCGGCAGCGGGTTGCGGCGGCGCCGGCGGCTCGGGCGTTCGCGCGCATGCCGCGAGAGCGGCCAGCGCGACCAAGCACATGACACTGGCCCGGGTCATTCGCCGGCCGTGGCCAGGAGCTCGCGCCGTGCCGGCACCGTGAAATGGTGGGTATCTGAAAGCTGGATCACGCCTTCGCCTCTGAGCTGGGTGAACGCCCGGCTCACGGTCTCGATTGTAAGGCCAAGATAGTCGGCGATGTCCGTCCGGCTCATCGGGAGCGGTATCGGCTCAGGATCGCACTTGCGGCGCCGGTCCGCTAGTCGCAGCAGGAAGCTCGCGAGGCGCTCGCGCGCGGTCTTGCGCCCGAGGAGAAGCATCTGGTCTTGAGCCTCGGCGAGCTCGCTCGAGGCCCGTGCGAGCAATTCCTTCTCGAGGTCCGGCATGCTGTCGAGCAGCTTGATGAAGCGGCTCCGGGGAAATCGGCACACAGTCACCGGTGTGACCGCCTCGGCCGAATAGATGTAGGTGTCGGAGAAGGCGAGGCCGAGAAAGTCGCCCGGCACGAGAAAGCCGGTGATCTGCCGCCGCCCGTCACCCATGAGCTTGTAAAGTTTCAGCATGCCCTGGGTGAGCGAGAAGACGTCCTTGGCAGGGTCGCCCTCGTAGAACAGCGTGTCGCCCGTGGCGAGGATGCGCCCGGTACCGATGGCGGCAAGCGCAGGCTGGTCCGTCGCGTCAAGAGCGCCGCAGATGGACAGACCGCGGACCTCGCATGCGTCACAGAGGAGCTTTCCGCCGTGCGCCGCGGCATGAATCGACCCGGCTGTGCTCACCGCTTGCGCCTCATCCTCTCCTGCCACCGGCAACATGACGAGCTAAGGACAGCGTTTGACTTGGGTCAATGCGACGAGGTTGGGCGAGCGTCACCGTGTCGCGCATGCTTGTGATCGTCTCGCCGCTCACATGAGCAGCCCTTCGGGCCTCTCGTGGCGGCGCCTCCACCCTGGCGAGGCGCGGCTCGCCTACCCGCTGATCGTGGCGACTGGCGGTGTGCCCGAGCTTGCGGATTGGGTGGAGCTCGCCTCGCGGTGGGCCGCAGATCCGAGGAATCCGAGCGGCCGTGGCGTGGTGGGGCTTCAGGGTCGTGACGGCGTGTTCGTCGCAATCTTCCTCTACGAGATCGGGCCATGGGAGACGGATGATCTGCTCTTGCCCATGTTGCGTGCCGCCGAGATCGTCAAGTCTGACATCACGCTGAGTGCAGCACTCGGCGCGGCCTCCAATGTGGCGCGCGAGGCAGGTTGCAGCCGAGTGGTCATGGAGGTCGACGACAGCTCGGTCCCTGGCCGCGCGCTCGCTACACGACTGGCATCTCTCCAGTCCCACCTCGGGCTGACGCGGGAGGGTAGCTCATGGGTGATGGCTTCATTCTGCTGATGTGCCGACCGGTGCTCAGCCTACACGGAAAGCCCGTCAGTCCCGGGCGCTGGGCGTGTCATCCCTCATGCCACGCGGATGACGCAGGCATCGCCGATCCTTAGCAGCGCGGTAGTTGCTGGCGCCACAAGCGGTACGGCATTTTGTCCAAACCATCCGCCGCCGGTGCGCTCGTTCCGGCGGATGCGCAGCAGCGTGGCCAACGGCTCCTTGCCGGTTCTCCGGCCTGTCGCCTGATCGACGGTCGTGACCGCGCAGCGATCACAGCGCTTCACGAGACGCAGGCGAAGTCCGACCTTCGACGATCAGCTCATTGCCCTCATCCTCGGCCTGGGCAGGGAAGCCTCCGATCACGATGTTCGGCCGGAAGCGGGTCATCGGCACTGGTGTCGCGGCCTGCTCGCCCAGGAATGCGTTCAGCTCTGCCAGCGAGGCGTCGTTGGTGATCAGAATGGGGAAGCCGTCTGCGAAGGCTGTATGGCTGTTGTCCGGTGCGTAGCTCGGGTCGCAAGCGCGGATGCGGTCGTCGGGAAAGCGGACTATCCGCACGCGCCGACCGAGCCAATGCGAGAGAGCCCGGTCGGCTGCGGCGTCCGGCGCCAGGGCGTCGATCTCGTCGCGCCAGACGCGAACGCTCAGGCGCTCGCCCTGATCACCGCGCGGCAGGACGACCTCATCGCTGCCGTCGAGCGAGAGACGGAGCGCGTCGGTGTCCAGCCTCGGCACTGCAAGCGCGAGACGCGGCTCCTCACGTTGCGTCAGGAACCGACCACGATCATCGACGATCATCCAGCGGCGGTCGTCTTCCAGGCCGCGAGCCGCCACATGCGATGTCTCGAGCGGGATGCCTCGGCACCCCTTGACGGGGTAGATCCAGAGCTCGCGGACATGGCCCGCCGGACCGTCGATCATGCATGCCTCCGAGCATCGCTCGCTGTCAGGGTAGGGCAGGTCGGTGGCGCGCGACAACCGCTGCCCTTGCGGGCGTGGATACCCGTCGTCATGCTTGGTCTCGCGCGCTTGGATGACTCATTCCTCGAGGCAGCTTCATGAATCGCCCCGTTCCACCGGTCGCGCGGCGCGTCCCGCTGCGGCATGAGCGCTTCGGCCTGAGCTGGGCCGACGACTATGCGTGGTTGCGAGATCCCGCCTACCCCGCGGTCCAGGATCCCGACATCTTGGCCTATCTCGAGGCCGAGAATGCCTACTTCGAGCGAGTGATGGCGCCTCTTGAGCCGCTCGTGGAGACTCTCCACGCCGAGCTCAAGGCGCGCCTCAAGCCGGACGACAGCTCGGTGCCCGTGCGCGACGGCGACTTCGAGTATCATTGGCAATTCGCGCCGGGTGCCCAGTACCGCACCTGGTTTCGCCGCGCTGTCTCCGAGCCCGAGCCGCGCGTCATCCTTGACGAGACGATGCTCGCCGAAGGGTGCAGCTTCTTCAATATCAGGGCGATCGCTCCGAGCCCCGACGGGGTGCTTCTGGCCTACTCGGTAGACCAGGACGGTTCAGAGCGGTACCGGCTCGCGGTCAAGAACCTGGATACCGGTGCCGTTCTCGAGCATCGCGTCTGCGACACGTCGGGCGCGGTCGCGTGGAGCGCCGTCGGCGGCACGCTCTTCTATGTCGAGCTGAACGAGAGCCTGCGCCCCTTCAGGGTTCGCGCGCATCGGCTGGGCACGGATCAGGCCGACGACAGGATCGTCTACGAGGAAGACGATCCCGCATTTTTCGTCTCGCTGAGCCGGACTCGCGACGGGCGGCTGATCCTGATCGGGAGCGGCACGCACGTCACGCGGGAGGTCCGGCTGCTCCCCTCGGACCGGCCGAACGACGATCCCGTTCTCGTGACGCCGCGTCGTGATGGCCATCGTTACTCGGTCGATCACGCGCATGGGCGCTTGTGGATCGTGACCAACGACCGGCACGACAACTTCCGGCTGGTGAGCGCGTCCGCGGACGCGCCGGGAGAGGAAGGCTGGGAGGAGCTCATTCCAGGCAGCGACGAGCGCTATCTCCTCGGTGCCAGCTGCTTCGAGCGTTTCCTCGTGGTGTCGGAGCGGATCAACGGCCTCGCGCGCATCCACGTCAGGACCTATGCGGGTGAGGAGCACGAGATCGACTTTCCTGAGGAAGTCTACACGGTGACCCTGGGGGACAACCGGGAGTTCGCCAGCGATACGATCCGGATAGGTTACACCTCGATGATCACGCCCGCCTCGGTCTTCGACTACCGGGTGGATGTGCGCGAGCTGACCCTACGCAAGGTCCAGGAGATCCCGTCAGGGTACGACAAGAGCCGTTACGTGACCCGTCGGCTTATGGCTCCGGCGGAAGACGGCGCGCAGGTGCCGATCACGATCGTTCACCGGGATGACTATCCCCTCGACGGCACCGGCCACCTCTACCTCTATGCCTACGGTGCCTACGGCCACGGCCTCGATCCTGCCTTCAACGCCCACCGACTCTCGCTTCTGGATCGCGGCTTTGCTTGGGCGTTGGCCCATGTCCGTGGTGGGGACGAGCTGGGCTGGCGGTGGTACGAGGATGGCAAGCTCGACAAAAAGGAGCACAGCTTCGGCGACTTCATCGCCTGCGCCGAGCATCTCGTGCAGGCTGGCTACGGACGTGCGGGCGAGATCGCCGTGCGGGGCGGCAGCGCTGGAGGCATGCTCATCGGTGCCGTTGTGAACCAGCGCGCGGAGCTGTGGCGCTGCGCGATCGCCGAGGTGCCCTTCGTCGACGTCCTCAACACGATGCTCGACGCATCGCTTCCCCTGACGCCCATAGAGTGGCCCGAGTGGGGCGATCCGACCGAGGATCCCGAGGCACTCGCCCGGATCCTCGGTTACTCTCCTTGTGACAATGTTCGGGCGCAGGTCTACCCGGCGATGCTCGTGACGGCCGGAATCAGCGATCCGCGCGTGACCTATTGGGAACCGGCCAAGCTCGTGGCCAGGCTGCGCGCGACGAAGAAGGGCGACAGCCTGCTGCTGCTGAAGACCAACATGGAGGCGGGGCATTTCGGGCGGTCGGGTCGCTTCGAGATGCTGCGCGAGGTCGCCGAGCAGTTCGCGTTTGTGCTGCATTGCTTCGGGTTGGCCGGCATGGGGAAGGCACCCCATCCGTCCGCTTGACGCGACTCGGCCAGGGCTCCATCCTTAGAACGGTTCCAAAAGACTCGCCGGTCAAGTTGCCGCGCGGCCACCCATGACGAGAGCCCGAGCATGATTCCGTTCACGCCGCGCGCCTATAAGCGCTTCGCCGATCTTAGCGAGCGGGAGGTGCTGGCGCTCGCCATCACCCTCGAGGAGGAGGATGGCCGGATCTATCGGGACTATGCAGAGGGACTGAAGGAGAAGTTTCCGGCCTCGGCCGAGGTTTTCCAGGAGATGGCCGAGGAGGAGAGCGAGCATCGGCGGCGGCTTATCGACCTCTTCGTCGAGAAGTTCGGCGAGCACATTCCCATGATCCGCCGCGAGCACGTGCGGGGCTTCATCCGCCGCAAGCCGCTCTGGCTGACCCAGAACCTCGGCGTGGACGCGGTCCGCAAACAGGCCGAGGAGATGGAGATCGAGACGACGCGATTCTACCGTCAGGCGGCCAAGCGCGCGACGGACGCAAGCATAAGGAAGCTGCTGGGCGATCTGGCCGAGGCGGAGAGCACCCACGTCCAGCTCGCCGAGCGCCTTGAGCGCAAGCTGGTGCCGGCCAGCGTCCGGGACCAGGAGGCGGAGACGCAGCGCCGGACCTTCCTGCTGCAGATCGTCCAGCCCGGGCTCGCCGGGCTCATGGACGGCTCGGTCAGCACCTTGGCCCCGGTATTCGCCGCGGCGTTCGCCACGGGCAACAGCTGGGATGCCTTCGTCGTCGGCATTGCCGCGTCGATCGGTGCCGGTATCAGCATGGGCTTTGCCGAGGCGCTCTCGGACGACGGAAGCCTTACCGGTCGCGGGCAGCCGCTTTTGCGCGGGATCATTTGCGGGATGATGACGGCACTTGGCGGCGTTGGCCACACGCTCCCCTACCTCATCGCGGACTTCCGACTGGCCACGACGATCGCCGTCATTGTGGTGGTGATCGAGCTCTGGATCATCGCCTGGGTGAGGGCGCGATACATGGACACGCCGTTCCTGTCCGCGGCCTTTCAGGTCGTCGTCGGCGGCTTCCTCGTCTTCCTGACTGGCATCCTGATGGGACATGCTTGAGCGGCCCGGTCTCCGGCGCGCCGGAGACGGCTCACTCTAGCGCTTGAGGATGGAGCCCAGGATGCCGCGGACGACGGCATTGCCCACCTGCCTTCCGACCTGGCTGCCGACGCTCCGTGTGATGGACTTGGCGAGGGACTCGGCCAGCCCCTGACGACGTCCCCCGCCGCCGGTCAGGATGTCAGAGAGAAGGCCCCCACTCGAAGGAGCAGCCGTGACGCGCCGACGGGTCGGCGGGGGAGGTGGCGCGGGTTCCCGCTGGCGCACAGCGCCGCCACCGATCCGGCGTGCCGAGGGCCGCGTTGCGCCACCCCAGGGATCGCTGCTGCTCACCGACGTGGGAGCCGTGCCCCAGGGCGAGCTCGGCGCCGGCTCCTCGGCGACAGTGGTGGCGCGGCCTTGCAGCAGCTCATAGGCGGATTCGCGATCAACGGTCTCGTCATACTTGCCGGCGAGCGGGCTGAGCGCCTGGACATGCTTTCGCTCGTCCGGGGTGATGGCACCCATGCGCGAGCGTGGTGGGCAGATCTTGGCGCGATCGACGACGCTTGGCGTGCCCCCCGGCTCGAGCACGGAGACGAGCGCTTCGCCGACGCCGAGCTGGGTGATGGCCTCCTCGGTCTTGAACTTGGGATTGGCGCGGAACGTCTCGGCAGCGGCGCGGACCGCCTTCTGCTCGATTGGCGTGAAGGCCCGCAGCGCATGCTGCACGCGATTGCCCAGCTGTCCCAGCACTGTCGGCGGCACGTCCAACGGGTTCTGCGTGACGAAGTAGACGCCCACGCCCTTCGAGCGGATGAGGCGGACGACCTGCTCAACCTTCTCGACCAGGGCCTTTGGGGCATCCTTGAACAGCAGATGGGCCTCGTCGAAGAAGAACACGAGCTTCGGCTTTGGCAGGTCGCCGACCTCCGGCAGCTCCTCGAACAGCTCCGAGAGCAGCCAAAGCAGGAAGGTGGCGTAGAGCCGTGGCGAGGTCATGAGCTTGTCGGCGGCCAGGACGTTCACCGCGCCCCGGCCATCGGGCGTGGTGAGCATCAGGTCGGTAAGCTCGAGAGCCGGCTCGCCAAAGAACCGGTCGGCGCCCTCCTGCTCGAGAACCAGGAGCCGGCGTTGGATGGCGCCCACGCTAGCCTTGCTCACATTTCCGTAGGTCGTCGTCAGCTCATCGGCACGCTCCGCCAGATGGGCCAGGATCGCCCGCAGGTCCTTCAGGTCAAGAAGGAGCAGGCCTTCGCTGTCGGCGAGCGCGAAAGCGATGTTGAGCACGCCTTCCTGCGTGTCATTGAGATCGAGGAGCCTCGCGAGGAGCAGCGGACCCATCTCCGCTACCGTTGCCCGGATCGGCTGACCCTGCTCGCCCAGGAGATCCCAGAAGATCACCGGCGCGGCCTCGTAGGCGAAATCCTGGGCCCCGAGGCTTCGCGCCCTGTCCTCGATCTTGGGGTTGCTCTCGCCCGGCTGGCTGACACCGGCGAGGTCGCCCTTGACGTCGGCACAGAAGACCGGGACGCCCGCTCGTGACAGGCCTTCCGCGAGGACCTGAAGCGTGATTGTCTTGCCGGTGCCCGTAGCGCCGGCGACCAGACCGTGTCGATTGGCCAGCGGGAGGTGGAGATACTGCGGGACCTCGCCTTTACCGACCAGGAGCTTCGCAGCCTCGACCATCTCTCCGATCCTCCGCCGAGTTACGCCGTTGATTTTTCGCAATGTTGGACGCGCAGAGGAGGGCTGTCCAGGCAACAAGCGGTGCGGGCGAGACCGGTCGGATCGGCGCTACCGAGGATGTCACATCGCCGCGAGCGGCTCGTCTGCCGGCCGCGAGCCGCTATTGTCATCCCGCGATTGGTATCAGAGCCTCGCGTGGAAGGGCTGTTCTCCGCGTACAGGAAGGGAGAGGTATGATCGAAGGGGACGAGGTCGCCCAGGAAGGCTTCACCCAGCATCGCATCAGTCTCTCTGACGGCCGGCGTATGGTGTGTGCGGAGTATGGCAGGCGTGGCGCTCTGCCAATCGTCTATCTCCACGGATTTCTAGGCAGTCGGCTCGAGCCTCTGGCGGGCTTGCCGGCTGACGTCAACATCGTTGCTCCAGACCGGCCGGGCTATGGCGGCACCGCGCTGCCGGCGGAGCCGAGCCTGCTGGGCTTCGGCCGGGATCTCAAGGAGCTCCTGGACGATCTGGGAATCGAGCGCTGCAGCATCGTCGGTGTCTCCGCCGGTGGCCCCTTCGCGATCGGTGCCGCCGTGGTGCTGGGCGAGCGCGTGCATCGATGCATTCTCGCGGGAGCGGTGGCCAACAAGCGGATCATTCGCGAGGGGGGAGGCAGCATCCGTGCCTTCAGACGGCTGCGCCGGCATGTGGCGATCATCCGGGCGGTGATGCCCCGTCTCTTCCGCAATGCGCGCCACCACGGCCTCGATCTTCGCATGGTCCATATGATGCTCAGGGGCGAGGAGCGGTCGTTCGCACCGGAGGTTGACCGGGCGAAGGTCGCGCGGGCTCTCGTTGCCTCGCTCCGCGAGGGCACACGTCGCGGCGTTTCGGGTGCACTCAGCGACATCATGCTGCTCACCCGACCATGGGATGCGAACCCGCGCGCGGTCAGTGTGCCCTCGCTCGTGCTCCACGGAGCCGCCGACCGCGTCGTGCCGGCGAAGCATGCGCTTTGGTACGGCGAGCGCCTGCCGGACTCGCGCGTGGAGATCGTGCCCGCCGCTGGTCACATCTCTTTGGTCGTCAATGAGGCTGAGCGGATCGTTAGGGAGGCCCTGGCATCCGCTTGACGGTCGCGCCCGCTGCGCGGAAAGACGGGCGGACGAAGATGGGGGACAAGGAGCATGCCTGAGCTCGATCCGGAGATGGCCAGCATCCTGGCGGAGCTGGCTGAACGTCAGCTCGAGCCATACGAGAGCATGACGCCCGCCGATGCCCGGGCCGAGGCCGAGGTCCGCAATGCCTATTGGAACGAGGATCCCCCCACGCTCCACGACGTCCGCATGCTGACGATCGCAGGCCCTCGAGGACGACTTCGCCTGCGGCTCTACACACCCCAGGCTGGCGCGGGGCGTCTCCCCTGTGTGCTCTACATCCACGGTGGTGGCTGGGTGATCTGCTCGTTGGACACGCACGACGGCATCTGCCGTCGCCTGGCTCTTGCCGGTGGGTTCACGGTAGCGAGCGTCGACTATGGTCTGGCGCCCGAGCATCCCTACCCAGACGGCCTCGAGGACTGTTTGGCGGCGATCAGATGGCTGGCCGAGCACGGGGCGGCCGAGGGTGTCGACCCCGAGCGCTTGGCCCTGGCCGGCGATTCGGCAGGAGCCAATCTCGCTCTCGCCACCTGCATCTCGCTGCGCGATCAGCGCGAGCCCTTGGTCCGCGCCGCCGCTCTGGTCTACGGCGCCTTCTCTGCCGACAATGAGAGCGCCTCGCACGTCGCCTTCGGCGATGGTCGCTATGGCCTTTCCACCGCAGTCATGGAGTGGTTCTGGGACCACTACGTGAAGGATCCGGCAAAACGCGGTGACCCCCTGGCTGCGCCTCTCAATGCGGACCTTCGAGGACTGCCGCCGCTCTACGTCTCGGCGGCCGAGCTCGATCCGCTGCGTGACGACAGTGAGCGCTTGGCGCGTCGCTTGGTGGACGCGGGCGTCGACCACGACTTTCGCTTGTGGCGCGGCGTGACGCATGCGTGCTTTGGCATGAGCCGCCGGCTCTCGGCGGCTCGCGGGTTCATCGACGAGACTGCGGCCTTTCTGGCCCGTCGATTGCAGTAGCCTCTCTCAGCAAGCCTGGCCTTCGTTCCGATCCTGGCAAGGCCTGAAGTCGAAAGGCAGGCTGACGTCGCCCCGGGAGGCGTCGAAGACGCGCTTGTCCTCGCAGTGGACCTTGGCCATCACAAGCGGGATGCCGTGAACCTCTCGATCAACGACGTGACTGAGGAATGCCACGGTGCAGCCCAGCGTGAGCTGCGCCTGTGCCGACAGATCCTCTTGCCAGCCGGGCTCCGCGCGAACGAGGGCCCCTGGAGCCAGCACCAGCGCCACGAGCGTCGAGGCCATGCTACGCCGCATGGCTTCCTCCCTTTTTCATCCGATATGCTCGGTAGCATCAACCTGGACCGGGCCGGCGCAGGGGTCAATGAGCTGCACCTCGGCGGCGGGCCGATTTACGGCAATTTGGCCTGCCAGACGAACGTGCGCCTGCAAGCCACTACGGTTTCAGGGTCTCGGTGGCAGGCTGGCATGCGCCCACCACGATCCGGCCCGCCGTACGCGTGGCCCCGCGGCCTCTTGGCGAGTGCGGTCAGGGGGTGAGCTGCGGTATCCTTCGAGGACCAGAGCATCCTCGTCGTATGCGAGCGGTCCGCCCTCGTATGGCGGTGGCGGACGAATGAGACGATTGGCACGGTTTCCGGAGGGACGATGAGCGGCAAGGCGATACCCACGGTCTTCATCGACAATGATCGGGTGCGTGTGACCGAGTGGCGCTTCCCGCCCGGCGCCGCCACCGGCTGGCACCGGCACGAGCTCGACTATGTGGTGGTACCGCTCACGACCGCCCATCTGACCATTGCCCATGGGGATGGCAGCGAGACCCAGGCGGAGCTCCAGGTTGGCGTGCCGTACTTCCGCAAGGCTGGTGTGGAGCACGACGTCATCAACCGGAACGATTTCGAGATCGCCTTCGTGGAGACGGAGATCCTGTAGCGCTGATGCGCTACCGGCCTGCGGACTCCCTCTCGGCGGCCAGGATGGTTCGGAGCTTCTCGTAGATCTCGGGATTGCCGGCGACGATCGTGCCCTCGGCCCAGACCTCGTCGTCGCCCTCAAGGCGGCCGAAGCGACCACCAGCTTCACGCACCAGGAGCATGCCGGCGGCATAATCCCAGGGCTTGACGCCGTACTCCCAAAAGCCGTCCTGACGACCTGCAGCTATGTAGGCGAGATCGAGGGCGCAGGCGCCGAGACGACGGAGCCCGCCAGCCTGGTCGGCCACCAGCTCGAGCTGGCGGGCAAAGCCCATCGATCTAGCCTTCCAGTCTTGCACGGGAAGGCCACAGCCGATCAGCGCCGAGGCCATGTCGGAGCGGCGGGATACGCGTAGGCGTCTGTCGTTGAGGAAGGCGCCGTTGCCCTTCTCGGCCGTGAAGAGCTCCTCCTTGATGGGATCGTAGATGAGCGCGGCGGTCACCTCCCCATGCTGCTCGAGGGCGATCGAGATCGCCCACTGCGGCAGGGCATGGAGGAAGTTCGTCGTCCCATCGAGCGGATCGACGAGGAATCGGTTGTGCGGCGAATCGCCTGCCACGATGCCGGACTCCTCGAGCAGGAGGCCGTAGCCGGGGCGCGCTCGGACAAGCTCCTCACGAATGACCTGCTCGGCACGGTGGTCCGCTGCGGACACGAAGTCGCCGGGTCCCTTGATCGAGACCTGAAGCTGCTCGACCTCGTTGAAGTCACGCACGAGAAGGCGCGCGGCCGCACGGGCGGCCCGCACCATGACAGTGAGGTTGGCTGAATAGCGTGGCATGATCGACCAATCGGCTCGCTTCGCGCCGGGCGCTGTCGCTCCGCGAGATATGCTCCAGAATGCGCCTCAGTCGCGGTTCCTGCCGCTCCCGGCCCGGCCTGCGGCCGAGACGATCTCCTGGAAGCGGATCTCCGCCTCCTGGCCCGCCTCAAACAGGCTGCTGCCGATTGCCAGGAAATCGGCACCCGCGGCAACCAGCTTGTCCGCTGCTCCGGGGAGGGTGGAGACAAAGGTGGCGACGGGGACCACGAACAGCTCGCTCCACCAGCCAACCAGCTCCGCTAGCTCATCGACAGGATCGGCACGGTCGGGCGAGCCGAAGGTCACATAGTCGGCGCCTTCGTCGCCGGCAACCATCGCCACATGCCGCGACAGGTCGCATGCGACACCGATCAGTCGCTCGAGACCCAGGAGACGGCGCGCTGAGAGGAGCATCTCGGGAGTGTCGAGATGCACCCCGTCGGCCCCACGCTCGATCACGCCGACGGGCTGGCCACGAAGCAGGAACGCCACCTCGTGATCGCGACAGAGGCCATGCAGCGTCGTCGCCAGCTCATCGGGCATGGCCTCGTCAGCGACGAAGGCCGCGACCAAGCCTGTGGCGAGCGCCGCCTTCACACGCTCGGGTCACGAGGTCGGCGTCGCCCTCCGCCGGGCCGAACAGAAGAAGCCGGACACCGACCTCGTCAGGCTCGACCCACGGCCCGTTCTCGTCCGTCGTCACGCGGAGGCGAGGTAGATTTTGATCACCTCGTCCAGGAGTGAGAGCGCATCCGGCTTGGCGCGCTGGAAGCTGTTGCGGCCGATGATGGAACCCGAGCCGCCCCCGTCGCGGATCTGCTTGATCTCCTCGAGAATGCCCTCTGTGCCCTTGGCCTCGCCGCCGGAGAACACCACGATCCGCTTGCCGTTGAAGGCACATTGCATGATGTGGGCGATCCGCTCCTTGAGCGTCTCGCTCGGGATCCTCGCCTTCTCGTAGGTGGATTTGGCCGCGTCGAGGTCGATGCGATCGGCAGGCGGCTTCACCTTGATGATGGTGGCGCCCATCAGGGCCGCCATGTGCGCTGCATACGCCACGATATCGAGGGCCGTCTCGCCTTCCTTCGAGACCTTGCCGCCGCGCGGATAGCTCCAGACCACCACGCAGAGACCCTTGCTCTTTGCCTCGCGCGTGATCTCGCGCAGCTCCTCCATCTGGTCGTAGCAGGCGTCGGCGCCCGGATACATCGTGAAGCCGACGCCGACGCAGCCCAGGCGCAGCGCGTCGGAGACCGACGCGGTGACCGCTTGATCCGGCTTGCCGGCGGCCAGACTGTTCGCGCTGTTGAGCTTGAGGATCAGCGGCACCTGGCCCGCGAAAGTGTCGGCGCCCTGCTCGAGTGGACCGAGCGGGGCGGCATAGCCGGAGAGGCCCGCCTCAAGCGCCAACTCATAGAGGTAATGGGGGTCGTAGGCGGCCGGGTTCGGCGCGAAGCTCCGGGCAGGACCGTGCTCGTAGCCTTGATCGACCGGCAGGATGACGAGCTTGCCGCTGCCGGCGAGGCGGCCATTCATCAGCAGCCGGACGAGGTTGGTCTTCACGCCCGGATTCTCTCCTTCGTACCAGGAAAGAATCTCCTTGACCTTGGCGGTTACCTGCATCGCCCGATCTTCTCCTCTAACTCTTCCGCAACGGACAGCCGGCGCTCGTTCTACACGGGCTCTGTCCGCGGAGATAGTCGCCGGAGCCCTACCCGCCACCTCAGCGAGCCGTTGCTGCAAGGTCCGAAGGGGCATCGCCGGGACGACGGGTGTCTCCGTCACCTGCTTCACCTCGCCGCCGAGCTGGCCGGCGATGTCGGCGAGACGGGCATGGGCCTCAGAACTGCCCGAGAAGAGAAGCCGCCGACAGCCAACGCGCATGGCGCTCAGGGCGAGACCGGCGTCCTTACCGCAGTCGACGATGATCTCTTTCCGAACGAGCTCGCTCAAGGACTGAATGAACGCCGGGCCCGCGAGAGCGGCGATGTCCGTGTCGCTGACGAGGCGGAGCCCCAGACCCAGCTCCGCCGCGGCATCCAGCGCAGCCTTCGCCTCGACGAGGCTGCGAACGACGACCGAGACCTCGCTCAGCGCGGGCGCAGCGCTGCGACGCCCGGCAGCTCCTTGCCCTCCAGCCATTCGAGGAAGGCGCCTCCGGCCGTCGAGACGTAGGAGAACGACTCGAGAACACCTGCATGATGCAGCGCGGCCACGGTATCGCCACCGCCTGCCACAGTCGTGAGCCTTCCGCTCTTGGTAAGCCTGGCTGCGGCCTGGGCGACGGCTACCGTCCCCTTGTCGAAGGGCGGTACCTCGAACGCGCCGAGGGGCCCATTCCAGAGCAGTGTCTTGCAGCCCTGCAGCTTGGCAATCACGTCCTCGACCGTCTTGGGGCCGACGTCGAGGATCATCTCGGCTGGGCCAACGCCCTCGATATCGACGGTACGCGAGGCGACGTTGGCCTCGAGCTTGGACGCCACAGAGGCGTCGATCGGGAGCACGAGGTCGACGTCCTTCTCGTTCGCCTTGGCGACGATCGCTCTTGCCTGTTCGGCGAGGTCTGGCTCATTCAGCGACTTGCCGACCTGGAGCCCTTCGGCATGCAGGAAGGTGTTGGCCATGCCGCCGCCGATGATCAGGGCGTCGACCCGATCGAGCAGATGGCCCAGGACCTCGAGCTTGCTCGAGACCTTGGCGCCGCCGATCAGCGCGGCAGCGGGCCTGGCCGAGCCGCCAACCGCCGTCTCGAGCGCCTGGAGCTCGGCCTGCATCAGGCGGCCGGCATAGGCGGGCAGCAGCTCGGCCACGCCCACCACCGAGGCGTGGGCGCGATGCGAGCAGGAGAAGGCATCGTTCACATAGAGCTCGCCAAGGCTGGCGAGCTCGCCCGCAAAGGCTGGATCGTTACCCTCCTCGCCTTTGTGGAAGCGCAGATTCTCGAGGAGGACGATCTGGCCGTCGCCCAGGGCGTCAACCGCCTTTCGTGCCGGCTCGCCGACACAGTCCTCGGCGAAGGCGACCGGTGTGTCGCCCAGCACCGCCTTCAAAGCGTCGGCGATCGGGCGCAGGCTCATCGAGCTCTCGACCTTGCCCTTCGGTCGCCCGAAATGCGACAGCACGACGACCCGCGCTCCTTTGCCCGCCAGCTCCTTCAGCGTGCCGGCCGCGCGCTCGATCCGGGTCGCGTCCGTCACCTTGCCGTCCTGCATGGGCACGTTGAAGTCGACCCTGACCAGCACCCGTTTGGCCTTGGGCTCGATCTCGTCGATGGTTCTGAATGATGTCATGGCGCGCTCATCTCCGCCCATGCGGAACTGACTTCCGCTCGTCGGTCGCTTTCCTCCATCTCAGTGCCGGCGCCCGAGGGATGCAAGCTCTGTGGCGGACCGAGCGCGAAAAAAGCCGATCAGGCCGGCTTTGTGAACCGCAGGAGCAAGGCGTAGCCACCGAGCAGGTGCCGGGTCTCGAGCCTGCCGCAGCCGCGATCTGCCAACGAGGCCAGCGTCGCACGGACGGCAGGACGATGATGGACACCGAACCGCGCGAGCCAGGCGCGCATGAGTTGGCGTGCCGGAGCCGACAGGCCCTCCATGTCGCCGAAGTCCACGACATGGAGGCGGCCGCCCGGCACGAGCTGGTCGAGCGCTCGCTCGATCGCGGCGACGGGATCGTCCATCATCGAGAGCGCATAGGAGAAGACGGCGTGATCGAAGCCGTCATCGAGCGCGAAAAGGCCGCGGGCATCGAGCTCCTCGGCGAGAGCCCGCCTGAGCTCGACGCGACGGCCAAGCCGGTCGCGCGAGAGCTCGAGCATGGCCTCGGCGGCGTCAATGCCGAAAAGCTGGACACCGGGATAGCGCCGGGCAACGAGGTCGAGGTTGCGGCCAGTGCCGCAGCCGATGTCGACCAGCCGCTGGCAGGGGCGGGCATCCAGACCGTCGACCAGGAGATCCCGCCCGATCAGGTAGTATTTCCGCGTCAGGTCATAGATCAGCTTCTGCGGCCGATACATCCGCTCCATGCGGACGCGGGCATCCGAGGATGTGGCGGCGACCGTCATGCGCGGACGCGACGGTAGAGGTGGAAGCCGCCATAGATCGCGGAGCGGTCCTGGGCGTGAAGCTCACGCGAGCGGGCTGCCTCGTAGCGCCACGGTGCCAGAAGATCGGGGGCCAGCATGGCCGGCAGAGGCGACGACTCGCCGGCAGTGCGGAAGATCACGCGTGCGCCGGGGGCAGCCGTGCGGTTGATCTGACTCCAGAGGTCGCGCAGCTGATGAGCGTTCATCCAGTCCTGCGCATCCAGGAGCACGAAGGCGTCGAGAGCGTTGGCCGGCTCCAGCGCCAGCTGGTCCGTGACCGACGCCAGGCACGGCTCGACCTTGTGAGCGCGGGCCTTGAGGGCCGGGAAGCTGGCCGGTTCCAGATAGGGGGGAAGGGAGCGCCGGGCCGGATCGTAGCCACGGCCGAACGCTTGCCAGGCAAAATAGTTGTCCTCGAAGGGGAAGTCGCATGCGAGCCGCTCGACGCGGGCTCGCACCAGCGTGGCGAGGCTACCGGAGGCGTCGACCTGAAGGGCGTCGAACTGAGCGGGCGGGATGCCCAGCCCGAAGTAGGAGACGGGCAGGCGCGCGGCCGCTCTGACCAACGGGTTGTCGAAGATGGGTGCTATGACCTCGTCGAACAGCCGCCGCTGATCCTCGATGCTCCGAGCGTCCAGCAGACGCTCCACGCGGCGCCCGTGAAGTCGGGCGACGAGATGGCCTGCCGCGATGCATCGACCGAGCAGACCGTGGCTGTAGAGGTCGTTCTGTAGGTAGGTGAAGCGCCGCCGACCCCGAAAGTTGCGGCCATCCCAGTATGCCCGGGTGGTGTCATCGAGGTGGGTGCGCAGGGCGGTGTAGGTCGCGCCGTTGCGAGCGCCGCTGCCGGCGCCGAACAGGCCGAAGAAGTCCTCGTGGCCATCGAGGTGGCGCGCGGCTGCGAGCTTGAGCCGAAGGAGCGCAATGTGAGCCGGGTTCAGATCGACCGCCACCACACGGGCCGGATCGGCCATCAGATAGCTCATTGCGTTGCAGCCGCCCGAGGCGATCGTCAGCAGCCGCGTGGTGCTGTCGACCTCGAGCGCCGCGAGGTCGACCCGGGGATCCTCCCAGATCTGGGCGTAAACCAACCCCTCGAAGGCCTTGGCGAACAGATGCTCGAGAAGGCCTCGGCCGGAGGTGAGCCGGTGCGTCCGAGCGGCCTCCCGAACAAGCGACTTGGCCATCGAGTGCTCCTACTGGGAAGGTGGATCAGGGGCAGTGGTTGATGCGCACGCCCATGGCGTCGACCGTGAGAAAGCTCGCAGGACTGTCGACCCAGGAGCCGGCGTTGACGTAGGTCACCGCCGGACGGCCCAGGCCGGATGCCGCGAAGCGGCGCTCCAGCGGTGCATGGGTGTGGCCGCAGACGATGACGTCGGCCCCCTGATCGGCGGCGAAGGCCACGGCGCCTTGCGCGACCTTGTCGCTCAGGTCCGTCCAGCGGTTGTGCAGGCGGTCCAGTCGCTTCGGCCATTCGCCGTCACGCGACAGCCGATGCTGGCAGAACGCGTACAGGCAGCCGATCCAATGGCCGAGCGTCTGGTGCTTCGAGATGAAGCGATCAAAGCGGTCGCCGTGGACCGCGAGATAGTGCTGGCCCATCATCGACCAGCGGAAGCTCTCACGGACCTCGATGCCGATCAGCTTGGCGACTAAGGGCGCCAGATGGCGGTCATGGTTGCCGTTCAGCCAGACCACATCGGTCGTGCCCTGGCTCGCGAGCTGGCGGATGAAGGCCAAAAGCGCCCAGCTGTCGGAACAGAAGCGCCGCAGGCCGTCATCGTGGAAGATATCCCCCAGCAGCACGAGACGCCGGAACCGCCAAGCACGGAGCGTGGCCAGCAAGTGTGCCGGCCTGCTCGAGCGGAGGCCCAGATGAACATCGGAGATGATGAGGGTGTCGGTCGTGCCGGCCGGGGGCGTGAAGCTCACGGGCCGACGCCAGCGCTCCGGGTCACGACGACGTGCGATCATCGGACGGAGCGCCGGGGCAGGTGAGGCGAGGTCTTGGATCTGCGCTTGCATCACGAGCCGGGCTCTAGAGCCCGATCGTGACAAGCCCGCGGTAGCAGTATGACGTTCGGATTGCGGGAAAGAGTTCTTCGAGCGCGATCGCTAGGTGTGGCGGCGGCGCAGCAAGGTCTAAGGCCTCAGCAGATCTGCGATCGAGCGCGCCCGACCACTGACCGTCAGCAGCCGGGCGCGCACTCTAGGAAGCCGAAACCTGGGTCTCAGAGGCGACCCATGAGCGCTGCAGTGTCGCACATGCGGTTGCTGAAGCCCCACTCGTTGTCATACCAGGATGCAACGCGGACGAGCTTGCCTTCCAGGGCCTTGGTGGCGCTGAGATCGACAGTCGAGCTGGCCGGCTGGTGGTTGAAGTCCACCGAGACGAGCGGCTCCGTGTGGTAGGCGAGGACACCCTTCAACGGGCCGTCCGCCGCCGCCTTGATCAGGCCGTTAACCTCCTCCACCGTCGTCTCACGCTTCGGCACGAAGGTCAGATCGACTAGCGAGACGTTGGGTGTCGGCACCCGGATCGCGACCCCGTCGAGCCGGCCTTTGAGCTCCGGCAGCACGAGGCCGACAGCCTTGGCGGCACCGGTCGAGGTCGGAATCATCGAGCACGCGGCGGCCCGCGCCCGATGCAGGTCCTTGTGGAAGACATCGAGCAGATGCTGGTCGTTCGTATAGGAGTGGATGGTCGTCATATGGCCCCGCTCGATGCCGAGGCCGTCGTTCAGGACCTTGGCGACGGGTGCCAGGCAGTTGGTCGTGCAGGACGCGTTCGATACGACCTTGTGCTCGGGCTTCAGGCTCGTGTGGTTCACGCCGTAGACCACCGTGAGGTCGACGCCGTCGCCGGGGGCGGAGATGAGCACCTTGCCCGCGCCCGCCTCCAGATGCCTACCGGCCGTCTCGCGCTTGGTGAACACGCCTGTGCACTCGAGGACGAGATCGACCCCGAGCGCGCCCCAGGGCAGCTTGGTCAGGTCCTTCTCGGCGATCACCTTTATCGGCCCGGTGCCGACGTCCATGACGTCGCCCTCGAGCTGGACATTGCCGTGAAACCGCCCATGCACGCTGTCGTAGCGGAACAGGTGGGCATTGGTGGCCGGCGGCGCGAGATCGTTGACGGCTACCACCTTGATGTCGTCGCGCCCGCTCTCCACGATCGCGCGCAACACGTTGCGACCGATACGTCCGAAGCCATTGATGGCGATGCTCACCGTCACCTAGATTCTCCCTCCTCTCAGCTGGCCAGGCAGCGCTTCACCCGTTCGGCGACCGCCTCGGCGGTGATGCCGAAATGCTTGTACAAGACCTTATCGGCACCGCTGGCACCGAAGCTCCGCATCCCGATGACGTCGTCCTCGCTCGCCACGTAGCGTGTCCACCCGAAGGGGCTGGCCGCCTCGACGGCGACGCGCGGTGCTTGGCCCAGCACGCTTGCCCGATAGCTCGCGGGCTGTCGGTCGAACAGCTCGAAGCAGGGGAGCGAGACGACGGCCGTGGCGATCCCCGCACCCTGCAGCTGGTCGCGTGCGGCGATGGCGACGACTACCTCCGAGCCGGTGGCTAGGATCGTGGCCTGCCGATTACCGTCCGCCTCGGCCAGCACATAGCCGCCTCGTGCGGACAGATTCTCGTCGGTATGGGTCGTCCGCACCGTAGGAAGGTTCTGCCGGCTGAGCGCCATGACAGAAGGCGCGTGGCGGCTCTCGAGCGCGGCCAGCCAGCACTCCGCCGTCTCGACGGCGTCCGCCGGCCGAAACACGAGGAGGTTTGGCATAGCGCGAAGCGAGGCAAGATGCTCGACAGGCTGGTGGGTTGGGCCATCCTCACCGAGGCCGATCGAGTTGTGCGTTCCCACGAGAATCACGCGCTGCTCCATGAGCGCCGCGAGGCGAATGGATGGGCGGCAATAGTCTGTGAAGACAAGGAAGGTGCCGCCGTACGGGATGACGCCGCCATGCAGGGCCATGCCGTTCATTGCCGCCATCATGCCGTGCTCACGCACGCCGTAGTGGATGTAGCGGCCGGCGAACGAGCCCGGGCCAACCTCGGCCATTCCTTTGGTCTTGGTGTTGTTGGAGCCCGTCAGATCGGCCGAGCCGCCGATCATCTCCGGGATCGCATCCACCAGAACCTCGAGAGCCATCTCGCTCGACTTGCGGGTCGCGACCTCGGGCTTCTCCTGCGACAGGCGCGCCTTGAGGTCGTTCACGCGCGCGACGAGGTCCGAGGGCAGCTTCCCAGCCAGCGAGCTCTCGAATGCCGCCTGTCGGTCGCCCGGGAGTGCTGCGAGCTGGTTTTCCCAGGCCTCGCGGAGCGGGGCACCCCTGCTTCCGAGGCGTCGCCACTCGGCCAGGATGTCATCCGGAATGACGAAGGGCGGAGAGGTCCAGCCGAAGGCCTCGCGCGCTGCAGCCACCTCGGCCGCGCCCAGAGCCGAGCCGTGCGCCGCCGCGGTGCCGCCCTTCTTGGGGGCCCCTTTGCCTATCGTGGTGCGGCATGCGATCAGCGACGGGCGGGAGGCAGCCTTGGCTCGGCCTATCGCCGCGTCGACGGCGTCAGGATCGTGGCCGTCGACGCGCTCGGCTTCCCAGCCATAGGCACGGAACCGCTCGACGACGTCGTCGGAATAGGCGAGCGTGGTCGGCCCATCGATCGAGACGTGGTTGTCATCGTAGAGGACGATCAGCTTGCGCAGGCGCAGATGGCCGGCCAGCGCCGCAGCCTCGTGGCTGACGCCTTCCATCAGGTCGCCATCCCCCGCGATGACGTAAGTATGATGGTCGACGAGCTCGGTCCCCCAGCGGGCCTCGAGGAGCTGCTCGGCTATCGCCATGCCGACCGCGGTCGCGATGCCCTGACCTAGCGGTCCGGTCGTCGTCTCCACACCCTCGGTATGCCCATGCTCGGGATGTGCGGGCGTCTTCGAGCCAAGCACGCGATAGCGCTCGAGCTGCTCGAGCGGCATGCCATCATAGCCGGTGAGATAGAGAAGCGAGTAGATCAGCATCGACCCGTGCCCGGCCGACTGTACGTAGCGATCCCGGTTGGGCCACCGGGGCGCCTTCGGGTCGAAGCGGAGATGGCGAGTGAACAGCACTGTCGCTACATCCGCCATGCCCATCGGCATCCCGGGGTGGCCTGATCCGACCTTCTCCACGGCGTCCATCGTGAGCACGCGGATGGTGGTGGCGAGGTCAAGAGGCGTGACCGCTCGGCTCATGAAATGGCCCAATTCGTTCGTCATCGTGGAACATGGAGGTCGTCGCGCGAACCTCCGCTCAACGGAGAATCGCACGGGAGACTGGCGGGAGTCCCGTAAAAATCAACTGTCTCTATCGGGTGAGACACGGCCAAGCGGGAGCGGCATGGTTGACGACGTCGCCCCAGGGTGCAAGAAGGTGCGTCAATTCAACCCGCTAGCGGGACGGTTGTCGGTCGCATGTCAGGATACGAGGCAGCCGAGCGGCGGCTGACAGTGGCGCTGGACAGGTTGCAGGCGGCGACCGCCGCAAAGATCGACCGTCTTGTGGCTGACCACGCTCGTCTTCAGCAGCTTCACCAGACCCTCGATCGGGACTGTGAGCTGTTGCGTGCCGAGTGCGATCGCCTGCAGCGGGAGCTGCAGGCGCTTCGACAACGCCACGACCGTCTGGCCGAGACCGCATCGACGGTCGGTGATCGCCTCGACGTTGCAATCGGCGACCTCGAGGACCTCATGGGAGCCTGAGCCATGCCCACGCTCGAGGTCGGTATCGCCGGTCGCCGGCATCAGGTGCAATGCGACGAGGGCGAGGAGCCCCGCCTTAAGAAGCTCGCGAGCTATGTCGACGACAAGGCCGGCGACATAGCTCGTCGGTCACCGCAGCTCACGGAGCCGCGCATTCTTCTTTTGACGAGCCTCCTGCTCGCGGACGAGCTGTTCGACGCCTATCAGGAGATCCAGCAGCTCCGTTTGAAGGGCGACAGGGCAGGCGGTGCCGGGCAGGACGATACGGCCCGGGCGGTAGAGCGTGTGGCAGAACGCCTGGAGCAGCTTGCGGCCGAGCTGGAGAAGACCTAACTACCACGACGGCGGTTGCTGCTAGGTGCGCTTAGCGTCCGTTAACGCTCTGGGCCTAATTCGTTCCAATGGGAGCTGTCCCTGCCGTGGCCCTGGTCACGGTACATGGCGCCCACCTGCTGAGCAGGCCCCAGGGATGAATTGGACGTCACCGGCCATGGTGGCGCCGCCGCTTCGTAGCATTTTGCTCATGAGCTCTCATTGACCGTCGCCCTTGAGAAGGCAGCTCTGCGCCGGCATGTGCAGGCCTTGCGGCGCGCCCTGAGCGTCGAGGAGCGGGCGAGGCGGAGTGCCTCTGCGACGAGCCGGCTTCTCGGTCTGCTGCCTTCACTGCCCGATGGGCCGGTGGCGTGTTTTCATTCACTCGCCGACGAGCTGGACACTGCAAGTCTGATCGCGGAGCTAGCCTGTCGCGGCCGCGTGATCCTGCTGCCGCGCGTCGTCGCGCCGGGTCAGCCTTTGGCTCTGCACTTGTGGGCCCCGGGGCAGCCGTTGTTGGCCGGCAGGTTTGGTCTGTCCGAGCCATCGGCCGATGCCCCAGTCGCCGATCCGGCACTGGTCGTTACACCTCTTCTGGCGGTTGATGCGCGCGGTCATCGGCTGGGCTACGGGGCGGGGTTCTATGACAGGACGCTGGCTGGCCTCGTCGACCGGGGGGTCTCGTTTATCACCGTCGGCCTTGCATTCGACCTGCAGCGCGTTGAGCGTGTGCCGGTCGAGCCCACCGATGTGGCGCTCGACCTTCTTGTGACTGAGGCCCGGGTGACGCGATTCGCGCGCGTCGGTCCGGGGGGAGACTGATCGCGTGCGCATCGCTTATGTCGGCGACATCGTGGGTCGTGCCGGCCGGACCGTGCTGCTCGAGGAGCTTGCCGGCCTGCGCCGAAGCCTCGGGCTCGACGCGCTTGTTGTGAACGTCGAGAACGCAGCCGGTGGCTACGGTGTCACGTCGCAGCTGGTGCGCGAGTTCCTCGACGCAGGCGCCGACCTCCTGACCCTTGGGAACCACGCCTGGGACCAAAAGGACCTGGTGGGCTTCATCGGTTCCGAGCCGCGGCTCATACGGCCGCTCAACATGGCACCCGGGGTGCCCGGGAAGGGTGTGGGAGAGTTTCGGACGGCGCGCGGCAAGCGCCTGATCGTTCTCCAGGTGCTAGGCAGGCTCTTCATGGGTCTCGCGGACGACCCTTTCAGGGCGCTGGACGCCGAGCTCGCGCGGTGGATCCTGGGCGGCAACGCCGACGCCATCCTGGTCGACCTCCATGCCGAGGCGACCAGCGAGAAGATGGCCCTCGGCCATCATCTCGACGGACGCGTCTCGCTGGTGGCCGGGACCCACACACACGTGCCGACGGCCGATGCGCAGATTTTGATGGGCGGAACCGGCTACATCACCGACGTCGGCATGACCGGCGACTATGACAGCGTGATCGGCATGGACAAGGCACTGTCGATGCAGCGGTGGCAGACCAGCGTGCCGAGCAAGAAGCTGGAGCCCGCCATGGCCGAAGCCACACTCTGTGCTGTCTTTCTGGAGACTGACGATGCGACCGGGCTCGCTCGTCGCGTTGAGCCCATCAGGCTGCGGGGTCGGCTCGCCGAGGCCTATCCGGCCGGGTTCGAGCGGAGCTGACCCTCGGGCGCGAGCCTCCAAAGACAGGCTCCATCAAGCAGGCGCTCAACGGTGCGCTCGAGACGGGCCTGCTCGACGAGAACGGCGGCGAGAAAGCGCTGCCGCGCCTCGGCCTCGAGATCCGGATAGTCGCGCAGGATCTCGGCGATGGATCGGATCGAGGCGAGCGGCGTGCGCAGCTCGTGCGCGAGCCCGTCATAGGACAGCGCTGTCGCCGAAGATGGCGGCGGACCTTGCTCTCCATCGTGCATCGGGTGGTCTCTCGCGCAGGTCGATCGGCTTCTAGAGATATGGAGCAGGCAACGGCCTCGCATCCCGCTAGCTGGCCTATGCGGCGATGCACCACACGCGGGAAGGCCCGCCAGCTGGGCCCGTGATCAGGGGCTGGCGGCGGCAGGCCTCGGGCGTCACCGTCTCGTCCCGTAGGAGTTGCCTGAAGCCCGGCAGTTGGTGCATGTGACGCGCTCGCCACCGCAAGCCCGTTGCGCGCTCTTCCGCAATCGCCGACCTAGAGGGGTCGCAAGCGACGATCCCTGGAACCCAGCCATGTCCTATCCGACGATCCGCATTCTCGAGGGCCACGACCGCCGGGTCAGGGGCGGTAGCCCCTGGCTTTTCTCCAACGAGCTCCAGATGGATCGCTCCGCCAAGGCGCTCGAGCCCGGCTCGACGGTCCGGCTGGCCTCCGCGGACGGTCGTGCGATGGCTCTCGCCTGGTTCAACCCGCACTCGCTGATCGCAGCGCGGCTCTTGACCAGGAGCACCGAGACCACGGTCGACCGCGCCTTCCTCGAGCGGCGGCTTGCCCGCGCGCTGGCGGTTCGCGACCGGCTGTTCGAGCAACCCTACTATCGGTTGGCTCATGCCGAGGGTGACGCGTTGCCGGGGCTTGTCGTAGACCGGTTCGGGGATGTCTGCGTCGCTCAGCTCAACAGCGCGGGCGTCGCGGCGCTCAAGGCCGAGGTGGTAGGCGCCCTCGACAACCTGCTGCGGCCGCGCGTCATTCTGCTGCGGAATGACAGCCCGGTCCGTGAGCTCGAGGGGCTGTCCCAGGAGATCGAGACGGCTAAGGGCGAGGCCCCCGGACGTCATGACGTCGAGGAGAATGGCCTCGTCTTTGCTGCTGACCTTGGGGGTGGGCAGAAGACGGGCTGGTACTTCGACCAGCGGGAGAATCGTCGGTTCGCGGCGCGACTGGCGGCCGGGCAGGACGTGCTGGACCTCTACAGCTATGGCGGCGGCTTCGGGCTGGTCGCGGCTGCGGCCGGTGCCCGTCGCGTCCTCTGCGTGGACCGTGCCGAGCCGGCGCTGGCGCTCGCCCGCGAGAGCGCCGAGCGTCAGGGTGTGCTCGATCGCTGTGATTTCGAGCGGGCCGAAGCGTTCGCCGCCATCGATGGCCTTACCCAGGAGCGGCGCCGATTCGGGCTCGTGATCGCAGACCCGCCCGCCTTCGTCCGCAGCCGCAAGGATCTCCCGACCGGGCTCAAGGGCTACCGCAAACTCGCCCGTGGCGTGGCCGGGCTGGTGGCGGAGGCGGGCTTTCTCTGCATCGCCTGCTGCTCCCACAATGTGGCGGAGGAGCAGTTCCTGGCAGAGACCTATGCTGGGATACGGGCCGCCGGCCGCAGCGCTCGTCTTCTCCACCGGGCCGGTGCCGGTCCGGACCATCCTGTCCATCCGGCGCTGCCGGAGTCGGCTTACCTCAAGTTTCTCGTCTACGCTCTCGACTGACGTGCCGAGCATTCGGCGAAATCGCGTATCGGTTGTTGAACGTCGGACTATTTCGTCTTAAAGGTTCTGGGTCCCATCCATCGGTCATCGCCGCCACCCTGAGGAGCGAGCGGGATGACGATCTCCACTGTCGGCCCGAATCCTGACGACGGACACGACTCCGAGGGCGAGAGGCAACACCTCGTTCTTTTGGCGTTCCACCACCTCTGCGGGCTTCTCGAGCGCCCCCACAGCGTGGCGGAGCTGAGGGCGGCGGGACCCACCATCGATGGGGAGCTCGATGTCCGCGACCTCCTGACGATGGGCGAGCGTCTTGGGCTGAGAGGCCGCCTCGAGCGCCCGAGCCGCCGGCGGCTCGAGCAGTTGCCGGTGCCGTTCCTCCTGCTGGGGCGCAAGCCCGGCGAGGCGTGGGTCGTGAGGGGACGGACCGGTCGGCATCTGGTGCTCGTCGAGCCCAAGCGCGGGGTGGCAGCCGCGCACACGGCGCGAAGCGTCGTCCGGATGGCTGGGGCGGCTCTGCTGTTCCGGCCAGCGGAACCGGCCGACGAGGCGTCGCATTCCTCCTGGCGCCGAGCGCTGAGACGGCGGCTCTGGAGGCCGCTGGCCGAGGTGGCCCTCGCTTCGGCGGTGATCAATCTCCTGGCCCTCGCGACACCGCTTTTCATGATGACCGTCTATAACCGCGTCATCAGCCATGCCGCGCTTCAGACACTCGACGTTCTTGCGATCGGGATGCTCAGCCTGTTCGTGTTCGAGCTGATGCTGCGCGCGCTGCGCGGTCATGTTGCCAGCCACACGGGAGCGCGCCTCGACGTAGCGATTGGTGGCGAGGTTGTGCACCGGCTTCTCCAGCTGCCTTATCGCGCCTTCGAGGGTGCAGCCAGCGGTGCCCTGGTCGAGCGGGTCCGTCAGCTCGACCAGCTCAGAAGCTTTCTGACCGGCCAGCTGCCGCTGCTTCTTGTCGACCTCGCCTTTGTCGGGCTGTTTGTCGGAGCACTCGTCGTGCTCGCGCCGACCCTCGCGTGGCTGACTGTAGCGGCCATGCCTCTCTTTGTTCTCCTCTCGGCCGTGGCGCATCGTCGCCAGCGGACCCTAGGGCGGGTGGCCGCCGGTGCCGCAACGCAGAAGGCGGCCTGTCTGGGCGAGGCCGTCGGTCAGGCGTTGACCGTCAAGGGGCTGGGCCTAGAGCCGGCTATGGAGCGGCGATTCGAGCGCCGCCTCGTCGACAGCGCTTGGGCGAGCTTCAGGGCGGGCAGCCTCACCAATCTCGTCGGCTCACTCGGGCAGGCGCTCCAGCATCTGACGGCATTGGGCATCGTCTATCTCGGCGCCCGCCAGATCGTTGCCGGCGATCTTTCGATTGGGGCCCTGGTTGCTGCCAACATCCTGTCTGGCCGTGCGCTGGCGCCGATGCGGCAGGTGTTCGTCGCGTGGCAGCAGGTGCAACAGGCGCGGGAAATCCTCCATCACCTGGACGCGGCGCTTGCGACACCCACGGAGGCTCTTCGATCTCGCCCGGAAGCCCATCGGCTGCGCGGCAGGCTCTGTTTGGAGGCCGTCACGTTCCGCTATGCCGAGGCAGGGCCACCTGCGATCGACGCCATCTCGCTCGAGCTCGAGCCGGGCACGATGACGGGCATAGTCGGAGCGCCGGGCTCGGGGAAGAGCACGCTCGTGAAGCTGCTCCTCGGGCTCGAGACCCCGAGCCAGGGACGTGTCCTCGTGGACGGCGTCGACCTCCGCCAGATCGCGCCGGCGGCTTATCGAAGTCAGATCGGTGCCGTGCCGCAGGAGGTCCAGCTCTTCTCTGGAACCATCGCCGAGAATATCGGAATCGGCACTGCCGACCGGGCGTTGCCCCGGATTGTGGCGGCGGCGAAGTTCGCGGGCATCCACGACACCATCCAAAAGCTGCCGGACGGCTACGACACTGTTCTTGGCCCTGGCGGCACAGGTCTCTCGATGGGCCAGCGCCAGCTCATCGCCATCGCCCGGGCCCTCCTACGCAATCCGCGCGTCCTCGTCCTCGACGAGGCCACGAGCGCCCTCGACAGAGCCAGCGAGGCCAATCTTCTCCAAAACCTCCGGCGCGCCGGCAGCGGGCGCACCCTCGTCATGGTGACGCATCGTCGCGGCGTGCTCGCAGCCTGCGATCGCGCGATCCTGCTGCAGGGCGGTCGCGTTCTTCGGGCCGGCATCCCCGGCGAGATCGCAGGCCTCATCGAGCCGAGCCGGCGCCGAGCCGGCCTGCACGCGGTAAGCTGAGGCCAAGCCGATGCTAGCCCGGACCGATGACATCGGGGCATTCCACGATGCCCACTCGCTGATCGAGAGCCGCACGACACCGCTGGCCGGATTCCTGATCCTCATCATCACCACGCTTCTCGTGGCTCTGGTCGGCTGGATGGCGTGGGCCCAGGTGGACGAGGTGGTGAGAGCTCCTGGGCAAGTCGAGCCCGCGGGACGGGTCAAGGTGATCAACCACCCGCGTGGTGGCCGGGTTGCCGAGATCCTCGTGAGCGAGGGCCAGCGTGTCGTCGCCGGGCAGCCGCTGGTCCGCCTGGACCCGGAGATACGGCAGGATCAGTATGCCGAGATCCAGGGGCGCCTCCAGGTCAAGCAGATGGAGGTGGCGCGTCTGAGGGCGGAGGCGGACGGCACGCCACTCCCTCTGGAGGCGGGCGTGGCCGCTGCTCGTCCAGATCTTGTCGGCTCTGAGATGCGGCTGATGGCCGCGCGCGCCGAGGCCTATGCGGCCAAGCACGAGACGCTGGTGCGCGCCGTCGAGGCCCGCCGCAGCGAGCTGCGGACAGCGGGCGCCGAGCTGGGCCGGCTACGGAATGGCTCGACATTGTTGCGCCAGCAGCTCGAGGCGGTGACCCAGCTCACCGATCGCGGGCTTTATCCGAAGCTCAAGCTCGTCCAGCTGCAACAGCAGGTGGGCGACGCCGAGGGCGAGCTCAAGAAGACCGAGGCGGCTCTCGCAGCCGCACAGGCTGCGCTTGCCGAAAGCCAGAGCAGGCTGGCCGGCCTCGAGAAGGACTGGCACAGCCAGGTTCTGACGGAGCTGAGCGACGCGACGGCCGAGCGCGATCGGCTTATGGAGCAGAGCGAAGGCCAGCGAGGGCTGCTCGACGGGCTGGTGGTGAGAGCCCCTGTGGCGGGTGTGGTACAGGATCTCGTGGTCGCGTCTTCCGGTCAGTCCGTCGGAGCCAACGAGGCGCTGATGAAGCTGGTGCCGACCGAGGAGGGGCTGGTGGTCGAGGCTCGGGTTGCGAATGACGACATCGGCAGGATCAGGCTGGGCTTGCCAGCGACCATCAAGGTCCGGACCTTCGATTTCCTGCGCCACGGCGTGCTCGAGGGCCGCATCACCAAGATCGCAGCGGACGTCACACCAGAGCCGGGGAGGGGCACCCCATCCTATGTCGTCGTCATCGCGACGGAGCGCGACCACCTGGGGCCGAAGCCGGGGGACCTCGAGGTGGCGCCTGGCATGGTCGTCGACGTGGAGGTCAAGACCGGCGAGCGGACGATCCTGTCCTATCTGACGGAGCGGATCTGGCGCGTGCGGGACGCGGCCTTTCGCGACGGCTGACGGTGGTCATTTCAAGGATCGCTGCGGCCCGCTCATCCCGACAACGTCGAGGCGGCCGCCCGGGCTCTTGTTGATCACGAAGGTCCGCTGGTTCCAGCCCTGACAGCGGAAGGGCCGGATGAACACGTCCCGATCGCCGAAGTCGTCGGACTGGTACCAGTAGCGGAGATCGAGAACGAGCCGTGTCGGCGTATCCTCGACCACCCGTTGGACCGTGATGGCGCCCATCTGGGGAAGGATGCAGTTGGCGCCCTGCTCCCAACCGCGGCCATCATAGTAGTTGATGATTTTGAGCTGCAGGCCAGGATAGCCGGCGACGGCCGGGCCTTGATAGCTGCAGGCTGAAAGCGCCAGCGCGCTGAGCGCCATCAACCCGATGGGCCCGGATCGGTATCTCATTCCGCTGCCACCGTGCCCGCGGTTGCGCGCGAGGGGAGGATGAGCTCGAAGGTCGTTCCTCCGGGTCCCGTCTCGACGAGCCGCACATCGCCGCCATGGGCGCGCATGATCTCTCGACAGATGGCGAGGCCAAGGCCGCTGCCTCCAGGCTTGGTGGAGCCCGAGAAGGTCGCGAACAAGTGAGGCAGGACGAGGTCCGAGATACCTGATCCGGTGTCAGATACACTCATCCGTACCCCCTCCGGGTCCTGCACCACGCTTACCTTGACCGTCCCTCCGCTCTCCGCCATCGCCTCGCGGCTGTTGCGCCCCAGATTGAGCAGCACGCGATAGAGCTGGTCCCGGTCAGCCGTGATCTCGAGGCCCGCTGGTCCATCGTTCCGCCAGGTAAGCCACGGGCTGTCGGCTCTCACCGTCTCCGCCACCTCATCCAGCAGGGGCAGCAGCGCGAAGCGGCTGAAGCTTGGCTCGGGGGGTTGCTCACGGGCGAAACCCAAGGTGTCGATGCAGAGGCGGATGGCCCGGTCGAGTGAGCCGACCAATCGCGGCGCCACTTTGCGCACGGCCGGGTCGGCGCTCGCCTCGAGACGATCGGATATCAGCACGGCGGAGGCCAGGATGTTCTTGAGGTCGTGGCTCAGCTTGCCCACCGCCGCGCCGAGCGCAGCCAGACGAGTCTTCTGGGCCAGCGCTTGGCGCAGGTCGCGCTGCATGTCGGCGAGCTCCCGCTCGACGATACCGATCTCGTCCGCCCTCCCGGACGGCCTGCGGTCGGCGCTCCGGTCCTCGGGCCTTTGTCTGAAGCTCGCAAGACCCTGGGTGATTGAACGAAGCGGCATGACGATCATGCGCCTCAGGCTAAGGAAGAGAAGGGTCGCCATGATGCCTGAGAGCAGGAGGGAGAGCTCGACAATGCGACGGGAGTAGTCGAGCATGGCAGCCCGCAGGGGATCCTCGTCCAACGTGATGTCGATCGTCATGTCCTTGTCCATCGGTGAGGCGCCGATGACGCGGATCACCTGCCGAGGCCGCGCCGCCAGCGTCTCGAGGCTGTCGAGGACGAGGAGCGCCGGCGTGGGGTTGCGCAGGTCGTAGACGCGATCAACCGGCATCATCTTGCCGAGCATGCGTTCGGCACGTGGAGCCCAGAGGGTGATGGAGCGGACGCCGGCGTGGCTCAGCAGCTGAGCCTCCAGATCTGCCGGCAGGGAGCCTTCATGAGGCACCTCCAGGCTGAGGGATGCGAGCCGTGCCGCAGCCAGATGCTCTTGAAGGTAGGTGAGGCGGAAGCGGGCGATCGAGGGCACGTAGATCAGCACCTCGCCCAGCAGCAGGAAGGCGATCGCGAGGAGCAGTATTCGCGCCGAGAGGCCCCGGCCCGGCGCGGGACGATCGCTCGGGCCGGCCATGATGCACGTTCCCGTTCCTCGATGACCCCAAGACGAGGCTTCTAGTCCGGTAGAGCCCGGCTGGCAAATCAGCCATCTCGGAGGTCAGCGCGCATCGTTCAGCGCCCAGTCGAACTGGAAGCCATCGATATGGTTGATCTGCTGCAGCCTCATCGCCAGGTCGGGGGCGGCATAGGCCAGGAGATGGCGGATGATGCCGGCCTCGCTTCCGCCGAACTGGGCCTTGTGCCATTCGTACATCTTCGAGACGATCAGCCGCTCACCGATGATGCGCACACCCCTCGAGCTGTTGACGTAGGCGATCGCAGCCGAATCCAGCTGATTGTCGATGCTCGATGCGTTGTAGGGAGTGGGGCGTAGGCTCGGGCAGCTTATAGCGGCACAGCTCAGGGTGTAGAGGGTCCGAGGGTCGCGCCAGATGGGCAGGAGGATGTGCTGCTCGATGTCTTCGAGCGACAGGGGCTGTCCCTCGACATGTGCAATCTTCTCCTTCCAGGGCCCGGTGGCTGCGCCGTCGGCCCATCCGTCGATGTCGCGGATTGAATCGATCGGATAGCGCTGAAGCACCAGCCGGACGGTGAGGGCATTGTAGAGGTTGATCCAAAAGGCCAGCTGCTCCGGACGCGAGCAGCGCGAGATGGGGGTTGCCTCGAGGCTCGCCAGGTAGAGCTGGAGAGACTGGCGGTCCGCGGCCGTCACGGCCCCGTAGGCCACGAGGGTAGCCCCATCCCCCCGCGTCTTCACATAATGCGCGAGGAAGGAGGACCAGGGCTCGTTGTCCACAGCCACGGCACCTTTCGGATCGTAGGTCCGAAAATGGGCCCAGGGTTCCTCCGCCGAGGCTGCGGAAGGTGCCAGCGCGAGAAGAGCAAGGAGGGTGAGCAGAATGGCGGGACGCCGGCGCACGCACGGTCTCCGAGAACGTCGCGGTTCGCGTCAGGGCGTCTTAGACTATCGGTACCCCAGCGGACATGGGCGGCCGCTCAAATTCAGGTGAGCCGAGTGGGCCCGCGTGTTTGACACCGGCATGGGGGGTCACTATACCGCCGTGCGACGATTTCCGCGTTTTCCGCAATTCAGAGGTGATCCAAGTGAAGCGTACCTACCAGCCGAGCCGGCTCGTGCGGAAACGCCGCCATGGCTTCAGATCGAGAATGTCGACTGTGGGAGGCCGTAAGGTGATCGCGACGCGCCGGTCGCGCGGTCGCAAGCGGCTGTCCGCCTGACCGCTCCAGCAGGTGAGCCAGCCACCGTTGTGAAACGGCTCAAGCGCCGTGCCGAGTTCGTTGCGGCTTCTCGGGGTGCGCGATGGAACACGGCGGCGTTCGTGCTGCAGTGCGTTCGGCGGAGCAGGCCAGGTGGCGATAGGGCGGTCGGTGTGGGCTTCACGGCGACGAAGCGCCTTGGGGTGGCTGTTGTGCGAAACAGGGCACGCCGTCGCCTACGTGAGGCAGCCAGGATGGTTTTTCCTGAGGTCGGACGGCCCGGCTTCGACTATGTGCTCGTCGCTAGGCCGATGGCGCTGGAATGCGACTTCCAAGACCTGAAGGCGGCGCTCCGCGAAGCTGTCAGCCGGATAGCGGATCGGGCGAGCAGGGCGCGCGTCCGGGCCTGATTGCGCGGTTGCTGCGCGGCTTGGTGTTGCTATATCGGCTGGTCATATCGCCGCTCGTTGGGCCGCGCTGCCGTTTCCTGCCAACCTGTTCCGAGTATGCTCTCGATGCTCTGGCCACGCATGGTGCCCTGCGTGGTAGCTGGCTGACCCTGCGGCGGATCGGCCGCTGTCACCCCTGGGGGGGATCGGGTTATGATCCGGTGCCTCCCATGCCTTCGCGGGCCGAGAAGGGGCTCGCTCATCGTCACGCCGCCCGCCATTGAGCGCGTAGAGCGGTCAAGGAGCTCATCGCCGTCATGACGGACCAGCGCAACCTCATCCTCGCGATCGTCGTCTCGGTCGGGATAATCCTGGCCTTCCAGTTCTTCGTCGAGGCGCCGAGGATGCGGGAGGCGCAAAAGCACCAGACGCCGTCCCAAACCCAGGAGCAGAGCACGGCCGCCAGCCCGGGTGGCCAGGCGCCGACCGCTCCAGGCACCGCCGCTCAGGCGAAGCTCGAGCCTCGAGCGGAGGAGCTGGCCTCGGTGCCGAGGCTGCCGATCGACACGAGCAGCATCCACGGCTCGCTGCCGCTGGTGGGCGGCCGGATCGACGATGTGAAGCTCGCCGACTACCACGTGACGGTTGATCCGAACTCGGCAGAGATCAAGCTCCTGAACCCCGCAGGCTCGCCCGACACTTACTTCGCCGAGTTTGGCTGGGTTCCGAAGGACAAGGCGACCGTCGTGCCTGGCCAGAAGACGGTGTGGAAGAGCGCTGCCGATCATCCCCTGACGCCAAGCGACCCGGTCGTTCTCCGCTGGAGCAACGACCAGGGCCTGGAGTTCGGCAAGCGCATCTCGATCGATGATCACTACATGCTGACGGTGACGCGCAGCGTCACGAACAAGACCGACAAGCCGATCACGCTCTTCCCCTTCGGACTGATCAGCCGATGGGGCACCCCGCAGACGATGGGGTACTACATCCTGCACGAGGGCCCGATCGGGGTGCTCGATGGGACGTTGCACGAGCCCAACTACAAGGACCTCGTCAAGGACGGAACCACCGAGTACGAGAGCACGGGCGGCTGGCTGGGCTTCACAGACAAATACTGGCTGGCTGCCGTCGTTCCGGAGCAGAAGGAGAAGCTGAAGGCGACGTTCCGTCACGTCAGCGTGGACGGGCAGGATCGCTATCAGGTCGACTTCCTGGGCGACGCGGTCGTCGTCCAGCCCGGCCAGAGTGCCGATGTTACCTCGCGCCTCTTCGCCGGCGCCAAGCAGTTCAATCTTCTGAATCAGTACAAAGACCAATATCACATTCCGTTGTTTGACTATGCTATCGACTTCGGATGGTTCTTCTTTCTCACCCGCCCGATCTTGATCATCCTTGATTTCTTTTACCATTATATCGGCAATTATGGCTTGGCCATTCTCTTGCTCACTCTCTGCGTCAAGCTGCTGTTTTTCCCGCTCGCCAACAAGTCCTATCGGGCCATGAGCAAAATGAAGAAGCTCCAGCCCGAGATGCAGAAGATGCGCGAGCGGTACGGCGACGACCGAGCCAAGATGAATCAAGAGCTTATGGCTCTGTATAAGAAGGAGAAGGTGAACCCGATGGCCGGCTGTCTGCCGATTGTCGTGCAGATCCCGGTCTTCTTCTCCCTCTACAAGGTTCTCTTCGTGAACATCGAGATGCGGCATGCGCCCTTCTTCGGATGGATTCACGATCTATCGGCGCCGGATCCGACGACCATCTTCAATCTCTTCGGCATCATTCCTTGGACCCCGCCGCATATGCTGATGATCGGCGCTTGGCCCCTGGCCATGGGTGTCACGATGTTCCTCCAGCAGAAGCTCAACCCCGCCCCGGCCGATCCGACCCAGGCCAAGGTCATGATGTTCCTGCCGGTCATCTTCACGTTCCTGTTCGCGACGTTCCCGGCCGGCCTCGTGATCTACTGGACGTGGAACAATCTTCTCTCCATCACGCAGCAGTGGGTGATCATGAAGCGGATGGGTGTAAAGATCAGCTGATGCTTCTCGCTCCGCGCGGGCAGGGCGCCGCCGGACCGGCGGCGGTCGGGCCTCCCAGGCGGCGACGCGCGGAGAAGACGGTCGAGGAATGATGGGAAGTCAGCTTAGCGCACCTGAGGAGTCCTTGGACGTCGAGGCCGGCCGGAAGCTGTTTGCCCAGGCCTGCACGTTCATCCGCGGCGTCGCCCGTCTCGATCAGCTTCCGGAAGGTGGTCTCCCGGAGGTCGCCTTCGCCGGACGCTCGAACGTGGGCAAGTCGAGCCTGGTGAACGCGCTCACCGGCCGCAACACGTTGGCACGCACCTCGAACACGCCGGGACGGACGCAGGAGTTGAACTTCTTCGATCTCGGCAGCCGGCTTTGCCTCGTCGACCTGCCCGGGTATGGCTTCGCCAAGGCACCCAAGGACAAGGTCGAGACCTGGACCGAGCTTGTCTTCGCCTACCTGCGGGGTCGCCCATCCCTGCGCGTGGTCTGCGTGCTCGTCGACGCGCGACACGGCCTGAAGAGCACCGACGAGGCCGCGATGGAGCTGCTGGGCAAGGCGGCGGTGGCCTTCCTTGTGGTCCTCACCAAGAGTGATCTCGTGGGCCCGGTCCAGCTTGCCGACACTGTGGCTGTCGTGGAAGAGGTGCTGAGGCGCCGGCCCGGTGCGCTGCCGATGGTTGCTCGCACCAGCTCCCGCAAGGGCGAGGGGATCGCCGAGCTGCGGGCCATCCTTGCCACTCACGCCCTTCCACCAGCGAGCGAGCGCCAAGCATGAGCTCTGCCCCTGCAAGCCCAGAGGCCCAGACGATCGCCGGGACCCTGATCGAGGCGCTCCCCTACATGCGGCGTTACCAGGGCGCGGTGATGGTGGTGAAGTATGGTGGCCACGCGATGGGCGACGAGACCGTTGCCCGCGATTTCGCTCGGGACGTCGTGCTGCTGAAGCAGGTCGGCATCAATCCGGTGGTCGTGCATGGCGGTGGGCCGCAGATCAAGGCGATGCTGGATCGGTTGAAGATCCAGTCCGCCTTCATCGACGGGCTCAGGGTCACGGACGCGGCCACGGTCGAGGTCGTCGAGATGGTCCTCGCGGGCAAGATCAACAAGGAGATCGTGACAGCGATCCAGTCCGCGGGCGGCAAGGCCGTCGGCCTCAGCGGCAAGGATGGCAGCCTGATCGAGGCGCGGAAGCTCACGAGGACGCGGCGCGATCCGGGATCGAACATCGAGCAGGTCCTCGACCTGGGGTTCGTCGGCGAGCCGTCCCGGATCAACACGGCCGTGCTCGACGTCCTCAAGGGCACCGACATCATTCCGGTGATCGCCCCGATCGGCGTGGGCGAGGACGGCCAGACCTACAACATCAACGCCGACACGGCGGCAGGTGCGCTCGGGGGCGCGCTGAGGGCCCGCAAGCTTCTGATGTTGACCGACGTGAAGGGTGTCCTGGACGCCGACAAGCACCTCCTGCCGACGCTCACGGATCAGGAAGCCCGTGCGCTGATCGCGTCCGGGGTCATCTCAGGCGGCATGATCCCCAAGATCGAGACCTGCCTCCTCGCCGTCGAGCAGGGCGTGGACGCGGCCGTCGTCCTCGATGGCCGCGTGCCGCACGCAATCATCCTCGAGCTCTTCACCGAGCATGGGTTTGGAACCCAGATCCTGCGTAGCGCGCCGCGCTGAGACGAGCGGGCTTCATTCGCTCGTCCTCAGGCGCGGCCCTCGCGCCACCAGGCGACGGCGGCGGTGCCGATCAGCAGCACCAGGGCGAGCCAAGCGGGCAGTAGCGGGGTCTCGGTCGTGCCGGTCACGGTGTAGGCGCCGTTCCTCTTGAGGCCGATCCAGCCACGGCCGCTCATCCGCCGTCCGGCATCGACTTGGCGGAGATCCGGCACGCCGCCGGATGCGAGCCATCCGATGGACCCGCCGCTCGCCGCGACGACCGGCGCGAGCTTGTCGGGAGTGGCGCGCATGTCGGCCAGCTCGGCCGGTGCTATGGGTCTGGGCGTGGCGTAGGCGGTGTGCTCGCCGTCGGTGATGCGGTAGAGGCCATCTTCCTGGGCCTCAACCCACCGCGTTGCGACGCCGTCGGTGCCGGGTGTCAGCGTGATCTGCTGCTCCTTGCCCGACGGGCTGGTCACGGTGATCTGGACTGGCTCGCTCTTCAGGGAGCGCCGCTCGATCTGGATGCCATCCCCGGATGCCGTCGCGTCGAGTGCCTCCTCCTCGAGCTCGGGCTCCTTCATGAGCCAATGAACGAGCCTGCGCAGCAAGGCCGCCTGCGGGCCGCCACCGTCGAACCCTCGCGCCCAGAGCCAAGCCTCGTCCGAGAGGAGCTGGGCCACCCGACCCTTGCCCACACGCTTGAGGATGAGCAGCGGACGGTCGGAGACACCGTTCATGAGGACCTGGGCGTCGCCGGGCTCGACGTCGATCTGGCGGAACCACTCGCCCCAGCTCGGCGCGCCGGTAAGGGGGGCCAAGCCCCGTGTTACCGGATGCCGGTCACCTAGCGTCGTCACTGTGGGGACGAAGGGCCGCTCGAAGACCTCACCCGACGGCCGGCCGGGAAGGACACGGGCGAGCGGCGTCCGATAGAGGCTGGCCGGCCCGGCGAATCCCGGCCCCGCCGCCTCCAGCAGCGCGCCTCCCTGCTCGACATAGCGCGCGACGTTGTCGAGGTAGCCGAGAGGCAGCAGGCCCCGGCGGCTGTACCGGTCGAAGATCACGAGGTCGAACTCGTTGAGCTTCACCTCGAACAGCTCGCGAGAGGGGAAGGCGATCAGCGCCAGCTCGCGGATCGGCGTCCCGTCTTGCTTTTCCGGGGGGCGTAGGATCGTGAAATGGACCAGGTCGACGGCAGGGTCGGCCTTGAGAAGGTTTCGCCACACCCGCAGGCCGGGATAGGGTTGACCGGACACGAGGAGCACCCTCAGCCGGTCGCGCACGCCGTTGATCACCAGGACAGCGCGATTATTGAGCCCGGTGAGCTCGCCGGGGAGCGGCGCCGCCTCGATCTCGAGGACCGTCCGCCCTGCCTTATCGAGGGTGAAGGGTAGCGACAGCGACGCGCCCGGCCGCGCCGCGGTATCGTCGACGAGATTGCCATCGACCTTGAGAGTCACGCGGACCGGCGCGTCGCCAGTCGAGGCGGGCCGGTCCTCGACCCGGACGCGCACGCTTTGTGGCTCACCGACCATCGCGAAGCTCGGTGCCTCCTCGACGACGAGTGCCCGATCCGTCTCGTTCTGCCGGCCGGTCAAGAGCACGTGCAGGGGCGCGTCGATCGGCGAAGCGTCCTTGACCGGCGGCACGTCGTGGACCTCGCCGTCGGTAAGCGCGATGACGGCCGCGAGCCGGCTCCGGTCGATCTCTGCCAGTGCCTCGTCGATGCGACGGAACAGGTCCGTGCCATTGCTGTCGCCCGGAACGGTGACCTCATGAACGTCGATGTCTCCGAGCGCAGCCAAGCGTGCTCGTAGCGCTCGAGCAGCGGCCTCCATCTCGGGCGTGCGCTGCTCGAGCTTCTGGCTCGGCGACTGGTCGAGGACGATGAGCGCCTCATCGGGAAGCGGGTCGTGCTGCTCCTGGCGAAGGACGGGATTGGCAAGTGCGCCCAGGAGAAGCACCGCAAACGCCAGACGCCACAACCAGCCCTTGGCCCGGCGATAGGCGCCCCAGGCAAGCAGCAGAGCCAGCGGCACGGCCAAGCCGGCGAGGACCCAGATCGGCAAGTATGGCTCGAGAACGAGGCTCAGGCTGGTCACTGGCCCAGGCGCTCCAGAAGGGCCGGCACATGCACCTGGTCGGTCTTGTAGTTGCCGGTGAGCGCGTACATCACGAGGTTCACCCCGAAGCGACGCGCCATCTCACGCTGCTCCTCTCCGCCGGGCACAACAGGCAGCAGCGGCCGGCGGTATTGATCCTCCGCCCAGGCGCCAGCCCAGTCGTTCGCCCCGATGATCACGCTCGACACGCCGTCATTCACCGACACGGGCACCTGGTCGACCCACACGGGCTGCCCGGTCCAGCGACCCGGGAAGTCCTGCATGAGGTAGAAGGAGCGCGTCAGCACGTGATCTGCCGGGACACGGGTGAGCGGTGGTATATCGAGTCCTGCAAGCAGCTGCGCCAGCCGCTGCTCGCCCGGCCCGCCACCTTGCTGCCCGGGCAGTAGAGTCCCAGCATCCTTGGTGTCGAACAATATCATCCCGCCATTGTTGATGTAGCGCTGCACGTTCTGGCTCGCTGCTGCGTCCAGGGCGGGCTCCTGCGGCGGCACAGGCCAGTAGAGCAGCGGGTAAACCGCAAGCTCATCTCTGCCGGGATCAACGCCCACGGGCTCCGCCGCCTCTACGGAGGTACGGTCCTGAAGGACGCGGGTGAGGCCTACGAGACCGGCACGGCTCAGCTCATCAACATCCGGCACGCCGGTCAGCACGTAGGCCAGTCGCGTCTCGTTGGCTGCGGCCATCGCGGCGGCATCATCTGCGGCGTGCGAGGATACGGGCGCAAGCAGGATAATCGCCGCCCCGGCTCGGCCAAGCGTGGGAAGCAGGCCTCGGAAACGATAGCCGATCAGGATGTCCAAAAGGAGGATCAGCAGGGCCGCGAGCAGCAGCCAGGGCGCCAAGTCCGTCTCGGCGGTGCGGACATAGGGCAGGGGTGTCGCACCGAGATCCGCCGCCGTCAGCATGTGCAACGTCCCAACGGCTCGCTGCAGGTTGATGGCGACCCTTGCCGCGCCCTGCTCGTCGCCACCTTCGAGCCTTCGCGCCGGTGCATAGAGGCCGGGCGGATGCGCTGGCGATGGCATCAGCTGGGCAAGCTGGTTAGCCGGCACCGCGGCAAGCCCGGGCGGAGCCTGCCGCAGATGGCCATCCGCGTCGAGGACGGCGTCAGCCTCGTAGAGGCCCGTCTGAGCCCCACCTGCACCCGATGCGAGCGTCAGCACGCGTCTGAGCATGCCTACGAAAAGGCCCGACAGCGGCAGGTTTGTCCAGGCGGTGTTGGCCGTCGTGTGCACCAGAATGAGCCAGCCCTTGCCCTCGCGGCGGCCGGTGACCAGCGGGGTTCCGTCACTGAGCGAGGCGAAGGTCGCAGCCTCGAGGCCGGGGCCCGGCTCCGCCAGCACCTGACGGCTGACCACCGCGTCGGGGGCGGGTTGGAGACCCGCGAACGGCCCTTGCGGGTTGAATTGGCCGATCGGCAGGGGATGCGACCAGGAGAGCGCGCCGCCGAGCTGACGGTCCCCAGAGCGGAGGGCTACGGGCACGAGGTTGTCGCTGCCGGAGGCGGCGAGACGCGGACCGGCGAAGCGAAGCAGGACGCCGCCGCGATCGATCCAGCCCAGCAGAGCCTGCCGATCCGCATCATCGATCTTGCCTGTGTCCGGCATCACGATCATGGACAGAGGTGTCTTGAGCAGCGCCTGAAGAGATCCGGTGTGCTCCTCGGCATAGGGCGCCAGGGCGCGCTCAATGTAGAAAAGCTCCGAGAGCAGCGGCTCCTCGGAGACATCCTGCCGCGACCCGATCAGGCCTACGGCACGTCGCCGCCAGCGCTCGTCCAGCAGGATGGTGCCACCAATGCCCACCGCAGGCGAGAGATCGAGGCGGGCAATCCGGTTCCGCAGCTCCAGGGGCAGATCGAAGGTTGCGTGGGCCTCGGTGGCGCCCTCGGCAAAGCTCGCTGGCACCTGGCCCAGAGCCTCGCCGTTGGGACCGACCGCTCTCACCTCCCAGGACGCTGCGTCGCTGGGTGCCGGACGGTCGAGCGTCACGCTCAGGCTCGCCGCCGATGAGTTGGGCGGCCGCAGGACGGTCGAGAGTGATGCCGGCTCGTCGGCCAGCACGCGCTCCGGCCCGATCTCCGCAAGCTTCTGCCCCAGGTCACGTGCGGCATCGAGCGCCTGCTGGCTGTCTGCGATGCGGTCGGTGAGCCAGAGGACCCGGGCTCCCTTGGGGACCTCGTCCAGCAGCTTGGCAGCCGCCGCCCGATCGACCGGCCAGGGCCGCGGGTGCCAGCCGGCCAGCGCCTCGCGTGCCCGGTCCGCGCTGGTCCTGGTGATCGCCATCGGTCCAGTTGGCGGCGGCGCCGTTCGGAGGATCATCACGCTCCGATCCTGCCGCTCCGCCTGCGCCAGGATCTCATCGAGGCTGCCCATGCGCTCCCGCCACCTCGGCGCCGCTGCCCAGCCATCGTCCACGACCAGAAGCAGGGGACCGCCACCAGCGAGGCGCGCGGCAGGATGCAGCACCGGGCCCGCGAGGCCGAGGATGATGAGGGCCGCCAGGGCCATGCGCATCAGGAGAAGCCACAAGGGCGTTCGCGCCGGCGTCTCCTCGCGAGGCTCCAGGCGAAGCAACAGGCGGAGCGCCGGGAAGGGCAGGCGCCGGGGCGACGGCGGGGTGATACGCAGCAGGATCCAGAGTGCCGGCAGAGCTGCCAAGGCGGCCAGAAGCCAGGGCTGGGTGAAAGCGAGCAGGCCGAGGTTCAGCATCGTGATCAGCGCACCGCGTGAGGTGCCAGAAGCTGGTAGAGCATGAGGAGACCCGACTCGGCGCTGCGATCCGTGCGGTGGACGGCGAGCCGCCAGTTCTGCCGTCCGGCAAGTCGGCTCAGCTCGTCGCAATGTGCTGCAAAGCGCGTCCTGTAGCGCTGGCGGATCGAGTCGACGTTGCCGATCAAGGCGCGTCCCTCACTTTCCATTCCCTCGAAAAGCATCCGGCCCCGATAGGGCAGCTCCTCCTCCGCCGGATCGATGATCTGAAGAAGACAGCCTCTGCCGCCTGTTGCGACGTAGGCCTGGAAGCGCGCCCGCAGGGATTCCAGCGGCTCGAGAAAGTCCGAGACCAGCACGAGCCGTGCGTAGCGCGGCAGGCGGGCGGACGGCGGGAGTGGCGCCTTCAGCCCTTCCGAATCCTTGATCTGGCGTATCAGGTGGCTGAGTCCCTGCCTGCCCCCACGCGGGCGCTCGCCCGTGCCGAGCAGCGTCACCCGCTCGCCTCCGCGCACGAGCAGCGATGCCAGACCGATCGTGAGGAGAAGCGCCCGCTCGACCTTGGCAGGCAGGCTGCGGCTGGAGCGAAAGCGCATCGACGGCGAGAGATCGCACCATAGCCAGACGCTCTCGGCGGCCTCCCATTCCTGTTCGCGGATGAAGAGCTGCCTGCTCCGCGCCGACTGGCGCCAGTCGATGGCATGCGCATCGTCGCCGGCGCCATAGGGGCGGAACTGCCAGAAGGTCTCGCCGACGCCGGTGCGTCTGCGACCGTGCACACCCTGCGCTACCGTGGACGCGACACGGTCGGCCTCGACGAGCAATCCCGGCAGACGCTGGGCGAGCCGCTCTGCCCTCTCGCGGACGCCGACGAGATCGCGGGTCGCCGAAGGGCCTCCTGGCTCAGGCGACATGCCGGCAGAGGCGCTCGATGATGGTGTCGATGGTGATCCCCTCGGCGCGGGCGGCGAACGTCACAGCCATGCGATGGCGGAGCACCGGGCCAGCCAGCGCCATCACGTCGTCGAGCGAGGGGGCGAAGCGTCCATCGAGCAGCGCCCGCACGCGCACCGTCAACATCAGCGCCTGGCTGGCGCGAGGCCCCGGACCCCAGGACACGAGATCGGCGATGTTCTCGATGAGCTGGTTCTCAGGTCGACCGGCGCGGACCAGCTTGAGGATCGCATCGACCACCTGCTCGCCGACGGGCATGCGGCGAACCAGGGCCTGAAGCTGCAGCAGCTCGGCGCCATCCAGCACCTTTCCGGCAACGGCCTCGCCTCCGGTCGTGGTGGCGACCATCATGCGCTTCTCGGCATCGAGCGGCGGGTAGTCCACGTTGACCTGGAGCAGGAACCGGTCGAGCTGCGCCTCCGGGAGGGGGTAGGTGCCCTCCTGCTCGATCGGGTTCTGGGTGGCGAGCACGTGAAACGGCTGGGGGAGGGCATGATCCTGGCCGGCGATGGTCACCCGTCGCTCCTGCATCGCCTGAAGGAGTGCCGCCTGCGTGCGCGGGCTGGCCCGGTTGATCTCGTCCGCCATCAGCAGCTGGGCGAAGATGGGACCGGGGATGAAGCGGAAGGCCTGGCGTCCGCCCGGCGACTCGTCCAGCACCTCGGAGCCCAGGATGTCGGCCGGCATGAGGTCGGGTGTGAACTGCACCCGCTTCTGGGCGAGGCCGAGCACCACGCCCAGCGTCTCTGCCAGGCGTGTCTTGGCCAGGCCCGGGACGCCCACGAGCAGACAGTGGCCGCCGGCCAGGAGCGTCACCAGGGTCTCGTCGATCACGCGCTCTTGACCGAAGATGATCCGTCCCAGCGCGCTCCGGACCTGACCGAGCCTCTCGATCGCGCGCTCCGCCTCGGCAACGATGTCATGCTCATCGGTTTGCGGCTGCACCCTCGACCCCTTTCACCTACAGGTTCAATGCTGCCGGGCCTGGACCGGACATGGCAATATAATACATAGACGATGGCACGGGGTTTGGCACAGGGTTGATGCTCGGAAGGGTGAAGGCCGGGGTGCAGCGGTTCGATCCGGAGGCGACGCTCGAGGCGCTGGCCAGCGGTGTGGTCGCGGGTGCCGATCTGGACATGCTGATCGACCGGCACGGTCGGTGGATCTACCGAGGCTCGCCCATCCAGCGCATGGGCTTGGTGCGGCTGTTCGCATCGGCCCTGCACCGGGCTCCCGACCGCACCTATTGGCTGGTGACGCCCTATGAGCGTTGGCGTGTGCAGGTCGAGGATGCCCCCTTCCTCGCGGTCGAGCTCGAGCGGGTCGGCGCCTCGGCCGAGCAGCAGCTTCGGGTGCGGACCAACATCGACGCGTGGGTGCAGCTGGATCGCGACCACGCCCTCGAGCTGCGCGACCGCGGGGCTGGCGGATCCGTCCCCTACGTTCTGCTCGATCGCGGCCTGGAGGCGCGCTTGACGTCTGCCGTCTTCTACGAGCTTGTCGACCTCGCCGAGCCGGACCCGGCACGGCCCACGACCCTCGGTGTCTGGAGCGCAGGCGTGTTCTTCCCTCTCGGCCATGACGTTGGAGAGGGCGATGCCTGAGGTGGCTCCGGCCGGCCCGGTATCGGACATCGATCGAGCTTGGCTGAAAGCGCGCCTTGATGCCCCGTGGCAACGCGATGCGTGGCCGCACATGGCTCGAGCGAGACGATGGTGGACCGTTGCTGCCGGATCGAGCGCCGGTGCCGGCGGCGGTGCTCGTGGGCTTCGTGGGGCGGCCGGGAGGCCCTTCCATCCTTCTGACCCAGCGGACGGCGCACCTGCGCGATCATGCGGGACAGATCAGCTTTCCCGGCGGGCGGATCGAGCCGGAGGATGCGAGCGTCGCTGCGGCGGCGCTGCGCGAGGCCGAGGAGGAGATCGGGCTTGATCCGGCGCAGGTGGAGCTCCTCGGGGCTCTCGAGCCCTACGAGACCGTGACGGGGTTCCAGATCCAGCCAGTGCTCGGCTGGGTCGAGCCGCCGATCGAGCTGCGGGTGGATCCGTTCGAGGTCTCGGAGGCCTTCGAGGTACCGCTCAGCTTCATTCTCGACGTCGCCAATCACCGCAGGGACTCCTACGAGCGGGGCGGGCGGCGCCGGCACTTCTATGTTCTGCCCTATGAGAACCGCTACATCTGGGGTGCCACGGCGGCCATCCTCGTCAACCTGGCCAGCCGGCTCCGCGACTGAGCCATGATGATGCGTCTCCTGCTCAGGGCCATCGTGCCCCTGCTGCTGCCGTTCATCATCTACTTCGGGGCGCGCATGCTGATGGCGCGCCGCCTGCGGCAGCCACGCGGATGCCCCTGGTTCGCGCTCACGGTCGTGGGGCTCCTGCTGGCCTGCCTCAGCCTTGCGTCCTTGGCGATCGTGCAGGGTCCTGCATCGCTCCATCCCTACGTGGCACCCCGCCTGGAGCGCGGACCGGCGCAACCAGCGGGCTCGGAGCCCGCCGGCCGATGAGCGAGGCGCGCCCGCTGGCGGCCGCCCGCTGGCTGGCAGCACCGGAGTCGCGGCGCATCATGGCGGCGCTCGAGGGGGGCGGGCGCCGGGCGCGCTTCGTGGGCGGCTGCGTGCGGGACACGCTCGTCGATCCCACGCTGGACGAGCTGGACATCGATATCGCCACACAGGAGCCGCCGGAGCGGACGCTGGCCCTGCTGAAAGCGGCGCGCCTCAAGGTGGTGCCGACAGGCCTCGCGCACGGCACGGTCACGGCGCATGTGGGCACGCGCAGCTTCGAGATCACCTCGCTGCGGCGCGACGTCCGCACCGACGGGCGGCGTGCCGTCGTGGCCTTCACCGACGACTTCGTGGAGGATGCGGCCCGCCGGGACTTCACCTTCAACGCCATGAGCTGCGATCTGGACGGCCGTCTCCATGATCCGTTCGGCGGCTGGGCCGACCTGCTGCATGGGCATGTGCGCTTCGTCGGCGACCCGCGGGCCCGGATCCGCGAGGACTATCTCCGCATCCTGCGCTTCTTCCGCTTCTATGCGCGCTTCGGCGAGGGAGCGCCGGACCCGGCTGCGCTCGAGGCCTGTAGCCAGGAGCGGGCCGGCCTCGAAAGGCTGTCGGGCGAGCGCATCGCCGCGGAGCTGCGCCGCCTGCTCGTGGCACCCAAGGCGATCGAGAGCCTCCGCCTGATGCTGCAGGTGGGCGTCCTGGACGAGCTTCTGGGCGTGGCCGTGGATCCCGCTCGCCTGGCCTCGCTGCTGCAGGTGGCGCCCGAAGCCGACGCCGTTCTCCGGCTCGCAGCGCTGCTCTCCGGCGCTCGCGCGCAGGAGGTTGGTCGTGTCGTCGAGCGCCTGAGGCTCTCGGGGCGCGACACCGAGCGGCTCTCGGGCCTCGTCCGGTCGCCGCTGCCGCCGCTCGACATCGACAGGCAGGGCATGCGCCGGCTCGTCTATCGCCATGGCGCGGCATTGGCGGCCGACCTGCTTCGTCTGGCCGCAGCCGCCGGCGACGCGCCACGCCCTCGGCTCGAGGCGTTGCTCGCCGAGCTCGGGGCGAGCGAGGTGCCGGGCTTCCCGCTGTCGGGGCGCGACCTGCTCGCACGTGGAATCCCCGCCGGCCCCGAGGTCGGCCGCCTGCTCGAGGAGGTGCGCGGCTGGTGGGAGGCGGAGGACTTCCGGCCGGACCGCGCGGCCTGCCTCGAGCGCCTGGATCGGCTCGCTCCCGCGCCGGGTTCGGCTCAGCCATCTTGACAAGCATGACCGCCACCTAATATCCCCACGCGGCGCCCGCCCTTGGGGGATAGTTTAACGGTAGAACTCTCGGCTCTGGACCGAGCAGTCCTGGTTCGAATCCAGGTCCCCCAGCCATCCTCCGGCAAGCCGCAGGCGCCGCACGGGCCCGAATGCCCGCTTGCGCGATGTGGCCCGGGCCCGCTCGGGCATCGGGTCAAGCTTTTTTCTCCTCGCGATGGGACAGGAGTCGCCTGCTCCCCGCCACCTGACCGCTCGGTCGAGCCGGGCGGACAACAAGGGCCGCGGACACACCTCTCCTGTCGCCCGTGTGCTCGACACGACGCGAGGCCACGCTTCTTCGTCATCCCCTGGCTCCGACCGGGGGATCAGGTGACGCGGTGTGACGGGACAGAGTGGCATAGTCCCTGTCACCTGACCGCCCGGTCAGGCTGGGCGGTGACGTGAAGACGGGGTCGGCTTGGACGCACCTCTCCTATCGCCCCGCGACGTGATCGGGGGGCCAACTGTCGGAGGCTGGCCACGCTATTGTCGCGTCACGGCCACCAGTTGATCCCCCGCTCAAGGCGGGGGATGACCCGTGGGGGTGGGTCGGCTCGCTCTTCTGTCACTATCCTTTGCTGATCTTCTCTTCCTTCACTCTCCTTTTTTGCTCCTCCACCGCCCCGGCCCCGCTCTCTCCCAGCGTGGCGTGGCGGCTCTCGGCGTAGCGCAGGACCCAGTCGGCCACGTCCGGGTTGCTCCGGGCGAAGGCGAGGAGGTCCGAGACAAGCTCGGCGGCGACGGGATTTTTCGGCGCCTGGATCGAAGGCTCGGACGCCGGGACAATCTCGGCCGGCGCCGCGCCGATCTCGTCCCCAGCACAGCAGCTCGGGATCGCGGTCGCTCGTGCGCGTCACGAGGCGGCGCAGGCGGTTCTCCGGATGCCGGCCGCGGTTGCCCTCGTAGGCAAGGAACAAAAGAGCCTTGGTGTCGCCCATGTCGGCGAGGTGCTGGAGGCTGGCGAACGCCGTCCTGATCAGGATCTCTTCGCGCTCGTCCTCGGGCAGCTCGGCCTCGCGCCGGTAGTAGGCGACGTGTTTCTGGAACTTCTCGTCCTCGAGGAGTGCCAGAATCTCGGCCTCGTCCGTGCCCTCGTGCCTGGCGACCTCGGCGGGCGTCATGCCGCCGGCGAGTCGCCGCGCCAGCCGCACGGTGCGGGCCGCGGGCATCGAGGCGGGGGAACGCGAGGGGTAGATGGAAGGCATTTGCGCGTTCTATAGGATCTATAGCCTACTGTCAACTGAGAGTTGAGGTGGCGATCCGTTGCTGCCTGTCGGCGGCCGCCGATACGGCGTGGCCGGCATGGCGCTAGAGGGACTGTGCCACCTCCTCCATCTGCTGGACCATCGTGCCCCAGCCATCGAAGAAGCCCATCTCCTCGTGGCGCTTGCGGTCCTCGCCGTCCTTGTGCAGGCAGCGCGCCGTGTAGCGGGTGCCCGAGCCCTCCTCCTCGAGGATAAAAATGCCGGTCATGGCGAGCCAGGGGGAGGCCGGGCGCCAGCCCTCGACGAGCATCGAGGTCCAGACGATCCGCTCCATCGGCACGACCTCGAGAAAGATGCCGGGATTGTCGCTCTCGCCGCCGTCGGGGCCGCTCATGAAGGTGTGGAAGGCGCCGCCGCTGCGGAAGTCGAAGGCGCGGACCTCCGTGACCCAGGGCCGTGGGCACCACCACTGCTTGATGATCTCGGGGTCGCTCCAGGCCCGCCACACCTTTGCGCGCGGGGCGGCGACGAGACGGACGATCTCGAGATCCAGACCAGCATCACTCATCCTCGTGCTCCTCCAGCAGGGCATCCAGGCGGTCGAACCGCGCCTCCCAAAGGGCGCGCTGCCTGCCGAGCCAGCTCCGGGCGGCGTCGAGCCGATCCATCTCGACACGGCAGGTGCGCACGCGACCTCTTTTCTCGCTGCTCACGAGCCCGCTGCCCTCGAGCACCTTCAGGTGCTGGACGACGGTCGGCAGCGCCATCGGCAACGGCCTTGCCAGCTCGCTCACGCTGGCCGGCCCGCGGACCAGGCGCTCCACGATGGCGCGGCGCGTCGGGTCCGAGAGGGCGGAGAAGAGCTGGTCGAGGGCCGGCGCTTGGTTAGTCATATGGCTAAGTATCATGGCGCGCGACACCAGGCAAGGATAGTTCGGCACTTGCCTAAGTGTTGGGCCCTCGCGCGATGACGGGGGCCGATGCCGCCATAGCCGCCGGCAGCGGGCAGGCGCAGCCCGAGGGTGCCTGCCTGCCCGCTTCTCGCCGCCGATGAACCGCTGCCCGGCCCTCGGGCGATGCCTCTCAGAGTGCCGTGTGGTCCCGTACCGCGTCGCCCAGCGCGGGCTTGAGCTGAAGGAAGCGCTGGTCGAGCGCGGCGGGATCCCGCCTGTTCAGCTCGATCATCTTCTCCCGCGTCTCGCCGCCGCGCAGGACGCCCAGCGCATCCGCCTCGATGCCTGCGACGATGGCCTCGGCCACGGCGGAGGCCGGCTCGCGGACGAAGCCGAGATCGGGGCCGGCCCGCGAGGTGCTCATCATCGGCGTCTCGGTGGCGCCGGGGTAGACGGTGAGGACGTGGACGCCTTCGCCCTTGAGCTCACGGCGCAGAGCCTCGCTGAAGTGTGCGAGGCCCGCCTTGACCGCGGCGTAGGTCGTGTAGAAGGGCATGCCGATCAGCGCGATGCCGGAGGTGACGTTCACGACGAGGCCGTCGCCGCCGGCGCGCAGATGCGGCAGCGCCGAACGCGTCAGCAGGATGGGTGCGACGAGATCGACCTCGATCATCGCGCGAATCTCGCTCTCGGCCGTGTCCTCGAGGCGTCCGGCCCTGACGCCGCCCGCATTGTTGACGAGGATGTCGAGGCCACCGAGCTTTGCCAGCGCAGCCTCCAAGGTGGCCGCACGCCCTTCCTCGGTCGTCACGTCGGCCGCGAGGCCATCGACGGCAGCGCCGTCCCGGCTGAGCTGCCCGATCGCCGCCGTGAGGACGTCCGGGCGTCGGCCGGTCACGAACAGTGAAGCGCCTCTGGCGATCATCACCTCCGCGGTCGCGAGCCCGATGCCGCTCGAGCCGCCGGTGACGAGGACGCGCTTGCCGCTGAGATTCATGAGCCCATGGCCCCTTGCCGTTATGGTCACGCGTGGCCCGGGCCGGCGGTCGCCCGCTGGCCCGGGCCTGCACCGTCAGGCCGCGGCGGGCGGATAGTTCGAGGGGAAGAGGGCGCGCCGCGCCTCCTCGTCCATATCCTGCTTGAAGGCATGGTCCGTGCCCACGGCCCGCGCGCGGGCAACCGCCGGCCTCGAGTTCGATCCTGGCGAACCAGCGCTGGAGATTGGGGTAGGCGGCCAGCGGCTCGTCCTCGCCCGGCAGCACAGCGGTGGCACGATCCAGCCAGCCCCAGGCCGAGATGTCGACGATGGAGTAGTCGTTGCCGACGACGTAGTCGCGGCCGGCCATGTGGTCGTCCAGGACCTTGTAGTGGCGCTCGGCCTCGCGACGATACCGGTTGATCGCGTAGGGCACTTTCTCGGGTGCCGCGCGCTGGAAATGGACCGCCTGGCCGGAGAACGGCCCGAGGCCCGAGGCGATGAAGAAGAGCCAGGAGAGGAGCTCGGGCCGGTCGGCGGGCGTGCCGACGAAGCGGCCGGTCTTCTCGCCGAGATAAAGAAGGATGGCGCTCGAGTCGAAGACGCGGGCCTCGCCGCCGCCGGGCCCCTCGGTGTCGACGATCGCCGGCAGCTTGCCGTTGGGGTTGATGGCGAGGAAGGCGGGGCTGTGCTGCTCGCCCTTGCGCGTGTCGACGGCCACCACCTCGTAGGGAAGGCCCGTCTCCTCGAGGAGAAGGGCCACCTTGGCGGGGTTGGGCGTGGGGTGGAAATAGAAGCGTATCATGGAGGTCTCCGTTGGATGGGATGGGCTAGGCAGGTGTGCTGGCAGGTGACGGCCGGGTGGCGAGGACGACGCCGGCAGCGATGACGCCGATCGCCAGGCCCTCCATCGCCGAGGGGATCTCGCCCAGGATGGGTGCGGCCATGGCGGTGGCGGCCACGGGCAGGAGGGCCATGATCGCGGCTGCGGCGCTCGGCCCCAGGACGGCCACGGCACGGTTGTAGGTGACGATCGCTACCGCGCTCATCAGGAAGCCCTGATAGGCGGTCTGGAAGAGAAGCTCCTGGATCGAGGCGTCCTGCAGGCGCGAGAGACCGAGCCCCAGATAGAAGGGCAGATAGAGGACGGCAGACCAGAAGCAGATGAGCGCTGCGGCCTGGAGGGCGGTGAGCCCGCTGCCGCGGAAGCGGACGGTGTAGATCGCCCAAAGGCCGGCGGCCGCGATCAGGGCGGCGGCACCTTCGAGGCTGGATCGGCCCCCTGCGAGAGAGCGGTCGGCCAGCAGCGCTGCGAGGCCGATGACGATGGCGGCGTAACCCAGAAGACGGCGCCGGCCGGGCGGCTCGCGCAGCACGAGCCAGCCGATGAAGCCCGCGAAGACGGGCATCAGAGCCGGTGTGACCGAGGACGCCTCGGCGGCCGAGGTGAGCTTCAGGCCCAGCGCCACGAGAAGGACGAAGGGAGCACCCCAGAGCAGGGCCGAAAGGAGGCCGGGCAGCCATGCGCCGCGCGGCAGGCGCCGGCCCGGTGTCAGCAGCACCGGGACCAGGAGGAGGGCGCCGACGCCGAAGCGCAGCGCCACGACGTCCCAGATCCTGAGCTCGTGCGTGACGGTGAAGCGCGTCACGACGAACCAGCCGGCGAAGATGACAAGCGAGATGGCGGCCCAAAGAAAGCCGGTCAGCATGGGGCCGGCCCCGGCTTCCGCGCGGACGGAGGGCGGCCTTCCGGCCCGCGCCAGGGCGGCGATGCCGTCGCTCATTCAGCGGCGTTCTTCGCAGCCCCCAGGCCGCGCAGCGCGGCCAGGATCTCCTCGGGCGCCAGACGCGTCCGGTAGTCGACATCGACGAAGGCCAGCGCGATGCGCCGGTCCTGCCCGACCACGTAGGTGGCGGGCACCGGCAGCTCCCAGCTCTCGTCCCCATTGATCGTGGGGAGCGCCTTGCCGTTCGCCCGCATGGCCTGGCGCAGCTCCTCGGCGAGGGAGAAGACGAGGCCGAAGGAGCGCGCGACCGCGTTGCCGGCATCGCTCAGCACATCGAAGGTGAGGGCATCTTTCTCACGGGTCGAGAGCGTTTCGTCGGGAAGCTCTGGCGATATCGCGACGAGGCGGCCGCCAAGGGCGGTGATCTCGGGCAGAATCTGCTGATAGGCGCGGAGCTGGATGTTGCAGTAGGGGCACCAGCCGCCCCGGTAGAAGGTGACGACCGCCGGGCCCTCTTCGAGCAGGCCGGCCAGCCCGACCTCTCGGCCGTCCGCCCCGGGCAAGGCGAAGTCCGGCGCCAGGTCGCCTGCGCCGAGAGCGCTGTCGAGCACGCCGCTCGCCCGCAGCTCGCCGATCTTGGCCTCGTAGAGCACCACTCGCTCGGCCGGCGCGGTGCGCTCGAACTGTGCCCGGAAGTCGGCGAGGTCCTGCTGCATTCCCATAGGGCCGCTCCTTGTGCGCGCCGCTCTTCCCGCGTCGTCGGGCCCCCGAGCCCGGCGCATGGGGAGCGGCGGTTGCATTTTAGATCACTCGCTATAAAATGTCTCATCCTATACTGGATGGCAACCCTCCTTTGGGGGCCGGGACGACGGAGGAGAGAGCCCGATGGCGCGGCCGAGGGAGTTCGACGAGACGGCCGTTCTCGAGGCGGCCGTCCAGTGCTTCTGGGCGCGGGGCTACGAGGCGACCTCGGTTCGCGATCTCGCGCTCAAGATGGGCATCACCGGTGCCAGCCTCTACAACGCCTTCGGCGACAAGGGCTCGTTGTATCGGCGGGCGCTCGAGCACTATGTCGAGCAGAGCGTGGGCGATCGCCTGCGGCGGATCGAGGGGCGGCTGCCGCCCCGGGAAGCGATTGCGGCCTTCCTGCACGAGCTCATCGAGCGCTCGCTGGCCGACGGGCAGCGCAGGGGCTGCATGCTGGTGAACGCGGCGCTGGAGCTGCCCTCCCACGATCCCGAGCTCGAGGGCGTGGTCGCCGGGGTCCTCGAGCGCATCGAGGCGTTCTTCCGCCGGTCCGTGGAGGCCGGTCAGCGGGACGGCACGATCACGCGATCGCAGTCGGCGGAAGATCTGGGCCGGCTGCTGCTGGGCGTGCTCCTCGGCATTCGCGTGCTCGCCCGCACGAGGCCCGAGCGGGCGCTGCTGGAGGGGCTCGTCCGGCCGGCGCTGGCGCTGCTGGACGAGCGCGGCGCGGACGAGCGGCCGGCCGTTTCCTAGCCGGCTGCCGGAGAGGTCACGCGCGGGTCATTCGACCAGCATCGTGAGCTCGTTGACGCAGCGGGCGCCGACCGCCTCCCAGTCCCAGTCGATCCCGATGCCCGGCTCCTCGGGTGGGATCGCGTAGCCGTCCTGGATCGTCACCTGGCGGAGCGTCAGATCGTCGAGCTGCGGGATGTACTCGACCCAGCGGCCGTTCGGCACGGCGGCGGCCAGCGAGACATGCAGCTCCATCAGGAAATGGGGGCAGATCGGCATGTTGAACGCCTCGGTGACGTGGGCCGCCTTGAGCCAGGGCGTGATGCCGCCGATGCGCCCGCACTCCGCCTGCATGATCGAGCAGCCGCCCTGCTGGAGATACTCGCGGACGTGGCTGAGGGCGTAGATCGATTCGCCCACCGCGATGGGGAGCGAGGTGGAGCGGGCGAGGCGGACATGGCCGTTCAGGTCCTCGGCCGGCATCGGCTCCTCGAACCAGGCGACGTCGTAGGGCTCGAGGAGGCGCGCCCGGCGGATCGCCTCGTCGACGGTGAGCGCCTGGTTGGCGTCGGTCATGACCTCGAAATCGGGCCCCACGGCATCCCGCACCGCCTTGATGCGGCGTGCGTCCTCCTGGCCCGTGGGCTTGCCGATCTTGACCTTGCAGCCCTTGAAGCCGCGCTCCTTGGCCGCGATGGCCTCCTCGACCAGCTCGCTCTCGGCGAGCTGCAGCCAGCCGCCCTCGGTCGAGTAGACCGGCACCATCTCCTGGGCGCCGCCGGCCATCACGTAGAGCGGCAGGCCGGCGCGGCGGCAGCGCAGGTCCCAAAGGGCTGTGTCGACGGCGGCCAGCGCCAGCGAGGTGATGGCGCCGACCGAGGTGGCGTGGGTCTTGAAGAGAAGCGTCTTCCAGATGTCCTCGACCATGTCGGCGTCGCGGCCGATCAGCTCGGGCGCCAGATGGTCGTGGAGCAGGCGGACGATCGAGGAGCCACCGGTGCCGATCGTGTAGCAGTAGCCGGCACCCACCGCGCCGTCGCTGTCGGTGATCCGCACGATCGGCGTCTCCTGGCTGGTGAAGGCCTGGATGGCGTCGGTGCGGACGACCTTGGGCGCCAGATCCACCATCATGATCTCGACGCGCTCGATCGCGGGCATCTTTTTCTCCTCCCTGAGCCGACTGCGTTGCCCGCACTCTGCGGCCGTGTCGACGCCGGCGCAACCCGAGGGGAAGAGGTCGGCAGCGCCCTCAGTCGCGGCCGTCGAGCGTCAGATCGAAGGTCCGCACACAGTCGCCCACCTCCGGCCGCTCGAAGATCTCGGGATAGCGGAGCGTGCGGACCGCATCGTTGTAGCCCGCCTCCCAGTGATCCATCATGCTCAGGCGTGAGAACTCATAGTCCTTGGCATGGTTCTCGTAGTTCTTGGAGCGGTAGATGAGGTGGACGATGTTGTAGACGACCTCGCTCGCCATCGGCCGGAGCACGGCCGCCTCGTGTGAGTCGGCAAGCTCGGGCGGCAGCTTGTCCAAAAGGGCGGCGACGGCACGGCGTGCCCGCTGCAGCGTCCTCATGAAATCCGTGTTCTGGCGCGTCCGGCTGGAGTAGCGGATCTCCTTGCCGCGCTCCTCGACCTCGAAGAGATCGCGGGGCAGGTTGCCCCGGGCGCTCCAGAGGTCGACCTGGAAGGCCAGCGTGTCCTGGCGGGGCGTGCCCTCCAGCACCCACTGCAGCGGCGTGTTCGAGACGAGACCGCCGTCCCAGTAGAGCTCGCCGTCGATCTCGACGGCCGGGAAGCCGGGCGGCAAGGCGCCGCTCGCCATCACGTGCTCCGGCCGGATGTGATGGGTGCGGTTGTCGAAGTAGGTGAAGTTGCCGCTCCTGACGTTCACCGCACCCGACCGAGAAGCGCATGGGCGACTTGTTGATGCGGTCGAAGTCCACGAACCGCTCGAGCGTGCTCTTGAGCTCGCTCGTGTCGTAGAAGCTCGTGGCGCCGGCGCTGCCGGGGAGCTGCAGAAAGGGCGGGGGCAGGCGGGGCGCGTAGAAGCCCGGCTGGCCGCGGACCATGCTCACGGTCGAGCTGAGCTGGCTGAAGAGGCTGCGCGGCAGATCGCCATCGAGCAGATGGGCCATGTGCTCATGTGCCGAGCTGTACTTCAGGTCCGTCGTGATGGTTTCCCAAAACGCCTTCAGCCGCTCGACGCGCTTCTCGGGCGGGTTGCCCGCGATGAGGGCGCAGTTGAGCGCGCCGATCGAGATGCCCGCGATCCAGTCGGGCTCCAGCTCCGCCTCGCTCAGGGCCTGGTAGACACCGGCCTGGTACGAGCCGAGGGCCCCGCCGCCCTGCAGAACCAGCGCCACGCAGGCGAAGGGTGGACGCTCGGTGCTCCTGTGGCTCTTCCGTTGCGGTCGGCCTGCCATGCGTGCTCCTCAGCCTTTGGGTCGGTCGGCGGCTCAGACGACGGGCGTCAGGAGCGGCCTGCCGGCGAAGTGGGCAGCGAGATTGTCGACGACGAGCTGGGCCATCGCATCACGTGTCTCGACCGTTCCGCTCGCGGCGTGCGGCTGGAGGATCACATGGTCGAGCTCCAGCAGCGCTTCGGGCACGTTGGGCTCGTCGGCGAAGACATCGAGGGCGGCGCCTGCGATCCGCCGCTCGACCAACGCCGCCACCAGCGCCGGCTCGTCCACCACCGACCCGCGAGCGATGTTGACGAGATAGCCCTCGGGGCCCAGGGCGTCCAGAACCTCCGCCGTGACCATGGCCCTCGTCTCGGCACCGCCGGGAAGGCAGAGGGCCAGCACGTCCGAGGCACGGGCCATGTCGACGAGGCTGTCATAGTAGCGGTGGCTGACGTCCGACTGGGGCCGGCGGCCATTGTAGACGACCTTCATGCCGAGCAGCTCGGCACGGCGCGCAAGGGCGCGGCCGATCCGACCCAGCCCCAGGATGCCCAGGGTCTTGTTCCGCGCGCAGCGGGTCAGCGGCATGGTGCCCTCGCTGATCCAGCGGCCCTCGCGCACCCACCGATCGCCGGCCGGGATCTGGCGGAGCAGGGAGAGCATCAGCACGAGCCCCATGTCCGCCACCTCGTCGGTGAGCACGTCGGGGGTGTTGGTGACCGGCACGCCGCGCTCCCGGCAGGCGGCGTGGTCGATCGCGTCGGTGCCGACGCCGAAGCAGCTGACGATCTCGAGCGCCGGGCAGCGCTCGATCAGCGAGCGGGTGGCGCCACGCTCGCCGGTCGTCACGATCGCCCGCACCTTCGGTCCCACCTCGGCGACGAGCTTGTCCGGATCGGCCGCCTTGTAGAGGTGATGGACGGTGTAGGCCGCCTCGAGCTGGGCCATCTGGTTCGGCCGGTTCGGCCAGACGACGAGCACATCGGGCCCCATGTCCTATTCTCCCGCAATGTCTGTCGCGCTGTCTACGCGACGACACAGGGCATCGGGAAGGTGTCGACGCCAGAAAAGCCGCCGAGCCGTGCCGGCATCTCCCGAGGCGACGGGCGCCGGGGCCGTGAGTGGCTCCACCTGAGCGCTGCGACTGGCGCTTGGTGCCAGTCCACTTCAATCTAGGCTCGCGCCGGACAGCCACGGGGGACCATGCCTCATGAACGCCTACACGCCCGGCGCCCGCTCACGCCTCCGCCGCCTTTACGAGCGGGGCAGCTACGACGTCGACGCCATCAACGCCGTTCTCGATGCCGGCCTGATCGCGCATGTGGGCTACGTCATCGACGGCCAGCCTTTCGTGACGCCGACGGCCTATTGGCGCGAGGCTGAGCACGTCTACTGGCACGGCTCGTCGGCCAGCCGGATGCTGCGGACGGTGAGGGAAGGCGTGCCCGTCTGCCTGACCGTCACGCATCTGGACGGTCTCGTGCTGGCGCGGTCGGGCTTTCATCACTCGATGAACTATCGCTCGGTGATGCTGTTCGGCCGGGCGGAGATCGTCGAGGATCCTTCAGCGAAGGAGCGGGCGCTCGATGTCTTCATCGATCGCCTCTGTCCGGGCCGGAGGGCCGAGCTGCGGCCGCCGACGCCGCAGGAGCTGAAGGCCACGATGGTGGTGCGCATGACCATCGAGGAAGGCTCGGCCAAGGTACGCACCGGTCCGCCCAAGGACGACGAGGAGGACTATGCCCTGTCGGTCTGGGCGGGCGTGGTGCCTGTCAGGCAGGTCGTGGGCTCAGCCGTCCCCGACCCGCGCCTCCCCGAGGCCACGCCTGTGCCGGAGCATGTGCGAAGCCTCGTGGGGTCCGAGACCTTCGATGCCGCGCTCGCGGAAGTCGCCGCCGGATAGGACGGGGCGCCGCCGTCCCAGGTCGAGATGCTGCCGCTCAGCCGAGCTTCGGCACGGTGGCCTGCGCGCTGGGCCGTGCCGCGAACCGGTCCAGCCAACCCGCGACGCGCGAATGCTCGGCGAGGGCGGCACCGCCTTCGGGGGTGGCCCGGTAATAGTCGAGCACCGGCAGCAGGAAGAGATCTGCCAAGGAGACCTCGGCGCCGACGAGCCAGGGGCCGCCTTCCATGATCCGCTCGATCTCGGCGAGGCAGAGCCTGGCCTTGGGCTGGGCCGCTGCCACGGCTGCGTCGTCGGCTGCGCCGCCCATCATCGGCGTGATCACGCGCTGCACGAAGGTGATGGTGACCATCGACGCGTAGGCGTGGGAGTTGATGATGCCGATGATCTGGTCCATCCGCGCCGCGTCCCAGGGATCGAGCGGGGTGAGCTCCGGGCCTGGCAGGACACGGTCGAGATAGCGCGCGATGGCGGTCGTCTCGTAGAGCCTGTGGCCGTCATGCTCGATCGCCGGCACCTGGCCGAAGGGCTGGCGCGCCAGATGGGCCGGCTCCTTGGTCTCGCCCTTCAGAAGGTCGACCATGATCAGCTCGTAGGGCGCACCCTTCTCCTCGAGCAGGAGCCGGACGGTGCGAGCATAGGTGCTGTAGAACGGGCCGTAGAGCTTCGTCGTCATGGACATCCCCTCATCGCGCTTTGATGCAATCATAGCAGCTTCCGGCCGCGCTGCATGGGCATCGTGGGGTTGCCGGCAGCGGGTCGCCGGGTGGTGATGGTCGGGGCATCGCGGCCGCGGTCGCGCGGCTCTGTCGACGTAGCTTGAGCCAGATCAATGATCCATCATGGACAGATGGCAATTGTCCGCGAGCGGCGCCTGGCGGGGCGTCGGTTTGGCTGGCAGGTGGTCGATGAGTGAGGTCGTGACGGTCGAGGAGGTACGCTCGCGTGCCGAGCAGCGCGCGTCGCCCCTCTATGCCGGCCGGGTCGAGGTTTATGCCAAGGCGGTCTATGGCCGGTTTCGCACGGTCAAGTGGGCGGCGCTCGTCGGCCTTCTGACGATCTACTATGTGGCTCCGTGGATCCGCTGGGACCGAGGCCCGGGCTTGCCGAGCCAGGCGATCCTGGCCGACTTCAGCACGCGCAGGCTCTACTTCTTCTGGATCGAGCTGTGGCCGCAGGAGATCTATTTCCTGACCGGCGTGCTCATCATGGCGGCCTTCGGCCTTTTTCTCGCGACCGCCCTGTTCGGGCGGCTGTGGTGCGGCTACGCCTGCCCGCAGACCGTCTGGACCGATCTCTTCATGATGGTCGAGCGCTGGCTCGAAGGCGACCGCAACCAGCGCATGCGCTTCGACAAGGCGCCATGGACGGCCGACAAGATCCTTCGCCGCACGTCCAAGCACGCGATCTGGATCCTGATCGCGCTGTTCACCGGCGGCGCCTGGATCATGTATTTCAACGATGCGCCCACCGTCGTCCACGATCTCTTCACGGGCGAGGCCGGGCTTTCCGTCTACTTCTTCGTCGGCCTCTTCACCGCCACGACCTACCTCCTGGCTGGCATGGCCCGCGAGCAGGTGTGCACCTACATGTGCCCCTGGCCCAGGATCCAGGGCGCGCTGGTCGACAAGGACACGCTGGCCGTCACCTATGAGGCGTGGCGCGGCGAGCCGCGCGGCAAGCACAAGGCCGGCGACAGCTGGGAGGGACGCGGCGACTGCGTCGACTGCCGCCAATGCGTCGCGGTCTGCCCGATGGGGATCGACATCCGCGCCGGCTTCCAGCTCGAGTGCATCGGCTGCGGCCTGTGCATCGACGCCTGCGACAGCGTCATGGACAAGGTCGGCAGGCCCCGCAAGCTGATCAGCTACGACAGCGAGCAGAACCAGGTCCTGAGGGCGGCGGGCGAGCCCTCCCGCTACCGCCTGGTGCGGCCGCGCACGATCCTCTACGCGGCCGTGCTGGTCCTCGTCGCCTGCGTGATGCTGGCCCTCCTGGCGCTGCGCCAGACGACGGACGTGAACATCCTGCCGGAGCGCAACCCGCTCTTCGTCCGCCTCGCCGACGGCAGCATCCGCAACGGCTACACGATCAAGATCATGAACAAGGAGCATGAGCCGCGCGTCTATCGGCTCACCGTGGCCGGCGAGCCCGGCGCGCTCTTGACCTCGATCGACGAGACCCGGCCCGAGCCCTCGCTCGAGCTCGAGGCGCCCGCCGACGACGTCGCCTCGCATCGCGTCTACCTCAAGCTGCCCGCAGCAGCGGTGACCGACGACACGATGCCTCTCACGCTCGACCTCACCGATACCGCGACCGGGAAGGTCCAGCAGTTCCGCACCGTCTTCAGGGGGCCGGAAGGATGAGCAAGACCGTGGGAACCGCGATGGGCCAGGCCGGGACGGAGCGCTCGGGGCGCTGGATCCCCTGGATGTTCGTCCTGTTCTTCGCGGTGATCTTCGCCGTGAACGGGACCATGGTCTGGTATGCGCTCGAGAGCTGGACCGGGCTCGATGACGCCAACTACTACAATGACGGCGTCACCTACGACCGCAACCTCGCAGCCGAGCAGCGGGAGGAGACGCTGGGCTGGAAATCCGATCTGCGCGCGAACCGCGTGGACGACGCGACGCGGGAGTTCGTGTTGAGCGTCACCGACAAGGAGGGCAAGCCGGTCAGTGACGCCAAGATCGGGGCGAGGCTCCGTCGTCCGACGCAGGCGGCCCTGGACACGCCGCTCGCCTTCAAGCCCATCGGCCCGGGCCAGTACCGGGCCCGCGTGGCGCTGCCGGCGCCGGGGCTCTGGGAGGCGCACATCCGGGTCGTTCGCGGCAAGGCGCTCTTCGTCGTGGCGCAGCGCTTCGTCCTGAACTGACCGGCAGGCTCGTGCAAACCGCTGTCCCCGGCCTGGCTCTGGACGATGCGGGCCTGGATGCCGGGCTCGGGTCGGACCTGCTGCCCTTCGTCCGCTCGGAGCCGGAGCGGCTTTTCACCCTCCATCTGATGGTCGAGGGTGTCCATTGCGGGGGCTGCGTCCGCCGCATCGAGAAGGCGCTTGAGGCGGCCGAGGGCGTCGAGACCGCGCGCGTCAATCTCTCGACCCGCCGGCTGACCCTGCGCTGGCGGGGCGGTGCGGCGCGCGCCGGCGAGCTCGTCGGGCTCGTGACCGGCCTCGGCTATCGGGCGGTGCCGTTCGATCCTGAGCGGCTGCAGGCGCTGGATGGCCGGATCGAGCGCGAGCTTCTGCTCGCCATGGCGGTGGCCGGCTTCGCGGCGGGCAACGTGATGCTGCTCGCGATCTCGGTCTGGGCCGGGCATGTGGACGGCATGGGCACCGCCACGCGCGGCTTCCTCCATTGGTTCGAGGCGCTGATAGCACTGCCGGCGATCGCCTTCGCCGGGCGGCCTTTCTTCCGCTCCGCGCTCAAGGCGCATCCGCGCCGGGCACACCAACATGGATGTGCCGATCTCGCTGGCGATCCTGATCGCTCCGGCGATGAGCCTCGTCGAGACGATGCGCGGCGGGCCGCATGTCTATTTCGACAGCGCCCTCACGCTGCTCTTCTTCCTCCTGATCGGGCGCTTTCTCGATGCCCGGGCGCGGGGTGCCGCCCGCGGCGCTGCTGCCCGCCTGCTGGCGCTGGGTGCGGCTTCCGTCACGGTCGTCGGGGAGGACGGCGCGACCCGCCGCGTGCAGCCGGATCAGCTGGCCGTCGGTGACGAGCTGCTGGTTGCCGCCGGCGAGCGCATCGGAGCCGACGGTGCCGTCCTGAGCGGCCGTTCCGAGCTGGACACGAGCCTGATCACCGGCGAGTTGGCGCCTGCGGCCGTCGTTCCGGGCGATCGCGTGTTCGCCGGCACGGTCAATGTCGCGAGCCCGCTGCGCGTCAAGGTCCAGGCGGTGGGCGAGGGGACGCTGCTTGCCGAGATCGTCCGCCTGATGGAGGCGGCGGAGCAGCGCCGCGGGCGCTTCGTCGCCATCGCCGACCGGGCGGCCCGGCTCTACGCTCCTTTCGTCCATACGCTGGCCGCGGCCACCTTCCTGGGCTGGTGGCTCGCCCTCGGGGCGCCCTGGCAGACGGCGCTGCTCTATGCCGTGGCGGTGCTCATCGTGACCTGCCCCTGCGCGCTGGGCCTGGCCGTTCCGGCCGTCCAGGTGATCGCCTCCGGGCGGCTGATGCGCCGCGGGACGTTCCTCAAGTCGGCGACGGCGCTCGAGCGGTTCGCGGACGTCGACACGGTCGTCCTCGACAAGACGGGCACCCTCACCGAGGGCCGGCTGGAGCTGATCCGCGAGGGGATCGATCCGGCGGCGCTCGAGGCTGCGGCCTCGCTCGCCAAGGCCTCGCGCCACCCGCTGGCCCGCGCCATCGCGGCGACGCGACCCGGGGCGCCGGCTCTCGCCGGGGTGGAGGAGGTGCCCGGCTGTGGTCTCAGAACCGCGCGGGCCGACGGGGAGTGGCGGCTGGGTCGGCGGGATTGGGCGACCGGGCTTGCGGACGACGGGCGCCCGGGTGCCGAGCTCTGGCTCAGCCGACCGGGCGAGGCGCCCGCGCGGTTCCAGCTCCAGGATCGCCTGCGCCCTGACGCGATCGCCGTCGATTGCCGAGCTGAAGCGGCGTGGCCTCGATGTCCGCCTGCTGTCCGGCGACCGCGCGACGACCGTGCGCGAGGTCGCCCAGGCGCTCGGGATCGAGCGCTGGCAGGCGGCGGTGACCCCGAGCGGGAAGGTGCAGGCGATCGAGGCGCTGGCAGGCGAGGGGCGCCGGGTGCTGATGGTGGGCGACGGGCTGAACGACGCGCCGGCGCTCGCAGCGGCGTACGTCTCGCTGTCGCCCGCGACGGCGGCCGACGTGAGCCAGACGGCGGCCGATGCGGTGTTCCAGGGCAGGGAGCTGGCACCGGTGCTCGAGATCCTGACGGTGGCGCGGCGGGCCGAGCGGCTCGTCCTGCAGAATTTTGCGCTCTCCGCGGGCTACAACGCCGTGACGATCCCGCTTGCCGTGATGGGCCATGTGACGCCGCTCGTGGCCGCCATCTGCATGTCGTTGAGCTCGGTCGTGGTCGTCAGCAACGCGCTCCGCCTCGGCTGGCAGGGCTGGGCCAGGGTCCTCGGGCGATGAGCGGGCTCATCTATCTCATCCCGATCGCGCTCTTCTTGGGCCTCCTCGGCCTGGGCGCCTTCGTCTGGTGCCTGCGCAGCGGCCAGTTCGACGATCTCGACGGCGCGGCCGAGCGCATCCTCTTCGACGACGAGGACGAGAAAGCATAGGCATCGTGCGGGCGGCGAGGTTGCGCCGGGGCGGGCGGCACAGCTAGGCTCGGCCGCCTTTCTTGCCTCCCCGACTGGCATGCCGTGGCGGAGGGGCTGCCAGATCCGGAGGTAGGTCCCGCCCATGAGCGACGTCGTCGAGATGCGCCCACCCTCGCTCGCCGCGATCGAGCGCACGCGAAAGCAGCTCGAGGATCTCGTGGCACTGACGCCCGTCCTCGACTGGCGAGGGCCGGAGATCGAGGCGCTGTTGCCGCGGGGCACGCGGCTCAACCTGAAGCTCGAGCTTTTCCAGCACACCGGCAGCTTCAAGGCACGCGGGGCGCTGGCGGTGATGCTGGCACTCGACGCGCGCACGCTGGCACGTGGCGTCACGGCGGTGAGCGCCGGCAATCATGCGATCGCGGTCGCCTGGGCCGCCGGCATCCTCGGCACGCACGCCAAGGTCGTGATGTTCAGGAGCGCCAATCCGGCGCGGATCGAGAAGGTCCGTCGCTATGGCGGCGAGGTGGTCATCGTCGACGACGTGGCGACGGCGTTCGACGAGGCCAAGCGCATCGAGGCGGAGGAGGGGCGGACCTTCGTCCACCCCTATGAGGGGCCGATGACGGCGCTGGGCACGGCCTCGCTGGGCAAGGAGTGGCTGGACCAGGCGGGCGCCCTCGATGCCGTCATCGTGCCGGTGGGCGGCGGCGGCCTGATCGCGGGCATTGCCACCGCGGTCAAGCAGGCGAGCCCGTCGACGGCGGTCTACGGCGTCGAGCCCACAGGCGCCGACAGCATGTGGCGCAGCTTCCAGGCAGGCTCGCCGCAGTCGATCGAGCGCCCGAGGACCATCGCCGACAGCCTGGGAGCACCCTACGCGCTGCCCTACAGCTTCAGCCTCTGCCGGCGCTTCGTCGACGAGATCGTGCGGATCGAGGACGGCGCCATGATCGAGGCCATGCGCCTCCAGCTGGACGGCCTGAAGCTCATGGCGGAGCCGGCCGGCGCTGCGGCCGTGGCAGCGCTGCTGGGGCCGCTGCGCGAGCGCCTCGCGGGCAAGCGGGTGGGGGCCATCGTCTGCGGCTCCAACATCGACCTTGCGAGCTTCACGCGGCTGATCGAGCAGCCGGCACAAGCCGGGCGCTCAGCATAGAGAGGGAGGCCAAGGATGAGGCATCTCAACCCCGAGACGGTGGCTCCGCCGCTGTCGCGCTACAGCCATGCCGTCGAGGTCCCGGAGGGCGTGCGCACGCTGCATGTCTCGGGCCAGGTCGGGGTGGCGCCGGACGGCAAGCTGGCCGAGGGCGCCGAGGCCCAGCTCGAGCAGGCCTGGCGCAACCTTCTGGCCATTCTTGCGGCGGCCGGAATGGGGCAGGAGCACATCGTCAAGGTCACGGCCTTCCTGACGCCCGGCGTGGACATCGGCACCTATCGGACGGTGCGGGACCGCATGCTGGGCGGCGCTGCGCCCGCCTCGACCCTGCTCGTGGTGGCCGGGCTCGCGAGCCCCGCCTATCTCTGCGAGATCGAGGCGATCGCCGCGCGCGCCGACTGAGCCTTCCTCACAGCATGCTCGGCAGCACGCGGTCGGGCGGGCGGTGGCCGTCGGCGAAGGTCTTGATATTGATGATGACCTTCTCGCCCATGTCGATGCGGCCCTCGATGGTGGCCGAGCCCATGTGGGGCAACAGGACGACGTTCTCGAGCTGGCGGAGCTTGGGGTTGATCGCCGGCTCGTGCTCGAACACGTCGAGCCCGGCCCCGGCGACGAGCCCCTCGCGCAGGAGCCTGGTGAGCGCGGTCTCGTCGACGACCTCGCCCCGCGAGGTGTTGACGATGATCGCATGCTTCTGCAGAAGCGCCAGCCGCCGCGCGGAGAGGAGATGAAAGGTCGCCGGCGTGTGCGGGCAGTTCACCGAGACGATGTCGACCCGCGCCAGCATCTGGTCGAGGCTCTCCCAGTAGGTCGCCTCGAGCTCGTTCTCGATGCTCTCGTGGACGCGTCGCCGGTTGTGATAGTGCACGGACAGGCCGAAGCCCCGGGCACGCCGCGCGACGGCGCTGCCGATCCGGCCCATGCCCAGGATGCCCAGCCGCTTGCCGTGGATGCGGCGGCCCAGCATCGAGGTCGGGCTCCAGCCCGACCACTCGCCCGAGCGGGCGAGCCGCTCGCCCTCGACCACGCGGCGAGCGACGGCAAGGATCAGCGCCATCACCATGTCGGCCGTGTCCTCGGTGAGCACGCCCGGCGTGTTCGTCACCGTGATGCCGCGCTTGTAGGCCGCCTCGACGTCGATATTGTCCACGCCCGTGCCGTAGTTGGCGATCAGCTTGAGGCGTGGGCCGGCGTGGGCCAGCGTCGCGCTGTCGATGCGGTCGGTCACCGTCGGCACCAGGACATCGGCCGTCTCGACGGCCGCAACGAGCTCGGCCTTGGCGAGCGGCCGGTCCTGCGCGTTCAGTCGCGTATCGAACAGCTCCATCATCCGCGTCTCGATGGGATCAGGAAGCTTGCGGGTGACGATCACGAGCGGGCGGTTGCGCGGCATCGCTGCTCTCCGGATGATGACCTCGCCCCAGACGTTCTTTTTGTCTTGAGCACGGCAAGCTCGATCCTATACGACACCGCGGAAGGCTTCTAAGAGCGAAAGTTGACACGACGAGTGAGCCTCGGCCGCCGATTCCTTGCCCGCGTGTCGCTGCTTTTTGTCGCGCTCGCCGCCATCCTCGTCCTGCCCGGCATCGCCTATCCCCAGGCGCCCGGCCAGGACGCGCTGCCCATCCCGCGGTTCGTCTCGCTGGGCTCCAGTCGCGTGAACGCACGCTCCGGCCCGGGGCTCCAATACCCGATCCGCTGGGTCTATGAGCGCGCCGGCCTGCCGGTGAAGATCGTCGCGGAGTTCGGCGACGCCTGGCGCAAGATCGAGGACATGGACGGCGACGAGGCCTGGGTGCGGGCCAATCTGCTCTCCGGCCGGCGCACGATCATCGTCACCGGCAAGGTGCGCGCCCTGCGACGCTCGCCAACCGACAACGGCCGTATCATCCTGACGGCCGAGCCCGGCGTGATCGGACGTCTGCTCGATTGCCGTCCGCAATGGTGCTGGGTGGAGATCGACGACAGCCGCGGCTGGATGGCCCGCAGCGACTTCTGGGGGCTTCTGGGGACCGAATGAGGCGGGGTGCCTCGGTCAGTCGTCCTCGGTGCGGCCTGGCAGACCGGGAACGGGCGAGAGGCGGCGATGCCGCCGCCTGTCGTCGGCGTCACGAATGCGCACGACGATGTCGATCCGGTCGATCACCTTGCCGGGCGGAGGCTCCGGGAGCTTGGTGAAGGCCATGGCGTCCTCGGGAACGTCGATGACCTCGCCGGTCGACTTGTCGAAATAGTGCCAGTGAGAGGTGGGGTTCGTGTCGAAATAGCTCTGCCCGGCGCCGACGACGACCTCGATCATCAGCCCTGCGCTCGTGAACTGGTGGAGCGTGTTGTAGACCGTGGCCAACGAGACCGGAATCCCGGCCTGCCGCGCCTCGTGGAAGAGCTCCTCGGCGGTGACGTGGCGATGGCCGTTCTCGAGCAGCAGCTTGGCCAGGGCCAAGCGCTGGCGCGTCGGCCGCAGCCCACTTGCTTTGAGCTGGCGGAGCGCATCGGCGTAGGCTCTGCTCATCGGACTTCCATCGATCCTCGACTTATCGCTCCCCCTCGTGGGAGCCTGTCCCGTCCTGGGCGGATATAGGACGGATATGGTCCTGCTTGTCAAACCCGACAACCTCGCCGGTGCTATCTGCCGGTCAAGACCCGTTGAACAAGCTCGCGCACCGTCGGCACGAAGCCGTTGGCGTAGAACGGATCCTGCCGGAACCGGTACACATTGTGACCGGAAAACATCAGCTGATTGTTGACCGGATCATCCTCACCGTGAGCGATCTTCTGTAACGTCTTCTGAATGCAGAAGGAACGCGGATCGGCGGAGCGACCGGTCGTATGGTCGCCGCGATCCTTCCAATTGCTGAAGAGGCAGTGGCTGAGACAGCCCATGCAGTCGGCCTGATCGCGACGGATCTCGCGTGCCTTCTGGGGCGTCACGAAGATCAGGGTCCGGTCGGGGGTGCGCATCGGCTGCGTGAAGCCGTCTGCCATCCAGCTCCGGACGCGCAGGTGGTCTGCCTCGGAGATCCATACGCCATGGCCCGAGCGGCCATAGGCGAAGAAGCTCGTTCGCCCGGCCGATGCATCCTGCTCGTCGGTGACCTCGACCTCGCGGCTCGACCGGCCGATCAGCTCGCCCAGGAAGTCATTTTTAACAGCAGAGGAATAGAAGCCCGTTGGACTGAAGCGGTGCAGCAGCACGTCGCCCGGCAGAAGATCGAGCAGCCGCTTCTTCCAGCTGTCCGGTATCGGGCTCTCCTGGGTCAGGAGCGGCCTCGTCCCGAACTGGAACGCGATCGGCCCCAGCTCCTTGTTGCCGATCCACTCGCGCCAGTCGCTGAGATGCCAGACGCCGCCGGCCATCACGATCGGCACATCGTCCAGGCCCATCGAGCGCATCAGCTTCCTGAGCTCGAAGACACGAGGGAAGGGGGGCTCGGGATGCTCCGGATCCTCGCTGTTGGAGAGGCCGTTGTGGCCGCCCGCGCGCCAGGGATCCTCGTAGACGACGGCGCCCAGCCAATCCTGGAACTTCGAGTAGGCGCGCTTCCACAAGGCGTTGAAGGCGCGCCCGGACGAGACGATGGGATAGTAGTGCACCCCGTAGCGCGCGCAGATCTCGGCCAGCCGATAGGGCATGCCAGCACCACAGGTGACGCCGTGGATCAGGCCTTTGGCTCCCTCCAGCACGCCGTGCAGGACGCGCTCGCAGCCCGCCATCTCCCAGAGCACGTTCATGTGGATGCGGCCCTCGCCCTGCCGCGTCTCATGGGCGAGCCGGGCCTGCGAGATCGCCGCCCTGATCGAGTAGTCGATCAGCTCCTCGTGCCGCTCGACGCGATCGCGTCCGCGGAAGACGAGCGGCACGTACTCCCCATTGTCGTCGAGGAGGTCGGCATTGACGCCGGAGAAGGTCCCGACTCCCCCGGCGGCCGCCCAGGCGCCGCTCGAGCGGCCGTTGCTCACAGCTACGCCCTTGCCGCCCTCGACCAGCGGCCAGACCTCGCTACCGGAAAGCACGAGGGGCTGGACACAGTTCATCATACCTTCTCCCACCCTCGTCGACGGCCGGGCTCCGTGCCGCTCGTCACGGATCCGCAGCCTTGGCCGGCCTGACCCCAGGCCGGCCTATGCCGACGGCCGATGCCCAGCCCTCTAGGGCTCAGCGATCGGAGCCGGCCCGATACCGCCGTCGTCCACCATCGCCGCGCGGCGGCGCGTCACCCCGCGGAGGCATGTCGCCGCGCGGCGGACGCGGCTGGACAGGCAGCTCCTCGCCCGTCTCCTGGTCGACCGCCCGCATCGACAGCTTGATCTTCCCGCGATCGTCGACGGCCAGAACCTTGACCTTGACGGTATCACCTTCGTTGACGACGTCCGTCACCTTGTTCACGCGCTCGTTGGCGAGCTCGCTGATGTGGCAGAGGCCATCCTGACTACCGAGAAAGTTAATGAATGCACCGAAATCTACAACCCTCACCACCTTACCGTTGTAGATGGCGCCCACCTCGGCCGTCGCCGTGAGCCCGCGGATCCAGTCGATGGCACGCTGGGAGGCCGCCTGATCGGCCGAGGCGACCTTGACCGTGCCGTCGTCGCTGATGTCGACCTTGGTTCCGGTGGTCTCGGTGATCTCGCGGATGACCTTGCCGCCTGGGCCGATGACGGCGCCGATCTTGTCCTGAGGGATCGAGATCGTGGTGACCCGTGGCACCGTGTCGCGCAGCTCGGGCCGCGCGATGCCCAGCGCCTTGGCCATCTCGCCCAGGATGTGCATGCGTCCGTCCTGCGCCTGGGCCAGGGCGACGCGCATGATCTCCTCGGTGATGCCGGCGATCTTGATGTCCATCTGCAGCGAGGTCACGCCGGCCTCGGTGCCGGCGACCTTGAAGTCCATGTCGCCCAGATGGTCCTCGTCGCCCAGGATGTCGGAGAGGACGGCGAAGCGGTCGCCCTCCTTGATCAGCCCCATGGCGATGCCCGCCACGGGCCTGATGAGGGGCACGCCCGCATCCATCATCGCCAGCGAGGTGCCGCACACCGTGGCCATCGACGAGCTGCCGTTGCTCTCCGTGATCTCGGAGACGACTCGGATCGTGTAGGGGAACTGCTCCTTGGGCGGGAGCAGCGGGTGCGTGGCGCGCCAGGCGAGCTTGCCGTGGCCGATCTCGCGCCGGCCCGGCGACCCCATGCGCCCGGCCTCGCCCACGGAGTAGGGCGGGAAGTTGTAGTGGAGCATGTAGTGCTCGCGGATGTCGCCACCCAGCGAATCGATCACCTGCTCGTCCTGGCCGGTGCCCAGCGTGGCCACGACCAAAGCCTGCGTCTCGCCGCGCGTGAAGAGCGCGCTGCCGTGCACGCGGGGCAGAACGCCGACCGACGCCGTGATGGGACGAACCGTCTTGGTGTCGCGCCCGTCGATACGCTGGCCGTTGTCGAGGATCTGGCCGCGCACGATCTCCTGCTCGAGATGCTTGAACTCGCCCGCGACCGTCTGCGCGATCTCGGGCTTGTCCGCCGACAGCTTCTCGATCGCCTGAGCGCGTACCGCTGCGACCTTCTCGAGCCGGGCCTGCTTCACGGGCTCTGCATAGGCCTGGCGCAGCTCGCCCTCGTAGCCCTGCTTGAGGGTGCGGTAGACCTCGCTGTTGTCCACGGTAGCGAGCTGCCAGGGCTCCTTGGCGCAGCTCTGCGCCAGATCGATGATGAGATCGATCACCGGCTGGAACTGCTGCTGGCCGAACATCACGGCCGCCAGCATGGTCTGCTCGGGCAGCTCCTTGGCTTCCGACTCGACCATCATCACCGCGTCGCGCGTGCCCGCGACGACGAGATCGAGGGAGCTCTCCTTGAGCTCGTCCAGCCTCGGGCAGAGGATGAACTGGCCGTTCTTGTAGCCCACCCGCGCGGCGCCGATGGGGCCGAGGAAGGGAATGCCGCTCACCGTGAGCGCCGCCGAGGCGCCGATCATCGCGACGATGTCGGGATCGGTCTCGCCATCGTGGGCCAGCACGGTCGCCACGACCTGCGTCTCGTTCCTGAAGCCTTGCGGGAAGAGCGGGCGGATCGGGCGGTCGATCAGCCGCGAGGTCAACGTCTCCTTCTCCGAAGGACGGCCCTCGCGCTTGAAGAAGCCGCCCGGGATCTTGCCGGCGGCGAACGTCTTCTCCTGATAGTTCACCGTGAGCGGGAAGAAGTCCTGCCCAGGCTTGACGCTTCTGTTCGCGACCGCCGTGCAGAGCACCACGGTCTCTCCCAACGACGCGAGAACGGCCCCGTCCGCCTGTCTGGCGATGCGCCCCGACTCAAGGACGAGGGGCCTGCCGGCCCAGCTCATCTCCTTGCGCGTAATGCTAAACATTCACTCTTGCCTTTCATGTGCCTGCGTCGCGGCCGCCGGCGGCTTGCCGGGCGCGGCAGGCGCGGGGCCCGGCCTAGCGGTGCCCTCGAGAGCCCGGCTGGACGATCTCAGCGCCGGAGCCCTAGCCGCTCGATGATCTGCTGATAGCGGCCATCGTTGCTGCGTCGCAGGTAGTCGAGGAGGCGGCGGCGCTGACCGACCATCATCAGCAGGCCCCGTCGGCTCGCGAAGTCCTTCTGGTGCGCCTTCAGATGCTCCGTCAGGGTGGCGATGCGCTCGGAGAGGATGGCCACCTGCACCTCGGGGGAGCCCGTGTCACCCTCGTGGGTGGCGAACTCCTTGATCAAGGTCTGCTTCCGCTCTGCGGTAATCGACATCGACTATTTACTCCCAAGCCCGGGCGGTCACACCGCCCCCGAGGTTGAACACCCGCACCGGGCTGAGCTCCGCGCCGTCGAGGCGGGCGAGGGCGACGAGCTCGCCCCCTCGCGTGACCTTGACGGTGGTGCCGTCCTCCGGCTCCGCCACGAACAGCCGTGGGGAGACGTGAATGGACCGGCCTGCACGAAGCCGCAGCGCTTGCGGCTCGGTGACGGCGAGCGCCGGGATGCCGGCCAGCGCTGTCGACACCGAGATCAAGACCTGGGGCAGCGCATCGTCACCGACGAGCTGCTCCAGGGCATCCAATGAGATCGCCCGATCGGCGACGAACGATCCGACCGAGGTGCGGCGGAGCGCCGCCACATGGGCAAAGCAGCCGAGCTGCTCGCCCAGGTCCCTGGCCAGAGCGCGGACATAGGCGCCCTTGCCGCAGGCCATCTCGAAGTCGGCGTGATCCGCATCCGGCCGGTCCACCATGACCAGGCGGTCGATGCGGACGGGCCTCGGCTCGAGCTCGACCTCCTCGCCGCGTCGGGCGATGTCGTAGGCCCGCTCGCCCTGCACCTTGATGGCGGCGAAGCGCGGCGGCCGCTGCTCGATCTCGCCCACAAAGCCGGGGAGGGCCGCCTCTATCTCCGCATCGCCGGGCCGCCGATCGCTCGTCGCCGTCGGCCGGCCCTCCGCATCATCGGTGTCGCGGGACTCGCCGAACCTCACCCGAAAGCGGTAGGTCTTGGGCGCATCCATGACATAGGCGACGGTCTTGGTCGCCTCGCCCAGGGCGAGCGGAAGAACGCCCGTCGCCAGAGGGTCCAGCGTGCCGCCATGACCGGCCTTTTGCGCCTGGGTAAGATACTTCACGCGGGTCACGACCTGCGTCGAGGTCATGCCTGCGGGCTTGTCGATCGCGAGCCAGCCGTGAATCGGCACGCCCTTAACCCTGCGTCGTGCCATCCCCGTCCTCAGTCGCGCGCTCGCTGTTGATTGCCTGGTGCTCCTGGTCGATCAGGCGGGCCATGCGATGGGCCTCGCCGAAGGTGTCGTCGGCCACGAACTCCAGCCGCGGCGCAAACTTGAGATGCATGCGCCGCGCGAGACGGCCGCCCAGCCAGGAGCCCGCATGATCGAGCGCGGCGCGCGTCTCGTCGCTCAGGCTGCCGCCGAGCTCGGTGGCAAAGACCGTCGCCTGGCGGAGATCGCGGCTCACGCGAACCTCGGCGACGGTGACGGTCGCACCGTCCACCGGCAGGCCGTGCACCTCGCCCCGCATCAGATCGGCGGCGATCAGGTGGCGCATCTCCTCGGCCACCCTGAGCTGCCGCTGCGACGGCCCGCCGCCGCCGTAGCCACGTACCATAGTCGACCTCGTGCCTCGAACAGAGGGTCCAAGGGTCGCCGCACGATGCCCGTTGCCGGGCTCAGAGCGTGCGCGCGACCTCCTCGACCTCATAGACCTCGATGACGTCGCCCTGACGGATGTCGTTGTAGCCCTCGATCGACATGCCGCACTCAAAGCCCTCGCGGACCTCGCGCACATCGTCCTTGAAGCGCTTCAGCGAGCCCAAGGCTCCGTCATAGACGACCACATTGTCGCGCAGCAGGCGGGCGCGAGCGCCTCGCTTGATGAGCCCGTCGACGACGCGACAGCCGGCGATCTTGCCGATCTTCGTGATGTTGAACACCTCGCGGATCTCGGCGTGACCCAGCACCGTCTCCCTCGATTCCGGCGCCAGCATGCCCGAGAGCAGGCCCTTCATCTCGTCCAGCAGCTCGTAGATGATCGAGTAGTACCGGATGTCGATGCTCTCGCGCTTCGCCATGTCGCGCGCCTGGGCATTGGCGCGGACATTGAAGCCGACCACGATCGCGCGGGAGGCCGTGGCGAGCGTGACGTCGCTCTCGGTGATGGCGCCGACGCCCCCGTGCAGGATCCGCACGCTGACCTCGTCGGTGTTCAGCCGCTCGAGCCCGGCGGTGATCGCCTCGAGCGATCCGTGCACGTCGGACTTGACCACCAAGGGCAGCTCGCTGGCGGCGCCGCTCTTCAGCTGGCTGAACATCTCCTCGAGCGAGCCCTTGGCGCCGTTGGCAACGGCAACCTGCTGCTGCGTGCGGCGCTTGCGCTGGCGGTACTCGGCGATGTCCCGAGCCTGGCGCTCGGTCTCGACCACCTGAAGCCTGTCGCCGGCGTCGGGGACGCTGTCGAGGCCGAGGATCTCGGCCGGCATCGACGGCCCCGCCTCCTCGACATTCTTGCCCTGGTCGTTGACGAGCGCGCGAGCCCGACCCCAGTGGGCACCGGCGATCACGATGTCGCCGACCTTGAGCGTGCCGTTCTGGACGAGCACCGTCGCCACGACGCCACGGCCCCGATCGAGCTTCGCCTCGATGATGGTGCCCTGCGCGGGGCGGTTGGGATTGGCCTTCAGATCGAGCAGCTCGGCCTGGAGCTGGATGGCCTCGATGAGCTTGTCGAGACCGGTCTTCTGCGTGGCGCTCACCGGGATGGCCTGCACGTCGCCACCGAACTCCTCGATGACGACCTCGTGGCTCAAGAGCTCCGTCTTGACGCGCTCGGGATTGGCCTCGGGCTTGTCGATCTTGTTAATGGCGACAATGATCGGCACCTCGGCCGCCTTGGCGTGGCGGATGGCCTCGATGGTCTGAGGCATGACGCCATCGTCCGCGGCGACGACCAGGATGACGATGTCGGTCACCGAGGCGCCGCGCGCACGCATCGCCGTGAAGGCGGCATGGCCCGGCGTGTCGATGAACGAGACCGGGACGCCTTGGCCCGTGTCGACCTGGTAGGCACCGATATGCTGGGTGATCCCGCCCGCCTCGCCGGCGACGACGTTGGTCCGACGCAGCGCGTCGAGCAGCGACGTCTTGCCATGGTCGACATGACCCATGACCGTGACGATCGGCGGCCGGGCGACGAGATCCTCGGGCCGATCCTCGAGGCCCTCGATGCCTTCCTCGACGTCCGCCTCGCTGACCCGCTTCACGCTGTGGCCGAACTCGGTAATAACGATCTCCGCTGTATCGGCATCGATGACCTGATTCACGGTCGCCATGATGCCGTTCTTCATGAGGGCCTTGATCACCTCGGCGCCACGCACCGCCATGCGCGCCGAGAGCTCTTGAACGGTGATGGTCTCGGGCAGGACGACCTCGCGGGTCACCGACTCAGGAGCGGCAAGCTGCTGGCGGCGCTCGCGCTCGCGATGGCGTCGCATGGCAGCGAGGCTCGGGACGCGAACCTCCTCCTCGTCCTCACCACCGAGGACCAGACGCGGCCGCTTGACATCGCGCTCGGTCGTCTTGCGCAGCGGCGAAGGACGCTTGTCGGTCTTGCCGGGACCGCGCGCCTTACCGCGACGGTCGTCCTCCTCGGATTCGGCCTCGGCCCGCGTGCCTTTCGCCGGGCGCCGGGTCTCCGCGGCACGAGGCGCCTCGGCGGCGGGGGCGGCAGCCTTGCCATCCTCGCTCGGGGCGGCCGTCGTCGAAGCAGCGCCGTCGCGTTGCTTTCGCTCCTCGTCGGCGAGAAGACGCGCTGCCTGCTCCTCGGCACGCCGGCGCGCCTCCTCCTCGGCCTTGCGCCGGGTCTCCTCCTCGGCCTTGCGGCGCAAGGCCGCCTCTTCCTCGGTCTTGCGGCGAGCGGATTCCTCGGCGGCACGCCGCGAGTTCTCCTCGGCGCGCTTGCGCGCCTCCTCCTCGACCTTGCGCGCCTCGCTCAAGGCCTTGAGGCGAACCGCCTTTTCCTCGTCGGTCAGCGGCTTCAGCACCATCGGTCGCCGACCGCCGCGGGCATTGTCCCGCGACTGTCCCGACGGCGTGGTCTGCTGGCCCGGATGAGGCGCGCCCGAACCCTCAGCGCCGCCCGAACGACCTTGCGGTGCCGGGCGGGTCGGAGTCGTGGAAGGCCGAGCCCTCTTGACCTCGACGGCTACCGACTTGCTCCGGCCGTGGCTGAAGCTCTGCCGGACAACGCCGCTCTCGACGGTCTTCTTGAGCTCGATCCGCGGCCCAGAGGGGCGGGAAAGCCCTATGCGAGCGTTCCTGTCCTGGCCCTTAGCGTCGCTCATGGTCCAACCTTGTCCCTTCGCGCATCCACATGAGCGGTGACCCTCTGGGCACCACCAACCTCAAGTCCCGCAAGCCGTCTGGCGTCGCGCACCAGCCGGTCGGCAAGAGCACCGGGCGCCACCGCGGCATAAGTCACCTCGGGGCGCCCTACGGCTCGACCAATCTCATCGCGCCTCAGGCCGCAGACGAGGGGCAGATCGCCTGCCAGCCCCCGCAGCCGCCCGGCCTGACCCTCGGCGGCATCGGCAGCCATGACCAGCACGGCTGCCGCTTCTCGACGCAACCAGTCGACGACCTGGTCGTAGCCGACGACAAACGCACCGGCACGACGAGCCAAACCCATGGTCTCGAGACATTGTCTGCGGACCAGGGTCTCGGTCTCGTCGGCCAGCGCCGGATCGGCCACTGCCGCGGATCTGACCGCCCTTGCGAACGTCTGCTTGGCGACCGCCCGTCTTATAACATCACGATCGGCTTTGAGCCAGACGCCGCGTCCGGGCAATCGCTCGGCAACGTCGGGTACCACGCGCCCACCGGGCGCCACGACGAAGCGCACGAATCCGGCACGGGATCCAACCTCGCCGGTCAGGCCGCATCGCCGCTGCCCGCCGACCATCCAGTCCTTTTCCTCGACCAGGATCTCGCTGCTCACGCCTGGGATGGCGCCTCCTGCGCTTGGCTCGGCTCCACAGGACCGCCCTCGGGCATCTCGATCGCCTCGTCGATGTCGTCCGGCTCGGCCGGCTCCTCCGGAGCGGCCTCGATCCAGCCGAGCCTGACGCGCGCATCGACGATGATCTCACCGGCCTGCGTGACGTCGAGACCGGCTGTGGGAAGCATCTCCACGAGCTCGTCCCCGGCAAGGTCGGCCAGATCCTCGAGCGTCTTCACGCCGCCACGGGCGAGAATCACGACCTGCTCGAGCTCGAGCCGGTCATAGCTCATCAGATCCTCGGCCACGCCGAGCTCCTGCGCCTCCTGTGACAGCGCCTCGGCCCGCTCGTCGAGCCAGCTTTGAGCGCGCTCGCGCAACGCCTCGGCTATCTCCTCGTCGAAGCCCTGAATGGCGGCCAGATCTTGAGCATCCGCGAAGGCCACGTCCTCGACCGAGGTGAAGCCCTCGGTGACCAGCAGCTGGGCGATGACCTCATCGACGTTCATCGCCTCGACGAACAACGCCGTGAACTCGCGGAACTCGCGCTGCCGGCGCTCGCTGTCCTCGGTCTCGGAGACGATGTCGATGGCCCAGCCGGTAAGCTGGGAGGCAAGCCGGACATTCTGCCCGCGCCGGCCGATCGCGATATGCTGCATGTGGTCGGGCACGATCACCTCGATGCGCTTGGCATCGGGGTCCAGCACCACCTTGCTGACCTCGGCGGGTGCCAGCGCGTTGACCACGAAGGTCGCGGGATCCTCCGCCCAGGGAATGATGTCGACCTTCTCGCCGGCAAGCTCGCCCACGACCGCCTGCACGCGGGAGCCGCGCATGCCGACACAGGCGCCGACCGGGTCGATGCTCTGATCCTTGGAGATGACGGCGATCTTCGCGCGCGAGCCCGGATCGCGGGCACAGGCCTTGATCGTGATGATGCCGTCATAGATCTCCGGCACCTCCTGCTCGAACAGCTTGGCCATGAACTGCGGGTGCGTCCGAGAGAGGAAGATCTGGGGGCCACGGCTCTCGTGGCGAACGTCGTAGATGAAGGCGCGGATACGGTCCTTGGTGCGGAAGCTCTCGCGCGGGATGAGATCGTCGCGGCGCACGATCGCCTCGGCCCGGCCGAGGTCGACGAGCACGCCGGAATGCTCCACCCGCTTGACCTCGCCGACGATCACCTCGCCGATGCGGTCCTTGTACTCGCCGTACTGCCGCTCGCGCTCCGCATCGCGGACCCGCTGGACGATGACCTGCTTGGCGCTCTGCGCCGAGATGCGGCCGAGATCGATCGGGGGCAGGGGATCGAGGATGAGGTCGCCGACCTGGGCTGCGGGATTGCGCTCGCGCGCGTCCTCGACGGCGATCTGCTTTGCGTAGTCATCCACCGCCTCGCTGACCTCGAGCTCACGATAGAGGTGGATCTCGCCGGTTTTCCGGTCGATCTCCGCCAGGATGTCGTGCTCTTGGCCATACTTGCGACGGGCCGCGGTCTGCACCGCCTGCTCCATCGCCTCCAGCACCTCGCCCGTCGTGATGCCCTTCTCCTGGGCCACGGTCTCCGCCACCCGGAGGAGCTCGGCACGGCCGAGAGGGGCGCTCATCTCCATCGAACCAACTCCTTCACCTCGACGTGGAGCCACCCCGATGCGACCGTCCCGCCGGCCCGATCAGCTCGTCGGTGAGGGCGAGCCTCGCCCGCTTGATCGTCGCGAGCGGAAGGCGCTCGGTGCTCTTCTCCATCTGTACCAAGACATCCTCGCCATCGGTGCCCAGCAAGGTGCCGATGAACCGGCGCCGACCGGCGACCGGCGGGTCGACCTCGATCCGTGCCCTTTGACCCGAGAACCGCACATAGTCGGCTCCACGGACAAGCGGCCGGTCGATGCCAGGCGAGCTCACCTCCAGAACATAGGTGCCGGGGATCGGGTCCTCGACGTCGAGGAGCGCCGACACGGCGTGGCTGATATCGGCGCAATCGTCCACGGTCATGACGCGGTCGTGGTCAAGCGGCTCTGCCATCACCTGCAGCGTACGTCGACTGCCACCCATCAGGCGGACCTGCACGAGCTCGAACCCCATGCTACGGAGAAGCGGCTCGATGAGCTTGTCGATCTTGTCGAACGTGGCGACCCCTGGCTAATGGACATGCTGAAGGGAGCGGGTTTCAACCCACCCCCAAGCCCTCTTGGCGAAAGTGGAGAGGAGAGACCGCTATATGCGGCCATCACTCCTGCGGCGCAAGTCCTCTTGACGCGTCAGATCCGGTCGAGCGACGCAGAAAGCGCAGATAAACGGGCCTGCGGCCGGCGGCCAGCGCCTTGGCCTCGTAGCGGGTCGGCGGCCAGTCGTCCGGCCGGACCCTCCAGTCCTGCGCGCTCTCTGCCTGCCAGACGAGGCGAGGCTCGCGGATGAGCACGTCCAGCATCCAGCGGGCATAGCCCGGATGATCGGTGGCGAGGCGCAGCTCGGCGCCCGGGGCCAGCACCCGCGCGAGCTCGGAGGCTGTGTCCGGTGAGACAATTCTGCGCTTGTGGTGCCGGGCTTTCGGCCATGGGTCGGGGAAGAGGACGAAGGCCCGGCCGATCGAGCCGTCGGGGAGGGCCGCGAGGAGCAGCCGCGCGTCATCGACGAGGAGACGCAGATTGTCGAGCCTGTCGGCAGCGCAGGTGGCGAGCAGGCGAGCCACGCCCGACACGAACGGCTCCACGCCGATGAAGCCGATGTCCGGGTGCGCGCGCGCCTGTTCTGCCAGATGCTCCCCGCCACCGAAGCCGATCTCGAGCCAGACGGCTTGCGGCCGCTGCACGAAGAGGCCCCGAGGATCCAGCTGCCCTGCCTCGGGCAACGCGAAGGCGAGCTGCGGCAGCAGGTCGTCGAGAAGCCGACGACGCGCCGGCCGCATGCGCGGGCCGACGCGTCGTCCGTAGATCTGCCGCTGGGGCCGATCGGCCGGCCCCTCGGCGGCGGTGCCTGAAGAGGTCAGTTGAACGCCCGGCGCAGCTCGTCGGCGAGGTCGGTACGCTCCCACGAGAAGCCGCCGTCCGCATCGGGCTCACGGCCGAAATGCCCGTAGGCGGCGGTCCGGGCGTAGATCGGCCGGTTGAGCGACAGCCTCTCCCGGATGCCGCGCGGGCTGAGATTGAGGTCCATGAAGATCTTCGAGAGCCGATCCTCGTCGACCTGGCCGGTGCCTTGCGTGTCGACGTAGATCGACAGGGGCTTGGCGACGCCGATCGCATAGGAGAGCTGGATCAGGCAGCGCTCGGCCATGCCGGCGGCGACGACATTCTTCGCGAGGTAGCGGGCGGCGTAGGCGGCCGAGCGATCGACCTTGGTGGGATCCTTGCCGGAGAAGGCGCCGCCGCCATGCGGTGCCGCGCCACCATAGGTGTCGACGATGATCTTGCGTCCGGTAAGCCCGGCATCACCATCGGGGCCGCCGATCACGAAATTGCCGGTCGGATTGACGTAGAAATCGTCCTCCGGGCACATCCAGCCCTCGGGCAGCGCCGCCAGCACATGCTCACGCACGATCTCGCGCACGCGGCTCTGCGAGGTCGCCTCGGCATGCTGGGTCGAGACGACGATCGAGGCGGCGCCGACGGGCTTGCCCTTGGCGTAGCGAAGCGTCACCTGGCTCTTGGCATCAGGCCCCAGCTCCGCGTGCAGCCCGCTGTGCCGCGCAACGGCCAGGCGGCGCAGAATGTCGTGGGCATAGTGGATCGGGGCCGGCATCAGCACCGGGGTCTCGTTGCAGGCATAGCCGAACATGATGCCCTGATCGCCGGCGCCCTCGTCCTTGCCGTCGCGCGCGTCGACGCCCATGGCGATGTCGGCCGACTGCTCATGCAGGTAGACATCGATGTTGGCATGTCGCCAGTCGAACCCGGCCTGACGATAGCCGATCTGGCGCACGGCCTCGCGGGCGATGCAGCGCACCGTGTCGGGCGTGATCGTCTCCGGCCCGCGGACCTCGCCGGCGATGACGATGCGGTTGGTGGTGGCGAGCGTCTCGCAGGCCACGCGGGCCTGGGGAAAAGCGCCTAGATAGGCGTCCACGACCTCATCGGAGATGCGGTCACAAACCTTGTCCGGATGTCCTTCCGCGACGGATTCACTCGTGAACAAATAATCGGATGCGGCCATCGGCGCTATTTCTCCCCACCACGCATGAGCCCGTGCGCCGGGATCAATCGCAGGCGCAAGGCGCCACCTTTAAGACGATTTTAGGCTTGGTGGTCAAGAAGTCCCCTCGTCCGGCGGCACGCCAGGGTCGCCGAGGGCGGCGATGGCCTTGGTGAGCTCGAAGATGCGGCGGCGGACCGAGGGGTTCTCGATCCTGTTGAACGCGCGGACGAGCTCGAGGGTCTCGCGCCGATCGATGAGGGGCGGCTCGGCGGCCGCCGGATCACCGTCCATGATGAAGTCCGCGGGCGGTTCCGCGAGGCCCGGGCCATGAGCGATGCCGGCACCGCGCGTCGCCCCGTCCATCTCCTCGAAGAACCACGCGACGGGGACCTCCAGCGCGCGGCTGATCGCGTAGAGCCGGCTCGATCCGATGCGGTTGGCGCCCCGCTCGTACTTCTGGATCTGCTGGAAGGTCAGGCCGAGCAGCTCGCCCAGGCGCTCCTGGCTCATGCCCATGAGCGAGCGACGCAGCCGCAGCCGCTGGCCCACATGCACATCGACCGGGTTCGGGCGCTCTGTCATCGGGGATGACCCGCATGCGCAGGACACCGACGGATGGCGTGCTCTGGTGCGCTCATGGCCGGCCTCTAGCACGACCCTCGAGCAAGATGCCAGCCAAGGCGAGGCAGAGCACGACAAGGCCCACGGTGAGCCAGCCATGCCGGGCATAGAGCGTGCTTTCGGGCAGGGCTGCCGGAAGCACGGCGTCCAGCACCCCCATCTGATCGAGCCCGAGGCGAGCGCGAACCCGGCCCATGGCATCGGTCACCACGGAGACGCCGTTGTTGGCGGCGCGCACCAACGGCAGGCCATCCTCGACCGACCGCATCCTGGCCATCGCCAGATGCTGATAGGGGCCGGAGCTGCGGCCGAACCAGGCGTCGTTGGTGACGTTGAGGATCCAGTCCGGATGCGTCCCGGGCTCGACCGCCCAGCCCGGAAAGATCGCCTCGTAGCAGACGAGCGGGCTGAAGGACGGGACACCGGGCAGGCGGATCGTGCGCCGCCCCGGACCGGGCACGAAATCGATCGTGCCGGCGGTCAGCTTCTTCAGCCCGAGATGCTCCAGGATGCTCCGGAACGGCAGGTACTCGCCGAACGGCACAAGCTCGACCTTGTCGTATCTGGCGAGAATGTCGCCCTTGCGGTCGAGGGCGAAGATGCTGTCGTTGGCGGTCGGAGGCTTGGCATCGAGGTCATAGCGGTCGCCGCCCGTGAGCAGATAGCCGCCGGCCGGTGCCGCCTTCGCGATGAACTCGCGAACGATGGGCTCCTGCTCGAGCGGATAGGGCACGGCGCTCTCGGGCCAGATCACGAGATCGGGCGGCGCCGTGGCGGGCCGCTCGGAGAGCTCGACGTGCCGTCGCAGCCACAGGGCCTCCTTGCCGGCGTCCCACTTGAGATCCTGGGGAATATCGGCCTGCACCAGACGAAGCCGAATGCCGGTGTCGGCGGGCGGCACCACCAGGGCCAGCCTGAGCCCGCCCAGGGCCACGAGAAGCACGGTCCCGGCGGCCGCCAGCGCCGGGCCACGCCAGCGCCGCCGCCCCTTCATGAGGAGGAGCGTCGCGGGGAGCGAGGCCAGCAGCACGGTCACGAGGCCGTAGCCGTAGGTCCCGATCCAGGCGAGCGGCTGCATGGTTGGCGGGCTGACCGACCAGACGATGCTGATGGGATTCCAGGGGAAGCGGAGGCCATAGGTGCCGCGCAACGCCTCGGCCAGCATCCAAAGGAGCGCCCAGGCGCACGCCATCGCCTCGACGGATCGCCAGCGCCGTAGTCGCAGAACGAGCGCTGCGGCCGCGGGAAAGAGGGCGAGCCCGCCACAGAGGAGGAGGATGGCAGGCACGGCGAGCGCGCCGAACCGCTCGGCGTCCGTGAAGAAGGCGATGCCGATCCAGTAGAGGCCGGCCAGGAACCAGCCGAGGCCGAAGCACCAGGCACGCCTGAAAGCCGCCCACGGGCCGGGCGCATCGTGGAGGAGCGCCAGGAGGCCCGCCATCGCAAGCAGGGCGGGCAGGGCATCGAGCGGCGGCAGGGCCGCCACGGCCACGACGCCGAGGCCCAGCGCCGTGATGTTGGGCCGACGAAGCAGGCGCGCCCCCAGCCCCGGTCGCTGCACCAGGGTCGTGCGGTCGCTCACTTCGGGCTATGGCCGCGCCCGGGGGAGGAGGCCTGATCCGGCTTCTTCCGAAGATGGATGCGCACGCGTTTGATCCGCCGCGGATCCGCGTCGAGGATCTCGAGCGACACGCCGCTCGGATGCTCGACGACCTCGCCCTTCTGGGGGATGCGATCGACGAGGGCGAAGATCAGGCCCGCCAGGGTGTCGGCCTCGTCGCGCTCGTCGTCGGCGAGGAGGCGGACGCCGAGGCGCTTTTCCAGCTCCTCCAGATCGACCCGCGCATCCGCGTCGATGGCGCCGTCCGGCCGTGTGGTCAGCTGCGTGCCGAGAAGCCGGTTCTGCTCCTCCCCCAGCTCGCCCACGATCTCCTCGACCAGGTCCGCCATCGTGGCCAGCCCGTCCGTGCCGCCGAACTCGTCGACGACGATGGCGACGTTCATGCGCTTGTCCCGCATCTCCATGAGGAGATCGATGACCCGCATCGAGGGCGGGACGACGAGCACCGGCCGGACGACCTCGGCGAGCGCGAAGGCGGCTCCGTCGCCCCAGAACGGGAGAAGGTCCTTGACGTGGATGATGCCCGAGACGTCGTCGAGGTTCTCGCGGTAGACGAGAAGCTGAGAGTGACTTGCCTCGCGCATCGCTCTCACCACCTCGCCGATGTCCGCGGTTGCCGGAATGGCCTTGATGTCCGCCCGCGGCACCATGATGTCCCCGACGCGAAGCTCGCCGAAGGAGAGCGCGTTCAAGAGCAGCGCCCGCTGCTCGTCGGTGAAGGCGAGCTGGCTCTCCTCCTCCGCCTCCTCGATCAGATCCTCCAGCGTGTCCTGCAGCGAGCCCTCCGGCTCGCCGCGGCCTGCAAGCTCGCGCAGCCGACGCAGCAGGCCATCCAGGAGCGAGCCCGTCTCGGCCTCGCGTTTGGCGATCTGCTTCATGCCGCCTCGTCGGCCCAGGGATCGGGGACACCGATCGTGGCCAGGATCGTGCTCTCCAGGGACTCCATCAGATCCGCCTCGGGCACCGTCTCATGGTCATGGCCGAGAAGATGGAGCACGCCGTGAACAACGAGATGCGCAAGATGATCGGCGGGTGGCTTACGTTCGGCCATCGCCTCGGCTCGCACCGTCTCCAGAGCGAGGGCAACGTCGCCGAGCGGCAGGGGCGTTCCCGCGGGCACGCCGGTCGGCGGGATGCCCGAGGGAAACGAGAGCACGTTGGTGGGCTTGTCCTGGTGCCGCCAGACTCGGTTGAGCTCGCGGATCTCGGCGTCATCCGCCAGAAGAATGCCGATCTCGGGCACATGGTTCCGGAATATTCCGGCGTGATCGAGAGCAGCCTTCGCTGCGGCACGGCACAGGACATCGGGGTCGGTGACGAGCGCGGTCCAGCCTGGAGCCGCGATCGTCACCTCGATAGAGCAACTACTGTCACTGTCCATTGTCAAAGGACGGCGTCCAGCGGGGACGCCTGAATGCCCCTTTCTACTGTTGGCCGCTCGCAGCGACGCGATCGTACGCCTCGATGATCTCCGTCACGAGCGGATGGCGGACAATGTCGCTGCGGTCGAAATGGACCATCGCGATGTCGGAGACCTCCTTGAGCTTGCCGCAGGCGTCAACGAGGCCCGACGGCGAGCCCGGTGGCAGATCCGTCTGCGTCGGATCGCCCGTGACCACCATCCGCGAGCCCTCGCCAAGGCGCGTCAAGAACATCTTCATCTGCGCCGGGGTCGTGTTCTGCGCCTCGTCAAGGATCACGAAGGCCTTGGATAGGGTCCGGCCGCGCATGTAGGCGAGAGGTGCGATCTCGATCTGGCCCGTCTCGATCCGGCTCTGCAGCTTGCCGTCCGGCAGCATGTCCTGAAGCGCATCGTAGAGGGGCCGCAGGTAGGGGTCGACCTTCTCCTTGAGATCTCCGGGCAGGAAGCCCAGCCGCTCGCCGGCCTCGACGGCGGGCCGCGACAGGATCAGCCGCTCGACCCGGCGCTGCTTGAGGAACGCAACGGCCACCGCCACGGCCAGATAGGTCTTGCCCGTCCCGGCGGGGCCGAGCGCGAAGACCAGCTCGAAGTTCTCGAGCGCCCGGATATAGGCCGCCTGATTGGGCGAGCGCGGCGAGACCATGCGTCGCTCGGTCCGGACCTGGCCGTGATCGGTCCGCCCTGCTCCCTCGCCGCGAGAGAGCATGCGAACGGCGGCGTCGACCTCGTCCCGATCGACCGCGACGCCACGACGCAGCCTGCCGTACAGCTCCTGGAGAACTGTCGCCGCAGCCTGGACGTCGCTCTCGCTCTCTCCTTGGATGAACACCTCGTTACCGCGCGTCACGATGCTGACCGGGAGCTTCTGCTCGATACGCGCCAGGTTCAGATGGTGCTGGCCGAACAGCAGCGCGCAGGCGGCATTGTCGTCGAAGCTCACGCGGTGACTTGCACCGTGGAAGTCTGCTAGCGGCGCGATGGGTCTCAGGCTGCAATCCCCCCTGGCTCGAGCTCTCGGGCGATCTCGCCGGAGAGGCTGTGCGGATGGAAGGTGGTGATCCGGACCGGCACCAGCTCGCCGACGGCGAGCGCGGAGCCCATGACATGGACAGGCTGGAGATAGGGCGAGCGGCCCACGCGCTGGCCCGGGTGACGCCCGTCCCCTTCGATAAGCACCATGAGCGTTCGGCCGACCATCTCCGCATTGAACGACTGGGCCTGGGCCTCGAGCAGCGCCTGCAGCTTCTGCAGGCGCTCGGCCTTCACGGCCTCCGCCACCTGCTTGCGCATGCCCGCGGCCGGCGTGCCGGGACGGGCGCTATACTTGAAGGAGAAGGCCTGAGCGAACCGGACCTCGCGCACCAACGACAGCGTCGCCTCGAACGCGGCATCCGTCTCGCCGGGGAAGCCCACGATGAAGTCGGAGGAAAGCGCGATATCGGGCCGCGCCGCCCTCAGCCGCTCGACAAGTCGACGATAGTCCTCGACCCCATATCGGCGGTTCATCGCCTGCAGGACGTCGTCGGAGCCGGACTGTATCGGCAAGTGGAGGAAGGGCATCAGGCATGGGATCTCGCCATGCGCCCTTATCAGCTCCTCGCTCATGTCGCTGGGATGCGACGTCGTGTAGCGGAGGCGCTCCATCCCAGGAAGCGTCGCCATCGTCCGGATCAGCCGGGCAAGGCTCCAGGGGCGGCCGTCAGGCCCTTCGCCATGGTAGGCATTGACGTTCTGACCGAGCAGCGTGATCTCGCGGGCGCCTGCCGCGATCAGGTCACGTGCCTCGTCGAGGATGGCGCTTGCCGGCCGGCTCGCCTCGGCGCCACGCGTGTAGGGCACGACGCAGAAGCTGCAGAACTTGTCGCAACCTTCCTGCACCGTGAGGAAGGCAGTAGGTCGGCCTGCATGCACGCGGCGCGGCAGCTCGTCGAACTTGCTCTCTGTCGGGAATGCGGTGTCGATCTGGCCGCCTGCCTGCCGCTCCCGACGTGCCAAAAGCTCAGGCAGACGATGGTACGCCTGCGGGCCTATGACGATGTCGAGGAAAGGGGCGCGGGCGAGCATCGCATCGCCTTCTGCCTGCGCAACACAGCCGGCAACACCGAGGAGCATGTCGGCACCCTCGCGCCGACGCTCGTCACGCAGCCTTCGCAGCCTGCCGAGCTCGGAATAGACCTTCTCGGCCGCCTTCTCACGAATGTGACAGGTGTTGAGGAGGACGAGGTCCGCCTTGTCCGGCGTGTCGACACGACGATAGCCGTGAACGGACAGAGCCTCCGCCATCCGGTCGGAGTCGTACACGTTCATCTGGCAGCCGAAGGTCTTGATGCAGACGGTTCTGGACACGCTCTAGAGCGTCTCGCTCGATGGACGACCAACAGATAAGCGCATCCGGCGTCCCTTCAACCCGACCGCCACAAACACAGCTATCACGGCATCATGATGATACCGCGACAATGCCCGGATATCCAGGTCACTATGCAGCCGGGACGATCAAATGGCAATCGACGGGATGGCTGTCGCGGCGACGCGACGCCCGTCCCGTCGATCACCCGCGGGCTCAACCGGCGCGGCGGCCGCGTGCGCGAGGCTTCGTCCCGAGCCCGATCTTCTTGGCCAGGCTCGAGCGCTGCTCGGCATAGGCTGGCGCCACCATCGGGTAGTCGTCCGGGAGACCCCAGCGCTTGCGATATTCCTCGGGCGTCATGTTGTATCGCGTCTTGAGGTGACGCTTGAGCATCTTGAGCTTCTTGCCGTCCTCAAGGCAGACGATGTATTCCGGCATCACCGACTTCTTGATCGGCACTGCCGGTGTGGGCTTCTCAGGCTGCTCCTTCTGCTCCTCCTGGCCCTGCACGGCCAAGCTGGTGAAGACGAGCCTGATCAGCTGCGGCAGATCGCCTACCGCGACAGTGTTGTTCGAGACGTGTGAGGACACAATCTCGGTTGTCAGCGAGAGCAGCTCGTTCTGACCTACATTTTCCGTCATACTTGGGGTTGATCCTTTGGCGGCTAGTATACCGGCAGGCATGCGCGCACCATATTTAAGCGCGCGAAGATAGCAAGAGCTTTGTGGGTCGATGACGAAGAAGGAGCCTAGTAGCGTGGCGGACGGGATGGAGATGCTCGACATCACGAGCGAGGTCTGCCCGATGACCTTTGTGCGTACCAAGGTTCGACTTGAGAAGATGGCAGATGGCGCCATCCTGACCGTGCGTCTCAGGGAAGGCGAGCCGCTCGTCAACGTCCCGCGCGCAGTAAGGGATCATGGTCACGAGATCCTGAGCCTGGACCGACGCGACGGCGAGATCTTCGAGTTGGTGATCCGCAAGCGAGGGCGCTGAAAGGCAGCCCGGGTGACCCGCGTCAGGCCGGGGCGCCAAGACCTCGTGTCGGCCCGTAGCGTGCCTCGAGATCGGAGCGCATGGTGTAGGCGCTGATCCGTGTGCCATTGGCCCGCTGATAGTAGTCGGGTCGCGTGCCGACGCGATCGAAGCCGTGCTCTTCGTAAAGATGCTGCGCCGATACATTGTCGATCGCGACCTCGAGGAACATGGCGCGGGCTCCCCATTCGTGGCAGCGGCGCATGCTGGCCTCGAGCAGGTTCGATCCGACGCCGCGCTGCCGGTAGCTGGGTGCCACGCCGATCGAAAGAAGCTCGCTCTCCTCGCGAATGACGCGGCAAAGCGAGAAGCCGACGCCGCGCATCGCGTCGAGCCCGGCGAGGCCGCCGTCGAAGAGGCGGGCCACGAGGCCGAAGCCGCCGGGCAGGGCCAGGAGATGGGCGAGGTCCGAGCGGCTCCACGCCTCGTCGAAGCAGCTCCGGTGCAGGCGCGAGAGCCGCCCGAGATCGAAGGGGCCGACGAGCTTGATGCTGATCGCGTTCGGTCGCGCGAGATTCAACATCGTCAGGCAGCCGCTCCCACCAGCGGACGTCCGGCTGAAGGCCGGGCGTCCGGCGCCCTGAGATAGACGGGTGTCAGGGTGTGGCCGGGTTGTGGCAGATCGCCCAGCGCCAAGCGTCTGAACGCCACCTCGGCGACCGCCACCGCATCGGGTTGCGCGTCTGATCTTGCGAGTGCTTCGGAGACGTAGGGCGCGAGAATGCCCGTGCCGTCGCCGGCCAGTCGTCTGATGCTGTCCGGCAGCAGACGCGCCACCTCTTCGGGGCTCTCGCACATCACCTCGCCGACAGGCGAAAGATCGCCCTCGAAGAGCTTGCAGAAGAGTTGACCACGGTGAGCGTCGAGGACGACAGCCAGGGGTGCTGCGGCATCCGCCCCGGCCGCCTGGGCGACGACATCGAGCGTGCCGACGGCCAGAACCGGGCGGTCCGCCGCGAGTGCCAGGCCCCGCGCCGCGGCCACCCCGACGCGCACCGCGCTGAACCCGCCCGGTCCGACCGGCACGGCGATGGCGTCGATGTCGATGAACTCGACGCCCGCTGCTCTGGATCGCGGCCAGCACGGCCGGGATGAGGCCATCCGCCAGGCGGCTGCCCGGCTCCGTCCGCCGGCAGGAAAGCACGTGCCCGTCCTCGACGACCGCGGCCGATGCTGCTGTCGGCGACGGGTCGAGCGCGAGCAGACGCACCGTTGCCTTCCGGCGTCAGCTGAGAGCGCGGACCTCGACCACCTCGGGAACGTAGTATTTGAGGAGGTTCTCGATGCCGTTCTTGAGCGTCATGATCGAGCTCGGGCATCCCGAGCAGGCGCCGTGCATCTGCAGATAGACAATGCCGTGATCGTAGCCGTGAAACTTGATGTCGCCGCCGTCCCGTGCGACGGCCGGACGCACCCGGCTGTCGATCAGCTCCTTGATGACGCGGATAACCGGGTCCGCCTCCTCGTTCGCGGAGGCCTCGGGCAACGCCGCTCCCGGCGTCACCACCGGGTCGCCGGACATGAAGTGCTCCATGACGGCGCCGAGCACGGCCGGCTTGAGGATATACCAGTCCACCGAGTCGGCCTTCGTCACGCTGACGAAATCACCACCCAGGTAGACGCCGCTGACACCATCGCAGCCGAAGACGCGACGCGCCAAGGGCGAAGCTTCGCGCGCGGCCTCGGGATCCGTGAACTCGGCCACACCTTCTGTCATGACCGCCCGGCCGGGAAGGAACTTCATTGTTGCCGGGTTGGGTGTAGGCTCGGTCTGGATGAACATCGATCTGCTCCCAACGCTCTCCACCCATCGACACAAAGGCGAGGCGGGCAAAGGCGGGTGTCTCGAGACACTGTTCGCTTACTCTTAGCTCTGCCCACCGGGCCGGCAAGAGGAAAGCCACCGCTGGCAGATGGGATGCATGAGCCGACCTGTCCAGAGCGGGCACCGGCGTGCCGGGGCATGGGGCTGCGCCCTCGGCGCGGCCGGTGGGCTCACGGCTTCAAGAAGCCCACCGTGCGGTAGGTCTCGTCCAACACCGCCTCGGCCATCGCGGCGGCCCGCGCCGCGCCGTCGCGGAGCACGCGATCGATGTGGCCGGGATCGGCCAGCAGCCGCCTCATCTCGGAGGCGATCGGCGCCAGCCGCTCCACGGCGAGATCGGCCAGCCGCGCCTTGAAGGTGGAGAACTGCGCGGCCGCGAACTCGAGCTCGATCTCGGCGCGCGGCCGCCCCGCCAGCGCGGCATAGATGGTGAGCAGGTTCGAGGCCTCCGGCCGGGTCGAGGGATCGTAGCTGACGCCCTCGATGCTGTCGGACTTCGCTTTCCTGATCTTGCTCGAGATGTCGTCGGCCGTATCGGTGAGGTTGATGCGCGACATGTCCGAGGCATCGGACTTGCTCATCTTCTTGGTGCCGTCACGAAGCGACATCACGCGGGTCGCCTCGCCGAGGATCAAGGGCTCGGGCAGCGGGAAGAAGTCGGTATCGTAGTAACGGTTGAAGGCGCCGGCGATGTCGCGGGACAGCTCGAGATGCTGCTTTTGATCCTCGCCCACGGGCACGTGGGTGGCCCGGTACGCCAGGATGTCGGCCGCCATCAGGACGGGGTAGGTGTAGAGCCCGGCCATCGCCTGGTCGCGATGCTTGCCCGCCTTGTCCTTGAACTGGGTCATGCGGTTGAGCCAACCCAGCGGCGTATGGCAATTGAACACCCAGGCGAGCTGGGCGTGCGCCGCCACGTTGCTCTGGACGAAGAGGATGGAGCGCTCGGCATCGATGCCACAGGCGAGAAGGGCCGCCGCCACCTCGCGACTGTGCGCACGCAGCTCATCCGGCTTCTGCGGGATGGTGATGGCGTGCTGGTCGACGACGCAATAGATGCAGTCGTACTCGTTCTGCAGGGCCACCCAGTTGCGGATCGCCCCCAGATAGTTGCCCAGGTGGAGATCGCCGGTCGGCTGGATGCCGGAGAAGATCAGGCCCTTCATGCGTCGTCTTTCGAGTGATCTCGAGGTGGGCGCTCTAGGACCACGTGTGGCGCGGCGCCGTCAAGCCCGGGGCGGCCGCAGCTCCCTTGCAAGCTCGCGCAGGTCCGTGGCCCCCAGGAGCTGGGCCGCCAGCACGAAGAGGGCGCCGGCAGCGACGATCACGGCGGCCAGCCGCACGATCGACGGCCACGCGGCGAGCAGGCCCGGCAGCACGACCAGTGCCGCGGCCATGATGGCGGTGGCGACGAGCATCCTCGGCAGACGGCGCAGCAATCTTCGGTCCGGCTGGAAATAGCGGCGGCGCCACAGCAGCAGGATCAGGATCGTGGCGTTGAGCCAGTTGGCGAGCGCTGTGGCGAGGGCGATGCCCACATGGGCGAGCTGGCCGATCAGGAGGAGGATCAGGAGGACGTTGAAGACCAGGCACACGGCCGCCACGATGACAGGCGTTCGCGTGTCCTCGCGCGCGAAGAAGGCCGGTGCCAGGACCTTGATGAGCACATAGGCCGGCAGGCCGACCGAGAAGGCGGCGAGAGCACCGGCGGTGGCCGCGGCCGCATGCGCGTCGAAGGCGCCGCGCTGGAACAGCACATGGATGATCGGGCCGGCGATGGTGACAAGCGCCGCCGCGGCGGGCAGCGTCAGCAGGAGGCCCAGCTCGATGGCCCTGTTCTGCCAACGCTGGGCCGCGGCCACATCGCCGCTCCTGATCTGCCGGCTCATGGCCGGAAGGAGCGCCGTGCTCAAGGCCACGCCGATCAGGCCCAGGGGCAGCTGGTTGAGGCGGTCGGCGTAGAAGAGGTAGGAGACCGCGCCCGCTGGCAGGTGCGAGGCGAACCAGGTGTCGACGACGAGATTGATCTGGTAGACGCCCGCGCCGACCGCGCCCGGCAGGATCAGCCGGAAGAGCCGGCCCAGCCGCGGGTCCCTCGGCAGGGCGCGGAGCCGCAGGCCGAAGCCGTCGCGGTAGGCGGCGCCGGCGACGAGGGCGAGCTGGACCACGCCCGCCGCCGCGACGCCCCAGGCCAGCACATGCGCCGGCGCCCGCGAGTCCCGGAGCGCCAGCAGCAGCGCTGCTATCAGGACGATGTTGAGGGCGACCGGCGCCGCCGCGGCGGCGGCGAAGCGCCCCCGCGCGTTCAGCACGCCCGAGAACAAGGCGGCGAGCGAGATGAAGAGCAGATAGGGGAAGGTGATCCGCGACAGCTCGACCGCCAGCAGGAAGCGGTCGCCGCCGGGCGGGAAGCCCGAGGCCAGGATGCGCACGAGCCAGGGCATGGCCATCTCGGCCAGGAGCACCACCACGAGCAGCACCGCGGTCATCCAGGAGAGCGCCGCCTCGGCAAAGCTCTTGGCGCTGGCCTCTCCCTCGCCCTCGAGGGTTCGCGCGAAGAGGGGCACGAAGCCGGCATTGAAGGCGCCCTCGGCGAACAGGCGGCGCAGCAGGTTCGCGAGCTTGAAGCTCACGAAGAACGCGTCGGCGGCGCCGCTCGCCCCGAGGATCGCCGCGATCATCAGGTCGCGCACGAAGCCCAGGAGACGCGAGAGGAGCGTAAGGGACCCGACGGTCGCGGCGGCGCGGACCAGGCTCAAGGGCGGCCGACCGTCAGGTCGCCCGGAGGGCGTCGAGCAGGCCCTTTTGGACCTTCGCGAGCTTGCTCTTTTGAGCCAGCTTCAGGCCGAAGACGTCCTTCACGTAGAAGACGTCGACCACGCGCTCGCCATAGGTGCTGATGTGGGCGCTGTTGATGACGAGGCCCAGATCCTTCAGCGTCTTGGCGACGTCGAACAGAAGGCCGGCTCGGTCGCGACCGTTGACCTCGATGACGCTGTGGGTCCGGCTGGCCGTGTTGTCGACGAGGACGCGCGGCTCGACGCGAAAGACGTCGGTGCGATGCGACACCGCGCGCCGCCCGGCCAGCGCCCGCTCGAGCCAGACCTCGCCCGCCAGCGCCTTCTCGATGTTGCGTCTGATCCGGGCCAGCCGCTCGGGGTCGTCGACGGCGGAGCCGCCATTGGCATCCTGGCCGCCCAGCACGTCGAGCGCCATCCCGTCGGCCGTCGTGAAGATGTGCGCATCGACGATGCTGACGCCCGAGAGCGCCAGCGCGCCCGCGACCTTCATGAAGAGGCCGGGATGGTCCGCGGCATAGAGGAGGATCTCGGTGCGCGCCCGGAAGGGATCGACCCTGAAGTCGAGGGTGAGGGGCGCCTGCTTCCTGTCGGCCTCGCCGATCAGGCGGGCCTGGCGGACGAGCTCCTCCGGCGGGAAGCGCAGCCAGTAGCGTTGGTCATGGCGGCCGAGATAGGCGTCGATCGCCGGCTGTGGCCAGGCCTCCTTGCCCCGGGCGCCGAGCGCCGCCGCCACCGCCGCCTTGGCCTCCTCGACGCGCGCCGTCCGCCGGCCCCCCAAGTCGCCGCCGGCCATGGTGGCCGCCGTCTCGTAGTAGAGCTCGCGCAGCAGCTGGCCCTTCCAGCCGTTCCAGACGTTGGGGCCGACGGCCCTGATGTCCGCCACGGTGAGCACCAGGAGCAGCCGCAGCCGCTCGGGCGACTGAACGAGGGCCACGAAGTCCTGGATCGTCTTGGGGTCCTCGCTGTCGCGCTTGAAGGCGAAGCTGCTCATGTCGAGGTGATGCTCGACCAGCCAGCCGACCGTCTCGACCGACGCCTCATCGAGCGCCAGACGTCGGCAGAAGCGTCGCGCGATCGCGGCGCCCACGATGCTGTGATCGCCACCGCGACCCTTGCCGATGTCGTGGAAGAAGGTGGCGAGGAACAGCTCCCGGCGCGAGAGGATCTTGGGCATGATCTCGGTCGCGAGCGGCAGCTCCGGCAGGAGCTTGCCCTGCTCGATGTGCGACAGGCCCTCGATCGCCCGGATGGTGTGCTCGTCCACCGTGAAGATGTGATAGAGGTTGTGCTGCATCAACGCGACGATGCGGCGGAAGTCCGGCACGAAGCGCCCCAGCACCCCGGCCTCGCTCATCCGGGTCAAGGTGAGCGCCGGATCGTGCTTCGAGCAGAGCATCTCGAGGAACAGGTGGTTGGCCTCGGGATCGGCGCGAAGCGTGTTGTCGATGCGCCTGATGTTCTGCGTGAGCGCTGTCAGCGCGGCGGGATGGATGTCGAGGCTGCGCTCCTGGGCGATATGGAACAGCTCGAGCATGGCCAACGGCCGGCGCTCGAAGAGGTCGCGCTCGCCGAGATCCACCCGGTCGCCCTGGATGACGAACCCGTTGATCCGGCGTCGGCCGAAGCCGAACCGCCTGAGGCCGAAGCGCGGCTTGCGGCGGGCCTGATCTTCCAGAGCGGCGCACACGATCCGCGTCAGCGCGCCGACGTCCTTGGCGGCCAGATAGTAGCGCTTCATGAAGCGCTCGACGCCGAGCGAGCGCGGCCGATCGCGATAGCCCATGCGGCGCGCGATCTCGGGCTGCAGGTCGAAGGTCAGGCGCTCCTCGGCGCGACCGGTGTGGTAGTGGAGGTGGCAGCGCACGGTCCATAGAAAGCGGCGCGACGTCTGGAAGGTCTTGAGGGCCTGGCGGCTCAGGACACCGTGCTGCACGAGCTCGGCCGGCTCCTTCACGCCGAAGAGGAACTCGCCGATCCACAACAAGGTGTGGAGGTCACGGAGCCCGCCTTTGCCCTCCTTGATGTTCGGCTCGAGCAGAAAGCGCGAGTCGCCTACCCGCTGGTGCCGCTGGTCGCGCTCCGCGAGCTTCGCCTCGATGAAGTCGGCACCATGATCCTCGACGATCTCGCGTTGGTAGGCCCTCGTCAGCTCGTCGAAGAGCCGCTCATCGCCCCAAAGGAAGCGCGCCTCCAGGAGTGCCGTGCGAACGGAGAGATCCTCTTTCGACAGCTTGATGCACTCTTGCACCGAGCGGGCCGATTGGCCGACCTTGAGCCCGAGGTCCCAAAGGCGATAGACGAGAAACTCGGCCATCTGCTCGACATAGGGAGTTCGCTTGTAGTGGTGCAGGAAGAGGAGATCGATGTCCGAGCCCGGCGCCAGCTCGCCCCGGCCGTAGCCGCCGACCGCCGCCACCGCGATCTGCTCGCCGGTCGTCGGATTGGCGCGGTGGAAGAGCCGCCGGTCGGCATAGTCGAGCGCGCCCTGCAGGATGGCATCCATCTGCCTCGCCAGCTCGTGATGGACGACCTCGGCGTTCCCTCCGGCCTCGAAGTAGCGCTGGATGGCCTGGCGCCCCTGGCTGAGGCTGCCTCGCATGTCGGCCAGCAGACCTTGTCCCTGCTCGGGACCAACAGCGGTCTTCTCGGCCAGCCCTGCCCGGACAGCTGGCGCATCCACGATCTGCTCGAGGCTGGCTACGGCCATCGCGGGTCCCATCTGAGCAGCGGCGCCATCAGAACGCCCACCGACGCGCCAGCCGGTCGCACGACGGGTGCCTTTGTATACGGAGGGGCAGAGTGTATCCTCTCCAGCGAATGGCGGATCATGTGACCCTCGGGAAGGCAGGGGTGGAGCATTTTCTGGAGATGGGAGGATACGGCGCCTATGTCTGGGCGGCGTACGGCTTCACTCTCGTCGTCCTCGGCGGCCTTATGTGGCAGAGCTGGCGGCTGGCGCGCAAGCGTGTGGCGGAGCTTGAGCTGGTGAAGGATCAGTTGCGCGTGGCTCGGCCGCGGAGGGCCCGTCCGATTGTCGCCCGCCGGGAGGGCGACATGCAGGCCGGGGGCCGGCGTGCCGGCCCCGTGAGCGGGCACCCAGAAGGCTAGGATCGGCAGCAAGCACTCCCATGCGCCTGCGCAAACGGCAACGCATCCTGCTCGTTCTGCTCGTCCTGCTGCTGTCGGGTGGGGCCACCGCCCTCGTTCTGACGGCGCTGCAGAGCAAGATCGCCTTCTTCGTCTCGCCGACCGATATTGCCGAAGGCAAGGTCGGCTCGGGCAGGGAGTTGCGGATCGGCGGCCTCGTGGCGGCCGGCAGCGTCCAGCAGGGCCCGGACGGGCGGGTCCGTTTCGTTCTGACCGACGAAAAGCATCAGGTGCCGGTGGTCTTTCACGGCATCCTGCCCGATCTCTTTCGTGAGGGGCAGGGAATCATCGCCGAGGGGACCGTCGATCACGAAGGTGTCTTCGAGGCGAGCGAGGTCCTGGCCAAGCACGATGAGCGCTACATGCCCAAGAATGTGGCCGAGGCCCTGAAGCGTTCGGGTCGATGGAAGGAAGGGGAGGCGACGGCAGCCCAATGATCGTCGAGATCGGCCATTTCGCCCTCGTCCTTGCCTTCGGGCTGGCGATCGTCCAGGGCACGCTGCCGCTCGTCGGCGCCGCGCAGCGCGACCAGGCGCTGATCGGGCTCGCCCGTCCGGCCGCGATCGCCCAGTTCCTCTTTATCGCGTTGGCCTTCCTGGCGCTGATGCACGCCTACGTGACCTCGGACTTCTCGGTCCTCAACGTCTACGACAACTCGAGCCTGTCGAAGCCGCTCATCTATAAGATCAGCGGCGTGTGGGGCAACCACGAGGGGTCCCTGCTTCTCTGGGTGCTGATCCTGGCGCTGTTCGGTGCTGCCGTCGCGATCTTCGGCCGCAACCTGCCCAGCGTCTTCCGTGCTCGGGTTCTCTCCGTGCAGGGGCTGATCGGGGTGGGCTTTCTGGCCTTCATTCTCTTCACCTCGAACCCCTTCGTCCGCCTGGTGCCGGTGCCGGCGGACGGTCGGGGGCTCAATCCGTTGCTCCAGGACCCCGGCCTCGCGATGCACCCGCCGATGCTCTATCTGGGCTATGTCGGCCTCTCGACCTCCTTCTCGTTCGCCATCGCGGCCCTGATCGAGGGACGCGTCGACGCGACCTGGGCCCGCTGGGTGCGTCCGTGGACGCTCGCCGCCTGGGTGGCGCTGACCTGCGGCATCGCCCTCGGCTCCTGGTGGTCCTACTACACCCTCGGCTGGGGCGGCTTCTGGTTCTGGGATCCCGTCGAGAACGCCTCCTTCATGCCGTGGCTCGCCGCGACGGCGCTGCTCCACTCCGCGATCGTGGTCGAGAAGCGGGACACGCTGAAGAGCTGGACCGTGCTCCTGGCGATCCTTGCCTTCTCGCTCTCGCTGCTGGGCACCTTTCTCGTGCGATCGGGTGTCCTGACGTCCGTGCACGCCTTCGCCGTCGACCCGCGCCGGGGCGTCTTCGTCCTGATCCTGCTGGTCGTCGCCGTCGGAAGCTCGCTCGTTCTCTACGCCTGGCGGGCACCGGCGATGCAGGGGGGCGGCAGCTTCGCGCCGATCTCCCGCGAGGGCGGATTGCTGTTGAACAATCTCCTGCTCGCGACCGCGGCAGCGACCGTCCTGCTCGGCACGCTCTACCCGCTCATCCTCGACACGGTCGGAGGCCCGAAGATCTCCGTCGGGCCCCCCTTCTTCAACGCCACCTTCGTTCCGCTGATGGTACCGCTTCTCATTGCCGTGCCGGTCGGCTCGATGCTGGCCTGGAAGCGGGGTGACCTGCCGGCCGTGCTGCGCCAGCTGCGCGTCGCCATGGCCGTCGCCGTCTGCGTGCTCGCCGTTGCGCTCCTCCTCGCCGACAGGCGCTCGGCCGCGGCCTTCGCCGGGTTCGGGCTTGCAGGCTGGCTGATCGCCGGATCCTTGACCGAGCTGGGCTCGCGCGTCGGCCTGCTCGAGCTGTCTGCGAGCCGCATTCTCAGGCGCGCCCGCGGCCTGCCGCGCTCGGCCTGGTCGATGGCCATCGCCCATCTCGGGCTCGGCATCCTGATCCTCGGCATGACCGCGACGGCCACCGGCCAGATCGAGCGCATCCTGGTGATGAAGGCCGGCGACACCGCCTCGCTCGGCAGCCTCGCCGTCCGCTTCGATGGCGTGACCGAGATCCCTGGCGCCGACTACAGCGCTCGCCGCGGGAACTTCACCATCCTCGACGATGGCAAGCCCGTGGGCAGCATCTATTCCGAGAAGCGCTTCTATCCGGTCGAGGGCATGCCGGTGACGAAGCCGGGGATCCGCACCACCGCTGCGGGCGACGTCTACGCGGTTCTGGGCGAGCCGGAGAAGACGGGTGGCTACACCGTGCGCCTCTATCGCAATCCGCTCGTCGTCTGGATGTGGGGCGGCGCCATCATCATGGCCTTCGCCGGTCTGCTGTCGCTGACCGATCGACGCTTCCGCGTGGGCGCGCCGCGACCGGCGCGAAGTCGGGTCGAGGGGGCCCTGGCCAAGGCATGAGCAGCGCCAAAGCAGCCGATACCGCCACATCCGCGCCCGCCGCTCCTCGATCGCGACGGCGCCTCCTGTTCCTGATCCCGGCGGTCGTCTTTGCCGGCGCCGTGGTCTTCCTCGCCATCGGCCTGACCCAGGATCCCAGCAGGCTGCCATCGCCGCTGATCGACCAGCCGGCGCCGACCTTCGACCTGCCGCCCCTGCCGGGCCGGGACGACCACGGCTTCAGCTCGAAGGACCTCGGCGGCAAGGTCATGATCGTCAACTTCTTCGCGTCGTGGTGCGTGCCCTGCCGGCTGGAGGCGCCCATGATCCAGCGGCTGGCGAAGGACCAGGGAATCACCGTCCAGGGCATCGCGTACAAGGATCCGCCAGCCAACGTGCGGGCATGGCTCGACGAGCTGGGCGACCCGTTCACCCGCATCGGCCTCGACAGCAGCGGCCGCACCGCCATCGACTGGGGTGTCTACGGCGTGCCCGAGAGCTTCATCGTCGATAAGCGCGGTCGCATCGTCTACAAGCAGGTGGGCCCGTTCCTGCCGCAGGACTTCGACGACAAGATCCTGCCCATTCTGGCGAAGCTCCGCGGATGAGATGGCTGCTTTTGGCGCTCATGGTGGCGTTCGCCACGCTGCCGGCGCACGCCGCGGTCTCGCCCGACGAGATGCTGCCCGACCCTCAGCTCGAGGCCCGCGCTCGTGATCTCGAGAAGGGTCTTCGCTGCCTCGTCTGTCAGAACCAATCCATCGACGATTCGGACGCGCCCCTGGCCCATGACATCCGAACCCTGGTCCGTCAGCAGATCGAGGAAGGACGCACGGATCAGGAGATCGTTGGCTATCTGGTCTCTCGCTATGGCGACTTCATCCTGCTGAAGCCGCCGGTCAACGGGGCGACCTGGGCCTTGTGGTTCGGGCCGCTCCTGCTGCTCCTCCTGGGCAGCGGCCTTCTCATCGCCTTCGTGCGGCGCCGCAGCCCCGATGCGGAGCCCGAGCTCAGCGAAGCGGAGCAGGAGCGGCTGGTCGAGCTTCTGACCGACGAGGGGCGGGAGCAGGGCAGGTGAGCGGCCTCATCGTCGGCATCACGGCGATGATCGTCGTCGCCGTGGCGCTGCTCTTGATACCCCTGCTGCGCCGCCGCCCCGAGACCCCGGAGAGCGCGCTGTCTCTCGCGGTCTACAAGGACCAGCTGGCCGAGCTGGACCGCGATGTCGCCCGCGGCGTGGTGACCGAGGCCGATGCCGCCGGGGCGCGCAGGGAGATCGAGCGGCGTATCCTTCGCGCCGCCGGCAGGTCCGGCGACAGAATGTCCGTCTCCACGAGCTGGGGCCGCCTGACGGCCGCCGGCGCCATCCTGGCGTTACCCGTCTTCGCCGTGGTCGTCTACGCGGCCTTGGGCTCGCCCACCGCCCCCGATCAGCCCTTCGCCGACCGGGGCGCAGCCTCGACCGAGCCCGCCCAGCCGAACATCCAGGCGATGGTGGCGGGGCTGGAGCAGCGCCTGCAGAGCAACCCGAACGACCTGCAGGGCTGGCTGATGCTCGGCCGCTCGCGCATGGTCCTGGGCGAGCCCGACGCCGCCATCGTGGCGCTGCGTCATGCGGCGCAGCTCGCGCCGAGCTCGCCCGACGTGCTGGCAGGTCTGGGTGAGGCGCTGGTCGACAAGGCGGGCGGCATCGTCACGCCCGAGGCCGAGGCGCTGTTCGCCAAGGCCCGCAGCAGCGCCCCGGAGGATCCGCGGGCCAACTACTATCTGGGCCTCGCCAGGGCTCAGGCGGGCGAGGATCGCAAGGCCATCGAGATCTGGCAGGACCTGCTCGCCAAGAGCCCCGCCGACGCGCCCTGGCGCCAGCGCGTGGCCGACGCGCTCAGGCAGTCGGCCAAGACGGCGGGACTCGATGCAGACCAGATCCTGGCCAAGGCGCCCGGCACGCAGCCGGCGGCCGGGCCGAGCCAGGCCGACGTCGCCCGTTTCCAGAGCATGTCGCCGGAAGAGCGGCGCACGGCGATCGAGGGCATGGTGAAGAGCCTCGAGACCCGGCTCGAGACGAGCGGTGGTGATGCGGAGAGCTGGCGCCGCCTGGGCCGTGCCAAGCTCGTGCTGGGCGATCAGGCCGGCTCGGAGAAGGCCTACGCGAAGGCGCTGGCGTTGGCGCCCGACGATCCCGCCACGATCAAGGACTACGCAGGCTCGCTGGTCGGGCCGGACGATCCGAAGACCAAGCTGCCGACGGTGCCCGCGAAGGCCGCCGACCTCTTTGCCAGGGCCAAGGACCTGGCGCCCGACGATCCCGAGCCCTACTGGTATCTCGGCATCCGTGCGCTGCAGACGGGCGATGTCGCCGACGCCAAGGCCGATTGGCGAAAGCTGCTGGCGCTTCTCGGGCCGACGCATCCGGACTATGCGGCCGTCAAGGCGCGGCTGGACGCGCTCGGCAGCTGAGGTCCGTCATGATTCTGTCGCCGGCCTGGTGCCTGCTCGGGCCGGATCAACCGATTGGAGTAAGCTCGTGAGCGTGGAGCGGATTGCCGGCTTCGGATTCTGCACGATCGGCGACCGGCCCGACCTGTCGGGCCTGGACCGGGCGCTCGGCCGCATCGAGGAGACCGGCGCCACCCACGTCGAGCTCTCGCTGCGCGACGCCCATCTCGTGGCGGGCGGCCGCATCATTCCCGAGATGCGTCAGCGGCTCGAGACCGTCTGCGCCAGGCGCAATCTCCGCTACACCGCGCACGGTGCCCTCACCGTGAACTTCATGGACGAGGCGAATCTGGAGCATCACAAGGCCGTCTGCCGCGCCGGCCTCGAGCTCACCGCCGCGGTCGGCGGCTCGCTCATGGTCCAGCATCCGGGCCTGATCCGCATGCGTGCCGCCTCTGAGATCGACCGTCTGCACGCGGTCGAGCGGGACTGCCTGCGCGAGATGGGCGACCATGCGGCAAAGCTCGGCATCCGCATCGGCGTCGAGACCCTCTTCGTCGAGAGCGGCGAGGCCTACACGCCCGATCCCATGCGCCTCGCCCGTGAGCTGCGCGCGATCGACCATCCGCATGTCGTGGGCAATCTCGACGTGAGCCACAGCTTCATCATGACGAGCTTCAAGGGTGCCCGTCTGGCCGACGCCGTCGATGCCATGGCCCCGGTGAGCGGCCACATGCATCTCCACGATTCCTTCGGCCGGCCGACGACCGTGCGGAAGTTCTACAGCGACGCCGAGCGCGTGGCCTTCGGCATGGGCGACCTGCACCTGCCGCTGGGCTGGGGGGCCATCCCCTTCGAGACGCTGCTTCCCGGCAAGCCCTTCCTGCCGGGCACGGTCATGATCGTCGAGCTGCCGCCCCGCTACTGGGCCGAGATCGATGCCTGTGCCGAGCGCACCCGTCGGCTCATGGAGCTGTGCAACAACGCCGTCTAATGGCCTCTATCAGCGGGATTTTCTTGCCGTCATAGCGCGCCCACCGACAAAAGAGCCGAGCGGACCTCCTCGATCCCTGCGGGCGAGAGCGGTGCCTGCGGGGGCAGAGGGTCGCCGACCGGGTAGCCCTGGAGGATCAGGCCGCCCTTGATGCAGGCGGCGAGGTTGTGGCGTTGGAAGGCCTGGTTGAGCGCCCATAGCGGCCGCTGCAGCGCCATGGCCTCGATCCAGTCGCCGGCATGGCAGAGCTCGTAGAGCCGGACACTCTGCCGCGGGATGATGCAGGCGGGGCCGGCCATCCAGCCCTGGCCGCCGATCATCATGACCGCCGTCGGGATGTGCGACGAGGCGGCGAAGATCGCAAACCGGTCGCCCACGCGGCTCATGATCGACAGAAGCCGGCCGGTGTTGGTCGATGCATCCTTGATGCCGACGATGTTCGGCACCTCGGCCAGGCGCTCGATCGCCTCGAGCGACAGATCGGAGCGCTGGAAGCTGGGGTTGGTGTAGAGGACGACCGGAAGATCCACCGCCTCCGCGATCGCTTGGAAATAGGCGACGATGCCATCGGTCGGGACGGGGAAGTACGCCTCGAGCACGGCCAGGATGCCGTTCGCGCCGGCAGCTTCGATGCGCCGTGCCTGGGCCACGGCATCGGACGTCGTGGTGGCGGCCACACCGGCCACCACGGGCACGCGGCCCGCCGAGGCCGCGACCGTGACCTCGACCACGCGCAGCTTCTGCGCCGCGGAGAGATAGGCGAACTCGCCGGTGGACCCGAGCGGCGTCAGTCCGTGCACGCCGGCCCCGATCAGATCGTCCACGAGCCGCGCCAGGACGTCGTCCATGACGCGGCCATCGGCGTCGATCGGCGAGACCAGATAGGGAAAGACGCCCTGGAAGATGCTCACGGACCCGCCGTCCAGCGCTCCGCCGCGGCGTCGTCGCTGGCGCGGGCGTCGACCCAGCGCTCGCCCTCGGGCGTCTCCTCGAGCTTCCAGAACGGCGCCTTCGTCTTCAGCCAGTCGATGAGGAAGGAGCATGCCTCGAGGGCCGCCGCCCGATGCGCCGAGGCCGTGGCGACGAGCACGATGGGCTCGCCCGGCAGCATCCGGCCGTAGCGGTGGATGACGAGGCAATCGAGGAGCGGCCAGCGACGGCGCGCCTCGGCCTCGATCTCCTCGAGCTTCCGCTCGGTCATGCCGGGGTAGTGCTCGAGGGTCATCGCCGTGACCCGCGCACCCTCGTGCTCGTCCCGCACGAGGCCCGCGAAGCTCGCTATGCCGCCGGCCGACGCCTGCCCGCGCGCGAAGGTGCCGAGCTCGGTGCCGACATCGAAGGGCTCCGCCTGGACGCGGACCATTCAGCCCCCGGTCACCGGCGGGAAGAACGCCACCTCGTCGCCGGGCTCCAGCGGGGCATCGTCCGGCACGTATTCCTGGTTGACGGCGCAGCGCACCACGCCCTTGGCGGCCAGGGCCTCCTTGAAGGCGGGATGGCGCTCGGCCAGCCATGCCTTGAGGGCCAGGACGGAGGCGACCTCGGGCGGCGGCTCGACCGTCTCCTCGGCCTTGCCGATCCGATGCCTGAGCCAGGCGAAGTAGCGGACTCTCATGGACGGGCTCCTAGCGCGTCGGCGACGCGCCCTTGGCTCCGCGCATCGCCGCAGAAGCAGGCGTGGTCATGTGGCGAAGCCCGGCCTGCAGATAGTCCCAGCCGGTGACGAGGGTGAGGATCGCCGCGATCCACAAGCCCACCCAGCCGATCCACACCACCGGAAGCCACTCCGGCCCCGCCGAGCCCACGATCAGGAAGCCGATCGAGACCATCTGCACGGCCGTCTTCCACTTGGCGAGGCGGCTCACCGGCAGGCCGACGCTGACCTCGGCCATGTACTCGCGCAGACCGGAGACGGTGATCTCGCGGAGCAGGATCACGAGCGAGGGCAGCATCGGGGCCCTGTTGAAGCCGACCAGCATGAGGACGGCCGCGGCCACGAGAAGCTTGTCGGCCACGGGATCGAGCCAGCGGCCGAAGGCCGATTGCTGCTGCCAGGTGCGGGCCAGATAGCCGTCGAGATAGTCGGTGGTGGCGGCGACGGTGAAGATCGCGCAGGCAAGCCATCGGGGCCATTCGCCCGGCACGTAGAAGAAGACGATCATTGCCGGGATCAAGGCCACCCGGACCAGCGTCACGATGTTCGGGGTGCTCAGCACCATGGCGCGCCCGTGCGTTCAGCCACTCTCGTGGAAATGGTCGTGGATAGCCTTTGCGACAGCCTTGTTGATCCCCGGAACCTGCTCGAGATCCAACAGACCCGCCTGCGCGACGCCCCGAGCCGAGCCGAAATGGTCCAGCAGCGCCCGCTTCCGCTTGGATCCGATGCCGGGAACCTGATCCAGCACCGACCGGCCGATCGCCTTCGACCGTCGGCCCCGGTGTGTCGTGATCGCAAACCGATGCGCCTCGTCACGCAGCCGCTGGACAAAGTACAGAACGGGGTCTCGCGGGTCCAGGGTGAAGGGCTCCCGGCCGCGCATGAAGAAGCGCTCGCGCCCGGCATTCCGGTCCGGCCCCTTGGCAACCCCCAACAGCCCGACGTCCTCGATCCCAAGCTCGTCGAGCACGCCGGCCGCCACCGCAAGCTGCCCCGCGCCGCCGTCGACCACGAGGAGATCGGGCCAGCTGCCCGAGCGACGCTCGGGATCCTCCTTGGCGAGCCGGCCCAGCCGGCGACCCAGGACCTCGCGCATCATCCCGAAGTCGTCGCCGGGCTCGGTTTCCGTTCCCCGGATGGTGAACGTGCGGTAGCTCTTCCGCTCAAAGCCCTCCGGCCCCGAGACGATGAAGGAGCCCACGGCGTCCCGGCCCTGGATGTGGCTGTTGTCGTAGACCTCGATCCGGGATGGCACCTGGTCGAGGCCCAGCCGATCGGCCAGGTCCTCGAGCAACGCCGCCTGAGCGGTCGTGTCGGCCAGCCGCAGGGCCAGAGCCTGCTTCGCGTTGGCGAGCGCTATCTCGACGAGCTGCTTCTTCTCGCCGCGCTGTGGCACCGCGATCTCGACCTTGCGCTCGGCGCGCACGGTCAGCGCCTCGGCGAGGAGGGTCTGCTCGGCCAGGGGCTCGGCCAGAAGCACGAGCGGCGCCGGCTGGCGCTCGCTGTAGAACTGGGCGACGAAAGCCTGCACGATCTCGGCCAGCTCGCTGTCCTTGGTGTGCGCCGGGTAGTAGGCGCGATTGCCGTAGTTCCGGCCGCCCCGATAGAAGAACACCTGCACGCAGACCTGCCCTCCGGCGCCGTGCGCGGCCACCACGTCTGCGTCTGACACGGCCGAGGTGTTGATTCCCTGCCGGCTTTGGATGTGGGCCAGGGCCTTCAGCCGATCGCGCAGGGTGGCCGCGGTCTCGAAGTCCAGCCGATCCGAGGCCGCCGCCATCTGCGTCTTGAGCTGCTCTTGGATATCGCTCGACCGCCCGGTCAGGAACGCCCGCACCTCGGCCACCAGCCGCGCATAGTCGTCGGGCTCGATGCGGCCGACGCAGGGCGCCGTGCAGCGCTTGATCTGGTACTGCAGGCAGGGGCGGCTTCGGCTCTCGAAGATGCTGTCGGAGCAGCTCCTTAGCGGGAATGCCCGAAGGAGCGCGTTCAGCGTCTCGTTGACCGCGCCGGCCGAGGCGAAGGGGCCGAAATATTCCCGGCCCTCACGCTTGGCGCCGCGCTGCTTGCCGACCATGGGCCAGGCGTGATCGTGGCGGAGATAGAGATAGGGAAAGCTCTTGTCGTCCCGGAGGACGATGTTGAAGGTCGGCCTGTGCCGCTTGATGAGGTTCGCCTCGAGGAGCAGCGCCTCGACCTCGCTGCCGGTCGTGACGAACTCCATCGACCGCGTGAGCGCCACCATGCGCAGGAGGCGCGTGGTGAGGGCCTGCGGCTTGGCGTAGGCGGCCACGCGCTTCTTCAGCGACTTGGCCTTGCCGACGTAGATGATCTCGCCGCGCTCATCGAGCATGCGGTAGACGCCGGGCTCGTTCGGCAACCGCACGACGAGCGAGCGGATCAGCGCGGCGCCGGTGAGCGTCTCCCCGACCGTCTCGGCTTCGATGGTGGCGAGGTGATCCGACATGCTGAGGTTGTGGCGATGCGCCCGCTCAGGGTCAAGGTGGGCACCGGTGAGTGCAGCCCTGCCGAATTGGCCGGGTCAGCCCGCCGCGGCGCGGCCCGCGGGCTCTCCCAGCACGTAGGTCGAGCGGATGCTCCGATCATCCCCCATCGTCATGAGGAGGAAGAGAATGTCGGCGAGCCTGCCGTCGGTCCGCTCCATGCGGAGCGCCATCGCCGGCGTTGCCGCCGGATCGAGAATGGTGATGTCGGCCTCGCAGCCCTGGGCGAGGCGCCCGATGCAGCCGTCGAGGCCGAGGGCACGGGCATTGCCCAGCGTCACCATGTAGAGCGCGTCCAGGGGCGACAGGTTCTGGCCCTGGAGCTGGAGCACCTTATAGGCCTCGGCCAGCGTCTGCAGCATCGAGTAGCTGGTCCCGCCGCCGACGTCGGTGGCGAGGCCGACGCGTACCGGCCGGCCGGCATCGCGCATCGCCGCGAGATCGAAGAGGCCCGAGCCGATGAAGAGGTTGGAGGTCGGGCAGAAGCAGGCGACCGAGCCGCTCTCGGCCAGCCGCCGTCGCTCGTCCTCGGCCAGATGGATGCAGTGCCCGAAGAGGGAGGTGGGCCCCAGAAGCCCGAAATGGTCGTAGACGTCGGTGTAGCTGCGCGACCAGGGGAAGAGCTGCCGGACCGTCTCGATCTCCGCCAGGTTCTCCGCGAGATGGGTCTGCATCCAGCAGTCCGGATGCTCCTTGAGGAGCGCTCCCGCCACCTCGAGCTGGGCGTCGGTCGAGGTGACGGCAAAGCGGGGCGTGACCGCGTAGCCCAGCCGGTCCACCCCATGCCAGCGGGTGAGAATGTCCTTGCTCTCGGCATAGCCGCGCTCGGCCGTGTCGAGCAGCCCCTCGGGAGCGCCCCGATCCATCATCACCTTGCCGGCGATCAGCCGGACCTTGCGCTCTCGCGCCTCGGCGAAGAGCGCCTCGGCCGAGCCCGGATGGCTCGTGCAGTAGACGACCGCCGTCGTGGTGCCGTTGGCGAGGAGCTCGTCCAGGAAGAAGCGGGCATGGCGCCGGGCGATCTCCGGATCGGCGAGGCGCAGCTCCTCGGGGAAGGTATAGCGCTGCAGCCACTCGAGGAGCTGGGCGCCGTAGGAGGCGATGACCTGCACCTGGGGGTAGTGGATGTGGGTGTCGATGAGCCCCGGCACGACGAGGCAGGGGCGCCAGTCGTCGACAGGCACGTCGGGATGGGCCCCCAAGAGCGTGCCCGCCTCGCCGACGGCCGCGATCCTGCCGTCCTCGACCAGCACGATCCCGTCCTCGATGTCGCGGACGGCGGCCTCGCCCTCCAGGGCAGGGTCGCCCTCGAGCCAGACGAGGCGGCCGCGGATCGCCCGCCTCGTCATTCCGGCTTGGCGCCGTCGCGCACCCAGGCGGCCAGCACCTGCCGCTCCTCGGGCGTGATGCCGGTGATGTTGCCGGGCGGCATGGCGTGGGTCAGGACGGCCTGGAGGTCGATCTGCTCGGCATGGCGGTGGATGCGCTCGGGCGTGTCCAGCATGACCCCCTTGGGCGCCACGGCGAGGCCCGGCCAGGCCGGCTGGGCCGCGTGGCACATGCTGCAGCGGCCCATGACGATGTTCTGCGCGTCGTCGAAGCTCGCATGCGCGTCGTGGGCCGCCACCGTCGCCGGCGTGAAGAGGGTGAGGCAGATCACGATGACGAAGCCCGCGGCCGCCACGCCCCAGGTCCACCAGGGTGCGGGCAGACCCTTGTGATGCGCGTTGAAGAAGTGCCGGATCGCGAAGCCGATCACGATGATGATCGAGAGGATCAGCCAGTTCCAGCGGCTGGCGAAGGCCAGCGGGTAGTGGTTGCTGATCATGACGAAGATCACGGGCAGGGTCAGGTAGTTGTTGTGCAGCGAGCGCTGCTTGGCCTCCTGGCCGAGCTTGGGGTCGGGCGTGCGGCCGGCGATGAGGGCCGCCACGACCTTGCGCTGGTTGGGGATGATGACGTGGGCGACGCTCGCCACCATGATCGTGCCGATCAGCACGCCCACATGGATGAAGGCGCCCCGTCCGGAGAAGACGCGCGTGTAGCCCCAGGCGGCGAAGACCAGGAGGATGAAGCCCACGATCGCCAGCGTTCGGTCGTCCTGGCCCAGCGACGAGCGGCAGAGCGCCTCGTAGATGACGAGCCCGGCCGCGAGCGAGCCCACGCTGATCGCGATCGCCTGGAAGGGGGTGAGCGGCAGGACCGCCGGGTCGATCAGGTAGAGATCGGCCTTGGCGTAGTAGAGCGCCATCATGAGCGCGGCGCCGGAGAGCCAGGTCGTGTAGGCCTCCCACTTGAACCAGGTGAGCTTCTCCGGCAGCTCGGGCGGGGCCACCATGTATTTCTGCATGCGGTAGAAGCCGCCGCCATGGACCTGCCAGGTCTCGCCGGAGACGCCCGTCGGCAGGTGCGGCGCCTTCCTGAGGCTCATGTCGAGGGCGATGAAGTAGAAGCTCGAGCCGATCCAGGCGATGCCCGCGATCACGTGCAGCCATCGGAGGCCGAAGTTCAGCCATTCGAGGAGGGTGGGGTCGAGGGTCATGCCGGTCCGCGCAGATTACGTTGCGTTGCAGCGCCATCGTGGCGGCGGAGTCGCGACTGGGCAAGCCCGGCCGCATCCCGGCATGCCCCTCTAGCGGCGACGGTCGAGCAGCGCCAGCACCATGCCCAGCATGCCGGCGACGAGCGCCAGGTCGAACAGCAGGGCGTAGCTGGCGGTGCGGGCGTAGAGGAAGCTCAGCCCGTAGGCGCCGATGGCCTGGGCTATCGCGAAGGCGATGGTGGCGAGACCCCAGACGGCGCTGGGCTCGAGCCGGCCGCGCACGGCCTGGAGCCGCCCGAGGATCAAGGGCGGGAAGCCCGGCGTCATGGCGCCCACGACGACGGCCGAGACGACCAGCGTTGCGGTGCTGTGGTCGATCCTGAGGGCCAGCACGCCCAACAGCTCGATCACGAGGCAGATGCGGATCGCCCGCTGGAAGCCGATCCGGTCGGCGAGCCTGCCGGTCGCGAGCGGTCCCACCATGGCGCCCAGGCCGAACAGCACCCAGAAGGCGGCGCCCGACGCGATCCCCCGCCCGAGCCCGCGTGCCACGAAGTCGACGAGAAAGAGCATGTGCGGGACGACACCCAGCGCGGCCAGCGCATAGATGCCGATGACGAGCATCACGGCACCGCTCGGCGGCCCGGGGCGCTCGACGCCTGTCCCGGGCGCCGCGCGGGGATCGGGCCACCAGCGCCAGACGAGGATCGTGAGCAGCAGCGACACGGCGCCGAGCCCGAGCCAGGCGAGCGGCAGGCCGCCCGCGGCCAGCATGAGGGGCACGAGCGTGCCCGACGCGGCGATGCCGAGGCCCACGCCGGTGAAGACGAGGCCGCCATAGCGGCCACGGCGCTCGGGCGAGACGACCGAGAGCACGGTCGAGGGTGCCCCGATCATCAGCACGGCCCCGACGACGCCGGCAAGGAAGCGCCACGGCAGGAACCAGGCAAAGCCCAGTCGCAGCGTGCAGGCGATGAAGGCGATGGCGGCCAGCGCCATGCTCAGGCGCAGCACCGGACGCGCCGGCCACAGCCGCAGGATCGGCCGCGCCGCCACAGCACCCACGAGATAGCCGACGAGATTGGCGGCACCGAGATAGGCCGCATCGGCCGGGCCGAGCCAGCCCGCCTTCACCAGCGCCGGGATGAGCGGCGTGTAGGCGAAGCGCGCGAGGCCGACGCCGACGAGAAGCGCGGCGAGGCCCGTCGCCGCCGCCTTCAGCTCGGAACCGGGACGCAGGCTCGCCGTGGCCGCGGAAGGATCGCTCATGACCGGGTCCGGCAAGGTGAGGGGCGGAGCCTAGTTCATCCCCGCTGCGGCAACCATGCGCCTGTGGCGACGGCTCCCATCCGGGGCGAGGCGATCGGAGCCGTCTCGCATTCCGGTTGCAGGGAGTGCTGGCGGTTAAGCTTTCGCCACAACAGGACTTTGGACCCCAATGCTTGTGCATTGCTGGACGATTCGGCCATGCTAGGAAAAGAGTTTCCTTCCGCGGCGGCCATGCCGGGTCGATCATCATGCCGACGACGCGACGAGATCGCCTTTCGATCGACGATCCGCCGCCGCATCCGGACGCAGCCAAAAGGGCGATGGTCACTCGTCCGTTCCCGCAAAGGGACGATCGATGAGGGGCCATCGATGGAGAAAGCCGAACAGTCCGGGAGACGGCAATGGAATCCAAAGAGGGCATCGGTAATCGCTGGGCGGCCTATCGGCCCAGCAAGGCGCTCTACAGCTGGTCGATCATCGGCGCGGTCGTGGTCACGATCGCCGTCGGATTCACCTGGGGCGGCTGGGTCACGGGCAGCAGCGCCAAGTCGATGGCGGCCGATGCCGCGAGCAAGGCGCGCACCCAGCTCGCAGCCTCGTTCTGCGTCGGCAAGGTGATGGCCTCGCCGGATGCGCACGCCATCATGGTCTCGGTGAAGGCCAAGGACTGGTACGACCGGAGCGCGGTCCTCGAGAAGGGCGATTGGGCGGTCCTGCCCGGGCAGAAGACCGCCAGCAGCGACGTCGCCGATGCCTGCGCGCAGAAGCTGGCGTCCATGACCCCGCCGCCGGCGCCCGCGACGACGGCCTCGGTCAAGCAGGACCAGGCACCGGCCAATCCGACGGCGCCGAAGCCGGCGACCAAGGGCTAGCACAAGCGCAGCGGCCGTCGGCACGGCGGGCTCGCCCGCCGTGCCGCTCAGCCCTGCAGGGCCGGGCTCGCGATAGTCACGCTCTGCTCGGCCTGGCCGATCATCGGTACCGTGACGGCGAAGGGTGAGCCTACGACCTCGCCGACGACGACGAGTGCCGGCCCCTTGAGGTCGATGGCCCCGACGAGGCCGGGGAGGTCTCGAAGCGTCCCGCGGACGATGCGCTGACCGGGCAGCGTGCCGTTCTCGACGAGCGCCGCGGGCAGGTCGGCCGCGAGCCCATGCTCGATGAGGCGAGCGCACAGCGGGCCGAGCGCCTTGTGACCCATGTAGAAGACGAGCGTCTGGCCGGGCTGGCAGAGCACACGCCAGTTGAGATCCGGCTCGCCGTCCTTCGTATGCCCCGTGGCGATCACCAGCGTCTTGGCGCGGTCGCGATGGGTGAGCGGGATCACCGCCGAGGCGGCGCAGCCTGCAGCTGCGGTGACGCCGGGCACGATCTCGAACGGCACGCCCGCCTCGATCAGCGCCTCGATCTCCTCGCCGCCACGGCCGAAGATCAGCGGATCGCCGCCTTTGAGCCGCACCACCCGCTGGCCCAGCTGCGCGCGTCGCACGAGAAGCGCGTTGATCTCGGTCTGGCGCATGAAATGCCGGTCGCGCTCCTTGCCGGCATAGATCAGCTCGGCCTGCGGCCGGGCCAGCCCCAGGATACCCTCGCCGACGAGCCGGTCGTAGACCACGACCTCGGCGCTCTCGAGCAGGCGCAGCGCCTTGATCGTCAGGAGCTCCGGATCGCCAGGACCAGCGCCCACGAGATGAACGATGCCCATGGCCGTCATTGCAGGGCCACCGCCGTCAGGAGAAAGGCGATCTCGACGCATTGCTGGACGGCACCCAGCGTGTCGCCCGTGCAGCCGCCGAAGCGCTGGCCCAGCGCCGCGGCGACGATGGTTCCGGTGCTGGCGGCGACGATGCAGCAGGCGACGGCCGTGGCGAACGGCAGGAACGCCACCGCGAAGGCCGCAGCGATGCCGATGCCGATCAGGACGCGGTCCCGCTCGGGCTGGCCGGCACCGGCGGCAAGGCCGGAGGTCCGGGCGCTCGGCTGAAACAGCATGACGGCGGGCATGGCGGAACGAGAGGCCGCCGACGCGCACACCACGATCGCGGCGAAATGCAGCGGGTCCCAGAAGCTGGAGAGGGCACCCAGGCGGAGCATGAGGCTCGCGAACAGCGCGATGACCCCGAAGGTGCCGAGCCGGCTGTCGCGCATGACGTCGAGCGCGCGATCGCGATCCGGGCCGGCGCCCAGGGCATCGGCCGTGTCGGCGAGCCCGTCCTCGTGCAGGGCGCCCGTCACCCCGATCATGGCCACGAGTGCCAGCAGCGTGCCGGGGAACGAGGGCAGATGCAGGAACCCCGCGACGGCATAGGTGAGGGCACCCAGGACGCCGACGAGCGCGCCCACGATCGGGAAGAAGTGCACCGAGCCCGCGAGGTCGCGCAGCGCCACCTGGCCGCGCACCTCGAGGGGGAGACGGGTGAGGAAAATGAACGCAAGCTTGAGGTCGTGCAGCGCAGGTCTCCGCCTCGTCGAAAGGGATCGTCGACAGGGGCAGGCGGCAGGGCCAGAGTAGGTCCCTGTCGGAAGCACAACCCATCGCGCAAGGCAACTCCCCCTGACATGAGCCACGCCGCTTCGCCAGCAACCCTGGCAGACATCGCATCTCTCCTGGACAATCTGCCGCTGCCCGACCAGGCGGCCATCGACGCTGCCCGAGCGCGCGATGCCCAGCTCACGAAGCCGCCTGGCGCCTTGGGACGGCTCGAGACGCTCGCCACCTGGATCGCCGGCTGGCAGGGCCGCCATCCGCCGCGTCTCGACCGGGTCATGGTCGCCGTCTTCGCCGGCTGGCACGGCGTCACGGCGCGCGGCATCTCGGCCTTCCCGGCCGAGGTCACGGGCCAGATGGTCTTGAATTTTCGGGCGGGCGGTGCCGCGATCAACCAGCTTGCGCGGGTGGCCGGAGCCCGGCTCGAGGTGGTCGAGCTGAGCCCCGGTGAGCCCACGCAGGATTTCACCCGTGCTGCCGCCATGAGCGATGCGGAATGCGCCGCAGCCTTCGCCAAGGGCTTCACGACGGTCGACGCCGAGGACGACCTCCTCGTGGTGGGCGAGATGGGCATCGGCAACACCACGGCCGCCGCCGCCGTCCTGGCGCTGCTCTATGGCGAGCCCGGCGCCGCATGGGCCGGCCCCGGCACCGGGCTCGACGCCGAGGGCGTCGCCCGCAAGGCCGCGGTCATCGAGGAGGCGCAAGCGCTCCATGGTGCCGAGGCCGCCGGCCGCCCGCTCGAGGTGCTACGGCGCGTCGGCGGCCGGGAGATCGCCGCGATGGCCGGCGCCATCCTCGCCGCGCGCCGGGCGCGCATGCCCGTGCTCCTCGACGGCTTTGTCGCGGGTGCTGCGGCGGCGGTCCTCGAGGCGGCGGCGCCTGGTGCCATCGCCCATTGCCTGGCCGGCCACCGATCGGCCGAGCCCGGCCACCGCAAGCTCCTCCATCGCCTGGAGCTCGAGCCGCTGCTCGACCTCGGGATGCGGCTCGGCGAGGCCTCGGGCGCAGCAACGGCCGTGCCTATTCTCAGAGCCGCCGTCGAATGCCACACCGGCATGGCAACCTTCGCCGAGGCGGGCGTGAGCGGGAAGGACGGCTGATGCGGCGCCTCGGGCCGGCTGAGGTCGAGGCGTCTCACCCCTTCATGTAGATGTCGCGCATCTGCTGCATCCGCAGGTCGAACTTGTCGGCGTAGAAGACGGCCTTGTCGAGGAAGCTCGTGAAGCTGTCGTTGACCTTCTTGGTCATGGCGTCGGTGCCGGCAAGCTCGGCCAGGACCTCGTGCGTGGCCTTGGCCAGGGCCTGCACGATCTCGTCGTTGAAGGTCCTGAGCTGCACGCCCTCTTCCTTGAGGAGGGGCTGGAACGCCTCGACATTGTGATAGACGAAGTCGGCGTAGGTCTCGTTGGCCGTGGCGGAGGCCGCCGCCTCGACGATCGCCTGCAGGTCGGGCGGGAGCTTCTCCCAGACCGCCTTGTTGACGATGATCTCGAGCCCCGGGCCGGGCTCGTGGAAGGCCGGCACATAGTAGAACTTGGCGACCTTGTAGAGCCCGAAGGCACGGTCGTTCCAGGGCCCGATCCACTCGGCAGCGTCAATGGCACCCGACAGAAGGGCAGGGGGGATCTCGCCGGGCGGCGTCGTCTGCGTGTCGACGCCGAGCTTGGCCATCACGGCCGCGCCGAGGCCGGCGATGCGGAACTTCAGGCCCTTCAGGTCGGCGACGCTGTTGATCTCCTTGCGGAACCAGCCGCCGGCCTGGACGCCGGACGAGCCCGCATAGAACGGCACGACGCCGAAGCTGTCATAGACCTCGCGCCACAGGTCGAGCCCGCCGCCGAAATACATCCAGGCCGCGAGCTCGGGTGCGGTGAAGCCGAAGGGCACGCCGGTGAAGTAGTTCAGCACGGGCGCCTTGCCGACATAGTAGTAGGGCGTGCTGTGGGCGATGTCGGCCGTGCCGCTCTGCACCGCGTCCAGCACCTCGAAGGGCGGCACCAGCTCGTTGGCGGCGAAGAGCTTGATCTGGATGCGGCCGCCCGACATGGCCTGGACCCGGTCGGCGAAGCGCTGGGCGTTCACCCCGACGCCCGGCGTGTTGCGCGGCCAGGGCATGACCATGTTCCACTTGATCGTGCTCTGGGCACGGGCCGGGCCGGCCATCCCGGCAGCGACGCTCCGGCGGCGGTGGCGGCCCCGGCGGCGGTGGCGGCAACGAAGCGACGACGATGCATCTTCCTGTCTCCCGCAGGCTCAATGCCAGGGGCTTACGCGGAAGACGGCGCCCTTGCCAGCCTCAGGGTGCCCGGTCGATGAGATGGATGAACGAGCCCATCACCCGGCCGTTCCGGCAGCCCACCAGTCCGAGCTCCTGGCCGCGGGCGTCCTGGACGGCGAAGAGCGGGGCGCCTTCGTTCCGCGTCTCGCGGCCGTAGTGGAACTCGTGCCCGCGGAAATGCGCCCGGACGCGGCCGAGCGGCGAGCTGTCGTTCACGGCGACGCGGCGATAGCCGAGATGCAGGCGCGGCTCGAAGAAGCTCGTCTCGACGGGAAGGAGCCCCGCCATGGCGTGCGCCGTTCCCTTCTCGTCGACCAGAGCCCGGCCCAGCACCATGTAGCCGCCGCACTCCCCATAGACGGCAGCGCCGCGCTCGGCCGCCGCCTTGAGGCCCTCCATGAAGGTGCGATTGGCGGCGAGCCTCGCCGCATGCAGCTCCGGATACCCGCCCGGCAGGTAGACGGCATCGGCATCCGCCGCGGGTGCCTCGTCGGCAAGGGGTGAGAAGATGACGAGCTCGGCACCCTGCCGCCGCCATCCTGCGAGCAGGCTCTCATAGAGGAAGGCGAAGGCGGCATCCCTGGCAACCGCGATGCGTCGGCCGATGGGCGGCAACGGGCGGGCCAGCGCGCCCAGTGCCGCCACCGTCGGATGCCGGCTGATTCTCAGCAGCCGGTCAAGGTCGAGACTGCGTGTCACCAGGGTAGCCGCCCGCTCGATGACGCCTTCGAGGTCGGGATGCTCGATCGCCTGGACGAGGCCCAGATGCCGGCTGGGGAGCGCGAGGCCCTGGTCCCTTCCGATCCAACCGAGCATCGGTATCGAGGTGCGGGCGTCGCAGGCCTCCTTCAGGAGCGAGGCATGCGACGCGCTCCCGACACGATTGAGGACGATGCCGTCGACCTCGACGTCCTCGCGGAAACGCGCGAAGCCCTCGACGAGGGCCGCCACGGAGGCGCCCATGCCGCTCGCATCGACCGTGAGCACGACCGGAAGGCCGAACATCGCCGCGAGATCGGCGGTCGAGCCGGCGCCGTCCGCGGCCCCGTCGAACAGGCCCATCACGCCCTCGCCGATCACGACGTCGGCGTCGCGACCGGCCTCGTCGAGGAGCGCCACCAGCGTCTCGAGCCGCATCGCCCAGCTGTCGAGGTTGAGGCAGGGCCTGCCCGCCGCCTGGCTGAGGAATGCAGGGTCGATATAGTCGGGGCCGACCTTGAAGCAGCCCACCTTGAGGCCGCGCCGCCGCAGCGCCCGGATCGTCCCGAGCGTGAGCAACGTCTTGCCGGACCCCGTCACGGGCGCGGCGAGGATCACGGCCGGCGCGCTCATCCGCTTCGCCCGTAGCTCCCGCTCATGCTAGCCTTGCTTCATGGCCGCGCCACACTATGCCAGAATCGAGAGCGACGCACGCGCGTGACCCAAGGGCTGCGCCGCGGCTGGACCACCGGTACCTGTGCCGCCGCGGCGGCGAAGGTCGCATGGGGCCTTCTGCTCGGCGTGCCGGCAGCGGCGACCGTGACCGTCCGCCTGCCGCGCGGTGGCGAGGCGGCCCTGCCGGTGGCGGAGGCGGCGCTATGTGACGGCTGGGCCGTGGCCGGGATCGTCAAGGACGCCGGCGATGATCCCGATGTGACGCATGGCTGCCTCGTGCGTGCCCGGGTCGAGCGCGCCCTGCCGGGCGCTGGCATCCTCTTCCGCGCCGGCGAGGGCGTCGGCACCGTCACGCGAGCCGGGCTCACGCTGCCGGTGGGCGAGCCGGCGATCAACCCGGTGCCTCGGTCGATGATCACGCAGGCGATCGGCGAGCTCGCCACCGGGCAGGGGGTGCCGGCCGACGCGATCGTCACGGTCTCGATCCCCGGTGGCGAGGAGATCGCCAGGAAGACGCTCAACGGACGCCTCGGCATCATGGGTGGCCTCTCCATTCTGGGCACCACCGGCGTCGTCGTGCCGTTCAGCTGCTCGTCCTGGATCCACAGCATCCATCGCGGCATCGACGTCGCCCGTGCCGCCGGGCTTGCGCATGTGGCGGCCGCCACCGGCTCGACCTCGGAGCGGACCGTGCAGCAGCTCCACAGCCTGCCCGAGATCGCGCTGATCGAGATGGGTGACTTTGCAGGCGCTACCCTCAAATACCTCCGCCGCCATCCGGTTCCGCGGCTGACCCTAGCCGGGGGATTCGGCAAGCTCGTGAAGCTGGCCCAGGGCCACCGCGATCTCCACAGCGCCCGCAGCCGGGTCGACCTCGAGGCCTTGGCCTGCCTGCTGGGCACGCTCGGTGCGCCGGGGGCGGAGATCGAGGCGGCGAGGCACGCGAACACGGCGAACGAGGTGCTGAGCCGGGCCACCAGCCGCGGCCTGCCTCTGGCCGACGCCGTGGCCGAGCGGGCGAGGCTGGTCGCCTCGGAGGAGGCAGGGCCCGCGATCGCGGTCGAGGTCGTGGTGGTCGACCGTGCAGGCAACATCGTCGGCCGTGCCCCCGGCTGGTGAGAAGCCGCGCGTCCTGATCCTCGGCGGCACGGCCGAGGCGAGGGCGCTGGCGGAGGCGATCGTCGCGGCAGGGCGTCGCGAGGCCGGTGACGGCGCTTGCGGGCGTCACGGAGACGCCGCTGCGGCCGCCGGGGGAGGTGCGCGTCGGCGGCTTCGGCGGGGCGGCGGGGCTCGCCCACTACCTCGCTGTCGAGCGCTTCCTTGCGCTCATCGACGCGACGCATCCTTTTGCCGTCCAGATCAGCCGGCATGCCGCGGAGGCGGCCGTAGCTGCAGATATTCCGAGGCTGCGGCTGGAGCGGCCGGCCTGGGTGGCAGAGCCCGGCGACGACTGGCGGCCGTGCGAGGGCCTCGACGCGGCGCTCTTGTCGATCTCCGGGGCTTTTCGGAGAGTCTTTGCCACGCTCGGCCGCCGCAGCCTGCCCAGGCTGGGCACCTGTGCAGAGGTTGATTTCGTCGTGCGCGGCATCGAGCCGCCAGATACCGTTCCCGCCAACGTCGTCTGGCTGGAGGGGCGTCCCCCGTTCGACCTCGCGCATGAGACGGCGCTTCTCGAGCGGCATCGTATCGAGGCGTTGCTCGTGCGCGAGAGCGGCGGGCCGTCGGGCTGGCCGAAGCTGCTGGCGGCGCGGGCATTGTCCTTGCCTGTCCTCATGCTGCGCCGCCCCGAGCCTGTGCCCGGGCCCTGCGTGGCCCGGGTCGAGGAGGCGCTGGCTTGGGTGCGTGCGTTGCCGGCCAGCCGGTGAGCGTAGCGCCTCAGCGACCGGGCTTGCGGGGGCGCAGGACGTGGTGGTGGTCGGGGGCGTAGAGCCGGCTGTCGGGGAAGGACGAGCCTTCGAGGGCGCGGCCGACCAGGATCAGCGCGGTGCGGGTGATCCCGGCCTCTTTCACCTTCTCGCGGATCGTGCCGAGCGTGCCGCGCAGGATCAGCTCGTCCGGCCAGCTCGCCCGGTAGACGATGGCCACCGGCATGTCCTCGCCCATGACCGGCACGAGCTCGCGGATCACGCGTGCCAGATTGTTGATGGAGAGATGGATCGCGAGCGTGGCGCCGGTGCGGGCGAAGGCCTCGAGCGTCTCGCCCTCGGGCATGGCCGAGGCGCGCACCGAGGTGCGGGTGAGAACCACCGACTGCGCCAGATCGGGGAGCGTCAGCTCGAGGCCGAGGGTAGCGGCCGCCGCGGCGAAGGCCGGCACGCCCGGCGTGATCGTCCAGGGTATCTCGAGCGCGTCGAGGCGCCGCGTCTGCTCGGCGACCGCGCCATAGATGGACGGGTCGCCCGAGTGCACCCGGGCGACGTCCTTCCCGACGGCGTGCGCCCGTTCCATCTCGCCCAGGATCTCGTCGAGATGAAGCGGAGCGGTGTCGACGACCCGGGCACCTTCCGGCGCTTCGGCCACCACCTCGGCCGGCACGAGCGAGCCGGCATAGAGGCACACCGGACAGCGGCGGATCAGGGCGAGGCCGCGCACCGTGATGAGGTCGGGGGCACCGGGGCCGGCACCGATGAAGTGCACCGTCATCAGGGAACCCCGTAGCCGCGGGGCGTGTAGACGCGATCGGGGCCGGCGCCTGTCGCGAGCCGGCGGGTGGTGGTGCTGCCGACGAGCACGAGGGTCAGCATGTCGACCTCGTCGACCGTGAGCGCGTCGAGCGTGGTGACACGGCAGTGCTCCTCGGCGCGGCCGAGGTTGCGGGCGAGGATCACCGGCGTCGAGGGCGGGCGGAATGCCAAAAGAATCTCCTTGGCCCGCTCGAGACCCTGGCGCCTGCGGGCCGAGACGGGGTTGTAGAGGGCGAGGACGAAATCGCCCTCGGCGGCGGCCTGCAGGCGTCGCTCGATGACGGGCCAGGGTGTCATGAGGTCGGACAGCGAGATCGCGCAGAAATCGTGGCCGAGCGGTGCGCCCAGGCGTGCTGCCGCCGCCTGCAGCGCCGAGATGCCGGGGCAGATGCGCAGCGCCACGCGGCGCCAGGCCGGCTTCTCCTCGCGGTCGAGCAGCTCGAGGACGAGCGCCGCCATGGCGTAGATGCCGGGATCGCCCGAGCTGACGAGGGCCACGCGGCGTCCGGTGGCGGCAAGGTCGAGCGCCTTGCGGCAGCGATCCTCCTCCGCCCCCAGCGGGAAGCGATGCTGCGCGGCGCCGGCCAGCAGGTCCGCGGCGAGGTCGAGATAGAGGCCGTAGCCGACGACCTCGTCAGCCTCGCGTAGAACAGCCTCGGCCTCGCGCGTGCGCCACGCCGGTGAGCCGGGGCCGATCCCGACCACGGCGAGCGATCCCTGTGGCCGACCTACCGTCGCCGGATCGATGTCGCTCGCGGCGAGGGCCACGGCGCAGGTCACGCGCCGGCCGCGTCGCTTGGGAACCAGAAGCCGGGCGCCCGGTCCGGCTGCCGCCAGCGCGGCCCCCTCGGCCACGCCCCAGCAGCCGGTCTCGCGGAAGACGATCTCGGAGCGGGTTGTCAGCCGCTCCGTCTCCTCGAGCAGACGGTCCGCGCCCAGAAACCGCGCCGGGACGTCGAGCGCAGCGGCCAGGGCGTGAACGGCAGGCTCGTCGGCCTTGAGGTCGATCGAGGTGATGCAGGCGATCGCTCCCTCCGCCAGGCCAGCTTCCGCAAGCGTCGTGTGGACGAGGTCCAGGAGCGCTTCCGGCTCCGCGCCACGCTCAGCGCCGACGCCGACGGCGAGGACGGGAGGATGAAAGGCAAGCCGCTCGGGAGCCGTCGCGACCGCCCGGTGCGTTGTCAGGATCTCGATCGCTGCCGTCGGGTCGACGGGCAGTTGCCGTAGCCATGCGGCATCGCCTGCCTCGACCGTGAGCCTCACGGAGGCGCCCTCGAGCAGTGCCGCGGTGAAGCCTTTTGCGGCCTCGGGATCGGCGAGGCGCCAGCCGGCCGGCGGCTCGTCCAGCGCGAGGCCGAGCCGGAGATCGCCGGCGGTCGTGATCGCCGCCGCTACGTCCAGCGCCGCTGCGATCGTCCGCGCCAGCGTATTGGCGCCGTGATGACCGCCAAGCAGCGGCACGACTGCCGAGCCGTCCTCGGCGACCGCGAGGACCGGCGGCTCGACGCGCTTGTCGGTGAGCAGCGGGGCGAGCGCGCGGATCAGGATGCCCGAGGCGCAGATCCCCACGATCGGCCGGCCCTCGGCAAAAAGTGCACGGAGATGATCGGTGACCTTCTCGAACCGGATCTCGGCGGAGCAGGCGGCGCAGGCCGGGGCATGGCGCTCGGCGCCGGGCAGAGCCGCCATCAGGCGTAGCGCGAGGCGTTCGCTCCGCGCGCCCAGCACCAGGATCGCCGGACGCTCAGCGCTGCTGCTGCGGCTCACGGCTGGCCAGCACCAGGGAGAAGTAGGGAGCAGCCTCGTCGCCGACCTCCTGGAGCGGCCTGATGCGCTGCCCGGCGGTCGTGACGTTCTCGACCAGGAGCGCGCTCTTCAGCATCCGGGCAGCACCCAGGGCCTGCCGCACCTTGGCAAGGTGCCGGCCGATCTTGAGGATGACGACCCGCTCACTGTCCTTGAGCAGGGCCTCGAGCCGCCGCTGCGGCACGGTCGCCGGGATGATCGCCAGGGGTTGCTCGCGCAGGGCCAGTGCTCGCATCGCAGCTGCCGCTGCGGCGCTGGGCGAGGTGATGCCCGGCACCGCCTCGCACTCGAACCGCGTGCCCAGCCGCTCCACGAGGTGGGCGAAGGAGCCATAGAGAAGCGGGTCGCCCTCGCAGAGAAAGACGACGTCGTGGCCCTGGCCCAGCTCGCCGATGATCCCGGTCGCGAGCTGGGCGTAGGCGTGGGCCGTGCCGGCGGGATCGCCGCCCATCGGCATGACGGCCACCAGCTCGCGGGCGCCGGGGCGGATGTGGGCCGCCGCGATCTCGCGTGCCCGGCTGGCCCGTCCGCTGGCACCGATGAAGGCCAGCACGGGCGCCTGGCCGATCACGCGCACGGCCTTGATCGTCAGAAGCTCCGGGTCGCCAGGGCCGACGCCGACCCCGATCAGCTTGCCACGACGCATGTCTTGACCACGACCAATTGGGTGACCGGCATCAGCGGGCGCCAGCCCACGAGCCCGCCCACGGGCTCGGCCCGAGCTATCTGGAGCCGGGAAAGGCCGCCGCCGTGCGCGGCCCGAAACGCCAGCAACGCCGCCTCGGCGCCGATGGTTACGGCATTGGCGACCAGCCGTCCACCGGGACGCAGACGCTGCCAGCAGACCTCCAGAATCTGTGGCTCCGAGACGCCGCCGCCCACGAACACCGCGTCGGGATCGGGCAGCGCAGCGAGGCAGTCCGGCGCCTCACCTATGACGATCTCGAGCTCGGGAACGCCGAGCCGGCCTGCGTTCAGGGCAATCCGGTCGGCCCTGTCGGTGCGCCGCTCGACGGCCACCGCCCGAGTGCGACCTGCGACCCGCAGCCACTCGATCGCCACCGAGCCGGCGCCGGCGCCGACATCCCAAAGAAGCTCGCCCCGGGCGGGTGCCAGTCTGGCCAGCGTGACCGCGCGGATCTCGGCCTTGGTCAGCTGCCCGTCACTGACAAAAAGCTCGTCGGCGAGGCCGGGGCAGGGGCTCGCGAGCGGATGGCGGCGGCTTTCCACCTCGATCGCCACGACGTGCAGGGGATCGTAGTCTTCATCGCGGCCCAGGCTCGCCGCGGTCCCGGTGCTGCAGCGCTCATCGGGGCCGCCAAGCCGCTCGAGCACCGTCACGCGCGAGCCTCCGAGGCCTGCCTCGGCCAAGAAGTCGCACAGCTTGGCCGGTGAGCTCTTCTCATCGGTCAGCACGAGCAGCCGCGCGCCCGGCGCCAGGTGGCGGCGCAAGGCATCGATCGGCCGACCGTGGCACGAGTGGGCCACGACGTCCTCGAGCGGCCAGCCGAGCCGGGCGCAGGCGAGGCTGAAGGCAGAGGCCTGGGGCAGGATTGGGATCGTCTCGCCGGGCAGGGCCGCGCGCAGCAGCCGCGCCACGCCGAACCAGGAGGGGTCGCCGCTCGCAAGCACGACGGTGGGCCGTCCGCGCCGATGCTCGATCTCCTCCAGCGTGTCCGCGAGGGGCGACCGCCATGGGATGCGGGGGCGCGGGTCATCGCCCAGAAACGCCAGATGCCGCCGCCCGCCGACGAAGGCCTCGGCGGCCGCCACGGCGCTGCGAGCCGGGCCGCCCAGCCCCTCGAGCCCGTCCTCGCCGATCCCGACGATGGAGAGCCAGGGGGCGATTGTATCGGTCACCAGAGCGTTGCCACGCCGTAGCGGCGTATCGCACCGTCACGCGTCACGATGGTCATGCTCTCGCTCATGGCTTGTGCGATCAGCATGCGGTCGAACGGATCGCGGTGATGGAGCGGGAGGGCGCGAACGATGGCGGTGTGACGCAGCTCGATCCCCAGCCAGGAGCTGCGCAAGGCGAGATCGGACTGCTCCATCGGCAGATCTATCTCGATCCGCCCCAGCGACTGCAGGATTGCTGCTTCCCATGCCGTGACGATGCTCACGAACAGCTCGTTCTGGGGCTCCATCAACGCTTCGGCTGCCATAGCACCGAGCCTTTCCGGCTCCGCCAGCGCCCAGAGGAACGCGTGGGTGTCAATCAGCAGGCGCATTCAGCGGATCGTCCGGATCATCGCCGCACATCGCTGCGATGATGTCGTCGGGAAGCGGATCGTCCCAGCCCGGCTTGAACTCGATGTGGCCCTTCCAGACGCCGAGCTTGCGCGGCTCCGCGAGCTTCGCCTCCGGCTCGATTTTCAGGAGTCTGGCCTTGGCCTTGCCGTGCTTGGTGATCACGATCTCCCCGCCAGCCGCGGCTTCCTCGACCAGCGCCGAGAGATTCGTCTTCGCCTCGTAGAGGCTGACGCGCTTGGACATCGGAGATCTCCTTCGAGGTCCAGTATATGCCAGAATTGACCAAATTGGTCAAAGCTCCGCGGATGCCAGCGCGTTGACGGCGGCGGCCGCCATGGCACTGCCGCCGCGCCGGCCCGGCAGGGTGAGGCAGGGCGCGCCGGCCTCGCTCTCGAGCAGTGCCGCCTTGCTCTCGCCGGCACCGACGAAGCCCACCGGAAAGGCCAGGATCGCAGCCGGTCGCTCCGGCCACTGACAAAGGCGCTCGAGCAGATGGAAGAGGGCCGTGGGCGCGTTGCCGAAGACGACGACGGCACCGGCCAGATGCGGCCGCCACAGCTCGACCGCGGCGGCAGAGCGGGTCGTGGAGAGGGTCCGGGCGAGGCCGGGCACGGTCGGGTCTTCGAGCGTGCAGATGACGGCGTTGCCGGCGGGCAGGCGACGGCGCGTGATGCCCGCCGCCACCATGCGCGAATCGACCAGGATCGGTGCCCCTGACAAAAGGGCTTCGCGGGCCGCGGTCCAGGGCTCGCCCTGCCAGGCGAGATCGGCTGCCACCTCGACCATCCCGCAGGCGTGAACGATACGCGCCGCGACCGGCCGCAGGCCCGGAGGCAGCCGGTGCAGCCCCGCCTCCCGCTCGATGATCGCGAACGACGCGTCGGTAATGGCCGCCGGGTCGCGCAGATAGCCGGCAGCGCCCGCCTCAGTCGTGGTCGTGCGCGTGATGGTGGTGATGCCCGTGGTGATGGTCGTGGTCATGCGAATGGGCGTGGCCGGTGCCGATCCCCTCGACGTGGTGGTGGTGGCTCTCCTGTGGCGCGCCCAGGTCGTGCTCGTGGCCAAGGATCTGGATGCGGTACTTGCACAGGCTGCAGTTCATCGCGACGTCGCCGTCGAGGATGCCGGTGATGCGCTCGACGAAGGTGTCGACGACGCCGGGATGGTCGTTGAGGTAGCCCGCCTTGACGATCTCGACCTCGGGGTGGGCCCGGGCAGCGGCATCGGCGGCGGCGTAGATCCGCTGCACCAGGATGCCCGTGAAGAGAAAATAGGGAAAAACGACGATCCGCCGGTAGCCGAGCCGAATGGCGCGCTCCAGCCCGACGTCGGTGCGCGGATGGGCGACGCCCGAATAGGCGATCTCGGCATGGCCGAAGCCCATGCCCTCCCACAGCATGCGGGCGACCTTGGCGACGTTGCCGTTGGCGTCGCTGTCCGACGTGCCGCGCCCGACGACGAGGAGGAGCGTCTCCTCGCGCTCGACCTCCGCACCGGCCCGATCCACCGCCGCCTCGATGCGGTCGCGCGCGGCGACCAGGAGCTTGGCATCGATCCCGAGGTCGCGGCCCATGCGCAGCGGCACGCCCGACTCCGCGGCCCAGCGATTGAGCACCGAGGGCACGTCGTTCTTCACATGGCCTGCCGCGAACAGCATGCCCGGCACCGCCAGGATCTGCCGTGCGCCTTTGGCCTTCAGCGCCTCCAGGCCGTCCCTCAGGATCGGCCGGGCGAACTCGAGATAGCCGTGCTCGACCGGCCAGCCCGGCAGGCGCTCGGCGATCCGATCGACGACGGCGGCGAACTCGCGACAGGCCCCTACATCACGGCTGCCATGGCCGCAGACCATGACACCCGGGCGCTCGGCTTCTCGATCCATGCTGCTCCCTTCCCGGCGCACCCCGTCCGGACGGCTGTTGCGGTGGCGATGGCAGGTCTCCTGGCTCGCGGGTCGCCGCCTCGGCCGGCCTTCCCGGGCACCGCCCAGTGGCACGAAACATGGCCTCGGCTCGCCGCTCACAGTTGCGGGGGCAGCGCCGGCCTTGGCCCGCGGGCCGCACCGGCTTCCCTCTTCGTCCCCGAAGGGAGCCATCGGCGCGAAAGCGCATGAGGTGCCGTGGATTGTCAAGAGATCGCCTCGTGGCGATGCTGACGGCCCCGCTGTCCCGAGACCGTTTCCGGAGCCAGCACGATGCCGAGCCAGCCGACCGAACGCCTGCGCGCCATCTGCCTCGCCCTTCCGGAAGCCTGCGAGAAGGAGACGTGGGGCAACCCGACCTTTCGGGTAAGAGAAAAGATCTTCGCGATGGAGAGGCGAGACGACGACCGCGTCTCCCTCTGGTGCAAGGCGCCGCCCGGTAGCCAGACGATCCTGGTCGCCGCCGATCCGGATCGCTTCTTCGTGCCGCCCTATGTGGGCCACAAGGGCTGGGTCGGCATGCGGCTCGACGAGGGGCCGGACTGGGAGGAGGTGGCGAGCCTCGTCAGGCGGAGCTATCGGCTCGTGGCGCCCAAGCGGCTGGCTGGCCTTGTGGAATAAGCATTGACGCGCGCTGCAACTGTCGGCTCGTCCGCTGGTACGGTCCCTGCATCTGGCGCTGGCCTCCGCCGCCATGCATATCGAAAGCATGTCGATGACCGCGCTCGATACGCATCAAGTCGTCAAGCGGCTACGCAGCGTCGGCTTCACCGACGATCAGGCCGAGGCGGTCACGGCCGTTCTCGTGGAGGCGCATGACGCCTCGCTGGCCGACGTGGCGACGAAGGCCGACATCCGTCATCTGGAGGAGCGCCTCGACGCGAGGCTCGGGAGTTCTCAGCAGCGCGTGAATACGCGGCTCGAGGGCCTGGAGCAGCGCGTGAACGCAAGGTTCGAGGGCCTGGAGCAGCGCTTCAACGCGAAGGTCGAGAGCTTGGAACAGCGGATGACGATCAAGCTCGGGGGCATGCTCGTGGTCGGGGTGGGCATCGTCACGGCACTGATCAAGCTGCTCTAAGACCCTCGCCGACCCATCGCGCGATCCCGGCTCTCTTGCCTGCTCAGGGCAGCTCGGCAGGCTCGCGGCTGACGGCCTCCAGGATCTCGAAGACACGGCCGGCATAGCGAGCGAACTGCTCGCCGTCCGTCCTCTCGCGCATCTCCTTGGGGATCAGGCGGTGAAACGCGTCGACGTCGGAGGGCCGGAAGCGCAGGAGGACGTCGAGCATCGGCTTGCGTAGGAGGCCGCGTGCGGGGTCGGTGGCCGGGAACTCGATCTCGATCTCGTTCTCGCGAAGGGCCACGAGGGCAGCCCGGGCATCCTCGACCGTCGTGACCGGCGATGCCACGATCCGGTTCAGATTCGCGCCCGTCGCCTCGATCGTCCCGGCGTCCTCGACGGGCTCGGCGTCGGAGGCGGGCAGCGGCTCCCGTCGCTCGCGAAGCGTCGTCAGCCGGTCGAGCACCCGGCGGATCTCGGTCTCGGGGTCACGGAACCAGTCCGTGGACCAGATCCTGTGCACCTCCCAGCCCAGGCCCTCGAGGATCTCCTGGCGGAGCCGGTCGCGGTCCCGGGCTGACAGGGTCGCGTGATAGGCAGCACCGTCGCACTCCACGGCGAGGAGGAAGCTCCCGGGATCGTTGGGGTCGCGTACGGCGATGTCGATGAAGAAGCCGGCCACGCCGAGCTGCGGCTCGCAGCTATAGCCCTCGCGCCCCAGCGCCTCGGCGACGGCGACCTCGAAGTCGCTGTCCGGCTGCCTCCCGCTCGGCCGACCGGGGGTCACGAGCCTTCCGGCCTCGGCGAAGGCGAGGAAGCGGTGCAGCGTCTCGACGCCTCGCCTCGGCTGATCGCCGAGCAGGATGTCCGTGGAGCGCATGGTGGTGAACACTTCCATGCGCTCCTTGGCGCGGGTCACGAGCACATTGAGGCGGCGCCAGCCGCTGTCGCGGTTGATCGGCCCGAAACGCTGGGGCACGCGCCCTCCGGGCGTATCGGGTCCATAGGTCATCGAGATCAGGATGACGTCGCGCTCGTCGCCCTGGACGTTCTCGAGGTTCTTCACAAAGAAGGGCTCGACGCCGGTGGAGGCCTGCTCGAGGCGGGCCTGAAGCTCCGGCCGCGCGTCCAGCCGCTCGGCCAGCACCGCCTCGATATGCTCCGCCTGCTTGATGTTCATCGCCGCGACGCCGAGCGAGCGGTGCGGGTCGTTGGCGAGCCAGTCGAGAACGCGGTCGACGACCCGGCGTGCCTCGAGATCGTTCACGCCGCCCTTGGCCGTGGCGCCCACGATGTGCTCGAACGCGATGCCGTAGCGGCCGTCGGTCGCGCGCGGCGAGGGGAAGACGACGAGCTCGTTGTCGTAGAACTCGCGGTTCGAGAAGGCGATCAGGGCCTCGTGGCGGGAGCGGTAGTGCCAGAGCAAGCGTGCCGGCGCCGCGATACGGGGCGCTGCAACCTCCATGATGCTCTGCGCCGTGCCGGCGACCGCGGTGTCGTCCTCATCCTCGTCGGACAGCACGATGCGGTCGAAGAACGAGGTCGGCGGCAGCTGCTTCGTGTCGCCGACGATGATCGCCTGGTCGGCGCGGGCGAGGGCGCCGATCGCGTCCTCGGGCTCGAGCTGCGAGGCCTCGTCCATGATGACGACGTCGAACTTCTGCCCTCCGGGCGGCAGGTACTGTGCGATCGATAGAGGTCCCATCATGAAGCAGGGCTTGAGCGCCTGGAGCGCGCCGCCGGCACGCTCGACGAGCTGGCGGATCGGGATGTGCCGCTTGGCCTTGCCGATCTCGCGCTTGATGAGCGCCTCGTCGCTGAAGTCGCCGGCCCGGGCGCCCATCCTGCCTGCGGGCATCGGTCGGCTCCGGAGCTGCTGGGCCAGATCGGCGCGCCTGAGCTCCATGATCTCCTCGTCGAGCTCGCGAAAGTCCCGGGCTATGCTTTCGAGACGCGCACCCGCAGCGCCGCGGAGCGTCACGAGCTCGCCATAGGCCCGGCGCGCGAGCCCATCGTGCAGCGCAAGCTCGTAGCCGAGATGGAGGAGCGCCGGTGCCAGCTCGCCGGCCTCGGCCCGCGCCAACAGGCTCGCGACGCCAGGCGGCATGGAGCCGGCGCGGATCTGGTCGTAGCGCAGCCAGTCCCGCATGGCCTCCGGAGCGGCCAACGCCCGATCGGCGCGCTCGACGACGCTGCTATCGGGGTCGGTCCCCTCGGAGGCCTGTGCCCACAGCTCGCGGTCGAGGCCGCTTCTCTCGACGAAGCCGGCCTCGGCGCGCGCCGCCGTCTCGCGCTCGCGGGACAGGCCTTCGAGCCCGCTCTCGAGCGCGTCCATCGCCTCGTCGCCATCTCCTGCAATCACGCGGCGGGCCAGGTCCGGCGGCAGGAGCCTGTAGGCGAGGCCTGCAAGCAGGCTCTGCTGCTGCCCGCCGGCCGCCGGTGCCATGGCACTCAGCGCGCGAAGGGCCTCCGCCGCTTGGGAGAGGGTATCGTCGCGACGATCTGCGAGCGCGCGCAGCCGGTCCTGCGGGAGCAGGGCGATGGCGCGGCCCGGGAAGCGGCCCGACGCCTCCCTGCATGCGCTCGCTGGCAGTCCTGCATCCACCGATGCAGCCGACGCAGCGCTGCTACGTCCGTATCAGCGCCGGCGAACCCGGGCCCGAGCCCGGCCCTTGCGGCGTCGCTCGTATCGATCCGTCGCTTGGCCTCGATGGCGTTGGCCAGCGTGTCGAGCTGGTCGGCCATGTCGGCGGCGGTGGCGCGTCCTGCAGCCGGGTGAGGCTCAGATAGGTGGCGCGCGCCTGCCGGAAGGGGGCCCTGAGCCTGGCCAAAAGACCTGCGCCTTCGAGAATGCTGGCCGTCTCGCGCAGCTCGTCCGGGTCGCTCGACCAGGCGATCTCGAGGAAGCCGCGGGCGACGCGTCGGCGGACGGCATTCCATGCATCGAGGTCGCGCTCGAGCTGATCGAGCATCGCCGCCGCCGACTCCTGGAGCAACGCATCCGATCTCAGATGCAGGTCGCCCAGCGGGGCTTCCGCAGCCAGCTCGATGATTGCCGTGGCGGCCTGGAGGCTCTCGAGCGAAGGCGGGAACGGCCGCCCGAGAAGGCTCGCAAGCTCCCGCAGAAGCTCCTCCCCATCGCGCAGAGGCCCGCGCAGCGCGCGGACCGCGCGCAGCCGCTGGAGCAGCGAGGTGATGTCCGCATCGCCGGCGAGAGCGAGGGCGAAGCGCTCGCGCAGGGAGGCGAGCCGGGCCTGCGCCGCCGCTGCCGCATCCCGCCACGCCGCCAGCGCCTCGATCACGACGGGCGCATCCATCGGCAGGACCGTGGCGCTCGAGACGCCGGCCCAGGGGTGGCGGCGCGGGATCGGATGGTCGAGCGCCCTGATCGCCTGCTCGATCTCCCTGATGCGGGCCTGTGCGTCGAGACGGTCGGCCGGCGTGACCTCCTTGGGGTCGCCGGGCCAGGGCGGTGTCGCTCCCAGCCCGGCGCCGGCCGCCTCCGTGCGCAGCCGTCCCGCCCGTACCAAGAGGCGCCACAGGGGCTCGCCGAGCGAGCCGTAGGGCTGCAGCAGCACGCTGCCATAGGCGCTGAGCTCGTCGCGCTGGCGGCGCAGCCGACCCAGGCGCTCCCGCAGGCCCGGCCGCGTGGCACCCCGCTGGCGCTTCTTCAGGCTGCGCTCGAGATCGTCGAGCAGCGCGCGCTTGCGGGTCTTGTGGCTGTGCAGCTCCAGGCAGAACTCGCCCAGCCCCAGCGCATCGAGCCTGCGGCGCACGACCTCGAGGGCGGCCAGCTTCTCCGAGACGAAAAGGACGGTCTTGCCCTGCTCCAGCAGCGCCGCGATCAGGTTGGTGATGGTCTGCGACTTGCCGGTGCCGGGCGGCCCCTCGACGAGCATGGTCTCGCCCGCGAGCGCCCGCAGCAGGGCCTCCGCCTGCGAGCTGTCGGCACGGTCGACGAGGGGAAGCTCGAGGTCGATCCTGGCGGCCCGGGCCTCCTTCTCCTCGAGCGGGGTGGGCTCGATCCGCGGCTCGGCGCCGAGCAGCTGGCGGAGCAGGGGGCGCTCGGCGAGAGGGGTGCCGGCAGTCCAGCGTGCGGGGTCGAGATCGAGGTAGACCAGCAGGCTCGCGAAGTTGAAGAGGGACAGGGTGGCGAAGCGGCGGACCTGCCATCCGTCGCGCTCGCGGCAGAGGGCGCGGACCTCGCGCATATAGTCTTCGGGCGAGGGGTAGCGGCCGTCCTCGTCGGCCCTGAAGCCGGGCAGATCCAGGTCGAAGCGAAGCTTCAGCATGCGCTCGAGCGAGAGGTTCGTCTGCAGATCCTCGCCGGTCCAGGAAAGCTCGTAGCGCGGCGCGCCGCCGCGGGTGCGGCCCCGCTCGATGCCGACCGGGACAAGGATGAGCGGCGCCAGATGGCCGCGCGCCTGCTCCTTGGGGTCGTGCCACTCAAGGAAGCCGAAAGCGACGAAGAGGAGATTGGTGCCGCTCTCCTCGAGGGCCGAGCGCGCCTCGCTGCGAAGCCGTCTGACCCGGCTCTCGAGCTGGTCCGGGTAGAGAAGGGTCTGGATCCTGTCGTCGCGGTGACGCCCCGGCCGGTCCGTCGCGTCGCTGCCGAGCGGCAGCTCGAGGTCCGTATCGATGCCCAGATGCTCGGCCCACCGTTTGGCATCGGGCCGTTGGCTCGTGTCTTCGCGGCCCTGGGCGGCCCAGTAGCGGCGCAGCTCTGCCTCGGAAGGCTCGGGCACTGGCTCGAAGGTCAGGGCCCGGCCGGCAAGAAGCTGGCCGAAGAGCTGGTCCGGCAGCTCGTCGGCGAACTGTAAAGCGCTCGTTCTCGTGTGGCTGAAGCTGAGAAGGCGATTGCGCGTCGACAGATCCAAGAGCTTGCGACGCAGAGCCTCGATCTGCTCGACAACGACCGACACGCTTGCCCCCGCTTGCTCGAAAGCTCAACTATGGCGGCAATAGCGTGTCGGTCAATAGTCGTCTTGGTTGGTGAAGAGCCGGCGACGAGGCGCTCAGGCCTCCGGCTGGATCTCCTGAGAGAACAGGCTCTTGCCGTCCAGGTCCTTGAGCGTGACCGTCATGACCTCGCTCTCGCCGTCGATGTCGACCTGGCCGAAGAACTGCATGCCGGCGGAGGGCGGCAGGTTGACCTGGCCCTTCTCCGGCGCCTTCACGTAGACGAGCTGGGGACCGAAGGTGTCGTCGAGCTCGTTCGGGCCGAAGGTGCCGGCGTTGAGCGGGCCGCTGACGAACTCCCAGAACGGCTTGAAGTCCTGAGATTTCGCCTTGTTCGGGTCGTAGTAGTGGGCCGCCGTGTAGTGCACGTCGGCGGTCAGCCAGACGACGTTCTTGATGTCGTTGTCGCGGATGAAGCGGAGCAGATCGGCAAGCTCCAGCTCGCGGCCGAGCGCCGGACCGTTGCCGTTGGCCCAGGCCTCGAACTGGGGTCGGCCCTCGGCGTCCTTGCCGTCGCCCACGAGAAGGCCGAGCGGCATGTCGGAGGCGATCACCTTCCAGGTGGCGTCCGAGGCCAGCAGCCGCTGCTTCAGCCAGCGGAGCTGGGTGTCGCCGAGGAAGGCGGTGGCCGGCCCGCGCTGCTCCTGGCGGTTGTAGCTGTTGGCGCCGCGATAGGAGCGCTCGTCGATGCGGAAGACCTCGAGCGAGGGGCCATACGGAAAGTTCTGGTAGATGCGGTCCTGCTCGAAGGGATTGCGGCGGATGGGGTAGTAGTCGAGGAAGGCGCGCATGGCGTGCGGCGCCAGGATCGAGACGCGCCGCTCCTTGTAGACAACCCCGGCCTTGATGTTCGCCTGGGTCGGCTCGGCGATGATCTTCTGCCAGTACCAGTTGTTCAGGACCTCGTGGTCGTCCCACTGGATGAACGAGGCGACCTCGGCATTGAAGCGGCGGACGTTCTCATCCAGCAGGTTGTAGGCGTGGGCGCCACGGAACTCGGCCAGGGTCTCGGCGGGCTTCGACTTCGCCTCGGTCGTGATGTTCCTCCACACCGTGCCGTCGTCGAGCTTCACCTCGGCGCGGATCGGGCCGTCGGCATAGATCGTGTCGCCCGAATGGATGAAGAAGTCCGGCTGCACCTTGCGCATCGCCTCGTAGATGCGCATGCCGCCGATATCGGGATTGATGCCCCAGCCCTGGCCCGAGACGTCGCCCGACCAGACGAGGCGGACGTTGCGGCGCGTCGCCGGCACCGTGGCGAAGCTGCCGGTCTCGGGCTCGCTCAGCGTCTTGAGGTCGCCCAGATCGAGGAAGCGGACGCGGTAGAAGATGCGCTGGCCCGGAGGCAGGCCGCCCACGTCGAGCCGCGCCGTATAGTCCGTATCCTCGAGCGCCGCCGGCCCGTCGATCGTCCAGCTCTCCTTGAAGCTCTCGGTCGTCGAGAGCTCGACGATCATGCGGCCGGCGCGGTCGGCGCGGCTCCAGATCATCGCCCGGTCGCCCCTGATGTCGCCCGCCTGGACGCCGTACGGCATCTTGATGCGCTGGCTCTCGGCCGTGATCACGGCGGGAGCCTGAGCCTGTCCCAAGGCCGGCATCGCGCGTGTGGCCAGGACCAGAGCCCCGGCACCGGCGGCGCTGCGGCCGAGCAGGCGGCGGCGGGAGAGCGTGGATTGGCGTCTCAATGCGGACATGGCTTCACCGTTCCTGGAGGCGACGGTGCGCAACGTAGCCCGCATGAATGACAGCATTGGGGCGGCGTGCCAATCGACGCTCAGGCCTCGCCGGAGGTGCGCCCGGGCAGGATCATGGCGAGGTCGGCCCGCGTCACGAGGCGGAAGACCGGCAGGAGGGCGAGATAGACGAGCCCCAGCACCACGAGCTCGACCAGGAGCATGAGCCCGTGCGTGGGCACGTACCAGGCGATCACGGCGACGATGGCGGTGGCGGCGACGGTGCGCACCAGCATGCCCGGCTCGATGAGGCGGCCGGTCTGCCGGCTCGTCAGGAACGCGGTGGCGAGCACGGCGCCGGAGGTGGTCAGAAGGGCGCCCAGGGCGGCGCCGATGGCACCCAGAGCGAGGACAAGGAGCGGATTGATCACCAGGGCGGCGCCGGCGGCGATGAGCGCCACCCTGGCCGATATCCGCTCCTCGCCCGTGGCGAGGAGGATGCCGCAGAGCGTGGCGAAGACCGTGTTGCAGAGGCCGTGGGCGAAGACGAGGATGGCCAGGAGCGGCGCCCCCTCGGCGAAGCTCGAGGTGAACATGAGCTGGAGGAGTGGCCCCGCCTCGACGGCCACGATCACGGCGACCGGGATGAGCGTGATCGCGAGGAAGCGCATGGCGCCCAGCACGGTGCGCGCGACCAGCTCGCGATCGCCCATGCCGATGGCCCGGGCGATCGAGGGGATGAGCACCGCCTGCATGACAAAGGCCAAGACGTTCGGCATGCGGCCGAGGTTGGTGGCGGCGACGTAGAGGCCCTTGGTCGCACGCGGCACCGCCCAGCCGAAGGCGTTGAGCGACCACAGATCGATGCTCATCAGCAGCTGCACGCCGAGCGTCGCGACCGCCACCGGCACGGCCAGGCGCAGCATCCCCCGGCTGTGGGCGAGGCTCGGCACGAAGCTGTCGCGCCCGCTGGCCCAGCCCGCCCAGGCGAAGGCCATGACCGAGGAGAGGGCGTTGACGATGAGCGCCGCCGCGATGGTGGCGCCGTGGAGGAAGATGACGACGACGCCCACGACCTTGACGAGGCTGTAGAGCAGCACCGCCACGCTCTCGGGCCCGAAGGTTCGCCTGCCGTTCAGGATGTGGGCGGTGATCATGTAGCCGCCGTAGAACGGGATATCGATTGCGGCGATGCGGAACAGCCAGGTGCCGCCGGGCACGTTGAAGGCGTCGGCCAGCAGCGGTGCCGCCAGCCAGAAGGCAGCGAAGACCCCGAGATAGACGAGCGCCGTCAAGGTGACGCCGGTCGCCGCCACGCGCGGTGCCCGGTCGCCGGCCTCGGCGATCATCCGGCTCACCGCCTGCGGAATGCCGATTCGGGCGATCAGCTCGATCGTCATCAGCACCGAGTAGACGATGCCGTAGACGCCATAGTCGACCGGCCCGAGGGACCGGGCGAGAAGCACGGCCACCACGTAGCCGGCGAGCGTGAGGCTTGCGTGGCCGGCGCTGAGGAAGAGGGTTCCTCGGGCCGCTTGCTTGGCGATGCTCGACATCAGGCGGCGCGGGCGAGCCCGGCCTGGGCCTCGAGCCCGGCTATGCGTGCATCGAGCGTCTCGACCGTCTCGCCCATCAGGTAGAGCCGGCCCCACATCTCGAGGGTGACAAGGCCGAAGGTCCCGTAGACGAAGCGGCGCCACTGGCCGAGCTGGCGCTCGATGCCGGGCCGGCTGAAGCCCAGCACCGTCTCGAGGAAGCCGCCCTCGAAGAAGGCCGGGTCGGCGAGTGGTGCGATATAGTCGTCGAGGGGCAGCGGGAAGCCCATCTTCGGCCGGTCGACGAGCTTTGCCGGCATGTAGCGCCTGGCCACCTCCTTGAGGACCCATTTGTCGGCGCGCTTGCCGATCTTGTAGTCGAGCGGAAGGTTCGCGGCCTTGGCGGCGAGACGTGGATCGAGGAACGGCACGCGGCACTCGACCGAGGCGCCCATGCTGGTGCGGTCGAGCCGGCGCAGGAGCGGGGTGAGGAAGTCGCCGAGGTCGGCCAGCATGCCGCCCAGCACGGCACGGTCGTTCCGATCCTCGACGAAATCGTAGGCCTGGATGCACTCCTCCTCGAGATCACGCCGGGCGAAGCGGTCGATCAGCTCGACGGTCGGCGGCAGGAGGTCGCGGAAGCGATGTGCGGTGACCGGCATGCCGGCCTGGGCATAGATCAGGAGCGCTATGTACTCGCGCAGCTTGGGCGGGATGCGGTCGAGCCAGGGTCGCAGGGCCGCCAGCCGCTTGCGCCGCCGGTAGGCCCAGGCATAGCCGCCGAACAGCTCGTCAGCGCCCTCGCCCGAGAGGAGGACGATGACGCCGTGCTCGCGTGCCACCTTGCTGATGAGGTGATAGGCGACCGAGTTCGGATGGGTGAGCGGCAGGTCCGAGAGCCAGGTGACACGCGCCAGCGTGCGACGGAACAGAGGCCCGTCGAGGCGCATCGGGACCAGCTGCAGCCCATGCTCCTTGCACAGCGCCTCGGCGAAGGGCTGCTCGTCATGGCCTCCCGAGCCCGCGACCGAGACGTGGAAGGCTTTCAGGTCCTTGCGGAACTTGCCCGAGATGGCGGTGATGAGGCTGGAATCGAGCCCGCCCGAGAGAAGCGTTCCGACCGGGACGTCGGAGACGAGCTGCTCCTGCACCACCTTGGTCAGCGCCGCGTCGATCTCGTCCACGACCGCCTCGGGCCGCATGCCCTGGAAGCGGCGATACTCCTCCGCCTTCACCGCATCGGCCGGGCGATAGTAGAAGCCGCGGTGGATGCGACCCTCGTGGATGGTCACGACCTCGCCCGGCAGCACCGAGAGGACCCCATCGACCAGCGTCTCAGGCGAGGGCGAGTCGATGTTGCGGTAGAGCGACCACTCGACGAGGCTCATGCGGTCGACCTTGGGGGCCGGGCTCTCCCGGACCAGGGTCTTGAGCTCCGAGCTGAACAGCACGTGCCCGTTCAGGGCCATGTAGTAGAGCGGCTTGATGCCGAAATGGTCGCGCACGAGCATGACCTCGCCGGTCGTGCGGTCCTGAAGCGCGAAGGCGAAAATCCCCATCAGGCGTGGCAGCACTGCCTTGCCCCATTGGGCCAGCGCCTTGAGCAGCACCTCGGTGTCGCCGGTCGAGCGGAAGCTGTGGCCGAGCGCCAGGAGCTCGTCCTTGAGGTCCGGCGCGTTGTAGAGCTCGCCATTGTAGGCGAGGCTCCAGCGGCCGGTCTCGTCGGTCATGGGCATGTGGCCGGCGGGGGAGAGGTCCTGGATCGCGAGCCGCCGCGAGCCCAGGCAGACGCCGTCATGGCTATCGATGCCGCTGTCGTCGGGACCGCGGCAGGCGATGGCGTCGCACATGCGCTGCACGATGGCCGTGTGGTCGACGTTGCAGCCCGGCGTGGCGCAGGCGAGGCCGGCTAGTCCGCACATCGAGGGGTCTCCGGGCAGCAGGGGCAGAAGATCACTGCGTCACGACCTCCGGCCACGCAGAGCCGTCGAGATGTGCCGGTGCGTCGACGCCCAACAGCGCCAGCACCGTCGGTGCGATGTCGAGAATGTGGCCGCGCGCCAGGCCGGTGCCTGCCGAGACACCCGGGCCGCGCGCCGCGGCGAAGGCATAGGCGCGATGGTTGCCGGTGTAGTAGGCGGGAACCTCGTAGGGTGCCTTGCCGGTGACGCGACCGGCGCTCGGGCCCTCGACCTCGTGCATCACCTTGGCGGTCTCGTCCCAGCTGATCACCACATCCGGGAGATTCTGGCGCTCGGGCCCCTCGAACACCTCGTCCATGATGTGCACGCCGTGGGCGCAGCGCCGGCCGTTGGCCGGGTTGACGAGGCCGCCGAGCTCGCTCTTGAGCTGGTCCAGAAGCTCCCGATAGCGTGCGCCTTCCGCCACGTTGCCGCGCGGCTCGCGGCCCTCGAGGTTGATGCGGAAATAGCCTTCATTGCTGTTCGGGATGCAGAAGACCTTCGTCCGCTCCCAGTCGATGTCGGCGTTCACCCACTTCATGCTGAGCTTGTATTTCATGCTGCGGGGCATGCAACGGGTGATCGACTGGCGCACGCTCAAGGGGATCATGCCGCGCAGCGCTGCCGTCATGCTCTTCTTGGGGGCCGGCGCCGTGCCGACATCCTCACGGCCAACCGTCGGCGCGTAGAAGAGGCCCATCTTGTGGATCAGCTCCGGCATGTGGTGGCTGCCGGAGTAGTTGGGGCCCATCCCGTCGCCGGAGGTGACGATCACCGTGGTCCGCTCGTCCGCGAGCTCGAGGAGCGAGCCGATGGCCCGGTCGACCGCGACATAGACGTCGCGCAGGGGGCAGGGCACGCCGGGGAGCCCGCCCGGCGGGTAGAGCGGGTAGTCGGGATCGCCCGAGTGCCAAAGATAGTGGCCGGCGCCATGCGGCTCACCGAAGGTGACGAAGGCCATGTCCCAGGGATGCTCGCTCAGCAGCCACCTGGCCGCCCGGCCCTTCACCTCGGCCGCCTTCAAGAGCTGGTCGCGGAAGCGCAGCTGGTCGGGGATCGTCACCTGGTCGGTATGCTCGGGTGCCGGATAGGCGCCGAAGCGGCGGACGATCTCGCCCCTTAGGTTTGCGGGCTGCGACTGCGGATCGGTGAACCAGGTCCAGGTGCCGTATTCCAGAACCTGGATGCCCCGGTAGCCCTCGAGGGGAAAGCCCATGAACGGGTCCATCACGACGCAGCGCTTGCCCGCTTCGTCGAGCATCTTCCAAAAAGGGGGGCTGGCGCACCATTCGGGCAGGGTCCGATGGACGAGCTGGTCGCCGGCCCGAACCTGATAGGCGTGATACATGCCGTGCCGGCCCGGCGTGACGCCGGTGTAGATCGAGGGCCAGGCCGAGACGTGCATGACCTCGGCCGTGGTGCCGATGCGGCTCCACAGGCCCTCCTCCATGAGGCTCTTGAAGGTCGGGAGGTAGCCTTCCTCGACCCATTGCTCGATCAGCGGGGCATCGGCGCTGTCGAGCCCGATGACGAGAACGCGTGGCTCCGCCACCTCCTCAACCCTGGGCCGGTGCAGGGACGGCGCCGGTCCAGACCTCGCTGATCGGCACCTCGCGCCGCTCGCGGTCCGAGCGGCAGCCGGCCTCGACCATCGCGATCGACCAGATATTGTCCTCGCCGCGGGTCTCGGCGGGCTTCCCGCTGCTCACCGCATCGCGGAGCGCGTCGAGGAGCGCCACCGTTCCCCCCTTGGGGTAGGCGGCCTCATCGCCTTTCGGGACCGCTACCGGCTTGACGGGCCAGTAGATGCGGCTCGCGCCCTTGCGCAGGAAGACGCGCTTGCGGTCGGTCCAAAGCGCACCCTTCTCGCCTTCGATGTAGAGCGAGAAGCTGAAGCGATGCGAGCGCATGGTGCCCGTGTACTGCACCTGCACATCGCCGAAATCGACGAAGGCCTCGGTGTTGGCAGCACCCTTGTACTCGCTCCAGGGGGCGTTCCAGCCGCGCGCCGTGATCGCCGCGGGCTTCCCGAAGAGCATGCGCAGCGTGTCGAAGTGATGAACGGCGATCGCCTGAAGCTGCGGGTGGTCGACGGAGGCGAGCCACGGGCCCTCGGTCTTGGCCGGCATGTTGCGGCGATCGATCAGATGCGCATGGTCGATGCGGCCGAGGGCACCATCCTCGAGCAGCTTCTTGAGCGTCCGCTCGGCGCGGAAGAAGCGGTACTGCTCGGCGACGATCACCTGCTTGCCGACCGCCTCGGCTCTCGCCAGCACCTCCGCCGCCTCGGCGACGGACGGCGTAAACGGCTTTTCGATCATCACGGTCAGGCCGGCATCGAGGCAGGCCATCGCCTGGCTGGCATGCAGACGATCCGGGCTCACGATGAGCGCCGCATCGGCCTCGATCTTGCCCAGCGCCTGGCCGAGGTCGCCCATATAGGCGCAATCGCCGCCCAGGATGGCCTTCGCCTGATCGAGGTTCTTCTGCTCGGGCTCGACCAGCCCGACGCAGGTGGCATCGGGATAGTCCTTGATGAACTGTGCCCAGTGGCGACCGCGAATGCCGGCACCGATCTGAAGGATGCGGATCGTCACGAGTGAGCCTCTCTTGTCTCTCAGGCGTCGGTAAGGATCGGCCAGGGCCGGCCGCTCATGTGCTCGGGCGGCGTTACGCCCAGCCGTGTCAGGAGCGTGGGCGCCACATCGAAGATGTGGGCATCGTTGCCGAGCGAGCCTGCCGCGATGCCGGGGCCGGCGACGACGGCAAAGCCCGGGCCGGCATGCGTTCCCGGCCGTCGGTCCGGCGATTCGCCGGAAACCGTGCCGACGCGGGGCGACGCCAGGGCCGTGATGGGGGCCTCGCGCGACCAATGGACGACAAGGTCGGGCAGCCAGTCCCGGCGCTGGCCCTTGAACGCGTCATCCGCACGGATCACGCGACTTACGGCCGGCGCTCCCGTGGCCGGGTTGATCAGCTCCAGAAGCGCCGCCTCGAGCTCGCTCATCAGCCGGTCGTACTCCTCGCCCGGCTCCACGATGCCCAGGGGCTCCCGGCCCTTGAGGTTCATGCGGATGCAGCCCTCGAGATCGGTGATCAGGCAGAACGCCTTCGTCCGCGACCAGTCGATCGCCGCCGTATCGACGCGCTTGGCGAGGCTGTCGCGCAGGCCCGTCGGCATCATCCGGGCGAGGCGCTTCCGGAAGTCCTTGGGCAGGAGGTCGCGAACGACCTTCACGGGATCGAGCTTCGCCTTGGTTCGCGGCTGGTTCGTCTCTGCCGTGGCGGGCGGGGGCGCATCGGCGGACACGAAGAGCCCGAGGCGGGTGAGGACCTCGGGCAGCAGGTGCCAGCCCGCATGATTGGGCCCGATCGCATCCCCGGAGACGACGACCACCGTCGCGTCGGGTCCCGCATGCTCGACGAGCTCCGCCAGCGCCCGGTCGAAGGCCTCCGCTACCGCCAGAAGCTCGGGCTGCTCCTTGGAGCCCGCGCGCCAGCAATAGTGGCCGGCCGGGTGCAGCTCGTCGAAGACCGTGAAGACGAGGTCGGCGGGGGCCCGGTCCATCAGCCAGCGCGAGGCGGCGCTTCGCGCGGCGATCGATCGTATGGCGCGCTCGCGCATATCGGCGGCATCGACGGCCATGAGGCCGATATCGTGCGCCTCCATGCCCATCGGATACTTGCCCACGGCCCGCTCGAGCTCGCGGACGAGGGACTCGGGCACCGAGGTGGGCCCGAGATACTGGGCCCACGCACCCCAGTCGATGACAAGGCTGCCGCCGAAGCCCTGCTCCGGATGGGTGTAGGGCGGGTCGAGCACGACGCATTTGCGCCCCGCCTCGTCCGCCAGCCGCCAGAAGGTCGGCCGGCCGTAGAGCCCTGTGTAGAAGCGCTGCCAACCCTGAACGCCGGGTGCCGGCTGAAAGGTGAAGTAGACGCCGTGCTCGCCCGGCCCCACGCCCGTATAGAGCGAGGGCAGGGGCGAGACGTGCAGCTCCTCGGCGGTCGTGGCGAGCGGCCCGCTGCGTCCCCGCGCGACCAGCCCGCGCAGCGTGGGCAGGCGGCCCTCCTCGGCCCAGCGCAGGAGCAGCGGACCGTCGCCGAGCTCGAGCCCAACGACGAGAAGCTTTGCCCCCTGATCCGCCACTATGCCCACCCCCTGACAATCACGACCGAGGCGCCCAGGATCACGAGCGCCGCCAGCATGTTCACGTAGACCGCTATGGGCGCCCGCCGATGGCCCCACACGGCCTGATAGACGATCATCCAGAGCACGAGTAGCAGCTTGACGAGAATCGCATGGCCGTCGGGTCGGTCCAAGAAGCCCAGCGTGACGAGCTCGACGACGTCGAGACCCCGGACGTGCAGGAGATAAAGCCCGGTCGGCACCAGGACGATGAGCGCCGGCCAGCCCAGCGCACCCAGGAAGAGGCTGCGCTCGCGGAGCATCTCGGACGTGGCGGCGGGCTCGACCCGGCGCAGCGCCGGCCCGGCGATCAGCGACCAGACGAACATGTGGCCGAGCCACAGCATCGCCGCCAGCACGTGCACGATCGTGAGAGCGGTATAGAGTGTCATCGCCGCTCCTCAGCGCAGCAGCGTCATGGAAACGGCAACGATCGCGAGCGTCAGCACGAGCCCCGCGATGCAGAGCGAGGGTCTTGGGTGACGTGCCAGCAGCGCGTGGACCAGGACCAGCAGCAGGAAGAGGACGATCTTGGCGCCGAGGGCAGGCGTCATCAGCGCGCTCAGGGAAGGGCCGCCCGGCACGAGGAAGAGCAACGCTCCCGTCACGACGAGGAGGGCGAGGAAGACCCAGCCCACGAGCGGCAAAGGCAGCCTCAGCCGCCACGGCACGACGACATGCGGCCAGCGCGCCTGGGCTACGGTTGCCAGGTACCCGTCCGTCTGCGCGCCGTCGAAGCGCTGGCGCAGCGCCACCGCCATCACCGCCCAGAAGAGGGCGTAGCCGGTGAGGAAGACCGACAGCACCAAGTGCAGATAGGCATCGATCTGATACCAGCCCATCCGCTTACCTCGTGCTTCGGCGCATGGCGACGGCTCGCTCGCAGACCCGCAAATATCCCTCCGCCACATCGTCCCAGGTCGCAAAGCGGCATGCGGCGGCGTTTCGGCCCATAGCCTGCAGCTGCTCGCGCGAAGGAGCCTTCTCCAGAAACCGCTGCCATGCTGCGGTCGTGTTGTCGAACAGAAAGCCAGTCTCGCCCTGCTTGACGAGATCGAGCATCCGACCGTTGGGCACCGTCGCAACCGGGCGCCCGACGCTCATATACTCCGGCACCTTGAGCGTCGAGTAGGCCAGCGTCCCGGTTGCGAAGGCGCTGGCGTCGTAGGGAGCGAGGCAGAGATCGGCTGCGGCGATCCAGCGCGGGACCTCGGTGTGGGGCACGCGACCGTGGAAAATGATCCGTGCGCGGCCGTGAGCGCTTGGAGCCTCGAGCGCGGCGCGGCGCGGGCCATCGCCCACGACGTGAAGCTCGATGCCCCGGGAGTCGGTGCGGCCCAGCGCTTCGATCACAGGGGCGAGGTTATGCGTCTCGTCGACGATGCCGACGTAGAGAAGGATGAGCGGCGCTTGCGCGAGGCCGAGCGCGTCCCGGGCCTCGGCCTGCGGGAGCGGCCGGAAAATCTCCTTGTCGAGGCCCAGCTCGACCACCCAGATGCGATCGCTGGCCACGCCCCAGACACGGGCGATGTCACGCTTGAGATGCTCGGTCTCGGCGATCACGGCTGGTGCCCGGCGCATGAAGCGGCCGGCCACCCAGCTGCCGATGGTCACCCGCATGCGCTTTGCAAGGCCTGCCTGCGCATGCCGCTTCGGGCTCGGAACCACGTTCTCGACGGGGATGCCTATGCCACCCAGATCCCGGGCGACGGAGGAGAGATAGCCGGAGAGAAGCCAGCTCTTCTCGAGAAGGACGTCGCGACGGGGCATCTGTTCGCGCACGACATCGCGCAGCCTTCGCACATAACGGGCGAAGTCGAGGGGGGCGATGTCCCGCGTGGCGGAGTCGTCGACCATCCTCGAGGGCCGGCTCGCCGGATCGATCTCCAGCACGTTGACGCCCGGTATCGACCGGCCGCCGGGAACGGAGCGGAAGGCAACCGTGATGTCCGCTTGCTTGGCAAGCGCCCGAGCCAGGCTCAACACGTTGCGCGTCGGCCCGACACCATCCACCAGATGGTGACCAGGAACGAGATAGAGGATGCGGAGCCGTCCGGTCATGGCGCCGAGGGCACGCCATCGCCGACGCCGGCCGGCTGGGCGAGTGCCGTCTCGTAGATGTCCGCGATGAGCGCACGAAACGTCTCCCAGGAGAGAGCCTCGGCCGCGAAGCGCCGACCGGCCTCGCCCAGCGCGTTGGCAAGCGCTGGATTGTCGAGGAGCTCGATGACCCCATTTGCCAGCCCTTCGGCCGTCGGCGGCACGAGGCGTGCCAGATGCTCGTCGAGGATGCTGCGGTGCGTTGGGACGTCGGTCGCGACGATCGGGCGTCCCACCGCCAGATAGTCGAAGATCTTGAGCGGCAGGTTGCCGCCGTAGCGGCGCGGCGAGAGCAGGATGTCGGCGAGGCTGGTCAGTGCCGCGAGATCGTCGCGTGGGCGCCTCGTGAGGACCCTCAGCTGCCCTGCGGCGGACCCCGCGACGCTGCGGCAGCGCTCGGCGGCGGCCTCGTCGGGCGCGCCTACCAGCAGCAGGACCGCCTCCGGATGGGCAGCCACGATCGAGGGCAGCGCCTCGAGGAGGAGATCGACGCCCTGATAGGAGGCGAAGGAGCCTCCGTAGAGCAGGATCTTGTGACCGTCGCCGAGCTGCAGCTCCTGGCGGAGCGCCTGACGCCGGCCCTCGCTCACGACGGGCGCCGAGGCCGGAAATCTCCAGGTGCGACGGGGTGTTCCCGGTGAGACCCGCTCCACATGCGCCTCCAGGCCGGCGCTGCAGATCACGCAGCCGGCGCGCCGTACCGCCTTGGCCTCGATGGCCTGGAACAGGGCGGGCAGGGGCGGGAATCGCAGCGGACGCTTCTGGGCCAGCTGCTCCGGCAGGGAGGAGGCCATGTCATAGACAAGAGCGGGGGCGCCCCGCCCGATCTGGGCCGCGAGCAGCAGGGCCCCTTCCTCGACGCCATGGACGACGTCGTAGCTGCCTTGCCGCAGCAGGCTCCGGAGGCGCACCGCCATCAGCCCGTCGAGCACGAGCTTCGGCACCGAGAAGCCGATCGGCACCTCACCGAAACCGAAGGGGTTGGCCACACGGATGATGCGGACGTTCGGGATGCTGACCTCCGCGCCGCACGGAAATGTCAGGAGATCCGCCTGCCAGCCGAGTTGGCTCAGCGCCTCCAGCACATAGCGTACGGCGATCGGCGTGCCGCGGTCGGTGTAGAAGGGCTGAGGCGCCACGACGAGCGCGCGCCGTGCGCCTCCACGTCGCACAGCTTCGGGCGGCGTGCCGCTGCCGATCGGCCGCTCGAGCGTCTCGCTCGCCATCACCACGTCTCGACCCTGGTTATCCTCGGCTGTCGTTTGTGCGCCGGCGCGGTCGTGCCGCCGACGGTTTCAGAGCATGCCGCCTACCATGCGCCAATAGCCCACGGCGAAGATGTCGAAGGCGCGTCGGAGCGTACGCTCGACGCTGCTGGTCGTCAGCTCCTGGCGGAACGGGACCGGCCCGCCGCGAAGGAGCACCCGATCGGCCACCTTGCGGCTGCTCTGGACCCGGCGGCGCTTGTCGAGGACATCCCCCCAGTTGCGCCATACCCAGGAGACCGCCTCGCCATAGGGCTTCAGCCAGCCCTTTTTCACGACGATGGCCAGCTGGCAGATCTCGAATGCCAGCAGCACAGGGAACAGGGTCGCTATGGATCGGAGCGAATAATTCTTGAGCAAGAGCAGCCAGCGGTTGCGCACCAGCAGGAAGACACGGCGCGGCGCATAGGTGCCCGTCCTTCTGAGGGCCAGGCCCTCCGTGCCCTCGCCGTGGAAGCAATGCGCATCCGGCACCGACAGGATGTCGAAGCCGCGCAGGCGGACGCGCATCCCGAAATCCTGATCCTCGTAGTAGATGAAGAACGACTTGTCGAACGCGTCCTCGGTGCCCAATCGGCCCCGGTGCACCATGAAGCACGCGGTGATGACGGAATCGTTGCGCCGCACCGGCTCGGAGGCCGCGGGCAGGGGGCAGTCCTCGTTGTAGAGAATCATCAGCCCCAGGAAATGATTGTCGACCCCGCCGTCATATTGGATCACCGAGCGGTCGTGAGCGTAGAGCACCCGGGGCGTGGCCACGGCCGCCGTGGGGTTGGCGAGGAGCGCCTCTGCAAGAAAGGCGGCGCAGCCCGGCGCGGGGCTGACATCGTTGTCGGCGAAGAGGACGAGGTCGCTCACGGCCTCGCGGAGGCCGGCGTTGCGTGCCGCGCCCGGACCGCGATTGTCCGCGAGCTCGAGGATACGGATCTCGGGGAAGGCGTCGCGAACGTAGGCGAGGCTGTCGTCGGTGGACGCATTGTCGACCAGGAGGATCTCGGCGAAATCCTGGCGCAGACCTATGATCTGCGGCAGGGACTGGCGCAGATGACGGGCCCCGTTGTAGTTGACAACGCAGAGGGTCGGCTTTTCGACGGACGACACGCGAGAATCCACCTCGTTCGGCTCGGCCGCCAGGATGGAGGTGCTGCCCCCAAGCGTCAACTGGCCGGTGAATGCGGCCGAAGGGGGACGTAGCCGGCTATGGTCCGCCGGGCCGATCCCGGTGCTATCGAAAGGCGAGCTTGTCACCGGCGCCTCGAGACGGCACCAGTCGGGTCCGCACGACATAGGCTGCTGCGGTTGCACGGAGACTAGACATGAGCCTTACCCGCAAGCGTGTCCTCGTCAGCGGTGGCGCCGGATTCCTGGGCTCCCATCTCTGCGAGCGGCTGCTCGCTCGCGGCAACGATGTGCTCTGCGTCGACAACTATTACACCGGCCGCCGCGACAACATCGCCCACCTGCTGGCCGATCCGCACTTCGAGGTCGTCCGGCACGATGTGACGTTCCCGCTCTACGTCGAGGTCGACGAGATCTACAATCTCGCCTGCCCGGCCTCGCCGATCCACTATCAGTTCGACCCGGTTCAGACGACCAAGACGAGCGTGATCGGCGCCATCAACATGCTGGGCCTGGCAAAGCGGGTGAAGGCCCGGGTCCTTCAGGCCTCGACCAGCGAGGTCTATGGCGATCCCGAGGTGCACCCGCAGCCCGAGACCTACCGCGGCAATGTCAATCCGATCGGGCCACGAGCCTGCTACGACGAAGGCAAGCGCTGCGCCGAGACGCTGTTCTTCGATTATCGTCGCCAGCATCAGGTGCGCATCAAGGTGGCGCGGATCTTCAACACCTACGGACCGCGCATGCACCCCAAGGACGGCCGCGTCGTCTCGAACTTCATCGTCCAGGCGCTGACGGGCGAGGAGATCACGATCTATGGCGAGGGCCGCCAGACGCGCTCGTTCTGCTATGTCGACGATCTGGTGGAGGGGCTGATGCGCCTCATGGAGACGCCCGACGAGGTGTCCGGCCCGGTCAATATCGGCAATCCCGCCGAGTTCACCATTCTCGAGCTTGCGGAAAAGATCGTGGGCATGACCGGCTCATCCTCGCAGATCGTGCGACGGCCTCTGCCCGAGGACGATCCGATGCAGCGCCGCCCCGACATCAGCAAGGCCCAAGAGCTGATGGGCTGGAAGCCGACGGTCGCCCTGGATGAGGGCCTCGAGCGGACGATCGCCTATTTCCGCAGCCTCATTGCGGATGCCGCGGAGCGCTGAGCTCGTTCGGGGCTGCCCGGGGCGCCCACTCGGCGGCTCAAGAGCAGGACGCCCGGCCTTCCTCGTGGGAAAGCCGGGCGTCGTTGCAGGTCCGATCGTATGTTTCGAAGGTCCGCATCAGCGCCGCGCGCAGCGGCGCGCGGCGGTGTCGACCTCGCTCCGAGAAAGGCCGATGTCGGCAAGGTCGCGATCGGTCAAGCCGTCGAGCTCTGCGAGGGTCCGCTGATACCGGCGGTACTCGCGCCAGCCCTCGACCAGACGAGAGAAAACACCGTTGGCAGGCGCTCTCGACGCGCCCGCGACAACGCCGTAAGTGTTGGCCATATTCGTAGCCATGATGACAAGCTCCAGAGACCCGAGTTTTGTTGCGGCGCGACCACACCCTTGTGATCCAGGCCGTTTGAACGCTGCTGATATCGTCGTTCGCAACCGATTGCGGAATGCGCGATTTTGCATCGCAGCAATGCCCGCTTCGTCAACGTTTTCGTGATCTTCGGCACAGATTCGCCGCGCCGCCTACCGCACTGCCCGTCGGCGTCCTGCCAGCGATGGCATCGTTGCATCTCGGAGACGGGACGATCGCGACGGCTTCCGCGATCGTGATCGGCCCTGTCCTTGCGCCGTTCGCAGGCGGGCGAGCACTATGTCCTTCGGGTCGGCTCATTCCCGGGTCGGAGCAAGAGGAATGGTGAGAGCGGAACCGCGCGCCGATCGTGTGCCCTCGATCGGGCAGCGGGCGACGCAGCTCGTCTTCGGCCCGCCGCTGCCGGAGCGGATTCCCGGGCGGGTGATCGAGGCCATCCGGCGTGAGCAGGACTCGAGCGAGATCCTGGTCAGTCTCGTGCAGGTGGCGGCGATCGTCACCTTCGCCCTGCTCTACAGCCTGACGCCGAAGGCTTTCCCGCCGAGCGTGCCGTTCGAGCCCGTGCCGATCGCGCTCGCCGTCTACGGGGTGTTCACCCTGCTGCGTCTTGCGGTGGCCGTGCGCCGCCGCCTCGGCCCCGTCTTCCTCGCCGTCTCGATGGTCGTCGACATCACCGTGCTGATGGTCACGATCTGGAGCTTCTATCTGCAGTACCAGGCGCCCCCCGCAATCTACCTCAAGGCGCCGACGCTGATGTACGTGTTCATCCTGATCTCGCTCCGGGCGCTGCGCTTCGAGCCCTGGCTCGTCATCCTCGGGGGGGCCACGGCGATCGTCGGCTGGCTCCTGCTGGTGGCCTATGCGGTGGCCTTCGATCCCGGCACGATGCGGATCACGCACAACTATGCCGTCTACGTCACCTCCTACAGCATTCTCCTCGGCGCCGAGCTCGACAAGGTCATCTCGATCGGCATGGTCACGGCCATTCTGGCGGTGACGCTCCTGCGCGCCCGAAAGCTTCTCGTTCGCGCGGTCGCGGAGCAGCAGGCCTCGGCCGAGCTGTCGCGCTTCTTCGCGCCCGAGGTCGCGAGCCGGATCCGTGCCACCGAGGGGATGCTGCTGCCGGGCTATGCGGAGCAGCGCGACGCCGCGATCCTTTTTGTCGACATGCGTGGCTTCACCACCCTCGCGAGCCGGCTCGATGCCAAGGAGGTGATGAGCCTCCTTGCCGACTACCAGGACCGCGTGCTGGCCGTCGTCCATCGTCACGGTGGCAGCATCGACAAGTTTCTGGGCGACGGCGTGCTCGCCAGCTTCGGGGCGACGTTGCCGAGCCTGACCTATGCGGCGGATGCGATGCGCGCCGTCGAGGATCTCGTCGAGGCCGGTGTCTCCTGGCGCGCCAGGCGGTCGGCCGACGGCCTGCCGGCGCCGGCCCTCAACGGTGCCCTGGCCTGCGGCAGGGTGATGTTCGGCACGGTCGGCAATCAGGCGCGGCTCGAGTACACGGTGATCGGGGAGCCGGTGAACTTCGCGGCCAAGCTCGAGAAGCACTGCAAGGTCGAGCGGGCGCTCGCGGTCGCCACCGGCGAGACGCTTGCGCTCGCGATGGGGCAGGGCTTTGCTCCGCGCGTAACCTGGGAGGAACGGCCGATGCGTCAGATCGAGGGGGTCAAGGAGCCCTTGGACCTGGTCGTGCTCGGGGGTGCAGCTTGATGCTCGAGGGATTCGCGCAGCATCGCATCGGGACCACCGGCTCGGAGATCCATCTGCGGATGGGAGGGAAGGGGCCGCCGGTGCTGCTCCTGCACGGCTACCCCCAGACCCACGTGATGTGGCATCGCGTGGCGCCCCTGCTGGCGGAGCGCTTCACCGTCGTCTGTGCGGATCTGCGCGGCTACGGCGACAGCAGCCGCCCGGAGACCGATCCGGACCATCTGAGCGGCTCCAAGCGGGCCATGGCAGAGGACATGGTGGAGGTGATGACGGCGCTCGGCTTCGCGCGGTTCCACCTCGTGGGGCATGATCGGGGCGGCCGGGTCGCCCACCGTCTGTGCCTCGACCATCCAGGACATGTCACGCGGGCGGCACTGCTGGACATCGTGCCGACGCGGACCCTCTTCATGCGCGCCGACATGGCGATCGCCATGGGCTACTATCACTGGTTCTTCCTGAGCCAGCCCGAGCCACTTCCGGAGCGTCTGATCGGCGGCGACCCGCTCTTCTATCTGCACAAGAAGCTCGGCCACTGGTCGGCCGGACGGGACACCAAGCACTTCGCGCCCGAGGCCCTTCGGGAATATGAGCGCTGCTTCGTCGACCCGGCCGTCATCCACGCCACCTGCGAGGACTATCGGGCCGGGGCCACGATCGACCTCGTTCACGACGAGCAGGACGAGGACAAGCGGATCATGTGCCCGCTGCTCGTGCTGTGGGGCCGGCATGGGCTCATGCACCGCCACTTCGATGTGCTCGCGACCTGGCGCGAGAAGGCGATGGATGTCCGGGGCGAGCCCCTGGACTGCGGCCACTTCCTGGCCGAGGAGCGCCCGACCGAGACGGCCGAGCGGCTGCTAGCCTTTCTCGGGGGCTGAGGGCGTTCGGCTCACGACGAGCGACCGGCCGCACGACGGGGGCTGCTCGGCGAGGGTGACGGTCTGGCCCACCAGGACGCCCCGCCAGTCGGTGCTGGGCCACTGCGCGGCCGGGAGCACCGTCCGCTCGTAGAGGCTGAGAGCGACGACGCCGTTCTCGAAGAGCATGCCGTCGACGTACCAGGCAGAGAGATTGTTCGAGAGATCGCTGCCCGTCGCGCTTGTCGGGTAGGCTCGCCCGCGGAACTCGTCACCGTGGCGCCAGATCACGACCTTGAAGCCACCGCACTGTGGCTTGTCCATGCCGGCGATCGTGCCGTTCCAGACCGGGGCTCCGGCCGGCTGATGATGGGTGAAGGCCTCGGCACACCCACCAAGCAGCAATGCGGAGATGCCAAGGGCGAGGACGGAACGCCACCTCGAGGGCGCGTAAGCAGGGTTGAGCATCGGATCCTCACGCTTTGCACCACCCGCAAAGCCCTTAGAACTCTCGGCTGTCCGAGGCAATGACTCTGGGGCCACAGATCAGCGCCCGGATGATGAGCCGCTCTGCTCCGTGCCGGCGAGCATCCGGAAGTCGTCGCTGCGGAGCTGCCGGCAGCTCTCGTCGATGGTGTCATCCGCTACGCCCACCTGGCGCAGCACGTGCGCGCCGAGCGTCAGGCTGAGCTCGACCGTCTCCGGCACCGCCTCGATGACGCCAAGGCGGCGCATCCTGTCGCGCGCGGCCAGATCGCGCGCCCGGGCGATGATCCGGGTCTCCGGGTGAAAGGTGCGAATGGCCTCGACCACACGCTCGGCCACGGCAGGATTGTCGAGGGTCACGACGACGGCTGCCGCTTGACCCAGCCCTACCGTCCGCAGGAGCCGGGGATCACCGGCGTTGCCGTAGACGACGTGACGCCCGCGCCGTCGGCCCAGCGTCACCTGCTCGGGATTGAGGTCGATCGCGACGTAGGGAATGACCGCTGCCTCCAGCATCATGGCAACGGACTGACCGACCCGACCCATCCCCGCGACCACGACATGGCGCTGCGGCAGATCAGGCTCGGCTCCTAGACCCGGCGGCGCTGACGGCGGCAGCCGCGCCACGAGCCAGTCGGCGAAACGCGCGAGGGCCGGCGTCGCCGCCATGGACACGGAGATGGTGAGAATGCCGATGGCGTAGGCCTCGCCGTGGAGGAGGCCCGCAGCGCGAGACGCGCCAAGGAGGACGAACGCGAACTCGCCGCCTTGCGCCAGCAGCAACGCCACCCTGAGCGAGACGTCCCAGCCATGCCCGAAGGCGCGGGCGAGGAGCAGGAGGACGGCCGTCTTGGTGGCGATCAGCAGGACGACGACGGCGATGACCGTCAGGAGGTGGCGATCGAGGGCGGCGAGGTCGATCGACATTCCCACAGCGACGAAGAAGAGGCTGAGCAGCCATCCCTTGAGATAGCCTATCTCCGCCTCGACCTGATGCCGGTAGCGCGAGCGCGACAGCAGCATCCCGAGAAGAAAGCCGCCCATCGCCATGGACAGGCCGGCCCGCTGCATCGCCCAGGCCGAGGCGACGGCCCCCAGCACTGCCAGCGCCGCGAAGGCCTCGCTGTTGCGCTGGCTGGCGACGAGCTCGAACGCCCATGGCAGAGCGTGATCGCCGAGAAGGTAGATGAGGGCGAGCATGAGGATGATCGTCGGCACGCTGTGCCAGAGGGTCTGAACACCGCCGGCGCCCGCGCCCGAGAGGATCGTGACCAACGCCAGCAACGGCACGATGGCCAGGTCCTGCATGAGCAGCACGGCGAAGCTGCAACGCCCATGCGCCGTCGCCAGCTCGCCGCGCTCCTCGACGAGCGTCATGACGAGCGCGGTCGAGGAGAGCGCAAGGCCGAAGCCGGTGACGAGCGCTGCCTGCCAGCCGATGCCCGCAGCGACGGCCACGATGCCGGCGAGGAGCGGGCCGGTGAGGAGGATCTGCAGCGAGCCGAGGCCGAGGACGGCGCGCCGCATCGACCAGAGCCGGCCGGGCTCCATCTCGAGGCCGATGACGAACAGCAGGAAGACGATGCCGAGCTCGGTTATCTGAAGAAGCGTCTCGCCGCTGCCACCGAGCGCCAGGCCATAGGGGCCAACGACGAGACCCGTCGCCAACAGGGCCAAGACGGAGCCGAAGCCGATGCGCCGGAAGACCACGAGCGCCAGCGTGCCGGCGGCGAGCCCGACGGTGGCGGCGAAGAGCAGGTCTTCTCCGTGCAAGGGCCGATCCTCCTCTCAGGGCTCGTCGGCACGTGCCGGATGGACGCCGTGCTCCTCGGTCGATCCGCCGACATGAAGGGGATGACCATGAAGCTCGGCGCGCTGGCGGGCCTCGGCCAGAATGGTCTCCCTCAGCTGTGCATCGCCCCCGATCAGCCGATGAAAGTCGCCCGCGTCCAGCTCGAGAAGGCGGCAGGGGCTCAGCGTCGTCACCGTCACCTCGCGCGGCCGGCCCTCGAGCAGCGCCAGCTCGCCGAAAAAGCCGCCGGGGCCCAGCGTGATCCGCCGCTCGCCGATGCGCATCACCACCCGGCCATGGTCGATGAAGTACATCGCCTCGGGATGCTCGCCCCGGCGGATCACGGTGTAGCGCGGCGGCAGCATGCGGGGGTGCAGGAGGCTCGTCACCTCGGCGAGCTGTGCCGGGCCCAGCCCCTGGAAGAGGGCCACCCGGGCGACCATCGAGGACCGTGCCACGAAATCCTGCTTTTGCAGCTCCCTCGCGAAGCCCGCTCCCAGGATGGCCGTCGGCAGTGCCAGCGCGCCGATGCCGCAGAGGGCGGTCAGGGCGGCGATGGCCTTGCCCGCGGAGGTTATCGGGGTGGCATCGCCATAGCCGACCGTCGTCAGCGTGATGACCGCCCACCACATTGCCGCCGGAATGGTGCCGAACCGCTCGGGCTGCGCTGCGCCCTCAGCGGCATGCATGAGGCCCGCCGCAATCACCAGCACGACACCGAAGACGAGCAGCGCGGATAGGAGGGAGCGCCGCTCATTGTAGAGCACCAGCTGGAGCGTCGCGAGGGCCGGCGAGTAGCGGGTGATCTTGAGGATGCGCAACAGGCGGAAGAGCCGGAGAAAAATGAGATCGATCGGTATGAACAGGCTGAGATAGAAGGGCAAAACGGCCACCAGATCGACGATCGCCGACGGGGTCAGCATATAGCGGAGCCGCCCGACCAGCGGGTGGGAATAGCGCCCCGCCCTGTCGTCGACCGACACCCAGACCCGTGCCACGTACTCGACGCTGAAGATGGCGACGCAGCCGTACTCGATCAGCGCGAAGAGCCTGTCGAGCCGACCGCGGAAGATCGGCTCGGTCTCGAGGATGCTGGCCGCGACGCTGAGGACGATGAGAGCGACGAGGATGATCCGTACGACATGCGCAGCGCCCGTGGTGCGCTCGTCGTCCTCGATGAGCTCATAGAGGCGCGCCCGGAGGCTCATCCGCTACCCTGTCGTCGGCCGTCCGCGATCGCCCCTATTGGCGACGCGGCGGCTCGTCATCGGGAGTAGCAGCCGCCCGCCTGTCGGTCAGCCGCATTGCGACCTGCGCGGATCGATCGCCGCGTCAGAGCAGGCGCGCCGGCGATAGCGCTTCCACCTCGACGCCGGCCTGCCGCAGAGGCGCCGGGACGGGCTCGCCCCGCACGAGCGCGGCCGTCAAGGCCGCCATCGCCGGGGCCGTCTGGATGCCGTAGCCACCTTGGCCCGCGAGCCAGAAGAAGCCCTGGGCCCGCGCGTCGAAGCCGCAGACCATCGTCTTGTCGGCAGCGAAGGTGCGAAGGCCGGCCCACCGGTGCTCGATCCGGCGGATGTCGATCGCGAGCGCCTGCTGGATGCGGTCGACGGCGATGGCGACGTCCATCTCCTCGGGCTGGGCGTCGGTCGGCGGCGACGGCGTCTCGTCCGCGGGTGAGCAGAGGAGCTTGCCCGCATCGGGCTTGAAATAGAACTGCTCGGCGACGTCGCAGACCATGGGCCAGCGCCGGATCTCGGCGCCCGCCGGCGGATCGACGAGGAAGGCGGTCCGGCGCTTGGGCACGAGCCCGAGCGGGCCAAGCCCGGCCAAGGCCGCCAGCTCGTCCGCCCAGGCGCCGGCCGCGTTGACGATCACGGGCGCGGTCCAGCGCTGCTCTCGGGTGACGATGGCCCACAGGCCTCCCTCGCGGGTGAGCGCCTGGACCTCGGCTCCGGTCACGAGCTGCCCGCCCCGCCGCCTGAAGCCCCTGAGATAGCCTCCCAGGATGGCACCCACGTCCATGTCCTGGGCATCGGGATCGAGCATGGCACCGGCTAGATAGTCGGCGCGCAGCGAGGGTACCAGCTCCAGCGCCTCCTCGACGCCGAGGCGGCGCGCCGACGGCACGAAGCGGCGCGCCTGGTCCAGCTCGGCCGTCAATAGGTCCTGCTGATCCTGCCGCGCGATGAGCATCGCGCCGCGCGGCGTGAGCATGGGCGCCTCGCTGAAGCCCTCCGGTGAGGTCGTATAGAAGGGCTCGGACGCCAGGGTGAGGGCACGAATCTGCGCGTTTCCATAGGACTTCAGGTAGAGCGCGGCGGATCGACCCGTGGTGTGATAGCCCGGCTGATCCTCGCGCTCGACGAGAAGCACGCTCCGCGTTGCCGCCAGCTCGCAGGCGGCCGAGGCACCGGCGATGCCGGCACCGATGACGATCACATCGGCGTCCATGGATCCTCGCTTGCTCTTTCCGACGCCGATTTTAGCGCGCGTCTTTGCTTTCGTCGAAGCATGGCCGGTCCGGTCGGCGAAGCTTGACCTGCGTCAAAGACGCCGCCTGCGTCCGGCTTTATGGAGAAAAATTAAGGGAGTCTCCAGCCTTCGCCATTGCCATGGCGCTGTGGCCACGGCCGGTGCGACGGCTGCTCCCCAAACAGCCTTGGGCGGGAGAAGCAATCATGGCGATCATTACCGGCACGGACGGTAAGGACAAGATCACGGATACCAAAGTCTCGAGCGGGGTCATCGGCGGACCCACGACGGGCGGCGCCGATAATGTGACGGCGTTCCTTGCCAATGACTTGGTCCAGGCGGCGGGCGGTAACGACGTGATCTGGGGAGATCTCGCCGGAACGCTTCAGCCGACCGATGAGGCTGCAGCACCGGTCGGTGGCAACGACCGGCTCTACGGCGACGAGGGCAACGACACCATCTCGGGCGACGCCACCGACATTCTCGGCGGTGCGCATGGTGGCAAGGACCAGATCTACGGTGGCGACGGCGCCGATCGGATCTATGGCGATGCTGCCAACCAGGGGGCGGTCGGCCTCATGGACGGCGAGGGAAGCGCTGGAGGGAACGACCGCCTGGACGGTGGCAACGGCGACGACTGGATCGCCGGCGACGCCAACGTCATGCACAATGGTGCTCTGGGAGGGAACGACCGGTTCTCTGGTGGCGATGGCGCCGATGTCCTCATGGGTGACGCCGAGGACGAGATGCGCCAGAGCATCGGCGGCAAGGACCGGTTCGACGGCGGGGCCGGCAACGACATTATCGCCGGCGACTGCGGCAACGACATGGGCCAGGACAGTGTCGGCGGCAACGACCGCATCAAGGGCGGCGATGGCGACGATATCCTGGCAGGTGACGCGGGCGTGACGATGAATGCCTCGACCGGCGGCAACGATGTCATCGACGGCGGCGACGGCAACGACATCATCGCCGGCGACGCCCACTCGGGTCGCATCGAGGAGGAAATCGGCGGCCTGCAGTTCAGCCAGGGCGGCAACGACAAGCTGAAGGGCGGCGACGGCAACGACATGATCTACGGCGACGCGGATCTGGCGAGCGGGGCGCAGGGTGGCAACGACAAGCTTGATGGCGGCAACGGCGACGATCAGCTCTGGGGGGATTGGGCCAAGAGCATCACGGCGGGTGAGGGCGGCAACGACATCCTGAACGGCGGTGCCGGGAACGATCTTCTGGTCGGCGGCGGTGGCAATGACAAGCTCACCGGCGGCAGTGATTCCGACACCTTCGCCTTCGATACCGGCAGCGGCCAGGACCGCATCACCGACTTCGAGGTCGGGACCTCGGTCAACCCCGGCGACGTGCTCGATCTCTCAGGCTACGGGCTGACTTTTGCGAGCCTGAACACCAACGGCGACGACGTGGTCGGCAAGGGCGACGACTTCGTCACGACGAAGGGCAACTCGATGAGCATCGACCTCGGTGCGGCGAGCGGCGGGGCGCCGGACATCGACACGCTCGTCATCTCCGGCACCAACCACCTCGACGCCGCCAACGTGGCCTGATGCAGGCGGGGGCGATCCCCGGCGCTGTCGGGGCGGCCGCTCAGCCGCCCGCCAGCAGCTCCGCGAAGCCGAAAAACGGCACGGGATCGCCCTCCTTCACCTCGCTCACGGCCTCGTCGATCTCGACCAGCCCGTCGGCATCGGTAAGCGAGGTCAGGATGCCCGAGCCTTCGCGCATGATGCGGCGCGCGCGGAGGCCCTTCTCGCTCCGGACGAGCGCCGCGCGCAGCATCTCGGTGCGGCCGGGCTTGCGGCGCATGGCGAAGGCCGCCGGCAGCGGATAGGCGCGGGGGAGGGTCCATCCACGGCCGGCCAGCGCCAGGAGCACCGGGCGCGCAACGATGAGAAAGCAGACCATCACGGCCACCGGGTTGCCGGGCAGGCCGATGAAGGAGGCGCCACCCAGGCGGCCCAGGGCCAGGGGCCGGCCGGGCTTCATGCGGATGCGCCAGAAGTGAAGCTGGCCGATCGCGCGGACGGAAGCCACCAGATGATCCTCGTCGCCACCCGAGGCGCCACCCGAGGTGAGGATCACGTCATGCGCCTCGGCGGCCGCGGCGAGCGCCTTGCGCACCGCCGCAGGATCGTCGGGCAGGATGCCCAGATCCGTGACGTCGGCTGGCACGCTTTGCAGCAGCGCCTTCAGCATGTGGCGGTTGGCATCGTAGACGCGCCCTGGGGCGAGCGCCGTGCCGGGCTCGCGGATCTCGTCGCCGCTCGAGAAGAGGGCGACCTTGAGCTTTTCCATGACCTCGAGCCCGGCGAGCCCGAGCTCGGCCGCCACGCCCAGATGCTGGGGCAGCAGCCGGAGGCCTTGTGCGAAGAGCGTCTGGCCGCGCCGCACATCCTCGCCGGCACGACGCCGGTTGATGCCGGGCTTCACGCCGGCCGGAACGGTGACCGCTCCGCCGCTCACGGCGCAGGCCTCCTGCATCACGACGGTGTCGGCGCCCGCCGGCATGACGGCGCCGGTCAGAACCCGGAGCGCCTCGTGATGACCAACCTGCCCGGCGAAGGGGTGGCCGGCGGCCGCCCGCCCAGCCAGGAGGCGCAGGCTCGTGGCGTCGGCCGCGACCAGATCGTCCCCCCGGCAGGCAAAGCCGTCCACCGCCACATTGTCGAAGGCCGGCACGTCGCGCGGGCTCACGAGCGGGCCGGCGAGCAGCCGGCCGGATGCCCGATCGAGCGGCACGTGCTCGGTGCCGACGACGGGCCGCACCCGAGCCTCCAGCAGGGCCAGCGCCTCGGCCAGGCCCACCATCGTGCCCCCATAGGCGAAGCAGTCGTCGCCCGACCGCCGCATCAGCCTCCTCCGACGCCGGTTCGCTCGATGACAAGCTGGGCGATCGCCTCGATGTCGTCGAGGCCCAGCACCGGGATCGCGAGATCGGGCAGCGGCTCGTCCGACGCCACGGCGATGACGCTCGGATCCTCCAGCGCGAAGAGGGGCGTCCCGCGCTCGCGGCGATGCACCTCGATCTTGGGATGCGGCGAGCTCTTGAAGCCCTCGACGATGACGAGATCGACCGGCGCCATCCGTGCCAGGATGGCCTCGAGCGGCGGCTCGGGCTCGTCCCTGAGCTCGTGGATGAGCGCCCAGCGCCTGGCCGTCGCCAGCACCACCTCCGCGGCCCCGGCCTCGCGGTGCCGATGGCTGTCCTTGCCGGGCTGATCGACGTCGACGCTGTGGTGGGCATGCTTGACGGTCGAGACACGCAGGCCGCGCCGGCAGAATGCCCGGACCAGCCTCTCGACGAGGGTGGTCTTGCCGTTGTTCTTCCAGCCGACGATGCCGATCACCCGGCTCGACATGAGGCTCGCCCGTCCGTTCGTGCCGTCCTAACCTTGGCAGGGGATAGCACGGGTGCGATGGGCGATGGCAGAGCGCGAGCTGGACACGAGGGGCCTTTCCTGCCCCCTGCCGGTCCTCAAGGCGAGGAAGCTGCTGCGGGGCATGCCGCCTGGCGAGCGGCTCCGCGTGCTGGCGACCGATCCCAAGGCCCCGGGCGACCTCCAGGAGCTCTGCGCCGCCACCGGCGACCGCCTGGTCGAGCAGAGCGAGGCGGAGGGCGTCTTTCGGACCCTCATCGAGAAGCGATGAGTGTTGGCGGACCTACCCATCAGCGCGGCTTGCGGGCGCTCACGATGCTCCAATAGCCGAAGGCGGGGGAGGTGCTGACCTCGCCGAATCCCGCTGATGTCAGGATCTCGCCCAGCTCCCGTGCCGACCTCTGCACACCCTCGGTCCAGGCCAGCATGACGACAGTGAGTGCCGCCGCGGCGAAGGGGCCGGTCTTGTCGTCGTCGTAGAGCACCTCGTGAATCATGATCCGCCCGCCGGGCGCCAGTGCCTCGAAGCTCTTGCGGGCGAGATCGCGGCATCGCTCCGTGGGCCAGTCGTGGAAGATGTCGCCATAGAAGTGCAGGTCGCCGGCCGGTAACGGGTCACTCCACAAGTCGCCCGGGCTCACGGCGATGCGCTCGCTCAACCCGTAGCGGGCGACAGTCTCGCGGGCGACCTCGCAGACGACCGGCATCTCGAGCACCGTGCAGGACAGGCTCGGCCAGCGAAGCGCGGCGCCGATGGCGTGCGCGCCCGAGCCGCCGCCCACGTCGACCATGTGCCTGACGTCCGCAAGATCGAGCCGGTCCGGCCAGGTCAGCGCCGACCCGATGCTGTGCCCGTGCATGGCACGGGTGAAGGCGCGCGCCTTCTCCTGCTGCTCCTCGTGCGCCTCGAAGAGCTTCTGCCCGCCGTAGATCTGCGACCTGCTCTCGAGGACGGCGCGCCTGATGAAGGGAAGCGAGGTGAGCTCGGGCTGCGCGATCATCGCCGCCTGGATGAAGTCGCCAAGGTATGTCGGGCTTTCTGGCAGCAGATAGTCCTCGGCCCGTTGCGTCAGGGCGAAGCGCTCGTCCCGACGCTCGAGGAGGCCGAGCGAGGCGCAGAGCAGCAGGAGCGCCTCGGCCGATCGTGGGTCGAGGCCGGCTCGCTGCGCCACCGCGGCAATGCCCAGCGGCGAGGAGGCCAGCATGGGAAAGAGGCCAAGCTCGAAGGCCACCAGGAAAGCCTGGCCGCCGAAGAGCCCCATCTGCAGGTCCACGAGCCACCGGTCGTCGGCGCGCGGGCGTCGAGCCTGAGCTACTGTCCCTTTGGGCATCGGCCGTCCCTTCCCACCCGTTTATACGCGGTCACCCACGATACCGCAGAAACAGGCCGCGGCCGAGGCCGCGATCATGAGGGTGGGCGGAAAGGAGGGACGGCCGGTGCCCGTGCTACCGAGACAATCCGCGCGAGAAGATCAAAACGTCACGACGCTGCGGATCGACTTGCCCTCGTGCATGAGGTCGAACGCCTCATTGATCCGGTCGACGGGCATCACATGCGTGATGAGATCGTCGATGTTGATCTTCTTGTCCATGTACCAGTCGACGATCTTCGGCACCTGGGTTCTGCTCTTGGCACCGCCGAAGGCCGTGCCCTTCCACACGCGGCCGGTGACGAGCTGGAAGGGGCGGGTGGCAATCTCGGCACCCGACGGCGCCACGCCGATGATGACCGACACGCCCCAGCCCTTGTGGCAGCATTCGAGCGCCTGACGCATCACCTTGACGTTGCCGATGCACTCGAAGCTGTAGTCGGCACCGCCCTTGGTCAGCTCGACCAAGTGGGCGACGACGTCCTTGTCGCCGAGGTCCTTCGGGTTGACGAAGTGGGTCATGCCGAACTTGCGGGCGATCGCCTCGCGCCCGGGATTGAGGTCCACACCGACGATCATGTCGGCGCCCACCATCCGGGCCCCCTGGATGACGTTGAGGCCGATGCCGCCCAGGCCGAAGACCACGACGTTCGAGCCGGGCTCGACCTTGGCCGTGTTGATCACGGCACCGATGCCGGTGGTGACCCCGCAGCCGATGTAGCAGACCTTCTCGAAGGGCGCGTCCTCACGGATCTTGGCTACCGATATCTCGGGCAGAACCGTGAAGTTGGAGAAGGTCGAGGTGCCCATATAGTGGTAGACGGTCTCCTTGCCGATCCGGAAGCGCGAGGTCCCGTCGGGCATGACACCCTGACCCTGGGTGACGCGGATCTTCTGGCAGAGGTTCGTCTTGGGATTGAGGCAGTACTCGCACTCCCGGCACTCGGGCGTGTAGAGCGGGATGACATGGTCGCCCTTCTTGACCGAGGTCACGCCGGGTCCGACGTCGACCACGATGCCCGCCCCCTCGTGACCGAGGATGCAAGGGAACTTGCCCTCGGAATCCTGGCCCGAGAGCGTGTAGGCGTCGGTGTGGCAGATGCCCGTGGCCTTGATCTCGACCAGCACCTCACCCGCCTTCGGGCCCTCCAGCTCGACCGTCTCGAGCGAGAGCGGCGCTCCCGCCTGGTGAGCTACCGCCGCCTTGACCTGCATGCTGTCCTCCCGCTCCGATGACTTGGCCGCAGGCGCGGTTTAGCCTAAAGCCAGCGCTCGACCAACAGCTGGCAGGCGCGGCCATGGCCGCAGGCGGAGCAGGATGAGCCCCACACTTCCGAGCCCGATCCGTCCGAGCATCGAGGCCCTCGAGCTCTCTGGCATCGGCAAGATCGCCGTCGGCGCGCTCGACGATCCCGAGGTGATCCCTCTCTGGTTCGGCGAGAGCGACATCGTCACGCCGGATTTCATCCGCGACGCGACCAAGGCGGCCCTCGACGCCGGCAAGACCTTCTATTCGTATGCCCGGGGGCAGGTGGCGCTGCGAGAGGCGCTCTTGCGCTACCATCAGCGTCTCTACGGCATCGAGCTGCATCCGGACCGCATCACGGTGCCGGGCTCGACCATGCTCTCCGTGATGATTGCCGGCCAGTGCCTGCTCGGGCCGGGCGACGAGATCATTCTCATCTCGCCCTATTGGCCCAACATCCGCACCGTGGCCCAGGTTCTGGGCGCGCGCGGCGTCGATGTCAGGCTGCGCGAGGGGCCGGGCCGCTGGCATCTCGATCTCGACGACCTGAAGCGTGCCGTCGGGCCGCGTACCAAGGCGGTCTACGTCAACTCGCCCTCGAACCCGACGGGCTGGATCATGTCGGTCGAGGAGCAGACCGAGCTTTTGTCGTTTTGCCGTGCCCGCGGGCTCGCGATCATCGCGGACGAGGTCTACCACAGGAACGTCTTCGACCACCCGGACCCGGCACCCTCCTTCCTGACGCTCGCGGGCGAGGATGAGCCGGTCTTCGTTCTCAACGGCTTCTCCAAGGGCTGGGCGATGACCGGCTGGCGGCTGGGCTGGATGGTGGCGCCCAGGCACCTGGCCGAGCCGATGGCGGTGCTGGCCGAGGTCAACAATACGAGCGCTACGGCCTTCGTGCAGCTCGGCGCCATCGCCGCGCTCGAGCAGGGCGAGGATTTCGTCGCTTCCTTTACCCAGCGCTGCCGCGTGAATCGCGATCTCGTCATGAGAACGTTGGGCGCCCATCCGCGCGTCAGCCTGCTTCGACCGGAGGGAGCCTTCTATGCGTTCCCACGCATCGAGGGCATGACCGACAGCCTGGCCTTCGCCAAGCGCGTGCTCGCCGAGACCAAGGTCGGTCTCGCTGCCGGCTACACCTTCGGCGAGAGCAATGAGAGCCATCTCCGCCTCTGCTTTGCGATCGGGACGGAGCGCCTCGAGGAGGCGATGGGCCGCCTCACCAGCCTGCTCGACCGGATGAACTAGGCGCTGGCGGCGAGGAGCCCTTGCGCGATTGCGCTACGGCGTTGGTCCGCCCCATGCTAGCCATCTTGAAGGCGCGCGGCTGGTCGCGGGATGTCAAGCGGACCGCTCTACGCGAAGTCCACCTGGTCTCCGACACAGCTCGGGCGTGGTGACTTGCACCTGCGGGTGCCCGTTGCGCCGGAGAGCGCGATGCCCTCACACCGCCATGCCCCTGACAAGAGGGGCTCGCCCGAGGCCCATTGGCTATCGAGCGCTCCCCCGTGGGCGACCCCGCTGCTGCTGCAGTCGCTGCCAGTGGCCGTCTACACGATCGACGCCGCTGGCCGGATGACCTTCTTCAACGAGGCGGCCGCCCTGCTGTGGGGACATCGGCCGGAGATCGGCAAGAGCGCCTGGTGGGAGGCGTGGCGCCTGCGTTGGCCCGATGGGCGGCCGATGGAGCGCCGGGAACGCCCCGTGTCGATCGCGCTCGAGGAGGCCCGGGCCATCAAGGGCGCCGAGGTGGTTGCCGAGCGGCTCGACGGAACCTGTGTCCTCGTCCGCGCCTACGCGTCTCCCCTTTGCGACCCGTCCGGCGCGTTGGTCGGTGCCGTTGACATGCTGATCGAGGCAAGCGAGCACGGCCACGCCCACGAGACGTCGCAACGGCTCGCCTCGATCGTCGAATTGTCCGACGACGCGATCGTCAGCAAGGACCTCGATGGCTGCGTCGTCAGCTGGAATCGCGGCGCCGAACGGCTCTTCGGCTATACCGCCGAGGAGATGATCGGCAAGCCGATCGCGCTTTTGATACCCGCGGAGCGGCACGACGAGGAGCCCACCATTCTCGAGCGCATCCGCCGCGGCGAGCGCATCGATCACTACGAGACGATTCGTCGGCGGAAGGACGGGAGTCTCGTCGATATCTCGCTCAGCGTGTCGCCCGTCAGGGATGCCACCGGCCGCATCGTGGGCGCGTCCAAGATCGCGCGGGACGTCACCGAGCGGAGACGTGCCCGGGAGCAGGAGGCGCTGCTCGTTCGCGAGATGAGCCATAGGGTCAAGAACGCCTTCGCCGTCGCGAGCGCCGTGGTGACCTTGAGCGCCCGAGCCGCTACGACGCCCGACAGCATGGCCGAGGCCATCCATGGGCGGCTGGATGCGCTGGGGGTCGCCCATGAGCTCACCTTGCGCGATCCCGAGACCGATGGGACGAAGGCCGGTGAGGCGACGACGCTTCTGGCCCTTGCGCGGGCGATCCTGGCCCCGTTTGCCGATGAGGCGGCTGACGCGAATGGGCGGATAACTCTGGCAGGACCCGATGTGCGGGTGAGCGGCCGCTCCGCGACGAGCCTCGCCCTCCTCTTGCACGAGCTCGCGACGAATGCGGCGAAGCACGGGGCTCTGTCGTCGCGGACCGGCCATCTCGATGTGGGCTGGGATGTCGATCAGGCGATGCTTCGGCTGTCCTGGCGGGAGCGGGGCGGGCCCGCCATCGCCGGCGAGCCGGCCTCCCAGGGATTCGGTAGCCGGCTCGCCCTCAGCACGGTGAGAAGCCAGCTCGGTGGCGAGATCTCCCACGACTGGGAGCCGGACGGCCTGACCGTCCGTCTCGAGGTGCCGCGGGAACGGCTGATGCCCTCTGGCATCGCCGGCTTTGCTCCCGGCCGTGGGCGCGGCGGAAGGAACAGCTGACCACGACCGGCCGATTCCTGGCCCCGCGCTGAAGCAGCTGGGGCGGATCGACCCGGTCGGTGCCTGATCTGTCCGTTGATCACGCGGGCTCGCTCGCTCAGCTGAAAACGAGCAGGCCGAGCAATGCTGCAACCACCAGCCAGCCGCTCGCAACGTCGCGGGGGTGGGAAGAGCTGGGCTCGGCTTCGTTCGTCGACATTGCTGGTCCTCCTGTCGAATGACGAACGCTCGCTAACACGGGCCCGGCCGCGCGGCTGTGTCGATGGTCACAGTGGGTGTGAAGGCTCGATATCTCAGGCTCGGCCGAGCAGCGCCGCCTCTCGGGCGAGCTCGGTGATGCGCTGCCAGTCGCCGTCGGCCATCGCGTCATGCGGCACGAGCCACGAGCCGCCGACGCACAGCACGTTCTCGAGCGCCAGATAGCGGGCGGCGCGCTGCAGGTCGATTCCGCCCGTCGGGCAGAAGCGGGCCTCCGGCAGCGGCGAGGCCAACGCCTTGAGGTAGGGCATGCCGCCGGCCGGCTCGGCCGGGAAGAACTTGAGATAGCGATAGCCGAGGTCGAGGGCCTTCATCACCTCGCCGGCGGTCGCGACCCCCGGGAGGAGCGGCACCGAGGTCTCGCCGGCGGCGTCGACCAGGCCCTCCGTCATCCCCGGGCTGACGGCGAAGGCCACGTCCAGCGCGGCCACGCTCCTCAGCTGCTGAGGGGAAAGAACGGTGCCGGCGCCGACGATCGCCTCGGGCACCTCGGCGCGCATGGCGCGGATCGCGTCCAGCGCCGCCTCGGTGCGCAGGGTGACCTCCAAAACGCGCACGCCGCCCGCGACGAGCGCCCGCGCAAGCGGCACGGCGTGCGCACGGTCGCGGATCACGATCACCGGGATGACTGGTCCATCCCGCATGATCGTCTCGATGCTCGATGCCTGGCTCATGCCTGAGGCTCCTGTCATGGCTGGGCGGCGCGACGCCGCCGTCTCGTCACCGATCTGCCCTAAGCTCGTCTCGCATGCTCGGCAGGGCGCAGTATAGCCTCGGATCTGCGAGACCAGCGCCATGCGCGGGCGGCTTGCAACGTCGACGGCCACCTGCGCCCTTGGAGCGGCCGATGCCTCACTCTAGCTTCGGGCACGGACGATGGAGGAGAGGATGATGCGGGCTGGCCGACTTTCCCTGGGCGACGAGCATGGGGGCCTGCACCTGGGCTTCACGGACTGGGGTGACCCGGAAGCATCGCGCACCGTGGTCTGCGTTCACGGGCTGACGCGGAATGCCCGCGACTTCGATGCCCTGGCGGGGCGGCTTTCCGGCGCCGTGCGCGTGATCTGCGTCGACGTGGCAGGACGCGGGCTGAGCGACTGGCTGGCGGATCCGAAGGGGTACGAGGTCGAGCGCTACGCGGCGCAGATCCTTCGGCTTCTCGAGCGCCTGGGGCTCGAGGAGGTCGACTGGATCGGCACCTCGATGGGCGGGCTGATCGGCATGGCAGTAGCGGCAACCGAAAAAAGCCCGATCGCGCGTCTCGTCCTCAATGATGTGGGCCCGCTCGTCCCGGCCGTGGCGCTGGGCTACATCCGGACCTATCTCGGGCTCGACCTGAGCTTCCCCACGATCACAGCGCTCGATCAGCATCTCCGCACGATCCATGCCGGCTTCGGCAAGCTCACGGACGCGCAGTGGCGCCATCTGGCCGAGAACAGCGCGCGCCGCGACGGCAAGGTCTGGCGGCTGCACTACGATCCGCAGATCCGTGTGCCCTTCGCCGAGGCGGCCGATGCCGACATCGACATGTGGGAGCAGTGGGATCGCATCACCTGCCCGTGCCTCGTGCTGCGGGGGGCCGAGAGCCCGCTTCTGCTGAGCGAGGTGGCGAGCGCCATGGCGACCAGGGGCCCGCGCGCGAAGGTGGAGATCGTGCCGGGCGCCGGTCATGCGCCGGCACTCATGGAGGACGGCCAGATCGACCTTGTCCGCGGTTTCCTGGGCCTGCCGTGACGGCCCCTATTGCCGCAAGGCGATTAACGGCTCAGCGCAGACGGCCCGCGATCGCCGTGGCCGCATAGGTGAGAACGGCATCGGCACCGGCCCGCTTGAAGGCCAGGAGCGACTCCATCATCACCGCGTCGCCGTCGATCCAGCCCTCCTTGGCGGCGGCCTGCACCATCGCGTACTCGCCCGACACCTGGTAGGCCATGGTCGGCAGGCCGAAGGCATCCTTCACCCGGCGGATGACGTCGAGATAGGGCAGGCCGGGCTTGACCATGACCATGTCGGCGGCCTCGGCCACGTCGAGCGCCACCTCGCGCAGCGCCTCGGCGCTGTTGGCCGGATCCATCTGGTAGGTCTTTTTGTCAGCCGCGCCGAGGTTGGTGGCCGATCCGCAGGCCTCGCGGAAGGGCCCATAGAACGCGGACGCGTATTTGGCCGCATAGGAAAGGATCATCGTGTGGGCGAAGCCGCCCTCGTCGAGCGCCTGGCGGATGGCGCCGACACGGCCGTCCATCATGTCGGAGGGGGCGACGATGTCACAGCCGGCCGAGGCCTGGGCGAGGGCCTGGCGGACCAGAGCCGCCAGCGTCTCGTCGTTGAGCACGACACCGTCGCGCAGCAGGCCGTCCTGCCCGTGCGATGTATAGGGGTCGAGCGCTACGTCGGCCACGACGCCTATCTTGGGGACCTCGCGCTTGATGGCGCGGATCGCGCGGCAGACGATGTTGTCCTCGTTCCAGGCCTCGCGTCCATCCTCGGTCTTCCGTTCGGAAGGTGTCACCGGGAAGAGCGCCACGGCCGGGATGCCGAGGTCCCGGGCCTTCTCGACCTCGCGCAGGAGGAGGTCGACCGAGAGCCGGTCGATCCCCGGCATCGACGCCACGGGCTCCCGCCGCCCCGTCCCGTCGAGGACGAAGTAGGGCTGGATCAGGTCGCTCGCGTGAAGGCGGTGCTCGGCGACGAGGTGACGGCTCCAGGCATGCTGGCGGAGTTGGCGCGGCCGGCTGACCGGGAAGGGAGGCTGGGAGGCGAGATGGAGGGGCATGGTCACGATGGCGGTCACATGCAGTGAGTTCGCATGCAGCAAATGACTAGACCCGGCCGGCGTGAGCCGCAATCTGGAATGATCCAAAAAAGGCAGGCAGGCCTTTCTGCCGCAACGGAATAGCAGGCCAGCGCAGGTGTGCATGTCCTGGCGGTCCGGCGCATCCATATCCTGGGCCGTGACCGATGGATGAGGAGGATGCAGCCCATGCTGCCGCGAACCGCTGTTCTCGACGACTATCAAGACGTGGCACTCTCCCTCGCCGACTGGAGGCGCCTCGACGGCCGCACCGCGATCACGGTTTTCCACGATCATCTCGACGACGAGGATGCGCTGGTCCGGCGGCTCGAGCCGTTCCAGGTCATCGCGGCGATGCGCGAGCGGACGCCGTTCCCGCGCCGCCTGCTGGAGCGCCTGCCCGAGCTCAAGCTGCTCGTGACCACCGGCATGTGGAACGCGGCGATCGACCTTGCGGCCGCGAAGGATCTCGGCATCACCGTCTGCGGCACGGGCTCGGCCGGACAGGCGACGCCCGAGCTCACCTGGGCGCTGATCCACGCTGTCACCCGCAACCTGCCGGCGGAGGTCGAGGCCGTCCGCAATGGCCGCTGGCAGATCTCCGTGGGCGGCGATCTCTATGGGCGCACGCTCGGGATCCTCGGGCTCGGCAAGATCGGCCAGGCCGTGGCGCGGGTCGCCCGGGCCTTCGAGATGAAGGTCATCGCCTGGAGCCAGAACCTGACGTCCGAGGCCGCCACGGCGCACGGCGCCACGCTGGTCGACAAGGAGACGCTCTTTCGCCAGTCCGACATCCTGACCATCCATCTCAAGCTCGGCGCGCGCTCGGAGGGGCTGGTCGGTGCTGCCGAGCTCGCGCTGATGCGGCCGCACGCGCTGCTCGTCAACACGTCGCGCGGGCCGATCGTGCGCACGCCGGACCTCGTGGCGGCGCTCAGGGAAGGGCGGATCGCCGGCGCCGCGCTCGATGTGTTCGACCGGGAGCCGCTGCCCGCGGACGACCCGCTGCGCACACTGCCGAACGTGATCCTGACGCCGCATATCGGCTACGTCACACGCGGCGCCTACGAGGTCTTCTTCCGCGAGACGCTGGAGGACATCGAGCGCTGGCTCGATGGGCAGCCCGTTCGCGTGCTGAGCTGAGGGCCGGGCCTCTGGCGGTCTGGGCTAGTTGGACCGCCGCTCCTTGGGATCCTGCAGGCACTCGTTGAAGGTCGGCCGCCCGGTCTCGGGCAGCTCGGTCGTGCGGATTCGTCCGTCCGCCCAGACGCCGGCCCAAGGGGCGAGAGCGAAGGCCCAGCCGGCGCCTGTCCAGCGGCTGGACTTGTAGAGGCCGGCGGGCGGTGGCGTCGATGGCGCCGGTGGGGCGTAGAGAACGTCGCCCGCGAAGCGGACCTCCCAATCCAGTCGCTCGAGGGTCCGGATCGTCTCCGGCCGATCTCGCACCGCGCAGACCAGATAGGTGCTGTAGGCGTAGGTGACATCGACCCGCTCGAGCCAGTGGCCATCGTCACTGTGCAGGAACACCGTCCCCAGGCTGGGCGAGTCGTGCATCTCGATGCTCCAGTCGCCCGGACCGATGGCGCCGCCATTGGCGCGGTAGAAGGGTGGCGGCGGCAGCTCGAGGCGGAACATGTCGAGCCGGTCCATGCTGCATCGTGAGGTGCGAAAGCCCACCTCCTCCTCCGGCGCGTCGCGCCAGAAGAGACGCCCGTCATAACGCGTTGCGTTCTGGATGAAGCGGATCGTGATGTCGGAAGGGCTCAGCGTTCCTGCGGAGATTGCGACGTCGGCGCGAAGTGTGATGGCCTCGCTGCCCGGGAAGCCCGCCTTGAGCCAGAGGACCGGCCCCGACCCCGGCGGGGGCTGGGGGCTCTTTGGATCGGGATTGCCGGGCGCCGAGGAGAAGGCGTTCGTCACCGTTGCATCGAAGGCCGCCACCCTGACCTGCGCGCGGCAGTCGCCTGTCGTTTCGCTTGCAGGCCGCGATGGTTCCCTGCCGCCGCCGTTCCCGTTCGTCGGTTCCCCGGAAGGCCGCCCGCCACCGTTGCTGCCGGGACCTGGCGCCGGCGGCCCGCCACCGTTGCCACCCGGGCCCGGCGTCGGCGGCGTGCCGCTGCCTGGCCCGCCGGGCGAGCCCTCGGCCTCGCCATGGCCGTAGAGACAGGTATAGGATTGCGGGTTTCTCTGGCACGCGATGCTGCCGCCGAGCGGGTGCGACGGGCCGAGGACGGTTCCTACCCGGGACGGCGGCGTGGCCCCGCCGGGCTGCCCGGTTGCCTCCTCGGGCGCCTCGCCCTGCTGCTCGACGCCGCCCGTGAGCGCCGGCTCGTTCCGGGTAAGACGTCCGCGGAAGACGATGTAGGCTTCCTTCTGCCTGTTGCAGAAGAAGGGCGGTGCCACCTCGATCATCGGGCGGCCGTCGGTGGCGCTGTTGTTGGCGTTCATCTCGCGCGCGAAGGCCTCGTACTCGGCGTTCGACATCACGCGGATCTCGGGATCGGGATAGCCTTCTGCCGCCTCCAGGATCTTGCTGGTGTCGTAGCGTGGGTCGCATTGACCAAGCTCGCCGGCGCCCTTTATGGTTGCGAGTGCCGGATTGGCCCAAAGCGCCAGCGCCGCCAGGACGCCCGATCCCGTCGTCCGTCCGACGATCTGCAGCGCTGAGCCCCGCATCGGCCTGTCTCCCCCGAGAGCAGCCGATCATAGCCGCGGGGATCGGATGATCGCCACCGCGCTCCGCCTTGGTGCCGCCCAGTTGCGGGTGACACCTTGAATCCCAGGCTCGTCGCCGCTATGTGCCGCTCGAGCGTTGGCACTCTCCCTTAACGAGTGCTAGCAGGGCAAGCCGCACAAGCTGTGATGAGGAGGTTCCATGCAGTTCAGGCCGTTGCACGACCGCGTCGTGGTCCGTCGTCTCGAGGAAGAGGAGCGGACGAAGGGCGGGATCATCATCCCCGACACGGCGAAAGAGAAGCCGATGCAGGGCGAGGTGGTGGCGGTTGGCCCCGGCGCCCGCAACGAGCAGGGCGAGATCGTGGCGCTGGACGTCAAGGCCGGTGACCGTGTGCTGTTCGGCAAGTGGTCGGGCACCGAGGTGAAGATCGACGGCGAGGAGCTGTTGATCATGAAGGAGAGCGACATCATGGGGATCATCGAGGGCGTGGCGGCTGCCAAGAAGGCGGCCTGAGGCTCTCTCCCCTGGATAGCCGATCTCTCCGATACAGAAGCGAAAAGGACCGACCATGGCCGCCAAGGACGTGAAGTTTTCGACCGACGCCCGCAACAAGATGCTCAAGGGTGTCACCATCCTCAACGACGCCGTCAAGGTGACGCTGGGCCCGAAGGGCCGCAACGTCATTCTGGACAAGAGCTTCGGCGCGCCGCGGATCACCAAGGACGGTGTGACGGTGGCGAAGGAGGTGGAGCTCTCCGACAAGTTCGAGAACATGGGCGCGCAGATGGTGCGCGAGGTGGCCTCGAAGACGAACGACACGGCCGGTGACGGCACGACGACGGCGACCATCCTTGCCGCCGCCATCGTGCGCGAGGGTGCAAAGTCGGTGGCCGCCGGCATGAACCCGATGGACCTCAAGCGCGGTGTGGACATGGCGGTCGACGCCATCGTGGCCGACCTCGCGAAGCGCACGAAGAAGGTGACGACCTCGGAGGAGATCGCCCAGGTCGGCACGATCTCGGCCAACGGCGATGCCGAGGTCGGCAAGATGCTGGCCGAGGCGATGCAGAAGGTCGGCAACGAGGGCGTGATCACGGTCGAGGAGGCGAAGAGCCTCGAGACCGAGCTCGACATCGTCGAGGGCATGCAGTTCGACCGCGGCTACATCTCGCCCTATTTCGTCACGAACAGCGAGAAGATGCGGGCCGAGCTCGAGGATCCCTACATCCTCATCCACGAGAAGAAGCTCTCGAACCTGCAGGCGCTGCTGCCGGTGCTCGAGGCCGTGGTGCAGAGCAGCAAGCCGCTTCTCATCATCGCCGAGGACGTCGAGGGCGAGGCTCTGGCGACGCTGGTCGTCAACAAGCTGCGTGGCGGGCTCAAGGTTGCGGCCGTGAAGGCGCCTGGCTTCGGTGATCGCCGCAAGGCGATGCTCGAGGACATCGCGATCCTGACGGCGGGCCAGGTGATCTCCGAGGATGTCGGGATCAAGCTCGAGAGCGTCACGCTCGACATGCTGGGCCGTGCGAAGCGCGTCGTGATCGAGAAGGAGAACACGACGGTCATCGACGGTGCCGGTGCGAAGGACGAGATCACCGGTCGCTGCAACCAGATCCGGGCGCAGATCGAGGAGACGACCTCGGACTACGACCGCGAGAAGCTGCAGGAGCGTCTGGCGAAGCTCGCGGGCGGCGTTGCCGTGATCCGCGTCGGCGGTGCCACCGAGATCGAGGTGAAGGAGCGCAAGGATCGCGTCGACGATGCGATGAACGCGACCCGCGCCGCGGTCGAGGAGGGCGTGGTCGCCGGTGGCGGCTCTGCGCTGCTCTACGGCCTCAAGGCGCTCGAGGGCGTCAAGCCCGGCAACGACGACCAGCGGGTCGGCGTGGAGATCGTCAGGAAGGCGATCACCGCCCCGGCGCGCCAGATCGCCGAGAACGCCGGCATCGACGGCTCGATCGTGATCGGCAAGCTGCTCGAGAGCAAGGACACGAGCTGGGGCTACGACGCCCAGGCTGGCGAGTATGGCGACCTCGTGAAGAAGGGCATCATCGACCCGACCAAGGTCGTGCGCGCCGCTCTTCAGAACGCCGCCTCGGTGGCCGGCCTCCTCATCACCACGGAGGCCATGATCGCCGAGCGGCCGCAGGACAAGGAGCCTGCGATGCCGGCCGGCGGTGGCATGGGCGGTATGGGTGGCATGGGCGGTATGGGCGGCTTCTAGGTCCCGTAGCCGAACCTCTCGAGCCCGAGCGGGAGGTCCACGGACGCCGTGGGCCTCCCGGCTCTCGCCGGCCACCGGGCCTAGGCCGGCCCAGCGGCCGGCAGAGCGCTCAGCGGGCATGCAAAGGCTATGCTTGCCCATTGTCGGCCTGCCGACTAGACAGGTGCCGCATTTTCGCCCCGCGGAGGGATGCCGGAGCGGTCGATCGGGGCGGTCTCGAAAACCGTTGTACCCCGCGAGGGGTACCGAGGGTTCGAATCCCTCTCCCTCCGCCAATAAATTGCAGAAATGCTTTAGATTTCAGCAGGATCGACAGCAACGCTGTCGATGAGCTCGTCCAGGACAATGAAGCGCATCCGGCAAAGGTAGTCGGCCACGCGCCCCTGGCGGCCGGCGCGGCCCTCGGCCTCAAGCTTGTTGATCAGGTCGACGACATTGAAGAAGCGGCCGCGGGCCCCGTCGCGGATGCAGGCCCGGGCGATCGCGCCTCCGCGGCCTGCTGGCCGCGTCTCCTTCGGAGATCGGATCGATGGTCTACTGACCATCGATGGCCAGATGGCTCTTGCCGGTGCTGGTGCCGCCGACGAGCACCACATTGCGCTGGTGAGCGAGGAAGTTGCCTCCAGCGAGGTCACGCACCATCCTCCGCCAGGAGGCGGAGGATCCGCCTGCGCAGCAGCGCGCGTCAGGAAGACGCGCGAGGGGCCTCGTTGATCGGCGTGCCCTCGAAGCTGAAGTCGGCGACGTCCTTGGCCAGGGGCAGCTTGGCGATGGTGATCTGATACTTGATGGAGCGGGCCTGCTTCTCCGAGATCTTCGCGGTCAGCAGGTCGCCGACGACCCGTTGCGGCTCGTGCTGCCGCTTCACCGCCGTGGTGATGATCTCGTCGAAGGCGGCTTTCATGCCGTAGAGCTTCAGATCGCCCATGGCGGCAGAGCCGACAGGCGGACCACCTTCCAAGAGACCTTCAGCTCCCCGCAGATCGCCTTGATCGGCTTGCCCTGAACGAGATACGCCCGGCGAATCTTCCCGATCGTCTCCACCACCAGCATCCCGGACGCGGCTCCCGGTCATTACCGGAAGTCACCGTGGACCCCTGCCAGCCAGGGGTCCCGTTTGGATGCCGATCACCCCGCCAACGGGGTCCCTATTCCACGCCGATCAACACTACAGCGCTCGTCCGGCCGATCCGCGGATGGTCGAACTGCAGCAGACGGCCGCTCTTGAAGCTATGCGTGGTGCCGCGCCGCTCGATGCGGTCGAGGGTATGTTCGTTGCCCAGATGGTCGCCACGCACAACGCGGCGATGGAGTGCTATCGCCGCGCCCACATTCCGGATCAGACCTTCGCCGGCCGCGAGATGGCGCTGCGCTATCACGAGCAAACTTGTCCGAGCCTACGCCATACTGGCCGAGGCGTTCGCCCGCTATCGTGGCAAGGGACAGCAGAAGGTGACCGTTGAGCATGTCCATGTTCATGCCGGCGGCCAAGCTGTCGTCGGGACGGCCCAGACCCCCGGGGGAGGGGCCAGCGGGAGAAGTGAGGATCGAGCCCATGCAAGGCAGCTTGCCCATGCACCAGAGCCCGCGTTGCTGTGCCCGGACCCGGACCCGGACCCGGACCCGGACCCGGACCCGGACCCGGACCGGGAGCCCGCGCCGGTCGCCAGCAGTCAGCGGTAAGCGTCGCTGCCGCATGCACGGCGGCGCCAAGGGCTCCGGCGGCCAGCCCGGCAACCGGAACGCGCTACGGTACGGACGCTTCAGCCGCGAGATGATCGAGCTTCGACAAGAGGTTCAGGGGTTGTAGCGGCAGTCGAAAGAGTTTGATCGTAGCTGGTGAGCGTCGGCTGTCAGTATCAGCGTTGGGCGGGCGCCTACACTTACGTCTTCGACTTTGAGAGAATTCTCTAACGCCTTCTACAAGGTACTGTGGTTCGTGAAGAGCTTATCGCCCTGACCGCTGATGGCAGCGGCACGACGGGTCGGGATGTTCAAAGGTGAGCTCGACGATCTGTCCCGGTAGCTCGATGCCAGACCCTCGGGCCCGATGGCAACGGCATCCTGCTTGTCCGTCCTTGGGAGGCGCTGTCCGGCGACAAACAGCAGTCTCTGCCAGCCTTTGAGGCCTCGTCGGGGGCCAAAGGCGCTATCACCGCCGTGCTTGGCCGCACACGCATTGCACTCATCGCCGTGAGACCCCATCCATCCCTATCTCTGCGAGGCTGGTGCAGCCTGCGAGACGCATGGCGGTGACCAGCTCTTCGTTGAGCAGTCCCAGCACTCGGGACACGCCGCTGCGTCCCCCCTCGGCGAGTCCCCACACCACGGGCCGCCCCACTAGGACGGCGTCCGCACCCAACGCGAGGGCGGCGAAAACGTGCTCGCCGCGGCGTATGCCCCCGTCGATCAGCAAAGGCACGACGTGCCCGCCCTCATTCAATGCCTGTCGCACCTGGGGCAGGACGTCGAGGGCGGAGGGTGCGCTGTCCAGCTGGCGTCCTCCGTGGTTGGAGAGGATGATTCCGGAAACACCGGTGTCGACCGCCTTGAGCGCGTCTTCTGCGCGCATCACGCCCTTGAGCCAGAGCGGCAGGGGAGACGCTGCGATCAGTTCCTTGAGCCTAGCCCAGTCTAGGCTCGCGTCCTTGGCCAGCTCGAAAGCCAGAAGGCGCGAGTTCGCGTCGCGGGCCAGGCTCTCGATGTGGGGCAGGGGCACCGTATCGGCGACCTTGAAACGGCTACGGATGTCCTGTTCGCGCCGGCCCGACACAGGCGCATCCACGGTGAGGACGATGGCGGAAAAGCCAGCCTCCGCGGCGCGGTGCATGAGCGTCTCGCTCAGCTCGCGATCCTTCATGGCATAGAGCTGGAAAAGGGCGAGGCCGGTCCCGGAGCCGGATTCGCTCTGGAAGCACGCCCCGACGTTCTCCAGCGGCGTGTTGGAGAGCGTTGACAGCACCATGCCCATGCCGAGCTGCTGCACGGCGGCGGCGACGGCGATCTCGCCGTCCTGGTGCACCAGACGATTCATCGCCGTGGGAGCCACCAGGATGGGCGACGAGACCCGCCGATCCATCAGGCGACAGGCCGTGGAGACCTTCGCCACGTCCACCAGCACGCGCGGGGCGTAGCGGATCTCGTCGAAGGCGGTGCCGTTTCTCGTCAGCGCGCGGCCGTCGCCGGAACCGCCGGCGAAATAGGCGAACACCGCTTCGGGAAGCTTCCGCTGCGCCGCCTCCTCATAGTCGGCCACATTGAGGATCACGTCGGCACGGCTTCGGCGAGCGTGGACGGGCGTGTGCGGCTTGACACGCGCGCCGGGCTCCACCACTGCACCGGCCTCGACGATGCTGAGGCTCCCGACCTCGGCGTCTGCGCCGATCACGCATGGCTTGAAGATCAGCGTGTGTCGCTCGACGGAGTGGCCGAAAATCAGCGAGCGGTGATCGAGCAACGCGCCGTCGCCGATGGTCTTGAGATTGTATTCGCTGCCCAGGGAGGAACAGAAGAGGCAGGTGTTCGCGCCCACGCTCGCGCCAAGGGCACGGTAGAGCCAGGGCATCAACATGGTTCCGCGGAGGAGAAGCAGGGTCTGCTCGAGGTCCATCACCAGGGCCTCCATCGCAAGCCAGCGCACCCACATCGGTCCGTAGGCGGGATGCTCGCCCTCCCGAACCCGCTGCAGCAGCGCCCACTTGGCGACCGGCAGCAGCAGCACCTTCACGCCTCGCGGCGCCAGCAGCAGCACCGGGAGAAGCGCGATCAATACCGCCGGCGTCGGGGCGAGCAGCTGGACCAGGGCGCCAAAGATGAGGAGCCCCGGGATCTGCCCGCCCACCACCAGCCCCCACTGCAGGGCGACGAGGCACACCTGCAGCACGCCGTAATCGCCGGAGCTGAGGTCGTCAGGCGCAACTTCAGACGCGCCCACCACGCGCGGCGGGCGCCCTGCGACGATGACCCCGGACAGCGTCAAGTCGTCCTTGCCGAGGCGGCTCAGGTCGCCGAGGAGGCTCGACGCGCCCAGTCGCGCGCCATCCTGCAGCACGCACGTGTTGGCGACGATGGCAGACGGCTCGATGGCGACCGTCCCGAAGAGCGACACGTTGCCGGCAACCATCGCACGGTCGGCGATGTCGACGCGGGAGGGGCTCTCCACGTACGGCGCGGCCATGAACGGGCGGAGGCCGACGCGGGCCCCGAGCGCTTGGTAGGCCCACTTCATGGGGTGGGACATCACCGACATTCTGAGGAACATCGGGAAGAAGGGAACGTCGATGAGCCGCCCGTACAGCCACGGCCCGACGCCGAATATCCGCTTCAGCAGCACCACGAGAATGAAGTAGGTCGCGGGCATGACGAGCTGGATGGCGAGCGCGAGGCCGACGAAGAACACCGGGCCGGCCTCGCTGGTCTTCCCGGTGGCGATGCGCAGCAGCGAGGGAAGCCCATTGTTGAACCACTCCACGAACAGGATGCCGGCGGCGATGGCGGCGGCCGCCGCGTAGGCGACGAGGGCGAAGCCGGCGAGGCGCATCACGGCACTGGGGCGAGGCGGCGCCGCCGCCGCCTCGCCCGAGGGCGCCACGTCCAGCGCCCGCACCGTCTCGCCGTCAGGCACCTCGGTGCCGCCCAGGACGGAGGCCTGCGGCTCCAGCACGCAGCCCGCCCCCAGCCTCACGGGCTCCAGGATGAGCGAGGCGTGACGCAGGACGGCCGGTTGAAGATTGGCGTCGCGGCCGACGTGAGCCCCGGCGCCGATCTCCACCAGGTCGAGATCCTGTAGGTCTGCCGCGTCCAGGCGAACGCCGGCACCGATCCGCGCTCCGCACAGGCGGTAAAAGGCGTTAAGGAGCGCGGTGCCGCGGAGCACGCCTAGAGGGTACTCCATGCAGCGGAAGAGGTTGTTCACCATCATCCAGCGGTGATAGCGCCAGCTCCACAACGCGTACCGGCCGCGCCGCGACTGGCCGAGAATCACCCACTTGATGAGGATGGCGACGAGCATCGAGGAGATCATCGCCGCGACGAGCCCCAGGGGTGCCATCAGGAATAGCGTCCAGCGCGCGACGTGGCCGGAGAGTGCATCCATCATCACAAGCACCGGCACCACCCCTGCGGCGAACACCAATGGGCGGAGGAGAAGGCCGAACATCTGGGTGAGCAGGCAGAGCGCTCCCAGCATCGGGCGCCCTTCCACCGGCCACGCCTGGCGCGCCTCGGCCTGCTCCTCTGCCTCTTGAGGCACCGGGTCAGCGCGGTCGAGGCTGTCGAAATAGGCTTCCAGCGCCGCGATGGTCGGGTGCTCGTACAGGAGCGAGGAAGGAAGCGGACGTCCGACGCTGGCCTGAAGGCTCTCGATCAGATCCAGCGCCCCCAGCGAGTCGAGGCCGCCGTCGAAGAGCGAGCGCTCGCGGGGAAAGTCGCCTAGTCCTAGCGCCGTGAGCGCGTCATGCAGGACCGATCCCGCCGACTCCGTCGGTGCAGCCGGCAGGGCCGGTGCCGGCGCGGGCCCCAAGGCGAGAGTCTGCTCCTGCAAGATCATCTTGCGGACCTTGCCAGTGGGCGTCAGGGGCAGCGCGTCGAGGAAGTGGATCCGGCGAGGGCATTTGTAGCTCGCCAGAAGCCGACGGCACCAGTTGCTGATCTGCTTCTGGTCGAGACCGGCCTCGCTGCGGACCACGGCGAGCTCCACCACCTCGCCCAGGTCCGGATGCGGCATCGAGAACGCGGCGCACTGCTTAACGCCCTTGAGACGGTAGACGATGGTCTCGACCTCGCCGGCAAAGACGTTCTCGCCGCCGACATTGATCATGTCTTTGCTGCGGCCGGCGATGTGGAGGTCGCCGTCCTTGTCCAGCTGTCCGAGGTCACCGCTCAGATAGAAACCGTCCTCGGTGAAGGCATCTGGGCGCGGCGGAACGACCTCGCCCGCGGCGATCTGCGCGCTGAAGACATTCGGCCCCCGAATCGCGATTTCGCCGATTATGCCCGCCTCCACCGGGCGGTGGTCCTCGTCAACGACACGGAGCTCAAGACCGGGGAGGACCGTGAGGCCGCGCTGCGACGGGCTTTGCGTCTCGTTCTTGAACGCAACGTGGCAGGTGGCCTCGGTCATGCCGTAGCCCTGGATGAAGTCGCAGCCGAAGATCTCGGAGGTCTGCCTCACAAGAGTACGGTCGGGGGCGGCGCCGCCGGTCAGGATCCAGCGCAGCTTTGGGAAGTCGAGTCCTGCAGCGGCCCCGGAATGGATCATCAGCTTCAGGAGGGAGGGCACGATCTTGCAGATCGAGACCTCGGAACCGGACAAAAGCTCGGCGCCTTTCCTAAAGTCCAGGGGGTTGGCCAGAAAGACATGCCGGGCGCCGAGCATGGTCGCGATCCAGACGAACGCCGCATCGCCCACATGGAACATCGGACCAAAATGGCCCCAGCAGTGCTCGTCCGACGGACGTAGGCCCAGCGCTTCCATGGAGGCCAGGGAATGCGAGAGCACGCTGGCATGGGTGTGCAGGATCATCTTGGGCTCGCCCGTGGTGCCGGACGTGCCGAACCCTTGCAGATGCGCTTCGGGGGCCGGCAGCGTGGGTAGCGGGCCGTCGGACCTCTCGGACAGGAGCGTGGACCAAGTGAGATGGCGGGTTCGGTCGGTGACACGGCAGATCCGGTCCAGCCAGACGATGGTGTGGACCGGGAGCTTGTCCCAATCGAGCCGCGCAAGCCGGTTCTCGAACTCGCTGGACGTCACCAACACGCCGGCGCCGGAGGTGCGGAAGACGCCGGCCAGCTCCTCCGGCGCCAAGCGATGGTTGGCGGGAAAGAGCACGGAGCCGCTCAGCCCCGCGGCGTAGTACATTTCCAGCAGGTGGAAGCTGTTGGGCAGCAGCGTTCCGATGACCGGATGCGACCCCCTGAGCTCATTCAGCGAAAGGGCGAGGCGGTGGGCCCTTTCCCCGGACTCGCCATAGGTGATCCATCCGGTGTCTGTCTCATATGCCGGACGATCGGCGAATTGCTTGAAGACGTGCTGCAGAGCCCCGGCCATCTCGACGAAACCGGGAGCCTCCACGCGAGACGCCTTTGGGTGGCGCGGAAGATCGCTCCGAAACCGCTCCGCCAGCAGCATGCCAAGAGCGTGGTACAGGCGGACCCCGAAACGGGGCCGCTCCTCGATGCGTCTCTCGAGGTCGTCGCGTGTGATGCGCAAGACGGTCGACGCGATGGCGGCAGTGACATGCGCTGAGGCCGGGCGGGAGTCGAGGAACGAGACCTCGCCTATCAGCTCGCCGGCCTCGACGACCGCCCGCGTGCCCTCCATGCCGTCGAGGAGCACCTCGAGACGTCCGTCGAGGAGAACGAAGAGCCCGTCGGGGCGCCCTCCTTGGCGAATGATCTGGTCTCCCGGTGCGAGGCGCACCTGAAGTCCGGCCGCCAACATCCATTCGATGTCGTCTTGCTCGAGGGCGCCCAGAAATGCACTGAGTTCAACCATGTCCCGCTTCCTGCACCATCAGATGAGGCGCGAGTTGTTGCAGTCGCGCGTTGAAATACCGCCGCGACAATTTTCAAGAGTTTGTCGGTCGCCGCAAGTCATCAGCGGACCGGGCTCTGGGGAACCGAGGCGGGTGACGAAGTACGCTGGTGGCCTGCGCCGTTGAAGCGGCCACCGCAGAGCAAAGGCGCAACCTCTCAGTCGGCCGCCTCGACTGCTGCCGACCGTGCCTTAGGCAGGTGCCGGTAGAGCGTCGAGGGCACGACGCCGAGCCGCCTCGCGATCTTACTCACGGTGATGTCGGGATCGCGCAGCATGGCCTTGGCGGCCGCCAGATCGTTAGCCGAGAGGGCAGGGGGCCTGCCACCCTTGCGGCCACGGGCACGCGCCGCGTCGAGCCCGGCTATGGTGCGCTCGCGGATGATCGAGCGCTCGAACTCGGCCAGGGCCGCGAAGATATGGAAGACGAGCCTGCCACCGTTGGTCGTGGTGTCGATGGCCTCGGTGAGCGAGCGGAAGCCGATGCCTTCCTCGCCCAGCGCCTCGACCGTCTCGATCAGCTGCTTGATGGAGCGGGCCAAGCGATCGAGCTTCCACACGACCAGCGTGTCGCCCTTACGCATGCAGCGGATCGCCGTCTGCAGCTCGGGCCGCTCGCGCTGGGCACCCGAGGCCCTCTCAGTGAAGATCCGCTTGCAGCCCGCTGTCCGCAGCGCATCGAGCTGCAGGGCAGGGTCCTGATCCTGGGTGCTGACCCGGGCGTAGCCGACAAGCATGGGCATGTCTCCGAAAAGTCAACTTGAGCCTATCTTTTCGGATGGATGCTTTCAAGAGATAGTTCTGCAACTGCCTCAGCCTAGGGAATCCGAGAGTCACCCAATGGCGTCCAGGCGTCTCCTATAAACGATCGATTTTGCATCACTAGTGATCTGCGGACAGCAGCCATAGCTCCACTGCTTCCCCTCGCCCGCGCACCGTTAGTGGTGGGTGTCGGCGCATTCCGATGATTGCCCGCTCGCCCACCTGCGCCAGCGCCCGTTCGACCAGCGCCCGGCTCGCCACCAGCGGTGTGCCGAGATTGCGGGTCAGCGCCTCGAGGCGGCTCGCTATGTTCACCGTGTCGCCCAGGACCGCGAACTCGAGCCGCCGCTCGTCACCGATGTCGCCCAGGACGACGGGCCCGTAATGCAGGCCGACGCCGATCCTCAGCGCCGGCTCACCATGAATTGCGCGCGTGCTGTTCCAGTCGGCGAGCGCCTTCAGCATCGCCCGCGCGCAGGCCAATGCGTTAGCGGCGTCGCGCGGCCCGGGGTGCGGCGTGCCGAAGGTCGCCATCACACTGTCGCCGATGAACTTGTCGAGCGTTCCGCCATGCTCGAAGACGCAGTCCGCCATGCGGCCGTGGAACTCTCGCAGCATGGCGACGATGGCCCGGGGCGCCATGTGCTCGCACAGGCCAGTGAAGCCCACGATGTCGACGAAGAGAACCGCCACCTCCTCGGTGCGGACCGGCCCGAAGGGCTCGTCGGCCGCGGCCAGCTCCTCGACCAGGTTGGACGAGACATGGCGAGCGAGGTTGGCGCGGGCTCGCTCGACCCGCGCCTGCGCGTGCACGAGCCGCTGCATGCGGCCGACGACGACGGCGAGGATGCCGGCGATCAGGCAGGCGGTGAAGACGCAGGACGCCCAGGCGGCGGTGTCGACGAAGCGCGGATCGAGGTAGCGTGCGATCGAATCCGCGAGGTCGGTGCCCTGCGGCAGGCCGAAGCCCAGGATGCTGTCGGGCTCGGCAGCGATGATGCCGACGCCGAGGCTCCAGGTCGCGATGGCGATCAGCGCCGCTGCCAGCACAAGCGCTGGCGAGAGCGTGAAGCTGGCCCAGGCGACCAGCAGCAGGAAGAACGGGAAGGCCGGCGGCCGCAGCTTCATCTGGACCGGCACGAGCGCATGGTTGAGCGGGTTCGGCACGAGAAGCGTCACGGTCAGGAGGGCGGCGTTGGCGAGCACGAAAGCGAGGATGAGCCAGGCGGGCACCGGCCGCCTGGCACGCCACCCCCAGGCCCAGGCGAGGCCCACGAACGCGGCGACGATGCCCAGATAGTAGACGGCGCCGGGCCAGGGATGGACGAGGGCGCACCAGACCGCGACCGCGACGAAGGCCAAGGTCAGGGCGTGGGCACCCAGCCGCCCGCTCGCCAGGCGCTCCTCGGCCAGGGCCGCTGCGATCCGTCGGTCGAGCGCGCTGGGCGCGGGCCGCCTTAGCGGCAGGCCGATGCCGCGGCGGTGCCAGGCGGCGACGCCGTCCTGCGTCGGCCGCGCCGGCGTCGTGGTGTCCAGGCTCGGAAGGGTGGTGGCGAGCACGGTCTCGAGCTCCCCGCAATGACGGCCGCCGGGCCGGCTGGGTGGTCAGTAGTCGACGAGGCGGGCCCACTCGGCGGCCGCGAAGGCCGAGGCCCGGTCGGGCGCCGGCGGGTAGATCCACTTCGTGTTGATCTCGCGCTTGGTGGCCTTGGCCTGCTCGCCGGTCATCTCGACCTCGCGCTCCCAGCCCCGGGTGAAGAGGGCGCCCGATGCGCCGAGGTCGAGGCACGTGACGTAGGACTTCTGCTGGTAGGGTTCGGGCGGCCGGCCCAGCAGCTCGGCCGCCGCGTTGTGCCCTGCGGCGGCGCCCAGCCGGTTCGCATGCTGGCAGGACATCAGCGAGACGTGGCCCAGATCGTCGGTCGCCGCCTGGGCGGTATCGCCGGCGGCGAAGATCGCGGGCGCCTCCGGAACGCGCAGGTCGGCGTCGACCAGCAGCCGGCCGAAGCGATCGCGCTCGGCCCCGATCAGCTCGGTCAGCGGGTTGGCCCGCATGCCCGCGGCCCAGATGACGGTGGCGCTCTCGATATGCACCCCGTCGGCGAGCGTGACGCCGGTCGCATCGAGCGCCGCCACACCTGCGCCGAGGCGGGTCTCGATGGCCTGCTCGCGGAACGCGGCCTCGATGAGGGGACGGGGGCCGGCTCCCATGTCGGGTGCTATCGCCTCGCCACGGTCGACGATGACGACGCGCACCTGCGCCTTCTCGCCGAGAACGGCGCGCAGCCGCGCCGGCATCTCGGTCGCCACCTCGATGCCGGTGAACCCGCCGCCGGCGACGACGACCGTGTCGCGCCCCTTCGTTTGTGGGCGGGAGGCCAGGCTCGTCAGGTGGCGGTCGAGCGCCATCGCATCCTCGAGCTGGTCGACGCTGAAGCCGTGCTCGGCCAGGCCCGGGACGGGCGGGCGGAACAGCCGGCTGCCGCAGGCCAGGACCAAGCCGGTCGTAGGCGAGCGCGAAGGCGCCGCCCTCGGCTGCGACGGCCTCGACCGAGCCCACCTGGGCGTCGATGGTCTCGACCCTGCCCTGGATATAGCGAGCATCGACGGCGGCCAGAACCTCGCCCAGCGGGGCCGTCATCGTTTCCGGCGCCGGCTCGTAAAGACGCGGGCGGACAACGAGCCTCGGCTCCGGTGCCACCAGTGCGATCTCGAGATCCTCGGGCGAGACACCGGCGGTGTCGCGCAGGCGGGCTGCGGAAAGTGCCGCGTACATGCCGGCGAAGCCGGCGCCGATGATGAGAAGTCGCTGTCGCATGCTCCTTGCTCCGCTGCTGGCGTCCTCAGGTCGGCCCCGTGGACGGGTTGCGGCGGACGATGCGCTTCCGGCAGCGGCGTCGATATTGGGCGACCGGACAGGTGGCCCTAGCCGAACGCCAGGTGGTGCTGACCTCCGGCATGGGGCGGGCGATGCCGTGCGATCGGTCCTGCCGGGCGAAGGGCCAGGCCGGCATGAGGAGCCGGGGATGCCGGCTGGGCCGGCGCAGAGGCCTGCCTGACGATCGGCCGGCCCCATCTCGCCCAGGGCACGATAGCGGGGCGGGACCGCGGCCGGCCATCCTCCGCCCCACGCAGACGGCGAGGCGTCTCGCCGATGCCACGAGCACCGCACCTCCTGGACGAGGCAGGCGGGCTCCGGGACGGAGGAGAGCCGAGATGATGGATCGCTATCACGTGAGGGCACACCGACACGCCCAGCTGCTCGGGCCCGGTGGGCCGGGCTACGGCGCGGCCTTGTCCGGTGCAGCCTGCCGCCATGCGGGGCCGCGGTGGCTGACCACGCCAAGCTGCCAGCTTGAGCTGGACGCGCGACGGGCGGCGCTGGTGGTGGTCGACCCCTATCTCAGCGGCGCAGGCGATGATGCGCGGCCTCTGCCAGGCCCGGATGCAGTGGCGCGCGACCGTGCGACTCGGAATCTCGCGCTGCTGCTCGAGAGCGCCAAGCGCGCTGGCCTCGTGGTGGCGGCGTCGCTTTCACGCCAGGACGGCGCGGACCTGGGTGACAGTCTCGAGCCGCGCCTGCTGCCCTTCATCGACGACGGTCTGACGCTCGTCTGCCGGGCTCCGTCACGGCTCGACGACCGCATCAACGACCTCGGCCGCTGGCTCCGCCGGCGGCGGATCGAGCAGGTGGTGCTGGCCGGGCTCATCGACGCCTTTCCCATCCTCAGGCACCTGCGCGAGCTCGCCGAGCAGGGCTTCGAGCTGGTGGTGGTGCGCGACGCGGTGGTCGGCACGCGGCTGCCCGAGGGCGAGGGCTATCTCCGGGCCCTGGTCAGCTTCAGCGGCATCGCCAAGGCGCTGTGGACCACCCAAGCCGCGCTCGAGCGGATCGAAGGGTGATCGGCATGGTCAGCCTCGAAGGGAAGGTCGCCCTCGTCACGGGCGGCAACAGCGGCATCGGCAAGGCCTCGGCGCGGCTGTTCGCGGAGGAGGGAGCAAGGGTCGTCATCACGGGCCGCAGGCGGGATGCCGTCGCAGCGGCCGTGGCCGAGATCGGCCATGGCGCCATCGGCCTCACCGGCGACGTCGCGGACCTCGACCATCACCGGCGTCTCGCTGGGGAGATCGGCGAGCGCCTGGGCGGGCTCGACATCCTCATGGCCAATGCGGGCGTCATCAACCTGGCGCCCACGGCGGCCGTGACGGTCGAGGACTATGACCGCCAGTTTGCGGTCAACGCGCGCGGCGTCTTCTTCGGTGTCCAGGCCCTCCTCCCGGTCATGCGCGACGGCGGCTCCATCATCCTGACGGGCTCGCTCGCGGCCACCCGCGTGCTCGAGAATCACGTCGTCTATGCCGGGACCAAGGCGGCGCTCGCGGCGTTCGCCCGCAACTGGGCGCTGGAGCTGAGGCCCCGGCGGATCCGTGTGAACGTGCTGAGCCCGGGGCCGGTAGATACGCCCGTGCTGGGCAAGCTCGGCGTGCCCGAGGCGGACAGGCCGCGTTTCCTCGAGACGATGGGCCAGCGCATCCCGGCCGGCCGGTTCGGCACCGTCGGGGAGCTCGCCAGCGCGGCACTCTTTCTCGCCGCCGATAGCGGCAGCTTCGTCAACGGGATCGAGCTCCACGTCGACGGCGGCATGACGCTCACCGCCTGAGGCGTGCCGGCCCCGGCCGCCCGCACGCCCCATCGATCACGCCTGAAGGATGGACGGATGCAGAGCGCCCCAGGCACGCGCCGGCACTTCGTGCTCGGCACCGCGACGATCGCCATCGCAGCCGGGCTGCCGGCTGTGGCCCCGGGCCGGACAGCGCCCGACACGAGCAAGGAGACGAGGACCATGAGCATGATCGAGACCGAGGACGGCACGCGGATCTTCTACAAGGACTGGGGCCCGACGAGCGCCCGCCCGATCGTGTTCCACCACGGCTGGCCGCTCAGTGCCGACGACTGGGACACGCAGATGCTCTTCTTTCTCGAGCAGGGCTATCGCGTTGTTGCCATCGACCGTCGTGGCCATGGCCGCTCGAGCCAGGTCGGCGACGGCCACGACATGGACCACTACGCCGCCGATGCCGCGGCCGTGGTCCAGCATCTCGGCCTGCTGGACGCCATCCATGTCGGCCATTCGACCGGCGGCGGCGAGGCGACGCGATATGTGGCCCGGCACGGGCAGCCCCAGGGCCGTGCTGCCAAGCTCGTGCTGATCGCCGCCGTGCCCCCCATCATGGTGCGGACGGCAGCCAATCCGGGCGGGCTGCCGATCGAGGTGTTCGATCGCCTGCGCCGGCAGCTCGCAGCCAATCGTGCGCAGTTCTACCTCGATATCGCGAGCGGGCCCTTCTACGGCTTCAACCGGCCGGGCGCCGAGGCGTCCGAGGGCGTCATCCGGAACTGGTGGCGCCAGGGCATGATGGGCGGCGCCAAGGCCCACTATGACGGCATCAAGGCCTTCTCGGAGACCGACTTCACCGAGGACCTGAAGGCCATCGACGTGCCGACGCTCGTCATGCACGGCGACGATGACCAGATTGTGCCGGTCGCGGACTCCGCCCCTCTCTCGGCCAGGCTTCTGCGCAGTGGCACCCTCAAGATCTACGAGGGCCTGCCGCACGGCATGATCACGACCCACGCCGACGTCATCAACCGCGACCTCCTTGCCTTCATCCAAGATTAGCCACCGGGCGCCGCCCGTCGGGGCGGCGCCGCCATCGGGACAGCACGACATGGACGAGATCACCCTGCCGGGCGGCGCCTTCGCGATGCCGCCCGCGAGCCCGGCCTACCCACCGGGGCCCTATCGCTTCGTGGGCCGCGAGTACTTCATCATCCGCTACCGCACGGACCCGGAGGTGTTCCGCCGGATGGTGCCGGCACCGCTCGAGGTCATCGAGCCGGTGGTCAACTACGAGTTCATCCGCATGCCGGATTCGACCGGATTCGGCGACTATACCGAGAGCGGGCAGGTCATTCCGGTCCGCTTTCGGGGCCGGGCCGGCGCCTACACCCACCAGATGTTCCTCAACGACCATCCGCCGATCGCGGGCGGCCGGGAGATCTGGGGCTTTCCCAAGAAGCTGGCGCAGCCGCGGTTGGCGGTGGAGACCGACACGCTGGTCGGCACGCTCGACTACGGTTCCGTCCGGATCGCCACCGGCACGATGGGCTACAAGCACCGTGCCCTCGACCTCGAGGCCGAGGCGCAGGCCCTGCGGGCGCCCAACTTCCTCCTCAAGGTCATCCCACATGTCGACGGCGGGCCGCGCGTATGCGAGCTCGTGCGGTTCCATCTTGAGGACGTGACAGTGAGGGGGGCCTGGACCGGGCCGGCCAGCCTGCAGCTCTGCCCCCATGCGCTGGCGCCGGTGACCCGGCTGCCGGTGCTGGAGGTGCTGGGGGCCAAGCATCTCGTCGCCGACCTCACCCTCGGCCTCGGCACCGTCGTCCACGACTATCTGTCGCCGGCGGCCGACCGCCCGATGGACGCCCGGGAGACGGTCCATGGCTAGGGTCGATCGGGGCCGGGCGGCCGCTGCACCGAGCCATTCCGGGCCGCCGGGCTACGAGGTCGTGGCGCTGGTGCTGCAGGGCGGCGGAGCCCTCGGCGCCTATCAGGCCGGGGTGTATCAGGGTCTGCACGAGGCCGGCATCCGGCCGAGCTGGATCGCCGGCATCTCGATTGGCGCGCTCAACGCCGCGGTGATCGCGGGAGCGCCGGAGGCCCAGCGCGTCGATCGCCTGCGCGAGTTCTGGGAGACGATCTGTGCCTCGCCGGTCGAGTGGCCGACGAGCCCCGATGTCCCGGCCACCCTGCCTTTCGCCATCGACCTTCGCCCCACGCATAACTCGCTAGCGGCCCTGCAGGCCCTGCTCCTTGGCCAGAACGGCTTCTTCAAGCCGCGCTTTCCGCCGCCCTACCTCTCGATGTTCGCGGGCGACGCCGCCACTAGCTTCTACGACACGCGGCCGCTGCGCGACACGCTGGAGCATCTGGTCGATTTCGATCGGCTCAACGGCGGCGAGGTCAGGGTCAGCGTCGGTGCCGTCAACGTGCGTAGCGGCAACCTCGTCTACTTCGACACGGCGGAGCGCCGGCTACGGCCGGAGCATTTCATGGCGTCCGGCGCGCTGCCGCCGGGCTTTCCGGCGGTCGAGATCGACGGCGAGCATTTCTGGGACGGCGGCATGGTGTCGAACACGCCGCTCTCCCGGGTGCTGTCGAGCGAGCCGCGGCGCGACACGCTCACCTTCCAGGTCGACCTGTGGTCGGCGAAGGGCCGGCTGCCCCACGACCTGCCCGAGGTGGCGAGCCGTCAGAAGGACATCCAGTACTCGAGCCGCACGCGCGCGGTAACGAGCCAGATGCTGGAAATCCAGAAGATGCGGCAGGCGCTGCGTCGGGTGATCGCGGATCTGCCGGAGACAGCGAGGCTGGACGAGGAGATTCTGTCGATTGCCGATCTCGCCACAGATCGCGCCTGCAACATCGTGCACCTGATCTATCAGTCCAAAGCCTTCGAGGGCCATTCCAAGGACTACGAGTTCGGCCTGAATGCCATGCACGAGCATTGGCAGAGCGGCCTTGAGGACATCCGCCGCACCCTGGCGGACCCGCGTCGCCTGGAGCGGCCCTCGCCGCAGCAGGGCATCGTTACCCACGACGTCCATCGCGAAGGCCGGGCCGCCTAGGGCGGCCCGAGCGCGCCACGCAACGGAGAATGATCATGTTGAAGGGCAAGGTTGCCATCGTCACCGGCTCGACCAGCGGCATCGGCCTCGGCATCGCCGGGGCACTGGCCGGCCAGGGCGCCGACATCGTGCTGAACGGCTTCGGCGAGCCCGACGCGATCGAGTCCATCCGTGTCGGCCTCGAGCGCGAGCACGGCGTGCGCGTCGTGCACGACGGCGCCGATCTGTCCAGGCCCGACGCCGTCCGTGGGCTGGTCGCCGCGGCGGAGGCGAGGCTGGGGCGCGTCGACATCCTCGTGAACAATGCCGGCATCCAGTTCACGGCACCCGTAGAGGCATTTCCGGCCGCCAAATGGGACGCGATCCTGGCCATCAACCTGTCGGCCGCGTTCCACGCCATCGCCGCCGTCCTGCCGTCGATGCGCCGACAGGGCTGGGGGCGGATCGTCAGCATCGCATCGACCCACGGCCTGGTGGGCTCGGCCCACAAGGCCGCCTATGTGGCAGCAAAGCACGGGCTCGTGGGTCTCACCAAGGTCGTGGCACTGGAGGCTGCGGGCAGCGGGATCACCGCGAACGCCGTCTGCCCCGGCTGGGTGCGGACACCGCTGGTCGAGAAGCAGATCGCGGACATCGCGGCCGAGAGGCGGATCGGCCGCGAGGAGGCGGCACGGCTGCTCCTGGGCGAGAAGCAGCCTTCCGGTAGCTTCGTGACGCCGGAGGAGCTGGGCGGCACGGTGGCCTTCTTGTGCTCGGAGGCCGCGGCCCAGCTCACCGGCACCACGATCGCCGTCGACGGCGCCTGGACCGCGCAATAGCGTCGATGTGGCCCGGTCGCGCGATGCATGGGTTTCCATGAGGTGCAGCCGGGAAAGGCCGAGGCTAGGATCAATCATGAGCCGTCCGGCCCGGCCTTTCGGAATGCGTCATCAGTCGAGGACCGGCGGCGTCCCATGCCTCGTCGGCGGGCCGGAGCGGCTGATCATGATCGCGGTGCTTCCCCAGCAGGGCCTGACCGTCGCGCTTCTGGCCTCGGCCGGCGGGATCGCCACCTCTTGGCTCACGGGCATGCCGTTCGGCCTGCTGGCCCCGGTCGCGGCGCTGTTCCTGATGGCGCGGGGGCGGATCGTCACGGCGCTGGCCGCGGCGCTGGCGGTCGCCTTCGCGGTGGCGGTGCTTGCCGCCTTCGGACAGGCGGGCGAGACGCGTGAGGTTGCCGTGTTGTGCGCCTCCTTCCTGGCGGCAGCGCTCTGTCTCGGCGCCATCGTCAGGGCCGGCGTGCCGGCGCCGCGGGGCCCAGCCCCGCAGGATGCGCTGGCGTCCCCGAGCGCCATCCTCCATCCGGATGACCGGCTCGCCGCGGCGCGGGCCTTCTGGACGGGGGTGCCTCAGGTCATGCGGTACCGGCAGCATCAGCCCGACGGCGGCTATCGCTGGACCGAGACCCGCTCGGAGCCGGGCCACACCCTCAGCGTCGACATCGAGGCGCTCGCGGCCGAGCTGGAACAGCCGGTGACGGCGTCGCGCCCCGACGCGAGCGAGACCGAGGCGGTCCGCGCGGCCCGGATCGTCGAGCAGCTGTTCGGCAATGCCTGGGCGTTCGACGCCGAGGGCCAGTGGAGCTACCTGCCCATCTTCGCCCAGACGACCCTTGGCTTCACGCCTGAGGCCCTCAATGCAGCGCTCACCGAGGGGGGGGTCGCCTGGAAGCCGCTGCTTCATCCGGACGAGCACGACCACGTCGCCGCCGAGTGGCGGCGCTGCCTTGCGACCGGCGACGACTACAATGCCGAGTTCCGGATCCGGCGCGCGAGCGGCGTTCATGCCTGGGCGCGGACCGCAGCCCGGCCGACGCGCGACGGCCAGGGCCGGATCACCGGCTGGTACGGCACCTCGATGGACATCGACGTCCATCGCAAGACCGTGGATTCGCTGCGCGACCGTGAGCGGGAGCTCTCGCAGCTCGTGGACCTGGTGCCGAGCCATCTCTGGCGGCTGACCCCGGACGGCGAGCCCACCTTCTTCAACAGGCGCATGGTCGACTATCTCGGCATGGAGGTGGCGGACATGGGACGGCCCGGCGTCTCCCGGCTCGAGGCGCTGATCGAGACCATCCATCCCGATGATGCGGAAGAGGTGGCGGCTGCCCTCCGCCGCTGTCTCACCACCGGCGAGCCGTTCGCCATGCGGTATCGCATGCGTCGCGCGGACGGTGTCCATCACTGGATGTCGAGCCGTGCCGAGCCGTTCCGGGATCCGGGCGGACGCATCGTTCAGTGGTATGGCCTCTGCCACGACATAGACGAGCAGGTGAAAGCCGAGGAGGTCGTGCGCGAGAGCGAGCGGCGCCTTCAGGAGATCATCGACGCCGTGCCGGTCCACATCTGGAGCTGGACGCCGTCCGGCGGGCTCGCCTACGTCAGCAGGCGCTACCTGGAGCATCTGAACCTTTCCGGCGCGGACTTCGAGGACTTCGCCCGCGTGGCGCAGGAGCTGGTCCATCCGGACGACAGTGCCCTGGTCCAGCGCCTGGTGGCCGACGGCTTCAGGACCGGTGAGGCCTTCGTCATCCGCTATCGCCGCCGATCCAAGGACGGCAGCTATCGCTGGACGGAGGGCCGGTGCGAGCCGCTGCGTGACCGCGACGGGACGCTGCTGCACTGGTACGGCGTCTCGCTCGACATCGACGAGCAGGTCCGGGCCGACGAGGCGCTGCGCAGCAGCAAGCGGCAGCTCGAGCAGATGATCGATGCCGTGCCCGTCAACATCCTGAGCTTCTCTCCCTCGGGCAGCATGACGTACGCTAGCCGACGCTATCTGGAGAAAGTTGGCTCGCCGCCGCCGCATATCGAGGATTTCGCCGCGCTGGCGCGCGACGTGGCGCACCCCGACGACTTTCCGACTATGTTCCGGCGGGCGTCGGACGGCTTTGCGACCGGCACAGCGTTCGTGAACCGCTTTCGCCGGCGCGAGAAGGATGGCGTCTACCGCTGGATTGAGGCCCGTGCGCAGCCCTTGCGCGACGCGGATGGTGGCATTGTCCAGTGGTATATCGCCTCGATCGACATCGAGGACGAGATGCGGGCGCAGGAGGCGTTGCGCGCGAGCGAGCGCACGCTCAGCCAGCTCGTGGCGACCCTGCCGGCGCTGATCTACTGCGCGGCACCCGACGGCACGCCGACCTACCGCAGCCGGCAGCTCAGCGAGTTTCTGGGGTTCGGCCTCGACGACAAGGACGAGGCGGGAACCCCCAGGCTGGCCAGCACGCTCGATGCCATCATTCACCCCGATGATCTGGCGACCGTCCGGGAACGGTACGGCCGCTCGCTGGCCACCGGTGAGCCCTATGCTCTTCGCCATCGCCTCCGGCGCTTCGACGGGGCATACCGCTGGGTCGAGACGCGCGCTGCGGCGATGCGCGATGCGCAAGGCGCCATCGTGCAGTGGAACGGCGTCTGCATCGACATCGAGGACCAGGTTCGCGACCAGGAGGAGCTGCGCCTGGCCCGGGACAATCTCGCCAAGGCGAGCCAGGCGGCGAGCCTAGCCGAGCTCTCGGCCTCGATCGCGCACGAGGTGAACCAGCCGCTGGCCGCCATCGTGGCCAACGCGCACGCCTGCCAGCGATGGCTCGTGGCGGAGCCGCCCAACGTCGAGCGCGCGCAAAGGACGGTGGGCCGTGTCATCCGCGATGCGAACGCCGCCGCCGATGTGGTGGGTCGCATCCGCGCCCTCTTCCGGCAGTCGGTCGGGACGAGGACCCGCACACAGCTCGCCGGCCTCGTGGCCGACGCCTGCGAGCTGATGGCCGAGGAAGCCCTGCGACGCGGCGTCCAGATCGACGTCGAGGTCGAGGGCGACCTGCCGCCGGTGGTGCTCGATCCCATCCAGCTGCAGCAGGTTCTGGTCAATCTGATGCGCAACGGGATGGAGGCGATGGTGGGCGGGGCGCGCGACGGCGCGCTTCGCATCCGCGCGTCGAGGGCGGACGACATGGCGCGGGTCGAGGTCGGCGACCGCGGTCCCGGCATCGCGTCGCCTGAGCGGATGTTCGAGCCGTTCTTCACGACGAAAGAGCAGGGGATGGGCATGGGGCTCGCGATCTGCCGCTCGATCGTCGAGTTGCACGGCGGCAGGCTCTGGGCCGAGCGGAACGAGCCGCAGGGCGCTCTCCTCGTCTTCACCCTGCCGCTCGGGGGCCGGGCCGTGCCATGACGGAAGCCGGGCCCATCGTCTATATCGTCGATGATGACGAGCGGCTGCGCGAAGCGCTCGACGAGCTGCTGGCATCCCACGGGCTGCAGGCGATGACCTTCGGATCGGCCGGCGCCTATGTGGCCGCGGACAAGCCCGACGTTCCCGCCTGTCTCCTGCTCGACGTCGAGCTGCCGGACATCAACGGTCTCGAGCTGCAGGGGCAGATCGCGGACGAAGAGCATCCGCCGATCATCTTCATCACGGGCCACGGCGACATTCCCTCCTCCGTCCGCGCGATGAAGCGGGGTGCCGTGGATTTTCTGGCCAAGCCCTTCAGCGACGCCGATCTCATGGCCGCGATCGAGGTCGCGGTTGCGCGCGACCGGCAGGCGAGGGTCGAGCGCGCGGCGCTGAGCGGGCTCAGGCAGCGCTACCTCGCGCTGACGCCGCGCGAGCGCGAGGTCCTGCCGCTCGTCGTGAGCGGCCTCCTCAACAAGCAGGCGGCGGCCGAGCTCGGGATCAGCGAGGTGACGCTGCAGATCCATCGAAGGAACGTGATGCAGAAGATGGCGGCGGCCTCGCTGGCCGATCTCGTGCGGATCGCCCAGAGGCTGGGGATACCCGTCACTCACTCGCGCCGGGCTGGCGGCCCTTGAGCCCGAGCGGGAAACGGCCGGTCGTGGCGATCGTCGACGACGATCCGAGGATGCTCGAATCACTGGAGGAGCTTCTTGAATCGGCCGGCTACGTCGCGCACGCCTTCCCCTCGGCGGAGGCGCTCCTGGCGGGTGGCCTCGAGGAGCTGGACGTGCTGATCACCGACATCGGGATGCCCGGCGCGGACGGTTTTGAGCTCCGCGACCGGATGAGCCGGCTGCGCCCCGAGCTGCCCGTCTTCCTGATCACCGGCCGCCACGAGATCGCGGATCAGAGCCGGGCCCGGGGCATCAGCGGCTTTTTCCGCAAGCCCTTCGATGCCAGAGCCCTGCTCGCTGCCGTCGCCGAAGCCGCGCACAAGCGCAACGTGGAGGATGAGGATGAGAGCTGACAGCAGACAGGCTCAAGGCCGGCCAGCCTTGCTCCCGATGCGGGCGGGCGACGCGGCGCGGCCGCTCGTCCTGCTCGTCGATGATGACGCCTCGCTGCGCGAGGCGCTCTCGGATCTGCTCCAGTCGGCGGGGCTCGAGCCCGCCTGCTTCGCCTCGACGACCGAGCTGCTCGAGGCCGACCTCCTGGACAGCCCCGGCTGCCTCATCCTCGACGTGCGTCTGCCGGGCACGAGCGGGCTCGACCTGCAGGAGCGCCTCCTGCGCAGTGGCAACCCCAAGCCCATCATCTTCCTCACGGGCCATGGCGACATCCCGATGACCGTGCGGGCGATGAAGGCCGGCGCGGTGGACTTTCTCACCAAGCCCTTCCGCGACCAGGACCTGCTCGACGCCGTGGTGGCGGGCATCGCGATCGATGCCGAGCGGCGGGAGCAAGCCGCAATCGTCAGGCGCAATGTCCAGCGGCTGGAGAGCCTGACGCCGCGCGAGCGCGAGGTTCTGCGCGAGGTGGCGCGCGGCCGCGTCAACAAGCAGATAGCCTTCGACCTCGGCATCAGGGAAGTGACGGTCAAGCTCCATCGCAGCAACGTCATGCGCAAGATGCAGGTAACCTCAATCGCCGAGCTGATTTGGGCGTGGGAAACACTGCCCACGTCATTGCGTGGAGCTGGCCCGAGCTCGCCTCTGTCTTGAGGCGCGTCGAAGTCATCCCCAGCCTGAGAGGCGATCGCGTATCGTCACCCAGCCCAAGCCCGGTCTCCCAACCCGATCGTCCCGGGGGGAGACCCTGACATTCCTGCTTTGCCGACGGGTGACATTCTAGCTTTGCGCCGTCGTTTCCAGGTGAAGTGCGACGGTGGGGCGGCTGCCGGCTAGCCGGCAGCCGCGGCGAAGGCTTCGTTGGGCGTCATGAAGCCGAGGCACTTGCGGGGCAGGGTGTTCATTCGGCTCTCGATCTCGCGAAGGGCAACGGGCGTCAGCGTGGAGCCATCGGTGTCGCTTGGCAGGAAGCGACGTAGCCTGCCGTTGGCATTCTCGATGCTTCCCTTCTGCCAGGGCGAATGCGGATCGCAGAAGTAGGCATCGATCCCGAGGGCTCTGGTCAGATGGTCATAGCCGAGGAACGCCGAGCCGCGGTCAAAGGTGATCGTCTGACGTGCCGGTGGCGGCAGGGTCGCGAGCGCATCGCCGATGGCTCCGACGATGCCGGGCGAGCGGCGATTGGTGTTCTGAAGGAGGCGGATCAGACGGCTCTTGCGCTCGACGAGCGACGTCACGTTGGCTTTGCCGTGAGCCCGTCGGAAGATCAGCAGGTCAGCCTCCCAATGCCCGAGCTCATCACGCCGGCCGACCGCGGCAGGACGCTGCGTGATCGTCCGCTCGAGCGGGATCTTCGGGCTGTGAGGTCTACGGCCGAAGCGTCGTCGACGCAGCCGCCTGGCCCGGAGAAGGTGGCGGTGGAGCCCCAATGCCCGACGCTCCGGACCGTAACTGGTAAATGGTCTCGTGGCAGACCCTGCCGATCATGCCGTCTCGGCAGAGGCGACCGGCGATCTGCTCAGGTGACCACCAGAGGGCCAGCTTCTCGAGGACTGGGCCCTCCAGAGGACCCGCTACATGACCCTGGAAACCATCGCACCCCTGCGCGATGATCCCGCCCTCCGCTGCCCACGGTAGCAGCATGACCTCAGGCAGCCCGCCCCGCCCCGGAGAGCCCGACCGCGGAACTCCCACACCACCTACTGGGACATGACCGTCGCTGTTTGCTCCTGGGCTTCGCAGCGATAGAATTGGAAGGCTCAGCTGCCTGCGGCCGCCTTCTCGCATCGCTCGGGCTGCATGAGCCTCGCGATGGGGGCGGGTGACGACTGCACATAGGCCGTCCAATCCTCCATCAGCCGTCGACGTTTGTCGAGGAGATCGCCTCGTGCGTAGGCGGCTTCGGCCTTGTCCTTGAGCCGGTGCGCCAGGGCGGCCTCGATAACCTCGCGCGGATGTGCCGTCGTCTCGCCGGCCCAGTCGCGGAAGGTGAACCGGAAACCATGAACGGTCAGCTCGTCCCGCTTCATGCGCCGCAGAACAGCGGTCAGCGCCATATCCGACAGGAGGACGTCCGCCTTCTTCAGGCTCCGAAAGACCAGCGCCCCAGGCTCACCAGCCTCACCCAGGAGGGCGAGGGCCGCCGGCCTAAGCGGCACGCGGTGCTCCTTGCCCGCCTTGATCCGATTGGGGGGCACGGTCCAGACCGCGTCCACAAGATCCAGCTCCGTCCAGCGCATCCCACGGACCTCGCTAGAGCGGGCCGCCGTGAGGATTGCAAAAGCTAGGGCCCTGGCCGCTGAGCCCTGGCGTTGCCGCAGCAGGGCCCGGAAGGCGGGCGCCTCCCGCCAATCGAGCGCCGCGTGAGGGCGCACCACCCGCACCTTGGCAGGCGGCGGCAGCAGATCGGCGAGACGCCCCCGCCAGCGCGCTGGGTTGGCGCTGTCGCGCTTGCCGACAGCGATCGCGTGGTCGAGAACGGCCTCGATGCGCTGGCGCACTCGGCTCGCGGTCTCGGGCTTCGTCGTCCAGATCGGCGTCAGCACGCCCACCACATCGTCCGTGCTCACCGCCCGCACGTCGCGCTTGCCAAGCGCCGGGTAGACATAAGCCTCGAGCGTGCACGTCCTCGCCGGCCTTGATGGCCTTGCGCATGGCGCGCGCCTTCTCCCTCACCTCGGCGAGAGACACCGCCGGATAGGCGCCGAGGCCGTGATCGCAACGCTTGCCCCCGACCTGGACGCGCAGGGCCCAGCTCTTGCGACCCGAGGAATGGACAAGGAGCGTGAGACCTTCGCCGTCAGAGTGCCGTCCCGGCTTTGCCGTCCTGAACACGGACGGACTAATGTGGACACCAGTTTGCCGGACGATCCCTCCGCCACTTTCTGTCCTTGCGTGTTCACGCACATTCATCGCTGTCCGGCTTAGGCCCATGTTGCAGAGGCTTAGCAGCCGAGCATGTCCGTTGCTGCCCGCCGGGATCTGTGACGATCCAGATTTTGGCGTTGGCGCCGATGTGGGGATAGGCCTTGGCGAGGCAGACGGACCGGGCAGTTCGGACACTCGCGGCCGGCCGCTACATGGATGAGGCGGTGTGCGGCCTCATGTTGGTGGTCAAGCCGAGCGGCAGCCGCAGCTGGATCCTGCGCTACCAGATCGCCGGCCTCGAATGCGAGCTGCTCGACTGGCGAAAGTTCAGCTCGCAGGCCGAGGCTCGCCTGGCCTGCTTCTCCTACATCGAGGGCTTCTACAACCCCAGACGCCTACACTCGGCCCTCGGCTATTGCTCACCTATCAGCTACGAGGAGCAATACAGCTCGATGCCCGTCGAGCCTTGATCACCAGAACCCCAAAACCGTCCCCCCAAGCGGGGTCACTCCATCGCATCTCTCGCATCGCCACGGACAACCTCCTTGGCAATGAGAGCTAGCGCCACTGCTACCGTCAGCTTGCGCTCGACAAGCGCAGCATGATGCCTTGTGGGCGGCAGCATGAAGGATGCTAGCTCGCATCAACAAGTGATCGAAGCCTATGCGGCTGCAGCAAGCGAATCCGCCGATAGCCCAGTGCAAGGATGCCCTCGACCGATAGTCGGGTGAGAATTGGCGAGGCGGTGGCGCGGGACAGGCCGGCCATGGCGGCGAGATCGGCCTGGCTTGCCGGGATCTCGGGCTCGGGCTCGTCCGGATTGTCCGCGCCGCGGACGCCAGCCAGGCGCAGCAGGACAGCAGCCAGCCGCCTGTCGGCCTCACGGATGGTCAGGTCGTCGACCACGCCGATCGCAAGCTCGAGGTCCCTCAGGATGAGCAGGCCCACCCAGCGCCAGGCCTGCGGGTCGATTGCAGCGATCGATTCGAGGGAAGACAGGGGAAGGTGGGCCACGACGGCGGGGCTGGCCGCCGTCAGTCCCACGACGCGCGGTTGGCCGGAGAGCGCGGCCCCGCTCCCCGTCCAGCTGAGCGGACGGAAGAAGTGCACGATCGAGGGGCCACGGCCGTAAGGCGCGCTCTCCACGGCCAGCACCCCGCGCGCGACGCCGTACAGCCCTCCGGCAGGATCGCCCTGGTGGTAGATCACCTCGCCACGCCGATAGGTGCGAAAGATGCAAGCCGCGAGCACGGCCTCACCGAAGGCGGCCGGGGTCGTCGAGAGCCAGCCGCCTGAGGCCAGGCGCCGTCGATCTTCTGCGAAGGTCGGCATGCCTGTTGCTGCTTATCCGCTCCATCCCGCCGTGCGCCCGCGTCGCCTTTCACACGTTCGGAATCAGAAAAGGCTCGTTACTCCGTCGCGACCGTGCAGGGCGAGGACAGTCTCCCCCAAAAATCCTACCGCCATTGTCTGGGATTCGACAATGCGAGATCTCCGAATTGGGTAGCGCTCTCCATCGAATGTCTGGACGCGAGCAATCCAGGGAGGTCGGCCATGCGTAGCTCAGGCTCAGAGGCGCGGCTCCGTCGAGGGGTGCTGAGCGCACAGGTCAATGCGGAGTAAGCCGGTCACATCCAGCTCCAATACACCCAACCAAGGCTGAAGGTCGGTCCAACGACCCCGCCCCGTTGAGCAGGAGAGGAAAAGCCGATGAGTAGCGATGGCGAGAAAGACGCCCCCGCCCCGCAGCAGCCGCAGGACCGGAACGACGAGGCAACGCGTGCTCAACCGGAAGCACGCGATCACCGCCGAGCTCTACAAGCCGCCGTTCGCGCTCACCGGCAGGGTGCTCAAGGTCACGTTCGATGTCTCGGGCGAGGACCATCGGGACGCCGACGCGGCGCGCCGGGCGGCCGCCGAGGCAGGCTTGAAGGGGCAGTAGGGCTGCATTCGAGGGCCATCGCAAGCGCCTCGACGGCGCCTGACGCAAACCTCTCCGGCACCGTGCCGTCGTGCCGGTCGAGGAACTGAGAGGGAGGCAGGGGCATGAAGAAACCGCATGAGCAGCCGGCGCGAGACGAGCCCCGTCAGAGCGGCGGCGTCACCGGCATGGATGGGAAGCAGGGCGACGGGAGCGGGCCGTTGAACGGGCGGCGCGGCTGGGCAGCGACGGCCCGCTCCACCGATGGCATCGGCTTGCAGCCACCGACCGCGCCGCCTCCGCAGAGGGGACTGGATCTCACAAGGGAGCTGATGAGATGCGGCTCAAGCGGCGGCATTTTCTTCTTTCCACATCAGCGCTGACGGTCGCTTCCCCACGTCCGCAGCAGAAGACTTTAGGGAGACGAATATGAGCCAGGAGTTGAATGAAAGGACCGAGCGATCGTCACGGGCCGGCGGCGTGAACCGGCGCAAGCTGCTGCTCGCCGGCAGCGCGCTCGCGGCGTCCGCGGGGCTGTCCTCACCGCTCGCCATCACGCCCGCCGCGGCCCAGACCGCCAACGGCCAGGGCAGCGGCAAGAAGCCCAACATCGTCATCATCTGGGGTGACGATATCGGCATCACGAACCTGAGCTGCTACTCCAACGGCCTCATGGGCTATCGCACGCCCAACATCGACCGCGTCGCCAATGAGGGCGTGATCTTCACCGATTACTATGGCGAGCAGAGCTGCACCGCCGGGCGCTCGGCCTTCATCACCGGCCAGAGCGTCTACCGCACGGGCCTGAGCAAGGTCGGGCTGCCGGGCGCCGATACCGGCCTCAGCAAGGACGACCCGACGATCGCCCAGCTCTTGAAGCCCCTGGGCTACGCCACCGGCCAGTTCGGCAAGAACCATCTGGGCGACAAGGACGAGTTCCTGCCGACCGCGCACGGCTTCGACGAGTTCTACGGCAATCTCTACCACCTCAATGCCGAGGAGGAGCCGGAGCTGCCCGACTACCCGAAGGACCCCGAGTTCAAGAAGAACTTCGGGCCGCGCGGCGTCATCCACAGCTTTGCCAATCCCGACGGCACGCAGCGCATCGAGGATACGGGTCCCCTGACGCGCAAGCGGATGGAGACGATCGACGACGACATCGCGGCGCGCGCCGCCGACTTCATCGAGCGCCAGCACAAGGCGGACACGCCGTTCTTCGTCTGGGTGAACTTCACCCACATGCATTTCCGCACGCATCCCAAGCCCGAGAGCGTCGGGCAGTCGGGCCGCTGGCAGGACCCCTATCACGACGTGATGATCGATCACGACAAGAACGTCGGCACGGTGCTGGCCAAGCTCGACGAGCTGGGCCTCGCCGAGAGCACCATCGTCATGTACTCGACCGACAACGGACCGCACGCCAACACCTGGCCCGATGCCGCGACGACGCCCTTCCGCAGCGAGAAGAACAGCAACTGGGAAGGTGCCTACCGCGTGCCGGCGATGGTGCGCTGGCCCGGCACGATCAAGCCGGGCTCGGTCGCCAACGACATCGTCTCGCACATGGACTGGCTGCCGACGCTGGTCGCCGCCGCCGGCATGCCGGACGTCAAGGAGCGGCTGCTCGCCGGCTACACGATCGGCGACATGACCTACAAGGTGCATCTGGACGGCTTCGACCTCACCGCCTACCTGTCCGGCGAAAGCGAGAAGAGCCCACGCGAGAGCTTTTTCTACTTCTCCGACGATGGCGATCTGACCGGGCTGCGCTACGACAACTGGAAGCTCGTCTTCATGGAGCAGCGCGCGCCCGGCACGCTCAGGGTCTGGGCCGAGCCCTTCACCAAGCTGCGCATGCCCTTGATGTTCAATCTGCGCACGGACCCGTTCGAGCGCGCCAACATCACGTCCAACACCTACTATGACTGGGTGCTCGACCACGCCTTCCTGCTGGTGCCGGCGCAGCAATATGTGGGCAAGTTCCTCGCCACCTTCAAAGACTATCCGCCACGCCAGAAGGCCGCGAGCTTCAGCCTCGATCAGGTGATGGAGATGCTTCAGTCGAACGTCACGGCGCAGTAGCCGGGCGTATGGGACGTGGACGGTCTGCTGCCCCCTGGCCGTCCACGCTCTCATCATGCGAGCCCCGAAGCCGAGACCGTCGCATCGCCTCGCCAGCCGAGGCGTCCGCCTACCGTAGCCGAGCCGCCTGAGCCCAAGGAGGGTCCCCAGAAAGGGCGGTGGATCGCCAACGTGACTTTCGTGGAGGCAAGCATCGAGGACGATCCCGCCGACAATCCCGATGTGACGTCCGATACGATCAATCTCGGGGCTTCGCTCGCCTATCAGATCATCGACCATGAGATCGGAGAGGGCGCCGCGGGAGAGCCGCTGACGGTGCGGTTGGCACCGCTCGTCGGCGCGCTTCACCTACCTCCGCGCCGAGATCGACAACAATGCCGGTCCCAGCGCGGACCGGAACGAGACCTGGATCCGGCGTACGGGCCGGTGCTGGGTGGAGCCTTTCATTTTTGACGATCGAGGGAAAGGCGGCGCGATGCGGTCGCCATGGAGAACATGAGCGTGTGGGGCTGCCTGAGAATGTGGACAAGCAGGACCCGCGACTGGAGTGCCGTCGACATGCGACTTCCCCCATCTGCCCTCCTCTCGACCCTGGCCGTCGTGGCGGCGTGCCTGGCCGGTTCCTCGACATCCTTCGCCCAGGAGAGCGAGGACCTTGCCAAGGCGGCACAAAACCCGGTCGCGGCGATGATCAGCCTGCCCTTCCAGAACAACACCTTCTTCGGTGTGGGGCCGCACGGGGACGTGGCCAATGTCCTCAACATCCAGCCCGTGATCCCGATCGCGCTGGGCTCGTGGAACATCATCAGCCGGACGATCGTGCCCATCATCTATGTGCCGGATCTGGCCCCCGGCCTCAGCGACATCGCCAACGACCCGCAGGGAAGCGACGGCAGCTTCGGCCTCGGCGACGTCAACCAGACCTTCTATTTCTCGCCGGCCGATGCCGGGCCGGTGATCTGGGGCATAGGGCCGTCCTTGACCGTGCCCTCGGCCACGGACGACAGCCTGGGCAGCGAGCATTGGAGCGCCGGCCCCGCCGCGGTGGCGCTGGCCATGCCCGGCAACTGGGTCGTGGGCTCGCTGGTTCGCCAGCTCTGGTCGTTCGCGGGCAAGAGCGATCGGCAGGACGTCAACCAGACGCTGATCCAGCCTTTCGTGAACTACAATCTCCCGGGCGGCTGGTACGCCGTCTCGTCGCCCGTCATCACCGCGAACTGGGAGGCCAAGAGCGACGACACCTGGACGGTCCCGATCGGTGGCGGCTTCGGCAAGATCTTCAAGATCGGCGGCCAGGCGATGAACGCCCAGCTCCAGGGCTTCTACAACGTCGAGCGCCCGCAATACGGCCCCGACTGGTCGATCCGCTTCCAGCTCGTGTTCCTCTTCCCGAAGTAGCCGACGCGCTTTCGGTGCAAGCCAATGACAGCAATCTTCGATCGTAGGACGCCCTCGTCGAAGCCCGCAACCAGAGCCCTTGATGGTGCGGCTTGCACCGCTCGCCGGCGCGCGGCTCACCTACCTCCGCGCCGAGATCGATAACAGTGCGGGCCCCAGCGCGATCGCAACGAGAGCTGGATCAATCCCGTGATCGGCTCGCGGGGCGGCATCGGCATCACCAAGCGCTGGCGGATCGGAGGGGAGGCCGACATAGGGGGCTTTGGTGTTGGGTCCGATCTGTCCTGGAACGCCCAGGCCTTCCTCACCTATCGCAACAGCTTCTTCGGCGTGACCTCCGACCTTGCCGTCGCCTAGCGCGCCTTCAGCAAGGACTACGACCACAATGCCTTCAAATACGACGTCACCACGTATGGCCGGGTCGTCGGCGCAGCCTTTCGCTTCTGAGCGGAGCTCGGAGACTTTGCTGTCCAGATCGCATCAGGCAGACCGAGATGATTGAGCGCACCAATCGGGACGACGGGAACGGCGCCGACGGCGCGGGGCGAGAGGGGCCAGGACATCGCACGCCGGATCGGGCTCGAAACAGGCCTCGAGCCCGGACGGTGGCGCGCCGACCGGCCCACGCACTGGCCCTTCTCATCCTGCTGCTCCTCGCGAGCTGCGCCAGCCTGCCCACGGACTACCCGAGGACGGCGTCCTCCGCCTATCCCGGCTACCAGCAGACCGAGCTTGGCCAGCTCTTCGAGGCACAGGCAAAGCAGCATCCGGGCGAGTCCGGCTTCGCGCTGATCCGGCGGGGGCGCGAGGCGTTCACGGCCCGCATCGCCCTCATCGACCTCGCCCAGAAGAGCCTCGATCTTCAGTATTTCATCTGGGAGGCCGACGCCACCGGACGCATCCTCGCGGAGCGGATCGCGCAGGCGGCGGACCGTGGTGTCCGGGTCCGTATCCTTGTCGACGACGTCCTCCTCGAGGGGCGCGATTCGGCGATAGCAGCACTCGACGCACACCCCAACATCGAGATCCGCATCTTCAATCCGTTCGCCAACCGCGACTCCCATGTCTTCGACTTCGCGGTCGACATGGGCCGCGTCAATCACCGCATGCACAACAAGATCATGATCGCGGACAACTGCAGTGGCGATCGTGGGCGGCCGCAATGTCGGCGACATCTATTTCCAGGTGGCGAGCGATGCCAACTACCGCGACCTCGACATCGCCGCGGCCGGCCCGGTCGTCCGCGAGATCTCGGATGTGTTCGACTATTTCTGGAACGGCGCGTGGGCGGTCCCGATCGCCGCGCTCGTCGATCGGCCGTACGACGAGAGCGACCTGCAGGCCTTCACCGCCACCCTGCGGCAGCAGATCCAGGAGGCCGGCTATCCCTACCCGCTGGACCAGGATGTGGGCCAGCTCCAGGACCAGCTCGCGTCGGTCCGCGATGACTTCGTCTGGGCGCATGGCCAGATCATCTGGAACGATCCGTCCCAGGCGCTGAGCGGCGAGAAAGGAGGCGCCATCTTCCAGGGCTTCTACAAGAAGCTCGCCTCGGTGCAGAAGGAGCTGCTCATCGAGTCCGCCTATTTCGTCGTGCGCGAGCGCGGGGTCGAGGCGGCCGCCGCCCTCCACGAGCGCGGTGTCCGGGTCCGGATCCTGACCAACTCACTCGCCTCCAACGACATGCTCTCCGCCCATGCGGGCTACGCCAAGCATCGCAAGGAGCTCGTCGAGAACGGGGTGGAGCTCTACGAGATGCGCGCCGACCCCGGCACGATCAGGAAGTCGCTCTTCTTCGCACGGTCGCGCGCTGCGCTGCACGCCAAGGCCCTGGTGTTCGATCGCCAATCCGTCTTCATCGGCAGCTACAATCTCGATCCCCGCTCGGCCGACATCAACACCGAGGCCGGGCTCTACGTCGAGAGCCCGGAGCTGGCGGGGCAGCTGGCCACGTTCATGGACGAGGCGGCGAGGCCCGAGAACAGCTACCACGTGATCCTGGACGCCGACGGCTCGCTCGTCTGGGTGACGGAGATCGACGGCAAGGAGGTCCGCTATCACGAGGACCCAGACGCCAGCTTCCAAAAGCGCCTCGTCTCGGGCTTCCTCGGCCTCCTGCCGATCCAGGATCAGCTCTGATGCATGATATTAGCCAAGCTCTATGACCATGACGGTGGTGCTGCTTCTGGTACTTAAGCTATCGGTGGCAGGCCTGATTTTTGCTATCGGAGTGGATTCGACCTTTCGGGATCTGCTCTACCTTTGGCGCCGCCCCGGCCTGCTGTTCCGATCGCTGCTTGCGATGTACGTGGTGATGCCGCTCGTTGCGCTGCTCATCGTCAAGGCACTGGCGCTCTCGGCGGGCGTCCAGGTCGCGGTGCTCGTGCTTGCAATTTCGGCAGGCGCGCCGCTTCTGCCCCGCAAGCTCATCCACCTGGGCAGTGACGCCTATGCTTTTAGCTTGGTGGTGACATCTTCACTGCTCGCCATCGTCACCGTACCCGCTTGGCTAGCGGTCCTGGCACCCTTGTATGGCCGGACCGCCCAGCTCCACCCGATCGATGTGGCGACTGTTGTCGCCCAGTCCTTTCTCGGACCGCTCGTGTTGGGCATGCTCCTGGGCTGGCTTGTGCCGAGTTTGAGGGAACGTCTCGCAGATCGTCTCCTGACGATCGTTGGGATCGTCTTCACCCTCTGTGGCGTCACGCTTCTGGCGACCCACCTTGACCTGTTGCTCAATGCCGGCTGGCCTGCTCTCCTGACGTTGGGCGGACTGACGTTTTGCGGGCTGGCCGTCGGACATTTCCTCGGGGGCCCGGAGCCTGACAATCGCACGTCGTTGGCTGTTTCCTGCGCTACTCGCCATGTCGGGCTCGCGATACTGGTGGCCGCGGCGGTCCCTGGGCCGCGGACTGCGGCCCTCGTGGCAGCCTACATCGTGGCTTCTGCGGTAGTGTCGATCCCGTATGTCCAGTGGCGCAAGCGGACGACAGCCAGAGCGATCGGCACGGCCGCTCGTATCCCTGATGGCGCCAACGAACTCGGTAAGGGAGGGCACGAATGAAGCAAGACCAGGACCGTGGGCACGCGCTTGCGGCCGGCGTGCAAAGCCGCCTCAGCGGCAAGCTCGGCGACCTGTGGTGGGCCTTCATGCTGCGTGGCGTGCTCGCCGCGGCGCTTGGCCTCTGCGCGTTAATCTGGCCCAGTGTCAGCTTGGCCGTCCTGATAGCTCTGGTGGGCATCTACTGCCTAGCGGACGGTGCGGCGGGCCTGTTTGGCGTCTGGCGTGCTTCCGAGCGCGGCGCCAACCTCCTGCAGGCGCTCCTTGGCGTGGCAGTTGGCGCGGTGCTCCTCTTCTGGCCCGGCGCCTCCATCCGAACCTTACTCGTCGTGTTCGGTGTCTGGGCGTTGTTCACCGGCATCAGCCAGATCGTCGCGGCACGTCGAGACGATCTCGAGGGCAGCGACCGTAGCGTGCTGACGACCATCGGCGGCATCGCGGCGGCGATGGGTCTGATCCTGATCATCTGGCCCGGGACGGGGGTCGTGACGATCTCCTGGCTTATTGCGATCGTGGCATTGCTGTTGGCGGGACTGCTGATCTGGCTCGCGCTGTTTCTCAAGCGTCTCCAGGCTCGCGTGACGAAACTGGCGGGGCAGCGCCGATGATCCGCAGGGCACGCCCGCAGGCTGGCGATCCGGTGAGGCCCGAAGTGCTTACTCGAATCGGGACGCGCCAAGCACTGCCAGGGACAAGCTCGGGCGGAGCGTCTTCGCAAAATCTCGAGCGCCCGGATCGACGGATGCCCGTGGCTTCGCCTCGACGCAGGACGCGAGCACCACGTCGTTGATGCCGGCGTCCTGCCCGAGGCCCGGATCGAAGACACCGTAGCGAGCCACGCATCGTCCCTGACCGCTCCCCATGGGGTGCTCCGGGTCGGATGTTAGGGACACCGGCAAGTCATTCCTATCATGCCGCCACCGTGCCTCCCACCAGCGCTTACCGAGGAAAGCTCGGTCACACGGTTCCGTTCGAACGGGGCGACGTCGACCCTCCGGACCACATCCACGTGAGCGACGATAATGAGCGGGCGATGCAGGTGAACAATCAACAGGCTATCCGAGCCGCTGCTTAGTGACCGTACAGTCTGTATTCTCAAGAGCAGTTGAGCTCGTATCGGGTCACGTAAAGATGCCATCCAGACGAGTGACGACCCAGAATGTCGCGAGCGCCCCGAGCCCATAGGCCGCGCCGATCTGTGCGCCTTCCGGAATCACGAACACGCGGCGCGCAAGCGCGATGAGGGCGAGAATCGGCGCGATGAACATCAGCTGGCCCAGTTCCACGCCGAGGTTGAAGAACAGCAGCGCGAGGGGCACGTCGCCTTGCGGCAGACCGATCTCTCTCAATGCGCCGGCGAAACCGAACCCGTGCAGTAGCCCGAAGGCGAAGGCGACAATCCATGGCCAGCGTGTTGCGAGGCTCGTCCTGCCTCTGCGAAGGTTGATCGCCTCCGCGGCCACCAGCAGGATGCTGAGCGCGATCAGCGCCTCGACAGGGGGCGGCGGCAAGGACACATAGCCGAACGTGGCCAGGGCCAGCGTGATCGAATGCGCGACGGTAAAGGCCGTTACCGTCTTCAACAGCATCGGCCAGCCGCGGACGATCAGCATCAGCGCCGCAACAAAGGCCAGGTGGTCCAGGCCGGTCAAGATGTGCTCGATGCCAAGTCGCGTGTAGGTCTGGACCACGCGCCAGGCCGAGGGCGCGGCAGGAATCTGTACCGCGTTCTCCCTCGGCTGCAGCAGGAAGCTGAAATGCGACCCGTCGAGCAGCGCGATATTGACCAACGCGTCCATCGTGGTCTTGTCGAGATTGTCGACCCGCAGCGTGGTGCCCGGCAGCGCGGTCTCCCCGGTCAGGCTGAAGCGGAAGATCACGAAGCCACCCACGATGGTTTGGCCCGGCTGCTGTTTCAGCGTGAAGCCGGGCCCGAACGCGGGGCGGATATCGGGCACCATCCCGTCCCTGGTGGGGACCTTCCACAAGAGTTGGTAGCGCTGCGGCGCGCGTTCGTCGATCTGCAGGAAAGCCGGACGGATCTCATGAGCCTGTGCCGGCGCGGTCAGCGCCAGCAGGCCCAGCATGATGGCGGCGAGAAGGTGCTGGATCATGGTCGAGCATATTTCTGCAGCACCTTGTCGGGGACGCCGACCGCGCTGAATTGAACCTGGTATCTGTCGAGCAGTTCCCCGAACATCCGCTTCTGCGCCTCGAGGACCGAGTAGTACTCGTATTGACGGGCAACCAGGTCGCGGACCTCCTCGAACGCCGCCAGCCGCGTTGGCCGACTTTCGGTCACCTGCACCAGGTGCAGGCCCAGTCCCGAGCGGACCGGCCCGGACCATGCACCGACCGGCAAATCGGCCAACGCCTCTGCGAAACCACCACCGAACGCGTTATCGAGCTGCGGGGCCGTGGTCAGCGGCCAGTCGAGCGGCACCGCGAGCTTGTTGACCCGGTCCGGCGGCACCGGGCCGTCCGACCGCAGGCCAGCGAGGGTCACGTCGAGCCGGTCGCCAGCCGCTTCCGACGGCAGGAACAGAACCTGCCTGAAGGCGAAGGCCGGCGGCAGGGTGAAGAGATCGGCGCGCTCGAGGTAGAATGCGCGCAGCCGTTCTTCGGTGGGCGGCTCCATCAAGGTGCTGAGGTCGCTCGTCACCGCCTCCATCTTCTGCGCCAGCCGGGTGCGAATGATCTCGTCCTGACGGTCGAGCCCCATGCGCAGGGCCTCTCGGTAGAAGACCTCCTGTCGCAGATCCCGGTCTATGATCGCCACCAGGTCTTCGGGCGCCGGCTCGCGTTTCCACTGCGCCTTCCACAGCGTCTTGAGGTGGTCGAGCCGGGCCTGGTCCAGAACGATCACGTCCCTGCCGGGCCCGGGCATCCTTTCGGGCCCGACCCAGGACCAGGCGGCGAACAGCAGTCCCCCCAGCACAAGGAAGTGGAAGAGGGGCTCCTTGACGATGTGCTTCAGCATCCGATGCTTCAGTTCACCTCGTGCCAGATCGGCGAGGCCCAGGCCCGCTCGACGATCTGGCGCTTGACGTCGTCGGGATATGTCACCCCGGCGCGCAGCTCGTCATAGAGGGTCCAACGCGCGGTCGGCAGCTGCAGCACACGGGCATAGTAGTAGGCCTCCTGATTGGGATCCCACTCAGGGTCGCTCCAGACGGTCATCAACTCGGGATCGCCCTTCTCGGTGTTGAACTGACCGGTCGCCAGGTCGATCGGAGCATCGATCGGCGTGACGCTGCCATCTGCCTTAAGCCGGTCGCCCGAGGCTGCGACGTTGTAGACCTTGTCCTTCATCTCGCCGTTCTCGTACCAGCCCTTGATGATCTGGATCCGGTCGAGGTTCGGCGCGATCGGGTCCTTCATCGCCCAGACGAGGAATTGAGGTGCCTCGGTGCCCTTGTAGTCGCCACCCATGGGGACGCCCTTGGCGTAGCCGTCGGTGACCATCGCGTCGTAGCTGTCGTAGTGATCGGCAAAACCCTGCCCCGCGAAGAACCGCACCTTCATGCGCGGGCCACTGGTGGCGAACGTTTCCTTGGCCAACATGGAATCCCAGATCGCGCCGCGGGTGTTCGAAACGGCCCAGACCCCGGTGATCGCGCCCGGGTTCGCATCGGCAATCCGCATCTCGCCTTCCAGCATCGAGGTCGAACGAATTTCCGCCGTCTGATCGGCATAGCCGTGGCTGCCAACCGCGTAGTTGTCCTCCTCGACGTTGCTGGGCGTGCCGTTGTGGTTGTCGGTGCCGCCGACGAAACCGTATTTGAACGGGTTGGCCCCGAGCTGGGCATGATACTTGATCCCGCGGCCCAGACCGTAGCGGACGAAGTTCTCTTTCACGAAGCCGCGGCCGCTGAATTTCTGGATGCTGACAGCATTCTCGAAGTCGGCGAACTCGTCGTTCGGCCAGAAATTCGGAACGACCTCCGAGTTGCCCTTGACCTGCATGATCTCGATCAGCGGCTCCATGCTGGCGCGCCTCTCGGCATAGTCCTTGTCGATCGGCACACCGGTCAGGCTGGCCTCGGCGAACAGCAGTCCCTTTGACTCGTTCGAGTTGTGCGGGATCGCGAAGACCTTCTTGCCGTCATCGCGCTGGGCCTGCATCCAGGCCCAAAGCTGCTCTGGGTCGTCGCCTTCGTTGGCCGAGAACGGCGCGTCAGGGACGTTGGTGTCACGGAAGAAGACATTGCGATGCTGGTTCGATCCGCCCGGCGCCGAGGTCCACTCATAGGCATGGATGGTGGTGAAGACGCCGGGTTTGTAGTGCTTCTCGGTGGCCTCGAAGTTCTTCCGCCAGGTGGTCTTGATCGCCTCCTCGCCCTGGAAGAACGGCGGATGAGGATCGCCGCCGCCCGCGAGCGGCGTCAGCACATACTTGCCGTAAAGCTGCAAGGCCGTCTTCAGATCCGGCGCCGTCCGGAATGCCACGGCCACCTCGTCGTCATGGCCCGGCGCCCCCGCGTTCATCAGGCTGTAGGCTTCGCCCATGAACTCGGAATGGTCGGTGACGGCCACGAAGTCGAGCGGGCGCTTGATCTTGTGCAGGCTGCCGTTAACCATGATCTCCTCACCCTCGGCGAACCGATAGGCGTCGTCGGGTGTCAGCCTGTTGCCCGCGATGAAGGCGTCCATGGAAACCCCGGTGTGAACGTGCTCCTCTCCGAAATAGGCTTCCTTCAGCGGATTCTTCGGAACATTGTCTTCTGCTGTCTGAGCCATCGCCGGGAAAGCGGCTCCGGCACCAAGAAGGCCAATACACAAAAGATGAGCAGGGTCGGCCCAATTCATCGATAGTCTCCCAATCATGGACGGTTCCGTTCTTTGCATCGGGATTGGCCGGTGCAGCAGCTTATCCCAAGGTTGAACCGATCCTTCCCAAGTGAGTGGGCTTCGGAGGCGTGGTGCCGTCTGCACCGCCCTCAGGAACGTCCGACACCGCCAACACGGGCCTTCGTCGGACGTCGTTCGTCTCCAGGTGCCCTTCGATGGCAGGCCGCGGACAATAGCGGGCGAACCGTCTTCCCCCGAGCTTGATGGGGGTCGGAGCTGTCGTCGTGTCGCCGCTGGGGGCGCCCGCAGGACAGGTCGCGCACCCGGGCCCAACCGCAACATGCGCGACCGGGTAGGCTCTTCGCACGGTCGAATTGGAGCATCATCGCGGTGGCTCCTTAACAGGTGAGAATGCTCTTGTTTACAGCGCTGAGCAAGAACGCGAGCCGGCCCCCAGCAATAGGCGAGAAACTGCAGCTACGGGTTGCGCTTCTTCTCAGCGATCGCGTTTGGTCCGACCTCCTCCGTGCGGCTTCACTCATCCTCACAGGTCGAGCTTTACACGAAGGCCGAGGGTGTAGGCGGTGTCGACATTGTCCAGGAACGGCTCGGTCACCTGAAAGTCCGGCGTCAGGTGCAGCCACGGGGTGACGGCAATGTTGTAGTAGGCCTCGAACCCCCAGTAATTCTTGTTGAGGCGGTCGCTAATGTCGCTGAAATCGCGGGAGATCTTGCCGAAGTAGGGCGCGGCGCCAAAGGTGTCGTCGTCGCGGGTCGGGATGATTCCGCGTCCGGCCACGCCAAGGGCGAATGTCCACTCGAATGGGTTCACGTCGCCGTCCGAGTAGCCGACGCGACCGAAGACGCCGACACCCTGAAGCTTCTCCTGATCCGCGTCGTAGCCGACGGCGGCGGTGTCTTGCCCCGGTTCCACGTAGACGTACTGATGAAAATTGTAAGCGACGACGCTGGCACCACTGTTGGCCGATCTGTTGCCTGTGATAAAGGACTTCGTCAGATCATCGAGCTTGAGAAATTCCTTCGTATTGTAGTTGTAGCTCGCGTTCTGGCTGCCGGGCAAGCCGAAGAAGCGCGTAGGAAAGCGCCACTCGATCGCATAGTATTGCTCATCGAAGAAATTGCTGTCGAGGCCCAACTCGGTGGGATCGACCTGCGGGTCGGCGAACACGACGTTGAGCGTCGCCGGCCGGTCCATGAACGGATTGGGTGTAAAGGCAATTGCGCCAACGCCGTTCAGGATATAGGGCGTCGTAAGAACGCTGTTTGGCGAGAATGCCAGCTGGGGGCTGAGGAACCCCGTGCGCCCACGCCCGCTCACCAGGTTGTTGGTGTCACCGTCCAGCGTGTCGAACCGCCCGACGAAGAACCCGAGCCACTCGGTCACGAACTGCGTCGCCATCAGCTTGCTGATGACGAACGAGTTGTCGTCCGGCTCCGGAGACAGGCCGATCATGTTGACGGCGGGAAAGGAACCCGCCTCCTTGTTGACGAATCCCCCGTATTGCCGTTCGAGGCGGAAGTCGAGAAAGCCGGCCGGCCAGAGGCCGGCCCGTTCGCTGCTGAACTGCGACTCGAGGTAGATGGACCCGCCGTTCTGCCATTTTCTGTCGCTGCCGCCACCGACCACGCCCTGGACGGTGTCGACGATGTTGATGCCGATCGTTACCCCATGGTCGGCCAGCCACGACCGTGCGCCGAACCAGCCGCCGGTCAGCGGTTCGGGCGACCAGCGCGGCCCCGAGAGCAGCCCGCTGCCGAAATCGCCCCCGCGGCCGACGGGGGCCTCGGCTTCGCTCGGCGTCTCCGCGACCGGCTCTTGGGCGAGGCTGTCGGAGGAAGCCAACGCCGCGAGGCCGAGCGACGCGAGGAGCAGGTGGCACAGCCGCGACGTCCAGATCATCCGACCTTCCTCCGCCAGCTCTCGATCCTAGTTGAGGTCGATCGCTACGCGGTCGATCGTTCCCGCGAAGGGGAACGGCGGATCGTAGCTTTCGGCGACCGGTGTGCCACTGTCCTCGCCGATGCCGACCACGCCGCAGTGGGCCGGTCCCAGCACGGCCGGAAACACGAATGGCCTCTTCATGAGTGCCTCCTCCCGTATCGGGCCGTACGATCGACCCATTGAGGAGCCGCGCTCAGCAAGCGACGGCGCAGCAGCGACTCGATCCACCTGCCTCGATAGCCTATGACCGGCGAATCGAAAGCACAGGATTGTGCACAAGGGAGATAACTTTGTCGGCGCTTGCCGAAGCTAGACGACAGGCCTCGGAGCTGGGATGGCTGTCACGGCAGCCATCGGAGTTCCGCGACAGAGTTCTGGCGCGGTGCGAGCTGCGCAGCTACGCGATCGGCGACAACCTCTACCGCCTCGACGATCCGCCGGGCGGGATCTTCGGTCTCACCGCTGGCTTCGTCGACGTCCTGCTCGGCTCCAGCCATTTCCCTCCCTTCCTGGCGTTCGTCGGCCGAGCCGGCTGGTGGGTCGGCGAGGCGGCGACCATCACCGGCTCCCCACGCCGCGCCCAGGTTCATGCGCGGACGAAAGCACAGGTGCTTCATCTGCCGGCGCTGCAGATGGAAGGACTAGCAGCAGAGGACCCGAGCGCCTGGCGTCGCGTCGCACAGCTCACCGTGTCTCACCTGGACAATGCGCTGATGCTGGCCGCGACGCTGACCCAGGGCGATCTGCGCAACAGAATTTTGGCCACCCTCCACCGGCTGGCGGGAGCGCTGTGCGAGAAGGACGAGTTGATCGACCTGCCTTGCATGCAGAGCGAGATAGCGGAGATGGCAGGGCTGTCGCGGAACAGTGTGGGCCCGGTCATGCGCTCTCTGGCCAGGGAAGGCCTGGTGCAGGCATCGCGCGGCCTCATCAGATACAATCCGCTGAAGGTTCAGCGAGCGCTCACCCCGTAGTGTCCGACGTCAGGGCCCACGAGACATCGTGGCGTGGTTGCTGCTTGAGGGATGGATGTGTCCAGCTGAGCTGCGCGACTTGCGGGGGCAGGGCGCGCTGGAAACCTCAGCCACGTGCCTGTAGCTGTTCATAGAGATTGGCTTCCCGCGAATCTAGGGCGGTCTCCCATGACACCCCCATCCACTCTGTGGGCATAGGTGTTGGCACAGAGATGAAGATCAGCACAGTCAGGCAGCGGATCATCCGGCAATCACGGCACCGATGATCTGATTGGCGCGCCAAGAACCACGGTGGCCTGCAACCCAGTCGTGCCGCCTTGAGCCGGCACATGGACGGTCCCGTGGAGACTAGCAGCCATTCATCCGCGCCGTCAGCGAGACGCTGATCAAGGCTGTCATGCGGGCGCTCGTAGAACGCGATCACCGGATGGTGGAGGGCGCTATCCGTTGCTGCGGACCGGCCCCTGTCCGGCTCATCCGCGAAAGCGATCGCGCCACTCTTTCGGTCCGACACCCAGCCGCCGAAGGAACGCGCGCCGCATCGTCTCGGACGCGCCGAAACCGCAACGTCGTGCTGTTTCCGAGACCGAGGCGCCAGCCTCCAAAAGCCCTTTCGCGTGCTCCAGCCGGATGAGCTCGACCCCTTCGGCCGGGGTGTGGCCCGTCCGCAGGCGGTAATGGCGTGCGAAGGAACGCTCGCTCATCCCCGCCTGGTCCGCGAGAGCGGCAAGCGTCAGGCGGCGGGTCAGGTCTGCGCCGATCCAGGCGTGGAGATCCGAGAAACGGCCGTCGGCGATCTGCAAGCCCAGATGCGTGCTGAACTGGGATTGTCCGCCCGGGCGCTTGAGAAACACCACCAACTCCCGCGCGACGGCGAGCGCCAGCGCGCGGCCATGATCCTCCTCGACCATCGCGAGGGCGAGGTCGATCCCGGCGGTGACGCCGGCCGAGGTCCAGATCGGGCCGTCGCGCAGGAAGATCGGATCGGGCTCCAGATGGACGCGCGGGAAACGTGCCGCGAACTCGGCGCAGCGGTTCCAGTGCGTGACCGCGCGCCGGCCATCGAGAAGCCCCGCCTCCGCCAGGACGAAGGCCCCGCTGCACACCGAGGCCATGCGCCGCGTCTCGGCCGCCCGGCGGCAGGCCCAGTCGATGAGGGCAGGGCGCCGGCAGGCAGCGTTGACCCCTCTGCCGCCTGCCACGATTGCCGTATCGGGCGCAGGGCCGATCGTCGACAGCGGCCGGCAGCGCAGCGCGACGCCTGAGCTGCTCGTAACCTCGCCCTCTTCGGCCACGAGCGCGATATCGTAAAGTGGCGGCCCGGACCTGCCGGCAAGCTCGGTCGCCGAAGAGAAAACCTGGGCCGGCCCGGTCGCGTCGAGCAGCTGGACATCGGGAAAGGCGAGGATCTCAATCCGTCGTGTCATCGGTTTGGCAGGAAACGTGGGGTGATTGGCCATCCGGCCAGATCGTTTCGTGTCAGGATCCTCCCGTCAAGAGAGGAGACGGTTGTGACCCTTCGCTTCGGCATTCTCTGCTTTCCCGGCATCCAGCAGCTCGACATGGCCGGGCCCTACGAGGTGTTCGCCTCGGCTCCGGATACCCAAGTGCAGCTGGTCTGGAAGGATTGCAGCCCCTTGCGATCCTCGACCGGGCTGTGGCTCAAGCCCGATGTGACGTTTTCCGAGGCGCCGGATTTCGACGTGCTCTGCGTGCCGGGCGGAGGCGGTGTGAACCCGCTTCTGACCGATGAGGAGGTGCTCGCCTTCCTCCGCGCCAAGGCCAGGACGGCGCGTTTCGTCACCTCGGTCTGCACAGGCGCGCTTCTGCTCGGCCGTGCCGGGCTTTTGGCCGGGCGGCGCGCGACGACGCATTGGAATGCGCTCGACCTGCTGGAGCGGCTTGGGGCGATTCCTGTCGAGGACCGGGTGGTGCGCGACGGCAATCTGATCACGGCGGGAGGTGTTACCTCGGGAATAGACTTCGGCCTTGCGGTCATCGCCGAGCTGCTGGGGCGGGAGGAGGCGGAAACGATCCAGCTCACGCTCGAATATGCGCCGGCGCCGCCGTTCGATGCCGGCCTGCCGCGTTCCAGCCGACCGGAAGTTCTGGCCGAGGCCCGCCGCAGGATCGGCCGATCCCGGCGGGAACGGGAAGACCTGTTGGCGCGAGACCCTGAGGGCAGGCCCTTGGCACGATGATCGAGACGAGCAGGTCCGTCGCGCAACAGGTCGCCGCCCTGGACTTTGACCAACAGCCTCCATGATCGATCGCGCCAGGCCTACGAAGGACGACCCAGAAAGACCCTATCTGTTCGGTCCCGGGATCCGGCTGTCGTTGGATAGCAGCGGCGCCGAGCGAAACCGGGGCCATGCGCTCTGTGGGCCCACCTGTTGGATGATCCGGCAGAGGCAGTTCCCCTGTCCAATCGGCACGGCCCGAGGGCGGAGGCCGCTCACCTCAAGGAGGGGCCGGAGCAACGGTCAGGGCTTGGCGGTGCCCAGCTCGGAGCTTGCGCAATGCTTGGGACTTGGCCTGGCTCGGGATGGCCATCCAGATCACCAGCGCGATGTTCACGGCCAAGATCGAGGCAGAGATGGGGCGGTCGAAGAAGAAGGAATAATGCCCGCCCGACATCACAAGCGAGCGGCGGAAGTTGCCCTCGCAGATCGGCCCGAGCACCAGGCCGATGACGATCGGTGGCAACGGATAGCCGTAGCGGCGCAGCCCGTAGCCGACGAAGCCGAAGGCCAGCATCACCCAGAGGTCGAAGACCGAGGATTCGAGCGAATAGACCCCGAGGATGCAGAGGATCAGGATGAAGGGCAGAAGGTACTTCCGTTTCAGCTTGATGCAGGCGACGAAGACCGGCGTCAGCAGGATGCCGAGCAGGAACAGGCAGACATTGGCCGCCATGTAGGCCCAGAAGATGCCGCCCACCACGTCCTGATGCTTCTCGAAGAGCCCCGGGCCCGGGAAGAAGCCCAGCAGGATCAGCGCTCCCATCAGCACCGCGCTCGACGCGTCGCCCGGGATGCCGAGCGCCAGCGTCGGGATCAGCGTGCCGCCGACGGTCGCGTTGTTGGCGGACTCGGTGGCCACCACCCCGTCGGGGATGCCGGTGCCGAACTCCTCCGGCCGGGGCGAGGAGGATTTCGCGATCGCGTAGGAGGCGAAGGCCGCGATCCCGCCGCCGATTCCGGGCAGGGCGCCGAGGGCGGTGCCGATGACGCTGGAGCGGATCAGGTTACGCCAGTGCCTCAGCGTCTGGATCGAGGAGGCGAAGGAGGGCATGACGAGCTTCACCTCGGGCTCTGTCGAATAGCCGCCCTGGAGGATCTGCTCGATGATCTCGGAGACGGCGAAGATGCCGACCACCATCGCCACGAGGTTGATCCCGCCCAGGAGCCCGTCGAGCCCGAAGGTGAAGCGGTTCACGTCGGCGAACTGGTCGTAGCCGACGGTCGAGAGGATCAGGCCCAGCACGCCCGTCATCAGCCCTTTCACCGTCGCTTCCTGCGAGACGACAGCGATGATGAGCAGGCCGGTGAGGGTCAGCGCGAAATACTCGGGCGGCGCGAAGTTGATGGCGACATCGGCGAGGACAGGGGCAAGGAAGATCAGCATGAGCCCGCCCAGGATGCCGCCCATGGCGGAGGCGGCGACGGCGAGGCCGATCGCCTCCTTCGCAAGCCCCCGCTTCATCATCGGATAGCCGTCGAGCAGCGTCGCCGCGGCCAGCGGCGTGCCCGGGATGCGTACCATGATCGCGGTGATCGCTCCGCCGCAGGAGCCGGCGACGAAGATCGAGATGAGGAGCCCCATCCCCGCGACCGGCGCCATGTGATAGGCGAGCGGCAGCAGCAGGATGATCCCCATCAGCGGGCCGAGCCCCGGCAGCACCCCGATCAGCAGCCCCACCAGCGTGCCGGCGCCGATGGCGAGGAGCGTCTGGGCGGTCAGAAAGAGCTGGAAGCCGTCCATGAGCGGCACGAGCGTCATGCACGGGCCTCCGAGATGGTTGTGCCTGCCGGCCCTACCACGGCTCGATCTCTAGGAAGCCGGGCGGCAGGACGACGTTGAGGAAGTGGCCGAACACGAAGCCCGCCGCCAACGTTATCAGGAGCGAGACGCAGACCAGCGCCACCGGATGGCGCACGTCGAGGGTCACCGCGAAGCCGGCGAGGAGAAGCGTCGTCGCAATATAGTAGCCGAGGAACGACAGGCTCGCCGTGTACCCAATCAGCAGCAGGGCGAAGAGCAGGGCCCTGCCGCCACGCCAGCGCTCGGGCGGCGGCAGCGCCTCCTCGTCCCCCGCCATGGGCGGGGAGGGCGGCAGGGCCGGCAGCCACCAGATGCGGACGAGCTGGGCGAGGCAGAGGAGCGCCATCAGCGTGGCCAGAAGCTCGGGCACGAAGGCGGCGTTGTATTGCGCCCCCCCGCTCGCCGCGTCCTGGGCCACGAGATCAGTGCGGCACTGCCACCAGATCACAGCGCAGACGACGAGGAAGCCCATGAGGGCCAACGTCTTGCCGATACGCCCCTCGGCCTCTTCCGATTGCATGGGCTCCTCGCTCCTCGACCGCGTCACGCTATTGGTTGAGCGCCTGCAGCTGCTTCTTCTCCCAGGCGATCGCGCCATGGGCCGAGTCGAGTTGGCTGCGCACCTCATTGCAGACCTTGGAGTAGTCGTCGGGCGCGTAGTCGGTCGGCACGAAGCCGGTGGCCAGGATACGCTTGCGGATGTCGGGGTCCTGCAGCGCATCGTGCATCGCGTTGCGCAGTGCGGCGAGCTCCGGCGCCGGCGTGCCCTTCTTCACCAGCCACCAATCCCACCCCATCGGGGTCAGCCCGCTGACCCCGAGGTCGATGCCGAAATCCTGCGGCCGCGGTGCGCCGCCATAGGCATCCTGCACCGATTTCAGGTTGCTCAGCGTGACCAGGATCTTCAGGTGGTCCTTGTTGGCCTTGTAGACGCCCGGGTTGACGATCAGCCAGTCGAGCGTGCCGTTGCGCAAGTCCTTCATGCCGAGCGCCAGATCGTCATAGGGCACCGGCCGCGACACGATATCGAGCTGCCTCAGGACCTTCGCGGCGACCATATGCGGCAGGGACAGGCCGTTGCCATTATAGGCCGTCTTGCCCGGATGCGCCTTCAGGTAGGCAACGAAGGATTTGAAGTCGGTCCAGCGCGTCTCATCCGGTCGGATGGCGATGGCGAAGGCGTTCGAGGTCGCCGAATAGAGCGGCACGAAATCGTCGCAGCCCCATTTCGCCTTGCCGAATATCGGCGAGAGGACGAGCGGCGCCACATAGCCGTCGACGACGGAATAGCCGTCGGCCGGCTGGTTCAGGAACATCTTGAACGCCTTCACCCCGCCGGCGCCGGGCTCCGCCACCACCGGTACCGAAACGCCGAGCTTCTTCGCCATCCCCTCGGCGATGAGCTGGCTCACGCCGTAGGTTGGTGTGCCGGCGGCCCAGGGATAGTAGACTTGCACCTTGCGCGCAGGAAACTCCGCCATCGACTGCGTTGCGGTGAGCAGGATTGCCGCCGTGGCGACGCCTGCAAGCTTCAGGCAACTGCCGAACGTCATCTTCATTCCCTCCCTATGGTGCCCCGAACCCTTGCGGGCCCCTCAGGCCGGCTTCTTCGAGCGCGTACCAGTGAAAGGCCTCGCGCGGCGTGTCGAGCGACCGCAGCGTGGCCATCAGCCCGCCGTAGAGGCGCGCCTCGACCTCGGCGTCACGGATCGGCCGCTCCTGCCGCGGATCGAGCTCCAGATCAAAGAGCGCGAAGCCCGGATCCTGGAAAGTCTGCCCGTCATGCATCGGCACGCGCTTGGCGTCCTTCTGCGCGTCGATCCTCAAGAGCCGGATGCCCTGGGTGAAATCGAAGGCGGGTCCGAGCTCCGCCGTCCGGAGCTCCTTGGCGGTGAAGGGCTCCAGCATGTGCTGCGGATTCAGCGTGTATTCGTGCAGGCCGGCGGCCGTGGTGTCGGGCGGATAGTGGAACATCACATGCCGCCCGTCCGTCACCCCGATCGGCCCCCCGAAGACGCCGAAGGCGACGATGCGATCCTCCGGGGTCTCGCCCCGCACCAACGGCAGGAGCGACTGGCCGCGCACCTCCGCCGGCGGCGCGCAGCCGAAGAGGTCGAGGAAGGTCGGCATCAGGTCGGGCGTCTGGGTCAACGCCCCGCACCGGCTGCCGCCGCGATCTGCCGCCACCGGGTGGTAGATCATCAGCGGGATATGCGTGACCTCCTCGTAGTACGGCATCCGGCACTTGCCCCACCATTCGTGCTCGGCCAGCAGGAAGCCGTGATCCGTCGACAGGATCAGCGCCGTATCGCGCCACAGATCATGCCGGTCGAAGAAATCCAGCAGCCGCCCGAAATACGCGTCGCACATCCTGAGCAGTGCGGCGTAGTTCGACCGGATCTCCCGGATCTCCTCCGCGCTCTCCGTCACCCGCTCGTAATCCGGCCAGTCGAGCACCGGCCCCACGTAATCGCTGTCCCCCGGCCTCCGGAATCGCTCCGGCGCATGGAACGGCTCGTGCGGGTCGAACAGCTCCAGCTGCAGGAACCAGTCGTCCGCCGCGTGATTCGCCTCGAGGAACTCCAGCGCCGAGGCGAAGCTCTTGGGCCCCGGCAACGCCTCCTCGTCCCCCGCCAGCTCCAGGTTCACCATATGGTGTAGCCGCCGCGGATGGCGCTCCGCGTCGTAGTGCTTCTGCGAGAACTTCTCCCGGAATCGCTCGACGGGCGGCTGCACCATCGCCTTCCAGGGGTCGTATTCCTGACCTCGCTGAAAGTCCCAAGAGCTGAACTTCGTATGATACCCCGCCCCGCCGTCCTCGAAGTAGTGGAAGTGGTCGCTGACCAGGTGGGTGTACACACCCCGACCCTTCAGGATCGCCGCAAAGGAGCGGTCATAGGGCTCGAGCGGCCCCCAGCTTCTGTGGAGGAACCCCAGCCGGCCGGTATGCAGATCGCGCCGGGCGGGCATACAGGGCAGGCTGCCGACATAATGCCGGTCGAACGTCACCGCGCGTGCGGCGAAGCGGTTGAAGTTCGGCGTCTCGACCATCGAGCCGCCGTAGGCTTCGAGCGCGAGCCGGTTCAGCGAATCGAAGAGAACGAAAACGGCCTTCACCTGCACCTCCACACGGGCTTGGCAGAGCGCATCCCGGCGACTCCGCAAGGGAAAGGCTACCGACCGCGGGGAAAACCATCCAATATCAAACGTGCCATTGGTGATAACCTGAGCTCATATAGTTCACCGCAGGCTGACCTCGAATGCACCAGCTGTTCTCCCGCCAGTTCGAGCACTTCCGCGCGGTCTATGTCTGCGGTGGCCAGCGGCATGCGGCCGAGCAGATTGGAATTTCCCAGCCAGCGCTATCCAAGAGCCTCCAACAGCTCGAGCGCGATCTGGGGGTCGATCTCTTCGAGCGCACCGCGCGGGGCATGACGCCTACCAAAGCCGGCCGGATGCTCTGGCTTCGGATCACCCGGATGGAGCGCGAGGCGCGCTATGCGGAGCTGGAACTGGGCGGGCTGGTTAAAGGCACCGGCGGCCGGATCAGCATTGGCGCCGGCCTTGCCTGGAGCTGGCGGCAGATTCCGATTGCCCTGAGCCAGCTCCACCGAGAATTTCCGAAGCTCGGCATTGAGGTCACCGGCGGCATCACCGACGTCTTGTTGCCGATGCTCAGCAACGGCGATCTAGACCTCATGGTGAGCGACGTCCGCGATGTCTCGGTTCCCCCCGAATTCCGGGTGGATCGGGTCTGGCGCACGGAGCGGCGGCCCTGGGTCAGGGCCGGCCATCCGCTGACCCGGCTGCCCGCGGTCACCTGGTCGAACCTGCTGGCCTTTCAATGGGCGGGCTACAGCGCCGATTACCGGCTGGAGAATCTGCTCTCCCGATACTTCGAGGCGCTCGACCTGGAGCCACCGACGATCATTCTCAAATCGTCTTCCCTGATGACGGTGCTCGGCGTGATGTCCAACTCGGACCTCGTCGGCATCCTCTCGGACGATCTGATGCTGGAGGCGACCCAACGCGATCTCGTGCCTCTCGAGCTGCAGCTGGACGGATGGCAGCTCGAGGCAGGCGTGGTCTACCGTCCCGAGTTGGCGACGATCAAACCATTCCGCCGCCTCCTCGCGATCATGCACGAGGGTCCCTACGGCATCTGCGCAGCCGGTGCCGGATCGGCTACGCCAGGGGAGGCTTCTTGAGCCCTTTCCCGACCCGCCCGGCATTGCCCGGCTCATCGGATGACCGGCGCTTAAGCCGGTCGCAGGACCGACGTCACCGATGTCGAGCGAGATGACGGCGATGGCCGGCGCCAGCCAGTTGGGCAGGGCGTGGTGGCGGATGACCCGTCACTCGGGCAGGCCTTCAAGGCGAGCTGCCCGGATGAAGTCCGAGCCCAGCACGCCTGGCGTCTGTCGCGTGTCCAGGCTGCGTTGCGCGACAAGAGGCTCGACGGGCTGCTGGCCTTCGAGCCCGAGAGCGCGACCTAGGTGACCGGCTTCTTCAGCCACGGCTACACGAGCTTCCAGCTCGCCATCATCCCGGCCGAAGGGGGAGTCCACCGTCGTCTGTCGCGATGTCGAGGCCTACTAGCTCGATGCCACCTGCAGACAGCGCCCTGGCCGAGGTCCGGCCCGGCGTTCCCGCAGCGGTCCCCGATGCGATCTACCGCGACGGGGTGCTGAGCGCAGGGCTGCGCGACACCTATACCAACAAGACCTTCTATTCGGTGGGCCTCCTCCTCCAGCCCTCGGGCGGCGAGCCGCTCGAGGCGGCGCCGGGCTGCGACTGGCGCTTCGAGGAGGGTATGACCTTCCACACCTATGTCCTGGCACGCGGCTTCGGCATGTCGGAGACGATCGCCGTCACCCGCGACGGCATCGAGCGGCTGACCAGCTTTCCGCGCAAGCTCTTCGTGACCTGAGCTCACCCTGGCTCAGGGCCGCTGGCGCCCGTCCTCCCGATCCGACGGGCGGTCTCAGAGAATAGCCTCAGCTCCCCGACCGACCCTGCTCGCCGCTTGATGAGCTGGGCATCGCCCAGCATCGGCGCAGGCCGCGCGTTGGCGGGCGCCATGCCCTGGGATGGGGCTCCGGAGGGGCCTTATCCCGCGGCGGCACCGACTGACACCTTCTGATGCGACCATCATTTCCCATCATTTTCCACAGGTTTCACGGCCCGGCGCCTTCGCCGGATCGACGGACACCGCTGTCGAGGGGCGGGAGGCTGATGCGGATATGATCCCCGCTGAGTAGAACGCTGAGGAGCGGGCTTTCTCACAGTCTGTGGATAAGTGGGGATGGCGCGTGGGCGCTTCGCTGAAGACGCGTGGGCGCTTCGCCGAAGAGATGTCGGGACTGGCATACCGGGAAGGCGACCGCCGGCTCGGGCCGTCGTCGCCTGGCTGGCGTCACGGCCTGCAAGCAAGAAAGAAGGCCCGGGGCGAGCCCCGGGCCTCAATCATGGAGGAGAATACAAGGAAAGAAACGTCCCGCTTGCCCGACGGGACGCTATGCGCACCCTAGCTGCAACCAGTGGTTGAGCCGCAGGTGTCGCATTTCAGGCAGGTGCCATTCCGCACCAGCGTAAAGTTGCCGCAAGACGGGCAGGGGTCACCCACATAGCCTTTAAGGCGGGCGATCTGCACCTGCTCGGCACGGCTGTCCGTGTGGCGCGCTGTGCGGTCGGCGACGGCCGCCGACCCCATGGTCGCACCTGATCTCCATTCACCGGATGTCGTCTCGCGACCCGCACCGCCCGCGAGGAGGCGGAGATTGCCGCGAACGAAACCGGACGAGGCGAGATGGGCCACCTCTCGACCGAGATCGCCTTCCTTGGTGCCACCACCGAGCGCGTCGTGGCGCAGCTCGGCGGGCTCCACATTGGCGAGGTCGGTGCGTCCGAGATAGGAGATGGCGAGCTCGCGAAAGATGTAGTCGAGCACCGATGTGGCCATCTTGATCGTGTCGTTGCCGGTGACGACGCCCGACGGATCGAACCGGGTGTAGGAGAAGGCCTCGACGAACTCCTCGAGCGGCACGCCATATTGCAGGCCGATCGAGATCGCGATCGCGAAGCTGTTCATCAGCGATCGGAAGGCAGCGCCTTCCTTGTGCATGTCGATGAAGATCTCACCGAGCATGCCATCCTCGTACTCGCCGGTCCGAAGATAGACCTTGTGGCCACCGACCACCGCCTTTTGGGTATAGCCCTTGCGGCGGGAAGGCAGCCTGCGACGCTCGTTGATCCACCGCTCGACGATGTGCTCGGCGACCTCGACGACCTTCTCGGTCTGCGGCCTCTCCTCCTCGTCCTCCTCATCGTCGACGGCCGCCAGCATGGACGCCAGAGGCTGCGACAGCTTCGAGCCGTCGCGGTAGAGGGCCAGCGCCTTGAGGCCGAGGCGCCAACCCTCGACATAGGCGTCCTCGCAGTCGCGCACGGTCGCGCGCGACGGCATGTTGATGGTCTTGCTGATGGCACCGCTGATGAAGGGTTGTGCCGCGGCCATCATCCGGATGTGCGAGGAGGCGCTGAGGAAGCGCTTGCCGGTGCGGCCACACGGATTGGCACAGTCGAAGACGGGCAGGTGCTCCACCTTCAGGTGCGGGGCGCCCTCGATCGTCATCGTGCCGCAGCAATAATTGTTCGCGGCCTCGATCTGATCCCTGGGGAACCCCAGCGCCCGCAGCATCTCGAAGCCGGGCTCGTCGAGCTGGGCCTCGCTCAGGCCCAGCACCTCCTTGCAGAAGGCCTCGCCCAGCGTGAAGCGGTTGAACGCGTACTTGATGTCGAACGCGGTCGGCAGCGCCGCCTCGAGCCGCGCCAGGGAGTCCTCGTCAAACCCGCGCGCCCGCAGGCTCTCGTGATTGACGAAGGGAGCATCCTTGAGCGTGCCGTGACCCACCGCGTAACGGCCGATCTCCTCGATCTGCGCGTTGCTGTAGCCGAGCTTCTCGAGTGCCCTCGGGACCACGCGGTTGATGATCTTGAAGAAGCCGCCGCCGGCGAGCTTCTTGAACTTGACCAGCGCGAAATCCGGCTCGATCCCGGTGGTGTCGCAATCCATCACCAGCCCGATCGTGCCCGTCGGTGCGATCACCGAGACCTGGGCGTTGCGGATCCCGTGCGCCTCGGCGGCAGCAACGGCATCGTCCCAGGCGCGCCTCGCCGCGGCGACGAGCTGGGCTTCCGGGCAGCTCTCCGCATCGAGCGGCAGGGGCAGGGTGCCCAGCCCCTCATAGCCGGCGGTCTCGCTCCAGGCGGCGCGTCGATGGTTGCGAAGCACGCGCAGCGTCGCCTCGCGATTGTCGGCATAGCCCGGGAACGGCGCCAGCCCCTCGGCCATCTCGGCCGACACCTTATAGGATGTGCCCGTCATCAGCGCGGTGATCGCTGCGCCGTAGGCACGCCCGGCCTTGCTGTCGTAGCCGAGGCCCGAGCCCATGAGGAGGCCGCCCAGATTGGCGTAGCCGAGACCGAGGGTGCGGTACCGCCAGGAGAGCTCGGCGATCTTGCGGGCCGGGAACTGCGCCATCAGCACGGAGATCTCGAGCACGATCGTCCACAGCCGCACGGCGTGCACGAAGGCGTCGATCGCGAAGCCGCCGTCCTCGCTCAGGAATGCCATGAGGTTCAGCGAGGCGAGGTTGCAGGCCGTGTCGTCGAGGAACATGTACTCCGAGCACGGATTGGACGCGTTGATGCGCCCCGCGTTCGGGCAGGTGTGCCAGTCGTTGATCGTCGTGTCGTACTGCACCCCCGGATCGGCGCTGGCCCAGGCGGCGAACGCGATACGCTCCCAGAGCTGCCGCGCCTTGACCGTCTTCTTGGGCTTGCCGTCCGTACGCCGGAACAGCTCCCAGTCCCGGTCCTCGGCCACCGCTCGCAGGAACTCGTCGGTGACCCGTACCGTGTTGTTCGAGTTCTGCCCGGCCGCCGTGACATAGGCCTCGCTGTCCCAGTCGGTGTCGTAGACCGGGATGTCGATGCTCGTGTAGCCCTGGCTCGCGTAGAGGACGACCTGCTGGATGGCGCCGTCCGGCAGCATCGCCCGACGCGCCTCGCGCACCGCCCGACGCAGCTCGGCGTTCTGCGCCGGATCGAACCGGGCCTCGCCCGAGAGATCGCACTCATGGCAGGCCGTCATCACTGCCTGCGCATGCTGCTTGAGCAGCTTGGAGCCGGCGACCAGCGCCGCCACCTTCTGCTCCTCGATGACCTTCCAGTCGATGAAGGCCTCGACGTCGGGGTGATCGATGTTGACGATCACCATCTTGGCCGCACGTCGCGTCGTGCCACCCGACTTGATCGCCCCGGCGGCACGGTCGCCGATCTTGAGGAAGCTCATCAGCCCCGACGACCGGCCGCCACCGGACAGCCGCTCGCCGTCGCCCCTCAGCGCCGAGAAGTTCGTGCCCGTGCCGGATCCATACTTGAAGAGCCGTGCCTCGCGGACCCAGAGGTCCATGATCCCGCCTTCGTTGACGAGATCGTCGGCGATGCTCTGAATGAAGCAGGCATGGGGCTGGGGCCGCTCATAGGCCGAGGTCGAGGCCTTCACCTCTCCCGTCGCCTCGTCGACGTGGAAATGACCCTGCGCCGGGCCGTCGATGCCATAGGCCCAATGCAGGCCCGTATTGAACCACTGGGGCGAGTTCGGCGCCGCCATCTGCTTCGCCAGCATGTAGCGAAGCTCGTCCATGAACGCGCGGGCGTCCTCCTCGGAGGCGAAATAGCCGCTCTTCCAGCCCCAATAGGTCCAGGTCCCGGCCAGCCGGTCGAAGACCTGCTGAGCGTCGGTCTCGCCGCCGAACCGCTCCTCTTCCGGCAGCTCGGCAAGCGCCTTCTCGTCGGGCACCCGCCGCGCCAGCCATGATGGCACGCCCTTCTCGCGGACGGGACGCAGGCGCGTCGGAACGCCAGCCTTTCGAAAATACTTTTGGGCGAGGACATCCACCGCCACCTGCGACCAGGCAGCAGGCACCTCAGCCCTCTCGAGTCGGAAGACGACCGACCCGTCGGGATTGCGAATCTCGCTGCTCGCTACACGGAACGGAATCGACGCGAAGGGTGACTCACCCTCTCGCGTGAACCTCCGCGCAATCCTGAGCGCCATCATTCTCCTCCTCGAAACAGCGTAGAATGTTCTTGAGTTGTTCGTCAACGGAAACGAGATGGGCAATGACAGGATGATTATCCTCTACAATTCCCGATCAGGGTCACGTGAGCCTCATCCTTATCGCCCATCAGTCTAGTCCCCTCAGTCGGAACCGACAACAGACCATGGCTCGCGCCCTGGCGGGCATGGTGGGGCGTGGTCGCAATCGGCGGCCACAACGATCAATATATAGATGTTCAGGACGATTCCAACACCAAATGCAGCGCCGCGGCAGCGGGCCGCCGCCCGCCAGGCGCCCCCGCTGGCCGCTGTGAGGGCGAGGCATCCTGCTGGCGCGGCGCTGCACCGGGCTCGCGGTCAACCGCCTCGCTCGCTTCACGCGCGATTTCCTCCTGAGCTGTCGCATATGCGCATCAGTGTCAGCTGATCCGGACTCGCCCGTCAGTCCATGGTTTGTTCTTTTGTCCCTTTTATCCACCGCTTGTGGGTAAGCTGGGGGCATGCGTGGGGCGCCGGCGGGCTCGCGGCTCGCCCTGTTATCCACCGGCCATCCCCATGCCGCTCCCGATTGAGCATGGTCAATCCGGCATTGCTGGATTTTCGAGGCGGGCTCGGCCATAGTCCGGATCGTCATCGGCTGGCGGGCGTCCGGAGGATCCTTTGCTCAAGTGGCTGCGCAACAACACTCTCGGAACCGAGCTGCTGACCCGCCGCAAGGGCGTCCGGGTCGGTCAGGACGAGTTCGGCAATGTCTACTTCCGCGAGCGGGGTGATCGTGCCTGGCAGTCCGAGCGACGGTGGGTAATCTACGCCAGCAAGGGCGAGATCGAGGCCAGCATGGTGCCGGCGGGCTGGAATGCCTGGCTGCACCACAACAGGGAAAAGTCGCCGAGCGAGGAGCCGCTCGTCGAGCGGCGTTGGGAGAAGCCCCATCAGCCCAACCTGTCCGGCACGCTGCAGGCCTACGTTCCGCCCGGCCACGAGCGACGTGGCGGCCATCGCGATCGGGCCACCGGCGACTACGAAGCTTGGCGGCCTTAGGGAAGGGCGCTCACGCCCTTTGAGCGTGAGCGAGCCCTCCGGTCCGGCGACCTCCTAGAACGGAGCATCGTCACCTGGCAGGAGCGGCCGCCTCAGCGGCGTCGATCGGGCAGCCCCCAGATTCGCGGCGTCGCCATCTCGAGGCTGTTTCCTGCCGGGTCCCGGAAATAGAACGACCGGCCGCCACGCGGCCAGGCCTGCTCGGCCTCAATCGCGATCCCCTGACCCTCGAGCTTCCTCTTCCATGCCTCGAGCTCCTGCTCGGGCACGGCGAAGCAGGCGTGCCCTGCGCCGTGCGTGCCGTGAGCGGGTATCGCCGTGTTGGCCTGCGACGCCTCGGGCTCGAAGAGCAGCAGCATGCCGTCCCCCACGCGGAAGAAGCAGAAGAGCCCGGCCTTCCGGCTATCCAGCTCCAGCCCCAGCACCTCGCTGTAGAACAGCTCCGCCGCGCCGAGATCGTCGACGTAGAGAACCGTCTCGAGAATGCGGTCGATCGGGCCCATCGCCATGACCTTGCCAATCTCCAGCCTGCGGGCCGGCGCGGGGCCGCCGGCGCATCGAGGTCAGCGCGCTCTCAGGACGCCTGAGCTGCCGCTGATACGCCGTGCGCCCAGGCAATCAGACGGCCGGGAGCGCGCTCAGCGCCGGATCAGTCCGTTCAGCGCCAGGCGCAGCTCGCTGCCCGGGCGCTGAAGCTCGTCCAGGACGGTGAAGTGATCGTGGTCAGCCAGCTCTAGGTAGCGACCCTCGTGGCCGCTGCTCTGCCAGGCCGTCAGGTAGTCCTTCGACTGGCGCTTGAACTCGTCCTGCTCGCGGCCTCCGACCGCCAGGGCGAGCGGGCATAGAGGCCACGCCGGCACGTGGAGGATCGGGCTGTTCCTGCGCACCTGATCGCAGGTCAGCTGCAGCCGGGGCTGGAGGAAGGTGAAAGGGAAGGGCGCCAGGTCGAAGAGGCCGCTTATGGCAAGTCCGCCCTTGAGCAGGTCCGGCGGCAGGTCATAGGCGCCGGCCCAGTCGGTCGACAGGGTCGTCGCGACGAGGTGGCCGCCGGCCGAGTGGCCGGAGATGGTGATGCGATCCGGATCCCCGCCGAACTCCGCTGCGTGGCGGTGCACCCAGGCGGCCGCGGCGCGCACCTGGCGGACGATCTCGTCGATGGTGACCTCGGGGCAGAGCGCATAGTTGACGCTGACGAAGGCGACGCCTTCGGTGACGAAGCTCGGCGCCAGGAAGTCGTGCTCGCGCGCGCTGAAGCGGCGCCAGTAGCCGCCGTGCACGAACATGTGGACGGGCGCGCCGGCCCCGGCAGGAAAGATGTCGAGATGCTCCGCGCGGGTGGGTCCGTAGCGGACGTCGAGCCGGCAGGAAAGCTCGCGGCAGGCGCGCTCGCTGGCATCGGCCCAGCGCTCGAAGAAGCCGGCGCTGTCCGGCCGGATGACGGTCGGATTGTACGCGGCGTCGAGCTCTTCTTGAGTCTCGAACTGGCGGTAGAGCTTCATCGGTAACCCCAAAGCAAGAGCGGCCCGGCCTGGCCGGGCCGCTCCATGTCAGCGGATGCCCTTCTCGATGAGGGGCACAAGAGCCTTGATCGTGTCGGGTGTGACGACACCCGCGCCGGTGTTCACGTAGAGGCCGGCGAAGCCATATTTGGCGGAGAGGACGCACTGCGCCACCGGCAGGAATCCCTGCAGATAGAGCTGCTGGTCGAGGGTCACGCTGATCCAGCCCTTCTCCAGGCCGTCGATCGTCGCCGGAGCGAGGTCGATGCCGCCGACGATCACGTCGCCCGGCTTCTTGCCGGCCTGCTCGAGCGCGCGCGGGATCTGCGAGGTGACGCCGCCGTGCTGCGTGCCGATCGCCTTCACGTCCGGATTCTTGGCAAGATAGGCGGTGAGGATGGGGACGGCGAGGGAGCTGTCGGCGTTCACCTCCGGGCTGATCTCGAGATAGTCGACCTTGAGCCCGGCCTTCTCGAGCGTCTCCTTCAGGCCCTTGTCGCTGAGCCCGCGCTCGCCCTGCGAGACGAGGCCGTACTCGAGCGCCTTGTCGCCGGCCTTGAGGTGCCCGTACTCGATCATCTTCTGGGCGGTCAGCGCGCCACCAGCATAGAGGTCGACACCCGCATAGCCGAAGCCGTCAGCCACGTACTTCTTGTAGAGCTCGGTCAGCGGCGCGTTGCCGGATGTGACCTTGATGCCCTGCTGCTCGGCCGAGGCGACGAGGTCGGCGAAGGCGCCATTCCCGGGATGGCCCATGATCCCGATGCAGGTCGGCTTGGCGGCCATCGCCTGGCGGAACTGATCGAGCATCGTCTCGGGCTGCCAGGCCGAGTATTGCTGGATAAGCTTGATGCCGAAGGCTTTGGCGGCATCGAGGGCGCCATTCTCACGCGCCCAGGTGGCCCCGTCGCCGGGATTGCCGCCCATCTGCATGTACATCGTCATGCCCTCGCCGAGCGGGCCCTTGGTGGTCTGCGCGTCGGCACTGACCGCCAGGGACACGAGCATCACGGCGGAGGCCGTAGCCAGGATCGACCGTCTGCGCATCGAAGACACTCCCTGTCATTGCTGCCTTTAGGGCTAGGGCTCGTCGCCTCCGCGCTCAGGGTGGACGTAGTCGGAGGAGCGGCAGGCGACGGCGGATCTCGGCGAGCTTGCCCGGCTCGTCGATGGCGAGGTGGAAGATGACGGCGCTGAGGAAGACGATGCCTTCGACGGCTCGCACCCAGAAGCCCTGAATGCCGGTCGCCACGAGGCCCGCCTCGATCATCGTGATGATGAACGCGCCGAAGAAGGTTCCGACGATCGTTCCTTTGCCACCGAGGATCGATGTGCCGCCGATGAAGACCGCGGCCAGGGCCACGAGGAGGAAGCCCTGGCCCTGGGTGTTGAAGAAGTTCTTGTTCTCGAGGGTCAGGATGCATGCGGCGAAGCCGCCGAGCACGCCCATGAGGGTGAAGAGCTTGATCTTCTCCCGCTCGACCTGGATGCCGACGACCCGGGCGACGCTCGGGTTGTCGCCGATGAACAAGAGATGCTCGCCGAAGCGGTGGCGGTTGAGGACGAACCAGAGAGCCACGGCAATCCCCAGCGCCCACAGCGCCTGGACCGGCATCGAGGCGATATCACCGACCAGAAGGTGCCAGATCAGGTGCTGGTCCACGGTTCTGAGCGAGTAGGAGACGCCGCCGGAGATCACGGTGGTGATGCCGCCCCAGAAGAACTGGGTCGCAAGCGTGGCGATGATCGAGGGCACGCCGATGATCGCGACGATGAACCCGTTGACCCAACCGATCAGGGCACCGCCGATCAGCGCCGCCGGCACCGCCAGCCAGACCTGATCGAGATCCTTGATGCAGTAGGAGAGGAGAAAGCCGGAGAAGGCGATCACACTCGGGAAGGAAAGGTCGATCTCGCCGGCCGTGATCACGAGCGTGAGGCCGAGGGCCAAGATGAGGATGGGCGGCACGGTGGTGAGAAACGAGCGATAGATCGGAAGGCTGAGGAAGACCTCGGGCGCCGTCGCCATGAAGAGCCCGACCAGCGCCGCGAACACGACAATGATCGGGAGCCCCTCGAGACGGCTCATCTGTTCGGCCCGGCCGCGCAACGTGGCACGGATAGTCGACGACCCCGAACGATGTCGGACACTCGAGCCACCACGACCTCCCCCAGTTGCGCGAAAGCGTAGTAGCGAGGCTCGGCCTTATGCAAGCGGGACGTGCCTAGGCTAGGCCCTCGCGCTTGGCGTGCTGCAGGTCGATCAGGTAGCGCGTGAGATCCGACAGGGATATCTCCCCCTGACGGAACTCGGCCACGATGGTTCCCCGGTCCAAGATCACGAGCCGATCGGCGAGCTCGTGAACATGAGCAAGGTTGTGCTCGATATAGACGCATGCCTTGCCGCGCTGCTTGATGTCGCGGACGAAATCCAGGACCTTTTGAACCTCCTTGATCGCCAGGGCGACTGTCGGCTCGTCGAGGACGATGAGGTCCTTCTCGAAGTGCATGGCGCGGCCGATGGCGACGCCTTGGCGCTCGCCGCCCGATAGCTTGGCGACCGGGCTGGTGGCGTCGATCCCGACGCCGCGAAAGCCGATCTCTTCCTTGAGGATCTGGTTCGCGATCGCCTGCTCTCGCCTGACGTCGATGAAGCCGAAGCGGTTGGTGATCTGCCGCCCGACGAAGAAATTGCGCCACAGCGGCTGTTTCTCGCCCAGCGACTTCTCCTGGTAGACCGTCTCGATGCCGAGCGCGTGGGCGCGCCTGACCGACCATTCGTCGAACGCCACCTCCTCGCCCTTGATCCACAAACGGCCACCGGTCGGCCTCAGCGCACCGGTCATGATCTTGATCAGGGTCGACTTGCCAGCACCGTTGTCGCCGATCAGGCCCAGGATCTCGTCGCGGCCGACGGCGAGGTCGATCGTCTGCAGCGCCACGACATTGCCGTAGGCCATGCGAATGCCTTCCATCCGCACAGCGTGCTCATAATGGCCGCTCGACCGCATGGCACCTCCCGGCGTGGCCCGCGCGACGCCTCCCGTCGTCCTTGGAGCCTGTCCGGACGTAGCCTTCTCGGCAGGCGGAGTTGAGCTTGCGTCGAAGGCAGGCAGCGGCGAGAGGTAGGGCGGGCTAGGAGGGGTCGGGATCGTGTCCCGGCCGCGGGAAGCGCCCGGCCGAGGGGCCGTAGACCCCTCGGTGCCGAAGAAGATGGTCTGCCAGCACGCAGGCCATCATGGCCTCGCCCACCGGCACGGCGCGGATGCCGACGCAGGGGTCGTGGCGGCCCTTGGTGACGATCTCGGTCTCGCGTCCATCGCGCGTGATGGTGCGCCTTGGCGCCAGGATCGAGGAGGTGGGCTTGACGGCAAACCGGACGACGATGTCCTGCCCGGTGCTTATCCCTCCAAGGATGCCACCGGCGTGGTTGGAGAGAAAGCGTGGTCCGTCGTTCCCCATCCGGATCTCGTCGGCATTCTCCTCACCGCGCAGGCGAGCGGCTGCCATCCCGGCGCCGATCTCGACACCCTTGACCGCATTGATGCTCATCATCGCCTTGGCGAGGTCGGCGTCGAGCTTGTCGTAGACCGGCTCGCCCAGTCCCGCCGGCACGCCCTGGGCAACCACCTCGACCACGGCGCCAACGGAAGAGCCGGCCTTGCGTACCTCCAAGAGCTGCTGTTCCCAGCGAGCGGCGGCGCCGGTGTCGGGACACCAGAAGGGGTTGCGCTCGATCTCTGCTGCATCGAACGCATCAGGATTGACGGAATCCTCGCCGATTTGAACAAGATAGCCGGAAATTCTTATCTGATCGCCGAGTATGGCCCTGGCCAATGCTCCGGCGGCGACACGGGAGGCGGTCTCCCGGGCCGAGGCACGGCCGCCTCCACGGTAGTCGCGGAGGCCGTACTTCAGGTCATAGGTGAGGTCGGCATGGCCCGGCCGGTAGGTGTCCTTGATCTCACCATAGTCCCGCGAACGCTGATCCTCGTTGCGAATCAAGAGGCTGACGGGAGTTCCTGTCGTCAGACCTTCGAAGACGCCAGAGAGGATCTCGACCCGATCGGGCTCCCGCCGCTGTGTCGTGAACTTGGACGTGCCTGGCTTCCGCCTGTCGAGCCAATGCTGGATGTCGGCCTCGGTGAGCGGCAGCCGCGACGGCACACCGTCGACGACGACGCCGATCCCCGGCCCGTGGCTCTCGCCCCAGGTCGTGAAGCGGAAGAGGGTGCCGAAGGAGGATCCTGCCATGAGCTACCGCGATGACCAGATATTGCCGCCGATGCGGGAGATGGTGCCCGGAGCGGCCGTGGAAGGGCGCGATCGGGGTGCGATGGGACGCTGCTCAGTCCTTGACGACGCTTATATCCGGCGCGTCGACTGCCTTCATGCCGACCACGTGGTAGCCGGAGTCGACATGCAGCACCTCGCCGGTGGTACCTGCGCCGAGATCGGAGAGCAGATAGACGGCGGCGCCGCCGACGTCCTCGATCGTCGTGTTGCGCTTTAGAGGCGCATTATACTCGTTCCACTTCAGGATGTAGCGGAAGTCGCCGATTCCCGAGGCGGCCAGGGTCTTCACCGGCCCCGCTGAGATCGCGTTGACGCGGATCCTGCTGCCGCCGAGATCCACGGCGAGGTAGCGTACGCTCGCCTCGAGCGCCGCTTTGGCGACACCCATGACATTGTAATGAGGCATCACGCGCTCAGCACCGAAGTAGGTGAGGGTGAGCATGCTGCCGCCATCGGTCATCAAGGGCTCGGCGCGCCGTGCGAGGTCGGTGAACGAGTGGACCGACACGAGCATGGTCTTGGCGAACGTGTCGGCGTTCACCTCCAGATAGCGGCCACGAAGCGCTTCCTTGTCGGTGAAGCCGATCGCATGGACCAGGAAGTCGAGCTTCCCCCAGGTCTCGCCGATCTGACCGAAAAGGGCATCCAGGCTGGCACTGTCCGTCACGTCCGCCGGCAGGACGAGGTTGGCGCCGAGCTGCTCCGCGAGTGGCTTCACCCGCTTCATCAGCGCTTCGCCCTGGTAGGTGACCGCCAGCTCGGCGCCTTGAGCATGAGCGGCACGCGCGATGCCCCACGCGAGGGAGCGATCGTTCGCGATGCCCATCACCAGGCCTTTCTTGCCGGCCATCAGGGGTGTCGTGTCGGCCATGCGAGAGGCTCCTTGGTCGGCGTGATCTCCGCAACAGACACGAGCATCAGCCGGATCCCGCCGGCGATCGGCTGCGGCGCAACGCTCCGTTGAATTGGGCGCCAAAGATGAAAATGGCGGCGGAGATGTAGAAGAAGAAGAGCGTCAGCACAATGCCGCTCAGGCTTCCATAGGTGAGGTTGTACCGCGTGAGCGTCTGGAGATAGCTCGAGTAGGCCCACGCCACGATGCCCCACACGACGATTGAGAGGATGGCGCCCGGCAGCACGTCCCAAAGACGGAGCCTTGCCGTGGGAAGCGTCAGATGGAGGAGGACCGTTATCCCCAACAGCAGGAGGAGCCCGAACGTGTAGCGGGCGAGCACGTAGACGGCATGGTTGACGAGCTGGCGCTGGGCGAGCCATTCGAGCACGTCGCGGATGAATGGTCCCCCGACGATGGCGATGATCGCGGCAAGGAGGCCGATCGCCGTGAGGATCACCAGGACCAGGCTTTGCAGCCGCGCGACGACGAAGCTCCGGGGCTGGCGGTGGCTGTGGTAGGCATTTTCGAGCGCATGCCGCACGCCTTCGAGGCCCGAGGAAGCAAACCATAGCGTCAGAAGAATGCCGAATGTGGCGAGACCGGGCGTGGAGCCGGTGGTCACCTGGTGTACTGCAGGGCGCAGCACGGCGGCCACCTCGGGCGGCATGATGCTGAGTGCCAGCTCGATGGATTGCTGTGCCGCCGCCCCTTGGCCGATGAAGCCGGCGAGCGAGAGCAGGAAGATGATGAAAGGGAAGATGGCGAAAAGCGCCGTGAAGGCGAGGTTGCCTGCCACGACGAGCCCGTCCCCGAAGAACAAATGCCTCGCTGCCGCAACGAGCGCACGCGAGATTCTTGCGCCGTGGGTCGATCCGAGTGCCTTCATGGCCTATGTATAGAACGCTGCCCGTTGTGTGCGACAGCCTTGCGCGCTGGCCGGCCCGTCAAGAGCGCGTTGATGCAGGAAGGAGGCACGCACATACCGCCGTGCAGCATAGGGAACCGGAATGCGTTGAAATGCCTAAGGGGCCTGTGTTAATCAACGTTTTGTCGGTCTGTCCGAGACACTCCGGATCGGGTCGGGTTGTACCGGAGAGGTCGTAGAGGGAAGGGAAACGCATGGTAGCCGAGCGGAGCAACGACCGAGCCGCGTCCCGCCGCGCCTTTATTGAGCGATGCGGCAAGGCCGCGCTGGTCCCGCCGACGGTCGGCTTGGTGCTGGCGGCTGGCGAGAAGCCGGCGCTCGCCAAGAATGCCTACCGGCAGGCCGCGAGAGCAGCCAAGCGCGAGGCAAAGCAGGCTGCCAAAGAGGCGAAGCAGGCTGCGAAGGATTCGGGTGACGGCGGCGGGAAGTCGAAGGACTGATAGGAACGCGGCCTAGGGAAGAGTGCTGCGCGACGGATCAGCTGCTTCTTGACATCGCTCGATCGCACGATGGCAGGCTTCCGGAAGGGAGCCTGCCTTGTCGTCTTGAGCGATGGCTTGATGCGGAGGACAGAGCGCGGGAGCATGGGCTGGACGTGCTTCTCGCCGGCGCTGCCGGGCACCTCCCGACCGGTGTCCTGGGTCCGGGGATATCAGCCCGGCTAAGCTTGGTCGACGAAGCCAGACGTGCGAACGAGCGCCAGGCAAGGGAGCTTGGCGCGATTCTTGCCGCTTTTGGCGGAGCGGGGATCCGTGCCGTCGGGTTCAAGGGCGGCGTCATCGGTGCGGTCGCCTATGGGCATCTGGCCCATCGACGCTCGCTGGATATCGATGTCCTCGTCGCCGAAAGGGACGTGGAGGCGGCCGCCGGGCTCCTCGAGAAGCGTGGGTACGAGCGCCATCTGAAGGTCCACGCGGGGTCGCGAGAGATCCACTTCTTGCGACCTGCGGATCGGGCGATCGTCGACCTCCACTGGAACGTGGTCGCCGCGCGCGTGCCGTTTGCTCTCGACTTTGACGAGCTCTGGGACCGGCGGGGGCAGGTGTCGGTCGGCGGAGTCAAGGTAGCGGCACCGTCCGTAGAATGGCTCGTCCTCCTCAACGCGCTCTATGTCTTCAAGGATCTGCCCCGCCTGCGTCTCGCCTACGTCGCGGACGCCGTGCGTCTGCTGCGGCGCCACGCGGGAATGGATTGGGCCTATCTGCATGAGCTTGCCGGACGCACCGGCACGCTTGGGATCGTAGCCCTGACGCTGCTCCTCGCGGTCGATCCGTGCGGCGTCGAGCTTCCGGCCAAGGCGCAGGCCCTGTTCCCGCCCAGCCCAGCGGTGAGGCGTGCTCGGGACCATCTGGTCCAGCATCTCGAGCCGCCGGACGGGGAAGGGGTTCCCCATCTACCCATACTGCGGAGCGTGATGGCGCAGGCGCGGCTGCGGGAGCGGTCGCGTGACCGGCTCGCGACCTATTGGGGCTTGGTGGCGCTGGCTCTGCGGCCGAGCAAGCGGGACATGGCGCTCGGTGCCCGGCTGGGCGGCGGAATGGTGCCTCTGACGCGCCTCGTTCGGCTTCCGTCGACGTTTGCTTGCGCTGCTATGCACCAGCTTCTTCGCCGCTCGCGGCGGAGCCTCGAGACGGCACGCTTGGCACGCCACGAGCGCGCCTGGATGCTCGGCCGCCGTGCGCTGCGCCCGGCACCCGGCCTGAGCCTCCACATCCTCGACGATGAGGGCTTGCTCCTCGACTCCCGGGGCTCCCGGCTCTTCGCCCTCAGCACCACAGCGACGTTTTTGTGGTGCCAGCTCGAGGACGGGCTGGCACGCCCTGCCGTGATCGCCGCCTATGCCAGGACATTCGAGGTCAGCGAAGGCGCCGCGCAGGTGGCGATCGATGGTCTCGTGCGGGACTGGCGCACCCTGGGCCTTCTCGAAGGGGCTCCGGACCCCGGCGTGGTCGAGCCCATCGGTGGCTCGCCGGTCTCGGCCGTGACCTTCGATCAGCCGGTGGAGCTGGTGGCGACGCGCTCGCTACGGATCCTCGACACCTGCTTTTGCGTAGGCTTCTCGTCCCTCGCCCAGCTCGACAGCGCCCTGCCCGTTCTCGGCCCGTTCCTCACCGAGCGCGCGGAGCCCTCATCGATCGAGGCGCTCGTGGTGCAGGAGGGCTCGGAGACGCTCGTCGTGATCGACGGAGCCATTGTCGCGAGCTGCCCGGAGGCTCGCGAGCTCGCCTCGACGCTGAAGGCTGAGCTGGTGGTGGCCGCGCTCAACCGCTATCCGCTGGGCATCTACCTGCACGCGGCCGTGATGCGCGCGGGGGATGGCTGCCTCCTTCTGCCGGCCAGGCCAGGCAGCGGAAAGACGACGCTTGCGGCAGGCCTTGCACGCGCGGGGTTTGCGTATCACTCGGACGAGTTCGCCGTCCTCGACCGTGAGCGCCTCGCCGTTCGAGGCTTGCCCGTGTGCCTCACGCTCAAGGAAGGAGCCTGGACGACGTTGGCTCCGCTCTATCCGGAGATCGCCTCGCTTCCGGTCCACCATCGCGTCGACGGCAAGATCGTGCGCTATCTCCCGCCGCCGGTGCAGTCGGATGATCCTGCCCTGGACCGTCATTGGCCCGTGCGCTGGCTCGTCTTCCCGCGCTATCGCGCAGGCGCCCCGACACGGCTTGCGCCGGTCCGCCGCACCGAGGCGCTTCGCCGGCTGCTCGACGAGTGCCTGGCATTGCGGCTCACGCTGAACGATGAGCTGGTGGAGCGGCTTGTCGAATGGATCGCCGGCATTGCCTGCTTCGAGCTCGAGCACGGCGATCTTGACACGGCGGTCTCCGCGTTGCGCGAGCTCTGCGTGGGGCAGGTGGCCGAGCCAGTGTCGGCCGGGGGCTGACCGACCACGACTCCGCGCATGCCGCCACAATTGCCTGGCGGCTAGCGAGGCCGACGGCCCACCGCTATGGTATCGTTGCTTTTCAAGAAGAATGAGGCGCAGGGCCATGGCGACCATTACCGTCTTTGACAAGTCGAAGCTGCCGAGCAGGCACTCCACGGTCGGCCCCGAGCGCGCGCCGCATCGCTCCTATTACTATGCCATGGGTCTGTCCAAGGACGACATCGCGAGGCCCTTCGTCGGGGTCGTCAGCACTTGGAACGAGGCCGCTCCCTGCAACATAGCGCTCGGGCGTCAGGCGCAGGCGGCCAAGCGCGGCGTGGCCAAGAGCGGCGGCACGCCGCGTGAGTTCACGACGATCACCGTCACCGACGGTATCGCCATGGGTCACCAGGGCATGAAGTCGTCGCTCGTCTCGCGCGAGGTCATTGCCGACTCGATCGAGCTCACCGTCCGCGGCCACGGCTACGACGCCCTCGTCGGGCTTGCCGGCTGCGACAAGTCGCTGCCGGGCGTGATGATGGCGATGGTGCGCCTCAACGTCGCCTCCGTCTTCATGTATGGCGGCTCGATCCTGCCCGGCCGCTTCCGGGGCAGGGACGTCACGGTGCAGGACGTGTTCGAGGCCGTCGGCCAGCACGCGGTCGGGGCCATCTCCGATGCCGATCTCGAGGAGCTCGAGCAGGTCGCCTGCCCCTCCGCCGGCTCCTGTGGAGGCCAGTTCACCGCCAACACGATGGCCTGCGTCTCCGAGGCCATCGGCCTCGCATTGCCGGGATCGGCGGGCACCCCGGCGCCCTACGAGGCACGCGACAAGTGGGCCGAGGAGTCGGGTGAGGCGGTGATGCGCCTTCTGGCAGAGGGGATCCGTGCCCGCGACATCGTCACCCGCAAGAGCCTCGAGAATGCGGCCCGCGTGGTCGCGGCATCGGGTGGCTCCACCAACGGGGCGCTGCATCTGCCGGCGATCGCGCACGAGGCGGGCATCGCGTTCGACCTCCACGACGTCGCCAAGATCTTCCGCGAGACCCCCTACATCGGCGATCTGAAGCCTGCGGGCCGCTATGTCATGAAGGATCTGGGCGACGTTGGCGGCGTGCCAGTGCTGATGAAGGCCCTTTTGGACGGCGGCTACCTGCATGGCGACTGCCTGACCGTGACGGGCAGGACCATCGCGGAGAACCTCGCCGGCGTGGAATGGAACCCGGATCAACAGGTCGTTCGACCCTGCTCCGACCCGATCACCAGCTGGGGCGGCGTCGTCGGGTTGCGGGGCACGCTCGCGGCGGAGGGGGCGATCGTCAAGGTCGCCGGCCTCAAGAACCTCAAGTTCCGAGGCCCGGCGCGCGTCTTCGATTGCGAAGAGGACGCGATGCACGCGGTTCAGGCGGGGCAGTACGAGGACGGTGAGGTGCTCGTCATCCGCTACGAAGGGCCGAAAGGCGGCCCCGGCATGCGGGAGATGCTGGGTGTCACCTCCGCGATCTACGGCCAGGGTCGCGGCGACAAGGTGGCGCTGATCACCGACGGTCGCTTCTCGGGCGCCACGCGCGGCTTTTGCGTGGGTCACGTCGGGCCGGAGGCGGCGGTCGGCGGGCCGATAGGCCTGCTTCGTGACGGCGACGTCATCGCGATTGACGCCGAGCGCGGCAGCCTCGACGTCGAGCTTTCGGGCGAGGAGCTGGAGAGCCGCCGGAAGGCGTGGCAGCCACGGGCCTCGACCTATGGCTCGGGAGCGCTCTGGAAATACGCGCAGGGGGTCGGCCCGGCGGTAAGGGGCGCCGTGACGCACCCGGGCGGGTCGGCAGAGGTTGTCCAGTATCCGGATCTCTGAGAAGTTTGTCGCTGCGCGACGCGGCTGTTCGGCGCCCGGCACGGGCGCTGAGCGTCTGACCGTCTTCAGGGCACCCAAATGCCCTCGGGGCCGAGTCGGGTAAGAAGGCAAACCTACCTTTCGGCGGATGCTCATGGAATGGTTCGAGGAGACCCTGCACGGCGACTGGGCGCAACGTCTCCGGGTGCGGGAGGTGCTCTATCACGCGAAGACCGAGCATCAGGACCTGATCGTCTTCGAGAGCTTCGCCTGGGGCCGCGTGCTGGCTCTCGATGGTGTCGTGCAGACGACGACAGGGGATGAGTTCGTCTATCACGAGATGCTCGTGCATACGCCCGTGCTGGCGCATGGATCGGTGAGGGATCTTCTCATTATCGGCGGCGGTGATGGGGGCTCCCTGAGGGAGGCCCTGAAGCACCCGGGCATCCGTCAGATCACCCAGGTCGAGATCGATGCCGGAGTCGTCGATTTCTGCCGCAAGTACCTACCTACTCTCTCGGAGGGCGCATTCGACGATCCGCGCGTTCGTCTCACGATCGCCGACGGGGCCCGCTACGTCGCCGAGACGGAGGAGCGCTACGACGTGGTCGTCGTCGACTCCACCGATCCCATCGGACCCGGGGCGGTGCTGTTTACCGAGGATTTTTATCGGGGTTGCCGCCGCGTCCTTCGTCCGGGGGGGATCCTTGTCACTCAGTCTGGAAATCCCGCCGTTCGGTCTGACGAGCTGGTCGACACGCAGCGCCGGCAGGCGGCCGCTGGGTTCAGCGATGTGAGCTACTACTTCGCGGCCGTTCCGACCTATGTGGGTGGCAGCATGGCGCTCGGTTGGGCGTCCGATGATCCGGCTCGGCGGGTGGCGAGCGCGGAGACCATCGCCGTGCGCCACGTGCCGGCAGGTCTCCGCTACTACACCCCGGAGGTGCATGTCGCTGCGTTCGCCCATCCTGCCTGGTTGATCGAGCGCGTCGGCCATTGACGACGCTGGAGAGCGGGGAAGAGGCATGGCGCGCATCGCGGTAGGCGGCCTCCATCACGAGACCAACACCTTCTCGCCCGACAAGGCGACGTTCGACCGCTTCGCCGAGGCAGACGGCTGGCCCGAGCTGTTGCGCGGGGACGCCCTGCTCACCCGACCTCGAGGCATCAATCTCGCCCTATCGGGGTTCCTGGAAGCTGCCGGCCGCGCCGGTCACGAGCTCGTGCCGCTGGTCTGGGCCAACGCCGGGCCGTCGGGCTTCACCACCGAGGACGCCTATGAGCGGATCGTCGGATGGCTGCTGGATGATCTCCGGGCGGCGCTCCCCGTTGACGGCATCTTCCTCGATCTCCACGGCGCGATGGTCACCGAGCATCTCGACGATGGCGAAGGCGAGCTCCTGCGTCGCTGCCGTGCCCTCGTGGGCGACGCCGTGCCGATCGTCGCCGCCCTGGACCTGCATGCCAACGTGTCTGCGGCGATGGTCGAGCTCACCGACGCGCTCGTGGCCTACCGGACCTACCCTCATGTCGACATGGCGGAGACCGGGGCGCGTTGCCTTCCGCTGCTCGACCGTCGCCTGAGCGGCGAGCGGCTGGCCAAGGCTTTCCGGTGCGGCGATTTTCTCGTGCCGCTGCCCTGGCAATGCACCGACCTGGAGCCCTCGCGCAGCCTCTATGCGGAGGCGGCGAGGCTCGAGGGGGAATTGGGCGGCAGCGTCTCGATCGCGATGGGGTTTCCCGCCGCCGACACACCATGCTGCGGGGCCTCGATCCTCGCCTACGGCGCGGACGCGGAGGCGGTACGCCGCGCTGCGGACAGTCTTGCCCTCAACTATGCCGAGGCCGAGCCGCGCTTTGCGGGAAAGCTGTGGAAGCCTCTCGAGGCTGTACGGCACGCCCAGTCGGCCTGGCGCGGGCGCCCCTTCGTGCTTGCGGACACCCAGGACAACCCGGGAGGCGGGGGCACGGGCGACACCACGGGTCTGCTGGCCGCGCTCATCGAGGCCCAGGCCGAGGGGGCAGTCCTGGCGCTGCTTTGCGACCCGGGGCTCGCCGCGGCGGCGCACCGCGCGGGCGTCGGGGCCACCCTTCGCGATCACCCCGTGGGGGGGCGGTCCGGGGCTGACGGCACGCTGCCGCTGGTGCTGGACCTCGATGTCGTCAGCCTTGGCGACGGGCGCTTCAAGGCGACCGGCCCCTTCTACGGCGGCAACGCGATGGATCTTGGGGCCATGGCGGCGCTTCGCGTTCGGTCGGCTCCGGGAGTCACCATCCTCGCCGCGACGCGCCGCATTCAGGCCGCGGACCAGGCAATGCTCCGCCACCTCGGCGTCGAGCCCAACTCTGCACGGATCCTGGCGCTGAAGAGCTCGGTGCACTTCCGTGCGGACTTTGCCGCTTTGGCCGATCAGATCCTCGTCGTGGAAGCTCCGGGGCTGGTGGTTGCCGATCCTCGCCGTCTTCCGTTCCGCAAGCTCCGGGCCGGTTTGCGGCTCGCGCCTGCCGCTTAGGCGCCCGGACGGAGGCGTCAGGTCGAGCCGGTTGGGCAGCATAGCAGGGTACCAGAGGAGGTGCTTTCCGCGGACATCGACTGAAGGGCCGTCGCGACGCCGCTTGTGTTAGGAGCTTGTTAACGTTACCTGCGTTATCCGATGGTGGTAGCACAGAGCTAACCCGGCCTGTGAGCGATGGTCGAAAAGCCATGGCGCCGGAGAAGCTTGGGACCACTCGTTGACGAGTAGAGCCATGCCGAAGGGTGCATCAGCCAGAGACGCGATGATGGATCCGATGCTGCACGGGATCCGTAGTGGGGACGGGATGGACGTCAGTAGCGGTTCCGTCGAGCCCGGTCCGCTTGGCGGTGGCACGGAGCCAGCGTGGCATCGACTCGACCTGTCGCTGAGCGATCTCATCCAGGACGCGAACGGTGAGGTCGTCGTCTTCAACGACTCGAATCTCCGCAACCTGGCGTTGACCACTGACGCCAGCATTGTCGCGGAAGGTAATGCGAGCAGCCATGTGACGGCGGCCGGAGAAGACGTGTCGGGCTTCAAGTTCGTCACGTTCGACAATGGGATGACGCTCTATTATGAGCCGCATCTTGAGGTCACGGTACGGCACGAGCACGGTTGACCATCCAGCGCGGCGTGGCGCGGATGTCCGTGGAGGTTGGTGGCTACCTGCGGTCGGCGTCATCGCGAGCAGCAGGTCTGCACCAGGGCGCCGCCGACAGCCTGTTCCCTTCCGTGCGGGATTGTGAGGGCGACCGCGACGCGGTAAGGCCTCCCTGGCTCTCATAGCGTCGAGATCGACGCGAGGAGAGCTCGCGGACCTGATCGGGAGGCAACGATGGGCGCAGAGCTGGCCAAGCGTACGATCGGTCGGACCGGGCTTTCAGTGCCCGTTCTGGGACTGGGTGGGGCGCCGCTCGGCGACCTCTACGAGCTTATCCCGAACGCGCGAGCCTATGCGACGCTCGAGGCCGCCTACGAGAGTGGGGCCCGTCTGTTCGACACGTCGCCCCTCTACGGTCACGGCCTCTCCGAGCACCGCTTCGGCCACGTGCTGCGGACCCATCCGCGGGACAGCTATGTCCTGTCGACCAAGGTCGGTCGATGGCTCGATCCGCGTCCACCGGAAGCTATCGACCGTGGCCAATGGACCGGAGGCCTCAACTTCCAGACGGTGTTCGACTACTCCTACGATGGCACGATGCGGGAGATCGAGCATAGCATCCAGCGGCTCGGGATCGAGCGCATCGACATCGCTCTGATCCACGACGTCGACATCTGGACGCACGGCACACGCGAGGCTTACGAGCAGCGGTACAAGGAGGCTGTCGAGGGGGCCTTCCGGGCGCTAGCAGAGCTGCGCTCGCAAAAGGTGATCCGGGCTCTGGGCATGGGCGTCAACGAGACCGAGCCTTGCATCCGCTTCGCCACCGACTGCGATCCCGACGTCTTTCTGCTGGCCGGCCGCTACACGCTGCTCGAGCAGGCGGGTCTCGACGATCTCCTGCCGCTCGCCCAGAAGAAGGGCTTCTCGTTCCTCCTGGGCGGTCCCTTCAACTCGGGCATTCTCGCGACCGGTCCTGTGCCTGGCGCCAAGTACAACTACAAGCCGGCACCGCCTGAGATCCTGGAGCGGGTGAGGCGGATCGAGGAGGTGTGCGGGCGTCACGGCGTGCCTCTGGCCGCTGCTGCGATCCAGTTTCCGCTGGGCTTGGACACGGTCGCATCGATCATTCCGGGCGCCGTCCGGCCCGAGGAGGTCTCGAAGAACCACGAGCTCATGACGACCCGGATCCCCGTGGCGCTCTGGGACGAGCTCAAGTCGACGGGGCTCATGCATCACGATTGCCCCTTGCCGCCCTGACCATCCGCCCGCGGCTCATCAGGCATCCCTCGAGCAGAGCCTCATCGCGATCGGCCCGCCGATTTGGCCGGGCGCAGTGGACGGCGGTCTGTCAAGGGGATTGCCAAGCTGCCAGCGTCCTGGGAAACAGAGGTCGACAATGGCGGTCCGTGGTTGGGGCCGGTAATCAGGGAGTGCACGTATGACGAGCAAAGGTGACACGTCGCCGGAGACCCGGCGCGACTTCATCAGGAAGGCCACGACATCAACGGCCGCCGCCGGCGCGCTCTTCGGCGGCCTTGGCGTCAACGCGGCCGTCGCCGCCGAGATGTCGGCGGACATGATGAAGGCCAAGACCCCGCTGAAGGCGGCTTTCTCCAACGCCGGGCTCCAGGCCACCTGGTGCGCCCAGGGCAAGCGTGCTGCCGAGTATTGGGGCAAGCTCTTCAACGTCGAGGTCACGTGGTTCGACGGCGAGCTCAGCGCCACCAAGCAGCGCGTCGCCATCGACAACATGGCCTCGCAGAAGTGGGATTTCGTCGCGATACAGGCGTTCGGCATCGGCACGCTGACCGATCCCGTCAAGAAGATGATCGACGCCGGCATCCCGGTGATGGACATGGACACGCTGATCGCACCGCTCGATCAGATCGACATCCACAGCTTCATCGCCCCCGACAACGAGTTCATGGGCAGCTCGGTGACCCAAGCGCTGGTCGATGCGATCGGCGGCAAGGGCAACATCGTCATGACCCAGGGCGCGCTCGGCCATACCGGCGCTCAGGGCCGCGCTCGCGGCTTCGAATCGGTGGTCAAGAAGTACCCGAACATCAAGGTGCTCGATACCCAACCGGCCGACTGGGACGTCACCAAGGCGGCCCGCATCTGGGACTCGCTGCTGACCAAGTATCCCGAGATCGACGCCGCCTACTTCCACAATGACGACATGGCGCTCGCCGCCTACAACGTCATGAAGGCGCGCGGGCGCACGAGCATCAAGATCGGCGGCTGCGATGCCATGCCGCCGGCGATCGAGGCGGTTCTCGATGGCCGTATGTACGCCACCTGCCGCAACCCCTCCTGCCGAATCCATGGCGGCTCCATCGTTGCCGGCGTGGCGGCGGTCGTCGCCGGCGAGAAGACGGGCAAGGGCGGCATTCCGAAGCACGTGATCGCGGACGGGCCGGTCGTCACCGCGGCCAACGGGCCGGGGATGCTCTGGATGGAGGATCATTTCCTCATCTGAGTGCAGTCGGTGAGTGACAACGTCCAGCCGCTGCTCGAGCTCTCGGGCATCGCCAAGGCGTTTGGTGGAGTTGTCGCCCTTCGGGGCGTCGACTTCGCCCTGCGCGCCGGCGAGGTGCATGGCCTTGTCGGCGAGAACGGCGCCGGCAAGAGCACGCTGATGAAGATCATCGCCGGCGTGCACGCCGAGTATGAGGGCACCATGCTCCTTGACGGCCGACCGGTGCATTTCCGCTCGGCGCGCGACGCGCGGGACGCAGGCATCGGCATGGTGCACCAGGAGCTGTCGATCTGCCCCGAGCTCACGGTCGCGGAGAACGTGTTTCTCGGCTTCCAGCCGACCAACGGCATGGGCATCGTGCGGTGGGGCGAGATGGCGCGCGTCGCCGGCGAGCATCTCAAGAGCCTGGGCATCGATGTCGACCCCGGCGCGCGCATCGGAGCTTTGCCGCTCGGCCTGCAGCAGCTGGTCGAGCTTGGCCGTGTGCTCTTCTCCGGGGCACGCATCATCATCCTCGACGAGCCCACCTCGGCGCTCTCGCCTCCTGAGATCGAGCATCTCTTCACCGTGCTTGGCCGCCTCAAGGGCACGGGCAAGAGCTTCGTCTTCATCTCGCACTTTCTCGACGACATCCTGGCCGTCTCGGACCGGGTGACGGTTTTCCGCAACGGCGAGCGCATCGACACGGCCGACGCCGCCAGCGTCGACAAGGCATGGCTGATCCAGCAGATGATCGGCCGCGGCCATCACGAGCTCGAGGAGACCTACAGCGCAGACATACGCCTGCCGCCTCGGGACGAGACGCCGATCGTCATGCAGACCAAGGGCCTCGGCCGCACCGGCATGTTCGACGATGTCTCGCTCGAGGTGCACGCTGGCGAGGTTCTCGGCATCTATGGCTTCATGGGCTCGGGCCAGCTCGAGCTTGCCAAGGCGCTCTTCGGCAAGCTTCGCTCAGACCACGGCGAGGTGCAGGTCGACGGCCGGCCGATCAGGCTGACGAGCACGGCCAAGGCGAAGCGTGCGGGCGTCGCGCTCGTGCCGGAAAGTCGCCGTGCCATGCTCTTCGCCGACGTGCCGGTCTACAAGAACATCTCGATCAGCATTCTCGAGCGGATCTCGAGGCTTGTCGTGAAGCCCGCAGCCGAGCGGGCGATCGCAAAGGAGCATGTCGACCGGCTGCGGATCCGGCCCTTTTCCGTCGAGCCGGCGCTCCGGACCCTCTCCGGCGGCAACCAGCAGAAGGTGGCGCTCGCGCGCTGGCTGACGCATCTGCCACGCGTTCTGGTGCTGGCCGAGCCCACGCGAGGCATGGATGTCGGAGCCAAGGACGATGTGGTCAAGATCGTCAAGGGGCTCAAGGAGAAGGGGCTCGGCATCATCGTCGTGTCGACCGAGCCCGAGACGGTTCTGGCGCTTGCCGATCGCATCCTGGTCATGCGCAAGGGCACCATCGCGCACGAGTTTGCCAACGAGACGGTCAGCAAGGACCGACTGCTCGCTGCAGCATAAGATGAGGAATCCATGAAGGCTCAGGCCGTCGAGAAGGGGTCCTCGAAGGGGGGCTCGAGGCTGAGGGGCTGGCTCGCCGGCCGGCTTCAGGTGATCGCGCCGTTCGTCACCTTGCTGTTCCTCGTCGTCGTTTTCGCCGCGATGAGCCCGTCCTTCCTGTCGATGGGCAATCTGGCCAACATCCTGCGCCAGGTCTCGATCGCCGGCATCATCGCCACAGGCCTGACCTTCGTCATCCTATGTGCCGAGATCGACCTCAGCGTGGCGAGCGTCGCCAATGCGACGGCCATCGTCGTCGCCTTCTTCACGCTCCAGGAATCCTACGTCAACATCGCCAACCTGCCGCTTCCCGGCTTCGCGGCGATCATCATGGCTCTCCTCGCCTGCTTCCTCCTGGGAAGCGTGAATGCGATCGGCGTTACCGTGATCGGCATTCCCTCATTCATCATGACGTTGGCGATGCTGCAGATCGCCGCCGGCGTCGGCGCCATGCTGGTGCGCGGCCAGATCGCCTATGCGGTGCCGCCGTTGATCAAGACGCTCGGCAGCGGCAGTCTCGGCCCCGTGCCCTGGATCGTCATCATCTGCGGGCTCTTCCTGCTCGTCGGCCATCTCGTCCTGACCTACACCCGCTTCGGGCGCTATGTGTACATGGTCGGCGGCAATCGCGAGGCGGCCGAGTACTCGGGCGTGAACGTCAAGGCGATCATCGCCTCGGTCATGATCATCTGTGCCGTCTGCTCGGGCGTGGCCGGCATGCTCGGCGTCGCCTATTTCGGCAGCGCCCAGCAGAACGAGTTCGACGACTTTCTCCTGGACTCGATCGCCGCCGTCGTCGTCGGCGGCACCAGCCTCTTCGGTGGCCGCGGCGGTATCCCCAACACCATCATCGGCCTCTTCGTGCTGGGTGTTCTCAACAACGGCCTCGATCACATCGACATCGACAGCTTCCTCAAGATCCTGATCCGTGGCCTGATCCTGCTCGCCGCGCTCGTCATCAACGTCTACGCGCAGCGTCTGCGACCCGCTGCGGCAGCGGGCTGACCAAGCCCATTCTGGGCTGCTGATCGACGGATGGCCGACATCTGGGCAAAAAAAACCTGTGAGCCCCGTGTTAGCGGTGCTCACAGGCCTAGTTGCTCAGCCCTCAGCGAGAGGAACCTTAGCGCGGCGTTAATATTTTGGGTAGACGGAATTGGCTGCCGCAGCGGAGAAAATCGCCGGCTGCCGACGGCCCGCGGGGCCGGTGTCGGTCGTCCTGCGCGCTCGCTGATGGCGGCGACGTCCTGCTCAGGTGGTGGGGATCCGCAACCTGCCCCGAGGAGTCACGGATCAGCGATGAATTCCAGAATGAGGTTCTGCTCGTCCCAGAACAGGTAGGCGATGCTGCGCCCCTTGTTCGGGCCGTTGTCGATCGCGACGACCTTGCCCATCAGCCGCCAGCCCCAGCGCTCCGCCTCGGCGACGGCTGCCTCCATGTCGATCACGTCGAGGGCCACGTGCATGGCACCCGCGTCCGAGGTTCGGTAGGTCGCGCGCCCTTCGGGGCTGCTGTAGGCGAGCAGCTCGAGCGTGTGACCGGGTCCATCCAGGTAGGCGATCCGCACCTCGGCCCGGCCGAGCCCCGTGATGGCGCCGATCACCGCGGGGTCGCGCGGTGCTATCGAGCGGACCGTGAAGCCAAGTGCCTCGGTGAAGAACGCGACGCAGCGGTCGAGGTCGGCGACCGAGATACCGGTATGATTGAAACCCTTGATCGCGATCATGCTCACCTTGCCCTCCCTGGCCCGCTGCGGCGGCCCCATATGACGGCCATGCCGCCCGCCCCGGTCAAGCCATCCGAGCCCGCCGATCCCGGCTTCGCGCTCTACGTCCACTGGCCCTTCTGCAAGGCCAAGTGCCCCTATTGCGACTTCAACAGCCACGTCCGCGCCGGCGTCGACCACGAGCGCTGGCGCCGCGCGCTGCTGGCCGAGCTCGACCACATGGCGGCGCTGGCCGGCCCCCGCCGTCTTTCGTCGATCTTTTTCGGCGGTGGCACCCCGTCCCTGATGGCGCCTTCCACCGCGGGCGCGGTGATCGATCGGGCCCTTCGCCACTGGCAGGCCACCCCCGACCTCGAGATCACGCTCGAGGCCAACCCCACCTCGGTCGAGGCCCAAAAGCTCGAGGGCTTCAGGACGGCGGGCGTCGGCCGGGTGTCGCTCGGCGTCCAGGCGCTTGCCGACGCGGATCTGAAAGCCCTCGGCCGGGAGCACGACACGGCCGAGGCGCTGGCCGCCGTCGACCTCGCTGCCCGCCTCTTCCCCCGCTGGTCGTTCGATCTCATCTACGCGCGGCCGGGCCAGTCGGTGGCCGCCTGGGAGGCCGAGCTGCGCCGAGCGCTCCGCCATGTGGGCGGCCATCTTTCGGCCTATCAGCTCACCATCGAGCCCGGCACCCGCTTCCACGCCCTGCACGCGGCCGGCGCGCTCGCCGTGCCGGACGAGGACCTGGCCGGCGAGCTCTTCGAGGCGACGCAGGCGATCCTGGGCGACGCGGGCCTTCCCGCCTACGAGATCTCGAACCACGCCCGACCGGGCGAGGAGTCGCGCCACAATCTCGTCTATTGGCGCTATGGCGACTATGTCGGCATCGGCCCGGGCGCCCATGGCCGGGTCACTGTGGACGGCCGGAAGCTCGCGACCCGCACGCTCCGCCAGCCGGAGCGCTGGCTCGCCGCCGTCGAGGAGCGGGGGCAGGGCGAGGAGCCTCGGGAAAGGATCGAATCGGACCAGCAGCTCATCGAGCTCATGATGATGGGCCTGAGGCTTGCCGAGGGCGTGCCGATCGCGCGCATCGAGGCGGTGGCTGGCCTGCCGCTTCGGCAGGCCCTGGATGCCGGAGCGCTGGACAGCCTCGCGGCTGCCGGCATGATCGAGCTCGCGGCAGGCCGTCTGCACGCTACCGATGCCGGACGTCAGCGCCTCGATGCGTTGCTGCGCCGCCTGCTTCCCTAGGCTTCAAAGCCGGCCGCGGCGCAGGCTGGACTGGCGAGCGACGAAAAAAGGAAAGGCACATGGCGAAGAAAGGCTATTGGATAGCGACGGTCGATGTCGGCAACCCCGAGGGCTACAAGCAGTATGTCGCCGCGAACGCGAAGCCGTTCCGCAAGTATGGCGGGCGCTTCCTCGTCCGTGGGGGCGCTGCCGAGGTTCCGGAGGGAAAGTTCCGGTCACGCATCGTGGTGATCGAGTTCCCGGACTATGCCACCGCGCTCGCATGCTACCGGTCGCCCGAGTATGCCGAGGCCATGGCGCTCAGGAAGGAGCATGCCGAGGCCGATCTCGCGATCATCGAGGGGTATGACGGTCCCCAGCCGGCAGACGGCTGAGGCCGCCGCTCGGGGCTGATCGCCCGCCGGCTTCACCCGCTCCGTCGTTCCGGTTGACGGCCGGCGCGGCACCCCGCAGCTTGGCTCGGGTCAGACCGCCCCGGGGAAAACCATCGTGAGCGAGCTGCATCGGATCGTGATCGTCGGCGGCGGCGCCGGCGGCCTCGTGCTCGCGACCCGGCTGGGTCAGCGCCTCGGCCGCAGGAAGCGGGCAGCCGTCACGCTGGTCGATCCCAACCTCACCCATCTCTGGAAACCGCTGCTGCACGAGGTCACGGCGGGCACCCTCAACGCACGCGACGACACCGTCATCTACCTGGGCCAGGCCCGCACGCACGGCTTCCGCTTCGCGCAAGGGCGCATGGCGGGCGTCGACCGGGCCGGGCGCCTCCTTCATCTGGCCCCGCTCGTCGACGGGGAGGGCCGGGAGATCGTGGGCGCCCGCAGCATCCCCTACGATACGCTCGTGATCGCGATCGGCAGCGTCAGCAACGACTTCGGTATCAAGGGCGTGCGCGAGCACTGCGTCTTCCTCGACAACCAGGACGAGGCGGAGCGTCTGCATCGGCACCTTCTGCTGCTGTGCCTGCACGCGGCCCAGCGCCGCGAGGGCGAGCGGCCGCCGCTCGCGATGGCGATCGTGGGAGCCGGTGCCACCGGCGTCGAGCTTGCGGCCGAGCTGCACAAGGCCACGCGCCAGCTCACCGCCTACGGGGTGCGCGAGATCGACCCCGACCGCGACATCCGCTTCACGATCATCGAGGCGGCCCCGCGCGTGCTGCCGGCTCTCCCTGAGCGCCTCTCCCGCTTCGCCGCCAGCGCGCTCGACAAGCTCGGCGTGCGGGTGCTGACCGGCGAGCAGGTGAGCGAGGCAACGGCCGAGGGCATCCACACCCGGAGCGGCCACTTCATTCCCGCCACCGTCAGCGTCTGGTGCGCCGGGATCCGCGGCTCGGACGTGCTGGCCGGCCTCGACGGCCTCGAGGTCAACCGGCTGAGCCAGCTCGTGGTCGACCGCACGCTCAGGACGACCCGGGACCCCGACATCTTCGCCATGGGCGACTGTGCCGCCTGTCCGCAGGAGGGCTCGGACCGGCCGGTGCCGCCGCGCGCCCAGGCCGCTTACCAGCAGGCCTTCGTTCTCGCCCGCACGCTCGAGGCGCGGCTCACGGGCGGCGCGCCGGTGCCCTACACCTACAAGGACCACGGCTCGCTGATCTCGCTCAGCCGTGGTGCCGTCGGCAGCCTGATGGGCAATCTCTTCGGTCAGGTGACCATCGAGGGCTGGCTTGCCCGCGTCGCCTATGTCTCGCTCTACCGCAAGCACCAGATGGCGCTGCACGGCCTGGGCTGGCTCGTCCTGTCGACGGTGGCCCGGGTGCTTCAGTACGGCACGCAGCCGCGCCTCAAGCTGCATTGAGGCGTGGCGGCGTCAGGCGAGCTCGACCGTCCCGTCGATGGTGACGTCGAGACCGATCGCGGGCATGGTCAGCCGCACGCTCGACTGCAGTGTCTCGTCGCCCTTGAGCTTGCCGCTCTCGAGCGCGGCGCGCACGGCCGTCTCGATCTCGCGCTGCGAGGTGATGCCCACCTTTTTCAGGAACTTCCTGAGGCTCATGTTGAGAACATCCTCGTCCACCGCACCCTCCTCCTGCTGGCCCATCGCCCCTCGGGCGGGAGGGACAGGATGCTGAGCGAAGCCGGGGCATGCAACGCCCCAAGCACGACCACATTCGAGGATCGGGGAGATCGGCGATGAGCGCGACGGACCTTGCGCGGCTTTCTGCGACCGAGCTGCTCAGGCTCTACCGCAGGAAGGCCGCCTCGCCGGTCGAGGTGACGAAGGCCTGCCTCGAGCGCATCACGAGGCACAATGCGGAGGTCGACGCCTTCTGCCTTGTCGACGAGGAGCACGCGCTGGCGTCGGCGCGCGCCTCGGAAGCCCGCTGGCAGAAGGGCGAGCCCCGGGGGCTCATCGACGGCGTGCCCACGACGGTGAAGGATCTGATCCTGGCCGAGGGATGGCCGACGCGGCGCGGCAGCCTCACGACCGGCGAGCCCCGACCCGAGGCCGAGGATGCACCCGCGGTCGCCCGGCTGCGCGAGCAGGGTGCCGTGCTTCTCGGCAAGACCACGACGCCCGAGCTCGGCTGGAAGGCCGTGACCGACAACCCTCTGGGCGAGGTTGCGCGCAACCCGTGGGACACGCGGCGTACCGCCGGCGGGTCGAGCGGCGGGGCGGCCGTGGCGGCGGCGCTCGGCATGGGTGCTCTCCACATCGGCACCGACGGCGGCGGGTCGATCCGCGTGCCGGCCGGCTTCTGCGGCATCGTCGGGCTCAAGCCCACTTTTGGTCGTGTCCCGGCCTGGCCGCTTGAGCCCGTTCGGCACCGTAGCCCACCTCGGCCCCATGGCGCGCACCGTCGAGGACGCGGCCCTGATGCTGACGGTGATGAGCCGCCCCGACGCCCGCGACTGGCACGCCTTGCCTTACGACGGCCGCGACTACCGGATAGGCCTGGGCGAGGGCGTGGCAGGCCTCAAGATCGCGCTCAGCCTCGATCTCGGTTACGTCGACGTCGCGCCCGAGATCCGCGCATCTGTCAGTGCCGCCGCCGAGGCGCTGGCGGCTCTGGGTGCGCATGTGGAGGCCGTCGATCCTGGCTTCCCCAGCCAGCGCGACCTCTTCGCCCACACCTGGTTCCCGTCGGCCGCGCGGGTCGTCGCGGGCGTTCCTGCCGACCTCCGGGCCGGCATGGACGAGGGCCTCCTCGCGATCGCGGCCGAGGGGGAGAAGGCCGGTCCGGCCGAGCTCTTCCAGGCCCAGCTCCGGCGCGGCGAGCTCGGCACGGCGATGCAGCTCTTCCTCGAGCGCTTTGATCTTCTCGTGACCCCGACCCTGCCGCTCACCGCCTTCGATGCCGGCCTCGAGGTCCCGGACCGCGCCCGCTACCCCCGCTGGATCGACTGGGCCTCGTTCAGCTACCCGTTCAATCTGACGCAGCAGCCCGCCGTCACCGTGCCCTGCGGCTTTTCCTCGGACGGCCTGCCCATCGGCCTCCAGATCGTCGGCCCCAAATACGCCGACGCCCTCGTCCTGCGCGCCGCCCGCGCCGTCGAGTCGGCACTGCCCCAGCCGATGCCCGAGGCGCCGGTCGTGCGGCACAGGTGAGCCTGCGGGGAGGCTCGCAGTGGCGATTCCCGGCTATCAGGATCTTATGCTCCCCGTCCTGGAGGAGGCGGCGAGGAAGCCGGAGGCCCGGACGCTATCCAGGCTTTCTTCGGCAGCCTCGATGCCGTCAAGGCGGGGAAGGGGGTCTTTCTCACGACCTCGAGCTTCACCAAGAGCGCGCGCGAGATGGCCGAGCGGCTGAGCAGGTGGAGGCGGCCCCCGACCGTGCTCGATCGAGGCGAGCACACTGCCGAAAGGCGCGGGCTTCACCTGTTGGACCGCTAGAGCGACGGCCTTCGCGCGTCACGCTGGAAGATGAGGCGGCAGCCGACGAGCAGAAATACCCAAGCAAACACGCAGGCTATCGAAGGTCGCGTGACATCGAGCCCGGCGGGGCTGAGGCCGCCCGACAAGCCGAAGAACGCTTTCGCTATTACCCATGCCACGAAGGTGAGAATCAGGAGCGTGCCCGTCACGCGCCGCATGATCTTTTGCCGGCGCTGTGCGGCGGGACCGGTGCTCGACAGGGTGCGTGCTCCGCGATGTGGCCGACGAGCCGGGATCCTTCGGATCTCCGGCGGCTCAGACTGGAGTGTGCGTGGCGGCGCCGCACCGGGCAAGCCTCCCCGTGCCTCGAGCCTGCTCCCGAGCTCCAAGGAGCCCTCTGTCGCTACTGGAGAAAGCGCACGCCGGCGCGGTTGGCGTGAGTCCACACCACGTTCGCGGTGGTGTCGCCCACATGGTTGCTATGGAAGGGGTAATCGTCACCGACCTTGAGGCGGCGCACCTTCCCCAACCGGGCGCCCGACGAGGAAAGATCCTCGATCTCGACGTCCTGGCCGTCGATCCGTGCCATCGTGCCGGATGGCATGGGCCGCCTGATCTCATGCCGCTCGCGGAAGACCGGCAGGCCGCTCTCGACCGCGACGTCGAGATTGGATGGACGGCAGCGCGGCCGGAACCGCTCCAGGACCGATTCGTGGATCCGCTCGCCATAGCCGACGGAGTAGGTGCCGTCGTCGCCGAGACACTCGCCCCCCATCGGGCGGTCGTAGTTGGGCGCCGCGAGCAGGTTGGCGAGCCCGCCCAGCACCTGGAGCGGCAGGAGGCGGGCGAAGGGAAGATCGCCCACGACACGGAGCACCATGTCGGTGATCTCGCCGCTGGTGAGGCGACCGAGCCAGTCGGCCTCGGACGCGTGGCGAGGCCCCAGCGCGTTGCGCGGCAGCTTCGTCAGGATGGGCTCGACGTCGAGGCCCAGTCCCGCCTCCATTGCCCGGCGCAGCATCCAGTCGAGGGTGATCGTTGGCAGATCGGAGACCTCGTAGCCGCCACCCACGTCGCCGTGCGCGCCGGTGAACCACACCTGCAGCACCTTTTGCGACACCGGGCTCTCGTCCTCGGCCTTGGACTGGCCGGGGGCCCGCGACCACAAGACCGGCTTGAAGAGGCCACGCCGCTCGCTGATGGCCATCGCCTGACAGGCACTCTGCACATTGCCGCCCAGCGCCGTGTCGTGGAACCGGATCTGGTCGGCCAGAAGCTTCCTGTTGATGAAGGGCAGGTTGGGCAGCGGCACGCCCAGCGAGCCCACGGTGTCCCAGACGCCGAGGAAGCGGACCGACGGGAAGAGCCGTTGGTAGGACGCCAAGGCCTCGGCCTCGGGTGATTGCTCGCGCTCCCGCGGTGCCTTGCGATAGTAGGCGAAGGCCCGCTCGACCGCCTCGTTGCGCTCGGCCTCGCTCTCCAGCCCCTGGGCCAGGCCCGCCGAGCCGAGGAGCCCGCAGAACGAGCGGACGGTGAAGGCGCCCCTCGAGAATCCCAGGCAGAACAGGCGGTCTCCCGGCTGCCACCGCTCGAGCAGGAAAGCGTAGGCCTGCTTGATGTTGGCCGAAAGGCCCATCGCGAAGGCACCGCCCTTGATCCTCCGGCCCTTCTCGGTGCCCACGCCCTGGTCGTAGTAGAGGAGATAGCGGCGGCCGCCCGCCGTCCCCTCCGTGATCCTTCGGTCGTCGAGGTCGATCTCCGGCTCCCGCTCCTCCAGCGTGCTCGCGAGGAGCAGATAGCTTCGCCAGACGTTCGTCTCGTCCTTGGGTGCGTTCCAGGTGCCGTCGCAGCACACGACGATCGTCTTGCCCTCGTTGGCTGCGGACATGTCGCTCTCCCCCATCGTCATGCCGGCCGATCAGCGATTGTAGCCGATTTCCTAGCATTCTACCGGCGCGGCGGCTGTGACGGGGAGCACAAGCTCGCGAGCGGGCACCCTGTGCCGACCTGATCCGTTGGTAGCCGGCAATGCGGGGAGCAAGCGGCTGATGATCGACGATCTCTGGTACAAGAATGCCGTCGTGTACTGCGTCTCGGTTGAGACCTTCATGGACACGAACGGGGATGGCGTCGGGGATTTCCCGGGGCTGATGCGCCGACTGGACTACCTACAGGGGCTGGGCGTCACGACCTTGTGGCTGATGCCCTTTCAGCCATCGCCGCAGCGCGACGATGGCTACGACATCTCGGACTATTACGGCGTCGACCCGCGCTACGGCTCGCTCGGCGACTTCGTCGCGTTCACCCACGCATGCCGCCAGCGCGGCATGCGCGTCATCATCGACCTCGTCGTCAACCACACCTCCGATCAACACCCCTGGTTCCAGTCGGCGCGCCAACACCCCGGCTCGGCCTATCGCGACTGGTACGTCTGGAGCGAGAAGAAGCCCGCCAATGCCGATCAGGGCATGGTTTTCCCGGGCGTGCAGAAGTCGACCTGGACCCGCGATGCCGAGGCCAAAGCTTGGTACTTTCATCGATTCTACGACTTTCAGCCGGACCTCGACACCGCCAACCCCGAGGTCCAGGCCGAGATCCTCAAGATCATGGGCTTTTGGCTGGAGCTCGGTGTCTCGGGCTTTCGCATGGATGCCGTGCCATTCGTCATCGCCGCCAAGGGGCCGGATGCAAGAGGGACCGTCGAGCAGTACGACATGCTGCGGATGTTCCGAGAGTTCCTTCAGTGGCGCAAGGGCGATGCCATCGTCCTGGGCGAGGCCAACGTCCTGCCGAAGAACGATCTCGACTATTTCGGCGACGACGGCGACCGGCTGCACATGATGTTCAATTTCCAGGTCAACCAGCGGCTGTTCTACGCCCTGGCGACGGCCGACACGCGGCCGCTCGTCAAGGCGCTCGAGGAGACGCGGCCGCGGCCGGCGACGGCACAATGGGGCACCTTCCTGCGCAACCACGATGAGCTCGATCTCGGCCGGCTCACCGAGGCCCAGCGCCAGAAGGTCTTTTCGGCTTTTGGTCCCGAGCCGCGCATGCAGCTCTATGGTCGCGGAATCAGGCGCAGGCTGGCACCGATGCTGGACGGCGATCGCCGCCGCCTCGAGCTCGCCTACAGCCTCATGCTCACGCTGCCGGGCACGCCAGTCGTGCGCTACGGCGACGAGATCGGCATGGGTGACGACCTAGACCTGCCCGAGCGCCACTGCGCGCGGACGCCGATGCAATGGTCGACGGAGCCGCAGGCCGGCTTCACGACCGCCGAGAAGCCGGTGCTACCGGTGATCGACAGCGGCCCGTACGGCTACGAGCACGTCAACGTCGCCACCCAGCGCCGCGACCCCGGCTCGTTCCTCAACTGGACGGAGCGGATGATCCGGATGCGCAAGGAGGTGCCTGAGATCGGCTGGGGCACTTTCACCGCCCTGCCGACCGACAATCCGGCAATCCTGGCCTTACGCTACGACTGGCGGAACAACTCGGTCCTGGTGGTGCACAATCTCGACGGCAAGCCCTGCGAGGTGTCCCTCGACCCCGCGGTCGGAGAGAAGGGTAGCCGGCTCGTCAACCTGCTGTCGGAGGACCACAGCGAGGCAGACGCGGGCGGCCGGCATTGCCTTCTCATGGAAGCCTACGGCTATCGCTGGTACCGGGTGGGCGGGCTCGACTACATCCTCAACCGCTCGTCGGGCTGACCGCCCGCCCGCTCAGTGGCGGAAATGCCGGATCCCGGTGAAGAGCATCGCCATGCCGGCAGCGTTCGCGGCCTCGATGACCTCCTTGTCGCGGACGCTGCCGCCGGGCTGGATCGCGGCGGTTGCTCCAGCCTCGGCCGCCGCGGTGAGGCCATCGGGGAATGGAAAAAAGGCGTCGGAGGCGACGACGCAGGGCCCGGGACCCGGTCCCTTGGCCATGCGCTCGGCGGCGATCCGGACCGAGTCGACGCGGTTGGTCTGGCCCATGCCGATACCGACCGTGGCACCCTTGGACACGAGCACGATGGCGTTCGACTTGACATGGCGCACGACGCGCCAGGCGAAGAGCAGGTCGGCCTTCTCCTCGGCCGTCGGGGCGCGGGCGGTGACCACCTTGAGCGCCTCCTCGTCGATGGCGAGCGCGTCCCGCTCCTGCGCCAGGAAGCCGCCAGCGAGCGAGCGCATCACGATGTCGCGGCCGGCCGGATCCGGCATGGCACCCGTCACCAGCACGCGGAGATTTTTCTTTGCCCCGAGCACGGCCCGGGCACCGTCGTCGATCGCGGGGGCGATGACGACCTCGGCGAAGAGCTTGGTGATCTCCTCCGCCGTCGCCTCGTCAAGCTCACGGTTGCAGGCGACGATGCCGCCGAAGGCGCTCACCGGATCGCAGGCGAGCGCCCGGTCCCACGCGGCGCGCAGGCTCGGCGCCACGGCTACGCCGCAGGGATTGGTGTGCTTGATGATCGCGATGGCCGGCTCGGTCAGCTCGGAGACCAGCTCGAAGGCGGCATCGGTATCGAGCAGGTTGTTGTAGGAAAGCTCCTTGCCCTGCAGCTGCTCTGCCGTGGCCACGCCCGGCCGCCGGTCGCCGGTGACATAGAAGGCCGCTGCCTGATGCGGGTTCTCTCCATAGCGCAGCCGCTGGCGCAGCTGGCCCTGCATGGTCAGCCGCTCGGGGAACAGCTCGCCGGTCTCCCGTGCGAGCCAGCCGGCGATCTGGGCGTCGTAGGCGGCCGTGCGCGCGAACGCCTTGGCGGCGAGGCGGCGCCGCTGCTCGAGTGTCATGCCGCCGGCCTCCAGCGCCTCCAGGACCATCGGATAGTCGGCCGGATCGGTGACGACGGCGACGCCGCCATGGTTTTTCGACGCCGCGCGGATCATTGCCGGGCCACCGATATCGACGTCCTCGAGGCATGCGTCGAAGTCGGCGCCGGAAGCCAAGGTCGCCTCGAACGGATAGAGGTTCGAGACGAGAAGATCGATCGGCGGGATCGCCTGCTCGTCCAGCGTCGCCATGTGGCTCGGCAGATCGCGCCGGGCGAGGAGGCCACCATGGATCTTGGGATGCAGCGTTTTCACCCGGCCGTCCAGGATCTCGGGCGCGCCTGTGACCTCGCTCACCTCGACGACGTCGAGCCCGGCCTCGCGCAGGGTCCTTGCCGTTCCGCCTGTCGAGACCAGCACCACCCCATGGGCCGCGAGCGCCCGGCCCAGCTTGACGATGCCCGTCTTGTCGTGAACCGACAGAAGAGCGCGGCGGATGGGGGAGAGGGTCATGCGATCGGTCCGGATCTGAGAGAACGACAAAAAATCAGGAGCGGCGCAGGCGGGCGACGAAGAAGCCGTCCATGCCGCCTTCCTCGGCGAGATGACAGGGCAGGGTTCGCAGCTCGCCCTCCGGCGTGAGGTCGACCGGAAGGCCCAGGAGCTCCTCCCGCCCGATCGGGTCACGCACGAAGCCGGGCTCGCGCTCGAGGAAGGCCTTGATGCGCTGCGGCCCCTCCTCGGGCTGGAGGGAGCAGACCGCGTAGGCCAGCTTACCGCCGGGCGCCACCATGCGGCTCGCGGCCAGGAGCAGCTCGTCCTGCAGGCCCGTGAGCCTCGCCAAGCCCTCTGCGGACTTGGCCCAAAGAATATCGGGGTGGCGCCGGATGGTGCCGGTGGCGCTACAGGGCGCGTCCAGCAGGACGAGATCGAAGGGCATCTCGGGCGACCACGCGCGGGCGTCGGCCACGACCGTCTCGACCGCCGCCTCAAGGCCCACGCGCGCGATGTTGGCACGCATCACGAGCGCTCTGTCGGCGTCGACCTCGACCGCGGTCACCCTGGCGCCGGCGGCGGCGAGCTGCATGGTCTTGCCGCCGGGCGCGGCGCAGAGATCCAGCACCCGCCGTCCGGCGACGTCGCCCAAAAGCCGGGCGGGGAAGGTGGCGGCGAGATCCTGCACCCACCAGGCACCCTCGGCGAAGCCGGGAAGCTGGTCGATCGGGCCGCCGCCCGGGCAGCGGAGCGTGCCGCCCGGCAGCAGCCTGCCGTCCAGCGCCTCCACCCAGGGAGCGGGATCGCCCTTGACCACGAGGTCGAGCGGCGCCTCGGCGAGATGGGCCGCGGCGATGGCCCGCGCCGCCGGCTCGCCATAGGCGGCGGTCCAGGAGTTGAAAAGCCAGCTGGGCGTGTCGAGGCGCGCGGCATCCAGCTCGACCGGCGGAGCATCGGCGACCCGTCGCAGCACCGCATTCAGCATGGGCACCATCGGCGCCTGCTTGCCGACCGCGAGGCGCACCGTCTCGTTCACCGCGGCGTGCGCCGGCGTGCCGAGGAAACGGAGCTGTGCCGTGCCGAGCCGGAGAATGTTCCGAGCACGCAGGTCCTTGGGCTCGAAGCGCAGATGCGGGCGGGCCAGGGCGTCCAGCTCGCCCAGTCGCCGCAGCACCGTGAGCACGAGGAGCCGGGCGAAGGCGCGGTCCCGGCGATCGAGATCCTCGAAAGCCGGATGGCCGACCAGGGCCTCGTCGGCCGGCTTCGGGCGCCGGCCCAGCGTCGCGTCGAGCGTATCCAGGGCAACCCGTCTCGGTCCCGTCCGGCCCTTGGCGATTGGGCCGGAGATGGGGCGTCGCGGGAGATCGGCGCCCCGCCCGCCGCGCGGCCGAACGCGATCCATGGCCATCAGGCGGCGCCGCTCACGGCGAGACGATCGAGGATCAGCTTGTGGGTCAACGCCAGCCCATAGATCCGGATGAAGGTGCCGAGGCGCGGCCCCTCCTCCTGGCCGAGCAGGACCTCGTAGCAGGCCTTGAACCAGTCCCGCAGGCTCTCGAAGCCGTGCCGCTTGCCGATCTCGTAGAGCTCGTACTGGATCGCCTCGGCCGTGCTGTCCTCGGGCGCCACGTCGAGCCAGGCAGCGAGCTCCTTGAGCGCCTGGCGCTCGCGGTCGTCGGCGTCCCGGTAGGCCTTCTTCGGCAGCACGAAGTCCTGGTAGTAGGCGATGGCGCCCTCGACCAGCCGGGCGAGCTTGGGGCTGCTGTCGGGCGTGGCCTCCGGCGCATACCGGTTGATGAAGCCCCAGAGGATCGCCGGCTCGTTGGCATTCACGACCGAGGCGAGGTTCAAGAGCATCATGAAGGAGAGGCCTGCCGGCACCCTGTCGTCCGGCGGGTGGCCGTCATGGATGTGCCAGACGGGATTGCCGATCTGCTGCTTCGTGTCCTGGCCCGGGAAGGCCTCGAGGAACTGCTCGTACTCGTCCACGTTGCGCGGAATGACGTCGAAATAGAGCCGCTTGGCCGCCTTGGGGTCGCGATACATGAAGAGCGCCAGGCTCTCGCGCGTGCCGTAGCGCAGCCACTCGTCGATCGTGAGACCGTTGCCCTTGGACTTGCTGATCTTCTGGCCGTGCTCGTCGAGAAAGAGCTCGTAATGAAAGCCCTCGGGCGGATGGCCGCCCAGGACCCGGCAGATGCGGCTGCCGAGCTTGACCGAATTGATCAGATCCTTGCCCGACATCTCGTAGTCGACCTCGAGCGCGGTCCAGCGCAGCGCCCAGTCGGCCCGCCACTGGAGCTTGCAATGGCCGTCGGTCACCGGCACCTCGACGAGCGAGCCGTCCTCGTCCTCGAAGACGACCGTGCCGGCATCGACCCGGCACTCGACGAGCGGCACCTGCATCACCTTTCCGGTCTTGGGCGAGATCGGCAGGATCGGGCTGTAGGTGGCGCGGCGCTCCTCGCCCAGATAGGGCAGCACCACGTTCTTCACCTCCTCGTGGTGGGCGAGGACGCGAAGCAGGGTCTTGTTGAAGATGCCGGCCCGATAGCAGGTGGTGGCGCTCTTGAAGGTGTAGGGAAAGCCGAAGGCGTCGAGAAAGGCCTGCAGCCGGGCATTCATGTGGTGCCCGTAGCTCTCGTGCGTGCCGAACGGGTCCGGGATCTCGGTCAGCGGCTTGCCCAGATACTGGGCCACCATGGCGGCGTTCGGGATGTTGTCCGGCACCTTGCGCAGCCCGTCCATGTCGTCCGAGAAGGCATAGAGCTCGGTCGGCAGGTCGGAGAGCCGGGTGAAGACCTGACGCACCAGCGTCGTCCGGAAGACCTCGCCGAACGTGCCGATATGCGGCAGGCCTGATGGGCCGTAGCCCGTCTCGAACAGGACGAAGCCTTTTTTGGGCGGCGTCCGCTCGACCCGCTTCAGGACCTTGAGCGCCTCCGTGACGGGCCAGGCCTTGCTCGTGAGGAGGATGTCGCGCTCGGAAGGCATCGCGTTCTCGGGACTGATAGGGAGAGGAACGGGCCGACTGCTTAAGCCAATTCGGTCGCTGCGGCCAGAGGCGCCGCCGTGCCGCGGCGGTATGCCCGCCTTGTAGATACGACGTTGCAAGAAATCCGGTCTAAGATCATCGGGTGATGTGTCATCCGATCGCCCCTTTGCTGCGGCGGACCGCTGCTTGGTGCGCTGCGCTCTGCATGTTGGTGCTGGCGGCGCCCGCCTGGGCCGCGCCGGGCCCTGCCTCCACGGTCCTGCTCGCGGTCGACGGGCCGATCGGCCCAGCCACCGCCGCCTATGTCGAGCATGGGCTCGAGCAGGCGAAGCAGGAGGACGCCGGGCTCGTCGTGCTGGAGCTCGACACGCCGGGCGGGCTCGATTCGTCGATGCGGCAGATCGTCAAGGCGATCCTGGCCTCGCCCATCCCGGTCGCAGGCTATGTCGCCCCGAGCGGTGCCAGGGCTGCGAGCGCCGGGACCTATATTCTCTATGCATCGCACATCGCAGCGATGGCGCCCGGCACCAATCTCGGCGCCGCGACGCCGGTTCAGATCGGCGGCTCGGGTGGCAGCGACAAGGAAAGCCCCGGGCACGGGACGATGGAGAGCAAGATCACCAACGATGCGGTGGCCTATATCCGCTCGCTTGCCGAGCTCAGGGGCCGTAACGTCGACTGGGCCGAGAAGGCCGTGCGCGAGGCGGCGAGCCTGCCGGCCTCGGCCGCGCTCGATGCCAAGGTGATCGATCTCATCGCACCCAGCCTGCCCGATCTCCTGCGCCGGCTCGACGGGCGCACCGTCCAGACCGTCAACGGCGAGGTCACGCTCCATCCCGACCCGGCGAAGATCCAGAGGCTCGAGCCCGACTGGCGCACCCGGCTCCTCGGCTTCATCACCGATCCGACCGTTGCGTACGTCCTCATGCTGGTCGGCATCTATGGCATCATCTTCGAGTTCTTCTCACCCGGCCTCGTTGGCCCGGGGCTCGTCGGCGCTATTTGTCTGCTCCTGGCCCTCTACGCCTTCCAGATCCTGCCGGTGAGCTGGACCGGGCTCGCGCTCGTCGGCCTCGGCGTCGCCCTGATGACGGCCGAGGCATTCCTTCCGACCTTCGGGGCGATCGGTGTCGCGGGCATCGTCGCCTTCGTCACGGGCTCTGTCCTGCTCATGGACACGGGCGTGCCGGGCTTCCGGGTGTCGCCGCTCGCGATCGGGACGTTCGCGGCCATCACCGGCGGCCTTGTCCTCCTGACCGCGAGCCTTGCGGTGCGCAGCCAGCGCCGGCCGCTCGCGTCGGGTGCGGAGGAGCTGATGCGCGAGGCGGGCAAGGTCGTCGCCTGGGAGGGTGGCGAGGGCCGCATCCGGATCCAGGGCGAGATCTGGCTCGCAAGGGGGCCCGGCGGCCTGGCGCCGGGAGATCCGGTGAAGGTCAAGGATCGCGACGGGCTCGTCCTCGAGGTCGAGCGCGAGCAGCAAAAGGGGTGAGGTGAGGCATGATTATCGTTGCCGTGGCCGTCGCGATCGTCGTGATCCTCATCGCGGCATCGCTCAGGGTGATCCGCGAGTACGAGCGCGCCGTCGTCTTTCAGCTCGGCCGCTTCTGGAAGGTCAAAGGCCCGGGCCTGATCCTGATCATCCCGGTGATCCAGCAGATGGTGCGGGTCGATCTGCGCATCCGCGTCCTCGACGTGCCGGCCCAGGACGTGATCTCCAAGGACAATGTGTCGGTGAAGGTCAACGCGGTGCTCTACTACCGCGTTGTCGACCCCCAGCACTGCGTGATCCGGGTCGAGAATTTCCAGCAGGCGACGAGCCAGCTCGCCCAGACCACGCTCCGCTCGGTGCTGGGCCAGCACGAGCTGGACGAGATGCTGGCCAAGCGGGATTCCCTGAACGCGTCGCTCCAGCAGATCCTCGACGAGCAGACCGATGCCTGGGGCATCAAGGTCACCAACGTCGAGCTCAAGGACGTCGACCTGGACGAGAAGATGATCCGCGCCATCGCCAAGCAGGCTGAGGCGGAGCGGCTCAGGCGGGCGAAGGTCATCAACGCCGAGGGCGAGTTCCAGGCGTCCCAGCGGCTGGCCGAGGCCGGCGAGGTCCTGGCGTCCCGGCCGGAGGCGATGCAGCTCCGCTACCTGGCCACGCTGGGCGAGATAGCGAGCGACCGCTCCAACACCATCGTCTTCCCGTTCCCGCTGGAGCTGCGCCGTCTGCTCGAGCGGCTGACGGATAACACGCCGCCTGCGGCCGGATCGTAGTCGAGCGTCAGGCGCGCGTTTGCGTGCAACGGCACGATCGCAGCAGCGAGCGCTACCATTGGCTGCCGCTAGCATGAGCCACCCGGCCCGATCGAGGCCCCGTTAACAGGCCGTAAGCCCGTCCTTCCTCGCTTCACGTCGCCGGGTTCGTAAGGTAACGTGAACATTCAGTAATAATCGAGGAGGACGACTCATGTCGCAGGCTCTCGACGAGGCCCGCCGGGCCGCCTTCGAGGACCGTTTCGTCGGCGTGCTCAACGCCGGCGCCCTCTGCCTGATGAGCTCGATCGGCCACCGCTCGGGCCTCTTCGACCAGATGGCGACGATGCCGCCTTCGACCAGCGAGGCCGTGGCGGCCGCAGCCGGGCTTGAGGAGCGCTACGTTCGGGAGTGGTTGGGGGCCATGGTGACGGGCGGCGTCGTCGACTACGACCCGGCGACGCGCAGCTACAGCCTGCCGCCGGAGCATGCGGCCGTGCTGACCCGTGCCGCAAGCCCGGGCAACCTTGCCGTCTTCGCCCAGTACATGCCGCTTCTGGCGACGATCGAGGACGACATCCTCGACTGCTTCCGCAAGGGCGGCGGCGTGCCCTACGAGCGTTACGGCCGGTTCCACGAGGTGATGGCGGAAGACAGCGGCGAGACCGTGCTGCCGGCTCTGCGCGACCATATTCTGCCGCTCGTGCCGGGTCTCATCGACCGGCTCGAGCAGGGCATCGACGTGCTCGATGTCGGCTGCGGCAGGGGCCGGGCCCTGATCCTGATGGCCGGCTGGTTTCCGAAGAGCCGCTTTGTCGGCTACGATCTGTCGGCCGAGGCGGTGGGTTGGGCGCGTGCCGAGGCCGAGCGGCAGGGCCTCGCGAACCTCCGCTTCGTCGAGCGCGATCTCACCGCGTTCGATCGCGAGGCCGAGGCTGGTGGCTTCGATCTCGTGACGACGTTCGACGCGGTCCACGACCAGGCCGACCCCGAGGCCGTCGTGCGCGGCATCAGGCGCTCGCTGCGCGACGACGGCGTCTACCTCGCCCAGGACATCAAGGGCTCGTCCGAGGTCCACAACAACCGCGACCACCCCATCGGCACGCTGCTCTACACGGTGTCCTGCCTGCACTGCATGACCGTGTCGCTCGCCCAGGGTGGCAGGGGCCTGGGCGCCATGTGGGGACGGGAGACGGCCGAGGCGCTCTTCAAGGAAGCGGGCTTCCGCACGGTCGAGGTCCACGAGCTCGCGCACGACGTCCAGAACTACTACTACGTCTGTCGGCCCTAGCCCGGCCTTGCGTCAGTCGTCGTTGCGCAGCGACCCGGCGTAGCGCTGCCAGTTCTGCACATAGTGGGCGGTACCAGCGCGCATGCGCTCGGCCTGCTCCGGGCGCACCTCGCCGAACACCCGGCCGGGCATGCCCATGACGAGGGAGTTGTCCGGGATCTCCTTGCCCTCGGGAATGAGGGATTTGGCCCCGATCAGGCAGTTCTTGCCGATCTTGGCGCCGTTGAGGACGACGGCGCCGATGCCGATGAGCGAGCCCTCGCCGATAGTGCAGCCATGCAGCATCGCGAGATGGCCGATCGTGACGTTCGGGCCGATGGTCAAAGGAAAGCCCGGATCGGTGTGCAGGACGCAGCCGTCCTGGACGTTGCTGCCTTCACCCACCGTAATGAGCTCGTTGTCGCCGCGCAGCACGGCGCCCCACCAGACGCTGGCATCGCGCTCGAGCCGCACCTTCCCGATGACGACCGCTGTCGGGGCTATCCAATGATCGCCTGCAGTAGAGATGCCCGCGTCGCCCAGTGTGTAGCGCATCCTTGCCCTCGTCCTGTTGGAGGGCCGCACCATATCCGATGCTGACGACATGCGACACCACAGGCGAGGCGACCATGAGCGCGAATGAGACGGACAAAAGGCCCCGGCTGGTCGGCATCAACCATGTGGCGCTCGAGGTCGGCGACATAGAGCAAGCGCTTGCCTTCTACGGCAGGTTTTTCGACTTCACCCTCCGCGGCCGGGCGCCGGGCATGGCGTTCATCGATCTGGGTGACCAGTTCCTGGCATTGAGCGAGGGCCGCAGCCAGCCGCGGGACGACGACCGCCACTTCGGCATTGTGGTCGACGACCGCGAGGGCCTGCGCCAGCGGCTGGAGGCAGCCGGCGTCGAGCTGGTGAGCGAGAAGCGCCTCGACTTTCTCGATCCCTGGGGCAACCGGATCGAGGTCGTCTCCTACGCGGACATCCAGATGATCAAGGCGCGCGAGGTGCTCCGCGCCATGGATCTCGCGGGCCTGCGCAAAAGCGACGCCGCGCGCCGCGAGCTGGAAGACAAGGGCATCAAGGCCAGCGCCGACGCGTGAGCCGTCGCGGCGTGTCGATGTGGCCAATGCGATCGACCAGAGAATGACGCTTGGGCCTGATCCGCCGACGGGCGGCCTGGAGCGTCATCTGGCGTCCTCGCTGCCGTCGACCTTCGATCGCTGGCTCGCCGGGCGTGGGTGGCGACTACGAGAGCATCAGGCGCGCATGCTCGAGGTCGCGGCCGAGGGACGCGACGCTCTCCTGATCGCACCCACCGGCGGCGGCAAGACGCTCGCAGGGTTCCTGCCGAGCCTCGTCGAGCTGTACCGCGACGGCGGCGGCAAGGGCCTGCACACCCTCTACATCTCGCCGCTCAAGGCCCTCACGACCGACATCGGCCGCAACCTCGAGGCGCCGCTGGCCGAGATGGCGCTGCCCATCACCCATGCGACGCGCACGGGCGACACGCCGCAGAACCGTCGCGCGCGCATGCGCCGTCATCCGCCCGACATCCTGCTCACGACGCCCGAGTCGCTGGCCCTTCTGCTCTCCTACGAGGATGCCGGCACCTTCTTCGCCGGGCTTCGCACCGTCATCCTGGACGAGCTGCACGCCATCGCCGAGAGCAAGCGAGGTGCGCTCCTGAGCCTCGGCCTGGCGCGGCTGCGGGGGCTGGCGCCCGGCGCCCGGATCGTCGGGCTCAGCGCTACGGTGGCACATCCGCCGCGCCTGCAGCGCTTCCTCTCCCCGACACCCGAAAGCGTGGAGATCGTGCGAGGCGAGCCGGGTGCCGCGCCCGACGTCGGCATGATCGTGCCGCAGGGCTATATGCCCTGGGCCGGGCACTTGGCACTCTACGCCATTCCCGAGGTCTACCGGCTCATCAAGGCCTCGCGCACGGTCTTGGTCTTCGTCAACACGCGGGCCCAGGCCGAGCTGGTGTTCAGCGCGCTGTGGCGGGAGAACCGGGACAACCTGCCGATAGCGCTTCATCACGGGAGCCTCGCCGTCGAGCAGCGCCGCAAGGTCGAGGCCGTCATGGCACGGGGCGGCCTGCGCGCCGTCGTCTGCACCTCCTCGCTCGACCTCGGCATCGACTGGGGCGACGTCGACCTCGTCGTCCAGATCGGAGCGCCTAAAGGTGCCGCCCGCCTGCTCCAGCGCATCGGTCGCGCCAACCACCGCCTGGACGAGCCCAGCCGTGCCATCCTGATCCCGGCCAACCGCTTCGAGGTGCTGGAGTGCATCGCCGCGAAGGAGGCGCTGGACGCGGGCGACCTCGACGGCGGCGAGATTGCGCATGGCGGCCTGGACGTGCTGGCGCAGCACGTCACGGGCGTCGCCTGCAGCGGTCCCTTCGATCCGGACCGGCTCTTTGACGAGGTGCGCACGGCAGCACCCTATGCCGGCCTCTCGCGAGCCGATTTCGATGCGGTGATCGAGTTCGTCGCGCACGGCGGCTACGCGCTCGGTGTCTACGAGCGTTACCGCCGCCTCGAGCGGGGCGAGGACGGTCTCTTTCACCTTCGCGACCCGCGTCTCGCGCGCCAATACCGGATGAATGTCGGGACGATCGTCGAGGCGGCCCTGATGCGCGTGCGTCTCGGCGCGCGCGGTCGGCGGCTGGGCGAGATCGAGGAGTACTTCGTTGTCGGCCTCACCCCCGGCGACACGTTCGTCTTTGCCGGGCGCCTCCTGCGCTTCGAGGGCGTGCGCGAGAACGAGGCGATCGCCACGGTCGCCAAGGATGGCGGCGATCCGAAGGTCCCCGCCTATGCGGGCGGAAGGCTGCCGCTCACGAGCGAGCTTGCAGATCGGGTGCGCGCGATCCTGGCCGATCCCAGGCACTGGTCCGTGCTGCCGCCGCCGGTGCGGGAATGGCTGGAGCGCCAGGAGGCCCGATCGGTCCTGGTCTCGGCGGACGAGCTGCTCGGTCGAGAGCTTCTCGCGCAGCGGCCGGCACTTCCTCGTCGCCTACTGCTTTGCCGGACGGAACGCGCACCAGACCCTGGGCATGCTGCTGACCCGCCGGCTGCAGCGCGCGGGCAAGCGGCCGCTCGGCTTCGTGGCCTCGGACTACTGCATTGCCGTCTGGGGGCTGGAGCCGGTAGACGACGTGGCCGCTCTCTTCGACGTCGACATGCTGGGCGACGATCTCGAGGAGTGGATGGCCGAGAGCAGCATGCTCAAGCGCACCTTCCGCAACTGCGCCGTCGTGGCAGGGCTGATCGAGCGGCGCTATCCGGGGCAGGAGAAGACGGGCCGGCAGGTGACCTTCAACGCGGACCTGATCTACGACGTGCTGCGCAAGTACGAGCCCGACCATGTGCTGCTCCGGGCGGCGCGCGCCGAGGCGGCGACGGGCCTCACCGACATCCGCCGGCTGGGCGATCTTCTGAACGCGGTGCGGGGCCGCATCCGCCACGTGCGCCTGCCGCGTGTCTCGCCCTTCGCCGTGGCGATCATTGCCGGCATCGGCAAGGAGAAGGTCGACGGCGCGGGGCTCGATGAGTCGCTGGATGAGGTGGTGGCCGAGCTCGTGAGCGAGGCCATGGCCGAGGAGCCGGCATCGGTGCCGGCATGATCGAGATCGAGGTGGCGGGCCGGACGCTGATGCTCGATCCGGCGGGCGCCCTCGTCTGGCGGGAGCGGCGGCTGCTGGTCGTGGCGGACCTGCATCTCGAGAAGGCGAGCGCCTTCGCCCGCCGCGGCATGCTGCTGCCCCCCTACGACACCCAAGCGACGCTGACCCGCCTCGAGACTGTGCTGCGGCGTCATGATCCTCGCACCGTCGTCAGCCTTGGCGACGGCTTTCATGATTCTGCCGGCCCGGCAGGGCTGGGGGCGTCGCTGGCCGCGCGCGTCCGCACGCTTACGGACTCGACCGATTGGATCTGGGTGCGGGGCAACCACGACCGCGAGCCTCCTTCGGCCCTGGGCGGGCGCGGCGTGGCCGAGCTCGAGATCGACGGCCTCGTCTTCCGCCACGAGCCCGGTGGGCAGGGCGCCGCCGAGGTGGCGGCCCATCTCCACCCCAAGGCGCGGGTCGCGGGCTCCCGGATCAAGCTCGCCCGTCCGTGCTTCGCCGGCGACGGGCAACGCCTGCTGCTGCCTGCCTTCGGCAGCTTCACAGGCGGGCTCAATGCGCTCGATCCGGCCATTCGCGGGCTCTTTCCGGACGGTTTCGCCGCATACCTTCTGGGCCAGTCGCGCGTTTTCCGCGTACCGCACGAAAGGCTCGCGCCTGAGCCTTTCGTGCGCCGCAGCGTGGAGAACGCGACCCGTGCCAAAAGCTGAGCCCGCCATCCTCTGGTTCCGGAACGATCTCCGGCTAGCCGACAACCCGGCCCTGGTCGCCGCGGCAGCGACGGGTCGGTCCGTCCTGCCGGTCTTCCTCCTCGATGACGAGACGCCGGGCCCGTGGCGCCTGGGCGCCGCATCTCGCTGGTGGCTTCATCACGCGCTCGACCAGCTGGCGACCGACCTCCGTCGCCACAGGGGCGACCTGCTGCTGCGCCGCGGCGATGCCGGCAAGCTGATCCGACAGCTGGTCGAGGAGACGGGTGCCCGTCACGTCTTCTGGAATTGTCGCTACGAGCCCTGGGCCATCGAGCAGGACAAGGCGCTCAAGCGCGCGCTGAAGGAAGAAGGCGTCACGGTCGAGAGCTTCAACGCCGCTCTGTGCTTCGAGCCCTGGGAAATTACGCAGAAGGGCGGAGGGCACTACAAGGTCTACACGCCCTACTCGCGCGCCTGGTTCGACCTCGATGGACCGCCGGAGCCGCTCGACGTTCCGAAGCCGCTGCATCTTCTCGAGCCCTCGCCGGTCGGCGATGCCCTCGACGATTGGGGCCTTCTGCCGAGAAAGCCCGACTGGGCCGGCGGCATCAGGAAAGCCTGGAGCCCCGGCGAGGCGAGGGCGCTCGAGGAGGCCACCGCGTTCGCCGACGAGGCGGTGGATGACTATGGCTCGGAGCGCGACTTCCCGGCCCGGCCCGGCGTGTCGAGGCTCTCGCCCCATCTCCACTTCGGCGAGATCGGCGGCCGCCAGCTCTTTCATCTTGTCCGGTCACGCACGCTGGCGCGGCGCGGCTCCTGGCAGAAGGCGCGGCCCTATCTCCGGCAGCTCGCCTGGCGCGACTTCGCCTACCACACCCTCTTCCACGCGCCGGGCCTGCCGGACGAGCCCCTGCGGCCCGAGTTCGCGGCCTTCCCCTGGTCCGACGACGAGCGGCTGTTTCAGGCCTGGACCCGGGGCCAGACGGGCTATCCCATCGTCGATGCGGGCATGCGGGAGCTGTGGGCCACAGGCTATATGCACAACCGCCTGCGCATGATCACCGGCTCGTTCCTGACGAAGGATCTCCTGATGCCCTGGCAGCGGGGCGAGGCCTGGTTCTGGGACACGCTGGTCGATGCCGACCTCGCCAACAATTCGATGGGTTGGCAGTGGGTTGCCGGCTGCGGCATCGACGCGGCGCCGTACTTCCGGATCTTCAATCCGGTGCTCCAGGGCGAGCGCTTCGACCCGGACGGTGCCTACGTCCGGCACTGGGTGCCGGAGCTCTCCCCACTCCCCGACCGCTGGATCCACAAGCCCTTCGCGGCACCTGAGGATGTGTTGAGTGAAGCCGGCGTGGTGCTGGGTGAGACCTATCCCAGGCCCCTTGTCGATCACGGCAAGGCACGCGACCTCGCGCTCGAGGCTTATCGCGGGCTGCGGTCGGATCAGGGCTGAGGAGATCGGCCGGAGCCGGCGGCGTTGGTTGATAGGGCCGTCCGATGCGCCCATCTCAAAGCCGGAACCCCGGAGACGGAAGGCGGCATGGCGGCGGAACGGACGATCGGCGAGGCCGAGGAGGCGTTGAAGGAGGAGTTCGCGCTCTTCGATGAGTGGCGCGACAAGATCGAGTATGTGATCGATCTGGGTCGGCATCTGCCGCCCATGCCGGACGCCGAGAAGATCGAGGCGAACAAGGTCCGGGGCTGCCAGAGCCAGGTCTGGATGGCGGCAGATCTCGATCCGGCGACCGGCCTCCTGCGCATTCGCGCCGATAGCGATGCCTTCATCGTGAAGGGCCTGATCGCGATCCTGCTGCGGCTCTACGCCGATCGCACACCCCAGGACATCTTGGACAGTCCGCCCAAGGTGTTCGACGAGGTGGGCCTCGGCAAGCATCTGACGCCGGGTCGCTCGAACGGTCTCTGGTCGATGATCGCCCGCATCCGCCAGCTCGCGGAAGGCTATGCGGGGGCCGTGGCCAGCACCGGCTAGGCGATCTGTCGGATATAGGCGGCGATGCCCCTGTCCTGGTTCCACTGACGCGGATAGCCGAGGGAGACCTCGCGATAGGCGATCCCATCCCGGACCTGATCCATGCGGATGTGCAGATGGCCGTAGAGACAGACCTTCGCGTTGTAGCGCTTGGGCCAACTTTCCGTGCGACGCGTCCCGCACCAGGGCGCGAAGCGGGGCACGGCCGGCAGGCGGGCGAGGTCGGCCAGTAGCGGATAATGGTTGACGAGGATCGTGGCGGTGCCCGGGGGCAGGGCATCCAGGCGCGCCTGCGTGATGGCCACGCGCTCGTGACACCAGGTCGAGCGGTCGGGGTACGGATCCGGGCGCAGCAGGCGCTCGTCGACCGGATAGATGTCCTGCTCGGCCGCCCAGGCCGCCACCTGCTCGGGGCTCATGCCCGCAGGCCCGAACGAGTAGTCGTAGAGCGTGAACATCGGCACGATCACGAGGCGCACCCCGTCGGTCCCGCGCCAGACGGGGAACGGATCCTCAGGCGTCAGCACGCCCAGGCGGCGGGCCAGGGCCACGAGCGCCTCGTAGCGCGGCGGGCCGCAGAGCCCATCGTCGCGCTCGCCACGGCACCACAGCTCGTGATTGCCCGGAACCCAGATCACCCGGGCGAAGCGACGGGTCAGCTCGAGCAGCCCATGCCCGATCATCTCGAAGGACTCGGCCACGTCGCCTGCGACGATGAGCCAGTCGTCCGGATAGGCCGGAAGCTCGGCCAGCGCGTCCCGATTCGTCGGGTGGCCGAGATGCAGGTCGCTGATCGCTAGAAGGCGCATAGGTCCTACGGGCCGTCTCAGGCCGCTGCCCGGGAGTCGAGGCTGTAGCGCCTGCTCCCGGCCGGCGCTGGCGCGTCGGCCAAAGCGTGCTTGCCTGCGCGCGCCGGATCTTGGATCGTTTCCTCGAAGATGGCCTGAAAGCCCCGTCTCGTCGTGTTGGCGGTCGTGGCTATCGCTAGCGGATCAGAGGCATGAGCGAAACCGCCGACATCCATCTCTGGACGGCGGAGCCAGGTCCTGTTGGAGGGCCTGAGTGGGAGGCGGCGCTTGCCGTTCTCGACGCGGAGGAGCGACGGCGGACGGAAAGGTTCTATTTCGATCGTGATCGCCGAATCTTCGTCGCGGCGCATGCCCTCCTGCGCCGGCTCATCTCGAGCCTGCTGCCCGCACCGCCCGAAACCTGGTCCTTTGCCGTCGGGAGCCATGGCAAGCCGAGCATCGCCGGGCCGATTGCCAATGCCGGCCTCGAGGTGAACCTCTCCCACACCGAGGGGCTCGTCGCGGCGGTTGCGGCACGCGGCACGGTGTTGGGCGTCGATGTCGAGCGCCATACGCGTCGCGTCGATCTCGGCCTTGCCGGACGCTACTTCGCCCCCAGCGAGGTCGAGGCCTTCGAGGCGCTGCCGGAAGAGGCGCGCCGTGAGCGCTTCTTTCGCCTCTGGACGCTCAAGGAGGCCTACATCAAGGCCGTGGGTCTGGGCCTGGCGCTGCCGCTCGACAGCTTCGCCTTCACCCTTGATCCGATCAGGATCACGATCGACGGCCAAGGGCCGGGGCAGGCGTGGCGCTTTTGGCAGTGGCAGCCGACCGGTGAGCATTGGCTCGCCCTCGCTGCGAGCGGCATGTCGGGGCCGGAGCCATCGATCCGTCATCGCCATGTCGCGAGCGGGGCCGCAGCCTGACCTGAAGGCCGGCCCCATCGGGTCGGCGAAGGGTACGATGATTGACGACCTTTAACCGGTCGGCCATTGTCCAGCCACCAGACTGCTCTGAAAAGGGAGGCTCAGCCTTGAGGAAACTGGCAGCGGTCGCCGTGCTGGCGACCAGCATCGCTTCGGCCCCGGCATGGGCCGCAGACATCACGGCACGCTATTCCGGCATCCAGCCAGCCAACCATCCTTCCACCTATACCGAGCAGTATTTTGCTCAGACGGTGGAGAACATGACGGACGGGACGCTCAAGATCGAGACATTCGCGAACGCCCAGCTCGGCGACGCGGTGGCCAATGTCCAGAGCGTCCGCAACGGGACGATCGGCTTCACAACCGTCTCGGCGGCAAACCTCAATCAGGTTCTGCCGCAGATGGACATGTTCACGCTACCTTATCTCTTCCGTAACGAGCGCCATTTCTGGTGGTTCCTCTCCACGCCCGAGGCCGCGGCCTTTGTCGAGCCGCTCGAGGCCAAGGGCATCAAGGTGCTGGGCTACATCGATTCGGGCGCCCGCAACTTCTTCGGCGACAAGCCGATCAAGTCGCCGGAGGACCTCAAGGGCGAGAAGGTCCGTGTCATGGCCTCGCCGGTTGCGGTGGGCATGATCCAGGCCATGGGCGGCACCGGCGTGCCGGTCGCCTGGTCCGAGCTCTATACGGCGCTGCAGACCGGCGTCGTCGACGGGGCCGAGAACAACAATCCCTCGATCCTGACCAAGAAGTTCTATGAGGTCAGCAAGTACTACACGATCGACGAGCATGCCCGCATCCCCGACCTGATGATCATGTCGATGAAGCTCTATAACCGCCTGGACGACAAGCAGAAGGCGGCGGTGGTCGAGGCCGGCCACCTGGCCCAGGCCTATATGCGGGGTGCGTGGAAGGTCGCGGACCAGACCTCCTTCGACGAGCTGCAGAGCAAGTTCAAGGAGATCATCACCCCCGACAAGCAGCCCTTCATCGACGCGGTCCACGATCTCGTGCAGACCGAGGCGAAGCGCCTGGACGTCGAGAAGACGGTGACCTTCATCCTCGACAACGGCAAGCGCTTCGCGCAGCAATAGAGCCGAAAGGGCGGGTGGCCGGGCACGGGCGCCCGCCCTCGGTCGGCGACAAACCGAGAAGTGGAAACCGGGGGAAGCATGGAGCTGTTCGATCGTGCCGTGGACCTCGTCCTCAAGCTCCTGCGCGTCTTCATCCTCGTTCTTGCGACAGCCATCTTCGTCATCATCACGATGGCCGTGTTCATGCGCTACGTCCTGGGGACGAGCTTCTCCTGGACCGAGGAGGTGCCGCGCTACCTCCTGATCTGGATCTCCTTTCTCGGTGCTGCGGTGGCCGTGCAGCGGGGCGAGCACATCGCCTTCGACCTTCTTTATAACCGCCTCCCGCCTCGGCTCCGCCTCGCGCTCTTCTGGCTCCTCAACCTCCTGGTGCTGGCCTTCGGCTGGATCATGCTCCGCTACGGGATCGTCTTCGTCCAGGAGTTCGGCAGCGACCTCATGGAGACCATCCCCTACACGAACTACTGGTACTACCCGGCGATGCCGATCTCGGGCGGGCTGATCATGCTGTTCGCGGTGCAGAGCCTCGCGCACAGCCTCTCCGGAGGCGATCCGGTCGGCCCGATCGGCAAAGACCAGCTGGGCGTGGACTGACTGCCGTGATCATCGCGACCCTCGGCCTGGTCTTCCTGGCCCTTCTGATCCTGGGCATGCCGATCTCGTTCGCGATCGGCATCGCCGCCTGCACGGCCACGCTGCTGCTGCCGGACGTCGACAACGCCACGATCGTCCAGCGCATGCTGATGTCGATCAACACCTTCCCGCTGCTGGCCGTCATCTTCTTTGTTTTCTCCGGCCAGCTCATGGCCCGAGGCGGGGTGGCGACGCGGCTGGTGCGCTTGGCCGAGGTGCTGGTCGGCCGCCTGCCTGGCGGTCTCTCCCACATCGTCATCGTGGCCTCGATGTTCTTCGGCGGGGTGACCGGCTCGGCCGTGGCCGAGGTCTCCTCGATCGGCGGCATCATGATCCCGGCCATGGAGCGGGACGGTTACACCCGTCGCTTCGCCACCGCGATCGTCCTCTGCTCGGCCACGATGGGGCCGATCATTCCTCCCTCGATCGCCATGATCGTCTTCGCCCACGTCACCGGCACGGTCTCGATCGCGGCCCTCTTCCTCGCCGGCATCATCCCGGGCGCGCTCATCGCCCTTTCCCTGCTCGTCGGCAGCTTCGTCCACGGCCTGCTGCACCACAAGCGCGCCTTGCCCTCCCTCACGCTCAAGGAGAAGGTCGTTCGGGTGGTCGATGGGCTGGCCGGCATCTTCACCATCGTCATCATCCTGGGCGGCATCACCTCGGGAATCTTCACCGCCACCGAGGCGGGCGCTGCCGCCTCCGTCTACGCCTTGATCCTGACGGTCTTCATCTATCGCGAGATCAAGATCCGCGACCTGCCCCAGATCCTCTGGGAGTGCTGCCTCACCAACGCCGTCGTGATGATGCTCATCGCCACGAGCTCGGTCTTCTCCTGGATCCTCACCTACGAGCAGCTGCCCCAGCTCCTGGCCCAGGCGTTCTCGGCGATCGACAGCCGGATCGTCTTTCTTCTCATTCTCAACGTCTTCCTCCTTATCGTCGGCATGTTCATCGACCAGACGCCGGCGCTCATCATGCTGGTCCCCATGCTCTTGCCGCTGGCCCAGAGGTTCGGCATCGATCTCATCCATCTGGGCGTCATCATGACCGTCAATCTCTCCTTCGGCCTGATCACGCCGCCTGTCGGCACCTCGCTCTTCGTCGGCGTCAAGATCGCCCGCATCCCGATGGAACAGGTCGTGCTGCCGCTCCTGCCGCTCCTCGGCTGCATGATCGTGGTCCTCCTGATCACGACCTATTTCCCCGAGATCTTCATGTGGGTGCCGCGGATGGCAGGCTTCGCGCCCTGATCTGCTTGCGCCCGGTGCCCGCGGGCGCTAGGCGAGCGCCATGACCATCACTGTCCGCTTCGCGCCGAGCCCGACGGGGCTCCTCCACCTCGGCAACGCCCGCACGGCCATCGTCAACTGGCTGTTCGCCCGCAGCCATGGGGGGCGCTTCATCCTGCGCATCGACGACACCGACGAGGGCCGCTCGGAGGAGCGCTTCGTCGAGGCGATCCGTCAGGATCTTCGCTGGCTCGGCCTTGTCTGGGACGAGGAGCACCGCCAGAGCGAGCGCGTCTCGGACTACGAGGCGGCCTTCGAGAAGCTGCGCGCCGCCGGCCGCGTCTACCCCTGCTACGAGACGCCCGAGGAGCTGGAGGCAAAGCGGCAGGCGCAGCGCACCAAAGGCCTGCCGCCCCGCTACGACCGCGCCGCCCTGGGCCTCGGCGATGCCGATCGCGCCCGCCTCGAGGCCGAGGGCCGAAAGCCGCACTGGCGCTTCCGCCTGGGCGACGGTCCGGCAGCCTTCCCCGATCTCGTGAAAGGCCCGAGATCGATCGATCTGCAAAGCCTGAGCGACCCGGTCGTTCGGCGCGCGGATGGCGGCGCTACCTATCTCTTCGCCTCGGTGGTCGACGACGCGGCGATGGGCGTCTCCCACGTGATCCGCGGCGAGGATCATCTCTCGAACACCGCCATCCAGCTCGAGCTTCTGGGCGCGCTGGGTGAGCAAACGCCCGCCTTCGCCCATCTGCCCCTCATCCTCGACCTCGAGGGCGGCAAGGTGAGCAAGCGCGAGGGATCCGCGAGCCTGGCGGAGCTGCGCGAGCGGGGGATCGAGCCCCTGGCGATCCTCCAGCTCCTCGCCACCCTGGGCGCCGGCCGTCCGCCCGACCCCACGGCCAGCCTCGACGATCTCGTCGCCCGCTTCGACCTCTCGGCGTTCGGCAGCGCCCAGCCGCGTCTCGACATCGCCGAGCTCGATCGGCTCTCGGCCGAGGTGGTTCACCGGCTGCCGTTCGAGGCGGTGCAGGACCGGCTCGAGGCGATCGGCATCCCCAACCCGGAGGCCGCGTTCTGGGAGGCCGTGCGAGGCAATCTGGCGCGGGTGACCGACGCGCTCGACTGGTGGCGGATCACGAAAGAGCCGCTCGAGCCCAAGATCGTCGACGAGGCGCTGCTCGCCAGCGCGGCCGTCTTGATGATGGACCGCCTCGACACGCCCGAGGACGCCGAGGCCTGGCTCGACGACGTCAAGGAGGTGACTGGCCGGCGCGGCAAGGCGCTCTACCTTCCGCTCCGCCTGGCGCTCACGGGCCGCGAGCATGGACCCGAGCTCAAACTCCTGCTACCGCTCATCGGCCGCGAGCGGGCCCGCCGCCGCCTGCTTGGCGAGACCGCCTGACCTTCACCTGGTTCCCGATTCATGACTCCGCAGCTCAGATTTCACAACACGCTCTCGCGGGCGAAGGAACACTTCACCCCGATCGACGACAAGAAGGTGCGGATGTATGTCTGCGGCCCCACGGTCTATCAGCGCATCCACATCGGCAACGCCCGGCCGCTGATCGTCTTCGATGCTCTTTTCAGGCTTCTTCGCCACCTCTATGGCGAGGATCACGTCACCTATGTCCGTAACATCACGGACATTGACGACAAGATCATCGCCGAGGCCGAAAGGAACGGCGAGACGATCGGCGATGTCACCGAGCGGACGACGGCCCAGTTCATCGAGGACACGAAGGCGCTGGGCTGCCTCGAGCCCACGCACCAGCCGCGTGCGACCGAGCATATCGGCGACATGATCGCGCTCATCGGCGAGCTCATTGCCAAGGGTCACGCCTACGAGGCCGAAGGCCACGTTCTTTTCGACGTGCCCTCGATGCCGGCCTATGGCCGCCTGTCTGGCCGCGACCGCGAGGACCAGATCGCCGGTGCCCGCGTCGACGTCGCCCCCTACAAGAAGGACGCTGCCGACTTCGTTCTGTGGAAGCCCAGCACGCCCGACCTGCCCGGCTGGGATTCGCCCTGGGGCCGCGGCCGCCCCGGCTGGCACATAGAATGCTCCGCCATGGCCGAGCGTCTCTTGGGCGTTCCCTTCGACATCCACGGAGGCGGCCTCGATCTCGTCTTTCCCCACCACGAGAACGAGATGGCCCAGACCTGCTGCGCCCACGGCCTCGAGAGCATGGCCACCTACTGGCTCCACAACGGCTTCGTCGACATGCGCGGCGAGAAGATGGCGAAGTCGGTCGGCAACGTGCTCCGGCTCGACGAGGCCCTAGGCCTTGTTCCGGGCGAGGCCATCCGGTTCTGGCTCCTCGGCACCCACTACCGCCAGCCGATCGATTGCTCCGAGGAGGCTCTGAAAGAGGCCAAGCGGACGCTGGACCGCTTCTATCTGGCCTTGCGCAAGGTCGATCTCAGCCCTTCTGACGAGGGCGAGGTCGATGCGGACGTCATCGCGGCGATGGCGGACGACCTGAACACCCCGCAGGCAATTGCGCGGCTCCACGTCATGTTGGATCGCGTGAACACGACGCTCATTCAAGAAAAGGACGAGGTTGGCGCGCGCCGCCTGGCCGCCAGCCTTCGAGCTTCCGGAAGGGCGCTCGGCCTCTTCCAGAGTCCCGAGAATGCGTTCCTGCAGTCGTCAAGCACGCTCGAAGATCAACTGCGCACGGAGATCATCGCAAAGGTCATCGAGCGGGAGGATGCGCGAAAAGGCAAAGATTACTCCAGGGCCGATGAGATCAGGCGTGAGCTGTGGGAAAACTACAAGGTCGTCCTGGAAGATCGCCCTGATGGCAGCACGGAGTGGCGACGCAGGTCATGACGGGCGAGCGTATCTGGCTCTACGACACCACGCTGCGTGACGGCGCCCAGACACAGGGCGTCGACTTCTCCGTCGCCGACAAGCTGTGGATCGCGCGCGAGCTCGACCGGCTGGGCATCGACTATGTCGAGGGCGGCTGGCCCGGCGCCAATCCCACCGACGATGCCTTCTTCGAGCGCGCCGAGCCCCTTGGTCGCGCCAAGCTCTGCGCCTTCGGGATGACGCGCCGCGCCGGACGCAGTGCCGCCAACGACCCGGTGCTGGCACCGCTCTTCCGCAGCCGCGCCGACGTCATCACGCTCGTTGCAAAGACCTCGACCCGGCAGGTGACCGGTGCCCTGGGTGTCGAGCTCGACGAGAACCTGCGCATGATCGAGGACTCGCTGCGCGAGGCCGGAAAGCATGCCGGCGAGCTGATGCTCGACGCCGAGCATTTCTTCGACGGCTTCAAGGCCGATCCCGACTATGCGCTCGCCTGCCTCCAGACGGCGCTTTCCGCCGGCGTTCGCTGGGTCGTGCTGTGCGACACGAACGGCGGCACGCTGCCTCACGAGGTGGAGGCGATCACCGAGAAGGTCGCCGCGGTCGTGCCGTCCGAGAAGCTGGGCATCCACACCCACAACGACACCGAGAATGCCGTCGCCAACAGCCTCGCCGCCATCCGCGCCGGCGCCCGGCAGGTCCAGGGCACGCTGAACGGCCTGGGCGAGCGCTGCGGCAACGCCAATCTCGTCAGCCTGATCCCGACGCTGGCGCTCAAGCTCGGCTACGAGACCGGCGTCTCGGCCGATGGGCTGCGCCGCCTCACCGCCCTCTCGCGCACCTTCGACGAGCGACTGAACCGCACGCCCGACCGGCACGCCGCCTATGTCGGCGCCTCGGCCTTCGCCCACAAGGCGGGCCTGCACGCCGCCGCCATCGCGAAGGACCCGTCCTTCTACGAGCACGTCGATCCGGCGTCGGTCGGCAACAGCCGGGACGTGCTGGTCTCCGATCAGGCCGGCCGCTCCAACCTCCTGGCGCGCTTCAAGGAGATGGGCCTCGACGTCGACCCCGACCCAGACCAGACGGCCGAGCTGCTCGCCACGATCAAGGAGCGCGAGTCGCAGGGCTTTTCCTATGACGGCGCCGCCGCGTCGTTCGAGCTGCTCGTGCGCCGCGTCCTGGGCGAGGTGCCGGACTATTTCGACCTCATGAGCTTCCGCGTGATCGACGAGCGGCGCTTCAACGCCCGGGGCGAGCTCATCACGCTCTCGGAGGCCACGATCAAGATCGGCGTGGGCCAGCACCGCACCTTCACCGTGGCGGAGGGCAACGGCCCGGTGAACGCGCTCGACCATGCGCTTCGCCAAGCCCTGGCAGAGACCTATCCGGCGCTGGCCCAGATGCGGCTCGTCGACTTCAAGGTGCGCATCCTGGCGCCCGAGGCCGGCACCGCCGCCGTCACCCGCGTCATCATCGAGAGCGGCGACGATGAGGGCCGCGTCTGGCAGACCGTCGGCGTCTCGGGCAACATCATCGATGCCTCCTATATGGCCTTGAACGACGCCATCACCTGGAAGCTGCTCGCCGACCACGCCCAAGCCCCCGGGACATGAGCGCTCCATCGCCACCACGCGGCGGCATCGAGGCGCTGCCGCCGGCCCCCGTCGTCATCCTCTGCCGCCCGCAGCTCGGCGAGAACATCGGCACGACGGCGCGGGCGATGTTGAACTTCGGCCTCATCGAGCTGCGCCTGGTGCGCCCCGACTGCGGCTGGCCCAACGCCAAGGCGGTGGCTGCGGCCTCGGGCGCCACGGAGGTCCTCAACCGCCTCGAGATCTTTCCCACGCTCGAGGCGGCGACCGGCGACCTCCATCATCTTCTCGCCACCACCGCACGCGCGCGCGAGCTGCGCAAGCCGATCATGACGGGCGAGGCGGCGGCGGCCGACCTGCGGCGGCTGGTGGGCGAGGGCAGGCGGGTCGGCCTCATCTTCGGCCCGGAGCGTACCGGCCTCACCAATGACGAGCTTCTGCTCGCCGACGCGCTCGTCTCGGTGCCGCTCAATCCCGCCTTCTCCTCCCTCAACCTCGCCCAGGCCGTTCTGCTGCTCGGCTATGAGTGGTTCAAGGCGGGCGACACGACGCCGGCGCTGCAGCCGCCGCCCGGCGGCGATCCCACGGCCACCAAGGCGGAGGTCGACGGCGTCCTCGACCACCTTCTGGCGGAGCTCGACGCCATCGACTATTTCCGCGCCGCCGACCGCCGCATCAGCCTCGCCCGCACCATCAAGGTGATGATCGAGCGCCGCGGCTGGACCCGCCCCGAGATCCACCTGATGCGCGGCATCATCAAGGATCTGGCGCGCGGCGGCCGTGGACGTCGTCCCTCGGGCTGAGGGCTGCGGCGGAACATGCTTCCCTGGCCGGCCGTTTCCCGCTGTCGAGGAGGAAGCATCGATGGCGGTGGATCGGGAGACACAAGGGAGCGTCGTGCCGCGCCGGCTGCGTTGCCTGTGTTGCGGCTTGGCTCTCGGCACGACGATGGCGCTCTTCGCGGGCTGTACCTATCCGGCCAAGGTCGAGCCGAGCCCCGCCTATGGCATCGCGACCAGCTACAGGGAGCCGCTCGCGGGCCGCTACCTGCTGCTCGTGGACTCCTCACCGCTGGACGGCAGCTATCGGGTCGACGGCATCGCCTGTGGCATGCACCACTATCCGGTCGATCTGCGTGACGCCTTCGCCCAATCGATCGCGAAGACCTTGCAGCCGCTCGTGGGCCAGGTCGAGCGGGTCGATGCCCCTTTCACCCCCGAGCAGATCCGCCTCGCCGGCTCGAGCGGCCTCGTGCGCGTGCGCGCCGACAAGCTCGCCGTCCACCTCCATCTCGTGCCCGGCCTTGTCGCCAGCCGAATGACCGCACAGGTCGCCATGGCTGCCGATGTCACGGTCGACGGAACGCAAGGGCGCCTGCTCGGCACCACGCTGGAGGCGAGCGACATGGCGGAGAGGCCGATCGGGTGGACCTGCGGGGGCGGGACGGCTGCGATCGACGCCGCCGCCGAGGCCGCCCTGCGCGATCTTTCCCGTCAGATCGGCGAGCGCATCAGCAATGCTCCCCGTCTGCGCGAGACGGCTGCGGCGTCCCCCACAGGCTGACGCCGGGATCGCGAGCCCACCGCCGATTGACGCCGGCCCAGGCCAGGGGCTACCAGCAGCCGTTGGCGGGGAGCGGACGCTTGCTATTTGAGCTGACCGACGAGCAGCGGGCCATCCAGGACCTCGGGCGCGACTTCGCCCAGGGAGAGCTGCTGCCTTATGCTGCCGCGTGGGACGAGGCCTGCACCTTCCCCGTCGAGGCGCTGCGCAAGGCGGCGGCCCTGGGCTTCGCCGGGCTCTATGTGCGGGAAAGCGAGGGCGGCACGGGGCTCGGCCGGCTCGACGCCGCGGTCCTCTTCGAGGAGCTGGCGGCCGCCTGCCCCTCGACCGCTGCCTACATCTCGATCCACAACATGGTCGCCTGGGTCATCGACACGTTCGGCAACGAAGAGCAACGGCGCCGCTGGCTGCCCCCGCTGCTGTCGATGGAGACCTTCGCCAGCTACTGCCTGACCGAGCCCGGCTCGGGCTCCGATGCCGCGAGCCTCAGGACCCGTGCCCGGGCCGAGGGTGATTCGTACATCCTCGACGGCAGCAAGGCCTTCATCTCGGGTGCTGGAGCTGCCGGTCTCTATCTCGTGATGGCGCGCACGGGCGGGCCCGGCCCCTCCGGCATCACGAGCATCGTTGTCGAGAAGGACACGGCTGGCCTCTCCTTCGGCAAGAATGAAAAAAAGCTGGGATGGCACTCGCAGCCGACGGCGGCCGTGCAGCTCGAGGGCTGCCGGGTGGCGCAGGGCAATCGCGTCGGGCAGGAAGGCGAGGGGTTCAAGATCGCCATGCGCGCCCTCGATGGTGGGCGGCTCAACATCGCCGCCTGCTCGCTCGGTGCCGCCCGCGCCTGTCTCGAGCGTGCCGTCACCCACCTGAAGGAGCGACGCCAGTTCGACCGACCACTGGCCGAGTTCCAGGCGCTCCAGTTCCGCATCGCCGACATGGCGACCGCGCTCGAGGCGGCGCGCCTGATGGTGTGGCAGGCGGCGAGCAAGCTCGACGCCGGCGCCCCCGATGCGACCATGGCCTGCGCGATGGCCAAGCGCCTCGCGACCGATACGGGCTTCGAGGTCGTGAACCACGCGCTTCAGCTGCATGGCGGCTACGGCTACATCCAGGACTACGGCATCGAGCGCTACCTGCGCGACGTGCGGGTCCATCAGATCCTCGAGGGAACGAACGAGATCATGCGCACCATCATCGCCCGGCGGATCCTCGCCCGATGACGGCAGAGACGCCGGCCGACATCCGTTTCATGCGCCAGGGTGCCTTGGGCATCGTCTGCCTCGACCGCCCCCGCGCGCTCAACGCTCTGACGCGTCCGATGGTCCAGGCCATGAGCCTGCAGCTCGTGGCTTGGGCCGGGGATCCCACGGTGGCCGCGGTGCTCGTCAAGGCGGTGCCCGGGAAGGCCTTTTGCGCCGGCGGCGACATCCGCGCGGTGACGGATCAGGCCAAGCGCGACGGCGTGGAGGAGGCGCTGGGCTTCTTCCACGACGAGTACCGCCTCAACTGGCGCATCCACCACTATCCCAAGCCCTACGTGGCGCTGCTGGACGGTATCACGATGGGGGGCGGGGTCGGCATCTCGGTGCACGGCGCCTATCGGGTCGTGACGGCGGCCACCATGCTCGCCATGCCCGAGACTGCGATCGGCTTCTTCCCCGACGTCGGCGGCACGCGCTTTCTGTCCCGCTGCCCCGGTGCTACGGGCACCTATCTGGGTCTCACCGGCGCCAGGCTGGGTGCGGCGGACTGCCTCTATGTGGGCGCCGGCACGCATCTCGTGGGCCAGGAGAGGCTTCAGGCCCTCGAGGCTGCGATGGCCGCCGTCTCCGTCGGCAATGCCGCCGAGGAGGTCCGGACCATTCTCGCCTCTTTTGCCGAGCCGCCGCCCGTGGCGCCGCTGGCCGCCGTGCGCGAGGCCATCGACCGCTGCTTTGCGGCCGAGGATGTTCCGGGCGTTGTCGAGCGCCTGCGCGACGAGGGCTCGCCCTGGGCCGAGGAGCAGCTGGCGCTGTTGGCACGGATGTCGCCGCTCAGCGTCCATGTCACACATCGCCAGGTCCGCCTCGGCCACAGCCTCGACATGTCGGGCACCATGCGGCTCGAGTACCACCTCGTGCGGCGCTTCCTCGAGGCCGGCGACTTCTACGAGGGCGTCCGCGCGCTTCTTGTCGACAAGGATCGTCAGCCGCGCTGGCGGCATCGGGATCTTCTCGACGTCACCCCGGCCGAGGTCGATCATTGTTTCGATCCGGGCGATGCGGCCGAGCTGCCGCTCGACTGGACTGGCTTGTGACGGCGGCCGCCGGAGGAGGGGACATGGCACGGATCGGCTTCATCGGCCTCGGCAATATGGGCCTGCCGATGGCGATCAACCTCGTCAAGGCGGGCCACGCCGTCCGCGGCTTCGATCTCGCCAAGGCGGCGACCGATGCGTTGCGCGAGGCCGGTGGTGAGGTTGCGGCCGATGTGGCCTCGGCCGTGAAGGACGCCGAGGTCGTCGTCACGATGCTGCCGCAGGGGCAGCATGTCCGCGCCGTCTATCTGGACGAGCCGGGTGTCCTTGCCGCAGCCGCGAAGGGCGCGCTCCTGATCGACTGCTCGACGATCGACGTCGAGACGGCGCGGGCTGTCGCCCGCAGCGCCGCCGATCGGGGCTTCCCGATGCTCGACGCGCCGGTGTCGGGCGGGGTCACCGGTGCCGCGGGCGGGACCTTGACCTTCATGGTGGGCGGCGAGGAGGCTTCGTTCGCGCGCGCCGAGCCTCTCCTTGCGAGCATGGGGAAGGCTGTCATCCACGCCGGCCCCAGCGGCAACGGCCAGGCGGCCAAGATCTGCAACAATCTCATTCTCGGCGTCTCGATGATCGCCGTCTCGGAGGCTTTCGCCCTCGCGAGCCGTCTTGGGCTCGATGCGCAACGTCTTTTCGACATCAGCTCGAAGTCGTCCGGCCAATGCTGGTCCATGACGAGCTACTGCCCCGTGCCGGGGCCGGTGCCGGCCTCGCCCGCCAACCGCGACTACCAGGCCGGTTTCACGGCCGCGATGATGCTGAAGGACCTCCGGCTCGCTCAGCAGGCCGCCCAGTCTGTGGGCGTGGCGACACCATTATCCTCAGAAGCGTGTCAACTTTACACCATATTCGCCAGAGGCGGGAATGAGGGGCTGGATTTTTCCGCAATCATCAAGATGATGGCAGGTGAGACGGGCTGAGCCTCAAGAGGTCGGCTCGCCATCCTCGGACGGCTTCCATTGGGTCCAGGACTCATAACGTCGAGGCACTAAGTGAAAGAGCCCTACCTTCAGCTCACCCGGCTTATCGAGCGCCTTCACCGACGCTTTCTCGATGTCATCAAGGCCGAGCTTGATCGCCGCGGGATCCAGGACATCAACAACGTCCAGACGCTTATCCTCTTCAACATAAGCTCCGAGCAGCTGACCGTGGGTGAGCTCACCGCACGCGGTTACTATCTCGGCTCCAACGTCTCCTACAATGTGAAGAGGCTGGTCGAGAACGGCTATATCATCCAGGAGCGCTCGGCCCACGACCGGCGGATGACGCGGGTGCGGCTCTCCGAGAAGGGCCTCGATCTCACCGCACGGATCGACGATCTCTATCGTCGCAATGCTGAGGAGATCGCGGGGCGGATCATGTCGCAGGAGCAGCTCGAGAACGTGAACACCGCCTTGATGGGCCTCGAGCGCTATTGGTCCGATCTCGTCAATTACGCGAGGTGATCTCGATGGGCCAGGACGACGACCGTCCGACCGACGATGCGACCGCTCGCCCGGAGCGGCCATGGAAGCTCGATCGCCGTCGGCTTCTCGGCACCGTGACGGGTCTGGCTCTGCTGCCGCTCGGCGACGGGGCGGCTGAGGCCACGGCCGCCCAGCCCCTGCGCGGCGAGCCCTGGGACGATGGGACGTTCTGGGACGACGGAACCGGTTGGGTCGACTGACGGCCGGCAGCCGTCGCGGCCGGTCGGCCGGCCCTCTCGGGCTACTTGGTCTTCGGCTCGACGGGGCGCCCGAGATCGTTCAGCTGCCTTTGCAGCGCCTCCATCCGGTCGCGCAGCTCGCGGACCTCGTTGCCGAGCTCGGCGGAGCCACGTGACGGCTCACGTGGAGGCTCAGCTGCTGCCGCCTCGGCCGAGCCCTGCGCGCTGTCCGCGGGGAAGGGGCTGAACATGTTCGCCGCGCGCTGCAGCAGCGCCATGTTCTGGCGTGCCATGTCCTCGAACTGGTTGAGCGGGAAGAAGCGGCCGAAGGTGTCTTCCATGTAGCCGCGCATCTGGTCCTGATGGCGCGCGAAGTTCTCCATCGACAGCTCGAGGTAGCGCGGCACGAAGGCGTGCAGGCTGTCGTCGTAGAAGCCGATCAGCTGCCGGAGGAACTTGATCGGCAGAAGATTGCGGCCCTTGCTGTCCTCCTCGAGGATGATCTGCGTCAGCACCGAGCGTGTGATGTCCTCACCCGTCTTGGCATCGAAGACGACGAAATCCTTGCCGTCGCGAACCATCTGACACAGCTCTTCGAGCGTGACGTAGCTGCTGCTCGCCGTGTTATACAGACGGCGATTGGCATATTTCTTGACCACCGCCACCTGCTCGGTGATCTCGTTGGTCCCCTCGAGCTTCCTGTTCGCCATCGCCACCTCCGCGCCGCCCCGACCGGCGGCGCCGGCCCCTGGCTCCTGTTACGTCCAGCCTTCAACCCGCAGCATAGGGGCGAAAGGGCCGCGCCACCAAGAGGCGTTGGCTCATCGGGGCGAGATGAGCTCCTCGATCCGCAGCACCTCGTCCTCCTCGCTCTCCTCTTCCTCCTCGTCGGCCTCGTCGGCGGCCGTGGCCGGCGCGACGCCGCTTTGGATGTCGGCCTCCTCGGCAGAGCGGGCGATGTTCACCGACACCGTGACCTCGACCTCCGGATGGAGCGCCACACGCACCTCGTGGATGCCCAGCGCCTTCAGCGGCTGCTCGAGGCGGATCTGGTGCCGATCCAACGTCAGCCCCGATTCGGTGAACGCAACGGCGATGTCACGCGCCGAGACGGAGCCGTAGAGCTGGTTGCTCTCACTCGCCTGGCGCAGGACCACGACGCTCCGGCCCTCGACCTCGCCTGCCAGCTGCTCAGCGTCCTGACGACGCTCGATGTTGACCGCCTCGAGCTGCCGGCGGCGCTTCTCGAAGTCCTCGAGCGCACGCTTGGTCGCCCGGAGCGCCTTGCCGCCGGGGATCAGGAAGTTGCGGGCGAACCCGTCCTTGACCGTGACGACCTGGCCCATCTGGCCCAGCTTCGGCACGCGCTCGAGAAGAATGACCTGCATCGACAGAGACCTCCGATATCACGCCAAGCGGCGGCGAACGCCGACCCAGGTGTCAACGAGGCCGAGCAGGACCACGAGAGGCACGAGGGGCCAGCTGAACACCGTCAGCAGCACGTAGAAAAAGATCAGGGGAACACGGTTGGGCGCACGACGCCGGCTCAAGGTGTGAACGACGGCCAGCCCCTGGAAGAGGGACGGCACGGCGAACACGAGCACCGCCGCGGCTGCCACATAGCCCAGAAAGCCGCCCAGCGCCACGACTGCCGCAAGGGCAACGATCAGGGCGGTGGCGCAGTAGCGCGGCACCTCCAGCGCGGCGATGTCCGGCATCGGCCGCCTGGCCCATCCCGCCCGCCGTGCCAGGATCTGGGCCAGGACGGCGTTGAGGATGGTCATCAGCATCCAGGACATCGCTACGATGCCCGGAACCCAACGGGCCCAGCGCACGGTCAGCGCATGCAGCTCCGCGGCAGCGACGGCGGTGGCAGCTTCCGTGGACAGGGCCTGCGCGAAGCTGGCAAAGGCACCCTCGATGCCTCCCTCGCCCGAGGCGAGCCACACGAGGCCCAGGACGACGATGCCGGCCGTCAGCAAGGTCAGCTCGGCCAGGATGCGGCCTGCCGGGTACCACTCCACCACGCCGTCGCGCTCGCGCCACAGCATCGCCTGCCGGACGACAAGGACAGTGGGGGCCACCTCGATCAGGAGGAAGCCCACACCGGCCAGGAAGCCGCCCAGGAGCACCGCTATCAGGGCGGCTCCGGCCGACGCGAAGGTGACCGAGGCGAGGCCGAAGGCGAGACCGCAGAAGAAGAGCGGGAACTGGACGAAATAGGCGACGAAGGGTGCCGCCTTCGCACCCAGGACGAGCGAAAGGAAAAGGACGCCGCTAGCGGCTCCCGCCAACGCCGTGACCGCGCCGGCCCGTCCCATTCCCCGCAAGTCTCCCGATCAATGCGCGACGTAGGGCAGGAGGGCCAGCTCGCGGGCCCGCTTGATCGCCTGCGCCAGCGCCCGCTGCTCCTTGGCGGTCACCGCCGTGATGCGCCGCGGGACGATCTTGCCGCGCTCGGAGACGAACCGCTGCAGCAGCTTGATGTCCTTGTAGTCGATCCGCGGCGCGTCCGCATGGGCGAACGGGCTCGACTTGCGGCGACGGAAGAAGGGGCGCCGAATGGTGATGTTGGGCGGCTCGCCACCCCGGCGGCGGTCACCCGAGCCGCGATCGTCGTGCGAGCTTCCGTGATTGTCGCTCATCGCCCGTCCTCTCTGCGAGGCCCATCGTCTCTGCGCGGGCCGTCATCGCGATCCCTGCGCGGCCCGTCGTCGCGCCGCGGCCCATCGTCCCTGCGATCGCGGCGGCCGCGATCGTCGCGGCTGGCGCGCACCTGCATGACGACCGACGGCCCCTCGTCCAAGGGCGTCGACCTTCACCGAGAGGAAGCGCAACACATCCTCGTGATAGCGCTCGGTGCGCTCGAGCTCGGAGAGCACGGCCGCTGGCGCCTCGATGGCGAGGTGGAGGTAATGGCCCTTGCGATTCCGCTTCACGCGGTAGGCGAGGTTCCGGAGGCCCCAATACTCGCTCTTGGCGACCCGGCCGCCCTGCTCGGTGATCTGCTGACCGAACGTCTCGGCCAGCGTCTGCGCCTGCTGACCGGACAGATCGGGTCGCGCGATCAGCGTGTGTTCATAAAGAGGCATGCAACGATCATCTCCACGCTTGCCGACTAGGGACGGCAAAAAAGGTGGCCACGACCAAGGATCGGGCCCCTTCCGCTACCCACTCGCAGCCGGCCGACGCTCCACGAGCGAGACCGGGCGAAAACAGGCGCCGGAAAATACACCATCGGCAGCGCGCTGCAACCCCGCTTGACAGACGCGCGACGCCCTATATGAGCACGCGACCATCGAGCTGCCGGCTCACGCGGCCTCGGCGGCTTCTCGGCAAGCACAACAAGCGGCAGATGACGGCAATCGCAGTTTTCCCCGGGCAGGGCGCCCAGGCCGTGGGCATGGGCAAGGCGCTCTACGACGCGGCTCCGGCGGCGCGCGCGGTGTTCGACGAGGTCGACGCGGCGCTGGGCGAGCGGCTCTCCCGCCTCGTCTTCGAGGGCCCGATCGAGACGTTGACGCTCACCGAGCACGCCCAGCCGGCGCTGATGGCGGCGTCGCTTGCGGCGGTGCGTATGCTCGAGCAGGCGCTCGGGCGACCGCTTGGCACGCTCGTGCGCTACGTCGCCGGCCACTCGCTTGGCGAGTATTCGGCCCTCGCGGCCGCTGGCGCGCTTCCGATCGCCGATGCCGCGCGTCTGCTCCGGCTCCGGGGCAGCGCCATGCAGCGGGCGGTGCCTGCCGGCATGGGGGCGATGGCGGCCATCCTGGGCCTCGAGATCGAGGAGGTGGAGCGTCTCGCTGCCGATGCCTCGCAGGGCATCGAGGTCTGCCAGGTGGCGAACGACAACTGTGCCGGCCAGGTGGTGGTGAGCGGGCACCGCGGCGCCGTGGAGCGTGCCGTGGCGCTCGGCAAGGAGCGCGGTGCTCGGCGCTCGATGCTCCTCCAGGTCAGCGCACCGTTTCACTGCTCGCTGATGGCGCCCGCGGCGGCGGAGCTGGGGGCCGAGCTGGAGCGGGCGAGCTTCTCGAGGCCGGCGGCGCCTCTGATCGCCAATGTGACGGCCGAGCCCGTGGCGACGGCGGAGCCGCTGCCGGATCTTCTCACCCGTCAGGTCACAGGGCGCGTTCGCTGGCGGGAGAGCATGGCGACGATGGCTCGGCTCGGCGTGCGGACGGTCATCGAGATCGGACCAGGTCGGGTGCTGGCCGGCCTCGCCAGGCGCGGGCTCGCCGGTGCCACCGTCCTCACCGTCCAGGAGCCTGCCGACATCGAGCCCGCCCTGCGCGCGCTCACCGATTCGGGAGCGGCTTGAGATGATGTTCGATCTGTCGGGCAAGGTGGCGCTGATCACCGGCGCCTCGGGTGGGATCGGCGGCGCCGTCGCGCGTGCGCTGCACGCCCAGGGTGCTGTCGTCACGCTGGCGGGGCGGCGGCGCGAGGCGCTCGATGAGCTCGCGGGCTCGCTGGGCGAGCGCGTCTCGGTCGCGGTCGGCGAGATCACCGACGACGGTGCCGCGGAGGCGCTGATCGGCGCCGCCGAAAGCCACGGCAAGCTCGACATCCTGATCAACAACGCCGGCATCACGCGCGACACCCTGGCGATGCGGATGAAGGATGCGGACTGGCAGGCCGTGATCGAGACCAACCTCTCGGCCTGCTTCCGCCTCAGCCGTGCCGCGCTGCGCGGCATGATGCGCCGGCGCCACGGTCGGATCATCAGCGTGACCTCGATCGTCGGCGTGACGGGCAATCCTGGCCAGACGAACTATGCTGCTGCCAAGGCCGGGCTGATCGGCATGAGCAAGGCGCTGGCCGCCGAGGTTGCGAGCCGTGGCATCACGGTCAACTGCATTGCGCCGGGGTTCGTCGCGACTGCCATGACCGAGGCCTTGGATGAGCGCCAGCGTGCCGATCTCCTGGCGCGGATTCCGGTGGGCCGGATGGGCAAAGGGGAAGACGTGGCGGCTGCCGCCGTCTACCTGGCGAGCGACGAGGCCGCGTGGGTGACGGGTCAGACGCTGCACGTCAATGGCGGCATGGCCATGATCTGACCGGATGTTGATTCGGCCGGCCTGCGCCTGGGGGCGGGCGCTGGCCAACGCAAGGGGCATCGTGTAAAAGCCGCCTCGTCACGACGCTCGGACGGTGCGGCGGGGCGGTTTGGCGTCGAAAGCGGAGACAGTCGGATGAGCGATATCGCCGAACGGGTAAAGAAGATCGTCGTCGAGCACCTTGGTGTCGACGAGTTGAAGGTCACGGAAAGCGCCAGCTTCGTGGACGACCTTGGCGCTGACAGTCTCGACACGGTCGAGCTCGTTATGGCGTTCGAGGAGGAGTTCGGCTGCGAGATTCCGGACGACGCGGCCGAAAAGATTCTAACTGTCAAGGATGCTATCAACTATATTAAGGAACACAGCTGAACTCGGACTGATCCTCCCGCCGGAGGATTTATGCGGGATGATCGCGTGAAGCGTCGCGTCGTCGTCACTGGTCTAGGTCTGGTCACGCCGCTCGGCTGTGGCGTCGATGTCACGTGGCGTCGACTCCTTGCCGGGGAGTCGGGCATCCGTCACATCGATCGCTTCGAGGTGGCGGACCTGCCGGCCAGGGTCGCCGGTCTCGTGCCAAGTGAAGGCGAGGGTGCCTTCAGGCCGGCCGAGTTCGTCGAGCCGAAGGACCTTCGCAAGAACGATCTCTTCATCATCTACGGGATCGCCGCGGCCACCGAGGCCATCCGCAATTCGGGCTTCCCGCTCGAGACCGAAGAGCAGCGGCAGCGCGCCGGTGTGCTCATCGGCTCTGGCATCGGTGGCCTGAACGCGATCGCCGAGACCGCGATCACGCTCGAGAAGAGCGGCCCGCGCCGCGTGAGCCCGTTCTTCATTACCTCGGCCCTCATCAACCTGGCGGGCGGGCAGGTCTCGATCCGCTTTGGCCTGAGGGGTCCCAATCACGCCGTCGTCACCGCCTGCTCGACCGGCGCCCACGCCATCGGCGATGCGGCTCGGATGATCATGCTGGACGACGCCGACGTCATGGTCGCCGGCGGCACCGAGGCTGCCGTATGCCGCATCGGCGTCGCCGGCTTCTGCGCATGCCGCGCGCTCAGCACGGCCTTCAACGATGCGCCCGCAAGGGCGTCGCGTCCCTGGGACAAGGCCCGTGACGGCTTCGTCATGGGCGAGGGGGCCGGTGTGGTCGTTCTCGAGGAGCTCGAGCACGCACGTCGGCGCGGCGCCACGATCTATGCGGAGGTCAAGGGCTACGGCATGTCGGGCGATGCGCACCATGTGACGGCGCCGCTGCCCGACGGCGACGGTGGCTTCCGCTCGATGAAGGCCGCCCTGCGCTCGGCGGGGCTCGAGCCTGCTGACATCGACTATGTGAACGCCCACGGCACCTCGACCCCGCTCGGTGACGAGATCGAGTTCGGCGCCGTCAAGCGTCTCTTCGGCGATGCTGCCGCGGGCATCTCGATGTCGTCGACCAAGTCGGCTGTCGGCCACCTTCTCGGCGCTGCGGGCGGTGTCGAGGCCATCTTCTCGATCCTGGCGATGCGCGACCAGATCGTGCCGCCGACGCTGAACCTCGACGATCTCGAGGAGAGCTGTGTCGGCATCGATCTCGTCCCGCATGAGGCGCGGCGCCGCGAGGTGCGGGCCGCCCTCTCGAACTCCTTCGGCTTTGGCGGCACGAACGCGTCCCTCGTCTTCACCCGACCCCCGGATCCTTGACGAGCAGGCTTTTGAGTCGCGCCAAGGCTTTTCTGCTCTGGGCCTGCCTCACCGTCGCGGTGATGGCGGCCATAGGGGCCATCGGGGGCTATCTTTATATCGATCGCTGGCTCGACGAGCCGGGGCCCCTTGCTGCCGAGACCATCGTCTATATGCCGCGTGGCACCGGGCTCGGGGGCATCGCCAGCCGTCTCGCCGAGAAGAAGGTGATCGACAGGCCGCTCTTCCTCGAGATTGCGGCGCGGCTTGCCGGGCGTGACCGCCGCCTGCAGGCCGGCGAGTACCGCTTCACGCCCGGCATGTCGCCCAACCAGGTGCTGGCCCTGCTCGAGAGCGGCAAGACCGTCGAGCACCCGATCACGATTCCCGAGGGGCTCACCACGCCCGAGGTCTTCGACGCGCTCAGGGCCGCCGACGTGCTGGCGGGCGACCTGCCGCCGATGCCGGCCGAGGGCAGCCTCTTGCCCGAGACCTATCTCGTCCCGCGTGACGAGCCGCGCATCCGGCTGGTCGAGCGCATGCAGCAGGCGATGCGGACAACCGTCGCCAAGGTGTGGAGCGGACGGGCGCCGAACCTGCCGCTCAAGAAGCCCGAGGAGATGGTGATCCTGGCCTCGCTGATCCAAAGCGAGAGCGCCTTGCCTCGCGAGTACCCCCTGATCGCGGCCGTCTTCTACAATCGTCTGGCCAAAGGGATGCGGCTGCAGACCGATCCCACCGTCATCTTCGCCCTGACGAAGGGAAAGGGCTCCCTTGGGCGTCCCTTGACCCGAGCCGACCTCCAGGTGGACAGCCCCTACAACACCTACCAGATCAGCGGTCTGCCGCCGGGCCCGATCGACAATCCTGGCCGGGCCGCGCTCGAGGCGGCCGTGCATCCGGCGAAGGTCGACTATCTCTACTTCGTGGCCGACGGCACGGGCGGCCACGCCTTCGCCAAGACGCTGGCCGAGCACAATCGCAATGCCGCCCGCTGGCGCAAGCTCCGCGATTCGGATAGCGGCAGCACGAGCGGCGGCTGAGGCGCCTGCGGGCGTCCCGCGAGCCCCTCGGGCGGGCCTTTTTCCCGCCGCGGGCTTGGTAGGTGGGCATCGGGCCGCTAGAAGGCGTCGGGACGACAGCGGAGAAGCACGCCAGGAATGAGCCCGACCGACGCCCCCACCGTCCCCGCGATCAGGCGACGTGGCCTGATGCTGGTGATGTCCTCGCCGTCGGGGGCCGGCAAGACGTCGATCTCCAGGCGCGTGCTCGAGCTGGAGCCGGATCTCAACCTCTCGATCTCGGTGACCACGCGGCCGAGGCGTCCCTCGGAGGTCGAGGGGGTCCACTATCACTTCATCGATCGGGAGAGCTTCGAGCGCATGGCGCGGGAAGGAGCCCTCCTCGAGCATGCGGTTGTCTATGGCCATGCCTACGGCACGCCCAGGGCGCCGGTGGAGGAAGCTCTCGCCGCTGGCCGCGACATTCTCTTTGACATCGACTGGCAGGGTGCCCAGCAGCTGCGCGCGACGGCGGCCGAGGACGTGGTTGGCCTCTTCATCCTGCCGCCCTCCGTGCCGGAGCTGGCGCGGCGCCTGAAGACGCGCGCCCAGGACAGCGAGGGGACGGTGCGCTACCGGCTTGCCCAGGTGGCGGCGGACGTGACGCACTGGCCCGAGTACGACTATGTGCTCGTCAACCGCGAGTTCGAGGCCAGTGTCGCGGCCGTGCGCGCCATCCTCTGCGCCGAGCGGCTGAAGCGACGGCGCCTGGTCGGGCTCATGGACTTCGTGGGACAGTTCCGCTCCGTCGAAAGCTACGCTCTCGACGATGATGCCGCGTCGTAGGCCAGCGCGAGCCGCATCAGCTCATCGAGCGAAAGGGTCTCGGGGCGGCGCTGGGGGTCGATCCCGGTGGCCTCGAGCAGCATCGCCGCATCGACGCCCAGGCTCCTCAGGCTCGACCTCAGCATCTTGCGCCTCTGGCCGAACGCCGCCTGCGTGACGGCCGACAGCCGACGCACGAGCGCGGCTGGCGGCCTGTCGGGTAGCGGTGTCAGCCTCACCAGCGCCGAGCTCACCCTCGGCGGTGGGACGAAGGCCGCGGCGGGCAGCTCGAGCAGGCGCTCGACCCGGCACAGCGTCTGTGCCAGCACGCCGAGCCGCCCCCAGTCGCCGCTGCCAGGCACCGCTGTCAGCCGCAGGGCCACCTCCTTCTGGAACATCAGCGTAAGCCGGGCGAAGCACTCCAGCCGGTCGAGCCAGCCGAGCAGCAGCTCCGTCCCGACATTGTAGGGAAGGTTGGCGACGACGTGGATTGGCCCCGCTCGGGCGAGGACGCCCGGGTCGAAGGTCCGCGCATCGCCCAGGACGATCTCCAGGCGTCCGTCCGCCGTGGCGGCCAGCTCCTCCAGCGCCCGCACGCAGCGCGCGTCCTTCTCGATCGCGACGACACGCTTGGCGCCGGCCGCCAGGATGGCTCGGGTGAGCCCGCCTGGACCTGGTCCCACCTCCAGCACCGTGGCGCCGTCGAGCGGCCCTGCGGCCGCTGCGATGCGCGCCAGAATGCCCGGATCGAGCAGAAAATGCTGGCCCAGCCGCTTTTTCGCATCGAGGCCGTGGCGCCGGATGACCTCCCGAAGCGACGCGGGGCTCATGCCGTCGCCCATGATCCGGGCCGGCCTCGGGCTGAGATTCGCACGTCGATGAAGGCGCTGCGCCGCAGATCCCGGAGATAGCGGGTGGCGAGGCGCTGCAGCTGCTCCTCCTCCAGCCGCTTGCGCACCTGCTCGCGCTCGGCATCGGAGATCTGGGTCATGGGCCGCTCGGGAGCCAGGCGCCGGTCGCGCACCTGGAAGACGTAGATGCCGCTCTGCGTGCGGATCGGATCGGTCACGGTCCCGGGCGGCATCGAGACGAGGACGCCTCTCAGCTGCGGAATCAGGGTCGAGAGGCGGACCCATCCGAGATCGCCGCCCTGGCTTGCCGTCTGGGCCGTCGAGAGCTGCCGGGCGAGCGCTGCGAAATCGCCGCCGTTGCGGATCGATGCGACCAGGTTCTGCGCGTCCTTCAGGACCGAGGCCTCCTGGTCCGGCGAGTAGACCGGCAGCACGATCTCCCCGAGGCGGAGCTCCTCGTCACCCGCCGCATCGGCCTTCAGCGCCAGATCGACCTGCTCGCGTGTTACGACGACCTTGGGCCTCAGCTCGCGCGTGACGACCTTGAGCCAGCCGATCTGCGCCTTGAGCTGGTTGCGAAGGATGCTCGGATCGAGGCCCCGGCTCTTGAGGTACGAGCCGAGCTGATCGGCCGTCATGTGGTTGCGCTGGGCGATCGTCGCGATCGCACGGTCGACCTCCTCGCTGGTCGCTTCGAGCTTCAGCCGCTGCGCCTCCTGCCTCTCGAGCGTCTCGTCGATGAAGCCGCGGAGCACCTGGGGCGCCAGCCGCTGGCGGGTCTCCGGCGTGTTGGGCAGACCCGAGCTGACGATGGCGAGGTCGATCCGGTCGAGGAGGTCCTGCGTGGTGATGATGTTCTGGTTCACCACCGCCGCGATCCGCTCGACGAGCTGTGGTGGCTTGGTCTGGCTCTGGCTCTGGCTCTGGCTCTGGCTCTGTCAGCCTGGGCCGCGGACAGGGCCAGGGGTGAGCCGAGGCACAAGGCAGCGGCCCATGAGGCAACAACAAGCCGGCGCAAGGCACGAGCGATCAAGGTCGTCTCCCGATCAGCCACCAAACAGGCCCCCGCCGCTCGTATCGTTCCCCACGCCGGTCAGGGTGACACGGACCAGGAACGTCGTCTCGTTTTTCAGGTCGCCGGTCTGGGTGTTCGACTTTTCGAATCCGGCGACGATGGTGAGGCACGGGTTCGAATAGAACACCCCGATCATGCTGGACACCGGGGTGTCCTTGGTCAGGTTCTGGGTCGTCTGCATGCCGAGGGCAAGATAATCCAGAAGCTGGAGCCGCAACCCGCCCGTGATCTGCTTTTGCGATTCCGGCCCCAGATCGCTCTGCTGGTCGGAGAGCTGGAGATAGCCGACATTGAACCGGGCCCAGCGCGGCCCGAATGCGGCGTTGAAGTCATTGCGGCGCAACGCAAAATCCTGCTTGTCGATCCTGAACCTATAGCTGAGGTTGAGGAGCGAGCTCGGCCGGAAGTCGATGCGGCCCACATAGTCCGAGAAGTTGCTCGTGATGCCGGTGTTGGCGTCGAAGGCCGTCTTCAATCCGAACTGGTAGCTCTGGCCGACGACGCCGCTGATGCTGAGGCCCTGCGGCGCCACCGAGCCGAAGCGGAGCCCGTAGGCCGCGCGCGGGCCGCCATCCACGCGGTCGAGCCCGGGAAACCGGTCGGCGGCGAACACGTTGGTCTCGTCGAACTCGAAGTCTTGGCTGTCCTCGTTCGGGATCTGGCCCCGATTGCCGCCCGTGGGCGCGAGGTTGAGGGCCACGACGGGCGCCAGAAAATGGCTCCAGCTCCCGGTATCGGCGACAAGGGGCCAGGTCCAGTCGAGCGTGGCCCGCGGCAGGAAGCGGCCCTCGCTGTTGTAGCCACCCTCCGAGCCGAAGTTCTGGGGATCGCCGTTGGTGACATAGGCGTCGCCGCGCGCGCTCAGCCGCAACGTGTAGAGATCGCCGATCCGCCCGACCCAGGGTCGCTCCCAACCGCCCTCCGTCGAGAGACGGCGCGTGTCCAGCCCGTCGGTGCGCGTGAGGGCGATGAAGCTCGAGTCCAAGGTGAGGTGCGATCCGTCCGACAGCGGCGAGCTTCGCATATGCGTCTCGGCCAGCGGCAGGACAATCGGGATCGTCCCCTGCGTGTCGTTCTCGCGCAACGTCTGGAAGGCGTAGCTGTGCAGGCCGTAATAGTCGAGGCCGTCCAGCTTCTGCAGATAGGCATCGTTCTGCAGCACGTCCTCGTTGGAGAAGTTGTAGCGCTTCAGATAGGTGTTGTCGGTCGTGACGAACGCGTCGAAGCCCGCCTGCACATTGTCGCCGAAATCGTAGCGACCGCGACCCTGAAGATCGCCGCGAAGCTCCTTTCCTTCCGCGGGGTTATTGGTGGAGCTGTAAGCGTCGGTGTAGGCGAAGCTGCCACCCAGGGTGGTCTCGCCGATGCCGCGCAGCTCGCGATACTGCCCCTGCAGCACCGTGTCCGCCTTCGTCGTGAAAAGCGGCGTGATCGTCAGGTCCTGGTTCGGCGCGATGACGTAATAAAAGGGTGTCTCGAGCGTCAGGCCCAGCGTCGAGTTCGAGCCGAAGGTAGGCGTCAGCAGCCCCGTCTTGCGTTTGACCGTTGGGTCAGGCTGCGAGAAGTAAGGGGTCCAGGCTATTGGAACGCCTAGAAAATCGAATGTCGCATCGTGATAGGTGATCGTCTGGCTCGTCTCGTCGCGAACAACCCTCTTGGCCCGGATCTGCCAGAGCGGCTGCTTGCCGGTCTTCGCGCAGACGGGGCAGGGGGAGAAGACGGCGTCATGAAGCTCCTCGACCGTGCCGCCCTGGCGCGTGCCGCTGACCGCGGCCGCCCGGCCCTGGGGGCCGAGCAGCGCGCCCAGCCGCTCGACGACCGCCTCCTTGAAGTCGCCCGACACCTTGAGACTGTCGCCGAAGAAGGCCTGACCGCCGGGCGCGATCAGCACGACGTTGCCGTTGGCCGTGAGCTCGTTGCTGGCTTGATCGTAGGTCATGCGATCGGCGAGCAGGCGCTCGGCGCCTCGCGTCACCTCGACATTGCCCTCTGCCGTGACGCGGCTCTTCGCGGTATCGAAGATCAGCGTGTCCGAGGTCATCACGAGCGGTATCTGGTTGCCCTTCTGCGGCTTGGCGACGGGGGGCGTCGGGGCGCTGACCGCCGGCGAGGGCGCAAGCGCCAGCAGGCCCGCCGCCACCGCAAGGGTAAGCGTCGTGCAACGACAGAGACGGCGGGCGACGGACGGAGCTTGGGGCAAGGCGATCGTCGAGCTGCTCTTGGTTTGGTAGACGCCGGGCGCGCCGCGAAGGCTTCTTCTAGCGGGGCTCCAGCGGAGCGTCCACGGGTGTAGGCAGATGCGGGCCCTTGGTATCAGGGCCGAGAGACCGCTGGCCGGTCGAGCGGAGAGGGACGGGATGAGGATCGTATTCACTGAGGGAAAGCCGGCCGAGAGCGGCGTTCTGGTCGTGCTGGCCGATCAGGCCGGAAAGCTCAGCGAGGCCGCGGCGGATGCCGACGGGCGTACCGGAGGGCTCGTGCGCCGGGCCTTGGAGGCCGCCGGAAAGCGGCGCAAGCACGGGCACATCGTTGATCTGCCTTTTCCGGCCGGGCTTGGCGTCGACCGGCTTCTCGTGCTCGTGGCCGGCAAGGAGCGGGCCCTGTCGAGATTGGAGCTCGAGGAGCTCGGCGGCACGCTGGCCGTGAGGCTCGGCGCGGCGCATGCCAGGTCCGCCTCCGTGGCGCCCTCGACGGGCCTAGCGCTCGGCCTGGAAGCCCATGAGGTGGCGTACCGTCTGGCGTTGGGCGCTCAGCTCAAGAGCCATCGCTTCGAGAAGTACCATCGGCCCGCCGAGGATGACGAGCAGGACAGGCTCGAGACCTTGAGCTTCACCGTCGCCGATCCCGATGGGCTGGGCGCGCGGCTCGAGGCGCAGGCGGGGGCCGTGGAACGGGCGCGGGATCTCGTCGCAGAGCCTGCCAATGTCCTGACCCCGGAGGCCTTCGCCGAGGCCTGCCACGAGCTCGAGCCGCTGGGCGTGGAGGTCGAGATCCTGGATAGCGCGAAGCTGCAGGCACTCGGCATGCGGGCGCTGCTCGCGGTGGCCCAGGGCAGCGTGCGCCAGCCCTTCGTCGTCGTGATGCGCTGGTCCGGTGGCGGCGAGGAGGCGCCGTTCGCTCTGGTCGGTAAGGGCGTGTGCTTCGACAGCGGCGGGCTCTCCCTCAAGCCCGCCGGCGGCATGGAGGAGATGAAGTGGGACATGGGCGGTGCTGCCGCCGTCTTCGGTGCGATGCGGGCGATCGCCGCTCGACGGGCGAAGGCCAATGTCGTTGGCCTCATCGGCCTCGTCGAGAACATGCCGTCCGGCACGGCTCAGCGTCCCGGCGACGTCGTCCGTGCGATGTCCGGCAAGACGATCGAGGTGGTGAACACCGACGCTGAAGGCCGCCTCGTGCTGGCGGATGTCCTCTGGTATGCCTGCGACCGCTTCAAGCCCAGCGCGGTTGTCGACCTCGCGACCCTGACGGGTGCCATCATCGTCGCTCTCGGCCACGAGCAGGCGGGGCTGTTCGCGAGCGACGACACGCTCGCGGCACAGCTTCAGGCGGCGGGCGAGACGGTGGGCGAGCGGGTCTGGCGCATGCCGCTCGGCAAGGCCTACGAGAAGCACATCCGCTCGGACATCGCCGAGATCAAGAACGTCGGCCGCGCGCGCGAGGCCGGCGCCACGGCGGGGGCCGTGTTCCTCCAGCAGTTCGTGGGCTCCGTGCCCTGGGCTCATCTCGACATCGCGGGCGTCGCCTGGTCGTCGCGCGATCTGCCGCTGGCGCGCAAGGGAGCAACCGGGTTCGGCGTGCGGCTGCTCGATCAGCTCGTCGAGGACCGGCTCGAAAGCTGAGGATAGCCGGGCGAGGGACGCGTCGGTGGCCGAGATCGGCTTTTATCATCTCACCAGGAGCACGCTCGAGGAGGCGCTGCCGCGTCTCCTCGAGAAGGTGCTGGCGAGTGGCCAGCGCGCCGTGCTCCGCGCCGCCACCAAGGAGCGCCTCGAGCTCCTCGACCGCCATCTCTGGCTCTACAGCCGGGAGTCCTTTCTGCCGCATGGCTCGGAATCCGACGGTCACGCCCCGCACCAGCCGATCTGGCTCACCACCGCCATCGAGAACCCCAACGCGTCGACCGTTCTTCTGCTCATCGAGGGAGCGCCGATGGACGACGCCTCGAGCTTCACGAAAGTGCTCGATCTCTTCGACGGACAGGACGAGCAGGCCGTAGCCATGGCGCGCGAGCGCTGGCGCAAGGCGCGGGCCCTCGGGCATCGGCTCGTCTATTGGCAGCAGAACCAGAGGGGCGGCTGGGCAGTGGCGCGCGAGGTCGAGCCCTCGGCCCCTTCCGCCGACAGCGACCCCTCGGTATAAGGCGCCGCGATGCTGGCGGCCCGGCTGGGCCCTGCCACCGGGCTTCCCAAGCCGCTTGTCCCAAACCACTCTTGTCAATGAGGCACTCATGGCCGCCGAGCGCACGCTCTCGATCATCAAGCCGGACGCGACCCGACGCAACCTTACGGGCGCGATCAACGACCGCTTCGAGAAGGCGGGCCTGCGCATCGTCGCGCAAAAGCGCTTCCAGCTCACGCAGGCTCAGGCCGAGGCCTTCTATGGCGTGCACCGCGAGCGGCCCTTCTTCGCCTCGCTTTGCACCTTCATGACCTCGGGCCCCATCGTTGTGCAGGTCCTGGAGGGCGAGAACGCCGTCGCCAAGAATCGCGAGGTGATGGGCGCCACCGACCCCGCGAAGGCCGCGGACGGCACCGTCCGCAAGGACTTCGCCGAGAGCATCGAGGCCAACTCGGTGCACGGCTCGGACAGCGCCGAGAACGCCCGCAACGAGATCGCCTTCTTCTTCGCCGGGGTCGAGATCGTCGGCTGAGGCCTGGCCGTCCCGTCCGGGGCCGTCGGCGCGACGGGCGCTCAGGCGCTGCTCGCGGCGCCGGCCCCCGTCAGGACGGACGGGTGCAGCACGAGCCTTGAGGCTTCGCTCCCGGGCCGCGTGACGACCCGCTCGCCCTGCACCGCGACCTCGCCCGAGGCGAAGAGCCCCAGGGCTCGTGGATAGCAGACATGCTCGAGCTCGAGCACGCGGGCAGCGAGGGTCGCTGCCGTGTCGTCCTCGTGCACCGGAGCGATGCCCTGCACGATGATTGGCCCGCTGTCGACGACGGGCCTCACGAGATGGACGGTGCAGCCCGACACACGGGCGCCTGCCGCCAGCACCCGGGCATGCGTGTCGAGGCCTGCGAAGGCCGGCAGCAGGGAAGGGTGGATGTTCAAGATGCGATCGTGCCAGGCCTCGACGAAGGGGGCCGTGAGCACGCGCATGAAGCCCGCAAGGCAGATGAGCTCGATGCCGGCATCGCGCAGGCGCAGGTCGATCTCCGCCTCGAACAGCGCGCGCGTCGCAAAGGCCCGATGATTGACGACGGTGGTGGCAAGGCCCGACCGCGTCGCCCGGACCAGCCCGAAGGCGTCCTCGCGGTTGCTCAGAACCAGGCCGATCTCGGCGGGGAAGCCAGCCTCCCGCGTCGCTGCGATCAGCGCCTCGAGATTGGTGCCCGAGCCCGAGATCAGGACCGCTACGCGTTGCGGCGCCATGCCGTCTCGATGCCGATCAGGTCCACGCGCGGGGGGCCGGGGTCGGCCACGATCTCGCCGATCTCGAAGACCGTCTCGCCCGCCTTCTCGAGGTCCGATCGCAGCTCGGCCACGCGGTCGGGCGGCGCGATCAGCACCATGCCGATCCCGGCATTGAAGGTCCGGCCCAGCTCCGAGGGGCTGAGCTCGCCGCTCTCCTGCAGCCAGCGGAACACGCCGGGCAGCTGCCAGCTGCGCGTGTCGATCCGCGCGATGCAGCCCCTGGGGAGAACGCGGGGAATGTTCTCGACGAGGCCGCCACCCGTGATATGGGCCATCGCCTTCACCTGCTCGGCCCGGGCCGCGGCGAGGCAGCTCCGCACATAGAGCCTGGTAGGCGTCACCAGGGCCTCGCCGAGTGACATGGTGTCGTCGAAGGGCGCCGGGCCGCTGAGATCGGCCCCAACCTCCTCGACGATCTTCCTGACGAGCGAGAAGCCGTTGCTGTGAACACCGGAGGAGGCGAGGCCGAGGAGGCGGTCGCCCGGTGCGATCGTGCGTCTCGGCAGCAGGGCATCGCGCTCGACCGCACCCACGGCAAAGCCGGCGAGGTCGAAGTGGCCGGCGCCATAGAGCCCCGGCATCTCGGCCGTCTCGCCGCCGACCAGCGTGCAGCCGACCGCGGCGCAGCCCTCGGTGATGCCCTCGAGAACCGCGATCGCGGTACCGGCCTCGAGGCGACCGGTGGCAAAGTAGTCGAGAAAGAACAAGGGCTCGGCGCCCTGAACGACGAGGTCGTTGACGCACATCGCGACGAGATCGATTCCGAGGCCTTTGACCGAGCCGGCCTCCAGAGCGATCAGCACCTTCGTGCCGACGCCGTCGGTCGTCGCCACCAGCAGCGGATCACGAAAACCCTCGGCGGCAAGGTCGAACACCGCGCCGAAGCCCCCGAGACCGGTGAGGGACCCGCGTCGGGCCGTCGCGCTCGCCAGCGGCTTCAGGCGCTCGACCAGGGCATTGCCGGCGGCAATGTCCACCCCTGCCGCGCGGTACCGGTCGCCGCTCCCCTTCCCTTGTGTCATCCTCGACGCCATGGCTATTAGACGGCGCGGCCAAAAGCGCCGCGTGCGAACTTAGGCGCGTGGGAGATCATTTCAATGCGGCAAGCGCCGCTGCTCTGGCCGGGGAGGGCGATGCTCGCCCGACTGGTGATTTTGGTGGCCACGCTTCTCGTCGGCGGCGCCTTACCCTCGAGCGCAGCCGACCTCTACACTGCCGCAGGCGTCAAGGTCGACGTCTCGGCCGCGAACGCGGTCGCGGCCCGCACGCAGGCGATCCAGCAGGCCGAGCGGGACGGGCTGGCTCGTCTGCTCAGCCAGCTCACCGCCGCCGAGGACGCCGGCCGTCTCCCCTCCGTCGCGACGCTGCCGATGGACAGCTACGTCCAGAGCTACGAGGTGGCGTCCGAGAAGGTGGCCCCGACCCGCTATATCGCGACGATCAATGTCGCCTATCGACCGCAGGCGGTGCGGAGCCTCCTCCAGTCGGCTGGCGTCCCCTTCGTCAATCAGCAGTCGGAGCCGATCCTGATCGTCCCCGCCGTCGCCCGTGACGGATCCTTGCTCTTGTGGGCCGACAATGCGGACTGGCGCCAGGCCTGGGGCACGGCGGTCGGCGACGAGTTGGTTCTCCGCCTGGTGTTGCCGCTGGGCGACATCGACGACATCGCTTCCCTGCCGCCGGCGGCGGCCGAGCGCGGCGACGAGAGCGCCTTCGCGCAGCTGGCGCAGCGCTATCAGGTGAGCGACGTGGTGCTGGCCATCGCCACGCCCAAGCAGGACGCAGGCGGCACGGGCCAGCCGGCCGCGACCGATGCGCCGCCCGCCGGGCTTTCCGTGGCGCTCCAGAGCTTCGGCAGCGATGCGCTGATCGCACAACGCATGACCTTCGACGTGGCGCCCCCTGCGGATGGCAGCGACATCTGGAGCGCCGCCGCCCACGCCGCCGCCGACCGTCTCCGATCCGCCTGGAAGGCCTCGCGCGGCATTGCGGTCGGGCCGAGCTCGACGATCTCGGTCACCGTGCCGCTTGCCGCGCTTGCCACCTGGGTCCAGATAATGCATCAACTGGATACCATGCCTGAGGTACGCGAGGTCCGCATCGAAAGCTTTGCTCGTGATCGTGCTGAGGTCACCCTTACCTATGCAGGTGATGTCGGCCGACTACAGGATGCATTCGGCCGACGCGGCTTGGAATTGTCCTCGGAGAGCAACCAATGGCAATTGCAACTCGCGGCCAGCCAGCCCGCTCAGCAGGGCTGATCCTGAGGCTCGCGGGAAGATCACTGGTCCAGGCCTACAGGAACCTTGCCAATCTCCTGACGATAGCCAGACTTTTCCTTGTCGTTCCGCTCGTCGTCATGCTCGAGAACGGCGACTATGCCGCGGCGTTCTGGGTGTTCCTGGCGGCTGCGCTGAGCGACGTGGCTGACGGCTTCGTCGCCAAGCGGATCAACGGCTGCACCTCCTTCGGCGCGGCGCTCGATCCGGCCGCCGACAAGCTTCTCATCGGGGCCATGTTCCTCGTCCTCGGCTGGCAGGGCTCGCTCTCGGTAGCGCTTGTGGCGCTCGTGATCGGGCGCGATGTCGTGCTCGTGGGCGGCACCGCCCTTCTGCGCTACCGGGTCCGCTCCTTCCGGATCGAGCCGCGGGTCGTGGGCAAGATCTGCACCTTCCTCCAGCTCACGCTCGTGGGCTTCGTGCTCGCACGCCTGGGCGGGATCGCGGATGCGACCCCGGTGGTCGAGGTCCTCCTGCCGCTCGTGGCGATCTTCACCGCCACCTCCGCGCTCGCCTATCTCGGCGCCGGCCTGCGCCTCGATGCGGCGGCCGGGGGCGGGACGCGCTCCTGACCCCCACGGCGATCGATCCTGTGATGCGGACAGGCAGGCCCCAGCCGGAGCTGGGCGAAGGCGCGGCGCAGGCTGCCGACCATCGCCAGCTCGCTCTCGAGTTTCCCGTGAGCGAGGGCTCGGAGCTGGGCGACTTCCAGGCCGTCGCCACCAACGAGACCGCGCTGGCGGCCATTCTGGCTTGGCCGCGATGGCCCTCCGTGGCGCTGATCCTCGATGGCCCCGAAGGGTCGGGAAAGACGCATCTCGCTCGGATCTGGTCACAGCGTGCCGATGCCAGGCTCCTTTCCGCGGCGGAGATCTGGTCCATCGCCGATCCCCTGCAGCGCCTGGGCGAGTCGCGAGCTGCGGTGGTCGAGGACGCCGACCACGTCGCCGACGAGGCTATCCTCCTTCACCTCTACAACCTTCTGGCGGAGAGGCAGGGGCATCTGCTCCTCACCTCCCGTCGGCCGCTGGCCGCCTGGCCCTTCCGCCTGCCCGATCTCCGATCCCGGCTGGCGACGGCCTGGATGGTCCATATCGAGCCGCCCGACGACGCCCTTCTGGCAGCCGTGCTCGTCAAGCAGTTGACCGACAGGCAGCTTCCGGTCGAGGGTGAGGTCGTGAGGTACCTGCTGACGCGGATGGAGCGGTCCTTCGCCGCCGTCCGCCGTCTGGTCGAGGCGTTGGATCGTGCGTCGCTCTGCGCGAGGCGTCCGGTTGGCCTCCATCTCGCCCGATCCGTCCTTGAGAGGATGCGGATGCGCGAGGAGGAGGCCGAGGACAGCGAGGGCGGGGAGCGGGCGATCCTCTAGAGTGAACTCCGGGGAGGAGCGATAGGTATGGATCTTGGTATCGCCGGTAGCACGGCCATCGTCTGCGCTGCAAGCAAGGGGCTGGGCAAGGCCTGCGCGTTCTCGCTCGCCCGCAATGGCGTCAATCTCGTCATCAACGCGCGCGGCGCCGAGGCGCTCGAGGCCACGGCGCAGGAGATCCGTGACGCGACCGGCGTCCAGGTGCAGGTCGTGGCCCAGGATGTCACGACCGAGAGCGGGCGGGCCGCATTGCTGGCCGCCTGCCCCGAGCCAGACATCCTCATCAACAACGCCGGCGGCCCGCCGACGGGTGACTTCCGCGAGTGGGGCGAGAAGGAATGGCTGGCCGCGGTGCGCGCCAACATGCTCACCCCCATCGAGCTGATCCGCGCCACGATCGACAAGATGGCCGCGAAAGGCTTCGGCCGCATCGTCAACATCACCTCCTCCGCGGTGAAGGCGCCGATCGCCGAGCTCGGCCTGTCGAACGGCGCACGGTCGGGTCTCACGGGCTTCGTCGCCGGCTTGGCCCGCGCGATGGCGCCCACCGGCGTCACGGTGAACGGCATCCTCCCCGGCCGCTTCGACACCGATCGGCTTCGCACAAACCTGGCCTCGGCCGCGCAGAAGCGGGGCCAGCCCCTCGATCAAGTGACCGAGGCGGCTCGGAACGCCATCCCCGTCCGTCGCTTCGGCGATCCGCACGAGTTCGGGGAGCTCTGCGCCTTCCTCTGCTCGCGGCAGGCGGGCTACATCACGGGCCAGAATATCCTGATCGACGGCGGCGCCTTTCCCGGCACGCTCTGAGCGGCCGGCGCGTCGTGGCTGTCAGACGCCTCGCCGAGGTCCGCCAGAAGCCCTCCAGGCTCGTGGCGGGCCTCATGACGGGCACCTCGATGGATGGCCTCGACGTCGTCCTCTGCCGTATCGAGAGCGCAGCACCCTGGCGCTTCGATCTCGTCGCCTCGGCGAGCGAGCCCATTCCGGCCGATCTCAGGGCAGGCCTCGCCAAGGGACCGGCCTTGACCGTGGTCGAGGCAGCCCATCTCGGGCGGCGGCTCGGCGAATGGTACGCCACCGCCACCGATGCCCTGGCGCGGCGCGAGGGCCTCGAGCTCGACCTCGTCGGCATGCACGGCCAGACGGTCTATCACGAGCACGGCCAGGTGACCGTCCAGCTGGGCGAGTCGAGCTTCCTGGCCGAGCGGTTGGGCTGCCCCGTCGTCAGCGACTTCCGCCAGGGCGACATCGCCGTCGGAGGATGCGGGGCGCCCCTCGTGCCGGTCGTCGACGGCTGGCTCCTTGGCCGGCCCGACCTGACCGTTCTCGCGCTCAACATCGGTGGCATCGCCAACCTCACCATCGTCCCGCGTGAGGCCGATCGTGCCCTGGGCCTCATCGGCTTCGACTGCGGCCCAGGCAACATGGTGATTGATGAGCTCGTCCGTCGGCTCACCGGCGGCGCATCCTCGATGGACCGGGACGGCGCTCTCGCGGCCCAGGGCAGGGTGCGCGACGACTGGCTGAGCCGCCTGCTGGCCGATCCCTTCTTTGCCGAGCCGCCGCCGCGCTCGACCGGGCGCGAGCAGTTCGGGGCGCCATTCGTCGACGAGCTTCTCGGATGGGCGGCGCCGGCCAACCGGCAGGACTGGCTCGATCTCCTCGCCACCGCCACGCAGCTCACGGTCGACGGCGTGGCCGGCTCCGTCGAGCGCTTCGTTCGGCCGACGGCACCCATCGGCGAGATCGTGGCGAGCGGCGGCGGCGCCCTCAACAAGGAGCTGATGCGCCGGCTGCAGCTCGCCTTCCCGGACGCGCGGGTGGTGACGAGCGACGATCGTGCGCTGCCGGGAGGCCTCAAGGAGGCCATCGCGTTCGCGCTCATGGCTGCGGCCAGGATCGACGAGATCCCGGCCAACGTGCCCTCCGTCACCGGCGCCCGTCGCGCCGTGCTGTTGGGGAAGATCACGGAGGTCTGAGGGCGAGATCGCCCCGTTAACAATGGAGCAAGGGAAGAGAGCTTATCTAGGCGGCTGGTGCCCAAGGGGGATGATCACGTGCCGCTCGGTAGCCTCTCCCGCATTCGGCTCGTCCTGCCCGTCGCGCTGCTGGCTCTCGCTGGTTGTGAGTTCGAGCTCGCTCACCCAGCTCGGCGCGCCGGTGGGCGCCGCCGCAGCCAAGGGGAGCAGCGCCGATCGCCTGATGACGATGGGCGAGGATGCCATGCGGGCCGGAGAGCCGCAGACCGCAGCCCTCCTGTTCCAGCGTGCCATGGCGGGCTCCAAGGGCGATCCCAGGCCGGCAACGAGGCTCGGCGACGCGTTGCTGGCGGAAGGCAAGGTCCAGGACGCCCTGGACGCCTACCGGGCGGCGCTCCGCATCGACACCTACGATCCCGACGCCACGCGCGGCTATGCGCGCGCCATGATCGCGCTCAACCGTCCCGATGCGGCAGCCGTGCAGGTCGAGGCGGTGATCGATCGCATGCCGAACGATCCGAAGCTTTTGACGACGCTGGGCGTCGTTCTCGACATGCTGGGCCGGCACGAGGAGGCGCAGCGGCGCTATCGTCAGGCGCTGGCGACGGCACCGGACGACCCGGCCACGGTCAACGACCTCGCTCTCTCCCAGGCCCTCTCCGGAGAGTTCGATGCGGCGATCGCCACGCTGAAGCCGCTCGCCGAGCGGCCCTCGGCGTCGGCCAGATCGCGCCAGAACCTGGCCGTCATCTACGCTCTCATGGGCAACGACAGCGCAGCCGAGAGGCTCTTCAGGATCGACCTCTCGGATGCCGACGTCCGTGCCAACATGGCCTATTTCGGCCAGCTCAGAGGCCTCGGAAGCTCGGCCAAGGCGGCCCAGCTGCTGGCGCATCGGAGTGCCGTCATCGCACCCGCCGTGACGATGGGGGTGGCGCCGCCCTCGAGCCCCGAGCGGCCGGCGCTCGCTCCGCGGAAAGCCCCTCCGGTGACAGCCGAGCCCGACGCCGTGGCGCCGGGGCATGACCCTGTGCCGCTGGTCCCGCCGCAGGCTGATGCGGCGCCCGAGAGCGCGGCCGACCCCGCGCCGACCCCGGGCGACAATGATCTGGTCGCGCTCGAGGCGACCGATGCGCCGGCGTCGCCGACGGTGCCGCCGCCCTTCGGGGTAAGCGCGGCGTCTGCCGTGGCCCTCGAGGAGAGCGAGATCCGGGACGGCAGGTCCCCCTTGGGCGACTGGGTTGCGGATCTGGGCAGCTTCCCGTCGCCGGTCGCGGCCGAAGCCCACTGGCAGGCTGTGCGGCAGGCCGACCCGCAGCTCGCGGCCGGGCTGCTCCATCTCGCCAGCAGCGGCGACGGTCCGCAGCCGCTTCTCGTCGGGCCCTTCGCCAGCGAGGATGTGGCCCGCTCCTTCTGCGGCACGCTCGCCGCGAGAGCGAAGGCAAGCTGCCGGCCGCTCCGCCTCTGAGCCGCCAGCGGTGGCCGGCCGGCGCCGAACGGCACCGTCTTGCCGGACGGGCTCACCGCCCCTAGACCTTGCGCGCGGTCGGCTTCCCGATCCGCGGCGAGATGTGGGCGGGGGTGTGGCGGAGCTGGACGGGCAGGCGGCGTTTCTCGGCTTTCCACCGGGCTTTCTCTGGGGCGCCGCGACGGCGGCCCACCAGGTGGAGGGCGGCAACCGACAGAACGACTGGTGGCGTCTCGAGGAGCAGGGCTTGTTGCCCCATCGCTCGGGCGATGCCTGCCGGCACTACGAGCTCTACGAGCGCGACTTCGACCTCGCCGCCGGCATGGGCCACAACGCGCATCGCCTTTCGCTCGAGTGGAGCCGGATCGAGCCTGCTCCAGGCCGGTTCGACGAAGCGGCGATCGACCACTACAAGGCCGTGCTCGATGCCCTCCAGCGCCGCGGGCTCGAGCCGCTCCTGACGCTCCATCACTTCACCAACCCCGCTTGGCTCGCCGACCGGGGCGGCTGGCTGCAGCGAAGGAATGTCGACCATTTTGAGCGCTATGCGCGTCACGTTGTCGGGCGGCTGAAGGATCGGGTCCGTTTCTGGATCACCGTCAACGAGCCCACCGTGTACGCCAAGTACGCCTACGTCTTGGGCCACTTTCCGCCTTGTCGGACAGGGTCTTGGCTGTCGGCGCTACGGGTGACCATGAACATGTGCCGGGCCCACCGGCTGGCCTATCGGGTCATCCACGAGGCGAGTCCCGACGCCATGGTCAGCTTTGCCCACAGCGCGCCCTATGTGATGCCCTGCGCGCCGGACCGCGCCCTTGATCGGGCCGCTTCCTGGGCCCGGGACTTCTTCCTCAACCGTCTCTGCTTCATGATGGCTTCCGAGGGCGGCCGGCCGCTTCTCGACTATGTGGCGCTCAACTACTACACGCGCATGGTCGTGCGCTGGGCGCCCAGGGGGAAGGCCGTGCTTGTTCGGCGAGGACTGTCGTGAGGATCATCACGGCCAGCCGCGGCGCTACAGCGACATGGGTGCGGAGATCTACCCGGAGGGCCTGCGCCGCATGATCGCCCGACTGTCCCGCTACGGCAGGCCCATCATCGTCACAGAGAACGGCGTGGACACGCAGGACGATGCGGTCCGCGACGCCTATCTCGTCGACCATCTGCGCCAGCTCGGCCTGGCCTTGCAGGACGGGCACGACGTCCGTGGCTATCTGCACTGGAGCCTCATGGACAATTACGAATGGGCGCTCGGCACGACCGCGCGCTTCGGCCTCGCCGAGACCGATTTCGCGACGCAGGCCCGCACGCCGCGACCCGCCGCCGGACTGTTTGCCGAGGTCTGCCGGGCGAACGGCCTGAGCCTGAGCCCCGAGAAGGCCACCGAGAGCGCCTGATCACAAAGCAGGCCAGCCGGAGCGCCTTCGCCATGACCATGCTCGACGCCCTCGATCTGCCCTCCGGCTCGAGCCTCGAGACGGACACCTGCATCGTCGGTGCCGGTGCGGCCGGGATCACCCTGGCGCTCGAGCTCGAGGCCAGCGGGCATCGCGTGTCTCATCGTCGAGGCCGGCGGCCTCGAGCCGGAGCCCGAGACCCAGGCGCTGCACGACATCCTGAGCGTCGGCGACCCGGTGCGCGCGGACTACATGGCCCGCGCCCGCTGCTTCGGCGGCACCTGCAACCTCTGGGCCGGCCGCTGCATGCGGCTGACACCCACCGACGTCGCGCCGCGGCCCTGGATCGCCCACAGCGGCTGGCCCATCGCCTACGAGGAGATAGCGCAGCATTACGAGGCAGCCGGGCGCGCCTTCGATCTGCCCGGCCCATCCTACTTCGCGACCTCCCACTATGACGGCCTGATGGGCCGGGGCGAGCGGCTGCTTCTCGAGAACGGCTCGCTCGAGCCCACGATCTCGCTCTGGGCGCGGCGGCCGATGCGCTTCGGCGCGGTGCACCGCCGGCGGCTCGAGCGCTCACGGCATATCCGCGTCCTGCTGCACGCCAACGCGGTGGGCCTCGCCGCCTCGGGCGACGGGAGGCGCGTCGAGCGCCTGAGCGTCGGCACGCTCGACGGGCGGCGCCACGAGATCAAGGCCAAGACCTTCGTGCTCGGGGCAGGGGGCCTCGAGAACGCGCGCCTGCTCCTCGCCTCGAGCGATGTGCAGGCAAAGGGGCTCGGTAATGGCGAGGATCTCGTCGGCCGCTATTTCATGGAGCATCCGCGCGCCGTCTTCGGCCGCGTGCGGCTCGGTCCCGACGCTCAGCTCCGCCTGATGCGCGGCCGTCCCTTGGCGCTCGGGCGCATGCAGCTCGGCCTCGCACCCTCGCGCGAGGTCCAGGAGCGCGAGGGCCTCCTCCACCACTACCTCACTTTCGAGGACGAGCAGTCGACCTACGCCCAAAAGCAGTACGACGCGGCCGTGCAGGTGGCGAAGGTGGTGCTGCGGCGGGGCCATGCCGGCAGGCGGACCGAGCTGCGCCAGGCCCTCAAGGCGCGCATGCAGACGGCCGGGCTCATCTATCTTCTGACGCCCAAGGAGATCCTCCCCCACTGGGTCTACCGGAGCTACGCGACGCTGCGCCCGCTTCTTCACGAGAAGCGCCGGGAGCGGCGCTACGTCGTCGTCTTCTTCTGCGAGCAGCCCCCCGATCCGGCGAGTCGCGTCTATCTGGGCGCCGAGCGCGACCGGCTGGGCGTGCCCAAGCTGGTCCTGGACTGGCGCATCGGTAACGAGGTCACGCGCAGCATGGAGCGCCTGCGCACGCTCCTCGGCCACGAGCTGGAGGCGCGGCAGCTGGGCACGCTCGCGGAGGAGCCGGGCGGTCCCGACTATACCGATGCCTCGCACCACATCGGCACCACGCGCATGAGCACGAGCCCTCGCACCGGCGTCGTCGATACTGACTGCCGCGTCCACGGGATCGAGAATCTCTATGTCGCGGGAAGCTCCGTCTTCCCCACCGCCGGCCACGCCAACCCCACGCTGACGATCGTGGCCCTGGCCATCCGCCTGGCCCGGCATCTCGCCACGCGGCCCGCCTAGCCCGGCGGGCGGCGCCATCATGCCCGGCCACGCTCTGGCGCTTGCTCTAGCAGTGCTGCTCGATGCCTGGCTGGGCGAGCCGGCCTGGCTCTATCGCCGCATCTACCATCCCGTCGTCCTGATCGGCAGGCTGGCTGGTCTTCTCGAGCGCCGCCTCCTCGATCCGTCGGCATCGGCGCGTCGCCAGCGCCTCGCCGGCCTTCTTTTGCTCGTCTTGACCGTGGGGGTGAGCCTGTCTGTCGGCCTTCTCGTCACAGCTGCTTGTGCCAGGCTGTCGGGCGGCTGGGTGCTCGAGGGCGTGCTTTTGAGCAGCCTCATCGCCTGGCGGTCGCTCAGGGACCATGTGGGCGACGTGGCGGCGGGTCTGCGCAGCGGGCTGGCGGAAGGAAGGCGGCAGATCGCAAAAATCGTCGGCCGCGATCCCGACACCCTGGATGAGCCGGCCGTCGCCCGGGCCGCCATCGAGTCGCTGGCGGAGAACCTGTCGGACGGCGTGGTGGCGCCGCTGCTCTTCGCGGCGATCGGCGGCCTGCCCGCAGCGCTCGCCTACAAGGCCGTCAACACGCTGGACAGCATGGTCGGGCACAGGAACGAGCGCTACCGCCACTTCGGCTGGGCCAGTGCCCGCGCCGACGACCTTTTGAACCTCGTGCCGGCCCGCGTGACCGGCCTCGCGCTCGTGGCTGGCGCCGGGCTCGCCGGCGCCGACTGGCGGGGCGCATGGCGGGCGCTGCGGCGCGACGCGAGGCACCACCGCTCTCCCAACGCCGGCTGGCCCGAGGCCGCAACGGCGGGCGCTCTGGGCCTCAGGCTCGCGGGGCCGCGGATCTATGGCGGCCTGCGCGTCGAGGACGCCTGGATGGGCGACGGCCGCACCGAGGCCGATCCCGCCGACATCGACCGCGCCCTCGACCTTGCGCGCCGCGCCTATTGGCCGCTCGCTTTTCTTGTTGTTCTGATAGTTGGGGCCTTCGGCTGAAGGCGTGACTGAGCGATCGCCAGCAGCCGGTCCATCGCGAGGTGCCGCTCGAGATGTGCGGCCAGCTCGTCGAGCGTCGCCTCGATCCGCGCCTCGTAGGCCAGCGCCGAGGCGGCACCGCTGCGCAGCCGTTCCAGAAAAGCGCTCCTGAAGCCGTCGCTCGCGAAGATGCCGTGCAGATAGCAGCCGGCGACCCGCCCATCCGCGCTCCGCGCTCCCTCAGGCCTACCCTCGACCTCGAGCAGCGGCCGTGCGGCGTCCGGCCCGTCGGTGCGGCCCAGATGGATCTCGTAGCCCGCGACGGGCAGCCCCGACAGGACCTCGCGGCCCTGCGCCAGGCGCACGCTCTTCTCGGCGAGAAGCGTTGTCCGCAGGTCGAGGAGGCCGAGGCCCGGCGCCTCGCCCGGCGCGCCCTCGAGGCCCGCCGGATCGCCGATCGTCCGCCCCAGCATCTGATAGCCGCCGCAGAGCCCGAGGACATGGCCGCCACGGCGATGATGCGCCATGATATCGATGTCCCAGCCCGTCTGGCGCAGGCAGGCGAGATCCCTGAGCGTCGCCTTGCTGCCCGGCAGCAGCACCAGATCGGCGTCGCCCGGGAGCGCCGTTCCCGCCTCGACGATCCTGAGATCGACGCCCGGCTCCTGCGAGAGCGGATCGAGATCGTCGAAGTTGGCGATCGAGGGCAGCCGCGGCACCACGATCCGCACGCCTCGGCCGGACCCATGCGACAGGCCGGCCAGGCCCAGCGTGTCTTCCTTCGGCAGATGCCTCAGGCTGTCGAGCCAGGGCACGACGCCCAATGAGGTGAGCCCCGAGCGCTCCTCGACGATGCCGAGCGCCGCATCGAACAGCCGGGGATCGCCCCGGAACTTGTTCACGATATGGCCGCGCACCAACGCCCGCTCCTCGGCCTCGAGCAGCATCGCGGTGCCGACGAGCTGGGCGATGACGCCACCCCGCTCGATGTCGCCCACCAGGACCACCGGCACGCCTGCGGCACGCGCAAAGCCCATATTGGCGATGTCGCCCTCGCGGAGGTTGACCTCGGCCGGGCTGCCGGCTCCCTCGCACAGCACGAGGTCGGTCCCCTCCGCCACCCGGGCGAAGCTCTCGAGCACCGCCGGCATCAGCTCCTTTTTCAGTCGGTGATAGTCCTGTGCCCGGTGCGAGCCGACGACCCGGCCCTGCAGCACGAGCTGTGCGCGAGCGTCGCCCTCGGGCTTGAGGAGCACCGGGTTCATATGGGCGCTGGGGGCGATGCCGCAGGCCCGCGCCTGCAGCGCCTGCGCCCGGCCGATCTCGTGGCCCTCGGGTGTCGCCGCCGCATTGTTGCTCATGTTCTGCGGCTTGAAGGGGCGCACCGAAAGGCCCCGGCGGGCGAAGGCGCGGCAGAGGCCGGCCACCAGCACCGACTTGCCGGCGTCCGATGCCGTCCCCTGCACCATGAGCGCTGGGACGTCGCTCATCGCGGGTCGACGAGGATGGCCCTGAAGTCGTTGACGTTGGTCAAGGTCGGCCCGGTCACGAGCTGGTCGCCCAGCGCCTCGAAGAAGCCGTGGCCGTCATTGTCCGCCAAGCGCTCGCGGGCGTTGATCCCCTGCGCTGCGGCCCGAGCCAGCGTGTCGGGCAGCACGAGGGCACCCGCCACCTCCTCCGCTCCGTCGATCCCATCGGTGTCGCCGGCGATCGCAGCGATCGCAGGATGGCCCTGCAGCTCCACCGTCAGCGCCAACAGGAACTCGACATTGCGGCCGCCCCGTCCGCTGCCGCGGACGGTGACGGTCGTCTCGCCGCCGGAGAGCAGCACGCAGGGCGGCGGAGCCGGCTGACGATGGCGGTCGACCTGACGCGCTATCCCCGCCATCACCTTGGCGACCTCGCGCGCCTCGCCCTCGATCGCGTCGCCCAGAATAACCGGCTCGAGGCCGAGTCCCCGCGCCACAGCGGCCGCCGCCTCGAGCGAGAGCTGGGGCGTGGCCATCATGACGGTCTGGGCCTTGGCGAGCCGGAGGTCGCCCGGCTTCGGGGTCTCGTCGAGCGCCGCCTCGAGATGCGTCAGCACCGATTGCGGCTTTGTTATCTCATACTTGCGCAAGATCTCTCGAGCATCGGCAAAGCTCGTCGCGTCGGCGACCGTGGGGCCCGAGGCGATGACGGAAGGATCGTCGCCCGGCACGTCCGAGATCAAGAGCGCCACGAGAGGCGCCGGGAACGCTGCCGCGGCGAGGCGCCCGCCCTTGATGGCCGAGAGGTGCTTTCGGACGCAGTTCATCTCGTGAATGTTGGCGCCGGAGCGGAGCAGCGCCCGGTTGATCGTCTGCTTGTCGTCGAGCGTGAGGCCGGGAGCGGGGAGCGCCAGCAGCGCCGAGCCGCCACCGGAGATCAGGGCGATCACCAGATCGTCGGGCCCGAGCCCCTGCACGCGCTCGAGAATGCGCCGGGCTGCGGCCTCGCCGGCGGCGTCCGGCACAGGATGTGCCGCCTCCACGATCTCGATCCGCTCGCAGGGCACGGCGTGGTCGTAGCGGGTCACGACGAGGCCTTCGAGCGGCCCGTCCCAGTGCTTCTCCAGGCACCGCGCCATGGCGGCCGAGGCCTTGCCGGCGCCGACCACCACCGTGCGTCCTTTGGGCCGCGCCGGCAGGTGGGGGGGAAGTATCCGGTCGGGCAGGGCCGCGGCGACGGCGGCGTCGAACATCGCCCGCAGGGCTTCTCGCGCCGTCTTGATCATCATCGGAACCTCCCCAAAAGCCTCGTGTCGGCCATCCCGCCGTGCGCCGGGGCCGAAGAGTGGCGTGATCCGGTGACGGATGCAATCGGGCCCGCTTGCCGCGCCGCGCGACGGGAAGCCCGGCCATCGTGCAGGGTTCGCCGCGCTGGCACGTGTCAGGCCCAGAGTGCATGGTCCGGGCCGGGACAGGGCGCTGAGGAGGCGGGTGATGGAGATCGGCAGGCCCGGGCCGTGGCGGATCGTGAGCCAGGCGCGTCGATGCGTCGTGCCGGTCGGTGCCTTGTCGGCGCTGCAGCGGCTGGCGAAAGAGGCTGCGAGGTCCGAGCAGGGAAGTGGCGATCGCGGCGCGAGCGAACGGTGGGTGGGGCCCTTCTCGGTCAGAGGCCGGCTTCACCCGGGTGGGGAGCTGGCCTTGAATGAGCAGCCTGATTGCTATCGGCCGTTGGCCTGACGCTTCCGCCCGCGACATCGACATGAGCGGGATGGAGGATCTGAATGCCTCGGACGACCTGCTCATGGCGCGGGTTGCGGAGGGCAGCGCCGGGGCGTTCCGGGCGCTTCTCGGCCGTCATGCCGATCGCGCCTTTGCCGTGGCGCTGCGCATGGTGCAAAGCCGCGCCGACGCCGAGGACATCGTCCAGGACGCCTTCGTTCGCGTCTGGACCAACGCCCCGCGCTGGCGCGCCGGCGGGCCGCGCTTTTCCACTTGGCTGCATCGGGTCGTCCTCAACCTGTGCCTCGACCTGCACCGGCGCCGGAAGCACCGGCGGCACGACGATCTCGATGCAGCGGTCGAGGTGGCCGACCCGGAGCCGGGCGTGGAGATGAGGCTCGTCGACGAGGCCCAACGCAGGGCCCTTGCGGCAGCCGTGCGCCGGCTCCCCGACCGGCAGCGCACGGCCCTGGCGCTCACCTATGCGGGTGGGCTGAGCAACGCCGAGGTGGCGGAGATCATGGAGATCTCGGTGGGCGCTGTGGAATCGCTTCTCGTCAGGGCGCGCCGGGATCTCCGTAGCCGCGTCGGCGGAGGCGAGGACTGAAGGATGGCGAGGATGGATGACGAGCGCCTGGAGGCGCTTCTCCGAAAGGAGCTCGGGCCGGTCGAGGCATCGGTCGGGCTTCAGCGTCGGCTGGCGTCGATCCCAGTCGCGCGCCCGCAGCGGGCGCGCGGCCTTGCGGATCTCGTCGACAGCACGAGGCTGGCGCTGGCCGCCGGCATAGCGACGTTAGCGGTCTCGCTGCTGCTCGGCATCTGGATCGGCAGCGAGCACGCGATGATCCCGGCCGTCGATCCCAACGGCTCGGAGATCGCCGTGATGTATCAGGGTGTTACGGCGGGGCTCGGAGACGGCTCGTGATGCTGCGCCGGTCCTGGGCGGTAGCAATTCTCGCCGCTCTCGTCCTCTCGCTCGCCGGCAACCTGTTCGTCGCGGGCTTGGTCGTCGGCGGCAGGCTCGCCGAGGGTGAGCGGCCACCCCAGGGCAGCCTCATCGACAGGGCGATCAGCCGCTTCTCGCAGAATCTTCCGCCCGACGGGCAGCAGGCGGTGCGTGCCGCCTTCATGGCCCATCAGGCGCAGATCATGGATCAGGTCCACCAGCTGCGTGACGCGCGCCGCTCGGTCTCGAAGCTGATCAAGGCGCCCAAGCTCGATCGGGGCGCGCTCGAGCAGGCGCTGGCGCATCTCCGAGACGAGACCGCGGCCACGCAGAACGTGTTCCATCAGGTCCTCGTGGAGGCTGCCGTCGCGATGCCGGCAGGCATTCGCACGAGCTGGTGGCCGCCGGTGATGGGCAAGCTCTGACATGACCACCGAGGAAGCTTTCGTCGCGACCAGCCGGATGGGGTTGGGCGCCCGGCCTGGAGAGCTCGCGGCAGCCGCGGCCGATCCGCGGGCGTTCGTCCTGCGCCAGCTGGACGGGCCGGCCCCGCTGCCCGAGCAGCTCCAGCCCTTTGCCAGCGGTGCCGAGGCCATGGCCCAGATCATGGCGGGCCGGGGCCCGGCCGTCGATCCGGAGGCGAAGCGTCAGCTCCGTGAGGCGATGGCGCATGCCTACCGCACGGAGGCGATCGCGCGCACGCGGGCCCTGATCGCCTCGGACGCCAGCTTCCGCGAGCGGCTTGTTCTCTTCTGGTCCAACCACTTCACGGTCTCCATTCAAAGGCCGGTGGTGATGGCGCTCGTGGGGCCCTTCGAGCGCGAGGCGATCCGGCCGCACGTCACGGGTCGCTTCCGCGACATGCTGGGCGCGGTCGTCAAGCATCCGGCGATGCTGCTCTATCTCGACAATGCGAGCTCGGTCGGGCCCGCCTCGGTGGTGGGCGAGCGGCGCGGCAGGGGGCTCAACGAGAACCTCGGCCGCGAGCTCATGGAGCTTCACACCCTGGGTGTCGGCGGCGGCTACACCCAAAAGGACGTGACCGAGCTCGCCCGCATCCTGAGCGGCTGGTCGATCGGCGAGGATGGCACCTTCCTCTTTCGTTCCCGCGCGCACGAGCCGGGCGAGAAGGTGCTCCTCGGCGTCCGTTACCCCGAGGCCGGCATGGACGAGGGCGAGCACGCCCTCGATGCCCTGGCGCGCCACCCGGCCACGGCTCGCCACGTCGCCGTCCAGCTCGCCCGCCACATGGTGGCGGACAGCCCGCCGCCCGCGCTCGTCGACAGGCTGGCACGCGTGTTCTCGGAGAGCGACGGCGATCTCGGCGCGGTGACGCGTGCCCTCCTCGACGCCGACGAGGCGTGGCAGCCGGGCGTCACGAAGGTGAAGTCGCCCAACGAGCTCGTCGTCTCGGCGCTCCGCGCGCTCGCCTTCGATCTTCCCGACGACGGCTTGCTCGGCTCGCTTCGGCTGCTCGGGCAGCAGCCCTTCGCAGCACCTTCGCCCGAAGGCTGGCCGGACACGGCCGCCGGCTGGCTCGCCTCGGCTGCGCTTCTCCAGCGTGCGTGGTGGGCCGTGTCGCTCGGGCGGCGCGCCGGCGGCACCGTCGACGCCCGTAAGGCTCTCGAGACCAGCTTCGGCCCGTCCGCGGACCCGGCCCTCGGCCAGGCCGTCGCCCGGGCGCCGTCGGCCGCGGAGGCGACCGCGATGCTGGTCGCCAGCCCCGCGTTCCAGCGGAGATGACACCATGACGAGCCGCCGCGCCCTCCTGCGGATGACCGGTGCCTGCTGCCTGGCCGGGGCGGGCCTGATGGCGCCGCATGTGCTGCTGGCGGCGGCACCGATGAGCGAGCGTTTCGTCACCGTCATCCTGCGCGGCGCCATGGATGGGCTGGGCGCCGTGGCACCGTACGCCGATCCGGACTACCGGGAGGTCCGGGGAGGCCTCGCCCTCGCCGAGCCGGGTGCTGCAGGCGGCCTGCTCGACCTCGACGGCCGCTTCGGCCTGCACCCGTCGCTCGCCACGCTGCACGGCTGGTTCGCCTCGCAGCAGCTTCTGATCGTCCATGCCGTCGCGACGCCCTACCGCGAGCGCTCGCATTTCGACGGCCAGGACCTGCTCGAGAACGGGACGACGGCGCCCCATGAGCGTCGCGACGGCTGGCTCAACCGTGCGCTCGGCCTGATGGGTGCCGACGGCAAGCGCATCGGGCTCGCCGTCGGTCAGTCGGTTCCGCTGACCCTCCGCGGGCCGACGCCTGTGGCAAGCTGGGCGCCCGAGCTGCTACCCGACCCGGACGAGGACTTCCTGGCGCGGCTGCAGACGCTCTACGCGGCCGACACGCAGCTGGGCCCGGTCTTTCACGAGGCCATGGTCACCCGCGGCATGATCGACGGCGTGCTCGGCGACGACCTGGCCGGGATGGCCCGTCGCGAGGCCCAGGAGATCAGCACGATGGCGCGCGAGGCCGGCCGGCTCCTCGCAGCGCCCGAGGGTGCGCGCGTCGCCGTCATGGAGCTGAACGGCTGGGACACGCATGTGGGCCAGGGCGCTGCCGACGGCAGGCTGGCAAGGCAGCTCCTGACGCTCGACAAGGCGTTGGCGAGCTTGAGAGAGGGCCTGGGCGACGCCTGGGGGCAGACGGCTGTCGTCGTGGTGACGGAGTTCGGCCGCACCGCGCGGGAGAACGGCACCGGCGGCACCGACCACGGCACCGCAACCGTGGCCATGCTCGCCGGCGGCGCCGTCGAGGGCGGCAGGGTCGTCGGCCGCTGGCCCGGGCTCGCCGCCGCCAACCTCTATCAGGGCCGCGACCTGGCCCCTACGACCGATCTGCGGGCGCTGCTCAAGACGGTGCTGGTCGGGCACCTGCGGCTGCCGGCCGACGGCGTCGAGCGGCTCGTCTTCCCCGGCAGCGCGGGCGTGGCGGGCCTGCCCGAGCTCGTGCGGGCCTGAGAGCGTTCGGGCGGCAGCGGGGCTGTCATCGCCGCCCGGGCCTTTTGAGGTCGGGACGTTCCCGTTAGGATCGCCTGAGCCACGGGGAACCCGATGATGCGAATCAGCGTCCTGCAGATGAACTCGGTCAACGACATGGCCGCCAACCTCGACCAGGCGCGGCGCCTCGCCGCCGACGCGGTGCGGGAGGACCGCCCCGACATCCTGGTCCTGCCCGAGATCTGGGCCTTCATGGGTGGCTCGACCGCCGACCAGCAGGCCTCGGCCGCGACGCTGCCGGAGGGCGAGGCCTATAAGGCGCTCCAGGACATCGCGCGGACCCACGGCGTCTTCGTCCACGGCGGCAGCTTCTTCGAGCGCGGCCAGGACAAGATCTACAACACCACGGTGGCGTTTGACCGCGGCGGCAACGAGATCGCCCGCTATCGAAAGATCCATCTCTTCGACGTCACCGCGCCCGACGGGCGGGAGTACCGGGAATTGGCCGTGGTCGGGCGGGGCGATCGCCTCGTCGTCTACGAGGCCGACGGCGTCAAGGTCGGCTGCACGATCTGCTACGATCTCCGCTTCGGCGAGCTCTACCGGGGCCTCGCCGCCAAGGGTGCTCAGGTGATCATGGTGCCCGCCGCCTTCACGATGCAGACCGGCAAGGACCATTGGGAGGTGCTGCTCAGATCACGCGCGATCGAGACGCAGACCTATCTCGCGGCCTCCGCCCAGTGGGGCGCCTATCCGTCGGGCAACGACGTCCGCTACAGCTTCGGCCATTCGCTCGTCGTCGATCCGTGGGGCCATATCGTGGCGCAGGCGCAGGACACGGTGGGCTTCACCACGGCGCGTGTCGACCTCGCCTATCTCGAGAAGGTTCGTCGCAACATCCCGGTGCACGAGCACCGCGTCCTGTCCGGCTGAGCCGTGCGGCATGGGCGCCTTGTCCGCGAAGGCGCTCATGGCTATTGGTGCGGGCCTGAATGCACGGCGACGGGGGAGGCGTCTTTATGGCTGAGCTTGGCGGCCGGCATGTCGGCTTCATCGGCCTCGGTGCGATGGGGCTGCCGATGGCCATCAACCTGGTGCGGGCCGGCCTCGCCGTCCGGGGCTACGACATTGTCGAGGCGGCGCGTCGGCAAGCTCGCCGAGGGCGGCGGCGAGGCGGTGGCGACGCCGGCCGAGGCGGCGGCCGATGCCGGCCTTCTGATCCTCGTCGTCGCGACCGCTGCCCAGGCCGAGGCCGTGCTGTTCGGCGAGGGCGGTGCTGCGAGCGCGCTGCCGAAGGGCGCCACCGTCGTCCTGCACAGCACCGTCCCGCCCGCCTTCTCCCGGCAGCTGGGCGAGCGTCTCGCGGCCGAGGGCCATCCGCTCCTCGACGCGCCGATCTCGGGCGGCCGCGTCGGCGCCGAGGCGGCCAAGCTCACCGTCATGGCCTCCGGCACCCCTGCGGCGTTCGAGGCTGCGGAGAAGGCGCTGGCGGCCATGGCCGGCAAGGTCTACCGGCTGGGCGACGCGCCGGGCGTCGGCTCCACGGTGAAGATGATCAATCAGCATCTGGCTGGTGTGCACATCGCGGCCGCCTGCGAGGCCATGGCGCTGGGCGTGCGGGCCGGCGCCGACGCCGAGACGCTCTACGACGTGATCTCGAACAGCGCCGGCAACTCCTGGATGTTCACCAACCGCGTCCCGCACATTCTGGGTCGTGACTTCACGCCGCTGTCGGCGGTCGAGATCTTCGTCAAGGATCTGGGCATCGTGCTCGATACCGGCCACGAGCTGCGCTTCCCGCTGCCCATCGCCGCGTCGGCCCATCAGCAATATCTGGCGGCGGCGGCGGCCGGCCATGGCCGCGAGGACGATTCCGCGGTCGTCAAGGTCTACGAGGAGCTGGCCAAGATCGAGGTGAAGGGCCGCCCCAAGGGTTGAGCCGCTCGGGCCCGCCGTCGCCGTCCGGGTCCGATCCACTCGAGGCATCCGATCGAAGGGCGTCGCGCATGGGCAGGGTTGGCGATCGGATCGAGCCCATCATCGGGATCGGCGCCCTTCTCGTGCTGATCGTGGGCTGCTTTCTCGTGCTGCGGCCCTTTCTCTCGGCGCTGCTTTGGGGAACCGTCCTCGCCTACTCGACCTGGCCGCTCTATCGCGAGCTTGCCGAGGCGCTCGGTCGGCGGCGCACGCTCGCCGCCGCGCTCATGACGCTCCTTCTCGCCATGGCCTTCATCCTGCCGCTCGTGCTCGTCGGGACGAGCGCCGCCGACGGTATCGCCCGGATCATCGACATCGTCCGCAGCCTCTTGGCGATGGGCCCGCCGCGGCCGCCTGGCTGGCTCGTGGGCCTGCCGCTCGTCGGGAGCTACCTCGCGGACATCTGGATGGAGATCGCCACCAACACGCGCAGCCTCGTCGATCTGATCCAGCCCTATGTCGCGTCCATCCGCACGGTCGCGATCCAGGCGGGGGTGGGGGTCGGCAGCGGCCTGCTCGAGGTGACGATGAGCGTTCTCGCCGCCTTCTTCTTCTACCGCGACGGCGAGAGCGTGGTGGCCCAGGCCCAGGTGATCGGCCACCGCGTCGTCGGCAACCGCATCGAGCACTTCCTCGAGATCGCCGGGGGCACGGTGAAAAGCGTCGTCTACGGCATCGTCGGCACGGCGATCGCCCAGGCGCTTCTGGCCTCCATCGGCTATTGGCTCGTCGGCCTGCAGGGCGCCTTCGTGCTGGGGTTCGTCACCTTTTTCCTGGCGCTCCTGCCGATGGGGCCGCCGCTCGTGTGGATTCCCGTCTCGGTGTGGCTTTTCGTCCAGGGCTCGATCGGATGGGCCATCTTCATGGCGCTCTGGGGCACGTTCGTCATCAGCGGCGTCGACAATTTCCTCAAGCCCTGGCTGATCAGCCGCGGCAGCGATCTCTCCTTTCTGCTCGTCTTCCTGGGCGTGGTCGGCGGCGCGCTGGCCTTTGGCTTTCTTGGTATCTTCCTGGGGCCGGTGCTGCTGGCCCTGGGTCAGGCGATCCTGCGCGAGTGGGTCTTGGGCGAGCGGCCGGTCGAGCCCGCGCCGGTCGGCCCGGCGGCCGAGCCCTAGGGACGGAGGAGGCGGCCGGCGGGGAGAGTGCGCGCGGGAACGTGCCCCGCCCGCATTGTCGGCTTGCGCCGGGCAAGCCATCTGTGGGATGGCGCCGACACCGGCAGCAGATGAGCAGGAAGGTTCAGTCGCCCGATCATGGTGCGTCTTCTCAAGAGCTTCTTCAGGGCCGAGGCCGCCAATCCCTATCTGGTCGTCGGGTCGTTGATCCTGGCCAGCATGGTCGAGGGCCTGGGCTTCGCCACGCTGCTGCCGCTCGTCGCGCTTGCGACCGACCAGGGCACGGGCAAGACGTCGGCGCTCAGCCGCTATGTCGATGGTACCCTTCACGCGGTCGGGCTCCCGGCGACGATCGGCACGCTCCTGATCGTCGTCATCTCCGTGCTCGTCCTGCGCTCGCTCCTGACCCTCTTCGCGATGCGCTATGTCGGCTACGCCACCGCGGACGTGACGACCAGCATCCGCCAGCGGCTGATCGACAGCCTGATCGCCGTGCGCTGGAGCTTCATGGTCCAGCAGCCCTTGGGCAGGATCGCCAATCTGGCGAGCCTCGAGGCCAACCGTGCGGGCCAGTCCTATCGCCTGGTGGCCCAGCTCGTGACGAGCGCGGCGCAGGCCGTGGTCGCGGCCATCGTGGCGCTGGCCGTGAACTGGGAGGTGGCTCTCGCTGCCTTCGTGGTGGGCGGCCTGATGGCGGCCGGCCTCAATTTCCTCGTCCGCATCGCCAGGCGCGCGGGCTTCCGCCAGACCCAGCGCAGCCGCGAGCTGCTGATCTTCCTGAGCGACACGCTGGCCAACATCAAGCCGGTCAAGGCGATGGCCAAGGAGAAGGCCTTCGCCACGCTCTTCGACGATCGGCTGGCCTCGCTGCGGCGCGCGTTGCGGCGGCAGGTGATCAGCCGTGAGACGCTCAACAACGTCCAGGACATCATCTTCGCGATCCTGCTCGGGATCGGCTTCTGGCTCGCCCACTCGGTCTGGAGCATGCCGATCGCCGAGCTTCTGGTCGTGGGCATCGTGCTCTATCGGACCGTCTCGAGCCTCGGCAACGTGCAGAAGGCCTACCAGCAGGCCGTCATGTTCGAGAGCGCGCATGCCGCGACGGAGGAGATGATCGCCGAGGCCCGCGCCGATCCGGAGCCCAACCCCGGCACGCGCAAGGCCCACTTCGAGCACGCGGTCGAGCTCAAGGACGTGCATTTCAGCCACGGCGGGCACGAGGTGCTGAAGGGCGTGTCGATGAGCGTCAAGGCGGGCGAGATGCTGGTCATGACCGGGCCCTCGGGGGCCGGCAAGACGACCATCGTCGACCTCATCCTCGGCCTCTACCGCCCCCGATCGGGCGAGGTGCTGATCGACGGCGTCTCGCTCACCGAGATCGACCTCAAGAGCTGGCGCGGCCTCGTCGGCTACGTGCCCCAGGAGCTTGTGCTCTTCCACGACACCGTCAGGGCGAACCTCACGCTGGGCGACGAGGCCGTGAGCGACAAGGATCTCGAGATGGCGCTCGAGGCGGCCGGCGCCTTGAGCTTCGTCAACGACCTGCCCCAGCGTCTGGAGACGGTCGTCGGCGAGAAGGGCTCGAAGCTCTCGGGCGGCCAGCGCCAGCGCATCGCGCTCGCTCGCGCGCTCGCCTTGAAGCCGCGCCTCTTGATCCTGGACGAGGTCACGAGCGCGCTCGATCCCAAGACGGCCGCCGCCATCACGCAGAACATCCGCAGCTTCGGCCGCAACGTCACGATTCTCTCGATCACGCACAGGAGCGAGTTTCTCGACATGGCCGACCGTGTCTTCCACGTCGAGAACGGCTTGGCCGTGGAGGATCGCCGGGCGGCTGCAGCCTCGCTGCTCGGTCCGGTCGTGGCCTGAGGGTGGTGCGCGCTTCCGCCAAATTGACGCCAGCGCGGGCATTATCCTAGACAAGGCCTCAGCTGCGAAAGCCAAGTCCCGGGCTGCCCCCTACTGCCGGAAGCACGAAGCGTGTCGCAAGATCTCGAGGAATCCTGGCCATTCTTCCGTGACGACCCGGATCGGGTGGTGCTGGCACCACGGCCGGGTGTGACGCCTTCCGAGAAGCCGCCCGTGCGGATCTTCCTCGGCACGGAGGAGGCCCAGTACCGGGCCGAGCGCATCTTTTTCTACTCGATCGAGCAGGTGCGCGATCCCGCCCGCACCTACGAGGTCTACCTGATGAAGAATGTCAGGGGCTTCGACCGCAGGCGCTGGCGCACGGGCTTCACCAACTACCGTTACGCCATCCCGGACTTCGCCGGCCGCGTCGGCAAGGCGATCTACAACGACGTCGACCAGATCTACCTGGCCGACCCGGCGCTGCTCTTCGATCTCGAGATGGGCGAGCACGGCTATCTCGCCATCTCGGCCAGCGACACCTCGGTGATGCTGATCGACTGCGAGCGGATGTGGCCGATCTGGAACCGGGAGGTGGCCGCCACCGGCAGCAAGCACGCTCTCCTCGCCAAGCCCAAGGAGACGCCCGGCCTGTGGGGTGCGATCGATCCCCAGTGGAACGCACGCGACCAGGAATATGTCGAGGGCCTCACCAAGTGCCTGCACTATACGGCCCTGCACCAGCAGCCCTGGCAGCCCTTCCCGAACGACTATTCCTACCATCCCAATCCGTTGGCCTATATCTGGCACAATCTCGAGCAGCGCGCGGACGCCGAGGGCTACCGCGTCTTCACGCGCGAGAGGCCGAGCCCCGAGCTCGAGGCGAGGCTGGGCGGCAACGATCCCGGTGACGAGGCTGCGGCCCCGCCGCCCTCAAAGGGTGCGGCGGCGATGGCGCGCGCCCTCGACGTCGGCAGCGTTCTCGTCGTCAGCGCGCGCGATCCCGACCGCATCGACACATCGGCTCTGGGCGCCATGCAGCGGACCGCCTTCCAGCTCCGCGGTGGTGCCGCGTGGCCCGAGGAGCCCGTCGATGCGATCGTGGCGGCCGATCTGCTCGAGCGCGTGCCGCCGGCCGACATTCCCTGGCTGCTGGACGAGCTCTTCGCGCGGGCCGGCAAGCTCGTTGTCGTCGAGGTGCGGGCCACGGCCGCGGAGGGCCTCGGCAGCGCCGCCTGGTGGCAGCTCCGCCTCTCCGAGGCGGCGGGGCGCTTCCCCGGCGTCAGCTGGCACCTGGACGCGATCGGTGGCGGAACCCAGCTCCACGGCGCCGGCGTGCGGCGCGTGGCCGATCCGGGTGCTCCCGTCGTGTGGCTCCTCAGTGACGCGGCTCAGCCCGACAGCGGGCAGGCGATCGGCCTCGCCGAGGCCCTGGGCTGGCCCTGGGAGACCAAGCGCCTCGTTCTGAAGGGCGGCTCGCATCTGCCGGCACTGCTGCGCGGGGCCTCGCTCGCCGGTCTCGACCGGGCGCTGTCGAGCCCGCTCGATACGCCCTGGCCCGGTCTCGTGATCACGAGCGACGCTGCCACCGTGCCGATCGCGCGGTGGATCCGCCAGCAGGCGGGCGGCGGCGTCCGCCTCGTTCACCTCGGGCGCCCCAACGCACCCTTCGAGGTGTTCGACCTTATCGTGGCCGGACCCGACGAGCGTCTGCCGATCCGTCCCAACGTCATTCACGTGACGGCACCGCTGGCCGGCATGGACCGCGGGGCGCTCGCGGCCGCGGTCGAGGTCTGGAGGGCGCGGATCGGCGAGCCGCCGCGGCCGTGGAGCGCGCTCTTCCTGGCCGATGTGCGCTTTCCCTTCGTCCTGTCGGTGGCCGAGGCCGCTGAGCTTGGCCGCGTCGCCGGACGTGAGGCCCAGGCGGCCGGAGGCTCGCTCCTGGTCCTGGCCGATCCGGGCGTCGGCGAGGGTATCCTCGCTGCGGTGACGGGTGCCGCAGGCCAGGCGGCGCAGGTGCTGCGGCCGGCGCAGGCCGAGACCAAGGCGGCGAGGGCGGCGCTGCTGGCGCTGGCGGACCGGGCGGTCGTCACGAGCATCGACGCCGAGACGCTGGCCGAGGCCTCGCTGATGGGCCGGCCGACCGCCGTCTTCCAGCTTCGCCGCTGGCACGAGGGCAAGCCGGTGGCGGGGCCGCTGGTCAAGGCTTTCACCCTCCTCACCGGTGGTGGCACCTCCTATCGCGGCACGCCGCACCAGCAGCATGTGGTGGGCAGGCTCGTCGACCGGGCGACGGCCCGCGGGCTCCTGAGCCTGCCCCGCGATCCGACCGCTCTGGTCCGGGCTCTCGTGGCGCGTGGCCTGGTCTCGCGCATCGGCGACGATCATGTGATGGCGGGGCGCAAGCCTTTGGACGACCTTCGCCTCGCGGTGGAGCGGATCCGCCGGCTGATGAGCGAGCAGCCGCTGGCGGGCTAGGGAAGGGCGCCTGCCCCTGGCGGTCAGCGACGAATTGGCCGGCCTGCTTGTCTGGCGCGCCGGCCGCGCTTAGCTATGGATCGCGCGGCAGAGCTGCGCGGACAGCGTGGAGTGTGGCTGATGCTCGGGTCGATCGGCCCCTGGTCGGGACGTGCGTATTTTCTGGACAAGATGACACTGCGCGACCTCGTCGTCGCCTTTTTCACGCACTATTCCATCCAGACCTATCTGGTTCTCGCCGCGATCTCGATCGGCCTCACCGTCTGGCTCGCCGAGGGCCCGTTGGGCCCGCTCGCTGCCGTGGCCACGGTCCTCGTTCTCTATCCGCTGGTCGAGTATCTGATCCACCGCTGGCTCCTCCACTCGACGCTGCTCTACAAGTCGCCGCTGACCGCCAAGGTCTGGAAGCGCATCCATTACGACCATCACCAGAACCCGCACGACCTGTCGGTTCTGTTCGGTGCGCTCTACACGACTCTGCCGACGATCCTCATCATCACGCTGCCGCTGGGCTGGGCGATCGCGGGCCCGGCCGGCGCCACCGCGGCGCTCGCGACCGGGCTGCTCGTCTTCTCCGGCTACGAGTTCTGCCACTGCGTCCAGCATCTGCCCTTCACGCCCCAGAACAGCTGGCTGCGCGCGATCAAGAAGCGGCATCTGGCGCACCACTTCCACAGTGAGCAGGGCAATTACGGCATCACCAGCAGCCTTTGGGACCGTGTCTTCAGGACCATTTACGACCAGCCGCGCTCGGTGCCGCGTAGCCCGACCGCCCACAATCTCGGCTATGACAGCGCCCAGAGGCGCCGCTTCCCCTGGGTCGGTCAGCTGTCGGCCTCCGAGGAGGAGTTCGCCGAGCGCCGCCGTCGCCGCGCCGCCTGACGGCCCCGCAGCGTGACGGACCTGCGTATCGAGCCCCTTGAGGGATCGCGCGACCTCAAGCGGTTCCTGGAGATGCCGGCCCCGCTCTATCGGTCGGACCCCCTTTGGGTGGCCCCGCTGCTCCTCGAGCGTCAGGATCACCTGAACGCGCGCAAGAACCCGTTCCTGCGGGGCATCGAGATGGCCTACTGGATGGCCTTCCGAGGCGACCGCTGCGTCGGGCGCATCAGCGCCCAGATCAACGAGAAGCATCTCGAGCGGCACAAGGATCAGACGGGCCATTTCGGCTTCCTCGAGGCCGAGGACGACGCCGAGGTCTTCGCCGGCCTGATCGAGACGGCGGCGGGCTGGCTCCGGGCGAAGGGCATGGGTCGTATGGCCGGGCCCTTCAATCCCTCCATCAACGACGAGTGCGGCCTCCTGATCGAGGGGTTCGACACTGGGCCCAACATGATGATGGGCCACAATCCCCCCTACTACCCGGCCCGCGTCGAGGAGCAGGGTTTCACCAAGGCCAAGGACCTGATCGCCTACTGGTTCGACGTCCAGGCCGATCTGCCGCCCATGGCGACGCGCGTGATGGCGCGCCTCGAGCGGATGGACAATGTCCGCATCCGGCCCCTCGACAAGAAGCGCTTCCGTGAGGACATCACGACCATCTGCGACATCTTCAACGATGCGTGGGCCGACAATTGGGGCTTCATCCCGTTCGGCGAGGACGAGGCCCAATACATGGCGAAAAGCATCCGTCCGCTCGTCGGCCCCGAGTGGTTCGCGATCGGCGAGATCGACGGCGAGCCCGCCGCCATGGTCGTGACCCTGCCGAACCTGAACGACGCCATCAAGGGCCTCAATGGCCGGCTGCTGCCCTTCGGCTGGGCAAAGCTCCTCTGGCGCCTCAAGGTGCAAGGCGTCACCAATGGTCGGATGCCGCTCATGGGCGTGCGCAAGAAGTATCAGGGCACCGCGAAGGGCGCGGCGCTCGCCATGGGTGTCATCGGCCGGATCCGCGACTATCATCGGGCGCAGGGCAAGACCGGTGCCGAGCTGTCCTGGGTGCTGGAGAACAACCAGCCGATGCGCGACATGATCGCGACGGTCGGCGCCAAGCCCTACAAGACCTACCGGATCTACGAGAAGCCGCTCGCGTGACGGGCCCCGGGCCAAGGTTCGACGCCGTCGTCCTCGCCGGCAGCCGCGGAGGCTCGGACCCTGTGGCGGCAGCGGCCGGGGCGTCGCACAAATGCCTCGTCACGGCGGGCGGCGTGCCGATGCTCGTGCGCGTCGTCGAGGCGCTGGCGGCCAGCCCCTGGATCGGCCGCATCCTGGTCGTCCTCGACCGGCCCGACCTCATCGGCACGCTGCCCCAGCTGGCGCCCCTGATCGAGGCCGATCGGTGCCAGAGCATGGCGGCAGCACCGTCTCCCAGCCTCAGCGTGCGTGCCGCGATGGAGCGGCTTGGCACCTTCCCGGTGCTGGTGACGACCGCCGACCACGCGCTTCTCTCCGATGCCATCATCGACGCGTTTTGCGGCGCGGCCGCGCGCAGCGGCGCCGATGTGGCGGCGGGTCTCGCCAGCGCCACGGCCATTCTCGGCGCCTATCCCGAGAGCCGGCGCACCTTCTGGCATTTCCGGGGCGAGCGTTACTCCGGCGCCAATCTCTTTGCCATCATGACGCCCCGAGGCGGCAATGCGGTCGCATTCTGGCGCCGTGTCGAGCAGGACCGGAAGAAGCCCTGGCGGATCGCCAGGGCCTTCGGCTGGGGCGCCCTTCTGGCCTACCTCTCGCGCCGGCTGACGCTGGAGCAGGCGATGTCGCGCCTGTCGCGCATCCTCGACGCCGCCGCGGTCGCGGTGCCGATCGATATTGCCGAGGCCGCGATCGACGTCGACAAGCCCGAGGACCTGGCGCTCGTCGAGCGCATCCTCGCGGCGCGTCGGGCCGCTTGACCCCGTCCCGCACGCCCGACCCGCCAGCCATGGTTCGCATCGCCCACCTCACCGACATTCACCTGGCGCCGCTGCCGGCGGTGCGGGCGCGCGACCTGGCGAGCAAGCGGGCGCTGGGCTACGTGTCCTGGCAACGCCATCGCCGCCATCGCCATCGCCTCGAGGTCCTGGACGCGGTGCTGGCCGACATCGAGGAGAGTGACGTCGACCACATCGTGGTGACGGGTGATCTCTGCAACATATCGCTCGACGCGGAGTTCGCGGCAGCGGCGGCGTGGCTCGGCCGCCTCGGCCCGCCCGAGCGGGTGACGGCGATTCCGGGCAATCACGACGCCTACGTGCCCGGCGCAGCACGTCGCGGCTGGCCGCTCTGGGCCGCCTATATGGGTTGCGAGGCGGCCGGGACGATGCCGTCCTTCCCGTTCGTCCGCGAGGTCGGACCGCTCAGCCTTGTGGCCCTGTCGACCGCCGTGCCGGTACCCGCAGGCTACGCCACCGGGCGCCTGGGCGAGCGCCAGCTGCACGCGCTCGAGCAGGCCCTGCGCGAGGCGCGCGAGAAGGGCCGTCATGCGATCGTGCTGCTGCACCACCCGCCCGTGCATGGCTGGAGCCGCAAGCGGAAGCGCCTGACCGACGCCCGCGGCTTTCGCGCCGTCCTCCAGCGTGCCGGCGCCGACCTCGTGCTGTGCGGACATGAGCACGTGCTGAATGTCGGCGGGCTGCCCGGCCCCCACCAGCAGGTGCCGGTCCTGGGCGGCCCCTCGGCGTCGCTGCTCGGCGACAGCGCCGCCACGAGCGGCGGCTACCTCCTGCTCGACATGCGCCCAAAGGAGCGCGGACAGGGGATCGTCATCGACGTCGAGGCGCGCCGCTTCGACCCCGAGGCCTTGGCAATGACGACCGTCCTGCGTGCCACCGTAGCCGGCGCGGAGGAATCCGGTCACGTCTCGCTCGAGCCGGCCATCTAGCCAGGGCAGGGCCCGCTGCTGTATGACACTTGACGGGCTGTGCCCATTCCCGACGCTCCGGTGTCGATCTCCGTTCGCGAGCCGCTCCGAGCGATGACTGTCTATAGCCGATACATCACGAGCCAAATCGCCCGCCCGACGGTCTCGATCCTGGCGGTGGCGCTTTTCGCCCTTCTCGCCGAGCGCATGCTGCGGGTGGTGGACATCGTCGTCGGATGGCGCGGCAGCCTCCTCGTCATCTTCGAGATGATGGGCTACCTGCTGCCGCATTATCTGAGCCTTGCCGTGCCCGCGGCCTTCTTCATCGCCATTCTCCTCACGGTGAGCCGGCTGTCGCGGGATGGCGAGCTCGACGCGATGATGGCATCCGGCATCGGCCTCGACGGCGTCTTGAGGCCGCTCCTGGGCATGGCGATCGTCCTGCTCGTCATCAACGCGATCGTGCTGTCCTATCTGCAGCCCTACAGCCGCTATGCCTACAGGGCAGCGCTCTTCGCGCTGTCGAACGTCTCCTTTCAGGCGCTCCTCCACGACAAGTCGTTCGTGACGCTCGACAACACCACCTACAGCGTCGACTCCCTGGACGGTGAGCACAGCGGCTTCACGGGGCTCTTTCTCTACAGCCGCCAGGACAATGGCAGCACGATGACCGTCACGGCGGAGCACGGCACCGTCCTGCCGGCGGAAGGCTCGAGGCCGCTGACGCTCAGCCTCGACCAGGGCGTGCAGCAGATCGTGCCCGCGCCCAGCTCCGATCAGCAGGCCGCACCCACGAAGGGTGGGGCAAGCATCCGCTTCAAGAGTTTTCTCACCGACATGCGAGGTGCCAAGCCCGAGTCGTTCCGCCCGCGCGGTCAGGACGAGCGTGAGATGACGATCCCCGAGCTCTGGGCCGCGCGCGGCAAGTCGTTCCCGAACATCCGGCCCGCGGAGATCTCGTCCGAGCTGAACGGGCGCCTCGTCCGCATTGTCTCGACCCTCGTGCTCCCGCTCATTGCGGTGCCGCTCGCCATCGCACGACGCCGCTCGCTGCGCTCCTATGGGATCCTGATCGGCATCTCTGTTCTGCTCATCTACAATCAGATCCTTCAGTTCGGCGAGTCGACGGCCGACGACGGCAAGATATCGAGCCTCCTCGGGCTCTGGGTGCCGTTCTTCATCTTTCTCGCCCTGGGCCTCATCCTCTCCTGGAGCAAGGCCACCCGAGTGCCTCGATCGGGCGGGCGCGGCCCGATCGAGGCCATTGTCGAGGCCGTCACCGAGCGGCTGTCCCGGATCGGGCAGGCCGGAGCGTTTCGCTCGTGAGCCGGCTCACCCTCTACCTCAACGTGATGTTCCTCCGGCGCTTCGTCGTGGTGCTGATCACGGCGACCGGCTTTGCTCTCCTCTTCGATCTGCTCGACGTCGGCAGCCGGGTGCTCCGGCGCACCGACGGCACCTCGATGGCGCTTGCCCAGTACGCGGTGATCCGCCTGCCGTCCCTGCTGACCGAGGTGCTGCCCCTCGTGACGCTGGTGGCGGCGCTCTTCACCGCGATGGAGCTGATCCGCCGCAGCGAGCTCGTGGTGATCTGGGCGTCGGGCGTGTCCCGGGCCGGCATGGTCGCGCGGCTGCTGCCCATGGCGCTCCTCCTCATGGCCGGCAAGTTCGCGATCGACGACATCGGCATCCCGGCGAGCATACCGGAGCTTCGGGCCCTTCGCGTCAGCGAGTTCAGCCAGGCGAACGGCCCCGGCAGCGATGGCATCTGGGCCCGCAGCGGCGACGACATCGTCCGCCTGCCGGCCGACGCCATCGCGGGGGGCCGCATCGACGATGTGCGGATCTTCCACCGCGACCAGCATGGTCTGTTGATCGAGCAGATCTTTGCCCGTCATGCCGAGGTCGTGCCGGGCGGGTGGGAGCTGCAGGACGTAACCCGGCGCCCGGCCAGCACCGAGCCTCCGACCGAGGTCCCGAAGCTGTTCTGGCCGATCGTCCTTCCGCTCGACAAGGTCGAGCTGATGGCCAAGCTGCCGCGTGAGCTCGGCATCCGCGACCTCGTCGATATCGTGCGGCACGACGGCTACGGGGTGGGCGCCATCGACGCCTACGAGACATGGCTTCATGCGCGGATCGCCGACATGGCCATCCCCGCCCTCATGATGTTCCTCGTCTTCGGGCTGGTGCGGAAGTTCAGCCGCACGGGCATGATCATGCCGCTCTTCATGCAGAGCCTCGCCGTCGGCTTCAGCGCCATCATCACGAACGGTGTGCTCCTGGCGCTGGGCGAGGTCGGGCTCGTCGACCCGATCGTCGCGGCCTGGACCGCGCCCTGCCTCCTGACCCTCGCCGTCCTGCTGCTGAGCGGCGTTCCCGAGCTGATCCTCGCCCGGTTCCAGGGCGGTGGGATGCGCGCGCGGCCGGCCTGAGCCATGCGCATCGGCGTGGTCCACAACACGCGCAGCGAGCGCAACAAGCAGGGCGTGGCGCAGCTCCGCAGCGTGCTCGAAGGGGCGAGCGATGTCGTCGAGCTCGACCTCGCCGACGGCACGACGCCGGGCGGGATTCTGCGTGAGCTCGCCGCCCGCGAGACCGGCCTCGTCGTGATCAATGGCGGCGACGGCACCGTCCAGATCCTGCTCACCGCCCTTCTCGAGGAGCGGCCCTTCGTCGAGCTGCCGCTCGTGGCCATCCTGCCGCGCGGCATGGCCAACATGACGGCCAAGGACTGTGGCCTCGGCCGCGGCGATCCCGCCACGGTCCGCCGCCTGCTCGCGGCGGCGCGCGCGGGCGAGCTCGGCCGACACCTCGTCGAGCGTCGCGTCCTGCGCATCGCCGGCGCCATCGGCGTCGGCCCGCAACGCGGCATGTTCTTTGGCGCCGCCGGCATCTTCGATGCCATCAACCTCTGCAAGGACACCGTGCACACGCGCGGCCTGAAGGGCGAGTGGGCCAACGTCACGACTCTTCTGAAGCTGCTGGCCGGCTGGGCAGTGGGGAAAAGGCCGCCGGGCATGCTGGAGGGCGTGCCGGTCGAGGCGGATATCGACGGCGAGGTGAGGCTGCAGCGGGAGCTGCTCCTGCTCGCGACGACGCTGGACCGGCTGGTCCTGCGCGCGAGGCCCTTCTGGAACCCGCGCGGGCGGGCGCTGCGCTACACCAGCATCGCCTACCCGCCGTCGCATCTGCTGCGCTCGTCCTGGCGCGTGCTCTATGGCGGCGATAGCCGCGCCTCGCTCCCGGCCGACTGCTATTTCAGCCGCAACGCCGATCGCGTGGCCCTTCATCTGGACGCGCCGTTCACGATCGACGGCGAGGATTTCGCGGCCAGCGCCGGCGAGCCGCTCGTTCTGACGGCCCCCGATGTCGTCCGCTTCGTCCGCCTCTGAGGCGGCCATGGCGGACGAGGCGATCGGAGCCGTCGTGGCGCGCGAGGCGGCGACGCCGGCACCCGGGGCGGTCCGGGCCCTGGCCGACGCCGCCCGGGCGAGGCACGGCCAGGCGATCGTGGCCGTTCTCTTCTACGGCAGCGCCCTGCGCGACGGCGCCGTCGAGGGCAGGCTGGTCGACCTCTACCTTGTCGCGGAGAGCTACGAGGCGCTCCACCGGAGCCCGGTCATGAGGTGGCTCAACCGGCGAATCCCGCCCAACGTCTACTACATCGAGACACGTCATGGCTCCGCCACGGTGCGGGCAAAGTACGCCACCGTGAGCCTGGACGGTCTCGAGCGACTGGTGGCGCCCGAGACCGACAACCCCTACTTCTGGGCCCGCTTCGCCCAGCCGACCGGCATCGTCTGGGCCAGCGACAGCGCGGTGCGCGAGCGGATCTGCGGGGCGCTCGGGGCGGCGATCGTGACGCTCGCGGGCGCCGTCCGGCCGCTTCTCGGTCTAGCACCCGAGCCGGCCGAGCTTTGGACCCGCGCCTTCCAGGAAACCTACCGGACCGAGCTGCGCGCCGAGAAGCCCCAGCGCGCGGGCCAGCTCTACGAGGCGAACGCCGAGCGCTACGAGCGCCTGACCCCGGCCCTTCTGGCGGCCCTGCCGCTTCCGGACGGGACAGCGGCGCGTGAGGCATCGCGTGCCTGGAAAAGACGGCGGCTGACGGGAAAAGCCTGGTCGGTGGCGCGGCTGGTCAAGGCCTCCTTCACCTTCGACGGCGGGGCCGACTATCTCGCCTGGAAGATCGCGCGCCACTCGGGCGTCGAGGTCGTCGTCACCCCCTGGCAGCGCCGCCATCCGCTCCTGGGCGCGCTCGTCCAGTTCTGGCGGCTCTACCGGAAGGGAGCCTTCCGCTAGCGGCTCAGCGGGCGGTCCGGGCCTGCGTCGCCTCGCCGCTGCGGATGCCCAGCACCTCGGCCAGCCGCTCGAAGCGGTTGCCGATCTCGGCGATCTGTTCTGGCGTGTGGGCAGAGGAGACGCTGCACCGCAGCAGGCAGACCCCGCCAGGCGTGCCCGGCGGCACGGCAAGGTTCACGTAGACGCCGAGCTGGAGGAGCTGGTTCCAGGCGAGAACGGCCATCTTCTCGTCCGGCAGCCGCACGGCGATGACCGGGCTCGTGGCCGAGCAGACGTCGAAGCCCAGCCCTGAGAGGCGGTCGTGCAGCTGGTGCGCATTGGCCCAGATGCGGGTCCTGAGACTGTCGTCGGCGGCGATGCGATCCAGTGCCACCCGGACCGAGGCGATGCTGGCGGGGCTGGGCGAGGCCGTGAACATGTAGGGCCTCGAGCAATAGCGCAGGACGTCGAACTTGGGATGGCTCGAGGCGCCGAAGCCGCCCACGGCACCCAGGCTCTTGCTGAAGGTGCCGGCAACGAAGTCGACCTCGTCCTCCACACCCTGCGCCTCGGCCACGCCGCGCCCGTGATCGCCGAAGACGCCGAACGAATGGGCCTCGTCCACGAGCAGGTAGGCGCCGTGGCGCTTCTTCACCTCGACCAGCTCCTTCAGCGGGGCGACGTCGCCCAGCATGCTGTAGAGCCCCTCGACGATCACGAGGCGGCAGTCGCCCTCCTCCTGCCGCGCCAGGCGCCTGTCGAGGTCCTCGGGGTCGTTGTGGCGGAAGCGGACCACCTTGGCCCCCGAAAGGCGGCAACCGTCATAGATCGAGGAGTGCGAATCGGAATCGAGCAGGATGACGTCACGCGGCCCGGCAAGGCCCACGATCATGCCGAGATTGGCCTGATAGCCGGTCGTGAAGACCATGCAGGACTGCTTTTGGAGGAATTGCGCCAGGGCCTGCTCGAGGTCGCGGTGCGCGGCATAGGTGCCGTTCGCGATGCGCGAGCCCGTGGTGCCGGTGCCCTGCTCGACCACCGCCCTCACGGCCGCGTCGATGCAGGCCCGATCGAAGGTGAGCCCCAGATAGTTGTTGGTCCCGAGGAGGATCGTGTGGCGCCCGCCGATCAGCGCCTCGGTCGGAGAGACGATCTCATCCAGGCTGACGCCGAAGGGATCGACGCCATGCTGCAGGACCTTGTCGTGGCGGCCCGCGATCAGGGCGTACTTGTCGAAGATGTCCATCGGGTCAACGGGCCTCGATCTGCTGGCGGACGAGACCGACGAGATCGCCGAGGCTCCTGAGCTCGGAGATCTGGTTCATCGGAATGTCGATCCCGTACTTGTCCTCGATCTCCATCACGAGATCCATGGCGGCCACGGAATCGATGTTCATCTCGGTCGCAAGCTCCGTCGTCGGCAGCAGCTCGGCACCGGGCGGGGCGTAGCGCACCGCGAGCCCGCAGATCTCCCGAAAGATCTGGTCGTCGGATGTCACCATGGCCGATCCACTCCCTTGCGCTCCAGGGTCCGGCACGCCTTACGGCGGCGCCGGGCTCAGAGCCATCCCGCCTGCTTGTACCAGGCCAAGCTCGCCCGCAACCCGTCAGCGAATCCCACGCGCGGCGCCCAGGCGACACTCGTAGCGCAGGCACCCGCCGCCACCCAGTCGGGATGAAAGAGCTCGCCGAGCTTCTCGCGGCTGAGGAAGGGCGCGTTGCCCGCCGCTCGTGCCACGAGCTCGCAACCGACCGCGATGGGCCATATGATCGCACGTGGCACGTCGATCAAGCGCACACGCCGGCCGAGCAGCGCCTCGGCGCTCGTCGCCAGATCCTTCCAGCGATAGCCGCCGGGGGCACCGTCGTCGGGCTCGACGATCGTGCCCGGCGCCGCGGGCCGCCCCACGAGGCTCGCAAGAAGATCGGCCAGATCGTCCACGAAGAGCAGCGAGAAGCGCGTGCGGTGGGCCGCCGGGACGACGAGAAGGCCGCGGGCGAGGCCGGCGATGATGGGCAGCGTGGCGCGGTCGCCGGGGCCGTAGACCGCGGGCGGTCGCACGATCGCCAGCTGGAGCGCTTCCGCATGCTCGAGCGCGATATCCTCGCCCTCGCGCTTGCTCCGCGCGTAGGCCGACACCTCGGGCGCGCGTGCTGCAAGCGAGGAGACGAGGATCAGCCGGCCCGGGCGCTCGACACCCAGCATGGCCCGCGCCACCGCTGCCGTGCCCAGAGCATTGATGCGGTGATAGTCAGCGACGCGGCCGGCGCTCACCACGCCGGCGGCATGGATCACGACCTGAGCTCCCGCAACGAGCTCGGAAAGCGCCGCCTCGTCGCCAAGATCGCCCGCCACCGTCTCGACGCCGGGCCCCAGATGCGCCGCAGCCGGTCGTCGCGCCAGCGCCCGAACGCCGATGCCTTCGGCCCGCAGGCGCTGGATCAGCCGCCGCCCGATGAAGCCCGTGCCGCCCGTGAGCGCCACGACATCGGACATGGCCGGAGAGGTTTGGCGCCGGGCGCCCGCCGCCGTCAGCTGGCGACGGCGAGCATGCCCATCTCGGCGGGCGGCGCGACGAACGCAGGCAGGCTCGCCACGTCGCGGATGAGGCCGCTCATATAGTTGGCCTTGGCGGCGGCACGGCTGAGCTTGCCGGAGGTCGTGAAGGTCAGCGAGCGGGTCGGTGCCAGCACGACCTCGCAGTCGACGCCCGCCGTCCGATGAACCGCGCTCTGCACCTGTCGCCGCAGGTCCTGCTGCGCCTCGGCATCGCTGGTCCGGCACTGGACCACCACGACGACCTGCTCGCGGTCATCGTCGCCCGTCACGCTGAAGGCCGCGACGTCGCCGGCGCGCACCGCCTCGATCCGCTCGACCGCCCACTCGAGATCCTGCGGCCAGATGTTGCGGCCGCTGAAGATGATGAGGTCCTTGGTGCGGCCGGTAACCACCAGCTCGCCGTTGATCATGTAGCCCATGTCGCCCGTGTCGAGCCAACCGCCGGGCAGCCGCACGTTGCGCGTCGCTTCCGCGTTGCGGAAGTAGCAGGTCATGAGGCTGGGCCCGTGGATGCAGACCCGGCCCACCACCCGGTCGGGAAGGCGCCGGTTCAGATCGTCGCGGATCTCGACCTCGTAGCCGGGCATGGCACGGCCGCAGTTGACGAAGGCGCGGGTGCGACGCCCCGGACGGTCCTCGCCGTCCGACACGGCGATCGCCCGACGGCGACGCTCGAAGGCCTCGCCCTGCTCGACCACATCGGCCGTGACGCCACGGCCCAGCGGCGCGAAGGTCACGGCGAGCGTGGCCTCGGCCAGGCCGTAGCTCGGCAGGAACGCCTTGGCGTCGAAGCCGGCGGCGGCAAAGGTCCTGGCGAAGTCGCCCAGCGCCTTCGGCCGGATCATCTCGCCGCCGATGCCCGCCACGCGCCACGCGCTGAGGTCGAGGTCCTGGCTCACGCCGCCGGCGGCACGCCGGGCGCACAGCTCGTAGCCGAAGGTCGGGCTGAACGAGATGGTGCCCCGCTGCTCGGACATGACCTTGAGCCACACCAGCGGCCGGCGGGCGAAGCCCGTGGTCGGGATGTAGTCGACCGTGATCTGCGCCAGCACGGGCGTCAGGCAGCAGCCCACGAGGCCCATGTCATGGTAGAGCGGCAGCCAGGAGACGCAGCGGTCGCCGGGTCGCAGCTGCAGGCCGTGGCGGCCGATCGCCTCCGCATTGGCGTTGATCGCACGCTGCGTCACCAACACACCCCGCGGCAGGCTCGTGCTGCCCGAGGAGTACTGGATGTAGCAGGGCTCGGCCGAGGTAAGCGGCGACAGCGGCTGATCGCTCTCGGGCAGGCTCATCAGCGCGTCGACCGTGGCGACCACGTCGACGGAGGTGCCGGCGGAGGCTGCGGTCAACGTCGCGATCAGCTCCTGCGCGCCGATCGCGGCGCGGGCATCAGCGCTCGCGAGCATGCTGCGCAGCCGCTCGATATAGGCGCTCTGACCGCCGAAGTTCACGCATACCGGCAGCGGCACCGGCACCACGCCCGCATACTGGCAGGCGAAGAAGACGGTCAGGAAATCGGGCGTCGTCTCGGCAATGACAGCGACACGGTCGCCTCGCTGCAGGCCCGCCGTGAGGAGACGCGAGGCAAGAGACAGCGCGCGCTCACGCAGCTCGCGATAGGGCAGGGCGCGCTCGAGCTCGCCGCGGGTCGAGAAGAAGTTGAAGCCGGTCTCGCCGCGAGCAGCATAGTCAAGCCCCTCGGACAGCGTCGCAAAGCCACCCACCTGGAAGGTCAGGTCGCTGTTCGTGCTCGGCGTGGGTCCACGCATGCTCATCTCGTCAGGCCTCGATCCGTTCCAGCGGAGCAACCGCGATCCGTCCCCCTTGCAGCGAGCGGGCAGGCGTTCCTCTCTGCCCCGAGGGAAGGCGAAAGCCGTCCCTCACAACCACTCATGCGTATGAGACGAATGCCGGATGCTCCTCGTCCTGTGATGCGCCGCCGGGTCCTGGGCAGAGGACCCCCTCCATGGTCGCGGTCACATCACGAGATGCTCTCTTTCCGTTCTGGCCTGCCGGTTCGGTGATCGACCGGGCTTGGGCTGTCTCCGGCGAGCATCTCGCATGGCGGGAACGTAGGGATGGCCCGCGCTACTCTCCACTCAACTTCTGTTGCAGAATGTTACACAGGTCTGTGGTGTGGAGAGCAGGCCCTGCGCCGCACATCATCGGCGGGCCCCTGAAGAATGGGCGCGTCAATTCCACGCAGCGAGATTGGGCATATTGTCGACAAAGGATTCGAGGACGCAGCGCGCGCGATTGCTATAGCGCTGTTACTTCGATGCCACGCCTCCTCGCATCAACGGTCGAGCAAATTGCGCCTGCTCGCGCACTGGATGGCCCGGCCGCCTACCATCACCGTGCTCACCATGCGGCAGGCGACGAGCCGGTCGCCGTCCACGAGCCAGAGCTTGTTGCCGCCGACAGGGGGCGGCGTCGGCGTTGGGCGCAGCTCGGCGGCCTCCGACCCCGTTGGCATGGATGGCTCGCCGCGGAGCACGGTGACGCCGGAGACCGCCGACGGGGCCGAGCCGCGCGTGACGTCGACGCCTGCCGCGAGCCCGGATGCCGTCGGCAACGCCATGAGCGCGAGCATGCTGAGAAGCGCTGTCTTGGCCATCGTGATCTCCCGCCTGGATCGGCCGCGTCGGGCCATGCGTCGGTCGCGGGCCTGAGCTTCGCCTGCGGCACGCCTCTGCACAGCGGGGGACGATCAGACTAAGTACCGGCCTATGCTGACGGTGTGCCCGGTGGTGTGCCAGTCATCTTCTCTTAACAAGCCCAGTCATCTTCTCTTAACAAGCGAGGAGGACCGCAGTGCGACTCACATGGCTCGGTCATTCGGCCTTCCATCTCGTGACCGCGACCCAGAGCATCCTGATCGACCCATTCTGGACGGGGAACCCGACCTTCCCGGCGGGCTATGAGGACGGCCTTGAGGCCGTCGACACGATCGTGCTCACGCACGGCCACGAGGATCACATCGGCGACACGGCGCGGCTCGCCAAGAAGTATGGTGCCACCCTCGTCGCGCAGTACGAGATCTGCATGTGGTTGAGCGGGCAGGGGGTCGAGAAGCTCCAGCCGATGAACACCGGCGGCTGCATCGAGCATGAGGGCGTGCGCTATTGCATGGTGCAGGCGTTCCACAGCTCGGCGATCATCAAGGATGGCGTGCCTGTGACGATGGGCGATCCGGCCGGCTTCGTCATCAAGGCCGACGGGACCAGCCTCTACCATGCCGGCGACACGGCCATCTTCTCCGACATGGCGCTGATCCAGCGCATCCATCAGCCCAAGGTCGGCCTCCTGCCGATCGGCGACCGTTTCACCATGGGGCCCGAGACCGCGGCCATGGCCTGCAACGAGCTCTTGGACCTCGAGCTGATCGTGCCGATCCATTGGGGCACGTTCGACCTGCTCTCGGGCGACCCCAAGGAGTTCGCGCGTCTCGTCAAGCGCGGGAAGGTCAAGATCGCCACACCGGGCGAGCCCTTCGAGATCTGAGCGGCGCGCACAAGAAAGGGGCGCCGGCAACCAAGCCGGCGCCCCTTCGCTTGATTGAGAAAGGATCAGCCGGCGAGGGCGATGATCAGCTCGTTGACCTCCGCCGCCTTCTCCATGTGCACGAGATGGCCGGCATCGTCGAAGATCGTCACCTTGACGGACTTCGGTGCCGCCTCGGCGTGGCTCGCCGGCAGGATGCGGTCCTTGCGGCCCCAGATGATCTGGACCGGCACCTTGAGCTCGCCCAGCCGGGGCGCCAGGTCGAGCGCCTGGCTGCCGCCGGCGAAGGCCGCCGTGGCGATCGCGTTCAGGGCCTCGGTCGCTCCGTCCATCCGCTTGAACTTCAGGACGTCCTCGACCATGTCGCGCGTCACGAGGTCGGGGTTGGCGACGAGCATCTCGAGCACGGGCTTGAGCTTCTTCGCGCGGCTCGTGCCGATGAAGCCGTCGATATACTCCATCGAGATGTCGGGCCCGAGGCCGGCCGGGGCCACCAGCGTCGCCGAGGCCACCTTCTCCGGGTGATTGAGGGCGATGTCGAGGCAGATGCCGCCGCCCAGCGAGTGGCCGACGAGATGCGCCTTCTCGGCCCCGATCGCCGCCATGAACTCGACGACAGCCCCGGCAAGGGCGCCCACATCGGCGTCCTCGCCGACCTCCTTGGAGGAGCCGCCGTGGCCCGGCAGATCCACCGCATAGGTGGTGTGGGTCTCGGAGAGCTTCTCCTGGTTGAAGAGCCAGTTGTTGAGGTCGCCGCCGAACCCATGGACGAAGATGACAGGCGGACCCTCGGCGCTCCCGAGCTTGAGGAAGCGCAGCTTGCGGCCGCCCGCCTCGATCGTCTCGGGCTCGGGACCGCCGCCCGCCGCGGCGGCCGCTGCAGCCTCGGCCGCGAACTTCTCCTGAAAGGCTGCGATGAAGCTATCGACATCCGCGTCCGCCACCGAGGTCGGGGCGCAGACGGCAAGGAGGGCGCCCACCAGCACCGTCTCGCCGTCCTGGACGAGCCTCCGGCGGAGATGGCCGGCGATCGGGCTCTCGAAGACATTGGCGATCTTCGAGGTCTCGATGTCGGCGATCTCCTGGCCCTTCTTGATGTCGCTGCCCTCCTCGACATGCCATTGGGCGAGCATGCCCTCCTGCATGGCGAGGCCCCACTTCGGCATGACGATGGGCTCGATATCCGCCATCAGCTGGCCTTCCCCATCACGGCTCGGACCGCCGCCTCGATCTTGTCGACGCCGGGAACATAGAGATCCTCAAGCGCCGGCGAGAAGGGCACCGGAGCGTGCGGTGACGTCACGCACTTGATGGGCGCCTCGAGGTCATCAAAGCAGTTCTCGCAGATCAGCGCCGAGATGTCGGTCGCCATGCTGCAGCGCGGGTGGGCCTCGTCGACCACGACAACGCGGCCCGTCTCGGACGCGGTCTCGAGGATCGTGTCCCTGTCCAGCGGCGAGGTGGTGCGCGGGTCGACGACGGTACAGGAGATACCGTCCTTCGCCACCTTGTCGGCCACCTGATTGGCGAAGTTCACCATCCGGCCGAAGGCGATGATCGTGACGTCGTCGCCCTCGCGGGTGACGTTGGCCTCGCCGAAGGGAATGGCGTAGGCGTCGTCCGGAACGTCGACCTCCTCGTCGTACATCGCCTTGTGCTCGAAGAACATCACCGGGTCGTCGTCGCGGATCGCCTGGATCAGCAGGCCCTTCGCCTCATAGGCGTTGGACGGCAGGACGACCTTCAGGCCCGGAATGTGGGTGAAGAGCGGATAGAGGCACTGGCTGTGCTGCGAGGCCGCCCGGAAGCCGGCGCCGTACATGGTGCGGATCACGACGGGCGTCACCGCCTTGCCGCCGAACATGTACTTGAACTTGGCCGCCTGGTTGAAGATCTGGTCGAAGCACACGCCCATGAAGTCGACGAACATCAGCTCGGCCACGGGCCGCAGGCCCGTCGCCGCGGCGCCGACCGCAGCACCGATGAAGGCGCTCTCGGTGATCGGCGTGTCGAGCACGCGGTCGCGGCCGAACTGGGGCATCAGGCCCTTGGTGACGCCGAGCGGCCCGCCCCAGGCGTCGTCCTCGCCGGGAGCGCCCATGCCACCGGCCACGTCCTCGCCCATCACGATGACGCGCGCGTCGCGCTCCATCTCCTGACGGAGCGCCTCGTTGATCGCTTGACGATAGCTCTTCTTCGGCATTGGAGGCGCTCCTCAATAACGGACGTAGACGTCGGTCAACAGATCGGCCTCGGTCGGCATCGCCGCTCCTTTGGCCTGTACCGTGACCTGGTCGATCATCGACTTGATCTCGGCATCCACCTCGTCGAGCGCCTCGCCGTCGAGGAGCGCCGCCTCGGTCACCCGCTGGCGGAAGATCTTCAGCGGATCCTTGGTCGCCCGCAGCTTCGCCACCTCGTCGGCGCCGCGATAGGTCATCGCGTCACCCTCGAAATGCCCGAAATAGCGGTTGAGCTTGGCATGGACCAAGCTCGGGCCGCCGCCGCCCCGCGCGCGCTCGATGACCTCGCGGGCCACCTCGTGCATCGCGAAGAAGTCGCTGCCGTCGACCTCGTAGGCCGGCATGCCGAAGCCCTTGGCACGGTCGGACTGGGTGCCGCTCACCGACCAGTTGGAGGCGGTCGATTCCGCGTAGCCATTGTCCTCGACCACGAAGATGGCCGGCAGGTTCCAGGCGCGGGCGAGGTTGTAGGACTCGAGCGTCGTGCCCTGGTTCGAGCCGCCGTCGCCGACGAAGGCGATGGCCACACCACCCGTCTTGAGCGTCTTGGCGGTCAGCGCGGCGCCGCAGATCAGCGGGGGCCCGCCGCCCACGATGCCGTTGGCGCCCATCATGCCGTGGCTGAGGTCGGCGATGTGCATCGAGCCGCCCTTGCCGCCGCAAAGACCATCCTTGCGGCCGAAGATCTCGTGCATCATGCCCTTCACATCGCAGCCTTTGGCGATGCAGTGGCCGTGCCCGCGATGGGTCGAGGCGATCCTGTCATTGTCGTTCAGGTGCATGCAAAACCCGACGGCGGAGGCCTCCTCGCCGGCGTAGAGATGCACGAAGCCCGGGATGTTGCCCGCCGAGAACTCGTCGTGCACCCGCTCCTCGAAATCGCGGATGGTGCGCATCCGGCGATAGGCCGTGAGCAGATCCTCTCGACTGAGCTGCATATTCCACTCCCTGATGGCTCTGCGCCGCGGGCCAAAGTCGCCGTAGCGCGCTGGCTCCCCTAGAACTGCACGAGAAGTTGCTGACCGCGGCCTGCGCTGTCAAGCCGGCCGCGGGGAGCAGGCCCGCATCAATCGTCGCGGCTGGTCGCAGGCGTGAATCCCACCCGCCGCGATAGCCGCTCCGCCGTTTGCCCGAGACGGTTGCCGGTCGCTGCCTCATCCAGCGGATTACCCACGGTCTGCATATAGGGAACGGTCAGCGCGGCGACGGCGGCTCCCTGGCGGTCGCGGACCGGGTAGGAGAGGTCGGTGATGCCCACCGTCGTGTCGCTATGTGCCACCTCGTGACCGCGGGCGAGGATGGCGCCCAGACGTCTGACCAGCAGCCGCTCGTCGAGGCCGCTCCCGATCTCGCGGGCTCGGGCGATCCGCCGCTCGCGCTCGGCCGGCTCCTGGAAGGCCGCCAGCACGCGGCCCGACGCCGTCTCGGCCAGCTCGAAGGCGGCACCGAGCTTGACCGTGAAGCCCCGCGGCCGCGGGCTCTCGACCTGCGCCACCACCAGGATCCGCCCGTCATTGTAGACCGAGAGGTGGCAGGATTGCCCCGTCGCCTCGGCCAGCTCGCGCATGAGTGGCAGCGCCTCGTTCATGAGCCTGCTCATCGGCGGATGTCGGTGCGCCAGCTCGAAGAGCCTCAGCGTGAGGGCAAAGGCCCCGTCCTCGCCCTTGTGGATGTAGCCCCGCTCCTCGAGCGCCACGATCATGCGGAAGAGCTCCCCCATCGAGCGCCCGAGGCGGGCGGCGATCTGGTTCGCGGTCAGGCCCGCCTGCTCGCCCGCCAGCAGCTCGAGCATGTCGAGCCCCTTCTCGAGGGCCGGCGCGCTGTAGCGTCGCTTGGCCTCGGCGTCGCTCGGCGGCGTCGTGGCGTGCGAGGAGGTCTGCTTCATGGGCGAAATCTCGCTTGCATCACTGAAACAGAGTGCGCCATGATTGCGGCAGTCGACAAGCCGGCCGTGGAGCAGGTCGGGCAAAGGGGGGCCTTCTCATGGGCAAGCGTCTCACCGAGGCGGAGGTCGCGGCGTTCGAGCGTGAGGGCGTGATCTTTCCGCTGCGCGCCTATCCGGAGGCCGAGGCGGCCGACCTGCGCGGGCGGCTCGAGGCCCTTGCGCGCAAGGAGGGCGGCAAGCTTTCGCGCAGCACCAACCAGAAGCCGCACATGCTCCTGCCCTGGCTCGCCCAGACGATCCGCCGGAAGGAGATCCTGGACCCCATCGAGGACATCCTCGGGCCCAACATCCTCTGCTGGGCGTCGAGCTTCTTCTGGAAGCCCGCGGGTGATCCGGGCTTCATCTCCTGGCATCAGGACTCGACCTATTGGGGGCTGTCGGATCCCGACGTGGTCACGGCCTGGGTAGCCTTCTCGCCCAGCACGCCCGAGAGCGGCTGCATGCGCGTCGTGCCCGGGACCCATCACCGCGAGCAGGTGGCGCACCGCGACACCTTCGCCGAGACGAACATGCTGAGCCGCGGCCAGGAGATCGCGGTCGAGGTCGACGAGAAGGACGCGGTCGACGTGGTCCTGCAGCCGGGCGAGATGTCGATCCATCACGTCCGCCTGTTCCACGGCTCGAACCCCAATCACGCCTCCTATCCGCGCATCGGCTTCGCCATCCGCTATATCCCGACCTACATCCGCCAGACCTCCGAGATCAGGGACAGCGCCACCCTCGTGCGCGGCGTCGACGAGTTCGGCAATTTCGACCTCGAGCCCGAGCCCCGCTCGGAGTTCGATCCCGACTGCGTCGCCTTCCACGCCGAGGTGCTGGAGCGCCACAAGAAGATCCTCTATGCCGGCGCCACGCAGGTCCGGGAGTTCGCGCGGCCTGCAGCGATGTGAGAAGCCGGCCCGGGGAGGCCGGCTCGCCATAAGAGACGATCAGGGAGAAAAGACCGATGCGCCTCATCACGGGCCTCGCCCTCGCTTTGTGCCTTGCGGCAGGAAGCGCCAAGGCGGCCGACTACACCATCAAGTTCGCGCACTCGCTCTCCGCGACCGAGCCCGCGAACCAGGCAGCCGAGTATTTCGCCAAGAATGTGGGCGAGCGCACCAACGGGCGCGTCCAGATCACCGTCTTCCCGGGCGAGCAGCTGGGCTCGGGCAAGGAGGTGAACGAGATGATCCGCCAGGGGGCCAACGTGATGAACATCACGGACCCCGGCTATCTCTCGGACTTCGTGCCCGACGTGGGCATCCTCAACGGCCCCTATCTTTTGGACAAGCCCGAGGACTTCCAGAAGATCCTGGCCAGCGACTGGTTCAAGGGCATCCTGGAGAAGCTGCAGAAGGCGGGCTTTCGCGTCATCTCCTTCAACAACTTCTTTGGCGACCGCGACATGATCGCGGACAAGCCGATCCGCACGCCCGCCGACATCGCCGGCCTCACCGTGCGCGTGCCGCCCAACCAGATGTGGATCGAGACCTTCAAGGCGATGGGCGCCCGTCCCACGACCGTCAACTGGTCTGAGGTCTATCAGGCGCTCGCGCAGAACGTCGTGGCGGCTGCCGAGGCGCCCTTGGGCTCCCTCTACGGCTCGAAGCTCTTCGAGGTCCGTAAGACGATCTCGATGACCCATCACTTCCTCGCCTGGGTCGCCTTCGTGACGAGCGAGAGCTACTTCGAGAGCCTGCCGCCCGACGTCCAGAAGATCCTGCTCGAGGAAGGCCAGAAGGCCGGCGACTACATGACGAAGCTCACGATCGAGAAGCAGCAGAGCTACGTCCAGAAGTTCAAGGACGCGGGTGTCACCTTCGTCGACGACGTCGACATCGCCGCCTTTCGCGCCAAGACCAAGAGCGTCTACAGCGCCTTCCCCAAGTGGACGCCCGGCCTCTACGAGCAGGTCGAGGGGATTCTGGGCCAGCAATAGCAGCCCAGGGGGCATGGCGGCCAACAGCACAGGCGGTCTCGTGATCAGGCACAGCTGGCCGCTCCGCCTCTGCTGCGGCGTCCTTGCCAACATCGAGGAGATCATCAGCGGCGCCGCGCTGCTGGTCGTCGTCGCCTCGGTGGTGTGGGGTGTCCTCACCCGCTACGTCACCCAGCAGCCGGCGACCTGGTCCGGCGAGCTCGCGGCCATCGCCTTCGCCTGGGTCGTCTTCCTGGGCGCAGCTGCCGGTGTGAAGCGCCGCCTTCACATCAGCATCGACCTCCTGGTCGCAGCCCTGCCGCGAGCTGTGGGTCGCGCGCTGCAGATGGTGATCGACGTGGGGCTCCTCGTCTTCATGATCTATGTCGTCCGTCTCGGCATCGGCTTCACCGACGCCAACTGGGACAACCCCACCTCGGTGCTGCGGCTGCCGCTCTCGATCGTCTATCTCTCGGTCACGGTGGGCTTCGCGCTGATGGCGATCCGCCACGGCACCGCGCTGGTCCGGCGGCTCAGGGGAGGCGAGGCCTGATGGCGACCTGGCTGCCGCTCACGCTGATGCTCGTCATGTTCTGCATCAACGTGCCCGTCGCCTTCGCGATGGCCATCGCCGCCTTGAGCTTCTTTCTCCTGGGCGACGGGCCGCCGATCGGCATCTATGTCCAAAAGCTGGTGAGCGCCACCGACTCGTTCCCGCTCCTGGCGGTGCCCTTCTTCATCCTCGCCGGCACCATCATGAACTATGCCGGCATCACCCGCCGGCTCATGGTCCTGGCCGACGCGCTCGTCGGCCACTGGGTGGGCGGGCTCGCCCAGGCGAACATCATCCTGGCAACGATGATGGGCGGGCTCTCGGCCTCGGCAAACGCTGACGCGGCGATGCAGTCGAAGATGCTCGGGCCGGAGATGGTGAAGCGCGGCTACGCGCCGGCCTTCGTTGCCGCAGTCACCGCGTCGGCCGCCGTCATCACGCCCATCATTCCGCCTGGCATCGGCCTCATCATCTACGGCTTCCTCGCCGACGTCTCGATCGGCCGCCTCTTCATCGGCGGCGTGGTCCCGGGCATCCTTCTCTGCGCGGCGCTGATGCTCGCCACGGGCTTCGTCTCCCGCAGGCGGGGCTACCTGCCCAGCCGGGAGCGCTTCGTCAGCGGTGCCGAGCTCGGCCGGGCCTTCAAGGATGCCATCTGGGCGCTCACGATCCCCATCTTCATCCTGGTGGGCATCCGCTTCGGGATCTTCACGCCCACCGAGGCTGGCGCCATGACGGTGGTCTACGCGCTCCTCGTCGGCGCCATCGCCCACCGCGAGCTGAAGCTCGTCCACCTCGTCGAGATCATCAACGAGACGGTGCTGGCGACCAGCACGGTGATGCTCATCATCTGCGCCGCCTCGGCCTTTGGCTTCTACATGGCCTGGGAGCGCATCCCGCCCCAGGTGGCCGAATGGCTGGTCTCGCTCACCCACCAGCCTCTCGTGCTGCTTCTCCTGATCAACCTTCTGCTGATCGCCGTCGGCATGCTGATCGAAGGAACGGCGGCGCTGATCCTGCTGACGCCGATCCTCGTGCCCGTTGTCGGCAAGCTCGGCATCGATCCGGTGCATTTCGGGCTCGTGATGGTCGTCAACCTCACGATCGGCGGCGTCACCCCGCCCGTGGGCACGCTGATGTACACGACCTCCACCATCATGGGCGTGCGCCTCGACGCCTTCGCCCGTGAGGCGCTGCCGCTGCTGGCAGCGCTCTTCGTCGTGCTCCTGCTGATCACCTTCTTCCCGCAGCTCGTGCTCTTCCTGCCCGACAAGCTGATGGGTGCCAGCGCGCTATGAGGCCGTGCCGTAGACCTCCCGGCCGCCCCTGAGCATCGAGACGATCCTCGGCGGCAGCGCTCCCCGGTCGTCGACGACGACGAGGTCGGCACGCTTGCCTGGCTCCAGCACACCCCGGTCGGTGAGGCCGGCAGCACGCGCCGGATGCTCCGAGACGAGCCTCCAGGCGAGGCCAAGTGACAGAATCTCGCGCTGGGCGAGGCGGTAGGGCGCCTGCAGCAGCGCTGGATAGTAGTAGTCGGAGGCGAGGATCGTGCAGAGCCCCGCCTGCACCATCTCCGCCGCCGAGGCCCAGCCCAGATGGCTGCCACCCCGCATCACGTTGGGAGCGCCCATCACGACGTCGTCGCCGTCGGCCCTGGCCGCCTCGGCCGTCTCCCTGTTCATCGGAAACTCGCACAGCGTGGCGCCCAGCTCCCTGTAGGCCGCGCGCTCGTCGGGGCTGGCGTCGTCGTGGCTCAGCATCGGCACGCCCCGCGCCGTGCAGGCTGCCGCAAGCCGGCGCACCGTGGCCGGAACGTCGTCGGCTGTCGCCGCAGCGCCCAGCGCCATGTCCCGAAACGCCTCGACGCTGACGCCGCCCCTGAGCGCGTAGCTGCGCGCCTCCGCCGGGTCCACGGCCCGTTCCGTGATCTCGGGCGTGTGGTCGTTGAACGCCACGAGATGAAGCCGGCCGTGCGCGAGAAGGTCGAGCGCCTCCTCGAGCCCGGCGTGATTGTGCGTCTCGAAGCGAAGATGCGTCCGGTGCTCGACGGCGAGCGCCGGGCCCAGCCGGTCCAGCGCGCTGATCATGGCGCGACCCGTGGCGACGCTGCGCAGCCCCGGCTCCCAGGACCAGGTGATGCCGTGAAACGTCGTCGTGATCCCGTTGCTCGCGAGCTGCCGGTCGGTGTCGAGCAGCGCCACCTCGAGGTCGATCATCACCCCCGGACGCGGCATGAGCTGCCGCTCGAACGCGTCGCCGTGGATGTCGACGAGGCCCGGCGCCACCAGGAGGTCGCCGACATCGCGCTGATCCTCCCCGCCCTCGGTGTCGACCTCGACGATCATTCCGTCCTCGACGCGCAGGCTGCCCGGTCGGACGGCCCCGTCGGGAGAGACGATCCGGCGGCTTCGGATGAGCATCGATTGGCTCCTCAAGGCTCGACTGAAAGCTGGACGCGCTCGGACGCCCAGACGGCCAGCCCGAAGGCAAGGGGGCGGCCGTCCATATCCGCGTCGATCTTCTGGATCTCGAGAACCGGCTGCGCCGTCGACTGGCGCAGCAGCCGCGCCTCCTGCGAGGTCGGCAGCCTCGCGGTGACGCGCGTCATGCGCCGACGATAATCCTCGATCCCGTAGCTCTCGAAAAGTGCTGTCACCGAGGCGTCGGCGGCAAGCCGCTCCGCTGCCCCCGGAAAGCGCCGGGCCGACAGATAGAACCGCCCGACGACGAGGGGCACGGCGTCGGCGAGCCCGCGGGAGCGAACCTCGATCAGCTCTGCCCCTTTCTCGACCCCGAGCAGGCGCGCAAGCTCCGCCGGCGCCGCCAGCGTGCCGGTCGCCAGGATCTCCCGCACAGGCGTCATCTCCTGCGCGATCAGGCTGGCACCGAAGCGCGTCCGCGGACCCAGCGGATAGTCGACGGCGCGCTCGGCGATGAAGGTCCCACGCCCCCGGGAGGGCTGGACGAGCCCGCGCTCGGCCAGCGAGCGAAGCGCCTGGCGCACGGTGTGGCGGTTCACGCCGAAACGTCGCGCCAGATCGTGCTCGCCCGGCAGCTTTGCCGGTGCGTCCGTCTGGCCCTGGATCTCCTGGGCCAGCTGGTCGGCCACCTGGCTCCAGAGCGGCGTGCCTCGCCCGCGCGTCAGGGTCGCTGCCGGCTCTCCTCCTGTCACCACGGCATCTCCGATTCCTCGCTAGACGCGTAGCACCGGCCCGTGCTACCGCCAAGATGTCTAGACAACTTCTGGACGGGAAAAGTCCGGTGTCCGGTGCAGCCCCCCGATCCGACCGCGCCCGCTGGCTGGCTGTCCTGGCGAAGGCGCCGACCGCGGCGCTCGAGCAGGCCTGGTCCTCGCTCGATCCGCCGCCTGCCATGGACATGCTCCGCCGTCCCGAGATCGGCCTCGTGATGGTGCGGGGGCGTATGGGTGGCACCGGGCGCCGCTTCAATCTGGGCGAGATGACCGTCACGCGCTGCGCCGTCGCCGGCGAGGGCGTCATCGGCCACGGCTACGTGCAAGGCCGCGACAAGCGGAAAGCCGAGCTCGTCGCACGCCTCGACCTTTTGTTGCAGCTTCCCCGCTACCGCGATGACATCGAGCAGCGGGTCCTCAATCCCCTCGCCAAGGTCGAGCGCGATCGGCGGGCGGCCGTCGCACGAAAGGCAGCCGCGACCCGCGTCGACTTCTTCACGCTCGTGCGCGGCGAGGACTGACGCATGACGGTCGCCTCCTCCTTCGCCGATCCGGTCGGCGCCGCTCAGGGGCACTTCCGCCGCCTCCTCGAGGCGATGGCCGAGCCCGGCGAGGTCCTGACCCTCGACGCCGAGATCGCCCGCCCTCCGGCGCCGATGGCACCCGCCACCTTCGCGCTCGCTCTCTCGCTCGTCGATTTCGAGACGCCGCTGTGGCTCGATGACGCCCTCCGGTGCCCGGCCGTGCTCGAGACGCTGCGCTTCCACTGCGGCGCCCCCATCGTCGAGTTGCCTGCTGGGGCTGCCTTCGCGCTTGCAGCCGATCCCGCGAGCCTGCCCCCGCTCGACGCCTTCGCGCTCGGCAGCCCTGAATACCCGGATCGCTCGACGACACTTCTCATCCAGGTGCGGGCGCTCGGGCGGGGGCAGGGGATCCGTCTCACCGGCCCCGGCATCGAGACCAGCCGGCAGCTCGCGGTCGACGGCCTCGCTCCCGGCTTCTGGTCCCAGGTCCAAGCCAACCACGCGCGCTTTCCCCAGGGCGTCGACATCGTCCTCGTCGAGGGCATCCGCATCGTGGCCCTGCCGCGCTCGACCGCCGTGGAGATGCTCTGATGTACGTCGCGGTGAAGGGCGGCGAGCGCGCCATCGACAACGCCCATCGCTGGCTGGCCGAGGAGCGCCGCGGCGACCCCGCCGTGCCGGAGCTCGCTACCGACCAGATCAACGAGCAGCTGGCCCTCGCGGTCGACCGCGTCATGAGCGAGGGCTCGTGCTTCGACCCCGAGCTCGCGGCGCTCGCGATCAAGCAGGCCCGGGGCGACCTCATCGAGGCGGCCTTTCTGCTCCGCGCCTACCGCACGACCCTGCCGCGCCTCGGCTACACCGAGCCGGTCGACACGGGCGCCATGCTCGTCGACCGTCGAATTTCGGCGACCTACAAGGATCTGCCGGGCGGGCAGGTTCTTGGGCCCACTTTCGACTACACGCACCGGCTTCTCGACTTCAAGCTCCTGGCCGATGGCGAGCCCGTCGCTCGCCGCCGCCGAGGCCCCGGCCGATCCGGACCAGCCGATGGCGCATGTGCTGGAGCATCTGGATCGGGACGGCATGATGCAGACCGAGCCCGCGGACGATCGCGGCCATGCCCGTCGGCGACCTCACCCGCGAGCCGCTTCTTTTCCCGGTCGAGCGCGACCTCTGGCTCCAGAACCTCACCCGCGCCGACGAGGGTTTTCTTCTGTCGCTGGGCTACTCGACGCAGCGTGGGTTCGGCTCGACGCATCCCTTCGTGGGCGAGCTCAGGATCGGCGAGGTGGCGGTCGAGCTGGTGCCCGAGGAGCTTGGCTTCGCGATCGAGATCGGCACGCTCACCGTCACCGAGTGTGAGATGGTCAACCAGTTCGAGGGCTCGGCCACCGAGCCGGCGCAGTTCACCCGAGGCTACGGGCTCGCCTTCGGCCATGCGGAGCGCCGCGCCATGAGCATGGCGCTGATCGACCGCGCGCTGCGCGAGAGCCAGGCCACGGGCGAGGCCACCGCACCCGCCCAGGACCAGGAGTTTGTTCTTTATCACTCCGACAACGTTCAGGCCTCGGGCTTCGTCGAGCACCTGAAGCTGCCCCACTATGTCGACTTCCAGGGCGAGCTCGAGACCCTGCGCCGCCTGCGCGAGAAAGCGGGCGAGCCCGCCCGCGAGGCCGCCGAATGAGGGTTTACGGCATCGACATGACGAGCAGCCCGAGCCCGCGGAAGCCGCTCACCTGCGCTCACTGCACGCTCGAGCCCGGCCGGCTGATCGTCGAGGACGTGCGGTGCCTCCCGACCTTCGAGGAGTTGGAAAGCCAGCTCGCGAGCCCCGGTCCTTGGATCGCCGGCATGGACTTCCCATTCGGCCAAGCACGCCGCTTCCTCGAGAACGCCCGCTGGCCGTTCCGCTGGTCGGACTATGTCGAGAAGGTGGGGGCGCTGAAGCGGGAAGAGTTCGTCCAGAAGCTCGAAGACTACAAGCACGCTCGCGAGGCCGGGGATCGCGAGCACAGGCGCAAGACCGACTGCCTCGCCGGCTCCATCAGCCCACAAAAGCTCTATGGCGTGCCGGTCGCCAAAATGTTCTTCGAGGGTGCCAACCGCATTCTTCGCAGCGGTGCTCACATCCCGCCCGTCCACGAGGGCGACCGGAGCCGGGTCATCGTCGAGGCCTATCCGGGCATCCTCGCCCGCTCGCTCTCCAAGTCAGGCTACAAGAACGACACGCGAAGCAAGCAGACGGACGAGCAGCGGGTGAGCCGCGAGACCATTCTCCGAGGTCTCCGCACGGAGGCCTTTGTCGAGCTTTTCGGGTTCTCGCTGGAAGCGCCACCCTGCCTTGCGGAAGACCGCAGCGGCGACAAGCTCGACGCCGTCCTCTGTGCCGCCCAGGCCGCCTGGGCCTGGACCATGCGCGACCGGAATTTCGGCATCCCGGACGACGCCGACCCGGCCGAAGGCTGGATCGTCGATCCTCATCTGCTCCAGCGGGCAGCGGATCGGTGCCCATGACCGTTGCCGCGGACGTAGCCGCAGCCCCACCCGCCGACAGGCCGGAAGGCATCCCGCGCTCGGCCCAGGCGTTCCCCGCCTGGATCAGCCGGAGCGAGAGCTGCCCCGTCCCGAACGACGGCGAGCTCGCGCAAGGCTGGATTGACCACCGCCGGTTGTCCCCGCGTGTGTCGGAGCAGCGCCCCGTGACCGCCGCGGCAACAAGAACGCTCGCCCTTTCCGCCAACAGGCTCGCCGAGGATCGGTGCCCATGACCGTCGCCGCCGCCGAGCCCTGCGTTCCCGCCACCGCCACCGAGGGCTACAACTTCGCCTATCTCGACGAGCAGACAAAAAGGATGATCCGCCGCGCCCTCCTGAAGGCCGTGGCGATCCCCGGCTATCAGGTGCCCTTCGCGTCGCGCGACATGCCCTTGCCCTATGGCTGGGGCACGGGCGGCATCCAGGTCACGGCCGCCTGCATCGGTCGGGACGACATCTTGAAGGTCATCGACCAGGGTGCCGACGACACCACGAACGCCGTCTCGATCCGTCGCTTCTTCGCCCGCACCGCCGGCGTGCGGACCACCGAGCGCACCGCCGAGGCCACGATCATCCAGACCCGTCATCGCATCCCCGAGACGCCCCTCACGAAAAAGCAGATCCTCGTCTATCAGGTGCCCACGCCCGAGCCTTTGCGCTTCCTCGAGCCGCGCGAGATCGAGACCCGGAAGCTGCACGCGCTCGCCGATTATGGCGTCATGCAGGTCCGCCTCTACGAGGACATCGCGCGCATGGGCCGCATCACCACGAGCTACAACTATCCCGTGCTCGTGAACGACCGCTACGTCATGGCGCCATCGCCGACGCCCAAGTTCGACAATCCCAAGATGCACATGAGCCCCGCCCTCCAGCTCTTCGGCGCCGGTCGCGAGAAGCGACTCTATGCGGTGCCTCCTTTCACGGCGGTTAAGAGCCTCGATTTCGAGGATCATCCCTTCGAGGTGCAGCGCTGGACCGAGAGCTGCGCGCTCTGCGGCGCAACCGGCTCCTATCTCGACGAGGTGGTGGTCGACGATCGGGGCGGGCGCATGTTCTGCTGCTCCGACACCGACTATTGCGCCAGCCGTCGGACGGATGGAGAGGGGCTGTGAGCGAGGCGCCACTCCTGAGCGTCGAGGGGCTGAGAAAAGGCTTCGGCAGGCTTCAGGCCGTCGACGGCGTCGGCTTTGATCTTTGGCCCGGCGAGGTTCTGGCCGTGGTTGGAGAATCCGGCTCCGGCAAGTCCACGCTGCTGGGCTGCCTCGCCGGCCTTGCTCACGGCCGATGCGGGCAGCGTCCGCTACGCCAGCCGGCACGAGGGCACCGTCGACGTGCTGGCGCTGGGCGAGCCGCAGCGTCGCTGGCTCTTTCGCACCGAGTGGGGCTTCGTGCATCAGAACCCCCGCGACGGCCTCAGGCTCGGCATCACCGCCGGCGGCAATATCGGCGAGCGGCTGATGGCCGTGGGCGACCGCCACTATGGCCGCATCCGCGAGGCCGCGGAGGACTGGCTCGCCCGCGTCGAGATCGAGGCCGGCCGCATCGACCATCTGCCGCGCACCTTCTCGGGCGGCATGCAGCAGCGCCTGCAGATCGCCAGGAACCTCGTCTCCCGTCCGCGCCTTGTCTTCATGGACGAGCCCACGGGCGGCCTCGACGTCTCGGTGCAGGCGCGCCTGATCGATCTGTTGCGCTCGCTGGTTACGGAGCTTTCACTGTCTGTGGTTATCGTGACCCACGATCTTGCCGTGGCGCGGCTTTTGTCCCACCGCATGCTGGTGATGCAGCGGGGCCGCGTGGTCGAGACGGGGCTCACCGATCAGGTTCTGGAGGATCCCCAGCATCCCTACAGCCAGCTTCTCGTCGCCTCGATCCTGCAGGGCTGAGCCGGTGCCCCCGCTCAGCGTGCAGGGCCTGAGCAAGAGCTTCACCCTTCATCTCCAGGGCGGGCTGTGCCTGCCTGTCCTGGATGCGCTGGACCTCGAGGTCGAGGCCGGCACCTGCGTGGCGCTCGTCGGCCCCTCGGGCGCCGGCAAGAGCACGGTCCTGAAGCTCCTCTACGGCACCTACCGTGCCATGGCCGGCCGCATTCTGGTCGCGCACGAGGGCAGGGCGGTCGACCTCGCCCGCGCCGATCCGCGCGAGATCCTCGATGTCCGCCGCAGGACCCTGGGCTATGTGAGCCAGTTCCTGCGCGTCGTGCCGCGCGTGCCGGCGCTGGACATTGTGGCCGAGCCCCTCGTGGCGCTGGGCACGGACCGCGAGGCCGCGCGCGGGCGTGCCGCAGCGCTGCTCGAGCGCCTCGACATCGCCCCCCGCCTGTGGGGCCTGCCGCCCGCCACCTTCTCGGGCGGCGAGCAGCAGCGGGTCAACATCGCCCGCGGCTTCATCCATCCCTTCCCGGTGCTGCTCCTGGACGAGCCCACGGCCTCGCTCGACGCGGCGAACCGCGACCGTGTCGTCGAGCTGATTCTCGAGGCGAAGCATCGCGGGGCCGCCTGCCTCGGCATCTTCCACGATGCGGACGTTCGCGGCCGCGTCGCCGACCGGATGCTCGATCTCCGCCCGGCACGGATCGCCGCATGAGCGCCGAGACCATCCTCACCAACGCCCGCATCGTGGCGCCGTCTTCTGTCATCGATGGCACGCTCATCGTGCGGGAGGGCAGGATCGCCGCGATCGAGGCGGGCCGCTCGCGTGTCCCTGCCGCCCTCGATCTCGAGGGGGACTGGCTGCTACCCGGCTTCGTCGAGCTGCATACCGACAATCTCGAGCGCCAATTCCAGCCCCGGCCCGGCGTGCGCTGGCCGGCCGACGCCGCGATGCTCCAGCACGACGCGCAGATCGCCGCGGCCGGCATCACCACCGTCTGCGATGCCGTCTGCGTCGGCTTCTATGGCGGCAAGGAGGAGCGCCTCGAGCTGCTGCGCCTCTCCCTCGACGTGTTGCGGCGGGCCGGCAGCGCCGGTGCGCTCAAGGCCGACCATCGCCTTCATCTGCGCCTCGAGACCACCGATCCCGGCTGCGTTCCCCTCTTCGAGCCGCTGCTGGCGGAGCCCGACCTCGTCCTCGTCTCCTTCATGGACCACACGCCGGGCCAGCGGCAGTGGCGGGATCTGGAGAAGTACCGGGTCTTCCACATGGGGCGCACGGTCAAGGATGATGGCGCGCTGCGCCGCATGATCGAGCAGCGTATCGCCGAGCAGCAGGCGAATGCAGCAAAGAACCGGCTGCGCCTGCTGGAGCTTCTCGAGGGCCATCACGCCGCTCGGGCCAGTCACGACGACACCACGCGCGAGCATGTCGAGGAGGCGCAGGCGAGTGGCGTCACGATCTCGGAGTTCCCGACCACGATCGAGGCCGCGGAGGCCGCGCACGCCGCCGGCATGGGCATCGTGATGGGGGCGCCCAACCTCGTGCTGGGCGGCTCCCATTCGGGCAACGTCTCGGCGGGAGACCTCGCGGCGCGTGGTCTCCTCGACGTCTTCTCCTCGGACTATGTGCCGGCGAGCCTCCTCCAGGCCGTCTTCCTGCTCCACCGCACCGCCGGTCTGGCTCTTCCTGCTGCCGTCCAGCCCGTCACCGCGGCACCGGCCCGCCTCTTGGGGCTCAAGGACCGCGGCGCCATCGAGCCGGGCCTGCGCGCCGATCTCGTCCGCGTGCGAGAGGTCGGTGCCACACCTTGCGTGAGCGCCGTCTGGCGCGAGGGCGCACGCATCGCCTGAGCGCCTGCCGCTGCCTTCGGGCCTCGCTCGTCCCGCGAGCTCATGGCGCCGGCTTCCACCACGCCCGCGCACACGTGCCTCGCGGCACCGCCACGAGGGATCCCGCCCAGGCGATCAGGATCATGCCCGAAAGGGCGGCCACCCCCGGTCTCTCCGCGAGCAGGAAAAAGTCCCAGAGCGCGGCCGAGACGAGGTACCCATAGTCGAAGACCGCGGCGATCGGCGGCGGCGTGACCTGATAGGCTCGCGCCACGCCGATCGAGAAGGCTGCGGAGAGCAGCCCCAAGAGGGCCATCAGGGACCGGGCCCCACCCGACATGGGCGCCCAGCCGTCGAGGAGGAACGGGTAGGCCGCGCGCAGGGCTGCGGGTGGCCCTGCCAATCCGAGGCCCAGGATGGCGATCGCACCGGTCGCGATGAACGCGACGTGGAGCGCCGCGGCGAGGCCGATGGCGCTCTCGTCCCGGCATCGGCTCCGCGTCAGCACCATGGCGCAGGAATAGAAGGCCGCCCCCATGAGCGGCAGCAGGACGGCCCAGGAGAACGCAGCGCTGCCTGGCTGGAGGATCACCACCACGCCGCAGAACCCCAGCCCGACACCCAGCCATTGTCGTGACGTGACGCGCCAGCCGAGCAGGGCAGCGGAGAGGAGGGAGGTGAGGATCGGGTTGGTGTAGATGGCCACGGCCGCGACGGCGAGGTCGAGCACGGGCAGCGAGGCGTAGTAGCAGAGCCATGTGAGAACCAGCAGCAGGCTTCGCATGGCGACCCATCCGGGCGCCGTGGCCCGTCGCTGCGTGCCCGTCGCTCGGGCGAGCCCCTGCAGGCAGGGCAGCGCGAAGGCGGATCGCGCAACGAAGACCTGCCAGACCGTGAGGTCGTGGCTCACGAGCTTCACCATCGCGTCGCCGAAGGCCAAGGCGGTGACGGAGGTGAGGAGAATGGCGATGCCGCTCGCCGTCCGATCGCGTTGCACCAGGCCCCCGCCCATCATGATCGGTCGACCTGCTGCTGCCGCGCAGCCGACCTGGCAGCCCGAGCGGCCTTTCGGCCCTGAGGCGGGCGATAGTGTTCACCTAGATCGCTCCGCTGAAGTTGCTGGAGAGCCGGCTCGGTGTGAGGCTGCTGGTGCGCACGACCAGGTCGCTGGAGCTCACGGAGGCGGGCCGTGCGCTGCTCGGCGGAGCGGGGCCGGCCTTCCAGGAGATCGAGGATTCCGTCGAGCGCGCCCGCGCCGTCGGCAAGTCGACCACCGGCACGCTCCGCCTGACCATGCCGTCCGGCGCCTATGCCTGGCTGCTGGCGCCTGTGCTCGCGGAGTTCCAGGCGCAATATCCGAATATCCGCCTCGAGCTCTCGATCAATGAAGGCCTCGTCGATCTGGTGAAAGAGGGGTTTCATGCCAGCTTCCGCCTCGGCGATCTGCTCTGCCCCGGCATGGTCGCGCTGCGCGTCACCGGGCCGGTCGAGCGGTGCTACTTTGCGGCGCCGGCCTACCTCGGCGCTCATGGAAGGCCGTCGCATTCGCGCGACCTGCTCGCGCACCGATGCGTTCGCTACAAGCTCGTGACCGGCAACCGGTTGCAGAACTGGGAATTTGCGGAGGATGGGCGGACGCGGTCGCTGAAGGCACCAGCACAGCTCGTCTTCGACGACATGGAAACGTTGAGAAGCGCCGTCCGCGCCGGTCACGGCATCGGATGGTTGCTCCGCGCCATCCTCGAGGACGAGATCCGGGCAGGAACGCTCGAGATCCTGCGGGTGCTCGAGAGCTTCTTGGCCGCGAAGCGCCACGCACAGCTCGATGGAGGCTCGTGGCCGGCAACGGCGACGTGGCCGTTCTCCATCCGCCTTCACCCCTGCCTCGCTCCCCGAGCTGCGGCTGAGCCGATGCACGCTCGGCACGCGAGGCCTGGAGCAGGGCGCCCATTCCCCACGCAACCATTGTCCGCTCGGGTCGTTTGCCAGGGACAAAGGCGGCAGAGACACGCCGAAGCACCCCTGAAATCTGACGAGGAGAGCCATCATGCCGAATCTCAGCGGCAAGAAGGTAGCCATCATCGCCACGCACGGCTTCGAGCAGTCCGAGCTCGAGCGACCCTTGCAGGCCGTGAAGGAGGCGGGCGCCCAGGCCGATATCGTCTCCCTGCAGCCCGGCGAGATCAAAGGCTGGGAGGGGAAGGACTGGGGCCGGCCAGTCAAGGTTGACAGGACCTTCGACGATGTGTCGCCCGACGACTACGACGCGCTCGTCATTCCGGGCGGCCAGATCAACCCGGATCTTCTTCGCGTCGAGCCCAAGGTCGTGGCGTTCGTGCGGGCGATGTTCGATGCGAGGAAGCCGGTGGCGGCGATCTGCCATGGCCCCTGGCTGCTCGTCGAGGCGGGCGTGATCCAGGGTCGCCAGGTGACCTCCTACAAGTCGATCAGGACGGACGTCGTGAACGCCGGCGGCCGCTGGGTCGACCAGCAGGTCGTGACCGACCAGGGTCTCGTCACCAGCCGGAACCCGGGCGATCTTGACGCTTTCTGCGCCAAGCTCGTCGAGGAGATCGCCGAGGGCCGCCATCGCGAGCGCAAGGCGGCCTAGCCGCCGTTTCGGCTTTCATCGCTGTGACAACGGGCGCCGGTGTCCTCGAGGGGGCGCCGGCGCTTTCTTCATGGCGGGCACCGACAAGACCGCATGGCTTTGCCTTGGGCCTCGGGGCTGCAGCGTCGCTCAGGTCCGAAAGGCTGGCCAGCCGCCTGGGGGCCGACTGCGCGACGAGGTCGCGGCGTGCGGCCCGGGGGCGGACTTTGCCGCCTCTGCGCACTAGGTTCATGGCTTGACGACGCTGCGGACGCTGCGTCGCGTATGCGAGCTGCCGGCCTGCGGACGACCGGGCGGCTCGCGAGGCGCCGAACCTGGGAGGAAGCATGAAGTCGAGCGACCGTTCCGTGAGCGCGGACGAGCTTCGCCTGATGGACGCCTATTGGCGCGCCGCCAACTACCTGTCGGTCGGCCAGATCTACCTCATGGACAACCCGCTGCTGCGCGAGCCGCTGCGACGCGAGCACGTCAAGCCCCGGCTGCTCGGGCACTGGGGCACGACGCCCGGCCTCAACTTCGTCTATGTGCACCTCAACCGCCTCATCAAGGCGCGCGATCTCGACATGATCTACGTGGCCGGACCCGGCCACGGCGGGCCGGGCCTCGTCGCCAACACCTGGCTCGAGGGCACCTACAGCGAGATCTACCCGAACATCCCGCAGACCGAGGCGGGGATAAAGCGGCTCTTCACCCAGTTCTCGTTCCCCGGTGGCATCCCCAGCCATGTGGCACCCGAGACGCCGGGCTCGATCCACGAGGGCGGCGAGCTCGGCTATGCGCTCCTCCACGCCTATGGCGCTGCGTTCGACAATCCGGACCTCCTCGTCTGCTGCGTCGTCGGCGACGGCGAGGCCGAGACCGGTGCCTTGGCCGCGAGCTGGCACTCCAACAAGTTCCTCAATCCCGCCACCGACGGCGCCGTTCTGCCGATCTTGCACCTCAACGGTTACAAGATCGCTAACCCCACGGTGCTGGCCCGCATCGGCGACGAGGAGCTCGAGCAGCTTCTCTCCGGCTACGGCTACAAGCCCTACATCGTCGCCGGCGACGAGCCCGAGACGATGCACCGGCTGATGGCCGGGACCCTGGACAAGGTCGTGGGCGAGATCCAGGCGATCCAGAAGCAGGCGCGCACCGAGGGCTTCACCCAGCGGCCCCGCTGGCCGATGATCGTCCTCAAGACGCCCAAGGGCTGGACCGGCCCCAAGATCGTCGACGGCCGGCAGGTCGAGGGCACCTTCCGGGCGCATCAGGTGCCGATCGCCGAGGTCAGGAGCAATCCCGAGCATCTCAAGATGCTCGAGGCCTGGATGCAGAGCTATCGACCGGAGGAGCTCTTCGACACCGCGGGTCGGCTGGCGCCCGAGCTTGCGGCCCTGGCACCCGAGGGCGACCGGCGGATGGGCGCCAACCCGCGCGCCAATGGCGGCCTTTTGCTCCGCGACCTGAGCCTGCCGGACTTTCGCGACTATGCGGTGGCCGTGCCCGAGCCCGGCACGGTGCGCGCCGAGGCGACCCGCGTCGCCGGTCAGTTCCTGCGCGACGTGATGCGGCTCAACGCCGAGTCGAAGAACTTCCGCGTGGTCGGGCCCGACGAGACCGCCTCGAACCGCCTCTCGGCGCTTTTCGACGTCACGAACCGCCTCTCGACCGCCGAGATCCTGCCGACCGACGATCACGTGGCCCCGGACGGCCGCGTCATGGAGGTCTTGAGCGAGCATCTCTGTCAGGGCTGGCTCGAGGGCTATCTCCTCACCGGCCGGCACGGCTTCTTCTCGTGCTACGAGGCCTTCATCCACATCATCGATTCGATGTTCAACCAGCACGCCAAGTGGCTGAAGACCACGCGCCACATCCGCTGGCGCAGGCCCATCGCCTCGCTCAACTACCTGCTGACCAGCCATGTCTGGCGCCAGGACCACAATGGCTTCAGCCACCAGGACCCGGGCTTCATCGACCATGTCGTCAACAAGAAGGCCGACGTGGTCCGCGTCTACCTGCCGCCCGACGCCAACTGCCTGCTCTCGGTCACCGACCACTGCCTGAAGAGCCGCAACTATGTGAACGTCATCGTCTCGGGCAAGCAGCCCGAGCTGCAGTGGCTCGACATGGAGGCGGCCGTCCGCCACTGCACGCTGGGTCTTGGCATCTGGACCTGGGCCAGCAACGACGCGGGCACGGAGCCCGATGCCGTCATGGCCTGCGCCGGCGACGTGCCGACGCTGGAGACCCTGGCCGCGGTCGACTTTCTCCGCAAGCACCTGCCCGATCTCAAGATCCGCGTGGTCAACGTCGTCGACCTGATGACGCTGCAGCCCTCGACCGAGCATCCCCACGGGCTCCCCGACAGCGAGTTCGATTCGCTCTTCACCCGCGACAAGCCCGTCATCTTCGCCTTTCACGGCTATCCCTGGCTGATCCACCGCCTGACCTACCGGCGCACCAACCATCACAATATCCATGTGCGCGGCTACAAGGAGGAGGGGACCACGACGACACCCTTCGACATGACGGTGCTCAACGACCTCGACCGTTTCCATCTCGCCGGCGACGTGATCGACCGTGTCCCCCGCCTGCAGAGCATCGCCAGCCACGTGAAGCAGCTGCTGCGCGACAAGCTCGTCGAGCACCGCGACTACGTCCAACGCCACGGCGACGACATGCCCGAGGTCAAGGAGTGGCGCTGGAAGGCCTGAGGGCGGGCATCCGGAGCGGAGGCGTCATACCTGGTCCAACACGAATGTGATTCAGGGTCGCCTCTCCCTCCACCAAAGCGCCAGACACGGCGCGTGCGGCCAGCGTCGCGCCAGCCGACGCTACATCAACCGAATTGACGCTTTCCTAACGGGCGGGGCCGCAGATCGAGGCGCCCCCTACCTCTCCGGCAGGGGAACGAGCTCCGTCTCTTCCGGCACGGGCGCGAACCGTCCCGCCTGCCAGTCCGCCTTGGCGACCTCGATTCTGTCTTTCGAGCTCGAGACGAAATTCCACCAGATGTAGCGGGGCCCGTCCATCGGCGCCCCGCCCAGGAGCAGCAGCCGCGCGTCGCTCACGGCCGTCACCGTGATCGCATCGCCCGGCCGAAAGATCAAAAGATGCGGGGCGGCGAAGCGGTCGCCCGCAATCTCGATCTCTCCCCTGACCACATAGATGGCCCGCTCCTCGTGCTCGACGGGGAGCGGCAGCCTCGCATCCGCCGCGAGCGAGGCGTCGGCATAGAACATCGAGGAGAAGGTCGGCACCGGGGAGGCCTCGCCATAGAGCGAGCCCGCGATCACCCGCACCTCCTTGCCCTCGCCGGCGATGAGCGGCAGCCGACCCTTCTCGTGATGCGAGAAGCCCGCACCAGTCTCTTCGGCATTCCTGGGCAGCGCCACCCAGGCCTGCAGGCCGAAGAGCGTGCCTTGCCTCAGGCGCGCCTCCTCGGGCGTGCGCTCGGAGTGGGCGATGCCGCGTCCGGCGGTCATCCAGTTGACGTCGCCCGGCCGGATCGGCTGGACCGTGCCCAGGCTGTCCCGATGCAGGATCTCGCCTTCCAGGAGATAGGTCACGGTGGCGAGCCCGATATGGGGATGGGGGCGGACGTCGAGCCCGCCGCCCACCAGCAGCTCGGCCGGCCCCATCTGGTCGAAGAAGACAAAAGGGCCGACCATCTGGCGACGGGCCGAGGGCAGGGCCCTTCGCACCTCGAACCCGCCGAGGTCGCGCGCCCGCGGCAGGATCGCCGTCTCCACCCGCCCGGGCGGGGCTGCCTCCGGGCCCTCGGGCTCCAGGCCCGGCGGCGGGCTCATCGGCGATCCTCCCTTCAGGCCCGGAGCGGCATGGCGACCGGCCGCATCGGGGCGCCCGTGGCACCCCGGAGCTTCACGGAGGCGCCGAAGAAGGCGTACTCGTAGAGGCGCTCGCCTGCCAGCTCCTCGAGATTGACGACCTCCATGATCGGCACGCCGGCCTCCGCCAGCAGATAGGTGTGGACCACCATCCAGTTCTCCGGATCGGCCGAGGGGATCTGCTCCAGCGTCAGGGTGTCGCCGCCGATCATGATGGCGCCACCTTCGGCCAGATACTGAGCACCTTCCCGATTCAGACCAGGCGGGTTGGGCATGTAGGCGTCGCGGTCGGGCCAGGCCTGCATCCGCCCCGTGCGCAGCATCACGACGTCGCCCGGCCGCAGCTCGATCCCCTGATGCTTGAGGCAGCCCTCGATGTCCTTCGCACCCACGCCGTAGCTGTCGGGCAGCATGTCCACGCCGAGCATGCCGGGCATGTCGAGCAGGATGCCGCGCGCGACGATGGGCGGCAGCTTGTCGGCCCCGGCCTTGCGCCAATGACGGCTGCCGATGTGGTCGGCCGCACAGAAGTTGTTGAAGATCTTGCCGTCATAGCCCCAGTGGTTGAGGGCATCGATATGCGTGCCGCAGTGCGTGTACATCGAGAAGGCGTCGCCGGAGTAGGCGGCGAGCCGGTTCTGCTCCGCCCCCACGCCCATCACGTCGTCCAGCTCCTCGCCCTTGGGCGTGTGGGTCATCCAGATCTGGTAGGGCGGATCGCCGGCCGCGAGCCAGCTCGGCATGCCCATGAAATGATCGACTGCCATGTCGATCATCTTGCCCGCATCGGCACGGCTCATGATGGCGTCGCGCGAGGCGGCGTCGATCAGGTTGAGCATCCCGATCTCGTCCTCCGAGCCGAACGGGCTCGCCGTCACCTGCCGAAACTTTGCGCTGTAGGCGGCTATTTTCTTCTTCATCGCCTCGTCCACGATCCTCGGCGCGCACATCGTCTCGCTTCCTTCCCAGGGTCATTACCGGGCGCATGGGCCAAATCGCACGAGCCCGTGGCCCCGAAGCCTCGCAGCATGGCTCGTGGAGCCGCGGCCGGCCCATGCCGGCCCTTCCCGGTGAGCAAGAAACGGGCCGCGGTAGCAGGCCGATCCGACGATCGCGCAGAGCAAATCCGCTGCCCCCGATTCCAGGAGGAAAAAAAAGATCGTGGCGTCTCGGCGCTACCGGCGTAGCACGTCTCTAGGGCTCAGGCCGAACTCCGCTTTGAAGGCGCGGCTGAAGTGCGCCATGTCGCTGAACCCCCAGCGGAAGGCCACCTCGGTCACCGTCTTCCTCGAGCCCGCCAGGGCGAGCTCGCGGTGGCAGTGGCGCAGTCTCTCCTTGCGCAGGAAACGGCCGAACGAGGTGTCGTTCTCCGCGAAGATGGCGTGAAGATAGCGCAGGGAGACGCCGTGCGCCTCTGCCACGGCCGACGGGGTGAGGCCGCAGTCGCCCAAATTCTCCTCGATATGCCTGCAGAACCGCGAGAAGCTGTCGCGGTGCGCCGGGGACACCGCCATCGGCTGGCGGCGGGTCGTCAACGTCGCCATGAGCAGGCTGAGGAGGGGCTCCATCACGGCCTCAGCCTCATGCTCCTCGACACTCGCGAAATCGCGCGCCAGGCGCCGCAGGGCCTCGGCCGAGATGCCGTCCGCCTTGCCCGAGCTGGTGACGACCGTGCCCGCGTAGCGCTCCGCGTCGCTGAGCAGCAGCCTCGCGCGTGCCTTGGGGATCAGCAGGGTCAGCTTGTGCAGGGGCTCGACGACGCGGAACTCCATCTCGCGCTCGCTGTCCCACAGCACGAAGTCGCCTGCCTCAAGGGTGGCCTCCCGGTCGCCCTGGCGGATCACCTCGCGCCCGCGCAGCTCGAACAGGATGCCGAAATAGGCGCCGTCGGTGCGCCTCAGCTCGGCCCGCCGCCGCCAGCCGGTGCAGGGGTCGCAGCGGCACTCGACGACCCGGATGCCATCGAGGGTCCGCTGGCGTAGCCGCGCCGCGAACGGCCTCTCGCCCGGCGGGTCGAGGCGCCAGTCGAGGTGGCTTGCGCTGAGGGCATTGCGCCAGGCCTCGAAGCGCGCCGAGACGGGGTGCGTCCGCGTCGTCCAGACGTCCATGGCCATCGGCTTCCTCCCTGACGAGCGCGGCGCGTCTCTTCGGGCACGCCCATGCACCCATAGTCAACTGAAGGCGCGTCTGCAGGCAAGACCGGTCGTGACGGCCCAAGGATAATCCCGGGATCGATGCCTGACTTGCTGGTCGGGCCGGGCAAGAGACGGGAGGAATGGAATGGCTGGACGTCTGGCAGGCAAGGTGGCGGTCGTGACCGGAGCCAGCTCCGGCTTCGGGCGCGGGATCGCTGTGGCCTTTGCCAAGGAGGGGGCGAAGGTCGTCGTGGGCGACCTCACGCCTGCGCCGAGCAAGGGCGGCTTCGAGGCGGCACCCGAGCTCACCACGGTCGGGGAGATCGAGAAGGCAGGCGGCAGCGCCGTCTTCCAGCGCTGCGACGTGACGAGGAAGGAGGAGGTGGCGGCGCTCGTCGCGAAGGCCGTCGAGACCTACGGCCGGCTCGACATCATGATGAACAATGCCGGCATCTACCGGGGCGGCAAGCTCGCCCACGAGTTCACGGAGGAGGATCTCGACGCCTGCTGGACGGTCAACGTCAAGGGCACCTGGTTCGGCGCCCAGGAGGCGATCAAGCAGTTCCTGAAGCAGGGCGACGGCGGCAACATCATCAACCTCGTCTCGACCGCCGGCCTGCAGGGCCATCCCAAGCAGTCGGTCTACAACACCTCGAAGGGCGCCCAGGCCAACCTCACCCGCTGCCTCGCGATCGAGTACGGGCATGAGGGCATTCGCGTGAACGGCATCTGCCCCACCTACGCCAAGACGGCGCTGACGCGGGCACTCTTCGACGACAAGGACTTCGACACCTTCTTCAAGGAGAGCGTGCCGCTCAAGCGCTGGGGCGAGGTCGACGACATCGCGAGCCTCGCGGTTTTCCTGGCCTCGGACGAGTCGAGCTACATTCACGGCGATCTCGTCCGCATCGATGGCGGCGAGACCCTCTGCCGCTACTCCGTCTGACCAAGAAGAACGGGACAAGTCACATGCGCAAGGACATCGAGTTCAAGACCGAGGACGGCGTCACGCTGCGCGGCTGGCACTATGTGCCGGACGGCGCGCAGGGCAGGCTGCCGACGATCGTGATGGCGCACGGCTTCTCCGCCGTGAAGGAGATGTATCTCGACCGCTTCGCGGAGGCGTTCGCCGAGGCCGGGCTCGCCTCCGTGGTGTTCGACAACCGCAATTTCGGGGCGAGCGACGGCGAGCCGCGCTACGAGATCGACCCCTGGCAGCAGGTGCGCGACTATCGCGACGCCATCACCTATGCCGAGACCCTGCCGGAAACCAATGCCGAGCGGATCGGCGTCTGGGGGTCGAGCTACAGCGGCGGGCATGTGATGGTCGTGGGCGCCATCGACCGGCGGGTGCGCTGCGTCGTGGCCCAGGTGCCGCTGGCGAGCGGGCACCGCAACGCCCGGAGGCTGATCCGGGCCGACTATCTGGCCGGCGTGCAGAAGATGTTCGACGGCGACCGGCGGGCGCGGATGGGCGGTGCCGCTCCGGCGATGATCCCCGTGGTGGCGGAGGACCCGGCCGCACCCTCGGCCCTGCCGACGCCCGACAGCTGGACCTGGTTCACCGAGACCGGCAAGAAGCGGGCGCCGTCGTGGCACAACGAGGTCACGCTGCGCTCGGTCGAGATGTTCACCGAGTACGAGCCGATCAGCTATGCCCGCTACATCAGCCCGACGCCCTTCTTGATGGTGGTGGCGCTGGGCGACGTGCTGACGGTCTCCGATCTCGCGCTCGAGGCCTACGAGCAGGCGCTGGGGCCCAAGCGGCTCGTGACGCTGAGCGGCGGCCACTTCGATGCCTACGTCAAGGACTTCGCCCAGGCCTCGAAGCCCGCTGCCGACTGGTTCGCGGAGCATCTGGGCCGATAGGGCCCGAGCGCTCGGGCCAGGGCCGAGGGCCGGCAGGCGGTCAGCCGAGCTCGAAGGTCGTGATGCCGAAGAGGCCGGCCGCGTCGGTCTGCGGGGCCGGCCCGCGGTACATGCGGGCCGTCTCGAAGCGCTGGGTGAGGCCCAAGCCTTCCGCCAGACGGATCGCCTGGGCGTTGTTGCCCGGCACGTCGAGGAGCAGCTCCTCGCCCGGCGCAAGGGCGGCGAGGCTCTCGAGGAGCCGTTCGGCGCCCGCCGCATCGGGCGCATAGAGCGGACCCACCTTGGTGCCCTGCCGGCAGCGACGGATCACGCCCAGCCCTACGGGCTTCCCGTCCTCGACCAGCGCCAGCGCCCGGCTTTCCTGCAGCCCCAGCCAGGCGGCAAGGAAGGTCGGCCGCGGCGCCGGAAAGAAGCGCCGGTCGAGCGCCATGAGGCGGTCGAATGGGATGCCCGCGGGATCGACGACGCCCGGATGATCGCGCGGCTCGACGATGCCGCCGTACCGGAAGTTCGGCCAAGCGTAGGTGAAGCCTGATTTCTTGTAGTTGGGCTGCTGCGCCACGACGCCGTCGAGGCCGACGGTCCGGCCCTCGAGCCGCGCCATCCCCTCGCGCCAGATGGCGATCCCATGGCCTTGCCCGCGCCACTCGGGGCGGACGATGTAGAAGCCAAGGAAGGCGAAATCGGCCCCGTAGCGGACGACCGAGATGCCGCCCACCGGCTCGTCCTTCACGAGGCCCACGAGATAGCCCTCGGGATCGGCCGGGTGGAAGGCGTCGATATCGTGCAGCCCGGGGTTCCAGCCCTCGGCCGCGGCACCGTCGATGAGACCGGCCACCTCCAGGCGGGACATCGTGCGGATGGAGAGATCGGCCATCTGGAGACCCCGGCAACCATCGATCGATCCTGGGACACCTAGCCTATAGGGCTATCCGCCCCAAGTGGAAGACCTCTGCGTCCGGCCGGGTCGCCGCGAGTTGCTCTCTGCCTGCCGGGCCTGCTAGCTCCCTGGGGTCGGGCCGCAGGCCGACGTGGCAGGTGCCGGAAGGAGGTCGCGTGCTGCAACCATCGCAGGGCAGGGAGCGGGCGGACGCGTCGGAGATCGTGCTGGCGAACGCGACGCTCGTGTTGCCGGGCGAGGCTTTCTCTGGCGGCCTCGCCCTGAAGGGCGGCCGGATCGTCGGGATCGACCGCGGCGCCACCCGTGTGCATGCGGCGCTTGACCTCGAGGGCGATCTGCTGATCCCGGGTCTGGTCGAGCTGCACACCGACAATCTCGAGCGGCACTACACGCCGCGCGCCGGCGTGCAATGGGATTCCGTCTCGGCCGCCATGGCCCACGATACCCAGCTCGCGGGCTCCGGCATCACCACCGTCTTCGATTCGCTCGTGCTCGGAGCGGCACCCGGCTGGGACATGCGGGACGCCTACCTCAGGCCCATGCTCGATGGCCTCGCGGAGGCGCGCAGGCATGCCATGCTGCGCATCGACCACCGCCTCCATCTGCGCTGCGAGCTCACCCATCCTGATATCGCGGCGCTGCTCGAGGCCGTTCTGGACGAGGCCGGCCTGGGCTTCATGTCGCTCATGGACCATGCGCCGGGTGACCGCCAGTCGCCCGACATCGAGGCTTACAAGCGCCGCTACCGGTCGTCCGGGGCGTTGGACGAGGCAGCGGTCGAGGCGCATGTCATGGCTCTCCTCGAGGGCTCGCGACGCTACGCCGCCACGAACCGCCGCAGGCTCGCCTCCATCGCGGGCGATCGTGGCCTGCCGATGGCGTCCCACGACGATGCCTCGGCGGCGCACGTCGAGGAGGCGGCGGCGCTGGGCTGCGTTCTGACCGAGTTTCCGACGACGCTCGAGGCCGCGCGGGCGGCGCGCGAGCACGGCCTCCACGTGCTGATGGGTGCTCCCAACCTGATCCGCGGCGGCTCGCATTCGGGCAACGTGGCGGCGGCGACCCTGGCGGAGGCGGGTGCTCTCGACATCCTCTCCTCCGACTACATCCCGGCGAGCCTGATCCAGGGCGCCTTCCGCCTCACCGAGGCGCCTTTTTGTCAGGCGCTGCCGGAGGCCATCGCGACGGTGACCGCCAACCCGGCCGAGGCCGCCGGCCTCACCGATCGCGGGCGCATCGAGATCGGCGCCCGCGCCGACCTCGTTCGCGTGCGGATCATCGCCGGGCGGCCTGTCGTCCGGTCAGTCTGGGTGGAGGGCCAGCGGGTTGCCTGAGCCGATGCGACGCTACGCCGTCTACGCCGCGCCAACGGACAAAAGCCCGCTCGCACGCTTTGCCGCCGCATGGCTCGGCCGCGACCCCTACGCGGGTAAGGCGGTGGCGCAGCCGGCGGTCCCGGGGGTCAGTGCCGAGCGCCTCGCCGCCATCACCGCATCGCCCCGGCTCTACGGCTTCCACGGAACGCTCAAGGCCCCCTTTCTTCCCGCAGAGGGTATCGGCGCCGAGGGGCTGCATGCGACCGTCCGCGACCTCGCTCGCAGCCTGCCGCCCGTCGAGGTCCCGCTGAAGCTCGATTCGTTGGGCGGCTTCCTGGCGCTCGTGCCGGCCGAGCCGTTGCCCGCCCTGCAGGCGCTGGCCGATGCGTGCGTGACCGGGCTCGACCATCTGAGGGCGCCCCTCGACGAGGCCGAGCTGGCACGCCGCCGGCGCAGCGGCCTCTCGCCCGTCGAGGACGCCCACCTCATCCGCTTCGGCTATCCCTACGTCCTCGACCGCTTCCGCTATCACATGACGCTCACCGAGCGCCTGGCCGAGCCCGAGCATGGTCAGCTGAAGCAGATCCTCACCGATCTCACCGCACCCTTCTGCCGCGAGCCCTTCCTGCTCGACGCCCTCGTCATCTTCGAGCAGCCCGACCGCTCGAGCCCCTTCGTCGTGACCGGCCGCCATCCCCTCGGCCCAGTGGCCGCCTGACCGAGCCTGCCGCCCAAAGCCCTCGTCACAGGCCCTCCCGTCGGGCTATCTGTCCGCCGCATGATGGAGACCCCACGCCCCATGGCCGATGCGCGCCCCGGCGCCAGCCGCAGGATCAGCCCCGATTCCGGCCTGTTCGTCGCCCTCCTCGCGGCGCTGATGACGATGACCGCCATGTCGATCGACATCAGCCTGCCCGCGGTGCCGGCGACCGCTGCCTCGCTCGGCGCCAGCCTCGCCGTGGCCCAGCTCATCGTGCCCGCCTTCTTCCTGGGCTTCGCGATCGGCCAGACCCTGTGGGGCCCGACCTCCGACCGCTTCGGGCGCCGGCCCGTGCTGCTCCTCGGGATCGTGCTCTATGTGGTCGCGACCCTGGGCTGTGCCGTCAGCCCCACCATGGAGCTGCTGCTCGTCCTGCGCGTCGTGCAGGGCATCGGCGCCGGCGCGGGCTCGATCCTGAGCCGCACCATCATCCGCGACCTCTTCCAGGGGGCCGACATGGCCCGCGTGATGTCCCTGACGCTCGCGGCCTTCATCACCGCCCCCATCGTCGCGCCCACCGTAGGCGCGCTCATCCTCACGATAGCCCCCTGGCGCGGCATCTTCGTCTTTCTCGCCGTCTACGGCGTGGCCCTCCTGGCGCTCACCTGGGTCTATCTCGAGGAGAGCCTGCCCGTCCGGAATCCCCGCGCGCTCTCGCTCGAACGGATGGCCGGCGGCTACCGCGCGATGTTCGGCAACACCGATTCGCGCGCCTACGCCATCGCCGTGATGTTCGTCTTCGCGACGCTCACCACCTACCTCACCAACGCGCCCTCGGTGTTCATGCAGACCTACAAGGTCTCGCCCAGCATGTTCGGCCTGATCTTCGCGATCGTCGCCGCCTGCTCGGCCGCGGGCAATCTCATCAACGCCCGCATCGTCCATCGCCTGCCGCTCGCGCGCGTGATGGCGGTGGGCCTGGCGGGTGCGGTCGCCTCCATGGCGCTCAACCTCGTCGTCGCGATTCTGGGCCACGGCGGCCCCTGGGGCCTGGTCCCGGGCTTCGCCGGCTTCTTTTTCTTCTTCGGCTTCATCGCGGCCAACGGCACGACGCTTGCCCTCATGCCGCACCGGGAGAATGTGGGCGCTGCCATCTCGGCCTTGGGTGTCACCCAGACGATTGTCCCGGCCGTCGTCGCCGCCTCGATTGCTGCCCTCTATGACGGCACGGCACACCCCACCGCAATCGGCATGCTGCTCTTGATGCTGGCCAGCGGCACCGTCTTCTTTCTGCACCGCAGGTCGCAGCGCGCCCCCGGTCACGCGGTGACCCGGCCCTCGCTCCAGCGTCCGACGAGGTCGACGATGCCCGGCAGCTCCGGAAAGGCCTCGAGCAGCAGCCGGCGATAGAAAGCCTCCTCCGGGCCCCGCGCGGGACCGGGCAGGCTCTCGCCCAAGGGCGTCGCCAGCCGCTCCAGAAGATCCGCAAAGCCGCTGCCCTGGTCGAACTGCGACTTGTCCCGCCAGGCGATCTCCTCGGGCAGCAGGTCCGCGAACGCCTTCCTCAGGATCCACTTCTCGATGCGCCGCTCGCCTTCCGAAAAAAGCTTCCAGCCGACCGGCAGCCGCATCGCCAGCGCCACGAGGTCGCGGTCGAGGAACGGCACGCGGGCCTCGAGCCCGTGCGCCATCGTCATGCGGTCGACCCGCTGCAGGTTCACGTCGTGCATCGCCTCGAGCGAGCGACGCAGCTCCAGCGCCAGCTCGGAGCGGTCGGCATAGTCCCGGTGGTAGCGGTAGCCGGCAAAGAGCTCGTCCGCACCCTCGCCGGTCAGGATCACCTTCACATGCCTTGCGGCGAGCCGGCTCACGAGCCAGCAGGGCACGGCGCTCCGCACGAGGTCCTGATCGAAGCTCTCGAGATGGGCCACGACCCGTGGCAGCTCCTCGAGCACGCTCTCCGGGTCGACCACCAGCTCGTGATGGATGGTGCCCAGATGGTCGGCGACCCGCCGCGCGGCCCTGAGATCCTCGCTGCCCTCTAGCCCCACGGCGAAGGTATGCAGCTCCGGCAGGTGCTGCCTTGCCACGGCGCAGACGATGCTGCTGTCGAGCCCTCCCGACAAAAGACAGCCCAGCGGCACGTCGCTCCGCAGCCGCTTCACCACCGACGCCTCGACCGTGTGCCTCAGCGCCGCCACCGCCTCGTCCAGGTCGCGGAAGCGCGGCTCGGCCGGGGGCAGGGCGTAATAGCGCCGGCTGCCGCCTGCCGTGTCGATCAGGCTGCCGGGCGGCACCGCGCGGATGCGGTCGGTGAAGGGTGCCAGCGCCTTGATCTCCGAGGCGAGGAGAATGGCACCCTCGTCGTGGCCCACATAGAGCGGCTTGATGCCCAGCGGGTCGCGCCCCGCGATCAGCCGATCGCCGTCCTGCATCACGAAGGCGAACATCCCGTCCAGCCCGCCCACCCCATCGGGCCCGCGCGCGATCAGGCAGCGCAGGATGCTCTCGGAATCGGATCCGGTCCGAAAGCCGTCACCCAGCTCGGCCCGCAGCCTCCGATCGTTGTAGATCATGCCGTTGGCGACCAGCGACCGGTCGCCCTCGGCCAGCAGAGGCTGGATGCCGGTGGCGGGATCGATGATCGCGAGGCGCCTGTGACCCATCACGGCGCGAGCGCCGTCCGGCTCGTGGATGCCCTGGCCGTCCGGCCCGCGATGGGCCTGCGCCTCCAGCATCGCCTCAACGACGCCCCGGTCACGCCTGCCCCAGATGACTGCAATTCCGCACATCTGCGGCTAGCTGGGGTTGCGGCGCAGCAGGCGCAACCCGCCGCAACGGCACGGGCCCACCGTCGGCTCCGATTGACGCCCGATGCCGGTGGGATACCTTCAGCTGAGCTGGAGGGTCCGACCGAGATGAGCAGCTCCCCAATCCGCGACAGCAATACGAGCGACTATATGCGCTCGCTGTCTGGAGACCGCGGCGAGCTGGCAGAACGACACGCCGCGCTGACGCGGGAGGTCCGGATTGGGCTCGCCGAGCTGGATCGTGGCGCGGGCAGGCCCTTCGACGACAAAATGGCCAAAGAGATCAGGCAGCGTGGCCGCCAGCGTCTCACGGAGGCTCCATGAGCCCGAAAGGCGATGCGCCTGACCATTGCGCCGGCTCGCAGGAAGCCCGTTCGACACGGCCAGCCCGCCAGGAGGAGCGGGTGAGCGGCGGCTACCAACCGCGGGTCGGCCAGAGGCCGGTCTCGCCGCCCACCTGGGTTCCGAATCAGCCGAGCAGCGTCCAGCCGCCCCGGAAGTGACGCTGCCGCGCCATACCCACAAGCTCCCCGCCTACCGGCTCTCTTCGGGAAACCCCGCCTCCGCCAGCAACCTGAAAAAAAGCCCGCCGTCGCAGCGGCTGTTTGGATCGACGCCGCCGTTCTCGGCCATGAAGGCGATGGGCTCGGGGCGCTGGCGCTTGCCCTCGATGTAGCACCCCAGCCAGCGCGACCGCTCGACCAGCGCCCGGCTCGCCGGCTCGCGCTCCGCGGCATAGCGCTCGAGGCCTTCCTCGACCTCGCCCTCGGCCAGGGCCTCCGCCAGCGCGATCGCGTCGATCCCGGCCTTGATCGCCCCCATGCCCACATGCGGCCGTGCGACGAAGGCGGCATCGCCCAGAAGGGCTATCCGGCCCTCGCTCATGCGCGGCGACAGGAGGTCGCCGATGGGCTGGAACAGCGGGCTCGGCGTCGCCAGCACCATCTCCGTCCAGACCGGGTGCAGGAGCGTCTCGGCGTCGTGGCGCAGCGCCCGCATCACCTCCGGCCGGATCAGGTGCGGCGGAATCCCGCTCGCATGGACGCGCCCCGAGGCGTCCGTCTGCATGTCGCGCAGGGTCGTCGCGGCGTCGACCGGCCGGTACCAGACGAAATTGTAGTAGCGTCGCCCCGGCGTCACGTCGTCGTTGGGGCCCGGCACCGGGTAGCCCAGGATGTGCTCGCCCTCGAGCAGGCCCCAGCCGAAGCAGCCGAAGAGCGCTGCATGCGTCTCGGGCGACAGCGCGCCTTCCTCGACCATGCCGCGCCAGGCGATGTAGCCCGCATATTCGAGCTCGACCTCGGGGAAGAGCTGGCGGCGCACGGTCGAGCGCACGCCGTCGGCCGCGACCAGCACCTCGCCCCTCATCTCGCTACCGTCCTCGAGATGAGCCACAACGCCATCCCGGTCCTGCTCGACCCGCGTCACGCCGACGCCGCGCCGCACCCGCTCCTCGGGAAACACCTCCGATAAGAGCGTGTAGAGCCGCGACCAGGAGGTGCAGAGCTGCGGCATGCGCAGCCGGCCGGCGATGCTGCCGTCCCTGTTGAAGGCGACGCGCTCCTCGATCGGCACGCCGACGCTGCCGTCGACCCTGGCGCCGGCGCCGAGCAGGCCCTGCAGCATCGGCGGATGCACCCCGAGCCCCGCGCCGCGCCCCTCGAGCCGCCGGCTGGTCCGCTCGATCACCGTGACGTCCCATCCCGAGCGGAGAAGGGTGCAGGCCGCGGACATGCCCCCCAGCGAGCCCCCGACGACGATTGCGCGCCGCATCAGGCCGCCCCCGGCATCATCGACGCGGGGGGATGAGCTCCCGTCTGCCTATCTCTAGGTGTGTATTCCTTGACTTGCGCCGCCCTGTCCGTCATAAGCTTCTCGATTTTCCTCGGCCCTCGACCGGAGCCCAGTCATGCCCGATTCCGTCCCCAGCACACCCAAAAAACGTGGCCCGAAGACCCCCGAAGGCAAGGCGCGCTCGTCGATGAACGCCCTCAAGCACGGCCTCCGCTCCAAGCGTTTCTTGTTCCTTCCCGAGGAGGACCCCGAGGACTTCGCGTCGCTCGTCTCGGACATTCGAGCCGCCTACGGCCCCGAGGACGCGGTCGAGTCTGGCCCATGTCGAGGCGATCGCCGTGGCGATGTGGCGGGAGATCCGCGCCGACCGTGTCGAGACCGAGGTGATGGCGGGCAACCTTCCCGGCATGAAGGGCCACGGCCACGGCACCGACCTCTACGGCCGCGAGGAGCGCGCAGCGCTGACGACGGCGCTGCGCTACCGCACCCACGCGCAGATGGAGACGAAGCGCGCGACGGAGCTCTTCTGGTGCCACCGCAAGGCGCGTCTGGCCGAGCTGCTCGAGCCCGCGGCCGAGGTGGACGAGGATGTGCCAGCGCCGGTCGGCGAGGCCACAGCGCTTTGCACGAACGAATTCCCAGCCGAGCCTGCGCCGCCCCCGAGCGCTCCTGAGCCTGTGCCGGTTGCCGCGGCGGAAGCGTGCACGAACGAATTCGAGCCGGCATCCGTCGCGGCCGAGCCGTCGTGCACGAACGAATTCGAAGGCACGGAGCCGGCGGCGGCGGAGCAGTCCGCCGACAATACCGTCACCCTTCTTTCGACCTACCGGGCGCTGAAAAAGCAGTCGGTGGGCGATGCGTGGTTCTGGTTGAACCAGCTGACCCCGGAGGACATGGAAAAGATCAAGAGCGCGGTGGCGAACGAGCTCGAGCAGTCGCGTGACAGGACCGGACAGCCCGACCTGCCGGGCGCTTCCTGAGGTCCGGATGAGATCGGGCCGTTCGGCCCGGTGCGCCCCAGCCCGGCGTGACGGCGGCTGGCCAAAACAACGGCCTTCGGATCAGATCCCTTTACAAATCGTCCTCGGCGTCGACATACTGTGGGAGGTCACTTCAAGAAGATCGAGATGGCGATCGCGGGTCCGACATCGCAGGTCAGTGTTTCGGGAGGCCGTCCGGCCCCCGAGCTGCTGCGCGTGCTCGGCCTCGAGCTCCTGAGCCTGGATCTGGCGCTTCGACTTAGCTGCCCCTGAGCCCGCCCAAAAACAGCGCGCGTTCAGGGGTCCCGTCCTCGCCGAAGCCACATCCGGATTTTTCTTGGGAGCCTCCATCATGGCCGAATCCAAACATCCTGTAGCCGAGACCATGGCCGCCGCAGCGGGCGGCGATCACGTGGTGATCTTCGACACGACGCTGCGCGACGGCGAGCAGGCACCCGGCTGCTCGATGAACGTCGAGGAGAAGCTCAGGGTCGCCAAGGTCCTCGAGAACATGGGCGTCGACGTCATCGAGGCGGGCTTCCCGATCGCCTCGGACGGCGACTTCGAGGCCGTCAGCAAGATCGCCGCGCTCGTGAAGGAGAGCGTGGTCTGCGGGCTCGCCCGCGCCAACGCCGCCGACATCGACCGGGCTGGCGAAGCGGTCAAGCCCGCCGCCCGCTCGCGTATCCACACCTTCATCGGCACCTCGCCGCTGCACCGCAAGTACCAGCTCCAGCTCGACGCAGAGGCGGTCCACGAGCGGGTGATCGACAGCGTGACGCGGGCGCGTCGCTACACCGACAATGTCGAGTGGAGCGGGATGGACGCCTCGCGCACGGAGCACGATTTTCTCTTCCGCTGCATCGAGAGCGCGATCCGCTGCGGGGCGACGACGATCAACATCCCGGACACGGTGGGCTATTCCTACCCGGAGGAGTTCGCCGACCTCATCCGCGTCATCCGCGAGAACGTGCCCAACATCGACAAGGCGGTGATCTCCGTTCACTGCCACAACGACCTGGGTCTCGCGGTCGCCAACAGCCTGCTCGCCGTCCAGGCGGGGGCGCGGCAGGTCGAGTGCACCATCAACGGCATCGGCGAGCGTGCCGGCAACGCCTCCCTCGAGGAGGTGGTGATGGCCATCCGGACGCGCAGCGACCGCCTGCCCTACAAGACGCGGATCGTCACACAGGACATCATGAAGGCCTCGCGGCTGGTCTCGGCCATCACCGGCTTCAACGTCCAGCCTAATAAGGCCATCGTCGGCGCCAACGCCTTCGCGCACGAGAGCGGCATCCACCAGGATGGCGTGCTCAAGAATGCCGAGACCTACGAGATCATGCGGCCCGAGGATGTGGGCCTCGTCCGCTCCAGCCTCGTCATGGGCAAGCATTCCGGCCGCCACGCCTTCAAGAAGAAGCTCGAGGAGCTGGGCTTCGCGCTAGGCGACAACGCCTTGAACGAGGCGTTCGTGCGCTTCAAGACGCTGGCCGACCGCAAGAAGGACGTGCTCGACGAGGATCTGGTGGCGCTGGTCGACGACCAGATCCAGACCGGCGAGCAGCGCATCAAGTTCGTGAGCCTCTATGTGCAGTGCGGCTCGGTGCTGCGTCCGCAGGCCGATCTCGTCCTCGATGTCGACGGCGAGCGGAAGTCGGCGCACAGCGAGGGCGACGGGCCGGTCGATGCGATCTTCCGCACGATCCGCGAGCTCTTCCCGCACGAGGCGGGCCTCGCCCTCTTTCAGATCCACGCCGTCACCGAGGGCACGGACGCCCAGGCCGTGGTTTCCGTGCGGCTCGAGGAGCACGGCAAGACCGTCAACGGGCAGGCCGCCGACACCGACACGATGGTGGCCTCGGCACGTGCCTATATCGCGGCGCTGAATAAGCTGGTAACCAAACGCGAGAAAACCGCCCCGGCCGCTCTATCGGCCTGAGCGAGCTCTAGGGTGGTTGCAGCCGACGTTAACCTTGCGGTCAGCGTGCCGGGCTAGGATACGAGCGGAGAGGCCTTGTGCCTCTCCGTTTCGTCTGTCCGGAGCGGCTTGGAGCAGCAGCACCCTATGTTCGCACGTCTCTTCGGCATGTTCTCCGCGGACATGGCGATCGATCTAGGAACCGCCAACACCCTCGTCTACGTGAAGGGCCGCGGCATCGTCCTGAACGAGCCGTCGGTGGTCGCCATCGCCACCACCAGGGGCCGCAAGCAGGTCCTGGCGGTGGGCGAGGAGGCCAAGCAGATGGTCGGGCGCACGCCCGGCAACATCGAGGCCATCCGCCCCTTGCGCGACGGCGTCATCGCCGACTTCGACGTCGCCGAGGAGATGATCAAGCACTTCATCAGGAAGGTGCACCCCAGGCGCAGCTTCGCCACGCCCCGGGTCATCATCTGCGTGCCCTCGGGCTCCACGGCCGTGGAGCGCCGCGCCATCCAGGAAAGTGCCGAGAGCGCCGGCGCCCGGCGCGTCTTCCTGATCGAGGAGCCGATGGCGGCGGCCATCGGGGCAGGGCTGCCGGTCACCGAGCCCAGCGGCAGCATGGTGGTCGACATCGGCGGCGGCACCACCGAGGTCGCCATCCTCTCCCTGGGCGGCATCGTCTATGCCCGCTCGATCCGGGTGGGCGGCAACAAGATGGACGAGTCGATCATCAGCTACGTCCGCCGCAACCACAATCTCCTGATCGGCGAGGCCACGGCCGAGAACGTCAAGAAGCGGATCGGCTCGGCCTGCCTGCCCGAGGACGGCACGGGCGAGGTCATGGACATCAAGGGCCGCGATCTCATGAACGGCGTGCCGAAGGAGATCGTCATCAGCCAGCGCCAGATCGCCGAGAGCCTGGCCGAGCCCGTGACCGCCATCATCGAGGCGGTGAAGGTGGCGCTCGAGCACACAGCGCCCGAGCTGTCCGCCGACATCGTCGACAAGGGCATCGTGCTCACCGGCGGCGGGGCGCTGCTGGGCAATCTCGACTTCGTGCTGCGGCACGCCACCGGCCTGCCGGTGAGCCTCGCCGACCAGCCGCTCACTTGTGTCGCTCTCGGCACAGGGCGCTGTCTCGAGGAGATGCGCACATTGCGCAATGTGCTGCACACGGCCTATTAACGCTCTACCGGTGATAGTAGGGCGGCGGCATGATCGGCCGCCTCATGCTGGGCCGGGGTCGCCATGGGGCATGAGCCGAGGGGTGCCCGCCTGGCGATGGCTGGAACAAGAACCTTCGGGCCCCTGATCGGGGCTCCGGTTGGGCTGGATGTGCGGTGGTCAGGCAACGACCCGGTTCATGGCCGCGCCTCGTCCTGGCGATCCGTCACTGGATCGATCGGTACAGCTTCGCCGCGCTCTTGACCGTTTCCGTCGTCCTGCTCGTCCTGACCAAGGCCGACATCCGTGCGATAGCCTATCTCACCGACCGCGTGGATGATGCGGTGGTGCCCGTGCTGGACGCGGTGCGCCGGCCCGTGGCGGCGATGCGGAACGCGGCAGACCAGGTGGGTGCCATGATGGCGCTGCGGGACGAGAACGCCCGGCTCCGTGCCGAGACGGACCGCCTGTTGCGCTGGCAGGCCGAGGCGATCCGCCTCGAGGTCCAAAACGCGGCCCTGCGGCAGCTCCTGCGCATGCCGCGCCTCGAGCAGGCGCCGATCTGGACCACGGCGCGGGTCGTGGCCGACAGCGGCGGCCCGTTCGTGCGGACGGTGCTCATCGACGCCGGCGAGGACCGCGGCGTCGCCAAGGGCATGGCGGTCGCCAACGAGCTCGGCCTCGTCGGCCGGGTCATCGCGGTCGGCCGCCGGAGCGCCCGGGTCCTGCTGCTGACCGACCTCAACTCGCAGATCCCGGCCATCGTCGACCGCTCGCGCGACGCGGCCATCCTCGAGGGCACCAATGACGGCCTGCCCACCCTGCGCTTCCTGCCGCTCAGCCCCGCCTTCCACGTGGGCGACCGGGTGCTCACCTCGGGCCGCGGCGGCGTCCTGCCTCCGGGCCTGCCGATCGGCGTGATCTCGCGCATCGATGGCAAGGACGTGGTCGTCACCCCCTTCGTCGACTGGGACCGCCTCGACTATGTGGCGGTCCTCGCGTACCGGCCCGTAGCGCGCCCCGAGGACGACCCGGCGGTAGCGGCGCCGCCGGTTGCCCAGGGCAGCGGCGCCGCGGCCCAGGCGGTGGCGCAACCGGTGCCACAGCCCGTCTCGCCCCCGCCGCCGGCAGCGGCGAGACGGCCATGACCGACGGCCTCGGCCAGCGGCTGGAACGGGCGCTCCGCAGCCTCGTCCCGTTCCTCACCGGGCTCGTCGCGGTCCTGATCGACATCATGCCGCTGCCGGGCTCGAGCTCTCACCTGCTGGCTCCCTTCATGACCCTGGGCGTGGTCTATTTCTGGTCGCTCTACCGGCCGGATCTGATGCCGGCGGTCGCCGCCTTCGCTCTCGGGATCGTCTTCGACCTGCTGGCCGGGCTGCCGCTCGGCATGACGGCCATCGTTCTCCTCGTGACCCACCGGATCGTGCTGACCCCGCACCGGACCGCGCTCGCCGCCTCCTTCGGCGTGATGTGGGCGGGCTGTGTTGCCATCGCCGTGGTCATCGCGGCCCTGCGCTGGACGCTGGCGAGCCTTTGGTGGGCCCACGCCTTCGCCCTCCGCCCCGACCTGCTGCAGACCCTGGCCACGGCCGCGCTCTTCCCGCTGACCGCCTGGCTCCTGCTGCGCTGCCAGCCCCTCCTGCCGCCGCCGGCCCATGCACCAAGAGGCTGACCGCTTCCGCTCCTTCACGCGCCGGGCGCTCGTGCTTGGCGGCGTGCAGGTGGGCCTGTTCGGCGCCCTTTTGGCCCGCCTCTATCACCTGCAGATCGAGGAGAGCAGCTCCTATCGGCTGCTCGCCGAGAGCAACCGCGTCAACCAGCGCCTGCTCGTCCCACCCCGCGGACGCATCCAGGACAGCGCCGGGAGGCCGATCGCGACGAATGTGCCGACCTACAGGGTCCGGCTCGTGCCCGAGCAGGCCGAGGGCGTGAGGAGCACGCTCCTGCGCCTCGCCGAGCTGATCGCGATGCCGCCGGGCCGCATCGACGAGGTGATCGCCCAGGCCCGCCTCACGCGCTCCTTCCTGCCCCTCACGGTGCGCGAGGATCTGTCCTGGGACGAGGTGGCACGCATCGCCGTTCACGCCCCGGACCTGCCGGGCGTGTTGCTCGATCAGGGGCTGCTCCGCGACTATCCCGACGGCGCCACGCTCGCCCACGTCCTGGGCTATCTGGGCCCGGTGACGAAGGAGGAGCTCGAGGCCGACAGCGATCCCCTCCTGCAGCTGCCCGACTTTCGCATCGGCAAGAGCGGCGTGGAGCGCTTCTACGACAAGAGGCTGCGCGGCCGGGCCGGGCTGTCGCGGGTCGAGGTCAACGCGGTCGGGCGCGAGATCCGCGAGCTCGACCGCGAGGACGGCAAGCCGGGCGAGGATCTGTCTTTGACGCTCGATCTCGAGCTGCAGCAGTTCTGCATGGACCGGCTGGCGAGCGGACAGGCGGCGGCAGCCGTCGTGGTGGACGTCAACACGGGCGGCGTGCTGGCCCTGGCCTCGGTGCCGAGCTACGACCCCAACCTCTTCGCGAGCCCGATCACCCCGGCCACCTGGGCGGCCCTGCGCGACGATCCGCTGAAGCCCTTGGTCGACAGGTGCATCCGCGGCCAGTACCCGCCCGGCTCGACCTTCAAGATGATGACGGGGCTGGCAGCGCTCGAGGGTGGTATCAGCCCGAGCTTCGAGACCGTCTGCCCGGGCTACATGAGGCTCGGCAACGCCACCTTCCACTGCTGGCGGGCGTCCGGCCACGGCCGGATCGGCTTCGTTCAGGGCTACGCACAGTCCTGCGACGTCTTCTTCTACGAGCTGGCGCGCCGCATCGGCATCGACGCGATCGCCGAGATGGCACGGCGCTTCGGGCTCGGCGAGCGTCTCGAGATGGACCTTCCGGGCGAGCGGACCGGCCTCGTCCCGACCCGCGCCTGGAAGCGCAAGCGCTTCGGGGAGCCCTGGCAGCAGGGCGAGACGCTCGTCTGTGGCATCGGGCAGGGCTATGTGGTGGCAACCCCGCTCCAGCTTGCGATCATGACGGCAAGGCTCTGCAACGGCGCCCGCGCCGTGCGGCCGCATCTCCTCCGCGCCATCGACGTGGGGGCCGCAGAAACGCCGGCAATCAAGGTCAGCAAGGCCTCGCTCGATGTCGTCCTGCGCGGCATGTACGAGGTGGTGAACGGCCCGCGGGGCACCGCGAGGGCCGTGGCGCTGCAGATCCCGGGAGTCCAGATGGCCGGCAAGACCGGCAGCGCCCAGGTTCGTCGCATCAGCAAGGCTCAGCGCGACGCGTCCGGCCGGATGCGCCGTGCCGAGGTGCCCTGGGCCGAGCGCGACCACGCGCTCTTCGTCTGCTTCGCGCCGTTCGACCAGCCCCGCTATGCGGTCTCGATCGTCGTCGAGCATGGCGAGCACGGGGCCTCGGCCGCGGCCCCTCTCGCCCGCGACATCATGACGAAGGCCCTCGAGATCGATCCGGCGGCGAGGCCGCCCGGCGCGGCGACCATCGCCCAGGCCAGCTGAGATGCAGGCCGCCTCCCGCTTCCGCCAGCCAGAGCTCGGTTCCCTTGACAAGCTCAGGCAGCTCCATTGGCCCCTCGTGGCGCTGCTGGTCCTGCTCGGGCTCGTGGGTTACGCGCTGCTCTACTCGGCGGGCGGCGGCAGCAACCAGCCCTGGGCGTGGCGGCACCTCGTGCGTCTCGCGATGGGCCTCGCGATCATGATGGTGGTGGCGCTGGTCGACATCCGGCTCATCTTCCGGGGCGCCTACGCCATCTATGGGATGGCTCTGACGCTGCTCGTCGCCGTCGAGGTCATCGGCGCCATCAGCAAGGGAGCCCAGCGCTGGATCGATCTCGGTCCGATCCAGCTTCAGCCCTCCGAGATCATGAAGATCGCGCTGGTCCTGGCGCTGGCCCGCTACTTCCACGGCGCCCACCTGGACGAGGTGAGGCGACCCCTGCGTCTCGTGCCGCCGGTGCTGATGATCCTCGCCCCCGCAGCCCTGGTCCTGAAGCAGCCCGATCTCGGCACGGCCGTGATGCTGCTCGCCGTGGGCGGTGCCATGCTGTTCCTGGCCGGTGTCCGGCTGTGGAACTTCCTCATCGTCGGCCTGGGTGGCGGCGCTGCCGTGCCGGTCATCTGGTCGCGCCTGCACGACTACCAACGTGAGCGCGTCCTCACTTTCCTCGACCCCGAGAAGGACCCGCTGGGCACCGGCTATCACATCATCCAGTCGAAGATCGCGCTGGGCTCGGGTGGTTTCTGGGGCATGGGCTATCTTCACGGCACCCAGGCGCAGCTGAGCTTCCTGCCCGAGAAGCAGACCGATTTCGCCTTTACGATGCTGGGTGAGGAGCTGGGCTTTGTGGGCGGCTCCGTGGTCCTCGCCCTCTTCCTGGCGGTGCTGGCTCTGGCCTTCGTGATCGCCCTGCGCTCGACGAGCCAGTTCGGGCGGCTGCTGGCGATGGGCATCTCCTGCAACCTGATGCTTTACGTCGTCATCAACGTGGCGATGGTGACGGGCATGATCCCCGTGGTGGGCGTGCCCCTGCCGATGATCTCCTATGGGGGCACCGCCATGCTGACGGTGCTGATCGGCTGCGGCCTTCTCCTCAATGTCGATGTGAACAGGGAGGTGGCCATCCCGCGCTTTTTCGACGACCTCTAGGTCCGGTCGAGCGCTCGCAGGATCCGCAGCGCGGCGCAGGCAGCGCCGAAGCCGTTGTCGATATTGACGGCCATGATGCCGGGCGAGCAGCTGCCCAGGGCCGAATGCAGCGCCGCCGTCCCCCCGGCCGTGACGCCGTAGCCGATCGAGGTCGGCACGGCGATCACCGCACTGCCGACGAGCCCGCCCAGCACGGAGAAAAGGGCGCCCTCCATGCCGGCCGCAGCGATGACGACGGGGAAGGTGGCCAGGATCTCGCGCCGCTCAAGCAGCCGCCACAGGCCTGCGACCCCGATGTCCACGTGGCGCTGGGCCGCCTCGCCGTGGAAGGCCAGCGTGCGGGCCGCCTCGAGGGCGACCGGCAGATCGCCCGTGCCGCCGGTCACGATCGCCACCCGCTCCGGCCGCTGCGGCTCCGGCACCCGCCCAAGGAAGGCCGTGCGTGACACCGGGTCATAGTCCAGCAGCGCCCGTGTCGAGGGCTGGAGGTCCCGGTGCTGCGCCTCGTCGAGGCGGGTCAGAAGGAGCGGCGCCTCACGGTCCGCCAGCTCGGCCACGATGGCCTCGAGCTGTGCGGTGCTCTTGCTGGCACAGAGGATCGCCTCGGCGATGCCGATGCGGGCCGTCCGGTCGGCGTCGAAAACGAGGTCAGCCGGCACCGGCACCTGCGCGCTTGAAGGCGCTTCCGCGGCGATAGGGTGCAAGCTCGACCGGCCCCGCATGGCCGAGGCGGCGCTGGAGGCGGTCGATGGCGCCTTGCAGATCCTCGCGTGCCGGCGGGTCTAGCCTGTCGAGGAGGTGAGGCTCGAGCTCGATTCGCAGGCCGGCGGGCAGCACGCGGCAACGGAGCGTGCCTGGGCCCACGGTCTGCTCGACCAGCTTCTCGGCCTCGAGCACGAGGCCCAGGCGGGCCGCGGTGACGGGGATGCCCGTCTCGATGCGGCTGGAAAGGCAGGGTGCCGCGGGCAGCTCGGCCAGATCGTCGAGGGCGAGGCTCCGGGCAAGGGCGCGGACGCGCGCCTTGTCGATCCCACACTCGACGAAGGGGTGCCGTACGCCGTGCTGCTCTGCGGCCTTCAGGCCCGGCCTGAAGTCGCCCAGATCGTCGAGGTTGGTCCCCGACGCGATGGTGCCCTCGGTGTGGCGGCGGATCGTGCCGTAGAGGTCGCGCTTGCAGAAGAAGCAGCGGTTGACCGGGTTGGCCAGATAGTCGGGATCGTCCAGCTCGCCCGCATCGATGACCTCGAGACGCCAGCCCTCCCGCGCCGCCCAGCGCCGCACGCGGGACGTGGCCTCTGGCGGCACGGCCGGCGAGACGGCATGGAACACCGCCATGTCGCGGCCGAGGGTGCGGCCCGCCACGACGGCGAGCGTCATGCTGTCGACGCCGCCGCTTGCCGCCACTGCAAGGCGCCCGATGTCACGCAGCGCTGCCTCGAGGGCCGCGAGATCACCGTTCACGAGTCCTCCTCCAGCGCACGGGCCTCACCGGCGCGCCGCTGCCGGGCGCGGGTGGCGAACGAGCCCGCCGCCGCCTCGAGCGAGGCGAGCTCCGCTTTTGCGCTTCGCTCACCGCCTGGCCGCTGCACGGTCTTCACGTCCAAAGGCACATCCCGGATGGTGGTTGCCACGGCCCGGCGATCAAGCACGCGGCGGGCCTCGATGCCGAGGCGAAGCCCGATCGTGCTGGTCTCGGCGAGGCAGGCATCGGCGACACGCTCGAGTGCCTCAGCCTTGCAGAGCACCTGAACGGCCGCACCCATGCGCCCGCGCTTGCCCATGGTCGGCCACTGACAGACGTCGCGCACCTCAGGGAGCGCGCGCACCCGATCGAGGCCGAGCGCCAGATCCTCGGCCGTCTGGTCGTCGATCTCGAAGCGGATCACGCCGACCCGGTCGGTGCCGATCGCCGCCGTCTCGTCGTCGGTGAGAAGCAGGGCGCGGAGCATGTTGGGCAGGCCATGGATCTCGCGGGTTCCCAGGCCATGGCCGGTCGCGACGAGCCTGAGCGGACGCCCGGACGGCCGCGGCCTTGGGGCCAGGTGCCGAACGATCGCGGCGCCCGTCGGCGTCACCCTCTCGCCGCCGATGCCGTCGTCCACGACGGACAGACCCTCGAGCAGCAAGGCGGTGGCGGGTGCCGGCACCGGCAGGCTGCCATGGGCCGCACGCACACGCCCGCCGCCCAGCGGCAAAGGGCCGACCGACCAGGAGGGCCGCCCCAGCGCCTCGATCAGCCAAGCGGCAGCGACGACATCGGCGATGGAGTCCCAGTCGGCCAGCTCGTGGAAGTGCACCGTCTCGACCGGCACGCCGTGGATCTGCGCCTCGGCCTCGGCCAGGAGGGTCAGGATCGCGATGGCGCGTTCCCTCGCGACCTCGTTGAGGCCGCTGGTCCGCAGCCGGTCGCGGATTGCGGCGAAGGTGCCGCTCGCCTGCCCGTGGTGGTGGTGATGACGACCATGCTCCACTTCCACAGTGAAGCGGCGGCCGGCCATGCCGCCCCGGCGATCCTCGGCGAACCCCGGGCGCACATTCTCGGGCATCCCCACCTCGCCCAGCGCGCGCAACAGACCGGGCTCGAGGTCCGGCCGGGCATGGCACAGCGCCGCGGCGAACATGTCCCCCGCAATTCCGCCCACCGGATCCAGATGGATGTGATCCACGGTCTCAGGCGGCATGAACGGGCACGACGTAGGGGCCTTCCGGGACGACGGCCACGTCGGGATCGCCGTGGCGGCGGATGCTGTCGGCGATCGCGGCCTCGAGCGACGGCGCCGGCTCGACCCCGGTGAGCGCCAGATCCTCGGCCGAGAGCCCGTCGCTGTGGAGCCTCACCGTCCCCACCCGCATAGGCTTCAGCTGCATCTGGGTCTGCCACTCGTCGATGGCCGCGTGCGGCTTGTCCTTGATGCTGCCCCAGAAGCCCTCGACACCGAGATCGACCAGCCGGCGCTGTGCCTCGACATAGTGCCTGGAGCCCATGCCCTCGGAGCAGGCAGAGGCGATGATCAGATCGCCACCGGGCTCGAGAATGTCGAGTGGCCCCACCATGCCTTTGACTGTCTGATAATACGTCTTGTCGAGCGGATAGCCGGCGGCGCTCGTGACGACAGTCCTGAAGCGGCGCGGCACTCTCACCTCGGCGTAGTCACGCACGAAGTCGACCGTGGCCAGATGGCTCGCCTTGATCTCGCCGAAATTGACGAAGGCGAGGCGGCGCTCCTCGTCGATCACCGTGTTGAGGGCCATGGCACCGCCGATCATGTCGACGATGGCGAGCTGCTCCTCGTGCAGAGGGTTGCCATCCAGCACGCAGTTGGCGGCGCGGGGGTGGCTCATGAAGCGGCTGTTGTGGAACGTCGTGATCGTCTCGGCATGGGCCACGCCGGGTGCGATCACCTTTCGCCCGCCGGACCAGCCGGCCATGAAGTGCGGCTCGACAAGGCCTGTGGCGATCTTGAGGTCGGCCTCCACGAAGCGTCGGTCGAGCCGCACGACCGTGCCGCGCGGCGTGCGGCCGAGATCGACATGCGCCTCGTCGTCGGTGGCCACGTGGTTCTCGACGGCGACCGTTTCCATCACCCAAGGGTCACCGACCAGCTCGTTCAGCTCCTCGCCCTCGTTGGGGCGGTGGAGGCCGGTCGCGACGACGACGCGGATGCCCTCGCGAGGGACTCCGGCGTCGAGCAGCAGCTGAACCAGCGGCCGGAGAAAGAGGCCGTTGGGCACGGGCCGGGTGATGTCGCAGATGAGGATGCAGGCGCTCCGGCAACCCCGGGCGCGCTCCGCGAGAGGTGGCGTGCCGAGCGGCCGTGCCAAGGCCAGGGCGATCGCCTCCTCGGGCCTGGGCAGCAGCGGCATCGGCCGCTTGCGGATGACAGACGGACGCGCGCTGTCTGGCAGGCGCAGCTCGATCGTGCCCTTGCCGTAGAGAAGCTCCAAGCTCGATCCCGTCATCGCCCCCTCGACCGTAACGCTTGCCCTCATATAGGCTCGAGCCACCCCATAGTTCCAGAACCGGTCGTCGCACAGGGCTCGGGGCGGGCCTTCCGCGGGAGCAGTCTCGAAGACTTGTCAGACGCCCACGGCGGCGGTCGCGCTGCGGATCTCGGTGGCCGGTGCCTTGGCCGTGAGCAGGGGTATCTCGAACCAGAATGTCGAGCCTTTGCCCGGCGTGGAATCGACACCGATGCTGCCACCCTGACGCTCGACAAGCACGCGGGCGATATAGAGACCCAGCCCCGAGCCACCAGCACGGCGTGCCAGCTCGTCGCTAGCCCGCGAGAAGCGCTGGAACAGGCGCTCCCGGAAGTCGGGCGCTATGCCCGGTCCCTGGTCGGTGACCTCGACTCGCGCCCGACCCTCGCGCTGTCGCACCGCTACTCGGACGAGCGAGCCGGGCGGCGAGTATTTGACGGCGTTGCTGAGGAGATTTGTGAGAACCTGGACGACGCGGTCGGCATCTCCCCAGACCTGCGGTCGATCGAGTCCAGCCACCAGCTCGAGCCTGGTGCCAGTGCGTGCCGCGTAGGGTTGATTGATCTCGACGCTCTGCTCTGCGAGACGCCGGAGATCGATGGCAGCGAGCTCAAGCTCGACGAGCCCTGCCTCGAGCCGCTCGATGTCGAGGATGTCGTTGACCAGCGCGACGAGCCGCCGGCTGTTGCGCCGTGCGATCGCTACGAGCTGCCGCGCCTTGTCAGGCAGGGTGCCGACAGCTCCGCTGTCGACGAGTGCCAGCGATCCGTCGATCGCGGTGAGGGGGGTGCGAAGTTCGTGACTGACCGTCGCGACGAACGCATGCTGCGCCTTCTCGAGACGCTCGCGCTCAGCACTGCGTCGTATCGCTGCCTCGTGGGCGGCCCAAAGGGCGGCGGTGCGCCGCAGATTGTGCAAGGTGAGCCAGGCGAAGAGGCCGAAGACACCGAGCGCGGCGAGCAGCGCTGGCGCCGTCCAGCGGCGGAGAATCCTGCCGGGTCGGCTGGCCCGCCACGCGAGATAGCCGACCGCCGTACCGTCCGGGCCGGGCAATGGCAGCATCTCGCGGCTCGGGAGAGGGCTCTCCGCGACGACGGGGTCATCGATGGCGTAGCTGTTCGCGAGCGAAAGCAGCAGCCGGGCGTCTATCCGCCGCGCGAGGACCAGCCGATTTGCGCCCGCTGCGCTCACCGGAGGTTGGGTGTCCTCCTCTGGGAGGATCGGCGAGACCGCGACCTCGTAGATGGTCGAGGCGTGTCGTATGAAAGCCTTGGCTGGCACGACGCCGTGTTCGCTGTCGCCGCCCGCCCGCTCCACGAGCATCTGAAGAGCCGGGCCGAGCTCGTCGCTGGAGCTGGGCTGGCCCTCCAAGCGGGCGTAGAGCACCTGTCCGTTCGGCGAGACCACGGTCGACAGGTCGATGCCGTGCACGTTGTAGAGATAGGGGCCGATGTTACGATCGGCCCAGTCCACGTCCACCGTTCCAGCTAGCCGCCGATAGGCGTCGTTCCACCACGCGGAATCAGTGACGCTGCGGGCGAGGTCGGCGAGGCCGTCGTTCATCTGCGCCGTGACGATCCGCAGCTCGACAGCGCGTTGGCTCCTGTCGAGCTGCGAGCTGCCGAACCAGAGCGAGCCCCACAAGGTCGCGATGGCTAGGACCACCAGCGCCGCCAGGGGCCACGCGAGCGCCATCTCTTCCGATTTACCGCCCTTGCGATGCCCGCCCGGCGCCTGATCCAGCTGCGTCGTCGCCATCCCCCCTCGGCACCGCTCGGCAGCCAACGCGCCGCCACCAGATTTTCACGTGAAGGTAGCAGGAGACGAGGCAGTCGTCACGTGAAGGGGTACGTTGTCGGTATCTCGTCCGAGCGTCCGTCGCGCCCTCGCTTTGCGGCGCCAGCGGCCGTGCGCGTTCGGCCCTACACACCGCCGGCAAATCCGGCTAAGCCGCGACGGTCGCGACGGCGGCACGGGCAGATCGGAAGGAGCGAGGCGGATGAGCGACAACCGGCGGCGCGGCGGCCAGATCCTCGTCGATCAGCTTCGCATTCATGGCGTCGACCTCTGCTTCGGCGTGCCGGGCGAGAGCTATCTTGCCGTTCTGGACGCGCTCTACGACGCGCCCGAGATCCGCTACGTCATCTGCCGCCAGGAGGGCGGCGTTGCGATGGCTGCCGAGGCTTTTGGCAAGCTCACGGGCCGGCCGGGCATCGCCTTCGTGACGCGCGGCCCTGGCGCCACCAACGCCAGCGCCGGCGTGCACATAGCCCAGCAAGACAGCACGCCGATGATCCTCTTCATCGGTCAGATCGACCGCGGCAGCGTGGAGCGCGACACGTTCCAGGAGGTCAATTACCGGCAGATGTTCGGCGGAATCGCCAAATGGGTCGCCGAGATCGATAGCGTCGACCGCATTCCCGAGCTCGTCCACCGTGCCTTCATGACCGCAACGGCGGGCCGGCCCGGTCCCGTCGTGCTGGCCTTGCCCGAGGACATGCTGATGGACCGGGCGGCAGTCGAGGACGGGCGGCCCTACAGGCGGGTCGAGGCACATCCCGGTGCCGAGGACCTTGCGCGCCTGCGGCAGATGCTGGAGCGTGCCGAGCGGCCGATGGTGATCCTGGGCGGTGGCGGCTGGAGCGCCGACGGCGTGACCGCGATCAGGCAGCTCGCCGAGACCACCGACCTCCCGATCGCCTGCGGCTTCCGGCGCCAGGACCTGCTCGACAACGAGCATCGCTGCTATGTGGGCGATATCGCGATCGGCCCGAACCCGAAGCTGGTCGAGCGCATCAAGACGGCCGACCTTTTGATCGTGGTGGGCTCCCGGCTCTCCGAGATGACCACGCAGGGCTTCTCTCTCCTGGAGATCCCGAGACCAACGCAGCGCTTTGTCCATGTCCACAACGATCCCGAGGAGCTGGGCCGGATCTACGAGCCGGATCTGCCGATCCTCACGGGCATGACCGCCTTCGCCAAGGCGCTGGCGGCGATGCCGGCGCTGGAGCGCCGGCCGTGGGCCGAGGACACGGCGGCGATGCGACAGTCCTACCTCGCTTGGCGCGAGCCCAAGGCCGTGCCCGGCGACGTCCAGATGGGCGAGATCATCAAGCAGCTGCGGGCAACGCTGCCGGCCGAGGCCATCGTTACCAACGGTGCCGGCAACTACTGCGTCTGGGTCAACCGCTTTTACAGCTATCGCGGGTTCAAGACGCAGCTGGCGCCCTGCTCGGGCTCGATGGGCTACGGGCTGCCGGCCGCGGTCGCAGCGGCCCTCGTTCACCCGGATCGACCCGTCGTGTGCTTCGCTGGCGACGGCTGCTTCATGATGACCGGCCAGGAGATGGCGACGGCCGTCCAGCACGGCCTCAGGCTCACCGTGATCGTCGTCAACAATGGCATGTACGGGACGATCCGGATGCACCAGGAGCGCGAGTTCCCGACGCGCGTCCTCGGCACCGAGATCGCCAACCCCGACTTCGCGGCGCTGGCACGGGCCTATGGCGCCTTCGGTGCCACCGTGACGCGGACGGCCGACTTTGCAGCCGCCTTCGCCGAGGCCCAGGCGCAGAAGGGTCCCGCGCTGATCGAGGTTCGGGTCGACCCCGAGGCGCTCACGCCGCGCGCCTCGCTCTCTGAGATCAGGGCCGAGGCGCTGGCGGCCGGCCGTTAGGCCGCGATCCGCACCTCGATTCCCGAGGGGTCGCCGAGCAGCACCGCGCCGTCGGCGTCTCGTGGAGCGTGCAGGGCATCCCCCGCCCGGTTCACCGCGTCCGCATCATCGAGCAGCATTGTGTAGTGCCTGAGCCCGAGCAGGCGCTCGCCCTGACGCCGCGGGCGGCTGCGGCCTTCCCAGACATTGGCGCCCAGGTGGTGGTGGTAGCCGCCCACGCTCATGAAGAGGGCCTGGCGCCAGTCCACGATCAGATCGAAGCCGAGGCGATCCACATAGAAGTCGCGGGTAGCGGGCAGGTCCTGCGTCTCCAGATGCATGTGGCCCAAAGAGGTGCCGGAGGGCATCACCTCCGCCGGGCCCGCGGCCTCGCCCTCGACGATGATACCCGGGAAGTCGAGGCGCGTGTTGCTCATCACGATGTGGCCGTCCTGCAGCCACGAGGCGCGCTCCCGGTCGCGATAGATCTCGATACCGTTGCCTTCCGGATCGTTGAGATAGACCGCCTCGCTCACCCGGTGGTCGGCGGCGCCGGTCAGCTGGACGCCATGGCGGTCCAGCCGCAGCAGGGCCTGTCCGAGCGCTGCCCGCGTCGGCACCAGGATCGCCAAGTGATAGAGGCCGGCCGCGGTCGGGTCGCGCTCGGCCCGCGGGTCCGACACCAGCTCGACGATCGGCCGGCCGTCCATGCCAAGCCGTGCCCGGTCGCCCGCGCGCTCGATCAGCTCGAGCCCGATCGGGCCGGCGTAGAAGGCCACCTCGCGCTCGAGGTCAGCCACGGTGAGGCACACCGAGCCCAGCTGCATCGTCGAAGGAATGGCGTGGTCCATCGATCTCTCCGGATCGGGCCCATCATCGCGGGCCTTCCGGCATTAGATGGCATCGCATACGCCCGGCGCGACCACCCCGTCGACGACAGACCGTCGCCGCGCCGACGACAACGAGCGGCTGCGCACACGACGAGAGGCCCCGCCACCTTTCGCTTGGTGGCGGGGCCTCTCGCGGTGCTGCTTTCAGCTGCTACCGGCCGGCACTGTCGGCCGGTCAGCGGATAGGGGTCAGATGCTCTCCTGGACCCATTCGACGAGCTGCCGCTTCGGCAGGGCGCCGACCTTGGTTGCGGCGACCGTGCCGCTCTTGAAGAGCATGAGTGTCGGGATGCCGCGCACGCCATACTTGGTCGGCGTCAGCGGATTGTCGTCGATGTTGACCTTCACGACCTGCACCTTGTCGCCGAGCTCCTTCTCGAGCTCCTCGAGGTGCGGGGCGATCATCTTGCAGGGGCCGCACCACTCGGCCCAAAAATCGACGATGACCGGCTTCTCGGCCTTCAGCACGTCCTTCTCGAAGGAGGTGTCGGAGGTCTTGATGATGGCCATGGGTAATCCCCGTGCTGGTCGCTGGCGGCTGCACGCCGCGAGCGTGCGTCATGACTTTATGGGTATCGCTTTTGGGGCGTCAAGGAGCGTCCCCAGAAGCGCGCCCCCGCAATGCAGTATCCTCCATGCGCAACGCATCCCTGCCAATGAGCTCGTCTGGCAGCCAGGTGACCTCTCCGCTGGCTGTCCAGACCAGTCCGCAGCGTATCGCACGGTCCGGATAGAGGGCTGTCAGCAGGGCGCGGTAGGCCGCCATCTGGCGAACATAGAGCCTGGGGATCGCCTCTGGCCGGGCAGGTGCGCCGCGGCCCGACTTGAAGTCGACGGCGATGACGGTGTCGGGGCCGACAGCCAGCCGATCGATCTGCCCACTGATAGCGACCCCGCCTACGAGCCCGGCGATCGACTGCTCGGCGAGCGAGCCTGGGCCGAAGATGCTGGCGAGATCCGGCCGCTCGATGACCTGCAACACCTGCCGCACGAGGGCATCGCGCTCGACAGCCGAAAGCTCGGGTGCGGTCCGCGCGAGCCATGCCTCCGCGAGTGCCGATCGCTCCGATGCCGCCGCCTCGGGCAGCAGCTCCAGGAGCTTGTGGACGAGGATGCCCACGCGGGCACGGCGAGCGGCGTCGGGGCCCACCGGGGAGGCCACGGGCGGCTCGTCGCCCAGACGCGAGGGCGCGAGCGGCCGCGGAGGAACCGTCTCCGGACCGGCAGGCTGGAGCGCCCATGAGGGCAGGGCACCTTCAGCTTCCTGCTGCACGTCCGAGCCTGCCAAGAGGTCAGCCGGCGTCCCGCTGCGGAGGCTGAGCACCTCGCCGGAAAGCTCGGGGCCGAGCGCCCGCTCCTCGGTCACGACACCGCTCAGCCCGGCCATCGACCGTCCGACGATCTGGTGCCAGCAGGCGTCCTTGCCTTCGCGCTTGCTCTGCCAGCCGGCCACATAGAGCCGATCGCGCGCGCGCGTCAGGGCCACGTAGAGCAGGCGCGAGCGCTCCTCGGCCAGCCGGTCCGCCTCGTTCCTTGCAGCCTCCTCGGTAAGCGGGTCGCGCTCGGCTTTGGGCGCGCGCCAGAACGGCAGCTCGAGCCCCTGATGCCAGAGCAGCCGGCCGCTCGGCGGTCGGCCCTGTGGCCCGGCGTCCGCCAGGATGACGATCGGCGCCTCCAGCCCCTTCGCCCCGTGCACCGTCACCACCCGCACCGCGTCCGCCGCCTGCTCGGGATCGCGCTTGAGCTGCTGGTCGCCTAGATCGAGCCAGTGCATGAAGCCCTCGAGCGACGAGGGATGTCCCTGCTCATAGGCGAGGGCTTGGCCGAGAAAGGCCTCGATCGGCTCCGCCGCATCGGGGCCCAGGCGGGCGAGCAGGCGCTCACGGCCTCGCTCCTCGCCCAGAACGCGGCAGAAAAGCTCGAAAGGCGGCATGAAGTCGGCCCGCTGCAGCCAGCCGCGGATGCGCTCGTAGGCGACGCCGAATCGCTCGGGTCGGGCCGCGGCGCCGGCGCGCAGCCGCTCGATCAGGCTCGAGGCCCCGCGATTCCAGGCGAGTTCGAAGAGCGCCTCCTCGTCCAGGCCGACCAGCGGACTCTTGAGCAGGCAGGCGAAGGTGAGGTCGTCCTCGGGTAGAAGAAGCGCCCGGCCGAGGGCCATCAGATCCTTCACCGCGATATGGTCGGTGAGCGCCAGCCGATCGGCGCCCGCCACCGGCACGCCGGTGCGCTTCAGCGTCCGGATCAGCAGCTCCTGCATCGCCCCGCGGCGGGAGAGAAGGATCAAGACGTCACCGGCGCGGATGGGGCGGCCGGCGCTCTCGAGAATCTCGCGTGCCTGCAGCCAGCCCTGGACCGTCTGGGCGATGGCGGTGGCGACCCGCTTGGCAGGGTCATCCGATGGCCGCGGCAGGTCCGGCAAGGCCCAAGGCTCGGGATCGGCCTCGGCCTCCGCCGGCTGGGCCAGGGGCCATAGCTCGACCAGGCCCGCCTCGTCCACTCGGCTCGTCTCGTGCCGAAGAACGGCGCTCCCCTCGACCACGCCTGCCTGCGCCTCCGGCTCGGCCAGGACGCCGTCGACGAGCCTCAGCACTGCCGGGACCGAGCGGAACGAGATCTCGAGCGCCTCCGCATGGAGCGGTGCCCCGGCACCTTGGGCGGCACCCTCGAGCCGGGCGCGGACCCGTCTGAGATTGCCGAGATCCGCACCCTGGAAGCTGTAGATCGACTGCTTCTCGTCGCCGACCACGAAGACGGTGCGTGGCCGCTGCGCCGATCCTTTGCCCGCGAAGAACTCCGCGGTCAGGCGCTCGACGATCTCCCACTGCTCCGGGCTCGTGTCCTGGGCCTCGTCGACGAGCACATGGTCGATCCGCTGGTCGAGCTTGTAGAGTACCCATTGAGCTTGACCCGGTGCTGCGAGCAGCCTCCTCGTGCGCTCGATGAGGTCGTTGTAGTCGAGAGCCGCTTCTCGGCGCTTGCGCGCCTCGTAGGCCTCGACGACCGCAAGGCCCGCGATGAGCAGCGCTCGCGTGCGGAGCGCGATCTGAAGCCGCTTCAGGTCATCCCGCACGGCCAGCAGCCGGGCCTGCTCGGCGACGAGCGCGCGAACGGCGATCTCGGGAACCTGCTTCGTGGCCAGCCGGGCAAGGCCGTCGCCGTCGGCCTTGAGGAAGCAGCGGCAGTGGGTCTCGAACAGGCGGACCCGGTCATCGGGGGCGGCGTTCAGCCATGCCAGGACGCGCCGCCCCCGATCCTGGTCGGTGGCGCTGCCGCGAACGAGGTCGTTGGCGGCGTCGACCAGCGCTCGCGCATCGTAGACGCCGTCCGCGCAGGCGCGCTCGACGAGCTGGTGCGGCGTGACGCCCCGAGGAGCACCCAGCGCGTCATCGATGGAATCGAGCAGCCCCGCTATCCCGCCATGCCGCTCGACGGTGCGCAGCAGACGGACCCGCTGGCCCATGATCTCCGAGAGGGCCTCGACGAGCGTGGTCTCGGCGAGCGTGACGGTCAGAATCTCGACCGCGCGGCCCAGCGGCGTCGTCGCGTCGCGCGCCGCCGCCAGCACCGCCTCCCGCGCCTCGGCCATCAGCTCGGCGGCGGTGCGCTCGTCGATGGTCTCGAAATGCGGCGCCACCTCCGCCTCGAGCGGAAAGCGGCGCAAGAGCGTGCCGCAAAAGGCGTGGATCGTCATGACGCCCAGCCCACGCGGCAGGTCGAGCACGCGCGTGAAGAGCCGTCGCGCTGTTGCGACCCGCTGCGGGTCGGGCGTGGCACCCGTTAGATCTTCGATCTCCCGCGCGAGATCTTCCTCGTCCGAGGCCGTTGCCCAGGCGGCGAGGCGGCGCTCGATGCGCGCCACCATCTCCGTCGCGGCGGCCTTCGTGAAGGTGATGCAGAGGATGCTCTCGGGCTCGGCCCCTTCGAGCAGGAGCCGCAGCACGCGGTCGGCCAGGACGCGCGTCTTGCCGGTGCCGGCATTGGCCGTGACCCAGACAGAGCGGGAAGGATCGGCCGCGCGCCGCTGCGCCGAGGTGGGGCCCGCCTGGACAATCCCGCCGGCGCTCATCGCTCGCTGCTCCGCCACTCGGCGACGCGGGCCAAATGCTCGTAAGGGTCGTGGAAGGGCGCGATCTCGGGACGTGGCACGGCCACATAGGCCGTCTCTGGACGATCAAAATGCTCGATCAGGCGCAGGAGGCCCTCGCGCGCTTGCGCGAGAATGACGGCGAGATCGGCCCTGACGCCCGCGGCGGGCCGCTCGTCGCCGGAAGGCTCGCCGCCCTTGAGCTGCCAGTAGACAAGGCCCGCCGGATCCTGCGCCGGGATGCCGGCGAAGCCGCCGCCGGCCGCGATCAGTCCCTCGATCGGCATCTGCGGCGAGATCCCGCGCTCGACCTGGCCGGGGGCGGGGAGATTGCCGGTCTTGTAGTCGACGATGGCGACGCTGCCGTCACGGCCGATCTCGATCCGGTCGGCGCGGGCGCGGATGCGGAAGGCGCCGCCCTGGGGGGCCAGCTCGAGGCTGCCCTCGAGCTCGGCCATCACCCGGAGCAGCCCTGCGCGCCGCTCCTCCTCCGTCCTGGCCAGCCACTCGGCGATACGCACAAAGCGCGGCCACCAGATCGCCATGACCTGCGGGCGGTGCTCGCGCGCGGCGAAGAGCTCCCTTCCCGTCTCGAGCAGGGCGGCCAGCGGCTCGGCCGGCAGCTCGCCGGGCCATTTCTGAACAAAGCTCTGCAGGGCGGCATGGATAATCTGGCCGCGCTCGGCCGCACCCGGATCGGCATCGATAGGCTCGAGCTCCCTCAGCCGAAGGATCCGCCGGGCATAGACGCCGTAGGGATTGCGCATCAGCGCTTCGACATCCGTGGCCCAGAGCTCGCGGGGCCGCGCAGCACGCGGCGGGCGCGGCTCTGGGGCCCGGATGGGATGAGGCCAGCCTGGCTCCCGCGGCTCGTCAAGGCGTCGGGCCCAGCCGGACCATTCGGGCGAGGACGCGACCGCCGTCTCGCGGCCGGCCGCGCGCAGGAGCGCCTGCAGCCGTGCCAGCCAGCGGGACGGTGTCGTGGGCGCGCCGGCATGGTCTTTGCGCGCCCGGCTCAGCACGACCTCCGGTGAGACCGCGGCCGTGACGAAATCGTGCGCGGCGATGCCCAGGCGCTGCTCGACCGGCGGCAGGCCAAGCTGCGCCCGCATGCGCCGGTTGAGCCACGGCCCCGAATCCACCTGCGGCGGCCAGGCACCCTCATTCAGGCCGCCCAGCACGACCAGATCGGCCTGCACGAGCCGGCTCTCAAGCTGCCCTAGGATGGCGATGCGGGGATGGCCGGGCGCCCGCGGCCGTACGCCCTCGCGCGCCATCAGCACGGCCAGCACGGCAGGATAGGCCGCGGCCGGCAGCGGGCCGAAGTCGCCCGCCGCCTCGGCGAGGGCGAGTAGAAAGCGCTGAGCGGCTTCGCCGGCCTCGCGGGCCCAGAGCTCGTCCACCGAGCCATTCTCATCGGTTGCGAGGGCTTCTGCAAAGCCAAGGTGAGCTTCGAGCAGAGCGGCAAGGGGTGCTTCGCCGCCGCCGAAGGCTCGCCGTGCCGGCTCCATCAGCCCCTTCAGCCGCTCGAGGAACGCGCGGAGGCCTTCGGGCTCATCGCTGCGCTCGCTCAGGAGCGTGATCAGACCCGCGATGCCGCCAGGCGGCCGAGGGCCGCGCAGGAGCCGGCGCTCGAGCGAGCGCGTAAGCTGTCGGAACGCGCGCTGGCCCATCCCGCCCGCGGCCAGCGGATGCTTCAGCGCGGCGAGCAGCACGGAGGGCGATGCGTCGTCGACGAGAAGGTGCGCAGCAAGGAGAAGAAAGCTGCCAGGCGCCGTCTGGTCGAGTGGGCGGCCGGCGCTGTCGTCGGCTTGAATGCCCCAGCGGGTCAGCTCGGCCGCGACCCGGCGCGCGAGGTTGCGGTCCGGCGAGACCAGGGCCACGCGGCGCCCCGGCGTCTCGATCGCGTGCCGGAGCCTGAGCGCGATCAGCAGTGCCTCGGCCGCGTGATCGGGCGCCTCGACGATCTCGAGCCCCGCCATCGCCCCGGCCGGGAGCGCCGCCGCCGTGTCGACCGAGGCGCTCTCCGCCGGCCGGAGCGCGCGGGAAAGAAGCTGCGCCCGCCCAGGCGGGCTTCCGGGCGTGCTGCCGCGCGGCCAGAGGCGGACCTCCCCCCGCTCGGCGCCGACGAGCCCCAGCAGGCGGCGGAGCGCCCATTGCGGGTGACTGGGCGGAAGTCCCAGCCAGCCGTCCTCGTCGAGGCCTAGGTCCAGCGCCGGAAGCACGAGGCGGCCCTCGGGCAGACGGGCGATGACGGCCAAGAGGCTCGCCACCGCCGGCACGCTGCCGACGACGCCTGCAACGACGACGGGTCGCGCCGGCGGCTTCCTCTGCCAGCTGAGCGCCACCTCGTGCAGCAGGGCGTTTCGACGCGAGGCCGCATCGATCCGGCCCTCCTCGGCCAACACTGCCGGCCAAGCGTCCCGGAGGATGCCCAGAAACGCCAGCGTGCGCTGCCAGTGCTCGGCCAGCTCGTCCGGCACGAGGCCCTCGAGCCTGTCGAGCCCGACCTCCTCGGTCTGCATCTCGTCCAGAAAGGCGGCAAGCTCGCCGGCCAGGCGGACGGCCTGGTTGTACAGCGCCTCGCCCTGGGTCTCGGCGGCGAGCCGTGCCGCCAGGAGGCGCGTGAGAAGAAGCTGACGGCGAACCTCCGGCAGGGCCGGCGGGATCGCAAGCTCACTCACCGGGTCGAGCGACAGGTCGTCGGCGTCGAGATCGCCGACGGGCGCCAGCCGTGGCAGCAGCATCGGACGGCCGTCACCCAGACGAAGGAAGGTGTCCCTGAGAGCGATGCAGGCGCGGCGACTGGGCAGGAGGACAAGATGATCGGCGAGGCGTTGCGGCCCCTCGCGCATCAGCCCCTCGGCCAGATCGTCCAGGAAGGGACGATGCGCCGGAATGGTGAGAACGCCAGCCATCGGTGCACTCTAGCGGGAGACGACGGCCCGCGGGTAGGCTTCCCCACACCAGTCTCGCAGTGGCCCGAGCGTGGGATGCAGCAGGGCCGAGCGGAGATGGCCCTCGACGCGGGCGATCAGGGCTTCGGGAAGACGCCTTCCCTGCACCCGGACCAACCGCCCCGCCACGCCCAAGATCCGCATGGCGCGCTGGGCGGAGAGAATGGCCATCGCCTCGGGCAGCCTCTCGGCGTCCAGGCCCGGCCGTGCCGAGAGATAGGCCTCGACGACGGCCCGGGCGACGGCCGGGTCGAGGTCCCGGCGCGCGTCATGGACGAGCGAGACCAGGTCATAGAGGGCGGGTCCGACGAACGCGTCCTGAAAGTCGATGACGCCCAGCCGCTGCAGACCGCGCTCCTCCGGCAGCCAGAGCAGGTTCTCGGCATGATAGTCGCGATGGACGAAAACCTCGCCACCCAGGCGGGCAAGCGGCAGGAGCCCGGTCCAGACGGATGCGAACTCCTGGCGCAAGGCGTCGGTGAGCGAGACCTCCTCGAGATCGAGGAAGAGGTCGAGCAGCCCGAGCAGCACCGCATCGGTCATGGGCGGCAGGAAGGCTGGCGGCGGCGGCTCCTGGAAGCGCAGGATAGCCGCCAGTGCCAGCTCGTAGAGAAGCCGCTCGTCGGCGCCACGGGCGATAGCTCGCGCCACCAGATCGTCGCCCAGATCCTCGAGCAGCAGCAGGCCCGCCGTTGCATCCTCGGCCAGGATTGCCGGGGCATGAAGGCACTGCGCGCGAAGCCAGCGATCGATGCGCACGAAGGCGTCGAGAGAAACGCCGTCCGCGTCCATCAGGATCGCCGTACGATCATCCATCGCGAGGCGCTCGTAGCGGCGCGTGGACCAGTCAGCGGCGACCGGGCGGCGAGGCGCCTGGCCCCAGCCGGCGCGATCGAGAAAGACCAGAATGGCCTCGTCGCGCTCTGTCACAGCCCCGCCTCCGCGAGCCGACGATCCCAGCCCGGCGTGGGGATGAGCTCGGCCGTGCGGGCCTCGGGCTCGCCGGGGAGGGGACCGCGGAGGCGGATCGTGAGCCGTTCGCCCGCGAAGGCGCCGGCAGCACGATCCGGCCACTCGATAAGAAGAGCACCCGCCTCGAGAGCCTCATCCAGGCCCAGCTCGTCCAGCTCCTCCGGGCCGTCCAGGCGGTAGAGGTCCGCATGGGCGAGGCGAAGGTCGGGGAGCTCGTAGAGCTGCACGAGGGTGAAGGTCGGGCTCGGTACCTCGACCGGACGGCCGGCCCGCGCCTGCACGAGCGCCCGCGCCAGCTCGGTCTTGCCGGCACCGAGCTCGCCCTCGAGCAGGACGATGTCGCCCGGCCGGAGGAGTCCTGCCAGCCTCGCCGCCAGCCCGTGGGTGGCCGCAAGATCGGCGAGGTGCAGCCGCCGGACGCCCTCTGTCCCGCTCAGTAGCGATAGTGCTCCGGCTTGAACGGCCCCTCGGCCCCTACACCGATGTAGGTTGCCTGCTTGTTGCTCAAGCGCGTGAGCTTGACGCCGATCTTCTCGAGGTGGAGTGCCGCCACCTTCTCGTCGAGCTTCTTCGGAAGCGTGTAGACCTTGGGCTCGTACTTGCCAGGGTTCGCCCAGATCTCGATCTGCGCGAGGGTCTGGTTGGTGAACGACGCGGACATCACGAAGCTCGGATGGCCGGTGGCGCAGCCCAGGTTCACGAGCCGCCCCTGGGCCAGAAGAATGATGCGCTTGCCGTCGGGGAACTCGACCTCGTCGACCTGCGGCTTCACCGGCAGCCACTTCATGTTCTTGAGGCCGGCCACCTGGATCTCGCTATCGAAGTGGCCGATGTTGCAGACGATGGCGCGGTCTTTCATGTGCCGCATATGGTCGACCGTGATGACGTCGACATTGCCGGTCGCGGTGACGAAGATGTCGCCGCGTGGCGCCGCGTCCTCCATCGTCGTGACCTCGTAACCCTCCATCGCGGCCTGGAGCGCGCAGATCGGGTCGATCTCGGTGACGAGCACGCGAGCACCCGCGTTCCTCAGGCTGGCAGCCGATCCCTTGCCGACATCACCGAAGCCCGCGACGACCGCGATCTTACCCGCCATCATCACGTCCGTGGCGCGTCGGATGCCGTCGACCAGGCTCTCGCGGCAGCCGTAGAGATTGTCGAACTTGGACTTGGTGACGCTGTCGTTGACATTAATCGCGGGGAACAGGAGCTCGCCGCGCTTGTGCATCTCATAGAGGCGGTGCACGCCGGTCGTTGTCTCCTCGGTGACGCCCTTGATGGCCTTCCCGAGCGATGCATACCAGCCAGGCCGGGTCTCATTGCACGCCTTGATGGCGGCGAACAGAACCTCCTCCTCCTCACCGGTTGGATGGTTGAGGAGTGACGGGTCCTTCTCCGCCCGCATGCCCAGGTGGACGAGAAGCGTGGCATCACCGCCGTCGTCGAGGATCATGTTGGGCGTGCCGCCGTCCTTCCACTCGAAGATCTTGTGCGCGTACTCCCAATACTCCTCGAGCGACTCGCCCTTGTAGGCGAACACCGGGATGCCGGCAGCGGCGATCGCGGCCGCCGCATGGTCCTGGGTTGAGTAGATGTTGCAGGACGCCCACCGCACCTCGGCACCCAGATGGACCAGGGTCTCGATCAGCACAGCTGTCTGGATCGTCATGTGGAGCGATCCCGCGATCCGAGCACCCCGCAGCGGCTGGCCGGGGCCGTACTCCTCGCGCACCGCCATCAGGCCCGGCATCTCGGTCTCGGCGATCGCGATCTCGCGTCGACCCCAGTCGGCGAGCTTAATGTCGGCGACGCGGTAATCCTGGAAGTCGCTCATGCTATAGGTCTCTGCCTTCTTGATGATGGGAGGCGCGGGGCAGGAGCAGCCCCTCCGCTGTCGACGAATGCGAGCCACCAGCTGCGGCCGCATAAAGCACGGCGCCCAAGCGGTGGGCAAGCCCGCGGCACCTTTCGGCTCCTGTCATCCCACTGGCACGCCGGCTCAGCTCTCATCGAAGCCGCGGCTTACGAGATCTACGAGTGCCTGGAGCGCGGCCAGGGCGTCGGCCCCTTCGGCCTCGATATGGAGTGTCGTGCCGGCGCCGGCGGCGAGCATCATCAGGCCCAGGATCGAGGTGGCGCCCACGGTCATGTCGTCCTTTGTGACCGTGATGTCGGCCGTGAACGCCTCGGCGGCCCTGACGAACTTGGCGGTTGCGCGCGCATGCAGGCCACGCCGATTGACGATCAGGACATCCGCCGTGTGCCGCTCCGCTGCCACGGCCGGAATCAGTCCTTGTCGACCACCAGGAGCTGGCTGGCGACGTTGATGTACTTCCGCCCTGCCTCGCTGGCGGCCGCGACCGCGCCGGCCAGCGGCTCCTGGTCCCTGATCGAGGCAAGCTTGATCAGCATCGGCAGGTTCACCCCGGCGACCACCTCGACACCTGGGCGATCCATGGTCGAGATCGCGAGGTTGGACGGAGTGCCGCCGAACATGTCGGTGAGGATGACAACGCCGGAGCCGGAGTTGACCTCGCGCACCGCGTTCACGATCTCGGCGCGGCGCTGCTCGATATCGTCGTCGGCGCCGATGCAGATCGCGCGGATCTGGGTCTGCTGTCCGACAACGTGCTCGAGCGCTGCGATGAACTCCGCAGCAAGACGCCCATGGGTGACGAGAACGAGTTCGATCATCAGCTGCTCCGCTGGTCGTCGCTGGCTAGGGCGCGCGGCAGGTCGCGATGAATGGTTTCCGATTCCCAGCCCCGCTCCTTGAGCCGCCGCACCAGCTCGGCCGTGACGAAGACCGAGCGATGCTTGCCGCCCGTGCAGCCGATTGCGATCGTGAGGTAGCTCTTGCCCTCGGCCCGATAGCGCGGGAGCAGGGAGAGGAGCAGCGCCTCGATCCGGTCGAGGACCGGCACGAGATCGGGATCGGCACGGATATAGTCCTGCACCTCAGGATCGAGGCCCGTCTTCGGGCGAAGCGCGTCGTCGTAGTGGGGGTTCCTCAAGAAGCGCGCGTCGAACACCAGATCGGCCTCGCGGGGAAGGCCGTGGCGAAAGGCGAAGGAGACGAGGCTTACCGTAACCCAGCTGCGGTCCTGCCCGAACTGGCCCTTGACCCAGCGCCGGAGGTCCGTTGGCGAGGTCAGGCTGGTGTCGTAGAGAAGGTCCGCTGCCGCCTTGAGCGGCGCCATGAACTCGCGCTCCTCACGAATCCCCTCGCTCACCGGCCGGCCGGCCGCCATCGGATGCCGCCGCCTCGTCTCGGTGAAGCGACGGCGCAAAGTCTCGTCGTCGCACTCGAGGAAGAGGAGGCGCACTGGGGTGCCGCCGCGGAGTTGGTGCGCGGCGAGGAGACGAACGAGCGCGTCAGGCTCGAGCCTTCGCGTGCGGCTGTCCATGCCGATTGCTAGCGGCGCCTCGGGCGCGTCACTGGCTGTAAGGAGCCGGGCGAGCAGCGAGACAGGCAAATTATCGACCGCCTCGTAGCCTACATCCTCCAGCATCTTCAGGCACGAGCTGCGGCCGGCGCCCGACATTCCGGTGACGATCATGATGCTGCTGGTCGGCATCAGGCCACTCTCGGTGCACAAAGGAGAACACGCAGGCGATCGATGGTCGACGCGGGTTTCGGGTCGATAACCGTCGCGGGGAGCGCCACGCCAAGGATGGTCACGAAGCGCGGCTCGGGCAAGCGTTCGTCCGGGCACGCCGCGTCGAGAATCAGGACATGATCGAGCATGGCACAGCCGGGAGGGCCGACGTCGAAGACCCCGAGCCCCCGCAGCTCGATCCGCCCGGGCAGTGAGACCGGTCGGGCGAGGAGGTGATCGTCCGTCCGCTCGACCGCTACGAGATCGTCTGCCACGAGCCTGCCGCCTGCTCCCATCAGGCGGACGGCAAGGTCTGACTTCCCGGCCCCGGACGGACCCTCGATCAAGAGACCTCGCCCCAGCCAGGAGACGCAAGTGGCGTGGCGCCGCTCGACCGCACCCGGCGAGGCCCGGCTCACAGCGCGAGGTCGCATTCAGGCGGTGGAGCCATCGCCGCGGCCTGCAAGAAGGTTGGACACCTCGGCGGAGGTCTCGGCCTCCCGTACCTGGCGACGCAGCTCCTGGTCGCGGAGGATCCGGGCGACCCGCGCCAGTGCCTTAAGATGGTCGGCGCCAGCTGCCTCGGGCGCCAGCAGGAGAAAGACGAGGTCGACGGGATCGCCGTCGAGCGCGTCGAAGTCGACCGGCTTGTCGAGGCGGGCGAAGAAGCCGGTGAGCTCGGCGAGCTCGGCGATCTTCGCATGGGGAATGGCGATACCCTCGCCGAGCCCGGTCGTGCCGAGCTTCTCACGCTGGATCAGGGCCTCGAGAACCATGGCAGCCTCGACGCCGGTAGCCTGCGCGGCTGCGTCGGCCAATGCCTGAAGCAACTGCCGCTTGCTGCTGCTCTTGAGACCGAGCAGCACGCGATCCTTGGTGACGAGGTCAGCGAGGTTGATCATCCGGAATCTCTCTCGCTCGCCATAAGGGTGCCTGCCCGAGCATGGGAGAACCGTCAGGCCGAGCCGCGGCTTCGAGCCCCTCGTGGGCGATCATAGGCAGAGAGCCTTGCTTCGGCGACGTTGAACAGACGATGGGATGCCCAGGGACTCACGATATTTCGCCACGGTGCGTCGGGCGATCGCGACGCCACCCGATTTGAGCGCGCTCACGATCTGGTCGTCGGAGAGCACGCTCTCGGCCGCCTCCGCCTCGATCATCCGCCGGATCTGCTGGCGGATGGCCTCGGCGCTATGCGTCTCCTCGCCGTCGGTCCCGGCGATCGCGGTGGTGAAGAAGTAGCGGAGCGGGAACGTGCCGCGCGGCGTCATCACGAACTTGTCGGCCGTGGCACGGCTGACCGTGCTCTCGTGCAGCCCGGTCGCCTCGGCGATGTCGCGCAAGACGAGCGGCCGCAGATAGGCGGCGCCACCGGCCAGAAAGCCGATCTGACGCTCGAAGATCGCCTCGGCGACCTTGAGCATCGTGCGGGCACGCTGATCCAGCGCCTTGGCCAGCCAGCTCGCTGCCTGATAGCGCTCGACCACGAACTCACGCTCCCTGCGGCTGAGCGAGTGGCCGGTAAGCTCAGCGTAGTAGGCCCGATCGACCAGGACGCGGGGCAGGGTCGCCTCGTTGAGCTCGACCCGCCAGCCCAGGCCGACGCGATAGATGAGCACATCCGGGATCGCCTCGATCGGCTCGCCGGGCGCAAAGGAGCGGCCGGGCTGGGGATCCAGCCGCTTGATCTCACCAATCATCTCCCTGATGTCGTCGAAGTCGACACGGCAGACGCGCTGGAGACCCACGAAGTCGGCCCTGGCCACCAGTGACAGATGTCGCAGCATTGCCTGCATCGCCGGATCGAGACGATCCCGCTCACGCAACTGGATCGCCAGGCATTCCGAAAGGTCGCGGCCCCCGATGCCGCCCGGATCGCAGCGCTGGACTGCCGATCGTGCCAGGGCGACCAGCGTCAAGGGCACGCCGAGATGGCTGGCCAGCACCTCATCCGCTTCGCGCAGATAGCCGTCCTCGTCGAGCCAATCGACGAGATCGCAGGCGACCGTTCGGACCCGGCGATCCGGCTCGTTCGCGCGCAGCTGATCCTTGAGATGCTCGCTCAGTGTCGGTTGGCGCGTCAGCTGCGTCTCGGGTGCCGCGTCGATCTCGCCGCCTGTCCTCGATGTCGTGCTGCCGACGCGCAGCCGACGATCGAGAGCGCCCGGCGCTGGCGGCGGCGCCCAGCCGTCGTCATCGCGAGGCGTCTGAGGCTCGAGCCTCGGAGATCCGGCCAGGGACGCCTCCCTCTCCACGCGGGTCGAGCATTCGGCGCTGGTCTCCGTGACCCGGCCGAGAAACGGGTTCTCGCCCAGCTCCCGGTCGACGATGCTGGCAATCTCGAGATTCGACAGCTGAAGCAGCTTGATCGCCTGCTGCAGCTGCGGCGTGAGAACGAGGCTCTGACTTTGCCGGACGTCGAGTTGGAGACCGAGAGACATGGTGTTTCTAGTTCCGCCTCAGAGGGTGAAGCGGTCCCCGAGATAGACTCGACGCACCATCGGGTCGGCCACGATCTCAGAAGGCGCGCCTTCCTTGAGGACTTGGCCCTCGTGAAGAATGTAGGCGCGGTCAATGATGTCGAGCGTATCGCGCACATTGTGGTCGGTGATCAGCACGCCGATGCCCCGCTCCTTGAGATGCGCCACGAGCGTCCTGATCTCGCCGACATTGATCGGATCGATCCCCGCCAGAGGCTCGTCAAGCAACATGTAGCGCGGTTGGGACGCCAGCGCGCGGGCGATCTCGACCCGTCGCCGCTCGCCGCCGGAGAGTGAGAGCGCCGGTGCCCGGCGCAGGTGGCCGATCGCGAAGTCGTCCAGCAGCGCGTCGAGACGGGCCGCGCGCCGACGCCTGTCGGGCTCGTGCAGCTCGAGCACGGCCTTGATGTTGTCCTCGACGCTCATGCCGCGGAAGATCGACGCCTCCTGCGGAAGATAGCCGATGCCCAGCCGTGCCCGCCGATACATGGGCAGCTTGGTGACATCCCGGTCGTCCAGAACCACCCTGCCGCCATCCGCTGTCAGGAGGCCGGTGATGATGTAGAAGAAGGTCGTCTTGCCGGCGCCATTCGGCCCGAGCAGCCCCACCGCCTCGCCGGGCCCCAGGCGCAGCGACACGTCGCGCAACACCGTGCGACCGCGATAGACCTTGGCGACATTGTGCGCGGTCAGGAGTGGCCCGGGTGCGCCGGCCTCGGATGCCCGCCTCGGGACCTGCCGCACGGGCAGGTCGATCACCTCACCGGCGGGCTCGATCGGCATCTGGCCCAGTGCCACCGGCTATTGCCCCTTGGCCTGCGTCTGCTGCGGGGTGAAGAGCGCACGAACGCGCGTCGACTGGCCCTCGGCGACAGGAGGCGGCGTGATGGTCACGAGCCCAGACGCAAGATTGTAGACCAGATGCCCGCCCCGGACGACATTGTCGGCGCGCGTGAGCACCACGTTGCCGTCCAGCGTGATGGAGTCGGCGGTGACGTCGTAGATGCCGCGATCGCCAGTCGCCGTCTGATCGGGCGCCGCGATCACAACGTCACCCACGGCCTCGATGCGCTTGATGCTCTGGTTTGCCGAGAGGCCACCAGCACCGCCGCCCTGCTCCTTCTGTCCGTCATTCTTGTTCTTGCTGGACTTCGCCTTGTCGGCCTTGGCCTGATCACTCTTGCCTTGGTCGCTCTTAGCCTGGTCGGCGTAGAAGACCCTGATCTCCTTCGCCTTGAGGCTCATGTTGCCCTGCACCGCATCGACGTTGCCAGAAAAGGTCGCGACCCGGTCCTGCTGGTTGACGACGAGACGGTCGGCCGTGATCTCGATCGGCTTGCCGTTGCCGCCCAGCGTCGGGGCGTTCTGCGCCATGCCGGCGATCGGGAGGAAGCCCAGCATTCCGAGCGCGAGGCAGAGGCGGCACGCCCATCGACGCATGGCGGCGGTCCAAGTGTGTGGCAGCTGGTAGGGCATCATCCGTGTCCGCTCACGCGATGCCGGCACGGAGGCAGTCATGGAGATGGATCGCACCCACGGGTCGCTGTGCCTCTGTGACGAACAGCACTGTTATGGCGCGCTTGTTCATGAGCGCCAGCGCTTCCACCGCGAGCGCCCGCGACTCGATCGTCTGCGGGCCGCGTGTCATCACCTCCTCGGCACGCCGGACCAGAAGCTCGTCGCCCATATGCCGCCGCAGATCGCCGTCGGTCACGATGCCGATCAGAAGCCCCTCCTGATTGATGACGCCCACGCAGCCAAGGCACTTACGGGTCATCTCCAGCATCGCCTCGCTCATGCGGGAGTCGGCCGAGACCAGTGGCAGCTGGTCATCCTTCCGCATCATCTGCTCCACCCGCAGGAGCTGGCTACCGAGCTTGCCGCCCGGGTGAAAGACCGCATAGTCGCGCGCGGTGAAGCCCCTGCGCTCGAGCTGGGCCACGGCAAGCGCGTCGCCCAGGGCCAGCATGCAGGTCGTCGAGGTCGTGGGCGCCAAGCCCATGGGACAGGCCTCGCCCACAGGCGGGAGGACGAGAGCCACGTCCGCCTCCTCGGCCAAGGTGCTGCCGGCCCGACCGACCATCGCTATGAGCGGGATGGCAAAGCGCCTTGTGAAGAGCGTGATGTCGCGGAGTTCCGGCGTCTCGCCCGAGTTGGACAGGGCAAGCACCACATCATCGCGCGTGATCATGCCGAGGTCGCCATGACTTGCCTCGGCTGGATGGACAAAGAGGGCAGGGGTCCCGGTCGAGGCGAAGGTCGCCGCGATCTTGCGGGCGACGTGGCCGCTCTTGCCCATGCCGGTGACGACCAGCCGGCCGGCGACCCCGGCGGTCAGCTCGACCGCGCGGGCGAATGGTCCGCCCAGGCTCGCTGCGACGGCATCGAGCGCCCTGGCCTCGGCCTCGATCACCCGCCGACCGGCCACCACCGCGGGATCGCCGGCGGCAGAACCGATCAGGCTGGCTGCTGTTGCTGTCGTGTGGCGCACGATCATGGTTTCCCGACGAGGTGGCCCTGGGCACCGACAGCCAGGAGGACGTCGTCGCGGCGATGGCTTCGGGCTTGACCGCGAAGTATGGGTGGCCATGACGCCAGCGTCAACGCGACGCGATGGCGCCGGAGCAGGGCGGCCGGTTTGGTGGGGCTGTCGCTCAATGGGCGAAGATGTCCTGATCGGCCCATCCCGTGAGGTCGAGGTCGGCCCGAGTCGGAAGAAACCCGAAGCAGGACTGTGCCAGAGCCTGCCGGCCCTCGCGCTCGAGCATGGTGTCCAGCCGTCGCCGCAGCTCGTGAAGGTGGAGCACGTCGGAAGCGGCATAGCGAAGTTGAGCGTCGCTCAGCTCGTCAGCGCCCCAGTCGGAGCTCTGCTCGGTCTTGATGAGGTCGACACCGAGAAGCTCTCGACACAGATCCTTCAGGCCATGACGGTCGGTATAGGTCCGGACGAGCTTCGATGCGATTTTGGTGCAGTAGACGGGCGCGCAGCGAATGCCCAGGCCGCGCCGCAGCATGGCGACATCGAAGCGGGCGAAGTGAAAGATCTTGAGCCGCTGCGGGTCGGCGAGGATACGTCGCAGATTCGGCGCGTCGAGCCTTCCAGGCGCCAGTCGCACGAGATGCGCCTGGCCATCACCGGCGGAGAGCTGCACGAGGCATAGCCGATCGCGATGGAGGTCGAGCCCCATCGTCTCCGTGTCGACGGCAATCTCCGGGCCGAGCTCGATCTCGGCCGGCAGGTCGCCCTGATGAAGGCTGTAGCCCATTGCTTACTCCGCCCATTGGCCCCGCCATGCTGGACGGCCAAGCCTAAGGCCGCGTTAATCGTTGAAGGAGAGGCGTGGTGCCCAGGAGAGGACTCGAACCTCCACGGCCTTGCGACCGCTAGCACCTGAAGCTAGTGCGTCTACCAATTCCGCCACCTGGGCTGGGGGCCGCCGTCCTTTAGGCGCTCGTATCTTGGCCGTCAAGGCTCGGGCCTCGTTCCTCGCGGCGAGCGATAGGCGGTTCCCCAGCCTGACGGGACAGCTTAGATAGGCCGGCCGCACGGAAGAGTTGGAAGAGGAGGATCGCTGCCGCCATGCGAGGGGAAGTCGTCACGGTATTCGGCGGGACGGGCTTCATCGGCCGCCATTTGATCCGGCGACTGGCGGAGCGGGGGGCTACGATCCGTGTTGCCACGCGTCGCCCCAGCAGCGCCTTCTTCCTGAGCCCGATGGGCGATGTGGGGCAGATCGTGCCTATGCCGATCGCGATCGAGGACGATGCGTCGATCGCCCGCGCGGTCGAAGGGGCAGATCATGTAGTCAACCTCGTGGGCGTTCTGCACGAACGCCGCGCGGGCGATTTCGAGCGGCTGCAGGGGCGCTTGCCAGGGAGGATCGCCGGTGCCGCAACGGCGGCAGGCGTCCGCCGGATGGTGCACATCTCGGCCATTGGCGCAGATGGGGACTCCACCAGCGCTTACGCTCGGACCAAGGCGGGCGGCGAGAAGGCGGTGCGAGAGGCCCGCCCGGACGCCGTCATCCTGCGCCCCAGCGTCGTCTTCGGGCCTGAGGATGCCTTCTTCAACCGGTTCGCCGCGATGGCACGGGTGAGCCCGATCCTGCCCTTGATTGGCGGGGGCCACACTCGCTTCCAGCCGGTCTATGTGGGCGACGTGAGCGATGCTATCGTCGTCGGTCTTGAGCGGTCCGGGTTGGACGGCGGGACCTTCGAGCTGGGTGGTCCGCGCGTCTACACATTTCGCGATCTCATGAGCTATCTCTTGCACGTGCTGGGGCGCCGCCGCCTGCTCATCAGCGTGCCCTTTGGCGTTGCGGCCACGCAGGCACGTCTGGCCGAGCTTCTGCCTGAGCCGCCTCTAACCCGCGATCAGGTGGAGCTTCTGAAGCATGACAATGTGGTGGCGGCAGGGGCGGCCGGCCTCGCCGATCTTGGCGTCGAGGCCACGCCGCTTGAGGTCATCGTGCCGCGTTACCTGACGCCCTTCGCCCGGGAGCGGCTGCGGATTCCCGTGGTGTAAGAGATCGTCCCGCGCCGGGACGAAATTGCCTTTTCCATTCCTTCTGAGTGGGCGTTAGGCGGAGAGTCTAGGCTTCATCGAAAAAACTCGTCCCGCTACGGGACGTAACATTCTGTTGCCCGTTTACCAAAGTTCCCGGCGCTCGATATAAGAGCCGCAGGCGGCCTCGCGTCGGCAGGGGTGCCGCACGGCCGATAACCGGCAGACACGAGGAGGAAGCGCCATGGCGGCGGGCAAGATGATGCAGTTTGTCAGCATCGAGCAGAGCATGCCCGACAAGCGCCCGGTGCCGGAGCGTGCCGAGGACTTCGACGAGATCTATGGGCGCTTTGCACCGGATCGCGCAGCCGAGCAAGCCTCGCGCTGCGAGCAGTGCGGCATTCCCTTTTGCCAGGTCCACTGCCCGCTCCAGAACAACATCCCCGACTGGCTGAAGCTCACTGCCGAGGGGCGCCTCGAGGAGGCCTACGAGCTGTCCTCGGCGACCAACAATATGCCCGAGATCTGTGGCCGGATCTGCCCGCAGGACCGGTTGTGCGAGGGCAACTGCGTCATCGAGCAGGCAGGCCACGGCACGGTGACCATCGGCGCCGTCGAGAAGTACATCACCGATACGGCCTTCGACATGGGCTGGGTGAAGCCGGCCAAGCCGCGCCGCGAGCTCGGCCGGTCGGTGGGCGTGATAGGCGCTGGCCCCGCCGGGCTGGCCTGCGCCGAGCAGCTGCGCCGCAAGGGCTACGAGGTGGCGATCTATGACCGCTACGACCGGGCCGGCGGGCTTCTGATCTACGGCATTCCCGGTTTCAAGCTCGAGAAGGAGATCGTCGAGCGGCGCACCGCCCTGCTGCGCGATAGCGGGGTCCACTTCCATGTGGGCTGTGCGATCGGGCCCGAGGGCACCTCCTTCGAGACGCTGAGGAGCCGGCACGACGCGATCTTCGTCGCGACCGGCGTCTACAAGGCGCGTGAGATCCAGGTGCCGGGCGTGGGGCTTGATGGCGTCGTGCCGGCGCTCGCCTATCTCACGGCCAGCAACCGCAAGGGCTTCGGCGACGATGTGCCGGAGTTCGACAGCGGCATGCTCGATGCACGTGGCAAGCACGTCGTCGTGGTGGGCGGCGGCGACACCGCCATGGACTGCGTGCGCACGGCGGTCCGCCAGGGCGCCAAGAGCGTCAAGTGCCTCTACCGCCGCGACCGGGCCAACATGCCGGGCTCGATGCGTGAGGTCCGCCATGCTGAGGAGGAGGGGGTCGAGTTCGTTTGGCTCTCCGTGCCCGAGGCCTTCCTCGGCGACGCCAAGGTCGAGAGCGTTCGCGCTCTCAGGATGCGCCTCGGCGCCGCCGACGCCACGGGCCGGCAGGTGCCGGAGGCCGTGCCGGGCTCGAGCTTCAGTCTCGAGGCCGACCTCGTCATCAAGGCGCTGGGCTTCGATCCCGAGGACGTCCAGACCCTCTTCGGTCAGAAGGAGCTGAAGGTCAGCCGCTGGGGCACCATCGCGATCGACTGGCGCACCATGATGACCGGTCTCGAGGGCGTGTTCGCCGGCGGCGACATCGTGCGCGGTGCCTCCCTCGTGGTCTGGGGCGTGCGCGACGGCCGCGACGCCGCCGAAGGCATCCATCGCCATCTCGAGGCGCGCGCCGCGGCTAGCGAGCCCGCGCTTGCGCTCGCCTCCTGAGGAGCTTTGCCATGAGCCATAGCGAACCCGTTCAGAGCTTCCTCGCCAGCTACGAGCAGGGGGCGCAGCGCCTCAAGGATCTCGGACTCGACGAGCGCGATCTCGGTCGCGACGCCTGCGGCGTGGGCTGCATCGTCGCGATCGACGGCAAGCCGCGGCGTGAGGTCGTCGTCAAGGGCATCGAGGCCCTGAAGGCCGTCTGGCACCGGGGTGCGGTCGACGCCGACGGCAAGACCGGCGATGGCGCTGGCATCCATATTCAGATCCCGCGCGACTTCTTCAAGCGGCAGATCAAGGGCCGCGATGGCGAGAAGGGCATTGCCGTCGGCCAGGTCTTCCTGCCGCGCAACAGCTTCGCGCAGCAGGAGGCGTGCCGCACGCTCGTCGAGAGCGAGGTCCTACGCTTTGGCTACTCGATCCGCGGCTGGCGCCAGGTGCCGGTCAACACCTCGGTGATCGGCGAGAAGGCGGCGGCGACCCGGCCCGAGATCGAGCAGATCCTGATCGGCAACCCGCGCAGCGTTCCCGACGATCGCTTCGAGCGCGACCTCTACGTCATCAGGCGGCGCATCGAGAAGCAGGCCCTGGCCGAGAACATCACCGAGTTCTACATCTGCTCGCTGTCCTGCCGCTCGATCATCTACAAGGGCTTGTTCCTGGCCGAGCAGCTCTCGGTCTTCTATCCCGACCTCGTGGACGAGCACTTCGTCTCGAGCTTCGCCGTCTTCCACCAGCGCTACTCGACCAACACTTGGCCGTCCTGGCGGCTGGCCCAGCCGTTCCGCGCCATCGCCCACAATGGCGAGATCAACACGTTGCGCGGCAACGTCAACTGGATGCGCAGCCACGAGACACGCATGTTCGCCGAGGTCTTCGGCGACTACAACGAGGACCTGAAGCCGGTCATCCAATCGGGCAGCTCCGACAGCGCGGCGCTTGACGCCGTGGTCGAGGTGCTGGTCCAGGCCGGCCGCAAGTTGCCGCTCGTCAAGACCCTGCTGGTGCCGCCCGCCTGGTCGAACCGGATGGCCATGCCGGAGGCACATCGCGACCTCTTCAACTACTGCAACTGCGTCATGGAGCCCTGGGATGGGCCGGCAGCGCTGGTCGCCACCGACTCGCGGTGGGTCATCGCGGGCATGGACCGCAACGGCCTGCGTCCGATGCGCTATTCGCGCACCCAGGACGGGCTCCTCGTGGTCGGCTCCGAGACCGGCATGGTGCCGCTCTCCGACAGCGAGGTGGTCGAGAAGGGCCGGGTGGGCCCGGGCGAGACGATCGGCGTCGACCTCGAGGCCGGCCGCTTCTACCGCGACGGCGAGCTTAAGGACTATCTGGCCGGGCTCAAGCCCTACTCGCGGTGGGTGCAGAACATCACGCGGCTCGAGACGCTGGCGCCCGAGGACGGATCGGCGCCGGTGCAGATGGACCGGAGCGAGCTCAAGCGGCGCCAGGCCCTCTACGGGCTGTCGGTCGAGGACATGGAGCTGATCCTGGCGCCGATGGTCCAGGAGGCGAAGGAAGCCATCGGCTCGATGGGCGACGACGCGCCGCTGGCGGTGCTGTCGAGCCATTATCGCGGCCTGCATCACTTCTTCCGCCAGCAGTTCAGTCAGGTCACCAACCCGCCGATCGACCCGCTGCGCGAGTGGCGGGTGATGAGCCTCAAGACGCGCTTCGGCAATCTCGGCAACATCGCGTCCGAGGACCCAAGCCAGACGCGCATCCTGCAGATCGAGAGCCCCGTGCTCCTGAGCGACGAGCTCGAGGCGCTGGTCGGCTATTTCGGCGAGGATGCGCGCACGCTCGACTGCACCTTCGACGTCAACGAGGACGGCACCCTGGGCGATGTGCTGCAGCGGCTGCGCCAGGCAGCCGAGGAGGCCGTGCGAGGCGGCTGTCGCGACCTCGTCCTCACGGACGAGAACGTCGGCGAGGAGCGGGCTCCCATCCCGATGATCCTGGCCGCGGGCGCCGTTCACAGCCACCTCGTTCGGCAGGGGCTCCGGAGCTTCAGCTCGATCACCGTGCGCTCGGGCGAGTGCCTCGATGTCCACTATTTTGCGGTGCTGATCGCGGTCGGCGTCACGGCGATCAATCCCTACCTCACCGAGGCGGCGATCGCCGACCGCCACGCGCGCGGGCTCTTCTCGGGCTTCACGCTGGCGGAGTGCCTCGCCCGCTACAAGGAGGCCATCAACCAGGGCCTGCTCAAGATCATGTCCAAGATGGGCATCTCGATCCTGAGCACCTATCGCGGCGGCTACAATTTCGAGGCCGTGGGCCTCTCGCGCTCGCTCTGCCGCGAGTATCTGCCGGGGCTCGTCACGCGCATCTCGGGCATCGGGCTCACCGGCATCCGCAACAAGGTGCTGGGCATGCACCGCCGCGCATTCGGCGATGCCGAGCCCGTCCTGTCCATCGGCGGCTTCTATCGCTATCGGCGCGGCGGCGAGGCGCATGCGCTCGAGGCGCAGATGATCCATCAGCTGCAGCATGCCGTCGCCACGGACAGCTATCAGGCCTACCGCAAGTATGCCGAGATGATCTACGGCAACGAGCCCGTCTCGATCCGTGATCTCCTGGACTTCAACCGCAAGCTCGAGCCGGTGCCCGTGGAATCGGTTGAGAGCATCACGGAGATCAGGAAGCGGTTCGTGACGCCCGGCATGTCGCTGGGCGCCCTCGGCCCCGAGGCGCACGAGACGCTGACGATCGCGATGAACCGCATCGGCGCCAAGTCGGATTCCGGCGAGGGCGGCGAGGGCAAGGAGCGCTACTCGCCGCGGCCCAACGGTGACAACGCCAACTCGCCCATCAAGCAGGTGGCCTCGGGCCGCTTCGGCGTCACGGCCGAGTACCTGAATGCGGCGCGCGAGCTCGAGATCAAGGTGGCGCAGGGCGCCAAGCCGGGCGAGGGCGGCCAGCTGCCGGGCTTCAAGGTCACGGTCGAGATCGCGCGGCTGCGGCACTCGACGCCGGGCGTCACGCTGATCAGCCCGCCGCCACATCACGACATCTACTCGATCGAGGATCTGGCCCAGCTCATCTACGACCTCAAGCAGATCAACCCCGACGCCAAGGTGTGCGTGAAGCTCGTCTCCGAATCGGGCATCGGCACGATCGCCGCCGGCGTGGCCAAGGCCAAGGCCGACGTGATCCTGGTGTCGGGCCATGTGGGCGGCACCGGCGCCTCGCCGCAGACCTCGATCAAGTTCGCGGGCTCGCCTTGGGAGCTGGGCCTCACCGAGACGCATCAGCTCCTGAGCCTGAACCGGCTGCGCCATCGGGTCCGGCTGCGCACCGACGGCGGCATCAAGACGGGCCGCGACGTCGTCATCGCGGCACTGCTCGGGGCCGAGGAGTACGGCATCGGCACGGCCTCGCTCGTGGCCATGGGCTGCATCATGGTCCGGCAGTGCCACTCCAACACCTGCCCCGTCGGGGTCTGCACCCAGCGTGACGATCTCAGGCAGAAGTTCACGGGCACGCCCGAGAAGGTCGTCAACCTGATGAGCTTCATCGCCGAGGAGGTGCGCGACATCCTGGCCTCGCTCGGCCTGCGCTCGCTCGATGAGGCCATCGGCCGGACCGATCTCCTCCAGCAGGTGAGCCGCGGCAGCGCCGATCTCGACGACCTCGACCTCAACCCGATCCTGGCGCAGATCGACACGGGCGGCCTGCCCCGCCACTGCACGCTCGAGGGCCGCAACGAGGTGCCCGACACGCTCGACGCGCAGATGGTCAAGGACGCCCGGCCGATGCTGGTCGACGGCGAGAAGATGCAGCTCCAGTACAATGTGCGGAACGTGCATCGTGCGGTGGGCACGCGGCTCTCGGCCCACATCACGCGCCGCTACGGCATGGACACGCTCGAGGCCGGCCACATCACGGTCCGGCTGCGTGGCTCGGCCGGCCAGTCGCTGGGCGCATTCGCGGTGCGGGGACTCAAGCTCGAGGTCTTCGGCGACGCCAACGACTATGTGGGCAAGGGCCTCTCGGGCGGGACCATCGTGGTACGGCCGCTCGTCTCCTCGCCGATCGTCGCCGCGGACAATGTCATCATCGGCAACACCTGCCTCTATGGCGCCACCGCGGGCAAGCTCTTCGCCGCGGGGCGTGCCGGCGAGCGCTTCGCCGTCCGGAACTCGGGCGCCCGGACGGTGGTCGAGGGCTGCGGCGACAACGGGTGCGAGTACATGACCGGCGGCGTCGCCATGATCCTCGGCAGTGTCGGCGACAATTTCGCCGCCGGCATGAGCGGCGGCATGGCCTATGTCTACGACGCGCACGACGTGCTGCCGCGGCGCATCAACGCGGACATGGTCCTCTTCCAGCGCCTCTCGGTGGAGCACTATGTCGAGGAGGTGAAGAGCCTGCTGCTCGAGCATGTGCGCGAGACGCAGAGCGAGCAGGCAGCGCGGATCCTCCGCAATCTCGATCTGGAGCTGCCGCGCTTCTGGCAGGTCGTGCCCAAGGAGATCGTCGACAAGCTCGAGGTGCCGGTGACGACGGAGGCGGCGACCCTGGTCGCCTGATCCTTCGATCGAGGGGAGAGGTGCGCGCAAGCCTCAAGGGGCGGGCGCGCGCTTCTCCAGCTCGAGCCACACCACCGAGCCGCCCTGCCAGTCCTCCTCGAGCGAGCCGCCGACGATCGTGTAGCCCTGCCGCAGATAAAAGCGGAGCCCGGCGTCGTTGACCGAGAGGGCCGAGAGCCGGACGGGCAGGCCGAGATCGGCCTCGACCGCGCTCAGCAGGAGGCTGCCGACGCCCCGACCCTGCATCTCGGGCAGCACGAAGAGATACTTGAGATAGCGCTCCTCGATGGAGAACTGGGCCAGCCCGACGATCCGTCCCTTGTCGGTCTCGGCCACGATCCGCCGATAGCCTACCGGGATCGGCAGAGGCGAGCGGTCAGAGATGTAGCCTTGCGCGAATGCGATCCGGGAGGCGTAGGGCGCCGAGCCCGCCGTCCTTCCGACCAGCTCGCCGCAGGCCTCGTCGTCCCGGGCGCCCGAGGCCCGAAGCCTAAGGCCCGGGTCGGCCGTCATCGATGGGGCCCATCCGGAGCCGCATGTCCTTGCCGTCACCCTCGAACAGCGCGCGCCGGATGTGCCGCAGACGGGGCTCCTCCTCGGCCACGAAGGGCAGGGGCCGCGTGAGCTTGATCGCCTGGATGCCGAGGCGCGCGGACAGGAGCGCGTTGCCGGCGCCCTGGCCCGCCCGGGCCGACAGCATGGCCGCGAGCGAGGCGCCGGCATGCTCGAGCGCGGCGTGCGTCACGACGTCGGCGAGGCCGGCCAGGGCCGCGTTCCTGAGGCATCGGCGCAGCAGGCTGAGGGTCGCCGAGGTTCCCGGCGCCACGCCATAGAGCCGCGCCACCGCGCGCAGCATCAGTGTCGTCCGCCACAGCACCAGCACGCCGTCGAGCAGCCCGAGAGGGCTCAGCGCCGTCAGGAGGCCGATGTCGCGGGCGCTCTCCACCACGAGCCCGTAGGCGCGGCGGTCGACCGGCGCCAGCACGTTGCGCTCGAAAAGGCGCAGCCGCTCGCCATCGTCCAGCGCGTCGCTGAGGTGCCGGTCGTAGGCTTGCAGGCCTTCCCTGAGGCCGCGCGCCGGTCGCAGCTCCAGGCGCACCGCCGCGATGAGTGGCTCGGCCTCACCGTGCAGCTCGGAGAGCATGAGCCGCTCGGCGGCCGACCTCAGGGTCGCTCGCCGTTGCAGCCGGTGCAGGTCGAAGAGCTCGCGGCCGAAGAGCGTCAAGGCCGAGATCGCGACCATCACGGTCAGGATGGTGAGCGGCCATCCATAGGCCGGGTCGGTCGAGATGAGGTCGCCGAGATAGCGGCTGGCCTGCAGCACCAGCACGCCCACGAGCGACAGGGCGCCCAGCCGCAGGATCCACCGCCGCAGCGGCCGCGGCCGCTCGGGCGGCAGCTCCGCCATCACCTCTTCCTCTTCGGCCGCACGGGCCACGGCCGCAGGCTCCTCGGCCAGCCTAATGCTGGTCGGATCGAGCTCGAAGGGCCGGGTCGAGGGCCCGCGGGCGCTCATCGGAGCTTGTCGCCGATCAGGAACTCGATCGCCTGATCGAGCCGGATGTGCTGCGAGGGCTCGCCGGCGCGCAGGCGGCGCGGCGCGAACTCGCGAAAGCGAAAGCGTCCATCGAGCCAGTCCAGGGGCTCGGGCAGATCCGGTGGAATCTCGCCGGGAAAGAGCACCGTCTCGCGCCCATCCTCCTTCAGCTTTCCTCTCAGGCAGGAAAGCATCTGGCCGTGGTGCTCGGTGCGGACCACGTCGGTGCAGCGCAGCGAGGCGATCGCCAGGACCTCCGGCTGGACGCCCTCGAGCCTGGCGCTGCGGGCGGCCGGGCGGATCATCAGCTCGAGAAGCTGCTTGAGCGCGGCATGCTGGCTCGGCGCCACGTGGTCGGCCTTGCTCGCCACGAACAGCAGCCGGTCGATGCGGGGCGACAGCAGCCTTCCCAGCCAGCTCGAGCGGCCATAGCGGAAGCTCCCCAGAATCATGTCGAGCGCGCGTTGCGTATCGGCGAAGTGCTCCGGCCCCTGGTTGAGGCTCGAGAGCAGATCGACCAGCACGATCTGCCGGTCGAAGGTCGAGAAATGCTCCTCGTAGAAGGCCCGCACGATCTCCTCGCGATAGCGCTCGAAGCGCTCTGCCATATGGGCACGCAAGGTGCCGCGCGCGAGGCGGCCGGGCGGCAAGGGACAAAAGCGCAGCAGCTCCGAGCCCGCATGCTCGCCCGGGTTGGTGAAGCGCCCCGGCTGCACGACGGAAAGGCCGAGGTCCCGCTGGCAGCGCACGAGGTAGCGCGTATAGGCATCGGACAAGCGGTCGACGACCTCCGCATCGACCGGCCCCATCGGGTCGATGTCCCCGAGCATGGTGAGCCATTCGCCTGCGAGCGCCGCGCGCGGCGACGCCTGGGCCATCCCCAGCGCCTGCGCCGAGAAGGTCTCGTAGCTCTCCTCGAGCAGCGGCAGGTCGAGCAGCCACTCGCCCGGATAGTCGATGATCTCGACCGTCAGGTGCTGGAGCGGCTGCACGGGCTTGAGGAGCGCATTGGTGGTACGGAAGCGGATCTCGAGCCGTAGCGTCGAGAGCCGGTCGGTTGCTTTGGGCCATTGCGGCTGGGCCGCGGTGAGGTCGCCCAGGAAGCGCTCGAACGGGAAGGCCGGCTCCCGGCCTTTCGGCAGCAGCCTGGCACCCAGATAGCGGCCCTCGTGCTCGGCGGCGAGAAAGGGCAGCGAGCCGCCGTCCAGCAGATGGTGGATCAGCGTCGTGACGAAGACCGTCTTGCCGCTGCGCCTGAGCCCGGTCACGGCGAGCCGCACATGCCGGTCGAGGGCACGGTCGGTGAGCTGGCCAAGGTCGCTCCAGAGACCGCCCAGAGCGTTCCCGAGCCCGAGATCGAACGATGCCATGTTTTCTGTTCGCCGGCTCAGATCGGCAAGGAGCCGGCCGCCAGCGCCAGCACCACGAGAAGCCCCGTGAGCCTGTTCATGCGGAAGCGCGCGAGGCAGTTGTCGGGATCATCCAGGTCGAGCCCGCGGATCTGCCGCACGAGGCTCCAGACGACGAGCGGCAGCAACAGATAAAAGCCCCAGCCCTTCGCGGCCAGGGCGGCTGCGGCGATCAGCAGCGCCAGCATCACCCCATAAAAGCCCCAGAGCCAGGAGGGCGTCGCGGCACCGAGACGGAGCGCCGTCGACTTGACCCCCACCAACATGTCGTCCGCCTTGTCCTGATGGGCGTAGATCGTGTCGTAGCCGAGCGTCCAGAAGAAGCCTGCGGCATAGAGGAGAATCGCCTGCCAGCTCAGCCCGCCGGTCGCGGCGGCATAGCCCACGAGGGCGCCCCAGTTGAAGGTGATCCCGAGGAAGGCCTGCGGCCACCAGGTGACCCGCTTCATGAAGGGATAGATGGCGATGAGCGGGATGCTGAGCAGTGCCACCAGCACGGCCTTGGCCGGCAGCCCGAGAAGGACGAGCAGGCCCACGAGGCACTGCGCGCCGATGAAGAGCAGCGCCTCGATGACGCCTACGCGGCCCGCCGCCATCGGCCGGTTGCGGGTTCGGGCGACCTTGGCGTCGAACTTGCGGTCGACGAGATCGTTCACGGTGCAGCCGGCACCGCGCATCGCGAAGGCACCGACCGCGAAGAGCAGCCCCAACCAGAGATCCGGCAGCCCCGGCGCCAGCGCCAGGCCCCACCAGCAGGGCAACAGCAGGAGCCAGGTGCCGATCGGCCTATCCCAGCGCGCCAGCAGCCCGTAGTCGCGGAGCCGCCGCGGCAGACGGTAGACCCAGGAGAGCTGACGGTCGGCGACCGCGCCCGTGATCTCGCTTGCTTGCCCGACCATGCGCGGTCTTCTAGCTTCCCGCCTCGACCCGGTAAAGCCGAGCCCGGCACCCATGGCCATTCCCCGCCTCCACGTCGACGAGCCCCTGAGCGCGGGCGTGCGCCTTCGCATCGAGGGGCCACGCGCCCACTATCTGGCCCATGTGCTGCGCCTGGGCACGGGCGCCGAGCTTCGCCCCTTCAATGGCCGGGACGGCGAGTGGTCGGCGCGCATCGCCGGCGTCGCCCGCCACAGCGCCGAGATCGAGCTGCTCGAGCAGACCCGGCAGCCGGCGCCCGAGCCCGGGCCGGTCCTCTGCTTCGCCCCGATCCGCCAGAGCCGCCTCGACTGGCTGGTCGAGAAGGCCGTGGAGCTGGGCGCATCCCGCCTCGTCCCCGTCATCACGCGCTTCACCGTCGTCAAGCTCGGCCGGCCAGACCGTCTGGCGGCCATCGCCATCGAGGCGGCCGAGCAGTGCGGGCGCCTCACGGTTCCACCCATCGAGCCGACCATCCCGTTCGGGCCCTGGCTGCAGGCGCAGGCCGGCCCGGCGGCTATCCTGTTCGCCGACGAGAAGGGCGGGCAACCCATCGTGGACGCGCTGGACGCCCACGACGCCGGTGGCATGCTGATTGGCCCGGAGGGCGGCTTTTCTGAGGAGGAACGGACGGCCCTGCGCGCGCATCCGACGGTCATGCCGGTGAGCCTGGGCCCACGCATCCTGCGGGCCGAGACGGCCGCCCTGGCCGCGCTCGCCTGCTGGCAGCTCCGGCCGGCGCGGCAGGCGGGCGATCGCTAGTCGAGCTCGGCACCGAGGTCGACACGGACGAGAGCGGCAATCAGCCGGGGGAAATCCTCTCGCGACACGAGGCTCGCCAGACCCTTGGCGTCGGGCGGCAACCCAAGCTTCTCGGCTCCTGAAAGCGCACGCTTGTCGGCAAACGGGAAAAGCTCGTCCCAGACGCCCTGCACCTCGCGGAAGAACACATCGACACCGACGTCGCCTATGCCCTTGAATTCCTTGAGGAGCTTCCGCTCGTTCACGGGATCACGCTCGGCGGCATCTCGCAGGTGGCGCAGATCACCGTTGTACCGCTCGAGAAGGATGGCCGTGGTGTCGCCCAGCATGCGCGAGGTGCTCTCGTCGTAGCGCGCATAGCCTGCCTTGTTTAGGACGCGGGTGCGCTCCTCCCATGAAGTTTGTTCGAGGCTCTGTGCAGTGCGCCAGCCATGGTCGGCAAGCGCCCGGGCCGCATCCAGCGCCACGTCCGCCCGTATCCGCGCGCTCAGCAGCAGCGCTGCGCAAAGCCAGCGGAAAAGTGGCGAGGGCGTTCCGCGGTCGAGATCGATTTCCAGCTCCTCCGCATAGGTGCGCCCATGACGCTCGAGGAGCTTCGCTGCGATCGACTTCTGCTTCGATGAGGCTGACATGCCGCGACCGGCCCAGGTTGGGAGGGGAAAGCTTGCTCTACCCTCCCAACCGCCGAGGCGGCACGTCGTTGCGTGACGCGCGTCAGGCCTTGAAGTAGCGCTCGGCTCGCTTCGTCGCCTCCACCATGGCGTCCTTGGCCGAGAGCTGGCCGGCGCAGACCGCCTGGAACATGTCGACCGTGACGAAGTCGGCCTTCACGGCCGCCGCCGCCTGGCTGGGCGGGCCCTTGTAGCTCTGCGGCAGCGCGTTCCGCATGATGTCACGATAGGGCAGCGCCTTGGGGTCGTCGGACCAGACCGGGCTGTTGTCGTAGGCCTGAAGCGGATGGCACCAGTAGCCTAGGCTGGCCAGCATCCACGGGATGTACTGGTCCTCCTCCATCATGAAGCGCATGTATTCGCGCGCAGCGTTAGGATAGGGCGTGTACTTGAAGACCATCGCGTTGATGACGAGGGCGCCCTGGCTCGGGAAGCCCACCGGTCCGATCGGGAAGCTCGCGTGATAGATGTCCTCGGCCAGCTTCTGCATGGCCGGGTCCTCGGACGTCTTGGCGGCGTAGTAGATCGAGATGCCGTTGGTCGTGAGGCTGACCTCGCCGGCCAGGAACGCCTTGTTGTTCGACGGATCGAGCCAGGAGAGCGTGCCCGGAATGAAGGTCTCGTAGAGATCCTTCGCGTAGTTCAGGGCGTCGATGGTCTTCGGGTTGTCGAGCATCACCTTGTTCTGCTCGTCCACCACCGCCGAGCCCGAGCCCCACAGCACCCAGTCCGTCCAGCCGGCATCGCCTACCGCGTGGCCCAGCGCGAAGCCGACCGGATGCTTTTCCTTCTGCAGCGCCTGGCAGAGCTTGAGGAAGCCTGGAAAGTCGTTCGGCACGGCGTCGAAGCCGGCCGCGTCGACCCAGGACTTGCGATAGACCATCGTGCTGCCGCTGCCGCCGAAGGGGATGGCGATCCAGGGGCCGTCGCCGTTCTGGCGGCCATAGTGCTCGGCGACCTTGAACCAGCCCCCGTATTTCTCGCTCAGATAGTTGGCGAGATCATCGAGCTCGATGAGCTTGTCCGGGAAGAGGTGGGGATCCTCCTGCCAGGCGAGAACGATGTCCGGGCCGCTGCCGACGTTGGCCGCCACGGCCGTCTTGGGGCGCAGGTCCGTCCAATTCTCGCTCTCGACCGTCACCTCTACACCGGTCTTCTCCGTGAACTTCTTAGTGTTTTCAAGAAAGAGGACCTCGTCGCCCTTGACGAACTTGGAGGGCCTCAGGACGCGCAGTTTGGCACCCTTCTCGATGGGGTAGCTCGGCGGCTTCACGTCCTTGACGACCACGCTCTTGAAGTCGGCGGCGAGCGCCCGGCGGCCGAGCAGCGCCGCCCCGGCAATGCCGCCCAGCGCTGTGCCCAGCGTTTGACGCCTCGTGATGCTTCTCATGGTCTAGCTCCCTGCAATTCTTGCTCTCGAGCGCGCTCAAAGCTCGTGAGCCGCCTCGATCTTGGATTCGTCGAGCGCAGGGCTTACTCCGGCATATTCCGGCAGCCTGATCAACCCCTTCTCTGGCTTGAGCGGCTTGTCGAACCAGAACTGATGTACCTCGTTCCACTTCACGAGATATTCCTGGTAGGGCGTATGAAGGGGTGAGTGGAGTGCCGAGAAGACGGCATTCACGTGCGTGGAGTGACCGTGCGGGATGCAGACGAGATCGTGCGTCGAGGTCAGCGCGCCGATCTTGAGGACCTCGCTCAGGCCCCCGCACCAGTAGGGATCGGGCTGATAATAGTCGAGCGCCTGCTTCTCGATGAACTGCTGCATGCCCCAACGCGTGTAGTGATGCTCGGCGCCGGCCAGTGGAATTCTTATCTTGTCCTTGATGCGCCGGTATGTGTCGATGCGGTCGGGGAGGGCGGTCTCCTCGAGCCAGTAGGGACGATACTCCTCGATCCGCTGGGCGAGCTTGAGGAGATAGGGGTAGTCCATGCTCTGCCAGCAATCGAGCATGATGTCGTAGTCCTCGCCCAGCGTCTCCCTGAGCGTCCGAACGAGCTCGACGTTCTTCTTCAGCCCCTCGTGACCGCTCGTAGGCCCGTGGCGGAAGAACCATTTCTGGGCCTGATAGCCTTCCTCCTTCGCCATCAGCGCCCGCTCGCGGACGAGGCCGGGGTCCAGCACCTCGTAGCCCAGCATGCTGGCATAGGCCGGGATCTCGGCGCGCGTGGGCCCGCCCAGGATCCGCCAGACCGGCTGCCCCAGCCATTTTCCTTTGAGATCCCAGAGCGCGCAGTCGACGACGCTGATCGCGAACATCGCGTCGCCCTGGCGGCCATGGACGAGGAGGCGGTGCATCACGTCCCACAGATATTCCGTCGCCAGCGGATCCTTGCCCAGCAGGACTGGGCGCAGCTGGGTCGCCACGATGTGCGCGCAGGGCTCGCGGAACGGCCCGGAGAGGCCCGAGACACCCTCATCCGTCTCGATCGTGAGGAAGCAGGCACTGATGCGAAGATGGCGATCGTCGATCTGCTCGCCACCCTCGACCACGCCCTGCCGGCGATACTCCGGATAGACATCGATCGGACGCAGCAGCCGCTGCTCCCAGAATATCCCCTTTGTCGGCATGATGCCGGACAGATGGCGAACCCTGACGCCGGTGATCTTCATCGGCTTGCTCCCTGAGTGGTGTGACGCACGGCGACGGTGCCGGTCATGCTTTGCCGTGAGCGCTACCATCGGCCGGCCATACCCACAACCAGCAGCCCCGGTCCTGCAGGCCAGCCCGGCTCCGGGGCCCCTGGACCAGCCTCCACGCGGCCGCTAGAAGCGCGGGGCAGCACCGGGGAGGATCCATGCCAGTCGAGATCGCCGTCATTGGCCAGCAGCGTCCGTTCGTGCTCGATCAGCTCGAGCGCGAGTTCACCGCGCACAAGGTCTGGGACGCGCCCGACAAGGCGGCAGCTCTCGCGCCCATGGCGGACCGTATTCGCGGCGTGGTGAGCCACGGCATGGCAGGCCTGCCGACGGCGGTCATCGAGGCCCTGCCCAAGCTCGAGATCTGCGCCATCAACGGCGTCGGCCTCGAGACCACCGATCTGGCGCTCGCGAAGAAGCGCGGCATTGTCGTGACGACCGCCCCGGTGCTCTACGACGACGTCTCCGACACCGCGCTGATGCTGGGTATCGCCGCCTGCCGCCGGTTGGTCGAGGCCGACAGGTACGTGCGCTCGGGCGAATGGCTGAAGGCCCGCATGCCGCTTGCGCGCAAGTTCAGCGGCAAGCGCTGCGGCATCCTGGGCCTCGGCCGGATCGGCACGGCGCTGGCCCGTCGGCTCGAGGGCTTCGGCATGCAGATCGCCTACCACGACCCGCAGCCCAAGCCCGGCGTGTCCTACAAAGCCTATGGCAGCGCCGTCGAGCTCGCGGCCAACTCGGATATCCTCTTCCTCGCGGCGGCAGGCGGCCAGGGTGTGACGAACATCGTCAACAAGGAGGTCATGGACGCGCTGGGGCCGGAAGGCGTCTTCGTCAACGTCGCCCGCGGCTGGCTCGTCGACGAGCCAGCGCTCGTGGCGGCGCTCAAGGAGAAGCGGCTGGGCGCCGCGGGCCTCGACGTCTTCGCGGACGAGCCCAAGGTTCCGGCCGAGCTGATCGCCCTCGACAATGTCGTCCTCACCCCGCACATCGCCAGCAGCACCGAGGAGACCATGCGCGACATGGGCCAGTGCGTGCTCGACAACATCCGCTCCTGGTTCGCGGGCAAGGGCGCCCTGACGCCGGTCGGCTGAGATGGCGCGCACCATTCTCATCACCGGGGCGGCGGGCTCGATTGGCAGGAAGCTGCGCGCGCATTTCGAGGGGCAGGGCGGGTACGATCTCCGCCTGCTCGATCGCCATGACGGCGGTGACCCCGCGGTCCAGGTGGCCGATCTCGCGGTCTGGGACCAGGGCTGGGTCGATCTCTTCGAGGGCGTGGATGTCGTCATCCACCTCGCCGGCAATCCGCGGCCCGAGGCCCCTTGGGCGTCGATCCAGCGAGACAATATCGACCTTGTCCTCAACGTCTACGAGGCTGCGGTACGGCAGGGCGCCAAGCGGCTCGTCTTCGCCAGCTCCAACTGGACGATGGCCGGGCACCGCTTCGGCGATGGGACGCTGCCGACCGATCGGGAGCCGTGCCCGGTCAATCCCTATGGCGTCTCCAAGCTGATCGGTGAGCGGCTCGGCCGCTCCTACAGCGAGCGCTGGGGCCTCTCTGTCATCTGCTTCCGCATCGGCTACTGCCAGCACATCCCGGGCAACCCTCCGGGCCCGACGATGAGTTACAATGCGTGGGGACAGCTCATGTGGCTGTCCGACCGGGACCTCTGCCAGGGCTTCGAGAAGGCGGTGCTGGCCCCCGATACCGTCCGCTTCGCGGTCCTCAATCTCATGTCCGACAATCCCGGCATGCGCTGGGACATCGAGACGACGCGGAAGGTCATCGGCTACGTGCCCGAGGACGGTGCCGTGCCGCAGCTCAGCGACGAGATGCGCGCCAACGAGCAGGCCGCCGCCGAGGCGCGCGCCCTCATCGAGCAGACCGAGGCCATGGAGAGAAAGCTCCGCTGGTAGGAGAGGCTCATGCTCCTCGTCGGCCAGTATGACTCGCCTTTCGTCCGCCGCGTCGCGGTCTCGCTCCGTGTCCTGGGCATCCCCTACGAGCACAGCACGCTTTCCGTCTTCGGGGATGCCCAGACGATGCGGCGCATCAACCCGCTCGGCCGCGTGCCCTCGCTTCGCCTCGACGATGGCGAGATCCTGATCGATTCGGGCGCCATCCTCGACTGGCTGGACGAGACGGTCGGGCCCGAGCGGGCGCTCCTGCCGACGAGCGGCCCGTCGCGGCGGCGGGCGCTCCGTCAGATCGCCCTTGCGACCGGCATCAACGACAAGGCGGTGCAGGGCGCCTACGAGCGCCTGCTGCGTCCGGCCGAGCGCCGCTGGCCTACCTGGGTCGAGCGCTGCCGCACGCAGGTGATGAGCGGGCTCGACGCGCTGGAGGCCGAGGTCGGTGAGGGATGGATGGGCGGCCACAGGATCATGCAGCCCGACATCACCGCCGCCTGCATGATGGGCTATGTGGGCTTGGCCGACCCGGGCCTGCTCGAGGCCGGCCCCTGGCCGAGGCTGCGGGCGCTCGCCGCGCGCTGCGAGGCCATGCCCGAGTTCGCCGCCACCCGGCCGCACGAGTACAAGGTGCCCCCGCCGGACTGAGACGCGCATGCGGGCCGGTTGCGCCCGGGCGGCCGCCGGCGGCACAATCGTCCTGGACCCTGCGATCCAGGAGCGACCGATGCCCCATCCAGCCCCCTGGCACGAGCTTGCCGCCCGCCTCGTCGACGTGGCGACCGGTCGGAGCCCGGCCGATCTCGTCATCCGCGGCGGCCGCTGGGTGAACGTCCACTCGGGCGAGATCATCCCGGCCACCGATATCGCGATCGCCGGCGGCCGAATTGCCTTCTGTGGCCCCGACGCCGGGCACGCCATTGGCGAGGCGACGAAAATCATCGAGGCGGAGGGCCGCTACCTCGTGCCGGGGCTGTGCGACGCGCACATGCATGTCGAGAGCGGCATGGTGACAGTCACCGAGTTCGTCCGCGCGGTGCTGCCGCACGGCACGACCTCGATGTTCGTCGATCCGCACGAGATCGCCAACGTCCTGGGCCTGCCCGGCGTCCGCCTGATGCACGACGAGGCGACAGCGCTTCCCGCCGCCAACGTCTACGTCCAGATGCCCTCCTGCGTGCCCAGCGCCCCGGGCCTCGAGCATGCGGGCGCAGCGCTTGGTGCCGCCGAGGTGGCCGAGGCCATGGGCTGGTCCCGCATCATCGGCCTGGGCGAGGTCATGAACTTTCCGGGCGTCGCCGCCAACGACGGGACGATGGCCGAGGAGATCGCCGCCACGATGCGGGCGGGCCGCACCGTCGGCGGCCACTACGCCTCACCGGATCTGGGCCTGCCCTTCCACGGCTACGTCGCCGGCGGCCCGGCCGATGACCATGAAGGCACGCGCGTCGAGGACGCCATCGCCCGGGTGCGCCAGGGCATGAAGGCGATGCTGCGCCTCGGCTCCGCCTGGTACGACGTCGCGAGCCAGATCAAGGCCGTCACCGAGCGTGGGCTCGACCCCCGCAGCTTCATCCTCTGCACCGACGACTGCCACGCCGGCACGCTGGTCCACGATGGCCACATGGACCGCGTGGTGCGCCACGCCATCGCCCAGGGCCTTCCGCCCGTAACCGCCATCCAGATGGCGACCCTCAACGCCGCCTGCCACTTTGGCCTCGAGCGTGAGCTGGGCTCGATCACGCCCGGTCGCATAGCTGACATCATTCTCACCTCCGACCTTCCGACCCTGCCGATCGAGACGGTGATCTCGCAAGGCCAGGTCGTGGCCGAAGGCGGGCGCCTGATCCTTCCGATCGACGCCTACGCCTATCCCTCAGAGGTTCGTGGCACGGTCCATCTGGGCCGCCCGCTCGCGGCCTCTGACTTCGATGTGCCGGCCCCCATGGGAGCGAACTCGGTGAGGGCCCGCGTGATCGGTGTCGTCGAGAACCAGGCGCCGACCAGGGCGCTCGAGGCCGATCTCGCGGTCGTGGACGGTCTCGTGCGGCCCGACATGGCGCAGGACGTCTGCGGCATCGCGCTCGTCGAGCGCCACCGCGCCACCGGCGGCGTCACGAACGGCTTCGTGAAGGGCTTCGGCTACGATGTGCCCTGCGCCGTCGCCAGCACGGTCGCCCACGACAGCCACCACATGATCGTCGTCGGCACGTCGCACGAGGACATGGCGAAAGCCGCCAATCGTCTGGCCGAGGTCGGCGGCGGCGTCACCGTCTGGCGGGAGGGAAGGGAGCTGGCCCTGGTCGAGCTGCCGATCGCCGGGCTCATGTCCGACGAGCGCGCCGAGACGGTGGCGCGCAAGGCCGCCGGTGTCGTCGAGGCCATGCGCGCCTGCGGCTGCACCCTCAACAATGCCTATATGCAGCACAGCCTCCTCGCCCTCGTCGTGATCCCCGAGCTCAGGATCTCCGACATCGGCCTCGTCGATGTCACCCGCTTCGAGACGGTGCCCCTCCTCATCTGACCGGGGCCACCCGGGAACCAGGGGCCCGCCTCACGGTTCTGGCGGCATGTCCGCCGGCACCGCCGGCCTGCAAGCGGAGAAGAATCCATGCCCCGGCTCCCGAGGCTTGCCCTGCCAGCCCTCCTCGGTGTCGCTGCTCTTGCCGGATGCTCCAGCCTCAACGACGGCATCGGGAACGGCGATCGGACCAGGATCGTGAGCTATCGCTGCGACGACGGCCGTCAGTTCAACGCGGTTTACTCGCCGGATGGCGACCGTGTCGCTGTCGACACCGGCGCCGACACCTATCGGCTGAATCGTGACGGCTCGGGCTTGCTCGGCCGAAGCTACTCGGGCGCGGACGGCATGGTCCGGCTGACGACCAGCGGCAGCGACGCCGACCTCAAGATCAACGGCGATCCGGACTTCAAGGACTGCCAGGCGCGCGGCTGATCCCTTATCGGGCACTCGCGCGGACGGCCTGCGGAAGCGAATGACCGGCTGCCATTTCCGGCAGCTCCTCGAGGTGGCAGGCTGCGAGGCCGTGGCCATGGGGTTCGAGCCGCGGCCGCTCCCTACGGCAGCGCTCGAAGACGAAGGGGCAGCGCGGATGGAACGGGCATCCCGAGGGCACCGCGAGTGGGCTCGGCAACTCACCCCGAACCGCGGCGGTCTTCGTCCGGATCCCCGGGTCAAGGCTCGGCGCGGCGCTGAGAAGGGCCCGCGTATAGGGATGTCGCGGTCGGGCGAAGAGCGTCTCAGTCTCCGCCACCTCGACGATGTGCCCTAGATACATCACCGCGACGCGATGGGAGATGTGACGCACTAGCCGAAGGTCGTGCGCAACGAACAGGATCGTCAGGCCCAGCCGCGCCTGCAGCTCGAGAAGAAGATTGACGACCTGCGCCTGGACCGAGACGTCCAGCGCCGAGACCAGCTCGTCGGCGATCAGGCATTCGGGCTCGAGGGCAAGCGCCCTGGCGATGCCGATCCGCTGGCGCTGCCCGCCCGAGAACGCGTGCGGGTAGCGTGAAGCTGCGTCCGCCGGCAGCCGCACCAGCTCCAGAAGCTCGGCGACGCGTTCTGGGATCGCCTCGCGGGCGCGCAGCCTGTGGACCGAGAGCGCCTCGCGCAGCATGGCGCCCACCGTCTGGCGCGGGTTGAGCGAGCCGTAGGGGTCCTGGAAGACCATCTGGACCCGGCGATGGAAGGCCCGGAGCTTGGCGCCCTTGAGCGCCCGCACGTCCTCACCGGCAAAGCGGATGCTGCCCGCCTCGGCCTCGAGCAGACGCACGAGGCAGCGTGCCAGGGTCGACTTGCCGCAACCGGACTCGCCGACGATGCCCAGCGTCTCGCCGCGCCGCACGCTGAGGCTCACGCCGTTCAGCGCGCGTACGATGCGCAACGGGCGTCGCAGCACGATCTCGCCCAGCCCGCGCTCGAGCTGGAAGCTGCGCACCAGCCCGTCGACCTCGAGGAGCGGCTGCTCGGTCATGTCCATCGCTTAGGCCGCCCCCACACGATCGTGGTGGATGCAGGCCGTCAGGTGGCTGTCGCCGAGGCGGAGGATCGGCGGTCGCATGCGCGTGCAGCTGGCCGTTGACAGGCCGCAACGCGGCGCGAAGGCACAGCCGTCGGGCAGGTCCGTCAAAGGCGGCGGGCTCCCCTCGATCGAGCGCAGCGGCACGCGGATGGCACCGCCGGTCGGCACCGAGTTGAGCAGGCCCCGCGTGTAGGCGTGAGCGGGCGCCCGGAGCAGTATGTTGACCGGTGCAACCTCCATGAGACGACCGGCATACATCACCGCTACCCGATCACAGGTCTGGGCCACGACGCCCAGATCGTGGGTCACGATGACAATCGTCATGCCGAGCCTGTCCCTCAGCTCGAGCAGCAGCTTCAGGATCTGGTCCTGGATCGTGACGTCAAGCGCGGTCGTCGGCTCGTCGGCCAGCAGCAGGCGGGGGCTGCCGGCGAGCGTGATCGCGATCATCACGCGCTGGCGCATGCCGCCCGAGAACTGGTGCGGGTAGTCGTCGAGACGGCTGGCGGCGGCCGGGATGCCCACCTGGTCCAAAAGCTCGACCGCCCGCTCGCGCCGCGCCCGCCGGCTGAGGTCGGTGTGCGCGCGCAGCGTCTCGTCGATCTGGCGATGGACCGTGAGGACGGGATTGAGCGCGGTCATCGGCTCCTGGAAGATCATCCCGATCTCCCGGCCGCGCACGGCCTGCCGCGCGGTCTCGTCCATGGCGACCAGGTCGCGCCCCATCCAGGAAGCGATGCCCTCGACCTGGCCGGGTGGCCGGATCAGCCCCATGATGGCCCGCAGCGTCACGCTTTTCCCTGAGCCCGACTCGCCCACGAGCCCCAGCACCTCGCCGGCGCGAAGCTCGAGGTCGATGCCGTCCACGGCGCTCACCACGCCCTGCGGCGTCGCAAAGCTCGCCCTCAGGCCGCGAAGCTCGAGGATCGTCTGGCCCCCGCTCACCGGCGGGCTCGCAGAAGGTCGGCCATACCGTCGCCCAGAAGGCTGAGACCCAGCCCGGTGACGACGATGGCGATCCCCGGAAAGATGGAAATCCACCAGCCGGTGGTCATGAAATTCTTGCCGTCGGCGATCAGAACGCCCCACTCCGCCGTGGGCGGTTGGGCGCCCAGGCCAAGATAGCCCAGGCTCGAGCCCAGCAGGATGCCGAGTGCCATGTCGGTCATCCAGTAGACGATGATGGGCGTGATGGCGTTGGGCAGGAGATGGCGGCAGATGATCCGGAGATCGGTGTAGCCCATCACCCTGCCGGCGGCGGCATAGTCGAGCTGCCGCTGGACGCGGATCTCGGCCCTGAGCAGCCGGGCGTAGAAGACCCAGCCCACGACGCCCACCGCGATGTACATGTTCATCAGCCCCGGCCCCAGCACCGCCACGATGGCGATCACCAGCACGAGGAACGGGAAGGTGATGACGGCATCGACCGTGCGCCCGAAGACGATGTCGCCCCAGCCGCCATAGTAGCCGACGATGGCCCCGATGGTGCAGCCGATGACGAGTGCCGGCAGGGTGGCGAAGAGGGCGATCTGCAGGTCGACCCGGTAGGCCCAGATCACGCGCGAGAGGACGTCGCGGCCGAAATTGTCCGTGCCGAACGGATGGGCAGCGCTCGGCGCCTGGAGCAGCGCGTTGTAGTCGAAGCTCAAGGGATCATAGGGGGCGAAGAGGCCGGGCCAGATGGCCAGTGCCAGGCTGGCCAGAATGATGGCGAGACCGGCGATTAGGGTCCAGCGCAGCCGCGGCAGCGCGCGCCTGCGGATGGCCAGGGTGCTGATCGCCCGGCTCACCGCTTGACCCTCGGGTCGAGTGTCGCCTGGACGAGGTCGGTCAGCAGGAAGACGAGCGAGACCAGGACTGCCAGCGCCAGGGTCAGGCCCTGCACGACCGGATAGTCGCGGCCGTAGATGCTCTCGATCATCAGCCTGCCAGCACCGGGGATGGCGAACACCGTCTCGGTGATGACCGCACCACCCAGGAGCGTGCCGATGTTGAGCCCGAAGAGCGTCACGGTCGAGATGAGCGCGTTTCTCAGCACGTGGCGTGTCAGGATGATGCGCGGCGAGAGCCCTTTGGCGCGGGCGAAGTCGACATATTCCGCCTGCAGGACCTCAATGATCGAGGCGCGCAGGCTGCGCATCAGCACGGCCGAGAGGCTGAGCGCCAGCGTCAGCGCGGGCAGGAAGAGGCTGTAGAGCCGCTCACCCCAGGTGTCGCCATAGCCGCCCACCGGAAACCAGCGGAGATTGGCCGCAAAGATCGTGAGCAGCACGAGCCCGAGATAAAAAACCGGAGTCGAGAGACCGACCTGGAAGGTGCTGCGGATCAGCACGTCGGCCGGCCGGTCGACCCGAAGTGCCGCCAGGAAAGCCAACGGCACCGCCAGGAGGATCGCCAGCACCGCCGCATAGGCCGTCAGCACGAGCGTCACCGGCAGCTTCTGGCCGATGAGCTGGATCACCGGCAGGTGCAGGTTGATCGAGACGCCGAGATCGCCGTGCGCGAAGCGCTCGAGGAAGTAGAGGAATTGCACCGGTATCGGCTTGTCGAGGCCGAGCTGGGCGTTGATGCGGGCGACGTCGGCGTCTGTGGCGCGGTCGCCCAGGATGGCGCTGGTGGGATCGCCCGGCAGGAGCCGGACCAGGACGAACGTCACCACCATGATGAAGAGGAAGGTGGGGATGATCTGAAGAAGGCGGGTGAGGATGTAGCTCGGGCTGGGCAAGACGCAGGGTGCCTCGGCGCTGGACGTTGGCCAAGGCGGGGGCCGGCGCCCCCGCCCTTCTGCCTGCTACTTCTCGAGAGAGGTCTTGACGAAGATGTTGTTGCCCAGCGGGATCTGGATGAAGCCCTTGACCTTCTTCGCGAGCGCCACCGGATAGGGCGTCTCGTAGATGAAGAGGATGGGTGCCGCCTTCATGTAGATCTCTTGGATCTGCTTGTACTCCTCGGCGCGCTTGGCCGGATCCATCTGCTTCTGGCTCTCGGCGAAGAGCTTGTTGGCCTCGGGGTCGTTCCAGCCCGAGTGCTGGGCCTGGATGTTGGAGTAATCGACGGCGTAGGAGGTATACTCGCTGGGGTCGGCGAGATCGTCCGTCCAGGCGCCCAGCCGCATCTGGAAGTCGCCCTTGCGGTAGCGGTCGGTGCGGGTGGCGTTGTCAACCTGGTCGAGCACGAGCTTGACGCCAATCTGGCTCCACATCTGCTGCAGTGCCGCGGCGGTGGTCGTCTCGTCGGCGTTGCCGGCCAGCACCAGCAAGTGCACCTCGAAGCCGCCTGCATAGCCGGCCTTCTCGAGCAGGGACTTGGCCTTGGCGAGATCGTACGGATAGGCCGGCCCCGCGCTCCAGTAGAGCGGCGTGCCCGACGACAGGTACGAGCCCATGGGCTTGCCCACATCGTGCGTGACGATCTTGATGATCGCTTCCTTGTTCGTGGCGTAGTTCAGCGCCTGGCGTACCTCGACCTTCGAGAGCGGATTGTCGCTGCCGTCGGCGAGCTTCGGGCGCGCGTTGAAGTTGCCATAGAAGGTGCGGGTCGACGGATAGAGCTCCATGTCGATCTTCGGATCGGCCTTGAGCTCGGCGACGCGCGCGTAGGGGATGAACTCGGCTGCATCCAGCTCGCCCGACTGCAGCTTCAGGATGCGCGTCGCGTCGTCAGGAATGATCTCGAACTTGATGGCATCGAGGTAGGGCAGCGGCTTGCCGTCCGCGCCCTCCTGCCAGTAATGCGGGTTCTTCACGAGCGTCATCGTCGAGCCGCGGTCCCAGCTCTTGAAGACGAACGGCCCGGAGCCGATCGGGTGCTCGGCGAAGGCGCGTGCCTTCTCGGCATCGGTCGACCCCTTCGCCGCCTCGAAGTCCTTCTCCGGCAGGATCGCCGTGTTGAAGGTCGCGAGGGCCGGCAGGATGCTCGGATCGGGATGTTTCAGCTTCAGGATGATGTGGCTCGGATCCTTGATCTCGACGTCATCGATCGACTCGATGAGGAAATTCCAGATGCCGTTCTTGGGGTTGCGCGCGCGGTCGAGCGACCACTTCACGTCCTCGGCCGTGAGCGGCTTGCCGTCGGCGAACTCCACACCCTGGCGCAGGGTGAGGGTGACCTCCTTGCCGTCGGGGCTCACCGACCATTCGGTCGCGAGCCCGGGCTGCAGGCCCTTGCCGTCGTCGGTCGGCTGGATCAGCGTGTCGTAGAGGTTGGTCAGGATCCAGATGTCGACATTGGCGTCGTTCAGCACCGGATCGAGGAAGAGGCTGTCGGCGTAGCGGCCGAAGGTGAGGGTTCCGCCGCGCTCGACGGCCAGGGCCGCGTGGCTAGCCGCCACCAGGAGCGCTGCGGCTGCGGCCGTGGTCAGAAGCTTTCTCATGAGCTGCCCTCCTCGTCCCGGCATCCGGTGTTCTGGTCTATTGGAACGCATCGACGTTCCGCGATCATGCGGGAATGGTTGGGCACGCGCAATCGGCAAAACAGCGACGCGGGATTGCCCATCATCCGCCTTGCCCATGCCCCTCGGCGTGCTAGCGTACTAGAACAGACAAAAGCTCGGGGCCGAGCGTGATGAGACTTCGCATCGATCGGGATCTGCCCGTCCCGATCGGGGTTCAGCTTCGTGGGCTGATCGAGTACGGCATCGCGGGTGGCGAGCTCGCCGCCTGCACTCGGCTGCCCTCGGTGCGCGATCTGGCGCGGCAGCTGGAGGTGGCCCCGATGACGGTGAGCCAAGTGTACAAGGAGCTGAAGGCCGCGGGCCTCCTCGTGACGCGGGCGGGGCAGGGCACCTTCGTCGCTGCCGCCGGCCCGGCTCGCATCGAGGGCGATCGCCTGGGCCGCCTGGAGCCCGCCATCGACCGCCTGATCGCCGAGGCACAGGCCATAGGTGTCGGCCACCACGAGCTGGCGGGCTTCCTCAGCGCCCGGATGCTGGCGGCCGCCCGCAGGCCCAGCGCGCTCCGGCTCGTCATGCTGGGTCTCTTCGAGGACGCCACGCGGGACTACGCCCAGGCCCTCCAGACGCGTCTGAGGGACGGTGCCAAGGTCGAGCCCGTGCTGCTTGAGGCGATCGAGGGCACGTCCGAAGCGCACCGGAGCGCGGCCGAGGCCGACCTCGTCCTCACCTTCGCTCATCTCCGCGCCAGGGTCGCGGGCCTGCTGCCCGAGACCCTCGTCGCCGCGGTGAGCTTCATCCCGGCCGAGCGCACCCGGGCGGCCCTCGCGGCTCTCGACCCTAGCGCCCGCCTCTGCCTTGTCTCGCTCTTCCCGGCCTTTCTGCCGATCATGAAGGTGGGCGTCCGCCGCTTCGCGCCGCACGTGGCGACCATCACCGCTGCCGCCCTCGACACGCCGGGCCTCGACCGTCTGCTGGCCGACGCCGACACGGTCGTCTACGCCACCGGCGCCGAGGCGGTCCTCTCGCGTCTCGCGGCCGGCTCACGCGTCGTCGAGTATCGCCACATGCCCGATCCGGGCGACATCGATCGCACGGTCCGCCCGCTGCTGGCACGCCTGCGCGCCGAGCTCCCGCAGGATGCCACCGCCGTGAGCCCCCACGACGCTGAGGAGGAGATGCCCGCATGAAGATCGCCGAGATGAGTTGGGGCCATGTGGAGGAGTATCTGAGACGCGACGACCGCTGCGCGCTGCCCCTGGGCTCGGTCGAGCAGCACGCCAATCTCAGCCTCGCCGTCGACGCGATCCTGAGCGAGCGGGTCGCCACGGACGCCGCGGCCCCGCTGGGCGTTCCCGTCTACCCAGCCGTCGCCTACGGCCTCACCCCCTACTTCCTGGCCTATCCCGGCACGGTGAGCCTGCGCATCGGGACCTACATCGCGGTCATCCGCGACATCCTGGACAGCCTCAGGATCTCGGGCTTCCGGCGCGTGCTCATGGTCAACGGCCATGGCGGCAACCAACCGGCGGGCGCTCTCGCCATCGAGTACATGGCCGACCATCCCGAGATGCGCATCTGCTTCCACAACTGGTGGAACGCGCCCCGCACCATGGCCAAGGTCCAGGAGATCGATCCCGTCGCCTCCCACGCCTCCTGGATGGAGAACTTTCCCTGGACCCGGCTCGCCAATGTCGTCCAGCCGGAACAGAGAAAGCCGATGATCGACCTGGCGAAGCTGCGCACGCTGCCGCCGGCCGAGGCGCGCCGCTATCTGGGCGACGGCAATTTCGGCGGCCTCTACGAGCGGCCCGACGAGGACATGCTGGCGATCTGGGAGATCGCTGTCGAGGAGACGCGAGCGCTCCTTGAGGACGGATGGGCGTGACATCGCCCATTCTCGTCTGGGGTGCGGGCGCCATCGGCGGCAGCCTCGGCGCCGGCTTCGCCCGTGCCGGCCACGACGTTCTGTTCGTCGATCGTGACGCCGACCACGTCAGAGCAATGAACGAGAGCGGCCTCGAGATCACCGGGCCGATCGCGCCCGGCCGGATCGCCGCCCGCGCCTGCCTGCCGGACGATGTGGAAGGCCTCTTCGATCTCGTCGTCCTCTGCGTGAAGGCGCAGGACACCGAGGGCGCCGCGCGGGCGCTGGCACCGCATCTGGCGCCCGACGGCGCCGTCGTCTCGGCCCAGAACGGCCTCAATGAGCTCATCATCGCCGATGCCGTCGGCCGCGAGCGGACCATCGGCTGCTTCGTCAATTTCGGCGCCGACTATCACGGCCCCGGCACGGTCATGTATGGCGGCCGCGGCGCCGTCGTCGTCGGCGAGCTCGAGGGGCGCAAGACACCCCGCATCGAGCGCATTCACGCGCTTTTTCAAAGCTTCGAGCCCAACGCCGTCCTGACCGACAACATTTTTGGCTATCTCTGGAGCAAGCTGATCTACGGCGCGCTCCTGTTCGCAACCGCGCTCACCGACGAGTCCATCGCCGACGTGCTGGACGACAGCGCTCACCGACCCGCCCTGATCGAGCTCGGCCGGGAGATCGCGCGCATCGCGGCGGCCGAGGGCGTGCAGCTCGAGGCCTTCAACGGCTTCGATCCACGAGCCTTCACGAGCGCCGGCACGGCCGAGGCGCTCGAGCGCTCCTTTGCCGACATGGTCGCCTTCAACCGTCGCTCCGCCAAGAGCCACAGCGGCATCTGGCGCGACCTCGCAGTCCGCAGGCGGCGCACGGAGATCGACGCCCAGATCGCCATCGTCCTGCCCATCGCCGCCCGCCACGGCATCCAGGCACCCATCAACGCACGCCTCGTCGAGCTGATCCACGACCTCGAGGCCGGCCGTCGCCGGCGTGGCATCGCTCTCCTCGACCTGTTAGCCCAGGCCATGCCGGCCTCAGGAGCCGCCCGATGATCCACGACTTCAGCCAGCGCACGGCCGTGGTCACCGGCGCCGGCCACGGCTTCGGCCGCGCCATCGCCCATGCCTTCGCCGCTGCCGGCGCCGTCGTCTGGGCCATCGACGTCAACACAGCGGGCCTCGAGGAGACGGTGGGCTCCGCCACCGGCGTCTGTCACGGACGCACCGTCGACGTGACCGACCGGGCTGCGGTGCGGGCGCTGGTCGCCGAGGCCGAGAGCGATACGGGCGCCGTCGACATCCTGGTCAACGACGCTGGCGGCGTGCTGGGCCAGGTCGGCCGGCCGCTCGAGGAGGTCTCGGAGGACGACTGGCAGTCCATCATCGCCGTCAACCTCACCGGCGCTTTTGTCTGTGCCCAGGCCGTGGCGCCGGCCATGAAGCGCCGCCGCGCCGGGCGCATCGTCAACATCTCGAGCGGCGCCGGCCTCGGCGTCAGCCTCACCGGCATCCAGGCCTATGCCAGCGCGAAAGCCGGGCAGATCGGCCTCACCCGCCAGCTCGCCCACGAGCTCGGGCCCTGGAACATCACCGTCAACAACGTCGCTCCCGGCTTCGTCCGCTCCAACCCGACGACCGAGCGGCAATGGGAAGCCATGGGTCCGGCACGCCAAGCCGCCCTCGTCGAAGGCATAGCCCTCCGCCGCCTCGGCACCCCCGACGACATCGCCCAGGCCGTTCTGTTTTTTTCCTCCGAGTCGGCGAGCTGGATCACCGGCCAGACAATCAGCGTCGACGGCGGGCATACCTTCCGATGAGCGTCGAGACACGCCTCGAGGCCGGCTTCGAGACCTACGTCGCCGAGCTCACCGACCTCTGCAGCATCCCGAGCGTCAGCGCCGATCCCGCCTACGCGGCCGGCATCGCCGACGCGGCGGCCTGGCTCGTAAGACGGCTCGAGCGCGCCGGCTTCGAGCACATCGAGCTTTTGCCGACCGCCGGCCACCCCGCCATCGTCGCCGACTGGCTGCACGCCCCGGCCGCGCCCACGGTCCTCGTCTACGGCCACTACGACGTGCAGCCGCCCGACCCCGAGGAGCGCTGGCGCTCGCCGCCCTTCGCGCCCGAGCAGCGCGACGGCCGGCTCTACGCCCGCGGCGCCTCCGACGACAAAGGCCCGCTCCTGATCCCGATTCTCGTGGCCGAGGCTTTTCTCACGGAAAACAAAAGCTTGCCGGTCAACCTCAAGCTTCTCATCGAGGGTGAGGAGGAGATGGGCAGCGCCCATCTGGGCGCCCTCGTCGAGGCCAACGCCGAGCGCTTGGCAGCCGACGCGCTGGTCTCGGCCGACGGCGCCATGTGGCGCTACGACCTGCCCAGCGTCACGGTCGCCAGTCGTGGCATCGCCGCCCTCGAGCTGACTGTTCGCGGAGCAGCGAAAGACCTGCATTCCGGCCGCCACGGCGGCAGCGCCCCCAATCCGCTGCACGGCCTCGCCGCCATGATCGCCACGCTCCACGACTCCGAGGGCCGTGTCAGCGTCCCGGGCTTCGCCGACGGCGTCCGCGAGGCCGATCCGCTGCTTCGGCGGGCGATCGCCGGCCTCGATACCAACCCCGATACCTACTACGCCGCAATCGGAGCGGAGCGGCCAACCTGGATCGCCGACGGCCCGGACCTGCTCGACCGCCAGTGGCTGCAGCCCACGCTCGACGTGAACGGCCTCTGGGGCGGCTATCAGGGCCGTGGCTCGAAGACCGTGATCCCGGCCGAGGCCCACGCCAAGATCACCTGCCGCCTCGTCCCGGGCCAGGAGCCGCGGGCCGTGCTCGCAGCGCTCGAGGCCCATCTCCGCCGCGTCTGCCCGACCGCCCTGACGGTCGACATCCACCCCGACACCGAGCACGCCGCCCGCGCCTATGCCGTTGACCCGAAGAGCCCCGTGCTGGCCGCCGCCGAGGCCGTGCTGACCGAGCTGTGGGGCCGCCCACCACTGCGCGTCGCCATGGGCGCCACCCTGCCGATCGCCGAGCTTTTCCAGCGCGTCCTCGGCCTCGACACGGTCTTCTTCAGCTTCGCCACCTCGGACGAGGACTACCACGCCCCCAACGAGTTTTTTCGACTGGAGCGCTTCCGGGACGGCCTGAAAGCCTGGGCGGCGCTCTTCCAGCGCCTGGGAGAGCTCGACATCAAAGCGCGCTAGCGCATCGCCCTCAGTCGAGCTGGCCACTATCCAGAAACCGCTCGAGCTTTTGTCGATAAGGCTCGATGTCGATGGCGCTCGCCTTGAGCCAGCTCGGGTCGAAATAGGTTGAGGCATAGCGGTCGCCGCTGTCGCAGATCAGCGTCACGAGCGAGCCCTCCCGACCCTCGCGCAGCATCTCCGCCGCGAGCCGGCAAAGTCCAAAAAAGTTCGTGCCGGTCGAGCCGCCGACACGGCGGAACAGGCGATCTGACAAAACATGCGCCGCGGCGATCGAGGCCGCGTCCGGCACGCGCATCATGTGGTCGATGACGCCGGGAATGAAGGATGGCTCCACCCGCGGCCGGCCGACCCCCTCGATGCGCGACGGGGTCGCGCAGGTGGCCGCCATGTTGCCCGTCGCATAGGCCTCGTAGAAGGCCGAGTGCTCGACATCGACGACGCAGAGCCTCGTCGGCAGATTGCGGTAGCGGATGTAGCGCCCGAGCGTCGCCGAGGTGCCGCCGGTGCCGGCGCTCATCACGATCCACGCCGGTAGCGGATGAGCCTCCGCCTCCATCTGCCTGAAAATGCTCTCGGCGATGTTGTTGTTGCCGCGCCAGTCGGTCGCCCGCTCGGCATTGGTGAACTGATCGAGATAGTGGCCGCCCGCCTCCCGAGCGAGGCCCGCTGCTGTCTCGTAGACTTCGCCTGGTGTCTCGACGAAATGGCAGCGGCCGCCGAACCGCTCAATCGCCTCGATCTTCATCCGGCTCGTCGAGCGCGGCACCACGGCGATGAAGGGAAGGCCGAGGATCTGGGCGAAGTAGGCCTCGCTCACCGCGGTCGAGCCCGACGACGCCTCGACGACCGTGGTGCCCTCCCGGATGTTGCCGTTGCAGATCCCATAAAGAAAAAGCGAGTGCGCCAGACGGTGCTTGAGGCTGCCGGTCGGATGGGTCGATTCGTCCTTCAGATAGACCGAGAGACCGCCGAGGCCCTTGAAGACCGGCTTGATGAGATGCGTATCGGCCGAGCGGCGCCGGTCGCCCTGCAACAGCTCGATCGCCCGACACGTCCAGCCACGGTCGCAACCCTTTGGTGCCGCGGCCGATTCGATCGCCTGCATGTCCTTCTCCCCTCGCCACCCGCGGGCGGGGCTTGCCTCGCCCGGAAAGGCCGCGCGGAAAGCTTACGCTCCGAGGTCCCGATGATGAACAGCGCCGCGCTCCGAACGGATAAGTCGGAACGTCAGGTTCACCCGAGGCCCTACCGCCACCGCTGTCTTCGGCAGCTGGTGCAGCCAGCGGTGCTGGGTGGCGCCCGCCATCACGAGGCAGGACCCGTGCGGCAGCTCGATCGTCACCTTTGTCTCTCTGTCCTGTCGATGGCGGAGCTGGAAGCGTCGCACGGCGCCGAGCGAGAGGCTGGCGATCACCGGCTCAGGGCCCAGGCTCGCCTCGTTGTCGGCATGCCAGGAGACGCTGTCCCGTCCGTCGCGGTAGAGATTGAGAAGGACGCTGTTGAAAGGCACGCCCGCCAGTCGCTCGGCCAAGGCCTTCAGCGCCAGGAGCGGCGGCGTCCAGGCCTGTGGCGGGTGGCTGATGCCGCTATAGGCATAGCCGGCCTCGCCATGCCACGCCGTCAGCCGCGGCACCGGAGTCCGGCGCCCCATGACAAAGGCCTCCTCCTGGCGCCAGGCGGTGCCGTCCATCAGCGCAGCCAGCAATCTGTCCGCATCGGTGGCTGGAAGCGCCTCGGGCACCAGAAAGACAAGGCCGTCCCGGGGCAGAAGGTTTTTCGCCGGCTCCATGCCTCCGAGGTGAGGCGGCCCGGGTCCGTGGGCAAGGGCGGGGGACGGCGCTTGGCTCGTCTGACCGGGGCGCATGGCAGGGCCGCGCCTGCCGGGCTCGTGCATTTTTGCATCGCAGCACATCTTGCCGGCCGACACCGATTCCAAACCGGCGGAAACAAGGAGGGCCCATGGCCGAGACGAGCGCGCGACCCCTGGAGCTGCTGGGCCTTTCCGGAAGCCTGCGCCAGGGCTCCTACTGCACGGCGCTGCTTCGCACGCTGGCGGACGAGCTGCCCGCCACCAGCCGGCTCGTGATCCACGGTCTGGCCGACCTCCCGCTCTACAACCAGGACCATGACGGCGAGGGCGCCCCGGCCTCGGTGAAGACGCTTAAGGCGGCGATCGCTGCCGCCGATGGCCTGGTCGTGGTCTCGCCCGAGTACAATTACGGCATCTCGGGCGTCCTGAAGAACGCCCTCGATTGGGCCTCGCGGCCTGCCTACCAGTCGGTCCTCAAGGGCAAGCCCGTCCTGATCATGACCTCCTCGCCGGGCATCGGCGGCGGCATCCGGGCGCAGGCGCAGGTGCGCCAGACCCTGGCCGGCACGCTCGCCCGGATCGTGCCCTTTCCCGAGATCGCCGTCTCCAACGCTGCCGAGCGCTTCAAGGACGGGCGCCTCGTCGATCCCGCCACCCTGCGCATCGCGCTCGACGGCATGGCAGCGCTCGAGGCCGAGATCATGGCGCTGCGCGGCCGCTAGCCGCACCGCCCGGTCCCGGGGATCGCTCACACCCCGCCGCCGCAGGAGGCCGCAGGGCGCTTGCATCGTGGCGATCCGATCGGCCAATCTCCCGGCAACCTTGCTGGGAGAGAAGGTCATGCCCGACCGGTCCGTCCGTCTCGGTGCCGTCATCCTCGCCGTCGCCTCGCTCGTGCCGCTGGTCGCCCTGCCGAGCGTTGCGATGGCATCGCAGGTCGCCAATGACCTTCTCAAGGTCGCCGTCCGCTCGCGCGGCATCCAATGCCCCGACCCGGTCACAGCCGACCCGGACCAGGCTGCCTCGCATCCCGACGAGGAGGCCTGGATCGTCCACTGCAAAGAGGGCGACTTCCGCGTGATCTTCAAGGGCGATACCGGCCCCGTCGTGACGCGCCTCGGGAGCTGAGGGTCGAGCCATGAAAGGCGTCTCGACCCTGGGTGCGATCATCGGCTCGCTGCTCGTGGCGGTGGGCCTCGCCGCCGCCGGCTGGTTCGTCGGCCAGGGCATCGTGGCGCCGCGCAAGGGCGATCGGTTCGTCACCGTGAAGGGCCTGGCCGAGCGCGACGTGAAGGCGGACCTGGCCCTCTGGCCGATGCGCTTCGTCGCCACCGGCAACGACCTCGCCCAGGTCCGCGCGAGCATCAAGGCCGACGAGGCGACCGTCCGCAAGTTCCTCACCGACGGCGGCGTCCCGGCCGACGCCGTCTCGGTCAACGCGCTCGAGGTCAACGACCTTTTCGCCCAGGTCTACCGCTCGGGCCCGGTCGAGAACCGCTACATCGTGGCCGAGACGCTTCTCGTCCGCTCGACGAATGTCGACATGATCGGCGGGCTCGCCCAGCGGGTAGGCGATCTCGTGGCCGCAGGCGTGGTGCTCTCGAGCGAGGGCCAGCCGGTGCGCCCGGTCTTTCTCTTCACCAAGCTCAACGACGTGAAGCCCGCGCATGGTGGCCGAGGCCACCGCCAATGCCCGCGCCGCCGCGGCCGAGTTCGCCAAGGACTCGGGTGCGGAGCTGGGCGGCATCCGCCAGGCGAGCCAGGGTCTCTTCCAGATCCTGCCGCGCGACGAGGCCCCCGGCATCAACGAGCCCAACGAGATCGACAAGCGCCTCCGCGTGGTCTCGACCATCAGCTATTTTCTGACCCGCTAGGGTCGGGGAGCCCGAGCGGCATCATGGCCCGCCTTCTCTGCCAGGAGCGGCCCGACCTCCTCGATCTCGAGACCGAGATCCTGGACGCCCGCCCGGGCGCCGTTCTCCTCGAGCGCTCGCCATTCTTTCCCGGCGGCGGCGGCCAGCTTGCCGATCGCGGCACGCTCGCCTGGCAGGGCGGCGAGGCGCCGTCACGGGCCTCGCCGCCGATCCGCGCGGCTTCTGGCACGAGCTCGCCGAGCCGGTCGAGCCCTCGGGCACCGTCCTGCCTGCGCGCCGATCCGGCCTTCCGCGGCCTCATGTCCGAGCTGCACACCCTGGCCCACATCGTGAACCGCCTCGTCTACGACGCTTTCGGCGGCGCGCTCCTAACGGGTGCCCAGCTTTCGGCCGACGCCACCTTCCGTGTCGATTTTGATCTTCCCGGCGCCGACAATGACCGCCTGCGCGCGCTCGATCCCGCCATCGCCGACATCATCCGCCAGGACCTCGCCGTCGGGGCCGACTGGATGCCCTACGACGATGCAAAGGCCATCCCCGGCATGTTCCGTAGCAAGGCGGTGGCGCCCCCGCCACAGGCCGACGGCATGGTCCGCATCGTCGAGATCGCCGGCCTCGACCGCCAGGCCTGCGGCGGCACGCACCTCGAGAGCGCCGGCCGCTCGCGCGGCGCTCGCATCCTCAAGATCGAGAACAAGGGCCGCCACAATCGGCGCGTCCGCGTCGGGCTCCTCCGATCGACCGGCTAGTCGCAGCCCCTGCCGGCGCGGGTTGAACGCCCGCGGCACCTCCGCCATGATCCGGGCGCTCTGATGGGGAGGGGCTGGGCGACATGAGCGAGAAGCAGGCGGGCGAGGCGTTCGACTACATCGTCGTGGGAGCCGGCTCGGCCGGTTGTGCGGTCGCGGCCCGTCTCTCCGAGGATCCCTCCGTCCGCGTCCTCCTCCTCGAGGCAGGCCCCGCCGACCGCGATTTCTGGATCCATCTGCCGATCGGCTACTACCGGACGATCTACAACCCGAAGGTCAGCTGGGGCTTCAAGACCGAGCCTGATCCGGGCGTGAACGGCCGCTCGATCCCCTGGCCGCGCGGCAAGGTGCTGGGCGGCTGCTCGTCGATCAACGGCCTTGCCTACGTCCGCGGCCAAGCCCTCGATTACGACCACTGGCGCCAGCTCGGCAATGTCGGCTGGTCCTACGATGACGTCCTGCCGTTCTTCAAGCAGTCGGAGAGCTTCGCCGACGGCGAGGACAGCTATCGCGGCCGCAGCGGGCCGCTGCACGTGTCCCAGCCACGCGCCCGCATGGAGCTGATGGACGCCTTCATCGAGGCGGCCAAGCAGGCCGGCATCCCCGAGAACCCGGACTACAACGGCGCCACCCAGGACGGAGTCGCCTACTTCCAGCTCACCATCCGCAACGGCCTGCGCTGCAGCGCCGCCAAGGCCTATCTGGCCCCGGCGAAAGGCCGCCCCAACCTCACGATCGAGACCGACGCGCTGACCCAGCGCCTGCTGCTCGACGGGCGCAGGGTCACCGGCGTGGCCTTCAGCCAGCGTGGCGTCCAGCGCACCGCCCGCGCCGGGCGCGAGGTCGTCCTGTCGGCCGGCGCCATCGGCTCGCCGCAGATTCTCCTCCTCTCCGGCATCGGGCCGGCCGAGGAGCTGAAGGCCCAGGGCATCGGGGTGGCGCACGATCTCCCCGGCGTCGGCAAGCATCTCCAGGACCACTATCAGGCCCGCATCGTCTATCGCTGCCCGCGCCCGATCACCTTGAACGATGTGAGCAACAGCCTCTGGCGACGCGGCCTCGCCGGTGCGGAGTGGGCGCTCTTCCGCAAGGGGCCGCTCACCGTCGGCGCCGGCGTCGTGGCGCTCTTCTGGAAGACGCGCGAGGAGCTGGCGAGCCCCGACGTCCAGTTCCACGTCATCCCGTTCAGCGCGAGAGGCATCGGCCAGCCGCTCCACGACTTCCCGGGCTACACGGTCTCGGTCTGCCAGCTTCGTCCCGAGAGCCGCGGCGAGCTCACGCTGCGCGACAGCGACCCCGCGAGCCACCCCGTGATCCACGCCAACTACCTCGCGACCGAGGGCGACCAGCGGACCATGGTCGACGGCATGAAGCTCATCCGCCACGTCATGGGCCAGCCGGCGATCCAGCCCTATATCGAGGCCGAGGCGATACCGGGCCCCGGCTGCGCCGACGACGCGGCCCTGCTCGACTATGTCCGCGGCAACGGCACGACCATCTTCCATCCCACCAGCACCTGCATGATGGGGCCGTCCGCCGATGGCGGCGCGGTCGTCGATCCGCGTCTCCGCGTCCACGGGCTGGAGGGCATCAGGGTCGCCGACGCCTCGATCATGCCGACGGTCATCTCGGGCAACACCAACGCTCCCTCGATCATGATCGGCGAGAAGGCGGCCGCGATGATCGCCGAGGACGCGCGCGCGCGGCTCGCCGCCTGAGGAAAGGTAGAGCGTCGCAGCTCAGCCGCATTGTCATCATTGTCTCCTGAAACGATGTTCATGAAGCGGCAAAGCCACGACGAGCGCCGCGGAACGACAGGAGGCAGTCTATGTTCGATGCGCAAAAGCTGCTCGGAGCCTTCCTTGACGCCAAGGCGGCGCCCAGCGCCGGCAGCCGGGTCGAGCGGGCCGTCGGGCCGCAGGGCATGGGCGGGCAGGGCGGCCTGCTCGACCAGCTGGGCGGCCTTCTGGGCGGCGCCGGCGGCGGTGGCACCGGGGGCCTGCAGGGTCTCCTCGCGCAGATGTCCGGTGCTGCCCAGGGGGCCGTCAGCCGCACCGGCGATGCGGTGAAGCGGAACGATCCGCTGGCGGTCGGCGGACTCGGCGCCGTCGCCGGCGCGCTCCTGGGTGGCCGCGGCGGCGCCGTGGGTGGCGGCGCCCTGGCCCTTCTGGGCAGCCTCGCCTACGCCGCGCTCAACGCCTCGCAGAGCGGCCAGCAGGCCGCGGCGCCGGCAGCGGCCCAGCCTTCCGCGGCCGGAGCCGCGCCACCCGACCTGCCGGTCGAGCTTCGCGGCGCTACGAGCCCCGGCGACGAGGCCGTGCTCGCCAGCCGCGCCCTGATCCTGCTGCGTGCCATGATCTCGGCCGCCAAGGCCGACGGCAGGATCGACCAGGACGAGATGGACCGGATCTTCAAGAAGCTCGACGAGACGGGCGCCGACCCCGAGGCCAAGGACTATGTGATCCAGGAGCTGAGGTCGCCGCTCGACCTCGACGGCCTCGTGGCCCAGGTCCAGGCACCCGATCTCGCAGTCCAGGTCTACGCCGCCTCGCTGCTCGCGATCGAGGTCGACACCGATGCCGAGCGTGCCTATCTGGCCCGCCTCGCGCAGAGCCTTGCGCTGCCGCCTGCCGCGATCGCGCACATCCACCGGACCCTGGGCGTGGATCAGGCCTGAGCAAGGCGCCGACCCTCGGGGCCGCCTGGGCGCCGAGGGTCGGGACTGCTGCGATGCTCGCGAGCTCGCCTACGAGAGCTCGTTCGCGAACACCGTCTCCTTGATGGTCGGCAGCACCTTCTCGAGGTTCTGCTGGGTCACGACGATGATCGGGACCAGGATCTCCTTCTCGGGCGTCTTGCCGGCAAGGTGATCGAACATCGCCTCGGCCGAGCGCTGGCCCATGAGGAAGGGCTGCTGCATGCCCGAGCCCACGATCTTGCCCTCCTTGATGAGGTCGATGAACTCCGGCACGCCGTCGAAGGCCGCGAGCAGCACGCTGTCCTGGCGATGCGCCGCCTGGATGGCACGAACGGCACCCAGCGTCGGCGTGTCCGTCTGCACGAAGATGCCGTGCATGTCCGGATGTGCCGTCAGCATGTCCTGGACATACTTGAACGTCTCGCCGGCCGTGTAGGTCTGCATCTGGCTGAGCGCTGCCTCCTCGACGCCCGCCTCCTTCATGGCCTTGCGGAAGCCCGCCGTGCGCAGCTTGCCGTTGTTGCGGGCGAGCGAGATCGTGACCAGGCCCACCGGCCCCTTGTTCCAGCCCTTGGCCGCGAGGTCCTGCGCCAGCACCTTGCCGATGTCGTACGCACCCTTCTCGTTGTCCGAGATGATGAACGAGACGTGCTCGCCGCGCGTGGTGCCGATGTCGGCGATCACGACCGGGATCGAGGCCTTGGCAGCGAGCTCGAGCACGCTGGGTGCCGTCGAGGAGTTGGTGGGGGAGATCAGGATGCCGTCGACCTTGCGAGCGATCGCGTCCTGCGCGTTCTTGAGCTGCGTCGCCGCATCGTTGTGCGAATCGTAGTTGGTGGAGCTGCCGCCGTTCTTCTTGGCCACGTCCTCGATGCCCTTGGCGAGATAGCGCCAGAAGGGCAGGTCGAGGCCCGGCGTCAGGTAGGCCAGCTGCTTGCCCTGCGCCCAGGCCCGCCCGAGCCCGCCGGCTCCCGTGCCGGCCAGGGTCGCTGCGGCCGCGAGCGCGCCGCCGGCGGTCTTGAGAGCCGTCCGTCTCGTCGTCATGGGTATAGCCTCCTTCTTGTCAGCCTTGATCTGAAGGGCCCGATCTCCGTCAGCCTCTCAGCCCCGCCTGAAGCGGCGCGCGTCGGCGCGCGAGCTCAAGAACCGCTCCAGCAGCACGGCGGCCACGATGATGGAGCCGATCGCCGTGCCCTGCCAATAGGGCGAGACGTTGAGCAGATTGAGGCCGTTGCGGATCAGAACCATGATGAAGACGCCGATGAAGGTGGCGACGACCGAGCCGCGCCCGCCGAAGAGGCTGGTCCCGCCGATCACGACGGCGGCGATGGTGTCGAGCTCGAGGCCGGTGCCGGCAATGGGGTCGATCGAGAGGATCCGGGCCGAGAGGAAGACGGCGGCAAGCGCGCTCAGCACGCCCGAGATCACGTAAACGAGGATATTGTAGCGGTTGACCCTGAGGCCGGCGATCCTGGCCGCCTCGGCGTTGGAGCCGATCGCATAGATCGTGCGCCCGCCCTTCGTGTAGCCGAGGTAGGCCCAGGCAGCGATGTAGAGCACGAGCAGGATCACGAAGTTGAGCGGGATGATCTCGAAGACGGTCGTGCTGGCCAGAAGGCCCAGGTCGAACGGGACCGAGGAGATCGAGTTGGCGCCGCTGAAGATGTAGGCGAGGCTGCGTCCCACCGAGAGCATGCCCAGCGTCACGATGAAGGGCGCCACCCGCCCGAAGGTGATGATGGCGCCGTTGATGAGGCCGAAGAGCCCGCCCGAGAGCAGGCAGAGGACGATCGCCACCGGGATGTTCGTAAAGGCGAACGACAGGCCCAGGATGATGCCGGTGACGCCCACGAGCGAGCCCACCGAGAGATCGATCCCCGCCACCAGGATGACGAAGGTTTGGCCGATCGCGACGATGCCGGTCACCACCGACTGGTCCATGACGTTGGCGATATTGCTGATCGTCAGGAAGTAGGGCGAGATCAGCGAGAGCACGGCGCCCAGGACGAGGAGAAGCGCCAGCATGCGGATCTCGAGCCTGCCGCCCAGGCTCAAGAGCCGGAACCGGACTCCTGTCTCTTCCTCTGGCACCTGGGCCGCCTCTTGCTGCATGCCGCTGTTCCCCACCGCCCTGCTCAGATCAGATGGCTCGCCGCCTGGCCGGTCATCTCCTCGACCAGCATGCCGATCGGTGCCGCATCCGGCTGCTCGCCGCCCCGCACCGTGAGCCCGATATAGCCGAGATCGTGCCCGCGCTCGGTCGTCACCGGAAACAGCACGGTGGCGAGCGTGCCGTCGGGCTCGACCACGAAACGGCCAGGCTCGGTCGTCAGCGCCTTCGGGATCGCGGTCTCCTCGATCGAGGGAAAGGTGCCGCCCGCAAAGCCCGGATTGGCACGCGTGCCGCCGGCCACGCTGTCGAAGCAGTAGACTCTGGCATGCTCGAGATGCAGCCAGAAGGCCGTGCCGCCGAACCGCCCGGCCAGCGCCTCCAGCGTGCGATGGGTCGCCTCGGCCGAGGTGCGGGGTGCTGCGAACATGGCGAGCTTCTCGACGTCGAGATAGGCGCTTGGAATGTCGGTGACGTCGACACCGTCGCTCACCACGACGATGCGATCGGCGAGGCCCAGCACCTCCTCGAAGTCCGAGGAGATGACGATGACCGCAGCCCCGGCGGCAGCGACCTCGCGCAGCAGGCCGTAGATCGTGCTGCGCGTGCCGATGTCCACGCCGCGCGTCGGCTCGTCCAGGATCAGAAGCTTGGGCTCGAGCAGCAGCCAGCGCGCCAGCACGACCTTCTGCTGCATGCCACCGCTCAGATTGAGGACGTTGTTGTCGAGAACACGGTCGGGCGGCAGCTCCAGCGTCTCGAGCAGCTGTCGCGCCGCGGCATCGTTCTGCCGGTAGCCCGTGCCGATCCCGTGTCGCCGGCCCATGCTGGCAAGGAGCAGGTTCTCGCGCACCGAGAGATCGGGCACGAGGCCCTTGCCCCGCCGGTCCTCGGGAATGAAGCCGATGCCGGCGCGGATGGCATCGATCGGCGAGGTGGGCCTGAAGGGCTTTCCGTCGAGACGGAGATGGCCGCCGTCGATCCGGCGCAGGCCGAAGATCGCCTCGACCGCGTCGGACCGCCCCGCCCCCACGAGCCCGGCCAGGCCCAGAATCTCGCCCCGGTGCACACGGAACGAGACGTCGCGCACGAGCGGCCGGGCTGCCAGGCGCTCGACCTCGAGAACAACGCTCTCCCGGCTCGGGCCGGAGCGGCCGGTCGCCCCCTTGTGGGCGTAGATGTCGGTGAGCTCGCGGCCCACCATGGTCCGCACGAGGTCGGTTGCGCTCATCTGGCCGGCCGGCACGGCCTCGGCCACCGTCTTGCCCTCGCGGAGCACGGTGATGCGGTCGGTGATCGCGAAGATCTCCTCGAGCCTGTGCGAGACGAACACGATGGCCTTGTCGCGGCTGGCGAGCAGGCGGATCACGTCGAAGAGCCGGTCGACCTCGCGCGGCGAGAAGGAGGCGGTAGGCTCGTCGAAGATGATGATCCGCGAATCGAGCGCCAGCGCCTTTGCGATCTCGATGAGCTGACGCTGCCCGATCGTCAGGTCGCGCACCGGCATGTCGAGCGGCAGATCGTGGCTCTGGCCGAGCTCGTCCAGGATGCGATCGGCATCCTGCCGCAGCTTGCGCCAGGACAGCCGGCCGGGCGTGCCGAGCTCGGGCAGGCAGATGTTCTCGAGGATCGAGAGATCGGGGGCGAGGCTCGTCTCCTGCATCACGATGGCGATGCCGGCCGTGAGCCCGTCGCGTGCCGAGCCCAGCTTGAGCGTCTGGCCGCCCATGCGGATCGAGCCTCGCTCGGGCTGCAGATGGCCCGAGATGATCCGTGACAGGGTGGACTTGCCGGCCCCGTTGGCGCCGACGAGCGCATGCACCTCGCCGTGGCGCAGCTCGAACTGGGCGCCCGCCAGGGCCACCGTCCGGCCGAACGCCTTCCAGACGTTCTCTGCGCGCAGCAGGATCTCGCCGCTAGGCGTCTGGGCCATGGCCATCAGAGACCGGTCGGCGGCACCAACGTCGGCCGGGCGCGGGCCTGCTCGTGGCGGGCGCGGATCGGACGCATCGCTCCTCCCTGAGGGCAGGCCGGTGCCTTCGTCCTGGGCGGCCGACCGACGCTTTCACGGCATCCTAGTTCGGCCGCGGTCGCGTGGCCAGCAAGGCCTCTGCCTCGATCAGCTCGGTCAGGGCTCCGTTCACCATGAAGGGCGAGAGCGCCGCGCGCAGCTCGGCCTCGAGCTCCGGCCGACGCTCGCCCACGCGCTCGGGCGAGGTGCCGGACATGGAAAGGGTCCGTCCGATCATCTCGTCCATCGTCGTGCGCCGCACCGAGCGCCGTGTCAGGCGATGCACCTCCGAGAAGGCCGACTGCCGCAGCACCGCCTCGTGGTCGCCTTCGCCGCCCCGGCGCTGCCGCCGCCGGTGGGAGCCTGGATCGTCCGACCAGGCGTCGCGCACCTGCTCCCAGACCTGCTTCCAGGCATTCTCGGGTGCCTCGGGCCGCTGGTCGTGGAAGAGGGTCACGGCCCCGTCCGGCTCGATCAGCCCATCCAGCACCGCCAGCGTGCGCAGGCGGTCCATCCAGTGGAAGGAGCGGCCCATCGTGACCAGCCTGAACTGCCCGAGCTGTGGCCCCAGCGTCTCCGAGCTGCCCTCGATGAACGTTACGGCGACATCGGCCTCGGAAGCCTCGGCGCGCGCCGCCTCCAGCATCAGGGGCTCCGGGTCCATGCCCAGAACCTCGCCGGCTAGCGGGGCGAATCCGATCGCGAGGAAGCCGGGCCCGCAGCCCAGATCGAGCACCCGGCTCTCGTCACCCAGGCCGACAGCCTCGGCGACATCGCGGAGGAGCTCGTCCGGATAGCGCGTCCGGTAGCGGACATAGAAGGGCACGGTGGACTTGAAGCGACGCTCGACCGCCATGGCGATGATCCTCGATCCTGCCGGGATGGCGCTCGAGATAGGCGGCGGCGCCGCTTCGTCCACGCCTATTGCGGGAAGCCCACCATCCTGTCCTGGGCGGCCTGCGGCGGCTGGGGGTAGTGCAGCCCGCGCTGGCCCGACAGCGAGCGGTCGGGCTTCGGCTGGTAGGGCCCCGGGTCGTAGCCGGTAAGCTTGCCGTCCTTGATCCAACCCTGCTCGACGTCGCTGCCGTAGATCTCGGCCGCCAGCGCCTCCTCGAGCCGCCGCCGGGTCGCCGCATGGTCCGGGCTCGCCGACAGATCGTGCAGCTCCTGCGGGTCCGTCTCGAGATCGAACAGATGAAAGGCGTTGCCGGCCGGGTACCAGATGAGCTTGTGGCGCCCGTCATGGATCATGCGCCCGGCGCCGGCATTCTCGAGGCAGTCGCCATAGAGCGTCGAGCGGCGGCGCTCGCCCACCATCGACATGCCCTCGCAGGTCTCCGGCACCGGCAGGCCTGCCAGCTCCAGCAGCGTCGGCATGACGTCCTGCAGCCCGACGAGACGGTCGTCCACGCGGTCCGTGCCGATACGCCGATCGCCCGGCAGGCCCGCCAGGATGCAGGGAATGTTGGCCGAGCCCTCATAGTAGGTGCGCTTGGCGTAGAGGTTGAAGTCGCCCAGCATGTCACCGTGGTCGGCCGAGAAGAGGATGATCGTGTTGTCGAGGAGACCCTCCTCGCGCAGCGTGCCGATCACGACCCGGAGCTGATGGTCGATGTGGGTGCAAAGGGCGTAGAAGGCGCGCCGCACCTCGGTCAGCACGTCGGGCGGCAGCTTGGGCCAGAAGTTGCGCACCATGCGGAGCGCGTAGGGCAGGTCCTCGAGCCGCTCCGACCAGTCGCCGGCCAGGGCCGCCGGCGGCGTGAACTGGCGATAGAAGTCCATGTAGGTCTGAAGCGGCACCAGCGGCGGATGCGGGGGCGTGTAGGACAGGGTCCAGAAGGAGGGCCTGGTCGGGTCGCGGCGCTTGATCACCCGGCACATCTGCATCGTCGCCCAGTTGGTGACGTGGCAGTCCTCGGGCAGGTGCCAGGGCCGGTGCATGTAGTTGTTGTTGTTCATCCCGTGCAGGAACTGCTGGCCGGGAAAGCCGCGGTCGGCGAGGTAGATGTCGTGGTCGTCCGGCCCGCCCAGATGCGGCCGGCCCTCCTCGCTCAGCCACACATCGTCGAAGCCGATGCGATCGCGCGGCGGGTAGACGTGCAGCTTGCCCACGCCATAGGCCTGATAGCCGCCATTGCGAAAGCACTGGGCCAGCGTCGGCAGCTGGGGCATCGGGTTGGTGGTGCCGAAGATCCGGTCGCCGTGGCGGCGCGTCGTGGTGCCCGTCATCAGCGTCCGTCGGGCCGGGATGCAGATCGGGCATTCCGTGTAGGCACGGTTGAAGCGGACGCCGTTCCTGGCGATCTGGTCGATCGTCGGTGTCTGGATGACGGGATGGCCGGCAGCGCCGAGCAGGCCGCCCGGCCATTGGTCGACCATCACCAGCATCACATTGGGCCGCGCCACCTCGCTGCCTGCCATCGTTCCCGCTCGCCTCCCTCTGCTCTGTGCGCTCCGCGCTAGCGGGCGCGGCGCTTGCACGCAAGGGGCAGCGGCCGCATCGGGCCTATGCGGGCGGGCGATGTCCGGGACCGGGAGGCTCGATGCGGATGGCAGAGGGCCCTGTCATCGCCTCGCGGCGATGCGTTCGGGCGGCTGGCCGTGCGGCTCGTCCTGCGCGTCGTCCGCGCCGCGAGAGGCGTGTCGGAGGGCCTGGGCCTCGGCCTCGAGGCGGACGAGACGGCGATCGATCTCACCGAAGCGCCGGTCGAGCTCGTCCACATGCATGTAGTGGGGCGCCGGTGCCTCACTGAAGAACCAGCGCACGCGCGCCTCGAACTCGGGGCCGCCCTCGCGCAGCCGCTGCACCACGAGGCGCACGATCTCCTCCTGGGAAGCGGTCAGCTTCAGATTGACTTGCCGCGTGCCGTGGGAGCGGGTGTTCATGGTGCCTAACTTCCGCGGAAGACGCGCTAGACGCGAGGGTAGTATGCTGCGCCGCCGAAGGCCAGCCACCTTGCGCCCCGCGCCGGATTTCGCGCTGCCTCTGCCGGCGGCAATCTGGACGAGATCCTAGCAAAGCGCTAGATGATCCCTAGATGATCGGGCCTGCCGACACCATGGAAGCTCGGGCACGGAGCCGGGCTTGCCGCCATCGGCCCGTGCGCGCCATGCCGGCGCGAGGACGCAACCGACCTCGGCAGCCCATGGCCTCCATGACGAATGCTTCGACGGAGCTACTGCGATGGCAGATGAGACGACCCAGGCCCGAGGCTCCCGCTCGCCCCTTGTCGGCCTGCTGGTCGTGGCGGAGCTGGCGGAGGGCCGCCTGGTCGGCGAGATCACGGGCACGGCGGGCGATCTCGCCATCGTCCGGGCGCTCGACGGCAGCGACATCCGCGGCCCCGGGCTCATGCTGCTCCGCCTCGGCAGCATCGCCTTGCCGGGAGGAAGCTGCCGGCTCTTCCGGACGCGCGAGGAGCTGGTCGAGGCGACCGCGCCCCGGACCCCGTCGCTGGTGCTCGTTGCCTTCCAGACCTGACCCGGCAGCGGCGGGCGTGGTGGCGGCCCGATCGGAGCCTCGAGCCCGGGTCCGGAGTCGATCCGCGGCACCGCACCGAGCGCGTGACCTGGCCGCGGAGCTTGCCCTTCTATGGGGGCGGCCGCGATAAGGGGGCCTGGACCGACCACGTCCGAGGACATGGCCTTGGCGATGCTCCCTGACCAGAATGGCCGCTGCCGCTGCTGGCGAGCGTAGGGAGGAGGTGCCGTGACGCCCGCGGCGCCGCACCCCTCGCCGACCACCCTTGCCGGCGGTGCTGCGCTCATGGCGCGGCTCGATGCGCTGGCGCGCTTCTCGGACAGTCCCGAGATGCTGACCCGCCTCTATCTGACGCCGGCCTACAAGGAGGCGGCGGTCCAGGTGCAGGCGTGGATGGGCGAGGCCGGCATGGAGGCGGGCATCGACGCCGTCGGCAATGTCGTCGGCCGCTACGAGGGGACCCGGCCGGGGCTGCCCGCCCTTCTCGTGGGCTCGCATATCGACACGGTGCGCGATGCCGGCTGGTATGACGGCAATCTGGGCGTCCTCGCGGCGATCGAGGCGGTGGCGAGGCTGCACGCCGGCGGCGAGCGCCTGCCCTTCGCCGTCGAGGTCGTCGCGTTCGGCGACGAGGAGGGCGCCCGCTTTCCGGTGGCGCTCACCGGATCGCGGGCGGTGGCGGGGGTGCTCGACCCCGCCTCCTTGGACGCCGAGGACAATGCCGGGGTGAGCGTGCGCGAGGCGCTGCTGCGCTTCGGCGGCGATCCCCTGGCGATCCCCGGGCTGGCGCGGGCCCGGGATCGGGTGCTGGGCTATGTCGAGCTGCATATCGAGCAGGGGCCGGTGCTCGAGGCCGAGGGGCTGCCGATCGGCATCGTCACCGCCATCGCCGGCGCCTCGCGCTTCACCGTCGAGGTGGCGGGCGAGGCCGGGCATGCCGGCACGGTGCCGATGCGCCTGCGTCGGGACGCGCTCGCCGCTGCGGCCGAGATGCTTCTTCTGATCGAGCGGACGGCCACCGAGACCGCCGGTCTGGTGGCCACGGTGGGCCGCATCGAGGCGCTGCCCGGTGCTGTCAACGTCATCCCCTCGCGCGTGCGCTTCACGCTCGACATCAGGAGCCCGAGCGATCAGGTGCGGGCCGCGGCGATCGCCGGGCTCAGGCAGGGGCTGCTCGACATCGCGAGGCGCCGGGGCGTCTCGGCGCTGCTCGACAGGACGTACGACGAGGCGGCCGCCACCTGCGCCCCATGGCTGGTGGCCCAGCTCGAGGCTGCGGTCGCGCGCGCCGGCATCCGGCCCCTGCGCCTGCCGAGCGGTGCCGGGCACGACGGCCTGGCAATGGCGCAGCTGTGCCCGATCGGCATGCTCTTCCTCCGCTGCAAGGGCGGCATCAGCCACAATCCCGCCGAGAGCATCACGGCCGAGGATGCGGAGGTGGCGGTTCGCGTCCTCCTCGACTTCCTGCGCCACGTGGCGCCGCCCGGGTGACGGGTGCCCATGGTAGGCTGCCAAAGGAAGGGCAGGGCGCCGCGAGGCCACGCCTCCTTGGTCATCCCGCGGCTCCGACCGGGGGATCAGGTGACGCGGCGCGATGGGGCAGGGCGCGCGTCGTCCCTGTCACCTGACCCGCCGGTCACGCCGTCGGGTGACGAGAATGCGGGGGCGTGCGCACATACCTCTCCTGTCGCCCCCCGACATGATCGGGGGGCCAACGGCTCGACGCTGGCCGCTTTTCCGTGTCATCCTCGGGCGCTTGACCCGAGGATCCATGCGCACGCTCGCGACATCGCGCCGGGACGGGGCATGGACCCTCGTGTCGGGGCACGAGGGTGACAAGAAGAGAGCGTGAACATGCACCTTTCCTGTCATCCTCCGGCGTGACCGGAGGATCAGGTGACGCGGCGCGATGGGGCAGGCGTCGCCTGCTCCCCGCCACCTGACCGCCCGATCAAGTCGGGCGGTGACGTGAAAGAGCGAGGACGCACACCCCTTCGTCGCGCCCCGACTTGATCGGGGCGTCAACTGCCGGAGGCTGGCCACGCTACTGTCGCGTCACGGCCACCAGTTGATCCCCCGCTCAAGGCGGGGGATGACCCGTGGGGGGGCGGCTCGCCCTTCTTTCGCTATCCTTTGCTGATCTTCTCTTCTTTCATTCTCCTCTTTGCTCCTCCACCGCCCCGGCCCCGCTCTCTCCCAGCGTGGCCTGGCGGCTCTCGGCGTAGCGCAGGACCCAGTCGGCCACGTCCGGGTTGCTCCGGGCGAAGGCGAGGAGGTCCGAGACAAGCTCGGCGGCGACGGCGACGCCTGGATGAGCTCCGGCGCGTCGCTGCGCGCCGATCTCGTCCCCGGCATGCAGCTCGGGATCGCGGTCGCTCGTGCGCGTCACGAGGCGGCGCAGGCGGTTTTCCGGATGCCGGCCGCGGTTGCCCTCGTAGGCAAGGAACAAAAGAGCTTTGGTGTCGCCCATGTCGGCGAGGTGCTGGAGGCTGGCGAACGCCGTCCTGATCAGGATCTCCTCGCGCTCGTCCTCGGGCAGCTCGGCCTCGCGCCGGTAGTAGGCGACGTGTTTCTGGAACTTCTCGTCCTCGAGGAGCGCCAGAATCTCGTCCTCGTCCGTGCCCTCGTGCCTGGCGACCTCGGCGGGCGTCATGCCGCCGGCGAGTCTGCCGCGCCAGCCGCACGGTACGGGCCGCGGGCATCGAGGCGGGGGAACGCGAAGGGTAGACGGAAGGCATTTGCACTTCTTATAGGAGCAAACACCTTCTGTCAACTTTGAGTTGATGAGAGGCGCCCCCTCGCTCAGGCGACCGGCTCGGGGCCTGGGGCGGGCGGGGTTGGGGGGACCTCCTGCGGTGGGGGCGGGTCGATCTCGGGTGGCCCGGCGGGCGGGAGATCGGGGCCGATCGGCGGCTGGGCCGGGCGCTCGGGCTCGGGCGGCACCGGCTGGATCTCGGGCTGGGGCGGCTGCGGCGGCAGCTCGTCGGGTCTCGTGGGGTCGGCAGGGGCCACGGCTCTAGTCCTCGTGCGATGTGGACGCTCACCCCTGAACGTCGCTGACCCGCTCGCGGCTCCCTAGCGTCCGACGGAACCTCGCCGCCTGAACAAGCGTTCGTGGTGGGCTTAGATCACGAACCAGAGGAGCAGACCATGTCCGGGACTACCGACAAGGTGAAGGGTAACGTCAAGGAGACCGTCGGCAAGGTGACCGGCGACAAGGAGATGGAGGCCGAGGGCAAGACCGACAAGGCCAAGGGCCAGGTCAAGGATGCCGCCAAGGACGCCAAGGACACAGCCAAGGGCGTCCGCGACAGCCTCAAGGACGAGTAAGCCTTTTTCGGTTGCTTGCCCGCTGAGCCGCCCGGCACCTCGCCGGGCGGCTCGCGTGTCAAGCCGGCAGTGGAGAAGTGCTTCAGGGCGCGATGCCGCGCTCCCGGAGCCAAGCCTCGATCTGGGCGGCGCGCGGGTCCTCCAGATCGCGCATGATCGTGAGCGCCGTGACGGCCATCCTCACGGCGGCCGTGCCATCACCCTGGCTACCGGTCAGCTGCGCCGCGTTCCAGAGCGCAACGCTTTCGCCGCGCCGATCGCCGATCTCTCGGGCGACTGCCAAGCGCAGATCGTAACACTCCAAGGCCTTCAGGATGCTCGCCCAGGAGCGCCCAGGCGCTGCCGAGATTGCCCAGCGCACGGCCTTCGCCGTGCCGGTCGCCGATCTCGCGGACGATGGCGAGCTGCTGGTCATAGAAGGCGATCGCCGCACGGGGCTGGCCAAGGCGGCTCGATGCGATGCCAAGATTGCCTAGCGTGTTGGCCTCGCCATGCCGGTCGCCGGTCTCGCGAGCGAGGGCGCGATGCTGCTCGAAGATCTTGATCGCCTCGGCGGTCTCGCCGGCCTCAAGTCGCGTGCTGCCGAGATTGCCCAGCGCGACGCTCTCCCCGGAGCGATCGCCAATCGCGCGGGCAAGGGCGAGGTGTCGCTCATGGTGCTCGATGGCCTTGGCCGTCTCGCCGAGATCGGCCCACGCGTTGCCGAGGCCGCCCAATGTGTTGCCTTCACCTCTTCGATCGCCGGCACTCCGGCAGCCCTCGAGCGCTGCCTCGCGCCAGCGGATGCGAACCCGCGGCGGCAAGCGCAGCTCGAGGACGAAGGCCCCGGCATCGGAGAGCTCAAAGCAGAGGCGGGCGGCCTCCGGCACCTCGCGGAGGTGTTGGGCAACCCAGGCCTGGGCGCCCTCGATGCTCGCCCTCTCCGCGTCGAAGAGCGCCAGGCCATCGAGCACCTTGCCATTCAGATAGAGGGCGTCACTCCTCCCGAGAACGCCGGTGTAGTGCCGGGCATGGCGCAAAAGCGCGGCCTGCAGGCCCTGAGCGTCGGCGCGCTCGCGGGCGAGGTCACGCAACAGGTCGTGGAGGCGGAAGCGCCCGGTGCCCTCTGCCGTAAGAAGGCTGCGGCCGATGAGGGCGTCGAGACGGTCGCGGGTGGCGCCGAGGTCCTGCTGCCAGACCGCGGCTGCAGCCTCGCAGTCAAACCCGGCGGGGAAAACCGACAAAAGAGTCCAGGCGGTCGCGAGGTCGGTGTCTTCCTCGTTGAGCCTGGCAAAGCTGAGCCCGAGCACGGTTTTGACATCAATCTCAGCCTCGGGCACCGCGAGCGCTTCGAGGCGGGTGCGCTCGTCCGCCAGCGCTTCCAGATAGTCCTCAACGGTCCATGACGGATGCACCTGCAAGAAGCTGCCGGCGGCGCGGAGCGCGAGGGGCAGGTGGCCGCAGCGTCGGGCGATCGTGGCGAGCGTCGCGTCGTCCGCCCTCTCGACCGGCACCATGCCGCGCAGGAACAAAAGAGCGCTCGCGGGAGGGAGGGTCCTCAGCTCCAGGCTCCGCGCGCCCTGGAGCAGGATGCGCTGCCGCGAGGTGACGAGCAGCGCCACCGGGGCCGGCGGCAGCAGCGGCGCCACCTGTTTTCTGTCCGTGGCGTTGTCGAGCAGCAGGAGCGCGCGCTTGCCGGTGAGCGCCGCCTGATAGGCTGCTTTCAGTCGTTCCGGCTCGTCCGGTGGCCTCATGCCGGGCGAAAGGGCCTCGATGACGCGGGCCATCACGTCCTCGGGCGACAGCGGCCGTTGGCCGGTGCCCTGCATGTCGACAAAAATGCGGCCGTCGGGGAAGCGGTCGGCGAGGCGGTGCGCCAGCTCGTAGGCGAGCTGGCTTTTTCCCATGCCGCCCATCCCATCGATCGCCGACACCGTCGCCCGGCCGCCGTCGCCCAGGGCTGCCGTGAGCTGTGCCAGCTCGTCGTCGCGGCCGGTGAAGTCCGGAACCGGCGGGGGCACGGTGAAGGGGGCGGGGGCCGCTGGCTCGCGCGGAAGATTATAGAGCGCCTCGCGCACCCGATCGGCCAGCTCCTCGGGTGTCTTGAAGGCGAGAGAGCTCGTCTCGTTGGCCAGGACGCGGGCTCGAAAAGCCTCCTGGCCCTCGTGTTGCTCGGCGGTCTCTGCAGCATAGATGCTTTTCGGCGTCGGGAAGTCCTCGGGCGCCACGAACATCAGCCTCGGGATGTCGTCGTCCACGGCCGTGTCGTACTCGATCTCGGTGATCGAGCGCGTATCGTCCGGCGGGCGCGAGCCATAGCAATGGCCGAGAATGCCGATGAAGAGCTGGCAGCTTCGGACCTTCTCCTCGCACAGCACCCGTGGCGGCACCGGCGCCGCCGTGAAGTCTTCCATGCGGACGGTATGAAGGCCCTCGAGACGGCGCAGCGCGTTGAACACCGCCTCGCGGTGCGGCCCGAGATCCTTGCCGGTCGAGCTCAAGAAAACCCGCTTCACGGGATGTGGCCCTCCACGTCGCGTGGAGGCTAGCGCAGCCGATCGGGCCGGTCGAGGCGAGCAGCCACAGTCGCCGTGTCACGACGACGGAGCGGGCGGCTCACCTGGAACAAGGATTCCCCGGCCATTCGCATGCGCCGCGGCACGGCGTGACGGCCGGAAGAGAAGAGCGGGCGGGGACGCCGGAGCGCCGGCCCGCCGCGATGGGGTCTCAGCTGGCCTTGCGGCGACCCTTTGCGGGCTTGGCCGAGGCCTTCTTGCCCGAGTCGCCGGCCACGGCATCACGCAGCCGCTTGCCGACCTTGAAGCGCACCGCCTTGGTGGGCGGGATGGTCAGGGCCTCGCCGGTACGGAGGTTGCGGCCGGCGCGCTCGCCGCGCTGCTGCACCTCGAAGCGCCCGAAGCCGACAATGTTCACCTCCTCGCCTTTGGCGAGCGTGGACTTGATTCGCTCCAATGCAGCCCGGACGACCTTGTCGGTGGTCGACTTCTGCTGTTCGGTATCGTGGGCGACGGCGTCAATGAGCTCCGGCAGGATCACTTCAGGCTCCCTTTCAGTCTTCGTACGGTTTATCGCGGGAGACGATCTTCGCGCAATCAACCGCATGAAAGGCGCGTATCATCACCGGCTGCACAATGGAAGCCCCAAATCGCTTGTTCGGTCACAAGAAATGGGCCATGCGGCCACTTGATCGCATGAATAGCCGACGGACGAGCGCCAATGGGGTGCCGGTCTGCGACAGAAGCCGGCCAATGGCGGAGCTGACGGGGCGCCAGTCGGCATCGTGGCGGGCGCCCTGCGGCGGTGCCCGGCGCCTCCGCGATGTGCCCGATGGTCGAGGGTCAAGATATGGGCGCGGGCCCTTTCTGGTCGGCGTGCGTGTCCCGGATCGGTGCCGGTGCGAATACTTGTGGCGTGCGGCCGATCCGGGGGCTCGACAGCGGGCGGTCCGGTCCCCGGCCGGAACGGAGCGCGTCGCGCAAGGTCAAGCCATCGGCAGGGGCGCTCCTTTGGTGCGGGACGGCCGCCCGCCGAGGCAGGCAGCGCTGCAGGGAAGGGCCTGGATGGGGCCGCCGCGAGTGTCTGCACGGCGCATGACAGTCCTGCTACGATGCCCTGCACGCCGCCCGGCTGCCCCGGATGCGGCCCGACCTTCCGGCCGCTCTCGATGGCCGGGGTCGGGGCCGCGAGCCGGGGCGGGCCAGGATGGGCGCTGGAGGTCGAGACCAACAAGGGAGCACGCCACCGTGGAGCTGCCGCGGTGCGCGCCCGACAAGGGAGACTAGACCATGGCCATAGACCGGCACGCCACCGCGCATCTGGTCCGGCAATCGATCGCCTTCGTGCTGGCTGGCGGGCGCGGCTCGCGGCTGATGGAGCTGACCGACAAGCGGGCCAAGCCCGCCGTCTATTTCGGCGGCAAGGCCAGGATCATCGATTTTGCCCTCTCCAATGCGCTGAACTCGGGCATCCGCCGCATCGGCGTCGCCACCCAGTACAAGGCGCACAGCCTGATCCGCCATCTGCAGCGGGGATGGAACTTCTTCAGGCTCGAGCGCAACGAGAGCTTCGACATCCTGCCCGCCTCGCAGCGGGTGAGCGAGACGCAGTGGTACGCCGGCACGGCGGATGCCGTCTTCCAGAACATCGACATCCTGGCGAGCTACGGCGCCGAGTTCATCGTCATCCTGGCGGGCGACCACATCTACAAGATGGACTACGGCCTGATGCTGGCCCAGCACGTGGACCAGAATGCCGACGTGACGGTGGGCTGCATCGAGGTGCCGCGCATGGAGGCCACGGCCTTCGGCGTGATGCACGTCGACACGCAGGACCGCATCATCTCCTTCCTCGAGAAGCCCAAGGACCCGCCCGGCATGCCGGACCGGCCCGACATGGCGCTGGCCAGCATGGGCATCTACGTCTTCCGCACCGAGTTTCTGTTCGATCAGCTGCGGCGTGACGCGGCCGATGCGGCCTCGGCGCACGATTTCGGCAAGGATATCATTCCGCATCTCGTCGCCAACGGCAAGGCGGTGGCGCACCGCTTCACCGCCTCCTGCGTCAAGTCCGAGAACGAGACCGAGGCCTATTGGCGCGACGTCGGCACGGTCGACGCCTACTGGGAGGCCAATATCGACCTTACCCACGTGGTGCCGTCCCTCGACCTCTACGAGCGCGACTGGCCGATCTGGACCTACGCCGAGGTGACGCCCTCGGCCAAGTTCGTCCACGACGACGAGGATCGGCGCGGCATGGCGCTCAACTCGATCGTCTCGGGCGGCTGCATCGTCTCGGGCGGGCGGCTGCGGCACGCGATGCTGTTCACGGGCGTGCGCGTCCATTCCTACGCCTCGCTCGAGAACGCGGTCGTGCTGCCGCGGGTGACGATCGGGCGCTACGCGTCCTTGAAGGACGTCGTGATCGACCGCGGCGTCGAGATCCCCGAGGGGCTCGTCGTCGGCGAGGACCCTGTCGAGGACGCGCGGCGCTTCCGCCGCACCGAGAAGGGCGTGTGCCTGATCACCCAGCCGATGATCGACCGCCTGGAGCTGTGAGCGGCGGCGACAGGGATGTTCCCGGTCGTAGCGGGAGGAAGAGGCCATGCTCGAGATCCGGCCGGCCGTGCGGGATGACAGCCCCGCCATCGCCCGTCTCTTCCTCGTCGCGTCGGATGGGCTGGCCGCCTATATCTGGGCCGGCCTCGCCCAGCCCGGCGAGACGCTGGAATCCGCGGGTGCTCGACGCTATGCGCGGGAAGGCGTGGCCTTCTCCTACGAGAACTGCCTGGTCGCCGAGAGCGAGGGCACCGTGGTCGGCATGGCCAACAGCTTCCCGATGGAGGAGGATCCCGACGCCCAGCCCGTGAGCGACCCGGTGCTGCGCCCCTACAGCGAGCTCGAGGACTATGGGAGCCTTTATCTGTCGGGGCTGGCGGTGGTCGAGGGCCAGCGCGGGGCGGGCGTCGGCACCGCCTTGATGGAGGCCGTGAATCGCCGGGCCGGGGCGCTCTCCCTGCCGCGCATCAGCCTCATCTGCTTCGAGCGGAACGAGGGTGCGATGCGCCTCTACCGACGCCTCGGCTTCAAGGAGCTGGACCGCCGCCCGCTCGTCCCCCATCCCGCCTTGCACTACCCGGACGGCGACGCCGTGCTGCTGGCGCGGGCGGTCTGGTGAGAGGGGAAGCCCGGCGGCCGGGGCCCCGGCCGCTCAGGGCAGCACGCGCTTTTTCTTCAGGCTGTCCAGGGCGGCCAAGAGCGAGGCCGTCGAGTCCAGCCGCTCGGTGAAGCCGAAGCTGTTGATCTTGTTCACGTCCGAGATCACGTCGGTCTCGGTGTGGAAAATAAAGTCGCCAAAGCCCCAGCCGACGAGACGGGCGAGGTCGGGCTCCACGAGGCCGTGGCGGGCGGCCATGTCCCGCCACAGCGGGCCCTTGTCGGCCATGTGCCTCGTCAGTGTCAGCGGCACGGGATGCGCGACCTCGAGGCCCAGGTGGCGGGCCACGTCCTCCCACATCCGCTCCCAGCGGAAGATGTCGCCGTTGGTGACGTTGAAGGCCTCGCCGCCCGCCTTTTTGTCGGTTGCCGCCCAGGCGCTGGCGCGCGCCAGGAGGCCGGCATCGGTGAACTGGACGAGCTGGCCGTAGGCCTTGTCGGTGCCGGGAAAGCGCATGGGCACGCCCAGCGCCCGGGAGAGCTCGGCAAAGGCGCCCACCACGAGGGCGATGTTCATCGGGTTGCCCCAGACGTCGCCCACGACGACGTCGGGCCGGAGCGCCACATAGTCCCAGCGGCTCTTCTCCGCCCGCTGCCGGAGCTGGGCCTCCTGGGCGAGATAGATGTTGGGCGGCATGTGGGGCGGATCGCTCTCGCGGGCGGGCGTCCTGACCCTGGTGCCGAGATGGATGCCGTAGATCTTGAAGCCCTGGTAGATGACGACGCGCTCGAGCGGTGCCTTTGCCTCCTCGAGGCCATCCAGGAGATTGCCCAGCATCCGGCCGTTGCGCTCCGCCTCGACCGCGAGGTCCGGATCGGGGCTGAGGCCCGCATAGAAGAGGTGCGTCGTGTCCCGCGCCTCGGCGAGCGCCGCCGCCGTCGCCCGCGCATCGGTGAGATCGGCCTCGATCGAGGGCAGCCCCTCGACCGGCCGCCGGGCGATGCCGCGCACCGTCCAGCCCTGGTCGCGAAGCTCGTGCGCCACCGCATGCCCGATGATCCCGCCGGCCCCTGCCACAAGCGCCACTTTTTTCACCTGTCCGGCCACTAGCTGCGATCCTCCCTCATCTATCGTGTCTGGCCGCCTTGCAGCAGCCGGCCCGCCTTGTCAGCTGGAGCTGCGCGCCGGCTCCTGGCGCCCATAGATCGGTGTCACGGCCTGGCGCGGCGCCACCCAGCGGACGGCGTTGCGGATCACCGCCTGCACATCGGGGTGATGGAAGGTGGGAAAGGTCTCGTGGCCCGGGCGAAAGTAGAAGATGCGGCCGCGGCCGCGATGGAAGGCGCAGCCGCTGCGGAAGACCTCGCCGCCGGCGAAGGAGCTGATGAGCACGATCTCGTCCGGCTGCGGGATGTCGAAATACTCGCCGTACATCTCCTCGAGAGGCAGACGGATGAAAGGCTTGTCCAAGCCCGCCACGACCGGATGGCCGGGCGACACGACCCAGAGCAGCTCCTCCTCGCCGTCGTCGCGCCAGCGCAGCCGCCCGGAGGTGCCCATCAGCCGGCGGAAGGGCTTCGACATGTGCGCCGAGTGCAGGGGTACCAGGCCCATGCCGGCAAGAACCCGCTGCTGCACGCGGTCGACGACCGCGTCGCTGACGAGCTCGTGGAACATGTGGCCCCACCACACCAGCACATCCGTCTCGGCAAGGACCTCCTCGGTCAGCCCGTGCTCCGGATCGTCGAGCACGGCGGTGCGGATGGTCAGGTCCGGGGCAGCGAGGAAGGCGGCGATCGTCTTGTGCATGCCGTCCGGATAGATCTCCTTCACCGCCGGCATGACCCGCTCGTGGCGGAACTCGTTCCAGACGGTCACCCGCAGAGGCTGCATCGCGCTCTCCTGTCCTCGTGGCTCGCCGCTCAGGCGGCAGCCATAGCCGGCCGCTCGGGCCGCACCGGCCGGCCGCCTTCGCTGGCCGAGCGGATCGCCGCGAGGGTCAGGGCCAGCGTGCCGATATTGTCCTCGGCGGTGCTGAGCCAAGGCGGCCGCTCGCCGGTCCGGGCCGCCTGCGCGAAGGCCCGCAGCACGCCTGCCGCATCCAGCGTCTCGAGCGGCGGGACGGGCAGGGGCTCGGGCGCGCCGGCCCGCTGGCTCACCACCATGGTGTGCTCGGGCCGGACGGACCAGGCGTCGTGGCGGCCGGACCAGGTGACCTCGGCATCGTCGAAGCCCATCGACCAGGTGCCGGTCCAGGAGGTCATGGGCGTGTGGCTGATCCAGCTGCCGCGATAGCTGACGACGACCCCGGAGCGCATGACCATGGTGATGTAGGCGGCGGCATCATCCTTGAAGGTGCTGCTGCCCGTGCGCCAGCTCCGTGTGCTCAGCTCGAGCGGCTCGTCGCCGGTGATCATGCGCAGCAGGTCGAAGTGATGGATGCTCATGTCCATCAGGAGCGGGTTGGGGAGATCGAAATGCCGGTGGCCGGTGCCGTAGAGGGCGCAGCGGCGAAAGTCGATCGCGACGCTCCGGAGGGCGCCATAGCGTCCGGAGGCCACCAGCTCGGCCGCGAGGAGCGGCTCGGGGAAGTGGCGATAGTTCTGCGAGACCATGAGGAGGAGCCCGTTCCGCCTCGCCAGGGCGGCCAGCTCCGCCGCCTCCTCGGGCGTGCGGACGAAGGGCTTCTCGCAGAGCACGTGCTTGCCGGCCTCGAGGGCTGCGCGCACCACCGGGCCATGGCCGGGCAGCGAGGCCGTCACGAGCACCGCGTCGCACGGCACCTGCCGCAGGGCCTCGTCGAGGCTGCCGAGATGAAGCGGACCGGGGGCGAGGCTCGCCTCGGCCTGGGCCAGCATGACGGCATCGAGATCGACCCGGGCCGTGAGGCTCACCTCGGGCACGGCAGGGATGGCCTCGCGCCCCCAATCCTGCCCGTGGAGACCCATCCCGACCTGAACCAGCTGCAGGGCCACCTCGGTCTCCTAGGTCACGGCGGGCGCTGTGCGGCAGAGCGTCCCGCCTGCCGCGCTCGAGCCCCCATCAAAAGCCTGTGGTCGGGGCGGCGTGATTCGAACACGCGACATCCAGCTCCCAAAGCTGGCGCTCTACCAGGCTGAGCTACGCCCCGGCGGCGGAGAGGTAGCCGAAACTCGAGCACGGAACAACGCCGCCCTCGAGCGAGCGGTGTCGCGGCAGCCACGGGCCGGCCCTCACGCGCCACCTCGTCGACGGTCGCGACCCTCAGGGACGCCACCAGTTTCCCGAGAGCACGAGCATATAGAGAAGGCGCAGCGTGCCGCCGTAATAGTCGCTCGGCGGGTCGACGACGGTGGTGCTCGCCACATCGTCCCACAGCCTGTTGAGCCAGCCCTGATACCTGGTGCTCACCATGGCGCCGACGGCGACAGCGCCAGTGAAGCAGATATAGTCGAAATCGGCGAGCGGACGGCCATCCAGGTGGTAGCCGGCGCGGATGGAGGCCGGGTCACCCGCCGTGCTCTTGACGAACCAGTCCTCGATGCGCTCGACGATCCTTCGCGCCGGCCGATCCCCGTCGAGCAGGAAGCCCATCGCGATCCGCCAGGGCACACGGCAGGCATTGTATTCGTAGGAGCCCGCGTGGGGCGTGTCGAGATAGCCGGCGGCAGCTGGCTCGGGCGTGCCCCCTTTGACGATCGCGAACTCCGGCACGAGCCCGGTCGTGGGCGCGTCGCGCTGCTGCAGCCGGTCGAGCATGGCGTAGCTGGCATCCAGCACCTTCTGCCAGCGCCGGTCGCCCGTGGCGTCGAGAAAGGCGTGGAAGTCCGCAGGCCCGATATCCGATGGTCGCACGGTGTCGTAGAGGGCCTGATCGGTAGGCGGAATGCCGGCGCCGAGCTGGGGGAGGTCCGTCGCGGGATGGATGTCGAGGCGGCCGATCGCGTCGATCATCCGGCGCGCCGCGGCGCGGTAGTCTATGGCGCCGTCGCTCCCCCATTGCCGGTCGGCGAGGAGAAGCGCGTAGGCGATGGCGAGATCGCCGTCGGTGGCCGTGCCGTCGTCGCTGCTGCTGTGACAGCCCACGAGCTGCCGCCACGCCATGAGCTCCGGATGGTGCCGGCTCGGGTGGTCGCGATAGAACCGGTAGAGCCCATCGAAGATCGTCCGCGCGTCGGGATCGAGACCCGCCATGTGGGCGACGATCATCATGCCGTAGCCCTGGCCTTCCGAGACCACCATCGGCGTGCCCTGGGCGATGGGCTTCTGCGGGCCGAGATAGACATAGTAGCGACCCTCGCCGCAGCCGGCGCGAAGCCAACCCTTCTTCCAGGCCGCGTAGCGCTCGGCAACGCGCCGATCGAGCTCGTCCTGGGGATGGTTGGTGGGCTTGATGGAGCCGGCGGCGTACGCGACGTGCTGCGGGAAGGGCCGGTCGGCAGCCGAGGCAGGCTCCGCCGCGATCCACGTTGAGGCGAGCAGCACCAGGCTCGCGAAGGCGCCAGCCTGGAGCCGCGATCTCATGCGGCTGCGCACCCTGGGAGTGACCGGGCGCCGAGGTCAGGAGCCAACGGTCGTCTCGCGCTGGCTCTCGAGCTCGAGCCAGCGATCCTCGAGCGTGGCGAGCTCGGCCTGCTGTGCCTCCAGCGATGCGGTCAGTGCCGCGAAGCGAGCAGCGTCGCGCGAGAACAGCTGAGGATCGGAGAGCGCCGTCTCGATCCGGGCGATCTCCGCCTGAGCCCGCTCGATCCGCTGCGGCAGGCGATCGAGCTCGCGCTGCAGCTTGGCATCGAAGCCTCTCGGGCGCGGGGCGGGCCTGGCGGCCGGCGCCGCGGCCTTGGCCTGGACGGCGACGGGCGTCCTTCGCGGGCGTTGCTGCTCATAGTCGCTGTAGCCGCCCGCATATTCCCGGAGATGCCCGTCACCCTCGAAGGCGATGGTGCTCGTCACGAGCCGGTCGAGGAAGTCACGGTCGTGGCTGACCAGGAGCAGCGTGCCGTCATAGTCCGCGAGCGTCTCCTCGAGCAGGTCCAGGGTATCCATGTCGAGATCGTTCGTCGGCTCGTCGAGGACGAGGAGGTTCGCGGGCCGGGCCAGGATGAGCGCCAAGAGCAGGCGGTTGCGCTCGCCGCCCGAGAGGGATCGCACCGGTTGGCGCGCCTGCTCGTCCCGGAACAGGAAGTCGCGAAGATAGCCCACCACATGGCGACGCCGGCCCTGCACCTCGACCGTGTCGCCGCCGGCCGGGCACAGCGTCTCCCAAGGCGTGCGGTCGGGGTCGAGCTGGGCGCGGTGCTGGTCGAAGCGGGCGATCTCGAGATTGGTGCCGAGCCGCACCGTGCCTGTGTCGGGCCCGATCTCGCCGGTGAGCAGCTTCAGCAGGGTCGACTTGCCGGCACCGTTCGGGCCGATGATGCCGATCCGATCGCCTCTCAGGATGCGTGTGCCGAAGTCGCGGATGACCGGCCCGCCGCCGAAGCTCTTCGTGATGTGCTCGGCCTCGACGACCAGCCTTCCGCCGAGCTGGCCTCCGGCCGCGCGCATCTTGGCCGAGCCTTGGGGTGCGATGGTCTCGCGGCGCTGGATGCGCAGCTGCTCGAGCGCGCGGAGCCGGCCCATGTTGCGCTTTCGGCGCGCGGTGACCCCACGGTGCAACCAGTGCGTCTCGGCCTCGAGCTTCTTGTCGAGACGGGAGAGCTCGGCCTCCTCGGCGTCGAGGATCGCCTGCGACCATGCCTCGAAGGCCGCGAACCCCTGCTCGGTGGCGTGCAGCCGGCCCCGGTCGAGCCACCAGGTCTTGGTCGACAGCCGGGCCAGGAAGCGCCGGTCGTGGCTGATCACGACGAACGAGCCGGCGAACGAGGCCAGCCGATCCTCCAGCCACTCGATCGCCGGCAGGTCCAGGTGGTTGGTGGGCTCGTCGAGGAGAAGGATGTCCGGCTCGCCCACCACCGCGGCGGCCAGCGACACGCGACGCATCTCGCCGCCCGAGAGCCCCTGCGGCGGCCGCTCGGGGTCCATGCCCAGCTCCTCGAGCACGATCTGGGCGCGGATGCGGGCCACCTCGTCCTGCTCGGAGGGCGGCAGCGCATCCTGCACATGAGCGGCCAGCGTCGGCGCCGTCGGCGCCGACGGGTCCTGCACCAGATAGGCGGCGTGGGTCCGCGGCTGCTCGAAGCGCTCGCCCGAGTCGAGGTCGACCAAGCCCGCCAGGACCTTGAGGAGGGTCGACTTGCCCGAGCCGTTTCGGCCGACGAGGCAGATGCGATCGCCTCTGGCCAGGGTGGCGTCGATGCCGGCGAAGAGTTGCTGGCTGCCGATACGCAACGAGCCGTCGCGGATAGCCAGAAGAGGTGGGGCCATGGGCTGCAGGGTCTCTCGCGTGGGGCCGTGGTGTTAGATGCCCTCGGCTGCTCCGGATGCAAGGACATTGCCGGTCGCCGTGCTGCGAGCCCGCTTCCTTCCCGTGGCCTGCCGCTTTCTCTGGTTGACCGCCGCCTGGGTCAGGTCTACTGGTCAACTTCTAGTAGTTATGGCAGACGATGCGCGGCAAGACACAATAGTGAAGGGGGAAAGCCTAATGAACTGAAACAAATATTACAGCGATCTAAGATTAGAGGGATCTAAGCTTCAGCGGCTTACCTCTCAGCCCCCGCTTTGACACAGTGAGGCGACTATGAACTCGCCCGTCCCAGGATCGTCCAGCCCATCCGTGCGGTCACGCCTTCGTGAGATCGACCAGCAGGTCGCGTCCCGGGTCCGCGCGCGGCGCGTCGTGCTGGGCCTGACGATGCAGCAGCTCGCATCGACGGTAGGCGTCACCTATCAGCAGCTTTACAAGTACGAGAGCGGCACCAACCGTATTGCAGCCGGTCGGCTCCACGCCATCGCCCGGGCACTGGGCGTCGACGTGAGCTACTTCTTCGCAGAGCTCGAGGCGGAGGAGCAGGCGGAGGTGACGCCGGAGCGTCGCCAGCTTCTCGAGCTGCTGCGCAACTTCATGGCAATCCGAAGCAGGCGCCAGCAGGAGGCGCTCTGTAGCGTCGCAAGGGCGATAGCAGCCGCAGATCTGTCCGACGACAGCGGTCGCCCGGCGCTGCCGGCCGGATCCGCCGGGCGCGGGGTCAGGCGTGCCATGCCGAGCGACCTCGATGACGCGGAGAGGCTGCTGTCCCCTTCGGCTGCCTAGCGGCAGTCCTCGCGCAGCCGGCGCCCGAGCTCGAGGCAGGCTCGGCGCATCAGGTCATGGCTGAAGCCCACGCCCGTGAGCTCGCGCATCCGCTCGGTGCGCAGCACGAACGAGTCGTGCTCGCCCGGCCGCTCGATGACGAGCGCGCCGCTGCCGAATCCCTCGATCAGCCAAAGGGCGAGGCGGCCCGTCGGCAGGGGGATGCCGGACCCGATGTTCACGGCCCCGCCCGGCGGGCGACGGAGAAGGGCCGCGATGGTCGATGCCGCGACCTCCACCGGCAGGAAGTCGCGGGCGGTGAAGGGGCTCATGTCGAAACGGATGGCGCCTTCGTCGCGCAGGCGGGTCAGCATCAGCCCCATGAAGCTGCGACGGTCGGGCTCGAAGCCGAAGATGTTGGAAAGCCGCAGGCGCGTGAGCCGCGAGCCCAGGATGGCCACGAGCGCCTCCTCGATCTCGAGCTTCTGGCGCCCGTAGAGATCGGTTGGACCGAGCGGGGATGTCTCGGCCAGCGGCTCGTGGGCCGGGGCGTAGACCTTGCGCGTGCCGAGGCTGACGAAAGGAAGGCCGGCCTCTGCCGCGCGCCGGGCCAGCCGGGGCTCGAGATCGTCCTCGAGCCGCCAGGCCGGCGTGCCGAGGGCAGGGTGGCGCCCGGCATAGAGGACCGCCTGGACGCCCTCGAGCAGCTCCGGCTCGGCCACGGCGTGATGATCCACGAGGCGGCCATCAGGGCCCAGCGCCGCCGCCACCGCCCTGCCGATGAAGCCGCCCCCTACGACAAGGCAGCGTCCCATGGGGGTCAGGCCTCGATCGGCACCACGACGGGCTTGCCCTCGCGCACCGTCAGCGCCAGCCGACCGGCCTTGAGCGCGAGCGCTTCCTCGCCGAAGATCTCACGGCGCCAGCCCCTGAGCGTCGAGAGCTCCGCGCCGTCGTGCTGGGCCAGGGCCTCGAGGTCGGCCGTGGTCGCGATCAGGCGCTGAGCCACCTCGGCCTCCTCGGAGCGGAGCTTCAAGAGCACGCGGAGCAGCTCGACCAGCGGGCCGATGCCGCGCGGCACCTCCTGCGGAGGCGCGAGATGCGGCAGCTGGTCCGCCGGCAGCGTCAGGGCCTCCTCGATCGCGGCCACCACCTGCCGGGCGCTCTCCCGATCGAGGCTGATGCGCTCCTGGCCGCGCAGCTCCTCGACCGAGCGCGGGCGATGGGCGGCGATCTCGAGCAGCAGATCGTCGCGAACGACGCGATTCCGGGGCAGGTCGCGCTCGCGGGCCGTCAGCTCGCGCCATGCGGCAAGGCGCTGGACGATGGCGACGAAGCGCGGATCGCGCGATCGGAACTTGAGGCGCCGCCAGGCGTCCTCCGCCGGCTGGTCGAAGATGCGGGGGTCGGCCAGAATGCCGAGCTCGGCCTCGACCCAGGCGAGGCGGCCCGCGGCCTCGATACGGGCGCGCAGGCGCTCGTAGATCACGCGCAGATGGGTGACGTCGCCGATGGCGTAGCGGATCTGCGCCTCGGAGAGCGGCCGCCTCGACCAGTCGGTGAAGCGCGAGCTCTTGTCGAGCCTGCCCTTGGCGACCTTGGCGACCAGGGTCTCGTAGGCGACCTCCTCGCCGAAGCCGCAGACCATGGCGGCCACCTGGGTGTCGAACAGCGGTGCTGGCAGGCGCCCCATCAGCCGCCAGAAGATCTCGAGATCCTGGCGGGCGGCGTGGAAGACCTTGAGAATCCGGCTGTCGCGCATCAGCGCCAGGATGGGCTCGAGGTCGATGCCCGGCGCCAGCGGATCGATCGCAGCCGCCTCGTCCGTGCCGCCGATCTGCAGCAGGCAGAGCTTCGGCCAGTAGGTGCGGTCGCGCATGAACTCGGTGTCGACCGTGAGGAAGCGCTCGCCGGAGAGCCTCTTGCAGAACGCCTCAAGGTCGGCGGTGGTGGTGATCAGCAGCATGAAGGTCGATCGATGTAAGGTGACGTTGGCCGGTCGCTTGACAGCCGGGCGGGCCTTGTGACCTTTTCCGCGCTGCTCGCCTCCGGCCGTGCCGGAGCTTCAGGGACGAGGTCGATCATGCATGTCTATCGTACGCACCGCTGCGGCGAGCTCCGCATCGCGGAGGTCGGTCAACGGGTGCGGCTGAGTGGCTGGGTGCACCGAAAGCGCGATCATGGCCAGCTCCTCTTCGTCGACCTACGCGACCATACGGGCATCACGCAGATCGTGTTCCACCCCGAGACGGGGTCTTTCGGGGCGGCAGAGGCGCTTCGGCTCGAGAGTGTTGTTTGCGTCACGGGCCCTGTCGTGGCGCGCTCGGAGGACACTGTCAACCCAGCGCTTCCGACGGGCGAGATCGAGCTTGCGGGCGAGGAGCTCGAGCTGTTGTCCGCGGCCGACACCCTGCCGCTCCAGGTCAACGCCGAGCGCGAGCAGCCGGAGGAGACGCGGCTCAGGTACCGCTTCCTCGATCTCCGTCGCGAGGCGATGCAGCGCAATGTCCGCCTGCGCTCCTCGGTGATCGCGAGCATCCGGCGGCGCATGCAGGCGCTGGGCTTCACCGAGTTCCAGACGCCGATCCTCACCGCCTCGAGCCCCGAGGGCGCCCGCGACTTCCTGGTGCCGTCCCGGCTGCACCCGGGCAAGTTCTACGCCCTCCCGCAGGCGCCGCAGCAGTACAAGCAGCTCTACATGATCTCGGGCTTCGACCGCTACTTCCAGATAGCGCCCTGCTTCCGCGACGAGGATGCCCGCGCCGACCGGAGCCCCGGCGAGTTCTACCAGCTCGACCTCGAGATGGCGTTCGTGACGCAGGAGGACGTCTTCGCGGCCGTCGAGCCCATGATGCACGGCGTCTTCGAGGAGTTCGCGGAGGGCAGGCCGGTGACGGCGCAGCCCTTCCCGCGGATCACCTACCGGGACGCGATGCTGAAATACGGCACGGACAAGCCCGATCTGCGCAACCCCATCGCGATCGCGGACGTCACCGAGGTCTTCCGCGGCAGCGCCTTCAAGGTCTTCGCGGGGGCCGTCGAGGGCGGCGCCGTCGTCCGGGCCATTCCGGCCCCCGGCGCCGTCGGGCGGCCGCGCAGCTTCTTCGACGGCATGGTCGGCTTCGCCCAGAGCCTGGGCGCGCCGGGCATGGGCTGGATCGCCTTTTCCGAGGAGGGCGCCAAGGGCCCGATCGTCAAGTTCCTGGACGAGGAGCGCCTGGCGCAGCTCAAGGCCCTGGCGGGCATCGCTGCCGGCGACGCCGTGTTCTTCGCCTGCGACAAGGAGGATGCGGCAGCCAAGCTCGCCGGGGCGGCGCGGCTCAGGCTCGGCGAGGAGCTGGGCCTGAGCGAGCAGGATGCCTTCCGCTTCTGCTGGATCGTCGACTTCCCGATGTTCGAGTGGGACGAGGAGCTGAAGCAGGTCATCTTCTCCCACAACCCGTTCTCGATGCCGCAGGGCGGTCTCGAGGCGCTCGAGTCCAAGGACCCGCTGGCGATCCTGGCCTACCAGTACGACATCGTCTGCAACGGGATCGAGCTCTCCTCGGGCGCCATCCGGAACCATCGCCCGGACATCATGGAGCGGGCCTTCAGCATCGCGGGCTACCCTGCGGACGAGCTCGAGGCGCGGTTCGGCGGCATGCTGCGCGCGCTGCGCTTCGGGGCGCCGCCGCACGGCGGCATCGCGCCGGGCATCGATCGCATCGTGATGCTGCTGGCCGGCACCTCAAATCTGCGCGAGGTCACGGCCTTCCCGCTCTCGCAGCGTGCCGAGGAGCTTCTCCTGGGCGCTCCCAGCCCCGTGAGCGAGCGGCAGCTGAAGGAGCTGAACATCCAGCTCACGATGGCCGCGCGCGACAAGCTGCGCGAGGAGGCCGAGCCTCGCCCTTGAGGACGGCTTGATCTGCGCGCTTCTGCGACGGGGACCGTTGCGCTACACCCGACCAAGGGGGCCGGCGCGCGACCGCGTCCGGCCAGTCTGCTGTCGGGGAGACAACACGAATGAGGCACGGTCTGCTGCTGGCCACGGCCGGCGCTCTGGCGTTCATGGCGACCGCACAGGTGGCGGGGGCAAAGACGCTCGTCTATTGCTCGGAGGGTAGTCCGGAAGGCTTCTATCCCGCCTTCTATACGGCCGGTACCACCTTCGACGCGTCGTCGCGGCCGATCTTCAACCGTCTGGTCGAGTTCATCAACGGCACGACCAAGACCGAGCCCGGATTGGCCGAGTCCTGGACCATCTCGGACGACGGGCTGGTCTACACCTTCCATCTGCGCAAGGGCGTCAAGTTCCAGACGACCAAGTGGTTTACGCCGACCAGGGACTTCAACGCGGACGACGTCGTCTTCACCTTCGAGCGTCAGCTCGACAAGAAGAACCCGTACTACGCCGTAGGCGGCGGCTCGTACGAGTATTTCAACAGCATGAGCATGCCCGAGCTCTTGAAGTCGGTCGAGAAGGTCGACGACTACACGGTCAAGTTCACCCTGACGCGGCCAGAGGCGCCGATGATCGCCAATCTGGCGATGGATTTCGCCTCCATCGTCAGCAAGGAATACGCCGACGCGATGATGAAGGCGGGCACGCCCGAGCAGTTCGACCTGCAGCCGGTGGGCACCGGGCCGTTCCAGCTCCAGGCCTACCAGAAGGACGCGGTCATCCGCTACACGGCCAACCCGAGCTACTTCAGGGGCAAGGCCGCGATCGACAATCTGATCTTCGCCATCACGCCCGACGCCTCGGTACGGCTTCAGAAGCTCAAGGCCAACGAGTGCCAGGTGATGGCCTATCCCAACCCCGCCGACATCGCGACCATCAAGGCTGATCCCAATCTCCAGCTCATGGAGCAGGCCGGCCTCAATGTCGGCTATCTCGGCTTCAACACCGAGAAGAAGCCGTTCACCGACGTCCGCGTCCGTCAGGCGCTGAACATGGCCATCAACAAGAAGGCCATCATCGAGGCCGTCTTCCAGGGGGCAGGCACGGTCGCGAAGAACCCCATTCCGCCGACGATGTGGGGGTACAACGACGACGTCAAGGACTACCCCTACGACCCGGAGCAGGCGAAGAAGCTGCTGGCCGAGGCGGGCTTCCCGAACGGCTTCGATACCGACATCTGGGCGATGCCGGTGCAGCGGCCCTACATGCCGAACGCGCGCCGTACCGCCGAGATGATCCAGGCGGACTGGCAGAAGGTCGGCGTGAACGCGAAGATCGTCAGCTACGAGTGGGGCGAGTATCTGAAGCGCTCGAAGAACGGCGAGCACCAGACCGTCATCCTCGGCTGGACGGGTGACAATGGCGATCCCGACAACTTCCTGGCGACGCTCCTGAGCTGCGACGCCGCCAAGGACGGCACCAACCGTGCCCGCTGGTGCTACAAGCCCTTCAACGATCTCGTCATGAAGGCCAAGGAGGTCAGCGACCAGGATGCGCGGGCGAAGCTCTACGAGGAGGCCGAGGTCATCTTCAAGCAGCAGGCCCCCTGGGTCACGCTCGACCACTCGCTCGTCTACATGCCGATGCGCAAGGACGTGGTGGGCTACAAGATGAGCCCGCTCGGCCAGCACAACTTCTACGGCGTCGACATCAAAGGCTGAGAGCCTTCGGGCCGAGGCGCGCTGCGGCGGCGCGCCTCGGGCCGCTCAAAAGCCGACACCCACGCCGACCCCGCCTCCGCCACCGCCGCCCGAGCCGACCGCGCCGAAGATCGAGATGCCGGGAAAGAGGCCGCCGCCGAAGCCGCTGGACGTGTTGGGAAAGAGGCTCCTGGTCGTGTCATAGACGAGGGCCGTGGTGGCCTGGGCATCGGCCTTGCGCGCCACACCGACGGCGTCGCTGACAGGGCGAGCGCCGTCGCAGAGGATGACGTGCACGCGCGGCGGCGAGGCCGGCGCGCCGGACGCCGGGATCTGGCCCGCGCAGACGGCGCCCGGCTCGGTGGCCGTGGCGCCGAGGAAGCGGTAGACGAGGCGCACGCCCTTGCCGCCGCCATCGCCGATCTCCGGACGGAAGGTCACCGCGGTGGCATTGGCAGCACCCTCGCTGGCGAGCCTCGCGAGCTCGGCCTCCGGGGACGATCCGCCCAGGAGAAGGGGAGGCTGGTCCACAACGAGAGGGACGGGCCCGTCGGCCGCGGCGAGCAGCAGGGTGCGCTGCGCCTCGGTGACATTCGTGATCTGGCCCGGCGCCACGTCCACATTGCTGGAGCAGCCCGCGAGCGTCAGAGCGAGACCGGCGAGGGTGGCGGAGAAGGCCGAGGCGGGCAAACGTGGCATGTCTGGGCGCTTCCACGGTGTGAATGGTTTACCCTGTCGCGCGGACTGGGCCTCGACTATAGCTCGATCATGCTCCTTGCTCGCAACCCTATGCGCCGGCCTACAGGCGTACGGGGCGGACCTCGCCGATGCTCCGCTTCGCTCTGAGCCGCCTCGCCCTCGTCGTCCCGACCTTTCTGGGCGTCACGCTGCTCGCCTTCGTCTTCATCCATCTGCTGCCCGGCGACCCCATCGAGCTGATGGCGGGCGAGCGCGGCGTCGAGCCGGCGCGGCATGCCCAGCTCATGGCCGAGTACGGCTTCGACAAGCCGCTCTGGGAGCAATATCTCATCTATCTCGGCAATGTCCTGCATGGTGATCTCGGCCGGTCGATCGTCACGCGCCAGCCTGTGGTCAAGGAGTTCTTCACGCTCTTCCCGGCCACGCTCGAGCTTTCGATCTGCGCCATGCTGCTGGCGATCGTCGTCGGCCTGCCGGCCGGCATCATCGCCGGGGTCAAGCGCGGCACCGCCTTCGACCACACCATCATGGCCGTGACCCTGACGGGCTACTCGATGCCGATCTTCTGGTGGGGCCTGCTCCTCATCATTCTCTTCTCGGGCATTCTCGGCTGGACGCCGGTCTCCGGGCGCATCGATCTCGTCTACTATTTCGAGCCCGTGACGGGCTTCATGCTGATCGATTCCCTGCTGTCCGACCAGTCGGGCGCCTTCCGCTCGGCGGTCAGCCACCTGATCCTGCCGACCGTCGTCCTGGGCACGATCCCGCTTGCCGTGATCGCGAGGCAGACCCGCTCGGCCATGATCGAGGTGCTGGGCGAGGACTATGTGCGCACCGCCCGGGCGAAGGGCCTGCCGCCATGGCGGGTCGTTGGCCTCCATGCGCTGCGCAACGCGCTGATCCCGGTCGTCACCACCATCGGCCTGCAGACCGGGCTGCTGCTTGCGGGCGCCATCCTGACCGAGACGATCTTCTCCTGGCCGGGCGTGGGCAAGTGGCTGGTCGAGGCGATCTTCCGGCGCGACTATCCCGAGGTGCAAGGCGGGCTCTTGCTGATCGCGAGCTTCGTCATGCTCGTCAATCTCCTCGTCGATCTGCTCTATGGTCTCGTCAATCCCCGCATCCGGCACAGGGGCTGAAGCGATGGCGTCACGGGACGAGCTTCTGGCGAGGACGGCGGCCACCGAGCCCGTAGCGCCGCGCCCGCCCGGACCGCTGGCCGAAGGCTGGCACTATTATCGCGGGAACCGCGGCGCCGTCGCCGGGCTCGCCTTCTTCGTCCTCCTCGTCGTCGTGGCCATCGGCGCGCCGCTGATCGCCCCCCACAATCCCGACATGCAGTTCCGCGATTCTCTCCTCGTGCCGCCGGCCTGGCAGGACGGAGGAAGCTGGCGCTTCCTCCTCGGCACCGATCCGGTGGGTCGCGATGTTCTCTCGCGCCTGATCTACGGCGCCCGCTACTCGCTCATGATCGGGCTCGTCGTCATCGTCATCTCGCTCACCGTCGGCATCTCGGTCGGCCTCGTCGCGGGCTTCGTGCGCGGCTGGCTCGAGATCGCCATCCTTCGCCTCATGGACGTCATCCTCTCGGTGCCGAGCCTGCTGCTGGCGCTCGTCGTCGTCGCCATCCTGGGCCCCGGCCTGTTCAACGCCGTCCTGGCCGTGGCGATCGTCTACATCCCCCACTTCGTGCGCCTCGCCCGCGCCTCGGCCATCCAGGAGCTCTCCAAGGACTATGTGACCGGGAGCCGCGTCGCCGGGGCGGGCATGCTTCGCCTGATGTTCCTCACCGTGCTGCCCAACTGCCTGCCGCCGCTCATCGTCCAGGCGACGCTGGGCTTCTCCAACGCGGTCCTCGACATGGCGGCGCTGGGCTTTCTCGGCATGGGTGCCCAGCCGCCGACGCCCGAGTGGGGCACCATGCTGGCCGATGCCCGGGAGTTCATCCTCAGGGCCTGGTGGGTCGTGACCTTCCCGGGCCTCGCCATCCTCGTCACGGTGCTCGCCATCAACCTGATGGGCGACGGTCTCCGCGACGTGCTCGATCCGAAGCTGAAGCGCTCATGACGCTCCTCGAGATCCGCAACCTCACGGTCGAGTTCCCGGTGGCGGGCGGGCTTCTGCGGGCCGTCGACGGCATCGACCTCGATGTCGAGCCGGGCGAGATCGTGGCCATCGTCGGCGAATCGGGCTCGGGCAAGTCGGTCTCGATGCTGGCCGTGATGGGCCTCCTGCCGCCCACCGCGCGGATCACGGCCGAGCGCATGGCCTTCGACGGGCAGAGCCTGATCGGCATGTCGGGTGCTTCGCGACGGAAGATCATCGGCAAGGAGATGGCCATGATCTTCCAGGAGCCGATGACGTCGCTCAACCCGTGCTTCACGGTGGGCTTCCAGATCGACGAGGCGATCCGCACCCATCTGGGCGGCAGCCGGCGCGAGCGGCGGAACCGGGCCATCGAGCTGATGACCCAGGTCGGCATCCCGGCGCCCGAGCGTCGCCTCGGCTCGTTCCCGCATCAGATGTCGGGCGGCATGAGCCAGCGGGTGATGATCGCCATGGCGATCGCCTGCAACCCCAAGCTCCTGATCGCCGACGAGCCGACCACGGCGCTCGACGTGACGATCCAGGCCCAGATCCTCCAGCTGCTGGTGGACCTGCAGCGCGACCGGGGCATGGCGCTCGTGCTGATCACGCACGCCATGGGCGTGGTCGCCGAGACGGCCGAGCGCGTCGTGGTGCAGTACGCCGGACAGCAGGTCGAGCAGCAGAGCGTCCAGGGCCTTTTCGGCGACCCGCACCACCCCTACACGGCAGCCTTGCTGGAGGCCCTGCCGGAGCGTGCCCAGAAGGGCGTGCGGCTGGCCTCGATCTCCGGCGTCGTGCCGGGGCTCTTCGATCGGCCCAGCGGCTGTCTCTTCAATCCGCGCTGCACCCTCGCCGTGGAGCGGTGCCGGACGGAGGTGCCGCGCCCGGCCTCCGCGAGCCTCGGCCTGGCACGCTGCCATTTCGCGCTCGCGCACGGCAGGCCCACCGGCCATCCGGGTGTGCGGACGGCGTCCCGATGAGCGAGGCACCGACGGTTCTCGAGGCGCGCTCGCTCGTCCGCAACTACAGGGTTGGCGGCGGCATGTTCCGCGAGGGTGCCGTGCTGCGCGCCGTGGCCGGCGTCAGCTTCACGCTGGCCCGGGGGAAGACGCTGGCCGTGGTGGGCGAATCGGGCTGCGGCAAGTCCACGCTGGCCCGCATGGTGACGATGATCGAGGAGCCGACGGCCGGCAGCCTCGTCATCGACGGCGTCACGGTGACGACCGCCTCGCCCCACGCGCGCCGCCAGCTCAGGAGCGCCGTGCAGATCGTCTTCCAGGATCCCTACGGCTCGCTCAACCCGCGCCAGAAGATCCAGACCATCCTGGCCGAGCCGCTGAAGATCAACACCAAGCTCTCGGGCGCCGAGCGCCGCGAGGCCGTGGCCGACATCATGCGCAGGGTGGGGCTCAGGCCCGAATACGCGCCCCGCTATCCCCACATGTTCTCGGGCGGCCAGCGGCAGCGCATCGCCGTGGCCCGCGCGCTGATGCTCCGGCCCAAGATCGTCGTCCTCGACGAGCCGGTATCCGCGCTCGATCTCTCGATCCAGGCGCAGGTCCTGAACCTTCTGGGCGACCTGCAGCAGGAGCTGGGCCTGGCCTATCTCTTCATCAGCCACGACCTGTCGGTGGTGCGTCACATCGCCGACGACGTGATGATCATGTATCTGGGCCGGCCGGTGGAGCAGGGGCCCGCGGAGACCATCTTCGCCGGCCCGCGCCACCCCTACTCGCGGGCGCTGCTGGCGGCGACGCCGGTCGCCGATCCGGGCACCCGGCGCCCGCGTCTCAGGATCCAGGGCGAGCTGCCATCGCCCCTCGATCCGCCTCGGGGCTGCACCTTCCATCCGCGCTGCCCGCTGGCCGACGAGCGCTGCCGGCGCGAGGAGCCCGAGCTGCGCTCCTATCACGGCCGCCTCGCCGCCTGCCACGCGGTCGAGGAGGGCAGGGACCAGGCCTGAGCCGCGCTACGCGGTTGACGATATCGCCTTTTGGTTTAGTAGATATGCGTTATGTTCGCGTATCTGCTAAGCCGGATGCTTCAGGCCCTGCTCGTCATGCTGGCGGTGGCGCTGATCGCGTTCCTGGTCTCGAGCAAGCTGGGCGATCCGGTCGCGGGCCTGGTCGGCCAGGACACGAGCCTCGCCGATCGTGCCGCGCTTCGCAGCTCGCTCGGGGTGGATCGGCCCCTGCCGGCGCGCTTCGCCGCGTTCGTCCTGCGCTTCGCCCATGGCGATCTCGGGACCTCCTGGCATCTCCGCCGGCCCGTGAGCGAGCTCCTGGCCGGGCGGTTGCCCGCAACGATCGAGCTCGTGCTCGTCGCCTCGGTGCTGGCCCTGTCGCTCGGCATCCCGCTTGGCGTCCGGTGCGCGGTCGGGCGAGGCGGATGGCTCGATCGCGCGATCCTCGCGGTCTCGCTCCTCGGGGTCAGCCTGCCCACCTTCATCGTCGGCATCCTGCTGATCCAGCTCTTCGCGGTGCAGCTCGGCTGGCTGCCGGCCTTCGGGCGCGGCCGTGTCGTTCGGCTCGGCTTTTGGACCACCGGGCTGCTGACCGTGGAGGGCTGGCGGGCGATCCTCCTGCCGGCCACGACGCTTGCCCTCTACCAGCTTGCCCTCGTGATGCGGCTGGTGCGGGCCGAGATGCTCGAGGTGCTCGCGAGCGAGCCCATCCGCTTTGCCCGCGCCCGGGGGCTCTCCGACAGGGCCATCCACCTGGGTCATGCGCTGCGGAACGCCCTTCTGCCCGTCGTGACGATCACCGGGCTGCAGATCGGCTCGCTCATCGCCTTCTCGGTCGTCACGGAGACCGTCTTTCAATGGCCGGGGCTCGGCCTCTTGCTGATCCAGGCCGTCGTGCTGGCCGACCTGCCGGTGCTGACCGCCTATCTCGTCCTCGTGGCTCTCCTCTTCGTCGCCATCGGCCTCGTCGTCGACCTCGTCTGTCTCGCCCTGGACCCGCGGCTGAGGCGGTCGCCCGCCTTCTCGCGGCCGGCGCTCTGAGCCGTGGCGGCCGGCGTCGGGTCCGCCTCGGCCGGCGCGCGAGCCGGCTCGGCGCTGGCCGCGGTCGCTGCCTTCGTCCTGGCCTTCGCGGTGGCGGCAGCGCTGGCTGCACCGTGGATCGTCCCCGAGGAGACGCTCGATCCTGCCGGCTTCGATCTCGAGGACGCGCTCACGCCGCCATGCTGGATGCCCGCCGGCAGCCTGCGACATCCTCTCGGCACCGACGATCAGGGGCGCGACGTCCTCGCGACCGTCCTCTACGGCAGCCGGGCCTCGCTTGCGATCGGCGGCGCCTCCGTCTTCCTCGCCGCCACCCTCGGCACCGGCCTCGGCCTGTGGAGCGGCTACCGCGGAGGCCTCGGCGCGACGCTGGTCATGCGCATGGCGGACGTGCAGCTGGCGATCCCCAGCATCCTCGTGGCGCTTCTGCTCGATGGCTTCGTCCGGGCAGCCCTGCCGCCGCCGGATCGCGACCGGCTGGCGATGCCCGTCCTCGTCCTCGCCATCGGTCTTGCCGCCTGGCCCCACTACGCCCGCCTGGCGCGGGCCACGGCCGCCGTCGAGGCCCGCAAGGAATATGTCCTGGCGGCGCGGCTCCTTCACCTCCCAGCGAGGCGGATCATCCTCGGCCACATCCTGCCCAACGTGCTGGGCCCGCTTCTCGTCGTCGGCACCGTCGGGCTGGGCCTTGCCGTCGGAACGGAGGCGACGCTGTCCTTTCTCGGCGTGGGCCTGCCACCTACGGAGCCGTCGCTCGGCACGCTGATCCGTACCGGCAGCGATCTCCTGCTGTCCGGCGAGTGGTGGGTCGCTCTCTCGCCGGCGGCCGTCGTCGTCCTGATCATGCTGGCCCTGAACGTCATGGGCGACTGGCTCAGGGATGCCGTCGATCCGCGCGTCCACTGAGCCCGTGGCCTCGGCCCCGGCCGCGCTCGAGGTCGAGGGGCTCGTCGTCGAGGTGGCGACGGGGCGGGGCCGCTTCAGGGCCGTCGACGGGATCTCGCTCGCGATCGCACCTGGCGAGATCGTGGGCCTCGTGGGCGAGTCCGGCGCCGGCAAGTCGCTCCTGGCCTCGGCCCTGATCGGCCTCCTGCCGCCCGGCGCCTGCATCACGGGCGGCGCCATCCGCCTCGGCGGCAGACGGATCGATGGCCTGGCGGGAGAGGCGGCGCGGCGCGTCCGCGGCAAGGAGATCGGGAGCGTGTTCCAGGATCCGCAGGCGAGCCTCGACCCCGTCCGCTCCATCGGCCACCAGCTCGTCGAGACGATCCGCACCCATCTGGACGTCTCCGTCGCGACGGCCCGCGAGCGCGCCGTCGCTCTTCTGCGCGAGGTGGGCCTCGCCTCTCCCGAGCGGCGCATCGACGCCTATCCCCATGAGCTGTCCGGCGGGATGCGCCAGCGCGCCGTCATCGCCCTGGCGCTCTGCGCCGACCCGGCGCTGCTCGTGGCCGACGAGCCGACGAGCGCGCTCGACGTCGCCACCCAGGCGCGGCTGATCGAGCTCCTGAGGAGCCTTTGCCGTCGGCGCGGCACCGCCGTGCTCCTGATCACCCACGATCTCGGGGTCGTCGCCGATGCCGCGAGCCGGCTGGCGATCATGTATGCCGGCCGCATCGTCGAGTCCGGGCCGGTGGAGCTTTTGCACGACGGGGCGGCGCACCCCTATGCGGCCGCCCTCATCGCCGCCCTGCCGAGGATCGAGCCGCAGGCGAGCCGGCTCGACGTGATCGCCGGCAGCCTGCCGGGGCTCGGGGCAACGCCTTCCGGCTGCGCTTTCCACCCTCGCTGCCCGAGGGCCACCGCCTGGTGCGGGCAGGCGGCACCGATGCTGGCGCCGCGCGGCCTGGGGCACAGCGTGGCGTGCTGGCATGCCCGCGAGGTCGCGTCGGATGCGTGAGGGGCCGCTGCTCGAGACACGGGGTCTCTCGAGGTCCTTCGATACCATGTGGTCCCGGCCGTGGGGGCTCGGCACCAAGGCACGAGCCTGCCCGGTCCATGCCGTGGTGGATGTGAGCCTCTGCCTCCGCGGCGGCACCACGCTCGCGGTCGTGGGCGAATCGGGCTGCGGGAAGTCGACGCTCGCGCGGCTGGCGGCCGGCCTGATCCAGCCCACGGCCGGGCACGTGCTCTACGCGGGCAGGCGGCTGCTCGGTGTCGATCGGCGGCGAGGCAGCCAGGGCCTCGGGCCGCAGATGATCTTTCAGGATCCCGGTGCCAGCCTCGACCCACGCTGGCGGGTGCGTGCCACCCTGTGCGAGGCGTTGCGCGCCGGCGGCGCCCGCGGGAGCGGGCGTGAGCTGCGTGAGCGTGCCGATGCCCTTCTGGCCGATCTCGGCCTCGATCCCGGCCACGGCGACCACTTCCCGCACGCGCTGTCCGGGGGGCAGCGCCAGCGCGTCTCGATCGCCCGGGCGCTCGCGGCCTCGCCGGAGCTCATCATCGCCGACGAGCCCACATCCGCCCTCGACGTCGTCGTCCAGGCGCAGATCCTGAGCCTGCTGCGCGGCCTGCAGGAGCGCCATGGCCTCGCCTATCTGCTGATCAGCCACGACCTTGCCGTCGCGGCGCAGATGGCGACCGAGGTGGCGGTCATGTATCTGGGCCGCATCGTCGAGACGGGCCCGGCCCGATCCGTGTTGTGCCGCCCGGTCCATCCCTACACGCGGGCTCTGCTGGACTCGTCATCCAGCCTCGCTCGGCCTGGCCGCGCCCGGCAGGTGATGCGGGACGATCCGCCGGGCCAGCAGGGCGCGCCACCGGGCTGCGCGTTTCATCCGCGTTGCCCGCACGCGAAGGAGCGCTGCCGCCGCGAGCTGCCGCAGCTTCGCCACGCGGGCCCGGCCCGTGCGGCCTGCCACGCCCTGGAGGAGGGGCAGCTGGCCTTCTAGGGGCGCGCCTCAGCCCGCGCGGCGCTGCGTCTCCTGGATCGCGCCGCGCAGATCGTCGGCCGCGCGCTCCAGGAAGAACAGCACCCGGGCGTCGCCATAGTCGTAGAAGACGTCGTCCGGATCGCTCACGGTCTGTGAGCGGAACCTGCCGATCGCCAGCTCGAGGACGGCCTGAATGCCCTCGAGCGAGCGGGAGGGCGTGGTCAGGAGGATGTTCTCGAGCTCCTCGATCTGGCGATCGAGCGTCTCGATGTCCTGGTCGAGCTGATCGAGGCCGGCCGCCTGCTCCGCCCGGTCGAGGTCGACCATGGCCGAGCGGATCTCGGCAGCCGACATGCCGACGAGCTGCAAGGGCGCGAAGGTCCACTCCGGCAGGCTGCGACGGAGCTGATCCTGGCGGTCGGCAAGTCCCTCCCTGCGCCGCTGGAGCTCGGCGATCCGACGAACGAGCAGAATGGTGTTCCTGATCACGGTCATCTCATTCTCCATCGCTCTGCTTTCTTGTCCTGCATCCGTATTGCGCTCTGATCGAAGGCCATGCCTGCGATCGGGGAACGGACATGACGTTGGTATTGTATTTAACGAGCGTCAATATTTTTCATTTTTGTATCATTATTATGGCTATTCACGAAAAGACCGATAAAATTCTAGCTAATTTTGATGGGCGTGCCGGCGCGGCGTGCCCGGGCGCGGCGCCGGTGGCACCCCCTGAGGCACGGGGCCGCGGCGCTCGCTGGACGGCCGATGACGTGCCGCGCATAGTACCGAGCAAGAGGGCGAACATGGCCGGGGCAGGGGCGCCGTGAAGGACGATCTGGACGACACCGACGAGGCGGTGGGCGAGAGCCATGCCGCCGAGCGGCCGGAGCCGAGGAGGCCGGGCAAGCACCGGCTGGGCGCGCGTCTGCGTGCCTATCTCCTGGCCGGCATCATCGTCACCGCGCCGATCAGCATCACCATCCTGATCGTCTGGCAGATCGTGAACTATGTGGACAACTGGTCCGCGGCGATCATTCCAGCACGGTACAATCCCGGCACCTATCTGCCCTTCAGCATCCCCGGGCTCGGCTTCGTCATCATGATCGGCCTGCTGATCCTGATCGGCTGGTTCGCGGCCGGCATGGTCGGCCGGACGATCATGCGGGTGGGCGAGCGGATCCTTCACCGCATGCCCGTGATCCGCAGCATCTACGGCACGCTGAAGCAGATCTTCGAGACGGTGCTGGCGAACTCGTCCCGGTCCTTCCGCGAGGTCGTCCTGGTCGAGTGGCCAAGGCGCGACATGTGGGTCCTGGCCTTCGTGACCGGCACGGCCCAGGGCGAGATCCGCGACATCGTCGGCGACGATGCCGTGAGCCTCTTCATGCCCAGCACGCCGAACCCGACGACCGGCTTCTACATGGCCGTCCCGCGCCGCGACGTCGTGCCGCTCGCCATGTCGGTCGAGGATGCGATGAAGCTCATCATCTCGGGCGGGATCGTCACGCCGCCCGCGTCGACGCGTCCGAGCATCCGGACGATCCGCCCCGCGGTCGAGCCCGAGCTAGCCCGCAGCGACTAGACCAAGCGCCTCGTCGCGCTCGAAGAGATGGAGGAGCAGGCGCAGCGCCCGACCGCGCTCGCTCTCGAGATCCGGGTCGACGGCGAGGGCGCCGGCCGCCTCGGTGCGCGCCGCCTCGAGCAGGGGCTGATCGTCCGGCAGAAGCGCGATGCGAAAGGCCGGCAGCCCGCTCTGTCGCGTGCCCAGGATCTCCCCCGGACCCCTCAGCCTCAGATCGGCATCGGCGATGGCGAAGCCGTCGGTCGTCCGTCGAAGCGTGCGCAGCCGCTCCCGGCCGGCCTCGCTCAGGCGCTGGCCATAGAGGAGCAGGCAGGCGGCGCGCTCGCTGCCGCGCCCGACCCGTCCGCGCAGCTGGTGAAGCTGGGCCAGGCCGAAGCGGTCGGCGCCCTCGACCACGATGATCGTCGCCTCCGGCACGTCGACACCGACCTCGACCACCGTCGTGGCGACGAGGATGCGCGTGCGACCCTCGGCAAAGGCCCGCATCGCCGCCTCGCGGTCACGCGCGCGCTGAGCGCCATGGGCGATGCCGACGGCGGCGCCGAAGCGCTCGCTCAGCACGCGGTGGCGCGTCTCCACCCCCGTGACGGCGTCCTCTTCCTCGCCGCCTTCCTCGATGACCGGGCAGATCCAGAAGATCCGGGCGCCGGCATCCAGCGCGCGGCCGCACGCCTCGACCACCTCGGGGAGGCGGCGCGCCGGCAGGACGCGGGTGAGGACGGGCTGCCGGCCGGCCGGCTTCTGGCGCAGCGTCGACACCTCGATGTCGCCATGGAGCGCCATCACCAGGCTGCGCGGGATCGGCGTGGCGCTCATCAGGAGAAGGGACGCGGCCGCGGCCTTTCGCGCCAGGGCCAGGCGCTGGGCGACGCCGAAGCGGTGCTGCTCGTCGACGATGGCAAGCGCCAGATCGGCGAGCCTGATGTCGGGGCGCAGGAGCGCGTGCGTGCCCACGGCCATGGGCATCCGGCCCTCGGCCAGGGCGGCCAGCAGCTCGGGTCGGGGCCTCGCATCGCCACCGACGACGAGGCCGACCTCGAGGCCGAGCGGCGCTGCCCAGGCGCTCAGCGTCTGATGGTGCTGGCGCGCCAGGAGCTCGGTCGGCGCCATCAGCACGGCCTGGCGCCCCGCCTCCACCGCCGTCAGCATCGCCATGAAGGCGACCAGCGTCTTGCCCGAGCCCACGTCGCCCTGCAGGAGGCGGACACAAGGGCGCGGGTCCGCGAGATCGGTCTGGACCTCGGCAAGCGCCGCGGCCTGATCGGAGGTCGGCGCGAACGGCAGACGCGTCAGCAGCGCGCGCTGCAGCCGGCCGTCGCCCACCGTGGGACGGCGGGTGGCGGTCGGGCGGTGGCGCCGCACGAGGCCGAGCGCCAGATGCATCGCCAGCAGCTCGTCGAACGCCAGCCGGCGCCGACCCTCGGCCGCGGCGACCTCGGAGCCTGTGCCATGCAGCGCCTTGATGGCGTCGGCGAAGCCCGGGAGCTGCATCGAGGCCGCCGTGGCGCCGGCCTGCCACTCGGGCAGCTCGGGCAGCCGCTCCAGCGCCACCTCGACGAGCCGGCGCAGGCGTCCTTGATGGAGACCTGCGACGACCGGATAGAGCGGCAGAGGAGGCCCGCCTGCGCGAGCAAGGGGAAGGCTCTCGGGATGCGCCATCTGCCAGCGGGTCCCGTACTGCCCGAGGCGGCCATGAACCAGATGGCGGCGGCCGACCTGGAAGCGCCGCTCGACCGCCAGGGCCGGGAGCCCGAAGAAGACGAGCTCGACCTCCTCGCCGGCCGTTCCGGCCACGACGCGATGCGGCCGGCGCGCTGCCGCAGCCGGCTCGTGGCGGAGGATGTCGACCAGGAGCGTGACCTGACGGTCGGGCGGCGCGGCCGCAAGGTCGGCCAGCGGCTCCGTCGCGATCCATGCGCGTGGCGCATGCCAGAGGAGATCGAGACAGCGCGGGTCCTCCCGCCCCATGAGGCGGCAAAGGAGCGAAACCGTTGCGGGACCAGCGCCAGGCAGCTCCGAGGCCGGCGCGAAAAGGGGGTAGAGACGCGGTGGACGCGTGGTGTGGCGCGCGCCCGTCGCAGGGTCGGTCGGCTTGGCCGGCCGGCTCATTTCAGCTAAACCTCCACGCTCGTTCGTCCGCGGGCGCCCGAGGATCCAGGCGCGAGGTATCACGTTGAGCGAGCCCACCGCCATAAGGCGCAAGCGCCTTTTGTACCAAAGCCGCTATCGCGGCTTTCTCGAGAGTGACCTCGTGCTCGGTCGCTTTGCCGCAGCCCGTCTCGACGACCTCGACGAGGGCCAGCTCGATCGCTACGAGGCTCTGCTGGGCGAGAGCGACCAGGATCTGTTCGCGTGGATCACCGGTCGGCGTCGGGCGCCGGCTCGTCACGAGAACGACGTGCTCGACATGCTGCGGCGCTTCGACCCCTCATCGGGGCTGGGCGCTGCCTGAAGGGAGACCAGGGGTGGCCGAGGCCGATGCGGTCCTCGATCAGCCGGCGGCGCGTCCTGTCGCCGAGGCGCCGCGCCGAGCGCTCGTGGCGAACGCGCGCGACGGCCTCGAGGCGCGATTCGTCGCCAAGCGGCTGAGCGCCAGGAAGGGGGGCTCGCTTCTCTTCATCGCCCGCGATCAGCCCCGGCTGGCACAGATCGCGGGGCTCGTCCGGTTCTTCGCGCCGACGACCGACATCCTCACCTTTCCGGCGTGGGACTGCCTGCCCTACGACCGCGTCTCGCCGAACGGCCAGCTCATGGCCGAGCGGCTGCAGACGCTGGCGCGTCTGGCGGAGGGCAAGGGCAGCCGGCCGCGGCTCGTGCTCACCACCGCCAACGCCGTCCTCCAGCGGGTGCCCACCGCCGGCACCGTTCGCGCCGGGCATTTCCGATCCCGGGCCGGTGAGCGGCTGGATCGCGATGCGCTCGTCGACTATCTCGGGCGCAACGGCTATGCGCGCACCGGCACCGTGGTCGAGCCCGGCGAGTACGCCGTGCGCGGCGGCCTTCTCGACGTCTTCCCCACGGCCGACAAGCAGCCCCTGCGGCTCGACTTCTTCGGCAGCACGGTCGAGACGATCCGCACCTTCGACCCGCTGACGCAGCGCTCGCTCGAGCGCGTCGAGCGTCTCGAGATCGGGCCCGTCAGCGAGGTCGTCTTCGATCAGGCGGCGATCGACCGCTTCAAGGTCGGCTACCTCCAGCAGTTCGGCGCCGTCACCGACGATGCGCTGTTCGATGCGGTCAAGGAGGGCCGGAGCTATCCCGGCATGGAGCATTGGCTCCCGCTCTTCCACGAGCGGCTGGCGACGCTCTTCGACTATCTGGACGATGAGGCCGAGGTCGCCTTCGACCATCTGGCGCGGGACGGCATCGCCGCCAGGGCGGCCCTGATCGGCGAGCATTACGAGGCCCGGCGGGCGCCGCTGCCCAGCGGCTCGAGCTTCGGCACCACCCCCTATCGGCCGCTCTCGCCGCATCTCCTCTATCTGGACGAGCAGAGCCTGGCGCAGCAGGTCGAGCGGCGGACGAGCTACGATTTCTCGATCTTCGGGGCGCCGCCGAGGCCGCCGGCCGGCGTCGGCGCCGTCCTCGACCTCGAAGGCCGCCCGTCGCGCGACTTCGCCCGCGAGCGCGCCGACCGCTCGATCAATCTCTTCGACGCCATCGTGGCCCACCTCCGATCGCTGCTCGCGGAGGGCGCACGCCCGCTCGTGACGGCCGCGAGCGAGGGCGCTCTCGAGCGTCTGCGGCAGGTGCTCGAGGATCACGGCCAGGAGACCTTCACCCGCATCCGGCACGTGCGCGAGCTGGCGGGAGCCACCGGCGTGGCCCTCGCCGTGCTGCCGCTCGACCACGGGCTCGTGGCGCCCGGGCTCTGCGTCCTCACCGAGCAGGACCTTCTGGGCGACCGCCTGACCCGGGCCGCGCGCACGACCCGGCGCGCGGACAAGTTCATCGCCGATCTCTCGGTGCTGAGCGAGGGCGACCTCGTCGTCCATGCCGAGCACGGCATCGGGCGCTTCGAGGGCCTCGTCACGCTCGAGATCGGCGGAGCGCCGCACGACTGCCTGAAGCTGATCTATCACGGCGGCGACAAGCTCTTCGTGCCGGTCGAGAACCTCGAGATCCTGTCGCGCTACGGCCATGCCGACGATGCGGCGCAGCTCGACAAGCTGGGCGGGGTCGGCTGGCAGAATCGCAAGGCCAAGGTCAAGCAGCGGATCAAGGAGCTGGCCGAGGAGCTGATCAAGGTCGCGGCCCAGCGCGCGCTGCGGCACGGCGAGGCGATGCAGCTGGCGCCCGGCATCTATGAGGAGTTCGCGGCCCGCTTCCCCTACGAGGAGACCGACGACCAGCTCCGCGTCATCGAGGCGGTGCTCGAGGATCTGGGCTCGGGCCATCCGATGGACCGGCTCATCTGCGGCGATGTCGGCTTCGGCAAGACCGAGGTGGCGCTGAGGGCCGCGTTCGTCGTCGCGATGTCGGGCAAGCAGGTGGCGCTCTTGTGCCCCACGACGCTGCTGGCCCGGCAGCACTTCCAGGTGTTCAGCCAGCGCTTCGCGGGCCTGCCCATTCGCGTGGCCCAGCTCTCGCGGTTCGTCACGGCCAAGGAGGCCGACGCCGTGAGAAAGGGCCTGGCCGCGGGCGAGATCGACATCGTCATCGGAACCCACGCGCTGCTCGGGAAGAATGTGAGCCTCAAGAACCTGGGGCTGGTGATCATCGACGAGGAGCAGCATTTCGGCGTCACCCACAAGGAGAAGCTGAAGCAGCTGCGCGCCGAGGTCCACGTCCTCACCATGACCGCGACGCCGATCCCGCGCACGCTGCACATGGCGCTGGGCGGGATGAAGGACCTCTCGATCATCGCGACACCGCCGGTCGACAGGCTGGCGGTCCGCACCTTCGTCATGCCCGCGGATCCCGTCGTGCTCCGCGAGGCGATCCTGCGCGAGTATCACCGGGGCGGGCAGGTGTTCTATGTCTGCCCTCGCGTGTCCGACCAGCCGGGCCTGCTCAAGGACCTGGCGGCCCTGGTGCCCGAGGTGAGGGTTGCCGTCGCCAACGGCCGTATGGCCACCACCGAGCTCGAGGCGGTGATGGGCGAGTTCTACGACCGCAAGCTCGACGTTCTCCTCGCCACCAACATCGTCGAGAGCGGCCTCGACATCCCGAACGCCAACACGATGATCGTCCATCGGGCCGAGCTCTTCGGGCTTTCCCAGCTCTATCAGCTGCGCGGGCGCGTCGGTCGCTCGAAGGTCAGGGGCTACGCCTACTTCACCGTGCCGGCCAGCAAGGCCCTGGCGGACACGGCGGAAAAGCGCCTCTCGGTCATCCAGTCGCTCGACGGGCTGGGTGCGGGCTTCCAGCTCGCCAGCCACGATCTCGACATTCGCGGCGCCGGCAATCTCCTCGGCGACGAGCAGTCGGGCCAGATCCGCGAGGTCGGCTTCGAGCTCTACAATCACATGCTCGAGGAGGCCGTGGCCGAGCTCAAGCGCCAGGCCGCCGAGGAGCCGGCAGCGGCCGGTGCGGGCGAGTGGACGCCGCAGATCACGGTCGATGCCGCGGCCCTGATGCCCGAGAGCTATATCGGGGATCTCGACCTCCGCCTCGCCATGTACCGCCGCCTGGCGGCGCTCGAGAGCGAGGAGGAGGTCGACGGCTTCGCGGCCGAGCTGATCGATCGCTTCGGCCAGCTCCCGCCCGAGACGGACCAGCTCTTGCAGATCGTGATGATCAAGCTGCTCTGCCGCCGTGCCAATGTCCGAAAGCTCGACGCCGGTCCCAAGGGCATCGTCATCAGCTTCCACGACAACCGCTTCTCCCGGCCCGAGCGCCTCGTGAGCTGGATCAGCGAGCGCCGCGGGCAGGTGAAGGTCCGCCCCGACCATCGCCTCGTCGAGCTGCGCGAGACGACGAGCCCGAAGGAGCGGCTGAAGGCTGCCCGCAAGCTCGTCGGCGACCTCGCCCGCCTGGCCGCCTGAGGGCTTCATCCTCGCCTCTTCGGCCTTGCATCCCCGGCCGGCCCATGGCTCACCGGAGTCCGACGACAAGGGGAGGCGCTGGTGACTGTGCTGTTCTACACGCATCCGACGGGCATCGAGCACGATGCCGGGCCGGGGCATCCTGAGGCGCCGGTCCGGCTCCAGGCGATCTTGAAGGCGGTGGAGCGGGCGGCTCTTCCCGGCCTCGAGCGACGCGAGGCGCCCCGTGCCACGATCGAGCAGATCGAGCGGGTCCATCCGGCACCCTATCCGGCATCGCTCCTCGACCGCGTGCCCGCCGAGGGCCATGCCCGCCTCGATCCCGACACCGCGATGTCACCCGCCTCCGGCGAGGCCGCGCTCCGGGCGGCCGGCGCCGCCTGCGCTGCGGTCGATGCCGTCATCGGCGGCGAGGCCAAGGCCGCCTTCTGCGCGATGCGGCCACCCGGCCACCACGCCGAGCCCGACCGTGCCATGGGCTTTTGTCTCTTCAACAGCATCGCCATCGGAGCGCTTCAGGCCCGCCATGTCCATGGGCTGCGGCGCATCGCCGTCGTCGACTTCGACGTGCACCACGGCAACGGCACCCAGGCGGCGTTCTGGGACGATCCCGATCTTCTCTACGTCTCGACCCACCAATGGCCGCTCTATCCGGGGACGGGCTCTCCCCGAGAGACGGGTGTGGCAGGCAACATCGTCAATGTCCCGCTGGGCCCCGGCAGCGGCTCCGACGAGTTCAGGGTCGCGGTCGAGGCCAGGGTCCTGCCGGCGGTCGATCGCTTCCGCCCGGAGCTTTTGATGATCTCCGCTGGATTCGACGCCCATCGGGCCGATCCGCTGGCAAGCCTCGCCCTCACCGAGCAGGATTTTGCCTGGATCACGGACGAGCTCGGCAAGCTCGCCCGGAGCCATGCTCAGGGGCGGATCGTCTCCGTGCTCGAGGGCGGCTACGACCCTCCGGCGCTCGGACGGAGCGTCGTCGCCCATCTCGAGAGTCTTTCCCACGGTTGACAGGCCGAAGGCGAAGGGCCATCCCCGGGGCGCCTCGCGGCAGCGGGAGAAGGCGGGAGCAATGGTGGCACAGGAGCCCTTCCTCGGGGCCGCCGACAACGGAGACGCCGGGGACCAGCCGGCGTCATTGGGCGAGATGAGCTTCGAGCAGGCCCTGGCCGAGCTCGAGGCGATCGTCCAGAGGCTCGAGCGTGGCCAGCTGGATCTCGAGGGATCCATCAAGGCCTATGAGCGCGGCACGGAGCTGCGGCGGCATTGTGCCGCCAAGCTCAAGGAGGCCGAGCTCAGGGTCGAGAAGCTGAGCTTCGACAAGGCGGGCGCTGCGACCTTGACGCCGCTGGACGGCGAATGACGGGCAGCCTCGCCACAGCGATGGGCGAGGTGGCGGCCGGCGTCGAGGCCGAGCTGGGGCTTCTGCTGGCGCCGCAGCCGGATGTCCCGGACAGGCTGCTCGAGGCCATGCGCTACGCCGCGATGGGTGCCGGCAAGCGCCTGCGCCCTTTCCTCGTCTGGGTGGTCGGGCAGGTCGGCGAGGCCGATGCGGCCGCCTCGAGGCGGGTGGGCGCCGCGATCGAGCTGATCCATGCCTACTCGCTCATCCACGACGATCTGCCGGCGATGGACGACGCCACCCTCAGGCGCGGCCGCCCGAGCTGTCATATGGCCTTCGACGAGGCGACGGCCATTCTCGCCGGCGACGCCCTCCAGGCGCTGGCCTTCGAGGCGCTCGCCCGCGAGGACTGGCCCTGCGAGCCGTCACGCCGCCTTGCCCTGCTGGCCGGGTTGGGCCGAGCATCCGGCATGGCCGGCATGTGCGGCGGCCAGATGCTCGACCTCGAGGCCGAGGGCAAGAGCCTCGACGAGGAGGCGATCGTCCGTCTCCAGCGTCTCAAGACGGGAGCCCTGATCGGCTTTGCCTGCGAGGCAGGCGCCCGTCTGGCGGCTCTCGATGAGGGTGCGCGCGTCGCTGTGGCCGCCTATGCGCGGGCGCTCGGTCTGGCGTTCCAGATCAAGGACGATCTCTTGGACGTGACGCAGTCGAGCGCCGAGACGGGAAAGGATACGGGATTGGACGCCGCCCATGGCAAGGCCACGTTCGTCACGCTTGCGGGGATTGCCGGCGCCGAGCGCCGCCTGGTGGCTCTCAGCGGGGAGGCGGCGGCGGCGCTTGACACGCTCGGCCCAAGAGCGACTCTCATGGACGAGCTGTTCGATTTTGTGATCAATCGGCGGGCATGACACCCGTCGGGTCGGAAGGGGGAGTTCGTTTCAAGCCATGACCGGCACGCCGCTTTTGGACGGCATTGGGGAGCCGGCCGATCTGCGGTCGCTTCCGGCGGATCAGCTTCGCCAGCTGGCGGACGAGCTTCGCTCGGAGATGATCGAGGCGGTGTCGGTGACGGGGGGTCATCTGGGGGCGGGACTGGGGGTGGTGGAGCTGACGGTGGCGCTCCATCGCGTGTTCGAGACGCCCTATGACCGGCTGATCTGGGACGTCGGGCACCAGGCCTACCCGCACAAGATCCTGACCGGCAGGCGGGGGCGCATCCGGACGCTGAGGCAGCCGGGCGGGCTCTCGGGCTTCACGCGGCGGGCGGAGAGTGTCTACGACCCGTTCGGCACGGCGCACAGCTCGACCTCGATCTCGGCCGGGCTCGGCATGGCGGCGGCAGCGAGGCTCGAGGGCACGCGGCGCAACGTCATCTGCGTCATCGGCGACGGGGCGATGAGCGCCGGCATGGCGTACGAGGCCATGAACAACGCGGCCGCGGCCGGCGGCAGGCTGATCGTCGTGCTCAACGACAACGACATGTCGATCGCCCCGCCCACGGGGGCGATGAGCGCCTATCTCTCGCGCGTCGTCTCCTCGCACGCCTACCGAAGCTTCCGCCACGTCGCCAAGCAGCTCAGCACCTACTTCCCCAGGCGCATCCAAAAGGCGGCCGAGCGGGCGGAGGAGTATGCAAGGGTCCTGCCCACCGGCGGCACGACCCTCTTCGAGGAGCTGGGCTTTTATTACCTGGGCCCGCTCGACGGGCACAATCTCGACCATCTGATCCCGGTTCTGGAGAACATCCGGGACGACGACGACCGCGGCCCGGTGCTGATCCACGTCGTCACGCAGAAAGGCAAAGGCTACCCGCCGGCGGAGGCCTCGGACGACAAGTATCACGGCGTGGGCAAGTTCGACGTCGCCACCGGCGCCCAGCAGAAGGGCAAGGCCAACGCGCCGTCCTACACCTCGGTCTTTGCCAAGGCGCTGGTGCGCGAGGCCGAGGCGGACGACCGGATCGTGGCGATCACGGCGGCGATGCCGTCGGGCACCGGGCTCAATTTGATGGCCGAGCGCTTCCCGGAGCGGACCTTCGACGTGGGCATCGCCGAGCAGCATGCGGTGACCTTCGCCGCCGGCCTCGCGGCCGAGGGCTTCCGGCCCTTCTGCGCCATCTACTCGACCTTTTTGCAGCGCGCCTACGACCAGGTGGTGCACGACGTGGCGATCCAGGGCCTGCCGGTGCGCTTTGCGATCGACCGGGCGGGGCTGGTGGGGGCGGACGGCGCCACCCATGCCGGCAGCTTCGATGTGGCCTATCTGTGCTGCCTGCCGGGCTTCGTCGTGATGGCGGCGGCGGACGAGCTCGAGCTCGTGCACATGGTGGCGACGGCGGCGCATCACGACGAGGGCCCGATCGCCTTCCGCTACCCGCGCGGCGAGGGGGTGGGCATCGAGCTGCCCGAGCGCGGCCGGCCGCTCGAGATCGGCAAGGGCCGCATCGTCAAGGAAGGCGGCCGCGTGGCGCTTTTGTCGTTCGGCGCCCGGCTGCAGGAATGCCTGCTCGCGGCCGAGACGCTGGAGGCCCAGGGTCTTTCGACGACGGTGGCCGATGCCCGCTTCGCCAAGCCGCTGGACCGGGATCTGATCTGCCGCCTCGCCCGCGAGCACGAGCTTCTCGTCACCATCGAGGAGGGTGCCGTGGGCGGCTTCGGCAGCCAGGTGCAGCAGCTTTTGCTGAACGAGGGCCTGCTCGACCAGGGCCGCCTCAAGCTGCGCTCGCTGACGCTGCCCGACCGCTTCATCGACCACGGCACGCCCAAGGGCCAGTACGAGGAGGCCGGCCTCGACGCGAAGAGCATCGTGGCGAAGGTGAGGGAGGTGCTGGGGGTGGGGAAGGTGGAGACGGCACCGCTGGCCGCCGTCGACGGCAGGCCTTAGGGGCCGCGCAGGCGAGGGCGTGCAGCCCTCGCCCCGCATGAGGTCAGCCTCCGGTGGCGGAGGCAGCCATCATGCGTTCGGCCTTGCCTCGTCTTGCATTCCACGCCGCTGCGCCATGCCGGCCAGCAGCTCCGGCAATGTCTGCCGCTCCGCCTCTTCCGCAGGCCGCGACAGGTAGAAGTCGGCATGGTAGCGGCCGCGGCTCTCGAGACCGGCCGGATCGCGCCCGAGGCTCCTCACCTGCTCGATCGCATGCTGCTTCTCCTCGGCGGAGATGAAGCGGCGCTGCGCGAAGCTGCGACCACGCAGCTTCTCCGTCACCATGCCGCGTGAGGCCAGGGCCTCCTCGATCGGGCCGTAATCGAACATGCGCAGCACGAAGGAAGCAATCCACGGCGAAGGCCGGCTCGCCCGGTCGAGAAGGCGATGGAAGCTCCGCTCGGTCACATAGCCGACGCAGCCGGTCGAGATGACGAGATCGATCGCCTCGGGGATCTGGGTGGCCTGCGGACAGGGGTCCGCCTCGAGGTCGGCGGCCACGCCCCCGTCGAGCAGCCCGCTGGCGACGGCGTAGCGCACCGCGCTTTCGGCCACGTCGACGCCGTAGACGCGGATGTCGCCCCGTCGCTCGAGGCGGCCCAGCCAGGCACGGTCCTTGGCGAGCAGGGCGTCCCGTCCGGCAGCTTCCTGGCGGGCTTGATCGTAATGCTCATAGAGCTGGTCGATCGAGAGCCCGTATTTGAGGAGCGCCCCGCTGACGCCGTAGGAGCAGCCGAGATCCAGGACGCCCACGGTTTTCTTGCCGCGCAGGCGCCGCAGTCGCTCGATGAGGGCGACAAACAGCGGCTTGGCATTCTGAGGGATCTCGTAGCCGGCTTCACGCATCGTCGAGTAGTACGGAATTGGAGTCGGGCGATCGTAGATATCGTCAAAGTTGGCCTTGTGGTTATTGGCCTCTTCATAACCACGGGTCATTCTTTTTCCTTCGTCATACAAAGTAAAAGTTAGAACAGATCATCGTTGTGCCACCACGCTCGGGCGCGAGGCATCAACGGGATGACCATAGAAGGATTATATGAGAATTGCACGACTGTTGTCCATCGGCAACGGTTGACGATGAAATGCCACTCACGTCCTCACATGATCCGTGCATTACGATGCGACGGCTCGTCTCGATTGCGGGAGGGGCGGCGCGTGACCTCATCGAGGCTCACGGCGGCCGTCGCCGCCGATGGCATGGGTGAGGAGCCTCGTCGCGCGCCGCACGATGCCATTTGACAGCGATGCCGGCGGGGGCGAAGGAGCGTGGCGCTTTGAGCATGGGAGAACAGCCACGCCTCGCCGCCGCCTCGATCAGCTCCTCCTCGATCGCCGCCTCGTCGAGACGCGGGCCAAGGCCCAGGCGCTCGTGCTCGCCGGCCGCGTCTTCTCGGGCGAGCGTCGGCTCGACAAGGCCGGGGAGGCCGTGGCCGACGATCTGCCCCTCGAGGTGAGGGGCGGCGACGACTGGGTCTCGCGCGGTGCTCTGAAGCTCCTGGCCGCGCTCGACGGTTTCGGGATCGATCCCGCGGGCGCCGTCGCGATCGATGTCGGCGCCTCGACCGGCGGCTTCTCGGAGGTCCTGTTGCGGCGTGGTGCCGCCCGGGTCTACGCCGTGGATGTCGGCCACGGGCAGCTGGCCTGGTCGCTGCGCAACGATCCTCGGGTCATCGTGCTCGAGCGCACCAATGCCCGCTACCTGACGGCCGAGCAGATCCCCGAGCCCGTCGATCTCGTGGTCTGCGATGCGAGCTTCATCTCGCTCACCCTGGTCCTGCCAGCGGCCCTCGCCCTGACGAGGCCCGAGGCGCGGCTCGTCGCGCTGATCAAGCCCCAGTTCGAGGTGGGGAAGGGGCAGGTGGGGCGGGGCGGCGTCGTGCGCGACCCCGCCCTTCACGACGCCGTCTGCGCCCGGATCGAGGCGTGGCTGGGGAGCCAGCCGGGCTGGGCCGTCCAGGGCATCGTGCCGAGCCCGGTGCTCGGCCCCGCGGGGAACCGCGAGTTCCTGATAGCCGGTATCAGGCGCCCCGAGGGCGGCTAGGCCATGGCCGGCCGCGTCATGCGGCGGCCGTCAGGCGCCGCAGACCCGCCTCGAGCTCGCGAATGAGATCGTCCGGATCCTCGAGGCCGACATGGATGCGCATGCTCTGCCCGCCGGGCGCCCAGCTCGTGGCGGTGCGGATCGCCGCGGGATCGGTCGGGATCAGCAGGCTCTCATAGCCGCCCCAGCTGGCGCCCATGCCGAAGAGCTCCATCGAATCGACCATCGCCGCCAGCTGCGTCCTCGTGCATGGCCTGAGAACGAAGCCGAAAAGTCCCGACGACCCGAGGAAGTCGCGCTGCCAGAGGGCATGGCCCGGATCGCCCGGGAGAGCCGGGTGCATGACCTGGAGCACCTCGGGCCGGGACCGCAGCCATTCGGCGACGACCAGGCTGCTTCGATGGTGGCGCTCGAGCCGGGTCGCCATGGTGCGGAGCCCGCGCAGCGCCAGATAGCAGTCGTCGGGTGCTGCGGCGGTCGCGGTCTCGTAGACGCCGGCGCGCAGCCGGTCCCAGACGGCCTCGGTCCCGGTGATGATCCCCATCATGAGATCGGAATGGCCGCCGATATACTTCGTCGCCGCCTGGATGCTGACGTCCACGCCATGCGCAAAGGGCTTGAAGTAGAGCGGGGAGGCCCAGGTGTTGTCCATCACGACAAGAGCACCCGCGGCGTGCGCTGCCTCGGCGATGGCCGGGATGTCCTGGACCTCGAAGGTGAGCGAGCCCGGGCTTTCCGTGAACACGATCCGGGTGTTGGGACGGATCAGCGCCCGGAGGCCGGCGCCGATGCCGGGGTCGTAGTAGTCCGCCTCGACCCCGTAGCGCTTGAGCATGCCGTCGGCGAAGCGCCGCGTCGGGCCGTACACGGAATCCGTGATCAGGATGTGGTCACCGGCTGCCAAGAGAGCGAGCAGCGTGGCCGTGATGGCCGTTTTGCCCGAGCCCACGGCGATTGCCTTGTGCCCGCCCTCGAGCGCGGCCACCGCCTCCTCGAGGGCGAAGGTGGTGGGGGTGCCGTATCGGCCATACTGCACGGCCTGGCCGGGCTGCCTCGTGTCGAGCGCCTCGAGGCTCGGCCGCAGCACGGTCGACGCGTGATAGACGGGCGGATTGACGATCCCGTGATTGGCGTGCGGGTCACGGCCGAGGGTCGTGACGAGGGTTGCGTCCTTCATGCTCTACCTTCGCTTTGACGCAGGCTCGATAGCACGCGGTCCGGCCCGCGCCCAGCCAAGGCTGAGGCGGCAGAGGTGCCATCTCTCCCGTCCGTGCCCCCAACTGAGATTGCCTCGCCTTCATTCTCGAGAGTAAGCTTCGGCGAGCCGGACCGGGTCCCGGCAAGCGAGAAGAATGCCTGGGGATGCGCCGGGCTGGGAGGGGTGTGCTGGCTGGTCCGGATGTGCTGGCAGCAATCTTGCTTCCAGGTGTTGGCAGGACGATCGGCGCATGCCATGACATTTTGTACGCGTGGCCACAGCGTAGCTGCATGGCGGTGATGCTGGCCGATTGAGGATCAGACCCGACGAGGTCAGGAGGACCATTTGATGCAGTTGTCCAGCTTGTTGGCGGCCGGTGCCGCCTTGGCCGTTTTGGCGGTGGCAACAGACGCTCAGGCGGGCCAAACCTTCGATGCCGTCAAGAAGAAGGGGTTCGTGCAGTGCGGCGTGAGCACCGGCCTGCCCGGCTTCTCCAACCCCAACGACAAGGGCGAGTGGTCGGGCCTTGATGTCGACGTGTGCCGCGCGGTGGCCGCTGCCATGTTCGGCGACGCGACGAAGGTGAAATACACGCCACTGACCTCGAAGGAGCGCTTCACCGCGCTGCAGTCGGGCGAGGTCGACGTGCTGTCGCGCAACACCACCTGGACCCTTCAGCGCGACACCGCGCTGGGCCTCAACTTCACCGCCGTCAACTATTATGATGGCCAGGGCTTCATGGTGAAGAAGGAGCTCGGCGTGAAGAGCGCGCTCGAGCTCGACGGGGCCTCGGTCTGCGTCCAGCCCGGCACCACGACCGAGGTCAATCTCGCGGACTACTTCCGCTCCCACAACATGAAGTACACGCCGGTCGTGTTCGAGACCGACGACCAGATCCGCGTGGCCTTCACCCAGGGCCGTTGCGACGTGTTCACGACGGACCAGTCGGGCCTCTACGCCAATCGCATCGCGCTGCCCAACCCCGACGACTACGTCGTGCTGCCCGAGGTCATCTCGAAGGAGCCCTTGGGCGCCGCCGTCCGTCAGGGCGACGACGAGTGGGAGGACGTGGTCCGTTGGTCGTTCTTCGCGATGGTCGACGCCGAGTTCCTGGGCGTCAGCAGCAAGAACGTCGACGAGGAGAAGGCGAGCACGAAAAACCCCGAGGTCAAGCGCCTGCTCGGAACCCAGGACAACCTGGGTGAGGATCTCCACCTGCCGAAGGAGTGGGCCTACAACATCATCAAGGAGGTGGGGAACTACGGCGAGTTGTTCGATCGCAACGTGGGCAAGGATTCGCCGCTCAAGATCGCGCGCGGTCTGAACCGTCTGTGGAAGGACGGCGGCATCATGTACGCGCCTCCGGCGCACTGATCGACGACGCGAGCGCGGTCGGCGACCCCGGACCGTCGCCGGCCGCGCCCGTCGCAATAACAACGAAACCAGCCGACCGAGAGGAGCGAGAATGGCGGTAAGTGGAAGCCCCGGTGGCCTCAGTCCCACCCGTCCGGCGCTCTGGAGGGACCCCAAGGTCCGCTCGTTGGTGATCCAGGCGGTCGTGCTGATCCTGGTCGTGCTCTTCATCGGCTATCTCGTCCACAACACCGCGACCAACCTGCAGCACCGGGGAATCGCCTCCGGCTTCGGGTTCCTCGAGAAGACCGCCGGCTTCGACATCGGCTTCCAGCTCATCTCCTATACCGCCGTCTCGAGCTTCGGCCGCGCGCTTGTCGTGGGCTTCCTCAACACGCTCCTGGTCTCGGCCGTCGGCATCGTGCTGGCGACGATCCTCGGCTTCATCGTCGGGCTCATGCGCCTCTCGCCCAACTGGCTCGTGAGCCGCATCGCCCTCGTCTACATCGAGGTGCTGCGCAACATCCCCCTGCTGCTGCAGCTCTTCTTCTGGTACACGGCGGTGCTGAGCCCGCTGCCCGCGGCGCGCGACGCCCTGCACATCAGCGACCTCTTCTTTCTCAGCAACCGCGGTCTGACCATGCCGCTGCCGATACCCGGTGCCGGCTTCGGGCTGGTCGGCATCGCGCTCCTGGTCGGCATCGTGGCCAGCATCCTTGTCGGCCGCTGGGCAAAAGCGCGGCGCGAGCGTACCGGCCAGATGTTCCCCGTCTTCTGGACATCGCTGGGCCTGATCCTGCTGCTCCCGATCCTCACCTTCCTCGTGATCGGACGCCCGCTCACCTTCGAGCTGGCGACACCAGGCCGCTTCCGCCTCGAGGGCGGGTTCACGCTGGTGCCCGAGTTCGTGGCGCTTCTCCTCGGGCTCGTTCTCTATACCGCCGCCTTCATCGCCGAGATCGTGCGCTCGGGCATCCTCGCCGTCAGCAAGGGGCAGTGGGAGGCATCGGGCGCGCTGGGGCTCTCGCCCGGCCAGACCATGCGGCTGGTCGTCGTGCCCCAGTCGCTGCGCGTGATCGTGCCGCCCCTCACCAGCGAGTTCCTCAGCCTGACCAAGAACTCCTCGCTGGCCGTGGCGATCGGCTATCCGGACCTCGTGGCCGTCGGCGGGACGGTCCTGAACCAGTCGGGCCAGGCGGTCGAGGTCGTCACGATCTGGATGGTCGTCTACGTCTCCTTGAGCCTGCTGACCTCGCTCTTCATGAATTGGTACAATCGAAAAATCGCCCTGGTGGAGCGCTGACATGGCAAAGGCGAGCGCACACTACGTCGCCGAGGGGCACACCGAGAGCCTTCCGCCGCCCCTCACGAGCTCGGGCGCGATCGGATGGATTCGTGCCAATCTCCTGTCGTCGCCACTCAACATCATCCTGACGTTGGTCTGTGCCTATATCATCTGGCTGATCGTGCCGCCGGTGATCGAGTGGGCCTTCGTCAAGGCGACGTTCGTCGGCACCTCGCGGGCGGACTGCACCGCGGGCGGGGCGTGCTGGGTCTTCATCGAGGCCCGGTTCGGCCAGTTCATGTACGGCTTTTATCCCGAGCCTCTGCGCTGGCGCGTCAATCTCGCCTTCGGCCTCCTGATCCTGGCCATGATCCCGCTGTTCGTGCCGAGCTTCGAGCGCAAGCTGCCTTATGCGATCGGGCTCGTCGTCATCTATCCGATCATCGCCTACATCCTCTTCCGGGGCGGCATGCTCGGGCTCGAAGGCGTCGAGACGGCGCAGTGGGGCGGCCTTTTCCTCACCCTCGTGATCGCCGGTGTCGGCCTCACCACCTCCTTGCCGCTCGGCATCGTGCTGGCTCTCGGACGGCGCTCGTCGATGCCCGTCATCCGCACGCTCTCGGTGGTCTTCATCGAGCTCGTCCGCGGCGTGCCGCTCATCACGGTGCTCTTCATGGCCTCCGTGATGCTGCCGCTCTTCCTTCCCGAGGGCGTCGACTTCAACAAGCTCCTGCGGGCGCTCGTCGGCTTCTCGATGTTCGCGGCGGCCTATATGGCCGAGACCGTTCGTGGCGGCCTCCAGGCCATCCCGAAAGGGCAGTACGAGGCCGCCGACGCGCTCGGGCTGGGCTACTGGCAGGGCATGTGCTTCATCATCCTGCCGCAGGCCCTGAAGCTGGTGATTCCCGGCATCGTCAACATCTTCATCTCCTTCTTCAAGGACACGTCGCTCGTCCTGATCATCGGGCTCTTCGATTTTCTGCAGTCGGTCAGGGCCGGGACCCAGGACGCGAACTGGATCGGGCTCTCGACCGAGGGCTATGCCTTCGCGGCGCTCGTCTACTTCATCTTCTGCTTCGCGATGTCGCGTTACAGCATGTCGATCGAGCGCAAGCTCGATACCGGTCACAAGCACTGAGAGGTCCAGGCGGATGGAAGCCAACGGCGGCGACCCCAGCATCAGGCTCAGGGACGTGCACAAGTGGTACGGCGAGTTCCACGTGCTCAAGGCCCTCAATCTCGATGTCGACAAAGGGCAGAAGGTCGTCGTCTGCGGGCCCTCGGGCTCCGGCAAGTCGACGATGATCCGCTGCATCAACCGCCTCGAGGAGCATCAGCGCGGCCAGATCATCGTCGATGGGATCGAGCTCACGAGCGACGTGAAGAACGTGGACGCCATCCGCCGCGAGGTCGGCATGGTGTTCCAGCACTTCAATCTCTTTCCGCATCTGACGGTGCTGCAGAACCTGATGCTGGCGCCGATGTGGGTCCGTCGCACGCCCAAGAAGGAGGCGGAAGAGACGGCGATGTATTATCTCGAGCGCGTGCGCATTCCCGAGCAGGCGCAGAAGTTTCCGGGCCAGCTCTCGGGCGGGCAGCAGCAGCGCGTCGCGATCGCCAGGGCGCTGTGCATGAAGCCCAAGATCATGCTGTTCGACGAGCCGACCTCGGCGCTCGACCCCGAGATGGTCAAGGAGGTGCTCGACGTCATGGTGCTGCTGGCGAGCGAGGGCATGACGATGATGTGCGTCACCCACGAGATGGGCTTCGCCCGATCGGTCGCCGACCTCGTGATCTTCATGGACCGGGGCGAGATCGTCGAGATGGCGGCCCCTCAGGAGTTCTTCGCCAATCCGCGCTCGGACCGCACCAAGCTCTTCCTCAGCCAGATCCTCTCGCACTGATCGGAGGGGTCCCGCCGCCCGCCGGTGACCATGCGGGCGGCGAGGCGCGTCAGGCCGGCGTGGAAGCCGCCGCCATCTCGTCGTAGCAGGCGAGAGCCTGCGCGCCGTAGACGGACGAGGGGCCGCCGCCCATCTCGATCGTGAGCCCGATCAGATCGGCCAGCTCCTCCCGGCTGACGCCCAGGCTCAGGCAGGCCCGGGTGTGGAAGACGATGCAGCCCTCGCAGCGCGTGGCGATCGCGATGGCGAGTGCCGCAAGCTCCTTCACCTTGTGGCTGAGGGCGGCATCCTTGCCGGTTGCCTGCACGAGGCCGCGGAAGGCGCGCATGGGCTCACCGCCCGCCTTGTGCAGGGCTTTCGCCCGCTGGCCATAGTCGCGCTCGAGCGCGAGATAGTCCTTCATCGCAACCTCCGTGTCGGTTGTCGGGCTTGGGGGGATCGGCAGGGATCCTCGCTCAGCCTTGCGCACCCTTACGACATATGGGTGTCCTGACGGCAGCGGCATCATCGTCGCGCCCGAGGCGGGTGGCCGGCCTATCGGTCCGTGGCTGGCGATTGCCCGCTGGGCTCGGCCTCCAGCCGCGGCGCGGGCTTCCAGGTGCCGGCGAGAAGTGCCAGCCCTCCGAGCAGGAGGGCGCTCACCAGCGTGACGACATAGAAGGAGAGGGCGGTGATGACCGCGTCGTTCCATGGCACGCCGGCGTGATTGAGGGCCGTCACCCACGCCGCCTGGGAGGCCCCCAGCCCGGCTATCCCGTTGATCGGCAGGGCGAATGCCAAATTCGACGCCGACACGCCGAACAGCAGGACGGCAGGCCGAACGCCGATCGCGACGGCGCCCGCGGCCAGGGCCGCGACCGCGCCGAAGGTGAGCCAGATGGCGAAGCTGAGGCCGACCGATGCGAGCTGCGGGCGCCGCTCCCCGAGGGCCGTGAAGGCTACCTCCAGCCTTGCCGCGAGCCTGCTGCCGGGAGGCAGAAGCCTCAGCAGGGATCGAGCGGAGCGAGCGCCGAGCATGCCGACGACGGGCAGCACCGCCAGCCCTGCCGCTACCGCCCCCAACGCAAGCGACCCGATGGAGCCGCCGGCAAGATCGAGGACGGCAAGACTGGCAAGAAGGATCGCGCCCACGGTGCAGAGGTCGACGATACGGAGAAGAACAAGCACGCCCGCGGCATGCAGCATCGAGTGCCCGTAGGTCCGCTTCATCATGACCGGGTAGCTCAGCTCGCCGAGCCTGAACGGCAGCACGTAGTTGAAGAAGTTGAGCTGGCAGGCGATGCGCACGAGCGACCATCTCGGCAGCGCAAACCCGCCATTGGTCATGATCGAGAACCGCCAGGCCCTCAGCCACTGAATGCCGGCGCTGAGGACCAGCGCGGCCAGCAGGAGCCGCCAGCTCGCCGTCGCCACGACGATGCGGAGGTCTTCGAGGACCTCGGGCGTCATCATGTACCAGACGGCGGCGGCCATGATGGCCGCGCCGATCACGAGGGAGACGACGCGGCGGATCATCCGCGCGGAACGCGGTGCGCCACATGCTTGGCGACGAGATCACGAGCTCCGACCGGCCCTTGCGAATGGCTGACGATGAGCTCGGCCAGCATGCCGAACAGGAGAAGCAGCACGCCGACGATGAAGGCCAGCGAGCCCAGAAGAAGAAGCGGACGCTGGCCGATCTCGGCACCGGTGAGGAGCTTCAGCCCGACGAGGTAGGCGATGGCGGCAGCGCCGATCGCGAAAAGAAGCGCTCCGATGCCCCCGAACAGATGGCCCGGCCGATAGGCGAAGCGCGTGATCGTCAAGACGGTCAGGAGGTCGAGAAATCCGCGCACGAACCGCGTCACGCCGTACTTCGACCGGCCGAACTTGCGAGGGTGATGGCGCACGGAGATCTCGGCCACACGGTAGCCGAGCGCGTTGGCGAGGACCGGGGTGTAGCGATGGAGCTCGCCATAGAGCCGGACCGTGTCGAAGATCTCCCGCCGATACGCCTTGTAGCCGCAATTGAAGTCGTGAATCTTGATCCCGCTCATCCAGGCGGTGACCCGGTTGAAGAGCCGGGAGGGCAGGGTCTTCCCCAGCGGATCCTGGCGGTTCTGCTTCCAGCCCGACACCAGGTCGGCCCCGGCCTCGATCGCCGCCACGAACCGGGGCAGCTCCTCGGGGTCGTCCTGCAGATCGCCATCCATGGTGATGACGATGTCGGAGGGCGCCGCGACGCCCACGCCGACCATCAAGGCGGTCGCTTTGCCGAAGTTGCGCCGCAGGCGGGCGGCGGAGACCTCCGTATGCTCGTTGGCGAGCTCTTCGGCGATCACCCAGGTCCCATCCTCGCTGCCATCGTCCACCAGAACGATGTCGACAATCCTGAGGTTTGCATCCCGTCCAACCTTCAGGATCTGACCGACGAGCGTCGCGATGGACCCTTCCTCGTCCTTGAGGGGCACGACGACGCTGATCGTCGGACCTCGGGCGGTCCCTTCCTTCTCAGGCGTTGAGCTCGCCTCGGGCGTCAACGTCATAGGCGGTAGATCATTCAACGGATGTGCTCCTGCCAGCATAGGTTACCGCCCGACGGGCGACATGGCACATTTTTCATGGCGATGGAAAGGCCTCTTGCCGGCGGAAGAGGCTGGTCGATGCCGATGCCGCACGGGGGTGACGCTGTGGCCGAGCCCCGCCCGCCCTTCCGCGAGCAAGGCGGCGGACGGCGCCTCGAGCGTCTGCTAGTTGGCCGGCGCCGGCGGCAGGCGATAGAGTTGCCAGGGTATGCTGAAGCTCTCGATCGGTGCCGCTGCGGCGATGGGCTCCGCGCCCAACCGGGCGGTGAAGGGGGTGCCGGCGGGGGCGAAGAGATAGCCCGCCTTGAACCGCTCCCGCAGCCGGTCGAGGGCCTGCGAATCATAGGTGGGGTCGACGAAGAGGACCAGCCTGGGTCGCGCCGCGTAGCCGAACATCAGGTAGCCCTTGTTATAGGACACGATCATCTGACCGTCCGGCGGCACGTAGCGATCGAACAGCGCCGTCGCCTGCGCGCGGACCTGCCGCTCGACCGCCATCTCGCGATGCAGCAGGGCGCCCAGCGCGATGTTCGGAAGCAGGCTGACGAGCAGGACCACCACCATCACGGGCACGGCGCGTCGCTCGAGGTGCCGCCGCAACGGGTCCCACGCGGAGAGCGCGATCGCGAGGGCTATCAGAAGTCCTGGGAAGGCCGGCATCAGGTAGCGGAACTGGTTTTGAAACAGCACGATCGTGAGCAGATGCACGCCCACCGGCACGAGGGCCGCGAGGAGCAGGAGCCGCTCGTCAGGTCGCCGCCGGCAGCGCCACAGCATCCACAACGCGATCAGCGTCAGCAGATTGAACGACCAGTAGAAGAAGGCCTCCACCGGATTGCCGAAGGCGAAAAACTGCTCCTGCAGGTTCCTGCCGAGCTTGAGAAGGAAGATCTTGGGGTCCCAATGCAGCGTGTCGTGGAGATTGGCCGTCGACATGTCGAAGTTCAACGACATGTTGTCGCTTATGCCCGGAACGTTGGTGTAAAGAAGCCGCGTGTAGGAATGATCGACGTTCTCGTGGCTGAACATGACATGGGCCAGCCCGTAGAGCACGATCGTCGTGACACCCAGGACGAGTGTCTGCGCCAACGTACGGCGCCAGGCAGCCGGCTCGGATCCGAGCCGGAGCAGAAGGAAGGCCGGGGCCGCCAGCAGGAGGACGGGCAGGTAGCTCTGCCTCGAGAAGTAGAGCCCGCCCAGGGCAAGCGTCACCAGCATCCAGCCGGCGAGGCTGCGGCCGGCCCGGGCAAGGAAATAGAGGGCCAGGGCGGCGAAGAAGGTGATGGATGCCTCGGCCAGAGGCTGTGCCGTCTGCCACAAGGTGAGCGGCATGACGATGTAACCCAGCGCGCAGAGGTCCGCCGCCGCCGGGCTCGCCACCCGACGCGCGGCGCCGCGGATCAGGAAGGCGCTGCCGCCGGTGGCCGCGAGGTTGAGCAGCAGCCATCCCCAGGCCGGCCCGACGAAGAAGGTGGGTATCGCCGCGAGCCACACGCTCAAGATGTCGTGCTTGAAGTAGGGCGGCAGCACGGCGCCCGGCGAGAACAGCGTGGCCGGGAAGACGTTGTTGGAGCGCAGGGAAAGGTGCCGACCAAGGGCCTCCGCGTCGGCCGCATACCAATACTGGTCGGTGCCGCGTAGGCCCCCGGCAAGGCCGACATAGACGAGCAGCAGGACAAGGACGAGCAGGGCGAGCCAGATCATGCCCCAAGGGGATGGGCCGCGATGCGCCATCGAGTTGTCTCCGTGATGGTCAGGCTCGATGGGGCGCGAGTGCTCTCCTGGAGAGATGCAAGCCTTCTCGGCGCCATCGGTTCCGCGCGTCGCAGGCACCTCGTACGGAGATACCTCACGCCGGCGCGCGCGTGACGGTTAAATGCTGGGTCGGATGGTATATGAGATTGGCCAGATGTCGTTTCCGCGAGCACGCTCGGTCGCGCTGGCCTCCATGGCGAGCCGATCACGGAATAGGAGAGATCATGAGTGATGGCAACGTCCTGCAGCCGGACGGGTTGAGACAAGGCGACGTAGCGTTTCAGGCACAACTCTTCGAGGCGCGCAACCCGACCCGGCGATGGCTGCATACCAGCAGGCGCGACTGGGTGATCCGCGCGATCGATGACCATCTCCCGGGTCCGTCGGCAAAGGTGCTCGAGGTTGGGGTGGGTGCGGGTCTCTTCACCCGGCACCTGTCCGAACGGTCCTGCGAGGTGCTGGCCGTCGACATCAACCCGACATTTCTACGCGCGGTCGCCGAGCTGCCCGGCGTGAGCACGCGGGAGGCCGATCTTGCGACCCTCGAGGTCAGCGGCTTCGATCTCGCCTTGTGCTCGGAGGTTCTCGAGCACCTGCCGCCGGACCGCTCGCAGATGGCCCTGGATCGGCTCTTCGCCGCGCTGCGTCCGGGCGGCGTGCTCGTGCTGACCACGCCGCAGTCGTACAGCACCATGGAGCTTTTCGCGCGCATGCTGGGCAACCCGCTGGCGCTCGCCCTTGCGCGAAAGCTGTACGGCACGGTGGACGAGCTCGGCCATACCAACCGTCTGACCCGCGGCGCGCTGCGGCGGCAGCTCGACAAGGCGGGCTTCCGCGTGCTCGAGCAGCACCTGAGCGGGCTCTATCTCCCCGTCGTGGCCGAGCTCGGCGGGCAGCCGGGCCAGAAGCTCTCCGCCATGCTGGCAGACGGGCTCGGCCATGTGCCCGTGCTGTCGGGATCGCTGTGGCATCAATGCTACGTGCTGCAGCGCCCGGTCTCGTGACGGAGCGGGAGGCCGGCGCCTCCTGCATCAAGACCCGGTGTCGAGCCCGAGATCGAGAATGGGCGCGCTGTGGGTCAGCCAGCCGGCCGAGATGACATCGACGCCCGCAGCGGCGATGGCGGGCGCCGTCTCGGCGGTGATCCTTCCGGAAGCCTCGATGACGGCGCGGCCGGCGACCAGCCGCACCGCCTCCTCGATCATGGCGGGGCCCATATTGTCGAGCATGACCGCGTCGACACCGACCGCCATGGCCTCGCGCAGCTGATCCAGATCGTCGACCTCCACCTCGATCTTGACGAGATGGCCGACGGCCTGCTTGGCGCGCTCGATCGCGGGCCGGATGCCGCCTGCAACGGCGATGTGGTTGTCCTTGATGAGGATGGCGTCGTCGAGGCCGAAGCGGTGATTGGCACCGCCGCCCGCGCGCACCGCATACTTCTCGAGCATGCGCAGGCCCGGGGTCGTCTTGCGGGTGCAGGTGATGCTGGCCTTGTGCGGCCGCACCGCCTGGACGATCCGGGCCGTCGCGGTGGCGATGCCGGAGAGCCGGCAGAGCAGGTTGAGCGCCGTCCGCTCGCCCGTAAGGATCGCCCGCGCCGGCCCGCGCAGATGGAGGACGGCATCGCCCGGGCCCACCGCATCGCCGTCGCGCTTCGTCGTCTCGATCGTGATGGCCGGCTCGAGCAGCCTGAAGGTGAGGGCGGCCACATCGATGCCGGCCACGATGCCCCGCTGCCGCGAGGCGACGATGCCGTGCATCTCCGCCGTCGCCGGGACGATCGCCGTCGTCGTGATGTCGCCGGCCCGCCCGAGATCCTCGAGCAGGGCTGCCCGCACGATCGGCTCGACGAGAATGGTCGGCAGCGGCTCAACCATGGCCATAGACCTTTGCTCCCTGTTGCCCACGCAGGACGACGTCATGGGACCGGGCGATCCCGGCCGGCGGATGGACGGACGGGGCGTCGTGGGCATCGCTGCGGAAGTGGCTGCCGATCGACTCCTCGCGGGCGAGGGCGGCCTCGGCGATCAGCCGGCACACGAGCGCCCGGCGGCGCAGGCCCGGCGGCAGATCATCGTCCTCGACCAGAGGCGTCAGCGTCCGGATGGCATCGGACAGCCCATCCGCATCCCGAACGACGCCGACGGACCTCGTCATGAGCTCACGCAAGGCCCGGACCTGACCGACGCTCCTCGTATCGGCATCCTCGCGCCTGCGCGCCTCGGGAGGCATCGGTCGAGGCTGCCGGAGGGCTGTGGGCTGGCCCGCGATGTCCGCTGCCACCCATCTCGCGAAGGCCAGGGCCTCGAGCAACGAGTTGCTGGCGAGCCGGTTGGCGCCGTGCAGGCCGGTCGCGGCGACCTCGCCCACGGCCCACAGACCCGGGACCGTCGTGCGCCCGCATCGGTCCACGGCGATGCCGCCCATGTGATAGTGCGCTGCCGGCCGGATCGGGATCGGCTGGACCGTCGGATCGATGCCCGCGGCGCGACAGGCCGTGTAGGCGCTCGGGAAGCGTGCGGCGAAGCGCCCACCGATGGCGGCCCGGGCGTCGAGGAACACCTTGCGTCCCGCGAGAAGCGCGGCGCCCACATGACGCGCCACGACGTCCCGCGGCGCCAGCTCCCGGCCCGGCACCTCGGCCATGAGCCGATCGCCCCGATCATCGATCAGGATGGCACCTTCACCGCGGATGGCCTCGGAGGCGAGCGGCAAGGGATCCTTGCCCAGGGCCATCGCCGTCGGGTGGAACTGGACGAACTCGAGGTCGCGGAGCCTCGCCCCGACGGAGGCCGCCATGGCGAGCCCTTGACCCACGGCCCCCAACGGGTTGGTCGTGGCGGCGAACAGCCCGCCGATCCCGCCGGTTGCAAGCACCACCGCGCGGGCGGTCAGAAGCTGGGTGCCCCCGCCGCACAGTGCCACGACACCGGCGACGTCGCCACGCTCGTCGCGGACGAGCTCGATCGCGGGCGCGCTCTCGACGATCCGGATCGACGGGTTGGCCCGGGCTGCCGCCACCAGGGCCGCCAGGGCGGCACGACCGGTGGCGTCCCCGCCGGCATGGACGATCCGGCGTCGCGAGTGCGCCGCCTCCAGGCCCAGAGCGAGGCGGCCCGCCGGCGTCCGGTCGAAGGCCACACCCCAGCGCTCGAGATCGCGGATGCACTGCCCGGCCGCCTCCGCGACCGCGAGCGCCACCGCCGGCTCGACCAGTCCGGCACCGGCCCGGAGCGTGTCCTCGGCGTGCAGGGCAGGTGCGTCGTCGTCGCCCAGCGCTGCCGCGATCCCGCCCTGCGCCAGGGCCGTCGCCGCCTCGCTCAGGAGCGGGCCGGCATTGAGCAGCGTCACCGGCAGCGGTGCCAGATGGAGGGCGGTCGCCATGCCGGCGATCCCTCCGCCGACGATCACCACACGGGCGTCGGCACCCGCGATGTCGCCCATGTCAGCCGACGGCCAGCATGCGCTCCACCGACCGGCGGGCACGATCGGCCACCTCCGGATCGACGGTCACCTCGTGCGTCAGCGTCTCGAGCGCGTGGCGGATCTTCGTCAGCGTGATGCGCTTCATGTGCGGACAGAGATTGCAGGGCCGCACGAACTCCACCTCGGGGAAGCTGACGGCCACATTGTCGCTCATGGAGCACTCCGTGATGAGCGCCACCCGCTTCGGCCGCTTCGCCGCGACGAAGCGGATCATGTCGGCCGTGGAGCCGGCGAAGTCCGATGCCTCGACGACGTCGCGCGGGCATTCGGGGTGGGCCACGACCACCACCTCCTCGTGGCCGTAGCGGATCTGCTCGATGTCGCGTGCGGTGAAGCGCTCGTGCACCTCGCAGGCACCTTCCCAGGTGATCACCTCGACGTCCGTCTCGGCCGCGACGTTCCGCGCGAGGTAGGCATCGGGAATGAAGATGACGCGCGGCACGCCCAGGCTCTCGACCACCTTCCTGGCGTTGCCCGACGTGCAGCAGATGTCGGCCTCGGCCTTCACCTCGGCCGAGGTGTTGACGTAGGTGACGACCGGCACGCCGGGATGCGCCGCCCGGAGCCTGCGGACGTCGGCCGCCGTGATCGATTCCGCGAGCGAGCAGCCGGCCCGCTGGTCCGGGATCAGGACCGTCCGCGTCGGGTTCAGGATCTTGGCCGTCTCGGCCATGAAGTGCACGCCGGCCAGGACGATCACGCTCGCGTCGACCCGCGTGGCCTCGCGCGCCAGCGCCAGGCTGTCGCCGACGATGTCGGCGACGCCGTGGAAGATCTCCGGCGTTTGATAGTTGTGCGCGAGCACGACGGCGTCGCGCTCCCGCTTGAGGCGCTGGATCGCGTCGATCTCCGGCGCGAAGGCCGGCCAGTCGAAGGCCGGCACGACCGACTTGACGCGCTCCCAGACGGGAGCGGTACGCGCCGCCACCTCATCGGTGAACGTCAGAAGCTCGCTGTCCTGATCATCGGCGTAGGTCATGGCGCCCCCATCCCGTGCCTCTGCCGAGGCACCCTTATGCTGATATTGAGCATATCTATGCCCGAGCAACCCCGCGTCACCAGCCGCACTGGCCGGATACGACGACACGCTTATGCTAGAGGTGAGCATAAGCGCGTCAAGCGCGGTGTGCCTCCATTGGCTCAGGGCAGGCTTGCACGCCGCGTGGCACCGACCCGCACGCCCGGTGCCGGACGCTCGAGAACGACCTCGGGCCGGAAGCGCATCAGCCGCGCGGGGCGGCCGCCGGTATCGAGCTCGAGCCCCGGCGCCTCCTCGACCAGCCCCTCACGCTCGACGAGGCGCCGGAAATTCTGCTTGTGGAGCTGCACCCCCGAGATCGCCTCGGCGGTGCGCTGCAGCTGCAGGAGCGTGAAGGTGGGCGCCATCAGCTCGAAAAGGACCGGCCGGTATTTTATCTTGGCGCGCAGCCTGCCGATGGCGGTGGCGAGGATGCGCCGGCAGTCGGCCGCCATGCCGACCGAGGGTGGGAGCGCCTCGGTGGGCTCGCGCCCCTGATCCCGCCACGCCTCCATGACGAGCCCCGCCTCGTAGGCCAGCTCGTAGCGCTCGAGCACCCGCTCATTGTCCCACGATCCGCTGCCGTCGCCGAAGGTGAGCCGGATCCGCTCCTGGCGGAGGCGCGCCTCGGCGGGCGAGGGCGCGGCCTCCGCCCAGGCCTCGAGCCTGGCGACGATCGCCCCGAACGCCGCTGAACCCTTGTCGCGCCGATCTTCCCAGGGAAAGTAGACGTGCCAGTCGCGCCATCTGGCGGCCGTGGCGCCTGGCGCTTCCGCCTCACGGACCAGGGCCAGATAGGCGACCGTCACCGCCCGACGCGCGCTGGCCGTCGCGTCGAGGCCGATTCCGTGGCGATGGCGATCGCCGAATGTGTAGAGCTGCTCCACATAGCCCAGCGTCTGCCGCGTCTGCTCCTCGACCCAGCTGCGCAGGCCGCGCTCGAGCGTCCGATGCTCCGGATGCAAAGGGCCCGAAGGCAGGATGTCGCTATCGGCTCCTGATGGGTGGACGACGAGAATGCGCGGTGCCGTTTCCGTCATGGTCACGACGACGGCGCACAGGTCCACGCTCGGCGGCGATGCCGAGCCGCCAGCCGGCGCCTCCGTCGAGGCGCTCCTGACGCCGATCAAGAGCCGGCGCTCCTGCCGAGCGCGCCTGCCGGGCCCGTTGCCGGATCCGCTTTTGCCATGCCATCGATCGCCGCGAGCGGCGTCGTCAAGCTGATGGGGGGAAGCTGCGTTCTCATCCTTGCGTCAGCCCTCGATGCTGCGTCTTCTTTCGTAGTCGATGGGCGAGAGCTAGCCGAGGGCGGAATGCCGCCGACGCTGATCGGGCGGTTGCTCGACGAGGACGAAGAATGCCACAGGCTCGGCTGTGCCTAGGGATAGCTCGTCGGCGTGCTGGTTCAGTGATAATAATTGTCATAACACATCTTATACGAGTTCCAGCACATCGACGGTGGAACGGTCAGCATGCGCCTCCAGCCCTCATTCGGCGCCGCTCGGTGGGGTCGCTCGGGGACGCGTCGCGGTCGATCCCGCGGGCGCGGTCTGCCGTCCGGCGATGACGACCCCGGCCAGGATCAGCGGCAGGGCCGCCAAGGCACGCCACGGCACGGGCTCCCCGAGCGCTACGATCGCGAGTGCCACGCCCCAGAACGGTATGAGGTAGCTCATCAGGGACGCGAAGGACGGCCCGGCCAGGTCGATGAGGCGATAGAGCAGCAGCGTCGGCAAGGCCGTGGCGATGACCGCGAGCCCGAGGAGGCCCATGAGCGCCGTGGCTCCCGGCATCGCTGCCGTGCTGCCCACCCAGAGCGCCACGGGAAGGCTCATCAGCGAGCCCATGAGCATGGCGCCGGCGGCCGCCATCAGGCCCGAGCAGGCCGGGCGGCGGCGCACCAGGATCGTGTTGATCGCAAAGCCCAGCGGCGCCGCGAGGACCCCGAGCTCGAACGGCAGGATGCCGGAGCCTCCGGCGATGGCGGCGCCGACGGCGGGGCCCACCAGCACGACGATGCCGAGGAAGCCCACCAGAAACCCGCTGGCCCGCCTCGCCGTGAGGCGCTCGTCCGGCACGAAATAGTTGGCCAGAACCAGGACCGCGAGCGGGCCTACCGCAAAGAAGATCGTGGTGACACCGCTCGGCACCACGGTCTGGCCCAGGCTGACGAGATAATAGGGCAGCGCGTTGCCGATGAGCCCCGAGAGCGTGAAGAAGAGCCAGTGCGGGGCGGTCCATGCTCCTGCCCCGCTTCGTGCCACCGCTACGGGCAGAAGCAGCAGCGTCGCCACGATGAGCCTGACGGCCGTGATGATGCTGGGAGCTATCTCCGTCACGGCGAGCTTGTTGAGCGCCGGGCCGCTGCCCCACATCACCACGAGGAGGCAGAGAAGCCCCCACGCGCGGAGCCGGCTGCTCATGGCCGGAAGCATCGTCATGGAGTCCCTTGGCGTGGGATCGCCCCTTGCCTCGATGACATCGAGCCTCCCATAAGGGGAGCGTAAACGCAACGCTCACTCATGGCGCTCGAATGCCTGGGGAGCTTGGGGGGGCCATGGGGCAGTTCGACTATATCATCGTTGGCGCCGGCTCGGCCGGTTGTGTGCTGGCCAACCGCCTCTCGGCGGACCCGCGCAACCGGGTTCTCCTTCTGGAGGCCGGCCCACGCGACCGCAGCCCGTGGATCCACATGCCGGGTGGATTCTACAAGCTCGTCTACCACCCCACCCTCTCCTGGAACTTCACGACCGAGCCCGAGCCGACGATGAGCGGCCGCTCGATGATCTGGCCGCGCGGCCGTGTGCTGGGCGGCTCCAGCTCCATCAACGCGATGGTCTACATACGCGGCCAGCCGCAGGATTTCGACATGTGGCGCCAGCGCGGCTGCGTCGGCTGGAGCTGGTCCGACGTGCTGCCCTATTTCCGGCGTGCCGAGGATCAGGCCCGCGGCGCCGACGACTTCCACGGCGCCGGCGGCCCGCTCGGCGTCTCGGACATCCGCGACAATCATCCCCTCTCGGACGCCTTCATCGAGGCAGCCACGGAGTGGGGTCTGCCGCGCAACGACGACTTCAACGGGGCGGGCCAGGAAGGCATCGGCTATTTCCAGCTGACGGTGCGCAACACGCGCCGCTGCAGCACCGCCGTGGGCTATCTGCGACCAGCGGAGCGCCGGCCGAACCTCACCGTCATCACCAGCGCCTTCGCCAACCGCGTCCTCCTCGAGGGCCGGCGAGCCGTCGGTGTGGCCGTCCGTATCGGCGACCTGCCGGAGCGCGAGTTTCGGGCCGATCGGGAGGTCATCCTCGCCGCCGGCGCCATCAAGTCGCCGCACATCCTCATGCTCTCCGGCATCGGGCCCGGCGAGCAGCTGCGCGCGTTCGGCATTGCCGTCCAGCACGAGCTTCCCGGCGTCGGCCAGGATCTCCAGGATCACCTGCAGACCAAGCTCGTCTATCGGGTCGAGGGCATCCGAAGCCTGAACGAGCTCCGTCGCAACCCGCTCCGCATGGCACGGGAGGGCGCACGCTTCGCTCTCTTCCGGCGCGGCCCCCTGGCGAGCGGGCCCTCGATGGCCGGCGGCTTCGCGCGCACCGATCCGGCGCTCGACCTGCCCGACATGCAGCTTCACTTCAACCCGCTGAGCGGCGACCGCCCTGCCCACTTCCACGATTTTCCGGGCTGCTCGCCGATCGTCTCCCAGCTCAGGCCCGAGAGCCGCGGCGAGATACGCCTGCGCTCGCCCGATCCGCGAGAGCAGCCCGCGATGCGCGCCAACTATCTGGGCACCGAGACGGACCGCCTGGTCAACATCCGCTGTGTCAGGATCGGTCGCGAGATCATGAGCCAGCCGGCCATGCAGCGCTACAAGGCCACCGAGGTGGCTCCCGGCGCCCGGGCACAGAGCGACGACGAGATCTTGGGCTTCGTCCGCGAGGCCGGCTATACGCAGTATCACCCCACCTGCAGCTGCCGCATGGGCGTCGACGATCGGGCCGTCGTCGATCCGGAGCTGCGCGTGCGGGGGCTGGCGGGGCTCCGAGTGGTCGATGCCTCGATCATGCCGGCGGTCGTCTCCGGCAACACGAACGCCACGAGCATCATGATTGGTGAGAAGGCCGCCGATATGATCCTCGGGCGGGCTGCTGCGGCGGAGGCTGCGTGATGCGATTGAATGCCGAGGAGACCGCCATGCTGGCGGGCGAGCTGGGCGAGCCGCGCCGGTTCGCCCTGGAGCAGCAGCTGGCCGTCGGCCGCTTCTTCGACGCCCAGGACTTCGTGGAGGTCAGCCAGGCGCACGTCATGGCCGACGGCGAGGCCGTGGGCGCCGCCGGCACGGCCCTCCTGGAGCGTTTCGCGGCCGCGGCTCCGAGCGAGCGGCGGGTGCGGATCCCGACCGTCACGGATCCCAGGGGCGTCGATCCCAAGGCCTGCGCCTGGCTGCGCCAGCCCGAGCATGCGCCCGATCGCGAGCGGCGCATCGTCGAGGCGTTCCGGGCGATGGGCGTCCTTTTGACCAACACCTGCATCAACTACCAGATCGTCGTGCCGCCCGTGCTGGGCGAGCATGTGGCCTTCGGCGACACGGGCTCGACGATCTACGCCAACGGCGTTCTGGGCGCCCGCAGCAACTTCGAGGGTGGTGTTGCCGCCCTTTGGGCTGCGCTCACCGGCCGAGTCCCGCGCTACGGCTATCATCTCGACCGGGTGCGCCGGGGCACGCGCGCCTTTCGCGTCGAGGTGCAGCCCCGCGACTATGCCGACTGGGGCGCCTTGGGTGCCGTGGTCGGCAAGCGCATGGCCTCCTACTGGGACGTGCCGGTGCTGAGCGGCATCGAGAGCCATCCCGGCTCGGACGAGCTCAAGCATTTCGGCGCCGCGCTCGCCAGCTGGGGCAGCACGCCGATGTTCCACATCGTGGGCGTGACGCCCGAGGCGCCGGACGAGAGGACGGCTTGCGGTGGATCCGTGCCCTCGCATGTCGAGCGCATCGGCGAGGCGGAGATCGACGCGTTCTACGCCAGCTTCGCGCGCGACGATCGGTCGGTCGACGTCGTCGTCTTCGCGGCGCCGCAGCTCTCGCTTCTCGAGGTCGAGCGGCTGGCCGGGCTGCTCGAAGGCAGGCGCATCGCTGCGACCACCGCCCTGCTCGCCGCGGTGCCGCCGGCCGTCGCGTCCGAGGCCGAGCGCCTGGGCCTCAAGGCCACCATCGAGGCGGCGGGCGGCAAGCTCCTCGAGGGTGTGTGCTTCTACCAGATGTATGCGCGCGAGATGGGCCAGGCGATGGGCTGGCGTCGGCTCGTCACCAACTCCGCCAAGCTCGCCAACATCATCCAGGGCTATGGCTATGTGCCGGTGCTGCAGCCGACGGCTGCCTGCATCGAGGCAGCCGTGGCGGGGAGGCTCGCATGAGCCCGATCAAGGGGCATCCCGGGATCGGCCGGGAGAAGGTCCGCGGCATCGCGCTCGTCGCCACCGACGGGTTCTCGGCCCGCTACGATCTCGATCGCGAGGCGGGCACCTTCTCACGCCCGTCGCACAAGCTCTTCGGCCGCTCCTATGTGGACCGCATCCTCGTGCTCGACCACGCCAAGGGCGGCGTGGCCACGGCCTGGATGATGCACGAGATGGTGGCCGCCGGCCGGGCCCCCAGGGCGCTCCTGCTCAACTTCGCCAATCCGGTGATGGCCCAGGGCATCGCCCTCGCCGGCATCGCGCTTGTCGACCGCTTCGAGCAGGACATCACGACCGCCATTCCCGACGGCGCCGAGGTCGAGGTCGACCCGGCCACCGGCACCGTGACGCTCCTCTCGGCCGACGACGGCGGCGCGTCCCCTGATCCGACGGGCTAATAGCCCGCGGCACCGGTGCCGCCGAGCAGGATGTCGCCCTGCCCCTTCACCACACCCTCATGGCGCCAGGGATGGACGGGCTGCTCCTTCGGCACCACGAGGTAGCGCCGCAGGATCTCGGCATAGCCGTTGATGAGGTAGCCCCCGTTCGTGGCGAGGACGGCCTCCCGCTCGCGCCGGTAGAGGAGAGGCAGGCGATACCAGGGCTGACCCGGGTGGGCGTGGTGCACGGCGTGCAGGTTGTTGTTGAGAAACAGCAGCGCCAGGGGCGCTTCCGCCTCGACGATGGCGGTGCGATGCCCGATCTCGTGACGTGCCTGATGCTCGGCGAAGGAGCGCAGCATCATGAGCGACGTGCCCGGCAGCGCGAAGACGAGCACATAGGTCCAAAAGGGCATGCGGCAGATCAGGAGCACCCAGACCAGCAGCGGCACCATGCCCACCATGTGCCAGAGCCAGATGCGCCGTGCCGCGCCCTCGCCCCGCCAGCAGGCACGGGCCTCCCGTGCCAGAAAGCCGGGCACGGTGAGAAGCGGTCCGAGCAGCAGGCGGCCGGCCAGGGTATTGAGCGTGCACCGCGCGTGCCGCTGCCACGCCGGCATGCGGGCCCACGCCTCGGGGGTCACATAGTAGCTCTCGGGGTCGTCGAGGGGATCGGTGAGCCGATGGTCGGTATGGTGCGAGAGGTGGAGATCGCGATAGGCCAGCAGCGGCAGCCAGAGCGTCAGCGGAAGGCCGGCGAGCGTGAGGTTGGCGGCCTTCCATCGCGTCGGGTGGCCGTGGATCACCTCGTGCTGCAACGAGCTCTGCCATGTAACGGCATAGGCGCCGAGCGGCACCAGGAGCCACAGGGGCACGAGGGCATGGTAGAACGTAAGAACACCAAACGTCGTGTAGATCAAGATCGCAAGGCCGATCGTCGGCCACTCGATGGTGGCCGCCGCCCGCCCTACCCTGTCGTTCATCTCCGTCGCTTTCGAGAGCTTGGGCAGGGTTGTCCATGACCGGTCTCGGGCCGGCTGCCCTGCCGATGTATGATTTCCCCGAAGTGCGGGATGCCGTCAACAGCCTCTGGGACGATATTCGGCGCCGGCTCGACCGGAGAGGTATTGCGGTACCCCGCGCGCTCGACCGTGACCTGCCTCTTTCCGCCCTGCTCGGCGATGATACCCTGCTGCTGGCCCAATGCTGCGGCGCCCATGTCGTGAGAAGGCCTGGCCTTCGCGTCCTGGGCGCAGCCGGCCACACCGTTCCGGGCTGCGAGCGCGGCCGCTACCACTCCTGCATCGTTGTTCGCACCGAAGATCTCGGGCGCTGGCGTGCCGACCGCGCACGGTCGCTCGCGGATGCCGTGCTGGCCGTCAATGAGCCCACATCGCACTCGGGCCGCACGGCGCTGCTGCATTGGCTGGCCGGGCAGCGGGGTCAGGCGAGCCGGGCCTTCCCGACCCGCCTGACCGGCGCGCATCGGGCCTCCCTCGCCGCTCTTCGGGAGGGGACCGCCGACCTCGCCGGCATCGATGCCGTCTCGCTGGCCCTTGTCGAGCATCATGCGCCTGACGAGGTGAGCGGGCTCGCGGTGCTCGATCGCAGCGTGGCCGCGCCCGCCCTGCCCTACGTCACCGGCAGGGCCACGCCGGCCGCAACCGCTCTCGCCCTGCAGCAGGCGTTGGAGGAGGCGCTCGCCGACGCCACCACGGCGCCGGCACGAAAGGCTCTCCTCCTCGAAGGCTTTGTCCGCCGCTCGCGAGAGGACTATGCTCCCATCCTGGAGATGGAGCAGCGTGTCGCCGCCGCCGGGCTCACCTTGGCCCTCGTCGTCCGGGACGACGCAGGCGGTGCCACAGCATGAGCGCCGTATCGTAGGGCAGGGCCAGGCTCTCGCGGCCGACGCGATAGAGAAAGCACAGGTCGAGCAGCGGCCTCGGGCTGGACCTCGCGGCGACCCCTCGGCCGGGAAAGCCCTCCAACGCCATCAAGGCGCGACAGCGCGGCAGGTGAAAGTCGCTGCTGCAGACCAGCACCTCGCCCAGATCCGGCATCGCCCGCAGCAGCGCCGCACAGGCGATGGCCGACTGGAAGGTGTCCTTGCTCTCCGGCTCGAGGACGAGCGCCGAGCGCGGCACGCCCGCGGCCACGAGCTCGTCCCGCATCACCAAGGCCTCGGCACGGCGACCCCCGATCTGCCCGCCGGTCGGCATCAGGCGGGCGTCGGGCCGCTCGCGCCAGGCACGCAGCGCCGCCTGGATCCGCTGGCAGAGGATACGGCTGGGGCGGCCGTCCGGCTGCACGCGCGCGCCGAAGATGATGATGCAGGGGCGTAGCGGCGCCATCAGGAGCCTCGAACGATGCGCCCCGGTGGATCGCAAGCCGGGCCCGCTGAGCATGGCTCCCAAGCGCGCGGCGGCACGACGGATCGGCCCGGGCGCCCTATGCTCTCCGGGGATGAGAAACGAGGAGAGAGGCGTGAGGGACACAGGCCCCCTGCCCTGGCAGCCACGAGGCCCGGGCAGCCGGCACTGCGCGGCTCCGCGGCGCGAGCGGGACGACGGCGCTTGTCGGAGATCGGGCGCATGAACGCCGCGGCCACGGCTCGCAGGGTGGCGCTGTGCACCTTCATGGGTGGCCTCGGCGGGGGCCTCGTCTTCCCCATCCTTCCAGCGCTCGGCCTCGAGCTCGGCATCTCGGGCGGCATGATCGGCCTCATTCTTTCTGCCAACCGCATCTCACGGCTGATCTTCGACACGCCCGCGGGCCATATCATCGACCGCGTCGGTGGCAAGCAGGCGATCGCCTTCGGCCTCCTGGTCGAGGGCATCGGCGTGCTCGGCTACAGCGCCGCCCTGCATCTCGGTCATCCGACATTCTGGCTGCTGACGGGCCGCGTGGTCTTCGGCATCGGCTCGGCCTTCCTCTTCGTCGGCGCGCAGGCGACGGTGCTGAGCCTCTCGAGCCAGGCCGATCGCGGCAGGAGGACCGCCACCGTGCGCATCGCCATGAGCGCCGGCATGCCCGGCGGTCTCGTGATGGGCGGCATCATCGCCGATCGCTTCTCCGACAATACGGCGTTCCTCACCGGCGCGTTCCTCACCTTCCTGGGCGCGCTCGTGGCCTTTCTCCTGATACCCCCCATCAAGGCCCGTCTTCATGCACCGGCGGCGGACGGGCCGCGGGGGCTGCGCTCCCGGATGGCGGCCCTCGTCGCCCTGCCCGAGTTCCCACTCCTGGCCAGCGCCTGGGGCTTCAACACCCTCGTCTTCCTCAGCATGCAGGGCGTGCTGCTGGCGACGCTCGTGATCCTGGTGCAGGAGCGCGGCTTTCATCTGTTCGGCATGGCGGCACAGGGCACCGCGGGCCTCGTGATGGCGGCGCTGATGGGCTGCAGCTCGATCACGGCGCTGGCGCTCGGCCGCGGCATCGACCGCCTCCGGCTGCGCTCGAGCCTGCTGGTGCCGTCGGTTCTGGGCGTGGCGCTGGGCTTTGCCGTCATCGGCCTCGCGCACGATCTCCTCGGCATCTTCGTCGGCGCCATCCTTGTCGGTGTCTTCTTCAACGGCATCAACCTGCCCATGCTGGCCCTGCTCGGCGATGTCAGCCGTCCCGAGCACTATGGTCGCGTCGTCGGCATGTACCAGCTCTTCGGCGATCTGGGTGGCAGCCTGGGGCCGATCCTGGGCATCGAGGCCGGCCTGCGCTTCGGGCTCGCCTCGACCTATCTTGGCGTCGCCGCCTTGCTCGCCCTCTCGATCGTCGCGGCAGTCTGGGTGCGTCGCCGCGAGCACCAGATGCGTCTGCAGCCGGGCTAGCGTCGAGAGGCGCACGGTCGCGCGGGCTTGGCGCTCGTCGCCCCGCCCCTGCCCGGCCGAGCTGCCACGGCTGCGCGCCTCGCTCCAGCCGTTTGCAGCGACGGAACCCCGGTTGTGCCTTCTCAGCTCACATGCGCGAGAAGCAGCACGAGGGCGCCCCAGATCAGCATGTTGGCGATCAGGATGCCGATCTGCGCGGCTTCCAGGCTGCGCCCGGGCACCGACCGGATCGTCAGCGAGGCGCGCAGCTCCTTGACCGACAGCGCCATCAGATTCTCCCTTCGCTTGTGCCGACGGGAACCCGCTGCGCTCTCCGCCCCCAAAGGGCGACCAGCCACGTGCGGGCGTGCGCCACATCGAGAGCAAGGGCGACGACGGCATAGATGCCGGCTCCAAAGGCGACGGTCAGGCTCAGGCCGCCGATCGATGCGGGCAGGTGCAGGAGGCCCAGGGCGCCGGCCATGGCAGCCGCCGCCACGCCGATGCGCGCCGCCTGGGCGAATGGAAAGCCGATCGGAAAGACGCGCCGGCCGATCACGATGGTCGAGCCGAGGGCCAGCGCCTGCGTTGCGAGCCCGACCTGAATGGCGCCCATGAGCCCGAGCCACGGAATGAGCAGCGGGTTCAAGAGGAGGCTGAGGCCCGCTGCGGGCCCTACCGTGTAGAGGAAGAGATCGGATCGGCAGCCGAGATGGAGCGCATGATCGAAGTAGTGGACCGTGAGCCCGCGAAGGAAGCTCAGCAGCGCGATCAAGGGGATGACGGCGACGACGCCGGCGCGATACGCGGGCCCGACGAGCACCGCCGCGACCAGATCCGCCGTGCAGGCGAGGCCGACGGCGGCAGGCACGGCCAAGGCCAGCAGGGCGGTCGCATTCGCGCGCAGCTGGTCGCGCGCGGCCTCGACGCCCTGACGCTCGAGCCTGTCGATCGCGAGCGGAAAGGCCCCCAACGTCACGGCCATGAAGATGAGCGACACGGCCCGGTCGACGATGCCCAGCGCGACCGCATAGACGCCCACCGCCGAGGCGCCGGCGAGCCGCTCGAGAAAGAACCGGTCGGCATAGGCTTGAGTGGCGTTGAGGGCATAGCAGGCCACCAGCGGTCCGCCGAAGGCCCGCATCTCGCGTAGGATCGCGCGGTCGGGTCGGCCGATGCTGCGCGCCACGAGCCCCAGGTCCGGCAGCAGCGCGAGGCCGGCCGCCCCCAGAAGGCCCAGCACCAGGCCGGAGGCGCCGAGGCCGAAGCAGCCGACGAGAAGAAGGGCCAGGAGGAAGCCGGCCGCGCTCTGGCCGCATTCGACGAGATTGTAGCGACCGACCCGTAGCGCGCCGCGATGGGCGGCGAGATTGACCGTCACGAGCCCGCGGAGGAGAAGAGTAGGCAAGGCCAGCCAGAGCGGGCCGGCAAGCGCGGGCTCGGGCGCCAGGGCCAGAATGACGGCCGCCCCCAGCGCGCCCGCCGCGATGGCGCTGATCAGGCAGCAGGCGTAGGCGCTCGCCAGGAGCCGTGCCACGCCACCTGTCTTGAGATAGCGCGGGTAGAAGCGCGTGACACTGACCTGGAGCCCGTAGAAGGCCAGCGCCTGGCCGATCAGGACGACGCTCTGCGCGACGGCGTAGCGGCCGAGCTCGTCGGGCGGCAGCAGACGGCTGAACACGACGATCGTCATGATCCCGGCGAGCGCCGGGATCAGGTTCGACGGGGCGTAGCCGACGATGGAGCGCAAGAGCATGGCCTGCCCGATCAGCCTGCGCGGACCAGCCGGACCGGCCCGCGGGCGGCGACGGCGCCGTAGATCGCCCTGAGCCGCATGGCGTAGGCATCGATCGAGAACTCGGCGGCAAACCGGGCATGCGCTCCCTCGCCCAGCTGCCTGCGCAAGGCGGGATCGGTGATCAGCCGATGAAGGGCATCGGCCAGACGCTGCGGATCGCGGGCCGGAACGAGGAGGCCCGTCTCGCCGTCCCTGATCGCGTCCGGAATGGCTCCTACGGGCGTCGTGACGATGGCCAGCCCATGCGCCATGGCCTCGAGCACGGCCATCGGCAGCCCTTCATTGTGCGATGGAAGGACGAGCAGGTCCGCCGCAGCGAGCTGCCGTTGCGCCTCGGCCTCGTCGATCCAGCCGGTAAGCTCGATGCGATCGGCCAGGCCCAGACCCCTCACCTGCTCGCGAAACCGCTCGACCGCACCGTCGCCGGCCAGGACGGCCCGCCATGGCAACGTCGCCAGACGCGGATCGGCCAGCGCCTGAAGCAGCTCCGGCACGCCCTTCCGCTCGCCCAGCCGGCCCAGGAAGAGGATCTTGGTGCTGGCGTCGCCCACCCCGCGGCGTCCCGCCGCCGGCGCGGGAACGGCGTTGTGCAGCACCTCGATCTTCTCGGCCGGAACACCCAGCTCGCCGCCGACGAAGTCGCGCCAATACCGGCCCAGCACGATGATGCGGCTCGTCCGCGCGAGCGTCGCCGTCAAGAGGAAGCGGACCGGCGGCGAGAGCCCCTTGCACCACTCGACGAACTCGGCACCGTGACAGTGAAGCACGACCGGGATGCGAAAGAGCCACGCCAGCCAGACGAGAAAGCCCTTGCGCCAGACGCTCCCCCGCTCGGCGACGTTGAGATGAAGCACGTCGATCCGCCTCATCATGGCCGCCGCAAGCAGCCGCAAGACGGCGAGCGCGAACCACACCGGCATCAGGGCCTTGATGTCCGGCCCATAGCTATCGACGATGTGCAGGCGAAGCTCGGGCTCGTTGGCCTGCCAGCCGCGCCTCAGATAGGCGACGACCCGCCCGATGCCGCCTCGGGCGCGCATGCCGCCGGGCGTGACGAGATAGACCTCGATCGTCATGGCTGGGCTCGATTGGCTGCGATGGGATTGGAGATCAGGGGCTGCTGACGGCGCCCCAGACGGCTGCGGAGCCTCCTTGCGAAGGCGGCCGGCACGAAGCCCTGCCGCTTCGCATCGATCAGCGTTCGATCGCCCCAGGCCGACAGCGTGTGGAGGCCATGCGGGTAGGGCCAGTCCCGGCCGGGCGCGAGACGCGCCACCGGCGCCTCGACGAAGGTCTCCGTGGTAAGCTCGAGGATCCGGTTGACGACGATGGCCGCGCCATAGTGGGCACCACAGTCCTGCGCCGGGCGATGCAGATGGCCGTCCTGCATGAAGGGTGTGCCACCGGGCCGGCTCGAGCCCACGTCGACCTTGACCGGATTGCCCGCATGCGGCTGCCAGGGTCCATCGAGCGATGCCGCATGCAAAAGGCAGAGATTGTCGTGCTCGCCCAGCGACCCGTCAGTATAGGCGATCCAGAAGCGCCCGCGCCAACCGAAGAGCACAGGATCGAGCGCGCGGATATTCTCGGCCACGACAGTCGAAGGCTGCCATGAGCCGTCCTCGCCCCACCGCCACAAGGCCAGCTGCCGACTGGCGGCGGTCTCTGGGATGCAGAGGAGCGCATCGCCGATGCGGGCGAGATAGGGGAACGAGGCGTGCCCTCGCGGCGGGAAATCGAGCGCGTCCTCCGTGGGCCGGGCACGCTCCAGCCCAAGCGTTACGAGCCTGCCCAGGGCGCGGTCGTGATCGAACCGCTCGCAGAGGATCCGGTCCTCGCCCGGGACCCCGAACGGATCGGCATAATAGCTGCCGCCCGGCGCCGCGATCCACGCGACCTCGTCCAGGCCCGGCCGCTCCAGGACCGCGTCGATGGGCTTGTCGATCACGCCGATGGCCCAGGTCTCGTCGACCAGCCACGAGCGCAGACGTCCCCGCGCGCGCCGGGCGAGATCCCGGGTCAGGATCGACCAGCCGACAGGCTCGGGCGCGCCGGACCGCAGGCTCCCCTGGACACCCGTGCCCGGCAGCGGCCTGCCCTCGAGGGAATGCCCAAGCGCCTGCTCGACGAGCCTTACAGCCCATCCGAGAGCACTGCCCAACGTGGCCGCGTGGGAGCCCTGCCGAGCGAGCCGGGCGCGGACCAGCACCGCGCCGCCACCGTCCTCAAGCAGGACCTCCGGCATCTCCAGCCGGCTCCTGCGACAGAAGGGAAACGGTGCCGCAAGCGGGCGCCCGTGCTGGTCTCGAAGGCTCCAGGACCCGGGCTCGGGCGCATCCGTGAGGTCGATCGTCAACGCCTCACCTGCGGCCGCCGCAGGCAGCGCAAGCCGCCCTGCCGGCAGCAGCATCGGGCACTGCCGCGCCAGGTAACGCCAGCTCGCCGGGCCCGGCGCCGAAGCGCGGCTCGACAGGCTGAGCGCCACGTCCGGCCGGCTCATGAGCGCCGTGGCGAGCGCGTGCTGCCAGCGCGGGCACGGGTCGCAGAGGACCAGATGGACGGCGTGACGCATGGGGCCGCGCGCCGCGTCAGAGGCGGTCATAGACGCATGCCGGGACATAGAGCCGGCGCTTGTTGAGGATCGTGCCGGCGACGGGCACCCCGGCGCGTCCGAGAACCTCGAGAAGACGCTCGACGATGGGCCCGCGGGTCCTCTCCGCCTCGACCACGACGAGCGCGGCGTCGGCTTGGGCTGCCAGCGCTATCCCCTGGACGCCGAGCTCGAGCGCCGGCGCGTCGACGATGCTCAGGCGATAGCGCGCGCGGACCGCTCGCGTGACCTCGGTCAGGCTGGATGGTGCCAGGACCTTCGGCTCGAGCGCCATGCCCGCAGCCAGCCATGCGACGTCGACGCCGGGGGCCAGCGGCTGCACCGCGTCCTCCATCGGCCGACCGGCGAGGACCGTGTCCAGCAGGCACCCCGTGGCGCCGCGAAGAGGCGACGGCGTGGCATGCACCAGGAGCACGCCTGGACCCCCGAGCCCCGCTGCGGTCAACGCCAGCTCCCTCGCGAGCGTGGATGTGCCTTCGCCGCGGCGCGCGGCGATGAGCGTGACGACGCGGGGCTCATCCGCCTGGTGAACGAACCAGTAAGCTTGTGAGAGATGAGGAGAGGGAACGCATACGGCTCCCGCCTGGGGCCGGAATCTCGATGCCAGCATCTGTCGGGGACCCCGCCATTCCGCAATTCACATGAGACCTTATCGATCCATGCGTTTCCAGCAATGACGATCCCTAACACTGAACAGTATAATACAGCGTTAACAAGAAACTGCACTGTGATACGTCAAGATTTTATTAACTTTTATCCTCCATGTTGAGCATGAATATTGATGCTGGCCGGTGATCGCCGTGCAGCTGCAACGCTGCACGTTGGCGGTTGATCGGGCGGAAGACGCTACGGGAAGTGTTCCGAAGCGGCGGTGGCTGGCGGCCTCGACGGCCTTCGGCTGCCGGGAGCAACGCGCGCGAGAAAAGGGAATAAAGGCCTTGGATGTCATTCATCCGCGAGCAGGCGTCACCGCTCGGTCGCTTCTGGTGCCGCTGTTCAAGGCAAAATGGAAGCTACTGCTCGTCTTCGCCTTGGTCCTCGGCGGCGCGGTCGGTATCGCGCACATGATGACCCCCGATTATACCGCCGAGGCCAAGCTCTATGTGAAATTCGGGCGCGAATATACCTACCGGGCACAAGCCGGCGAGGCGGAGGTGGTGGCCCAGACCAACGATCGCGGTCAGATCATCAAGTCGGAGGTCGAGATTCTTCTGGCCAAGGACCTTGCCGATACAGTGATCGCGAAGCTCGGCGTCGCGGGGCTCTATCCCCGCCTCGCCCAGAGGCCACCCGCGGGGCTGACGCCGATGGAGGCGGCGAGGCAGGCGTTCCTCGACAATCTGAAGGCCAAGGGCGGAGAGGACAGCAACGTCGTCACCGTGACGTTCCAGCATCCCGACGCCAAGGTCGCGGCCGCCGCTCTGGGAGCGCTGATCGACGCCTACATGCAAAAGCGCCGCCCTTTGTTCACCGACCTGCGCGCCGCCATGCTCGGGCCACAGGTGGCCGAGGCACGGCGCGCCGCCGAGAGCGCCGAGAGCCGGCTCTCGGCCTTCCGTTCGGCCAACGGGATCTCGTCCTTCGACGCGCAGCGCGGCATCCTGCTCCAGCAGCAGGGCGCCCTCGAGCGTGATCTGCAGGGCGCCCAGGACGACCTCGCCTCCGCGGTGCAGCGCGTTCAACGGCTTCGCGATGCGCTTGCCGTCGTGGAGCCCAGCATCGTCCTCTACACCGACACCTACAGCCGCGGTCCTGTCGACAGGGCGAAGGAGCGGCCGGGCGTGCAGGACAGCACCGTCCGCCAGGGCCGCAATCCCGTCTATGAGACCCTGACGACGCAGCTCACGACTGCCGAGTCCGAGCGCGACGCCGCATCGGCGCGAACGCAGACGATCGGGGCACAGCTGGCGCAGGTGGCCGACAAGCTCCGTGCCCTTCAGGCCAACGAGCAGGTCCTGGGCGAGCTCAGCCGTGACCAGAGCCTCGCCGAGAGCGCCTATCGGATGCTGTCGCAGAAGCTGCAGGAGGCTCGCGTCCTGGACGAGGCGACCCTGCGAGACGCGACCAACGTGCGAATCGTGCAGCCTCCGGTCGTGTCGGCGAGACCAAAGGACCTGCGTCCTCTGGTCGTGCTGCTGGGGCTTCTCGCCGCCCTGTGCGCGACGCTGGCGACCGCCTTTGTGTGCGACATCCTGCAGGAAGGGTTCGTGACGCCGGAGCAGCTCGAGAAGGCGACAGGTCTTCCGGTGCTGGCGGCCGTCCCGCGCCATCGCCGCGGGCGCGGCACCCAATGCGGCGCCGAGCTCGCGACGACGCCGTCTTCACCACCCGTTAAGGTCAGCCCGGCATCCTATGAGGCGTTGTCCACGGGTGGCGTGACCAACGTTCGTTGGAGGCGGGCGAATGGCGACTGGCGTGCAGGTCGACACAGTGAGGGCGTGCGCTGACTTGCAGACCAGCCGGCCGGATATAGCCATCCTGCTGCCGGACCTGCGGGTCGGCGGGGCAGAGCTCTCTCTGATGCGACTGGCAACCGGCTTTGCATCGCGTGGCCGGCTGGTCGACATCCTCACGCTTCGCCAGGAAGGGCCGCTGACGGCGATGTTGTGCGGCGGTGTCCGGGGAATCCAGCTTCGGGGCGGCTCCACCCTGCGGATGCTGCCCTCTCTGGTGCGCTACCTGAGAACCTCACGTCCGAGCGTGCTTCTCTCCGGACAGCCTCATCTCAACCTTGCGGCCGTGGTCGCCGCCCGGCTTGCCCGTGCGGGCACTCGAACGCTTCTTACGGACCACGCGCCGCCACGCCTCGAGATCGGGTTCTACGGCGGCTGGCGTTACAGGGCGCTGCGCGTCCTCGTCCCCCTGCTCTACCGGCACGCCGATCGCATCGTCGGCGTCTCGAGCGGCATCTGCGAGGAGCTCCGCCTCCTGCTGCCCGGTCAGCGGATCGAGCTCGCACACAATCCCGTGGTCCCCGACGAGCTCTCCGTCCTGGCGGCGCAACCGCCTGGGCATCCCTGGCTGAGCGATGACGCTTGGCCCCTGGTTCTCAGCGTCGGTCGCCTCGCGCCGGAAAAGGACTTTCCCACGCTGGTGCGGGCGGTGGCGCTGATCGCGCAGCGCAGGCCGGTGCGGCTCATGATCTTGGGCGAGGGGCCGGATCGGGGACGCATTCGGGCCGTCGCCGAGGCCGAGGGCATCGGGGCGCAGACCGCCCTGCCCGGCCGCGTCGACAACGTCTTTCCCTACCTGTCGCGCGCCTCCGTGTTTGCGCTGGCCTCGCTCTTCGAAGGCTTCGGCAATGTGCTCGTGGAAGCCCTCGCCTGCGGCCGTCCGGTCGTGTCCACCGACTGCCCCGTGGGCCCTCGCGAGATCCTCGGCGGCGGCCGGTTCGGTCGCCTCGTGCCACCAGGCGACGTGGCGGCTCTAGCCCGAGGAATCGAGGCCGCTCTCGATGGCATCGGCGCCCCGCCGGCCCAGGGCCAGCACATCGCGAGCTTCTCGGTGAGCGCCAGCGTGACGCGCTATCTCGACATCATCGACGGGATGCAGGTCCAGCATGCGGCCCCCGCCCAAGCCGCGCGTCGAGCGCCGGCGTGAGCGGAGGTGGGCCCGCCGGCCACTGGGACGCCGCCGAGCCAGCCTCGGGGTGGCGGGCAGGCCGGGCTCTCGGGCAAAGGCATGAAGCGCCTCGCTGATTCAGCCGGTAAGGCCGGCCTCGGCCGGCCTCTGGGTCCACCAGAGCAGACGGTCGACCAGCGACCAGCGGTCCAGGCTGCCCCGGCAGACGCGCGGAAAGAGCCACGCCGAGTTGCCGGCCTCGACCTTGACGCGCGGGAGAGCAAAGGGCGCCATGCCGACGCGGACCGCCCCATGCTGCGATGTGAACGCACAATCATAGCCGCAGGCCTCGAGGATCTGGGCGGTCTCGTCGTCGAAGTCGGCGCGTGTTCCGTAAGGATAGGCGAAGGCCCTCACCTGGCAGCCCACCAGCGCCTCGAGCTGCAGTCGCGATTCGAGAGCCTCCTTTCTGGCCTCGGGCCGGGGAATGCGGGCCATTGAGGCATGGCTCAGCGTATGGGAGCCGATCTCGAGGCCCTGATCGGCCATGCGGCGGACCTGCGATCGCGTCAGGCGGCCGTGGCGGCCGAGCTCGTCGGCAATGATGAAGGCCACCGCAGGAATCCCGTGGTGCCTCAGCCTGGGCCAGGCGTGTCGGGCGATCCCGGCATCGCCATCGTCGATGGTCACGAGCACGGAGCCGTCCCGGAGGTCGCGCTCACCGCGCAGGAATCCGCGGACGTCCGCGAGCGAGACGGCCAGCTCCTGACGCGCCAGCCAGCGCATCTGGCGCTCGAAGCTGTCGGGATCGAGGCAGAACGGGTCCTTACGCGCGGATCCGAAACAGTGATAGGTGAGCACGCGCACGGCGCCGGCCCGATCGTTCCGGGGAACGGGCGGTGGCGCCGCAGCGGCGGGCAGTGCCCCGACAGCCGAGCGCGCGATCTTCTTCGCGTACCAGCGAGCTGTGCTGATGCTCGGCATCGCTCAACCCCTCCTGGCGGCCGGGGCGCGCGTGAAGGGCTGTGCCTCAGAAAGGCTCCCCTCGCGCCTCAGGTCGGCCGGCAACCACAGGAGCATGCGCACGAGGAACAGCGGATTGCCCAGCATGTAGCGCCGGAACTTCCAGGGGTGACGGAGCAGGACATGCATCCACTCGATGCCCGCGCGCCGCATCCAGAGCGGAGCACGATCGATCTCCTCGGCCCAATAGTTGAACAGGCCGCCGACGCCCACGCACATCCGGGCGCGAAGCTCGCTGCGATACCTGGCGATCCACCGCTCCTGGAGAGGATTGCCCATGCCGACGAGAAGCAGGTCGACATCCAAGTCGTTGATCGTCTCGACCACGCGGGCCGACGCCTCGGCGTCGAGGAAGCCGTGATGGAAGCCTGTCACGACGATATGGGGATAGACGCGGCTCAGATGGTCCGCGGCACGCTCCACGATGTCGGGACGGTTGCCCAGCAGGTAGCAGCGAGCGCCGGCGGACCGCTCGAGCAGCGCTGGAACGAGGTCCGTCCCATTGAGGTTCGCCTTCATCCGGACCCGACGCACCCGGGCCGCCCATCGCACGCCCGTGCCGTCGCCGAAGACCATCTCGGCCTCGTTCAGCAGCTGTCGGTAGGCCGGATCCGTGGTGGCGATATTGAGCGTATGCGTGTTGACGAAGAACAGGGATGTCGGCCCGGCTGATGCCATGGCGGATCGTATCTGTCCGATCGCCTCGCCCATCGTCTCATTTCTGACTGTCACGCCCAAGATGGTGACGGAAGATGCCGAGGCCTCCGGCTCCTCAACCGCCCCCTGCACGGAGACGGCAGACGATTGGCCCCTTCCTCGTGCAATGGCAGAGAAATCAGATGCCATGCTCAAGCTCCTGTCGTGCCTCGATGACCATTGATCGAGGCATTTCAGCGAGCCTAGCAGATCTATATTACTATACAGTCAACCGAGCTGGACTTGTATATTATAATACCATGAGATGTTTACTATATACTGATCTGATATTTTAGAACGGTCGGCTTCTATCGACCCGAGCAGGAGGCTGCTGAGGGCGCACGAGGCGCCCGATCGGAGGGATGCCCCTTCGACGGCGGCTCGACCCGTGTCGAGGATGGCGCGCTTTTGCCCGGGCCAAGCCTCGCTCGTTTCGATCGCGCGCGTGGTGACTGTGCCGGGGCAGCTGTGGGGCGGCTATTCGACGGTCACGGACTTGGCGAGATTGCGCGGCTGGTCGACATCCGTGCCCCTGCGCACCGCGGCGTGATAGGCGAGGAGCTGGACCGGCAGAGCATAGAGGATGGGCGTGACGAACGGATCGACGCTGGGCAGCTCGACCGCCTTCCAGGCATAGCGGCCGAGCTCGTCGATGCCGCGGCGATCGCTGAGAAGCACGACCCTGCCGCCGCGCGCCACGACCTCTTGAAGGTTCGAGGCCGTCTTGTCGAAGAGCGCGTCGCTCGGTGCCAGAACGATGACCGGCACCTGCTCGTCGATCAGAGCCAAAGGCCCGTGCTTGAGCTCGCCGGCGGCATAGCCCTCGGCATGGATGTAGCTGATCTCCTTGAGCTTCAGGGCACCTTCAAGAGCAATCGGATAGAGCGGGCCGCGGCCGAGAAAGAGGACGTCGCGCGCATCGGCCATGGCATGAGCGATGGCCTCGAGCTCATCGTTCCGCTCGAGCACCTGCGAAAGCCGTGCCGGCATCTCGTCGAGCGCCGCGGTGAGTTCGCCCTCGCGCGCCGAGCCCATCCGCCCCCGGCCCCTCGCGGCAGCGATGGCGAGACAGGCTAGGGTTGCCAGCTGGGTCGTGAACGCCTTTGTCGAGGCCACGCCGATCTCGGGCCCGGCCATCGTGCGCAGGACGCCGTCGGCCTCGCGAGCAAGCGTGCTCTCGGCCATGTTCACGACAGCGAGCGTCGGATGCCCCATGGACCGCATGTGCCGGAGCGCCGCCAGCGTGTCCGCCGTCTCGCCGGACTGCGAGACGAAGATCCCCGCCTCCCCGGCGGCCAGAGGCGTCTCGCGGTAGCGGAACTCCGAGCCGATGTCCCAGTCGACCGGCAGGCCCGCCAGCTGCTCGAACCAGTACCTCCCGACGAGGCAGGCATAGGACGCGGTGCCGCAAGCAACCGCCGCGATCCTCGTCACCTTGGCCAGATCGAACGGAAGCTCCGGCAGCACGATGCGATGCGTCACAGGCTCGGCCAAGGCGCGGAGCGTGGCGCCGATCGCGCCCGGCTGCTCGAAGATCTCCTTGTGCATGAAGTGCCGATGGTTGCCCTTTCCGGTCACGGCGTCCGACAGGGCCGTGAGCAGGATCGGACGATCGGCGGGGTCGCCCGCCGCATCGAGGATGGTGACACCCGAGGGGCGCACGATCGCGACGTCGCCCTCCTCGAGATACTGGATCCTCTGCGTCAGCGGCGCGAGCGCGACGGCGTTCGAGCCGACGAACATCTCACCCTCGCCGTGGCCGATGGCGAGAGGGCTGCCCTTGCGGGCGACGACGAGCATGTCCTCCACGCCCTCGAAGAGCAGGACGACGCCGAAGGCGCCCTCGAGGCGCCGCAGAGCCTCGATCGCCGCCCTCTCGGCCGACAGGCCCTGCCGCATATAGTCCTCGACCAAATGCGGCACGACCTCGGTATCGGTCTCCGTGGCAAACCTGTGCCCCGCGGCCTCGAGCTCGCCCCGCAGCGCCTGGAAATTCTCGATGATGCCGTTGTGGACGACGGCCACCCTGCCAGCGAGATGCGGATGCGCGTTGGTCTCGCTCGGCGCTCCGTGTGTCGCCCAGCGGGTATGGCCTATGCCGATACGCCCTGCGAGCGGCGCCGCCTCGAGGGCATGCGCCAGCCGGTCGATCTTGCCCACCGCGCGGCGCCGCTCGATGCGCCCGCGCGCGAGCGTGGCGATACCAGCGCTGTCGTAGCCGCGATACTCGAGCCGCCGCAACGCGTCGACGAGAACGCCGGCCACCTCCCTCCCACTCACCGCACCGACAATGCCGCACATGCCGAGCTCTCTCCACTTCACGAGGATCTCGCCGCAGAATGCCTCGATCCGGCGCCGTGCTGAAGCCGCTTCGAGTATAGATCGACATCATGATAGGCACCTTGTTAACAATTTCGACCGTAAATGACTGACCACAAGGATGAGCGCCGAGATCGATCGGCAATCATACGCCAATGCATGTCAAACAGACTTTAACCATAACTTAAGCAATGACCCATTCTATTGACCGTTCAGAGATCTATCGGCCCGCCGACTCTAGCCCGTGGCGACTGTCGGCGCTGAGCGATGAAACGGGCATGGCACCATGATCAATCCGTCACAGGTCGGCGTGCTGCAGCATCGCGCTGCGCCGATCCGCGCGCTTCCGGCGACGGCGCAGCCCCGTCACCTCCTCCTCTGGTTCAGGCTCGCCTTTCTCCTCGCGGACGCGGCAGCCGCACCGGTGGCCGCCTACGCCGCCGGCCACACCATCGGCGACGCGCTCCCGTCGCCGACGGCGCCGGCTTCGGCGTTGATCGCGAGCGGCCTCCTGATCGTGACCATGTTCTTCATGGGCGGCTACGAGATCGAGCGTCTGAGGTCGGTCGGGGCGCATCTCGAGCGCCTCGCCGTCGTTCTCGTGCCGATCGGCGTCCTGATCGTCTCTTTGGGGACGCCCGCCGCGGCGCGCCTCGGCACCACGACGAGCTGGCTCTATGCTTGGCTCATCCTAGGAAGCCTGCTCGCAATATCCGCACGCGGCGGCCTCGCCTTCCTCTGGGGCCGGGTGAGCTGCGCCGAGCGCTTCAAGCGGCGCGTCGCGCTTGTCGGCGCAGGACCAACGGCGGCCGCGATGCTGGCGACCTTCGCCGCCTCATCGGATCAGCGGCTGACCGGCTGTGCCATCCGGCCGCTCGGCGTGTTCGACGACCAAGTCCCCGCGGCGGGAGGAACGCCGGGCGGCGAGATGGCCCAGCTTCGGCGGCTCGTCGCGGACGGCCTCGTCGATGATGTCATCATCACCATGCCCTGGCAGGAGGAGACGCGGATCGTCAGCATGGTGGACGGCCTGCGCGCTCTGCCGGTCGAGCTCTGGCTCGCGGCGACCTCCCTGCGGCACGGCGTTGCCGCAGGCAGCGAGGCCCCGCATTGGATCGGTGGCGTCCGTTGCCTGCGGCTGGCCCGGCCGATCGAGGGCTGGGCAGGCGTCGTCAAGGACGTCATGGACCGGCTTGTCGCAGCCGGCGCCGTTCTCTTCCTGGCGCCCCTGCTTCTCGTCATCGCGCTCGCCGTTCGCCTCGACAGCAAAGGGCCGGTCTTCTACCGGCAGAAGCGGCACGGCATCTACGGGCGGATGATCGAGGTCCTCAAGTTCCGCACGATGCACGTCGAGCGTTGCGACGACGGCAGCTCCTGCCTGACCAAGCAGGCGACGCGCGGCGACCCCAGGATCACCCGCGTCGGGCGCATCCTGCGTCGCGCCAGCCTCGACGAGCTGCCACAGCTGCTGAATGTGCTGAGGGGAGAGATGAGCCTCGTGGGGCCGCGCCCGCACGCCGTCTCCCATGATGAGCACTACGCCCGGCTGATCGATCACTACGCTGCGCGCCAGAGCGTGAAGCCCGGGATCACCGGGTGGGCCCAGGTGAACGGCATGCGTGGCGAGACCGAGACCGTCGAGAAGATGGCCAAGCGCGTCCAATACGACCTCGACTATATCGGCAACTGGTCTCTGGGCCTGGATCTCACGATTCTGCTCCGGACGATCTTTGTCGGATTCGTGCATCCCGAGGCGAGATAGGGCCTGCCTCGTGGTCAACCGTGCGACGTCGTTGTCGGCTCCTCCTTCGACCCGCCTCCCGGTCCGGACGAGCCGCCATCGTTCCCTTTCGGCGTCCGGCGGAGGAACGCCGGCCGTCCGGCTACCCGACGATGGTCGGGCGTAGAGCCGCGGCAAGGCCTCTGGGCCCGAATGGGCGTTGGGCGGCCCGTGGCTGCGTGAATCTGGGCACGGCCGCTCTCGCGGAGGTCCCCCCTCCGTGACGAGCGCCCATCCGCGGCCGGCGAGGCAGGGCACGGCCTGGGAGCAAGGGCACGGCCTGACGTCTCGCGCGCCGCTGCCACGTCAGCCCCTGGTCGAGCGGCTGACCTTTCTCGCCGTTCTCGTCACGATGTGCGTCTCGGCGCCTCTCCTGAGCCTGCTCGGCATCCCCTACGACGCGCCCACCGGGCTCTTCCTGCTCAAGCTCCACCCCGGCACCTGGATCACGCTCCTGGCCCTCGGGCTCTCCCTTGCGGCGCGAGGCAATCCGCTGCGCGAGCTTGGAAGGTCGCTCGCGGACCAGCCATTGGTTGCCGTCTATCTGGGCACGGTAGCGGCGATGCTTCTTTACTCCGCGCTCCGCTACGGTCCTTCGGGCGCCGCCTTCTTCATCGACACCTTGCTGGTGCCGGGCCTTCTGGTCCTGCTGCTCGGCCGCCTCGGCGCTGCCGGCCTGCGCTGGCTGCCCGGGCTGGTCATGACGATCCTCCTCGTCAACGAGACGATCGGCATCACCGAGCAGCTGCTCGAGCACCGTCTCATCCCCAACACGGTTCTGGGTGGGAAGCTGCTGCACGAGGACGTGTTTCGGGCAACGGCCCTGATGGGCCATCCGCTCACCAATGCCGCGATCACCGGCTTCGGCCTTTTCCTGTTCTATCGCCTACCGAGCCCGTGGATGCGGATGGCGACCTGCTGGCTCGGCTGCATAGCCCTGCTCTCGTTCGGCGGCCGCACGGCCTTGGGCGTCAACCTCACCCTCCTCGCCCTGCTGGCGACGATCGACGGGCTGCGTGCCCTGCGCGACGGCCGCCTCTCCTATCGCGCGCTCACCGGCGGCGGCGCCCTCCTCCTCCTGTTGCCTGCGGCCGTGGCGGCGGCGATCATGCTGGGCGGGGTCGGCGAGCGGATCATCGCCAAGCTCGGCTGGGACGAGAGCGCCGAGGTCCGCGCGACCAGCCTCACCATCTATCAGCACATGTCTTTGGACCAGATCCTCTTCGGGATGAGCCCGGCGGAGATCGCCGCGGCCATGCGGGCGATCGGCCTGCATCTGCCGGACGAGGCGATCGAGAACTTCTGGATAGCCCTGTCGGTGCAGGTTGGCGCCATTCTTCTCACCTCCTTCGCGGCCGCCTTCCTTGCCTTTCTCTGGCATCTGGGACGACGGAGCAGCTGGCCCGTGCGCCTGGCGCTGATCGGCTTCCTGCTCATCGCCTCGACCAGCAACTCGCTCTCCGCCAAGGACATTCTGCTCTTCGCCGTCGTCACGATGAGCGTCGCCGCCTCGCTCATCCCCGACCGACGCCCGGCCACGGGCTACGCAAGAGACTCCGCGCTGGCCCATGCCTCGGTGCCCGCCCTTCGGCTCTTTCAGCACGCCAGCGTCGCGACAGGTGGAACGGGGACACAGGAATGCCGGGACGGTCCGCCATTCGGGAAAATATTGGGTTAATCTTTCTGAATATCCAAGGACGCCGACTTGCCAGGACACGGAAATAAGACGCCATGCTTCGCTATACTTGAGCGCCTCGAACGGGGCATCGGTTAAATCGAGCGGTGATCTCGATGGAGAACGGGCCGTGACCGGAACGCGTAACTTCGGCTTCCTGCGCCTCATGCTTGCCGCATGCGTGCTATTCCAGCACAACCAGGCCCTTGCCTTCGGGCCGGATGGCTCGGCACTGTTGTCCCTCGAGATCGGCTCGTTGGCGGTGATCACCTTCTTCGTCATCTCGGGCATCATCGTCGTCGGCGCCGCCGAGCGCTTCTATGCCGATGCGCCGGCTCGCTTTCTCTTCAATCGGTTCATGCGGATCTTTCCCGCCTACCTGGCGATCCTTGCCATCTCCTATATCGCTCTCGCACCCTTTGCCTTCACCGGCACGTTGACCACCCATGAAGGACATGCCGCCGCGGCGACCAGCCACAGTCTGGCGAACCTCATTGCGAACATCTTCTATGCCCTGCCGGTTCTCAACTCGGCGATCGCGCCCAGCTACGCGTTCCTCGAGATCGTGTGGGCGGTCCGCACGGAGTTCCTTTTCTATTGCGCCGTCGGGGTGGCGTTGCTCGGTGCCGTGATGCTGACGCGTGGCCCGCTGGACCGATGGTCTCGTCCATTCTCAGGCGGCGACCCTGCGCGCACCTTCCGCCTCGTGCTGTGCCTGGTCGGGGTGGCCGTGGTGTCGGTCTATGCGATCAACGACCTCAGGCCCTTCTTCCCGTTCGACAGCATCAAGTTCGTGCCGGCCTTCGCGCTGGGGACAACGCTCTGCTACGCGCTCAAGGGCAGCCGTCCGGCCGCCGCCCTGAGCCTCGGCTTCTTCGCGCTGACGATCCGCGAGATCCTCCACCAGCCTCTCTGGCATCCAACCGCCGGCTTCATGCGCAACCTGGACGGTGAGGCGCTGATCTTCACGGGCATGATCGTGATCATGCTCCTCTTCGCGGCCCTGCCCCTGGTCTCCCATCGGCTCGACAGGATCTGCGGCGACATCTCCTATCCGGTCTATGTCGGCCATCTGCTGCCGGTCATCATCCTCTGCTCGCTGGGTGCCCTCCATCACCCGGGCCTGCTCTGGATGGTGCCGAGCCTCCTGGTCACCGCGCTGCTTGTCGCTGCCGTGAGCAGGATCGTGGAGGCGCCGACGGCCGCGCTGAGGGCGCGCATCCGCAAGGTGGACCTCGAGAAGCTTGCGCCACGAGGCCTCGCGCCGAGCAGCCTTGCTGCCGAGGCACCGACGAACGCCGACTAGCTTTCTTTTCCTGCCGTTGGCAGGCGAGTCGGAGCTCGGATCGCGTGGAGGTGCTCCTTTTGGACCCGCTCGCAAGCTGAAGGACGCCCCGACGTCGACGGCGGAGAGGCTCAGCGGACGTCCCAATAGGGAGGCTCGCCGAACGCGCCGCGCAACCACTCGGCCAGCGCCCGCAGCTTGGCGGAAGGACGACGCCCTTCCGGATGGGCCATATGGATGTGCTCGGTCTCGGCCTCGGCACCCACCTGGACGACGTTGAGCTCGCCCCTCTCGATCGCGGCGGCGACGATGAAGGTCGGTAGAAGCGCGATGCCCAGCCCGGCCGCCGCCGCGTCTCGCATCACGTCGCCATTGTTGACGCGCAGGGCGACCTGGGCCCGCACCAGGGTAGCGCCCTCCACGCCCGCGAAGCGCCAGTCGGCCACGCCGCGATTGATATAGAAGATGCCGCGATGCCCATCGAGCTCGGCAAGCGACCCCGGCGTGCCGTGGCTGGCGAGATAGCTCGGAGAGGCGACGAGGACCCGCCGGCTCGGAGCAAGCCGCCAGGCCATGAGCCGTGAGTCCGCGATCGGGCCGTGCCGGACCACCGCGTCATAGCCCCCTGCCGCTGCATCGACGCGCCGGTCGTCGAGGTCGAGCGTCAGCTCGATCCGGGGATGGCTGGCGAGGAACGGGTAGAGCGCTGGACCGAGATGCATGCGCCCGAAGGTCACCGGGGCCGAGATGCGCAGCGGCCCGGCCAGAGCGCCACGGCGCTCCGCCATGTCGGCCGCCGCCTCCTCGACCTCGCGCACGATGCGGGCGGCGCGCTCGAGAAACGCCAGGCCGTCCTCGGTGAGGCTGAGCTTGCGCGTCGTGCGATGGAGGAGGCTCGCGCCGAGACTCGCCTCGACCCCGGCCAGCCGCTCGCTGACCACCGATTTCGACAGGCGAAGCCGGCGCGCCGCCTCGCTGATCGAGCCCGCCTCGGCGACGGCGACGAAGGTGGCGATGCCGTCGAGCTTGAGCATCGTTCGGAAGATCCGAAAGCAAGGTCCGACGCTCGAAGCCTAATCGGAACGCGAGCGGAGGACCATAGCTAGACGAGCCCGGCGGCGTGCTCCTCCGGTCCAGGAGAAGCGGTCAGATGGCTCGTCTCACGCCTTGCGCCACGGGCTCTCTCGTCGACCGGAACGGCGGAGCCATCGCCCGGCATCGACGCCGGGCGTCATGAAGGATGATCATCATGGGACGTCTTCAGGGCAAGGTTGCCCTCGTCACCGGGGCAAGCGCCGGCATCGGCCGCGCGACCGCCCGGCTGTTCGCGCGCGAAGGGGCGAGGCTGATCGTGGGCGCCCGCCGCAAGAGCGAGCTCGACGGGCTCGTGGCGGAGATCGAGGCCGAGGGGGGAGAGGCGGCGGCGCTCGCAGGCGATGTGCGCGACGAGAGCTATGCCGAGGCGCTGGTCGCGCTCGCCCTCGAGCGCTTCGGCAGGCTCGACGTCGCCTTCAACAATGCCGGCACGCTCGGCGAGGGCGGCCCCAGCACCGGCGTCTCGGAGGCCGGCTGGAACGATACCATCGCCATCAACCTCACCGGCTCGTTCCTGGGAGCCAAGCACCAGATCGCGGCGATGCTGAAGCACGGCGCAGGCTCGGTGATCTTCACCTCGACCTTCGTCGGCTACAGCTTCGCCTTTCCCGGCGTCGCCGCCTACGCCGCCAGCAAGGCGGGGCTGATCGGCCTCACCCAGGCGCTTGCCGCCGAGTTCGGTCCGCAGGGTATCCGTGTCAACGCCATCCTCCCCGGCGCCGTCGACACGGCAATGTACCGCGACATGAACAACACCGCCGAGTCGCAGGCGTTCATCACCAGCCTCCACGCCCTGAAGCGCGTCGCCACGCCCGAGGAGCTGGCGCGCTCGGTGCTCTATCTCGCCTCCGACGATTCCACCTTCGTCACCGGCACCGCCTCGCTGGTCGACGGCGGCGCCTCGATCACGCGCAGCTGAGCGCCGCCCCCGCGATCAAGAGACCGCTCAGCGGCGCCGGGCCTCGACGCCCGCCGTGCGCTCGAGCGGCTTGATCACGGCGCCCTGGTCCTCGTCGCCGAAGCCCATGCCCGACGTCAGGCGGTGGATCAGGTGGGCGGCCTCGCCGATGGCCGTCGGCACGCCCAGGTCGAGACCCATCTGCACGGCAAGCCGCAGGTCCTTCTCGGCCAGCGCCACACGGAAGCGCGGCGAGAAGTCGCCCACCAGCGTGCGGGGCTCGGTGGTGATCCTGAGGTGGCGGCTGTCGGCAGCCGTGGTCTTCATGATCTCGACCAGAACGGGCAGGTCGACGCCGGCCTTGGCGGCCAGCACGAGCGCCTCGGCATTGAGGGCGCAGATGGCACAGGAGACGAGATTGTTGACGAGCTTGGCGGCAGCGCCACTGCCGGCCGGTCCGCAGTGGTAGAGGGCGGTGCCGAGAGCGTCCAGGACGTCCCTCGCCTCCTCGATCACCGCGGCCTCGCCACCCACCATCAAGGTGAGATCGCCCTTGGCCGCCTCGGCCGGGCCCTTGCCGACCGGGCAATCGAGCATGCGCACGCCCTTCTCGGCGAGACCGGCATGAAGGCGGCGCGAGGTGCCCGGATCGATCGTCGAGAGATCGATGAAGATGCTGCCCGGCTCCAGCCCTTCCCGCAGCCCGTCGGGGCCCAGCACGGCCTCCTCCGCCACCTGGGGCGTCGGCAGGCTCGCCAGCACGACGCGGCTGCCAGCCCCCACCGCGCGCGCCGAGGTGGCGGCAACGGCGCCATCCTTGGCCGCGGCCTGAACGAGCTGGGTCACCGGGTCGAACACCTGCACGGGAAAGCCGGCACGGAGCAGGCTCTTGACCATCCCGCCACCCATGTTGCCCAGGCCAATGAAGCCCAGCTTGCGGTCACTCATTGCGCAAAGTCCCTGATTGCGTTGGTGTTGCTCAGTCCTTGAGCCCGCCCGCGGTGAGCCCGCGAACGAGATAGTTCCTCACCACCGCCGTGAAGATCACGACGGGCAGCATCACGAGCACGCCGGCGGCGGCGATCTTGCCCCACTCCCAGCCCTCATATTGCATGAAGTTGACGATCGCGACGGGTGCGGTCATCGCCTGCGTCCGGGTCAGGATCAGGGCATAGAAGAAGTCGTTCCACGACAGGATGAAGCAGAGCACGGCCGTGGCGGCGAGGCCGGGTGCCGCCAGCGGCAGGGCGATCCTGACGAAGGCGCCCCAGACGCTGCAGCCGTCGATCCACGCCGCCTCCTCCAGCTGCCGCGGCACGCCCTCGAAGAAGGTCCGCATCATCCAGATCACCAAGGCGAGATTGAAGGTGAGGTAGATGATGATCAGCCCCGGGATGGTGTCGATCAGCCCCAGGAAGCGGTAGGCGAGGAAGAAGGGGATGGTGAACGCGATCGGCGGCGCCATCCGGGTGGCGAGGATCCAAAGTGCTATCTGCTGGCGCCCGCGCATCCGCCAGCGCGACAGCACGTAGGCGGCCGGCACGCCCAGCAGCAGCGAGAGCGCGGTCGAGGTCGTGCTGGTGACCACGCTGACCCAGAACGAGCCCGGAAAGTTGCCGGTCCAAAGAGCCTCGTAGTTCTCGAGCGTCGGCGTGAACAGAAGCTGATAGCCGAAGATGTCGTCATTGTTGCGAAACGACATCTGCAAGAGCCACAGAAATGGAAAGAGAACCACGATCAGCAGGACAAGGGCGCCCGCGCGCATGTAGAGCTGCCGTCGGGCGCGGGCCCGGTCGAAATAGAGCTGGGGCGACTTCGCTGCCACCGCGTCGAGCCGGCCCGCGGCGCTACTCATCGAAGGCTCCCTCGGTGCGTCGCCCAATGAACCAGCTCAGCAGGAACACCCCGACGACCATGATGGTCGCGATGGCGCTGCCATAGCCCCAATAGGAGAAGTTGAACGCCTCGACGAAGGCGTAATAGTTGGTGACCTCGGTAGCAGTGCCCGGGCCGCCGTTGGTCAGGATGTAGATCAGCGGAAACGCCTTGATGCTGTCGATCAGCCGGAAGAGCCCCGCCACCACGAGCGTCGGTGCCACGTAGGGCATGATCACGTGCCAGAAGAGCTGGGCGCGGTTGGCGCCGTCGATCTTCGCCGCCTCGATCGGCTCGTCCGGAATCATCTGCAGCGCCGCCAGCACCATCAGCATGGTGAAGGGAAACCACTCCCAGGTCTCCGCCGCCGCGATGGCCCAGAGCGCCGTGTGCGCATTGGTGATGAGCGAATGGACCGGAATGCCGAGAAAGGAGAGCGCCCGGTGCATCGGGCTGATGTCGGGCGTGTAGAGGACCTTCCAGACGATGGCGACGACGATCGGCGGCAGGACCATCGGGATCAGGAAGGCGGTGCGCACCGCCTCGAGGAATTGGTCGCGCGCATTGAGAAGAAGCGCCACCCCGAGCCCGATCACGAGCTGCAGGACGACGGTGGCGATGGAGAGACGCACCTGCACCCAGACCGAGTTCCAGAACCGGTCGTCGTGGAAGGCGGCGACATAGTTCCTGGCCGGTGCGCTGAAGTCGAGCGCCGTTGCCGGCCGCGTCAGGTCGAGCGGGGTCAGGCTCGTGACGACGAGATAGATGGCCGGCGCCAGGGTGATCAGGGCGAGCACCACGAGCGCCGGCATGAGGCCGAGGAGGAACGCCCGGCGGCGCCCCTCCTCCCAGCTTCGTGCGCGCGCGAAAGCCATGCCTCTTAAGGTCCTAGAGCTTCACGCCGGCGCGCTTGATCTCGGCGATCGAGGCCTCCTGCGCCTTCTTCATCGCGTCCTTGGCCGACATCTGCTGCGAGCCGATGTTCTGGATCGCGATGTCGATCTGCTTGTCGACCTGAGGATAGACGCTCACGGTGCGGTACTTCATGTAGCCACTCGCCGCGAGATCGATCGTGTCGACGTAGAGCTTGGCGACGTCGACCCCGTTGATCGTCATCTTCTTCTTGAACTCCGGGGTGTCGATCACGGAGTGCCTGGTCACCGAGCCGTAGCCCTTCTCGACCATGATCCGCTTGATGAGGTCCTTGCTCATCGCCCAGACGATGAACTGCCAGGCGGCGTCCTTGTTCTTGGAGCCGGCGGGGATGCCCCAGCCATGCGACGCAACGCCCGGGAAGCGGCCGGCCGGACCCTTGGGGAACAGCGAGAAGTTGCAGGTCTGGGCGACCTTGCTGTCGGCAGCGCCCATCTGCACCAGGAAGGCCTGGTTGTTGGTGCTGTAGTTGAGGCGGCCCGCCTTCAGCATCGCCACCACCTGATCGTAGGTGTAGGCGAGAATGCCGTCGGGGCCATAGCCGGTCAGCAGCTTCGCGTAGAAGTCCGCGGCCTCGATCGCCTCGGGCGAATCCAGGACCGGCATCACGTCGTCGGGCGGATCGCGGAGCACCTTGCCGCCGAAGCCCATGAGCCAGGGAATGAAGGTCCAGCCATAGTGGTTCTCGGCCGCGTAGGCCGGGATCCCGTTCTTGCGGTTGATGGCCTTCATCGCCGGCACCACCTCGTCGAAGGTGTCGGGCTGCTTGACGCCCGCCTTCTCGAAGATGTCGTAGCGGGAGCAGCCCGCCATGAAGCAGTCGGCGATCCACGGGATGCCGTAGAGCTTGCCGTTCTTGTCCTTCATCGGAGCCGTCACGCCGGCGAGGAAGTCGCTGGCATCCCACCCCGCCGGCGTCTTCTCCGGATCGTCGATGAAGGGCTCGAGCGGGCTGAACCAGCCGGCGCCGATCCAGCGGCTGGTGTAGATGAAGGTGATGTTGAGGACGTCATAGGCCGAGCCGCCGGTCGACAGCTCGAGATCGATGCGCTGGTTGTAGATCGGGAAGGACGGCGTCTCGTAGATGACCTTGGCGCCGGTCTGCTCCTCGAACTCGGGAATGTAGTCGGCAAGCCATTTGGGATAGGGCGCGCTCCAGCAGGAGACGTTGAGCGTCGTCCCCTTGAGCGACTTGCCCGTGGTCTGCGCCGGCGCCTTGCCGGGCAGGATCAATGTGGCGGCGCCCAGGGCTGCCGTGCTGCCGATGAGATGGCGGCGGGTGACGTAGCGTGTCGTGGTCATCGTTCGTTCCCTCCCTTTTTCTGTGGTGCGCTCATCGCGCGGGCTGCGTTGCTCTCGCTCAAAGCTTGATGCCGGCGCGCTTGATCTCGGCGATCGAAGCCTCCTGCGCCTTCTTCATGGCTTCCTTGGCCGACATCTGCTGCGAGCCGATATTTTGAATCGCGATGTCGAGCTGCTTGTCCACCTGCGGATAGACGCTGACCGTCCGGTATTTCATGTAGCCACCGGCCGCGAGGTCGATCGTGTCGATATAGAGCCTGGCCACATCGACCCCGTTGATCGTCATAGCCTTCTTGAACTCCTCCCCCTCGACGAGAGACCGGCGGGTGATCGAGCCGTAGCCTTTCTCCACCAACATGCGCCTGAGCAGGTCCTTGCTCATCGCCCAGACGATGAACTGCCAGGCAGCATCCTTGTTCTTGGAGCCGATTGGAATGCCCCAGCCGTGCGACGCCACACCCGGGAAACGGCCGGCCGGCCCCTTCGGAAAGAGCGCGAAGCCACAGGTCTCGGCGACACGGCTGCCGGGGGCTCCAAGCTGGGTGATGAAGGCCTGAGAGGTGTTGGCGTAGTTGATACGCCCCATCTTCAGCGCCTCTGTCAGCTGATTGTCGTCATAGGAGAGAACCCCGTCCGGCCCATAGCTTATCAGCAGGTTGGCGAAGAAATCCGCCGCGTGAACGGCTTCCGGCGTATCGAGCATCGGCGTGAGGTCGTGCGGCGGGTCGCGGAAGACCTTGCCGCCGAAGCCCATCAGCCAGGGCACGAAGCTCCACCCATAGTGGTTCGTGGATACGTAGCCGGCGACATGCTCCTTGCCACTGACGGCCTTCATCGCCGGCTCCATCGCGTCGAAGCTGTCGGGCAGCCCGATGCCGGCCTTCTCGAAAAGATCGTAGCGCGAGCAACCTGCCATGAAGGTGTCGGCGATCCAGGGAATGCCGAAGAGCTTGCCGTCGCCGCCCCGCATCGGCACGGAGGCGCCCGCGAGAAAGTCGCCTGCATTCCAGTCAGCAGGTGTCTTCGCCGGATCGTCGATGAAGGGATCAAGGGGCGTCAGCCAGCCTGCCCCGATCCAACGGCTGCTGTAGATGAAGGTGACGTTCAGGACGTCGTAGGACGAACCGTGTGTCGAGAGCTCGAGATCCGCGCGCTGGTTGTAGATGGGTAGCGCCGGACTCTCATAGTTGACCCGGGCGCCCGTCTGCTCCTCGAACTCGGGAATATAGTCTGGAAGCCACCGTGTGTACGGTCCGCTCCAGGTCGAGACGTTGAGAGTGGTGCCGGCGAGTGACTTTCCTCCAGCCGCCGCCGGCGCCTTGCCCGGCAGGGCAAGCGATACCGCCCCCAACGCCGCCGTGCCCTGGATCAGCCGGCGGCGTGTGATGTAGCTCGTGGCGGTCATCGCTCCCTGCTCTCCTTCACCGTTTCGTCAGCTTGCGGCCGTCATCCTCTCAGAGCTTGATGCCGGCCCGCTTGATGTCGGCGATCGTTCCCTCCTGCGCCCGCTTCATGGCTTCCTTGGCCGACATCTGCTGGGTCGTGATGATCTCGATCGCCTTGTTGATCTGCTGGTCCGCCTGCGGAAACGCGGACACGGTGCGGTAGGCCATGTAGTTGTTGCTTCCCGCCAGATTGAGCACGTCCACGAACATCTTGCCGACGTCATAGCCGTTGATCGTCATGATATTCTTGAACTCCGGCGTCTCGGTCAGGGACTTGCGCGTGATGGAGCCATAGGACTTCTCCACCAGAAGCCGCCGGAACATCTCCTTGGAGGTCGCCCACTTGATGAACGCCCAGGACGCGTCCTTGTTCTTGGCACCCGTCGGAATGCCCCAACCGTGCGAGGCCGTTCCCGGGAAGGAGCCGGCGGGTCCGGCCGGCATCATCGAGTAGGCCGTCGTCGGCGCCGCCTTGCTCGGCGGCTTGCCCACCGGTCCCAGGAACGCGATGCTGTGCGTGCAGTAGTTGGCCCTACCCGCCTTCAAGGACTGCACAGCCTGGTCGTAGGTGTAGGAGAGGATGCCGTCCGGGCTGTAGTTGCGCAGGATCTGGGCATACCACTCGGCCGCCTCGATCGCCTCGGGCGTGTCCAGCGTCGGCATCACGTCGTCCGGCGGATTGCGGAAGACATTGCCGCCGAAGCCCTGGAGATAGGGGATCCAGGACCAGCCGTGATGGTTCTCGTTGACGTAGCCGGCGACGCCCTGCTTGCCGTTCACGGCCTTCAGCATCGCCACCATCTCATCGAACGTCTTGGGCATGTCGATGCCGGCAGCCTCGAGGAGGTCGTGCCGCGCCGACACGGCAACGGAGGCGTCGGCCACCCAGGGGATGCCGAAGATCTGACCCTTGCCGTTCTTCAGCGGGCCGATCGCTCCCGGGATGAAGTCGTCGGGGCCCCAGTCGGCCGGTGTCTTGGCAGGGTCCTCGAGATAGGGCTCGAGCGGCACGAACCAGCCGGCGCCGATCCAGCGGCCCACATAGATGAAGGTGATGTTGAGCACGTCGAAGGCCGACCCGTGGGTCGACAGCTCGAGGTCGGCACGCTGGTTGTAGACCGGGAAGCCCGGCGTGTCGTAGTTGACCTTGGCGCCGGTCTGCTCCTCGAACTCAGGAATATACTCCGACAGCAGCTTGGGGTAGGTGCCGCTCCAGCACGACACGTTGAGCGTCGTCCCCTGAAGCGGCTTGGCACCGCCCTGGGCCGGCGCCCTGCCCGGCAGCACGAGGGCCGTGGTCCCCAGCGCCGCGCCGGCCTCGAGCAGCCTGCGGCGCGTCACGTAGCGTGTTGCGACCATTGTTCGTTGCCTCCCGCTCTCACGCCGATCCGTGCCCGAGGCCTGATCTCGGGCAACGGTCGGCATTGTCTCGAGCTGCTCGACCCTCTCATGCTCTCGGCATTCTTACAACTGCATTCCGAGAGCATCTCCATAACCGCCGTCTATGTCTCGGCCATCACTTCTCTGCCATGGGCCGGGCGGCCGGCCGGCCGGCCCGTCACCGGAACTCGGCCGCCCAGTCGCGGGTCCGGTAGCCGCTCTCGATCAGCCAGTCCCGCAACGCATCGAGCAGCGCCCGCTTCACCGGCTCGTGCGCGGGGCTGCCCCAGAGATCGCGCGTCTCCTTGGGATCCTCCTCGAGATCGAAGAGCTGGCCATAGGCCTGGCCCTTGAAATGAACGAGCTTGTGCCGGGACGAGCGGACCATCGTGATGAGCTCCGAGCCGGTCAGGTTGACGTCGCCTGCCTGCTCGCAGAACACGAGATCGCGGGGCTCCCAGGGGCGACCCTCGAGCGCGTCGAGCAGCGATCGGGCCTCGAAGCTCTCCGGCACCTCGACGCCGGCAAGCTCCAGGATCGTCGGCCCCAGGTCGAAGAGCTGGCAGAGGCCCCCCACCTGCAGTGCCGCCGGCAAATCGGCCCGGCGACCAGGCGATGACCGGGCTTCGCGTGACCTCCTCGTACATCGACCATTTCTGGATGAGCCCGTGGTCGCCCATGCAGTCCCCGTGGTCGGAGCAGAAGAAGACCACCGCGTTGTCGAGATAGCCACGCGCGCGCAGCGACTCGAGCAGCTCACCGATCTTCTCGTCGATCATCGTCACGTTGGCGCAGTAGTTCGCCCACATGCGGTGAAGCTGGTCGGGCCGCGGGTCGAGGCTCCACACGACCAAATCGTGGTCGACCTCGACGTCGTGCTGGCGCTTCTCCTTCAGCGGCGGCGGCAGCGCGTCCAGCTCCTCCGCACTCGGGGACGGAACCGGCAGATCGTTGCGGGCGAGATAGGGCTCGGCGTAGCGCGGGATCGGATCGTAGGGCGGATGCGGGCCCGGGAAGCCCACCTGGAGGAAGAGCGGCTCGGTCACGGGATAGGTGTCGACCCACCATTTGGCCATGTTGCCGACGAACATGTCCGAGTGGAGATGCTCGGGCAGCTCCCAGTCGAACGCCCCCAGCCGCTCCCGATAGTCCGCCCGCTGGCGGTAGAGCTCGCGCTGCTGCTTCTTCAGGCCGTGCGCCGCCAGCGCCTTGTCCCACTCGTCGAAATACCAGCGTCCCTCCATGTAGCGGTCCTTGTTCTCGACCACGTAACGCTCATGGAAGCCGGCGTCGGCGTCATAGGGAATGGTGTGCATCTTGCCGACATTGACGCAGCGATAGCCCGCCGCCGCCAGGCTCTCGACCCAGGTCCGCCCCCAGGGCTGGCCGTTCCTCAGCACGCCGGTCGTGTGCGGATAGTAGCCCTTGAAGAGGCTCGCCCGGCACGGCACGCAGGAGGCGGCCGTGATGTGGCAGTTGGTGAGCGTCACCCCCTCCCGGACGAGCCGGTCGAGATTGGGCGTCGTCATATAGGGAAAGCCCAGCGCGCTGATGCTGTCGTAGCGCTGCTGGTCGGTCATGATGAGGATGATGTTGGGGCGGTCGGTCATGACGTCTCCAAGGTCTCCGCAGCGCCGGCGCTCGACACCCTGCGGCTGCGGAGAAATGGCCAGGCGAGGGTGAGCAAGGAGATCAGAAGGAAGACGGTGGCAAAGGGGCGATGGAACAGGGCCAGCACGTCGCCGCCGGATGCCATCAGCGCCGACCTGAGCTGCTCCTCGGCAATCGGTGCTAGGACGAAGCCGATCACGAACGGCCCGAGCGGCACCCGCCACCATTCGAGGGCGAACCCGATGGCGCCGAAGGCGAGCATCACCCAGATGTCGAAGTACCGATTGTTGAGAGCGAAGGTGCCGATCACGCAAAAGAGCAGGATCGCGCTCAGCAGATAGGCGCGCGGCAGGTAGATGACACGGGCGATCCAGCTCACCGCGACCAGCATCATCGCCAGCATGAAGAGGTTGGCCACGAGGTAGGCGACGATGACGCCGTAGGCGACCTCCGGGTTGGTGGTGAAGAGCAGCGGACCCGGCTGCAGATTGTGGATGATCAGCGCGCCGATGAGGATGGCGTCGGTGACGCTGCCGGGAATGCCCATGGTGATGAGCGGGATGAGGGCGCCGCCGATGGCGGCGTTGTTGGCGCTCTCGGTGGCGATGACCCCGGGCTCGTGGCCGGTGCCGAACTTCTCCGGCTCACGCGAGACATTCTTGGCGGTGGAGTAGGACAGCATCGCCGCGATGTTGCCGCCGATGCCGGGAAGCAGGCCGACCCAGGTGCCGATCACCGAGGAGCGGAGAAGATTGGCACCATGAAGCCGCAGGTCACCGAGGCTCGGCCGCACCGCCCGGCCGCTGACGGAGACGCGCGGCAAGGGTCGCGAGATGGTGAGCACGTCCTTGATGATCTGGCTGATGGCGAAGGTGCCGATCAGGACGGGGAGCAGCGCCAGGCCCCCGTCGAGCGCGGGCAGCCCGAAGGTGAGGCGGAGCTGGCCGACGCTCGGGTCGATCCCGGGCATTGCCACGAGCATACCGAGACAGCCCGCGATCAGGCCCTTGAGCATCGAGCCCTCACTCAGGGAGGCGAGCATCATCAAGGCCATCAGGACCAGCGTGAAATACTCCCAGGGGCCAAACTTGAGCGCGAGGTTGGCGAGCGGTGGCGACAGGGCGGCGAGGAAGACCCAGGAGATGATGCCTCCCACGGCCGAGGCGGTGATGGCCAGGCTCAGCGCCCGCTCGGCCTGGCCCTTCTGGGCCATGGGGTAGCCGTCGAAGGTGGTCATGATGGAGGAGGGCGTGCCGGGCATCCTGAGGAGGATCGCCGCGATCAGCCCACCCGACACGCCGCCCACATACTCGCCGATCAACAAGGTCATCGAATCGATGTTGTTCATCGAGAAGGTCAGGGGCAGCGTCAGCGCGATCAGCATCGACGCGGTAAGTCCTGGGATGGCACCGATGACGATGCCCAGCGCCACCCCGATCGCCAGGTAGAAGAGCGGCCAGACATGCAGCAGGCCGAAGAAGGCCTCGATCATCGCTCCCCGCTCCTAGGGTAGATCGACGTAGAAGACATGGGTGAAGACGACGTCGCAGAGGCCCACGAGCAGAATGGCGAAGGCGAGCGCCATCAGCGCGCCCCGGAGCGAGGGCTTGGCCAGGGTCAAGGTGACGAGGGCGACGAACAGCGTGGCGGCCCAGAGGAAGTCGAGCAGGCCGGTCTGCATGACGACGACAAAAAGCACGGTCAAGACGACGGTCGCGAGCGCCCGTCCCCAATGGTTGGGAGCCGATCCAGCGGCACTCGCATCGCTCCGAGGCGGCCGCGCCCGTCGCAGAGCCAGCGCCGCCTGGCCCGCAAGGGCCAGGGCGAGAAGCGCCATCACCGCGGCGATGCCACGGGGCACCGAAGCGGAGCCGAGCGGCTCCCACTTCGGTGGAGGCAAGCCGGCCGTGCCCCACCAGACGATGGCGCTCACGGCCAGGATCAGTAGGGCAAAGCCAAGATCGGCTTTGCGGGCGCGTGGTTCCCCCATCACTTGATGGTCGCCGCGACGGCCTTCAGATCCTTCAGTGTCGCCACGGCCTCGGCCTGCGCCTCGGCGCCGTCGGTCCATTGGTCATCGAGCGCATTGTTGGCGAAATAGTCCTTGATCGCCTGGCTCTCGAACGCCTTGTGCAGCGCATCGGCCAGGATCTTCTGGCGGTCGACCGGCGTGCCCTTGGGTGCGAGCCACCAGTTGGGATTGTTCCAGACCACGTCGTAGCCGAGCTCCTTGGCGGTGGGCACATCGGGGAGCTGAGGCAGCCGTTGGGCGCCAAAATAGACGAGCGCCCGGAGCCCGGGACCGACGTCGCGGAAGCCGAGGTACTCGGAGGCGGCGAAGAGGGAGATGTCGGCATTGCCGCCGGCGATCAGCTTCAGGCGATCGGCACCGCTCGGCGCCTGGACCTTGCGGGTCTCAAAGCCGGCCTTCTGCGCCAGGAGCGCACCCACGAAATGCGGAATGCTGCCGATGCCGATGGCCTCGACCATGCTGTCCGGCTTGGCCTTGAGCTTCGCGACCAGCTGCGCGAGCGTCTCGATCCCGCTGTCCTTGCGCACCGTCCAGACGGGGCTGCCGCCGCCGGCGAATCCCAGCGAGACGAAATCGTCCGGGCCGAACGGGACAATGCCCATGGCATTCGCGATGAGCATCTGGAAGTGCCAGTGCAGGATAGTGTAGCCGTCGGGCTCGGCAGTGAGGACGGCGCGTCCCCCGACGGCGCCGCCGGCGCCAGCCATGTTGACGATGACGAGCGGCTGCGGCAGCAGCTTCTGCTCCTCGATCTGCTTGGCCAGGAGGCGCGCCACGGTGTCGGTGCGGCCGCCGGGGGCGAAAGGCACGATCACCCGGATAGGCTTTTCCGGAAAGGCGGCGTCGGCCGGTCCGGCGCTCCACATCATGACGGCGCCGACAAGAGCGAGGGCAAGGGCTCGCATTAACCGCATCATCAAGTCTCCCTTCGAGAATGCTCTGTCACGCGCGCGCCGTGCTTCCCCTCTCGATCAGCTCGACCGGGAGAACGACACGCCGCGGCGGCTCACCATCGATACGCGCCAGAAGTGTCGCGGCGGCGATCCGCCCGACATCCGCGCGCGGCGGGCGAATGGTCGTGAGCGTGGGCACGACGCAGGTCGCAGCCTCGGCGTCGCCGAAGCTCACCACACCGATCTCGTCCGGCACCGTCCGGCCGCGGCGCCGCAGGCCCCGCAGCACGCCCAGCGCGATCACGTCGCCGTTGCAGACGATCCCATCGACGTCGGGCTCGCGGGCCAGCAGCTCGCCCAGAAGGCGCTCGCCGAGGTCGGGCGTCCCGCCGACCGGCGCCGTCGCCACGATAGGGTCGTGAAGGTCGCGCTCGGCCACCACCTGGGCGTAGCCGTCGCGCCGCTTCTGGGCGCGATAGTCGTGCTCGCGCGTGCTGCCCAGAAAGGCGATCCGCTGGAAGCCCCGCTCATAGAGATGCTCCGCCTGGAGGCGGCCGGTCGCCAGGTGATCCATGCCGACGGCCGAATCGATGGGGTCGGACCCGGCATCCCAGATCTCGACCACCGGCACGTCGGCCGCACGCAGCAGCTCCCGCACCCGCGGGTGGTGATCGACACCGACCAAGGCCAGGGCCGCCGGCCTCCAGCTCAGCATCGCCCGGACCAGCAGCAGCTCCTCGTCGGGGTCGTAGCGGCTGTTGCCCAGCATCAGGCTGAGGCCCGCGCCCGCCAGCCGCTCCTGCATCGCATCGATGGTGGCAGCGAACTCCGAATAGAAGAGGGAGGTCACCACAACGCCGACGACGCTGGTGCTCGAGCCCGCAAGCCCTCCGGCCAGCCGGTTGGGCACGTAGTTGAGCTCCTCGAGGACCGCCTCGATCTGCTTGCGAAGCTGCGGGCGCACCGTGTGCGGCGCGCGCAGCGCACGCGACACGGTGTTGATGGAGACGCCGGCGCGCGCGGCCACGTCGGCGAGCCGCGGCCGGCTCCGGCCCGGCACCGATGCGCCGCTATCCATGGCCGCCCCCCTGCATTGTTGTCGCGATCCATCAAAGTGAGCGTTGCGTTAACGCGACCATCCTGTAACATGGGTCATCGATCAGGCAACAACAAACGTCCCTGCTCGGACGCCAGGGGCCCTTGGGAGGCGATCAATGGCTGCTGATCGGCACAGCTCTGCCGGAGCGACGTTCAAGGCTGCGACGCTGCATCGCCGGCGTCTGCTCGAGGGCGCGCTCTACGGCTCGGCGGCATTGGCCGTCGGATTGCGGGCACCGGCCGTGCTCGGTCAATCGAAGAAATTCGCCGGCGTGACGCTCAACGGCTCCTGCTTCCAGCATGTCTTTCAGACATACATCAAGGACTACATCCCCGAGTTCGAGGAACAGAGCGGCATGAAGGTCAATCTCGACCTTCAGGCTTTTCCTGTCTACAACCAGCGCATGGATCTCGAGCTCTCGACGAAGGGCTCGGCCTACGATTTCTGCAACATCACCTTCATCTATACCGGTCGTTGGATCGGCGCCGGCTGGATGGCGCCGCTCGATCCCTTCATCAACGATCCGAACATGACGCCCGCCGACTGGGACGCGAAGGATTTCGTCAGCGGCGCGCAGAGCTCGCTCGTCGACTCCAAGGGCGCCACCTACGGCTTTGCCTGGGAGGCCGGCGCCATGATCATGGCGGCGGCGCGCGGCGACCTGCTCGACAAGGCCGGCCTCAAGATGCCGACCACCTTCGACGAGCTGATGCAGGTCTGCAAGGAGACGCACCGCAAGGAGGGCGTCGCAGCCTATGTCAATGACAAGCTGCACCACTGGGAGTGGATCCCGTTCCTCATGGGCTATGGCGGCACGGTCTTCCGCGATCCGCCCGGTGACCTCATGCCGACCCTCGACACGCCGGAGGCCGCCAAGGCAGCCGACTACTACACGACCCTCCTTTCGAAATACGCTCCCTCGGGCGTGCTCTCCTACACCGACGACCAGGCCATGCGCGCCCAGCTGGCGGGGCGGGCGAACATCCGCACGCAGGCGATCGGCTGGCTGACGCCTCTTGCCAAGGATCCCGAGAGCAAGGTCAAGGAGACGGTCCGCTACGCGCTGATGCCCAGCGGGCCCGCGGGCAACTTCCCGGGCTCGAACAGCCATGGCTACGGCATCCCAGCGGGCGCCAAGCAGAAGGAGGCCGCCTGGGAGTTCATCAAGTGGGCGATGAGCAAGCAGAACCTGCGCCGCATCGCGCTCGAGAAGGGCTACTCGGCGGTCTGTCGCCGCTCGATCATCCAGGATCCCGACTACAAGAAGGCCATGACCCTCAACGGTCAGGACGTTGCCTCGCTCTATCTCCAGGTGCTCGAGCTGGGCGGCAAGGGTGGCTACATGAAGTACCGCACGGTGCCCGTGTTCCCGCAGGTCGGCGACAAGATCAACAAGGCGATCGAGCGCATCGCCACCGGCCAGGACGACGCCCCGGCCGCTCTCAAGCTTGCCCAGCAGCAGGCGATCGAGGACCTGAAGAAGGCCGGCGTGAAGCTCTGAGCGCGAGACCGGGACCTCCATGAGCACGCTCACCCTGGGCCGGCAGGCCGGCCCAGGTGACCGCCCGGCGGTGTCCTTTGCCGCCGAGCGGCGCCGATTCACCTGGCGTCTGCTGCTGCCGACCCTGGCCGTGCTCATGGTCGTCACGCTGTTGCCGACCCTCTACCTCCTCGTCACGAGCTTCACCCCCCTCAGCCTGACCCGGCCCGAGACGGCCTGGGACTTCTCGACACCGCTCGCGAACTACCGCCTCCTTCTTCAGGACCAGCGCCTGCACGACTCCTTGTGGACGCAGGCGAAGCTCTCCTTCTGGACGGTGGGCCTGCAGCTCGCCTTGGGCTTCGGCTTCGCCCTTCTCTTGAACGTGCGCGCCAAGGTCCTGCAGGCTCTGCGCACGGTCTTCCTGATCCCGATGGTGCTGCCGCCGATCGTCGTCGCGATCATCTGGAAGGTGCTCTACACGCCCGACATCAGCCCGCTCTGGTGGCTCTTCGGCGAGCTCGGCTGGGACGTCCCCTCCCTCATCACCAGCGCCCACTGGGCGCTGACGGCGATCATCATCGCGGACACCTGGGAGTGGTTCCCCTTCACGATGCTGATGATCCTCGCAGCCCTGCAGATGATGCCGGAGGAGTATGTGGACGCCGCCCGCATCGACGGCGCCAACGCGCTGCAGATGACCTGGTACGTCACCCTGCCCTACCTCAAGGGCGTGCTTCTGGTCGCCGGCCTCTTTCGTCTGATCGACAGCATCAAGGCCTTTCCCTTGATCTACATCCTGACCGACGGCGGCCCGGGCACGGTGACCGAGGTCACCAACTATTACAGCTTCATCCAGGCCTTCAACTTCAGCTATCTCGGCTACTCGAGCGCCATCACCATGGTGCTGGTGGTCTTCACGCTGCTGCTGAGCTGGGGAATCATCCGCATGGTGGGCTGGGGGCAGCATGGCGAGTGATCCCTTCGTCTATGCCAGGTCGTGGGAGCGCCCTGCCCTTCACGCGCTCGTCGTGGTGCTGGTTCTCCTGATCCTCTTTCCGTTCCTCTGGCTCGTCGTGATGAGCTTCAAGACGGACGAGGCCATCTTCGCCTGGCCTCCAACCCTCCTCTTCACGCCGACCCTGGCCAACTACAAGGCGCTTTGGGACGACCAGTTCCGCCACGCCTTCGAGAACAGCGCCATCGCCAGCACGGTCTCGACCCTGCTGGCCCTCGTCCTGGGCGTGCCCGGCTCCTACGCCCTCTCGCGCGCGACGATCAAAAGCGAGGGCAGCCTCTCGCTCCTGATCCTGGCCTCGCGCATGGCGCCGCCGATCGCCTTCACGATCCCCTACTTCCTCGTCTACCGCCACCTCGAGCTGCTCGACACCCTGACGGGCCTCATCATCATCTATCTCACCTTCAACCTGTCGCTCGTGGTGTGGTTGATGCGGGGCTTCTTCGACGCCTGCCCGCGGTCTCTCGAGGAGGCCGCCTGGATCGACGGCGCCTCGCTCTGGCAGGGCTTCACGAAGATCATCCTGCCCATCTCCGGGCCCGGTCTCGCCGCAACGGCGATCCTCTGCTTCCTCTACTCCTGGAACGATTTCTTCTTTGCCCTGATCCTCACCCGCACCAACGCCATGACGGCGCCGGTGGCGGTGGTGAACTTCATGAACTACGAGGGCTGGGAGTGGGGCAAGATCGCGGCGGGCGGCACCATGGTCATGCTCCCGGTGCTGATCTTCTCCGTCCTCGTCCGCAAGTTCCTGATCAGCGGAATGACCGCCGGCGCGGTGAAGGGCTAGATCCTCGCGACGTCGCGCGTCGACGTCGCGCGACGCGTCCGCTATCTCAGGCGGCGACGAACGCCCAAGGGAGCAGCTGGCCGGCATGACGTCACGATCACTCATCACCAGGGTCGCCTTCCACGAGATCGAGGTGACGCCTCGGACCGTGTGGACGATCCTTGCCCTCGAGACGTCCGACGGCCTGGTCGGCCTTGGCGAGGCCACGCTGGCCGATCAGGCTCCCGGGCTGCGGGAGGCGGCGGATCGGCTGGTGCCGCAGCTTCTCGCCCGTCAGCCGCAAGGCACGCCCGAGGCGCCCTGGACCGGCACGGCGCCGGTGCTGGCCGACGCCGCTATCGTGTCCGCCCTCGACACGGCGCTGCTGGACATCGAGGCCCGGCGCCAGGAGCTGCCGCTCGCAGCCCTGCTTACCGACACGCCGCTGCGGCTGATCCCGGCATACGCCAACATCAATCGCGGCACGACCGACCGGAGCCCCGAGGGATTCGCCCGCCGCGCCCGCCTGGCCATGTCGCGCGGATTTCGAGGTCTTCAAGATCGCACCCTTCGACGAGGTGCGCGACGTCCTGCCCGCATCGCCGGACTTCGCCTCGCGCCTCGGCGCGGGGCTCGCCCGCATCGCGGCGGTACGCCAGGCGATCGGTCCCGAGCCGCGTCTTCGCGTCGACTGTCACTGGCGCTTCGACCCCGAAGGTGCCGCCTTGATGATCGACGCCGCGGCCGAGCACCGTCCCGACTGGATCGAGTGCCCCATCCCGGAGAGCAGCGAGACCATCGTCGAGATCGCCCGCCTCCGGCAACGCGCGAATGGCCTGGGCATCCGACTTGCCGGCCTCGAGCATGGCGTCGGGGTCGAGGCCTTCGCACCCTATGCCGAGGCCGGCGCCTATGACGTCGCGATGCCGGACGCCAAATATGCTGGCGGCATCGCGCCGATGCTGGCGATCGGCACGGCGCTCGACCTGCACGGCGTGGCTGTGTCCCCGCACAATCCATCGGGTCCGATCGCCCATGCCGCGAGCCTTCATCTGTCGGCTGCGCTGGCCGGCTTCGAGCGTCTCGAGCTGCAGTTCGACGAGAGCCCGCTCTTTGCCGAGCTGATCGGCGGCGCGCCCGCGGATTTTGCCGCCCCGGTCTGCGCCCTGCCCGCGGGGCCCGGGCTCGGCGTCGCCATCGATGGCCAAACGCTCGACCGTACGCGTGTCGTGTCCTGGGCCGCGCCGAGCCACTGACGACAGTCTGACAGGAGCGCCCCTAGTCCAGGCCCTCGCCGGCCAGATAGTAGAGCGAGCGCCTGCGCCACGCGGTGATGTCGTTCTGGCGCACCGCGTGCGCCAGGGTCTGCATGCGGTCGACACGCTCCTCGAGCGACATGGTGAGCGCTCGATGAAGGGCGCCGGCGACGTCGTAGGGATCGTAGGGGTTGACGATGAGGGCGCCGGTCAGGATCGACGCGGCCCCGGCGAAGCGCGAGATCACGAGGACGCCCGGATCCTGCTCATCCTGCGCCGCCACATACTCCTCGGCGACGAGGTTGAGCCCGTCGCGCAAAGGGGTGACGAACCCGACCCGCGCGAGCCTGTAGAAGCCGGACAGCTGGCGTCGCGTATAGGCACGGTTGATGTAGCGCAGCGGCGTCCAGTCGGCGTCGCCGAACCGCCCGTTGATATGCCCGGACAGCTGCTCGACGTCGGTCCTGATCTCGCGGTACTCGGGCACGTCCTCGCGGCTCGGCGCCGAGATCTGGAGGAAGGTGACGTTGCGGCGATGCTCGGGATTGTCCGTCAGGAGCACCTCGAAGGCACGCAGGCGCTCGGGAATGCCCTTGGTGTAGTCGAGCCTGTCGACGCCGAAGATCAGCGTGCGATCGTGCAGGGTCGAGCGCAGCCGCTGCCTTGCGCGCTCGGCCTCCGGCGAGGCGGCGAGGCGGCGCATCTCGTCCACGTCGATCCCGATCGGGCAGGCCGTGCCGTGCAGCCGGCGGCCGAGCGCGCGGATCTCGCTTCCCGCATCGACGTCGCCGCTGAGCTCGCGCGCGACGTAGTCCTTGAACTGCTGCAGGTCGATCGCCGTCTGAAAGCCCAGCACGTCGTAGGCGCAAAGGTCGGCCACGATCTGGCGGTGCCAGGGCATGTTGATGATGACCTGCGCCGCCGGGAAGGGAATGTGGAGAAAGAACCCGATGCGGTTCTGAACGCCGAGCCGGCGGAGCTCGGTCGCCATGGGGATCAGGTGATAGTCGTGGATCCAGACGAGATCGTCCGGGCGCAGGCGCGGCGCCAGCTCCTCCGCGAATCGCTGATTGACGCGCCTGTAGGTCGCCCACCAGTCATGCTCGAACGTGGTCAGATCGAGCCGATAGTGGAACAAGGGCCAGAGCGTGCGGTTGGCGAAGCCTGCGTAGTAGCCGGCCAGCTCATCCTGAGTAAGCCCTGTCAGGACGTAGCTGACCCTGCCGCTCTGCACGGTCCGCGGCTGGCCGAGCCTGCCGTCCACGACGTCGCCGCTCCATCCGAACCAGACCCCTCCTACGTCCTCGAGAGCCGAAAGGACACCGACCGCGAGTCCCCCAGCGGACGCTGCCCGTCGACCGGACAGTGGTGTCACGCGATTCGAAACGACGACAAGACGAGCTGACAGCGATCTTTCCTCGTTGCTTGGGCCGAGCTATGGCCGGCGGTCATTCCTATCCAACGGAAGTGACCCTGGTTCTTCGATACAATATCGGCGTTTTGGACTCAACGGCTCGGCCGACGACCTGTTCCCTCTTCTAGCATCTCCAGCCGGCGATGACAGCCTCGGCTTGCCCTCTTGCCTGCCCTCTTGCCTGGAAGAGAAGGGGTCACCACGTGGCAGCGGGATGGAGGGCGATCTGCATGAATGTTGGCACAAGGGAACCCGATCCGTGCTTCGTCCGCCTGGGCGACCGAAGCGTGCTCGCCGTGGAGGGGCCGGACGCCGTGGGCTTTCTGCAGGGCTTGGTCAGCAGCGATGTCAGCCGGGTGGCGCCGGATCGGGCGGCCTATGCGGCCTTGCTGACCCCGCAGGGAAAATATCTCTTCGACTTCCTGCTTCTCGCCCGGGGCGATTCCATCCTCCTTGACACGGAGGCAGCGCGGCTCCCGGAGCTGACCCGCCGGCTCCAGATGTACCGCCTCCGGGCCAAGGTCGAGATCGTCGACCTCAGCGCCGATTACGATGTCGTGGCCGTCGTGGGCGACACGGCGGCGGCCCGGCTCGGTCTCGCGAGCGAGGCGGGCGCCGCGCGTGCCGCGGGTGAGCTTGCCATCTGCGTCGATCCCAGGCTGGCCGAGCTCGGCTGCCGGATCGTCGGACCGGCCGAGGCCGTCGAGGCGGAGCTGAGCCGGCTCGGCATCGGTGCCGGCGATTGGAGGGATCTCGACCGGTTGCGGCTGGGCCTGGGCGTGCCCGACGGCAGCCGCGACCTCGTGCCCGAGCGCTCGCTTCTCCTCGAGAGCAACTTCGAGGAGCTGCATGGCGTCGACTTCGACAAGGGGTGCTATGTCGGGCAGGAGCTCACGGCGCGGACCAAGCACCGGGCGCTGGTGCGCAAGCGTCTGATGCCGGTCCGCGTGATCGGGGCCGTCCCGACCCCGGGCTCCCCCGTTCTCGCAGGCGATCGGGACGTGGGTGACATGCGCAGCGCCTGTGGCGACCGCGGTCTGGCCCTGCTTCGCCTCGATGCGCTGGCGGGCCCGGAGGGCGCGCCCACCCTGACCTGCGGCGAGGCCACGCTGATCCCCGAGCCGCCTTCCTGGATGCGCCTCTGATCCCTGGATGCGCCTCTGATCAAGGCCCGTCGAGGCGTCGAAGAATGGTCGCCAGGTGTCGGAACGGCGAGACGCCCGGCCGAGGCGCCACGCCGTCAGAGCCTGCAGCCGCACGCGCCAGGCCCCTTCTTCCCACCTCCAGGGCGAGCGAGCGCTCGACCCAGCTGGCCGCCTGCCGCGCGCGGCGCTCTTCGAGCTCGCCGCTCTGCGCGAGCCGGCGCCCGTGATCGTCGATGGCGTCCAGAAGCTCTTCCACGCCCTGCCCGGTCGTCGCCGTGATCAGGTGGACGGCGGCCGCGTGCCTGCCGACGAGGCGCAAGGCGGCGCTTGCCTCACGCGCCGCCCGCTCGGCGATGACACCCAGATCGGCCTTGGTGACGACCGCGATGTCGGGGATCTCCGCGATCCCGGCTTTCAGATATTGGAGGCTGTCGCCGGACGCCGGCTGGATCGCCAAGACGACCGTGTCGGCGAGATCGCCGATGTCGGTCTCGGACTGCCCGACGCCCACGGTCTCGATCAGGACGAGATCGAAAAGCGCGCGCAGCAGGCAGGTGCCGGCGGGACAAAGGTCGGCGAGCCCGCCCAGCCGCGCGCGGGCTGCCATCGAGCGCACGAAGACGCCGTCGTCCTCGGGGTCGAGGCGAAGGCGCGTTCGGTCGCCCAGGATGGCGCCGCCCGTCCGCCTCGAGGAGGGATCGACGGTGATCACGCCGACCGTGCGGTGACGCCGCCGCGCCGCGTCGATCAGGGCCGAGGCGAGCGTGGACTTGCCCACGCCGGGCGGCCCGGTGAGCCCGACCACGGCAGCGGTCGGGCTCGCATAGGCGGCATCGAGCAGCGTCAGGGTCGCCTCGTCCTCCGGTGCCGCCTCGAGCGCCGCGAAGGCACGGGCGACGGCCGGCTTGCCGCCGGCCTTGAGCGCCTCGAGGCTCGCTGCCCCCGCGCTCAATCCCGCTCGGGCTCGGCGAGCGCCGCCTGGGCGGCAGCGAGCCGCGCGATCGGAACCCGGTAGGGCGAGCAGGAGACGTAGTCGAGCCCGACGCTCTCGCAAAAGCGGATCGTCGCCGGATCGCCGCCATGCTCACCGCAGATGCCGAGCTTGATGTCGGGGCGCGTTGCCCGGCCGCGCTCCACGGCGAGCCGAACGAGCTCGCCCACCCCGTCCTGGTCCAGGGTCTGGAACGGATCGCCCTTGAAGATGTCGGCGCGCAGATAGGGATCGAGGAAGCTGCCCGCATCGTCGCGGGAGATGCCCAAGGTCATCTGCGTGAGGTCGTTCGTGCCGAAGCTGAAGAACTCGGCATGCGCGGCGATCCCGTCGGCGCGCAGCGCCGCACGGGGCAGCTCGATCATCGTGCCGACATGGTAGGTCAGGCTCGTCGGCCGGCCCTCGCCTACCTGCTTGGCCACCTGCTCGATCCGGCGCTTCAGGATCTCGAGCTCGCGCGCGGTCGCGACCAATGGCACCATGATCTCGGGGATCACCGTCGACCCGCTGCTCTTCTCGACCTCGATTGCCGCCTCGAAGATCGCCTGCGCCTGCATCTCGTAGATCTCGGGGAAGAGGATGCCGAGGCGACAGCCGCGCAGCCCCAGCATCGGGTTCGACTCGCGAAGCTCGGCCACGCGGCGGCGCACGCGGCGCACATTGACGCCCGCGGCCTTGGCGACCTCGGCGAACTCCTCCTCCTGATGCGGCAGGAACTCGTGAAGCGGCGGATCGAGCAGGCGGATCGTCACGGGCTTGCCCGCCATGATCTCGAACAGCTCGACGAAGTCGGCCCGCTGCATCGGCAGGATCTTGGCGAGCGCGCGCCGCCGCCCCTCCTCGTTCTCGGCCAGGATCATCTCGCGCATCGCGACGATGCGCTCCTGCTGGAAGAACATGTGCTCGGTGCGGCAGAGCCCGATGCCCTCGGCGCCGAACCTCACCGCCGTCCGCGCATCGAGGGGGGTCTCGGCGTTCGCCCGCACCTTCAGGCGCCGCACGGCGTCGGCCCAGGTCATCAGCGTCGCGAAGTCGCCCGAGAGCTTGGGGTCCACGGTCGGCACCTTGCCCATCATCACGAGGCCGGCCGAGCCGTCGATGGTGAGCATGTCGCCCTCGCCGACGCGATGCCCGCCGGCCGTGATGACCCGCTCGTGCGGGTCGATCACAAGGTCGGTGACGCCGCAGACGCAGGGCTTGCCCATGCCGCGCGCCACGACGGCGGCATGGCTGGTCATGCCGCCGCGCGCGGTGACGATGCCCTTGGCGGCGTGCATGCCGTGGATGTCGTCGGGCGAGGTCTCGATCCGCACGAGGATCACGGCCTCGCCGTTGGCTGCGCGCTTCTCGGCCTCCTCCGCCGTGAACACCACCATGCCGGACACGGCGCCCGGCGAGGCCGGGAGGCCCTTGCCCAGAATCTTGCGCTCGGCCGACGGATCGAGCGTCGGGTGCAGCAGCTGGTCGAGGGTCCCCGGCTCCACCCTGGCGATGGCCTCGTTACGGTCGATCAGGCCGTCGTTCGCCATGTCGACCGCGATCTTGAGCGCCGCCGCCGCCGTGCGCTTGCCGGTCCGCGTCTGCAGCACCCACAGCTTCCCGCGCTGCACGGTGAACTCCATATCCTGCATGTCGCGGTAGTGCTGCTCGAGGCGCTCGAACACCTCCACCAGCTCGCCATAGCTCTGCGGCAGCCGCTCCTCCATCGAGCTCCCCGCCGCCTGCCCGCCGGCCTCGGCCATGGCGCGGCTCAGCGACTGGGGCGTGCGGATGCCGGCGACCACGTCCTCGCCCTGGGCGTTCACCAGATACTCGCCGTAATAGGCCTTCTCGCCGGTCGACGGGTTGCGGGTGAAGGCGACGCCCGTGGCGCAGTCGTCGCCCATATTGCCGAACACCATGGCCTGGACGTTGACCGCCGTGCCCATGTCGCCCGGAATGTCGTTGAGACGCCGATAGGTGATGGCGCGCGGCACGTTCCACGAGCCGAAGACGGCACCGATGGCCCCCCAGAGCTGAGCCCTGGGATCCTGGGGAAAGTCCTTGCCCGTCGCCTGGCGGACGATCTTCTTGTAGGTGCCGACCAGGGTCTCGAGCGCCTTGGCATCGAGGTCCGTGTCGATCCTGGCGCCGCTCGCCCGCTTTTGATCCTCGAGCTTCTCCTCGAAGAGATAGTGGTCGACGCCCAGCACGACGTCGCCATACATCTGGATGAAGCGCCGGTAGCTGTCATAGGCGAAGCGGCGATCGCCGCTGGCCTTGGCCAGACCCTGCACGGTCTCGTCGTTCAGGCCGAGATTGAGGACCGTATCCATCATCCCCGGCATCGAGATCGGAGCGCCCGATCGCACCGAGACGAGGAGGGGCGCCTCCGTGTCGCCGAAGCGCGCGCCCAGGATCTTCTCGACCTGGGCCAATGCCGCCGCCACCTCGTCGTCGAGGCCGTCCGGGTAGCTCTTGTCGTTGGCGTCGAAGTAGGTGCAGACCTCGGTCGTGATGGTGAAGCCGGGCGGCACGGGCAGGCCCAGATTGCTCATCTCGGCAAGGTTGGCGCCCTTGCCGCCGAGGAGCTTCTTCATGCCGGCATTGCCCTCGGCCTTGCCGTCACCGAAGCCATAGACCCACTTCGCCATGCAGTATTCCCCCTGCGACTACCTGACCGTCACATCCCCGCCCGGCCAGGCTCCTCGATGAGCGAGAAATCGGCGACCGCGTCGAGCGCGGAACGGATGCGGCTCAGTAACAGTAAACGGTTCTGCCGTAGATCTGTTTCCGGAACGTTAACCATGACCTTGTCAAAAAAGGCGTCGATGGGTCCACGCAGGGCTGCCAATGCCGCCATGGCGAGGGCGAAATCCTCGCCCTGCAGCGCCGCGGCGATGCGGCCCTCGGCGCGCTCGAGAGCCGCATGCAGCTCGCGCTCGGCAGGCTCGACCAGAAGATCGGGATCGGGCGCGCCTGCATAGCGCCGCTTGTCCTTCTTCTCCTCGATGCCGACGATGCTCGAGGCACGGCGGTAGCCGGCGAGAAGATTCCTGCCGTCCTCGCCCGCGAGGAACGCCTGGAGCGCCTTCACCCGGGCCACCAGCCGGACGAGATCGTCGTCGCCCCCGACCGCGAAGGTCGCGGCGATGAGGTCGTGCCGAACGCCCTCGCCACGCAGATGCACTTTCAGCCGGTCCGCGAAGAAGGCCAGGAGATCATCGGCCACCGACTGCCGGTCCAGCCCGGCCAGCCGCTCTCCATAGCCCTCGATGCTTGCAGCGAAGGCGGCACGAAGCGGCAGGCGCAGCCCATTCTCCAGCACCAGGCGCAGCACGCCCAGCGCGGCCCGCCGCAACGCGAACGGATCCTTCGAGCCTGTCGGCCTTATGTCCTTTGCAAAGAACCCGACCAGCGCGTCGAGCTTGTCGGCCAACGCCACGGCAACGCTCGCCGGCGCTCTCGGGCAGGTATCGTCCGGCCCCTTCGGCCCATAGTGCTCGGCGATCGCTGCCGCCACCTCCTCCGGCTCGCCCTGGGCCCGGGCGTAGTGGCCGCCCATGATCCCCTGAAGCTCGGGGAACTCGCCCACCATGCCGCTGACGAGATCGGCCTTGGCGAGAAGGGCGGCGCGCTCGGCCAGGGCGCGATCGGCGCCCGGCACGAAGGGAACGAGAGCGCCGGTCAGCGCCACGAGGCGCTCGACCCGCTCGCCCAGCATGCCGAGCTCGGCGTGAAAGACCATCCGGTCGAGCTTGGGCAGGCCGGCCTCGAGCGGCCGCTTCCTGTCCTGCTCCCAGAAGAACCGCGCATCCCACAGCCGTGCCCGCAGCACCCGCTCGTTGCCGGCGACGATGGCAGCCCCGCCATCGTCCGCCTCGATGTTGGCGACGAGGACGAAGCGGTCGGCGAGCTTCCCGTCCGGGGTCTCGAGCGCCAGATATTTCTGGTTCACCCGCATCGTGGTGACCAGCACCTCCGGCGGCAGCTCCATGAACGAGGAATCGATGCGGCCCAGCAGCGGCACGGGCCACTCGACGAGACCCGCGACCTCGTCGAGAAGGGCCGGATCGCTGCGCAGCCGCAGGCCTTCTCCCGCCGCGAGCTCTTGGGCCCGCGTCTCGATGATCGAGCGGCGCTCGGACGCGTCGAGGATGACCTTGGCGGCCCGCAGCCTCTCCCGGTAGTCGTCGTAGCCACCGACGGAAAGGCGCTCAGGCGCCATGAAGCGGTGCCCGGCCGTCGCCTTGCCGCCCTCGATGGCGCCGAGCCGGAACGGCACGACCTCGCCGTCGAGAAGGCAGAGGATCGACTGAAGCGGCCGGACCCAGCGCAGGTCGCCGTCGCCCCATCGCATCGACTTGGGCCAGGGGAAGCGCGCCAACGCCTCGGGCAGGCTCGACGCCAGGATGTCGCGCACCTGGCGGCCCGGATGCCGGATCGTGGCGATCCACACCCTGCCCTTCTTGTCGTCGCGCTGCCCGATCTCGTAGGCGGCCTCGCCGAGGCCACGAAGAAAGCCCTCATAGGCCGCGGCCGGCGCCTCGACCCGGGGCCCACGACGCTCCTCGTCCCGCGCCTCGGTGGCGATGGGGATATCGCGGGCGACGAGGCCCAGCCGGCGCGGCGTCGCGAAGGTCTCTATGGCGGCGGGCGGCAGGCCCGCATCCTTGAGCACCGCCTGCAGCAGCGCAGCGAGCTGCTCGCGCGCGTCGCTCTGCAGGCGCGCCGGAATCTCCTCCGAGAGAAGCTCCAAAAGAAGCTCAGCCATGGCCGCGGCTCGCGAGCCAGGCTTCGGCGCAGGCTTTGGAGAGCGCGCGGACGCGGCCGATATAGGCCTGCCGCTCGGTCACGCTGATGGCCCCACGGGCATCAAGGAGATTGAACAGATGCGAGGCCTTCAGGCACTGGTCGTAAGCGGGGAGCGGCAGCTTGCGCTCGAGGATCTTTTGGCAGTGCGCCTCGGCGTCGGCGAAGTGCCGTGAGAGAATCTCGGTGTCGGCGACCTCGAAGTTGAAGGCCGAATATTCGCGCTCGGCCTGCAGGAAGACCTCGCCGTAGGTGACGCCCTGGCCGTTGAAGTCGAGCTCGTAGACGTTCTCGATGCCCTGGACGTACATCGCCAGGCGCTCGAGCCCGTAGGTCAGCTCGCCCGACACCGGCCGGCAGTCGAAGCCGCCCACCTGCTGGAAATAGGTGAACTGCGAGACCTCCATGCCGTCGCACCACACCTCCCAGCCGAGACCCCAGGCGCCCAAGGTCGGGTTCTCCCAGTCATCCTCGACGAAGCGCAGGTCGTGGCGGTGCGGATCGATGCCCAGCCGGTAGAGGCTCGCGAGATAGAGCTCCTGCAGGTCCGGGGGCGACGGCTTCAGGATCACCTGGAACTGGTAGTAGTGCTGCAGGCGGTTGGGGTTCTGGCCGTAGCGCCCGTCGGTCGGCCGGCGCGAGGGCTGGACATAGGCGGCATTCCATGGCTCCGGCCCAAGCGCCCTCAGGGTCGTCGCCGGGTGAGAGGTGCCGGCACCGACCTCCATGTCATAGGGCTGAAGAATGACGCAACCCTGCTCCGCCCAATAGGTCTGGAGACGGAGAATGAGCTCCTGGAAGCTCGGTGGTCGATTATCTGGCACGAGCGTCGCTTATTGAGTGATTTTGCTGCAGTGCGAAAACCTAGAGGCGGCACGGGCAGCGGTCAAGCCGAGCGCGCTCTCTCCTTGGGCTTGAGGACGCACTCCTCGATGCTACGGCAGATCGTGCCGTTGGGGACATAGGTCCCGCAGCGTGGGCACTCGACGAGGTCGGTCGGCTGGGCAGCCCTGGGACCGGGGCCGGGAGCCTTCGCGCGCCGCGAGGAGCGCTTCGGTGGCGGCGGCTGGTTGAGATGGCCGCGGACCGAGTTGAGCAGCTTCTGGCCGCGCCACAGGACGATGATCACCAGGATCACGACGAGGATGTGGCTGAGAGAGAGTCCTAGCATCGTGTTCCATCCTGGTGCGGAAGCATCAAAGCCCGAAGCGTTGCCACAAGGCCCGCTCCTCGAGCGCGGCCATCACATCGCCGGCGATCTCGCCGGGCTGCCATTGAAGCCGCAAACGCCGCTGAAGCCAACCTCGCGGTTGGTTCAGCACCTTGATCCTTGCCTGCTCGCCGAAGCGCTCGCGCACCACGGCCCGCGCATCGCCCACCCCGTCCACCAGCCCCAGGCCGACCGACCGCTCGCCCGTCCAGAATCGCCCGTTGAAGAGCTCCTCGTCCGAGCCCTGCAGCCGGTCGCCCCGGCTCGTCCGCACCGCCGCCTTGAACTGCTCATGCAGCTCGTCCTGGATCTCGCGCAGGACGGCCACGTCGTCCGGCCTCTCCGGCTGGAACGGATCGAGGATGGCCTTCCTCGTGCCGGCCGTGTGCATGCGGCGCTCGATGCCGAGCCGCCCGATTGCCTCGCTGAAGCCGAAGCCGGCGCTGACGACCCCGATCGAGCCCACGATCGATCCCGGCATGGCGAAGATCTCGTCGGCGGCGCAGGCGAGCCAGTAGCCGCCCGAGGCGGCCACGTCCTCGGCGAAGGCCAGCACGGGCTTGCCCTTCTCCTTCGCCAGCTGCCGGATCCGCCCGGCGATGAGGGCTGACTGCACGGGCGAGCCGCCGGGGCTGTTCAAGAGGAGCACCACCGCCGGCGCCCGCTTGATCGAGAAGGCGGCCGCGATCGCGCGCTCGAGGCCGGCCAGCGTCATGCCCCCGCCGCGCAGCGGGATGTTCCCGATCACGCCGGACAGCCTGATGGCCGGAACGATCGTCCGTTTCCGCCAGAAGCCGAGCCAGCGGGCACCCGCCGCTCGGGCGCCGGGCGACAGCGCCTGCGTCATGGAGGTCTCAATCATCGGCGCAACGCCTGTCCTTCCCGGAGAATGGCCGAGGCCGCCTGGGTAAAGCCGCCGCCGGGCTCGTGCAAGACGAGACCGGGCGCCAGCGTCAGCGGGCCCCGCGCACCCTTGCGCCCGACGACGATCACGCGCGCGGCGGCCGCACCCGCCCTTGGCCACAGCGGCACGATGCAAAGATCGCCGGCCCGATCGCGAAGCCCACCCAGAACGTCCTCCAGGCGGTCGGCGCGATGGACGAGCGCGATACGCCCGCCCGGTCTCAGGCGCCGCAGGCAGGCGTCCAGCCAACGCTCCAAGGGCACCCCCTCAACATGGGCATTGGCGCGCTGCGTGTCATCGGGGCCCGCGGCTCCGCGCCGAGGCCAGATAGGGCGGGTTGGACATCACCACGTCGAACGCGGCTTCCCTGAGATCCGCCGGCGGGTCCAGCAGGTCGCCCTCGATCACCCGTACGCGGCCCGCCTTGCCGTTGAGCTCGACGCTCGCGCGCGCCAGGGCCGCCAGCTGCGCGTCGCGCTCGATGCCGACCACGTCGCACCCGGCAACCCGCTCCGCGAGACAAAGAGCCGCGGCGCCCGTGCCGACGCCCGCATCGAGCACCAAATCCCCGGCATCGGCCTCGACCGCCGCGGCGAGCAGGACGGGATCGATCGCGACGCGATAGCCACGCCTGGGCTGCAACAGCCGGACACGGCCGCCGAGCAGGCCGTCCGAGGTGGTTCCGGCGTCGTCCTCAGGGGGCACGATCGGCCGCTTCCGCCTCGACCAGAAGCTTTTGCGCCTCGTCCCGGTCCTCGGCGGCGACGCAAAGGCGGCGCGGGATCGCGCCGATGCTGCCCTCGATGCTGCTCGTATGCTCGTCGAGCAACAGATAGCCGATACCCGCCTCGTCCAGGACCGCTCGGACCCAGGACAGGTGGACGAGATCGTTGGTCCGCACTAGCTCCACCATGCCGTCACCTCCAGTGGCTCGGCCGGAGTTTGCCTGACCCGGGCCGGCCGTGTAAGCAGGTCGCCGAGGTCAGAAGACCGGCCGCGCCCGTGTGGCCCGGCCGAGGGAGAACGCCGCTTGACCGCCCTATCATTGCCGGAGGCTCGAGAACGCTCGAAGCTGGACGCTGCTCGCGACCTGGTCGCGGCCGACCTTCAGCGGGTCAACAGGCTGGTCCTCGAGCGCCTGCAGAGCGAGGTCTCGCTGATCCCCGAGCTCGCCCGGCACCTCATCGCCGCCGGCGGCAAGCGCATACGCCCGATGCTCACCCTGGTGGCGGCCCAGCTCTGCGGCTATCCGGGCACCGCGCACATCGAGCTCGCCACCGCCGTCGAGTTCATCCACACCGCCACGCTTCTGCACGATGACGTGATCGACGAGAGCGACCTCCGGCGAGGTGCCGCCACCGCCAACGCCGTCTGGGGCAACAAGGCGCCGGTGCTGGTCGGCGACTTCCTGTTCAGCCGCGCCTTCCAGCTCATGGTCGAGGCAGGCGATCTGCGCGTCCTCGACATCCTGGCCAACGCGTCGGCCGTCATTGCCGAGGGCGAGGTGGCCCAGCTCGTCACCGCCAACGACACGGAGACGAGCGAGGAGGCCTATCTGCGCGTCATCTCGGCCAAGACGGCGGCACTGTTCGAGGCTGCCTGCGAGATCAGCGCCGTGGTGGCGGGCCGGCCGGAGAGCGAGGCGCGGGCGCTCGCGGTCTATGGTGCCAATCTCGGCATCGCCTTCCAGCTCGTCGACGACGCGCTGGACTACTCGGCGCGGCAGGCCCTCCTCGGCAAGACCGTCGGCGACGACTTCCGCGAGGGCAAGATCACGCTGCCCGTCATCCTCGCCTTCTCGCGCGGCACCACGGCGGAGCGGGCCTTCTGGCGCCGCACGCTGGAGGAGCAGGACCAGCGCCCGGAAGATCTCGAGGAAGCGCAGCAGCTGATCACGCATCACAAAGCGATCGACGACACGCTGGCGCGGGCCACGCAGTTCGGCGACCGCGCGCGCGCCGCCCTTGCCATCTTTCCCTACTCGCCCGCGCGCGATGCCCTTTTGGACCTCATCGACTTCTGCATCGAACGCGCCTTCTGACCTTCCGCGCCTCCCAGGCGCAATGGTGGCACGCTCCTTGCTCATAAGGTGGTGGCGGAAGCCGGCCGGCGGCACGACACCGTCGACCTTCATACGGATGAAGGAAGAGGCGGGGCTTGCAGACACCTCACTATGAGCTGATCGTCATCGGCAGCGGGCCGGCCGGCCGACGGGCCGCCATCCAGGCAGCGAAGCTCGGGCGGTCGGTGCTGGTGGTCGAGAAGGGCCGGCGCGTCGGCGGCGTATCCGTGCACACCGGCACGATTCCGAGCAAGACGCTGCGCGAGACGGTGCTCAACCTGTCCGGCTGGCGTGAGCGCGGGTTCTACGGGCGCGCCTACCGGGTCAAGAAGGACATCGCCGCCAATGATCTGCGCAACCGCCTGCTGATCACCCTCAATCACGAGGTCGAGGTCCTCGAGCACCAGTTCGCCCGCAATCGCGTCCAGACGCTGCAGGGCACGGCGCGCTTCGCAGGCCCGCAGGCGATCGAGGTCACGGGCGAGAGCGGGGATGTCATGACCCTCACCGCCGACCGCTACATGCTGGCCGTCGGCACACGCCCGCACCGCCCGGCCTCGGTGCCGTTCGACGGCGAGCGCATCCTCGACAGCGACGAGGTGCTCGAGATCGTCGATGTGCCGCGCACCCTGGCCGTGGTCGGCGCCGGGGTGATCGGGGTCGAGTATGCCACGATCTTCAGCGCGCTCGATGTGCCGGTGACCCTGATCGAGCCGCGCGCCACCATGCTCGACTTCATCGATCGCGAGCTGATCGGCGAGTTCACGCACGACCTGCGCGATCGGGGCATGGTCATGCGCTTCGGCTCCGCCGTCGAGACGATCGAGCGCACGCCCTCCGGCGGCTGCCGGATCCAGCTCGCGGGCGGGCGCTCGGTCGTGGCCGACATGGTGCTCTATGCGGCAGGCCGGGTCGGCGCCACCGACAGCCTCAACCTCGCCGCCTGCGGGCTCGAGTTCGACCATCGCGGCCGCCTCAAGGTGGACGGCAAGACCTTCCAGACCAGCGTGCCGCACATCTATGCGGCGGGCGACGTGATCGGCTTTCCGAGCCTCGCCTCGACCTCGATGGAGCAGGGCCGCATCGCCGCCTGCCACGCGTTCGGCGAGAAGCTCCAGCACGCGCCCGAGTTCTTCCCCTACGGCATCTACTCGGTGCCGGAGATCTCGACCGTAGGCCTGACCGAGGAGCAGGTGCGCGAGCGCGGCATCGGCTACGAATGCGGCATCGCCCGCTTCCGCGAGACCTCGCGCGGCCACATCATGGGTCTCAACTCCGGCATGATGAAGATGATCGTCGGGCTCGAGGACCGCCGTGTGCTGGGCGTCCACATCGTGGGCGAGGGTGCGACCGAGCTCATCCACATCGGCCAGGCGGTGGTGAACCTGAACGGCACGGTCGACTATTTCGTCGAGAACACCTTCAACTACCCGACCCTCGCCGAGGCCTACAAGATCGCGGCGCTGGACGCGTGGAACCGCATGCCGAGATAGGTGCGTCGGGTGCCGCTCCGGGCTTGCTTCCCTCACCCTCCCCGCCTATAGCATCGCCTCCGCGATCGGAGTGTAGCTCAGCCTGGTAGAGCACAGCGTTCGGGACGCTGGGGTCGCGTGTTCGAATCACGCCACTCCGACCATTCTCCTTCCCGACCCCCTTTTCCGCCCGAGATCTGTCGGTGCGCACCGCGCCAGCCGCGGCGCCCATGCGGATGGCACATGAGCGCATCCCACCCCAGGGCTGGAACGCGCGGCCACCTCTGTCACTTCTGATCCCAGGAGCCGGCTCCGGAGAGCTCGCGGACCGCCACGTGGCGTGTCCTCTCTCCGACCCAGCCGGCCTTTGGCGAGCAGGCGTGCCGGCCGCCTCGATGTAGACCGGCTCTTTCGCGCCTGCGCCGACACTAGCTAGTCCAGGCCGGGGCATTCAGATGGATGACGAGACGGAAGGGCCCGATCCCGACGCGAGGGAAGAGGGTCATGAAAAGGACAATGCCAACAAGCCCGAGGAGAAGAAGAGCAAGCGCAAGCCGCTCCTGATCGGGCTTGGCGCTCTCGTCGTCCTGGGCGGGCTCGCCTACGGCGCCTACTGGTACTTCTACGCCCGCTTCTACGTCAGCACGTCCGACGCCTATGTGCAGGGCAACGTCGTGATGCTGATGCCCCAGGTGTCCGGCACGGTCACGGCGATCCGGACCCAGGATACCGACCTCGTTCACGAGGGCGATCCGCTCGTCGAGCTCGATCCGACGGACAAGCAGCTGGCGCTCGATCTGGCGAAAGCCAACCTCGCCCAGACCGTGCGCGAGGTGCGCCAGCTCTACGACAACGAGGCCTCCCTCGAGGCCACCGTCGCCTCACGCCAGGCGCAGCTCGACCAGGCCCGGCGCGACCTCGACCGAGACCGGCCGCTCGTCTCCAAGAAGGTCATTCCCGAGGCGCAGTTCCAGCACGCGCAGACCGCCTACGACACGGCCGATGCCGCGCTCAACGAGGCGAAGCACCAGCTGGCGGCCACACGGGCTGCGGCCGGCACCACGCCGCCCGCGGAGCATCCGAAAATCCGTCAGGCCGAGGCCAAGCTGCGCTCCGCCTATCTCGCCCTTGCGCGCACGACGATCCGGGCGCCCGTCACGGGCTATACGGCGCAGCGCACCGTCCAGCTCGGCCAGCAGGTCCAGCCGGGCGAGGATCTGCTCGCCATCGTGCCGCTGAACCAGGTCTGGGTGGACGCGAACTTCAAGGAAACGGCGCTGAGCGACGTGCGGCTGGGCCAGCCCGTCACCGTCACGTCGGATTTCTACGGGGGCGACGTCGTCTTTCACGGCCATGTAGCCGGCCTTGCTGCCGGCACGGGCAGCGCCTTCGAGCTGCTGCCGCCGGAGAACGCCACCGGCAACTGGATCAAGATCGTGCGCCGCGTGCCGGTGCGTATCGAGCTCGATCCCAAGGAGCTGAGCAAGGATCCCCTGCGGACCGGGCTCTCGACCGAGGTCAGCATCGACATTCACGACACCTCGGGCGCCCGTCTGGACCGCAAGGCCAACACGCGCCCCGTCTACGCGACGCCCGTCTATCAGGACGAGACGAAAGGGGTGGACGCCCTGATCGCCCGGATTCTGCAGGCCAACGGGATCCAGCGCGAGGAGGCGCTCGCCCCCGCGCCATCCCCGAGCGGCGCGCCCGCGGCCTCGAGCGCCAGCGGCACCGACGCTCATGGCGGCTGAGCGCCACGCCCAGCCGGCGCCCTTCGAGGGCGCTGCCCTGGCGCTGATCACCGTGTCGTTGGCGCTCGCGGTCTTCATGAACGTCCTCGACACCTCGATCGCCAACGTCTCCGTGCCGACGATCGCAGGCGATCTCGCGGTCAGCGCGGATCAGGGCACCTGGATCATCACCTCCTTCGCGGTGAGCAACGCCATCGCCGTGCCGCTCACCGGCTGGCTGGCCAAGCGCTTCGGCGAGGTCCGGCTCTTCGTCGTCTGCACGCTTCTCTTCACCCTCACCTCGTGGCTCTGCGGCCTCTCCTTCACCTTCCCCATGCTGCTCCTGATGCGGACGGCCCAGGGCGCCGTTGCCGGCCCGATGATCCCGCTCTCGCAGAGCCTGCTGCTCGCCAACTACCCGAGCGAGAAGCGCGGCCTCGCCAATGGGATCTGGGGCATGACCGCGGTCGTGGGCCCGGTGGCGGGACCGATCCTGGGCGGCTGGATCACCGACAATATGAGCTGGTCCTGGATCTTCTACATCAACCTGCCGGTCGGAATCGCCGCGGCCCTGATCACCTGGATGATGCTCAAGGATCGCGAGACCGAGACGGCACGGCTGCCGATCGACGTGATCGGCCTCTCACTCCTGATCGTCGGCGTCAGCTGTCTGCAGATCATGCTCGACAAGGGCAACGACGCGGGCTGGTTCCAGTCCGAGTTCATCATCGTCATGACCATCCTTGCGGTGATCGCCTTCGCCTTCTTCATCGTCTGGGAGCTCACCGACGACAATCCGGTGGTCGACCTCTCGCTCTTCGGGTTGCGCAACTTCACGATCGCCACCACCGTCGTGACGGTGGGCTTCATGGTCTATTTCGGCGGGGTCGTGGTGTTCCCGCTCTGGCTGCAGACCCAGATGGGCTACACGGCCACCTGGGCCGGCATCGCCACCTCGTCCCTGGGCATGGCCGGCATCATCGCCTCGCCCGTGGTCGGCCGGCTCACCGACAAGATCGACGTGCGCATCATCGTCACCGTCGGCATGCTCATCTTCTCCGCCATCTCCTTCTACAATGCCGGGATGAGCACGCAGGCGAGCTTCAGCGAGCTCTTCCTGCCGCGGCTGCCCTGGGGCATCGGGCTTGCCTGCTTCTTCATCCCGCTGATCACCCTCTCGCTCTCCGAGATCCCCCCGAGCCGGGTCGCCAGCGCATCCGGCCTGTTCAACTTCATGCGCCTCATCGCGCTGGCGCTGGGCACCTCGCTCAGCCAGATGGTCTGGGACCATCGGGAATCCCTGCACGACCACCGGCTGAGCGCCGGCCTCTCGATGCTCGATCCGGTGACCAGACAGGCGCTGGCCCAGGCCGAGGCCGCGGGGATGAGCCGGCTCGAGGCGTTGAAGAGCCTGAGCCAGACGATCACCCGTCAGGCCTATATGCTGGCCACCAACGACATTTTCTGGCTCTCGGGCTGGCTGTTCCTGGGCCTCATCGTCCTCGTCTGGTTCGCCCGCTCGTCGGCTGCAGCTCGGGCAGATGCCGAGGCGCGATGACGTCTTGCCAGGAGCGCCCTCGCCTGCGAGCTTCCGCCGCAAAGAGGCCCGACCGCGATGATCCAGCTGCTCTATTTCGCCAACCCGATGTGCTCTTGGTGCTGGGGTTTCGCGCCCGTCATGCGGCATCTGCGCGAGGCCTACCGCGACCGCGCGCAGATCACCGTCGTGCTGGGTGCCTTGGGCCGGGGCGACCGGCCGATGCGCGACGTCGACAAGGCCGAGGTGAGCCGGCATTGGGAGCATGTGGCGGAGCTCACGGGGCAGCCCTTCGATCGGACCTTCTTCGACCGGGAAGGCTTCGTCTACGACACCGAGCCCGCCTGCCGGGGCATCGCGCTCTTGCGCGCGCGCTTCCCCGACCTCGCCCTCGACATGCTGTATCGCCTCCAGGAGCGCTTCTACGCGCACAATGAGGACATCACCGATCAGGATGCCGTGGCGCAGACCTGCAGCGAGTTCGGCCTCGGCCGCGAGGATGCCCGGACGGCACTCGAGGATCCGGCGCTCGTCGACGGCGTGAGACGGGAGTTCCGGGACGTGGCAGGGCTCGGCGTCACCGGCTATCCGACGCTGCTGGCACTCACCAAGCCGAAGCCCAAGGTGGTCAGCATCGGCTGCCGGCCCTGCGAGGACGTTGTGCGGGATCTGGACCTGGCGCTGACGGAGTCTGCCTCATGAGCGTCGAGCCTTCTGTCGTCCGCTCGGTGGAGGCGCTGCGCGAGCAGGTGGGCGTGTGGCGTCGCAGCGGGCTCAAGGTCGGCCTCGTGCCGACGATGGGGGCGCTGCACGAGGGGCACCTGACACTGGTGCGGGCAGCGCTCGCCGAGTGTGATCGCGCCGTCGTCTCGATCTTCGTCAATCCGCGCCAGTTCGCGCCCACCGAGGATTTCGCGCTCTATCCCAGGCGCGAGGCCGACGATCTGGCCCAGCTGGCGCTGGCCGGCGTGCAGCTCGTGTTCATGCCTCCCGTCGAGGTGGTCTATCCCGAGGGCTTCGCCACCGCCGTCACGGTCTCGGGCAGCCTGACGCAGGGCCTGTGCGCGCCCTTCCGGCCCGGTCACTTCCAGGGCGTCGCCACGGTCGTGGCCAAGCTCTTCCTCCAATGCCTCCCCGACGCCGCCTATTTCGGCGAGAAGGACTGGCAGCAGCTCCAGGTCGTGCGCCGGATGACGCGCGATCTCGACATCCCGGTTGCCGTCGTCGGCATCCCGACGGTGCGGGAGCCGGACGGTCTGGCCCTCTCCTCGCGCAATCACTATCTGAGCCCGGCCCAGCGCGAGACGGCGTCCGTCCTCCCGCGCGCCTTGCGCGAGGGCATCGAGCGCATCGAGGCGGGCGACCCCGTCGAGGCTGCCCTGGGCGCGATGCGGGATCAGCTGGCTGCGGCGGGCTTCAGCCCGATCGACTATGTCGATCTGGTGGATGCGGCGACCCTGGAGCCGGTGCGCAGCCTGGGCGAGCGGCCGCTGCGGCTGGCCGCGGCCGCCTGGCTCGGCCGCACGCGTCTCATCGACAATTGGCCGGTGGTCACCGGCGCCGAGCCCCGCTGAGCGACCCGGAAGGCAGTCAGCCGGGCATCGTCCAGGTCGGGCCGCGCCTGAGAAGCGCGTTCAGGTCGGGCGTGCCCGCGCGCGCCCGCTCGGTCTCCTCCTGCGCCCGCACCGCGGCGTCGTAGGTCGGCGCCGGGCTGTCGAAGAGCACGCCCACCGCCACCGGCATCGGCGGCTCGAGCATCGCCAGCAGCTCCGCCAGCACCGGGTTCGTCTGGTCGTGGAGAAGGATCTGGCCTTCCTCCACACCCTCCCCGTCGAGGCTCACCGCCTCGATGGCGAGCCCGCCCGCCGCGAGGCGCAGCCCCTTCCTGCGGTCCTTGCCGAACAGCAGTGGTGCCCCGTGCTCGACATGGATCTGGGCGTCCGCCTCGACGGCGCGGTCGGTGAAGCCCGCGAAGGCGCCGTCATTGTAGACGATGCAGTTCTGGATGATCTCGACCAGCGCCGTGCCCTTGTGGGCGTGCGCGCGCTTGAGGATGTCGGGCAGCACCTTCTGCTGGGTGTCGATGCCGCGCGCCACGAACCGGGCGCCGGCGCCCAGCGCCAGGCGCAGGGCCGAGACCGGCCGGTCGATCGAGCCGCCGGGCGTGGAGGGCGAGCGCGTGCCGATCCGCGAGGTGGGCGAGTACTGGCCCTTGGTGAGGCCGTAGATCTCGTTGTTGAAGAGCAGGATGGTGAGATCGACGTTGCGGCGCAGGGCGTGCATCAGATGGTTGCCGCCGATCGAGAGCATGTCGCCGTCGCCGCCCACCACCCAGACGTCGAGCTCGGGGTTGGCGAGCTTGATGCCCGTCGCCACCGCCGGTGCGCGGCCGTGGATGGTGTGGAAGCCGTACGTCTCGATGTAGTAGGGAAACCGCGCGGCGCAGCCAATTCCGGAGACGAAGACCGTGCGCGCCGGATCGGCTGCGATGTCGGCCAGCGTCCGCTGCACCGCTTTCAGAATGGCGTAGTCGCCGCAGCCAGGACACCAGCGGACCTCCTGGTCGGTGGCGTAGTCCTTGGGCTGGCGGGGCTTCAGAACCGGCGCGTTCATGAGGACACTCCCAGCGCCGCTGTCATCGCGTCCTCCACCTCGTGGATCGTGAAGGGCTTGCCCGTCACCTTGGAGAGCGACTGTGCCGGCACGAGATATTCGCTCCTCAGGATCGTCACGAGCTGGCCCTTGTTCATCTCGGGCACCAGGATGTGCTCGAAGCCGCGCAGCAGGTCGCCCAGGTTGCGCGGCAGCGGCCAGAGATGGCGCAGATGGATGTGGCTCACCGACTGGCCCCTGTCGCGGAGCGTCGTCACCGCGCGGGCGATGGGCCCGTAGGTGCTGCCCCAGCCCACCACGGCGAGGCGCCCGCTTTTCTCGCCCTGCTCGACCTCCTGCTCGGGGATGTCGTCGGCCACCGCCAGCACCTTGTCCCAGCGGGACTCGGTCATGCGCTGGTGGTTCGCCGGGTCGTAGGAGATGTTGCCGCTCAGCGCGTCGCGCTCGATGCCGCCGATGCGATGCTCGAGGCCGGGCGTCCCCGGCTTGACCCAGTCCCTGACGCCGCGACCGTCCCGGGCGAAGGGCTGGTAGCCCTCGGGCTCGGCTCGGAAGCGCACCGGGAAGGCGGGCGTCGCGTCGAGATCCGGGATGAGCCAGGGCTCGGACGCGTTGGCGAGGAAGCCGTCGGTCAGCAGCATCACCGGCGTCATGTGGTGAACGGCGAGCCGGATCGCCTCCCTGGCCATCACGAAGCAGTCGGCCGGCGTGGCCGCTGCCAGGACCACGAGCGGCGAATCGGCGTTGCGGCCGAAGACCGCCTGATAGAGGTCCGACTGCTCCGTCTTCGTCGGCATGCCGGTCGACGGGCCGGCGCGCTGCGAGTTGACGACGACGAGCGGCAGCTCGGCCCCGATGGCGAGCCCGATCGTCTCCGTCTTGAGCGCGATGCCCGGGCCGGAGCTCGAGGTCACGCCGATCGAGCCCGCGTAGGAGGCGCCCAGCGCCGCACAGGCGGCCGCGATCTCGTCCTCGGCCTGGAAGGTGGTGACACCGAAGGCCTTCATGCCCGCCAGATGGTGCAGAAGGGCCGAGGCCGGCGTGATCGGGTAGGAGCAGAAGACCATGCGCAGCCCGGCCTTGCGGGCGCCATCCACGAGCCCGAAGGCCAGGGCCTCGTGGCCCGTCACGGTGCGGTAGAGCCCGGCCTCGATCGGCGCCGGCCCGACCTTGAAGGCCGGTAGCGGCCCGAGCTCGGCCGTCTCGCCCAGGGCGTGACCGGCATTGAGGGCAAGGCTGTTGGCCTCGGCGACCTCAGGCTGCTTCGCAAAGCGCTGCTTGAGCCAGGCGAGGATCGGCTCGCGCGGCCGGTCGAACATCCACAGCACGAGGCCCAGCGCCCAGAAGTTCTTGCAGCGCAGCTGCTCGCGCGAGCTGAGCCCGGTGCTTGCCGTCGCCTTCTTGGTCAGATCGGAGATGTCGATGTCGACGACCCGATAGGCGGCAAGCGTGCCGTCGTGGCGCGGATCGCCGGCGAAGCCGGCCTTCTTCAGGTCGCGCTCCTTGAAGCTGCCGCCATCGAGAATGATGGTGGCACCACGAGGCAGCTCCGCAAGGTTGACCTTGAGGGCCGCCGGATTGAGGGCGACCAGCACGTCCGGCGCGTCGCCGATCGTCCGGATCCGGCGCGCGCCGAAATTGATCTGGAAGGCGGAGACGCCGAAGGTCGTGCCGGTGGGCGCTCGGATCTCGGCCGGAAAGTCCGGAAAGGTCGCAAGATCGCTACCGCCGATCGCCGTGGCCAGGGTGAACCTGCCGCCGACCACCTGAATGCCGTCGCCGCTGTCGCCGGCGAAGCGCACGACGACGGACTCGAGCGACGTCCGCGACCGGGTCTCCTCTACGATCTCCACACCTGCCCCCGCGCTCACCATGCCGATGCTCTCCCAAGCACCGCCTGGATGTAGACGGCTCGGTCCCGGCCCGAAAGGGACAGTCGGGTGCGGCCCTTCGCTGCGCCGCCCTACGAGGCCGGCATCACCCAGCGGCCACCGCAGTTCTGGTCGACGCCGCTGCTGAGCCGGGACAGGGTCTCGTCGCGATAGGGGCTCGTGCTGAGCGAGGTCACGGCGCTGGCGGGCGCGGCGAGGAGCGCCGTCGCGAGGCAGGTCGTGCCCTTGAAGACGACGTAGAACGGCGTGCCGATGACGTCGACGGCGGTCGCCTGCTTGCCGGTCTCCGGATTGGCGCAGCCCGCAAGGCCGGCCGCCATCAGGATCGACAGGATGAGAATGCGCATGGACACCTCCTTGTCTGGCGCCGGCCCTTCTTGCTCAGGTGGCGCTCTCGGTATGGCGGCCGCTGATGGCGAACTCCTCCTCCGGGGAGCGCACCATCCGGAACCGTGCGTAGACGCCGAAATAGACGAGCCCCGCCAGAAACCATAGCGCGCACCAGATCACGGCCGGCCGGTAGGTGTCGTTGAAGAACAGCACCACCAGCGTCACCGCCGAGATCACGAGCGCGGCCCAGGCGCCGGGCAGCCCCAGCACGCTGCGATACGGCCGCTCGAGGCCGGGCTTGTTCTTCCTCAGCAGGATGAAGGACAGGGTCTGCATGAAGTAGGCGATGACGGCGCCGAACACGGCCATGTTGAGCACGGTGGCGCCCACGAGGTCGCCCTGGCCCGCCACATAGAGAACGATCAGCACGACGTAGCCGAGCGCGGCACCGGTCACGAGGGCCACGTGCGGCGTCCGGCGCGTGCCGTGGGTCACCGACAGCCACTTGGGAAAGTAGCCGGCACGGGACAGCGAGTAGATGTTGCGGCCATAGGCGAAGATGATGGCGTGAAAGCTCGCGACGAGGCCCGCCACCGCAACCAGGCCCAGGATCTTTGCGCCCGCGCCCTCGCCGAAGATGGTGCGGAAGCCATCGAGGAGCGGCTCGCCCGAGGTGCCGATCTTGAAGGCACCCGGTGCGATGCCCGAGTTGAGGAAAAGGGTCAGGAACGCGCAGACGATCAGCGTCAGGATGCCCAGCACCAGACCCTTGGGCAGGTCACGCGCCGGCTGGTGGGCCTCCTCGGCCGCGAGCGGCAGCTGCTCGATCGCGAGATAGAACCAGATCGCGAACGGAAGGGCGTAGAGGATGCCGGGAACGCCCAGCGGCAGCCACGGCCCGCCGCCCTCCGGCAGCTCGACGAGGCTGCCGTCCGGCCCGAGGCCGATATTGAGGAGCATCCGGTTCCAGTCGAACAGCGGGAACGCCGAGACCCAGAAGACGACCAGGATGCCGAGCGCCACAAGCGTGATGAAGACGGTGAAGCGGAAGGAGGTCTCCACACCCGCGATGTTGAGCCCGACGAAGACGATATAGCCCAGGAGCCACCAGATCGGCTGGAACCAGTCCGGCGTGCCCATGATGGCACCCAGATAGCTGCCGATGAAGAAGACGATCACGGCCGGGGTGAGGACATACTCCATGTTCTCGGCGAGGCCGGTGACGAAGCCGCCGAAGGGCCCCATCGCCGAGCGGCCGAAGGAGTAGGCGCCGCCCGTGTGCGGGATGGCAGCGGTCATCTCGGCGATCGAGAAGGCGAGGCCCAGATAGAGAACGGTGATGATGACGGTGGCCCAGAAGAGGCCACCGAACCCGCCCGAGCTGATGCCGAAGTTCCACCCCGAGAAGTCGCCCGAGATGACGGCCCCCACGCCCAGAGCCCAAAGCGACCAGATCCCGGCATACCGCCTGAGGCCGCGTCGCTCGAAATAGTCGACCGTGACCTCGACGTACCGGACACTTTTCATGCCGTCGGCCATGCGCATCGTCCCCCGCCGTGGACGAGCCGACATTCCAGGCGTCGGCCCGCCCTGCCGTTACGGGACTATGAGCGCACAGTCATCGTCTTGTGAAGAGCCCGTCGTGGCGGCGCAGCAACGGAAGCGCGAGGATCGTCGATCCCCGCCCCACCGCGCCGCCAGCGACAAGAGGCTAAAGAGGCAGCGTGTAGGCCGTCTTCACCGTCGTGTAGAACTCGGCGGCGTAGCTGCCCTGCTCGCGCGGGCCGTAGGAGCTGCCCTTCCGGCCGCCGAACGGGACGTGATAGTCCACGCCGGCCGTCGGCAGGTTGACCATGACCATGCCGGCCTGGCTCATCCGCTTGAAGTGCGAGGCGTATTTGAGCGAGCTGGTGCAGATGCCCGCCGACAGGCCGAACGGCGTGTCGTTGGCGGCCGCCAGGGCCTGCTCGTAGCCGTCGACCCGCACGACGCTCGCGACCGGGCCGAACACCTCCTCGCGGTTGATGCGCATCTCGCCCGTCGTCTCGGTGAAGAGCGCCGGCTGCAGATAAAAGCCCTTGGTCTCGCGCGAGAGAAGCTCGCCGCCGAAGGCGAGCTTGCCGCCCTCCTGCTTGGCGATCTCGATATATTTGAGATCCTGGTCGAGCTGGCTCTGGTCGACGACCGGGCCGATATGCGTGCCCTGCTTCAAGGCATCGTCGACGACGATGTTCTTGAGCTCCTCCACCACCGCGTCGACGAAGCGGTCATGGATGCCCTTCGTCACGATCAGGCGCGAGGAGGCGGTGCAGCGCTGCCCGGTCGAGAAGAAGGCGCCGTTGACGGCACAGGCGACGGCCGTCTTGAGGTCGGCGTCGTCCAGCACGACGAGCGGGTTCTTGCCGCCCATCTCGAGCTGGAACTTCTTCATGGAGCCGGCACAGGTGGCGGCGATCCGCTTGCCCGTGTCGACCGAGCCCGTGAAGGTGACGGCGGCCACGTCCGGCGAGTTGAGGATCGTCTCACCCACGACCGAGCCGCGGCCCATGACCAGGTTCAAGACACCCGCCGGCAGGCCGGCCCGCTGCAGGATGTCCACGAGCGCCCAGGCGCATCCCGGAACCAGGTCGGCCGGCTTGAAGACCACGCAGTTGCCGTAGGTGAGCGCCGGCGCGATCTTCCAGGCCGGGATGGCGATGGGAAAGTTCCAGGGCGTGATAATGCCCACGACGCCCATCGGCTCGCGGGTCATCTCGACGTCGATGCCGGGGCGCGTCGAGGGGATCTTCTGACCCGCCAGCCTCAGGCACTCGCCGGCGAAGAACTTGAAGATCTGGCCTGCGCGCGCGGCCTCGCCGATGCCCTCGGGCAGCGTCTTGCCTTCCTCGCGCGAGAGGAGCCGGCCCAGCTCCTCCTTGCGCGCCAGGATCTCGGTCGCGGCCTTGTCCAGGATGTCGAAGCGCTGCTGGATCGGGCTCAGCTGCCAGCTCTCGAACGCGACCTTGGCGGCGGCGATGGCATCCTGCGTCTGCTGCCGATCGGCGTAGGCGAACTCGCCCACCACGTCGTCGGTGTTCGACGGATTGATGTCTTTCGAGACGCTGGCCCCTTCGGCCCAGGCACCATCGATCAGGTTCTTGTGCAGCACGGCGGTGACCTCCCTCGGGGACGAATGGGCCTCATGGCGGAACGCGGCGGAGGTTAGCGTCGGAAGCTGGAAGGGCAAGGGTGACGCGCGGGATTCTTCCATGCTCCAATGGGAGCGTCGGGCGGCCGGGAGGCCGGGCCCTGGCGCTCCTCGCCGAGGGCGGGCCCTGGAGCCCCGCCCTCGGAAGCGCCCGGCTGGGCCCTTTAGTCGGCCCGCTTGCCGTTGTGGGTCAGGCGCCAGATCGCGTCGTTGTCGCGGCTCGCGAGGTTGTGGAGATGCCGCTCCTGGTGTGGCGAGGCATGGCCGTCGGCCCACGCCTTCTGCTGCAGGTTGTGGAGATGGCGCTCGCGATGCTCGAGCCGGTCGGCCTCGCCCCGCGTCAGCTGGCCGTCGCGCACGCCCTGCTCGATGCGTGCCATCTGGTCGTCGCCACGTCGATGCGCGTAGGGCCCCTCCCAATGACCCTCATCGCCGCCCCGATCAGGGCCGTGATGATAAGGGCCGCGCTGATAAGGGCCGTGATGGCCGGGACCGTGATCGTACAGGTAGGGCGGCGGTCCGTAGCCATAGGCTGGCGCGGCCATCGCCGGCACCGCGGCACCGACAAGCAGCGCCCCGCCCATGGCGATCGCCGCCGCGAATGTCCTGGTGGTGAGCATCGCTCGACCCCTTGCTGAAAGAGCGTCTTCTCTGACACGTGCGAGCGTCCCTTTCCCGACGGTGAGGCGGGCCGCTCGCAGCGCCAGAGAATGTGGCTCCAACCTGGCCCGGCACCGGGCCTCGTCAGCAAAACGCCGCAAGGCCATACTCCATGGTGCGAGCTGCCGCCCGGCTCGCGGGCGGCCGCGGCACAGGGAGGCTCGACGATGTCCCAGGATGGCGCAGTGGCCGAGCCGCGCTTCGGCGCGGCCGAGATCGGGGCGCTGGCTCACCTCTATCGAGGCGAGATGTACCGCAGCAAGATCTGGCGCACGCGGTTCGATTCGACCACCAATTGGGCCGTGGTCACGACCGGCATCGCCCTCTCGGCCACCTTCAGCAGCAAGGAGGCCTCGCCCCTGCCGCTGGCGCTGGTGGGCCTTCTCGTCGTCGTCTTCCTGATCTTCGAGGCGCGCCGCTATCGCTACTTCGACGTCTGGCGCGTGCGCGTGCGGGTCATGGAGACGCAGTTCTTCGGGCCGATCCTGCGCGGCCAGGGCCTCCGGGTCGACAATGGCTGGAACGAGGCGCTGGCCGACGACTATGAGGGCCTGCACTTCCACATCAGCTTCGCCGAGGCGGCGGGGCGCCGCCTGCGACGCAACTACAGCTGGATCCTGGCAATCCAGGCGGTGGCCTACTACGGCAAGCTCTTCATCCACCCGCTCCCGCTGCTCTCGATGCCCCAGTTCTGGGAGCGCGCCGCCGTCGGGCCGATCCCCGGCCAGCTCGTGGTGCTGGCCGGCGTCGTCTTCCATGCGAGCTGGATCGTCTTCGCGATCGTCACGCTGAGGAACCAGCAGGCGACGGGCCGCGTGCTTCCCCCTGTGCGCGGCGGCGATCGGGTCTGCGAGTACGCCTCCTACCACCCGTGAGGGCGGGCGCTGGGCCCGCCCGCTAGGACAGCGGCCGCTCGCGGCAGAGGCGGTAGGTGTCGCGCCACGGCCGGAGGCGCTCGAAGGCCGCGCTCGCCGCCAGCACGTCGCCGTCGGCCCATCGGCGGCCGACGATCTGCATGCCGACCGGAAGGCGCCCGCCGGCCAGCCCGGCCGGGATGGAGGCAGCGGGATTGCCCGTGAAGTTGAAGGGATAGGTGAGACACCAGCCGATCAGCTCGTCGACCTTCTCGCCATTGATCTCGCTCGGGCCCACCGTGTTGCCGTCGGAGGCGTTGGGCACGGCGAGGCAGCCCAGCGTCGGCGACACCAGGAGGTCATGCTTGTCCAGCACGCCCTGGACGGCATCGCACACCTCGGAGCGCATCTCCTGGTCGGCATAGAAGTCGGCGGCCGAGAGCTTCTCGGCCCTGGCGACCCACTCCAGATACTGCGGCGGCAGGTCCGCGCGGTGCTCGCCCAGGAGGTCCGTGCCGGCCGCCTTGAGGCCGGCAAGGGCGCGAAGGTTCATCGGCATGATGAGCCGGCACCAGAGATCGCTGAGCTCGGCCTGCGAGCGCTTGAGCCCGAGCTTCACCTCCTCGACGACGGCGCCAGCCTCACGGAACGCCTGGACGGCTGCGGCCACGACCTCGGCCACCGCCGGATCGACCGGAAAGATGTCGAGATCGGGGCTCCAGGCGATCCGCATGCCGCGGATCGAGCGCCGGGTCGCCGCCACGAAGTCCTGCGGGTCGTCGATGCTGTAGGGATCGCGCGGATCGTGGCCCGCGATCGCGGTCAGCACCAGCGCCGCATCCTCGACCGTCCGGGTTATGGGCCCCTCGAAGGTGAAGGGGGCGTCGTGCCCGAAGGCGTTCGGGCGGATCACCTGCGGCACGCGGCCGAAGGACTGCTTGTAGCCGTAGACCCCGCACCAGGAGGACGGGATGCGGATCGAGCCGCCGCCGTCGGTGCCCTCGGCGAACGGCACGAGACCATCCGCCACCGCACCGGCCGCCCCGCCGGAGGACCCGCCCGTGTTCCGGCTGGTGTCGAAGGGATTGCGCGCGGGGCCGAAGAGATAGTTGTCGCAGGTCCCGCGGAACCCCATGACCGGGCTGTTGGTCTTGCCGACGAGCACGGCACCCGCCTTCTCGATGCGCTCGGCGAAGCTGCACCACCAGCTGGTGCGGAAATCCTTGAGCGCGCGGATCCCGCCCAGCGTCGCGGGCCAGCCGGGGCGGAAATCGAAGAGGTCCTTGAGCGCGCTCGGCACGCCGTGCAGCGGGCCCAGCTCCTCGCCGGCCATCACCTTGCGCTCGGCCTCGCGTGCCCGCTCCCGGGCACCCTCGGCGTCCACATAGACGAAGGCGGTGAGGCTCGAATTGCGCGCCTCGATGCGCGCGAGGCAGGCATCCACCACCTCGACGGGCGAGAGGTCACGGGCCCGGATCCGCCGCGCCATATCGGCGGCCGACATGTAGGCAAGATCGTCCGACACTCGAGCCTCCCTTGGTGCTCACCTTGCTGGCGACAACCATAGCAGCCCGTGGACCCGCCCACACCAATGCTGCCGCATGGCTGCTGCGAGGCTCCGGCAGGATCAGCCCTTCACGCCCGGAGCGGCCGGCGCGAAGACCTCGATGGGCTCATCGAGGCCCCGAACCGGGTGGCGGCCGAGCGGCTCGGGCATCGGCTCCGTGAGCGCCGCCACCTCGCGCGACATCAGCAGCGGCCTTCCCAGCGTCTTCGTCAGCCCCTCGATCCTGAAGGCGAGGTTGACGGCCGGGCCGATGACCGTGAAGTCGAGGCGGCCGGCAGCACCGACATTGCCGTAGAAGACATCGCCCAGATGGAGGCCCACGCCCGCGAGGGGTGAGGGCAGGCCCAGATGCGGCCGCTCGGGGGCCATGAGGGCAAGATCGGTCAGCGCCGTCGTCGCGGCCTTGAGGGCAGCGCGGGCGGCCACCGCCGCATCCCCGCCCACCGGGAAGACCGCCAGCACCCCGTCGCCGATGAACTTGAGGACGTCGCCCCCCTCCGCCAGGACCGGCTGGCAGATCCGCTCGAAGCAGGCATCCAGCAGCTCGATCATCGTCTCGCCGGGGAGATGATCGGAGAGCCAGGTCGAGCTGCGCAGATCGACGGCCATGATGACCGCCTTGCGCCGCTCGCCGTGCCCTCGGCGGATGGCGCCGGCCAGCACCTTGGGGCCCGCCTCGCGGCCGAGATAGACTTCCAGCAGATCGCTCGTGATGCGCCGGGCCAGCCGCGCCTCGAAGACCACCGCCAGCAGCGGCATGATGTCCTCGAGCGCCTTGATCTGCTGGTCCGTGAAGCCGCCCTCGACGTCCGTGCCCCAGATGACGAAGGGGAAGTGAGCGTTGATGGGGTTCATTGACAGCACGAGGAGATCCGTCGTGCCGAGCTTCGTCAGGTTCCGGAGAAGCACCTGGTCGCTGCCCTGCCCCACCTCCAGCCGGAAGCGTCGCGGCATGCCATCCAGAAGGATGCCCCGGAACGGGCTGGCGAGGAAGGTCTCGCTCGTCTCGGCCGCGAGGTCGATCTCGAACTCGTCGATGATCCCCGCCGCCCGCCACCACCGACAGGCCAGCGCCAGAAGCTGCGGATGCAGGGTCGGTGTGGCGGCATGCGCATAGCTCAGCGGCACACCGCCCTGGACCAACCGCCAGCAGAGGCCGTCCAGGATGTCTCCCACCTCCTCGATCGGGTGGGATTGCCGCAGGAGCCAAGTGACCGGATCGGTGACGCCCTCACTCGGTGGGCCAGCGCTTGCCCTGAGGCGTCGCCGGCGCACCGGTAGGGGCGGCGGGGGGATCGCCGCCCTTTCTCCGAGGCCGGGCCGTCGGCGTCCATCCGCCCCTAGTGGATCTCGGGCTCGGGCAAGGGCTCGGTGCCGGTCAGGAAGTCGAAGTCGCAGCCCTCGTGCGCCTGGGCGATGTGGGCCGCGAACATGCGCCCGTAGCCGCGCGCCGGGGCGGCCTTGGGCTGCCAGGCAGCACGCCGCCGCGCCAGCTCCTCCTCTGGCACGTCGAGATCGAGGCGTCGGGCCTCGACGTCGACGGCGATGATGTCGCCAGTCTGCACGAGCGCCAAGGGGCCGCCCACCGCCGCCTCGGGCGACACGTGGAGGATGCAGGCCCCATAGGAGGTGCCGGACATGCGCGCATCCGACAGCCTGAGCATGTCCCGCACCCCCTGCTTCAGAAGCTTCTTGGGGATCGGCAGCATGCCCCACTCGGGCATTCCCGGGCCGCCCACCGGCCCGGCGTTCTTGAGCACGAGGATGTGGTCGGCCGACACCTCGAGGTCGTCGCTGTCGATGCGTGCCGCCATGTCGTTGTAGTCCTCGAAGACCACGGCCGGCCCGCGATGCTTCAGGAGGCGCGGCTCGGCCGCCGACGGCTTGATGACGCAGCCGTCGGGCGAGAGGTTGCCCTTGAGGATGGCGCAGGCCTCCTTCGCGACGGGGTTGTTGAGGCCCTTGATCACGTCGTCATTGTAGACCTTGGCGCCCTCGATGTTCTGGCCGATCGTGCGGCCGTTCACCGTCAGGCAGTCGAGGTCGAGCATCTCGCGCAGCTGGGCCTGCAGCGCCAGGATGCCGCCCGCGTAATAAAAGTCCTCCATCAGGTACTTGCCCGAGGGGCGGACATTGGCCAGCACCGGCACCTCGCGCGCCAGCTCGTCGAACCGCTCGAGATCGAGCGGGACGCCGCCGCGCCGCGCCATCGCCACCACGTGGATCATGGCATTGGTCGAGCCGCCCATGGCAAGGTGCACGCGGATCGAGTTGTCCACCGCCTCGGCCGTCAGCACCTGATCGGGCGTCAGATCCTCCCACACCATCTCGACGATCCGCCGGCCGGTCATGGTCGCGAGGCGCGGATGGTTGGCGTCGGGTGCTGGAATGGCCGAGCCGCCCGGGAGGACGAAGCCCATGGTCTCGGCGATGGCCGTCATGGTGGAGGCCGTGCCCATCGTCATGCAGTGGCCGAAGCTGCGGGCGATGCCCTCCTCGACCTCCTGCCACTCGCGCTCGTTGATGTTGCCGGCGCGAAGCTCGGCCCAGTACTTCCAGGAATCGGAGCCCGAGCCCAAGGGCACGCCGTGCCAGTTGCCGCGCAGCATCGGCCCGGCCGGGAAGAAGATCGAGGGCACGCCGGCCGAGAGCGCGCCCATGATCAGGCCGGGGGTGGTCTTGTCGCAGCCGCCCATCAGCACCACGCCGTCGATCGGATGGCTGCGGATCAGCTCCTCTGTCTCCATCGCGAGGAAGTTGCGATAGAGCATGGTCGTCGGCTTCACGAAGGGCTCGGAGAGCGAGATCGCCGGCAGCTCGAGGGGAAAGCCGCCCGCCTGCCAGATGCCGCGCTTCACCTCCTCCGCACGCGTGCGGAAATGGGCGTGGCACTGGTTGATGTCGGACCAGGTGTTGACGATGCCGATGACCGGCTTGCCCGCCCAGTCCTCGCGCCCGTAGCCGATCTGCATCAGCCGCGAGCGGTGGCCGAAGGCGCGCAGGTCCTGGACTCCGAGCCAGCGGTGCGAGCGAAGCTCCTCGGGCTTCTTCTGCTTCTTGGTGCTCATGGCCTCCCTCTCCGCTTGCCGTCATCGCTGCGCGCCCGGACGCTAGGAGCGGCACCCCCGAGCGTCAAGCAAGCGCGCCGGCCGGCAGCCCTGCCCCGGCCACGGGGGCTGCGGCCCTTGCCGGTGCCACCGCAGCCCGGCTAAAGCATCGGCGGCGCCGGCGAGAGGCGCTCGTCGCCCAATCGGTCCATCACACAGCCAGGGAGGCACCAGCGGTGAGCCACGTCACGCCCGAGAATCTCATTGCCAACCCTTACGAGGTCATCGAGCCCGAGTTCGGCCATCTGGTCAGCGGCAATGCGCGCCTCGTGCGCCTGTGGACGGGCGCCGCCTGGGCGGAGGGCCCGGTCTACTTCCGCGACGGCGATTTTCTCCTCTTCAGCGACATCCCCAACAACCGCATCATGCGCTTCGTGCCCCACGTCACGGGTCTCGGCGGCACGGTCTCGGTCTACCGCCAGCCCTGCAACAACACCAACGGGCACACGCGCGACATGAAGGGCCGGCTCGTCTCCTGCGAGCATGGCGGCCGGCGCGTCAGCCGCACCGAGCTCGACGGCACGGTCACGGTCATCGCCGACAAGTACAAGGGCAAGCGCCTCAACTCGCCCAACGACGTCGTCGTCAAGTCCGACGGCACCATCTGGTTCACCGACCCGCCCTACGGCATCCTCACCGACCTCGAGGGCTGGCAGGGTGATCTCGAGTATGGCGGCTGCCACGTCTTCTGCTTCGATCCGAAGAAGGACGAGCTCAAGGTGGTCTGCGACGATTTCGTCAAGCCCAACGGCATCGCCTTCAGCCCGGACGAGAAGACGCTCTACATCGCCGACACCGGCGCCAGCCACGACCCCGACGGGCCGCGCCACATCCGCGCCTTCGACGTCACCGACGACGGCAAGCTCAAGAAGAGCCGCGTCTTCGCCACCTGCGACATCGGCCTCTTCGACGGCTTCCGTTGCGACTCGAAGGGCCGCGTCTGGTCCAGCGCCGGCGACGGCGTGCACTGCTACGCGCCCGACGGCACGCTCCTGGGCAAGATCCTCGTTCCCGAGGTCGTGGCCAATGTCTGCTTCGGTGGCGTGAAGAAGAACCGGCTCTACATCTGCGGCACGACCAGCCTCTACGCCATCCTGACCCACGTCAACGGCGCTCAGGTGCCGTAAGCGGCGCGGTCAGCCTCCCGACGCAAGCCTGGCGCCATCGGCCGTCGAGGTCTCGACAGGGCGCCAGGTGCCGTCGGGCGAGCGGCAAGCAACGAGCTGGTAGCGGTCGGCCGAGCCCTTGATCGAGATCGTCTGCTCGAGCTCACGGCAGTAGAGGCCGCCCGCCGTCTTGAAGGTGCGAAGCGGCATGACGGTCCCCACCACGTACCGGTCCGGATCGGACCAGGAGGTCATCGTGCCGCTGACGAGCGTCTCCAGCGCCCGCTGCATGGCCTGATCGGCCGTCGCCGCATCGGCCGCGGTCAGCTCGCTGGAGAGTGGCGCGGGCTTCGGCGCTGTCGAGCCTGCGCAGCCCGCCAGAGCAACCCACGGGATCGCCGCCAGCAGGAGCCGCTTCAGCTTCCCACCGCGGACCATCATGGCGCCCCTCGCCAACCCTCGGCGATCAGCGCCCTCTCCTGTTGATGCGTCAGGTCCGGCCCCGCCTGCGTCGCGTCGATCCCCGGCGGCTCGGCCTTGGTCTGCACGCCGAACAGCAGGTTCAGCCTCGCCCACTCCGACCTGTCACCGTGCGTCCCCTCGTCGGGCGTGGCGGACCGCGCCGCGGTGGTATCGCCTCCATTCGATGGTGTGTCGGGTCCCGATCCCGGGCCATCCGGCGGCGTGCCGCCGACGCCCTCTCCCGGACCCGTGCCGCCTCCGGTATCGGTGCCGGTCGGCCCTGGGCCACCCGTGCCTCCGCCAACCGTTCCGGTAGGTCCGGGGCCACCCGTACCTCCGCCAGCCGTGCCGGTAGGTCCGGGGCCGCCTGTGTTGTTGTCGCCTGTGCCGCCCGCGGTGTGAGCGCCCGGGCTGTCCGGCCCGCCGCCGCCGAGGCCACCGATCCCCGCGCCACCGCCGACACCGCTTGTTCCGAAGCCCCCGTGACTTCCAAAACCACCACTGCTCCCAAACCCGCCGGTCGAGGGGCCGGAACTCTTGCCTGGACCACCGCCGAATGAGCTGGTGTCCGTTCCGAAGCCCCCCCGGCCGCCCGGCCCGCCGGCAACACCATGCCCGCTGGGGCCGCCGGACGGCCCGTTGCCGTGCCCCGCGCCGCCTCCATTGCCGCTGCCGCGGGCTTCGGCGATGGCAATGCCCAGAGGCCGGCCGCCGCCGCTGGAGAGCGACAGCGCCCCGAGCATGACGACGAGCGCGGCGCCGCCTAGCCCGACGGTGCGGCTCAACGGCAGAGGTCGTGTCACGGTCCCCTCCCCATGGCATCCAAGCACGACGCGCGCCCCGCCTTGAACACCGGCGGGTCGAACGAAACTGAACTTTTCAGGCTACCATGACTGCTGCGACGCAGCCATTCTCCGAAAAACTCCAACCACAGACTACAACCATTGATCAGGACGTCGCTGGCGCCCAATGGGCTGTGTTTTTCGTCACTGGCGGCCGATGGCGTGGGCTCTGAGGTCGCAGGACATCGGGGCCAGCCTCGGCGGGACGGGAATGGGTGGGGTCGGTCGTATCTCTCGCCAGGTCAGCCTCCCGACGCAAGCCTGGCGCCATCGGCCGTCGAGGTCTCGACAGGGCGCCAGGTGCCGTCGTTCATGCGGCAGCCGACCAGCCGGTAGCGGTCGACGGCACCCCTGATCGACAGCGTCTCCTCGAGCTCACGGCAGTAGAGCCCGCTTGCCGTCCTGAAGGTGCGAAGCGGCATCACGCTCCCCACCACGTAGCGCTCGGGATCGGACCAGGAGGTCATGGTGCCGCTCTCGAGCGTCTCCAGCGCCCGCTGCATGGCCTGATCGGCCGTCGCCGCATCGGCGGTCGTGAGCGTGCCCGAGAGCGGGGCGGGCGCAGCCGGCGCTCCGGAGCCCGCGCACGCCGCCGGAACGAGCCCCGGCATCGCCACCAGAAGAAGCCGCGCGAGACGCCCGCAGCCGGCCATCACCGCGTCCCCCGCCAGCCCTTGGCGATGAGCGCCCTCTCCTCTTGATGCGTGAGGTCCGGCCCCGCTGGCGTCGCATCGATGCGTGGCGGCTCGGCCTCGGGCTGCGCGCCCAAAAGCTCGAACAGCCTCTGCCGGTCGGCAGCGTCGCCATTGCCTGCAGGAGCGCTCACGGTGGTCGAGGCGGGCTCTGTCACATCCGCCGGCGCCGTTGGTGTGCCGCCGGTTGGCGTGCCGGACCCGCCGACCTCGCCGCGTCCGCCCGTGTCCCGATCACCACCGCGGCCGCCCCAGCCGCCGCCCCAGCCGCCGCCGAAGCCCCCGCGATCGCCGGGCCCACCACCGAAGCCGTGCCCACCCGGGCCGCCCCCGTTGCCTCCGCCATGCCCACCGCCATGCCCCCCGCCACCGCCGCGGGCTTCCGCCGCCGCGATGCACGGCAGATGCCCCTCACCGATGGACAGGAGGGACGTTCCCACCAGAGCAGCCAGACCGGCGCCGCCAAGCAGCGCCGTCCGGCACGCAAGCAAGCCTCGTCTCACCGTCGCCCTCCCTGGCGCGTGTGACGGCGATACGAGCCTGTGGAGGCGCAACCGTCTACACCAGAACGTTGCAGATCCTACCGAAGGACTCGCCTGACAGGATCCGGGCCGCCGCCAAGGCCTTGACATCCGGTGCCGCCCGGAGGAACCCCTCGGGCGCGACAAGGGCGGCCGGGAGCCTCGCGTGATCGAACGGGACGTCATCATCGTGGGCGGTGGGCCGGCGGGCTCGAGCTGCGCCTGGCGCCTGGCGCGGCACGGCGTGAAGCCGCTCGTGCTCGACCGCGCCAGCTTTCCCCGCCTCAAGCTCTGTGCTGGGTGGATCACGCCCTGAGGTGGTCAAGGCGCTCGAGCTCGACCCCGCCACCTACCCCTTGAGCTTCCTCACCTTCGAGGCCCTGCAGATCCACATCAAGGGTGTGAGCTTCAAGCTCAAGGCGCAGCAGCACTCGATCCGCCGCATCGAGTTCGACGCCTGGCTCCTCGAGCGCTCGGGTGCCGAGGTCATCAAGCACAATGTGCGCGAGATCCGCCGCGACGGCGACGCGTTCGTCATCGACGAGGCCTATCGCTGCCGCCATCTGGTCGGCGCCGGCGGCACGCGCTGCCCGGTCTACCGGATCCTCTTCCGCGATCTCCATGCGCGCGAGGAGAGCCATCAGGCGGCCGTGCTGGAGGAAGAGTTCGCCCACGACTGGCAGGACGGCGCCTGCCACCTATGGTTCTTCGACAACCGCCTGCCGGGCTATTCCTGGTACGTGCCCAAGGCGGGCGGGCACCTCAATGTCGGGATCGGTGGCATGTCGACCAAGCTGCGCGAGCGCGGGCAGGACATCAAGGACCAGTGGGCGCATCTGACCGGTGCCTTGTCGGGCGCCGGGCTCCTGCCCCAGGCCGAGCGGGCACCCAAGGGCTATACCTATTACCTTCGCGGCACGAGCGACGCGGTCCACGACCGCAACGCCTACATCCTGGGCGATGCCGCCGGTCTCGCGACGCAGGACCTCTGCGAGGGCATCGGGCCCGCCGTCGAGAGCGGGCTCAGGGCGGCCGACGCCATCGCGGGCGGTGCTCCCTACTCGGTGCGCTCGATCCCCCGCTACTCGCTGCCGAGCGGGTTCCTGGGCCAGACCCTCGCCTTCTTCGTGGCGGGCCGGCGTGTGGCGATGGCCCGTGCTTAGGTACCGCCGCATGCGCCGCAGCAGGTGGCTCCTGCCGTTCCTGCTGCTCCTCGGCCTCGCTGGCTGTGGCGACGGCACCCCGCCGCCTCCGGGCGCCAATCGGCTGGTCCGCTACACCTGCGCCGACGGCAGCAAGGTCACCGCCCTGTTCGGCCTCGACCCGTCGGCGATGCAGCTGCAGATCGACGGCAAGGGGCAGAACCTGTCGCTGCAGCAGGGCATCGCCGGCACCCAGTATGGCGACAAGGGCACCGTCTTCTCCATCAACGGCGCCGAGGCCCAGCTGCAGCGGCCGGACAAGCCGCCGACCAGCTGCAAGATCGGCGTCTGACCGGCCGCCGTCCCCTCTCAGGCGGGGCCTAGGGCCTCGCCGTAGAGCTGGACATAGTCCCGGGCCGTCGCGGGTCGCGGGTTGGTGGCGTTGCAGTGGTCCCGCTCGGCCTGCTCCGCCAGGATCGGGATGTCGGCGCCGGTCACACCCATCTGGCCCAGGCTCTCCGGCAGCCCCATCCGGGCGTTGAGGCCGCGGATCCAGGCACCCAGGTCCTCGTCGGGGGCGAGCCCGATGAGCTCGCGCAGACGCTCGTACTTCTTGCCCACATGCCCGGCGTTGAAGGCGAGCACGGTCGGCAGCAGGACGGCGTTGAGGGTGCCGTGGTGGAGCGAGCGCCCCGGCAGGGCACCCAGCGGATGGCTCATCGCGTGGACGGCGCCCAGGCCCTTCTGGAAGGCCATCGCACCCTCCATCGCCGCCATCATCATCTCCCAGCGCGCCGTGCGGTCGCTGCCATCCTTGTAGGCGCGCTCGATGTGGCGCACGCCGCGGACGAGGCCGTCGAGCGCTATCGCCTCGGCCGGGGGGTTGATCGAGGGTGCGAGGAAGGTCTCGATGCAGTGGGCGATGGCGTCCATGCCGGTGCCGGCGGTGAGCGCCGGCGGCAGGCCCAGCGTCAGCTCCGGATCGCAGATCGCGACCTTGGGGATCAGATGGGGGCTCAAGAGGGCCAGCTTGCGGCCGTCCTCGAGCACGATCACGGTGCCGCGGCCGACCTCGCTGCCCGTCCCCGCGGTCGTCGGAATGGCGATCATCGGTGCCAGCCGGGCGGTGATCCGTGCGGCGCCGCCCTCGATCGCGGCATAGTGGGCGAGCTCGCCCGGATGGGTCACCATGAGGGCCACCGCCTTGGCGAGGTCGATGGCCGACCCGCCGCCCAGCCCGATCAGGCCGTCGCATCCCGAGGCGGCGAAGAGGTCCGAGGCGGCCCGGGCCGCCCGCTCGGTGGGGTTGGCCGGCGTCTCGTCGAAGACCGTGGCCGTCACCCCGCTTGGCAGCCGCTCCTTGATGCGGCCCAAGAGGCCCGCCGCCACGACGCCCTTGTCGGTCACCAGAAGAGGCCGGCGGATGGCCAGATGATCGAGCTGCTCTGCGAGCCGGTCGATGGCCCCGAAATCGAAGTGGATCGTCGTCAGATAGCTGATGATGGCCAAAGGCCCTCTCCTTGTACGCCCCGGTCGCGCCGCCCGTTCGGACGCTAGTCGCGGGGACCGATTCTCGCTAGTAACCCAGAGCCGCCGCCTTTGGTCGCATGGGTTCCATGAGGTTTCTGCAGGCCTCGCCCATCGACCGACCGCGGCGACGGCTAAGGATGCCCTGCGGCTGCGGCCGGATCGGGCGCCTCGCTCAGGGGGAGACGGAGAGCGTGCAGGGACTGTTGCGGATCAGCGCCGGAATCGACGCGCTCAACAGCCGGATCGGGCGATGGGCCGCCTGGCTGGTTCTGGTGGCCGTGGTGGTCTCCGCCGGGAACGCGTTGATCCGCAAGATCTTCGACATGTCGTCCAATGCCTGGCTGGAGCTGCAGTGGCAGCTCTTCAGCGCCGTCTTCCTCCTCTGCGCTCCCTATACCTTCCTGCGCAACGAGCACATCCGCATCGACATCGTGAACGCGGCCTTCCCGCAAAGGCTGCGCAACTGGATCGACCTCGTCGGTCACTTCCTCTTTCTCATGCCCTTCGTGCTGCTGATGATCTATTTCGGCTGGCCCTTCTTCTGGTCATCCTACGTGATCGGCGAGCAGTCCGGCAGCGCCGGCGGCCTGCCGCAGTGGCCGGCCAAGTTCCTCATCCCCCTCGGCTTCGCTCTTCTGGCGCTGCAGGGGGTGAGCGAGATCATCAAGCGGATCGCCGTGATGCGCGGCCTGATCCCCGATCCCCATGTGAGCGCGGCCGCCGGCCACGCCGTGGTCGAGTAGGCGAGAGGCGGGGGAAACAAGCCGATGACGCTTCTCGTCGACAACATGGCGCCGATCATGTTCGGCTGCCTCGTCGTCTTCCTGCTGCTGGGCTACCCGGTGGCTTTCGCCCTCGCCTTCAACGGGCTGCTGTTCGGCTGCATCGGCATCTGGCTCGGGCTCTTCAGCCCCAACTTCCTCCAGGCCCTGCCCGATCGCGTCTACGGCGTGATGACCAACGACACGCTGCTCGCCATTCCGTTCTTCACCTTCATGGGGCTGATCCTCGAGCGATCGGGCATGGCCGAGGACCTGCTCGAGACCATAGGCCAGCTCTTCGGCCCGGTCAGGGGCGGCCTCGCCTTCGCCGTCATCGTGGTGGGTGCCCTGCTCGCCGCCACCACGGGCGTGGTCGCGGCCTCGGTGATCTCGATGGGCCTGATCTCGCTGCCGATCATGCTGCGCTACGGCTACGACCGGCGCTTTGCGACCGGCGTCATCGCGGCCTCGGGAACGCTGGCGCAGATCATCCCGCCCTCGCTCGTGCTGATCGTCATGGCGGACCAGCTCGGCCGCTCGGTGGGCGACATGTACGAGGGCGCCCTGATCCCGGGCCTCATCCTCTCCAGCATCTACATCCTCTATGCCGTCGGCGTGACGATGGTCTTCCCCAAGGCCGCACCGGCGCTTCCGCTCGAGGCGCGCGCGATGCGCGAGCCCAGCGGCGCTTCCGGGATCGTCTCGTTCCTGGTCCTTCTCGCCGTCACGGTCGTCATCACCATCCTGGCCGACCGCTATCTCGCGCCACGCATTCCCGAATCGGCATCGATCGTCGCGGTCTCGATCGCCGTGCTCGCGGCCTTCGTGGCAGCACTGCTCAACCACTTCCTGAAGCTCGGCATCCTCTCGCAGCTGGCCGAGCGCGTGGTGTTCGTCCTCATTCCGCCGCTTGCGCTCATCTTCCTCGTGCTGGGCACGATCTTCCTGGGCATCGCCACGCCCACCGAGGGCGGCGCCATGGGCGCCTCGGGCGCGCTCCTGCTCGCCTTCTTCAAGCGGCGCCTGAATTTCGGCATGCTCAGCCAGGCCATCGATTCCACCGCCAAGCTCTCCTCGTTCGTCATCTTCATCCTCCTGGGTGCCCGCGTCTTCTCCCTCACCTTCTATGGCGTCGACGGCCATGTCTGGGTCGAGCATCTCCTGGTGTCGCTACCCGGTGGCGAGGTCGGCTTCCTGCTGGTCGTCAACCTGATCGTCTTCGTGCTGGCCTTCTTCCTCGACTTCTTCGAGCTCGCCTTCATCATCATCCCGCTGCTCGGGCCCGCGGCCGAGAAGCTCGGCATCGACCTCATCTGGTTCGGCGTGATCATGGCGGTGAACATGCAGACCTCGTTCATGCACCCGCCCTTCGGCTTCGCGCTCTTCTATCTGCGCTCGGTGGCACCCAAGGAATCCTACCTCGACAAGCTCACCGGCAGGCGCATGGCGCCGGTGACGACGGGCGAGATCTATTGGGGTGCCGTGCCGTTCGTCTGCATCCAGGTCATCATGGTGCTGCTCGTCGTCTTCTTCCCGAGGATGGTGACCCACTACAAGGACAGCGACAGCACCGTGAACCCGGCCACCATCCAGCAGCTCGACATCCCGCTGCCGCAGCTGCAGCCGCCGCCTCTCGACCTCGCCCCGCCCAAGCTCCAATAGCCCCGGGCGACGCGGCGACGGCAAAGAAAAGGCCCCGGCACGCTCGCCGCGCCGGGGCCCTTCGAGAGGAGGCTGGCCTCGTCTGGTCGGCTCAGCCGCGCGGCAGGGCCCGCACCATCGAGATGTCGTAGGTCAGCTCGGCCACCTGCCACCAGAAATAGCCGTTGTCGCGGAAGGCCGCCTGGTTCTCATAGATCTTCTTGAAGTCGGCACTCTGCGCGGAGAGGTCCACATAGACCTCCTTGGCGGCCTTCTGCGCCGCCTCCATCACGTCCGGCGGGAAGGCCCGGAGCTGCGCGCCGCCGGCCAGCAGCTGCTTCAAGGCGCCCGGATTGACGGCGTCGTAGCGCGCCTGCATCCAGCTGTTGGCGTAGCCGCAGGCGTTGAACAGGATCGCCTGGTAATTCTTCGGCAGCGAGGCCCACTTCTCGGTGTTGATGAAGGCGTGCAGCGTCGGCCCGCCTTCCCACCAGCCGGGATAGTAGTAATACTTCGCCACCTTGTAGAAGCCCAGCTTCTGGTCGTCATAGGGACCGACCCATTCGGCGGCGTCGATCGTGCCCTTCTCGAGCGAGGGATAGATGTCGCCGCCGGCGATGAGCTGCGGCACGACGCCGAGCTTGGCGATGACCTTGCCGCCCATGCCGCCGATACGGAACTTGAGCCCCTTCATGTCGTCGAGGCTCTTGATCTCCTTGCGGAACCAGCCGCCCATCTGGCAGCCGGTGTTGCCGCACGGAATGCCGTAGATGTTATACTTCTTGTAGAACTCGTTCATGAGGTCGCTGCCGCCGCCCTCGTAGAGCCAGGCGTTCATCATGCGCGAGTTCGGGCCGAACGGCACGGCCGTGCCGAGCGCGAAGGTCGGATCCTTGCCCCAGAAGTAGTAGGACGCGGTGTGGCACATCTCGACGGTGTTGTTGGTCACCGCGTCGGCCGCCTGAAGACCCGGCACGATCTCGCCGGCCGCGAAGACCTGGATCTGGAACTTGCCGTCGGTCGCGTCGGCGACCTGCTTGGCCATCACCTCGGCGGCGCCATAGATGGTGTCGAGCGACTTCGGAAAGCTCGACGTGCAGCGCCACTTGATCTCCGGCGAGGACTGCGCGATCGCCGGCTTGGGAAAGTCCGAGACGGCGACGCCGGCGGCAGCGGCGGCGGCCGCGCCCGTCACAAGACTCCGACGTTTGACCATACTCAAAAGCCTCCAATATTGTCACGCGGCTGCACAGAAGCGGCCGCGTCCTGACTTGTTGCGGATGGCAGGCACCGTAGGTTGCGCAAAGGTCGCACGCAACCCTTGCCGATCTCCATGATCGGCGCGGCATGCCGCCGCTGGCGGGGTCGGTCCCAACCCCGGCACCGGTCGCTTCCCGAGCGCGTCTATGCGGCCGCAGGCGCGCCTTGCCTCACTCCGCGGCGATCGGCAGGCCATCCTGCGTGAGCGCCCGGATCCTGGCCAGCAGCGCGTCTCGCTCCCGCTCGTAGCGCTCGACGCCCTGCGCCTTGACGTGCCCGAAGCCGCGGACCCGATCGACCGACCGCGCGGCCGCCACGGCAAGATCGAGCGTCTCGGGTCGGAGCTCGCCCAGGACCTCCTCGATCATGGCCCGATACGCGCCGATCAGCCGCCGCTCCATGCGCCGCTCGGCCGTCCGCCCGAACGGATCGAGCGCCGTCCCGCGCAGCACCTTGAGCGGCGCCAGCAGCCGCATCGCCCGAAGCATCCAGGGCCCGAGCGTGATCTTGGCCGGCACCTCGCTCCCTGCGCGACGCCTCGCGAGGAAGGGCGGCGCCATGTGGAAGCGCACGACCGGATGGCCCTCGAAGGTGCTCTTGAGGCGCGCCTGGAAGCGGCCCTCCGTGAAGAGCCGGGCCACCTCGTACTCGTCCTTGTAGGCCATCAGGCGAAAGAGACCCTCGGCCACGGCCGTGGCCAGCTTTGGCTCGTCCGGGCCGATCGCATCCCGCTCCGCCGCCGCGACCCGGCGCACGAAGCTCTCATAGGCGGCGGCATAGGCCTCGCTCTGATAGGCGACGAGAAAGCCCCGGCGATGCGCGACCAGCGCCTCGAAGTCCGCGGGCGGCCGGCGCTCGGTGCCGAGCGCCTCGTCGACGAGCCGGGCGACGAGCGCCGGGTCATGGGCCGCGAGGCGTCCCCAGGCGAAGGCCTGCTTGTTCGCCGCCACCGCCACGCCGTTCAGCTCGATCGCCCGCTCGAGAGCCGAGAGGCTCACGGGCACGAGCCCCTTCTGCCAGGCGAAGCCCAGCAGCAGCACGTTCGCCCCGATGGCATCGCCCGTGACAGCGCGCGCCAGACGGTCGGCATCGACGAGGTCCACGCGGTCCTGCCCTGCCACCTGCCGAAGGCGACGCGCCAGCCGCTCCGTGTCGATGCGAAAGGACGGGTCGCGGATGAGGTCCGCCGTCGGCAGCGCGTGCGCATTGCCCACGATGCGCGCAGCGCCGGGACGGATCGTGCGCAGCGCCTCGGCACCCGCGGCGACGACGAGATCGCAGGCGATGACCGCCTCGGCATCGAGGGGCTCGATGCGCGGCTGGGTCACGGTGGCGCCGGCGCGGCCGATCCGGACATGGCTCAGCACCGCCCCGCCCTTCTGGGCGAGGCCGGTGAAGTCCAGCACGGTGGCACCGCGGCCCTCGAGATGGGCCGCCATGCCGACGAGAGCGCCCACCGTCAGCACGCCCGTCCCGCCGACGCCGGTGACCAGCAGATCGTAGACGCTTTCCCGATGTTCCAGCTCCGGCTCCGGCAGCCCGGCGAAGTGCGCGGCCAGCGCCGGGTCGCTCGGATCGAGGCCTGCCGGACGGACCAGCGCCCCGCCCTCGACGGTGACGAAGCTCGGGCAGAAGCCGTCGACGCAGGAGAGATCGACGTTGCAGGACGACTGGTCGATCGCGCGCTTGGTGCCCAGCTCCGTCTCGAGGGGAGCGACGGAGAGGCAGTTCGAGGCTTTCGAGCAGTCGCCGCAGCCCTCGCAGACGAGATCGTTGATGAAGGCACGCCGCGCCGGCTGGGGGAAGGTCCCCTTCTTGCGCCGCCTGCGCTTCTCGGCAGCGCAGGTCTGGTCGTAGACGAGCACGCTGACGCCGGGAAAGTCGCGAAGCTCGCGCTGGACGCGGTCCAGCTCGTGCCGATCGAAGACCTCGACTCCGGGCGCCAGATCGGCCTCGCGGCCATGCCGTGCCGGCTCGTCGCTCACGACGACGATGCGCCGGACACCCTCGTTCCACATCTGCCGCGTGATCTGCGGCACGGTGAGCTTGCCGTCCACCGGCTGGCCGCCCGTCATCGCCACCGCATCATTGTAGAGGATCTTGTAGGTGATCCGCGCCCCGGCCATGACCGCCTGGCGGATCGCCAGATGGCCCGAATGGAAATAGGTGCCGTCGCCGAGATTCTGGAAGACGTGCTGCGTCTCGACGAAGGGGGCGAGGCCCACCCAGTTGGCGCCCTCGCCGCCCATCTGGGTGATCCCGGCCGTCTGGCGCTCGGGCATCCAGGTCGCCATCACATGGCAGCCGATGCCGGCCATCGCCTTCGAGCCCTCGGGCACCTTGGTCGAGCTGTTGTGTGGGCAGCCGGAGCAGAAATAAGGCGTGCGCTTGACGGGATCGCGCTCGACGGGCGTCTCCACCCGGTAGCGCCTCAGCACCGGCCCGAAATCCAGCTCGGGGTGCCGCTCGGTGATCAGCCCGGCCAGCGCCGGCAGCAGCCGATGCGGCCTGAGCTCGCCGGTCGCGGGCAGCAGCGGCCGGCCGGTGCGGTCCTTCTTGCCCAGCACCTCCGGCCCCTGCCCATAGAGAAGATCCTTGATCTGGAGCTCGACGAGCGGGCGCTTCTCCTCGACGACGAGGAGCGTGCGCAGCCCCCGCGCGAGGCGTCGGATTCCCCGGCCGTCGAGCGGAAAGCTCTGCGCCACCTTCAAGATGCGCACACCCAGCTGCCGGAGCGTGCGCTCGTCGCCCACGCCCAGCAGGCGCAGCGCCTCCATCAGGTCGCCATGCGCCTTGCCGACCGTGACGATGCCGAGCCAGGCGTCCTCCGCCTCGACGATCAGGCGATCCGGCGCGTTGGCGCGGGCGAAGGCCTCCGCGGCCTCGAGCTTGAGCTGAAGCCGCTCCTCGATCGCGACGCTGGGCGGGTCCTGCCAGCGGAAGTGGAGACCGCCACGAGGCACGACGAAATCGTCCGGCGTGACGAAGCGTCGCCCGAGACCCGGCAGCGCGACCGTGGCGGCGCTCTCGACGGTCTCGGAGATCGCCTTCACGCCCACCCAGGCGCCCGAGAAGCGCGACAGGGCCCAGCCGTAGAGGCCGAGCTCCAGATAGTCGGCCACACCGGCGGGATTGAGCACAGGGATCGACCAGGCGGCGAGCGTCTGATCGCTCTGATGCGCCATGGTCGAGGAGACGGCGCCGTGATCGTCGCCCGCAACGAGCAGCACCCCGCCACGCGGCGAGGTGCCGTAGGCGTTGGCGTGCTTGATCGCATCGCCGGCCCAGTCGACGCCCGGCCCCTTGCCGTACCACATGCCAAAGACGCCATCGACCTTGGCCCGGCCCTCGCTCTCCACCTGCTGGGAGCCCAGAACGGCGGTGGCCGCCAGGGCCTCGTTGAGACCCGGCTGGAAGCGGATGCCCTCCTGCTCGAGGCGGCCGCGCGCCTCCCACAGCGCCAGATCCAGCCCCGCCACCGGCGACCCGCGATAGCCCGAGACGAAGCCCGCCGTGTTGAGCCCCTGCGCGCGATCGCGTCGCCGCTGCTCCATCAGCAGCCGCACCAGCGCCTGCGTCCCGGTGATGAAGACACGTCCCTCGTCGCGATCGTAGCGATCCTGGAGAGTGTATCCCTGATCGAGGGTCGCGCTCGACGCCACCATCCGAGGCCTCCTTCCAGGCGGGCTCCCGCCCGCCACCGCCACACCCCGAGGCTAGCCCCGATGGAGGGGAATGTGCTTGCTATGTCTCCTTCCGTTGGCCGATGCTGCGGCAGAACATGCCGCTCGGGCGGGTATCAGGCGAAAGAAGCTTCCGATGAGCACGGCCCACGACGACGAGGTCAAGCGTCGCATTCTCGATGTGCTGCAGCACGAAGGCAGGCTTACCAACCAGGAGCTGGCCGAGCGGATCGGCCTCTCGCCGAGCCCGTGCTGGCGCCGCGTCCGCGAGCTCGAGAAGGAAGGGGTGATCCGCCGCTACGCCGCCATCCTCGACCCCGACAAGGTGGGCGTCGGCGAGTGCGTGTTTCTCCACATCAACCTTCAAATGCACAACCGCGACTCGCTGCTCGAGTTCGAGCGCGCCATCAAGGACCAGCCCGAGATCGTCGAGTGCTACGCGGTCACCGGCGATGCAGACTTCATGCTCAAGGTCTACGTGCCGAACATCCGCGCCTATGACCGCTTCCTGAACGACGTCGTCTTCCAGATCCCGGGTGTCGTGCACGTCAAGTCGAGCTTCACCCTGCGCGAGGTGAAGAACGACACGGCCCTGCCGCTGCCCGAGCGGTGAGGTGCCTGCGCCGCGGGCTCGGCGCCGAGCTCGCTCCGGCGGGTCCCTCCCGCGAATACCCCCCTATGCTCGGCATTGATCCGTCACTCGGCGACGCGACTGTGTTGTGTCTTCACTTGCGTAGGCTGCGCCGAGCGGCGATTTCTCGCCGCGCGAAGCCGGCCGGATTTCGGCCCGGCCGAGAGAAGAGCAGAGGGCCGTGGCGGTGTGAGCCCGCCGGCCACGGCTCGCAAAACGCCAGCAAGGTGGGGAAATGATGGCGGAGACGACCACCAGCCAGAGCTCGGTCTGGCCGAACGACTATGCCTCGGACCTGTCCGCGGCCGACACGGTCGCCTTCTCGACCGCCAGCGCCCACAAGGCGAGCCAGGCCTACAACGACATCGCCGGCACCAACGGCGACGACGTCCTGCATGGGACGAGCGGTGCAGACTACATCAACGGCGAGGGCGGCAACGACCAGATCACCGGCGGCTATGGCAGCGACAAGCTGATCGGCGGCTCCGGCGACGATCAGATCTTCGGCGATAGCGGCTTCCTCGTCGTCGACAACCAGAATGCCGGCAACGACTACCTGAACGGCGGCTCCGGCAACGACATCATGGACGGCGGCGGGGGCAACGACACCCTGATCGGCGGTAGCGGCAACGACTATCTCTTCGGCGGCTACGGTGGCGACGACATCCTGAATGGCGGTGGTGGCAATGACCGCCTGCATGGCGGTCCGATCTCGCCCTACAACTCCGGCAGCAACCCCGGCTTCGACATCCTGATCGGCGGCGGGGGCCGCGACATCTTCGAGGGCCGCATCTGGTACGACACCTTCCGCCCCCTCTATCACACCCCGGCGCTCGGCGAGCAGCCGGCGATCGTCACCGACTTCAAGCACGGCCAGGACCAGCTCGACCTCGTCTATTATCGGCATGACAGCAGCGGCTTCAGCCACACGCGCGGCCAGTTCGATCTCGTCGACACCAACCATGACGGCGTGCTCGACAACTCGGACACCTACGTCAAGATCGAGGACGCGACCTACAACGGCCACTCCAAGCTCTCGACCGTCATCGACTATGGCGACGCCTTCATCGCCGCCGGCCTGGTCAACCCCAACCAGCTCGAATTCGGCACCGCACACGCTCACGATCTTCGGCGTCACCGGCCTCACCGCCAGCGACTTCGTGGACACCAAGACCTATTACGACATCTACGGAACGAGCACGGACGGCCACGCCGTGACCGGCGACTCGCGAGACAACTGGATCGTCTCGGGCAGCGGCGGCGAGATCATCGACGGGCGGGGCGGCGACGACCTGCTCACCGGCGAGCTCCACAGCCGCGGCGGCCACGACATCTTCAAGATGGACTACATCTCGGGCAATCCTGGCGCCGACCAGGTGAGCGACTTCCACCCCGGCGAGGACAGGATCGATCTCTACGGCTCGAGCGGCCAGGCGCTGACCCTCGACATCCTGGACACCAACCACAACGGCGTCATCGACAAGAAGGACGCCTCCGTGCACGTCGAGAACCACGAGCTCTTGATGCCGGGCGAGGCGCCCGAGATCGGCAAGGCGCTCGTCATCGACCTCGATGTGGCCTCGGGCACGACCGACCACTGGACGGGCGCCAACAGCATCCTCATCCAGGGCGTCACGAAGCTGACGGCGAGCGACCTCGTCGACCACCCGTCGAGCACCAACCACGTTGTGGCCTGACGGTCACAAGAGGAGCCCGCTTTCCAGTCCAAAGGAAATGTCGCTCGTCGACACGCCGAGTGTGCTCTTCGTCACGGCGCGTTAACCGGCCCGGCGCTAGCGTGAGGACGTCAAAGGGCGATCGTACCGCCCGGGCGTCGAAGGTGACCCATGGTCTCGCGAGCCATCGTCTTTCTGGGTGCAGTCCTGCTCGGCCTGATGCTGCTGATGCAGCGGCCGACGCCGATGGCCATTGCGCCCAGCGGGGTGCAGCCCGACAACGCGAGCGCCAGCGCCGCCGGCTGACAGGCGGCGGCGCCCGCGCTCTTGGCCGTTGAGCCTACTGGGCCGAATCCTCGACTTTATCGCCGGCCTTCTCCAGGGCCTTGCCGGTCGCGGCCGTGTTCTGGCCGGTGTCTTCCTTGAACCCGCTCCAGGTGTCGCCACAGGCCGCGAGGGCGAGGCCGAAGGCCATCATGATGACGAGGGACAGGATGCGTCGCATGTCGGATTGTCCTCCTTTTCTCTATCGCGGCCGATAACGGACGAGTGCCGCGCAAGGTTCCGCGCGGGAGGAGGACCACTCGGCGGGGGCTCAGTCTGCGCCGTGCGCGCTCAGAAACATCGCTTTCTCCAGGGCCGCGAAGAACTGCTGATAGGGCTGAGGCTCGTCGACCGGCGTCAGGTTGTACTGCGCGTTGGCGCGCACGAGCGTCTGCGTGTCACCGCGAGGCCTGATGCTCACCGTCATCTTGAGCTGATAGCCGTTGAGCTTCGTCCCGCTGACGGTGCCGAGCGTCTCATCCGCGCTGTCGACCACGAACCCTAGGTCCTGGAGCGTAGCGATGATCGTCCGCATCGTCCGCTCCCGATCGGTCGTGTCGAACACCCTGCTCTGAAAGCTGCGAAGCTCAACCGCCGACGCCGAGGTCGAGAGCGCCTGCTGGCGGCTGTCCATCTGGCAGGCGCTCAGCGCCACGGCCAGTGCCAGCACGGGGGCATAGGGTCTAAGGGCTGCCATGTCAGATCCCGTTCGCCTGGAGGAAGACGCTCTGGCTCAGCTTGTCGAAGAACGACTGGTAGAGCGCGGTGTCCCGCAATGCCTCGCGCTTGGTCACCTGCCCCTGCGTGTTCCAGACGACCCGCTCGAAGGTGATTCGAACCCGCGTGGAGGCGCCGTCGCCGATCGGTGCCGTCACCAGGCTCGCCTTGATCTGCTGGTTCCGGTCGGTCGGCATGTAGACGCCGAACAGGACGGCCATCGCGACGGCGCCCACGATCTGGCCCGTCTCGGTCGCATCGCGATCCTTGCTAGCGACGATCAGGCCGACGGCCGTCTCGCTGTTCTCGATCGTGAAGCCCAGGTCCTGCAGGACGGCTGCGCTCGCCGCGAGAAGCTTTTTCTCGTCGAGGGTGGCGAAGCGCCGGCTCTCGAGCTCACGGTCCTCGAGACTTTGGGGGGACAGCGCCAGCGCGTCCTTGGGAACGGTGGGCTGGCACGCTGCGACCAGGAGCACCGCCCATGCGCTGCCCACGACCATGAACCTACGCCAGGGTCTCATCGCCTGCTCCTCAGAAGCTGGACTGGCGGTAGGCGACGTCGCGCACGCGCTTCTGCTCGTCGAACGCGACGATGATGGTCAAGGTGCGCTGCGACGTGCTGCTGGCCCCTGCGGACTGATCGAAGCTGCCGCCGAGAAGCCCACCCAGAACCCCCAGCGCCCCCACACCGCCGGCCAGCCCGACGCCACCGACACCGCCCCTGCTGCCGGAATAGGCCTGCTCGGTCGCGATCTTGTCGTAGATCCATTGCTCCCGCCCCTGCTCATCCGTGCTGACGATGTTCGGCGCGCCGAGAGCAGCGGCGACCTCCGCGCTGGACATGCCCTTGTGGATCTCGCGCTGCACCGTGCCGACGGTGAGACGGTCTCCTCCGGCATCCGCGACCGCGGCCCGATGGTCCTGGGCGCTCATGCAGGCTTGGAGGAGGAGAAGCGTGAGAATGAGCCCCGTGGCCCGGATGGGCCGCCCCGACGGTCGCTGAGCATGCTGCTTGGCTGGCACATCATCTCCTTGAGATTGATTTTTGTTCCGTCAATTCTCCTTATGAGCGATTAATGCGAACATCGATCTCTGTCTACTACCAATAGGAGAGCGAGCTCTCGGGCCCGCTTGACGGCATGGCCCGATCCAGGCAGTCCCCTTGATGATCAACGCGAAGGGAGAACGTCGCCGATGGCCGTCAGCATCGAGGAGCAGCGCAGGGATCTCGCCTGTAGCCTGCGTTGGGCCGCGCGGCTCGGCCTGCACGAGGGGGTCTGCAACCACTTCTCGCTCGCCGTCGCCGACGAGGACGGCGTCGTGCGGGGCGATCGCTTTCTGATCAACCCCTATGGCTGGCACTGGTCGGAGATCACCGCCTCCTCGCTCGTGCTCTGCGCCGCCGACGGCACCGTGCTCGAGGGCGAGAACACGGTGGAGCCCACCGCCTTCTTCATCCACTCCCGCGTCCATCTGGGAGCGCCCCAGGCGACCTGCGTCATGCACACCCATATGCCCTACGCGACGGCGCTCACGCTGCGCGAGGGCGGCCGGCTCCGCATGTGCGAGCAGAACGCGCTGATGTTCTACGGGCGCACCTCCTATGACGACGACTATACCGGCCTCGCGCTCGACGAGACGGAGGGCGACCGGCTGGCGGCGAAGCTGGGCAACGGCAGCGCCCTCTTCCTCGCCTGCCACGGGGTCATCGTCACCGGCGCCAATGTCGGCGAGGCCTTCACCGACCTCTATTATCTCGAGCGCGCAGCGCAGGCCCAGGTGCTGGCGGAGACCGGCGGCCACAAGCTGCGCACCATCTCCGAGGACATCCAGCGTGCCGCGGCCCAGCAGCACCGGCAGGAATATGCCGGCCTGGCCGAGCGCCATTTCAGCGCGCTCAGGCGCATCCTCGACAAGGAAGAGCCCGAATACCGCAATTGAGCCTCCTGCCCGCGGCCCGGAGCGCATTGTCCATGGCCGCCGGGCGCCCCAGCTTGAGCGCTGAGGAACCGACAGCAATGAGGGCCGCGCCATGACCGCCTGCATCGTGGGCTGGAGCCATCTTCCCTTCGGCCGGCACGAGGGCCGGAGCGTGGAGGATCTCGTCGTCGAGGCGGCGCGCGGCGCCGTCGCCGACGCGGGGGTCGCGGCCGAGGACATCGACGCCATCTATCTCGGCCACTTCAACGGCGGCTTCGTCCGCCAGGACTTCACGAGCTCGCTCGTGCTGCAGGCCGATCCGGCCTTCCGCTTCAAGCCCGCGACCCGCGTCGAGAATGCCTGCGCCACCGGCTCGGCCGCGGTCCACGAGGGGCTCCGGCGGATCGCGGCACGCGAGGCACGCCTCGTCCTCGTGGTCGGCGTCGAGAAGATGACCGAGCTGCCCGGCCCCGCCATCGGCGAGACACTCCTGAAGGCCTCCTACCTCGAGGAGGAGGGCGAGATCGAGGGCGGCTTCGCCGGCGTCTTCGGGCGCATCGCCCAGGCCTACTTTCAGCGCCACGGCGATCAGTCGGACGCGCTGGCCGCCATTGCCGCGAAGAACCACAGCAATGGCTGCGCCAATCCTTGGGCCCAGCTCAGGAAGGACCTGGGCTTCGACTTCTGCCGCACGGTCTCCGACAAGAACCCGATCGTGGCGGGGCCGCTCAAGCGCACGGACTGCTCGCTCGTCTCCGACGGTGCTGCAGCCCTCGTCCTGGCCGATGTCGAGACCGCGCTGGCGATGCCCAAGGCCGTGGCCTTCCGCAGCCATGCCCAGGTGAGCGACTTCCTGCCGATGAGCCGCCGCGACATCGTCCTCTTCGAAGGCTGCGAGCGGGCCTGGAGCGAGGCTTTGGGCGCTGCCCGCCTGAAGCTTGACGATCTCGACCTCGTCGAGACCCACGACTGCTTCACCATCGCCGAGCTGCTCGAGTACGAGGCGATGGGCCTTGCACCCAGAGGACGCGGCGCCGAGGCCGCGCTCGAGGGCTGGACCCGCAAGGACGGCCGCCTGCCGGTCAACGCCTCGGGCGGCCTCAAGGCCAAAGGCCATCCGATCGGCGCCACCGGCGTCTCGATGCATGTCCTCACGGCGATGCAGGTGCGTGGCGAGGCGGGCGGGATGCAGGTCGACGGCGCCAAGCTCGGCGGCGTCTACAATATGGGCGGCGCCTGCGTCGCCAGCTATGTGAGCATCCTCGAGGCGATCCGCTGACCGCAGCGGCATTGTGGCGGGAAGCCGCCGGCCCCACCTCAAGATCAGCGGATGACCCGCAAGGGAGGGTCGGTCATGAAGGTGCTCATGCTCTTCACCGGGGGCGGGCCCCTGGTCGTGCTCACCTCCTACGCCTCGGCCACCGATCCCGGCCTCCTGCGCAAGCTCGCGGCCAAGGGGATCGTGAAGTTCCTGGCCTACGAGGTGCCGCTCGAGCTCGCCAAGGAGCGCTATGGCGGCCACTTCACCGTGGTCGAGCAGGACCTGAGCGAGAGCGACGATCTTCGCGTCCTGGACTATGACGGCCAGCGGGCCTTCCGGCTCTTCCGCTTCTCCGAGCTCGGCACGCCCGTCGCACGCGACCCGGACGCGCCAAGCGAATCACCCCCCACCGGCGCCTGAGCTGCCGGTCCGCTCGCGCCACGCCCTGATCGCCGCCGCCGCACCGAGGCGCGGGCTCGCGAGCACCGGCACGTCGAGGTCGGCCAGGAGATCGACCGCGCCCGCCATCGAGGCCTGGGCCAGCACGACGGCGTCGTAGCCTTTGGCGGCGACGCGCAGCCGCTCGGCGATGCAGCGCGCATAGCCCTCGCGGTCCCCCTTCTCGAGGTGCGGCCAGGCATCCTCGACCAGGATCTCGCCGATCGTGAGGTCGACCCCTCGCGCCTTCGCCACCCGCTCGAGCAGGTCCCGCGTCGGCCCGAGCGTGCTGGGCAGGGCTGCCGCGACCGCGATGCGGCTGCCCCGCTTCAAGGCCTCCTCCATCATCGGCAGATCGACGCGAAGCACCGGAACGTCGGTCAGCTCGGCAGCGCTCTCGGCACCCGGCCCCAGCGTCGAGCAGGTGCAGAGCACGATGCCGGGGCCGTCATCAGCCATCGCCAGAATGTCGTCCGAGACCGCGCGCCGCACGCGCGGTGTCAAGACAGGCTGCGCTGCCGCCAGCAGATCCGCCCGCACCTTGTGCGCCAGGGGGATGTCCGGTGCCAGCTCGCCCAGGATCGCCGCAAAGACAGAAACATTGCTCTCGGCGCTGTGCCAGAGCGCGAGCGGCTGGGTCATGGCCGATCTCCCCTGCGTAGGCCCACCACGTCCAACAGGCTGTTGCACGGCCCCGGTCCGATCATCGAGAGGCTCCAAGAAGCTCCAGTGCCGCCATCGCCATCACCTTGGCCGACGCCACCAGATCGTCGATCACCACGAACTCGTCCGGCTGATGCGCGAGGTCGAGGATGCCGGGCCCGTAGGCCACGCAATCCTGCAGATGCCCGATCCGGGCGATGTGCTTCTGGTCGTAGGTGCCGGGTGAGCAGATGAAGCTGGCCTCGCGTCCGAGCACCTGCCCCACCGCCCGCGCCACCGCCTGCGGCACGGGTGCGGTGGGCTCGGTCAGCACCGGCAGCACCTCCATCAGCTCGCGCATCTCGTAGCGAAAGCCCGGCCGCTCCCGCCCGAGCCTCTCCAGGATGTCCACCACCTCCTGCTTTACCGCCGCGGGATCTTCCTCGATGAGAAAGCGGCGGTCGAGGACGAGACGGCAGCTGTCCGGCACGCAGGGGCTCGGCAGGCCGGTGAACCCGTCCTCCTGCCCGCCGTGGATGCTGTTGAGGTTGAGCGTCGAGGCGCGCGCTCCGTCGGGCACCACCGGCATGCCCGTCTCGCGGGCGGCGAGACTGGGCAGGAGCTCGTGCTCCACCCGGTCGAGAAAGGCCGCCATGTGGCGGATCGCGCAATCGCCGAGAAACGGCATCGAGCCGTGCGCGATCCGTCCTTTGGTCTCGACCTCGGCCCACCACACCCCGCGATGGCCGATGCACACCCGATCGACGTTGAGCGGCTCCGGGATGATCACGTGGTCCACCCGCGGCGGCGAGAAGAAGCCCTGGCGCGCCAGGTGTGCTACGCCGCCGAAGCCGCCCAACTCCTCGTCGACCGTGCCCGAGATCTCGAGCGCACCCGGCAGCTCGACGCCGCTCTCGAGCAGCGTCTCGACCGCGACGATGCTGGCGGCGAGCCCACCCTTCATGTCGCAGGTGCCGCGCCCGTAGATGCGCCCGTCCCGGACCTCGCCCGCCCAGGGATCGACGGTCCATCCGTGCCCCGTCTCGACCACGTCGATATGGCTGTTGAAGTGCACGCAGGGCCCGGGCCGAGCGCCCTCGCGCCGGGCGACGACGTTCAGCCTCGGATAGCGCTCGCTGTCACCGGGAGCGCCCTCGCCCCGCACATACTGTACGTCGAAGCCCCTGCGGCGCAGGCGCTCGCCCACGAGCTGGGCGCAGGGTGCGTAGGCCTCGCCCGGAGGGTTCACGGTCGGGATGCGGACGAGGTCGCGGGTGAGCCCGACCAGCGCCTCGCGCTTGTCGTCGATTTTTCTCAGCAGGGCGTCGAACATGCTCCCTCCCCAGCTGTTGTGAGGCTAGAGAAGACGGGTCGGTCCTGTCAAAGGCGCCCTGGCCGTGGAGCGGTAGTGATGAAGGAAGGAGACAGCGGCAAGGCGGCGGCCTTCGTGGTCGAGGCACGGCTTGCCGGCAAGCCTCTGGCGGCTTTGCCCGAGGAGCTCGGGGTGAGCCGGCTCGAGCACGGCTATGAGATCCAGGGCCACGCCAACGTCCGTCTCGCAGCGCAGCTGGGCCACCGCGTGGGCTACAAGATCGGCGGCACGACCGAGGCCATGCGCGCCTACATCCGGGTGCCGGAGCCGATCGCCGGCGAGATCTTCGAGAGCACGGTGCACCCCTCGGGCGCCAGACTGCGCCTTGCCGACTTCATCCGCCCCGGCATCGAGACCGAGATCGCCGTCCGCCTCGCCACACCGCTCCCCCATCGCAGCCGCCCCTACGCGATGGAGGAGGTGGCCGAGGCCGTCGGCAGCGTGATGCCGGCGATCGAGCTCGTCGACAATCGCTACGAGGACTTCCGCACCATGGGGGCGCCCTTGATGATCGCCGACAACGCCTTCAACGCCGGCAGCATCCTGGGTGAGCCCGTGGCCGACTGGCGGGGCCTCCCGCTCGACGGCCTCAAGGCCCGCACCTTCATCGACGGCAAGCTCGTGGCCGAGGGCGTGAGCAGCGAGCTGATGGGGCATCCCCTGGCGGCGCTCACCTGGCTCGCCAACCGCTTGTCGAGCCTGGCGCGCGGGCTCGAGGCCGGCAGCTTCGTCAGCCTCGGCTCGATCACGCCGGTGCAGTGGGTCTCCGAGCCCTGCACGGCACGGATCGAGGTCGAGAGCCTGGGCTCGGTCGAGGTGACGCTCGCCTAGGCGGCATCGGGAAGCTCGGCCTCGCTCTCGGCCAGCGGGTCCAGGATGGCGTGGGTCGCCTCGGTGAAGCGCCGGCGCATCTCGGCGCTGAAGGGGTTGTCGCGCACGATCGTGCGGAACAGCTCGTCCGAGTCGTAGCGCACCGTGTCGACCATCCGCATCAGATGCTCGAAGGTGCCGGTCGCATGGTCGAGCGGCGGCAGATCCATCGCCACGACGATGCGCGCGATGAGGTGGGTGAGCCCCTGCACATAGGCCATCTGCCGATCATGCTCGGCCGCGGTCGCACGCATGACCTCGAGCCCGAAGGCGCGCTCGAGAAAGCGGGCGACGAGCCGCGCCCGCCTGCCGCGACCGGGGCAGACGGCGATCCTGAGGCCGGCGATGCCGTCCCGCCCGCTCTGAGGGCCGAACAGCGGGTGCGTGCCCACGATGTCGACCTCGGCCGGCAGCAGCATCTCGAGCAGCCCCAGCGGCTTTGTCTTCAGCGAGCAGACATCGAGGACCAGCGCCCCCGGCCTTAGGTGCGGCGCGATGCGCTGCGCCGTCTCGGCGAGATGGGCGAGCGGCACGGCCAGCACCACGATGTCCTGCGCCGCCGCCGTCGCCAGGCTGGCCGGCAGGGCGCCCTGGCGCTCGGCGATGGCCGGAAGATCGGCGCGGGTGTCGTGGGCATGGATGCGGAAATGCCGGCGCAGATGCGGCAGGCAGAAGGCGCCGAAGGCGCCTACCCCGATGAGGCCCAGGGTCGGCTTTGGGCGTGCCGGCCGCGGACGCGCGCTCTCGGCCTCGCCTCGCCTGCCCGGCTTCCTGGGCCTGCTCGGCTCTTCGTCAATCTCGGGTTCTTGCATCGGTCCCCTCCTTCGCTGCGGCTGGCCGCGCCGGGGACCGTCCAGAGACGACATGCCGCCGGCTGGCGGCATGTCTCGGTGATGAATGATCGAGTCCTGCCGCTCCTAGGAGACCGGCGGGTAATAGACGTGCTGGACGGGCGCGCTCTCGATCATGGGCGCCTTGTCGCCCCGACCGGCCGTCCGGTCAAGCCCGCCCGTGCTCAGCCTGCCGCGGCGATCTCGCTGTCCAGCGCGATCGCGCGTCCGACCAGGAGATCAGCCTCGGCCGACTGGACGGGATCCAGCGGCCGCACGCTCGCACGGCAGCGGTCGGTGGCGAACACGCCCTGGGCCACGCGATAGCGCTTCCAGAAGCGGATGCTGACCTCGATGTGCTGGTTGCTGAACGTGACGACCGGCAGCATCCGCTCGAACAGCGCACGCGCCGCCTCCCGCTCGCCGCGGACGAAAAGATCGAAGACGCGCACATAGGCTGACAAAAGCCCGCTCGGCACGAAGGCGTCGAGCCCCCGCGCCAGCCCGTCCAGCATCTGCATCGCAGCCCAGCCGCCGCTGAGGTGCAGACGGTCGCCGGCGATATCGCGCAGCGCCGTGTATTTGGGCCCGGCCGGCACGGTCTCGACCTTCACCGCCGAGAGCCCCGGCACGCGGCGGGCGATCCCGGCGATGATCTCCGGATCGAGCCCGGTGCCCTGCCAGTCCAGATCCTGAAGCATGACCCGGCCGGGCCCCGCATCTGCCAGCCGCGCCACGCCTTCCTCGATCGCCCGGGCCGACAGGCCAGCGGGTGGCTGCCACAGCACGATCGCAGCACCCACCCCGCGCGCGGCCCGCGCTGCGGCCACGCTCGCATCGAGGCTCGCGGCGCTGGCACCGGCCACGAGCGCCAGTCGACCGGACGCGGCCTCGCCGACCACGGCCAGCAGTCGCGCCTGCTCGTCCGGCGTCAGCGAGCCCACCTCCCCGGCCACGGCCGGCGCCATCACGCCGACGCAGCCGGCGGCGGCGCAGTGATCGACCAGCCGACGCACGCTCGCCTCGTCGACCGCACCTTCCTCGTCGAAGGGCGTGTGCAGGCTCGCGATGATGCCGCGCAAGGCGGCGCTCTCCGGCATGGACGCTTGCCTCCCTCGTCCGCCATTCCTCTGGATCTTCCGGAGCGCCATCGCTAGGCGGCCCCGCGCGACGTTGCAAGGCGCCCGGCGCACGACTACGATGATAGCGCTAACTTACCCGCCATTCCTGCGATCGGAGCCGTGATGAGCCTCTGGAGCGAGCCTCGCTGGGCCTGCTGCGCCACCGTGACGCCTGTCGACGACGACGGCGCCGTCGACGATGCCGCTCTGGCGGAGCATCTGCGCTGGCTGATGGAAGGCGGCATCAACGGCGTCGCCCTCTTCGGCACCTGCGGCGAGGGCCCGTCCTTCAGCGCCGCCGCCCGCCTCGCCGCGACCGAGCGCCTGCTCCGCGCGGGCTTCGATCCGGGCCGCCTGATCCTTGGCATCGGCAGCGCCTCGATCGCCGAGATGGCAGGCCTTGCGCGCGCCGCGGGCGAGCTCGGCCTCGCCGCCACGCTCGCCACCCCGCCCTTTTTCTTCCGTCAGGTCGAGGAGGAGGGTGTCTTCGCCGCCTATGCGAGGCTGGTCGAGCAAAGCGGCACGGGCGCCCCGCCCCTTCTTCTCTACCACATCCCCGGCGTCGCCGGCGTGCCGGTGCCGCCGGCGCTGGCGGCACGGCTGCTCACGGCCTTTCCGGACAGGATCGCAGGCATCAAGGACAGCGGCGCCGAGTGGCCCGTGACCCAGGCCCTGCTCGAGCAGGTGCCCGCGGAGAAGGTTCTCGTCGGCGCCGAGGTGCACATCGCCGACGCGGTCGCGCGCGGCGGGCGCGGCACCATCTGCGGCCTCGGCAACGTGGCACCCCGGGTGATCGCCCGGCTGGTCGCCGGCGAGCCCGAGGCGCGCGCCGAGATCGAGACGATCGCGGCCTGGTTCGAGGGCCGGCCCTTCTTCTCGACGGTAAAGGCGCTGACCGCCCGGCGTACCGGCCACGAGGGCTGGCGGCGGATGATGCCGCCGCTGGTCCCGTTGACCGGCGAGCCGCCGGCGCTGCCGTCCGAGGCTGCCTGACCCCTCAGGGCGTCATGACGATCAGGGAGCAAAAAATCATGACCGAGCCAATGGCCGTCCGCGTCTTCTTCGAGCCGATGATCCAGGCTCACGATCCGGGCCTCTACAGCGGGCCCGTGCTCGACGATGCGGGTGTGACGCCCGCCGAGGCAGCTTCTGCCGACGCCATCGAGCGCTACCGCCGGGACGGCTTTCTCCTCGTTCGCGGCCTGCTCGGCCCTTCGGAGATCGAGGCGGCCAAAGCCGAGCTCGACACGATGACGCGGGCCGACGATCCGGGCTGCGAGATGGTCTGGTACGAGGGCGGGCTCCGGGACCACATCCGGCTCGACTCCGCGGCCGACCGCGAGGTCGACGGCCACTCCACGGGTGCGGCCTCCTTCGCCCTGGGCCAGGAGGGCATCGGCCTGCCCCCGGTCGAGCCGTCGCTGCGCGCCGCCCACGTGCGCAAGTTCATGGGCTTCATCGACCGCCACCCGCCGCTGGCCGCGCTCGCCCGGCACGAGGCCATCCTGGGCCTCATCGAGCGCCTGATCGAAGGCAAGCCCGAGCTCTTCCAGGAGATGGCCCTGATCAAGCCGCCGAAAGGCCGGGAGAAGCCCTGGCACCAGGATCACGCCTATTTCAACCTGGCCATCGGCACGCCCATCGCCGGCGTGTGGATCCCGATGGAGCCGGTGAGCCCGGAGAACGGCTGCATGTACGTGCTGCGCGGCGGCCACCGGGAGGGCCCGCGCACCCACTTCAAGCGGCGCGACTGGCAGATCTGCGACACCGACGTCGGCGGCCCGACCAGGATCGCCCTGCCGATGGAGCCCGGCGACGTTCTTCTCTTCGACGGTCTCCTCCCGCACGGCACGCCCACGAACCGCACCGACAGCTTCCGCTGGGCCGTCCAGTTCCACTACCGCCCGGCCACGGCCCAGAGCGTCGACGACGACGTGCGCCTTGCCGCCTTCGGCAGCGAGGGCAAGAACGTCACCTGCTGACGGGCTCGCTGCGTCCGGTCATTCGTCGGGCCGTTGCGGCGCGTCGCGGTTGAGCGCGATTCCCCGCTCCAGATGGTCGCGCATGGCCGTGCGCGCCGCGAGCGGATCGCCCGACGACACGGCCTCGAGAATGCGCCCGTGCTCGGCCAGCAGCGCCTGCAGGTAGGCTTGGCGTTCCTCCGGCTCGCGCGGCCGGACCCGGATGAGCGGCCGCGGGATGATGAAGGGCCCGAGGAACCGGAGAAACCGGGCGATCAGCGGATTGCCCGTCGCATCCGCCACGGCGCAGTGAAAGCCGAAATCCTCGGCTAGACCCGGTCGCCCCGCCTCGACCTCCCGGCCCATCGCCCGGTGCGCCTCGGCCACGCGCTCCAGCGCCGCGCGGTCGGCGGCCGCGGCGGCGAGCGCTGCCGCCTCGATCTCGACGCACAGCCTCAGCTCCATCACGTGGACGATGGCGCCGTTGGTGCCCAGCGCATCCGGATCGATGCGGAACGGCCGGCGGCTGGCGTCCTCGGCGACGAAGGCGCCGGAGCCGCGGCGGCTCACCACCAGCCCCTCGCTCTTGAGCGCGGCCGCCGCCTCGCGCACCACCGTGCGGCTGACCCCGAAGGTCGCCATCATGCGCTGCTCCGTCGGCAGCTGCTCGCCGGCCTTGAGCCGGCCGCTCAGGATGTCGTGGGTGAGCTGGGCCACCAACGGGCGCGCTCGGCTCGGCGTTGACGTGACGGGGCGCGGCCCGCCTGCGGCCTCGGAGGAGCGGGCTCGTCGTCTTTCGACCATCGGCGCTGCCCGGAGCCGCTTGTGGGGCCTCTTTGGTTGTCGTACAGCTTTCCGCGCCAACGGCGCAAGGACGCCGCTCGGGGGAGGCTCATGGAACAAGGATCCGCACGACCGGGTGCGCCGCTGCCCGATGTCCAGCTTCCGCTCGTGGGCGGCGGTGAGATTGCGCTCGGTCGCCGGCCCGAGGGCTGGCAGCTCATCGTGGTCTACCGCGGCCGGCACTGCCCGCGCTGCAAGACCTACCTGGCCCAGCTGAACGAGATGCTGCCGACCTTCGCCGAGCTCGAGACCGAGGTCGTGGCCGTCTCGGCCGATCCCGAGGAGCGGGCCGCGGCCGACGTCGTCCAGCATGGCTGGCGCTTCCAGGTTGCCTACGAGCTCACGCCCCCGCAGATGCGGGCGCTGGGCCTCTACATCTCCGATCCGACCGGCCCGCAGGAGACCGACCGGCAGTTCGCCGAGCCCGGCGTCTTCGTGATCAATGCCGAGGGGCTTCTCCACATCGTCGGCGTGAGCAACGCCGCGAGCTGCCGCCCCGATCTGGCCCTGCTGGCGGACGGCATTCGCGGAGCACGCACGCGCGGGCTGCCGATCCGCGGGCGCGCCGCCTGAGCACGATCAGGGCTGGCCGCCGGGGACCGCAGGACGTACAGCTGAGATCTCAAAGAGACGTCACGAAGAAGAGAGCCGAGGGGAGGCTGGAACAATGAAGCTTACACGTCGCCACATGACCGCCCTGATGGGCGCCGGCGCCGGCGTTGCCCTGATGGGCCCCGGCGCAGCATGGGCCCAGACCTCGCTCAGCCAATCCGGGCTGGTGGGCGATCTGCAGGGCCCGACGATCATCGAGGATCAGGCCCAGTGGCCGAAGACCTTCCAGGAAGCCCCGATGCTGGCCGAGATGGTCAAGGCCGGCAAGCTGCCGCCCGTGGCCGAGCGCGTGCCTCAGGAGCCGCTGGTTCTCAAGCCGCTCAACGAGGTCGGCAAGTATGGCGGCACCTGGCGCCGCGGCTTCACCGGCCCGGGTGACGTCGAGAACGGCAACCGCATCAACGCCTCCGACAAGCTTCTGTTCTGGGACTACACCGGCAGCAAGATCGTCCCGTCCGTCGCCAAGGGCTGGAAGATGGCCGACGACGGCAAGAGCTTCACGCTCTTCCTCAGGAAGGGCATGCGCTGGTCGGACGGCGAGCCCTTCACCGCGGACGACTTCACCTTCTGGTTCGAGGATCTCTACTCGGACAAGCACATCGTCCCGACGCCGATCGCCGACATGGCGCCGCAGGGCAAGCCCGGCCGCATCGTCAAGGTCGACGAGACCACCGTCCGCTTCGAGTTCGACGTGCCCTATTTCCTCTTCGAGGAGATGATGGCGGGCGACACGCTGATCGGCGGCGGCCAGTCGGTGCGGCAGTCCCAGAAGTTCACCTTCGGCGCCTACTCGCCCGGCCACTATCTGAAGCAGTTCCTGCCCAAATACTCCTCCGAGGACGAGGTCAACGCCAAGGCCAAGGCGGCGGGCTACGAGAACTGGGTGCAGCATCTGCACTTCAAGAAGGACTGGTCGCTCAATCCCGAGCTGCCGACGCTGGGCCCATGGCGCACGGTCAAGCCGATCAACACGCCCATCTGGGTGCTCGAGCGCAACCCCTACTATTACATCGTCGACACCGACGGGAACCAGCTCCCCTATATCGACCGCGTCCAGCTCACGCTGGCCGAGGATCTCGAGGTCCTCAACCTGCGCGCCATCTCGGGCGAGTATGACGAGCAGGCCCGCCACATCGACCTCGGCAAGCTGCCCGTCATTCTCGACAACCAGAAGAAGGGCAACTACACGCTGCACCTCGATCTGGCCTACAACGGCGCCGACACGGTCCTGCAGATCAATCAGAGCTACAAGGCGGACCCCGAGATCCGCAAGTGGCTGACCAACACCGACTTCCGCCGCGCCCTCTCGCTCGGCGTCGATCGGGATCAGCTCAACCAGACCTTCTGGCTCGGCATCGGCACGCCGGGCTCGACGGTGCCGGCCGAGTCGATGCCGCAGAACCCCGGGCCCGAATGGCGCAAGAAGTGGTCGATCCACGACCCGAAGCAGGCCAACGAGATCCTGGACAAGATCGGGCTTTCGAAGAAGGACGGCGAAGGCTACCGGCTGCGCACCGACAATGGCGAGCGCCTGCGCATCCAGATCCAGGCCGTCCAGGCCTTCCTGCCCTGGCCCAAGCAGTCGGAGATGGTGGCCGATCAGTGGAAGAAGATCGGCATCCAGGCCGAGGTCAAGGAGCTCGAGCGTAACCTCGCCATGACGCGGGTGCGCAACAACGAGCACCACATCATGGTCTGGACCAACGGCGGCACGGAGCTTCTCTATCTCTTCCCGCGCCACGCGATCCCGGTCGACCCGACGGAGGCCTATATGGGGCCCGAGTACGCCGTCTGGTTCGCCTCCAACGGCGCCCAGGGCACCAAGCCGGACGATCCCGAGCTCCTCAAGATCTACCAGCTCTTCCGCGAGGCCAGCGGCCTCAAGCAGGAGGGCCGCAACAACAATGCGAAGGAGATCTGGAAGATCCTGGTCGAGCAGCAGTACGGCATCGGCACGGTCGGCCAGTCGCCGGCGCTGATGGGGGTGCGCATCGTCAGCAACAAGCTGGGCAACATCGCGTCCCGCGTCTGCATCGCCCAGCACTGCCGCGTGCCGGGCGGCTCGCATCCGGAGACCTGGTACTACAAGGCCTGAGGCACCGGCACGCATGCTCGCCTACATCGTCCGCCGCCTCCTTTTGGCGATCGTCACGATCTGGATGATCACGATCGTCACCTTCGTGATCATCCAGCTTCCGCCGGGCGACTTCGTCGACGCCTATGTGGCGCAGAGCGCTGCCATGGGCACGGCGATCTCGGCCGAGGAGGCGGCGGCGATGCGCGTGGCCTACGGCCTCGACCAGCCGATCTGGGTCCAGTACGGCAAGTGGCTGAGCCTCGTGGCGCATGGCGAGTTCGGCGTGTCGTTCGAGTTCGGCCGCCCGGTCACCGAGGTCATCGGTGACCGGCTGTGGCTCACCATCCTGATCTCGATCGGCGCCATCATCGTCACCTGGGGCATAGCCCTGCCGATCGGCATCTATTCGGCGGTCAGGCAGTACTCGATCGGCGACTACGCCTTCACCTTCCTGGGCTTCATCGGCCTGGCCGTGCCCAACTTCCTCCTCGCGCTCATCATCATGTATGCGAGCTTCAGGCTCTTCGACCTCAATGTCGGCGGCCTCTTCTCTGCCGACTACCAGCTGGCCCCCTGGTCCTTGGCCAAGATCTGGGACCTCACGAAGCATCTGCCGCTGCCGATCCTGATCCTGGCCCTCGCCTCGACGGCCCAGCTCGTCCGCATCATGCGCGCCAACCTCCTGGACGAGCTGCGGCGCCCCTACGTCGTCACGGCCCGCGCCCGTGGCCTGCCCGAGCGCCGGGTCATCCTCAAATACCCCGTGCGCGCGGCCCTCAATCCCTTCGCCAGCACCATCGGCTACCTTTTGCCCTTCGTCGTCTCCGGCAGCATCATCGTCTCGGTGGTCCTGAGCCTGCCCACGGTGGGGCCGCTCCTGCTGCGCTCGCTCGTCTCGCAGGACATGCTCCTCGCCTCGACCATCATCCTTCTTCTTGGGCATCCTCACGGTCGTCGGCACGTTCATCTCCGACCTCGTCCTGATGTGGATCGACCCGCGGATCCGTCAGGGGCTGCACGGGTGAGCACGCTCCTGCCCCAGGCGGCGGGTCCGGCGGACGCGCCGCCGGTCGTCACCGCGGCCGAGGAGCGGGTCGCCGTCGCGACCCAGCGCCAGCTCATCTGGTGGCGCTTCAAGCGTCACAAGCTGGCGCTCATCAGCGGCGTCGTCGTGCTGCTCTTCTACATCGTCGCGATCTTCGCCGACTTCCTCGCCTACACGAGCCCCTTCGACACCCAGGCGAGCCGCAGCTACATCCCGCCCCAGCCGATCCACTGGCTCGACGAGGACGGCAGCTTCCGGCCCCATGTCTTCGCCCTCAAGGGACGGCGCGACCTCAAGACCTTCAAGCTGATCTACGTGCCCGACCCGGAGGAGAAGCGCTATTTGACCTTCTTCGCCCACGGCTACCCCTACCACATCCTGGGCCTGATCCCCTCCGACCGGCACCTGCTGGGCGTGAGCGACGGCAACCCCGGCGACTCGCTCTTCCTTCTCGGCACCGATCAGCTCGGCCGCGACTTCTGGTCGAGGCTGATGCTGGCGTCGCGCACCTCGCTCACCATCGGCCTCGTCGGCGTCGCCCTCAGCCTCGTCTTGGGCGTGGCGCTGGGCGGCGTCTCGGGCCTCTATGGCGGCTGGGTCGACACCGCCATCCAGCGCCTGATCGAGGTGCTGCGATCGATCCCCACCATCCCGCTCTGGATGGGCCTGGCCGCGGCCGTGCCCTCGAGCTGGTCGGTGACCCAGGTCTATTTCTCGATCACCGTCATCATCTCGCTGATCGGCTGGACCGAGCTCGCCCGCGTCGTGCGCGGCCGCTTCCTGGCGCTGCGCGAGGAGGACTTCATCACCGCGGCCGAGCTCGCCGGCGCCTCGCGCACGCGCATCATCTTCCGCCACATGGTGCCCTCCTTCCTCTCGCACATCATCGCCGCGATCAGCCTCGCACTGCCCGCCATGATCATCAGCGAGACCACGCTCTCCTTCCTCGGCCTCGGCCTCCGGCCGCCGGCCATCAGCTGGGGCGTGCTGCTGCAGGATGCGCAGAACCTCCAGACGCTCGCGATAGCGCCCTGGCTGCTGGTGGCGGCCGTTCCCGTCATCGTCGTCATCCTCGCCTTCAACTTCCTGGGCGACGGGCTCAGGGACGCGGCCGACCCCTATGGCTGAGCCCATCTTGAGCGTCCGCAACCTCCTCACCTTCTTCCATCAGGACGAAGGCGTGGTGAGAGCGGTCGACGGCACCTCCTTCGATCTCTACGCCGGCCGCACGCTCGGCATCGTGGGAGAGTCCGGCTGCGGCAAGAGCGTCACGGCGCGGTCGATCCTGCGCATCGTCGAGCGGCCCGGCCGGATCGAGGGTGGCGAGATCTGGCTGCGCCGGCGGCTGCCCGACGGCCGCGACGAGACCATCGACCTCGTCAAGCAGGCATCCGACGGCGCCCTGATGCGCTCGATCCGCGGCGGCGAGATCGGCCTCGTCTTCCAGGAGCCGATGAGCTCGCTTTCGGCCTACCACACGATCGGCAACCAGCTCGTCGAGGCGATCACGCTCCACGCGGCGATGGGCAAGCGCGCCGCCCGTGATCGGGCGATCGAGCTTTTGCAGATGGTCGGCATCCCGCGTCCCGAGCAGCGTGTGGATTCGTACTCCTTCGAGCTCTCGGGCGGGCTCCGTCAGCGCGTCATGGTGGCGCTGGCGCTGGCGGCCGAGCCCAAGATCCTGATCGCCGACGAGCCCACCACGGCGCTCGACGTCACCACCCAGGCCCAGATCCTCGATCTGATGCGCCGCCTCCAGGACGAGAAGGGCCTGGCCGTCATCCTCATCACCCACGACATGGGCGTGATCGCCGAGATGGCCGACGACGTCGTCGTCATGTATCTCGGCCGCGAGGTCGAGAAGGGGCCGGTCGACACCATCTTCCACGCGCCGCGGCATCCCTACACCCAGTCGCTCCTGCGCTCGATCCCGAGCGTGCTCGCGGCACCGCGCTCACGCCTCGCCACCATCGCAGGCTCGATCCCCCATCCCTACGCGCGGCCGCCTGGCTGCCCCTTCCACCCCCGCTGCCAATCCTTCATGCCCGGCGTATGCGATCGCGACTTCCCGGCCGACACCGTGTTCGACGAGCGCCACGCCGCGGCCTGCTTCCTTTATGGCGAGCAGGTGAGAAAGCCCGTCCAGGAGGCTGCCGAGTGAACGGTGCCACAGCGACCGACGAGGCGAGCTCCCCCTCGGGACCGCCCGTCCTCGATGTCCGCGGGCTGCGGAAGTTCTACCCGATCCACCGCGGCCTGATGCGCCGCCTCGTCGGCGAGGTTCGCGCGGTGGACGAGGTGAGCTTCTCGATCCGCCGCGGCGAGACCCTCTCGCTCGTCGGTGAGAGCGGTTGCGGCAAGACCACGACCTCGCGCTGCATCCTCCGTGCTGTGACGCCGAGCGGTGGCGAGATCCGCTTCCGCACGGGCACCGGGGCCGAGGTGGACGTCGCCAAGGTGCCGCGCGCGCAGCTGCGCCCGTTGCGGCGCCAGATGCAGATGATCTTCCAGGACCCCTTCTCGTCGCTCAACCCGCGCATGACGATCGCCGAGATCATCGGCGAGCCCCTGCTCTGCAACGGTGTGCACAGCATCACGGAGCGCCACCGCCGGGTGGCCGAGCTTCTCGACCTCGTCCAGCTGCCGGACGCCTACATGAACCGCTTCCCGCACGCCTTCTCGGGCGGGCAGCGGCAGCGCATCGGCATCGCCCGGGCCTTGGCCCTCAACCCCGCGCTGATCGTGGCCGACGAGCCCGTCTCCGCCCTCGACGTCTCGGTCCAGGCCCAGATCGTCAACCTTCTCCTCGACCTCCAGGACCGTCTCGGTCTCGCCTACCTTTTCGTCGCCCACGACCTCTCGGTCGTGAAGCACGCGAGCCATCGCGTGGCGGTCATGTATGTCGGCAAGATCGTCGAGCTGGCACCCACCGAGGCGCTCTTCCGCACGCCCCGCCACCCCTATACCGAGGCGCTGCTCTCGGCCGTCCCGGTCCCGGATCCGCGCCAACGCGCGAAACGCATCGTTCTCGAGGGCGAGGTGGCCGATCCGTCCAGGCCGCCATCGGGCTGCTACTTCCATCCCCGCTGCCGCTACGCCACCGAGCGCTGCCGGAACGAGCCGCCGCAGCTCAGGGAGGTGGCGTCGGGTCATGCCGTCCGCTGCCACAGGGCGGACGAGCTCGACCTCGACGGCATCGCCGCCGCCTGATCGTCACGGGGTGCGTCAGCTTGGCAGACCGGCTTGGCTGGCAGTCAGGCGGCCTCTATCTTGTCCGCTCGAAGGCGCCTGAGGCGTCACCTGGCCGTCGACGGACCTGCAGACCATGACCGACGCCTCCTCGCGCACGCTTGCCCACGAATCTTCCTTGCAGGACGCTCCGCCGAGCGGAGCAGCCTTGCTTCGTGCCCTCACCGTGCTCGCCGTTTGGGCGGCGGCTCTCGGTGTCGCCGGCGGCACGCTCGCCACGGCCTTTGCGCGCGACAACTGGCGTTTCGACGTCCTCACCAATTTCCGCCCGCACCTCTTCGTGCTGGCCCTGGCCGTTCTGGCACTGGCCCTCGTCCTGCGCCGCTGGCGGCCCGCCATCCTCGCGGCGGTGGCGGCTGCCATCAACGGCGCCGTCCTTCTGGCACCCGTGCATGCCGCACCGGTGACCGCCAACGGGCCGGCGTTCCGCGTCATGGCCTTCAACGTCATGCACGACAACACCCAGTATCATGCCGTGGCGCGCTTCGTGGCCGAGCAGCATCCCGACGTGCTGGTCCTCGAGGAGACCCTGCCGAGCTGGCAAAAGCAGCTGGGGCTGATTGGCGAGGCCCTGCCCTTCCAGTCCGAGCTGATGCCCAAGGGCCGACAGGACGTCGTGATCCTCAGCCGTTGGCCCATCACCGACTTTCAGGCGCTGCGCCCGCTCGGCCCGACGGGCGAGCCTCTGCCCTACAGAATTCCCCGCGTCGAGCTCGACGCCGACGGCCGCAAGCTCGTCGTCTACGGCGTCCATCCGCCCCACCCGATGGACCACGGCGAATGGAGCACGCGCAACGCCTACTATGACTGGCTAGCACACCGCGTGGCCCAGGAGCCGAAGGGCACCGCCGTCGTGGTCGCCGGCGACTTCAACTCCGCCCTGTGGAGCCCCTTCTTCCGCGACTATCTGAGTGGCGCCGGCGTGATCGATGCGGCGCGCAGCAACTGGCCGGCGCCCACCCGGCATCCCTACGTGCCGGACGGCTGGCGCTGGATCGGCATCCCGATCGACCATGTCACCGTATCGCCGGCGGTCGGCATCACCCACTTTGCCGTGGGCCCGGAGCTCGGCTCCGATCACTACCCCGTCATCGCCGACCTCCGCCTCCCGAACTAGGCTTCCGGCCGCCCCATCGTCGCGCTGTTGTCATCCTCTCTGCGTTGGACTACCGCTTGAGCTAAGCGGGCCATCTGCCCCGCTCTCGTCCATCGACAGGGAGGTTGTCCATGAGAAAGCTGCTGACAGTCCTGGCTGCGACCGTGCTCGCCGGCGTGGTGGCGACCGGTGCGTACGCTCAAGACAAGATGCGCATTGTCGTCGTCACCCACGGACAGGCCTCCGACCCGTTCTGGTCGGTGGTGAAGAACGGTGTCGACTATGCCGCCAAGACGTTCGACGTCACGGTCGAGTACCGGGCGCCCGACACGTTCGACATGGTGAAGATGGCTCAGCTGATCGATGCGGCCGTCGCATCAAATCCGGACGGCCTCGTCGTCTCGATCCCCGATGCCTCGGCGCTCGGCGACTCGATCAAGAACGCGGTCGCCGCCGGCATCCCGGTGATCTCGATGAACTCCGGCAGCGACGTCTATGAGAAGCTGGGCGTTCTCGTCCATGTGGGCCAGACCGAGTTCGAGGCCGGCCTCGGCGGCGGCAAGCGGATGGCCGCGGCCGGCGTCAAGAAGGCCATCTGCATCAATCAGGAGGTCGGCAACGTCGCTCTGGATGCGCGCTGCGACGGCTTCAAGAAGGGCCTGGGCGGCGAGGTCGAGGTGCTGGCCGTCAGCATGGACCCGACCGCCATCGCCAACGCCGTCAAGGCCTACTTCGCGAAGAACCCGGATACCCAGGGTGTCATGGCGCTGGGCCCGACCGCATCGGAGCCGGCGCTGCAGGCGCTCGAGGATCTGGGCCTGATCGGTCAGGTGAAGATCGGCACCTTCGATCTCTCGCCGACCGTGCTGCAGGCCATCGCCGACGGCAAGATGATGTTCGCGATCGACCAGCAGCAGTTCCTGCAGGGCTATCTGCCGATCGACTTCCTCGTGCAGTACCACAAGTTTGGTACCCTGCCCCACGGCATCGTGATGACGGGTCCGGGCTTCGTCACCAAGGACAATGCCGAGCAGGTGATCGCGCTCAGCAAGAAGGGCATCCGCTAGGGGTCAGAGCCGGCGCCGCCCGCCAACCGCGGCGCCGGCCCCGCCCTTGCCGATCCCCTGGGATCGGCGATGGAACGATCGTCGCAGGGAGGATCAAAGCATGAGTACCGCTGCCATGGGCCGCGATGAGCGGCTCGCGAGCACGCCGCTCGTCAAGCGCCTGATGGCGCGGCCGGAGCTGGGGGCCGTCGCCGGCACCATCCTCGTCTTCATCTTCTTCGGCATCGTCGGTGCCGGCAGCGGCATGTTCTCCGCTCTCGGCATCGTCACCTTCCTCGACGTCTCGGCCCAGCTGGGCATCATCGCCGTGGCCGCCGCAGCGCTGATGATCGGCGGCGAGTTCGACCTCTCGGTCGGCTCCATGATCGGCTTTGCCGGCATGGTCATGGCGATCCTGGCCGTCCAGTACGGCGTGCCCTTGTGGCTCGCCATCCTGATCGCTTTCGCCGTGGCCATGTCCTATGGCGCCCTCAACGGCCTCATCGTCGTGCGCACGGGCCTGCCCTCCTTCATCGTCACCCTGGCCGGCCTCTTCATCCTGCGCGGCCTGACGATCGGCTTCACCCGGCTCATCACCGGCCGCACCCAGGTCTCGGGCCTGAAGCCGCTTGTCGCCCACGATCCGCTCGCCTGGCTCTTCTCGGGCAAGGTCGGAGCGCCCGTCTTCCAGGCCTTGGCCGACGCCCACATCATCGCCGCCCGCAACGACGGCCTGCCGCTCGTCCAGGGCCTGCCGGTCTCGATCGTCTGGTGGCTCGCGATCACCGCCGTGTGCACCTGGATCCTCCTGCGCACGAAGCTCGGCAACTGGATCTTCGCCTGCGGCGGCGATCCCAATGCGGCCCGCAACGTCGGCGTGCCGGTCAACAAGGTGAAGGTCGGCCTCTTCATGTTCACGGCCTTCGCCGCCACCGTCTTCGCCTGCGTCCAGACGCTGAGCGTGGGCTCGGCCGACGTGCTCAGAGGCGATCTCCAGGAGTTCCAGGCGATCATCGCCGCCGTCATCGGCGGCTGCCTCCTGACCGGCGGCTACGGCTCGGCGATCGGCGCCGCCTTCGGCGCCCTCATCTTCGGCACCGTGCAGCAGGGCATCTTCTACACCGGCGTCAACACCGACTGGTTCAAGGTGTTCTTGGGCGTCATGCTGCTCATCGCCGTGCTCTTCAACAGCTACATCCGCAAGAAGGCGACGGAGTCACGCTGATGGCGACGACAGCCCCCCTCATCGATGTGCAGAACATCAGCAAGCAGTTCGGCTCGGTCATCGCCCTCTCGGGCGTCTCGATGACGGTCCAGGCCGGCGAGGTCCACTGCCTGCTGGGCGACAATGGTGCCGGCAAGTCGACCCTCATCAAGACCCTCTCGGGCGTGCATCAGCCGACCGGCGGCCAGATCCTCATCGAGGGCGAGCCCACGCTCCTGCAGAGCCCGCGCGATGCCCTCGACCGCGGCATCGCCACGGTCTTCCAGGATCTCGCGATGATTCCGCTGATGAGCATCACGCGGAACTTCTTCATGGGCCGGGAGATGGAGACCGGCTGGGGCCCGTTCCGGCGCTTCGACGTCACCCGGGCGAACAAGATCGCGCGCGACGAGATGGGCAAGATCGGCATCCAGGTGCGCGACGCCTCCCAGGCCGTGGGCACCCTCTCGGGCGGCGAGCGGCAATGCGTGGCGATCGCCCGCGCGGTCTATTTCGGCGCCAAGGTGCTGATCCTCGACGAGCCCACCTCGGCCCTGGGCGTCAAGCAGGCCTCGGTCGTCCTGCGCTACGTGGCCCAGGCCCGCGGCCGCGGCCTGGGCGTCATCTTCATCACCCACAACGTCCACCACGCCTGGGCGGTGGGCGACAAGTTCACCGTCCTCAACCGCGGCAAGACCCTCGGCACCTTCGCCAAGGACGAGATCGAGCGCGAGCAGCTCCTCAACATGATGGCCGGCGGCAAGGAGCTCGAGCAGCTCTCGGCCGAGCTCGACGAGTTCGCGCGTGCCGACGAGGCCAAGTCCAGCGGAACCGGCAGCCAATGGGAGGCGGGTGCGGCCGCCGAGCACGCCATGGCCACGGCCTTCAAGAAGGAGGCGGAGGAGGACCAGCAGCACATCGAGGAGGCGCGCCGCCGGCATCCTCACTGAGGGCCGGCCCTGCGCAGCCCGGCTTTCAGCCCGGGAAGGGCTCCAGGAATGCGCTGTAGCGCTCCATCGCCGCGAGCCCGAGGGGTACCGGCCGCTGGCAGGGCTCGCGGTCGAAGACGGGCCCGAGCCCGAGGCGGCGGGCCGTGATCCGCTTGCCGTAGCAGATGAACTGCGAGACCGACTGCATCAGGAAGGTCACGAGCGGCAGGATCTCCCGATAGAGCTGCTCCGCCAGGGCCTCCTCGCCGCGCTCGAGCGCCTCGAAGATCTTGACCTGCACGTCGAAGCACTCGGGTGCGGGGATCATGCCGGCGCAGCCGGCGCGCAGGATATCCGGCAGCTCCAGCCCGGCCCGGCCGTTGAAGACGGCGACCTCGCCCCCCAGCGCCTCGATCGTGGCGGCGATCTCGAGCGCCGACGCCTCGCCCTTCAAGAGCACGAAGTTCGGGTGGTTGCGCCTGAGGCTGAGGAGCCCCTCGTTGGACAGCCCCACGCCGATATATTGAGGCGCGTTCTGCACCGCCACCGGAATGGGCGACGCGTCGGCGACCTGGCCGAAGAACCGCAACAGCTCGATCTCCTCGAGCGGCCGCTGCGGCGGCGGCTGCAGGATCACCCAGGCGACGCCGAGATCGGCCGCGGCCCGCACGAAGTCGATCTGCGCCTGGACCGTCTCGCCGAAGACCGTGATCGCGATGGGGATCTGCCCGGCCACGTCGGCCGCGAGCCACTCCATCACGTCGTGACGCTCGGCCAGCGTGAGCTTGGAGACCTCGGTCGCGAGCCCGAGCGCCGCAATGCCGTGGGCGCCGCCCCGCACGCAGGCCATCGCCTGCCGCCGCATCGCCTCGCGATCGAGCCTGCCCCCGGCGTCGAAGAAGGCATAGAGAATAGGATAGATCCCGCGAAACGCGCCGTTGCCGCCCATCGTCCCTCCCCGCCGCGGCTCGTTCCCGGCCGCCGCCGGGACCATACCGAGAAGTGCCGGCGATGACCAAGCATGCCCATGCGGCCACGCGGATGTCTACCACGTCCCCTCGCCCGCCGGGACGCTCTACGTCAAGTTCACCGCGGATGCCGTCAGCGAGTTCGTGGTGCTGTCGTTCAAGGAGAAGGACAATGGCTGATCCGGTCTGCCCGGAGACGGGGGCACCCATGCATCGCGACGTGCGGCCCTTGACGCTCACCTACAAGGGCCTGAGCGTGACCTTGGATATGCCGGGCTGGTATTGTGACCAGTCGCAGGAAAGCATCCACACAGGGGAGGACATGAAGGTATCCGACCGGGCCTTGAGCCGGCTCAAGGCCCGCGCCGAGGGATTGCTCCAGCCGGAGCAGATCAGGCGGATCCGCAAGAAGCTCGGCCTCACGCAGCTCATGGCAGGTGAGCTGATCGGCGGCGGACCCCGTGCCTTTCAGAAGTACGAGGCGGGCGACCTCGTGCCCAGCCGCGCGATCAGCAATCTCTTGATCCTCCTGGACCACAAGCCAGAAACCTTGACGTTGCTCGAGATGGGCAGGACAGAGGCTCTTCCTGCTGGCAGGGCGCGGCGCACAAGAGCCGCAGCCCGTCGTCACACTGCTGCGCCCCGGCCATAGGCGCCACAACCTCCGCAGGTCGGAGATCAGCGGTGCGCGCTGAGAGCGCCGAGCTTCCAGCCGTCGACGGCGCACCCGACACCCGCAGCGGCTGCCAGGCGCCGCCTCACACGCGGGCATCGACCCCCGCGAGCCGCCGCACGACGTCGAGCAGCACGTTCGCCCCGGCGACGAGGTCCGATGCCGCCGTGTGCTCGCGCGGGCTGTGGCTGATCCCATCGCGGCTGGGCACGAAGATCATGGCGGCCGGGCAGATGCGGGCCATCATCTGCGCGTCGTGGCCGGCACCGGACGTCATGCGCCGCGAGCGCAGGCCGCGGCGCAGAGCGGCACCCTCCACCAGCTCGACGATGCCGGCATCGAAGGTCACGGGCGCGAACCGAGCCAGGCGCTCGACCGAGATCGACAGGCCCTCGGCCTGCGCCAGCTCGCCCAGATAGCGGGCAAGCGCGGCCTCGGCCGCCTGCAGCCTCGCCTCGTCCGGATCGCGGAGATCGACCGTGAGGGTGGCGCAGGACGGGATGACGTTGATCGCATCGGGCTCGAGGCGCATGCGGCCCACCGTCGCCACGGTGCCCTCGCTCGGGCCGGCAATGTGGTCGCGCAGGAAGGTCACGACCCGGGCGGCCGCGAGGCCGGCATCGCGCCTCATCGCGATGGGCGTCGTCCCGGCGTGGTTCGCCACACCCTCGATCGTGACGCGCTGCCACGAGATGCCCTGGAGGCTCGCCACGGCGCCGATCGGGATGCCTTCGGAATCGAGAATGGGCCCCTGCTCGACATGGAGCTCCACATAGGCTCGTGGCCGCAGGAAGCCCGGCTCCTCGGCACCGGCATAGCCGATGCGGGCCAGCTCCTGGCCCAGCACCGTCCCATCCGTGCCCACCGTCGCCAGCGCCACCTCGGGCGCGAGGCCGCCCGCATGGACCAGCGAGCCCATCATGTCGGGCGCGTAGCGGACGCCCTCCTCGTTGGTGAAGGCCGCGACCGCGATCGGCGAGGAAGGCACGAGCCCGGCGCCTTTCAGGGCGGCCAGGACCTCGAGACCGGCCAGCACACCGTAGCAGCCGTCATAGACGCCGGCGTCGATGACGGTGTCGATGTGCGAGCCGATCATCACGGGCGAAGGCTCGCGGCTCTCCGCGGCGTGCCAGATCCCGAAGATGTTGCCGATGCGGTCCACGGCCACCTCGAGGCCGGCAGCTTCCATCCAATCCTTGAGCAGGTCACGTCCGGCCCGGTCGGCGTCCGACGCCGCGAGCCGCGTCAGCCTGCCGCTCTCGTCACGTCCCACCTGCCCCAGCCGCTGGATACGATCGAGCAGACGCTCGCCATCGACCGACAGCGACGGCAGGGAGGACCTGCCAACATCGTGCTCCATGGTCATGCCGCGTCGTCCTCGAGCTCGGCCTCGGTGACGATGATCAAGGCGCGGCTCGTGGCATCGAGCCCGAAGCTCGCAGCATCCCCAGACGTCTGCAGGCTCGCGAGACCGGCGAGGCCCGCCGCACCTGAAGGCGTCGAGGCCGGGCCGCCATGCTCGCGCAACAGGCGGGTCGCATCGCGAAGCGCTGCTTCCGAGACCGTCACCGCGCGGGCGCCGTGCCTGCGCAGCACCGCCAGGGCGGGCGCGCTCGCTAGGCCGCAGGACAGCATCTCGGCCGAGGTCTCGAGCTCGCCCGAAAGACGCACGGGCCGGCTTGCCGCAAGGGCGGCGGTGACGCAGGCCGTGCTGGCCGGCTCGACGACGATCACCGCTGCCGGGGGCGCCAGCCATGCCCCGAGACTGCCGGCCAGGGCTGCTGCAAGGCCACCCACGCCCGCCTGGACGAGGAGGTGCGTCGGTCGCGGCAGGCCCGCATCGTCGACCTGCCGGCGGATCTCCGCGCCGATCACGCCGTAGCCCGCCATCACGTCGGCCACGACGGGATCGGTGGGATCGTCCGTCGTGTCGGCAATGAGGACGCCCTCCCCGGCCCGTGCCGCCTCGGCCGCCTTGTCCACCGCGTCGTCATAGGTGCCTGCCACCCAAGCGATCTCGGCACCCTCGGCCACGATCCGCCGGGCCCGCGCCGCCGGCACGCCGGCATGCAGATAGACGCGGGCCGAGGCACCGGCGAGCCGCGCGGCGGCGGCCACGGCAAGGCCGTGATTGCCGTCGCTGGCGCAGATCAGGGCCGGCAGGCCGCTCGGGCGGCTCACCGGATCGAGCAGGCCGGTGATGTCCGTGCCGGCAGCACGGGCCAGCGCGCGCAGGCCGGCATAGGTGCCGCCCAGGGACTTGAAGCTGCGCAGCATGCGCCGGCCCTCGTCCTTGGCCAGGATCTGGGCGACACCGCACCGGGCCGCCAGGGCATGGAGGTCGAGAAGAGGCGTGGCCGCATAGGCCGGCGAAAGCCGAAGCAGTTCCGCCGCTATGCCTTCCGCGCCCAGCGCGGGATTGGGATCGTTTGTCATGCCGGCATTCTGCTCGATGACACGGGCGGTTGGCGCCCAAATCATGCTATTGTGCGCCTGTTTCCGTCATGTCTGGAGCCTCGATGCCGAATCCCGTCGCCCTGGACCGGTTCGATCGCGCCCTGCTGGAGCAGGTGCAGGTCGACAATCAGGTGCCCGCCCGTCTGTTGGCCGAACGTGTGGGCCTCTCGGAAAGCGCCGTGCTGCGCCGCCTGCGCCGGCTCAGGCGGGAAGGCGTCATCGTCGCCGACGTGGCTGTCGTGCACCCCTCCGCCCTCGGCCTTCCCTTGACGATGCACGTCCTCGTCTCGCTGGAGCGCGAGGGGCTGGCCGAGCTCGACGCCTTCACGCGCAAGCTCCGCGCGCGTCCCGAGGTGCGGCAGGCCTGGTACGTCACGGGCGAGGCGGACTTCGTCCTCCAGCTCCAGCTGGCCGGCATGGAAGCCTACGAAGGCTTTGCCCGGGAGGTGTTCCACGACGATCGGAACGTCCGTGCGTTCCGCACCATCATCGCGATACGGCAGGTCATCGGCGAGCCGCATCCGGCGCCGACGCCCTGGCCCTCGGGCCAGGGATAGCCAGCCTGCTGGGTTGCGGTGCTAGGCGGGCGAGACGCCGTATCGCCTGCCGGCGAACGGCAGCAGGCAGAGGCCCGGCACCAGCGCGAGAAGGGCCAGCACCCGGCCCGTCAGCGCGCAGGCGAATGCCGCGGCGGGGCTGATGCCGAACACCACGAGGAGCGAGGTCAGGGCCACGTCGAAGACGCCGAGCCCGCCCAGGCTGCCGGGCAAACGCGCCAGGAAGAGCGCCACGAGGAACGCGCCCGCGAAGACGAGCGGATCGATGTGCAGCCCCAGCCCCACGGCGATGACGCAGTTGGCCAGCACGACGACCATCTGGCGCAGCAGCGTCAGAGCGGTCACGGCCGAGAGCGTCTCGCCGTCCCGGCCGAGCCGTCGCAGCGTCGTCACGAACCGGCGCAGCCGGCGCAGCCGCATGACGCCGCGCAGAAGGATGCGCCGCGCAGGGGTCAGCAGCACGAGGGCCAGCAGGCACGCACAAGCCACGCCGATCGCAGCAGCTGTGCCGACGCCCAAGCTCAGAAGGCCGACGCCGAGGCCGAGGGCGGCCACAGCCGAGAGCCCGATCGAGACCAGGATCCCGAGCGCCCTCTCGACCACGATCGTGGCCGCCACGGCGCTGATGCTGGAGCCGCGCCGCGCCACCCAGGCGGCCCGCAGGCCGTCCGCAGCGACGTCGAGCGGCAGGAGGTGGGCCGCCGCCTGGCTGGCCGAGTAGATGCGCCAGTTCTCCAGGAACGAGATGCGGGCCCCGATCGGCGCCAGCAGCAACTGCCATTTCCAGGACATGATCAGCCGGTCGACGACCATCAGCGCCGTGGCCGCCAGGATCAGGCCTGGCGAGGCGTGCTGGAGCGTGCGGAAAAATGTATGCCAGTCGATGACGAGCGCGAGGCCAACGATGGCCGCGATCGTCAATGCGGGGCCGAGCACGTATCGCACCCAGCCCGGGACCTTCCGGCCACCGCCGAAGGTCCGCATCCACGAAAGGAACGCCGACGCGTTCCGGCGCGCTGAGGCCGGACTCATCTCTCCTCCATCATCGCTACGGCCCGTGGGCAGGCGGTCCGGCGACGCTGCGGTCTTTGCCGCTGTTAGACGTCTAGGTTGAAGACGGATAACCTTCCAATATGTTCCGATTTATTTCGCCGGGACAACCCGGTTCACCGTGCGAAGAAACGGCCCAGCGGCTAGTGTCGTTCCGCAGCAACGGGAGGAAGCAGGTGAGCGGGAGCGGGAGCGGGAAGCGTCGGAGCACGGCCTGGTTCGGCGGGCACGACAAGGACGGGTTCATCCATCGCAGCTGGATGAAGAACCAGGGCTTTCCGGACCATCTCTTCGATGGCCGCCCGGTCGTGGGCATCTGCAACACCTTCTCCGAGCTCAATCCCTGCAACGCGCATTTTCGCGAGCTTGCCGAGTGGGTGAAGCGCGGCATCTACGAGGCGGGCGGCTTCCCGCTCGAGTTTCCGGTCTTCTCGACCGGCGAGGGCAACCTGCGGCCGACCGCCATGCTCTTTCGCAACCTCGCCTCCATGGACGTCGAGGAGGCGATCCGCGGCAACCCGGTCGACGGCGTCGTCTTGATGACCGGCTGCGACAAGACCACGCCGGCGCTGCTGATGGGTGCCGCCTCCTGCGACGTGCCGGCCATCGTGCTCTCGGGCGGGCCCATGCTGAACGGCTGGTACAAGGGCAAGCCCATCGGCTCGGGCACCGACGTCTGGCGCTTCTCGGAGGCCGTGAAGGCCGGTGAGATGTCGCTCGCCGACTTCATGGAGGCCGAGAGCTCGATGTCGCGCTCGGCCGGCCACTGCATGACCATGGGCACGGCCTCGACGATGAACAGCCTGGCCGAGGCGCTGGGCATGAGCCTGCCGGGCTCCTCGGCGATCCCCGCGGTCGACAGCCGGCGCCGCCAGATGGCCTTCCTCACCGGCAGGCGCGCCGTCCAGATGGTCCGCGAGGACCTGCGCATCTCGCGGATCCTCACCCACGCGGCCTTCGCCAACGCCATCCGCGCCAACGGTGCCCTGGGCGGCTCGACCAACGCCGTCGTCCACCTCCTGGCGCTGGCCGGCCGCGTCGGGATCGAGCTCGGCCTCGACGATTGGGATCGCCTCGGCCGCGGCATCCCGACCATCGTCGATCTGATGCCGTCAGGCCGCTACCTCATGGAAGACTATTTCTATGCCGGCGGGCTGCCGGCGGTGCTGCGCGCCCTGGGCGAGGCGGGCCTGCTCGATCGCGACGCGCGCACCGTGAGCGGCCACACCCTTTGGGAGAACGTGCGGGACGCGCCCAACTGGAACGCCGAGGTCATCCGCCCGATCGACCGCCCGCTCACGGCCGAGGGCGGCATCGCCGTCCTGCGCGGCAACCTCGCCCCCAGGGGCGCCGTGCTCAAGCCCTCGGCCGCGAGCCCGGAGCTGCTGCGCCACCGCGGCCGGGCCGTCGTCTTCGAGAGCATCGAGGACTACAAGGCGCGGATCGACGACGAGAGCCTCGAGATCGAGGCCTCGAGCGTCATGGTGCTCAAGAACTGCGGCCCCAAGGGCTATCCGGGCATGGCCGAGGTCGGCAATATGGGCCTGCCGTCCAAGCTGCTGCGCCAGGGTGTGAAGGACATGGTGCGCATCTCGGACGCGCGCATGTCCGGCACCGCCTACGGCACCGTGGTCCTGCACGTCGCTCCCGAGGCGGCCGCCGGCGGCCCGCTGGCGCTCGTCCGCACGGGCGATGCGATCGAGCTCGACGTGGCCCTGCGCCGCCTCCACCTCGACGTGGACGAGGCCGAGCTCGCCCGACGCCGCGCCGGCTGGACACCGCCTGCCCCGCCCATGGCCTCGGGCTATCAGCGCCTCTATGTCGACCACGTGCTCCAGGCCGACGAGGGGGCCGATCTCGACTTCCTGCGCGGCTGCCGCGGGCATGCGGTGCCGCGGGAAAGTCACTGAGCGGCAGCCAGCATCCGCATCAGCACCATAAGCACAAGCAGCGCCAGGAGCTGCAGCGCGAGGCGTCGCCATACCCTGGGGGAGATGGGCCCGTCGGCGGCGCGAGGTCGCCTGATGTGGAACGGGTACGGAGTCATGACAAAGCCTTAGCAAAACGCCGGAGCGCCGCAAGGTTTCGCTTCTGACGCCCGTGTCGAGAGCCAGCACGGGCAGGACTAGCCTCGATCATGAACAGAATCTCATGGGCAAGAGGGGACCCTTTACGGCCGCATGCCAGCGTGATAGCTCCAAACGTGAAGGTGCCGACAAGGTGCGGTAAAATCGGTTGGGGGGCAACGTGGCGGTTCTGGAGCTCAAGGGCATCGCCAAGCATTTCGGCGCGATCGAGGCCCTGCGCGGCGTCGATCTCACCTTGCATGCGGGCGAGGTGCTGGGGCTCATGGGCGACAACGGCGCCGGCAAGTCGACGCTGGTCAAGGTCATCGCCGGCAACTTTCCGCCCTCGCACGGCGAGATCCGCATCGACGGCGAGGCGCAGCACTTCCACAAGCCGGTCGACGCGCGCGAGCAGGGCATCGAGGTCGTCTATCAGGACCTCGCCTTGTGCAACAACCTGACGGCGGCCGAGAACGTCTTCCTCGGCCGCGAGGTCAAGCGTCGCTTCGGCTTTCTCAGCCTCATCAACTATCCCGCCATGTACAAGCGCTCGGGCGCTCTCTTCGGCGAGCTCAAGTCCGAGACCCGGCCGCGCGATCTCGTGAAGCAGATGTCGGGCGGCCAGCGCCAGGCGGTTGCCATCGCCCGCACGCGGCTCTCGGACGCCAAGTTCGTGCTGATGGACGAGCCCACGGCGGCCATCAGCGTCCGCCAGGTGGCCGAGGTCCTCGATCTCATCCGCCGCCTGAAGCACCAGGACGTCGGCGTCATCCTGATCAGCCACCGCATGCCCGACGTGTTCGCCGTCTGCGACCGCGTCGTCGTGATGCGCCGGGGCACCAAGGTGGCCGACAAGCCCATCGCCCAGACCTCGCCCGAGGAGGTGACCGGGCTCATCACCGGCGCCATCCGGGCGGCCTGAGGAAGCAAGCAGCATGAGTGACGCGACGCAGGTGACCAGCCACGCCGCCGTCGAGGAGGTCCACAGCATCAAGGAGCGCACGTTCCTTGAGGCGCTGACCTCGAGCCAGCCCTTCTGGGTCACGGTGGCGCTGATCGTCATCTGCCTCGTGATGAGCTGGCTGCAGCCCGCGGCCTTCCCCAGCGCCGACAACTTCTACAATATCAGCCGCAACTTCGCCTTCATCGGCATCATGGCGATGGGCATGACCGCGGTCATCCTGACGGGCGGCATCGACCTCTCGGTCGGCTCGATCATGGGTGTGGTCGGCGTCGCCACCGGCCTCGTGCTGCAGGCCGGCTACTCGGCCTGGCTCGCCATCCTGGTGGGCCTGCTGACCGGCTGCATCGCCGGCGCCATCAACGGCGCTCTCATCGCCTACCTCAACCTTTCCGCCTTCGTCGTCACGCTGGGCATGCTCTCGATCGCCCGCTCCGTCGCGATCGTGCTCTCCCAGAACAAGATGATCTATCAGTTCGGGCCCGGCGGCGACCTCTTCAACTATATCGGCGGCGGCCAGTTCCTGGGCCTCGCCAACCCCGTGTGGATGCTGCTCTTCCTCACGGTGGTCTTCGCCTTCCTCTTCAACTACAGCGCCTGGGGCCGCTATCTGCACGCCATCGGCGGCAACGAGAACGCGGCGCGCCTGACGGGTGTCCCCGTCGACCGCATCAAGTGCGGCGCCTACGTCGTCTCGGGCTTCACCGCCGCGATCGCCGCGGTGATGCTCACCGGCTGGCAGGGCTCCGCGCTCAACAATATGGGCACCGGCTGGGAGCTCAGGGTCATCGCCGCCACGGTCATCGGCGGCGCCAACCTGATGGGCGGCGAGGGCGGCGCCTATGGCGCCTTCATCGGCGCCGCGCTCATCGAGGTGATCCGCAACAGCCTCTTGATGGCCGGCGTCGATTCGAACTGGCAGGGCACCTTCGTCGGCCTGTTCATCATTCTCGCCATCCTGCTCCAGCGCATCCGCGGGGCACGATCCGGCTGAACACCAGCACTCGAAGCGACCAATGAAAGGGAGGTCCGTTCCATGCATAAGCTTTTGATGTGCGCGGCAGCCGCCGCGGCCCTGGTGGCGGGGACCCAGGTGGGTCACGCCGCCGACAAGACCTACAATTTCGCCCTCGTGCCGAAGAACCTCAACAACCCGTTCTTCGACCAGGCCCGCGACGGCTGCATGAAGGCCGCCGAGGAGCTCAAGGGCAAGGTCAAGTGCACCTATATCGGCCCGCCCGAGCATGGCGGCGGCGAGGAGCAGCTTCAGATCGTCGAGGATCTGGTGGCCAAGCACGTCGACGGCATCTCCGTGTCGGCCGCCAATGCTGCCGCCATCGCCGTGGCGCTCAAGAAGGCCAAGGAGGCGGGCATTCCCGTCATCACCTTCGATTCGGACGTGCTGCCGAAGGACCAGGATCTCCGCCTCGCCTATGTCGGCACCCACAATTACGACATCGGCGTCGGCCTCGCGAAGCTGGTGATGAAGATCAAGCCCAAGGGCGGCAAGATCTGCATCCAGTCGGGTGGCGCTGCCGCCGCCAACCACAACGAGCGCATGCAGGGCATCCGCGACACGCTCTCGGGTGAGAAGAGCAAGCAGTCGCCCGGTGACCGGCTGACCGGCCAGAACGGCTGGACCGAGGTCGACGGCTGCCCGCTCTACACCAACGACGACTTCGTCCTCGCCGTCCAGCAGATGGAGGACACGCTCGCCAAGTATCCCGACCTCGACGCCTTCGTGCCGACGGGCGGCTTCCCGGAGTTCGTGCCCGAGGCCTACAAGCGCGTCGCCACCAAGTACAAGGACAAGATCGCGAGCGGCCAGCTGGCGCTCGTGGTCGCCGACACGCTGCCCGTCCAGCTCGACCTCCTGAAGGAGGGGCTGGCGCAGGGCAATGTCGGCCAGCGGCCCTTCGAGATGGGCTACAAGTCCATGTACATGCTGATCGACGCCAACGAGGGCAAGAAGCTCGAGGATCCGACCTATACGGGCCTCGACGTCTGCACGCCCGAGAACGTCGACACCTGCACGAAGCACTGATACGGCCCGACCAGGCCGCCATCGTCATGGGAGCGCCCCCGGGGAGACCCGGGGGCGCTCTTTTTGTTGCCACGGCGATTGAGTCTTGCGACCGACCGTCCTAGGGAAAAGAAAGGGGGCGAACAAAAAGGGGCGAGGATCAGACCATGCTCAAAGAATTCAGAGAGTTTGCGCTTCGCGGCAACGTCCTCGACATGGCCGTGGGCATCATCATCGGCGCCGCCTTCACCACCGTCGTCAAGTCCCTGGTCGACGACATCCTGATGCCGCCCCTTGGCGTGCTGATGGGCGGCGTCGACTTCTCGAACTACTTCCTGCCGCTCAAGATGACGGATCAGCACTACGCGACCGTGAAGGCGGCCCAGGATGCCGGCGTGGCGGTCGTCTCCTACGGCAACTTCATCAACGCCATCATCAGCTTCGTGATCGTGGCGTTCGCGCTCTTCCTCATCATCAAGCAGATGAACGCGCTGAAGCGGCGGATGGAGCACGGCGATCCCAAGGCCGAGGCCAAGGCTCCCCCGCCGCCGCGTCAGGAGGTCCTGCTCGAGGAGATCCGCGACCTGCTGGCGAAGCGGCCAGCCTGACGAGCCGAGCGTCCTGCCTTTGGGCTGCACGCTAGGATCGGCTGCAGCTCGGCTACGTCTCCATCGCCTGGACGCCGGCAGACCCCCGCCGGTGAGCGGCCAGGCTCTGGGCCTCGATGAAAACGCGCTTGATGTCGGGATGCCTCGAGCGGATCCGCCCCTCGAGCGCGGTCACCGTCGCCTCGACCTGCTCTGCCGTCACCTCGTTCTCGAAATCCAGGCTGGCGGCGATCAGGACATCCTCGGGCCCGAGCTGCATGCTCAGGATGTCGTTGACCTGAGCCACACGCGGCTCGTCGCCGATGATGCCGCGCACGGCCTCGATGACCTCGGGATCCGCCGCCTCGCCGGTGAGAAGGCTGCGCGTCTCGTTGGCAAGGAAGATCGCCACCGCGATAAGCAGCAGGCCGATCAGCGCGGACGCCACGCCATCGAGGGCGGGAAGGTCGAGGATCTGGCCGAGCCCGATGCCGGCGAAGGCAATGGCCAGCCCGGTGAGGGCGGCGCTGTCTTCGAGCAGGGCCGTGAACACCGTGGGATCCTTGCTGCGGCGCAAGGCGGCCAGCCATCCGCGGCGGCCCTTGCGCCCACGGAACTCGCGGAAGGCGACACTCCAGGAATAGCCTTCAAACATCGCCGCCAGCGCAAGGACGATGTAGTTCACGTAGGCGTGGCTGACCGGCTCGGGATAAAGGGTCTTGTACACCCCCTCCAGGATCGAGAGCCCGCCGCCGAGCGCGAAGATCAGGATCGCCACGACGAAGGACCAGAAATAGAGCTCCTGGCCGTAGCCGAAGGGATGCCCCTCGTCGGCGCGGCGACGGGCCCGCCGCAGGCCGAGCAGCAGCAGGCCCTGATCGCCCGTGTCAACGAGGGAATGAATGGCCTCGCTCAGCATGGCCGAGCTGCCTGTGAACGCGCTGGCGACGAACTTCGTGACCGCGACCGCGAGATTGCCGGCCAGGGCCGCGTAGATGACCGTGTTCGAGGATTCCTGCGCCATGCCCCCAGACTGCACATCCCTGAGTGTGCCGGGTTAACGCCCCATGCGGCTGCAGGCTCCGGAACGGCGATGGCGCGGCGGTCTCGCCCTCGAGAAGCTGGAGGGCTCCCGCTATGCTATACCCAGCCGCCGTCCGCCACATAGGTCTGGTTGGTCATGGCGCTCGAATTGTCGGCCGCAAGGAAGAGGCAGATGCGTGCCATCTCGACCGGCTGCAGCCTGCGCTTGAGACACTGGCGGGCCATCAGCTCCTTCTCGCCCTCGGGCGTCATCCATAGGCTGAGCTGCCGCTCGGTCATGATCCAGCCGGGAGCGATCGAGTTCACCCGCACATTGAAGGGCCCCATGTCCCGCGCAAGCGACCGGGTAAGGCCCATCACCGCCGACTTGGCGGAGGTGTAGCAGGGCATGCCGCCCTGCCCGACCATCCAGCTCACCGACCCGAAATTGACGATCGAGCCGCCGCCGGCCTCCTTCATCATCGGGAAGACGGCCTGCGCCGCGAAGAACTGGTGCTTGAGGTTCACCGCGATCCGCTCGTCCCAGTATTCCGGGGTCACGTCCTCCATCTTGTGACGGTCGTCGCGGGCCGCGTTGTTCACGAGCACGGTGATCGGCCCGTGCGCCTGGCCGGCCTTCTCGATGGCGCCGCGCAACGCCCCGATGTCCCGCACATCACAAGGAAGGAACAGCGGCGCCGGCAGGCCGGCTGCCGTCACCTCCTCGATCGTCCGCTTGCTCGCCGCCTCGTCCATGTCGACGAAGGCGACCTTCGAGCCCTGGCCCGCGAAAGCCTGAACGGTCGCCGCACCTATGCCGGAGCCTCCGCCCGAGATGAAGACGGAGCGCCCCTCGAGGCTTGGATACCTGGCCCAATCCGACATACCTGCCTTCCTCCCCATGGCCCGCGCTTCAGGCAGCCGGCGATGCCGTCTTCCGACGCAGGGTCGTTACGAGAATCCAGGACCACACGATGAGCGTCACGATCCCCAGCACCGCCGCGATCGGACGCTCGAAGAACGCCAGGAGATTACCCTGTGACTTGATCATCGACGTCATGAAATTCTGTTCGATCATCGGCCCGAGCACCAGGCCCAGGATCGTGGGCGCCACGGGGAAGTCGTTCTCCTCCATGATATAGCCCAACACCCCGAACAGCAGCATCACGCCGACGTCGAAGACGGTGTTGTTGATCGCGAACGAGCCGACGATGCAGAACACCAAGATAAGCGGCATCAGCACCTCGCGCGGCACGTCGAGGATGTATCGAAACAGCTTGATCGCGGTCCAGCCGAGCGGGATCAGCATCAGGTTGGCGACGAAGAAGGTCAGGAACACCGCATAGAGCAGCTGCGGCTCGCGCAGCATGATCGTGGGTCCCGGATTCATGCCCTTGAGATAGAGGACACCCACGACGATGGCCGTGATCGAGTCGCCTGGAATGCCGAACACCATGGCCGGCACCCAGGCACCGCCGAGCGAGGCGTTGTTGGCGGTGCTGGCAGCCGTGATGCCCTCGATGTGCCCGGTGCCGAACTTCTCGGGCTCCTTCGAGAACTTCTTGGACAGCGCGTAGGTTATCCAGGCGGCGATGTCGGCACCGGCACCCGGCAGGATGCCGATGCCCACGCCCACGAAGGCGCTCCGCACCATGCCACCGAAATAGCGCTTCACGAGCCCCCAGCTGTCCGGCGAAGAGATTGCCGATCTTCTGGACCGCGATCGCCTCGACCATGCGCGAGCTGGTCACCCAGCGCAGCACCTCGCTGATCGCGAACATGCCGATCATGGCCGGGATGAAGCTCACGCCGCCCATCAGCTCGACCGTGCCGAAGGTGAAGCGGGGGTGGCCGGCCGTGGGGTCGATGCCGACGGTCGCGACGAAGAGCCCGATGAGAACGGCGACGATCCCCTTCACCGGCCGGCCCGTCGAGATGAACACGGCGCAGGAAAGGCCGAACGTGGCGAGCCAGAAATACTCGAAGCTCGAGAAGTCGAGCGCGAACTCGGCCAGCATCGGCGCGAAGATGGCGAGCACGATCGAGCCGAACAGGCCACCGATCACCGAGAAGACGAGGCCGGCACCGAGCACGCGCTCGGCCTGGCCCTTCTTCGTCAGCCGGTGCGCGTCCTCCACATAGGCGGCGGAGGCGGGCGTGCCCGGGATGCGGACCAGAGCCCCCGGCAGATCGCCCGCGAAGATCGCCATCGCCGTGGCCGTCACGATCGCCGCGATCGCCGGCTGCGGCGCCATGAAGAAGGTGACCGGCACGAGCAGCGCCGTTGCCATGGTGGCCGTCAGGCCCGGCATGCCGCCGACGAACAGCCCGAAGGCCCCGGCACACACCATGACGAGCAGATTGTATGGGTCGAAGACGAGACCCAAGGCTTGGACGAAAACGTCCATGGCTGTCCTCCCTGCCGCTACGGCCTACCAGTAGATGCCGGTCAGCGGGCCCAACGGAAGCGGCACGAGGAGCAGCCGTCGGAAGCTGATGTCGACGATGAAGCAGGCGATGACCGCGATCGCGATCGAGCTCACCCACTTGCCGCCACGGAAGCGGGCGATCAGGCCGGCCGTGAAGATGGTGCCGGCGATCAGGAAGCCCAGGAAGTCCCAGACCGCGATCAGCAGGATCAGGCCGCCGATGACGAGGCCCACATCGAGGATGTGCCCCCCGCTGCGCGCCCACTCGCCGACCTCGATGAGGCCGTGGGTGATGGAGTCGCGGGCGCCCGAGATGATGAGCGCGATGCCGCACAGCGCGAAACCGACGCCGATGAGGTTGGGAAAGAGAGCCGGCCCGAAATCCTGGCCCGGCATGCTGGGAAAGAAGCTGGTATCCACCAGGATGGCGATCTCCGCCAGGATCAGCACCACCCCGAAGACCAGATCGTTGATACGCATGCCGTTCCTCCTCGCCGGCTCTCCCTCCTTTCCTGCCTACTGAGCGAGGCCCAGGGCCTTCATCGTCTTGCCGAAGAAGGCGTCACGCTTGGCCATGAACGCCTCGAACTCCGGAGGCGCCTCGTAGACGATCCCGAAGCCGCGCTTGGCCATGAAGTCCTTGTACTCGGCGCCGTCGTAGATCTTCTTCAGCGCCGGCACGAGGACGTCGGTGACGTCCTTGGGCAGGTTCTTGGGCCCGGCGAAGCCGCGCCAGGCGCCCAGCGTGAAGTCGATGCCGGTCGCCTCCTTGAGCGTCGGCACGTCCGGGAACACGTCGTTGCGCTTCTCCGACATCACGGCGAGGCTCTTGACCTTGCCGGCGTCGATCAGCGACTTCGCCTCGGGCAGCGAGCAGGGGACCATGTCGACGCCGCCTGCCACCATGTCCTGCAGGCCCGGGGCTGCACCCTGGCTCGGCACCCACTGCACCTGGTCCGGGGCGATGCCGGCAGCCTGCTCCATGCCGGCCAGCGCCAGCTGCCAGATGCCGCCCTGGCCCGTGCCCGACGCCTTGTATTGACCCTTCTCGGACTTGCGGATCGCCTCGAGCGCATCCTTGGCGTTCGCCCAGGACGAGGTGGCGCTGACCTGAAGGCCGGCCGGATCCTCGTTGAAGAGCGCGAGCGGGGTGTAGTCCTTGTAGGTGAGCTTGGTCAGGCCCTGCCAGTGCATCATCCCGATCTCGACGGTGATGATGCCGAGCGTGTAGCCGTCCGGTGCCTTGCCGTCGCGATCGCCGAGTGGCCGACCACGCCGCTGCCGCCCGTGCGGTTCACGACATTGACCGGCTTGCCCAGCTCTTTCTCGAGCAGGCTCCCGACGATGCGCGAGGTGGCGTCCGTGCCGCCGCCGGCCGCCCAGGGGCAGATGATGGTGATCGGTCGCGTCGGATAGGTGGCGGCACGACTAGGCCGGCTGGTCGCGGCAAGACCGGCTGCTGCAAGACCGGCGCCGAGCGCTGCCCGTCGGTTCATCTTCGCCATGTTTTTCTCCCTGGCTGGCGCCACGGCCGCGACGCTCGCGGCGGCTTGGCATGCCGCTTCCTAGTGCATGAGATGACCGAGGGCCAGAGCCTAGGGCCGCGCGATCTCAGAGCTTGGCGAGACCGCCGCGCACCGCCTCCAGATCGTCCAGCGCCGCCTTCCTGAGCAGCGGAACGTCGCCGGCGCCGGCCACGAGCTGGTAGCCGTCGGCGAAGAGACCGAGCGTGTCCCGCCTGGCGCTGGGCACCGTGCCCAGCGGCTTGCCGGCCTTGCGCACCCCGGCCTCGGCCTGGCGTACCAGAACGTCGACCTCGGGCTCGTCCAGGCGCTCGAGGCGGCCCACCGTGCCGGCGAGGTCGTTGACGCCGATCAGCACCATGTCGACGCCGTCGACGCCCGCGATCTCCGCAGCACGCCCCGCCGCCGCAGCGCTCTCGATCTGGGTGATGATGAAGAGCTGGTCGTTGGCGCCGGCGATGTAGTCCTTGATGCGGCCATAGCGCGAGCAGCGCATCGAAGGGGCCGCATAGCCGCGCCGGCCCGCCGGCGGATAGCGGCAGGCGGCTACCGCGGCCTTGGCCTCCTCGGCCGTCTCCACCATCGGGATCATCAAGGACTGGGCGCCGACGTCGAGAATGCGCTTCAGATAGACCTGGTCGTTCCAGGGCACGCGCACGATGGCGGGGCAGCCGGCGGCGTCGCAGGCGCGCAGCATGCTGACCGCGTCGCCGAGCGAGCCGGCGCCGTGCTCCTGGTCGATCACCAGAAAGTCGTAGCCCATGCACGCCAGGACCTCAGCCACGCCCGCATGGGCGAGCCCGATCCAGGCGCCGTAGAGCCGATCGCCCGCCACGAGCCGCTCCTTCAGCCGGTTGACCGCGTGCATGCCACTCCTCCCCTTCTCCAGCCCTTGCCGCCCCGCGCGGCGCAGGGGCCATACCACCCAGGGCGGGTGGTGGACAGCGCCTTCCACACCCGTGCGCACGGGGTTCACAATGACCAATCGACGCGGCGATGGCGGCTTGACGGCTAGGCCCCCTCACCTACACTCCATCCAGGAGCTTGCGGGCGAATCGGCCACTTCGGGTGGGGTGGCGAGGGATGGTCGGCACCGTCGCGACCGGCAGGGGCGATATCGGCAGCAGGACGGCCGTCGCCCGCCCGACAGGCCAAGCTCCGGTCCAGCGATCGCGCGAGGCCACGGGCGCCCGATCACGCCATATCGACCTCGACAGGCGCAACCGCCTGACCCTTTCGGCTCACAAGTTCATCCATACTCTCAGACATTTTACCTTAATTACATCGATTAATCACTTTTCAACCGATTCGGGAGATGTTCTAATATCATCGTGAGAAGCGGAAGAGCACGCTTCGCAAACAGGCCTTGTTGTTGCTGCGCTACGGGGGGAGTGCCGAGGGGGTCTCACGTTGAGCGAGAGGACCGTGCATGCAGGCTGACAAGATCGACTTCGCTGCCCTGATCGAGCAGGACCGGATCGAGCGGCAGAAAGCCGAGTGGCAGGGAACCTTCCTCGAGTATCTGGAGCTCGTGAAGGAGCGTCCGGAGCTCGCGGCTCTTTCCCACAAGCGTATGTACGACATGATGGTGGCGCCGGGCGTCGGCGAGATCGACGTCGAGGCCGATCCGCGCGCCAAGCGGGTTTTCGGTGACCAGGCGGTCAAGGTCTACGGCTTCTTCAAGGACGAGTTCTTCGGCATGGAGCGCACGCTCGACAAGATCGTGCGCTATTTCCACTCGGCCGCCATGGGCGGCGAGGAGGCCCGCCAGGTTCTCTACCTCATGGGTCCGGTGGGCTCGGGCAAGAGCTCGCTCGTCGAGCGCCTGAAGCGCGGCCTCGAGGACACCGACCCCATCCACGTCATCGAGGGCTGCCCCATCTACGAGCAGCCCCTGCACCTGATCCCGCGCCACCTCAGAAAGTCCTTCCAGGACATGCTGGGCGTGCGGGTCGAGGGCGACCTCTGCCCGGTCTGCCGCCACCGCCTCCTGACCGAGTTCGACAACCGCTACGAGACCGTGCCGATCAAGACGGTGACGTTCAGCAAGCGGGCCAGGCGCGGCATCGGCGTGGTGCCGCCGGTCGACCCGAACAACCAGGACACCTCGGTGCTGATCGGCTCGGAGGACATCTCCAAGCTCGACCGCTACAGCGAGGGCGACCCGCGCGTGCTCGAGCTCAACGGCGCCTTCAACGTCGGCAACCGCGGCATGGTGGAGTTCATCGAGGTCTTCAAGAACGAGACCGAGTATCTCCACACCATGATCACGGCCACGCAGGAGAAGTTCGTCCCTGCCCCCGGCCGCCACGGCACGATCTACGTCGACACGGTCATCGTCGCCCACAGCAACGAGGCCGAGTGGCAGAAGTTCAAGGCCGACCACACCAACGAGGCCATCCTCGACCGCATCGTCGTCGTCAAGGTGCCCTACAATCTCCGCCTCTCCGAGGAGGTGAAGATCTACCAGAAGTTCCTCGAGCGCTCGAAGTTCGACATCCAGATGGCGCCGCACACGCTCGAGATCGCCTCCATGTTCGCCATCCTCTCGCGCCTCGAGCCCTCGGCCAAGTGCGACCTGATGACGAAGCTCAAGATCTACAATGGCGAGGAGGTGCTGGAGAAGGGCCGCCCGAAGAAGCTCACGGCGCACGAGCTGCGCGAGGATGCGCGGCGCGAGGGCCTCTTCGGCATCAGCACGCGCTTCATCATGAAGGCCATCGACGTGGCGCTGACGCAGAGCGACGGGTCGATCCACCCCATCAGCATCCGCGAGTCGCTGATCGGCATGGTGAAGGAGGCCGACACCGCCGACGACCTGAAAAAGCAGTATCTCGAGTTCCTGCAGGACACCCTGCACAAGGCCTATCTCGAGATGCTCGAGAAGGACATCACCAAGGCCTTCGTCTTCAGCTTCAAGGGCCAGGCCGAGACGCTCTTCCAGAACTACCTCGACCACGCCGAGGCCTACGTCACCAAGACCAAGGTCAAGGACCCGACGACCCGCGACGAGATGCAGGCGGACGAGGGCTTCCTCAAGTCGATCGAGGAGCAGATCGCCATCATCGGCCCGGCCGCCGACGGCTTCCGCCAGGAGGTCATCGCCTATCTTTGGGCCGGCATGCGCCGCGGCGAGGCCCTCTCCTACGGCTCCTACGAGCCCTTGAAGGAGGCGATCGAGAAGAAGCTGATGAACTCGGTCCGCGACATCTCGCGCATCATCACCAAGGCGCGCACGCGCGACGAGGAGCAGCGCCAGAAGTACAACTCGATGGTGGAGAATCTGCTGCAACAGGGCTACAACGAGGCCAGCATCGACACCATCCTCAAATATGCCGCCAACCATCTGTGGAAGGATTGAGCCCACGGCATACCTCAGTCTTGTGGAGAAGACGTCCGAGGCAGTGGCATGAGCACGGTCTTCAGACCCTATTCGGAGCAGGACGCGCTTCGCTCGGACCGGAGCGCGGGAGACCGCAAGCGCCATCGGGAGAAGCTGCGCCGGTCGCTCAAGGAGAACATCGCCGACATCATCGCCGAGGAAAGCATCATCGGCCGCGAGCGGGACCGCATCATCAAGGTCCCGATCCGCGGAATCCGCGAGTACCGCTTCACCTTCGGCGACAATGAGGGCGGTGTCGGCACCGGCGACGGCGCCACGCAGCCGGGCCAGATCGTCGGCCAGGCCGGCAAGAAGGGCGAGAAGGGCCAGGGCCCGGCCGGCTCCGAGCCCGGCGTCGACTATTACGAGACCGAGATCACGCTCGAGGAGCTGGTCGACATCATGTTCGAGGATCTCGAGCTCCCCGATATGGAGCGCAAGATCCTGCGGGAGGCGCTCTCCGAGCGGGTCGCCAAGCGCCAGGGCTACCGCAAGTCCGGCATCCGCGTGCATCTCGACCGCAAGCGCACCGCCAAGGCCCGCATCCGTCGGCGCATCGCCACGACGGGCGGGCCATCGGCGCTCCAGGGCGGCGAGGCCGGGCCCGGCGAGGGCGACGAGCGCTTCCCGTTCCGCAAGGAGGATCTCACCTATCGCCGCCTCGTGCAGGATGTGCGCGAGGAATCGAACGCCGTGGTGCTCTGCATCATGGACACGTCGGGCTCGATGGACCGGCTCAAGAAGTATCTCGCGCGCAGCTTCTTTTTCCTTCTCTATCAGTTCGTTGCCACCAAGTACGAGAATGTCGACATCGTCTTCATCGGCCACCACACCGAGGCCAGGGAGGTCAGCGAGGACGAGTTCTTTCACAAGGGCGAGTCCGGCGGCACGCTGATCTCGTCCGGCTATCGCAAGGCGCTCGAGATCGTCCACGACCGCTATCACCCGGCGCATTGGAACATCTACGCATTCCACTGCTCGGACGGCGACAATTTCGATTCAGACAATGACGAGGCGATGAAGGCGGCAAAGGAGCTCTGCGAGATCTCCAACCTGTTCGGCTATGGCGAGATCAAGCCGATGGGCTCGCACTACTACGAGAGCTCGATGCTGGATCGCTTCCGGCGCCTCAAGGCGGACAATTTCCAGTCCGTGCTGATCGAGCGCCGCGAGGACATCTGGCCCTCCTTCAAGGCCTTCATGTCGCGCGACCGCGTGCCCGCGGCTGCCGGCGGCGACTGACCCCACCGGCGGCCGACGGGGCGCCTCTCAAAGCTCCCGTCGCAGATAAAAGCTCTGATGACCGTTCGGATAGCCGTCCAGCGTGGCGAAAAGGCGATAGCCCTGACGCTCGTAGAACGGGCGCGCCTGGAAATCGAAGGTCGCGACCAGGGCGTGGCCGCAGCCACGCGCCCGTGCCTCGGCCTCGGCGGCCAGCAGCAGCGAGCGCCCCAGCCCCTGCCCGCGCCTCGCTGCGCTGACCCACAAGAGCCCGATGTGGAGCCAGCCGCGCCCCGTCTCGCCGACGAGCCCGCCCAGCAGCGTCTCTCCCGCCTGCGCCAACACGCTCAGCTCCCGATGATCGGCCGGGCCGAGAAACCTGTCGTTGAAGGCGCACAGACCCTCGTAGATCGTCCGACGCAGGGTCTCCGGTGCTGCCTCGCCGACGCGGATGCTGGTCTTGCTCATTCAACCCTCCTGCATCGGCATCGCGCCGCCGAGCGCGTTGCTCCGGGAAGACACAAAGCCCGTCGCCCGTGCCATCGACGGCCCGGCCGTCTCCCGGCTAGAGGCGCACCTGCTCGGTTGACCCGCCGTCGGCATACCAGTTGGCACCGCTGACGAAGCTCGCGGCCGGGCTCGACATGAAGGCGACGACCCGCGCTATCTCTTCCGGTCTGGCGAGCCTTCCCATCGGATTGCCGGCGACGGCGGCATCATAGGCCTCCGGCGCCGATCGACGGATCTTGTCCCAGAAGCCGCCCTCGACGAACGTGTCGCCCGGCGAGACGGTGTTGACGCGCACGCCGCGCTGGGCGAGCTGGGCCGCCAGGCTCTTCGTATAATGCGCCATGGCAGCCTTGATCGCCCCATAGGCTGGGACGGCCGGCGTCGCGAAGCTCGCCGCTTTCGAGCCGACATAGGTGATGGCACCGCCGTCCGCGATGCGCGGCGCCACCTCCTCGAGCATGCCCACCGTGCCGTGCAGGTCGGTGGCGATGGAGGACTCCCAGTCGCCCGCGAGCGCGCTGACATTGGCGATCGCGATCTCGAAGCCGCCAATGCGGTCGAGCCAGCCCGACAGCGCGGCCCGATCCGTCACGTCGACGACCGCTCCTCGGGCGTCACCCGCGCCGCCTTCTCTGCGGCCGGCGAGCCGTGTCTCGAATCGAGCGATCCTCTCGGCGGAGCGGCCACAGAAATGGACGGAGCATCCCTCGCCCAGGAGCGCCTCGACTATCGCTGCGCCAATTCCGGCGCTGCCGCCGGTGACCACCGCACGCTTTCCCCCTAGTCCGAGATCCATCGCTCACGCCCTTCCTGCGCTGCGGGTCGCAACAGCGTCGCGGGCGGCAAAGGGGCCGTTCGGCGCGGCGGGAAAGGCCGCACGGACGGCTATCGGCGCCAGAGCCCCGACGGTTCCCTCGTGTGACGGGCCGACGCTCGGCCGGGCTTGGATATCGACCTTGAGCTGTGGCGTCGCCTTGCCGAGCGCGGGCCGTGCAGCGATCGTCGCGATGTCCCGTGCGGGCAGGTCGAGCCCTGACCGGCCCAGATCCGGGGCAATGCCCGACAGCGAGGCAACGACATTCTCTTCGAGAGCGCCGTCGATCTCAGTGAGCGCGCGTCGCCCGTGCTCGAGCCGGCCTTGCGGCCTCCCCGAAGTCTGCTGCGTCATTCCCGATCCTCCTTTCGGCGTCGGCATAGCCGGCGATCTTGGTATCGAGGACAAGGAGGCAGGATTGCAGCCTGGCGACACGGGCCCGCACGTCGGCGCGGTGCTCCTCGAGCATCTGCCGCCGCTCAGGGCCCGTCGCGTCGCCCAGATCGCGCAGCCGGGCATAGCGCAGCATGTCGCGGATCGGCATGCCGGTCGTCTTCAGATGCTCGAGAAACTCGACCCACGCCAGGATGGATGCGTCGTAGTCGCGCCGGCCCGATCGGTCGCGGTCGGCATAGGGAAGAAGCCCGATGCGCTCATAGTAGCGGACGGTGTGGGCCGACAATCCGGCCCGCCTCGCCAACTCGCCGATCTTCATGCACGCCTGTCCTTGTCACGACGCACGATCGGTTACCAGTTAGAGCGCGCTCTAAGTCAATGGGCTTTTTCCGCTGTGAGCGGCACCGGCTTTCCCCAACGGCTCCAACCTGTGGGAGGCAGGAGCGGTCGCAGGAGCGCATCCGACGCGAGATCCTGCAGAGGCTCGCGAGGGTGCCGTCGGTCCGGACTCCACGGCCCTCGCCGTGCTCGGCGGACATGCCGGCGAGGTGCCCCTCTCGCCGCAAGCTGCCGGGGAATCGCTGACAGCCGAGGGGCGCGCCTAGGCAAGGGGCGAGGCCGGGCCGCCGGAGGAAGGCACGCGAGTGACGAAAGAAAACAATCAACTAGAGATTGACTTCGGGTCTCAGGTCCTATAGATAGACCCACATGCCTCGCGTGCTCACCCGTTCCCCCATCAAGATGCCCGGCACCCGCCAGTGCCGGCTCGCCCGACGTCTCGCCGCCGGCCTCTCCCCGGCCGAGATCAAAAGGCTCGACACGGCGACGGAGGAGGACATCGAGGCTTTTGTCAGCGACCGGGACCTCTCCCGCCTGGTCGAGCAGTACGCCGCCCTCCGTGCTCTTGCCTCTGCCCGAGCGGCAGGCCCGCCTGTTCGAGACGGCCTGGCTGGAGCTTTCGAGCCTCATCGACGTCGGCGACCGGCGTGCGATGCTCTTTGTCGTCTACCAGGCGAACCGGGCGCGGCATCCGGTAAGGCACCTCGTCAAGCTCGTGGTCGAGCGCTTCGAGAACGTGCGCCAGCCCTACGAGCGACGCGACACGCCTTCGCCCGCCGGCTCCTCGCCCGAGACGATGCAGGGCTACGGCCAGCATCCGCTGGGCCCCGCGCAGGAGGCCATCAACCGCCTCGTCGACTTTCTGCCGGCGCAGGTGGGCGAGGCTGTTCTTGTCAGGGCCGAGCTCGAGCCGGCAGCGGCCGAGGCTCCCGTCGAGGAGCCGGTCATGGCAACCGAAGAAATTCAACCCGGCGATGCTGGCGATCCCGCCTCCGCCGACGACGAGCCCCTTTCACCGCTCGCCGCCATGGCCCGGGCCAACCCGGCTTTGGCGGACTGGATCATCGGGCGCATCGAGAAGCGCCTCGACCGAGCTGGGCGAGCCTCCCGAGCCCGACGACCCGAGGAGGGCCGCGGGCCACAAGCCCCTCGGCCCTTGAGTGACAAAAGAGTCGAGCGGACCCGGGCGCCCTGACGCAGGCCTCCGGCCTCGACGTCGGCTATCCCTTGCCCCATGATCTTCATGAGGACGCCTGGGCCCTTGCGGCTGCGGGCGCGGATGCACTGGAGGATAGCGAGGGCCGATGACCAATTGGACGCTTGCCGACCTCGAGCGCTGGGACGACCGGATCCGTGCGAAGGTCGAGGAGCTCGGGCTCGACTGCTACCCGCAGGAGTTCGAGGTCTGCGACCAGAACGCCATGCTCGGCTACATGGCCTACCACGGCATGCCGGCGCACTACCCGCACTGGTCCTACGGCAAGGCGTTCGAGCAGACCAAGACCATGTACGACTATGGCGTGCAGGGCCTGCCCTATGAGATGGTCATCAACTCGAACCCCTGCCTCGCCTACCTGATGCGCGACAACAGCCTCTGCCTGCAGGTGCTGACCATCGCGCACGTCTACGGCCACAACGATTTCTTCAAGAACAACTTCACCTTCACGTCGGCCACCGACGCCCGGGAGACGCTGGCCCAGTTCAAGACGCGCGCCGATCGCGTCCGCCGCTACATCGAGGACCCCTCGATCGGCACCGACCAGGTCGAGCTCTTCCTCGATGCCGCGCACGCCCTCTCCTTCAACCGGCGCCGCAACCAGGCGATCAAGAAGCTCTCGCAGGAGGAGCAGCGCGAGCAGATGATCGAGCGGGCGCAGCCGCCCGCCGATCCGTTCCATCGCGTGCATCGCACCCCGGTGGCGGCCCAGCCCGACCTCACGCGCGTGCCGCTCGAGCCCGAGGCCGACATCCTTCTCTTCATCCGCGACCACCGCCGCGATCTCGCCGACTGGCAGCGCGACGTGCTCACCATCGTCGACGAGGAGGCCCGCTACTTCCTGCCGCAGATCGAGACCAAGATCATGAACGAGGGCTGGGCCAGCCACTGGCACCATCGCCTGATGAACGCGATCGACCTGCCGCAGGAGCTGCAGCTCGAGTTCATGGTCCGCCACAACCAGGTGGTCTCGCCGCACCCGGGCGGCCTCAATCCCTACCATGTGGGCTACGTCGTCTGGCGCGACATCGAGAAGCGCTTCGGTGGGGCGGAGACGCCCGAGGGCCGGCGCAAGATGATGGAGGTGCGCGAGACGGATCGCGACGTCTCCTTCCTGCGCCGCTTCCTCACCGAGGAGCTGATGCGCGAGCTCGATCTCTTCTCCTGGAAGCCGCGCGGCGAGCATCTCGTGGTCGATGCGGTCTCGGACGAGGAGCATTGGCAGGAGATCAGGAACCAGCTGCTGCGCAGCATCGGCAGCAGCAGCTTCCCGATGATCAAGGTCAAGGACGCCGACTACCGGGCCTCGGGTGGCCTCTGCCTCGTCCACGAGCATGACGGCCGCGACCTCGACATCGGCAACGCCGAGAAGACGCTGGCCCACCTGCGCACGGTATGGGGCAACAGGGTCTATCTGGAGACCAGGCTGAAGGGCAAGCCGGCCCTCCTCTCCGAGGGCCCCGACGGCTTCGACGCCAAGCTCCTGGTCTAGCCGGCGGCGGGCGGCGCCCCACGCGGCTCGGAGCCGAGATCGCGGCAATGTGTTGGTTCCGCAACAAAAGGCCCTGAGTTATAAGGGCCATGGAATAGGCGTGATGCTGGGCCTTCGGGCGGCATGCGCGAGGAGTCCGCAGGCGATGGCACTCGCCGGCATGCCGATCAGCAGACGGAAGGCGCTCGCGGGGACGGTATCGCTCGCGACGGCGTTGTGCGGCCCGGTTTCTGCCCTGGCCAAGCCGGTGGACGTGGTGAGCTCGGTCGTGGGCGTCCGCGCCACCGTCCCCGCCGGCGCGCGGACCGCGGCCGAGCTGGGCCAGGCGCGCTCCGGCACGGGTACCCTCCTCGACAATGGTGGCCTCGTCCTGACCCTCGGCCGCCTCATCGTCGAGGCCGATCATGTCGAGGTGCTGCTTCCCGGCGGCGCGAGCGTTCCGGCCGGCATCGTCGCCTATGACGACTGGACGGGCCTGGGCCTCGTTCGGACGACCACGCCCCTCGCCTTGCCGCCGGCGGCCCTCGGCAAGTCGGGGCCCATAGCACCGGACGAGCGCCTCCTCGCGATCAGCGCAGGCACGCCCGTAGCCTATACCGAGGTCCAGATCGTCGACCGCCGGCCCTTTGCCGCCTCCTGGGAGTTCGCCCTCGACCAGGCGCTGTTCACCGCACCTCAGCATGCCGATCTCGCCGGCGCCGCTCTCGTGGACCGCCAGGGGACGCTGATCGGTGTCGGCGCCTGGCCGATCGCCGCCCAGCCGGCGACGGCCAAGCGGGACAGCCTGCCGCCCACGGACCTCTTCATCCCGATCGACGCCCTCAAGGCGGCGCTGGGCGACCTGCTCGCGATGGGCCATCGCGACGCCCCGGCGCGCCCCTGGCTCGGTGTGCATGCCCGCGCCAGCCACGGCGTGGTGGAGGTCACATCCGTTGACGCGGGCGGCCCCGCCCAGCGCGCCGGCCTGGCGCCCGCCGACGTCATCGTGGGCGTCGGAGAGAAGGACGTTCACAGCCTGATGGCGCTCTGGCACGGCGTCTGGAAGGCGGGCAGCGCGGGTGCCGTCGTGACGCTTCGCATTCGCAGGGGTGACACGCTCGCGACGATCAAGGTCAGTTCGGTCGACCGCCGCCGCTGGCTCGGCTGGCCACAAAGCTTCTGACTGGTCCGTGACGATCGTGGTGACCTATAGTGAAGAGCGGCGCACGGGTGGTCATGGGGAGGTGAAGAGATGCCGCTAGCGGGCAGGCTCCGTCGATTGCTGGGCGTATCGCTCGCCGTGGCGACCTTGGCCGCGACGAGCCTCGGCCTCAGTGGCGCAGCGGCAGCCCAGAGCGGAGGGCCGGCAGCGACCGGCGCTGCCGATGCCTATCGGGTTGATGAGCTGGCACGGCGCTGCGCCGAGGCTCAGCCGGACTTCTGTTACGGGTTCATCATCGGCACCGGCCAGCTCTACCAGCGTCTGACCTACTCGGGGGCCATGCGGCGGTGGGCATGCGCGGGCGAGCTGCCCTCGCTCGAGCAGATCCGGCAGGTGTTCCTCGACTGGGTAAGCGCTCACCCGGAGGCCGCAGAGGAAACTGCCGTCGACGGCTTCTGGCGGGCGATGAGCGAGCGTTGGCCCTGCAAGGCGAAATGACGGCGATGGGATTGCCCGAAGCGTATGGAGACTGGCGATGAGCAAGGTGGGCATGAGTAGGCTGGGGGCGGTCGTCGCCCTTGTGGCGGTGGTCGGGCTCGCCGGTTGCGACGTCAACAAGACGACGGGCGAGCGGACCCTGACCGGCGCCGGCGTGGGTGCCGCGAGCGGTGCTGCCGTGGGGCTGCTGACGGGCAACTTCCTGGGCAGCGCGGTGACCGGAGCGGTGGCCGGTGCGGCCGGCGGCTTCGTCTACGACCAGATCAAGAAGAACCAGTAGGCGGGGTCATGGGCGGCTGCCGCCTCAGGCGCCGCCAGGACCGCTGCGGAAGGCCCAGCCCGTCAGCCTTCGCTCGACGACGGCGAAGACCGCGTACATGCCCACGCCCATCACCGCCACGACGATCAGGCCGGCAAAGACGAGCGGCACCCTGAAGCTCGACGAGGCCTGCAGCATCAGATAGCCGATGCCCCGATTGCCGGCGATCGTCTCGGAGATCACCGAGCCGACGAACGCCAGGGTGACGGCGACCTTGAGGGAGGCGAAGAAGTAGGGCATCGAGCGCGGCAGCCCCACCTTCAAGAGAATGTCGAGCGGCCGCGCGCCCAGCGAGCGCAGCAGGTCCCTGAGCTCGGGCTCGAGCGTGGCGATGCCTGTGGCGACATTGACGACGATGGGGAAGAACGAGATCAGGAAGGCGGTGATCACCGCCGGCACCGTGCCGATCCCGAACCAGACGACGAGCACCGGCACGACGGCCACCTTGGGAATGCTGTTGAAGCCGATCAGAAGGGGATAGAGGGCCGCGTAGGTCAGGGCCGAGGCGCCTGTGGCGATCCCCAGCGCCAGGCCGAAGGCGACGGCGATCGCGAAGCCCAGCAGCGTGACCCAAAGCGTGAAGGACGCGTTGTGCCAGATGGCGCCGCCATACTGCCAAAGGGCTGCGAGGCTGGCGCTCGGGGTGGGCAGGATGAACTCGGGGATCGCGAAGACCCGGCAGGCCAGCTCCCAGAGGATGAAGAGACCGACGGTGGCGACCCAGGGCGCCAGCTTGAGGCGCATACGCTCGCTCATGCCGCCCGCACCTCGCTGATCGCGTCGCGCAGCTCGTGGACGATATCGATAAAGGCGCCATCGAAGGTGCCGGCCAGCGTCCGCGGTCGAGCGACGGTGACCTCACGCGAGCGGACGATCCTGCCCGGCCGCTTGCTCACGACATGGACCCGGTCCGCAAGGAAGACGGCCTCCCTCAGGTCGTGGGTGACCAGGATCACCGTGAAGCCCTGCCGCTGCCATAGCTCCTGCAGCACACCCCAAAGCTCCTCTCGGGTGAACGCATCGAGCGCCGCGAAGGGCTCGTCCAACAGCAGCACCTCAGGCTCGTGAATGAGGGCACGGCAGAGATTGGCGCGCTGCTGCATGCCGCCCGAGAGCTCATAGGGCGCGCGGTCGGCAAACTCACCGAGCCCCACGGTCCGGAGCAACTCCGCGGCACGCCGCGTGTGCTCGGCACGCTGCCTCCGGAAGCTGCGCCGGTGCGCGGCACTCACCTCGAGCGGCAGCAGCACGTTCTCAAGGGTCGTGCGCCAGGGCAGCAGGGTGGCGTTCTGGAACGCCATGCCGATGCCCTGCTGGGTTCCGCGGATCGGCTTGCCGTGCAGGCAGGCGACACCGGCCGACGCCGGCTGCAGGCCGGAGACGATCCGCAGGAGCGAGGATTTGCCGCAACCGGACGGGCCAACGAGCGCCACGAACTCGCCACGCTCGACCTTCAACGTGCAATCCTCGACCGCAAGAACCCCGTCGTCGCCACCGTAGCGAAGCGAGACACGATCGATGTCGATCAACGCCACGTGCGACGCCGCCTCCGGACGGTGAGGCCTACACCCCGCGCCATGCGCCGCTAGAGCTTCCTGTCGGCAGCCGGCGGCAGGAAGGCGCCGGTCCAGATATCGTCGGGCTTGGGCAGGCTCGCGAGCTTGAGGGCGGTGCCGAGCTGGGTGAGCGAGCTTGCGAGCCTCTTGGCATCGACGTCGCCGAAGCCATGCTCCTTCACGTAGGGTGTCAGAATATTCTTCTCGATCGCCATGTTGAGCCGCTCGACCTCGAGCTTCCGATCGATCAGCGGGTCGACCTCGGCCACCATGTCGACGGCCTTCTCAGGATTGGCCACGACATACTGCATCCCCTTGGCCACGGCGACGTTGAACGCCCGGACCGCGTCGGGATGCTGCTTGATGAACGCATCCGACGCGATCACCGCGTTGCCATAAAAGTCCATGCCGTAGTCGCGGTAGAGCATGACGACGATGTCGTCGCGCTTCACGCCCTTGGCCTCGAGGTCGAGGATCGAGCTGAAATAGTGGCCGGAGATGAAGTCGACGTCGCCGCGCACCAGCATGGTCTCACGCAGCGCCGGATCCATGTTGACCCGCTTGACGCTCTCGGGGTCGATCCCCACGATGGCGCAGAAGGCCGGGAACAGCTTGTAGGAGGCGTCGAACACAGGCGCGCCCAGCGTCTTTCCCGGCAGGTCTTTCGGACCCTTGATCCCGCTTTTCTTGAGGGCGTAGAGCCCGAACGGCGGCGCGTCGTAGACCATCATGACCGCCTTGGCCGCCTGGTCGGGATGGGCCGCATCGAACTCGACCAGCGCATTGATGTCGGCAAAGCCCATCTGGTAGGCGCCACTCGCCACGCGCGTCACGGCACCGGCGGAGCCATTGCCGCTGTCGATCGTGACGTCGAGGCCGGCCTCCTTGAAGTAGCCGAGCTTTTGGGCGGCGAAGAAGGCTGCCGTCGGGCCCTGGAACTTCCAGTCGAGCGTGAACTTGATCGAGGTTGCCGCCGACGCCGCCGTGGCGCCCGCCATGGCTACTCCGAGAGCCAGCAGGCGGAGGCCCCATCCGAGACTGCGCATCGCTCTTCTCCCACCCGTCGAGCGGTTTTCTATTGTCGGCCGGAGCCCCGTGCCGGGGGCCCAACGCCGCCAAGAAAGGCCGGACCCGAACGGTCATGGCAAGGAGAAATGTGGGAGGGAGGCGACCCTGTCAGAGACGACCGACGAGCCCGCCCAGGACGAGATCGAAGGCGACGGAGGGTGGCCTCTCCGTAGCCGCCTGGGTAAACGGGTCGAAGCCCTTCCTCTTGAGCCTCCGCCCGTAGGAGCGTGCCGCCCGCGCCGTCAGGAGCGCCGGCAGCCATTCCCGCGGCGGCCTGCCTCGTCGCCTCACACGCTCGAGCAAGGCGTCGGCACGCTCGACGATTGGACCCGTCACGTGACGCAGCCGCTCGGAATCCTGCAACGCGAGCACCTCCTGGCGGCTCACCCCTGCCTCGCCCAACATCTGCTCCGGCAGGTAGAGCCGGCTTTGCCGGGCGTGGAAGGCGACGGCACGAACGATTCCGACAAGCCCGACGGCCGTGCCGACGGTTCGTGCCGCGTCGAGCCAGGCCACGTCTGCACAACCAAGGGCTCTCAAGAGGAGCACGTGGAGGCGGCCTGAGGTGGCGGCCGTATAGGCCTCCAAGGCCGGGAGGTCCTCGGGCGGCACCGCCTCCAGATCGTGCTCACGGGCGTCGATCAGCGCGATCAGGGCCGCGGCATCGAGCCGACCGTCCGCCATCGCCGGGCGCAGCGCATCGAGCGTGGGATGACCGACAGGCTCGTCGCGCGACGCCGCCTCGATCCCGTCACGCCACCATTGGTAGCGGATCATGCCCGCCATCGGCTCGCGGACCAGCTCGGGAATGCGTGCAAGCTCATGGTTGAGGAGGATAAGGGCCGCCAGGACCTCACGCGCAGCCTGTGGCGCAAAGATGGCGGCAAGCAATCTGTCCGGATCATGCCGGCGCGCCTGAGCCACGAGGGACTCGACGGCGGCGGCCGAGACAGGCGCAGGGCCGTCTCTCATGCGAGAGCACCTCCAGACAGGGCCGACTCCGCCGACATCCCTGCCGTGGAAGCCGCTGCCCGACCTTTCTTTGATGGAGCCGAGCGCCTATGTAGCGGGTGGGCGCGGCTTGCAACCCATGACACTACGGGAAGGCGAGGAAACCATGGCATTCGAGCTACCGGATCTGCCCTACGACTACGAGGCGCTTGCCCCCTATATGTCGTCGCAGACTCTGCACCTCCACCATGACAAGCATCATCAGGCCTACGTCACCAACCTCAACAACCTCATCGAGGGCTCCGACCTTGCGGGCAAGAGCCTCGAGGAGGTGGTCAAGGCCTCCTATGGTGACCCTGCAAAGCAAGGCCTCTTCAACAACGCCGGCCAGCACTGGAATCACATCCTGTTCTGGAAGGTGATGAAGAAGGGCGGCGGCGGGAAGCCGGGTGGCGAGATCGCCAAGCGCATCGACCACGATTTCGGGTCGTTCGACAAGTTTGTCGAGCAGTTCAAGACGGCGGCCGCGACGCAGTTCGGCTCTGGCTGGGGCTGGCTCGCCGTCGACGGCGACACGCTCAAGGTGACGAAAACGCCGAACGGCGAGAACCCGCTCGTCCACAACATGAAGCCCATTCTCGGCATCGATGTGTGGGAGCACTCGTACTATCTCGACTACCAGAACAAGCGGCCGGACTATATCGCGGCGTTCCTGAACAATCTGGTGAACTGGGAAGCCGTCGAGGCGGAGTTGCACAAGGCCGTAGGCTGAGGCAAAAGAGAGCGGGCCGGCATCGGCCGGCCTCGCGTCTCAGCTCGAAGAGGAACTGCAATGCGCCGCGTTGGCATCGGTGGTGTGGCCGCGGTGTTTTGCGTGGCGATGGCGCTGGGTGGCTGCGCAGCCACCTACACGGCGGTCGCCAAACGCAATCTCGACGTGCAGACCAAGATGACGCAGACGGTGTTCCTCGATCCGGTACCGCCGGACGAGCGCACCGTCTATGTCGAGATCAAGAATACCTCCGACAAGCCGCAGCTGGATGTCGGGGCAGCGATCCGGCAGGACATCCAGGCCAAGGGCTATCGGCTCGTCGATGATCCGCGTCAGGCGCACTACATCCTCCAGGCGAACGTCCTCCAGGCGGGCAAGAACTCCGAGACGGCTACGGAGGCAGCCTACAAGGGCGGCTTCGGCGGCACGCTGATAGGCGCTGCCGGCGGGGGCGCTCTCGGCTACGGGATCGGTGCCGCCGGTGGGGGAAATGACGTCCTTTTGGGGGTCGGAGGCGCGCTCGCCGGTGCCGCCCTCGAGAATATCACTGGCGCGTTCGTGCAGGATGTCACCTACAGCATCATCACCGATGTGCAGGTCTCCGAGCGGGTCAGCAACGGCGTGGTCGTCACGCAGAGCGAGACCGCGAGCCTGAAGCAGGGCACCTCCGGCACGCTGACGCAGTCCTCCAGCTCGGCTACGGACCTCCAGCGCTTCCGCACCCGCATCGTGAGCTCTGCGAACAAGGCCAATCTCGAATGGCCGGAAGCGGAGCCGCAGCTCGTGGCAGGGCTCTCGCGTAGCGTCGCCGGCATCTTCTGAGCCCGGTCGGACGCCCACGGCACCAGGGCTCGGCTAGGCCACTGCCCCGTCAGTCGATCGGAAGAAGGGCCGCCGCCACCCGGCGGCCCTCCGTGATGAGCAGATTGTAGGTACGACAGGCGGCCGGCGTCGCCATGGCCTCGGCGGCGAGGCCCCAGCCGCGAAGCTCGCTCCGCAGCGCGGCCGGGCAAGGCCGGAATGCGCTGCCGGTGCCTATGATGACCAGCTCGAGCTCTCCCGCTTCGGCGAGCGGGCGAAGCACCGCCAGCTCCTCACGGGAGATCTCCCCGCCTGCGCCTTCCAGCGCCCCGGTGCGCGTCGCCGTGATCACGAGACCGCCATGGTGACGGACACCGGTCACCGTGAAGCCGCCAGACCAGTAGGACTGGATGATCTGGCGTCCTTCCGGAACGACCTGCTCGATCTCCATCGGCCGAGGCTCAGCTCGCGGGCTGGCTCGCCGCTTCCTTGCTCGGCGCGCCACGCAGATGGAAATGGATGAGGACGGGGGCTGCGATGAAGATCGTCGAGTAGGTGCCGACGAACACGCCCCAGATCATGGCGAAGGTGAAGCCACGGATCACCTCGCCGCCGAAGGTGAACAGCGCAAGGAGCGCCAGGAACGTCGTCATCGACGTCATGATGGTGCGCGCCAGGGTCTCGTTGATGCTGCGATCGAGAAGCTCCTCGATCGGCATACGACGGTAGCGGCGCAGATTCTCCCGAATGCGGTCGAAGACCACCACCGTGTCGTTGAGCGAGTAGCCGATGATCGTCAGGACCGCGGCGACCGTCGAGAGATCGAACGTCATGCCCGTGATGGCGAAGATGCCGATGGTGGCGGTCGTGTCGTGGAGGAGCGCAAGGACCGCCCCGGCGCCATACTGCCACTCGAAGCGTAGCCAGAGATAGATGAGCACGCCCATGATGGCGATCACGGTCGCCAGCACGCCGTCGCGCAGGAGCTCGCTGCTGACCTTGGGCCCGACGAACTCGGCCCGCCGATAGTCGATGCCCTTGCCCACGAGCTTGTCGAGGGCGCTCTTGACCTTGTCGATCACGAACGCCTGGGCCTTCGGATCGTCGCTCTGGCTTTGCACGCGGATGAGAATGTCGTTCGACGCGCCAAAGGTCTGGAGCTGGACGTCGCCCAGGCCCAGCTGGCTCAGCGTCGTGCGCATCGGCGCCAGCTGCGCCTTGTCGGCTGGCACGCTCACCTCGAGGAGAACGCCGCCCTCGAAATCGATGCCGTAGTTCAGGCCTTTGAAGACGACGAGCAGGATCGACAGCAGGATCACCGTTGCCGAGCCGATGAGCGCCATGCGCCGGAAGCGCATGAACGGAATCGTCGTGTTGTCGGGTACGAGACGTGGCAGACGACGCATGAGCGATGGCCTCAGATCGGCACGACCTTGGGGCGATAGGTCTTGTACCAGTACCAGATGAGCAGGCGCGTGAAGGTCACGGCCGTGAAGAGTGTCGTGATGATTCCGATCGTCAGCGTGACGGCGAAGCCCTTGATCGGGCCCGTGCCAAACTGGAACAGCACCACGCCAGCGATGAGCGTCGTGACGTTGGCATCGACGACCGTGCGCAGGGCTTCCCGAAAGCCGGTATCGATCGCGGCGATGCCGGATCTCCCGTGGCGTATCTCCTCGCGGATGCGCTCGAAGATCAAGACGTTCGAATCGACCGCCATGCCGACGGTCAAGACGATGCCGGCGATGCCGGGCAAGGTCAGCGTGGCACCGAGGAGCGAGAGTGCCGCCAGGATCAGGAAGAGGTTCACGAAGAGGGCCACGTCGGCGAAGAAGCCGAAGAGGCCATAGTAGAGAAGCATGAAGGCCACGACGAGGACGACCGCGAGCACGCTCGCGATCGCGCCGGCGCGGATCGAATCGGCACCGAGATCGGGCCCGACCGAGCGCTCCTCGACCACGTTCAGCGGAGCCGGCAGCGCGCCGGCACGCAGCAGAATAGCCAGATCGTTGGCCGACTGAGCCGTGAAGCTGCCCGATATGATGCCCGAGCCGCCAAGGATGGGCTCGCGGATCCGCGGGGCGGAGATGACCTTGTCGTCGAGCACGATCGCGAACAGCTTGCCGACATTCTCCTGGGTGATGTGCCCGAACTTGCGGGCCCCTTCGGAATCGAGCCGGAAGCTCACCACCGGCTCGCCGTTCTGGAAGGTCGGCTGGGCGTCGGTGAGGTTCTCGCCGCTGAGCTCGACCCGCTTGTCGACCAGATAGTAGCTCGGGCCTGGACCGCTATTGTCGGCGCCCTGGAGGAGCTCGTCGCCCGGTGGGACGTTCCCGGCCTCGGCCGCCTGCACGCTCGCGTTCATATCGACCATGTGGAAGGTCAGCCGGGCCGTCTTGCCCAGCAGCCGCTTGATGTTGCCTGGGTCCTTCTCGCCCGGCACCTGAACCAGGATACGGCTCGTGCCCTGTCGCTGGATGGTGGGCTCGCGCGTGCCGAGCTCGTCGATACGGCGTCGCACCACCTCGAGCGACTGCGTCACCGCCGAGCTAACCAGCTCGGTGCGCGCCGAATTGTTGAGCTTGATCGTGATCTTGCCGCTGGGCGAGGTCTCGATGTCGAACTGCCGTGCGCTCGTGGCACCGAAGCCGGCAGCCGGCATCAGTGGGTTGATGTCCTTGAGCTGGGCCAGAGCGGCATCGGACTGCTTCGGATCGGTGAGGGTGACCAGCGCGGTGTCACCCTGGACGCCCAGGCCACGATACCCGATCCGCGCCTTTCGGAGCTTCGCGCGGATGTCGCCCACGAGATTGTCGAGCTTGTCCTTGACGAGGGCGTTCGTGTCGACCTCGAGCAGGAGATAGGAGCCGCCCTGCAGGTCGAGGCCCAGCGTGATCTGCCGCTTTGGCAGCCAGTCGGGCAACTTTTCCAGGGTGGTGCGACCTATGAAGTTCGGCAGCGTGAAGACGACGCCCAGCGCCGCCACCAGGAGGATGAGCGCGATCTGCCAAGTCGAGTACCGCATACGCGAGAACGCCCTGCTTAGCGCTTGAAGAAGCGCCCGAACAGGTCGCCAAGCCCGCCCGACTTGTTCTGGTTCGAGGCAGGCTGCGGCTTGTTCAAGACATCCGTGATCGTGCTCCGGGCGACCTTGACCTGGACCCCCTGCGCGATCTCCACCATGGCCATGCCGTCGGCCTCGACCCGCGTCACGCGGCCGATGATCCCGCCGCCGGTCAGCACCTGGTCGCCCTTCTTGATGCTCTCGATGAGCTGGCGGTGCTGCTTCATCTTGGTCTGCTGGGGGCGAATCAGCAGGAAGTAGAAGACGACAAAAATGAGCACGAGCGGCATCAGCGAGACGAACAGGTCACCGCCCTGCCCGCCCGCCGCTTGGGCGTAGGCCGGAGAGATCAGCATGATATCCTCGGGACTCTGGTTTCGACCGGTCGGCGCCGGACTATAGCTACGCCCCACCTTATTGCAACCTGGACCGCCGGTCTCGCGGGCTTGCGGGACGATCGGAGGCTGCTAGCCTCGCGCGCCTCCCGCGCCCCCATTCCTCTTGGAGACCTCGATGAGCGACGCCGAGCTTGCCCCGATCCTCGAGCGGATCGCCAGCGCGCTCGAGCGGCTGGCTCCGCCACCGCCGCCGACGGCCGACCTCGAAAGTGCCGACGCCTTCGTCTTCGAGGCGGCCGGCGGAGCGCTGCGCCCGGTAGCGCAGGTGTCACGCGTCGATCTCGGCCTCCTTTGCGGGATCGATCAGGTGGCAGAGATTCTCCTCGACAACACCCGACGCTTCGCGCTGGGCCTGTCGGCCAACAACGCCCTGCTCTGGGGAGCCCGCGGCATGGGCAAAAGCTCTCTCGTCAAGGCGGCCCATGCGACCATCAACCGCGAGCGTCCGGGTGCCCTGCTCCTCGTCGAGGTCCATCGCGAGGACATCGAGAGCCTGCCGCGCCTCCTTCACCTTCTGGCGCCGAGCCGGCGGCGATGCCTGCTCTTTTGCGACGATCTGTCCTTCGATGCCGGCGAGACGTCCTACAAGTCCCTCAAGGCCGTGCTCGAAGGCGGCATCGAGGGCCGGCCGGACAACGTTCTTTTCTACGCGACGTCCAACCGCCGCCATCTGATGCCGCGGCAGATGATCGAGAACGAGCGCTCCACCGCGATCCATCCGGGCGAATTGGTCGAGGAGAAAGTGTCGCTATCCGATCGCTTCGGGCTCTGGCTCGGCTTCCATCCCTGCAGCCAGGAGACCTACCTCGCGATGGTTGAGCGCTATGCGGCCCATTTCGGGCTGGACGACGAGCCTCAGCTCGTTCGTCGCGAGGCGCTGGAGTGGGCCCAGACGCGTGGTGCCCGATCGGGCCGTGTGGCCTGGCAGTTCATCCAGGACCTGGCAGGGCGGCAGGGCAAGGCGCTCGCGCCGGGCTGAGCCGGCAATACCTGTCAGCCACCGTCGCTCGAGGCCACGACCCGCTGTGGCGCCACGAGGTGACCCAGCGGGTTGAGGGGCTCGGTGCCCTTGCGCAGCTCGAAGTGGAGCTGCGCCGTCGAGACGGTGCCCGTGGAGCCGACCTCGGCGATCACCTGACCCCGTCGCACCTTGTCGCCGACGGTGACGTCGAGCCGCTCATTGTGCGCGTAGGTCGTGATGAAGCCGCCAGCGTGGCGGAGGATCAGCATATTGCCGAATCCGGCAATCTGATTGCCCGCATAGACGACGATGCCGTTCTCCGCGGCCCGCACCGCCGTGCCCGCCGGCGCCGCGATGTTGATGCCGTCATTGCGCTGGCCGTTGGGCTTCTCGCCGAACCGGCTGACGACCTGGCCCTTCACGGGCCAAAGGAAGCCATCGCCGGAGAGGCTCGGCGGCCTCGCCTCCGAGGCCTCGCGCTGCGCCGCGGCCGACACGGGAGCGGGCCTCCATGCCGGCATCGGCGAGGGAGCCGCAGGCGCGGACATTGGCGCTGCAGGAGCGGCCGCCGGTCGCGCCAGCGGCTCCAGCGATGCGACGGCCACCTCGCCAACCCTTGCGCTGGAGCCGCCCCCACTGTCTGTCGGTGACCGAGGCACGGGCGGCGCCACCATCGGCGGGGCGCTCGTCCCGGCTTGGGCGACCTGAACGGGACGCGCCATCGGCGCGTCCACCGGCACCGGAATGGCCACCACCTGCCCCGCATAAAGCCTGTAGGGGCGCTTCAAGCCGTTGGCGTTGACGATGGCGCTCGGCGTGACGCCATACTTCTTCGCAAGCCGGTAGACGCTCTCGCCGGGCATCACGACGTGTCGGGCGTTGCCCGCCCGGTCGATCTCGACGAGACTCGTGCCGGCCCGTGCATGGGCGGCTTGTGCCGCTGCCTGCGCCCGCGCTTGGAGCCACGTCTCGTTCCCGGCCATCCGCACGGGCTGGTAGTCGGTGCAGGCGGCAAGCCCTCCAAGGGCGATCAGCACCCCGAGCCCAGCCAATCTCGTCCCGCGGCCTGCGTAACTCATGCTCGCAGCCTACAGCGCGGGGCTCAGAACGATCAAGCAGCCCCCATGCAACAGTCGCAGGATTTACTTCTAAGAACGGAGGCCGCGTAAAATGCCGCGGCGCCGGATAGTGCGCCGGGGCGCCGAAGCCAGCCTGAATAATGTGACACTTTACTTTAAGTGATCAGATGCAGTCTCGGCTGACACATGGCGCAGCGCGGCGAAGCTCGCGTCGTGGGTCATGTCCAGGTGAAGCGGCGTTACCGCCACGTATCCTTCCTCGACGGCGGCGAGGTCAGTTCCCGGCTGGATCTCGGCGTGCTCCTTGACGGCACCGATCCAAAGATAGGGCTCCCCCCTCGGATCTTCCCGCTCGACGATCTCGTCGCCGAGCTTGCGCTTCCCCTGGCGCGCGATCCGGACGCCTCGAACGCTCTTTGCGACGCGGTCTGGAAAATTGATGTTGATCAGCACGTCGTCGGCCCAAGCCGTTGCCAGCACGCGACGAATCAGCGATGGCGCGAACGCCTCCGCTGTCGACCACTTGATCTTGCTGCGGTCGCGGCAGGCCTGCGAGAGGGCGATCGAGCGCACCTTGAAGAGGGTCGCCTCCATGGCGGCGGCGATGGTGCCGGAATAGGTGACATCCTCGCCGAGATTGCTCCCATGGTTGATCCCGGAGAGCACAAGATCCACCGGCTTGCCGGGAATGAGGCGCTGTAGCCCGAGGAGCACACAATCGGTCGGCGTGCCGTCGACGGCGAAGTGGCGCTCTCCGAGGCTCCGTACGCGCAGAGGCCTACGTAGCGTGAGGGAGTGCCCAGCGCCGCTATGGTTGCTCTCTGGCGCCACAACCCACACGTCCTCGGTGATGCCTCGGGCGATCTGCTCCAGAAGCTTGATGCCTTGGGCAGCCACCCCGTCATCGTTGGTGACGAGGATCCGCAGAGGCTTCGCCTCGGTCATCGCGTAGGCACCAGCCGCTCGATCCCGTCGACATAGGGGCGTAGAGCGGCGGGCAGCACGACCGAGCCGTCAGGCTCCTGGAAGTTCTCGAGAATGGCCACGAGGGTGCGGCCGACGGCCAGGCCGGAGCCGTTCAGCGTGTGCACGAACCGCGTTCCCTTGCCGCCGGCGGGACGACAGCGAGCGTTCATCCGGCGTGCCTGGAAATCGCCGCAGCTGGAGCAGGAGGAGATCTCGCGATAGGCGCCCTGCCCGGGCAGCCAGACCTCCAGATCGTGGGTCTTGCGGGCACCGAAGCCCGTGTCGCCGGCGCACAGCGTGAGAACCCGATAGGGAAGCTCCAGCCGCTGGAGAACGGCCTCCGCGCAGGCCGTCATACGTGCGAGCTCGGCGTCTGACGCCTCGGGCGTGGTGATGCTGACGAGCTCGATCTTGTAGAACTGGTGGACGCGAATGATGCCCTTCGTGTCACGCCCGGCGGCACCGGCCTCGGATCGAAAGCATGGTGTCCAGGCCGTGAGCCGCAGCGGCAGCTCTCCCTCGTCGAGGATCTCGCCACGAACGAGGTTGGTGAGCGGCACCTCGGCCGTCGGAATGAGCCACAAGCCGGAGGTGGTGCGAAAGAGATCGTCGGCGAACTTTGGAAGCTGACCCGTGCCGAAGACCACCTCATCCCGAACCAGGCAGGGAACGTCGACCTCGGTGTAGCCGTGCTCCTTGACCTGAATGTCGAGCATCAGCTGGGCGAGGCCTCGCTGGAGCCGGGCAAGCTGGCCCCGCAGGACCGCGAACCGCGCGCCCGAGAGCTTCGCCGCGCTCTCGAGGTCGAGACCCAAGCCGCGGCCTACCTCCTCGTGCGCCAAGGGCTGGAAGGCGAATGGCCGCGGCTCACCCACGATCCGCTCGACCCGGTTCATGGTCTCGTCGAGCCCGTCGGGCACGTCGTCGGCCAGGACGTTGGGATAGCCCGCGAGAAGAGCGTCTAGTCTCGCCTGGATCTCGCGGAGGCGCTCCTCGCCCTGCTGGATGCGGTCCTTGAGCGTTCCGACGCGGCCCATGAGGGCCTCGGCGCGCTCCTCGTCCCTGCTCCGCTTCGCCTCCCCGATCTCCTTCGACAGCCGGTTACGCTCGGCCTGATCCTCCTGGAGCGAGGTCTCGAGCGCGCGGCGCTCCTCGTCCACGGCCAGGACTCCGGCAGCTGCCGGCGCCACGCCTCGTCGAGCGAGCGCACGATCGAGAAGCTCAGGGTTCTCACGAACCCATCGAAGGTCGAGCACAGGAATTTATCCAGTAGCAGCGGCGTGGATCATCCGCGGTCGCGGAAGGTCGAGGAAGCCCGGGGCCTTGTCAATCAATCCTGGGCCGAATCCTCCGCGGCGCTCGCCTCCTCGGCCTCCCGACGGCGCTTCTCGACCCGCCTCACGAGGAAGATCGAAATCTCGTAGAGGATCAGCAGAGGAACAGCCAACGTCGTCTGGCTGACGACGTCGGGCGGCGTGATGATCGCGGCGGCGATGAACACGCCGACGATCGCATAGCGGCGGTTGCGGGCAAGCGCGTCCGCGCTGAGGATTCCCACGCGGCCCAATAAGGTGAGCGCTACGGGCAGCTCGAACGCCAGGCCGAAGGCGAAGATGAGCTTCATGACGAGGTCGAGGTACTCCGCGACCCGCGGCTCGAGCTCGATGGGAAGCATGCCCGGCCCGCCATGGGTCTCGAAGCTCACGAAGAAGCGCCAAGCGAGCGGGAACACGACGTAGTAGGCGAAGGCACCGCCGATGAAGAACAAGATCGGGGTTGCGGCCAGGAACGGAAGGAGTGCCTGCTTCTCACGCCGATAGAGGCCGGGCGCGATGAAGAGCCAGATCTGGGACGCAACGAAGGGAAACGTGATGAAGGCGCCGGCGAAGAAGGCCACACGAACGTAGGTGAAGAACGCCTCGGTGAGGCCGGTGTAGATCATCCGCCGGCCGGTCTGCCCCTCATAGATGTGGGCCAGAGGCTCGACCAGGAATTCGAAGATATGGGAGGAGAACGCGTAGCAGATGAGAAACCCTGCGACGATGGCGATGCAGGAGTAGACCAGCCTGTTCCGCAGCTCGAGCAGATGCTCCAGCAGCGGCATCTCGCGATCGTCAATGTCCTTGATCACGGCTCAGCTCTTTTGAACGGCGTCGACAGCGCGCTCTTCCGCGACGTCACTACGGCCTGGGATGGTCGGCGACGGCTCGGGCTGCGCGGGCTCGACTTGGGTCTCGACGGCGCCGTGCTCGGGCGGCACGTGCTCGACATGGCTCTCAATGGTGTTGGGCTCGGCAGCCGCCTGGATCGGCTGGGAGCTCTCGGAGGCTGCAGACGCCTCGGCCTCGGGCTTCGGTGCCTCCAGCGGCTTGGGCGATGGGCGATCGATGTCGCTCACATCGAACGCCTTCTCGATCTCCCCGCCGGGATCGACAGTGTCTCGGATGGTCTGCGATAGGCCCCCGCGCTGGACCTTCTGAAGCTCATTCTTGATGTCATCGAGCTCCGCCTCGCGCGCCATGTCCTCGAGCGAGCGTTGGAACTCGCGCGCCATCGAGCGGGCCTTCCCGCTCCACTTGCCGAGCTGCCGAGCCACCTTGGGCAGGTCCTTGGGCCCGATGACGACAAGCGCCACCACAAGGATCACGGCCATCTCGGACCAGCCGATATCGAACATCCCAACCCGCTCCCGACGTCCCCGGCACGATCAACGTATTACCGGGCCATCCTCCTCGATCCTTGGCCCGGTCATGATGCCGAGCCTCCGGACGCTCAGCCCAACGACAGTCGCGCTAGCAGCGACCTCATTGCGCCTGGCCTCCGCCTCCCTCCTCACCAAGACGAAGACCGCGATCGCCTGGGGCCGCACGATCCGCAGGAGCCCAGAACCGGGCGGCCTCGATCCTCGCCATGCCGGCGTCACCGCCCCGAGAGGAGACCGCCAAGACCGACGTAGCACCCAGGCGGCTTGTGACTCTCGCAGAAACGGTAGGCCGGCGCAACGCCGCCAACCCCCCGACTCAGCCCGCGGCGGGGTACACGAAGACATGGCGCGGGTCCAGCGCGATATCCAGCGCTTGCCCCTCCTCCGCAACACTCGGACGCACCGTCGGGACGCCGATGACCCTGCCATCTGCGAGCTCGATCCGGACCAGGCAGGAGCGGCCGAGGTCTCGCTGCTCGATCACCCTCGCACGCCGTGCCGGATCGGGCCCGGGCGGCCTCAGCCCTATGCCCTCCGACCGAACGACCAGCTCCACCGACGTGCCGTCGGGAAGCCCTTCGGTCTCGACGCTTCCCAGCGTCGTCTCCACGCGACCGCGCCCGACCCGGCCGTGGAACCGGTGCACGGATCCGAAGAAGCCCGCCACGAACGCGTCGGCTGGCCGCGCATAGAGCTCGGCGGCCGTGCCGCTCTGGACGATCCGACCGTCGCGCATGGCGTGAAGGCGATCAGCCGCCAACGCTGCCTCGCCTGGATCGTGCGTGACGAGCAAGGTGGGCGTGCCTGTCTCCCTGAGGAGACCCAAGACCTCGTCGCGAAGCTCACCGCGGAGCCCTGTGTCGAGCGCCGAGAAGGCCTCGTCCAGCAGCATCAGATCGGGCTCCGGAGCCAGCGCCCGAGCCAACGCCACGCGCTGCTGCTCGCCGCCCGACAGGGTTCCCGGAAAGGCTCGGGCATGCCCGGTCATGTCCACGCGCTCCAGGAGCGCGGCGACCTTCCCCGATCGCCCGCGACGCTCGTGCCGCGCCAAGCCGAAGGCCACGTTCTCGGCGACGGTGAGATGCGGGAAAAGCGCGAAGTCCTGGAACATGAGCCCGACGCGACGCTCTTCGGGCGGCATGGCGAGCCCCGGCGCAGCGACCAGACGGCCGCCGATCAGGACACGACCCTCCTGGACGCGATCAAGTCCGGCGATGAGCCGGAGGGTCGTGGTCTTGCCGCAGCCGGAGGGCCCCAGAAGGCAGTGGATCTCGCCCGGCCGCACGGCGAGACTGACGCCCGCCAGGACCTGCCTGTCGCCGTAGCGATGTCTCAGGCACCGAATCTCGAGGCCGGGCTCCCTTCGAGCGTCAGCGGCTACCGGCATCTCGACATCGCCGGGCCGGCCGGGCACACGCCGTGCATGAGGGCTGCCGCTACTCCTCCTCGCTCGTGAAGAGGCCCGCCGCCTCGAGCTCCTCGAGGCGTGGCAGATCACCCAAGGATGCCATGCCGAAATGATCGAGGAAGGCCGGCGTGGTGACCCACGTGACGGGCCGGCCGGGCGTCTCGCGCCGCCCCCGAGGTGCCACGAAGCCCGCCTCGACCAGCACATCGAGCGTGCCCTTGGCGAGCGTCACGCCCCGCACGGCCTCGATCTCGGCCCGCGTCACGGGCTGCTGATAGGCAATGATCGCCAACGCCTCGAGCGCAGCCTTGCCCAGCCGCCGGGTCGGCCGCAGGACACGTGTCAGGTAGGGCGCGAGCTCGGGTGCGGTGCGGAATGCCCAGCCTCGCGCATGGCGCTCCAGCCTGACGCCCCGCCCGGCATAGTGCTGCTGCAATCGCTCGAGCACGTCCCCGGCGGCGCCAAGGCCGCCCAGCACCGCTTGAATCTCGGCCTCGGTCAGTGGCTCGCTCGACGCGAAGAGGAGCGCCTCGACAACGGCTTGAGGATCGACCTCACTCATCCGCGCCGCCTGACCATGAGGGGACCGAAGGGTCCCGTCTGCTGCACGTCGATCACGCCCTGCCGCGCCAGCTCGAGGCTCGCGATCAAGCTTGCCGCGACCGCCGCCCGATGCTCCAGCCCGGCCTCGAGGCCGGTCGGGAGAAACACCCGGAACTCGCGCCAGTCGTGGCCGGTGAGCATCCGTGCGATGCGTGCGATCGCCGCCTCCACCGTAAGAAGGGAGCGCTGCGGCAGACGGATCTCGGCCGTCGTCCGCCGGGCGCGGAGGCGGCCATAGGCGGCGAGGAGCTCGGAGAGGGTCGCCCGGTAGCGCGGCTCCACCTGAACCGGCAGGGGCTCCTCGGCGCCACGTGCCAGTCGCTCGCGGCCGAGCTGGGGACGCTCCTGAAGCTGCTCCACGGCTCGTCGGATGGCCTCGAGGCGCCGCAGCCGATCGGTGAGGGCCTGGGCGATCGCCTCCGCGTCGTCGCCGACACGATCGAGCACGGGCAACAGCAGCTGCGACTTCAGGTAGGCGAGCCATGCCGCCATCACGAGATACTCGGCGGCGATCTCGAGCCGCGCCGCACGTGCCTCCTGAAGATAGGTCAGATACTGCTCGGCCAGGGCGAGGATCGAGATGCGCTTCAGATCGACCCGCTGGGCGCGGGCGAGCTCGAGGAGAAGATCGAGCGGCCCTTCAAAGCCTTCGAGGTCGACGACGAAGCCATGGGCCTCCTCGGTCGCCACGCCGTCCTCACCATCCCGCCAGATGCATGAGAAAGGTGTAGGCCGCGTTGATCACAGGCAGAAGGATCTGCGCCAGGGGATTGATCGCCACGCCGAACTGGGCCGCCACCATGGGGATCAGGAACGCGATGCCCAAAAGGATGAGGAGCCCATAGCGCTCGCTCTGCGCGTAGCGCCGCGCCAGGCTGTCGGGCAGAAGCCCGGCGACAACCCTGCCGCCGTCGAGCGGCAGGATGGGCAGCATGTTGAAGGCGGCGAGCACGACGTTGGCGATCACCGCGTTCTGCAGGTTGAGAGTGACCCAGTCGCCGAAGGTGCCGGGCAGCTGGACCGAGAGATGAAGCAGGAACGCGGCTGCGATGCCGAGCGCGATGTTCATCCCCGGGCCAGCCAGCGCGACCCAGATCATGTCGCGCTTGGGATGGCGGAGCCGGTGAAAGGCCACCGGCACGGGCTTTGCCCAGCCGAAGAGGAAGGGCGCACCGGCCAGGAGCAGCAGGCCCGGAAGGAGAAGGGTGCCGAAGGGGTCGATATGGCGGATGGGATTGAAGGTGACCCGGCCGGCCATACGGGCGGTGTTATCGCCCAGACGCTCGGCCACCCAGCCATGCGCCGCCTCGTGCAGCGTGATGGCGAGCACCGCCGGAATGAACCAGACCGAGATGATCTGGCCGAGGGAGGAGAGCGAGGTCATGGATCAGGCTGCGGCGAGTAGCGTTTCTAGAGTGTCGGCGTCGCTCACGGGGTCGAGAGGCACGTCCGGCTTCGGCCGCTGTGCCGCGCGAAGGCTTGCCCGCACATCGGCCGCCAGCATCGGCACCGCCTCGAGCACGCTCCGCGTGTCCTCGATCCTCCCCGGGCAGAACAGAGCAACATCACAGCCCGCCGCGAGCGCACGCAGCGCCCGCTCACGGGGCGGCCCGGCAAGGGCCGCCATGTCGAGGTCATCGCTCATCAGCACACCGGAGAAGCCGATCTCGCCCCGAACCACCTCAGCGATCACACGAGGCGAAAGCGTCGCCGGGCGTTCCGGGTCAAGCGCGGTGTACACGACGTGGGCGGTCATGGCGAGCCTTGCCGAGGCAAGCAGCCGGAAGGGCTCGAAGTCGGTGGCGCGCAGCAGCTCGAGGCCCGCGTCGACGTGCGGCAGGGCCACATGGCTGTCGACCCTCGCGCGACCGTGACCCGGCAGATGCTTGAGGACGCCGGCGACGCCAGCCTCCTCGAGAGCGACGAGGAAGGCCTTGCCCAGCTCGGCGACGAGCGTAGGGTCGGCCGCGAAGGCGCGGTTGCCGATCGCCGAGGTCGTCTCGGGAAGACCGAGATCCAAGACGGGCACGCAGTCGATCGTGATGCCGACCTCGCCCAGGTCATGGGCGATGAGGCGAGCGACCATCCGGGCCCCCTCGAGCCCCGCCTCGCGATCTCTCAGGGCAAGGTCGCCGATGGCTCGCATGGGCGGCAGCGCACGCCACTCCGGCGGCCTGAGGCGCATCACACGCCCGCCCTCCTGATCGATCAGCACCGGTAGATCCGGATCGTCCAGCGCGGCACGGAGCGCAGCCACAAGCGCGCCCAGCTGCTGCCTGTTGTTGCAGTTGCGCCCGAACAGAATGACACCCGCCGGCGGAAGCTCTCGAAGGAGCGCGATCTCCTCGTCGAGCAGCGTCGGGCCGGCGATGCCGACGATGGCCGCCCGCGTTGCCGCCGATCCGCTCACCGGCCGGCGACGACGAAGCAATCGGTTCCGGCGGCCTTGAGCCGGGCACACACGCGGTCTGCCCCAGCTTGGTCGGCGAAGCCGCCGGCCTGGAGCCGGAACAGGGCTCCGCCGCTGTCGTCGATCACCATCTTGAGATTGTTCAAGATTGCCGGATGACGTTGGCGTATCACCTGCCATGCCGCTTCGGCCGAGGAGCGGCTGCTGACCGCGACGAGCTGGATCCGCCACGCTCCCGCCCCTGACGGGGCGGTCCTCACCGCCGGTGTCGCGCTCGCTTCCTTGACCGGCGCCGGTTGGGCGACGGTAGTCGGTGGAAGCGCGCGCGGGACTGGTGACGGCGGCGGTGCGGGCTGGCGCGCTGGGCACGTCTGACGGTGACGGCGATGACGGTGACGGTGATGAAGGCGCCGACACGGCAGGGTTCGCGGCTGGTGGCAGCACAGGCCGTGGCATGGGTACCGGCACCGTCTCGCTGGACGTCATATTGCCGGCGGCCTCCGGCGGGCCAGCGGGAGAGGTTGCCTTCTCCAAACCAGCAAGCTGGGGGGGTATCGGGAGGACGGGCGGCGGCGAGGCAGCCGGCTCAGGTGTCGAGGACGGAGCGGGTGTCGTCGCCGATGCCGCGGCGGGAGGTGCGTGAGCATCACCCGCCGTGCTGGTCACAACCGGCGGAGTTGACGCGGCAGGACCCTGCGCCGGGGCCGGAGGGGCGGATGGCTCGGGCGCAACGGACGGCGCGGGCGGCGTGGGCAGCACATCCGCAAGCGTCGCCGGAGCGTTGGGATCGCGCGGCTGCAGCCTCTCCACCCGAGCAGGCGTGCTCTTGTCGAACAGGTCGACGACCCGGGTGTTCTGGTTGGGCACATCGAGGCCACCCGGGTCCTTGGGGGCCTCCTTGATCGGGCCGGCCTCGGCACGCACCAGGGGCGGCGAGGCATCGCCACCGGCGCGATCCACATAGGCATAGTAGACGACGCCACCGAACAGCACGAACACGCCGCCGACCAGGATCGGCACGACGACGCGCCAGGGGCTCAGTGTAGGGCGCTCGGTCTCGGCGACGATACGATGTCTGGGGCTGTCCATGGGCTCGAGGCCCTCCTGACCGTGATGCACAGCGCGCATCCCGCTTCCCCTAGTGCAGCTCGTCGACCGGCGTCACCCCGATGATGCCCAGTCCGACGGCGAGAACGGTACGGGTCGCCTCGAGCATAGCAAGGCGCGCCCTCGTCAGCTCATGATCCTCGGCGACGAGGAAACGCAGCTCGGGCTGCTCCTTGCCGCGCGTCCAGAGCGCATGGAAGAGGCTCGCGAGGTCGTGGAGATAAAAGGCGACGCGATGCGGCTCATGCTGCTCGGCTGCCGCCTCGAGCGTCCTTGGAAAGGTCGCCACGCTTCGCACCAGCGCAAGCTCGGCCGGATCCTCGAGACGCTCCAGAGAAGCGCTCCGTAGGTCCTCCGTCAGCCTCCCCAGTCCTTCACTCACTGCGTTGCGGAAGACCGAGCGGATCCTCGCATGGGCATACTGGACGTAGAAGACCGGATTGTCCTTCGACTGCTCGACCACCTTTTGCAGGTCGAAGTCCAGCGGCGCGTCGTTGCGCCGGGTGAGCATGATGAAGCGGAGGACGTCCTTGCCGACCTCGTCGACGACGTCGCGAAGCCAGACTATTCGACCCGCACGCTTCGACATCTTGAGCGGCTGACCGCCGTCCAGCAGGTTGACGAGCTGGCAGAGCCTTACATCGAAGCTCGCCCTGCCCTCGCTCAACGCCTTAACCGCTGCCGCCATCCGCTTGACATAGCCGCCATGATCCGCCCCCCAGACATCGATCATGGTCTCGCCGCCACGCCGATACTTGTCGAGATGATAGGCCAGATCGGCCGCAAAGTAGGTCCAGGCACCGGTCGAGCGTTTGAGAGGACGATCGCTGTCATCGCCGAAGGCGGTGGCCCGGAACAGGAGCTGCGGCGCCGGCTCCCAGTCGTCGCTCGGCTTGCCCTTGGGCGGCGGCAGCGTGCCCGTATAGAGCAGCCCTAGGCTGTCGAGATGGGCCAGCGCCGCGTCGATCTTCCCCTGCTCGATCAGCCGGCGCTCGGACGTGAAGACGTCGTGATGAACGCCCAGAGCCGCGAGATCGGCCTTGATCCGCACCAGCATTGCCGCCACGCCGGCCCGACCGAAGCGATCGAGCCATGCCGCCTCCGGCTGGTCCGCCCAGCGATCGCCCTCCTGCTCGGCAATTGCCAGGCCCACCGGAATGAGCTCCTTGAACGGATAGAGCCCGTCCCGGATCGGCCCGGGAGACCGCCCGAGCGCCTCCAGATAACGGTGGTGAATGGAGCGGCCGAGCGCCTCGATCTGGGCACCTCCGTCGTTGACGTAGTACTCGCGCGTGACGGCGTAGCCCACATGCGCCAGCAGATTGGCCAACGCGTCGCCATAGACGGTGCCGCGGCCATGGCCGACATGCAGCGGCCCCGTCGGGTTGGCCGAGCAGTATTCGACGTTGACCGGCCTTCCTCGTCCGATGCCGGTGCGGCCATAGCCCTCGCCGGCGCCTAGAACCGTCTCGATCCGTCGAAGCCAGAAGCTGGGCTTGAGCCGGAGGTTGACGAAACCGGGCGGCGCAGCCCGGGCCTCGACCACGTCCGCATGCTCGAGAAGTGGCCCCACCAGATCCTTGGCCAGGTCCATCGGCTTGCGCCGCGCCGCCTTGGCCAACACCAGGGCGGCATTGGTGGCCGCGTCGCCATGGGCAGGATCACGTGGCGGCTCGACCACCACACGCGACAGGTCGAGGTCGGCCGGAAGGCCACCTCCGGCCTGGAGGCCGGAGATCGTCGCCTGCAGCAGCTTCAGCACATCGTCGAACGGGTTCATGCGCGCGAGCGGGTCAGCTTGAAGAGACGGTCATGCTCGTCGAGGGCATAGCGATCGGTCATCCCAGCAATGTAGTCGCGCACCACGCCGGCGGTCTCGGCCGAGCCGGACGATCCCGCCTGCTCGCGCCAGCCGTCGGGCAGGCATTCGGGCGCACCCATGAAGACGTCGACGAGATCCTCGACGAGGCGACGCGCCTTCAGGGTCATGCGGTTGACCTTGTAGTGGCGATACATACGATCCTGCAAGAAAAGGCGTAGCGACTGGATGGTCTCGGCCATGCCGGGCGAGAACGCGACCAGCGGCTCCTGCTGGGCCCGGACCTCCGCGACGCTTGCCGGCCGGGCGCGCTCGAGGCGGCGTCGCGTTTCCATCACGATGTCGCCCACCATCCTGTCGATCAGGCGCCGCTTCGTCTCGTGGACGAGCCGGGCGCTCTCGATCCCGGGATGACGGTCCCTCACCTGCCCCATCAGCTGACCGACCAGCGGCACGGCCTCCAGCTGATCGAGGGCAAGGAAGCCGGCACGCAGCCCGTCGTCGAGGTCATGGTTGCAGTAGGCAACGTCATCGGCCAGCGCCGAGATCTGCGCCTCGATCGGCGCCTGCCGGCCGAGCGCTACGGCGGAAGCCAGCGGATGCGCGGCAACCGAAGGAGGAGGCTCGGTCAGCGGGCCGTTGTGCTTGACCACGCCCTCCAGGGTCTCGAAGGAGAGGTTGAGGCCGTCGAAGAGCGCGTAACGCCGCTCCAGCGTGGTGACGACCCGAAATGTCTGCAGGTTGTGGTCGAACCCGCCGAATGAGGCGAGCGCCCCATCGAGGGCCGCCTCACCTGCGTGACCGAAGGGGCTATGGCCCAGATCGTGGGCAAGCGCCACGGCCTCCGCCAGATCCTCGTCGACCTCCAGAGCACGGGCCAGCGTGCGAGCGATCTGGGCCACCTCCAGCGAATGCGTGAGACGCGTCCGGAAGTGGTCGCCCTCGAAATTGACGAGCACCTGGGTCTTGTACTCGAGCCGGCGAAAGGCGGTCGAATGGATGATGCGGTCGCGGTCGCGCTGGAAGGGCGAGCGCAGCGTGCTCGGCGGCTCCTCGACAGTGCGGCCGAGGCTCCCGAGGACGCCACAGGCGTACGGAGCCAGCCTCATGCGAAGGGCAGCCGTCCGCACGTGACAACACCCGCAGCGCGGGTCGTGCGCCAGTTTGACAAGGTAGGAGGGCCGCCTAAATAGAGGTTGTGTTCTCAATTACTACGATAGGTGGTTGGCATGGCGGAGATCAAGGGCCGAGGCGATCCGCTGACGGTCACGCCGAGCGCAGCCCGCCGAATAAGCGCCATCGTGGCCAGCGAGAGCCGTGAGGGCATGCGCCTCCGTGTCAGCGTCTCGGGTGGCGGGTGCTCTGGCTTCCAGTACGGCTTTGCGCTGGACGACAAGATGGAGGAGGGGGACATCCTGATCGAGCGGGACGGCGCCGCGGTCGTGGTGGACGGGATGTCGCTGATGTACGTGCTCGGCAGTGAGCTCGACTTCGTCGAGAATTTGACCGGCTCCTATTTCCGCATGAGCAACCCGAACGCCTCCTCGTCGTGCGGATGCGGCAGCTCGTTCGCCATCTGAGCTAGGGTGTTCCGCTCATGGCTCGCGCGCACCTTTTAGTTCCTACTTAGAGATTGATTTCCTAGATCGGGTCGTGTAGTGCTGCATGGAACAGCGCCATGCGGAGCACGGCCTTGCACCCCGACCTCCTTCACGTCGTCACCTGCATCTCCAACCCGGTCCGCTATACCAGCCGTTGGCGCCTGTACGAGCGCTTCGCCGAGCAGATGGAGCGGGCCGGCGTGCACCTCGTCACGATCGAGCTCGCCTATGGCGAGCGGCCGTTCGTGGTGACGGGTGCGGGCAACCCTGATCACATCCAGCTCCGCACCGGCTGCGAGCTGTGGCACAAGGAGAATCTTCTTAACATCGCGATCGGCAGGCTGCCGCCGGACTGGCGCTATGTGGCCTGGATCGACGCGGACGTCTCCTTCCACAATCCCGCCTGGGCGGCAGAGACGGTCGAGCGCCTGCAGCTCTTCGACGTGCTCCAGCTCTTCTCCGAGGCCATCGACCTCGATCCCGAGCACAAGGCGGTGCAAAGCGCCAAGGCGGTCAAGACGGGCTTCATGTACAGCTGGTGGCACTGCCTGCCCGCCTCCAGACGCTACGATGACGGAAACTGGCACCCGGGCTACGCGTGGGCGATGCGCCGCGAGGCCTATGTGGCGCTGGGCGGGCTCCTCGACACTGCGGTGCTGGGCAGCGCCGATCGGCACATGGCGATGTCGCTCATCGGCAAGGCCGAGCTGTCCCTGCCGACCGCGCTCCATGCCAGCTATCGCGAGAGCGTGCTCGCCTGGCAGCAGCGAGCCGAGCATCACGTGCGGCGCAATGTGAACTATGTGCCCGGTCTCCTCACGCACTGGTGGCACGGGCGCAAGCGCGACAGGCACTATGGTGATCGCTGGCGGGTGCTAAGCCGCTGGCAGTACAACCCGACCACCGATCTCCGGCGCGACTGGCTGCGCCATGGCCTGATCGAGCTCGCGCACAGCCACTGCCCGCGGCTCGTCGGCCTGCGCGACGACATCCGCCGCTATCTCAGAAGCCGCAACGAGGACAGCATCGACCTTGTCTGACGGGCGCTGCTAGGCCCCCTCCTCCTCGTAGCCCACCAGGGCGAGCGCTCGGGCGCGGATGCCCTTTTGCGTCGCCGCGTGAACGAGCGCCTCCTCGCGGCCGTGCGTCACCCAGACCTCGGCTGCCTGAACCTCGTCCAGCGTCTGCAGAAGCTCGTCCCAGTCGGCATGGTCGGACAGGACGAGCGGCAGCTCGACACCGCGCTGGCGCGCTCGCTGCTTGACGCGCATCCAGCCCGAGGCGAGGCAGACGACGGGATCGGGCAGGCGCCGTGCCCAGCGATCGTTGATGGCAGCAGGTGGCGCCAGGACGATCTCGCCCATGAGCTCGCTGCGCGCCTGCCCCGAGGTGCCGGCGGTGGCGGGCCGAAGCTCGCCTAGCGCGATCCCGTGCCGGGCGTACAGGTCACACATCGGCATCAGGGCGCCGTGCAGGTAGATTGGCCGGTCCCATCCCGCCTCGCGCAGAAGCGCGATGACCCGCTGCGCTTTGCCCAGCGCATAGCAGCCGACGACATGGCAGCGCTCGGGGAAGACAGCGACGCTCTCCAGGAGCTTGCCGATCTCGCCCATTGGCTCCGGGTGGCGGAAGACCGGGAGGCCAAAGGTCGCCTCGGTGATGAAGAGATCGCAGGGCACGACCTCGAAGCGGCGGCAGGTCGGGTCGGCGCGGCGCTTGTAGTCGCCCGAGACGACGACCCGCACGCCAGCGTGCTCGAGCACGATCTGCGCCGATCCCAGCACGTGCCCCGCAGGCGCCAGTCGCACGGCGACCGTGCCGATCTCGATCGGCTCCCCATAGGCGAGCGCACGGTGCCGCAGGCCCGCCCCGTCCCCCAGACGGTGCCGCATGATCTCGAGGGTCTCGGCGGTGGCGAGCACCGTGCCGTGGCCGCTCCGGGCATGATCGCTGTGACCATGGCTGATGACCGCCACGTCGACCGGACGGATCGGATCGACGAAGAAGCCGCCCGGCCGGACGAAAAGCCCCTCCGGCCTCACCTCCAGCCAGCTCTCGGGATGTGGCGACACCGGGCTCCTTTCGGCACGCATCCTCTCGTCCATGAGATAGCCGGAGCGCGGCTGATCGGCGAGGCTCGGGCGGATCGGTCAGCGCACCCGCTCGGCTCCGAACTGCCGCGGCGGGTCTCGCAGATGGTCCTGGGCCGCAACGAGCTGAAGCTCGCGGGCGCCGGCATCGCGGGTAGCCTCGACCACAGCGAACATGGCGCTGGTCGCCCGCTCGAGAGCCAGATCCGCCCGAGCCGTCTCGAGATGGAAGGCCAGGAGGAGCGCCGTGAAGGCGTCGCCTGTGCCGTTCAGGCCCACATCCAGCCGCGGGGTCCGGACGATCCAGCTCCCAGCCTCCGTGTCGGCCAAGACGGCAAGCTCTCCCGGCCGGTCGGGCGTCTCGAGGCTGGTGCAGCAGACGAGCGCGGGCCCCATGGCACGAACCGCCGCCGCGGCCGCCAGCGCATCGTCCAGCGAGGCGATCTCCCGCCCTGCGAGCCAGGCCAGCTCGAACTGATTGGGGGTCACGATGTCCGCCACGGGGAGCGCGTGATCGCGGAAGAATTCGGGGATGCCGGGCCGCACGAAGAAGCCGCGGTCCGAATCGCCCATCACCGGGTCGCAGGCGTAGACGACGTTCCGGCGCAGGGAGCGGATACGGCTCAGGGTCTCGAGGACGACATGGCCGAGGCCGACGTCGCCCAGATAGCCCGACAGCAGCGCGCGACACGAGGGAAAGGCTCCGCGCTCCTCGATGCCCGCGACGATGTCGCGCACCTGGTCCGCCGGCACGACGAAGCCCCGCCACGCCCCATAGCCCGGGTGATTGCTGAAGAGGACGGTGCTCACCGGCCAGACCTCGAAGCCGAGGCGCTGGAGAGGAAAGACCGCCGCGCTGTTGCCGACATGGCCGTAGGCGACCGTCGACTGGATCGAGAGGATGCCGTCCTGCACTGCCGCTTCTTGATCGAGGCCGAGGAAGGGCCTCCTCAAAGCCGATGTGGATGGCCCTTGCCAGCCCCACGGAGCCACCTAGGAGGGGGACCATTCGAGAGGAGAGATCCCCCATGTCCACACCCGCCGATCTTCGCCAGCACTATGACGCCGCCACCCTGCTCGAAGCGGACGCCCTGAGCGACCCGATCGCGCAGTTCGGCCGCTGGTTCGACGAGGCGGTCGGCGCGGGCCTGATCGAGCCCAACGCCATGACGCTCGCCACGGCAGACGCCGCCGGCCGGCCCGCCGCGCGCATGGTGCTGCTCAAGGAGTTCGATGCGCGGGGCTTCGTGTTCTACACGAACCACGAGAGCCGGAAGGCGACGGAGCTTGCCGACAATGCCCGGGCCTCGCTGCTTTTTTGGTGGGACCGGCTGCATCGGCAGGTTCGCATCGAGGGCGCGGTCGAGAAGGTTGGCGTGGCCGATGCCGACGCCTACTTCGCCTCGCGCCCCTATGGCAGCCGCATCGGCGCCTGGGCGTCCCCGCAAAGCCGGGTCATTGCCGGCAGGGAGCCGCTCGAGGCACGCGAGGCCGAGTTCTCCGCCCGCTTCCCCACCGAGGTGCCACGGCCGCCACACTGGGGGGGCTATCGGGTCCTGCCGGACGTGATCGAGTTCTGGCAGGGACGGCCGAGCCGGCTGCACGACCGGCTGCGCTACCGGCTCGAGGCCGGCGCCTGGATCGTGGAGCGTCTGGCACCCTGAGCATCTCTTGCTGTTCCGGGCCCCGATCCCTTACCTTGGGGAAGGCAGAGCATGCCTGGAGCCTTCAATGGCCACCCGCAAGACCGTCCTCATTACCGGGGCAAGCCGAGGTATCGGCCACGCCACGGCGCAATATTTCGTCCGCCAGGGATGGCGTGCCATCACGCTCTCGCGTGATCCTGTGCCGCCCGAATGCCCGCGCAACGAGCGCCATGCCCACATCACGCTCGATCTCTCCGAGCCTTCGCGGCTGGCGGAGGCGATCGAGCAGTTCTATGCCGTGCTCGACGGCGAGGAGCTTCATGCGCTCGTGAACAACGCCGGCTACTCGCCCAAGAGCGAGCGCGGCGGGCGGCTGGGCTGCCTCGATGGCGATCTTTCCGTCTGGCAGCAGGTGTTCGCGATCAACTTCTTCGCGCCCGTCTATTTCTGCCGGACCCTCGCGCCGCTGTTGGAGCGAGGTCGGGGCAGCATCGTCAACATCACCTCGATCGCCGGCCATCGCGTCCACCCGTTCGCTGGCAGCGCCTACAGCACCTCCAAGGCGGCGCTGACCGCTCTCACCCGCGAGCTGACAGCGGATCTCGCCCATCTGGGCATCCGCGTGAACGCCGTATGTCCGGGCGAGATCAACACCGCCATCCTCTCCCCCGGCACGGACGAGCTGGTCGAGAGGATTCCGATGCGCCGCCTCGGCTCGCCCGACGAGGTGGCCGCCGTCATCCACTATCTCGTGAGCGATCAGGCCTCCTACATCACGGGTGCGGAGATCCCGGTGAACGGCGGCCAGGACGTCTACTGAGCGAGGGCTCGGAGGCGCCGATGCTCGACCAGAAGCGAGGAGTGGAACGTTGACCGAGCTGCTGTTCCGGGAGGACGCCTATCGGCGCGAGGCCTCGGCCGTTGTCGTCGAGACCCTCGAGGAGGGCCTCGTCCTCGATCGCACGCTGTTCTACGCGACGGCGGGAGGCCAGCCTTGCGACACCGGCGTGCTCGAGCTCGACGATGGCCGGCTGCTGCCCGTCGTCGATGCCAGAAAGGATGGCGACACCATCGTCCATGTCCTTGCACCCGGGAGCGACGCGCCGCCACCCGGCTCCGAGGTCCGCATGCGCATCGACTGGGACCGGCGTCATCGGCACATGCGCACCCACACCTGCCTCCACCTTCTGTGCCGCGCGGTCGACGGCATCGTCACCGGCGGTCAGGTGGGCGAGCTGCGCGGGCGCCTCGACTTCGATATTCCGGAGCCGACGCTCGATAGAGAGGCTTTGACCGAGCAGCTTCGCGCCTGGATCGGCGAGGACCACGCGGTCCGTGATCGCTGGATCGACGATGCCGAGCTGGATGAGCGCCCTGAGCTCGTCCGCACCATGTCCGTCCGGCCGCCACGCGGACAGGGCCGTATCAGGCTGGTGGAGATCGAGAACCTCGATCTTCAGGCCTGCGGCGGCACCCACGTCCGCAGCACGGCGGAGATCGGTGCCGTCACCGTCGCCAAGATCGAGAAGAAGGGGCGTCAGAACCGGCGCGTCATCCTGACCATCGAGGCGTGAGGTCGTATCAGGCGCGACGATAGCGCCAGACGCCGTCCGATCCGGTCTCGCGCGCGAGCCTGCCGCTACGCAGCAGCAGGTTCAGGTGCGCCAGGGTCTCGGCGATCGCGAAGCCCACATGCTGCAGATCGAGCTTTCTGTCGAACAGCCCCCTCATGACCAGGGCGCCGCTTATGGGGCTTGCGCAAAGATCGAGGGTTCGCTCGAGCCGCTCCTCATGATGCGCCTTGAGCTCGGCGATGCGCCGATGGAGACCGCGATAGGGACGCCCGTGCGAGGGAAGCACCAGGCAGTCCTCGGGCAGGTCCGCATAGCGATCGAGAGAGCGCAGAAAGTCGCCCAGGGGATCGGAGTCCGGAGCGTGAGCCCAGACGCCCACGACCGGCGTTATCCTCGGCAGGAGCTGGTCGGCCGCGATGAGGATCCGCCGCTCGGCGGAGTAGAGCGTCACCTGCTCGGGCGCGTGGCCCTCACCCACGATAACCCGCCAACGCGTGCCAGCCGCCACGAGCTCGTCCCCCGCCTGGAGACGCTCGAAGCTCGCCGGCGGCGGCACCACGCTGCGGCGGAACAGATTGCCCCGCTCGCGGCGCAGCCGGACCATCTCCGCGTCGAGACCGGCGGCAGCATCGTGCTTGGCGCCCGCCTCGACGAACGCCGGGGTATCGTCGAGCGCGAGCATCCTCCCCATCAACCACTCGGTCCGCGACATCAGGAGCGGGGCACCGCTCGCCTCGGCAAGCCAGCCCGCCAGGCCCATATGGTCGGGGTGAAAATGCGTGACCAGCAGGCGCGCCACCGGACGGCCGGCCAACAGGCCACCCAACAGCCCCTCCCACAGGCTGCGGGTAGCGGCGTTGCCGACGCCGGCATCGATCAGCGTCCAGGCATCCCCGTCGTCCAGGATCCAGAGATTGATGTGGTCGAGAGCAAACGGCAGGCTGGTCCTCAGCCACAGGATGCCGGGGGCGATAGGCGTAGGCTCGTCGTACTGAGGGATGTCGGCCGCATAGGTCACGCCTCCCGCCATGCTTGCCACCGCCATCTCCTTCTCTGCCGAACCGGTGCGCTTGATATCGGCTGCGCCGCAGATGGGGCAAGGTGGCGTCCGGCAGGGCGTTGCTGCATTGCCGCATGGCTTGACCGGCAACCGAGCCGGCGAGGCTCAGCCCCCATCCTTGACGCGGCGAGGTGCCGTCGGCCAGGAGATGCTGCATGACCGATGATCGCACGACGGACCACGGCGCAACCGTACGGCAGCTGATGCGTCGTCTGACGAAGGCGGCGCTCGGCACGCTGCTCGTCGGCAGTGAGGGGGCCCCTTACGTCTCGCTTGCGATGGTGGCGCTCGATCACGACGCGACACCGCTTCTCCTGCTCTCCGATCTGGCCGACCACACTCGAAACCTGAAGGCGGATCCCCGCGTCTCCCTGCTCTTCGACGGCACCGGCGGAGAGACGACGACGCTCGCGGGCGAGCGCGCCACGCTCCAGGGCCGGGCAATGCGGACAGACGACCCGCTGCACCGGGCCCGCTATCTGGCCCGACATCCTGATGCTGCGGCCTACGTGCAGTTCCGGGATTTCAACCTCTATCGCGTGGAGATCGATCGGGCCCATCTCGTGGCCGGCTTCGGGCGCATCCATTGGATGGACGGGCCCGCGGTCCGCCTCGAGACGACGGGTGCGGAGGAGGTTCGCGAGGCCGAGGCGGCGATCGTCGCCCACATGAACGAGGACCACGGCGACGCCGTTCAGCTCTATGCGCAGATCCTCCTGGCCCAGGAGGGCAACGACTGGCGCTTGACCGGCGTCGATCCGGAGGGCGCGGATCTGAGACAGGCCGGCTCGGGCTCGACGGCCCGCCTGCCCTTCGCCCGGATCGTTCGAACCGCAGAAGAGGTCCGCGCGGAGCTGGTGCGCCTCGTCAAGCATGCGCGCAAGACAGACGAAACGACCGGCGAGAGCTGATCCGTGGTCAGCTGAGCTGCGTTTGGACGGCGTACACCACGTTATGGCTGCCTTCCCAGATCATTGTCAGCGCCACATAGACAATGATGACCAGACCCGCATAGGCGAGCCACCGGTGGCGGTCGATGACCCGCGCGATGAAGCCGGCTGCGACAGCCATCAGGGCCACCGATAGGACGAGCCCGAAGATCATGATGAAAACATGGTCCCGGGCAGCGCCGGCGACGGCCAGGACGTTGTCCAGCGACATCGAGACGTCCGCCGCTGCGACCTGAAGGACGGCTGACCGGAAGGTCTTTTGGCCACGCCGTGAGCAGCTTGCATGGGCCTCCTCACCCACCGAAGAGCCGTTGCCGTGCAGCTCCCGCCACATCTTCCAGCCGACCCAGAGCAACAGCAGGCCGCCGGCCAGGAGAAGGCCGATGATGTCGAGGAGCTCGACAGCCACGAAGGAGAAGGCGCAGCGCGCGACGAAGGCGATGGCGGCCCCCAGCGCGATCACCTTCCGTTGCTGCTCCGGCGGCAGCCCGGCAGCCGCGGTGCCGACGACGACGGCATTGTCCCCAGCCAGGACGATGTCGATCAGGACAACGGAGCCAAAGGCGGTAAGCTCAGGTAGAAAATCAATTGGAATCACTATCCCCTTGGCCTAGATGAGAAAACCTGCGTACAACCTATGGCAGCAACGGGCAGTGTGCTAGGGCAGAGGTAGTGCCTCTGCCGGCTGCGTCCATGGCGCCGGCAGCGCCCTCGATACGAGTGGCCCTTGACCGTGGCACAACGGTGACGAGAGTGACGGCCGCTCACCAGCCTGGAGCAGCATGAAAGACCCTCAACCAGCGCCGCGCAGGACACTCGTTCTCGGCGGTGCCCGTTCCGGCAAGAGCGCCCTGGCGGAAAGGCTCGTGTTGGCGACAGGGCTGGAGCCTGTCTACCTCGCCACGGCGGAAGCGCTCGACGATGAGATGGCGATACGCGTGGCGGCGCACCGGGAGCGTCGCGACTCCGCTTGGCGGCTCGTGGAGGAGCCCGTGGCCCTGGCTGACGCCATCCGCCGCGAGTCCGCGCCGACAAGGGCCCTGCTCGTGGACTGTCTCACCGTGTGGCTCAGCAATCTCCTTCTGCGGGATGCCGATCTCGCCGCTGCATCCAGCAGCGTGATCGAGGCATTGGGCTCCGCCGAGGGGCCAATCGTCCTGGTCTCGAACGAGGTGGGACAGGGGATCGTTCCAATGAACGCGCTGGCCCGCCGGTTCGTTGACGAGTCCGGGCGACTTCACCAGCGCATCGCAGCCGAGGCCGAGCAGGTCATTCTCGTCGTGGCAGGCCTGCCGCATTGGCTCAAGGGAGGGCCGCGGGCCATCGAGGGGCGCCCGTGCATCTCCTGAGCGCCCGGGAGGTCGCGCTCGACGCGGGGGCCGAGCCCGTCGATCTCGGCCAGACGCCCGGCGACATCGTTCTTCTCTCGGCCGCCGACAGCGAGCTGGCCTCCCTGGCCCAGGCACGACAGGCCCTGGGCCCCGATTTCCCCACCGTCCGGCTGGCGAGCCTGATGCGCCTTCAGCATCCGCTATCGGTCGACGTTCACGTCGAGCGTGTGGTGGCTCGAGCACGCCTCGTCATCCTCCGTCTGCTCGGCGGCCGCGGCTACTGGAGCTACGGCCTCGAGCAGGTGGCCGACGCCTGTCGGCAGCGACGGATCCCCCTGGCCGTGCTCCCTGGCGATGACCGGCCCGATCCCGAGCTCGACGACTGGAGCACGCTCGAGCCGGAGCCCTGCCGGAGGCTCTGGCGCTACCTCGGCGAGGGCGGCATCGCCAATGCGGAACAGTGCCTGCGCTACGCGGCCTCGCTGATCGGCCACGCGGTGCCGTGGCTGGAGCCGGCCCCGCTGTTGCGGGCGGGGCTCTACCGGCAAGGTTGCGGGCCCCTCACGCTCGAGGACCTCGAGCCCGATGGCCGCCCCCTCGCCCTTGTCGTCTTCTACCGGGCGCTGATCCAGGCGGGCGACCTCCTGCCGATCGACGCCCTCCTGGCCGAGCTCGAGGCGCGCGGCCACAGGGCCATCGGGCTCTTTACGACCAGCCTCAAGGAACCCAGTGCCGGCGCGTTGATCGAGCGGCTGGTCGCGACGCTGCCACCTTCGATCATTCTCAACGTCACGGGGTTCGCGCTGGGCGCCGAGACCGATCCCCTGCGCCTGCCGGACGTGCCGATCCTCCAGGTCGTGCTGGCGAGCGGCGGTCTCGAGGCGTGGCAGGACGGGATGACGGGCCTCGCGCCGCGGGACCTCGCGATGAGCGTGGCCCTGCCCGAGATCGACGGCCGGGTGCTCGCGCGCGCGGTGTCCTTCAAGTCCGTGGGTGAGCGGTGCCCGCTCACCGAGGTCGACCTCGTCCGCCATCGGCCAGTTCCCGACCGGGTCGCCTTCACGGCCGATCTGGCTGCGGCCTGGACGCGCCTGCAGGCGACCCCGGTGGGCGAGCGGCGAGTTGCCATCATCCTGCCGAACTATCCCGCGCGCGATGGCCGTCTCGCAAACGGTGTGGGCCTCGACACGCCGGCGAGCACGGTCGCAGTCCTGCGGGCGATGCGCGAGGGCGGCTACAAGGTGGCCGACCTTCCCGCCGACGCGGATGCCCTGATGGCCGAGCTGTCCAAGGGCGTCACCAACGAGCTCGCTGGAAGACACGAGCGTCTGCAACGCGTCACGCTATCCCTCGCCCGCTACAGCGAGCTCCTGCGGACCCTGCCGGCGGAGCTGCAGCGGGCTGTCGGGGAGCGATGGGGGCAGCCCGATCAGGACCCGCACGTCCAGGACGGGCGCTTCGTCCTGGCCCTCCTGCCGCTCGGCAACGTGATGGTCGGGCTACAGCCGGCGCGCGGCTACCATGTCGACCCGAAGCGCACCTACCACGCGCCGGATCTCGTGCCCCCGCACGGCTATCTGGCCTTCTATCTCTGGCTGCGTCACGAGCTCCGGCTGCATGCGATCGTGCATCTGGGCAAGCACGGCAATCTCGAATGGCTGCCGGGCAAGGCCTTGGCTCTCTCCGCCGGCTGCTGGCCCGAGGCGGTGTTGGGGCCCCTGCCCCATCTCTACCCGTTCATCGTCAACGATCCGGGCGAGGGCACGCAGGCAAAGCGGCGGACGAGTGCCGTGATCGTGGATCACCTGACACCGCCGCTCACCCGCGCCGAGAGCTATGGCGCGCTCCGCGAGCTGGAGCAGCTTCTCGACGAGTACGCGACGGCCCAGCGCCTCGATCCGCGTCGCCTCGACCACCTGACCGGTGAGATCCTGGATCGCGCCGCCTCGCTCGGCCTCGATGCGGATCTGGGGATCGACGAGACAGCACCCTTGACTGACCGGTTGGCCACGCTCGACGCGCATCTCTGCGACATCAAGGAGCTGCAGATCCGAGACGGCCTGCACATCCTCGGAAGCAGCCCGACGGGTGAGCAGCTGACCGATCTCCTGGTGGCCCTCGCCCGCGTGCCGCGCGGGCCGAACGAAGGCAGCACGGCATCGCTCCAGCGCGCCCTAGCGCGGGATCTCGGGCTCGAGGGCTTCGACCCACTCGATGCCGACCCGGCGGCAGGCTGGAGCGGGAGCAGGCCGCCAGAGCTGGCCGACGCCTTGCCGGATCTTTGGAGAACCGCTGGCGACACCATCGAGCGCCTTGAGGTCCTCTCCCACCGGCTGGTGGGCGGCGAGCGAAGGCCCGACCCGGCTTGGGAGCGGACGGCCGCTGTGCTGGACGAGATCGAGCAGCGGCTACGACCGGCGATCGGTGTTTCGGGGCCAGCCGAGATCCGGGCTCTGCTGAAAGGTCTGGACGGCAGGTTCATCGAGGCCGGGCCCAGCGGCGCGCCGACGCGCGGCAGGCCCGATGTCCTACCGACCGGCCGCAATTTCCACTCGCTCGACACCCGGGCGGTGCCGACGCCCGCCGCGTGGCATCTCGGGTGGCGGTCGGCAGCCCTTGTGGTCGAGCACTATCTCCAGCTGCATGGCACCTGGCCGCGCGAGGTCGCTCTCTCGGCTTGGGGAACCTCCTGCATGCGGACCGGCGGCGATGACCTCGCCCAGGCGCTGGCGCTTCTCGGCTGTCGCCCCGTCTGGGACGCACACTCTCATCGGGTGACGGGTATCGAGGTCCTGCCGCTCGAGGTTCTGGCCCGCCCACGAGTCGACGTGACCTTCCGCATCTCTGGCTTCTTCCGCGATGCCTTCCCGACCCAGATCGAGCTGCTCGACGACGCGGTCCGCGCCGTGGCGAGGCTCGACGAGCCGGCCGAGATGAACCCGCTCGCTGCGACGGCCGGAGACTATGCGGCTCAGCTGCGCGCGGAAGGCCTCGCCGAGACCGAGGCCGAGCGCAGGGCGACGACCCGCATCTTCGGCTCGATGCCGGGTGCCTACGGGGCCGGGCTGCAGGCCATGATCGACGAGGGCGGCTGGGAGGACGAGACCGACCTCGCAGCGGCCTATCGCTCGTGGGGGAGCTTCGCCTACGGCCGGGACCTCGCCGGGCTGGGCGCAGAGGAAGCGTTGGAGCGGCGGCTCTCGGCCGTCGAGCTCATCCTCCACAATCAGGACAATCGTGAGCACGATCTCCTTGATAGCGACGACTATTACCAGTTCGAGGGCGGCTTGACGGCGGCCGTGCGCGTCGCCTCGGGCCGGCAGCCGGAGGTCTTCCACAACGACCATGCCCGGCCCGAGAGCCCGCGCGTGCGGACGCTCCGCCACGAGATCGGCAGGGTCGTCCGGGGCCGTGCGGCCAATCCCAAGTGGATCGCCGGCGTGATGCGCCACGGATACAAGGGCGCCTTCGAGATCGCCGCGACGGTCGACTATCTCTTCGCCTTCGCCGCCACCGCGCGGGTGGTCGACAATCACCACTTCGACGCGCTGTTCGACGCCTACCTCGCCGACGAGAAGGTTCGCGACTTCATGCAGGCGCACAACCCCGCGGCCCTGCGCGAGACGGCCGCCCGCTTCCAGGAGGCGATAAGGCGCGACCTCTGGCGGCCACGCCGCAACAGCGCATCCGAGCTGCTGGCGGCGCTGGCCGCGTAAGCGCTCGGCGGCCATGGCCCGCGGCGTGGCTTGTGCACACTGCGGTGACTGCCATGGACGAGCTAGCCGCGCTGGCTGTGACGCCCGCCTAGACAGCCGAGAATCTCATCTACCCCAACGCGGCCCAGGAGCTGCCCGTCACCGTCCACCACGCAGACGGGCCAACCCGTCACGCGGATCGCCTCGACCGCAAGGCGTACCGGCGCCTCGGGTGGTGCCACAAGCATGGTGTCGCACGGCGGCGGCATCACCTCGTTGCCTTCGAGCTCACGGATCAGGCGAAGCTGCAGCCCATCCCCCACGACACGCCGAACCCCACCCCTGACAGTGAGCTCGGCGCGCAGGCGCGTGCGCCGGTCGATCCAGAGCCGCTCACCCGGGACGCCGTCGGGCTCGAGACCCGCCGCGGGTGTAAGCACGGTCGACAGCGTCAGCACGGAAAGAGGATTCACGTGGGAGACGAAGTCGCGCACATAATCCGTGGCGGGCTGGGTCACGATGGCCTCGGGCGGTCCCGCCTGGATGATGCGGCCGCCCTCCATGATAGCGATGGTCGAGCCCAGCTTGAGCGCCTCCTCGAGGTCGTGGCTGACGAACACGATCGTCTTGCCGAGGCGGTGCTGAAGCTCGACAAGCTCGTCCTGGAGCCGGACGCGAATGAGCGGATCCAGGGCCGAGAAGGGCTCGTCCATCAAGAGGATGTCGGCGTCCGTCGCAAGCGCCCGCGCCAGGCCCACCCGCTGCTGCATACCGCCGGAGAGCTCGTCGACGCGCTTTTGGGCCCAGGCGTCGAGGTGGACCAGGGCCAGCCTCTCCTCGACGACTCGATCCCGCTGGCGCTTCGGCACGCCTCGGACCTCGAGGCCGAAGCCGACATTCTCGGCAACCGTCCGCCAGGGCAGCAGGCCGAACTGCTGGAAGACCATCGCGATACGGGTCGTGCGCAGGCGCCGGAGCGTCGCCCGATCGCAGCGGGTGACATCGACATCGCGGTCGCCGTCCGCGACCAGGACACGCCCGCGCGCCACCTTGTTGAGGCCGTTGACGGCCCGCAACAGCGTCGACTTGCCCGAGCCGGACAGGCCCATCAGCACACAGATATGGCCAGGCGCGATCTCGAGGCTGGCGCCGGCGACGCCGAGGATCTGGCCCGTGGCCTCGAGGATCTCCTCGCGCGAGCGGCCCTGGTCAATGAGCGGCAACGCCTGCTCGGGCCTCGAGCCGAAGACGATATCGACCGCGTCGAAGGCGACGGCTGGCCGCTCAGCCACGGCGGCCCCGCGCCTCGCGCGGCCGGCAGACACGATCGAGGATGATGGCCAAGAGCACGATCGCCAGGCCTGCCTCGAAGCCCATCCCGATGTTGACCGTGTTGAGCGCACGCACGACCGGCTTGCCGAGACCGCCGGCGCCGACGAGGGCGGCGATCACTACCATGGACAGGGACAGCATGATGCACTGGGTGAGGCCGGCCATGATGGTGGGCGCGGCATGCGGCAGCTCGATCTTGAGCAGAAGCTGGCGAGGCGTCGCTCCGAATGCCTCGCCTGCCTCGATGAGCGGGCGGGGCACCGAGGTGATGCCGAGATGGGTGAGACGGATCGGAGCGGGCAGCGCGAAGATCACCGTCGAGATCAGCCCCGGCACCATGCCGAGACCGAAGAGGATCAGTGTTGGAATGAGATAGACGAAGGTCGGGATCGTCTGCATGAGATCGAGCATCGGCCTCAGAACGGCGAACAGCCGCGGCCGATGCGCGGCTGCGATCCCCGCCGGAACGCCGACGGCCATGCAGATCACGGTCGCGAAGAGAACGAGCGCCAGCGTCTCCATCGTCTCCGGCCAGTAGCCGAGATTGATGATCAGCAGGCCGGCAGCCGCGATGAGGAGCGCGATCTTCCAGGAGCGCTGCAGGAGATAGCCCCCGGCAACGAAGGCCAGCAGCAGCAGAAGGGGCGGCACAGCGGCAAGGATCGAGACCAGCCCATCGACCACGGTGCCGATGGCGAAGGAGATGAGATCGAAGAGCCAAGCCGCATGGTCGTTGAGATAGTCGACCAGCAGCTTGATCAGGCGACCGATCGGGAGCGGATGCTCGGTGAGCCAGTCGGTCATGGGCTGGACGGCACGCGATCAGGGCTCGTCACAGGCCCAGCGACGCCTTGACGGCCGCAAGCCCGTCCTTGCCGTCGACCGTCGTCACGCCGGCGAGCCAGCCGTCGAGCACCTGGGGATGCGCTTTCAGCCAGGCGTGGGCCGCCGCGCTCGGATCCTTTCCGTCGTCCAGGATGGCCTTCATGATCTCGTTCTCCATTTTCAGGCTGAAGACGAGATTCTGCAGGAGCTTGCCGACGTTCGGGCAGGCCTGGACGTACCCCGCTCGCACGTTGGTGTAGACCGTGGCACCCCCATAGTTCGGGCCGAACCAGTCGTCGCCGCCCGAGAGATAGGTCATGTCGAAGTTCGTGTTCATCGGGTGCGGCTCCCACCCGAGAAAGACGATCGCCGCCTTGCTGCGTACCTTGCGGGCGACCTCGGCCAGCATGCCCTGCTCCGAGCTCTCCACCAGGTCGAAGCCCTTGAGGCCGAAGGCGTTCTTGTCGATCATCTCCTGGATGAGCTTGTTGCCGTCATTGCCCGGCTCGATACCATAGATCTTGCCGCCGAGCTGGTCCTTGAACTTGGCGATGTCGGCGAAGCTCTTGAGACCCTCCTTGGCCAGATAGGCCGGCACGGCCAGCGTGTACTTGGCCCCCTCGAGATTGGCGCGCACGACGTCGACCTGCTTGGCCTTCTCGTACGGCCCGATGATCGATGCCATCGTCGGCATCCAGTTGCCGAGGAAGACGTCGATATCCTTGTTCTTGAGGCTCTCGTAGGTCACCGGCACTGCCAGGATGTCGGTCTTGGTCTTGTAGCCCAGAGCCATCCAGGACGAGCGAGGTCGTGGCCGTGGTCGCCGTGATGTCCGTCCAGCCGACATCCGAGAAGCGGACAGTCTCGCAGGCGGGAGGGACGGAAGCCACGGCGCTGCCTGCAGCGCCGAGAAGCACGGCTCCGAGAGCAAGCCCAGTCCAGCGCATCGACGACCTCCCCATCCATCAGTGGCGCGCACGAGCGTAGCCCCATCCGCGTCTGGGGCAAGCTTCGTCAGCGCTGGCGATGGCGCCAGCCGGGCGCCTCGTAGACTGCAACATCGGCGCTCGGCAGTGGCGGGCGGCCGAGGATCAGGTCGGCCGCCTTCTCGCCTATCATGATGGTCGTCGCGTTGAGGTTGCCTGAGACGATGCTGGGCATGATGGAGGCATCGACCACCCGCAAGCCATCGACACCCCGCACCCGGCAGGCGGAGTCGACCACGGCCAGGGCGTCACGCCCCATGCGACAGGTGCAGGAGGGATGGTAGGCGCTCTCGGCCTTGGCGCGGACGAAGGCGTCGATCGCCTCGTCGCTCGAGACGTCGGGCCCCGGGGCCAGCTCACGGCCGCGATAGGGCTCGAACGCCTTCTGCGCGAAGATCTCGCGGGTCAGGCGCACGCAGGCCCGCATCTCGGCCCGATCGCGCTCCTCGGCCAGATAGTTGGGCTCGATGACGGGCGCGTCGCGCGGGTCGGCCGAGCGCAGCCTCAGCCAGCCGCGGCTCGCCGGGCGCATGGGGCCGACATGGGCCTGATAGGCATGCACATCACCCTTGGCCCGCCCATGGTCGGAGACCAGCGCCGGGAGGAAGTGGTACTGGATGTCGGGATGCGGCACGCCCGGCCCCGAGCGGATGAAGCCACCGGCCTCGAGATGCGTGCTCGCCGCAAGGCCGTCGTGGAACAGGAACCAGCGAAGGCCGATCGGCACCATGTTCAGCGGCCGCATCGCCTTCAGCAGGGTCACCGGCAGCTGGCATGCCTGCTGGACGTAGAGCTCGAGGTGATCTTGGAGGTTGGCGCCGACGCCCGGCAGGTCGTGGCGGACTTCGAGACCACAGGCGCGCAGGGCGTCGGCGGGGCCGATGCCCGAGAGCATCAGCACCTGGGGTGAGTTGATGGCGCCGCCGGCGAGGATCACCTCGCGCGTCGCGCGGACCGTCTTGACGTCGTGGTTCTCGACATATTCGGCGCCGACGGCCCGGCGGCCCTCGAGCAGGACACGCGTGACCAGCGCGCGCGTCGCGATCACGAGGTTGGGCCGGTGGCGGGCCGGGCGCAGATAGGCGCGTGCGGCACTCCAGCGACGTCCGCGGTGGATGGTCATGTCCATCCGCCCCATGCCTTCCTGCTGGAACCCGTTCATGTCGGCGGTGAACGGGTAGCCCGCCTGCCGGCCGGCCTCGATCCAGGCATCGAAGAGCGGGTTGGGCGTCGTGCCGCGCGATACCCTGAGCGGCCCCTCACCGCCCCTGTACTCATCTGCCCCCAAGGAGAAGGTCTCTGCCTTGCGGTAATAGGGAAGACACTGGGCATACGACCAGCCGTCCGCTCCCTCCTCGGCCCAGCGGTCGAGATCGAGAGCATGGCCGCGGATGTAGACCATGGCGTTGAGCGAGGAGGAGCCGCCCAGGACCTTGCCGCGCGGCCAAAGCAGGCGTCGGCCGTCCATCTGCGCCTGCGGCTCTGTCCGGTAGCACCAGTCCACGCCCGGGCGGCCGATATTGTAGGTCAGCGCGGCCGGCATATGGATTCTCCAGCCGCGATCCGGCGGGCCCGCCTCGAGCAGGAGCACACGGAGCGAGGGGTCGGCGCTGAGCCGGCTCGCCAGCACGCACCCCGCAGAGCCCGCGCCGACGATCACATAGTCGAACTCCCGATCGGGCCGCATGCCTTGCCCCATGCCTGTTGACCTGAACGTTTCCACCCCGCGGCCGCGAGCCCGCCAGGTCGGATCCCTGTAGGCAGCGGCGACAGGAGGTGGCCGACCGCCGGCGTCCCCTAGCGCCTGAGCTCGACCTCGATGGCTCCCGCCGTCTGCGGCTCGGCCGGGGTCGGCTCGATCGTGGCGGTCACCGCGGCGCCCACACCGTAGGTGGCGGCGAGCGCATCCGATAGGGAGCGCGCATGCCGCTGGAGCAGCGCCGAGGCCTTGTCCCGATCCGCCGAGGGTGGACGGAAGAGGCTCACATGGACCGCCTTCGCGCCGTAGAGGCGCGCAAGCTCGGCCAACCTCGTCAAGACCGGGCTTGAGGCCGGGGTCAGCTCGTCCGTCGCCGGGTCGAACGCGACGGTGAGAGGCACCGTGAGGCGCGATCCGTCGCGCGAGACATCGGCATCGAGCATGCGCACGAGGATCCGGAGGCGTCCTTCCGGGCTCGTGGGCGGCTTATCCTGAGCGACGAGCTGGGTGGGCATGGGCGGCGCGAGCGGGCTGGATGGCGCCGAGGCTGATGGGTCGGGCTCGCTTGCATCGCTTGATGGCAGAGCATCCGACCCGGCTTCGAGCCGATCGGGCCTCGACTTGCCGGGGAGAAGCGCCTGTTCCCCTGCAGCAGCGCGAGCCTGCAACGCCCGGTTTGCGGCGGCCAGTCGGTGATTGTCCTCGAGGAGCCTGTCACGCGCCCGGCGGGCGGCGTCGAGCTCGCTTCGTAGCTGCGTGACGCTTGCCTGCAACGTCTCGACCTGCTTGCGCAAGAGCTCCTCGGCAGGACCGGCGAGTTGGACCTCGTCGGGCCGCAGCCGATTCTTGATCTCCTTGATGGCCGCGGCGAGCTGCTCATTGGAGACAGGCCGATCGGCGGAGACGGCCTGATCGGCCACAGGCGGCGTCAGTGATGCTCCCGGGAGCGGCATGTCCTGCTCTAAGGGGCCGCTCCTCGACCAGATCCACCCCGCGACCGCCACCGCGACGACGACAGCCGAGCCGCCCACAACCAATGACGGCGACCTGAAAAGGAAGCCCTTCACCGAGGCGACTAGGGCATGCACGGGCTTCGACGGGCGGCAGCCAGCGGGTCTGAACGGCTGCTAGTGCCAATAGGGTCCGCTGGCCCCTATTGCCGCCGTGATGATGCCGAGGCCGAGGTTGGCGGCAACGATGAGCCTTATCTGGCCCAACGCCGCCGACTGCGGCCTTGCCGTCACCCGAGTCCAGCGCGCGACGGTAGCGACGCCACGGTGCGAAGTAGAGGTGGAAGAAGAGCAGGAACATGACCCAGCCGAGCAGGTGCATGATGTGAACCGCGACGCCGGCTCCGGCGAACCCGCCCAGGTACCCGAACAGCATCACATAGCCGCTGACCAGCAGCACAACCACGCAGCCGATCACCCAGGGAAAGAACCGCTCGAACACGGCTCGCCAGAGGGCCTGGCGGGCGGCTCCGTCCAGGCCGCCCAGGCTCGGGCGCAGAACCACATAGGCGAAGAACATGCCACCGACCCACAAGATGGCGGCCAGAGCGTGAAGGGCGAGCATTAAGGACATGAGGAGGCAGCTCCTGGAGCGTCTAGTTTGCCATGATCACGGGCATCTGGGTCTCTGCCAGGATGTGGCTCGTGGCCCCTCCGAAGATCATCTGGCGCAGACGGCTTTGGGTGTAGGCGCCTTTGACCAGAAGGTCCGCGCCCAGGCCGGTGGCCTCGTCGAGGATGGCCTGGCCGGCATGACGATCGCCGGCAGGGACCTCCTTCCAATCCGTATCGATGCCGTTGCGCCGGAGATTGAGCGCGAGCTCGGCGGCGGTCGGCCCAGGAACGGCGTTCCGCTCGATCGCCAGCACCGTGACCTTGCGGGCCTGGCGTAGGAACGGCATCGCGAACGCCACCGTGCGCGCGGTCTCGGTGCTGCAGTTCCACGCTATCACCACGTTCTCGCCGAGCGTTGTCGGCGGCTTGGGTGGTGCCACGAGCACGGGGCGCCCCGCCTCGAAGAGCGCAGCCTCCAGGCCGGCCATGCTGGGCGCTATCGAGTCCTTGAGCGGCCGTCCGACGACGATCAGATCGAACACGCGCCCGAGGCTGCCGATCGCAGAGGGTCCCGTCGAGAGCTCGATCCGCCAATCGGCCGAGAGGCTGGCCTTCCCCTCGCCGACGCGCGGCAGCTCGTGCCGCCGCATGAACTCCTCGAAGACGGTGCGTGCGCGCTCGGCCCGCTCCTTTGCCTCCCGCTCGAAGCCGGCGACGAGGTCGGGTGCCGCAGCGACGAAGCCGTCGGCCCCGGCCGCGATGACGTCCGGCTGGCCCGGACGCATATGCAGGCCCTCGACGTAGCTCTCGAACCGGCGCGCGACCAGATAGGAGCACTCGAGCACGCTATCCAGAAGCGGGCTGATCTCGAGATGGGCGAGAATCGTCTTCATCGTCGCACCTTCGCTGGAAGTTCCGCCCGCGCCATCGCAGGGCCCGAAGCTTGCCGCACGCCTTTCCCCATCGTCAACAGCGCTCGGAGCGCAATCGGGTCGCAGCCGGGGCTCGTGGCAAGGCGGGCGGCCGCCGCTCCCGATCGCCCGTCCGCGCCCCCGGCCCACGCTTCTATATCAGCTAGTTTCGCCGCGGCAGCGGCCCACGCCGACCCCGAGATGCTCGTTTTACGCGATCATACCATGACTTAGGCTCGTATACCGAGCAGTTAATGAAATGTCATCGCGTGGATAGAGAGCTGCCATATTCATGAACTAACTAATGGGCCATCGAAAACGCGGGGTGGCAGAGGGTGTGAGAACGCGCTGCCGGACCCGGAAAGGGAGTTTGCCGTCTATGAACCTTCGTCCCTCGACCCCTCCCAACCGTCGCCGACTGCGCACGACCTTGCTCGGCATGGGCTCGGCGGTCGCCATTCTCGCGGCCGGCGGCGTGCTCGTGAACGCGGCACAGCCCGACAACGTCACCAATGCGGCCGAGCATGTCAACGCGGCCCACAACTACGACGATTCCTACTGGCCGCTCGTCAAGACCGTGCTGCCGGCGGTCGTGAACGTCTCGGTGGATAAGACCGAGAAGGTGGCCCAGACGGCCTCTCCCTTCAACGATCCCCAGATGCAGAAGTTCTTCGAGCGCTTCTTCGGCCAGCAGATGCCGATGCAGCAGGGGCCGAAGTCGGAGCGTCTGCACGGGGAAGGCTCCGGGTTCATCATCGATCCTGCCGGCTACATCGTGACCAACGCCCACGTGGCCGGCGGCGCCGACAAGATCATGGTGTCGCTGCAGGACGGCCAGAAGCTGGCGGCCAAGCTCGTCGGCATCGACAAGCGCACCGACCTCGCGCTCCTCAAGGTCGAGGCCAAGAAGCCGCTGCCCTTCCTGGAGTGGGGCGACAGCAGCGCCGTGCATGTCGGCGACAAGGTGTTGGCGATCGGCAATCCCTTCGGTCTCGGCGGCACGGTGACCTCGGGCATCGTCTCCGCGACGAAGCGTGAGATTGGAGCCGGACCCTACGACAACTTCCTGCAGATCGACGCCTCGATCAATCCGGGCAATTCCGGCGGCCCGACCATCGCCCTCGACGGCAAGGTCATCGGCATCGACACGCTGATCTACTCGCCGTCGGGCGGGAGCGTCGGCATCGGCTTTGCCATCGCCTCGAACGAGGCCCAGCACATCATCCAGGAGCTCAAGGACAAGGGCTCCGTCGAGCGCGGCTGGCTCGGCGTCGGCATCCAGTCGCTCGACCAGGACATCGCGCAGAGCATGGGCCTCAAGAGCACCGAGGGCGCCCTTGTCACGAAGGTCGAGCCGGGCAGCCCGGCTGCCGGCGCCGGCGTTCACACGGGCGACGTCATCACCAAGCTCGATGGCAACCCGATCACGACCATCCGCGAGCTGAGCCAGAAGGTGGCCGACATCGACCCCGGCGCCAAGGCGACGGTGACGGTGCTGCGCGACGGCAAGGAGCAGACGCTCGACGTCGCCATCGGCAAGATGCCGAGCGAGGAGAAGGTTGCGGACAATGGCGGTGGCCAGGCGCAGCAGCCGCACCTCGGCCTGAGCCTCGCTCCCCTCACCCCCGACGAGCGCAACCAGCTGGGCCTTCAGGATGAGAAGCGGGGCGTGCTCGTGCAGAGCGTCGTGCCGAACAGCCCGGCCGAGTCGAAGGGCCTGCAGGCGGGCGACGTGATCCTCCGCGTTGGCGACCACGACGTCACCTCACCCCAGCAGGCCGTCGAGGACATTCAGGGCGCTCACAAGGACGGCCGCCAGTCGGTCCTCCTCCTGGTGTGGCGGGACGGCTCGCAGCTCTTCATGGCGGTGCCTTTCGCCGTCTCTTGAGATTTGTCGACGCCACGGCAGCATCCGCTGCCGTGGCGCTTGCCTTTAGGCTGAGAGGCATACGAGAATGGAAGAGTCAGTAAGCGAGCTTGGACCGAGCGAAGCCCGATCCGGAACTCAGCAACTTATGCGTGTGCTGGTCATCGAGGACGACAAGGATGCCGCAGCCTATCTCGCCAAAGGGCTGAACGAGAGCGGCCACACGGTTGAGGTCGCGCACAACGGCAAAGACGGGCTGCTCCTTGCCGCCACCGAGGGGTTCGATGCGCTGGTCGTCGACCGCATGCTCCCCGCGCTGGACGGCCTGAGCCTCGTCAAGACCCTTCGCGCCACCGGCAACCGTACACCGGTCCTTTTCCTCTCGGCGCTTGGCGAGGTCGACGACCGGGTGAAGGGCCTGCGCGCGGGAGGTGACGACTACCTCATCAAGCCCTATGCCTTTTCCGAGCTGCTCGCCCGTCTCGAGGCCCTGGTCCGACGCCGTGCATCCGAGGCGAGCGATGGCCGAGAGACCGTGCTAAGGTACAGCGACCTCTCGATGGATCTGTTGTCGCGCCGCGTGGAGCGGGCGGGCCAGGAGATCGACCTCCAGCCGCGCGAGTTCAAGATCCTCGAGGTGCTGCTGCGCCATCCCGGTCAGGTGATGACGCGGACGATGTTGCTTGAGAAGGTTTGGGACTACAGGTTCGATCCCCAGACCAACGTGATCGACGTTCACATCAGCCGGCTGCGCCAGAAGATCGATCGTGGCTTCGATTACCCGCTCATTCATACGGTCCGTGGCGCCGGCTACAGCCTCCGAGCGTCCGACAAGGCTGCTTAGATCGTCGACGTTCCGGCTGACGGTCGCCTACCTCCTGATCTTCAGCCTCTCGGCTCTAGCGCTTCTGGTCTTCGTGTATGTCGCGGGTGCGCGCTACATGGAGCGCCAGACGATGGAGACGATCGAGGCCGAGATCCAGGGGCTGAAGGAGCAGGCCTCGCAGGGAGGGCTGGTCGGCCTCATCAAGATCATCGAGCATCGCTCGCAGGGCGACCCTGACCGGCTCGGCATCTACCTGCTCACGGATTGGACCGGACACGTGCTGGCCGGGAACCTGCCTGAGTGGCCGGACGTGCCGATTGGGCCCAACAACATCCTCCGGTTCGAGGTCGAGGCCCGCAAGGCGGACGGCGGCGGCGTTGTCGCACGGCCAGTCGTGGCCGAGGCGTTCAGCCTGCCCGGCAAGTTCCAGCTGCTGGTCGGCCGGGACATCTCCGACAAGATCCGCACACAGCAGCTCCTGCTGAATGCCATCCTGCTGGGCGGCGCCGTCATGGTCGTCCTTGGGCTCGTGGGAGGCTTCGTCATGAGCCGCTGGACGCTCGCCCGGCTCGAGCGGGTCAATCGCACGACGGCCGCGATCGTCGCTGGCCATCTCGACCAGCGCATCGAGGTCGAAGGCGGCGGTGACGAGTTCGACGAGCTTGCCGTCAACCTCAACCGCATGCTCGAGCAGATCCAGCGCCTCCTGGCAGGGATGCGCGAGGTGACGGACAACATCGCCCACGACCTCCGCACGCCGCTCAACAGGCTGCGCTCGAGGATCGAGGTCGCGTTGATGAGGCCCCTCCGCGAGGAGGATATCCGCGAGCTGCTGGAATCGACCGTCCACGACGCCGATGGCTTGATCGAGACGTTCAATGCCCTTCTCAACATCGCCAGGGCGGAGGCGGGAACCCAGCGCTCGGAGTGGGAGCCCCTCGACCTTTCAGAGCTCGCGCGCGACGTGTTCGAGCTGTACGAGCCGCTTGCCGAGGAGAAGAGCATCGCGCTCACCCTCGAGGCCAACGCCGACGTGCCGGTGATCGGCAATCGCCAGCTGATCGCCCAGGCGCTGGCCAACGTCACCGACAACGCCATCAAGTACACGCCCGTCGGCGGGCATGTGCGCGTCTCGACAGGCAGCGCGCCGGGACCCCATCTCGAGGTTGTCGATGACGGTCCGGGCATTCCCCCGGACCTGCGTGCAAAGGCGCTCGAGCGATTCGTCCGGCTGGACGCGGATCGCTCGACCCCCGGCAACGGGCTCGGGCTCAGTCTCGTCAGCGCGGTGGCACGACTGCACGACGCCGAGCTCGACCTCGGCGACAATGCCCCTGGTCTCAAGGTCAGGCTCACCTTCAAGCGGCCGTTGCTTCTCTCGAGCTGACCGCGCCGCCCCTCGCCGCTTCACTCAATCGTCAAGCCCTGATCGCGCCTCCAGCATTGCCCTCGAGCCCTCCGGCCGCCTCGGACGGCGCGCCTGGCGGCCCCGGGCCATCGATCATCGTGCCCGCTACCTCTCACAGGCATCGAGCGAGAGCGGCCATCACGCCTCCGGCAGAGCGTCTCGTCATGAGGCTAGCCGGTGGGCGGGATCCCCCGGACCTCGAGCGGCGCCGTCTTGATGGATCGGCCTCCATCCTGCCGCCGTCCCGAGCGCGCTCCGGGTCCTGGCCAGCCTCGTGGATCTCGCCCGGACCGACCGGGAGGTCGATCTCACGGGAGGCGTGCTCACGTTTAGACCGGCAGCCGGAAGCCGCGAGCTGACCCGTGTGGAAGCCAAGCTCCTCCCTGATGGCGACGAGCGGTCGGCGCTGGGCCGCGACGTGCTGCTCCGGCCGGCTAGGGACGCAGCCCCCACCGCCGTGCGCCGTTGGGCCTCAGCTGCGGTCCGCGATCCCGGGGACGGAGCACTGCGGTATCGGTCTCAAGCGCTTGCGACGATGCGATGCTCAGCCCCGCGACGAGGCCGGCCAGCGCCAAAGCGACGTAGATGCCGATCTCGGCGGAAGGAAAGCAGAGTCGCGATGCCAGCGCCTCAGGCCCGAGCTCCAGCCTGGCGCCCGTTCGCAGCTCGACGACGAGAAAGCAGTCGTCGTCCCGCTGAACCACATGAACCAGCTCGACGGGCTCTCCGCCGGGAAGAAGCACCAGACGCCGCGGCCAATAGGCTGCCAGCCAGCGAACAAGACCACCCATTGCTTCCTGCATGCGAGCTCCGATCTCTGCGCGATGCCTCTAGGATCGTATTCTTAGAGACTTTCGTCAACCCCCCGCCCCGGTGACTCGTCGATCGCGCGATCACGATATGCATCAGAGCTGCTTTATGGATCCTTAAGAGCATAGGTGAGGGAGGCGCCTGGCCGCCATGTTATGCGGCAGCCGGCGGGCCTGCCCGTCGCCGCATGGTGACGAGGCGCGGCGCCGTCAGGTCGTCGCGTTCCGCTAGTGGTAGGCTCACCGCGAAGAGGCCCTTGCACGCCGCTCGATCGTTTGAGCGCAGGCACCCGCCCGGCAGATTGGGCCTCGCCCGGCTCAACCTGGCGGCAAGGCATCGATCAGCGCCGCAGCCTCGGCCCGGACCAGGCTCACCGGATGCCTGGCATGCTCCGGCAGAGCGCGGATGCTCGCAATAAACTCCTTCGCGTCGATCCAGCAGAGATAGAGGGTCTCGGGACCCCGCTGCGGCGGAAAGTAGCCGTCCAGACAGAGCTCGACATGGACGTACCCATAGCTCTCACGCGGCACCGGGCTGACATAGAGGCTGTGGCGCACGAACCCGGTGTTCAGCGCGATGGCGTAGTTGCGGAAGCTGAGCGCGCGCGTGAGACGCGCCAGAAGCATGGCGAGGCCCTGGCGACGCCACTCGGGATCGACCCAGGTCGACCCGGAGTGGCTGATCCGGCCGGCAAGGCGCTGCGACAACGCCCGCAGCTCTATCCGATCGGGGCCGCCCACCGCCTTAAACCCCTCCGCATACCAGATCCTGCCGGTCGACACGAGCTCGGCAAAGTCGTGGGTCTCGATCACCCGCTCAGCGCTGCAACCTATTCCATGGCCTGCCGGGTCGCGAAGCTCCACCCAGAAGTCGCGCCAGCCGAGCTTGCTCCTGCGCGGGTCGAAGCTTGGATTGACGAAGCTCCCTCGCGTGTCGAGGAAGGCGTTGAGCCTCGCAAAGTCCTGCTCGACAACGAGCGTGAGGCCGAGTTCCGCGACGCGCTGCATGATGGAGTTGATGCACGACTGCACCAGGCCGAGCTCCTCCTCTGACAGATCCGCACCCATGTCCGCCTCCTCGGATGCCTAAGAATTCTACTTATTGGAACTCTTGTCTCACGAAATCAACCTTATGCGCGAGAGCGCGAGCTGAGCGGGTGATGCGGCCTCGTCAGGAAGGGTGCCAGCGGCCGCGGGGCGCTCGAACTCGCCGTCAACGCGACAGAGGGTTCACGCTGGCCGGCTGCGTGTCGGAGGCGAGCGGCCCCACGCCCATCGACGAACAGGCGACCATCGGTCCGATCCAGGACCCGCCGATGTCGACAGGCGTCGGCGTTTCAGGGGATGAATCCTCCGCCTGCAAGCGGGCGGATAGGTCACAGCCACACCGCCTGTCCCGGTGATCCCCCGGCCCCAGCAGCGCCCGGAAGAACGGGCTTCGGCGGAGCCCGTTGGGCCGCGGCCGGCGTCAGCCCGGTAGGCCGTGGAGGGAGCCCCACCTCGATAGTTGTCACGGCAGCACGGCCGCTCGGATGAGCGCCCCTGCCGGTTGGCGCCGCTCAACCCCATGGCGTCGGCTTCCATTGGCGGCTACGGCACCGCCCCCTCAGCCGCTGGTCGAACGGCGTCGCCCACTGAGCCCTGCCGTCGGCCTCTCCATCCGCCCCGCAGAGGCGTCGCGCCTCAACCCTGGTCGGCGCGCCCGGCCAGAGTCGCGCCCGAGCCGATCATCAAGATTCATGTGATCGCTCTAAGAGAACTCCACCTGGACACGCTACAACCGCAAGGATACCCTTAATTTGCTCTAATTTCTTAGAGAGCGGGAACCTTATAAAATGCCGCCACGGGAGAGAAGGAATGCGGTTACTCGCGAAAAGCGTTTGTAGCCTCGGATTGGCGGGCTTGCTCGCCTTGATCGATCCCGCACCCTCACAGGCTGCGCCGACAAAGCCCTTTCCCCAGCACGTGACCTACACGGCGGGCACCATCAAGCCCAGCAACCATACCCAAGCCGAGCTCGACCAGTCGGTGAAGCAGCTTTACACCTCCTGGAAGGCCAACTTCCTTCGCGCCGGCTGCGGCACGGGTCGCTACTATGTCTATATGGGCCCGCAACCCGCCATCTCCGAAGGAACGCCGATCAGCGTCTCCGAGGGTCAGGGCTACGGCATGATGATCGTCGCCCTCATGGCCGGCTACGATCCGAACGCCCAGACGATCTTCAACGGGCTCTATCACTTCTATCGCGACCACCCCACGCTCCATAGCCCGTATCTGATGGCGTGGCGTCAGCTGGCCAGCTGCAAGAGTAGCAGCGACGCCAACTCGGCCACGGACGGCGACGTGGCCATTGCCCATGCGCTTCTGCTCGCCCACCGGCAGTGGGGAAGCAATGGCAGCGTTAACTACTATGCTGCCGCGATGAACATTCTGAAGGCCATCCGCAAGTACGAGATCCAGCCGAGCACCAACCTGCCGCAGATGGGCGACTGGGTCGATCCCTCCTATCCCAGCGAGTACAACGCGGTTCGCACGTCCGACATCACTCCGCACGAGTTCAAGCAGTTCTATTGGGCCAGCAACGACTACGGATGGTGGGCGACGGTCGACAGAAGCTACAAGCTGCTCAACAAGCTGCAGGCGACCTATGCCCCGGTAACGGCGTTGTTTCCGGACTTCGCAACCAACACGAACACGACGCCGCAGCCCGCGCCGACAAATTTTGTCGGCGACTATTTCGCCGGCCATTATTACTTCAACGCCTGTCGTATCCCCTGGCACCTGGCGACCGACTATCTCTTGTTGGGTGATCCCAACGCCTACAAGATTCTTACTAAAATGGAGGACTGGGTATCCGGCTCTACAGGCAACAACATCTATGCGCTCTACGCCGGGTATAAGCTCGATGGCTCGCCGATCAACTATTACAACTATGTATGCTTTACGGGCGCCTTCGGCACGGCGGCCATGATCAACGGGAAATACCAACTCTTACTCAACAGCATCTGGAATGATCTTGCCCAGACGACGACCGTGGACACCGTCAGCGACTCCTACGGTTGGACGCTGCATCTCATCTATATGATCGTGATGTCCGGAAACTGGTGGGCTCCCTGAGCGAGCCATAGCCGCACCTGAGCTGCGGGCCTCACCCGACACCCGCATTTCGGCGCAGCCCGGCGGACAAGCGACGCCGGGCTGCGCTATATGGGGGCCGCTGAGGAAACGGGAGAGCAGGCATGACCGCCACGGCGAGGACGTCACCGCACGAGAAGGCCCCATCGGAGCTGGCCTCCTTCGACTGGCTGGATCCCTTCCTGCTGGCCGAGCAGCTCACGGAGGAGGAGCGCCTCGTCCAGACCGCCGCGCACGAGTATGCCCAGGGCCGGCTGATGCCGCGTATCCTCGAGGCCAACCGTCACGAGACGTTCGATCGGGCGATCATCAGCGAGATGGGGGAGCTGGGCTTTCTCGGGGCGACGATCCCGGAGACCTATGGCGGTGCCGGCGCCTCCTACGTCGTCTACGGGCTGATCGCGCGCGAGATCGAGCGGGTGGACTCGGGCTACCGCTCGGCCATGAGCGTTCAATCCTCCCTGGTGATGCACCCGATCTGGGCCTATGGCGACGAGGCCCAGCGGCGGAAATATCTGCCGGGGCTCGCCTCGGGCACCTCCGTCGGCTGCTTCGGGCTGACCGAGCCCGACCACGGCTCCGATCCGGGCGGCATGCGCAGCCGCGCCCGCCGGGTCGACGGCGGCTTCCTTCTCTCCGGCAGCAAGAACTGGATCACCAACAGCCCGATCGCCGACGTGATGGTCGTGTGGGCCAAGGACGACGAGGGCGCCATCCGCGGCTTCATCCTCGAGCGCGGCATGAAAGGCCTCGCGACGCCCAAGATCGAGGGCAAGTTCGCGCTCAGGGCGTCGACCACCGGCATGATCATGATGGACGAGGTCTTCGTGCCGGAGGCCAACATGCTGCCCAACGCCAAGGGCCTGAGGGGCCCGTTCGGCTGCCTCAACCGCGCCCGCTACGGCATCGCCTGGGGGGCGATGGGGGCGGCCGAGTTCTGCTGGCACGCCGCGCGGACCTATACGCTCGAGCGCAAGCAGTTCGGCCGGCCGCTCGCCGCGAACCAGCTCATCCAAAAGAAGCTCGCCGACATGCAGACCGAGATCGCGCTGGGTCTGCAGGCGGCACTCCGGACCGGGCGGATGATGGACGAGGGCACGGCGGCGCCCGAGGTCGTCTCGCTCATCAAGCGCAACGCCTGCGGCAAGGCGCTCGACATCGCCCGCGCTTCCCGCGACATGCACGGCGGCAACGGCATCAGCGACGAGTATCATGTCATCCGACACGTGATGAACCTCGAGGCCGTCAACACCTACGAGGGCACGCACGACGTCCATGCCCTCATCCTGGGCCGCGCTCAGACGGGCATCCAGGCCTTCACCGCATGAGCGAGCGGGCGGACGCGGAGGCGGCGGGGGTCGAGCGCCGCTACGTCTTCGATCCCTGCCTCCTCGACTGGTCCGGGCTTCGGCATCTCTCGGGCCTCGAGATCATGCAGCGGCTCCTGTCCGGCGCCTTGCCGATGGCGCCCATGGCGGCGACGCTCGACGCACGCCTCGTCGAGGTCGCCAGTGGGCGGGTCGTCTTCGAGGGCCAGCCTGCGCAGTATGCCTACAACCTCCAGGGCACCGTGCACGGCGGATGGGCGGCGACCCTCCTCGACAGCGCCATGGGCTGCTCGGTGATCAGCGCCCTGCCCGCAGGCCGCAGCCACACCACGACCGAGCTCTCGATCCGCTACGTCCGCGCCCTCACCGCCGCCACGGGGGCGGTGAGGGCCGAGGCCGCCGTGCTTCACGTCGGCCGCCGCCTCGCAACCGCCGAAGGCCGGCTCATCGGCGCCCTGGACGGCAAGCTCTATGCCCACGGTCAGACGAGCTGCATGGTGCTCGACGTCTGACCTCGCGAAGAGAGGCCCGATCAGTCGGGCTTGCCCTTCTCCCAGGCCGCCTGGGCGTTCCACAAGGGCACGGTCGAGACCGACATCTTGGCGCTCGCGAGCTTCACCTGCCGCGAGTAGGCGACGTAGATGAGGCTGTCGCTCGTCTTGTCGTAGATCCGCCGCACCGACAGGTGCTTGAAGATCAGGCTCTGGCGTTGGCTGAAGATCTCCTCGCCATCCTTGGCGAGGTCGATGTCACCGATCTTGATGGGCCCTGTCTGGCGGCAGGCGATCGACGCGTTCGAGGGGTCCTCGAAGATGTTGCCCTGCCACAGCCGGTCGATGAGGCCGCGGCTGAAATAGGTCAGATGGCAGGTGACGCCCGCCACCTTCGGATCGGCGATGGCCTCGACGACAATGTCGTTGCCGGTCCAGTCGGTACCGAACTCGCCGACGACCGCGGCCGAGGCCGAGGCGGAGGTCAGCGCAGCGAGCAGAAGAATCAGGGAAAGAAGGGCACGGCGGAAGGGCATCGGGGATCCTTTGTCGGCAAGGCTCGCGATCGGCGATGTCTTCTTCCCTATCGAAGCAGACAGAATTGCGAGTCCTGGATGTCTCGCTGCAAGGAACGTCCGGCACCGCCCAGGGTGCCGGCTCCCGGTGCAGGGCCGATTCCAGCCCGGTCAGCGAAGCCCGATCAGGCGGCGCCGTAGAAGAGGCGGACGAGCGCCAGCGACACGAACGGCACATAGGTGCACAGAAGCAGGACGACCACGAGCACGCCGATGAAGGCGAGGTTCGTCTTGGTCGTCTCCCAGATGTCCGTCTTGGCGATCGAGCAGGCGGCTATCAGCACGCTCGCGACCGGCGGCGTCTGCTGGCCGATGGCGAGGTTCAAGGTCACGACGAGGCCGAAATGGATGGGGTCGATCCCGACCGCCGTGACGAGCGGCATCACGATCGGCACGACCAGGATGATGGCCGCCGCCGAGTGCAGGAACATGCCGAGGAGGAGGAAGAAGACGTTCAGGAGCGCCAGCACCGCATATTTGTTCGTCGTGATGGCGCTGATGGAGTGGGCAAGCTGCTGGGGAAGCTGAGCCTCGGTGAGGAACACGCCGATCAGCGCCGAGGCGGCGACCAGGAGCATGACGACGGCGGTCTGCACGCCGCCGTCGATGCAGGCCCGCTTGAGCTTGCGGAGGTCCAGCTCCCGATAGATGACCACACTGATGAAGAGCGCTGCCGCCACGGCGAGGCCAGCCCCCTCGGTCGCCGTGACGAGCCCGCCGAAGATGCCGCCCAGGATGATGACCGGTAGAAGAAAAGCCCAGGCGGCCTCCTTGGTGGCGTGCCAGAGCCGGGTCGGGCTGAAGGCCTGCTCGACCGGAAAGTCGCGCCGACGGGCGATGACGTAGGCGGCGAGCGCCAGACCGAAGGCCCCGACGACACCCGGAAGAATGCCGGCCACGAACATCTTCACGACCGACTGCTCTGCCATGACCGCATAGAGGATCATGGGAATCGAGGGCGGGATGATGATGGCGAGGCTCGAGGAGGAGGAACAGATCGCAGCGGCATACTCCGGCGAATAGCCCTTGGAGCGCATGGCCGGGATCAGGATGGTCCCGAGCGCCGCCACACCGGCCACGGCCGAGCCCGAGATCTCGGCGAAGAACATCGAGCTGCCGATCGTCACGATCGACAGGCCGCCGCGGATGAAGCCCAGGAGCGCAGAGGCGAAGTCGATGAGCCGCCTCGAGATCGAGGAGGCGTTCATGATCGCACCCGCGAGAATGAAGAGCGGGATCGCGAGCAGCGGGAAGTTGGTGGCGCCCTCGAACATGACGAGCGCCACGTTGGGCAGCATGTCCGGGCCCTGGATGATGACGACCGCCAGCACCGCCACGACGCCCAGCGCCACAGCTACCGGCACGTTGATGAGAACGAGGGCGAAGAGGCCGACCAGCATGAGAACGATGCTCAACGCGCTGCCCCCTGCATGGTCCGGCCACCCTTCGTTCTCTGCGGCGCGCCATCCTCGTTCTCGACCTCGGCCAGCGCCTCCTCGATCTCGTGATCGACGAAGCCCTCCCCCCTCGCCTCCTCGAGGAGCCGTGGCAGGCGCAGCGCTTCGGCGATGATGAAGAGGACGGCGCCGATCGGGATCACGGACTGGGTGAGGCGCAAGGGGACCGAGGGCAGGCTGATGAGCGTGTCGCCGCCTAGCACGTCCAGCACCTGCCAGCCGGTCCAGGCCAGCACCGCGAAGAACGCGAAGACGACGGCTTCGGCGAGGAGGGTGAGGGCTACCCGGAGATTGCGCGGCAGGGCGTTGACGAGCCCCGGAAAGCCGATATGGGCGCCCTTCACGGCCGCCAGGGCAGCTCCGTAGTAGGTGAGCCAGGCCAGACCCACCGAGGCCACCTCGTCATACCAGCTGAGCGCGTGGCCGAGGTAGCGGAAGACGAAGCCGGCGATGATGAGAAGAGTAAGTGCCACCACGAGAAGGAGGACGATCCACTCGAGGAGCGCCTCGAAGGCGCCACGCAGACGCTCGATCACCGCCGGCTGGACCCGGGCCGATCAGGAGGCGGAAGCGAGCGACTGCGCCTTGGCGATCATCGCCTTGGCTGCCGGGACCTCCTTGGCGAACCCCTCGTAGATGCCCTGGCTCTTGTCGATGAAGGCCTGCTTGTCGACGTCGTTGACCTCCATCTTCTGCTCCTTGAGCTTGCCCAGGAGCTCGTCGTCGAGCTTGGCGCCCAGATCGAGGATGGGATCCTGGGTCTCCATGGCGGCCTCGCTCAGCGCCTTTTGCACCTTCTCATCGAAGCGGCCCCAGCTGCGCCCGGCCACGAGGTAGGCCGGCGTGTAGACGTGGCCCGACATCGAGAGATATTTCTGCACCTCGTAGAAGCGCGCGGGATAGATCTGGGCCAGCGGGTTCTCCTCGCCGTCCATGACGCCCGTCTGCAGCGCCACGAAGACCTCGGAGAAGGCCATCGGGCTCGGGTTGGCGCCGTAGGCCTGGAACATCTTGACCCGCCATACGCCTTTGGGCACCCGGAGCTTCACGCCCTCGAGGTCGCCCGGCACCTTGATCGGTCGCTTGTTGTTGGTGATCTGGCGAAAGCCGTTCTCCCACACGCCCAGCACGCGATAGCCGCGCTTGAGGGCAAGAGGCGCCAGCTCCGGCAGCACGATCTGCTCGCGGATCCGGCGCATGTGGTCGCGGTCCTTGACGAGGTAGGGCATCTCGAAGAGGCCGAACTCGTCGACGACAGAGGACATCACGCTCGACGGCAGCGCCAGGTCGACCGTGCCGAGCTTGAGCTTCTTCAGCATCTCGGAATCGCTGCCGAGCTGGCTCGAGCCGTAGACGGTGACCTTGGCGGCACCGCCCAGCTTGGCGTTCGCAGCCTCTGCGAACTTCTGGCAGGACTGGTCGAAGAGCGAGCCCGGCTCGCCCACATGGCCGAGCGTGATCTCGCTCGCCGCCCTCGCGGGCAACGAGGCGGCAAGGCCAGCTGCGGCAGTCGAGCCCAGAAAAGCGCGCCGTGTGATGATCATTGTCCAGCCTCCCATTGCTGGTTTTCTCTGGTTGAGCAGCCTGCGCTACGCGGCGCGGGCGGTCTGCGAGGGCGGCATGCCCAAAAGATGCTCCATCGCGGCATCCACGCCCCGGCCGGCATCCTTCAGCCCTGCCAGCCGGAGGCCCATCTCGACGCCGGCAAGCGTGCCCATGAGGGTGAGATCGTTGAAATCACCCAGATGGCCGATCCGGAAGACCCGGCCCTTGAGCCTGCCCAGGCCGGTGCCGAGCGACATGTCGAAGCGCTCGAGGATGACCTTGCGAACCACATCGGCGTCGATGCCCTCGGGCGCGAGCACGGCCGTGAGCGCCGAGGAATACTCAGCCGGATTGCTCGCCAGCACCTCCAGGCCCCAGGCCCGTACCGCGCGCCGCGTTGCCTCGGCGTGCCGCGTGTGCCGCGCGAAGACGTTCGCCAGCCCCTCCTCGAGGAGCATGTCGATCGCCTCCTTCAGGCCGTAAAGAAGGTTCGTTGCGGGCGTGTAGGGAAAGAAGCCCTGCGCGTTATTGGCGAGCATCGGGCCCCAGTCCCAGTAGGACCTGGGCATGTGCGAGCTCTTCTGCGCGGCCAGCGCCTTGTCGCTGATGGCATTGAAGCTCAGCCCCGGGGGCAGCATCAGGCCCTTCTGCGAGCCGCCCACCGTGACGTCCACGCCCCACGCCTCGTGACGATAGTCGATCGAGCCCAGCGAGCTGATCGTGTCGACCATGAGCAGCGCCGGGTGCTTCGCCCGGTCGATCGCCGCCCTCACCTCGGGGATGCGCGAGGTGACGCCGGTCGAGGTCTCGTTGTGGACGACGCAGACGGCCTTGATCGTATGATCCCGATCCTCGGCCAGCGCTGCCTCGATCCGCGCGGGATCAGCACCGGTGCGCCAGTCGCCGTCCAGGAACTCCGGCGCCAGGCCCAGGCGCCGCGCCATCTCCTGCCAGAGCGACGCGAAGTGGCCGGTCTCGTACATCAGCACCCGGTCGCCGGGCGAGAGCGTGTTGACGAGGGCCGCCTCCCAGGCGCCGGTGCCCGAGGCCGGGAAGATCACGACCGGCCCGCTCGTCTGGAAGATCTTCTTGATCCCATCGAGGACGGCCAGGCCCAGCTCGCGGAACTCGGGACCGCGATGATCGATGGTGGGTCGGTCGATCGCCCGGAGCACCCGGTCCGGGACATTCGTCGGCCCGGGAATCTGGAGGAAATGCCGGCCGGCTGGGCGTCCCATCCCCGTCTCCTTCGATGCCGCCGTAGCGTGGCATCTTGCATGCAAAACTGGACCGTAAGGCTGTGCCGGTGGGAGACGGCTGTCAAGCCCATAGGCCTGGTTCTCGGCACCGAGATTGCGGGGCTGGCCTTTTGCATGCAAACTCAGGACCAAGGCACAAAGGAGTCCGCTCGGCCGTGGCCACGCACAGCATCCGTCCCGCCCATTCCAGGATCGGCGACCCGGCCCTCGCCTCGAGGCTCGCCGGTGCCATCGAAGGCGAGGTTCTTTTCTCCGCCTTCGACCGCGGCCGCTACGCGACCGACGCCTCGATCTATCAGATCGAGCCCATCGGCGTGATCCAGCCGCGGACAAAGGCCGACGTCGAGGCCGCGCTCGCCATCGCCCGCGAGGAGGAGATCTCGGTCATCCCGCGCGGTGGCGGCACCTCGCAGGCGGGCCAGACGGTCGGCCGCTCGCTCGTCATGGACAACAGCCGGTGGCTCACCGGGGTGAGCGAGCTGGACACGGAGGCCCGCACCGTCTGGGTCGAGCCCGGCCTCGTCCTCGACGACCTCAACCGCGCCCTCAGATCAAAAGGCCTCTTCTATCCCGTCGACGTCTCGACCAGCTCGCGGGCGACGCTGGGCGGCATGACGGCCAACAACTCCTGCGGCTCCCGCTCGCTTCGCTACGGCGTCTCGGTCGACAATGTGCTGGAGATCGAGGCCGTGCTCGCGAACGGCGAGACGGCACGCTTCGGCGAGGTCGGGGCCAACCTGGGCGAGGTGGTGGGCGGCACCTATGCCGACCTCGTGCGCACCGTGCGCGGCATCGCCGAGCGCGAGGCGGAGGAGATCGCCGCCCGCGTGCCGAGAACCGCCCGCCAGGTCGGCGGCTACAATCTCGACCGCGTAGCGCCGCGGGGTCGGCACAACATGGCCTCCCTGCTGGTCGGCTCCGAAGGCACGCTTGCCTACTTCACCCGCATCAAGCTCAAGCTCTCCGCCCTGCCGACGCACAAGGCCATGGGGGTGTGCCACTTTCCCTCGTTCCGCGGCGCCATGGAGGCGGCGCAGCATATCGTGAAGCTCGGCCCCACCTGCGTCGAGCTCGTCGACCGCTCCATCCTGGATCTCGCGCGTTCCATCCCGGCTTTCGCCAGCTCCCTGCCGCGCTTCGTCCGCGGCGCGCCGGAATCCCTTCTGCTCGTCGAGTTCGCGGGCGAGGAGAAGGAGCCGGTGCTGGCCGATCTCCGCCGCCTGCACGACCTGATGGGCGAGCTGGGCTATCCGGGCGCCGTGGTCGACGCGCTCGATGCCGGCCTCCAGGCCCAGATCACCGAGCTCAGGACCGCCGGGCTCAACATCGCCATGTCCATGAAGGGCGACGGCAAGCCCGTCTCCTTCATCGAGGACTGCGCCGTGCCCCTGGATCATCTGGCGGACTACACCGAGGCGCTGAACGAGGTTTTTTCGCGGCACGGCACGAGCGGCACTTGGTATGCGCACGCCTCCGTGGGCTGCCTCCATGTGCGTCCGATCCTCAATCTCAAGCAGGAGATGGGGGTCAAGACGATGCGAGCGATCGCCGAGGAGGCGATCGACCTCGTCCGCAGCTTCAAGGGCGCCCATTCGGGCGAGCATGGCGACGGGCTCTCGCGCTCGGAATGGCACGAGCGGGTCTTCGGCAGCCGGCTCGTGCGGGCCTTCGAGGACGTGAAGGACGCCTTCGACCCTCAGGGCCTCTTCAACACGGATCCGTCGAAGATCGTCCGTCCGCCGCGCATGGACGACCGCACGCTGCTGCGCTTCCCGCCGGGCTACGCGGCCGTGCCCCTCGAGGCCGGGCTCGACTGGAGCGCCTGGGGCGGCATGCTGGGTGCGGTGGAGATGTGTAACAACAACGGCGCGTGCCGGAAGGCCGCGGGCGGCGTGATGTGCCCGAGCTTCCGGGCGACGCGCGAGGAGATGCACGTCACCCGCGGCCGCGCCAACGTCCTCCGCCAGGCGCTCTCGGGCCAGCTCGGGCCCGATGCGCTCGCCTCCGAGGAGATGGCGTCGGCGCTCGACCTCTGCGTCGCCTGCAAGGCCTGCAAGCGCGAATGCCCGACGGGCGTCGACATGGCCCGGATGAAGATCGAGGTCCTGCATCGCCAGCACCAGCGACACGGGCTCTCGCCGCGACAGCGCCTGATCGCCTACCTGCCGCGCTATGCGCCCTACGCCTCGCGCCTGCGGCCGCTCCTCAACCTTCGCGACCGTGTGCCGGGGCTGCCGGCCCTGGGCGAGCGCCTGACGGGTCTGAGCGCTCGGCGCAGCCTGCCGCGTTGGAAGCGGCCGTGGCGAGGCAGGTCCGGGCTGGCAGGTGCCTCCGGGAGTGCCGTGGTTCTCTTCGCCGACACCTTCTCGACCTGGTTCGAGCCGGAGAACGCTGGCGCAGCGCACCGGGTTCTCGAGCGGGCAGGCTACAGGGTCATCGATCCCACGCCCGCCGGCGAGCGCCCACTGTGCTGCGGCCGCACCTTTCTCGCCGCCGGGCTCATCGACGAGGCCAGGGCCGAGGCACGGCGGACGGCGACAGCGCTTCGTCCGTTCCTCGAGGCGGACGTGCCGATTGTCGGCCTCGAGCCCTCCTGCATCCTCACCTTCCGGGACGAGCTGCCGGCCCTGCTTCCCGCCGCGGAGGCCGGCCTCCTGCCCGAGCGCTCTTTTCTTCTGGCCGAGTTCCTCACGGCACCCGGCGCGCCAGAGCTGCCGCTTCGGGCGCTCCAGCAGCGACGGGCGCTCGTCCACGGCCACTGCCACGAGAAGGCTTTCGGGCTCATGGGGTCGGTCGTGGCGGCGCTGAAGCTCGTGCCGGATCTCGAGGTGGCGCCCATCGAGAGCTCCTGCTGCGGCATGGCCGGCGCCTTTGGCTACGAGCCCGAGCATCAGGAGGTCTCGCGTGCGATGGCTGAGGCGAGCCTGCTGCCGGCAGTGCGGGGTGCTGCGTCCGACACGCTCGTCGTCGCGGACGGCACGAGCTGTCGCCATCAGATCGGCGACGGCACCGGTCGTGAGGCCGTCCATCTGGCCCGCGTGCTGGCGGAGGCGCTGACATGAGCACCTCCCTTGCCGAGGCGGCGGACCTCCGGATCACCCGGCGCAGTCTGCACGATGAGGTGACGGCGCGGCTGCGCGATCTCGTCATCGAGGGCGACATCGAGCCCGGCCGGCGCCTGAACGAGCGCGAGCTGGCACTGCGCCTCGACGTGTCACGAACGCCGCTGCGCGAGGCCTTCAAGGTCCTGGCCGCCGAGGGCCTGCTCGAGCTGCTGCCGAACCGGGGCGCCATCGTCGCCCGGCTCTCGGCCGAGGAGCTGGACCAGACCGTCGAGGTCATGGCGGCGCTCGAGCGGCTGGCGGGCGGCCTTGCCGCCGAGCGGACCACCCCGGCCCAGCTCGCCCAGATCAGCGGCCTGCACTACGAGATGCTGGCCCACCACGCCCGCGCCGAGCTGCCCGGCTACTTCCGCTGCAATCAGGCCATCCATCACGCCATCATGGGGGCCACGGGCAACGCCGTCCTGGCTCGCCAATACGAGACGCTGAACGCCCGCATCCGGCGATATCGCTACATGGCGAACCTCTCCCAGGATCGCTGGGACCAGTCCGTCCGGGAGCACGAGGCGATCCTGGGCCACCTGCGGGCCCGCGACGGCAAGGCGCTGGCCGACACGCTCGTCCAGCACCTCTACAACAAGCTCGCCCACCTGCTCCGGCGCCTGGGCGACTGAGCCCGGACGCGCAGGCAGGAAGGCGGGCTTCGGCCGGTCAGGCCCGGCCGGCCAGATCCGTGTCCTTGATCGGCAGGCGGCGGATACGCTTGCCGGTCGCGGCGAAGATCGCGTTGCAGATGGCGGGGGCTATGGGCGGGGTGCCGGGCTCGCCGATGCCGCCCCACTTGCTGCCGCCGCTGAGGGCCAGATGCGTCTCGATCTTCGGTGAGTCCGCCAGCCGCACCATCTGGTAGGTATCGAAATTGCCCTGAACGACGGCACCCTTCTCGATGGTGATCTCGTCGTAGAGCGCTGCGGTCATGCCGTAGACCACGCCGCTCTCGATCTGCATCGCGACCGTGCGCGGGTTGACCACATGGCCGCAATCGACCGCGGCCACCACGCGCTCGACCTTGATCTCGCCCTTGGGCGAGACGGCGATCTCCACCACCTCGCCGACGATGGTGCCGAACGATTCGTGGATCGCGATGCCGCGTGCCTTGCCTTCCGGCAGCTTCTCGTCCCAGCCGCTCTTCAGGGCCACCGTGTCGAGCACTTTCAGAAAGTCGGGCTTGCCGGCCAGGAGCTTGCGCCGGAACCGATAGGGATCCTCGCCTGCCTCGTGGGCCAGCTCGTCGATGAAGCTTTCCACCGCAAAGGCGTTCTGCGAGCTGCCGACCGAGCGCCAGAACATCACCGGCACGTGGGTGTTCTTGAGGATGCAGTCGACCTGCTGCGCCGGGATCGCGTAAGGCATGTTGACGAGGCCCTCGACCGCCGAGGGCTCGACGCCGCTCTCGACCTTGCTCCAGCCGAGCGAGCGCGAGATCGATCCGACGGCCGTCCGCGCATGGAGCGCCTGCGGCGTGCCATCCTGCGAGAGCGAGGCCTGGAACCGGATCGCTGCCTGCGGCCGGTAGCGGTCGTGGCGCATATCCTCCTCGCGGGTCCAGACGAGCTTCACCGGCTTGCCCACGGCCTTCGCGACCGTCACCGCCTGAACCAGCTCGTCGTTCACCGCGCGCCGGCCGAAGCCGCCGCCCAGGAAGCAGTTGTGAACCTCGACGTTCTCGGGCGGCACGCCCGCCGTCTGGGCCGCGAGCTTGAGGGCCGCGTCGGGGTTCTGGGTGCCCATCCACACCTCGACCCGGTCGCCCTGCACATGGGCCGTGCAGTTGAGCGGCTCCATGGCGGCGTGGGCGAGATGGGGCACCTCATAGGTGGCATCGACCTGCTTGCCTTTCGCGAGCGCCGCCTCGACATCGCCCACCTTGCGCGCGGTCACTGCAGGCCCGTCCAGCGCTGCCCGATAGGCTGCGTCGAACTCCTCGCTGTCGGTCTTGGCGGCGGGCCCCTCAGCCCAGGTGATGGGCAGGGCCAGCACGGCCTGCTTCGCGCGCCAGAAGCGGTCGGCCACGACCGCGAGCCCGCCGGGCACCGGGACGACGCCGACAACCCCCCGCTTCCCGGCAACGGCCTTCTCGTCGTAGCTGGCGACGCTGCCGCCGAAGACCGGGCAGGTCCGCACCGCCGCGTACAGCATCCCCGGGAGGCGGATGTCGATCCCGAAGGTCGCTTGGCCCGTCACCTTGAGCGGCGTGTCGAGGCGCGCCATGGGCTTGCCGATCAGCGTGTACTGATCCGGCGTCTTGATGGCCGGCTCGGCCGCCAGGGTGATGCCGGCCGCATCCGCGGCGAGAGCACCATAGGTGAGGCTCCGGCCGCTCGGCGCATGGACGATGCTGCCCGCCTCCGCACGGCATTCGGATGCCGGCACGCCCCAGCGCTTGGCAGCCGCCTCGATCAGCCGCGCTCGGGCGCTGGCCCCCGCCTGCTGCAGATACTGGCGCGAGCGCCGCACGGCGCTGCTGCCGCCGGTGCCCATCCGGCCGTAGATTTGACCCTCCTGCGCGTTACGATTGGCGGAGGCGTACTCGGCCGTCACCTTGCGCCAGTCGCACTGCAGCTCCTCGGCGACGATCATCGGCAGGGAGGTGAAGATGCCCTCCCCCATCTCCGACTTGGCGACGCGGATGACCACCGTCTCGTCGGGCTCGATGACGAGCCAGGCGTTGATCTCGTGGCCCTTGGTGGCCGCCGAAGCTGTCCAGGGCTGCGCCGCGACGGGCAGCCCCGCCCAGGCGGTCCTCGGCATGGCGACCCCGATCGCGAGACCGCCGGCGGCGGTGAGCGAGGCCGTGACGAACCCGCGGCGGCTGAGCTTTCCCAGCTGATGGTCGAGGTGGCCCATGGCAGCCTCCCTAGGCCTTCATCAGCGCGGCAGCGCGATGGATTGCCCGGCGCAGCCGCGGATAGGTGCCGCAGCGGCAGATGTTGGTGATGGCGCCGTCGATGTCGGCATCGGCCGGGTCCGGCACCATGGCCAGGAACGCCGCCGTGGCCATGATCTGGCCCGACTGGCAGTAGCCGCACTGCGGCACGTCCTCGGTCACCCAGGCACGCTGCACGGGATGGCTGCCGTCGGGCGACAGGCCCTCGATCGTCGTGATCTGGGAATCGCCCACATCGCCGACGGCGATCGAGCAGGATCGGATCGCCTGGCCGTCCATGTGCACCGTGCAGGCGCCGCACTGCGCGATGCCGCAGCCGAACTTGGTGCCCGTCAGCCCGATCTCATCGCGAATGACCCAGAGAAGAGGCGTCTCCGGCTCGATGTCGAGCTCGTGACGCTGCCCGTTCACCGTGAGATTGATCATGCTTTGCCCCCTGCCAGCCGCCGCGAGGCCGTCCTCCAATCGAGATCTAGGCCGGCCTCGGCGGTCGCCAAGTGTCGGGTACAGGCCAGTGATCGAGCCGAAGGCGCGAGGACACTCAAACCGTTGGCTCTGGGCCCAGATTCACTGACCCCGACTGGCGCCGACTATCACAAATGCTTGATCTGGACGCAGGACATGCATGGGTGACCGTCCCCCAATGCATTGCTTGGCGGAAGAGGCCCGCGCACGGCTGGCATCAGGCTGCGGGCTCCGCATACAGCCGGGTGATCTCGGGCTTGCGGAGATACCAGACGATGAGAGCGTTGATTGCGAGCACGATCAGCATCCAGACGACGCCAGCGGTGCCGCCCATGTGAGCCCCGAGGACGAAGAACCAAAAGAGCGTCCAGAGGATGAAGAAGATTGCGAGGCCCAGGCCCAGCGGGCGCCCCCAGCGCTGAAAGGACCAGAGGCCGTAGGCGGCCGCGATCTCGAGGAATGCGGCGATGACGCCGACGATGCTGGCGATGACGAAAAAGCTGCCAAAGCGGGGCATCTCGGGCATGTCGGCCGCGTTGCCCTGCTGCTCGCCTGCCTGTCGGGCAACCTCCATGAGCGTGTCCATGCTGCCGCCGGCGATGAGCGCGCAGGCGCCCCCGAGCGCGCCGATGACGCCGAACAGCCCGAAATAGATCGAGATGAGAACGATGCCGAGCGGCCTCTCACGTGCTGCCATCGGAAGATCCCCCTGCCGTCGCTTTTGTCTTTGACCCTGAGGTGCCACCGTTCGCGCGGTCGCACAAGCAACGGCGTCGCGTATCGCATGACCGTGGCGTCTTGCTTGTGACGCGGAGCACAAGGCCCTCCGCTCTCAGCGGAAGTTTCTGCCCTCGGGCATCGCCTCGCGAAAATCGCGGCCCTCGCGCCGGATCTCGTCGGCGTGCGACATGGCTCCATCGAGGATCTGCGGATCGAGGCCGTGCGCCTGGAGCCGGCGCAGCTCGCCCGTCAGGTCGTGCAGCCGCTCGCAGATCACGTGGATGACCCGCCCCTCGCGCTGTAGCTGCCCGGTAGCGCCCAAGAGCCGCGCCGTCATGATGGTCGAGCGGTAGCGATCGAAGAGGTCGGGCCAGACGATGACGTTGGCAAAGCCGGTCTCGTCCTCGAGCGTGGCGAAGATGACGCCCCTGGCGCTGCCGGGCCGCTGGCGGACAAGAACGAGGCCCGCCACCGTCACCCGTCGCCCGGGCGGGATCTCCCAGAGCTGGCGGGCGGTGACGATGCGCCGGGTTTGCAGCCAGTCGCGCAGCAGCGCCAGGGGATGCGCCTTCAGCGAGAGGCGCAGCCGGGCATAGTCCTCGATGACGTGCTCGCCGAGCGGCATCGGTGGCAGCTCGAGCCAGGGCTCGTCGGCCCCTTCGACCGGACCCTGGTTGGACCCCGGGCGTGCCGTCTCCATGGCGTGATCGAAGAGTGGCAGCGCCGGGTCCTTCAGGGCCTGGACGGCCCAGAGCGCCTGACGGCGGTCCATGCCCATGGAGCGGAAGGCGTCGGCCTCGGCGAGGATGACGAGGCTGGCACGCCTGAGACCGGCACGCCGCTTCACCTCCTCGACGGTGCGGTAGGGCCGGAGCCGGGCCGTCACCAGCCGCTCGGCTTCCTCTTTGGCGAAACCCTTGATCTGGCGCAGCCCGAGACGGACCGCGGTCTTCAGCGGGCCGCGCCTGAGCCGCGGCTCGAGCGTGCTGTCCCAATTGCTGTGGTTGACGTCGGGCTCCCGCACCTCGGCACCGTGGTCGAGGGCGTCGCGGACGAGCTGGGCCGGCGCATAGAAGCCCATCGGCTGGGCGTTCAGGATGGCAGCGCAGAAGACGTCCGGATAATGGCATTTGAGCCAGGAGGAGACGTAGACGAGGAGCGCGAAGCTCGCGGCATGGCTTTCCGGGAAGCCGTAATAGCCGAAGCCTTCGATCTGCTTGAAGCAGCGCTCCGCGAACTCGCGCTCGTAGCCGCGTGCCACCATGCCCTCGACGAGCTTGACGCGGTAGCGGTCGAGCGAGCCCAGGCGGCGGAAGGCTGCCATCGAGCGTCTGAGCCCGTCCGCTTCCGACGGGGTGAAGCCGGCGGCGACGATGGCGATGCGCATCGCCTGCTCCTGGAACAGCGGCACGCCCAGCGTCTTGCCCAGCACCTCCTCGAGCTCTTTGGAGGGGAACTCGACCGGCTCCTTGCCCTCGCGGCGGCGCAGATAGGGATGGACCATGTCGCCCTGGATCGGCCCGGGGCGGACGATCGCCACCTCGATGACGAGATCGTAGAACGTCCTGGGCTTGAGCCTGGGCAGCATCGACATCTGGGCCCGGCTCTCGACCTGGAAGACGCCGATCGAATCGGCCGCCTGCAGCATCTCGTAGACGGCGGGGTCCTCGGCCGGGATCCGGGCGAGGTCGAGATCGACGCCGTAGTGGTCGCGGAGCAGGTCGAAGGCCTTGCGGATGCAGGTGAGCATGCCGAGCGCCAGCACGTCGATCTTGAGCATCTTCAAGGCGTCGAGATCGTCCTTGTCCCACTCGACGACCGTGCGGTCGGCCATGGCCGCGTTCTCGATCGGCACGAGCTCGCGCAGCGGGCTGCGGGCGATGACGAAGCCGCCCACATGCTGCGAGAGATGGCGGGGGAAGTCGATCAGGGCGCGGGCGAGCTCGAGCGTCTTCCTGAGCGCCCAGTCCCCGGGATCGAGACCCGCCCCGGCCAGGACCGACGGGCCCGGCGCCTCCCGGCCCCAGCCCCAGACGGCCTTGCCGAGCTTGTCCTGCACGTCGACCGAGAGGCCCATGACCTTGGCGACCTCGCGGACGGCGCTTTTCGCCCGGTAGCGGATGACCGTGGCGGCAAGGGCCGCATGGTCGCGGCCGTAGGTCTCGTAGACGTGCTGGATCACCTCCTCGCGGCGTCCGTGCTCGAAGTCGATGTCGATGTCGGGCGGCTCGTTGCGCTCGGCCGAGACGAAGCGCTCGAACAGGAGGTCGGTGCGCGAGGGATCGACGGAGGTGATGCCCAGCACGTAGCAGACGGCCGAGTTGGCGGCCGATCCACGGCCCTGGCAGAGAATTTCCTTCGATCGGGCAAAGGCCACGATGTCGTGGACGGTGAGAAAATAGGGCGCGTAGCGCAGCTCGCCGATGAGCCTCAGCTCGTGCGCGAGCAGCAATCGGACCTTCTCGGGCAGGACGTCAGGATAGCGCCAGGCGGCCCCTTCCCAGGTGCGTCGGGCCAGCTCCTCGTCGGGCGAGCGGCCGTCATAGGAGTTCTGCACGGGATAGTCATAAGCCAGCTCGGTAAGGGAGAAGCGGCAGCGCTCGACGATCTCCTGCGTGCTCTCGAGCGCCTCGGGATAATGACGAAAGAGCCGGGCCATCTCGGCGGCGGGCTTGAGGTGCCGCTCGGCATTGGCGAGAAGCCGGCCGCCCGCCAGGGCGATGGTGCAATGCTCGCGGATGCAGGTCACGACGTCCTGCACCGCCCGGCGCTCGGGCACGTGATAGTGCACGTCGTTGGTGGCGAGGAGCTTGACCCGGGCATGGCGGGCCAGCTCCGCCAATCGCTCCAGGCGGCCTCTGTCATTGCCGGCATAGCGATGGCTGAGGACGAGATGGAGCCGCCCGCGCCAGTGGCCGGCCAGCTCGGCAAGCTGGCGTAAAAAAACCTCGTCCGGCTCGTCCGGCGGGATGACGGCGAAGATCTGCCCCGCGTCGTGGGCCAGAATATCGGCGAGTCCGAGCGTGCAGGATGCCTTGGCGGCGCGCCTCTTGCCGAGCGTCAGGAGCGAGCTGAGGCGGGCATAGGCCGGCCGGTCGACGGGCCAGCAGAGAAGCGGCGGCGTGTCCTCCGGATCGAGCCTGCAGCCCACGACGAGGCGCATCCCGATCTCTTTGGCCCGGCAATGCGCCCGCACGATGCCGGCAAAGCTGCTGCGATCGGTGACGGCGATCGCCGTATGGCCCAAAAGGTGCGCCTGATCGACCATCTCCTCGGGGTGCGAGGCGCCCCGGAGGAAGGAAAAATTCGAGGTGACCTGCAGCTCGGCATAGGCGGGCATGGGCTCGCGGCGGAAGGAGAGTGCGTGACGGGGGAAGGATGTTCGCTTAATGTTCTCACGTCAATGGCTCGCACGGCATGACGTTCCTGGCTAGACTCCACACTCCCGTTCCCCCCGAGGCGTCCGCTGCAAAGCGGGATGGTTCCGCGATGCACGAGCTTCACCTCGAGCGGCCTCTCCTTCCGATCTCGTTGTCGCCCGTCATGACACAGGGCGTCGTCTTCTCATGATCGAGTGGCAGGACGAGGGCGTCGTCCTGACCTCCCGCGAGCATGGCGAGCGGGATGCCATCGTCTCGCTTCTGACCTTCGAGCATGGCCGCCATCTGGGGCTGGTGCGAGGCGGGGCCGGGCGCCGGCAGTCGCCGCTGCTGCAGCCCGGGAACCGGCTGCAGTGCGTCTGGAAGGCGAGGCTCGCCGACCATCTGGGCCATTTCGTGGTCGAGCCCGTGCGTCTCTACGCTGCCGTGCTGCTCGAGGATTCGCGCAGGCTCGCCGCCGTCGCCTCCGCCTCGGCCCTGCTCGAGGCCTGTCTTGCCGAGCGCGAGGCGCATCCTCGTCTCTGCGCCGGCCTCGTGGCCCTGCTCGGCCGGCTGAGCGCCGCCCCGGACTGGCCCGAGGACTATGTCCGCTTCGAGCTTCTGTTACTCGCCGATCTCGGCTTCGCCCTCGACCTCTCGACCTGCGCCGTCACGGGCACGACCGAGGATCTGGCCTTCGTCTCGCCGCGCACCGGCCGGGCGGTGAGCCGCGATGCCGCCGCACCCTATGAGAGCCGGCTTCTCCCCCTGCCGCCCTTTCTTCTCGGCCTGGGTGCTGCCGACGATCGACAGATCCGTGACGGCCTCAGGCTTGCGGCGCACTTCCTGAGACGCCATACCCTCGGCCCCGCCGACCGGCCGATGCCGCTCGCCCGCGAGCGCTTCCAGGCCTTCTTCGAGTCGACAGACGAGAGCCCCGACGAGAGCACTGCATGAGCAAAGCCGCAGCCGCCTCGGGCGGCGAGATCCGCCCCATCAACCTCAAGGAGGCGCTCTCCGAGCGCTACCTCGCCTACGCGCTCTCGACCATCACCTCGCGCTCGCTGCCGGACGTGCGCGACGGGCTGAAGCCCGTCCAGCGCCGCCTGCTCCACGCCATGCGCGAGCTGCGCCTCGACCCGGCGAGCGGCTTCAAGAAATGCGCCCGCGTCGTCGGCGACGTGATCGGCAAGTTCCATCCCCACGGCGACGTCGCGGTCTACGACGCCATGGTGCGCCTCGCCCAGGACTTCGCCCAGCGCTATCCCCTGGTCGACGGCCAGGGCAATTTCGGCAACATCGACGGCGATAACGCGGCGGCCATGCGCTACACCGAGGCGCGCCTGACGGCGGTCGCGATGGCCCTCCTCGAGGGCATCGACCAGGACACGGTCGACTTCCGCCCGACCTATGACGGCAGCGAGACCGAGCCGGTCGTTCTCCCTGCCGCCTTCCCCAACCTGCTCGCCAACGGCGCCAGCGGCATCGCCGTCGGCATGGCGACCAGCATCCCGCCCCACAATGCGGGCGAGCTCTTTCGGGCGCTGGCCTGGCTGCTCGAGCGTCCGGCGGATGCGCCGGCACCCGATGCGGCCGAGCTTTGCCGCTTCGTCCAGGGCCCCGACCTGCCGACCGGCGGCATTCTGATCGAGGATCAGGCGACGATCGCCGAGGCCTACCGCACCGGCCGGGGCGCCCTTCGCCTGCGCGCGCGCTGGGAGCGTGAGGCCCTGGCTCACGGGCAGTATCAGATCGTCGTCACCGAGATCCCCTGGCAGGTCCAGAAATCCCGCCTCGTCGAGCGGCTGGCGGAGCTTTTGTCGCTCAAGAAGCTGCCGCTGCTGGGTGATCTGCGCGACGAGTCCTCCGACACCGTGCGCCTCGTCCTCGTCCCCAAGGCCCGCACCGTCCCGCCCGAGCTGCTGATGGAGAGCTTGTTCCGCACCTCCGATCTCGAGGTCCGGCTCTCGCTCAACATGAACGTGCTCGATCGCACGGGTGTGCCGCGGGTCATGGGCCTGGCCGAGCTGCTGTCGTCCTTCCTCGACCACCGCATGGAGGTCCTGGTCCGCCGCTCGCGCTTCAGGCTCACAAAGATCGCGGACCGGCTGGAGGTCGTCCAGGGCTACCTGAAAGCCTTCCTCGACATCGACCGCGTGATCAAGATCATCCGCGAGGAGGACGAGCCGCGCCCGGTGCTGATGGCCGCCTTCGAGCTCACCGAGCGCCAGGCCGAGGCCATCTTGAACCTCCGCCTGCGCAACCTCCGCCGCCTCGAGGAGATGGAGCTCAAGAAGGAAGAGCGCGCCCTGGGCAAGGAGCAGCGCGAGCTCCAGGCGCTGCTCGCCGACGAGCGCAAGCGGCGGGCGAGGCTCAAGGAGGAGATGCTGGCGGGCGAGGCCGCCTTCGGCAGCGGGCCTCTGGGCGATCGGCGCACCACGCTCGAGGCGGCACCCACCGTCGAGCCGCAGCTCCTGGAGGTGCCGGTCGAGCGCTTTCCCGTCACCGTCCTCCTCTCGGCCAAGGGCTGGATCCGGGCGGTCCGTGGCCACCTCGAGGACAAGGCCGACATCAAATACAAGGAGGGCGATTCAGAACGCTTCGTCCTCAAGGCCCAGTCGACCGACAAGCTGCTCGTCTTCGCGAGTGACGGGCGCTGTTATCTGTTGCCCATCGACCGCCTGCCCGGCGGCCGCGGCCAGGGCGAGCCGCTCTCCCTTTCGATCGACCTCGCCAAGGGCGCCGACATTCACTCGGTCCGCATCCACGACCCGGAGGGGCGCCTTGCTCTCGCCACGCGTCAGGGCCGGGGCTTCATCGCAAGCGAGAAGGACGTCGCGGCCCAGACCAGGGCGGGCAAACAGGTCGTCAATCTCGGCGAGGGCGACACGCTTCAGGTCGTGACGCCGGTGCGGGGCGACCTCGTCGCGGTCGCCGGCACCAACCGCAAGCTCCTGGTGTTCGAGGCGGCCGAGCTGCCGGAGATGTCGCGCGGTCGTGGGGTCATCCTCCAGCGCTATAAGGATGCCGCCCTCGCCGACCTCAAGACATTTCCGGCCGAGGAAGGCCTCACCTGGACCGACGGCGAGCGCACCCGCAAGCACGACGACCTCGCCGGCTACAAGGGCAAACGCGCCACCGCAGGCCGGATGGCACCCCGGGGCTTCCCGAGGAGCAACCGGTTCGGCTGAGGAGAGCGGCGGCGGGGACCTGCTTCCCGCAGGAGCATTTTCACAAGCTCGTCGGTCGCAGCAGGCGCTCCGTCGATTCCGAGGCTTCCGCTCTCGGACGCGATCCGGTAGCAACGATGCCGAGGGAGCCCACGGTATGCTGCATGATCGGACCGAGATTGGCCGTGCGTGAGGTCGTTTTCATGTTCTCGGGCCAGGGCTCTCAGTATTATCAGATGGGCGCCGAGGCCTACGCCCAGGACCGCGCCTACCGCGCGGCCATGGATGAATGCGACCGTCTCGCCGGGCCGCTCGCGGGCCGGCCGCTCAGCCGGATCGCCCTCGAGCGGCCGATGGCGGACAGCGAGCGCTTCGACAGGCTCCTCGAGACCAACCTCGCCCTCCTCGCCCAAGGCTATGCCACCGCCCGGACGCTCGAGGCGCGCGGCATCCGGCCGAATCTTTATCTGGGCTACAGCCTCGGCGAGTTCATCGCCGCGGCAGCGAGCGGTGTGCTGTCGCTTGGCGAGGCGATCGAGCTGCTGCGCGAGCAGGCACGGCTGGTCGAGCAGGTGGCGCCCGAGGGCGCCATGATCGCCATTCTGGCCAGCCCCCGGCTGCTCGAGGAGGATGAGACGCTGGGCCGACACTGTCGTCTTGGCTGCGTCAACGGCCCCGAGCACATCGTCGTGAGCGCGGCCCGCGAGACGGTGCCGGCCATCACGAGCGTTCTGGACCAGCGTGGGATCGTGTGGTTCCGGCTGCCGCTTCGCTACGGCTTCCACTCGCCCCTCGTCGATGGGGTCAAGGAACCGCTGGCCCGGCTGTGCTTCGGGCTCAGCACAGCCCCTCCAGCACGGCCCCTCTGGTCGGCCACGCTCGCAGCACCCATCGAGCGGCTGGACGCCCGGCACGTCTGGACTGTGCTGCGCGCGCCGGTGCGCTTCAAGGACTGCATCGAGCGGCTGAGCGAGGTGCCGGGTCGGATCTTCGTCGACTGCGGTCCCTCGGGAACGCTCGCCGGGTTCGCCCGCCTGTGCTGCGGGCCCGGCATCCAGGCCTTGCCGGCAATGAACCAGTTCGGTCAGAACCTCCTTACCTTCAGTCGAGTTGAGGCCGCGTTGCAATGACCGTCGTCCATCTCTTTCCCGGCCAGGGCTCCCAGTTCAAGGGCATGGGCGCCGGGCTGTTCGAGCGCTTCCCCCATCTCGTCGCCGAGGCGGACGCGGTCCTCGGCTACTCGATCCGCCGGCTCTGTCTCGAGGATCCCGACCGGAAGCTCGGGAACACGGCCTACACTCAGCCGGCCCTCTACATCGTCAACGCGCTGAGCTACCACGCCCGCCTCGAGGAGACGGGTCGGGCGCCGGACTTCGCGGCCGGGCACAGCCTGGGCGAGTACGATGCGCTCCTCGCCGCGGAAGCTTTCGACTTCGCGACGGGCCTTCGTCTCGTGCAGAAGCGCGGCGAGCTGATGGCGGCGATCCATGGCGGCGGCATGCACGCCGTGGTCGGCCCCGAGAAGGAGACGATCTCCGGCCTGATCGAGGAGACGGGCCTCACCTCGATCGACATCGCGAACCTCAACACGCCGACGCAGAGCGTGCTGGCCGGCCCGGTCGAGGATCTCGAGCGGCTGGAGCCGCTACTCACCGCGGCCGGGGCACGGGTCGTGCCGCTCAACGTCCGCACCGCCTTCCATTCGCGCTACATGAAGCCGGTCAAGGAGGCCTTCGCCTCGTTCCTGAAGGGCTTCCGCTTTCAGCCCCTGTTGGTGCCGGTCGTTGCGAACTTCACCGCCCTGCCCTATCGCGACGACGAGATCGCCCACAATCTCGCCCAGCAGATCGACCACTCGGTGCGCTGGGTCGAGACCATCCAGTATCTCCTCCAGGAGGAGGACGCCCGCTTCGAGGAGCTGGGCCCTGGCTCCATCCTGATGCGCATGGTGGAGGAGATCCGCAAGCGACCCCTGCCGGTCAACATCGCCCGCCGCTACTGAGCCCGAAGGTCAGGCGCTGCGGGGCCCCTCGTAGCGCAGCCGGACGCCCGTGCTGGGTGCGCTCATCGCCCCCATCCGCCTCACGACCGGCGGCCCCTCGTCCAGCAGACGGAAGCGGCCTCGCGTCAGCAACGTCGCCAGCACGACCTTGAGCTCGAAGGTCGAGAACTGGCCACCGGGGCACATCCGCTCGCCGCCGCCGAAGGGAAAGTACTCGTGGGCGGCGAAGCGGCCCTCGAGGAAGCGCTCGGGCCGGAAGCGCTCGGGCTCGGGATAGAGATCGGGGTCGTAGTGCACGACGGCCGATGCCGCAGCGACGGTGGTCCGTGGCGGCAGCTCGTAGCCCCCCAACACCATCGGCTTGGCCAGCACCCGGTTGATGTCGGTCACCACGGGCCAGAGCCGGAGGGTCTCCTTGACCACGGCATCGAGGAACGGCAGCCGCGCGTAGTCGGCGGGTGCCGCGTCAGGACCCAACGGCTCGAGCTCGCCAAGCAGGCGGTCGAGCTCGGCCTCGTGGCGATGCAGCCAGAAGAAGGCCCAGCAGAGCGAGACGACCGACGTCTCGTGACCGGCGATCAGCGTCGTGATCAGATTGTCGCGCAGCGCGGGGTCAGACATGCCCGTGCCGTCATCGTGCCGCGCGGCGACCAGTCGGCCCAGAATGTCGCCGCGATCCGGCCCCTCCACGCGTGCCCGCTCGATCGCCTCCTGCAGCAGGGCCTCGAGCCGACCGCGGGCCGCGGCGAAGCGACGGTAGGGCGGCAGCGATTCGATCTCGATCCTCAAGATCAAGAGAATCAGAAAGAAGTGATTTCCATAGGCGTCGGTGAAGCCTTGCACCGCCTCGCGGAACTTCTGCCGCCGCTCCGGCGTGTCCGCGCCGAAGATGGTCCTCAAGATCACGTCGAGCGCGATGTCGAGGGCAAGCTCGCGCATGGTGAAGACCTGCCCGGGGCTGAGGCGGCGGAATGCCTCCAGCGTCGCCTCGCGCATCATCTCGCCCAGCCTCGCCAGGATCTCCCCCTGGAAGCATGGAACGACGATCCGCCTGTCGCGCCGCAGCTCGCGGCCGGCCAGGCGAAACATGCCGTTCTCGCCCAGCACGCGGGCCGGCCCCCGCTCGGTGTTGACGCCGTACTGATCGACCGGGGCGCTCAGGATCTGGCGCACCAGCTCCGGCCGGCCGGTCATGACGCAGAGCCGTGCCGTGCGGACGGTGAAGACGTCACCGTAGCGCTGCGCGTAGTCCCGCAGCATGGTATGAGGATCGCGCATGTAGCGCATCGCCTGCATCGCCCGCAGCGGCGGCCCCGGAGGAAGACGTGCCATGGGTCAGGCTCCCCGACGGGTTGATGCCGTAGCGATTCGGTTCCGGCGGTCGACGCAAGCCGGAGCGGCCGCGCCGTCTTGGACGATCGTAGCAAAGGAGGTTACAGCTCGATGAGCGCAGCGTCTGCCGGCACCGAGCAAAGCATCGGCGTCGTCGGCCTTCTCAGAGGCCTCATCATGGCCCGTGGCCGCAACCGCGCGGACCTTTGCTACACCTTCCTCGGCACGCGCAGCCGACTTGCGCCTGACTGCACTTTCCTCAATCTCGGCTACTGGGACGAGGCCACGGACTATCGCGCCGCCTGCGAGACGCTGGTCGACCTGCTGGGCGAGGCGGCTGCGCTGGGTCCGGGTGACACGGTGGTCGATGCCGGCTGCGGCTTCGGCGACCAGGACCTGCACTGGATGCGAACGAGGCAGCCGGCTCGAATCACGGCGCTCAACGTCACGCAGGTGCAGCTCGACTATGCCAGCGCGCACAACGCGCACGCCGGCATAGAGTACCGCAACGGCAGCGCCACCGCCCTGCCGCTCGGAGATGGCGAGGTCGACGCCGTCGTCTCCCTCGAGGCGGCGTTCCACTTCGACACGCGCGAGACGTTCCTTCGTGAGGCCTTCCGCGTGCTGCGCCCCGGCGGCCGCCTTGGGGTGGTCGACCTCCTTCCGCTCGAGAAGGATGGGCGCGTTCTCACCGGGGGCCTGCGCGGCGCCTTCGAGCGCTGGGCCTATCAGGTACCGACAGCGAACGTCTACGGCGTGACCCGATACCGGCAGATCCTGGAGAGCTGCGGCTACGAGGCGATCTCGATCCAATCCATTCGCGAGCATGTCTTTCCCGGCTTCCTCAACTATCTCCGCCGGCTGCTCGCCGACCCGGAGGCAGCGAGCCGCCTGCCGCCGCTTGTCCGTCACGGCATCAAGCAGGTCGGCGACCATCATTTCTCCGCCTCAGACTACATTGTGGTCTCGGCGCGCAAGCCACAGGCCCCATCTGGCAACTGACCGGCGGTGTCTCTCCCCACGTTCCGCGCACAACTCATGACACCAGCACGGCACGACCGGAAGTGCCGGCCCGGATCGCCGAGGCCGCCTGGTCGATCCAGGGCTCGCCCAGAAGGGACCAGTGGTCGCAGTCGATCTCATGGACGGCGAGCGGCCGGTCGAAGAGGGCCTCCCAGCCCTCACGATAGTCGCCGTCGATCAGGGCCTCGGGGATGCGGAACCGGCTGGCGTGATTGCCCAGCCCCTGGCGGCATCGAACGAGCACGACCTCCGGGCTGGGGACGAGCGGCGCAGCGGCATAGCTCTCCATCGCACGTCGCGTCGCCTGACAGATGCGGTCCATGGCGCCGAGACGCTGCCGGATCGCCGCGCGCGACAGCGGTGGTCGGGCGCACTCGAAGAGATAGTCGAGCGTCTGCTCGATCTGCCCCTCCCGGTCCAGCCCCTTGAGCCTGGCGAAGTCGAGCGGCTGCGACGCGCCCCAGAGATGGCCGTACCAGCTTCCGGCCAGCAGGAAGATGAAGCCCTCGATGTACGCATTGGCGAGGCTCGTGTTGCCGGGCGCGTTGGCATCGAGAAGCACGAGCCGCTCGGTCCGCACACCCTTCGCCTGCAGCTGACGGGAAGTCTCGAGAGCCAGCATCCCGCCACCCGAGTAGCCCCCCAGCCAGACAGGGCCTCTGACGCCCTTCGCCAGCAGGCCCTCGACATAGTGAGCAGCCATCGCCTCGACGGTGTCGAGGATGGCGCCGCGGCCATCGAAGCCTGACGCCTCGATGCCGAAGATCGGCATGTCGTGTCCCAGCGAGCGGGCGAGCCGCATCACCCAGCCGACATCGCCTGAGACCCCGTGAATCCAAAAGGTCGGCGGCGCCGAGCCGTCCGGCTGGATTGCCACGATCGGATCATGCCGAGCGGCCGGCCCGGCCTCGGGCAGAGGATCCACGGGAGGCTGGAGCGTAGGTGCCCTCTCTGGAAGAAGCAGCTCCACGCGGACCCGCACACCACCGGCGCCCGAGACGAGGCTCGCGCGCTCGGCCGCTGATCGGCTGGCTCGCAGGAGCCGCTCCAGCTCCTTCAGCCGGCTGTCCCCAGCCGGCTCGACCCGGCGGGCCGCTCGCCCGAGGTGAGAGGCCGCGCTGCCGGTGAGCCATGCTCGGGGTTCGCGCCAGGGACTTCCTGACGGTGAGCCGAGCTCGAGGAGGACGACGACGAGGCAGCCGTCGACCTGCCCGCCTGCTACCACCATCGTGCATTCACCGAGGAGCAGGGCACCCCTCGCGCGGTGCAGGGCCAGCAACAGCCCGGTCGGTCCAGCCCCGATCGTCTCGCTCGGACCGCGGAGATCGAAGAACCACGAGACCGCGTCGGCGGCGCCCTCGTCATCCACCGCGCTGAGGAACACGCCCACGGGCTCGCCGGCCAACTGAGAGCGCGCAGAGCCGGCGTCGACGAACGCCTTCTGAACGGTATCGAGCAGCAGCCAACGGAGGCGATCGCCGGCCTGACCGCCATGTGCCGCATCATCGCCAACCAATCGTTGCGACGCCAGACCGACGAGCGCCACGTCCGTCCCGGCGGCGACGTCTGTGGCGAGCTCCGACGACCGCTCTGCCAAGCTAGTCCGGCTGCCTCAAGGTGGTACTGGCCGCCCTGAGGATATGGGCTACGAAGAGCGCCAGGATCGCGAACGACATCCACACCATGTAGGCCGCGTCCGGCGTGGCGTCGTCGATCCAGCGGGCGGTGGGGACGAGCCACCCGGGCAACAGGTGGCGGTCGAACTGACAAAGCCAAGCGATCACGCTGAAGATGCAAAAGCCGATTGCAACCCAACGGAGCCGAGCCAGGACCACCGCCCAGACGCGGGAGAAGGATCCCATCATGCCCTTGAGCTTGAGGGCCTCACGACGGAGGTCCGAAGAAAGAAGAAGCCGGGCGTCGGAGGCGATCGACATCAGCTCGCCGGCCGTGCGGCCCACATCACGCGCGAGCTTCCGCGGGTCACGACGCCGACGCTGGAGGTCTCGATAATAGGCACTGTAGAGCTTGAGGAAGTTCGCCTGGGGAACCAGCGTCTGCAGCGAGGCATCGAGGGTACCGAGCGTCCGTCCCATCCGAAGCATCACCCAGCTCGGCGGCGTCCCGTACTTCCCCATCACACGGGAGGTCTCGGTCGAGATCGAGCCCATGCCCCGCTCGGCGTAAGGAAGTCCCTGCAAATGGCTGCGGGCCTCCCATCCTTTCATCGTGTGGGTGAGCGCCTGTCGCAACTCGGCCGCGTCCGCCGTCGGGACCGAAGGCGCCATGCAGAGCATGTAGTCGGCCGCCCGCCTGAAATCCTTGCGCATCAGGGCGCGATTGACCTCCTTGTAAAGGCGCAGGATATCGGGCTCGAGCGATCCGATGGATCCGAAGTCAATCAACGAGAACTTGTTCTCCCGGAGAAGAATGATATTGCCGGGGTGCAGGTCTCCATGAAAGAGATTGTCTTCCAATACCTGCCTGAACATCGTGGTAACCATCGCCTCGGCGATCTGGCGGCGATCGATATCGTTCTCATCGAGCCACTCCTGGGCCCGCTTCGGATCCTCGGTCTGGACCTCGATGAGCTCCGACATCAGCACGCCCGGCACGTACTCCATGACCAGCACGCGCTGCGTGCTGATCTTGGAGAAGACGCGTGGGACATGCACGCCGTGATCCCTGAGGTTCTTCCGCATCCGCCTGATGTTCGCGGCCTCGTAGCGGTAGTCGACCTCCTCTCGCAGGATCTCGTCGATCTCGCGCAGGCCCTCGTGCAGCATGAGCATCTTGCCGATGCCCAGCAGCCCCATCAGCCGCACCACACGCTCGACGCTGCGTATGTCGTCTCGGAACTGCATGGCGGCGCTTGGCCGCTGGATCTTGACGACCACGCTCCGATTGCCCTTGCGGAGCGTCGCCTTGTGGACCTGACAGATCGAAGCGGCGGCGAAGGGCGAGGTCTCGATATGGGTGAACGTCCGTCGCATCCCGTCGGGACCGATCTCCGCCTCGAGCACGGCCCGCGCCTCGCTCCAGGGGAACCCGGAGACTCGATACTGAAGCTTTGACAGCTCGCGGCACATCGCCGGCTTGAGCATGTCGGTTCGCAGCGAGAGCACCTGCCCGATCTTGACCCAGATGCCTCCCAGGCTTTCCAGCAACTCCCGCGTCCGGATGGCGTTGGCATCGGGATCCTCCCAACCGAAGATCTGCCCGAGCCTGATATGCAGCAGGAGCTTGAAGAGCTGCCACTGCGTGGTCAGCCCGCGCCAACGGGACCGGCTCTGCGACGCAGCGATCTCGACATTGCTTTTTCGAAGATGATGCCGCAGGGGCGTCGGAATGTAATCGGCCACCTCGAGCGAGGTCTCTGGCGGCCGCCTGTTGATGACCTTGACCTTGCGGCGGTTCTTCGGCCGTCGCTCGGTGGGCTCAACGACGGTGACATGCAGCGGGGAGTGCCCGCGCGTCGTCGGCCCGCTGGGGTGCAACGTCACGACCTCGCCTGTCACGGCTGCCTCAAGCCGGCGAGCTCAGCAGGCGGGCTATCCTGCCGGCGTTCGGGAGACGGCCTACGACCACTCCCATCAGATCCGAGCTGGCCACGGACCCACGTCCACCTCCTGCGACAGACACGCAGCACGACCACCACTCTTGATCAGGCAGGTCGCGTCACGGGCAGGACCCCGAGAATGAAAGCAAGCTCCGGACGACGCGCCGGAGCTGGCCACATCAACATGCAGGAAGATCGGGCTCTTTAAGGGGATCGAGCGCCCCTCTCAGGGACGAGCGACTTCCTCAGTCGTCGTCATCGTCGTCATCATCCTGCCAGAGCCCCATCAGGCTGGGCTCCTCGCGAACGACGACCACGACCGTCTGGGCGCCAGAGGCGAGCACACCCTCTTCCTGAAGGTCCTCAATCACCCCTTCGACCTTGCTCATCAGGCGACCACGGCCGCGCCGCAGCCGCTTGATGCGCTTGCGGCTATGCTCGCCGAGGTCGACGACGCAGACGACTCCCTCGTCTGCCGCGACCGGAGCGTCCTTCTTCTCAGCCGTCGGCTTCTCTGCCGTCTGAGCTACCATGCTGCCATTCCCCAAGCTAGCCACGTGACCGCAACTCTCGACCAAGCTATCGCGACTTCAGGGCACGACGATATGTCTTCACGACATTCCGACCGAAGTCCTTGGCCCAGCCATTCTTTTTCCGCCGATTGGACCTGTCATGCAGCCCGAGATAGATGTTCGACATACGTGCCTGACGGCGGGCCGCGCGGCGCAGGACCTTCTCGATCGGCCGCAGACTGCGACTCGACTTCTTCGGCTTACGATCGTCGTCAGCCACCCAGTCGCTGGCCCTGAGCCGACCGCTATCCGTACGCTTCAGGATGCGTACGCGAATCTCGCCGTCATCGTCGTCGTCATCGGCACTGTCGTTATAGATCTCTCGGGCACGACCATGCCCCGACCCAGCTGGCTTGATGATGACAATGCGGTTGACGTCTGGTCCGAACCCTCTCCGCATACGACCCCCCATTCCACCTGGCTCGGCTGAAGCCTTTTCCGAACTCGACGGCGCCAACGTACCTAACCACAATGCCCCGGTCAAAGAAATTGCCGGACCATCGCACCGCATCGGCATCAATTCCGCAACGGCCGGCCGCAGGCCTCGGTCGACGCTCTGGACATCGGCGATGAACGCGTGGCAGCAGTTCCGGTGTGCCGATGACATGTCGGTCGTCTTCAGCCCGCAAGGTGTCGGGGCGTGCCGATCAGCTACAAAGCCCTAGGTGACGAGCGGTTCCGCCGCGACCACGGCGTCGACATGAGCTACGTCGCCGGCGCGATGGTGAAAGGAATCGCATCCGCCGAGATGGTGACCCGTCTTGGCCGAGCGCGCATCCTCGGCTTCCTCGGTGCTGGAGGCCTGACGCCCGACGAGGTCGATGGAGCGATCGGCCGGATCCGCGGCGCGCTCCGCCCGGACGAGCCCTTCGGCGTCAACTTCCTTCACAACATGCTGATCCCCCGGCAGGAGGAGGACCTCGTCGATCTGTTCCTGGCACGCGAGGTGCGCCGCGTCGAGGCCGCCGCCTTCGTCCAGGTCACCCCTGCCCTCGTGCGTTACCGCCTTACCGGCCTCACGGCCGGCCCGGACGGGGCGCCCAGGCCGGTGAACCGGGTCCTCGCCAAGGTCTCTCATCCGCGCGTCGCCGAGCAGTTTTTTGCGCCCGCGGCGCCTGAGATCGTGGCGGGTCTCCTGGCATCGGGGCGCATCAACGCCGAAGCCGCACGTCTCGCCATGCGCCTGCCACTCGCCGACGATGTCTGTGCCGAGGCCGATTCCGGCGGACACACCGACCGTCGCGTCGCCTTGGCGCTGTTGCCGCAGATGCTGCGGGCGCGCGACGAGGCCGAGGCCCGACACGATCTGCCCCACCGTGTGCGGGTGGGGCTCGCAGGCGGCCTCGGCGCGCCCGAGGCGGTCGCCGCCGCCTTCGTCATGGGCGCCGATTTCGTGCTGACCGGCTCGATCAACCAGTGCACCGTGGAGGCCGGAACCAGCGACGCCGTCAAGGATCTTCTGGCCCGTGCCGACGTGCAGGACACCGACATGGCGCCGGCCGGCGATCTCTTCGAGATCGGCGCCAAGGTGCAGGTCTTGAAGCGCGGAACGCTCTTCGTCGGCCGCGCCAACCGCCTCTACGACCTCTACCAGCGCCACGGCGGTCTGGAGGAGCTGGCACCGGAGGTGCGCCACGAGCTCGAGACCCGCTATTTCGGCCGCACGATCGAGGCCGTCTGGCAGGAGACGGCGCGATACTACCAGCGGGCGGCACCCGCCGAGCTCGCCGCGGCAGAGAAGAATCCCAAGAAGAAAATGGGGATGGTGTTCCGCTGGTACTTTGTGCACAGCAACCGGCTTGCGCAGGCTGGACGGCGCGAGGACGCCGCCGACTTCCAGATCCATTGCGGCCCGGCGATGGGCAGCCTGAACCGCTGGCTCAGGGGCACGCCGCTCGAGGACTGGCGGCAGCGCCACGCCGACGAGCTGGCGCTGCGTCTGATGCAGGGTGCCGCCGAGGTGCTCGAGCGTCGGCTCGCGAGCCTGGCCCGCGGCGGCGCGAACGTCGCCTGACCGCCTCAGCGGCCGAAACGGCCCGAGATGCGCTCCTTGATGTCCGGCTGGGCGAAGGTGAGGTCGTGCATCGCCATCTCCCGTTCGACGACGGCCGGCAGCGCCGCCTTCAGGGGTGCGGCCAGCGTCTCTTTCAGGAGGCACAAGGAGAGGCGAGGCTTGTCCGCCAGATCTCGGGCGAGGCGCATCGCCGTCGGGACGACCTCCGTCCGTGGCACGACCGGAAAGCCGATGCCGCGCTCGCGCAGCGCGCCGCCATGGTAGCCAGCGGCGGAGAAGAGCATCTCCGAGCCCAGGGCCGGGCCCAGCTTCAGTGGCAGAAGATGGGTGGCGCCCATGCCGGGGGTGAAGCCGTACTTCATGAAGTTGGCGCTGTAGAGCGCCTCGGCCGCCAGCACGACGAGATCGGCGTAGAGCCCGAAGACGAGCCCGCCGCCCAGCGCGTGACCCTGCATCGCTGCCACCACCGGAAGCGGGCAGTCGAGCAGCATCCGATAAAAGCCCGCCTCGTCGAACTTCTGCTTGCGGTCGGCGATGCCGATCAGCTCCTCCTCGGTGCCGCCGGCGCAGAAGATGTGATCGTAGCCCTGGATGACGACGACCTTGGCGTCCGCCCGCTCGCCGATCGCGGTGAAGGCGTGGGCCAGACCGCCAACCAGATCCCGCGTGAAGGTGTTGCGCCCGACCCGGTCCATCATCTCGACCAGGGCGATCGAGGGCGAGGGCCAGCTCAAGCGGACGGCGTCTGCCATGGCAGCACCTGATCGTTGACGAAGGCACGGATGTCGGCCGCCACCTGCGGATCGGCGATGGCCTCCTTGATCCGCGCGATGGACAGCCGCTCGGTCTCGGCGCTCATGATCCAGAGATCGGCGAAGTGGGCTTTCAGCGTCGCCACCGTTGGCTCGCGCACGCGCTCGATGCGGATCAGCAGGCGCCGCAGCGCATCCTCCGGATCCGCCGCGAGCTCGTCGATCAGATTGACGGCCCGCGCGGCCTCGGCATCGATGCGCTGCGCGGTGAGCGCCAGGCGGAATGCGGGCTGGAAGCCGATGCGGCGGATCAGGAAGGGCGCCACGGTTGCCGGCAGGAGGCCGAACAGGACCTCCGAGAGACCAAAGCTCGCAGCCGGGCGGGCGATGACATAGTCGCTCGCCGCGACGAGCCCCATGCCGCCGGCGTTCACGCGCCCCTCGACGAGGCTCACCACGACCTTGGCTGTGCGCGTGAGGCGGGTCATCAGCCGGTAGAACTCGGCGACCACGTCCGATCCGTCGGCCGGCGCAGCACCGCCGCCGGCCGCTTCGGCAAAGTCCATGCCGTCGCAGAAGACGGGGCCTTTGGCGGAAAGCACGACCAGACGCAGGCCGGGATCGGCCTCGGCGGCATCGAGGGCCGCGTGAAGCTCGGCGATCATCTGCGCGCTCAGCGCGTTCCGCTTCTCGGGCCGGCTCAGGACGACCCGCAACAGCTTGCGCTCACGGCCGATGTCGAGCGTCTGGGGGGACACCGTCAGCTCCAGCGATAGTCGCGGTGATAGTTGGTGACGCCGTCCAGGACCAGAAGGCCCCGGCCGGCGAACTGCTCGGCCTGGAGCGCGCCCAGCCCCAGATCGCCGAGCTTCTGGTTGCGCTGGCCGGCGCGGACTGTCGCCTGCGCCTCGAGGACACGATCATACTCCTCCATGCTCAGCTCGTGACGCTCGGCCAGCATGGCATCGAGGCCGGCCTCGGCCACGGCCTCGCGCGCCTCGGCGCCGGCTAGCCGGCATAGAACTCCGAGCAGCAGCCCGAGCCATAGGAGAAAAGCCCGATCCGGCGGCGCGAGCCGAGATCGGCACTGGCGAGGATGCCGCAAAGCGCCAGGAAGATCGTGCCGGAATAGATGTTGCCGACCTCGCGGCAGTAGCGCAGCGACGGCGCCAGGCGGCGCTGGAAGTCGGCCTCGATGGCGGGCGGCGGCAGCCCCTTGAGGCGCCGCATCATCGAGCGATGGGCACCCCGCACCATCCCACCGAAGGGCGTGTGGAAGGCCAGGTAGTCGAAGTCCTGGGCATAGTCGACATCGCCCGCCCGCTCGCGATAGGCGGCGAAGCTTTTCTCGATGCAGTCGAGATAGGAGAGCAGCGAGAGATCGGCATCGCCCGTCTCGAGATCGGGCGTCGGCCGGCAGGCATCCATCACTTCGTAGCCATAGATGCCGGATGGCCCCTCGATCTCGATCAGGCGCGGCTCCGGGCCCACGAGAAGCGCCACCGCGGCAGCGCCCTGGGTAGGCTCGGCATAGGAATGCGGTATCGGCCGCGCCGTGTCGGTGCAGATCACGAGCGCTCGCGTCGGCATGCCGGGCGCTGCCGTGCGGATGACGCCCAGCGCCATCTGCAGCGCGGCGGTGCCGCCATAGCAGGCCTGCTTCACCTCGAAGAGCCGGCAGCCGCGCGGCAAGCCCAGATGATGATGAACATAGGTCGCCAGCGACTTGCCGAGATCGAGCCCGGACTCGGTGGCGACGGCCACCATGCCGATGCTCTGCCGCTCGGCCTCGGACAGGCGATCGACCAGCGGCTTTGCTGCGTTGACAGCCAGCGTCACCGGGTCCTCGAACGGCAGCGCCACCGTCTTGCGGGCGATGAGGAGGTTGTCGATGCGCAACGGATCGAGGCCGCGCGCGGCAGCGAGCTTGCGGACGTCGATGAAGGTCCGGCCCGGATAGACGCCGATGCGCTCGATGCCAGCCCTCACGCCCCCGCCTCCCGCCAGGCCCGCACCAGCAGGCTCGAGTTGATGCCGCCGAACCCGAAGGCGTTGCTGATCGCAAGATCGACACCGGTCTCCGCCGCCTCGGTGCCGACGAAGCGCAGATCGGCGGCGATCGGGTCGTCGAGCCAGGGATTCCCATGCAGAAACCCCTGACCGAGCTGCAGGACGACCGCGATGAGCTCCACCACGCCTGCTGCGAACATCGTGTGACCCGTCAGCGCCTTGGTCGCGTTGATGAAGGGCCGGGACCCGAGCGCCTGTCGAATAGCCTCGCACTCGGCGGCATCGCCGCTTCGCGTCGAGGTGGCGTGCGCGTTCACGTAGCCCACACCGGCGGGGTCCACCGCCGCCAAGCGAAGCACCCCCTCCATCGCGCGGATCTCGCCGGCGACGGTAGGTGCGGGATCGTCGGTGCCCTCGAGCACGAGCTCGGCTGCGAGCAGCTCGGCCTGGATAGCGGCACCGCGCTCCGAGGCCGCCTCCAGCTCCTCGACGATGACGGCCGCAGCACCCTCGCCGGGGACGAAGCCGGTTGCACGAGCATCGAACGGGCGGCACCAGGCCTCGGGCGGCAGCTCCTCCCGCCCGGTCACAAGAGCGCCGATCCGTGCCAGCGCCTCCCACTCGACGGGCGAGAAGGTCGCCATGGCGCCGACGGCAAGGCAGCGGTCCACCCTCCCCGAGCGGACGGCGTCCATGGCCTGCAGGATCGCAACGCCGCCACTGGCAGCCCCGGCTCCTGTCGTCCAGCCGAGCCCCTGGATCGGCAGGATGGCGCTGAGCGCGCTTGCGACGGCGCTGTCGAAGAACCTGTAGCCGTAACGCGGCTGCACGTAGGCGGGCTCACGCTCGTAGCGGATCCCATTCTCGAAAACCGCTTGCTGATCGAGATTGCTGCCGGCGACGACGATCCCGGTCCGTTCGGGCGGAGGGGCCCCCTCCTCGAGCAGACCCGCTTGCTCGGCCGCCTCGATGGTGGCGGCAGCCGTTATCCGAAGGCCACGCGAGGCCGTTCTCATGACCCGGGCGCAAGAAGCGCCGGTCGTTGCGTGCCTCGCCTGGAGCGCAGCCAGGCGTTCCGACCAGTCGAAATCGGTGATGAGCGCCGCGGCCGGCGGGCCGGGACGCTCGTCCGGCATGCCGGCAACGCCCGAGCGGCCCGCCCGAAGCGCATCCAGAAAGGCCGGCACGCTGCCGCCGATCGCGCAGACAATGCCCATGCCGGTGACAACGACCCGCCGCTCACGCCGCATGCGCATACCGACGCAAGATCTCGACGAGATCGCCGACATTGGCGACATCGCGCATCGCGGCCGGCGGGACGACGACGGCCAGCTGCTCCATCGAGTAGGTCGCGACCTCCACCCGATCCATCGAGTTGGCGCCAAGCTCCGCGAGGCTGCTTTCGAGTGTCACCGCCTCGGGCGGCACGTCGGGCAGGACCATCCGCACCTGCTCGCGGATCACGTCCAGGATACGCTCGCCCTCGGGATCGGCCGTGGGCGGTGCCGCGGCTGCCGGCGGAGCTTCGGGCCTCTCGGCCGCCGTCGTCGTTGTGCGGCTCGCGATGAGCGCGGCCACGGCCTCGAGATCACGGCAGCCGCCGACCTCCGCCAGCTCCAACGCCACGCCGAACGTCGACCGCAAGCGGTCGACAATGGCGCCCGCGGCCGGCGGATCGATCGCGAATCCATCGAGCGGTGCTCGCACGTCGATGCTGTCGGCCTCGACGGCGAGCGCTGCGGCGACCTCCCCGCGCAACGCGGCCAGGACCCGCCCGACCACGGCTGGGTCGGCCGTGTCCGATGTCGGGGTGGATGGACCCAGCCGCTCCTCGATCTGCCGCGCCAGGGCGGCGACGTTCGGCTGATCGAAGATGCGCGTCGCCGGCAGGTCGGTCGCGAAGTGATCGTTGATCGCTTTCGCAAGCTCGACGGCCAGGATCGAATCGAGGCCAAGCTCGGCAAAGCTGGTCCGCTCGTCGATGGCCTCCTCCGACAGATAGAGGACACGGGCAAGCGCCGCGCGCAGCCAATCGCCAACGGCCTCACCATCGACTGGCGCGCGTGCGTCCTCGCTTGGCGCCGCGCGAGCCGGCTCTGGAGCTGCCGCCACAGCCTCGTGCATGGACGGCTCTTCGCCACCGACCTGCCCTGCCGCCATCAGCGCGTGCAAATGATCAGCGAGGCCGTTCAGGGTCCTGAAGTCATAGAGGCGCGTCGCGGCGAAAGAGGTGCCGAGCCGGTCGTTCAGCATCTTCACGAGCTCGACGACCAGGATCGAGTCGAAGCCGAGATCGGCCACGTTGGCGTCGCGGTCGATGGCGCCGACGTCCAGATAGAGCACGCCCGCCGCAAGCTCCGCCACGATGTCGCGGATCGCCTGTCGATCCCGCAGAGCCTCCGGAGCGGTCGTGGCGCGGTGGTGGCGGTCCGGGCGCCTTGGTCTCGAGTGGCACGACCGGCGCAGGCTCGGCTTGCTTCGGGGCTGACACGGTCTCCGCCCGGCGGGCCGGCACCCAATGTCGCGTGCGGGCGAAGGGATAGCCCGGCAGCGAGACACGCCGGCCACGGGCACCGCCGAAGATCTGCCAGTCGATCTCTGCACCCTTGACCCAGAGCGCGGCGAGACGGCCGAGCTTGCCGCCGGCCACGAGGCTGTGGACGAAGGCGGCGCTCTCCGTGTCGCCGCCCAGGATGTCCTCGCCCTCCTCGGCCGTGCCGAGATGGACACCGGCCTCCTGTCCTCGCGAGGCGATCGCCCTGGCCAGGCTTCTCAGTCGATCGGACAGCGCCTCTCCGGGCCGATGGACGAAGGCGGCGCGAGCCGGCATCGCCACGCGGCCAACCTGAAGCGTCCAAGCGACATCAGCGACGCGGAGATCAGGATGGACCTCCACATGCGCCGCCAGCCGATCCGCGACACGGGCTAGCGCCTCGGGGTCGCGTGCCGAGAGGACGATCAGTTGCGGCACCTCGTTGGTCGCCGCGAGGGGCGCCGGTTCCGGCGCCTCCTCCAGGATCACGTGGGCGTTCGTCCCGCCGAATCCGAAAGCGCTGACCCCGGCTCGACGAGGCATCTCCTCGCCGCCCGCCCCACGAAGCCGCCGCCACGGAACGCTCTCGGTCGCAACGGCGAAGGGACTTTCTTCAAGTTCGAGATGCGGACTAGGCTCCTCGACGTGCAGCGATGCCGGGACGGTCCCGTTCTCGAGAGCCAGCACTGTCTTCATGAGGCCGGCAATGCCGGCGGCGGGCTCGAGATGCCCGATGTTTGTCTTGACCGACCCCAGCAGACACCAGGGCCGCTCGGTGCTCCCCCCGCCGAAGGCTGCCTTCAGGCCCGTCACCTCGACCGGATCGCCGAGCTCGGTGCCTGTGCCGTGCGCCTCCACATAGCCGATGGAGGACGCCTCGACCCCCGCACGCTTGAGCGCAGCCCGCACGAGCGCCGTCTGCGCCTGGGCATTGGGTGCGGTCAGCGAGTAGGCGTGGCCGCCATGATTGACGGCCGAGCCACGGATCACGGCACGGATCGGGTCGCCGTCGCGCAGTGCTGCCGCGAGCGGCTTCAGGAGCACGGCGCCCACGCCCTCGCCCTTCACGTAGCCATTGGCCTTGGCGTCGAAGGTTCGGCAGCAGCCGTCGGGCGAGAGCACACCCAGCTGGGTCGTGGTGGCGAAGCCCTGCCGATCGAGCATCAGGCTGACGCCGCCGGCGATCGCCAGCTCGCACTCCTCGTCCAGGAGCGCACGCACCGCACGATGCACGGCGACGAGGGCGCCCGAGCACGCCGTGTCGATCGCCTCACTCGGCCCCTGCAGGTTGAACAGATAAGAGATCCTGTTGGGCAGCATGGTGGCGATGTTGCCGAGCGCTATCTGCGCCTCCGCACCCGCCTGATCTGCCATCAGCCTGCCGTACTCGTTGACCTGCTGGGCGAAGAAGACGCCGATGGGGCGACCGGCTAGATCGCTCATCCGGACCCCGGCATCCTCGACGCAGTGCCAGGCCGTCTCGATGGCGAGGCGATGCTGCGGGTCCATGAAGACCGCCTCGCGCGGAGCGATATGAAAAAAGGCGGCGTCGAAGCGATCGACGTCCTCGATGAAGCCGCCTCGGGGTGCCCTGCCGCCATCCGCCTGAGGCTCACGAGCCCAGCGATCCCGTGGGATCTCGGTCACCAGATCGTCGCCGGCGGCGAGATGGCGCCAGAAGGCGTCGAGATCAGGCGACTGCGGTAACCTACCTGCCATCCCGATGATCGCCACCGACCGCTCGGCAGCGGCAACAATGTCGGCCGGGGGCTCGGCGCTAGGGTGCTGCGATGAGACGGACGCCTGCGGCGCCTCCGGCGTCTTCGGCTCGGGGCTCTCGACCCGTGCCACGACCCTGCCGTGCTCACTCAAAAGATGCTGTGCCAGGGCGCCGATGGTGCCGTGGGCGAAGAAGACGGCGGGCGTCACGACGACGCCATAGGCCCGGCCGATCTCGACGGCAAAATCCTTGAGCGCGATCGAATCGAAGCCGAAGTCGCCGAAGCCCACAGCCGGCCCCAGCCGCTGCTCGTCGATCTTGAGCAGCCGCGAGACGATAGCCGTGAGTCGACGCCGGATCGCCGGCAGCAGATCCTCGTCCTGCGTCGGCGTGGAGGTCGCGGGTGCCATGGCAGGAACCTCCGGCTCGATCAGGGGCAGCGGTGGTGGTTCGACAGCCCTCCGCTCCGGCTCATGAGACAGGAGCGCCTCGGCGCGCGCCGGATCGCCCGGGATCACAACGAGCTGGGCCGCATCGGACCCGAGCGCCGCATCGAAGGCCGCGAGGCCGTCCGCCGTCTCGAGGAACGGCATACCGATCGTCTTGAGATAAAGCTCCTCGCCGGCGGCCGAGAGCACGCGACGCCCCTCGCGCCAGAGCGGCCAACAAAGCGCCACGGTGCGCCCGCGCTTCTCGCCCCTGCGCCGTTGCCCCTCGCGCGTCTCGGCGAAGCGACTGGCGACGATATTGGCAGCGGCATACGCGCACTGCCCGAAGTCGCCCAGCTCGGCGGCGAGCGAGGAGAAGACGACGAAGTGCTCGAGCGGCTGGGCCGCCACGGCCCGGTCCAGCGCTACGAGGCCCAGCGCCTTGGGTGCCAGGACGCGCTCGAACTCCGCCCAGTCGCCCTCCATCAGGACCGGACCGGCGGCGACGCCGGCCGCATGGATCACGCCCGTGATCGGCCCGACCTCGCTCGCGGCCGCCGCAACCGTCCCGGCCATCGCATCGGGATCGGTGACATCCGCCGTCCAATAGCGGACAGCGTGGCCGAGTGAGGCGACAAGCTCGGCGGCGGCCCCCTCCAGCCGTGATCGGCCAACGAGCGCGACACGTGCGCCATGACGCTCGACGAGGTGGCGAGCCATGATGAGCCCGAGCGATCCTGCTCCACCGGTAATGAGCCACACGCCGCCCGCCGGACCTTTGTCTGTCCTAGGCTTCACCGGCACGAGCCGCCGGTGCTGCCGAACGCCATCCGTATAGGCGATCTCCTGGGTGGAGCCCGCCTCGACCGCAGCGGCCTCGGCGAGCAGCAGCTCGGCCAGCTCCGCTGCCGACGGCAACGGCGTCTCCTGAGCCGGATCGGCACGAGCCGCAGACGACCATCGAGAATCCCGAGCGACGGCGTGAAAGCCGCTGCCGCCTCGCTCATCGGCTGGCCGTCATGGATGAAGAGGATCGGCGGCACCGCCGCCCCGCCTCGCCGAAGCTCGTCCTTCACGAGGTCGTAGAGCAACCGCAGCCCGCTTGCGGTGTCGCCGAGCGCACGCAGATCGACCGTGAGACCGGGCGCTGCTGAGCCGTCCGAGCCCGCGCTATCCTCGACGCGATGGCCCGCCGCCCTGAGCCGACCGGCCAGACCCGGAACACGATCGCTGCCGAGCAGTCGAATGGCTCGGGGCGCTTGCGACAGAGCTCGCGGCGCCGGTTCAGTCTCCCAGACAGGCGCGAACAGGCTCACCCGAGGCGCCGCGTCCGGCAGTGGCGTGATCCAGTAGCTCTGCTCCTCGAAGGGATAGGTCGGCAGGCTCTGTCGCCGCGCTCCCGGATTGAGGTTTTGGAAGTCGGTCTCCTCGCCGGCCAGATATCGCCTGGCCAGCTCCACGAGCGGGCCGGGCGGCGCCGCATCCGCCGCATCAGGCAGCATTGGCTCGCTCGGGCGAGGCAGCTCGTCACCCGACGAGGCCAAAGCGCGGTCGAGCGCTCCGATGAGATCCGCACGGCTCCGCGCGAGCGCGACCCAGCGCTCGCCGAAATGGCTGCGGCCCCAGGCGAGGGTGTGGCTCACATCGCCGAGCGGCGCATCGTTTTGCTCGAGCCAGCCACGAAGATCTCTCAGACGCTGCCGTAGCGCCGTCGGCGTCTTGGCCGAGACCGGGATCAGCCGCCAGCTTCCGTCGTCCTCCGGCACCTTGGGCAGGTCCGGCGCTTCGGCCAGGACCATGTGCACATTCGTGCCGCTGAACCCGAACGAGCTGATGGCGGCGAGCCGAGGCTGCTCGCCCCGCGGCCAGGGCCGGTGCTCGGTCAGCACATGGAAAGGACTCTCGTCGAGATGCAGGTCGGGGTTGGGTGTCCTGAAGTTGAGCGAGGGATAGAGCTCGCTGTGGCGGAACTGCAGGAGAACCTTGAGCAGGCCGGCGATCCCGGCAGCGTGCGCCGCATGCCCGACATTCGTCTTGACCGAGCCGATCGGGCAGAGCTGCCGGCCTTCGCCGTAGCGCCGGAAGGCGCGCGTCAGGCCCTCGATCTCGATCGGATCCCCAAGTCGCGTGCCGGTGCCGTGCGCCTCGACATAGCCGATGGCGGAGGGGTCGATGCCCGCCTTCTCGTAGACCTCGAGCTCGAGCCGGGTCTGCGATTCCATGCTGGGTGCCGTGATCCCGTTGGTCTTGCCGTCCTGGTTGACGGCAGACGCCAGGATCACCGCCTCCACATGATCCCCGTCCTCGAGCGCCCGGGCGAGCGGCTTCAGGACGATGACGCCCGCACCCTCGCCCGGCACGAAGCCGTCGGCATCGGCGTCGAACGTCTTGCAGCGCCCCTCCGGCGACAGCATGCCGGCCTTCGATGCCGCGGCGTTGAAGCCGATCGTCGTGTTGATGAACACGCCGCCCGCCAGCGCCATGTCGCACTCGCCGGCGAGGAGGCTCTGGCAGGCCAGATGCACGGCCACGAGCGAGGACGAGCAGGCCGTGTCGACGGCGAGGCTCGGGCCTTTCAGATTCAGGATATAGGCGATGCGCGCGGCGAGGATGGAGGCGGCGTTGCCCATGAACGCGAACGCCTCGGGCACGATGCCGACCTCGGCCATGCGGTGCGTGTAGTCACCGCCGTGGCAGCCGATGAAGATGCCGCAGCGAGCGCCGTCCAGCGCCGGCTCGCCATAGCCCGCATCCTCCAGTGCCCGCCAAGCCTCTGTCAGCAGGATGCGGTGCTGCGGGTCCGTCAGCTCCGCCTCCTTGCCGGACATCCGGAAGAAGAGCGGGTCGAACAGATCGACGCGGCGCAGCCCCCCGCCCCAACGCAGATAGCGCGCATCGATCCCACGCTCGCGCTCGACCTCGTCGAGATCCACGCCCCAGCGCGCCGACAGATCGCCGATGCCGCTGCGGCCGTCGGCCAGAAGCTGGTGAAACTCGGCGAGATTGTCGGTCGACGCAAACCGGCCGGCCATACCGATGACGGCGATCTGGCGATCGGAGGGGCTGGCGTTGGTCGCGGGCTGCGACCGTTTGGGAGCCGGGATCACCCGCACGGTTTCCGCCGCAGGCAGACGGACGCCCGGCAAGGCCTTCAGGTGACGGGCGAGATCGAGAACGGTCGGGTGATCGAAGAGAACGGTCGGCCGGAGATCGGTGCCCAGCAGGCTGTTGAGCCGGCCGACGAGCTGAAGGCCGAGGATCGAATCGACGCCATAGTCCATGAACCGGCCGCGCGGATCGATGGCCGCCTCGGCCATGGTCAGGATCGCCGCCACCTCACGTCGGAGCAGCGTCTCCAGGTCGCCTCCGGACGCAGGCGCGGCAGTATCGACGGCGGCAATCGGATCAGGCTCCGCCGTCCTCGGACCACTCGGCACGGCCCTGGACGCAGGCTCCGCCACAGCTTCCCGTTGTGCCACGATGACGGCCTGCCCTGCATTCTCTTCCGCCTCGCCCGGCAGGCCGAAGGCACGGCAGGCACCGAAGCCCGCCTCGGCGAGGTTGCGGCGCCACCCGGCCACGTCGAGCAGCGGCGCGTGGCGGAGACGGCGCTCGCCGTCCTCGAACGCCCACCAGCCCTCGGTCAGCCCGAAGGTCAGGCTGGCAAAGTCCTGGAGCGCCGTGACCTCGTTGACGAGGACGAGCCCGCCCGATCGCGTCAGCGTCGCGACGCGGGCCAGCGTGTCCCCGATATCGCGGGTGGCATGCAGAACGTTCGAGGCGATGACGACATCGTAGGCCTGCTGCTCGAACCCCTGCTCGAGCGGATCGCGCTCGATGTCGAGCGTCCTGAACCGGACAAAAGGATAGTCTGCGGCAAAGCGGCTTCGTCCCAGCTGGGTGAAGCCCAGCGAGACGTCCGTGTAGTCGTAAGCGACCTTGCGCCCCGCAGCTGTAAGCACCTCGAGGATGCCCGCGGTGGCGCCACCGGTGCCGGCACCGATCTCGAGAACCCTGAGCTCGCGATCGGTGGGCGTGGCCGCCGCGGCCTTCGCCATGACACGGTTGAAGTAGTCGGCGAGCCTGTTGCCACGATAGACGCGCTCGACGAGATCGAAGCGCCCCTCGGGGAAAAGCGCCTCCGTGCCCTTGATCTCGCCGCGAAGCACTTTTGGCAGTGCCGCGGTGGTGCGTTCCAGCAGCTCGACGAAGGGCGCCACGGCCGGCTCCTCGGCCACGAGCTTTTGTCGGTCGCCCTCGAGCTCGGCCGCCGAGATCGCGGATGTATCCGGCAGGCGCACGAGGTCGCCCTCGATCGCGAGAATGCCGTCGCGTGCGAGAAGATCCAGGGTGGCGTCCCAGAGGCCGCGCGCCTGCTCGACCACCCCCAGATGGCGCCGCAGCGCCTCCCGCGTGAGTGCGCGCCGGTCGCTCGGCAACAAGGGTGCGACGGCTCGGGCAGCCGCTCTTCGCCCCCAGGCCTCGACCCCGCCGAAGGCTTGCCCCAGATCCTCGAGCCCCACGCCTGCCGCGGCCTGGACGCCCTGAACCGCCTCCGTGACGGCCGTGAGCACATCCGTCCGGGAGATCGGCGCTGGCCGGACACCATAGCGCTGGCGGTCGAAGCCATGAGGCGGCAGTGGAACGCGCCGCCCGCCGAGCGGTCCGATCAGCGATCGCCAGTCGATCGTCTCCCCGCCCAGAAACTCTTTTATCTGTGCCGCCGTCTCCGGGTTGGCGATCTCACTCTTTGGCTCGCCCCGACCTTCCGCGTACGCAAGGAGCTGGCGGACCAGCTCTTCCCTCTCCGATGCCACGAAGGCCGCCCGATGAGACCAGTGCGTCCGGCCGACGGCCAGCGTGTAGGCGACATCGCGCAGATCGGGCTGCGGATCAGCCATCAGCGCATGGGCAAGCTCACCGCAGCGCTGCGAGAGCGCCGTCGCGCTTCGTGCCGAGACCGGAAAGACGAATGGCCCCTCAGTTGCAGCGCGAACCGGCGCCGCCGGCGCCTCCTCGACCAGGACGTGCGCGTTGGTGCCGCTGAAGCCGAACGAGCTGACGGCGGCGCGTCGCGGCGCGTCGCCGAGGCGTGCCCAGGGACGCGGCTGATCCGTGACGAAGAAGGGCGTGCTCGCGAAGTCGATCCGTGGGTTCGGCGCGTTGAAGTGGAGCGAAGGCGGTATCTGGCCATGCCGCAGCATCAGCAGCACCTTGATGAGGCCCGCGATGCCGGCAGCCGTCAGGGCATGGCCGATGTTGGTCTTCACCGAGCCGATGCCGCAGAAGCCGCTGCGGTCGGTCCACGCGCGGAAGGCCGATGTCAGCGCCTCGATCTCGATCGGGTCGCCGAGCGGCGTGCCGGTGCCGTGCGCCTCGATGTAGCCGATCGAGGCGGGATCGATCCCGGTGGCCTCGTAGACCTCGCGCTCCAGGGCCGTCTGGGAGGGGGCGCTGGGTGCCGTGATGCCGTTGGTGCGGCCGTCCTGGTTGATGGCGCTGCCGCGGATCACCCCATAGATGTGATCACCGTCGGCCAGCGCGCGCTCGAGCGGCTTCAGGATCACCGCTCCTGCGCCCTCGCCCACGACGAAGCCATCGGCATCCGCGTCGAAGGTGTGGCAGGCGGCGGACGGCGACAGCATGCCCGCCTCGCGCATCGCCGTGAGGAACAGCGTGGTGTTGACCACGCACACGCCGCCAGCGAGCGCCATCTCGCAGCTGCCCGAGCGCAGCGCCTCGCAGGCCAGGTGCACCGCCACGAGGGAGGAGGAGCAGGCCGTATCGATGGCCAGGCTCGGGCCCTTGAGATTGAGAAAATAAGAGATCCGGGCCGAGAGGATCGAGGCGACATTGCCCATCAGGGCCTGCGGTCCTGCTCCCTGCCCCACCCCGTCGAGTTGCCTCGAGTAGTCGCCCGAGCCGGCGCCGACAAAAACCCCGCAGCGCAGGCCCGACAGATCGGGCTCCGCGTAGCCCGCATCCTCGAACGCGGCATAGGCCTGCTCGAGGAAGATCCGCTGCTGCGGATCCATGAGCGCCGCCTCGGTGGGCGAGATCTTGAAGAACAGTGGATCGAAGAGGTCGTGATCGGGCAGGAAGCCACCGCGCTCGACGGCGCCACCCTCCCGCCGCTGCTCCGGCAGCTCGATCACGCCATCCCGGCCTTCCGCGATCATTGACCAGAACGAGGAGAGGTTGGGTGCCTGGGCGAAGCGGCCGGCCATGCCGATGACCGCGATCTCTTCGACCTTGCGCGGCCGGGTGCGCTTGACGAGGTCCAGCTCCGGCACCGTCGTCTCGAGACGGCGCACCATCTCGAGCGCGCTCTCCGCCGTCAGCCGCTTTTCCGCGACCATCTGGAAGAGGGCTGCCTTGAAGGCCGAGCCGATGGTGTCGTCGGTCATCGGAGCTGGCTGCTCACGGGTTCATCATCACTTCGGCGACCATGGCCGAGCCCGAGAATGACTGGCCACCGTCGGCGATCAGCGCCACGCCGGTCAAGAGCGAGGCGAGCGGCGAGGCGAGGAAGGCGGTCACGGCCGCCACGTCCTCGATCGTGCCGAAGCGGCCCACGGGCACGTAGTGGCGAAGCGTGTCGATGTCCTCGGAGGTCAGAAGACGGCTCAGCCCCTCGGTCTTTTCGATGGGCCCGGGCAGGACGCTGTTGCAGCGGATGCCGTGCTTGCCCCATTCCAGCGCCAACCCCCGCATCAGGCTGTCGATGCCGGCTTTGGCTGCTCCCACGTGGCACTGGAAGGCGAACGGCATCAGGGAGTTCGTGGCCGAGACGAAGACGATGTTGCCGCGCGTGCGCCGGAGCTGGTCGAAGGCCGCCCTCGCGGCATTGAACGAGCCCACGAGGTCCACGCCGATCACCTTGCGAAAGCCCTCGGCCGTCATCTGCTCGGCGGGTGCGGGGAAGTTGGCGGCAGCGCCGCACACCAGCACGTCACAAGGCCCGAGCTTGGCCTCGCTGGTGGCGAGAGCAGCCTCCAGGGACGAAAAATCCTGGACGTCGGCGATCACCGGCAGGGCGCGGGCACCCATCCGCTCCAGCTCGAGCGCGCAGTCCTGGAGCTTGTTCATGCTGCGCCCTGCCAGCGCCACCTGAGCCCCCAGCTCGGCCAGCCCCTTGGCGATGCCGAAATTGATCGTCCCGGCGCCGCCGGTGACGAAGACGGTCTTGCCGGCGAAGAGGTCCGGGGCGAAGCCGGGCGTCATCATCCTCGGATCTCCATGTCCATCGCGTCCTGCACCCCCAGCGTGCCGGCCTCGAGCTGGCGGAGGATGCTCTCGAGATCCTGTCCGGCCGCCTGCTTCTCCGGCACCGGACTTCTCCCGTTCGTCGTCTCATAGGCTGCCTCGTGAGCGAGGAAGGCGGCCTCCCGGTTCATCGCGGCGGGCGCACGGCGGCGCTGGATGATGTCCTTCAGTCGGCGCGTGCGCTCCTTGGCCGAGGCCACGCGCTCGGCGGCCTCGTCTACGACCGGTTCCGTCTCGGCCGTCACGAGCGACCCGCCATGCTCGAGCTCGATGAAGCGGGCCAGCTCGCGGACGGTGGCGTAGTTGAAGAGTGCTGTCGTCTTGAGCTCGATGCCGAAGGTCTCGTTGATCTGCCGGACGAGATCGACGCTGATGATCGAATCGGCGCCGAAGTCGGAGAAGCTGGCACCCGGATCGACCTCGTCGGGCTCGAGATGCAGCGCCTGGGCGACACAGAGCCTGAGCCGCTCCTCGATCTCGCCGTTCTTGCCACGTGCCTTGGCGCCTGCTCCGACCTTGGGCCGCGCAGGTGCCGCCGCGGCGGGCTTGCGCAGCGTCTGGCGGACGTAGCCGTCGCTCTGCGCCACGATCACATGCTGCAGGCCGCCCGGAAGACCAAAAGCCTGGGCATCGCCGAAGCCCATGAAGGCGAGGCGACGCCGCCAGCCCGCGACGTCCAGCACCGGCGCGTGCGGCAGCCGCAGATGGGCGTCCTCGAAGCGCCACCAGCCGGGCGTGAGCCCGAAGGTCACCGTGTTCACGTCCTGCGGCACCGTCGCCTCGTTGAGCACGAGCAGGCCGCCCCGCCGCATCAGCGCCTTGAGGTTCGCAAGCGTCACGTCCAGCCGCGCCGTGGCGTGCAGGACGTTGGAGGCGATGACGACGTCGAAGGAGCCTTCCTCCAATCCCTGCGCCGCTCCGGGCTGCTCGACGTCGAAGCGCCTGCAGCGCAGCTGCGGCCAGCCGGCGAAGCGCTCGGTGGCTGCATCGAGGAATGCGCGGCCGATGTCGGTGAAGAGATACTCGACCCGGTCGCGGAAGGGCTCGAGCGCCTCGAGGACGAAGCCCGTCGTGGCGCCCGTCCCGGCACCGACCTCGAGGATGCGGACCTGACGCCCCGGCCGCTGCTCCACCGCCGTGGCGACGCTCGTTGCCACGAGCCTCTGGTAGTGGTCGACGATGGCATTTCCCTTGTAGATCGCCTCGACCCTGGCGGCGGAGCCGCCCGAGAACAGCACCTCGGCTCCGTCGATCTTTCCGGCCAGCACATCCGGCAGCTTATCGACGCAGAGGTCGATCAGATCGAGATAGGGTGCCGCCTCGGCGCTCTCGGCCAAGAGCTTCCCCCGCATCGCGCCCTGCGCCTCGGCCGAGAGGCCGGAGACGAGCTGCGGCGCCGTCGATCCATTATTCCGCTTCCGCACGAGCTGGCCGTGCCGCTCCAGCATGTCGAGCAGGGCAGCCAGCAGCCGCGCATGCTTGGGCGCCACGCCGGCAGCAGCACCAGGGTCATCCAGGCGCAGGCCCATACGCCGAAGCGCGAGCGCCACGCCCTGCGCAGCGTAGCGGTTGATCGCCTCGAAGCCCGCTCCTGCGTCGACGGGCCCTTCCGGCGCAACGACACCGGCGATCCGCTCGACCACGTCGGCCAACCCCGGCACCTTCTCCGCCGGCTGCCACCTGCCGACCCGGTCCGGGAGGATTCCCATGGGCTCGAGGAGCTTGTCGGCGAGCCGCAACGCCATCAGGTGCGGTGCCGGTCCGGCGATGAGGCGCTGGACGACATCCAGGCCCTCCTGCGTTGTGATCGGCAGGACACCGAGCCGCCCCAGCGTGGCCCGGTACTCCGGCGTGGCCACCCGGCCCACCTCGCCCCAAAAGCCCCAGTCGACGATGCGCACCGGCAGATCGCGCGCGAGCGCCAGGCCCAGCGTGTCCTCGAAGGCGCTCGCCGCCGCATAGGCGCTCTGGCCCGGATTGGCGGTGTGCGCATTGGAGGAGGAGAACAGAAGCAGGCTCTCGAGCGACTCCTCGGCCAACGCCATGACCAGGTTCTCGAGCCCCTGGACCTTCGGGGCGAGGACCCGGAGCAGGCGATCCTCGCTCAGGCTCTCGATCCGCGCATCGTCCATCGCGAGCGCTGCGTGGACCGCATGCGTGATCGGCCCGAGCTGGCGGCGGACCTCCGCCACAGCGCCCGTCACCGATTGGGCATCGCCGAGATCCGCCGCGAGATAGATCGCTCGTGCGCCTCGCTTCGCGAGGGCGGCGAGCTGCGCCTCGATCGCCTCGTTCTGCGGACGCCGCCCGAGGAGCGCTATCCGTGCCGGTCCCGCGGCCGCGATGGCGCTTGCCAGGGCGGCGCCGAGCCCGCCGGTCCCGCCGGCGATCAGCCAGACACCCTGGGACGGTAGCCTCGCCCCTGCCTCGACAGGCGGAAGCTCGACCGGCTCCAAGCGCTTCACGAGGGCTACGCCGTCGCGAATGGCGATCTCGGCATCGGCCGGCTCGGCCACCTCGGCCAGGATGCGATCGAGCGTCGCCAAGGCTGGCGGCGCCTCAGGATCGAGATCGACCAACCGCAGCCTCAGGCCCGGCCGCTCGTGCGACAGCGCCTTGGCGAAGGCGGTGGCAGCGGCAGCGGCGGGATCGAGCGTCTCGGTGCCGATCACCTCCTTGGCGCCGAAGGTCGCCACCGTCAGCGCCGGCACGCCCGCACCATCGCTCGGCAACGCCTGGGCCAAGCGGAAAAGCGGCAGGAGCGCCGCCCCGATCTCGGCCTCGACGGCCCCGAGATAGAGGATCTCGTCGGCGTCCGAGACCACGCGCCGATAGTCGAGCGCGTCATCGATCTCGACGACCTCCAGCCCCTGCGCCAGCCCCCGGGCCAGCGCCGAGGCTCCATGGATCAACGCGATGCGGCGGCCCGCCCCGGGCGCCGCGGGAGGACGCCTCCCTGCCTCGATCCAGGCCGTGCGCAGCAGGCGCAGCGGCGGCTCGGTCGCGGCTGCCGCCCGACGTGCCACGAAGCCGTCGATCTCGACGAGCGGCCGTCCCTCCATCGTGGCGATCGTGAAGGTCGCGGTGATCCCATCCGGCTCGTCGCCCGTGCGCCGCGCCCACACCAGGACCTCGGGCGGGAGCGCATCGAGAAAGGTGATCGCCCCGATCCGCGCCGGCCGCATCCCGCGCCCGTCCGCGTCCCTGGCCAGCAGCGCGAAGGTGGTCTGGAAGGCCCCATCCAGAAGCACCGGCAGCGCACGCTCCGGCTCGACACCCTCCGGCAGGCGGAGCGTGGCCAGGGCCTCGCCCTCGCCCGCGCGGACGCCTGCGATCACCTGATAGGCCGGTCCGTAGGCGACGCCCGCCGCAGCAAGCGCGGGATAGATCGCCTCAGGCTCGATCGACCGCCCGCAACGCGCCTCGATGGCTGGAACGTCGAGCGGTGCCGCGGAGGCACCCTCGCCTATCCGGCCGCGCGCATGCTCGACGGTGCCGCTCGGCCCCTCGGAACGGATGACGAAACCGTCCTCTCCAGCCTGCGGGTCCACCTCGATCGTCAGCGCGCCCGCCATGACGACCGCGGGCCGCGCCCAGACGATGTCGTGCAACGCCCCAGGCCGTCCAAGAGCACGACAGGCGGCATCCAACAGCAGGGCGCCTGCCAGAACGGCCTGACCCTCCACCCTATGATCGGCCACAAGGGCGTCATCGACGGAAAAGCTCATCGTGGGGGCGCTCGGGGCTGCGGCCACGACCGGTGGATGGCTCTCGGTCAGACGGACCCAGCAGCGCCGCCTGGCGAACGGGTAGCTCGGCAGCGGGACGCGCCGCCGCTGCCCGTCCTGCAGTGAGCCCCAATCCACCGCAGCGCCCGCCGCCCACTGGCGCCCGAGCTCCTCCAGCCGGGCGCTGTCCGCAGCTCCGTCGAGGCGCAGTGTCTCCTGTGCTCCAGCTTTCGACGCCGACTCGCCGACATGCAGACCGGCCACCATCCGCCCCGCGACCCAATCCTCCAGCGCCTGGGCGGCCTCCTGCCGGTCGCTGGCGACCAGTGCCAGACGGAAAGCCATCGCCTCGCGTCCGACCTGGAGGGTGTAGGCGACATCACCGAGATCGACCTTGTCACCCCGATCGCGCAGGAAGCGTGTCAGGGCAGCGGCGCGCTCCTTGCGGGCCGCCTCGGTGGCGCCCGAGAGGATCAGCAGGAAAGGTCCGGCGGCAGCTGGCCTGACAGAGGTGGCAGGTGCCTCCTCGAGCACGACATGCGCATTGGCCCCGCCAGCGCCGAAGGAGCTGACGCCCGCCCGTCTCGGCGCGCCTTCGGGGGCGACCCACGGTGCTGCCTCGTGCTGCAACACGAAGGGTGAGCCGTCGAGGGCGAGGTTCGGGTTCGCGCGCTCGACATGAAGCGTCGGGACGAGCTGGCGATGCTCGAGCTGGAGCAGCACCTTCGTTACGGCAGCGACACCCGCCGCCGACTCCAGATGGCCGATGTTCGACTTCACCGAGCCGAGGCGGCAGCTTCCGGGAGCCGCACCGGCAAAGGCCTGGGAGAGACCGGCAAGCTCGATCGGATCGCCCAGCGACGTGCCGGTGCCGTGCGCCTCGAGATAGCCGATGTCGGAGGCCTCCACGCCGCTCCTGTGCAATGCCTCGACGACAAGCTCGCCCTGCGCCTGTGCGTTCGGGACGGTGTAGCCGTTGGTACGGCCGCCATGGTTCACGCTGCTGCCGAGGATCACACCGTAGACATGATCGCCATCGGCCAGCGCTCTTGTCAGCGGCTTGAGGAGCAGCGCGCCGATGCCCTCGCCCGGCACGTAGCCGTCGCCGCCTTCCCCGAAGCTCCGGCAGCGGCCGTCGCTCGACAGCATGCCGGCCTTGCTCAGCGTCCAGTACTTGCTCGGATGCACGCTCAGATTGACGCCGCCCGCGATGGCGACGCTGCAGTCGCCGGCCCGCAGGCTGGCGCAGGCCATGTGGATGGCGCTGAGCGAGGAGGAGCAGGCGGTGTCGATCGCCATGCTCGGCCCACGAAAATCCATGAACCAGGAGACGCGGTTGGCGATGTTCCAATAGGCGGCATTGGGCCCAATGAGCCCGCCCCGCGCCGCCTCCTCGGGCCCGAAGAGCTGGTAGTCGCCATACATCACGCCGACGAAGACGCCAGCCCGCCGCGCCGGGTCGCCGGCCAGCAGGCTCTCGCGCGTGTAGCCTGCATTCTCGACGGTGGCCCAGGCGACCTCCATGAACTTGCGCGCCTGCGGATCGATGGTCTCGGCCTCGAGCGGCGCTATCTTGAAGAAGCGCGCATCGAAGCAATCGGCGCCCTCGATGAACCCGCCCCACTTGCCGTAGCTCGTGCGCGGATTGCTGCGGTCGGGATCATAGAACCCTTCGAGCGGCCAGCGCTCGGCCGGGATCTCGGTGATGCAGTCGCGACCGGCCTCCAGGTTCGCCCAGAAGCTCTCGAGATCGGACGCCATGGGATAGATGCCGCTGACCCCGATGACGGCGATGCGATCGTCGGCTTCCCGGGCTGGCCGGACCGCTGGCGGCTCCGTCGCGCGCGCCACCGTGGCTGGAGCCGTCGGCTCAGGTGAGCTCGCAGCAGGCGCCGCCGCGGCCAGTCGCCGGTCCAGCGCATCGCCATGAGTGCGCCGCAACCGCTCCGACAGCTCGGCCAGGTTGCGATGCTCGAAGAACAGCGTCTTTGGCAGCGGCCCCAGATCCTCCTCGAGCGCGCCGGTGAGGCGCACCGCCATCATCGAATCGATGCCGAAGGAGTTGAACGTCTCCTCGGCATCGATGCGCTCGACCGGCAGCTTGCTGATCCGGTTGAGGACGCCGCGCAGATAGTCCTCCACCGAGAGCTCGGGCCCGCTCGGGGCAGGTGCTGCGGCGGGCGAGGATGCGTGCGCGAGCCCGGCGCCGGCCGCAACGAAGGCGGAAAGCCGCTCGGCACTCCCATGGAGCACCGTCACCTGTGCGCATCCCAGGGTTCGCGCCTTGTCGAACGTCTCGAGCCCGAGGGTGGCGGGCATCGGCCGGATGCCGGCAAAGCGATCGAGCGCGTCGCGGACGGCCGCATCGGGGCTCATGCCGCCGGCTTCCCACAGTGGCCAGTTGATGGAGACCGTGGCACCGCGACGCTCGCCGCGCGCGCGTGCCTCCTCCCGCCAGACCGAAAAGCCGTCGAGGAAGCCGTTGGCGGCGGCGTACGCACCCTGCCCCGGCACGCCCAGCTCCGCGGCAGTCGAGGAGAAGAGAACAAAAAGGTCGAGATCATCCTCGCGGGTCAGATGGTCGAGGATGATGGCGCCTTTTGTCTTTGGGCGGCAGACCTCGTCTAGATCGCCGGGCTCGATGGCCTGCACGAAGGCGTCGCGCAACACACCCGCCATGTGCAGCACGCCGTTGATGGCGCCGAGCTGGCGGCGGACCGTCGTCAGCGCCTGCCGCATGGCAGAGGGGTCACCGACATCGGCACTGATCAAAAGGACCTCGGCGCCCAGTTCCTCGATCTCGCCAAGCTGGGCAGCCGTCTGGTCCGTCGGTCCCGACCGCCCGATGAGACAGAGCTTTACGCCTGGAACCGTCTCGGCGAGGTGCCGTGCGAACAGCAGCCCGAGCCCGCCCAGGCCGCCCGTGAGGACGTAGACGCCACCAGCACGAAGCGGCGCGGCCGGCTGGCTCGGCTGCACGGCGGCAAGGCCGGCGACGAGGCGCTGGCCACCCTCGTGACGGACCAGCGTGCCGTCATCGAGGAGAAGCTCGCCTGCGACCTGCTCCGGCGTTGGCGCCGCCGTCTCGACGACGCGGCAGCGCAGCGCCGGCGCCTCGCTCATCACGCTGCGGCAGAATCCTGCGGCGGCACGGCTGGCCGGCGCCGGGCAGGCGGCGACGATCCGCGAGCCTTCGCGGCCGCCTCTGGCGAGGAGACGCGCGATCTGTGCGAGCTGGCCCAGAAGCCGCCTGGGATCGAGGCTCGCCATCGCTCCGGCGAGCGTTCGTCCGTCCGCCGCGGCGCCACCCCCGAGAAGCACCACGTCGATCGGCCCGTCAGGGGCGACCTCATTCAGGAGCTTTGCATAGTCGGCCGGGCTGTCCGGATCGATGGAGAAACGGTCCGGCCCAAGGCGCTGCATCGAGCCGCCGGTCTCGACCTCGACGACACGGCGTCCGGCGAGAGCCTGGCGCCAAGGCTCGACCTCCAAGCCGTCCGCGAGGAGGAGCACCGAGTGGGCGGAAGGCTGCCCTGCCGTGCCCGGCTTCGGCTGCCATTGGGGCGCATAAAACAGCGTCCGGCTGGTCGTCGAGGCCGGCGCTGCAAGCGGCCGGGCCGTGAGGCCCCGCAGCAGCACGAGAGCCGTGCCCGCGGCGTCGCGCAGCGTGATGTCGAAGCGCACCACCGGATCGCCCGGGCGCGAGGTGAGCGACGCCGCGGCACGGCAGGGTCCGGTCAGCGGCTTCAGCAGCTCGACACGATCGAGCGCAAAGGGGACGTTGGTCGTACCACCCTGGGCGCTCCCACTCCCCAACCCAGCCGCCGACTGAAGCGCGCCGTCGAGCAGGGCTGGCACGAGCCCGTAGCCCGATGTCTCGGCTGCCGGCGGCAACGCCAGATCGGCCACCACCCCACCAGCGCCGATCGCCAGCTTTTGGACGGCACGTAGACCAGCGCCATAGGCAAACCCTGCCTCGCCGAGCCGCGCATAGAGCTCCTCGCCGCTGATCGTCGTCTCGATCGCGGCTTCGAGCTGGCCACCCTGAGGCAGCGCCGTCTCGGATTCGGCGGAGACCGGCAGGCGGGCGCTCGCGTGGAGCGTGTCGGCAGATCCCCTCACCGTCACGCTTGCGGGGCCGTCGGGCACCTCCTCGACGGTCGTGCGAAGGCGGATAGCACCGCCGTCCGTGGCCATCACCGGCGCGGTCCAGGTGATGTCGCTCAGGCCCCTAACCGGACGGCCGAGCCGCAGCTCGGCGGCGGCGCGCATCAGCTCCAGCACGGCGACGCCGGGCAGGATGGCCCGGCCCTGCACGCGATGATCGCGCAGCAGCGGATGGCTCGGCTCGAGCACGGTCTCGAAGGCGCCATCGACCTCTCGGTCGATCAGGGGATGCGGCCGCGTCGGTGCCGATGCGGGCGCAAAGGCCCAGTAGCGCTCGCGCTCGAAGGGATAGGTCGGCAGCCGCAGCGGCGGGCGGCGGCCGGGGAAGACGGCATCGGCGTCGACCGCCTCGCCCGCGAGGTAGGCCCTCGCCATCTCGCCCAGAGGCCCTTGGTCGGCGGAAGCCGCACGGCCCTCCAGCCAGTCGCGCAGCCGGCTCGACAGCTCGCCCTGCCCGTCGGCGACAAAGGCTACGCGGCGGCGGAAGTGCGTCCGGCCGACCAACAGCGTCCTGGCCACTTGGTCGAGGTCAACATCCGGATGTTCCGTCAGCCAGTCGGCCAGCCCCTCGACCCGGCGCCTCAGCGCCGCCTCTGTCTTGGCGGAGAGGGCGAAGAGCCAGGGGCCGGGCGCGGCCGATCCGCTCGCCCCAGCAGGCGCCTCCTCCAGCACCACATGGCCGTTCGTGCCGCTGAAGCCGAAGGAGCTGACCGCCGCGCGCCGCGGTCCGCTCACCTCCCAGGCTCTCTTGTCGGTGCTCACGGAGAACGGACTGTCGGCCAGGTCGATGTGCCGGTTGACCGCCGAAAAATTCAGGCTCGGCGGCAGCGTCCGCTCGCGCAGGGCGAGGGCCGCCTTGATGACCCCGGCGATCCCGGCCGCCGACATCGCGTGCCCGATATTGGTCTTCACCGAGCCGATGGCGCAGAAGCCGCGCTCGTCGGTGAACTCGCGGAACGCATCCGTGAGCGCCGCGATCTCGATCGGGTCGCCCAGCGGCGTGCCGGTGCCGTGCGCCTCGATCAGCGTGATGGTCTTCGGATCGATTCCATTGCGCCGATAGATCTCGACCTCGAGCGCCGTCTGCGAGGCGGCGGAGGGTGCCGTAAGCCCGCTCGTCCGGCCGTCCTGGTTCACGCCTGTGCCCAGGATCACGGCGTCGATCCGGTCCCCGTCGGCCAGGGCATCCTCGAGCCGCTTCAGCACCAGCACGCCCACGCCCTCACCCGGCACGAAGCCGTCGGCGCTGTCGTCGAAGGTGCGGCAGCGCCCGGTGGGCGAGGCCATGCCGGAGTTGCAGAGATAAAGAAAAATCTCGGGCGAGATGAGGTTGACGGAAACGCCGGCCGCCAGCGCCGTGTCGCACTCGCGCTCGATCAGGCTGCGGCAGGCGAGGTGCAGCGCCACGAGCGAGGAGGAGCAGCCGGTGTCGATCGGGAACGCCGGCCCGCGCAGGTTGAGGAAATAGGAGACGCGGGCGGAGAGGATAGCCATCGAGGCGCCCAGCGTCTGCAGGCTGGGCGCCGCCGGGGCGCTGTAGTTGTTGGCCGAGGCGCCGACGAAGACGCCGCAGGGCCGACCCGACAGGCGGTCGGGCGGCAGCCCCGCATCCTCGAGCGCCCGCCATGCCTCCTCGAGCAGCACGCGCTGCTGCGGGTCCATCACCTCGGCCTCGGCCGGCGTGATGCGGAAGAAGCCGGGATCGAAGCGATCGGCGTCGTCGAGGAAGCCGCCCCACTTGGCGTAGGCCTTGCCGGGACGGCCGCGCTCGGCATCGAACCAGGGTGCCGGGTCGAACCGGTCGACCTCGCGGATTGCCGATCGCCCGTTCGCGATGAGGTCCCAGAAAGCATCGATCGTCGGGGCGCCCGGAAAGCGGCCCGACATGCCGATGATCGCGATCCGACGATCGGTGGCGGCGACGGTGGGCTCTACCGTCGGGGCGACCATGGGCTCTTCCGTCACCGCAGGTGCCGCTGGCGCGACCTCATCGGCCACGACCTTCGGCGCCGCATCGGGAAAGCGCTCGCGGATGTGCTCCAGCAGCGCCTCGAGCGTCCCGTAATTGTAGAGGTCGGTCGAGCGCAGCTCGATCCCGAGGGCGCCGTTCAGCGCCTCGGCGATCTGCGGCGCCACGAGCGAATCGACGCCGAGCTCCGCAAAAGGCCGATCCTCCTCGATCTGCTCCGCGGACAGCTCGAGCGCGCTGGCGATCTCCCAACGCACGACAGACGCGACGTCGCACTTGGAGGACGCCGCCGGCACAGCCGCTCTTGGCGCCGGCAGCGCGGCAGGAGCCGGCGCTGTGGCACGAGCGACCGCGGCCGCAGCACCGGCCTTGGCGGTGAGGAGGACGCTGTGCGGAAAATCCTCAGGCTCGTCGATGCCCGGCACGCTGACGGCCCCACCGGCCTCGAGACCGGCCCGCCGGAATGCCGCCTGCCAGGAAGGCACGTCCAGCAGCGGGCCATGCTCGAGGCGCCGGTCGGGGTCGGTGCCATGCCACCAGCCATCCAGCAGGCCGAAGGTCACGGTCGCGAAGTCGTCGGGCGCCGTCAGCTCGTCGAGCACCAGAAGACCACCGGGGCGCAGCAGCTCGGCCACATGGGCGAGCGTCCGGTCGATCTCGCGCGTGGCGTGGAGAACGTTGACCGCGATGACGATGTCCGCGCTGCCGGCGGCAAAGCCCTGGGCGGAGGGCTGCTTCTCGATGTCGAGCACCTGGAAGTGCCGGTCCGGGCCGGCGAAGCTCGCCTTGCCATGACGGACGAAGCCCGGCGAGACATCGGTATAGTGATACTCGACCGCGAGCCCGGCGGCCTCGATGGCGGAAAGCACCTCGCCCGTGGCCGAGCCGGTGCCGGCGCCGACCTCGACGATGACCGGTCGCTCCCGCCCCGATTTTTGTAGCTCGCCGAGGGCTGCGACGACGGACGACGCGACGAGGCGCCCGCAATAGGCGAGCGTCGGCTGGTTGGCGTAGAGCGCCGCCACCCGCTCCATGCTGCCGCCGGGGAAGAGCACGTCGGTGCCCTGGATCTCGCCGGCGACGACCCCCGGCAGCGCGCCGAGACACGCATCCAAGAGCGCGAGCGCGGGAGCTGCGCCCGGTGCGTCGGCAACACGCGCTCTCGCAGCGTCGAGGTCGGACGCACGCGGCAGCTCGCTCACAACGATCCTGTCCCCGGCGCGGCTGACGACCTTGCCGCGAGCCAGGATGTCGACCAGAGCCTCGAGAAGCCTTCGATGGCGCGGCAGGGCTGGCCATGCCGCGGCGATCGCATCGAGTGTCGTGCTCCCGCCCACCGCCGGCAGCAGGCCGCGCAGGCGGAAGGCGTCCGCGACGCCGGCGAGGATCAGCGCCTCGACCGCATTCTCGGCCTCCGGCGCATCCATCGGCGCCGTCGTCTGCCGCACGGCCAACGCCGCATCGAGCGACGCGCCAAGAGCCCCTGATCCGAAGGCCGGCGCCGCCTCGCCCATGGCCTGCCAGACCTGAGGCGCCAGCCGGGCGGCTACCGTCGCGCACCGCGCCCCTCGGCCAGGATCCGCTCGAGGACCGAACAGCCCTTCCTCGACCGTGTGGGTGAGCGTGCCCTGCGCCTCGACCTCCTTCAAAAGGTCGGCGCGGTAGGCGTCGCTCTGCCAGAGGCCCCAGTGAATCAGCCGCGCCGGCCGACCGCGCCGCGCCATGTCCTCGGCATAGGCGGCCTCGAACGAGCAGCCCGCGCAGTAGCTGCTCTGGTTGACGTTGCCCGGAAAGCTCGCAAACGCGCCGATCGAGGAGAAGATCGCGATGAAGTCGAGGTCGAGGCCCGCTGTGGCCTCGTCCAGGTTCACCAGACCCCGGGTCTTGACGGCGAGCGAGCCCGTGAGCTCACGCTCGACCGTCTGGGCGATCGGCCCGAAGACCGGGTCGACGACCGCCTGGATGACGCCGTCGATACGACCGAAGCGTGCTCTTGCCTCGTCCACGACGGCCTCGAGCGTCTCCCGCTGGGTCACGTCCGCTGCACGGTAGATCGCGGAGCCGCCACCCCGCTGCCAAGCCGCCAAAAGCGACTCGGTCTCGGAGCGCATGGGCCTGCGGCCGACGATGACGAGGTTGGCACCGTAGCGCTCGGCCAGATGCGCCGAGACCGAGCGGCCGACCCGGCCCATCCCGCCGATGATGAGATAGGTGCCGCCGCGCTTGAGGCCCTTGCCCCCGGCCGCCGCGGCCGGCTCGACGAGGCGGTGCTCGAGGCGTCTATGACCCACGAGGGCAACCGGCTCGCCTGTCGCCGCGCCCGGCTCTGCCAGGATCCGCGCAGCCAGGTCGGGACCCTGCGGGCCGTCGAGGCTCACGAGGCGAACCCGCCACGCCGGCAGCTCGCGCGAGACGGCCTTCGCCAGACCCATCGTCGCGGCGGATCTGCTTCCCCGCCCGATGACCAGGAGATCCATCGGCCTTGCGGCGGCACCCGCCGACACCAGCGCTTTCACAAGCCGCATCAGCGCCAGAGGTCCGCCCTCGTCCTGCGGGGCCACGTCCAGAAAGCACACCCGCTCGCCCGAGCCCACCTGCTCTGCCCAGGAGGCGATCGCCGCGGCATCGGTCGTCGGAAGCCGGACCACCTCCTGGCCCGAGGCCTCCGCCAGGCTGTCGCCCAGGCCGCCATCCTCGGCGGGAGCAAGGATCGTGGTCCGTCGGGCCGGGGGCAGCGAGCGACGCGGCCTTGGCCGCTCGACGAGCGTCGGCACGAGCAGCCGCATCGGCGGGCGCTCCTGCGGAGCGGGCTCCAGATGGCCCGCCTCTGCTGCCGTTGTGCCGGCGAGCTTCCTCAGCCGAAAGCCGTCCAGGCGGAGCCAGACGCGGCCCTCCGCGTCAGCGACCCGGATGTCGACGACCTCCTCGTGGCGTGCCGTCGGCGTTCCCGCACCGCGCCGAAGCTGGATCCAGACATCGCCCGATGCCGACGCGCCCAGAAGGTCCAGCGAATCGAGCCCTACCGGCATCCGCGCCTGCGGCCGGGCGCCATCGCCCTGGGCCAGAAGCGCCACCGCCGCCTGGATCGCCGCATCGACGACCCGGGGTGGAAGGCCCGGCTGCCAGGGTTGCCCCGTCGCCGCCACCCGAGCCAGCGCCTCATCCGGGCCGAGCCAGACCTCGTCGAAGCCCCGATAGGTCGGACCCAGCTCGACGCCGGGCATGGCACCGCCGAGATCGTCCCTGGACAGATGGCGCGCCGCCCGGCCGCGCAGCTCGGCGATCGGAATGTCAGCACTGTCCTTCGGCGGCTCGGCCGTCACGACCGCCTGGGCAACCGGACCGCCGCCTCCAGCCTCGACGGCACAGGCGAGACCGTCGACCGTGACCCTGGCTGTCGTCCCCTCCTCCGGAACCTCGAGAGGACGCAGCCATCGCACGTGCCGCAGTCCGGTGACGCCACCGCTCCGGGATGCAGCCTCGCGGATCAGCTCGAGCAGCACCGCCGCGTGCGCCACGAGCTTGCCGCCCAGCCGGTGATCACGGATCGCCGGGTCCTCGGCCGAGAGTAGGCGTTCCACCGGACCCGCCTGCGCCTCGCCACGACGCGTCAGCCAATGGGACGCCCGCTCGAAAGGATACCCCGGCAGATCGAGGGTCCGCCGGCGGCCGGGCATAAGCCCTCGCCAGTCCGGCGCGGCGCCCTCGACATAGGCGCGCGCAAGCTCTTGGAGCGTGTCGGCATCGGCTCGGGCACCGGCATTCGCGATCAGGCGCTCAGCCGTCACGTCACGGGTCGGGTCCGCCTCGCCGCGGCCGACACGTCCAGCGACGATCATGGGATCGGCCGTCTCCGATCCGAGCGCATGCAGCCCTCGCAGAAGCGCCGCGCGATCCTTGGCCACGAAGGCCGCGCGATGCGCGAAGGCGGTGCGGCCGACGAGCAGCGTGCAGGCGAGGTCGCCGAGATCGACGCTTGTGCCCTCCGCCTCGATCCAGGCTGCAAGCTCCTGGGCACGCTGCGCCAGAGCCTTCGGGCTCCTGGCCGAGAGGGCGATCAGGACGGGGCCGCTCGAGGCCGAAGAAGCCGCCGCCGGTGCCTCCTCCAGCACCGCATGGGCATTCGTCCCCGCGAGGCCGAACGCGCTGACGCCCGCCCGTCTCGGGCTCTTGTCGGTTGGCTCCCAGCGCTCGAGCCGATCGTTCACGACGAAGGCGCCGTCGCCGAAGTCGATTTGCTCGTTCGGCTTCTCGAAGTTCAGCGAGGGCGGAAGCATCTGCGCCTTGAGGCTGAGAACGGCTTTCACGAGTCCCGCGAGCCCCGCCGCCTCCGACGTATGCCCCAGGTTCGTCTTCACGGTGCCGATGCGGCAGGCCTGCGCTCCCTCCGGCCGAGGCCCGAAGGCACCGCGCAGCCCGGCCAGCTCGATCGGATCGCCGAGCGGGGTCCCTGTCCCGTGAGCCTCCACATAGCCGACCGACCAGGCGGGCACGCCGGCGCGCGCCACGACCGTGCGGATCAGCTCCGCCTGAGCCTCGGAGTTGGGCGCGGTGATGCCGTTGCTGTGGCCGTCCTGATTGGTGCCCGAGGCGAGCATGACGGCGTCGATCCGGTCGCCGTCCGCCAGCGCCTTCGCCACCGGCTTCAGGATCACGGCACCCACGGCCTCGCCCAGCACGATGCCGTCCGCCCGTGCGTCGAACGACTTGCATCGGCCGTCGGCCGCCAGCATCCCGGCCCGGCTCATGAGAAGAAAAGGCTTCTCGTCGAGGAAGAGGCTGACGCCGCCCACCAGCGCCATCTCGATCTCGCCGCGCTCCAATGCCTGGCGCGCCAGATCCACGGCGACGAGCGCGCTCGAGCAGGCCGTGTCGATCGTCAGCGCCGGCCCGCGAAGGTCGAGAAAATAGGCGATCCGCGAGGCCAGCAGCGAGGCGAGGTTGCCGGTCATGAGGTAGGCATCGGCGGCACGGTCGGCGGCGCCGACCGTGGCCTCGTAGCCCGAGGAGGAGGCGCCCACATAGACGCCGACCTGCCGGCCTTTGAGGCTGCCCTGGGGATAGCCCGCATTCTCGAGCGCCAGCCAGGCCTGCTCCAGAAACAGGCGCTGCTGCGGATCCATGGCCGCAGCTTCCTTGGGCGAGATACTGAAGAAGTCGGCATCGAAGCGGTCGATGCCCTCGAGGAAGGCGCCCCACTTGCTGATCGTGCGGAGCGGCTTGCCGGGCTCCGGGTCCCAGTGCTGGGCTGCCGACCAGCGCTCGGACGGCACCTCGCGCACCAGCGAGCGACCGGCCTCGAGGGACCGCCAGAATTCACCGACGCTCGAGGCGCTGCCGAAGCGCCCGGCCATCCCGATGATCGCGATGCCCTTCGCCGGCAGCTCCTCGCGGCTCACGACGCGGAGCTCCGGCGCTGCCGGGCGCGCCGGGCCGGAGCGCTGGACGAGCGCCGCGAAGGCCGCGGGCGTGGGATTCTCGAAGAGCGACTCCACACCCAGGCGAAGACCAAAAGTCCGGTTGATCCTGTCGAGGAAGCGGACGCCCAAAAGCGAGGTCGTGCCGAGATCGGCGAAGGTGATCGACGTATCGAGGTCGCCCTCGGCCATCCCCAGCACCGAGGCCAGGATCTCCCGGATGCGGGCCGCGAGGTTCGGCTCGGCGGGGGACGCCGCCTCGAGCCCGAGCTGCTGCACGCGGCGCGTATAGGGAATCATGAGAGGCCCACCTGCTGGCGGTTCTGCGCGAGCGCGCGGGTCGGATCGGTCGAGGGCACCGCCTCGACGAGGACGTAGTGGACAAGGCCCGTGCGCAGCGCCTCGCCGAAGGCGTCCCAGGACCGCTGCACCTTCACGGCGAGATCGACGCCCTCGTCCCGCCCCGCCCGGACGGCCGCCGCGGCTTCCCGCTCGAGCATGGCGTCCAGGCCCGGATCGTGAAGGAAATTCGCGATCTCCTGCGAGACATCGATGCAGGTCGTGATCTCGAGGCCGTGGCGCGCGAAGAGCGCCGCATAGTCCTCCTTCGGCCAGGTGAAGGAGCCGACCTCGGCCAAGGCTATCGGTGCCACCGTTGCTGCGATGGTGTCGGCCAGAACGAGCCTGCCGCTGTCCGAAAGCCCTGCCCGGATATTGGCGAAGAGCCCGTCCTTGTCCTCGACGTGATGCGCTACCTCGACCCCGATCACGAGGTCGGCCTTGCGCGGCAAAGGCTCTTTCGCGCTGTTCCGGCAGAAAGCCCGGGCGCGCTCGGCGAGACCCCGTCGGGCGATGCGCTGGGTGGCAGCCGCCGCCTGGGCCTCCGAGAGGGTATAGCCGCTGGCCGTGAGATGCGGGTGCCGGCGGGCCAACACGATCAGATCGCTGCCGAGGCCGCACCCGATGTCGTGGACGTGCGCGACACGCTCGAAGTCGACGTTCGCCAGCATCACCGCGCGCATCTCGCGCTGCCGGGCCAGCAACATCGCGTGGTGCGCCGGGTGCCTCTCCGGGTCCTGGATCGTGCTGGTCCAGGAGAAGCCCTCGACGATCTCCGGGAAGGGCGCCAGCGTCAGATAGACCTCGTCCTCGTCCAGCTGCTCTGCCCGCGTGACGAAATTGTAGAAGTCGGCGACGGGATTACCCGGCGCCGCAGCGTTCTCGCCTGCCTCGGCAGGATCGAGCGGGAAGCGCTGCGGCGAGAAGGCGTAGCCCGGAAGGTGGATGCGCCGCGCCCCGTGGCCGTTCATCAGCGCCGTCCAATCGGGCCTGCCACCAGCGACGAAGCTCTGCGCCACCGCCCAGGCCGCCGCGTCGACAGGGTCTGACGCTGCCTCGATCTTGTCCGCCCCGTCCGCCATGACCCGGGCGGGCCTGCCGGCAAGCCACGCGTCGATGGTCGAGACCAGCTCGGCCGCGCTGTGTGCGACGGTCGCCCAGCGCCGTGCCATCGCCTCGCGTCCGACCCGCAGTGTGTAGGCGACATCGGCCAGCCGTGGCGCCTCGCTCCCGGCGGTAAGCGCATGGCGCAGCCGCTCGAGGCCCGATCTCAGCGATTCCACGGTCCGCGCCGAGACGACGACGACCTCGGCATGCTCTGCCGCGGAGGCGGCCGCCAAGGGCGGTGGCTCCGCCAGCACGACGTGCGCATTGACCCCGCCCAGGCCATAGGCGTGCACCGCGGCGTGTCTCGGTGCGGCTCGTCCGTCCGGGCGCACGGGCGCCGGCCAGTCGCCCGGCTCCTTGGCGAAGCGAAGCTGTGCCGCCGGCGATGGCCCCTCCTCATCCAACCCTTCGAAATTGATGAGCGGTGGCCGCCGGCGGTGACGCAGGGCCTGCACGGCCTTCACGAGCGAAGCGATTCCACCGGCGGCGTCGAGCGAGCCGATGTTGGGCTTGACCGAGCCGATCACCATGTCCGGCGCCCCGGCCTCGTCAGCCTCGGCCAGGCTCTCCAGCGCAAGCGTCCAGGCCTTGAGCTCGACGAGATCGCCCGCTGCCGTCCCTGCCCCATGCGCCTCGATGTAGCCGACATCACCCGGCCCGACGCCCGCCGATCGCCATGCAGCGAGGATGCACTCGGCCTGCCTGCCGGCATGCGGCAGGGTCGGCGAGGCCGATCGACCGCCGCTGTGGTTGACGGCGGTGCCGCGGATGACGGCGTGGATCGGATCGCCATCGCGCTGGGCATCGGCGAGCTTCTTGAGGACCACGGCCCCCACCCCCTCGCCGCGCGCCTGGCCGCTGCCGCTACCGTCGAATGCCCGGCAGCGGCCGTCGGGCGACAGCACGCCCAGCTCGCGCAGTCCCGCCGATTCCTCGTCGGCGAGCAGAAGGCTCACACCGCCGGCCACCGCCATCGTGCACTCGCCCGAGCGCAGCGCCTGGACCGCCCGATGGACCGCCACGAGCCCGCTGGAGCAGGCCGTGTCGACAAGCTCACTGGGGCCGGACCAGTCGAAGACGAAAGAGACGCGGTTGGCCGTCATCGAGCGAACGCTGCCGGTGACGGCCAGCGGGTCCAGCTCCTCGGCGGACCCCGAGCCGCGCGCCGCCCAGCCATTTGCGTACATCGCGACGAAGACGCCGACCGGCTGGCCACGCGTCTGGTCCGGGGCAAGGCCGGCATCCTCGAGCGCCGAGCGGACAGCCTCGAGCATCAGCCGCTGGTGCGGGTCCATCACGGCCGCCTCGGCCGGGGCGATCCGGAAAAGCTGCGGCTCGAAAAGATCGATGCCGTCGATGAACCCACCGAGCCCCAGCGCCGCTTTTTTGTCAGTGGGCCGGCGCCCCGCGGGCGGTGGTGTCAGCGATTCGACGCCGGCGACGACGTTCTCCCAGAACACATCCGGATCGGCGGCGCCGGGAAACCGGCCCGCCATGCCGATGATGGCCACCGGCTCGGCTGTCGGCGGCGCCGCGGCCGCGTGGGGGGTGGTGGACGTCCTGGGGGCCGACGTCGCGACGCCGCGCGCCTGCGCCATCCGCGCCAGCCGCTCGACCCCCTCGAGGGCCAGCTCCTCCGGCACGCCGAAATCGACGAGACAGGCGACCTCGGTGACCCCCGCCGCCGCGACGCGGTGGAGCAGCGCCTCGCAGCTTTCGGGCCGACCGAACAGTGCCGCCGTCTCGGTGTAGCGATGGTAGGCGAAGGCCACCATCTTCTCACGCTCCTCGGGCGTGAGCTTGCGGCCCTCCTCGCTTGCATGGCGCTGCGAATCGAGGGCGCTGCGCACATAGTCGGTGAAGGGCTCGCGGACGGCCTCGCGCACGCGCTTCTCGTCGTCGTGGACGAGCGTGTGCAGCATGAGAGCGACGCGGCCTCCTTCCGGATCGAGGCCGGCCTCCCGCCTGCCCTCCCGGTAGAGCGCGGTGTTGCGTGTGACGTCCTCGAGCGTGCCGCCGAGCAGCATCGTGAGGACTCCATGGCCCTGGGCGCCCGCCCAGCGGAACGTCTCGGCACTCCCCGTTGTCGCGACCCAGATCGGCGGCTCCGTCTGGACCGGCCGTGGGAAGACGCCGACCGATGCCTCCTCGCCACGCCCATCACGGAACGCCAGCGTCTCGCCCCGCCACAGCCGACGGACCTGCTCGAGCCGCTCGCGGAAGAGCGCTTTCACGTCGGCAAAGCTGTCGGGCGCCAGCACGAAATCGCGTGGGCTCCAGCCGGCGCCGACGCCCAGCTCCACCCGGCCGCCCGACAGATTGTCGACCATCGCCCACTTCTCGGCGATGCGCAGCGGGCTATCGAGCGTGACGATGACACTGCCCGACCGCAGCCTGATCCGCTGCGTCAGCGGTGCCAGCGAGGCGGCAAGGACGGCAGGATCTGGATAGGGCCCGCCGAACCGATGAAAATGCCGTTCCGGCAGCCAGATGGCATCGAGGCCGCCCTCGTCGGCGATGCGCGCGGCCTCGTGGACGAGACGATAGGAGGCGCCGCTGCCGGCCTCGGGCGCCGGGGCCGAGAAGAACATCAGGCCGAACCGCAGGCCTGCAGCAGCATCGCTTCCCGCACGCGTCGCGCTTGCCGCATGAGCGCGCCGGGCGAACTCCGCCGGCCGCATGACTCCTCCATGTCGCCGGCGCTTCCAGAGATCGAGCAGGACCTGCTCGGAGCCTTCCGCGCCGGTTCTCATGGCGAGCCTCCCGCAAGTCCGGCCCCGGCATCGCGCCGCGCCCGAAGCGCGCTGGAGAGCTCCGCAAGCGTCGGATGCTCGATGAACATGGCGGGATCGACCTTCAGGCCGAGGCGCTTCTCGAGGCGGTCGGCGATGTGGAGCGCCTTGATCGAGTTGAGGCCACAATCGGTGAAGCGATCCGGCCGCACCTTCAGATACTCGGTGAAGGTATCGGCGACGGTCTCCTCGAGACCCTTGCCGTTGACCAGCGGATGGCTCGTGCCATTGACGCGTTGGCCTGCATCGGGCCGAGCCTGCGTCTCCTCCGCTGCCTGTGCCGCCTCCGGCTCACCACCCAGATAGTCGAGATAGGCGGCGCGCTCCTCGGGCGACAGGCCACGCAGCTCCTCGAGGAAAGCGGCATCATCGCTCGAGGATGGGCCGGCGAAGCCTCCTATCAGCGCGTCGATGCCGTCGTCGCTACCGTGGAGCACGGCCAGCGAGGACTCGCCGGAAGCGATCGCCCGATCCAGCGCCCGCAATCCCTCCGCCGCATCCAGCGGCGCCAAGCCCATATCCGTCAGCCTCGCCCGCTTGGCGTCGTCGAGAAACGCGTCATAGGCCCATTGCGGCCAGCAGACCGAAAGGGTCCTGCCGCCGCGCTCGCCGCGCGCCACCTTGGCGGCACGCTCCTCCGCAAAGGCGTCCTGATAGCCGCAGGCCGCAGCATAGTCGGCGCCGCCCGCGAGGCCGGCCCAGGATGCGAGCGACGAGAACAGGACGAGCCAGCTCGGCGGGTCGCCGGCGAGCGCCCGATCGAGGTTCTCCGTACCCTCGATCTTGGCCGCCAGCACCCGCTCGACCTCGTCCCGCGACTTGGTGCCGAGCGGCCCGTCGACGACGCTGCGCGCCATGTGCATGACACCGTCGATCTTCCCGAAGCGCGCGCGGATGCGGGCGATCGCGCTCTGGAGGGACCCGATGTCGGCGACGTCCGCCGCCTCGTAGTGGACGGACTCCGGCGCGGACACGCAGGATTCGATCGAGCGCCCCGCCCAGCTCTTCGAGCGGCCGCCTGCCCGATGATGGCAACGCGCGCCTGATAGAGGCCGACCAGCGCCTCAGCCAGCGCCTGTCCGACCTCGCCGAGGCCGCCGACAAGGACATACGTCCCGCCCCGACGGAACGACACCGCACCCGCGCTGCCGGCTTCCGGAACCTCCACGAGCGACGGCACGTGACGCCGCCCATCGCGGACCAGAACCTCCGGATCGCGCGCGCCGAGCTCGCGCACGCAAAGGGCCAGGAGGTCCGCCGCCTCGGGCTCGTCCGCGACGCTCAGCACGCGGAGATCGACATCGTCCCGCTCGAGCGCCGCCGATCGGGTCAGCGCCACCGCTCCGGCAGCATGGCAGCTCCCTGCCTGCATCACCCGAAGGACGCTGGCACCTGCCGGCAAGCGCCGCTGGAGCACGCCCAGCAGCATGGCCTGATCGACGATCGTGCTCGACGTTGCCGCCTGCCATCCCGTGACGTCGATGATCCTCGGCACTCTCGGCGCGACCCTGAGGATGCCGGTCACGAGTGCTTCCAAAGCGTCGTCCGAAGGTGAGCTGTCCACCGGGAACGACAGGATCGGACGATCGCTGGCACTCTCGAGCGCCGTCAGAAGGGCCTTGTCGGTGCCCAGCACGACCAGGGTATCCGCGTCCGCCGACCTGTCCCCGACGGCAGAATCCGCCTCGCGCCAGCGGCGCGCGAGCAGCCGGGTCACGGAGGCTTGTTCAGCCTCCCGCACATCATTTTCCACCCGTCGCGGAACAGCGACGGGCTTGGCCGGGGAGAGCCAGTAGCGCTCCCGCGCGAAGGGATAGGTCGGCAGCCGCACAGGCGCCGCCGGGCTGTCACCCGCGAGCCGTTGCCACGGAATGCTCACACCCTCGCACCAGAGCCTCGCGAGCTCTCCCAGGTCCCTGCGCCGCAACAGCCCCTCGACGACGGCGCGGCCCTCGGCGCTTTCGCTCAAGATGCGCGTCGCCTCGCTTGGCTGGGCCACTCCCTGGCGTCCGCCCGCTCCCAGGCTCCGTCCTTCCGCAAGCTCATCCAGCCGCGCCCGCAGCTCGTCCAGGGAGGCGACGACGAACGCCACCCGGTGGTCGAGCGCCACTCGGCCCACGCGCAACGTGTGCGCGACGCCCGCGAGGCCGGCCGCTACGACGTCCGGGCGGTCCAGCGCGTCCCTCAGCCGTGTGGCGTAGGCGCGAAGCCGCTCCTCGTTGCGGGCAGAGAGGATGACCAGCTCAGGCTGTGCCGTCATCGGCAGAGGCGCCAGACGCACGGGCGCCTCCTCGATCACCACATGCGCGTTGGCACCGCCCGCACCGAAGGAGCTGATGCCGGCGCGACGCGGCCGGCCGCCGGATCCTCCCGCCGGCCAAGGCGTGGCCTTGGCCGGAAGCTCGAGCACGCCACCCAGATCGATCAGCGGGCTCGGCGTCGCCGCATGGCGCGATGGCGCCAGGGTCTCATGCCGGAGCTGCAGCAGCATTTTTGTCAGCGCGGCAATGCCGGCGGCCGATTCCAGGTGCCCGATATTCGACTTCAGCGTCCCGACCATGCAGGGCTCGCCTGCACGTCCGGCCAACGCCTCCCGAAGCCCCGCGATCTCGATCGGATCGCCCAGCGCCGTGCCCGTGCCATGCGCCTCGATGGCGTCGAGCGCGCCGGCGTCGAGGCCGGAGCGCCGCAGCGCCCGCCGGACCACACCTGCCTGGGCCGCCGGGCTCGGAACGGTGTAGCCCCCGGTCTTGCCGCCAGCGTTCACGGCCGTGCCGAGAATCAGCCCCTCGATCCGGTCGCCGTCGCGCTCGGCGAGGGATAGGGGCTTCAGGACGACGGCACCCACGCCCTCGCCATCGACGAAGCCGTCGGCGCCCTCGCCGAACACCCTGCACTCGTCGCTCCGCGAGACCATGCCGGCCTGGCTCGAGATTCACGAGCTGACGCGGATGGATGATGAGGTTGACGCCCCCCACGATCGCGGCCCGGCAGTCGCCGCGACGGATGGCCTCGCACGCCAGATGCAGCGCCGACAGCGACGCGGAGCAGGCCGTGTCGACCACCATGCTGGGCCCGGTGAGGTCGAGAAGATAAGAGACGCGGTTGGCGATGGACCAATAGGACGAGGCGCCTCCCCCTGCCTGACCCGAGGCCCAGGCCTCGGCGGCCAGCCACTGATAGGCGCCGTTCATCACGCCCACGAACACGCCCACATCGCCCGACTCGCCGGCCTCGTCCGCAGCGCTCGCCTTCAGCCGCTCCGGCGTGTAGCCGGCATCCTCGACCGCCGCCCACGCCGTCTCGAGGAACAGGCGCTCCTGCGGGTCCATGACCTCGGCCTCGAGCGGCGCCAAGCGAAAGAAGAGCGGATCGAACTTGTCGACGTCACCGATGAAGCCCGCCCACTTGGTGTAGGCGACATCCTCCGCGCCACCTTCGGGTCGGAAGCTGGCGGCGACATCCCAGCGCTCGGGCGGCACCTCCGTGATGGCGCTCCTACCCTCCACCAGCGTCTGCCAGAAGGCCTCCAGCGTCTCGCCGCCGGGATAGCGTCCCGCCATGCCGATCACGGCGATCGGCTCGAGCGACGCCGACGAGACCTCCCTCAGAGGTGCCGCTGCCACCGGCCCAGGCGCCGCGGGAGCGGGAGCGGGCGCGATCGCAGCAGGCTCGCCCACCATCCTCGCCACCGAGTCGGGATGCGCCTCCACCAAATGGCGCGAGAGCCGGCCCAGCGTGTTGTGCTCGAACAGCAGCGTCGCCGGCAGGCCCGGCACGTCCCGCTCCAGCCGGTCGCGGATCTCGACGGCCGAAAGCGATTCGAGCCCATAGCGCTCGAAGGTCTCGTCCTGCCGAAGCTCCGCCGGATCGACCTTCAGGACGTCTGAAAAAAGCGCCCGCAGGTGGGGGAGAACAGCCTCGGCCTTCGGCGTGGCAGTCGTCTGGATCGGCTCATCGACCGCTTTCGGCACGTCCAGGCCATGCCGGCGCGCCACGATGACGCTCTGGGCCTCCTGGCCCTCGAGGCCGATCGCATGGCGGCCGACGATCTCGAACCCTGCGTCCCTCAGCAGCCGCTCCCAGGTCGTCCGGTCGAGCAGCGGGCTCCCGGCGATCCGGTCCGCCTCGGCGGCACCGCGCCACCAGCCTTCCGTGAGGCCGAAGACGAGCGTGCCGAAGACCTGCCGGGTCGTGACCTCGTTGATGACGAGGAGCCCGCCCGGCGCGAGCGCGCGTCGCAAGCCGCTCGAGCGTGCCGGCAACGCTTGCCGTGGCGTGGAGCACATTGGTTGCCACGACGATGTCCAGGCCGCACCGGCGGCGAGCCCATTCGCCTCGGGCTCCCGCTCGAGATCGATAGATCTTGAACTCGATCGCCGGCAGACGGCCCTTGAAGCGAGCCTCACCTCGCCTGAGGAACACGGCCGAGACATCCGTATAGAGGTACCGAACGCTGTCGCCGCTCGGGCCCAGTGCCTCGATCAGCGGCGCCGCCCCGCTCCCCGTCCCGGCCCCGACCTCGAGAAGCGTGAGCGGCCGCTCGCGGCCTCGGTCACGGATCTCCGCTGCGGCCACGCGCGCGACCACCGCATTGCAATGGTCGGACACGGGATTGCCGGCGTAGGCCCCTTCCACGAGGTCGAGCGATCCGCCGGGAAACAGCACCGCCACCGGATCTGCCTTGCCCCGCAGTAGCTCGGGATAGCTCGCAAGACACCGCTCCAGGAGACGCCGCGGCCCCGCGAGCCACGGCGCTGCCTCGGCTTCCCGCTCGAGCTCGCGCTCCAGCTCGGCCAGCTCGCGGCGCAGCTCATCGGCAGCCATGCTCCATCGGCGCAGGCCGTCGCTGGTGTCGACGAGCCTCGCTTCGGCAAGCGCATCGATCAGGGCCTCGAGCAGCGAGACCCGCTCGGGCGCCACGCCAATCGCCCGGCGCAGGGCTTCCGGCGTGAGAGGACGGCCCTTCGCGATCGAGGCGCCTTCCGCAAGCTGCATCGCCAGCGTCACCAGCGCCCAGCGCTCCAACCGGCGGAGCAGCTTCTGCGCCGCCACCACGTCGTCCGGCCCTTGTTCCTGCGCGATCAGATCAGCGAGCGAGCCCGACGTCTCCGTGGAGGAGCGCTCGCCCATCAACTCCGCAAGCCTCTCCGACGAAAGCTTGACGGCGGCGATCTGCGCCGAGCCCAGCGCGCCCGCCATGTCCAGCGCGGCCAAGCCTTCGCCGGGGCTGATCGGAAAAATGCCCTCGCGGATCAGGCGCTGCTGGACCTGCTCGTCCTTGACGGCGCCGACCTCGCCCCAAAGACCCCAGTTGATCGTGAGGACCGGGAATGACGAGCGCCTGCGAAGGTGCTCGGCGAAGGCATCCATGAAGGCGGTGCCGGCCACATAGTTGCCCTGGCCGGGGGCGCCCGCGAGCACGTTGGCCGATGAGAAGAAGGCGAGGAAATCGAGGCTCGAGCCCGAGAGCGCATCGGCGAGCGCCATGGCGCCCGCAGCCCTCGGCGCCATGGCACGCGTGAGGCTCTCGGCATCCAGCCGAAGCAGGCTGCGGTCGTCGAGGACGAGGGCCGAATGGATGGCCGCGTCGACACGCCCCCAGCGGCCCTCGACCGAGGCGACCGCCGCGCGCATGGCGGCTGCATCGGTGGCGTCGGCCTGCACATAAAGCGCCTCGCCACCACCAGCGCGAGCGACGAGATCCGCAACCACGCCCGATGGCTCAGGCCGTCGACCGATGAGCGCGATACGAGCACGTCGCGTGCGCATCAGATGCTCGGCCACGAGCTGGCCGATGCCGCCGGCCCCTCCCACGATCAGGCAGACGCCGCCTTCCCGCAGCGGCAGGCCCACAGCCGCAGGCGCGTCGACAAGCGCCAGCGACCGCACCCAGCGCCGCTCGGCGCGCCACGCCACCTCGCGCGGCGTCGCGGCGCCCGGCTCCTCGACCAGATGCCGGGCCATGAGCTCGGGGCTCGTCCCCGGCTCGAGGTCGACAAGGGCCACCGCCAGATGCGGATGCTCGCGTGCCAGCACCTTGCCGAGGCCGACGATCGGCGCGAGGCGCGGATCCGCCGTCGCGTCGGACCCGATCGCCGCCGCACCCACGGTCCCGATAACGAAGCGTCGTGCTTTCGTCAGGAACCCGGCTCGTGCCAGTGACTGCACCGCAGCGACGAAGCGCTGCGCCGCACGCTCGGCGGCCAGGGCCCAATCCGCGCCTGAGCTGTCCGGGCGGTCGAGGTAGTAGACGGCATCGACCGGTGAGGCCGGGAGATCGCCCCCGATCGTCACGACGTAAGCCGCGCCGGCGCCGTGGAGATCGCGCAGCGCCACCGCCTCCGGCCTCGGCGCCTGGGGCATGGAGGATCAGCGCCGAGCCGTGCGCCGAGGCTGCCTCGCTCAGGGGCCGTTCGCGCCACAGGGGTCGCAGGAAGGTCACGTCGGTGCCGGGGCGTGCGGCCGGCCGCGTCGCGATTCCCTCCATGGCCATGAGCGTGACGCCGCCCTCGTCCAGAAGGAACACGCTGACGGAGCCGGTTGCCTCGTCACGGACGGCCCGCACGCGTCGCGCCTCGCCGGGATCGCCGAGCCACCGCGCCCGACCGAGCGCGAAGGGCACGAGGGTCGCATCGCTCGCACCCTCCGCGAGCCCCAGCATCGCCTGGAACCCGCCGTCGAGCGCCGCGGCCAGACGCGATCCTTTGTCAGTTGGCAGCTCGGCCAGATCGGCCACCGCCGTAGCCCGTCCCGGCCAGAGGCGAGCGAGGGCGCGCATGGTGGTGCCATAGCGGATGCCCCGACGGTCGAGCTGCTCGTAGATCGCTGTGGCTGGCAGCGCGTCGGCGCGCTGGTCGACCGGCCTCGCGAGGAGAGAGGGCGCCGAGCCCTTTCCTTCCACAACCGCGCCGCGCGCGACCACAGCGTCGCCCACGAGAACCTCGAAGCCGACGCGTTCCGCGTTCCTCCGCAGCTCGAGCTTTGCCGTCACCCCCTCCTCGGGCACGACGATCGGCGCCAGCCAGACGACATCCGCAAGCTCCGGCGCGCTCATGCCGACAGCCAGCGCCGCCGCATGCGCCATCTCCAGCTGGACGACCCCTGGGACCAGCGCCCGGCCACCCACCTGATGGTCACGGATCATCGGCTCGTCGGCGGTGAAGCGCCGAAGGAAGACGGCACCCTCCAGCGAAGGCTCGATACGCTCGATGAAGGGATGCAGCCGCGCCGCCTGCGCCGGCTCCCCCTCCGTCGTCGCGAGCCAATAGCGGCGACCCAGGAACGGATGGGGCGGCAGCGACACGCGACGCGCAGCCGGCAGAATAGCGGCCCAGTCGACCTCGGCGCCGCCGATCCAGGCGTCCAGGAGCCCTCGCAGATCCTGGCGGCCGATCTCCGGCAGGGCGGCCGCTTCCTCGGGAACCCGGCCGTGCAGAACGCCTTCGAGCCTGCCCGCAGCGATCGCCTCCAGGCGTTGCGCCGCTTCCTCCCTGCTCGATGCGGCAAAGGCCACTCTGACCTCGAGCGGCTCCCTGCCCGTCGCAAGGGTAAAGGCGATATCCGTGAGCGAGAGCAAGCTGGACCCGAGGAACGCGGCGAGGCGCCCCGCATAGGCTGCGAGCTGCGCGTCGCTCCTTGCCGAGAGAAGGATCGGCAGGGGGCCATCATGCGCCGCGGCCGGTCGCGCGTCGGAAAGATCCTCGAGGATCACGTGGGCGTTGGCGCCACCGGCCCCAAAGGAGCTGAGCGCCGCACGGCGGTGCCCCCCGGGCGGCACCGGCCAAGGCGCCGGTGTCGTCTGCAGCACGAAGGGTGTCGCCGCGAAGTCGATATTGGGGTTGGGCGGTGCAAAGGTCGGCAGCGGCGCCAGGGCCCCGTGACGGAACTGAAGAACGATCTTCGCAAGGCCGGCGATGCCGGCGGCCGCCTCGAGATGGCCGATATTCGCCTTGACCGAGCCCAGCGGGATCGAGCCGGCGGCAAGGCCATCACCAAAACCCTGGACGAGACCCGTGACCTCGATCGGATCGCCGAGCGAGGTGCCCGTCCCGTGCGCCTCGACATAGCCGATGCTGGCTGCCGGCGCGCCGGCACGTTCCAGCGCCTTGCGGATGACGGCACCCTGGGCGTTCGGGCTTGGCACGGTGTAGCCGTTGGTCTTGCCGCCATGGTTCACGGCCGTGGCGAGGATCACGCCGTGGATGTGGTCGCCATCCGCCAGAGCGCGCGCGAGCGGCTTCAGGAGCACGACGCCCACACCCTCGCCCGGCACATAGCCGTCGCCATCCGCACCGAAGCTGCGGCAGTGCCCGTCGCTGGACGCAAACCGGCCCTGGCTCAGCCCCAGGAATTTCTGGGGGTGCAGGTTGAGGTTGACGCCCCCGGCGAAGGCGAGGCGGCACTCGCCGTCGATCAGGCTGCGGCAGGCCAGATGGAGCGCCGTGAGCGAGGCCGAGCAGGCGGTGTCGACCGCTAGGCTCGGCCCGTGCAGGTCCAGATGATAGGAAACGCGGTTGGCGATCGACCAGTAGGGCGCCGCCCCATAGACGGGATTGCCCTTCTGGTGCTCCTCGACCGCGACGAACTGGTACTCGCCGTACATCACGCCCGCGAAGACGCCGACGTCCCGCTCGCCGTCGGGCACCAGCCGATCGCGGCGGTAGCCGGCGTCCTCCATCGCCTCGTAGGCCACCTCGAGGAACAGCCGCGACTGCGGGTCCATCGCCACCGCATCGCCGGGGGCAATGTTGAAGAAGAGTGGATCGAAGCGGTCGATCGACCGCAGGAACCCACCCCACTTGGCATAGGCCCGTCCGGGAACGCCCTTGCGCGGATCGAACAGCCGGTCGTGGTCCCAGCGCTCCTTGGGGACCTCGCGGATGCAGTCCCGGCCGGCGGCCAGGTTCTTCCAGAACTCCTCCAGGTCGTCGGCCTCGGGGAAGCGTCCCGCGATGCCGATGATGGCGATGCGCTCGTCCGCTGGCTCGGCAGCAGGCTGCGCTTCGACGCTTGGCTCGACCAGCGGCGGCTGCGCCACTGGCGTCTCGGAGCGAGCCGGCTGCTCCACACCCCTACCGGTCAGCTCGAGCAGGCGGGAAGGGTGGCGGGCGGCAAAATAGTCGGCCAGCGCGCCCAGCGTCTGGTGCTCGTAGAGAAGCGTCTTCGAAAGCCGTCCGAAGTCACGCTCGAGGTCGGCATTGATCCGGCTGACCAGCATCGAATCGATGCCGTAATGCTCGAGCGGCCGCTCCGGGTCGATCCGCCGCTCCGGCACGCCCGTCGATCTCGACAGGAGGCCTTTCCAGTAGGCAAGCGCCGCCTCGTGTGCATTCCCCAGCGGCCAGTCTCGGGCCCCACGGCAGTCTCGGGCGCTGCTACCTCCTGCGGCTCGCTCGGAGCAGGCCCGACCGGCCTTGCGTCGAGAAACCGGCCAATCCTGTCCTTCTCGCCCGCAATGACCAAAAGCACCCGACCCGGCGTCGCGAGCGCGCGCTCGAAGGCCGCGACCCCTTCCTCCGCATCGATCCAGCGCAGCCCCGTCGCTTCCTGCAGCGCGCGATCGTCCGCGTCCCGCGCCGCAAGCCCGCCGTCCTTCCAGAAGGTCCAGCCGATCGCCAGCGTCCGGCCCGGCCCTTTTCGGCTGTCGCCGAAGGTCTCCATGAAGCGGTTGGCCGCCGCATAGTCGGCCTGTCCGACGTTGCCGAAGCTCGCCGCGAGCGAGGAGAAGGCGACGAAGAAGTCGAGCGGGTCCTCTGACGTCTCGGCGTCGAGGTTGATCGTCCCCTCGACCTTGGGCCGCAGCACCTCTCGGGCGTCAGCGAGGCTCTTCTGCCGAAGGAAGCCGTCCCGCGTCGCGCCCGCCGCATGGATCACGCCATGGAAGGGCCCGAGGCGCTCCCGTGCCTCCGCCAGCGCCTGCGCCAGCGCTGCCCGATCGGCCACATCCACCGGCAGATAGAGCGCCTCACCGCCCGCCGCGCGAAGCGCGGCAAGGAAGCTCTCTCCCTCACCGCTCAACGGGGACCGGCCCAACAACAGAAGCTTGGCCTGCCACTGCTTCGCCAGATGGAGGGCGACCTGGCGCCCGATCCCGCCGAGCCCGCCCGTCACGATGTAGGTGCCACCGCGCCGGAGGGTGGCTCCCTCGCCCCCGCCCGGATCGAGCCGGAAGGCTGGTCCCAGCCTTCGCCCGTCGGCCGTGCGACGCACGTGAGCGGGCGGCCGCGCATCCCCGTCTCGGCGCTGCGCCGCCATGTCGGCGAGCTCCACGGCAGCCGCGTCGAGGAGCGCCTTGTCCGTCGTCTCGACCGGAAGCTCGAGAACGCGGAGCGCCAGTGCCGGCGCCTCGAGCGCGAGGCTCCGGGCGAGACCGGCCAGCATCGCCTCTGCCGGCACTCCGCGACCGTCACCCCGCACGACACGGAGAATGTCGGTAGGCGTCTCGGCGCCGGCCACGAGCGCTCCCTGCAGCAGCGCCATCTGCCGTAGGAAGCCGTCGCTCGGCGCGCTGCTGTCAGCGGCTGGGCGCAGGTCCAGCACCGCCCGTGGCCAGCGGCCGACATCGCGGAGCGCGCGCCACAGCTGCTCGCTCGCCTCCCCCGACTGCGGGTCAACGATGAACAGCCGATCGGCGAGCTGCGCGAAGCCGCTGCCCGGCATCGCCAGGACCGCGCTCTCGCCCAGGGCCTGCCAGCGCTCGACGCCTTGGTCCAGCACCAGGATCGGGCCGTGGGGACGATTTCCAGGCTGTGTCGTCGGCTCGATCTCGGTCCAGACTTCCTCGCAAAGGTGAACGCCGGAGACGGGTGATACGACCGTGGGCCCAGCCTGCGTCTGCCGTGGGGAGGTCGAGATCCGCTCGCGCACCAGCACGATGAGATCGTCGATCTCGACAGCGACACGACCGCTCTTGTCGCAGAGCCGCACGGCCAGCCGGATCACATCCGAAGGATCGCCTTCGCGCCCACGGCGCCGGATGTGCACAAGCGCCGAGGCACCGACCGGGCGGAAAAAGCGAACCCTGCCGACGCTGGCCGGGATGACGGTGCCCTCGGGCAGGCCGCGCGGGCCGAAGCTGAGGCCGATGGCGCTCTGGATGGCGCCATCCAGCAGGGCGGGAGCAACCCAGTGTCGGGGCGCCACGTCCGAGCCGCCGTCGCTGGCGAGGTCTGCCAGCACCTCCTCGCCGTCGCTGGCGACGCTCCTGATCACGCGATAGCGCGGCCCATAGACAAAACCCAGCCGCTCGAAGAGACGGTACACCTCCCCACCCTCGACCGGCGAGCCGAGGCGCGACGCGACTGCGGGAATATCCAACGGACGTGGCCGGCTCATCCTCGGCCGCCCTGATCCATCCGCGCGCATGCGTCGTGGTGGCAGCGCCCTCGGCAGCCGAGGCGATGGTGAACTGCAGCTCGCCATTGTCGCGGCTGACGGAAAGGCGCGCGGGCGCGCCTTCGCCAGTCACGAAGAGCGGCTTCAGCCACGTCACGTCCGCAAGCTCGAACGCGCCGAGCCCGGGGTCGGCAACGGCAGCCGCGGCTCGCACGATCTCCAGCACCGCTGCCGCCGGAAGGAGCGGTGTGCCGTCGAGACGGTGATCGGCGAGATCCGGCGCCTCAGGGTCGAGTGCCAGCGTCCAACTTAGACCGTCGGAAGCTGGCGCGCTCGGCACAGGGTCCTGCGCAGGTGCGAAAGCCCGCGAGGCCGGGGCTGGCGCCGAGAAGCGCTCCCGCTCGAAAGGATAGAGCGGCAGGCCCACGACCCGACCACTCATGCCCGGCACCCTCTCCCACGCGCCATCAGCGCCAGCAAGATAGAGGTCAGCCAGCTCCTCGCAGCACGGGCACAACGACCGTCCCGGCTGCCTCTGCCCGATCGATCGCCTCCTCGAGCCGCTTCGTGACCTCCGGCGAAGCCGGCAATCGGGCGCAGCGTGCGATCCTGGCACCATCAGCCTCGCGTCGCTCCGCGAGAGCCAGCAGCTTCGCACGCAGGTCTGCGGCGTCGCTGAAAAGAACCGCCGCGCGATGCTCGAAGTGGCCCCGGCCCGCCGCGAGCGTGAAGGCGAGATCGGACGCCCTCGGCGCCGCGACTGCCAGATGGTCGGCGAGCGCAGCCAGTCGGGCGTTCAGCGCTGCCGCGCTGTGCGCCGAGACCAGCGCCAGGTGTGGGGATGCAGGCTCCGCCACCGTGGCGACAGCCGGCGGCTCCTCGATCACGGCATGGACGTTGGTCCCGCTGAACCCGAACGAGCTGAGCGCTGCCCGCCTCGGCACCTCTTCCCGCCGCTCCCACGGCCGAAGAGCGGTCGCCACGGCGAACGGGGTCGCCGCGAAGTCGATGTGCGGGTTGGGCCGCTCGAAGTTGAGGCTGGGCGGAATGGCGCCGTGCCGCAGCATCAGCAGGATTTTTATCAGGCCTGCCACGCCCGCTGCCGTGAGGGTGTGGCCGACATTGGTCTTGCACGAGCCGATGGCACAGAATCCGCGCTCGTCGGTGTGTCGGCGGAAGGCCGTCGTCAGCGCATTGACCTCGATCGGATCGCCGAGCGGCGTGCCGGTGCCGTGCGCCTCGACATAGGAGATGCTGCGCGGGTCGATCCCGGCGCGATCCCACACGGCAAGCTCGAGCGCTGTCTGCGACGGGCCATTGGGCGCCGTGATGCCGCTCGACTTGCCGTCCTGGTTGATGCCGATGCCTTTGATGACGCCGTGGATTCGGTCGCCATCGGCAAGCGCTCGCGCCAGCGGCTTGAGCAGCACGGCACCCACGCCCTCGCCCGGCACGAAGCCGTCGGCCGCGTCGGAAAAGGTGTGGCAGCGGCCGGTCGGCGAGGCCATGCCGCTCTCGCTGAGAAAGCGGTGCAGCCTGTCGTCGGTGAGCAGCACCGAGACGCCGCCGGCGAGCGCCATGTCGCAATCGCCGTCGCGCAGGCTGCGGCAGGCGAGATGCAGCGCCGTGAGCGAGGCCGAGCATGCGGTGTCCACCGGCACGCTCGGCCCCTTGAGGTCGAGGTGATAGGAGATCCTGGCCGCCAGGATGGCGTTGGAGTTGCCCAGCGCCGCCATGCTGTCGCCGTCATTGGCGCCATAGCTGTCGGCCGCGACGCCGACGAAGACGCCGCAGCTCCGGCCGGCCAGCCGCCGCGGCCCGTAGCCGCCATCCTCGAGCGCATGCCACGCGCACTCGAGGAACAGCCGCTGCTGCGGGCTGGTGAGCGCTGCCTCGCGATAGGCGAGATGAAAGAACTCGGCGTCGAAGAGCTCGTGATCCTCGAGGAAGGCGCCCCATTTGCTGCGGAGCTTGCCTGGGCCACCGGCCGGATCGAACGATGATCGCCAGTCCCACCGCTCGCTCGGCACCTCGGTGATCGCAGAGCGGCCCTCGGCGAGCAGGCGCCAATAGCCGTCCGCGTCCTGTGCCCCGGGGAAGCGGCAGGCGAGGCCGATGACCGCGATGTCGTCAGCCTTGCTCTCCGCGACGGCCGGCGCTGGCGTGGTGGCTGGGCTGGGCTCCGGAACAATGTCGACCGGCGGCTCGGGCGACGGGGCCGCTAGCACGGGCTCGAAGGTCAGGGCGACGTGCCCGGCCAGGGCATCGACCGTCGCATGGTCGAAGACGGCCGTCGGATCGAGCCTGATCCCCAGCTCCTCGTTCAGCCGTGCGACGAGCTGCGGCGCCACGATGCTGTCGACACCCAGCTCGGCGAACGGCCGATCCGTCGGCAGCTCGTCCGCCTCCAGGCCCAGCAGAGGACCGAGCATCGCGACGATCCGGGCCGCCAGCTCACCTCGGCCGGCGGCCCTCGGCGCTGCCGGCGCTGTTGCCCGAGCGACGATCGGAGGCTTCGCAGGCGGGGCCGCCTGCGTCACGGCCTCCGTCTTCGCTGCCACGAAGAGGCAGGCGAAGGAGGTAGCGGGATCGTCACCCCAGCCATAGCGGGCCACGCGCCCGAAACCCGCCTCGCCAAGGAGCCTGAGCCAGCCCTCCTGGTCGACGACCGGCCCATGGCCAGTGCTCCGGTCGCCGTCCTCGAACAGCCACCAGCCGTCCAGCAGCCCGAAAGTCAGCATCGCGAAGGCATCGGCCCGCACGAGCTCGTTGAGGAGCAAAAGCCCGCCGGGCCGCAGCAGACGCGCCGCCTTCGCGAGCGAAGGGGCGATGGCTCGCGTGGCGTGCAGCACGTTGGTGGCGGTGACGATGTCGAAGCTCGCCGGCGCAAAACCCTGGGCCTCCGGCTCACGCTCGATGTCGAGAACGCGGAAGGCCACGAAATCGCGGCCCTTGCCAAAGGTCCGCCGGCCGTGCTGGACAAAGCCGGGCGACACGTCGGTGTAGGCATAGCTGACGCGCGACGCGAACGGATCGAGCGCTGCCAGCGCTGCAGCCGTCGAGCCTCCCGTCCCGGCGCCGATCTCGAGGATCCGAACGGGCTCCACGCTCGACCGGGCGACGCCCGCGAGAGCCGATGCCATCAGCCCGTTGAAATGATCGGTCCAACGGTTGCCCCGGTAGATCGGCTCGACCAGCGCCATGCTGCCGCCGGGAAACAGGACATCGGTCGCCGCGACCATCCCCGCCATCACCTCGGGCAGTCGGGCCACGCAAAGGTCGAGCAGACGGAGGTGGGGATCGAGGTCGGGCAGGCGCCGAAGCACGTCCTCGCGCTCTGCGCGCAGCTCCGCGTCAGCCGGCGTTGCCAGGCCGACGCCGACGAGCCTGCCAGTCCCGCCGGATCGCAAAGCCGTTCACCTCGAGAATGCGGGCAAGCGCCTCGGCCAGGCGCGTGTGCTTGCGGACCGCTCCCAGAGCACGCGCGATCGCCTCGCCGTCGCAGGCAGCACCATTGCCCAAAACACCCGACGCGCCGAGCGCCCGCGCGAGGCTCAGCGCCGCATAGCGCTCGAGCGCGCGGTAGGGGTCGTCGCCGGTCACAAGGATAACCCCATGCTCGAGCCGATGGGTCGGCTTCCATTGCCGATGCTCGCCAGCGCGCCCATCGCGATATCGAAGAGATCCGCTGGCTCGCCCCGGACGGGCGCGTCGGGCGCGGCAGCCACCGGCCAGCAGCGTCGTCTGATGAATGGGTAGCCCGGCAGGGTCAGCACTTGGCGAGGAGCGTTCTCGAAGTGAGCGAGCAAGGTCGCGTCCTCGCGCTCGAGATAGAGCCTTGCGAGCCGGGCTGCCCCGCCGTTCGCCGAGATCTCCGGGATCGGCACAGCCTTGCTCGCCTCGGCCGCTCGGAGCTGCGCCAGAAGGTCCGTCCGGTCGGTGACAATGAAAGCAGCCCGGTTGTCCAGATGCGTGCGCCTGGTCGCCAGCGTGAACGCAAGGTCCGCGAGGTCAGCTTCCTGACCGTGAGGCCCCTCCAGCCAGTGCGCGAGATCGCCGATCCGCCGCACGAGCGAGTCTTCTGTCTTCGCCGACAGGCAGATGACATGCGGGCCCGGCGATGGTGCCATCGGCGCCACCGCCGGCGCCTCCTCCACGACGAGATGCGCGTTCGTTCCACTGAAGCCGAAGCTGCTGACGGCGGCGCGGCGCGGAGCCCCGCCTCGGCTCTCCCAAGAGCGCAGCGAGGTCGGCACGAAGAAGGGCCCGTCCTCGAGCTCGAGGTGCCGGTTTGGCCGGGAGAAATGGAGCGTCGGCGGGATGGCCCGATTGCGCAGGCTCAAGAGCACCTTGACGAGGCTGACCGCACCGGCTGCCGGCAGGGTGTGGCCGATATTGGACTTCACCGACCCGATCCCGCAGAAGCCACGGCCCTCGGACCCGACAAACGCCTCGCGCAGCGCGTCGATCTCGATCGGATCGCCCAGCTTCGTGCCGGTGCCGTGAAGCTCGACATAGCCCAGCGTCGACGGGTCGATGTCGAACCTCTCGAAGACCTCCCGCACCAGCTCCGTCTGCGCGGTGGCTCGGGGTGCCGTGATGCCGTTGCTGGTGCCGTCCTGGTTCACGGCCGAGCCGCGGATCACGCCGTAGATCCGGTCACCATCCGCCAGCGCCGCATCCAACGGCTTCAGCACCAGCACAGCCGCCGCCTCCCCCGGCACGAAGCCGTCCGCACCCTCGTCGAGCGTGCGGCACTGGCCGGTCGGCGAGAGCATGCCGGCATTGCCGGCGACGAGATAAAAGGCGGGCGTCGTCATCAGCGCGACACCACCGGCGAGCGCCACCGAGCATTCACCTCGCCTCAGGCTCTCGCAGGCGAGATGGATCGCCACGAGCGAGGAGGAGCAGGCCGTGTCGATCGAGAGGCAGGGACCTCTCAGGTTGAGGTGGTAGGCGATGCGCGCCGCCAGCATCGAGGGCGAGTTGCCCATGAAGCTCTTCGCATCCGCCAGCCGGCCCACGCTCTCGAGATAGGCCGCATAGTCGCTGGCGATCGTGCCGACGAAGATGCCGGTTTTCGACTCGCTCAGCCGCGAGGCCGGACAGCCGGCGTCCTCGAGCGCATGCCACGCCTCCTCGAGAAAGATCCGCTGCTGCGGGTCCATGGCCACGGCATCGGCCGGCGAGAGGCCGAAGAAGGCCGGGTCGAAGGAGGCCACGTCGCCCAGAAATCCCCCGTTCGGGCAACTCGTGCGGCCGGCCACGAGCGGGTCGGGATCATAGACCGCGGCATGGTCCCAGCGCTCGCGAGGCACAGGCCCGACGCTGCATCGGCCCGCCGCGAGATTGTCCCAGAAGGCCCAGACATCGTCCGCCCCGGGGAAGCGCCCGGCCATGCCGATGACGGCGATCGGCTGCCGTGAGGGATCGGTGCTGCAGCCGGCGTCGACCCGAGGCACGGGCGCCGGCTCGTCCGGCGCAGGCCCAGCCGGAGGCACCGCCTTCGCGAGGCTCACGCCATGCCTATCCGCCAGATGAGCGGCCAGAGCCTCGATCGTCGGGTGGCTGAAGAGGATGGTGGGCTTGAGGTCGATGCCGAAGCGACGGCCCAGCGCCTCCACGAGCGTCACGCTCAGCACCGAATCGGCCCCGTAGTCGGCGAGACTTTTGTCGGTGCGGAGATCGGCAAGCCGCATCTCCAGCGTCTCGGCGACCAGCTCACGTACGGCGCCAACAAGCTCGGCGGTGGCGGTCTCACCTGTCGGCACAGGCTCGGCAGGCCTCGGCGAGACGGGCGCAGCGGTCGCGGCAGCCGGCCGCAGCCGCCCGCGCAGCAGAGGGGCTCGGACCGCCTTCTCCTCGCTCTTCTGGGCGCGCGCCGGGGTCCCGCTTCGCGCCACGATGATGCTGTGCCGGAAGTCCGTCTCATTCTGGACCCCCGGCTCCGAGAAGATCTCGACCTCGCCGAAGCCCGCTGCCTTGAGCCGCTCGCGCCAGGCTGCGGTCGTCAGCAGCGGCGCATGCGGCATGCGCTCGTCCTGGGCGTTCCACCAGCCATCGAGCAGGCCGAAGGTGATGGTGACGAAGTCGTGCAGCGCCGTCATCTCGTAGAGGACGAGAAAGCCGCCCGGTGCCAGCAGGCTGCGGCAGTGGGCAAGCGACTGGTCGAGCCGCGGCGTCGCGTGGATGCAGTTGCAGGCGAGAAGGACGTCGAACGAGCCGACCTCATAGCCCTGCGCCAGCGGATCGCGGGAGATGTCGAGCGGCCGGAACTCGACGAACGGAAAATCCTTGCCGAAGCGGCGCTGGCCGAACTGCGTGAAGCCCAGCGACACGTCCGTATAGAGATAGCGCGTCCCCTCGCCCTCGCGCGCCAGGGCCGGCAGCACGAAGGTCGAGGCGCCACCGGTCCCTGCCCCGAACTCCAGCACCCGGAACGGCTTTTTGTCACTTGCACGGCGCAGGGCGGCTACCGCGGTCGCGACCATCTCGTTGCAGAAGTCGACGAGCCGGCTGCCCTTGTACATCGGCTCGACGAGCCGCATCGAGAGATCGGGGAACATCACCTCGGTGGCAGGGCGACGGTCGGCCAGCACATCGCCATAGGCCTCGAGGCAGACCTCCAGGAGCTGAAGGTGAGCCTCGAAATGCGGATGTGCCGCGAGGAAGCGCTCGGCCTCCGCCCGGAGCTCCCGCTGTCCCTTGGGTGTTAGCGCAGCGCCGCGCCCGACGCGATTCCCAACAAGCGAAAGCACACCATCCCGCGCGAGCATCTCGACCAGCGCCGCGAGCTGGCGTCGATGGCGGGGGTGGACGTCCGCCCGCGCGGCGAGCTCATCCATCTCGAGCATTTCGCCGGCCGCCGGAACGAGGCCTCGATCGGCCCACCATCCCGCAAGGAAATGGCGGGATAGCGCATCGAGATCGCCATATTCTGCCGAGGCCCCGCGGAGATGAGATGCCCTCCGGCGCATTTCCTCCCGGGCCGCTGCGGCTACCGCCGCCATGCCGGCAGGAGCCGCGGCCGACGCCTCGGCCATCAGGCCCAGCCTTTGCAGGACCGCGTGCTCGGCCTTGAGGACGAGGGTGCGGCGGGGCTCGGCACCCAGCAGCCGCTCGATGAAGCCGATGCCTTCCTCGGTCGCGATCGGATGCACGCCCAGCCGCTCGAGGCGACGCCGATACTCCGGCGTGGCGACGCGCCCCACCTCGCCCCAAAAGCCCCAGTCGATGACGTGCACGGGCCAGGGCGCCTCGCGCGCCAGCCGCTCGGCGAACACGTCCTTGAAGACGCAGCCGGCCACATAGTTGGACTGGCCGGCATTGGCGGCGATGCTGTTGGCAGACGAGAAGAAGGCGAGCCAGTCGAGCGGCTCCGCCTTCAGGGCGGCCACGAGGTTGAGGCAGCCCGAGCGCTTGACGTCGAAGGCGGCCCTGAAGGTCGCGTCGTCCATCCGCTCGATGACGCGATCCTCCATGACGATCGCGCTGTGGATGGCGCCGTCGATCCCGCCCAGCCGCCGGCGTGCCTCGGCGATGGCGGCCATCGTCGCTTGCGGGTCGGCGATGTCGGCCTGCAGATAGACGACCTCGGCGCCAGCGGCCTCGATGCGGGCCAGCGTCGCCGACCGCTCGCCCGTGGCAGGCGCCCGGCCGATGAGCGCCAGCCTGGCCCGGTAGCGGGTCGCGAGATGCAGGGCCAGCGCCGTGCCGATGCCGCCCATGCCGCCCGCGATCAGATAGCGCCCGCCCTCGCGGAAGGCGGGCCGGACCGGGCCCGGCGCCGACAGCCGCGCCAGCGTTCTCACCAGGCGTCGCCCGCCACGGATCGCGATCTCGAGCCCACCGGGATCGCCCGGCTCACCTGGCGCAAAGGCGATGTCCTGGGCGCGCTCGACGTCGATACAGACAACGCTCCAGCTCGGGCATTCGGCGGCGGCGACCCTGGCGATGCCGACGGCAGCCGCGACTCCCGGCCGACCCGAGGCTCCGCCCACGGGCCAGGCGCCCACGCTGACGACGACGAGGCGCAGCTGTCGCGTGGCGCAGGCGGCCTTGAGCGTCCTGAGCGCCCCCAGAACCGCCAATGCCGGCGCGTCGTCATCGGGATCCCGGCCATCGGGACAGAGAAGAAAGACCTCCTCGACCTCGTCGGAGACCTGCGGCGCCGACAGATCCTGGGCCTGGACGGGACGGCCTCGCAGGGCCCCGATCAGACGGTCCCGACCCGGCCCAGGCTCCGCCAGGACGATCGTCGCTCCCGCCGAAGCTACTGCCTCACCAGGAGCCCTCTCCTGCCAGCTCGGCGCGAAGAAGCAGCTTTCGTCCACGGCAGGCGCTGTCCGTCCATTGCGAGCAGGCCGCGCCGCCACGTCGTTGAAGCGAACCGCGACCCGGCCCGCCGCGTCCACGAGCTCGATGTCGAAGCAGGCGATCTCGCCCGGCACCTGGCCCGCGATGAGCTGGGCCGAGGCCGTGCCACGCACCGGCAGCAGGGCGGCAATCTCGACGCTCTCGACCGAGAAGGGCAGCATCGCCCGGGCGGGCTTTTGTCCCTCCAGCACGGCCGCGGCCGTCTGCAGGCAGGCGTCCAGAAGCTCGACGTCACCGCCTCCGGCGCTCGCACGATGCTCGGCCGTCAGCCTTTCCTTCGCCCAGGCCGAACGCTGACGACCGCCCGATACGCGCCCGCATAGTCGAGCCCCAGCCTGGCCAGATGGTCGTACAGCCCGCCGCCCGGCCGACTGCGCTCGATCGCCCTCGGCTTGGCCGCGCTCCACCGCCGATGCCGGCGCGTGCCGCGATGTAAGCCGCGCGAGAAAACCTGGCCCGCTGCGCATCGACGATCTCGAAGGCGAGCTCGTCGCCAGCCCGCCTGAGCACGAGCTCTGCCTCCGCCGGATCCGTCGACCGTCACGAGCGGGCGCAGCCAAGCGACCTGGCGAAAGCGACAGGCACCATCGATCCCGACGGCTCGCGCCGCCTCGCGCACGAGCTGCAGATGGCCCACGCCCGGAAGGGTCGGCCGGCCGGCCACCACATGACCGGCGAGGACGGGATGCTCAGCGGAGAGCGTGATGCGCCAACGCGATTCGGCGGAGAGCGTCGGCACCGTCGGCCCGAGAAGCGCGGAGACCGATCGCGATGCTTCCGCCTGTCCGACCTCGCGCCGCCGGGTCGAGGGCGTGTACCAGTGCCGCTCACGGGCGAAGGGATAGGTCGGCAGGGACGCCCGCCGGCGCGGCTGCGCGAAGACGGCGCTCCAGTCGACGGTCTCGCCACGACGCCACGCGCTGGCCACTGACGCAAGCTCCGCGGCCAAGGGCCGCTCCGGAAGCGTCTCGCCTGCGAGGAAGCGCTCGAGGCTTTCCGCAAGCTCGCCACCGCTCTCGACAACGAGCAAAAGCCGCTCGGAAAAGCTCTGGCGGCCCGTGGCGAGGGTGAAGGCCATATCCCAGAGCCCTGCCCGATCCGGCAGCCCATGCCGGCGCAGATGGCCCAGCAGGCGCGAAGCCACCTCGCGCAGGCGCTCCGGATCGCGCGCCGAGAGCGCTACGGGCACCGGGCCGGCAGGAGCCTTTGCTGGCTGCGGTCTCTCGGGCGGCTCCTCGACGATCAGGTGGACGTTGGCGCCGCCTGCGCCGAAGCCGCTGACACCCGCGCGCCTCGGCCCTGTGCTCCGCCACGGAGCACGCTCTATCTGCGGACGGAAGGCCGTGCGCTCGAAGGCGATGCGCGGGTTGGTCGGCTCTGCGCTCCGCGTCGGCGCCAGCTCGCCATGGCCAAGCTGCAGCAGCACCTTTGTCAGGGAGGCGACGCCTGCCGCCAACTCCAGGTGGCCAATGTTGGACTTCACCGACCCCACCGCCACCGGACCGCCAACGCCGCCGAAAGCATCGGCTAGGCCGTTGATCTCGATGGGATCGCCCAGCGCCGTGCCGGTGCCGTGGCACTCGACATAGCCGATGGTCGAGGGAGCAACGCCAGCCCTCTTCAGCGCCGCCTGCACGACCTCGGCCTGCGCCGAGGGGCTGGGGACGGTGTAGCCGGCGGTTCGGCCGTTCGCGTTCTGCGCCGACCCGAGGATCACGCCATAGATGTGGTCGCCGTCCGCCTCGGCGGCCGAAAGCGGCTTCAGGACCAGGGCGCCCACACCCTCGCCCTGCACGAACCCGTCGGCCCCGTCGCCGAAGGCGCGGCAGTCGGGCCCGCTGGACAGCATGCCCATCTGGCACAGCTCCACCTGCTGCACCGGCTCGAGGATCAGGTTCACCCCGCCGACGATGGCGGCACCGCACTCCCCGCGCCGCAGGCTCTCGCACGCGAGATGGACGGCCGCGAGCGAGCCCGAGCAGGCCGTGTCGACCGCAAGGCTCGGACCAGTGAGGTCGAAGTGATAAGAGACGCGGTTGGCGACCGACCAATGGTTGCCCTGAAGAACGAGGCCGTCGGCCGCCGCTTCCGACGCCATCAGGCGGTAGGGGTGGTTCATGACGGCTGCGAAGACGCCGACGTCGGCAGCTGCTGCGCGGCGCGCGGCGGTCTTCAACCCGGCCGGCGTGTAGCCCGCATCCTCGATGGCCGCCCATGCGGTCTCGAGGAAGAGGCGCTGCTGGGGGTCCAGCATCTTCGCCTCGCGCGGGGCTATGCCGAAGAAGAGCGAGTCGAATCGGTCGACCTCGTCGATGAAGCCGGCCCAGCGCGTGTAGCTCTTGTCGGCGCGGCCATCCTCGGCATAGGCCCGCCAGTCCCAACGCTCCGCCGGCACCTCCCCGACGCCGCTCCTGCCGTCGCGCAGCAGCGCCCAGAACGCGTCGAGATCGGGTGCCCCCGGATAGCGTCCGGCAAGCCCCACCACCGCGATCGGCCCCCCATCCGCCTCGGCGACAGGCGAGGCCGAAGGAGCGGCCACAGCTCCTTGCGCCGGCTCCAGCCCTGCGAGGTAGGCGGCGAGACGACCGAGAGTGTTGTGCTCGAAGAGCACCGTGCTGCGCAGGCTCGGATAGGTCTCCTGCAGTCGGCCGGTCAGCGAGACCACGAGCAGGGAATCGACCCCATAATGGTCATAGGGCTCGTCGGCATCGAGGGTCGATGCCTCGACCTTCAGCTCCTCGGCGAAGAGACGCTTCAGCCAGCCGAGAACGTCACCCTTGCCCGTCTCATTGGTCGGCTCGCGCCGTGGCGCCGCGGCCGGCCGATCCTCCTCCGCCTCGAAGCTCCAGTGGCGTTCCCGCTCGAAGGGGTAGGTGGGCAGCGGTATGCGCCGGCGCCCCTTGGCCTCGGGATCGCCTGGCTGAATGCTCTCGCCCGCTGCCCACCGACGACCCTTCTCATCCGCGACATCGCCGCCCGCGGCTTCCAGCAGGCCCGCGGCCTCGCCCGGCGTCGTCGCCTCCACGCATCGCCGATGCTCGTGCGCGAGCCGGCCCACGGCCAGCGTATGGGCGACATCGGCAAGGTTGGCCTCGGGATGGCGCCGAAGCCACCGGGCCAAATCGGCGCTGACACGTTCCAGCGCCGCGGGCGTGCGGGCGCTCAACGGCAGGACGACCGGCCTTGCGTCCGCGGCCGCGACAGGCTGCGGCGGCGCCTGCTCGAGGACCAGATGCACATTGGTGCCGCCAAAGCCGAAGGAGCTGACGCCGGCACGGCGTGGGCCGCCGCGATCGGGCCAGGCCCCCACCTCGCGCGCCACGAAGAACGGCGTCGAGCCGAAGTCGATCTCGGGGTTCGCATCGGCAAAGTTGAGGCTCGGCGGGACGAGGCCGTGCTCGAGCATCAGCACCGTCTTGACCAGGCCGGCGATGCCGCTCGCGACGTTGAGATGACCGATCGACGCCTTGACCGAGCCGATGGCGCAGGACGACCGAGCCTCGGTGAAGTGCCGAAAAGCCTGGGTCAGTGCCCGGATCTCGATCGGATCGCCCAGCGCCGTGCCGGTGCCGTGCGCCTCGACATAGCCGATGTCCGCGGCCGAGAGGCCGGCCACGGTCAGCGCCTCGCCGATGACGCGCGCCTGACCCTGGACGCTCGGCGCCAGATAGTCGGCCTTGCGCCGCCCGTCATTGTTGAGCGCCGAGCCGCGGATGACGGCGTGGACCGTGTCACCGTCGGCGAGCGCGTCGGCCAGGGGCTTCAGGACGACGAGGGCGCAGCCATTGCCCGGCACCGCCCCCGAGGCCGCCCGGTCGAACGGCCGGCACACGCCGTCGCGGGCCACCATGAGGCCCTCGGCCCAACGATAGGCGCCCTGCGGCAGCGTGATCGAGCAGCCACCCGCCAGCGCCATCTCGCACTGACCCGACAGCAACGCCTCCACGGCATGGTGCACGGCGGCAAGCGAGCTCGAGCAGGCCGCCTGCACCATCACGCTCGGGCCGGTGAGGTCGAGCTTGTAGGAGACGCGGGTGGCCGCGTAGTCCTTGTCGCTCGAGGTGAGCGCGAAGAAGCCGTTGGCGATCTCGGCGCTGCTCTGCGGGCGGTAGGTGCTCTGGGCGGTTGCCAGATAGGCGCCGATCGAGCCGCCGAGCGCCTCCCCCGGATAGCCCGCATGCTCGAGCGCGGTCACCGCGCATTCGAGCAGGATTCGCTGCTGCGGATCGAGCTGCTCGGCGCGCGCCGGCGCGTAGCCGAAATAGCCGGCATCGAAGCAGTCGACATCGTCGAGAACACCGAAGGCCCGCACGAGCGAAGGGTCGGCCAGGGCCCGGGCGTCGAAGCCGCCACGACGCAGCTCGGCGTCGTCCAGGCTGCGGATTGCGCCCACGCCGTTGACGAGGTTGTGCCAGTACGCGTCGAGGTCGCGAGCACCCGGCAGGCGTGCGGCCATGCCGATGATCGCGATGCCATCGCGCGGGAGCTCGTCGCTCCTCACTGTCATCCCGCCCTCCCAAAAAGGGCGACGGTCAGCCGAACGTCGCTCGGAACTGACGTCGCAGGGCCCGTCGGTCGGCCCTCAGCGTTTCCATGCCCGCCATCGCCGCAATCACCGGCTCGGCCCCCGCCTCGCCGTTTTTCCTCTCACCCTGCTCGCCGATGCCGCCGCAGAGGTGGCGGGCCAGGGCGGCGATGCTGGGGTGCTCGAAAAGGTCGGTCACCGTGCAGTCGAGCTCGAGCTCGTTTCGAAAGCGCCGGTTGGCGGCGACCGCCGTCAGCGAATCGACGCCGAGCTCGAAGAAGCTCGCCGTCGGATCGACCGACGACCGCCCCAGCAGCTCCGCCAACACGCGTTGCAGCCCCTCCGCGACAGCGTCCGGCTTTCCCCGCGCCTCGGGGAGGGCCGCAGCAGGCAGCGCCACCTCGATCGGCCGCTCGCCGCGCCAGGTGCCGGCCGCGAGGGCGTTGCGATCGACCTTGCCATTGCTGTTGAGGGGAAAGGCCTCGACCAGCTCGATCCGGGACGGGACCATATAGGCCGGCAGCCTGGTTCGCAGCAGCTCTGCAAGCTCGGATGGCGTGGGCTCGGCGCCGCGCCTGCCCCGGCAGAACGCGACGAGGCGACGCTTCCCGCCACCCTCGTCGATGGCGATCGCCACGGCCTCAGCGACGCCCGGATGGCGCGCCAGCGCCGCCTCCACCTCGCCCAGCTCGATGCGGTAGCCGCCGACTTTGACCTGGCCGTCCCGCCTGCCCAGGAACTCGATGATGCCATCGCGTCCGTAGCGCCCGAGATCGCCCGTGCGATAGAGGCGCTCGCCGGTCCGGGGGTGGCGGATGAAGCTCGCGGCCGTCCTCTCGGGATCGCGCCAATAGCCCTGGGCAAGGCCGATGCCACCGATGAAGAGCTCGCCCGCCACGCCGTCCGGGCACGGCTCCAGCGCCTCGTCCAGAATGAAAAAGCTCTGGTTGCGCATCGGATAGCCGTAGGGGACGCTGGTCCATTCGGGCTCGATACGGTCGAACGGATAGAGGATCGACCAGATCGACGCCTCGGTAGCACCCCCCAGGCTGACGAGCTTCGCTTCGGGCGCCAGCGCCCAGAGGCGTGGCGGCAGAGTAAGCGGGATCCAGTCGCCGCTCAGCATCACGAGCCGCAGCTGCCGTACCACCTCTGCCGGCGGCTCTCCCTCGAGGAAGAGGTTGAGGAACATCGGGACCGAGTTCCACACCGTGACGCCGCAGCGACGCACGCACTGGGCCTGGTGGGCCGGATCGGCGACCGAGCGTGCGCGCGGCAAGACGAGCGCCCCGCCGACCGCCAGCGGCCCGAAGATGTCGTAGACTGAGAGATCGAAGCCCAGCGCGGAGAGCCCGAGCACCCGATCCTCCGGCCCTATCCCGAACCTCTCATTGATGTCGAGGACCGTGTTGAGGGCACCCCGATGGTCGATCATGACCCCCTTGGGCTCGCCTGTGGAGCCCGAGGTGAAGATCACGTAGGCGAGGTCTTCCGGCCGACAGCGGCGACCTGGCATCGCCGCTACCTCGACGGGTGCGATCCCGCCTGCGTCGACGACGCGGGCGCCCTGCGGCCAGGAGATGCCGCTGTCGCCCTCCGTCAGCACCGTGCGGGCCTCGCCTCGTCGCAGGAGGTGATGAATGCGCTCCTGCGGCAGCGTCGGCTCGATCGGCAGATAGGCGGCACCGGCCAGATGAACGCCCAGCACGGCGGCGACCTGTAGCCAGCCCTTCTCGATGGCCACGGCCACGAGCTGGTTAGGCGACGCGCCGTCGAGGAGCCTTGCGATACCGGCGGCCTTGGCCAGCAGCTCGCCATAGGTCACCGTGCGCTCGAGCGTGACGATCGCGGGACGCGACGGCTCTGCGAGAGCCCGCCGGACAAACGGCTCGTGCAGAAGGTCGGGCGAGATCGGCGCTGCGGTGTCGTTGCGGCGCTCCCGCCGCGCCTCCTCGGCCTCGGTGATGAGATGCTGAGCGCTCCTCCCCCAGGCCTCCGCATCGGCAGCCAGACGACCGAGCAGCGCCCCATAGGCCTCGATCATCAGGCCCATGAGGCCCGGTTGATAGAGCCCGTCGACCACGTCCCAGGTGAGGGAAAGGCCGCCCTCCTCGTCCTCGATGACCTGCGCGTCCAGCGAGACGTGGGGCGTCTGCGTTGCGCCATGGCTCAGGCGCCCGAGCCGCGTCAGCTGGCCGCCCGTCGCGCCCAGCGCCGCGCCGTAGCCCAGCATGCTCGTGAACACGACCGGCATCGAGGGGCGCTTCCCCTCCGCATCCGCCGGCAGGAGCCGCAGAACCCTGACGCCGTTGAAAAGGCTGTGCTCGAGGCCTTTTGTCAGACGCCCGGCGACAGCACGTACGCGGCCGGTGATCGTCTCGGGCTCCGCAAGATCCAACCCGAGCAGAAGCGTCGAGGTGAAGTCGCCCACCACCTTTTGGATGTCGGGATGGACGGGCCGGCGATCGTAGACCGTGAGGTTGAGCGTGAACCGCTGGCTCTCCGCCCAACGGCCCAGCACCTCGGCGAAGGCGGTGAGCAGCAGCGCCACCGGCGTCACGCCGGCGGCACGCGCCCGCTCCTGAAGCCCCGACCACGCCTCGGCCGGCAGGCTCACCTGATACCGGCGCGTCGCCGGCTGCTCCTCGGCGCCGGCGCGACGGCTCGCCGGCAGGACCGGTGCCGGTGGTAGGGTCCGCGCCTCGGCGGTCCAATAGCGCTCGGCCTCCTGCCAGGCCGGGCTGCCCTCGAGCGATCGCAGATAAAGAACATAGTCGCGGAAGGAGAGCGCCGGCGGTGCCGGGAGAGCGGCAGGATCAGCCAGCAGCTCGCCCCACTGGCGCAGCAGCCGGAAAAGGCTCAGCACGTCGACGATCAGGAGATCGAGGCTGAGGTGCAGGCGCCTCACCCCAGCTTCCAGGCTGACCGCGACGGAAAACAGCGGCCAGCGATCGGGCGCGAAGCGCTCTGCCACCAGACGCTCGCGCAGCGCCTCCAGCTCCCTCGTCGCTGAAGCGGTATCGAGGGCCCGCCAGTCGTGCACCGCGATGGGATAGGCCGGCGCCTCGCTCGCACACTGTTGCTGGCCGTCCGGCAGAACCGTCATGCGCAGCATGTCATGCTGCCGGACCAGCGCGTTGAGCGCCCGCTCGACCTCGACGGGCTCCCAGTCGCCGGGCGCCGCCTCGAACTCCCAATAGACTTGGCAGCCTCCCGCCCGGTCGGCGGGACGCCCCGACCGCCCGATCCAGTAGCCGAGCTGGAGATCGGTCAGAGGAAAAGGCTCGTTACGGCTCCGGGGATCGGGCTCTAGCGCCGGCAGGGCGATATTCGGCGCTGCTTCCTCCAGATTTCGCAGCCGCTCGGCAAGCTCGGCACCGCCGCGTGCCCCGACCAGCGTCGCCAGCGGCACGTCGAGGCCCAGCTCCTGCGCCAGCCTATGACGAAGCTCCACCGCCAGGATCGAATCGAGCCCGCGCTCGAGCAGCCTGTCGAGCGACACATCGCTGCCCGGCTCGACGCGCAGCAGCTGGGCCAGCATCTGCCGCACCCGCTGCTCGTGGGGATTCCGCAGAGGCACCACCACAGCGGCGCTTTCGACCCTCGAAGCCTCCTGCGGCTCCTCCCCTATCCAGTAGCGTCGACGCTCGAACGGATAGCCGGGCAGGCCATGCAGCCGGCCGCCGCCCTCGGCCAGCGCAGCCGGCATCGCGTGCCCCTGCACGAAAAGCTCGGCTAGCGCGGTCAGACGCTCCCGCCGCTCCTCCGCGCTGCCGGCCTCGCCGAGCCTTTCCACGAGGTCGGCCGTCACCCTGGCGAACACGCCTGCCGTGGCGCTGCTGGCGGGCCTGCCCTCGCCCACGAAATGACGCGTGCCGCTCCGCCGGGTCTCCCGGCAGGCTGTCATCGCCAGCTCCAGCTCCTCCGCTGACATCGCGACGAAGGCCGCCCGCCAGGGCATGCCCTCATGACCGAGTGCCAGCGTCGCGGCGAGATCGCGAAGGGAGGGTTTTTTCGCTCGGATCCAAGACCCCAGAGCCTCCAGCCGCCGATAGAGCCCCGCCTCGGTCCGGGCCGAGACGAGAAAGAGCCGCTCCATCGGGCCCTCGACGTTTGCCGGAAGCGCAGGGGCCGGCGGCTCCTCGACGACCAGAAATCCGTTCCCGCCGTTGATCGCGAAGGCATTGATCGCCGCCCGCCTCGGCCGATCCCCCTTGGCGAGCCATGGGGCCGCGCGTCGAACGAGCTGGAACCCGGGATGCTCTGCCTCGCCGCTCCATGCCGAGGCCCCGGGGACGGGCACAAGCTCGCCATGGGCCATCTGCAGCACCACCTTCGCGAGCGCCGTGAGGCCCGCTGCCGCCAGCGTGTGGCCGGTGTTTCCCTTCACCGAGCCGATCGGCCGCATGGAGGTGCTGCCCAGGCTCTCCTCGAGCGCCCGCAGCTCCGCGCTGTCGCCGGCCGCCGTGCCGACGCCATGGCCCTCGACATGGTCGATCGTGGCGGGATCGATGCCCGCGCGCTCGAGCACCGTCCGCTGCAGGGCGGCTTGTGCCGTGGCGCTCGGCGCGCTCAGCCCGTTCGTGGTGCCGGCCTGCGCAATCCCGACCTCCTTCACGATCGCCATCACGCCATGGCCCCGGGCCAGCGCCACGTCCGCCCGCTCGAGCACGACAGCCACCGCGGCCTCGCCCAGCAGCATGCCGTCCGCGTCGGCGGCGAAAGGCCGGCAGTCCCCCGAGGACGAGAGAATGCCCGCGCGCTCCGCCATCACCGGGATCTGCGGCGTCGCCATGACGGCGACCGCCGCAACCAACGCCGCATCGCACTCGCCACGCCTGAGGCTCTCCACGCCTGCCTGCAGCGCCGCCACCGACGAGGCGCAGCCGAGATCGAGCACCAGGGCCGGACCCTTCAGGTCGAACTGATAGGAGATCCGAGCGGCCAGCGTCGAAGGCAGATGCGCTGCCAAGGAAAAGCCGTCGGCCGGCACGCCGGCCAGCGCGCATTTCTGGGCATACTCGCCGCCGCTGGCACCGACGAAGACGCCGATCCGGCAATCGCCCCGCTGGTGCGGAAAGCCGGCGTCGGCAAGCGCGTTCCAGCATTCCTCCAGAAGGAGACGCTGCTGCGGGTCCATGCCCTGCGCCTCGCGCGGCGAGATTCCGAAATGCTCGGCGTCGAACAGCTCGGCGCCTTCCAGAAAACCGCCGAGGCGGAGCCGGCCTTCCTCGATCGGTGTCACGCCGAAGGCCCGAAGCTCGCCATCGCTCCAGCGGCCCTCGGGCACGCGCGCGAAGGCACGCTTGCCCGCGCGGAGATTGTCCCAGAACGCCCGGAGATCCTGAGCAGCGGGAAAGCGCCCCGCCATCCCGACGATCGCAACGTCCTCGGGCCTCGCGGCCGGCATCGGACGCGCTGGAGCCGCCTCCGCCCACGCGGGCTGGATCGCCGGCTCGCCCACGGTCAGGACGATCTTCCCGATATGACGCGCACGGGCCATGTGGACGAACGCCTCTGCAGCACGTGCCATCGGAAAGCGCGTGACAGGCAAGGGTGCGATCTCGCCCGCCACCAGATCGTCGACGACGCGCCGCCAGAGACGGCCGACGTCGAGCGGGTCCTCCAGCACCATCCGCACGAGGTCGAACGCCGCGTAGCGAACGCCCGGACAGCGCGACGCCACCTCGGCGGCGTCGCGAAGGTCGGTCTTGCCCAGCTCCACGAAGTGCCCGCCCGGGGCCACGATCGAAAGGCCCGCATCGACGGCGCCACCGGCGAGGCAGTTGAGGACGAGATCGACGCCCCGGCCAGCGGTGTGCGCGCGGACCTGCAGGGCGAAGTCGAGACTTCGCGAGTCCATGACCAGCGGCACGCCGAGCTCGCTCAGATGGCGCCTTTTCTCCTCGGAGCCGGCCGTGGCAAAAACCTCGGCGCCGGCCCTTCTTGCCAGCTGGATGGCTGCCAGCCCTACCCCGCCAGCACCCGCGTGGATCAGCACCCGTTGCCCCGCACGCAGATCGGCCAGCCGCCGCAGCGCGTGATAGGCGGTGAGAAAGACGATCGGCATGCCGGCCGCCGCGGCGGGATCGAGCCCGGAAGGCAGCGGCGCCAGAAGCGCCGCCGGTGTCACCACCTCCTCCGCGAGCCCGGCGAGTGCCACCCCGAAGACCGGCTCGCCCACCCGCAGCGAGGTCACGTCGCGACCCACCTCGACCACGGTGCCGGCGACCTCGAGCCCCGGCGGCTCGTCCGACGCGCTCTCGGGCAGCCGGCCGAGGGCCTGCATCACATCCCGAAAGTTCAGGCCGGCCGCGTCGACCCTGACCCGCACCTCGCCAGAGCCCAGGCCGGGCACCTGCACGGCGACCGTCTCGATGCTGCCCAGAATGCCCGGCTGGCGGACGACGACCCGCCGCGTCGTCCGCACGGGTGCCGCTTGCGGAGGCGGAAGCGGAGGCTGAGGCGCCGGTGCTTGGCGCTCACCCCTGCCCAGGCGCGTCCGGACATGGCTCGCCAGCCGCTCGACGGTCCCGTGGTCGTTGACGACGCTGGGTGCCAGCTTGACGCCCAGGCTCTGGCGCAGCCGCTCGGTGACGTCGATCCCGAGCAACGAATCGACGCCCAGCCGATCGAGCGCGGCGTCGGCCGGAACACCGTCGGGCGCGATCCCCAGGCTGCCGGCGATCGCGGCACGCACCGCCTCGAGCACGTCGGGTCCGGCGGCCGTCTCGACTGACAGGACCGCGGGCGCTTCCGGCACTCGGAGCGGCACGGGCGAGACAGGCATCGGCGCTTCCGCTCGCACCGGCGGGGCCGGGACGGTGCGCCCGGCATACTCCGCCAGCTTCGCGACGGTCGGATGATCGTTGAGGAGGCCGGCCCTCAGCGGGCGGCCCAGAGCCTTGCCGAGCCGCGCCGCAAGCTCGGCCGACAGGATGGAGTCCACACCGAGCTCGGCGAAGGGCCTTGTGTCGTCGACCTCGGCCGGCGAGGCCCCGAGCGTCTCCGCCACCACCCGGCGAATGATCTCGCGCGCTGCGCTGGGGGCGGCCGCGGTGGGCGGGGCCACGGTCACAGGGGAAGCTGGTTGCGCCGACGGGCGGACCTCGATCCTCTCTGCAGCCGGCCGTGCTGCGGCCACAGGCTCCTCGGCGGTGATGACGCTCTGCTCCTCTCCGTCCACGTGGACCCGCTGGAACCGCGGTCCCAGCACGTTTCGCCATCCGGCCCTGTCGAGCAGCGGCCCGTGGCCGGCGCGCTCGTCCGCCGCGGCCCACCAGCCATCCAAGAGGCCGAAGGTCAGCGTGAGATAGTCATGGGGACGCGTCAGCTCGTTCAGGACGAGCGAGCCTCGGGGCCGAAGCCGAGCAACGAGATGATCCAGGGTGCGGGCGAGCCTGCTGGTGGCGTGGATGGCGTTGGCGGCGAGGATGATGTCGAACGCGCCCAATGCCAGGGTGCTCGCCGGGTCGGCCTCGAGATCGAAGCGCTCGAAGCGCATCCACGGCCTGCCGGCAGCAAAACGCCGCCGTCCCTGGTTCACGAAGCCGAGCGAGATGTCCGTATAGACGTACTCGACATCGGCCTGCGCGCCTTCCAGCGCCGCCAGCACGGCCTCGGTCGTCATCCCGGTGCCGGCGCCGACCTCGAGAACGCGAACGGGCCCGCCGGATGCTGCCACGGCCAGCCGATCGACGGCCGCGCGAACGGCCTCGGCCGTCGCCCGGTTGCTGCGATCGGCCAGGGGGTGCCCGGCATAGTAGCCGATCACGCGATCGAGCCGTCCCTCGGGAAAAAGAACGTCGGTCCCGGGCACCTCGCCGCGCGCCACGTCGAGCCATCGCGGCACGCAGGCAGCGACGAGCTCGATCGCACCGTCATACGCCGGACGGTGCGCCTCGAGGCGCCGCGCCACGGCATCGAGCTCCGCCGCCAGCGCCGAGGCGCTCAAGGGGTCTCCGCTCCCCGCGAGCACGCCGTGGCGCACGAGCGCCACCTCGGTCGCCGCCACCAGCCGCCGATATTTCGGGAGCGGCGCCACCGCGTCGACGAGCCCCTGATCGCCACCCAGTATGCCACGCTCGGACAGCAGGGCAGCCAGCCGCAGCATGCCCCAGCGGTCGAGGTCGGCCCAAATCCCGCTCTCGGCCATGTTGCCCCCCGAGACCTCAAAGGGTGTCTCGGCCGCCTGCAGCACCTCCTCGAGACTGGCCCGGTGCGCCGGATCCAGCCGTGCGGCCACCAGCTCCACCTCGGGGCTCGCGAGCGCCGCCTCGAAGCAGGTGACCCCCTCGGCGTCGCTGAGCGGCAGATAGCCCTCGCGGGCGAGACGCTCCCGATACTCGGGCGTCGCCACCCGTCCGCTCTCGCCCCAATAGCCCCAGCGGATCACCTTCGCCGGCACACCGCTGGCCGCGAGATGCCGCGCATAGGCCTCCTGGAAGGCGCAGCCGGCCAGATAGTTCGCCTGCCCCGCATGGCCACGAATGGTGAGCACCGAGGAGAAGGCGATGAACGCCTCGAGCGGCTGATCGCGCGTCGCCTCGTAGAGGTTGATCGTGCCTTGTGCTTTCGGCGCGAAGGCGGCCTTGAACCGGCTCTCGTCCATGCCGCCGATCGCCCGATCGGCCAGCACCATGGCGGCGTTGGCGACGCCCGCGATGGGCCCGAGCATGTCGACGGCGCGCGCGACGGCATCTCGGAGCGCCGGCGCGTCCAGGATGTCGGCCTCGAGATAGCGAACATCGCCGCCACCGGCGCGCAAGGAACGGAGCGCCTCCTCCACCTCGCCGGCCGGGCGCCTCCCGAGGAGGACAATCCTTGCCTTCTCCCTGGCCATGAGGTGGGCCGCCACCGCGCCGCCGACGCCGCCATGCCCGCCGGCGATGATCCAGGCCCGGCCTTCCCTGGGCGGCCCGGAGGCTGGCGGCGGCACGGCGCGAAGCGACGCGGCGAAGTAGTCGCCCTCCCTGATCGCAAGCTCGCCGAGCGGCGAGGAGGCCTCCTGCAACAAGAGCGAGGGCGCCATGTCCGGGCCCTCGATATCGACCACGGAGAGATCGAGCCGCGGGCATTCGCGCGCCGCCGCCCGCGCCAGGCCGACCACCGGGGCCGCCGCGTAGCCGTCGGAGCGATCGCCCGGCCGCACCGCCGCGAGGCCCGACGTCACGAGCCTGAGCTGGACGGGCTCGCCGAGCTCGACGAGCGCGCGGATGAGATCGAGCGCAGGAAGGATCAGCCGCTCCTCGGCCACGGCTGGGGTCCAGCCGGCCCATGCCGCTTCTGCGGGTGTCAGCAGAAAGACGCGCTGCGGCGCCCGCGCCCGGCTCGCGTCGAGCGCTGCCCGCACATCCCTCGCATGGCGCGCGCCGAGATGCGTCGCGAGCCGCGGGCCCAGCCCCTCGGCCTCACCGACCACGAGCGCATCGGCCATCGCTTCGGAAGGTCGCGTCGCAACCCGCGACCAGCTTCGCGCATAGAGCAGCCCCTCGACGGAGCGGGGCATCGTCTCCGCGACCTCGGCAGACGTCGCGCGACGGAGCGGTATCCAGTGCCGGCTACGATCGAAGGGATAGGCCGGAAGGTCGAGCCGCTCAAAGGGCTGGTGGAGCGGCGTCCAGTCGATCGGGGTCCCGCCCTTCCACAGCTCGAGGAGGGCGGCGAGCAGAGCGCGCCCCGGCCGTTCCGGCCCCACCACGACGTGGCGGGAGGTCGGCGGCGAGGTGCTGGGCACGCCGATGTCGACCGTAAGGTCGTAGCCTCTCGCGGCCGGCTTGCGCGGGCGGCCATGCCGGCCGCGCACCCAGGCCTCGACATCGACGATCTCGTCCAGGCTCTGCGAGCGGGCGGCAAGGACCGGAAAGCTCTCCGCCGAAAGCGTGGCAGGAGGCTCGCCCAGCGCCTCCAGCGGAAGACCGCCATCCAGGAGCCAGCGGGCAGCGCTCTCCGGCGTCAGAAGCTCGTCGACGACCAGCGCCGCCGCCTCCTGCCACGCGGCGGGCAGCCGGGGCGGCGGCTCGCTCAGCGACCACCGGCGGCAGAGGCGGGTCCGCGACGCCGCGAGCGCCAGCACGAGAACACGACGCTCGGCGGACGAGCCCGAGGCCGGATCGACGAGCAGCCGATCGAGATCGACCACGGCGCCCACGGCGCTGCGCCACGTCTCGAAAAATCCCTGGAACGTGCGATTGGCAACGAGAAGCTCGCGCGCTCCTGCGAGGAGCCCGTCGACCCAGGACTCCTCGAGCGACAGCCCGCCCACGAGCGTCTCGAGATAGGCCTGATCGAGACACCACGGCCCGAGGGTGCGCTCGAGCACGGGATCATAGACCGGAAGCCGCGGGCGTCGCGGGGCAGCGACGTCCGTCGCCGTACCGCCCGAGGCTCTGACCGCGTCGGGCAGCGGGAGGAGCCCCGACAGCGCCACCGTCACCCAGCGGCCGACCCCCTCGCCGTAGAGAAGGGCCGGACTGACACCCAGCGCGAGAAGCGCCTCGCCCAGCGCATGCTGGCGAAGAAAGGCGCCAAGGCGGGGCGAGTTGCGGACCTGGCCCTCTTGCCGCGCCGCCTCGCCTCTCTCCCGGCAGGTCTCGAGGAGCGGGAGCGCGCTGACGAGGTCTGCCCAGGCGGCGTCGTCGAGCCAGTCCGGCTGACCGAAACGAAGCACGACCCTGGGCCGATCGCGCCGATGCCCTACGCTCTCCTCGGAATCACCCTGCAGGAGCTTTGCGAGCTCGGCTCCGCTTTCGACCACCGCGCCCCAGCGACGGCCGAGCGCCGGTCGCCCCTGCATCAGCGTCTGACAAAGATCCTGAATGGGTAGCGGCGTGACGTCGCCGGAGCATGCGAGATCGCGCCATGCATGCCTTAGCGCCTCGAGGCTGGCGGCACTTCCCGCCGAAAGAAGGAAAAGCCCCGGTGCCCCGGCGTGTGACGCCTTTGCCCGTTTTCCTCGGACGGGCCGCGGTGCCTCGAGAATGACGTGAGCATTGGCGCCACCGAACCCGAAGGAGCTCACGCCCGCCCGGCGTGGGGAGGCGGTCCACGGCTCCACCTCGCGCGCCGGAACGAAGGGACCATGCGTGAAATCGATGAGCGGGTTGGGATTCTCGAGGTTGAGGGTCGGCACGATCCGCCCGTGCCGCATCATCAAGAGCACCTTGACGACCCCGGCGAGACCGGCGGCGGCCTCGAGATGCCCGATATTCGTCTTGACCGAGCCAACGCGGCAAAAGCCGATGCGGTCGGTGTCCTTCCGGAACGCTCGGGTGAGCGCCTCGATCTCGATGGGATCGCCCAGCGCGGTGCCGGTGCCGTGCGCCTCCACATAGGAGACGGAATCGAGCCGGATCCCGGCCTCCGTCGCGGCCTGGCGGATGACCGCCGACTGCGAGGCGACGCTCGGCGCGGTGATGGTCCGGGAGCTGCCCACATGATTGACGGCAGACCCCAGGACATGGCCGTGGATGCGGTCACCATCGCGCTGCGCGTCCTCGAGGCGCCGCAGCAGCAGCACGACCACGCCCTCGCCGGGCACGTAGCCGTCGGCGTCCCGGTCGAAGGTCCGGCAGAGCCCGTTGGGGCTGAGCATGCGCGCCTGCGAGAAGGAGATCGAGCGCCAGGGGTTCAAGATGGCGTTCGCCGCCCCGACGACCGCGTAGTCGCACTCGCCGGCGAGGAGCGCCCGGCGCGCCTGATGCAGCGCCACGAGGGAGGAGGCGCAGGCGGCATCGACGGTAGAGCTCGGGCCGCTCCAGCCGAAGGTGTGAGACACGCGGTTGGCAAGCAGCGCGGCATAGCTGCCGAGGCAGGCATAGCCGTCGGGCACAGCGTCCGGCCCCGTCAGGTTCTGCTGATAGTCGATCGCCATCACGCCGGCGAAGACGCCGGTGATCGCACGCCCCAGCTGGGCTGCCGTCAGGCCTGCATCCTCGAGGCAGTGCCAGGTCGCCTCCAGCAGCAGCCGCTGCTGGGGATCCACGGATCTCGCCTCACGCGACGACATGCCGAAGAGACGGTGGTCGAAAAGGTCGATTCCGTCGAGAAAGCCGCCCGACCGCATGACCGTGCGCCCAGGCTCGCTCGGATCGCTGGACGATAGTTCCTGGGAATTCCACCGATCCCGGGGAATTGGGCCGATCGCCGAATCACCACGCGTGAGCAGGGACCAGAATTCCCCGCACTTGGGCGCCCCGGCCACCCTGCACGCCATTCCGATGATCGCGATCGGCATCGATTCGCTCGGGGATTTTTTCTGCGTGACGAGACTAGCCGAATACCGTCGATTTCCGACAGAGAGTCAATCTCTAGTTCGGGTGACGCACCCGTCATGAACGCGTTGCGTTTGAGCTTATCAGGGATCCACGCGTGATGGTGGAGTTGACGGCCGACGAGCCTCGAGACGTCGACACCGGCGTGCCCGAGGACCCGACGCCGCAGCACTTGTGGATCACGTGCAACAAAGGCTGCCAATTCGCTGGGCCGGGACCGGAATCTCGGGATCACGAACGTTTCGGCGTGTAAGGAGCTATTGGGTTCCTAGGAACAATGCCCCGGGGGCGGAAACGAGGGCGGCAAACGGCCGGCTCTCCAACAATCCGAAGGCGTGTTGCGAATGCGGATGCTCGCGATCGTCGCGCTTCTCGCCTGCTGTCTCGGTAACGCGGGGACGGCTACGGGCACGACGCTCCGCGAGGCGCTTCTCCAGGCCTATCTCGGCAACACCGATCTCGCTGCGCAGCGCTCCGCGCTGGCCGCGGTGGAGACCCAGGTGGCGCAGGCGCGGGCCGGCTATCTGCCCACGCTCACCGGTAGCCTCCAGCAGCAGTCGACCAACGGCTCGTCCGACAGCGCGTTCACCTTCCCGTCCACGCCGGGGCAGAACCTGAGCGAGTACGAGCGGCTGATCGAGTCCCAGGACGCCAACACCACCACCGCGACCCTGACGCTCAAGCAGAATCTCTACAATGGTGGCGGCACCATGGCCGCGATGGACCGCGCGAGGAACAACGTCCTCGCGGGTCGGGCCCAGCTCACCTCCGTCGAGCAGTCTGTCCTGCTGAAAGCTGCCACGGCCTATATCAACACTTGGCGCGATCGTGCGGTGCTCGCCGAGACGATCGCGAACCTGAAGGGCCTGGAAAGCCAGCTTACGGCGGCGCAGCGGCGTTACCAGCTGGGCAAGGTGGCAAGGACGGACGTCGTCCAGGCGGAGGCGCGTGTCGCCGGTGCCATGGCGGATGTCGACGGCGCGCGATCGGCGCTTGCGGATTCGGAGGCTGACTACGAGAAGACGGTGGGCGCACCACCGGGCCCGCTCGCGGCGCCGACGCAGGTGGAAGGTCTCCCGGGGAGCCTCGATTCCGCCTATTCCCAGATGGCGGCCAACCCGGACACGATCAGGGCCCGCTTCGATGTGGCCTCAGCCAGGGCCCAGGTCGACGCCACCTTTGCCGACTATCTGCCGAGCCTCGACCTCCAGGGCCAGCTCAACTACCAGAACGATCCCAACCCGACGATCAACAGTATGCAAACCGCCCAGATCGGCGTGACGCTGACCGTGCCGTTGTTCCAGGGTGGAAGCGTCGCCGCTCGGGTCAGCGAGGCGCGCGCGACGGAGCGACAGCGGACCCAGGACCTCGAGAGCCAGATGAGACAGGTCAGACGCGACGTTCGCTCGGCGTGGGATGCGCTGCGGTCGGCCCAGCGGCGTGTGGGAAGCTATCAAAGAGAGGAGCGCGCGAACAGGCAGGCGCTCAAGGGCGTCGAGCAGGAGGCCTATCTGGGCCAGCGAACGACCCTCGACATCCTGAACGCGCAGCAGGCGGTCAATCAGTCGGTCATCAGTCGCGTGCGCGCCGAGGCAGACCTCTTCAGCGCAGGCTATAGCCTGAAGTCCGCGGTCGGGCAGCTCACCGCCGCCGAGCTCGGCTTGCCGGTGCCCTCCAAGAGCGAGCGCGCCGAGCGCCTGAGCCGCTTGACGGGGCTGGACGCTCCAGAGAGGGCTGGCAAGTGATGCGGCCCGGCACTCATGCATTCGTCGGCGCCCCGGGTGTCCTAGGGCCGTGGCGATGCGCCGTCTGGGCTTCTTGCCTGGGCAATGACGGGCGCGCCGTCGCGGCATCGGCTTGCCGGTGCACCGCGGTGTTGGTCGGTCATTGATGTCGGCAGAGCCGGAGAGCCTCGAGCCGGGCGGCATTTCCCGGCGCAGGCGCATGGTTGTCCGCGTCGTCTGGCTCACGATCTGGTCCGCGCTCGTTGTGGGCGGCTATGTCTGGTTCAAGCAGCTCTATCACGTGTCGACGGTTGCCCCGCCGCCGAAGCCGATCGCGGTCAACGTGGCCGAGGCGCAGACCATCAAGTTCACGACCGAGCTCGCCTTCGTCGGCAGCCTCTCGCCGGCGCGCAGCGTCTGGGTGTCGCCGTTCGTCTCGGGCCACGTCGTCGGGATCCTGTTCAAGGACGGGCAGAAGGTCGCGAAAGGTGATGTCCTCTACCAGCTCGACGATCGTGCGGCGCGCGCCGAGCTTGCCTCGGCCCAGTCGCAGCTCAATCTCGACCGCTCCAGGCTCGAGCGGGACACGGCTCTCCAGCGCAGCGGCCTTCTGCCTACGGAGACCCTGGAGTTGACGCAGGCGAAGGTCGGGCAGAGCGAGAATACTCTGGCGATCAAGACCCTCGACCTCGATCTGTTGACGATCAAGGCGCCCTTCTCGGGGCATCTGGGCGAGCATCAGGCAAATGTCGGCCAGTATGTGAGCCCGGGCGATCATCTCGTCCAGCTGACCGACCTCCACGAGTTCCTCGTCGATTTCAAGGTGCCGGAGCGCTATCTCGAATTGATCGTTCGGGGCGCCAACGTCTCCTTCACGAGCTCAGCGCTCTCGGGCCAGGCTTTCAGCGGGCAGGTCAGCTTCATCGACCCCTCGATCGACCCCGCCACGCGGACCTTTCTTGTCAAGGGGACCATAGAGAACGCCGAGAACGAGCTGCGCACGGGGCTCTTCGGCCAGGTCGTCCTGGATGTCGGGGAGCCCCATGACGTCCTGGCGGTGCCGGCGGTGGCGATCGTCCACCAGCTGACGGGGACCTACGTCTTCAAGGACGAGGACGGTGTTGCTCGTCAGACCGACGTCGAGATCGGCGATCGGCGCGGCGACCTCATCGTGATCACGAGCGGGCTCTCCCAAGGCGATCTCGTCGTGACATCGGGCCAGTTCCGCCTTCGCGACGGCACCCTGATCGACGGCACCCCGACGCAGCCCGCCACCTCGCAGACGCCTACCAAGGCGGCGAAGCGGTCATGAACCTCTCGGCCATCTGGATCAGAAGGCCGGTTCTCACGATCGTCGTGGCCCTCATTCCCGCGATCCTCGGGCTCTTCGGCATCATGCAGATCCAGGTCCGCGATCTGCCTCAGTTCGACATTCCTGTGATCCAGGTGCAGACGGTGCTCCAGGGCGCCACGCCTGAGGAGGTGGCCGGACGCCTGACGGCGCCCATCGAGCGCGCGATCGCCACCGTCGGGAACATCGACACCCTCGTCTCGACCAGCGACGATGGCGTGAGCTCCATCCAGGCCACCTTCCTCTTCGGCACGGATTCGGTGGTGGCTGCCAATCAGGTGCAGGCGGCGATCGAGCAGATCGCCGACCAGCTGCCCACGGACGCGCTCAAGCCCGTGATCTCGCGTCTGAGCCTCGACAATCTGCCGGTCATCTATCTGTCGCTGTCGAGCGAGAAGGCCTCGCCGGTCGAGATCGGCGATGTCGCCCATCGGCTGGTCGTGCCGCAGCTCACGACCATTCCCGGCGTCGGCAGCGTCCAGATCATCGGCGACCGCGAGCCGATCATGAAGGTGACCGTCAATCCCTTCGATCTCGCCGCGGTCAAGCTCGACCCGTCGGACGTCATCAACGGCATCCGCAACCACAATGTCGCCACGCCCGCCGGCAACGTCCAGGGCGGCGGGTTCACCACAGGCATCGAGGTCGCCCGGGAGGTCGATCCGGTCAAGGAGGTGGCCTCGGCGCCGGTCGTCGAGCAGAACGGCCAGAGCCTGGAGCTCCGCGACCTGGCCTCGGTCGACATCGTCGGCGACACCAGCTCGACCAGCGTCACGATCGACGGCCGGCCCGCGGTCGCGATCGGCGTGCTGCGTCAGTCGACCGCCAACTCGCTCCAGCTGGTTTCGGCGATCCAAAAGGCGCTGCCCGACATCCAGGCCATCCTGCCGCCGGGCATGAAGATGAGCGTCGCCTTCGACACCACCGTGTCGATAAGGGCCTCGCTTGACGAGGTGCGCGACACGCTCATCCTGGCAATCGTGCTGGTCGTGGGCGTCGTCTTCGCCTTCCTTGCCTCCTTCCGCTCCTCGCTCATCACCCTCGTCACGATCCCGCTCTCGCTCCTGATCACCGTCGTTTTCATCTGGCTCGTCAACTTCAGCTTCAACACCTTCACCCTGCTCGCCTTCATCCTGGCGATCGGGCTCGTGGTCGACGACGCCATCGTCGACGTCGAGAACGTCCAGCGGCACATCGACCTCGGCCTCTCGCCGATCGACGCGGCCTTCGTGGGCAGCGCCGAGATCGGCTTTGCCATCGTCGCCACGACGCTCACCCTGGCCTCGCTCTACATGCCCATCGCGTTGGCGCCGGGCATGCTGGGCGCCCTCTTCCGCGAGTTCGGGCTCACGCTCGCCGTGGCCGTGCTGGCCTCGGGCGTCGTCTCGCGCACCCTCTCGCCGATGATGTGCTCGCGGCTGCTGCGCCCGACCCGGGCGTCAGGTTATGCGCGGCTGGTGGACAGCCTCTTCGAGAGCCTGACGCGGCACTACCGCGCTGCCCTCCGCTTCCTCCTGGGCGAGCGGATACTGATCGGCTTCGCCGCCATGTCCATCATCGCGGTGGGGATCTTCGCCGCCTCGACCCTGCAGGGCGAGATCGCGCCCAACGAGGACGAGGGCTACATCCTCCTGCGGATCGACGGCCCCACGGGCGCGACGGCGGGCTATCTCGAGAGCAGGAGCGCTGCCATCGAGCGCGTCTTCCAGACGGTGCCCGAGCGGCTCAGCAGCATGATCATTCTGGGCATGCCCAGCATGAGCCAGGGCTATGCGTTCCTGGTCCTGAAGGACTGGAGCCATCGCAAGCGACGGGTGCCGGAGATCACCCAGTCGATCATGCCGGCGATCGAGGCGATCCCGGGGATATCGACCACCAACGTGCCCCCCAACCCGCTGAGCGGCGGCCAGTCCCAGCCGATCCAGATCGTCATCAAGACCACCACCGGCTATCGCGCCCTGATGTCCGTCGCGGACCGCGTGCTGGCCCAGCTCGCCCAGAATCCGGCCGTCCAGTCCGCCAATGTCGACCTGCAATACAACCTGCCGCGCATCCAGCTCACGGTCGACCGGGCGCTGGCGAGCGACCTCGGCGTCTCGATCGACAGCATCGCTCGCACCCTTCAGTCGCTCTTCGGCGGCTTCCAGGTCGGCCGCTTTCCCTGGCAGGGCAATCTCTACAAGATCAAGCTGGAGCTGCCGCCCGATCTCGAATCGAACCCGCGCACGATCGGGCTCGTGGGCGTGAAGACCGGCGGCGGCGACATCGTCCCGCTCGAGGCGCTCGTCAACGCCAAGGAGGTGGTGGGCGCCGACTTCCTGCCCCGCTTCAATCAGCTGCCCTCGGTCACCATCTCGGCCGATCCGGCCCCCGGCTACGGCACCACGCAGGGGCTGGCCGCGGCCCAAAAGGTGGTCGAGGACAACCTCGAGCCGGGCATGGCGATCGACTTTGCCGGCCAGTCCCGCCAGCTCAAGCAGACCAACGCCGCCAATGGCCTCGTCTTCCTGCTCGGCATCGTCTTCATCTTCCTCACGCTCGCCGCCCAGTTCGAGAGCTTTCGCGATCCCCTGATCGTCCTCCTCGTCGTCCCGCTCTCGATCTTCGGCGCTCTCATGGCGCTCGCCTTCGCCGGCGCGACGATCAATCTCTACAGCGGCATCGGCCTCCTTACCCTGGTGGGCCTGATCGCCAAGCACGGCATCCTGATCACCGAGTTCGCCAACCAGCTGCGCGACCGCGGCCTCGACCCGCTCGAGGCGGTGATCGAGGCGGCGGGCCGTCGCCTCCGGGCGATCTTGATGACCACGCTGGCGATGGTCCTCGGCACCGTGCCGCTCCTCTTGGCCGATGCCTCGGGTGCCATCAGCCGCCACGACATCGGGCTCGTCATCGTAGGCGGCCTCCTCTCGGGAACGCTCTTCTCGCTGTTCGTCGTTCCCGCCGTCTACCTGCTGCTGACCAAGCGCGAGCGCAAGCCGCTGGTGCATGTGAGCAAGGAGGCCCTGGCGCAGATCGAGGACGTCAACGCCACCCAGAGCTGAGGCACCCACGGAGGCCTAGCGGTCAGGCCGGCTACCGAGGCACGCGGAAAGCCGCAACGGCCCCTTCCACAGCGCGCCGCCGCGATGGGGGAGGGATGACCCTTCGAGTCGACGCAGAGGGCTCCTTCATCAGAAAGTGTCGGAGTTCTTGGTGGGCCTCTCAGAGCATACAGGCCGCTTCGGCTTGCCTACTACGGGACCAGGGGCGCGGGGCCGTCTGTCTACCGATCGCGACCTGGGACGCAGCTGCAGATGGTCTCATTGCGGCGCAACCGCCATCCATGGAAGCAGAGCTCGTCGTCTTCCACTTTCGTCGGGCTCTTAGAACCCAGCTACACTGGGATGGTTTCCCTGGCCGCAATCCTTTGCCGCCACGCGGGCGCGGCACGCCCTGGCCCTTCGAGCTTCGCCTGCTCTTGGCGGTACCCCGAGCGGCCTTCGGGCTGCGATCACGTTGCTGAGGACTTGGTAGCGGAGGAGGGATTTGAACCCCCGACCAAGGGATTATGATTCCCCTGCTCTACCACTGAGCTACTCCGCCACGGGCCTCGCTCGGAAGCGAAGCGCCGCCGCATTTAGGGACAGGCCCCGGCCCTGTCAAGCCGACGGGGTGTCCCCTGCGAGCCGAGGGGCCTGCTCGATCCAGCCGCCGCCCAGAAGGCGCGTGCCCGCATAGGCCACGCAGGCCTGGCCCGGGGCCACGCCCGGCTGTGGCAGGGCGAAAAGGGCCCGCCAGCCGTCCTCCTCGCGATGCAGCCGTGCCGGCACGGCGGCCTCGTTGTAACGGTGCTTCACCGTCACCTCGATGCCCTCGGGGGCCGGCGGCCCGACCTCCAGCCAGTTCATGTCCCGCAGCAGCATCTGGGCACAGTAGCCGGCGCGGCGCGGGCCCACCGTGACACGCCGCTCGCCGGCATCGATGCCGACGACGTAGAGCCGTTCCTGGGCGGAGACGCCGAGCCCGCGGCGCTGTCCCACCGTGTAGGCGGCAACGCCCCGGTGCGCGCCGAGGCGCCGTCCGTCGACATGAACGATGTCGCCCGGCACCGCCGCATCCGGGCGCAGCCGCTCGACCGTGCGGGCATAGTCGCCGTTCGGCACGAAGCAGATATCCTGGCTGTCCGGCTTGTCCGCGACCGGCAGATCGAGCCGCCGTGCCAGGTCGCGCGTCTCGGCCTTGGCGAGATCCCCCAGCGGAAAGCGCAGAAAAGAAAGCTGCTCCGGCGTCGTCCTGAACAAAAAATAGCTCTGGTCGCGGGTCTCGTCGCGGGCACGGTGAAGCTCGATGCCGGAGGGTGTCTCGACCCTTCGGGCATAGTGGCCGGTTGCCAGCGCATCGGCGCCGAGATCGCGGGCGATCTCCAGCAGATCCCGGAACTTCACGCGCTCGTTGCAGCGCACGCAGGGAATGGGCGTGCGGCCGCGGGCGTAGGAGTCGGCGAAATCCTCGATCACGGCGCGCCTGAAGCGCTCCTCGAAGTCCAGGACATAGTGGGAGATGCCCAGCCGCTCGGCCACTGCCCGGGCGTCTTGGACGTCGCGCCCGGCGCAGCAGGCACCCTTCCGGCCCGTGGCGGCGCCATGGTCGTAGAGCTGGAGCGTGATGCCCACGACCTCGTGGCCCTCGGCCTTGAGCATCGCCGCCACCACCGAGCTGTCGACCCCGCCCGACATGGCGACGACGACCCGACGTGGCGGCTCGCCCGGGGCGACCATCAGACGAGCAGGCTGGAGCGCGGGACCTTCACCACGAGCCCGTCGGTCAGGGCGTCCACGCGGAGCTGACAGCCCAGGCGCGAGGTCGGGCGCCAGTCGGCGGCGAGGTCGAGCATGTCCTCCTCCTCGGCAGAGGCGGGCGGGAGGCGGTCGAACCAGTCCTCCTCGACCTGAACGTGGCAGGTGGCACACGCCATCGAGCCGCCGCAGGCGCCCTCGATGTCGATGTCGTTGAGCCGCGCCGCCTCGAGCACGCTCGTGCCGTCCGGAACCTCGACCGCCCGGCGCTCGCCGCCAGGCAGCAGGAAGACGAGCCGCGGCACCAGCCTCAGACCGAGAAGCTCTCGCCGCAGCCGCAACGCGCCTTCTCGTTGGGGTTCTTGAAGACGAACATGGCGCCGAGCTTGTCCTCGACGAAGTCGATCTCGGTGCCCAGCACGTACATGACGGCCTTGGGATCGACCACGACCTTGACGCCACCGACCTCGACGACCTCGTCGGCGGCCGCGATCTCCTTGGCGAAGTCGAGCTGATAGCTCATGCCCGAGCAGCCGGTCGACCGCACGGCAAGGCGGATGCCGTGGGCGTTGCCACCCTGGCTGGCGATCAGCCCCCGCATGCGCTCGAGCGCCGAGGGCGTAAGGGAGACGAGCTGCTGTGCCATGGCCTCGAAGATGCCGTGCTGTTGGCGATTGACAAGGGTTATCTTGGCGCCCCCTGCCCACCGTGCAAGAGAGGAGACGCCTTCGCCCTGCCGATCGGTGGCGATCGTGCGTCAAAGGAGCCTCGGCCGGATGGATTGGCTGCTCGCCGTGTCGCTGTTCGCCCTCGTGATGTTCATCACGCCCGGGCCCAACAATCTCATGGTCACGGCGGCGGCGGCCAATTTCGGGGTAGCTGCCACGATGCCCCATATGCTCGGCATCGTGCTGGGCTTCCCGGCCATGCTGGTAGCACTGGGGCTCGTCGCCGACGCGACCTTCGTGCTCCTGCCGGCAGTCCATGCGCCCCTCAAGATCCTGGGCGCGCTCTTCATGCTCTATCTGGCCTACAAGATCGCCACCGCCTCGCCGCATGGCGGGCGCCGCGCCGCCCGGCCCCTGACCCTGATCGAGGCGGCCCTCTTCCAGTGGCTGAACCCGAAGGCCTGGGTGATCGCGCTGGCGGCCCTCACCACCTATGCGACGACGGGCCAGGCACCTATGCGCGACACCCTGACGATGGCCGCGCTCTTCGTGCCGATCGGGCTCGTCTCCATCGGTGCCTGGGCCCTGGGCGGCATTGCCATCGGCCGCCTCCTGCACACGCCCCTGCGGACGCGGATCTTCAACCTGACGATGGCGGCGCTCCTGGTCGTTTCCCTCGTGCCGGTGTTTCTCGAATGACGGGCGCCGCCCCTACTGGACGAGCTCGATCTCGCTCGGCCGCCAGGCCTTGGTGAAGAACGGCTCGAGCGGGCTGTAGAGCCGCAGGATCGTGAACCAGCCCTTGCCCGGCATCGTCTGGATCCAGTTGCCGCGCTTCACGCCCTCGGGCTGCGATGGGCCGAAATAGATCGTCGTCGAGCCGTCGGCGCCCGCCTCGGCCGCCGGCGACGGGTAGCTCTGGCTTCCGGCACGCGGGTAGCGCTGCGGCGTGTCGAGCATCGAGCGCGTCTGGTTGTCGTAGAGCGTGAGCGACCAGAAGGCGCGGGCGGGAATGTCCTTCGGCAGCGTCACCTTGTAGGTCCTGCCGCCGTCGAAGGGCTTCTTGTCCGCGTCCAGGAAGCCCATCAGATACTGCGATCCGACACCGGGGATGCGCATGATCATGCCGGGCGAGTCGAGCGTGTAGCCGTAGTAGAACGCGGTCCGCGAATTGAGGGTCCGGGCGCCGGTCGGCGGCAGCGGCTTGAAGGCCCCGTCCTCGAACAGGGGCGGCGGCGTCTCGAAGTCCGCCCCGCCCTGCCAGAGCATGCTGCCCCACGACGATCCGGGGTAGTAGGCCCAGTCGGGGTGGGCCAGGGTGTAGCGCCAGTTCAGCACGCGTCCGGCGGCGTTGCCGACGGCGGCGGCGTCCGTCAGGATCTTGCGCATCCGCGCGTCCGGCTGGAACGGCTTGCCCTTGACGATGCCGATGGCGGCGAGCTGCCCGGCCAGCTCCACGTCGTAGCTGCCGGCCGGCTCCTGCTGCAGGTTCTCGTTGATCATCTCGAAGAACGAGAAATCGCCCGGCGGGATCGTGTTGAACGATTTGCCGCTGGCGTCGATGAACCTGGTCTCGGGAATCGGCGGATTGGGCCGCAGGTTGACCGTGCCCTCGAGGGCCGTGGCGATGCTCGTGCCGACCCCGCCCGGCGTGTAGGGATAGATCTTGAGGGTCTTCTCGATCCTGTCGACGACCGGCTTGGGGTCATTGTCGTCGAGGAAGGCGCGGGCTGCGTAGAGGACCCGGGTGGTGCTGGAATGGGCGATGTAGAAGCCGCCCTCCGGCAAGGGGCCGTCATAGCCCGGCGGCACCAACAGATACTTCCCGCCCTCGCCGCGATCCGGACCCGGGAATCCGATGTCGACGATCCAGGAGAACCACATGTCGTTGATGGTGCCGAGGCTCTTCGACGGCTGCTCGATCACCATGGGCCCCTTGGTCAGATCGACCACGGCCACATAGTAGATGGTGTCGGCGTTGGCGGTCAGGAACAGCGACTTCGCGTCCATCAGCTCGGGGAAGATGACGACCGTGTTGTCCTCGGCGCCGATGCTGAGAAAGCCCTTGCGGATCGCGTAGGCGGAGGCGCCGCGAAAGCTGTTGTTGAAGACGTTGAGGGCCCGGGTGAAATCGAGCGCATCGTAGACCTTCTGGGCGGTCTCGACGCTCGGCGCGCCGTCCTTGAACTCGAGCGTGCCGATCGACGTGTCGACGCGATCCGGCGTCACGAGCGACGGAGGGATGGCGTCGGCGGCCCGGGCAACCGCACCTCCCAGGCCGGCGAGCGAAGCCGCGCCAAGGGTCATCGCCAGCGCGGAAAGCGCTGCCTGCCTGCGGTGAATGCGAAACATGATTGGTCGGCCCTCTTGATCGTGGGGGTCGGCTACGAAGTCCTTATTCTATTCTTATGACGGCTGATGATCTTGGTCCATGCCTCGAGGAAGAGGGCGAGGTCGGCCTCGGTCGTCGCCCATCCCAGGCTGACGCGGATGGCACAGCGTGCGTCCGCCTCGCCGACGCCCATGGCTGCCAGGACGTGGGATGGCCCGACCTTGCCGGAGGAGCAGGCCGAGCCGCTGCTCACGGCGACACCCGCCAGATCGAGGGCGATGAGCTGGATCTCGGCTGACAGGCCGGGCGTCAGGAGGCAGCTCGTGTTGGGCAGGCGGTCGGCGCCCGCGCCGACAATGCGCGTCGTCGGATGGCGCTCCAGGACGGCGCTCTCGAGCCGGTCACGCAGAGACGCGCACCGCCGTCCAGTCCGTCGGGACATCGAGCGCTGCGCCGAAGCCGGCGATGCCGGGCAGGTTCTCGGTGCCGCTCCGCCGCCGCATCTCCTGGCCGCCGCCGCGTTGGATGGCCTTCAGCTCCACACCATCGCGCACGATGAGGGCACCCACGCCGGGCGGCCCTCCCAGCTTGTGCGCGGAGACCGACAGGAGGTCGACGCCGAGCTCGTCCAGCCGGACCGACAGCTTGCCGAAGGCCTGCACGGCATCCGTGTGGATCAGAGCGCCAGCCGCATGCGCAAGCGCTGCAACCTCCGCCACCGGCTGCACGACGCCGGTCTCGTTGTTGGCGAGCATGATCGAGACGAGTTTCGGCCGCTCGGCCTGGAGCAGCGCCTCGAGCGCGGCCAGATCCAGGCGTCCATCCGCGTCGACCGGCGCTCGCGTCGCGCCGCCGACCGCCTCGAGAACCGAGGGGTGCTCCACGGCCGAGACGATGCAGGGCCCTTCCAGCCCCAGCAGCGCCAGATGGTTGGCCTCGGTGCCGCCGCTGGTGAAGACGACCGAGCCGGGCTCGACCCCCAGGCATCCCGCGAGCTTGCTGCGCACCCCCTCGATCAGCGCCCGCGCCCGTCGCCCGGCGGCATGCACGGACGAGGGGTTTCCCACCTCCGCCAGGGCATCGGCCATGGCCCGCGTGGCCTCGGGCCGCACGGGTGCCGTCGCGTTGTAATCGAGATACGCCCGCCGCCCCGCATTGCCGCGGGCGGCCATGGGCCCGATGTCAGTCGTCCGTGCCGGTCCGAGCGAGCTCACGGCTGGCGCCGGTGCGCCCGCCCTCGAGGCTGTCGAGGCGCGCCTCCAGCTCGGCCATCTGCACGCAGACGCGCTCGAGCGTGCGGCTCACGGGATCGGCCGCCACCCCGGGCCAGGTGCCGTAGGCGGGGAAACATCCCGACACCTTCTCGGCCGGCTGCGGGCCGACCGGCCGGCCGGGGATGCCGACGATCGTGGCACCCTCGGGGACCTCCTTCACGACCACGGCGTTGGAGCCGATGCGCGCACCCTTGCCGACCTTGAACGGGCCGAGCACGGCCGCACCGGCGCCCACCACCACGCCATCCTCGAGCGTGGGGTGGCGCTTGCCCTTGTCCAGGCTCACGCCGCCCAGGGTCACGCCCTGGTAGATCGTTACGTCGTCGCCGATCTCGGTGGTCTCGCCGATCACGATCCCCATGCCGTGATCCATGAAGAAGCGCCGGCCTATGGTGGCGCCCGGATGGATCTCGATTCCGGTGAGGAATCGGCTGATGTTGGAGGTGAGCCGTGCGGAGAGCTTCCAGCCGCGACGCCACAGCCCGTGCGCCATCCTATGCATCATCAGCGCATGCACGCCGGGGTAGCAGAGGACGACCTCGACACGGGAGCGCGCCGCCGGATCGCGCTCGAAGACGGCCTGGATATCTTCCTTGAGCGTCTTGAACATGCGCACCCGCCTGCGATATACACCGCGAACTCTCGCGGACCACGATCTCTCTAGGTGGGACACCCCCGGGCGACGACAAGAGGACTCCTCTGCCGTCGACGCCGAGGCGTCGGGTGCCGGAACCTAAAGGCTGGTCGGCGGAGGGTCAATCGAGGTCGACACGTTACCGAGCCGGGCGGCTGTCGCACCGACCGGCTTGGATCGTCATTTGCGGAACGAAGGGTCGAGGGCATGCCGGAGGTGATCTTCAACGGCTCGGACGGGCGTCTCGAGGGTCGCTACGTGCATGGCGAGGGACCTACGCCGCCGTTGGCGCTCATTCTCCATCCTCACCCGCAGCACGGCGGGACGATGAACAATCGTCTCGTCTACAGCATGTTCCACATGTACCAGCGCCGCGGCTTCTCCGTGCTGCGCTTCAACTTCCGGGGCGTGGGCCGCTCCCAGGGCGTGTTCGACCACGGCCAGGGCGAGCTGCGTGATGCCGCCAGCGCGCTGGACTGGATGCAGCAGCACAACCCCAACAGCAGCGGCTGCTGGGTCGCCGGCTTCTCGTTCGGCGCCTGGATAGCGATGCAGCTCTTGATGCGCCGGCCCGAGATCCAGGGCTTCATGTGCGCGAGCCTGCCGGCCAACATGTACGACTTCACCTTCCTCGCTCCCTGCCCGGCCTCCGGCCTCATCGTCCATGGCGAGCAGGACACGGTGACGGGCACCGAGGCGGTCGTGAAGCTCGTCAACAAGCTGAGCCAGCAGCGCGGCATCATCATCGACTTCAACCCCGTCGAGGGTGCCGACCACTTCTTCACCGAGCACTTCGAGCGGTTCGAGTCGATCTGCGAGGCCTACCTGGACAAGCGGCTGAAGCCCGCCAACGAGCCGCTGGCGCTGGCCCGCTGAGCATGTCGTTCCGCTCGTCGTTTCTCCGCGAGCTCGAGGCGCGCGGCTTCATCCACCAATGCACCGACGCGGCGGCGCTCGACACGCTGGCGGCCGAGCGGCCGGTCACGGCCTATATCGGCTTCGACTGCACCGCCGACAGCCTGCATATCGGCAACCTCGTCGGCATCATGATGCTGCGCGTCCTGCAGCGCACGGGGCACCGGCCGATCGCGCTGGTCGGTGGCGGCACGACCAAGGTGGGCGACCCCTCGGGCAAGGATGAGAGCCGCCAGCTCCTCACCGAGGAGCGCATCGAGGCGAACAAGGCGGGTATCCGCCGCTCGCTCGGCAAGTTCCTCGACCTGGGCGAGGACGGCGCCCTCCTCGTCGACAACGACGAATGGCTGGGCGAGCTGCGCTACATCCCCTTCCTGCGTGACTTCGGCAGCCACTTCACCATCAACCGCATGCTGACCTTCGATTCGGTGCGCCTGCGGCTCGAGCGCGAGCAGCCGCTGACCCTGCTCGAGTTCAACTACATGGTGATGCAGGCCTACGACTTCCTCGAGCTGTCGCGCCGCTACGAGTGCCGCCTGCAGATGGGCGGCTCCGACCAGTGGGGCAACATCGTCAACGGCGTCGAGCTCGGCCGGCGGATCGACGCTGTCCAGCTCTTCGGCCTGACGACGCCGCTCATCACGACCGCCTCGGGCGCCAAGATGGGCAAGACCGCGGCCGGTGCCGTGTGGCTCAACGAGGAGCGCCTGCCCGCCTTCGACTATTGGCAGTTCTGGCGCAACACCGAGGACGCCGATGTTGGGCGCTTCCTCCGCCTCTTCACCGATCTGCCGCTCGACGAGATCGCGCGGCTGGAGGGGCTGGGCGGCTCCGAGATCAACGAGGCCAAGAAGGTTCTGGCCTTCGAGGCGACGAAGCTTTGCCACGGCGCCACGGCCGCGGAGGAGGCAGCGGCCGCCGCCCGCTCGATCTTCGAGGGCAAGGGCGACGGCGATGCCGGCCTGCCGGTGATCGAGCTCGATCAGACCCGGCTCGCCACCGGCCTGCCCGTCGTGGAGCTTTTTCAGCTGGCCGGCCTTGCCACCTCCAACAGCGAGGCCCGCCGCCTGATCAGGGCCGGCGCCGCACGGCTCAACGACGCGGCGGTGAGCGACGAGACCCTGGCGGTCGACGCCGCCCATCTGGCCGACGGCCGGCTCAAGCTCTCGGCCGGCAAGAAGCGCCACGTCCTCGTCCGTCCCGTCTGAGCGGGCGGCCTCAGCGCTTCGTCGGTGCCAGGCCCTCGGCACCGGCACCGGTGTCGCCGCCTGTGTCGCTGTCGCTGAACAGATCCCGGATGAAGCCGGGCACGAGCACCGAGAGCGGGTTCACCGTGACGCCGGGATCGCCCCACGGCCCCTTGACATTGTAGGTCACGGCGAAGGCGCCGACGCCGTTCTCGCCGCGCAGCAGGCGCCCGAGGACCGGCACGTCGCCCAGAAGCTTGTTCACCATGTAGGCGGGCACCACCGTGCCGTTGATCGCGAGCGTGCCCGCGTCGAGATTGACCACGCCCGCAGCCGTGAGGCCGACCGCCGAGCCATGTGCCTTGCCGTCGGTGAGGGTGAGCGTGTCGCCGGCCAGCGCGAAGCTCGTCCGCACCCGGTCGAAGTAGATGCCCTTGCCCTGCAGCGTGTTGAGGATGCCCGTGAACGAGGCGAGCGTCAGGAGCTTCGCCAGGAGCGGCGCGCCCCGCACGGTGACGCCGCGCAGGTTCAGATCGCCCTTGAGCCGCAGGATGGGGTCCTCGGCGAGAATGTTGGCCGCCAGGCTCAACGTGCCCCCGGGAGCGAGCGGATTGCCCGCCGTGAGCGCGCCGAGAAAGGCGCCGGCATCGTCCGTTCGCACCTCGAGCCGGGGTGAGCCCTTCTTGCTCGATCCGAGCGTGGCCTGAACGGGCTTTCCATTGGCGAGGTCGGCAGCGATGGAGCCTTGCTGCCATTGGCTGGCCGACCGCTCGACCGAGCCCTTGAGGTTGCGCAGCGAGCCGCCGGGAAGAGCGACCTCGGCGACATCGACCTTGAGCGCCAGCGCCGGCAGGGGCTGGCCGCCTGCCCCACCCGCCTGCGAGGCGCCGCCTCCGCCCGATCCCTTGCCCCCGCCGAGCCAGGGACGCAGATCGAGGCGCTCGCCACCGAGGCTCGCATCCCAGCCGCCACCCTGCTTCGATGAGACGGCGAGGCTCAGCCTGCTGCCTTGAAGGTCGAGGCGGTCGAGATCGAGGCGGGTCAAATGATGGTCCTGGCCGGCGAGCGCCAGGCTGCCCCGCACCTCGACATCGGGCAGCGAGAGGCTGAGCGACGGCAAGGTCACCGCATCCGCCTTCGTGAAATCGATATCGGCAACGAGGCGACCCGGCTGGCCTGCGCTCTTGTCGATCCGGAGCGCAGGCAGCTTGATCACGGTGGGCTGCAGGTCGGCGACCACATGCGCCTTGGAGGGCTCGGCCCCCGCCAGGTCGAGCGTCAGGTCGATATCGGCGGCACCGTCCAGGAAGGGCGGCGGTTCAACGCCGAGCATCGAGAGCGAGATCGGCTCGAGATGCCCGCTGATCTCGGCGGTCGTCGCAGGCGGCCCCTTGCCGCTGAAGTCGACGCGCAGCTGCTTCAGGGTCAGCGGGACCGTCTGCAGCCGCGCCTTGCCGCTCGCCGTCAACGCCGAGCCCGCGACCTCGAGGCTCAGCTGGCCCTCGCTCAGATCGAGCCCCGGCACGAGCCCCAGAACCACGAGATTGTCGAGCTGCGCCTGGACATCGTAGCGCACCTGATCGGCGCTGATCGCGTCGGCCAGCGGCAGGCCGAGGCGCAGCCGGATCGTCGCCTGCCCGCGTGCCTTGTCCGGCGACACGGGAAGGCTCGGCACGATGTCCTTGGGCAGGCTCCCCAAAAGGTCGAGCGCTGCGGGAACCGTCGAGGCCAGGCGCAGATCCGTCGCGAGCTGCGTCGTGTCGCCGGCGAGGCCCGTGAGCCTCACCTCACCCCCGTCGACACGCACGTCCCGGCTCCTGCCCCCGGTGAGCTGAAAGGTCAGCTCGTCCTTGCTGAACCGTGCCGTGGCGCTCACGTCCCGCGCCGGCGGCGCGTCGTCGAGATACCGCACCGTGACGCCGCTGGCGGAGAAGGTGCCGCTCAGATCGAGCGCTGCCGGCTGGTCGCCCTGGGCCGGCTGCAGGCTGAGATCGGCGGTGGCCTGCCCGATTGTGCCCGCCTCGACATGCGTGCTCACCCACTGCCGCGCGTCCGATGCCGCGCCTTCCGGCCAAAGCCGCACCAGCTCGCCCGCATCGACCGACTTGATCGTCGCCTCGCCCTTGCCGCCTATGCCGTCGGCGCCCAGAGAAAGCTGCCCGCTGGCCGTCACGTCGCTTCCCGCCACGGAGCCGGTCGCGCGCTCGATGCGAAGGAGCTTGGCCTCGAGGTCGATGCTCCCGCCGACCTCCATCGGGCCCACCGCAACGGGTGCCGCCAGCTGGCCGGGCAGCGAGAGGGTCGTCGGCCGCGAGCTCACCCGGAAGGTCACCGGCGAGGGGTGGCCATCGGCTGTCAGGCTTCCCCTGAGCGAGCCGTCAGCGACGATGTCGATGTCGCGCAGCACCGGCTGCGCTTCGGCCATCGGCAGCAGCGACGGGTTCACATCCCTGAGCCCAACGTGGAGCTCATAGCGCTCGGGATCGGCCTCCTGCCTTATCTGAACGTGGATCTGACCGGCGCTGCCGTCGGCACCGAGGCCGATCTGCGCGTCGATCTTGCCTGGGCCGGGCTGCCGACGGAACTCGAGCGTGCCGCCGCCGAGCTGGACCCGGCGTTTTAGCGACTCGTCCTCGACGAGGAGCTTGGCGTCCTGCACGCGCAGGATCTCGATTCCGGCCAGCGGATCGTCGGCCGCGGGCGGTGCCAGCACGCGTCCCAGAAAGTCCGCCGCGGCGGCCCACGGGTCGCCGTTTCCCGGGCCGCCCTGGGCGATCTCCTGGTTCAGGATACGCAGCCCCAGCCCGCCGCCCGCCTGCCTCGTGACGGTGACTGTCGGCCCGTCCAGGACGAGGCGCTTGACGCTGAAGCTCCCGGTCTTGAGCGAGGTCGCGAGGTCCGGGCTGACCGCCGCCTGCGCCACATGGAGCAGCTCCTTGCCATTGCGCCCCCGGATGTCGAGGTCTCGGACGGCGAGCTCGAGCTCGCGGACCTCGGGATTCCAGCGCAGCGCCGGCGATTGGAAGGTGACCTTGAGCTCCGGCGCGGCGCGCGCCACCATCGAGCGTAGCGTCGGCTCCAGCGCCGTGAGCGGCACCGAGCCCGTCGCCAGGACGATGGCGAGCGCGATCAGCGCCGCCATCACCGCGGTCACGAGGGAGGCCAGGACGAGACAGACGGCATCGAGGCAGCGGCGGATCATGACCGCTGATCCATCGGGCCGGGCAAGAGGCTTGACCCGCATCCGGGTGAACGACACCCTCCCGCCTCCGCCCAGGACAGAGGCTCGTGATCGATCTCGCCCTTCCCGACCAGCTGCCGCCGCCGCGCCCCGACGATGACGCCGCGGTGGAGCGTGGTCGCCGCCGCTGGCAGCAGCTGGCCGCCTCGTCGCCCGATGCCGGGCTCCGCTCGTTTCTCTTGGACAGCCTGCAGGAGCCAACGGCCCGGGCGGTGCTCGAGGGGATCTTCGGCGGCAGCCCCTTCCTCACCGATTGCCTCGTCAGCGAGCCCGACACGCTCCGCATCTTCCTCGAGCGCGGCCCGGATGCCGCCGCGACCGCGCTCCGCCGCGAGGCCGACGGAATCGAGACCGGCGAGCGGTCGCGGCTCATGGCGGGCCTCAGACGGCTGCGGCGGCGCTGGGCGCTCCATGTGGCACTCGCCGACCTCACCATGTCCTGGTCGCTCGACGGGGTCACGGCCTCGCTCACCGAGCTTGCCGACCTCGCCGTCGACAAGGCGCTTCGCCACCTGATCGACGACGCCGTCAAGCGCGGCGAGCTCGCCCCCGAGGCCTCCCGGGATCCCGTTGCCAGCAGCGGCATCTTCGTCCTCGGCATGGGCAAGCACGGTGCCGTCGAGCTCAACTATTCGAGCGACATCGACCTCATCGTGCTGTTCGACGAGGAGCGGATTCCCTACCGCGGCCCCGAGGCGCCGATGGCGCTTGCCACACGCCTGACGCGATCGCTCGTCTACCTGATCGAGCAGAAGACCCGAGACGGGTACGTGTTCCGCACGGATCTGCGCCTGCGCCCGCATATCCCCGGCCACCCGCTGGCTCTCGCGACCGAGGCGGCCGAGCTCTACTACGAGCGGCACGGGCAGAACTGGGAACGCGCCGCCTTCATCAAGGCGCGGGTCGTCGCCGGCGACCGTCGTGCCGGGCTCTCCTTCCTCACCACGCTCCAGCCCTATGTGTGGCGCAAGCATCTCGACTTCGCGGCCATCCGGGACATCCATTCGATCAAGCGACAGATCAACGCGCACCGGGGCTTCGGGACTATCCGCGTCCTCGGCCACGATCTCAAGGTCGGCCGGGGTGGCATCCGCGAGATCGAGTTCTTCGTCCAGACCCAACAGCTCATCCTGGGTGGACGCAGCCCCGAGCTGCGCGAGGCCCAGACGGTCCGAGCGCTCGAGGTCCTGGCGAGGCAAGGCTGGATCGAGGGTCGGGCGGCGGAGGACCTGACCCGCTGCTACCGGCTGCTGCGCGCTCTCGAGCACCGGCTGCAGATGGTCCAGGACCGCCAGACGCAGGCCCTGCCGCGGCTCGAGGCCGAGCTGGCCCGGTTCGCCGCCTTCGCCGGCTTCGCCTCGGCCGAGGCGCTGAGCGCGATGATCCTGGAGACGCTCAAGACCGTCGAGCGGCACTATGCCGACCTCTTCGAGGCGGAGGCCGACCTCGGCGTCGGCGGCAATCTCGTCTTCACCGGCACCTCGGATGATCCGGACACGCTGGAGACGCTGGCCGGCCTCGGGTTCAAGGACCCTTCCGCCATCTCGAGCCGCATCCGCGCCTGGCATCATGGCCACATCCGGGCGACGCGCAGCACCCGCGCACGCGAGCTGCTGACCGATCTGACACCCAGCATCCTCGACGCCCTGCACCGCCAGCCGGACATCGACGCAGCCTTCCGGCTGTTCGACGAGTTCGTCAGCGGCCTGCCGGCGGGCGTGCAGCTCTTCTCGCTCTTCCGTGCCAATCCGCGTCTGCTGGCGCTCGTCGCCGACCTGATGGGTGCAGCCCCCCGTCTCGCGTATCACCTCGCTGGCAATGTCGACCTCTTCGAGGCCATGCTCCAGCCCGATTTCTTCGGACCGCTGCCCGAGCGCCCGACGCTGGAGGCCGAGCTGGGCGGCCGCCTGGGCGACGCGCGCGACCTCCAGGACATGCTCGACCTCTGCCGTCACTGGGCACATGGCCGTCAGTTCCAGGCCGGCCTGCACGTTCTTCTCGGCCTCGCCACGGCCGAGTCCGCGGCGGCGATGCTCACCGCCGTCGCCGAGATCGTCATCGGCACCCTCCTGCCGCGGGCGCGGGCCTGGCTCGAGGCGCAGCACGGACGGATCGCGGATGGCGCCTTCGTGGTCGTTGGCCTCGGCAAGCTCGGCTCGGCCGAGCTCACCACCGGCTCCGACCTCGACCTCGTCTTCGTCTATGACGCGCCGGAAGATGCCGCCTCCACCGGCGAGCGCCCGCTCGCCGCATCGGCCTGGTTCGCCCGCCTCGGCCAGCGGCTGGTGAGCGCCATCACCGCGCGCACGCCGGAGGGGCGCCTCTTCGAGATCGACATGCGCCTCAGGCCGTCCGGCAACATGGGGCCGGTGGCGACGAGCCTCGACAGCTTCGCCCGCTACCACGAGCAGACCGCCGAGGTGTGGGAGCAGCAGGCGTTGACGCGCGCCCGGGTGGTGGCCGGCGACCAAGGGCTCGCAACCAAGGTCGAGGCCGTCATCGCCGGCGCGCTCACCCGCGAGCGAGGCCTGCCCGAGCTCGCGGCCGGGGTCCGAGCGATGCGCGAGCGCATCTTCCGCGAGCATGGCAGCCAGGATCCCTGGAATCTGAAGCATGCCCGGGGCGCCCTGGTCGAGATCGAGTTCATCGCGCAGTTCCTCGTCCTGGCCCACGCCCATGCGCATCCCCGGCTCCTCACCCAGCGCACCCTCCTGGTCCTCGACCGTGCGGGCGAGCTCGGCCTGATCCCGGCCGATACGGCAACCGAGCTTGCAGGAGCGCTCCGCCTCCATCACGCGCTCCAGGCTGTCTTGCGTTTGTCGACGACCGAGCGCTTCGTCGTTGCGAGCGCCCCTCGCGGCCTCGCCCGCGCCCTCGTGCGTGCCGCCGAGCTCGCCCTTCCGGACGAGCCGCCGCTGGGCGATCTGCAGGGCCTCGAGCGCCGGCTCGTTGAAAGCCAGACGGCCGTACGCCAGATTTTCGACCGACTGTGCCCGCCCATCGGCACGCCATCACAGGGAAGGACGACCATGACCATCGGGGAAGGTGACCAGGCACCGGCGTTCGATCTGCCCGCCGACGGCGGCGGCCGCATCGGCTCGTCGACGCTCGCGGGTCGACCCTACGTCATCTACTTCTACCCCAAGGACGACACGTCGGGCTGCACCAAGGAGGCGATCGGCTTCACCGAGCACTATCCCGAGTTCAAGAAGCTCGGGGTCGAGATCGTCGGGATCTCGAAGGACAGCGTCGGGAGCCACGACAAGTTCAAGGCGAAGTACGGGCTCGGCTTCCCGCTTGCCTCCGACGAGGAAGGCACGCTGGTCGAGGCCTACGGCTCCTGGGTCGAGAAGAGCATGTACGGCAAGAAGTACATGGGCATCGATCGCTCGACCTTCCTCGTCGCCGGCGACGGCCGGATCGTCAAGGCATGGCGCGGGGTCAAGGTGCCGGGCCACGTCGAGAGCGTGCTCGAGGCGGCCAAGGCCGTCGCCAAGGCCTGAGCGCATGAGCCAGGGCACGACCGGCCTCGAGGATGCGCTGCAGCGCTATCTCCTCGAGGCCACCCTGCGCGAGGAGCCCGCCCAAAGGGCGCTGCGCGCCGCCACCGACGCGCTGCCCGATGCCGGCATGCGCAGCTCGCCCGAGCAGGTGCAGCTTCTGGCGCTCCTGATCGAGCTCCTGGGCGCCAGCCGCGTGCTCGAGATCGGCTGCTTCACCGGCTACGGCACGCTCGGCATGGCGCTGGCCCTGCCCGAGGGCGGCAAGGTCGTCACGCTCGACGTCAACGCCGACTGGTCGGCCATCGGGCGGCGCTACTGGCGCGAGGCGGGCGTCCTGGACCGCATCGAGATGCGCCTGGGCCTGGCACTCGAGAGCCTCGATGCGCTGCTCGCCGAGGGCGCCGAGGCCAGTTTCGACATGGCCTATGTCGATGCCGACAAGAAGAGCTACGACGACTACTACGAGCGGGCGCTCCGTCTCGTCCGGCCGGGGGGCCTGATCGCGCTGGACAACGTCCTCTGGCACGGCGCGGTCGCCGACCCGGCCGACAACAGCCGCCAGACCCGGACACTGCGCACCCTCAATGCGAAGATCCGCGGCGACGACAGGGTCAGCATGTCACTCGTGCCGATCGGCGACGGCGTCATGCTGGCGCGCCGCCGCTAAGGTGGGCCTGCTCGGACGATGAGATGCGCAGGCGGCCCGCTCATGGGCGCTCTTCTGCTGCTCGCGGGCGCCGTTTCCTCGCATGCCCAGCCGGCAGGCCATGTAGGCCTGCGCCAGCTGACGGTGGAGGCGCCGGCGCGCGGTGCTACGATCGAGGTGATGCTCTGGTACCCTGCCGGCGCCGGTGGCACGCCCGAGCGCTTCGGCGCCTCGAAGGTCTTCAAGGGCGTCGCGGCCCTGCGCGATGCGCCGATCGCCGAGGGCCGGTTCCCGCTGATCGTCCTCGCCCATGGCGGCCTGCGCGCCAACCCGGCCGCGAGCGGCTGGATCGCATCCGCCCTCGCCGGCCGCCGCTACATCGTCGCGGTGGCGCAGGCCCCCCACCTGGGCCCCGGTGACGCGCGCCGGGCCATCCGCGAGGTCTGGCTACGCCCGCCCGACCTCTCGGCCGCGCTCACCGCGGTCCAGGACGACGACGCCTTCGCGGACCACCTCGAGCCTGGACAGGTGGGCGCTGTCGGGTTCTTCCTCGGCGGCACGTCGGTCCTCGCCCTGGCCGGCGCCCGCCTCGATGCCGCGAGCTACGGGCGGTCCTGCGATCATCCGGCCCCGGGACCCGATTGCAGGTGGTTCGCCGGGAGCGGCGTCGACCTGCACCGGACGGACCTAGCACCCGCCGCAGCAGCGCACCGCGATCCGCGCATCAAGGTCGTCGTGGCGGTCGACCCGGAGCTGACCGGGAGCATGGCGCGGGCGAGCTTGCGGGCCATCGGCATCCACGTCGCCATCATCAATCTCGGCATGGCCCAGACGCTGCGTCCCCGCCTCGATGCGTCCGCCGCGGCAGCGCAGATCCCCGATGGGCGCTACGAAACGCTCCCCGACGCCACCACCTTCAGCGCCTTCGACCAATGCACGCCCCAGGGCGCCGCCATTCTCGCAGCTGACGGGGACGACGAGCTCCTCTGTCGTGACGGCGGCTTTCGGCCCCGTGAGCAGATCCACGCGCAGCTCGTGAGCATGATCGCCGGGGAGCTGGCGCAAGGCCTTCGAGCGCCACCTTGAGAACGATCTCGCCTTCCACCGACAGGAGCGACCGGCTTGACCATCATCCGCCCCGCGCGGGCCGAGGACATCCCACGGCTGGCAGCGCTGCTGCGCGGCCTTGGCTACTTCGACGTCATCGAGGCCGAGACGCCCGATGCGACTTTTGATCGCGTCTCGCGCAGCCTGACGCCCATCCTCGAGCGGCCCGACCACCTCGTCCTCCTCGCCACCGACGAGGACGAGGCCGCGGTCGGCTACGTGGCGGTGCATTGGCTGCCCTGCCTTTTCCTCGGCGGCTCCGAGGCCTTCGTCTCCGAGCTCTTCGTGCACCCGAAGGCGCGCGGCGCCGGGCTCGGCGGGCGCCTTCTGGCGGAGGCCGAGCGCCTGGCACGGGCCGAGGGCTGCGTGCGGATGCAGCTCATCAACTTCCGCACCCGGGAGTCCTACGAGCGCGGATTCTACGCCAAGCAAGGCTGGGTCGAGCGCCCCGAGGCTGCGAGCTTCCGCCGACAGCTGGCCTAGCGCCCCCCTGCGGCTGTTGCGCAAGGCTGGCATGAAAGGTCTTTCATGATCCGTCGTTCCTGTTAGTGCTGGATCATCACCAAGCACGAGAGAGGGATGCCTCGGCATGATGGACCGTCTGGATAACCTTTCCCGCCTCACGCGACGTGGCTTGCTCGGCTCCGCGGCAGCGACCGCCGCTCTCGGGCTCGCCGGGAGCATGCCCGGCCGGAGCCTTGCCGCCGACGCGCCCTGGGCCCAGCGTCCCTCGACCGAGGTGGACGAGCTCAATTTCGTCGTCTGGACCTATGGCGATATCTACACGAAGATCGCAGAGAAGTTCCAGGAAGACTGGGGCGTCAAGGTCAACTCGACGATCTCGTCGTTCAATGACCACCCCACCAAGCTGATGACGATGTACGCCGGTGGCGAGACCATCGACGTCTCACAGTCATCACCCTTCTCTTTCCCGAACTTCATCAGCCAGGACTTGGTCGAGCCGCTCGATGGCCTGCCTGGTGCTGAGGATTACGCCGCGGACTTCACCGGCTTTACGAAGCAGGTGGCGATCCAGGACGGCAAGCTGATGGCCCTGCCCTACTTCTCGGCCGTCTGGGTCTGGAACTACTACACCGACCTGCTCGAGAAGACCGGCGTCGAGCCCTTCACCACCTACGACGAGCTGCTCGAGCAGTGCCGCAAGGCCAAGAAGGACGGCGTCTCGGACTACCCGATCTTGTGGGTCGCCGGCGTCGGCCTCGAGCAGCTGCCCGGCACCTGGTACTCGATGACCTGGAATCAGGGCGGCGTGTTCTTCGACAAGGACGGCAACCATCAGCTGGGCCCGGGCTCGGTCGCTCGCGAGACCCTCAAATGGTGGGCGCAGACCTTCAAGGAGGAGCTGGCCGATCCCGAATCGCTGAAGGTGCAGTTCACGAGCTCGGCCAAGGCCTTCAGCGCCGGCAAGAACCTCTATCGCGGTCCCAACCATCACTACGGCCTCAACATCGTCAACGACCCGGCCCAGTCGCCGATCGCGGGCAAGGTCAAGGTCTGGGGCTGGCCCAACGAGGGCAACACGATCGGCGTCACCCACGTCTACTTCCTGTGCACCGCCAACCGCGACAAGGAGTGGGCCTGGAAGCTGCTCCAGTATCTGGGCGGCAAGACCAAGGACGGCCAATACACCCAGGCCATCAACCTCGCCCGCGACGCGATGCTGGGCTCGGGCTACCAGTCGGTGATGCAGAGCGACGCCGTCCAGGAAGGCTGGAAGCCCTGGGGTGATCCCCAGGCCATCATGAAGATCTGGGACAAGGCCACCTATGTGGGCGAGGTCTGCAACTCGATCTACAAGCCCTGGCACTTCCCCTGGACGGACAGGCTCAACATCGAGGTGCAGAAGACCCTGACGGGTCAGACCACCGCCGATCAGTGCTGTGACACCCTGATCGCGGCGATCGCCGAGGTCCAAAAGGGCTGACCGGGCGACGGATCCGTCGAGCGTGGCGCGAAGCCTGACACCCGCCGGCGCCGGGGCCTCGTCCCGGCGCCGCACCCGCCGCGAGCTGTCGCCCGGTATCCTGGGCGTCGTCATGAACGTGCCGACGCTCCTCACCATGGCGCTCGTGCTCGCCTACCCGATCCTCTATGCGGCCTACCTCTCCTTCCACAAGGTGACGCCCTCGCAGCTCAGGCGCGGCGTCTTCCCCTTCGTCGGCTTCGACAACTACGCCCGCATCTTCTCCGACGCCCTCTTCCGCCACGCGCTCTTCAACACCTTCGTCTTCACGGCCGTCGTGGTGACGGCCGAGATCGTGCTGGCGATCCTGATCGCTCTGTTGATCAACCAGCAGTCGCTGTGGACCTCGCGCGTCACCAGGGTCCTCATCCTTCTGCCCTACGCCGTCCCGCCCATCGCCAACGGCCTCATCTGGTCCTTCATCTACGGCTTCGATTTCGGCTTCCTGAACCGGATCCTGTTCACGCTCCACATCATCAGCGAGCCGATCAACTGGGCGGGCGATCCCAGAACGGCGCTCTATGCGCTGGCCGTGCCCTATGTCTGGCGGACCGTGCCCTTCGCGATCCTCCTGGTGCACGCCGCGCTCCAGGGGCTCGGCACGGAGATCCACGAGGCGGCCGCGGTGGACGGCGCCAGCGCCTGGCAGCGCTTCTGGCACATCACGCTGCCCTTCCTGCGCCCGGTCATCGTGGTGATCCTCGTGCTGCGCACCTCCTTTGCCTTCGCGGTCTTCGAGGAGGTGCTGGCGATCACCCAGGGCGGCCCCGGCGACGCCACCTGGGTTGCCGCCTGGTACAGCTACAAGAAAAGCTTCGCCCCGCCCTTCGATCTCGGCGTCGGCGCCGCCTCGGCCTACGTCCTGGCCCTCATCATCGGGATCATGGCGATCGCCTATGTCCGTCTCATCTACCGTCGCGTGCAGTAGGGAGGCCGCCTCATGCTGAAGCCCTCGCCACTGGCCCGCTTCTTCCTCCACCTCGCCAACCTCGCGGCCATCGCCTTCTTCCTCCTCCCGCTCGTGGCGGTGACGATCGGCTCGCTGCAGTCCGAGAAGAGCCTCCAGGCGGACACGCGCTCGGTGCTGCCGCACGAATGGACGCTCGACAATTTCAGGGTCATCTTCTCGGGCGGCGAGCAGAAGGGCGCGATCTTCGAGCAGGTGACCTACCTGCCGGACAATGTGAAGAAGATCTATTACGCCTTCACCAACAGCGTGGTCATTGCCGTCTCGGTCACCTTCCTGACACTGGCCTTCGGCTCGCTCTCCGCCTTCACCGTCGCCCGCCTCGGGCTGCGCTGGGCGGTGTGGCTCATGAACATCAACGTCCTGGCGCGCTTCGTGCCGCTGATCGTGCTGATGATCCCGCTCTACGTGGCCTTCCGCATGCTGGGCCTCCTCAACTCCGTCCTGGGCGTCATCATCGCGCTCACGGGCTTCCTCCTGCCCTACGCGATCTTGATCCTCGCCCCCTACTTCGCCTCGATCCCGAAAGAGCTCGAGGAGTTGGCGCGGATCGACGGCTGCTCGCGCTTCACGGCCTTCCTGCGCATCACCCTGCCCCTCTCGACACCGGGCCTCGCCTCGTGCGGCGCCATCGTCTTCATCATCTCGTGGAACGAGCTCCTGATCCCGCTCATCCTCAACAACCGGGCCGAGTTCATGACCCTGCCCGTCGTCGTGGCCAGCCTGGTTGGCGACGTCCACGTCTTCTTCAACCTGATGATGGCGATCTGCTTCGTCGCAATGCTGCCTTCCGTCATTCTGGTCTTCCTCTTGCAGAAGTTCGTGGTACAGGGCCTTGCGATCGGGGCGGTGAAGGGCTGATTGGCGATGTACGGTTTCGACAAGGAGCGGCTCGACCTGGCGCGCGAGTTCAAGGAGCGCCCCTTCGGCGAGCACAGCCCCGACCTCCAGTACCTCCTCCACCTGATGCGCAAGCCGCGATCCGAGCCGTTCCACGTGCTGCTGATCGACCAGGCCGGCGAGCGCTGGACGCTGGCCGTGATGGAGCCGGGCGGCAAGGCCCCGCCCCGCCCCACCAACATCGTGTTCACCGACCTCGCCGAGGCCGAGTGGCACGTCTTCAAGCTCCGCTGGGCACAGCTCGCCGGCGAGGAGCTGGCAATCGACTGACCTGGCCTCAGGCCGACACGGGATTCGAGCGATGACGCGAGTGATGGGCTACAGCGACCGCTGGAGCGTCGCCCCGGGCGAGACCGTGCAGTTCATGGTGAGCTGCATCGGCGCCGGCTCCTACGAGGCCCAGATCGTCCGCCTGCGCCAGCCCGACGCCGGCCCGCAGGCCACACCCTTCGAGCCGGAGCCGGTGAGCGCGCCGTGCAACGGCACGCACGACGGGCGCGAGCAGAAGATCCCGATCGGCTCGCTGGCCGTGGTGCCCGCCCACGACGTATGGACGGGCCTCGAGAGCTTCACCGTCGCCTGCTACGTCTGGCCGACCACGCCCACCAAGGGCCGCCAGGCCATCCTTGGCTCCTGGTGCGAGGCGTCGGAGACGGGCTTCGGGCTCGAGATCGACCCGTCGGGAGCCCTCGTCTGTCGGCTCGGTGCCGGGCCGGGTGCCGTGGCGACCTTGACCGCACCCGCGCCGATGGGCCGGCGGCGCTGGTACCTCGTGGCCGCCGCGTTCGATGCCGGCAACGGCGTCCTGACCCTCTGGCAGGAGCCGCTGGGCGCGCACGAGTTCCATCCCGAGCGGCCCGTCTCCGTCTCGACCACGACCCAGATCCGACCCGGCCCTGCGGCCGGGCCCTTGACCTTCGCGGCCTGGCAGGCGGGCGCCGCTGACGGCCCCTCGGCCTGGGGCGGCCTCGCCTTCGGCTGCCACCTGAACGGCCGGATCGACCGTCCGCGTCTCGCCGGCACAGCGCTCGATCGGGCTGGCCTCGCCGCCCTGATGGCCGAGCTGTCGCCCGCGGCTCTTGCCGAGCCGCTCGTCGCGGCCTGGGACTTCAGTCGCGACATGGGCAACGACAAGGTCTCGGACCTCGGGCCGAACCGACTGCACGGCGTCGTCGTCAACCAGCCCACACGGGCGATGACCGGCCACAACTGGGACGGCACCGTGATGGATTGGACGCGGGCACCCGAGCAGTACGCCGCCATCCACTTCCATGACGACGACCTGGTCGACGCCTGCTGGGAGCCCGATTTCTCCTTCACCGTGCCCGAGAGCCTGCGCTCCGGCGTCTACGCCGCGCACCTCAAGGCCGGCGAGTTCGACTTCTGGTGCCCCTTCTTCGTCCGTCCGCCGCGCGGCCAGGCCCGATCGAAGGTGGCCTTCCTCGCATCGACGGCCACCTACACGGTCTATCTCAACAACAAAGGCCGCTTCCTCTCGATCGGGACCGAGCTCTATCAGGGCCGCATCACGGTCATGGACGCTATCGATGCCCTTCTCTTCGAGTTCCCCGAGATGGGCCTCTCCACCTATGACCGACACTCGGACGGCAGCGGCATCGCCTATTCCAGCCGCCACCGGCCGGTTCACAACTTCCGCCCCACCGGCCGCCACTGGAACTTCAACCTCGACCTGTTCATCATCGACTGGCTCGAGCATCTGGGCGGCGATTACGACGTGATCACCGAGGAGGACCTCCATCGCGAGGGCCTCGACCTGCTGAAGCCCTACCGGGTGGTCCTGACCGGCTCGCATCCCGAATACGATTCGACCGAGATGCTCGACACGCTCGAGGCCTGGCTCCGCCGCGGCGGCAGGCTCATGTACATGGGCGGCAACGGCTTTTACTGGCGCATCGCCCATCACCCGGAGCGTCGGGGGGTGATCGAGGTGCGGCGCGCCGAGGGCGGCGTGCGTGCCTGGGACGCCGAGCCCGGCGAGTACTATATGAGCTTCTCGGGCGAGTATGGCGGCCTCTGGCGGCGCAACGCCCGAGCGCCGCAGCGTCTGGTGGGCGTCGGCTTCATCAGCCAGGGCTTCGACAAGTGCAGCTACTACCGGCGCACCGAGGCAGCGCTCGACCCGCGCGCGGCCTGGATGTTCGAGGGCGTCGATGATGTGATCCTGGGCGACTTCGGCGTGCTCCAGGGCGGCACGGCCGGGCTCGAGATCGACGCGGTCGATCCCATGCTCGGCACGCCACCCCACGCCCTCGTCGTCGCCCGCTCCGAGAACCACTCGAACAGCTACGAGCTGGTGGCCGAGGAGGTGCTGATCCCGAGCGGCGCCACGGACGCCATCATCAACGAGGGCATCCACGCCGACATCACCTTCTTCGAGACGCCGGGCGGCGGCGCCGTCTGGTCGACGGGCTCGATCGCTTATGCAGGCTCGCTGGCGTGGAACGGCTTCGACAACAACATCTTCCGGCTGACCACCAACGTCCTCGAGCGCTTCAAGGACGAGACGCCCTTCGTCACGCCCGAGGATTGACGCCCGGGGGCCCGTCGTCCGCGTCGCTCTGCCGCTCGGGCCGGGCCGCGTCGAACGCCTCGAGGGCGAGACAGGCGGCCTCGATCCGCCGAATCCTCGGATAGGGATCGAGATCGCAGCGCCAGCGACGCGCATTGTAGACCTGGGGGACGAGGCAGACGTCGGCCAGCGTCGGCCGGTTGCCGTGGCAGAAGCGCCCGGTGGCCGGGCTGCCGGCCAGGAGGGCCTCGATCGCGCCGAAGCCCTCGTCGATCCAACGTCGATACCAGCGCCGCAAGGCCGCCTCGTCGAGCCCGAGCTCGTGGGCCAGGGTGTCCTGGACGCGCTGATTGTTGAGGGGCTGGATGTCGCTGACGACGATCGCGGCCAGCGCCCGCACCCGGGCCCGTCCGGCCGCATCGCCGGGCAGCAGCGGCGGCTCGGGAAAGCGCTCCTCGAGATGATCGAGGATCGCCGACGACTGCAGGATCACGAGGCCGTTGTCGTCGAGCGCCGGCACGAAGCCTTGCGGATTGACCGCCCGATAGGCGGGCTCCTCGACGCCACGCAGCCGGTTGATGACCACCCGCTCGTAGGCAAGGCCCTTCAGCCCCAGGGCGATCCGGATCCTATAGGCCGAGGAGCTGTTCCAATGGTCGTAGAGCTTGAGCGGCACGTCTTGCCGCTCACTCCGCGGCGCGCTGCTTGTCGATGAGCTGGGCCAGCTGCGCCACCGGCACCGCGCCGGGGATAAGCTGGTCGCCGACGACGAAGCTCGGCGTGCCGTTGATCCCCAGTGCCTGCGCCAGGTCCAGGTTCCGGCTGATGACGTCCTGGACCTCGGGGCTCTCCATGTCCTTGGCAAGCCGGGCGGTATCGAGGCCGAGCGTCTTGGCGACCTGCATCACGCCGGGCATCGAGAGGTCCTTGGCGCGCATCAGCGCCTCGTGCATGTCGAGATAACGCCCCTGCAGCTTGGACGCGAGCGCCGCCTTGGCCGCCGTGATCGAGTCCGGCCCCAGGATCGGGAACTCCTTGAAGACGAAGCGGACCTTGCTCTCGGTGTTCATCATGCCCTCGAGCGAGGGCTGCATGGCCCGGCAATAGCCGCAGTGATAGTCGAAGAACTCCACCATCGCGACCTTGGAGGCGGGATCACCGGCCACCGGATCGGCCGGGTCCTCGAAGATCTGCTTGGACTGGGACACGATCATCGAGCGCTGCTGCTCTGCCTTCACGGCTGCTTGCCGCTTCTGCAGCTCCTGGATCGCGTCGTAGACGACCTCTGGATTCTTCAAAAGATAGTCGTGAACGATCTTCTCGATCTCGGCGACCGGAAGCTTCGTCCCGCTGTCCTCTGCCAAAGCCGGGCGGGCAGACGCCACACCCGAGGCGATCAACGCCACCAGCAGCCACCGCCAACGCACCATCTGCACCGCTCCGCCGTCGTCCGCCCGAACCAGATGGGCGTTGGTATCATGGATCTCTACTGAACCCGCGCGTCGACCCGCCCCGTGCTCTCGGTCTGCATCTGGTCGATCGCGTTGCTCAGGTCCTGAAGGCGCAGCCAGGCCGGATCGCTCGGCTTGATGACCTGCTTGGCCCGCGCGACATACATGCGCGCCTCGCGCTTGTTGTCGACCAGGAGCGCCTGCTCGGCAAGCGCCATCGACGCCAGCCCGTCGTTCCCGGCCTGCCCCTGGGCGATGCCGAGAAAATACCACATGCCGGGATTGTCGGGCTCGTCGACAACGGCACGCTCCAGCTGCCTCGCCGCCTCCTTGGCGGGAGCCTCGCCTGGCTGCTCGATCAGCGCCCGCGCCAGGCCGAGCCGCAGCTGCGCCGAGCCCGGATCGAGCCGCACGGCGTCGCGATAGGGCGCCACGGCCTGGGCCGTACGGCCGTTCTCGAACAGCATCTGGCCCTTGAGCTCGGCGAAGTAGGGATCGTCGGGCTCGTCGGCGATCAACCCATCGATGAGCGCCAGCGCCTTCTTCAGCTCGGGGATCCGGTAATAGGCGATCGCCTGGGCATAGCGGTCGTTCACGCTCTTGCCCGGATAGCGCTTGAGGACATCCTGCGGGGGAGAGAGGAAGGCATCGAGCTTGACGCGGCAGCGCTGGTATTCGGCCTCGATGTCGGCCGGCAGCGTGCGGCCCTTATAGGGCGAGATCGAGTTTTGATACTCGAGGAAGCTGATGCGGTCGGCGGTCAGCGGGTGGGTGCGCAGGAAGACGCTGCCCTCGCTGTTGATCCCCATGTTCTGCTGCTCGAGAATATTGAAGAACTGGATCAGGCCCTCGGGCGGCAGCTTCTCGTCGGCAAGGAACGTCACGGCCGCGCGATCGGCCGATTCCTCCTGCATCCGCGAGAAGGCGAGCAGAGAGCCCTGAGCCACGGTGGCGCCGCCGGCAATGGCGGCTATGCCGACCTGCGGCGCGCCGGCAACCGCGGCAGCGGCACCCAGCACGAGGCCGGCCACGCTGGCCGCCAGGGACCGTTCGACGGCGGCGGGCCGCCGGCTCAGATGACCGCCGGCGATATGGCCCGTCTCGTGCGCCAGCACCCCGGCCAGCTGGTCCGGGGTCTTGGCGGCCACCAGGAGTCCGGTGTTGATGAAGATGTTCTGCCCGCCCGCCACGAAGGCGTTCAGGACCGGATCGCGGATGATGTAGAGATGCACGTCGCGTGGCTCGAGGCCCGCCGCCTTGAAGATCGGGTCGACGATCTTGCGCAGGGTGGACTCGATCTCGGCGTCGCGGATGATGACCACAGCCGAGGCCTGCCGCATGCCGATACAGAGCATGACCAGCGCGGCCGCGAGGCAGAGACCGATACGAGGGAGCCGTGACATCCTGAAAGCCCAAGCAATCGCGCCATGCCATGTAGCACGCTGGTCGTGCCGATGACAGGTCCCGCTCCTTCTTCTGATCTCGTTGACGGTCCTTTGATGCTCCGCGGCGCATCCCGGCGCAGCGGCATAGCACCCTTCATCGTGATGGAGGTGCTGGCCGCGGCGAACCGCGAGGCCGCGCGCGGGCGCGACGTCTGCCACCTCGAGGTCGGCGAGCCCGGCGGCGGGCCGCCCGCCGCGGTCCTGGGCGCGGCCAGGACGGCGCTTGACAAGGCTCCGCTCGGCTACGCCGAGGCCCTGGGTCTGCCGGCGCTGCGCGAGCGCCTCGCCCGTCACTATGCCGAGACCTATGGCGTCGCCGTCGGTGCCGAGCGCATCGCGCTGACGATGGGCGCATCGGGCGCCTTCATCCTGGCCTTCCTCGCCGCCTTCGATCCGGGCGCCCGCGTGGCCGTGGCCGAGCCGGGCTATCCCGCCTACCGCAACATCCTGGCGGCGCTCGACATCGAGGTCGTGCCGATCCCTGCCACCCTCGAGACGCGCTACCAACCGACGCCCGCGCTGCTCGACGGCATCGCCGGCAGGCTCGACGGTCTCGTCATCGCGAGCCCGGCCAATCCCACGGGCTCGATGCTGCAGCCCGAGCAGCTCGAGGCGCTCGCCCGCTACTGCCGCACGCGCGGCATCCGCCTGATCGCCGACGAGATCTACCACGGCATCACCTACGAGAGCCCGGCCACGACGGTGCTGGCGATCGATCCCGAGGCGGTCGTCGTCAACAGCTTCTCGAAATACTTCTGCATGACCGGCTGGCGGCTGGGCTGGCTCGTGCTGCCGGAGGCGCTCCGCGGCGCGGTCGAGCGCCTGGCGCAGAACCTCTTCATCGCAGCGCCCACGATCGCCCAGCACGCAGCGCTGGGCGGCTTTGACGCCAAGGCCGAGCTCGACGCCAGAGTCGCCGGCTACCGTCGCAACCGCGACCGTCTGGTCGGCGCGCTCCATGCGGCCGGCCTCGAGCGCATCGCTCCCGCCGACGGCGCCTTTTATCTCTACGTCGACATCTCGGCGACCGGGCTGGCCTCGCCGGCGCTGGCAGCGCAGCTTCTCGAGGAGACCGGCGTCGCGGTGACGCCGGGCGTCGACTTCGACCCCAGGCGGGGAGAGCGCTTCATCCGCCTCTCCTTCGCGGGAGAGGAGGCGGCCGTCGCCACTGCGGCCGACCGCCTCCGTGCCTGGCTCGGTACCCGTCTCTAGGCGCGCTCAGCGAACCCAGCGGCTCCACCAGCCCTGGCGCGCGCCCGCCGGCTGCTCGGCCTCGCCGGCCGTCGCCAGCTCGCCCTGCTCCTCGGGCTGCTTCTGCTCCTTGGCGGCCTCCCGCTCCGCCGGCGGTGCGGGCTCGGCCGGAGCTGCCGCCACAGGGAGGCTCTCGCTCTCCGGCTGGGCGGGCGCCTCATGCGCCGGCAAGCCGGGGCTCGTCTCGGACGGCGCCGTGGCCGAAGCCTCGCCAGCCTCGTTGGCCACCGCCGGCTCGGCGGCAAGCTCGGCTGCTGGCACCGCCTCCGCCGCCGGGGCGGGTGCGGATGGCGCTGCCGTCTCCGGCGTCTCCGTCGGCGTCAGAGGCAGCTCCTCGGACTTGGCCTCGCGCTTGACGCGTGGGCGACGCTGCCTCGGCCGTCGCGGCGCAGGCTTCGGCGCCTCGGCCTCGACGGCGGGCTCCTCGGCGGCCGGTGCCTCCGGCGCCGCGGCAACCGGCTCCGCCTCGGCGGGAGCGGCCTCGGGCACGACAGGCTCTGCCGTCGCGACCTCGGGCTGCGCTGCCTCCGGCTGCGCTGCGGGCGGCTGCACCACCTCCGGCTGCGGTGCGGGCGGCTCCTCGAACATCGCCGCCATGGCCAAGGCCGGCTCGGGCTCGGGCTGCTGCGCCGGCTGACGCGCCTCGCCATCCGCCTCGTCGGCGTCCGGCTGCTCCTCGCCCGAGGCCTGCTCCTCGCCGGCAGCCGCCATGTCGGACGAGGCCGGCCCGGCCTCGCCGCCGCGGCGCCGACGCCGGCGCCGGCGCCGGCGCTTGCGGCCGTCGCCTTCCTCACCAGCCTCGGAGGGCGCAGCGCTCGCCGCCGGAGCGCGCTCCGCCGGCACGTGCTCGGGCGGCGCCTCGGCCACCTCGGCCGGCGCCTCCTCGGCAGCAACGCCGCTCTCCGCCGACGCCGGCGCCTGGGACGGCGCCCCGATCTCGCGCTTCTCCGTGACCTCGATCTCGCTGTTGGGCGGCATCATCTCGCTCGACACCGCCACGACGACCTGCATCGCGTAGCGCTGCTCGAGCCGGACCAGCACGTCCCGCTTGTGGTTCAGCAGATAGAGCCCGACATCCATCGGCAGGCCCACCCGGATGGCGCTGGCCTCCTGCTTGATGCCCATGTCCTGGACCATGCGCAGCGCCTGCAGCGCGCAGCTCTCGGTCGAGCGCACCACGCCCAGGCCCGAGCAGGTCGGGCAGATCTGGGTGGAAAGCTCCTGCAGGCTCGGCCGCAGGCGCTGGCGTGACAGCTCCATCAGCCCGAACTGGCTGATCTTGCCCATCTGGATGCGGGCGCGGTCGACCTTGAGGGCATCGCGCAGGCGCTTCTCGACGGCGCGCTGATGGCGATGCTCCGCCATGTCGATGAAGTCGATCACGATGAGCCCGGCCAGATCCCGAAGCCGCAGCTGCCGGGCCACCTCGTCGGCCGCCTCGAGATTGGTCTTGACCGCCGTCTCGTCGATGTGCCGCTCGCGCGTCGAGCGGCCCGAGTTCACGTCGATCGCCGTCAGCGCCTCGGTCGAGTGGATGACGATCGAGCCGCCCGCCGGCAGCTGCACGGTCGGGCTGTACATCTTGTCGAGCTGGTCCTCGACCCGGTGCAGGTAGAAGAGCGGCACCTCGTCGTCGTAGAGCTTCACCAGCCGGGCCCGGCTCGGCATCAGCATCTGCATCAGCCGGCGGGCGCCCTTGTAGCCCTCCTCGCCCTCGACCAGCACCTCCTCGATGTCGCGCGTGTAGAGGTCGCGCAACGCACGCTTGATGAGGTCGCCTTCCTCGTAGATCAGGCTCGGTGCCACGCTGCTGAGCGTCGTGTCGCGCACCTCGCTCCACAGGCGCATCAGATACTCGTAGTCGCGCTTGATCTCGGCCTTGTTGCGCTCCGCACCCGCGGTGCGGATGATCAGCCCCATCCCGGGCGGCACCTCGAGATCGGCGGCGATGGCCTTCAGCCGGCGGCGATCCACCGGGTTCGCGATCTTGCGGCTGATGCCGCCGCCGCGCGGCGTGTTGGGCATCAGGACGCAGTAGCGGCCGGCGAGCGACAGGTAGGTGGTGAGCGCGGCACCCTTGTTGCCACGCTCCTCCTTGACGACCTGGACCAGCAGGATCTGCCGGCGCTTGATCACCTCCTGGATCTTGTAGGAGCGCAGCAGCCGCGACCGGCGGCGCGCGAACTCGTCGACGACGTCGGCCGTCTCCTCGTCCGCATCCTGGGTGATCTCGGCAGTGTCGCCGGTATCCTCCTCCCTCGCGTCGCGGTCGCCCTCGGCCTCGGAGGCGGCGGCGGCCTTGGAGGCCGCCTCCCGCTCCATCTCCTCGAGCATCGCCCGATCGGCCTGCGGGATCTGGTAGTAGTCGGGATGGATCTCGCTGAAGGCGAGGAAGCCGTGGCGGTTGCCGCCATACTCGATGAACGCCGCCTGAAGGGACGGCTCGACGCGCGTCACCTTGGCGAGGTAGATGTTGCCCTTGAGCTGCCGCTTGGTGGCGCTCTCGAAATCGAAATCAACAAGATGTCTGTCGTCCAGCACGACCACCCGTGTCTCTTCCGGGTGGGCGGCATCGATTAGCATACGCTTCGTCATTGAAGGGGATCTCCGGGCGCCGAGAGGCGCCGGCGGCATGGCCGCCTGGGGCGTATCGGCGCATCATCATGGCAGGTCGGTCCTGATCTGCTGGCGGCGATCCGCGAAGAGAGGCGGAGCGCACCGAAGGATCGAGCCGACTTGAGGATACGGGTGGCAGTCGCATGCAGGACCTCGTGTCGACGGCAGCAACGGGCATGCCCGTCGTGGCCGCACATCCGAACGGGTCCGGCTTGGGTGACCCGGAGCGAGACGCGAAGCGCATCGCGGCGGCGCATCGCGCCGACCACACGCCTTCTTCTTGCCGTGCTCGCACCATCACGCTTGAACTATAGTGACAGTTGGCATAGCCCACAATCCACGATTCTTAGTGGAATGGTTTAGGTTCGCCGCATGACAAGCGACGGATCGCGGCGGGGTGTGGGCGGGCGCTGGCACGTCGGGGGCCCCGTGCCGCGGTGGCTTTGCCGCGTTGCGGCATCCCTGGCCCTCTCTCTCCTCGTCCTGCTGGGCCCCGCCTGGCCCGGGCCTGCCGCCGCGGACGAGCTGCCCCTGGTCTCGGGCCTCCGCTTCGGCGTGCACGGCAACCGCACGCGCATCGTGGTCGAGCTCGACGCGCCGGTCCGCTTCGCGACGATGGTGCTGGCGGCACCGCCGCGCCTCGTCATCGATCTCCCCGAGGTGCGCTGGCGCGTCGAGGACGGCCCGCTCACCAAGCCCCGCGGTCTCGTCACGGGGCAGCGCTACGGCCGCTTCGACGACGGACAGTCGCGGCTCGTCGTGGATCTCGCCGGTCCCTTCGCCATCACCGACCAGTTCACCCTGCCGGGCAAGCGTGGCGATCCTTCCTTTCGCCTGGTGATCGACGTGGCGCCGGCCGCCAGCATGGCCACGGCCGCCACGACCGCGGCACCCTCGCCCCCGGCACCATCCGCGCCGCCGTCCGTGGCACCGCCGCCTGCAGCGCCCTCGAGCGCCGCCGGGACCGAGAGGTCCCGGGCTGTCGCGGCGGCCGGATCTCCGGTTGCCGTCGCCATGGTGGCGCCGCCCCCGCCGCGGCCGGAGCAGAAGAAGCCCGTCATCGTGCTCGATCCGGGCCATGGCGGCGTCGACCCTGGCGGCATCGGGGCGCACGGCATCGAGGAGAAGACGATCACCCTGCCGATGGCGCTCGAGGTGAAGCGCCTGCTCGAGGCCGAGGGTCGCTACAAGGTGGTCATGACCCGGCACGACGACACCTACATCACGCTGCGCGACCGGGTCCGGATCGCGCACGATGTGGGTGCCGACCTCTTCGTCTCGATGCATGCCGACATCAGCAGCGATCGGGCGCAGCGGGGCGCATCAGTGTACACCCTTTCCGAAAAGGCCTCGGACCGGGAGGCGGCCAGGCTCGCCGCCTCGGAGAACAAGGTCGATATCTTGACCGGTGCCGATCTCTCGAACCAGGACCCTGTCGTGACGAGCATCCTGATCGACCTGGCCCAGCGCGACACCAGCAACCACTCGATCACTCTTGCGGACGACCTCGTCGATCAGCTGGGCAAGGTGACCCACCTTGTGCGGCACACGCGACGCTTTGCGGGCTTTGTCGTGCTGAAGTCACCCGAGACGCCTTCCGTTCTGATCGAGCTGGGTTATCTTTCGAATGCGCAAGATGCGCGTCGACTGGCCCAGCCGAGCTATCGCGCCAAGCTCGCGGCCGCCATCGTTCGCGCCATTGATCGCTACTTCGCGGGCGCCAGATAGGGGCTCGAGCTCGAGCCTCTCGCCATCGGGTCCACTCCGGAGTTGCCACCCTTGCTGCGTCGCCTTCTCGTCTGGCTCGGGCGCCTCGCGCTCACCGGTCTCGTCTGCCTGATCGCCGCGGCAGGGGTCGTGGCCTACGTCTTCCACGAGTACGGCAAGGATCTGCCGGACTACAAGCAGCTCGCCGACTACGCGCCGCCGATGGCCACGCGCATCTATGCCGGTGATGGCAAGCTGCTCGCCGAGTATGCGAGGCAGAGCCGCGTCTTCGTGCCGATCGAGGCCATCCCCGACCGTGTGAAGGACGCGTTCATCGCCGCCGAGGACAAGAGCTTCTACGACAATATCGGGATCGATCCGGTCGGCATCGTGCGTGCGGCCATCGAGAACATCGCCCGCCTCGGGTCGGACCGGCGACCGCTCGGCGCCTCCACCATCACCCAGCAGGTCGCCAAGAACTTCCTGCTCTCCGACGAGCTGTCGATCACCCGGAAGATCAAGGAGGCGATCCTTGCCATCCGGATGAACAACGCCTTCACCAAGGACCACATCCTCGAGCTCTATCTCAATCAGATCTTCCTCGGGAACCGCTCCTATGGCGTCGCCGCCGCAGCGCTCAACTATTTCAACAAGTCGCTGGACGAGCTGACCATCTCGGAGGCGGCGTTCCTGGGCGGCATGCCCCAGGCGCCCTCGCGCTATGACCCAACGCACAACATGGCGGCTGCCATAGCGCGTCGCAATTACGTCCTCCGCCGCATGGAGGAGGACGGCTACATCACCCACGCGCAGGCCGAGAAGGCGCGCAGTGAGCCTCTGACGCTCCGCAGCAGGGCCCCCACGGAGATGGCGAGCGCGGACTTCTTCACCGAGGAGGTGCGCCGCAACCTCGTGGGCCGTTTCGGTGAGCAGGGCTTCTACGAAGGCGGCCTCGCGGTCCATGCCACCGTGTCGCCGCGGCTCCAGTCCATCGCCGACCGGGCGCTGCGCGACGGTCTCTCGGACTACGACCGCCGGCACACCTTCTGGCGCGGGCCCGTAGCACACATCGATCTCGACAAGACGCCCGATTGGCGGGAGGCCCTGGCGAAGGTCGATCCCGGCTTCGACCTGTTCAGCTGGCGGCTTGCCCTCGTCACCGGCACCGACGACCAGGGCGCCAGGATCGCGTTCGACGATGGCAGCGAGGGTCGGATACCCTTCTCGGAGCTGAAATGGGCACGTCGCGCCGATGCCAACGGCGACCCCGGCCCGGCGGTCCGCGCCGCGAGCCAGGTCGTCAGCCGCGGCGACGTCGTGCTCGCCGAGAAGATCGACAGCCCAAACAAGGACCAGCAGCTCTACACGCTGCGCCAGCACCCGCTCGTCGAGGGGGCGATCGTCGCGATCGACCCGCATACCGGCCGCGTGCTGGCCATGAGCGGCGGCTTCAGCTTCCGCGAGAGCAAGTTCAACCGCGCCACCCAGGCCCAGCGCCAGCCGGGCTCGGCCTTCAAGCCCTTCGTCTACATGGCGGCGCTCGAGAACGGCTACACGCCCGCGAGCATCGTCCTCGACGCGCCGATCGCGATCGACCAGGGCCCGAACCTGCCGTTGTGGAAGCCCGAGAACTATACCCAGCGCTACTATGGCCCCACCACGCTGCGCGTCGGCCTCGAGGACTCGCGCAACCTGATGACCGTGCGGCTCGCCCAGCAGCTCGGCATGGGACCGGTGATGGACGTGGCCAAGCGCTTCGACATCTCCCGCGGGCTCGGCATGAACCTTGCCGACGCGCTGGGCTCGAACGAGGTGACGCCGCTCGAGCTGACCACCGCCTATGCCATGATCGTCAACGGCGGCAAGCAGATCGAGCCCTATCTCGTCGAGCGCATCCAGGACCGCCACGGCAAGACCGTGCTGCGCGCCGACAACCGCCCCTGCCCCGAATGCCAGGTCGCCCAGTACGATGGCGGTCTGCCACCCGACCTGCCGGACGACCGGGCACAGGTGGAGGACCCGCGCATCGCCTACCAGATGGTCAACATGCTGGAGGGCGTCATCCAGCGCGGCACCGGCGTCGCCGCCAAGGTCCTGGACCGGCCTCTGGCCGGCAAGACCGGCACGACGAACGACAGCCGGGATGCCTGGTTCGTCGGCTTCTCGCCCGATCTCGTCTGTGGCGTCTATGTGGGCTACGACCAGCCCCAGACGCTGGGCAAGCACGAGCAGGGCGCCTCCGTGGCGCTGCCCATCTGGATCGACTTCATGCGCGGCGCCCTCGGCAACGAGCCGCCGGTGCCGTTCCGCACGCCGCCGGGGGTGCAGCTCGTCCAGGTCGATGCCCAGACCGGCATGCTGCCCGGCCCGGACACGAAGTCGGTCATCTCCGAGGCCTTCCTTCCGGGCACGGTGCCGTCTAGAAGCGCCACCTCGGATGGTGGCCCGACGCCGGCAGGCGCCTCCGGCCCGGCCAATTCGACACCGTCCACCGGCGGCATCTACTAGTAGCCCCGGCGGAGACCCAAGGAGACGCGCATGCGTGCCGAGCTGCAGAACCTGGCCGACAGCATCAAGGAGGGCCTGGACCTTCTGCGGAGGCATCTTTGACTGGGATCAGGCCCTTGTCCGCCTCGAGGAGCTGAACAGCCTCTCGGAGGACCCCAACCTCTGGAACGACGCCGAGAAGGCGCAGACCCTGATGCGCGAGCGCAACGGCCTGGCCCAGGCGGTCGACCGTCAGCGCGCGCTCGAGGGCAAGCTCGCCGACGCCACCGATCTGGCCGAGCTCGCCGAGGCGGAGGGCGACGAGGCGATCCTGGGCGAGGTCGAGAAGGAGCTGCTGGCGCTCCAGGAGCAGGTGGGGCGCCTGCAGCTCGAGAGCATGCTCTCGGGCGAGGCCGACGCCAACGATGCCTTCCTCGAGGTCAATGCGGGCGCCGGCGGCACCGAGTCGCAGGACTGGGCCGAGATGCTGCTCAGGATGTATCTGCGCTGGGCCGAGGCGCACGGCTACAAGGTCGAGTGGATCGAGGAGACCGCGGGCGAGGAGGCGGGCATCAAGTCGGTCACCGTCAAGGTCTCCGGCCTCAATGCCTATGGCTGGCTCAAGACCGAGTCCGGGGTCCATCGCCTGGTGCGCATCTCGCCCTTCGACAGCCAGTCCCGGCGTCACACCAGCTTCGCCAGCGTGTGGGTGTTCCCGGTGATCGACGATCGCATCGAGATCGACATCAACGAGCGCGATCTCAAGATGGACACCTACCGCGCCTCCGGCGCCGGCGGCCAGCACGTCAACCGGACCGATTCGGCGGTGCGCCTCACCCACCTGCCGACCGGCATCGTCGTCGCCTGCCAGAACGACCGCAGCCAGCACCGCAACCGCGCCCAGGCCATGGACATGCTCCGTGCCCGGCTCTACGAGCGCGAGCTGCAGATCAGGCGGGCCGAGTCGGACGCCATCGAGGCGCAGAAGACCGACATCGGCTGGGGCCACCAGATCCGCAGCTACGTGCTGCACCCCTACAAGATGGTGAAGGACCTGCGGACCAGCGTCGAGACCAGCAACGCCCAGGCGGTGCTGGACGGCGACCTCGACCCGTTCCTCGAGGCGTCGCTCGCCCAGGGCGTCACCAACAAGCGCATCCAGGCGGAGGCCTGAGGCAAGGCCGGAGCCGGCTCAGTCGGCTCCGCGCCAGACGTCGGCAGCGATCCTGTCGTCCTGCCGGAACGCGATCAGCACGAGCGCTCCTGCGAAGATGATCGCCGAGGGATAGAAAAGCTGGGTGAACGGGAAGTCGCTGTGCGGCGGCAGCCACAGCTTGAACGGGTCGATGATCGCGTACCAGACCATGGCGGCCGTGAAGAAGGTCAGCACCGCCAGGATCGGTAGCGTCACGCGCCGCCAGAGGCCCAGCACGACCGCAGCGCCCAAGAGCAGCTCGAGGACGCCGAAGCCGCGCTGCAGCAGCGTCGGGTTGAAGAGGCCGTGGTAGAAGGTCTGCGAGATCGTGGCGCCCAGCCCCGCCATCACGACCCGGCTCAGCCCCCACCAGACGAGAAGAAAGCCCATCGTCACGCGCAGCAGCAGCAAGGCGATGCGCCGTGCCGCCGGACTCTCGGCCCACTGCATCATGTCCGCCCCGTCCCCGATCGAGCACAAGGCCTCTTCCTAGCACAGCGCGATGGCACAGGCCCACGGGGCAGGCCGTGCGGGCGGATCAGTGGCCGCGGTGCTCGGCCACATGGTCGGAGACGAAGGCGCCGCGCTGTCCCATGGGCTGATCCGAGCCGCGCGTCGTGTCGGCGCTCGTCTGCAGCTCGAGCTCGGCGTTCAGCTCGGCACCGAAAAGCACGACATAGGCCGAGATCCAGAGCCAGAGGAGCACGATCACCACGGCCCCGAGCGAGCCGTAGGTCACGTTGTAGGAGCCGAAGTGGCTGACATAGAGTGAGAAGCCGATCGAGGCCACGACCCACACCAGCGCCGCCATCACCGAGCCGGGCGAGATCCATCGCCATTTGGCCTCGCGCCGCGAGGGGCCGAAGCGATAGATCGTGGCGAGGCTGGCGATCAGGAACAGGATCAGGAGCGCGAAGCTCAAGACCCGGATCAGGATGCCGGTGCCGAAGCCCAAGGAGAGCAGGCCCACCACCGCCGGCACGACGACGATCGTGGCCAGCGCCGCCATGAGCCCGACGATCCCGCCGATGGTGAAGGTGATGGCCACGAGGTTGAAGCGGATGAAGCTCCGCTTCTCGTCCTCCTCATAGGCGACGTTCAGGGTGGAGAGCAGCGCCTTGGTCCCCGCCGAGGCGCTCCAGAGCGCGATCAGAAGGCTGATCACGATCCGCCAGCTCAAACCCCCGCCCGTCAGGCGCGAGAGCTCCTCGACGCGGCCGGCGATCAGGCCGTAGGCGGCATCCGGCAGGTAGGAGCTCACCGCCTGGAGCTGGCTCTGCGCCGTCGCCGGGTCGGACACGAACGCATAGATCGAGACGAGGATCGAGAGGGCCGGAAAGAGGGCCAGGAGCCCGTAGAAGGCGCAGCCGGCCGCCATCACGCCGATATTGTCGCTGCTCGATTCGGAGACGACGCGCTTGAGAACCTGCCACCAGCCCTTGGCGGGGATCGCCACGGGCGAGCGCGCGTGCCGCCCGAGCGGGGAGGCGTCGCCGTGCTCCTCCTCCTCGCTGTCGATCGCGCTCAGCGCATCCGCCCGCCTCGAGGTCCTGCCTGGCACGCTTTCCCTCCGCCGCCTCTGGTTCCGCTCAAGGGGAAACCGCGCGCCCGGCGCCAGGTTCCGGACCGCAGGAGATGTGGTGGGCGGATCACAATGTGTGTCAAAGCCGTCAAGGAGTGGCCACGGCACTGGTCGTGCGCGTGCAGTTGGCCGAAATGCTCGAGAAGGTACTGGCCGTCAGGAGTTGCTCTGTCATGAGGCTGTGGGCCGCCGCGCTCGGAGCGGCAGCGATGAGCGTTGCGCCGGCCGCGTGGGCCGTGGATCTTTCCACCCCCGCCGTGTCGACGCCTCCGCCGGACGCGGCTGCGGGCCTCCAGCTCGAGGTCGGCGCCGGCGTGGGCGTCGCACCGGACTATGAAGGCTCCGACCACTACAAGGCGGTGCCCTTGTGGAATCTCCGCGCAAGCGACCTTTGGGGCCCCACCACCTACGTCCAGGTGCTGGGCCCGATCCTGCGCTCGAACCTGCTGCCCAGCGAGAATTGGCGCCTCGGCCTCGCCGGCCGCTACATCCCCAAGCGCGGCAATGTCGACGACCGCCAGGTGGACGAGCTGCAGAACGTCGATCCCTCGGTGATGCTGGGCGGCATGGTGGGCTACGACTTCATCGTGAAGCCGAACCAGCGCGCCGGCTTCGAGGCCGAGGTCGTGCAGGATGTCGCCAACGGCAACGGCTATCTGGGCACGCTGCGCTTCACCTCGGCCTACTCGCCCTCGAGCGCCTGGCACTACGGCTTCGTCGCCGAGACGACCTATGCCAGCGGCGACTATATGGACGCCTATTTCACGGTCGATCGCGGCGACGCCAACCGCAGCGGCCTGCGCCAGTACGACGCCAACGCCGGCATCAAGGATCTCGGCCTCACCTTCACGGCCGCCTACGACATCACGCAGGGCCTGAGCCTCAGCGGCCTCGCCGGCTACAAGCGGCTCGTGGGCGATGCGTCGGACAGCCCGGTCACCAAGCAGGGCAGCGCCAATCAGTGGTTCGGCGGCCTGCTCTTGAGCTACCGGTTCTAAGCGCGGGGCAGGCCGGCAGGCTCGCCTAGGCGGCAACGGCCCGCCCGAACCGCTCGACCGTCCGGATCAGGCTCGCCCCATCCAGCGGCTTCGTGACGTAGCCGTTCATGCCGGCGCGGCGGCAGCGCTCCTGGTCGCCCTTGAGCGCGTTCGCGGTCAGCGCCACGATCGGCACGTTGGCCCGCGTCCCGTCGGGGATCGCCCGGATCCGGCGCGTCGTCTCGAGCCCGTCCATCTCCGGCATCTGCACGTCCATCAGGACAAGGTCGAACCGGCCCTCGGCCAGGAGCGAGAGCGCCTCGCCGCCGCTCGCCGCGTCGACCGCCTCGTGCCCGGCGCGGGTCAGGATCAGCGACGCGATGCGGCGGTTGAGGGCATTGTCGTCCACCACGAGGAGACGGAGCGGCGGCCCCTTGGCCTCGGACATGCTGTGCACGGTGATGAGCTCGTTCCCCCCGCCGGCATCACCGCTCACGAGGCGCGTCAGGCATTCGCGCAACGTCTCGGCGGTCATGGGCTTGGGCAGATAGGCGGCGAAGCCCGCCTCGCGCGCCAGGGCCGCGTCGCCGCGCAGGCCCGAGGGGGCGATCAGCGCCAGCCGCGCATGAGCAAGCCGCGGATCGCGCCGCACGCTCAGGGCGAGCTCCGCCGGCGACGGATCGACGAGGGCGCTGTCCACGAGAACGACATCGAAGGGCATCTGGCGATCGGCCGCCTCCGCCGCCAGCGCCAGCGCCTCCGCACCCGTCCTGGCCGCCCGCACGTCCATGCCCCAGAGGCTCGCCAGATCGTGCGCCGTCGAGCGCGTGCGCGCCTGCGGATCGACGACGAGCAGCGAGGCACCGCGCAGGCTGGCCTCGAGCGCGGCCTCCGCGCGCGGCCGCGCCGTCGCCCGACCGACCGTGAGCCGCCCGGCGAGCACCGTTCCCTGCCCCGGGCAGCTCGTGCAGATGAGGTCGCCGCCCATGGCGGCCAGGATGCGCCGGGCAATGACGAGGCCGAGACCGCTGCCGCCATGGGTCCGCCGCACGCCGGCGCTGGCCTGGGCGAAGGGCTGGAAGAGGCCTGCCACCTGCTCGGCCGTCATGCCGGGGCCGGTGTCGGCCACCCGCAGCGCCAGCGTGACCCTCTGGGCGTCGATGCGCTCGACGGCAAGCTCGACCCGGACCTCGCCCTCCTCGGTGAAGCGCAGCGCGTTGCCCACGAGATTGACGATCACCTGCCGCAGCCGCCCGGCATCGCCACGGACGATCTCGGGCACGTCCGGGTCGACCCGGACGGTCAGCGCAAGCCCACGCTGCTGGGCCCGGGCCTGAAGCATGCCCCGAACCCGATCGAGGAATGGCCGAAGCGCCAGCTCCGTATCCACCAGGGCAAGCTGACCGGCATCGATCCTGCCCAGATCGAGCAGGTCGTTCACGAGCGTCAGCAGGGCCTCCGCGGAGTCGAGAACCCCGGTCAGATACTCGCTCTGCTCGCGATCGAGCGGCGTGTCCCGCAGGAGCCGCGCCATGCCGAGGATGCCGTTCAGCGGCTCGCGCAGCTCGTGGCTCACCACGGCGATCGGATCGGCCCGCAAGGCCGCCCCCTGCTCGCCCGCCACGACCGCGGCGCCCGCAGCTCTGGCCCGCCGGCGAAAGCGCGTCGCACGCCCAGCGGCCAGCGCCGCTGCCCGCGACGCGCCCGCCCCGCCTTCTCCACCCTGTCCCCGCAGCATCCGTTCCCCACGCTCTGGGATTGGCTTGCCGGGCGATGAGACCAGCTTCTACTTAAGAAAGAGCTAAGGCGGAGGCAATACTACCGTTTGGGATGGCGGCGGCGAGCCATGTCCCGCCGCCATCGGCCCATGGCCTCAAAGCGCGGCCAGGATCCGGTCCGCCCCGCTCACCTCCATGACGCCGGGCGCCTCCTCGACGTTCAGCACCTTGACCACGCCGTCCTCGACCAGCATCGCATAGCGCTTGCTGCGCGTGCCGAGGCCGAAGCCGCTGCCGTCGAAGTCGAGGCCGATCGCCTTGGTGAAGGTGCCGTTGCCGTCGGCCAGCATCGTGACCTTGCCCTCGGCACCACCGGCCTTGCCCCAGGCGTCGAGAACGAAGGCGTCGTTGACGGCGATGCAGCCGACGGTGTCGACGCCCTTGGCCTTCAGCGCGTCGAAGCCCTGCACGAAGCTCGGCAGATGCTTGGCGTGGCAGGTCGGCGTGAACGCGCCCGGCACCGCGAACAGCACCACCTTCTTGCCCTTGGTCAGCTCGGCGGTCGACAGATCCTTGAGCCCATCGGGCGTGCGGACCTTGAACGTGGCGTCCGGCAACGTGTCTCCCACAGCGATCGACATCGGCTCCCTCCTTCTCGGTCCTTCATTGCCCCCGGGGGCACCCGTCCTCGGGCACCCGGCGGCATGCGCGGCGCGAAAAATGGGCCGGGCCGGGGCCGATGGCAATCATCGAATGGCCCGCGGCCGGCGCCGCGTTAGACCGACCTTAACCTTCGCCGCCCTAACCTCGCCCTGCGACAGCGGCTTGGCGCCCTTGGGCCAGGGAACGGATGCCCGGACTTCCATCGTGCCTCATGGCAGCCATGGTGCTGCTGGTGACCCTCGCAACGGGCAGCACCGTGGCCGCCCCTGCCGGCGCCGCCAGCGGACCGGGCCAGCAATGCGCCATCGCCTCGCGCCGGGCGGAGCTGACGCTGGGCCTGCCGAGCGGCCTTCTCCAGGCGATCGCGCTGACCGAATCCGGTCGGTGGGACGGCGCCCTGCATCGCAGCTTCGCCTGGCCCTGGACCGTCACCAGCGGCGGCGACGGCGCCTATCTCGACAGCAAGGCCGAGGCGCTGGCCCGCATCGACGCGCTCCAGCGCGCCGGTCGCGGCAATATCGACGTGGGCTGCATGCAGGTGAACCTGCGTCACCACCCCGACGCCTTCGCCAGCCTCGAGCAGGCCCTGGATCCGACACGGAACGTCGCCTATGGCGCGGCCTTCCTGGCGGACCTGCGGGCACAGACGCAGTCCTGGGACATGGCGATCGAGCGCTACCACAGCAGCGATCCCGAGCGCGGCCGTGCCTACCGGGAGCGGGTGCTCGAGAACTGGCGCCGGATCCGTCCGGACCTGCCGGCCGCGACCTCGCCCATGCTGGAGGCGGCATCGGCGGTGCGGCCGACATCGAGGCCTGCGGCCCAAAGGCTGCAGGCCGCAGGCAGCCACGGTGACCCGGCCGGCCGCCGGGGTCGCGAGCCAGGCCGCCGGGCGGGGCGTCTGGCATTGGCTCACGCCTGCCGGATCCTTCCCCATCGCCGCCGTCGCGAGGCAGCGACCCCTCGTCTTCGCAGGCCCGCAAGAGGAGGGCCGTCGCGCCCTCTTCCCGGGAGTCGTCCGCGTGGCCTCGCCTCCGCCCGGATGATCGGAGCCTTGTGAGGAATGATGCCCCGATCTATCTCTTGCGCATGAGCACCGAGAAGCAGGCCGACGGGCATCTCACGGGCATGCTGCTCGTGGCGATGCCGAGCATGCCGGACGAGCGCTTCGCCCGGTCGGTCATCTATCTGTGCGCCCATTCCCCGGAAGGGGCGATGGGCCTGATCGTCAACCGCCTGGCCGACAATCTCACCTTCCCCGGCATCATCCAGCAGCTCGGCATCGAGGCCGAGATCGAGCTCGGGGACGTGCCGGTGCATGTGGGCGGCCCGGTCGAGAGCAGCCGCGGCTTCGTGCTGCATTCGGCCGACTATGTGCAGGACTCCACGCTCGTCATCGACGAGTCCTTCGCGCTCACCGCGACGATCGACATCCTCAAGGCCATCGCCGCGGGCAAGGGGCCTCGGCGCCAGTTCCTGGCGCTGGGCTATGCCGGCTGGGCGCCGGGCCAGCTCGACGCCGAGATCCAGGCCAATGGATGGCTCGTGGCCCCGGCCGGGGCGGACCTCGTCTTCGACACGCATGACGCAAAAAAGTGGGAGGGCGCGCTCCGCACCCTCAAGATCGACCCGGCCCTTCTCTCCACCACCGCCGGCCGCGCCTGAGCCCGCTCCTCAGGCCGAGGGCATGACCCGCGCCGCGGCCTCGGCCGCGCCATGCGCCTCCATGGCGGTCATCGCCTTCTGCAGCTTCTCGAACGCCCGCACCTCGATCTGACGGACGCGCTCGCGGCTGATCCCGTATTGCGAGGAGAGATCCTCGAGCGTCGTCGGCTCGTCCTTGAGCCGCCGCTCGGTCAGGATGTGACGCTCGCGGTCGTTCAGGACCTTCATCGCCTCCTCGAGCAGGCCGCGGCGATGGACGAGCTCGTCCTCCTCGGCCAGCACCGTCTCCTGGCTGGCGCTGTCGTCCACCAGCCAGTCCTGCCACTCGGTGTCGCTCTCGGCGCGCAGCATCGCGTTCAGCGAGTGGTCCGGCCCCTCGAGCCGGCGGTTCATGTCGATCACGTCCTGCTCGGTGACCTCGAGCGTCGTCGCGATCTCCCGCACCGCCTCGGGGCTGAGATCGCCCTCCTCGATCGCCTGCATCTGGCCCTTGAGCCGGCGCAGATTGAAAAAGAGCTTCTTCTGGGCCGCCGTGGTGCCGAGCTTCACGAGCGACCAGGAGTGCAGGATATATTCCTGAATGGCGGCCCGGATCCACCACATGGCGTAGGTGGCGAGCCGGAAGCCGCGCTCCGGGTCGAAGCGCTTGACCGCCTGCATCAGCCCGACATTGCCTTCCGAGATGATCTCGTTCATCGGCAGGCCGTAGCCGCGATAGCCCATCGCGATCTTGGCGACGAGGCGGAGATGCGAGGTCACGAGCCGGTGCGCCGCGTCGACGTCCTCGTGCTCGCGCCAGCGCTTGGCCAGCATGTACTCTTCCCCGACCTCCAGCATCGGGAAGCGTCGGATCTCGTCGAGGTAGCGCGCAAGCCCGCTTCCCTCCGCCGGCACCGTGGGCAGATAAGCCATCGATCGGGATCTCCCGAGAGCCTGATTCTCGATAGGGGTTGGCCCCTTTAGGCAACCCCCGAGGCCGCCGCCGGCTCCATGCCGGGGGACCGGGACGAGAACATCGCCGCTGGCACGATACCTTATGAGCCGAGGATCGCAAGAAGCTCGTCGAAGAGCGGCGGCGCCGGGCAGGCGAAGGCGAGCTGCTCCTTCGTGATCGGATGGACGAAGCCGAGCTCGCGCGCATGGAGCAGCAGCCGGTCCAGGCCGTGCACCGCCAGGCGGGCGGGTGCCGGCGCGGCCCGCGTCCGGCGGTCGGCATAGAGCCGGTCGCCCACGATCGGGTGCCCGAGGCTCGAGAGATGGACGCGGATCTGATGCGTGCGGCCGGTCTGCAGCGCCACGTCGAGACGCGCCGCCACGAGCCCGGCGGCCGCGGTCAGCCGGTAGTCCGTCACGGCCCGCTTGCCGCCCGCCACCACCGCCATGCGTACCCGGTCGCGCGGATGGCGGCCGATCGGCTTGTCGATGCGCCCCTCCGCCGGGCTCGGCACGCCCCAGACGATGGCCTCGTAGACGCGGTGCACGCTGTGCACCGTGAACTGCCCGGCCAGGCCCAGATGCGCCCGGTCGTGCTTGGCCACGACCAGGATGCCGCTCACCTCCTTGTCCAGGCGATGGACGATGCCCGGGCGGCGCACCCCGCCGATGCCGGAAAGGCTGGGGCCGCAATGCGCGAGGAGCGCGTTGACGAGCGTGCCGTCCGCATGCCCCGGTGCCGGATGCACGACGATCCCGGCAGGCTTGACCAGCACGATCAGGTGCTCGTCCTCGAACACCACCTCGAGCGGCATCGCCTGGGCGCGCGGTGCCGCTGCCGTCGGGGGCGGCACGGTGAGCACGAGCCGCTCGCCCTCTTTGACCCGGCGGGACGGCTCCGGTATGAGGCCGCCGGTCGATCCGACCCTGCCGTCACGAATCAGGGCCTGGAGCCGCGCCCGGGAAAGCTCGGGCATGCGCTCCGCGAGGAAGGCGTCGAGACGCTTGCCTGCATCATCGGGACCGACGTCGAGCTGCGTGGCCTCACCCGTCAAGGGCAGTGGAGAGCTTAAACGTGGATGCACTTCGTGGGGCCCTCAAGGCCTTCGTCATCATCGCCGGCATCGCGATCGTGCTCGGCACCGGCACGCTCATCTGGGTGATCGTGAGCCGTGCCACAAGCGCCCCGGCCGAGCCCAAGCCTGCGGTCGAGATCCGCCCGACCTTCAGCGCCACCCAGCTGCAGGTGCCGGACGGGGCTCGGATCATCGACATGCGCATCAATGGCGACCGTCTCGTCCTGCACCTCGCGACCCCGAGCGAGCAGGAGTATCTGGCGATCGTCGACCTCGCAACCGGCCGCCGCCTCGGCCTGATGCAGCTCGTCCCCCAGGCCCCCGCCCCAACCCCGGCCGCGCAGGGCCAGCCGGCCCAGTGAGCGCCCGCCGCCGCCCGCCCGCCGAGGCCCTGCTCGAGATCGAGCGCCTGGGTGCCGCGGGCGACGGCATCGGCCATCTGGGCACCGAGACGGTCTACCTGCCGCTGGGCCTGCCGGGAGAGCGCTGGCGCGTGCGGCTGGGCGAGCGCCGCGCCGGCACGATCCACGCCACCGGCATCGAGCGCCTGTCGGGCCCGGACCGGCGGGAGCCGCCCTGCCCCCATTTCGGCCAGTGCGGCGGCTGCGCGCTCCAGCATCTGCCCGATGCCCACTACCGCGAGCTCAAGACGCGCCGCGCCCTGGCCCCGCTCGAGCGCCTCGGCCTCCGGCCCGATCTCGTGCGCCCGATCGAGGTCTCGCCTCTCGCGAGCCGTCGCCGCGTGCGTCTCGCCTGGCAGCGCCGCGGCGGCCGGGTGCGCCTCGGCTACCGCCAGCGTCGCGGCCGCGACATCGTCGCCGTCACCCGCTGCCCGATCGCGCTGCCCGCGATCGAGGCGCTGCTCGAGCCGCTTGCCGCCTGCCTCGCCGACCTGGGCCTCTCCGGCGGCGAGCTGCTCGTCACCGCCACGCCCGAGGGCCCGGATCTTCTCCTCATCACGAGCGAGCGCCTCGACCTTGGCGACCGCGAGCACCTGGCCGCCTTCGCCACGACCCGGGACCTGGCGCGGATCGCCCTCGGCGCGCCCGGTGACGCCGAGCCCCTCCTCATCCGCCGCCAGCCCGCCATGACGCTCGGCCACACGGTGGTCGATCTGCCTGCGGGCGCCTTCCTGCAGGCGACGCAGGCCGGCGAGCGGGCGCTTCAGGCTGCCATCGCCGAATGGCTGCCCGAGAACGCCACCGTCCTCGACCTCTTCGCCGGCCTCGGCACCCTCTCCCTGCCGCTCGCCGGCCGCGCCCGCCGCATCCTCGCCTTCGAGCAGGACACCGCCTCCGTCGATGCGCTCCGGGCTGCCGCGCACCGCGCCCGCCTCGCCGGCGTCACCGCCGTCCGCCGCGACCTCGAGCAGGATCCCCTCCTGCCCGCCGAGCTCGCGGGCGCGGATCTCCTCATCCTCGACCCGCCGCGCGCCGGCGCCCGAGCCCAGGTCGAGGCGCTCACGGATGCCCCACCGGTGATCGCCTACGCCTCCTGCCATCCGGGCAGCTTCGCGCGCGACGCCGCCCTCCTCGCGGCGCGCGGCTGGCGCCTGGCCGAGCTCCGCCCCATCGACCAGTTTCTCTTCTCGGCCGAGGTGGAGCTGGTCGCTCTCTTCCGTCGCACCGCGCCCCGCTGAACAGGCTTGATTCGCCTCCGTCCCGCCGCTACATACCGGCCCGCGCCGCTGGGTCCCCTTCGTCTAGCGGTCCAGGACGTCGCCCTCTCACGGCGAAAACAGGGGTTCGAGTCCCCTAGGGGACGCCATTTCATCCATGCGGCTCGGTCTTGCCGGCTCCCTTTGCTGAGCCGGCGGAACACCCCGCCGTATTGGCTTCTTCGCGACAAGGCCAGAGGTCTGCTATCAACGCAGGCTGAGATCGAGGCCAATCGCGTGGAGCAGCTGGGCTTGCTGCCTTCAGCGTCGCGGAGCGCTCCGCCATGACCGCCGCGTCCGACGGCGTCGAGATACGCATCCGCGGCCGCGTGCAGGGCGTGGGCTTTCGGCCTACCGTCTGGCGGGCGGCCAGGAAGCTCGGCCTGCGCGGCGAGGTCCTGAACGATGGTGATGGCGTGCTGGTGCGGGCCGCCGGCAGCGCTGCCTCCATCGATGCCCTCGTCTCGGCGCTTCGCAGCGAGCCGCCGCCGCTCGCCCGGATCGAGCGCATCGATCGTCGCCCCTATACGGGCGTGCTCGCCGAAGGCTTCCACATCGCCGACAGCCTCTCCGGCCCGCCGCATACCGAGGTTGCGCCCGACGCCGCCCTTTGCGCCGCCTGTGCCGCCGAGATCGCCGATCCCTCGGCCCGCCGCCACCGCTATCCCTTCGCCAACTGCACCCATTGCGGGCCACGGCTGAGCATCCTGCGCGGCGTCCCCTACGACCGCGCCACCACCACCATGGCCCCCTTTGCCATGTGCCCCGACTGTTGGGCCGAGTACGAAAGCCCGGCCGACCGCCGCTTTCACGCCGAGGCGGTGGCCTGCCCCGCCTGTGGCCCGCGCGTCCGGCTGATCCGCCTCGACGGCGTCCCCATGAGCCCGGCCGTCCACCCCACGCTCGACGACATCGATGCCGCCGCCGGCCTCATCCAGGGGGGTGCGATCGTCGCGATCAAGGGCCTGGGCGGCTATCAGCTCGCCTGCGATGCGACCGATGCCGTGACCGTCGCCCGCCTCCGCCGCCTCAAGCGGCGCGATGCCAAGCCCTTCGCGCTGATGGCCCGCGACCTCGCCGTCGTCGCCCGCTACGCGGCGCTCGACCCCGCGGCCGAGAGCCTGCTGCGCTCACCGCAGGCTCCCATCCTGCTCCTCCGGGCGACGGGCCCCGACCGCCTGCCCGAGGCGGTGGCGCCCGGCCTCGCCACCCTGGGCTTCATGCTGCCCACCACGCCCGCTGCATCAGCTTCTCCTGCAGCGCATCGACCGGCCGCTGGTGATGACGAGCGGCAACCTTTCCGAGGAGCCGCAGGCCATCGACGATGCGGAGGCCCGCACCCGCCTTGCCAGCATCGCCAGCCATGCCCTGGTCCACGACCGGCCGATCGCCAATCGGGTCGACGATTCGGTGGTGCGCATCATGGCCGGCCGCCCACGTGCGCTGCGCCGCGCGCGCGGCATGGCGCCGGAGCCGATAGCGCTGCCCGAGGGCTTCGCCGCGGCGCCCGACCTCCTGGCGCTGGGCGGCGAGCTCAAGGCCACCTTCTGTCTGGTTAAGGACGGGGCCGCGATCCTCTCGCAGCACCAGGGCGACCTCGAGAACGCGGCCACGTTCGACGACTACCGCCACAACCTCTCGCTCTACACGCACCTCTTCGCGCACGAGCCCACCGCCATCGCGATCGACCGCCACCCCGACTACCTCTCGGCCAAGCTCGGGCGGCAGCAGAGCCGGCTCGCCGGCCGGCCCCTCGTCGAGGTCCAGCATCACCACGCCCACATCGCCGCCTGCATGGCCGAGAACGGCTACCCGCTCGCGGCACCGCCGGTCCTCGGCATCGCGCTCGACGGCCTCGGCTGGGGCGAGGACGGCACCATCTGGGGCGGCGAGCTCCTGCTCGCCGACTATGCCGGCTTTCGGCGCCTCGCGACCTTCAAGCCGGTGGCGATGCCGGGCGGCGCTCAGGCGGCGCGTGAGCCCTGGCGCAATCTCTACGCCCACCTCACGGCCGAGACGGGGTGGTCCGAGCTGGCAGAGAGCCTTGAAGGGCTCGAGATCCAGCGCTTTCTCGCGGCCAAGCCGCTCGCCACCCTCGATAGGATGATCGCGGCCGGCATCAATTCGCCCAAAGCCTCGTCCTGCGGGCAGGCTCTTCGACGCCGTCGCCGCCGCGCTCGGCCTCTGCCGCGAGCGCCAGGCCTATGAGGGCGAGGCCGGGGCCCGCCTCGAGGCCATCGTCGACGAGGCCACGCTGGCCCTGGAGGACGAGGCGCTCGCCTACCCGCTCGCCATCGCCCGCCTGCCCGGCTCCGATCTCCGCTTCCTCGAGCCACGCCCCATGTGGCAGGCCATCCTGCAGGACCTCGCCTGCAGCACGCCGGCGCCGGTGATGGCAGCCCGCTTCCACAAGGGCCTCGCGAGAGCGCTGGCGACGATGACCTTGGCGCTGTGTGGCCGTGATGAGGAAGCCGGCCCGCGCTTCACGACGGTGGCCCTCTCCGGCGGCTGCTTCCAGAACCGCGTGCTGCTGGAGGAGACGATGCGACGGCTGGACGCTCTGGGCTTTGCGGTCTTGACCCATGAGAGGGTGCCGGCCAACGATGGCGGACTGGCGCTGGGCCAAGCTGCCGTCGCCGCGGCACGGCTGATCGGCACCTAGCGCCCCGGCAGCAAGGAGGCGGCCCATGTGCCTAGGCATCCCCGGCCGGATCATCCGCATCGACGATGCCGCCTCGACCCTCGCGACGGTCGAGATCGGCGGCGTGCGCCGGCAGATCAACATCGCCTGCGTCGTCGACGAGGAGCACCCCGCAGAAGCCTGCGTCGGCGATTGGGTGCTCGTCCATGTCGGCTTCGCGATGAGCCGGATCAACGAGGCCGAGGCCGCGCTGACGCTGAAGCTTTTGTCTGAGCTGGGCGAGATGCAGGCCGAGATCGAGGCGATGCGGCAGTCGGCTGCCGGTGCCTCGCCATGAGATATGTCGACGAGTTCCGCGACCGCGAGAAAGCGCAGGTCCTGGTCAAGGAGATCGAGAGCCTCGTCGCCCTGATCGGCGCCACGCCCGAAAAGCCGATCCAGATCATGGAGGTCTGCGGCGGCCACACCCACGCCATCTTCCGCTACGGCATCGAGGGCATGCTGCCCGAGGCGCTGGAGCTCGTGCACGGGCCCGGCTGCCCCGTCTGCGTCCTGCCGATGGGCCGCATCGACGACTGTCTCGCCATCGCCGAGCGGCCGGGCGTCATCCTCGCCACCTTCGGCGACACGATGCGCGTCCCGGGCTCGCGCAAAAGCCTCCTGCAGGCCAAGGCCGACGGCGCCGACGTGCGCATGGTCTACTCGCCCATGGACGCGCTGGCGCTGGCGCGTCGCCACCCCGACCGCGAGGTCGTCTTCTTCGCGATCGGCTTCGAGACCACCATGCCTTCCACGGCGCTCACCATCCTCCAGGCCGAGCGCGAGGACAGAAAAAACTTCTCGGTGTTCTGCAATCACATCACGATCGTGCCGACGCTCAAGGCGATCCTCGAGAGCCCCGATCTGCATCTCGACGGCTTCCTCGGCCCCGGCCACGTGTCGATGGTGATCGGCACCTCGCCCTATGCCTTCATCGCCAGCGACTATCACCGGCCCATGGTGGTGGCCGGGTTCGAGCCCCTGGACGTGCTCCAGTCCATCTGGATGGTGCTCCGCCAGATCCGGGAGGGCCGCGCCGAGATCGAGAACCAGTATGCCCGCGTCGTGCCCGACGCCGGCAACGCCACGGCGCAGGACGCCGTCTCCCGGGTGTTCGAGCTGCGCGAGCATTTCGAGTGGCGGGGCCTGGGCTCGATCGACGAGTCCGGCGTGCGGCTCCGCCCGGCCTATGCCCGCTTCGACGCGGAAAAGCGCTTCGCCACGCCCAACCTGCACGTCGCCGATCCGAGCGCGTGCCAGTGCGGCCAGGTCCTCAAAGGCATCATCAAGCCCTGGCAGTGCCAGGTGTTCGGCAAAGCCTGCACGCCCGAGACGCCGGTGGGTGCCCTCATGGTCTCCTCCGAGGGCGCCTGCGCTGCCTACTTCCGGTATGGCCGGCAGGAGCGGCACGGGAGCGCCGCGTGAGCATCCTGGACCTGCCGCGACCCCATCGGCCGGGCTCGGTCAACGTCCCCACCGTGACCCTGGCGCATGGCGGCGGCGGCAAGGCCATGAAGGACCTCATCGACGACGTCTTTGTCACAACCTTCGACAACCGCCTTCTGGCCCCGCTCGAGGATCAGGCCCGGCTGGACATGGCGGGCCTCGCCGCCAGGGGCGACCGGCTCGCCTTCACCACCGACTCCTTCGTCGTCGATCCCCTCTTCTTTCCCGGTGGCGACATCGGCCGGCTCGCCGTCTGCGGCACGGTGAACGACCTCGCCGTCGGCGGCGCCATCCCCCTTCACCTCGCCGCGGCCTTCATCCTTGAGGAGGGCCTGCCGCTCGAGGTCCTGCGCCGCGTCGCCGCCTCGATGGCGGCAGCCGCGGACGAGGCCGGCGTCTCGATCGTCACCGGCGACACGAAAGTCGTGCCGAGGGGCGCCTGCGATAAGCTCTTCGTCACGACAACCGGTGTCGGCGTCATCCCCGCAGGCATCGAGCTCGGCGCCCATCTGGCCCGCCCGGGCGATGTTGTCATTGTCAGCGGCGTGCTGGGTGATCATGGCGCTGCCATCCTCTGCGCGCGTGGCGACATGGCTCTCGAGACCCCGATCGAGAGCGATTGCGCGCCGCTGGCCGGCATGATCCAGGACCTGCTGCAGGCAGCACCCGGCGTGAAAGGCGATGCGTGACGCCACCCGTGGCGGCCTCGCCACCGTCCTGAACGAGATCGCCGAGGCCTCGGGCGTGGCCATCGAGATCGAGGAGGAGGCGACACCCATCCGCCCCGAGGTCCGCGGCTTCTGCGAGATTCTTGGTCTTGACCCGCTCTACCTCGCCAATGAGGGCCGCATCGCCGTCATCGTCGCGGCCGAGGCGGCAGACGCCGCTCTGACGGCCCTCCGGGCCCATCCCCTGGGCACCGGCGCCCGCCTCATCGGCCAGGTGAAAGAAGGCGAGCCCGGGCGGGTCACCATGCGCACCGTCCTCGGCGGCCGGCGCATCGTCGACATGCTGGTCGGCGAGCAGCTGCCGCGCATCTGCTGAAGCGCTGCCATGCACGAGCTCTCCATCACCCGCAGCGTCGTCGCCATCGTCACCGAGGCCGCCCATGGCCGCCGGGTGCGCCGTGTCTCGCTCGAGATCGGCGCGCTCTCGGCCATCGTCCCGGACTCGGTCCGCTTCTGCTTCGATGTCGTCGCCGCCGGCACGCCGCTCGAGGGCGCCGAGCTGGCGATCCGCACGGTGCCGGCAGCCGCCCGCTGCCGCGCCTGCGGCACCCGGTTCGAGGCCACCTCGCCCATCGTGGTCTGCGCCTGCGGCTCGCGCGAGGTCACGCTCACAGGCGGCGAGGAGCTGAAGGTCCTGTCCATCGAGGTCGCGGAGGAGATGGCGTCATGTGCGTGACCTGCGGCTGCTCGAGCGTCGGGGCGGAGCACGAGCACGTCCATGCCGACGGCACGCGCCATCGCCACGCTCATGGGCCCGGTGAGCATGACCACCGCCACGAGGACGTCCACGGCCACACCCACGACACCGAGACCGTGCGTCTCGAGGCCGACATCCTGGCCAAGAACGACCTGCTGGCGGCGCGCAACCGCGGCTGGCTCGAGGGCCGGGAGGTCCTGGCGCTCAACCTCGTGAGCGGCCCCGGCGCCGGCAAGACGACGCTGCTCGAGCGCACCATCCGCGACCTCGAGGGCCAGCTGCCCATCGCCGTGATCGAGGGAGATCAGGCGACCGACCGCGACGCGGCCCGCATCCGCGCCACCGGCTGCGAGGTCGTGCAGATCAACACAGGTGCCGGCTGCCATCTCGAGGCGGACATGGTGGCACGGGGCCTGAGGACGCTTCAGCCCCGGCCCGGCAGCGTCTTGATGATCGAGAACGTCGGCAACCTCGTCTGCCCTGCCCTCTTCGATCTCGGCGAGCACGCGAAGGTCTTGTTACTTTCGGTCACCGAGGGCGACGACAAGCCGGAAAAATACCCGCACATGTTCCGCGCCGCCTCGGTGCTGCTGATCACCAAGATCGACCTTTTGCCTCACGTGCCCTTCGACCTCGATCGCTGCATCGCCGAGGCCAAGGCGCTCAACCCCGGCCTCCAGGTCCTCACCCTCTCCGCCGTCTCCGGCGAGGGCCTGGACGGCTGGTACGCGTGGCTCACCGACAGCGCCCGAGGCGCTGCCGCCCCGAGCGGGTCCAGCGCCGGCTGAGACCGTCAGCGCTCGTTCGGCTTCCGACCCCGCGCGACGAGGGCGAGGAGCGGCATCTCCCGGCCCAGCTTCTCGGCGATCGCACGCTCCATGGCGGCAAGGACTGCCTCCGGATCGCCGCCCCTGCTCACGATCTCCTCACGCAGCGGATTACCGAAGACGATGCCGCGCGCGAAGAGCGCGGCGCTCGAGATGGCCGAGGTCAGGGCGACGCGCTCCACCGCGACCTCGCCAAACCCCGCCGCCGTCATGGCCTCCGCGATCTCATCGGGGTCATGGTAGCTGAACGGGACACGATAGAAGCCCGGCGGATCGTCGGGAAAGAAGGCGGCACCCACCTCATGGGCAACCTCGCCGAACGGGTTCTCGGCCCAGCTTCCCCAGCTGTTGAGGACGTAGCTGCCGCCGGGCCGCAGCACGCGCAGCGCCTCGGCATAGCCGCGCGCCTTGTCGGGGAAGAACATCACGCCGAACTGGCAGGCCACCGCATCGAAGCTCGCATCCTCGAACGGCAGCTCGGTCGCATCGGCCTGTCGCAGCTCGACAGCCTCGCCGGCTCCGAGCTTCTTCCTCGCCACCTCGAGCATGGGCGCGCTGAGGTCCGTCACCACCAGCTGCGTGCTTGCCGGCAAGAGGTCGCGGAGCTGGCGGCTGACGATACCCGTCCCAGCCGCAAGCTCGAGCACCCGGCCCGGCGCCAACGCCGAGACCCGCCGGGCGAGGTCTTCCGCGAACCCCTGGAAGATATGAGGACCGAGGCCCTGGTCGTAGTTCTCGGGCACGGTCCCGACGAAACGCGTCTCGCGCTCTGTCATCTGGCGTCCTCCCTCCCGCAGCGCTCGCGGAGCGGACGGCATCCAAGCCTCGATCACGAGGCCTTGCCTGGCGGCCTGCTACGCAGGCACGCCTCGCCAGGCGAACCGGAAGATCGGCACCGCCTCGGCGAAGCCTTTCAGGCGCCGCTCGCCCAAGGGCTCGAAGCTGTCGGTATCCTGGCCGCACATCTCGCGCACGAGGCCCGAGACGACCACGCCGCCCGCCTCGGCCTCGCTGCACAGCCGCGATGCCAGCTGCACCGTGGCACCGAAGAGGTCGTTGTGCTCGGAGACGGGCTCGCCGGCATGGATGCCGATGCGCACGTTCAGGCTCTCGGGCGCCTCTGCATTGTAGTGGGCGAAGCGGCGTTGGATGTCGGCGGCGGCCCGCACCGCCGCCGGCACCTCGTCGAAGGCCGCCATGATGCCGTCGCCCGTGTGCTTGACCTCGCGACCGCCAAAGAGACCGAGGGCGCGCCGCACCAGCGCATCGTGGGTCCGCACCAGCTCCAGGGCACCCGCATCGCCGAGGCGCTCCGTCATCTCGGTCGAGCCCACGATGTCGGTGAACATCACCGCCCGCAGCCCAGGGTCCATCTCCGGCGTCGTGCCCGTCGCTGCCCGGGGATCGCCGATGCGGCCGAGGAAGGCCTCGACCGCCGAGAGGTCGACCGGGATGATCTCGTTCCCGATCAGGCCATGGGCGTGGCGATGCACCTCCGCGGCTGTCGCCGCATCGGGTGCATCGACAAGGCAGAAGGCCGTGTGCCGCTGGGAGTTGTACCAGTAGGTGAGATACTTGACGCCATAGCGTTCCTGGATCTCGAGATCCTTCTGGTGCGCGTCGGCGACATTCTCGGGTGTCGCCTCCCCCAGATCGTGGCGGTCCATGAAGATCGGCATTGCAGGCCTCCAAGGCCTCGAGTCTGTCCGGCTCACGCCATCGGCTGGATGTTCTGGTTGAGCCGGAACAGGTTCGAAGGATCGTGCTTCGCCTTGATCGCCGCTAGCTTCTTCTCGTTGCCGAGATAGGCGCCCGGCACTCGGTCGGTCTCGTCCTCCGGCATGAAGTTGACGTAGACGCCGCCCGTCGCGTGGGGCTTGCAGACGTCGAACAGGTTGCGCGCCCAGGCGATGCAGCGCGCATCGTCCTCGGCCTCGCGCCAGCGTGTGTGGACGTTCATCACGAACTCGGCGTCGCGATGCGGATAGGCCGTGGCATCTGCCGGCACGCGATTGATCGCTCCGCCCAGATGCCCGATGAACACCTCGCATTCGGGCGTGGGCAGCGTCTCCACGGCTCCCAGCACGGCATCGATCATCCCGTCGCTGAGCTCCTTGAAGTTGTGGGACTTCCAGTAGTTGCGCGCACCCGGGGTGAGCAGCGGATCGAACGCCGCCTGCCAGCCGCTGAAGGGATGCGGGCCGATGACATCGGCAATCGGCCGGCCCAGCGCCCTCAACGGCGCCACGGCCTTCTCCCCCGCCTCCATGTCGCCCGCATAGCAGGCGGCAAGGACCAGAACCTCGGTGCCATGCACCTCGGGCGGCAGGAAGGGCAAGGGCGGCGCCTTTCGCATCACCACCCAGCAGGTGAGCTCGTCCGGCGCCGTCGCCACGAAGCTCCGATACTCCTTGAGCCGCGTCCGCGCCTCGGAGAAGGGATGCACGATGAGGCCCGAGAGCACCTGCGGCCCCAGCCGGTGCAGCTTGAGCTCGAAGGAGGTGACCACGCCGAAATTGCCGCCGCCGCCCCTGAGCGCCCAGAAGAGGTCGGGGTTCTCGCCCTCGCTCGCGCGCACGAGCCTGCCCTCGGCGGTGACGACGTCGGCCGAGACGAGATTGTCGGCGGTCAGCCCGAGCTTGCGGCTGGTCCAGCCGAAGCCGCCGCCCAGCGCCAGCCCGGCGATGCCGGTGGTCGAGTTGATGCCGGTGGGCGTCACGAGGCCAAAGGCCTGCGCCTCGCGGTCGAGCTCGCCCAGCGTGACGCCCGGCTCGACGCGCACCGTCCGCGCAACCGGGTCGACGCGCACCGATTTCATCGGCGTGAGGTCCAGCATCACGCCGCCCTCGCAGACGGCGTTGCCGGCGATGTTGTGCCCGCCGCCGCGCACGGCCAGCGCTGCGCCCGTCTCACGCGCGAAATCGATCGTGGCCATCACATCTGCGGCACCGGCGCAGCGCACGATCACGCCCGGACGCCGGTCGATCATCGCGTTCCAGATGCTGCGGGCGGCGTCATAGCCTTCCTCGCCGGCAACCAGCACGGCACCCCGCACCCGCCCCTTGAGCTGCTCGACCATCGCCTCCGGAACCACCGCCACGTCACCGGAGAGCTTCTTCAGGCTGAGGCCGGTCATCGTGTTCCTCCTGATCATCATGCGTTCGCGCACACGTCTCAGCCGACACTATCCGCTAGGCCGGCCCGCACGGGCAACTTCACAAACTGAATTGGCGGGCCTACCTCATGAACGTGAACGAAATGATAAGAAAGAGAACGCGCATGCGGACCTTCACGCGCTACGGCCAGTTCTGCCCCGTCGCGATGGCGTCGGAGATCCTCTGCTCGCGCTGGACGATCCTCCTGCTGCGCGAGATGCTGGCCGGCTCGACGCGCTTCAACGAGCTGCGCCGCGGCCTGCCGCGCATGTCACCGGCCCTTCTCTCCCAACGCCTGCGCGACCTCGAGGAGGCGGGCATCGTCACGCGCGAGGAGCCCCCCCAGGGCGGCACGGCCTACAGCCTGACCCGCGCCGGCCAGGATCTCCGCCAGGTGATGGAGACCATGGGCTTTCTGGGGCCAGCGCTGGATCGACGCCGACGTCAGCCTCAGGAACCTCGATGCCCAGCTCTTGATGTGGGACATGCGCCGCAACCTCGACCCCGCGCCCGTGCCGCAGAAAAGGGTGGTGATACGGTTTTTGTACCCCGAGCAGCCGCAGGCCCGGCGGCGCTGGTGGCTGATCGTCGACAAGGGCACGGTCGACCTCTGCTCCGCCGACCCCGGCTTCGACGTCGACCTCTTCGTCGAGAGCGATCTCAAGACGATGACGAAGATCTGGATGGGCCTCACCAGCGTCGCCGCCGAGGAGGCGGCCGACCGGCTGTCCCTCATCGGCGACGCGGCGCTCAAGCGCTCGATGCCCACCTGGCTGGGCCTCAGCCCCTTCGCCCGCGAGACCAAGAAAGAAGACGCGAGGATCGCGCTCCGGGTCGCCTAGCAGCGGGCGGAAGGCCTCACCAGCCGATCGGATAGAACTCGTCGCGGGGGTGGAGGTCGGTATTGATCGCGAGGTCGGGCCGGGGATCGCCGGGCCCCCAGCGGTCCTGCGGGTCCGCTGCGGAGATAGGTCAGGAGCGCCTCGGGGGCGACGCCGCTGCGAAGCACGACCTGGCCGGGCGGCCCTCCGAGCTCCTTGCCGATCCTGCTCCAGTCGAGGTCGATCGGCCGGTCGCTGCCCAGCAGCACGCCGTTCAGGCGAAGGGCATAGGGGAAGACGCTGACGAAGGTCGCCACCGTGCGCGGCGTCGCGGCCCATTGAACGGCAAGCCCGCCGGGCTTCAGGCGGCGCCGCGCCGCCTCGAAAAACTCCTTCGAGAAGAGGAGATTGCTGCCGGCGGTGTGCGGCGCGATCGTCTCTGCGACGATGATGTCGTAGCGCTCGGGCTCGGTGAAGAGCACATGCCGCCCATCGGCGATCACCCGCTCGATGCGGGGGTCCGCGAAAGGCTCGCGCGCGATCGGAAAGCCCGAGCTCTGGGCCACCGTCCCGCATCGCCTCGATCACCGGTCGGGCGATCTCGACGACCCGTATGCGGGCCATGGCCGGCCCGGCGCCCAGGTTGAAGACGGTGTTGCCGGCGCCATAGCCGATCAGAAGGGCCGCGCTCGCCTGCGGGTGCACGAGAGGGCCGATGGCGCCCAGGGCCTCGCTGATCGGCTCCCTGGTCTGGAGTGGCAGCGGCGGCTCGAGATGGGCCTGAAAGGCGCCGTTGACGAAGAGGATATAGCCCCTGCCCGTCGGGCGCAGCACCGCGACGCCGGCCTCGCCGCTCCTGACGATGGCCTCCTTGCCCCGCGGCGTGCCGTGCAGCCCGCTCCAGAGCCGCGCGTTGCCGGGCAGCGCCACCAGCAGGACCAGGAGGGCCGCGGCCATGGCCGAGAGCGCGGGCCAGCGGGCCAACCGGACGGCATGGCCCTGCAGCCGCACGGGGCGTGCGAGAATGCCGCCCGGGCGGCGCACGAGGACGAGCGCCAGGAGCGCCAGGCAGGCGAGCAGGCCCACCAGATGAAAGGCGCCGCTCACCCCGACATAGCGCAGGATGACGAGCCCGGTCACCACCGCACCCGCCGTGTTCCCCATGATGTTGGCGAGCTGCACCAGGCCCAGCCGCCAGCCGATCAGGCTGCTGCGGTGCTGGATCGCCTTCTGGACGATCGGGAAGGTGGCGCCGAGCGCAATGGCGGCCGGCGCCACGACGGCGCCGACGAGGACGGCGAAGAGAAGCAGCCGGAGAAGCTCGCGCTGCGGCGGCCCGTAGGGCGGCCCGTCGATGAAGAGCGCTGCCGCCCCGAGCCAGGTATGGGCCAGGTAGATCGCGAGCAGGGAGCCCATGGCCCAGACGCCGATCGCCGCCTGAAGCCAGAGGAAGAGCCGCTCGGGATCGACGACACGGCGGACATAGTAGGAGCCCAGAAGGATGCCCAGCGCGTCGGCGAGCAGGAAGATGCCCAGGACCAGCGAGAAGCTGTAGGCGCTCGAGCGCATCAGCGTGCCGAGCACGCGAAACCACAGGATCTCGAGCGAGATCGCAAGGAAGCCCGAGAGGAAGACCAGCACCATCCAGCGCAGCATGAGGCCGTGCCGCGAGCGGTCGGTGGCCGGCCCGGGCGCGAGGCGGCTGGCGGGCGGCCGGTCGTCCAGAGCAGCCGAGAGGATCATGGCGCCCAGTCCCACCGCGATGTCGATCCCGCCCGCCAGGCGCACGCTGCCGCCATAGCCCAACGCGGCGATGAGAACGAAGCCCGTGAGCAGGCAGCCGATGCCGGCACCCGCCGTGTTGACGCCGTAGAGCGCGCCGATCTGCACCGGCGAGAGATCGATCCGCTGCACGAGCGCTCGGGCGATGAGGGGCAGCGTCATGCCCATCAGGACGGTGGGCAAGGCCAGGGCCGCGAAGGTCACGAGGGTCGCGCCCGCGAGGCTCGCGGCAAAAGGCTCGAGGCGGTGGAAGACGACGCCATAGAGGATCCAGGGGCTGAGCACCGCGAAGATGCCCACACCCAGCTGCGCCACGCCGAAGGCGCGCAGCGCCGCGCGCGGCGAGAGGCGGTCGGCGAGCCATCCGCCCGCGAGGCTGCCGAGACCGAGCCCGAACAGGAAGGAGCCCACGATCAAGGTGGTCGCCACCGCATCGGACCCGGCGAAGAGCCCGAGCATGCGCTGCCACGCCGTCTGGTAGGCGAGCGCGCTGAACCCCGAAAGGCCGAAGGCGAGCGATGCCACGGTGAACGTCGTGCCCGCCTCGCGCTGCCCGCGCGCCATCGTTGCCAGCAGCGTCGCCATCAATGCCCGCCCTCCAATATCCATCCACAAGCTTGTGCAATCAGGCACGCGGATCCAGCGCGCCTACCTTCAAAATGCCGAGGCTGATGAAAGATCCCTGCAGTTTTGTTCGTATCGTCGAGAGAATTTGAGGGGACAGCCATACGAGGACGTAAGGATAGAGAAAAGATAGCCCAAGTCTTCCCGGACGTTCGATCGGAGATGGACACGCCTCGACTGCCGAGCGACGTGGAACCGGCCGACATCTGCGATACGCCGGGCCTGCCGACCGGACCTCCCTCGTCGACGGCCCGGCGGTCAAACGCCCGACGCCTCCCTGGCTCGGCCTCGGCTCCCTCGCCTGTAAGACGAAGAAAGAAGACGCGAAGATCCCGCTTCGACTGGCGCAGGCCGCCCGCCCTGCGCGTCCGGGCGGCGCTTGCCAACCTGAAGGTGAGCCCATAGACCTCCCGCAGGAGGTCTCGGTCGATGCCGATCTTCGAAGCAGGCCGTCCCTGGACCAGGCTCGCCGTCGTCGGCGTCGGCGCGCTTCTGACCGGTCCGCACGGGCTCGCAGCACTGGCCGGAGTCTCGCTGCCGCTCGGCGAGATGCTCGATGGAATCTTCGCGCACCTCGACGGCGCCGCCAGGGCTCGCGCGAGCGAGCTGGCCTCGCTGGTCGAGCCGCATCTCGCCTCCCTTGCCCACAACCACGACGCGGACACCGTCCTGAGCGCGCGCCTGACGACCGAGGAGCTGCTCGGCCGTTTCGGCCTCACCGACGAGCGCTTTGCCGAGCTGGGTCTCGACCCCGAGCGCGCCGCCGACGCGGTCCTCGAGTCCGCCCGCCTCTCCGCCACCGACCGGCTCGACATCCAGCCGCTTTGCCGTCGGCTCCTGGTCTCCTTCTATGCGGCGGTTCCCGAGAACCGGCACCTCCTGGCCGGCCTCCTGCCGCACATCCATCGCCAGACACTCAGCCGGCTCGACGAGATCAGGGACGCCCAGAAGGAGGAGGCTGCGCGCGCCGCAGAAAGTGCCGGCAGGGTCGAAGCCATGCTCGGCAAGCTGCTGGCCGAGAAGGATGCGGAGCAACGCTTCGGCGCGCTCGACGCTGCGGTTCGTGCCGCGTTGGCGCGACTGGGCGAGGCCCCAGCCGACCCCGGTGAGCTCCGCCGCTTCCTCGAGCGGTTCGTCGACGACCATCTCCGGCTCATCGACGAGATCGGCGTCCTTCGCCCCGACGACCCGGAGATCGCGCGGCTCGCCGAGGCCGCTGCCTCGGCCGCAGCGTCGTTCGACTACACCCGCGCCGAGGCGCTGCTCGGCGAGGCCCGCGGCCTGCGCGCGATCCGTCGTCGTGGACTTGAGGAGAGGCTCGCGGCCGAGGCCCTCGAGGAAGCCGCCCTCGCAGCAGGCCAAGGCGACGCTGCCCTCGCCGCCGGTCGCTATCTCGACGCAGCCCGCTACCTCGCCGAGGCGGCAGCGCTGGTGGAGAGCGCCGATCCCGGCCAGCGTCTCACCTATCTTCACCGCGAAGCGAGCGCGCTCCATCGTCAAGGCGAGGAAAAAGGCGACAATGGAGCGCTCCGCCGGACGATCGACCGATGGCATGCGCTGCTCGATCTGCGCCCCCGCGAGCGCGTGCCGCTCGACTGGGCCGCGACCCAGAACAATCTCGGCACCGCGCTCGCGAGCGCTGGGGGAGCGGGAGAGCGGGACGGCGAGCCTCGAGGCGGCGGTCACCGCCTACCGCGCGGCGCTCGAGGAGCGGACCCGCGAGCGCGTGCCGCTCGACTGGGCCATGACCCAGAACAATCTCGGCAACGCGCTCGCGAGCGCTCGGGGAGCGGGAGAGCGGGACGGCGAGCCTCGAGGCGGCGGTCACCGCCTACCGCGCGGCGCTCGAGGAGCGGACCCGCGAGCGCGTGCCGCTCGACTGGGCCACGACCCAGAACAATCTCGGCACCGCGCTCGAGAGCGCTCGGGGAGCGGGAGAGCGGGACGGCGAGCCTCGAGGCGGCGGTCACCGCCTTCCGCGCGGCGCTCGAGGAGCGGACCCGCGAGCGCGTGCCGCTCGACTGGGCCACGACCCAGAACAATCTCGGCACCGCGCTCGCGACGCTGGGGGAGCGGGAGAGCGGGACGGCGAGCCTCGAGGCGGCGGTCACCGCCTACCGCGCGGCGCTCGAGGAGCGGACCCGCGAGCGCGTGCCGCTCGACTGGGCCACGACCCAGAACAATCTCGGCAACGCGCTCGGGCGCTTGGGGAGCGGGAGAGCGGGACGGCGAGCCTCGAGGCGGCGGTCACCGCCTTCCGCGCGGCGCTCGAGGAGCGGACCCGCGAGCGCGTGCCGCTCGACTGGGCCACGACCCAGAACAATCTCGGCACCGCGCTCGCGACGCTTGGGGAGCGGGAGAGCGGGACGGCGAGCCTCGAGGCGGCGGTCACCGCCTTCCGCGCGGCGCTCGAGGAGCGGACCCGCGAGCGCGTGCCGCTCGACTGGGCCGCGACCCAGAACAATCTCGGCATCGCGCTCAGGGCGCTGGGGGAGCGGGAGAGCGGGACGGCGAGCCTCGAGGCGGCGGTCACCGCCTTCCGCGCGGCGCTCGAGGAGCGGACCCGCGAGCGCGTGCCGCTCGACTGGGCCACGACCCAGAACAATCTCGGCAACGCGCTCGCGATGCTCGGAGAGCGGGAGCGTGATCCCCAGCTTGTCGATGAGGCCATCGCGTCCACGGAGGCCTCACGAGCCGTCTATGTCGACCAAGCCAACCTGACCCAATACGCCGGCGATTTCGACGACCGGCTCTCGAAGCTCCGAAGCCTTCGCGCGTCGCTCGTCGCCTCACGGTGAGGCGAGAGCAAACCCTCGACCCGCTTCGGGCGCGCGCACAAACGAATTCCATCAACTCCCGATTGACAATCGGCGCGCATTCCTATAAATGACAGAAATGCCTTGTCCCTACCCGTCCCGTTCCCCCGCCTCGACGCCCGCGGCCCGCACCGTGCGGCTGGCGCGCAGGCTCGCCGGCGGCATGACGCCCGCCGAGGTCGCCAGGCACGAGGGGACGGACGAGGCCGAGATTCTGGCGCTCCTCGAGGACGAGAAGTTCCAGAAACACGTCGCCTACTACCGGCGCGAGGCCGAGCTGCCCGAGGACGAGCGCGAAGAGATCCTGATCAGGACGGCGTTCGCCAGCCTCCAGCACCTCGCCGACATGGGCGACACCAAAGCGCTTTTGTTCCTTGCCTACGAGGGCAACCGCGGCCGGCATCCGGAAAACCGCCTGCGCCGCCTCGTGACGCGCACGACCGACCGCGATCCCGAGCTGCATGTTGGGGACGAGATCGGTGCGGCGCCGGCCGAGATTGTCCCGGCGTCGGAGCCTTCCATCCAGGCGCCGAAAAATCCCGTCGCCGCCGAGCTTGTCTCGGACCTCCTCGCCTTCGCCCGGAGCAACCCGGACGTGGCCGAGTGGGTCCTGCGCTACGCCGAGAGCCGCCAGGCCCTGCTGGGAGAGAGCGGGGCCGAGGCGGTGGAGGAGCAGAGGAGAATGAAAGAGGAGAAGGGCAGCAAAGGATAGCGAAAGACAAAAAGACCACGCCACCCTAGGGGCATGGCGCCTTTACTTGTCACCGCCCGGCTTGACCGGGCGGTCAGGTGGCGGGGAGCAGGCGACTCCTGTCCCGTCGCGCCGCGTCACCTGATCCCCCGGTCAAGCCGGAGGATGACAGGAAAGGTGCATGTTCACGCTCTATTCTTGCCACCCTCGTGCTCCGACACGAGGGTCCATGCCCCGTCCTGGCCCGCCCTCGCAAGCCCGGGCACGGGTGCGCGTGCCTGACACGAGGACGAGAGGAGAAGGGAGCGTTGTCGGCCTGTGGCACGCCCCCTTCGCCCGCCCCTACTCCGCCGCGGGCCGCTGCTCGACCAGATGCTTCGTCCCCGTCAGGTCACGGAGGATCGGCATGACCTCGTGGGACAAGAGATGCATGTGGCGGCGCCACATCGCCTCGTCGTCCCAGTCGTGGTGCGAGCAGATGAGAGTCTCGAAGGGTGCCGTGTCCTCGCGGAAGGCGGCGAGCTTCTCGGCCACCGTCTTGGGCGAGCCCGCGATCACCATGCTGTCGATGCAGTAGCGCGGCGTCACCTCGGAATCGGGCATGTCGGGATCGCCCTTGAGCATGCCGACGAAGCCCCCATGGCTCGTGAGCCCGATGATGTAGTGAAAATACCATTCGAGCGCGTTGCCCGGGCTGTGCAGATAGGCTTTTGCCTCTTCGTCGGTCTCGGTGACGAGCAGCGTGCGGCCGAAGGCGAACTTGTGGGGCTCGGGCTCGAGGCCGTGCTTCTTGCGCTCGTCGCAATAGTCCCGCCAGTGGCTCTTGGCGATGTCGGCAGGCACGAAGTTGGCCGAGATCGAGTTCCACCCCCGGCGCGCCACGAGGCGGGCGCTGGAGGAGCCGCGGCTCATGCAGGGCAGCATGATGGGCGGATGCGGCTTCTGGTAGGGCTCCGTCATCTTGGCGACGCCGAGATGGGGGAGGACATTGTCCTTGACCACCGTCTGCCAGTACTTGCCCCGGATGTCGTAGGGCGGATCGGTGGTCCAGAGCTTGACGATCATGTCGATGCTCTCCTCCAGCATCGCCATGCGGTCCTTGTCGACCACCTCGAACATCTCGAAGTCGGGCGGTGAGGCGCCGGGGCCGATCCCCATCATGAAGCGGCCCTTCGCCATGTGGTCGAACTGGGCCGCCATCCCGGCGATCTGGCCGGGATGCCAGTGGGGCAGGCAGTGGACGCCGCTGCCGAAGATGATGTTCTTGGTCTGATGGATCAGCGCTGCGAAGATCATCAGCGGCGACGCGAAAGGCTCGGATGGGAGGAGAAAATGCTCGCCCAGCCAGACCTCGTCGAAGCCGTTGGCGTCGGCGCACTTGATGACCTCCATGTCCTCGAAGAGGAGCTTGTGATAGCCCCGCTTGAAGTCGTGGATCGGGTGCATGAACATGCCAAGACGCATAGCCTGCCTCTCCTGATTCGTTTTTGGTCGCGCTCGGACGTGGGCCCGCCGCCTCTGCCGGCCCGGCCTCTACCGTCCGGGAATGTAGCATGGCCCCGCGATGGCCGGGTACTGGGCCAGCATCGCCTCGTCGATGTCGAGCCCGAGCCCCGGCCGGTCCGGCGCCTCGATATGCCCGTCCACCACCGCGAAGGGGCTCTTCGAGAGGTCGGTGCGGAAGGGATTAACCTTGGCCACGTCGGCCTCGAAGATCAGCCCGTTGGCCAATGCCGCCAGCAGGTGGACGTTGGCCGCGGCCGAGATCACGCTGTGGCTCGTGTGCGGCGCCATGAGGAGATCCCAGGCCGCCGCCATGTCGCCGATCTTCTTGACCTCGCTGATGCCCCCGGCCTTGGTGCAGTCGGCCTGGACCACGGAGACGCAGCGATGGGTGAAGAGGTCCCGGAAGGCGCGCCGCGTGTAGTGGTTCTCGCCGGCAGCCAGGGGAATGCGGGTCTTCCTCGCCGTCTCGGCATAGGCGTCGAGATTGTCCGGCGTGAAGGGCTCCTCGAGCCAGTAGACCCGGTTCTCCTCGCAGTAGTGGAGCACCTCGGGCATGTCGAGCGGGCTGTAGCGGGTCTGGGCGTCGACCGCGATGTCGAGCCCGTCGCCGAAGGTCTTGCGGATGTGGGCCACGCGCTCGGCGTCGCGCCGGGGGTGGTCGCCCACCCGGAGCTTGATCGCGGTATAGCCCTCGCCCACCAGCCTCTCGACCTCGCGCTCGAGCGTGTCGACCGGCTGGAAGCCCAAGGAGAGCCCGCCGGCATAGGCGCGGACCCGCTTGGAGCTGGCACCGAGCAGCCGATAGACCGGCTGGCCCAGCAGCTTGCCCTTGAGATCCCAGAGCGCGATGTCGATGCCCGAGAGGCCGATGACGGAGCCGGCGCCCAGCCCGTGGGTCACCACCTGCTGGTGCGCCAGGCGCGCCCAGATGCCCTCGCTGTCGAAGGGATCCGCACCCTGGATCAGCGTGCCGAGCCCACGCTCGATCACCTCGACCATGGCGGTCGGGTTCTGCCCGTGATGGGCCTCGCCATACCCGATGGTGCCGTCGTCGGCCACGATGCGGACCACCACCGTGTCGCGCTTGGTGTTGGCGCCCAGGGCGTTCCGCACGAGCTGCTGGCCCTCGAAGGGCCGCGAATGCGCGCTGGCGCGCACCTCTGCGATCTTTATCATTCTGCCTCCCCGCTCTTTCGTCGAGCCACAACTCATTGTAGAGCGCCCGGGCGGGGGTTCCAGTGGGCAGGCGCTGGCCGCGGGGCCGACAGGCGGCGCCCGGGGTTGCCGTCGTCGCCAGGGAGATCGAGGTGATGGATTGGAAGACCGTCGACGCCGAGCTGTTCAAGCAGGGCATGCGGCAGCTCGTCGGCGCGGTGACGCTGATCACGACCAAGGACGCGACGCAGCGGCGCGGCATGACGGCCACCGCCGTCTGCTCGTTGAGCGCCGAGCCGCCCTCGCTGCTGGTCTGCATCAACCGCACGGCCGAGGCGCATGACGTCATCCTCAGCGGCCGCTGCTTTTGTGTGAACGTGCTGCCCTACCAGCAGCAGAGCCTGGCCGAGAGCTTTGCCGGCCGCGACGGCTCGAAGGGCGAGGCGCGCTTCCAGCGCGGCAGCTGGGGCAGCCTCGTCACCGGAGCGCCCTGTCTCGAGGACAGCCTTGCGGCCTTCGACTGCGCGCTGGCCGACACGCACGAGCTCGAGACGCACACCATCTTCATCGGCCGCGTCGTGGCGGTGCATCGCATGGGCGGCGAGCCGCTGCTCTACGAGGGCGGCCACTTCAAGCGCCTCGATCCCGCGATCGGCCCGCTCGCGCGCAAGACCGAGCTCTTCGAGGGCGAGCACACCAAATCGATCATGTTCTGAGCCGGCAGAGCCGCCGAGCAGGGGCGTCAGGAGGTCCGTCGCTCTGGCGCTATAGCGGGCCCGGCCGCGCGCTCGCCGGGCGGGCGGCCGCCGACCCGCTGACGTGCCCCCTGCCGGGCCGCACGGCGCCCCGGGAGATCTCCTCGCCCGCATCGGACGGCAGGGAAAGATAGACGACCGCCGAGAGCGCCGCGATGCCGGCCGCGGCAACGAAGGCCGGCCAGAAGTCGCCGGCCATGAGGTCCTCCCGACCCTGGAACACCACGGTCAGATGCAGCAGGAGGGCAGCCGTGCCGACGCCGACGCTCAAGGAGAGCTGCTGCATCATGCTGGAAAAGCTCGTGGCCCGGCTCATCCTCTCGGACGGTATGTCCGCATAGGCGATCGTGTTGACCGAGGTGAACTGCAACGAGCGGAAGAAGCCGCCGATCAGCAGGATCACGAAGATCAGCGCCGCCGGCGTCGTCGCTCGGAAGAGCGCGCAGGCCGCGACGAACAGGGCGCTGATCAGCGCGTTGGCAATGAGGACGCGCTTGAAGCCGAAGCGCTTGAGAATGGGGCCCGCCGTCATCTTCATCGTCATGGCGCCGGCGGCGGCGGCAAAGGTCAAAAGGCCCGAATGGAACGGGTTGAGGCCGAAGCCCACCTGGAGAAGCAGCGGCAGCAGGAAGGGCAGCGAGCCGATGCCGGTCCTGAACATGAAGCCGCCGATGATCGAGGCACGGAAGGTGCGGATCCGCAGCAGGCTGAGATCGATGACCGGCGCCGCGACCCGTCGGGCATGGGCGAGGTAAAGGACGATCCCCGCCGCCCCTACGCCCAGGAGCGCCACCACAACCCCGTTGGGCAGGAGGCCGCGACCCGCCGCCTCGAACCCGAAGACCAGGCCCGAAAGCCCGACCGCGGTCATCAGGAATCCGCGGAGGTCGAGCGAGGGCACCTTCGGCTCGCGCGTCTGCTCGATGAAGAGCGTGACGAGGATGACCCCCAGGACCCCGATCGGGACGTTGATCCAAAAGATCCAGCGCCAGTCGGCATAGGTGGTGATGAAGCCGCCGACCGGCGGCCCCAGCACCGGGCCCATCAGCGCCGGCACGGTGAGAAAGGCCATGGCGCGCACGAGGTCCGCTTTCTGCACGCTGCGCAGCAGGACGAGCCTGCCCACCGGCACCATCATGGCACCGCCCATGCCCTGGAGCATGCGGAACAGCACGAAGTTCCAAAGCGAGGTGCTGAAGCCGCAGAGGATCGAGCCGCAGGTGAAGACCACGATGGCGGCACGGAACACGGTGCGCGCGCCGAAGCGGTCGGCGACCCAGCCGCTGATCGGGATGAAGACGGCAAGGCTCAGGAGATAGGAGGTGATGGCGAGGTTCAAGCGGAGCGGGTTGACGCCGATGTCGTTGGCGATCGCCGGGATGGCGGTTGCCAGCACGGTGGAATCGAGGTTCTCCATGAACAGCCCGCAGGCCACGATCATGGGTATCAGAACCTCGCGCGGGAGCTTCGTCACCATGGGGGAGCGTTTCGCCAATCCCTGAGCTGCCTCAGTATAGGTCCATCCCCTGCGGCAGCGACACTCGGGCAGTCCGGATGGCAGCCGCCTGCCAGGAGCATGGGTGCGAGGCGCCGGCCGAGCGACGTGCCGGGGGGCAACAAGCGATCCGGCAACAGCCGGTCGCGGCTGGCGCGCTTGTTGCTGAGTCCCGCGCGGGGCTGTAGCCCTGAACGCGCCGCCCGGAGGTGCCCAGGCCGTTGGCCATGTGGGATGCCGCCTCGGGTGGCGCGCTGCCCAATGGCCGGGCAGGGTCTCTGCGGAGGATCGCCCGAACCATGGTGATGCACGTCGCCCTGAATCATCGCACGGAGTACCGGTACGACCGCCCGGTCAATCTCGCGCCGCAGGTCGTGCGCCTGCGGCCGGCGCCTCATGCGCGCACCCGGATCTTGAGCTACTCGCTCAAGATCGAGCCCACCGGCCATTTCATCAACTGGCAGCAGGACCCTCACGCCAACTGGCTCGCCCGCCTCGTGTTTCCCGAGCGCACGACCCGTTTTCTGATCGAGGTCGACCTCGTGGCCGAGATGGCGGTCCTCAACCCCTTCGACTTCTTCCTGGAGCCCAAGGCTGAGCTTTGGCCGTTCTCCTACGAGCCGCTGCTGCGAAAGGATCTCGAGCCCTATCTCGAGACGTCGGCGCCGGGCCCTCGCCTCGCCGCCTGGCTGGCGAGCATCTCCCGCGAGCCGACCAACACGATCGACTTCTTCGTCGAGCTCAACCAGCGCCTGTCGCGCGAGATCGGCTATCTCATCCGCCTGGAGCCCGGCATCCAGACGCCGGAGGAGACCCTGGAGCTCGCCTCCGGCTCCTGCCGGGACAGCGCTTGGCTGCTCGTCCAGATCCTTCGCCACCTAGGCCTCGCTGCGCGGTTCGTCTCGGGCTACCTCATCCAGCTCAAGCCGGACGTGAAGGCGCTCGACGGACCTTCCGGAACCGAGGAGGACTTCACCGACCTTCACGCATGGGCCGAGGTTTTCCTGCCCGGCGCCGGATGGATCGGGCTCGACGCGACATCCGGCCTTCTCGCCGGCGAGGGCCACATCCCGCTGGCGGCCACGCCCGATCCTGAGAACGCGGCACCGGTCACGGGCGCGGTCGACCCCTGCGAGGTCACCTTCGACCACGAGATGTCGGTTCGACGGATCTTCGAGCAGCCGCGTGTCACCAAGCCCTATACCGAGGAGCAGTGGCAGGCGATCGTCCAGGCCGGGCGCGCCGTCGACCGGCGCCTCATCAGCAACGACGTGCGGCTGACCATGGGCGGCGAGCCCACCTTCGTCGGCATCGACGAGCGCGACGCCGACGAGTGGAACACGGGTGCGGTCGGCCCGACCAAGCGCCTCCTCGCCGACGAGCTCATCAAACGCCTGCGCGACCGCTTCGCTCCGGGCGGCATCCTCCACTACGGCCAGGGCAAGTGGTATCCCGGGGAGCAGCTGCCGCGCTGGGCCTTCGCGCTTTACTGGCGTGGCGACGGGCAGCCGCTCTGGCAGAACCCGGCGCTGATTGCGGACGAGAACCCGCCGGCCGGCGCCACGGTCGAGGACGCCCAGCGTCTGGCCCGGGGCCTCGCCCGCGCGCTCGGCGTCGACGAGGGCTGCGCCCAGCCCGCCTTCGAGGACCCGGCCACCTTCGTCCTCAAGGAGCACATGCTCCCGGAGAACCTGGATCCGCTCGACAACCGGCTGGACGATCCGCTCGAGCGCCAGCGCCTCGCGCGCGTCTTCGACCGCGGCCTCGAGCAGCCTGTCGGCTACGTGCTGCCGGTCCAGCGCTGGCAGGCGCGCGGCCGGCGGTCCTGGCGCAGCGAGCGCTGGACGACGCGGCGCGGCCGGCTCTTCCTCATTCCCGGGGACAGCCCGGCGGGCTTCCGCCTCCCGCTGGGCTCGCTCGCCTATCTGGCAGAGACCGAGCGTCCGGTGATCTATCCTCTCGATCCGTTCGCGGCCCACGCGGCCCTGCCGGCGCGAGATCCCATCCTTCAGGGCCGGACACAGCATCGGGCGGCACGGCCTGCGGCCCCCGGGGCGGCCCGCCGTGCCGCGCTCGACGACGAGCCGGTCCGCACGGCGATCGCGGTCGAGGCACGCGATGGCCATCTTTGCGTCTTCCTGCCCCCCACCGAGGACGCCGAGGACTATGCGGACCTTATCGCTGCGGTCGAGGAGTTGGCGGCCGAGCTCCGCATCCCGGTGCGCGTCGAGGGCTATGAGCCCTCGCCGGACACCCGGCTCAACGTCATCAAGGTGACGCCGGACCCGGGCGTCATCGAGGTCAACGTCCAGCCGGCCCGCAGCTGGGACGAGCAGATCGCGATCACCGAGGCGCTGTACGAGGAGGCCAGGCTCACGCGCCTCGACACCTGCAAGTTCATGATCGACGGGCGCCAGGTGGGCACCGGCGGCGGCAACCACATCGTGGTGGGCGGCCCGACGCCGCCCGACAGCCCCTTCCTGCGCCGGCCCGATCTTCTGGCCTCCCTCGTCTCCTACTGGCAGCACCATCCCTCGCTCAGCTACCTCTTCTCGGGCCTCTTCATCGGCCCGACGAGCCAGGCACCGCGCCTCGACGAGGCGCGCCACGACCAGCTCTACGAGCTCGAGATCGCGATGCGCCAGGTGCCCGACCCGCTCGAGGCTACGGGCCTCGACTGCCCGCCATGGCTGGTCGACCGCCTCTTCCGCAACCTTTTGATCGACGTCACGGGCAACACCCACCGCGCCGAGATCTGCATCGACAAGCTCTACGACCCGGTGAGCCCGACCGGCCGGCTGGGCCTCGTCGAGTTCCGTGGCTTCGAGATGCCGCCTCACGCCCGGATGAGCCTCGCCCAGGCGCTGCTGCTGCGCTCGCTCATCGCCTGGTTCTGGGAGCAGCCCTACCGCCACAGGCTCGTCCGCTGGGGCACGGCGCTGCACGACAAGTTCATGCTGCCGCACTTCGTCTGGCAGGATTTCCTGGGCGTGCTGGACGATCTCAAGGGAGCAGGCTTCGAGATCGATCCGGCATGGTACGCCACGCACTTCGAGTTCCGCTTCCCGCTCTATGGCAGCGTCCAGCAGCGCGGCATCGAGCTCGAGCTGCGCGCCGCGCTCGAGCCCTGGAACGTGCTGGGCGAGGAGGCCACGGCCGGGGGCACCGCCCGCTACGTGGACAGCTCGGTGGAGCGGCTGCAGGTCAAGGTCAGCGGGCTCGACGGCGACCGATACGCCGTCACCTGCAACGGCCATGCGATCCCCCTTACCCCCACCGATCAGCCGGCGATGCGCGTTGCAGGCGTACGCTTTCGGGCGTGGCAGCCGCCCTCCTGCCTGCACCCGAGAATCGGCATCCAAAGCCCGCTCGTCTTCGATATCGTCGATCGCTGGAACCGTCGGTCGCTCGGCGGCTGCACCTATCACGTGGTGCATCCTGGAGGCCGCTCCTTCGAGACCCTGCCGGTCAACGATTTCGAGGCCGAGGGTCGACGCCTCGCGCGCTTCCAGTCGCTTGGCCACACGCCGGGACCGATGACGGTCTCGCCGCCCCAGATCGACCCCGAGTTTCCTCATACGCTCGACCTGCGGCGGGTCTGCTGACGGCGCTTTCTTAAGACGGGGGCTTGCCGGAGCGACGCCTCAGCCGGACGTCTCGATGCCCGGTCGATGCTCGAAGCGGTCGCCTGCCTCGTGCCCGGCCTCATAGGCGTCGCGCAGGAGATAACGTCGCCGGCCACCGCCTCGGCTATGGAACCGCAGCCCGAGCTTCGCCAGCTCGTCCTCGATCACACCCTCCTTGATCGGGACGAGGTCGCGGCCACCGTCTGTGCGGATGGCCGCGTCGCGTCGCTGTTGCAGCTCGTCCAGCTTCCTGGCGATCCCGTGGGCGAGACCGGTCTGGAAGGACTGAGTGGCGCTGCGACGGTCGCCCGAGTGGTGGTCGGCATAGAGATCCGAGCGCCTGAAGAGGTCCGTCTCGGTCGCGAACGCCCGCTCGACCAGCTCGTAGAGATAGCGCGCCCCGGCCACGTCTGCCGGGAGCCCGAAGAAGACGTAGCGGATCTGGCCGTCGGGCGCCTTCTCGCTCCACACCCGGCAATCGCAGAACGCACCCACGGCCGGGATGCAGCCGTCGATCGGGCCGAAGCGCCGGCGCCCCGTCTCGACGCCGAAGCCCTCGCAGCTCTGCTCCTTGAGCTCGACCTCGCCCAGCGACAGACCGTAGCGGTCGAGCAGCTCCGCCACCTTCCCGGCCGCAGCGATGGCCTCCTCCTCGGTGCAGCCGCGGTCTACGGTCTTGGCCCGAAGCGCCTGGATGCGCGCCAGCGCCTTCTCGAGGTCGGCGCCGGCCGGCCGGCGCCGCCCGAGGCCGGCCACCCTGACCCTCTGCCACACCGCGTGGAAGGCCACCTCCATCTCCGGGGCGGCCTCGCCTGCGCGGACCGCCCGGCCGAGCTCTGCGGCGACGGCCTCGAGCGGCTCCATGGCGGTAGGATGGCCGATGGCTGCCCGGCGCTCGATGGTCTCGATCTGAATCGTGAGGATCTGCTCGTAGGCCCCCGCCAGCGCCGCGTCCTCGATCCCGCGGGCGGCGATGCAGCCGGCGAGCGCCTCGAAGAGGCCCTGCTCGCCCGCATGCTCCCGCACATCCTGGATCTCGCCCGCCGGGGGCTCCGTGTCCGGGAACACCTCGGCCCAGGCGAAGGCCAGCGCGTGGAGCGGCCCGTCCTCAGGCGAGAACGGAAATTCGGCGATCGCGTCCTCCGGCGGGCTGTTGAGACCGACGATCAGGGGTGCCCCGAAGCGGACGACGTGCCGGTAGATCGCCTCCGCACAGCGATTGGGGTTGGTGAGGCCCCTTCCGCCTGGCCGCATACGGGCCCTCGCCACCTCGAGCGCCGCATCGTCGAGCGGTGTGATCGGGCCGACCGTCACCGCAGCGTCGCCCCCGAGGCTGGCCACCCGCGCTGCGATCGCCAGGCCCTCGCAGCCGGCTGGGAAGCTCGGGTCGAGCAAGCGGAGAGTGTCGCCGGTAGCGAGGTCGAGCAGCCGAAGCCCACCTTGCGGGTCGGGCTCCTCGACCCGCAGGACCCGGAAGACGGCTCGCTGGAGCACTGCCAGGGCCTCGCGCTCGTCCGGGCCGTCCGGCCTGTGCTGGCGCGCGAAGCGATCGACGGCGGTCGTGCCGGCAGCCGAGGGGGTAAAGAGCGCGACGTCGAGCGCCAGCGGCAGGGCATCGGCGATGGCCTCCGCAGCCCGCTCCTCGTCCTCGGCGATGCGCTCGCTCGCGATCCACTGTCGCGCCGTCTCGTCGACCTTTGCCTGGGAAACGAACGGGAGGGCGGCAAGGCAGAGGTCGGCCATGAGACCGGACAGGATCTCGACACGGTCCTCGAGGCTCGCTGACGCCACGTGGTGTGGGCCTCTCACTGACGCTCGTGCCACCGCCCCTCCTTTCGGTTGCGCACCGCTCGATCTGCTCTGGCCAATCTATAGCCGAGAGCGGCCGGGCGGCGAGCCGAAGGACTTCCTGTCCCTGGAAGAGACCGGCGGCTCGAAATGCGCGATGAGAAGACCCCACTCGAGGAAGGTCGTGCGAGGCAGCTCGAGCGCGTGGCGCAGCCGGGCCCCGACGCCGTCGCCATGGACATCGCAGGCAGCTTGGGGCATCCCTAGGCCGCCCCCCGCGAGGAGCGTTGAGCCCACATTGTCGCCTGCCCAACCCGCCACGGTCGAGCCTAGCGACCTTGATCAGCTGCTCGCTGCCTATCCCGGCACCGGCACCGGCTACGACGAGATGCTGGGCGGCGACGGCAGGGTGCGCGGCCACTGGCTGCGCTTCATGCAGGACTTCGCGGCGCTCGGCCCCTCGGGCCGGCAGGTCGCGGGCGAGAGCACGCGGCGCCTGCTTCGTGAGAGCGGCATCGCCTTCAATGTCTATGCCGACCCCGATGACCGGGCGCACGCTTGGCGGCTCGACCTCCTGCCTGTGCTGCTCCACGAGAACGAGTGGCGAAGGCTCGAGGCCGGGCTCATCCAGCGGGCGCGTCTTCTCGACGCCACGCTTCGCGACCTCTATGGCCCGCAGCGGCTGCTCACCGAGGGCGTGCTACCCCCGGCCCTGGTCTATGGCAGCGATGCCTTCGTGCGCCCCGAGGTCGGACCGACAGCGAGCGACCATCGGCACCTCGTCTTCTATGCCTGCGACATCGCCCGTAGCGCCGACGGCTCATGGGTGGTTCTGGGCGATCAGACCGACTGCGCGATCGGCAACGGCTATGCGCTCGCAAGCCGCGTCGCCCTCAGCTACGGGCTGTCCGATCTCTTCCTCGCCTGCAACACGCGTCGGCTCGCAGGCCACTATCACGGCGTGCAGGAGAGCTTGCAGGCCCTGAGCGAGCGCGACGACGGGCGTATTGTCGTGATGAGCCCGGGGCCGGAAAACCCCTGCTATTTCAGCCATGCCTACCTCGCCCGCTACTTGGGCTACACGCTGGCCGAGGCCGCCGATCTCACTGTCCGCGACAATCTTCTCTTCCTGAAGACGCTGGACGGGCTGCAGCGGGTCGATCTGGTTGTCCGCATGGTCCCTGGGCACAGGCTCGACCCTCTCTACCTGCCGGGCAGCGGCCTCGATGGCATCCCGGGCCTCATGGCGGCGGTCCGCAGTGGCCGCCTGCAGCTCGCCAACCGCGCGGGAGCCGGGCTGCTGCAGCATCGCGCCCTCGGCGCCTTCAGCGAGGCGTTGTGCCAGCGCCTCCTCGGCGAGCCGCTCCTGCTGGCGGAGAACCGCACCCTTTGGCTCGGCGACCCCGCCATGCGCGCCGAGGCGCTGGCATCGCTGCCGGAGCTGATGCTCACCTATACCCGTGCGCGGAACGATCCGGGTGAACCCTGCGAGACCATCCGGCCGGCCGGGCTCGCCATGGCAGAGCGCAACATGCTGATGGCCGAGCTGGGTCACCAGGGCCACGGCTATGTGGCCCAACGCCCGATCACCCTGGCGACGACGCCCAGCCTCGATGAGAGCGGTCGCCTCGTGCCGCGACCTTTTGCGATCCGCACCTTCGTGGCCGCCACCGCCGACGGCTTTCACGTCCTTCCGGGCGGCCTCGTCCGCCTCGCAGGCGAGGCCCGCTCGGTCGCCCTGCCCAACGGCTTCGGCAGCAAGGATCTCTGGATCACGGCGGACCGACCGGAAACCCAGGCCCTGAGCCTGCTCAAGGCGACGATGCGCGAGGTGCATCTGCGCAGGACGGGCCGCGACCTCCTGTCTCGTACCGCCGACAATCTCTTCTGGCTCGGCCGCTATGTGGAGCGCGCGGAGAGCACGATGCGGCTCCTCAGGAGCGTCCTCACGCGCCTTCTCGAGGATGCACGGCCCGAAGCCGATCCGCTGGTGCTGCGCTGCCTTCTCGAGCTGGGCCTGCGCGGCGAGGCGCCGCTGCCGCCGGACAACGACACCTCGCTGGATGCCCTCGAGGCGCTCGCCGGCATCTTGATGTTCGAGTCGCTGCCCTATGGCCTGAGGGAGAGCCTCGACCACGTGCATCGCACGGCGACACTGGCGCGCGACCAGATCAGCCACGATGCCTGGCGCATGCTCAACGCGCTCCACGTCGACCGGCGGTGGCGTCATCCGCAGCAGCGCGCGGTGACGCGGCAGGCGCTCGAGCTGCTCGACGACGGCATCCGTGCCTTGAGCGCCTTCAGCGGCACCGAATCGGAGAACATGACCCGCAACTTCGCCTGGCGCTTTCTCGGCATGGGGCGACGCATTGAGCGCGCGGTCAATCTCCTGGACCTGGTCCGCGGGCTGGTGGTAGCCGGCGGTCCCGGCATCGAGACGGACGGCAGCCTCCGCCTCCTGCTCGAGCTCGGCGACAGCTTCATGACCTACCGCTCGCGCTATCTGATGACCATCCTGCTGACGCCCGTCCTCGACCTGCTGCTCGTCGACGAGACAAACCCCAGAAGCGTGGCCTATCAGCTCTGCGAGCTCGACCTTCACCTGGCACAGCTCGAGGGCGAGGCGCCGCGCCGCTCCGCCGCGCAGCGTCTGGTGCTCGAGATGCTGACGGCGCTGCGGCTGGCCGAGCTGACCGACCTCGCGACGGTGGATCCGGCGGGCCATCTGCCGGCGCTGTCGGCCCTGCTCGAGCGGCTCATCGACGGGCTGCCGCGGCTCTCCGACATGATCGGGCGCAGCTACTTCGCACACGCCGAGACGGCGGTCGCCACGCTCGCCATGCGGCGCAGGGAGGCGTCGTGATTCTCGAGGTCCGCCATCGGACGACCTACCACTACACGCAGCCCGTCTCGATCTCGCACCATATGCTGCGGCTGACGCCGCGCGACACCGAGACGCAGACGCAGCGGCACAGCGCCATCACGGTCGACCCGAGCCCTCAAGTGTGGAGCCCGGACGCCGATTTCTTCGGCAACCCGACGCACTTTCTCACCATCCAGCAGGGCCATACGCAGCTCGTCATCGACGCCTCGAGCATCGTCGAGGTGAGCCGTCAGCGGCTGCCGGAGCCCAGCCGCACGGCGCCGTGGGAGGAGGTCGTGGCACGTCTCGCGGCCGATCGGTCGGAGGCGTCGCTGATGGCGGCGCAGTACAGCTTCCCCTCGCCGATCATCCCGTTCCTCACCGAGCTTCTGGCCTACGCGAGGCCGTCCTTCCCGCCAGGCCGTCCGGTGCTGGAGGGTGCTCGAGAGCTCACGCACCGGATCTTCACCGATTTCGTCTATGAGCCCGGTGCCACCACCAACGCCACCAGCGTCGCCGAGGCCTTCGCCCTGCGGCGCGGCGTCTGCCAGGACTTCGCCCATATCGAGATCGCCTGTCTCCGCGCGCTGGGCCTTCCCGCACGTTATGTCAGTGGCTATCTGCTCACGCGCCCGCCCAGGGGTAAGGAGAAGCTGATTGGTGCCGACGCCTCCCACGCATGGATCGCGGTCTGGGCCGCCGAGCAGGGCTGGGTCGACCTCGACCCGACCAACGACATGATGCCCGGCGAGGAGCACATCACGCTCGCCTGGGGCCGCGACTATGGCGATGTGAGCCCCGTGAGCGGGGTCATGTTCGGCGGCGGCGAGCATACCGTCCTGGTCGCCGTGGACGTGACGCCGCTTGGCGAGGCCTCGTCCATCCGATCGACCTCATGATGCTGTCGGCAGCTGCCGTCGTCGGCCTGACCGGCGTGGCTCTCGCAGGCTACGCGGGGCTGGTGGAGCCTCGCCTTTTGAGCCTGCGGCGCGTCTCGATATCGACTCCCCGCTGGCTCCCTGGCTGGCCGCCGCTGCGCATCGCCATCCTGGCAGACCTGCATGCCGCTTGGCCTCACGTGACCGCCGCCCGGCTGGCGAGCATCGCCCGGCGGATCGTCGCGGCAGAGCCCGACATCGTCGTTCTACCGGGCGACTTCGTCAGCACCCGGACGCAGGGCGTCGTCCCGATCGCGATTGAGACCATCGCCCGCGCGCTGGCGCCTCTCGCCGCCGCGATCCCGAGCTTCGCCGTGCTCGGGAACCACGACTACGACCTCGGAGGCCGGCGAGTGCATGCCGCGCTCGAGGAGGTCGGTATCGAGATGCTCCAGAACAGGGCCCGCCCGGTGACGTGGGGTGACGACGCCTTCTGGCTGGCGGGCATCGCCTGCATGCGCTCGGGCCGCGCCGACCTGCCCCTCGCCTTGCGGGATGTCCCCGCGGCCGGGCCGGCAATCCTGCTGTCCCACATCCCGGACATCTTCCCGAGGGTCCCGGACGCGGTGCTGCTCACCGTGTCGGGCCACACGCATGGCGGCCAGATCCGCCTGCCGCTGCTGGGCCCGCTCGTGACGATGAGCCGGCTGCCGCGCCACATGACGCGTGGCCTTCACATCGACGGGGAGCGTCATCTTTACGTGAGCAGCGGCATCGGCACCTCGGGCCTGCCGGTCCGCTTCGGCGTTCGCCCCGAGGTGACCATGCTGACCATCCAGGGCGTGGGCACGGCATGACCCGCCGCGCGATCAACCCTGCGGGGCTCCACCCGCCCTTCGGCCGCTACAGCCAGGGCATGCTGATCGAGGGCGCGTCGGACCTCCTGCTGCTTTCCGGCCTTCTCGGGATCAGGCCCGACGGCTCGATCCCGGACGGTGTCGAGGAGCAGACGGTGGTCATCCTCGAGGGCATCGACGCCTGCCTGCGCGAGGCCGGGCTCGCACGCTCGGACCTGCTTCGCCTCTCGACCTTCATCACCGAGCCCGACCACCGCCTGCCCTATATGCGGCTGCGCGACGCCTGGGTCGCCGACCCGCCCCCCGCCTCGACCCTGATCGTCGTCAAGGCGCTGGCCCAGCCCGCCTTCAAGATCGAGATCGAGGCGATCGCCGGGCGCTGAGGGCATGCGCGTTCTTTATCTCTACTGCCATCCTCTCCCCGAAAGCTTTCACGCCGCCATACGGGCCCGGGCGCAGGCCGGCCTCGTGGCAGCCGGGCACGCGGTCGACATGCTCGACCTCTACGCCGAGGGCTTCGATCCCGTCCTTGGTGCCGAGGAGCGCCGCCGCTATCACGACACGACGGCGAACCGACAGGGTCTAGAGGGCTGGATCGCGCGGCTCGAGCAGGCAGAGGGCCTGGTTGTCCAGTTCCCGACCTGGTGCTTCGGGCCGCCGGCCATGCTGAAAGGCTTCCTCGACCGCGTGCTGATCCCGGGTGTCGCCTTCGACCTCTCGGACCCGGCCCATGTGCGGCCTCTGCTGGGCCACATCCGGCGCCTTGCCGGCATCGTCACCTATGGCCAGCCGCGGCTCCGGGCCATGCTGATGAGCGACCCGCCGCGACGCATCGTCACGCGCTATCTGCCCCGGCTCATCGCCAGGGACGGCAGGTCCACCTACCACGCGCTCTACCATATGAACGTCGCCTCGCGGTCGGTCCGGCAGCGCTTCCTGGACCGGGTCGAGACGGCGATGGCCCGCTTTTGATGCGCATCCTGGTCGTCTACGCGCACCCCGTGCCGGAGAGTTTCGTCGCGTCGATCTACCGTCTGACATTGGCGACGCTGGAGGCGCGGGGCCACGAGGTACGGGGTCTCGATCTCTACGCGTCCGGCTTCGAGCCGGCGCTTTCGCGGCGCGAGCGCGAGACCTATCACGACGAGAGCGCCAACCAGCAGGGGATCGAGGAGCAGATCGGGGATCTGCGCTGGGCGGAAGGCATCATCTTCGTCTACCCGACCTGGTGGTACTCGCTCCCGGCCATGCTGAAAGGCTGGCTCGATCGCATCTGGGTCCCGGGCGTCGCCTTCGAGCTGCCAAGCGATGGCGGGCCCATAAGGCCCCTGATGACCCATATCCGGCTGGTCGCCGGCATCTCCACCTACGGCTCGCCGTGGTGGCTGATGCGCTGGATCGGCGATCCCGGGCGCCGCATCGTCACGATGGGGCTCAAATGGCTCTGCGCTCCGGGTTGCAAGAGCTTCTGGCTGAGCCTCCACCGCATGGACAGCGTCACGCCGGAGCGTCGCGCCGCCTTCCTGGCACGCGTCCGGCGTCGCCTGGAGCGCCTCTAGGACGCCGACACCACAGGCCGGCTCCGGGCACCACGTCCTGCCATTGGACGATGGACTCCGTCGGACCGCGAGGCTACAGGGGTTCGGCTCGTGACTGGGTATTCTCGGCCGGGTATCTCAATAAGCGTCTCGACGGGCCCGAGCCGCCGCCTCGGTGCGGCATCGCAAGAAGGCTCGCGCTAGCGGGGATAGGGGGTCTATGTCTGCACTTCAGTGGGTTCTCTACGCCATTGCCATCGCCTGCGCCGCGGCCGGTGTCGTCTATGGCGTCCAAACGCGCAGCCTCGTCCTGGCACGGCCGGCGGGCTCCGAGACCATGCAGCGGATCGGCTCGGCGATCCAGGAAGGGGCGCGCGCCTACCTGAACCGGCAGTACATGACCATCGCCGCCGTCGGCGTCGTCATCTTCCTGCTGCTCACCTTCTTCCTCGGCATCCCGGTGGGCATCGGCTACCTGATCGGTGCCGTCCTCTCGGGCTGCGCCGGCTATATCGGCATGAACGTCTCCGTCCAGGCCAACATGCGCACGGCGCAGGCGGCGGCCGAGGGTGGGCTTGCCCCCGGCCTCGACGTGGCCTTCAAGGCGGGCACGGTGACCGGCATGCTGGTCGTGGCCCTGGGGCTCCTGGGCGTCGCCGGCTACTATGGCGTCCTCCTGATCGGTGGGATGCCACAGCGCTCGATCCTCGAGGCGTTGGTCGGGCTCTCCTTCGGCGCCTCGCTCATCTCCATCTTCGCCCGTCTCGGCGGCGGCATCTTCACCAAGGGTGCCGACGTCGGCGCCGATCTCGTGGGCAAGGTCGAGGCCGGCATCCCCGAGGACGATCCCCGCAACCCCGCCGTCATTGCCGACAATGTGGGCGACAATGTCGGCGACTGCGCCGGCATGGCGGCCGACCTCTTCGAGACCTACGCGGTCACCATCGTCGCGACGATGCTGCTGGGCGCCATCTTCTTCAGCGGCGCCCAATCGGCGACGCTGATGCTCTACCCCCTCATCGTGGGCGGCGTCTGCCTCCTCGCCTCGATCGCCGGCGCCTATCTCGTCAAGCTCGGCCCGAGCAACAACATCATGGCGGCGCTCTACAAGGGCTTTTGGGGTGCGGCCGGCATCTCCCTCGTCCTCCTGATACCGGTGACGCTCATCGTCCTGGGCAGCGGGACGATCTACGAGGCCAAGGTCGGCGACACCGTCGTCAAGAGCTTCGGCTGGCTCAACATCTACGGCTGCACCCTGGTCGGCCTGGCCGTGACCGGCCTCCTGATGTGGATCACCGAGTACTATACGGGCACCAACTACAGGCCCGTGAAGAGCATCGCCAAGGCCTCCACCACCGGGCACGGCACCAACGTGATCCAGGGCCTCGCGGTCTCGATGGAGTCCACCGCAGCACCGGTCATCGTCATCTGCGCCGGCATCCTCTCATCCTATCTCGCAGCCGGGCTCTACGGCATCGCCGTAGCCGCCACCACGATGCTGGCGCTCACCGGCCTCGTCGTGTCGCTCGACGCCTATGGCCCGGTCACCGACAATGCCGGCGGCATCGCCGAGATGGCCGGCCTGCCCAAGGAGGTCCGCGTCCACACCGATGCGCTGGACGCGGTCGGAAACACCACGAAGGCGGTGACGAAGGGCTACGCGATCGGCTCAGCGGCGTTGGCGGCAATCGTTCTCTTCGCCGCCTATGTCGCGGACCTGAAGCACTACTTCCCCACGCTCTCGGTCCAGTTCTCGCTTTCGGATCCCTATGTCGTGGTCGGCCTCTTCATCGGCGGCCTTCTGCCCTATCTCTTCGGCTCGCTCGGCATGCAGGCCGTGGGGCGTGCTGCCGGCGCCATTGTCGAGGAGGTCCGCCGGCAGTTCCGCGAGAACAAGGGCATCATGGAGGGCACGTCGAAGCCGGATTACGGCCGGGCCGTCGACCTGCTCACCAAGGCCGCGATCAAGGAGATGATCGCTCCGTCCCTGCTGCCGGTGCTGGCGCCAATCGTCGTCTACTTCGTGATCTCGCGCGTCGCGAGCCAAGGAGAGGCCTTCACTGCCCTGGGCGCCATGCTTCTGGGCACGATCGTCACCGGCATCTTCGTCGCGATCTCGATGACCTCGGGCGGCGGCGCCTGGGACAACGCGAAGAAGTTCATCGAGGAGGGCAATTACGGCGGCAAGGGTTCCGAGGCCCACAAGGCCGCCGTTACCGGTGACACCGTGGGCGACCCCTACAAGGACACGGCCGGCCCTGCGATCAACCCGATGATCAAGATCATCAACATCGTGGCGCTGCTGATCCTGGCGACCCTCGGCGCCATGGGCTGAGCTTGCTGTCGAGCGCCCTTCGTCGGAGCCGTTCCCGACGAAGGGCGCTCAGCCGCTTCGCCTACCCGCCGGGAACGCCGCTGCCAGGCGAGGTCGACCTGCCGCCGCCGACCGGCGGGGCCGAGGGATTGAAGCGGCCGAGGTTCCCGAAGAACTCCTGCAGCATCGTTTGATCGGATCCCGGTGCCGGCGTCTTGTTGGGGTCGGGCACGATGTTCTGGGCCTGCTGAAGATCGTGCTTCCTTATGTCCTTCACGATGCCCTTGTCGTCGAAGGTGATCTCGACCACGTTCTGCGACACGACGCTCTGCAGATGGTAGGTTTCCTGCTCGGTGCGCTGACTGATGTAGTACCAGCGGGCATCGTTGAAGGCCCCCATCGAGGACGGCGAGCCCATCAGGGTTGAGACCTGCTCGCGGCTGGTCACCCCGGGAACGATCTGGGCGAGCACGGTGTCGTCCATCCGATAGCCGCGGTTGGCGACAGTGGGTGAGCACGCACCAGCGAGAAGAGCCAGCGCGACGATGGCTGACATTGAAGCACGAGATCGACGGCCACGCGTCATCAGCGGCCTCCGGCAAGAGTTGTTCACGGGGTGATCGGGTAGCACGGATGACGGAGACACAACAGGCTCCAGGCCTGCGTGGCTGGTGGACGAGACGACGCGAGGCCGACCGCGCAGCGAAGGGCCGGCGCAGGACCGCGCTCGACCTCTACCTGCGGATCGTCAAGCAGAGCCGCCTTGCGCTGTTCTATGCCGAATGGGGCGTGCCCGATACGCGCGACGGACGGTTCGAGATGATCGGCCTGCACGCGGCGTTGGTGATGCGCCGTCTGCGCTCCGAGGGTCGGGAGGGTCAGGAGCTGGCCCAGGCCCTGTTCGACGTGATGTTCGTCGACATGGACCACGCGCTCCGCGAGATCGGCGTGGGTGACCTTTCGGTCGGCAAGTACGTCAAGAGCATGGCGCAGACCTTCTTCGCTCGGGCGCAGGCCCTCGACGGGCCGCTCGCCGCTGCCGACGTCGGGGCGGTTGCCGAGGTGCTGACGCGCAATGTCTATGTCACGGGCACGGAGCCCTCGAAGGGTGCCGTCGGGTCCCTGGCCCACTATCTCGTCGACCAGTCGGCGGCGCTGGAACGGCAGCCCGGCGAGCGCCTGCTTGCTGGTGCGCTGGATCTCGCCCGGCCCGAGGGCCCGGGCGCAACGATGGGCGTTGACCCGGACGGCCGATGACTCTAGCCTCCAGCGCCCTTCATCGGACCCACCGCGCCGGGACGCGGGCCGCAGCTGCGGCGCTCGCCGCCCGTTTATGCGCCTCCCCTAGCGATCAGGGGGATCAGTTGACCACCGAACCCGAGTTCTCGAGACGACATGCCGTCGACCGCATCAGCGTGGCCGGTATCCATTTCGATGTCTCTGCCAGCGCCGAGGAGCGCGCCGCGCTCGTGCAGCGTCTCGAGCTGGCGTCGCTGGGGCGGCTCGAGGCGTCCGGCATGATCGAGAGGTGCGACGGCGGCGCCATGATCGCCCTCCGCTGCCGCATCCGGGCCGAGCTCGAGCAGGTCTGCGTGGTGACGGCGGAGCCGGTCCCCGTGGCGCTGGACATCGAGGTCGAGCGCCTGTTTCTTCCCACCGGCAGCAATCACGCGAAGGTTGAGGGCGAGTTGCAGGAGATCGCTCTCTCACCGGAGCTCGACGAGCCCGATCCCCTCGCCTCTCCCTTCCTCGACATCGGTGAGGTCATCACCGAGGAGATCGCGTTGGCGCTCGATCCCTACCCACATGCGCCGGATGCGGATCGGGTGCTGGCGGAGGTGAATCGTGCGGCCGAGCCCGAGGGGCCATTCGCCGCCCTTGCCGCGCTCCGCGGACAGGCGCATTGAGGCACGCACGGAGACGGCGGCAGCGAGGATGATGACAGGTGGAACGATAGGGCAGCGGCCCGCATCGGCCGGGCTGGCCGGTCTCCCGACGTGGAACGGACGACGATGCCGCTGGCGATAGCGCTCGACGGCATGGGTGGCGATCATGCGCCGGAGATCGTGGTGGAAGGCGCCGCCATCGCGCGCCAGCGGTCGCCTGAGCTGAGCTTTCTCCTTTTTGGTGACGAGCATCGGCTCGGCCCACTCCTGCGCCGCCAGCCGGCGCTGGAGGGCGCTGTCGAGCTGCGCCACACCGCAGAGTTCGTATCCGGCGACGAGAAGCCCTCGCACGCGCTCCGCCATGGCCGCACCTCGAGCATGCGTCTCATGATCGACGCGGTGAAGGAAGGGCAGGCTGCGGCCGCCGTCTCGGCCGGCAACACCGGCGCCCTGATGGCGATGGCGAAGGTCGTGCTGAAGACCCTTCCCGGCATCGACCGGCCGGCGATCTGCGGCATCTTCCCCTCCCGGACCAAGCCCGTGGTGGCATTGGACCTCGGGGCGAACATCGACTGCGATGCCGAGCATCTGGTCCAGTTCGCCGTGATGGGCGAGGTCTTTGCCCGCTTGATCTTCGGCGTCGCCAAGCCCGGCGTCGGCCTGCTCAACGTCGGCACGGAAGAGCAGAAGGGCGACGAGGTGGTGCGCGAGGCCGCAGCCCTCCTGCGCGACAGCGAGCTGCAGATCGACTTTCGCGGCTTCGTCGAGGGCAACGACGTCATCGACGGCTCGATCGACGTCGTCGTGACCGACGGCTTCACCGGCAACGTGGCCCTCAAGATCGCCGAGGGCACGGCACGGATGCTGATCGAGGCGCTGGGCCGGTCGTTCCGAAGCAGCTGGCGCGGCAAGCTCGGCTATCTGATCGCCAAGCCCGCGCTCCGCAGCCTGCGCGATCGCTTCGACCCGCGCCTGCACAATGGCGCCATGTTCCTCGGCGTGAACGGCGTCGTGGTGAAGAGCCACGGCGGCACGGATGCCATCGGCTTCGGCGCTGCCATCGGCGTCGCCGCCGACCTCGTCAAGCAGCACACGAACGACCGGATCATCGAGGAGATCCGAGCCGTCTACACCAAGCCCGCCGCTGCTGAGCGGGCGGCAGCCTCCTAGGACAGCATGATACGATCGGTTGTTCGCGGTGTCGGCGCGTATCTGCCTTCGCGCATCGTCACAAACGATGATCTGGCCGAGAGGCTGGACACGTCGGATGCCTGGATCCGTGATCGCACCGGGATCCGCGAGCGACGCATCGCGGCAGAGGGCGAGCTGACCTCAGACCTCGCCGCCGCCGCCGCGCGAAGGGCGCTCGAGCGGGCGGAGGTGTCGCCGACGAGCGTCGATCTCTTGATCCTCGCCACCTCCACGCCGGACAATACCTTCCCGGCGACGGCGGCGGCTGTCCAGCGCAAGCTCGACATGCCGCCCGCGATCGTCTTCGACCAGCAGGCGGTGTGTGCCGGCTTTCCCTATGCGCTGGCAACCGCCGATGCCTATCTCCGGGTCGGCCTCGCCCGCCGGGCGCTCGTCATCGGGGCGGAGACCTTCTCGCGCATCCTCGACTGGACGGACCGCTCGACCTGCGTTCTCTTCGGCGACGGCGCCGGTGCCGTCGTGCTCGATGCGACCGAGCAGCCGGCGGGCAATGACGGGCGCGGCATCCTGGCCGTGCGCCTCGGGGCGGACGGTCGGGACTATGAGAGCCTCTACGTCGACGGAGGGCCCTCCTCGACCGGAACGGTGGGCCACGTCCGCATGAACGGGCGGGAGGTCTTCCGGCACGCGGTGCAGCGGCTGGCCGCCAGTGGCGAGGAGGTCTTGGCCATGTGCGGCCTGACCGTCTCGGCCCTCGACTGGATGGTCCCGCACCAGGCGAACCTGCGGATCATCGACGCGGTGGGGCGGCGTCTCGACCTCGACCCGGCGCGGGTCGTCGTCACCGTCGATCGGCACGCCAACACCTCGGCGGCCTCGATCCCGTTGGCCCTCGACGCGGCGGTTGCGGACGGCCGCCTCAAGCCTGGGCATCTCGTCCTCGTCAACGCCTTGGGCGGCGGGTTCGCCTGGGGGGCAGCGCTCATTCGCTGGTAGCGCGGATGCTGGCCGTCGCCCGTAGCGTATTGACGGAAATCTTTGCATCCCCTAGCGTTTTCAGGCTTAGAGTAGCTTGAGGGGGAACTTTGTGGCCGGGCGGACCGTGACACGGGCACAGCTGGCCGAGGCGGTGTACCAAGAGGTCGGGCTGTCGCGCAGCGAGTCCGCGGGGCTGGTCGACGCGATCCTTGAGGAGATCACCGACTCGCTTCTTGCGGAGGGGGCCGTGAAGATCTCCTCTTTCGGGACCTTCGCGGTCCGCAGCAAAGGCCATCGTGTCGGCCGCAACCCCAAGACCGGCGAGGAGGTGCCCATCCTCCCGAGGCGGGTCCTGGTCTTCCGCGCGTCGCAGGTCCTCAAGGATCGCATCAATCACGACGGCGCGGCCGACGGATGAGCGAGGCCGCGGCAACGGCTCTTCGGCCACCCAAGTCTTCGGGCGCGTTCCGCACGATCAGCGAGGTGGCGGACGAGCTTAACGTGGCACAGCATGTTCTCCGGTTCTGGGAAAGCAAGTTCCCGCAGGTACGGCCCCTGAAGCGCGGCGGCGGGCGACGCTACTACCGGCCCGAGGATGTTGAGGTTCTACGTCAGATACGCGCCCTACTCTACGAGGAGGGCTACACGATCCGTGGCGCGCAAAAGCTCCTACGGGCCCGCCGGTCGCGGCCCGCCGAGCAGGCTGCGGACCAGCATCCCCAGGATGAGCCCGAGTTGGAGAGGCCGGACGCGACGCCCCCCACCGGGCGAGACCTGCAGCGACGTCTTGCAGGGCTGCATGAGGAGCTGGTCGAGCTCCGCGACCTGATCGCGCGCGCCACACACTGAGCAAGCGCGGGTTGCCCTGCCCGGACCCGCTCATTATAGTCCGGCGCGTTGTCTCGACCGGTCGGAGCGTAGCGCAGCCTGGTAGCGCATCAGTCTGGGGGACTGGGGGTCCCGAGTTCAAATCTCGGCGCTCCGACCAACTCAATCAGAGGCTTCTCTTTCCCCCACCCTTCTAGAAATCTGCCTATGTCCGTGCGGTGTCGGGATCGCCGTGGCGGCGCGTACGCCTGCTCCTGGTGCTAGGGCAAGCAGCATGGCTTGGCGATGCAGCGCGCGATGCGCGCGTTTGGGGATGCCGCAGAGCGCTCGGAGCGGCGTGGTCCGTGGACACCGCTGTCGGGCATGTGTAGCGTCATGCTATTGGCGTCTGCCGTACGCCGCGAACGGGTCTGCACCGCTTGGAGAGGTGGTGACCGACCATCAGCATCCGCGGATGGCAGGGAAGAGCTGAGAAGAGGCCATGAATAGGCTTGGCAGCCAACCTTCCACCGGCGGCGCAGGATGGCCGGCGATGATCCGGGGGCTTGCGTTCCTCGGCCTATGGGTGGTGCTCTTCGGTGTTCATGGCGCCGATCTTGCTGTCGGCTTGGTGACCGCGATGGCAGCAACCTGGGCGAGCCTGCGTCTCCTGCCCCCAGCCATCCATCGACCGCGCCCCGCCATCCTGGCTCGCTTGGCGCTTCGGTTCCTTTGGCAATCTGTTGCCGCAGGCGTCGATGTCGCAAGGCGGGCGCTGGACCCACAGCTGCCCCTGCGACCAGGCTTTGTGACCGTTCCGATGGGCTTGGCCCCCGGGCCGGGACGTCAGGCCTTTCGCCTTCTGTCGAGCCTTCAGCCGGGAACCCTGCCCGTCGGGCCGGACGAGAACGACAGGCTGACGGTCCACTGCCTCGATATCGAACAGCCTGTGGCGCGACAGATGACGGAGGAGCAGGCGCTGCTGGCCCGGGCGCTCGGCCGCGATGCCGCCCATGCATGAGTTTCTGCTCGCCGCCGCCGGCTTCGTGTTGGCGATGGTGGCGCTGGGGCTCGTGCGCGTGTTGCGTGGACCGGCCGACGCCGATCGCATGATGGCGGTGCAGCTGCTGGCGACGGGGGGCATCGCCGCGTTGCTGCTGCTGGCGGCCGCGATCGACCGCCCTGCGATCGTCGACGTGGCGTTGGTCTTGGCCCTGCTCGGGGCCCTCGCGTCGGTGGCGCTCGTCAAAGGCGCGCCGCCGGCGGCGGACCGACCGAAGCCTTAGCGCCTGGCATGACCGCCGCCCTCGATATCCTCACCATCATCGCGGTCGGGGCCGGCGCGTTCTTCTTTCTGGCCGGCACGGTCGGCCTGCTACGCTTTCCCGACACGCTCTGCCGCCTGCACGCGCTGACGAAAGCGGACAATCTGGGTCTTGGGCTCGTGGTCCTGGGCCTGCTGCCGCAGGTGCCGGGCCCGCTCGTCGGGCTCAAGCTCGTGCTCGTCTGGCTGCTCGTGCTGGTGGTGGGCGCCACGGTGGCCCAGCTGATCGGGCAGGTGGCGCAGGGCGGCGGGCGACGCTCGTGACCCTGGCCCTCGGCCTCGATGTCGGGCTGGCGGCCCTGATCCTGGCCGTGGCTGTCTGGGTCACGCTCGCACGCGACATGGTCGCGGCGGTGGTGGGCTTCATCGCCTACGGCCTCCTCCTCACCCTGGCCTGGGTAAGGCTTGCGGCGGTGGACGTCGCCATGACCGAGGCCGCCATCGGCGCCGGCGTGACGGGCGTCCTCCTGCTCGGCGCGGCAGCGCGTGTGCGTGGTGCTGGCGCATCCGCCGAGGCGGCGGGACCAGCTCAACGCGGCGCGGCGGCCGTCCTCTCCCTGCTGGTCGCCGTCGGGATCGCGGCTGGGGTGCTATGGCTGCCGGACAAGGCCCCGACGCTGGCGCCGCTGGCGACCGCGGGACTGCCGGCGACCGGTCTCGGCAATCCGGTCACGGCGACCCTGATGGCCTATCGCGCTGTCGACACGCTGCTCGAGAAGGTGGTGCTCGTGCTGGCGCTCGTGGGCGTGTGGTCGCTGGCACCGGACCGGCTCTGGGGCGGCCGCCCAGGGCCCGCCTATCGCCTGGAGCGGGACGGCGTGCTGGCCCTTCTCGCCCGGCTGCTGATCCCTGTGGGCATCGTCGTGGGCGTCTATGTGCTCTGGGTCAGCGCGGACGAGCCAGGAGGCGCCTTCCAGGGCGGCACCATTCTGGCCGCCATGTGGATCCTCGGGATGATGGCCGGCCTGACCGAGGCGCCGGCTGTCAGCCGGCGCCGGCTCCGCCTCGTCCTCGTCGCGGGTGCCGCCGTGTTTCTCACCGTGGGCCTCGCGGGCTTTGCCCTGGCAGGCGCTTTCCTCGCCTATCCCCCGGCCTTCGCGAAGCCGCTCATCCTGGCGATCGAGGTGCCGGTCACCCTCTCCATCGCCGCGACCCTGGGCATGCTGGTGGCCGGCCCGCCCGAGCGGACGCCCTGACGATGGCCACGGCAACCCTGTTCGGCCTTCTGGGCGCGGCGCTCGTCGGCCTTGGCCTCTTCGGTCTGGCTACCGAGGCTCACCCCCTCCGCAAGCTCCTGGCTTTCAACCTTATCGGCGGCGGCGCCTTTCTGCTCTTCGGCGTGGTCGCGCGGCGGGGGGCTGCGGGTGTGCTCGGCGCCGATCCGGTGCCGCACGCGATGGTCATCACCGGTATTGTCGTCGCCTTCGCGGCAACGGCGTTGGGCGTGGCTCTGATCATGCGCCTCGGCGACGAGCCGAGCCGTGCCGGCAGTGCTGCCGACGAGCCGGCGCAGCCTGCACCCGACAGGACGGACCCGTGCTGAGCCAGGCTTCCGACCTCGTCAGCTCGGGAGACGCAGGCGGCTTTCTGCTCGTGCTGGCGCTCATGCTGCCGGCAGCGGGCGTCCTCTTGGCCATGGCGCTGGGCGGACGTCGCGCCGAGCAGATCACCCTCGTGCTCCTGCCGGTCGGGCTTGCCCTCTCGCTCGCGATCTTCGCCCGTGTCTGGCGATCCAACGCGGCTCTGACCTACGTCCTCGGCGGCTGGCAGCCCCCGCTCGGCATCACGCTCCGTGCCGACGGGCTGTCGGCGGCGATGCTCGTCATGACGGCCGTGGTGATCTGCGCCACGGGCCTCTTCGCATGCGGCGACTACAAGACGCCGCCCGGGGCGTCCGAGGCACGGACCCCCACCGTCTTCTGGACCCTTCTGCTGGGGCTATGGGGGGCGATGAACGCCGTCTTCCTGGGTGACGATCTCTTCAACCTCTATGTTGCCCTCGAGCTCCTGACCTTCTCGGCAGTGCCGCTCGTCTGCCTCGACGGCCGGGCGGAGACGGTTGCGGCGGCGCTTCGCTACCTCCTTGTGGCGCTCGCCGGCTCCATTCTCTACCTCCTGGGCGTGGCGCTCCTCTACGGCGCCTACGGCACGCTCGACATCGTCCTGCTGTCCCGCCAGGTGCACGCCGATCCGGCCACATGGGCGGCGGCCGTGCTGATCACGGCCGGGCTGATGGCCAAGTCGGCGCTCTTTCCCCTCCATGTCTGGCTGCCGCCGGCGCATGCGGGCGCCCCGCCGGCGGCGAGCGCCATTCTGTCGGCCCTGGTGGTCAAGGCCTCGATCTTCATCATCGTCCGGCTGTGGTTCAGCGTGATGCCCGGGCTGATGACGCCGATGGCGGGCCAGCTTCTGGCCGCCCTTGGCGCCGGCGCCGTGCTCGTGGGTGGCGTGGGGGCGCTGCGCCAGGCCCGCCTCAAGCTCCTGGTCGCCTACTCGACCGTGGCCCAGATCGGCTATCTGTTCCTCGTCTTCCCTCTCGCCGGGTACGGAGCGACGGTGCCCTGGAGCGCCATCGCCTGGACCGGCGGCGTGCTGCAGCTCGTCTCGCATGCCTTCGCCAAGGCCGCCATGTTCATGGCCGCGGGCATCATCAGCGCCACGCTCGGCCATGACCGGATCGCCGGCCTCGGCGGGGTCGGGCAGGTGCTGCCGATGACGCTGATCGCCTTCGCCCTGAGCGGGCTGTCCTTGATGGGCGTGCCATGGAGCGGCGGCTTCATTGCGAAATGGCTGCTGCTCCGCGCGTCGATCGAGAGCGGCCAGTGGTGGTGGGCGCTTGTGATCCTGGGCGGCGGCCTCCTCGCGGGCGGCTACATCTTCCGCGTGCTCGCACCATCACTTGCCGGCGCGGCGGAGCCGGTGGCGCGGATTGCCGCGGTGCCGCGCCGCAAGGAGGCGGTGGTCCTGGCGCTGGCGCTGCTGTCGGTGCTGCTGGGCTTGGTGCCGCTCGGCAAGCTCGGCGTCCTGCAGATCGGCCGCCTGCATGTGCTGGAGGCGAGCCTCCAGTGAGCGCGTACGCCAGACGCCGCCGGCATCGTGGCCCATGACGCTCTCCGCTGCGCTGCTGGCGCTCACCCTCGCCCTTCCACTCCTGATGCTCGTGGCCTGCATTGGGCGCGGCCCTCGGGAGCGCATGCTGTCGTGGCTGTGGCTGGCACCCATCCCCGGTCTCGCCGCTGCATTCCTCTCGGTCGGCGCGCCCCCGCTCGTGCTGGAGCTGCCGGTTCTGAAGATGGAGCTGGCGCTCGACCTGCCGGCTGCCATTCTGCTGGGCGTGGCCGCGTTGCTCTGGATCTGCGCCGGCGCCTACGCCGCCACCTATCTCCGCGGCAAGCCGCACGGCGGGCGCTTCACCGAGTTCTGGCTGCTCACGCTCACCGGCAGCCTCGGCGTCTTCATGGCCGGCGACCTCGCCAGCTTCTTTCTTCTCTTCACCATGGCCAGCCTCGCCGCCTACGGGCTCGTGCTGCACGACGGGACGCCCCGGGCGCTGCGCGCCGGCACGATCTATCTCGAGCTCGCGATCGCGGGCGAGGTCTTTCTGCTGATGGGCTTCGTGCTCCTCGCCACCGCAGCGCCCGACGGTGATCTGCGCATCGGCCACGTGTTGGCGGCGCTGCCCACCTCGCCCTGGCGCACGGCCACCCTTTTGTTCCTCCTTGCGGGCTTCGGCCTCAAGGCCGGGCTCGTGCCGCTCCATGTCTGGCTGCCGATAGCCCACCCGGCCGCCCCCATGCCTGCCTCGGCGGTCCTCAGCGGCGCCATCATCAAGGCCGGCATCATCGGGCTGATCCGCTTCATGCCGCTGGGTGCCGTGCCCGCCGGCTGGGGCATGGTGCTCGTGACGGTGGGCCTCGTCACTGCCTTCTATGCCGTGGCGATGGGTATCACGCAGGTCAATCCGAAGACCGTGCTGGCCTACTCCAGCGTCAGCCAGATGGGGCTCGTCGCCACCGTGCTGGGCATGGGCCTGATTGCCGGCAGCGCACGGCTGGACCTCGACGCCGCCTATCTCGCGGCCCACCACGTCCTCGCCAAGGGCGCCCTCTTCCTGGCCGTGGGCGTCGCCACCGCGACCTGCCGGCGCTTTTGGGCCGTTCTCGTGCCGGCTGCGGTGCTGGCGCTGGGTATGGGCGGATTGCCGCTCACGGGCGGCGCTCTGGCCAAGCTGGCGGCGAAGGACCAGCTCGGCTACGGCCTCGTCGGCACGCTGGGCTATCTGTCGGCGGCGGGCACGACGCTGCTCATGCTGCGCTTCCTGCAGCGTCTCGTCGCCACGCGGCCCTACTCGGAGGACGCCGTGGCGCCGGCAGGCCTCATGCTGCCGTGGCTCGTCATGGCGCTCGCCGCCATCCTGGTGCCCTGGGCGCTCTATCCGCTGGCGACGGGCGGCAGCCTCGCCGACCCGCTCAGGCCGGCAGCGCTCTGGGGGGGGCTCTGGCCGGTTCTGCTGGGTGCCTTGCTGTTCGTAGTGCTGCGACGCTGGGGCCGCCACCTCCCGCAGGTGCCGGAAGGCGACATCGTCGTGATGGGTGCGGGCGCCTCGCGCATGGCGGGGGCCTGCGCCGACATGGTGGAGCGGGCGGACCGGGCCTTGCGGTCCTGGCCCAGCATGGGCCTCTCGCTGCTTGCGGTCACGGTGGCCCTGGGGGTGGCGCTCATGCTCGGCCGCTGATCGCCCGCTATGGGATCACGCCTCCGCTTTGGAGCCGATTGACCGCCTTGCTGCGAACTGGCAAGCGTTAGGCTTGGGTACGGAATCCATCCGATCAAGCCCGAAAGAAGGAGATGTCGATGGTCATGTCGCGCCGTGCCCTTGCTCGTGGGCTGGCTGGATTCGGAGTGGCGGCGCTGGGCGCCTCCTGCAGCACCACGGAGCAGTCGCGGGCGAGCCTCGATGCCCGCGCGCGGACGGCACTGGCCGCGCTCGAGGCCAAGGTGCCCGCAGCACGGAGCGTCGCCGAGAGCTCGAAGGCCTACCTCATCTTTCCGGGCGTGACCCAGGGCAGCTTCATGTTCGGAGGCCAGTTCGGCCAGGGCGTCCTCTATCAGAACGGCGCGCCTGCCGGATTCTACAACCTGACCGGCGGCTCCTTCGGCCTCCAGATCGGTGCTCAGACCTTCTCGCAAGGCTACTTCTTCACGACCGACCAGGCCCTGAAGACCTTCCAGTCCATGAGCGGCTTTCAGGTCGGCGTCGGTGTCGATTTCGCCGTCGCGAGCGTCGGCACGCGTGGCGAGATCAGCAACACGACGCTGCAGAAGCCCATCATCGTCTTCGTCTGGGGCCAGTCGGGGCTGGTCGCCGGCGTCAACGTCGCCGGCCAGACGATCACCCGGTCGGCGGAGAGGAGCTGATCCTCACCGCCTCCCGGGTGTGAGCGGCCGGATGCGCCGTCGGGATACCGGGCGCTAAGCCGGGTCGCGGATGAGCGGGCAGGTCATGCAGTGCCCGCCGCCGCGGCCGCGGCCGAGCTCGGCACCGACGATCTCGATGACCTCGACGCCCTCCTTACGCAGGGCGGTGTTGACGGCGGTGTTGCGGTCGTAGGCGAAGACCACGCCCGGTGCTATCGCGACCAGGTTGTTGCCGCTGTCCCACTGCTGCCGCTCGCCCAGATAGGGATCGCCGCCGGTGGCGACGATGCGCAGCTTCTTGATGCCCAGCGCCTCGGCAACGACCTCGGGGAACGGCTTCTTCTCGAGCGTCACCTCGATGCCCGTGGGCCCGCTCCCGGGGCGGAGCGAGATCGGGTGGATGCGGTCGACGATGTCGCGGAACACCGTCACCACGTCGCGGTCGGCGAACGTGAACACCGTGTCGAGATGCATGGCGGCGCGGAGCTTGGGCATCGCGGCGGCGATGACCCGGGTGGCGGCACCCTTGGCGAACAGCTCCTTTGCCACCTGAGTGATCGCCTGGCGTGAGGTCCGCTCGCTCATGCCGATCAGCACGATACCGTTGCCGGCGATGAGGACATCGCCGCCCTCGAGGGTGGCCGAGCCGTGGTTGACGTCGGGATCGCCCCACCAGACCTGGATGTTGGCGTCCTTGAAGCTCGGATGGAACTTGTAGATCGCGGTCGCGAGCAGCGTCTCCTCGTGCCGCGCCGGCCAATAGAGCGGGTTGAGCGTCACCCCGCCATACATCCAGCAGGTCGTGTCGCGCGTGTAGAGCGTGTTGGGAAGCGGCGGAAGCAGGTATTCGGCAGCACCGGTCGCCTCGCGGACCATGGTGAGATACTCGGACTGGTACTTGTCCGGCAGCTCGAGCGCCGAGAGCCCGCCGATCATCACCTCGGCGAGCTTGCGCTCATCGAGGCTCTCGAGGAAGCCGCGCGTGTCCGCCACGAGGCCGAGACCCACCTCGTTGACCGTGATCTGCCTGTCCAGGAGCCACTTCTTCGCTTCCGGATCGCCCAGCGTCTCGGCCAGAAGGTTGTGCATCTCGACGACCTCGACGCCGCGCTCGCGCATCTTGGTCATGAAGTCGAAATGATCGCGCTTGGCGTTCTGCACCCACAGCACGTCGTCGAACAGGAGCGAGTCGCAATTGGAGGGCGTCAGGCGCGTGTGCGCCAGGCCCGGCGCGCAGACCAGCACCTTGCGGAGCTGGCCCACCTCGGAATGCACGCCGTATTTGGGCTGCGTGCCAGCTTGAGCCATCGTTGAGCCTCCCTGAGATCAGATTGTGATCGTTCCGGTCGCCAAGCCGTAAACGCCGACAAGGGCCGCGGCGACAACGGCCAGGAAGATGATCCACTCGGTCGATGTGAACAGAGGCTGACCCTGCTCGCGGCGCGCCAGGATGAACAGGATCGATCCCGGCGCGAACAGGATGCAGGCCAGGAGCACGTATTTGAGGCCCCCGGCATAAAGCATGAACAAGGTGTAGACCGTCGCCAGCACGCCCACGATCAGGTCCTTGCGCCGCTCTCGGTCCGAGCCCTCGTATGTCTCGCCCTTCCAGGCCAGCTTCAGCGCGAACGCCGCCACCAGCACATAGGGGATCAGGGTCTTGGCGCTGGTCAGCGAGAGGGCGAGATTGAAGGCCTCGCGCGCGAACAAGGTGAGGATCAAGAAGAGCTGCACGAGCCCGTTCGTGAGCCACAGCGCCACGGAAGGCACCTTGTTCCGGTTCTCTCCTGCCAGGCCTTTGGGCACGAGCCCGTCCTTGCCGGCCATGAAGAGGACCTCGGCGGCAAGCAGCGACCAGGCGAGGTAGGCGCCCAGAACCGAGACGAGGAGCCCTACGCTGATGAACACGCCGCCCCAGGGACCGACCGCGGCCTCGAGCACGCCGGCCATGGAGGGCTGCCGCATGTCGGCGAGCTGGCCGCGGTCGAGCAAGCCGAAGGGCAGCAGCGTCACCAGAACCAGCAGGCAGAGCACGCCCACGAAGCCGAAGATCGTGGCGAGGCCGACATCCTCGCGGCGCCGGGCGTAGCGGGAATAGACGCTGGCACCCTCGATACCGATGAACACGAAGACCGTGACGAGCATGGTGCTGCGCACCTGGGTGAACACCTCGCCGAAGCTGTAGGTGCCGCCACCCCAGAAATTGCCGGTGAACTTGTCCGCCTTGAAGAAGACGAACATGACAATGACGAAAATGCCGATCGGCACGATCTTGGCGATCGTCACGATCGTGTTGATAGCGGCCGCTTCCTTGATGCCGCGCAGGACCATGAAATGCACGGCCCACAGGACGATCGAGGAAAGGATCACGGCAATCACGGTATTTCCGTCGCCGAAGACGGGAATGAATCGGCCGAGCGTCGAGTTGATCAGGATGAAATAGGTGGTGTTGCCGAGGCAGGTGCCGGCCCAGAAGCCGAAGGCGGCGGCGAAACCCAGATAGTTGCCGAAGCCGGCCTTCGCGTAAGCGAAGATGCCGGCGTCGAGGTCTGGCTTGCGTTGGGCCAGGGTCTGGAAGACGAACGCCAGCATCAGCATGCCAACGCCGGCGATGGTCCAGGCGACGAGCGCCCCGAATGGCCCCGTCGCCTGACCGAAGGAGCGCGGCAGCGAGAAGATTCCCGCTCCCACCATCGATCCGACGACCATGGCCGTCAGGGTCGGAAGCGTGAACTTCGCCGTCGACTCTGCCATTTTTAGCCCCCTGTCAGCCGATACGGCTATCGGTCGTTTTTTGTCACAATACGAGGGGAAACTTAGCGGGACAACACAGAGGCTGGCAAGTTACATCGGGTGCGGCGTTACTTGCTGCATCGCAGTATTCCGTTCACAGGATTGCTCTTGTTGCAGTTGACCCGAGCCTTGTGGGCGTCGAGCCTCCGCGTTTTTGGTAGGCGATGTGTGGCCCGTGGCAGGAAGTCGGCTTTGCCCTTCATTCTCCAGCGGTGCTGGCGGCGCTAGCGGCCGGGGCGGCCTTCCGGCCGATCAGGACCGCGACCACGATCGCAATGATGGGGCTGAAGAGGTTGTAGAAGCAGAAGGGTAGCATGTGGAGCGTGGTGACGCCGAGCGTTGCGGCCATGAAGGCGCCGCAGCTGTTCCACGGCACCAGCGGCGCCGTCACGATGCCGCCGTCGCCCAGCGACCGCGACAGGACGTGCAGCGGGAGGCCGCGGCGGACGAACTCCTCCTTGAATGTGCGGCCGGGCAGGACGACCGCGAGATACTGGTCGGCGGCAACGATGTTGATGCCGATCGCCGCTACCAGGACCGCGGTGACGAGGCTCACGGTGGAGCGAGCCAGACGCGCGACGGGTGCCACCACGCGGTCGAGCAGGCCGGCATGGTGCATCACCGAGCCGAACGCCAACGCCGCCATGATCAGCCACACGGTGTTCAGCATGCTGTCCATGCCGCCGCGGGACAGCAGCACGTCGAGGTCCGCGTTGCCGCTTCGATAGACGAAGCCCGTGGCGAGCGCCTGCCACACGCCCTTGATGAGGCCCAGCCAAACCGGCAGGTCGGGCCGGGCGGCATGCTGCAGCACGAGGTCCGGCACCAGGATCACCGCCATCACGCCACCCGCCAGGGCACCGCTCAGAATGGCGAGGAACGGCGGCACGCGCGCAACCGATGCCACGATCACGACGGCTACAGGGATGAACGCCCAGGCCGTCACCGCGAAGCGGCTGGAGATGGCGGCCTGGGTGGCCGAGGCATCGAAGTCGCCGGGGCTTCCGAGCAGCCCGAAAATCGCGAGGGAGAGGATGAGGGCGGGCACGCCGGTGACAAGGCTGGCCCGGATGTGCTCGAGCAGCGGGACCCCGGTCGCTGCCGAGGCCAGGTTCGCCGTGTCCGAGAGCGGCGACGAGCGATCGCCGAAATAGGCGCCGGAGATCACGGCGCCGGCCGTCACATAGGGCGAGAGGTCCATCTGCTGGGCCACGCCCATCATGCCGACGCCGATCGTGGCGACCGTCGTCCAGGAGCTGCCGATGCTCGCGGAGATCAGCCCGCAGATGACGCAAGCGGAAAGATAGAAAAAGTTCGGGCTGAGCACCCCCAGCGCATAGTAGACCATCGCCACGAGCGTGCCGCTCAAGGCCCAGGTGCCGATCAGCGCTCCGACCGCGAACAGGATGAAGATCGCCGGCAGGGCCGAGGCGATGCCATCGACCACCGCCTGACGGATGTCGTTCCAGGCGTGCCCGTTCTTCCAGGCGATGCCCGCGGCTGCCGTCGCGGCCAGGGTGAGCGCTATCTGCGTCGGTCCGAACGCGGCGTCGTCGCCGAACAGCACGAAGCTCGCCACGACGAGGACAACGAGGAAAAGCACTGCAACGAAAGCATCCGCCGAGGACGACGGTCTCGGCTCCCGGCTCGACTGGGCCGCGCTCATGACAGGCTGTGTCCTCCCACGCCCCAACGGGCGCACTCTGAACTGTGCAGCATCGGCACGAGTGCAGTCAATCGGGCTTCATTGCTGCAGTGTGGCATAGTGCCCGTCTGCCAGTTCCGTCATGGCCCTGTCGTCGCAAAGGCTTTACCCGGATAGTCTAGAGACTGGTTGTCGTCTCTGGCGGAGTAGCAGATGCGACGTGACGAGCTGTTGGTCGACTTGGCGCTTCAGGGCGGTGGGGCACATGGCGCCTTCACCTGGGGCGTGCTGGATCGCCTCCTGGAGGAGCCGTGGCTGAAGATCGACGGCATCTCCGGGACGTCGGCCGGGGCGATGAATGCAGCGGTTCTGGCCGACGGTCACGCTGCGGGCGGGGCCGAGGGTGCCCGCGCCGGCCTCGAGCGCTTCTGGCGCAGCGTCTCCGATGCCGCCCGGATGAGCCCTTTGCAGCGAGGCTTCCTCGACGTGCTGCTGGGACGCTGGACCCTCGACAGCTCGCCGGTGTTCGTGGCCATGGACCTCGCCTCGCGGCTGTTCTCGCCCTACGACCTGAACCCGGGCGGCTCGAACCCGCTGCGCGATATCCTGGACGCGTGTGTCGATTTCGACCGCCTCGCCAAGGCGCCGATCAAGGTCTTCGTCACCGCCACCAACGTGCGCACCGGCCGCGGCCGCGTCTTCCGCAACGCCGAGATCACGCCCGACGCCATGCTGGCCTCGGCCTGCCTGCCCACCTTGTTCCAGGCCGTGGAGATCGACGGCGAGGCCTATTGGGACGGCGGCTATTCCGGCAACCCGACGATGACGCCGCTCATCCGCGAATGCAGCTCGAGGGACACCATCCTCGTCGCCATCAACCCGGTCGAGCGGCCGGGCACCCCGCGCACGGCGCGTGACATCCTGAACCGCCTCAACGAGGTCTCCTTCAACGCGGTGCTGCTGAAGGAGCTGCGCATGATCGCCCTGCTCCGCCAGGTGGCCGATCCCGGCAACAGCGAGGGGGCCATGTGGGCAGGCATGCGCATCCACCTCGTCGCCAGCAGGATGATGACGGAGCTCGGCTACTCCTCCAAGCTCAACGCCGAGTGGGCCTTTCTCACCATGCTGCGCGACGAGGGGCGCCGAAGCGCCGAGTCCTTCCTGGCCGGACGGGGCAAGGAGATGGGGACGCGCTCGACGCTCGATATCGACCAGCTCCTGGTGGGTGTCTGAAGCCGTGGGGCTCCTCGGGATCCTGCTCGGCCTGGGGCTCCTCATCTGGCTCGCCTACCGTGGCTGGAGCATCCTGCTTCTGGCCCCGGCCGCAGCGATCATCGCCTCCGTCGCGTCGCGGGAGCCGGCGCTGGCCCATTGGACGCAGACCTTCATGGGCAGCGCCTCGGGCTTCCTCGCGCAGTTCTTCCCCCTGTTTCTCCTGGGGGCGCTCTTCGGCAAGCTCATGGAGGACAGCGGCTCGGTCGGGGCGATCGCGCAATACATGACCGAACGGCTGGGGCCCAAGCGCGCGGTGCTGGCGGTGGTCCTGGCGGGCGCGCTCGTCACCTATGGCGGCGTCAGCCTCTTCGTCGCCTTCTTCGTGCTGGCGCCGATGGCCCAGGCGCTGTTCCGCGCCGCCAACATCCCGCACCGGCTCATGCCCGCGGCCATAGCGCTCGGCACCTCGACCTTCACCATGTCGGCCCTGCCCGGAACGCCGGCCATCCAGAACGCCATCCCGATGCCCTTCTTCGGCACCACGCCCTTCGCCGCACCGGGGCTCGGCATCATCGCCGCCGCCATCATGCTGGGCTTCGGCCTCTGGTGGCTGGGCCGGCGCGAGGCCGCGGCGCGTCGGGCCGGTGAAGGCTATGGCGGTACGGTGGTCGCCCCCGATGCGGCGGCCGATGACGAGCTCATCCGCGAGCGCGCGACCACCGCCCGCGAGTTCGATCCGGCCGAGATCCATCGTGGTCACGAAAGCGCCGCCCAGCCGCCGATCGTCCTGGCGGCACTCCCTCTGGTCGTGGTGATCGTCGTCAACTTCGTGATGGCGATGATCGTGCTGCCGCGCATCGACGCCTCGTTCCTCGCCGAGAAGCAGTGGGGCGCCACCTCGCTGCAGTCGGTGGGTGGCGTGTGGGCCGTCGTGGTGGCGCTGGCCGTGGCGATCCTCGTCGTGGTCCTGACCAACTGGCGTCGCCTGCCGCGCCTGCGCTCGAGCATGGACGCTGGCGCCAACGCGGCCGTCCTGCCGGCGGTCAGCGTCGCCAGCCTCGTGGGCTTCGGCGCGGTCGTCGCGGCGCTCCCGGCCTTCGCCATGGTGCGCGCGTGGGTGCTCTCGATCGGCGGCGGGCCGCTGGTCTCTCTGGCCGTCGCCACCAACGTGCTCTCGGCCCTTACGGGCTCGGCCTCGGGCGGCCTCACGATCGCGCTCGACGCGCTGGGCAGCACCTATCTGCGCATCGCCTCCGAGACGGGCATCGATCCGGCGCTGCTCCATCGCGTGGCCGTGATGTCCGCCGGCACGCTGGACAGCCTGCCGCACAACGGTGCGGTGGTGACCATGCTGGCCGTGTGCGGCTCGACCCACGCCAAGAGCTATCTCGACATCGTCATGGTCGCGATCGTGGGCGCCATCCTGGCGCTGGCCGCCGTGATCATCCTGGGCACGCTCTTCGGCTCGTTCTGAGCCAGCCTGGCCCCCTGCCCTCACATGGGATAGCGCAGGATCGCCGCCAGCCCGGCGTTCCCGGGGATGTCGCTCTTGCGCACCGCCATCACCCTGGCACCGCTCGTCAAGGCGCGCGCCGCGATCTCGTCGATGACACCGTAGCTGTCGCGGCCGGGAGCCTCGGCGAAGGTGACGACACCGCTCGTCTCGTCCACCCTTCCCGGCACCGCCTCGTCCATGTCGACCAGAAGCGCCTCGATCGCGCCGAACGTTGCAGCACGCGCCGCCTGCGCGATGTCGGTGGTCGTGCGCTGCTGCTGCGTGCGACTCTCGAAAAGCGCACGGAACTCGGCGACCGTCTCGGCATGGAGGCGGTCGAGCCCGGCCCGTGCGGCGGCCGCGAGCTCGGCATCGGCGCTGTGGTCCGGGCTGCCGGCGATCGTCTCCTCGACCAGCTCGGGATGGCTGCTGACCGAGCGGTAGATCGACGCCAGCGGCTCGGTGGCGGCGAGGAACAGCGGCACCCGGCTGGCGGCCAGGACCGGCCGCAGGGCCGCCTCGACCTTGCGCGCATACTGGACGAGCCGGACCTTCTGTCCCTCCGAGCCCTGGATGCGGCGCTTGGGCGAGCGGTCGTTGATCGTCGAGCGGCCGGCGGCATCGGCGGCATCACGCGGCAGGTCCTGAACCCTGACCTCGACCGCAGGGCCGCTCGGCGGGACCTCGATGACGCGGACCGCTCCCTCCGAGAGAGCCAGCACCAGCGCGGCGTGCGGGAAGGTGACGGCGCGCAGCAGCGGCTTCAGGTGGAAGCGGTCGGACACCTCGACCTGGGAGGGTATTTTGTTGGCGAGACGGAACGACAGGAGCTGGTTCGGCGTCGCCAGCAGGGCGAGGCTCGTCGCCTGGAAGCGCCAGAACTCGTCATCCTCGCCGAGCGCCTCCAGAGGCTCGCGGATCGCAGAGACCGTGGCCTTATCCACCGCCGCCGCCTCGAGCTGCCGGCAGGCCTCCTTGAGGAGGTTGCCGAGCTCGATCCGCGCCGCGTCCGTGTGCTGCGAGAGCGGCGTCGTCTCGAGATAGATCGAGACGCAGGCGGCCGAGCGGGTGTGCATCAGCCGCTTGAGCTGATCCGTGGTCGGCAGGTCGAGATAGAGCATGGCGTCGTCCCTTATCGTGGCGGCCGCACGGCCTCGGTACCCTATCAGATGGCTCGGCGCGGCTGGCACGCCATGGCGGCGCAGCGCGGAGTAGGCTTCCGGTGGCGAGGATTTGGCCGGACGGGCAGTCTGGTGGCCGCGGCGGTCAGGGCTTGGCGGAGGCAGCGTCCCCGGTCGGCGCGGCGATGCCAGCCTCGATGCGGGCGATCGTGAAGGGATAGAACGGGTTCGACGTCATCCGCATCAGCGACTCCGGGCTGATGATGAGGGCACCGCGCTCGCCGCGGGCGGCAAGCGCCCCGAGCTCGACGCCGAACTCGGGCTCCCCCTCCGGCTGCATCCCATAGAGCGAATCGTTCATCGGGAACGGGATCGCCAGGTGCGAGAGCGAGAAGACGCCAGCGGGATAGGAGAGGCCCAGCTCCTCCGTCTGCTCGGTGGTGGCGCCGGCCTCGGTCACGCGCGCCACGACCTGGCTCGTCCCCGGGTCGGCGTTCGTGACGATCGTGGTGCGATAGGCGCGTGGTGCCGGTGGCAGGAGCCGGCTCGGCGTGGTGTCGAAGCTGACGCGCAGCAGGGGGCCGAACTTGACCGTCCTGTTGAGGTCGAAGAGCACGAGCTCGCTGCCGTTCGCCGGCAGGCGGTTGTAGAGGGCCGTGATGATCGCCCGCGTGCTGACCGTGAAGTCGATCACCGACTGGAAGGTCAGGATCGGCGGCAGGCTGTCCAGCTTGTGCTCGTTCGCGAGCCTGTCGATCTGCGCCTGCAGGGCCACCGTCAGGCGATGGGACTGCGTGGCCCCGTTCACCGGGAACGAGTTGTATTTGAAGGGGATGAACTCGGGCACCACGGAGAGCCAGGCGGCCTTGGCGAAGGCCGGGAGGATCGCCGGTAGGGCTGCGAGGCCGGCGAAGCGCGCAAAGCGCGTGATGCCGATCATGGGCGCTATCAGCACGAGCCGATCCGGCCTGGACAGCTCCGGGTTCTCGATGGCGTCCAGCGCATACTTCACCGCGAGGGCGCCGCCGTTCGAGAAGCCGACGATCTGCAGAGGCTTCGACGGGCCGATCCGCCGCCGAGCCTCCCGCACAGCGAGGCGCGTCGCGGCCAGCCAGTCCTCCCATTCGACATCGGTCAGCCCCGACGGCACGGTTCCGTGGCCGGGCATCCTGATGGCGATCGCGACGAAGCCGTGGGCGCTGTAGCTCTGGGCGACGTGGCGCAGGCTGTAGGGCGAATTGGTGAGCCCGTGCAGCAGCACCACCGCTCCCACGGGCGGACCGTCTGGCTCCAGGATGTAGGATCGGTTCCAGTCTTGCGCGAAGTGACCGGGATAGATCGGGCTGTCCGCGAAGTAGCGGTTGACGGGGACCCTGTCCTTGGCCGGCAGCTTGTCCGTCACCTCGGTCCGGACCTCGTCGAAGACCTTCTGCTCGGCCGCCATGTACTGGGCCCAGTCGGCCTTATCGAGCTCCTTTGCATGCATGTCGTGGGGCACGAAGGTGTGCCAGAGCTCGAGCGGCTGGCCGCGCTGCGCGTTGTACGCCCGGACACCGAGGAGGGTCAGAGCGACGACGACCACCAGCAGCGCCAGGGTGCGCGCTATCCTGGCCACCCGGCGCAGGAACGTCCGGGGCCGCGACTGTCTGCTCACGTGGGGGCCACTGCCGCGGTGTCGGCAGCACCTCCCCTGCCCCCGAACCAGGCGAGATAGAGGGCCGGCAGGAAGATCAGCGTCAGCAGCGTGCCCACCAGCAGGCCGCCCATGATCGCGAAGGCCATCGGCCCCCAGAACACGGTGGGTGCGATCGGGATCATGCCCAGCACGGTCGAGACCGCGGTCAGCATGATCGGCCGGAAGCGCGAGCTGCTGGCCCCGACGACCGCATCCCACACCGACTTGCCGGCGGCCCGCTCGGCATCGATCTGGCCGATCAGGATCACCGCGTTCTTCGTGATGATCCCGATCAGCGCCAGGATGCCCAGGATGGCGACGAAGCCCAGCGGTCGGCCCGAGACGAGCAGCGCTGCCACGACGCCGATGAGGCCGAGCGGCGCCACGCAGAGCACCACGATCAGGCGCTGGAAGCTCCTGAGCTGGATCATCAGGACCGTCAGCATGATGACCAGCATCGCCGGCACGACCGCGATGACCGAGGCCTGCGACTTCTGGCTTTCCTCGACCGTGCCGCCGACGACGATCTCGTAGGGCTTCTCGAGGCTCGCATTGAGCTTGGCGATGTCGGGGGCCAGCGCGTCGACCACGCCCTCGGGCAGCACGCCCTGGGGCACGTCGGCCTGGACCGTGAGCGTCGGCACCCGGTCGCGGCGCCAGAGCAGCGGCAGCTCCTGGCCATAGTCGAAGGTCGCGAACTGGTTGAGCGGCACGGTGCGGCCGTTCGGCAGCGGCACCTGGAGGGTCGCGAGCGTCTCGAGGGAGACGCGCTGCTCGTCATTGGCGCGCACCAGCACGTTGACGAGATAGATGCCGTCGCGCACCTGGGTGACGTTCGAGCCGGTGATCACCGTGTTGAGCACGCCGGCCACGGCGTCGGAGCTGAGGCCCAAGAGGCGCGCCCGCTCCTGGTCGATGTGGATGCGAACCTCGCGGGCCGGCTCCATCCAGTTGAAGTTGACCTCCTGGGCGTCGGGATTGCGCGCGATCACCTGGGCGAGCTCGAGCGCTATCGTCCGCACCTGTTGCGGATCGGGGCCGCTCACCCGGTACTGGATCGGCCACCCCACCGGCGGGCCCAGCTCGAGCGGATAGGCGCGGCCCACCACGCTCGGGAACTGCTCGGCCAGCGCCTTGTCGATCTTGACGCGCAGCCGCTCGCGGGCCGCCACGTCCTTGGCCACGATGACCGCCTGGGAGAAGAAGCTGTTGGGCAGCTGCACGTTGAGCGGCAGGTAGAAGCGGATGGCGCCGCGGCCGACATAGGTGCTCCAGCTCACCACGTCCGGATCGCCTTTGAGCAGCGCGTCGAAGCGCTTGGCCATGTCGTCGCTGGCGTAGATCGAGGCGTTCTGCGGCAGCGTCAGGTCCACCAGCAGCTCGGGGCGGTCCGAGGAGGGGAAGAACTGGCGCGGGATCAAGGGCATCAGCAGGATCGAGCCGACAAAGAGGCCGAGCGTGACGGCAATCGTGATCCAGCGGAGACGCAGCGCCAGGAGGAGAAAGCTCCTGTACCAGCGCACGACGAACGGCGGCTCGTCGCTCTTGCGGGGCTTCGGGGGCTTGAGGATCGCGATGCCCATGACCGGCGCGAAGATGACGGCCACCACCCACGAGACCAGGAGCGCTATCGTCACGACCGCGAAGAGCGAGAAGGTGTACTCGCCGGCCGAGCTCTGCGCGAAGCCAACCGGAACGAAGCCCGCGATCGTGACGAAGGTGCCGGCCAGCATCGCGAAGGCGTAGCTGCGGAAGGCGAACCTCGCCGCCTCCTCCTTGTCGTCGCCGGCCGCGAGACGGGTCAGCATCGCGTCCGACGTGGTCATGGCGTCGTCGACGAGGAGCGCCAGCGCGATGATGAGCGCGCCCAGCGAGATCCGCTGCATGTCGATGCCGGCCGTCTGCATCAACGGGAAGACGATGGCCAGCGTGAGCGGGATCGAAAGCGCCACGATGAGGCCGGGACGCACGCCGAGGCTGATGAAGCTGATCGCGAGGATGATGGCGATCGCCTGCCACAGCGAGGTCATGAACTCGCCGATGGCATGATCGACCGTCACCGGCTGGTCCGCCACCAGGACCGGCTGGATGCCGATCGGCAGGTTGGCGGTGATCTCCTCCATCGCCTTGTGGATGTTCTTGCCGAGCGCCAGGATGTCGCCGCCGTCGCGCATGGCGATCGCCAGCCCGATCGCGGGCTTGCCGTCGACGCGGAACATCGGCTGGGGCGGGTCGGCGAAGCCGCGCCGCACCGTGGCGATGTCGGCGAGGCGGATCATGCGGCCGCCGGCGACGAAGGTGATGTCGAGGATGTCCTGCTCGGACTCGAACGAGCCCGAGACCCGAAGCGAGATCCTCTCGTCGCCGGTCTGGATGACGCCGGCCGGCCGGACGACGTTCTGCGTCTGCAGGGCCGCGATCAGAGCGCCCCGGTCGATGCCGAGGCTCGCCAGCTGCCGCATCGAGAACTCGACGAAGATCACCTCGTCCTGGGCGCCCAGGATCTCGATCTTGGAGACGTCGGGCACGTGAAGGAGCCTCGAGCGCGCGTCCTCGACATAGTCGCGCAGCTCGCGCTGGGTGAACCCGTCGGCGGTAAAGCCATAGATGATGCCGAAGGTGTCGCCGAAGCGGTCGTTGAAGAAGGGCCCCAGCACGCCGTTGGGCAGGGTGGGCCGGATGTCGTTGACGTCGTTGCGGACCTGCTGCCAGATCGCCGGGATCTCGGGTGCCGTCACCGCGCCCTTGAGATCGACGAAGATCGTGGTCGAGCCCGCGCGGGTGAAGCTGCGCAGATTGTCGAGGCCGGGCAGCTCCTGCAGCTTGCGCTCGATCCGCTCGGTGACCTGCTGCTCGGTGTCCTCGATCGTGGCCCCAGGCCAAGCCGCCTGAACCACCATCGTCTTGATGGTGAAGGACGGGTCCTCGTTGCGGCCGAGGCTGAAAAAGGCCGCCACCCCGGCGATGACGGCCACGATCATGAAATAGACGACCAGGGACTTGTTCTTGAGCGCCCAGCCCGAGAGGTTGATCTCCTTCATGAGGGCGCCTTGAGCAGGCGGACCTGCTGGCCCGGGTGGAGGGCCTGGACCCCCGCCGTGACCACGATCTCACCGGGCTCCAGGCCCTCGGACACCACGACCGACGCCGGGTCGAAGCGCAGCACCTTGATGTTGCGGAGGGTGACCGTCATCGCGTCCGGATCGACGATCCAGACGGCGGGCTCGTTGTTGAGCTGCGTCAGCGCGGTCGCCGGAATCTCGATGCTCTCTCCGCCCTCGACCTGCATGCGCCCGGTCACCGTGGCGCCGAGCCGCATCTCGGGCGGCGGGCTCGACAGGCCCACCTTGACCTCGAAGGTCCGGGTCACCGGATCGGCCTGCGGCGCCACCTCGCGCACGCGCCCGTCCGCCTTGACGGCCGGATCGTCCGTCAGGAAGACGGTGATGAGCGGATCGGCCGGCGCCGAGCGGATCACCTGCGCCGGCACGTCGAACACCGCGTCGCGCCCGCCCTGGCGCGCCAGCTGGATGATCCGCTGGCCGGCCTGGACCACCTCGCCGGGCTCGGCGCTCACAGCGGTCACCACCCCTTCGGCATCCGCCCTGAGCTCGGTGAAGCTCACCTGGTCCTTGGCGTTCTTGAGCATGGCGGTGGCGGCCTCGACGGCCGACTGGGCCGTCTGCTGCGCTTGGCGCGCCCGGTCGAACACGGCCTGGGCCGCAAAGCCACGTTCCGAAAGGTGCTGCTGACGCGCGAACTCCGCGTTGGCTTCGGCCAGCTGGCCCTCGGCAGCGGCAAGGTTGGCCTCCGCTGCCCGGAGCGCGTTCATCTCGTTCTGCGGCTCGAGCCGCGCCACCACCTGGTCGGGCTTCACCTGATCGCCGAGATTGACCGTCCGCTCGATCATCCGCCCCGAGATGCGAAAGGCGAGCGACACCTCGTTCTCGGCCTGGATCCGGCCGGTGAGCACCACCGGCACGCTCGAATCGCGCTTCTCGACGGTGACGGTCCGCACCGGGCGGATCTCCGGGGGCGGCTTTTGCGCCTCGGATCCGCACGCCGCCAGCATCAGGGCCACAGCCGCCAGGAGCGAGCGCTGCCTGGTCCAGCGTCGATCGTCGCTCGGCGCCGCGCAACCGGCCATGGCGTCGTCCTCTTCCCCGCGGTCCGGCACGGTGCACGTAGCCGGCGCGCCTGAGCCAGCGTTCCCTGTCCTAGCGACGGCCCCAAGTGTTGCCGCCTGCCTACACAGAGATGCACCTTCCGTTATTGTAGGGCGCTTCTTCCCGACGCAATGTTCGCCTGGATGCCATGGCATCGTCAAGCTACGGCCGCAGCATCGGGCATTCGATCGCGCGCCATCTTCGGTCAAACGAGCGATCGCCGCGGGTGATCGGCCATCCGGCTCTTCACAGCGGAAGCCCTTCCAGCTAACCCTAGCTCAGATACTAAGCCAGGGACCGACCTCCATGCGCCGGACATCGCCGTCCGAGCACCTGGGGGCCAAGCGGGGAGGCGCCGAGGAGAATGGCCAACCAGCGTGGATGGATGGCGAGAGGAGGCTCGGGAGCGCGGCTCCTGCTGCCGTCGGTCTCGTTCGCCGTTGTCGTGATGGCCGGCCTCGCCGGCCCGGCCAGAGCGCAGCAGCCAAGTGCCGCCACGGACATAGACTGCCCCTGCACGGACGAGCAGATCGCCTTCGATGCGGCCGACACGAACGGTGACGGCTATGTGAGCCTGCCGGAGCTCGCGCGGGACGCCGCCGTGGGCTTCGCCACGCTCGACAAGGATGGCAGCGGAACGCTGACGCCGGAGGAGCTGGGTCCGCACGACCCGGCCCAGTTCGACCGCGTCGACACCAACCATGACGGCGTCCTGAGCTTCCAGGAGGTGATGGCCAACAAGGAGAGCGCCTTCAAGGAGGGCGACAAGAACAAGGACGGCGGGCTGTCGTTCGACGAGATGGTCAGCATCGTCAAGCAGGAAGAGGGGGTTCCCTGATGGCCGAGCCACGTCGATCGGGCCGCTCCGGCCTCGGCATCATGGTGTTGGCCGGATTGGCCACCGCGAGCTTGGCCGCCTGCGACACCACGGGCGGCACTGCCCCTGCCGGCGTCGGAACGGTGGCAGGCGCCGCTGCCGGCGCCGGTGCCGGCAGAGCGCTCTTCGGCAACAGCACGACCGGCATGCTCATCGGCGGCGCTGCCGGCGGTCTCGCCGGCAACATGATGCTGGACCGTCAGGCCGAGCAGCGTCGCCAGCAGGAGGCCGTGACGAGGCAGCAGACGCAGCAGCAGCTGCAGCTCGATTTCGAGCGGCAGCGCGCGCTTCAGGCCGAGCAGACCCGGATCGAGATCGAGGAGCAGCGGCTCTTCCGCGAATGGAAGCAGCAGCGGGGCGCGGGCAGCACCTGACGCACGGGGCCGCGGTGGCTGCGCTACAGCGCTCCTAGGCGGCCGCTGTCGGGGATCGTGCGCGTGGCTTTGGGCAGGAGCGCAGCATTGTGGTGTCCGGCCTGAAGCCTCTCGTCGCGGCCGCCTGGCTCGCCGTCGTCATCCTCGTGGGCTCGGTCCTGATCGGCGGGCGTGACGTCCTCATTCCCTTCGCCCTGGCAGCGCTGATCTGGCAGCTGATCAACGCGGTCGCCGGGCGCCTGAGAAAGATCCCCGTGATCGGGCGGTTCGGCGGCAACTGGCTGGCGCTCACGCTGGGCGTGGTCGTGATCGGCCTGGCCCTCGGTCTTGCCGTCGACCTCATTGTCGTCAATGTCGGTGCCGTGTCGGCGGCGGCCCCCACCTACGAGGCCAATCTGCTGGCCATGTTGGGACGCGTCGCGAGCATGCTGGCGCTGCCGGAGCCGGCCAGCCTCGGCCCGCTTGTCGGGCAGATCGATCTCGACGTCTGGATCCGCAGGGTCTCGATAGCGCTCGCCGGCTTCGTCGGCAGCATCGGCCTCGTCTCGCTCTACCTCGCCTTCATGCTGCTCGAGCAGGCGAGCTTTGATCGCAAGATCGACGCGCTCTTCCCCGATCCCCTGAAGGCGGCCTCGGCCCGGCGCCTGCTGACCCAGCTGGGGCGCCGCGTCGAGCGCTACCTTTGGGTGAAGACGATCTTCAGCATCGCGATCGCAGCACTCTCCTGGATCGTGCTCGTCGCCGTCGGCTGCAATCAGGCCGCATTCTGGGCCTTGATCATCTTCATGATGAACTACGTGCCGATCCTCGGCACCTTCCTGGGCGTGGCGCTGCCCTCGCTCCTCGTGCTCCTGCAGTTCGGCACGCTCGGGCCCTTCATCGTCTCCGTCGTGGCCCTCTCGGCCGTTCAGGTGACGCTCGGGACCGTGCTCGAGCCGCGGCTCATGGGCAGCACCCTCAACCTCAGCCCCGTCGTGATCGTCGTCTCGCTCGCCGTCTGGGGCAGCCTGTGGGGCCTCGCCGGCATGTTCCTCTGTGTGCCGATCATGGTCATCATCACGATCGTCTGCGCCCACTTCACGGCCACGCGGCCCATCGCCATCCTGCTCTCGGGCACGGGCGAGCTCGACAACGAGGTCCCGATGGCCCCGGACGGGAGCCGGCCCGAATCGTCCTGATCGCTTCGCCCGGCAGGTGAGGCAGGCGTGGGCGTGATCTCCATCTGCCGGGCGGTCACCAGATCAGGGTCGCGGGCCCTGATCCCTCATCCCCGGTCCCCAGATGTCCGAGAGGGCGTGGCCGAGCGGGAAAGGGTCGGTGGGGTCGAGGGCGATCTCCTCGCGCGAGAAGATCCAGGCGCGGCCGGTGATGCGGGGGAGGATGGCAGGGCGGCCGTCGACCAGGCGGGTGACGGCGGCGATCTCGGACTGGAAGCGTGTGCCGATGGTCGAGCGGAACAGGACCCGTTGGCCCTCCTTGGCGAGGCGCCGGCGGTGCATCACGGCGAGGCGGGCCGAGGAGCCCGTGCCGCAGGGGCTGCGGTCGAGGCGGCCGGGCGGCATGACGGTGGCGTTCCTGGGGCCGTCCTCGTCCTCGCCGCACCACATCAGGTAGGCAAGCCCCCGGAGGCCGGCCCGCTCCGGATGCTCGGGCACCATCTGGGCGCGTGCCGCCTCGAGGATGGCCATGCCCGTGTCGACCAGGGCGCGGGCCATAGCCGGCTCGACCCTGAGGCCCACCGTCGCCGGATCGCAGAGCGCGTAAAAGACGCCGCCGAACGCGACGTCGACCATCACCGGGCCCAGCCCCGGCACCTCGACCGGAACCTCGAGCGCCTGACAGAAGCTGGCCGGCATGTCGAGCGTGACGCTCTCGCATCGCCCGTCCCGGCAGGCAGCCCGCGCACGCACGAGGCCCGCCGCCGTGTCGAGTGTCACGATCGTCTCCGGCTCCTGCATCGGCACCATGCCGGTCTCGAGAAGGGCCGTCGTGACACAGATCGCGTTGGAGCCCGACATGGCGTGGCACTGGTCGGGCTGCATGATGATGAAGGCCGCGTCCGCCGCCGGATCGCAAGGCGGCAGGAGAAGGTTCACCGAGGCGTTCGGGCCGCCACGCGGCTCGAGCACGCAGAAGCGGCGAAGGCTGTCGCCCTCCCCGTTCATCCAGCGCAGCTTCTCGAGCACGCTGGCGCCCGGAATGTCGAGCACGCCGCCCGTGACGATCCTGCCGATCTCGCCTTCGGCATGCACGCCGAGGAGGCTCAGGGTCCTGCTCCAGCGCATCGGCCCCTCCTTCGCTTGCCTGGACTTGTGCCACTCCCTATATCCGCGCGAACCGTTGCCGAAGCCAGTGGCCTGCCCATGCGTCTCTTGATCGCGATCTTTTTGCCTTTTCTGCTGTTCTTCACGATCGGCAGGCCGATCGCCGGCATCATCTGCCTGATCCTGCAGATCACGCTGGTCGGCTGGATCCCGGCGGCGCTGTGGGCGGTCTACGCGCTCTCGCAGTGGAACACCGACCGCAAGATCAAGGCGATGCAGTCCTAGGGGCGGCGATGCCGAAGATCACCGCCGGCACGGTCATCAAGCTCGTCATCTGGTCGCTCGTGGTGGGCGGGCTGCTGGCGTTCTTCAACGTGACACCCCAGGAGATCCTGGGCTGGGTGACCGGCTGGGTCGGCAACGTCGCCGACAATCTGCAGCATTATACCGGCCAGGCGGTGGCCTACATCCTGCTCGGCGCCTGTGTCGTCGTGCCGATCTGGCTCATCAGCTACGTTTTGAGGGCGCTGAAGGGCCGGTCCTAGGCGACGGCGGGGCTGGCGGCGGGTGTGGCGGCGTGGCGCCCGGCGATGCGGCGGGCCTGCTCGAGGCGGCGGCGCTGCTCGCGGCTGAGCCGGCCTGGCGCGCCGGGTTCGTTCGTGCCGGCATCGAGCGGACCGGTCGTCGCCCTCGATATCTCGATCTCCTCCGGCTCCTCCGCCTCGGCGGCGGCGCGCTGCTCGACCCGGTCGGCGAGCCAGCGGAGCTGGGTCGGCGACATGTCGCCATAGTGGCGCTGGGGCCGCGCCGCCTTCAGGAGCTCCAGGGCCTCGAGGCCGCGGCGCCAGTCGCGCTCGAGGCGGCCGCGATAGCGCACGAGGGTGCCGAGCGACGGCTGCCGTGCCGGTGCCTCCTCCTCGGGCGAGGCCAGCGCCGCCTCGAGCACGCGCTCCTCGAGCGCCCTGAGCCGCCGCTGGCGCCAGAGAACAAAGGCCAGCTCCAGGACGATCTCGGCCTCGGCCACCCCCTCGGGCGCGAGACGGCCAGTGAGCTCGTCCAGGAGCGGCTCGAGCTCCGCACGCGCCTTCTCGGAAAGCCCCGCGGGGCTGCTGGCGCAAAGGCCGTGGCGGACGGCGTTCATGGCGCTTCTGGCCTTGCCCTCCGGCGTCACCGGACCGTGGGACAAGGCACCGTTGGCGCGGGCGGCGGCAAGGGCCGCGGGCGAGATCGACATGGCAGGGCTCCTCGGCAGGTTCGAGGACGCCGTAGCATATGATGGGCTCTATGTCACGTTGATAAGTATATAAGCTTACAACGGCGACGGCATGCCTTTGCAGAGGCGCCTCGCCTCACTGCCGGGCGGTGTCGAGGGCGCCCTGGACGAGGCGGATGATCCAGTCGAGCCCGTGGCTCGCGGCGTCGCCGAGATCGCCGCCGGGCGCCTGCTGGCGGCTGGCGACGGCAGGCGCCGGCGTCGGCACGGGCACGGCGGGCGGCGTCGCCAGCATCACGTCCCGCCAGATCTGCGCCGGGAAGGAGCCGCCGGTGACGCCGCGCATCGGCCGGTCGTCGTCATTGCCGAGCCAGACGCCGGCCACATAGTTGCCGCTATAGCCGACGAACCAGGCGTCGCGGCTGTTCTGGGTGGTGCCGGTCTTGCCGGCGGCGGGCCTGGACCCGAGATCGGCGGCGCGACCGGTGCCGTCGTCGACCACATGGGTCAGAAGCTGCTGCATCTGGGCCGCCACGTCCGGTGCGATCACGCGGATCTCGGTCGGCGTGTAGCGGTAGAGCGTGCCGCTGCCAGCCTCGCGCACGTCCTTGACGGCGTAGACGGGCCGGCGGATGCCGCCGGTGGCAAAGGGAAGGTAGGCCGCGGTGAGCTCGAGCGGCGTCACCTCGGAGGTGCCCAGCGCCAGCGACGGGACGGCCTGAAGGTCGGAGCCGATGCCCAGCAGGTGCGCGGTCTTGACGACGTTCTTGGCCCCCACCTTCATGATCAGGCCGACCGAGGCGAGGTTGAGCGAGCGGGTGAGCGCGTCCTCGAGCGTCACCTTGCCGTTGGCCTTGCCGTCGAAGTTCGAGGGCGACCAGCTGCCGATGCGAAGCGGCTTGTCCTCGATGATCGTGCCCGGCCGATAGCCATCCTCCAGCGCCGTCAGGTACAAGAAGGGCTTGAAGGCGGAGCCCGGCTGGCGCTTGGCGAAAGCGGCGCGGTTGAAGCGGTTCTGCCGGTAGCTGTCGCCGCCCACCATCGCACGCACGGCGCCCGAGCGGTCGAGAACGACGATCGCCCCCTCCTCGACGCGGCGCCGGGCGCCGGGACCCTCGACGACCTTGCGCAGCGCCGCCTCGGCCGCGAGCTGGATGCGCCGGTCGAGGGTGGTGCGCACCACGAGGTCGTGCTCGGGCTTGCCCAGGCTGGCGGTCAGGCCGTCAAGCACCCAATCGACGAACCAGCCGGCGAGATCGGTCTGGCTCTCGGGCGCGAGGCGCGCCGGGGCGAGCTTGGCGGCCTGGGCCTGGGCTTTCGTGATGTAGCCCGCATCGACCATGCGATCGAGCACGACCGCAGCCCGCTCGCGCGCCCGATCGAGGTCGTTGGTCGGCGCCAGCGCCGAGGGCGCCTTCAGGAGCCCGGCGATCATCGCCGCCTCGGCGAGGCTGACCTTGGCCGCGGGCTTGCCGAAGTAGCGCTCGGAGGCCGCCTCGACGCCATAGGTGCCGGCCCCGAGATAGACGCGGTTGAGGTAGAGCGTGAGGATCTGGTTTTTTGTCAGCCGGGCTTCCAGCCACAGCGCCAGGGTCAGCTCCTCGAGCTTGCGGCGCAGCGAGCGCTCGGGCGTGAGGTAGAGGTTCTTCGCAAGCTGCTGGGTGATCGTGCTGCCGCCGGCGACGACGGCGCCCGCGCGGAAATTGATGTAGGCGGCCCGCAGCATGCCGATCGGGTCGATGCCGAAATGCTGATAGAAGCGGTGATCCTCGGTGGCGATCACGGCTTTCACGAGAAGCGGCGAGATGTCGTCGAGGCTGACGAAGCGGCGGCCCTCGGCACCGCGCGTCGCCAGCACGCTGCCGTCGTCGGCGAGCAGCGTGACGGTGGCCTGCTCACTCTCCTTGAACAGCTCGTTCGTATCCGGCAGCCTGGGTGCCACGGTGAAGAAGAGGATGACCCAGCCGACGAGCGCCAGCATCAGGAAGGCCGGGATGGCTGCCAGCAGCCTGAGGAAGAGGCTCCGGCGGGGCGGCTTGCCCGGCGGGCCCGAGCCGGACGAGCGGGACCTCGACGGGGGCGCGTGCTTCGTGGAGCGCTGTTTGGACGAGCGGGCGGGTCGGGCCATGGAGGACGGGCGGGGCTCTCTGGGCTTTGGGGCTGACGCGTTGCAGCAAGCTCCCCGAGACATAGCTTAGCGGCACGCACCAGCGCAAACGGATCACCGCCGATGAAGGGCCCGCTTCTCCTTCCCGATCCCGACGATCCCAGGCTGACCCAGGCCGTGAGCGGCATCGACCAGGACGGACGGCCGGTCGAGGCGGCGATCGTCTACGAGCGGCCGCTGACGCTTTTTCTCAATGGCCAGGAGATCGTCACGATGATGACGATCGGCGACCATCCGGACTATCTGGCCCTGGGCTACCTGCTCAATCAGAACATGCTGCGCCCGGACGATGTGGTGACGGCCGTCGAGCACGACGCGGACCTCGAGGTCGTGGTGGTGCGGACCGAGCGGCCGACCGACTACGAGGCGAAGCTCCAGAAGAAGATCAGAACCTCGGGCTGCGCCCAGGGCACCGTGTTCGGCGACCTGATGGAGCGCTTCGAGACGGTCAGGCTGCCGGCCGACGCCCCCCTGCGGACCAGCTGGCTCTATGCCCTGACAAAGAAAATAAACACCCTGCCCTCGCTCTACCTCAAGGCCGGCGCCATCCACGGCTGCTGCCTGTGCGAGGGGCCGGAGGTGCTGCTCTACATGGAGGATGTCGGCCGGCACAACGCGGTCGACAAGATCGCGGGCTATATGTGGCGGCACGGCGTCGGGCCCGAGGGCAAGATTTTTTACACCACCGGGCGGCTCACCTCGGAGATGGTGATCAAGACCGTCCAGATGGGCATCCCGATCCTGATCTCGCGCTCCGGCTTCACCGCGTGGGGCGTCGAGCTCGCCCGTCAGGCGGGCCTCACGCTGATCGGCCGGGCGCGCGGCCGGCGCTTCATCGCCCTCTCCGGTGCCGAGCGCATCGTCTTCGATGCCGACCCCGAGGCGGTGGCGGAGGAGGACCGGCGCCATCGACGCAAGGGCGCCGCGGACGACGCGGCCGCCTGAGGGCAGCGCAGGGAGCGCCCGCGTCGCACGTGCCATCGGCGCGGAACCATCCCGGCTCCTCGCGGCGTTGCCCGGTACGCTAGGATCTTGGAACAAGGAGACGGGGCACTTCGTCCGCATCAGCGTGGCGGAGCATCACGCTCTGCCAGATCCCTGGTGAGAAGGCATGCGCTCGAGCTCGACTGATCGACGAGGCGCCGGAACAGACTGCAGCGGCAGACAGGCGGAGGGGCGATCTACGCGGTCGTCGTGGGCCTCTGTCTTCTCTTCCTTGGCGTCGTCGCTGGCGCCTTCATGATGGTGCAGAACATCTATCCGGCGAAGCCACTGAAGGAGGCGATCCGCGGCGGCGTCGCCTACTACTACAAGATGACGCAAAGCTCGGATCCGCTCGACACGGATCTCTGGCGGCCGGCCCGGACCAACGAGAAGGGTGTGGTGGTCTACGACCCGGCACGGGCGCAGAACGGCCTCACCCTCTACAGCTCCGGCGACGGGACGAAGGCCTATCTCATCGACATGAAGGGGAACGTCGTCCATCAGTGGTCGATGCCCTTCAGCAAGATCTGGGACGACACGGCAGAGGTGAAGCACCCGATGCCGGACGACCATATCTATATCGAGAAGGCGCACGTCTTCCCGAACGGCGATCTTCTGGCGCTCTACGTGGCGGTGGGCGACACGCCCTGGGGCTACGGGCTCGTCAAGCTCGGGCCGGACTCCCAGGTCATCTGGAAGTATCTGGCCCACACGCATCATGATTTCTCGCTGGACGCGCAAGGCAACATCTACGTCCTGACGCAGGAGATCGCGACCGGTGCCCTGCCCGGCTTCGACTATCTCGAGCCGCCCCGGATCGATGATTTCCTGGTCAAGCTCTCGCCCGACGGGCAGGTGCTGAAGAAGGTCTGGCTGACCGGGGCCCTGGCCCAGTCGCCGGCCGGCCGTCGCTTCAACATGGTGCCCTGGTACACGCGCGAGGGCAGCGGCGACTATCTGCACACCAACTCGGTCGACATCATCGACCGGCCCATACCGGGCGTGCCGGGCAGCCATGCGGGCCAGGCGCTACTCTCCTTCCGCGAGATCAGCACCATAGGCCTGCTCGACATCGACAGCGGCAAGCTCATCTGGGCCACCGCGGGGCCCTGGATGCGCCAACATGACGCCGAGCTGACCGAGGCCGGCACGCTGATGGTCTTCGACAATGAGGGCGATCTAAGCGACAATAGCGCTTCTCGGGTCCTGGAGCTGCGGCCGGACACGATGCAGATCGTCTGGAGCTATGGCGGCCGTCCCAACGAGCCGCTCGAGAGCGTGGTGCGCTCGAGCGAAAGCCGGCTCGCCAACGGCAACACCCTGATCGTCGAGTTGGACGGCGGCAGGGTTCTCGAGGTCACGCCCACCGGGGACATGGTCTGGGAGTTCGTCAACCCGGTCCGTGGCGGCGCCGACCAAGACAAGATTCCGATCATCTTCTGGGTGCAACGGCTCGACCCTCAGAGCCTTGATGAGAGCTTCCGTAACAGCTTGGCCCGTCCCTCCTAGCGGGCAGAGGAAATCGTCATGTCACGCGTCTCGTCCCTTCTGGTCGTTGCCTTCCTCCTGACGGTGGGCGTCACCGCCCCAGCGCTGGCCTATATCGGCCCGGGCGCCGGGCTCGGCGTGCTCTCCGCCTTCTGGGCGCTGCTGGTAGCCGTGCTGAGCGCGGTGGGCTTCATCGTGCTATGGCCCCTTCGCCGGATGATGCGGCGGAGCAAGGCGCAAAGCCCGAGCAACCGCTCGCGGATGTCTTGAGCATCCTTACGGGCATACCATCATGGGCATCCTCGATCTTCCAGCACCGCTGCTGAGCTGGGCGGACGGCGAGCTGGGTCTCGTTCTCGGGCCCAGCCTGCGCCTGGCCGTCTGGGCCATCTTGGGCTCGCTGCTCTCGATGACGATCTATCGTGAGCTGACCCCGCAGCGCCGCCTCGCCCTGATCGAGGCGGCGACGCGGCGGATCCGCTTTCGCCTGGATCGCCACGAGGGCGAGCTCGGCGAGGCGATGCCGACCATCCTGCGCATGCTGAAGCTGTCGCTGCTGCGCCTCAGGCTCGTGCTGCTGCCGGCGCTCGTTGCGGCCCTGCCGGTCATCTGCCTCTTCGTCTGGGCCAGCTCGACCTTCAACGCCAAGCTGCCGAGCAACCCCGTCGCCGTCGTGGCCCGGGCCAAGCCCGACAGCTTCACGGCCGAGGTCACGCCGCCGCGGGCCCGGCCCGTGGTGACAGCGCCTGCTGCGCCGAGCCTCGGGCCGGCACCGGCCCATGCCGCCACGACCAAGAAGGGGCCGTCCAAGGCGCACGTCGTCGCCCGTGCTCCCGACGGACAGGTCGTGGCCCGGGTGGCGCTCAAGGCACCGGTGGAGACCATCGAGAAGCGCACCTGGTGGAACGCGCTGATCGGGAACCCCGGCGGCTACCTGCCCGCCGACGGCCCGGTCGACCGCATCGACCTCGATCTTCCCCGCATGGTCTATCTGCCGTTCGGGCCCGACTGGCTCAGGGGCTGGGAGGCGCTCTTCTTCAGCGTCATGCTGCTGAGCTCGATCGCCATCAAGGTGACATTCCGGATCCGCTAGGCGGATCGGATCCGGCAGGCGGGAGAGGGTCATGGCCCGAGCAGACGAAGACGGCCTCGATCGCTTCGCGGTCGATCGCTGGACCGATCTCGCCGGCCGCTTCATCAGCGGCCGGCCCCGCCTGATGCGGCGGCTGGGCAACCTCGAGACCCGACTGCTGCGGGACGAGATCGAGGGGATCGAGATCGACCGGCCGATCTTCATCGCCGGCCTCGCGCGCTCGGGGAGCACCATCCTCCTCGAGTGCCTGGCGGAGCATCCGGACGCCGCCACGCACCGCTATCGCGACTATCCGGGCGTCATGGCGCCCATCGCCTGGAGCCGGCTCAACGACCGGCTGCTCGCGGGTCGCGAGGTCCGGGCCGAGCGGGCGCATGCCGACGGCATCGAGGTGACGCCGGAAAGCCCCGAGGCGATCGAAGAGATGATCTGGATGGCCTTCTTTCCGGGCCTCCACGACCCCTCGCGATCGAATGTGCTGGACGAGACGTCGGCCAATCCGGCGTTTGCCGCCTTCTACCGCGAGCATGTGAGGAAGCTGCTCTGGCTCAGGGCCGGTCGCCGCTATGTCTCCAAGGGCAACTATAACCTCACACGGCTCGCCTACCTGCAGCAGCTCTTCCCCGACGCGCGCTTCGTCGTGCCGGTGCGCGAGCCGCTCTGGCACGTGGCGTCGCTGATGAAGCAGCACGCCCTCTTCTGTGCCGCCGAGGAGCGCCATCCCGCGGCGCTGCGCTACATGCAACGCGTCGGGCATTTCGAGTTCGGCCTCGACCGACGCCCGGTGAACACCGGCGACAGCGCAGCCACCGCCGAGATCCACGAGCTTTTGCAGGCCGGGCGCGACGTGCAAGGCCTCGCGCGCTATTGGGCCGGGCTGCACGGCTTCCTCCTCGACCAGCTCGAGAGCAGCGCCACGCTTCGAGCGGCGACGCTGGTCCTTCGTTACGAGGATCTCTGCCGCGCGCCCGGGGAGACCCTCGGCAAGCTGCTCGACCACTGCCGGCTCGAGCCGGTGCCCGGGCTGATCGAGCGGCTGGCTGCACGCATTCGCTTCCCGACCTACTACGCGCCTCGTTTCGAGGAGGAGGATCGGGCGGCGATCGAGTGGCTGACGGCCGACGTCGCCCGCTGCTTTGGTTACCCAATTGCCCCGGCCGACGTGAGCGGGCCATTGCCCGAGCCGGCGCATGCCGCCGACGGCTCGATCCCGGCCGCACCGGGCCAGGGTTGAGCGCGACCCCCGGCAGCTCCTTTCAGGAACCGAACCGACCTGTGACCGGCACGCCGTGCCGGTGTCGCTGTGCGTCGCGCGTGTGGCACGCGGCTACCGCGATTCGGCGGTGAGCATCAGGGCATTGGATTGACAGCGGGGCGCGGAAAGACGTAAGTTCCAATTCAGAAAACGATATTCCAACATATGGAACAACAATGCTTCAGGGAGTGCTGCCGGTCCTGGCGACACCGTTCGCCGCGTCGGGCGAGGTCGATCACGAGAGCCTGCGCCGGCTCGTCCGCTATGTGATCGAGGCCGGTGCCGACGGGGTCGTCTTCCCCGGTGTCGCGAGCGAGTTCGACTTCCTGACGGCCGAGGAGCGGACCAGGGCGCTTGAGGTGGTGGCCGAGACGGTGGCGGGCCGGCTTCCCATCGTGGTGGGTGCCAGTGCCCCCACGGCCGCCGAGGCGGGTGCGCTCGCCCGCGAGGGTGCCGCGCGCGGCGCCGCGGCGGCGATGGTGATGGCCCCGGCAGCGGTCGGCAGCGCGACCGAGCCGCTGGTGCAGTTCTTCAGGGCGGTGGTGGCCGAGGCGGGCATCCCGATCGTGCTGCAGAACGCGCCGCCCCCGGTGGGCGCAGGGCTGCCCGTCGAGACCACGCTCGAGGTCGCGGCGCGCGTGCCCGAGATCCGCTTTCTCAAGGAGGAGACGATGCCCTGCGGTCAGCGCATCACGCGGCTGATCGAAGGAGCGCCCGCGACCCTCGAGAGCGTGATCGGCGGCGCCGGCGGACGCTACATCGTGGACGAGCTCAATCGCGGGGCGGGCGGCACGATGCCGGCGGCCGAGCTGACGGAGGCCCATGTGGCGCTGCTGCGGGCGCACCGGGCCGGCGACCGGGGCCTGGCGCGGACGATCTTCAACCGCACCCTGCCCCTCCTCAGCTTCCAGGCCGTCTTTCGCATGCGGATGACCAAGGCCGTGCTCGTCGCGCGCGGAATTTTTGCGACGGAGCTGTGCCGGGCGCCAGGACCGGATCTCGATGCCGGGGACCGCCAGGAGCTGAGCGCCATGCTGGCGGAGGTGACCGACCTCCTCACGGTCTGCCCGCCGACGCCGGCGGCGGTGCTGCGGAACGCCGCCTGATGGACCCCGTCCAGCGCGTCGACTGCTTCGTCCTCACCATCCCGCGCGACGAGCCCTATCTCGGCCGTGCCCGCTCCGGCGAGGAGGCGAATGCCAAGGGCTACCTCGTCAGGAAGGGCAACCGGACCGTCTATCCGGTCTTCGACCGCTCGGTCCTGGTCCGGGTGACGAGCCGTGACGGTGCGGTCGGCTGGGGCGAGACCTACGGCATCGTGGCCCCGGGTGCCGCCAAGGCCATCATCGAGGACCTGCTGGCCGACTTCGTGGTCGGACGCGACCCGTTCGATGCCGCCGTCATCCACGAGGACCTTTATGACCTGATGCGGGTCAGAGGCTATACGGGCGGCTTTTATCTCGATGCGCTGGCGGCCGTGGATATCGCGCTCTGGGATCTGGCCGGGCAGCAGGCGGGGCTGCCGGTGGCGAAGCTTCTGGGCGGCCGACGGCACGAGCGGATCCCCGCCTATGTCTCGGGGCTGCCGAAGCCGACCCTCGAGGAGCGGGTCGAGCTCGCCCGGGCCTGGATGGAAAAGGGCTTCTCCGCGGTGAAGTTCGCGGCTGCCGTCGCCGACGAGGGCAGCGTGCGCGAGCTGCAGGCGCTGCGGCGCGGCCTGGGCGAGGATGTCCGGATCGCGGTCGATCTGCACTGGCAGCTCGAGGCGGCGGAGGCCGTGCGCCTCGTCGAGGCGATGGCGCCCGAGCGGCCCTGGTTCGTCGAGGCGCCCGTGAAGCCCGAGGATGTCGAGGGTCAGGCCTGGATCGCCGCGCACAGCCGGGTGCCCCAGGCGCTGGGCGAGGAGTGGCGCACGGTCTACGAGACACGCCCCCGGCTCGAGCGGCGGGCCCTGGCCATCCTCCAGCCCGAGATGGGCCATACCGGCATCACCCAGTTCGTGCGCATGGCGCAGCTCGCCCAGGCGCACCACTGCCAGGTGATCCCGCACGCGACGATCGGGCTCGGCATCTTCATGGCGGCGAGCCTGCAGGCCAGCGCCTCGCTCGCGAACGTGGTATCGCACGAGTTCCAGCACTCGATCTTCGATCGCAATCGGCGGCTGCTCGAGGGCGAGATGACGTGCGAGGCCGGCTTCTACACCGTGCCGGACCGCCCCGGGATCGGGGTCAGGCCTACCGATGAGGCGCTGCGGATGATGGGCGCCTGAGACGAGACGGGCCGGCCCGACAGAGGGGCGGCCCCGCAAAGGGAACAGAAAAGAGAAGGAGGCTCTCGAATGACCGTCGTGCGATCCTTGAGGCGCCTTGCGTTCGCCGCAGGCGCCGTGGCCCTCATGGCAGGCGTCACCGCCGTCCGGGCGTCGGCCGAGACGACGCTGCGCTTCATCTCCTGGCAGGTCGAGGACAAGGCCTTCGGGCCGTGGTGGAAGGCGGCGATCGCCGAGTTCGAGAAGTCGCACCCGGGCGTGAAGATCGAGTTCACGAACGTGCCACGCGATTCTTATGCCGATCAGATGACGACGCTCTTCGCCAGCGGGTCGCCACCGGACATCGTCCACCTCGCCTCCTTCGAGTTCCAGTCCTTCGCCGACAATGGCTGGCTCGAGGACCTCGATCCCTGGATCAAGAAGTCGGGCCTCGACCTCAAGGGCTGGGCGGGCCAGAAGGTCTGCCATTTCCAGGACCACGACTACTGCATCATGCTGCTCTATTTCGGCTACGTCATGGCCTACAACCAAAAGATGCTCGACGCAGCCGGCCTCAAGGTGCCGACCAACTGGGACGAATATCTGGCGGCGGCGAAGAAGCTCACGATCGACAAGAGCAAGAACGGGCTGACGGACCAGTACGGTGTCGGCATCTCGACCGCGGCCGGCGGCGGGCAGTATCTGAGCGAGCTTCTGTCCTATGTGCTCGACACCGGTGCCTATTGGACCAACGCCGAGGGCCAGCCGACGCTCGACACGCCGCAGATGATCGAGGCGCTCGGGCGCTGGAAGACCTTGATCAATGACCGGCTCACCCCGGTCGACATGCCGGCCGGCGCGGTCCGCCAGGCGTTCATCGAGGGCAAGATCGCGATGCGCATCGACGGGCCCTGGATCTGGGGCCTGATGCAGTCGGCAGCGCCTGCCATCCGCCCCGAGCTCAAGCTCGCGGCACCGCCCTTCCATCCGCCCGGCGGTGGCTCCTCCAACGTCATCACCATGCCGAGCGAGCTCGACCCGGCGCGCAAGAAGCTCGTTTGGGACTTCATCATGGAGGTGACCTCCAAGGAGTGGCAGGAGAAGTTCGCCACCGTGGCGGCCCAGCCCTCGCCGCGCCCTGGCGCCGTGCCCGCCGACATCGAGCAGAAGGTGCCGGTCTTCGGGCTCATGACCAAGACGATGAACGAGGCGGCAGCGGCCGGCGTCGACCGCGTGCCCACGGGCTATGAGGTCAATTACAACGAGTTCGCCAAGATGATCACCGAGGAGTGCCAGCGGATGATCGTCGAGGATCTGACTCCCGCCGACGCTGCGGCGCGCATGCAGAAGCGCGCCCTGGCGATGAAGTGATGGCGAGCGGCACCACCAGGCCGGGGGTTGCCGCGGACTTTCCCGCCGGGCGGGATGCCTCGGCATCCGCCCGGCCCTTCTGGCACCGGCCGGGTCACTATCTGTCCCGGCCGGGCAACCAGCACAAGCTGGGCTACATCCTGCTCCTGCCGGCTCTGGTGATGATCATCCTGATCATCGCCTACCCGCTCGTCCTCTCGATCGGGCTGAGCCTGCAGGACGTGAAGATCGCCCGCATCGGCGGCCCGCATAAGCCCTGGACGCTCATCAACTACCGCCGGCTCTTCACCTCGCCCGAGTTCTGGAGCAGCGCCTGGGTCACCGTCCGCCTCGTGACGACGGTCTCGGTCGCCTGCTTCGTGGTCGGGCTGGGCACGGCCCTGCTCCTCAACGAGCCCTTCAAGGGCAGACGGCTCGCGCGGCTGCTGGTGGCGCTGCCCTGGGCGGTGCCCGAGGTCGTGGCGGTCGTCGTCTGGTGGTGGATCTTCGACAGCTCCTTCGGCGTCCTGAACTGGTTTCTCGTCACCGCCGGCATCGCCGCCCAGCCGATCGCCTGGTTCTCCTCGACCGGCGGCGCCTTCTTCGCGGTCTCGGTGGTGATGGTCTGGAAAGGCTATCCCTTCGTCTCGATCATGCTGCTGGCCGGGCTGCAGGCGATCCCGGACGAGTATTACGAGGCGGCCGAGATGGACGGCGCCAATGCCTGGCAGCGCTTCCGCCACGTCACCCTGCCCTGCCTCAGCCCGGTCCTGGGCGTCACCATGGTGCTGGTGATGATCTGGGTCTTCCGCGACTTCTCGATCATCTGGGTCCTCACGCAAGGCGGGCCGATCGGCGCCACCGAGACCTTGGGCATCATGACCTACCAGCAGGCATTCGGCTTCTACAAGATGGGCTATGGCGCGGCACTCGGCGTCGTCACGCTCGTCATCTGCGCCATCGCCGCCCGCTTCATGGTGCGGCGCGTCAGCCAGCCGCTCTACTGAGGAGAATGGACGGTGCTGCGTCGCTCTCCCCTTCGGGCCGGGCTCATCGGGATCGTCACCTTCGCCTTCTGCGCGCTGGTGATGTTCCCGATCTACTGGATGCTGATGACCTCGCTGGCGCCGGCGAACCAGCTCCGCTCCTTCCCGCCCGTCTTCCTGCCGCCGCACCCGAACTGGCAGGTCTACTGGCAGATCCTGACCGAGAAGCCGCTCCTCCTCTGGCTCTCGAACTCGATGCTGGCGGCAGCCGCCGCGGTCGCCATCTCGCTCAGCGTCAGCGTCCTTGCCGCCTACAGCCTCTCGCGCTTTCGCGTGCGCGGCGGCCAGTCGCTCGGGCTCTTCATCCTGATGAGCAAGATGCTGCCGGCGACGCTGCTCGTGATCCCGCTCTTCGCGATCTTCCGCCAGATCGGCCTGATCGGCAGCCTGTGGTCGATCATCCTCGCCCACTCGACGCTGATCATCCCGTTCAGCACCTGGATGCTGAAGGGCTATTTCGACACCATCCCGACCGAGCTCGAGCAGGCGGCGATGATCGACGGCTGCTCCCCTCTGGGTGCCCTCTGGCGGGTGGTGCTGCCCGTGGCGCGGCCGGGCATCGCAGCCACGGCACTCTATGGGGTCGTCCTCTCCTGGGCCGACTATGCGTTCGCCCGCACCTTCCTCACCAGCGAGCAGTCGGCCTGGACAGCCAATGTCGGCATCGCCACCCTCAAGGGCGAGTACATGACGAGCTGGAACGAGATCATGGCGGCGTCGATGGTGACCGCCCTTCCCATCATCCTGATCTACCTCTTCCTCGAGCGCTTCCTCGTCGGCGGGCTCACCGCCGGGGCCGGCAAGTAGGCGCGTCCACGACCAGCCAACAGGACCGATAGTGCCATGTACCGGGATCCGCGTTTCGAGAGGTTCGACGTGCTGCCGCTCACCGGCGCCCTCGGCGCCGAGGTCCGCGGCATCGACCTGGCCGCCCGGCCGGACGAAGCGACCTTCAAGGACCTCTGCCGCGCGCTCGACCTCTTCCACGTGCTGGCCGTGCGCGATCAGGAGCTCGATCCCCTGAGCCTGCACCAGGTGGCTCGTCGCTTCGGCCCCTTCAGCGGCAACCCCGTGCATGTGCCGCTCGACGGCTTCGACGACATCGTCCGCTTCATCCGCGAGGCCGAGGACACCGGCGGCGTGATCGGCGAGAAGTGGCACATGGACCTCGCCTGGATGGAGCGGCCGCCGGGCCTCACGATGCTTTATGGCGAGGTGATCCCACCCGTGGGCGGCGACACTTGCTTCGCCAGCCTGGAATTCGCCTACAAGGCCCTCTCGCCCGGCATGCGGGAGCTGCTCTCCGGGCTCGTCGGGGTCCACAGCGGAAAAGGCGTCTTTGCCACCAACGCCGCCCACAAGCATCTGGGCGTGCGCGAGGACAGCCGTGCGGTGGAGGACATCGAGCACGAGCATCCTGTCATCTGCGCCCATCCCGCGACGGGCACGCCCTACCTCTTCGTCAGCAGCGTGCTGCAGCGCTTCAAGGGCCTCACCGAGGCCGAGAGCAAGCCCATCGTCGACCATCTGCTGAGCGTGGCGGTGCGACCGGAATTCACCTGCCGCATGCGCTGGGAGCCCCGCACGCTCGGCATCTGGGCCAATCCTTTCGTCCTCCACACCGCCATCAACGACTATCCGGGCCAGCGCCGCGTGATGCTGCGCACCACCGTCGAGGGCGCCCTGCCGCGAGCCGCCGGGCCTGCCCCGGCGCCGGGCGTGGCCGCTGCGGCCTGAGGCCATGGCGCGAGCGGCATCGGCGCCGGGCTCGGAGGAGACCGGCGCCGTTCCTGGCGCCCAGGCGCTTCTGAAAGGGCTCGCGGTGCTGGACGTCGTGGGTGAGAGCGAGCGGCCGCTGCGCTTTCGCGACCTCGCCCAGCTCACGGGCCTGCCCAAGGGCACGCTGCACCGCATCCTGCAGGCGCTGATCGAGCGCCGCCTCGTGCGGCTCGACGAGACGGACAGCACCTACCGGCTGGGCCACCGGCTGTTCGAGCTGGCCCACAAGGTCTGGGCCGCCTTCGACATCAGGGGAGCCGCCGCACCCGAGCTCGACCGGCTGGCCCAGGAGACGGGCGAGTCGGTGACCCTGGCCGAGCTGGACCAGGGCGCCGCCCTCTATGTCGACGAGCGCAACTCAAGCCAGCCTTTTGGGCTTCGCATCGGCGTCGGCCGACGGGCGCCGCTGCACGCGACGGCGATCGGCAAGGCGCTCCTGGCCTTCCTGCCGCCGGCCGAGCAGCAGAGTAAGCTTGCCCGGCTCGGGCTGGAGCGGTTCACCGCGGCGACGATTGTCCTGGCCGAGCAGTTGGCCCAGGAGCTGGCACTCACCCGGGCGCGCGGCTACGCGATCTCCGAGGAGGAGCATCTCGAGGGCGTCTCGGCCGTCGCTGCACCCGTGCTCGACCATCGGGGCCGGCCGATCGCGGCCATCGGCGTGCTGGGCCCGCGCTACCGCCTCACCGGCGACCGGCTGCACACGACGGGCCGCGAGCTGATGCAGGCGGCGCGGCGCATCTCGGGCAATGTCGGTGCGACGGGCCCCAGCATGGTCACGGCGCCGCGGCCGGCCGCAGCGACGCCGACCGAGGTGACCTGCGTGCTGCCGGCCAACGCCTATCTGGGCGAGGGGCCGCTCTGGTCGCCCGACGAGCGGCGGCTCTACTGGGTCGATATTCTGGCCCCTGCGGTCCACCGCCTGGATCCAGAGACCGGCCGGGACGAGGTCCGACCGATGCCGCGCCTCGTCTCGGCCCTGGCGCTGCGCGAGGCGGGCGGGCTCGTGGCGGTCACCCAGTCGGGGCTGGAAGCCTTCGACTTCGAGGCGGGCCGGCTCGAGCCCATCGTCGATCCCGAGGCCGATCTTCCGGACAACCGCTTCAACGATGCCCGATGCGACCGCGCCGGCCGGCTCTGGGCCGGCTCCATGCGCCTCGATGCCGGCGCCGGCGGCGGCGCCCTCTACCGCCTCGATGCCGACCACGGCTGGTCCCGCATGGCGGGCGGCATCCACGTGGCCAACGGGCTCGACTGGAGCCCCGACCAGCGGGTCCTCTACTTTGTCGATACCGGTGAGCTCACGATCTGGGCCTATGCCTTCGACCCCGAGCAGGGGCTGATCCGGGACCGCCGGCCCTTCGTCCGCCTGACCGCCGGCGCCGGACGGCCGGATGGGCTCACGGTGGACGCCCTGGGCTTCGTCTGGTGCGCCATCTGGGACGGCTGGGCCATCCATCGCTATGCGCCGGACGGCCGGCTCGACCGCGTGGTGCCCCTGCCCGTGCCCCGGCCGTCGAGCTGCGTCTTCGGCGGACCCGAGCTCGACACGCTCTACATCACGACCGGCCGCATCCGGCTCTCCGCCGCGCTGCTGGCCGAAGCGCCGCTCTCGGGCAGCATCTTCGCCATTCGCCCGGGGGTGAATGGTCAGGCGCCGAGCCGGTATCGCGGATGAGACCGATCACCGCCCGTTACGAGAGCCTGAAGGGCCGGCCGGTGCTCGTCACCGGCGGCGCCGACGGCATCGGCGCTGCGCTGGTCGAGGCCTTCTCACGGCAAGGCGCCGTCGTGGGCTTCCTCGACATCGACGAGGAAAAGGCCGAGGCGCTGATCGACCGGCTGGATCGGCAAGGGCTGCCGCGGCCGAGCTTTGCTGTGGCCGACGTCCGCGACGTCGATGCTCTCCTGGCCGCCATCGGGTCGCTGGAGACGAGCTGCGGGCCGTTCCTGGCGCTCGTCAACAATGCCGGCAACGACCGTCGCCACCGCCTGGACGAGATCACGCCGGACCTTTGGGACGAGCGCTTCGCCCTCAACCTGCGGCCGATGGTGTTCGCGGCGCGGCGGGTGGCGCCCGGCATGGCCGCGGCCGGCGGCGGCAGCATCGTCAATCTCGGCTCCACCTCCTGGATGAAGGCCGCACCCGACCTCGTGGCCTACGGCACGGCCAAGGCGGCGGTGGCCGGGCTGACGCGAACGCTGGCCCGCGAGCTGGGCCGGGACCGCATCCGCGTCACCTGCATCGCCCCCGACTGGGTGCTGACACCCCGCCAGCGCGAGGCGGTGACGCCGGAGCGACTGGCCATCGCCGCCGCCCGGCGCTGCCTGCCGGACCCGCTGGAGCCGGGGGACGTCGCCGCGCTCGTCCTGTGGCTCGCCGCCGACGACAGCCGCGGCATGACCGGCCAGACGCTGATCCTCGACGCCGGCGCGCTTTGATGTCTCGCTCCGCATAGCCCGGCCATCGGGGCAACGGCTATGCGGCTGCGCGCAGCTCGGCGACCTCCGCTTCGAGGGCGGCGATGCGCTCGTCGCGCTGAGCGAGCGCCGCCGCCACGTCGGCGGCCTCGAAGCGCTGCGGGATATGCTGCGGACAGTTCGAGTCCCAGGCCAGAACCGTGAACAAAAGCACCTGCTCCGGGCGGGCCTTGTAGCCCTCGGGCATCAGCCGGGCCATCAGCGCCTCGTCGCCCTCGACGATCCGTGCCGTGCCCCAGATCTTGATGCGTCGCCGGTGCACGTAGTCGATGAGGAAGAGATGCGCCTTCGGGTTGTCAGCGAGGTTGCCCTGGCTGATGAACTGGCGGTTGCCCGAGAAGTCGACGAAGCCGATCGTTCGCTCGTCCAGCACCCTGAGGAAGCCGGGCGGCCCACCGCGATGCTGGATGTAGGGCTGGCCGTCGGCGCTCGCGGTGGCGAGGAAGACGCTGGTCTGGGCCGCGATGAAGGCGGCGAGATCGGGCGTGATCCTGCTCTCCCAGGAGCCGCGCTCCTCCATGCGGGCATAGGCGTCGCGCGAGCCCTTGCGGGCCTGCAGCGCCTTGACCGTGGGCGTGAAGGCGACGTCGCTCGAATAGGCTGCACGCGTTTCCATGACGGTGCTCCTCAGAGAAGAAGCTCGCCCAGCGACGGGTGATCGTCGGGGCGGCGGCCGAGAGGCCAATGGAATTTTCGATCGCTCTCCGGGATTGGGAGGTCGTTGATGCTGGCGATGCGCAGGCGCATCAGACCCTCCTCGTCGAACTCCCAGTTCTCGTTGCCGTAGCTGCGGAACCAGGTGCCGCTGTCGTCGTGCCATTCATAGGCGAAGCGCACGGCGATGCGGTTCTCGTGGAACGCCCAGAGCTCCTTGATCAGACGGTAGTCGAGCTCGCGCGCCCACTTGCGCGTAAGGAAGGCGCGGATCGCATCACGGCCGGTCAGAAACTCGGCCCGGTTCCGCCACCGGCTGTCCTCGGTGTAGGCCAGCGCCACGCGGGCGGGGTCGCGGGTGTTCCAGGCATCCTCGGCCATGCGCGCCTTCTGCGCCGCCGTCTCGGCCGTGAAGGGTGGAAGCGGTGGACGGCTCATCTGCCGCGTCTCCTTGCGCGAGTAGGGGATCCTCAGGCCGCCACGTCGTCCCTGCCCTGGACGACCGGGAAGTCGATGTCGGTCTTGGCGACCTCGTTGATGTAGTTGGTCCAGGTGTTGAGAGCGACGTGAAGGACGATCTCGATCACCTGACCGTCGTCGTAGCCCGCGCCCTTCAGCTCCCCGAGATCGGCCTCGGTGACGTGGCCCCGCGCCCGCGTGACCTTGGCAGCGAAGCGCACGGCGGCGCTCGCCATCGGGTCCTCTGAGGTGCCGGCGCGGTTGGCAGCGATCTCGGCATCACCGAGCTTGGCCAAGCCCTTCGCGAGATAGGTGTGCGCCGAGAGGCAATAGCTGCACCCGTTGATCTCGGCCACCGCAAGGGCGATGCGCTCGCGGGTCTTGGCCGGCAGCCGGCCTTTGCCCAACGCTGCCGAAAGGGCCAGATACCCCTCGAGCGCGGCCGGGCTGTTGGCGATGAGGCGAAACATGTTCGGCACAACGCCGAGCTGCCTTTTCACGCCCTCGAGAAGAGGCCTTGCTGCCTCGGGCGCCGCCTCGATGGTCGCAGGGGTCGGGATGCGGGACATGCGTTGCCTCCTTCTCGGTCGGGGCCGTCCTGGCCTGTGCCCAAGAGGTAGACCGCTCCAGCGGGCGGAAGTAGACAGCGAAATCGGAAGAAGGCCTTCCGGATTCTGAAAGGGCGTGATGGACCGTCTCGAGGCGATGTCGATCCTGGTCACCGCTGTGGAAGCGGGGAGCCTTTCGGGCGCCGCGCGTCGCCTGGGCACGCCGCTCCCCACCGTCAGCCGCAAGGTCTCCGAGCTCGAGGCGCATCTGAAGGCAAGGCTGCTCAACCGGTCGAGCCGCCATCTGACGCTGACCGACGCCGGCGAGGCCTATCTCGCCGCCTGCCGCCGCATCCTCGAGGAGGTGGGCGAGGCCGAGCGGGCCGCGTCGGGCGAGTATCGGGCGCCCAGGGGCAGCCTCGTGATCACGGCGCCGATCGTCTTCGGACGCCTCCATGTCCTCCCCGTCGTCACGGCGTTCCTGCGCGCGTTTCCCGAGGTCGACATCCGGCTGATGCTGGCCGACGGCCTGGTCGACCTCCTGGCCGAGCCCATCGACGTCGCCGTGCGGATCGGCGCCCTGCCCGACAGCAGCCTCGTGGCAACGAGGCTCGGCCAGATCCGCCGCGTCACCTGCCTCAGCCCCGCTTATGCGGCCGGACACGGCCGACCGCAGACACCGGCCGATCTTGCCGCGCACGCCTGCATCACCTTCCAGGGGCTGACCTCGCCCGAGCTGTGGACGTTTGGCGAGGGCAAGGCCGCCTCCTCCGTCCGCATCCACTCGCGCCTCACCGTGACCACGGCCGAGGCGGCGGCCGACGCGGCCATGGCCGGGCTCGGCATCACGCGCCTTCTCTCCTACCAGGTGGCCGACGCGGTGCGCCTCGGCGCGCTCGAGATCGTTCTCGAGGCGTTCGAGCCCGCGCCCTGGCCGGTCAGCCTCGTGCGCCTCGGCGGCGGGCTGCTGCCGCTCAAGCTGCGCGCGTTCCTCGATTTCGCGACCCCGCAGCTCAAGGCGCGCCTCGCAGCCCTGGAGGCGTAGGGAGCCTCCGGAGCCCGTGCTCATCGCGTCCGGCTATGCCGGCGACAAGGCCACGCCGCGCGTCCGCTCGATCAGATCGTCCAGATCGCTCTGCAGCTGCTCGATCCTGAACGCCGTGCCGAGGATGCGCCCGACGGCGTCGGTCGGAAGCTCGCGAGTGATGCCCTCGCGACGAGCACCCTCGATCGCCGCTATGAGGTCGGCCACCGCAGCGTGCCGCCCCGCCGTGTCGGGCGGCTGCCGCCGCGCCGGCAGCACGGCTGCGAGCGCACGCAGCTCCTCAGCGACGGCGAGCGCGCAGGTCGACCATGGCCGCGCCAGCACCTGGTCGACACGATCGGGCCAGGGCGTTCCGAACATCCGGTTCAGGGCCATGACGTCGTGCTGCAGCCGTCTCAGCGTGCGAAACAGAGGCTCCGGGTCCGGATGGTCGGACAGTCGGCTGCGGCGCTCCCGGGAAGCTTCCTGGGCGGCGGTGCCGAGGCGGCTGAGCGTGGCCTGCAGGCGCGTCGGGGTCGTGCCGAGATCCGGGGCGCCGGTGCGCACCGCGGGCGCCAGCCCCGTCATGACCTGCGCCAGCATCAGGGCGGCCTCGGCCGCTGCCTCGCGCACCTGCTCGTGCGCCCGGGCGGGCGCTATGAGCAGGGACACCACCACGCCCACGACCGATCCGAGCATGATCTCGAGCACGCGGTCGAGCGCGTAGTCGAGCGGGCCCAGCGTCGCGGAGCCCGTGCTCAGCATCACGATGATCGCCGTGATGGGCGCTATGCGGTAGCTCGGAACGTAGGCGGTCAGCAGGACGAGCGGCGTCAGCGCGACGACAAGGGCGAGACCGAGCTCCAGCGGCGCATGGTGCGGGATCAGGATCGCCACGACGGCACCGACCAGCGCGCCACAGATCGAGCCGGCCAAGCGGTCCATCGCCGCCTTCAGGGAGCCGCCGACGCTGTTCTGGGTGACGATGATGGTCGTGAGGACGGCCCAGTAGCCCTGCGCGAGATGGAGACCTGCGGCCAGCGCATAGGTCAGCGTCACCGAGATCATCATGCGCGCCGCAAGCCAGAGGCGGGCGCGGTGGCGCGCGAGCCAGGATTGGGCCAAGACTGCCATGCCCTCGACCGGTTGTTGCCAGCATCTCGGCCGGACAGGAGCGCCAGTCTCCTCCTCCCGACCGGGCCGGGGACGATAGCCCCACCGAAGGGCAAGCGCCTAGCGTTCCGGTGAGCACCTGCATGCCGTCTGCGGCAAGGCTCAGTTGGGCCCCTCCGGCACGGCCGGGATGGCCGTTCCATCCGTCGCCCGTTTCCTGTGGAATGGCCCGATCATCGCGGGTCGTTCCGCTCTGGGGATCGGGGAGCATGGCAACGAGCAAGAAGGTCCTGGCGCTTCTCCTCGCCGGCGGGCAGGCGCGTCGGATGGGGGGCGGCGACAAATGCCTGCGCCGGCTCGGCGGGCGAACGCTGCTCGAGCACGTCGCCCGGCGGGTGCGCCCGCAGGTGGGCGGGATCGTGCTCAACGCCAACGGCGATCCAGCGCGCTTCGAGGGCTTCCGGCTGCCCGTCGTGGCCGACGGCGTGCCGGGCTTCGCGGGGCCGTTGGCCGGGGTGCTGGCCGGGCTCGACTGGGCCGCGGCCGAGCGGCCGGACCTTCCCTGGCTCGTCTCGATCGCAACCGACACGCCCTTCCTCCCCATCGATCTCGTGACGCGGCTGGTGGAGACGGCCGAGGCCGAGGGTGCCGATCTCGCCTGCGCCGCGTCGGGGGGGCGCACGCATCCGGTCTTCGGCCTGTGGCCGGTGCGCCTTCGTGACGAGCTTCGCGCCGCCCTCGTGGGCGAGGGTCTCCGCAAGATCGACGCCTGGACCCGGCGCTACCGCCTCGCGACCGTCTCCTTCGCGACCACCCCCATCGATCCCTTCCTCAACGTCAACACGCCCGAGGATCTTGCCGAGGCCGAGCGGCTCGCGGCCGGTGGGCCCACATGACGGCGCGAACGCTGCACGAGCACGCCGCCGGCACGCCACGCGTCGGCCTTGCGGCCATGGGCGGATGCTTCCTCATCTGGGCCGCCTATCCTTTTCTTTTCAAGGCGCTGACCGAGGTGGGGCCGCTCGAGATCGTGGCGCAGCGGTCGCTGTGGTCGATCGTGGCGCTCTTGTGCTGCCTGCCCTTCGGCGGGCTCGGGCGTCAGGTGCTGGCCGCCCTGCGTGACCGCCGGTCGATGGCGGTGCTGCTCGTCACGGCGGCGCTGATCATGGCCAACTGGCTGGTCTACGTGCTGGCCGTCGTGCAGAACCGCGTGCTGGAGGCGAGCCTCGGCTACTTCCTCGGGCCGATCGTCTCGGTCGCGATCGGCATGATCTTCCTGGGCGAGCGCCTGCGGCCGGGGCAGTGGGTGGCGGTGGGCATCGCCATCCTGGCCGTCCTCAACCTTCTCCTCAGGCAGGACCACCTGCCGCTGCTGGCGCTTTTCCTCGCGTTCAGCTTCAGCAGCTACGGGGCGATCCGCAAGCGCCTGCCCGTGGCGCCGCTCGCCGGCATGTTCGTCGAGTGCCTGATCGCCCTGCCCTTCGGCCTGGCGGTCCTCGGCTGGACGGCGGCAGAGGGCACGCTCGTCTTCGGCCCCTCCGTGCCGCTCATCGATCTTCTGCTCATCATCGGCGGCGCCTCGACCGTGCTGGCGCTCTCGCTCTTTCATTTCGGGGCGAAGCGGCTCGACTACACCACGGTCGGCCTTCTGGGCTACATCGTGCCGAGCTGGCTTTTCGTCGCCGGTGTGTGGATCTTCGGCGAGCCGCTGGACCAGGCCCGCCTCGTCACCTTCATGCTCGTCTGGTTGGCGCTGGGCGTCTACACGGCCGAGGGCCTCCTGCGATCGGGTGCGAAGGCGGGCTGAAGGGCCAGACGCATCACCGGCCGGGCCGGCGAGCGGCGGGCGACCTCGACGAAGCCGTGGTCGGCGAAGGCGCCGGCGATGCCGTGAAAGCCGCCGCTGATGCGCTTGCCGGCGGGCGGGTCGAAGGGATAGGCCTCGACGAGGGCAGCACCCTGCCCGCGCGCGAAGCCGACTGCCGCCTCGATCAGCGGCCGCATCAGCCCACGCCGCCGCCAGCGCGGCGCCAGATAAAAGCAGGTGATGGCGTGCGCGGGCGCCTCGTCGACCGGCCGCATGATGCGCGAGCGGCCGATCTGGGCGTGATCGTCACGCGGGGCGACGGCGACCCACCCCATGGGCACGCCGTCGGCATAGGCGAGCAGGCCCGGCGGCGGGCCGGCCTCGACAAGCTCCTTGAACATCACCTTGCGGCCACCGCGGCCGGCGGCGGTCCACTCGGGCCGGCCGAGGCGAAACCACATGCACCAGCAGCCGGCGCAGGCCCCGCGCTCCGGGCCCGAAGAGGCGCTCGAGGTCGGGCCAGAGGTCCGATGTGAGGGGCTTCGTCAGGAGGCCTTCCGTGTCCGCCGGCATGGCCGCAGCTCCCGGTGTCTGGTTTCCTGGGAACCGAAGAAGCCCTCCGACCGTGACGGGCCCTGGATCCCTCTAGCAGCTGCATCCGCGCATGGGAATCGAGCACCGGCGCCGCCTCGCGCTGCTTCGAGACGTCGCTCCTCACACCGATTTCTTTTTTCTTTTGTCACTCAAGGGCCGAGGGGTTTGTGGCCCGCGACCCTTCTCGGGTCGTCGGGCTCGGGCGGCTCGCCCAGCTCGATCAGGCGCTTCTCGATGCGCGCGATGATCCACTCCGCCAGCGCCGGGTTGGCCCGGGCCATGGCGGCGAGCGGTGGAAGGGGCTCGTCGTCGGCGGAGGCGGGATCGCCAGCATCGCCGGGGGGAATTTCTTCGGTTGCCGCGGCCGGCTCCTCGACGGGAGCCTCGGCCGCTGCCGGCTCGAGCTCGGCCCTGACGAGAACAGCCTCGCCCGCCTGAGCCGGCAGAAAGTCGACGAGGCGGTTGATGGCCTCCTGCGCCGGGCCCAGCGGATGCTGGCCGTAGCCCTGCATCGTCTCGGGCGAGGAGCCGGCGGGCGAAGGCGTGTCCCGTCGCTCGTAGGGCTGGCGCACGTTCTCGAAGCGCTCGACCACCAGCTTGACGAGGTGCCTCACCGGATGCCGCGCCCGGTTCGCCTGATAGACGACGAAGAGCATCGCGCGGCGGTCGCCGACGTCGATGAGGCTCGAGAGCTCCAGCCACGCCGTCTCGAACAGGCGGGCCTGCCGCTCGGGCAGGGGAAGATCACGGACGGCGGCGTACTGCTCGACCAGGCGGGAGAGGTCCCGGTCGCTGACAAAGGCCTCGATGTCCTCCTCGGTCGCCGTGTCGAGCCTTTTGATCTCGGCCGGGGAGAGACCGGCGGCGAGACGTCGGGCGAGCCGGCACTGGCGGGTGCCGGGCATCTTGATGGGGGAACGGGTGAGCACGCGAGGCATGTGGGTCTATGTATCGGACTATATCCCTTCTGTCAACCATGGATTGAAGAGCCTTTCGCCGCTCGCGCGCGGCTCGCTTGGCCTCGTCTCGCCCGAGCGTCGACCGCTATCTGTGTGATGAGCGGCGTCCTCGCCTCCAATGCACCAAGCTCCCGGGCTATTTTACGAGAGGATGGCGTGCTATTCTCGGCAGCGTCCGTGCTCCGGACGGCGTGGCTGTGATCGAGGGAGCAGGTCATGACGCGAGCGATCAATCAGGCGGGGCTCGACCTGATCAAGCATTTCGAGGGCGTGAAGCTCGACGCCTATCAGGACGTCGCCGGCATCTGGACGATCGGCTACGGCCACACACGGGGTGTGCAGCCGGGGATGCACATCACCATGGAGGAGGCCCTGCAGGCGCTGCAGGACGATCTCGTGAGCGCCGAGTCGGCGGTAGAGGATGCGACACCGACAAAAAACCCGAGCGACGATCAGTTCGCGGCGATGGTTTCTCTCTGCTTCAACATCGGCTCGGCGAATTTCCGCAGCTCCACCGTCCTCCGGGAGCATCTGGCCGGCAACACGACCGCGGCGGCCAACGCGTTCCTCCTATGGAACAAGACCCGCGTGAACGGCGTGCTGCAGCCGGTTCCAGGCCTGACCAGCCGGCGGACGGCGGAACGGGCGCTTTATTTGTCCTGACGGTTGCTTGCTGGATCGGGGGCTGGCGGCTGTGCGGCGCCCTTCTCCGCTACCGAGCTTCAGCGTGGTGTCTACGTGGAATGGAAGCGCTGCAGCAAACGGGAACTGAGTGGAGTGTCAGCGTAATTCGGGACCGAACACGCAGGCGCGAACCCAGGCGACGCAGGGCGACGCGGCCGGCACGGAGAGCCTGAAGTTGGGTGGAGCGATACCGCAATTCCCGTCATTCCGACGGCTCGACGCGGTAAGCGCAGCGCCTAGCGCCGGCGATGAGATGGTCGGTCCGCTCGACACGGCAGGCGCTTCCCAGCACCAGGCGAAAGATCTCGAGCTCAGAGCGACAGAAGCCCTGGCAGGTGCGGGCCACGGCGCAGATCGGGCAGTGGTCCTCGATCAGCACAAAGGCGTCGCCACACCGTTCCGCGCGGGCCATGTAGCCCTCCTCGGAGCGCAGCCGCGCCAATGCCGTCAGCTTCGCCTCGAGCGTCCGCTCGGGCGCCAAAGCCCGCCGATAGGCCGCGAGCTGGCGCATCGAGCGCCGATCGATCACCCGGTCGAGCGCCGCCTCGCCCAGCTCCTCGTGGATGGCCTCGACCAGCTCCACGGCGAGCTGCCCGTGCCTGTCCGGGAACTGTGCAGCGGACGCCTCGGCCAGCCGCCACTGGCGCTGCGGCCGGCCCACGCCTGCTCTTCGGTCCTCGAAGCCCAGGACCCCCCGCGCCGCGAGGCGACCGAGCCGCTCGCGCGCCGCCTGGACGGTGACGCCCAGGTGCTGCGCGATCTCGATCGTGGTCGCCTCGTCGCGACGTTTCAGGAAGACCAGCACGTCATCCTGACTCTCCACCATCGGCACTCCACCGCTCGGGCTATGCGGAGATTAGCAAGATTGGGCTTGCTTTAAAATTGCCAACCTTTTAGCAAGCCGAGACCTGCTTAATGGCCGGGGCCAGGGATGAGCGACGGGGCGCTGAAGGGCCGATGGCGGGACATTCTCCGCGCACGTGGGCTGGGATGCCTTGCCGCGCTCGGCTTCTGCATCTGGCTCCACGCCGCCGACTCCCTCGTTGTCGCCACCGTGATGCCGAGCGCGGTTGCCGAGATCGGCGGGCTCGCCGTCATCGGCTGGCCCGTGCTGCTCTACCAGCTGGGCTCCATCGTGGCCGGCATCACCGCGGCCCGTCTCGCCGGCCACTTCGGGCTGCGCGGCGCCATCGTGGGAGCAGCTTGCGTCTATGCCTTCGGATGTGTCCTGAGCGGCGTCGCACCGACGATCTTGATCCTTCTCCTCGGCCGGCTGCTCCAGGGCATCGGCGGCGGCTCGCTGGTGGCGACCGCCTTCGTCGCCGTCTTCCACCTCTACGATGAGGCGGCCTGGCCGCGGCTCCTGGCGCTCCTTTCCGGGGTCTGGGGCGTGTCGGCGCTGGTCGGCCCGCTGATCGGCGGCCTCTTCGCCACGGCCGGGCACTGGCGCGGCGCCTTCCTCGCCTTCGCCCTGCAGGGCGCAGCGGCGGCGCTGGTCGCGGCAGGCACACTGGAGGTCGGCCAGCATCCGCCCGTCGAGCGCGGGGCGGCGCCGGTGTTGCGCCTTCTGCTGCTCTCCGCCGGGATCATGACCATCGCCATCGCCGGCATCGAGGCCTCGGCGCTCACGGCGCTGGCGACGGCCCTTCTCGGCCTGGCCCTGCTCGTGGCGTTCCTGCGGATCGATGGCCACAGCCGCGCGAGGCTGCTGCCACGAGGCGCCTTCGACCTCCGCCGGCCGCAGGGTGCCGGCATCGTGATGAGCCTGACCCTCTCGATGGCGACGATCCCGTTCACGGTCTATGGGCCTCTCCTGATGGAGACGCTCTACGGCGCCTCGCCGGTCGAGGCGGGCCTGATGATCACGGTCGAGGCGGTGAGCTGGACCGTGGCGGCCCTGCTCGTGGCGGGTGCCCGGCCGGCGCTCGAGCCGCTCTTCATCCGCGGCGGCGCCGTCACCGTCCTGGCCGGCGTGCTCGGCTTCACCATTCTCGTTCCCCTCGGCCCGCTCCCCGCGCTTCTGCCCTGCGCCGTCCTGCAGGGCGCCGGCTTCGGCGCCGCCGCCGCGTTCGTCTCGCGTCGTGCCATCGCGCATCTCCCGCCGGACGAGCGCTCCACCGGCGCCTCGGCGATGGCCTCGAGCCAGCTCGCCGGCTACGCCCTCGGCGCCGGGATCAGTGGCATGGCCGCCAACATGGCGGGTTTCGCCGGTGGGCTGGCGCCGGCCACGGCTGCAGCGGCGGCCCCCTGGATCTTCGGCATCTTCCTGCCGCTGGGCCTCGTCGGGCTCAGTGCCGCATGGCGGATAGCAGCGCCCCGGCGCGAGGCACCGGCACCGGCCTGAGCGAACGCGGCAGGACCAGGCTCCAAACCCCATCAAAGGACCGAGAGGGTTATCCTACGCTGGCTCGAGCGCTGAGATGGCGGACCTTGGGTCATGGCGCGCGAGCTTTGGCTCGACGATCGGCGATGGGCAGTCATCGAGCCCTTGCTGCCGAAAGGTCAGCCGGACGCTGGCCGGGTGGACGATCGCCGTGTCCTGAGCGGCATCGTGAGCGTTCTGCGCCAGCGGCTCCTCGATCGCGGGACCCGGCCCGTCATACCCAACAAACCTGACCCGCAAGCCCCCGCCATCCGTTCGATCCGGTCGCCTATCGCCTGCGCAACCTCGTCGAGCGCGCCTTCTGCCGCAGCAAAGACTGGAGCCGCATCGCCACCCGGATAGCGCATCTCGTGCGCCGGTCGTGTCCCGGCACATACGAAGCTCGCGGCTGGGCCCGCCTAGCGTCCCGGGCGGGTCTCGGCCTCGAGGGTGAAGAGGCGGGGGATGCCGAAGCCCTTCACGGGTCCGGCGTCGCGCTCGGTGAGCTGGAAATCGTCGCCGATGACCTTCCAGGTGGCCTCGGAGACGATGATCTGCATCGGCTCGCAGAGGCTCTCGAGCCGCGCCGCGAGGTTCACGGCCGGGCCGAACACGTCGTAGACATATTTCTGGATGCCGACGATCGAGCCGATCACCGAGCCCGTGGCCACGCCGATGCGGCACTCGAAACGGGTGGGATGGGAGGCGTTGCGGCGCTCGAGATAGCGGCGCATGCGGAGCGCCACCTTCGCGATGTTGACGGCATGCTCGGGATTGGCCTCGGGCAGGCCGGCGACGGCCATGTAGGCATCGCCGATCGTCTTCAGGCGCTCGCAGCCGAAAAGCTCGACGATGCGGTCGAAGGCCGAGAAGATGTCGTTGAGCTCGGCGATCGTGGCGCTCGGGTCGGATGCGATCGCCATCTCGGTGAAGCCGACGAAATCGAGCATCAGGATCGAGGCCTGCTCGAAGCGCTGCGGGGTCGTCGTGCCGAAGTCCTTCAGCTCCTCGTAGACCGAGCGCGGCATGATGTTGAGCAGGAGCTTCTCGACCCGCTCCTTCTCCTTCTGCAGGTCGCGGGTGTTTTTCTCGACCATGCGCGCATAGGAATCGAGCATGTGCTCGGCCTCGCGCTGCTTCGAGACGTCGCGCGCCTCGACCACGAGGCAGGGCTGCTCGCCGAAGGTCTCGGCCTTGACCTCGACGACGAGGCTGATGGTGCGGGGCCCCTTGCGAACCTCGGTCTCGAGGCTGTAGGCCCTGCCCTGGCCTATGCGGTCGCGAAGCTTGGCAGCATCCAGCTTGGGGATGCGACGATCGAGCGGCGCGTCCGGCTCCTCGGGCGGCTCGAACCACTGAAAGAAGCGGGCGTTCTCGAAGAGCACGGCCCAGCTCTCAGGATCGACGAGGGCAACGGCGAGGCCGATCCCCTGCAGGATCTGGCGGTGCGGCACCGGGTCCGTCATGCTCTCAGCCTGCCCGGACGATGAGATGCTCCCGCCGGCGGACCTCATCGAGGATGAGCTCGATGTCCTCGCGCGCGAAATCGAACTCCTCGAGCGTATCGCGCAGCAGCCCCATGAGCTCGGCGAACTCGCCGCGGGTGATGCCCAACGAGGCGTGCGCCCGCTCGAGCGTGCGGTCGGCGACGCTGGTCGGCCCACCCATGACGAAGGAGACGAACTTCGTCTGGTGGTCGATCAGCGTCCGCATGTCGACGTTCTCGAAATAGCGGCCGAGATCGGGCGAGGCGAGGACGCGGTCGTAGAAGGCGGAGACGACCCGCCGCACGGTCGCAAAGCCACCGCAACGCTCGAACGCGCTCGCCATCCTCTTGCTTCTCCCCCGCCCTTTCGCGCCCTGCCTTAGAGCCAGATGTCCGATGTGCAGTCGCCGCCCGGATAGCGCATCTCGTGCGCCCGGGCGGGTCCCTTGGGCTCCTTGCCGAAGTCGACGAAAAAGCCGGGATTGACCTTGAGCCCGCCCTTCTCCGTGTCGCAGTCGATCTGGAGAAGGCAGGAGCCCTGCTTGTCCATGCCGGGATAGAACTGGTTGTCCCAGCTCGAGAGCAGGCTGGTCGTGCAGTAGAGGCGCTTCCCATCGAGGGAGAGCTGCAGCATCTGCGGTCCGCCGGCGATGGCGTGGCCGTTCACCTCCTTGGCCTTGCCCAGAAGCCCGCCGATCCAGACCTGTCCGGCGAGCCTGGGCTTCGAGGGGTCGCTGATGTCGTACTGCCTGACGTCGCCATGGAGCCAGTTCGAGAAGTACATGAACCGGTCGTCCATCGAGATCAGGATGTCGGTGATCAAGGGCGGCAGCGGGATCGGGAACCCTTCGACCTCGACGGGCTCCTCCTGGATGACCTTCTCGAGCTCCCAGCCGACGCCGTTGTTGTGCCAGTGCCAGACGTTCGAGGAGAGCGCCACACCGCAATAGCCGTGCGTGCTGTCGGGATCGTGGTGAAAGCGCACCTCGAGCGGCACCAAGCCGTCCTGCCCGAGATCGTGGGTCTTCTGGATCTGCCTCTTCTCGAAGTCCCAGAAATAGAGGCGCTGACCGTAGCGCCCGGCCGCCACGTCATCGAGCTGGAAGCCGGGGAAGAAGGCGTTGGGCGCGCCGAACTCGGAGGACACCATCACGTTGTGGCGCGGCTGGTACCAGTAGTCGTAGCCGTACTTCATCCCGTCGAGGTCGGCTTCCCAGCGGCCGGTGACCTCGAAGCTCTGGTCCATGGTGAGGAAGCCGCCCGGGCCCTCGCCCTCGGCGTCTCCCAGCATCGAGACGATGATCTCCTTGCCCAGGCAATGGACGGTGTGCGGTGCTGTGAGCCCGGTCTTCGCCACGATCTCCCCGGGCTCGATGACCTTGTGCAGCCTCGGCGCCCGCTGGTCTGCGACGTCGACGATATGGAAGCGGCTCGACTTGAAGCCCGGCACCACCAGGAAGCGCCGCTCTGCGGTGGCGTCCCCGTGGCAGGAGCTGCAGGCGTTCCAGCCGAAATGGTGCAGCTCGTCGCCCTTGTTGGGCATCTCCAGCCGATGCACGACCTGCCCGTAGGTCGGGCTCGACGGATCGACATCGACGGTTGCCAGATAGTCGGGCGCATCCACCCCGGTGCCGGTGTAGAGCCCGATGACGTAGAGGAGCTTCTCGCGTGGCGCCTGCATTGCAGCGGCCGGCGACTCGTAGCCCGGCCCACAGCAGCTGTGCTCGCTTGTCTGCGCTGACATGGCTCAGCCCCCACTAATCTATGGCGAAGGTGTAATGTATCCGATCCCTGCCCGGCCATCCAGACGGGATAGCGTGATCGGCGATGCCCCACGCGCAGCGGACAAGCGGCCCGCCTCTCAATTGACCGGAAGGAGGCAAGGGAGCAGGCTTATGCGTGGCGAAGCACTCGCCACGTGGCGAGGGAGCCTGCCGCATTCGGACGGGCGCCGGCGCATGACGGCGGCACGGCAACGGACGTCGACGAGGGAACGACGATGATCTTCCGTCAGCTCTTCGAGCAGGTGTCGGGCACCTATTCTTACCTGCTCGCCAGCCGCCGTGGCGGCGAGGCCCTGATCATCGATCCGGTGCTGGAGAAGGTCGACCGCTATCTCCAGCTCGTGCGCGAGCTCGATCTCAAGCTCGTCAAGGCGGTGGACACCCACCTCCATGCCGATCACATCACGGGCCTGGGGGCGCTGCGCGACAAGACGCGGTGCGTCACCGTGATGGGCGAGCAGACCAAGGCCGACATCGTCTCGATGCGGCTCGCCGACGGCGACAAGCTCACCATCGAGGGCCTTGCGCTGGACGCGATCTACACGCCCGGCCACACGGACGATTCCTACAGCTTCATCATGGCCGACCGGGTCTTCACCGGCGACACGCTGCTCATCCGCGGCACGGGCCGGACCGATTTCCAGAACGGCGATCCGCGCGACCAGTACGAATTGATCTTCGGCCGCCTGCTCAAGCTCCCGAACGAGACGCTGGTCTATCCGGCCCACGACTACAAGGGCGACACCGTCTCGACGATCGGGGAGGAGAAGGCCTTCAATCCGCGCCTGCAGGTCAAATCCGTGGAGGAATATGTCGAGCTGATGAACAACCTGAAGCTCGCCAACCCGAAGATGATGGACGTGGCCGTGCCGGCCAACATGAGGGTGGGGCTCCATCAGGAGGAGATCGCGCGGCGCGGGTGGGCGGTCACGGCCGAGCAGGCGATGGCGCTCGTGGGCAAGCCCGACGTGGCCCTCATCGACCTGCGCGAGCGCTCGGAGCGGGAGCGACACGGCGTCATCCCCGGAGCGCTCCACGTGCCCTACACGGCGCTGCAGGAGAACCTCACGGCGGGCGGCATGCTGCACGAGCTCGCAAGGTCGACGAGCAAGCGCCTTTTGTTCTACTGCGCCTTCGGCGAGCGCTCGGCCATGGCGACGCAGGCGGCGCAGGATGCCGGGCTCGCCTCGGCCTGCCACCTCCAGGGCGGCATCGATGCGTGGAAGAAGGCGAGCGGCCCGCTGGTGCACTGACGGCGGGGACGAGCGCTCCGCCGCGCCGCTGCTGCCTTCTCGGCCTTCTAGCGGACGCGGGCGCCGACCGGCATGCGCTTTCTCAGCCGCTGATACGCCTCGGGCGAGCCGTCGTGGAAGGTGCCGAACCACTTGTCGAGCGGGATGGCGCCGTCGGCGTAATTGCACTCGAAATATTTGTGGTGAAGGTAGTGGGCAAAGCAGGGAACAGCCAGGGCGCTGTCCTTGCCGAGCACGACCCGGTCGAAGCCCGCATGACCATGCGCCGGCGAGAGGCCCGCATGGAACAGATGAAACATCGCGTGCATGGGGTGCGAGGGCACGATCCAGTGGATGAGCACACCCGAGAAGTAGAGGAGATGCTCGATCGGGTGCATCGAGAGGCCGGACCAGGGGCCGGGATTGGCGTTGTAGTGATGGAGCTTGTGCGCCACCCGATAGAGCGGCGGCCAGTGCAGTGCCCGGTGCACGACGTAGAAGTGAAACTCGCGCATCAGCGGGATCAATAGCATCAGGACGATCGCGTAGACCGGGTGCGCGCGGAGGTCGAGATAGGGAATGCGGCCGTTGGCGAAGGCCCACATGGTGAGGACCTCGTAGGCGGTCCAGATCGTGACGCCGCTGGCCAGGGTCCAGATCATGTTGTCGATGGTCTGGTTGCGGAAGAGAAAGGCGGCGCTGCCCGTCGACGGCCAGCGGGCGTTGAACTTGAAGCTCGTGCCCTGCGCCTTTTGGACATAGAGCCAAAGGTGCCAGGCGCCGTAGAAGGCGAGCGTGAGAGCGGCATTGCGGACGAGGATGAAGGCGATCCAGCCCGGTGCCAGGCTGCGCATGGTCTCCATCGGCGGCGTCAGGTAGAGCCAGGCGGCGATCGCCACCAGCGCGTAGAAAAGATTCCACGGGACGATGTAGCCCTGGAAGCTGACGAGCCACCGGAGCGCAGCCGCGGGCCGTGCCGGCCAGACGAAGAGAGGCGGATAGGCCACCCGCTTGGAGGGCGTCCAATCGCCTTTGTTGTTGCGCGAGCCGTAAAGGGCGTCATCCATCGCAGTGCCTCCCGCAGGCCGCCCGGGAAGATCTTGCTGGTCCCCTCAGGCTCTTTGCGATGATATCGCCATGGGCCGCCGAAGGCCACCATCCGAAACCGCTAAGCCTCAACGAGGCCACGGATCGGGTGGACGGTCGATCGGGGCTGAGGGCCGGTCTCCTCGCGACGACGCCAGGGCCGCCCAGAGTGTCGACGTGCCGCCTCTACCCGCCCGGGGCCAATGCACCCCGCCGGTCAGAATCCAGCAGCTCTGCGCAGGCCTCCCAAACCCGGCCGCGCAGCCAGCGATGTGCTGGATCCGCATCCATTCGCGGATGCCACAGTAGTGAGACGGTGATCTGCGGCGGCGACACGGGAAGGCGAAAGCTGTGCATCCCGGCGCGCAACGCTCCGGTGTGTCGCTCGGGAACCGTGGCAATGAGGTCCGAGGCCCGGGCGAGCGCGAGTGCCGTCGAGAAGCCGCCGACAATCACCAGGACCTGCCGCTCGAGCCCGAGTGGCGCCAGGGCCTCGTCAATCGGTCCTCGGTCGAGCCCTCGCCGAGACACGCCTACATGCGGGCCGGCGGCGTAGCGGGCGGGCGTGATCTCGCCCTTGCTCAACGCGTGGCCTGTGCGAACGACGCCAATGAAGCGGTCCTGGAAGAGCGCCCGCGCGCGAACCTCCGGACCTGTCGTCTTCCCCACGACGCCTGTCTCCAGATCCACGCTGCCATCGCGAAGCGGCGTGGTGTCCTTGTCCGGCTTCGCCACGAAACGCAGCCGCACGCGGGGCGCCTCTCGGCAGACGCGAGCGATGAGGCCCGGCCCGAAGGTCTCCACGAAGCCCTCGCTGGTCCGCAACGTGAACGTACGGACGAGCTGTCGGAGATCGGGCGTCTCTTGAGGACGCATGACCGCTTCTGCGTCGTGCACGAGCCGGCTGACCTGCTCGCGGAGCTCGAGCGCCCTGGGTGTCGGGACAAGGCCACGTCCGGCCCTCACCAACAAAGGATCGCCCGTCGTCCGACGCAGCCGCGCAAGCGTACGGCTCATCGCCGAGGGACTTAGCCGTAGCCGTTGGGCGGCACGCGCGACGCTGCCTTCCGCGAGCAGCACGTCAAGAGCGACGAGCAGGTTGAGATCGGGTCGCGACATGGACGGAGCATAGCGCGGATATGCCGGCCCAATATAGCGCCAGACGCACGAATTGAGTGCGGGCAGTGCGCGTTCCGCCATATGCCGCAAGGAGATATCTGTTCGACCGCGGGGGCTTCAGGCCCGCGGAAGAACGGAGCTTAAGTTGAGCACGGTCATCGCGGAACATGACGAGGCGAAGGCTGGAAACGGGACGAGGACACGCCGGGCCCGGTGGACGCTCGGCACCCTGGCATTGTCGATGCTGCTATCCTCACTTGGCACCAGCATCGCCAACGTTGCCTTGCCGACGTTGGCCCAGGCGTTCACGGCCTCTTTCCAAGAGGTCCAGTGGGTCGTCCTCGCCTATCTCCTCGCCATCACCGTCATGACCGTCAGCGGCGGACGGCTGGGCGACATGATGGGACAGCGCAAGGTGCTGCTGGCTGGCATCCTGCTGTTCACGGCAGCCTCGGCCGTGTGCGCTGTGGCACCCACGCTCGGGATGCTCATCGCCGCCCGGGCGGCGCAGGGCCTCGGAGCGGCCGTCTTGATGGCGCTCACCGTGGCGCTCGTGGGCGAGACGGTTCCAAAGGAGAGGACCGGCAGCGCCATGGGGCTGCTCGGGACCGTCTCCGCCATCGGCACGGCGCTCGGCCCGTCGCTCGGCGGTGGGCTGATCGCCGGACCCGGCTGGCGGGCGATCTTTCTCGTCACGGCAGCGCTGGGCATCGTCAATCTCCTGCTCGCCTGTCGCTTCCTGCCCGCTCCCGAGCAGAGGCCGAGGGTCGAGCGGAAGGGCTTCGACGGCTCTGGGCACGCTGCTCCTCGCCTTGACGCTGGCGAGCTACGCGCTCGCGATGACGATCGGGCGCGGCCGGTTCGGCACCCTCAATCTGGCGCTGCTGGTCGCTGCCGCCCTCGGGGTCGTAAGCTTCCTGCTCGCGGAAGCGAGGGCAGCGTCACCGCTGATCCGCTTGGAGACCTTCCGCGATGCGCCGCTGAGCGCCAGCCTGGCCACGAATGGCATCGTCGCCACGGTGATGATGGCGACCCTTGTGGTCGGGCCGTTCTTCCTCGCTCGCGGGCTCGGGCTCAACGAGGCCATCGTCGGAGCCACCATGTCGGTTGGCCCAACGATCTCCATCATGAGCGGCATTCCGGCTGGCCGTGTCGTGGACCGCCTGGGCACGCGCCTCATGATCATCCTCGGGCTTGCGGGGATGGCATGCGGCGCCGTTGCGCTGGCCGTGCTTCCGGCGAGGCTCGGCGTCGCGGGCTACCTTGCCGCCATCATCATCCTGACGCCCGGCTACCAGCTGTTCCAGGCGGCCAACAACACCTCCGTCATGAGGGATATTCCTCAAGGTCAACGAGGCGTCATCGCCGGCATGCTCAGCCTGTCGCGAAATCTCGGGCTCATCACGGGCGCATCCGTCATGGGCGCGGTGTTCGCCGGCACCGCCGGGACGAGCGCCCTGACGACGGCCGCTCGCCATGATGCCGCGGCCGGCATGCAGGTGACCTTCGCGGTCGCGGCCGTTCTGATCGCCGTCGCGATAGCAATTGCCTTGGGAAGCCGCGCTCTCGCAGGTCGCCGCTGACGCGGCCGCTCATGCCGCATCAGGTGCCCCGATGCGGCATGAGCCGGCCTCGGTAACGCCGTGATCCAGAAGCTGCTTCTCGTCGCGCGCCTAGGCCCGCTTCAGCAGGCTCACGATGTAGAGGAGGATCACCGCGCCGATGACGGCGGTGATGAGGCTGCCGATGAGGCCGTAGGCGGTGAAGCCGAGCAGCCCGAGCACGAAGCCGCCGATCAGCGAGCCGATGATGCCGACGACGATGTTGCCGAGGAGGCCGAAGCCGCCGCCGCGCATGATGTTGCCCGCGAGCCAGCCGGCGACGGCACCGATGATGAGAAAAAGGATCAAGCCAAGCATTGTCGTGCCTCTCCTTGGTTCGTTGCGCTGCAGCGTGGCCGCTCAGGCAGTTCTGGATGGACGGGCAGCACCACCACAGAGCCTAGCGCCTCGGGCGACACAATGCATGGCCTAGATGGCCCCCGCCGGCAGCCGTCATCCTCTGCCGGGGCCGCGTCCTCGGGCGACCCGGCGACGAGGGAGGGCTCGCCCTGCGGAGACGGCGGCGTCACGCCGTCTTCTTGGCCTGACGCTGCATCGCCGAGGCACCCTCGGCCATCATCGACTGGCTGACCTCGAGGTAGCGACGGGTGATCGCCGCCGCCCGCATCATGCTGACGCGCAGGAACTCGCCCTGGACCCGGGCGACACCCTGCCAGTCCACGGCCCTCATGACCTGGTCCCAGTCGACGGTGGCGTAGAGGGCCGTCATCGTCTTGAGATTGTGCTCGGTCTGCTCCTTCATGGCATCGACCATCATGCGGCCGAGCTCGTCCGAGCCTCCGGCGGCGCTGTGGGCCAGGCTGCGCTGGAGCTGGGCGGCGCCTTCGGTGGCGGTGCGCGCGTTCTGGGCGCCGCGAGCCGTCAGGCTCTGGACGTTGTCGGTGGTCTCGCGCGCCATGTCTGTCGCACGGTCGGCGGCCGTCTTCATGGTCTCGGTCGCCTTCTCGGAGCTGCTCTTGTGGGTCTGCGCCATCGGGCCCTCATCGAAGCTGTGGGGTGGTGCAGCGGGAGGCTGCTGCAGTGCAACATGCAAGCGCGGCGGATCGTTCCGGCCGGGATGCTGCCGATGGCGATTCTCCGTCAGGACGCGCCCGGGCCGTCGCCGTCCTCTGCCGTCTCGCCCAGCGGCCTCGCGTCGGGGCCGGGAGCGTCCTCGCGCAGGGCCGCCCACCTCAGCAGGGCATCCAGCGCCGGACAGAGGGCCTGGCCCCAGTCGGTCAGGCAGTACTCGACCTTGGGCGGCACCTGCGGATGGACGGTGCGGCGCACGATGCCGTCCCTCTCCATCTGGCGCAGCTGCTGGATCAGCATCTTTTGGGAGATCGCCGGGATCGCGCGCTCGAGATCCGAGAAGCGCAGAACCTTGCCCCCGAAGAGACGGAAAAGGATCACGAGCTTCCAACGCCCCTCGAGGAAGCGCAGCGCCTCCTCGACCCGCGCGGCAGCGGAGCCGGGCGTCAGCTCAGCGTCCTTACCTTCGGGTAAGTACCCAACTTTTTCGTGCGTTCTTGTCATCGCGTAAGCGTAGCCCCACCCTTCGGCCGGTACAACCAGAGGCGCCGATCACGAGCAGACCCAGGCTCTTCCGATCGGCCGAAGGAACGGACATGTCGGCAGCGCTACCGGAGCCCCTCGAGGCCTACTTCGCGGCAAAGAACCGTCACGACATCGACGCCATGCTCGAGCCTTTCGCCGAGACGGCGGTCGTTCACGACGAGGGCCAGGAGAGACAGGGCCTCAATGCCATTCGGGCATGGATGGAAGAAACGACCAGGAAATACCTGGTCACGGTAGAGGTCGTCGAGGTGGCCGAGGTGGAGGGCAAGACTCTCGTCACCGGCCTCGTCTCGGGCAACTTCAAGGGAAGCCCGGCACATCTTCGCTACGCCTTCGGGCTCGAGCGCGGCAAGATCGTGCAGCTCGCGATCCGATGACGAAGGGCGCCCGCGGGCGGCTTTGCCATGCTCGACAACGGCGCGTGGCACCGAGCCCTCGACCTCGATCTTTCTGCCGCCGTCCGGCTGGACCGCGCGCTTCGGGGGCCCGGAGTGCGCTCCGCGTGTCCCCCTGCCAGGTCGAGACGGCTGCCGCCGAAAGGCTCAGTAGAGCTTGTCGCGGATGCTCTCCTGGACGAGCGCCTCGGCCTCGTCCTCGGGCATGCTGGCGGTCTGGTCGGCCATGATGCGGCCGAGCGAGGGGAAGGTCGAGCGCGGCACCTGCGTCGCGGGATCCCACAGCCGGCCGCGGATCAGGGCCTTGCTGCAGTGGAAGAAGGCCTCCTTGACGGCGATGAGAAGGCCGGCGCGGGGCTCCTTGCCGTGCGCGGCCAGCGGGGCCAGGAGCGCATGGTCGGTGACGACGGTCGCATCGCCGTTCACGCGCAGCGTCTCGTTGACGCCCGGCACAAAGAACAAAAGCCCGATGCCGGGCGAGGCCAGGATGTTGCCGTAGCTGTCCACCCGGTTGTTGCCCGGGCGATCGGGCAGGAGCAGCGTCCTGTCGTCGAGCACGGCGATGAAGCCCGGCGCGTCGCCACGCGGCGAGGCGTCGACCCCGCCCTTGCCGTCGCTCGTGGCCAGCACCGCGAAGGGCGAGAGGGCAATGAATTTCCGGCAGTGGGCGTCGAGCTGCGGAAGCACCTTCCGCTCCGCCAGAGGATGCACCGTGCCGTAATAGCTCCGCAGGTCACCGGGGTCGGTGATGGCCTCGGTCGTCATATCCATGGCGTCCACCCTCCAGATCGGCGCCGGGCCTGGACCCGGCGGCACCAGGTCAGCCTACCCGTCCGCAGACGCCTCGACCACCTCGAGGATGACGCCGCCGTAGCGCTCGATCTTGCTGCGGCCGAGGCCCGGTATGTGGTCGAGCTCGGCCTCGCTGCGCGGGCGCCGCTCGGCGATGGCGACGAGCGTGGCGTCGTGGAAGATCACATAGGGCGGCACGCCCTGGGCGCGCGCGAGCTCGAGGCGGCGGGCGCGCAGGGCCTGGAACAGGGCGTCGGCCGCGGGATCGAGCGCCTGGCGCTCGGGCCGGGCGCCGCGACGCGCCGCCGTGGCGCGGGCCGGCCTCGGGTCGTGGCGCAGCTCGATCCGCCGCTCACCGCGCAGGACAGGACGGCAGTCGGCGCCGAGATGGAGGCCACCATGGCCCTCGACATCGACCACGACGAGGTCCTGGGCCACGAGCTGGCGCAGCACCGAGCGCCAGGCCACGGCATCGAGGTCGCGACCGACGCCGAAGACGGAGAGCCGGTCGTGGCCCAGCGTGCTCACGCGCTCGCTCGTCTCGCCGCGCAGCACGTCGACCAGGTGGGCTGCGCCGAAACGCTGGCCCGTGCGGTAGACGGCCGAAAGGGCCTTCTGGGCGAGCTCGGTGCCGTCGAAGGTGGCGACGGGCTCGAGGCAGGTGTCGCAGTTGCCGCAGGGCCGGGCCAGGCTCTCGCCGAAATAGCCGAGCAGAACCTGGCGCCGGCAGCGGGTCGTCTCGCAGTAGCCGAGCATCGCGTCGAGCTTTTGATGGTCGATGCGCTGGCGATCGGGCTGCTGGCCTTGGGCCTCGCGCTGGCGGACGTCGCCCTCGCTGCGGCCCGCGAGCGCCCTGAGCTTGGCGATGTCCTCCAAGCCGTAGACCATCCAGGCGTCGGAGGGCAGCCCGTCGCGCCCGGCACGGCCGGTTTCCTGGTAGTAGGATTCGAGGCTTTTCGGCAGGTCGAGATGGGCGACGAAGCGCACGTTCGGCTTGTCGATGCCCATGCCGAAGGCGATGGTCGCCACCATCACCACCCCCTCCTCGCGGAGGAAGCGTTCCTGGTTCGAGGCGCGCGCCTCGGGCGGCATGCCGGCATGGTAGGGCAGCGCCGACACACCCTGCTCGCCGAGCCAGGCCGCGGTCGCGTCGACCTTGGCGCGGGAGAGGCAGTAGACGATGCCGGCGTCGCCGGCATGCTCCCGGCGCACGAAGTCCAGGAGCTGGCGACGCGGGTTGTTCTTGAGCGCCACCCGGTAGCGGATATTGGGGCGATCGAAGCCGGCGACGAAGACGCGGCCGGCGCCCAGCTCCAGGCGCTCGACGATGTCCTTGCGGGTCGGGGCGTCGGCGGTCGCGGTGAGCGCCAGGCGCGGCACGGCGGGGAAGCGCCGGTGCAGGCAGGTGAGCTCGAGATAGTCGGGCCGGAAATCGTGCCCCCATTGCGAGACGCAGTGCGCCTCGTCGATCGCGAAGAGCGCCAGGGGGCAGCGCGCCAGGAGGTCGAGAAAGCCCGGCGCCTGGAGCCGCTCGGGCGCCACATAGACGAGGTCGAGGGCGCCTTCCGCCATCGCCCGCTCGACCCGACGCTGGGCATCGAAGGGCAGCGCCGAGTTGAGGGCGGCCGCCCGAACGCCCAGCTGCTCGAGCGCCGCCACCTGGTCCTGCATCAGCGCGATCAGCGGCGAGACCACGACGGTGAGCCCATCGAGGCAGAGCGCCGGCACCTGATAGCAGAGCGACTTGCCGCCGCCCGTCGGCATCAGGACCAGCGCATCGCCGCCGTCCAGCACATGCTCGATGACGGCCTGCTGATGCCCGCGGAAGGCGGGATAGCCGAAGACGCCTTCCAGGACCTCGAGCGGATCGCGTCGGCGCGGGGCCGGGCGGCGGAGCGGAAGGGTCACGGCCGCAGCTCGGCCGCCCGGGCGTTGGTGAGATCGACCCGGCAGGCGAGGCCGATATCGCCCTCGCCGGTGCCGCCGGCGACCAGCGCCGAGCGCCTGTGGCATTCCTCGTCGCGGTACGCGACCCACGCCCGCTGGCTCGCCTCGAGCGCCGCTGCCGTGTGCGTCCGTCCCGTGACCTTGTCCAGATCGGCGGCATCCTTGCGCGCCGCCTGAAGCTGCCCGTCCATCGCCTGCTCGGCCGTCTTCAGGGCACCCTCGAGGCAGGGTGCGATGTCGAGCCTAACCGACGAGCGCGAGTAGCAGACCTCGAGCGACGAGACCGGACCCGTCCGCACGAGATGCGCGAAAAGCGCGGTGTCGCCCGGCCCGACGAGGCAGATGAGCCGCACCTCGGTGTCGGGCTCGCCCGAGCGCTGGATGTCGCCCGGCGCCGAAAGGACGGCCGTGACCGCCTGATCGCCGATGGCGCCCTTGACCGTCTCGAGAAGCATCTTCTTGTCGTCGATCGCGAGGCCGACGGCGGCCTTGCCGGCGTGCCGCAGCTCGGGCTCGACCATCGACCGGCAGCTGTCGAGCGCTTCCTGCTGTGCCGCCTGAGCGTGCGGCGCCTGGAGCCACCCGATAAGAGCCAGGACGAGGATCGGCGCCCGCCGGATCGTGTCGGCCAACCCGTGGCACCTCTGCCGCATGTCTCGTGCCGCTCCACCGCCTGAGAGAGCCCGCCGCTTGTGGCGCTCGAACGGGCGCCGCGACGGTGCCGTGGTGTAGCCGATTCGTCGCCCTGCGGTCGATATGGCGATGACACTTTCTCGTTGACCGCACCGCACCATGTCTTACCTCTTGGGGCGACGTTGCGCCGCTGCTTCCTCGCTGGTGTTCTCACCTGATGGGGATATGTTCTGGCTCGCCTTCTAGGGCACCGGAGCGTATCGGCGCGCCGGAGCGGCGGCATCGAGCGTGGAGGAGAGAATGACGAGCAGCGTGTCCTCGGATGCTGGCAGCGTCCAGAGCGGGAGCGGCAGCGCCGCGCACGAGGCCGGCACCGGAACGCGGCGCGACTTTCTCGAGCTCTTGACCATCTCCACCGTCGTGGTCGGCGGCGCGAGCCTCGTCTGGCCGCTCATCGATCAGATGCAGCCTTCGGCCGACGTCATCGCCCAGGGCGCTCCCCTCGACGTCGACGTCTCGAAGATCGAGGAAGGTCAGCAGATCGTCATCAGCTGGCGTGCCAAGCCGATGTTCCTCCTCAGGCGCACGAAGCCCATGCTGGAGCTGCTGCAGAGCAAGAGCCTCCTGGGTCGCCTGCGCGATCCCAACTCTTCCGCCCGCCAACAGCCTGCCTATGCCGACAACTGGCATCGCTCGCTCCAGCCCGAGTACGCGGTGCTCGTCGGCATCTGCACCCATCTCGGCTGCGTGCCCGAGCTGCGACCCGAGGCCGGGACGATCACGGCGGACTGGCCAGGCGGCTATTTCTGCCCCTGCCACGGCTCCAAGTACGACTTTGCCGGCCGCGTCTTCTCGGGCGTGCCCGCGCCCTACAATCTGCCCGTCCCGCCTTACCGTTTCGTTGACGAGAAGACGGTCCGCATCGGCGAGAACCCGCCAGGCTCGACCTGGGACCTGGGCAGCGTCGAGCAGCTCTAGAGAGGTGGCGAAACGGGGCTACGGGACGCCGTAGCCCGATCGTCCAGGCTGGCTCCTCCCGCAGGCGCTGGTATGCGCGTGCGGGGCGAGGTAGCATGGAAGAGCTGTAGTGGAAGCATGGCGGCCGGCATGGCGTTGAACAGCACGGTCAAGGAGAGGTGGGCTCTCGCCCGGAAGCCGGCCATGCCGAGAGGCGAGAGCGAGGCAACGGTGGTGAGCGGGGCCGCTCCTGCGCGGCCCGGCGGCCTTGCCGAGGCGCTGCTCGTCATCGGCCGCGACTGCAATGCCCGGCTCACGGAGCCGCACCGTTCGGCAGACCCGGCAGAGCTGCTCTACGACGAGCATGGCATGCCGAAATGATTCTTGGCATGTCGGCCGTTACCCTCTGCCCGCAGAGCGAGACCGCGGCAAGCGCGCAGCCGCTGCTGTTCAAGGGCAACGACTTCATCCACACCGACATCCTCCCGGCCCTGCCCCGGCCCTGAGCGTGCGCGTCGATCTTTTCGATTTCTCCCTGCCGCCCGAGCTGATCGCCCAGGAGCCGGCGCAGCCGCGCGAGGCGGCGCGGCTGCTCTGTGTCGGCGCAGACAGCTCGCGGACCGGACCATCGCCGACCTCCCTGACCTGCTCCACCCCGGCGATCTCCTGGTGCTCAACGACACGCGGGTGCTGCCGACGCGCTTCTTCGGCCGCCGTGGCGACGTCGCGGTCGAGGTGACGCTCGTCGCGCCCGCCGGCGACGATGCGTGGTGGGCGCTGGCACGGCCCGGCAAGCGGCTGCGCCCGGGCGACCAGGTGGCGTTGGCACCGGCGCTCGCAGCGGAGGTGCGCGAGAAGGCGCCCGACGGCCGCATCCTGCTGGGCTTCGGCCTCGGCGGCACGGCGCTGCTGGAGGCGATCCGAAGCGAGGGTGCGATGCCCCTGCCGCCTTACATCCGGCGGCCGCGCGGCGGTGATCCGAAGGATCTCGTCGACTATCAGAGCATCTTCGCCCGCCAGGACGGCTCGGTCGCGGCGCCCACCGCCTCGCTGCACCTGACCGAGGCGATGATGGCTCGGCTCGACAGCCAGGGCGTCGCGCGGAGCTTCGTCACCCTCCATGTCGGCCTCGGCACCTTCGCGCCGGTCAAGGTCGAGGACACGGAGGCGCATGCGATGCATGCCGAATGGTGCGAGGTGCCGGAGGCCGCAGCGCAGGCGATCGAGGCGACGCGGAAGGCGGGTGGGCGCGTGGTCGCCGTGGGCACCACCGTGCTGCGAACCCTGGAGAGCGCCGCCGACGAGGATGGCAGGCTGAGGATCGGCCCCCGCGACACCCGGCTCTTCGTGACGCCGGGCTATCGCTTCCGTGTCGTCGACCGCCTGCTCACCAATTTCCACCTGCCGCGCTCGACCCTCTTCATGCTGGTCTGCGCCTTCGCCGGCACCCAGCGCATGCAGGCCGCCTACGCGCACGCCATCGCCCGGGGCTATCGCTTCTTCAGCTATGGCGACGCCTGCCTGATCGACCGCGTGGAGGGTGCATGACCGGCTTCGCGCTCGAGCTCCTGGCCCGTGACGGCGCCGCCCGACGGGGCCGGCTCACCACCGCGCACGGCACGATCGAGACGCCGGCCTTCATGCCCGTCGGCACGGCCGCCACCGTCAAGGCGATGACCGTGGAGCAGGTCCGCGGCACCGGAGCCGAGATCATCCTGGGCAATGTCTACCACCTGATGCTGCGGCCCGGGGCCGAGCGGATCGCAAGGCTGGGCGGCCTGCGCCGCTTCATGCGCTGGGACGGGCCGGTGCTGACGGATTCCGGCGGCTACCAGGTGATGTCGCTCGCCCAGCGTCGGACGCTGCGCGAGCAGGGCGTCACCTTCAGCTCGCATCTCGACGGCTCGCGCCACGAGCTCTCGCCCGAGCGCTCGGTCGAGATCCAGCACCTCCTGGGCGCCACCATCACGATGCAGCTGGACGAGTGCATCAAGCTGCCGGCCGAGAGGGCCGAGGTGGCGCGCGCGATGGAGCTCTCGCTGCGCTGGGCTGAGCGCTCGCGGGCGGCCTTCGTGCCGCGCCCGGGCCACGCGCTCTTCGGCATCGTCCAGGGCGGCACCGACCAGGAGCTGCGCGACCTCTCGGCCGAGGGCCTCTGCTCGATCGGCTTCGACGGCTATGCGGTGGGCGGCCTTGCGGTCGGCGAGCCCCAGGCGCTGATGTTCGAGACGCTGGAGGCGGCCGTGCCCCGGCTGCCGGAGGAAAGGCCGCGCTATCTGATGGGCGTGGGCAAGCCTTTGGACATCGTGGGCGCCGTCGCGCGCGGGATCGACATGTTCGACTGCGTGCTGCCGACGCGCTCCGGCCGCACCGGCCAGGCCTTCACCCGCTTCGGGACGATCAACCTCAAGAACGCCCGCCACGCGGACGACCCACGGCCGCTGGACGAGACGTCCGATTGCCCGGCCACCCGCGACTACAGCCGCGCCTATCTGCACCACCTCGTGAAATCGGGCGAGATCCTGGGCGCCATCCTCCTCACCTGGAACAATCTTTTCTTCTATCAGGAGCTGATGCGGCGCATCCGGGACGCGGTCACGCTGGGCCGGCTGGCCGAGCTTGCCGCCGAGATTGCCGAGGGCGAGGCCCGGGGCGACCTCGAGCCCTATCGGGCCTAGTCGGCGACGACCGGCGGCGACCGCCGATCGTGGTCCTCAAGGGGCGCTCCTCCATCGCCGTGAAGCAGGCGAGGCCGAGCGCGAGGCCGATGGCGGCCGTGACGAAGACCCAGCGGAAGATGGCCCCCAGGTCGAGGCCGGTGGCTGCGGCGTCCCGGGCCAGGCTGTCGAGGTGGAGGGCGGCACCGCCGGATGCCGCGACGTCGCCCAGCACGATCACGCCGAAGACCGCGACCGCGATCGCCCCGCCGAGCGAGCGGAAGAAGTTCATGGTGGCGGTGGCGGTGCCCAGCTGGTGCGGCTCCACGGCGTTCTGGATGGCCACGGTCGAGACCGGGAGGACGGTGCCGATGCCGAGGCCGATGATGCAAAGAAGGACGTCGACCTCGAGCAGCGCCAGGGACCGCGGCCGCAGGGCCAGCGCCACCAGGGCCAGTATCGCCGCCAGCAGGCCGCCGAGCGGCATCAGCTTGTAGCGGCGCATGTGGACCATGAGGCGCCCGGAGACGGTGGCGCCGGTGACGGTGCCGGCCATCAGCGGGATGAGCGCGAAGCCCGAGTTGCTGGCCGAGAGGCCGATGATCGTCTGGAGGTAGATCGGCACGTAGATGGTGAGGCCGATGAAGGTGCCCATGGCGAAGAAGGCGGCGGCCGTGCCGGTGGCGACGACCTGGTTCCTGAGCACCGCCAGCGGCAGGAGCGGCTCGGGGGCGGTCAGGAGGCGGCCAACGAACAGCAGCCATCCAATGAGCGAGCCGGCGAGGAGGCCGAGGGTCGGGAAGGAGAGCCAGGGATACCGCGTCCCGCCCCAGGTGAGGGCAAGAAGGAACGCCGTGGTGGCGGCGGTCATCAGGACGGCGCCCAGATAGTCCAGCCGATGCCGCCGCTCGTGGCGCGGCAGGAGCTTGAGGACGTTGTTCGTCATCATGAAGGCCAGGAGGCCCAGCGGCAGGTTGATCCAGAAGATCATCGACCAGTCGAGCTTGTCGGCGAAAAAGCCGCCCAGCACCGGGCCGGCAACGCTCGAGGTGACGAAGACGCCGGCGATGTAGCCCTGGTAGCGCGCCCGCTCCTTGGGCGAGACCACGTCGGCGATGATCGTCTGGGCGAGCGAGATCAGGCCGCCGCCGCCCAGTCCCTGCAGCGCCCGCGCCCCGATGAGCACCGACATGGTGGGCGAGAGGGCGCAGATGAGCGAGCCGAGGCTGAAGATGCCGATGGCCGTCAGCAGGGTGATGCGTCGGCCGTGGATGTCGCTGAGCTTGCCGTAGAGCGGCGTCACCGCGGTCGAGGTGAGGAGGTAGGTGGTGACGACCCAGGGCAGGTGCTCGATGTCGCCGAGGTCGCGGCCGATCGTGGGCAGGGCCGTGGCGACGATCGTCTGATCGAGGGCTGCCAGGAGCATGGCCAGCAGGATGCCCAGGATGATCGAGCGTATGGCCGCGTGGTCGAGCGGCTGCCCGGCGGCAGCGGCGGAGGAGGCCTGCATGTGCGAATCCTGTTTCACGTCCGGACCTGCCACGACGCGCGGGCTTGGGGGGCCGGCCTCTCCTATGGCCCTGCCGCGCCGCGCCGCAAGGGCCACCGACGCAGCCGTCCCCCTCGAAAAGCGGGCCCGACCTCACACCGCCTTGACGCCGCCGCCCTCAAAGGGAGAATGCCGCCCGCGGGCGCTTAGCTCAATTGGCAGAGCAGCGGACTTTTAATCCGTAGGTTCCGGGTTCGAGTCCCGGAGCGCCCACCAAGGAGCTTGCGGTGGCGGCTCCCCGGCTTCCCAGCTCCGGGATATGGCTCGGAACGCCCGCCGCCCAGCGGCCCTCGAGGCTCTGGCGCTCAATGGACCTGCGGGGTGTTCACCCAGACCACCTTCGTGACGACGGCACCGGGGTTGCGGTAGCTGTTCGTGAGGTGGTTCTTGAAGAAGAACGAGTTGCCGGCCGAGAGATGGTAGACCGTGGCCTCGATCGTGAGGTCGAGCGAGCCTTCCAGCACGTAGCCCAGCGTCTCTCCCTGGTGCGTGATCTGGTCGATCTTGGTGCCCCCCGGCTGGATGACGTGGATATTGCCTTCCAGAAGGTTGCCGGCGCCGAAGGGCACCAGCCGCTCATAGTGGACGCCCGTGCCCTGGCGGATCGGATCGGTCAGCGTGATCGGCCGCTGGCCCTCGCGCAGGATCACGCCGGGCGAGGAGGGATCGAGGCCGAAAAAGGTGCTCAGATCGAGCGACAGGGCGCCGACGAGCCGCTGCAGCATCGGCACCGACGGCATCACCTTGCCGTTCTCGATCTTGGAGATCATGCTCTCGGTGCAGGCACAGCGCTGGGCGAGCTCGCGCATCAGCATGCCCTTCAGGATGCGCGCGTGGCGCAGGCGCGCGCCGATCTGCAGGTCGGCCGTAGGCGCGGCCTCTGCGGTGTCCATTCCGTTCACCTCTTCCATGGGAGCTCGGCGCGTCGTTCTCTGCGCAGCGGCCGTTGCCGGCAGATCGCCCGAGGCGGGTGCCGCGCGCAAGGCGTCAGCTCCGGACCGGATGAGGGTGGGAGCCGCGGATGATGCCGGTATCCTCGGCCCCCATTGGCGTGAAGCCCAAGAAGAGATCGGCCCCGGGAATGGCCGCCGCCCCGGCGCGGGCCGTGGCGAGGTCCTGTGCACCGGTGCCGGAGCCTGCCGAGACGGCGCCCACGACCAGCCCCCCGACCTTCACCGGCAGGCCGCCGATAAGGTTGGTCCACTTGCTCTCGTGCGCCAGTGCCACCTGCAGCTCGACATCGGCATGCGCACCGCCGGTGGGCTCGGCCGACAGTGCTGCGGTGCGGGCCTTGTTGATCGAGGAGATCACGCTCAGCGCCTTGGCGCCGTCCATCCGTGCAAAGGCCAGCAGGTTGCCGCCCGCATCGACCACGGCGATGCACATCGGCTGGCCGATCTCGTGCGCCTCGGCGATGGCCGCATCGAGGATCCGCCTGCCGCCTTCGAGCGTCAGCGTGCGTGTCTCGGTCAGGTCGCCCACCCGATGATCCTCCGTTCAAGCTTCTCGACTGCTGATCAAGAATCATACCGTTCCACTTGAGCGGGCTCGGCTGCAGGCGACAGCGGGCTTCGTGAGGAGTGACGCCCAGTCCAGTGACATGATCCCTGCTCAAGCTTTGTGCGCCGTGCCGCAGCAGTCTGCGCAAACCGGCGCCAGCTGAAGGGCCCGCGGCGGCGGGCGGCCCGCGCGGCCTGCACGCGGGCCGTCCTGGCACACCGCTTGCTGGTGGATGCGGCGAGCCTTCCTGACGATCGCGGGAGACCCGAGCCCTGGCGTCGACCTATGCCCTTCGCCGTATCGCCAGCTCGCTGCCGAGCCTCGTCGGCGTGATCGTGGTGACGTTCGTGCTGTCGCGGGCCCTGCCCGGCGATCCGGCCGTCTATTTCGCCGGTCCGGCGGCCAACGCCGAATCGGTGCAGCAGGTCCGCGTGGCGCTCGGCCTCGACAAGAGCCTGATCGGGCAGTTCTGGGTCTATCTGGGCCAGCTGGCGCACGGCAGCCTCGGCGACTCGCTCACCACCGGCCAGCCGGTGCTGGCCGACCTGATCCAGCGCCTGCCCGCATCCATGGAGCTGACGCTCGTGGCCCTGCTCTTCGCGATGGTCACGGCTGTCCCGCTCGGGGTCTTCGCCGCGGCGAGGCCGAACTCGCTGGTCGACCATCTGTGCCGCAGCTCGGTGACGGTGGCAGCGGCCTTCCCGACCTTCTTCGTCGCCCTGATGCTGGTCTACGTCTTCTACTATCTGCTGGGCTGGGCGCCGCAGCCGCTCGGGCGGCTCGACGAGATCTACTATACGGCACCCCAGACGGTGACCGGCTTCTATCTCATCGACACCCTGATCGCCGGGGACCTCGGCGCCTTTCGCGGCTCGCTCGCCCAGCTGATCCTGCCGGCGATCTCGCTCGGGCTGTTCGCCATGGCCCCGATCGCCCGGATGACCCGGGCGGCGATGCTGACGGCGTTGGGCAGCGATTTCGTGCGGACGGCACGCGCCAACGGCCTCTCGGCCTGGACCACCGTCTTCACCTATGCGTTCCGCAACGCGCTGCTGTCGATCACCAACATCATGGGCATGGTCTTCTCGTTCCTGCTCGGCTCCAGCGTGCTGATCGAGCAGGTGTTCGGCTGGCCCGGCATCGGCGCCTATGCGGTGAGCGCGGTGATCGCGTCGGACTATGCGGCCGTCCAGGGCTTCGTCCTGATGATGGCCGTCATCTACGTGCTCTTGAACCTGATCGTGGATCTGATCGCCGCCGCGATCGATCCGCGCGTCCGCTTCGAGGGTTGACGCCCATGGCCACCGCCACCTTCGGCCGCGACCTGCGCCACGCCTTTGCCGAGAACCCGCTGACGCTCGTGGCGTTTGCGATCTTCACGCTGCTCCTTCTCTGCGCGCTGCTCGGCCCGTCGCTCGTGCCCTACGACCCGCTGATGACCAACGCCGACGCACGCCTGATGGCGCCGTCGGCCGCGCACCTGTTCGGCACCGATCAGCTCGGGCGCGACATCTTCAGCCGGGTGATCGTCGCGGCCCGCCTCGATCTCGGCATGGCGGTCACCGCCGTTGCCGTCTCCTTCGTCGCCGGCACCGCGCTGGGTGCGATCGCCGGCTATGCGGGCGGCTGGGCCGACCAGATCATCGGGCGCGTCTTCGACACGATCATGGCCTTCCCGCTGTTCGTCCTGGCGATGGGCATCGTGGCGGCGCTCGGCAACAGCGTCGGCAACATCATCATCGCCACGGTGGTGATCAACCTGCCCTTCTACGGCCGATATGCCCGCGGCGAGGTCAATGTCCGGCGCGATGCCCCTTATGTCGAGGCGGCGCGCATGGGCGGCAACGGCGCCCTGCGCGTGCTCGCGCGCCACATCGTCCCCAACATCCTCCCCGCCATGATGGTCCAGGCCTCGCTCAACATGGGCTGGGCGATCCTCAACGCGGCAGGCCTCTCCTTCATCGGGCTGGGCGTCCGCCCGCCCGCTGCCGAGTGGGGCATCATGGTGTCGGAGGGGGCCAGCTACATCTTCTCGGGCGAGTGGTGGACCTTCGTCTTTCCGGGCATGGCGCTCGTGCTCGCCGTCTTCTGCTTCAACCTGCTGGGCGACGGGCTGCGCGACATGATCGACCCGCGGAGGCGCACATGAGCGCGCCACCGCCGGGCCCCGGCGCCGACGCGCATGCGGGCGCGCCGCTGCTCGTCGTCGACCGGCTCTCGCTCGAGTTCCGCACGCGCGAGGGGCGGGTGAAGGCCCTCGAGGACGTGTCGTTCCAGATCGAGCGCGGCGAGATCGTGGGCATCGTCGGCGAGAGCGGCTCCGGCAAGTCGGTGAGCGCGCTGGCGATCATGGGCCTCCTGGAGGCCAGCGCCGAGATCCGGGGTGGCTCCGTGCATTTCGGCGGGATCGATGCGCTGGCGGCGCGAGGTGCCGCCATGCGGGAGATGCGCGGGCGCGAGGCCTCGATGATCTTCCAGAGCCCGCGCACCGCCCTCAACCCGATCCGCAAGATCGGGCGCCAGATCGAGGACGTGCTTTTGCGCCACGGGCCGGTCGCGCGGCGCCATGCGCGGGCGAAGGCGGTCGAGGCGCTGGCCAAGGTGCGCATCCCCGATCCCGAGCGCCGCTACGACGCCTACCCCTTCGAGCTTTCGGGCGGCATGTGCCAGCGCGTCATGATCGCGATGGCGCTCGCCTGCGAGCCGATGCTGCTGATCGCCGACGAGCCGACGACCGGGCTCGACGTCACGACCCAGGCGCTCATCATGGATCTCATTCGCGAGATGGTCGACCAGTCCAGGATGGGGGCCATGCTGATCACCCACGACCTGGGGCTGGCCGGCGAATATTGCGACCGGATCGTGGTCATGCATGCAGGCCACACGGTCGAGGCGGCGCCGGCCGCAGCGCTCCTGGGACATGCGGCCCATCCCTACAGCGCCGAGCTGATCGGGGCGATGCCGGCGACGGCGACCCATATCGGCGATCTCGTCTCGATCCCGGGCGGCCTGCCGGACCTGCGCCGCAGCGACCTGCCCTACTGCCGGTTCCGGGACCGGTGCGAGCGGCGCGCGCCGGTCTGCGACGCGGAGCCGCTGCCGTCGACCGAGGTCGGCCGGGACCATCTCGTGCGCTGCTGGCGGCCCGCGGCATGACGGCGCCGCTTCTGGAGGCCCGGCAGCTCAGCAAGCTCTACCCGACCGGCAGCGGGCGCGACCGCGGCCTCTTGCACGCCGTCGACCAGGTCAGCCTCGTGCTGAACAAGGGCGAGAGCGTCGGCCTTGTCGGCGAGTCCGGCTGCGGCAAGTCCACGCTCGCCCGCCTGCTGGCGCGGCTGGTCGACGCCAGCACGGGCGAGATCCGCTTCGAGGGCGAGGACATCGGCGCCATCCCGCTGCGCCGCTTCGTCGCCAGCCCTGCCCGCGCCCGCATCCAGATGGTGTTCCAGGACCCGACCGAGAGCCTCAACCCGCATTTCACCGTGTTCCAGTCGGTGGCGGATCCGGCGCGCCGGCTCCTGCGTCCCTCGAGCCGCGCGGAGCTCGAGGCCAAGGTTCTGAGAGCCATCGAGCTGGTCGGGCTGTCGCCCGAGCTGGTGAGCCGCTACCCGCACCAGCTTTCCGGCGGCCAGCGCGCCCGCGTCGGCATCGCCCGCGCCATCGTCGTGGAGCCGGCGCTCCTGATCCTCGACGAGCCGACCTCGGCGCTGGACGTCTCGGTGCAGGCCGTGATCCTGAGGCTTCTAGCCGACCTGCGCGACCGGCTGGGCATGAGCTATCTCTTCGTCTCGCACGACCTCAACGTCGTCCGCCTGCTCTGCGAGCGCGTCGTCGTCATGTATCTGGGCAAGGTCATCGAGACGGCGCCGTCCGGCATGCTGTTCCGGGCGCCCGGCCATCCCTATACGCGCGCCCTGCTGGCGGCGATTCCTGACCCGGCGCATCGCGGCCGGCCACCCGCCCGCCTCGAAGGCAGCCCGCGCAGCCCGATCGATCCCGAGCCGAACGTCTGCCGCTTCTATGGTCGCTGCCCCTCGGGCGCCTCCATCTGCGCCGCGCAATACCCGCCCATGCACACGATCGGCAGGAGCCACGAGGCGGCCTGCCATTTCGCGTCGGTCGACCCGGACGCGAGCACCACTGACCGCGAGGAAGCCCATGCCCTCTGCCACGGATAACGAGCTGGCGCGCCTGCCGGCGACCGCCCTGGTCGCCAAGATCAAGGCGAAGGAGCTCAAGGCGATCGAGGTGACCGAGGCGGCGCTGCGCCGCATGGAGGCCCTCGAGCCGCACATCCATGCCTTCTGCGTGCCGACGCCCGAGGTGGCGCGCGAGGCCGCCCTGGCGGTGGATGCCAAGATCACGGCGGGCGAGGACCCGGGCGCGCTGGCCGGTGTGCCTATCGGCATCAAGGATCTGGTGGCGACCAAGGGCATCGAGACCGCGATGGGCTCGAAGCTCTACGAGGGCTGGGTTCCCGAGGAGGACGACATCGTCGTCGAGCGCCTGAAGGACGCGGGTGCCGTCATCCTCGGCAAGACCAACGTGCCGGAGTTCGGCTATTCGGGCGTGGGTCACAACCCGCTCGGCATCACCACCCGCAATCCCTGGAATTTGGCGCTCACGCCGGGCGGCTCGTCGGCCGGATCGGGTGCCTCTGTCGCCTGCGGCGTCTCGCCCTTCGCGATCGGCTCGGACGGCGGCGGCTCGATCCGCATCCCGTCGGCGCATTCGGGCCTTTATGGGCTCAAGGCCTCGATGGGCCGCGTGGCGCTCTATCCCGGCTGCCGCGACGAGCGCTATCCGGGCGTCTCGTCCTGGGAGACGCTCGAGCATATCGGCCCGATGAGCCGCACGGTGGCCGACGCGGCGCTGATGCTGAGCGTGATCGGCTCCGGCCCCGACATGCGCGACCGCTACTCGCTGCCCAAGCCCGACTTCGACTGGACCGCTGCAGCCACACCCGGATCGCTCAAGGGCCTGAAGATCGCCTACAGCGCCGACTGGGGCTACGCGCCGGTCGATCCGGAGGTCCGCCGCGTCGTCGGCGAGGCGGTCAAGGTGTTCGAGAAGGATCTGGGCTGCATCGTCGAGGAGGCGCATCCGGGCTGGGAAGACCCGGGCCCTTATTTCTGGACGCTGGTCGCCTGCGATTCCGACCTCTCCGGCATGCGCGAGATGATCGCGGGGCGGGAGAGCGAGGTGTCGCCGCACCTCGTGGCGCTGGTCCAGAAGGAATGGACCGGCCGCGAGTTCACCGACGCCAAGCGCGTTCGCCAGACGGTCGTGAACAAGATGTGGCGCTTCATGCAGCGCTACGACCTGCTGCTCACCCCCACCCTGGCCGTCCCGCCGTTCCCGGTGCACATGCAGGGCCCGGAGATGATCGAGGGCAGGATGGTGAATGCCGGCCAGTGGCTGTCCTTCACCTTCCCGATGAACCTGACCGGCCAGCCGGCGGCCTCAATCCCCGCGGGCTTCACGGACAAGAAGCTGCCTGTCGGCCTGCAGATCATCGGCCGGCATCTGGACGATCCTCTGGTGCTGAAGGCCTCGGCCGCGTTCGAGGAGGCGCACCCGTGGAAGGACGCCTGGCCGCCGCTCCTGGCCGAGCTGGGCCTCTGACATGGCGTGGTCCGCCGAAAGCGGCAGCCTCGACTTCCGCACGCTTCACGCGGCGTACCGCGCAGGCACCCTCAAGCCGTCGGCGGTGGTGGCCGCGGTCTACGATCGGATTGCCGCTCGCGGCCCCGATCCGGCCTGGACGTCGCTCGTTCCTCGCCAGACGGCGATGGCCGCCGCTGCGGCGCTCGAGTCCTCGGACGCCTCGCCGGTCACGCACCCACTCTACGGCCTGCCCCTTGGGGTGAAGGACAGCTTCGACGTCGCCGGCTACCCGACGAGCGAGGCCTGCCGCGCCAACGAGCGGATCGCCGAGGCGACCTCGCCCACGGTGACCCGGCTCGTCGAGGCGGGTGCCATCGTCATCGGCAAGAACAACATGGACCAGTTCGGCATGGGGCTGGTCGGCGTGCGCACCGACTACGGCATCCCGTCTTGTGTCTTCGACAAGCGCTACATCTCGGGCGGCTCCACCTCGGGCGGTGGGGTCGTGGTCGGCGCCGGCCTCGTCAGCTTCGCGCTGGGCGGTGATGCGGCGGGCTCGGGGCGGGTGCCGGCGGCGCTCAACAATCTCGTCGGCCTGAAGCCCACGCCGGGGCTGATCCCGCTCGGGCCGTCGCCCGCCGGGATGAGCGCCAGCCACACCGTGCTGACGCTGACCGTCGAGGATGCGGTCACGGCCACGCGCGTGCTGATCGAGCACGATCCGGCCGATCCGCTGTCCAGCCCGGCCGCCGCGAGCTTCGAGCTCGCGTTGTCGCCGGCACCCACGAGCTTTCGCTTTGCCGTGCCCAGCCGCGAGAGCCGCGTCTTTGCCGGCGACAGCGCCGCCGAGGCCCTTTTCGATCAGGCCATCGAGCGGCTGGAAAGAATGGGCGGGACCGCGGTCAGCTTCGACTATGCGCCGCTGCACGCGGCAGCGAGGATGCTCTACGAGGACGCCTTCATCGCGCGACGCTACGCCAACCTCCGCGAGACCTTCGAGCGCTGCGGCGACAAGTTCCACCCCGCCTCGCGCGAGATCCTGTCCCAAGGTGCCAAGTACAGCGGTGCCGACGTCTTCGTCGCCCAGTACAAGCTTGCCGCCTATCGCAAGATAGCCATGAAGCTGTTCGACGATGCCGACGTGATCGTCACACCCACCTCGCCCACGACATTCACGATCGCCGAGCTGGAAGCGGACAATATCGCCAGGAACGCGATCATGGGCACCTACACCAACTTCGTCAATCTCATGGACTTCTGTGCCCTGGCGGTGCCGAACGGCTTCCGTCCGGACGGGCTGCCGCAGGGCATCAGCTTCGTCGCTCCGCCTTTCGAGGAAAACCGCATCCTTGCGCTGGGAGCTGCCTGGCATCGCAGCCTCGGCCTTTCGATGGGCGCCACGGCCCATCCCGTCATCTGAGCCAGCAACCAGCACACCCGCCCAAAGGGGGAACCCTCGCATGATCGACCTCGACCGCCGATCCGCCCTGGCCATGCTCGGCGCGACCGCGGCAGCGACCGCGCTCGACTTCCGCTCGGCGCGGGCCGCGACGCCGTCGGACACGCTGATCCTCGTCAACGAGATGGGGCCGAACTCGCTCGACACGATGCTGCCGGCGGCCAACGACCAGAGCCGCATGGTCGCCTGGAACGTCTACGACCGGCTGGTCACCCACGGCACGAAGACGATGCCCAATGGGGCCACCGGCTATGACGCCTCGGTGTTCAAGCCCGAGCTTGCCGAGAGCTGGGAGGTCCTGGACGGCGGCAAGACGATGATCTTCAAGATCCGCAAGAACGCCACCTTCCACGACGGCTCGCCGGTGACGGCCGAGGACGTGAAGTGGTCGTTCGACCGTGCGATCGCCGCGGGCGGCTTCCCGGCGATCCAGATGGCCGCCGGCTCGCTCACCAGCCCCGACCAGTTCTCGGTGGTCGACACCCACACCTTCAAGATCACCTTCGAGAAGGCCAACAAGCTGAGCCTCCCGGACCTGGCGGTGCCGGTGCCCTGCATCACCAACAAGAAGCTTGCGCTCAAGCATGCCACGAAGGCCGACCCCTGGGCGCTCGAGTGGACCCAGCGCAACGACGCCGGCGGCGGCGGCTTCAAGGTGCAGAGCTGGAAGCCGGGGGATCAGCTGATCCTCACCCGCTTCGATGCCTGGAAGTCCGGCCCGCTGCCCGAGCTCAAGAAGGTCGTGTTCCGCCAGATCGCGTCGCCCGGCACCCGCCGCGCGCTGCTCGAGAAGGGCGACGTCGACATCTCGGTCGGCCTGCCGCCCAAGGACTATGCCGAGCTGGCCAAGGCCGGCACGCTCAAGGTCATCGGCACGCCGGTCCAGGGCGACCTCCTGTTCGTCGACATGAACGTGCAGATGAAGCCGTTCGACAACCTCAAGGTCCGCCAGGCCGTGGCCTTCGCCATCCCCTACCAGGACATCATGGATGGTGCCCTCTACAATCGAGGCGTGCCGATGTTCGGCGCACCCGCCGACACGACCACCTTCCCGCCCACCTGGCCCACCCCCTCGCCGTTCAGCACGGATCTCGAGAAGGCCAAGGCGCTGCTGACCGAGGCGGGCTTCCCGGACGGGTTCGAGACCACCTTGTCGTTCGACCTCAGCCAGGCCACCACGCGTGAGCCGATAGCCATCCTCATCCAGGAGTCCCTGGGCAAGATCGGCATCAAGGTGTCGATCGAGAAGGTCCCGGGCTCCAACTGGTTCGCCAACATGGCATCCAAGAAGATGCCCTTCGTGATCGCCGAGTTCTATCCGTGGCTGGACTACCCCGAGTACCACTTCTTCTGGACCTATGACGGCGCCAACAACTCGGTCTTCAACACCTGCAACTACGTCAACCCGAAGCTCGATGCGGTGATCGAGACGGCCCGGTTCGCGCCGGACGACGCCACCTACAAGAAGGCGCTGGTCGAGATGGTGGGGATCGTCATGGCCGACGTGCCGCGCATTCCGCTGGCCCAGCTCTTCGGTGACGTGGCGATGCAGCAGAATATCGAGAACTATGTCTACTGGTTCCACCAGCACATCGACTACCGCACCATCAAGAAGGTCTGAGGCAAGGGGGATGCGTGACGAGCTCGGCGCGTTCGTTCCTCATGTCGACTGCGTTGTCCAAGGTGCAGCGTCGGGCCCGCTCTCGGGCCTGACGTTCGCCGCCAAGGATCTGTTCGACGTTGCCGGCTACGTCACCGGCAGCGGCAACCCGGACTGGGAGCGCACGCATCCCCCCGCCCGTCGCCACGCCTGGGCCGTCCAGGCGCTCCTCGAGGCGGGTGCCACGCTGGCCGGCAAGACCATCACCGACGAGATCTCCCTGGGTCTGCTCGGCCGCAACCAGTTCTACGGCACGCCGCTCAATCCCCGCGCACCCGATCGGGTGCCCGGGGGATCGTCGAGCGGCTCGGCCGCGGCCGTTGCCGGCGGCCTGGTCGACATGGCGCTCGGCACCGATTCCGGCGGCTCGGTTCGCACGCCGGCAAGCTTTTGTGGCCTTTTCGGCCTGCGCCCGACGCACGGCCGGATCCCGGTCGACGGCATGGAGACGCAATCACCGAGCTTCGACACCTGCGGCTGGTTCGCCCGTGACGCCGCATCGTTCGTGAAGGTCGGCGAGGTGCTGCTCGGCCGGCCCTCCTCCGCTCCGAGAGCGGCCAAGCTCATCGTGGCGACGGATTGCTTTGCGCTGGCGGTACCCGAGGTGCGGGCGGCGCTGGTACCCGTGGTCGACCGCATCGCCAAGGTCTTCTCGGCACGGCAGGACGTGGCGCTCGGCCAGGGCGACCTGCCCGCCTGGTCGGAGAACCAGCGCAAGCTGCAGATGTGGGAGTTCGGGCAGACGTTCCGTCCCTGGGTCGAGCGTTGCGTTCCCCGCTTCTCGATCGAGGTCGGTCGCTCTCTCTCGATGTCCTGGCTGCTGACCGAGGCCGACCTCGCGGGCCCTCGTGCGTTTCGCGACTATGCGCGCCGACGTCTCGACACGCTGCTCGGCGATGATGCCGTGCTCTGCCTTCCGACCACCCCGATCCTCCCGCCCCGGCGCGATGACCCGTTCAGCGCGATGGTGACAGCGGTGGGTCGCATCACCGAGCTCACCTGCATCGCCGGCCTCGTCGGCCTGCCCCAGCTCAACCTGCCCCTCGCCGCGCATGAGGGCGTTCCCGTCGGCCTTTCCCTGATCGGCGGGCGCGGCTCCGACGAGGCGCTGCTCGGCCTCGCGTCGCTGCTGGCGGGCTGAGGACGGGCAAGCCCAGGCCTTCACCCTCGCCTTGCGCCGGATGCGTTCAGGCGGTGCGATCGGGCGGCTTCGGATCACCGGCCGCCTCCTCGCGCTGAGGGGCGCGCGCCTTGAACGCGTCGATGGCCGCGTTGAGCGTCGAGAAGCTGAGATTGTCGACGCCGCGGAGCTGGGCGGCCAGCCAGTGCGCGTTGAAGCCCCGACCCAGCGAGAGGCGCACCCTGGCCCAGCCCAGACTGGATATCGCGCAGGGCCAGCTGCTGGCGCAGCTCCTGCAGATGCTGGATGGCGGTTCCGTCGATCCAGTTGATGGGCGCCGCATCGACGATCACCCATTCGACCGGCCCGTCGGCGGCCCGGATCGCCGCCTCGAGGCGCTCGCGGAAATAGTCGATGTTGAAGAACAGCAGGTCGGCCTCGAAGCGGAAGATGAGCAGCCCGGGGACCGTTCGCGCCTGGGGATAGTCGGCGATGCTGTGAAAGCCCCTCACGCCCGGAACGTGGCCGAGCACCGCCCCCGGCGGCCTCGAGATCACCATGATGAGCCAGCAGAGCGACAGCAGGACGGCGAGGATGACGCCGGGCAGCACGCCCAGCACCAGCACGCCCGCGGTGGTGCCGATGGACAGCAGCCCCTCGCGCCAGCTCATGCGGAAGATGGCCAGGAGCCCGGCTGGCGTCGACCAGGGCGAGCGCTGCCACCAGGACGACGGCGGCAAGAGCCGCCGTCGGGATGAGCGCCAGCGGCCCGCGCAGCAGGAGGAGGACGAGAAGCATCGTGACGGCCGCCACCACGCCCACGAGCTGCGTCTTGCCGCCGACCGCGTTGTTCACGGCCGTGCGGGAGTTGGCACCGGTCACCGGAAACCCCTGACCGAGGCCGGAAAGGAGGTTGCTGGCGCCGAAGGCGATCAGCTCCTGGTTCGCGTCGATGTCGTAGCGGTTGCGGCGGGCGAAGCTCTTTGCGGTGAGCATGCCGCTCGCGAAGCTGATCAGCATGATCTCGACCGCGTTGTGAAAGAGCGCTCGGTAGGTCGGGGCGTCGAAGAGCGGCAGGCGTGGCGTCGGCAACCCGCCCGGCAGAGCCCCGGTCAACGCCACGCCCCGTGCCTCGAGCCCGAAGCCGACAACGGCGGCGATGCCGGCCACCACGGCGACCAGCGGTCCCGGCACCGCAGGAGCCAGACGCCGCAACAGCAGGAGCCCCGCCACCATCGAGAGGCCCAGCACGACGGTGGACCCGTTGCTCTGGCCGACACGCTCGACCAGCTCGTGCAGCTGACCGACGAAGTCCCGCGCCTCCGAGGGATAGCCCAGAAGCTTCGGGAGCTGGCCCACGAGGATGATGAGCGCGATGCCGTTGAGATAGCCGGTCAGGATCGGCTGGGAGAGGAAGTTGGCGATGAAGCCGAGGCGGGCGACACCGGCGATCACATAGACCAGCCCGGCCATGAGCGAGAGCGCCGGCACCAGCGCCAGATAGCGCTCCGGATCGCCCCCGGCGAGGGGTGCCAGCGCCGTCGCCGCCATCAGGCAGGTCGCCGCGTCCGGCCCGACCATGAGCTGGCGGGACGAGCCGAGGAGGGCATAGGCCAGCAGCGGAAAGATCGCCGAGTAGATGCCGACGATCGGCGGCACGCCGGCAAGGCCCGCATAGGCGATGCCGACCGGCATCGCCACCGTCGCGACGCAGAGGCCGGCGAGCAGGTCCTCTGGCAGCCAGCGGCGGTCATAGGCCGCGAGCGCGGCGAGGCCCGGCAGGTGCCGCCCGACCGCGCCCCAGCGCCCCTCCGGATGCAGCGACGCGGTGTCCGGCGTGGGAGAGCTTCCAGCCAAGCCGGCTTAGAACCTCACCGGCACGGCATGCAGCGTGCGCAGCGTCTCGGCGACGCCCTTGGGGCGTCGCTCGGCCTTGGGCATCTTGGGCAGGTCCGGCTTCACCTTCTTGTAGGGGATCTGCTCGAGCAGGTGGCTGATCAGGTTCAGCCGCGCGCGCCGCTTGTCGTCGGCCGCCACGAGGTACCATGGCGCCGCCGGGATGTCCGTCGCCTCGAACATCTGCTGGTAGGCCCGCGTGTAGTCCCACCAGAGACGCACCGATTCGACGTCCATCGGGCTCAGCTTCCAGTGCTTGAGCGGATCGCTGATGCGCGCCTCGAACCGGCGACGCTGCTCCTCCTGGCTGACGTCGAGGAAATATTTGAGCAGGATGATGCCGTTGTTGACGAACTCCCGCTCGACGGCCGGCGCTACCTCGAGAAAGCGCTTGTGCTGCTCGTCCGTGCAAAAGCCCATCACCTTCTCGACACCGGCGCGATTGTACCAGGACCGGTCGAAGAGGATGATCTCGCCCGCGGCCGGGAAGTGGGCGAGGTAGCGCTGGATGTAGAGCTGCGATCGCTCGCGGTCGGAGGGTTTCGGCAGGGCCACGTGCCGGAAGACGCGCGGGCTGGTGCGCTGGACGATGCGGGCGATCACGCCTCCCTTGCCGGCGGTGTCCCTGCCCTCGAAGACCACGATGATGCGAGCGCCGGTCGCAACCGTCCAGGCCTGCAGCCGGGTCAGCTCGACCTGCAGCTTGTAGAGCTCCTTCTCGAAGCGCTTGCGCGACATCTTCTTGCCGTCCTTCGAGCCGGCCCCGTCATCGACCAGCGCCGGCTCCTCATGCTTGTCACCCAACGCCGTCCCTCCCGATCATGACGCCATCGAACGAGCATCATGCCTTTGTCGTCGGGCGATGTGAACGGGCCGCCTGTCTCTCGCAACCTTGCCGCACACGCTCGGCGGGGCCATGCTGGCGCCCGCGTCCCGAGACTTGCCCGGAGCGGCCGGCATCGTGAGCATCGACTTTCTCGTCACCTCGCTGATCGTGGTCGTGGCACCGGGCACCGGCGTTCTCTACACGCTGGCGGCGGGTCTCTCGCGCGGTGCCCGGGCCAGCGTCGTCGCCGCGCTCGGCTGCACGATCGGCATCGTCCCGCACATGGCCGCAGCCATCCTCGGGCTCGCCGCCCTCCTCCACGCCAGCGGGCTGGCTTTCGAGGTCTTCAGATATCTGGGGGTCGCCTATCTCCTCTACATGGCCTGGACGACGCTGCGCGAGCATGGGACGCTCAAGGTGGAGGCACAGACCCGTGGCCGCTCGGCGCTCGAGGTCACCGTGAAGGCCGTGCTGATCAACCTGCTCAACCCGAAGCTCTCTGTCTTCTTCCTGGCCTTCCTGCCGCAGTTCGTCAGCGCCGGCGAGCCGCATCCACTGTCCCGCATGCTGGCCTTGAGCGCCGTCTTCATGGCGATGACCTTCATCGTCTTCGTCGGCTACGGGCTGCTCGCCGCCTCGGTGCGCGACCGCGTCATCTCGAGCCCCCGGGTGATGGCCTGGATGCGCCGCATCTTCGCCGGCGCCTTCGTGGCCCTGGGCGCCAAGCTGGCGCTCGCCGATCGGTAGGCACCGTCCGACGGCCAGGCCGGCTGCCACCCCTAGACCCCAGGTCCCTACCGGCATTCCCACCTAGCGCCGCTCGCGCGTCGCTGCCCGCGGCGATCCCGCACGGCGGGATCGCGCCATGCGTTGAAGGCCCAGGACATGACCGGCCTGTGCCGCTAATGTAGCCACCGCCAAGCTGCGAAGGAGCCCCCCGCATGTCCGAAGCTACGCTCGTCAACCGCACGATCGAGGAAGCCTATCGGGCGATGACGCCGGGCTCGGCCAAGCTGGCGGACGAGGCCAAGGAGATCTTCCCGAGCGGTGTCACCCATGACGGCCGCTACCTCGAGCCCTACGGCGTCTACATCGAGCGCGCCACCGGGCCGCGGAAGTGGGACGTCGATGGCAATGGCTATGTCGACTATTACGGCGGCCACGGCGCCCTCCTGCTCGGCCACAACCATCCGAAGGTGCTGGCTGCAGCGCAGGCGGCGCTGGCGCGGGGCACCCATTTCGGCGCCAACCACCCGCTCGAGGTGGCGTGGGGCCGGCTCCTAAAGGAGATGGTGCCGTCGGCCGAGATGGTGCGCTTCACCTCCTCGGGCACCGAGGCGACGCTGATGGCGCTGCGCCTCGCCCGCGGCTTCACCGGGCGCAGGAAGCTCGTCCGCTTCCGCACCCATTTCCATGGCTGGCACGACCACATGACGTCGGGCTGGACCAACCACATGGACGGCTCGCCCACCACGGGCGTGCTGGGCGGCGTGGCCGAGCAGGTCGTGCTGATCGACCCGAACGACACGGACGGCGTGCGGGCAGCGCTCGAGACCGACACCGACATCGCGGCCGTCATCATCGAGCCCACCGGCTCCTCCTTCGGCCTCGTGCCCACCCGGCCCGAGTTCCTGGCCGAGCTGCGCCGCCTCACGAGCCTGCATGGCGTGCTCCTGATCTTCGACGAGGTGGTGACGGGCTTTCGCGTGTCGCCGGGCGGCGCCCAGGGCCACTACGGCATCACCCCCGACCTCACCACGCTCGCCAAGATCGTGGCCGGCGGGCTGCCGGGCGGCGCCCTGGTCGGCCGCGCCGACGTGCTCCAGGCCCTCGACTTCAAGAAGGCCGCCGGCGAGAAGGTCCAGCACCCGGGCACCTTCAACGCCAACCCCGTCTCGGCCGCGGCCGGCATCGCCGCGCTCGAGATCATCCGCGACACCGACGCCTGCGCCCGCGCCAACGCCGCCGCCCAGCGGCTGCGCGAGGGCTTCAACGCCGTGCTGGACGAGGCGGGGCTGCCCTGGGTCGCCTACGGCACCTTCTCGGGCGTCCACATCTTCACCAACGCGGCCGGGCGCAGCGTCGATCGCCGCAGCTTCGACCCGCTCGAGGTGCCGTTCGCCGAGCTGAAGGCGCGCCAGCCCGGGCTCGTCCACAAGCTCCGGCTCGCCATGATGCTGGGCGGCACGGACATGAACGGCTGGCCGGGCTGCATCGTGTCGGCGTCTCACGGCGAGGCCGAGACCACGGCCACCATCGAGGCGTTCGGCGAGGCCCTGCGCCTGCTGCGCCGCGAGGGCGCCATCGCCGCCTGAACCCGGCCGGCCGTGCGGCTGGCCAGCGCAGGGCTCGCCCGCTATCCTTCCAGCCTTTGAGGGCGGACGAGAGGCGGGGGACGATCTGAGCGAGGGCGTACGCTCGAGCGCGGCTCTGCGGGCGGGGTGGTCGATCGGCGACCTCCTCGACAGGCCGGGAGCCGGCGGTGCGGCGCGCGGCATCCGGCTCGGGCTGCTGGCGGTGGTGGCGCTCGGCCTCCTGACGCTGATCATCGGCAGCATGCCTAGGCTCTCGCCCGGCCAGAGCCGGGCGGTGACGCTCCTGATGCTGGCGGTGAGCCTGGTCTTCCTCGTCGAGTACGGCCTCAGGCTCTGGGCGGCGCTGGCCGGCAGGACCAACGAGCACGGCCGGCTCGGCCGCTCCGGCGCCCGGGCCTTCGCCGGCTCGCCGCTGGGGCTGGTCGATCTCGTCTCGGGCCTGGCCCTGCCGCTTGCGCTCCTCGTGGGCGTGCCGGCACCGACCGCCCGCCTCCTCGGCGCCGTCTGGATCTTCAAGGCCTTCCGCTACACCACGGCCTTCGATCTCCTGATCCGCGTGCTGCGCATGGAGCGCGAGCCCCTGAGCGGCGTGCTGAGCGCCTTCGTCGTCGTCCTCTTCCTCGCGGCGACGGGCGGCTACCTCCTCGAGGGGTCGACGCAGCCCGAGACCTTCGGCAGCATCCCCCGCGCGCTGTGGTGGGCGATCACGACGCTGACGACGACGGGCTATGGCGACGAGGTCCCGATAACCCTGCCGGGCCGTGTCCTGGGCGGGCTCGTCATGGTCTGCGGCATCGGCCTCCTCGCGCTCTTCGCCGGCATCCTCGCCAGCGGCTTCAGCCAGGAGCTGCGGCGCCGCGACTTCCTGCGCACCTGGGACCTCGTGGCCCGCGTGCCGCTCTTCGCCTCGGTAGGCGCCACCACCATCGCCGACGTGACCACGCTCTTGAAGACCCACGAGCTGCCGGCAGGCCGCGTCGTCGTGCGCCGCGGCGAGCGCGCCGACTGCATGTACTTCGTGGCCGAGGGCGAGGTCGCGATCCAGCTGCCCGGCCGCGACGTGCCGGTGGGCGCGGGCGGCTTCTTCGGCGAGATCGGCCTCATCCAGGGCCGCCGGCGCAGCGCCAATGTGACGACGCGCCAGCGCACGCGCCTGCTGAAGCTCGACATCGCGGACTTTCGCCGCCTCGCCGCCGCCCGGCCTGAGCTGGCCGAGGCGATCCACGCCGAGGCCAGCCGCCGCGAGGCCGAGAACCGCGACTGGGGCCAGGGAAACCGCTGAGATCGGCGAGCTGCGATGGCCCGCCGACCAGGCGCGGGCACCCAAGGTCGCCGACGAGCTCGAGCCCGCTGGACAGACGTGCCGCCCGGCGTAGACTAGCCTGACGCGGGGCAGCGACCGAATTCTCGTGACCAGCATGATCAAGCGCAAGCTCGTGGCGATCCTCGCCGCGGACATGGCCGGCTACAGCCGGCTCGTCGCCCAGGACGAGGAGGGCACCATCCGCGCGCTCGACGCGTGCAGCGCGCTGATCCGCCAGCTGGTCGAGACCCACGAGGGCCGCATCGCCAACACGGCGGGCGACAGCCTCCTGGCCGAGTTCCCGACGGGCCTCCAGGCGGTCCGCGCGGCGGTGGCGATCCAGCGGATGGTGGACGCGCGCAACGCCGATCAGCCGCCCGCGCGCCGTCTCGGCTTCCGCATCGGCATCAACGTCGCGGACGTCATCCTGAGCGGCCCGGATCTTCTGGGCGACGGCGTCAATGTGGCGGCAAGGCTGCAGCAGCTGGGCGAGCCGGGCGAGATCCTCCTCACCGACCGTGTCCGCGACGAGGTGGCAGGATCGCTCGACCTGCCCATCGACCCGATGGGCGAGCGGCAGCTCAGGAACATGGACCGCCCGGTCGCGGTCCATCGCGTGCGCCTCGGGCCGCTGGCGGCACCCCCCGACAGCCACGCGGCGGCCAGGCCCTCGGAGCCGCCCTCGATCGCCGTGCTGCCCTTCCTCGACCGCAGCCCCGAGACCGACCAGCGCAGCCTCTGCGAGGGCATCGCCGACGACATCATCACGGAGCTCGCGCGCTTCCGCGACATCGTCGTCATCGCGCGGAGCTCCACCTTCAACATCGAGACGAGCGCCCGCACGATCCCCGAGATCGCCCGCGACCTCGGTGTCCGCTACGTCCTCGAGGGCGGCGTGCGTCGTGCCGGCGAGCGTCTGCGCATCACGGCCCAGCTGGACGACGGCATCTCGGGCAGCCAGCTCTGGGCCGAGCGCTACGACGGCGAGCTGGGCGACGTGCTCAGGCTGCAGGAGGAGATCGCGCGGCAGATCGTCGGCAGCATAGCGCCCGAGCTCGACGTCGCCGACGAGCGCCGCGCGTCGCGCGCCCATATCGAGAGCCTCGAGGCCTATGATCTGGCGCTGCGCGCGACGGCGCTGGTGCGGCGCGGATTCGTGGCGCGCGACGAGGCCCTCGTGGCCGAAGGCATCGCCTGCGGCAGCAGGGCCGTCGAGCTCGATCCCCACTGCGCCAAGGGCCATCTGGCGCTGGCGCACGGCTATTGCAGGCGTGCTGCAGCCAACCCCTTCAAGCCCAGCGCCGAGCGCGATCTCGAGCTGGCCGAGGATGCAGCGCATCGGCTGCGCGAGCTCGATCCGCTCGACCATGCGGCCTGGGCCGTGCTGGGCCACATCGCGATGCGCCGCCTGCGCCACCAGGAATCGCTGGCGAGCCTGCGCGAGGCGCACCGGCTCAACCCCAACGACGTGTGGACGCTGCGCTGGCTCTCGTGGGAGGAGTCGAACCACGGGCTTGCCGAGGACGCGATCGCCCATGCCGAGCTGGCGCTGCGGCTGAGCCCGCGCGACCGGCTGATCGACATGAGCCATTGGGCCCTGGCGCTGGGCTCCTGGGTCGCGGGCGACCTCGAGCGCAGCCTCGAGCACGGCCGCCGCGCCATCAGCCTCAATGCCCGCTTCACCGGTCACGCGGTCGTCGTGGTGGCGACAATGACCGAGCTGGGCCTGGCCGAGGAGGCGCGAGCCATCATGGCCCGCATCCTCGAGGCCGACCCGGTCTTCCTCAAGACGCGGCTCGGCGGGCGCACCCTTTTCGCCGTGCCGGCGCTGGCCGAGCGCTATGTGCGGGCGCTGCGGGCCGCGGCGGACGGTCTCGTTCCGGGGGCCGCCTGAGCCCGGGCGATCGCCGGCCGGATCAAACCTGGGCTCGGCCCGCCGCGCCCTTTGTCGGTTCCGGCGGCCTTCGATCGTCATGGTGATGAGCGGCGGGCGAGGATGCCGGCGCCGCCTTTGCCAGAGGAGCCATCGATGCCGAGCTTTCTTCTTCTCCTGCACGTCGACCAGGACCGGCCGCGGCCGAGCTCGCCGGACGAGATCATGGCGATGACCAGGTCCTACATGGACTGGGCCGACCGCATGCGGGCCGAGGGGCGCCTCGGCGGTGGCGAGAAGCTGACCGACGATGCGGGCCGCGTGATGCGTCCGAGCGGCGGGCGGGTGACCGTGACCGACGGCCCCTATGCCGAGAGCAAGGAGCTGGTGGGCGGCTATTTCATTCTTCAGGCCGCCCACTATGACGAGGCCTGCAGCCTCGCCGAGAGCTGCCCGCATCTGGGCTATGGCGGCCGCATCGAGGTGCGCCAGATCCAGCGGATGTGAGCCCGGTGGCCGAGCAGGACCCGCTCGTCGGCGACCTCTTCCGGCGCGAGGCCGGCAAGATCGCCGCCTGGCTCGCCCGCCTGCTCGGCCCCTCGCGCCTCGACATCGTCGAGGACGCGGTCCAGGAGGCGTTCGGCGCGGCGCTGGCACGCTGGCCGCTGGACGGGATGCCCAGGCACCCGGCCGGCTGGCTCGCCGTGGCGGCCCGCAACCGCGCCCTCGACCGGCTGCGCCACGAGGCGCGCAACGCCCCCTTCGACGAGGACGCCGCCTGGCGCCTGGGCTTCGCCGAGCCCGCCGACACCGGCCGCCTCGACGACACGCTGTCGCTCATGTTCGTGGCCTGCCACCCGGCGCTGGCGGCGGACGAGCAGACCATGCTGACCTTGAAGGTGGTCTGCGGGTTCGGGGTTGGCGAGATCGCCCGCGCCTACCTCTCGACGCCCGAGGCCGTGACCCAGCGGCTCGTCCGGGCGAAGAAAAAAATAAAAGAGATGGGGCTGGCTTTCGCGATCCCGGAGGGAGCGGCGCTGAAAGAGCGCCTGCCCGCCCTCCTCCAGGCCATCTATCTCTTGTTCAACGGCGGCTACACCTCGGGCGAGGGCCCGTCGCTGATGGCGATCGACCTGTGCGCCGAGGCGCTGCGGCTGGTGGAGCTCCTGACGGCGCACCGGGCGACCGCCACGGGCGAGGCCCATGCGCTGGCGGCGCTCATCTGCTTCCACCACGCCCGCGCCGGAGCCCGCGCCGGCGAGGACGGCTTTCTTGTCACCTTGGCGCAGCAGGACCGGAGCTTGTGGGACCGGGCGCTGATCGCACGCGGCTCCGCGCACCTGGCCAGGGCCAGCTCGTCCGAGACGCTGACGGCCTTCCACATCGAGGCTGCGATCGCCTCGGTGCACGCGACAGCAGCCTCGTTCGAGGCGACCGACTGGCCCGCGGCCGCCCGCTACTATGCGATGCTCGAGGAGCTGAAGCCCACGCCCATCGTGCGCCTCAACGCCGCCATCGCCCTGGCGCATGTGGAAGGCCCGGCCTCAGGCCTCGCCCAGCTCGACGCGCTCGCAGGCTCCCCCAGGCTCGAGCCCTATGCCCTCTACCACGCGGCGCGCGGCGATCTTCTGGAACGGCTCGGGCGCATGGCGGAGGCGCAGGAGGCCTTCGCACGCGCGCTGGGCTGCCCGCTCAACGCGGCCGAGCGCGAGCACCTCGCACGGCGCCTCAAGGATTGCGCTCCGGCGACCGTGGCAGAGCCGGCCGGCGCCTGAGGCCCCTCGCCTACCGCGCCACGAGATCGAGCCCCGGCTCGTTGGCGACCAGAGCCTGAAGCCGCGCCAGCTGCACCGGCGGCAGCCCTTGCAGCCAGATCCAGGCGCGGGTCGCGGATGTCTTTCTCAGGGCGCGATACTCCGCGAGCAACGAAAGGTCCTCAGGATCAGGCTCTTCTTCTTTTTTGTCGGTTGTCGCGAGTTCGTTTGTGCGCGGCGGCTCGGCCGTGACGGGTGCCGGCTCGAATTCGTTCGTGCACGCTTCCGCAGTGGCAGCAGGCACAGGCTCGGGAGCGCTCGGGGGTGGCGCAGGCTCGGCTGGGAATTCGTTCGTGCAAAGCGCTGCAGCCTCGCCGGCGGGCGCTGGCACATCCTCGTCCACCTCGACCGCGGGCTCGAGCAGCTCGGCCAGACGGGCCTTGCGGTGGCACCAGAAGAGGTCGGTCGCGCGCTTCGTCTCCATCTGCGCATGGGTGCGGTAGCGCAGCGCCGTGGTCAGGGCGGCGCGCTCCTCGCGGCCGTAGAGGTCGGTGCCGTGGCCATGGCCCTTCATGCCGGGAAGGTTCCCCGCCATCACCTCGGTCTCGACCCGGTCGGCGCGGATCTCCCGCCACATGGCGACCGCGATCGCCTCGACATGTGCCAGCTCCACCGCGTCCTCGGGGCCGTAGGCGGCCCGGATGTCCGAGACGAGCGATGCGAAGTCCTCGGGGTCCTCCTCGGGAAGTAACAAAAAACGTTTGGAGCGGAGGCCGTGCTTCAAGGCGTTCATGGACGAGCGCGCCTTGCCTTCGGGGGTGTTGGGGCCGCGCTTTTTGGGCGTCGTCTGGGCAGGATCGGACACGACAGGATCGGGCATCGCTGAGGGCTCCGGCGGAGGGGGAAACTCAAGAGCTTATGCCGGAGTGCGCACCTAGAGGCAAGGATTATCATCCCTATCCTCTCCTGCGTAGTAGGCTCGACCATCGGGCCGACCCGTGCGTTAGGTCAGCCTGGCCACGATGGGAACCGGCACCACGCGCCATGGTTCTTCGACAGCCACCCTCCCACTCCTCAGCCGGAGTCCCAGGATGAGACCTGTCATCATCGCGAGGGGCCTGACCCTGCTGGCGGCCGCCGCCCTTTCTCCGCCCGTCTTCGCAGCGGACGGCTCAGAGGGCTTCATCCGAACGGCCATCCAAGGCGACATCGCGGAGATCAATGCCGGCCAGCTGGCCGAGAAGGATGGCGCCACCGCCGGCGTGCGGAAATTCGGCGCGACGCTGGTGAAGGACCACACCAAGGCCGCGTCCGAGGCCGTCGCGGTGGCCAAGGCCCTCAAGGTCACGCCGCCGACCGAGCCCACCGCCGAGGCCCGGGACGACTACGAGAAGCTCGCGGCGCTGTCCGGAAAGAGCTTCGATCGCGCGTTCATCCAGGCGATGGTCGAGGATCATCGACAGGCCATCGACGCGTTCAAGGAGGAGGCCACCGCCCAGGACGGCAAGGCGAGCACGATGGCGAAAAGCCAGCTGCCGGTGCTCGAGAAGCATCTGAGGATGGCGGAAATCGCTGCTGAAGGAGGAGAAGTCGGCGAGCGTGCAGTAGGGGCGGGTGCGGTTGGAGAGACCGGATGGGCCAGATCGACTCTCGCTCGCGCTGACCGGAATGGAGGGCGCCTCGGAGCGTGGGGCCGGATTGGCGCGGCAGACCCTAGTCTTCCAGTTGCCGAGCGAGTTCGTGCGGCGCGAGCGCCTCTACCGACGCAGTTATGAACCGGAGCACCCCGCCCTGCTGCCACTCCTCTACCCTGTTCCGAATCGCACCGCGGGCAGAGTCGAACAATCTATCACGGTCCGGGTGGATCACGACTATCCTTGCTTCCCTGCTCTCGTACACCCAGTCTACGATCCGACCATTGATCCCCTAATCACCAAATCCGTGCCCACATACAACAAGTCTGCGTGACTTGCGAAGCCGTCGCAAGAAATGGCAGTGAAGTTCAAGGAACATCTTCCCCGAATACTCATCGATCTTTTTGAAGGTACCACAGAGAAACTCGGGTCGCCGTCCCAAGACACCGGCCTCCGAATTCCCGTACGCTTTTCGATCCCCATCTCTCACGCCAGAAATCGGGGCGAAGAATCCGTCCACATATCCCGGTGAACGCTCGGCCAGGATTCTTCGGGTTGGCCCTGGTAATACTAACCGTCGGTGTGACGCATGAGGCCGTCGCCGGAGAGAACCTGGTCCGTAATAGCGCCGACGCTCGGCAGGCTGGCAGGTATGGACACACCGCTACCCAGCAGGAACGTCGTCACTCAACCGCCCTTTGTGTCATGCAGCCAGGGGTTGATCAACGGGACGCCGAAGGCTGCGAAGCCCTCGATGTCCCGCGTGGCAACGGCCAAGCCATCGCGCGCCGCTACGGCGGCGATCTGCGCGTCACCCATCCCGGGCGGGCGGCCCTGGGCATAGGCCGCAGCCGTGAGCTTGCCGAAGATGCGCGCCGCCGGGATGTCGAAGGTCAGAACGCGTCCCTCAAAGTCTTCGTTGACGAGGCCATCGAGCCACGCCTCGAAGCCGAGGCGCTTGCGGCCACGCGGGAGGCGCTCGACACCTTCGGCCAGCTCGGCCAGCACTGTGGTCGTGAGAAAAAGACTATCGGGATCCTGACGCTCGAACCACGAGCGGACCGCCGGGTCCGGATGTGGCCGCTTCGGCTCGCTCACCACGTTCGTGTCGAGAATGATTCCCTTCATCCAAGCTTCGTCTCGGGAATCGTCTGATCGACCCCCTCGCCGAAGTCGATGTCGAGCTTGGGGCCTCGCGACAGACGCTTCCATAGCTCACGCCCATCGCGCGGCGGCCGAAGCGCCTCCTCGAGGATCGCGCGGTGCTCGGCCTCGGCCGACTTGCCATGGGTCTTCGCCCGTTCCTTGAGGCGCCGGACGAGATCCTCATCGAGGTTTCGAACGAGCAGGCTGGTCATGGTGGGCGGCCTCGGCAGGTAACGCTATCGGTTGATAGCATTTGGCGTGGCCTGTTTGCAATGACGACTTCGCCCCTGGACCCGCCTGCCCCTGAGGCGTGGCGCGATACATTCTCGACACCAACACCCTGTCCTGGCTCGCCGACACGACGTCGAGACGCTGGACAGGCGCCGCGACAACCGCCTGGGCATCGGGGCTCCGCTGCCGCAGGCCGCATGTGACAAAAAAGAGGAAGCGAATCTTCGGCATGGCCCGCTGCCGGCGTGCCCGCTCCTCCCGCGGGCGCGCCGGCCGTGCCGGGCTGTGTCTCGCCGCTCGCCGTCGGTCAGCCGGGGTTGGCGGCGCGCCAGGCCTTGTATTCCTCCTCGGCCTCGGCGCTCAGGGGATAGTATTTCCTGAGATCGCCGCCCTCGGCCAGGCGCTGGCGGGCGAACTCCTCCCACTCGACGTGCTTGCCGGCGATCTCGACGAGCTGCTGCGCGAGGCCCGCCGGCACGAGCACGACGCCGTCGTCGTCCGCCACGATGATGTCGCCGGGGAAGACGAGGACGTTGGCGCAGGCGATCGGCACGTTGACCGCGAAGGGGATGATGTTGGTCTGGGCGTGGTAGTTGGGCGTGACGTCCTTGACCCAGATGCCGAGGTCGAGCTCGGCCGCCTTGGCCGAGTTGCGGATGCAGCCGTCGATCACCACGCCCACCCCGCCGCGGCCGGCGAAGAAGGTCAGCATCATCTCGCCGAAGATGCCGCTGCCGAGATCGCCGCGCGCATCGACCACCACGACGTCGCCCGGCTGGGTCGGGTAGAGCACATGGCGATGCAGCTGCCGCTCGGGATTGCCGTACTCGGCATCGCCGTAGATATCTTCCCGCTTGGGCATGCACTGGAGCGTGAGCGCGGGCCCGGCGACGGTGCGGCCGCGCTTCAGCGGCCGGGGCCCGCGGATCTGCGCATCGCGGATGCCTAGGTGGTGGTTGAGCTCGCTGCTGAGCGTGGCCGAGCCGATCGCGGCCAGCGCATCCACGAGCGGGCGCGGCGGGCGCACGATGTCCTTTACCTCGACTGGGCTTTCCAAGGTTGACCTCCTTTATCCGATCATGAGGACGGGCGCGTTCGCTTCCCGTGCCCGCCCGCTCAGCCCCGCACCGCGCCGGTGACGAGGCCTTTCATCAAGAGCCCCTGGGCGAACCAGACGAAGACGAGCGTCGGGATCACCATCAGCACGCCCGCCGCCGACATGGCACCCCAGTCGATGCCGTATTGCGAGACGAAGTTCGTCAGGCCCACGGGCAGCGTCTGGGCAGCCGGGCTCGAGGTCAGCGTGAGCGCCAGGAGCAGGTCGTTCCAGGTGAAGAGGAAGGTGATCACGGCGCTGGCCCCGATGCCGGGCGCTATCAGCGGCGTCACGATCTGGATCAGGGTGCGGAAGGTGCCGGCCCCGTCGACCTGGGCCGCCTCCTCCACCTCCTTGGGCACGTCCTGGATGAAGCCGATCAGGAGCCAGATCGCCACCGGCAGCTTGGCCGCGGTGTGCGCTATGACCAGCGCCCATTTGGAATCGAGCATCCCGAAGCTCGCGAAGACGGCGAAGAGCGGGATCGCCAGGGCTATCACCGGGATCATCCGCATGATCAGCAGGAGGCCGATGATGACCTTGAACCCGGGCAGCCGGAAGCGCGAGATGGCATAGGCACAAGGCACCGACAGCAGGGTGACGAAGACCACGGTGGCGAGCGAGACCACCACCGTGTTCCAGACATAGTCCACCGTGTCGTAGTCGACGAAGACGTGCTTGTACTGGATCCAGGTCATCGTCTTCGGGATGATGCGGGCCGGCACCGCGAAGATGTCGGGCGTGGTCCTGATCGAGGTCAGGAACAGCCAGAGCAGCGGGAAGACCGTCAGCGCGATCGTGAAGAAGAGCGCGCCGTAGCGGGCGACCAGCCCCGCCGTCACCGGACGCCGCCGCATCGGTGGCGCTACGAGCGTCCGCGTCATGGCCCGGGCGCTCACAATGCCCCCCTTCGTGCCAGGAGGCGCGGCACGCCGTAGAGGGCTGCCAGCGCGATCAGCGAGAGGGCGAGCGCTATATAGGAGACGGCCGCCGCGTGCCCGAAGTCGACGCCCTGGAAGGCCAGCAGATAGGCATAGACGGTGAGCAGGCTCGTGGCACCCCCCGGGCCGCCCTGGGTCATCAGCCAGACCACGTCGAAGGTCCTGAAGGTGTCGATGATCCGCAGCATCAGCGCGATCATGATGATCGGGCGCATGAGCGGCAGGACGATCCTCCAGAACGTCTGCCAGGCGGTGGCGCCGTCGATCGCCGCGGCCTCGAGCGGCTCCTGCGGGATCGACTGGAGGCCGGCCAGGAACAGCAGCACCATCAGCGGCGTGTTCTGCCAGATGTCGGCGATGATCACGGAGGCCAGCGCCCAGCTCGGATTGGAGAGCCAGGGTGCCGCCGGCAGATGCAGATCCCGCAGGATGGTATCGACAAGCCCGTATTGGGCGTTGAAGAGCCAGCGGAAGTTCAGGCCCACGACGGCCGGTGCGATCATCGGCGGCACCAGCAGCAGGGTGCGCGCGAGGCGCAGGCCGCGGAGCCTGCTGTTCACGAGGACGGCGATCGCCATCCCGGCCGAGACCTCGACCGCGATCGACACGACGCTGAAGATGATCTGGTTGCGCAGCGCCTGGTTGAACTGGAAGCTCGAGAATGTGTCGGTATAGTTCTGCAGGCCGAGGAAGGGGGGATCCGGATTGAGATCCCACGAATAAAAGCTCATCAAGAAGGAATGGGCGAGCGGATAGATGAAGACGGCGATCATGACGATGAAGGCCGGGCCGGCGAGGAGGTAGCCTTTCTGCCAGGTGTAGGCCAGCGGCGAGCTCCGCCGCCGGCCCACTGCAGCCTGTTCGGAGGCGACCGCCATCCTACTTGTACGCCCCCGCGCGGGTCATGATCTCGAGCGCCTGGGCCGCCGCCTGGTTGAGCGAATCGGCCGGCGACATCTGGTTGGACAGCGCCCGCTCGATGGCGCCGTACATCATCGTGCTGACCTTCGAGAAGCCCGGCAGCTTCGGCCATTCCTTGCCGTTGGCGATGGTGGTCTCGAGCCCCTTCAGCCATTCGGCCTTGGCCCCCGTCGCCGCGTCGGTCACCTGCTTGGCGGTCGACAGGCGGCTGGGGAAGTTGGTGAACTCGTCGAAGCCCAGCTTCTGCGCTCCGGGGCTCACCGTGTACTTGATGAACTCCACCGCGGCGTCCTTCTTGTCGGAGTAGCTGTTGAGCGCCATGGCATGCGAGATCGCGCAGGAGATCGCCTTCTTGTCGCGGACATAGGGTGCCGTGCCCCATTTGCCGACGATCTTCGAGCTCTCCGGGCTCGACAGGGTGGCGAAGGCGCCCGGCCAGTCGAAGGTGGTGTAGACGGCGCCGGAGGAGAACTCGGTCGAGTTCTCGTTCCACTGGTAGCTCACCGCATCGGGCGGGGTGACTTTGTATTTCTGGATCAGGTCGTGGTAGAAGGTGAGTGCCGTGATGCCTTCGGCCGAGTTGAACGCGGGCTTGCCCTTGTCGTCCACCCAGTCGCCGCCGGCCTGCCACAGATAGTCCGAGAAGGTTCGCTGCGCCGGATCGCCCTGCCCCGGCACGACGAGACCATAGTGGCCGTTGCCGGTGATCTTCTCGGTGTTGGCAACGAGATCGTCCCACGTCACCGCCGCCTTCAGGCCATGCTCGCCATAGATGTCGGTGCGATAGAACTGGGTCCGCGCGTCGATGTTGCGCGGAATGGCGGCAAGGTGCCCGGTCTTGGGGTCGGTCAGGTACTTCAGGGAGACCGGGTAGAAGTCGGCCAGCTCGCTTTCGGTGAAGTAGCTGTTGAGCGGCGCGAAATAGTGGAAGAAGGCGTCGATCAGCGCGGTGTGGGTGCTGTAGACGTCATACTGCGCGCTGCGGGCAGCACCCAGCGTGACCTCCTTCGAGGTCATCGGCGTGAACTGCAGCAGGTCGTACTTGACCGTGATACCCGACTTGGCGGTGAAGTCCGCGCAGATCTTCTCCCAGTATTTCGGGTAGAACTTGCCCCCGGTGATCAGCAGCGCACGGATTTCCTTGCTGGCCGCCCTGGCAACGTAGGGGGCAGCCGTTGCGGCCGCCGCCAGGGCAGCCGTGCCCCCCAGGAGGCGGCGCCGCGACAGTTTCTCTGACATCTCTCAGATCCTCCCTGATGGTGATTTCCGTTCGGAAGTCCTTGGCTTTCGCGGGCGAGCCACTGGCCTCCCCTCGTCCGTGGCGGCCACCGGCCGGAACGGCAGCCGCCGCCCTCAGCCGTGTGGCCGGCCGGGCACCGCAGCTTTCTGGCTATGCCGATCCAGGTATCGATCCTCCCCACCTGCTCGAGGCCCTCTGCGGCCCCCGAGCGCCGCCTCACTCTTATGCTTATCGACTTGTCCGATAAGTATATGCTACGACGTGAGACATGAAAGTCAAGCTGCAGGCTTTCGCGAAACCGGTGATGGGGAATGCCGGCGCGCAGGGTCGCGGGCGGGTCCCCGGATGGCGGGCTCGGCCTCCCGAAGCGGAACGTCCCGGCCGCTCTCCCCGACGGCGATGGCTGGCCATGGGGCTAGCCCGGCGGGGGCGTGCTCCGCTTGTCGACTTGCAGGAGAAGACCGGATAGATGGCGTGACATGGAAGTAAAGCTTCGCACCCTGCCCACCCAGGTCGCCGGCGTCCTCGCGAGGCGGATCGCCCAGCGCGAGTTCGCGGACGGGCTGGCGCCCTCGGAACAGCAGATCACGGTCGAGTTCGGCGTGTCGCGGGCGGTGGCGCGCGAGGCGCTGAAGATTCTGGCATCGCTCGACATCGTCGACATCGCCCAGGGCCGACGGGTGACGATCCGGCCGGAGGCGGAGTGGGACTATCTGAGCCCGCTCATCATCGACTGGCTTCCGCCCGACCAGATCCGCCAGCTCCTCCACGAGCTGCACGCGGCCCGGCTCATCTTCGAGCCGGCGATCGCGGCGGAGGCGGCGAAGACGCTTTCGGAGGAAAATCTCGCCACGCTCGGCCGCCTGCTGGCCGCGATGGACGCGCAGACGGATTCCACCGCCTATCTGGAGCTCGACCTCGATTTCCACCTCGAGATCTGCCGGGCCACCAACAACCGCATCCTGGACCGCTTCATGTACTCCAGCCGCTGGTGGCAGTATGAGAGCCGGCGGATCAGCAATCGTCCCCCGCTCGCCCTGCCCAAGGCGACCCTGCAGCACCGCGCCATCTACGACGCGCTGGCAGCGCGCGATCCGGCGCGCGCGGAGCAGGCGATGCGGGCCCACCTGATGACGAACGCCATGCCGAGGCTCATCGACCAGGAGGAAGACGGCGGCCGACCGCCGCCGCCTCACCCTGTGGCCGCCGGCTAGCGCGCGGCAGCCTTGGCTTCCCGCTGCTTCGCCCAATAGCCGAACATGTCGCCCTTGTCGGCGATCTCGGCCCAGACCGGCGCCGTGAGCGCGTCGATCGCAGCCACATCCTCGCTTGAGAGCGTCCAGCCGGTGGCGCCGGCGTTCTCGTCCATCTCCTTCACCGTGCGGGCGCCCAGCAGCGGCGAGCTGACGCCCGGCCGGCTGGTCAGCCACTGGATCGCGAGCTGCGGGACGGTCTTGCCGTACCTGGCCGCGATCGGGCGCAGCCCGTCGACCGCCGCCAGCGCACGCTCATAGATGCCGGGCTGGAACAGCACCGTGGTGCGCCGCTCGTCGCCCTCGACGAACACCGTGTCCGGCCGCAACGTGCCGGTCAGCAGGCCCTGCGCCAGGCCGCTGTAGGGCATGACGCCGATGTCGTGCTGCCGGCAATAGGGCAGCGTCTCGGCCTCCACCTCGCGCCAGAGCGCGTTGTAGGGCGGCTGGAGCACGTCGATCCGGCCGTACTCGCCGGCCTTGGTCATCTCGGCCGGCGTGAAGTTGGACACGCCCACGGCGCTGATCTTGCCGGCCGCGCGCAGCTTCTCCATCGCCTCCATCGTCGGCCCGATCGGCGTGTCGGGATTGGGCCAGTGGATGAAGTAGACGTCGATGTGGTCGGTCTGCAAGCGGCGGAGCGATCCCTCGAAGGCCTCCACCAGATCCTGCGGCGCCAGATGGCTCGGCCCCACCTTCGAGGCGATGACGGCGCGGTCGCGCCGGTCATGAAGCGCCTTGCCGACGACCTCCTCGGCGTGGCCCTTGCCGTAGACCTCGGCCGTGTCAACGAGCGTCACCCCGAGCTCCAGCGCACGATGGATGACGCGGATCGATTCGGCATCGTCCGCGGCACCCCAGAAGGCACCGGACATGCCCCAGGTGCCCAGCCCGATCTCGGACACGCGGACGGGCGAAGCGCCCAGACGGCGGTGTTGCATGACGTCCTCCCTTCGTCGGTCGCCCTCCAACCGACGCCCCGACTGGACAGCACTCTAGCGACTCATATACTCATCTGACAAGCTGATAAGAGCGAGCCTGTGGGGACGAATTGGGCCCCGGCGGCGCCCTGGAGGGGCCTGTCGCAGCTTCCGGCGCGAAAGCTCTTACCTTCCTATTTATCATCTCATATACTCATCTGACAAGTTGGGAGCCGACGGGCGAGCGGGAAAGAGCAAGAGGCTGCCGCCGGCACGGGGAGACCAAGGGAAGACCCATGAAGATCACCGACATAAAGACTGCCGTCGTCGCCTATCACGGCAAGGCGACCCTGGTGCGAATCGACACCGACGAGGGGCTGACCGGCTACGGGGAGGCCAATCCGGATGCCGGTGCAGCGGCGATCGTCGGGCTGATCTCGGAGCTCAAGGGAGAGCTGATCGGCGAGGATCCCCGCAACGTCGAGTATTGCTGGGAGAAGGTGCGGCGGCGGCACGTGTTCTCGGGCGCGCAGGGCGGCGTCTTCCTGATCGCGCTCACCGGGCTCGAGATGGCGCTCTGGGATCTGGCCGCCAAGGCGGCCGGCCAGCCGCTCTACCGGATGTTCGGCGGCAAGTTCCGCGACCGCATCCGCCTCTATGCAGACTGCGGCGACGGCGATGACGCCTCGGGCTCGCCCGCGGGCTGTGCCGCGCGGGCCAAGCGGATGGTGGCGGAGGGCTTCACGGCGGTGAAGTTCGACATCGACGACCTGCGCCACCCGGCAAAGTTCGACCGGATGAACCATACCGCCAATGCGGCCGAGATCCGCACCATGGTGGAGCGGGTGGCCGCCGCGCGCGAGGCGATCGGGCCCGACATCGACCTCTGCATCGACCTGCATGCGCGCTACGACGTGCCGAGCGCCTGCCGCATCGCCTGGGAGCTCGAGCCCTTCAAGCTGCTCTGGCTCGAGGAGCCGATCCCGGCCGAGAACGTGGAGGCGCTTCGCCAGCTCCGCTCGCGCAGCCGGATCCCGATCTGCGTCGGCGAGAATCTCTACCTGCGCTGGGGCTTCCGGGAGCTGCTCGAGCAGCAGGGTGCGGATGTGGTGATGCCGGACGTGCCCAAATGCGGCGGGCTCTCCGAGAGCCGCAAGATCGCGCACTATGCCGAGACCCACTACATCCCCTTCGCCCCGCACCTCGTCTCCACGCCGCTCGGCACCATGGCGACCTGCCATGTCTGCGCCTCGGTGCCGAACTTCCTCGTCCTCGAATGGCATGCGCTGGAGGAGCGTGAGGCCTGGGACAGCTACGTCCGGGCACCCGACGGCTCCGGCTCGATCGTGAAGGATGGCCACATCGCGCTGCCGGACGCGCCCGGGATCGGCGTCGAGCTCGATATGGACGGGCGTCCGGCGCCATGCCGTTGCGGGCTACGGCATCTTCGAGTGAGGCGCAGCGCCGGCCGCGGCCGGTGATCCGGCCATCATCCGGCCGCCGTGACACACGCATGGCGGCCGGACCCGCATCAGGGGAGCAGACCATGGGCAAGCGCATCATCTTCACGGGCGGCAGCGGCAAGATCGGCCGCCACGCCATCCCCTATCTGCTGGCACAGGGCCACGAGGTGCTGAACATCGACCTCGCCCCGCTCGACGTGCCGGGTGTCACCACGATCGACGCCGACCTCGCGGATGCCGGCCAGGCGTTCAATGCGCTCACGCTTCACTTCGGCTTCGACGAGTACAAGGCCGGCAAGGGCCGGGCGCCGGTCGATGCCGTGGTCCATTTCGCCGCCATCCCGCGCATCCTGATGAAGCCCGACAACACGATGTTCCAGGCCAACGTCATGGCCACCTACAACGTCATCGAGGCGGCGACGAAGCTCGGCATCCGCAAGATCGTGCTGGCCTCGAGCGAGACCACCTACGGCATCTGCTTCGCCGAGGGGCAGCGCGACTTCGCCTCCTTTCCGGTCGAGGAGGATCACGACATCGATCCCACCGACAGCTATGGCCTGTCCAAGGTGGTGGGCGAGAAGATCGCGCGCTCCTTCGCCTCGCGCACTGGCGCGGACATCTACGCCCTGCGCATCGGCGGCGTGATCGAGCCCGCCGACTACGAGACCCGGTTCCCGGGCTTCCTAGCCGACCCCGCCGCCCGCCGGCGCGACGGCTGGACCTACATGGACGCGCGCGACCTGGGCCAGATCGTCCATCGCTGCGTGCTCACGGACGGGCTGGGCTTCCAGGTCTTCAACGCGGTGAACGACGAGATCATCGCGCATGAGCCGACCGCGGACTTCCTGGCCCGGAACGCGCCCGGCATTCCGATCACGCGCGAGATGGGCCGGTTCGAGGGGCCGCTGTCGAACCGCAAGGCAAAGGAGATGCTGGGCTTCCGCGAGGAGCACAACTGGCGCAAGTACGTCCGGGCCGACTAGGTGCGACGGGCGGCCCAGGCAGGTGGGAACGCCCGGTGGGGGACCGGATCGGCGCTGAGTGCGGGGGCTCCAGGAGGCTGAGCTTCCGCCGTGCCATCCATGCGCCTGGCCTCCTGGTCATCGGGGCCCCGCTGCTGCAAACTGCGCGTGACAAAAAAAGAGGAGGCGAAAGTTTGGCATGGCTGCGACCAGCGCGCGTCCGCTCCACCACATCGCCATCGGCGTCGGCGATATCGAGGCTGCCATCGCGTGGTACCGGGACGTGCTCGGCTACCGGGTCTTTACCGGCCCGGTCGAGCTGTCCCTCGAGAAGGACGACCGCGGGCAGTTCCGCGACGTGCTGGGCCCGCGGTTCCGGCGGCTGAAATTAGCGCACCTGTCGACGGGCGGCGGGTGCGGGCTCGAGCTTTTCGAGCCGATCGATCCGCCGTTCGAGCGGAGTGCCGAGGACGTCGAGTTCTGGAAGAGCGGCACGCTTCATCTCTGCGTCACGGACCCGGACATCGAGGGGCTGACAGCTCGGATCGTCGAGACAGGCGGCCGGCAACTGTCAAAGATATGGGACGACCGGCCGCCGCATGATCTGAGGATGGTCTATTGCCAGGACCCATGGGGCACCCTGATCGAGATCCACACCCATCCCTACGAGATCGTGCAGGGCTGGCGCTGAGCGGCAGCGGACGGGACGGCGTCGGGGTCAGCCGCCGGGAGCGGCATCCTGCACGGCCCGCGACGGGCGGGCGATGAGGACGCCGCCGAGGCAGATCGCGAAGCCCAGGATGGCGGCAAGGGTGATGGGCTCGGAGAACATGAGCCAGGCCCAGATCATGGTGACGGGCGGGGTCAGATAGATGAGGCTGCCCACGCGGGTGGCCGTGCTGCGCTGCAGGCAGAGCCAGTAGAGGCCGTAGCCGGCGATGGTCGAGAAGACGATGAACCACGCCACCGCGGCGAGGAAGCGGGGATCGAGGTCGGGTGCGAGGCCGCCGTCCAGCGCCGCGAGGGGTGCGAAGAGAATAGCCGACACGATGCTCTGGATGGCAATCGACGGCAGGAGTGGTGTTCCGTCGGGAACAGCCTTGGCGAGCAGCGTCGCGAGAACGAGGCTCGCGGTCGAGGCGAGCGACAGGCCGTAGACCCATAAAGGGGCATGGCCGAGGCCGCCGCCGACGGCGAGCGACACGCCGACGAGGCCCATGAGGATACCGACCCATTGCCACGTGCCCACGCGCTCGCGGAGCAGCGGGCCGGCCAGGGCTGCGGTCATGAGGGGCTGGAGCGCTGAGATCAGGGCGGCGGTTCCGGCGGGGACGCCGAGCGCTATGGCCTCCACGCCGAGGGCCAGGTAGCCGAACATGGCGAACGCGCCCAGGGTCGCCTGAAGGACGACCGACCGCCAGGGAAGGCCGTTCGTCGCCGAGCGCGCCAGCAGCGGTGCCAGGGCGATCGACAACAGACAAAAACGCCAGAAGAGGACGAGGAAGACCGAAGGGGTATCGGCAGCGAGGCGGGCGCCGATGAAGCCGGAGCTCCAGGCCACGACCAGCCCGGCTTCCAGGACGATGGTGGGGAGCGCGCCGACGGCGAGGCGTGCCTTGGCGGAAGGTGGGTCGGGATCGATCACACGCGTTGCGTTGTCATCGAGTCGAGCCCCGCGGCGCGGATCACCGCGAGCGCCTCCTGCCCCGCCGGCCGGCTCGGGTCCGGGTCTTTTGTCAGTCGCTGGCGGGAGAGCCAGCGGATGTAGGGAGCGGGAAGCGCGTGCTGGTGGGCGCCGGCCAGCGTGAGTGCCAGGTACCAGTCGAACGGCAGGAGGGTGGCGTCGCAGGCCTCCGGCAGGGCGCGGTAGGTGCTCGCGATCACGGCACTGCCGTCGATCGCGGCGACAACTGAAAAAAGATCGTCGCGACGGTAGAGGTTGCCTTCGGCGCGATCGAGGCTCGGGAGGTCGTGGCGGGCGATCTCGAAGAGGACACCGTGCGCCAGGGGCTCATCGGCGCCGAGGCTCACGAGCGTGGCCTTGCCCGAGCCGTCGGCGCCGCGCTTGACGAAGCGGATCGAAAAGCCCGGTGCCGAGGCCGCGCCGAGTGGGCGGGCGCTCGGGCAGCGTCGCTGGAGCCGCTCGGTCAGCATGTTCGAGCCGTAGGCAAAGTACAAAAAGGTCGGGCTCGGCATGGGGCTCCTGCCGGGATTGCGCGGCTCACAAAAGGTGACGGACGAGCCAGTCGCGGGCGGCGGCGCTCGAGGTCTCGAAGCCGGGGCCGGTGTAGGGGTCGAAATGGCCGCCCGGCAGCAGGACGAGCTTCTTGGGCTCGAGGGCGCGGTTGTAGGCCTCGAGCGCGAGGTCGGTGGGTGCGAGCGTGTCGTGCGTCGCGACCAGCATCAGCAGCGGGGTCGGGCTGATGCGCGCGATGCCGGCGCCGGGCTCGTACTCGCGCGCCATCTCGCCGCTTTTGAGCGTGACCTCGTTGCGCCAGGCGGGGGCGAAGCCCTGCGTGGCGGTGAAGAACTCCCAGGAGTCGGCACCCGCCAGCGCGCACGGCTTGGTGGCGTCGTCGGCGACGACCGGGATCATCTTGGGCGGAGCACCGGCGAAGCGGGCCTCGCGATCGGCATCGAAGGCGGCGAGAAGGCTCGGCAGGAGGTCGGGACGGACCCGGCGCAGTGCCGCCAACGGCCCGGAGATCGTCGGCACCTGGGCCACCACGCAGCGCACGCGCCGATCGATCGAGGCCAGCATGAGGACGTGGCCGCCGCTGTAGCTGCTGCCCCAGACGCCGATGCGCTCGCGGTCGAGCTCGGGCAGCGTGCGCGCGTAGGTGACGGCATGACGAAGGTCCCGCACCTGCTGGACCGGGTCGATCTCCTGGCGGGGCTCGCCGTCGCTGGCGCCGAAGCCGCGATTGTCGAAGACGAGCGCCGCCAGCCCGGCAGCCGAGAAGACCTCGGCGTAGCGGTCGAGATACTGCTCCTTCACCCCGGAAAAGCCGTGCGCCATGACGACGATGGGCGACGGCCCGGTGGCATTCTCGGGCAGATAGAGCCAGCCGCGGAGCGTGGCGCCCTCGGCCTCGAACGCGATGTCACGACGCATCGGCTGCCTCCCCTTCCCTCACAAGGGTAAGCCAGCCGAGAGGCGTAGGGAATGCCCCCTCAGGCGAAAACGCCGTGGAAGCGGCCGAGGAAGGTTTTCAGGCGCTCGGATTCGGGGTTCTTGAGAAGCTCCTGAGGGGGGCCCTGCTGGGCGATGCGGCCCTGGTCCATGAAGACGACGCGGTGCGCGACCTCACGGACGAAAAGCATCTCGTGGCTGACGACGAGCATGGTCATGCCGCTGCTGGCGAGGTCCTGCATGACGCCCAGCACCTCGGCCACGAGCTCGGGGTCGAGGGCGGAGGTCACCTCGTCGAACAGAATGAGCTTGGGCTCCATGGCGACGGCGCGGGCGATGGCGACGCGTTGCTGCTGGCCGCCCGAGAGCTGGTAGGGGTAGTGGTCGCGGCGCTCGCCCAGGCCCACGCGGTCGAGCCAGCGCTCGGCGATCGCCTTGGCCTCGGCCTTGTCCTTTCCCTGCACCTTGGTGAGGCCGAGCATGACGTTGCCGAGGGCGGTCATATGAGGAAAAAGATTGAACTGCTGGAAGACCATGCCGATCGTGGCGCGCTGGGCCGAGACCGCGCGCTCGCTCAGGCGGCGGCGGCGATTGCCCACCATGCGGTAGCCAATGGGCTCGCCGTCGACGTCGATCTCGCCCTCCTGGAACTCCTCGAGCAGGTTGACGCAGCGCAGGAAGGTCGTCTTGCCGGAGCCCGAGGCGCCGATCAGCGCCACGACCTCGCCCTGCTGGACGTCCATGTCGATGCCCTTCAGGACCTCCGTGGCCCCGAAGCGCTTGTGGATGTTGCTGGCGTGGAGGAGGGGCTCGGGCATGGGCCTCAGTATCTGAAGTGGGCGAAGCGGCGCTCGAGCCGTGACCCGAGCTGGGCGATGATGAAGTTGAGGATGAAGTAGACGAGCGTCGCCGCGAGATAGAACTGGATGATCATGTAGTTGCGGGCGACCGCCTGCTGGGTGGCGAGGAGCAGCTCGACGACGCCGATGATCGAGAGCAGCGTCGTCGCCTTGACCATCTCGACCGCCGTGTTGATCGAGGGCGGCAGGACGCGGCGCAACGCCAGCGGCAGGATGACGTAGCGCAGCCGCTGGGTGAAGTGGAGCCCGATCGCCATGGCGGCCTCGGTCTGCCCGCGCGGCAGCGATTCGATGGCGCCGCGCATCGTCTCGGCCATGTGGGCGGTGCAAAAGCCGCCCAGCGCTATGACTCCCGCCCAGAAGGCCGAGATGTTGATCTTGAAGAGGGCGAGGCCGTAGTACCAGAAGAGGATCAGCACCAGCACCGGGATGCCGCGCATGATGTCGACATAGGCGCGCATCAGCCAGCGTGCGGGGCGCCAGCCATAGACGAGGACGAAGCCGCCCAGCACGCCCAGGACGACGCCGACGACGATGACGATGACGGAGATCTGGGTGGTGGCCCAAAGGCCCTCGAGCAGCGACCAGCGCGCGACCCAGATCTCGTGCCAGAAGGTGCGGTGCACTGTCCTCTGCTCCCCTGGCCTAGCGGATCGACGCGTAGCGGCGCTCGACGGCGCGGAGCGCCAGCGCGATGGCGTAGCAGGTCACGAGATAAAGGGCGCTGGCCGTGATCCAGACCTCCATGACGCGGAAGGTGTTGGCGTTGATCTGCCGTGCCGTGAAGGTGAGCTCAGGGACGGCGATCGCCGCCGCGAGCGAGGTGTCCTTGAAGAGCGAGATCAGGTTGTTGCTGATCGAGGGCAGCGTGATGCGGAACATCACCGGCAGGATGACCCAGAGCTGGCGCTGCACGGGCCTGAGGCCGATGGCCTTGGCGGCATCCTGGTACTGGGCGGGTATCGAGGCGAGGCCGGCGCGGAAGACCTCGCACATATAGGCAGCAGAATAGATCGAGAGCGTCAGAATGAAGGACTGGATCTTGTCGAGCGAGCGGATGCCGAGCTCCGGCAGGCCCAGATAGACGAAGAAGATGATCAAAAGCAGCGGCGTGCACCGCATCAGCTCGACATAGACCCAGACGAGCCAGTCGAGCCAGCGGATCTTGGAGGTGCGCCCGTAGGCCAGGAGCAGCCCCAGAAGCGAGCCGATGATGAGCGAGACGACGGCAAGGCCGAGGCCCAGGAGAAGGGCGTCGATCAGCTTGTCCCAGTTGCGCCAGATGACCGACCAATTGAATTGATACTGGATCAAGCAGCCCTGCTCCCGAGAGGTCGGCCTCGGCCGTCGTCGCGCCTGGAGATCAGGAGAACTCGGTCGGGAAGCCCACCTTCGGCGTCGCCAGGTCGATGCCGAACCATTTCTTGTAGGAGGCTTTGAAGGTGTCGAAGTCGACCCCCATCATGCCCTCCTTGTAGACCGTGTTGACCCAGTTGAGCCAGACCTGGTCACCGGGCTTGACGGCCGAGGCGTAGGAGTTGGGCATCCAGCCATAGCCGGCGTCGATGTAACGGCCGGGATTCTGGGCCATCAGCCAGCGCATCGCCGACTGGTCCGCCTGATAGGCGTCGATGCGGCGGGCGTTCAGCGCCTGGAGCGTCGTGTCGGGGCTGTCGAACTGGTCGACCTTGGCCTGCGGCAGGCCGGCGTGGATCCAGTCCTCGATGAAGACGTTCTGCATGGCACCGACCGTGACGCCGGAGCCGGCCTTGAGCAGGTCGTCGAAGGTCTTGTACTTGCCGTTGTCGGCCATCATCAGGAGGCCGATACCCTCACGGTAATAGGGGATCGTGAACTCGACCTGCTGCGCGCGGCCGGGCGTGATCGTCATCCACTGGCAGATCACGTCGACCTTGTCGGTGATCAGGCTGGGGATGCGCGCGTCCGAGCCCTGCTGCACGAACTCGATCTTCTCGGGGTCGTCGAAGAGGTTCTTCGCGATCAGGTGGGCGAGATCGATGTCCATGCCCACGAGCTTGCCGCTCTCGTCCTCGAAGTGCCAGGGCGGGTTGGTCGAGCCCGTGCCCACGATGAGGTGGCCGCGATCGAGGACCTGATGCAGCTTGCTCTTCGAGGCGTCGACGAGCTGGGCCTGAGCCTTCGAGGGAAGCAGCAGCGAGGCCGCGGCTCCGGCGACAGCACCCACAGCGGCTCCGGCTCCCATCAGCGAGCGACGGCTGACCCCACCGCTCTCGAGATCTTTCTCGCTCATGCTTCTCCGCTCCTTCTGTGAGGGCCCAAGAGGGCTCGCCTGCCTTCTTCTTGCAACGCACTCAAACCAGCACAGGCCAATCGGGCCGCGCAAGGAGAAAGCGACCTTGCGCCCCCCGCCCGCTCAGCCAAGAAGCTCTTTCAGCCGGCGTGCGAGGACGGGCACGTCGGCCGGTCGCATGCAGATCGGGTTGACGCGCAGGCGGCCGGCCGAAAGCTCGGCCGGGTCGAGATGGATGGCGGGCTCGCCCGCGACGAGCCGACCGTAGAGCTCCGCCGCGGGCATCCGGCGCATGTGGGGCTCGACCGCCAAGGTCGGCACCGGGCCCTCGGCGCTCAGGGTGAGCGTGGCACCGGAAAGCTCCCCCGCGGCGCCCTGGACCCCCTCGAGCAAGCCCAGCCAGCGGGCCATGCGCGCCTCGTCGCCCTCGGCCGCGAAGAGCTGGAGCGCGGTCAGCAGCCCCACGACCTGCTCCTTGCCGACCTTGGCGCTGCGGCCGATGCCGTGCGGCGGCAGGCCCCGCAGGAGGCCTCGGTCGATGAAGGCCGTGGGCGGGCGGAAGGCGGCCTCGGGATAGTCCATGTCCAGCATCTGCAGCGCCGCCGCGGCGATGAGGTCGCGCCGGCCGCAGAGGATGCCGCTCGCCTGCGGGCCGCCGATCACCTTGCCGCCGCTGAAGGCGACGAGATCCGCACCGGCCGCGATGAAGCGCTGCAGATTGCCGGCCGGCGGAAGCTGGGCCGCCGCATCGACGACAACAGGGATCTTGTGGGCGTGGGCGACCTCCACCACCGCCTCGAGCGCCGGTCTGCTGTCCGCGTCCGCCACATAGTGGACGGCCGCCGTGCGCTCGCCGATCGCGACCTCGATCTCCCAGGGCTCGGCGTCGCGCACGCCGGCACCGGCATAGCGGTCGGCGAGGCCCACCTCGACGATCCGGGCACCGGTGGCGCGGATGGCGTGGTCGTACTGGTTGCGCTGGCTCCTCACCATCACGACCTCGTCCTTGAGGCCGCGCAGGTCGGGCAGGCGCGCCATCGCGGCCGGATCGAGCCCGGTGATGCAGGCGGCGGTGCCGAGGAGGAGGCCGGCCGCCGCCCCGTTGGTGACGAGACCCGCCTCGGCACCGGTGTGCTGGGCGATGATGGCCGAGGCGCGGGCCTGCAGCTCCAGGACATCGACGCACAGCGACGTGGCCTCGGCCATGGCGGCCGCGACCTCGGGCCGCATCACGCCGCCCGACAGCCGCGTCGCCGGCCCCTTCGCGTTGACGATCGGCCGCACGCCGAGATCCTCATAGACGCTCATCGCTTCCCCCGCCGTCTGCGCCGGGCTCGCCGCGCTGGTGAGCCGACATCCTCGTGATCCGCGCGCCCATACCGGCGCGGGCGTCATCGCTCTGCCATCAGACTGCCACGCCGCTTCGATAGGGGGGAGCCCCATCAGATGTGCCGGCGCGGGCGACCGATGGCCCCGCGCTCGAGAAACGGGAGATGCCAATGAGGCGCTTCACCGGCCTGGCGGCGGCAGCCGCCCTGGGCACCGTGGTCCTTGGCGCATCCTTCACGCCCTCACAGGCGGAGGATGTGACGCTCAAGATGTGGGCCTGGGCGGATCATTCCGGACCGCTCAGGAGCGGCAACATCGTGGCCGCCGCCAAGGACCTGAACGCGATGCTGGCCGCGACGGGCTCGAGCAAGCGGGTGAAGGTCGAGGTCTACGAGGACAATGCCGACGGGTTCGATAGCGACGCGCTGACGCTCCTCAAGGCATTCGCGGTGAACAAGGGGCCGGACCTCTATGTGGCCGCGCACGAGTGGGTCGGCGACTTCGCCCAGAACGGCTACGCCATGGATCTCGACAAGTTCGTGGCCGACAATCAGTGGGCTTTCGGCGACGTCGTCCCTGTCTTGTGGAACGCCACCAAATATCAAGGAAAGATCTACGCGATCCCTCAGGACACCGAGGCGCGCATGATCTTCTACAACAAGGACATGCTGCGGAAGATCGGCAAGTCCGAGGCGTTCATCGACAGCATCCCGACCAAGGTCGCGAGCGGCGAGATGACGGCCGCGGACTGGGGCAAGCTCGTCAAGGAGGTGGTCGACAAGGGTGGGGCCAAGCTCGGCGAGCTGCACCGGCCCAATGTCGGGCCCGACTATCTCATGACCTTCGCGGCGTTCGGCGTGACGTGGCAGGATCCCAAGACCGGCAAGCTTCTTCTCCAGGTGAAGCCGATGGAGAAGGCGCTCGAGTGGTTCAACTGGATGGCGCGCAACAATGCGACGCCGCCCGACAACACGTCGATGTCGTGGGATGATATCCAGAACGCCTTCAAGCAGGGGCAGGCCTTCGCCTATCACCACGGCATCTGGACGATGAGCTGGCAGCTCGGCGACCATCGGGGCGCCACCTGGCCCACCGACGAGAAGGGCTATTTCCACAAGATCGGCTGGATCCCGATGCCGGCGGCCGAGAAGGGCGGCAAGCCCACCAATCTCTCCCACCCGATCGTCTATGTGGTGAACCCCAAGTCGGCGCATGCCGACCTCGCGGCCGAGCTCATCGCGATCGCCACCCTGCCCTACTACAACGTGGCCCACGCCGTCGGCAGCTATCACCTCTCGGTGCTGAACGGCGCCAAGTCCATGCCGGCCTATGAGAAGGTCTGGCCGCTCGCGGTGGCCTCGGACATGCTGCCCAACACGACCTTCATGCCGAGCCACCCCGACTTTGCCAAGTACAACGCGGTGCTCTTCAAGGCGTTGCAGGGTGTCGAGACCGGCCGGCTGTCCCCGCAGGACGCCGTGGCGTTCCTCCAGGACGAGCTGCAGAACGAGATCGGCGACCAGCTCGAGATCGTCGAGTGAGATCAGGCTGGACCCCGGAGCGCCAAGCGCTCCGGGGCGGCCGCGCGCGATGAGCGGCCTCGGGGCCCGCGCGCTGCGGCGACGGCGCGTCAACATGGCCATCTTCCTGGGGCCGGCGGCGCTGCTGCTGGTCCTGTTCTTCGTGCTGCCGGTCGTTCTCAACGTCGGCCTCGCCTTCACCGACATGGGCCGCAATCTCAAGGTCACGGGCCTCACGCTCCACAATTTCGAGCGGATGCTGACCGGCGACATGCTGCTGGGTCACGTGCTGACGAGGACGCTGCTCTACGTCCTGGGCACCCTTCTCATCTTCAACACGGGTTTCGCGCTGGTCCTGGCGCTCACCACCACATCGCTGCCGCCCAGGGGCGGCGCCTTCTTTCGGGCGATCTGGCTCCTGCCGCGGATGAGCCCCTCGGTCGTCTACGCGCTGCTCTGGCGGTGGGCGATCTCGCCCACGCCGTCGGGCCTGATCAACCAGTTCCTGGGCCTCGTTGGCCTGCCCCGCCTGGACCTCATGAACCAGGCGCCGATGACCCTGATCATCCTCCTCAACGGCTTCATCGGCGCATCGCTCGGCATGATCATCCTGACGAGCGCCATCCGCGCCATCCCCGAGCATCTCTTCCATGCGGCCCGGGTCGACGGGGCCGGCGGCCTTGCCGTGATCCGCCACGTCGTCCTGCCGGCGATCCGCTGGCCACTCTCCTTCATCGTGGTCTTCCAGACCTTGGCGCTGCTCGTGAGCTTCGAGTACATCTGGCTCGTCACCGACGGCGGGCCGTTCTACGACACCACGGTCTATGCGCTCTACGTCTACAAGCGCGCCTTCGGCAACGGCCAGTACGCCTACGGCGCCGCGCTGGCCCTGGGCCTCGTCCTGATCGGCATCGTCTCGGCCCTGGCGCTGTGGCGCTTCATGGACATGCGCTCGCTGCTGCAGCGCCCGCGGATCGAGGTCCAGTGATGGCCGTGAGCGCGCCCCGCACCGAGGACTGGGCCGGCGTGGCTCTGCGCGGCCGGCGCCGGCGACAGTGGAGCACGGCCCTTCTCTACGGCTTTCTCACCGTCGCGTCCCTGCCGGTCATCATTCCCTACTTCTGGCTCGTCACCCTCGCCTTCTCCGCGCGCGGCGGCACCGACACGATCGTCCTGTGGCGGACGCTCACGGTCGTCGCCCCGGCAGGGCTGGTCTGGGCCGCGCTGGGGCTGGCCTGCTCCGGTCGAAGAATGCTGCGCCGGGCCCGGCTTGCGGTCGGCCTCCTCGCCCTCGCCATCCTCGCCGCCTGGGTCGGCCCCAGCCTGCACCTGGACAATTGGCGGTTCTTGTGGAACCCGGCCTTCAGCAACACGGTGAAGTCGCTGCCGACCGGCGCCGGGCTGCAGTTTCCGAACGTCTGGAACGCCTTCGCGAACTCGCTCATCCTCGCGGGCTCGGTGATGATCGTCGTCGTCGTCGTGGCGACGCTCGCCGGCTACTATCTCTCCCGCTTCGCCTTCGCCGGCCGGGAGGGTTTTTTGAAGAGCCTCCTGGTTCTCTATTCTTTCCCGGCGATGACCCTCGTCATCCCGATCTTTCTTTTGATGTACTGGACCGGGATGCTGGACACGCTGGTGGGCGTGATCCTCGTCGTCGCCACGCTGGAGCTGCCCTTCGCGATCTTCATCATGAAGGGCTTCTTCGACGCCGTGCCCTGGGACATCGAGATGAGCGCCATGACCGACGGCGCCTCGCGCCGGCAGGTCTTCTGGCTGATCGTGCTGCCGCAGGTGCGCTTCGGCATGCTGGCGGTCGGCATCTTCGCCTTCCTGCGCGGCTGGGAGGACTATGTCTTCGTGCGCACCCTCCTCATCGGCAAGAGCAACTGGGTCATGAGCCTTTATCTTTTCTATGTCGCCCAGGACATCATGGGCGTGGACTATGGAATCGTCACGGCCGTGGGCCTCATGTACCTGCTGCCGGCGCTCGTTCTCTATATCGCGACCCAGAAGTACCTGACCCAGATGACGCTGGGCGGGATCAAGGGTTGAGCCCGGTGCGGGAGGCCTGAGCCATGGCACGCGTGGAGCTGAAGGCGCTCGAGAAGCGGTGGGACGAGGTGGTGGCGGTGGAGCCCACCGACCTCGTCATCGGCGACGGCGAGCTGATCGCCATTCTCGGGCCCTCGGGCTGCGGCAAGTCGACGACGCTCTTCATGCTGGCCGGGATCTACGAGCCCTCGGGCGGCGAGATCCGCTTCGACGACGCCGTCGTCAACGAGGTCGAAGCTAGAGACAGAAACATCGGCATCGTCTTCCAATCCTATGCCCTCTACCCGCACATGACGGCGCGCGAGAACGTCATGTTCCCGCTGCGCTTCAAGGGGGTGGCCAAGGCCGAGGCGAGGCGGCGGGCCGAGGCGACGGCCGAGCTGGTCCGCATCGGCGAGCTTTTGGACAGGAAGCCTGCCGCCATGTCGGGCGGCCAGCAGCAGCGGGTGGCGCTGGCCCGGGCGCTCGTGAAGGAGCCGCAGCTTCTCCTCCTCGACGAGCCGCTCTCGAACCTCGATGCCAGCCTCAGGCTCACCATGCGCTCGGAGATCCGCCGGCTGCAGCGCCGTCTCGGCGTCACGACCGTGCTCGTGACCCACGACCAGACCGAGGCCACGACGATGGCCGACCGCATCGTCTGCATGAGCCGCGGCCGCATCGAGCAGGTGGGCCACGCCGACGATCTCTATCACCGGCCGGACAGCCTTTTCGTTGCGAGCTTCATCGGCTCGCCGCCCATGAACCTGATCGAGGGCATCGCCGAGGCCGGCCTGCTGCGCGTGGGCGAGACGAGCCTGCCGCTCGCGGACGGTGCCGGAGGTGCTGTCGTCCTGGGCGTGCGGCCGGAGACGATCGGCCTGGGCCAAGGCCCCATCCCTGCCCGCGTCGAGGAGACCGAGCCGCTCGGACGCGAGACGCTCTATCTTCTGGAGACGCCGCTCGGGCAGCTCAGGGCGATCGAGCCGGGCGCGGTAGCTCGCTTCGGCCTGGACGATCGGTTGAGCCTTTCCCTTCCGGCCGGGCTGCTGTTCGATAAGGCCAGCGGCAGGCGGCTGGAGGGCGTGTCGCTGGCGGAGGCGGCATGACGGCATCACGCAAGGCACCACGGCTGAAGTGGCACAGGCTGAGGCGGCGGGCGGGCGATCCGGCCTTCGCGCGCGCCAATCTCCGGCCCGGCCTCGAGGCCGGTGCGGCGATCGAGATCGACCTGGTCGTCACGGGCGACGGGCATTTTCTTTGTATCCACGACCAGACGCTGGATCGCGAGACGACGGGCCATGGGCCGGTGCGCGAGGCGACGCGCGCCGACATCGAGAAGCTCGGGCAGCGCGGCAATGCGGGCGAGGCGCTGACGACGCCGCCGCTCTTTTTCGATGAGGTCGTGGCTGCGGTGCGGTCGGCGGGAACCGACGATGGCGGGCTCCTCCAGATCGACCTGAAGGAGCCGGGCGAGCGGCTGAGCGAGGCCGAGGTCGAGAGCCTCGCAGCGCTTCTGGGCGATGACGCCAGGCGCTTCGTCGTCAGCGGGACGGAGTGGGAGCCCGTGCAGCGGCTGGTGCGGGCGGCACCCGGGCTGCGCTTCGGCTTCGATCCGCTGCGCTTCTATCGGGATGGGCTGCCGCAGGATGCGGCTGGCTTCGAGGCGATCGCAGAGAGGACGCTGGCAACGGCGCCGGGGGCCGGGATCTACTATCTCGAGGCGCGTCTCGTGATGGCGGCGCTGGGCTGCGGGGTGGATCTCGTGGGGCTCGTGAGGCGGGAGGGTGCCGAGGTCGATGCCTGGACGCTCGACCCGACGACGCCCGGCCTCGAGGAGACCCTGCGGGCGCTCTTGCGGGTCGGCTGCGATCAGATCACGACCAACGATCCCCTGACCATCGGGCCGATGATCGAGGAGCTGCTGGCTTGCTGATCCGGGAGGTCGCCCGGGCGATCGAGGCGCCCTCCGAGGCGCTGAGATCCGAGCTTTTGCGACTGCCGGCGGGGCCGGAGCAGCATGGCCGGGCACTGGCTGAGCTGCCGGCCCTCCATGCCATCGAGGTTTTGTCAGCGCCGCGACCTGTGGAGCCGCTGGCGCGGCCGGCGCGCATCGCCTTCTGGAACGCCGAGCGGCTGAAATATGGCGAGGCTTCGGCGGAGCTCGTCCGCAGCCTCGGGGTGGACGCGCTGCTGCTGGCCGAGGTCGATCTCGGGATGGCGCGCTCGGGCAACCGGCACACGCTGCGCGACCTCGCCGGGGCCTTGGGTGCCGGCTACGTCTTCGGCGTCGAGTTCGTCGAGCTGGGGCTCGGCGACGCGCGCGAGCGGCGCTGGCATGCGACCGACAAAAACAGGGGCGGGCTGCACGGGGGCGGGCTGCTCTCGGCGCATCCGCTGCTGCGTCCGGCCATGCTGCGGCTCGAGACGAGCGGGCGGTGGTTCGACGGCAGGCTGGACGAGCGGCGCATCGGCGGGCGCATCGCCGTGATGGCCGAGCTTTTGGTCATGGAAAGGCCGGTCCTGCTGGTGGCCGTGCACTATGAGAGCCACTCCGGGCCCGAGGACCGTCTGGCGCAGACGCGCGTGCTGCTGGACGCGATCGACGCGCATTGGCCGGGCCGGCCGGTACTGATCGGCGGCGATCTCAACACCAACACCCTCGACGGTGCCAAGCCGGAGCGGCTGAAGCTGCTCGACCAGGTGCTGGCGGAGGATCCGCACCGCCTGGTCGACCCGGTGCGCTACGAGCCCTTGTTTTGTCTGTTGGAGGAGCGGGGCTACGACTGGCAGGGCTGCAATGTGGCGCTGGCGCCGACGCAGCGCACGCGGCCCGACGGCACGCCCCAGCCGCCCTTCGGCAAGATCGACTGGTTCCTCAGCCGCGGGCTCGTCTGCAGGGCGCCGGCGATCGTTCCCGCCACCGATGCCGAGGGTGTCGCGATCTCGGATCACGAGGTCCTGGCGGTGACGATCGAGCCCGCCTGACCCCTCTCGTTTCCCGAGAGCGTGCCTCTCGGCGATGCGAGGTTATGGGACCGTCCGTCGCTGGCCACCTCAGGGGAGAGAGCGCGACGACCCCGTCGGGCCATGCCACGGGAGCATCCCCATGAGCGCCCCAACCTTCCGGACGATCGATGTCGATGGGCTCGAGGTCTTCTATCGCGAGGCCGGCAGCACCGAGGCACCCACGCTCCTGCTGCTGCACGGCTTTCCCACCTCGAGCCACATGTTCCGCGACCTGATCCCGCTGCTCGCCGACCGCTATCATCTCGTGGCGCCCGACCTTCCGGGCTTCGGCCGCACGGCGCTGCCGCCTCGCGCCACGTTCAGCTACACCTTCGATGCGCTGGCCAAGGTGATCGGCCGCTTCACCGAGCTTGTCGGGATCGAGCGCTTCGCCCTCTACATCTTCGACTATGGCGCGCCCGTCGGGCTGCGCCTGGCGCTGGCGCATCCGGAGCGGATCACCGCCATCATCTCGCAGAACGGCAATGCCTACGAGGAGGGCCTGAGCGAGGGCTGGAGCCCGATCCAGCGCTACTGGCACGAGCCCTCCGATGAGAACCGACAGTCGCTCCATGAATTCATGAGGCCCGAATTGGTGCGCTGGCAATATGTGCACGGTGTGCCCGACCCGTCGCTCGTGTCGCCGGACGGCTCGGCGCTCGATTCCTACTATCTCTCCCGGCCGGGAGCGGACGAGGCCCAGCTCGACCTTTTCCTGGACTATCGCAGCAACGTCGCCCTCTATCCGGCCTTCCAGGCCTATTTCCGCGACCGGCGGCCGCCGCTGCTGGCCGTCTGGGGCAGGAACGATCCTTTCTTCATCCCGCCCGGTGCCGAGGCCTACAAGCGGGACATCCCGGACGCCGTGGTGCGCTTTCTCGACACCGGCCATTTCGCGCTCGAGACCCATGCCGACGAGATCGCACAGGAGATCCACCGTTTCCTCGCCGGGCGGGGAATAGCCTGACCCCTGCTCGCGCGACCGTTAACGGTGCAGGCATTGCGCAGGCGCGCCATGTCCCCATCTGGGCTGGAGCGGGCCGGCCTTCTTCCCATCTATTGCCAAGAGGCTGGCCGGCTGCGCAGGAGAGGATGATGAAGGCCTACAAGAAGGACCCCGAGGCGATCGCGAGGCTGTCGCCCGAGCAGTTTCGCGTGACCCAGCAGAGCGGCACCGAGCGTCCGGGCACGGGCGAGCTGCTCTACAACAAGGCACCCGGCATCTATGTCGACATCGTGTCGGGCGAGCCGCTTTTCGCCTCGTCGGACAAGTTCGAGTCGGGCTGCGGCTGGCCGAGCTTCACGAAGCCCATCGAGCCCGCCAACGTCAGCGAGCTCAAGGACAGCTCGCACGGCATGATCCGCACCGAGGTGCGCTCCAAGCACGGCGACAGCCATCTGGGCCACGTCTTCCCCGACGGCCCGCGGGATCGTGGCGGGCTGCGCTACTGCATCAACTCCGCCTCGCTGCGCTTCATCCCGCGTGACGCGATGGAGGCCGAGGGCTACGGAGATTATCTGGACCAGGTGGAGGACATCCGATGACCCAGGCTGTGAGCGAGGAGCGCGCGGTTCTGGCCGGCGGCTGCTTCTGGGGCGTGCAGGACCTGATGCGGCGCTATGACGGCGTGCTGCGCACGCGGGTGGGCTATTCCGGCGGCGACGTGAAGAACGCCACCTACCGCAACCACGGCACCCACGCCGAGGCGATCGAGATCATCTTCGATCCGGCGCGGATCAGCTTCCGCAGGCTGCTGGAGCTCTTTTTCCAGATTCACGATCCCAGCACGCTGAACCGCCAGGGCAACGATCGAGGGGCACCAGCTATCGGTCGGCCATCTTCTACACCAGCGAGGAGCAGAAGCGGACGGCGCTGGACACGATCGCCGACGTGGATGCCTCGGGGCTGTGGCCGGGCAAGGTCGTGACCGAGGTGGCGCCGGCCGGCGACTTCTGGGAGGCCGAGCCCGAGCACCAGGACTATCTCCAGCGCCAGCCCTGGGGCTACACCTGCCACTTCATCCGGCCCGACTGGAAGCTGCCCGAGCGGCACGCGACGGCGGCCGAGTGAGCACCGTACTGACAAAGAACCGATAATCGTCGAGGCGAGGCGTCGATGACCAAGACCGTTGCCGAGAAGCGCGCCGCCTTCCGGGCGCTCCATCAAGACGGCTGCTTCGTGCTGCCCAATCCCTGGGACGTGGGCAGCGCCCGGCTGCTGCAGCATCTGGGCTTCTCGGCCCTCGCCTCGACCAGCTCGGGCTATGCCTGGACGACGGGCCGGCCCGACTATGGCGTGACCCGCGACGACGTGCTGGGGCATCTCTCGTTGATCTGCCCCGCCGTCGATCTACCCGTGAACGCCGATTTCGAATCGGGCTTTGCCACGGATCCCGAGGGGGTGGCGGTCAATGTCGGCCTTGCGATCGAGACAGGCGTGGCCGGTCTCTCGATCGAGGACCGGTCGCTCGAGGCGCCGGAAGGGCTCTACGAGACCGGCCTCGCCATCGAGCGCATCCGTGCCGCTCGGGCCGCCATCGACCGCTCGGGCGAGGATGTCATCCTCGTGGCGCGCACCGAGGGGCTTTTGAACAATCCAGCAAGCTCGCTCGGCGAGGCCATCGACAGGCTCGTGGCCTTCGCCGAGGCGGGTGCCGACTGCCTCTATGCGCCGGGCGTGCGCACGAAGGACGACATCCGGACGATGGCGAAGGCCGTGGCGCCCAAGCCGCTCAACGTGCTGGTGATGGGCGCGGGGCTCAGCGTGGCGGAGCTTGGCGAGCTCGGCGTGCGGCGGATCAGCGTTGGCGGCACGCTCGCCAGGGTCGCCTGGGGTGGCGTGCTGGCTGCGGCCGAGCGGATGAAGGCGGGCTCGTTCGAGGGCCTTGCCGCGGCCGCCCCGGGCAAGAGGCTGAACGACATCTTCGGCGGCAGCGCCTAGGCCTCGTTCCTCTCGGCCGATCGGGGTCGCGCGCGGGGGTGCCGGCCCGCCAAGGCGCGCTTTGGATCGACAGGCGAGCGACGACGCGCTAGCCTCGTCCGCAGTGCCGTTCTCGCTCACAATGACGCTACGAATGTCGCACACCGCTGCACCACGAGGCTTGGTCGGGGCGCTGGTCGCGCTGGCGCTGATGATTCAGGCGCTGTGCGCGATGCCGCTCGCCATGCGCATGGCGGCGGATGCGTCCTGGCTCGCGCAGCTCGGCGCCAGCCTGTGCACGGCCGACCATGGCAGCGCTCCGCTGGGCGAGGCGCCCGCGGGCTCCCAGACGCACGACCATTGCCTGATCTGCCACGGCCCTGCGCCTCTCTGCGCCGCGGCGACGGCCGCGCTCGTTCTTCTGGCCGTTCTCTTCGCGCGGCGGCTCGCGATCGGGCCCGCCCTCGCCTGCCCGGCGCCCCAGACCCTCCGCTTCCGCCCCTACCGCTCGCGCGCGCCACCGCTGGCCGCCTGACGCCGGCACCCGGCACGCGTGCCGGACCGCGCCCGACGGGCTGAGACCGCCCCGAGGGCCGGTACGGCGCTCCAGCCACCTGCGCCGGCAAGCTTCTCCATCACGATTCCATCGCACGTCGAGCCGCGCCAACGCGCCGGCCTGGGCCCTGCGCCTTGAGCGTTGGGCGCCATGGAATCGCCAAGCCGAACCGTCATGTCCGCGTCGATCGCGGAGGGAGCCGACCCATGCGACGTGCGCTTGCTGCGCCCGCCCACACCCTCATCGTCACCAAAACCCTGCCGACCGGCCGGAGGCGCGTCGCCGCAGCGCGACCCGCCCGGAGCCGCTCTCGGGGAGCCGGTGCATGAGCCGCCTGCATCTGACCCGCCGCGCCGCGCTCGCCGCCGCCACGGCGCTGGTCGCCGCACCGCGCGCGCGTGCCGCGGAGGGCATCGTCGATGCGCTGGGCCGCCGGGTTGCGCTGAAGGCGCCGGCGGAGCGCATCGTCCTCGGGTTCAACTACGAGGAGTTCACGGCGGTCGCCGGCCCCGCCGGCTGGGATCGCGTCGTCGGCTTCTCGAAGACGCTGTGGTCCGGTTGGCGCACGTCCATCTACAAGCGCTATCTCGTGCCGATCCCGCGCCTGGCCGACCTGCCCGACGTCGGCAACACGGACGACGGCACCTTCAGCCTCGAGCGTGTGCTCTCGCTGCGCCCCGATCTCGTCGTCCTGGCGGAGTGGTCGTTCAGCGTCCTGACCGACCAGGTGAGGCAGCTCGAGGCGCTGGGCATCCCGGTGCTGGTCATCGACTACAATGCCGAGATCCTCGAGCGCCACGTGGCGAGCACGCTGGCCCTGGGTGCAGCAACAGGCAACGGTGAGCGGGCGCAGACCCTGGCGGCGCTCTATACGGAGAAGATCGCCGACATCCGCCGCCGGGTCGGTGAGCCGTCGAAGAAGCCCAAGGCCTATATGGAGCTGGGCCAGGGCGGGGCGGCCGCTGTGGGCAACACCTACGCGAATGCCATGTGGGGGCGGCTGCTGGAGATCGCCGGCGCCGACAATATCGCTGCCGGTCATATCCCGGGCGCATGGGGGCCGCTCAATCCGGAGCTCGTGCTGGCGGCCGATCCGGATGCGATCTTCATCGCCGGCTCGTCCTGGGCCAATCGCCCGAACGCGGTGCTGACCGGGTTCGACGCCGATATCGCGACGACCCGGGCAAGGCTTGCGCCCTATGCGAAGCGCCCGGGCTGGCCCGAGCTGACGGCGATCCGCAACGGCCAGCTCTTCGCGATCGAGCACGGCCTGTGCCGCGCCCTCTTCGACTACACGGCCACCTACTATCTGGCGAAGCAGCTCTACCCGGACCGGTTCGAGGACATCGATCCGGTGGCCGAGCTGCGGCGCTATCACGAGCGGTTCCTGCCCGTGACGTTCGAGGGTTGCTGGATGGCGCGCCTGACGCCCGAGCGCGCATGAGCAGCGCAGCGGCAGCATCCGCCGCGGCCTGGCGCGCCGCCAATGTGCGGCGCGCGGTCGTGACGCTCGCCGGCCTCGCTCTGCTGGCGGCGAGCTTCGCCGCGGATGTCGCGACCGGCCCGGCGATGCTGCCGCTGCCTGCCGTGCTGCGCTCGCTCATCGGCCACAGCGGCGACCCGATGCTGGATGCCATCGTCCGCACCATCCGCCTGCCGATCGGGCTCATGGCCATGGTGGTCGGCGCCGCGCTCGGCGTGTCGGGCGCCGTGATGCAGACCATCCTCGGCAACCCGCTCGCCAGCAGCTACACGCTGGGCATCTCGGCGGGCGCCGGGTTCGGCGCGGCGCTGGCCATCGTCGCGGGCGGGCTGCTGCCGCTGCCGCAGGCCTGGGCCGTGCCGCTCGCGGCCTTCGCCTTCGCCGGGCTCGCCTGCGCCATGGTGGGCTCCGTGGGGCAGCTCCGGGGCTCGACGCCCGAGCTGCTGGTGCTGGCCGGGATCGCCTGCCTCTTTCTGTTCCAGGCCCTCCTGTCGCTGCTGCAGTTCGTGGCCTCGCCGGAAGCCCTGCAGCAGATCGTCTTTTGGCTCTTCGGCAGCCTCCTGCGGGCGACGCTGGTCAAGACCGCCATCGTCGGCGCCGTCTTCGCCCTGGCGATCCCGATCCTCCTTCGCGACGCGTGGCGGCTCACCGCGCTGAAGCTGGGCGACGACCGCGCCCGGGCCCTGGGCGTGCAGGTCGAGCGTCTCCGCCTTCGTGCCTTCGTCGTCGTCTCGCTGCTCACCGGTGCCGCGGTCGCCTTCGTCGGCACGATCGGCTTCATCGGCCTCGTGGCACCGCATCTCGCCCGCATGCTGGTGGGCGAGGACCAGCGCCACATGCTGCCGGCCTCGGCGGTGCTCGGCGCGCTCCTCCTCTCGGCGGCGTCGGTCGCGAGCAAGCTCATCATGCCGGGCACGGTATTCCCGATCGGTATCATGACCGCCCTGATCGGCGTGCCGTTCTTCGGCTGGCTGGTGCTGACGACGGGGCGCGTCCGATGAGGCTCGAGGCACGGGACGTCACGGTGCGCTACGGCGGCCGCCGCGCGGTGGACGGGGTGAGCCTCGAGGCCCGGCCGGGCGAGGTGCTGGCGCTGCTGGGCGCCAACGGCTCCGGCAAATCGACCCTGATGCGGGCGCTGGCGGCGCTGCAGCCGCACGAGGGCGCCGTCGCCTGGGGCGGCGGCCAGGCGCCGCCGGGCAGCATCGGCTACATGCCGCAGGACAATGGCGCCCGCGCCGCGCTGACGGCGTTCGAGGTGGTGCTGCTGGGCCGCCTGCGCACGCTGTCGCTGCGCGTGGCTGACGCGGATCTCGCCGGCGCCACGTCCGCGATGGACGAGATCGGCGTGGCCGACCTCGGCTCCCGGCGCATCGGCGAGCTCAGCGGCGGGCAGCGCCAGATGGTGCTGATCGCCCAGGTGCTGGCCGGCAACCCGCGCGCGCTCCTGCTCGACGAGCCGACGAGCGCCCTCGACATCGCGCACCAGCTGCACGTGCTCGCGCTGCTGCGCCGGACGACGCGCCAGCGGGCGCTGACCACGATCATGATCCTCCACGACCTCAATGCCGCGGCGCGCTTCGCCGATCGCGTGGCGCTTCTGGAGGCCGGCAGGCTCGTGGGCATCGGCCGGCCGTCCTACATCCTGCGGCCGACGACGCTGGGGCGGACCTTCGATGTGCATGTGGCGGTCGATCGGGGCTCCGACGGGCATCCGGTCGTGCTGCCGCTGCGGGCGCGCGGGCCATGACCGCGACCCTGCATGTCTGCCGGTCGTGCGAGGGTCGGGAGGCCGTGCGGCGCCGGCGTGGCGATGCTGCGGGCCACGGTCTGCGGGAGGCGCTGACCGCCATGCTGCGCGCGCTGCCCCGAGCCGCCCGCTTCGAGATCGTCAGCCAGGACTGCATGGGCCCGTGCGGGGCTGGCGTGCGGGTGGCGCTGACGGGGCCGGGCCGCTGGGGCTGGCTGTTCCAGGACCTCGAGCCGGGGGACATGGAGGCGCTCGGCTCGTTCCTCGTGGCCTGGCACACAGCGGCGGACGGCGTGCCGGCCAAGGCCGAGCGCCCATCGCGGCTCCTGCGCAAGACGGTCTGCCGCCTGCCACCTTCGGGGCCGACGGCCGAGGCGGCGGCGCATCGCCCGCGGCCGCCCTAGCGCCGGTCCGCCCGAACCCAGGATCTGAACCTAGAGCATGGAGCACGCATGATGCGTCGGTCTCGTCTTCTTCTTCCCTCGCTAGCGCTGGCCGGTCTTCTGGGCGCCGCCTCGCCTGCCTTCGCCCACGCCCATCTCGATCACGCCGTTCCGGCCGTGAGCGGCACGGTGGCCCAGGCGCCCACCCAGCTCGAGCTCTTCTTCACCGAGGGTGTCGTGCCGCACTTCTGCCGGGTCGAGCTGCTCGATCCTCACGGGAAGGCGGTCAAGACGGGGACCCTGGCGACGGCCAAGGGCAACACGAGCGAGCTGCTCGTGCCGCTGCCCAAGCTCGCGGCCGGCACCTACACCGTCGACTGGCACGCCACCTCCGAGGACACGCACAAGACGAAGGGCAGCTACAGGTTCACCGTGAAGGGCTGAGCGACGAGGGCGCCCGGCGCAGGCCGGCAGCCTGCAAAAGCATGCCTGCCGGGCGCCCTCCTCCTTCTCGCTATGGCCGGACAGACAAGGGCCGGCCCTAGGCGATGGCGTCCTGGTGGGTCGCCGTCGTGACCAGCGAGTTGATGCTCCCGCCGGCCGCGGACGCCACCTGCGAAGCGCCGCTCGAGGTGGATGAGACGTCGCTCGCGGTGAGGCCGGTCTGGCCCCAGACGATGACCGTCTGGTCGGCAGCCGGCACATGCGCCTCGGGGCCGAGCAGGACGTCGGCGATCTGCAGGACGGTCGACGCCTTGGCGACACCGTCGATCGTGATGGACTGCACGCGCACATGCGCATCGCCATTGTCCAGCACGCCATCATGGTTGCTGTCGAACATGGCGAAGGTGCCCTGCTCCCCGCTCGAGCCGGCGCCTTGCACCTCGAAAGCGAGCTTGTCCTGCCCCTTGGCGAAGTCCATCACGACGTCCTGCCCGGTGCCGTGGGGATCGGCCGCGTCGAGGCGAAACAGAAACCGGTCGTTGCCCGCATCGCCGAAGACGCGGTCGCGGTCCCCGGCCGAGGCGCCCATGACGAGCGTGTCGTTGCCGTCCCCGCCGTGGATCACGTCGTCGTCCACAATCGGCCCGATTCCCGACCCACCATTGTCGTAGATCGTGTCGTTGCCGGCACCCCCGTCGACATGATCGTTGCCGGCACCGGCAAGGATGTAGTCGCCGCCCCCACCGCCATCGATGGCGTCGTTGCCGGCCCCACCGTAGACCGTGTTGTCGAGAAGATTGCCGGCGATGTGGTCGTTGCCGTCGGTGCCCTGCAGAATATAGGGCAGATCCTGGTCGGGCACGAAGTCGGCCTGGGTCAGGTGATCGACGCCGTAGACGATCAGGCGATCGACCGTGCCCGGCACGATGCCATGGGAATAGACCGACGGCATGTCGAGGATCGTCGAGAGCTCGCCCACGCCGTCGATCCGCACGTCCGTCACGTGGACGAGATCGTCGGCGTTGGAGAGAGCACCGTCGTGGTTGGAGTCGAACAGGCCGAAGTTCCCCGTGTGGGCGTAAGGATCGGTGAGCGGCTCCCGATCGTAGCTCGAGCGGACGTCGATGCGGTCCGTGCCCTGCTGGAAGTCCATGATGGCATCCTGGCCCGACGCCCGCACATCGACGCCATAAAGGTCGACGTTCAGGTCGCTGCCGAGGCTGTAGACGAAGGTGTCGTGGCCCGCTCCGCCGTAGAGCCGATCATGATCGGGGCCCGCGGTGACGTTCGAGATCAGCTCGTCGTTGCCGGGCCCACCTTCCAGGCGATCATCGCCCGCGACATAGTAACGCTTCTCCTGCGCGTCGAACTGGAGCGCCCCGTCACCGTCATCGAGCCTGTCGTTCCCGGCCATGGCCAGGATGATATCGTTCCCCGGCGTGCCGCGGAGATCATCGTTCTGAGGCGTTCCACTTATAGTTGACATGTCGTCCTTTTATGTCATCTTGTACGATTATATGCGATGGTGCTGAGAACTCATCCTGCTTTTAGCCGGGGCGATGCGCAAGCTCGTCATATCGGCCGACGTTGCGCAGGGGCCAGCGGTCCCTACCAGGACGGGCATACCGTCCTTTGGTGTGAAGCTCCCACTTCAGCATCGTTCCCAGCTTCGCGCCGATGGTGTAAGGGAAGATGGAAGAACGGTGCGTACGCCGGGTGTCGCTTTGGGATTGTATTCCCTAGGTCCCGTCGAGACCATTCGGCGACGGGCGCGGATTATCGATCGCCGGCGTTCAGGTGGCTCGATTTCGATGACGGTGGATTTGGTGCATGGAGCCATGATCGGCCATCTGGGCGCGACGATTGAAGGCGACGGGCCGGAGTTGATCATCTTCCTCAACGGCTTCGGCACCGAGCAGACGGTGTGGCGCCACCAGGTCGAGACCTTCCGGTCTTCCTGCAGGACGATCACCTTCGACCACGCTGGCTCGGGGCGCTCGGCCGTCGATCGCTACACGCCCGCCCGCTACGCCTCGCTCTACGACTATGCCGACGATGTCCTGGCGCTGATCGACGAGGTTGCGCCCGGACGGTTCTCGCTGGTCGGCCATTCGGTGGGCGGCATGCTCGCGGCAATCGCCGCCGTCGCGGAGCCTGCCCGCTGCCGCGGGCTCGTGATGATCGGCGCGTCGCCCCGCTATCTCAATGCCCCGGACTATGTGGGCGGCTTCGAGCCCGGGGACGTCGAGGCGCTGCTCGCGGCCATGACGGTGGACTATCAATCCTGGGTCGCGGGCTTCTCGGCACAGGTCGCCGCCAACCCCGACCAGCCCAGCCTGGCCGCCCAGTATGCCGGCTTCCTTCGGGCCATGCGGCCGGACATCGCCCAGGCCAGCCTGCGGACGATATTCTACAGCGACATGCGGGACCTGCTGCCCAAGGTGAGCGTGCCCACGCTCATCGTGCAGGCAACCGCCGACATCGCGGTGCCGGCCGCCGTCGCCCGCCACATGCATGCCGCGATCCGCGGTGCCCGGCTCCAGGAGGTCGAGTTTGCCGGGCACCTGCCGCACATGCTGGCGCCCGCCGTGATCACGGACCTCATTGCGGGCTTCCTCGGCCTCCAGGTGGCGCGCTGAGCCGCCCATGATCGATCGCCTCGCCGCCCTCCGCCACGTCACGGGCGCAAGCTTCGTCATGGCCCTCGCCTGGCCCGGCTGCGAGCGTGAGCGGGCCGTCGTCGTGGCGGCGGTGCCGACGCTCGATACCGGCCGCAGCCTTCATCTCCCTCGACCCGACGAGCCCAAGGGCCTTGTCGTGGGACGCGCCGGGCAGGGCAAACGCCTCCCCTCGGCATTGCTTGCCCATCTGCCGGCGCCGCCCGCCGTCTGGCTCCTGGCCGCGCTGGAGGGCGTCGACGGGCTGCTGCTCGGGTGGGACGCGGGAGCGGCCCTGCCTGCCTGGCTCGAGGATGCCGGGCCGACGTTGAGGGCGGCCCTGGGCGCGCTCGCCCCCACCGCGCCCATCACCCTCGTCACCGAGGATCCGATGATCCGTCTGGCGGCGATCATGGCGACGGTGCCGCAGGCGATCGTGCTGGTCGACAACGATGGCGGGCCGGCGCTCGTCAACGGGCCGGCCGCCCGGATGCTGGAGGTCAGCGACGGCGAGGTGGACCCTTCCCGGCTCCGCGCTGGCTTCCAGCGACTCCTCGCGCGGGTCGATCCGACCTCCGGCGTCGGTCGCAGCGTCGCGACCCTGCTGGCCCAGGGCGGCACGGCGCTCGATTGGATCTGGGAGGTGGGAGGCGATCAGCCCGCCACCTATCGCGTCGCCACCGTGCCCCTGGCCGGTGGGCGCGTGCGGGGACGCCTTTGGGTCTTCGATGACGTGACCGCGCTCAAGGAGATCGAGCGCGAGCTGCTGCGGCGCAACGCTGCCTTGAGCGAGCTCAATCTCGAGCTCGAGCAGGCCCGCCTGCGGGCCGACCAGGCCAGCCGCGCGAAATCTCTCTTCCTCGCCAACATGAGCCACGAGATCCGCACGCCGATGAACGCCATCATCGGCTTCTCTCGGCTGATGATGAGCGAGGACCTGACCGATCGCCAGCGCCAGCGCCTGGCGATGGTCAAGGCCTCGGGCGAGACGCTGCTGCGCGTGATCAACGACATTCTCGACTTCAGCAAGGTCGAGGCCGGCAAGCTCGAGCTCGCCTACGGCCCCCTGTCGCTGGCCAATCTCATCGCCGGCGCCTGCGCCATCATGGTGTCGATCGCATCGCAGAAGGACCTGCTGCTCGACGCGGTCGTGGACGAAGCTCTTCCCGACTGGGTACAGGGCGACGATACGAGGCTCCGCCAGGTCCTCCTGAACCTCCTGTCGAACGCCATCAAGTTCACGGACAAGGGCCGGGTCGAGCTGCGCGTCGAGGTGGTTGCGGACGAGCCCGACCGGTGCACCATGCGATTCGAGGTACGGGACACAGGGATCGGCATTGCCGAGGCCGAGATCGCAAAGCTGTTCCAGCCGTTCGCGCAGGCCGACGTGGGCACCGCCCGCCGCTTCGGCGGCACCGGCCTGGGGCTTGCGATCTCGCACCAGCTGGTCGAGCTCATGGGCGGCAGCATCGGCGCCAGCAGCCGCCCGGGCGACGGCAGCATCTTCTGGTTCGCATTGCCCTTCGTAAAGACGACGGCGCCGGCCGCGACCGAGGAGCCGGCCGTTCGCGCGACCGTGCCGCGCTTCATCCTCCTGGCCGAGGACCAGTACATCAACCAGGAGCTCATGCTGGCCTATCTGGAGCGGGCCGGGCATCGTGCCACCGTCGCCGTGGATGGGCAGGAGGCGGTCGAGAAGGCCCAGGTCGAGCGCTACGACCTGATCCTGATGGACATGCAGATGCCGCGGCTGGGCGGGCCGGAGGCGGCGCGCCGCATCCGCGCCGGAGGCGGGCCGAACGCGCGGACGCCCATCATCGCCGTGACCGCCGGCGCCATGCAGCACGAGATCGACATGTGCCTGGCGGCCGGCATGAACGACCATGTGGTCAAGCCAGTCGACGAGCGGCTGCTGATCAAGGCGATCCAGGACTGGGTGGCGCCCGGCGGCGAGGTGGAGGGGGCGGACGAGGCGGGCAGATCGAGCGGCGAGGCCGGCAGCAGGGATGGGTGCACCGTGCGCACCCTCGGCCCGGTGATCGATACGGGCAAGCTCGATGCGCTCCGCGCCCGGGCGGCGGGCCCGCGTGTGCTGAGCCTGCTCGGCCGGATGAAGGGGACGATCCGCGAGACGGTCGAGACGATCAAGGAGGCAAAGCGCGACGGCGATCTCGATCGCGTAGCGTTCGGCGCCCACAAGCTGAAGGGCTCTGCGGCGTCCATGTCGCTTCAGGCGATGTCGGATGCCGCCCACACCGTCGAGGAGGCAATCCTCCGAGGCGAGCATGAGCTGCTCGATACGGCGATCCGTGTCCTGCACGATGTGGCGAACCAGACCCTGGCCGCCATCGACGACTATCTGATGCAGACCGCGGTCTGACGTCGGCCGGTCCGCGAGCCTCGCCGCCGGGTGCTGGGCTTCCGGGCCATAGTCGGGCTCGGCGTGGAGCCGTGGCGGAGACCCGGGAGCCCAGGTAGAATGCCCAGGCTCAGGGCGTGGGCCTCGCAGAAGCGCAGCGGTGATCGCCATGGATGCAGCCGAGCTTGCCGGCCTCTACCGGGACTACATCGCCTGCCTGAACATGCGGGACTGGCCGCGCCTCGGGCAGCTCGTCCACGACGAGGTGCGCCACAACGGTCAGCCGATCGGACTCTCCGGCTATCGGCAGATGCTGGAGCGGGACGTCGAGGCGATTCCGGACCTCCAGTTCAACATCGAGCTGCTGATCGCCGAGCCGCCTCGCATCGCGAGCCGGCTGCGCTTCGAGTGCACGCCCAAAGGCCTGCTGTTCGGCTTCGCGGTGAACGGGAAGAGGGTCTCCTTCGCGGAGAACGTGTTCTACGAGCTGCTCGACCGGAGAATAAAGGACGTGTGGTCGGTCATCGACAAGATGGCGATCAGGGATCAGCTCTAGGCCAACTCGCAGCGTCGCGGCCCGCCGGCCGGACGCCCTACTTCACGGCGCCCAGGGCGAGGCCGCGGACGAGGTAGCGCTGGAGCATGGAGAAGACGATGGCGACCGGCACGGTGGCGAGGAAGGTTGCGGCCATCACCACGCTCCAGTCGATCGTGTAGGCGCCCCCCACCATCGTGAAGATCTTCATGGTCAGCGTGAGCTTCCCGTCGCTGCGCAGGAGCGTGAGGGCCAGGACGAACTCGTTCCAGGAGTAGATGAAGACGAGAATGGCGGTGACTGCTAGCGCCGGCGTGGCCATCGGCAGGAAGACGCGGAGAAGTGACTGCAGCTTGTTGGCGCCGTCGATCCAGGCCGCCTCCTCGAGCTCCTTGGGGATGGTCGCGAAGTAGGACTGCAGCATCCAGGTGGCGAAGGCGAGGTTGAAGGCGCTGTAGGAGAGGACCAGCGACCAGAGCTGGTCGATCAGGCCCATGGCCGCCATCAGGCGGAAGATGCCGATGACGAGCACGATGGGCGAGAGCATCTGGGTGACGAGCAGGAACTGCCGGTAGAGCCCCTTGCCGTAGAAGCTCATGCGGGCGAGCGCGTAGGCCGCGGGGATCGCGACGACGAGGGAGAGGACCGTGGTGGCGACGCCGACGAAGAGGCTGTTCTGCAGCGCCGTGCCGAAATGCACCGTCGTCCACATGCGCGCGAAATTGTCGAACGCCAGGTGCGTGGGCAGCCAGCGCGGCGGGAACGCAAAAACCTCGTCCTGCGGCTTCAGCGCGGTCGAGAGCATGACCGCGTAGGGGAAGAGGATGATGATGATGAGCGGGAGGAGGAGGAGCCAGTAGACGATGCTGCGCTTGAGCTTGCTCATCGCTCGACCTCCCGGCCACGCATGGCGAGGATCGCGTAGACGATGGTGAAGGCAAGCAGCGCTGCGAACATGACGAGCGACATGGCGGCCGCCTCGTCGATCTTCCCGTAGCGGAAGGCGAGCTTGTAGAGGTAGGTGACCAGGATGTCCGTGCTGTTGGCGGGATCGCCCTGGGTCAGCACCCAGATGATCGGGAAGCTGTTGAAGACGTAGATGATGTTGAGAACGAGGGCGATGTTGATGAACGGCTTCAGCAGCGGCAGCGTCAGCGCGCGGAAGCGCTGCCAGGCGGTGGCGCCGTCGAGCCGCGCCGCCTCGTAGATGTCGCCCGGCAGGGAGGAGAGGCCGCCCAGAAAGATCGTCACGGTGAAGGGGATCGAGACGAGGATGCCGATGGCGATCTCGACCGGGAAGGCGATGCCGGCGGTGGCGAGCCAGGCCTTGGTGGGCTGGCTCAGGAGATGCAGGCGGTAGAGCGTGGCGTTCAGCATGCCGTGCTGCGCGTCGAGCGCCCAGCGCCAGACGACGGCGGTCATGGTGAGCGAGATCGCCCAGGGCAGCATGATGATGATGCGCGCGAGGCCGCGGCCGTAGAAATCGTCGTTCAGCATCAAGGCGATCGGCACCGAGAGGACGACGGTGCCGGCGACGACGCCGCCGGTCCAGATCAGCGTGCGCCAGAAGCTGCTCTGGAAGATCGGGTCGGCAAAGAGCTTCGTGTAGTTGGCAAGCGCGACGAACTGCTTGACCTGGCCGAACCGGTTGACGGCGTGCACCGACGTGTTGGTCACGTCGTAGATCGGATAACCGATGATCCAAAAGGCGAAGAGGAGGCTCGGAAGAATGAGCAGCAGCGGTGCCAGGCGCCCTTTCAAGCAGACTCTCCCGTTCGCGATCCGAGGCCAATAAGGAGCCGGCCGCCCCTTGGGGAGCGGCCGGTCAATGAAGAATTACTGCTGAATGAGGCTGTCGATCTTCTGGGCCGCCCCCTCGAGACCCGGCTGCGGCTTCTCCTGCCCCAGGTAGATCTTCTGGAGAGCCGAGACGGTCGTGTCGGCCATCTGCTCCCAGTTCGGGATCAGCGGCGCGAAATGAGCGTAGGGCAGCATCTCGGTGAAGGCCTTGAGCTGCGGGTCGTCCGCGAAGTGGGGATCCTTCGCGATCGACTTGAAGACCGGCAGGAAGCCCTCGGCGATGGTGAAGGCCTTGCGCCCCTTCTCGGTGAAGACGCCGTCCTGGAGGAACTCCCAGGCCTCCTTCTTCACCTTCGAGCTCTGGAACATCATGATGCTGTCGGTGACGCCGTAGGTCGCCTGCGTCGTGCCCTTCGGGATGGGGGCGATGCTGTAGTTGAGCTTGGGCGCCTCCTTGGCGATCTGGCCGCGGAGCCAGGGCCCCGAGAGGATCATCGCGGCCCTGCCCTGCTTGAAGAGCGCCTCGATGTCCTGCCGGTTGTAGTCGGTGACGCCGGGCTGGGTGATGCCCTCGTCGATGAAGCGCTTGTACATCGTGGCGGCCTTGACGCCGGCCGGGCTCGCGATGCCGCTCTTGCCGTTCTCGAGAAGCTCACCGCCCTCGGACCACAGCGCGTAGTACCAATAGGCGTCGGTCTCGATCTCCTTGCCCTGCAGCCCGAAGCCGTAGACGTTGCCGCCCAGGGCCTTGACCTTCTTGGCGTCGGCCTCGAGCTCATCCCAGGTGGCGGGCGGCTCCTTGACGCCGGCTTTGGCCAGCAGATCCTTGTTGTAGTACATGGCGCGGGCCGAGGCGGCGACCGGCAGGCCCCAGGTCTTGCCGTCGATCACCGAGGGCGCCATGAACGTCTCGATGAACTTCGCCTTGAACTCGGGCGTGATGTAGGAATCCAGCGGCTCGGCGATGCCCTGCTGGGCGTAGTCGACGAGCCAGCGGGTGCCGATGATCGCAATGTCGGGTGCCGTGCCGCCCGCGATGTCGGTCGTCAGCCGCTGCTGGAGGTTGTCCCAGCTCACGTCCTCGAGCTTGATCGCGATGTCGGGGTGCTTGGCCTCGAAATCCTTGGCGATGCCCTGGAAAACCGTCGGGGTCTGGTCGCTGTAGTGGGCGATCACGACCCGTACCTCGGTCTTGGCGAGAGCGCTTCCCGCGCCGAGAGCGAGCACGGCAGCAGCGCCTAGGAGAGCCGTAAGGCTCCTGGTCATTGAGTGCTTCCTTTCCCTGCTTGGCGCCTGATGTATAGCCGGAGCATAAGAGCAAGACGAGCGCTCGGGCAACAGCGCGCCGTGCCGTGGCCCCGGCGCAGGCCCGCGGGCGCTCGAGACAACCCGAGCACGAGGTGGGATCGTCAGCATGAGCCGTTTCATCGGCAAGACCGCGCTCGTTACCGGCGCCGGCCGCGGTATCGGCCGGGCAACGGCGCTCCGCCTGGCCCGCGAGGGCGCCGCCGTCGCCGTGGCCGACATCGACGCCGAGGCCGCGCATGCGGTGGTGAAGGAGATCGCCGGGATCGGCCGGACGGGCGTGGCGATCGAGGGCGACGTGGCGCTGGACGAGACCGCCCCCCGGCTCGTCCTCGAGACCGAGCGCGCGCTGGGGCCTCTTTTCCTTCTGGTGAACAATGCGGCCAGGGCCCGGAAGCCGACGATGGCCACGACCGGGATCGAGGATTTCGACGCCGAGCTCTCCGTGACGCTGCGCTCGGTGTTCCTGATGACCAAGGCCGTGCTGGACGGCATGGTCGAGCGCGGCAAGGGCGCCATCGTGTCGGTCGCCTCGGTCAACGGCCTCTTGTGCGTGGGCAACCCCGCCTACAGCGCCGCCAAGGCCGGGCTCATCAACCTGATGCAGTCGGTGGCCGTGGAGTATGGCCCCAAGGGCGTGCGCGCCAATGCCGTGAGCCCGGGGACGATCCGCACCGAGAACCCGTCCTGGACCGAGCGCCTGAAGCGCGATCCCGAGGTGTTCCAGCGGCTGGCCAAATGGTACCCGGTGGGCCGCGTCGGCAAGCCCGAGGACATCGCTGCGGCGGTGGCCTTCCTGGGCTCGGAGGATGCGGCCTTCGTCAACGGCGCCAACCTCGTGGTGGACGGCGGCCTGACCGCCGGCATGGCTCCGATGTTGGCCGAGATCAACCCGGATCGTTGATCGAGAGCGGCTCAGGACCCACCTCTGACGCAGTCCCGCTATCAAGTGTCGAAAGGAGAGGATTGCGCATGGCGCAGGATCAGATGTCGGTCGACCTTTATGTTGGCGGCGAGTGGCGTCCGGCCAGGGCCGGTGGCACGATGAGCATGACGGACCCGGCCACCGAGGAGACGATCGGCAGGTTCGCCCGCGCAGAGCGCGAGGATGTGCTGGCTGCCATCGACGTGACCGCCGAGACCTTCAGGACCTGGAAGAAGACCCCGGCCTGGGAGCGCTCGAAGCTCCTGCGGCGCGCGGCCCAGCTTCTTGCCGAGCGTGCCGACACCGTGGCCCGCCTGCTGACCCAGGAATGCGGCAAGCCCATGGCCCAGTCCAAGGGCGAGGTCGTGGCCGCGGTCGAGACGATCGACTGGTTCGCCGACGAGGCGCGCCGCATCTACGGCGAGACCCTCGCCGGCCGCAACGAGCACCAGCGCTTCATGGTGACCTACGAGCCGGTGGGCCCGGTGGCGGCCTTCACCGCCTGGAACTTCCCGATCGTGCTGCAGGCGCGCAAGATCGCCCCGGCGCTGGCCGCGGGCTGCACGATCCTCTGCCGTCCGGCCGAGGAAGGCACCGGTGCCGTGGCGGAGCTCATCAAGTGCTTCATCGACGCGGGCGTGCCCGCGGGCGTCGTCAACCTCGTCACCGGAGCGCCGCAGGTCATCTCCGAGACCTGCATGGATAGCGAGCTGATCCGCAAGGTCACCTTCACGGGCTCGATCCCGGTGGGCCAGCACCTGATGCGCCGTGCCGCCGACACGGTGAAGCGGATGAGCATGGAGCTGGGCGGCCACGCCCCGGTCATCATCCACGAGGATGTGGACCCGGCCAAGGCGGCGCAGATCGCGGCCACCGGCAAGTTCCGCAACAACGGCCAGGTCTGCGTCTCGCCCACGCGCTTCTACGTCCATGCCAGCCACAAGGCCGCCTTCACCGAGCATTTCGTGGCGGCGACGCAGAAGATGAAGGTCGGCAACGGCTTCGATCCGGACGTCGAGGTGGGGCCGCTCATCAACCGCAAGCGGCTCGAGTTCACCGAGAAGATGGTCGAGGACACGATCGCCGACGGCGGCAAGCTCGTCTCCGGCGGCAAGCGGCCGGCCGAGATGAACCGCGGCTACTTCTTCGAGCCCACCGTCTTCACCGACGTGCCCGACGATGCGCGCATCATGGTCGAGGAGCCCTTCGGGCCGATCGCCCCCATGAGCACCTTCGAGACGTTCGATGAGGTGATCGAGCGCGCGAACAGCCTGCCCCAGGGTCTCGCGAGCTACGTCTTCACGAACTCGCTGCGGCAGGCCCACAAGACCGCCGAGGCCTTGAAGACCGGCATCGTCGCCGTGAACAACGTGGCGGCCGCGACGGCCGAGATGCCCTTCGGCGGTGTCAAGCACTCGGGCTTCGGCCGCGAGAACGGCCGCCAGGGCATGCTCGACTATCTGGACGTGAAGTTCACGAACATCGTGATGTGAGCTGGAGGGCTCCGTCGGTGGCCAGAGCTGCCGGCGGAGCCCGTCCCCTCCCCGGGGCATCGGGCGGCGAGGGATCGCCTAGAGGGGACCGATCAGGGAGTGAGAAAAGATGCTGAATGCCAAGAGCGGGCCCCGCATCCGCCAGGCTGCCGCCCCTGACGAGCCCTACCGCACCATCGAGGTCGACAGGCTGACGCCGGTGATCGGCGCCGAGATCGCGGGGGTCGATCTCTCGGGCCCGATCGATCCGGAGCAGCTCGTGGAGCTGCGCCGTGCGCTCACCGAGAGTCTCGTCATCTTCTTCCGCGACCAGGTCCCCTCGCCGGCCCAGCATCTGGCCTTCGGACGTCTTTTCGGCGAGCTTCACGTTCATCCCGCAGCCCCGCACGAGCCGGGTTTCCCAGAGCTCATGAGGATCCACACCGACGAGAAATCGGTGCGCGCCAATGGCGAGGGATGGCATTCGGACGTGTCCTGCGACCCCGAGCCGCCGATGGGCTCGATCCTGCACATCCGCACGTGCCCGCCGCAGGGCGGCGACACGCTCTTTGCCAGCATGTATGCGGCCTGGGAGGCCCTGTCCGAGAGGATGAAGGCCTATCTCGACGGGCTCACGGCGATCCATGATGGCGAGCACGTCTATCGCGGGCTCTACGCCAACATCGGCGAGCCCGACCGGGCGAGCTATCCCTCGGCCGAGCATCCGGTGGTGCGCACCCATCCCGTGAGCGGGAGGAAGGCGCTCTACGTCAACCGGGGCTTCACGACGCGCATCGTCGGCATCCCGGTCGACGAGAGCGAGGGCGTCCTCCGCTATCTCTTCGAGCATATGGAGAACCCGCTCTTCCAGTGCCGCTTCCGCTGGCGGCCGGATTCGGTGGCGTTCTGGGACAATCGCTGCGCCCAGCATCGCGCGATGTGGGACTACTGGCCCAACCTGCGCGCCGGCTACCGCGTCACGATCAAGGGCGAGCGGCCGGTCTAGGGCGGGCCTGGGTCATCCAAGGCCCTGCTCGGAGCGGTGCCAGCGGCTCGGTCAAGCCGGCCATCCGGCAGGGAGCCTTGCCTGCAGCCGGCCTCAGCCGGGCCGGGGCGGCGCAGCTCCGCAGCGCCCTCCCAGACGATCCGGCGAAAGAAGAGCGCGATCCCGGGCACAAGGCTCCGTGATGCGTGGCACCGACATGTCGACGGTCACGGCTTGCCAGCCGCCTGCGGCGGGACGCACTGCTCCCGCATCTCCTTGAGGAACGTGCCGAGATCAATATACATATAGGCGGTAGTGTAGCCACTATATATATGTATATCTTTATCTCCGTGATTCTCTATGGAATCTACATTGGAAAGATTTATCGCTTGTGATCCGTCTGTGACCCAACACTGCCCGTTCAACATGAAAAACGTTACCAACAGCACAGCCCGCATTGCGCGCTTCCTCGCTCGCCAGCATCGCCGTCTGCCCGGCGGTTGGCCGATCATGGCCTCGCCCGGGTCACTGATCCAGGCACGGCACTCAACCTGCGTGACAAGAGTGCACCTTCAAGACCAGAGCCAGCGCCTAGCGGCAGGGTGCGTCGTGATGTCAATCATCAGCGCGTTGGATCGCCCCGAGGCCATTGATCGCTGCCCTGCGCCCGTGGGCATGGACCCCATTCGCCGGGCCGAGCATAGTCCGGCCTGAGCCGCTGGTCGGCCAAGCACAAGGGAGGTGAGAGATGGACGCAGCCGAGATGCGCACGCGGATGGCCGGCGGCGAGGTGATGATGGGGCTGGGCGTCAGGCTCGGCCGCACGACCGAGATCGCGCGCGTGAGCAAGGCCTGCGGCCTGGACTGGCTCTTCATCGACATGGAGCATAGCGGGATCGGCATCGATCTCGCCTGCGAGATGTCGGTCGCCTGTCTCGATGCCGGCCTCGTGCCGCTGGTGCGCGTGCCGGGCAAGGAGCCCACGATCGCCTCGCGGCTGCTCGACGGCGGTGCCGGCGGCATCGTCGTGCCGCATGTGGACGAGCCCTCGGAGATCCTTCCTTTCGTCGAGCGCTGCCGCTTCACGCCCATCGGCCGGCGCTCGGTCGGCGGGCCCCTGCCCCAGCTCGACTACAAGGTGATGCCCGCCCACGAGCATATGCGCCTCGCCAACGAGCGCTCGCTCCTGTGCGCGATGATCGAGTCGCCGCAAGCGGTCGAGAATGCCGAGGCCATCATCGCGATCGACGGTGTGGACACCCTCCTCTTCGGCTCGAATGACCTCGCGATCGAGATGGGCATTCCGGGCGACCTCGGGAACCCGCGCATCGCCGAGGCCTATGAGCACGTGCTGGCGGCGGCGGCCAAGCATGGCAAGGCCGTGGGTCTGGGCGGGATCTACACGCCCGAGCTGCTCGGCCGCTATCTGCCGATGGGCTTTGGCTTCGCGCTGCTGGGCTCCGATCTGAGCGTGCTCATGTCCGGCACCCGCGAGCGGGCGGCCGCGGCCCGCAACATTCTGGCCGCCACGGTCTGATCGGCCATCGGCGCAGCGGAAGGGCGCAGGAGCATGCGGCTCGTTTCCTGGAACATCCAGTACGGCCTGGGCCGCGATGGCACCTACGATCTCGCGCGCATCGCGCGCGAGATCGCCGGCCACACGCCCGATGTGGTGGCGCTCCAGGAGGTCGACAGGTTCTGGCAGCGCTCGGGCGAGGTCGACGAGCCCGCCACGATCGCGGCGGGCCTGCCCGGCTATCACTGGGTCTACGGCGCCAATCTCGACATGCATGCCGGCACGCCGGAGGCGCCGAACCGCCGCCGGCAGTTCGGCACGATGCTGCTGTCCCGCACACCCATCCTCTCCTGCCGCAACTTCCCCCTCCCCAAGCCCGGCACCCTCAGGCAGCACAGCATCCAGCAGGGTGCTCTCGAGGGCGTCGTGCTGAGCCCGAAGGGCATGCCGCTCCGCATCTACTCGATCCATCTCTCGCATCTCTGCAGCGAGACGCGCCTGCCGCAGGTGGAGGCGCTGCTCGAGATCAACGCCCGGGCCTATGGCGAGGGCGGTGCCTGGTGCGGCGGCCATCCCGACCCCACGTCGGGCTGGACCGAGGGGGCGATGCCGCCGATGCCGCGCGAGGCGGTGCTGATGGGCGACTTCAACCTCGACCACCGCTCGCCCGAGTATGAGCGGATCGTGGGGCCCTGGACCGAGCGCTTCGGCCGGCTCGTGATGCGCGACGGCTTCGCCGATGCCTGGACCGCAGCCGGCCACGACGAGGCCCAAGGCGACAGCTGCAACGGCAAGCGCATCGATTTTGTCTTTGTCTCGGCCTGGCTGGCCGATCGGGTGCGGCGTGCTGCGATCGACGCGAGCGGCCGAGGGCTCGGATCACCAGCCGGTGGTGGTCGATCTCGACATCTGAGGGTCTCCTTCCCACCTGCGGTGGTGGTACCGCTTCTCTGAGCAAGCTATCTGGGGGTGCGTGAACGGCTACCGCGCTCTCCTCGTCCGCCATCCGCACCTCATCGCCTTCGGCATGCTGATGGCGTTCTGCTCCAGCTTCGGGCAGACCTTCTTCATCTCGGTCTTCGGGGCCGAGTGGCGGCGCCTGTTCGACCTCGGCAATGGCGGCTTCGGGACGATCTACTCGGTGGCGACGCTCTCGAGCGCCTGCCTCCTGCCCTGGGTCGGCCGGCTGATCGACGACATGCCGCTCAAGCGCTACGCGAGCATCGTGATCTGCGGCCTCGCCTTCGCCTGCCTGCTGGCCGGCCTCGCTCCCGGCGCCATCGGGCTCGGCATCGCCTTCTTCGCGCTGCGCCTGACCGGCCAGGGCCTGATGACCCACACGGCCGTCACGACCATGGCGCGGCGCTTCGAGGTCGAGCGCGGCCGCGCCATCAGCCTCAGCATGCTGGGCCTCGCCGGCGGCGAGATGGTCTTCCCGCTGATGGGCCTGGCCGGCCTCGCCATCGGCTGGCGCTATGCCTGGCTCGCCTTTGCCCTCGTCTTGGTGGGCGGGCTCCTGCCCGGCGTCCGCGGGCTGCTCGATCGCGGCGGGGAGAGCGGGCGTCATGCCGGGCCCGGCACCGCCCCGGCGTCGGATACGACGGAGCCCGTATGGGGCCGCAAGGAGGTCCTGAGCGACCTGCGCTTTTATCTCGTGCTGCCCGGCATCCTGGCGCCGGCCTTCATCGTCACCGGCATCTTCTTTCACCAGAGCTTCATCGTGGCGAGCAAGGGCTGGTCGCCCGCCTGGTTCGCGTCCTGCTTCATCGCCTACTCGCTGGCGACCGTGGCGGCCTCGCTCGTGGGCGGTGCCCTCACGGACAAGCTGACGGCACGGCGGCTGCTGCCGTTGACCTGCCTCACGCTCGCCGCCGGGCCGCTGGTCCTGGCGAGCGGCACATCGAGCTGGATCGTGCTCGCCATGATGTGCGTGCTGGGGCTCTCCCAGGGGGCGCAGTCGACCGCGGCCTCGGCCGTCTGGGCGGAGCTCTACGGCGTGACCCACCTGGGTGCCATCCGGGCGCTCGCGGCCTCGCTGATGGTGCTGGGCAGCGCGCTCTCGCCGGCGATCCTGGGCTGGCTCTTCGATGCCGGCGTCTCGGTGAACGCCGTGGCGCTGGGCTGCGCCGGCTACGCGGCGGCGAGCAGCCCGATCATGCTGATGGCGCTGCGCCGGCCGGGCCGGCTGCGGCGGCCCGCCCGGGCCGCCGCTCGCTGAGCCCGGGGCTCAGCTCATCCAGTTGCCGCCGTCGACATTGTAGCACTGGGCCGTGATGTAGTCGGCGTCGGCCGAGGCGAGGAAAAGGGCGCAGCCCGTCATGTCCTCGGGCTTGCCCATGTAGCCCAGCGGCACCGCCTCGCCGACCTGACGCTTCTTCTCGCCGATCGGCAGCCCCTCATACTTGGCGAAGAGCGCGTCGACCGTCTTCCACATCGGCGTGTCGACCACGCCCGGTGCGATGGCGTTGACGTTGATTTTGTCTTTCGCGAGGCTCAGCGCCATCGACTGGGTGATGCTGATGACGGCGGCCTTGGTGGCGCAGTAGACCGTGACCAGCGCCTCGCCGCGCCTGCCGGCCTGGCTCGCCATGTTGATGATCTTGCCGCCCCGGCCCTGCTTGACCATCTGCGCCGCCACGGCCTGCCCGGTGAAGACCAGGCCCTTGACGTTGATGGCGAACTGCTTGTCGAAGCTGGCCTCGGTGATCTCGAGGAACGGCGCCATGTCGAAGATGGCCGCACCGTTCAGCAGGATGTCGATCCCGCCCAGCTCCTTTACCGTGCGTGCGACCAGGGCGTCGATCGACTTTCGGTCGGTCACGTCGACGGCCGCCGCGATCGCACCCTTGCCGATCTCGGCCGCCGTGGCCTCGGCCTCGGCGGCCAGCACGTCGGCCACCACGACCTTGGCCCCCTCGCCCGCATAGCGCTGCGCGATGGCCTTGCCGATGCCACGAGCGCCGCCCGTGACGATCGCGACCTTGTTCTCCAGCCTCATCGTAGGAGCATTCCTTACCAGCAGGTGTAGCCGCCGTCGGCCAGCACGATGCTGCCGGTGAGCAGGCTTGCGGCGTCGGAGGCGAGGAAGAGCACGGTGGAGGCGATCTCCTCCGGCTGGCCCACCCGGCCCATCGGCGTCATCTCGAGCCAGGTCGGGTACATGGACTGGTCTTCCATGCCGAATTTTGTGAGTGGCGTCTCGATGTAGGTGGGCGCCACCGCGTTGACCCTGACGCCGCGCTGGCCCCATTCGGCCGCGAGCGACTTCGTCAGGTGATGCACCGCGGCCTTGGAGGCGTTGTAGAAGGACTGCGGCTGCGGCTTGTTGACGATGAAGCCCGACATCGAGCCGATATTGACGATCGAGCCCTTGCCGCGCTCGAGCATCTGCGTGCCGAAGGCGCGGCAGCACCAGAAGAGGCCGTTGAGGTTGACCTCGATGTGGAAGAGCCAGTGCTCGTCCGAGGTGTCCTCCGCCTTCACGTTGCTCTTGGCCACGCCGGCATTGTTGACCAGGATGTCGGCGCCACCGAAGTCCTTCTTGACCCTGGCGGCAAGCGCGTCGACCTGCGCCGACTTGGTGACGTCGAGCTCGGCACCCTCGGCCGTGATGCCCAGGGCCTTGAGGTCGGCCGCGGCCTTGTTGGCGCGGTCGGCCAAGAGGTCGGCCACGATCACGCGGGCGCCGGCCTCGCCCAGCGCCTGCGCGCAGGAGAAGCCGATCCCCTGCCCGCCGCCGGTGACGATCGCTGTCTTGCCCTTGAGGTCGTACTTCTCGAGATACATGGGACAGTCTCCCAGTCAGGATCTACTTGACGGCGCCGAAGGTGAGGCCGCGGACCAGCTGGCGCTGGCTCACCCAGCCGAAGACGAGGATGGGTGCGATCGCCATCGTCGAGGCTGCCGACAGCTTGGCCCAGAAGAGGCCCTGCGGTGCCGAGAACGAGGCGATGAAGGCGGTGAGCGGCGCCGCGTTGGACGCGGTGAGGTTGAGGCTCCAGAAGGCCTCGTTCCAGCAAAGGATGATCGACAGCAGCGCGGTCGAGGCGATGCCGGGCATCACGAGCGGCAGCAGCACATGCGTCACCACCTGCCGCAGGCTCGCCCCGTCGATGCGGCTGGCCTCGAGGATGTCCTTGGGCACCTCCTTGAAGAAGGTGTAGAGCATCCAGACGGTGATCGGCAGGTTCATCAGCGCATAGAGGATGACGAGCGCCGTCCTCGTGTCGAGCAGCCCGAGGTTCTTGCAGATCAGGTAGATCGGCACGAGCACGCCCACCGGCGGCAGCATCTTGGTCGAGAGCATCCAGAGCAGCGTGCCGCGGGTGCGCTTGGATGGGTAGAAGGCCATCGCGAAGGCGCACGGCACCGAGAACGCGATGGCGACCAGGGTCGCCACGACCGAGATGATGACGCTGTTGCCGGCGAAGAGAAAGTAGTTGGCGCGCTCGTGGATCGCCACATAGTTCTCGAGCGTCGGCTTGAAGAACAGGACCGGCGGCGAGGCCACGGCCTCGATCTCGGTCTTGAAGCTGGTCAGCACCATCCAGGCGATCGGGAAGAAGAAGGCGATCGCGACGATCCAGGCGAGGATTCCCACCCAGGCCGGGTTCTTCTCGGCGTCCTTCATCATGTCTCGAGGTTCCTCGCGACCGTGCGGACCAGGAAGACCGCGACGATGTTGGCCAGGATGATGGCGATGACGCCGGCAGCCGACGCCGTGCCCACGTTGAACTCCAAAAGTGCCCGCTTGTAGATCAGGAAGGCGATGTTGGTGGTCGAGACACCCGGCCCGCCCGCGGTCGTCACGTAGATCTCGGCGAAGATCGTAAGGAAGAAGATCGTCTCGATCATGATGACCACGCTGGTGGCGCGGCGCAGATGGGGCACGATGATGTAGAAGAACATGGAGATGGGACCGGCGCCGTCGATCCGCGCCGCCTCCTTCTGCTCCTCATCCAGCGACTGCAACGCCGTGAGCAGGATGAGAAAGGCGAAGGGGATCCACTCCCACGAGCAGATGATGATGATCGAGGTGAGCGGCAGCTCGCCGAACCAGTCGATCGGCTGCAGGCCCACCGAGCGCGCGAGGAACGCGAACAGCCCGTTCACCGGGTGCATCATCATGTTCTTCCAGATCAGCGCGCTGACCGTGGGCATGACGAAGAAGGGCGAGATGACGAGCACGCGGGCGATGCCCTGGCCCGGAAACTTCTCGTTGAAGAGAACGGCAATGAGCGTGCCGACGCAGATCGTGATGATCAGCACCCACCCGACCAGAAGGACGGTCGTCCACAGCGCCGAGTAGAGCGCCGGGTCGGTGAGGAGGTAGTAGTAGTTCCTGGTGCCGGCCCACCCGTGGATCATCGGGTTGACCAGGTTGTACCGCTGGAACGAGAACCACAAGGTCATCACCAGCGGCACGATCATCCAGATCAGGAGGACCCCGACCGACGGTGCGACCAGCGGCATGGTCTTGACGGTCCATCCGCTCATGGCCGGTGGCGGCCCGGCAGCGCCCTGGGACGGCCCTGCCTTGTCCGCTGGTGACGCGGTGCTCATGGCTTGTGCCTCGTTCGTTCAGCCTCGACGGCGGGCCGGCACGCTGCCGCGCCGGCCCGCTCTTCTCGTTCCGCTCGGCTACTGGATGTAGCCGGCCTCCTCCATCGTGCGCATGGTCGAGTCCTGCGCCGTCTTGAGCGCGTCGTCGACGCTGGTCTGGCCAGCGAGCGCGGCCGCGACCTGCTGACCCACCTGGGTTCCGATCGCCTGGAACTCGGGGATGCTCACATACTGGATGCCGGTGTAGGGCACCGGGTCCTTGGTCGGGTGCTGCGGGTCGGCCGAGAGGATCGCCTTCTCGACGAACGTCGCGAACGGCGCCGCCTTCAGATAGGCCTCGTTGGCGTAGGTGGACTTGCGGGTCCCCGGAGGCACCACGGTCCAGCCGTCGGTCTTGCCGACGAGATCGATGTACTCCTTGGAGGTCGCCCATTCGAGGAACGACTTGGCGACGTCGACCTTCTTCGACGTCTTGGGGATCGCCAGCGCCCACGACCAGAACCAGGCATTGCCGTGCGGGGTGACGGCGACCGGTGCCGGCGCGAAGGCCGTCTTGTCGGCCACCTGGCTGGTGCTCGGATCGAAGATGTAGCCAGCACCCGAGGTGGCATCGATCCACATGGCGCAATGCCCGCTCGAGAAGAGCGCCTGGTTCTCATTGAAGCCGTTCGAGCTGGCGCCCGGAGGGCCGTCCTTCTTCATCAGGTCGACATAGTAGGTGACCGCCTTCTTCCAGGCATCACTGTCGATCTGCGGCTTCCAGTCCATGTCGAACCAGCGCCCGCCGAACGTGTTCACCAGCGTCCCGACGAAGGCCATGTTCTCGCCCCAGCCGGGCTTGCCGCGCAGGCAGATGCCGTAGAGCTGGTCCTTGGGGTCGTTCAGCTTGTCCGCGAACTTCTTGATGTCGTCATAGGTCGGCTGGTCGGGCATCTTCAGCCCGGCCTTCTCGAACAGATCCTTGCGGTAATAGGTGAACGAGCTCTCCGCGTAGAACGGCAGCGCATAGAGCTTGCCGTCGCTCGACAGGGCGTCGCGCACGGCCTTGAAGATGTCGTCGTAGCCGTAGCTCTCCGGCAGGTCGTTGACCGGCACAAGCCAGCCCTGCTTCGCCCAGATCGGCGTCTCGTAGGACCCGATGGTCAGAATGTCGAACTGGCCGCCATTGGTCGCGATGTCGGTCGTCACCCGCTGGCGGAGCACGTTCTCCTCGAGAACGACCCAGTTGATGCTGTTGCCGGTCTTCTTCTCCCACTCGGAGGAGAGCTTCTGCATCACCACCATCTGGGAGTTGTTGACCGTGGCGATGGTCAACGTCTCCGCCTGCGCCACTGCGCTGCCACCGAGGAGCAATGCAGCAAGCGCGCCGACGAGCTGGAATCCCTTCATTCCGTGCGCCTCCCCTGAAAGGTTGCCGATATTGAGCTTATGCCCAAGTGCCGGGCAGATAGACGCCGATTGCCGCAGCTTGTCAACAGCGCTGAGGACCGCTCAGCCCAGCTCGAGGACTGCGGCGGCCGTGGTCTCGTCGGTGACGAGGCCCGTGATGACGCGCCCCCGCAGCGCCGCATGCAGCGCCGCCGCCTTGGCGATGCCGCCGGCGACGCCGATCGTGAGGTGCCGCGCCGGCCGCACGAGCGGGACGCCGGTGACGCGCGCGGTCAGGGAGGAGCGGATGGGCTCGCCCGCCTCGTCGAAGGCCCAGCCTGCGATCTCGCCCACGGCCCCCTTGGCCATGAGCTCGCCCACCTCGGCGTCGGTGATGAAGCCGTCCCGGTGCAGAGGCGCGTTCCAGGCGACGTTGCCGACGCCGACGAAGGCCACCGCGGCGCTGTCCGCGAGCTCGCACACCCTCGTGAAGGAGCGATGGCTCTGCAGAAGCCGGCACTCCTCGGCACTGCCGGCGACGACCGGCAGCGGTGCCGGATAGCACTGCGCGCCCGTCCGGTCGGCCAGGCGCATCACGATCTCATAAGGGCTGGCCTGGCCATCCCGGGTGATCGTGCCGACGAGGGAGACGATCTTGTGCTGCGGGCTCTGGATGGCGCTGACCTCGCCCACGAGCGCGCGCAGGGTCCGCCCGGTCGAGAAGGCGAGGACGAGCGGCGCGCGGCTCACGAGATAGGTCTCGAGATAGCCGGCAGCGGCTGCGGCGATGCCCGCCACCGAGCCGTCCCCCGCCGCGTCCGAGGGAACGACGTCGCAGTAGCGCAGATCGAAACGGGCGCGCAGGCGCTCGGCCAGCCGCATCGAGGCCCCGACCGGGTGATCGAGGCGGAACTTGATGAGCTTCGCCTCGACGGCGAGCGCCACCAGCCGCTGCACGGCCTGCCGCGACAGGTTCAGCGAGACGGCGATCTCGTCCTGGGTCCTGCCCGCGATGTAGTAGAGCCAGGCTGCCCTCGCCGCCTGATCCAGTCGTCGCTCGGTTCTCGCGATCCGCGGAGCGTCCACTCGTCTCGTCCTGCCTCCCTGCCCCTCAATGAGCTATTGCTCGAAAGGCAAGCGATTGCCAAGATGGCATGGAATGGTCAGCTGGTCGAGCGCGGCGTCGCGCCGATCCGAGCGTATCGGGGGGAGGCAGCGTCCATGGCGCGCATCGTCGCCATCGGCGAGATTCTGGTCGAGATCATGGCCGCCGAGATCGGCCAGACCTTTCTCGAGCCCGGGCTCTTCCGCGGACCCTATCCGAGCGGGGCGCCGGCCATCTTCGCCGATCAGGCGGCACGCATGGGTGTCAGCACGGCGATGATCGGCTGCATCGGGCCGGACGATTTCGGCACCGTCAACCTGCGCCGGCTGGAGCGGAGCGGGGTCGAGACGAGCTGGATCCGACGCGTGCCGGGTACCACCACGGGCAGCGCCTTCGTCACCTACCGCCCGGACGGCGACCGCGACTTCATCTTCAACATCAAGAACTCGGCCTCGGCGCAGCTGCGCGCCGAGCAGCTCGAGCCCCGCGTCTTCAAGGGATGCCGCTACTTCCATGTCATGGGCTCGTCGCTGTTCGACGCCGAGATCGCGCGGGCGGTACGCCGCGGCGTCGATCTCGCCCGGGCGGCCGGCGCCCTGGTCTCCTTCGACCCCAACATCAGGAAGGAGCTGCTGGGCGTCCCGGAGGTGAAGGCCACGATCGAGGGCATCCTGACCGAGGCCGACATCCTGCTGCCGAGCGAGGCCGACCTCGCCTTCTTCCAGCCCGAGCGGGCGGAGGACGAGGCGGCAGCGCTGCTCTTGGACGGGCGCCAGATGCTGGTGCTGAAGAAGGGCAAGCAGGGCTGCGTGCTGTTCCGGCCCGAGGGGCGCCTGGCGATACCCGCCTTCCCCGTCGAGGAGGTCGACCCCACGGGGGCCGGCGACTGCTTCGGCGCCACCTTCATCGCCTCGCTCGCGCGCGGCCTGGCGCCCGAGCGCGCGCTGCGGCTGGCCTGCGCAGCCGGAGCCCTGGCCGTGCAGAAGCAGGGCCCGATGGAGGGCAACTCTACCCCGGCCGAGCTCGAGGCCTTCCTGCGCAGCCGAGGCGCCTGAGGTGGCGGAGCCCGCAAGGCAGCTCGCCGACATCGCAGCACGCAACCGGCAGGGCGAGGCGGCGGGCATCTATGCCGTCTGCTCCGCCAACCGCCTGGTGCTCGAGGCCTGCTTCGAGCAGGCGGTCACCGACAAAAGCCCGCTCCTGATCGAGGCCACCTGCAACCAGGTCAACCAGGAGGGCGGCTATACCGGCATGACGCCCGAGCGCTTTCGCCAGGAGGTGCTGGCGATCGGCGCCGAGACGGGCTTTGCGGAGGATCGCCTGATCCTCGGCGGCGATCATCTGGGCCCCAACCCATGGCAGGCGCTGCCGGCCGCGGAGGCGATGGCCAAGGCACGCGCGATGGTGGCGGCCTACGTGACTGCCGGGTTCGCCAAGATCCATCTCGATGCGAGCATGAGCTGCGCCGACGACCCGGTGGCACTGCCGACGGAGGTGATCGCGGAGCGTGCGGCGGAGCTTTGCGCGGTGGCCGAGGCGGCCGCCCGCGAGCACGGCCTGCCCGGCCCCGTCTATGTGGTCGGCACCGAGGTGCCGACGCCGGGTGGCGCCAAGGAGGCGCTGCACCATCTGGCGGTGACGCCCCCGCATGAGGTCGACGAGACGGTGGCGCTGCATCGCCAGCGCTTTGCGGCGCTGGGCCTCGAGGCGGCCTGGGAGCGGGTGCTGGCCGTGGTGGTGCAGCCCGGCGTCGAGTTCGGGCACGAGCAGGTCGTGGACTTTGTGCCCGACGCGGCCATGGATCTCGGTCGCTCGATCCTGGGCCACGACCGTCTCGTCTTCGAGGCGCACTCGACCGACTACCAGACCGCAGCGGCGCTGCGCGCCCTGGTGACGGGCCATTTCGCGATCTTGAAAGTCGGCCCCGGCCTCACCTTCGCCGCAAGGGAGGCGCTCTTCGCCCTGGATGCGATCGAGCGCGAGTGGCTCGCCGCCGACCGGCGCGCCGGGGTGCGCGAAGCGCTCGAGCGGGCCATGCTCGAGGATCCTCGCTACTGGCAGCGCTACTACGAGGGCTCGGCCGAGGAGCAGCGGATCGCCCGCGCCTACAGCCTCAGCGACCGCAGCCGCTATTACTGGAACGTGCCGGCCGTGGCGCAGGCAGTGACAAAGCTGCTCGATAACCTCTCCCAGACGCCGCCGCCTATGCCCCTGGTGTCGCAATATATGCCGGCCCAGCACGCAGCACTGCGCGAGGGAAGGCTCGGCGAGGCGCCGCGCGCCTGGGTTCGGCACAAGGTCCGCGAGGTGGCGGGTGCCTATGCCTGGGCCTGCGGTCTCGGCGCTCCCATCTCCTAGGGCATGCCCACCGGATGCCCCGTGATGCAGCGCTGGAAGGTGTCGGGCGGCAGCAGGCCCAGCTGGGTGAACAGGCTCAGAAAGTCGAAATGGTTGTAGGCCTCGCGGATCTTGCCGTCCTCGATCCGGGCGTGGATGGCACCGCCGATCGAGGCTTGCCTGCCCTCGGCAGTCGTGCCCCGGAAAGTGCAGAGCACGCAGAGCCAGCCCTCGGCCTCGATCGCCTGGTCGATCAGGAGCTCGGTGTCGCGCAGGAGTGAGCATATTGCGCTGTGGAACGGCTTGAATCCGTCCGCGCCGATGAGGGGCTGGAGGCCCAGCCCGTGGGCCTTGGTGTCGACGACGAGGATCTCGTCGATCGCCGTCTCGTCCCGCTCGACCCAGACCCGTCTCGCCCAAGTCTCAAGTGTCGATCGCATGTGACGTCTCCTCATGGACGTCGTGCAAAGTAACCGAGAACGAGATTTTTGCCCGCAACTTCGTCAAGCGACGGCACGAGGACGCCTCGGCGCGCCGAGCGGTATCCGGTCAGGAAAGCGCATCCCCACGCCGCGTCCTCCAAGACCAGCCGGCACGGGCCCAGCCCAACCCGCCAGGACCTCATACGATGACCCTGTTCCGTCTCGCCCTCGCGGCACTCCTCCTGTGGGCGCCGGCCACGCTGGCCGCAGCTCCGGTCGGCCTGCGCCCATTGAGCCTGGCCGATCCGACGCGCCCGCTGAGCGGCCTCGTCTGGTACCCGGCGCGGCCGACCGGCGAGGCCACGACCGTCGGGGACACGGCGGTGTTCGTCGGCACCCGGGTCTTCCGCGACGCCCAGCCGGCCGAGGGGCGGTTCCCCCTGGTGCTGCTGTCGCACGGCTGGGGAGGCCACGATCTCAACCTGGACTGGCTGGCCGCCGGCCTGGCCGAGCAAGGCATGGTCGTGGTTGCCATCAATCATCCCGGCAGCACGACCGGCGACATCACGCCCCGCACGGCGATGGAAATCTGGAACCGCCCCGCCGACATCTCGCGGGTCATCACCCGCATGCTCTCGGATCCCACCTTCTCGCCGCAGCTGGCGTCAGGCCGGATCGCCGTGATCGGCCATTCGTTCGGCGGCGACACGGCGCTGGCGCTGGCCGGGGTCCGCGTGGATCGCGACCGTCTGATTGCCTATTGCGACGACCATGACGACGAGGGCTGCACCGATCTGCGCAAGGCCCACCTGCGCAGCCTGCCCAAGGACCGGTTCGACGCTTCCTTCCGCGATGCGCGGGTGACGGCGGTCGTGGCGATGGCGCCGGGCCTCACCCCCGCGATGATGCAGGCGAGCCTGAAGGCAATCTCGGCGCCGGTGATGATCGTTGCGGGCACCCTCGACCGCCGGATACCCGTCGCGCATCTCCGACGCCTTGCCAGCGAGCTCCCGCCCGGCACGACCTACCTGGAGGTCCCGAAGGCCCGCCATTTCGACTTTCTGCCGCCCTGCAAGCCGCAGGGTGCGGAGCTGCTGCGCGAGGACGGCGATGAGCCGGTCTGCGACAGCGCCGGCGATCGCGCCGCGATGCATGCGGCGATCACCCAGAAGATCGCCGCCTTTCTCGATGCGACATGGAAGCTGAGCCGGCCGTAGCGGCGCTCCGCCTGCCGTCAGCCTGTCCGGCGGGCCAGAAAGGGCAGCCAGCGGGAGCGGGCGGTGCCGCCGGCGCCGCCTGCTGCTGGTTGGCGCCGCAGGAGCTGCTGGTCCACCAGGACGCCCGCCAGGATGACCGTGCCCATCACGGCGAAGTTGAGCGAGCTCGGGATGCCCAGGAGGTTCACGAGGTTCTGCAGCACCTGGAGGAGGATGGCGCCGAGCACGATGCCCAGGATCGAGCCCTCGCCGCCCCGAAGCGAGCAGCCGCCCAGCACGGCTGCGGCGATGGCGTAGAGCTCGTAGAAGCTGCCATGCGCCGAGGGCGAGATCGAGTTGGTGTAGAAGGCGAGGAAGATCGAGGAGAGGCCGGCGATGCCGCTGCAGATGACGTAGGCGCTGGCCGTGATGCGCTCGGCGTTGATGCCCGAGAAGCGCGCTGCCTCCTCGTTCTTGCCGACGGCAAAGAGATAGCGGCCATAGACCGATCGATGCAGCAGCACGCCCAGGATGATCGCGGCCACGATGAAGACGATGAAGGTGTTCGGCACGCCGAAGGTATTGCCGGCAGCGAGCCAGGAGAGTGTCTCCGTACTCGTCGCCATAGCCGAAGCCGATCGTGGCGTCGTTCATGTACCAGCGGGCGACGCCGCGGTAGATCAGCAGGCCGCACAAGGTCACGACGAAGGGCTGGATCTTGATCCGCGTGATCAGATAGCCGTGGATCAGCCCCAGCACGACGCCGATGCCGACGGCAACCAGCACGGCCAGCGGCCAGGCGCAGGCCGTGATTGACCAGGAGATCGATGAAGATGACGCCGATGAGGGCGAACATCGAGCCGATCGACAGGTCGATGCCGCCCGTGATGATGACGAGCCCCTCGCCCAGGCTGAAGAGCCCGAAGAGCCCGATCAGGTTCGCCATGTTGATCAGGTTGACGGTCGACAGGAAGCGCGGGTTGAGCGCGGTCGTGATGCCACCCACGACGAGGATGAGGAGGAAGAGGCCGAGGTCCTTCTTGCTCATGACGGCTCGCGCTCTCCGGGTCAGGCGGCGATCGAGTGGCCGACGGCCAGCTCGAGAATTGCATGCTCGCTGAACTGCGCGCGGTCGAGGAAGCCGCTGATCCGTCCCTCGTGCATCACGGCCACGCGGTCGCTCACGCCGATCACCTCCTCCATGTCGCTGCTGATCATCAAGATGGCGACGCCCGCATCGGCAAGCTCGCGCATCAGCTCGTAGATCTCGCTCTTGGCGCCCACGTCGATGCCGCGCGTCGGCTCGTCGAAGATGATGAGCCTGGGCGTCATCGAGAGCCACTTGGCGAGCACCACCTTCTGCTGGTTGCCGCCCGAGAGCGTGCCGGCCTCGACGTCGACCGTGGGGGCCCGGATGCCGAGCCTGGTCCGCTGCCGGCCGGCGACCTCGGATTCCGCCCGGCGCTGGATGAGCATCCAGCGCGCATAGGCGCGAAGCCCGGCGAGCGTCACGTTCTGCCGGATGGGCATCTCGAGGATCAGGCCCGAGCGCTTGCGATCCTCGGGCACGAGATAGATGCCGCGGGCGATCGCGTCGCGCGGCGACTGGATGACGACAGGCTCACCGCCCAGGCGGATCTCGCCGCCGAGAACCGGATCGACGCCGAAGATCGTGCGCGCCAGCGAGGTCCGCCCCGAGCCCACGAGCCCGGCAAGGCCCAGGATCTCACCGCGCCGCACGTCGAGGCTGATGGTGCGATCGGGAAACGATGTGGTCTTGAGGTCCCTGATCTCGCAGCCGCCGTCGGCCGGCGCCGCCTTGGGCTCGATATAGAGGGACTTCAGGTCCCGCCCGATCATCAGCCGGATCATGGCGTCGTGGGCGATCTCGTCCTTGGCGAGGCCGCCCACCATGAGCCCGTCGCGAAGGCAGACGACGCGATCAGCGCAGCGCCGCACCTCGTTCAGGCGGTGCGTGATGAAAATGACGCTGACGCCCGTGGCCTTGAGCTCCGCCACGACCTCGAGAAGCCGGTCGGTCTCGGAGATGGTGAGGCTCGAGGTGGGCTCGTCCATGATGATGAGCCGGGCCTCGAGAGAGAGCGCCTTGGCGATCTCGACCATCTGGCGCTGGGCGATCGACAGCATCTCGACCGGCGTGTCGGGCCCGAAGTCGCAGCTCAACCGCTCGAGGAGCGGCTCCACCATCTTCCGCAGCCGCGCCCGATCGACGAGCCTGAGCGGTCCTCCGGTGAGCGGCTCGCGACCGATGAAGACATTGGCCGCGACGTCAAGATTCTCGAAGAGGTTCAGCTCCTGATGGACGAAGGAGATGCCCGCTGCCATCGACTCGCCCACGGTGAGCGAGCCGCGCTCCACGCCATCGATGACGATGGTCCCTTCTGTGGGCGCGATCACGCCGCCCAGCACCTTCATCAAGGTGCTCTTGCCGGCGCCGTTCTCGCCGATGAGCCCCACGACCTCGCCGCGCGAGACCGCAAGGCTGACATCCGACAGGGCGACGACGCCCGGATAGACCCGGGCGATGTCCCGCAGCTCGAGAAAGGGCCCGCTCATCCACAGCCTCGCTCATCCGGGCCCGGCTCGACCGCCCGAGAGGGGCCGGCCGGGGCCGGCCCCTGCCATCTCACTTCTTGAGGAGCTCTTTCATGTGGTTCTGGAACTCGGCGACATTGTCCTTGTCGATCACCTTGGTCGGGATGATCATCAGGTGATTTTCCGGAATGAAGGACTTGTCGCCCTCGATGTACTTGGCGAGCAGGATCATCGACTGATAGCCGAACTCGAAGGGCTGCTGCACCACGGTGGCCGAGACGATGCCGTCGGCGATGCCGCGCAGCGTCACCGGGTCCTCGTCGAAGCCCATGACCTTGACCTGCCCGGCCTTGCCGGCCGCGCGCACCGCCTCGACGATCTGCGGCGTGTTGTAGGAGTAGAGACCGACGAGCCCGTCGATGTTCGGGTACTTGGTGAGCGTGTCCTCGACATTCCGCTTGGCGCGGGCGAAGTCGACCTCATCGGTGCGGATGTCGATGATCTCGATCTTCGAGCCGTTGATCGCCTTCTTGATGCCGTCGACGCGCTCACGGGCATTGGCGGCGCCCATCGTGCCGACGAAGAGCATGATCTTGCCGCCGTCGGGAAGGACCTGCTTGAGAAGGCCGCCCGCCTGCTCGCCCGCCTGCTCGTTGTCGGTGCCGATATAGAGAACGCGCGTTGCTCTCCGGCGCGTCGCTGTCCGTCGTGAACAGCACCGCGTGCTCCGCCACCTTGTTCAGGATGTCGGTCGAGTTCTTGGGGTCGTTCGAGCTGATCGAGACACCCGCGACGCCGCGCGTCAGAAGGTCGTCGAGGATGCGCCGCTGCTCGGCCGCGGTCGCCTCGGCCACGACGTACATCTCGATGTCGTAGTTCGGCAGCTCCTTGGCGGCCTTCTCGGTGCCGCGTCGCGCGATGGTCCAGAAATCGGCCGACGCGTTGGTGACGAGCGCCAGCATCTTCTTGTCGCCCGCGGCACGTGCCATGGTGGGCACGGCCAGCACCGCGCCCGCGGCAATCCCGACGAATTCACGTCTCTGCATATTCAGGCCCCCCGAGTTTGGTCCGATGCCCGACGCCACGCCGGGCATGCCCATTGATCGCGCGCACTCTGCTCGCGGTCCGCTTTGCGGTCAAGCTGACGCTAGCTGCCGGCGTTGGGGAAGAACAGCTGTTGGCCGCCGATCTTGTAGCCCGCTATTGCTTTCTGGCCGTCGGGTGAGAGAACCCAGTCGACGAAGGCTTGCCCTTCCTTCGCCTTGACGCTCGGGAACTTGGCGGGGTTGACGAGCATGATCCCGTACTGATTGAACAGCTTGGGATCACCCTCGACCAGGATCTCGAGATCGCCGCGATTCTTGAAGGAGATCCAGGTGCCGCGATCGGTGAGCGTGTAACCACCCATCGCGGCTGCGGTGTTGAGGGTGGCGCCCATGCCCGAGCCGGTCTCGCGGTACCAGGAGCCCTGGCCAGCCTTGGCGGGGTCGATCCCGGCCAGCTGCCACAGCGCCAGCTCCTTGGCGTTGGTGCCGCTCTCGTCGCCGCGCGAGACGAAGGGGGCCTTGGCCTTTGCGATCGTGGTCATCGCCTCGACGGCCGAGGCCTGGCCCTTGACGTGGGCAGGATCGTCCTTCGGCCCGACGATGACGAAGTCGTTGTACATGACGTCATGACGCTCGGTGCTGTAGCCGGCCGCAACGAACTTCAGCTCAGCGGGCTTGTTGTGGACGAAGAGCACGTCGGCGTCGCCGCGCTCGGCGATCTTGATCGCCTGCCCGGTGCCCACCGCGACGACGTGAACGTCGATGCCCGTCTTCTTCGTGAAGATCGGCAGAAGATAGGTGAAGAGCCCCGAGTTCTCGGTCGATGTCGTCGAGGCGACGGTGATGAAGGGTGCTGCGCTCACCAGCGATGTCGTCAGCGCGAGCGTCAAGGCGGCTGCCCAGGCGAGCAGCAGATGGCGACGTCTCATCGGATCGTTTCTCCCCCTGTCTCAATCGAGCAGATCGCCCCTCAGGAACGCCGCCGCCTCGGGCGACCCTGGGCCGGCGAAGAAGCGCTCGGCCGGCGTATGCTCGATCAGCCGGCCGCTGTGAAGGAAAAGAACCTCGTCGGCGAGGCGGCGGGCCTGGCCGAGATCGTGGGTGGTCATGACGATCCTCACGCCCTCGGCATGCATGCGGGAGACGGCGCACTCGATGGCGCGGGTGGCGCCGGGGTCGAGCGAGGCCGTGGGCTCGTCGAGGAAGAGGATGCCCGGCCGCAGGGCCCAGGCCCTGGCGATGCACAAGCGCTGCTGCTCGCCACCCGAGAGCCGGCGGGCCGGGCGATCGGCAATGCGGTCGAGGCGCACCCGCTCGAGGGCCCGCCTCGCGCGCTCGTGCCGCTCGGCGCGGGGCACGCCGGCGGCGGCCAGCGCATGCACGACGTTGCCGAGCGCGCTGCGGCGCAGGAGAACCGGCTTTTGAAAGACGAAAGCCTGGCGCGTGGGCCGGCCGTCGGGGCCGGTGGCATCCCAGCGGATGCGTCCGGATGTCGGCGGCACGAGGCCGTGGCAGAGGCGGAGCAGCGAGCTCTTGCCGGCGCCGTTGGGGCCCAGGACGATCGTGGTGAGCCCGGCCATCAGGGAGAAGGAGATATCGTCGAGCAGCCGCTTGCCTGCGCGCTCGAGGGTGACGCGCTCGAGCGTGAGGATCGGGCGGGGCCCGGCGCGGCCTTCAGCCAGCGCCGCCTCGGCCGTGGCGACGGGGATGGTCACCCTGCCCTCGCCACCACGCGCTGGAGGGACATGGCGGCGATGTTGACCGCGAGCACGATGAGGATCAGCACGAAGCCCAGCGCCAGCGCCAGGGCGAGGTCGCCCTTGCTGGTCTCGAGCGCGATCGCGGTCGTCATGACGCGGGTGACGCCGCGGATGTTGCCGCCCACCAGGATGACCGCACCCACCTCCGCCGCGGCGCGGCCGAAGCCGGCCAGCACCGCCGTCAGCAAGCTGATGCGCCCGTCCCACAGGAGCGTCGGCACGGCCCGCCAGGGGCCGATGCCGAGCGAGCGGAACTGCTCCTCATACTCCTCGAAGAGATCGGCGACGGTCTGACGTGTGAGGGCCGCGATGATCGGCGTGACGAGGATCGCCTGGGCGATGACCATGGCGGTGGGCGTGAAGAGCAGGCCGAGGCTGCCGAGCGGCCCGGCGCGGGAGAGCGAAAGATAGACGAGAAGACCGATCACGACCGGCGGCAGCCCCATGAAGGCGTTGGTCAGCACGACGAGCACGCGCCGGCCGGGAAACCGGGCGACGGCCAGCGCGGCGCCGAAGGGCAGCCCGACCAGGGCGGCCAGCAGCACCGCGGTGAGGCTCACCTCGAGCGAGAGGGCGACGATGCCCAGGAGCTCGGGGTCCATGCTCACCAGGAGCCGGAAGGCCTGGGTGATGCCCTGGGTGATCAGGTCCATGTCAGCGCGGAGCCCGCGACGGCGCCGGTCAGAGAGGCGGTCCGGCGGGGCCGGCCGGGCGCAGGCGCTCATAGGCGCGCGCGAGCCTGAGAACGCCCAGATCGTCGAAGCGGCGGCCCACGATCTGCAGGCCGATCGGCAGGCCGTCGCCGGTGAGGCCGCAGGGGATCGAGGCGGCCGGCTGCTCCGACTGGTTGAAGGGTGCGGTGAAGCCGATGTGCTCGAAGGGCCGGGCGGGATCGCTGCCGGGACAGGGCGCCTCGGCCTCGAAGGCGGGAATGGGCGAGGTGGGCATCAAGAGGAAATCAAAAGGCTCGGTCGCCGCGACGGCCGCCTCGCGAACGGCCATGATCTGGCTCAGGGCCGCCATCACCTCCGTGCCGCTGGCGCTCTCCGCGCCGTCGCACCAGGCGCGGATGAAGGGCAGGATGCGGTCGCGCCGATCGACCCCGAGCCTCGTGAGCTCGGCAGCCAGGCGCACGCGGAAGAAGAGGTCGAGCCCATCCATCATCGCGTGCGTGGCAAAGGGCGCCACGGGCTCCACGACCGCTCCCTCCGCGGCCAGCGCCCGTGCCGCAGCCTCGACGGCTGCCCGGACCTCCGGCGTCGGCGAAGTCCCGACGCCGATATCCAGCAGGAGGCCCAGCCGCAGGCCCCTCACGTCGCCCTCCAGGCGGGCCGCATAGTCGGTCTCGTCGTGGGGCAGGCTCATGAAGTCCCGGCTGTCGGGCTTCGTCAGGACCGTCATGAGCATGGCTGCATCGGTGACCGTGCGCGTCATCGGCCCGGTCACCCGGCCCCAGTAGGGCGGATGGATCGGCACGCGGCCCTGGCTCGGCTTGAGCCCGAAGACACCGCAATAGGCGGCCGGCAGGCGCACCGATCCGCCGATGTCGGTGCCGAGCGCCAGGGGCGCATAGCCGGCGGCCAGGGCGGCGCCGGCACCGGCGCTCGATCCGCCGGTGTTGCGTGCGGGGTTCCAGGGATTGCGCGTGACGCCGTGCAGGCTCGAGATGCCCGAGGCGAGCATGCCGAAGTCGGGCATGGTGGTCTTGCCGAGAATGACGCAGCCGGCCTCGCGGATGCGGGCTGCCGGCGGGGCGTCGAGCGCGGCGGGGGTCGCCGTGTCGCCGGCGGCGGTACCGGTCGGCGTCGGCCAGCCGGCAAGCGCGATGTTGTCCTTGATGGTGATGGGCACGCCGTCGAGCGGCGAGAGCGGCCGGCCCTCCCGCCACCGGGCCTCGCTGGCGCGCGCAGCGGCGAGCGCGCCCGGGGGATCGGTGCGGTACATCGCATTGAGCATGGGCTCGAGCGCGGTGATGCGCGCGAGCGCCGCCTCCGCCACCTCGACCGGGGAGAGATCGCCTTTCCGATAGGCACCGGAAAGCTCGGCCGCGCTGAGCGTGTGCAGCGCTGGTTCGGTCGTTCCCATCACGCCTCCCGTTGGCGAACGCGCGCAGGATAGCGGCACCCGAGGGCAAGAACGACCCTGAAGCTGCCGCGAGAGGTGACGTGGAGCGGCTCGCCGGCGTATGTTGTGCCCGGCAAGGGAAGCATCAGCCATAGCCATGAGCGAAACGCCAACCTCAGCACCCAGGCGGAAGCTGTCTGCGATTCTATTCGCCGACGTGGCGGGCTTCTCGCGCCTGATGGCGGCGAACGAGGACGAGACCTTCACGCGCGTGACGCGCGCGATCGGGCTCTTCCGCTCGCTCGTGCTCGACTATGGCGGGCGGGTCGTCGACGTCGCCGGCGACGGCATCTTCGCCGTGTTCGAGAGCGTCATGGACGCGCTGCGCTTCGCCCAGGAGATCCAGCGCGAGTTCCGCAACGCCTCGGTCTGGGTCGCGGGCGAGGAGTCCATCCGGTTCCGCATCGCGCTCCATGTAGGCGAGGTGATCGTCGACGGCGAGCGGGTCCAGGGTCATCACGTCAACATCGCCGCCCGCATCCAGCTGCTGGCTGATCCGGGCGGCATCTGCATGACGGACGCCTTTCGTCGCACGCTGCCGCGCGGCTGGCCGATCCGAACGCGCTCGCTCGGTCGACCCGAGCTTAAGAACCTCGGCGGCGTCGCCGAGATCCTGGCGCTCGAGATGGAGGAGCAGACCCTCGAGGTCAGCGTGCGGCTGCCGGATGCGACGCCCCTGCCGCCGGTGTTGCCGGTCGACACATCGCCCAGCCGGGACGTGGCGGTGGCGGTGCTGCCGATGGGCAATCTGTCGCGCGATCCCGCCGACGATCATCTGTGCGACGGCTTCACTGCCGACCTCATCACCAATCTCAGCCGCTTCCGCGAGATCGCCGTGATCGCCCGGCACTCCGCCTTCCTCTTCAAGAACTCGACGATCCCGATCGACCAGATCGCGCACAAGCTCGGCGCCCACTATGTGCTGACGGGCGGCCTTCAGCGCGGGGGCGAGCGGCTCCGCGTCCGCGTGCAGCTCCTGGACGCGACGGACGGCCGCATCGTCTGGGCCGAGAACTATGATGGACGCATGGCGGACATCTTCGACTTCCAGGACGATGTCTGCGGCGTCATCGCCTTCCGCCTCGCCTCCCAGGTCGCAGCGGCCGAACGCCGCCGCCTCGGGCGTCAGCACGTCCCGGACCTCGCGGCCTACGGGCTGATCCTGCGCGGCGCCGACCTCAGCATGCGCCACCGCCGCGAGGCCGTCCTCCACGCCCGCCGCCTCTTCGAGGAGGCGTCGGTGATCGATCCGCGCTACGCGCGCTCCTATGCCGGCATGTCGCGCACCTGCAACCTGACATGGCGCTATCGCTGGGCGTCGGACGCCGAGACCTATCTCGACAAGGCCGTGACCTTCGCCGAGCGGGCGATCGAGCATGACGGCCTGGACGCGCGCGGCTTCGGCGAGCTCGGCTTCTCCTACCTCTATCGCAAGGAGCACGACACCTCGATCGCCGCCTACCGACGCGCCGTCGAGCTCAATCCCAACGACGCCGACATCCTGGCGGATTACGGCGACGCTCTGGTCTATGCCGGCGCGCCTGAAGAGGCGGTCGCCCAGCTCGAGCGTGCGATGAAGCTCAACCCCTTCCACCCCGATTTTTATCTGTGGAACCTGGCGGATGCGCTTTTCACGCTCGACCAATACGAGGCGACGATCAGAACCCTCCAGCGGATGCGCGACCCGACGGAAGCGCACCGGATGCTTGCAGCCTCTCATGCCCATCTCGGCCGGATGGGGGAGGCCCGGTATCACGCCGACAAGGTTCGGGCCGCGCATCCGGACTTCTCGATCGAACACTGGCAGAAAATACCGCCGTACAAGGATCACACAGCACTGGATCGGCTGATCGAAGGTCTTCGGCTGGCAGGGCTGAAATAGATTGTACTACTCGGGCCGAATCCCAACTACCTCCATCCCGCAGATCGCATGACGACACGCGGCTATCGACTCCACTGCCCCAGTGATCATGCCCGCTAATGGGGATAAGGCAAGTCGATTCTACTTGCCCCCCGACTTCAGGCTTGCGGCCACGTTCTGGCCGAAGCTGACGTTCTGACCGAAGCCCACATTCTGGCCGAAGCTTGCATTCTGACCAAAGCTTGCGTTCTGGCCGAAGCTCGCGTTCTGCCCGAACGAACCGCCGCCAGCTCCGCCCTCAAGCCCGACAAGCAGCTGCTCGAGCGTCCCGCTCGTCACGTCGAGGCGCAGCGAGAAGTCGGCCTTGTCGTAGACCCACATCATGAGATCCTCGGGCCCCGACTTCGTTGCAGGCTCAGCGCCGGTACTCGGAACCGGCTCGCCCTTCCCATGCACGACGAAGAGCGCCGGGCGGCTCATGTCGAAGTAATGCCCCTCGAAGTCGAAGCCATAGATACGCGCCAGGGCCGCATCGGGAGCCGCGAGCTGCTGCTGGAGCAGCTTGTTCGCGCCGAGCCCTCCTTTGACCTTTTTTGGATCGAGCGTCAGGCCATCGACGACGCGCCCGAACAGGCGGATCGTCGACGGTGTCATCAGGGTCTCGGACATGTGCCCTCCATCCTCCTCGTTGTTGGTAGCGCAAGCGAGCTAAGCGGCATGACCTTCCTCGTCCTGCTCACACAGCTCGGCGATGGGCGCAGGCCGGGCCGGACGCCGTCCCGTGCCCTCCTGGATGCCAGCACCGGGCCGACGAGGTGTGGCTGCGCGTCGGCAGGTTTCCCAGGAGCGGCCCGACGCGCGTCGTCCAGATGTCCCGCCAGGCGAAGCTTGCCTCGATGGTGTGCCGGAAACGGCCGCGGGTGATGGCGCGGTCGGCCGCGAGAAGGGCGAGGCCGACGTCGCGGTAGGTGAGGCCGTCCGGCCTGAGCGACCGCCAAGCGTGGGCGAGAAAGGCGGCAAGCAGGTTGCGCGCGTCGTGGAAGGTGTGGCGAAAGCCCTGCGGCGCCGCCGTGTAGCCCTGCTCGTACATCGCCTCGATCGGGTGCTGAAAGGCCAGCATGCTGTCGAGGTTTTGCGAAAGCTCGACCACCCGGGCATCGACGAGACGGCGCTCGACCAGAAGCAGCTGATAGATCTCGACCAGAATGTCGAAGATGGCGCCCGTGAGCGGCAGGGACAGGTCGTGCTCGTCCCGCCAGCCCGTGGCGAACTCGGACAGCTTGACGCTGTTCGAGGCGTTGCGGACCTGGTCGCTGCTCGAGAGCTCGGCAAAGCGGTTCAGCTCGTTGACGAGGTAGAGGTTGCCCTTGGTCGTGAGCAGCACGTCGTCGATGACGGCATCGAAGCTCGCGGCGGCGACGAGCGCCACGAGATCGGCCATGGACTCGTGAAAGCCCCGGAACTCCGCCGTCATGACGCCCGTGCGGGGCAGGCCCAGAACGGAGAAGAGGATGAGGTGTCCGCACTCGTGCGCGACGACGTCGAAGTTGAGCGCAAACAGATGGACCGGCCCGCGCGGCTGCAGGTTGGTGCCGAGCTGGAGATAGCCGAAGCCGCTCTGTGCGTTCTCGTAGTCGTGGATCGAGGAGATCTCGAGCCGAGGATAGACGTTCCGGAAATGCCAGGGAATGGGGCCGCAGAAGCGCTCCCACACGTCGAGCACGAGGCGCACGCAACCAAAGGCGTGGGCCGCCGGGAACGCCGGGTCGCTCGGCTGCAGGTGATCGAAATGACCGGCGCGGTCCGGCAGCGCCGGCGGCAGCCTGGGTCCGCGCCAGGGAGGCAGAACGGTGGTGACGCGTCCACCGGAGGCACTCGGCTGCCCATACGGGCTGACCCTGCCCTCCGGGATAAGAGCGTACATGCGACCGTCGGACGGGCCGGGTCCCACGGTCCCGGCGCGCGGCGACAGCGTGACCACGACGGGCTGGCGGTAGGCCTCGAGGAACGAGGGCTGAGGGAAGAGCTTGAACCTCGTTCCCTCTGCTGCCGGTCGTGCGCCTCTGGCTCCGGGCATTTCTTTCCCTGTCGTCGTCGGGCCACGACAGCGATGCGTCGCGCCGCCTGGCCCGGGCCGCTCCCGCCTAGGGCCCTCTCGACCTATACAGAAACTCGCGCAGCAGGCTGTGATGAAAATCATCGACACCGGCGAATCCGGCCTCCGCGAGCCAAGCCTGCCAGTCGTCCGGCACCGCCACCCCGAGCCGCTGCTCGAAGAACCAGAGGCGCAGCTCGGCCGGCGTCATGCCCGCGTCGAGCGGCGTGGCATCGTCGAGGCCAGCGCCCTCGAGCGCCTGGCGCTTGTTCCTGGCCCGCTCGGCCAGCCGCGGATAGTCGCCGTCACGACGCAGCTGGTCGATCAGCCGGCCGGCGTGCCGCTTGGCCGTCTCGCGGCCGAGACGGTTGAGGATGGCATCACCGCGAGCGAGCCGCTCGAGGTCGTCGGGCGCTGTTCCATTCCGCTCGTGCCAAGCCTGCCGGGTGTCGGCCGAGAAGAGGCCGTGACGCTCGCACAAGGCAGCCAGCGCCGCCCGATGCTCATGCCGGCTGATCTCGCGACCGCGACGGCCGGCCTCGCGCGCCGCCAGAAGATGGAGCAGGGCGCGCTCGCTCAACGCGGCGTGGAGCGCCGGCTCGAGGCGCAGCTCGTCCAGCACCGCTTTGTCATGCTCGCTCACGGCCGCCTCGCCGATCACGAGCGACGCGACACGATCGAAGATCTCGGTGTGCTCGAAGCTCCAGTCTTTTGTCTCCGGCGCCCGCGCGACATCGGCGAGCGCCCGCACCTGCCGGACCAGCTCCTGCGCATCCAGGCGCTTCTGGTCGACGGCGCCGGTGCCGAGCCAGGCGGCGAACGCCTCGGGAGCGGGGCTGCCGGCGTCGGCCAAAGCCCCGAGGATCAGCCTCCAGGTTCTTTCCTTGTAGAAGATGGCCTTTGCCGTCGCCGCGACGCGGTCCGCCTCGTCGGGCGCGAGCACACCGGCCGCCATGGCGGCATCGAGCGTCGCCGTCACATTCACCATGGCCTCGGTGACGGGCGCCCAGCCGGCCTCGGCAGGCCCGTGGATCAGCGCCACATCGTCGTCGTCGACCAGCCGCTCGTCGCGGTAGGCCTCGAAGATCCGACCGATGCCCTGCATGCCGTAGAGGTGCAGCTCGGCCGCGCGCAACGCGCCCATGCTGGCGGCGCCGAGGACGAGAGCGCCGCGGTCCATGGCCCAGAGAACCTCCTTGTGCAGGACGGCGGGCTCGCCCTCGAAGTAGCCGTCGACGATGCCGAGGATCGAGGCGCCCTCCTCCACCGCCGCCAGCACGTCGCCCTGGGCCACGGGCGGGCGCCAGACCAGGCCCGGCGCCTCCTGCCTGTCGGCGGGCCGAAGCGAGGGGCCGGAGAAGATCCAGGCGGTCATGCGGCCGCCCCCCCGGCCCGTCGTGCGCTCGGCAGGATCTCGGCGTTCTCGTCGTCCGGCCGGAGCCCGGGCACGACGACCCGCACCACCGCGAGGCCGAGATCGTCGCGCGTGAGGTCGACCAGATGCACCTCCTTGAGCCCCACCGCCTCCAGCCGGTCCAACAGATGGTCCAGCTCGGCGGCGAAGCTCGGCTGGAGAATGCTCGGCACGGCCGGGAGGGGCAGCTGGGGCGGATCGGCCAGGAGCGTCGCCAGCGACGCCAGACGACGGGCGGTCGCGGCACGGCCATATTGCTCGCGCGGCAGGTCGTCCCGGGCGCCGGCGATGTAGGTGAGACGGACCTGCGCCGCCTCGAGCAGCGCCCGCAGGAGCGCTATGGGCGCGCTCGGATGGGTGCCGCTGCCGAAGCCGGGATGGGAGCCCTCGCCCTGCCGGTCGCGCAGCACCGCCAGGAAGGAGGCGATCCCGACGTCGGAGGTCGTGCTCCAGACGGCGACCTCGAAGCCCGCCTGAAAGAAGCGCTCCATGACGCCCTGACAGGCGGGATCCTCGACCGTCTCGAGGTCGACGCGGGTGGCTGCACGCTCGGCGCGCGAGAGGCCCCACCAGCGGGCGCTGGCGTCGCGCTCGATCACCTCGCAGAGCGCGTGGCAGCAGGCCTCGAGACGGTGCATGCCGGACGCGAGCCCGTTGGTGCTGGCGACGAAGAGGCCGCTGCCGGGCGGGCCGGGCAGCGTGTAGTCGGTGTGCACGAGCTCATAGGGCAGCCAGCGCCGCTCGCCTGAGAAAAGCTCGATGGCCTCGATCCAGAGGAGCCGGCTGGATGGCCGCCATGGCCGCTCGCGCCGATGCGGGAGCCGCTCGATATCGGCGAGGCGAAGGCTGCCCTCGAGCTCCGCGGCGCTCGCGTAGCGAACCGGGAGCGTGATGCGCTCGGCGTGCCAGGTCTCGGCGGACTCCATCAGAGCCGAGGCGGTGGCCGCATCCTGGTCCAGGCCTTTTCCCAGCGACACGGCGACCGAGCGGGAAAGCGGTCGGCAGCTCATCACCACCGGCACACCGATCCGATCGAGGCCCGTCAGGTTGCCGACGCGCGTGATGCCCAGCGTGGGCATCAGCCGTCGGACGGCCTCCACCGTCTGGGCGGGCGGACGCGTGCGGTGGGTGCCCGCGACCCAGGATTTCCGGCCCTCGTCAGGGCCTGCCCATTGCCGCCAGCCGCGGTTGATCGTCGACATGGCGGGCACTCTGCCGCGGCCGGCCACACAATTGAAGTGTCCCCGTCACTTCAGCGCGCCAAGATCGACCGCGTAGGTCGAGAGTGGGGGCACGGTCTTGATCATGCCTTTTGCCTTCAGGAACTCGGCGAAGCGCTGGTAGCGGGCATGGTCGAGGGCGCGCGGGCTCAGGGCGAAGCGGGGCACGGTGTCGGCCCAGGCCTTCTTGTTGAGCGCGTCGTCGAGGTCCTTGTGGGCCTTGACGAAGATGTCCCAGCCCTCCTGGGGATGGTTGACGATCCACTGCGAGGCCCGCTCGATACAGTCCATGAAGGCCAGCAGCTCGGGCCGGTGGATCGCGTCGCGGTTGGCGATGAACACGAGCTCGTCATAGGGCGGCACGCCCTCCTCCTCGGGATAGAAGGCACGGGCCGGGTGACCCTCGAGCGCCATCTCGTTGAGCTCGAAGTTGCGGTAGCCGCCGACGACGGCGTCGACCTGGCCGCTCAGGAGGGCCGCCGAGAGGGCGAAGTTGACGTTGACGAGCTGGACGTCGGAGGGCTTGAGGCCGTTCTGCTCGAGCATCGCCGAGAGGAGGGCGTCCTCGAAGCCGCTCACCGAGAAGCCGACCTTGCGGCCCTTGAGGTCGGCCATGCTGTGGATGGGGCCGTCCTTGAGCGCCATGATGATGTTGAGCGGCGTTGCGACGAGCGTGCCGATGCGGACCAGCGGCAGGCCCTGGTCGGCGTAGAGGTGGAGCTGCGGCTCGTAGGTGATGCCGATGTCGGCCTTGCCGGCCGAGACGAGCTTGGGCGGGTCGTTGGGATCGGCCGGCGCCACGATGTCGACGTCGAGCCCCGCATCGCTGAAGAAGCCTTTTTCCTTCGCGATGACGAGGGGGCCGTGGTCGGGGTTCACGAACCAGTCGAGGATCACGGTGAGCTTGGTCGCGGCATGGGCGGGGCCTGCCCAGACGAGCCCCAGCAGCAGCGCCAATGACAGCAGTCGTCGCATCTTCTCAGCTCTCCTCAGGACCCGACGGCGTCGGGCTGCCATCGCACCAGCCAGCGCAGCGTGCGATCGATCGCGAACCATAAGCCGACGGCGATGACGCACAGCACGAAGAGGGCTGCGAACATCAGGTCGGTCTGCATGCGGGCGTTGGCCTGCAGCATCAGGTAGCCGAGGCCGGCCGAGGAGCCGACCCACTCGCCGATGACGGCACCGATCGGCGCCACGGCCGCGGCCACGCGCAGGCCCGAGCCGAAGGCCGGCAGCGCCGCCGGCACCCGGACCTGGAGCAGCAGCGCACGCCGGTCGGCATCCATGGTGCGGGCCAGCTCGATCCAGCCCGGGGCGGTGCGCCTCAGCCCGTCATAGAAGGTGGAGGTGACCGGGAAGAAGATGACGAGCACCGCCATCGCCACCTTCGAGACCATCCCGTAGCCCAGCCAGAGCACGAGGAGCGGCGCCAGCGCGAAGACCGGCAGCGCCTGCGTCAGGACGACGATCGGCAGGAGCCAGCGCCTGAGGCCGGCATGGCTCGCCAGCAGGACGGCGTTGGCGATGCCGACGAGCGTGCCCAGCACGAGGCCCAGCGCGATCTCGGTGAGCGTGATCGCGGCGTTGGGGATGAGGATGTCCGAGCGGGCGATCATGGCGGTCAGCACGCTGAGCGGTGCCGGGAGCATGTAGCGCGGAGCGCCCGTCGCCGTGACGACGAGCTGCCAGGCGAGCAGCAGGCCCAGGAGGGTCAGGAGCGGGCGGGCGACGCGCATGGCGCTTCCATGGCGGCGGCCGAGGCGGTGAGCTCGGCCAGGAGGTCGGCCTGGAGCGCCAGGACGTCGGACGAGCCCGCATCGCGCGGCGGCCGGCCCGGCAGGGTCAGGGGCTCGTGCAGTCGGGCCGGCCTGCCGGCCATCACGAGGATGCGGTCGCCGAGGCGCAGCGCCTCGAGCGGGCTGTGCGTCACCAGCAGCACGGTGCGGCCGCGCAGAAGCTCGGCCGCCAGGTCCTGGAGCCGGTGGCGGGTGATCGCATCGAGGCTGGAGAAAGGCTCGTCCATCAGGACGACGGGGCGGTCCTCCATCAGCGTGCGGGCGAGTGCTGCACGCTGGCGCATGCCGCCCGAGAGCTCCTGCGGCAGGGCCTGGGCATAGCCGGCAAGGCCCACGCGCTCGAGGAGAAGCAAAGCCTCGTCGCGGCGGCGGGCCAGCTCGGCGCGGCCGGCGCGGCGGAGCCGATAGCCCAGGACGACGTTCTCCCGGATCGACAGCCAGGGGAGCAAAAGGTCCGACTGGGCCATGTAGGCGAGCCGCCCGGCCAGCGGCCGGCCGTCGTCGGCCCTGGCCTCGCCGCCTTCCAGAAGCCCGGCGATGACACGCAGAAGGCTGGTCTTGCCGCATCCCGAGGGGCCGAGCAGGCACGACCAGAGGCCGCCCTCGAGGTCGAGCGCCAGGTCGCGGAAGAGGACGTCCTCTTCCCAGGAGAGCTCGGGCACCCTGAGGTGAATGCCCGGCGCACGATCATGCACGGTCGCGCGCTTCGAGGAAGCCTCCGGCCGAGACCATCGGCCACTGGCCCAGCGCCTTTTGCATGTCGGCGTAGGACTGGCCGATGCGGCCCTCGATGCCGCCGGCGTTGCGGAACTGGGCCATGATCGCGGGTGCCGTTGTCCGCGCCGCCGCCACGATCGTGTCGGGCAGCCGGCGCAGCTTCACGCCATGCTTCTCGACGAGGGCCGTCAGCGCGATCGCGTTCATGCGCTCGCTCTCGGCGAGCGCGAAGGCGTTCTCGGCGCGGCAGGCATTGGCGACGACGGCCTTGAGGTCGGGCGAGAGCGCGTTCCAGGCCTTGAGACCGACGATGCACTCACCGGTGCCGTTGGGCTCGTGGATGCCCGGGCCATAGTAATAGGGAGCGGCCTTGTAGAAGCCGAGCGACATGTCGCTGAAGGGGCCCGACGAACTCGGTGGCGTCGATGGCCCCGCTCTGCAGCGCCGGCAGGATCTCGCCGGGCGGTATCGAGACCTGAACGATACCCAGCGGGTCGTACATCTCGCCGCCCAGGCCCGGCATGCGGAACTTGAGGCCCTTCAGGTCCTCGACACCATGCAGCTCGCGCTTGAACCAGCCCTCCATCGACATGCCGGTATTGCCGGCCATGAAGGGCTTCACGCCGAGGCCGGCATAGAGCTCGTCCCAGAGCGCCTGGCCGCCGCCATGCTCGATCCAGGCGATGTGCTCCATGGGCATGAGGCCGAAGGGCACGGCCGTGAAGACGGCCGCGACCTTGGCCTTGCCCATCCAGAAGATCGAGGCCGTGTGGCCGATCTCGGCCGTGCCGCCGCCCACCGCGTCCATCACCTCGAAGGCCGGCACGATCTCGCCCGCGGCATAGAGCTTTACCTTCAGCCGGCCGCCGCTCATGGCGCCGATGCGGTCGGCCAGACGCTGGGCCGTGACGCCGGGGCCCGGCAGGTCGCGGGGCCAGGAGGTCACCATCGTCCACTCGATCGCGGTATCGGCGCGGGCGATGGCGGGTGCTGCCAGGGCCGCTGCGGCGGCACCGAGCGCGGCGCGGCGCGGGAGCCCGCTCATGTCGGTCCTCCGAGACGGGGCCAGAACGAATAGAAGTGGTGGACGGGGCCATGGCCGTGGCCGACGCCCAGGCTATCGGCGGCGGCGATGGCCTTGGTGAGGTAGCCCTTGGCGTCGGCCACCGCGCGCGGAAGCGGCAGACGCCGCGCCAGCAGCGCCGCCACGGCCGAGGAGAGCGTGCAGCCGGTGCCGTGCGTGTTCTGCGTCGGCAGGCGGCCGCCCTCGAGCCAGATGACCTCGCCGCCGTGGAGGAGGAGGTCGGGGCTGTCCTCGCCCTCGAGATGGCCGCCCTTCAAGAGCACGTTCCTGAGCCCGAGGCCCTGGAGCCGGGCTGCCACCGCCGGCATCTGCTTGCGGTTGTCGGCGGGCGCCTCGCCCAGCAGTGCTGCGGCCTCGGGCAGGTTGGGGGTGATCAGCGTCGCCAGCGGCAGGATCTTTTCCTTGAGCGCCGTCACGGCGGCTTCGGGCAGGAGGCGGTCGCCGCCCTTGGCGATCATGACCGGATCGACGACGACGGCACGCGGCTTCCAGCGCTGGAGCGCCTCCGCCACCGCCTCGATGACGTCGGGCATGCCCAGCATGCCGATCTTCACGGCATCGACAGCGAGATCGGAAAAGACGGAATCGATCTGCTGGCGGACGAAATCGGCGGGGATCGGGAAGATGCCCTGGACGCCCTGGGTATTCTGGGCGGTCAGGGCGGTGATGGCGGAGCAGCCATAGGCTCCCAGCGCCGAGAAGGTTTTGAGGTCGGCCTGGATGCCGGCACCGCCGCCGCTGTCGGAGCCCGCAATGGTGAGCGCGATCGCTGTCATGCGGCGATCCTCCCGGCCAGCGCATTGTCGACGACGGCACGCAGTCGGCGGGTCGCCGCCTCGACATCGTCGGCCATGAAGATGTCGGAGACGACGGCCACGCCATCGGCGCCGGCGGCGATCACCGAGGCGGCGTTCTGGTGGTCGATGCCGGCGATCCCGCAGGCCGGGAACGCCGGCACGCGGCGGCGGAGATGGCGGATCAGCCTTGCCAGGCCCTCGGCGCCGATGGGCCGGTCGACGAGCTTCTTGGTGGCGGTGCCGAAGACGGGGCCCATGCCGGCATAATCGGCGACCGCGGGGTCTACGGCGTCGGCCTCGTGCGGATGGTGGACGGTGACGCCGACGATCTTCCCGGGGCCGAGGAGCCGCCTCGCCTCGCCTGCTGCCACGTCCTCCTGCCCGACATGCACGCCCTCGGCACCGATCGCGGCGGCAACGTCGACACGATCGTTGATGATGAGTGGCACGCCGAACGGCGCGAGCGCCGCCATGCACTCGCCCGGCCGAGGTCAGCGAGGCTTCGTCGCCCGAGAGTCTTGTCGCGGAGCTGCAGGAGCGTGGCCCCGCCCCTCGCCGCCGCGGCGGCGAGCGCCACCGGATCGCGCCCACGGCAGCGCGCAGGATCGAGCACGGCATAGACGCGAAGGTCGAGCGGGAAAGGCGAAACGGGAACCATGGGCAGCACTCCTCCGAATCGAGACCGGCGAGGGAGTTGCGCTGCGGAAGGACTGGTTCCACATCTCAAATCCCTTCGCCGGTATGAGCCGGATCAGGTTCTACGGGTCGCGCTCGTGCGCCTCTCAGCCCGGACAACCGCCCGGACACCCCGTTGAGATGTGACAAAACCTAGGCGGCCCTCCGGCCCAGCACAAGAGGCAGGCCGAAGGGCGATCGCCCGATCAGTTCATCGCGCGCTCGAAGGTCGAGCGATAGGCGAAAAGGCCGGCGCTGCCGCCGGTGTGGATGAAGACGACGTTCTCGTCTTTTTGGAACTGGCCTTTTCTTACGAGGTCGATGAGGCCGGCAGCGCCCTTTCCGCTGTAGACCGGGTCGAGGAGGATGCTCTCGTGGCGGGCGAAGAGACGCACCGCCTCGATCATGCCGTCGGTCGGCACGCCGTAGCCGCCGCCCACATAGTCGCAATTGGCGACGACCCGGTCGCGGTCGATGCCGCCCCTGACGCCCATCTTCTCGGCCGTCGCCTGGGCGAGCTTGTGGACGTTCTCCTCCTGCTTGGGCTTGGGCGCGCGGACGCCGATGCCGAGCACGGGGATGTGCGAGCTCAGCGCCTCGAAGCCGCAGACGAGGCCCGCCTGGGTGCCGGCGCTGCCGGTGGCGTGCACGACATGGTCGATGCGCAGGCTGCGCTCGTTCGCCTGGTAGGTCAGCTCCATGGCGCAGTTGACGTAGCCCAGCGCCCCCACCGTGTTGGAGCCGCCGCCGGGGATGAGATAGGGCTTGCCGCCGGCCTTGCGGACCTCCTCGGCCACGGGCTCCATGGCGGCGTTCATGTCGCCGCCGCCCGGATAGTCGCGAAGCTCGGCGCCGTAGAGCCGGTCGAGCAGGACGTTGCCGTTACGCTCGTAGTCCGGGTCGTTGGTGTCGACCCGGTGCTCGAGGAGGATGATGCAGCGCAGGCCGAGCTTGGCCGAGATGGCCGCGGTCTGCCGACCATGGTTGGTCTGCATGGCACCCTGGGTGATGATGGTGTCGGCGCCGTTCGCCAGCGCATCGGCCATGAGGAACTCGAGCTTGCGCGTCTTGTTGCCGCCCGTGCCGAGGCCGGTGCAGTCGTCGCGCTTGATCCAGAGCTTCGGCCCGCCCAGCAGCTTCGTGAGATTCTCCATCGGCTCGAGCGGGGTGGGCAGATGGGCGAAGTGGAGCCGCGGAAAGCGGGCGAGATGCATGGGAGGAAGCTCCTGATGGTGCTGGGCGTTCAGACGGCGCGACGCAAGGGGCCGCTCGCTTGCGGAAGGTCGCGGCGGCGCTTGGCATAGTCGACCGTCGCCTGCGCCAGGACGGCGGTGCTGTCAACCAGCGGCCGCGACAGGTCGCCCTCGGCCAGGACGAGCGGCACCTCGGTGCAGGCGGCGAGCACGGTCTCGGCCCCCCGGGCGATCAGGGCCTCGCCGATCGCTGCCATGCCGGCCTTGATGGCGGGGCCGCGGTCGCCGGCCTTGATGGCGTACATCAGCTCCATGAAGCGTGCCTGCTCGTCATCGGTGGTGACGACGGGCTCGATGCCTCGCTGGACGAGCGCCTTCTCGTAGAGTCGGGCCTGCCTGCAGCCGCCGGCCGCCAGCACGCCCACGCGCCGCGCGTCCGGCCGACGGGCAGCGAGGCTCGCCATCGTCTCATCGATGATGCTGACGAAGGGAACGCGCACGGCAGCACGGATGTCGGCCTCGTAGTAGTGGGCGGTGTTGCAGGCCATGACGAGGAAGTCAGCACCGGACGCCTCGAGGCCCCGCGCCATCGCCACCAGCGCCGGCCCGGCCGACGGTCCGGTGCCGGCGATCGCCTCGTTGCGGTTCGGCACCTTCGGGTTATCGTCGATCAGGATCCTCAGATGCTCCTGATCCGTCCGGGCGCCGGTGAGCGCCAGCACGCGACCGAAGAAGTCGAGGGTGGCGTCGGGCCCGAGGCCGCCCAAGACGCCTACCGTCAGGTCGCTCGTCGCACCGCTCATCCCTTGACGACCTCCATGAAAGCTCCCAGGCGCGCCGCATCGAGCGCCCCGCCCGTGCGGACGCCACTGCAGATGTCCACGCCGAAGGGCCGGACACGCCGGATGGCCTCGGCAACATTGGTCGAGTTGAGCCCACCCGCAAGGAAGACCGGTATCGGCACCGCCTCGACAACGTGCCGGCTGAGGGCCCAGTCGTGGACGCGCCCCGTGCCGCCAAGCTCCTTCACCGCAGCACCCGGCCGGCCGCTGTCGAGCAGCAGGGCATCGACATGCGGGGCGACGCGACGCGCCTCCTCGATCGCACTCTTGTCCTCCACGTGGATCACCTGGACCAGCTTCAGAGCCGGCAGGCCGCGCCGGAGCCGGGGATAGACGGTCTCGTCCACCCGATCGACGATCTGGAGCGCCGTGACGCCGGTCTCGGCTGCCTCGGCCTCGAGGGCCGCCGCGTCGGTGGCGCTGCTGAGAAGGAAGGTTGCGACCGGCGGCGGCACGACCCGGGCGATCTCCGCCGCGCGCTCGAGCGGGATCGGACCGGGCCCGCTCGGCATCGGGCCCACGAGGCCCAGCGCGTCGGCGCCGTGCGCGACCGCGAGCCTCGCCTCCTCGGCCGAGGCGATGCAGCAGATCTTGGCGCGGGTGCGAGCCATCCAGGCGGGTCCGAAGCCGTCATCCATCGGCGCTGCCCGATCCTTAGGCCAGTCGGGGCCGGACGGCCAGCATGGCCCGGAACGATCGCCCGGGCGTGGCCGTTGCGCTCGGCCATCCGGGTCCGTAAGGCGTTCCGTCAGACCACCGCGAAGCGAAGGCTGACCCCATGTCCCATCTCACCGTCGTGGCGCACCCCTTGGTGCAGCACAAGCTCTCCCTGCTCCGTCAGAAAGAGACCCCGACGGCCGAGTTCCGCCGGCTGGTCAAGGAGATCGCGCTGCTGATCGGCTACGAGATCACGCGCGACCTGCCACTGACGGCGACGCCGATCGAGACGCCGCTGATGATGATGGAGAGCAAGGTGCTGGCCGGCAAGAAGGTCTGCCTGATCTCGATCCTGCGTGCCGGCAACGGGCTGCTCGAGGGCATGCTGGACCTCATGCCCTCGGCCCGCGTCGGCCATATCGGCCTCTACCGCGATCCCAAGACGCTGCAGCCGGTCGAGTACTACTACAAGGTGCCTCAGGACATCGCCGAGCGGCCCGTCATCATCGTCGACCCGATGCTGGCGACGGCCAACTCGGCCGCTGCCGCGGTGGCGCGCATCAAGAAGGACGGAGTCACCGATATCAAGCTCGCCTGCCTGATCGCCGCCCCCGAAGGCGTCGAGCTGATGGCACGTGCCCATCCCGACGTGCCGATCTTCACGGCCGGCCTCGACGAGCGACTGAACGACCACGGCTACATCCTGCCAGGCCTGGGCGACGCCGGCGACCGGCTGTTCGGCACGAAGTAGCGGGAGGCGCCCCGGTCAGGGCGTGGTGGCGAGAAGCGCCGTGCCCTGGACGCTGACGGAAACCTCCTGCTGGCCCGCCTGCGCCACGGGAGGCGCTGCCGCCGCTGCCATCGCCATCGGGGCAGCCCGGAACATCGGCCGCGGCGCTGGCGTGCTGTCGACGTTGAGGTCCTCCCAGCCGATCACGCGCATGCCCATGGCCTTGGCAACGAGGTCGGCCTTGCCACGCAGCTCGGCCAGCGCCGGCTCGATCAGCCGCTGCTCCGCCGCCCGCCGCGTCGCGTCGGCCACCGTGTAGTCGAGGCCCACGGTGGCGAGGCCCATCTCCTGCAGGTGGCCGACGAGCTCAAGCAGCGGTCCCGGCTCCGTCGAGGAGAGCTCGAGCCGCTGGCTGCCGACATAGCGCAGCTTCTTGGCCTCGTCGTAGCGGCTGTCGACGCGGTAGCTGCTGGTCGAGACCTTCACCGCCTTGACGGCGTTGGCCGTGGCCAGCGCCTTGGTCATCAGGCCGTTGATCCGCGCCTGCAGCTTGCTCAGATCCTCGCCCTCGGCGCGCGCCTCGAGGGTGGCCACCAGCTCGTCCTCGGTAAGCTCGGCCTGCGCCGACGCGCCGACCGCGAGCTTCGTGGGCGCCATCCCGTCGGCCTTGGCCGCCATCGGTGCCGCGATCAGCGCCGTGGCCAAGCCCAGCGCCCCAAGTGCCCTCCCTGCCACGCTCGTCCCTCCCCCTCTTGTCAGCTTGCCGAAGCGAGTGGCGGCAGCCGCTCGCTTCGGCAGAGCATAGCTTGGCGCCTACTGCATGAACCAGCCGTGACTCACGACCATGCTCTGGCCGGTCAAGGCGTTGCTGCCGAAGGCGGCGAAGAAGAGCGCCAACTGGGCCACGTCGTCGACCGTGGTGAACTCGCCGTCGACGGTCTCCTTCAGCATGACGTTCTTGATCACCTCCTCCTCGGAGATGCCGAGCTCCTTGGCCTGCTCGGGGATCTGCTTGTCGACCAGGGGCGTGCGGACGAAGCCCGGGCAGATCACGTTGGCGCGGACACCGTGCTTGGCGCCCTCCTTGGCCACCACCTTGGCGAGCCCGATGAGCCCGTGCTTGGCCGTGACATAGGGCGCCTTGAGGACCGAGGCCTCCTTCGAGTGGACCGAGCCCATGTAGATGATGCTGCCGCCGCGGCCCTGCTTGTACATCTGCTGCAGCGCCGCACGGGTGGTGAGGAAGGCGCCGTCCAGATGAATCGAGATCAGCTTCTTCCACTTGGCGAACTCGAACTGGTCGAGCGGCTCGACGATCTGGATGCCGGCGTTGCTGACCAGGATATCGATGCCGCCCAGCTGCTCGGCGACCTTGGCCATGCCGGCGTCGACCTGCTCCTCGCTGGTGACGTCCATGGCGACGCCCATATGGCCGCTGCCCAGCTCCTTGGCGGTCGCGTCGGCGCCCTCCTGGTTGAGGTCGGCGATCGCCACCTTCGCACCCTCCCGGGCGAAGACGATGGCGATCTCCTTGCCGATGCCGCTCGCAGCACCGGTGACGACGGCAACCTTGCCCTGCAGACGCATGTGTCCCCTCCGAGTTGACTAGACAGGCCCCTCAACCGGCGCCCGCGGGCAACCGATCAGCTTCCCGCGCCGGCTATAGCAGAGATCTGGTGCGCTGCGGCAAGAGGGCGAGCCCGTGGCCCGGTCAGCGCCCGTCCAGGAGGTGGGGCAGCCAGAGGCTGACCGCCGGGATGTAGGTCACGATCATCAGGACCACGATGAGCACAACGAGGAAGGGAAGCGACTCGCGGATCACGGCCACGGGCGAGACCTCGCCGATCGAGGCCATCATGTAGATGAGGTAGCCGACCGGCGGCGTGCAGAGGCCGATCATCAGGTTGAGGACGATGACGACCCCGAACTGGACGCTGTCGACGCCGATCTGCTGCACCAGGGGCAGGAAGATCGGCACGAGGATAATGAGCGCCGCCAGCGGGTCGAGGAACATGCCGACAGCGAAGAACAGCAGGTTGAGGAGGAGCAGGACGGCCCAGCGCGGCGCGCCCAGACCGCCGATGAGCTGGGCGAAATGCTGGCTCACCCCGTCATTGGCGATGATCCAGGCGAAGATCGACGACGCGCCGAGGATGACGAGCACCGTCGCCGTGCCGTGGGCCGCATGCACCAGCGACTTCCACATCGAGCGCAGCGACAGGCCGCGATAGATGAGCAGGTCGATCAGCAGCACGTAGATGGCGGCGATGGCGCCGGCCTCGGTCGCCGTGAAGATGCCGCCCCGGATACCGCCCACGATGATGATCGGCGCCACCAGGGCGAAGGAGGCGCGGCCCGATTCGCGCAGGATCACCCGGCCGGACGCGCGCGGCGCGCGCTGGATGTCGAGCTTCTTGCAGCGCCAGTAGGCGACGACGCCGAGGCCGAGGGCGATCATGATCCCCGGCACGACACCCGCGAGGAAGAGGCTGCCGACCGAGGCGCCGGCCAGAACCGCATAGATGATCATCGGGATGGAGGGCGGGATGATCGGCCCGAGGATGGCGGCCGTCTCGACCAGGGCCGCGGCGAAGCCCGAGGGATAGCCCGCCTGCTTCATCGAGCGGACGACGACCGACCCCACCGCCGCGGCATCGGCCACGGCCGAGCCCGAGACGCCGGCCATGACGAAGGAGGAGAGGATCGCCACCTGGGCGAGGCCACCCCTGATGTGGCCCACCAGTGCCTCGGCGAAGCGCAGGATGCGGATGAGCACGCCGCCGGCGCTCATCAGCTCCCCCGCGAAGAAGAAGAGAGCGATCGCGAGGAGCGGAAAATTGTCCATGCCCGAGACGAAGAGCTGCGGCACGACCTCGAGCGGCAGTCCCGGGCTGAAGACGAGGAGCGCCACGAGCGAGCTTGCGAGCAGCGCGAAGACGAGCGGCACGCCCAGCGCCGCGAGCGCCAGCATCACCCCGAGCAGAAGGGCCAGCGTCATGCGACCGGAGGCTCCTGCTCATGCTCGTGCTCATCGAGGAAGGTGTCGGCGAGGAGCAGGACGATCCAGAGCACCGCACCCAGCACGGCGGCCCAGTACATGTACTGGACCGAGAGGCCGAGCGCCGTGAAGTGGTCCTCCGCCGTGAGCTGAACCATGCCGATGCCATACCAGGCGAAGACGGCGAGAAGCGCCGCGCAGAGAAGGGCCGAGCCGATCTCCAGAGCGCGACGCGCGCGCGGACCCAGCGCGGACGGCAAAAGGTCGATCCGCATGTGCGAGGCGCGGGCAGCACCCACGAAGATGAGCCAGATGAAGAGGAGCCGCGTCAGCTCCTCGCTCCAGGGCAGCCCGGCGCCCAGCATGTAGCGACCGACCACCCGCGCGAACGCCACGCCCAGAATCGCCACCAGCAGCAGCGCCGCCACCGCATCGGCGATCCGGCGCGTCGCCCGCAGGCCGACGCGCAGCGACGAGGTCACGCGAGCTTGCTGATCGCGTCGACGGTCTCGGCGCCGAACTGCTTGACGTACGCCTCCTTGCACGGGTCGAAGACCATGCTCTTGAACTTCTGCCGGTCGATGTCCTGGGTGACCTTGACGCCCGCCTGCTCGATCGTGGCGAGGTCCTGGCCTTCCTGGTCGCGGTTGAGCTTGCGCTGATAGACGGCGGCCTCGTGCGCGGCCTTCAGGATGACGGCCTGCTGGTCGGCGGGCAGCGACTTGAACTTGTTGAGGTTCATCGAGACGATCGAGACCGTGTAGGCGTGGTTGGTGTAGGAGAGGTACTTCTGCACCTCCTGGAAGCGGTTCGAGCGGATGATGTTGAGCGGGTTCTCCTGACCGTCCACGGTCCCCGTCTCGAGCGCCAGATAGACCTCGGTGAAGGCCATCGGCGTCGGGATGGCGCCCCAGATCTTGAAGGCCTGCACGTGCGCGGGATTGGGCGTGGTGCGGATCTTCAGCCCCTCGAGGTCGGCCGGGACCAGGACCTGCCGCTTGCTGTTGGTGACCTTGCGGAAGCCGATCTCCCAGAAGACCAGCCCCTTCATCCGGTTGGCCTCGAGCGTGCCCAGGAGCTGCTTGCCGATGTCGCCGTCGACCACCTTGTAGACGTGGTCGTAGCTCTCGAAGAGATAAGGCAGATCGAGGACGTTCAGCTGCGGATCGAAGCGCGTGTAGAAGGGGTTGCCGGTCTGGCCGATGTCGATGGTGCCGAGACGCACGCCCTCGAGCACCGCCGGATCGTTGCCGAGCTCGCCGGCGGGATGGACCGTGACCTCGACGGCCCCGTCGGTGCCTTCCTTGACCAGCTCCGCGAACTTGAGCGCGGCCAGATGGTGCGTGTCGCTGGTGGGCTGGGTATGGGCGAAACGCAGCACGGTCGCGGCCCGCGCTTTCGGAGCCAAAGCCAAAGCAGCCGAGCTCGCGAGCACCGCTCGCCTTGTGACGCCAGCCATCGAAGCCTCCCCTGCTTACTTGCGGCGAAGGTTGTATACAGGGTGGGTGGAATGGAGGCAAGCGTGCTCTAGACCTTGGGATGCCCAGCCTCTGCGTGGTATGCCAAACGTCAGGACGCAGCGTAGAAGATGGGGGGCGACAGGTGAATCTCGGCACACTTCTGCAGCAACGGGGGGACCGGCCGGCACGCGCCGCCCTCATCGGCACCGGCGAGTTCGGCCGCACCTTCATCCAGCAGGCACGCCGCGTGCCGGGCCTGGCGACATCGGTGCTCTGCGATCAGGATATCGGGCGCGCGCGTGAGGCTGCCGAGGCGGCGGGCATGCCGCCCGGGGACATCGTGGCCGCCGACGGCCGGGCCAAGGCCCTGGAGGCCTTGGAGGCCGGGCGCACGGTCCTCGTCCAGGACGCGCTCCTAGCGGCTGACCTGCCCGTCGACATCGTGATCGAGGCGACGGGCCAGCCGCATGCTGCGGCGGCCGTGGCCGAGCGGGCGATCGCGAACGGCCACCATCTGGCCATGGTGACGAAGGAATGCGAGGTCGTCATCGGGCCCATCCTGGCGCGGATGGCCAAGGCCGGCGGTGTCGTGCACACGCCGGTCGACGGCGACCAGCCGAGCCTGCTGATCGGCCTCGTCGCCTGGGCCGGCCTTTTGGGCCTGCCCGTCGTGGCCGCCGGCAAGTCGAGCGAGTTGGATGTGGTCTACGACCCGGCCGCCGGCACGGCCACGACCTGGGGGAAGAGCTACCCCGCTCCCCACTATGCCGAGCTGTTCGGCTCCGACGAGGCGAGCGTCGAGGCCCTCCTGGCCAACCGGGTCCTGCCGGGCGTGCCGCTCAGCACCGTGCCCGATCTCTGCGAGATGGGCATCGTCGCCAACCACACCGGCCTGATGCCGGACCGACCGGACCTGCATGCGCCCATCGCCCGGACCGTCGAGCTGCCCTGGCTGTTCCGGCCGCGCGACGCTGGCGGCCTCCTTGCGCGAACGGGCGTGGTCGACATGTTCAACTGCCTCCGCCGGGTCGACGAGATCAGCTTCGCCGGCGGCGTCTTCGTCACGGTCGAGACGCCGGACGCGACGACCGGCCGCCTGCTCGCCGGCAAGGGCATCCCTGCAACGGCCGACGGCCGCTACGTGATGCTGCACAATCCCGTCCACCTCTTGGGAGCGGAGGCCGTCATGTCCGTGCTCGCGGCGGTCAGGCTCGGGAGGGCCACCGGCTCGGAGGATCCCCGGCCACGCGTCGACCTGGTGGCCCGGGCACGGCGCGACCTCAAGGCAGGCGAGCGCCTGATGATGGCCGAGCGGCACGAGATCCCAGCACTCCAGCACCAGCTGCTGCCGGCGCGCGCGCTCACCGATGACGCGCCGGTGCCGTACTATCTCGCGGCGGGGTCGACCCTGCGGCGCGACGTGAAGGCCGACACGCTCCTCACGATGGGCGACGTCGAGCTCGACCCGTCGAGCGCGCTGCTGCGGCTGCGTCGCGAGCAGGATCTCATCTTTTCGACATGAGCCTGCGTCGACGGGGGATCAGTCCTTCGTGGGAAGCGCCACGACCGAGGGGCTGTCGGAGGGCAGCAACGAAAGCGGCGCCGACCAAGCCTTGCTCATCGCGTCGGCGAGGGCCAGCCAGCCGAGCATGAAGCCCATCGGATGGAACCAGGCCGCGGCAGCATCGAAGCCCGGCATCGCCTTGAGGCTGACCGACAGATACTCGGCACCCTCCTCCGGCGCCTCGCGGTGGCGGATCTCGATCTCCAGCCGAGGCAGACGAGCGACCGCACGCGTCTCCGTCATGGCTCCTCCGAAGCGCGATTCATGCTGCAATGCAGCATAGCGGGCGGGGACCGCGGCGTCCAGGTCACTCGAGGCTGTCGGTCAGCACCGACTCGCGCTCGCGGATGAAGGCCTGGAGCGCCTCGTCGATGCCTGGGTCGAGCGGCGGTGGGGCATAGGCCTCGAGCGCCTGGCGGGCGGCGTCGAGCCCGCGGGCCGCGGCATCCTTGGCGCCGTCGAGCTCCCACTGCTCGAAGCTGTTGTTGTCGAAGAGCTCCGCCATGAAGAAGGCGTCCTTGAAATGTGCCTGCGTGTGCGCGGCACCCAGGAAGTGGCCGCCCGGACCGACCTCGCTGATGGCATCCACGGCTTCCTTGAAGTCCTCGAAGCGCGGGCCCTGACCGAGGCGGAAGAGCATCTCCATCTGCTCGCAATCGAGCATGAACTTCGCCATGTTGGCGACGAGCCCCGCCTCCGACCAGCCTGCGCAATGGAGAACGAGGTTGGCACCGGCGAGGAGGATGGGAAGCATGTTGAAGGCGGATTCGTAGCCCGCCTGGGCATCGCAGATCTTGGAGCCCGTGAGCATGCCCGAGGAGCGCCAGGGCACGCCGTAGCGCCGGGCGAGCTGGCCGATCATGAAGTTCATGAGCGCGAGCTCGGAGGTGCCGGCCATGGGCGCCCCGGTCTTCATCGAGACGGTCGCAAGGAAGCTGCCGTAGATCATCGGGCTGCCCGGGCGGCAGAGCTGGGCGAAGGCGATGCCCGCCAGCGCCTCGGCATTGAGCTCGGCCACCGTGGCGACGGCGCTGGCCGGCGTGTTGGCGCCGGCCAGCGTGAAGGGCGAGACGATCACCGCCTGGTTGGCGCGGGCATAGACCTTCAGAGCGCCCAGCATCGTCTCGTCCCAGACCAGCGGCGAGTTCGCATTGACGAGCGAGACGATGGCCGTGTTGTCCTGGACGAATTCCTCGCCGAAGACGATCCCGGCCATCCTGACGGCGTCCAGAGCGCGTTCCGGCGCCGTCACCGGGCCCATGAAGCTCTTGTCGGAGTGGCGGATCGCCGAATAGGTGATGTGGAGATGGCGCTTGGAGACCGGCACGTCGACCGGCTCGCAGATGACCGAGCCCGTATTGTGCAGGGCGGGCGCCAGATAGGCGAGCTTGTGCAGGTCCTGGAGGTCCTGGATGGTGCCGTAGCGCCGCTCGCCGTCGAGGCTGCGCACGAAGGGCGAGCCGTAGTTCGGGCCGAACACCATCGAGCTGCCGCCGATCTCGACCGTGCGCGCCGGGTTGCGGGCATGGAGCGTGAAGCGGGCCGGCGCCTTGGCGAGGAGGCCGGCCAGCAGCTCGCGCGGGATCCGGACGCGATGGCCCGCGACGGCGGCACCGGCCTCGCGCCACATGGCGGCGGCCTCGTCGTCGCGGAAGTCGATGCCGATCTCCTCGAGGATGCGCATGGAGGCCTCGTGGATCATCTCCACGCCTTCCTCGTTCAGCACCTCGTAGAGAGGAAGCCGGCGATCGAGCGCCGGCAGGGCCCGCACCGGCCGCTCGGTGCGCTCCGCCCGCCGCGCGCTCCGTCCGCCTCGACGCGTCTCCTGGGCCATCGCTCCGCCTCCCTGCTTCGGACGCTCCCGCCGGCGACGCCGCGCGCCCCCGACGCACGAGCTATAGCACCGCGCCGGGGCCCTTGGATCCATGTACAGCCCGTGGGCGGCAGCGCTCGCCGATCGGCTTGCGTGGCGTGGCGTGGCGTGGCGTGGGATGCGAAAGGCGCTAGGATGGCCCGGCCAAGAAAAGACCGGAGGAGGCTCATGGCACCGTCACGCGCGACCATGCTCTATGGCACCGATGCGCCGCCGGCCGAGACGCGAACGCTCCGCGCCGGCCCGCTTTCCATCGAGCTCGAGGGCGGCACGGTTCGCTATGTCCGCCATGGCGGCGTCGAGGTGATCCGCGGCATCGACTATCTCGTGCGCGACACGAGCTGGGCGACGCCGGCCGCACGCCTCTCCGAGCTGACCGTCGAGGAGAGCGCCGGCCGCTTCGTGGTGCGCTATGTCGGCACCATCGACGATGCGACGATCAAGTTCCGTTACCGCGCCACCATCGAGGGATCGCAAGCGACGGGGCTGCGCTTCCATGTCGAGGGCGAGGCGCTCGAGCCGTTCGAGACCAACCGATGCGGCTTCGTCGTCCTGCATGGCATCAAGGGTGTGGCAGGAGCCCCCGCCACCGTGACGCACACGGATGGAAGCGAGGAAGCGACGAGCTTCCCGCTCACCATCAGCCCGAGCCAGCCGATGTTCGACATCCGAGCGCTCCGCCACGAGCCCGTGCCGGGGCTCGTCGTCACCTGCCGGATGGAGGCATCCCTGCCGCTCGACCCGGCCGGCAAGTTCGAGATGGAGGACCAGCGCAACTGGACCGACGCTTCCTACAAGACCTATGTGGGCTCCCTCCTCGACCCATGGCCCTATGGACTCGAGAAGGGCCAGGTGCTGTCGCAGACGGTCACGGTGACGTGCGAAGGCGAGGCCGCTGCGCCGGGCGCAGCGAGCTCGCCCGGCGGTGCCCGGCTCGGCGTGGGCAGGCCCAGCGGCCGGACGATGCCCCCGATCGGTGTCGGCATGATGCCCGAGGATGCGGCGGCCGCGCGCGATGCGACGGAGCAGGCGAGAACCCTGGGGCCTCGCCACCTGGTCGCCTGGCTCGAGCCGGACGCCGCGGATGCGGCCCAGAGCCTCGCCAGCTATCGGGCGACAGCGGAAGCCTGCGGAACGCCCCTGCAGCTCGAGATCGTGCTGCCCAACCTGGCGCCACCCGCCGAGGAGCTGGCGCAGGCGGCTGCCCTCTGCCGCGAGGCGGGTCTGGCACCGGCAGCGGTCCTCCCCTGCCCCAGGCCCTATCTGAAGAGCTACCAGCCAAGCGGCCCCTGGCCGGACGTGCCGCCGCTCGAGGAGGTCTATGCGGCAGCCCGCAAGGCCTTCCCCGAAGCCCGGATCGGCGGTGGCATGCTCTCCTATTTCACGGAGCTCAACCGCAAGCGCCCGCCGGCGCAGGCCATCGACTTCGTGAGCCACACGACCTGCCCGATCGTCCATGCGGCCGACGACCGCTCGGTGATGGAAACGCTCGAGGCCCTGCCCAGTGTCGCCGCCAGCGTGCGCGCCATCTGCCCCGGCACCGCCTATCGGGTCGGCCCTTCGGCCATCGGCATGCGGCGCAACGCCTATGGGACCGCCCCGGCCGCCAATCCCGAGGGCGTGCGGCTGGCGATGGCGCAGGCGGATCCGCGCCAGCGGGGCCTTTTTGCCGCCGCCTGGACCACGGGTTACGCAGCCGCGATGGTGGCCGAAGACGTCGAGGCCCTGGCGCTGAGCCATCTGGCCGGGCCGTCCGGGGTGCTCGGGGTCGAGCCCTCCGAGGGACGCGTGCGGCCGGTCTTCCACGTCATCCGCGCGCTCTGCAATGCCGCTGGCGCCGCCTGCGTCGACCTCGCCCTCGAGGGCGAAGGGGTGACCGCGATGGCCTGGCAACGGGACACCAAGACGACAATTCTCGCCGCCAACACGACGCCCGGCGCGATCGAGCTAGCACTTGACCAGCCGATGCGGGCTCTGGTCCTGGACACGGCCAGCTTTGCCGACAGCGGCGATCCTGAATGGCTCGACCGCGCAGCCGGGAAGGGCGACGCGCGACGGCTGCGGCTCGACGCCTATGCGGTGGCGTTCCTCGAGGCCGGCTGAGGCTCGATCTCAGGCGAGATACTGGCCGCCGTTGATGGTGATCGTCGATCCGGTGATGAAGCCCGCCTCGTCGGCTGCGAGGAAGACGACGCAGCGGGCCACCTCCTCGGGCTCGCCCAGCCGGCCCACGGGGATCTGCGGCAGGATCTTGGCCTTCAGCACGTCCGCCGGCACCGCCTTCACCATCTCGGTCGCGATGTAGCCCGGCGCCACCACGTTCACCGTGATCCCTTTGGCCGCGTTCTCCTGCGCCAGGGCCTTCGTGAAGCCGATCACGCCGGCCTTGGCGGCCGAGTAGTTGACCTGGCCGAACTGGCCCTTCTGGCCGTTGATCGAGGAGATGTTGACGATGCGCCCGAAGCCGCGCTCGCGCATCCCCTCGATGACCGGGCGGGTCATGTTGAAGAGCGAGTCGAGATTGGTGTCGACCACCGCGCGCCACTGCTCGGGCGTCATGCGATGGAGCGTCGTGTCGCGCGTGATCCCGGCATTGTTGACGAGGATGTCAACCGGCCCCAGCGCCTCGGCGACGGTGGCGATCCCCTTCGCGCAGGCCTCGAAGTCGCCGACATCCCACTTGAAGCTCGGGATCCCGGTCTCCTCGGAGAACTTGCGAGCCACCTCCTCGTTGCCGCCGTAGTTCGCCGCGACCGTGCAGCCTGCCGCCTTGAGCGCCACCGAGATGGCCGCACCGATGCCTCGCGTGCCGCCCGTGACCAACGCAACTCGCCCCATGACCGACCTCCCTTATTCTGTCCTGTCCCGGGCGCTCCGGGAGTTGCCCGCCCCGAGGGCCCGCCGCGGCGGGCCCTCGGCCTTCTACAGGAGCTGAACGCGGACGGGCCGCCTGATGCCTATCTCACCCGCGGTCGAGGCACATGGCAATGCCCATGCCGCCGCCGATGCAGAGCGTGGCGAGGCCCTTCTTGGCGTCGCGCTTTTGCATCTCGTGGAGCAGCGTCACGAGCACGCGGGCGCCGGAGGCCCCGATCGGATGGCCGAGCGCTATGGCGCCGCCATTGACGTTCACCCGGCCCGTGTCCCAGCCCAGGTCCTTGTTGACGGCGCAGGCCTGGGCCGCGAAGGCCTCGTTGGCCTCGATGAGGTCGAGATCATCGGCCTTCCAGCCGGCCTTCTCGAGCGCCCTTCGCGAGGCCGGAATGGGGCCGCTGCCCATGATCGCGGGATCGACGCCGACCTGGGCCCAGGAGGCGATGCGGGCGATCGGGGTGAGACCGCGGCGGGCGGCCTCCTCGGCGGTCATGAGCACGACCGCGGCAGCACCGTCATTGATGCCCGACGCGTTGCCGGCGGTGACCGTGCCGTCCTTGGAGAAGGCAGGGCGCAGCTTGGCCATGCCCTCGAGCGTGGCCCCGAAGCGCGGATACTCGTCGGTATCGACGACGACGTCGCCCTTGCGGCTCTTGATCGTGACTGGCGTGATCTCGTCCTTGAAGCGGCCCGCCTTCACCGCCGTCTCGGCCTTGTTCTGCGAGGCCACCGCGAACTGATCCTGCTGCTCGCGCGTGATCTGCCACTTCTGGGCGACGTTCTCCGCGGTGGTGCCCATGTGGTAGCCGTTGAAGGCGTCCCACAGGCCGTCCTTGATCATCGTATCGACAAGCTCGAGCGAGCCCATCCTCTGGCCGTTGCGCAGATGGGCGCAGTGCTGCGCCTGGCTCATGCTTTCCTGGCCGCCGGCCAGGACGATCGAGGAATCGCCGTTCTGGATCGCCTGAAAGCCCAACGCCACCGACTTGAGCCCGGACCCGCAGAGAATGTTGACGCCATAGGCCGGCACGTCGACCGGGATGCCGGCGTTCACCGAGGCCTGCCGGGCCGGGTTCTGACCCTGACCGGCGGTCAGGATCTGGCCCATGATGACCTCGGAGACCTCGGCCGGCGCCACCTTCGCCCGCTCGAGCGCGGCCTTCAGCACCGTGGCGCCGAGCTCATGGGCGGACACGCTTGAGAGCGTCCCGTTGAAGCTGCCGACGGGTGTCCGCGTGGCGCTGACGATGACGATCTCGGTCATAGGCGATCTCCCGGTGCGAGCCCGTGATTGGTCACTGCCTAGCTTCTAGTCTTTGCCACGGCCCGCTTGCAATGCCCACGGCCCGCGACAAAGGCGAGCGCCGGGGCGCTGCCGCCATGCGGCAACGGCCAACCCTGGCCGCGCGACAATGGCGCAAAGGCAGACGCCATCGAGGCGGATGTTAGGAAAGTCGAAAGACTTCTGGGCGACACTCGCGGTCGATCGGGTTGCTTTAGGGAGAGATCTCGTGATCCAGTCCATCCGCAGGTTCGTGGCCGACGAGAGCGGTGCCACCGCGATCGAGTACGGCCTGATCGCCGCCCTCGTGTCGGTCGCGATCATCGTCGTGCTGACCCAGCTCGGTGGCAGCCTCAACACCACCTTCACGACCATCAAGGACAAGCTCGACACGGCGGGCGCCGCCCCGGCCGACGGCTGACGGCCGGCCTGCTCCGTCTCTTCCGGCGCGGCCTCGCCCGCGCCGGAGCGCCGGCCCGGCGGCACGGCGGTCATGGCCTCCTTCCGGCCCGCGGCAGGTAGGCCACCCCTCCCCCTCCGGGCGGACGGGCAGCCAGCATCATCCGTCCGATGCCCCCGGCCCGGCGGCCGAGGACATGACAGGAGAGGCGTGTCATCGATGGTCCAGCTGCTTCCGGGTGCCGCTCTCGTGGGCCTGCTCGCGATCGCCGCCTGGCACGATGTCCGACGGCGCATCATTCCGAACTGGATCCCGGCAGCGCTCGTCCTGCTGTGGCTGGGATGGATGGCAGCGGAGGGCCGCCTCGCCCCCGCAGCCGGCGCGGTCAGCATGGCCGCCCTCGTCCTGACAGCCGGCTACCTCGCCTGGCTCGGCGGTCTGCTCGGCGGCGGCGACGTCAAGCTGCTGGCAGCCACGGCCCTGTGGGTAGGAGCCGCCGGCCTCACGAGCTTTCTGCTGGCGACGGCGATCGTCGGCGGCGTGCTGGCTCTGGCGATCGCCCTGATGCGCAGGATCGCCGCGGCCCGCTGGCGCGGCCGACGGGCAGGCGCCGCGACGCCGCCGGCCTCCGGCGCGGCGGCGGTCGAGGTGCCAGCCCCCACGGCCGCCTTCACGAGCGTTCCCTACGCCGCTGCTATTCTCGCCGGTGGCGTCTGGTGGTGGTTGGCCGCGCACCCCTTCTGACGGACCCTGCCCATGCGAACTGTCCTCTATATCGTTCTCGTCACCGTCATCGTCGGCTCCGGTGCCCTGGCAACGCGGGCATGGCTCGACGGCAGGGAGCGACCCGCGACAGCGCTCGCGAAGGCGCCTGTCCCCTCCTTCAAGGAGGTCCTGGTCGCGGCCAACGACCTTGCGACGGGCACTTTCATCCAGCCGGGCAGCGTCCGCTGGCAGCGCTGGCCCGACGTGATCCTGCCCGACGCCTACCTGGTGCGAGGCGCGCACGGCATCGACGATCTCGTGGGCGCTGTGGTGCGCCAGCCCGTCCACGCCGGCGAGCCGATCGTCGAAGGTACGGTCGTCAAGCCGGGTGATCGCGGGTTCCTGGCGGCCGTCCTGACGCCCGGCATGCGAGCCGTCTCGGTGCCGGTCGACGAGGCGTCGAGCAATGCCGGCCTCATCTTCCCGGGCGACCGCGTCGACCTCATTCTCACACAGACGCTGCGTCCGCAGGGCGAGGACTCCACGCGAGCGCCACGCCGCGTCAGCGAGACCGTTCTCGACGACGTTCGCGTCCTCGCGATGGGGCGGCGCCTCTCCAACCCCAAGGGCGAGGAGGCGGCCAACACGCCCGCTCGCACCACAACGCTCGAGGTGAGCCCCGCAGCCGCCGAGAAGGTGGCGCTCATCACCGAGCTCGGAAAGCTATCGTTGAGCCTCAGAAGCCTCGCCATCGCCGACCCGTCGCAGGCGACCGCCGACACGGCCGCCGCTCCGATGACCTGGGATCGGGACGTCAGCCATGCCCTCGACAACGGCGCGGCCGGCGGCTCCGGCCCCGGCGTCATCGTCATCCGCGGCGACTCGCCGCGAGCCGCGGCCTCCGGAAGGGACGGGAGCTCCTAGCCATGCGCCGACGCCTGCAGCACCTCAGCGATTCTCGAGCGCTGGTCCTGATGAGCCTTCTGGCCGTCCTTCTTCTCTTTGCCGGCCCGAGCCGGGCCGCTCCACCCGGGGCGACGGGCGATGCTCAGACCTTTGTCGTCGAGGCGCACCAAGGCAGGGTCGTGGCCCTGGAGCGGCCGGTGACCGCCGTGTTCGTTGCCGACCCGGCCATCGCCGACGTGCAGGCCCAGTCGCCGACGCTCCTCTACCTCTTCGGCAAGCGGGCGGGCGCCACGAGCGTCTTTGCCGTCGACGGCGACAACAAGGTCGTCTTTCACCGGACCGTCGTCGTGCAGCACGACATGCCGCGCCTCCGCGCGGCGCTCGCGGCAGCAGCGCCGGGAGCGGCCGTCAGCGTCGACTCGATCGACGGCGGCCTCGTGCTGCAGGGCGAGATCGAGAGCCCGGCCACCGCCGAGACGCTGCGCAGCCTCGCGAGCACCTTCCTCGGCGACAAGGAGACCCTCATCAATCGCCTCACCGTGCTCGCCCCCACGCAGGTCAGCCTGCATGTTCGCGTGGCGGAGGTCTCGCGCGAGGTCACGAAGCTGCTGGGCGTCAACTGGCAGGCTCTCCTCTCGCCCGGCAACTTCATCTTCGGGCTGGCGACAGGGCGGGATTTCACCAGCCTCGCGGCGCCGGGCTTCTCGCGCTTCGCGGACACCAACGGGCCGGCCAACGCGCTCTTCGGCAGCTATGCGTCGGGCAATGTCGACGTCAGCACCATCATCGACGCCCTCGAGCGCGAGAATCTCGTGACCGTGCTGGCCGAGCCCAACCTGACCACGCTCTCGGGCGAGACGGCGAGCTTTCTCGCCGGCGGCGAGTTCCCGGTGCCGGTCGGGACCGGCACGGGCAACAACGACATTCAGATCCAGTTCAAGCAGTTCGGCGTGAGCCTCGCCTTCACGCCGACGGTTCTGAACGCCGACCGCATCAGCCTGCGGGTGCGCCCGGAGGTCAGCGACCTGAGCGACCGGGGTGCGATCAAGGTCAATAACCTCGTGATCCCGGCCCTGTCGACCCGCCGGGCCGAGACGAGCATCGAGCTCGCCAGCGGCCAGAGCTTTGCCATCGGCGGTCTGATCTCGAACCAGACCCGCAACAATATCGACAAGCTGCCGGGCCTGGGCGACCTGCCCGTTCTCGGGCCGCTGTTTCGCTCGACGAGCTTTCAGCGTGACGAGACGGAGCTCGTCATCATCGTGACGGCCTATCTCGTTCGGCCCGTCGCCGCGTCGCGGCTGGCGACACCTCTGGACGGGTATCGCCCGGCCAACGACCTCGAGCGCATCCTCGACGGCCGGCTCGCCAAGTCGGGAACGGTGCCAGGCGGCCAGCCCAATGCCTCGGCGTCGCCGGGCCAACTGCTGGGTGCCGCCGGGTTCGTGCTGGAGTAAGATGAATGCTCGTGCCCACCCTGCTGCGCCCTGGCGCGTCCGCCGCCGTCACCCTGGGCCTTGCCTGTGTGCTCGCCTCGAGCTGCACGCCGGGCGCCGGCCCGACCCGCCCGGAGTCCGGTCATGAGGTGGTGGCGACGCCGACACTCGCCGAGCATTCGGTTCACTTCGCGACGAGCTCGGCGCGTCTCTCTGCGAGCGAGGCCCTGGCTCTCGACCGCTTTCTCGACACGGTCGGGCCGTCTCGCGGCCGTCCGATCGTCGTCCTCGGACGGGCCGACGAGCGCGCCTCGGATGCCTACAACCTGGCGCTGTCGTCGCGCCGGGCGGCGGCTGTCGCCGACGCGATACGTGCCCGCGGATTCGAGGACGTCAGCGTCCGCGCCCTCGGCGAGAAGGCCCCTGTAGCCCTCGGCAGCGACGAGCAGGCCTGGAAGCAGAGCCGCCGCAGCGACATCCTGGTCGTCGCCGCGGCTGTCCGGGCGCTGGCCTGCCCCGACTGGAGCCGCGACCTCGCCTACGACCCGAGCAACATGACATCGAGCAACTTCGGCTGCGCCACGGCCGAGAACCTGGCACGGATGGTCGCCGATCCGCTCGACCTGGCCGGCCTCCGATCCCTGGGCGGAGCGGATGCGACGCGCGAGTCGGATGCCGTTCGCCGTTACAGGGACGGCAAGGTCCAGCCCCTGCTCTCGACGGAGACGAGCCCATGACCGAGGCGGCGAGCATGGAGCACGTGTCCGCCCTCGCGGACCGGCCCTATCTCAAGGCGTTCCTTCTCGACGAGCCCAGCCGAGAGGCCGTCGAGAAGGTCTCGACCGAGCTGATGATCCCGCATGCGGCCGTCAGGCGTGGCGGGATCAGGGAAGCGATAGCGCAGCTCGGCGAGAGCCGGTCTCCCCGCCTCCTGGTGGTCGACATCTCCGATCGGGACCTGCCGCTCTCGGACATCAACGAGCTTGCCGAGGTGTGCGAGCCCGGGGTCCGCGTCATCGCGGTCGGCGGCCGCAACGACGTCGGCCTCTTTCGCGACCTGATGAACAGCGGTGTGGCCGACTATCTGGTCAAGCCCCTGACGACCCAGCTGCTGCACCGCTCCCTGCTCAACGCCGTGGAGGGAGCCTCGCCGGCCCGACAGACCAGCCGCCTGGGGCGCCTCGTCAGCATCATCGGCTCGCGCGGCGGCGTCGGGACCACGACGATCGCGACCAGCTGCGGGTGGGTCATCGCCAACCGCCGCCATCGCCGCGCCGCGCTTGTCGACCTCGACCTTCAGTTCGGCACGGCCGCTCTCAGCCTGGATCTCGAGAGCTCTCGAGGCCTTCGCGAGGCTCTCGAGCAGTCGAGCAGGATCGACAATCTCTATATCGAGCGCTCGATGGTGCGCCATAGCGAGTCCTTCCATCTCCTCGGAGGAGAGGAGAGTCTCGAGGACGGGCTCGAGATCGACCCATCCGCCCTCGAGGTCCTGACCAGCGAGCTTCGCGGCAAGTATCACTTCGTCCTCATGGACGTCCCCCGGCACGCGGGCAGCCTCATGCGCGCCGCGCTCGCGCAGAGCTCGAACGTCGTTCTCGTGACCGATCTGTCGGTGGCGGGGATGCGCGACACCTTGCGCCTGATCCAGCTTCTCTCGGCGACCAACGCGGGGTGCGGCGTCCTGATCGTGGTGAACCGCCTCGGCGAGCACAAGGATCGCGTGCTGAGGCTCAGCGATTTCGAGAAGGGCATCGGGCGTCCCGTGGACGTCGCGATCCCTTTCCAGCGGCGCCAGCTGGCCCACGCGATCGATGCAGGGGAGCCGGCGGCCGGCCGATGCCGGCCCGTGGCGCGCGCCGTGGACGCGATCGTGACGGAGCTTTGTGGCGGGGCCGCAAGGCCGCGGCGGCTCCTGCCGCGTCTGTTCTCATAAGGTCGGCGACCCATGTTCGGACGCAGGCCGACGACCGATCAGGCGACCGAGCTCTCGCCTGCTGCAGACGTGTCCCCGCACGCCTCCGCACCTGGCCAGGCCGGCGCCGCTCCAGAGCCGGGGCAGCCATCGGCGCGCCGACCCGCCGGGGAGGTCGGGGGCCGCCCCGACGCAGCAAGAGCCGCCCTCTCCCAGATCCAAAAGGACCTCTACGAGCGTGTGGAGCCCACCGCGGCGACCAGGCTGCCGCGCCAGGAGCTCTATCGCCAGGTCTTCGAGATCATCAGCGAGCTTCTTGCCGAGCGTCGACTCTCCTTGACCGTGCGCGACCAGGAGGCGCTGTGCCGCTCCGTCGTCGACGACATGATGGGGCTGGGCCCGCTCGAGCCTCTTCTGCAGGACGAGACGATCAGCGACATCATGGTCAACGGGCCGCATCAGGTCTACATCGAGCGGCGCGGCAAGCTCGATCTCACGCCCGTAAGATTTCGTGACAATCAGCACGTCATGAATGTCGCGCAGCGCATCGTGACCCGCATCGGCCGCCGCGTCGACGAGACGGCGCCCATCTGCGACGCCCGTCTGGAGGACGGCAGCCGCGTCAACATCATCGCTCCGCCCCTGGCCATCGACGGCTGCTCGATCTCGATCCGCAAGTTCGCGAAGAAGACGATCACGCTCGAGACGATGGCCCAGCATGCGAGCGCCAGCGAGCCGCTCGGGCAGCTGCTCAAGGTGGCGGCCGCCAGCCGCCTCAACATCATCATCTCGGGCGGCACGGGATCGGGAAAGACGACGCTCCTCAACGCCCTCTCGCGCGTGATCGACGTCGGGGAGAGGGTGGTCACCATCGAGGACGCGGCCGAGCTGCAGCTTCAACAGCCGCACGTCGTCCGCCTGGAGACGCGGCCGCCGAGCCTCGAGGGCACCGGCGAGGTGAGCATCCGCGACCTCGTGCGGAACGCGCTTCGCATGCGTCCCGACCGGATCATCTGCGGCGAGGTGCGTGGTGGCGAGGCCCTGGACATGCTTCAGGCCATGAACACCGGCCATGACGGCTCCATGTGCACCCTCCATGCCAACAGCCCACGCGAGGCGCTGAGCCGGATCGAGAACATGGTGTCCATGGCCGCCACCACGCTGTCGATGCATGCGATCCGCATGCAGGTCGCGGCAGCCGTCAATCTCATCATTCAGGTCGCGCGCATGCGCGACGGGGTCAGGCGGATCACCCATGTGACCGAGCTCGTCGGGATGGAGGGCGACATCATCACGATGCAGGATCTTTTTCTGTTCGTTTACGAATCGGAGGATCGGGACGGTCACCTGATCGGGTCCTTCCGGCCGACAGGCATCCGGCCGAAGTTCCTGAAACGGGCCGCCTACTATGGTCTCGAGCAGCTGCTGCTCTCCTCGCTGCAGACCTGAGCCGCAGCAACCGCGACCGCCAAGATGAGCGCTGCCTTCCTTACCGCCATGCCCGTCGTGATCCTCGCAAGCGTGACGCTGCTGGGGCTCGTCATCCATCACGATCGCCGCAGCCGGCAGCTCGACCGAAGGGCGTTGCGCATCAGCCAGGCCGCCTCCACGGCCTCGATCGCGGCACCGGGCGCTGCAGGCCTGTCGCTACGCAAGACGCGCCACGCAGCCCGCCTCGGTCATCTGGCCGATCTGGCCGCCACGATCGTGCCCCGACCGGAGAGGCTGTCCACGGCGCTGGCCCGGGCACGCATGCCCCTCTCCGTCGGCGACTTCGTCGCGACGAGCGCCGCGCTGGGCCTGGCGGCGGCCGTCGCAGCCTGGCTCCTGCTCACCTCGCTGCTTGCGGCAGCAGCGAGCTCCGTGGTCGCGATCGGCGTGCCTGCCTTGATCGTGCGATCGAGAATTCGCCGTCGTGAGGCACGATTCCTTCGCGACCTGCCCGATGCGATCGATCTCATCGTGCGCGCGATCCGGTCTGGCCTGCCGGTATCGGAAGCCGTCGGAACGGTCGCACAGGAGTTCGACGGGCCCGTCTCCGACATCTTCGCCATGCTGGACGGCCAGCTGCGGATCGGCATGGACATCAACGATGCTCTGCGCGTCGCGTCACAATCGATGCCGCTGCCCGAGCTTCGGTTCCTGGCCCTGAGCATCGGGATTCAGCGTGAGACCGGCGGCAATCTCGGCGAGATCCTGCGCAATCTGAGCGGCTCGTTGCGCCGCCGCCAAACGTTCCAGCTCAAGATCAAGGCGATGACATCGGAGGCGCGCTCCTCCGCCCTGATCATCGGCAGCCTGCCATTCATCGTCGCTGCGCTCGTCGGCTTCGTCAATCCTTCGTACATTGCGCGCCTCTATGCGGACCAGCGCGGTCTTCTTGTTCTTTCCTGCGGATTGACCAGCCTCTCGCTGGGATTTCTCACCATGAAGCGTCTCGTCAGGATCGTCGACTAGGAGCCGCCGGCATCCATGTCCACGAGGCTCGCCAGATGGATGGCTCGGAACGACCGCCCCGGTCGTGAGGCTTCGGGTCCACCCCGGACCGAGGCGGCCGCGCCCCGAGGAGCGCTCGGTCGGCGGGGCCGTGCAGCGGTGACTGCAGCGTCGCCGCCGCCTCTCCTCCCTCAACGCCCCGGGTACTCCATGCCCGGTCGGAGGGCGGCCGCCCGACCCGGGCCCCGATCGGCGCCTTCCGCTCTGCCGTCGCCGCATGGCAGGAGACGAGACGGGTGTGTCGCGAGAGGAGAGAATCCGGCGGCGGGGCCGAGCCCTGGCGCCCTCGGCGGGGGCTGCGCTGGCCCGCCGGGCCTGACGCCGCCAGGGCTGCGAGACTGGGTGCCGGCGCGCCCCGGGCGATCCCTGCTCGGTCATGGCGCCATGGGCAGCCGTTGGCGCACGCCTCGGTCGCGGCAGATGCGTCGACCTCCATTCCCAGGCCTGTCCATGTGAGTGACGTGCAGTGCGCGAACTCGAGCCGGCTGAAACGCCGCATTCGGAGCATCGGCGCCGGCCACGGCGCGGCGGGTGCCCGCCTCCCGAAGCGTGCCGTCGGCGGCAAGCCCGGATCGCCGCAGCCTGACGGGGAGCAGCCAGCGCTTCTCAAGAGCAGATCGGCCAAGGAGGAGGCTGCAGGCTCGGCGGCACGCAATGCGACCTCGGCCTCCTCATTCGTCGGCCCCGGCACCTATCTGTCCGCCCTTTGCGGGCTGATCTCCTTCGCCGGCTTGTCCGCCATCTCCGACAACGGCTCCAAGGTCCTGCTGGTCAGCCTGATCGCCGCCATCGTTCCATTCATTCTGCTGCCGATGCATCGCAAGCGCCAGATCAGCGGACGGCGCCAGCGGCTGGAGCGACAGGTTCCGGATGCCCTCGATCTGCTCGTCGTCTGCACGGAAGCCGGCCTGAGCCTGGACGCCGCCTTCAACCGTATCAGCAAGGAGCTTTGGACGACGGCGCCCGAGCTGGCGCACGAGCTCAGCGTCACCTCGGCGGAGCTCGCGGTGCTTCCCGACCGACGCGCCGCGATGGGGAACCTGTCGACGCGCACGGAGAGCCCGTCGCTCCGGGTGCTCACCTCGGCCCTGATCCAGACCGAGCGCTATGGAACACCGATCGCGCAGGCGCTTCGGGTTCTCGCCAACGAGATGCGGGACCAGCGCATGTTGAGAGCAGAAGAGAAAGCGGCACGACTTCCGGCGGTCATGACCATCCCTCTGATCGTCTTCATCCTGCCGACGCTGTTCGTCGTCATCATCGGGCCGGCTCTTTTGCAGATCTACGACATTCTCTCCCGATCCTGACGGCGGCGCGCGTGCAGCTGACAGACGCAGGCAGCGCTCCGGACGATGCCGTCGAGCCTCGTCCGCCGGGGCCATATGCCGGAGCCTGTCATCGGCATGGATGGGTCGCGGTCGATGAGGTCCGGAGACTGCACCAGCCGGTCCGGCGGCCACGCTCGGCCCGATGCCGCCGAGCGACGCCAATCTCCTGCGGGGCCGGATCCCCGACCCTGTCGCCCGCTTCCACCCCTTGCGATCAGGCAGTGACGCACCTGAAAGCAAAGGAGAACGTCAAGCGGGCTTGCTGGCACCAGCCCGCCGTTCGGGCAGGCCCTCCGAGCCATTGGCCCGAGGTGGCATGCCGTCGCGTGCGCGACGATTAGCAAGCTCGCTCGCGGCCGCGGATGGGGTCGGCGCGATGGACAACAAGGCAACGCTGTTCGGCGGGCGATCAGGCGGCGCGCCTCGATCGCGTGCTCATGCGCCCCGACGGCAAGCGCACGGATCATGCCACAGGCATCTGTCGCTGCTGGAGACTATCCGGACGAGTTGGGCTCGCTGCCGTATTTCCTCGTTGGTCCGTGGAGCATGTCGCTCTGCTTGCCATTCTCAATGGGGATCGCCGTGCGTAGCCCGGCAGGTCGTCCGACACGGCCAGCTCGAGCCCTTCGACCGACGGCGGACGCTCGATCCGATCCCTGAAGTAGGCACGGGCCGAAGGCCGCAAAGGGCAGGCGATGCGCGTCGAGACCGAGCTGCAAGTGGCACCCGCAGGCGGGGCGCCCCCGATCGGCCAGCTCCACGCCTGGCGCTTCTCGCCGACCGTCGAGATCGATGCCGAGGCCGATCGGCATCGCCCCCGCCGGATCGCCGCACTTGCTGCGCGTCGATAGCTGTGGATCGGCCCAATCCCACCGACGCGTTCGCAGCATGCCGCCGCCCCCCAGATTTGATACAATATTTTAGATCACATGCTTCATCAGCGTCAGCTAAGCATGGTCTCTGCACGCTGTGGGCTTATCGTCTCAGGAAGGGTCACCGGCATCCGGATGGGCGCACGACCGTGCCTCTGCTCCCGGCGCAGCTGGCGTGAATCGCCGCGCCTCGCCTCGGACGCCGGCTTGGGCACGACACCATGTCGAGATGCGGCATCTGCGGCTCCGGCGTCCCGCAGCCGGCTGGCCGCATCCCGGCTGAGCGTGACCGGGCGGGGTGCGCAGGGGTGGCCCTGCCGCCACCGCAGACCGTGCGACCGCGGCATCATGCGGGCGCGCCTTAGGGCGTGCGGCTAGCGCGAGCTCTGGAGGGATGGCTGCACGAGGCCGCGGAGGCCCCTTTTGTGCCGAGCCCGCGCTCGCGCTCGGCTCGAGGGCGGAAAACACAGAGGGCGGTCAGGCGCCGAGGAGCAGGGCCAGCCGCTCGCCGAGGCGAGCCAGGATCACCGGCCCTTGCCTTGGTGGCCTTGCCGACATGCTTGGAAGGGGCCCTCAGGCGAGGAAGACCTCCTCGCCCTTGCCGGTGGGCAAGGGAGCGGGGCGCTCGGCCGGGGTCTCGATCATGATGTGGCGGCCCTCGATCGAGGAGCGCTCGAAGGCGTCCATGACCTCGAGGACGTGGAGCGCCAGCTCGCCGCTCGCCCGGTGCGGGCGGCCCTGGCGGACGGCCGCCGCCATGTCGAGCAGGCCGATGATCCGGTAGTCGGCGACCTCGGCGCCGCTGCGGATGGTGCGGTTGGGCACGCCGAAGGGATGGGTCGAGATGTCGACCGGCTCCCACGCGCCGTCCCGCTGCGCGAGCATGGGCTCGCCGCCGAAGAAGTTCGGATCCGGGACGAGCAGGCTGCCCTCCTCGCCATAGATCTCGAACGGCAGGCGCCTGTGCTTCCAGACATCCCAGGAGGCGGTGATGGCGACGTTGGCGCCGCTCGCGAAGGCGAGCACGCCGTTGACCGTGGTCGGCACCTCGACCTCGATCACCTGCCCCCTCAGGGGCTCGCTCGTGACCGTGCGGGTGGGGCTCGCCATCGAGGCCTGGGCCGTCACCCTGGCGATCGGGCCCAAGAGGTTCACAAGCTGCGTCAGGTAGTAGGGGCCGACGTCGTGGATCGGGCCACCGCCACGCTTGAAGAAAAACTCGGGATTGGGGTGCCAGTGCTCCATGCCGTGCGAGAGGACGGCGGCGGCACCCGCGACCGGCCGGCCGATGCGGCCCTCGTCGATCGCCCGCCGGCAGGCCTGGTGTGCGGCACCGAGGAAGGTGTCCGGCGCGCACCCCACGCGCACGCCCTTGCCGGCGGCGGCGAGGAGCAGCGCCTGCCCCTCGCCGAAGCGGGCGGCCAGTGGCTTCTCCGAATAGACATGCTTGCCGGCGTCGACGATCTGCAGGCTCACCGGCGCATGCGCCACCGGGACCGTGAGGTTGATGACGAACTCGATGTCCGGGTCGGCCAGGAGCCGATCGACCGCGACAGCCTCAATGCCGTATGCCGCAGCCTTGGCCAGGGCCGCCTCGTGGCGGAGATCGGCGCAGGCCTTGACCTCGAGAAGGCCGGAGCGCGCAGCGCCCCTGAGATAGGCGTCGCTGATGTTGCCGCAGCCGATGATGCCGATGGTGACGGGATCCATGGCTCAGCCCTCGATGCCCTGGAGGTAGGCGAGGCTGGCCTTGGCCGTGCGGGCCGGGTCCTTGGGCTTGTCGTGCTCGACCACCATCCAGACAGCACCGGCGGCCCGTGCCGCCTGCCATAGGTCACGCCAGTCGAGCACGCCGGCCCCGACATCGGCCCAGCCGTCCTCGTCCTCGTTGTGGCCGGGAGGGGCGATGTCCTTGACGTGAGCCGCGGTCAGGATGTGGCTGTAGCGTGTCATCCAGGCTTTGGGCTCGGCACCGCCCCGGACGAGCCAGGCGACATCGGCTTCCCAGGTGAGCGGGCTGCCAGCCGCCGCCTCGAACAGAAGCTCGAGCGCGGTCTTGTCGCCCTCCTTGGGCTGCATCTCCCAGTTATGGTTGTGGTAGCCGAGCTGGATCCCGTGCTGGCGGAAACGCTCGGCCATGCGCCCCAGCTCCTGGCCGACGGCACGCCAGCCGGCTGCATCCATCTGGCGCTGCTCGGGCGGCACGGCCGGCATGTAGAGCCGGTCGAGGCCGAGCACACGGCAGGCCTCGACGACGGCCTCCGGCCGCTCGCGGAGTGCTGCGAGGCCCACATGGCTGGACGAGGCTCGAAGGCCACGCGCGTCGAGGCTCGCTCGCACCTTGGCGGCGTCATCCAGATGCGCGCCGATCGTCTCGACATGCCGGTAGCCGGCCTCCGCGGCCGTATCGAGGATCCGGTCGAGGTCGTTCATCAGGCGCAAGGTGTAGAGCTGGATCGAGATGTGGTCGGCGGCGGTCATGGCCTCGTCCGGGTACGGTGGTCGGGTGGCAGGCCGGAGCAGGCCCGCATCGCGCTCAGCGACCAAACACCCAACAGCGTGCCGCGTCGATGCGAAACCTGCCGCGCTGCCGCCATGACGGTGATCCAGGCCTCTCGAGCGGCCAGCCCCCGTGAGGACGTGCACGGGATGCGCGACCAGACAGCGGCGTCGGCGTATCGTGGGCAGCCGCGCAGGATTGAGGTCGGGAGCGGCCGCGCCTAAGATCGCCACCGATCCGACAGCCGGCGTGACGGCGACCAATGCTGCAAGGCGCCAGAACAACCAAGCCGGGCTTTCCGAAGTCCAACCCTGAACCAGAGGTACCGCCAGCATGTCCGATCTGCTCGTCATCGAGTTCCCGACCGAGGCCAAGGCCGAGGAGGTTCGCCAGAAGCTTCTGGCCATGCAGAGCGAGTATCTGATCGAGCTGGGCGATGCGGTCGTGGCGACCAAATGCGCCGAGGGACAGGTCAAGCTCAATCAGCTCTTCCAGCCGGTCAAGACCGGTGCCGTCTCCGGCATGTTCTGGGGTGCGCTCATCGGGCTGATCTTCATGATGCCACTGGCCGGCGCTGCGGTGGGCGCCGCATCCGGCGCGCTGGGCGGCAAGTTCACCGACCTTGGCATCAATGACGATTTCATGAAGGAGGTGGCCAAGACCCTCCACGCCGGCAATGCCGCCCTCTTCCTCCTGATCCGCAAGATGACCGCCGACAAGGTGATGGCGGAGCTGCAGGGCAGCGGCGGCAAGATCATGCGCAGCTCCTTCGACGAGACCAAGGAGGAGGCGCTTCAGGCGGCGCTCGCCGGCGTGAAGGAAGCGACCGAAGCTGCGAGTGGCGCCACGGCCTGATCGGCGCCGGGAAACGCGATGCCACGAGGCGTCTCGGGCTAGAAGGGCCGGCACTCGGAAGCCCGAAGCCGGCCCTTGTCATCGTCAGCCTCCGCCGGGTGCCGGGCTCGGCTGCATCGGGACCGAGTCGCCGAAAAGATCGCGGATGAAGCCCGGCACCAGGGCGGAGAGAGGATTCACGCTGACGCTCGGATTGTCCGCCGGGCCTCGCACGCTGTAGGTCACGGCAAAGGCGCCGATGCCGCTCTCGCCACGCAGCAGGCGCCCGACGATCGGCACGGAGCCGAGAAGCCTGTTGATGGTATAGGCGGGCACGACCGTCCCGCTCAGAGAGAGCGTGCCGGCATCGAGGTCGATGCCGCCCGCTACGGTAAGCCCCACCTGCGAGCCGCTCGCCCTCCCGTCCGTCAGGGTGAGCGTACCATCGGCGAGCGAGAAGTCGCTCCGGATGCGGTCGAAGTGGATGCCTTCACCGCGCAGGGTGTTGAGAATGCCCGTGAACGATGCGAGCGTCAGCAGCCTCGCGACCAGCGGCGCCCCGCGCAGGGTGACGCCGCGCATATCCAGATCTCCCCCCAGCCGGAGCGAGGGCTCCTCGGCCAGGATATCCGTCCGAAGCCTGAAGGTGCCGCCAGGCGCAAATGTGCTGCCCGTGGCGATCGCGCCGAGAAGGCCTCCCGCATCGTCCGTCCGGATGACGACTCGCGCCGGGCGCGCGTCCGCTGGGCTCAGCCTGACCTGAACCGGCGCCCCGCCACTCAGGTCGGCCGTGATGGAGCCTTCCTGCCACGCCGCGGCCGACCGCTCGACCCTGCCCTCGAGATCGTGGAGCCAACCGCCAGGTAGAGCGACCTCCGTCACATCGACCGAGACGGAGAACGCAGGGAGGGTCCAGCCGCTGCTCGCGCCGTCATCCGCGGATCTGTCGCCGGTAGACGCCCCGCCCTCGCCCATCCACGGCCGAAGGTCGAGGCGCCGGCCTTTGACCTCGATGGCCCAACCGTCGGCGCCGCTCCGGGCAGCGCTGAGGCTCAGGAGGCTGCCCCGGAGGTCGAGGTGACGCAGATCGAGCCGGGCAAGGCGGTGATCCTTCGCCAAGGCGAGGCTCCCGATCGCCTCGCCGTCCGGCAGCGAGAGGTCGAGCACCGGCACGCTCAGCCCGCCTGCCGCATCCATCACGACGTCGGCGTCGATATAGCCCGGCTCACCAGCGGTCTTGTCGATGCCCAAGGCCGGAAGTGTGATCCGTGTCCGGCGCAGATCGGCCAGGAGGCGCGCATTCGGCGGTCCGGCGCCGGGCAGGTTGACGAGCAGGTCGACATCCGCCGATCCGCCGAGGAAATCGGGTGGCTCGACGCCCAGCATCGAGAGCAAGGCCAGGTCGATGGACGCGCTGATCTGTGCTGTCGTCATCGGCGGCCCCTGGCCGTCGAAATCGACCCGCAGCTGCTTCAGGGTCAACGGGCCGGTGCCCAGCTGCGCTCTGCCGCTCGCCGTGAGGGTGGTCTCCGCCAATCTCAGGCTCAGCATGCCGTCGGTCAGATCGAGACCCGGCAGAAGCCCGCGGATCGCGACCCGATCGAGCTGCGCGTCCACACCATAGCGTACCCGATCGGAGCCGGAGCTTGCGCCGAGCGGCAGGTCCAGCGTCAGATGGGCCGTCGCCTGCCCCACCGACCCCGCCTCGACGTGCTTTTCGATCCAGCGGCGCGCATCGGGCGCCAAGCGCCTCGGCCAGAGCTTCCGCAGCTGGACCATATCGACAGAGCCTAGGGTCACCTCGCCGTCGCCCACGATGCCGTCGGCTCCCAGGGAGATCCGGCCGTTCGCCTTGACGTCGCCGCCGGCCACGGCAGCGGCCAGGCGCTCGATCTCGAGGGCCTCGGCCTCTGGATCGATGCTGCCGACGAGCTCGATCGGGCCGACGGCGACGGGTTCCGGTAGCTCGTCCGGCAGCGTGAGTGTCGTCGGTCGCGAGCGGAGCGAGAAGGTGGCCGGCGCGGGACGCCCTTCAGCGGCCAGGCTCCAGTCCAGCGAGCCGTCGAAGACGATGCCTACACCCTGCAGGATCGGCATCGTGTCCACCAACGGCAGCATCGCGGGAACGACATGGTCGAGACGCGCGTAGAGCCGGTAACGGTCCGGCTCGGCAAGGCGCCTTATCTGCACCTCGATCGTGCCCGCGCGGCCACCGGGGCCGAGGCCGATCTGGGCGTCGATGGCGGCCGGAGCGGGCTGCCGCCGGAGCTCGATCGTGACGCCGCCGAGCTTCGTGCGTCGCTGCAGCGACTGATCCTCGAGGAGCAGCTGGGCGTCCTCCGCCCGGAGGGTCTCGATGCCCGCGAGCGGATCGTCGGCAGCCGGCGGCGCCAGGACACGGCCCAGAAAGTCGGCGGCAGCTGCCCATGGATCCCCGCCCGCCGGTCCGGTCTGAACCGGCTGCCTGTCCAGGATACGCAGCCCGAGGCCGCCGTCCGCCCGTCTCGTGATCGCGATGGTTGGTCGGTCCAGCACCAGCCGTGCGACGGTGAGGCGCCCGCTCGTGAGCGAGGCCGTGATATCGGGGCTGATCGCGGCCTGCGCCACGTGAAGGAGCTCCTTGCCGTCACGGTCCCTGATGTCGAGGTTCCGAACGGCGAGCTCGAGCGCGCGAGCACTGGCGCTCCAGCGCAGTGCGGGCGCCTCGAAGGTGATCTCGAGATCGGGCGCGGCGCGCGCCACTAGGGCCCGCAGGGTCGGCTCCAGCGCCGTCAGCGGCAGCGGTCCGATCGCCAGGAAGATCGCGAGCACGATTACCGCTGCTCCCGCCACCGACACGAGCGAGGCCGCGACGACACCGACGGCCAAGAGCAGGCGGCGCGTCATGAGAGGGCGCATCGTGGTCCTTTCGCGGGATCGGCTCCTGGAAAAGGGTAGCAGCGGCGGAGCATCCGACACAGATGCTTCAAGAAGGGAGCTCGACCCGTCAGCCCGGCCCCGGCCTATGCCACGCTGGCGGCGCGGCCCAGCTCCGGCGGACCACGACCGAGGTCACACCGAGGACCTGCAACCGCTCGTCGGCGCGGTCCATCGCGGCCTGCCCGGCAGGCCCTGCCGCTCCGCCGCCCCCCTTCACGGGGGCAGAGCCGAGCGACAGGGCCACAGGGTGTGAAAAGAGGGAGCCTAAGGGATCAGCTCCACCACAAGAATATGGTCCGGAACCGAGAGAGAGATGGAGCCAATCCCGTTCGAATTGCTGTAGCTCGCGGTCTGCTGCATCGAGAAGGATGGCAGATAGGTATGCGCCTGCCTGATCCTCGTGGAGAGATTGAGCGTCAGCTTCCGGGCAGATGGCTCGATGTCGTGAAGCGCCCCGTCAGTGGTGCCACTGACGCTCGCCACGCCCTGCCACAGCACGAGATAGAAGGCTCCATTCCGCTTCTGGAGCAAGAGATGCTCCACGCCGGACATGTCGCCTGACAGGCTGTAGCTCATCGACCCGGTGTTGAAGGCAGGCCCGGGATCGTCGAACATAGAGATGAAGTTCTTCACTGAAGTGAACTGGAGCCTATAGCTTCCATCTATGTTCAGAAGACCAAAGTCCTCATGATCATCGATCAACTCGTAGATGTAAAACCTCTCGACCCCCATGCGCAGATGGACGAGAAACTGACGTGGAAGGTACTTTGCCGCCGCACGCTGGGTCACTGCCGGATGGCCAGGCCCCGAGCCCGACATCTTGTAGCCGTTCTCGGTCACCCACAGCGGCTTCGTGGCGCTGATGCGGCCATAGGTCTCGAAGGCGGCGGGCAGGCTGACCCCCCATCCGCCGGCCTGCGGGCTCTCGGGAAAGAGGCCGCTGTAATCGTGCAGATTGCCATAGTCCAGATAGTTGGACGCGCCTGGAAACGTTGAGGCCAACGAGAGCGGCGAGTTGCGCGTATCGGCAAACGAAGGACCGAGCACCGTGATGGCCTGCGTGGCCGGATCGCCACGATAGGCTGGATACATCCAGGTCATGAAGCTGCGCAGGTTCGCTTCCCAACCGTCGCCCCTGTTGTCCCTCTCGTTCGGCGGCTCGACGGCCTCGATGACCCGGGTGCCGCCGAGAGCGTTGGTCGAGGTGACATAGTCCTTGTCGATGGTTTGGTAGTTGATCAGCAAGGTGCGGATGCCGGCTTTGGCGAGCTCGGCGTAGCGCTGCTTGATGCCGAGATCGCCGGGATCCCCCGGGGTGTCCCGGATATGGCGTGCACCGAGCTCGAGGAGGCGTGGCCTGATGATGCTCGCCCAGGCGAAGTCATAGATCTGGCCACGATAGCCGACGTGCGTGTTCACGCCGACCAGATCGGCCGCGCGATCGGCGGCAATGGCGTTCTCCGCAGCGGATGCCGGAGCGGATGCCGAAGCGGCAGCTGGCGTCACGGCCCGATGGTGACCCCGCCGCCGGGCTGCATCGGCCGGCGCGGCGAGAACGAGGACGACTGAGACACAGACGCCGATGCGCACCGTCGCGCGCCGCCATCCGCAACACATCGAGTGGGCATGGCGGGCGCCCGAGGCGACATACCGTCGGCCCTTCATCCCGTCTGCTGGCCGCATCCTTCATACCCTTCATTGAGGTTTGGTCGCCCATACACGATGATAAGACTCTCAGACTCTCGGTTTATTCCTCTCCTTGATGTCTAATGTCAAGCCGAACTCATCCATAACGCGAAATAGCCGGCAACCTCCCGTGCGGCGCTCCCAGCGGGCTGCTGCTGACTAGGCAATGGACAGCGGCGCACTTCCCGGGCCGATCTGGCGACCCGCCCGCCAACGCGGGTCAGCCGATTGAGCGGTGGACAAGGCGGCCGGAGGTCGCCGCGACGTTCGCGTTCACGCGCTCGGCAACACGGCGGGGGCGAACCACCTGGCTGGCGACAAACACGAGCCCGCCTCTTCCAACTCGTGCCGCCCGACCGGCGACCTGCTCGAGCCGAGCATGACCTCCCACCCCGCCGCCGGTGGTGACCATCGTGCTGCCTCATCGCCGGAGGCCATCGGCTGGTCGAGCCGTGCGCCTTGTACGTCGTAGTATCTGACGGCACGCCGCGCGGTGATGGTGAGGGGGCCGTGCGACAGGGCGCGGTCACGACCGCGCTCGAGCCAGTGCCCGTCGCACCCCATCCCAGGTGCCCACCAGGGCAGCCAGTCGCCCGCCTGATCGGTCATCTATCGAGATGGTCGGCTGTGCCGCGAACAGCGACTATAACATGTTCGCTCTCAACGTGAGCTAAGTGCTCAACATTTCCTATACACCGCAGCACGATCTTCTCTCCTTCAAGGAGCCATTCTACCGAATAGTTCACCAAACAACGCCGTTGACGAGAATTATGTTTTCATACTTTATCCTTATCCCAGAATGCGAAGAGGGCACCGAACCACAGTCCTATGAACCGCCGATCGACGGCGCCCTGCCACGTCACGCTATCGGTCTAGGCTTCGGCTTCGATTAACGGGCCGGGCCACAACAAGTGGATTGTCCAAGATGACCGCTTCCCGGATATGCACGTCTGATTGGATGGTATGCTCAGATACTTATGCACGCCGCCCTCGGTTCCGTGGACTGTGGGGAGGGTGGGCCGCAGAGGCACCACGCGATGCGATCGCGCGCGGGGCAGGAGGCGCTTCCGAGCGGCCGAACTGAGCCTTCGCAAGCAAGCTGCGGAAGGCCCACTCCAATGGGAGTAGCCGCCCTTCAGAGAAAGCCGCGGGCCCACTCTCCGGATTGGGCATAGTCGCGAGATGTCTGCTTCGACTTATGACCAATAGCCGATGAGACGCCAAGACGTCTCATCTTGTAATTGAAAATCACATCGTGGCGGCACCGACAACATGGCTCCTCGCCTGCAAGAAATTCCCGGCCTCCTCGCGACGCCCCTGGGGCGCAGGCGCATCTACCTCGGCTTGAGGGCGCACGCCTGGCCCGTGGCGCGGCCCTTGGCGAAGCTCCATCGGCGCACCTTGGGCAGCCGCACGCGCGCGGCCGTGGTGATCGGCTCCTATGGCAAGAGCACGACCACCGCCGCGGTGGCGGCCGTGCTGGACAGGCCCGTCGCCTGGCCGCCCCCGGGCAACGCCGACGCCGACCTGGCGCTCGCCGTGCTGGGCACTCGTCCCCTGGCAAGGTCATGCCGTGATCGAGGTCGGGATCGACGGCAAGGGTCAGATGATCCGCTACGCCGACATGATGCGGCCGGACATCGTCGTGGTCACCTCGATCGGCAGCGAGCACAGCCAGAGCCTCGGCACGCTCGCGGACACGCGGGACGAGAAGGCACAGATGCTGCGCGGCCTGCGCAAGGGCGGCACCGTCGTGCTGAATGGCGACGATCCGCACGTCCGGGCGATGGCGGGCTCGACGCAAGGCCGCGTCGTGACCTTCGGCTTCGGCGCTGACAACGACGTGCGCGCGAGCAAGGCGGTGCTCGACTGGCCCTATGGCACCCGCCTCACGGTCGAGGTTGGCGGGACGACCTACGAGCTCCGGGCACGACTGCTCGGCCGGACCATGATGTACCCGATCCTGGCCGCCGTCGCGGTGGCCTGGGTCGAGGGGCGGCCCTTGGCACGGCTGGCTGCCGCCCTCGAGGCCGTGGTGCCCAGGCCCGGGCGCCTGCAGCCGGTTGAGCTGGCCAACGGCGCATGGGTGATCCGTGACGACTTCAAGGCGCCGATCGAATTGATCGACGTGGCGCTCGACGTGATGGCGGAGGTGCCGGGGCGGCGGATCGTGGTGCTCGGCGAGATCGAGGCGCCACCCGGCAGCGCGGGCCCGCACTACCGCCGGATCGGGCAGCGGCTGGCGACGATCGCAAGCCGGGTCATCGTCGTGGGAGGAAAGAGAGCATTTCAGAGCTATCGCGCGGGCGCCGCTCGTGCCGGGCTCGCCCGCTGCGACGTCCACCATGCGGGCAGGAGCTGGCTGGCTGCCGCTCAGGCCGTGCGCGCGGATCTCCGCCCCGGCGACGTGGTGCTGGTCAAGGGGCAGATGAGGCAACGCCTGGAGCGCGTGGCGCTGGCCCTCCAGGGAAGGACCGTCGGCTGCCACATCGACCAGTGCAGCCTCGTGGTGCCGCGGTGCGAGCAGTGTCCCATGCTGGCGACCGGCACGACAGGAGGCATCTACCACACGCCAGCCCGCACCGTACCGAGCCTCGGCGGCTAGGAGCAGCGCACGTGGTCACGGGCATCATCGGCGGAGGCGGCAAGGAGCGGACCGGAGGGCTCGGGCGCCTTGCGCTGGCGGCATTCCGGGCCGACGGGCATTGGCGGCGCCCCCTGATCCGCGAGAAGGTTCTCCGTCGCGCCGTATTCGAGCTGCGCCACGGCCTCTCGCCGCGCCTCTTCACGATCCTGGATCATTATTGTGCCACGGGCGAGCTCCGCACCTTCCGGTCACCCATGACCTTCCACGAGCGACTTCAGCACAAGAAGTTGTTCGACAAAAATCCGGCGTACGTCCTGACGACGGACAAGCACGATGTCCGGGCCTACGTGGCGGCGCGGATCGGGCCCGACTATCTGATCCCGCTCTACCTTGTGGCTAGCGATGCGCACGCGATCAGGGCGGATGCACTGCCGAACGCCTTCGCGCTGAAGGCGACGCACGGGAGCAACATGAACCTCCTCGTGCGGGACAAACGCCAGGTCGACTGGGCCCATGTCGTCGCCGAGGCGGACGCCTGGCTTCAGACCAACTTCTTCGACCTCTACAAGGAGTGGGCGTACAAACACATCACGCCGCGTGTCGTCGCCGAGGAGCTTCTGCTGAGCGAGAACAATAAAGCACCCGACGACTATAAGTTCTTGACGTTCCATGGCAAGGTACGGCTGATCGACGTTCATGTCGATCGCTTCGGCGAGCATGCGTACCGTCTGTTCGATGAAGACTGGCGCCCGCTCGCCGTCGACTGGGGAACCGACTACCCGCGCTCCAAGGCGCCCGTGAAGAAGCCGGAAAATCTTCGGGAGATGATCGCTATCGCCGAGCTTCTCGGGAGTGACTTTGAGTTTGCTCGCATCGATCTATACAATCACAACGGTCGAATATATTTCGGCGAGATCACGCATTACCCGAACGGTCGAACGGAGAAGTTTGATCCTCCGGCGTTCGACCGTGCCATGGGCGACGTGTGGGGGCACGGTGCGAGGATTCCTGAGATGTTCTTCGACTGAGGCTGGGTAGCCATCGGGAGCCGCTCTGAGCGGGCCAGACCTATGGCGGAGCGGACGCCCGAGGCGAAGCCGCAACAACCGAAATGCTCAAGCCGTGGGGGTGCCTGATCGATGATGGAGGCCGATTTCGTCGGCTTGCGCGTGCGAGGCGGACGCAGGCCTCGCCGCTCTGTCGACAGCACACGACGCCTCTTCCTCATGGGGGTGCGTCTGACTGACTTGTGCCTCCTGGCGCTCGCCGGCACAGTTGCAGCGCAGTTCCGCTTTCCGTTCGGCGAGACGCCCGGCATTCTCACCGCCAGCCTCGTGCTCGGCATCCTCCTTGCCGGCCATCTCCTGCCGCTCTTCGGCGTCTACGATCTGCGGCGGATGGGACGGGTGCAGCTATATCTGTCCCGCCTGCTCGCGGCCTGGCTGGTCACGATCGGCGCCGTCCTCGTGTTCCTCTATGCCGTCCGCGCTGCGCACGAGGTGTCGCGGCTGTGGATCGGCTATTGGCTGCTGCTCGGCGCGCTGGGCCTGATCGTCTTTCGGCTGCTTCTCCAGGGCGCCATCGGGCGCCGGATGTTCCGCCAGCTGGAGCATCGCGTCGCTCTGGTCGGCGACACGAGGCTGGTCGACGCATGCGCCACGCGCTTGGCCGCGCGCCAGACGAACCTGCAGATCAATCTGACGGTGCGATTGCCGAACGACCTATCCGGGTCCTGGAGCGATCTCGATCTGCTCGAGCAGCGGCTGGTCGAGCACGAGATCGACCAAGTGGTGCTGCTCGGCCCTTGCCTCGATCCAACGCTGGAAACGGTACTGGAGCACCTGCGCCAAGTACCGGTCGAGGTCGCCTGGGCGCCGCAGCCGGTAGCCGAGGGGGTGCCGGTGCTCGGCGCCGCCATGCTCGGCTCTCAGCCGCTGGTCCTGCTGCAAAGACGCCCGATCGACGGTTGGCGGTACCTGACAAAGGAGGCACTCGACCGCACGCTGGCGCTCCTCGCCTTGATTCTCCTCCTGCCGCTTCTGCTCGTGATTGCGGCGGCAATCAAGCTGAGCTCAGCCGGACCGGCGCTCTACCGCCAACCACGCTACGGATTCAACAGAGAGGTGATCGAGATCTTCAAGTTCCGCAGCATGTACAGCGCATGCTGCGATCCGTCCGGTGAGACACAGGTTCGGCAGGCCGTGCGGGGTGACCCGCGCATCACGCCGCTCGGAAGGCTCCTGCGGCGCACCAGCCTCGACGAGCTGCCGCAGCTCCTGAACGTGATCAGGGGTGACATGAGCCTCGTCGGCCCACGGCCCCACGCGCTCGCCCACGACCGCCACTATTCCCAGCTCATCGACGGCTATCTCCGACGCCACCGCGTCAAGCCGGGCATCACCGGCTGGGCGCAGGTCAACGGATACCGCGGCGAGACCGATACGCTGCATAAGATGAGAAAGCGGATCGAGCACGATCTCTATTACATCGAGAATTGGTCTCTAATTCTCGATCTCCGTATTATTATGATCACCGTACTTGCGGCCTTCCGCTCTGAGCACGCGTACTAGACGCGATGGCGCCGATGCCAACCAACCACGCCAGATCCCGCAAAGTGCTCATCAACGGCCGGTTCGTGCCTAGGCCCATCACAGGCGTGGAGCGCTATGCGTGGGAGATAACCCGCGCATTGGACTCGATCCTGTCGTCGCAGCGGACGCCGTCGCATCCGCTCTCGATCGAGCTGCTTTGCCCGCCAGGCGACTACGAGCTGCCCCAGTTCTCTCGCATAAGAGCCCGCAAGGTCGGCTGGGGGCGCGGCCATCTCTGGGAGCAGACCTCGTTACCGTGGTTCTGCAACGGCAACACGCTGCTGAACCTGTGCTCCGTGGCGCCCCTGATGACCCGGAATCTCCTGTGCATTCACGATGCGAACGTGCATGTCATTCCCGACAACTTCTCCAGGAGTTTCGTTTGGTTCTATCGCATCCTGTTGCCCGTTCTTGCACGCTCCAGTCAGTATCTGATCACTGTCTCCAAATATTCGTCTGAGCAGCTTTCGCGCCATGTAGCCGGCGATGCGAAGATCATCACGGTCGTGCCGAACGGTCATGAGCATTTCCTGAACTTGGCGGCGGCGTCCCGGCTGGATTTCCGATCAATCCCGAAGCCGTATGTCTTTCTGCTAGGCAGCGTGTCGAGGAACAAGAATGTGGGCGTGCTGCTGGGTCTCGCCGATGAGCTGAAGCGCCGCGGCATCGCTGTTGTCGTAGCGGGCGGAAAGAATGCTTCCGTGTTCCGCGCGAGTGGCCTGCGGGCGGCGGAGATCATCGACGTCGGCAGGTCGACTGATGCCGACCTCGCCTATCTCTACCGGAATGCCTTGGCGTTCGCCTTTCCATCCTTGGAGGAAGGCTTCGGCATACCGCCGCTCGAGGCCATGGTCAGCGGATGCCCGGTGATCGCGTCGAACACCTCGGCGATGCCGGAGGTCCTCGGCGATGCGGCGCTGCTCTGTCCGCCATCGGAGCCGCGCGCTTGGCTGGCAGCGATCCTGTCGCTTGCCGAGAGCCCGGAGCTGCGCAGCGCGCTCGTTCGCCGCGGCTACGAGCGCGCGAGGCGCTTTTCCTGGCCCCGATCGGCGGCTGCGCTTCTTGAGCTCGTAACCGAGAGCAAGACGTAGATGCGCGTGCTCCATGTATGCGAGACCTTGCCGGGCGGGCCCGCGACCTACCTGCAGGAGCTCCTGCCGGCGCAGCTTCGCCGCTACGGCACGGGCAGGATCGGCGTCCTGGTGCCGCGCGACCAGTTGAGCCACCTGCCACAGGAACCCGGACTGCAGGTGCACAGCTTCGCCCGAGCGGGCCGTGGCCTACGCTCCTGCCTCGCGCTCTCTCGATCCCTGCTGGAGACGATCCGCGCGTTCGAGCCTGACCTGGTGCATGCGCACTGCTCCTTTGCCGGAGCCGTGGTGAGGGCATCGAAGGCGATCTGCGGATGGCAAGCCGCCATCGTCTACTGTGCCCACTGCTGGGCTTTCGACACGTATCGGGAATCGCGCCTCAAGCCGCTGTACGGCGTCGTGGAGCGGTCGCTCCTTCCTTGGACGGATGCCGTCATCAACGTGTCGCCGCACGAGGAGCTCGTGCTTGAGGCCTACGGCTTTCCGCGCGACAAAATAAGATGCGTCGTGACCGGCATTGCGCAAGGTCCGCCGGCACAGGCGCCAACCGGCGCCGGTCCACTCCGGCTTTTGTTCCTCGGCCGCTTCGACCGGCAGAAAGGGCTGGATCTCCTGCTCGCCCAGATGAGGGCGGTGCCACCCACCCTCGCGGAGGTGAATGTCGTCGGGGCCAGCGTGTTGAGCCCCGCCTGCGAGCAGAGCCGCCACCCTCCCAACGTCACGTTCAGCAGCTGGGTGGAGCGCTCGCAGGTGCCGCGCCTGATCGCGGACCGCGACGCGGTGCTGATGCCATCGCGATGGGAGGGCTTACCGCAGGTGGCGCTCGAGGCGATGCGTGCCGCTCGTCCGATCATTGCGAGCTCTCGGGGGCCATTCCCGCATCTCGTCGAGCACGAGAGGACCGGGCTGCTACTCGACTTCGAGGAGGAGGCTGCGCTGGCGCGCGCGCTCGAGCAGCATGACCGCCTGGCGATGGCGCGGATGGGCGCAGCGGCACGCAGACGGTTCGAGACCCACCATCTCGCCAGCCGCATGAATGAAGAGATGCACGCGGTGTACGAGCAGGTCGTCCAGGAGGCTCGTCTGGGAGCGGGCGATGTCGGCCAGGTCGGTCATCGCGCGGCATATGTGGATCGGGTCGGCACCGCGCTGGACGGCGCCGATATCGGCTCACGGGTTCCTTCGCGGTTGCCCGCGGGAAGGCGTCGGACGTGACGGCCTGGGCCGCCGGGCGCCAGCTGCAGGGTGAGCGGGCTTGGCATCCGACAGACAGCGAGGACACCGGTCACCGACTGGCCGAGCGGGGCGCCACGGCGGTTACGTTCATTTGCGCCTTGACATTACCGTTCAACATCATTCTCTTTTCAGCCTCCGGGTATGACTTCAGAATGTTGGATCTTCTCGGCGTAGCGTTGGTACCGCTCGCTGCCCGCGCTTGCTTTCATCGTATTAATTACATGCTGACGATGCTTATCCTGGGACTCGTCTTCGCCCTGCCGTTCCTTGCGCACGCGCTTATCCTTCTGCGAGACCTAGGCGATTACCGAGACTTCGTTTTTCCAATCCGCTTCCTGCTCGCTCTTTCATTTTGTGCGGCCTTGACGCCGCTCCTGGAAAAGGCACACAATTTGAGCTGGTTCGCCGCCGGCCTTTGTCTGGGCTGCTGCCTGTGCGTCGTCCCTCTCGTCTTCCAGAGTCTGGGCCAGAACGATACCATGGTGGCAGTGGGCCTGGCTCCCAGCGAGCTGGCGATCCCACCCTGGCAGGTCCAGCAACGCCCCCCCGGCCTGCACGGACACGCCAACGCGACCTCCGCCGTCATCTCGCTTGGCATCCCAGTCGCCACCTTCATGGCCACCCGTCAACAGCGATACTGGCTGTTGGCTTTCGCGGTCGGGGCGCTGCTCGCTTGCAGCTACTACACGGAAACCCGCAGCGCCGTTGCCATCTCCCTCGCCACCATGGGCTTCGCCCTGGCGATCAGTTGCCGCACGGACAAGGTCCTGCTGCTCCTGCCGATGGTTGCCCTGGCCGCCCTCCTTGCCGTCGGCTTTGCCGAGGGGCCCGTGCTGCCCAAGAGCTTCGTCCGGGCGGATACAGCCGACGCCAACCTGACGGAACGTCTCACGACGACGACCACCGGCCTACGGCTCGCGCTCGAGCATCCGCTTGGGTCGGGGCGAACCCTGGGCGAGCTCGCGGTCCACGAGCGCACCGGCGTTCAAGCGTTCCACAACGCGCTGATATGGCTCGGCGTGGCGGCCGGCCTGGTGCCGATGATCCTTACCGCCGGCGCCCTGCTCGGCGCGGCCACGCAGACGGCGCAGCCGGGCATAACGGGGCTCCGCGGTCTCCTCGCCTTGCACCTCCTCGGCTTGTGCATGTTCGAGGACCATTTCCAGAACCAGACCTTCATCGTGGTGCTCATCCTCGTCGTCGGTGGCTGGCTGAGCAACCGCCTTGGGGGCACGGACACGTCCCTGCCTCTCCTGGCGCAGCCGGCACCGCGCGGCTATGCGCCCGCCGCCACAACAATGCCGTCCCGCCGTGCGGCGAGGAACGGCGGATGAGGCGCCACGAGATACCCGAGCGCGATTCGCTGCAGTGGAACCTGCTCGCCATGTACCTGCTGCAGGTCGCCAACGTCGTGACCCCGATGCTGACACTGCCGATCCTTGTGCGCGCGGTCGGTCTCGAGCGCTTCGGGCTCATCGCCTTCGCCCAAGTGGTGGTCCAGTACTTCGTGTTCACCATCGATTCGGGCTTCAACAACAGCGCGGCGCGGGAGATTGCAGCACGCCGTGACCAGCCGGAAGCCGTGCTCGAGGTTTATTGGTCAACGCAGACGATCCGCGGGGGCGTGCTGCTGCTGGCGAGCGCGGCGTTCCTGCTCCTCGTGCTCGCCGTGCCGACCCTGGCCGCGCATTGGCAGCTCTACCTCCTGTCTTTCATGGCCGCGTGGGGCTCTTTCCTGTTCTCGCCCTGGCTTTATCAGGGGCTCGAGCGCATGCGGTTCACGGCCATCCTCCAGGTGACTGGGAGGATCGCGGCCGCCGTGGCGCTCGTGCTGCTCGTCCACAAGCCCGACGACTTCATCCTCGCCGCGGCCATCCAGGCCAGCGCCCTCCTCGTCTCGGGGCTGCTCGGCCTCGTCGTCTGCTTCTGGTCGGGAATGATCCGTTGGCAGCGGCCGACGCCCGCCGCGATCCTGCGCACCCTCCGGCTGGGACGACACCTGTTCTGGTCCGAGCTTCTGAGCAACACCTTCTCGAGCGGTGGCATCCTCCTGCTCGGGGTCACGGCCACGAGTCAGATCGTGGGTGCCTATGCCGCCGCCGAGAAGCTGATCCGCGCGGCAGCGATGGCCTATCTGCCGATTGCACAGGCGCTTCTGCCGAGGGCGGTTGCCCTGCTCTCTTCGCCAGAGCGGCGCGATGCGACCTGGCATTGGCTGAGATACGTGGCGCTGGCCGCGTTGGCCGTCGCTATCGGCGGCGCCACGGCAGTCTCGATCTTCGCGGACGATATCCTGGCCCTGGTCTTCGGCCCGTCCGTCACCGAGCACGGGCAACTCCTGGCGCTGATGGTCTGGATCCTGCCCGTCAACGCGACCAACCTGCTCATGGGCCAGCTGTTCGTCTTCGCCGCTGGCCATCGCAGCGACTATGCCTACGCGGTTGGCACCGGGGCCATCGTTCAGGGCGTGCTCTCGCTCGCCCTGGTCTTCCCGCTGGGCGCGCCCGGCATCGTGGCAGCCCTCCTGGTCGGCGAGCTCTGCATGACGATGATGCTGGTTCGCTGGGTGGTGCGCACGCGTCGCCGCAGGCCCGAAGGCGCCCTCGTCCTGGTCGCGCCAACACCGCAGCGGGGAGCGGCGGCATGAGCGGGGTGATCGCTCCCGCTCGCGGCGAGAGCATCGTCCCGCGGGCACCGGCCGCCCAGGAACGAGCGCCGACGACGGGAACGCCGGCAGGCCGGTTAGCTCATCTAGCGGCGGGAAGGAGAGGGCGACATGTCCGGAATAGCTGATCGATTGAGCAACGCTCTCTATCACCTCAGGCAGCATGCGAAACGGAATCCAAAGCTGAAGGCGCTGGTCGAGCGCGTCAGGAACAGGAGCTACTTCAGCGAGGTCCATGTTCACGAGAAGATGCTGGGCGACCAGGCAAGGGTGGATGCCTATCACAAGGCAATCCGCAAACACATCGCCGAGGGCGACGTGGTGGTCGATCTGGGCACGGGCACCGGCATCCTGTCGCTCTTCGCCGCGCAGCAGAACCCAAAGCGGATCTACGCCATCGACCACGGCGACATCATCGAGCTGGCCAAGCATGTCGCCGAAGAGAACGCGACCAGCAATATCACCTTCATGAAAGTCCACAGCCAGCAGTTTTCGCCGGACGAGCGGGTCGATGTCATTCTTCACGAGCAGATGGGCAGCGAGCTGTTCAATGAGTATATGGTTCCAAACATCTGTGATCTCAGGGACCGACTGCTCACCGAGAACGGCAGAATCATTCCTCACGCATTCGACCTGTTCCTAGAGCCCGTTTGCCTGAAAGACGAGTACGCCATACCTTTCCTGTGGGAAAACGACCTGCATGGCGTGCGCCTCGACAGCCTCAAAGGCTGGATCGAGCGCCACAAGGAAATGCGCGCATCGCTGCTACGATCGGCGCAGCGCCGAATAGCGCCGCACGAGGTCGACCACTTCCTATCTAAGCCAGAAAGCATTTTCTCACTCGACCTCTACACCGCGCGCCCGGGCACGCTTACGACGCGCTGGCACCAGCACAAGCCGGTCGTCCGGAGCGGTCGCATGGACGGCTTCTGCCTTTACTTCAACGTTGTCTTCGATGACGAGATCACGCTCGACAACAGCCCCTTCTCCAGGCCCACGAACTGGGGCTGCCATCTGATCCGTACCGAGCAGCTCCACCTCGACGAAGGCGACGTGCTGGAGATCAGCTGGGAGATCGGCGACCTGGCGAACGTCCACAGCTGGCGGCCGAGCTATCGTCGCGTGTCGCGACAGGCGAGGCCGCTGCACCCGCCGCGCGACATCGCGGTGTCCTGACGCCCGGCCACGGGCAGGTCCGACCGAGGGCGAGTTAGGTCCTATGCGAATTGCCGCGTTCTCCACCCTGTTCCCGCCCCGCATCGTGGGCGGTGCCGAGAAGACGGTCGAGACCTTGATGCTCGGCCTCGCCGCCTTCGGCATCGACGTGCACGTCATCACCACGGACCCGACGGAGGACCACAGCCGACGCGAGGGCCCGCTCGGCGTGCACAGGCTGCGCTTGCGGAACCTCTACTGGCAGCACGAGGGCCCAGGAAGGCCCGCTTGGCGACGGGCGGCGTGGCATGCCATCGACGCGCACAACCCCGCAATGGCCGAGGCGGCATCGTTGCTTCTCGATCGGATCCGGCCCGATGTCGTCATGACGTTCAACCTCCAGGGGTTCTCCACCTCCATCTGGGGGGCCGTCGGAGCACGAAGGCGGCCGTTGCTTCACGTCATCCAGGACTATTGGCTGCTCTGCCCGCGAACCACCATGTTCCGGAACGGGCGGAACTGTGGATCACCTTGTGCTGCTTGCGCCGCGATCACTTACCCTCGGCGACGTGCGACACGGCACGTCAACGCCGTGGTCGGCATCAGCCGGGCGGTTCTGGCGCTGCACGAGAGCCGAGGCCTGTTTCCGCGGGCGGCGATCCGCAAGGTCATCCACAACCCGCGCCGCATGGACGGGAGAGACCGCGGGCCGGTGGCCGAGAGATCGGGGCCGCTGCGCATCGGCTTTCTCGGCCGGGTCAGTCGCGAGAAGGGAATCGAGCTGCTGCTCGAGGAGCTCGCGCGCCTCGGTGAGGACGGCTGGACCCTGCTTATCGGCGGCCGCTGCAGCGAGGCGTATGTAGCCGAGCTGGGGCGGCGCTACCCGCTCGAGCGAGCCCGCTTCATGGGCTTTGTCGAGCCCGACGATTTCTACGCTCGCATCGACCTGCTGGTGGTGCCCTCGCTCTGGCACGAGCCGTTCGGCAGCGTCGTCGTCGAGGCGATGAGCCATGGCCTTCCGACAATCGTGAGCGCTCGCGGCGGATTGCCGGAGATCATGGGCGACGACGCGAGCGGCCTCGTCTTCGATCCCGACGAGCGCGGCGCTCTTGGAAGATTGCTCCAACCGTTCATCCGCGAGCCGGCCCTCGCGGCGAGGCTGCGCCCGCGCATGCTGATCCGGGCGCGGCAGTTCACCGTGGAGCGCCAAGCCCGACAGTACAAGGACCTCTTGGACGAGCTGCGGGTGGCAGACGTCCCTGCTGCTGGTCGCGAGCGGGCGGCGCGGAGGCTCGGGGTACCCACAACCGGAGGCGCGCAGTCATGACGAGTGACACCCTTCCGGCCTTGACGGCCGCCCATCCCAGCATGCCGGCATCTTATGGCGAGAGTCCGGCATTCGGGGTCGCCGCTCTGCTCTGGCGCCGAAAGTGGCTGCTGCTCTCCGTGACCGCCCTGGCGACGGCGCTCAGCGTCATCGCCGGCCTGCGCATGGAGCCAAAGTACACGGCCTCGTCCCTGGTGATCCTCAACCCGCGCGAGCCGCAGGTCCTCGACATGAAGGCCGTCGTCGAGCAGCTGACCACCGACACGTCGACCATCGCCACACAGCTCGAGGTGCTGAACTCGCGCACGCTTGCCGAGGACGTCATCACCAGGCTCGGGCTGATGAGCGATCCCGAGCTGGCCGGCGGAGGGCGCCGGCCCGAGCACCCCTGGCTGAGCCGCGCCCGGGCCCTGCTGAAGCAGGCGGTGGACACGGTCTGGCCGCAGGGCGACCGGCCCGAGGACGGCGCCGTGCCCATCGCCCTGCTGGCGAGCGACGTCGCCGCCCCCTCCCCGGCCGAGCCCTCACCGGCGGCGGCCGAGCTCCTCGAGCGGACGATCGAGACGTTCCATAACCATCTTCGTGTCGCGCAGCAGGGCACCTCGCTCGTTGTCAAGGTGAGCTTCACCTCCGACGATCCGGCGAAGGCGGCGCGCATCGCCAACAGCGTGGCCGACCGCTTCATCGCCTACAAGCTGGACGCGAAGCGGGCCACAACGCGCAACGCTTCCGAGTGGCTCGCCCGCCGCATCGGCGAGCTGCGCCAGGAGCTGGGGCAGCTCGAGCGGGCCGAGCAGAGCTTTCGCGCCGAGAATGGGCTGATCGTCGCCAACGGCGTCGACGTGCTGGAGCAGGAGCTGGGAGAGGCAGCCCAGGCCGCCATGGCAGCACGTGCGAACGCGGCCGAGAAACAGGCGACCCTGGAGCTGAACGCGAAGCTCCTGTCCGACCGAGGGCGGATCGATGCCTCGCCTGAGGTGGTCAACTCGCCGCTCATTCTGGCCCTGCGGACGCAGGAGGCGGACCTGTGGCGGCAGGATGCCGAGCTCCGCGCCACGTACGGGGAGCTGCATCCGCGGCGGCAGCTGATCAGCCAGGAGCTTGCCATGATCGGCCAGAAGATCCGCGGCGAGATCGAGCGGATCGTCGCGAAGCTCAGGGTCGAGGCGCAGACGGCGACCGCGCGTCAGGCGTCGATCGATCGCGACGTCGAGCGGCTCAAGTCGGCCATCGCGCAAAGGTCCCAGGCCGAGGTGCGGCTGGGCGAGTTTCAGCGTGAGATCGAGGCCAATCGACAGATCTACCAACAGATGCTGAAGCGATACAAGGAGACGCGGGAGCAGCAGGAAATCGTCGATTCCGACTTCAAGATCCTCGCATCGGCGGTTCCACCGCTGAGGCCGGCAACCCCGGGCGCCGTGTTCTTCGGCGCTCTCGGCTTCACGTCGACCCTGCTGCTCCTCTCGACGTTCCTCGTGCTCCGCGAGATCACCGACAGGAGCCTGCGCGGCAATGGCGACGTCGAGCGCCATCTGGGCGTGACCCGCATCGGCCTGATCCCGCTCTTGCGCAAAGGCTGGCGTCGCCCACGGCCGCACCTCTACCTGCTGGCCAAGCCGCGCTCAGCCTACGCGGCGGCGCTCCAGTCGGTCCTGGGCTCCCTGAGATCGGGCAGCTCCCTGCCGAAGCTGCTGGTGGTGACGTCCTCGTTGCCTAACGAGGGCAAGACCACCTTCGCGCTGAGCCTCGCCGTCTGCGCCGCCCAAATCGGCAAGAAGGTGCTCCTCGTGGACGGCGACTTCCGTCACCCGAGCATCCATCGCGAGCTCGGCCTGCTGCCGCAGCGGGGTCTGGTCGAATACGCGATGGGCGAGATCGATCTCAGCCAGGCGATCGAGAAGGACCTGATATCAGGCTTGGACGTGCTGCCGATCGGCCGCCGTGAGGTCTTTCCGATCCCGCTTATCGACAACGCGGCGTGGACCGGCCGGCTACAAGCGCTGAAGGCGCGCTACGACCTCGTGATCGTCGACTCCGCCCCGGTGCTCGGCATCCCGGAAACGCTCCTCCTGTCGGCCCAGGCCGACCTGGTGGTGTTCGTGGTGAGGTGGGGCTGCACGGTGCGTAACTCGGCCCGACGGGCGCTCGAGGACCTGGCCACCGCGGGTGCCTACATCGCCGGGGCCGTGCTGACGCGCGTCGACGTCAGGCGACATGCCGCGTACGGCTATGGCGACGCTGCCTTGAGCTACTCCAAGTACAGCCACTACTATGGCAGCTGACGGACGGGAGCCGTTGTCGACCGATGTGCCGGCCCGGCTCAGATCCTTGACCCCCACCAGGAGCTGCCGCCCCCAGTCTTTACGCGCAGGATGCAGCAGGTCATCCTCAAGGCTTCCTCTCTGCCCAGCGGATGGCGTCGGTCAGTAGAGACCCGTCAGGGGATCGCCGGCAGCCGAGAGTGGATTGGGGCTGATCAGCACATCACCGACGAGCTCCCTTCGCTCGCCGGTGATCTTGACGGGCACGGCGCGGCAGCTCACCAGCTCGGCTCGGACAACACTCCAGTCGATCCTGTCCGCCTCCGGGCCGGCCTTCTTGGCTATCATCGCCGAGACGTCCGGAGGCGGCTTGGGCTCGAAGCGATAATGCTCCTCGAGCGCCCGCTGCTGTTCCGCGTCGGGAAAGACCTGAATGTAGAGCTCGCCGGCGCGCCAGCCGAGCTTGATCGGCTGCTCGACGACCGTGACCCGCGTCCCTACCGCCACCCTGGGGAAGAGGCCGGCCATCGCGTCGGGGTACATGCGAATGCAACCATGGCTGACGAAGCGGCCGACACCGTAGGGCTTGTTCGTGCTGTGGATGAGATAGGCGGGCCAGCCGAGATAGAGGGCGTAGTCACCCAATGGATTGTCCGGCCCCGGCGGCACAGCCCCCGGCAGCCATGGCTTCTCGTCGCGCGAGCTGACCGTCGGATACCAGGTCGGCGCCCTGGCCTTGCGCACGATGCGCGTGGTGCCATCGGGTGTGTCGAAGCCCTCGCGGCCGATGCCGATCGCGTGGCTCTCCGCCGGCCCACCCTTGGGATAGTAGTAGAGCCGCAGCTCGGCCTTGTTGATGACGATCCCCTCGCGAGGCGCGTCCGGAAGGATGTGGGCGGTCGGCAACAGGATCACCCGGTCCCTGCCCGGCACCCAGACGTCCACGCCCTGATTTGCCGCCGAGATCTCGAGGATGCCGAGATCGTTGCGCCACGCGACATCGAGCAGCGTCGTCTTCCCGTCGCTCACCCACTCTCTGAGGTCGCCCACAATGTCGCCCTGGGCAGCGCCGGCCGCCTGCGACCTTCGCGGGAGCGCGGACGTCGCCAGCGCCGAGGCACCTAGTCGCAGAAGGGTGCGTCGCTGCATGTACCGGGTCTTTGGTCCAAGGACTGGTGACAGGGAAGCCCGTGGCACCGCTCGGCGCTGCCCTGGCCAACGAGATGGCTCGGCATTCGCCGATGGAAAGAGGAGAGCCGGTCGCCACCGGCCAAGCTGGGCCAATGGCGACCGGAGAGGTCGAATGGGGGCTACTTCCGCAGACCCTCGCGGAAGATACGGTCCGCCTTGTCGCTCGCCATCTGCGCCTCCTGGGCAGCATTCGAGGCGTCGGTGGCGGCCTTCTCGGCGGCCGCCTGCGCAGCGGTCGCCTTCTGATCGGCTGCCTCAGCAGTGGCGCGGACGCTAGCGATCTCCTGACGGAGGGAATTGACGTCCCCCTTGGTGGCGCAGCCGGCCACGAGAGCCAGCGGTGCAATCACCGCAAGGGTCCACAACTTCCGCATTGAAAATCTCCCCAAAGGGCACCTCAGATTACCGAGCTCTCAAGACCAGCCTTCGCGGCCGATCCGTCCCGGAAGGGCACGTATTATAGACGGCGGCTCCGGCTCGTGAAGGGTCCCGGCTCTCAGAGGGTGATCTCGACCGGCGTACCGATGTCCACACTCTGCCAGACGACATCCATCTGCGGGTCGGTCACGGCGACGCAGCCGTTCGTCCAATTGAACATCCAATGATAGGCGGCTCGGCCCTGAAGGGCCGGGTCCAGGCCGTGGATCATAATCCGACCGCCCGGTTGAACCCCGAGGGTCGCGGCCCGGGCCAAGTCCTCCTCGTTGGGATAGGAGATCTGCACGGCCCGATAGAACTCACTATGCGGCAGGAAGGCGCTGATCACATAGCTGCCCTCGGGCGTTCGCCCGTCGCCTTCCCGCACCTTGGGCCCGTAGGGCCGAGAGCCGAGGGCGCAGCGGAAGCTGTGCAGCGTCTCGCCGCCACGCATCAGGAACAGCCGACGCTGCCGCTTCAGCACCAGAACCCGGTCAGCCCTGACGATGCCCTGGGCATGCGCTGCTTCCGGCGCCACCCCTACAAGCCCGACCGCTCCCGCCAGAAGAACACGTCGCCGGGTCGCGCCCGTTCGCCGCAGCACCACGCGCCTGTCCCGCAATACAGCCCCATCACTCAACCATAGCGCTCGTCGCTGACAAGACGGCACACGGGCCCGGCTCGTCAACTGCGAGATGACGCCATCCAGATGGGAGCGTGTCGCCCATGTCACTTCCGCCCTGCCGCGTCCTGCCCTAAGCACCGTCCATGCAGACATCGAGAAGGCTGCCGGAAGCGCCGTTTGTCGAGCACGCCCGTCCGGAGGGGCGCTCATCAATTCTGCTCCTGTGCGACCACGCCGGCCACGAGGTTCCACCGGAGCTCCAGAATCTTGGTCTCGGGAAGGCAGAGCTCACCCGTCACATAGGCTGGGACATCGGCGCTGCCGAGGTGACGCGACGGCTGGCGGATATCCTGGACGCGCCGGCATTCCTCAACCACTGCTCGCGGCTCGTGATCGATCCGAACCGGCGACCGAGGACAGCGACCTCGATCCCGACGATCAGCGACGGCTGCGTGGTGCCCGGCAACACCTCGCTCTCTCCCGAAGAGGCGCTCAGGCGCTGTCAGCGCTACTTCCTGCCCTACCATCGTGCCGTCGCCCGGCGGATCGCGGCCTTTCGCCGATCGGGCCGCGTGCCGGCGATCATCGCCGTGCACAGCTTCACCCCGCGGATGGCCGGACGAGACCGTCCGTGGCAGATCGGGATCCTCTGGCGTGTCGATCGCAGGCTCTCGACGGACGTCCTCGCCGCCTTGCAGCAGCGCACCGATCTCTGCATCGGTGACAACCAGCCCTATTCGGGGCTCGAGGAGTTCGGCTTCACGATCGAGTTCCATGCCCAGCGCGGCCGCCTCCCGCACCTCATGATCGAGCTGCGCCAGGACGAGATCGACGTCACGGCCGAGGCCGAGCGCTACGCCGAGATCCTGGGCGGTGTTCTAAGCCAGCCGCTTGCCAGCACCGAGCTCTACAGAGAGTTCACCGGCCCGCTCACCGGAGGGCAGCCCTGGCGCAGGCCGCGGGGGCTCATCTCGCCCCGCTGAAGGACGCCTCGCGCGCCGCTCTGATCGAGCCGCCGGGTCTGGCGTCGGCGCTCAGCCGATCAGCAGGCGGTCGTCGTCGATTGTGCCCGCGTCGGATCGATGAAAGAGCGCCACAAGATCGGCAACGTCGAGGCCCTGCCGCTCCGACCCCGCAAGATCGAAGGCGATGCGACCCTCGTGCAGCATCACGGTTCGGGTGCCATGATCGAGCGCCTGACGCATGGAGTGCGTGACCATGAGCGTCGTGAGGCCCCGCTCCTTGACGAAGCGATCGGTGAGCTCGAGGACGAAGGCGGCAGTTCGTGGGTCGAGCGCGGCCGTGTGCTCGTCCAAGAGAAGGATCTTCATATCCGCCAGCGTCGCCATCACGAGGCTCAGCGCCTGACGCTGCCCACCCGACAGGGCGCCGATCGGATCATGCAGACGCCGTTCCAGGCCCAGGCCCAGATCGGCGAGCCGGCCACGAAACAGCTCGCGCCGGCTCGCATCGAGCGCCCGACCAAGGCCACGGCGGCGGCCTCGCGCCAAGGCAAGCGCCAGGTTCTCCTCGATCGAGAGAGCGTCGCAGGTGCCGGCCAGCGGATCTTGGAATACCCGGGCGACAAGACCTGCCCGAGCGGCGGCGCCCCACCGCGTCACGTCGGTCTCACCGATCAGGATGCGCCCGCGCTCGACCGCGGCGTCGCCGGTGAGGGCCCCCAGAAGGGTCGATTTGCCAGCGCCATTCGAGCCGATCACCGTGACCAGCTCGCCTTCCTGGATCACCAGGTCGACGCCTCGCAGCGCCCTGGTCTCAAGCGGCGTGCCCCGCCCGAAGGTCACGTGGACCCCCTCGAGCCGGATCACGCGCGCTGCCTCGAGCGCCGCGCGCTCAGCGTGTCGCGCAGGGACGGTAGCAGCAGGGCGACACCGACGAGCACGGCCGTGACGAGGTTGAGGTCGGAGGCCTGCAGGCCCAGGACATCGAGGTCGAGAGCGAAGGCGATGGCCAGCCTGTAGAGGATGGAGCCGAGGACGCAGCCGACGAGCATCAGCCAGATGCCCCGCGTCCGGATCAAGGTCTCGCCCAGGATGACCGCCGCGAGCCCCACCACGATGGTGCCCAGCCCCATCGTGACGTCGGCGAAGCCGTTGGTCTGGGCGAAAAGCGCCCCCGCGAGGGCGACGAGGGCATTGGAGATCGCCATGCCGAGGCAGATCACGCGGCCCGGCGCTATCCCATTTGCCCGCGCCATGCGCGGATTGGCGCCGACCGCCCGCATCGCGAGCCCCGTCTCAGAGAGCAGGAAGCGGCCGAGGCAGCCGGTTGCCACCAGCACGACGACGCCAATCAGCAGTGGGCGTAGCCAAAGATCGGGCAGGCCAAGGCCTTGAAACGGGCTCAGGACCGAGGGCTGGTTGAGCAGGGCCACATTCGGTCGGCCCATGATCCGGATGTTGATCGAGAACAGCGCGATCATCACGAGGATGCTCGCGAGCAGGTGGAGGATCCCGAAGCGGACGTTGAGCCAGGCGGTGACGAGGCCGGCCATCGCACCGGCGAGGATCGCGGCGACCGTGGCGACGAAGGGATCGGTGCCGGTGACGATGAGGCTTGCTGCCACGGCAGCGCCCAGCGGAAAGCTGCCATCGACCGTGAGATCAGGAAAGCTCAGGACCCGGAAGGAGAGAAACACCCCCTGGCCGACGAGAGCATAAACGAGCCCCAGCTCGATGGCGCCGAGGAACGCCGTGAGGCTCATCGGCAGGAGCGCCGGCTGCTCAGCCGACAACCTCCTTGGCACGCTTCAGCACGTCGTCCGGGATCGTTATGCCGAACCGCGCGGCAGCCTTCGGATTGACGACGAGGTCGGTGCCCGTCGCCCGCTGGACCGGGATCTCGCCGGGCTTTTTGCCTTTGAGCACCTCGAGGACGATGGCGCCCGTCTGACGGCCGACCTGATAGTAATCGAAGCCGATGGTCGCGATCGCCCCCCGCTTCACGCTGTCCGTATCGCCGGCGAAGACGGGCAGCTTTGCCTCCTCTGCGGCCCCGAGCAGCGCCTCCAAGGCTGAGACGACCGTGTTGTCGGTGGGCACGTAGATCGCGTCGACCTTGCCGACGAGGCTGCGGGCCGCGGCCTGGACGTCCGCCGAACGGCTGGCCGGTGCCTCGACGACGGAGAGCCCCTGCTTCTCGGCATCGGCCTTGAAGATCCGGAGGAGGGTCACCGAGTTGGCCTCACCGGGATTGTAGGCCACACCGATCCGCTTGGCGGACGGCATGATCTCGCGGATGAGATCGATATGCTGGGTGATCGGCGAGAGGTCGGACACGCCGGTCACGTTGCCGCCCGGCTTCTCGAGGCTCTTGACGATGCCGGCGCCGACGGGATCGGTGACGGCGGTGAACACGACGGGAATATCCTTCGTCGCCGCGACCACGGCCTGGGCGGACGGGGTCGATATCGGCACGATCACCGAGGGCCCCATGCCGACGAACTGACGGGCGATCTGAGCGGCAGTCGCCGGCTGACCCTGGGCCGACTGGAACTCGAAGCGCAGGTTCTTGCCTTCCTGATAGCCCGCGGCGGCAAGGGCATCGCGCACACCCTCGCGGGCGGCGTCCAGAGCCGGATGCTCGACGATCGCCGTCACTGCCACCGTGACGGTGTCGGCTCGGGCAGACGAGATCGCCGCAGCGGCAGCAATGCCCGCAGCCGCGAGCAGCCTCATCGCAATTGTGGCGCGAGACGCCATGGCTCTTCGTCCTCCCCCCTCGTTCGAGGCGCTTCCCGAGGAAGTGGCTTAGGCGGTCGCTGCACACCGGGCAAGGCCGTCTCGTTGAGCATGGGCGCGCCGGCGCCTACATCCCATCATCATGAGCGAGCAGGACGAGGATCGTACAATGAAGGCGATGGACGAGGAGACACGAACCCAGCTCGAGGCGGCGGCGTTCCGCACGCTCGTCGAGCATCTGCGCGAGCGTGCCGACGTGCAGAACATCGACCTGATGAACCTCGCGGGCTTCTGCCGGAACTGCCTCGCCAAGTGGTACCGGGCGGCAGCCGAGGACCGGGCGATCCCGATGAGCTACGAGGAGGCCCGTGAGCTCATTTACGGCATGCCGTATGATGCGTGGAAGGCGCAGCATCAAAGCGAGGCGACGGCCGAGCAAAAGGCAGCCTTCGCGGCGAGCCAGGCAGCCAGCTAGCCGCGAAGGCGACGCCGTCAGTCCTCGTTGATATCCCGATCCGGGTCGTCGCTGGCGGCAGAAGTGCCCGGCGCAGGTGGGCCGAGCGCCGAATTCGAGGGCCAGGAGGTCGGCGGCGGCCGCGCTTTCGGCATCGCTGACGATGCGCCGATAGCGCTGAACGATCTCCCGACCTTTTGGGGTCAGCACCGCCCCACCACCGCTGGTTCCCCCGTGATGGGCGGCCACCACCGGCTCGGCAAAGCTGCTGTTGAGCTGGTCGACCAGCAGCCAGGCGCGGCGATAGGACATGGCCATGGCGCGGCCGGCCGCCGAGATCGAGCCCAGCTCGCCGATCAGCTCGAGCAGACGGATCTTGCCCGGGCCAACGGCCCGTCCGGCGTCGAGGTCGACACGAATGCTCAGCCGCGCCATGGCCCCTTCGCACCCAGTATCACAACGCTCCGCGGCGCTCGTGTGCCTGCCGCGGGCTAGGCCTTGCCGCGCCCGCTCCTGAGCTCGGTGATGGCAGCCCGAGCGAGCGCGTCCGCCCGCTCATTGAGCTCGTGGCCCGCATGCCCCTTGAGCCAGCACCACTCGACCTCATGCGGGGCGGCCGCCGCATCGAGACGCTCCCAGAGATCCCGGTTCTTGACGGGCTGCCGGCTCGCCGTCCGCCACCCTCGCGCTTTCCAGCCGGGGAGCCAGGCGGTGATGCCCTTGCGCAGATAGTCACTGTCCGTGAACAGGCGGACCTGCATGGGCCGCTTCAGGCTGGCCAGAGCCTCTATGGCAGCTGCCAGCTCCATCCGGTTGTTGGTCGTCAAGGCCTCGGCGCCGCTGAGCTCGCGCTCGCGGCCGCGCCAGCTCAAGATCGCGGCCCAGCCGCCCGGGCCGGGATTCCCGCTGCAGGCGCCATCCGTGTGGATCTCGACACGATCGTCACCCGAGGCCATAGGCCTCGCTTCCCTCGATCCCGCGGTGGAAGCGCAGCTTGCGAAGATACTCGAGCGGATCCTTGGGCCGCACCAGGGCGCCATCGACGCGGTGGATCCAGTCGTAGAGCCTGGTCATCAAGAAGCGCAGCGCCGAGCCGCGCGCCAACACGGGCAGCGCAGCCTTCTCCATGTCGGAGAGCGATCGCCGGCTCTGATAGCCCTCGAGCAACGCCCGCCCCTTGGTGACGTTGAAGGCAACGTCGTCCTCGAAGCACCAGGCATTCAGGCAGATGGCCAGGTCGTAGGCGAGAAAGTCGTTGCAGGCGAAGTAGAAGTCGATGACACCCGTTATGCTGTCGGCCTCGAAGAAGACATTGTCCGGGAAGAGGTCGGCATGGATCACGCCCTCGGGCAGATCCCGCGGCCAGTCGCGCGCCAACGTCTCGAGCTCCCCGGCCAGCTCCTGCTCCAGACCGGGGACCACAGCATCCGCCTTACCCTGGCAGCCGTCGAAGAGAGACCGCCAGCCCGCGATCGAGAGGGCGTTGGCACGTCGAAGCTGAAAGCCCCGACCGGCCAGATGCAGGGCACCCAGCACCTCGCCCAAGGCGCGACAGCGGGCAACCGAGATTCGCCGCGGCCCGCGCCCTTCGAGGAAGGTGACGATCGCCGCGGGCTTGGCGCACAGCTGCCGCAACGCTGCTCCATCCCGGGCCTGAACCGGCAGCGGACATGGCAGCCCATGCTGGGCCAGATGCTGCATCAGGCCCAGGAAGAAGGGCAGATCCCGCGGATCGACCCGGCGCTCATAGAGGGTCAGGATGAACTGGCCGAGCGTCGTCTGGAGGCGAAAGTTCGAGTTCTCCACGCCCTCGGGAATGGGCACGAGCGCCCGCGCCTCGCCGAGGTCGTAAGCCAGCAGAAAATCACGCAGCGCCGCGTCGTCGATATCGGTGTAGACCGCCATGGCCGTCTGCTAGCCGATCCGAGCCCATCGGAACAGCACCAAGAGGCGTTCCGGTCTCAGGAGGCTAGCGAGAGGTGACGGCGGCGAACCGGCGGCGCCTTGAAGACGACATCCTCGCGGATGCTCTCCACCTCATTGACCGTCACGGCGAAGCGCTCGCGGAGCGCCTCGATCAGCCCCTGGAGCAGCGGCTCCGGGGCCGAGGCTCCAGCGGAAAGGCCGAGACGGCGCACGCCCTCGAGGCTCGACCAATCGATGTCCGCCGCGCTTTCGACGAGCGCCGCCCGGGCACAACCCGATTGCAGCGCCACCTCGACCAGCCGTCTGGAGTTCGAGGAATTGGGCGCGCCCAGAACGAGCACCAAGTCGCAGCGCGGAGCGATACGCATCAAGGCGCGCTGTCGGTTCGTCGTTGCGTAGCAGATATCCTCGTTCCGCGGTCCCTCCAGCGCGGGGAAGCGGCGCCGCAGAACGGCAACGATATCCTGGGTGTCGCTGACCGAGAGGGTCGTCTGCGTCGAATAGGCGACGCGCGTGGGGTCGGGCACCCGCACGAGCTCGGCCTCCTCGGCGGTCTGCACGAGGAGAACGGTTCCCTCGGGGGCCTGCCCCATGGTGCCGATTACCTCGGGGTGCCCGGCGTGACCGATGAGGAGCACCGTACGCCCCGTGCGCTGGTGATGCTCGACCTCGCGATGGACCTTGGAGACCAAGGGACAGGTGGCATCCGTGAAGACGAGCCGCCGCCGTCGCGCCTCGTCGGGCACCGACTTGGGCACGCCATGGGCTGAGAAGATCACCAGCCCATCGGCCGGGACCTCGTCGAGCTCCTCGACGAAGACAGCGCCCAAGGCGCGCAGCTCGTCCACGACGTGCCGATTGTGGACGATCTCGTGTCGAACGTAGACGGGGGGGCCGTTGACCCTGAGAGCATCCTTCACGATCGCCACGGCCCGCTCGACGCCGGCGCAAAAGCCGCGCGGCTTGGCAAGCAGAACCTCGAGCGGCGGCATCGATGACGCGAGCAACGGCAACTCCTCGGCGCAGCATGGGCACACACGCAGATGGCGCTTAGGTAACACAGAGCCCTTGAGGAGGCGAGCCGAGGAGGGTGGGGACGAACGTGCGCAGGGCCGAGCGGGGCCCCTTCCCTCGCGCATTGTTGCGACGCGGTCGCTCTCCCTCTAGCGTCTCGCCGACCTGCCCCCGGCGCCCGGAGATCCATCGCTTGCGACCAGAGATCCGTCCTCAAAACCCCTGCTTCGGCTCCGGCCCGACCGCCAAGCGGCCGGGTTGGTCGCCGCGCGTGCTGGAGGATGCGCTCGTCGGGCGCTCGCACAGGTCCGCCCCCGCAAAGGCCCGTCTCGTCGAGGTGTGCGAGCGGTCCCGCGCGATCCTGGGCATCCCCGCCGACTACCGGCTGGGCATCATAGGAGGCTCCGACACCGGCGCCTTCGAGGCGGCGATGTGGTCGCTTCTCGGTCCACGCGGCGTCGATGTCATCGCCTTCGAGGCCTTCGGGAGGGGCTGGCTCGCCGATCTGCGCGATCAGCTCCGGCTGCCGGACGTCAGAGCGCTCGAGGCGCCCTATGGAGAGCTTCCAGATCTGGCGGGCGTCGATCCCCGTCGCGACACGGTCTTCTGCTGGAACGGCACGACCTCGGGCGTGCGGATCCCCGACGCGTCCTGGATTGCAGCCGATCGCGAGGGTCTCACCTTCTGTGACGCGACCTCGGCTGCCTTCGCCATGGAGCTTCCCTGGCAGAAGCTCGATGTCGTGACCTGGTCCTGGCAGAAGGTCCTAGGCGGGGAAGCGCAGCACGGCGTCCTTGTCCTGTCGCCGCGCGCCGTGACGCGCCTCGAGACCCATGAGCCGCCCTGGCCGATACCCAAGCTCTACCGGCTCGCGAGCCGGGGGCGCGTCGTCCAAGGCATCTTCGAGGGCGAGACCATCAACACGCCATCGATGGTCGCCGTCGAGGATGCCCTGGACGGGCTGAGATGGGCCGAGGATTCCGGCGGCCTGTCCGGGCTGATCGCGAGGTCGGAGCGGAACATGGATATCGTCGAGGCGTGGGTGGAGCGCACGGCCTGGGTCGACTTTCTCGCCTGCGATCCGGCACAGCGCTCGACCACCTCGGTCTGCCTGAGGATCGTGGATCCGGCCTTCGCCTCGGCGAGCGATGCCGAGCAGCGGCAGTTCGTCGCGCAGATGAGCACGTCCCTGGCCGAGGCCGGCGCCGCCTTCGACATAGCGAGCTACCGCGATGCGCCTCCCGGCCTTCGGATCTGGTGCGGTGCCACGGTGGAGGCCGGCGACCTCGAGGCGCTGCTGCCCTGGCTCGACTGGAGCTTCGCCGCCGCCACGGACATGGGCATCGGGTCAGCTGCGGCAACCTGACGCCCGGCTCTGCCGATCGGGCGATATCGCGGCGCGGCACCGCGAGGCGGGTGGAAGGTTATCGACCGGGCGGGGCCACCGGGCGTGGCATCGGCGATGCAGATGTGGCACGGACAGCGATGAGACGACGGGACCTTTTCGAAAGCGCAGCCATGGTGGCGGGCTGGGGATTGGCAGCCAAGGTCGTTGCCAACGCGCCGGCCCTGTTGGCCCAGCCGGCTCAGCCCTCCCAAGGAGAAGGTGAGCCTTTCAGCTGGGACTGGCTCAAGGGCCACGCACACGATCTGGCCGGAACGGCCTACGCGCCGCCTTCCGAGGACCTTCCGCCCGCCGTCGCCGCCCTCACCTGGGACGAATATAACGCCATCAGATTCAAGCCGGAGCATGCGCTCTGGGCGCATAGCGACCTGCCCTTTCAGGTGCAGTTCTTTCACCGCGGCATCTTCTTCAAGGCGGCCGTGCGCATCGACGAGGTGACGGACGGCAAGGCCACGCCCATCCGCTACGACCCGGCCATGTTCGATTATGGCCCGACCCACTTCGACCCGCCTCTCCCGGCCGATCTGGGCTTTGCCGGCTTTCGCTTGCACTTTCACGAGAACTTCGCCCAGGACGTGGTGGTCTTCCAGGGCGCGTCCTACTTCCGTGCCACCGACTGGCAGAGCCACTACGGCATGTCGTGCCGTGGCCTCGCCATCGACACGGGCATGGAGGGGCGCCCGGAGGAGTTTCCGGTCTTCCGGCACTTCTGGCTGGTCCGCCCCGAGCCGAGCAGCACGACGCTGACGGTCTATGCGCTTCTCGACAGCGTCAGCACGACCGGCGCCTACCGTTTCGACATCGCTCCCGGCGGCACCACCATCATGGACGTGACGTGCCATCTCTATCCTCGCAAGCCGGTCGAGCGCCTCGGCATCGCGCCCATGACGAGCATGTTCCAGTGCGGCGAGAACGATCGGCGCGTCGCCGACGACTGGCGGCCCGAGATCCATGATTCGGATGGCCTCTCCATGTGGACGGGCGCCGGCGAGTGGATCTGGCGGCCCCTGGTCAACCCGCCATCCATCCGGGTGAGCTCGTTCCTCGACGAGAACCCCAAGGGCTTCGGCCTGCTGCAGCGCGACCGGAACTTCAACGACTACCAGGACGAGGGCGCCCAATATGAGCGCCGGCCGAGCGTCTGGGTGGTTCCCGGCGGAAGCTGGGGCAAGGGTGCCGTGATGCTCGTGGAGCTGCCGACGGCCGATGAGACGAATGACAACATTGTCGCGTTCTGGAAGCCCGCCGAGCCCTTCGAGCCTGGTCACGAGGTCGAGCTGAGCTACCGCCTCTACTGGTGCGAGCGGCCGCCGGTAAAGCCGGTCAACCTCGCGGTATGCGTCGCCACCCGGATAGGCGCAGGCGGCATCATCGGGCATGCTCCAAAGAAGAACCTCCGAAAGTTCGTCGTCGACTTTTCCGGCGGCGATCTTCCCCTGATCCACAAGGACGAGCCGGTCGAGCCGGTGATCACCCTCTCACGCGGCTCGGTCGAGCGGCTGACCGCCCTCGATGGCAAGATCCTGATCTCACCGCTTGCCCGGCCTCTGCCGGAGATCAATGGCTGGCGCGTCAATTTCGACATCAGCTGGCAGGGCACAGAGCCGATCGATCTGCGCATGTATCTGAAGCTCGGGCCGTCGACGCTTACGGAGACCTGGATCTATCAATGGGATCCGCCGCATCCCTGATCCACAAAGGCGGCTCTTGCGGATCAGGGAAAGCGGCGCCTGTCTCAGTGACGGGCGTCCGGGCGATCCACCGGCACGAGGCCCATCTCGATGACCCGGCCGGCCCGCAGGACAGTGATGGAGAGGGCGGTGCCCGTCAGCTCGGATGCCAGCAGGCGATGCAGGTCATCGACGCCGGACACCTGATGGCCACCCAGCTCGAGCAAGAGGTCGCCCTCGACGAGGCCCGCCCTTGCAGCCGGCCCGCCGGGCTCGACCGCGGCCACCCGCAACGCCGTCAGGCTCTCTCGGCCGAGCCGGCGGGCGAAGGGACGCGACAGCGCGATGGTCTGGCCGCCCAGGCCCAGATAGGCACGCCGAACGTGCCCATGGCGTAGAATCTCGCCCAGGACGAACTCCACCGTATTGCTCGCCACCGCAAAGCACAGCCCCTGGGCGCCCAGGATCGTGGCCGTGTTCACACCGATGACGCGACCCCGGCTGTCGATGAGCGGGCCGCCGGAGTTGCCCGGGTTCAGCGCCGCGTCCGTCTGCAGCACGTCGTCGATGAGCCGGCCCGACTGGCTGCGCAGGGAGCGCCCGAGCGCGCTGACGACACCGGCGGTGACCGAGAAATCGAACCCGAGCGGGTTGCCGACGGCGATCGCGATCTGGCCGACGCGAAGCCCCGTCGACGAGCCGAGCTCGAGGTGGGCCGCCGGCCCGTTGTGGACCTGCAGAACCGCGACGTCGGTGTCGGCGTCCTCGCCGACGAGCCATGCCTTTCCGCTCGTCCCGTCGGGAAACGTCGCCCGCACGGACTCGGCGTCATGGACCACGTGGCTGTTCGTCAAAAGATAGCCATCGGAGGTTACGAGAAAGCCGGAGCCTGAGCCGGCCGCACGCCCGCCCCGCGCGACGACCAGATGAGCGACGGCCGGGGCAACCCGCGCCGCCGCGGACGCCACGGCATCCGAATAGGCATCGAGCAGCGCGGTCTCGGCTGCCTCGGGCCCGGGCACGGCGGCGCGCTGCGGCTCACCGCCCGGTGCGCCAAGCAGTCCTACGGAGTCTGGATCTAGATACATGCTGGTCTCCTGATGGAGCGCCGCCTTATGTAGGTTGCGCCGGTGGCGGGTCCAAAAGGCCCATGCGGATTCCGCCGGGCTGGCATTCCAGAGACCTCCGGTGTAGGAGGTCCGGCGCACCGCACCCGGGAGATTGGATCGATGGGAAACGTTGCCGTGGTCGGCGCGCAGTGGGGCGACGAGGGCAAAGGCAAGATCGTCGATTGGCTCTCGGAGCGCGCCGACGTCGTGGTTCGCTTTCAAGGCGGCCACAATGCCGGCCACACGCTGGTGGTCGAGGGCAGGACCTACAAGCTGTCGCTGCTGCCTTCCGGCGTCGTGCGGCGTGGCAAGCTCTCGATCATCGGCAGCGGCGTCGTCGTCGACCCCTGGGCGCTGATCAAGGAGATCGAGGCGCTGCGGGCTGAGGGCGTCTCGATCACGACCGATACCTTGCGCCTTGCCGAGAACGCCCCGCTGATCCTCCCGCTGCATGGCGAGCTCGATCGGGCCCGCGAGCAGGCCCGCGAGAAGAGCAATCAGGGTCCGGGGAAGATCGGCACCACGGGCCGGGGTATCGGCCCCGCCTACGAGGACAAGGTGGCGCGTCGCGCGATCCGCGTCTGCGATCTCGCCGACACGGCGATGCTGGAGCAGAAGGTGCATGAGCTGCTGCTCCATCACAACGCCCTGCGCCGCGGCCTCGGCATCGACGAGGTCGACGGCGATGCGCTCCTGGCACAGCTTCGCGCGCTCGCCCCGAAGCTCCTACCCTTCGCGGAGCCCGTGTGGCTGCGGCTCGCCGAGCTCAAGCGGGCCGGCCGCCGCATCCTGTTCGAGGGCGCCCAGGGCGCCATGCTCGACGTCGACCACGGCACCTATCCCTTCGTGACCTCGTCCAACACGATGGCCGGGGCCGCGGCGACGGGCTCGGGACTGGGCCCCGACAGCGTCGGCTATGTGCTCGGCATCTCCAAGGCCTACACGACCCGCGTCGGGGCTGGGCCGCTTCCCCACGGAGCTGCACGACGAGGTCGGGCGCGGCATCGGTGAGCGGGGCAACGAGTTCGGCACGGTGACCGGAAGGCCGCGCCGCTGCGGTTGGTTCGATGCCGTGCTGGTGCGGCAGGCGGCGCGCCTCGGAGGCATCGCTGGCCTGGCCCTGACCAAGCTCGACGTGCTGGACGGCATGTCGACGCTCAAGGTCTGCACGGCCTACAGCCTCCAGGGCCAGCTTCTGCACCACCTGCCAGCAGGCATGGGCGCACAGGCGGCCGCAAAGCCGGTGTTCGAGGAGCTGGAGGGGTGGTCCGAGAGCACGAGGGGTGCTCGAAGCTTCGCGCAGCTTCCGGCCAACGCCGTGAAATACGTCAAGCGGCTCGAGGAGCTCGTCGAGTGTCCCGTGGCGCTGTTGTCGACGAGCCCGGACCGTGACGACACGATCCTGGTGCGAGACCCCTTCGCCGACTGACCCCGCCTACCTTGCCTCCCCGCCTCGATAGCCGGTGTCGGCGATCCGGGCATCGAGGCGCCTTGCGACCAGATGCTGCAGGCGGGGCGGATCCTCACCTTTGTGATAGAGCCGGGCGCGCCCCTCGATTGCCTCGTCGGTCGCCGTGGCCCGCCGGGCCTGCCGGCGATAGTCGAGCCAGCTCGCGACCGAGAACACCTCAACCCAACGCTCGGTGTTGGCCACGTCCTGGAACACCTGCCAGCGCGTGGCGCCGTTCCGCTTGCGCAGGTGCCCGACCTCCTCGATGGCCCGCGCGAAGGATCGCCCGTCCTGCAGCGAGACGCGGTACTCGACGAGCACGAGGATCGGCCCCTCGTCCTGGTCGAACGGGAACGCCACGACAGGCTCTGTCCGCCGATCGGAGGGGCGAAGATCCGGAGCCGGTCCCGAGGGCAGCTTGAAGCGTAGGCTCAAGAGGAGCGTGGCGCCCATCCACGCGGCAGCGACCAGCAACGCGTGGCCGATGCCAAGCTGGTGCGCCAGAACGCCCCAAATCCAGCTGCCCAGCGCCATCGCTCCGAACATGAACGTCTGATAGACGGCGAAGACGCGGGCCTGCACCCAGAACGCCGAAGCCGTCTGGACGGTGATGTTGAAGATCGCGAAGGAGCCGAGCCAAGCGGCCCCGCCGAAGGCCAGCGCCACCAGCATCGCGAGCAGGCTCGGCACGAGGCCCAGCACGCAGAGCATGCCGGCGAAGAACACCGTGAGGACGCGCACCACCGCCTCGGACCCGTAGCGGAGCCGTGCCGGGTGAATGAGGAAAGCCCCCACCATGGCGCCGACCCCGAAGCCGCCCAAGAGGACGCCGTAGGTCACGGGCCCGCCGCCCAGCAGATCCCTGGCGACGAGGGGAAGCAGCGCCAGGGCCGAGCCGGCGGCGAAGGAAAAGCTCATGTTGCGAAGGAGAACGACCCGGATAGCCGGCGCCTCGGCCACGTAGCGCAGACCGGTGACGATCGCCTTCGTCACCCGCTCGCGCGGCAGCTCGTCCCTGACGACGGGCCGGCGCCAGACCAGAAGCACCGCAATGAGGGCCGTGTAGCTGAAGGCGTTGACGAGAAAGGCGGCCTGCGCGCCGGCCAGCGCCACGATGGCACCGCCCATGGCCGGAGCGGCCGCACGCGCGAAGTTGAAGGCTACGGCGTTCAACGTCACTGCCGCAGCGAGATCCTCTCCGGGCACCAGCTCGCGCACGACCGACTGGAAGGCGGGCCCCTGGAGCGCCGTTCCCAGGCCCAGCGCGAAGGTGAAGATCAGCAGCGAGGTCGGGCTCATCAGGCCGAACCAGGTGAGCGCCGCGAGCAGGATCGAGACGACCAGCATCCAGATCTGGGCGATCAGAAGAACGACACGCCGGTCCCACACATCCGCCGCGGCGCCACCGACGAGCGACAGGCAGACGATCGGCGCCTGGACGGCGGTCTGAACCAGCGCCACGAGGTCGGGCGTGCCGGCGAGCGAGGTCATCAACCAAGCAGCGCCGACCGACTGGATGAGCCAGCCGAAGTTCGAGACCGTCACGCTCAGCCAAAGCGCCCGGAACATCCGGATGCGCATGGGGGCCATGATGCCCCCCTCGCGGCGCTCAGACCTCACGGCGCTCAGGCTCATGCCTCGGGACTACGCCGCCGATACCAGCGCGGCAAGAAGGCCTGAGAGAAAAGTCTCGGCCCGAGGAAGCGCGCGCCTCGATCGCCGATGGACCGAGCCGCAGCTCGCCATCTCACATAGGGCCGAGCCAACCGAGCGGCGGGATCTCTTTCGTCGGCCCGAGAACGGCCAGGGTGGGCTCGCCGCCAGCGAAGAGCCGACGCCCGACGCGGCGGACGGCATCGGCATCCACCGCCTCGACCTTGGCAACAACCTCCGCGGTGGAGAGCCGCCGGCCGAAACACAGCAGCTGGCGCGCCATGTCGTCGGCGACCGAGTAGGCCCCCTCCAGCCCCATCAGCAGGCTGGCCTTGAGCTGGGCGCGTGCCCGCGCAAGCTCCTCCTCGGTCGGCTTGGTCAGGAGCTTCTCGAGCTCCTCGCCGATCACCGGAAAGAGCTCGGCGAGCTCGGCCTCGCCGGTTCCCGCATAGACGCCCAGGAGCCCGGTATCGTGATACGCGGCCCCGAAGGAGAAGATCGAATAGCAAAGCCCACGATTCTCCCGGACCTCTTGGAACAGCCGGGACGACATGCCTCCACCCAGCGCCGTCGAGAGCACCTGAAGCGCGAAGTAGTCGGGGTCGTGATAGCCGAACGCCTCGACCCCGAGGCAGACGTGCACCTGCTCGAGGTCGGGACGGTGCTCGATCGTTCGCCCTCCGACGTAGCTGGCGTGCTCGGCGGCAGCTCCCGCGCCGACGGTCAGATCCCCGAACAAGCGATCGGCCAGCTCAACGAGGCGATGGTGATCGACCTTGCCCGCCCCCGCCAGGACCAGGCGTGAGGGTCCGTAGTACGCGCCCATATAGTCGACCAGAGCCCGGCGCGGCATGCGCTCGACGATATCCTCCGGGCCCAGGATCGATCGCCCGACCGGCTGGTCAGGATAGGCGCTCTCCTGAAAGAGGTCGAAGACGAGGTCGTCGGGCGTGTCCTGAACCTGGCCGATCTCCTGCAGGATCACCTGCCGCTCCTTGTCGAGCTCGCCCTCCTCGAATGTCGAATGCTGGAGGATATCCGCGAGGAGATCCACGGCCAGCGGGACGTCGTCCGCCATCACACGGGCGTAGTAGGCCGTATGCTCGCGCGAGGTGTAGGCGTTGAGGGAGCCGCCTACGTTCTCGATCTCCTCGGCAATGGCCCGCGCCGAGCGGCTTTGCGTGCCCTTGAACGCCATGTGCTCCAGCATGTGCGCGACGCCGTTCACCTCCGCGGCCTCGTAGCGCGCTCCCACGTCCACCCAAACACCGACACACGCCGTCTCCAGCCGAGGCATGCTCTCGGTCATCACGCGGAGGCCGTTGGCCAGCGTGGTGATCTCGGTCGTGTTGTCGCTCATCAGACGGTAAACCGTTCCTCGATGGCGGCCTGGATGGCCGCGAGGTCGTTGGGCAGAGCTGTCGATCGCTCGGGCCGGTCCATCAGATCGGCGTAGGCGGGCGGCAGATGAGGTCGGATCCCGGTGGCGGCCTCGACGGCATCCGGGAACTTGGCGGGGTGCGCGGTAGCCAGTGTCACAAGGGGAATGGCGCGGTCCGGGCGGAGCCGCGACGCGACGGCAAGGCCCACCGCGGTGTGCGGGTCGACCAGATCTCCCGTCGCCTCGCGGGTAGCGGCAATCGTCGCCTTCGTCTCCTCCTCGCCGGCACGACCGGCGGTGAAGAGCCGCCCAAGAGCCTCAAGGGGCTCGCCCTCCAGCTCCATTGCCCCACTCTGCTGGAAACCCTGCATGCGGGCCCGCACGCGCTCGCCCGATCCGGCCTCGATGGCGAGGAGCAGGCGCTCGAAGTTGCTGGCGATCTGGATGTCCATCGACGGGCTGATCGTCGGCACCACCGTGCCACGGCCGTAGATGCCGGTCGTGAAGAAGCGGGCCAGGATATCGTTGCTGTTGGTGGCGACGAGGAGCCGGGCCACCGGCAGGCCGATCTTTCGCGCTACCCAGCCGGCGTAGACGTTGCCGAAATTCCCGGTCGGCACGCAGAAGGCGACGCTGCGCTCCGGGGCGCCCAGACGCAGCCCGGCCCACACATAGTAGACAGCCTGCGCAACCACCCTCGCCCAGTTGATCGAGTTGACCGCGCTCAGCCGCATCCTCGTGCGGAACGCCGCATCGTTGAACATCGCCTTCACGAGGTCCTGACAGTCGTCGAAGGTGCCACGGACGGCGATGTTGAGGACGTTCCCCTCGAGAACGGTCGTCATCTGGCGGCGCTGGACCGCCGAGATCCTGCCCTCGGGATGCAGCATGGCTATGCGGATGCGCGGCTTGCCGGCAAAGGCTCGCACGGCGGCCGCCCCTGTGTCTCCCGAGGTGGCGCCGACGATGGTCAGCTCCTCGCCCCGTCGAGCCAGCACCTCGTCGAACATCGCGGCCAGGAGCTGCATCGCGAAGTCTTTGAAGGCCAGGGTCGGCCCATGGAAGAGCTCGAGCAGCCAGTCGTTGGCGTCGAGCTGCCTCAAAGGAGCGACTGCGCGATGGGCGAACGGAGCGTAGGCCTGATGCGCGAGCGTCCGGAGCTGCTCCTCGTCGAAGCAGCCTTCCGTGAAGGGCGCGAGCAGCCGGGACGCGAGGTCGGGATAGGCAAGCTCGCGCATCGCCTCGAGGTCGCCGGTCTTGAAGGAAGGCCAGCTCGTCGGCACGAAAAGCCCGCCATCCTCGGCGAGACCGGCGAGCAAGACATCCTCGAAGCTTCTCTCGCCCGCCTGGCCGCGGGTGCTCACATAGACGGGCATGTATCTTCCTGGGCTGCGCGCGGGACATAGGCGGCGGCGCCTATCCGCGCAAGGGTGCCCTCAGTGGAGATAGCGGCCACGCAGATGGTCCAAAAACGCGTCTGCCTGCAGCGGCTCCCCGGTTGCCTCCTTCACCAGCTCATCGAAAGGAAGGAACGAGCCCACGGCATGGACCTTCTCGCGCAGCCAGCCGAGCAGCGGCCGGAAATCACCGACAGCGAGCTCCTCCTCCGGGCTCGGCAGATCGCGACGCGCCGCCCCGAAGAGCTGGGCCGCAAGCAGCGCGCCCAGGGTGTAGCATGGGAAGTAGCCGAACGCCCCGACGGGCCAGTGGATGTCCTGAAGGCAGCCTTGGCCATCGTCAGGGGGCACGATGCCCAGCAGTGCCTTCATGCCATCGTTCCAGGCCGCCGGCAGGTCGCGTACCTGGAGATCGTCACGGATGATCGCCCGCTCGAGCCGGTGCCGAAGGACGATGTGCAAAGGGTAGGTCACCTCGTCCGCGTCCACGCGGATCAGGCCCCGCCCTACGCGATGATAGAGACGAATGAGATTGGCCGGGGCGAAGGCCGGGTCCGGACCGAAGGCTGCGGCCAGCTCGCTGCCCAGATAGCCGATGAAAGCAGGCGAGCGGCAGGCCTGCATCTCCATCAGCAAAGACTGGCTCTCGTGCACGGCCATGCCGCGTGCCTCACCGACGGGCTGGCCCTGCCAGGCTCCCGGCAGCCCCGCCTCGTAGAGCGCGTGCCCCGTCTCGTGGAGCACGCCCATGAGTGCCGATGCGACCTCGTCCTCACGATAGCGGGTGGTGATTCGCACGTCGGTCGGCACGCCACCGCAGAAGGGGTGCGTGCTCTCGTCGAGCCGACCGTGGTCGAAGTCGAAGCCCAGCTGCGTCATCAGCTTGCGTGCGAGCGCCCGCTGCCGGTCGATCGCGAAGGGGCCGGTCGGCCGCACGGCGCCATCCATGCGCGCCAGCGCCTCCTCGACGATCGGCGGCAACGCCTGAACAAGCGCTGCGAAGACAGGCTCCACCGTCGCATCGCGGAGGTCCGGCTGATGGGCCTCGAGAAGCGCGTCGTAGGGCTCGAGGCCAAGCGCCGCGCCGGTCGCCACGGCGCTCTCGCGGACCAGCCTCACGACCTCCTCGAGCTCTTTGCGCAGCATCGCGAAGTCGGCCTTCGCCCGCGCCTCGCGCCAGAGCATCTCACAGCTCGTGGTCGCACGTGCCAGGGCCTCGACGAGCAGGGGATCGAGCGCACGCGCCATCCGGTAGCGGCGCTGCATCTCCCGCAGGTTCGCCGCCTGCCACGCGTCGAGCCCATCCTCCGCGGCGGCACCGGCGATCAGGTCGCCGGTCTCGTCGCCCGTGAGCATGTCGTGGGCGAGGCGACGCAGGGTTGCCGTCTGGTTGCCGCGCGCGGCGATCGCACCCTTGGGCATGACCACTGCCGTGTCCCAGCCGAGGATGGCGAGCGCCCCCTCGACATCGGCGAGGCGTCGGAAGCGATCCTCAAGCGCGTCGTAGTGCCAGCCCATCGGCTTCCCCATGATGGCGGCCGGCCGGCGCCACGCGCCCGAACGGCAGTGCCCGCCACATCAGAACGGTGATCGCGGCGAACGTCAGAACGCCGACGGCATTGTGCGTGACTGCGACCGAAATCGGATCGAAGAGCACGACGATCATGGCGCCCAGGGTGATCTGGACGAAGACCAGCGCCAGCGCCAACGAGGCCAGGCCACGGAGCTTTCCCGGCTGGCTGCGCGTCATGCCGAACAGGAGAACAAGCAGAACGCCCACTCCCGCCGCCAGCACCCGGTGGGTGAAATTGATCAGCAACGGGAAGTCGCCCAAATCCGGCACCAGCCGGCCGTTGCAGAGCGGCCAGGTCGAGCAGGCCAGCGCAGCCCCCCCCTTGGCCATCATCGCGGCACTCATCATCGCAAGAAGCGCCACGCCCCAGGTTGCCACCGCCACCCGGCCGACCGCCGCCGAGCCCTCGAGCGGGACCTCGGAGGCGCGCGTCAGGATGAAGAGGATCGCGCTCAGCACCAGGAGCGCATTGCCCAGATGCAGCGCCACCGTCCATGGGCTGTTCTGATCCAGGACCGTCACGCCTCCGAGCGCGCCCTGGATAACAAGAAGCACGATGAGCGCGGTGCCGGCACGAGCCAGGATCGGCCGCGCCCGCCATTTGAGCCAGGTCAGGATGACAAGCAGCAGAACGAGCGGTCCCAGCACCATCCCCGCGATGAGGCGGTGCACCCACTCGAACATCACCTGCGCATAGGTGTAGCCAATGTCCGGCACCGCAGCGATCTCGGCCGGCGTCGGGACCCAGTGGCCGTAGCAGGTCGGCCAGTCCGGGCAGGAGAGGCCGGAGCCCGTGGTTCGCACCACGGCACCCAGCACGATCAGGCAGAAGGTGATCAACGCCGCAAGAGCGGCCAGATATCGAACAGCACGCACGAGCTCAGGTCTCCTCCGCTCTGAGGCCGAGCATGATGTAGAAGACGATCAGCGCCGCGGCGAGCGAGAACCAGGTGATCGCATAGCCGAGATGCGCGTTTCGATAGTCCACCTCCACAGGCTCCGGTGCCGGCAGCTCGCCTGGCTTCGCCGCGCGATTGACGAAAAGGATGAACGGTTGCACCGGCGCGCCCGCGGCCTGGGCCAGCGCGCTCTGATCGAACCAATACCACCGCCGCTTCCCGGGATCGTTGGCGGGCGTGAATAGCCCCTTGGGCGCATCCCCGCCGTAGCGCAGCACGCCCGAGACCTCGACATGGCCCGATAGCTGGGCACCAGCTGGAACATGCGGCGGCAACATTGCCTCCGGCAGCCAGCCGCGATCGACGAGCAGCACCCGCCCGTCATCGAGCCGAAGCGGCGTCACCAGCTCGCCGCCCAGCTGGCCACCGCGCTGGACCGCACCAAACGCCATCGAGCGGTCGTTGAGGAACACGCCCGAGGCAACGACATGGCGGAAATCCAGCGCGGCAGGATCTTGGGTCTCTGCCGGATAGGGAACCGCCGGCGCCGCCATTCGCGTTTCCGCATGGGCTATGAGACCGAGCTTCCACTGCAGCCGCTCGAGCTGCCACACGCCAAGGCCGATCAGCATGACGAACATGATCGAACAGGCAACAGTGAGCGTCAGCCCCGGCCGAAAGCGCCTCCGACGGCCCTCAGCCACCGCTAGCGAAGTCATCGGTCCTATGTCGGTACTGGAGTGCGATGAGAAGCCCCTTGAGCGGACGCATCAGGCCGACGCTCAGAACGAGTGCCAGGGGCAGCCACACCAGCATATGGAGCCAAAGCGGCCAGCCATAGTTCACCTCGACGATCAGCGCGGCGCCGACGACGATGAACCCCACGATCAGGACAATGAACGCGACGGGGCCGTCGCCACTGTCCTGCCCGCCGAAGGTCTGGCCGCAGCGATCACAGCTCGGAGCGACCTCGAGAAAGCCCTTGAAGAGGTGGCCGCGCCCACAGCGTGGGCAGCGGCCCTTCAGCCCGCAGGCGAGAACAGACGGCTCTGCGCTCAACCAGCACCGCCCGTCACAGGCGTCGTGACGAAGTGCAGGCTACCACCCCACCAGTAGACCCACACGAAGAGGAACAGCCAAACCACATCGACGAAGTGCCAGTACCAAGCCGCCGCTTCGAGGCCGACATGCTTGCTCGGCTTGAACGTGTGATAATAGGCCCGCAGCATGCAGACGAACAGGAAAGTCGTGCCGACTATGACGTGAAAGCCATGAAAGCCCGTCGCCATGTAGAACGTCGACCCGAACATGCCCTTGTCCAGGGTGAACCCTTCGTGGATCGCGTGATAGTACTCGAAGGCCTGGAAGGAGGTGAACAGCAGGCCCAGGCAGCAGGTCAGCAACAACGCCTTGAACGCCGTATCCTGATCGTTCTCCCGCACGGCATGATGTGCCCAGGTCACCGTCGCGCCGGAGAGAAGAAGGATCATCGTGTTGAGGAAGGGAATATCCCACGCCGGAACCGGCGCGACGCCCGCTGGCGGCCACGACACCGAAAAGAGCATCGGCTGGTTGATCGCGCCCCAGAAGAATGCCCAGAAAAAGGCGACAAAGAACATCACCTCCGAGCAGATGAAGAGCCCCATGCCGATGCGCAGGCCCTTCGAGACGATGTCCTTGTGATCGCCGCTCATGCCCTCCTTGAGAACATCCCGCCACCAGCCCGCCATCGTGACCAGGATGCCCGCGAGACCCAGCAGCATCAGCCAATGGCCAAGGCCGAAGCTGTGCAGCCACATCACCGTCCCGCCGGTGAGCAGCAGGGCGGACAAGGAGCCGAACGCCGGCCAGGGGCTTGGGTTGACCAAGTGGTAGTCGTGGTGCGGCACCTCGTGGCCGTGGCCTTCGACGTGTGCCGCCTCTGCAGTCGCAGCCATCAGCAGAACCTCCTCACCATCCACTCCCCCTTCGGCGCGCAGGAATGACCGCGCCGGCACCCGCTGGACCTAGAGCTCACGCCACGTTGCCCCGCAGCTTGACGATCGTGATCAGATAGAAAAGCAGCACAAACGCCAAAAGCACGAGCGCCACCACGATATTCTTCATACGCCGCCGCCGGCGCTCGCCCTCGTCCATCGCGGTCACACCAGCGTCCAAAGCGCGCCCCCGAGCGCCCGATCCACCACCATCGCCGCGAAGACGAGAAAGAGATAAACGATCGAGAATCGGAACGCACGCATGGCCACCACGTCGGTGCCGCGCCGGAGGACCTGCCACGCGTGGTAGATGAAGCCGGCACCGAGCACGACGGCGGCAAGCCCATAGAGCCGCCCCAGATCGCCCGATGCGAACGGAATGAGCGTGGCCGCCACCACCACCACGGCATAGGCCATGATATGGCGCCGCGTGCTCTCACGACCGGCCACGACCGGCAGCATCGGGACACCTGCCTTCCCGTAGTCGCCCGTCCGATAAAGCGCCAGCGACCAGAAGTGCGGCGGCGTCCACAGGAACACGATGAGGAACATCGCCACCGGCAGCAGCGAGAGGCTGCCCGTGACGGCGGCCCACCCGACAAGCGGCGGGAACGCGCCCGCCGCCCCGCCGATCACGATGTTCTGGGGGGTCCGGCGCTTCAGCCAGAGCGTATAGACGAAGACGTAAAAGCCGATCGTGAGCGCCAGCAGCGCCGCAGCCACCCAATTGAGCGCCAGCCCCATGACCATCACGGAGAGGATGGTCAAGACCACGCCTACGCCCAGCGCATCCGCCGGCGTTATCCTGCCTGTCGCTGTCGGACGTCGCCGCGTGCGCGCCATGACGCGGTCGATGTCCGCGTCGAACCAGTTGTTGATGGCCGCCGCCGCGCCCGCCCCGACGGCGATGCACAGAATCGCCGTGAACGCCAGCAGCGGATGCAAATGGCCCGGCGCGAGGTAGAGCGCAACCCAACCCGTGAAGACCACGAGCTGCATCACGTTCGGCTTCAAGAGAATCCAGAAATCCCGCACCTCCGACGACGCGGGCGCGGAGCGCTCGACCGAGATCGCTCCGCCCATGAACCCGCTCGCGAGGGCGCCGTCTTGTGCGCGCGCCATCAGATTGACGATCCCTTCCGCGACGTCCGCTCAGCGGATCTGCGGCAACTCGTTGAAGGTGTGGAACGGCGGCGGCGAGGACAAGGTCCACTCGAGGGTCGTCGCCCCCTCGCCCCACGGGTTGGCTGCGCACTGCTCCTTCGACGCGAACGTCCGATAGAGCACATAGATGAAGAACAGCGCGCTTGCTCCCGAGATGAAGGCGCCGATCGAGGCCACCATGTTCCATCCGGCATATGCATCAGGGTAGTCCGGGATATGGCGTGGCATCCCGGCAAGCCCGAGGAAATGCATCGGGAAGAAGGTCAGGTTGACGCCCACGAACGTCAGCCAGAAGTGAATCTTCCCCAGCGATTCCGGCGGCTGCCTGCCCGACATCTTGCCGATCCAGTAGTAGAAGCCGGCGAAGATGCCGAACACCGCGCCCAGCGACAGCACATAGTGGAAGTGCGCGATGACATAGTAGGTGTTGTGCAGCGAGTGATCGACACCGGCATTGGCAAGGACGACGCCCGTCACGCCGCCGATGGTGAAGAGGAAGATGAAGCCGCACGCCCATAGCATCGGGGTGTCGTAACGGATCGAGCCACCCCACATCGTTGCGAGCCAGCTGAACACCTTGATGCCGGTCGGCACCGCGATCACCATCGTAGCGGCAACGAAGTAGGCCTGGATATCCGTGTTCATCCCGACCGTGAACATGTGATGGGCCCAGACCACGAAGCCGATCACGCCGATCGACACCATCGCATAGGCCATGCCGAGATAGCCAAAGATCGGCTTGCGCGAGAAGGTCGAGACGATGTGGCTGATGATGCCGAAGGCCGGCAAGATCATGATGTAGACTTCGGGATGGCCGAAGAACCAGAAGAGATGCTGGAACAGCACGGGGTCACCCCCGGCGGCCGGATCGAAGAAGTGGGTCCCGAAGTTGCGATCGGTCAGCAGCATGGTGATGGCGCCGGCCAGCACCGGGAGAGCGAGTAGGAGCAGGAACGCCGTCACGAGGATCGACCATGCGAACAGCGGCATCTTGTGCATGGTCATGCCGGGGGCACGCATGTTGAAGATCGTGGTGATGAAGTTTATCGCGCCCAGCAGCGACGACACGCCGGCCAGATGCAGGGCGAAGATCACCATATCCACTGCAGGCCCCGGCTGGCCGAGGGTCGACGAGAGCGGCGGATAGAGCGTCCATCCCGTGCCGGCTCCGCCCTCGACCAAGGTCGACCCGAACAGCAGGCAGAAAGACGGCACCAGCAGCCAGAAGCTGATGTTGTTCATGCGCGGGAACGCCATGTCCGGCGCTCCGATCATCAGCGGCACCATCCAGTTGCCGAACCCACCGATCAGCGCCGGCATGACGAAGAAGAAGATCATGATCAGCCCGTGGGCCGTCACGATGGTGTTGTAAATCTGATGGTCGGTGAAGAATTGGATGCCGGGCTCCATCAGCTCGGCCCGGAAGGCCAGCGAGAACAGCAGGCCGATGATGCCCGCGCAGAACGCGAACACCAAGTACATCGTCCCGATGTCCTTGTGATTGGTCGAGTAGACCCACCGCCGCCAACCGGTCGGGTGATGGGCGTCCTCATGTGCCGCGGCGTACGCCATGCTGCGAAATCTCCTCCTGCTCTCTGCCCTAGCGCGCCACGCCGGACCGGGACACCGACGCCACCTGCTCGCTGCCCTGATCGTCGACTCGGGCGAATTTCTGCTTGGCATCCTTCAACCAAGCCTGGAACTCGGCCTTCGGACGGGCATCGATCATGATGGGCATGTAGGCATGGTTCACGCCGCACAGACGCGAGCACTGCCCATAGTAGATCCCCGGCTTGTCGGCCTCGAGCCACACCTGGTTCAGTCGCCCGGGGATGGCGTCGATCTTCACGCCCATGGAGGGCATTGCCCAGCTGTGGATCACGTCGGCCGACGTCACCTGCACGCGGACCACCTCGCCGACCGGAATGACCATGGGATTGTCGGTCGTCAGAAGCCGCTCCTGTCCCTTGGACTTGTCGATCTGATCGTCAGGGACGATCAGCGCGTCGAACCCGAAGTTCCCATCGTCAGGATAGGAGTAGGACCAGTACCACTGATGGCCGGTAACCTTGACGGTCAGCGCCGATGGTGGGACTGTGTTCTTATAATAAAGAAGCTTGAAGGACGGCACCGCGATGATCACCAGGATGAGCACCGGAACAGCCGTCCACACGATCTCCAAGAGCGTGTTGTGAGAGCGCTTCGAGGGGACCGGGTTACGGGACTCGCGGAACTTGTAAGCACAGATCAGCAGCAGCGCGAGCACCAGGAGCGTGATGAGCGTGATGATCCACATCAAGAGGGAGTGGAAACTCTCGACGCGCTCCATGACAGGCGAGGCAGCCGGCTGAAAGTCCAGTTCCCAGGGCGTTGGGCCCTCGACGGTTGGACCCGCGGCGAATGCCGTTGCGCTCATCGCCGAAAAGGCGACGACCGATGTGAGAAGGCTCAGGATCCGCAATCGCATGGACGCCTCGTTCCTCTCCTAAAATGCCGACCCGAGCCACGAGCGGCTAGCGCGCCCGAGCGATTTTAATCGAGGTGCTCGCCCCCCCGAAGATGACGGCGAGGATAGGAGGCGGTCCGTGGGTCGGCCGAGTGACAGATTGTCGCAAGAATGCCCGATGCGAGGGAGTTTCTCGCCCCCAGGCTGGAGTTCGCTGTGCACCTTCGCCCATCGCATTAGAAAACCATCACCTTGCATTGCAAAGCGTCCAGGGCTCGCGGCTTCTCCTTACGGAGAGGGCAGCTCGACGCTGACCATAGGGCCGCCGGCCGCATATCCGCTCGCCATTCCCGATCAGGCCCGCCCGACGCGTGTCCGCCAAGTGACCCACATGGCCGCACGGCGGAGCTGGCCGCCACGGGCCCTTAGGGAGGGAGAATACAGGCCGGGTTACGTGCGAGAAAGCATTCACGACACGAGACGATGCCCTGTCTGACGATCCGTCGCAGCGAGGCTCGGTCCACGGACCCGACGGCGGCCTCGAAGGCACCACCCCTGCCCTCGGAGAGCCAGGCGAGAGCCGTCCCACGCTGCCTCGTCGACGCTCTCACCGCGTACGCAGGCCCTCCTGTCCACGCGCTGCGCCGAGCGACGCACTGATCCCCATTGAAGCCACTGCGCCAGGGCACCCTTGCTGCCTCGGCTCGGCGATCGTTGGCATAGCGCATTCTCGGACACTATGTTGCTTCCGGGAGCGTCGAGCGGTCATCGGGCGTTTGCGCGGGAGCGAGATGAGCGGCGAGACCATCACCCAGCCCTTTATCTGCCACGCAGAGGCCCCGAGCCGGGTCCGCGCTCCAGCAGGATATGAAGGCATCGTCGGCAGCGGGCTGGGCCTTGCATTTCTGGCGATGGAAGCTTTCGACGGCCCATCGCTTGCGGGGCAGGGCCGGCGAGACAAGGCGCCCCCGAGCTCGAGCCGCTCAACACATCCGGAGGGTCCGGCACGCCCACCCACCGCTTGCCACCGCTTCATTGTGCTCGAATGGTCGTCTTCCTCCGTGCCCCCTCGCTCTATAAGGGGCTGAGGCCGATCGAGGAGAGCGGCACGGGCTGGCTCGCCGTCCAGGAGGAGGCCCTGCCTGCCGCGCGCAGCCGAGCTTGCCATGACCAACGTGGCGACCGAAACACAGTCCGGACGTTAGATCGAAGGGAGAGTAGAGGGTCATGCCGAGACCGAACGTTTCCTGGCCCTCGCGCCGTTGGCAAGCTGCCCTGGTCTTGCTGGGCCTCTTCCTTACGGCTGCAGGCGTGTCCGCGGAAGCTCAGCAGGCGGACAAGAGCGCCTCGACGGGGATGGTCTCCGTCGAGCTCAACAAGCTCGAGCCGGTGGACGGCGCCTGCCGCGTGTACCTCCTCCTTCACAACGCCACCGAGACGAGCTTCGACAAGCTCCAGATCGAGCTCGTGAGCTTCGAGCCGAACGGCGAGATCGGCCAGCGCATCGCCGTGGACCTGGCCCCGCTTCAGGCGGGCAGAACCGTCGTTCGGCTCTTCGACCTGCCCAAGGTGGACTGCCGCCAGATCGCCAAGGTGCTGCTCAATGACGTGATTGCCTGTAGCCCAGCGCCGGCTGGAGCCGCGAGCTGTCTCGACGAGCTCCAGCCGAGCTCAAGGGCCGGGCCTGAGTTCTGGAAGTGACCGAGACGTCCGCCCGGATCGATCATCCCGGGGAGCTGACCTCCGCCTAGGAGCTTGAGGCCACAACCTGCTCGTCGGTCTTGATCCCGTCCGCCGCCGTCATGGCCAGCAGGGCTTCCGCAGCCTTGTCGATCGCTGGGACGTCGGTCCCCCGGAACACGATGCTCGTCCCGGGCGTGCCCTGGCGCATGAAGGGGTAGCTACCGATCTCCACCGCCGGGAAGTCGGCCTGAATGGCGCCCAGGCGGATCGCGATATCCCCCTCGGGGCAGTAGCACACGATGGTCCGGGACCGTACCGGCGCGCCGCCCCTGAGCCTCGGTCTCAATCCTTCGAACATCGCCTGCATGATCCGCGGCACGCCCGGCAGCACATGAACGTTCTCGACGATGAAGCCGGGCGCCACGCTAACGGGGTTGTCGATCAGCACGGCACCCTCGGGCGTGTCTGCCATCCGCATCCGCGCCTCGTTGACCTTCTCCGGCGGGTAGTAGGCGAGGAGGCGCCGCTCGGCCTCCTTGTTCCGGCCGAAGGGCAGCCCGAACGCCTTCGCGACCGAGGCCGAGGTGATGTCGTCGTGGGTCGGGCCGATGCCACCCGTCGTGAAGACGTAGGTCCAACGCTTGCGGCAGGCATTGACCGCCTCGACGATCAGGGCCTCATCGTCCTGGACGACCCGGACCTCCGCCATGCGGATGCCCATCGCTCCCAGCTGCTGAGCGATGAAAGGCAGGTTGGCGTCGACCGTGCGGCCGGAGAGGATCTCGTTGCCGATGATGATCAGGCATGCCGTGGGGCTGCCGCTGGCCTCGCTCATCCGTCCCTCCCTGCCACGCCGGAATAGGCCGCCGGGCGTCTGGGCCCAGCGGCACGCCTCTTTAGCGTGGCTCCCGGGCAGCACGCCACCCTGCCTTGACAGCAGCCCGCTATCTCGCGTCATGCGCGCTATCTATGGAACAATTTCTCATATTGCGTTAGATGTGCTGCCATGTCTCGCCTAGCTGCCCCACATGCCCCGGCCGAAAGGTCGGGCCGGCAAGCCCGGGTCAGGGCTCTACTCTCGCTCGATCTCAGGCCGGAGGTCGTCCGCAGGCCGGCCGTGCCCACACACCCGCCCTGGTGAGCTGGCAGGCGGAAGGGGTTCCGGAGAAGCTCATCGAGGCGGGGTTGACGGTAGCGCAGGAGGAAGCCGGCTTCGTGCTGCGTGGCAACACCTACCCGGTACGCGAGGCCATCAGGCGGGTGGGCGGGCGCTGGGACGGCACGCGGCGGGTCTGGCTGCTCAATTCGTCGGATCGCCTCAAAGCGCTGGCGGGAGCCCTGGGTGAGGCGCGAGCGCAGTCGCCGGGCCTCAGTGAGGTGCCCGCGAAGTCGTCCGCCGGCTGGGGCAGCAAGCACTATCACGGCCACCGCGGTCGCCTGCGCGAGCGTCTCCTTCAACAGAAGGAGGGTAGTCTTGCCGACTACGAGCTGCTCGAGCTTCTCCTCTTCTTCTCGATCTATCGGCGCGACACGAAGCCCATCGCCAAGGAGCTGCTGGAGCGGTTCGGCAGCCTCGGCGGGGTGCTTGCGGCGGAGCCGGCGCGCTACGCTGACTGCGTGGAGCTCGTCCGGCCGACCTCCACCGATCCCGAGCGTCGCGAGGTGCTGGATGAGGACCTCAAGTTCACGCAGGTCCTCCTCAAGGCGGTGCAAGGCTTCCTGCACCGGATCGGCCGCGAGGCGATCAAGGACCGGCCCGTCATCGGCTCATGGACGAGCCTGATCGACTATCTCCACGCGGCGATGGCGCACGAGCCGACCGAGCAGTTCCGCCTCCTCTTCCTCGACAGAAAGAACATCCTCATCAAGGACGAGGTGCAGAGCCGCGGCACGGTCGACCACACGCCGCTCTACCCGCGCGAGGTGGTCAAGCGCGCGCTAGAGCTCGCCGCATCCGCGATCATCATGGTGCACAACCACCCATCCGGCGATCCGACACCCTCGAAGGCCGACATCGAGATGACCCGTCAGGTGGTCCAGGCCCTCGAGCCGGTCGGCATCACGCTCCACGACCACGTCATCATCGGCAAGAATCGCCATCTGAGCTTCCGAACGGAGCGCCTGATCTAGATCGCTACCGCCGGGTAGACCCGGGGACGCTCAAAAGCGGAACAGGACCAGGCGGGGATTGCCGGCCTCGTCGCGCGTGATTCTGCCGTTCTGGTCCTGGTCGGCATCGAGAAAGATCTGCTTGCGCAGATCGTCGAACTGCTGACGCGTGAGCTTGAGATCTGGTCCGGGCGGATGCCCCAGGACCTGAAGTAGATAGCCGTCGGCCTCCTGCTGGGTGATCACGCCGTCCTGGTTCAGATCCATGGCGCCCATGAGCCCTGGCGCCTCGCTCGCGTCGAGCTGCCCGTCACCGTTCGTGTCCATCCGCTTCCAGAGCCCCTCGAGCTCGTTCATCTCGAGATAGCCGTCGTGGTTGGTGTCGAGCTCGTCGAACAGCTTGTTGGACTGCGCCTCCCAGGTGGTCTGGTCGACCGGTGAGACGGCCGCAGCAGACGGCGGGTTCACGGCGAGGTCGGCCGGAGGCGGGGGGATCGGCGAGTGAGGAAGCTGGGGCCCGGTCTGCTGGCAGGCGGCGAGCACCAGGGCCACGAGGACCGGGCCGGCGTGGACGAATCTCATAGACAGAACCTCGGACGAGAGCAGGAGTGCGCACCCCGACGCTGATTGCAGCCGCGAGCCAGGGCAAGGGCAGAGCAGCCCCTGAAGAACGACTGATCCCGGAGTGTGGCGCGAAGCCCCCAGTCCTGTCCCCGGCGCAGGTCAGCTGGTGACGTCGCAGCGGTGCCAGATCTCCGGCGTCCCGCCCCTCGTGAGACGCACCGTGTTCTCGTTCAAAAGAAGCATGTCGATACGGCTTCCGGCGCCAGCCTCACCCGTCGGGACCGCATAGGCAAAACTGTGGCGGTGCCATTCGCCCGTCGTGGCGGTTCCAGCCGGCGTGACGATCTGCGGGCCATCAATCGACATTGTTCGGCCATCCTTGGCGCACCAGTTGCCATCGATCACGTCGGCTTGGGCCTTCCCGGCCGCAATGAACGCACCAGCGAACAAGGCCACGCCCACGGCCCATCCCAGCTTGACCATTATCAAGGTCTCCCCAGCATGGCAGGAATCGGATGGGACACCGCCGCGGTGTCCTCGATCCGGTCGGAGGATAGCATATTTCGCACCCGTCGCCGCCGTCCGCAACGCTCGTCCGGGCCGCTGCCGGGCTGCCCGTGGCTTCCGTCCTCGATGAGCTCGCGACAGCGCTCGAGAGCCGGGGCACCGCTATCCTCGTGGCGCCGCCCGGCGCCGGCAAGACCACCCTGGTGCCGCTGCATCTGTTGAGCGTGGGTTGGCTCGACGGGCGCTCCATCTTGATGCTGCAGCCACGCCGACTCGCAACCCGCCAGGCGGCGATGCGCATGGCGGAGCTGCTGGGCGAGCCACCCGGCGAGACGATCGGCTATGCGATGCGCTTCGAGCGCCGTGCTGGCCCGCGCACACGGATCGAGGTCATCACAGAGGGCCTCTTGACCAGAAGGCTGCAGCGCGACCCCTCGCTCGCGGACGTGGGCCTCCTCGTCTTTGATGAGTTCCACGAGCGCTCGCTCGACGCCGAGCTCGGCCTTGCGCTCTCTCTCGAGGCGCGCGACGCCCTGCGTCCCGATCTCCGGCTGCTCGTCATGTCGGCCACCCTCGATCCCGGGCCCCTGGCCGAGCTGCTGGGCGGCGCGCCCGTCGTGGCCTGCGAGGGGCGTCGCTTCCCCATAACCACGCGCTACATGCCATCGGCCAGCCCCGTCGATCCCATCGATCGGCAGGTTGCCGCCGCCGTCAGGCGAGCCTGGCCCGAGACCGAAGGGGACATCCTCGTCTTCCTGCCGGGCGCCGCCGAGATCCGACGCACAGCCGCCGCCCTCGGCCGCAGCGGGCTGGATGCCATGGCCGTCGTCTGCCCGCTGATGGGCGACCTCGGCAAGGCCGAGCAGGACCGTGCCCTCAGGCGCGCGCCGGACGGTCGACGCAAGATCGTGCTCGCCACCAACATCGCCGAGACGAGCCTCACCATCGAGGGCGTCACGACCGTCATCGACACCGGCCTCGCCCGCCGGCCGGTGTTCTCGGCGCGAACCGGCATGAGCCGCCTCGCGACGGTACGGATAAGCCGGGCTGCGGCCGATCAGCGTCGTGGCCGGGCCGGCAGGCTCGGTCCCGGATCCTGCTGGCGTCTGTGGGATCCGCGAGAGGAGGCTGCGCTTCCGGCATACGAGCCTGCCGAGATCGAGACGACGGACCTGGCCCCCCTCGCCCTCGAGCTCGCCGCCTGGGGCACGTCGGACGCGACGACGCTGCGCTGGCCCACACCACCGCCGGCTGCGCCCCTGGCGCGCGCCCGCGCGCTGCTTCAGGAGCTGGGCGCGCTTGACGATGGCGGTCGCATCACCGCGCATGGCCGGGCCATCGCCGCGCTGCCGCTGCATCCCAGACTGGCCCACATGCTGGTGCATGGCGCCGAGCGAGGCGCTGGCCCGACCGCGCTCGCCGTCGCCGCGCTCCTCGAGGCCCGCGACCCCTGGCGAGGGGAGCGCGAGCGGGACCTCGCCGAGCGGCTGCGGCGCTGGGTCGACCGGGCTCCGGCGGCCGATCCAGCCGCGCTGATGGAGCTCGAGCGGACCCGGCGACAGCTTCGCCGGCTGGTCGACCGAACGGACGGAGCGCCCGACATCGCGGCGACAGGGGCCGTCCTCGCCCTTGCCTATCCCGAGCGTCTGGCCCAGCAGCGCGGCGGACCGGGCCACTACAGGCTGTCGAGCGGCCGAGGCGCAGCGCTCCATCCGGGCGAGCGATTGGCCAGCGAGCCGTTCCTCGCCATAGCCGAGCTGGACGACAGCGGCGCTGACGCCCGCATCCTCTCAGCGGCAGCGATCGACGAGGAAGCGCTGAGCGCGCTCTGCGCCGACCGGATTGTCGAGACCGACGAGGTGCGCCTCGACCCGCAGAGCGGCAATGTCATCGCGCGCCGCATCCGGCGCCTCGGCGCCCTCGTTCTCGGCGAGCAGGTCTTGCCCAGACCCGACCCGGCCGCCGTGGCGAACGCGCTGCTCATGGCCGTCCGGGAACGCGGGATCGAGCCGCTCATCGAGGCGAGCCCGGCGGAGGCCTTTCTGGCCCGCCTGCGATTCCTCGCCCGGCACGCGCCCGAGATCTGGCCGGACGTCTCCTTGCCGGCGCTCGAGACCAGGCTGGATGAGTGGCTGGGGCCCTGGCTTGCCGGGCTGCGAAGCCTGGAGGATGTGCGCAGGCTTGATCTTCGCCGGGCCCTCGAGATCCTGCTGACACCGGAGCAGCGCCGAGAGGTCGAGCGTCTGGCGCCAAGCCACTTCACCCCGCCTCTGGGTGGGCATGTGAGGATCGACTACAGGGCGGATCCGCCGGTTCTGGCGATCAGGCTCCAGGAGCTGCTCGGCCAGGCCGAGCATCCGACCGTCCTGGGCGGTCGCGTCCGCCTTTCTCTTCATCTGCTCTCCCCGGCGGGCCGGCCCGTCCAGATCACCCAGGACCTCCCGGCCTTCTGGCGCGGCAGCTACGCGGCCGTGAGGAAGGAGATGCGTGGCCGCTACCCGAAGCACGCCTGGCCCGAGGACCCGCTGGCGGCGGCGCCGACGCGGCGCACGCGAAGCTCCGCGGGTCGGTGACGCCTCAGCAGGCTCGTGTGCCGCAGTCGGCGAAGTCCTTCGGCCGCTGGATCGAGCCATCCGCGATCGGATGATCGAAGCTCACCTTGTCCGTCTTGAAGACGGTCTGGTCCTTCCAGCCCGCCATCAGCGGCCAGCCGTTCTCGGCATAGACAAGGAAGGGAATCGCGCCGCAGGTCCCATAGTCCTTCGGCCGGACCCGCTGGTCGACCCGCTGGACCAGATCGACCGCACGCACGATCGGCTCGAGAAACTGGCTCATCCAGCGGCTCGCCAGCACCTCGCCGCAGATCGTCTCGTCCAGCGTCAGCACATTGTAGGTGCTGGCGTTGCCGGCCACCATCGGCCCGGCATACCACTGCGTGAGCCGCCACGAGCGCAGCGGAGATCCGTCGTCCAGAGCACCGGCTCGCAACCGCTTGGCCCGGCCCTGGCCCAAGAGAAAGACATCGTCACTGCCGAGATCGACGAGCCGCCGCGTCCCCGCGACCGTGACAAGGACGAGGTTGCGGTCGGAACCCAGCTCCGCCTGGAACTGCAGCCCCTCGAGCCTGCCCTGGACGAGCGTCCCAGCCTCGGCCCGGCCTGCCATCAGCAGGCAGGCCAGCGCAAGCAGCAGGAGACGCATCAATGGGTCGCCGCGGTGCCGAAGACCCGGGCAAAGATGGCGTCGACCTGGGCCAGGTGGTGGCGCATGTCGAAGAGGGCCTCGAGCCCCGCCTCGCTCAGCCGCTCGCGGACCACGGCGTCGCTTCGGAGCAGGTCGAGCAGCGGAAGTCCCTCCTGCCAAGCGCGCATGGCATGGCGCTGCACCACCGCGTAGGCTTCCTGGCGCGGCATGCCCTTCTCCGTCAGCGCCAGCAGCACCCGCTGCGAGAAGGTGAGCCCGTGGGTCGCCTCGACATTCCGCGCCATGCGCTCGGGATAGACGACCAGACGATCCATCATGGTGGCCAGCCGATCGAGCGCGAAGTCGAGGAGAACACAGCTGTCGGGCAGGATCACCCGCTCGACCGAGCTGTGCGAGATGTCACGCTCGTGCCAGAGGGCCACATTCTCGAGCGCCGGCACCACGGCGGCGCGAACGAGACGGGCAAGACCCGTGAGGTTCTCCGACAGCACGGGATTCCGCTTGTGCGGCATCGCCGAGCTGCCCTTCTGCCCGGGCGCGAAGAACTCCTCGGCCTCACCGACCTCCGTGCGCTGCAGGTGACGGACCTCCGTCGCGATCCGCTCGACCGAGCTGGCGATCACCCCGAGCGTCGCGACGAAGCTCGCATGCCGGTCCCGTGGGATGACCTGGGTCGAGACCGGCTCGGGCTCGAGCCCAAGCCTTCTCGCCACGGCCTCCTCCACCCGGGGGTCGATGTTGGCGAACGTGCCGACGGCACCGGAGATCGCGCATGTCGCTATCTCTGCCTGCGCGCTCGCCATGCGTGCCCGGTTGCGGGCGAACTCGGCATAGAAGCCCGCGAGCTTGACGCCGAACGTTGTGGGCTCGGCATGGATGCCGTGGCTGCGCCCCATCGTCACCGTGAGCTTGTGCTCGTGGGCCCGCCGCTTCAGCACCTCGAGCAGCCGGTCGAGATCGCCGAGGAGAAGGTCGCTCGCGCGCTTGAGCTGCACGGCGAGGCTCGTGTCCAGCAGGTCCGAGGAGGTCATGCCGAGATGGAGGTGGCGCGCCTCGATGCCGCAGACCTCCTCGACGTGGGTGAGGAACGCGATGACATCGTGGCGGGTGACGGCCTCGATGGCCTCGATACGTGCCGGGTCGATCAGCCGCGCCCGCTCCACATCGACCCGATGCGCCAGCCGCTCGACCTCGGCCTTGGGCAACGAGCCCAGGTCCGCCATTGCACGAGCGGCGGCAAGCTCGACATCGAGCCAGATGCCAAGCCTCGTCTCGGGGGAGAAGATCTCAGCCATCTCGGGGCGGCTGTAGCGAGGGATCATCGGCGCTCCAGAAGATCGCTGTCGGCGAGACGCTTGTAGCAACCTCGTTCCGATGGCGCGAGAGGCGGCTATAGAGGGGGCATGGTGACGCCGCTACCGAGGCTCCTTCATCCCCTTGCATGGCTCGGTCGCCACGCGACGCCCGTCATCGCTGGGGGCGTTTTCGTGGGGCTGCTGCTGCAGCCGCTGGCGGCGGCCTTGAAGCCCCTGCTCGTGCCCGCGATCCTGCTGCCCTTCATCGTCGCCCTGCTGCGCCTCGATGCTGCTCGGCTCCGCGCCGACCTTCGCCGCACCTGGCTGATCCTGGGCGTGCTCGTCTGGCTGCTCGTGCTGAGCCCGATCCTCGTGTTGCTGGCCGTCCGGCTGCTCGCCCTGCCGGACGCGCTGGTCTCGGCCATGGTGACCACGGCCGCCTGTGCGCCGCTCATGGCATCCGGCGCCCTCGCCCTCCTGCTCGGCCTCGACACCAGCCTGGCTATCCTCGTGACCGTGCTCGCGACGGCCCTCGTGCCTCTGAGCCTGCCCCCGCTCGCGCTGAAGTTGGCGCATCTCCGCATCGAGCTCGAGGTGGGGGCTCTGATGCTCCGGCTCGGCCTTCTGATCGGCCTCTCCTTCCTGGTGGCAGCGCTGATCCGCCAGGTCGCCGGAAAGGAGAGGCTCGAGCGATGGGGGGAGGTGACGGGTGGTGCCGCCGTTCTCGGCCTCGTCGTCTTTGCGATCGCGATCATGGATGGCGTGGGGCCGATGATCGCGCGCGACCCTGGCTTCGTCCTGGCCGCCCTCGCCTGCGTCTTCGGCCTCAACCTCGGGCTCCAGGCCATCACGGCGACTAGCCTTCGCAGGCCTCGGAATGAGCCGGGCGCTGACCCTCGGCCTCGTCGCGGGCAACAACAATATCGGCATCGTGGTGGCGGCATTGGCCGACCACGCTCCCGAACGCTTCCTCGTCTATGTGGCCATGGCGCAGTTTCCCATCTATCTGCTGCCTGCGCTGCAGCGACTCGTCTACCGGCGTCTACTCGAGCGGGAGCGATAGGATGGAGGCCCTCCTCGACTTCTGGTTCCTGCCCGAGACAAGGGCCTGCTGGTTCACGCCGACACCCGAAGTCGACCGCCAGATGCGCGCGCGGTTCGAGGCGGACCTGTGCGCCGCGGCGCATGGCACATGGGAGCACGCGCTGGCGGATCAGGAAACGATGTTGGGTCTCTGCATCCTGCTCGATCAGGTGCCGCGCAACATCTACAGGGGCACCGCCCGCGCCTTTGCCTACGATCGGATCGCGCGGCAGGTAGCGGGCGATGCCGTCGATCGCAGCCTCGACCAGCGGGTTTCTCCCGATCGCCGTCTCTTCTTTTATCTGCCGTTCGAGCACAGCGAGCATGCGGCGGACCAGGTTCGGTCGGAGAGGCTCATTGCCAGCCTCGGCAACGCCGAGTGGATCGACTACGCGATCCGTCATCGAGAGATCGTCGAGCGATTCGGCCGCTTTCCGCATCGCAATGCCGTGCTCGGCCGGCCCAGCACGGCGGAGGAACGGGCCTTCCTCCAAGAAAAGCAGAGCGCCTTCTAGGCTCGGCCATCGTCGCCGGCTCGCCTGCGGCCGGGCCCACACAGGCCCGAGCGCTTGCATATCGCCACCGGCGCTGGCCTGATGCAACCCGACCGCGCGCGGTCGATAAGGGTCGCTGGGGAGGCGGCGGCCTATCCCGGGCGCGGCGACCCCGACAGGCGCCGAGCCCCATGAAGCAGGACAGGTGAGCGCGACAGGCAACCATCCGCGTGATGCCGGCCTTCTGGCAGCAGCCATGCGGCTTCTGTCGACCCGACGCGTCAAGAACGCCCTTTCAGCCGTCGTGGGCATCGCGATGTTCGTGCTGGCGATCTGGGTGCTGCATCGCTGGATGAGCCACGTCAGCCTGCGTCAGCTCGGCATCGAGCTGGCGCGCATCTCGCTCAGGCCGATCCTTCTTGCGATCCTCGCGACCATGCTCAGCTTCGTGGCGCTGTTCGGCTACGAGCTCTACGCCATCTGGTTCATCGGGCGCCGCCTGTCACCAGCCGTGGTGGCCCTCTACTCGTTCATCACCCAGTCGATCGCCCATTCCGTCGGCTTCGCGATCTTCGTCGGCGCCACGATACGCTACAAGCTCTACGCTCCACGCGGCTTCTCGCTGTTCGAGATCGCCAAGGTGCAGGTCTTCTTCACGACCACCTTCGGGCTCGGCGCGCTGACCTTGTGGAGCCTTGTCCTGCTGTTCGAGCCCACCCTCCTGGCTGCCGCGCTCGGGCTTCCCGAGACCGGGCTGCGTGCTCTGGGCGGCCTGCTGATGGCCGTTGTCCTCGCCTTTCTGATCTGGGGCGCCTGGTTTCACCACCCGATCCGGCTGGGCGGCCAGGTGATCGTCCTCCCCAGAGCCAGGATCACGATCGTCCAGATCCTGCTCGGCATCGCCGACCTTTGTGCCGTCGCTGCCGCGCTCAAGATGCTGATGCCCGCGGAGCTCGGGCTCGGCTATCCTGAGCTGCTGGGGGCCTTTCTTGCAGCCACCACATTGGGGCTGCTCAGCCACGTGCCCGGCAGCCTCGGCGTCTTCGAATCGGCCGTCCTCGTGCTCATCAATCCCGATGACCAGCAGACGGTGGCCGTCATCGGCGCGCTCATCGCCTTTCGTGCCATCTACTACATGCTCCCCCTGCTCGTGGGTGCGCTGGCCTTCGGGGTGATCGAGCTGCAGCGATGGCTCCGCCAACGGGGCACTGTCGGGGACACCGGTTGAGCAACCAGGACTGCCGGCTGCCACCAACGGCCGGTGTGCTTACTCAGCCCGCCCTGCCCCAGCCACCTCGCTCGCGGCACGACGCGCCGGTCGCGGCAGGCACCGACGGCAGCGCCATGGCAGGCGGCGTGCCGCACGCGGAGCTGCGGTGATCCCGTTGCGGGACGATGGGCGGCCTTTGCGACGTCCGATCGTCACGGCGAGCATCATGGCAATCTGCGTTGCCGCCTTCATCTGGGAGCTGAGCCTCTCGGAACAGGCCCGTCATGCCGTCTTCCTGGGCCTGGGCATGATCCCGGCCATCGTCACGGGCCAGGCCCAGCTCGCTCACGGAATCTGGAGCGTGGCGCCAACGCTCACGATCCTGACCTCGCTCTTCCTGCACGGCGGCTGGCTGCATATTGCCGGCAATCTGCTCTATCTCTGGATCTTCGGCCAGAGCGTCGAGGATCGCCTCGGCCACCTACGCTATGTCCTGCTCTATCTGGCAGGCGGCCTGGCGGCAGCGCTGGCTCAGATAGCCACCGATCCCGCCTCCACCACGCCCGTCATCGGGGCCAGCGGCGCCATCTCAGGGGTGCTGGGCGCCTACCTCGTGCTCTTCCCCTACGCTCGCATCCTCATCTTCGTTCCGATCAGCTGCATGTTCTTCCACTATGTGCGCGCTCGCTGGCTCTTGGGCTTCTGGTTCGTCTTCCAGCTCGCCACCGCCCTGCTCGGCCTTGAGACAGGGGTCGCTCTGTGGGCCCATATCGGCGGCTTCCTGATCGGCATCGGGTTCGCTCTGGTGATGCGCCGCCCGCTGCGTCGCGGACGTGGTCCCTGGGGCTGATCGTCCCGACACGACTCTTCGGCTCGGTTAACCGCGCATTAAGACTGGCGTCGGATGATGCTCTCTGACGGCAGGACCAGACCGCCCGCCGCCGACGCTTGCATCAAAGAAAGATAAAATTCTATCGTTATTAATAGATTTTTCTCCTACAAAACTACTAGAACAGTGATACGAAAGTCATTGCTGCAGTTAAAAAACGATAATACCAATACTGGCGATAGGCGTCAGTGACCGTGGCGGTCCTAACCTCAGCAGCGCACGAGCCGCCGCGTGCGGGAGAACGACAATGGCAACATCGATCCACGAGCTCAGGGGCATGATCGGAGCAGTCGATAACGACAATCGCCCGCGCTGGCGGGTCGGGTTGCCGAGCTCCCCCTCGCTTCCAGCGGTTCCGGGCCCCGGCGGAAGCGTCGAGTATGAGCTTCCGACGCTGACGAGCAGGCTCGACTCCCGGACCGGGATCCTTTGGGCCGAGATGCACCATCATGAGCGCGCCTGCTACACCCCCGCCCTTGTCGATGACTCGCGCGAGCTGCAGCTCCGTCTGAAAGCGGTTCTTGATGATCGCCCGACCGCCGAGATGCCCGTGCGCTACCTCGTGTGGACCTCGGCGGCGGCGGGAGCGTTCAGCCTCGGCGGCGACCTTGCGTTCTTCACGCGCTGCATCCGTGCAGGCGACCGTGCCACCCTCACCTCCTACGCTTATCGCTGCATCGACGTCCTCTACGACAACTACTACGCGCTCGACTTGCCGATACTGACCGTGGCGCTCGTGAAGGGTGATGCGATTGGCGGCGGTCTCGAGTTGATGCTCACAAACGACATCGTCATCGCCGAGCGCGACGCGCGGTTCGGCCTGCCGGAGGTTCTCTTCAACCTCTTTCCCGGCATGGGCGCGTTCAGCTTCCTCAAGCGACGGCTCGGCGAGCGTCAGGCACGCGAGCTGATCGAGGATGGCCGGACCAGGAGCGCGGACGAGCTCCACGCCATGGGGCTGATCGACGTCGTATGCGAGCCTGGCGAGGCGGAGGCTGCGCTCGAGCGCTTCGTGTCGGCGAACGACCAGCGGTTCCCGATGCTCAGAACGCTGCGCCGTGCCTGCAAGCGGGTCGATCCGGTCGGCCGCCAGGAGCTGCTCGCGATCGTTGATCTGTGGATCGAGCTGGCCATGGAGCTGGGATCGACCGAGCTGCGCCGCATGGATGTCCTGGCCCGCCTTCAGGAGCGCCGACGCGCCGCTCGGTAAGGCAGCGCGATCGTGTCAGTCGCGGGCGGTGTCGCTCGGCGAGGCGACGAGCTCCGCCCGATAGGCATCCAACGCCGCCCGCAGCTCGGCAAGGACCCGTCGGAGCGCCGCCATCTCCTCGGGTCCGCGCGATGCGAGCGCTGCAGCATCGAGCTGCCGCCATGCCAGCGTCCGCTCGACCAGGGCCTGAGCTCCGAGATGCGCGGCACTGCTCCGAAGCGCGTGCGCCAGATCGCGAAAGCTCCTGACATCGTCCTCGGCGACGGCAACGTCCAGCCGTTCGGTCAGCTCCTCGGCATCGGCCACGAAGTCGCGCATGAGGCCGACCACAAAGGTCCCGTCGTCATCGAGGCGGCGCAAGGCGTCCAGCTTGCTACGATCGAGGGTCAGCGCAGTACCTGCGTCGGCACCAATAGGCGGGATCGCGCGCGGTGCGGCGGCGAGCGGCTTGGTTGCTGGGACCATGAGGTCGTCGAGGGCCTCCACCAGCGCCACGGCGTCGACGGGCTTCGTCATATAGCCGCTGAAGCCGAGATCCTCGGCGGTGGCCCTTGCCTCCCTGGTGGCATCGGCGCTCAGCGCCACGATCGGCGGCAGGGTCGAGGCCGGATGCGCGAAGCGCAAGAGCTTGATCAGCTCAAAGCCGCTCATGCCCGGCATGTTGATGTCGGTGAGGACGAGGTCGAAGCGCTCCGTCTCGAGCCGCTCCAGCACCTCGTCGCCACTCGCGACGATCACGACCTCGTGGCCCGCTCGCCCGAGAATGGCGCCGATCACCTGCTGGTTGGTGCGAATGTCCTCGGCGAGCAGGATTCTGCCCGGGCGGCGCGCGCGAAACGCAGCGGCCCCCTCCGCCGCCTCCGCCGGCGGCGTCTGCTCCTGTCTCGCGAGCGCTGCGGCGAGGCAGGCGGCCAGCCTCTGGTCATCAATCGCAGCCGGCAGATCGGCCAGGGTGACGTCGGGGCTCGGGCTCCAGCCGTCTCCCAGGGTCAGGATGTCGACCGGCCCTGCTCCGCCGTCCGCGGCCAGACGTGCCGCCAGCTCGGCCGGCTCGATGTCCATGCCGTCGGGACCGAGCAGGATCGCGACCCGGCCGGTCGTCGACCGTAGCCGGCGCCCCACCCCTTCGACGCCGCGCGCCGGCAAGGCGAGAAAGCCGAGACGCTGGAGACGGCAAAGAAGAGCGTCGCCGCCGCCGGCGACAATCACGCTGCCCTCCCGCGGATCGCCGGGTGGATCGGCAGGCCGATCTGCCCGCGCGAAGGGCAGCTCCACCCAGAAGGCCGAGCCCTCGTCCGGCGTGCTCGAGACTCCGATCCGGCCTCCCATCAGGGTCGCGAGGTCACGGGCGATGGCGAGGCCGAGGCCGGTGCCTCCGAAGCGTCGGCGCGTCTCAGTGTCAGCTTGGGTGAAACGCTCGAAGATCTCCTTCTGGCGCTCGGCCGGGATGCCTATCCCCGTGTCACGGACGACCAACCGCAAGCGGACCTGCACAGGCGTCAGCTCGAGCGGCACCACCTCGATGACCACGCCGCCCCGCGCCGTGAAGCGGATCGCGTTGGCTGTGAGGTTGAGGAGAATGCGGCGCAGTGGCTCCGCGGCGCCGATCAGGTCCGATGGGGTATCGGGATGCCAGCGCAGCCTCAGATAGAGGCCTTTGTCCCTCACTTGTGGGTGGAGCATGGCACGAAGGCCTGCGAGCTCGCGCGCGAGGCTGAACGGTACCGGCTCGACCGTCAGGCGCCGGGCCTCGATGCTGGCAATGTCGAGCAGGTCGTTGACCAGGGCCAGGAGGCTGCCGGCGGCACCGCGAATTGTCCCCACCATGCCCCGCTGCTCGGCATCCAGGCTCGTCGTCCTCAAGAGATCGCTCATCCCGATCACGGCGTTGAGCGGGGTTCTGAACTCGTAACTCATCGTGGCGAGGAACTGGCTCTTGGCACGGCTCGCTTCCTCTGCACGGCTGACGGCGTCGGTTAGCTTGCCGAGCAGTATCCAAAAGTAGGCCGGCAACAGGATCAGCGAGAAGAGAAGCCCGACATCGAGATAGGGCACCGACTCCCACCCCGGCCCGAAGCGAACGACGGCACCGAAGCAGACGATGGCCGTGGCAGCAGCGCCGACGAGATAGCCGCGGCCGAACCGAAAGCCGTGGCCGAGGATCGTCCACAGGAGCAGTGGAAAGAAGACCATCGCCGACGGCCCGCCGATCAGCATCACGCCGTTGCAGGCAATATTGTCGATCAGCATGCCCAGAACGCGACGCACCGGGTTGGCGTCCGGTCTGAGGAGGATGTGGCCAAGAATGGCGAGGGCCGCCGCCGTGACGGCCAGATAAAGAGGTATCGCCAACGCGAGGACGGTTGCGTCGCTCGTCGGATCGGGCGGCACGAGCATCACGAAGACGAAGGCGAGCGCAAAGATGACGAGGCGGATGAGCGCCTGCTCGTGCTCGCTGTCGGGTCGCCCGGCGAGCCTTGCCCTCAGCCAGCGCGCGATGCGGCCGATCTCGCCCGTCGGCGCGCGAGCGCGGTCCGCTCGATTGGCCCCCCGCGACGGAGGCTCAGCGGCCAGCCGTGCCGGGCTTCGCACCGAGAACACGCTCCTCGAAGTCGACCGCGTCATAGGGCGGCCCCAAGAGATCGCCTTGCCCCTCGTCGCAGCCGAGACGCTCGAGGCGCTCGAGCTGGCCCTTCGTCTCGATGCCCTCGGCGATGACCTTGAGGCCGAGGCTGTGTCCGAGATTGACGATCGCCGCGACGATGACCTCGTCGTTGGCGCCCTGCTCGAGATGCTGCACGAACGATTGGTCGATCTTGAGACGCTGCACCGGCAGCCGCTTGACGTAGGCGAGCGACGCGTAGCCCGTGCCGAAGTCGTCGATCGACAGGCTGACGCCCAGCTGATGCAGGTAGCGCAGGCTCGCCGCCGCAGCCTGGCTGTTCTCGATCACCGCATGCTCCGTAAGCTCGACATCCAGCGCCTCGGGCTCGAGCCCTGTCTCCTTGAGCACCCGCTCGATCATGAGCTCGACACCCCGCTCACGGAACTGGACCGGGGAGAGGTTGACCGATAGCTGGCCCTGGATCAGGCCGCGCTCGCGCCACGCGCGATGCTGAAGGCATGCCTTTCGCAGCACCCAGGCGGAGAGAGGGGCGATCAGGCCGATCTCCTCGGCCAGGCCGATGAACTCTCCGGGCCGGACGAGCCCACGATGCGGGTGACGCCAACGCACCAGTGCCTCCGCCCCGACCAGCCGCCCGGACCGGAGGTCGATCTGCGGCTGGTAGTGGATCACGAACTGATCGCCTGCCAGGGCCTGACGGAGCTCGCGCTCGAGCGTCACGGCGCGCCGTGCTGCGAGGTTCATCTCGCGCGCGAAGAAGCGGTAGCAGTCACGACCCGCTGCCTTTGCCCGATACATGGCAAGCTCGGCGTTCTTGAGCAGCGTGGTTGCGGCCTTGCCGTCGCCCGGGAAAAGGGTGAGGCCGATGCTGGCGCTGAGATGCACCTCGCGCGACCCGACGAGGAACGGCTCGGCGAATGCCTCGCTCAGCCGCCGCGCCAGCTCACCTGCGTCATCGGCGCGCTTGATGCCGGTCTGCAGGACGAGAAACTCGTCCGAGTGCAGATGCGTGACCGAATCCGTCTCGCGCAGCCTCGAGGCGAAGCGCTCGGCCACAGCCTCGAGGAGGCGGTCGCCGAAGGCCACGCCAAATGCGTCGTTGATCCCCTTGAACCGATCGATGTCGACGTGAAGAAGTGCCAGCAGCTCCTCGTGGCGCCTGGCGCGAGCGATCTCGCGCTCCAGGCGGTCGCGGAAGATCGCGAGCGGCGGAAGCGCCTGCCCGCTACCGACCGGGCGCATCTCGTGACCCCGCTCGCCTGGCAACAGATCACCGACATCGAGCGTGACGGTAACGACCCCTGCAACGCGCCCGCTGCCGTCCCGCAAGGGGCCCTTGCTCACGACCAACTGCCGGGCGCCGTCGACCGCAGGCCACATCTCGGAATGGGTGGAGACGAGCGGGTCCCCCGTCTCCAGCACCTTCTCGTTCAGCACGAGCTGGCGCGTCGCGTAATCCTCGCCGCAGACCTCGGTGATGGTGCGGCCCACGGCATCCGCTGGCTCAACGCCGAAGAGCCGAGCATGCGCTCGGTTAACGAGCAGGAAGCGTCCCTCCCTGTCGACCGCGCTCAACGCCGCCGGCAGCGCCTCGATCAGCCCGTCGAGCGGCTGGCTCGCGGCAAGGGCCTCGCTCTCGGTCCGCGTGAGAAGCGTGCGCTCCAGGTCGGCCGCCCGCTCCGCCAGAAGCAGCTGCTGGCGGCGCAGCGTCAGGAGATTGCGGGCGCGCGCGCGGAATTCCAGGTGATCGACCGGGCTGAGCAGGAAGTCGGTGGCGCCGGCCTCGAGCGCGTTATAGCGATAGTCGCGATCCTCATAGATCGTCACGACGATGATCGGGACGTCGGCCAGCGCCGGCAGCCGCCTCACTGTCCGGATGAAGCCCGCCCCATCGATCTCCGGCATGTTGTAGTCGGTGATGATCAGGTCTACGGCAAGGCCGCCGATCAGCGCGTCCAGCGCCTCGCGCGGCGTCCGGAAGGCCGCCACCTGAAGCCCCTCCTCGACCGACGTGGCCAACCGCGTGAGAATGTTCCGATTGGTGACGCGGTCGTCGAGGACGACTACCCTTGCCATCGTCTCCGTTCGTCGCTCAGGGCCGTCGCGGCGCGGGTCGTCACGAGACGCGCATCGGGGTGTGAGGGTATGGCAGCCGGACGGGCTTATCAAGCAGAACGAGAAATTCCCCTGACGAGCTTTCGCCTTAGACAATTGAAAGGCGCGGCCCCAGAACGATCGACGCGTCAAAGAAAGGGGACTGCTCTCTCGAACAGTCCCCCCAGGGTCCCATCTCATCAGTCAAGCACGCCCTCGGCCTCGAGCCATATGCCCTGCGCCGAGCAGCGCCCGAGGACGTTCGCGTATTTGGATAATGATGTCAAGACTTATCGCGTGTTAGTAGAATTCAGCACGATTCGCCTGCGCGCGACGGGGCGCCGGGGTTGACCTTTCGCGCCGCCTACGCGACCGGCCCAGATTGGGGGCGTGCGCTGAGCGTCTGCCTCGCCCAGCTGGATCCCCTTCCCGAGGGCGCCAATCTCGGCTTCGTCTATATGGGTGACCCGCTGGGCGAGATGGCTGATGCGATCCTGCATGGGCTCCGCCAGGGCACGGGCGTCGCCGCCTGGATCGGCGCCAGCGGTCAGGCCGTGATCGCGGGCCAGCGCGAGCTCCCGGCACCCGGCGGCATCGCCGTGCTGCTCGGTCGGCTGCCGGCAGGGAGCTTCCACGTCTTCGACACCCACCTGCCCCAGACGCTCGGCCGACACGCCGCAACGGCGCTGGTCCATGCCGATCCCAGAATTGACAATCTTGACCGGGCACTCGGCACGCTGGCGCGACAGAGCGAGGCATTCCTCGTCGGAGGGGTCGTCTCGCCCGGCAGCAATCCTGTTCAGCTTGCAAGCGGCGTCACGGCCGGCACGCTCTCGGGCGTGCTGATCGACAGCGCTCAGCTAGCCCTGCCGTTCCTCAACCACGGCTGCACACCACTCGGCCCCGCCTGCAGGATAACGGCGCGGCTTGGCCGAGAGATCCGATCTCTCGACGATGCCCCTGCGCTCGATGTGCTGGAGGCTCGCGCCGGCGATCTGCTGCGCCGCGATCCGTCGCGGCTGCTGCAACAGATCTGGGTGGGCGATGAGGGCCCAAGCCGAAACCGGGTGATCGAGCGTCTGGCCCAACTCGATCCCCGGAGCCGCTCGATCGTGCTCGCCCAGGGCGTGCTCCGCGGTGATCGGCTGCTCCTCATGCGAAACGACGCGGCAAGCGCCCAGCGCCACCTGAAGGCCTCACTGGGCGAGCTGCGGCGCCGGCTGGATGGGGCGTCGCCCGGCGCCGTTCTCTATTTCACGACGCGCGACCGCGGCCGCCGCCTGTTCGGTCCGGGCACGGAGGAGGTGGCCATCGTGCAGGAGGTGCTCGGCAACGTGCCGCTGATCGGCCTCGTGACCGCAGGCGCCATCTATGAGGACCGTGTTGAGCAGCTGGCGGCGATCGGTGCCGTGCTGGTCTGACGAGGAGCGATCGCGATGAGCCGAGAATATCCCGACCGCCCTCTCGTCGGCGTCGGCGCCGTCATCTGGCGCGACGAGCGGGTGCTGCTGATCCGTCGAGGCAAGGCGCCACGTGCCGGCCAATGGTCCCTGCCGGGTGGCGCCCAAAAGCTGGGCGAGACCGTCGAGGAGGCGGCCCGGCGCGAGGTCCTGGAGGAGACAGGCCTCACCCTCGAGCGGCCCGAGGTGATCGCCGCCGTCGACCTGATCGAGCGCGACGACGACGGCCGCGTCCGCTACCACTACACTCTCATCGACGTCAGCGCGGACGCCGCTCCGGGCGAGCCGGTCGCAGGCAGCGACGCAGCCGAGACGCGCTGGTTCGACCGCGAGGAGATCAAGGCGCTCGGTCTCTGGAGCGAGACATTGCGCATCATCGAGCTAGCACGCGCCCAGCGTCGAGCGTGAGTGGACTCGACGCCGGACCGGGCCGTCAGGAGGAGGAGGAAGCAGCCTCGCGATCGCTGCCCGCCAGAACCCGCGCGAGGTTGCAGATGGCATCCTGGTGCTTGCGGTTGCCGATGCTCGCAAAGTTCCGCGCCAGCTCCAGCAGCATGCGCTGCTGCGGCATCATCTCCGCCGGCTTCGGCTTGTTGTCGCGGTCCGGATCGATGTCATCGAAGAAGTAGCTGATGTCGACACCGAGTGCCTGGGAGATCTGGTAGAGCCGGCCTGCCGAGATCCGGTTGATGCCCGTCTCGTACTTGTGCGCCTGCTGGTAGGTGACGCCGATCAGCTCGGCCATCTGCTGCTGTGTCAGCCCGAGCATGATTCGACGCTGGCGGATGCGCAGGCTCACATGATGATCGACGTCGAGCGCCCGGCTCCTGCCGCCGGTGCCGCGGCCGATCACCTTGCTCGCGACTTGATTCATGGTCGTCCTCTCCAGGGCGCTCGCGATCGAACGGGACCTCGTTGATCGGTCGCTTGCCGGTTTTGGCTAAAATACTCGGGATATTTTAAACTTCCAGAGAAAAGAGAAATTCCCATCAACCGCACGATCGTGGCTCTATGCGCGACCCGTATCGCGAGGCGCGAATGCTTCGGGATGCAGTACGCCAAGAACGCGCCGAGCACGCAGCACCGCAATACCCCTCAGCGTCGGCCCCTCGGTCGCGGCAAGATCGAAGAGCGATGGGTCGGATGAGGGCATCAGACGGCGGAAGAGCACGCGACCGTCCGCCAGCTCGACGACCGCCGCCTCGCCGCACAGCGCCTCCGGCTGCTCGTTCGCGGCTGCGAAAGCGACGAGGATGCTCCCTTGCCGATAGGCCGGCGCCATCGCGGAGTTGTCGAGGCGGAAAGCCGTGAGCTGATCGTCCTTCAGGCGCATAGGCCCGCTCTGGTCGGGCCCGTCGGAGGAAAGGATCCCGGCCGGCCCGAGGCGACCTTCGAGCCAGATTGTGCTGCGCTGCGCATCGCGTCCGAACAGGAGGTACTCCGGCGTCGTGTCGAGAACGCTGGCCAGCCGCTCCACGATGTCACGCGACGGCGTGTACTCATCCCTCTCATAGGGGCCGATCGTCGTCTGATGGCGGCCGACGCGGCGGGCCAGCTCGACCTGGCTCATGCCGTTCGCCATGCGCAGCGCCCGGAGCCTGGCGCCGAAGCTTATCTGCCCCTGCGACATCGCCGACTTCTCCCGCGAGCGTCGAGAAATGAGAGATTCCCTCTGTTTCCAAGAGGAATCAAGGACGATCTGCTCCGCGTCGGGCCTCGGGAACCAAGCGGAGATCACCCAAGGCGCCTCGCTCGAAGTCGCTCTCGGCCATGCTCATCGATGCGTAGCGCCCTTCCCGCCAGAGCCTCGTAAGGTCCGCATAGTGCCGCGAGAGGGGGTGCCCGGACTCGCCCGTGGCGGCCACGAACAGGGCGCTGTCGGGACGGCTCATGTCGACCAGCACACGCAGGCCCGGACCATGGGACGTCGCGAAAGGCCATCGTGGGTCGACAGCGCCGGGCGGGGCCACGTCGACCGTGCTGCCGTCGCCGCCGACCTCGCGGACGATGTCGAAAAGGCGCCGCAGCGGCCGAACCGAATGGAACGGTCGATGCGCCATGACGGCCGGATGCGCAGCTCCCCAGCGCCATTGCCGCCAGTCGTCCCCATAGCGCTCGCGCAGCATCCCGACCGCGTCGCGGAAGGCACGCTCCACCTGCTCCGGGCAGGTTTCCACCTCCGGCGTCGCGACGTCGTCGCACCAGACCTGGCGCCGGGTCAGCACGCGATAGAGAAAGTCGGGCCGCATGCCCCGGTAGGCATCGAAGAGGGGCCCGAGCTCGTCGGCATAGATGCGGGGCGCCAGCGCATCGTACCACGCGATGAAGACCAGCGGCTCCCAGCGCTCCGCCGACGTCACCCGATCCCAATGCCCGAGCCCGTCCAGGATCGCCCGCTCGTCCGCGTCCGCCGGCTTCACGGCGAGGAGGAAGGGCAGGAAGTCCTTGGCCAGGGTCGAGACGATGTCGAGCTGCACGGCACGCGCACGATCCAGCGTGACCCCCTTGGCGTCGCCGAGCAGCTCCTCCAGCCGCCGCGCCCGCAGCGCGGGCGGCCAGTCGACGGCTATGGTGTAGGGATAGTCGGGGCCCACCACGCGGTTGTTGGCGTTGATGAAGAGGCCGGAGGGCGGGTCCATGGCCTGCGGCAGCTGGTCGAAGGGGATGAAGCCGGTCCAGTCATACTCCCCGGTCCAGCCGGGCACGGGCAGGCGCCCGTCGCCCTTCTTGCGGATCGGCACGAGGCCCGCGGCAAGAAAGCCCGTGTGACCAAAGCGGTCGGCGAAGCCCACATTCTGCTCGGGGGCCGCGAGGTGGCGGAGCGCCTGGCGCGCCTCCTCGGCATTGCGGGCGACCGCGAGATCGAACCCGGACTCGACCGTGACGTCGTCCTCCCTGAGCGCCGGCCAGGCGAGCGCAAGGACCTCGCCCGAGCTGCCGTCGACGGAGCCCACGAGGTCGGAGATCACCGGGCCGTGTCGCGTGGCGCGGATGCGCAGCGGCACCGGCGCCTGGCCACGCACCGCTATCTCCTCGCGGCGCTCGATGAAGGGTGCCGTTCCGTCGGGCGTGAGGTAGCGGCCCGGGTCTTTCGGATCGACGCGCTCGATGAAGAGGTCCTGGGTGGCGCCCTCGGTCGTCGTGAGGCCCCAGGCGACGTCGCGGTTGCGGCCGATGATGATGATCGGTGCCGCCGCCATGGTGCCGCCGATCGCCGAAAGGCCCGGCGCCTCGAGATGGGCCAGATACCAGATCCCCGGCGCCTGGAGGGCGAGGTGCGGGTCGGAGGCGAGGATCGGCGCGCCGGAGGCGGTCCGGTCTCCGCTCAGCACGAAGATGTTGGAGCCTATGCCGGCCAGCACCGGCGGCGGCACCAGCGCCGCCAGCCGATCCAGCGGCAGGCCGTGCAGCGCGCGACGGTAGGCGGCCAGCGTGGTCGGCGTGTCGGGCGGCGTCGCGGGCCAGAGATCGCCCAGCTGCTCGGGGCTGAGGCGGCGTGCCAGCCGCGCGCGGAGCAGCTCCTCCCGCCAGTGGCTGGTAAGATCGACCGCCATCAGGCGCAGGAAGACGAGGCTGTCGGCCACCGTCCAGGGCGCGAAGCCGGTGCGCAGGATCTGGAACTCGGGCGGCAGCGGCTTGCGGCTCGTCCTGACGAAGGCGTTGATGCCGTCGGCATAGGCCTGGAGATAGCTCATCGCCTGCGCCGAGAGATGGCTCTCGCTCGCCTGGGCCAGCCGATAGAGGCCGAGGGTGCGGATGAAGCGGTCGACCGGCAGGGCCGCCGGACCCAGCACCTCGGCGAGCCGGCCCTGGCCGATGCGCCGGTGCATCTCGAGCTGCCAGAGCCGGTCCTGGGCATGGACGTAGCCGAGGCCGAAATAGGCGTCGCGCGGGCTTCCCGCCATGATGTGGGGGATGGCGTGCGCGTCACGCACGATCCGGACGGGCGCATCGAGGCCCGTCACCGCCACCTCGCCCCGGTAGCTCGGCAGCGATCCGAAGGCGAGCCAGCCGAGACCGCCCAGCCCCACCACCAGAACGACGGCAACGAGCAAAAGGCCCCACCGCAGCAGGCCCATCAGGCCGCGCCGGCCGGCACCATGCCCGCTCAGCCGAGCAGCCCCTGCTGGGCCAGCGCCGCACGAAGCCCCTCGGCACCGGCGAAGTGATGGGTGCGGAAGCCCAGCGCCCGGGCCGCCTCGATGTTGAGGGCGTTGTCGTCGATGAAGAGGCAGCTCCCGGCCGGCCGGCCGACGATGCCCAGGAGATGGTCGTAGATGGCCCGATCCGGCTTGACCATGCCGACCTCGCCCGAGACCACGATGTGGCGGAAGCGGTCGAGGAAGGCGTAGTCCGGGGCGTGGCGCACCAGCGCAAAGGTCTCGATCGACCAGTTGCTGAGCCCGTAGAGCGGCAGGCCCTTGGCATCGAGCGCCTCGAGGAGCGTCACGGTCTCAGCGATCGGGCCGCCCACCATCTCGATCCAGCGCTCGTGGTAGGCCTCGATCAGCTCGCGCTTCTCGGGGTGCTTGGCGACCAGCTCGGCCACGCCCTCGGCGAAGGGGCGGCCCGCGTCCATCGCGAGGTTCCAGGCCGGGCTGCAGACCTCCAGGAGGAAGCGCTCGATCGCCTCCTCGTCGGTCAGCATCTTGCGGTAGAGGTGGCGCGGGTTCCAGTCGATCAGCACGCCGCCGAGGTCGAAGACGATCGTCAGGTCGTTGGCCATGGGCTCGCTCGCGGGTGGCGGGTCGGGGCGCGGCGGAGTTGACCCGGCCGGGCGCCGTCTGGCAAGCACGGTTTCCGCCTCCTCCCCCGACCGCCCGGACACGCCCCCTTGACCCTCCTTCCGACCTGCCGCGACCTCTTCGACATCCCGCGCGAGGTCGCCTACCTCAACGCCGCCTACATGACCCCCCTGCCCCAGGCCTCGATCGCCGCGGGCGAGGCCGGGCTGCGCCGCAAGGGCCGGCCCTGGAGCGTGCGCCCGGCCGACTTCTTCACCGAGAGCGAGCGCGCCCGCGGGCTCTTCGCCCGGCTCGTCGGGGCCGAGGCCGGCGACATCGCGATCGTGCCCGCCGCGAGCTACGGCATCGCCGTCGCCACCGCCAACCTGCCCCTCGATGAGGGCCGGCGCATCCTCGTCCTGGCCGACCAGTTCCCCTCGAACGTCTATCCCTGGCGCAGGCTCGCCCAGGAGCGCGGCGGCAGCGTGCTCACCGTCGAGGCCGGCGAGGACGGCGACCTCACCGCGGCCGTGCTGGCGGCCCTGGACGAGCGGGTGGCCATCGCCGCCCTGCCCCATTGCCGCTGGACCGACGGAAGGCTCCTCGACCTCGCCCGCATCGGCGAGCGCTGCCGGGCCATCGGCGCCGCGCTCGTCCTCGACGTCACCCAGTCGCTGGGCGCCCTGCCCCTCGACGTGACCAAAGTGCGCCCCGACTTCCTCGTCTGCGGCGGCTACAAGTGGCTCTTGGGCCCCTACAGCCTGGGCTATCTCTACGTGGCCCCGGAGCGCCAGCAGGGCCTGCCGCTCGAGGAGGGCTGGATCGCCCGCGCGGGCTCCGAGGACTTCTCCCGCCTCATCGACTACCAGGAAGGCTACCAGCCGGGCGCACGGCGCTTCGATGTGGGCGAGCGCTCCAACTTCGCGCTGATGCCCGCCAGCATCGCCTCCCTCGAGCTTTTGCTGACCTGGACACCCGAGGCCGTCGCCCGCACGCTCGCCGCGACGAGCCGCGCCATCGTCGCCCGCGCCGCCGCCCTGGGCCTCGAGGCCGTGCCCGAGAGCCAGCGCGCCGGCCACTTCCTGGGCCTCCGCCTGCCACCCCAGGCACCCGCCGACCTGCTCGCCCGCCTCGCCGCCGCCCAGGTCCATGTGAGCCAGCGCGGCGACCGGCTGCGCGTCACGCCACACCTCTATAACGACGAAGCCGACATCGACCGGCTTCTCGAGACCCTGGCCCGGAGCCTCTAGCCAGCACCAGCGCCGCCCCGATCAATAAGATCGCGACGCGCTCGGACAGGCTTTTTTGTCTTTTGTCGGTTAAGGGCCGAGGGGTTTTCGGCCGGCGATCCTTCTCGGGTCGTCGGGCTCGGGCTCTTCGGCGCCGAGCTCGGCGAGGCGCTTCTCGATGCGCCCGATGATCCACTCCGCCAAGCGCCGGGTTGGCCCGGGCCATGGCGGCGAGCGGTGAAAGGGGCTCGTCGTCGGCGGAGGCGGGATCGCCAGCATCGCCGACGGGAATTTCTTCGGTTGTCGCGACCGGCTCCTCGACGGGAGCCTCGGCCGCTGCCGGCTCGAGCTCGGCCCCGACAAGAACAGCCTCGCCCGCCTGAGCCGGCAGAAAGTCGACGAGGCGGTTGATGGCCTCTTGCGCCGGGCCCAGCGGATGCTGGCCGTAGCCCTGCATCGTCTCGGGCGAGGAGCCGGCGGGCGCTGGCGTGTCGCGCCGCTCGTAGGGCTGGCGCACGCTCTCGAAGCGCTCGACCACCAGCTTGACGAGGTGCCTCACCGGGTGCCGGGCCCGGTTGGCCTGGTAGACGACGAAGAGCATGGCGCGACGATCGCCGACGTCGATGAGGCTCGAGAGCTCCAGCCACGCCGTCTCGAACAGGCGGGCCTGCCGCTCGGGCAGGGGAAGGTCACGGACGGCGGCGTACTGGTCGACCAGGCGGGAGAGGTCCCGGTCACTGACAAAAGCCTCGATGTCCTCCTCCGTTGCCGTGTCGAGCCTTCTGATCTCGGCCGGGGAGAGACCGGCGGCGAGACGTCGGGCGAGCCGGCACTGGCGGGTGCCGGGCATCTTGATGGGGGAACGGGTGAGCACGCGAGGCATGTGGGTCTATGTATAGGTACTTGGGCCTAGCGTCAATGGCGAATTTCAATCCGAGATTGATTTTTGCGGCGAGATCTCACCCGTGTTAGCGCGACCGGGAAAGCCGCTCAAAGGCGTTGCGAGGGGATGCGATAGGGTGAATGCAGCGAGGTGAGACCGTCATGGCAGCGAGCCTGGACGACCTCTACGAGCACGGCTTCTGCGCGTGGACGCGTGATCAGGCACGAGCGCTGCGGCGGCTGGCCGAGACACGGCCCCGTGTGTCGCTCGACCTCACCCATCTGATCGAGGAGGTCGAGGGTTTGGGGAACAGTGAGCGCGACGCTGTCCGCAGCCATCTGCGGACGATCATCGAGGATTGTCTCAAGTCACCTATTCGGCCGCTACCGAGCCCGCGCTGGATGGACGAGCACCGTCGGTCGTCCCGCGACGTGATCGAGGACAAGCTGACGCCCAGCCTGCGCCGCGACCTGCGGACTGGCATCCCACGGCTCCAAGGTCAGGCGCGCGGGACCGCCGCCCGCGATTTTCGGCTTTTCGGCGAGGCCGAGGCGGTGGATGCTCTGCCGGAGGGTTGTCTGTGGCCGCTCAGCGAGCTGCTGCGGGAGGAGTGGTATCCG
>CAVTJL010000003.1:0-204689 GCA_963735065.1 uncultured Alphaproteobacteria bacterium | reverse complement strand
AAGGAGGTCGCCGAGCTGGTGCTCGAGGAGGACGCCAGCCTTAGAGATCGCCTGCCGCGCATTGTAGGGGTGCAGCAGATCGAGGTCGCGTGACGTGCCGAGGCTGCCGGCTCTGGGCTTCCGCGAGCTCGTGGCCCTGGCGGAGCCGCGGTTGGGCCGTCACAGACGGGAGGAAACGTCGTCGACCGGGCTCTCTGTAGGCCGCCATGCGAGGTAGCTCGTCACGGCACGTAAGCCACGCAACATGAAGGGACCTCCGCGCTGAGCGGCGCGCTGGGAGCGCCGACTGCACGAGCGCACGGCGGTCATGAGCCTGTGACGAACATCACAGATCTCGGTCGGCTTTCGGATTGAACAGACATTGCCTCTCGCGTAAGCGGAGAAGCAACCACAGGCTGGTCGCTCGCCACGAGCGTGGCCGGGAGAAGCGATCAGTTGCTGTCGACCTGGGATGGTATCGCCGATTGCCTATCCCTAGTCTGGAGGAGTAGGGATAGGCCCCACAGATTGGGGGAGATCGTCATGGGTTCCGCGGCGGCGCTCGAGCTGCTCGACGACACGCTTGCCCGCAAGCTTGAGGGTGTCCGCAACGAGCTTCTGGATGAATACCGCCAGCCGCACGTACATCCTTGGATCATCGGCTACTCCGGCGGCAAGGACTCCACCGTCGTCGTGCACCTCGTCCTGGAGATGCTGCTGGGGCTGCCGCGCTCCGAGCGGCTCCGGCGCGTCTACGTGGTGGCGAACGATACCCTGGTCGAATCGCCCCTCGTCGTCGGCCACATCCAACGAACCATGGAGCGCTTCAAGGAGGCCGCCTCGGCCCTCCGGCTCCCCGTCGACGTCGAGATCACCGCTCCTCACCTCGATCATACGTTCTGGGTCAACCTGATCGGGCGCGGCTACCCCTCGCCGTCGCGGAGCTTCCGCTGGTGCACCGATCGCATGAAGATCCTGCCGACCTCGGAGTATATCCGCAGGCAGGCCAGCGAGACCGGCGAGGTCATCCTCCTGCTCGGCGTTCGGCGGGAGGAGAGCTCGGCGCGGGCGGCCCGCGTCGACCGCTACAACCGCGAGTCCGGCGGCGCGAGGCTGAACCCGCACAACGATCTCGCCGGCTGCCACGTTTTCCGCCCGATCGTCGATCTCACCACGGACGAGGTCTGGGAGTTTCTCGGTACCGAGAGCCCGCCATGGGGGGGCACCCATCAGGAAATCGTGCAGCTCTACCGGAACTCTCTGGGCGGCGAGTGCCCCGTCGTCACGCAGCGTTCGGATGCACCCTCCTGCGGCACCTCGTCCTCGCGTTTTGGCTGCTGGACCTGCACCGTCGTCGTGAAGGATCGCTCGCTCGAAGGCTTCGTGGAAGCCGGATTTGTCGAGTTCGGGCCGCTTCTCGCGTTTCGCGACTGGCTTGCCAAGATCCGCGACGAGGAAGGCCGCCGCACCATCCGCCGAAGGGACGGCTCCATCACCCACCTTCGAACAGGTGAGGTCGTCCGCGGCCCCTTCACGATCGAGACGCGCCAGGAAATCCTTGGCCAGCTCCTCGAGCTGCAAGGCCGCGTCGGTCAGGTTTTGATCTCGCAGGCGGAGATCGAGCGCATTCGCGAAGTGTGGGCAAATGATGTGGCCAATACATTGTTGATGCGCTCAGCAGCGTAACGCGCCATCCGGTGTCATCAGCGGTTTAGCCCATGCCACTCCGGTAGATTTTGGTCTTGGCGCAATCTGAGACGCTGATATTGCATAGCTTCAATAATCCGCTCGTTCTCTAGCGAGCCGCCCAGTGAGTGCGAATGCAGTAGTGGCCGGGCAGGTGCCTCGGCAAGCCCGAGCATCACAAGCTCGTCGCCACCTATAGGCCACTCGATCGGCAATGTGGACAGGGCCTCCTCTTGAAATCGAAGCGCTTGCGGCGCCTCTCCGCCGCCTCGGTATGCGCGATCCCACCAATCGCCGATGCTCGAGGCGGATCGTGCCAAGACCTCGCTCGATATGAGCTTGTCACGCTTGTGATTGTTCACCCGTTTGGTCGCCGGCACCAGATTCCACAGATCACCGCAGGGCCATGCAACAAATGGAAAGCAGTGATCGATATCGAGCTCACTCTCATGTGTAATAGACTTGCCGGTCCATACGCAAAAGATCTTCCCATATTTCTCTAAAAGTTTCGAAGCGATCTTTCGTACCTCAATTGTGTCCCGCTGTGGGTCAGCCCAGCGGAGGGCCTGTGCAACGCGATCCGAGGAAATATCGCGATTTTGACTACGTGCATAGTTAGCAACGAGTTGCTGCCACTCCGCAAGCAACATCGGCTCGATCCAGACAGCAAGTCGACGTAGGGCAACCCAGACATGGAGGGGCACCTTGGTGGCGCCGTACGCCCAGAACAGCGCGGCGTCTAGTATGATGTCGTCCGACTCTCGCAGCGATGGTCGTCCGCGATATGTCGTTGGAAAGATCGGCTGGCCGTTGGCGAAAGTGAGGTGGCGGGCCGGCATTCTAGCTATCGTAGACGCAGCGTCCCCGATTGCCCGAACAATGGGCCCGCTTCGGGGCCACCCGAACCTGTTGCCGGGCCGCAGTTCGAAGGGGCTGGCGATATCCATCGCCCAAAATGCTGGCTTTACGAAACCGAGCCCCAGATGATCCCTGTTTCGGGGAGTCTGGGGAATATCACCCTCGACTAATCGCTTGAACATGCGTAGCCAATAGAGAGCAACGAGCCCGAGCGGCATCTCGACATGTGTTTCGCCATAGCGGGCGAAGGAGGCTGATTGATCAGCTATTCGGGCGATGACGCGCAGAAAGGCAAGCTTGTAGGTGGCAGCTTTGGCATCCTGCAAGATGATACCGCGAATCAACGGCAAAGCTCCGGTGCCGTCGTCCGGCAGCTCGAGCACCGCAGAGGTCCAACGGATATCCGCTCGACCCATCGCGTCCAAGGAAGTTGGTAGCGCCCGCACGGCAAGGCCGTGTTCCCGTGACAACTCCTCGATCTCGCCGATGCTGACTGGAAACATCGGTCTATCGTAGGCTAGCGGACCCTCGCGCAGCGAGATCATGAGCCGCCCGCCAGGCTTCATCAGCGTTACGAGCTTGCGAAAAGCTCGTCGTCGCTCGCCCAACGGGAGATGCATCCACACGGCACTGAGCCAGACTAGGTCACCGGCGACGCCCGTCCTGAGAAGTTTGCTCAGGTCGGGCAGACGATCGTTCTCCCATGTTATTCTTGGCGAGGGATGCAGTTCCCTTGCGTAACTCCGGAGCCGCTCGGCAGGCTCAACAGCGATGACGGACCAGTCCATTGCCGCGAACCATGCTGCGTCACGCCCGCTTCCGGCACCAATGTCGATTACAAGCCCGGGCTTCGTCGGAATGAACGGCATGACGCCGTCGTGAACGGTTTCAAAGGGCACACGCTCCCAGCCCTCGGCGAGCGCTAGGCCCACCTCGTCGTACGCCTGAATCACGTCCCGCAGCACGGCAAATTCTCACCTTCGCCGCGACACCGTCCTGGGAAGCTCCTCGCCTGTCAATCCACGTGTGCCTCTCAGACGAGCGCGCTGCGGATCCCCAATCGGTTCGAGCACGCCGCTAGCATCTCGGCATGCGGCACCGCTATGGTCCCGCGCTATTGGCGATTGCCCGCTCGCTCGGCATTGCGCGCCCCCGCCGGTCAACGATGTGGCTCGTGCTGAGCCCGGCCGGGTCATCCGGGGCGACCCCCTCTTTGGCAACGGGGCAGAGGTCGGTGCCTGGGCCGCCGCTCATCGTGGAGCACGCACAGGCAGAGCTCGACAAGCTCCAGCTTCAGGCGCACGTGGCTGCCCACTGGCACCGTGGTGCCCAGATGCTCAAACGCGAGTGGGACGAGACCGGGGCAGACTACGGCCGCTTTGTGATGTTGCTGTGCGAGCGGGCCGGGCTGCGGCGCGAGAGCATCGGTGGTGAAGGCCCACTGGATGGTGTCTCCACCTACGGGGAACAGGGTCCATCCGGCGACCTTCCTCCACGCCAGGTCAATCTTCGGCTCGGCGACCCGGGTACCGACCTGTCGACCGGCGAGACCGTAAGCTGGGCCATGAATGCACCCGGCCGGAGCCCGCATCTCGCCGCCATGGGCACGCTTGGCACCGGCAAGACACGCATTGCGATGATGCTGCTCCGGCAGATGAGGGAGCAGAGCGGCTGCGCCGTCATCGCCTTCGACTTCAAAGGCGACCTCTCCGAGAACTCGGCCATCGCCGAGACCCTCGGCGCCACGATCGTTCGGCCACCACGCGAGCCCGTGCCGCTCGACGTCCTCCATGTCCCGAGGGCCGACAGCCAGGCAATCGACGTCGCCGCCATGCGCTTTCGCGAGTCCTTTCTGCGCGTCTGCGCCAGCAAGCCCGGCGCCAAGCAGCAGCAGGCCCTGACGGAGGCGGCCCGCCGAGCGCTCGGAAGAAGCGGGCCCACGCGCATCGAGAACGTGCAGACGGCCCTCCTCGATCTCTACGAGGAGAACGAGACGAAGGAGGACACGCTCACCGCCACCTTCGACGACCTCTGCCGCTTCAAGCTGTTCGAGCCCCAGCTGGCACCGGACGCCTTCTTTCGGCGCTCCTGGATCGTCGACGTCCACGACGCGCCCGAGACGGCTCAGAAGCTCGTGGCGTTCCTCCTCTTCGACGCGCTCGACACATGGCTGAAGCAGCTGCGCGACGCGCCCCTCGATCCCGAGGGGAACCGCGGGCTTCGAACGGTCCTCGCGATCGACGAGGCGCGCCGCATCCTGGGCTATGGCCAGCCCTCCCTCGTCGAGATCATGCGGATGAGCCGCTCCAAGGGCGGCGCCGTGATGCTCATCTCCCAGTCCCCCGACGACTTCATGCAGGAGGAAGAAGACTTCCTCGCCAACATCGGCCTCCTCTTCAGCTTCCGCACCAACGCCCGCCCGAACTCACTGCAGCGCGTCTTCGGCGAGAAGGTCGACCTCGCCGGGCTTCCGGATGGGGTCTGCGTGACGCGGATACCGGAGAGCGGGCGACGGCGGGCGATGAAGGTTCAGGCTTGGACCGCCTAATCGCCTAGGTGGTGGCTTTCGACGAAAGGCCGGATCGATGGCGCCCGATGATGTGGAGTTTGAACGAGAGAAGCTCTGCTACATACAAAATTGTGAGATGTTTCGCTCCCTCAACCAAATAATGTGGCAAGTGCCTCTCATTGCTATCTCACTGACTGGAGGGCTCTGGTTCGGCGTTACTGTTCTCCACGAAAGCAAGATCGAAAGTATTGGTATCCTGACAATGGCTGACTCTGCAAATTTCTGCCTCATAGCTATACTGATCCGGATTCGATATGTGATGAGCCAGTACCTCGACGGAATGAAGAGATTCTCGGAGAGGAGCTACATCTCCGCCGACGGCGAGGGGTTGTTTGAAAGATCGCGGGTCGTTATCCATATGTTCTCTGCGATGCTCGGGATCGCTGGATCGATAAGTTTGACGGCTGTCATTCTGCTGTGGATCGGAGTGATTGGCAATCGCGTTTGTATCCTAGTCGCCTAGGTTAATCCATGGGTAATGGTATAGACTATTATGATGCTAGAGCCATTCATTTCATGTCTCTCTATGAATTTGTAACATTTGAGGAAACTCATCCCTTAGTTTTGAGTTTTTTGCTGCCGCCTGGAGATGCCCTTGACGTGGGAGCAGGCTCGGGCCGGGACGCCGCAGCTCTTGCTTCCCGGGGGTTCCGGGTAGTGGCAGTGGAGCCGTCGAGACGGATGCGTGAACTTGGTCGTCAACGGCATTCCTCCGATAGGATAATCTGGGTGGACGATCAGCTCCCCGAACTTCGCCGGCTGGGAGCTCGTCGGTTTGATTTCGTTCTGGTAAGTGCGGTGTGGATGCACCTGCCCCCGGAAGCGCGGACCCCCGCCATGGGCCGCTTGTCCCAACTCACGCGGCAAGCGGGCAGTTTGGTAATCACCCTGCGCATAGGCGCTGCGGACCCAAGTCGGGGCATATACACTGTGGATGCCAAGGAGCTACGGACACTCGCCGAGGAAGCGGGGCTGATCCTTAAAGTCGAATTTGCTGCTCCGGACATCATGGGCCGAACGAATGTCCGTTGGATCACGCAGATATTTTCTCACACCCCGCGGTTGGATGAGGATAAGACGCATCGGCGTCGTTAACTTTTCTAGCTTTTGGAACGATGCTTGTCAGATCGATCCTGACGGAGCCGCCTGGATGCTGAGGGGTAGCTGCGCGTGATGTTCTCAACCCAGCCCAACCCGGCGATCTAGCGGTGGCTACGGCTCTTCGCTCAATCCGCGATCGGTTCAGTACGGCGCTCTATAGAAGGGCTCTGTCCAGACCTCTACAGAGAGCCCTGGACGACGGTCTTATTCGGTTCGGTGAGTCACTATTCGACTACGGATGCGGTCGTGGCGGTGACCTGCAGCGCCTTCGCGCTCTCGGCTTCGATGCCGATGGTTGGGACCCCGTCCACTCGCCACAGGCACCGCTCGGTCCCGCCTATGTCGTTCATCTCGGTTATGTCGTCAACGTGATTGAGGACCCGGGGGAGCGCCAGGAGACGCTCCGACAAGCGTGGTCTCTCGCGCGGCGTATGCTGATCGTGGCCGCCCGGCTTGCAGGCGAGGCGAAGGATCTCACCCATGCCGAGGCCTTCGCCGACGGCTACCTCACCTCGCGTGGGACCTTCCAGAAGTTCTATGAGCAGCACGAGCTCAAGCACTGGATCGACCAGACCCTCGGAGTATCGGCGGTGCCGGCAGCGCCCGGCGTCTTCTATGTCTTTCGCGAGGAAGAGGCGCGCAACGCCTTCCTCGCCTCGCGCTATCGCCGCCGCACCATCGCGCCAAGCCTGACGCGGCCGGAGACGCTCTTCCAGCGGCATCAGGTCCTCCTCCAGCCACTGATCGATTTTGTGACGGCCCGCGGCCGCCTGCCTGCTGACGATGAGCTTGCCGACGTCTCAGCGCTGAAGGACGTGTTCGGCAGCACGAAGCGTGCCTTTCAGGTCGTCCAGCGGGTCACGGAGAAGGAGCGCTGGGACGCCATCGCCGAGGAGCGCAAACAAGACCTGCTGATCTTCCTCGCCCTCTCTCGCTTCGATGGCCGCCCTGCCTTCGGCCGCCTGCCGCGCGACACCCAGCTCGACGTGAAAGGCTTCTTTCCAGCCTACAGCAAGGCCTGCGATGCGGCCGATGCGCTCCTCTTCTCACTGGGCGAGCCCGGCACGGTCGATGCAGCGTGCAGGGCCTCCCCGATCGGTAAGCTCACGCCAGCGGCACTCTACGCCCACGAGAGCGCTCTCGAGCACCTGGCCCCGCTCCTTCGCCTCTTCGAGGGCTGCGCACGCGGCTACATCGGTCGTGTCGAGGGCGCCAACATCATCAAGCTCCACCGCCACGAGGCGAAGGTTTCCTATCTGAGCTATCCCGAGTTCGAGACCGACCCCCATCCGGCGCTTGCGCACTCGCTGAGGGTGCAGCTCCAGACGTTTGGGCTGAAGCCACGCAGCTATCACCAGTACCGCAACCCGCCGATCCTTCACCGCAAGGAGGCGTTCCTCCACCCCGGCCACCCGCTCCACGCCAAGTTCGCGAGGCTCACGCGAGCGGAAGAGCGCCACGGGCTCTTCGACGACCCCAGCCATATCGGCACGCGCGACGGCTGGCAGACGATTCTAGAGAGGAATGGCCTTGGGTTTCGCGGCCACCGCCTGATCCGCATCCCGACATCGACCGCCTCCGACAGAACCGCCTCTTGATCGCGAGACAATCATGGCTGCGCCGACGACACTCACAATTGCGGCTTCTACGGACCTCGCCACCTCCCCCGCCTTCTTCGACCTCCTGACCCACAGCTTCGCCCGCCTCCTCGGCCGCCCGCTCGTGCCCGACGGCCGCGACGCCGCCTGGCTCTACGACGACGCCCCCTTCGTCGTCGTCGCCCACGACACCGCCCCGGACCCGCGCTTCGTCTACGCCAACCGGGCAGCACAGGCCTGCTTCGGCTATGACTGGCCCACCTTCACCTCGCTCCCCTCGCGCCTCTCCGCCGAGGCGCCCGACCGGGCCGAGCGGCAGGCGCTCCTGGATGCCGTGGCACGCAACGGCTTCACGACCGGCTATCGCGGCCTGCGCATCGCGTCCACGGGCCGCCGCTTCTGGATCGAGGACGGCATCGTCTGGGAGCTTCTGGACGTGGACGGCGTCAGGCGGGGCCAGGCCGCGACGTTCTCGAGCTGGCGCGACGCCTGAGCGCCGGCAAGCAGCGCGGCGCCCGGCAGGGCAGCGCCCAGCGCCGAGGCGCCGACCACCATTCAGCGCCACATCCCGGTCTCGTCGCGGCCCACCCGGCCTGGCAGGGAGCAACGGCGCCCGCCCGCTGGATGGGGAGGGTAGAAAGACGTATCAATTAAGAGGGGTTTATTTTTCACCGACACGGTGTTACGGTGGGCCAGAGTATCGTCGGAAGAACGAGTTGCCAAGCCTCTCCAGGCGCGAGGTAATGGCACGTAGCTGGCATCCTTCCTTAGGTTGAGGCTGTTCACATTGAAGCAATGACTAAAACATCCGACTAAAGAGTCTGATATTATCGTGAGGGTTCTTCTCAACTAGCAGAGCCGGCTAGCGCCTTGTTTGTTTACAGGCGTGAGTAGGAATTGGCTCAAATAAAGAGACCTGGGCGCCAGCTTCTTTAGGATCTTCGGTGTTCGTTGTTCTCGAGGCCAGCTCTTGAGGAGAGGATCATCTGGCCATGTGGACAGCTGGATCGGTACGGCGCGCTGGAGGGTGGAGCAGGCTGTAGGGGCGAGCGCCCATGGAGTCCGTGTCGTAATCCTGCCGTGTCAAGGGCGCCGTATCCTTCATTTCAATATAAGAAGCATATTCCGAGTTCGTTCGGCGGTGGCGGTAAGAGAAAGAAAGCAAAGAATCGGGCTGGCCGTAGGTCGTCAACGACGATGAGAGCTGATCGTGCCTCATGGCGCCATCACAGGCTTTCCAACGTCGGATCTTCGGTCCTCAGCCCAGAAGCCGTCACATAAACCGACGCACAAGGGGACACGAGATCATGCCGCTGCAAGAAGGCTCCATACCACAGCAATCCTATCGTCGGCAGCTGCTGCGCGGCGCGGCGGCCATCGGGAGTGTAGGCGTCGGAGCCACGCTCGGCCTTCTGCCGCGCACCGCTCTCGCCTGCCATACCTATGTGAGCTCGGTGGACGGCGCCAAAGGCTGTGGCGCCTACACGCGCGATCTGGCCAACCAGGGCAGCAGCGGGTCCTCGGGTAGCTCGAGCGGTGGCTCGACCTCGTCCTCGGGCTCGAGCAGCTCGAGCTCCTCTTCCGGTTCGTCGAGCAGCTCGAGCGGTTCCGGTGCCACCTCCTCAGGAGGCTCGACGACCAGCTCGGGCGCCAACACCGCGCTTGCCTTCGGCGGCCAGTATCTGGGCTGCCCGCTCTATGCCGCGTCGAAGGCACCGAACGGCTACTGGGACAAGCATTCCTACCGCTTCGTCGCGGAGCACACCGGTGCGGTGAAGGCCGTGCGCTGGGAGAACCGCACCGGCTCCGGCTACAGCGTCGGCTCCGGCGGCACCATCCAGCTCTCGATCCAGACCGACAAAGGCGGCTACGCCTCGGGCGTCAAGCTCGGCACCACCGCCGCCTACGCCAACGCCGCGAGCCTTGGCAAATTCCCGGAGCTTGCCTTCACCACCCAGCCACAGCTCACCTACGGCACCACCTACCATATCGTCTTCGAGCAGCTGGCCCCGAACGTCGGCAAGGTCTCGGTCAACGACCTCCACGACTGGACGCCGCCGCCCGACGGGCTCGTGATCTTCCCGCTCCTGAAGAGCAAGCTCGCCAGCATCCGCTTCGAGAACAATGCCTGGCGGGTGATGCCCGGCTACATCCCGATCTACGAGCTCGTCTACACCGACGGCGTCGCCAAGGGCCAGCCCTGGATGGACGGCGGCCGTGGCTGCTTCCAGAACATCGGCGGCGGCAACGTGGCCCGCCAGACCTTCACCATGTACGACAGGGCGGCAACGGTCTACGGGGTCTATTTCGCCTTCTTCCGCACCGGCACGGTGGGCCCGGTCACGATCAGCCTGACGAACTCAGGCGGCACCGCCCTCTCCACGGCCACCATCGACGGCAACCAGGCGAGCACCTCCACGCAGGGCGACAACTCGCCCGTGCGCTGGCTCTACACCCCGATCGGCCCCACCACCTTCGCCAAGGGCGGCACCTACTATGTGAAATTCCAGGCGGCGGCCGGCTCCACACTCAACGCCATGCCGAGCACCGACGGCTATTTTTACGGCTTCCGCAATAAATGCGGCATCTACGTCAACCGTGGCGCACAATACAGCACCAGCGGCGGGGCGAGCTGGACCTCGTGGCCGATGCTGGGCGGCCGCTACAGCAACTGGGTGAGCCTGCCGATCTTCCTCAAGACCTTCGCCTGAGCCGGCCGGGTATTCGGCAGGCGAGACCACGGGCCCGGCTACCGGCCAAGGCGGTAGCCGGGATGGACAGGACGGACCGGCAAGCTGCTGCTCTCGCTCGTGCTGGCTTGGTCGCAGGAGGCCACGCAAAGCGCCGGGCGGCTGCCACGATGGCGGTGAGCGCGTCGACCGTTCTGTCCGGAGAGGATCGGCGACAGCCCTCGAGCTCTCCTGACTAGGTTGGATCGCTCCGTGGACCGCCTCCATCGAGGCGGCGCCACGGAGCAGAGCTTCGTCCATAGCGCGCCTTCCCGCTCGCTGGTCACCACTACACCGTCGCGCCTCTGGATCCAAAGGCTGCCTCCCTAAGGTGTATCGCCTTCAATCATATGTCCGGAGCGGCCTGTTGCCGAATCGACAGCAGCAGATGCGGATCGCTGCGATTGCCCGCCTCGCCAAGTCCCCGTCGCGCGCCAATACTTTGCTCAACGCATGGCCGACATTCCCCGCGGCTGCAACATTGCGACGCCAGCGGCGTCGATGCGACGCCGCCGACCGAATGTTCGGCAGACATGCGATTACACCCAACGACTCGCGCGCTCCCCCTTCCGATCCCTGGCGCCCCACGCGACGCCTTTCCTATAGTGAAGGATGTGGAAGTGCCCGCAAGGGCACTCTCGCAGGGCGGCCGTTACGCCATCACCAACGAGGTGAGCGGCGGGGTCGGTAACTCAGAACAGGCGTGACGGGCCACAATGACTTCCGCCGTCCCATATGGGAGAGAACGGAAATGACGATCCTGAAGACACTCATGGTCGCGGGTGCGGCCCTCGCCATCTCCGCCGGGGCTGCCATGGCGGCTAGCCATGGCGGCAGCTTCAACGGCAACGGCAATGGCAACGGCAACGCCGGCAGCCTCAACGGCAACGGCAACGGCAACTTCAACAAGGGCAGCTATAACGGCAACCTGAACGGCAACAACAACGGCTGGCAGGACCGGCGCGGCAACCTGCACGGCGGGAACGGCAACGGCAACCTCAACGGCAACTTCAACCGCGGCAGCTACAACGGCAACGTGAACGGCAACGAGAACGCCGGCAACCTCAACGGCAACGTCAACGGCAACGGCAACAGCGGTGGTTGGGGCCGGCGGTAGAAGAGCCGATAATGGCGACAGTGGCGTCCTGAAGCGTCGCTATCGCTGAACAAGTCGACCGTCCCCCACGGCATGCCGTGGGGGACGGCGCCCTTCGGGCCAATCGACGGAGAAAAAGCAATGATGATCAGGCGCGGTCTGTTGCTGTCGGCGGCAGCCATTGCCACGACAGGGCTCCTGCTCGCAGGGCCCGCCGTGGCGGGCTCCAAGTCCTCGGGTGGAGGCCTCTCGTCCTTCGCCAACGGTGCCTTCGCCAATGGGAGCGTCGGCTTCAATAACAGCGGCACGGGCAATGTCGGCAACAACAACTCGGGGAACGGCAACATCGGCAACAACAATGGCGGCCTCGGCAACGTAGGCAGCACCAACGGCACCGGCAACGCCGACTCCACCAGCGGCAACCACAACGTCGGGAGTGGCAACGGAAGCTTCAATTCCGGCGCCAACAACGGCAACAACAACATCGGCAGCTTCAACGGAAGCGGGAACGGCGGCAGCAACAACGGCAACAACAATCTTGGTAGCGCCAACGGCAACTTCAACGGTCGTGGCAGCACCGGATCCAACAACGGCTTCAACAACGGTAACAATAACTTCGGCAGCGGTAACGGAAACTTCAACGGAAGCCACAGCATTGGCAATAATAACGGGAGCAATAACGGCAATAGTAATTGGGGAAGCGGCAACGGAAACTTCAACGGCCGCGATAATTTCGGCAGCAACAACGGCAGCTACAACGGCAACAACAACTTCAACAATGTGAACGGCAACGGGAACGGCAACGGCAACAACTAGCGGCTGTGGTGGCTTCGTGCCCCTGACGCGGCCATCGGCCCAGCCCTCCGGTCGGGCGACGTGCGCCGCGCAGGGGAGAAAGGAACGTGCGATGAGAATGCAGAGGCTCTTGCTGCTCTCGGCTGCGGGCGTGGTCGCTGCGAGCACAGCCGCGCTGGCCGGGGCTCTCGGGCCCGCCCAGCCCGGGACGCGTTCTGCCCAGCCCTTGACCCTTGCGGCCGCCGCAGGCACCGAGGAGAACGGCCTGGCCCAGCTCCTCGAGCTCTTCGGGTTTCAGAGCCACCAGCCGGAAGGCTCCGACGCGAGAGGAGCCGGTCGCGGAAGCGGCAATGTCGGCTCCGGCAATACCGGGCTGGGCAATGTCGGCACCGGCAACACGGGCGTCGCGAATGTCGGCACGGGCAACACCGGCAGCGGCAATGTAGGCAGCGGCCGGACCGGCAACGACACCGTCAGCGACGCCGGCAGCGGCAACAACAACGGCAACAACAATTCCGGTAACAACAACGGCAACAACAACTCCGGGAACAACAACGGCAACGGCAACTCGACGAGCGGCAACGGCAACGGCAACTCGACGAGTGGCAATGGGAACGGCAGCGGCGGCGGCTCCGGCGGTGGGGCCGGCGGAAGCGGCAACGGCAACGGGAACGGCAACGGGAATAGCGGGAACGGGAACGGGAACGGCAACGGCGAACGGCAACGGGAACGGCCGTTGAGAGAAGCGGGCCCGCTGTGCCCGCTCGTCCGCGCAAAGGAGATCATCGGCGATGCTCACCTGGTCCTCGAGCGACGGGCCGACCCTTCGGGCGCTCGGCTCTGCCGGGCGCGACGTGGGCGGCCGGGCTGGCTCGGTCATGTGCCGCCCGAGCTGGCTGCGTCTCGTTGCCTCGGGCTTCCTGGCCTCGCTCATGGCCGCCTGCGCCTCGGGGCCGCCGCCGCCGACAGCGACGGAGCGGGACCTCGCCAAGTATCGAACGCTGTCCAACTACCGCGCCCTTGCCGTCACGGGGGCGAGCCTGAGCACGGAGCACTATGTTTACGCGTGGAGCCTGGGGGCCAACTCGATCGATGGTGCCGCCAAGGACGCCATTCGGCTCTGCGCCAGCCACCAGGCGTCGACGACGTTGCCGGCCTGCGAGCTCTACGCCATCGGCAACATCGTCGTCGCCAAGGCGAGCCCGGCGGAGCGCGAGCTCGCCGAATGCATCTACATTCTCAACCCGTCCGCCAAATCGTTGGACGACCCCTTCGCCCCGCTGTGCGAGTCTGCGAAGACCATCAAGCTTACTCTCCCCAGCACGTCAGGTGCCCCGGTCGGCGGGACGGTTCTGATGAGCGAGTTTGTAAGCTCCGATGACGGCTCCCGGGGCCAGGCGGTGCCGGCGGACCTGTCCGGGTCCGCCGACCCGTCCGCGCCGGGTGCGGTCCTGCTTACCGCCGAGGCGGTCCGGGACCAGCTTGCGGGTAACACCCTGGCGGTCGCGGGCTCGAGCTATATCTATCTCAAGCCGGACGGCACCGCCGTGCTGCGCACGGCCGGACCTTCGGTCGGCCCGGGCCTCGGGCATTGGCGGGTCAACGCCGATGGGTACTACTGCGCTCGCTGGCCGAAGGTGGACCGGGGCTACGAGACCTGTCGCCCGATCGTGCCGAAGGGCAACGCTTATGAGATCGGCGATCTCTCAGTGACCGTCATCAGAGGAAACGCCTTTGGCCTGTAGCTCGATCCTGCTCTCCGGCGGCGACGCTCCCGGGATCAGATGATCGTCGCCCATTGCCACGGGGTTCGGAAGTGAGAGGAGGAGGGCGGCTTGGGTGCGGTTGGCTGCGCCGAGCTTCTCTCGGATACGTCGGACATAGATCTTGACGGTGGATTCCTGGAGTCCCAGCGTACGCGCGATGACCTTGTTGGACTCCCCGCGGCAGAGCCGGTCGGCCACGTCCTTCTCGCGGCTGGTCCAGGATCGCGGCGGCGGCCATGGGACGTCATGCATGGCCGATCCACCGGCCGGGCCGGCGGGCGGGCTTGGCGCCGGCGATGCCGGCATGATCTTTGGGAAGTATTCTCCCCCGGCAAGGACGAGCTCGAGGGCGCCCACGGCAACCTCCGGCCGCAACGAGGTCGGCAGATAGCCCTGCACACCGGCGGCGATGGCGCGCCGTATCTCGTCGGCCTCGTCGTGATCCGAGATCAGGACGAGGGGCGTGTCTGGCAGGACCACGCGCAGCGCGTCGACCTCCGCCGCCGCCGCCGGATCGACGCACGAAAAGCCCCCGAGGTCCAGGACCGCGAGCCTGTAGCGCTCGGTGGGGAGCTCGCCTCTCAAATCAGCGGCAGCCAGTCCCTCCACCACGAGGGCATGTCGGTTGAGCGCTCTCAAAAGGCCGATTGTCGCCATTCGCCGCAGTGGATGAGAATTGATCACAAGATACCGCGACCTCGTTCTCTTAGGTCCCGTTCGCGCAGTCATATCCGGTGCCCAAGCTATCGGACGCCGCGGGCTACCCTTCTCGCGCGCTCTTCTTTGACCGGTCACGCTAGAGCCGAGAGGAAGGCAGCTCTCCGGCACCTCATTTTCTTGATCAGCGTTCAACCCTATCAACCGGCCTAACGTCGCATGGACGACTGTTAGGCGCTTACGGGATGCGAAGGTGCATTGGACTCACCTCGTTTCTTGTGGTTTAAGCCCGATTAGCCTGCCTTTGGATACGCTAGCAGTAATTGCCCTCTGAGCAAAGTCATCTGGACGAATCTTCACCACCCTCGCCTGAGCTGCTTTCCATCCCTGCGGGATGTCCTTTTGTCCCGTCGCGCTCGTCTACCAAAAAGAGCGGGATTCTCCTCATGTTACGGCAACCGTTCTCACCTCTTAGGTGAGTTCCGGTCGCTCCACGCTCCCCGCGCCGAGGCGAGAAAGAATAACAAACGGCAACTATACGTAGCAAGGTACCGCTGAGGCGGGTGGCCGTGAAGCATCGACGTGGCCGCCCTCCCGCGCAAAGTGCATCCGGATCTCACAGGCGGGATCTCGAAGCGGGACCAGCCTGGTCTCCAAAGGTATAGACCTATCGATAGTAGCCGGCGAACTCCTGCAAGCACCGACCGTCGCTGGCGAAGCTCTGCCTTGGGAGATCTCAGCAGAAGGCATGATCTTCCGCTCCTGCTATGCTGGGCGTCGAGATGGGTTGCGGGACATGGGGCGGGCGCGACGAGGCAGCCGACCACGGGGCACGAGCCCTGCTCAGGCGAAGACGAAGTCCTGCGCATGGAGCGTGACCGGGGTCAGCAGCAGGCTCTGCACGAGCACCGAATCGTCGGCGTGATGCACGTGCTGTCCCCTGTCGCCCGGGCGGTCGAGCTCGACCGTCACGTGCGCGGTGCCATTGTCGGCGATCGTCAGCTGATCGAAGCTCTTGAGGTGATATTCGCGCACATCGAGCTTGTCGATGCCGGGCTGAAAATCGAAGATCGTGTCCAGCCCGCTGTGCGGCCCGAAGACGAAGGTGTCGGCGCCGCCGGTTACCGCTCCCTGGACGAGGGCAAAGTCTCCCCAGAGGCCGTCATTACCCTTCCCGCCGACGAGAACGTCGTCGCCGCCCTTTACGGCGACCGATGGGCTGAGCTCGCCGGCGCTGTAACCGTCGCCCCAAAGAAGATCGTCGCCGCTCCCTCCGTCGAGCTTGTCATTGCCGCCATGCGCTGATCCCGACAATTGGGCAGCGTCGCCAAAGAGATTGTCCGCTCCCGGCCCGCCGTGTAAGCGGTCGTCGCCGCCCTGGGCATGGTCGGACAGAGCGAAGGCGTCGCCGAAGATCTCGTCACCGCCCGATCCGCCCTGCAGCCTGTCATTGCCGCCCTGGACGTGGCCTCCGGCCTCGTAGCCGTCGCCGAAGAGCCTGTCCGGGCCACCGTCACCGAGGAGGCGATCCCCACCGCCGGCAACGAGATCCGCAAGCTGATAGCCGTCGCCGAAGAGATTGTCCTGCCCACCGCGGCCGTCGAGCTGATCCCTGCCACCCTGGGCCTGGCCCGACATCTCGAACGCATCGCCGACAAGGTTGTCGTAGCCCGCGCCCCCGTCGAGCCGGTCGGCGCCGCCGCGCGTGAGCCCCGACATGGTGAAGGCGTCGCCCAGGAGGTTGTCCGGGCCGGCGGCGCCCAGGAGCAGATCGTCGCCGCCGCGCGCGGAGTCCGTCATCGTGTAGGCGTCGCCGTAGACGGTGTCCTGGCCTCCCCCGCCGACAAGGACATCCGCGCCTCCGTGAGCAGCCGCGGTCATTGTGTAGGCATCGCCGGAGAGGAAGTCGTCGCCGGCCCCGCCAAAGAGCAGGTCGTCGCCGCCACCGGCCTTGCCGCCGATCACCCAGGCATCGCCGACCAGCGTGTCCGTGCCGCCGAGGCCCGCGAGCAGATCGTCGCCGGCATGCCCCTTGGGCAGCGACCCACCGATCTCCGGCAGCCCGTCGGGATTCCCCGCCGTATAGGGATCGCCCACGATATAGTCGCCCGTAGGGCCGCCCAGCAGCCAATTGTCCCTGCCAGGGTAGCTGGCCGTGCCACCGATGATGATCGCCATGGCGGTCCCCCCTGCGCGCCGTCCCCTGCCGGCCGCGGCCTCGGACCCGCGTCGACTGGTTGGCGTTTCGCGCCCGCGCCGCTTTTTGTTCCCCTAGGTAGGGGACAACATGATGCAGGATCCCGCATCAGTTTTGCATCACGTTGTGGTTACCAGCGCTGCCCCCGCCAGGCAAGCCTCGCCGCCTCCTGGCGGACGGTCGTCATTCCCGGCGATCGCCGGCATACCGACCCGGGCACAAGGAGGCGCTCTTCCCTGGCTTGCCACCCAACGATCCGCGAGAGCGTTGCGCCCGAAGGCGACACCGCCCAAGACTGCCCGCGAGGGGGCTTCTTCACGGTTTCACCGGAGCCTCATTAAAATAACCCTGACACCGACCGGCCTTGTCGTCGTTCCATCAAGCAATTTCGGAACGGAGAGCGTCATTCTATCCGGAATTTCCGGGATTTTTTCTCCACCTCTTTGTTGCGGAAGCCCAAACGCCCTCGATGCTTAATGTGCCGAGGTTGGATGGGTTGGCGTGGTGCTCACGCCCTTCGACACGATGTCGGTCGCCACCATGCCGCTTCCTATCCCGCCTCTTGCCGAGCAGCCCCGCATCGTCGCGAAGGTCGATGCCCTGGTGGCCCTCTGCGACCGGCTGAAGCCAGCCGGGCCACCACCGACAGCATCCGCCGCCGCCTCGAAGCCCTTCTCCACGACGCGCTGGCTCCAAACATCGAGGAGCTGAGGGCCATAGAATGATCGCCGACCTCGCCACCTCCCCCGCCTTCTTCGACCTCCTGACCCACAGCTTCGCCCGCCTCCTCGGCCGCCCGCTCGTGCCCGCCGGCCGCGACGCCGCCTGGCTCTACGACGACGCCCCCTTCGTCGTCGTCGCCCACGACACCGCCCCCGACCCCCGCTTCGTCTACGCCAACCGGGCAGCACAGGCCTGCTTCGGCTACGACTGGCCCACCTTCACCTCGCTGCCCTCCCGCCTCTCGGCCGAGGCGCCCGACCGGGCCGAGCGGCAGGCGCTCCTGGATGCCGTGGCGCGCAACGGCTTCATGACCGGCTATCGCGGCCTGCGCATCGCGTCCACGGGCCGCCGCTTCTGGATCGAGGACGGCATCGTCTGGGAGCTTCTGGACGTGGACGGCGTCAGGCGGGGCCAGGCCGCGACGTTCTCGAGCTGGCGGGACGCCTGAGCGCCCTCAGGACGCCCCCGGCGTCGCGAGGGCCTTCCGGACATCGGTCTGAGAAAAGTCCTCGCCCTTGAACAAGAGCGGCTGGCCGGTCGCCTTCGCCAGCGCATAGGAAAAGCAGTCGCCGATGTTCAGCCCGGCTGGGTGGCGGCCGCGGCCGTAGCGGCGGAAGGCGTCGACGGCGATCTCGGCATGTCGGGGCGTTGACGCCCACGATCTCGAAGCCGCCATCGCGCAGCAGCAGCTCGAGATCCGCGCGGCCCCTCTCCCCCTTGCGCCCCTCGACGACGCAGGAAAGCTCGACGCGGGTCACCGCCGAGACCAGCCGTACCGGTGCAGCACCGAGCGCAGCCGCGAGCAGCCCGGCATCAGGCTCGCCCAACAGGATCGCGACCAGCGCCGACGTGTCGACCACCATTCAGCGCCACAAGCCCGCTTCGTCGTAGCCGACGATCTCGTCCGGCCCACGGTTGTCGAGGTCCGGCAGGGCAGCGCAATGGCGGCCGATCTCCATCGCCGCTCCGCGAGCTGCGCGGTCCCGCCGCGACGCAGCCGCTCCCGCTCGAGCCGCTCGGCCAGCGCCCGGCGGATCGCCTCCGTCAGCGTCTCTCCGGTCAGAGCGGCGACCTCGCGGGCAAGGCGGTCGGTCTCCTTGTCCTTCAGGCTCAGCGCCATGGCAGCCTCAGAGCGTATAGATACAGCGCATTTTTATATACGTGGGGCGCCGCCTCGTCCAGCGCAGCATGCCGCCTGCAGCACCGCCTGTCGCCGTCACCGAGGCGACCTCGACGTCAGGAGCGGCCGCGCGCAACGACGGCCATCCCGCCCCTCGCCGCCAAGGCGCCCCTCCCACGCAAGGCAGGCGACCCACTCCCCCGGCTCATCCCCGCGGAGGCGGGGATCCAGTCTCCATCCCCCTTGACCAATTACAGTTGAGAGATTATAGTCCTTCTCATGTCTCTCTCCCCTCCCCATCCGCGTCGTCGCCGGCCGATGGTCTCCATCCGTCGGCGGGTCGGCATGCGCGTGGCGGCGGGGCTGCCCCTGAGGCCCGCGGCGATGGCCGAGCGGCTGAGCGAGGTCGAGGCCGACGCCCTGCTCGACGATGCCGAGTTCCAGGGCCTCGTCGAGGGCTATCGCCGCTTCATGGACCTGCCGGCCGCCGAGCGCCGGGAGCGGCTGGTCGCGATCGCCTTCTGCGAGCTCGAGGCGGCAGCGCTCGACGGCGACATCAAGGTCTGCTGCTTTCTGCTGAAGGAAGACCGGCTGCGCCGCTGCCCGGCCGAGACCCTGGCGGACGCGCTCGAGGCCCGCATGGCGGCCCTGCCGAGCCCGCCTCCTGCCCCACGGCCGGGCGGAGCGGGCCAGGCACCCAACCCCGACGAGGGGCCGCGCTGGTGCGCCGAGGGCGCCGGCCGCATCGCCGACGCGATGCTGGGCGACCTCGCCGCCGCACCCCTTCCCCCGGACCCGGCGCCTCCGCAGCAGGCACCAGCAGACGACCCGCAGGTCGAGCCCCAGGCTCCTGCAGCCGATGCCGCCAGCCGGCTCGGGCCGGGCCATCTCGTCCCATCTCAGCCGCAGCCCTGCTCCGGCGCGAGCTCGCCGGCAGCGTCTCCGGCATGGCCTTCGGCATCGACGCGCGCATCCGGCACGCCGCCGACACTCACGACCCCGGCCCCCAGGGTCGCCCCTGGCGCGCCCAGGCCCCGCCGCGTTAGCCGGCATCCCCGCCCGACGTTTTTTCTGTCGATGACCACTGCAGATCGTTGCCGGCCTGCCCGTTGCCGCCCGTCTTCTTTCGACATGGGAGGCAGCAGCGGACCCGGCATCACGTCACCAGGACCTGGCTGTCGCCCTCGCGGCGACGGCCCGCGGCCGCGTCAGCCGTCCTGCGCCGGCGCGGCTCGCTGAGGCGCTTGATGGAGATGATGGACTAGATCGCCAGCACGATCCGCGCGACCGAGGCGCCGGCCCCAGGGAGCACCGCCCCCTGAGGCCCTTGCCTTACCTGTCAGGCGCTGCCGGCGGTGGCGCTCTGCGCCAGCAGCATCCGCAGCACGAACTGCAGGATGCCGCCATGGCGGTAGTACTCGACCTCGTCCAGCGTATCGAGACGACAGAGAAGCTTTATCTGCTCCTTCTTGCCGTCCTTGCGGGTGATGGTCACGGCCACGTCCATGCGCGGCTTGAGGCCCGCCTCGAGGCCCGCGATGTCGACGACCTCGCTGCCGTCGAGCTCGAGGCTCTTGCGCGACATGCCGTCCTTGAAGGTCAGCGGCAACACACCCATGCCCACGAGGTTCGAGCGGTGGATGCGCTCGAAGCTCTCGGCGATCACGGCCTTCACGCCCAGGAGCAGCGTGCCCTTGGCAGCCCAGTCGCGCGAGGAGCCCGTGCCGTATTCCTGGCCGGCCACCACGACGAGCGGCACCTTGCGCTTCGCGTACTCCATGGCCGCGTCGTAGATCGACATCTCGGTGCCGTCGGGCTGCAGACGGGTAAAGCCGCCCTCCTTGCCGGCCAGCATCTCGTTCTTGATGCGGATGTTGGCGAACGTGCCCCGCATCATGACCTCGTGGTTGCCGCGGCGCGAGCCGTAGGAATTGAAGTCCTGCGGCCGGATCTGGTAGCCCTGCAGATACTCGGCGGCCGGGCTGGTGCGCGCGATCGAGCCCGCGGGCGAGATGTGGTCGGTCGTGATCGAATTGCCCAGGAGCGCCAGGATGCGCGCACCCTCGATGTCGCTGACGGTCGCGGGTGCGTCCTTGGGCATGCCCTCGAAATAGGGCGGCAGCCGCACATAGGTGCTGCCCTCGTCCCAGTCATAGGTGAGCCCCGCCTCCGACGCGGCGATGGCCCGCCAGCGCTCGTCGCCCGAGAAGACGTCGCCGTAGGAGCTCTTGAACATCGCCTGGTCGACCGCCTCGCGCACCACCTTGTCGACCTCCTGCGGCGTCGGCCAGACGTCCTTGAGGTAGACGGGCTTGCCGTCGGAGCCGGTGCCGAGAGGCTCGGTCGTGATGTCCTTGAGCATCGAGCCCGCGAGCGCGTAGGCCACGACCAGCGGCGGCGAGGCCAGGTAGTTGGCCTTCACCTGCGGATGCACGCGGCCCTCGAAGTTGCGGTTGCCCGACAGCACGGCCGACACGACGAGCTTGCCCTCGCTCACCGCCTCGGCGATGGGATCGGGCAGCGGGCCCGAGTTGCCGATGCAGGTGGTGCAGCCATAGCCCACGAGGTTGAAGCCGATCTGGTCGAGATACTGGGTGAGACCCGCCTTCAGGAGATAGTCGGTCACGACCTTGGAGCCCGGCGCCAGCGAGGTCTTCACCCAGGGCTTGGGGGCGATGCCCTTCTCTGCCGCCTTCTTGGCGACGAGGCCTGCGGCCAGCATCACGCCCGGGTTCGAGGTGTTGGTGCAGCTCGTGATCGCCGCGATCACGACGTCGCCGTGATGCAGCGCATAGTCCGCACCCTCGACCGGCTGCTCCTTGTTGGCCGGGCTGTCGCCGGCCAGCGCCTTCAGCCCCTCGGCGAAGCCGGCCTTGGCACCCTTGAGCGGCACGCGGTCCTGCGGGCGCTTGGGGCCGGCGATGCTGGGCTCCACAGAGGCGAGGTCGAGCTCGAGCATGTCGGTGAAGACGGGATCGGCGGAGCCTTCGTCGTGCCACATGCCCTGCGCCTTGGCGTAGGCCTCGACCAGGGCGATGCGCTTGGGCTCGCGGCCGGTGAGCCGGAGATAGTCGAGCGTCACCTTGTCGATCGGGAAGAAGCCGCAGGTGGCGCCGTACTCGGGCGCCATGTTGCCGATGGTGGCGCGGTCGGCGAGCGGCAGGCCGGTGAGGCCGGGCCCGAAGAACTCGACGAACTTGCCCACCACGCCCTTGCGGCGGAGCATCTGGGTGACGGTCAGCACGAGGTCGGTGGCGGTGGCCCCCTCGGGCAGCCTGCCGGTGAGGCGCATGCCCACGACCTCGGGGATCAGCATCGAGACGGGCTGGCCCAGCATCGCGGCCTCGGCCTCGATGCCGCCCACGCCCCAGCCCAGCACGGCAAGGCCGTTCACCATCGTGGTGTGGCTGTCGGTGCCGACCAGCGTGTCGGGGTAGGCCACCTCCTTGTTGCCGTCCTTGCCGGTCCAGACGACCTGCGAGAGATATTCGAGGTTGACCTGGTGGCAGATGCCGGTGCCGGGCGGCACCACCCGGAAGTTCTGGAAGCCCTCGGCACCCCAGCGCAGGAAGGCGTAGCGCTCGCCGTTGCGCTCATACTCGTATTCGACGTTGCGGGCGAAGGCGGCCTGGCTGCCGAAGGCGTCCACCTGCACGGAGTGGTCGATCACGAGGTCGACCGGGACGAGCGGGTTGATCTTCTTGGCATCGCCGCCCAGCTCGAGCATCGCCTCGCGCATCGCGGCGAGGTCGACCACGGCCGGCACGCCGGTGAAGTCCTGCATCAGCACGCGCGCCGGGCGGTAGGCGATCTCGGTGTCCGAGCTGCGCTTGGCGAGCCAGCCCGCCATCGCGTCCACATGCTCGACCGTGACGGTGCGGCCGTCCTCGAAGCGCAGCAGGTTCTCGAGCAGCACCTTCATCGAGAAGGGCAGCCGGTCGATGTTGCCGAGGCGCTTGGCGGCCTCGGGCAGGCTGAAATAGTCGTAAGAGAGGTCGCCGACGCTCAAGGAGCGGCGGACCCGCAGACTGTCATGACCGGTGACGGACACGAGGCATCCTCCTGGGATCAGGTCAGGGCGCCGCGCGGCGGGGAGCGCCCCGGTCTCGCGGTTCTATAAAGTGGTTATAGGCTCGCTGCCGCCAGGGTTCAAACGGCACCCGCTGTCGCATCCGGCATGGCGGCCCTCCGCCGGCGCTGCACGAGCCGCAGGCGCAGGGAGCTCATGGGGAGATTGCCGCGCTCCCCGCACCCCCGACCTGCATCGGCGGCGAAAGCCGGCACGGCCTTTCAGGGCGAGGCTAGCACCGCGCAGGAAGGCCGGTGTCGCCCTCGAGAGACCCGCAAGCCGCCTCGTAGCCGAGCTGCGCCATGGCATCCTCGGCGACGGCAGCGTCGATCTCGCGCAGCTCGTCGGGCGTAAAGTAGTCGCGGTAGCCGCCGACCTTGCCGCGCCTCACCTTGAACGAATGCCCGTCGGCCGGATCGCCCGGCCTGAGGATGTCGCTCGCGAAGAAGCCGCTCGCCTCCCTGGCGCGGAGCCGCTCGAAGGACGCGAACGCCACGGCCCGCCGAAGCTCCTCGGGAGAGCACGGCTCGCCGATGAACGCCATGACGCGAGCAAGCTCCCACTCGGGCCTGGCACGGAGGTCCTCGTAACGCAGCAGGAGGACGTTCTCGAGCTGACCGGCTCGCTCGTGCCAGCGGCGCAGGAAGCGGAGGACGAGCGGCAGCTTGCCACGCACGAAATGAAGAAGCTCGGCGCCGTCGACCTCGCCGCCCTCCTTGGGCGGCGTGCGAAGCCTGCTCGCGTGGCGGCGCTTTTGGAAGTAGGCCGAGACGGCGACGTCCCGCGGATCGCGAACCAACAGGATGACCCGCTTGCCGCGGTAGCTGCGCAGCGGTGCCAGCGGCGCGCCTGCCGGAACCTTCCGGCTGTCGTGGGTGAAGAGGATTAGCGGAACCGCCGGCTGCAGCCGTCGGAAGTTGTCGAAGTTGACCAGGAGCCGCTCGTCGATGCCGTAGCGCTGGTGATAGACGTGCGAGATCAGCGCGCAGAGCCAGGTGCGCCCACTCTTGGCATGCGAGACGATCACGACATCCGCGCGCGCCAGCCTCAGCCGCCGTTTCCAGCTGCGCAGCGACCAGCGCAGGCGCTCTTGCAGCTGCGGCTCGACCAGAAGGCTCGCACCTCGATCATCGACATGGCCCGCGGAGCGTGGCGCGCCGGCATCCAGGGTCACGACGCCACCGCGCACGCGGTCGCGTCCGTCTCCTGCTCGATCATCTCGAGCGCGCGTGCGTGGGTCTCGCCGCAGAGCCGATCGATGTGCGCCAGCACGTCCTGCGGGATGATGTGGGTGAAGCGCGACGCGGCGGCCGCGTCCACGCGGCTCGTGGCCGCGTAATGGCTGTTCGATTCCGCCGCCATCTCGTTGAACGTCGGCCGGGCGAGGATGCCGTCCCATGGAAGGCTCAAGCGCGCGCAGATGAACCGCGTGACGCCCACCGGATTGGTCACCAGCTCCTCGAAGGAGCACAGCAGCAGCCGATCGCCGAGCCGGCGCTTCGCCGCCATCGTCGCCTGCGTGGAGCGGATCCAGAAGTCCATCACGTCGTCGACGCGGTCGGAAAGCTTCCCGTATTGCTGCTTGATCGCCGACGCATACCAGCCGGCCGGATGCCGGACGGACGAGATCACGAACCCGTCCGGATAGGTGCGCTCGAGCCGCTCGACGCTTTCGGCAACCATCAGGACCCGCGGCGTGAAGGCCGAGATGTATTTCTTGGAGCCGCTGTCGAAGCCCTGATAGTCGTGCCAGGCGTTGAAGAACGACGTCATGTAGTGGTTCAGAACCGACCGTGCGGTTTGCGGCTTTTCCCGCTTCGCCAGCTCGATGAAGATGGCCTTTTGCAGACCCACATCGAAGCTGAAGGGGTAGCGCTTGGCATCCTCCGACGGACCTTTGGTGTAGAATCCACGCGAGGCGTAGTCGTGCACCCAACGCTGCGTGAGCTGGCGGAACAGCGCGGCCGGGCGCTCTGCCGGGTTCGGCTCCGGCCAGTCCCACTTCTCCGGCCGCCCCCACTTGAGCTCGTAGGGATGGGCCAGAATGTTCGGATGCCCGTCGAGCAGCTGGGACAGGAGCGTGCCGCCCGACCGCTGGATCTGGCTGACGAGGATCAAAGGCTGCTCGACGCGCACGGGATCCACCAGCCGCTGGGAGTCGAAGGGCCGAAAGAGCCTCATCGATACGCTCCGGCGACCGCGCTCGCGGCAACGCTCTGGCCCTCGTCCTGCTCGCGGCGTGACGGTGGCGAGAGCGTGTAGCCATGGCGGGCCAGGTTCACGCCATAGGTCCGCATGAGGCGCATATTGTCGGCTGCGCACAGCTGGGCGAGGTGGGCTCCCACGTCACTCGGCAGATCGATCCGCGGTGCCGGGCCCGGCCTTCGCGGCCGCCGCACCGCGAGCTGGCGCGCGACACGCCGCGGAAGCAGGCCGCCGAACAGGCGCCACAGCCAAAAGGCGCGTCGTGAGAGCGAGGCATTCTCATGGTTGCCCTCCATGAGCTTCAAAAAGCCCTCGGCATCGACGCTGAGCAGCTGGGCGAAGCGCCGGGCGAAGAGCGCCTGGCTCTCCTTGAGCTCCTCGAAGAGAAGGATGTGCACATTGTCACGACCGAACAGGGACGCATAATAGTCGATCAGCGCGCCGAACCTGATGTCGTCGTGTATCGAGCGGTACGGCTCATGCGCAGCCGACCAATACCATGCCTTGAAAGACAGGAACTGGCCATCCTTCAGGCTCTTCCGCAGATCGTTGAAATACCGAGAGATGATAAGGTCTTCCTGTCTTCGTATGGTAAAGACGATACTCGCGTCAGGAAAGAGCTGATACAGCCTCTCGGCGATGAGACCCTTATCCTTCGACTTGTAGAGGGCGATGTTCTCGTGGGAGATGAGAACGGCCCCCGAGGCAGGAGCCGCGGCGAGATGGGCGTCGAAGATGGCGCGAACCCGCGCCGGCTCGACATGGATCGAGTTCGGCCTGGCAGATGTGACGGATGGCCCACTCGAGCGCCGGCGTCGGCGCCGGCAGGCCGAGATAGTCGATGCCCGGCATCCGGGCGAAGACGTGACGTTGCAGCGTCGTCGTCGCCGTCTTGACCATGCCCGGATGGATCAGCACACGCCGCCCGACGGCTGAAGGCACGCGCTCAAACGCCGGCGGCATCGCGCCCTCCGCAGCCGGCCCGAAGCCCGACACGCCGCTCCACCATGGCCAGATCGAGCAGTAGCTCCCCAATCGGCGCTTGGGCGTTGCCAGCGAGGAGGTGCATGTCGCCAAGATCCGCGCGCGTTCACGCCGATCCCGAGGATCGGACGAGATGCGTCAGAAGAGGTGTAACGGGATCACCTATAGAATTGTCCATGCGGGCGGCATGAACATCAACATACCTTTATTTAAAGTCGACGTCGGAGACCGCGCTCCAGGCGCGCCGAAGCCGCTCGCCTCTGGTTGGGGCGTCGGCTCCGGGCTTGCACGAGAGCCGCGCCGCGAAGTCGGCGCCGCGCGGCGGAGGCGCCGCGGCCTCCCGGAATTAGGGGATGATGATGGGCGACACCCGGCAAGGGCTCAAACGGCACCCCCTGTCGCATCCGGGTGGGCAGGCGGCGGAGGGACGGCTGGCCGCGCGGCGGCCGCGGGCCAGCGAGAGCGCCACCTCGCCCAGGATGGCGGCCGCGTAGGCTCCGCCGATCAAAGCGAGGCTTCCGGGCGAGGTCCGCCAGGTCTGCAGGAGCAGGCCCAGAAGGCAGGCCGAGGTGAGCAGGGCCCCCAGCCCCGGGATCCAGCGGGCGATGCCGATCCGCCGCGCCAGCCGCCAGGCGGCGAGGTTGACGGCCGCGAAGATCAAAAGAAAGGTGGCGCTGGCGAAGCTCGCGATGAAGCCCAGGCCGGCGCCGAGGCTCATGGCGCCGGTGGCCAGGGTCAGGGCCAGCAGCGCCACCCACGGCACCGGCCGGCTGCGCTCGCGCAGCGAGAAGACGCGCGGCAGCGCATGATCGCACGCCATCACCATGGCGAGACGGGCGGCACCGAACAGCGTGGCGTTGATGGCCGACGCCGTCGAGAGCAGGGCGGCGAGGCCGATGAGAAGAAAGCCCGTCTGGCCCAGCGCCGGTCGGGCGGCAATGGCAAGCGCGTAGTCGCCGTGCCGCTTCACCTGCTCCGGCGTGAGGGAGGCGCCGGCGATGGCGGCGACCGCGATGTAGACGGCGGTGGTGACGAGGATGGCGATGACGAGGCCGCGCCCGAGGTCGCGCTCGGGCCGACGCATCTCGTCGATGGCGTTGGGGATCAGCTCGAAGCCCTCATAGGCGACGAAGATCAGCGCCGCGGCGAGGAAGGGTGCGACAGCGCCCTGGTCGAGCGCCGGCACCAGCCTGCCCGCCTCGAGCGAGGCGGCACCGGCAACGGCGAAGACGAGGAGGATGGCGAGCTTGATCCCGACGATCAGGGTCTCGAGGCCGCCCGAGGTGCGGGCACCGGCGAGGTTGACGAGGAGGAAGACGAGCAGCACGGCCAACGCCAGACCGTCGGCCAGCAGGCGGCTGTCGTGGCCCGGCAGCATCGCCGCCCCGTAGGCGCCGAAGGTCGAGGCATAAAGCGCAAGCGTGCCGACATAGCCTGCGACCAGCAGCCAGCCGGCGATGCCGGCCACCGCGGGCGAGGCGAAGGCGTGCTCGATATAGGTGAAGCTGCCGCCGTCGCCCCTGAAGGCGAGGCCGAGGCGGGCATAGGAAAGCCCCGTCAGCAGCGCCATCCCGCCGCCCAGGGCGAAGGCCAGCGCCACCGCATGCCCGGCCGTGGCGAGCGCCAGGCCCAGCACGGCGAAGATGCCGCCGCCGACCATGCCGCCGATGCCGATCGCCACGACCTGGACGAGGCCGATCCGGTCGTCCTGCCCGGCGGCCGCCACCTTCCCGTCAGTCCCCCGCCGCATCCGCCATGCCGAGCCTCAGGCTCATGAGGCGCCGCGCCGCCAGCTCGCCCCGGATGCGGACGATCCAGACGGCGAGAAAGAACAGAAGGAAGACGGCGAGCATGATGAAGAGCGGCCAGAGCATGCTCCAGGCGATGGTGGGGCCGCCGGCGCGGAAGATGCTCTCGCCCTGATGGAGCGTGTTCCACCAGTCGACCGAGTATTTGATGATCGGCAGGTTCACCGCCCCCACGAGGGCCAGGATCGCGGCGGCACGGGCACCCCTGGTCGCATCCTCGAACGCGTCCTGCAGCGCCATGTAGCCGAGATAGAGGAACAAAAGGATGAGAAAGGAGGTAAGGCGCGCGTCCCAGACCCAGTAGGTGCCCCAGGTGGGCTTGCCCCACACCGAGCCCGTGAAGAGGGCCACGGCCGTGAAGCAGGCGCCGATGGGCGCGGCGGCCCGCGCCGCCACCTCGGCCAGCGGATGGCGCCAGATGAGCGCTGCGGCACTGGCGATGGCGATCAGCGCATAGGTCTGCATCGCCATCCAGGCGGCCGGCACATGGACGAACATGATGCGGTAGGAATCGCCCTGCTGATAGTCGGGCGGCGCGATCCACAAGCCCCAGACGAGCCCGATGGGCAGCAGGACGGCGAGCCCGGCCAGCAGCCAGGGCAGCATCGGGTCGGTGAGCTTTTGAAAGCGCAGCGGGTTGGCCAGAGCGTGCAGCATGGCAGGGGAGATAGCAGCGCCATGGCCCCAGGACGAGGGGGCGCGATGCCAAGGACCCGCGATCGCGTGACCGCCTCGGCCGGCTGCGCTAGACTGACGCCCGACGAGGAGGGGATCATGCCGCTGCCAGCGTCCGTTCGCCAGCCCATGACCGCCGACGAGTTCATCGCCTGGGCGATGGAGCAGCCCGAGGGCGAGCGCTACGAGCTGGAGCGGGGCCAGATCGTCGGCATGGTGCCCGAGCGGCTGGCCCACGCCCGCGTGAAGGGTGCGGCCTTCGTAGCGCTTCGCGACGCCATCCGCGCCGCAGGCCTGCCCTGCGAGGCCCTGCCCGACGGCGTCTCGGTGGAGATCGGCGAGACCACCGTCTACGAGCCCGACGCCCTGGTGCGCTGCGGCCCCGAGCTGCCGCCCGACACGGTGCGCATCAAGGACCCGCTCATCCTGGTCGAGGTGCTCTCGCCCTCGACCAGGGCCTTGGATGCCGGCGCCAAGCTCGCCGACTATTTCTCCCTCGCCTCGGTGCGCCACTATCTCATCCTCAAGACCGGGGCCAGGACGGTCATCCATCACGAGCGGGACCGCACCGGCGAGATCGCGACCAGGATCCTCACGGGTGGCGCGCTGCATCTCGATCCGCCCGGGATCGTCCTGGAGATCGAGTCCCTCTTCGCCTGAGCGGGTGCTATCGTTCCCGCTCCGCGCCCGACCGGTCTGCGGCGCCGGGTGCGGCCGGGCGACCATCGTCGATGGACATTCCCCGCGGTTGCGTGCATCTGCCGCCCGACACGGCATGCGCTCCTACAGCCTGGGGCGCCCCGGCCTGTCCGACGCCTACATCCCTCCTAGGGAGTTGGAGAGGCGACGCGACGTCCACCTGCACGTTGCGACCGCTGCCGACCGAAGGATCTGGACCGCGTGACCATGCAACCGGCTCGCCGCGCCGAGCTCTCCGGCAGCGCCGCGATGAGGGCGAGCGAGCGCCTCGAGCTCGCGGCGGCTGCGCTCTTCGCGATCGCGGCCCTCTTTATCCTGCGCGACCTGCCGACATCGATCGGCGCGCACGTGATCATGAACTCCACCGAGGGGTGGGACGCGGTCAACGCGGCCCGTGTCTTCGGCCCCGCGCCGCTCTATCCCCCGCCCGATTCGATGTTCTCCAACAACTACCCGCCGCTCTCCTTCCTTCTCTCGGCCACGCTGGGCAAGCTCGTCGGCAGCGAGATGCTGGCCGGGCGCCTCCTCACGCTGGCGGGCTTCGCCTTCGTCACGGGCGCGCTGCCGCTGATCCTGCGCAGGCTCGGCGCCTCGCTGCCGGCAGCGCTCCTCGCCGCCGGCTGGTTCCTCGCCACCGAGGCGGCGCTCGGCACCGCCTATATCGGCGCGGCCGACCCGCAGTGGCTGGGGCACGCCTTCTCGGTGGCGGCGCTCCTCGTCTATGTGAGCGGCGAGGCCACCGCCTCGCGCCGGCTCGGCGTGGTCGGGCTCGCGGTTGCCGCGGGGATGGTGAAGATCATCTATCTGGCGATCCCGGCGGCGATCGCCGCGCACGTCCTCCTCTATGCGCCCCGCACCCTTCCGCGCTGGATCGTGACGGGCCTCCTGGTCGGCATCGCGGCCCTGCTCGCCTGCCTGCTCGCCTTCGGCATGCCGATGGTCTGGTCGATCGTCAGCCTCGAGCACGCACGGACCTTCTCGCCGCCCAAGATGGTGGCGCAGCTCCTCACCCACCTCTGGCTCTTCGCACCGGCGCTGGCGGGTGCCGTCCTGCTGCTGGCGCTCGGCTGGCGGGACCGGCGGGTGGTCCTGGCCCTCCTCTACGTGGCCGCGGCATGGCCGCCCGCGATCTTCTTCGGCGGCGGCAACGGCACGAGCAACAGCGTCTATTTCGAGCCGGCCATAGCGCTGGCCCTGACGGTCGGGCTCCTCCTCACCCGCCTCGACCTGCGCAAGGGGGCCGCGGCCTCCGTCACGGCGCTCCTGCTGCTCTCCTGGACGCCCGGCGCCGCCTTCGCCCAGGCCTGGCCCGAGCGCCGGGCGTTCCACGCGACGCTCCGCCAGCAGATCGCCGATGCGGACCGCGAGATCGCCTTCCTGCGCGCCGCGCCCGGCCCTGTCTTCTGCGACACGCTGGCGCTCTGCTACTGGGCCGGCAAGCCGCAAGACATCGACACCTGGTCGCTCGGCTACAAGATCCGCAAGGGCATCGTGCCGGCCAGCAGGCTGACCGACCTGCTGGACGAGGGCTATTTCGACGTCATCCAGATCGAGGTGGCCCCCTGGCGCGGCCCGCGCACCGACCTCATGAGCTCGTTCAACCTGCCGCCCGAGGTGAACGAGCACTTCCGCAACCGCTACAAGGTCCTGCGCGAGAGCGAGGCGGGCGGGATCATCCTCGTCCGGCGCTGAGCGGAGGCTGCCGGTCCGCCGATGCGGCGGACGGGAGCCGTCAGGCGGCCTTGGCCTCGCCCCGTGCGCCGATCCTCACGACCGTGGTCGGCCCCGTGACGCCCTGAAGCTCGGCCGTGCGCTGCTCGACCGGATGGCCCGCCAGCAGCGCCTGGACGCCCGGATAGGCCCACACCTCGCCCGTGATCCAGATCTCGGCCGCGCCCGCCATCTCCTGCACGCGCGAGGCGATGTTCACCGTCTGGCCGAAATAGTCGAGCCCGTCATTGAGCGTCACCGCGATCGCAGCACCATGATGGATGCCGATCTTGAGCAGCACCGGCGCATCCGGCTGGCCTCGGTTGAAGCGCTCGATCGCCGCCCGCATGTCGAGCGCTGCGGCCACAGCACTGGCCGCGTCCGGATAGGCCGCCATCACCGCATCGCCGATCGTCTTCACGATGGCGCCGCCATGGTGCACCGTCGCCTGGCGGAGCTGGTCGAAATGCTGCTGGACCAGCTGGAAGGCGTTGAGGTCGCCGATCCGCTGGTAGAGCGCCGTCGATCCCTTGATGTCGGTGAAGAGAAGCGCGATGTCGCGGATCGCCAGCCCCTCGGCCCCGCCCACCACCTCGGAGCGGAAGAGGCTGCGGAAGGTCTGGCTCGTCAGGAGATGCTTGCCCGTCAGGTAGGGATCGAAGGGCAGCGGCGCGTCCTCGAAGGCGGGGGGAAGCTGGACGATGGCCAGGATCTCGCTGCGTGATCCCGGGCTGAGGACCTCGAGCTCGACCGGACCCTGGGCCAGCGTCTGCCCGCCGGGCTCATAGCCGGTGCCGGTGTGGGTCAGCCTGATGCGTTGCGGCTCCGCGGCCACGCTCTCCGTCACCGGCAGAATAAAGCCCGCGTCCGTCTCGGTGCTGAAGCCCATCACCGCCCCGGCCCCCGCGGTGAAGGCGAAGCTGGTCGTGGATCCGGCCTCGAGAAAGCTGAGGCCCAGCAGCGCCTCCTTCATCCAGTCGACGAAGGGCTCGCCGGTCGGCGACCGTCCCTCGCGCACATGCTTGACGACGAACACCTGCTCGAAGGCGTCGAGCGCCTCGGGGTGATGGTAGCGGATGCTGCGGACCTTGGGCGAGACGCTGAAATAGACCGCGACGAGGTCGTCGATCGCGACATCGTAGTCGCCATGGCAGATCGGGCAGTGGAAGTTGCGCTCGATGTTGCGAAGGCGGACGAAGCTCGCCACCGCACAGGCGCAGGTGGGGCAGATGAGCAGCCAATCCATGCCGAGGAGCCCCTCGGCGGTGGCATGCAGGAAGAGATCGACCGCCTCGCCGCGCTCGATCCCCCGCTCCGCCGCGAACGAGAAGGGATTGACGCGAAAGAGCGCCGCGTCGTCGCCGGTGCGGATCAACGTCTCGAGCCGCGACACCACGCGCGGGCTCCAGGCCCGCGCCGCCTCGAGCCGCGCCAGCCCCTCGTCGAGCGCCCCCTCGTCCACCAGCCCCGCCATGGCCGCCCCTCCGCTCGCCACCCGGCATTCAAGAACGAGCTTACGATCGAAGGAACGGCGATCCAAGCGAAGCCGATGCCGGCCTGACCACGCCGCTAACGCGCCGTCTTTTCCGATCCGAAGTAGAAGCCCAGCACCAGGGTGACGATCGGCAGAATGGCTGTCGTGATCAGCTCACTCATGGCCTTTACAGCGACAACCCAGCTGCCCTCGGCCGGCTTGCAGCCATTGTCGTCACAGACGACGCCAGGAACGTGTATCAAAAGGTAGAGGAACGCCGCTGCAATGGTCAGCGAGTAGACCCATAGGACCATCCTCGCAATCTGCGACCGGTCCCTGGAGATCATTCGCCGGGCGTCCTGCTCAGCGCTCTGGACAACCGGCGATGCCGCCTCGACGCTGGCAGCGCTTGCCTCGATGAGGCGATCCAGCTCGTCAGGTGGTGGCATTCGCTACCGCGCCAACGTCTCGGCAAGCTTGGCCAGATGGCCTGCCTGCTCGGCATAATCTCTCGCCTGCTTGTCCAGCGTGACCCGCTCCTCGGCCGAGAGACTTTCATCCTCCTTCAGCTTCGCGGCGATCTTTCGGCTGCGAGCGAGAAACTCGTTCGCCTGATCGAGCGCGGCACGGGCCCCCTTCACCGCCTCCGGTGGAGGCGACTTACCGAAGCGCATGAAATCCATGGCGCCATCCCATCCATCCCAAGCTACGGTCAATATAACCAATAGCCGATCGGCGTGCCACGCCGACGCGAGAGGTAGCGTCCCGCCGGAAGGTCGACGCTCAGGCTCTGCATTTGAGCTACGCGGATGGCTGCCAAGTCTCCAAAGCAGCCGATGAGATGGCGAGAGCGGGGAGCTCAGGGTGCTGCTAGCCCGCCGGACCGACGACAGCGAGCCTGGCCGTCTCCACCTTCCCCACCCCCAGCACCTCCCTCACCTTCGCCACGATGCTCTTCGCGTCGAGGCCGGCCTCCTCGTACTGGCCCTTGGGCGTGCCGTGGTCGATGAAGCGGTCGGGCAGCGTCAGCGAGCGCAGCTTGAGGCGGCCCTGGTCGAGCAGGCCCTCGTTCAGCAAAAGCTGCTGCACCTGGCTGCCGAAGCCGCCCACCGCGCCCTCCTCGATGGTGACGAGAAGCTCGTGCTCGCGGGCGAGGCGGCAGATCAGATCCCGGTCCAGCGGCTTGGCGAAGCGGGCATCGGCCACCGTCGTCGCAAGACCCTGGGCCTCCAGCGTCTCGGCCGCGAGCAGGCATTCCTGCAGCCGGGCGCCGAACGACAAAAGCGCCACGCGGCCGCCTTCCTTGACGATGCGGCCCTTGCCGATCTCGAGCGGCCGGCCGCGCTCGGGCAGCTCGATGCCCACCCCCTCGCCGCGCGGGTAGCGAAAGGCGATCGGGCCCTCGTCGTGATGCGCCGCCGTCGCCACCATGTGCACGAGCTCGAGCTCGTCCGCCGCCGCCATCACGACGAAGCCCGGCAGGCAGCAGAGATAGGCCACATCGAAGCTGCCGGCATGGGTGGCGCCGTCCGCCCCCACCAGCCCCGCCCGGTCGATCGCAAAGCGCACCGGCAGGCCCTGGATCGCCACGTCGTGCACCACCTGGTCGTAGGCGCGCTGCAAAAAGGTCGAGTAGATGGCGCAGAAGGGCCGGAAGCCCTCGGCCGCGAGGCCGGCGGCGAAGGTCACCGCATGCTGCTCGGCGATGCCCACGTCGAAGGTCCGCTCCGGGAAGCGCTCGGCCATCAAATTGAGCCCGGTGCCCGACGGCATCGCCGCCGTGATCGCCACGATCCGGTCGTCCGCCTCGGCCTCGCGCACCAGCGCCTTGGCAAAGACCGAGGTGTAGGACGGCGCGTTGGCCTTGCCCTTCTGCTGGGCGCCGGTGGCGACGTCGAACTTGCCCACGCCGTGATACTTGTCGTCCGAGGCCTCCGCCGGCGGGTAGCCTTTTCCTTTTTGTGTGACGACGTGGATCAGCACCGGGCCGCGGTCGTCGTCGTCCCGGATGTTCTCCAGAACCGGGATCAGATGGTCGAGATTGTGCCCGTCGAGCGGGCCCAGGTAATAAAAGCCCAGCTCCTCGAAGAGGGTCGTGCCGCCGGTGGGCAGGACCCTTGCATACTCCTCCGCCCGCTCGGCCGCCTTTTGGATGCGCCTGGGGAAGTAGGTGCTGAGCTGCTTGGCGACGTGGCGGAAGCTTCGGTAGGCGTGCGAGGAGACGACGCGCGAGAGATAGGCGCTCATCGCCCCCGTGGGCGGGGCGATCGACATGTCGTTGTCGTTGAGCACGACGATCAGCCTGCCGCCGGCCGCGGCCGCGTTGTTCATGGCCTCGTACGCCATGCCGGCGCTCATCGCCCCGTCGCCGATGACACAGATGACGTTGCGCCGCGTGCCCTCGAGCCTCGCTGCCGCCGCCATGCCGAGCCCGGCCGAGATCGAGGTCGAGCTGTGCGCCGTGCCGAACGGGTCGTAGACACTCTCCGCCCGCCGCGTGAAGCCCGAGAGCCCGCCCGGCTGCCGCAGCGTCCGGATGCGCCCCCGCCTGCCGGTCAGGATCTTGTGCGGGTAGGCCTGGTGCCCGACGTCCCAGATCAGCCGGTCATAGGGCGTCTCGAACACGCGATGGAGCGCCACCGTCAGCTCCACCACCCCCAGTCCCGCCCCCAGATGACCCCCCGTCACCGACACCGCCTCGATCATCTCCGAGCGAAGCTCGTCCGCCAGCTGGCGAAGCTGATCCGCCGGAAGCGACCGCAGATCGGCCGGCTCCCCAATGCCGTCCAAAAGCGGCGTGCCGGTCATTGTTACCTCCCCCTCACGGAAGACTCGCTGCCGCAGGCCGAGCCGGAGAGCCGGGCGGATCGCTCGCCATGCCGCCACAAGCCTAGCCATCCGAAGGAATTGGGACCATTTAACCATCTGTATGCTTGCCGACATCCTTCCGGCCATTAGATAGCTGGCCTGCGACGCGAAGCCTATGGGGAAGGGAACTGCGTGCCGCGCGTTTGGTTTCCCTTCGAATGTGCGCGGACCTGGTAGCGGAGGAGTCGCCCTATGCGAGTCGTGCTGGCCCAGCCCCGCGGCTTTTGCGCCGGCGTCGAGCGGGCGATCGAGATCGTCGAGCGCGCCCTCGACGTCTTCGGCCCGCCCGTCTACGTCCGCCACGAGATCGTGCACAACCGCCACGTCGTCGAAAGCCTGAAGGCTCGGGGCGCCAGGTTCGTGGACGAGCTCGACGAGGTGCCGACGGGCGGCCTCACCATCTTCAGCGCGCACGGCGTCTCGAAGGCCGTGGAGGGTGCGGCGCGCGAGCGCGGCCTCGAGGTGATCGACGCCACCTGCCCGCTGGTCTCGCGCGTGCACATCGAGGGCCGGCGCTATGCCGCCCAGGACCGCACCGTCATCCTGATCGGCCATGCCGGCCACGCCGAGGTCGAGGGCACGATGGGCCAGGTGCCGGGGCTCGTGCGGCTCATCTCCACCGTCGAGGACGCCCTGACCGTCGAGGTCCCGGACCCGGAGAAGGTCGCCTACGTCACCCAGACCACCTTGAGCGTCGACGACACGCGGGCCGTGATCGATGCCTTGAAGGCGCGCTTCCCGGCGATCGTCGGGCCGAGCACCAGGGACATCTGCTACGCCACGCAGAACCGCCAGAAGGCGGTCCGCGAGCTCGCGGCGGTCGTCGACGTCCTCCTCGTGCTGGGCGCTCCCAACAGCTCGAACTCCAACCGCCTGCGCGAGATCGGCACGGAGCTCGGCGTGCCGAGCTACCTCATCGAGGACGCCTCGGCACTCGACCCGGCCTGGCTCGAGGGCAAGGAGGCCGTCGGCGTCACCGCCGGCGCCTCGGCCCCGGACAGGCTCGTGCACGAGCTGATCGCAGCGTTGCGCGCGCTGGGCGAGGTCGAGCTCTCGACCCTGCCCGGCATCGCCGAGAATGTCCGCTTCCGCCTTCCGACCGAGCTGGCCAAGCACGGGCGCCCGGGCGGGGCTGTCGAAGGTGCGGCCGGCGGCGGCCACGAGCCGGCCACACGCCTGAGCGAGGGTTGAGATGGGGATACCGCTTGGCCAGCAGGCGCGCGTCGGCGCCTACGTCCTGAAGCAGCATCTTCGCGGCAACCGGCACTATCCCCTGGTGCTGATGCTGGAGCCGCTCTTTCGCTGCAACCTCGCCTGCGCCGGCTGCGGCAAGATCGACTATCCGGGCCCCATCCTGGGCCAGCGCCTGTCGCCCGAGGACTGCCTTGCCGCCGTCGACGAGTGCGGCGCCCCCGTGGTCTCGATCGCCGGCGGCGAGCCGCTGCTCCACAAGGAGATGGCGGCCATCGTCCGGGGCATCCTGAACCGAAAAAAGTTCGTCTATCTCTGCACCAACGCGCTCCTGATGGACAAGCGCCTCGATCAGTACGAGCCGTCTTCCTTCTTCGTCTGGTCGGTGCACCTCGACGGCAGCCGGGAGGAGCACGACCGCTCGGTCTGCCAGGAAGGCGTGCACGAGCGCGCGGTCGCAGCCATCCGCAAGGCCAAGGAGCGGGGCTTTCGCGTCAACATCAACTGCACCCTCTTCAACAATGCCGAGCCCCTGAAGGTCGCCGCCTTCTTCGACGAGGCGATGGCGCTGGGCGTCGATGCCATCAGCGTCTCGCCCGGCTACGCCTACGAGCGCGCGCCCGACCAGGAGCATTTCTTGAACCGGCGGACGACGAAGGAGCTCTTCCGGGCGATCTTCCGCAAGCAGGGCGCCAGGCGCTGGAGCTTCAGCCAGTCGCCGCTCTTCCTCGACTTTTTGGCCGGCAACCAGCCCTACCATTGCACGCCCTGGGGCAACCCCACCCGCAACGTCTTCGGCTGGCAGCGCCCCTGCTATCTGTTGGGCGAAGGCTACGCCAAGAGCTTCCGCGAGCTGATGGCGACGACCGACTGGGACGCCTACGGCACCGGCAATTACGAGAAGTGCGCCGACTGCATGGTGCACAGCGGCTACGAGGCGACGGCCGTCGCCGATTCCGTGCGCCACCCCCTGAAGGCGCTTCGGGCCGGCCTCAAGGGCCCGCGCACCGAGGGCCCGATGGCGCCCGAGATCCCGCTCGAGGGCCAGCGCCCGGCCGAGCATCCCTATGCGAAGCACGTGGCCGACGCGATGGCACGGCTGGAGGAGCGCGCGGCCTAGGCCGGCGGTGTCGCCGCCAGGATCCCCGCACAGCGGGCGAGCGCCCATAGCGCCATCCCTGCCCGCCCGGCCAGCGTCAGGAGTGCCGGAATCTCGCCAGGTCGCGCCGCCAGCGCTTTCAGCACCGCCCCCGGCCTGACCCCGCTCTCGTCATAGCGCGCGGCGGCTGGCAGATCGGCCCAGGCCGGATCGACGACGACGCGCACGACCGCGAGCGGCAGGCCGAGCCCGCCCGCGATCCTTGCGGCCGCGATGCTTTCCATGTCGACCGCCACGGCGCTCCAGGCCTCGTGAGCCCGCGCCTTCTGCGCGGCCAGCGCCAGCGGCTCGTCGACGCCCAGAACGGGGCCCAGGACCGCTCCCGGGAGCCGGGAAGCGAGCGCCGCCGTCCAGCCTTCGTGCGTCTCCGAGCGCCAGCCCTCCCCGACGACGGCGCTGCCGACGACGACGGCGCCTGTCCGCAGCGCCGGATCGAGCCCGCCGGCGATCCCGAAGCTCACGAGCGCGGTGGCCCCCTGGGCGACCAGCGCCTCGGCCGCGCGCTCGCCGGCACCCGCCCCTGCCCCGCCGGCAGCCAGGGCAAGGAGGCCGGCGCGCCGCGCGATCCGGGCCTCGATCGCGAGCCCCGTGACGCAGCCCACCACCGGCGATGCCATCACATGCCGAGGTTTTGCGAGGACGGGTCGTTGCCGCGGACGAGGTTGCGGTAGCGCGCCAGCGCCCAGACCGGGAAGAAGCGCGGATAGCCGTGGTAGCGCAGATAGAAGACGCGGGGGAAGCCGACGGCGGTGTAGCTCTCCTCGTCCCAGGAGCCCGCCCCGGCCTGCGTCTCGATCAGATGGCGGATGCCGCGTGCCACGGCGTCGCTCCGGGCCTCGCCCGCCGCCATCAGGCCCAGGAGGGCCCAGGCGGTCTGCGAGGCCGTGCTCTCCGGCCCCTCGCCCTTGGGCTCACCGGGCCAGTAGGAGCGGCCGTCCTCGCCCCAGCCGCCGTCCGGGCGCTGCCGCGCCTCGAGCCAGGCCACGGCACGACGGATCTCGGGCGCCTCGGGCGGCACGCCGGCTGCCGCCAGCGCCACGAGCACGGACCAGGTGCCATAGAGAAAATTGGTGCCCCAGCGGCCGAACCAGCAGCCTTCCGGCTCCTGCTCGCGCCCGAGAAAGGCCAGCGCCGCGGCCACGGCCGCATCGTCCCGCCCGTGCCCGAGCTGGGCCAGCATGCCGAGGCAGCGCGCGGTGACGTCGGCCGTCGGCGGGTCGAGCAGCGCCCCATGATCGGCGAACGGGATGTTGTTGAGATAGAAGAACGTGTTGTCGGCGTCGTAGGCGCCCCAGCCGCCATTGCGGCTCTGCAGCGCCTGCGTCCAGGCCGAGGCGCGCGCGATGGCCGGGGCGTAGCGCTCCGGGTCGGCGCGATGCATGGCCATCACGACGACGGCCGTGTCGTCGAGGTCGGGATAGTGGGGGTTCGCGTATTGAAAGGGCCAGCCACCCGGCAGCGCCTCGGGCCTGTGGGCCGACCAGTCGCCCACCTGATCCAGCACCTGCCGCTGCGCCAGCCAGTCGAGCCCCCGCGCCGCCGCGGCACGGGCCGGCGCGTCGCCGATCTCGAGCAGGGCGTGGCTCACCAGCGCCGTGTCCCACACCGGCGAGACGCAGGGCTGGCAGTAGGCCCGCTCGTCGCCCACGACCAGCAGCCGGTCGAGCGCGCGACGGGCGGTGACGAGCTGCGGGTGGTCGCGCGGATAGCCCAGCGCGTCCATCATCATCACCGCGTTCGCCATGGCGGGGTAGATGGCGCCCAGCCCGTCCTCGCCGTTCAGACGCTCCTCGACCCAGGCCACCGCATGGCGGATCGCCCGCGCGCGCAGCCCGTTCGGGACGTGCGGCTCCAGCGGCCGCAGCACCCTGTCGAGGCCGAGGAAAAAGCCAGCCCAGGGCGAGCTGGACGGCTTCTGCAGCCAGTCCCGAACCTCCTCGGGCGGTGTCTCGAAAAGCTCGGCGATGGCGACGCCCTTGGGATTGCGGGCCTGGGGCCGGAGCGCCATCAGCACGAGCAGCGGCACCACGACCGTCCGCGACCAGTACGAGATCTTCTCCAGGTGAAAAGGAAACCACCGCGGCAGCTCCATGATCTCGACCGGCATCACCGGCAAGGCCCGCCACGGCACCTGGCCGAAGAGCGCCAGCAGCGTGCGGGTGAAGACGTTGCTCCGCTCGGCCCCGCCATGGGCCAGGATGGCCTGGCGCGCGCGGCGCATGTGCGGCGCCTCCTGGTCGTCGCCGATGGCCTTCAGCGCGAAATAGGCCTTCACGCTGGCACTGATGTTGAAATCGCCGCCGTGGAAGAGCGGCCAGCCGCCCTCGGCCGTCTGCCCCTCGCGGAGATAGACGGCGATGCGGCGCTCGAGGCCGGCGTCGATCTCGCCCAGATAGTGGCCGAGCAGGACGTACTCGGCCGGGATCGTGGCGTCCGCCTCGAGCTCGAACACCCAATGACCGTCGGCGCGCTGCTGCTCCAGAAGATGCGCACCACCCCGCTCGATCGCCCGGTCGAGCGCGGCGTCGTCCGCCACCGCCCCGGGCCAGGCCGAACGGCTGTCGCGAAGCCTCATGGCGTCTCCCACATCAGGCCATCGCAAGCCGCGCCGCCCGCTGTCCCGAGCGAACGGCGCCCTCGATCGTGGCCGGCAGGCCGGTGGCCGTCCAGTCGCCCGCGAGCAGCAGGTTCCGCCAGCGGGTCTCCGGCCCCGGCCGCAGCACCAGCTGGTCGGGCGTCGCGGCGAAGGTGGCGCGTCGCTCCTTGACGATCCGCCAGCGCGGCAGGGGCCTGGCTGGAAGATCTAGGGCCCGTGCCACGTCCTGCCAGACCACGGTCGCAAGCTCCAGGGGCGCCCGGTCCAGATGACGATCGGCAGCGCTGACCGTGACCGAGAGGATGGGCGGGCGCACGAAGATCCACTCGGCGAGGTCGGCGCCGACCAGGCCCAGAAAGCCCGGTGCGGGCACCTGCGCTGCCGCGGCATCATCGCCCAGGCGGAAGTGCAGGTTCAAGATGGCGCGAAACGCGTCGGGCGCCCGCAGCCCCGGCACGAGCGAGGCGGCAACCGGCGCCGGCGTCGCGAGCACGAGCCGGTCCGCCGGCCCCAGCACCACCTTTTTGTCGGTCAGCTCGAGCCCGGCCACCCGGTCGCCCACAAGGTCGAGGCGGCGGGCCCGGCTGCCGAAGGCGATCTCCGCCCCTCGGCCACGCAGCCACGTCAGCGCTGGACCGACAAACGTCTCGGAAAGCCCGTGGCGGGCCACGATCGGCCGGCAGGCGGCAGCCCCCCTGCCGAAGGTCTGGAGGAGCACGCTCCACAGGCAGCGCGCCGAGGCGGCCTCGGGCTCCGTGTTGAGCGCCGCCACCGCGAGCGGCCCCCACAGGCGGCGGAACAGCGGATGGCTCGTATCCAGCACCTCCGCCACGGTGGCCTCGCGGCCGGCCCGCGCCAGGCGCAGCACGCCCAGATAGTCCATGGGCCCGCTTCCGGGCACGCGCCGGCGGCGGTCGAAGGCCCAGAAGGGCAGCCGTCCGGGGCCCGGCCGCAGGGTCCAGCGCTCGCCGCTCGCGAGGTCGACGAAGGAAAAGGCCGGCTCCGGTGCCTCGTCCAGCATCCCCTGCGAGCCGATCGTGCGCAGATAGGCGAGCGCCGCCTCGTTGCCCGAGAGGAGCAGATGGTTGCCATTGTCGACCCGGCAGCCGAGCTCCTGGTCGAGATAGGAGCGGCAGCGCCCGCCCGCCGCGCTCGCGGCCTCGTGCAGGACGACGCGGCGGCCCGCCTCGGTCAGGCTCACGGCCGCCGCAAGGCCGGCGAGGCCGGCGCCGACCACGTGGACCAGGCCCTCGGACGCCATCAGAGCAGGCCGTGCCGCACCGCCAGCCAGAGCTTCGAGGCCGTGGGCACGCGCACCCGGCGGCTCGGGTCCCGCCAGGCGGCCGCGATCAGCCGATCGAGCAGGCGGTGGTAGACGGCACCCATCACCGCAGCCGGCCGCACCGCATGATGCGGGCAGCACCGCAGCCAGCGCTCCGCCTCGGCGAAATGGCCCTGCGCGACATCGGCGAGGTCACGGCAGGCTGCCGGCAGATGGGGGGCGGCCAGCACCGCCGAAGGCTCGGGCCGCTCCGCCTCGATGCCATGGCGGGCCAGCAGCTCCGCCGGCAGATAGAGCCGCCCGCGCTCGGCGTCCTCGGCCAGGTCGCGCAGGATGTTGGTGAGCTGCAGCGCCCGGCCCAGGCTGTGGGCGAGCGGCAGCCCGTGCGCGTCGTCCAGCCCGAACACACGCACGGAAAGCCGCCCCACCGCCGAGGCGACACGGTCGCAGTAGAGATCGAGCGCCTCCATCGAGGGTGCGCGGATGTCCTCGCGGGCGTCCATCTCCATGCCCTCGATGACGTGCAGGAAGTCGCCCGCGGCGCAGCCCGAAGCCCTGCACCGGGCCGGCGAGCGCCCGCGCCACCGGCCGCCCCGGCGCGCCCGCATAGAGCTTTCCTATCTCCTCGCGCCAGGCGGCCAGCGCCTCGACCCGCTCGCCATGCGGCGCGTCGCCGTCGGCGATGTCGTCCACCTCGCGGCAGAAGGCGTAGATGGCGAACATCGCCTGCCGCTGGGTCGCCGGCAGAAGGCGCATGGCCCAGAAGAAGGTGCTGCCGGAGGCGGCGGCAGCGACCGCAGCGCCATCGCCCGTGCCCTGGGCCAGCATCAGGCGGCCAGCCTGCCGGCAAGCCCGGAGGCGAGGCCCCGGGCCGCGGCGAGCACCAGCTCCTGGCGCCCGAGCTTGACCCGCTCGGCCAGCGGGTCGCGGCGCCTGAGGCTTCGCGCGAGCCGCACCGAGATCGCGACGATGACGCCCGTCTCGCAGCGCAGCCGCCAGTCCCGCACCGCGCGCGGCAGGCCGCGAGCCTCGCGGTTCAGACCTGCGGTGAGGTCCAGCAGCCGGTCCAGCGCCAGCCTGAGGCCGGGCGTGAGACCGGGAGCGGCGAGATCGTCCAGCGAGGCGCCGGCCTCGCCCAGGATGTCGAGCGGCAGGTAGACGCGGCCCAGGAGCCGATGATCCTCGGCGCAATCCTGGAGATGGTTCAGCACCTGGAGCGCAGCGCAGAGCGCGTCCGAGCTGCCCCAGGTCGTGCGCGGCTCGCCATGCAGCTCCAGCACGTGGCGGCCGACCGGCATCGCCGAGAGCCGGCAATAGCCCATCAGCTCGTCCCAATCGGCGTAGCGCAGCTTCGTCGCGTCGCGGCGGAACGCCTCCAGCAGGTCCAGGCAGTGATCGGCCTCCACGGCCGTGGCGGCGAGGCTCTCGCGCATCGCCCGCGCCGCCGGCACCTCGGCCGCCTCCTCCGTCGCGTAGCCGAGCAGCGCCTCGGCCATGCGATCCAGGCGGCGCAGCTTCTCCGCGGCCGTCAGGACGGGGCTGTCCGCCACGTCGTCCGCGGTCCTGGCGAAGCGATAGAAGGTGTGGACATGCGCCCTGAGGTCGGGCCGGATGAGAAACGAGCCCACCGGAAAGTTCTCGGTCTCGGCCGATTTGCCCGACGCCGTCTCCTCGGCCCCCGTCACGGTGCAGCCTCCATCGAGCCCAAGGTGCGGCCCTTCCACTCGCCGCCGCGCCCGCCATAGAAGCGTCGCGCCGAATCGATCGTGGCACCCACATAGAAGAGCGCCACGAGCGGCAGGGCCAGCGCCCAGAGCGGTGCCAGGCCATAGAGCCGAAGCATCGGCAGATAGGCCAGCGCCATCAGCAGCCACGCCACCGCGCCGACAGCCGCCGCGGGCCCATGGGCCAGCAGGGCCAGGGCCGGCGGCACCCCATAGACGAGCAGCATCCCCACCACCGTCGCCACCAGCAGCGCCGGCGAATGCCCGAGCTGCGTGTAGGCCGTGCGGGCGATCATCCGCCAGATCGGGCCCGGCCCCTCGTAGCGCCGCAGGCTTCGCGTGCCCTCCCGCGCATGACCCAGCCAGATCGGCCCGCCGGGCTTGATCGCGGCGGCGAGCGCGCAGTCGTCGATGATGGCGCCTCGGATCGCTGCAAGGCCACCGATGCGCCGGAGTGCCGAGCGCCGCACCAGCATGCACCCGCCGGCCGCAGCCGCGGTCCTCCGCCCCGGGTCGGCCACGCGCCCGAACGGAAAAAGCATCGCGAAGAAAAAGACAAAAGCAGGGACCAGGGCGCGCTCGGCCAGGCTGGCGCAGGACAGCCGCACCATCAGCGACGCGAGGTCCAGCCTTTGTGACTCGGCCCGCGCCACCAGCCGCCCGAGCCCGTCCGGCGGATGAAGGATGTCGGCGTCGGTGAGGAGAAAATAGGCGGCATCGGGCATCGCCTCCTCGGCACGCCGGAGCCCCTCCGCCATCGCCCACACCTTGCCGGCCCAGCCGCTCGGTGTCGCGGTCGCACGCACGACGGAGAGCCGGTCCGCCGCCTCGGGCCCGAGCGCCCGGGCGGCCTCCAGCGCACGCTCGCCCGTGCCGTCGGTGCTGCCGTCGTCGACGAGGACCACGCGGAACGGCCCCGGATAGTCCTGGCGCAGCAGCGAGCCCACGGCCGCTCCCACGAGCTCGGCCTCGTCCCGTGCCGGCACCACCGCCACCACCGCCGGCTTTTTTGTCACTGCGGGCGGCTCGGGCGCCTCGACGCTGCACGCGCCAGAACCCGCCGCGTCCAACCAGCAGATAAAGCCACGCCAGAAGGGCCATGGCGGCCAGGACGAGCAGGAGCGGCGTCATCCGGCGTTCACCGGAGGAACCCGTTGGCGCGATACCAGGCCACGGCGTCGGCGACGGCCTCCCGCGCCGGGCGATGGGTGTAGCCCAGCTCGCGCTCGGCCTTGGCGGACGAAAAGAACATGCGGTGCCGGGCCATGCGTAGCTCGTCCCGGGTGAGAAATGGTGTGCGCCCCGTGACGCCGGCAAGGGCCTCGGCCGCCGCCGCCACCGGCATCAGCCCGCCGATGGGAAGCCGGAAGCGCGGCGCCCTGCGGCCGGCGGTCTCGGCGACAAGCGACAAGACCTCGCGCAGGCTCAGATTGTCGCCGCCCAGCACGTAGCGCTCGCCGATCCGCCCGTGGGCCAGCGCCAGCAGATGACCCCGCGCCACATCCTCGACATGGACGATGTTGAGCCCGCTGTCGACATAGCCCGGCGCCCGCCCGCGCGCCGCCTCGAGGATCATCCGCCCGGTCGGCGTGGGCTTGAGGTCGCCAGGGCCCACCGGGGCCGCAGGGCTGGCGATCACCGCCGGCAGCCCGCGTTCCGCCACCAGCCGGCGCACCTCCACCTCGGCCAGGAATTTTGATCGCTTGTAGGGCCCGATCATGTCGGCCAGCGTCGCGGGCGTGGCCTCGTCGGCCGACGTCCCATCCGCCGGATGGCCCAGCACGGCAACGCTGCTCGTGTAGACGATGCGCTCCACACCGGCCGCCAGCGCCAGCTCCATGAGGCTGCGCGTGCCCTCCACATTGGCGCGCAGCATCGGCCCCTCGTCGCGCACCCAGAGCCGGTAGTCGGCGGCCACATGAAAAAGAAAGCGACAGCCCTCGAGCGCCCGCTCGAGCGAGGCCCGATCGCCGAGATCGCCTTCGGCCACCACGACCGGCAGCCCCGCCAGATTGCGCCGATCGCTGCCGGGCCTGCGCCAGCACGCGCACCGAAGCACCGGCCGCCGCCACCTCGGCAGCGACGGCAGCCCCCACGAACCCGGTCGCACCCGTCACCAGCGCCAGCCCGTCCAGGGCCGGAACGAAGGGCGCTGCCTCCTCGCCGGAAGGATCGCCGAGCATTGGATCGGCCTGCGTCACGCCATGCCTCGCGGTGGGCCTGATGCCTTCTGCCATGTCGGGCCGAAGCCTGCCAGTGCCCGTGGCACGCCTCGCCTTCCGGCCCTTCGACGCGCTTGCGGCCGGATCGGTCGAGTAGTATGACAACCTGACAAAACGACGACATGAGCATGGGAGGCTCGCTTCGATGAAGGTGCTTGCCTATGGGCTGGCGATGGCCACGGCCTCGGTCGGCCTCTGCGTCTCGGCGGCGCACGCCGAGGACGTGATCAAGATCGGCGTCGATGCCGCCGAATCCGGGGCTTTCGTCTCGGCCGGGAACACGATCCCCGCGGCAGTCAAGCTCGCCGTCAAGGAGATCAACGATGCCGGCGGCATCAAGGTCGGCGGCAAGACCTACAAGTTCGAGGTCACCTACCGGGACGACCGCACCGACATCAACACGGCCATCGCCAACGCGCGCGAGCTCGTGAACGACATCGGCGTGCAGGCGATCTGGGGCACCGAGTTCGCACGATTTCTCGGTCGCGATGACCAAGATCACGAACCCGGCCAAGGTCATCCAGTTCACCGGCAACAGCTCGCTCGGCGGCATCCTGAACGAGAAGTCGGTGGCACCCGGCGGACCCCTGCACTACACGTTCCAGACCGAGCCGCCCGAGTTCCAGCGCAGCGGCAGCACCGCCAACGGCGTCATCAAGCTGATGAACGAGGCGCTGAACCCGGCGCCCAAGAAGTCGGTGATCCTGGTCGCCAACGATCTGGGTGGCCAATATCTGACGGCCCACTACATCAAGGCGCTCGAGGCCAAGGGGCAGACGGTCGAGCGGGTGTTCTACCCGCCGGACACGAAGGACTTCACGCCGCTCTTGACCCGCATCAAGGGCATGCATCCGGATATTTTGCACATCTGGTACAATCCGGACGAGACCCTGGTGGCCCTGCCCCAGGCCATCCAGCTCAACGTCGCTCGCGCCTACTTCGTGATGGGCGTCGATCCGGGCGTGTGGAAAGCGAGGAAGCTCAAGGCCGCCCAGCCGGTGGCGATCAGCTGCATCGCCCTCTGCTGGGGCCAGCCGCCCTCACCGAAGGTGGCCGACTACTTCAAGCGCTACTTCGCGCTCGGCGCCCAGGAGGGGCCGCAGGCGTCGGTGTCGCTGCTCTACTACGACTATGTGCACTGGTACGCGAAGGCGCTGGAGGCCGTGGGCAAGGTCGACGATCCCGACGCCGTCGTGAAGTATCTCGAGAATTCCACCTATGACGGCGTCCTCTCGGCCGTGCCGCTCAAGTTCTACAAGACGCATCAGGTGGTCAACATCGCGACCGAGGTCTGCCTCGTCGAGACCAACTCGTCGGACAAGTTTACCTGCGCCGTCGAGCAGCCGCCGGCCCAGCCGCCCAAGGGCGACGTCTGGGGCTGATCTCTTATCGGCTCTTCGGGGGCGGGTGAGGCGAGTTCGCGGCGCGTGACACGACCGTCGTCGCGACAGGAGGCCCTCACCCGCCCTTCGCACGCTTGACGCAGGGCCGGAGCAGGCGGATCGTCAGCCTGCCCTGCCCCAGCGACGCACCACGGCACGGGTCACGCGATGGACATCTTCATCCAGCAGATCGTCAACAGCCTCTCCGTCGCCAGCGTCATCATCCTCATCGGCATCGGCATCACGATCATCTTCGGCCTGACCGGCATCATCAACTTCGCCCATGGCGAGTTCCTGATGGTGGGCGGCATGGTGACCTGGGCGCTCGTCAGCAACGGCGTCAACTTCTTCCTCGCCCTCGTCCTGAGCGGCATCGTCGTCGCCATCCTGGGCTTCGTGCTCGAGCGGGGCCTCTTCCGATTTACCCTCGCGCGACCGATGAACGGCTTCATCGTCTCGCTCGGGCTCATCGTGCTGCTGCAGCACATCGTCATCCGTATCTGGAACTCCGACCAGAAGAGCATCGTCGACCCGATCGGCACCATCTGGCAGGTGGGCGAGGTGCGCATCGTCGTGATGCGGGCCGTCGTCGTGGCGGTCACCGTCCTCGTCGTCGCCGTCACCTTCCTCACCATCTCGCGCAGCCGCTATGGCCTGGCGCTCCGCGCCAGCGTCTCCGACCAGGAGACGGCAGCGCTGATGGGCATCCCCGTCCGCCGCTACGTCACCGCCGTCTTCGTCTATGGCAGCTTCCTCGCCGGCCTGGGCGGCGCGCTCCTGATAGCGCTCTTCCCGATCACCCCCTTCATCGGCAGCCAGGTCGTCGTGAAAGGCTTCGCCGTGGCGCTGATCGGCGGGCTCGGCAACGTCACGGGTGCGGTGATCGCCGGCATCATCCTGGGCCTCGTCGACGGGCTCAGCGCCGGCTACGGCCTGCCGCAATGGACCGACGCCTACTCCTTCGCGCTCATGATCATCATCCTGCTGATCAGGCCGCAGGGCCTGCTCGGCGGCACCGAGGGCCCGCGCAGTGTCTGAGGCCGCCAACATGCAAGGTGCGGTGCCCGCCACCGCCGGCGCCCCCAGCGCGCGGGCGGCCCGCCGCCCCCGCTCCTGGGAGGCGGGCATCATCGCGCTGCTGGTCGTGGCGGCCCTCGTCGCCGCACCGTTCATCGACCACAGCTACCGCTTCCTCTCGATCGCCATCTCGACCGGCATCTCGGCCATCACGCTCTACGGCCTGGGCATCCTCTTCGGCCAGGCCGGCATGCTCTCGATCGCCCACGCGGCCCTGATGGGTGTGGGCGCCTACACGGCCGCCATCCTCGCGGGCTCGTTCGGCCTCGGCTTCTGGTCCTCGATCCCCTTCGCGATGGTGGTGACGGCCCTCGTCGCCGGCATCCTGGGCCTGCCCTCGCTGCGCGTCGCCGGCCACCACTTCATCATCATCACCTTCGCCTTCGGCGCCCTCTTCAGCATCACCATGACGAACGGCGGCTCCTTCACCGGTGCCGCCGCCGGCCTCGATGTCGGCCCCGTCGGCCACCTGCTCGGCATCAACCTCGACAAGATTCTTAATTTTTATTACTTGACCGTCACTCTTGTTCTTCTGTGCATTCTCGTCACCTGGCTCGTCGGCATCTCGCGCTACGGCCGCACGCTGCGCGCCATCCGCGAGAACGAGGTGCTGGCCCGCTCGATCGGCATCCACACGGGCTTCCACAAAGTTGCGGCCTTCATGCTGAGCGGCCTCTTCGCCGGCCTCGCGGGCGTGCTCCAGGCCTATTTTCTGCAGCACATCTCGCCCACGCTCTACGACACCTTCCCCAGCGTCTACCTCGCCCTCATGGTGATGCTGGGCGGCCCGCGCATGCTCTATGGGCCGCTTGCCGGGGCCATCATCGTCAACTTCCTGCCCGAGGTCATGCACCTCGATCCCGTCGATTCGCGCATCGCCTACGGCGTGGCGCTCGTGGCCGTCATCATGCTGCTGCCGGGCGGCGTGATCGCCGGCGTCATCGACGCCTGGCGCTGGCTCGTCTCGGGCCGGGGCCGGCGGGCGCAAGGAGCATCCTGATGGCGCTCGAGATCCGCGGCCTCGAGAAGCGCTTCGGCGGCGTCGTGGCCTTGGCCGGCGTCGATGTCGACGTCCGGCTCGATGAGGTGCTGGGCATCGTCGGGCCCAACGGGTCGGGCAAGACCACGCTCTTCAACGTCGTCACCGGCACGCTCCCGCCCTCGGCCGGGCGCATCACCTGGCAGGGCCACGACATCACCGGCAGGTCGGCGGCCGAGATCGCCCGCCAGGGCATCGCGCGCAGCTTCCAGCAGGCCATGACCTTCGCCGGCGTCAGCGTTCTCGAGAACGTCCAGACCGCCTGGGAGCATGGCGGGCGGCATCGCCGGCACGAGCGGCGCTGGGACTCGCCCGAGGATCTCTTGTCGTTCGTCGGGCTCGGCAGCCAGGGCGAGGCGATCGCCGGCACCCTGCCCTTCGGCAACCTCCGCCGTCTCGGCATCGCCATCTCGCTCGCCACCCACCCGCGGCTCCTGCTCCTCGACGAGCCCGCGGCCGGCCTCAACGATACCGAGACCGAGGAGCTGGTGCGCATGATCCGCCTGCTCGCCGGCATGGAGATCGGCGTCTGCGTCATCGACCACGACATGAACATGATCACCGCCCTCTGCGAGCGGCTGATCGTCCTCGACTTCGGCACCAAGATCGCGGAAGGCCCGCCCACGACGGTGCTCAACGACCCGAAGGTCCTCGAGGTCTACTTGGGGGGCGAGCTCTGATGCTGCTCTCGGTCGACGACGTGCACACCGCCTACGGCCCGATCCGCGTCAATCACGGCGTCTCGATCACCGTCGACGAAGGCGAGATCGTGACCATCCTCGGCCCCAACGGTGCCGGCAAGTCGACGCTCCTCAAGGCCATCTCCGGCCTGCTGCCGCCGACGCGCGGCACGATCCGCCTGGACGGCCAGAACCTCGCCGGGAAGCCCGCCGACATCGTCGCCAACCGCGGCATCGTCATGGTGCCCGAGGCCCGCCGCATCTTCGCGCCGCTCACCGTTCAGGAGAACCTCCGCCTCGGCGGCTATGCGCGGCAGGACCGCGACGAGGTCGAGGCCGACATCGCCCGCATGGAGGCCTACTTCCCGATCCTCGCCCAAAAGCGCCAAGCCAAGGGCCGCGAGCTCAGCGGCGGCCAGCAGCAGATGCTGGCGATCGCCCGCGGCCTGATGGCAAGGCCCCGCCTCCTCCTCCTCGACGAGCCCTCCCTCGGCCTCTCGCCCCTTCTCGTGAAGGACGTGCGCCGCGTCATCCAGGACGTCCGCGAGCGCTTCGGCGCCGCCGTGCTCCTGGTCGAGCAGAACGCCGGCCTCGCCATGGCCGTGGCCCAGCGCGGCTACCTCATGCACAACGGCAGCATCGGCGCCTCGGGCACGATCGAGGAGCTCAAGGACGCCAGCCTCGTCCAGGAGCTCTACCTCGGCCGCGGCGCCGCCGCTGCCCCGGCCACCCGCCACGCCACCTAAGCCACCCGCCCGGAGCTGACAAAAGCCAGCCCCGGGCGCGCCTGCTCCGCTACTGGATCCCGAGCAGCTTCAGGTCGATCGACTCCGCCATCGCCTTGTAGCCGGCGTCGTTGGGGTGGAGATGATCGCCGTGGTCGTACTGCGCCAGGATGTGCTTGGGGTTCGCCGGGTCGCGAACCACCGCGTCGAAGTCGATGACACCGTCGAAGGCGCCGCTGCGGATGAAGGCGTTGACCGCCTCGCGCTTGGCCTCCTTCTCCTCGCTGTAGTAGCCGAAGATCGGCGTGCCGTGGAACGTGTCCTCGAAGGGCGTCAGCGTGGCGCCGATGATCTTCAGGCCGTGGTCGTGCGCCCGAGCGATGAGCTGCTTGTAGCCCGCGATGATCTCATCGGCGCTGGGGGCCACCTCGTTCTTGGGCGAGAGCACGGTGCCGGGCCAGCCGATGTCGTTGATGCCCATCATGAGGACCACCGTGTCGGCGCGCGGCTGGCTCAGCACGTCGCGATCGAAGCGCGCCAGCGCGTTGTCGCCCATGCGGTCGGTGAGGACGCGGTCGCCCGAGATGCCCTCGTTGACCACCGCCACCTTGGCCGCCTCGCCGCCCATCTTCTGCAGCCGCTCGGCCAGGAAATCGGGCCAGCGATGGTTGGCGTCCACCGTCGAGCCGTCGCCGTCGGTGATCGAATCGCCGAACAGCACCACGGCCCGGCTGTCCGGCGCCGCATCGACCAGAATCTCGCTCAGGAAAATGCGCGAGGTCACGGTCTGCGTGGGCTCGATCTTGGTCTCGCCCACCACATTGCCGCTCGCGATATAGGCCTTTTGCCTGCCGTCATTGTGCCAGGTGGTCGTGGGCGAGATCTCGGCGAAAAAAGCCGAGACGGCGACGGTGCCCAATGCCGGCACGTCGAGCTCCACCGGATCGCTCAGCGCCGGCGCCCCGGGCGGGATCGTCACGGAGGCCTCGCCGCCGAAGGTGAGCGGCTTGTCCGTGCCCTCCTTGATCGAGCCGCCCTCGCCGCCCAAGGCCACATGCGCCGCATCGATCGTCAGCGGCGCCGTGCCGTAGAGGTTCGAGAACCGCACCCGCACCTTCTGGCCGCCCACGCTCACGCGCCCATACTGGCGGATCGTCTGGTCGAACAGCGAGCGCGGGATGCCGACCGGCGCGAAGAAATCCGGCGCCCAGATCGCCTGCGGGCTCGCCGCCCAGGTCGGCACATAGGGCTCGGCCCCCGGCTGGGCGCTCGCCGGCAGGCCTTGAGCGGCCAGGACGAGCGCAAAGGCCACGGCGCCCAGATACTTCGCAGCCCGCACGGCCGCCCGGACGCCCACTCACGGCATTCCTTTTCAGGCTCTCTCATCGACTTCTCCCCAATCATCGTTCTGACATCATCGCTGCGAATGACCGGAGGCGACGGGCGACGCCCGGAGCCTCACCTGTCCTCTACGAATGCCCGGCCCTGATGGCCAGCGGCAAAATCGGGCAGCGAGCCGGCGGAGCCTCGGCCTTCCCTCTGCCGAGCCGCTCCGGCGCCCTGCGCCGTGGGACCGCGAGGCGCTCGTCGCGTCGAAGAGGGAGGAAGGGCGACACGTCGAAAGCACGATCAAGACATCAGCGACACCCAAGTGTCGAAGGCAGCCAACGGCAGGTACAGGGCGGTGATGACGGCGTAAATCCTGCGCTTTCTCGACAGGAATGCGGCGACAGGCAGAATGATCATCGGGACGTCGAGGAGCGACCACTCTCCCAATGCCGGCTCCTTGTAGAACGTCATGTTCGCGATGGCAGCGAGGATGAGAAAGATGGCAAGCGACATGAGGGCGTAGCGGCCGTCCTTCTCGAAATATGCCCTCAGGCCATCCTTCTCGTCCTCGCTTCGGCTCGGCAGCAAAAGCGCTGCCGACAGGAAGAGCATCAAGGTCAGCAGGACCAGGAACACGAACTCCCCGAAGTCGAAGCTTTCTCTCAGCGATGGAAGCTGATTGATGGCCCACCAGAACTGCAGCTGAAACAGGAACAGGATTCCGCTCCACGCAAGTGGAACCCAATCGATCGGCGCGGTATCGCGGATGCGAAAGACGGTCACGAGACCGAGCAGAAGGCGCGTCACCGACAGACCGAGCACCATGGACAGCACCGTCGCGATGATCGGGAAGCTGTACATCGGCGTACTCTCCTCGCTGGCGTCTCATCGAGGCGGGATGCAGTCGCCTTGCGAGGCGCAGCCCAACCCGAGCCGACCCGGCTCCTTTCTACTGCCCCGCCGGCACCGGGCAGCTCAGATCGCCCTCCTCGCAGTGCAGGTAGGCGGTGAGGTCCGCCAGGCGCTTCTCGGTCACCGTGGTCAGGCACTCCGCGAAGATCATCGGATGGATGCTGCCGCCCACGCTCGAGGACGACGAGAAGGCGCATTCCGCATCACGGAAGGACAGCCACGCCTTCTCGGCGCCGACCAGCAGCTTTCGCTTCTCGGCGTCGTCGCCCAGCCGCTTGAGGATCGCCTGATAGGCCTCGTTCAACGCGGCATCCGCCGCCTCCAAGGCCTTTCCGGCGCAGCCGTTCAGCTCCACCTGGGTGGTCGCCTTGTCGAGGCATTCGTCCGCACGCGCAGCCGATGAGGCCAGGACGAGCAGGATGGCGATCGCCGATAGTCGCTTCATGGCTCCCTCGCTGCCAGCTTTTTCCAGGGCCGATCCGCCGCGCCGACCGGCCCGCCTCCCCCTGATGCCAGATCCGCCGCCGTCCCGCTGCCCCCGATTGGCGCCCGCGGCCCACGCGGCCCACTCGGAGTAGGAAAACCACCACGCGCTTGCTTGCCCGCACGCCCGGCGCCAGGGTGCCGTCCATGAACGAGGACGATCGCGCAGCGCAGATCCGCAGCCGCTGCCCCCGCCGGCTGTCGCGCGACCACGCGCCCAGCCCCGCCGCGGCGCTGGCCGAGCTTGCCGCCTATGCCGGCGAGGCCGAGGCCGACACCTACCAGGCGGGCGAGCTGTTCGACCGGCTCGAGGGACGCGTCGCGGCCCTGCTCGGCAAGGAGCGGGCGCTTTTTCTTCCCAGCGGCAAGCTCGCCCAGATGGCGGCGCTGCGCGTCCTCACCGGCCGGGCCGGCTGCCGGCGCGTCGCCATGCATCCCCGCGCCCATCTCGAGGAATACGAGGCCCGCGCCTATCAGGAGCTGTGGGGCATGACGGCGGCCTCGCTCGGCGGCTACGACCGGCTGCCGAGCCCGGTCGACCTCGACCGCATCGCCGAGCCGCTGGGCGCCCTCACGATCGAGATGCCGCTCCGCCGCCTCGGCTGCCTCCTCCACCCCTGGGAGGATCTCGTGGCCATCACGGGCAGCGCCCGGTCGCGCGGCATCCCGCTCCACCTCGACGGCGCCCGGCTGTGGGAAAGCCAGCCCTTCTACGACCGGCCGCTGGCCGAGATCGCGGGCCTGTTCGATACCATCTACGTGGCCTTCGACAAGGGGCTGGGCGGGCTCGCCGGGGCGGCGCTCGCCGGTCCCGGCGACGTTCTCGACGAGGTGCGCATCTGGCAGCGCCGGGCCGGCGGACGCGCGCTCAGAAGCTTTCCTTTCTTGCTGTCCGCTCTGAAGGCCCTCGACGAGCGGCTGCCGCAGATGGGCCGCTTCCATGCGAAGGCACGGGCGATCGCGGCCGCCCTTCGAGCGATCCCCGGCCTGCGCGTCACCCCCGACCCACCCCACGCCAACGCCTTTCTCGTCACGCTCGAGGGCGATCCCCTGGCAGCGCGCGAGGCCGCTCTGACGGTTGCCGAGACGACGGGCATCTGGCTCTTCGACCAGCTGGAAGACTGCCCCATCCAGGGCCTTTCCATGTTCGAGATCACGGTGCGCGGCGCCGCCTTCGAGCTGGCCGAGGACGAGATCGTGGACGCCGTGGCGAGACTGGCCGACGCAATCCGCCCTCCCCTCAAGCGAGTGACGAAAGAAAAGAATCAATCCTAGGTTGACAACTGGCATCGAGTCCTATAGATAGACCCACATGCCTCGCGTGCTCACCCGTTCCCCCATCAAGATGCCCGGCACCCGCCAGTGCCGGCTCGCCCGACGTCTCGCCGCCGGTCTCTCCCCGGCCGAGATCAAAAGGCTCGACACGGCAACGGAGGAGGACATCGAGGCTTTTGTCAGCGACCGGGACCTCTCCCGCCTGGTCGACCAGTACGCCGCCGTCCGCGCTTTGCCTTTGCCCGAGCGGCAGGCCCGCCTGTTCGAGACGGCGTGGCTGGAGCTTTCGAGCCTCATCGACGTCGGCGATCGTCGCGCGATGCTCTTCGTCGTCTACCAGGCGAACCGGGCGCGGCATCCGGTAAGGCACCTCGTCAAGCTCGTGGTCGAGCGCTTCGAGAGCGTGCGCCAGCCCTACGAGCGCCGCGACACGCCTTCGCCCGCGGGCTCCTCGCCCGAGACCATGCAGGGCTACGGCCAGCATCCGCTGGGCCCGGCGCAGGAGGCCATCAACCGCCTCGTCGACTTCCTCCCCGCGCAGGTGGGCGAGGCTGTTCTTGTCAGGGCCGAGCTCGGGCCAGCAGCGGTCGAGGCTCCCGTCGAGGAGCCGCCCGAGACACCTGAAGAAATTCCCCCCGGCGATGCTGGCGAACCCGCCTCCGCCGATTCCTTGTCACCCCTCGCCGCCATGGCCCGGGCCAACCCGGCGCTGGCGGAGTGGATCATCAAGCGCATCGAGAAGCGCTTGATCGAGCTGGGCGAGCCGCCCGAGCCCGACGACCCAAGAAGGATTGCGGGCCTCAAACCGCTCGGTCCCTAACCGACAAAAAGAAGAAAAAATCAGAAATTCCTTTCGCCTCGATCATATCCCGGGGCTCGCTGTGCTGTGGTCGGCGCGTCGGCGCTTGATCGGGCGTGGCGGGCTGGGGCATTCTTTCGGGCCATTGAGGGAAGGAGCGTCCCGGATGTGCCTGCCCGGGCGATCGACAGGGCTGAGAGCCTGCCGGGGCGTCGGCCTCGTGCTGACCTTGGCGCTCGCCGGCTGCGCTGCCGATGCCCCGCCGCCGAAGCAGCCGCCCGCGCAGGCCGCGCAGGCGCAGCTGCAGGGCAAGGCGCTCGACCGCCTCTATGACCAGGCGATGCGCGAGCTGGCGCCGGGCCCGCCCGAGGCCGATGTCGGCACCGCGGTGCGCATGCTGCAGCTCGCCGCCGGCCGGGGCCATGCGCCCAGCCAGTTCGCGCTGGCCCGGCTCTATGCCAAGGGCTGGGGCGTGCCGGCCGACCGGGCGACGGCGGTACGCTGGCTGCGGGCCGCGGCGGATCAGGGCTACGCGCCGGCGCAGGCGCAGCTCGCCTATGCGTGGCTGGGCGGGCTGGGCGGCCTCGCCCCCGATCCGGCCCAGGCGCTCGTCTGGTTCCGGCGTGCGGCGGCTCAGGGCGATCTCGAGGCGGGGTTCATGGTGGGCCGCCTGCTGGAGCTGGGCCAGGGCACCCCGGCCGATCCGGCTGCCGCCGCGGCGGCTTATCTGCAGGCCGCGAAGCGCGGCTATCCGCCGGCACAGCGCCAGCTGGGCCTCCTCTATCTCGAGGGCCGGGGCGTGCCGCGCGACGAGGCCCAGGCGCTGGGCTGGCTCCTTACCGCGGCGCAGGCGGACGATGCCGAGGCGGCGTACCGGGCCGGGCTGCTGCGCGAGAGCGGGGAGACGCTGGGTCCCGACCCGGTCGCGGCCGAGCGGCTCTTGACCCTGGCGGCGGACCAGGGCCACGTGCCGGCGCAGGCGGCGCTCGCCCGGCTGCTCGCGGACGGCGACGCGGCCGACCGTGCCCAGGCGGCGCTGTGGCTCGAGATCGCCCTGCGGCTGAGCCCGCCCGGCTCGGAGCGCCAGGCCCTGACGCAGAGCCGCGATGCCCTCGTGGCCGGCCTGCCGCCGTCCGAGGTGGCGCGGCTGCGGACGCTGGCCGCCGTCTGGGAGCCGCGCCAGCCGGACAGCGAGCGTGCCGCCGACGGCAGCGCCAGCCCCTGGCTCTGAGCCTGGCGGCGCCTGGGCGGCCTAGGCCTCGGTGCCGGGCGCCGCGTCGGGCTCGGCTGCGACGATGGCGCGGACCTCGGGCGGCAGCAGGGGGGAGCTGCGCCAGGCGGCCAGCTGGGCGTGTGCCACGGGCCCGAAGCCCACGACACGCAGCGGCTGCCACTTCCAGCACAGCAGGGTGAAGCGGCGCGCGGTGTAGAGCTCCCAGTCGAGGCCGGGCCAGCGGGCGGCGCGCTGGGCCGCGGGCGGCAGATGCTCGAAGAGCGCCCGGCGATGGCGCAACGGCTCGAAGGCCGTGCTGTCCAGCACGAAGACGGGCAGCACGTCGGGCGGGGTGGCTGCCATGATGCGGTCGACCACGACGAGCCGGCTGTCGTCGCCGAGCCCCCAGAGCACGGTCAGGATCGGCCGGCGCTCGGCCAGCGGCGAGCCCGCGAGGATCGGCGCCGGCAGCGGCGCCGGGCCCGGCTCCTCCTCCGCGGGCGCGGGCCTGCGCCCGAGAAGGCCGCCAAGGGCACCCTCGAGCCTCGGCCTCGATCGTCCCGCACCTCCCCGCCCCGCCACCATCGCCCCCTCCATCGGTCGCCCTGCTCGACCTCGGGCGCTCGACCTGTTACGCGCCTCGTCTACCTGTCCCGACGCAGCCCGGCGCAGCGCAGGGACGCAGGCAGCACGGGCCGAGGCATGGCCACCCGCTACGATATCATCATCCTCGCCGACCCGCGCTTCCCGGGCGGCACCTCGACGGCGCTCGCGAGCGAGATCGAGGCCCAGGCGCGAGCCGGCTATCGCACGGCGCTCGTGGCCCTCAAAGGCCCGGTGCTGAAGCGCTCGCACCCCTTCCACCCGGGCATCCGCGCGGCGCTCGACGCCGGCTTGTGCGATCTCGTCGATCCGACCCAGCCCCTGGCAGCACCCCTCCTCCTCGTCCACCACCCGCAGGTCCTGAGCTTCATGCCCCGGGCCCGCCTCCGCCTCGAGGCGGAGCAGCATCTCGTCATCACCCACCACCCGCCCTTCGACGGCGACGGCGCCCCTTTCTATGACTGGGCCGAGGTGCATCGCAACGCGGAGGCCCTGCTCGGCCGGCCGCCGGTCTGGGCGCCGGTGGGCCCCCGGGTGCGCGAGCAGCTCGTGGCGCTGCCGGAACCCCCGGCGCTCACGGAAGAGGACTGGCACAGCATCCTCGACCCCGCCGCCTGGGCCCTGCCCGAGCCCGGCCCGATGGGCGCGCTGCCGGTCATCGGCCGCCACAGCCGGCCCGATCTCCTCAAATGGCCCGAGACCGCGGAGCAGATCCTCGAGATCTACCCGGCCACCCCGGACATGCGCGTGCGCATCCTGGGCCTGCCTCCGGGCCTCGTGGAGCTTTTGGGCGGCCTGCCGGCCAACTGGCGGGTCGTTCCCTTCAACGCCATGGCGCCGAGGGACTTCCTCGGCACCCTGGACTTCTTCGTCTACTACCATCATCGGCGCTTCGTTGAGGCCTTCGGCCGCGCCGTGCTCGAGGCGCTGGCCGCCGGGCGCGTGGCCGTGCTGCCGCCGCCCTTCGTCGACCTCTTCGAGGATGCGGCCGTCTACGCGGCACCCGCCGGGGCGGCCTCGCTCGTCCGCCAGCTCCACGCCGATCCCGGGGCCTGCGCCCGGCTCCGCCGCCGCGCGGTGCAGCTCGTGGGCGACCGCTTCTCGCCGGACCGGCACGCCCGGCGCCTGCGGGCCCTGATCGGCCCCCCGGCGCCACCCGCGGCGAGGCCGGGCCGCACGCAGCGGCGCATCCTCTTCTTCACCTCGAACGGCGTGGGGCTGGGCCACCTCACCCGCGCGCTCGCGATCGCCCGACGGCTGGGTCCCGGGCTCGAGCCCGTGGTCGTCACCCTCTCGCAGGGCGCGCACCTGGCCGAGTCCATGGGCATCCTGACCGAGTATCTGCCGTTTCGGACCCATCTCGGGGTCGAGACCGGGGCCTGGAACCGCGCGCTCGCCCACGAGCTGGGCGAGATGCTGCGCTTCTACGCCCCGGCCGCCTTGGTCTTCGACGGCAACATGCCCTACCAGGGCCTGCTGAATGCCCTGGCACACCGGCCGGAGACGCTGTCCGTCTGGATCCGGCGCGCGATGTGGCGCCCCACCGCCGATACCACGGCGCTGGGGCGCCAGGACGGGTTCGACGCGGTCATCGAGCCCGGCGACATCGCCGGGGCGCTGGACCAGGGTCCGACCGTGGCGCTGAAGGACAGGGTCCACCAGGTGGCGCCGCTTCGCCTCCTCGATGCGGACGAGCTTCTCTCCCGGGAGGCGGCACGGCAGGAGCTGGGGCTGGACGACGCGGCCGTCTGCGTCCTCGTCCAGCTCGGCAGCGGCAACAACTTCGCCTATGACGAGGTTCGCCGCACCACGGCGGCCTTCCTCGCCGCCCAGCCTGGCGTCGAGGTGCTGATCCTGGGCTCGCCGATCGGCGATCAGCCGCTGGAGCTGCCGGCCGGGGTCCGCCTGATCGAGCTGTTCCCCGCCAGCCGCTACTACCGGGCCTTCGACATCGTCGTCAGCGCGGTCGGCTACAACGCCTATCACGAGCTGCTGCACGCCCGCGTCCCGAGCCTTCTCGTGCCCAACGAGAACCCGATCATGGACGACCAGCTGGCGCGCGCCGAGCATGCCGAGCGGCGCGGCTTCGCGATCGCCCATCGCGTGGGCGACGTCTACCGGCTCGAGGAACGGCTGCAGGAGCTGCTCGATCCGGAGGTCCGGGCAAGGATGTGCCGGCGGATGGCGGCGCTCGATCCGGCCAACGGCGCCGTCGAGGCCGCCCGCTTCGTCGGCGAGCTCGCCCATATGGCCCGCGCCGATCGGCTGCGCTGAGCCATCCTCAGGGTGCGGGAGGGCGTGGTGCGGGTTTCAGCCACCCTTCCCGAACGGCCTCCCGGAACACGGCCTCGGCCGCGGCCCAGAGCGTGGGCGAGCCCTCGGCGATGCGGCGCGTCATGGACCGCTCGCGATCCTCGTCGACCTCGTAGTCGGTCCAGGTGCCGCCTCCGACCAGATGATTGAGCAGGATGGGCTGCAGCCGATCCAGCGCCTTGGCGAAGCGGGCGTCCGCCGTCTGGGCCGCCTCGAACTCCTCCCAAAGGCGGCGGAGCGCTGCACCCTGATCGCCGGGAAGCAGGCCGAACAGCTTGGCCGCGGCGGCCGCCTCGCGCTCGGCCTGGCTCGCCGCGCCCACCGTGTCGAACAGCGGCGTGTCCCCGCATAGGACCTCGACGAGGTCGTGCACGACGAGCATCGTCACGGTGCGGAGCACGTCGACCGGCTCGATGGCCCACTCCGACAGCACGATCGCGAACAGCGCCAGATGCCAGGAGTGCTCGGCGCTGTTCTCCCGCCGTGATCCGTCGGCGATCCGGCTGCCTCGGATCACGGTCTTGAGGCCATCGGCCTCGATCAGGAAGCGGAGCTGGGCCCGAAGTCGAGGCTCGAGCCGGTCGAGCCAGGCGCCTTCATCGGAAGCGTAAGCTGTCTTCTTGTCCATGGCGGGCGAGCTGTAGCGACCCTCGCCGGCGCTGTCGCCGCATAAGATATGCGCGCGCGGCCCGAGGCTCAGGCCACCGTCGTGCACAGACGAGCAGGGGTGCCGTCGCTCAGCCAGAGGCGCTCCCAGAGCATGAGGCCAGCGGCTATGCGCAGCGCCCCGCTCTGCGCTGCCTCGACGTGGACCCGCATGGGCTCCGGCATCGGATCGTCCCACCAGCCGCGGCCGGCGAGCTGATGCTCCGCGCTGGTGATGGCAGGCGTCGCGAAGGGCCAAAGGGAGCGGCCGAGATAGCCGTCCGCTGGCACGCCCCATTCGGCCGCCCGCTCGGGCGAGACCGCGATCAGCCGATGGTCCGCGTCCGTCACGAGGTGCATCGGCAGGCGGGACGACCCTACCATGCGGCGGAGAGCCGGGTCAGCCGATGCGCAGGGCCCGAGCGCCTGCAGCACCCGCTCGGCGAGACCGCGATCGGGCTCGATCACGCCCGCTTCCCAACGCGACACGGTGGTCTGGCACACGCCCGCCATCTCGGCCACGTGGCTCTGCTTCATGCCGATCAGACGCCTCTGTCGCCGGAGGCGCAGCCCGAAGTCCGGGAGCGGCCGGACGGCGGGCTGCGAGACCGCGGCGCCGGCGCCGGGCGCCGGCCGGCCCCGGGAAGGAGCGACGCTCATCTAGGCTCGTCCAGACGGGTCAGCCTCGACGTCCCTCTCAGCTCGAGGACGGCGCCTGCGGCGTCAGGATCTGGGGCGCGGACGGCGGCAGGGCCAGGCGCTCGAGCCGGCCGGTGGGGACGCAGGTGGTGCCGGCGGGCAGGCTGCCCGAGCTGTCGGAGGTGAAGCTCATCACCTCGACGCGCGGCCCGACATTGGTGTCGGCGAGCTCGCCTGTGAGCGCGAAGCTCAGCGTGATCGCATAGTAGGCGCGGCTTGTGAGCGAGGTGCCGGCGTCGGAAGGCATCGCCGTCACGACGACACGGCCGTCGAGGCGCATGGTGCGCACGACCTGGGTGCGCGTGCTGCCGATGGTCCGCGGCAGCCGGGCTTGCGGGACCGCCGCCGGAAACCGGCTCGCCGGCTCGGACGCCTTGGCGCCTGGCAGAATCTCGATGGCCCCACAGTCGACGTAGGGCTGCGGATCGCCCTCATAGATCCCGACCACCAGGGAGGCTCGAGGGTCCACCGACGTGGCGTGAAGGCCGTTCGCCCGCATCGCCTCCTCGACCGCCGCCAGCGCATCCCTCGGCGACTCCGAGAGCTCCACGGTGACCGGACCTGCCGGCGTCGTCCCGGGCGGCTGATAGTCGAGCCGCGGCCCGCCGACACCGGAGACGCGAACGCGGTTCCCACCACAGCCGGCGAGCAGCGCGAGAGCGAGCACGGCCATCACGACCCGCGCCTGGCTCACCCTCGTCACCTCAGCCCGCAAGACCGTCATTCAGTAGAGCGCCAACAGTGTGCCGGCGACCGCAGCCGCGCTCACGCCGGCCGCCCCCCCGCCGGCTCGATGGCGCAGCTGTTGAGGCCGACCGACTGCTCGACAATGCACCGGAACGCATCCTCGGCATAGGCACCCACGGGAAAGAGCTGGAGATAGCGTTGGTAGGCCTCGGCGGTGCCGATCTCACGCGCCGCCTGCCATACCTGCGCCTCGGTGATCCGCACGGCGCTCTGATTGGCGGGCGCCGCCGCGTGAGCCGCATGCCCGGCCCCAGCCGCAAGGAGAAGCATACGCGCGCGCTCGAGCCACTTCCTGACTACGGGGCGCATAGGCGCACTGCCCCTCCCGGCTGATCAAACATTTCCCCACCACCTTCCCAGCGAAGGTGAAGGAACCCTAACCCGAACGCTACCCCAACTTCAATGCGTCTCGCGCCGGGTCCCCTTGGCGTTACACGGCGCCCTGCACGGAGTAGCCGCCGTCCACGGGGATTGCCGTGCCGGTCAGGAAGTCCGAGGCCGGCGCCGCCAGGAACACGGCGATGCCGCCGAAGTCATCGGGCACACCCCAGCGCCCGGCCGGCGTGCGCTTCTGGATCCCGTCGTGGAGGCCCTGAATATCCTGGCGCGCGCGCCTGGTCAGCGCCGTGTCGATCCAGCCGGGCAGCACCGCGTTCACCTGGATGTTCTCGACCGCCCAGGCGCAGGCCATGGCCTTCGTCATCTGCACGATGCCGCCCTTGGTGGCGGCGTAGGGCGCGGTGAACGAGGCGCCGAAGATCGACATCATGGAGCCGATGTTGATGATCTTGCCGCCGCCGGCCTTCTTCATGACGGGATGGACAGCCTGGCTGGCGACGAAGGCCGAGGTGAGGTTGGTGTCGATGACGTGATGCCACTCGGCCAGCGAGTACTCCTCGGGCCGCTTGCGCACGTTGGTGCCGGCATTGTTGACGAGGATGTCGGCCCCGCCGAAGGCGTCGACCGCGGCCTGGACCATCGCATGGCAATCGGCCTCCTTGGTGAGGTCGGCCTCGTGGCTTTGCGCCTCGGAGCCCAGCTGCCTCAGCTCGGCTACCGCGTCCTTGTTCTTCTCGGCGTTCCTGCCGACGACCAGGATCTTGGCGCCCGCCCCGGCCAGGCCCTTGGCCATGCCAAGGCCGATGCCGCCATTGCCGCCGGTCACGATGGCGACGCGGCCGGTGAGGTCGAAGAGATTCATGGTGGGCCCCCTGGGATCGTTTCCTCGCTGCGGCACCAATCATGGCGCCCCGCGGCGATGGACGGAAGAGCGGGACACCCTCCCGCTTGCTTTTTCTGACAGATGAGTAATCTTCCTTGACGATGGCCACGCAAAGGAGAGACGCCATGCGCTTCCTGGCATTCGCTCTTGCCGCAGGCTTCCTGTTGGGATCGGCCGGTATGGCCGCGGCCTGCAGCTATCATACGGCGAGCAAGGATCAGATCCTGGCCTCGCAGGGCTCCCAGCAGACGCCGAGCGGCCCGCAGAGCCGTCCGACGCAGGGCGACAAGGACGTCAAGGGCTGATCTTCCAGCCTTGCACTCGATCGCTGGGGCCGGGTTACCGGCCCCTTTTGTTTGGCGCCCGAGGCCTCTAAGGTCCGCCCCGCAAACGATGGGGAGGAGGCAGGATGCGGCTCGCCGTGATCGGGACCGAGGCCGGCCTCGCGGGCCGGGCGCATGCCGCCGGCCTCGAGACGCTGCTCCATCCGCTGGGCGCCGATCGTGACGAGGTGCCGGCCGGCGTCCGGTGCCTCGATGACTATGCCCAGCTCCGGGAGGCGCTCGAGGATCCGCGCCTTATCCTTCTCGACCTGCCGCTCGGCACCATCGTCGACACGGTGATCGACCAGGCCTACCTCCATCTCGAGCCGGGCGACGTCGTGATCGACGCCTCCGGCAGCTATTGGTGCGATACCCTTCGCCGCTTCCGGCGCATGCGTCACCGCTCGCTCTTCTATGTGGACGTGGCCGAGCTGGGGACGACCGAAGCCCCCTCGCTGCTGGCCGCCGGCGACCAGCGCGGCGTGGAGCTGGCGCTGCCTGCCCTCGCGCGTCTGGCGGCGCCCGGCCGGGCCGCCCGTCTGGGCGAGGCGGGAGCCGCGCACTATGCCCTGATGCTGCGGGATGCGCTGCGGACAGCGGCGGTCCAGGCGGCGAGCGAGGTGCTGCAGCTTGTCGAGGCCTGCCCCCAGCCCATCTCCCTCGAGGAGGCCACGGCCGCGCTGGGCCTCGGCGATGCCCTGCCCGGGCCGCGGGCCCCCTGGCTTCTCGACGACGCCGTGCAGCTCGAGGCGGCGGTGCCGCTTCTGGCCCAGGCGGTGATGCTGGAGCAGGCGGCCGCCCTCGAGGAGGAGCGCTCGGCACCGCCGCCGCCGCGGGTCGGCGGGTTCGTCCACCCCGACGATATTTTGTGACTAGGGCGGCCAGGGCCGCCCCTTCCCGGAGACAGCAGATGGACTATCGCAATCTCGGCCGCTCGGGCCTCAAGGTCTCGCCGCTCTGCCTCGGCACGATGATGTTCGGCGGCCCGACCGACGAGGCGGCCTCGGGCCGGATCATCGGCATGTGCCGCGAGGCCGGCCTCAACTTCATCGACACGGCCGACGTCTACAACGAGGGCGGGTCGGAGGAGGTCGTCGGCCGCGCGATCAAGGCCGACCGCGACTGGTGGGTGCTGGCGACCAAGGCCTGCAACCCGATGGGCAAGGGGCCCAACGAGCGGGGCCTGTCGCGCTCCTGGCTGCTGCGCGCCTGCGACAACAGCCTGCGCCGCCTCGGCACCGACCGCATCGACGTCTACTACCTGCACAAGGAGGATCACAGCACGCCGCTCGAGGAGACGGTGGGCGCCCTGGCCGACCTCGTGCGCGCCGGCAAGATCCGCTATGTGGGCCTCTCCAACTTCCGCGCCTGGCGCATCGCCGAGATGGCGCGCCTGATGGCCGAGGCGGGCATCGGCCGACCCGCCGTGCTGCAGCCCTACTACAACATCATGACGCGCCAGCCCGAGGTCGAGCTCCTGCCGGCCTGCCATCATTTCGGCATCGGCGTGGCGCCCTACAGCCCGCTCGCCCGCGGTGTGCTGTCGGGCAAGTACGACCCCGACGCGCCGCCGCCCGAGGGCACCCGCGCCGCCCGCCAGGACCGGCGGATGATGCAGACCGAATGGCGCCGCGAGAGCCTGGTGATCGCCCAGACGCTCAAGAAGCACGCCGAGGCGCGGGGCATCACGCCGGCCCAGTTCGCGGTGGCCTGGGTCCTCAACAACAAGCTCGTCACCTCGCCCATCACCGGCCCCCGCACCGAGGAGCAGATGAAGGACTATCTGGGCACCTTCGCCTACACCTTCACCAAGGAGGACGAGGAGCTGGTCGACAGCCTGGTCACCACCGGGCATCCCTCGACCCCCGGCTACAACGACCCCGCCTACCCGATCGAGGGCCGCGTGCCCGTGACGGGCTAGCCCCACCACGCAGGCCGTCGCCCCCGGGGCGGCGGCTCGTTCCCGAGGGAGGACAGGATGACCGTCCAGCCGATCCCCGAAGGCTATCACAGCGTGACACCCTATCTCGTCGTCGACGGCGCCGCGGAGGCTCTGGCCTTCTACGAGAAGGTGTTTGGCGCGAAGCTGCTCATGCGGCTGGACGGGCCCGGCGGGAAGATCGGGCATGCCGAGCTGCAGATCGGCACATCCAGGGTGATGCTGGCCGACGAGCATCCCGAGATGGGTGCCCGCGGCCCGCGCTCGATCGGCGGCACGCCTGTGACGCTCATGCTCTACGTCCCCGACGTCGATGCCGTGGTCCAGGCGGCGGTCGCGGCCGGGGCGAAGGTGCAGCGGCCGGTCGAGGACAAGTTCTACGGCGACCGGATGGGCAGCCTCGAGGACCCGTTCGGCCATGTCTGGCACGTCTCGACCCATGTCGAGGACGTCCCGCCGGACGAGCTGGAGCGCCGTGCCGCCGCGATGGCCGGTGGCGGCGGCTGAGCTGCGCAGGGCCCTCTAGCCCGTCGTGATCGGCACGTGGCCCGGCTCGGCGGCGACGCGTGCCAGCCAGGCCCGTACCGCCGGATAGGGTGACAGATCAAAGCCGCCCTCGTCGGCGACGTGGGTATAGGCGTAGAGCGCCAGGTCGGCGATCGAGCAGCTCTCGCCGACGAGGAAAGAGCGGCTGGCGAGCTGGCCCTCCATCACCGCCAGGGCGGCGTTGCCGCGCTCGAGCAGGCGGGGCAGCTCGGCCTCGCGCGGGTGGCCGGGCGGCAGCAGATGGCGGATGAAGCGGGCCACGGCGATGAAGGGCTCGTGGCTGTACTGCTCGAAGAACATCCACTGCAGCGCCTGCGCTCGACCCGACCCGGCTCGCTGGAAGGAAGGGTGTCCCTTCCGCGAGATAGAAGAGAATGGCGTTCGACTCGGCCAGCACCGTGCCGTCCTCCAGCCGGAGCGCCGGTATCCGCCCGTTGGGATTCAGGGCCAAGAAGTCGGGGGTGCGGGTCTCGCCCTTCATGATGTCGAGCTCGACCAGCTCGTAGGGCAGGCCGAGGCGGCGCAGCAGGAGGCGCACCTTGTAGCCGTTGCCCGAGGGCAGATAGTCGTAGAGCCGAAGCATCGCCGCAGGCCTCCTGATCGCTTGGCAACACCGGGAGAGATGCCCCAGCGGGCGCCCCATCGCCAGAGCCGTCGAACCTCCGTCGCGAGATTGTGGCGGCGGGTGCAAGCGCCTAGGCTTCGGATCGGATCGTCGAGCAAGGGGGAGGCAAGGATGCGACGGAGGGGGCTGCTGAGCCTTGCCGGGCCAGCGATCACGGTCGGTCTCTCCGCACCCATCGCGACGGCCGAGGCCGAGGCGCCGACCGGGGCGGACGCCCGTTACCAGAAGGCGCGCACGAGCTTCCTGGCCCTCGAGGGTGACAGGAGCCTCGCCATCCAGATCGACGGCGGCGGGCCGTCCTTGCGGGACGCGCATGACGACAAGGCACCGCTCTTCGTCGGCAGCGCCATCAAGACCTTCATTCTCACGACCTACCTGCGCGAGGTCGAGGCGGGCCGCCTCAGCCTGGACGAGCAGCTGCCGATCGACGACGAGGTCCGCTCCCTGGTGAGCCCCGTCCTCGGCCATCTCACCGGCACCGCCTCGGCGCGGGTGGCGCTGGAGGCGATGATCACGCACAGCGACAACACCGCGACCGACGTGGCCCTGCGCCGGGTGGGGGTGGACAAGGTGCGCGCCTTCATCGCCTCGACCGGGCTCGAGACGATCGCCGTCCCGAACTCGACACGCCGCCTCTTCTCCTACATCGGCGGTGCCGCCAAGGGCGTCGACGTCGGCTGGGCCGGCATGGAGCGGATCATGGCGGACCAGCTCTTCGGCACGCCACGCTCGCCCCTCAATCCGGTCGAGACGATGGCGGGCTCGACCGCCGACTTCGTGGCCTTCTATCGTCGGGCCCTCCGTGGCGACTACCTGAAGGAGGCCGGCTCTCTCACCGAGTTCCGGCGCATCCAGGCGATGGCCGATGTCATTGCCGCGCTCGTGCCCCCGGGCATCGCCGCCTACGCCAAGGGCGGCAGCATCGACTGGCAGGACTTCCACGCCTTCAACGCCTCCGGCCAGATGGTGGCCGGCGCGCGGCCGGTGACCTTCAGCTTCACCGTGAACTGGCAGGGGCCGGACAGCAGCATCCCGACGGTGGGCGCGCGCTTCAAGGCGGCGACCAGCGGCATGCTGGCCGCGATCGCGGATGGCGCCAGGATCTGAGGCGCACCAGGTCCGTTGCCGGCTGCCCGGGCCATGGCCCGGGCAGGCCTGAGAAGCCTCAGATCTCGACGCCGATCTTGCCGAAATGCTTTCCGCTCTCCTCGTGGCGGAAGGCGTCGGCAAGCCGCTCGAGCGGGAAGGTCTTGTCGATCACGGGCCTGATGCCCGTGGTCTCGAGCGCCCTGACGAACTCCTGCTGCTGGCGGCGGCTGCCGACGATCAGGCCCTGCAGGCGGATCTGCTTGCGCATCATGGTGGCCGTGGGGACCTCGCCTGCGATGCCGGTGAGGACGCCGATGAGCGAGATGTGGCCGCCGACCCGGGTCGCGGCGATGGACTGCGCCAGCGTGCCCGGGCCGCCCAGCTCCAGCACGTGGTCGACGCCGCGGCCGCCGGTGAGCTCGCGCACGCTGGCGCCCCACTCGGGCACCGAGCGGTAGTTGATGAGGTGATCGGCGCCGAGCGCGCGGCCCTTCTCGAGCTTCTCGTCCGAGGAGGAGGTGAGGATGACGGTGGCGCCCATGGCCTTGGCGATCTGCAGCCCGATGATGGAGACGCCGCCGGTGCCGAGGCAGAGCACCGTGTCGCCGGCTTTCAGGCCGCCGTCGCCCACGAGCGCCCGCCAGGCGGTGAGGCCGGCCGTGGTGATCGTGGCGGCCTCGGCGTGGCTGTAGCCGCGGGGTGCCCGCGTGAACCAGGTGGCGGGCCGCACCACGACCTCGCGCGCATAGCCGTCGACCCCGTCGCCCGGCACGGTCGAGAAATCGGGCACCTCCGGTGGGCCGTCCTGCCAGGTGGGAAAGAAGGTGGAGACGACATGATCGCCGGCGGCGAAGCCCGTCACCCCCTCGCCCACCGCCTCGACCTCACCCGCACCGTCGGCCATCAGGATGCGGCCGAAGACGGCGGCATCGGTGCTGCCCGCCACCCGATAGTCGTGATAGTTCAAGGAGCTGGCACGGATCCGCACGCGCAGCTCACCCGGCCCCGGCTTGCCCGGATCGGGCAGGTCGACAAGGGAAAGATGGTCGAGCCCGCCCGGGGCACGGGGTGTCATGGCCTTCATGCGTTCCTCCTCGGCCGACGCCGGCCGCGCTCGTCTCTCGCCTGCCCAAAGACTCGGCCTTGGGAGCACGCGGTTCAAGGCGCCAGCCGCGCGCGCGCCGCGAAAGGCGGATGCCCGGTCTCGCGAGGGCCTGCGCGGCACGGGGCATGGGCCGTCGTGTCGGGGCACGAGGGGGACAGAGCAGGTGCGGGGTCACGCCTCCGGACCCTTCTCCTGTCATCCTCGGGCGCTTGACCCGAGGATCCATGCCCACGCTCGCGACGGCGTGCCAAGATGTGGCATGGACCCTTGTGTCGGCGCACAAGGGTGACAAAAGAGAGACGACACGACGCGAGGACGCGTTTCTTCCGTCATCCCACGGCCCAGACCGGGGGATCAGGTGACGCGGCGCCACGGGAAGGAGTCGTGTAGTCTCCGCCACCTGACCGCCCGATTAAATCGGGCGGTGACAACAAGGCTCGCGGACACACTTCTTCGTCGCCCCACGGCTCGACCGGGGGGCCAACTGTTGGAGGCTGGCCACGCTACTGTCGCGTCACGACCAGCCAGTTGATCCCCCGCTCAAGGCGGGGGATGACCCGGAGGGGTGGGCCGGCTCGCTCTTCTGTCACGATCCTTTGCTGATCTTCTCTTCTTTCACTCTCCTTTTTTGCTCCTCCACCGCCCCGGCCCCGCTCTCTCCCAGCGCGGCGTGGCGGCTCTCGGCGTAACGCAGGACCCAGTCGGCCACGTCCGGGTTGCTCCGGGCGAAGGCGAGGAGGTCCGAGACAAGCTCGGCGGCGACGGCGTCTGGATCTGGCGCGGTGCCGCCGCGCCGATCTCGTCCCCAGCACGCAGCTCGGGATCGCGGTCGCTCGTGCGCGTCACGAGGCGGCGCAGGCGGTTTTCCGGATGGCGGCCGCGGTTGCCCTCGTAGGCAAGGAACAAAAGCGCCTTGGTGTCGCCCATGTCGGCGAGGTGCTGGAGGCTGGCGAACGCCGTCCTGATCAGGATCTCTTCGCGCTCGTCCTCGGGCAGCTCGGCCTCGCGCCGGTAGTAGGCGACGTGCTTCTGGAACTTCTCGTCCTCGAGGAGTGACAAAATCTCGGCCTCGTCCGTGCCCTCGTGCCTGGCGACCTCGGCGGGCGTCATGCCGCCGGCGAGTCGCCGCGCCAGCCGCACGGTGCGGGCCGCGGGCATCGAGGCGGGGGAACGCGAGGGGTAGACGGAAGGCATAGGGGCTCGATATAGGAATGAGAGCCTTATGTCAATCGGAAGTTGATTCTTTTCTTTTGTCACTTTCGGAACGGGAGAGATCGGCTCAGGCGAAGCGCTTGGCGCCGGCGACGCAGAGGACGACGAGGAGGGCGGCGGCGATCATGGTCCAGGCAATTCGTTCGTGCAGAAAGAGGGCCGCCAGGAGCAGGCCGAAGAAGGGCTGCAGGAGCTGGAGCTGGCCCACGCCCGCGATGCCGCCCAGGGCGAGGCCGCGATACCAGAAGACAAAACCGACCAGCATGCTGAAGACCGAGACATAGCCGAGGCCGATCCAGGCCGGCGCAGGAATGCCGGCCCAGCCACCCGGCAGGGCGAGGAGCGCGATCAGCGCCATCATCGGCAGCGACAAAAGCAGGGCCCAGGAGATCACCTGCCAGCCGCCGAGCCGGCGCGAGAGCGCAGCACCCTCGGCATAGCCGAGCCCGCAGAGCAGGATGGCGGCGATCATCAGGAGATCGCCCGCCAGCGAGCCGCCGCCGCTGCCCGAGAGCGCGAAGGCGGCGACCGTGCCCGCCCCAAGCATCGAGAACAGCCAGAAGGCGGGCTTGGGGCGCTCGCCGCCGCGCAGGACGCCGAAGGTCGCCGTCGCGAGCGGCAGGAGGCCGATGAAGACGATCGAGCGTGCGGCGGTGATGTGCTGCAGCGCCAGCGCCGTCAGCAGCGGGAAGCCCACGACCACGCCGAGCGCCACGACGGCAAGCGGGAGCATGTCGCCGCGCGCGGGGCGCGTCTGGCGCAGCGCCAGCAGGAAGACGGCACCCAGCAGGGCTGCGATCACCGCGCGCGCCGAGGTCAGGAAGATCGGCGAGAAGCCCGTGACCGCGACGCGCGTGGCCGGCAGCGAGCCGCTGAAGATGACGATGCCCAGGAGGCCACTGCCCCAGCCCGCCGATGTCCGTTCCATGCGCCCTCGCTTTCCTCGAGCCCTGCCGTAGTGGCCGAGGCCTGGCGCGTCCAGGAACAGATCGGTACAATTGGACGAAACTGTATGGTCAAGGTGATCCGTACAGTAGGCTGGAGGCAAGGGTGGGCGCAGGAGAGACGACACGGACGGAGGCGCTGATGAGCGCCGTCCGCGCCAGGATCGCGCAAAGGGCGCTGGCGCCCGGGGACCGCCTGCCGTCGGTCCGCCGCTTCGCCCGGACCATGGGCGTCTCGCCGTCGACCGTGGTCGAGGCCTACGACCGGCTCGAGGCGGAGGGCATCGTCCGCGCGCGGCGCGGCTCCGGCTTCTACGTGACCGGTGCCGGCCTGCCGCCCATGGCGCTGGCGGAGATGGGGCCGCCCCGCGAGCGGGATGTCGACCCCTTCTGGGTCTCCCGCCAGTCGCTCGATGCCGACGCGTCGGTGCTCAAGCCCGGCTGCGGCTGGCTGCCGGCGGACTGGATGCCCTGCACCGCGCTGCGACGCGGCCTGCGGGCGCTGGCCCGGGCCGACGAGGCGGTGCTGGCCGACTATGGCAGCACGCGTGGCTCGCTTGCCCTGCGCCGCCTGCTGCTCGGCCGGCTCGCGGAGGAAGGCATCGCGGCGTCGGCGGACCAGATCATGCTGACCTCCTCGGGAACGCAGGCGATCGACCTTCTGTGCCGCTTCTTCCTGAGGCCGGGCGACACGGTGCTGGTCGACGATCCCTGCTACTTCAACTTCCAGGCGCTGCTGCGCGCCCATCAGGTGCGGCTCGTGGGCGTTCCCTTCACGCCGGCGGGCCCCGACACGTCGCCTTCGAGCAGGCGCTGAGCCACGAGGGCCCGCGCCTCTACATCACGAACGCGGCCCTGCACAACCCGACCGGCGCCAGCCTCTCGCCGCAGACGGCGCATCGCGTGCTCAGCCTCGCCACGGCGCACGGCCTGACGATCGTCGAGGACGACATCTTCGCGGATTTCGAGCCCACAGCCTCGCCGCGCCTCGCCGTTCTGGACGGCCTCGATCGCGTCGTCAGGATCGGCAGCTTCTCGAAGACGCTGTCCGCCTCCCTGCGCTGCGGCCACATCGCCGCCCGGGCCGAGTGGATCGAGGGGCTGGTCGATCTGCAGGTCGCCACCAGCTTCGGCGGCCCGAGCCCGGTCGCGAGCGAGCTGATCGCCGGCATCCTCGCAGGCGGCGGCTACCGCAAGCACATGGACGAGCTGCGCCAGCGCCTGACCCGGGCGAGGAAGGCGGCGGCCGAGCGGCTGGCGCCCCTGGGCATCGTGCCCTGGATCATGCCGCGCGGCGGCTTTTATCTGTGGTGCCGCCTGCCGGACGGTCAGGATTCGACCACGATCGCCCAGCGCTGCATGGCGGAGAAGGTGGTTCTGGCACCGGGCAACGTCTTCAGCGTCTCGCAGTCGGCGGCTTCTTTTCTCAGGTTCAATGTGGCGCAGATGAGCGACGAGCGGGTTTTTTCGGTGATCGGGAGAGCGATGGCGGGCGGAGCGTCGGGTTGAGCCGACCGGCACCGACAGGTCCGCAAAGTGCCCGAGACTGTGCGTGGAGAGGGTGACGCGACGCGCGCGGACGATGCCGGCGATCTGGGTGTCGCGCAGGTCCGCACAGTGGCCTCGCCACGGTGGGCCGCGTGGCCGGCAAGACGCTGCAGGCGTCAAGCCGGCCTCAGCCGGGACCTGCAGATCCGCTCATAGGGCGGGCTTGTGGAGAGCCTGTCCTGCTCGATGCCTTACCGGCAGGCCGGGGCCGTCTCGTCGGAAGCCGACCTCCGGCCCCTGCCGTCTTCGCTCAGAAGCGGTAGTTGAGCATGAGGCCGGTGAACCACTGGTTCTCGCTGCCCTGCTTGGTGACGGGGCTGTCGGCGGCGTCGTTCAGGAGACGATTGTAGGCGCCGATGCCGGTGAGGCTCCAGTTGCCGGCGAAGCGGTAGTCGGCCGCGAGCGCGAAGCCGACATCCTCGAGACCGGCGTCGGCGCTGTACTGCTTGAGGCCGCTGCGCCTTGCGTCACCGGGGCCGACGCGGAAATAGGCGTCCATATAGTCGCTGGTGGCGTAGCTCGAGGAGACCTGGCCGCTCAGGACGAGGGACGGCGAGAGGGCGTAGGCGCCGTGCAGCCGCACCGTGCCCAGCCCGCCATTGCCGTTGGCGACGTCCTGGATGAACTCGCCCTCGATGCCCAGCAGCCTGCCGGGCTCGGCGATGAAGTCGTAGCCGACCATGGGACCGAGCATCACCGAGGGGTCGACGTTGCGCATGTCGTCGACCTGGTTGTCGTCGACGCTGCCGCGCTTGCTGATGTAGCGGCCGGCGAGGCCGAGGCGCCAGTGATCGCTGGGCAGCAGGTTCGAGCGCAGGATCGGCCCCAGGAGCTGAGCATAGGTCGTGGGCCCGTAGAGGTTCTGCGCGCGGATGTTCCACAGCGGCACCGCCACATAGTGGTCCGAGCCCTCATAGTCCGGGGCCATGCCCAGGCCGGCGCCCAAGGTCAGCTTGACCCCGCTGCCGCCCGCTTCCTGGGTGGTCGTCGGGACCGGCACGTCCGCTGCCTCCTGGGCCCAGGCCGCCGTGGCCATCGCGCTCAGTGCCAGCGCTGCCGTGCCAATCGCGAGCCGTGACACCATCACACCCTCTCCATCCGTGGTGGCCGGCCGGGGCCCGATCCCGGCCTGACGCTCGTCCGCGCGCCGACCCTCAATCTCCGGGGGCAGCTCTGCTCATGCAGGGGTGTACAGGGGCCATGTCCGCCGTCAACGCGCCACCCATGGGCGCCATCCGGAAAACCGCGCAATAACAAAGAGCGTGACGTTTTCGCCTCATCCGCGGCCTGAGGTCGGCATCAAGCGCCCTTGCTAGGCGCCGATGGCCTCGGCCAGCGCCACGAGGCGCTGCGCCTCGGCGACGTGCAGGTTCTCCACGAGCTTGCCGTCGACGAGGACGACACCCTTGCCCTCGGCCTGGGCGGCGGCGAAGGCGGCGATGATCTTCTTGGCGTCGGCCACGGCCTCGGGCGTCGGGCCGAAGACGGCGTTGGCGGCCTCGAGCTGCTTGGGGTGGATCAGCGTCTTGCCGTCGAAGCCCAGCTCCCTGCCCTGCTCGCAGGCGGCGCGGAAGCCCTCCTCGTCGCCGAGGTCGAGATGGACACCGTCCAGGATGGCGATGCGCGCGGCGCGGGCGGCCAAGAGGCAGAGGGCCAAGGAGGGCAGCATCGGCAGGCGCATGGCGGTGTGCCGGGCCTGGAGGTCCTTGGTGAGGTCGGAGGTGCCCATGACGAGGCAGGCGACGCGCGGCGCGTCGGCGATCTCCTCGGCATGGAGGATGCCGCGCGGCGTCTCCATCATGCACCAGATGGGAAGGTCGGAAGGAGCACCGTTGGCCTCCAGGACCGCGAGCGCGCGACGGACGGAATTGGCGCTCTCGACCTTGGGCAGGAGGATGGCGTCCGCACCGCTCTTGGCCATCGCCGCGAGATCGGCCTGGCCCCAGGGGCTGTCGAGGCCGTTGACGCGCACGACGAGCTCGCGCCGGCCATAGGCAGCCTTGTCCCCCAGCGCCTTTTGGATCGCCGCCCGGCCGTCCGCCTTGGCGTCGGGCGCCACCGCGTCCTCGAGGTCGAGGATCAAGGCGTCTGCGGCGAGCGTCTTGCCCTTGTCGAGCGCGCGGGGGTTCGAGCCCGGCATGTAGAGGACGCTGCGGCGCGGGCGGACGGTGGTCATGGCGGCTCTCCCTTCGGCTGCGGCCCCGTCCTATAGCGCAGCGGGGGGCGCCTGGAGAAGCCACCCCGGGCGGACGTCTCGATTGTGAGGACGCCGAGCAATCGAGGCTGGATTGCCGCGCCGTCTACCCTAAGGTGTCCCTCATGCAGGAGACCAAGCGTCGTGGCTCGTCTTTGCCCCGGTCGCGCCTCCTCTCGCGGAGGCTGCTCGACACCTTTCCTGCGCATACGGCGCTGCTCGACGGCAGCGGTCGAATTGTCCTCGTCAACCGGGCCTGGCGCCGCTTCGGCACCGCCAACGGGTTGGCCCACCCCCGCGCATGCGTCGGCACCAGCTATCTCAAGGTGTGCGACCGTGCCGCTCGCACGAGTGCCACGGCGCGGGCGGCAGGCGATGGCCTCAGGCGCACCCTGGCGGACGGGCTCGAGCTGACGCTCGACTATCCCTGCCACAGCCGGACGGAGGAGCGCTGGTTCACGCTGCGCGCCACGCGCTTCATCCTGGACGGCGATCCCTGGGTGGTCGCGGCGCACTACGACGTGACGGCGCTCAAGAAGGCCTCGCGCGCCGAGGAGGAGTTCGTGGCGACCGTGAGCCACGAGCTGCGCACGCCGCTCACGGCGATCCTGGGCTCGCTCGCGATCGCGGGCAGAGCCTGCGACGCGCCGCTCTCGCCGGCGACGCGCAACCTTCTCGACATCGCCGACCGCAATGCGCGACGGCTGCTGGCCCTCGTCAACGACCTGCTCGACGCGCAGCGCCTGGCGCTGGCCGGGCCCGCGCTCGAGCGCAGCGCCGTCGATCTCGGCCGGCTGCTGGCCACGGCCGTCGAGGCCAATTGCCCCTATGCCACGACCTACGGCGTGACGCTGCGTCTCGCGGCGCTGCCGGACCGCCGGTCACGTTGCGCGCCGACCCCGACCGGCTGATGCAGGTCCTGGGCAATCTCATCTCGAACGCCACGAAATACTCACCGCCGGGTGCCACGGTCGAGATCGCCCTCGAGGCAAATGCCACCTCGGCGCTCGTGTCGGTCCGCGACCACGGTCAGGGGGTTCCCGAGGCGCTGCGTGCCCGGCTTTTCGAGCGCTTCGGCCGCGTCGGCCAGAGCCAGCTACAGCGCGGCCCGAGCACCGGCCTCGGCCTCAGCATCGCCAAGGCGATCGTCGAGGCGCATGGCGGCAGCATCGGCTGCGACAGCCCAGCCCCGGGCGGCGGCAGCCGGTTCTGGTTCCGCCTGCCGCTGGGCCACTGAGCAGCGACGCGCCCCACCGCCGCCGGGCCATCGACGTCAGCCGGCGATCGAGCCGAAGCCCTCGCGCCGACGCCAGCCCTGCGCTGCGCGGTAGTCGGGATTGGTGCGGACGAAGAGCTCCACCTGCGCGTCCGCAGCCTCGCGGGCGATGTCGTGGACGTCCGAAGGAGAGATCCTGAGATCGCTCATCAGCTCGCGCGGCGAGTAGGTCTCGAGCTCGGCGCGGACGCGGCGATACTCGCGCTGCCTGATCCGAAACAGCTGGATGCGCTTGATCAGGTCCATGATACCGGTCTCCATACGACCGGCCTCGGGGGTCATTCGACCCGGGAAAGCCGGGAGGTTGCCATCGACCGCCCCTCGGGCGGTCATCCCCTCCCCAACCACGCGGACCGACTGTGCGGCCCTGGCGCTCAAGAAGGGCATGGCAGGCCGCACACACCAGTGGCGCTAATGCAACGCAGCAATGCAGGAACGAACAAGGAACTGTTTTTTGATTTTTATCAGTTGGTTATGTGGAAGACAGGTGATGTTGCACTGCAGCATCGCGGTATGGGAGGGCTGCGCGAACGGTGGGAGGACGCCTTGGATTCCGGGGCGGCCGGTAGCCGGGTGGCGTCGATGCGGCTAGGCTCCGGGCAGGCCGCAGGATGCCGGCAACCGGGGAGCAAGCCTCATGAAAACCATCAAGGGACCCGCGATCTTCCTCGCCCAGTTCGCGGGCGACAAGGCGCCGTTCAACAGCCTCGACGCCATCTGCGGCTGGGCCGCCAAGCTCGGCTACAAGGGCGTGCAGATACCCTCCTGGGACGCGCGGCTGTTCGATCTCAAGAAGGCGGCGACGAGCAAGACCTATTGCGACGAGGTGAAAGGCACGGCCGCGAAGCACGGGCTCGCCATCACCGAGCTGTCGACGCATCTCCAGGGCCAGCTCGTGGCGGTGCACCCGGCCTATGACGAGGGCTTCGATGCCTTCGCCGCCCCCGAGGTGCGCGGCAACCCGAAGGCGCGCCAGCGTGGGCGGTGGACCAGGTGACGATGGCGGCCAAGGCCTCGGCCAATCTGGGGCTGGGTGCCATGGTGACCTTCTCGGGCGCCCTCGCCTTCCCCTATCTCTATCCCTGGCCGCCGCGCCCGAAGGGGCTGATCGACGCCGCCTTCACCGAGCTCGGCAAGCGCTGGCGCCCGATCCTCGATGCCTATGACGAGGCGGGCGTCGACGTCTGCTACGAGATCCATCCGGGCGAGGACCTGATGGACGGCGCCAGCTTCGAGATGTTCTTGGACAAGGTGGGCGGTCACGAGCGCTGCTGCATCAACTATGATCCCTCGCACTTTTGTCTTCAGGCGCTCGACTATCTGGCCTTCATCGACATCTATCACGAGCGCATCAAGGCCTTCCACGTGAAGGACGCGGAGCTGAACCCGGACGGCCGCCAGGGCGTCTACTCGGGCTTCCAGGACTGGGTGCAGCGCGCCGGGCGCTTCCGCTCGCTGGGCGACGGTCAGGTCGATTTCGCCGGCATCTTCAGCAAGCTCACCGGCTATGGCTACGACAGCTGGGCGGTGCTGGAGTGGGAGTGCTGCCTCAAGCATCCCGAGGACGGCGCTGCCGAGGGCGCACCCTTCATCCAGGCCCACATCATCCGGGTGACGGAGCACGCCTTCGACGATTTCGCCGCCGGGGCGGTGGACGACGCGGCCAACCGCCGCGCCCTCGGCCTCGACCGCTGAGGGCCGGGCCATGGTGAGCGGAAGCGTCGAGACAAAGAAAAAAAAGCTGCGGCTGGGGATGGTGGGCGGTGGCCAGGGCGCCTTCATCGGCGGTGTCCACCGCATCGCGGCCCGGCTCGACGACCATTACGAGCTTGTCGCTGGTTGCTTTTCCTCGACCGAAGAGCGGTCGAGGGCCTCGGCGGCGGAGCTGGGCGTGGCGCCCGAGCGGGCCTATGCGAGCTTTGCCGAGATGGCGAAAGCCGAGAAAGCGCGGGAGGACGGGATCGACGTCGTCTCGATCGTCACACCCAATCACGTCCACTTCCCGGCCGCCGCCGCTTTTCTCGAGGCCGGCATTCACGTCATCTGCGACAAGCCGATGACGACGACGCTCGAGGATGCCAGGAAGCTGGCGGACCTGGTGAAGCGCTCGGGCTGCGTTTTTGTTCTTACCCACAACTATACGGGCTACCCGATGGTGCGGCAGGCGCGCCAGATGGTGGCGGACGGGCTCTTGGGAAAGATCCGGGTGGTGCAGGCGGAGTACGCCCAGGATTGGCTCACGACCAAGCTCGAGGACACCGGCCAGAAACAGGCGGCGTGGCGCACGGACCCCAAGCAGTCGGGGCCGGCGGGCTGCACGGGCGACATCGCCACGCACGCCATGAACCTCGCCTCCTTCGTGACGGGCCTCAGGCCCGAGAAGCTCTCGGCCGACCTCACGAGCTTCGTTCCGGGCCGCGTGCTCGACGACAACACGCATGTGATGCTGCGCCTCGAGGGCGGGGCCAAAGGCATGCTGTGGGCCTCCCAGGTGGCGCCCGGCAACGAGAACGCGCTGCGCCTGCGCGTCTATGGCGAGAAGGGCGGCCTCTCCTGGGCCCAGGAGGACCCGAATTATCTGCACTTTTCTCCGTTCGGCGAGCCGCCGCGCCTCATCACCCGCGGCGGCGCCGGCTCGGGGCCGGTGGCCGGCCGCGTCACGCGCATCCCGCCGGGGCACCCGGAGGGCTATCTCGAGGGGTTTGCGACGATCTACAGCGATGCGGCGGAGCTGATCCGGGCGCGGATGGAAGGCCGGGCTCCGGATCAGGCGGCGACGGCGGTGCCGTCGCGTGCAGGATGGCGTCGACGGGGTCGCGTTCATCGCGGCGGTGGTGGCGTCGAGCGGGGCGGATGGAAAGTGGGTGGAGGTGGAGCGTTAGACGGGGGCGAGCCCGAGCGCCGAGCAAAGCAGCTCGTCGACGCGAGCTCTGTCGTTCTCGACAAGTCGGCCGAGGCGGCCAAGCACCTCGGTCATGCCGAGCGTGAAGAGCTTCAGGCGTAGCCGGGATGGCGTTCATCGCGGCGGCGGTGGAGTCGAGCAAGGCGGACGGGACGTGGGTGGCTGTGGGGCGGCAGGCCTCGCCGCCCGATGATGGACGCGCCAGAGCGCCGGGCTGCTGCTTGAGGGTCGGCCTCACCCTCGGTGTCCTGGGGAGGATCCTCCTCGCAGAGCGCCGTGGAAACGACAGGCAGATAGCTGTGGTCGTCGGCATGGAGCTTGCGCAGACGCATGCGCTCGCCCTCACGCTGTCGCTTGGTCTTTTCATTCCTCCTTAAGTTGCGGCCTCTAATCCTGAGACGAGGAAGCCGGATCGGGCAGCGCCGGGTGCGCACTCCGGAGGGAGCCGCTTTGTTCGAGGGGCCTCCGCCTGTAGAGTTCTTGTCGAGCTTTCTCGTGACGCGAGGGTGTGGGCGTGCTGGCGGACGAGCTTTACGAGCATGACTTCTTCGCCTGGACTCAGGCGCAGGCGGCAGCGTTGCGACGCATGGCCGAGGCTCGGATCAACAGCGAGCTCGATCTGGCCCATCTCGCCCTGGAGGTGGAGGATTTGGGCATCGCGCAGCGCCGCGGCGTCCGCAGCCAGGCGCGGCGCGTCATCGAGCATCTCCTGAAGTGGGAGTTTTCGCCTGCCGAGCGTCCTCGCCCAGACTGGGAGCAGGACGCTCATCGAGGATCGAGCGCAGATCGCGGACACGCTGACGCCCATGCTGCGACGCGACGTCGAGCAGCAACTCGACGAGCTCTACCAGCTCGCGTGGCGCTCGGCTGCGGCAGCGCTCCGCGCGCGCACGCGAGCAGGATGCCGCGAGCGCTCTGCCCACCCAATGCCCGTATTCGTTGGAGCAGATCCTCGATCAGGATTGGTTCCCGGCGAGGCTGGCGAGCGGCTGACGGCTTCTTGGTCCCGCCTACCCGCGGCCACGAGCTTCCTTCGCCGGGATCGCCGTGCCGAGGGGCCGCCTGAGAGCGAGGCGCGGATCGCCGCCAGCAATGGGGCGGCGATCCGCAGCCCTCGCTCGATGAGCCCTACGCCGCGGGTGGGTTGGCGATGACGATGTTGACGCGGCGGTTCTGCTGGCGACCCGCGGCGGTGCTGTTGGTGGCCACGGGGTAGTCCTCGCCGAGGCCGACGGCGACGATGCGCTGGGGAGCCACGCCGTCGGCGACGAGGGCGTTGCGCACGGCGTCGGCGCGGCGCTGCGACAGGCTCTGATTGTGCTCGGCGCTGCCGGTCGAGTCGGTGTAGCCCTCGATGCGCAGGCTCTGGTCCGGGTGCTGCTGGAGGAACTGGGCGAGCCTGCTCATCTCCTCGACCGCGCCGGGCTTCAAGGTTGCCTGATCGACGTCGAACAAGACGTCGCCCATGGTCAGCACGATGCCGCGGTCGGTCTGCTTGGCCTGCAGGGAGGCCAGCTGCTGGCGCAGCGTCGCCACCTCCTGCTCGGCCGATTGGCGGAGCACCTTCTCGCGCGTGTCGCCGAGCTGGCTCACCTGGGCCTGGGCCTTCCGCTGCTCGGCCAGAGCGCGCGCGATCTCGACCTGCTGCATGGCGATGGTGGCGCCGTTGGCCGCGTCGTCCCTGCCCTTGCCCGTCTCCCAGGCGTTGTTGGCGCTGTCGAGCTCGGTCTGCGCCTTGTCGAGCTCGGCCGGGGCGTATTGCGTGATCTGCGGGTCGGCGCGGGCGGCCTGGATGGCGGTGGCCGCCTGGTCCAGATTGGCCGGCTTGGTGGCGCATCCGGCGAGCAGGGCCACGGACAGCAGCGCGATCACGCCGGATGCCCTTGCCGCCGGCCTGGATATGCCGCCGGAGGAACGTAGCGACGTCATGGTCAGGCCCTCCGCCTAGGGTTGCGTTGTCGGTGTGACGACGACCGGTGCCGCAGGCTGCGGTCCCGGGGTCACGACGACCGGCGCGCCCGGCTGGGCAGCCGTCGTCCCGGTGGCCGGCGACGCAGGCTTGGTCGTCTCCTGCTTGAGCTCGTTGACCGTGGTCCTCATCTCCGAGGAGGCCTGTCGCGCCTGGGCGGCGCCGGCGCGCGCCTGGGCGAGCTGGGCCTCCGATTCGGCGAGATCGGCCTTGCGCCGGGCCTCGGCGAACTTTCCGTCGTTGGCGGCCTGATGGGCCGCTGTGAGATCGGCCTGTGCCTGGCTAAGATCGGTGGCGGCGTACTGCGAGGCCTGGGCTGCCACCGCCTGCTGCACGGCAAGATCGGCGCGGGCGAGCTGGGCGTTGGGCGGCGTGCCCGAGCCGGCGCACCCCGCCATGGCGAGCAGCGCTGCGGCCGACAAAAGCCCGGCGGGACCGCTGGGCAGATGATGTCTCATGTGTCATCTCCAGCTCATGCACGAAAGGATCTGTTCCGGTCCGGGCACAGGCGCGCCCGGCCTCGTGTGAAGCCAAACCGGGCTTGCCCCGCTCGGTTCCAGTGTTGCGAGGCTCCATCGCAAGGTCACGTCGGCGGCCGCAAGGAAAGGAAGAGGCGTTGAGGAAGTCGCTCAGGGTCGGGTTGGTCGGGTGCGGGTTCATGGGGCGGGCGCATGCCAACGCCTACAAGCGGGTCGGGGATTTCTTTCCCGAGCTGGCGCATCGGCCCGTGCTGCAGGCGGCGTGCGCGCGCGACGCGGCGAGAGCCTCGGCCTTTGCCGATGTCTGGGGCTTTGCAGGCGTCGAGACCGACTGGCAAAAGCTCGTGAGCCGGGAGGACATCGACGCGGTCGACATCTGCGTGCCGAACAATCTGCACAAGGAGATCGCGATCAGGGCGGCAGAAGCGGGCAAGATGATCCTCTGCGAGAAGCCGCTGGCGATGGACGTGGCCGAAGGCGAGGCCATGGTGGCAGCAGTGAAAGAAGCCGGGGTGCCGACGATGGTCTGGTACAATTATCGGCGGGTCCCGGCCGTGAGCCTGGCGCGGCAGCTCGTGGAGGAGGGCCGGATCGGGCGGCCTTTTCATTATCGGGCACAGTTCCTGCAGGACTGGACGATGGCGCCCGAGGTGCCGCAGGGCGGGACGGCGCTGTGGCGGCTGGATGCCAGTGCTGCGGGCTCGGGCGTCACGGGCGATCTTCTGGCGCACTGCATCGACACGGCCATGTGGCTGAACGGGCCGATCACGCGCGTCACCGCCGACACCGAGACCTTTGTCAAAGAGCGGGTGCATCAGGAGACCGGAAAGCCGGAGCCGGTGCGCATCGACGATGCTTGCTCTTTTCTTTGTCGCTTCGCCAACGGGTCGATGGGCGTCTTCGAGAGCACGCGCTATGCTCGCGGGCAGAAGGCAGCGAAAGAATTCGAGCTGAACGGGGCCGACGGCTCCTTGCGCTTCGACCTGCACGAGAGCGAGTATCTCGACTTTTTCGAATATCGGAGCCCGGAGAGCGGGGAGAAGACAAAAAGCCATCTGGCGGGGTGGCGGCGCATCCACGTCACCAATGGCGAGCATCCCTATATGAGCCACTGGTGGGTGCCCGGCCTGACGATCGGCTACGAGCACAGCTTTGTTCATGCGCTGGCGGATTTTTTGAAAGGCTTGGAGACGGGGGTGGCGGCGCAGCCGGATTTTGCGGCGGCGCTGGAGACGCAGCGGGTTTGCGAGGCGGTGTTGCGGTCGGCGGGGAGCGGGCGGTGGGAGGCGACGGGGCTTTCGGGATAGGAGGCCGATAGCGCCGCCAATTGATGAGCGCCCTCTTCTTCCTTAGGATATGGCAGGATATGGCCCGGTCATGCTATGCGCCCGGCGGTCGCGGCAGTGCACGCGGGAGCCCCGCTCGGCAGGAGGAGGGAAGCCATGGCGGCGGTCTCGCAGCGGCTGTTGCGGATGGGGTTCGGCTTTGCCGTGGCGCAGGCGCTGCGCGTCGCGGCGGAGCTGAAAATCGCCGATCTGCTGCAGGAAGGTCCACGCAGCGTGGACGATCTCGCCACAGCGGCCGGCGCCGACGCCAGGGCGCTCCATCGGGTGCTGCGCTTCCTTGCCGGCGAGGGCGTGTTTCGCGAGGAGAAAGCAGGCCTGTTCGCGCAGACCGAGCTCAGCGCCGGGCTGCGCTCCGACCTCCCCGACAGCCCGCGCGACTTCATCCGTATGATCAACAGCGAGGCCTACACCGCCTGGGGAGAGCTGCTGCATACGGCGCAGACCGGCGAGACCGCGTTCGACCACGTGTTCGGCGCGTCGCGCTTCGCGTGGCTGGACGAGCACCCGGAGGCGGCCGCCCTGTTCCAGCGGGGCATGGTGGCGCTCGGCTCCGGCAACAACGACGAGGCAGCGCGCGCCTACGACTTCTCCCCCTGCCGACTGGTGGTCGATGTCGGCGGCGGGCACGGCCAGCTGCTCTCGGCCATCGTCACCCGGAATCCCCACCTCGGCGGCGTGCTGCTCGATCGGCCCAACGGCATCGAGGCCGCGAGAAGAGGCGTGGGCGGACCGCTGCCGCGCTGCGAGCTGCAGGCCGGCGACTTCTTCGCGGGCGTGCCTGCGGCCGACACCTATGTGCTCAAGAAGGTCATCCACGACTGGGACGACGAGAAGGCGTCGAGGATCCTCCGCAACTGCCGTGCGTCCCTGCGGCCCGGGGGCCGTGTCCTGGTCATCGAGACGATCGTGCCGCCGGGCAACGAGCCGGATCCGATCAAGCTCATGGACGTCAACATGCTGGTGGTGACCGGCGGCATGGAGCGGACCGAGGGGGATTACGCAAGGCTCTTCGCCATGGCCGGGCTGCGACTGGCGCGCGTGATACCGACCGAGGCAGCCTTGTCCATCCTGGAGGCCGTAGCGGCCTGAGAGGGAGCATGCTGCCAGACGGCGGCCGGCTGACCTCGGCCGCCATCTGCGTGCCCGCGCAGGCTCATCCTGCCTGGGGGACGAGCCGGTCCGAGGATCGGCCCACCCCCTCAGCGCTGGAGGACGAGGCGCTCCGCCGGGCGGGCTAGGAGGAGATAGAGGACCAGGGCGAGGAGGGAGCCTGCGGCCATGAGGGCGGTCATCGAGAGGGCGGAGCGGCCGTCGTAGAGGGCGGCGACGAGGCCGCTCGAGATGGCGCCCACGATCATCTGGATGCAGCCGGCGGTGGCGCCGACGGCACCGGCGATCTCGGGCAGCGGCTGCATGGCGGCCTGCATGGCGTTGGGTGCGACGAGGCCGAAGGACAGGGTGGCCAGCACCAGGACGGGGAGAAAGACCAAAAGCGGCGTCCAGCCGGCGAGCGCCATCAAGAGGAGGGAGACGGCGGTGGCCGAGCCCAGGGCGAGGCCGATCGTGAGCGGATGGTCGGGCGAGACGCCGCGCGCGCTGAGGCGGCCGTTGACGAAGGAGCCGCCCATGATGCCGAGCGAGGTGGCGGCGAAGATGAGGCCGTACTGGCCGGGGCCCAGGCCCACGACGTCGATGAAGAACAGCGGCGAGCCGCTGACATAGGCGAAGAGCGAGCCGAAGGCGGCGGCGTTGAGGAGGATGTGGCCGAGGCACACGGGCTGGGTCAGGACGCGGGCGTAGTTGCGGAAGATGACGGAGGGAACGAGCCGGTTGCGCGGGTCGCGCCTGGCGCTCTCGTCGAGGCCGAAGGCGATCGCCAGGAGCAACAGGAGGCCCACGCCCGCGAGCGTCGCGTGGATGGCGCGCCAGCCGGCGAGCTCGAGGATGGCGGCACCGGCCGTGGGCGCCAGCATCGGCACGACCATCATGGCGATGGTGACGTAGGAGAGCTTGGTGCGGGCGGCCTGGCCCTCGAAAAGGTCGCGGATGATGGCCAGCCCGATCGTCAGGCTGGCGCCGGCACCCGCACCCTGGACGGCGCGCCAGGCGAGGAGCGCGTTGAGCGACTGGGCCAGCGCGCAGCCGATGCCGGCGATCGAGAAGAGCATGCAGGCGAAGAGGATGACGGGCTTGCGGCCGAAGCGGTCGGAGACGGGGCCGTAGAGGAGCGGCGCCAGGCCGAAGCCGATCATGAAGAGGCTCATCATCTGCCCGACCTGCTCCGGTGCGGCGCCCAGCGCGGCACCGGTGGCGGCGAAGGAGGGCAGGCTCATGTCGATGCCGAAGGACGGCAGGGCGACGAGCAGGCTCAAGAGCAGCGTGAAGGCCATGGAGGAAGGCGGAATGCGCACGATCGCAGGATCCCGTTGCTGCCGATCCCGGTCGGCGTCGTTCTGGCGGCGGAAGGTGCGCTCGCCGGCACGACCCGCAGGGTCGGGTCGGTGCCGGGTCCGCACGGCCCCAGAGTAGCGCGATTCGCGGTCTTGTTGCGATGCACAAAAACCCGCGTCCGCTGCAGGGGTGCCCAGCGCAATGGCGGGGGCGACGGCCGGGATCGGCCGGCATGCCCTGACGGCGGGACCATACGGGCGGCGGGCGGGTGGTGTAGGATGGGCGACGATCGACGAGGGGGGCATCGCGGTGGTCGAGACGACGACCCGGGCTTTTCCCGGTCTCTTTTTCGTTGCCGTGGCGCTGTTCTACACCGTGCGCATCCTCTGGCTGCGGCGTCGGCTCGGGCGCTCGCCCGTGACCTGGGGGCAGCCGGGCACGCCGGCACGGCGGGTGGCCGATACCTTTCGTCTGTTTCGGGCCCTGATCCTGGTGGCGATGGTGGGGCGCTGGCTGTGGCCGCCGCTCGACGCGTGGCTGCTGCTGATTGGCCCCCTCGCCCGGCCGGGCGTGATGCTCGCGGGCGATCTTCTCCTCGTCCTGTCCTTCGGGCTGATCCTGGCCTTTCACGTCTGGATGGGGGCCGCGTGGCGCTCGGGCATCGAGCCGGCGGGGCCGGCGCGCCTTTGGACGCAAGGGCCGTTCCGCCTCGTGCGCCACCCGATGTTCTCGCTCGTCCTCCTGGGTCAGCTCGGCCTTTTTCTCGCCGTGCCGAGCGTTTTTACTCTTCTGTGCCTCCTTGTCGGGACGGTGACGCTGATGCGCGAGGCCGGGCTCGAGGAGGAGGTGCTGGCAGCGCGCCACGGCGAGACCTGGCGCCGGTGGGCCCAGGCGACGCCGAAATGGCCCTGGCTCCTGGGCCGGCGCCCCGGCGGATGATCAGGCGGGCGGCGTGTCGGTGACCTCGACATGCACACGGCCGGTGATGCCGCAGAGAAGCTCGTAGGCGATGGTGCCGGCGGCCGTGGCGATGGTCTCGACAGGAAGAGAAGAGCCCCAGAGGGTGACGGGGGTGCCGGTCTCGGCGTCGGGCACATCCGTGAGGTCGATCGCGATCATGTCCATCGAGACGCGGCCGGCGAGGCGGGCGGCGTGGCCGCCGACCAGGACGGGCGTGCCCGAGGGGGCGTGGCGCGGATAGCCGTCGCCATAGCCCATGGCGGCGATGCCGATCCGCGTGGGGCGCTCCGCCCGCCAGGTGGCGGCGTAGCCCACGGTCTCGCCCGCCTGCACTTCCTTCACGGCGATGAGGCGGGTGGTGAGCGTCATGACGGGGCGGAGGCCGTCCTCGGCGCCGGTGCGTCCCTCGAGCGGCGAGACGCCGTAGAGCATGATGCCGGGACGCACATAGTCCCCATGCGCCTCGGGAGCCGACAGAAGCCCGGCGGAGTTGGCGAGCGAGCGCTCGCCGGGCACCGCTGTCACGAGCGCCTGGAACCGGTCGAGCTGGGCGGCGGTCATCGGGTGGGCGTGCGCGTCGGCGCTGGCGAGGTGGCTCATCAGGCGGATCCGGCCGACGGCGGGGCAGCCGGCGAGGCGCGCGTAGGCGTCGGGAGCGGCCTCGGGGCGGAAGCCGAGGCGGCCCATGCCGGTGTCGACCTTCAGCCAGGCGGTGAGCGGCCGGTCGAGGCGGGCCGTCTCGAGCATGCGGAGCTGGCCCGGCTCGTGCACCGCGATCTCGAAGCCGTGGCGAGCGCAGAGCGGCAGCTCGGATGCCTCGAAGACGCCTTCCAGAAGAAGAACAGGCTGCGTGGCACCGGCCTCGCGGATGACGAGAGCCTCCTCGATGCAGGCGACGCCCAGCATGTCGGCGTCGCCCAGGGCCGGAAGGAGGCGGACCGCGCCATGGCCGTAGCCGTTGGCTTTTATCACGGCGACGACGCGGCTTTTGCCCGCGAGCTGTCGCGCCCGGGCCAGATTGTGACGGAGGGCGGCGAGGTCGATCGTGGCGGTGGCGGGCCGCATCTTTGTCGGCTCTCCGTTCAGGCGGCGGCAGCGTAGCGCGCGAGGGAGAGCTCGCTCGCGTCGATCGCGGGCTTCCTGCCGGCGAGGAGGTCGGCGAGCAGGCGGCCGGAGCCGCAGCTCATCGTCCAGCCCAGCGTGCCGTGGCCGGCATTGAGATAGAGGTTCTTGTAGCGCGTGGGGCCGATGACCGGGGGGCCGTCGGGCGTCATGGGCCTGAGGCCGCACCAGAAGGTGGCGCGCGAGACGTCGCCGCCGGCGGGGTAGAGGTCGGTGACGACATGCTCGAGCGTGCGGCGCCTGCCCTCACGCAGCGTGGCGTTGTAGCCGACGAGCTCGGCCGTGCCGCCGACGCGGATGCGATCGCCGAGGCGTGTGATGGCCACCTTGTGGGTCTCGTCCATGACGGTCGATTCCGGGGCGCCCGTGGGATCGGTGATGGGCACGGTGATCGAGTAGCCCTTCACGGGATAGACCGGAAGGCCGATGCCGACCTTGCGCAGCAGCAGCGGGGCGTAGCTGCCGAGCGCCACGACATAGGCGTCGGCCGTGATCTTTTCCTTGTCCAGCTGGACGGAGGCGATGCGGTCGCCCGCCCGCTCGAGCCCCTGGATCGTGACGCCGTGGCGGAAGCGGACGCCGGCCTCGACGCACAGACGAGCGAGCGCCTGGGTGAACAGAAAACAGTCGCCGGTCTCGTCGCCGGGCAGGCGCAGGCCGCCGGCGATCTTTTCCCGGACCCGGGCGAGCGCGGGCTCGACCTGGATGCAGCCCTGGACGTCCAAGAGCTCGTGGGGAACGCCGAAGCGGTCGAGGATGGCCGTGTCCTTGGCGGTGTCGTCCAGCATCTTCTGGGTGCGGAAGAGCTGGAGCAGGCCTTGCGCGCGCCCGTCATAGGCGATGCCGGTGGCGGCGCGCAGCTCGCGCAGGAGGTCGCGGCTGTACTCGGCGATCGGCACCATGCGGCCCTTGTTGAGCTCGTAGCGGGCGGCCGTGCAGTTGCGCAGCATCCGCAGGCCCCACAGGATCATGGCCGGGTCGGGCTTGGGCCAGATGACGAGCGGGCGATGGCGCATGAAGAGCCATTTGAGCGCCTTCAGCGGAATGCCGGGGGCGGCCCAGGGAGAGGAGTAGCCGGGCGAGATCTCGCCCGCATTGGCGAAGCTCGTCTCCATGGCCGGGGCGGGCTGGCGGTCGAGGACCGTCACCTCGTGCCCGTCCTGCGCCAGATAGTAGGCGGTGGTCGTGCCGACGACACCGCTGCCGAGCACCAGGACCCGCATGGCAACGCCCTCCACGCCGGAGCAGGCGGCAGCCGATCCTTCCGTCGACGCCCGCCTGGCCAGCTCATGATCCCGAGTATGGCAAAGACGGCCAGAAAAGGGTTGCGATGTTCGGGCTGTGACAGGATCTTTTGCTGCAGCTGACCGCTTTGGCAGGGGAATCTGGGCCATGGACGCGAGCCCGGCGCGCAAGCTCGACCGCATCGACCGGCGCATCCTGCGCGAGCTGCAGGCGAACGGGCGCATTCCCTTCGTCGAGCTGGCGCCGCGCGTGGGCCTCACCACCTCGCCCTGCCTCGAGCGGGTGCGGCGGCTCGAGCGGGACGGCCTGATCCGGGGCTACAGCGCCGTCCTGGCGCCGGCACCGCTGGGCGCCGGGCTCCTGGTCTTCGTCGAGCTCAGCCTGACCTACACGCAGCCCGACATCTTCGAGGAGTTCAAGCGCGCCGTCGGCAAGCTGCCGCAGGTGCTGGAGTGCCACCTCGTCTCGGGCGAGTTCGACTATCTCATCAAGGTGCGCATCCCCGACATGGCCGCCTACCGCGAGCTCCTGGGCGAGCTGCTGCGGCGGCTTCCGGGTGTCCGGAACTCGCGCACCCTGGTCGTGATGGAGGAGCTGAAGGAGACGGCCGCCCTCGAGATCCCCGATGGCTGAGCCGGGATCTTGGAGCACGGCTCCGGCACGTGTATGAATAGGCCCCAACCGAGATCACGAATGCGCGTCAGGAGAGGCCAGATGCCCGGCAAGAAGATTCTCATGCTGGTGGGTGAGTTCAGCGAGGAATACGAGATCTTCGTCTTTGAGCAGGCGATGCACGCCGTGGGCCACACCGTGCACGTGGTCTGCCCGGACAAGAAGGCGGGCGAGATGATCAAGACCTCGCTGCACGACTTCGAGGGCGATCAGACCTACACCGAGAAGCCGGGCCATCTCTACGGGCTCAACAAGACCTTCTCGGACGCCGACCCGGCCGACTACGACGCCGTCTACGTGGCCGGCGGGCGCGGGCCCGAATATATCCGCATCGATCCCCGGGTGCAGCGCATCGTCCGCCACTTCCACGAGGCCGAGAAGCCGATCTTCACCATCTGCCACGGCGTCCAGGTGCTGATCGCGGTGGACGGCGTCGTGAAGGGCAAGCGGGTGGCGGCGCTTCAGTACTGCGAGCCCGAGGTGCGGCTGGCCGGCGGGATCTATGTCGACGTCGAGCCGACCGGCGCCTGCGTCGACGGCAAGCTCGTCTCGGCGAAGGGCTGGCCCGGGCTCGCCGCCTTCATCAGCAACTGCCTCAAGGTGCTGGGCACCGAGATCAAGCACAGCTGAGCCACGGCGGCTCGGCCGGCCGGGCGCGCGGCCAGCGCGCGACCGGGAAGCATGGAACGAGGCGCCCGCCACCGGCGGGCGTCCGCATGGGGGAGGGTTTGCGTTGTCCGATCTGCGGGTGACGGGTCTGGTCAAGCGGTACGGCTCCATCACCGCGCTCGACGGCCTGTCCTTTACCGTCGATGCCGGCGAGTTCTTCTGCATCCTCGGCCCCAGCGCTGCCGGCAAGACGACGACGCTCAGGACCATAGCCGGGCTCGAGCGGCCCGAGCAGGGCACGGTGGCGTTCGCCGGCCAGGACGTGACCAAGGCACCCGTCCAGGGCCGCGGCATGGCGATGATCTTCCAGACCTTCGCCCTCTACCCTCACCTCACCGTGCGCAGCAACCTCGCCTACCCGCTGCGCGAGGCGGGCGTCGAGCGGCGCGAGGTCGAGCGGCGCGTCTCGGAGATCGCCGAGATGCTCCGCATCGGCCATGTGCTGGACCGCAAGCCCGGCACGGCGAGCGGCGGCGAGCAGCAGCGCATCGCGATCGGCCGCGCCCTGATCCGGCGACCGCGGCTGCTGCTCCTCGACGAGCCCTTGACCAACCTCGACGCCAAGCTGCGCCACGACACGCGGGCCGAGTTCAAGCGGCTGCACCGCGAGCTCGGCATGACGATGATCTATGCGACACCGGACGAGCTCGAGGCGCTGAGCATGGGCCAGCGCATCGCGGTTCTGCGCGAGGGCCAGATCGTCCAGACGGGTGCCCCGGACGAGCTGTTCGACCGGCCGATCGACACTTTCGTGGCCGCGCATGTGGGCTCGCCCAAGATGAACCTCGTGCCGGCCACGAGCGCCGGCGACGGCGGCCGGGTGCGCCTGCCCTTCGCCGAGGTCGGGGGCGGGCCGTGGTCGGATGCGCTCAAGCGCTTCCCCGTCGGCACGCCCGCTCTTGTTCGGCTTCCGGCCGCACCATGTGGTGCCGGCGGACACGACGCCGCGCGGGCCGCGCTTTCGCGCCACCGTGCACCTCACGGAGCCCCTCGGCGACGTGACGGTGCTCGACCTCGTGGTCGGGGACACGCCCTTCCGCATGGTGCTGCCCGAGGAGCGTGCCCTCGGCTACGCCGCGGGCGACGAGCTCGAGGTGGAGCTGGATATGGCCAGCAGCCACCTCTTCGCGACGGAGACGGGCACAGCGATACGCTGAGCGTCGACTGGATCCGCCCCAGGAGAATCTTACGAGCGTTAATGTTGTGAATGACTCGTTCTCCATGGACAGACGTAGCCTGATTGGCTAACGCTCTAGGCACCATGGTCGTAGCGTTACGTGGCAGAAAGACTGCCGCGTCCGAAAAGCGGCCAGGATGAACAGGGATCCGAGGAGGCTGAACGAGATGGGTCGCATGCACCGTTTGTCATGCCTCGCGGCGGTCGGCGCGTTCGCCGGCCTCGTGGCCGCGGGCGCACCGGGAGCCGCCAGCGCCAAGGACATCGTCCTGCACATGGCCGTGCCGGACTGGCCGCCCACGCGCATCATGCAGGACCTCGCCAACGAGAAGTACAAGGCGCCGTCGGGCAACAACGTAAAGCTCGAGGCCGACTTCATCCCGTGGCCTGTGTATTACGAGCGACTGGCCGCCTCGCTGACCTCGGGCGAGAAAAAGTACCAGATGGTCGTCTCGGACAGCCAGTGGCTGGGCGCGTTCGTCGAGGGTGGCTACTATCTGCGGATCGACAAGTTCATCAAGGACGATCCGGAGTGGCAGAAGATCTTCAAGGATCTCAACCAGAACGTCGTCTGGGCCTACTCCACCTATCCCTACAAGTCGGACAAGCACTACGGCTTCCCGCAGATGCCGGACGTGCTCATCGTCTACTATCGCAAGGACGTGTTCTGCGACGCGACCGAGCAGAAGAACTACCAAGCCAAGTACGGCAAGAAGCTGCCGTGCACCGGCGAGGAGATGGATAACGTCGACTGGGATCAGGTGAAGACCTTCGGCGAGTTCTTCCGGCGCCAGAAGGGCGACATGCTGGCCGGCCAGAAGCTCGACGACGATTTCTACGGAATCGAGTACCAGGCCGGCAAGGACTACGACTCCGAGATCATGCAGGTCAACGGCTTCATCTGGCAGTATGGCGGCAACATCTGGGACGAGACCAAGGCGCCGGAAGGCCAGGCCGAGGGTGTCGTCAACTCGCCCGAGGCCGTGAAGGCGCTCGAGCACTATCTCTCCCTGCTGCAGTACATGCCGCCGGTCGCCAAGACCGCGACCATGGGCATCTCGCAGATCGACGAGCTGTTCCGTGCCGGCAAGGTCGCCTACGAGATCGAGTGGGTGGGCTTCGCCGAGAGCACGATCAACCCCAAGACCTCGAAGGTTGCCGACAAGGTCGCCTTCGCCCAGTCGCCGGGCCTGCGGGACAAGGACGGCAAGCTGGTGCGCTGGAACAATATCGGCGGCCAGCCCTTCGTGCTGACCACCTGGAACAGCGACGAGGTGACCCAGGAGGCGCTCGACTTCTGCAAGTGGTGGCTCTCGACCGACACGCAGAAGGAGTTCGCCAGCCGCGGCGGCCAGAGCGCTCTGAAGAGCGTCTACACGCTGCCCGAGTACCTCACCTACCGGCCGTGGAACCGGGCGTGGGCGCCGAGCCTGGATTGGCAGAAGGACGTCTGGCACGTGCCCGATTTCTACGAGCTGCTGGTCAACTCCCAGGAGGAGTACAGCAAGGCGATCACGGGTGAGCAGGACGCCAAGACGACGATGGACAACATCGCCAAGTTCCAGCAGGACCTGCTCACCAAGGACGGCCTGATCCAGTAGCCTTCGGAACCAGGAAGTCGTCAGGGATGGGCGGCGTCAGCAAAGGCCGGCGCCGCCCTCTCTTTCCCCGGGCACCAACGACCCGACCGCTTTTCGAATCCGAGCCATACTGAAGACGATGAGCGCAGCAGTCCCATCACGCCTCTCCGAGCCGCGCGACCGCCTGCCGGTGATCACCGGGCGGACGCTTTTCATCGTGATCGTCCTCGCCCTTCTCGTGATCGTGGGCTCCGTCCTCTGGCTGCCCGGGCATGTGGCCTACTGGGTCTCGCTCGTGGCGGTGGCCGTGGCCGCGCTTGCCTGCGTGCGGTACGCCTGGGGCCGCCATGTGGGCGGGCTCCTGGTGGCGCCGGCGATAGCGCTCCTGTTCGTCATGAACATCTTCCCGCTGCTCTGGTCGTTCGGGCTCAGCTTCTTCGCCTATCGCGCCAACCGGCTGGCGCTGCCGCGCTGGGTGGGCCTCTCCAACTACAAGGGCATCCTGGCCGACCCGGTCGTCTGGGACAGGCTGCAGACCACGGCGCTCATGGTCATCCTCACCGTCGCGGCGCAGATGGTCGTGGGCTTCCTGCTGGCGATGCTGTTCGAGCGCCAGTTCCCGGGCCGCCGCTTCCTGCTGATCCTCGTGCTGACGCCGATGATGCTCTCCTTCGTCGCGGTCGGCGCCTTCTTCCGCTACTATTACGAGCCCACCTTCGGCCTGGTCAGCCAGACCTACCGCATCTTCGCCGGCCATCCGCTGATCATCATGGACACCTCGGCCGGCGCCATGGCGGCCGTGATCTTCGCCGACGCCTGGATGTGGTCGCCCTTCGTCATGCTGCTGGTGCTGGCGGGCCTCGTCTCGGTGCCCAAATATCTCTACGAGGCGGCCGAGATCGACCGTGCCTCCTGGTGGCGGCGCTTCAGGACGATCACCTTCCCCTACATCCGCGGCCTGCTGCTGCTGGCGCTGCTGTTCCGCACCATCGAGGCCTTCAAGATGTTCGACCTGCCCTTCCTGCTGACGCAGGGCGGGCCCGGCACCTCGACCGAGACGATCGCCGTCTATCTCTACCGGGTGGCGTTCCAGTATTTCCGCACCAGCGACAGCGCGGCACTCGCCTACATCGTGCTGTTCATCGTGGTCGTCCTGACCAACCTCTATCTCTACTTCGTCACCCAGCGCGCGCGGGAGACCTGAGCGATGGCGACGGCCAGGCGACCCATCGGCGAGGCGGGCTGGGGCTGGAGCCTCGGCACCGCCATCATCAGCATCATCTACTTCCTGCCGGTCTTGTGGATCATCCTGACCGCCTTCAAGTCCTACAACGACACGCTGGCGGTGCCGCCCAAGTGGATCTTCACGCCCACGCTCGCCAATTTCGTCGAGGTGTTCTTCCGCTCCTACTCGGCGGGCTCGGCGGCGGTGGACACCGGCTTCGGCCTTTTCTTCTTCAACTCGATCTATGTGGCCGGCCTCAGCGTGGTGATCGCGGTCGTCGTGGGCACGATCGCCGCCTACGGCTTCTCCCGCTTCCCGCTCAAGGGCAACGACACCTACCTCTTCATCATCCTCACCACCCGCATGATGCCGGCCATCGTGGTCATCATCCCGATCTTCCAGATGTTCCGGGTGACGAACCTCGCCGGCACCTACACGGGCATCATCCTGCTCTACACCGCCTTCAACCTGCCCTTCACGATCTGGATGATGAAGAGCTTCTTCGACGAGCTCTCGCCGGACGTCGAGGACGCGGCGCGCATGGACGGCAGCTCGGAGATCAAGGTCTTCTTCAAGATCTGCCTGCCCCAGGTGCTGGCGGGCATCGCCGCCACCGCCGTCTTCGGCCTCATCCTCACCTGGAACGAGTTTCTCTTCGCGCTCCTGCTGACCGGGCTCGAGACGCGCACCATCCCGGTCGCGATGGCCCAGACGATGGGCGGCGACATCGGCGTGCGCTGGGGCCTGCTGGCGGCCATCGAGACGCTGTTCCTGATCCCCGTCATCATCGTGGTCTTCGTCCTGCAGAACCATCTTCTGCGCGGCGTGACCTTCGGCACGATCAAGCGCTGAGCAGGCCATGTCGACGATCGAGCTACGCAAGGTCACCAAGCAGTTCGGCTCGCTCAAGGCGGTCGACGAGGTCGATCTCATCGTGGGCGAGGGCGAGGTGGTCTGCCTTCTGGGCCCGTCGGGCTGCGGCAAGACCACGACGCTCCGGATGGTGGCCGGCCTCGAGTCCGCGAGCGCGGGCGAGCTCCTGATCGGCGGCCGGCAGGTCAACGAGCTGTCGCCCTCGCAGCGCAACGTCGCGATGGTCTTCCAGTTCTACGCGCTCTACCCGAGCCTCACGGTGGGCGAGAACCTGGCCTTCCCGCTGGCGGCCGAGCGCATCACGCAGGCCGAGGTCGACCGTCGCGTGACCGAGGTGGCGAGGATCCTCGATCTGGGCCACGTGCTGGATCGGATTCCGGGCCGGCTCGCCGAAGGCGAGAAGCAGCGGGTCGCGGTCGGCCGGGCGATCATCCGCGATCCCACCTGCTTTCTCTTCGACGAGCCGCTCTCCAGGCTCGACGTCGAGCTGCGCCAGCAGATGCGCGGCAAGATCAAGGAGGTGCTGACGGGCCTCTCCAAGGCCACGATCATCGTGACCCACGACCAGCTCGAGGCGCTCACCATGGCCGACCGGATCGCCGTGATGCGCGCCGGGCGGATCGAGCAGGTGGCGAGCCCGCACGACATCTTCGCCCATCCCGCCAACCTCTTCGTCGCGGGCTTCATCGGCACGCCGCAGATGAACCTGGTCGAGGCCCGGCTGGTGGACGTGGCCGAGGCCGGCGCACGCTTCAAGGTGGACGACCAGCAGATCACCGTGCCGCTCAACGGGCTGGGTGAGCGCCTGCAGGCCGGCGCCAAGGTGACGCTGGGCATCCGCCCGCGCTCGTTCGATCTCGTCGACGAGGCCGATGCGGGCACGCTCGCGGCCGACGCCGACCTGATCGAGCCCATGGGGGCCGAGACCCTGATCCACGGCGTCGAGGGCCGTCACGACCTGCGCGTGGTGGTGGACCATGAGCGCAAGGTGAGCGTGGGACAGCGGATGCACCTGCGTCCGAAGCCCGGCCGCGTTCATCTGTTCGACGAGAGCGGAGCGAGGATCAGCGCATGAGCGAGGCTGCCCTGGCGAGGTCGAACGGCATGTCGCCGGCGACGGCGAAGCTGATCGAGCGGTGCATCATCGGGCTGTGCGTCGCGACCCTTTTGATGATCTTCCAGCCCTTCAGCAAGCTCCTCTCGGCGATCGGCCTCGGGCTCATCGTGTTCGACGGGCTGATCTTCAACCTCGTGCCGCTGTGCCAGCCGGGCAGGCCCGTCAGCAGCCTCCTCAAGGCGGTGGTGATCGTGGCGATCGTCTTCGTCGTGGTCCTGGCGCTGGCGATCGGATCGGCGCATCTCTACGGGCTCTATCTCGCCGCCAGCCAGGCCGACGACTAGCTCCAGCGCTCCCGGGGGCATCGCGGCCGCACCCCGGAGGTGTCGGCATGACGAGCCAGCCCCTGATCGGCACCATCGCGGACGGCAAGCCGCCCTGGATCATGGGCGTGCTCAACGTGACGCCCAATTCCTTCAGCGACGGCGGCCTCTACCTGGACCCGGCTGCCGCCCTGGCGCACGGCCGGCAGCTCCTGGCCGAGGGGGCGCACATCCTCGACATCGGGGGCGAGTCGACCGGGCCCGGCCGCCAGCCGCTGGGTGCCTCGGGCGAGCTCGAGCGCATCGAGCCCGTGGTGCGTGCCCTGGCCCGCGAGGCGCCCCTCTCGATCGACACCTACCATTCCTCGACGGCCGACCGCTGCCTCGCGCTGGGCGCGCGCATCGTCAACGACGTCTCGGCGCTTCGCGCCGATCCGGACATGGTGCGCGTCGTCCGCGGCCACGATGCGGTCCTCGTCCTGATGCACGCCAAGGACGGCCCGATGCCGCACGTGACGGACCGGCCGAGGCCCTTCGGCGACCTCGTGGCCGAGGTGGGCGACTTCCTGCTGCGCCGTGCCGAGGTGGCGCTCGGCAGCGGCATCGCCGAGACGCGCATCGTGCTCGATCCCGGCATGGGCTCCTTCCTGAGCCTCGAGCCCGAGGATTCCTGGCGGCTGCTCGACGGCTTCGCCCGCCTGGTCGAGCGCCTGCGCCCCTTCCCCGTCATGATCGCCTGCTCGCGCAAGGGCTTCTTCGGCGTGCCCCGGGCCGAGCGCGATCCGCTCTCGCAGCTCGCGGCGCTGGTCGCGGTAACTCGCGGCGCCATGCTCGTGCGCACCCACGACGTACGGATGATGCGTCAGTTCGTCGAGGCCGGGCGGCGCATGGGGCTGGCCCTGCCTGGCGGCCCGGGCGAGCGGCAGGAGGCCGGCTGAGGCCTCAGAGGCGGCCGCCATAGATGTTGGGCACGCCCAGCTCGTCGCCGCGCTGGCGCTCCAGCTCCTGGCTGTAGCGGCGCAGCGCGTAGGCCTCGCTCAGATAGCCGATGACGTGCCGGCTGTTCTCGTCCTCGAGCACGGGCAGCTGCTCGGTCGCCGTCTCGGTGAAGCGGCTCAGCGCCGCGCGCACGTTCTGGCCGGGCAGGAGATAGCTTTCCGGCTGCTGCGCCAGCGCGCTTACCGGGGTGGTCTCGGCCGCCTCGTCCAGCTCCGGGGCGTGGACCGCCGACATGTCGAGGAGGCCCACATAGGCGCCGGCATCGTCGACGGCGTAGACGGTCTTGGTGCTGCCCAGCGGATGGACGCGCCTCAGGCCCGCCACCGACATGGTGGCGGACACGCGCCTGGCGTCGCGGCGCATGACTCGGAGCACGGTGAGGCTCTCGATCCAGCCGATGTCATGGGCGCCGCGGATGGGCACGCCCTTGAGGTGGAAGCGCCATGTCGCGAAGGAGTAGCCAAAGCAGGTGCGGACCACGATCGTCGCGATCGCGACGCCGGTGAGCACGCCCACCGTCACCGGGAAGTCGCCGGTCAATTCGAGCACCAGCATGACCATCGTGATGGGTGCGCCGATGATCGCTGCCGCGACCGAGCCCATGCCGACCAGCATGTAGGCGACGGCGGGAATGTGCAGGCCCGGCAGGAGGGCATGCCCCAGGATCGCGGCGACGCCGCCCAGGAGGCTGCCGATGAAGAGCGAGGAGCTGAAGAGGCCGCCGCGATAGCCGGCACCCAGCGAGATCGCCGAGGCGAGCGCCTTGGCGATCAGCAGGCCGGTGAGATAGACGGCCGGAAAGCCCTCGGTGATGGTGAACTCGATCGCACCGTGCCCGCTGCCCAGCACCTCGGGGAAGAGAAGCGCGATGAGCCCCAGCGCCAGGCCGCCATAGGCCTGCCGCGTCCAGCCCGGGCCGGGCAGGCGCCGGAACAGGCGCTCGATGATCGTCACCGCCTGCATGGTCCAGATGCCGAACCAGCCGGCAGCGAAGCCCAGCAGCACGAAGACGCCGTAGTCGATCGGGTCGAGGCTGGTGCCGTCCGTGATGGCGAAGATCGGGTCGATGCCGCTGGTGACGCGGGTCAGGGCCGTGGCCACGATCGCTGCCGCCATGACCGGCACGAGGGCACCCAGGGTGTAGCTGCCGATGACGAGCTCGAAGGCGTAGAAGGCGCCGGTGAGCGGCGCGTTGAAGGCGGCAGCGATGGCGGCCGAGGCGCCGCAGCCGACGATGACGCGCAGATCGGCGCGGCGCAGCTGCAGGGCCTGGCCCACCATCGAGGCGAAGCCGGAGCCGGTCTGGGTGTAGCCCGCCTCCATGCCCACGGAGCCACCGAAGGCGTTGGAGAGCACGGTGGCGGCGACGAGGCGCAGGCTGTCCAGCATCGACATCCTGCCGCCGTAGAGGGCATTGGCCTCGATCGGGTCGACGATCTCGCGGCCGCCGCGGCCGCGCCTGAGGAGGATGCCGCCGAGGCCGATGACGACGCCGCCGCCGGCGGTGGCGAGAAGGATCTGCCAGCGCGGGATGTCGAGCCCGACGCTCAGATGGCCGTCGAACGGGACCGAGAAGACGAGCCAATGAAAGAACGAGACGAGCTCGCGCAGCAGGCCCACCCCCGCACCCACGACGACGCCGAGGCTGACGCCGATCAGCGCGAGGCCGATCTCGCTGTCGCGGAGATGGCGCCGGTCGAGCAGGCGATAGACGTAGCGGCGGAGCAGCCACAGGCGATGCAGGCGCCGCCGGACGGCGCGCTCGGTACCGGCCCGGGAGGTCGACCGCTCGAGGATGTTGAACATAAGCAAGCCCGCCGAGGCACCGCCTGCCCCTGCACGACGCAGGCCGTCGGGCGCTTCGGGTGCCGCGTGCTTACCACCCCCGCTGCCGCCCTTGAAGCCTGGGCGGTGCGGCTGCTCGCCGCCTCGCGCTCAGATCTCGTCGTTGAGGTCGAACTGTGACAGCGCTGCAGCCTGCCGCGCCGCAAGCCTGTCCACGTCGAAATCCTCGACCAGCGCCATGAAGAGCTTGTACCAGTTCACCTCGGCATCGAGGTGCAGGAAGACCGAGCCCAGGCCGATCGCGGCGCGGTCCATGAAGACGAACTCGCGCGGCGGCGTCACCCCGCCCGCCTCGCGCAGGCGCTTGTGGACCTCTCCCGCGACCTCGCGCCCATAGGCGCCGCTGTTGGTCTCCTGGATCAGGCGCGGCCGATCCTCCATCAGCGGCCCGTAGAGGAAGGCGGCCCAGAGGTTCAGGGTCTCGATCATCTCGTTGGAGAGGCTCTTGAAGCCCCACGTCTCGTAGGCCGAGACGGCGAGGTCGCGGTCGCCCCGCACGAGCGCCCAGTAGAGGTCGATCACGGCGCCCACGAAGGACGGCTTGAAGATGCGGATGCAGCCGAAGTCGAGGAGATTGATGTCGGCGTCGGGCCGGGCCGTGTAGTTCCCGAGATGCGGATCGCCGTGAATGATGCCGTACTCGTAGAAGGGCAGATACCACGCGCGGAACATGTTCAAGGCGAGACGGTTGCGCGTCTCCTGGTCGGCGGTCTTGAAGCTGAGGAGCGGCTCGCCCTCGAGCCAGCTCATCGTCAAGAGCCGGCCGGTCGAGAGCTCGGGCAGGACCTCGGGCACGTGGACCGAGGCCTCGCCGGCCAGCATGTGCCCGTAGATGCCGATGTGGCGGGCCTCGCGGGCATAGTCGAGCTCTTCCCTGAGCCGGGCCGAGATCTCCTCGTAGATCAGGTCGGGCTTGATCGAGGGGTCGTAGCGCTTGTAGAGCGCGAAGATCCAGCGCAGCTGCTGCAGGTCGGCCTCCACGGCCGCCTCGATGTTCGGATATTGCAGCTTGCAGGCGACGGTCCTGCCATCCTCGAGCTGGGCCTTGTGCACCTGGCCCAGCGAGGCCGCCGCCGCGGCGTCGAGCGGGAAGCTCTTGAAGCGCTTTTGCCAGTCCGGCCCCAGCTCGGCCGCCATGCGCCGACGGACAAAGGGCTTGCCCATGGGCGGCGCCTGGCTCTGCAGCTGGGCCAGCTCGGCCGCGTACTCCGCCGGCAGCGCGTCGGGGATGGTCGCCATCATCTGGGCGACCTTCATGAGCGGCCCCTTGAGCCCGCCCAGCGCCTCGCGCAGCTCGTGCGCATGCTGCCCACGGTCGAGCCCCAGGCCCAGGAAGCGGCGGCCGGCGATGCTGGCCGCCTGCCCCGCCATGGTGCCCGAGACCCGCGCGTAGCGGCGCATGCGCCGGCCGAGCGAGTTCTCGCTGCGCTGCTCGGGCAGCGTGGTGCCTTCCTCGCTCAAGAGCGCTCCTCGAGCTCGCCCTCGAGACGGTCGATCAGGCGCTCCAGGAGACCCAGGCCCTTCGACCAGAAGGTCGGGTCGGTGGCATCGAGGCCGAAGGGTGCGAGCAGCTCCTTGTGGCGCAACGTGCCGCCGGCCCTGAGCATGGTGAGATAGCGCGCCTCGAAGCCTTCGGGCGCCTGCTCGTAGACGGCGTAGAGCGAGCTCACGAGGCAATCGCCGAAGGCATAGGCGTAGACATAGAAAGGTGCGTGGATGAAGTGCGGGATGTAGCTCCAAAAGGTGCGGTAGGAGTTGCGGAAGACGAAGGCCGGGCCGAGGCTCTCCTCCTGGACCTTCATCCAGATGTCGCAGAGCTCGTCCGGCGTCAGCTCGGCCTTGGCCCGGGCGTCGTGGACGCGGCGCTCGAACTCGCAAAAGGCGATCTGGCGGACGACCGTGTTGATCTTGTCCTCGATCTTGGAGGCGAGCAGCACGCGGCGCCGCGAGGCGTCCTTCTCCTGGGCCAGCAGGGACTCGAAGGTGAGCTGCTCGCCGAACACCGAGGCCGTCTCGGCCAGCGTCAGGGGCGTGCCGGACATGAGATAGCCCTGCTCCGCCGCCAGCGTCTGGTGCACGCCGTGGCCAAGCTCGTGGGCCAGCGTCATGACGTCCCTGGCCTTGCCCTGGTAGTTCATCAGCACATAGGGATGCGCCGCGGGGACGGTGGGGTGGCAGAAGGCGCCGCTGTCCTTGCCGGGACGAACCTCGGCATCGATCCAGCCCCTGGCGAAGAAATCGTCCAGGATGCCCGCGAGCCTGGGCGAGAAGCGCCGGTAGGCATCGAGCACGGTGACCTTGGCATCGGCCCAGGAGCGCCGGATGTCGGCATCCTCGGGCAGGGGCGCGTTGCGGTCCCAATATTCGAGCTTCTCGAGGCCCATCCACTTGGCCTTGAGCGCGTAGTAGCGGTGCGAGAGCCGGGGATAGGCGTCCTGGACGGCCGCGATCAGCGCGTCCACGACCTCGTCCTCGACCTGATTCGCGAGGTTGCGCGAGGAGATCGGCCGGGCGAAGTGGCGCCAGCCGTTCTCGATCTGCTTGTCCTTGGCGAGGGTGTTGGTGATCCTGGCAAAGAGGCCCTTGTTGCGCTCGAGCACGCCCGCGATCGATTCGGCCGCGTCCTTGCGCGCCTCACGGTCCTTGCTGGAGAGAACGTCGAAGATCTCCTGGGCGCTCAGCTCCTTGCCGCGCATCGGAAAGCGCAGCCCGGCCAGCGTCTCGTCGAAGAGCCTGACCCAGGCGGAACGGCCGGTGATGTGCTTCTCGTGAAGGACGCGCTCGATCTCGTCGTCGAGCTGGTGCGGGCGAAAGCTGCGCACGTCGCGCAGCCAGGGCCGGTAGGTGCCAAGCGCCTCCGACTCCGCGAGCCGTGCCTCCAGGGCATCGTCCTCGACCTTGTTGAGCTCGAGCGTGACGAACAGAAGCTTCGTCTCGATGCCGTTGACCCGCTCCTGGATGCCCTGGAAGAAGCGCCCGACCTCGACATCGTCGCGCTGGGCCGCATGGAGCAGCGAGGCGAAGCTGATGACCCGGCCGAGCTTTTCCTCGCAGGCCTCGTAGCCCTTGATCAGCTTGGCCAGCCCGTCGCCACCCGTCTGGCCGAGCTTGCCGCGATAGGCCTCGGCCAGGGCGCCGGCCTCGCGATCGGCCTCGGCGAGCAGCGCCTCGATGCGGGGATCGTCACGCCCGGCGAAGAGGTCGCCCAGATTCCAGACGGGTGCCCCACCCTGCTCGTCCGGGCGCGCCGCGCGTGCGGTGGCCGTGGCCAATAGCTGCTGCATGCTCCTGAGCCCTTTCGCTTTCCGACACGAGATATATGGTCCGCAGCCTAGGCTTCCACCTGCAAAGCGTGGCGGCGACGGGTGAGGCTTGTGGACCGGTCGGTCCGAGACGTGGGTGACGATCCAACGATGACACTTTCCGAGCTCGGGGCCAACCTCGCCCAGATGGCCGAGCGCGCCGTCGCCCGCAATGGTGAGGCGCCCTTCCTCTGGGCCAAGCGCGACGGCCGCTACGTGCCCTGGAGCTGGGCCCGCGTGGGCCGCGAGGCGCAGCTCTTGGCGCGCACGCTCGTGGCGATGGGCATCCGGCCCGGCGACCGGGTCGCGATCGTGGCCGAGAACCGCCCGGAATGGTGCATCGCCGATCTGGCCGTGATGGCGGCGGGCGGCATCACGGTGCCCTCCTACACGACCTACACGACGGACGATTACGCCTATGTGCTGGGTCACAGCGAGGCGCGGCTGGTCATCTACTCGGGCGCCTCGGTAGCAAAGCGCCTGCTGCCGGCCGTGGCCCGGACCCCCTCCGTCGAGGCCGTGGTGGTGATCGATCCTTCCGGGCAGGAGGACGGGCCCGTTCCGTCGACCAGCTACGCGGAGGCCCTGGCGCGGGGCGAGCAGGAGCCCGTGGTGGAGGCGGGGCTCGGCCGCGCGCCGGACGACATCGCCTGCCTGATCTACACCTCGGGCACGGGCGGCCGGCCCAAGGGCGTGATGACGACGCATCGCAACATCATGGCCAATGTCAGGGGCACGTGGGACCTGTTCCAGCGGCTGAAGCCCGAGGAGCGCGTCTTCCTCTCCTTCCTGCCGCTGTCGCATTCCTACGAGCACACGGTGGGCCAGTTCCTGCCGATCGCGATCGACGGGCAGATCTACTATGCCGACGGCGTCGAGCATCTCTCGGCCAATCTCGTCGAGGCGCGGCCCGGCATCCTGCCCTGCGTGCCGCGGCTCTACGAGGTGCTGCGCCAGCGCATCTCGGCCGCGATCGAGCGCGAGGGCGGCATCAAGGCCAAGATGTTCCGCGCCGCCCTGGCACTGGGCACCAAGGCCTACGAGCAGCGCGGCCACCTGCCGCTGCACGAGCGCCTCGCCAACATGGCCCTCGACCGGCTGGTGCGCCGCAAGGTGCAAGAGCGCTTCGGCGGCCGGCTGGTCGCCATGGCCTCGGGCGGAGCACCGCTCAACTACGAGGTCGGCCTCTTCTTCGTGGCGCTGGGCCTGCCGGTGGCGCAGGGCTACGGCCAGACCGAATCCTCGCCCGTCATCAGCGTCAACCCGCCCTGGGCCTCGAAGATCGACACGGTGGGGCCGCCGCTCCACGAGGTGGAGGTGAGGATCGCCGAGGACGGCGAGATCCTCGTCAAGGGCGACATCGTGATGAAGGGCTACTGGAAGGACGAGGAGGCGACGGCGCAGGTGCTGCGCGACGGCTGGCTGCACACCGGCGACATCGGCGAGATCGACGCCGACGGCTACCTCAAGATCACCGACCGCAAGAAGGACCTGATCGTCAACTCCGGCGGCGACAATGTCTCGCCGCAGCGGGTCGAGGGCGTGCTGGCGCTGGAGCCGGACATCGCCCAGGCCCTCGTCTTCGGCGACCGGCGGCCGCACCTGGTGGCGCTGATCGTCCCCTCGCCGGCCCTGCTCAAGGAGGCGGCGCGGGCGACCGGGATGAAGGAGGACGACCCGGATCTCGCCGCGAGCGAGCCGGTGAGGCAGCGCATCGACCAGGCGCTGCGACGCGCCAACGGCCACCTCTCCGGCATCGAGCGGGTCCGCCGCTTCAAGATCGTGCCCGAGCCCTTCACGGTCGAGAACGGCCTGATGACGCCCACCCTGAAGCTGCGGCGGAACCTCATCTACAAGGCCTACGCGAAGGACATCGACGGGCTCTACACGGCACCGGAGCGCGTCGCCGCCTCGAGCGAGGTCTAGCGCGGAGGCCGACGAGGCCCCGCTAGCTGGCGGGAGCCGCCGCCTGCAGATCGGCCGCGAGCGCGTCGTCGATCTCTTTTGCCAGGAGCGCTGCGGGCCGCCGGCTGATCCGCTCCCAATAGGCCTCGAAGGCGGGGCGCCGCTCGATCGTGCCGAAGGCCATGCCCCAGCCGAGCTGCGAGCCGAGCTGGACGTCGACGGCGCTGAACTGGTCGCCCAGAACGTAGTCCTGCCCGCCGAGGAGCTGATCGAGGGTGCTCATGACGTCGGCGTAGCTGCCGTAGCCCATCATCCTCTCCCGGCCCGCCGGCACCTCCAGGCCCATGGCCTTGTTGCTGGCCGACGCCTCGAGCGGCCCGGCGGCGAAGAAGAGCCAGCGATAGTAGGGGCCGCGGAGCCGGTCGCCGGACCGCGGGGCCAGCCCGGCGTCGGGGAAGGCGTCGGCCAGATAGGCGCAGATCGCGGCGCACTCGGTCACGACCGTGTCGCCGTGGCGGATGGCCGGCACCTTGCCCATCGGGTTGATCGCCAGATAGGCGGGCGCCTTCATCGTCGTGCCGTAGTCCAGCAGCTCGGTATGGTAGGGCCGGCCGACCTCCTCGAGCATCCAGCGCACGAGCCGGCCGCGCGACTGCGGGTGGGTGTAAAAGACGAGCTCATCGGACATGGGGCGCTCCTTGGGCGGGACGACGACGAGGGCCCCCGTGGCGCGGGCCCGAGCAGAAAAATACGCCGTCCATGTCACAATGCGATGCTCCGCCTCGTCATGAGGGCGAGCGTGCATGGTGCACGATGGAGAGAGCGATGAGCCCGCGTGTGAAGAACGCCATTCAACATGCCCCCGACGGGTACAAGGCGATGCTGGCGGTGGAGGCCAGCATCAGGCAGAGCGGCCTCGAGGAGAGCCTGCTCGAGCTCGTGAGGATGCGTGCCTCGCAGATCAACGGCTGCGCCTTCTGCATCCACATGCATGCGACCAGCGCCAGGGAGCATGGCGAGACGGAGATGCGCCTCTACATGCTGAATGCGTGGCGCGAGTCGACGCTCTACAGCGAGCGCGAGCGTGCGGCGCTGGCCTGGACGGAGGCGCTGACGCTGGTCGCCGAGACCGGGGCGCCGGACGAGGCCTTCGACGCGCTCAAGAGCCACTTCGACGAGCGGGAGATCGTCAACCTGACCCTGCAGATCGGCGCCATCAATCTCTGGAACCGGCTGCAGGTGGGGCTGCGCGCGGCGCATCCCGTGGACAGGAAGCGTGACGCCGCCTGACGAGGCCACCACCGTCTTCGAGGCGCACCGGCCGCGGCTGGTGCGCCTCGCCTACCGGATGCTGGGCTCCACCGCCGAGGCGGAGGACATCGTCCAGGAGGCGTGGCTCCGCTGGCGGCGCGTGGCGGTGGCCGAGGTTCGCGAGCCTGCGGCGTTCCTCACCCGGACCGTCACCCGCCTGTGCCTCGATGCCCTGAGGTCGGCGCGGGCACGGCGGGAGACCTATGTCGGGAGCTGGCTGCCCGAGCCCATCATCGAGCCGGAGGCGGAGGGTCTCAGGCTCGACGATCTGACGCTCACCCTGATGCTGGCGCTGGAGCGCCTGTCGCCGCTGGAGCGGGCGGCTTTTCTTCTCCACGACGTGTTCGAGCTGCCGCTGGGCGAGGTGGCGACGGCGCTGGACCGCGACGCCGCGGCCGTGCGCCAGCTCGCGGTCAGGGCGCGCCGGCACGTGCGCGAGGCGCGCCCGCGCTTTCCCGTCGAGCGCGACGAGGGCGAGCGGATCGCGCGCGCCTTCTTCGCGGCCTCGGCCAGCGGCGACACGGCGGCGTTGCGCGGCATGCTGGCCGAGACCGTGGTGCTGCGCTCGGACGGCGGCGGCAAGGTGCTGGCCTTCCTCAACCCGATCGTGGGGCTGGAGCGGGTGCTGCGCCTCTATGGAGGGCTGCGCCGCAAGCTCCGCGCCCAGCCGGCAAGGCTGATAGCACCGGCCTGGATCGACGGCCTGCCGGGCTATGTCTCCGAGGAGCGCGACGGGCACCTGCAGACGACGGCGCTGGCCATCGAGGACGGCCGCATCACCGGCATCTTTATCACTCGCAACCCGGACAAGCTCGAGCGCATAGCGCGGGCGCTGCGGGCCGAGGCACCCGCCTCGCCTGCGCACTGAGCCGTCGAGGCGCTACCGCTCGAGCGCTGCCTGCACCGCCTCGGCGTGCATGAGGCCCAGAACCTCGCGCTTGAGGGCCATGAACTCGGGGCTGGTGAGCGCGTCGAGCGAGCGCGGGCGGGCGAGCGGCACGTCGAGCGCGCGCTTGATGCGGCCGGGCCTGGCCGTCATCACGTAGAGCCGGTCGGCCAGGAGGATGGCCTCGTCGATGTCGTGGGTGATGAAGAGCACCGTCTTGTGCGAGCGCTCCCAGATGCCCAGCAGCAGCTCCTGCATGAGCTGGCGGGTCTGGCTGTCGAGGGCGCCGAAGGGCTCGTCCATGAGAAGGATCTCGGGGTCGTTGGCGAGCGCCCGGGCCAGCGCCACGCGCTGGCGCATGCCGCCCGAGAGCTGGTCCGGCCAGGCGTCCTCGAAGCCCTGGAGGCCCACCTGCTCGATGAAGGAGGAGGCGATGCCCCGCCGCTCGGCGGTGGCGACGCCCCGGATGTCGAGCCCGAACTCGATGTTTTTTCGCACCGTGAGCCAGGGGAAGAGCGTGTAGCTCTGAAAGACCATGCCGCGCTCGGCCGAGGGGCCGGTGACCGGCCTGCCGTCGAGCGTGATGCGGCCCGAGGTGGGGCGCATCAGGCCGGCCACGAGGCGCAGGAGCGTGGACTTGCCGCAGCCCGAGGGCCCGACGATGACGGAGAGCTCGCGGTCGGCGATGTCGAGCGAGATGCTCTCGAGGGCGGTGACGTCCTGACCCTTGCGCGAGGTGAAGCGGACGCCGACTCCCTCGATCTGGAGCTTGCTCGCGGGCACCCACCCCTCCCCGTGCACGGGCTGACGGACGCGCCCGATCTCGCCGCTGGTCCCCAAGCCCGTCATCTCCTGGTGGCGCTCGCCGTGGCGGCGAAGCCTTCCCGGACCCGGTCCAGCATCGCCGTCAGGCTCGCCAGCTCGGCCGGCGACAGCGCCGCGAACACGGTGCGGAACCGGGCCCGCTGCGCGTCGATGGCCTCGCCCATCATGGCCTCCCCGCCGGGGGTCAGCGTCACGCGGAGCTTGCGTCGATCGTAGGGGTCCGTGGTGGATTGCACGAGGCCGTCGCGCTCGAGCCCGGCCATCAGGCCGGAGACCGTGGCGCGCGTGACCCCCAGGCCTTCGACGACGTCCTTGTGCGCGACGCCGGCACCCGTCGACGCCCATAGCAGCACGAGAATCTGCCAGCGCGCGGGCGACCCCGCCGTGTCGGCGAACCATTGACTGAGGGTGTTGTCCACTTGCTGCGCGGTGGCGCGCAACGTGAAGACCGTCTCCATCGCCTTCACTTCCGGCCCCGAGAGGCGCTTGCGAATAGCCTCGATGACGGTCGGCGGCGGAGCCGCGGGAAGTCGGGTCGGTGCCTGCGCAGTCAGGACGCGCCTCCAAGTGCTCCGTGGCGTGCCCCTTAGTATGTCGCCTAACCAGCTTGTCATCAACGGCCCCGCGTCTCGCGCATGGGAGGCTCGCCATCGCGCCGCGGCGGGCCGCGTTGACTCGTTAGCCACCTAACCTAATTTGTATGGCACCTTACCATTGGGTGGTGCCGTTGCCATGGAAGACGACCGCCAGCCTGCCGAGCTCCTGCCGTTGGAGGAGAGTGGGGAGCTGGGTGCCGACGGGCCTTCGCCAGGGCGCGCGAGCGGGGCGGAAGGTGCCGCACCTCGGGCGCTCTCGCCCGACCGGAGGGAGGGGCCCGACAAGCCCCGGCAGGCGGCGAGAGGGCAACGGGCGAAGCGCAGCGGCGACGAAGGTCGCGGCAGCGGCCGGCGCCGCCGGCATCCGCTCGTGATGCCGGTCGCAGCGGTCCTGGCCCTGCTGGTCGCAGCAGGCGGCTATCTCTACTGGGACGACGCCCAGCACTTCGAATCGACCGACGACGCCTTCATCGCGGCGCGCCAGTTTCCCATCGCCCCCAAGATCGCCGGCTACATCACCGCCGTGCCCGTCACCGACAACGAGCACGTTGCCGCCGGCGCCGTGATCGCCCGCATCGACGATCGCGACTACCGCATCGCGCTCACCCAGGCCGAGGCGGAGGTGCAGGCGGCACAAGCCAACATCGAGGACATCGACGCGCAGCTCGACGTGCAGCAGGCGCAGATAAGCGCCGACAAGGCACAGGTGGACTCGGCGCAGGCAGCGCTCGGGTTCGCGCAGGACCAGGCAACGCGCTATCGGCAGCTGGCGAGCAAGGGCTTCGGCCCCATTCAGAGCGCCCAGCAATATTCCTCGCAGCTGCGGCAGCAAGAGGCGGCGGTCGAGACCGCGCAGGCGAACCTCCAGCTCGCGCAGCGCCAGGTCGAGGCGCTGAACGCGCAGCGCGACAGCGCCGTCGCCAAGCTTGCCGAAGCCAAGGCCCAGCGCGACCAGGCCCAGCTGAACCTCTCCTACACGACCGTCCGCGCGGCCCAGGCGGGGCGCGTCGTCGAGCTCAGCGCCGCGGTCGGTGAGCTCGCGCAGACGGGCACGAATCTGGCGATCCTCGTGCCGGACCAGGTCTGGGTCACGGCGAACTTCAAGGAGACCCAGCTCGACGCCATGCGGCCCGGCCAGCCGGTGACGCTCCACATCGACGCCTATCCGGATCGCGACATCCACGGCCATGTCGCCAGCATCCAGCCCGGCTCCGGCACCGCCTTCTCGCTGCTCCCGGCCGAGAATGCCACCGGCAACTACGTCAAGATCGTGCAGCGCGTCCCGGTCAAGATCATCATCGACAACCCGCCCGGCGACGTCGCGCTCGGCCCGGGCATGTCGGTCGAGCCGACCGTGCGCGTCGATCCCGCGCCGTCGCTCTACGAGCGCCTGCGGCGATGGCTGTGAGCGGCGGCGCAACCCGCGCGGGCACTTCCGCGGCGGCGGCGGCCGCAAGCTCCGGCCCGTGGCTGCTCGCCGTGCTGGTGGCGCTCGCGGCGTTCATGGAGGTGCTGGACACCACCATCGCCAATGTGGCGTTGGACTACATCGCCGGCGGCCTGGGCGTCAGCCAGGACCAGGCATCCTGGGTCGTCACGACCTATCTCGTCGCCAATGCCATCGTCATCATGGCCACGAGCTTTCTGGCCAGAAGGCTCGGCCGCAAGAGGTTCTTCATCGCCTGCCTCAGCCTCTTCACCCTGAGCTCCGTGCTCTGCGGACTGGCCCCCGATCTTCAGCTGCTCCTGCTTTTCCGTGTCCTTCAGGGCATTGCCGGCGGCGGCATGGTGCCGGTCGCGCAGTCGATCCTGGCGGATGCCTTTCCGCCCGAGAAGCGCGGCCAGGCCTTCGCGCTCTTCGGCGTGGCCGTGGTGGTGGCCCCGGTGGTCGGGCCGACGCTCGGCGGCTGGCTGGCCGACAACCTCTCCTGGCACTGGTGCTTCCTGATCAACGGGCCCGTGGGCGTGCTGACGGTGGCCCTGGTGGCGATGGTCCTGCCGGAGCCGCAGGGCACGGCCGGAGAGCGACGGCACCGTCAGCAGGGCGAGTTCGACCTCATCGGCTTCGTGCTGGTCGCAACCTTCCTGGGCGCGCTCGAGCTCATGCTCGATCGCGGGCTCGAGGACGACTGGCTCGGCTCGCCCTTCATCGTCAAGACCGCCATCGTCTGCGCCGTCGCGTTCGCGCTGCTGATCCCCTGGGAGGCCACCCGCCGCAATCCCACCGTGGATGTCCGGATGGTGGCGACGCGCCAGTTCGGCAGCTGCTTTCTCGTGATGATGCAGACCGGCGCCATCCTGCTGGCGACCACCCAGTTCCTTCCCCAGCTCGTGGAGCAGAGCTTCGGCTACTCGGCCGAGCTGGCCGGCCTCATGCTGTCGCCGGGCGGCCTCGTGACGATGGCGATGTTCGTCGTCGTCGGCCGCCTGTCGGGCAAGGTTCAGCCCAAATACCTGATCGCTGCCGGCGCCGTGGTCATCGCGCTCTCCATGTACGACCTGACCAATGTGTATGGCGGCCTGGGCTTCTGGTTCTTCGCGCGCTCGCGGATGCTGCTCGGCATCGGGCTGCCGCTGATCTTCGTGTCGATCACGGCCGCGTCCTACGATGGCATTCCACGCGACAAGACCGACCAGGCCTCGGCCCTGATCAACGCCGCCCGCAACACCGGCGGCTCGCTCGGCGTCTCGCTCGTCTCGAACGTGCTGTCGCACCGCGAGCAGTTCCATCAGGGCCGGCTCGCCGAGAGCACGATCCCGTCGAGCATCCAGTATCAGGACACGCTGCACCAGGTGACGAGCTATTTCGCCGCCCACGGCAGCTCCCTGGCCGACACGCAGCAGCAGGCCATCCAATGGATCGGGCAGCAGCTGCAGGCGCAGGCGACATTCCTCGCCTACATGGATGTCTTCTGGGTCCTGATGCTGATCTCGCTCGCGGCGGTGCCGCTGGCGCTCGCCCTGCGCAAGGTCCGGATGGGTGGCCCGGCGCCCATGGGCCATTGAGGAACGAGCCGTGCCCGAGCGGGCCGAGGCGCGCGCCTAGGAGGCGGAGACGGCCGGGCGCCTGGAGTTCCGCGTCGTGATGACGATGCCCACCAGCACGGCCACAAGGCCGATGACGAGCGAGGGCGACGCGGGCTCGCCCAGGAGCAGGCCGCCCAGCAAGCAGGGCCACGACCGGATTGATGGCGACGCTCACGGCGACCCGGGTCGGCGTGGTGTGCCCCAGCGCATAGCTCCAGAGGAAAAGAGCGCCGGCGCCGCCCAGGACACCGAGATAGAGGACGGCGATCCAGGCCGAGCCGGGTAGCAGGGCCATCCCCGGGAGGGAGCCCGTGGCGCCCGCCCCGAGGCCCAGGAGCAAGGTGCCCGCCAGCATCGCCTGGACCGTGAAGGCCAGCGAATCGTAGCGGCGGATGTAGGGCCGCGAGAGCACGTTGTAGAAGGCGCCGCAAAGAGCGGTGGCGACCATCACGAGGTCGCCCCGCCAGGCGCCTGCGGGTGCCATGGCGAGGCTGCCCGAGAGCGCGCTCGCGACACCCAGGATCGCGATCGTGACGCCCAGGAGCTTGGGCCGGGTCAGCGGCTCGGCGCCGAGCAGGGCCGCGATGACGAGCGTGAGGAGCGGCATGGTCGAGAGCGCCAGCGCGCCGCGTGCGGCCGTCGTCAGCCCCAGCGCCGTGTTGAAGAGGAACGGGAAGACCGCGAAGAAGAGAGCGCCCAGGCAGATGACGCCCAGCCGGTCCCGCGAGGCCGCGAGCCCGGTACGCCGCGTCGCGAAGATCGCGGCGAGGCAGAGCCCGCCGATGCCGTAGCGCAGGAAGCCCAGGGTCAAGGGATCGATGCTGCCCGCCAGATAGCGGGTGGCGACCACCGCCGTCCCGCCGATCGCGCTGGACAGCATCGCCGCCAGAACACCCTTCAGCTCCTCCCGCGACATCGGCTTCTCTCATCTCCGGCCAAGCCCGCTCCTGCCCGCAAGCTAGGGCCTTCCTCTCCATCGCGGAACGGAATAGTGGTGATCGGTCAAATCGCCATCCGTGATGGATCCATGCCGACCGACATCGACACCGATCTTCTGCGCGCCTTCCTTGCGGTCGTCGACCATGGCGGCTTCACCAGCGCGGCTCGCGCCCTGGCCCGGACGCAGTCGGCGGTGAGCATGCAGGTGCGACGGCTCGAGGAGCGCACGGGCCAGATGCTGCTCGCCCGGGCGGGGCGCGAGGTGCACCTGACGGCGGCGGGCGAGGTTTTCGTCGGCTATGCGCGACGCATGCTGGCGCTCAACGACGAGGCCCTGGCCGTGCTCGAGACCGGCGGTGCCTCGGGCAGCGTGCGGCTGGGTGTGATGGACGACTATGCGACGCGCGTGCTGCCGCCGATCCTGGCCGGCTTCGCCGCGCGCGAGCCCGCCCTGCGGCTCGAGGTGCAGACCGGCCTCACCGGCCTGCTGCTCGAGCGGCTGGGCCGCGGCCTCGACCTCGTGCTGGCGATGCATCCGGCGGGGCTGGGGCGCGGCCATGTGCTGCGGCAGGAGGCGACCTGCTGGATCGGCCCGGTCGACGCCGAGCCCTGGCGCCAGCCGGTGCTGCCGCTCGCGCTGGCGCCGCCGGGCTGTCTGCATCGTGCCTGGGCGCTGGCGGCGCTCGACGGCAACGGAAGGCGCTGGCGCATCGTCTATGAGAGCCAGAGCCTGGGGGCGCTGGAGGCCGCGGTGGCGGCGGGCCTCGCGATCGGCGTGGGCAAGGTCGGGACGGTGGATGCCTCGCTGCAGCAGCTCGGCCCGGCCACCGGCCTGCCTCCCCTGCCCGATGCCGACATCGCGCTGCATCGAGCGCCCGGCCTCACGGCGCCGGCGACACGGCTAGCCGAGCATCTCGCCCGCGAGCTCGGTGCCGAGGTCGTGGCGGCGGTGGCCTGAGCGCAGCATCGATCAAAAGCTCGCCGACCAGGGGACGAGCCAGCGGCGCAGCAGCTTGAAGAGCATGTCGGTGATGAGGCCGAGAATGCCGATCGTGAGGATGCCCAAGAGGATCACGTCGGTAAAAAGGCCGCGCATGGCGTTGAGGATCATGTAGCCGAGGCCGGAGTTGGCGGCCACGAGCTCGGCCACGACGAGGTAGGTCCAGGCCCAGCCCATCGTGACGCGGAGCGTGTCCATGACACCGGGCATGCAGGCGGGGAAGAGCACGCGGGTGACGACCTGCCGGCGCGAGGCGCCCAGCGTGTAGGAGCAGTCGATCAGGTCCTTGGAGACCCGGGCCGAGACGTCGGCGATCAGGATCAGCTGCTGGAAGAAGGTGCCGAGGAAGATCACGGTGATCTTCTCGCCGATGCCGATGCCGACCCAGAGGATCAGGAGGGGGATCATGGCGCTCACCGGCAGATAGCGCATGAAGCCGGTGATGGGCTCGAAGAAGGCGCCGACGACACGAAAGCTGCCCATCATGATGCCCAGGGGCACCGACAGGATCGAGGCCAGCACGAAGCCCGAGAGGATGACCTCGAGGCTGGCGGCCATGTGGACGAGCAGCGTGCCCCGCTCGAGCCCCTTCCAGCCGGCGAGGAGGACCGCGTGCGGCGGCGCCAGGAAGTCCGGCCGCACCAGCCCGCCATAGCTGAGCCAGGACCAGAGCCCGAGGATCAGCCCGAGGGCGCAGACGCCGAGCGCCACGGCGAGCGCCCCCGGGATCTCCTCCTTGGGCGCCAGAAGATGGCGCAAGCGGCCGGCCCCTACTTGGCGCCGACGATGTCGAAGTCGATGAGGGTCTTGGGGTCGACGCTCACCTTGAACTGGCCGGTGGCGTTGCCGATGGCGGCCGAGTTCTCGATCGTCTTCATGATGCCGCCGGGCTTCTCGGACGTGCCGAAATAGGCCTCGTTCATCGGCTGGTCGTAATAGACGATGCCGGCGCGGGTCTCGGCGAAGGTCTTCGGATCATCGAGCCAGCCGCCCACGCCCTTGGCCATGATGGCGTCGGCCTCGTCGGGATGCTCCTTCTGGAACTCGACGGCCTTGATCCAGGCCTTGTAGAGCTTCTCGAAGTCGCCCTTGCGCGCCTCCAGCTCCTTGGGCGTGGTGACGGCGACGTCGGTGATGAGGCCCGGCGTCTTCGAGCTGTCGATCAGGAGGTGGCTGTCGGGCGCCATCTTGCCCCGGGTGAGCCAGGGCTCCCAGGTCACGGCGGCATCGACGCGGCCCGCGACGAACGCGGCACCGGCGTCACCGGCCGTCATGTTCTGGCTCTGGACGTCGTTGAAGCCGAGGCCGGCCTCCTTGAGGAGCACGCCCAGCATGAGCTGCGAGGGCGAGCCCTGCAGATAGGCCACGGTCTTGCCCTTGAGATCGGCTATCGTCTTGATGCTGTTCTTGGCGACGATGCCGTCCCCGCCCTTGCTGTCGTCGAGCGCGAAGAGATAGCGATAGCTCTGGTCCGCGGAGAGGAAGTTGAGGACGGTGTCGACCGTCGTGACGAGGCCGTCGATGCGGCCGGCCGCCAGGGCCGGGAAGCGGAGCTTGGTGTCCTCGATGACGATGAGCTCGACGTCGAGCCCCTCGTCCTTGAAGTAGCCCTTGTCGCGGGCGATGTAGAGCGGGCCGTAGCCGACCCAGGTGGAGTGGGCGATTCTGAGAGGCTCGGCTTGCGCCGCCCCGGCCGCCAAGAGTCCAGCGAGGCCGAGAAGGCCCCATTTCCAGGCTGACGACATCCTTCTTTCTCCCCGCTTGGACGCGGGCCGGCAACGAGGGCTGGCGCGACCGCGTCTGCTCGACCACGACCTATGCGCCCTGCCGCGGCCGACGGCAATTGCCCACGCCACGAGCAGGCATGGCCGCCCGCCCGCGGCCCAGCAGGGCCGCCGTCACCCGTGCAAGAATGCTGCCAGGATCGGGCCCCGCCTCGTCACCTCAAAGCGGAGGGCAGGCCGAGGCTGGCCTCGCCGGCAGCGACGCCCCTCGCGTCCTGGCGCTCACGCCTCGCCCGCGGCGCCCCGTCCGGCGCCCTCGCCCGCGAGCGCGGCCCGCCACATCTCGTCGAGATAGGTGCTGAGCTCGCCCAGCGCCGCCGGCTCGGCGCGGTAGATCCTGCGCGCACCGACGCGCTCGTCATGGACGAGGCCGGCCTCCTTCAGCACCTTCAGATGCTGCGAGACGGCGGGCCGGGAGACCGGGAGGTCGGCCGCCAGGTCGCCGACGGATCGGGCCCGCTCGATCACCCGCTCCAGCACGATGCGGCGCGTGGGGTCGGCGAGCGCGGCCAGCAATTTCTCGTAAGCCATGACATGCCCTAAGTGTGCCGGTCCAGGGTCTCGGGCGCCACGGCGCTCCGACGACGCCGGGCGGCGGCGGCCAGCAGATTGAGCCCCTCGACGAGCGCGGAGAAGGCGATCGCGAAGTAGAGATAGCCACGCGGAATGTGGAAATGGAGGGCGTCCGCCACCAGCGCCACGCCCACCAGCAGCAGGAAGGCCAGCGCCAGCATCTTCACCGTCGGGTGGCGGTTGACGAAGGCGCTGACCGGCCCCGAGGCCAGCAGCATGATGATGATGGCGATGACGACTGCGGCGATCATGACCGGCAGATGCTGCGCCATGCCGACCGCCGTGATGACCGAGTCGAGGGAGAAGACGATGTCGAGGAGGACGATCTGGACGATCGCCGAGGCAAAGCTCGAGGTCCCTCCCCCTGCCGGGTCCTCGTGCCCCTCGGCCATGGCGTGCATCTCCATCGTGCCCTTGACGATGAGGAAGAGCCCGCCGCCACCCAGCACGATGTCGCGCCAGGTGACGGTATGCTCGAGGATGCTGAAGGCCGGCTGGGTCAGGCTCATGATCCAGCTGATGCTCATCAGGAGGCCGATGCGCATGATGAGCGCCAGGCCCAGCCCGATGCGCCGGGCGCTCGGCTGCTGGTGGGCGGGCAGCCTGCTCGAGACGATCGAGAGGAAGATGACGTTGTCGATGCCGAGCACGATCTCGAGCGCGGTGAGCGTCAGGAGGCTCGCCCAGGCCTGCGGGTCCACGAGCAGCTCGAGCATGCGTTAACTCTCCGTCACGGTCGGGCGGACCCTATATAGTTGCCGAAGCTCACCCGGGAAGGCTGGCCGACGCTCGACGTCGGGCGCGGGTTTCGCTAAGCGGAGGCACCATGATGGAGCCAGTCATCATCTCGCCGTCGATCCTCGCTGCCGACTTTGCGCGGCTGGGCGAGGAGGTGCGTGCCGTCGACGCCGCCGGCGCCGACTGGATCCATCTCGATGTCATGGACGGCCACTTCGTCCCGAACATCACCTTCGGCCCGGGCGTGGTGCGGGCGATCCGGCCGGTGACGAAGAAGCTGTTCGACGTCCATCTGATGGTGGCGCCGGTCGACGCCTATCTCCAGCCCTTCGCCGAGGCCGGCGCCGACCGGCTGATCGTCCATGCCGAGGCCGGGCCGCATCTCGACCGGACGCTGCAGACGATCCAGGGGCTCGGCAAGAAGGCCGGCGTGTGCCTCAACCCGGCGACCCCGCCCGAGGCGGTCGCGTGGGTCCTGGACCGGGTCGATCTCGTCCTCGTGATGACGGTCAATCCCGGCTTCGGCGGCCAGCGCTTCATCCCGGCGGTCCTGGAGAAGATCAGGCGCCTGCGGGCGATGGCGGCGGGCCGCCCGCTGCACATCGAGGTCGATGGCGGCATCAACGCGGAGACCGCACGCGACGTCGTCGCGGCCGGCGCCGATGCGCTGGTGGCGGGCTCCGCCATTTTCGGCTCCACCGACTATGCTGCCGCCATCGAGGCGCTGCGCTGTCGGCCCATGGTCTGAGGAGACTAGCGTGGCTCAGTTCAAGAAGCTCGCCGACGATTTCTACGTGGCGCCCCAGCTCCGGCTGGAGGACTTCCCCGCCGCCAAGGAGCTCGGCATCAAGACGGTGATCAACAACCGGCCGGACGGCGAGGCGGCGGACCAGCTGCACGATGCGGAGGCCAAGGTGGCGGCCGAGGCGGCCGGCCTCGCCTATGCCTACGTGCCCGTGCCGACCGGCGGCATGTCGGCCGATCACGTCGCGGCCTTCCGCCAGGCGGTGGACGCGCATGAGGGGCCGTTTCTCGCCTACTGCCGCTCGGGTACCCGGTCCTGCTATCTCTGGGCGTTCACCGCGGTGCGTGAGCTGCCGATCGACTATGTGATCGCAGCGGCCGCCGAGGCCGGCTACGATCTGGCGCCGGCTTCGGGGGCGCTGCGGCAGACGGCCGAGAAGGGCTAGCCGGCGAGCCGCCGCGCTCTCAGCACTCGAACTGGTCCTCGTCGATCGGCTGACGGTCGCAGTCCTCGTCGGGCGGGCCCAGCGTGCTTTCGCAGTAGGAAGTGCCGATCGCGATCCCGGTCTGATACTGGATCGTGTCGCCGGCCACCTGGAAGTCGAAGATCCTCTGCCCGGTCTTGTCGAAGAGGGCGTAGTAGCAGGGGTCCTGGCCGATGCAGGAGAAGCGGACCCGGCATTCGAGCTGGGCCAGGGCCGTTCCGGCCACAGCCGTGCTGGCGAGGAGCGTCAAGCCGGCGATGAGGGCCGGGCGAAGAGCGTGGGACATCCGCAATAGCTCCCGAGGCGGACTATCGGCCCAGCCACGACCAGCCGGGGTGGCGGGGCGAGAAATCGGTCGCGAAGCTGCGCCCGCCGCCACCCTCGCGTCAACCGCGCGCCACGCGCCTCGTTGTCGCTAGAGCGAGGCCTCGATCCGCTCGCAGAGGGTCTCCAGGACCTTCACCCGGGAGAAATGCTTGTCCTCCGCCTCGACCAGCGTCCAGGGGGCATGCCGCGTGCCGGTGCGGTCGATCATGTCGCCCACGGCCATCGCGTAGACGTCCCATTTCTGACGATTGCGCCAGTCCTCGGCCGTGATCTTGTACTGCTTGAAGTCGACCTCCTCGCGCGCCTGGAAGCGCTTGAGCTGCTCCTCGCTCGAGATCGAGAGCCAGAACTTGACGACGATCGTGCCGTGGTCGGTCAGCTCCTCCTCGAACTCGTTGATCTCGCCATAGGCGCGGAGCCATTCGGCGTCGGAGCAGAAGCCCTCGACCCGCTCGACCAGGACGCGACCGTACCAGGTCCGATCGAAGATCGCGGTATGACCGATCCGCGGCATCCGCCGCCAGAAGCGCCAGAGATAGGGCTGGGCCTTCTCCTCGTCGGAGGGCGCTGCGATCGAATGCACACGGAAGCGGCGCGGATCGAGCGCCGCCGTGACACGGCGGATGGCACCGCCCTTGCCGGCCGCGTCGTTGCCCTCGAACGCGAGGACGACCGCGCGCTTCTTCATGAAGGCCTTGCCGTCGGTCAGGAGAGCGAGGCGCGACTGAGCCTTGGCGAGCCGCTCCTTGTAGTCCTTGTCCTCGAGCTTCTGGCTGAGGTCGAGGCCGTCCAGGACGGTGCGCTGGTCGAGCTGGCGCACGAGCGGCGGGGCGGAGGCGGGCGCGGCGCCCGCTGGCGTGTCCAGCCGGTGGCGCATCGCCTGCAGGATCGCCTTGCCGAACATCAGGTCACGATATTCGGGATCCGCGCTGGGCACGACGATCCAGGGAGCGACGGCCGTGCTCGTCCGCTCGATCGCCTCCTCGGCCACGGGAAGCGCATGCCCGCGATTCTTCACATCCGCCCACTCCTCGAGGATATGGCGGCTCGGATAGGCCGTCTTGGCCAGCTTCTTCAGCCTCTTGGCCTGCTCCTCCTGCGACAGGAAGAGCAGAAACTTCAAGAGCAGCACGCCCTCGTTGGTGAGCATCGTCTCGAAGCGGACGATGCGCTGGAGCTCGAGCTCGAACGCGCCGTGGCCCAGCCGTCCCTCGGCACGCTCGACGAGCGGCATGGTGTACCAGGAGCCGAACACCACGCCGACCTCGCCCTTGGGTGGGAGATCGCGCCAGTAGCGCCACATGCGCGGCCGCTGGTGCTCCTCCTCGGTCGGCCGCTCATAGGCGTTGGTGCGCAGATAGTGCGGGTCGAGCCACTCGTAGAGCCGCTGGATCACCTCGCCCTTGCCGGCACCATCCGAGCCGGTGACGAGGATGAGGACAGGGAAGTCCCCGCGCTTGGCAATCTCCTCTTGAGCCTTGAGCAGCTCCGTCCTGAGCGCCGGCAGCTCGCGCTTGAAGGTCGCCTTGTCCAGCTTGTGCTCGAGTGCCGCCGATTGGAACACGATCGCTCCCCCGCCGTTGTGGCCTTGTCTCGGCCAGCTATCCCGATCTATGCCAGTCTAGGCATGACGTGGGGCCGGCGCGAGCGCCCGTCGGTCGTCTATGTCGCACTCATGGGAGCACCCTGCCAACGTCATATGGTATGCGACCAAGCGTCCGGGAGGCTATATCATCTCGGCGCACCATCCACGGGCTCTTCACCGATGGGTGTGGCAAGCTCATGGTAAACGCCGGGGCCGCTTCAACAAGCGGCCAATGGGCATTGTAGGTCGACCGCAGCGATGAGCGAGCTCCGTCTGACACGGCGCGGCTTCTCGCGGATCGGCGCGCTTGTCGCGGCCTGGTCCGCGGCCGGCGCATCCTCGCCCGCCATGGCCGACAGCCTGGGCGACGCGCAGCCTTTCTCCTTCGAGCGCCTGATCGAGCGCACCAAGCAGCTGGCCGGCCAGGCCTACGTGCCGCCGCCCACGGTCCCGGACTGGCTGACCGCCATCCCTTACGATGTCTGGCGGAAGATCACCTTCAGGCCGGAGCAGGCGGTCTGGGCGGACTCGCCCTCCTACCGGCTGCAGTTCTTCTTCCCCGGCTCGTTCTACAGGAACCCGGTGCGCGTCTATGTCGTCGACGGCGGGACCGCACGCGAGGTGCGTTTCTCGCCTGGCATGTTCGACCTGGGTGCCCTCCAGAACCCGCAGGCCTTTCCCGACGATCTGGGCTTCGCCGGCTTCAGCGTTCACTATCCGCTGGAGCAGCCCAACATCTTTCAGGAGCTTTTGGCCTTTCTCGGCGCCAGCTACTTCCGGGCGATCGGCCGCGGCACCCGCTACGGGCTCTCGGCCCGCGGCCTCGCCCTCAATACCGGCCTCGGCAAGCCCGAGGAGTTCCCGCTGTTTCGCGAGTTCTGGGTGCAGCGCCCGAGCCAGCCCACCGACCCGCTCACGATCTACGCGCTCTTGAACAGCCCAAGCGTCGCCGGCGCGTTCCGCTTCGACATCATTGCCCGCGAGCACACCCGCTTCGACATCGACTGCAACCTCTTCTTCCGCGCCGCGGTCGATCAGGTGGGGCTGGCGCCGCTGACCAGCATGTTCTCGTTCGGCCCGAATGATCGCCGCGGGATCGAGGACTATCGAAACGCTGTCCACAACTCCGATGGCCTGGCCATGTGGACGAGCTCCGGCGATGTCCTGTGGCGGCCGGTGGTCAATCCCTCGGAGCTCCGCCTCAGTGTCTTCGGCGACGAGAACCCGAGGGGCTTCGGCCTGCTGCAGCGCGAGCGTCAGTTCGCCGCCTATGAGGATCTCGAGGCGCGCTTCGAGCTGCGCCCGAACCTCTGGGTCGAGCCGCGCGGCACCTGGGGCAAGGGCTCGGTGCGCCTGATCGAGATCCCGACGCCGGACCAGACCCACGACAATATCGTGGCCTTTTGGACTCCCGACGCCAAGGTGGACGCCGGGAGCGAGCTCAGGGTGGCCTATGGCCTCATCTGGTCGCTGGGTGGCCCTCTCGATACCGGCCTTGCCAAGGTTCAAGACACACGCATCGGGACACCGGACGGCCATACCGGCCCGGACAATGGCCCACGGCTCGTGGTCATCGACTTCGAGCGGCCGAGCGGCGACCGGCCCCGCGACACCGGTGCCGTGGAACCTTCGGTATCGGCTGGGAATTCAAAGGTGGATCAGATCGTCCTTAGGGAAGATACGCTGATCGATGGCTGGCGCCTCTCCTTCGTGGTCCAGCCGGCGACGGACGGCCCGGTCGAGTTACGCTGCTACTTGAAAATAGGCGACCGTCGGATCTCGGAGACTTGGCTCTACCGTCTGGACAAGAGCTGAAGCCGGCGCGAGGCTGGCGGGAGAGGAGCGGAGGGATGGCGACGACAGGCATCGACTCAGGCCTGCCTTCAGCCGGCGAGCACGGCAGCCGATGGGACGAGGCGCGTCAGCGTGCGGCCGACTATCTCGTCGCCGCCGGCCTGACGCGGGACGCCGCCGACGCGGAGGCCGGCCTGCTGGTCGCCCGGCTGGCCGCCTCGCAGCCTGCCGGCAATGTCGACGATGCCGTCCTTCTCACCCTCACGACCGTCCGCGACGAGCTCGAGCGGGGAACGGGAGCCTCCAACGGCCAGCTCGGCCCGCTGGCCCCCTCGCCGACGCCACAGGCCATCCGCCGGCAATCGCTTCTTCCCGCCCTGCGCTGGCGCCGGGGCCGCTGGCTGCCCCGACCGGTGCTGATCCTGGGAGAGAGTCGCGATACCGGCGAATTCGCCCATCCACCCTATTCCATGCTCGACCTGTTGGGCGGGCAGCGGCGCACCGCCTTCATCCTGCTCATTCTCGTGACGGCGGCCTGGGCGGTCAGCACCTTCGCCGAAATCCTGGCGACGAACGGCCTCAGCGTCCTCGACATCGTCCATCTGGCCGTGTTCTCGGTGCTGATCTTGTGGCTGGCGCAGTCGTTTTGGACCCTCACGGCCGGCGCGGGGGTGATGCTTGCGCGCCTGCTCCGCGCCAAGCCCGCGAGCACGCCACCGCAGCAGGACGCCGCCGACCCGACCGGCCGCGTGGCGCTGGTCATGCCGGTCTACAACGAGGAGACCGAGCGGGTCTTCGCGGGGCTGAAGGCCATGTGGCTGGACCTCAAGCGCGCCGCCCCCGACGACCGCCGCTTCGACCTTCTCGTGCTCAGCGACACGACCGATCCGGACATCTGGCTCGCCGAGATCGAGGCCTGGCGGCGACTGCGCCACGAGGTGGGCGACGAGGGCCGGATCTTCTACCGGCGCCGCACCCGCAATGTCGGCCGCAAGACGGGCAACATCGAGGACTTCCTGACCAGCTTCGGCGGCAACTACGCCTACATGCTGGTGCTCGACGCCGACAGCCTCATGACCGGACGGACGATGCTCGAGCTCGCCCGGCGCATGGACGAGAACCCCGGCGTCGGCCTCATCCAGGTGCCGCCGAAGCTGGTTCGCGGCCGCTCGCTCTTCGCCCGCGTGCTCCAGTTCGCGGGCGAGCTCTATGGGCCCCTGGCCGCGGCCGGCACCGGCTTTTGGGCCCGCGGCGAGGGCAACTACTGGGGCCACAACGCGATCATCCGGGTGCGCCCCTTCATGGAGCTGTGCGGCCTGCCCCATCTTTCCGGGCCTGCTCCCTTCGGCGGGCCGATCCTGAGCCACGACTTCGTCGAGGCCGCGCTGATGCGACGGGGTGGCTGGCAGGTCTGGATCGCCGACGATCTGGGCGGGAGCTACGAGGAGCCGCCGCCCACCATCGAGGACTTCGCCGTCCGCGACCGTCGCTGGTGCCAGGGCAACCTCCAGCATATCCGCGTGCTGTTCGCCCGACGGCTGCACTGGGTGAGCCGGCTGCATCTCGGCATCGGCATCATGTCGTACCTGACCTCGCCGCTGTGGATGCTGTTCCTGGCGCTCTCGGCCATGCAGGCCTGGGAGCTGGCGCACGACCAGCCGCTCTACTTCACCGATGGCTGGCCCTTTCCTGTGCTGCCCGTGTCGGTCAGCGCCGAGGCGACGCTGCTCTTGGTGATCACCCTTGGCCTCCTCTTCATGCCGAAGCTGATGGGGCTGGGCCTGGCGCTGATCGACGCTCCCCGCCGCCGCGCGTTGGGCGGCGGGCTGCGGGTCGTCGCCAGCGCCCTCCTCGAGACGCTCTATTCGGGCCTCATCGCGCCGATCATGATGTTGATGCACACGAGCTTCGTGACCTCGATCCTGCTGGGCGGCGCCATCGAGTGGAAGCCGCAGCGGCGGGATGCCAAGGCCGGCGAGCTCGACGTCGCGCTGCGTGCCTTCTTCGTGCCGACGCTGCTCGGGCTCGCTGCCACCATCGCCACCTGGATCTTCACGCCGCATCTGTTCGTCTGGCTGCTGCCCGTCACGGCCGGCCTCGTGCTCGCCGTGCCCCTCGCGGTGGCCGGCGCCAGCGCCGCCCTCGGCGATCGGCTCCAGCGGCTGGGCCTCCTCGTCATCGCGGAGGAGGCCCTGCCGCCGGCGGTGATGTGGGAGCTCGATCACCAGTCGGCGCCGCACCCTGCCGCCAGCAGCACGGACCGGCTGACCCGTGCCGTGCTCGAGCCCCATGCCAACGCGCTGCACGTCCAGCTTCTCCGCGCGCTCCAGGGGCCGCAGCCCGGCCCCATCGGCGAGGACCGCTGGCTGACCGAGCGCAAGGCCGTCTATCTGGGCCCGTCCAGCCTGTCCAAGGCCGAGCGGCGCGTGATCCTCGAGGATCCGGAGCTCATGGAGCGCCTCCACCTGCAGGCCTGGCTGCACTGGCCGGGCTACCTGCCGGGCATCCTCCGCGCGCTCAAGACGGGGGTCGCGTCGACCTCGCCGGCACCGCCGACGGAGCCGAGCGGGCGGAGCTCGGCCGCGGCAGCCTGAGCGGCGCGCCCTGCCCCCGCGCGTGCTCGGGGCAGATCATTCTTGCAGGGCATGCCAGCGGCACCCGCATGGCTGCAACATGGGTGGTGTGCCTCCGCAGGCCTCGATGATGGCGTCGGATGCCCTAGTCTCCTCGCAGCCGGTCACCATGGCAGCGGGAGGATATTGTCGATGCTGACCTTCGATCCGAGGCCCGACGACACGAGCGACCCCGGCGAGGCCCCGGGCGCCGCCGCGCGCCTGACCACGGGGTTCGCCCAGGCGGTGCGGCCGGTGGCCTCGGCCACCACCATCACCACCGATACGGTGGGGCTGGTCGCCGGCGAGACGACCGTGCGGGTCGCCGACGGCACGCTGCCGGCCTACGCCGCACGGCCCGACGGCGAGGGCCCCTTCCCCACGGTGCTGGTCGTCCAGGAGATCTTCGGCGTCCACGAGCACATCAAGGACCTCTGCCGGCGCTTCGCCAAGCGCGGCTACCTCGCGGTGGCGACGGAGCTCTATGCGCGGCAGGGCGACGTCTCGAAGCTGAGCGAGATCGATCAGATCCGAGAGGTGGTGAGCAGGGTGCCGGACGCGCAGGTCATGGCCGACCTTGATGCGACCGTCGACTGGGCGTGGAGCACCGGCAAGGCCGATGTCGCCCGGCTCGGCATCACGGGCTTCTGCTGGGGTGGTCGCATCGTCTGGCTCTATGCCGCCCACAGCAGCGCGCTCAAGGCCGGCATTGCCTGGTATGGCCGGCTGGTCGGCGAGCCCAGCCAGAACCAGCCGAGGCACCCGGTCGACATCGCGGCCGAGATCGGATGCCCGGTCCTGGGGCTCTATGGCGGCGCCGATCAGGGCATCCCGGTCGAGACCGTCGAGCAGATGAAGGCGGCGCTGGCCAAGGCCGGAAAGACCTTCGAGATCATCGTCTATCCCGACACGCCGCATGCCTTCGGCGCCGACTATCGACCGAGCTACCGCGAGGAGCCGGCCAAGGACGGATGGCAGCGCTGCCTCGCCTGGCTCGCCGCGAACGGGGTCGCCTGACGGACCCGCCGCCCACTCTTGCAGCGGCTTTCGGCGCTCGCCATAGTCCGCTCATGACCCAAGCGCGACGCTCGCCGATCGATGCCCATCTCCGCCGTCCATGTGGCGAGGCGGAGATGGGGCGGCGTTGCTGCGCTTGGCCCGGCTGCACCGAGGAGGCCGCGTTCCGAGCGCCGCGCTCGCGCAACGATCTGCGCGAGTTCGTCTGGTTCTGTCTCGAGCATGTGCGCCTCTACAACCAGTCCTGGGACTACTTCTCGGGGATGAGCGCGGACGAGATCGAGGCGCATCGCCGGAAGGACACGACCTGGCACCGGCCGAGCTGGCGGTTCGGCCTGCACGGGTGGGCGGGAACGCATGGCATCCATGACCCGTTCGGCTTCTTCGCGGAGGACGGGCCGCAGCGGCCGACCACGCCGCCACCCGACGCCAAGGCCCAGGCCATGATCTGTGTCATGGAGCTCGAGGCCGGCTACACGCTGGCCGACCTCAAGAAGCAGTACAAGGTTCTGGCCAAGCGCCACCATCCGGACCTGCATGGTGGCGACAAGGACGCAGAGGAGCGCTTGAAGCGCATCAACGAGGCCTATAGGTATCTGATCGACAACGAGCTGTACGCCTGAGCGGTCGGCCCCGGCGGCATCCCGCCGCGGCTGCCCGTCTGGTTGGCCTGACGGTCACCGATTACAGTATCGACCTTGTCGGAGGGGCTGGCACGGGGGCATAACCCGGGCTCGTCGAGACGCTCATTCCTGGAGTCGCGATCGTGCTTTCCGAGGCCGTGCAGAACGAGTTCGACGACCTGATGGGGCTGCCGGAGAAGCCGGACACGAGGCTTCCCGTGGCGGAGACCTTCGGCATCGAGTCGAAGCTCGAGGTGCCGGCCTTCACCAGCCGGACCGCCTACGTCCCCGACGTCGATCCCACCTACCAGTTCGACCACGACACGACGCTGGCGATCCTGGCGGGCTTCGCCCACAACCGCCGCGTCCTGATCCAGGGCTATCACGGCACGGGCAAGTCGACCCATATCGAGCAGGTGGCGGCGCGGCTCAACTGGCCCTGCATCCGCATCAATCTCGACAGCCACATCAGCCGTATCGACCTGATCGGCAAGGATGCGATCGTGCTGCGGGACGGCAAGCAGATCACCGAGTACCGCGAGGGGCTCCTGCCCTGGTCGCTGCAGCGACCGGTGGCCCTGGTGTTCGACGAGTACGACGCCGGGCGCCCCGACGTGATGTTCGTGATCCAGCGCATCCTCGAGGCCCAGGGCCGCATGACGCTCCTGGACCAGAACAAGGTGATCCGCCCGCACCCGTCGTTCCGGCTTTTCGCCACGGCCAACACGGTGGGCCTCGGCGACACGTCGGGCCTCTATCACGGCACGCAGCAGATCAATCAGGGCCAGATGGACCGCTGGTCGATCGTGACCCAGCTCAACTACCTGCCGCACGAGGACGAGTGCCGCATCGTCGTGTCCAAGTGCCCCGAGCTCGACACGCCCGAGGGCAGGAAGCGGCTGCATGCGATGGTGAGCCTGGCCGGCCTCACCCGCAGCGGCTTCATGGCGGGCGACATCTCGACCGTGATGTCGCCCCGGACGGTGATCACCTGGGCCGAGAACACCGTGATCTTCGGCGATCTGGGCTTCGCGTTTCGGGTCACCTTCCTCAACAAGTGTGACGAGACCGAGCGCCACGTGATCGCGGAATACTATCAGCGCTGCTTCGGGGTCGAGCTGCCGGAATCGGCGGCCAACCTCGCCTACGCCTGAGCGGAGACGGGTCGCAAGCGTGGCATCCAAGGAAGCGCAGGCTCAGGCATTCGAGGAGCTGCAACGCGCCCTGGCGTCGACCGCGCGCGCCGTGGCCGGCTGCCCGACGCTCGAGGTGAGCTTTCGGGCGGGCGATCGCCGACGCGCCGCCGGCAGCAGCGCCGGCACGGCACCCCACCCGATGATCCGGGTCTCCCTGCCGCGCGGCGAGCCCACGTCCGACGAGCTCTCACGGGTTCGCGGAGAGGCCGACGGCGCAGCGCTCCGCGAGCGCTACCACGATCTGCAGGTCCACAAGCGTCTGGCGCCCAGCGGCGAGCTGGCGGCGCTGCTCTACGACCGGCTCGAGCAGCTGAGGGTCGAGGCCGTCGGTGCCGAGCATATGGACGGGGTGCGGGCCAATCTCGCCGCCGTCCATCGGGCGCGCAGCGGGCCTGCCCCGCAGCAGGGCGACCAGGGCACCGACACCACGCTCGCCGAGATCGTCGACCTCTATGCGCGCGAGCGCCTCCTGGGCTTCGAGCCGAGCGGGGCGCAGCGCACGATGATGCAGTCCTGGCGCGAGTGGCTGGACAGCCGCGTCGCCGACGAGCTGCCGGCGCTCAGCGATTGCGTCGCGGACCAGGCCGTCTTCGCGCGGCGCGTGCGGGAGATGCTGAGCCATCTGGGCCTCAGCGAGGAGCTCGCTGACGATCCCGACGAGGGCAATCCGGAGGACCAGGACGAGGAGCAGCAGGAGAGCTCCGAGGGCCCGAGCGAGCCTGCGCGCGGCGAGGCCGACAGCGAGGGGGCGGAGGAGTCGCGCTCCGACGCGGCGAGCGAGGCTGCTGCCGACGAGAACGCCCAGGAGAGCGCCGCCGAGGAGGCCACCGACAATCTCGATGCCGAGCCCGGCGGCGAGGATCAGGAAGGGGACAACCCGGAGAGCCGGCCCAACTTCATCCCGCCCGGCGGCGAGGGCTTGGCCTACAAGGTCTTCACCACCGCCTTCGACGAGGTCGTGACGGTGGGCGAGCTCTGCGGCCAGGCCGAGCTGATGCGGCTGCGCGCCCAGCTCGACCAGTCGCTGATGCGCTTCGAGAACATGATCGGGCGCATGGCCAACCGCCTGCTCAGGAAGCTGATGGCCCAGCAGCAGCGCTCCTGGGACTTCGACCTCGACGAGGGCATCCTCGACAGCGCGCGGCTGTCACGCGTCGTCGTCAACCCCGCCCTGCCGCTCTCCTTCAAGATGGAGAAGGAGACCGAGTTCAGGGACACCTGCGTGGCGCTCCTGATCGACAACTCGGGCTCGATGCGCGGGCGGCCGATCGCGGTGGCCGCGATGAGCGCCGACATCCTGGCCCGCACCCTCGAGCGCTGCGGGGTCAAGGTCGAGATCCTGGGCTTCACCACGCGGGCCTGGAAGGGCGGCCAGTCGCGCGAGGCCTGGCTCAGGGCCGGCAAGCCGCCCGGCCCCGGCCGCCTCAACGATCTGCGCCACATCGTCTACAAGCCCGCCGACGCGCCCTGGCGGCGGGCGCGGGCCAATCTGGGCCTGATGCTGCGCGAGGGGCTGCTGAAGGAGAACATCGACGGCGAGGCCGTGCTGTGGGCCCACAGCCGGCTGCAGGCGCGCACCGAGCAGCGCCGCATCCTGATGGTCATCTCGGACGGTGCCCCGGTCGACGACAGCACCCTCTCGGCCAATCCCGGCAACTATCTCGAGAGGCATCTGCGCGAGGTCATCGAGTGGGTCGAGACGCGCTCGTCGGTCGAGCTGCTGGCCATCGGCATCGGCCACGACGTGACCCGCTACTACCGGCGCGCCGTCACCATCTCCGATCCCGAGCAGCTGGGCGGTGCCATGCTGGGCGAGCTGTCGTCCCTGTTCGACAGCGAGGAGACGCGCGGCGGCCGCCGACGCGTCGCTTGAGGTCGCCAGCCGCGAGCAATCGCGTATAAGTTGATTGACTCCTGATCTTATCACCATTTTATTGAACGGGTGTCCACGCCGTTGACAGGTGGGCCATTGCCGTGGCGAACTCTTGTCAGGCTTCAACAACAGAAAGGAGGTGATCCGATGTCTAGCGCTCAGGTGCGGGATGCCGCAGTCGTGCCCGGGACAGGGATCACGTTCCGGCGGGGCTGTCGCTGATCCGGCGAGAATCGTCGAAAGACGACCGCCGCAGCACCGACGCTGCATTCGAAGGCCGCCCCGAAAGGGGCGGCCTTTTCCATGCCCGAAGCGCCCCGCCCGCCGGTGTCGAGGCGTCCCCTTCCCGCCGGGCTGGCCAACGCTCCCGCCGATCCTCCAGCCGCATCAAGGCTGGCAGACGGCCGCGGCTGTGATAACGTGATCAGGGCAGTCGACGTTGAGCATGACGGGCGGCCGCCCGATCGACGCAGCCTTCGCCTCTTCGGAAAACAATGGTCGGGGTGCCGCAGCAACAGCCAGGGCAATGCCCCGCGTGTGGCAGCACGCATGCGCCGGGCGCGCGCTTCTGCAGCGCTTGCGGAGCGCGTCTCGATGAGAGCGTTCCGGATCCGCCGCCAGCGCCGGTCGTCGCCGCCGAGCGACGCCATCTCACCATCATGTTCTGCGACCTGGTCGGATCGACGAGCCTCTCGCAGAGCCTCGACCCCGAAGACTATGGCGAGCTCATACGCAGCTACCGCGAGATCTGCTCGGGCCTGATCCGCGAGGGCGAAGGTATGGTGGGCGGGTTCGCCGGCGACGGCATCGTCGCCTATTTCGGCTACCCGCGCGCGCACGAGGACGATGCGGCACGGGCCTGCCGCGCCGGCCTCGCCATCGCCGAGGCCGTCGAGCGCCGCCTCGCCAGCGGTGCCGCCAAGCTCCAGGTCCGCGTTGCCGCTGCCACCGGCCTCGTCGTGGTCGGCGACGTCGTCGCCAAAGGCGGCACGGAGACGGATGCCATCATGGGGGCAACGCCCAATCTCGCCGCACGCCTCCAGGGCGTGGCGCCACCCGGCGGCATGGTGGTCAGCGAGGAGACCAAGGCGCTGCTCGGCGAGGCGTTCGAGTGTCGCGACCTCGGCCTGCACGAGCTCAAGGGCGTCGGCCGGCCGGTGCGCGCCTGGCAGGTGCTGGGCGAGCGCCGCGTCGAGAGCCGGTTCGCCGCCCGGACCCATGGTGGCGAGCCGTCGCTGGTCGACCGCGCGCCCGAGCGCAAGCGGCTGGTCGAGGCCTGGCAGGCGGCCCGTGCCGGGGCCGGGCGGGTCGTGGCGCTCGTCGGCGAGGCCGGCATCGGCAAGTCACGGCTCGCCCACACGCTGCGCGACCATGTCGCCCGGGAGGGATGCACCACCCTCGTCTATCAGTGCGCCGCGCATCGCTCGGGCAGCGCCCTCCATCCCGTGCTGTCCCAGCTCGAGCATGCGGCGCGCATCGCGCTGCGCGACCCGCCCGAGGAGAAGCTCGCCAAGCTCGAGGCGCTGATGGCCCGAGGGGCCGGCGACGGCACGGCGCTGATGCCGCTCCTGGCCGACCTGCTGGCGCTGCCGACCGCGGGGCGCTACCCGCCGCTCGCCCTCTCGGCCGAGGAGCGCAAGGCACGGACGCTGGGTGGCCTTCTCGATCGGCTGGTGGCGCTGGCCCTGGTGCGTCCGGTCCTGGCCATCGTCGAGGACGCGCACTGGATCGACCCCACGACCCAGGAGCTGCTGGAGCTCACGGCCCAGCGCATCGGCAAGCTGCCGGTGATGCTGCTCGTCACCACGCGGCCGACCGCGGGAGCATCGGCACCGGCCTTTCCGGGTGCCGAGCAGATCCTGCTCGGGCCGCTCGAGCAGACGTTCTGCCGCGACCTGGTCAGCGGGCTGACGGCCGGCAAGACGCTGCCCGAGGAGCTCCTGCAGCGGATCATGGCGCACACCGAGGGTGTGCCGCTGTTCATCGAGGAGCTGTCGCGCACGGTGCTCCGCTCACCGCTGATCGAGGAGCGGGAGAGCGATTTCGTGCTGAGCGCCGACCTGCCGGCGCTGGCGATCCCGACGACGCTTCAGGAACTCGCTGATGGCGCGGCTGGACCAGATCCCGGCCGCCAAGGAGGTGGCCCAGCTCGGCGCCACGCTCGGCCGGTCCTTCCCCTACGAGCTGCTGGCCAGCGTGGCCGGCACGCCCGCCTCCCAGCTCGACGACGCGCTCGCGGCCCTGGTCGACGCGGACCTCCTGGTCAGCCGGGGGCGTCCGCCGGAAGCGGTCTACAGCTTCCGTCACGCGCTGGTGCAGGACGCCGCCTACGAGAGCCTGCTGCACAGCCGCCGCCGGCGGCTCCATGGGCGTGTCGCGGACGTGCTGGCGGCGAGCTTTCCGCAGCTCGTCGAGACGCAGCCGGACGTCATGGCCCACCACCTCACGCGTGCCGAGCGCTCCGCCGAGGCCGCGCTGCACTGGCATCGGGCGGGGACCATGGCGGCCGAGCGCTCGGCCAACAAGGAGGCGGCCTCGCATTTCGAGCGGACGCTCGCCATGCTCGGGCAGGTGCCACCGGCCGAGCGCGATCGCCAGCGGGAGCTCGACGCCCTGGCGAGGCTGGCCGGCGCGCTCCGCGCCACCCGCGGCTACGCCGCGGCCGAGATCGGCCGTGTCTGCCGCCAGGCGCTCGAGCTGGCGCGGGAGCTGGGCAGCGACACGAGCCAGCTTCAGGCCCTCAATGGCCTCTACTCGTTCCACCTGGTCCGCTCCGAGTACGCGCTCGCCGGTGAGGCGGCGAAGAACCTGCTCGAGGTGGCGATAAGGGCGGGCGAGCCGACCTACACGATGATCGGCCGCCGTGCCGTCGGCGCCGTCGCCTTTCATCTCGGCCAGCCGCGCAAGGCCGCCGAGAGCCTGCAGCGCGCCCTCGACCTCTACGATCGCGAGCGTCACGCCCACCTCGCCACCCTCTATGGCGCGGATCATGCCGAGACCTGCGCCTGCTTCCTGTCGCTCTCGCGCTGGGTGCTGGGCGAGCGGGAGGCGGCGATCGCGCTCCAGTCCTGGGCGATCGAGCACGCCCGCTCAATCGGCCACGCGCACAGCCTGGCGCAGGCCTATGCCTATCGGGCCTTCCTGTTCTGCCTGGACGCCGATCTGGACCGCGTCCAGGAGGACGCCCAAAGCGCCCTCGAGGTCAGCGCGGAGCACGGCCTCAGGCTGATGGAGGTGTTCGGCCATTGCACGCTCGCGGTGGCCAAGGCGCTCGCCGCACCGACGGTGAAGAAGGCCGCGGCCATGACGCGGGCGATCGACCAGCTGCACAAGATAGCGCCGCACGCGCTGCGGCCCTTCCTGCTGTGCCTCGCCGCCGAGGTGCAGGGCCGGCTCGGCAAGACGCGGCTTGGGCTCGAGCTCGTCGACGAGGCGGACCGGGTCATGATGCGCACCGGCGAGCGCTGGGCCGAGGCCGAGATCGGCCGACGCCGGGCCGCGCTCCTCGCCGCGGAAGGGCTCGTCGCGGAGGCGTGCCTCGCCCTCAAGAAGGCGGCGGCGATCGCCAAGGCGCAGGAGGCGGCGGGATGGGGGTGGCGCATCGCGGAGGACCTGACGGCGCTGCGGCTTGCGGCAGCGGACGAGAGCACCTCCCAATCCGGGGCCTGAGCAAGGGCTCCGCGGGACCCAATGACCTAGCGCTGCTCTCTTCCGTCGTGGCACGCCTCGAAGCGGCGGGGGCGTCCGTTCTTGTTTTCGGGGGCTGGGCGGAGGAGCTGCTGGGTGCCGCCCCGCCTCGGCCGCACTCGGACATCGATCTTCTGCTGCAGGCGGCTTCCTTCGCTGTGATCGATCGGCTCCTCGCCGCTCAGGCGGGAGCCTTGCGCGAGGTGACGCTCAAGCGGTTCGCCCACAAGCGCGCATTCTGTGTCGGCGGCGTGATGGTCGAGATCACGCTCGTGGAGCAGGATGACGATGGCCCGGTGACCCTGTTCTGGGGCGACGTGCCGTTCCGGTGGCTGATCCCCCTCGCCTGCCCGACGGCCCTCTTCCGTGCCGGCCAGCGCCTCACCCTGGCGACGCGCGAGAACCTGCAGCATTACCGCTCGCACCACCGCTCGACGCAGCCCTGGCGCTGGCGCGATCCCGGCTCTCTTGTCCGTGGCGACGGGCCCGGGGATCTCAGCCGGCGGTGACGACGCCGTGCTGCCAGAGCCAGGCGAGCGTGGTTCGGCAGGCAGCGGGCGGCAGACGGCGCTCCCAGCGCTCCAGCAGCTCTTCCACGGCGAGCGGTGTCCCAAGCTCGGCCAGGAGCGGTGGAAGCGCCACGCTGCCGAGCCGGGCGACGGGCTCGGCGAGCGCCGGATGCTGGAGCGCCAGGCCCGGGCGGATTCGATCCTCGGTCAGGATCGGCCGCTCGATGAGGCGTGCCGTATGGGCGAGTTGGACGCGCATCGTCGGCGTGGGTCCCGGCTCGACGATGGGCCTTGCCGGAGCCGGCTGTGGGGCGCCGGCGCGCGCTCGCCAGAACGGCCCGCCCGGATAGCGATCCTGCTCGCCATAGATCACGCCGACCCTGGCCATGGACCGCGCCAGCGTGCGGGCCTGGCCCTCGGCGACGAAGGTGACGGCGCTCTCCGTGGCGTCCGGATCGACGAGGATCGTGTGGACCCCGATGGCGGTCTGGGTGGCGCCGACGAGCGCCGTCAGGAGGCCCTGCGAGGACAGGGGATCGAGCGCCAGGGCTGCCTCGCCCACATGGGCGTGGTCCGCGCCGAGCGACGCGGGGTGAAGGGAGGCGGAGGCATCGCAGGTGCGCACGCGTGAAAGAAGCTCGCCGGCGAGGCAGCCGCGCAGCAGGAGCGAGCGGGCGAGCAGCGCCCGATAGAGGCCGGCCAGGCTTCCCGACGTTCGAAGCCCCTCTGCGACGCGCTCGGGGCTCGTGAAGACGCTGGCACCGAAGCCGCCGCCCGGCTCGGGGGAGCCCCAGTACCAGCAGCCCTCGCCGGCCTCGATGCGGGTGGCGCCGCCGCCGATGGCGGCTCCGCGCCAGCTGCCGGTGAGCGCCAGGGTCGCCGCCCCCCGACGCTGCGGGCGGCCCGCGACGCGCCCGGCGCGGCCGCGGGCGTCGACGAGGAAAAGGCTTTCGATCGTTTGGGATCCGGCGTCGGTCTCCACTGGCACCTGCCAGCGACCGGGGGCCGGATGGAGCGGCCGGGCGACCCGACTTGCCTTCAGCAGCTGGGCGCCGGCGCGAGCGGTGGCGTCGCGCAGCCCCGCGGCGAACAGGTGTCGGTCGACGAGGACGCCGCCGCCGGGGCGGGTCTCCTCGGGGCCTCGGCGCCAGAGCAAAAGCGCCTCCGGCACGTCGCCGAAGGCGGCCTGCTCGAGAAGGCCGGCGAGCCCGAGGCCGGCCAGAACCGCGGGCGCCGAGGCCGGGAGCTGCTCGGCCGCACTGCCTCGCCGCGGGGCCGGCCGGTCGAGCAGGACGACGCTGTGGCCGAGCTTCACGAGGCGAAGGGCGCAGGCGCAGCCGGCCGGGCCGGCGCCCAGGACGCAGACGTCGACCCGCCGGGGCGTCGGGTTCGCCATCCTCGTCAGGCGGGACGGTCGCGGAGGAGGGCCGGCATCAGGTCTGCCAGCCGGACATAGGCGCCCAGCGTGTAATGCAGCCAGCCGCGGATGTAGTCGCAGCTGGCCCGGCCGCGATGGATGACGTCGTGGTGGCAGCCGCCGCCGCAGAGATAGCGGGCCCAGCAGGTGCTGCAGGGGCTCTGGCGGTCGACCGCGCGCTCTTCGAGCCAGCGCGCCTGGACCTCGCGGTCGATGCCGCCCTCGACGCTGCCCATCGCGGCCTCCGGCTCGTCGACGAAGCGGTGGCAGGCATAGAGCTTGCCGTCGGCCGCGACGCCGAGATAGCCGGCGCCGGCGCCGCAGGGATAGGGCCGGTGGGTGCCCCTGTGGATCTCGGTCAGGGCGGTCGTCATGTTGGAAAAGCCGTAGGGCAGGCCACGGCGGGCGCGCCGCTCGAACTCGGCGCCGCAGCGGATCATCTGCTCGAGGAAGAGCTGGAAGTCGGACTGCGCCAGCGTGTCCCGGCCCGAGGGCGCGCTGAGCACGGGGCTGAAGCCGACGCTGGCGAAGCCCAGTGACAAAAGGCCGTCGAGGGTCTCGCAGCAGGTCGAGGTTGCGCGGCGTCACCGTCACGCGCGCATGCACCGGCAGCCGCGGCCCCAAGCGCGAGCAGCGGGCCCAGACGGGCGAGGATGCGCTCGTAGCTGCCGGCACCGCCCTTGGCGGGCCGTTGCCGGTCGTGGGCTTCTCCGATGCCGTCGATGCTGACGGTGACGGTGAAGCGGTAGCGCTCGAAGAAGTCGGCGTCGTCGGGCCGTAGCAGCGTGCCGTTGGTCGTGATCGAGAAGCCGACAGAAAGCCCGCGCTCGGCCGCGAGGCTGGCCGCAAGCTCGGTCAGCTCCTTCAGGAGCGGGCGGCGCGTCAGCGGCTCGCCGCCGAGGAAGGCCAGGCTCACGCGCTCGCCGGGCCTGGCGTCGGCCATCAGGCGGCGGACCGCGGCCCTGCCCACCTCGGCCGTCATGTCGGTGGGCGGACCGCCGAAGCTGCCTTCCTGCGCGTAGCAATAGGTGCAGGCGAGATTGCACTTCTGGGCGATCGCCAGCGAGAGCGCTCTCAGCGGCGGCTCCTTCAGCGGGCTGTCGCCGATGAAGGGCCGATCCTCGAGGCCATGGGCCGCCAGGAGTCCGGCCACGGCACCGCGCCCCCGGGAGGCTACCGCCTCCACCGCGGCACGGAGATCGGCGTCGATGTCGAAGACGCGGGAGCCGTCGACCAGGAGAAGGTGATGGCCGAGGTCGGTGTCGAAGAGATGGATGTCGGGGAAGCGCGGCGCCGCGTCGGCGGAGGCCGCCTCGACCGCGGCCGAGCCGCTCACGGCGGCGGCCAGAAGGGTATCCCGATGCCTTTCGCGGCCAGCTCCTCGCCGAGGTCGCGCAGCTGGTTCATCGCCGTCCGGGCATCCACGACGCCCTCGCCGGACTGGGCGAAGTCGCCGCGCGCGGCCTCGCGGTAGGCGGCATCGAGACCCTTGCGGATGATCTCGTAGAGACGGAGCGCGTCCTCGACCGCCGGATCATCAGGGGCCGCCGGCGTCAGCGGGCGGAGATAGGGGAAGTCGGGTGCGGCCGCCTTGTAGGCATTGAGGACGTGCTTGATGTAGCGGAAGCGGCTCTCGTGCTGCATGCCGTCGCTGGCGATGCGCTCGGCCAGCTGCACCATGTGCGGCGGATATTCTTTCTGGCGCAGCGTCACGATCACGCGGGCATAGGCGCCGTCGATGAAGTTGCTGGGACGCTCGACCGCGATGAAATCGTCGAGCACCAGGGGCTCGAGACGCCTGAGCGACCGGTCGCGCGTCTCGCCCGGGCTGGTGGGGACCTTGAGGGCCGGCTCGAGCACCGGCTCGTAGCTCGGCACGAGGCCGTGCTCGTAGAGCTCCCAGAGGAGCTGGTTGGCCCAGCGCATGTGGGTCATCTCGCTGACCGAGACGAGCATCAGATAGTCGCGCACGAAGACGACGTCGTCGGCGAGGCCGGGCCAGCGGCCCTTCGGCGCCTGCTTCGGGTCGATGATGGAGAAGCGGGCGTAGAGATACTCGATCGCCAGCGTCATCTCGAGCGGAGCCAGCCGCTCGCGCAGCTCCTTGGCGAGCTCCGCCGGGCTCGCGAACGGATTGGCTGACGCAAGCGCGTCGGGGACGTAGAGCCCATCCGATTCGGTATCGTTCAGGACGACAGCCAGCTCGTGCCAGGCGTGGTTGATCTGGAAGGCGTCGAGCTGGAAGGGGCGGTTCTTCCCGATCGTGTCGAGGGCCGAGGCGGCGACCGCGCGGCGACGGTCGGCGCGCAGCCAGTCGAGCAGAACCTGCGCCGGCTCCGGCTCGGCGGGCAGGCCGCCGGGCAGGGTCGGCTCGCCCGGCAGGACCTCGCCCAGCACGACGTCCGGGTGGTTCGAGGCCCAGTAGTGGCAGGCGCAGTCGCGGAAGTCGTGCTGCCAGGGGGAGCAGAGGCTCTGCAGCAGCTCGCCCGGCTGGTAGACGGTGCTGATGACGCCGCTCGTGGGATCCTGGAAGGTGCGCCTGAAGCCCTCGAGCACGACCTCGTCGGGCTTGCCGCGCTTCGCCGCCTCGGCAGCACCGGGCTCGCTTTCGGGGCGCTGGCGCAGGCCGATGCGCAGGGGCTTGGGCAGCGGCTCGAGCCCGCGCACCAGACGCCACACCCAGAGCCCGTCCATGGGCATCAGGGCGCCGTCACGGCGCCAGCGCATCGAGATGCGACGGCCGTCCTGCTCCAGCCATTCGAGGTACCACACGCCGTCGCCCAGCCGGCTGCCGGCATCGCCGGTCAGATCGGCCAGCAGCTTCGCCGCCTCGGGTAGCTGCAGCTCCGGGTCCTGGTCCGTCTCGACATAGGAGAGCCTGGCGCCGTAGCGATGGGGCAGGCTGTAGGCCGCGTCGACATCGTCGCGTGCCACGAACTCGAAGACGAGGCCGGGGAAGAAGCGGCGATCGAAGTTGCGGATGTCGAGCTCGAGGCCGGGATAGCAGTTGGCGACCGCGTCCTCAGGATAGGCCGTGGCCGGATTGCCGGCGACCGCATAGGACGAGCGGGCGGTGAGATTGCGCGGCCTCAGCCCTTTCTTGTCGGTTGTCATGGGCGGTCTCCCCCGCCGCCGGCCACGCGTCTGGCTGCATGCCGGGCGACGCGTCGGGCGGTAGGCCCGGGCGGCTCGCCCGGCTGCTTCGCCAGATGGTCGATCAGCTTCAGCAGCATGTCGTACTGCCGCCAGCTGAGCGAGAGCGGGGTCTCGTCGGAGTCGCGCATGTAGGGCGGCATGCGCATGTCCTGCAGCGTGTCGCGCTCGACGCGCGGGTCGCGGAAGCTCGGGTTGGGCCGCGGCCCCGGCTTCTCGGCCAGCTGGCGCAGGCGCCCGAAGGGCGGGCGCAGCAGCATGCGCACATGGTCGCCACGCGAGCGCAGGAAGTCGAGCAGGGTCTCGATATCGCTCAAGGGCCCATGGATCTGCCGCGCCGCCTCGGTATAGGGCAGCTCCTCGGCACGCACGGCCGGGCTGTCCTCGCGCGGCGGCCCGGGCGGGATCAGGTCCGGGATCTTGTCGGCGTAGGGCTTGTCCTCGGCCGTCATGCTGCGCTGGTCGATCTTGGGCAGCTTGGGGAAATCCTTGCCGAGCGCGAAATGCTCGGAGTTCTCGTCGATGCCGTGGGCACGGGTGGCGTCGACGTTCATCTGGGACATGGTGTCCAGGACACGGCGGAAGAGCTCGCCTGCCTCATCCTCGACCGCCTCGAGGCTCGCCGCGTCGACCTCCACCGGCGGCAGGTCACGGTCGTTCAGATCGTCGACCAGCGAGTAGAACGGTCGGCGGTCGGGGCTGAAGTCGGGGCAGCTCGAGAAGACGCGGGTGACGGCGGTGTGGCGGACGCCGTCGACCACCAGTGACGCGCCGATGACGCCATCACAGGTGTCGTCGACGACGCCCCAGGAGACGTTGTCGCCGACATTGGCGCCGTCATAGCTGTCGGAGGGCTGCGGGTCCTGCTGGTCGTCCGCATCCATGACGTAGCTCGACCAGGGCGTGCCCTCGTTGAGGATGCGGTTGGCCGGCGGCACGATCTGGTGCATGCGGCCGCCGAGGGTCGGGCCGGGCAGCGCCTCGCCCGGCGGCAGCGGCGAGGCCGGGCCGCTGATCGCGGTAGGCGGCCCGTAGACCTCGCCCTTGGCGGGGGTGAAGCGCACGCGGATGATCGAGAGATCGATGCCCAGCGCCACACGCGGCACCGGGCGCAGCACCTGGAAGCTGCCGAGCGGGATCGGCCGCTCGCGCGGGACGAGCGGCGTCTCGCCCGGATTGTGCGGGCTCCAGGCGAGGAGCGGCTGCGGCTCGTGCTGGTTGCCGTGCGCCGTGACCCGGGCGATGTAGGCGCAGGCGGCCGACATGGTGCGACGCTGGGCCTTGCGGTTGGCGACCGTCACCTCGAGGTCGAGGCTGGCCGGCGAGGCGCCGACCGCACGCAGGAGCGCCAGGTTGAGGGGCTGCTCGCTCGTCTCCCCCTGATCGTCCTCCACGCAGGCCCAGAGCTCGAAGAAGGGTGCTACCGGACGCAGGAGACCGGCATCCTTGAAGCGGATCGCGGCCGGCAGGTAGGGCCGCAGCGAGCCATCACTCAAAACCTCGAGGGTGGGCGTCGGCTTCAGCACCGTGCGGTGCGCGCCGTGAATATCGAGGTCGGTCGCCCATTCGAAGGCCTCGAGCGGCACCGGGCTCGGGCCCACCCGGGCAATTGCCAGGGGCGGACAGAAAAAAAGGCGGCGGATCCGCGGCATGGTCCCTCCCCGGGTCTCGTCAGTCAGGCGCCGGCATCAGCCGCTCGATCTTGCCGCTGGTGGCGGGCCCCGGTTTCCCCTCCGGGCGGGTCACCTCGGGGCCGGCGTCGGCGGGCACCGGGGTGATCGACTGGCCGTAGTCGAAGAGACCCTTCGGGTCGTATTTGCCTTTGACCTTCAGCAGCCTGGGGAAGTTCTCGCCCCAGAACATCGAGCGATAGTCGGCGTTCTCGCGGTTCGGATAGTTCTGGTAGGCGTGGCCGTTGCCGAGCGTGCCCATCACCTCGCGGAAGCCGTCGAGGAAGGCCTGCGAGGCGGCCTTTTCTTCCTCGTCCTGCCAGAAGATCCAGATATAGACGTCGAAGCTGGCCTTGCGGTGCAGGAAGGCCGTGGCGTCGGGGGCGAGCGCGCCGATGGCCCCGCCATAGCCCTCGATGCCGACGAAGTTGGCCTGGTTGGGCGAGCCCTGGAACCAGGTGAGGAGCTTGCGCCATCCGTCGCAGCCGAGCTCACGGCCGACATAGCGCGCATCGGCGAGCGTGCGCGTGTGCGGGGCGATCAGCGGCACGTCCGGGTGGTCGTTCAGATAATCGTTGAGCTCGGTGTAGCCGCCCGTCCGGTCGATGTCCTTGCGCACCCCCTTGGTGGCGAGGAGCGGCGCCAGAATGTCCCGGCCGGCCTTGGCCGTGCCCGTATAGACGCCGCGCAGGAGCAGAACGGGCTCCTTGCCCACATAGTTGAGCGTGCTCTGGTGACCGAGCCCGGCGGGCGCCCCGGGCCCGGTGAAGCCGCGCTGCAGGATGTCCATCGCCTCGGCCACCCGCTTGGCCCCTTTGGCATCGCGGCCGAGCTTCCAGGTGAGCCCGAAGCCCCAGAGCGTGCCCAGCTCATGGAGCTTGAAGGTCACCTGCAGCAGCACGCCGAAATTGCCCCCGCCACCGCCACGCAGGGCCCAGAAGAGATCGGCATTGCGGTCGGGCGTGGCCTCGACGAGCGAGCCGTCGGCCAGCATGACGAGGGCCGCCACCATGCTGTCGCACTGCATGCCGAAGAGCATCGAGGTGAAGCCGTAGCCGCCGCCCTGCATGTAGCCGGCGACCGCAACATCGTCGCAGCCGCCGCCCGGCACATGCAGCCCGAAGCTGTCGAGGGTGGCGTTGAGCCGCGCGAAGGTGGTGCCGGCACCCACGACCGCGCGCTTGGCCTGCGGGTCGACGACGACGTAGCTGATGCGGCTGACGTCGAGCACCATGCCATTGTTGATGGAGTAGCCGGCGGTGCTGTGGGCGCCGGCCCGGCAGACGGGCTGCAGTCCCCAGCGGCGCGCGAAGGCCAGCGCTGCCGCCACGTCGGCCGGCACCTCGCAATAGACGATGATCTGCGGAAAGGCCTGAAAGTTGACGACGAAGGCCTGGCGCGCCTCGTGATAGTCGGCGTCGCCCGGCAACACGACGGTGCCCTGGATCGAGTTCCTGCAGATCCTTCGCGGCTTCTGCCGGAAAGCGCAGGACCATCGCCGGCGGCAGAGCCACCCACCCGGCGGCTCTTCTACCACGGGCAAGCCGATGCTTGCTCTGCCACATGATGACGCCTCCCCCGCGGCGGCCACCGCCTCTGGTAGCTCTGCAGAAGAATGCACGGCGCCTTGGAGATCGTCCAGGATGGATTCCTCAGGCCGACGTCGGGGGCGGGCAAGAGGCTGCGCCGGGCGCGGGTGACGGCGGCCAGCGCCGCCTTTGGCCCCCATCACTGGGTCGACCCGGCCCGTTACCGCCTCGACGCCTCCGCCAGCATGAGGGCTGCTGCCTGTCGTGCGACCTGGGCGACGTCGAGGCTCAGCGCGAGGTCCGGCTCGTCCAAATCCGCGAGGGCGAACCAACGGGCCTCGAGCGCGTCGTCGCCCGCGACCGGCTCGCCCGAGATCCATCGGCACAGAACCGCGATCAGGATGAAGTGCCGCCGCAGCGCACCGCCTTCGTCGCGATCGAAGGCGTCGACGGCGGTGAAGACGCGAAGCGCTTCCGCCCTCACGCCGGTCTCCTCCAGAAGCTCGCGGAGCGCGGCGCTGGGGATCGGCTCGCCCTTCTCGATCTTGCCGCCCGGGAATCCCCATCTGCCGGCATCCGGAGGATTTGCCCGTCGGACCAAGAGGACCCGGCCGTCATGGATGACCGCAGCGATGGTGGCCGCGATCGGCCGCTGTGGGGTGATGGCGGAGGTCTCTGCGCTGCGGGTCGACATGGCGGCCTCGTCCCTCGAGGCCGGCAAGGGAGAGAGGCTGCGCAGCCCGTCCCTTCGCCGGCATGATCCGGATCAGGTTCAAAGGGTCACTGCGCTGCCTTGCGGCCAGCAGACTCTCAGCCCCTTGTCGGGGCCCCCCTCGGCGGCTTCGATCCTAGCAGGCCGCGGTCCCGGATCAACGCCGAGCGCCGGGATCAGGCGGGCGCGATGCGGGAGAGCGTCTCCCGTCGCAGGACCCCGCTCAGCTCCTGGGCGAGCGGGGAGGCGTTCGGCGCCAGGAGCAGGCGGACCTCGATGCCGGGCAGATCGGGAAGCTTCCAGGCTCGACCGACGCAGGCGATGTCCGCGGGCTTGCCGTGCTCGGTACGGACGGCGATGCCGAGCCCGGAGCGCAGCGCTGCCCAGATGCCGGGCAGGCTGGGCGTGGTCAGGGCGGCGCGCCAGCGCTGCCCGCCCTGCTCGAGCGCGGCCAGGGCGGCCTGGCGAAAAAGGCAGGGGTGATTGAACAGCACGAGCGGCACCGGGCTCCGGTCGAGCGTGCGGGCGGTCCTTTCCCCGCGCGAGCCACCGCATGGGCAGCTCGCACAGCACCTCGCCCTCCCCGTGCGCACCCAGCCTGGAGAAGGCGATGGCCACGTCGAGGCGCCCGGCGCGAGCCTCCTCGGCAAGGGCATGATTCTCGCCTGCACGGACCTCGACATGGACACGGCCATGCTCGCGTCCGAACGCGGCCAGCGTGGCAGGCATCACGTCGTCGAAGAAGTCCTGCGGCAGGCCCAGTCGCACAGCCGGCGTCGTCGTGGTCGATCCCAGGGCCTGGGCCGCCTCGTCGTTGAGCGCCACGATCCGCCGCGCATAGGCGACGAGAGCCTCGCCGGCCTCGGTCGGGACCAGCCCGCGCCCCTTGCGGACGAAGAGCGGCGTTCCGGCCTGATGCTCGAGCTTCCGGAGCTGCATGCTGATGGCCGACTGGGATCGGCCGAGCTGGATCGCCGCGCGGGCGAAGCTGCCGAGGTCGGTCCCGGTCACGATGGCCCGCAACGCATCGATGTCGAACGCCGGACTCACTTCAACAGTCCTGAACTCACTCTTTGGATATATCCGTTATTCGCAAGTCTTAGGCCCCGCTATCGTTCCGATCAAGGCAGGGATGTGAGGGGCGAAGGACGGGCAATGGCATCGCGGGCGATGGGGAGGGAGAGCCACGACACGGTCGTGATCGTGACGGCCGGGGGCATCGTGCTGGCGCTGGCATTCGGCGTGCGCTCGGTCTTCGGCGGCGTCATCGAGCCGCTCTCCAACGAGCTGTTCGGCGGCAGGATCGAGATCTTCTCGCTCTCCATCGCCATCCAGAACCTCGTCTGGGGCCTGGCGCAGCCGGGCTTCGGCATGATCGCCGACAGGTATGGCGACAGGCTCGCGCTGTGGCTGGGGCTCGTCTGCTACGTGCTCGGGATGGGAGTCTGCATCGTGGGGACGACCCCGCTGGCACAGCATCTGGGTGCGGGCGTTCTGGTCGGCATGGGCATTTCCGGGACGGCCTTCGGGACGGTGCTGGCGGTGGTCGGACGAGCGGCGCCGGCCGACAGGCGCAGCTTTTATCTCGGCGTCACCTCGGCCATGGGATCGGCGGGACAGGCCATTCTGCCTCTTCTGGTCTCATGGCTGATCGCGTGGCTCGACTGGCGGATGACGCTGGTCGTCGTCACCGGGATGCTTGCGCCGATGGCGCTTTGCATCCCCTTCCTGCGCGCCGGCGGAGACGGCCATGCCGTGGCGGACCCGATCGACCTTCCTCGAACCCTTCGCCATGCCTTCGGCCATTCCAGCTTCATCATGCTGAGCGCGGGGTTCTTCGTCTGCGGCTTTCACCTCGCGTTCATCACGGCGCATCTGCCGAACTATGTTCAGAACTTCTGCCTCGGCACCAGGCTGTCGCCCGAGGAGCTGCGCGCTCTCGGGCTCAGGGCCCTCGCCCTTGCCGGCTTCGCCAACATTTTCGGGACACTTCTCGCCTCGCGACTGGGCGCCATCTTTCCCAAGCCCCATGTCCTGGCCGCGATCTACGCGCTGCGCGCGGTCGCCATCCTGGCCTTCATCTCGTTTCCCGTCACGCCGACCTCGGTGATGATCTTCGGGCTCGTGATGGGTGCGCTCTGGCTCTCCACCGTGCCGCTGACCGGTGCCTTGGTGCTGGTGATGTTCGGGCCGCGCGCCATGGGCACGCTGTTCGGCTTCGTCTTTCTCAGCCACCAGCTGGGTGGGTTCGCCGGCGTCTGGCTGGGCGGCCTCTGGTTCGACCGCTTCGGCAACTATGAGGCGGTCTGGCTCCTGGCGATCGCCCTGGGCGTGGCCTCGGCCATCGTCCATCTTCTGGTGCGCGAACGTCCCGCTCCCGCCCTTGGCTGATCGAGGCCAGCCGGAAAGCGGCAAGTCCTCACGCCCTCGCCCACTGCTCCCTGATGAAATCGTGGCCGAAACGATAGACTTCCTCGCGAGCCGGGAAGAAGTCGCGCCAGACGCGGGTGGCGGCGGCGAGCGCCGGAAGAGCGCGGCCGAAGGATTCGATCGTCAGCCAGTCGTCGTAGCCGGCTTTTTTGAGAGCGGCGAAGGTCTCCGCCCAAGGGACGTGGTCCTTGCCGGGCGTGCCGCGGTCGTTGGCCGAGATGTGGACGTGGTTGATGGCCTTGATCGCGGGCGCGATGCAGCCCACCGGGTCCTTTTCCTCGATGTTGGCGTGGAAGGTGTCGTAGAGAACCCCGACCTCGGGCCGGCCCACCGCCTCGACGTGGGCCACCGAGTTGGCGACCGTGTTGAGAAAATAGCACTCGAAGCGGTTCAGGGGCTCGATCGACAGGAGCACGCCCGTCTTCTTCGCGTGGTCGGCCAGGGTCTTGTGGGCGGCGACGCAGCGGGCCTTCTCGTCGGCCGTGGGGCCGTCGCCGGAGAAGCGGCCGAGGGTCTGGTGCAGCGGGCCGCCGAGGAGGGTTGCGCCCATGGCCTCGCAGCAGTCGAGCGCCCAGGTGATGTGGCGGTGGCCCGCCTCGCGCGTGGCCGCGTCGGCGGCGGTGCAGTCGGCCCCCTCCGGCATCACGGTGACGGCCGTGGCCCCGAGGCCGTTGTCGGACAGCACCTTGCCGACCTTGTGGAAATGCTCGGGGTCGCCCTCGAAGACCGGGATCTCGAGCCCGTCATAGCCCGTGCGCTTGAGCTCCCCGAACAGCGGGAAGTGCTCATCGGTGACGTGGGCGGTCCAGAGGAAGAGGTTGAAGCCCACCTTCATCGCCGTTCCTTTTTTGTCGGTCGCCTCGCCTGATGATCCGGCTGTCGGGTGGCTCCTAGCGGCGGCGCCCTCCCCTGGGCGGAGCGACCTGCCGCTCGACGCGCCAGACGGCGCCCGTCGGGTCGAGCACGCCCTTCCAGAGGATGTAGTTGACGTAGGGCCGCCGCTCGAGCGTGGCGAAGACGGCGACGCATTCGCGGGTCTGCTCATAGAAGCGGAAGCGCTCGATCGAGCCCTTGCCCCAGCCGGCGCCGGCGACCTCGTCGACCATGCCCTCGAAGTCCTTGTGGCCGTCGTTGAGCTCGCGCGGCTTGCCGTCGATCTCCATGCGCTGCACGGCATGCTCGACGAAGCTGTCGAGCGGCATGACCGAGAGGATGGCGCGGCCGGCGCGGGTCGCGTCGACGTCCATGCGGATCACCGGCGGGCCCAGGAAGTGCGAGGGGAAGTTGGCGTCGGTGATGGCGATGGTGTCGCCGTGCCCCATGTCGCGGAGCACGGAGAGCGCCTCGCCGGACAGGAGGGGATCGATGCCGATCAGCATGCCGCTCAGCCTTTCTTCATGTGCGTCTTGAGCGCGTCGAGCCCGCCCTGGAACACGTCCCTGGCGAAGACCCTGATCCAGTCGGCGCTCTTGGCGACGTCGCAGTCGAACGTCGTCCACCACTCGACGAAGGCCTTGTCGCCGTCGGTGACGGGCGTGACACGGATGGTGGCGTGGTAGTTCTGGACGTCGAACGGCGTTTTCTGGAAGTTGTAGGAATAGCTCCGCTCGGCGTCGGAATGGCTCAGCAGCTGCTCGCGGAGATGAGCGCCGTCGGCGAGATAGAAGCTGCGCACGGCGCCCACCTGGTCGCCGGCCTTGCCCTCCTCGATCTCGCTCTTCGAGACGAGCCCGCTGTGCCAGACGGGCAGGCCGTTGAAGTCGCGGATGACGGCCCAGACGCGTGCGGCGGGCGCATCGATGACGGTGCTGGCATAGGCTTTCGGCATGGGATCCTCCCCGAGCGTCGTTGGCGCGGACCCTAGCCGAGAAGCGGGGTCGGCGCCACTGGCCGGGCGGCCGCTCAGGGCTCCTGGGCGAGCCGCGCGACGAGCGCCGCGGCGTCGGGCGGATCGGGGGGCACCTGGACAAGGAGCGGCTGCAACAGGGTGGTCGGCGCCACCGCCTGGGCCTCGACCGGCGATTGCCAGCTCCAGCCCTGGTCGATGTCGTAGCCGAGGTTAACGGGTGACGTCGCACCCAGGTCCACCAGGACACCCGGGCCGGTCGCGCGGTCGACGATGCCGGAAGCAGGCACCGGCTCAGGCGAGAGCATGAGGAAGACGCGCCAGCTGGGCCTGATGAAGAGCGCGTTGTTGCCGTGCAGGGTGAAGGCGACGATCGGCAGGGACTCGGGACCGGCCCCGAGGCCGCTCGTCCAGACGTCCGTGCCCTTGTTGACGATGGAAACCCAGCCCGGGACGACGCCCTGCTGGACTGTCGGCTGTCCACTGGCCGGAACGATGAAACCCTGGCCGAGCGTTATGGGGCGACTCTCTCTCACCACCCCCGTGGCGAGGTTCTTCTCCAGATAGGCGCTGAGAACGTCGTTCAAGGCGATCACGGTCCGCGTCTCGACCGGCGTCGTCCGAAGCCAGGCCGTCGGCTCGCCGGTCCGGTCGGCGCCATAGACACCGAGCAGAGCAAGGAGCGCAGAGCCGCTCTCGTTAAGCGCCTCGACGGTAGCAGGCGACATGGTGATTGAGATCTCGAACAGGTCCATCAGGCGGCTCCCCAGGCGCTTGTCCCCTCTGAAGGTGACCTTCCACGTGGTCGATGTCCACAATTCGACCAACGGAACTCTGGTTGCCGGTATCCGGTTCTGAAATGTCAGGCCTTGGCCCCCGCCGTCGCGTCCCGTAGCCGAAAGCCCAACTCCATGCACGACGATCCGCCGCAAGAGAGCCCGGCCGACCAGGCTCTGAGTCCGCGCGAGCGGCACCGTGTCGCCGAGGAAGCAGCGCCCCGCGCTGCGATCGTGCACGAGATCATCCGAGCGGAGGGCGAGGCCGAGCTGTCCCGTCCGCTGTGGGCGCTCGTCTGGTCGGGCCTCGCCGCCGGCCTCTCGATGGGCTTCTCGATGGTGGCGCAGGGGCTGATCGAGGCGGCCCTGCCTGACGAGCCCTGGCGGCCGCTCGTCTCGAGCCTGGGCTACGGGATGGGCTTTTTGATCGTGGTGCTCGGCCGGCAGCAGCTCTTTACCGAGAGCACGCTGACCGCGGTGCTGCCGCTGCTCTACCGGCGGGATTTTCCGACGCTGAGGCGGGTGGCCGAGCTCTGGGGGGTGGTGCTGGCCGCCAATCTCGTGGGCACGCTGATCTTCGCCCTCGTCGTGGCGACCAGCGGGGTGTTCGGGGAGCCGGCCAGCCGGGCTTTCGTCGAGCTCGGTCTGGGGACGATGGAAGCCGACTTCGGCGTGACCTTCGTCAAGGCGATCTTTGCCGGCTGGCTGATCGCGCTGATGGTCTGGCTGCTGCCGGTGGCGGGCGTCGCCCGGGTCTGGATCATCCTGCTGCTGACCTATCTCGTGGCGCTGGGCCATCTGGCGCACGTGATCGCCGGCTCGAGCGAGGCCGGCTTCGCGGTGCTGAGCGGGGCCGCCCCATGGCATGCCTATTTCCTGCGATTTCTCCTGCCGACCCTCCTGGGCAACATCGTTGGCGGGGTGTCGCTGGTGGCGCTGCTGAACCACGCACAGGTGGCGCCGGAGCTCAAGGCGACCGCCGAGGAGGGGGAGACGACGCGGCCGATCGTCGAATGACCGCCGCACGCCTTGACCATCGCGTCAGCCGAAATTAGAACAAAAGAAGAACATTCAATGAGGCGAGCGCACCGATGCCTTCCGATCTCGCCGGGCTGCGCGCCAGGATCCGCGCCATCGAGGGCGGCGGCACGGCCCTCGGGCGCGAGGTCGCCAGGCTCGGCCCGGCGCTCGACGGGGATCTGCCCTGGGGTGGCCTGCCGGCGGCGGCGCTGCACGAGATCGGCGGGCCGGCGGCGAGCGCTGCCGCCATCGCCTTCGCGCGGCGCTGCCTCGAGCGGCCGGGTGCTCTTCTCTGGTGCCGGAGCGATCGGCTGGGAGCCCTGCATGGCGAGCTCTACGGGCCGGGGCTGCGACCCTACGGGATCGACCCTGCCCGGCTCCTGATCGTCCGGGCGCCGGGCGAGCGGCAGGCCTTGTGGGCCTTCGAGGAGGCGCTGCGCTCGCCGGCCGTGGCCTGCGCCGTGGCCGAGATCGGGCGGCTCGACCTTCTGGCGAGCCGGCGCCTCCAGCTCGCCGCCGAGACCGGCGGCGGCACCGGCCTGGCGCTCCGCCACGGCCCCCCCGATCCGGCGCCCAACGCCGCCCTGACCCGCTGGCGGGCGACCCCTGCCCTGCCCTCGGCCATGGACGACGGGCTCCACCTCCGGCTCGAGCTCTGGCGGATCAAGGGCGGGGCGGCCGGCTCCTGGGAGGTGACGTGGGATGAGCAGACGCTGGCTTTCGCTCTGGCTGCCGGCCTGGCCGATCGAGCGGATGGCGCGCGCCGCCAGGCGGCGGGGTGAGCTTTTAGCAGTCGAGCAGCCGCTGGCGCTGGTGGCACCCGATCATGGCGTGCCGCGGCTCACCGCCCTGACCCGAGCGGCACGGCAGGCCGGGCTGCGGCGGGGGCTGGCCCTGGCCGACGCCCGCGCCGCGCTGCCGGCGCTCCTGGTCCATGAGGCCGAGCCCGAGAATGACAAAAAAGCGCTGGGGGCGCTGGGCCTGTGGTGCGGGCGCTGGAGCCCGCGCCTCGCCGTCGACGGCACCGACGGGATCATGCTCGACATCACCGGCTGCGCGCATCTCTTCGGCGGCGAGGCGGGCCTGCTCTCGGCCGTGGAGCGGGCTTTCGCTCGCCAGGACCTTACCGTCCGGGCCGCGATCGCCGGGCGGATGAGCCGGGCCTGGGCCTGGGCCCGCTTCGGCACGGCCGGCATCCTTCCCGGCGAGGGCCAGGAGGAGCGCCTCGCCGCCCTGCCGGTGCGGGCGCTGGGCATCGCACCCGAGGCCACCATGGCGCTGGGCCGGGTCGGCCTGCGCACGATCGGGCAGCTCGTCCGTCTGCCGCGGTCGGCGCTCATGATCCGCTTCGGCGCCGATCTCGCGACCCGCCTCGACCGCTTCTGGGGCGAGGGCGAGGAGCCCTTCGCGCCCATGGCCGAGCCCGCCCGCTTCCAGGCCCGCCTCGTCTGGCCCGAGCCGATCGGCCGGACCGAGGACATCGCGGCCGCCATGCGCCGGCTGCTCCAGTCCGTCTGCCGGGATCTCGAGCGGGCGCAGGAAGGAGCGCGACGTGTCGTCCTCGGCCTGCATCGGGTCGACGGCGAGGTGGCGCGGCTCGAGGCCAGCACCGGCTGGCCGGTGCGCGACCCGGCCCATCTCGAGCGTCTTCTCGCCCTCGACCTCGACGGCCTCGATGTCGGCTTCGGCATCGAGATCATGATCCTCGAGGCGGTCGAGACGGCGCCGTTGGGCGCCCGGCAGACCGGCCTCGGCGACGCCGCCGACGAGACGGCGCTGGCCCAGCTCGTCGATCAGCTGGCGGCCCGCCTCGGCCCCGAGCGCGTCCTCCGCCTCGAGCCGGCCCAGAGCCATGTGCCCGAGCGCGCCGTGCGGCTGCTGCCGGCGACCGCGCTGCCGACCGGCGGGCCCTGGCTCGCGAAGGAGCCGCGGCCGCTTCGCGTCTGGGAGAAGCCCCTGCCGGCCGAGGCCCTGGCCCGCGTCCCCGACGGCCCGCCGGCCCGCCTCGCCTGGCAGGACGGTCCGGTGCCCGTGCTCCACGCCGAGGGACCCGAGCGCATCCTCCCCGAATGGTGGCGCCCCGAGGACGAGGGCTTTCGGCTGCGCGATTTCTATCGTCTGACCCTGGCCGACGGCCGTCGCCTATGGGTCCATCGCGAGGGCGCTTTCGGTGACACCGAGCCGCCGATGTGGCGCGTGCAGGGCATTTTTCACTGACTCAACGCGTCACGCCGAGCGAGCGGAGCCGCCAGTGGCCGGCGGTGCAGGTGAGCTCGGTGAGCGCGAGGGGGGCGACGTCGATATGGGCGAAGGAGCGCGCGGTCGCCTCGATGGCATGGATGATGGCGGCACGGATCACGGCCGCATGGGTGACGGCGACGAGACGGCCCCTCTCGCCCCGACGCTGGTCGAGCCAGGCGCCCACCCGGGCCCTGAGCGACGAAAAATCCTCGCCGCCGTGGGGGGCCGTGGCGGGGTCCGCAAGCCAGGCGGCGAGAGCCAGCGGCTCCTCTGCCTCGATCTCGGCGAGCGTCTGGCCCGTCCACCGACCGAAGTCGAGGTCGCCCAAGGCGGGCTCGATGGCGGCATCGAGGCCGAGCGCTGCTGCCGTCTGCCGGGCCCGCAGCGCCGGGCTGGTCCAGGCGCGATCGGCGCGCGGCAGGCGGCGCGCGAGGTCGCCCGCCTTCGCGGCGCCTGCGCTGTCGATCGGCTCGTCGGCGGGAAAGGCACCGGCGCGCATGGCCGACGTGCCCGCATGGCAGACCAGGATGAGGCGCAAGGTCATCGGGCGTCTCTATCAGGCCGAGGCCGGGGCGTCGCCCGGCACCGCGCGCACGATCATTGACAGGCCTTCATCTTCATGGCTTCTCGACATGGTCGCGGTGCGAGGAAGCCGGTGCAAGTCCGGCACGGTCGCGCCACTGTAACCGCTGCCCCGATCGGCAGCTGGAAGTCAGACCTTCACCCGCGGCGGAACAGGCACCCTGACGGGACGCGGAATCCCTGGAGATGCGATCATGAGCCAAGCCACCCTCACCCCCGCCGCCGCAAGACCCATCCCGCTGCGCGAGCTGGCTCCGTGGCTGGTCTTCGCCGTCCTGCTGCTGGCAGCGCTCTATTTCGTGGGCATCGACGAGGGCGCCACCTCGATCGTTCCCGGCATGTACGTGCACGAGTTCCTGCACGACGGACGGCACCTGCTGGGCTTCCCCTGCCACTAGGCAGGACACACCCGCCATGGTCAGAACGCTCCTGATCAGGGGCATGCTCGTCGGCGTCGTCGCGGGCCTGCTCACCTTCGTTGTCGCCAAGCTTGTGGGCGAGCCACTGGTCGACCGCGCCATCGCCTTCGAGGAGCAGATGGACTTGGCCAAGGAAGCCCATGTCCATGGCGCCCAGGCGGCCGACGCGCACACGACCATGGCAGCCCAGCATGACCATGGCGACGAGGCGCTGGTGAGCCGCGGGGTCCAGAGCACGATCGGGCTCGCCACGGGCGTCATCGTCTACGGCGCCGCCGTGGGTGGCCTCTTCGCGCTCGTCTTCGCCGCCGTCTATGGCCGCATCGGTGCCTTCGGGCCGCGCGCCACGGCCGCCCTGCTGGCCGGCGCCGCCTTCCTCGTGATCTTCCTCGTTCCGGCGATCAAATATCCGCCCAACCCGCCGGCGGTGGGCATGGCCGAGACCATCGGCCTCCGCACCGGGCTCTTTTTCGTCATGATCCTCTGCTCGCTTGCGGCTTTCGCCGGCGCCCTGGCGCTCGGCAGGCGGCTTGTCGCCCGCCTCGGAACGTGGAACGCCGTCCTGCTCGGCGGCGCGTTCTTCATCGTCGTGATCGCCGCGATCCAGCTGCTCCTCCCCGCCATCAACGAGGTGCCGGACGGCTTCCCGGCGGCCGTGCTGTGGCGCTTCAGGACAACCTCGATCGGCATGCAGGTCATCATGTGGACGGTGATCGGCCTGCTCTTCGGCGCGCTGGCGGAGCGCCAGCTCGGGAGGCAGCGCACGGCTTTCTGACGGCCGCGCCGGCCCGGGCTCACCGGGCGGGCGCCCCGCCCCCGAGAGTATCGGCGGCGTGACGCGTGGGGCGCGCCGGTCCGGCGGCCGCTACCACCCAGCGTGAGGGGCCGGAGCGCTCCGTTGACGCCGCATGCATTTTGCAGCCATCTCTGTCTGACGATTCCGTCCGTGAGACATGCCCATGGCCACCCTCACCGTGCGCCATATCGAGAGCGAGGTGCTCCACGAGCTGAAGGCGCTGGCCAAGGCGCACGATCGCTCGCTGGAGGCCGAGGTCCGCGTGATCCTGCGACGGGAGGCTCGCGGCGAGAACGGCCGCCAACCTACCGTCGAGGAGCTGCTGACGCTTGTCGACAGGATCGCGGCGCTGACCCCCTCGGTGCCCCAGACCGACAGCGCCGACATTCTGCGTGGGCTTCGCCACATCCGTCGTTGACCAGGATCGTCGTCGACGCGAGCGTCGCGGCGAAATGCCTACCGACCAGGCGCCGCTCGTGATCGACGCCGTCCGCGCCGTGATCACGGAAACCAGACCGACAGCAGGCTACGCCGAGCGGGCGGTTGTGATAGCGCTCGCGCTGGGCCATCCAGCCTATGATGAGATCTGGCTCGCCCGTGCCGAGGCGTCCGCCGCCATCCTCGTCATCGCCGACAGCCGTCTGGCGCGGAAAATCAGCGACACGCCGCTCGCCCTGCTCGTGGCGGCGCTCGACGATCCGGCTCTCGCTCGCCGGCTCTGGCTTGGAGAACGGTGATGCAGCTCGATGCGATCGTCATCGGTGGCAGCTTCGCCGGGCTTTCGGCCGCCATGCAGCTTGCGCGCGCCTGCCGAAGCGTGTGCGTCGTCGACGCCGGGCTGCCGCGTAATCGCTTCGCGTCGGCGATCCATGGCTTCTTCGGACGGGACGGCGCCGATCCGGTCGAGGTGGCGCGCGAGGGACGGGAGCGACTTTCTGTCTATCCCACCGTCACCCTCGTCCACGGCGTTGCGACGAGCGCCGAGCCGGATCTGGCTGGCGGGTTCCGCGTGCGGCTCGAGTCCGGCGAGGCGTTGTCGGCCAGAAAGCTCGTGCTGGCCTTTGGTGTCTCGGACGTTCTGCCGGACATGCCGGGACTGGCCGAGCGTTGGGGCAAAAGCGTCCTTTTCTGTCCTTACTGCCATGGCTACGAGTTTCGCGGCGAGAGGCAGGGGGTTCTCGCGGTCGGGCCGATCTCCTCCCATCAGGCTATCGTCGTCGCCGATTGGGGACCGGTGACCTTCTTTCTCAATGGTCGAGACGGGCTCGACGAGGCGGCGCGCGGCCAGCTCGCCCGGCGCGGTGTCGCGATCGAGCCGGCCCGCATCGCGGCGTTGGTAGGTGCAAGGCGCCGGGGCTCACGGGCGTTGCGCTTGCCGATGGCAGGTCGGTGGCCCTGAGCGCGCTCTATCTCGTGAGCGGGACGCGGCTCAACAGCCCGATCGCCGAGCAGCTCGGCTGCGCGCTCGACGACGGGCCCTTCGGGCGGGTGATCCGGATCGACGAGACGGGCATGACCACGGTGCCGGGCGTCTACGCGGCCGGCGACGTCGTGCGCCCGGCCCACAACAACGCGACCCTGGCGTCGGCCGATGGCGTCACCGCCGGCGTGTCGCTGCACCAGGCGCTGGTGGCCGACCAGCTGCGGGGGTGAGAGGCATGCGCCCCCTCAAGGATCGGGCTGGTACTGGACAGTGGGCCAGTTGGTATTGGCCTTGCCGATGTAGCCGGCCGGATCCTTGTTGAACGTCGCCCAGATGCTCTTGTCGTAGTTGAGGTAGAGGCGGCCATCGATGATGGTGAAGGCCTCGGGGTCGATGGGCGCCTTGTGGCCAAAGGCGGTGCCGTAGGCGCAAAAGCCGCCGTATTGCGGGATGTACTTCTCGGGGCTCGCCACGAAGAGATCCCGGTCGCGGGTCGAGGCGAACAGGTAGGTAGCCCCCTCGTAGGTCGCTGTGATGGCCGGATTGCCGGGCGTGGGCTTGCTCATGGTGAAGTAGGCCACGGGATCGTAGCCGCCGACGGCGACGCCGCCGGGCGCGTTGACCGAGCTCGCCCGGGCGAGAGCCGGAACAAAAAACAGAAGAGCGGCAAAGAGCGGGATAGCCATTCTGCTGCGCAGAGACATGGGGTCCTCCGTTGGACCGTAGGGGCGCTTGAGGCCCGGCTACGCTTGTCGCACGAGCGGGGATCAGGCCGCGCTCACAGGCCGGTGAGACGCTTGGCCGGCGGCTTCACGGATCGATGAGGGGACGCGCCAGCGCGCCGCTCAGAGGACGCCCGCGCGCAGCCCGGCGACGAGGAGCCTCGTCACGGCGTCGAGACCGGCATCGCTGCCGGCGCCGTTCGTGCGCAGATGGTGCGGGTGGTGGAAGCGGAGCGTCGCCTCGAAGATGGCGCGCGCCGCGGCCTCGGGATCGGTGACCCGAAACTCGCCCCGGCGGATGCCGTCCTCGACGATGCGCCGAAGCTGTCCCTGGAGGGTTGCCAGATGCTCGTCGATGACGCCGCGCGCGGCCTCGGCCAGCGCGTGCCAGGTGGCGAACATCTCGGGCTCGTCCAAGAGCTTTTTGCGTTTGGTCGAGGCCAGCGTGCGGAGCCACAGCGCCAGCCGGTCGGCGGCAGGCGCGTCGCTGCCTGCGATCGTCTCGAGCGGTGCCGAGACCCGATCGAGCCAGCGCGCCGCCACCGCATCGATGAGGGCCGCCTTGCTGGGCACGAAGCGATAGACGTTGGCGTGGCTCATGCCGAGCGCCCGGGCGATATCGACGACGTTCGTCTTGGCGGGCCCGTGGCGACGGAGGAGATCCTCCGCCGCGTCAAGGATGCGCTCGCGCATGTCGTCGGCCGTGCTCATGGCCTGTCAGTGCGACGTTGGGCGCTCGCTGTCGAGCATGCGCATCTGCATCGCAGGATAGCGCGTGCCCTGGACCGCCTCGGCCGGCACGGCCTCCTCGAGAGCCCTCAGCGCCGCCGCGTCGAGCTCGAGATCGAGGGCTGTCAACGCCTCCGTCAGCTGATCCCGACGACGGGCGCCGACCAGCGGGAGGATGTCGTCACCGCGGCTGAGCGCCCAGGCGATCGCGACCTGGGCCGGGGTGGCGCCGAGACCCGCCGCCACCTTCTTCAGCGCCTCGACGAGGAGAAGGTTCTGCTGCAGCGCCTCGCCCTGGGAGCGCGGCGTGTGGGCCCGGAAGTCGCCCGGGGCCGAGAAGCCCTCGGGGCCGACGCGCCCGCTGAGAAGACCGCGCGCCAGCACGCCGTAGGCGGTGACGCCGATCCCGAGCTCGCGAAGCGTGGGCAGGATCTCGGTCTCGATGCCCCTGCACATCAAGGAGTACTCGATCTGGAGGCCGGCGATGGGCGCCACGGCGCTGGCCCGCCGGATCGTCCCGGCTCCCGCCTCGGAAAGCCCGATATGGCGGACATAGCCCGCCTGCACGAGGTCCTGGATGGCGCCCACCGTCTCCTCGATCGGCACGGCCGGGTCGACGCGGGCCGGCATGTAGAGGTCGATCCAGTCCGTGCCGAGGCGCTTCAGGCTGTAGGCGCAGGCGGTCTTGACGGCGGCAGGCCTGGCATCGAAGCCGATGAAGCTGCCATCGGGTCCGCGCTGCGCGCCAAATTTTACCTGGAGGAAGACCTCGTCGCGTCGGCCGGCCAGGGCTTCCCGGACGAGAAGCTCGTTGTGGCCCATGCCGTAGAAGTCGCCGGTGTCGAGGAGCGTGATGCCGGCGTCGAGGGCGGCGTGGACGGTGGCGATGCTCTCGGTCCGGTCGGCCGGCCCATAGACGTCCGACATCCCCATGCAGCCGAGCCCGATCGCCGAGACCTCGGGACCGTCCTTGCCGAGCCTGCGTCTGCGCATGCGTCTCTCCCATGGGAAGCCGCCTCCATGACGGCTCCCTTGGAATGACAGATGACGTTATTTGTCAGGCCATCAAGTGGCGAGAGACGCCGACTCCGACGGGCGGCCCTCGACGGGATAGGAGGGATCGATGAAGTGCGGCACCGCCGTCGTGCCGGCCGGGACGAGGCTGTCGACCAGCTGCTCGTCCTCATCGGTGATCTCGATCCCGAGCGCCGCAACATAGGTCTGCCACTGCGCCATCGTCCGCGGGCCGGCGATCGCGGCCGTGACGAAGGGATTGGCGAGCGTCCAGGCGGTGGCGAAGGCCGCGGGATCAATGCCGCGCTCGCGCGCGTGGTCGGCCAGGGTTGCCGCGACACGGAGTGCCGCCGGCTGGTAGTCGGTCTCGGCCATCCGCTGCCCCTGCGCTGCGGCCCGACTGTCGGCCGGCGGCGGCGCGTTCAGATCATACTTGCCGGTGAGCACGCCGCGCGCCGTCGGGCTGTAGGGGGCAACGCCGATGCCGAAGGCGCCGCAGACCGGCAGCTCCTCGACCTCGACCGAGCGGTTGATGATGTTGTAGCGGGGCTGGCTGACGACCGGCCGGTCGATGCCGTGGGCGTCGCAGGCGGCACAGATGCGGGCGATGCGCCACGCCTTGAAGTTGGAGATGCCGAAATAGCGGATGATGCCCGAGCGCTGCAGGTCGGCCAGCGCCCGCACCGTCTCCTCCGGCGGCGTCAGCTTGTCCTCCTTGTGCAGGTAGAGGATGTCGATGAAGTCGGTGTCGAGGCGGCGCAGGCTGGTGTGCACCTCCTCCATGATCCACTTGCGGGACAGGCCGCGTCGGTTGGGGCCCTGCCCGTTGGGGTTGGCGAGCTTGGTCGCCAGCACCCAGCGATGGCGGTCGGCCTTGATCGCCCGGCCGACGATCTCCTCGGAGCGCCCGCCGGCGTAGGTGTCGGCGGTGTCGATGAAGTTGACGCCGATCTCGGCGGCGGCGTCGATGATGCGCCGCGATTCCTCCTCCTCGGTCCGGCCGCCGAACATCATCGTGCCGAGAACGAGACGCGACACGGTGAGGCCGCTCCGTCCCAAACGCCGGTAGGTCATCGTGCTTGCCATCACATCATCTCCTCGTGCCGCCCGAGGTTTCTCGGGAAAGTCTCTGGTGTCGCGTCGCGTCGCCTGTCGTCGCCGGCCGGAGCAAAGGTGCGCCGGGAGGAGATGTCCACCATCTTAGGGATCGGGACATCGCCATCCGGGCCGGCGGGGCCGGCCCGCAGACAGGGAGCAGGTGGAGCATGAAGGTCTTCGTCACCGGTGCCTCCGGCTATATCGGCGGGTCGATCGCCGCCCGGCTGCTCGCAGCCGGGCACGGCGTGACCGGCCTCGTGCGCTCGGAGGCCAAGGCCGGGCAGCTCGAGGCGATCGGCATCGAGCCCGTCCTGGGCTCGCTCGACGACGCGCCCGTGCTGACGGAGGCGGCAAGGCAGGCGGATGCCGTCGTGAACGCCGCGAGCTCGGATCATCGGACGGCGATCGAGGTCCTCATCCGGGCGCTTGCCGGTTCCGGAAAGCCGCTGCTGCACACCAGCGGATCGAGCATCGTGGCGCAGGACACGCGCGGCGAGCGGAGCGATGAGATCTTCGACGAGGACACGCCGATCGTGCCGGCGCCGGAGAAGGCGGCGCGGGTCGCTCTCGACCGCAGGGTGCGGGAGGCGGCCGGACAGGGCGTTCGCTCGGTGGTGCTGTGCAACACGCTGATCTATGGCCATGGCCTCGGTCTTCACAAGGACAGCGCGCAGATCCCGACGCTCACCGAGCAGGCCCGCCGCGCCGGCGTCGCGCGCCATATCGGTCCCGGCCTCAATGTCTGGTCGCACGTGCATGTTGCGGACATGGCCGACATCTACCTCCTGGCGCTCGAGCGGGCGCAGGCGGGCTCCTTCTATTTTGTCGAGAACGGCGAGAGCTCCTTTCGCGAGATGGTCCATGCCATTGCCACGAGGCTGGGACTGGGAGCGGCTGAGAGCTGGGACTTCGACGATGCGGTGGCGACGCTGGGCTTCGAGCGCGCGGCCTTCTCGCTCGCCTCGAACAGCCGCGTCCGCGCGGACCGGGCGCGGCGCGAGCTGGGCTGGGCGCCGAGGCAGGGCTCGGTGCTGGAGTGGATCGGGAAGGAGCTTGGCGCCCCCTCGACCTAGATTTAGCCCGACTGGGATCGGAACCGGCCGGACCGAGGCCCGTTCGAGAGAGAAGACGCGTCGGCGCGAGGCTTCGGCGCGCCCCACAGCCATGTGGGAGGATCCGCCATGCCGGCCCAGCCGGCCCAGACTGTCACCCATAAGCTCATTGCCGAGCACCTTCTCGTCGCCCGGAGCTTCGTCCGGATTCACTGGGGAACCCTCTGTGACTTCGGCGTCCTGCCGCTCACCTTCGCCGATCCGGTGGACCAGGGCACCTTCGGTGTGGGCGACACGATCGTCATCGATGACGTCCACGCCATGCTCAAGCGGAGCCGCGGTGTCGAGGCGAAGCTTACCAAGAGCGAGCGCGTCATCCGGCTGCGGCACGACCTCTCCGACCGCCAGCTCGAGCTGCTCCGCGCCGGCGGCATCATCAACGGCAAGCGCCTCCATTGAGCGCCGTGACCGTCCCAGCCGCAGCGACCTCGAGGCTGGAGTGGGCACATGCCCGACAAGGAGCTGCGCAACTTCACCATCAATTTCGGGCCACAGCACCCGGCAGCGCACGGCGTGCTGCGACTCGTGCTCGAGATGGATGGCGAGGTCGTCGAGCGGGCCGACCCGCATATCGGCCTCCTGCATCGGGGCACGGAAAAGCTGATCGAGTACCGCCCCTATCTCCAGGACATCCCCTATTTCGACCGGCTCGACTACGTGGCGCCGATGATGCAGGAGCATGCCTTCGTCATCGCGGTCGAACGGCTGCTGGGGATCGAGGCGCCGATCCGTGCCCTCTACATCCGCACGCTGCTCGACGAGATCACCCGCGTCCTGAGCCATCTTCTCAACGTCACGACCTTGGCGCTCGACCTCGGCGCCATGACGCCGATGCTCTGGATGTTCGAGGAGCGCGAGAAGCTCATGGAGTTCTACGAGGCTGGCTCCGGGGCGCGCATGCACGCCAACTACGATCGCTTCGGCGGCGTCAACCGCGACCTGCCGACAGGCCTCGACGAGCGCATCCGCTCCTGGATGCACGACTTCGGGCCCCGGTTCGCCGATGTCGAAGGCCTGCTCAACGAGAACCGGATCTTCAAGCAGCGGACGGTCGACATCGGCGTGGTCTCGGAGAGCGAGGCTTTGGACTGGGGCTTCACCGGGCCGATGCTGCGAGCCTCGGGCGTGCCATGGGATCTCCGCAAGGCGCAACCCTACGCCGTCTATGACCGGATGGAGTTCGACGTGCGGGTTGGCAAGCGCGGGGACTGCTTCGACCGCTACCTCGTGCGCATGGCCGAGGTATACCAGTCGCTGCGGATCATGACGCAATGCCTGGACCAGATGCCAGCGGGCCCGGTCAGGATCGCAGAGCAGAAGGTGACGCCGCCGCGCCGCTCGGAGATGAAGCGCTCGATGGAGGCGCTGATCCATCACTTCAAGCTCTTCACCGAGGGCATGCGTGTTCCCGAGGGCGAGGCCTATGCCCCGGTCGAGAGCAGCAAGCGCGAGTTCGGCGTCTATCTGGTGAGCGATGGCACCAACAAGCCGGCCCGATGCAAGATCCGCTCGCCCAGCTACGCCCATCTCGAGGCCTTCGAGATGATGTGCCGCGGGCACTCCCTTCAGGACGTGCCGGCGATCATCGGCGCCCTCGACATCGTCTTCGGCGAGGTCGACCGGTGAGCAAGCGCGGTCGGCGGCCGGCTTCGCTCAGCCGGTCCAGCGTCGACTTGTCGGTCCTGGTCTCAACCGCGCGGCTTGAAGGTCACGCCGCAGCGAGCCCCGAGACCACGGCCGTGCATCCGCCCGGGTAGCGCCACCCGGCCTCGCCGAGATCGTCGCCGGAACGGGCGTCCTCACTCGCCCTGCCCGCCATCGCCCGGGCCGTGCGCCGCGCAGTCCGAGGATGTCAGATCCGTTATCGGCGCACCGCCATTGTGGCCCGCAGGCGGGATCACACCATCGTGGCTGGCGACAATCCTGCACAGCTGGTCACCGGCAAAGCCCTTGCTGCGTGAGCAGTTCTCGCGCATCGCCTTGAGGTCAGCGTTGATCGGCAGACGGCCTTGTGAGCGGCGCTTGGCAACTGACCTGCTGACGACACCAAGGTTGTTGCGGAGCGAAGAAAAATGCTAACGTTGTCATAGAGACAAGCCATACATCGAGATGCGCGCGCGAGAGAGTTCCGGACACCCCCTTTCGCCAACCGAGTCACGGGCGACCCTGCATGACGTGGCCCAGCTGGCTCGGGTGGCGCCGATCACCGTCTCGCGCGCGCTGCAGCGGCCGGAGATGGTGGCGGAGGGCACGCGGCTGCGCATCGCCTCGGCCGTCGAGCAGCTGGGCTACGTGCCCGACCTCGTCGCCCGCAGCTTCCGCTCCAGCCGCAGCGGCCTCGTCGCCGCCATCGTCCCGAGCATCGACAACTCGCAATATGCCGAGATGCTGCAGGGCGTCTCGGACGAGCTGCACACCCGGGGCATCGAGCTCATGGTGGGGGTCAGCGGCTACTCGCTCGACCGCGAGGCCGAGCTGCTGCGCGCCTTCGTCGGCCGCCGCCCCGAGGGCATCCTCGTGTCCGGCGTGGCGCATCGGGCAGCGGCGCACGAGACGCTGAGGCGCTCGGGCATCCCCGTGGTCGAGACCGGCACGCTCGCCAAGCGGCCGATCGACATGAATGTCGGCTACGCCGAGGAGGAGGCGGCAGCGGCCATGGTCGATCATCTGGTCGCCGCCGGCTACCAGCGGATCGGCTTCATCTGCGGGCCGCTGAACGACAACGAGCGGGCCCATCGGCGCCGCGAAGGGTTCCGCCGGGCAATGCGCCGGCATGGCCGCCCTGCCGACCGCATCGTCACCCTGGCGCAGCCTGCCGCGATCGGCAGCGGCGGACGGAGCGCCGGCGAGCTGATGGAGCGCTGGCCGGACACCGACTGCCTCTTCTGCTCGAGCGACGCCTTCGCCGTGGGCGCGCTGTTCGAATGTCAGCGACGCGGCTGGCAGGTGCCGGATCGGCTGGGCATCGCCGGCTTCCTCGGCCTTGCGCTGAGCGGCGAGACGGTGCCGACGGTGACGACGGTGCGCGTGCCGCGCTACGAGATTGGCCGCCAGGCGGCGGCGATGCTGCTGGCGCGGCTTTCCGGCGGGTCGCCGGCGGATCGCAGGTGCGACCTCGGCTTCGAGGTCCTGCCGCGGGACAGCACCCGCAAGCCGGGGGCCTGAGCGAGGCAACGTCGCAAGCAACGAGACCAGCGGCCGAGGAGCCGCGTCGCCGAGGGAGGAGCAGCAGGTGCGCGAGCGAGACATCCCGATCGAGACCCCGGACGGGACGATGCCGGTCTTCGTCACCCACCCCGAGGAAGGCGGGCCCTTCCCGACCGTGATCTTCTTCATGGACGCGCTGGGCATCCGCGAGGAGCTGCGCGACATGGCGCGGCGCATCGGCACCGTCGGCTACTATGTGATGCTGGCCAATCTCTACTACCGGGACGGCGGCCCGTCCTTCGACCCGAAGCTGCTGCCGACGCACGGCCCCGACCCCGAGATGCAAAAGCTGAACTTCGGGCTCACCCACGCGCTTTGCCTGGCCGACACGAAAGCCCAGCTCGATGTCGCGCAGGCCGACCCCGAGGCGGCCGATCCTGTGGGCGTCGTCGGCTACTGCATGGGCGGGCGCCATGCCTTCGCCGCGGCCGGCACCTTCCCGGACCGGGTGCAGGCGATGGTCTCCCTGCACGGCGGCTTCCAGGTCACCGACAAGCCCGACTCGCCGCATCTGCTGGCCGATCGGATCAAGGGCGAGTGCTATTTCGGCTTCGCCGACGGGGACCCGCTCTCGCCGCCGGAGCATCAGCGCGTGATCGACGAGGCGCTCACCCGCGCGGGCGTCACCCACCGGCTCGAGACCTATCCGGGCGCCGACCACGGCTTCACCTTCCCGGAGCGCTATTGCTACCACAAGCCCTCGGCCGAGCGCGCCTGGGAACGGATCTTCTCGCTCTTCGATCGACGGCTGCGGCGCCTCTGAGGAGCGGGCCGCCCTTGTGCCCCTAGCGCTTTGACAGCGCGTCGATGGCAACGTTATCATAGCGCCCGGTGGAGGCGCCGCTCCCGGTCCATGGCAGGCTCGCCGAGGCCCGCTTCCACCACCGGCCATTAGAGCAGGACAGAACAAGCCCGAAGGGCTGTAGGGGATGGCACGATGATTGGACGCGTGACGCGACGTGGGGCCCTGGCAGGCATGGCCGCGGCGCCGCTGGTGATCCGGCTGGGCAGCAGGTCGGCGCGGGCCGCGGATCCGGTGACGATCCGCCTCACGGCCGGCGCCAATATCGGCTATGCGGACCTCTACGTCGCCGAGGCGACGGGGCTCTTCAAGAAGCACGGCATCGACGGCTCGGTCCTGCTGTTCGACGTAGGCTTTCTCGGCACCCAGGCCGTGGTGGCCGGTCAGGCCGAGACGGCGGGCACGGTCGAGTTCCCGCTCATGGCGCTCGTCTCGAAGGGCGCCGACCTCGTCGTGCCGGCGGTCTTCATCACCGTCCACGACCTGCGCATCGTCTGCCTCTCGACCATCGCCAAGCCGGCGGATCTCGCCGGCAAGAAGATCGGGCTGATCTACGGGTCGAGCGCCGACTACGCCTTCGACCGCTATCTCGCGCACGAGGGCGTGCCCAAGGACAAGGTGACACTCGTCAATGTCGCGGCATCGGAGCAGGTGGCGCTCTTCGCCAAGGGCGACATCGACGGCTATGTCTGGCTCGAGCCGATGATCAGCCGCGGCCTCGAGATCATGAAGGATCGGGCGCACCTGCTCGAGCCCAACATCGACGTGGCCTACCTCACCCGGACCTATCTCGAGATGAACCGGGCCTGGTGCGACGCGCACCCGGACGCCACCACCTCGCTGCTGCGCGCGATGATCGAGGCCAACGAGTTCATCAAGGCCAATCCCGAGGAGACGGCCAAGATCACGGCCAAGAAGCTCAACCTCAAGTCCGCTTCCGACGTGGCGGCGCAGCTCAAGCGGGTCAACTTCGACTGGAGCGTCTATCTCGACAAGGCGGCGCTCGACGCCTTCACCCCGGTCGGCGAGTGGATGAAGGCCAACGGCAAGCTCAAAGGCGACGTGCCGGACATGTCGAAGGTCTTCGCGCCGCAATATCTGCGCGCCATCGATCCCGGCCTCGTCCGCGGCCTCTAGGGGGCAAGACCGGTCGATGGAGCGAGCGATCGAGCTTGCCGGCGTCGCCAAGCGCTTCTCGCGCTCCGACGAGACGGATGGGGGCGTCGCCGTCCTCGAGGGTGTCGACCTCGAGGTCGGCGACGGCGAGTTCCTTTGCCTTCTTGGGCCCACGGGCTGCGGGAAGTCGACGGTGCTCAACCTGATCGCCGGCTTCGAGGCACCCAGCGCCGGCCGCATTCGCGTCTTCGGCAAGGACGTCACGGGCCCGTCCGAGGACAGGGGCGTGGTGTTCCAGAGCGAGATCGCGCTCTTCTCGTGGCTCACGGTCGAGGAGAATGTGGGCTTCGGCCTCAAGATGCGCGGCGTCGCCCCGGCCGAGCGCCAGGCCACCATCGAGAAGAACCTCGTCCTGGTCGGCCTCGCGGACCATCGAAAGAAGTTCCCGCGCGAGCTGTCGGGCGGCATGAAGCAGCGCGTGCAGATCGCCCGTGTGCTCGCCAACAACCCTCACATCCTCCTGATGGACGAGCCGTTCGGCGCCCTCGACGCGCAGACCCGGCGGAGGATGCAGGAGGAGCTGGCCCAGATCTGGATGCAGAGCCGCAAGACGGTGGTCTTCATCACCCACGACATCAACGAGGCGATCTGGCTTGCCGACCGCGTGGCGGTGATGTCGCACGGCCCCGGGGCACGCGTGATCGCCACCCGCCCGATCACCCTTCCCCGCCCGCGCGGCGCCATGACCGCGGAATTCGGCGAGCTCTACAACGAGCTGAACGCGCTTCTCCATCCCGAGGCCAGCGGAATGCCGCATGCTGCGTAGCGAGCCTCTTCCCGTCGGAAGCACGCGATCCCAAGGGCTGGGCCGGCTGACCGCACGACTGCGCTGGCGCTCCCTCGCCCTTTATGGCGGGCTCGCGGTCGCCACCTTGGCGGTCTGGCAGATCATCGCCTGGACCACGATCCCGATCCTCTTTCCGCCGCCGCTCGACGTCTTCAGCGCCATCGCCATCTCGATCGCCGACGGCTCGCTGCTCCGGGACATCGGCATCAGCTATTTTCGGATCATCTCCGGCTGGCTCCTGGGCTGCGCCGTGGCGGTGCCGCTCGGCATGCTGACCGGCCGCAGCTCCATCCTGCGCACCCTCACCGAGCCCTATATCGAGTTCTTTCGCTACATCCCGCCCATCGCCTTCATCACCCTCTTCCTCATCTGGTTCGGCCTGGGCGAGCTCTCGAAAGTTCTCCTGATCGTCTATACTTCCTTCTTTGTCACGTTCCTTTCCACCATGGCCGGCGCCATGGCGGTCGAGAAGGAAAAGGTGCGGGCGGCGCAGTGCCTGGGCGCGAAGCCGGCCCAGGTGTTCTGGCACGTCATCGTGCCGGCCAGCGTGCCGGCGGCCATCACCGGCATCCGCATGGCGCTGGGCAACGCCTTCATGACCGTCATCGCCGCCGAGTTCGTGGCCGCCCAGAGCGGCATCGGCTTTTTGATCTTCAGCTCCCGCCTCTTCGCCCAGACCGACTATGTCTTCGCCGGCATTTTGACACTTGGTGTGATGGGCTTCGTCGCCAACGCCGTGCTGCGGCGGATCCTGAAGGCAGTCGCGTACCGCTACAGCATCCAGTACTGAGGTGGGCCACTACCCGCCTCGCCGATGATCTACGCCTCTTGGCCCGCCGGCCGCGCCGGGTCGAGCGTCACGCTCTGCTCGGGTAGCCGCAGGCGGGCATGCGGAAGCGCCTCGGGCTGGCTCTGCTGGAGAAAGTCGATCAGCCGCTCGCGCACCTGGCAGCGGAGATCCCACAGCCGTCCGGAGTCGGAGGCGCTCATCAGCGCCCTGAGCTGCAAGGTGTGCTCGCTCGCATCCGTCACCTGCAGGCCCCAGGCCTTGCGATCCCAGAGCTCGGCACCATCCAGGATGTGCTTCAGCTCCTGCCTCAGCGCATCGACGCTCACCGTGTAGTCGGCGTAGACGAAGACCGTGCCGAGCAGCTCCTCGCTGGTGCGGCTCCAGTTCTGGAAGGGCTGCTCGATGAACCGGGAGAGCGGCACCACCAGGCGGCGCAGGTCCCAGACGCGGACCACGACGTAGGTCATGGTGATCTCCTCGATCCAGCCCCACTCGCCCTCGACGATGACGACGTCGTCGATGCGGATGGGCTGGGCGAGCGCGATCTGCACGCCGGCGATGAGGTTCGAGATCGTCGGCCGGGCGGCGAGGCCGGCAACCAACCCGGCGACGCCGGCAGAGGCGAAGAGGCTGACCCCGATATGGCGGACGCTGGGAAAGCTCATCAGCATGACGCCTGCCGTCACGACGACGATGATGCTGATGGCGATGCGCCGAAACACTTGGCTCTCGGTACGCAGCCGGCGGCCGGCGAGGCCGCTGCGGGCGTTGGCACGCGAGCGATCGAGCACGAGATCGGCCAGGATGCCGACACCGGCGATGGCGAGCCAGCCGATGCCGGCGGTCAGTGTCAGGCCGAGGAGACGGGCAATCCATCCCGTCGTGACGGCCGAGACGGGCAGCATCGGCAACACGATCAGAAGAGCGATGGCCGGCAGGATCAGGCCCAGCGGGCGGCTCAGATAGCGCCTCAGCGTCCCGTCGAAGGCCTCGTGCGATCGGCCGAGACCACGCCGCAGCATGACGAAGGTCAGGCGATGCGCGATCCAGGCGGCGAGCAGCGCCACCAGCAGGATGAGCCCCGCCAGCAGCCAGGCATGCCACCGCAGAGCCAGATGCGCGGCCAGCGGCGCCAGATGTTGGATATCGCCCTCAAGGTTCTGCACGCATGTCTCTCCCGACCGTTCGAGCTGCGTGAGAAAGCCTAGTAGCGCCGCGCTCCTGGCCAACCCCGCGGCCAGGAACTCATCCTAGGCTGGGACGTCAACGGCTCGGACGATGGATGCCGATCCGGTGCGCGCTGCGTCTCGAGGAGGCTGTCGGGAGCGCGCCTAATCCGGCACGTGGCCCGACAGCCTCCGTGATCAGATCCAGCCCTGCTTCTCAGCGCCCTGCTTGAGGCGCGCTGCGATCGCGTCGGCGGTGCGCTTGGCGTCGCCCTCGACCGTGTCCGAGCCCGACACCTGGCCGTGCAGCTTCATGGCCCCCACGACGATGAGCCCGATCGGGTTGTGGGTTGCGACGAAGAGGGCGGCTGGCGCCACCATGCCGGGGGTCTTGTTGCCCGTCGCGTCGGTCTCGCCGCCGCCGAGGCGCCGGAGACCCTGGGGCGTCATCTGATAGACCTCGACCGCCGTCCCGAGATTGTCGGCACCGGCGTTGAACCCGATCAGGATGCGCTCTGCGGCGTTGCCCTGCTCGACCGAGTAGAAGTTGCCCTTGATGACGATGTCGTTGGGCTGCGGCGGGGGCTGGCCGGCCGCCTGCACGGCGGGCAGGCCCATGTTCTGGAGATCCAGGACGAGCTGCCGCGCAACCTCGGCACCGAGCTTGCGGCCCATCGCGATCTCCTCGGGCGTCTGCGGCGCGTTGCCGGCGGCGTGGACCGCGAGCCCCGAATCGGCTGGCACCTCGCCCGGCGTGGCGCCGAAGTCGTCGACGAGAATGCGGTCGGGCCGCGGCAGCTTCGGGCCCTCATAGGCCTGGCTCGAGGTGACCTTGGTCGACGCGCAGCCCGCGAGGACGACCAGGATGAGCAGCCCTCCGGCGGCCCGGAGCAAGCCTCTCATCGCCGCTCTCCGACAGCACCCGACAAAGCCTGAACCGTCTCCATGCCATACATGATCGATGCTTCCCCCGACCTCGTTGTCTTCCGGCCTCTTGTCACAACTTTGAGCCGGGCGCCGGACGCACGTCAATCTCCTCGGGTCGCGTGAGCCTGGCCTTGACCGCCGTGCCCACCTCGCCGTAGCGCCTGTTGAGCCGATGCCGCAGATCAGGGAGCACAACGTGGCCGAGCCCAAAAACCTGCTCATCCTTCTGTCGGACAATCACAACCGGGCCGTTGCCGGCTGCTACGGACATGCGCAGGCGACGACGCCCACCCTGGACCGGCTGGCCGCCACCGGCACCCGCTGGACCAACGCCTATTCGGCGAGCCCGCTGTGCTGTCCGGCGCGGGCGGCACTCGCCACCGGCCGCTTTCCCCACCAGACGGGGTATTGGGACAACGCCATCGTCTACGATGGGCGCGTGCCTTCCTGGATGCGTCGCATCCGCGACCAGGGCCACGAGGTCGTCTCGATCGGCAAGCTGCACTTCCGCTCGACCGAGGACGACAACGGCTTCTCCGAGGAGCTGCTGCCCATGCACATCCTGGGCGGCAAGGGCGGCGTGCACATGCTGCTGCGCGGCTTCGACGACGAGCATGTCAATCGCGGCCAGTGGGAGCTCTACATGGAGCGCTCCGGCATCGGCACGGCCCCCTACCAGGGCTTCGATCGCCGGATCACCGAGACCGCCATCGACTGGCTGCGCCGCCATCGAGCAAAGACAAAAAAGCCCTGGGTGCTGTTCGTCTCCTACCCGAGCCCGCATCCGCCCTTCAGCGTGCCGGAGCGGCTTTTTCGACTTCAGGACGAAGCAACGGTCGCCCTGCCCCGCCACTACGCGCCGGGCGAGCGCTCGGAGCATCCCGCGATCCAGCATCTGAGGCGGATCATGGGCACGAGTGAGATCACCGACGAGGCGGCGCTGCGCCGGGTCGCCGCCGGCTATCTCGGTCTCGTGGCCCACCTGGACGAGCAGATGGGCCAGGTCCTGCGCGAGCTCGAGGCCTGCGGCCTCGGCGAGAGCACGCGCGTCCTCTACACGAGCGATCATGGCGACCTCTACGGGCAGCACGGCCTCTTCGGCAAAAGCTGCATGTACGAGGGCTCGATCGGCGTGCCGCTTGTGCTGGCAGGATCGGGCGTCCCCGCCGGCCAGGTGCGGGACGACATCGTCAGCCATGTCGATCTCTTTCCGACCGTCTGCGAGGCCGTCGGCGCCGAGCTGACGCCCGAGGACGCCGATCTGCCCGGCCGCTCGCTTCTGGCCCCGCCCGACCCCGATCGCCTGGGCTTCGCGGAGTATCACGCGACGGGCTCCGCCAGCGGCACGTTCATGCTCCGCGAGGGCTCCAAGAAGCTGGTCTATTATGTCGGCATGCCGAGCCAGCTCTTTGATCTGGAGTCCGACCCGGACGAAGCCCGGGACCTCGTTGCCGACGGAACAGGAACGGTCGAGGCCGCCAAGCTCGAGGAGCAACTCAGAAAATTCTGCGATCCCGAGGCGGTGGATGCCAGGGCCAAGGCCGATCAGCGGGCCATGACGGAGAGATGGGGCGGGCGCGAGGCCGTGGGGGCGGAAGGCTCGCTCGTCTTCACGCCGCCGCCCGGCGAGAGCGCCGAGATCGAGCGCTGAGCCCAGGGGACCGCGTCAGGGCCCGAGCGGCCCCAGCGCCGCCGCGTAGCGCTCGACGATCTCGGTGCCCTGCGGCTCGGGCTCGATCGCGGGGCAGCGTGGATGCACGTCACCGAGTCCGAGGCGACGTGCCACCAGCCGCTTGCCGTAGCAGAGATAGCCCTCGACGCTGCTGTTGACGAAGGTGATGAGCGGCAGGATGTCCCGATAGAGGCGCTCCGCCAGGGCCTCGTCGCCCGCCTCCATGGCCTCGAAGATGCGCACATGGACGTCGACGCAGTCCGGGGCCGGGATGCAGCCGACGCAGCCGGCCCGCAACAGGCTCGTGATCTCCTTGCCGGCGAGGCCGCCGAAGCAGTCGAGCCGGCCTTCGGTCGCCTCGATCATCCGCCGCGTGCCGAGTGCCGGCCCCTCCCCCTTGAGCAGCCGGATGTTGGGATGGTTGCGGGCCAGCGCGGCGAGGCCGGCGTCGCTCAGGAAGACGTCCATGTTGACCGGATTGTTCTGGATCGCCACCGGCCGCGTGCAGGCGTCGGCGACGCGCCCGAAAAAGCGCAGCAGCGCCCGCTCGGGCACGCCCTTGACGGGCGGCGGCTGGAGGATGAGCCAGGCAGCACCCAGCGCCTCGGCGGCGCGCGCGAACGCGATCTGGTCGGGCACATTCGGCTCGGGCACGGTGACGGCCAGCGGCACCCGCCCGGCCACCGCCTCGGCGGTGATCTCGAGGAAGGTCCTTCGCTCAGCGCTCGACAGCTTGTTCATCTCGCTCGCGATGCCGAGGCAGGCGATGCCGTGCACGCCGGCAGCGATGCAGCCTTCGACCTGCCGCCGCATCGCCGACGCGTCCAGGCGCTCGTCCGCACCGAAAAGCGCATAGAGCATCGGATAGATGCCGAAGAAGCCCGTTCGGCTCTGCATGACCTGCCTCCCCCTGTGCCTTGGCCGCGTGCTGCGGACGGCTTATGCCCCTTCCTAGCAGTGGCCTTCGAGGCTCACCAAGAACAGGGAGGAGCATCCGCACATGGCGGGCGACGCGCTGGGCTTCCGCATCCGCCGCATCGAGGCACGCCACGTCGTGCCGGGCGGCAGCAGCTACTGGGAAGGCTTCGTCGGCGGCGAGGCCGGCCGCTATCTCTTCAGGCCGGGCTGGCGCACCGTCTATGCGGCGCGGGTCGAGAGCGCGATCGTCCGGGTCGAGCTCGACGATGGCTGGGTCGGCTGGGGCGAGGCCAACGCGCCCATAGCACCCGAGGTCACCTGCCTCGTCGCGCGCAGCCTGCTGGCCCCCGTGCTGCAGGGACGGGGCTTCGACCACCCGGCGTCGCTTTGGGAGCTTGGCTACGACATCCAGCGCGGCCGGGGACATCTCTCGGGCTTCCATCTCGATGCCCTGGCGATGATCGACATCGCCGTGTGGGATGCGCTGGCGCAGCGCGCCGGGCTGCCGCTTGCGGCTTTGCTCACCTCCACGCCGCGCCGCTCGGTGCCCGCCTACCTCTCGGGCCTGCGTCAGGGCAGCCGAGCCGAGCGGATGGAGGCGGCCCGGCGCTGGGCCGACCAGGGGCTGGCCGGCATCAAGATCTTCCACGACGCCGACACCGCCGGCGGGATCGCCGAGCTCGAGGCGCTGCGGCAGGGCGCCCCGGGGATCGGCCGCTGGATGATCGACGTCCTCTGGAGCCTTGCGGACCTCGACGCCGCGAGCACGGCCAAGGCCGCCTATGGCGAGCTCGGCGTCGACTGGCTCGAATGCCCGCTGCCGCCCGAGGACCTGGCAGGACATCGAGCCCTGCGCGCGTGTCCGGGCGCTCCCATCGCGCTCGGCGAGCATCTTCACACACCGCTCGAGGCAGCACCCTGGCTCGAGGGCGGCGCCGTCGACATCCTCCAACCCGATGTCGGGCGCACCGGCGTCTCGGGCCTTCTCCGGCAGGCCGAGCTGGCGCTGGCCAGCGGCGTGAGGCTGACGCCGCACATGGGCTCAGGGCTCGACATCTTTCAGGCCGCGACCCTGCATCTCGCGGCCGCGGTCGGCGACCCGGCGCTGCTCTCGGAGTTCCAGGCGGGCCTGGCCGGACGTCTCGATGGGGTCGTGGCCTCCGACTGGCGCCTCGAGGCTGGCTGCTTTCGGCTGCCCGACCGGCCGGGCCTCGGCATCGCCGTCGACGAGGCGGCGCTCGGCCGCGTCACCGTCCCCGCAACAGGCTGAGCCGCGGGCAAGCGGCTGCCCTCGGCCGCATCACCCGAGATCGAGCCTGGCGCCGCTGACCGCTGCTCGGAGCCCGTTCAGGCGCTCGAGGGTCCCAAGCGCCTGCTCGCGGTCGGATGCGGCCAGAGCCAACACCAGCGCCTCGAGAAGGACGAGCGTGGCACCGTGCAGCGCTATGCGCTCGGCACGGCCGCGCTGCACCGGGATCACGACTTTCGCCTGCCGCCTCAGCCTCTCCTCCAGCGAGTCGGTGACGAGGACGATGGGCAGGCCCAGGCGTGACGCCTCGGCGAAGGCGGCGACGACCTCGCGGTAGGACCGGCCATAGGCCAGGACGAGGAGCGCATCGCCGGCACGCAGATCGAGGAGCTGGTCGGCCATCGCGATCCCCGTCGCGTCGAGAGCCCGCGCCTGGCGGCCGCTGCGGGCGAGCAGGAGTGACGTATAGCGGGCGAGCTCGGCCGACGGGCCGATGCCGAAGACGAGGATCCGCGCGGCCGCATGGAGCACCGCCACGGCGGCCGAGATGCGCTCACGCACCGCCGGCGTCTCCAGCGCGCGCATCGCCTCGCGATGCGTCTCGAGCACGAGATCGACCGCGTGCTCGGCGCGCGGGCCCACCTCCTCCAGCGTATGCCGCATGGCGTCGGCCGGTGTCGCTCGCGCATCGAGCGTCGCTGCCAGCGCCTGCTTCAGGTCGGGCAGGCCCGAGAAGCCCAGGGCCTGGACGGCGCGGACCACGGTCGCGTCGGAGGTGCCGGCCATGGCGGCGAGCTCGGCGGCCGAGCTTGCCAGCGCCGTAGCGCGGTTCCGGTCGATGAGCTCGAGGACCCGGCGCGCGGCAGGCGAGAGCGACTGGGCACGCCGGCGCAGCCGCTCGCCCAACGGGTCCGCTCATGGCGTGCCGAGCTGGTCGCGCCCTCCGAAATCAGGCTCTGCTCCCGCTCCTCGCGCTCGCGTAGCATATCACTACCTTCTTCACATTCTCGCAGCGTATGCTACATCGCGCCGATCGGACAAGCCGTAACGATTCGGCAGGAGCCGGACGATGCTCGACTGGACCATCGCTCTCCCGACCTTCCTCGCCGCCTCGGTGGAATGGGTCGAGGCTTTCACCATCGTGCTGGCTGTGAGCCTCAGCATCGGCTGGGCTGCTGCGTCCGGTGCCGCGGCAGCAGCACTTGGTGTGCTGGCGCTGATGACCATCGTGACCGGCGGCGTCCTTCAGCTCGGCGCGGCTGTGAGTTGGCTCCAGCTCGTCATCGGCATTTTTCTCCTGCTCTTCGGCGTGCGCTGGCTCGCCAAAGCGGTGGCTCGGCGGGCCGGCCTCAAGGCGCTTCACGACGAGGAGGAGGAGTTCCAGGAGACCCGCGCCCAGCTCGCCAAGGGCGACCGGCATGCCGCCTGGATCATCGCCTTCAAGGGCGTGCTGCTCGAGGGCCTCGAGGTCTGGCTGATCGTCGTGGCGCTCAGCGTGCACCACGGCGCCTGGCTGAGCAGCGCCGGCGCGGCGCTGGCGGCGCTCGTCGTCGTCACGGCGGCCGGGCTCGCCATCAGGGCGCCCCTCAAGCGCGTGCCCGAGAATGCGGTGAAGTTCGTCGTCGGCGCCATGATCGTCTCGTTCGGCACCTTCTGGACGATCGAGGCGCTGGGTGGGCCCGGCGTCTGGCCCCTCGGCGACTGGAGCCTCCTGGTCCTGGTCGCGTTCTATGGGCTGGGCGGCCTGGCTCTCTCCGGCCTGTTCCGCAGCCGCACCTCCGCGGTGAGCGCATCATGAAGGCCTTCATGAAGACGCTCTTCGGCGACTCGCGGAACGTCGCGGTCGTGGCCGTGATCCTCGCCGTCGAGGTCGTGCTCGCCCAAAGCGGCCACGCCGCTGCCGCGGCCTACCTCGTCCCGCCGCTGACCCTCGGCGGCGTCGGCTGGCTAGCCTGGCACTAGCGGGCGCCTCTAGAACCACATGTCGCCGACGCATCGCCCGTCGCGCGGCAGATCCTCGAAGCTCGTGAGCCCGTCGAAATGGTCGATGGGCATCGACGCCACCTGCCCGGGATCGGAGACGAGGCGCAGGTTCACCGCGAGCCGCCGCCGTCCGTCCGCGTCGACCCGCAAGCCTCGCCAATGGGTCACGCAGCCGCAGCTCGGACAGAAATGGAACGCCAGCGGGCGGTTCGCCCCGCGCGTATAGGCTGTGGTGTGGCCGGAGACCTCGACGTCCAGACCCTCGTGACCATAGATCCAGAGCGCGCCGTAGCGACGGCACGCCGTGCAGCTGCAGGCAGTCGCCCCGTCCGGCACGCCATCGAAGCGCCAGCGGACCCCACCACAAAGACAAGAGCCTTCGAGCATCGCTAGTGCCCCCGGCTGGTGAGATATCGCAAGCAGCCTACCCGGAGTCGGCGGACGGCTGAAGCCGGATCCAGCGGGCGGCGGGCCCGCGAGCCGCTACGCCATCCCCTGCGGCTCCGAGAACGGGTCCTAGCTCGCCTTGCTGAGCAGCGCCGCCAGGAGCAGGTCGCGCCCGTAGACGTCGTTCCGGTACTGGACGGTGCCGTCCTTGTCGACCCAGGCCGTCAGGTAGGTGAGATAGACCGGCACGGGCGTCTTGAGGCGGATGATGGTGCGCTTGTCGGTCGCCTTGATCGCCTCGAGCTTGGCCTGCGTGTAGCCGGCGGGGCCCAGCAGGACAGCACCCAGCTCGAAAGGCGAGCCCACGCGGATGCAGCCGTGGCTGAAGGCGCGGCTGCTGCGGTCGAAAAGGCTCTTGGCCGGCGTGTCGTGCAGATAGACGTCGAACGAGTTGGGCAGCATGAACTTGATGTGGCCCAGCGCGTTGTCGTCGCCCGGCTCCTGCCGGATGCGCCAGGGAAAGCGCTTGGCGGTGACCGTCTTCCAGTCGATCGAGCGGGGATCGACGGGCTTCGCCTCGGCAGTCCAGCCGGACAGCAGGACGAGGTGGTTCTTCGCGAGATAGCCGGGATCGCGGCGCAGCTTTGGGAGCATCTCCTTGACGGCGATGCTGGGCGGCACGTTCCAGTAGGGGTTCACCTCGACATAGGTCATGTCGGCGCTGAAGATCGGCGTTTGATGGTAGGGCGCTCCGACGACGACTTTCGAGTCGAAGATCGTCTTCTCGTCGCGCGTCGTGGGGTCTGTGTCGACGACCTTGAGCGCGAAGTCGGCGATGTTGACGAAGACGTAGCGGTCGCCGAGATCGTCCGGGAAGTAGCGCCGCCGCTCGAGATTGAGGATCACCTGCTGGATGCGGCGCGCCACGGGCGCGTTGAGCTCCAGGAAGCTGTTCCTGCCGACGACACCGTCCGGATCGAGGCCGTGGCGCGTCTGGAAGCGGCGCATCGCCGTCTGCACGGTCTCGTCATAGGCCTCGCCCACGGCCGCCGTGGGCGCAAGGTCACCCGCCTCGATCAGCCGTGCCCTGAGCTTCGTCACGGCCGGAAGCGCAGCCCCGGGCTTGATCGGCTGGTCGTCGGGTACCCGTGTCCAGCCGCCTTGCGATGCCAGCTGCCGCAATCGCGCCAAGAGATCCCGCAGGCGGCGATAGCGATCGGACTGGGGCGGCAACGTCGCGAGCCAGGCAGCCATGTCCGGTGTGGTCGCGGCGGCAGCAAGCAGCGCCGGCTTGTCGATGCGCTTGCGGGTCAGGCGGACCTCGTCGCCGAAGCGGTCGGGCTCGACCCGGCCGACCCGGACATCCTCCGCATAACGCAGCAGGTTGAGGCTGAGGAGAAACTCGAGATCGGTCGCCGCCGCAATATCCGACCGACCGGCCAGCGCCGACAGCTGGGCCGCGCCGTAGGCGCCGGGATCGAGGCCCTCGCGATCGGCGTGGATCAGCGTGTCGGCCAGAAGCCGGCCGCGAGCCTCGGCCGCCGGCGAGCCCGTCCAGATCGGCGCGAAGAGACGCGCGGCATAGAATCTCTCCGTCACGACGAGGTCTTCGCGAACCCTTCCGTCGTCCCCCCGATCGAGGGTCTCGGCCGTTGTGAGGCGGTGCTCCAGAGCCATCGCCGCCTCGTCCTGCGCTTGCGCCGGAAGCGCCCACGCCATGGACCAGACGAACACGGCCAGCAGCGCCGGCGCCATGCGATGAGGCCCGATCATGATCTCTCCTCGAAGGGGTCCCCTGGGCGAACAGTTAGCCTACTGGCCGGCAGCCGGCCAGCCGAGCCGTTCGTCCTCACGCCTTGTTGCGCGGGCCCTGCCTGCCTATGCCTCTCGCAAGCACGATCGCCATCTTGCCGGAGATTCTCGGCCATGCTCACCCGCGTCCTCTTCGTCTGCACGGGCAACATCTGCCGCTCGCCGATGGCCGAGGGTGTCCTCTTCGCACGCGCGGCCGCCGCCGGCCTGGCGGTCGAGGTCGACAGCGCCGGCACCAGCGACGAGGAGCGCGGCCGGCCACCCGACCGCAGGGCCACGCTGGTCGCCAAGCGCCGCGGCTATGAGCTCCCCGACCATCGCGCGAGGCGCGTCGTGCCGGCCGACTTCGAGCGCTTCGACCTGATGCTCGCCATGACCCGGCAGCACGAGCTGATCCTGCGCCGCCGCGCCCCGTCCGGCTCGGCGGCGACCCTGCGCCGGCTGATGGAGTATGCGCCGGGCCTCGGCACCGGCGACGTGCCCGATCCCTGGATGGGCGACCTCGCCGACTTCGAGCACGCCCTCGACCTCATCGAGGCGGGTGTGGACGGGCTGATCACCGATCTGCTGCAGGGTGCCGCTCCCCATGCCGGCTGAGACCACGCTCGAGGCCACCATCGCCGCAGCGCTGGGCGCGGCTGTGACCGAGCTGGACCCGCTGGCGGGCGGCTGCGTCGCCGAGGTGCTGCTCGTCAAGCTGGCCGATGGCCGAAGGATCGTCGCCAAGTGCCGCCACCCGGGCCAGCCCTCGCTCGGCCTCGAGGCCAGGATGCTGGACGATCTTCGGGCCGAGGATGGCCTGCCGGTGCCGGAGGTCCTTTACAGCGATGACGATCTCCTGCTCCTCGAGCATGTCGAGCACGACGTCGGCGGTCTCGACGACGCGGCCGAGCGCCAGCTGGGCGCCCTGATCGGCGGGCTCCACGCCCGCCCGCGTCCGGCGTTCGGCTACGCCTATGACACGCTCATCGGCCCCCTGCCCCAGCCGAACCCGCAGGCCGAGCGATGGGTGCCGTTCTTTGCCGAGCATCGCCTTTTGCACATGGCCGATCTGGCCCACGCCTGCGGCGAGCTGCCGGACGAGCTTCGCACCCGGATCGACCGTCTGGCCCCCCGGCTCGATCAGCATCTGCCCGAGCCGGACCACCCGGCCCTGCTGCATGGCGATCTGTGGCACGGCAACATCCTGGGCCGCGCCGGCCGGGTCGTGGCCCTGCTCGATCCGGCGCTCTATTGGGGTCATCCCGAGGCCGAGCTTTCGTTCCTGACCCTCTTCTCCAGCGTCGGCCCCGCCTTCTTCGAGGCCTATTCGGAGCATGCACCGGTCGATCCGGCCTTCCTCAAGCTCCGCCGCGACCTCTACAACCTCTATCCGCTGCTGGTGCACGCGACCCTCTTCGGCGCGGGCTACCTGCCGCCGATCGAGCGCACGCTCGCCCGCCTGGGGCTCTAGCCCGGCGCCCGCTCAGAGCGGGATGTTGTCGTGCTTCTTCCAGGGGTTCTCGAGCTTTTTGTCTTTCAGCCAGCGCAGCGACTGGATCACCCGGCGACGCGTGCCGTGGGGCATGATGACGTCGTCGATGAAGCCGCGCCGGGCGGCGATGAAGGGGTTGGCGAAGCGCTCGCGATATTCCTCGGTACGCGCCTCGATCTTGGCGGCATCGCCGATGTCGCCGCGAAAGATGATCTCGACCGCACCCTTCGGGCCCATGACGGCGATCTCGGCCGTGGGCCAGGCATAGTTGACGTCGCCCCGGAGATGCTTGCTCGACATGACGTCGTAGGCGCCGCCATAGGCCTTGCGCGTGATGACGGTCACCTTGGGCACCGTCGCCTCGGCGAAGGCGAAGAGCAGCTTGGCGCCATGCTTGATGATGCCGCCATATTCCTGGCCGGTGCCCGGCAGGAAGCCCGGCACGTCGACGAAGGTCACGATCGGGATGTTGAAGCAGTCGCAGAAGCGCACGAAGCGGGCGGCCTTGCGCGAGCTGTCGATGTCGAGGCAGCCGGCCAGGACCATCGGCTGGTTGGCGACGATGCCGACCGTGGCGCCCTCGAGACGGCCGAAGCCGGTGATGATGTTCCGGGCGTAGTCCGGCTGGATCTCGAAGAAGTCGCCCTCGTCGACGACCTTCGCGATCAGCTCCATCATGTCGTAGGGCTTGTTGGGATTGGCGGGGACGAGCGTGTCGAGCGACGGCTCGTCGCGCAGAGGCGGGTCCTCGGTCGGCCTGGTCGGGAGCTCGGCGCGGTTGCTCGCGGGAAGAAAATCCACGAGCCGGCGCACCTCGTGCAGGGCCTGGACGTCGTTGTCGAAGGCGAGGTCGGCCACACCCGAGCGCTGCGTGTGGGTCCCGGCCCCGCCCAGCTCCTCGGCCGTCACCACCTCGTTCGTGACGGTCTTCACGACGTCCGGGCCGGTGACGAACATGTAGGAGCTGTCCCGGACCATCATGATGAAGTCGGTCATGGCGGGCGAGTAGACGGCGCCGCCGGCGCAGGGGCCCATGACCAGCGAGATCTGCGGCACCACGCCCGAGGCCAGGACGTTGCGCTGGAAGACGTCGGCGTAGCCCGCGAGGCTCGCCACACCTTCCTGGATGCGGGCGCCGCCCGAATCGTTGAGGCCGATGACGGGTGCCCCGACCTTCATCGCACGGTCCATGACCTTGCAGATCTTCTCGGCGTGGCTCTCGGAAAGCGAGCCGCCGAAGACGGTGAAGTCCTGGCTGAAGACGAAGACGAGGCGGCCATTGATGGTGCCGTGGCCGGTGACCACGCCGTCGCCGGGGATACGCTGATCCTCCATGCCGAAGTCGATGCAGCGGTGCTCGACGAACATGTCGGTCTCCTCGAAGGAGCCCGGGTCGAGGAGCAGCTCCAGGCGCTCGCGCGCCGCGAGCTTGCCGCGCTTGTGCTGGGCCGCGACGCGCCGCTCGCCGCCGCCGAGGCGGGCCCCCTCACGCTTCGCCTCGAGCTTCGCCAGGATGTGCTGCACCGTTCCGTCCCGCTTGGTCGTTCTCGCATCGCGCCAGGCCGGCCCGATGCCTCGTCCTGCGCGGGCTCTGCCTCCTGTCGCCGATCGTAGCGGGCTGGTTAGCATGGGCGCCCACCCCGGGCCAGTGGCGCCCCCGGACGAGCGCCGGATGTCAGGCTCGTGGGTGTCGAGCTGCGTCGGCGGACGTCTCATGACCGCCACTGCCGGCTCCATACCGCAGGCCGTCGATAAACACATCGGCGAGGCGCAGCACATTGGCCTGCCAGTCTGGCCGATCCAGCGCGTAGCACATGCCAAACAGGGCGCGCAGCAGATCCTGCGGGCCGATGTCGGCGCGGATCTCTCCCGCCGCCACGGAGCGCTGCATCAGCGCGCCCACGGCTTTGGTCAGCCGATCCAGCGAGTAGACTGCAAGGTCCGAGGAGCCGTGAGCAGTGATGGCAAGCGCTGCCGCCATGCCCTTCTTGGTCGCGATGAACGCCACATTCGCCCTGATCCAGCGGCGCAGCGCCTCGACCGGGCTCGCCTCCTGCTCCTCGAGCGCGCGGGCGAGGTCGACCAGCTGCTCCACCTCACGCCGATAGACCGCCTCGTAGAGGGCCTCCCTGGTCGGGAAATGCCGATAGAGCGTGCCGATGCCGACCCCGGCGCGCCTCGCCACGGCCTCGAGGCTCGCTTCCGGGCCGCCCTGGGAGAACACCGCCTTCGCCGCCTCGAGCACGCGCTCGCGGTTGCGGATGGCGTCCGCCCGCGGCTTTCGTCTCTTTCCGGCCGGCCGATCCAACATTCAATAGGTCCTGCCCCTTGTAAGCGGAGGCAGCCTCCATATTTTGATTGCCAAGGCGGGGGGCAAGGCGGTCACGCACGTCCCCGCCCCTACTCGCAGACGCCGTGCTGGCGATTGAATCCCGCAACCCGGTCGGCATTCAGGCCGCGCTGCTCCCGGGCCGAGGATAGTCGCGCAGGCGGACATACCGAAACAATTCTCGTCGGAGCGCCGCATGAGTTTGCCCATCACGCTCACCATCAACGGCCGGCGACAAACCGTGGAGCTGGACGACCCGCGGGTCACCCTCCTCGACCTGCTGCGCGAGCGCCTGGACCTGACCGGCACCAAGAAGGGCTGCGATCGGGGCCAGTGCGGCGCGTGCACCGTCCTCCTCGACGGACGCCGCATCAACTCCTGCCTGGCGCTGGCGATCAGCCACGACGGCGCCGAGGTGCTGACCATCGAGGGCCTTGCAGAAGGCGAGACCTGCCATCCGGTGCAGGAAGCCTTCATTGCCCACGACGCCTTCCAGTGCGGGTTCTGCACGCCGGGCCAGATCATGAGTGCCGTGGGCCTGATCGAGGAGGGCCAGACCGGGGACGATCCCGAGCGGGTGCGCGAGGGCATGAGCGGCAATCTCTGCCGCTGCGGCGCCTATCGCGGCATCACCGAGGCCGTCCTTGAGGCGAAACGGACGCTGGACCAGGCCCGGCACACGGAGGCCGCATGAACCGCTTCGACTATGTCCGCCCAGCCTCCGTGCAGGACGCCGTGGCCGCCGCCGTGGTTCCCGGCAGCGCCTATCTGGCGGCCGGCACCAATCTGCTCGACCTCATGAAGGGCGGCATCGTCAGCCCGGCGCGGCTGGTCGACGTGAGCCGCCTTCCCGGCCTCGATCGGATCGAGGATCTGCCGGATGGCGGGGTGCGCATCGGTGCCAATGTGCGCAATGCCGACCTCGCCCACGACCCGTCCTTCAGCCGCCGCTTCCCGGCGGTGGCCGAGGCGCTGCTCTCCGGTGCTTCCGGCCAGCTGCGCAACGCCGCGACGGTCGGGGGCAATCTCCTGCAGCGCACGCGCTGCGCCTATTTTTACGACCCGGCGAGCGCCTGCAACAAGCGGCAGCCCGGTGCCGGCTGCGACGCGCGCGGCGGCGAGAACCGGCTCCACGCCGTGATGGGCTGGAGCGACGCCTGCATCGCCACCCACCCGTCCGACTTCTGCGTGCCGCTCGTCGCGCTGGACGCGATGGTCGAGATCGAGGGAGAGGCCGGCCGGCGCGAGGTGCCGCTCGAGGCATTTCATCTGCTCCCGGGCGAGACGCCGCAGCATGAGAGCGTGCTGGCGCCGGGCGAGCTCGTGGTGGCCCTCCGCCTGCCGGCCGAAGCCGCCTCGCTCGCCGCCCATGCCCGCTACATGAAGGTCCGCGAGCGGACCTCCTACGCCTTCGCCGTGGTGTCGGTCGCCGCCTGCCTACGCATCGAGGACGGGACCGTCGCCGAGGCGCGCCTGGCCCTGGGCGGTGTCGCGGCGAAGCCCTGGCGCTCGCGGGAAGCGGAGGCGGCGCTGGTCGGCACGAGCCCGAGCGCCCTGCACTTTCGCGCTGCGGCAGAGGCCGCGCTGGCGGAGGCACGGCCCTCCGGCGACAACGGCTTCAAGATCGAGCTGGCACGGCGGATCATGACGCGCGCGCTGACCCTGGCTGCGGCCGGGACACCGGAGCGCGTGCCCGCCCTCCCCGGCTCTCCCTTCGCCCCCATTCCGGAAGGCGTGCTCCATGGCTGAGACCACCGAAGCAGGGCTCGCCCCGCAGCGCCGCCACGGCGCCAGCATCGGCCAGCCCCTCACCCGCCGCGACGGCTTCCTCAAGGTCACGGGCCAAGCGCGCTACGCGGCGGACAACCACCCGCCGGGCATGCTCTATGCCGTCCTTGTGGCCAGCAGCATCGCGCGCGGCCGGGTCCTTTCCCTCGACGAGGCGGCGGCCAAGGCGCATGCGGGCGTCGTCGAGGTGATGACGCCCGAGAACCGCCCGCCGCTGGCCCTCGATCCCGACGCCAAGCTCCACCCCTTCATGTTCCGCCTCGAGCTGCTGCAGAATAACGGCGTGCGCTACGCCGGCCAGCCGATCGCCGTGGTGATCGCCGAGACGCTGGAGGCCGCGACGGAAGGTGCGGCACTGCTGGCGCCTCGCTACGAAGCAGAGCCCGTGCGGTTGGGGCTCGACGGCAACGAGCCCTTCGTGCCGCCGGCGATCGGCGTCGGCACGCCGTCGGAGGTCCGTCACGGCGATGTCGAGGCGGGCCTCGCCGCGGCCGCGTACCGGATCGAGGCGACCTACGAGACGCCGGCGCAGTACCACAATGCGATGGAGCCGCATGCCATCGTGGCCGCGTGGGACGGCGACCGGCTGTCGATCGACACGCCGAGCCAGGGCCTCGCCTGGGCCCAGGACCGGATCGCCGGTCTCTTCGGCATCCCACGCGAGGACATCCACATCCGCAGCCCCTTCCTGGGCGGCGGGTTCGGCTCGAAGGGGCTGATCTCGGGGCCGCAGGTCCTGGGCATTCTCGCCGCGCGTCTGGTCCAGCGGCCGGTCAAGCTCGTGCTGCGGCGCGAGCAGATGTACGGGCCTGTCGGCCATCGCTCCCCGGCCCGCCAGACGCTCCGGATGGGCACCGACAAGCGCGGCGCCCTGACGGCGATCCAGCACCACGCACGCGTGGCCACCAGCACGTTCGACGATTTCCTCGAGCCTGCCGCCCAGGCGAGCCACACGCTCTATGCGAGCCCGGCCATCGCCACGACGACCGACGCCGTCCGGCTCGACACCGGCACGCCCCTCTTCATGCGGGCACCCGGCGAGGCGACCGGCAGCATCGCGCTCGAGAGCGCCATCGACGAGATGGCGCTGGCGGCGGACATGGACCCGCTCGCGTTCCGCCTGAGGAACTATGCCGAGGTGGAGCCGCTCTCAGGCAAGCCCTTCTCCTCGAAGGCGCTCAGGGAGTGCTATGCGCAGGCTGCCGCCCGCTTCGGCTGGGAGGGACGCCCGAAGGCGCCGCGCCAGATGCGCGACGAGAACGGGCTGCTGGTCGGCTGGGGCCTCGGCACCGCGACCTTCCCGGCCCTCATGTTCGAGGGCCACGCGCGCGCGGTCCTGCGGCAGGATGGAAGCGGTCGGGTCGAGATCGGTGCGGAGGACATGGGCCAGGGCGCCTGGACGGCGCTGGCCCAGATCGCGGCCGACAGCCTCGGCATCGCGGCCGATCGGCTGGAGCTCCTGGCGGGTGATTCGCGCCTGCCGGACGCGGGCATCGCCGGCGGGTCGGCCCATACGGCGACCGCGGGCATGGCCGTCCATGCGGCCGGCGGCGACGTGATCGCCAAGCTTGCGGAGCTTGCCATGCGCGACGAGCGCTCGCCGCTGTTCGGAGCCGACAATGTCGGCGTCGAGGCGCGCGATGGCCGGCTGGTGCGACGCGACGACGAGAGCAGGGGCGAGCGCTATGGCGACATCATGGCTCGCGCCGGTGTGGCCGAGATCGAGGGTCGGGGCAGCAGCGCCGGCAATCCGGACGCGCAGGGCGCCTATGCCATGTATGCGCACGGCGCCGTCTTCGCCGAGGTGAAGGTCGACCCCGAGCTCTGCCAGATCCGCGCCACGCGCGTGGTCGGCGCCTTCGCGGCCGGCACGGTGATCAACCCGCGCCTGGTGCGCAGCCAGTACTATGGCGGGATGATCTGGGGCGTCTCCTTCGCGCTGCACGAGCAGGCGCTGCACGATCCGCGCACCGGCCGGATCATGAACGCCAACCTTGCCGAGTATCATGTGCCGGTGAATGCCGACGTGCCCTCGCTCGAGGCGATCTTGGTCGAGGAGCACGATCCCTACGTCAACGCGCTCGGGATCAAGGGGGTGGGCGAGATCGGCATCACCGGCACCGCGGGGGCGGTCGCCAACGCGGTATGGCATGCGACGGGTGTCCGGGTGCGGCGCTTTCCGATCGCGATCGAGGCGCTGATCGAAGGCTAGGCAACAGGCGGCGCTCCCGATCGGGAGCGCCGTCCCAGCCCGCTGCTATTCCAGCCGGGCCAGCGCGTCGCCGATCGCGGCAGCGTTGTGGGGCGAGCGGGCGATCGCCTTCCAGGGATCGTCCCGCTGGCCCAGCCGCCGAGCGATGTTGCTCATGGTCCACCGCCGCGCCGTCATGCCCTTGGCATCGATCTCGTCCCATTCGACGGGCGTCGCGACGGGTGCCCCAGGGCGGGCACGGGGGGAGTAGGGGGCGACGGCGGTCTGGCCGTAGGCGTTGCGGCCGACATCGAGGAAGACGCGGTCGCCGCGCTTCGCCTTGCGCTGCTCGACCGTCAGCGCGTCGGGATGGGCTTGCGCCAGTCGGTCGGCCAGGTCGTGGGCGACGTCGCGCACGGCATCGAACGCCTCCTTACGGTCGAGCGGGAGCACCACGTGCAGGCCGCGCGAGCCCGTTGTCATCACGAAGCTCGCAAGATCGAGGCGATCCAGCAGATCCTTCACCCGATGCGCCGCCGCCACGACCGTGGCGAAGTCGTCCTCCGGTGGATCGAGGTCGATGACGAGCCGGTCGGGGTGGTCGGGCCTGTCGACCCGGGCCAGCCCCACATGGAGCACGATCGCCGCCTGGTCGGCGAGGTAGGCGAGCGTCGCGGCGCTGTCGGCCACCACATAGTCGACCGTGCCGCCCTCCTTCGCGAGGGACGCGCGGCGCACCCAGTCCGGAAAGTGCTCGCCTGCGTGCTTTTGGAAGAAGCCGCTGCCCTCGATGCCGTCCGGGAAGCGCTGATACGAGAGCGGCCGGCCGTCGATGTGCGGCAGCATGGCGGGCGCCATCTTGACCATGTAGCGGGCGAGGTCGGCCTTGCTGATGTCGTCCTTCGGAAACATCAGCTTGTCGGGGTGACCGATCTCGACGGTGCGGCCGTCGGCGTCGATGGTCGCGGCGTCACTCACTCGGCCTGCTCCCGGACGACGTCGCGCGCGGGCTTGTCCGCTCGGAGCCCCAGAAAGCGCGGATGCCGCAGCCGTCCGGCGTCGGTCCATTCCGTGAAGCCTATCTCGGCCACCAGCTCGGGCCGCACGAAGTGCGCATCGCTCTCCCGGTCGACCTCATCGGCGAAAGGCGAGCGCTCGACCGCGAGGCCGTCCAACCGCTCGCGCAGGCGCTGCAACAGCGCGTCGTCGAAGCCGGTGCCCACCCTCCCGGCGTAGCGCAGGTTGCCGTCGTCATAGTGGCCGAGCAGGAGAGCGCCGAAGCCCACCCGCGTTCCTTCCGGGTCGGTGAAGCCGCCGATCACCAGCTCCTGCCGGCGGCCGCATTTGAGCTTCAGCCAGTCGTGCGAGCGATGGTGGACATAGCTCGAGGAGGCGCGCTTGGCGATCAGCCCCTCCCAGCCCTTGCGGCAGGCCTCGGCGAGAAAGGGAACCCCGCCGCCGTTGCGGTGCCGGGTGAAGCGCAATGGATCCTTGAACTGCAGAGCGCCCTTGAGCAGCACCTTGCGCTGCCGGAGCGGCAGGGCCGTAAGGTCCTGGCCGTCCAAATGGAGAAGATCGAAGAGATAGAAGTAGACCGGAATGCCGCTCTGGCGCGCTGCTCTGGCGTCATGCGTCTGCATCCGGCCCTGCAGCCTGGAGAAGCTCGTGACCCGGCCCGCGAAGGTCACGACCTCGCCGTCGAGGACGAGATCGGGAGGCTTCTGCGCCGCCAGCGCGTCGACGATCTCGGGATAGGTCTCGTTCAGCTCCTGCCGGTTGCGGCTCGACAGACGCACCTGCCCTCGCTCGATGAACGCGAGAACGCGCACGCCGTCGAGCTTGCGCTCGTAGATCCAGTCCGGGTCCGAGAAGGGCTCGTGGGTCAGCGTCGCCAGCATCGGCTCGGTCCAGTCGGGCAGCGCCTCGGCCCGCAGCAGCCTCTGCTCCTCCTCCGTCAGGCCGAGGTCGCGTGTCACGATCCCTCCTCCTGCTCAGCGCCGGCAACCTCCTCGACGGTCTTGCCGCTTTGCACCGATTCCGGCTGGGTCGAGACGGGGCGTCGGCGCGCATCGGCCGCCTCGTCGCGCATCTTGACGAGAAGCCAGCGCGTCTCGTCGCCCTTGCCGATCCGCTGCAGGGAATAGCCGCCCTCGAGCTTCTGGCCGTGCAGCCGGACGATTGCGTGGCCGCGCTTCAGGGCGTCGGCCATCGAGAGACGCTCTCCGTCCTTCTCCGAGCCGTTCTCGTAGGTGCCCTCGTCCCAGACGATGACAGCGCCAGCACCGTACTCACCCTCGGGGATCGTCCCCTCGAAGCCGGCATAGTCCAAGGGGTGGTCCTCGGTGGGGACGGCCAGCCGCTTCTCGCGCGGATCGGTCGACGGCCCCTTGGGCACCGCCCACGACTTCAGCACGCCATCGACCTCGAGACGGAAATCGTAGTGATGGGTGCTGGCCGCGTGCTCCTGGATCACGAAGCGGGGCGCCTTCTCGCCATCCCCGCGCCCGCCACCGGGCTCGCCGCTGCGCCCGAGGTTCCGACGCCGCCGATAGGCATCCAGCGATCCGCTTCCCGCCATGATCCGTCGAGCCTCTACGTTCTCCCTGCGGAACGGCTCGCGCCGGACACGGTTCCGGCGGGCGCTCAGCCGTCGTCGGCGGGCCGCTTCTCCAGAACGTCCTCGATGTAGAGGCGCTCGATGAAGACCTTGAGGACGACGAGCAACGGCACGGCGATGACAAGGCCCATGAAGCCGAAGATGGCGCCGAAGGCGATGACGGCCGACATGGTGAGGAGCGGCGGCAGCTCGACCTCGCGCTGCTGGATGAGGGGCAGCAGAACGTTGCCCTCGAGCTGGTTGATGGCGAGGTAGAGGAGGACGACGTAGAGCGCCGTCATGGGGCTCACGGTGAACCCGATGAGGATGGCCGGCAGGGCGGCAACGATGGGCCCGATCACCGGCACGAACTCCAGCACGCCGGCGATCACACCCAGCGCCACGAAGAGTGGTAGGCCCAAAAGGCCCAGCCCCAGCATCGACGCAGCGGCGATCATCACCATCAGCACCAGCTGACCGACCAGCCAGGTGCCGAGCAGCGAGCCGGCCTCGTCCAGCACGTGGCGGAAGCGGTGCCGCCCGGCGGGCGGCACCAGGCGGACGAGCCCGTCCCGATAGCGCTCCGGATCGAGCGCCAGGAAAAGGCAGACGAAGAGGATGAAAATCACGTTCAGGGCATAGGAGACGCCGCCGGAGACGATGGACGTTGCCCCGCCCAGCATCTCGGTGGCGCTCGAGCCGAAGGTGCTGAGCACCGAGCTGATGCCGACATTCCGGATGCCGAACTGGGCAAGGAAGCCTGCCAACGCATCCCGCGCCGCCGGGAGGCGTGCGGTCAGCTGCTGGATCTGGTCGCCGATCTGACTGCCGAACAAGACGCTGCCGCCGACGATCGCGACCAGCGCCAGGATGAAGGTAAGGACGGTGGCGAGGCGTCGCGGCAGCCGCGTCAGACGCGCGACGATCACGCCGCCCCGATGCAGGGCCACGGCCAAAAGACAGCCGAAGAAGAAGATAAGGAGCACCTGCTGGGCCTGCCAGAGCGCCAGCACGACGACCACCACGGCGACCACGACGCCGACGCGGCGCACAAAGCCCACGAATGCGGGGTCGCGGTCGACATGCGCCACCGGCGCCAGCTCCGGCTCCTGATCCATCAAGCCCGCCTTTCCTGCCCGCCCGGCGTGCAGCGTCGCACGTACCGCTCGGCTGTCAACGCGATGGCCGCGGCGCCGTTCCCCTCTCGGCAACGCTCAGACGGCAAGGCAATGCAAGAAACGCTCCGCCACCTCGAGGTCGCGGCGCAGCCGGGCATGCCGTCGCTGCTGCTCGGCCTCCTCGCCCCACTGCTCGATCTCGAACAGCTCGTCGAGCAGCGCCACCTCGAAGCCGGTCTTAGCGTCCAGCCAACCGCGGGCCATCGCCAGGCTGAGAACGAGCGATCCCATCAAGGTGGTCGCGGCGTGGACGCCGACAAGGCGCCAGTCGTCCATCCCCTCCACGGCCAGGCGTAGCGCCCGCAACGACGCCTCGCTCTGGGCCAGGGGCTCGATCGCGTGGGCAACCTCGAGTCGCGCGTCGAGCTCCCGCTCGGCCCAGTCGAGCCAGGGCTGCCAGGCCGCCTCCTCGCGCGCCACCAGCTCACCGGGCCTCGCGGCGCGGTAGCACAGGAGGTCGGTCTGGGCGTAGCCGATGACCTCCTCGATCGCGTCCTGGCGTCGGGCGGGCATCAGGTCGACCACGGTCGTCGCGAGACGCGTCGCCGGCATCGCATCCGGCAGCACCTCCTCGCCCTGGGAGCGCCACTCATCGGCCACCAGCTCGGCCACGGCGGCGCTCGGCATGAGGAGCGGGTGGCGGGTCGGCGTCAGGATCGGCCGGCCGTCAAGGCATGCCAGATGCCCCTGGCCCTCCTCGCGAACCTCGACCACCTTGTAGAAGCGCTTCATGGCGACGCGGCGCCTAGAGCCAGGGGCTCGAGGTCGGCGAAGCTCTCGAGGACCGTCATGGCTCCCGCGGCCTCGAGCTCGTCCGCCGGGTGATTGCCCCAGCTGACGCCTATTCCCGAGGCGCCCGCCGCACGCGCCATCAGGATGTCGAAGGTGGTGTCGCCCACCATCACGGTCTCGCCGGGCGCTGCCCCCGCCTCGGCCATCGCCGCCTGGACCATGGCCGGATGCGGCTTGCTCGGATGCAGGTCCGCGGTCTGCTTGGTGACGAAGAAGCCTTCGAGGCCGTGCCGCTCGATCACCTGATGGAGGCCCCGCATCGCCTTGCCGGTCGCGACGCCCATGGGCACGTCCAGCTCGCGCAGACGCTCGAGAATGGCGCGGGCGCCGGGGAACATCGGCTCCTGGAACGCCGGCGTCAGGCGGTACTCGAGGAAGGCGTCACGGTAGCTCTGCGCGATCCGGGCGGCCAGGACGGGATCCTCGCGCCCCAGCAGCACCGCCATCGCCTCGGTGAGCGACAGGCCGACGATGCGGCGCACGGCCTCGGCCGGCGGCGGATGGAGCCCCTCGGCCGCGAAGGCCTGACGCGCGCAGGCGACGATGGTCGCCTGGCTGTCGACCAGCGTGCCGTCGACGTCGAAGATGACGAGGCTCATCCTGCCGCTCACGGTGTCTCCATCGGCCTTTCGGAACGGGGGACGCCTAGCACAGGCGCGGCAGGCCTGGACAGGTGCGCAAGGTCGCTATTCGGCGGGGTGGGGCGCCGTGGGACGCGAGACGGGCGCACGACGGCCGAGACCGGCGATCCAGCGGCAGACGACATAGAAGACAGGCGTGAAGAGCAGGCCGAACCCGGTCACGCCCAGCATGCCGAAGAAGACGGCCGTGCCCAGCGCCTGACGCATCTCGGCGCCCGCTCCCAGCGCCGTGGCGAGCGGCACGACCCCCAGGATGAAGGCGAAGGAGGTCATCAGGATCGGCCGCAGCCGCGTGCGCGCCGCCTGGACCGCCGCCTCGAAGCGGCTTTTTCCTTCCTCCTCGGCCTGACGCGCGAACTCGACGATCAGGATGGCGTTCTTGGCGGCGAGCCCGACCAGCACGACGAGGCCGATCTGGGTCAGGATGTTGTTGTCCATGCCGCGGAAGAGGACACCCGAGATGGCGGCAAGAAGGCACATGGGCACGATCAGCACGACCGCGAGCGGCAGGAGCCAGCTCTCGTACTGGGCGGCCAGGACGAGGAAGACGAAGACCACCGAGGCCGCGAAGACGTAGAGCGCCGTGCTGCCGGCGGCCTTCTCCTGATAGGCGAGGTCCGTCCACTCGTAGCTGAAGCCCGAGGGCAGCACCTCGGCCGCGAGCCCCTCCATGGCGGCGATCCCCTGGCCGGTCGAGAAGCCGGGTATCGTCGAGCCCTGAACCTCGCCCGCCGGATAGAGATTGTAGTGGGGAACGCGGTAGGGCCCGGTGACGTCGGTGAAGGTCGCGACCGAGCCGATCGGCACCATCTGCCCCCGGTCGTTGCGCATCTTGAGCTTGCCGATGTCCTCGGCCTCGCGGCGGAAGGGCGCGTCGGCCTGCGCGGTGACGCGATAGGTCCGGCCGAGGATGTTGAAGTCGTTGACGTAGGCGGAGCCCAGATAGATCTCGAGGGTGCTGAACACATCCTCCACCGCCACACCCAGCATCTCCGCCTTCACCCGGTCGATGTCGGCATAGATCTTGGGCGTGCTGGTGTTGAAGAGGGTGAAGACCGAGGTCAGCCCCGGCGTCTTGTTGGCGGCGCCCGACAAGGTGCTCACGGCCTCGGCCAAAGCGTCGAGGCCGCGGCCGCGGCGGTCCTCGACCATCATCTTGAAGCCGCCGCTCGTCCCGATCCCGCGCACCGGCGGCGGCGAGATGACGAAGACGAGACCCTCCTGGATGCCCGCCATCTTCTGCCGCAGCGTCGTCAGCAGGCCCTCGGTCGTGAGGCCTTTGGCGATGCGCTGCGCAAAGGGCTCGAGCGGCACGAAGATGGCGCCCGCATTGGGCGCGTTCGTGAAGGTGGCACCGTCGAAGCCGGCGAAGGCCACGGTGTGCGAGACGCCGTTCACCCCGCGGATGATCTGGGCGGCCTTGCGCACGACGGCGTCCGTCCGCGCCAGGGAGGAGCCGGGCGGCAGCTGGACGACGGTGATGAAGTAGCCCTGATCCTGCTGCGGGATGAAGCCCGCGGGCGTGCGCGAGAACTGGTAGCCCGTGAGGAGGATCAGGCCCGCATAGACCACGAGCATCAGCACGCTCATGCGCACCAGCCGCCCGGTGAGGAGGCCATAGCCGTGCGAGAGCCGGTCGAAGGCGACATTGAAGCCGCGGAAGAAGAGGCTGATGGGTCGGAGGATCAGCGGCGGCTTGCGCGCCTCCTTGTCTCTGGCGCGCAGCAGCAGCGCCGCCAGGGCCGGCGAGAGCGTGAGCGACACGATGCAGGAGATGGCGGTGGCGGAGGCGATGGTGATCGCGAACTGCCGATAGAACTGCCCCGAGATGCCGGTGATGAAGGCCGTGGGCACGAAGACGGCGGCGAGCACGAGGGCGATCGCGACCAGGGCGCCGCCCACCTCGTCCATGGTGCGATGGGCCGCCTCGCGGGGCGTCATCCCTTCGTGCAGGTTGCGCTCGACGTTCTCGACCACGACGATCGCATCGTCGACCACGATCCCGACGGCGAGCACGAGGCCGAAGAGGGAGAGGTTGTTGAGGGAAAAGCCGAAGGCACCCATGACGGCGAAGGTGCCGATGAGGGAGACCGGGATCGCCACGATCGGGATGACCGCGGCCCGCCAAGTCTGGAGAAAGAGGATGACGACGATGACCACGAGCAGAATGGCCTCGTAGATCGTCTTTTGCACCTCGTGCACCGACTCGGCGATGAACTCGGTGGGGTTGTAGACGACCTCGTAGGCCAGGCCCTTCGGGAAGTCGCGGCTGAGCTCGCTCATGGTGCCCAGCACCTGATGGGCGGTGGCGAGCGCGTTCGAGCCCGGCCTCTGGAAGATCAGGATGGCCACGGCCGTATCGGCATCGAGATAGGAGTTGGTGAGATAGTCCTGGGCGCCGAGCTCGACCCGCGCCACGTCCCTCACGCGGGTGACGCGGCCATCGGGCTCCCGCTTCACGACGATGTTCTCGAACTGCTTGACGTCCTGCAGGCGGCCGAGGGTCGTCACGCTGAGCTGGTAGGCGCCGGGATTGGGCATCGGCTCCTGGTTGAGCGTGCCCGAGGCGACCTGGACGTTCTGCCCCTGGATCGCGCTCACCACGTCGCCGGCGGTGAGGTTCAGCTCGGCGATCCGCTCCGGATCGAGCCAGACACGCATCGAGTAGTCGCGGGCACCGAAAAGCCTGACCTCGCCCACGCCGTCGAGGCGCGCCAGCACGTCCTTGATCTGCAGCGTCGCGTAGTTCGAGATGTAGAGCTGGTCCAAGGAGTGGTCCGGCGAGCGCAGATGGACCACCATCATGAGGTCGGGCGAGCTCTTCTTGGTCGTGATGCCCAGCCGCCGCACCTCCTCGGGCAGCTTCGGCTCGGCCACCGCGACCCGGTTCTGGACGAGCACCTGGGCCGCGTCGAGGTCCGTGCCGAGCTTGAAGGTGATGGTGATCGAGACGTTGCCGTCACCGGTCGACTGGGATGCCATGTAGAGCATGCCGTCGACGCCGTTGATCTCCTGCTCGAGCGGGGTCGCCACGGTCTCGGCGACGACATCGGCAGAGGCGCCCGGGTAGGAGGCGGTCACCACCACCGTGGGCGGCGCCACCTCCGGATACTGGGCCACGGGCAGCGCCAGATAGGTGATGGCGCCGACGAGGGTGATGAGGATCGCCACGACCGTCGCGAAGATCGGCCGGTCGATGAAGAAGTGCGAGAGGCGCATGGGGCTGGGTCCCCGGACCGGCTCAGCCGGCGTCCGGCTGAGCGACCGGCACGATCTTGCCGGGCTCGGGCGTCACCTTGGCACCCGGCCGCGCCCGCGTGAGCCCGTCGATGACGATGCGGTCGTCGGGCTTCAGGCCCGAGCGAACGATCCTGAGCCCGAGCTCGTGCGGTCCGGGGCGAATGACGCGTGGCGCCACGACCCCGTCCGCGCCCACGGTCATGACGACCTTGCGCGACTGGTCGGTGAGGATGGCGCTTTCGGGGATGAGGATCGCCGGATAGAGCGGCGATCCCGGGAGCCGCAGCCGGCCGAACTGGCCGGGCGTGATGAAGTAGTTGGGGTTCGCGACGACCGCCCTGGCCCGCAGGGTGCCCGTGCCCTGGTCGACCTCGTTGTCGACGAAGTCCATGGTCCCCTCGTGCGGCCAGTCCTCCTCGTCGGTGAGGCGCGCCGCGATCGGCGTGCGGTGGTCGCGCGTCGAGGGCAGCTTGCCGGCCAGCACGGCGCGCTGATAGCCGAGGAAGTCGGTCTCGCTCATGTCGAAGACGAAGTAGATCGGGTCGAGGGCGACGATGGTCGTGAGGAGCGTGGCGCCGGGATCGCCGGTGACGAGATTGCCGATGTCGACCCGGCGGTCGGAAATCCGCCCTTTGATGGGGGACCGCACCTCGGTGTACCCCAGATCCAGCTTGGCCTGGTCGAGATGGGCTACCGCCGCCGCTACATCGGCGTCGGCCTGGCGCTTCTCGGCGAGCCGCTGATCGAGGGTGGCCTGCGAGAGCGCCGAGCTGTTCACCAGCGTGCTGGCCCGGTTGAGCTGGAGCTCGGCCAGCTGCGCTCGGGCCCTGGCGTTGTCGATCGCGGCCTGCGCCTGCTCGACCGCGACCTGATAGGGCTTGGGGTCGACGACGAACAGCAGCTGCCCGGCCTCGACGATCTGGCCGTCCGTGAAGTTGATGGACTGCAGGTAACCGGACACCCTTGCCCGCACGTCCACGCGCTTGAACGGCTCGAACCGGCCGGTGAACTCGTCATATTCCGTGAGCTGCTGGACGAGGGGCTGCGCGACGGTCACCGCTGGCGGTGGCGGCGCCGTCTTCGCCGCGTGCGCCGATCCGTCGTCGCCCTGATCGCAGGCGGCCGGCGCCAACGCCACCAGGGCGAGCAGCCAGCCCCGAACCGGCCACCGCCCGAGCACGGCACACTTCTCGCGCCGGACACGCCCCTGAGGACCTCGCAACATCGCACCTCCTCGCGCCGACAATCGGCGCCGCGAAACGCCAGGCCCTGAGCCGCGCGGATCTTCCGTCATCTTCTGCGGCGGACGTTACATTGGGGACGGGTTAAGGTGACATCAAGGTCATAAAGAAGCAGACCCCACCGGCAGCATGGGCGCCATGCCTGCACAGCGGTGACAAGACGCCGCCGCTCTGCCAGTTTCCGCCCGCCAGGGGAGGCAGCCCATCATGCAATCGATATCCGGCAAGACCCGTCTTTACGCCATCATCGCCCATCCCACCTCGCATGTGCGGGCACCGGAGTTCTTCAACCCGGTGTTCGAGCGGAAGGGCATGGATGCCCTGCTCATCGCCCTCGACGTGCCGCCGGCCGACCTGGCGAGCGTGGTTCCCGAGCTCGCGAGGATCCGCAACCTGGGCGGGCTCATCGTGACCATCCCCCACAAGGAAGCGATCGCCCGCCTGTGTCACGAGCTGGGCCCCAATGGGAAGAACATGGGGGCGGTCAACACGGTGCGCTTCGATCCGGGCGCGCGGCTGGTAGGCGAGATGTTCGACGGCGTGGGCCTGCTCGCGGCGGCGCGCTCGGCCGATATCGAGCCCAAGGGCAAGCGCGTGCTGCTTCTAGGTGCGGGCGGCGCCGGGCGGGCGATCGCCTTTGCCATGGCGGCCGAAGGTGTGGCCGACCTCGCGATCACCAACCGGTCGCCAGAGCGGGCCGAGGCGCTGGTGCGCGACATCAAGAGGGTGCTGCCCGAGGCGCCCGCCCGCGCCGTTCCCGCCGACGCGACGGGCTTTGACCTCGTCGTGAACTGCACCTCGCTCGGCCTCCATGCGGGCGATCCGATGCCGCTCGACCCGGCTACTCTCTCGGCACCCACGGCCTTCATCGACATCATCGCGGTACGCGATACCGAGATCATGGACGCGGCTCGGGCGAAGGGCTGCAAGGTGGTGGGCGGTCGGCCGATGGCCGAGCTGCAGATCGACGCGCAGCTGGCCTTCCTCAGGGCTGGTCCGGGCTAGCGCCGAGGCGCATCAGCTGGCCGTAGCGGGCCCGGCTGCGCTCCATGTGCGAGCGTGCCTGGCGCCGCGCCGCCGCCGTGTCGCCTGCGGCGATGGCGGCGTAGATGCGCCGGTGCTCGCGCTGGATCTCCTCGAGATAGGCCCGGCGCTTGGCCGGCTCGACGAGGCCGTAGCGGATGCGCTGACGCGGGATGATGATACTGCCCAGAAAGTCCAGCAGCCGCTCGAAATACGGGTTGCCGCTCGCCCGAGCGATGCGACGGTGGAAGCTGAAATCGGCGTCGACCGCGTCGTCGCCGGCCGCAATCAGACGGTCGAGCTCCTCGAGCTCCTCCTCGATGGCGCTGAGCTCCTCGCGCGTGCGGCGCTCGGCCGCGAGCGCGCTCATCTCGGTCTCGAGCGCGAGGCGCAGCTCGAGAAGCGCCAGCGCGTCCTCGAGCGAGGCCGGATCGCCCGCGATGCCGAGGAAGGGCTCGCGCGACGGCGGCTCGACCACGAAGATGCCGCGCCCCTGGCGCGACGAGACGAGCCCGGCTGCCTTGAGCGCCGCCACCGCCTCGCGGACCACGGTGCGGCTGACGCCGAAGGTCGCGGCCATGCTGCTCTCGGCCGGCAGGCGATCCCCCGGATTCCAGCGGCCCTGCTCGATCTCGATCGTGAGCTGCCGGATCACCGTTGCCGTCAGGCTCATCGGCGGCTCGACCGGCCCGAGCTCGCGCTGCGTCGCCAACATCACCCCCTCCCGCCCTAATGCATTGTGGATGGGTCGGGCATCACCCTATCCTGTTATCGTACAAGCGGCCAGCGCGGCAGACGCTGCAGCCGGAGCTGAGGGCGGCCGGGACCGGCCCAGCTCCGGCGTCGAGGCCAAAAAGCCAGGGATACGCCATGCGGATCGTCGAGGTCAGCGCCAAGATCTTCAACTACCAGACAAACAAGCTCAACGACAGTGACGGCCACACCCATCCGGGCCCGTGGCGCGACGCCCGCCACGGCCTCTTGAGCATCGTCTGCGACGACGGCACCACCGGCTATGTGACCGCACCGCCGACCGCCCTCGACGAGAGCCTGCTCAACGCCTTCGTGCGGCCCGTCCTCGTCGGTGCCGATCCGATGGACCGCGAGAAGCTCTGGCAGGCCATGTACAAATGGCAGCGCGGCAGCGCCGCCCGGCTGACCGACCGCGTGCTCTGCGCCGTCGAGCTCTGCCTGTGGGACCTCGCCGGCCGCAAGCTCGGCCTGCCGGTCTACAAGCTCATCGGCGGCTATCAGGACAAGATCCTGGCCTACGGCAGCACGATGTGCGGCGACGACCTCGAGGGCGGCCTCAAGACGCCCGAGGACTATGGCCGCTTCGCCCAGTGGATGGTCAAGGAGCGGGGCTACAAGGCCGTCAAGCTCCACACCTGGATGCCGCCGATCCCGGGCGCCCCCAACGTCAAGCTCGACTACGCCGCCTGCGCCGCCGTGCGCGAGGCCGTGGGGCCCGACATCCCGCTGATGCTCGATCCCAACCACTGGTACAGCCGCGCCGATGCCCTGTGGCTAGCCGACCGGCTCCACGAGCTGGGCTATCTCTGGATGGAGGAGCCGATGGAGGAGGCCTCCTTGAGCTCCTACCAGTGGCTCAGCGCCAACACCCGGCTCAACATCCTCGGGCCCGAGAGCATGGCCGGCAAGTTCCACACCCGTGCCGAGTGGGCGTCCAAGGGTGCCTGCGACATGCTGCGGACGGGCGTGTGGGACGTGGGCGGCATCGGCCCCTCGCTCAAGGTGGCCCACATCGCCGAGGGCTTCGGCATGAGCTGCGAGATCCACGGCACGGGTGCCGGCAACCTCGCCGTCTGCGCCACCATCATGAACACCACCTTCTACGAGCGCGGCCTGCTCCATCCCTTCGTCGACTACGAGAAGCCGCCCGCCTACCTGACGCGCATCGACGACGAGATGGACGGCGAGGGCTTTGTCCATCTCAAGGACCAGCCCGGCCTGGGCCAGGATATCGATCTCGACTATATCGAGGCCAATCTTGTGAAAAGCTGAAGAAGCCAAGGGGGAGGCGCTCGATGCGGACGATCAAGGGCCCGGCTGTGTTTCTGGCCCAGTTCATGGCACCCGAGCCGCCGTTCGACAGCCTCCCCGGGCTCGCCCGCTGGGCCGGCGGGAAGGGCTTTCGGGGTGTGCAGGTGCCGACCTTCAACCCCGAGGTCCTCGACCTCGACAAGGCGGCCGAGAGCGACGCCTATTGCGACGAGGTGAAAGGGCAGCTCGCCCTGCACGGCCTCGAGATCAGCGAGCTCTCGACCCATCGCCAGGGCCATCTGGTGGCGATCCACCCGGCCTACGACCAGACGGTCGACATCTTCGCGCCCGAGCGGCTGCGCGGGAATCCGTCCGCCCGACGCTCCTGGGCCATCGACCAGCTCGTCAAGGCCGCGCGCGCCAGCCGCCGCCTCGGGCTCGACCGCCATGTGAGCTTTCCGGGCTCGCTGCTCTGGCCCTTTCTTTATCTCTACCCGCCGCGGCCGACGGGCCTCGTCGAGGAGGGCTTCGCCGAGCTGGCGCGACGCTGGCGGCCGATCGTCGAGGCGTTCGACAAGGCCGGGGTCGACCTCTGCTTCGAGGTCCATCCGGGCGAGGACATCCACGACGGCGCCTCGTTCGAGCTGTTCCTCGACGCGATGGACCAGCACCCGCGCGTCAACCTGCTCTACGACCCCTCCCACCTCTTCCTGCAGCACATCGACTATCTGGGCTTCCTCGAGCTCTATCGCGAGCGCATCAAGGTCGTCCACGTCAAGGACGCCGAGTGGAACACGAGCCCGCGCGTCGGCACCTATGGCGGCTATCAGGGCTGGCTCGGCCGTGCCGGCCGCTTCCGCTCGCCCGGTGACGGCGACATCGACTTCGGCGGCATCTTCAGCCGGCTCGCCCAGCAGGACTATGACGGCTGGGCCGTGCTGGAGTGGGAGTGCTGCCTGAAGGACCCCGAGGTCGGGGCGGCCGAGGGGGCGGCCTTCATCCGGGATCACATCATCCAGGTCCAGGGCCGGGCGTTCGATGCCGGCATGCAGGCCGGGGCCGACCGGGCCCGCAACCGCAGGATCCTCGGCATCGGAGCCACGCCATGACGGACAACCCCGTGATCGCCCGCCTCGGCCGCCGCCTTCGTCTGGGCATGGTGGGCGGCGGCGGCATCGGCCTCATCGGCCCCGTCCACCGTGCTGCGGCACGCCTCGACGACCTGATCGAGATCAAGGCCGGCGTGCTCTCCTCCGACCCCGAGCGCTCGCTGGCCCAGGCCAAGGCGCTGGGCATCGAGCGCGGCTATGGCGACGTGGCCGCCATGATCGCGGGCGAGCGGGAGCGCCCCGATGGGATCGACGCCGTGGCGATCGCCACGCCCAACGACAGCCACGAGGCCATCGCCGGCCAGGCGCTGGCGGCCGGGCTCGACGTGATCTGCGACAAGCCCCTGACGAACGACCTCGCGAGCGCCCGGGCGCTTGCCCGCCGGGCACGCGAGAGCGGCCTCGTCTTCTGCCTCACCCACAACTATTCGGGCTATCCGATGGTCCGCCAGGCGCGGGCCATGGTGGCGGCGGGCGAGCTGGGGCCGCTGCGCCTCGTGCATGTGACCTACGTCCAGGGCAGCCTCGGCAGCCGCGTCGAGGACACGCCCGATGCGATGCCGGCCCGCCTGCGCTGGCGCCTCGACCCGGCCAAGGGCGGGGCCAGCCACGTCATGGGCGACATCGGCACCCATGCCCACCAGCTCTTGTCATTCGTGACCGGCCAGCCGGTCGCTCGGGTCATGGCCGAGGTGGGTGCCGTGCTGCCGGGCCGGACGGCGCACGACACCGGCATGGCGCTCCTCGAGCTCGAGGGCGGGGCAAAGGGCGTGCTGCTGGCGAGCAAGGCCGCGACCGGGGCCGAGAATGCGCTGAGCCTCGAGGTCTATGGTGAGGAAGGTGGCCTCTTCTGGGAGCAGGCCTCTCTCAATCAGCTGCGCCACATGCGCAACGGCGAGGCGGCCCGCCTGCTGACCCGCGGCCTGCCCGGCCTTCATCCGCTGGCGCGCCGCGCCGCCCGGGTGCCGCCCGGCCACCCGGAGGGCTTCCACGAGGCCTTTGCCAACCTCTATGCCGACTTCGCCGAGGCGGTCTCGGCCCGTCTCGCCGGCACCACGCCCGATCCGCTCTGCCTCCACTTTCCGACTGCCGAGGATGGGGCGGATGGCCTGGCCTTCATCGAGGCCTGCCTCGCCTCGACCAGGGAGGGCCGCTGGGTCACGGTGCCGGGCGCGGCATAGCCGGAGAGGGCCTGGCTACCCACGGCCCGACCTCCGCATCGCTCCCCTGCCCTCCGGCCTCTTGGCGCGGGCTGCCGGCGCTCGCATGGTGACGCCGACCGAGCGTCGGAGCCCCCTATGACAACCACCGCCAAGCCCACCGCACTCCAGCTCTTTCTCATTTTCAGCCGCATCGGGCTCACCAGCTTCGGCGGGGGCCTCAGCGGCTGGCTGCTCAGGGAGTTCGTCCAGGACCGCGACTGGATGACCGAGGAGGAGTTCTTGAACGGCCTCGCCATCTCGCAGGCGCTGCCCGGGGTCAACGTCAAGAACATGGCCATCTGGATCGGCTACCGCCTGCTCGGCCGCCGGGGTGCTGTGGCGGGCTTTTGCGGCATCATCGTGCCGCCCGGCATCCTGATCGTGCTCTTGGGTGTGCTCTTCGCCTCGCTCTCCCAGTTCAGGCTCACCCACGTGGCGCTCGCGGGCGCCGCCGCCGCGGCGATCGGGCTCTCCCTCTCGATGGGCATCACGGCGGCGCGCCGGGTGCCGCGGCGGGTGGTGCCGATGCTCGTGATGGCGGCCACCTTCGTCGCCATCGGCATCCTGCACTGGCCCCTCGTCTGGGTCGTGCTGGCGGCAGGCTCGATCAGCATTGCCGCGGCGTCGCTGGGCCTGGCCGGAAACACCGGCGCATGATGAAGCAGCTCTGGGACCTTTTCACCGTCTTCGCGCCCCTTTCCCTCGTCACGATCGGCGGCGGGCAGGCGGTGGTGGCCGACATCCAGCGGCAGGTGGTGAGCGTGCACCACTGGATGACCGACGCCCAATTCGTGAACACCTTCGCGATCTCGCGCATGGCGCCCGGCCCCGGCTCGCTGCTCGTGACCCTGATCGGCTGGCAGGTGGCGGGCTTTTGGGGTGCGATCGTCGCCACGGCCTCGATCTTCGGGCCCACCGCCTTTCTCATCTACGGCGTGGCCCATCTCTGGACCCGCTACAAGGGTGCGCGCTGGCAGATCGTGCTCGAGACCGGCCTGCGCCCGGTCGCGGCCGGCATGATCCTGGCCGCGGTCTATGTCCTGCTCCAGGCGCTGGACGGCGGATGGCTGGCGCAGGCCATCGCCTTCGCCTCCACGGCCGTCCTGATGGCGAGCCGCATGAGCCCGCTCATTCTCCTCGCCGCTGGTGCCGCGATCTTCATCGGGCTGCGGCTCGTGAACCTGGTGTAGCGACCGGACCGCCGGCCCCTCGCCCGGATGGTTGTCCTGCCGAGGGGCCGGCTTCAGGCCGCGAGAGCCAAGCCGCTCAGAAGCAGCATTGCTTGCCGCACTTGATGCAGCCCTTACCCTTCAAGAAATAGAAGGGTGTGTCTGTGACGTTCTCAAGGCTATAGACGCCCTCCGCCAGATCGAGCGGATCGACATCCATCGGATGATCGTAGTCGACAGGAACTCGTGTACCAGATCGTCGGTGGCCCGGACCGATGGACGATCACGACCTTGTCGACAGGCTCCAGTCCCTGCTTCGAGAGCACATCCGCGACATCGGAAGGCAAAGGCGCGGTCTCGGGCGCGATGGGATCGGCGGCCCTGCTCGGCGCTGTGGCCGCCATGCCCAACGTCATCACGAGCCCAATGCCGAGGGTCGCGGCCCAGCTCGATCGCCGGGGCGGCGTCGCCATCCGTGAGCTTGTCTGAAAGCGATGAAAGCTAAGCATGGCATCCTCCTTTGCCTAGAAACGGATAAGAATCCGGAAAAGAAAGGCGCGCTCTGGCGACACACCGCTCACGCGTGTCTCGTTGAGGCGGTAGTTCTCGTCCTGGTACCATACGTTTGAATTGAGGAGATTGTTGATCTCGAAGCTGAGCTGCCCGCGATTATCGGGCAGCCGATAGCCGAGCTGCGCGTTGACCGTGGTCGAGAACCAGCTCTTTGGCTGGCCGCCGCTGTCGCGCCGCGACTGCCAGATCGGCACGACGGCACCGCGCGCGAACCAGCCGGAGGGTGCGAAATAGGTGGCACCGAGCGGCGCCTCGACCGAGATCACCTTGCGCGGGTCGAGGAACTGATCGTTGTTGCGAAACTCGTCGAACCTCGCCTCCCCGAAGAGGGTGACGCGGTTGTCCACGATGTAATAGGCGTAGGCCGAGGCATCGTAGATGTCCCAGTTGGCGTTCCGCGTCGAGAAGCCGGAAGGCACGTCGATCGAGCGGGCGCTGGCCGCAGCGCCGATCCGCAGCCGCTTGGTCGGCTCGGCGTCGATCCCGAGATGGATGGCGTCTGAGATCGATCCGCCATAGTCGTCGAAGAGCAGCGGAAATCCCACCAGCGTGTCGGGCTCGAGGGTCTGCTCGGTGATCAGCACCCGCTTGACGGTACGCGCCAGCGCGGCACGGAGGCTCACCTTGTCGGTGAGCTGATAGCGCGCGCCTAGGAGAGGCCCGAGCGTGAACTTGTCCCGCTGATGGAGGTCGTACCAGATCGCCTCAAGCCCGCCCGTCACGTAGAGGGAGGGGCTCAGCTGCACGCCCGCCGTGCCATAGAGAATTTGCGAGTTCCGCGAATTATTCTGGTCGATGCCTGCGGGCTTGTTCTTGTAGTGATTACGGACGTCCGCGAGCCCGCCGCCGTAGGTGAGGTCGAGACCGCCTGCGGCGAGGATGTGCTGGAGCTCGTATTGACCGCCCGTCAGGCGCGTGCGGTTGTTCTGGCCCGTGTCTTTGTTGGTGTTCTTGTACTCGCCGACGAGGGCGGAGCCGAGGACGACGGAGCCAGGCTCGAGACGCCAGGCGAGACCGGTCGCCACATCCCACTCTTGAATATCGTACTGTGCGTCGTGGCTGTAGTTGCCGGGATTGCCGTTGAGCGTGATGTCGCCGAAGCTCGTGTCGCGGTAGTGGTAGGCCACCTGAGCGGAGAGGTCCTCGGTCACCGCGAGCTTGGCGTAGGTATCGTAGAGCGTGTTCTCGATATCGGCGTTGCGGCGGAAGCCGTCCGAGGTCGTGGTGAGCGTGCCGGCACCCAGCGACAGGGGACCGTGCAGGGCGGAGACGATGCTCTCCTGGCCGAAGGTCGAGAAGGAGCCGGCGGTGCCCGAGATCGAGGCGCGCAGGCCGTCATGGATGAAGGCCGTCTCGTACTCGTTGAAGCCGGGTGGCAAGGGCAGGCCCAGACCCAACGAGAAGTCCTGGTACGGCGCGCGGGGCGAGATGGGCCAGCCGCTCGGTGGCTCGAGAAGCTGCGCCTTGAAGGTCTCGCTGACCCGGATCAGCTCCTGATCGGGCGCGCGGCCGGCCGTGTCCGCGACGTAGCGCCGGACGGCCGCGCTGTCGGGCGCCGCCTCGAGCGCCTTGGCCGCCTCGTTCACGCCCAGCTGATGGAAGCCCAGGCTGTCGTAGATGCTGGCGAGGTTGGCGCCGCGGCCGGCACGGTCCTGGTCGAGGAGCAGGCGCGAGCGGTAGGGTGCCCGATTGTCGTTGCGCTCGATGCTCTGCTCCAGCGCCTCGAGCGCCTCGACGGGCCGGTTCTCGAGCAGAAGCCGACTGGCATCGAAGTACCAGGGCGTCGGATCGGTGGGGTCGAGCGCCTTGGCCATGTCGAGCTGGGCAGCGGCCTTGGCGCCCCGATACTGCTCGGTGAGGACCCGGCCGAGATAGCTGCGCAGCAGCGAGCTCGTGGGGTCTAGAGCGACCGCCATCGCGATGTGCCGCCCGCCCTCGGCCAACTGGTTCTGGCGAATGAGCGCGAGCCCGAGGCCGAGCTGTGCCGTCGGGTTCTGGCTGTCCCGCACGAGCGCCCGCTCGAAGGCGGCCTCGGCCGCGCGGGCGTCGTAGGCGGCGAGGGCTGCGAACCCGAGAGCGATGTCGGCCGGCGCGGCACCGCCCAGCTCGACGGAGCGCGCCGCTGCGGACCGCGCCGCGCGGATCCTTCCCTGCATCATCTGCAGCTCGGCAATCCTGGCCGAGACGAGGGGATCGCGCGGAGCCATGCCCGATGCGGTCTCGGCCGCGACAAGCGCCCCGTCCAGGTCGAGCGCCAGCTGGCGCGCATAGCTCTGTGCCAGACGCGCGGCTGCGAGGCCGGGTGCCTCGCCCACGGCCGCCTCGGCAAGCCGGCTGGCCTCGCCGCCGTCGCCGCGCGCGACCGCGATCGACGCGAGGAGCGCGTCGCGGAGCCCGCCCATGGGCCCGCGACCCTCGATCTGTCGTAGAAGCGCTTGCGCACGAAGGGCCTGACCGGCCTGAAGAAGCCGGGCCGCCTCGGTGAGACGAGGATCCGAGACGCTCGTGTCGGAGACCAGAAGCTCCGGGTAGTAGAGGGTCCAGGCGAGGCGGCCCGCGGCAGCCCGGCGCAACACCTCATAGGGTGCGCCGGCCGCGGCCAGGCGCTCCTTCGACGCCTGCCCATCCGCGGCTACCCGCAGCGCCTCGCCGGACCGCAGGGGTGGGCCGAGTGCTGCCCCATCCCGGCTCTTCTCGAGCGCCACGATCCCTTCGAAGACGACGATCTCGGCCGACGGCCCCTGAGCGGAGGGCGCGGTGATCCGGGCATAGATCTCGGTGCCCTTGATGCCGGCGTTCACATAGGGCGTGCGCACGGTGAGCGTGCGGCGGACCTGGCTCAGCAGATAGAGCGCGCCCTGCAGCAGCTGCACGATCCCGCTGCCGGGCGTCTCCGGCGCCTCGATGCGCAGCGCCGAGTTCTCGTCCAGGCGCAGCACGGTCGAGGCCTCGATGAGGTAGATGGCGGCGCGGCTGCTCGGGCCGACGCTGATGACGTCGCCCTCACAGATCGAGGCCGCGCCGCCGCCACTCTCGAAGACGCGCGAGCCGATCAGCACCGTGCCGGTGCCCGAGACGAGCTCGCCCACGATCGCGCCCCGGCCGGCTTCCTGCGCGCAGGCGGCCTCTTCCTGCGCCTCGGCATCCGACGCACAGCATGAGAAGGTAATAAGTACCGCCGTTACGAGACTGTCCCGCGCCAGGGTCACGGCTTTGCTCCTTCTGGGGCTTTCTCCTGGATGCTCGCTTCAATTCTCCGGCTCGAGCGAAGGTCTGAGGTTGAGGAGTGGAACGGATGCCTGCTCGTGTGGCTCGTGGCGCCGGTGCCTCCTTCAGGGCGCCTGATGGGCGTGGCCGACCCCCGCCGTGGATGTTGCCGGTCGCGCCGACGGGGCTGTGCCGATGCCGCCACAGAGGCGAAGAACGCCGATCGGATCCGACCTGCCCGCCACCTCGTGCCGACCCATGTCCATCGTGGCGAAGCCGCGGCCCGCCTCGGCGGCCGTTCGGGCGCTGATCAGGATGGCGGCGGGCGGCCGGTCGGGACACAGCCTCTTGCCGAGCTGCTCGATGCGCTGGGTCGCGTTGACCGTGTCGCCGACGAGCCCGTAGGTGCTGCGGCCGGGCGAGCCGACATTGCCCATCGAGACGGGGCCCGTGTTGATGCCGATGCGCACGCGGATCGGCGGCATGCCGCCCGGCGACGCCTTCCGGCCCTCCGCCTCCAGGGCCGCGGCGATCGCCAGGGCGGCGCGGCAGGCGCGGGCGGCGTGGTCGGCCAAGGGCTCGGGCGCCCCCCAGAAGGCCAGGAGGCCGTCGCCGGCGAAGTCGCCGACCGTGCCGCCCTCCGCCTCGATGATGGCGGTGAGCGTCGTGAAGTGCTCGTTGACCAGGCGCGCCGCGGACTCGGGCGGGAGGTGCTCGAAGAGCGTGGTCGAGCCCACGATGTCCGTGATCATGACGGTGGCCTCGCCGGTGCGCGCGGCCATGGTGTAGCGCTCGTCGCCGCTCAGCAGGCGGCGGGTCAAGAGGCGCGGCGCGTAGATGCCGAGCCAGCGCGCCGCCCCCACATAGTGGGCCGTCTGCCCGACCAGCACCGCCACCGGCAGCAGCACCCCCACCGGCACGACGAGCGGCAGCCAGATCCGGTAGCCGATGAAAAGCGCGGTGACGCCCAGGGTGTAGGTGACGGCGGCAGCACCGGCGAGCGCCAGGCCGCGCCACAGGCCCCCGCTGCAGCTGAGGAAGGTCAGGCCCGTGCCCATCGCGAGGACGATGAGGGCGCGGATGCCCTCGGGCATGGGGCGCAGCGTCTCGTCGTGGACGAGGTTGTCGTAGGCGGTGGCGGCGATCTCGACCCCGCTCATCAGGATGCCGAGCTCGCTCCTGAAGACGGTGGGGAAGCTGTCCGCCGACTGGGCGATGCGCAGCTCCTGCTGGCCCACGAAGACGGTGCGCCCGGCGACCGCGGGCTGCTTGGCCGGCTCGATCAGCAGGTCCGCGATCGAGTAGGAGGGCAGCGTGCCGGGCGGGCCATAGAAGGAGGCGTAGTAGTAGGCGGGGCCGCGCCGCACCCGGGCGAGGGCCTCGAGGATGCGGCGGTCCCGCTGGGCCAGCGCCGGGTCGGCCGGGCCGAGAGCGGCGGCGGGCTGCACGGAGAGCCGCATCAGCGCGTCGCCGCTCGCCAGCTCCAGCGCCCGGACCGGCAGCTGGGCCGGGTCCGGCACGGCCGGGCTGTAGGCCCAGAACTGGTTCACCCGCGAGGCCGCGTGCGGCAGCAGGAAGGTGGCCGAGGCCGCGGCCGCGGCGCGCAGGCGCCGGTCGGGCAGCTGGACGATGTCCGCCTGCAGCGGCGCCGCGCCCCTGCCCTCGGCCGGCGCCAGCCAGGCGCGCACGGCGCCCGCCAGCAGCACCACCCGCGCATGCCTCCTCAGCGCCACCGCCAGCTCGGGCACGCCCACCTCGCGCCGCGGGCTCTCGGCGAAGAGGATGTCGAAGACGATGGGGCCGGCACCGCGCCTCGCCAGCTCGCCCACGAGACAGGCATAAAGGCCGCGCGGCAGGTCCTCCGGCGCCGTGACGCTCAACAGCGCGACCAGCCCCGGCACCCGCCGCCCGCAGCCGCGCAACGGCTCGGGCCAGGCTTCCGGGTCGTCGGGCAGCCCGCGCAGCCGCTGGATCGCGTCACGGTCGACGCGCACGATCACCGCATCGTCAGGCGGCGACCTCACGCCCCTCGCGCCGAACAGCAGATCGAGACCCACCTGCTCCTCGAGCGAGAAGCCGGGCTCGGAGACCGCGAACAGCATCCCACCGATGCCGACCAGCAGGCTCAGGCCCAACCGACGCAGCGCGCTCGTCATGGCACGCCCCTCGCGAACGGATGCAGTAAATTTTACTATAGCATCCCGTCCGCCGCCTGCGCAGTGCTAAGAATCACCCGCGCTCAAGGGCCTTCCCGAGACCCGGCCACGGGCCTCCCCGCCCCACCGCCTTTTTCTCACTTTTTGTCGGGGGGCGGCTCGGGGCACGAGGGGACAAAGAAGAGACGAGGTCGCGCCAGGGCGTTCTTCTTACGTCATCGCGGGATGCCGGCCGTGAGACCAGTTAGCGCGGGGCGACGGGACGTAGTCGCGTAGTCCATGTCATCTGACCCGCCGGTCGAGCCGTCGGGTGACAAGAAAAAAGACATCGCGCCACGTCCTCTCTTTCGTCGCCCCCCGACGTGATCGGGGGGCCAACTGCAGGAGGCTGGCCACGATGGCGTGGCGTCGCGACCGGCAGTTGATCCCCCGCTCAAGGCGGGGGATGACCCGTGGGGGCAGGTCGGCTTGCTCTTCTGTCACTATACTTTGTTGATCTTCACTCCTTTCACGCTACTCGTTTGCTCCTCCACCGCCTCGGCCCTGCTCTCTCCCAGCAGGGCTCGGCCGGCTGCTCGTTCCTGTCGCCCGCGTGCTCGACACGACGCGAGGGCGCGCTTCTTCCGTCATCCCACGGCGTGATCGGGGGGCCAACGGGTCGACGCCGGCCGCTTTTCCGTGTCATCCTCGGGCGCTTGACCCGAGGATCCATGCGCACGCTCGCGACATCGCGCCGGGACATGGACCCTCGCGTCGGGGCACGAGGGTGACAAGAATAGAGCATGAACATGCACCTTTCCCGTCATCCTCCGGCGTGACCGGAGGATCAGGTGACACGGCGCGATGGGATAGCAGTCGCCTGCTCCCCGCCACCTGACCGCCCGGTCGAGCCGGGCGGTGACAAGTAAAGGCGCCCTACCCCTAGGGTGGCATGGTCTTTTTGTCTTTCGCTCTCCTTTTTTGCTCTTCCACCGCCCCGGCCCCGCTCTCTCCCAGCGCGGCGTGGCGGCTCTCGGCGTAGCGCAGGACCCAGTCGGCCACGTCCGGGTTGCTCCGGGCGAAGGCGAGGAGGTCCGAGACAAGCTCGGCGGCGACGGGATTTTTCGACGCCTGGATGGAAGGCTCCGACGCGGGGGCGTCGTCGACCGGCTCCGCGCCGATCTCGTCCCCAGCACAGAGCTCGGGATCGCGGTCGGTCGTGCGCGTCACGAGGCGGCGCAGGCGGTTTTCCGGATGCCGGCCGCGGTTGCCCTCGTAGGTAAGGAACAAAAGAGCTTTGGTGTCGCCCATGTCGGCGAGGTGCTGGAGGCTGGCGAACGCCGTCCTGATCAGGATCTCTTCGCGCTCGTCCTCGGGCAGCTCGGCCTCGTGCCGGTAGTAGGCGACGTGTTTCTGGAACTTCTCGTCCTCGAGGAGCGCCAGAATCTCGGCCTCGTCCGTGCCCTCGTGCCTGGCGACCTCGGCGGGCGTCATGCCGCCGGCGAGTCGCCGCGCCAGCCGCACGGTGCGGGCCGCGGGCATCGAGGCGGGGGAACGCGAGGGGTAGGCAGAAGGC
>CAVTJL010000002.1:0-51791 GCA_963735065.1 uncultured Alphaproteobacteria bacterium | reverse complement strand
AGCAGAAGATCGAGCTTGGCGTGGCCCTTTGGCCGATCCAGCGCCGGCACCTCGAGCGGCGCCGTATCGTCGCCAGGGGCACGTCCGGCGGCACACCGCGGGTGACCCAGCCGTCGCGGTCGACGTGGAGGCTTGCGAGCACGGTCGGCATCGGGCGTCTCTCATCGGCACGCGGCGTTCGTCTATCGCTGAGCGACAGCGTCAGCGATCCGAGCGGCCAAGCCGGGTCATGGGAAGGTTGCCGCCCGCCATGCGGGGCGATACTGACAGAAGCCTCGGTGCCTGACGGGGGCTCGTGCCGCAGCGCCGGCCTGCCGCAGCAGCGGTCGAGGTCCCGTCGGATGAGGAACGCGCCCTTGGAGCATCGGCCGGCCATGGCCCGGGCTCACGGGGTCAGGAGCGGATCGAGCCTGCCTTGAGCCTGTCGCCCGCAAAAATACGGTTGCGCCAGCCCTGCCCCGAGGATGTCGAGGCGCGGCTGGCGTTGGGCCGGGATCCCGGGATCGTGCGCATGTTCGGCGGCGATACCGCCCGCCCTCTCCCGCCGCTGACGGCGGAGGCGGTCGAGCGCTGGCTCGACGCGCTGCGCGCGCACCCGCATGCCTGGATCGTCGAGCATGAGGGGCGGCTGCTCGGCGAGGCGCGCCTCGATGGGCTGAACGAGCATGACGGCCGGGCGCGTCTGGCGATCGGCCTTTATGATCCCACTAAGCTGGGGATCGGGCTCGGTCGCGAGGCGGTGCGTCTCGTCCTCGCCCATGCCTTCGACGTGCTCGGGCTGCACCGGGTCGATCTGCGCGTGCTCGCCTACAACATCCGGGCGATCCGCTGCTACGAGAGCTGCGGCTTCGTCGTCGAGGGTCGCGAGCGCGAGTCGGCCCTGGTCGACGGCACCCGCCACGACGACCTGATCATGGGCATCCTCGCGTCCGAGCGCAGGGCGCCCCCGACCCGGTGAGGCAATGAAGATATTCTTCGATGTCGACGGCGTGCTGATCGACGGCTGGCACGCCGACAGCGCCCGCCGCAAGCCCTGGGATCTGACGATCGAGGCGGACCTCGGCGTGGATCGCGAGGCCTTCCAGCGTCTTTTCTTCGGCACGCCGGGGAACCGGGCGGAATCGCCGATGCAGGCCTGCGTGATGGGCCGGCGCGACCTGAAGGACGCGCTGGCCCTGGTTCTTCCCGACGTGGGCTATAAGGGCAGCGTGGCCGACTTCATGGACTATTGGTTCAGAAAAGACTCGCGCCTCGACACCGCGGTCCTCGAGGCCGTCGAGGCGATCCGGGCGCGAGGTGAGGCACAGCTCTTCCTGGCGACCGGCCAGGAGCATCACCGCGCCAGATTTCTTTGGGAGACGTTGGGGTTTCGTCAACGATTCGATGGCATGTTCTACAGCGCGAGCATCGGCTACCTCAAGAAGGACAGGCGGTTCTTCGAGGCGATCAACCATGCGCTGGCGATCGACATCGAGGAGCGGCCCTTGTTCTTCGACGACCAGCCGGAGATAGCGAGACTGGCATGCGAGGCGGGCTGGGACGGCACGGCATTCGGCGGCGTGGCGGATATCACGGCCCATCCGCGCCTGCGCGACATCTTCGGCTAGGCCCGAGGGCCGGCGGCGCCTCGGGTCCGTTTCCTCGACCGTGGCGCGTGCTCGTCATCGACCATCGCGCGCCGCCACGGCGCTCATCGGGTGGATCGGATCGGCGGGTGGATCGGATCGGCGCTCGACCCGGGCGCATCAGGTGCCGGGCAGCTGCACGAGGGCCGAGCCGTCCAGCCACAAGAGCGTGGCGCTCCAGAGGAGATGGGACCGCCAGGGCCAAAGGCCCGCGATCGCCCGCCTCAGCCCGCGAGGCGCGGCGATGACGCCTGCGGGGCGGGCCGCCGCCGGCGCGGGCGTCGCCTGCGCTGCCAGCTCGGCGCGCAGGGCGGAGATCAGGCCCTCGGCCTCGACGACGGCGCGCTCCGCTCCTGCAGCCGCCAGGGCCGTCCGCCTCGCCAACACGCCCGTCACCGCGCGCTGGGCGATGGGGCTCGCCCCCGAGGCGGCGACGACGCTCAGGCTCGCCGCCTGCCTGACCCGCCGGAGCGCCTGAGATGCCCGACCGAGCTCGCACGCCGCCTGCACCAGCGCCACGCCGAGATCGCTCTCGCCCAAGGGGTCGACGTCCATCCCGCGCGGCTCCCGTTCGTGGGCCGCAGCATCGACAAGACGGCCTCCTGCCACTCTCCCCGCGACGGGCGGCGGGGGCGAGTGAAATCGAGGTAGGAAAAGCGCTGCGCGGGCGAGGCCGCAGCGATGTGGCCGCGCTCGTCCTGCGGGTCGGCTCCATCGATCGCTCGCAGAGCCATCCCCCGGCCGGGCCCAGCCTGCCTTGAGCCGGGAGCGACGAGCATCGCCATCGGGCGGCCTCGGCAGCGGGTGCCACCTCCCGTCTGCCGAGCGGCCGCATCCGGGCCGGCTTGCCCGCCAAGCGACCGATCACCGGCTCGAGCGATCCCTAGGCAAGAATCCCCTGGGCGCCCGCGTCGAGGGCGTGGCGGATGAGGCCGATCCCCGGGCGCGCGGACCGCGCCCCTGGCCGGGGCCCGCCGAGGGATGGACCGAGGTCTCCCGGGCTCCAGGCTTGTCGGGCGAGATCCGGGCGTGCGGCACCCTCGTCCGCGCCGGCCGGGCTCTCCTCGCCGTCGCGCAGGAGCAGGCCGCCCGCCTCCGGCGCCGCGGCGCCGGCGAGGCCCAGCCACTGCAGCCTTGCGGGATCCTCGCCCGGCATCACGATCCCGGCGGGGGCGGGCGTGAAGCCGAAGCGGCAATAATAGGCCGGATCGCCCACCAGGAAGACGAGGCGATGGCCGAGATCGGCGGCCCGGCCCAGGCTTTCCCGGACCAGCGCCCGGCCGATGCCCACGCCCCTGAGATGCGGTGCGATCGCCAGCGGGCCCAGAAGAAGGGCCGGCTGCTCGTCCAGCCGAAGCGTCCAGTAGCGGATCGAGCCCACCAGGGTGGAGCCCTTCAAGGCCACCAGGCTCAGCGTCTCGACCGGCGGCCGGCCGATCCGGTAGCGATAGGAGATCTTGGTGTGACGCCGGATGCCGAAGGACTCGTCGAGAAGGGCCTCGATCGCAGCACCGTCGCCCGGCGCCTCGGCACGGATCTGAAACATGGGAAGTAGCTCGGGCGGCGAGACGGGCGGGAGGATCGACCGGTCGCCGGTTGCCTGCTCGCCGCTCAGCAGGGCCCCGACCGGAGGACGCGCGACAGCACCGGCGTGCGTCGTCGTCGGTCGATGGCATAGCCCGCGGATTCGTGGCGTCTCAGCATGGCAAGCGCGAATAGCAGGTCCAGGGGCTGTGTCAATCGTCCGTGACGGGCCTGCCGGGCTCGGAGGGCATCGGATTGCCCACCGTGATGAGCGGGCCTTCCCGGCCGCGCAGCTCGATGGCACGGCGCAGGACCCAATGCACGGTCGGAAAGGCGAGCTCGTCCCAGGGGATGGCGTCCCAGGCGACGAGCTGCACCTCCTGGCTCTCCGGTCCCGCCTCGACCCGCTCGTCGAGCAGGCTCGCCCGGTAGAGGAGCTGCACCTGGTCGATCCGCCTCACGCTGTAGACGGCGATGAGGCCGTCGATGGCGATGCGTGCCCGCGCCTCCTCCCAGGCCTCGCGCATCGCCCCCTCCTCGGCCGTCTCGCCCACCTCCATGTAGCCGGCCGGGATGGTCCAAAAGCCGATGCGCGGCTCGATCGCCCGCCGGCACAGGAGCAGGCGCCCGTCGAGCGTGCAGACCGAGCCGACGACGATCTTCGGGTTGAGGTAGTGGATGTTGCCGCAGGCAGCACAGACGTCGCGCAGGCGATCGTCGCCCTCGGGCTGCAGGCGCTCCGTCGTGCCGCCACAGACCGCGCAGAAGCTCGTCATGGGCCACCCCGGCTCGGCTGGGGGCGGCTCAGCCGGGCGGCCGCTTGAAGAGCGCCTCGGCGGCGCCTCTCACGTCGTTCCGCTTGACCAGCTCCGCCTCGACCCGGCCGATCTCGAGCCTCAGCGCGGCCTTGTAGGCCTCGAGCTCGTCGACCGAGAGCCCGACCAGCGGCCGAGGCAGGCCGGGCTGTGGCCTTTGCCGCTCCTCGTCCAGCTCCATGGCCCTACTCCCTGTGCCTTGTCGGAGGAAGGTTTCTTGTCGGGGGAGTTTATGGACGCCATGCCCGCCTGTACAGTCGGCCGGCCCGGCTGGCACATCTTGACAAGGCCGGGTCCGCCTCGCCACTTCAGGCCATCCCCGACGGACGGCACCCCGGAGACGGCATGTGAGCGAGGAACCGACCCATTATTTCCCGGTCTCCTGGGAGCAGCTCCATCGCGATGCGCGAGCGCTCGCCTGGCGGCTGGCCGAGCGGGGCCCGTGGCACGGCATCGCCGCGGTGACGCGGGGCGGCCTCGTCCCCGCCCACATCATCGCGCGCGAGCTCGACATCCGGGTGATCGACACGGTCTGCATCAGCTCCTACGACAACACCCGCCAGCGCGACGCCGAGGTGCTGAAGCGCATCGAGGGCGACGGCACGGGCTGGCTGATCGTCGACGATCTGGTCGACACCGGCCGCACCGGGCGCATCGTCCGCGACATGCTCCCGAAGGCGCACTTCGCCACGGTCTACGCCAAGCCGGCGGGGCGCCCGGTCGTCGACACCTTCATCACCGAGGTCTCCCAGGACACCTGGATCCTCTTCCCCTGGGACAGCGGGCCGCAATATGTGAAGCCGATCGCGTCGCGGGCCGCGCCGGCCTGACCGCCGCGCTCAGGGCGACGTCCCGCCCGGTGCCGCCAGCGCCACCGTCACGGCGCGGGCCTTCGTCGGATCCATCGCGGCCAGGATCGGCGCCAGCCTGACCTCGCGCATGTGCAGCGCGATCGGCAGCAGCACCGGCATCTCCAGGCGCTCGAGGACCTGGGCCGCGTCCTTGGGCTTCATCGCCTCGTAGACCTTGACCAGCTGGCCGATGCGGGCCGCGTCCTCGGCCCTGGCCTGGGCCGTGCGCTTGTCGAGCTCGGCCTTGAGCGCCGTCAGCCGCGCCGCTTCGGCCCGCTGGGCCGCCTCGCGCGCCGCCAGCTCCTTCTCGAGCCGCAGCGCCGCGTCGCGCCGCCGCCGCGCCTCCATGGCCACGTCGGCGATGGCGGCCGGCGTTGCCGGACAGGCCGTCTCCGCTTCCTCCCGGGCGGGGCCGGCGTCGGCCGGGCCGGCCGCAGGCTCCGGCCATGCGCCGCCCGCCTCGTCCGCGGGCACCTCCACCGCCTCGAGCGCCTGAGGCAAGGGTGGCGCCGTCCTGACCCTCGACCCCAGCGCTGCCTCGACGCCCGGGCGCGCCGCCGGCGGCGATGGCGGCAGGAGGTCCGGAAGGCGGAGGCCCAGCGCCAGCAGGGCCGCCACCGCAGCCGGCAGGAGCGGGCCGGGAAGCCGGAGGCGGCCCAGGGTCCAAGAGGCGAGGCGCGCGTCGGGCCGCTGACGCGCGCCGTCCGGGGGCAGCACCGGCCGCATCAGCGCAGGCCGCGCAGCGCTTCGAGGATGGCCTCGGCCTTGTCCGCGACGCGCTGGTCGCCCAGGGCGGCCGGAGGGGCGGGCTCGCGCTCCGGCGATGACGGGAAGTCCGCCCGGGTGCGCGCCTCCGCCAGCGTGCGGATGCCCTGGCCGATGCCGCTCTCGAGCCGGCGTACCACGCGCCCTGCCGTCTCGATCAGGCGGCCGAGCTCGGCCTCGTGCCTCTGGGCGGCACCGTCGCGCTCGGCGAGCCGGCCGCTCGCCTCCGTCGTCACCGCCCTGAGCTCGCCCACCACGGCACCGGCCCGCGCGGTCGCGGCGTCGAGGGCGGCGATGATGGCCGCGAGCTCGCCGCCATCCGCGCGCAGACGCCCGAGCCGCCGATGCACGAGGACGCACCAGACGATCGTGGCGACGAGGAGCGCCATCAAGAGGATCTGCCCTGCCGCCTCAGCCATCGGCACCCTCTCCCTCGCCGAGCAGGCGCTCCTCGATGCGGAGCGCGACCCGCTCGCCGACGCGGCCGAGCTTGCCGGTGGCGATGGTCCGACCGGCGTGGCGCAGCGCCACGGTCGCGTCGGGCGATGCGGCGAGCGGCAGCACGCTGCCGACCTCGAGCGCCAGCGCCTCGCGCAGCGGCAGCGCCTGGGGCTCGAGGACCGCCTCGAGCGCGATGCCGGCCTCCCAGAGCCGTTGTGCCAGATGGCGGGCCCAGACCGGGTCGTGACCGAGGCGGTCGCCCGCGAAGGGCTGGGCCAGCCGCCCGCGCGCCGGCTCCAGCGTGCCGTGCGGCAGGACGATCTCCAAGACGCCCCGCCGCTCGCCCAGCGCCACCCGCACCCGGGCGAGGGCGCAGCCGTCCGCCGGCCGGTCGAGGGCGAGGAAGCGCGGGTCGGTCTCGATGCGCCCGAGCTCGAGCCGCGTGGGCGCCACGGGCGCCAGGGCGCGGCCCAGCTCCTCGATCGCCATGCGGATGAGGCGCTCTGCGAGCGCGGTCTCGATGGCGGTGTGGCGCCGCCCCTCGGCCAGCGGTGCCGCCGGGCCGGACCCGCCGAGAAAAAGGTCGACGGCGAGGCCGACGAGAGCGCCGTCGGCCACGACGAAGCCCTTGCCGCCCCAATCGGCCGCCTCGAAGGACGCGACGACGGCCCGCTCCGGCAGGCTCGCCAGATGCTGGCCGAGCCTTGCGGCCTCGAGCGGCTCGACCTCGACCTCGACGGCGCCGCCGCCGAGACCGCGAAGGGTCGTCCGCAGCTGCTGCTCGAGACGCTCGAGAGCGGTCTCGAGCATCGGCAGACGGGCGGGGGCCGAGGCCACGGCACCGATCAGTGCGAGGATGCCGGGCCTGGGTGCCGCTCGCTCGATCATGGCCTTTCCCGCTGCCCGCCCTATTGGACGAGCATCTCCTTGAAGAGGACGCCATCGATCCGCACGGGATCGATCGCCCGGTCGACGCGTATCAGCAGGGCCTCCTTGAGGCGCTCCATGCCCTGCGCGCCGTCGAGCTCGTCCGGCATCACCTCGCGGAGGTAGAGCTGGAAGCTGTCGAGGACGCGGGGGCTCAGCGCCTGCACGCGCTGGGCCGTCTGGGCGTTCTTGACCTCGAGCGAGATGCGCAGCTTCAAGAAGCGCGCCCGCTGTGGCGAGCCCTTGAGGTTCACCAGGATGTCGGGCAGGTCGACGAAGACCGGTGCCGCGTGCGCGGCGCCGCCGTGCTCCCCACCCTCGGCCCCGGCACCGTGACCGGCAGCCTCCGATGGCGCCTCCGCGGGCTCGGCCGAGGCCGCTGCGTGGGGAAGCCGGAGGAGCCCGAAGGCATAGGCCGCAGCACCGCCACCCAGCCCGACCGACAGGACGCCGGCCACAAGGATCAAGAAAAGCCTGCGCCGCCCTCCCCCGCCGCCCTTTTTGTCGGTCGCGGTCGGCTCCGTCTCCTCGGCCATGGCGTGCCGCTCCTCCTCGTCCAGGGCCGCCGGGCGGGCGACCAGCCAGCGCTGGCTTCTCTTCTATCGGGTGATGGTTAAGGGGCCGTTAGCGATGGCCCGCCCGCTGCCGGGTCGGCAGAAGCTGCCGGGCAGAGTGTGCCGCCTCGCGGCCCGCCCTACCCCGCAAAGCCGGTAATCCCGGTGCTGGCACGATCCCTGCTGAAGGGAGTGGCGAACGGCACAGAGGGCCCATGGACACCACAGCCTATCTGGCGCTCGGCCGGCAGATGGCGCTCGAGCGCATGATGTCGACCGTCGCCGCCAACATCGCCAACGCGTCGACCACGGGCTACCAGGCGGAGACGATGCGCTTCGCCTCCGTGCTCCAGCGCCTGGGCGCGAGCGGATCCGCGGCCTTCGTCGGGGATCCGGGGCGGACGCGCGACACCAGCGCCGGGCCGCTCGCCGCGACCGGCAACCCGCTCGACCTGGCGATCCAGGGCAAGGGCTATTTTCAGGTGCAGACGGCGGCCGGCGTGCGCCTGACCCGCGACGGCCATCTCGAGCTCGACGCGGACGGCCAGATCACGACGGCGGCCGGCGACCCGCTGCTCGACGATGGCGGCTCGCCGATCGCCGTGCCGGCCGGTGCCGGGCCCGTCACGGTCGCCCAGGACGGCACCGTCTCGACCCGCAAGGGCAGCCTCGGGCGCATCCAGCCGGTCGAGGTCGCCGACGAGCAGGCGATGCAGCGCGAGGGCGACGGGCTCTTCGCGACCACGCAGGCGACCCGGCCGGCGGAGGATGCGCGGATCGAGCAGGGCATGCTCGAGGGCTCGAACGTCAAGCCGATCCTGGAGCTCACCCGCCTCATGGACACGCAGCGCGCCTTCGAGGGCACGCAGAAGATGCTCGAGGCGCACCACGACCTCGAGCGCCGCGCCATCCAGACCCTGGCCGGCGCCCAGAGCTAGCCACCCCGGACCGGAAAGACAAAAGGCCGATGCAATCGCTCAATATCGCCGCCACCGGGATGATGGCGCAGCAGCTCAATGTCGAGGTGATCTCGAACAACATCGCCAACATGACGACCACCGGCTACAAGCGCCGGCGCGCCGAGTTCCAGGACCTGCTCTATCAGAGCGAGCGGCGCATCGGTGCGGCATCCTCCGACAGCGGCACGATCGTCCCGGCAGGCGTGCAGATCGGCCTGGGCGTCAAGACGGCCGCGGTCTACCGCGTCCACGAGCAGGGGGCGCTGGTCGACACCGGCAACAAGCTCGACCTCGCGATCCAGGGCGAAGGCTTCTTCGCGATCGAGAAGCCGGACGGCACCATCGCCTACACCCGCTCGGGCAACTTCCAGCTCAGCCCGGACGGCCTGATCGTCACCGCCGACGGCTACACGGTGAGCCCGGGCATCACCGTGCCGTCGGATGCGACCGACGTCTCGATCAACGCCCAGGGCCAGGTGACGGCCAAGATCCAGGGCCAGACGACGCTGGCCACGCTGGGCCAGCTCGAGCTCGCGACCTTCGCCAATCCGGCCGGGCTCGAGGCCACCGGCGACAATCTCTACGTCGAGACCGATTCCTCGGGGCCCGAGCTCACCGGCACGCCCGACAAGGACGGCTATGGCAGCGTGCTGCAGGGCTATCTCGAGAGCTCGAACGTCAACCCGGTGCAGGAGATCACAGCGCTGATCGCGGCCCAGCGGGCCTACGACATGAACTCCAAGGTCATCTCGGCCTCCGACGAGATGATGTCGACGATGACCCAGCTCCGATGACCAGCTTCTGTCGGCCACTCCTGGCGCTCGCGCTGCTTTTGGGTGCCACGTCATCCGTCCGGGCCGCGGCCTCGAGCGTCCTTCTGGCGCCGGGCGAGCCCTTCACCCGGGCCTCGTTCGAGGCGCTGGTCGCGCACGGCCGGACCGGAGAGAGCGCCGGACGGCGCCTCGCCTTCACGCCCACCGCACCCGGCCTGCCGCTCGACAACAGGGCCACGGCGCCGGTCACCGTGACCCTCGAGGATCTGCGCCTCGACGCGCCGGCCGGGCGGTTCGCAGCCGTCATGTCGGTGCGGGTCGAGGGCGGCCCGACCAACCGGCTGGACCTCGCCGGCACGGCCGAGGCCGAGGTGGAGGTGCCCGTGCCGGCCCGTCCGCTCGACGCCGGCACGATCCTCGAGCGGCGCGACGTCGACCTCGCCTGGGTTCCCGAGCGCCAGCTTCGGCCGGACACGGTGCTTGCCGCCGCCGATCTCGTCGGTCGCGAGACCGACCGCCGGCTGATGCCGGGCCTGCCGGTGCGCGCCGGCGACGTCCGCCCGCCCCGGCTGGTGCGCCGCGGCGACCTCGTCACCATCGTCTACGCCCAGGACGGGCTCGAGCTCCGGGCACGCGGCCGGGCGCTCGAGGACGGCGCCATGGGCGATGCCGTGCGGCTGCAGAATGTCGACAGCCGGCGCGAGATCCGCGCCACCGTCGTCGACGTGAAGCAGGTGGCGATAGGACCGCTCGCCGGGAGCGGCTCATGAGCGGGCGCAGGCTCCTCCTCGCCATCGCCGGCACGATGGCGCTGGGCGGCTGCAACATCGCCGACCGGCTGTCGCATATCGGCGAGGCGCCCGAGCTGCGGCCCATCCAGAACCCGGTGCAGCAGCCCGGCTACCGGCCGGTGTCGCTGCCCATGCCGGCACCCGAGCGCCAGCCGCCGGCGGGCGCCAACTCGCTCTGGCGCACAGGAGCGCGCGGCTTCTTCCGCGACCAGCGGGCGCGCCGCGTCGGCGACATCCTCACCGTCACGGTGGAGATCGCCGACAAGGCCGACGTGACGAACGAGAGCAACCGCTCGCGCGACAACGGCAACACGCTGGGCATGCCGCACTTCTTCGGCCTCGAGAGCCTGCTCAAGGACGTCCTGCCGAACGCCGTCGACCCCAGCAAGCTCGTCGACGGCGAGAGCACGATGTCCAATGTCGGCAAGGGCGAGACGCAGCGCGCCGAGACCATCCGGCTCAACGTGGCGGCCGTGATCATCCAGGTGCTGCCCAACGGCAACCTCGTCGTCGAGGGCCATCAGGAGGTGCGGGTCAATTTCGAGGCCCGCGACGTCTTCGTCACCGGCATCGTCCGGCCGGAGGACATCACGCCCCAGAACACCATCGGCCACGAGAAGATGGCGGAGCTGCGCGTGGCCTATGGCGGGCGCGGCCAGATCACCGACGTCCAGCAGCCGCCCTACGGCGCCCAGGCCCTCGACATTCTTCTCCCCTATTAGCGCGCCTGCGGCCGCACCTCACAGCGGGCCCGGACGGGGCGCGCATGCTCATGCTCCTTGCGGTGAGTGTCATATGGCATTACATTGACTGCCAATTGGCACTCGACATCCGAAAGAACCGCCATGGTGGTTGTCCGGCCCGCAAACGACGCTCTCGACCCGGCGGCCCGCGCCCTGCCGAACCTCTCGGACCACGCGACGCGCGCCCGGCTGACGCCCGCGGCGATCGAAGGGGTCGTCCGTCTGGCCCGCCTGTGGCAGCTCAGCACCGACGAGGTCTGCGGCCTGCTGGGCGACCTGTCCGAGCGGACCTGGTTCCGCATGAAGAAAGGCGATTGGTCGGGCACGCTCTCGCAGGACACGCTGACCCGCGTGAGCGCGCTCGTCGGCATCTTCAAGGGCCTGCGCCTGCTGTTCTCGTTGCCGCTGGCGGACGAGTGGGTGCGGCTGCCGAGCAGGAACCCGCTCTTCGGCGGGCGGCCGCCCCTGGAGATCATGCTCGAGGGCGGGATACCGGCGATGCTCGAGGTGCGCCGCCTCGTCGACGCGCTTCGGGGCGGGCTGTGAGCCTCGGCACCACCGACCTCGCGCAGCGCGACACGGTCCGCCTGATCACCACGGGCCGCCTCAGGAAGGCGGCGCTCGAGGCGCTGGCGCCGGGCCGGGGCGCGCTCGAGGATCTGGCCGAGCTGGAGAGCGCCACCAGCGGCCGCCTCCGCGCCCAGCAGACGGGGCTGGCCGGCCTGGCACCGGAGGAGCTGGTGTTCGGCCGCGCGGGCCACACGCTGATCAACGCCGCCTTCACCCACACCCGGCCCGGCGGCAACCGCTTCAATGGCGAGGATCGCGGGGCCTGGTACTGCGCGTTCGAGGCGGAGACGGCCCTGGCCGAGGTGGGCCACCACCTCACCCGGGCGCTCTTGGATGTCGGGCGCTTGGAGAACGTCACCGACTACAACGAGCTCTATGCCGACTTCATCGGGCCCTTCCACGACCTACGCGGGCAGGCGCTGCCGCCCCCCTGCCTCGATCCCGATCCGGCCGTCGGCTATCCCGCGGGCCAGGGGCTCGCGGCCGAGCTGCGCGCGGCGGGCAGCAACGGCCTCGTCTACCCCTCGGTGCGGCGGCATGGCGGGACCTGCCTCGTGGCCTTCCATCCGAGCCTCGTCCAGAACGTGCGCCAGGGGTCGGTCTGGCGGCTGGCATGGCGGGGAACGCCCGAGCCGATCGTGACGCGCGATCCGGGCTGACGGCGGGCTCTGGCCTCCCTGCCGGGCGCGCGGCGGACGCAGCCTTCAGGGATGCGCGCCGCCGCCCGTGCGGGTGAAGCCGCGCATCCCGGGGATGCGCCCGGCCATGTGCGAGACCTGGCTCGTCACGCGGCCGAGCCGCATCACGTCCTCGATGCGCCGGTCGAGGAAGGCCCAGCTCTCGGCGCAGTCGGGCGAGCTGTCCTCGAGCCAGTAGAGGAAGGTGGCGGTGACCACACCGGCCAGCGTCGCCCGGCGCGAGTAGAAGCCCACGCCCTTGTCGGCACCCTCGGGCAGACCCACCGCCTGCCAGATGCGATCCACCGTGCGCCACATCTCGCGGCCGCCGGAAAGCGCGTCGATGCTGCGCGCGATCGCCGCCCGGCGGACCGCCTCGCGATGCGGTGTCAGGGCCTCCAGGCGGGCGCGCACCAGCCGCGCGATGCGCCGACGCACCGGCAGCTTCGCCAGCTCCTCGGGATCGACCGCCTGCACCATCTGCCGGTCGGCCCAGTCGGCCAGCCAGTCGAGCAGGCTCTCGGCACCTTGCGGAAAGAGGCGCGCCGCGGTGCCGCGATCCACGCCCGCGTCCTCGGCCGCACGATGCAGGGTCCGCTTGACCCAGCCATCGAAGGCGGCATGCGAAAGAGCCGCCTCGCCCACCCGGTCGCGCAGCGCCTGCCGCTCGCGCATCGCCTCGCTCATGGTCGCTCTCCACTCAGCCGCCCGCAACGCCTCTTGAAGGTGGTGCGCCTCGCCGGTCATCGCCAGGAGAGAGAGGTCCTTCATCCGCATCGGGAAGAGGATGCCGTCCAGGTGGTCGACCTCGTGCTGGAGGATCCGGGCGAGGAAGCCCTCGGCGCTGCCCGCGATCCGCACCCCCTCGCGGTCGAGCCCCCGATAGGTCAGGCGCTCCGCGCGCGGCACGATGCCCCGCAGGCCCGGGATCGAGAGGCAGCCCTCGAGGCCGAGCACCGCCGGGCCATCCTCCAGCACGAGCTCGGGGTTGAAGATCACCAGCGGCTCGGCGGGGCGAGGCTCGTCGCGCTCGCTCACCGGCAGGGCCACGATCAGGCGCAGGCTCTGGTAGACCTGGGGTGCGGCGAGGCCGACGCCGTCCGCATCCTGCATCGTCTCGATCATGTCCCGGACGAGCGCCCGGCAGGCGGGCTCCCGCGGATCGGCCACCGGCAAAGCCGGGCGCAGCAGGACGGGATGGCCGAGGCGGGCGATCTTGAGCAGGGTCATGGGCTCTCCCATCTGAGCATCGTGCAGGGCGGGCCGCGGCCGCCGTTGCGTCCGCGCGCGATCGCGGTATAGTGCGCCCAACCCCTCATAGGAGAGGGGATGTCTTTTGTCGTCCCGTGGATGGGGCAAGCTGGAGGGCCGTACCATCATCGAGGTTCAGGTTCGCGACAACAATGTCGACCAGGCGCTGCGCGCGCTGAAGAAGAAGATGCAGCGCGAGGGCCTGTATCGCGAGATGCGGATGCGTCGTCACTACGAGAAGCCCTCGGAGCGGCGCGCTCGCGAGAAGGCCGAGGCGATCCGCCGCTACCGCAAGCTGATGCGCAAGCGGGCCGAGCGCGACGAGGTCTAGCCTCCTCGCGCATGGCCGAGCAAGGCCCGCCCCCGTGGCGGGCTTTCGATTCGCTGGGTAATCGAGAGGGACGGTTTCGACGGCCGGGCCGTAGCAGGCTCCGGGGCCGCGAGGTCGTGTCTCTTGTGAGCTGCGCTCGAGAGCGCGCCGACGGTCGGTCAGCGCGCTCTTTTGCCCTCTGCCTCGAGCGCTGAGGGCCGCCTGGGGCGCTCGACGACCCTCACCTGGGCGTTGTCCGCGCCGCCGCAGAAGAAGCGGTCGCCGCCATCGCACTCGAGCCCCGAGACGCCCGCGCCCGGTGGCATGGCGAGGCTTTCCAGGACCTCGCCGCTTTGCGGATCGATCCTTCTGAGCTCGCTCTCGTCGGCCTCCCAGGTGCCGTGCCAGAGATCGCCCTCGGCCCAGGTGACCCCGGTGACGAAGCGGTCGGATTCGATCGTGCGCAGGACCTTGCCCGTGTCGGGGTCGACCTGGTGGATCTTGCGCGCCCGGTACTCGCCTACCCAGAGCGAGCCCTCGGCCCACGCCATGCCCGAATCGCCGCCGCCGCCCGGTGCCGGGATCGTCGCCAGCACGCGGCCGGTCTCGGGATCGAGCTTGTGGATGCGATCCTCGGCGATCTGGAACAGATGCCGGCCGTCGAAGGCGGTGCCGGCGTGCGCCGCGATGTCGATCGTGCGCACCGCCTCCCCGCTCGCGGGGTCGATGGCGTTCAGCCTGTCGCCGGAGGCGAACCAGACATGGCGGCCGTCGAAGGTGACCCCGCCCACCTTGCTGGCGCCGGGGAAGGGCCCGAAGGCATCGAGGATCCTGGCGGGTGTCTTTCTCATGGCGCCACCCTAGTCGCCCGGCAGAGGCGCCGGGAGTAACAAGGTCGTCGTGAATCCCGGCACCGGCGGGGTCATCCAGCGCCGCGACCGCCCGCGCCCGAACGATTGAATCCTACCCGACGCCGCGAGCCTGTCGAGCGCGCGCTGCACGGTGCGCTGGCTGGTGGCGAGCGCCAGGGCCAGGGCCGAGCTCGACCACGCCTCGCCGTCGGCGAGGAGGGCCAGCACCGCCGCGTGCCGCTCCTCGATGGGCCGGGCGAGCACGAGGACCTCGGCCGCGCGGCGCGGCGCCAGGGCAAAGCCCCGCGGCGTGGCGCCGACCTCGGCCAGCGGCCGCAGCTCAGCGCGCAGCCGCCCGATCTCGACCCGCAGGCGGGCGCGGTGCGACTCGTCGGCCTGCCTGCCGCCGAACGCCCGCGCCACGAGCGCCTCCCTCGGCACGTCGCCGGGCCATGCCTCGGCCAGCGCGCGGGCGAGCGCGAACAGGACCGGACGGCTCGCCAGCGAGACGGTGCCGCCAGGGTCACGCACGACATGCCGGCACGCATCGACGACGAGCGCCGTCGACGTCTGCAGCGCCTCGACCTCCTCGAGCAGGAGCGGGCGCTCCTCGCCACGGGCGATCAGGCGCGCAGCGGGTGTGTCCAGGATGCGGGACGCGCTCTCGACCTCCGCCACCAGCGCCGGGATGCGGGCCTGGCGGGCTGCCTGGTCGGCCCGGGCGAGCGCATCTCGGGCGGTCCGCGTCCTGAGACGCCGCATCGCCACGCCCGCGACGATGAGATGGTGGGCGGCCCCGAGTGCCGGCGACAGCATCGCGGGGTCGAGCCGGGCCAGCATGCTCTCCGCCTCGGCCAGGCGACCGATGAGCAGAAGACGCCTGATGGCGAGATAGCGCGCATGGGCGGCGTTGAGGCCATCGCCATGCTGCTCGAGCGTTCTCCGCGCGGCCTCGAGCGCCTTCGGACGCCAGCCCAGATCGCGTGAGGCCAGCGCCACCTCGGCCTCGGCCACCACGCACCGGGCGCGGGCCACGGCCTCCCTCGGGCCGAAGGCGCGGGCGGCTGTGCGCAGGAGGAGCTTCGCCCGATCGAGGTCGCCCAGCTGCGCCATCGCGATGCCGCGCAGCGCCAGCGCCGGCGCGTCGTCGCGCAGCGCCACCCGCTTGAGGGCACCCAGAGGGTCGCCCGCGGCGAGCGCACGTGCGGCGGCCGTGATCAGCGAGTCCACCGGTATCCCGCCATACTTGTCACTCCCGCCGCTCGGTGCCCGGCCCCAAGTCTAGCGCACGATCACGAGGCACGATGTCGTATCGCCAGGTGTGCAAACGACAAGGAGATGCCGAGCGGCAAGTTCCGGCCGCGATTGATCCGACACCTGCAACCGAGGAGAAGGCCGATGGAAGAGGCCCTCGTCGTCCGCCGCGAGACGCACGTCCCGGCACCGCCTGCCGCGGTTTTTGCTCTGTTGACCGATCCGGAGAAGATCCTGCGCTGGATGGGGACCGAGGCGCAGATCGAGCCGGAGCCGGGCGGGCTCTATCTCGTCAACGTCACCGGCGCCCGCTTCGCCCGCGGCTCCTTCCGCGAGGTCGTGCCGGTGCATCGCCTGGCCTACAGCTTCGGCTGGGACGGCAGCGAGGCGGTGCCGCCGGGCTCGAGCCTGGTCGAGATCGACCTGATCGAGCAGCCGGATGGCACGCTGGTGCGCCTCACCCACAGCGGCCTGCCCACTGCCGAGCAATGCGCCGGCCATGCGGAAGGCTGGGCCCACTATCTGGGCAGGCTGGCCGTCGCGGGGGCCGGGAGGGATCCCGGGCCGGACCCCTTTCATGGGCGCACGGGCTGAGCGCGTCCGTGAATGACAGACGAGGGGTCAGGCCGCATGATTGACACATGGAGCTGCCGGCATCCCTCGCCTGGCTCGTGGACGAGGCTACCGCCTCGCCCGGCCCCGACCGCTTCCTGGCGGAGCTGGGCGGCCGTCTCGTGGCCGACGGCCTGCCCTTGGCCGGCGGGGCGCTGACGCTCGCGGTGCCGCATCCGATCGTCGCCCGCCGCACCTGGCTGTGGCGGGCCGAGACCGGGGCGGTGATCGAGGCGCTGGGCTTCGCCGGGGGCCCGCCCGGGGAGGCCGGGCGCGGCTGGCTGGCCGGGCTCGGCGTGGTCACGGAGGCGACCATCGGCAAGGCGCCGGACGGCCCCCGGCTCGGCTGGGCCGCGACACGGCCGCTCGATTCCGCCGAGGCAGGCCGGCTGAGCCAGATCGCGCGCTTCGCCGCCGCACCGCTGGCGGCCCTTGCCGCAGACGCGGCGCTCGGGGCACTGCTCGAGGCCTATCTCGGCCGGCGCAGCGCGGCCCGGGTGCAGGCCGGCGCCCTGGGTCGCGGACGCGGCGAGACGATCCGCGCGGCCCTGCTCTATGCCGATCTGCGCGGCTTCACCGCCCTGTCCGAGACCAGCGAGCCCGAGGCGGTGATTGCCGCGCTGGACGCCTGGTTCGACCGCGTCGCCGGGGCGGTCCATGCCTTCGGGGGCGAGGTGCTGAAGCTCATCGGCGACGGCGTGCTGGCGATCTTTCCGGTGAGCGGTGCCCCTGGCGAGGCCTGCGAGGCGGCGCTGCGCGCGGTCGCCGCCATCCGCGCCGGCATGGCCCATCTCGACGCTGCCCGGAAGGTGCAGGGGCTGCCGCCCCTGCCCTTCGGCGTGGCTCTGCATCTGGGCGCCATTCTGTGGGGCAATGTCGGCGCGGCCGACCGGCTGGACTTCACCGCCATCGGGCCCGCCGTCAATCTCGTCAGCCGCCTCGAGGGCCTGTGCCGTCCGCTCGGCCGTCAGGTGCTGATCTCGGGCGCGCTCGCCGCCGAGGTCAAGGAGCCGCTGACGCCGCTGGGGCAGCATGCGCTGCGCGGCATCGCTGCGCCCTGCCCCGTCTTCACCTTGCCCGATGCCTGAGTAGCGCCCGCGACAAGAATCCCGCCACACTTGTAACTCCCACCGGACCGCCCCCCGGCACCAAGTCTATCGCGTCACCAACAACCGCCCGGTCGTCCTCGACCGGAAGGCAGGAGACGAGAGCGATGACAAGCCACATGACGGGAACGCGCGAGGACTGGCTGGCGGCACGCCTCGAGCTGCTCGAGGCCGAGAAGGACCTCACGCGGCGCAGCGACGAGCTCGCAAGGCGACGCCAGGAGCTGCCCTGGGTGCGGGTCGAGAAGGATTATCGGTTCGAGACGGACGACGGTCCCGCCTCGCTGCCCGACCTTTTCCAAGGCCGCTCGCAGCTCCTCGTCTATCATTTCATGTTCGGGCCGGACTGGAAGGCGGGCTGCCCGTCCTGCTCGATGATCGCCGACGGGTTCGACGGCTTCACCGTCCACCTCGCGAACCACGACGTCACGCTGACGGCGGTCTCGCGCGCACCGCTCGAGAAGCTGCAGGCCTACAAGCGCCGCCTGGGCTGGTCCTTCCCCTGGGCCTCCTCGCACGGCGGCGCGTTCAGCTTCGACTTCAACGTCGCCTTCACCGAGGCCCAGCAGCGCGCAGGCGAGGTCGAGTACAACTACCGGCGCAACGCCCACGCGATGGACGCGAGCCCACCTCCGCCGCCCGTCGCGGGCTTCGCCGCTGACTGCGGCACGGACGTCCCGAGCTTCACGCGCGACCGGCCCGGCATGAGCGCCTTCGTCATGGAGGACGGCGCCGTCTACCACACCTACTCGACCTACGCCCGCGGGCTGGACGGCCTGTGGGGCGCCTATCAGTGGCTCGATCGCGCGCCCTTGGGCCGCAACGAGGCGGGCGTGTGGTGGCGCCGCAACGACGAGTACGCCCAGGCCTGAGGGGCGCTGCCGGTGCTGGAGGGTCGACAGACATGACCACGATGCGGGCCTCGGACCGGACCCTCCTCGCCGCCGCGGCGCTGCTCTTCGCCGGCAGCGCCGCGGCGACCGTCGCCTGGTGCCACTCCATGGCGGGCATGGGTGGCATGCCCATGCCCGGCGGCTGGGTCATGTCGATGACCTGGATGCCCATCTGCGGGCGGTCATGGCCTGTGGCCGCCGCCTCGTTCCTCGGCATGTGGACCGTGATGATGGCGGCGATGATGCTGCCCGCCCTGGTGCCGATGCTGCAGCGCTACCGCCGGGCGCTGGCACGTGTGGGCGAGGTGCGTCTCGCTTGCATGACCCTGCTGGCGGCCCTCGGCTATTTCTTGATTTGGACGGCGGTCGGCATGGCCGCCTTCCCGATGGGGGTGGCGCTGGCGGCGGCCGAGATGCGGCTGCCGGCGGTGGCGCGCGCCATGCCTCTCGTGGCCGGCCTGGTCGTCCTCATCGCCGGCGCGCTCCAGCTCACCGCGTGGAAGGCGCGCCAGCTCGCCTGCTGCCGGGAGTCGTCCGTCTGTGCCCATGGCCTGCGGGCGGACGCCGCCTCGGCCCTGGGGCACGGCCTGCGTCTCGGCCTCCACTGCACCCGCTGCTGCGCCGGCCCCACCGCCGCTCTTCTGGCACTGGGCGTCATGGACCTGCGCGCGATGGCCGTCGTGACGGCAGCCATCACGGCCGAGCGCCTGGCCCCCGCCGGCGACCGCATCGCGCGCGCCACCGGCGCTCTCGCGATCCTCGCAGGCGTCTTTCTCGTGGCGCGGGCTTCCGGGCTCAGCTGACGGCCCTGATCGCCAGCTCGCGCCGCACCTCCTCCGCGATCCGCAGGCCCAGCCCGATCATCACCGTCCCGGTCACGAGATCGAGCCAGCGGACCATCCTCGCATAGCGGTGCCTCACCGGGCCCGAGGAGAAAAGCAGCGCCACGATGCCGTACCAGAGCATGGACTGCGCAGCGACGATGGCGACGATCCCGGCATGGACCCAGGCCGGCGCATGCGGCGGCACCGCCACCAGGAAGGCGCTGGTCCAAAAGACGGCGGATTTGGGGTTGCTCAGCGTGGTGAGAAAGCCCGCCGCGAACGGGCGCCGGCCGCCGAGCCGCGGCCGGCTGGCGATCCTGTCGGCGGCCGGAATGCGCCGCGCCGCCCAAAGCATGCGCACGCCGAGATAGACGAGATAGGCAGCGCCCAGCAGCCTCATCACGCGATAGAGCCATCCCATGTCGAGGAGGAAGACCCCGAAGCCCCAGAGGCTCAAGACGACCCACAAGAGCGACGCGACGGCGACCCCGGCTGCCACCAGCAACCCTCGGCCGCGCGACGACGTGGCCGAGACCCAGCTCACCACGACCGTGTTCGGGCCGGGCAGCATCGCCATCAGCCAATGCATGGCCGAGATGGTCAGAAGAACCGGAAGATAGTCCATTGCGTTCGGTGCCCGAGTATCCGCCTGCGTCTATCGATCACGAGCGGGTTGCTGCCAGCAGGTGCGGCGGCATCTCGACCTCCACGCAGTCCTCCGCCGAGCCGTCCTGCCAGGACTGAACGAGGAAGAGGCCATCGGCGTCGAGGCCCACCATCGGGTGGTGCCACACGCCGGCCCGATAGATCACCCCGCTGCCGGGCTGAAAGACAAAGGCCTTGAGCGTGTCGAGGCGCGGGTGGCCCTTCTCGTCGGGCAGCGCCACGGCCAGCACGACGCGGCCGCCGCGCATGGAGGCGATCACCTGGTCGGAGTGGGGATGGCGCTCGAGCATGGCGAGCGTCACCGGCAGGGTCTGCTCCTGGGTCGCGAAGACCGAGGTGACGAGCCGGCTGCCGGGGCGGCTGTCGGTCGCGAGGACGGCCACATCGTGACGGTGCGCCGTGCCCAGATTGACCTCGAGCGGCCGGGGCGAGCTCGCCTCGAGGACGAAGCCGTAGGGTGCGAACGCCTCCGCCGTCGCAGGCAGGGGCTCGAGGATCGGGTGGACGTCGCCGGCAGCAGTCTCGGCCAAGGAGCATCTCGCAGGCTGGGGTCGCCGGCGCCCGGCGACAGGGTGTGCCCGGGATAGCCGGAGCCGGCGTCGCGCGCCAGGAGGCGTGCTATCGGCGCGATCGCATCGACGATGGCAAGGCGGCTCAGTCGGCGTGGGTCCCGTCGACGAAGGGGTTCTCGACGGAGCTGGTGGCGGGTGCCGGGCCGCGCGGCTCGCGGATCATGTCGATGAGCGCGCGCAATGCGGCCGGCACCTGGCGGCGGCTGGGATAATGGAGAAAAAGGCCCTCGAAGACGGGCGACCAGTCCTCCAGCACGCGGACGAGCTGACCCGAGCGCAGGAAGACCTCCGCACGGGCGGCGATGGTGTAGACGAGCCCGAGGCCGTCGACGGCGGCGCGCACGGCCAGATCCGGCTCGGTGACGGTCATGCGGCCGTTGACGGCGATCCGCCGCGCCCTGCCGCCCCGCTCGAAGGGCCATTCGAACACGTCGCCGTCCATGCCGCGGCGGTACTGGATGCAGCAGTGATGGACCAGGTCGTCGGGCGTGCGCGGGGCGCGCCGCTGGGCCAGGTAGGACGGGGCTGCTACCACCGCCACCTGCATCGGGCCCATCACGCGGGCGACGATCATGTCGGCCGCCGCCCGGTCCCGGCTGGCGATCCCGGCATCGAAGCCGCGCGCCACGATGTCGACCGGGCCGTCCTCCACGGCGAGCTCGAGGTGGACCTCGGGATAGGTCGCAAGGAAGCGGACCCAGATCGGCGCGATGACGGCGGTGGCGGCCGTGTGGGTCGCGCAGATCCGCAGCCGACCGTAAGGCCGATCCCGGCCCCGGTGCGCATCCTCCAAGGCACCCGTGATCTGGTCGATCGCCGGCCGCAGGCGCTCGAGCAGGCGATAGCCCGCGTCGGTCAGGGAGACGTTGCGCGTCGTGCGATTGAGGAGCCGCACGCCCAGCCGCTCCTCCAGGTTGCGCATCGTGTGGCTGAGCGCCGAGGGCGTCACGCCCAGCCGCGAGGCCGCGGCCTTGAAGCTGAGCTGCTCGGCCACGGCGACGAAGCCGGCGAGATCGGCGAGATCGCCACGGCGCATTCGTGAGCTTCCCTCAGCAGTGAATGAAGGAGATATAGGATTTTCAACTTCATCCGCCACCAATAGCTTCCCGCCCCGCAGCTTCAGGCATGCAAGGAGGCCTTCTTGGCCCTCGACCAGGAGACGATCCCGGCGCGCCCGGACCCCGCCGAGGAAGCGTCGTCAGGATCGGACGTCATGCGAGACCGGCCGGGCGCTCCGACCGGGACCGGCTTCGCGCCGCCCAGGCCGGCGCCATCCCCGCGCCCGCGCCGCCGCCGGCTGTCGCGCCGCCAGATCGTGCGCTTGGCACTGTTCATGCTGCTGCCGATAGCGCTCGTCATCGGCGGCTATTGGTACGTCACCGGCGGCCGGGAGGTGTCGACCTACAACGCCTATGTCGACGCCGACAAGGTCGGCGTCTCGACCGACGTCTCGGGCATCGTCAAGGAGATCGACGTCCAGGAGAACGAAAGCGTCGCGGCCGGCCAGGTGCTGTTTCGGCTCGACGACCGGCCCTTCCGCTACGCGCTCGACAAGGCGCAGGCCCAGGTCGGCATGGTCCGGGAGGACCTGAACGCGCTCAAGGCCAACTACCGGGACATGAAGGCGCAGATCAAGCAGGCAGAGGACGACATCGACTACTACCAGATGCAGTTCGACCGGCAGCAGAAGCTGTTGAGCACGCGCGTCACCTCGAGGTCCACCTACGACACGGCGCACCGCGACCTGCAGAACGCGCAGCAAAAGCTGGTGTCCCTCACCCAGCAGCTGGCCGCCATCGCGGCCAATCTCAACGACACGCCGGATGGGCCGGTCGAGGAGAATCCGCGCTACCTCGAGGCGATGGCAGAGCGCGACGAGGCCGCGCGCGAGCTCGACCACACGATCGTGAAGGCGCCCTTCGCCGGCGTCGTGACGGACGTCCCCTCGCTGGCGGTGGGCAAGTCGCTGCCGGCCTCCACCACCGCCTTCTATCTCGTCGCCACGGACCATGTCTGGGTCGACGCGAACCCGAAGGAGACGCAGCTCACCTATGTGCGGCCGGGGCAGCCCGTGACGGTGACGGTCGACACCTATCCGGACTATGTGTGGCAGGGCACGGTCGAGAGCATCAGCCCGGCCGCGGCGCAGGAGTTCTCCCTGCTGCCGGCCGAGAACACGAGCGGCAACTGGGTGAAGGTGGTGCAGCGGATCCCGATGCGCGTGCGGCTCGACACGAGCGGCAAGGGCCTGCCGCCGCTTCGCGCCGGGATGAGCGTCGAGGTCAGCGTCGACACCGGCCATGAGCGCGGCCTGCCGCACTTCCTGGCGGCGCTCCTCGGCACGGGTCACAAGGGAGCCTGATGGCCGCCGATCGGGCCGGCGGCGACGGCCTTCGCCTGGCGATCACCGTCTGCGTGATCCTCGCCACCATCATGCAGGCGCTGGACACCACCATCGCCAACGTGGCCCTGCCCTATATCCGCGGCAGCGTCTCGGCGAGCCAGGACCAGATCAACTGGGTCCTGACCTCCTACATCACGGCCGCGGCCATCATGACGCCGCCCACCGGCTTCCTCGCCGGGCGGTTCGGGCGCAAGCGCCTCTTCCTCGCCTCGGTCGCGGGCTTCACCCTCGCCTCGATGCTGTGCGGCATGGCGCAGAGCCTGACCGAGATCGTGCTGTTCCGCGTCCTGCAGGGCATGTTCGGCGCGGCGCTGGTGCCCCTCTCGCAGGCCGTGCTGTTCGACATCTATCCGAAGGAGAAGCACGGCTCGGCGATGGCGCTTTTCGGGGTGGCGGTGATGGTGGGCCCGATCCTGGGGCCCATCCTGGGCGGCTGGCTCACCGAGAGCTACAGCTGGCGCTGGGTCTTCTACATCAACCTGCCGATCGGCTGCCTCGCCTTTCTCGGCATCACCACCTTCCTGCCCGAGACGGCCAAGAACAACAATGCCCGGCTCGACTGGCTGGGCTTCGGGACGCTCAGCATCACGATCGGCGCCCTGCAGATGCTGCTCGACCGCGGCGAGCAGCTCGACTGGTTCGGCTCGGGCGAGATCATCATCGAGGCGATCATCGCCGCCTCCGCCTTCTACATCTTTCTCGTCCACACCTTCACGGCCGACGCGCCCTTCGTGCGGCCGGCCCTGTTCCGCGACCGCAACTTCGCGGCCGGCACGCTCTTCATCGCCATCGTCGGCGTGACCTACTACGCCTCGCTGGCGCTGCAGCCGCCCTATCTGCAGGACCTCATGGACTACCCGATCGTCACCGCCGGCCTCGTGATGGGGCCGCGCGGGTTCGGCACCATGATGGCGATGATGGTGGCAGGCCGGCTGATCGGGAGGCTCGACACCCGCCTCATCCTGGCCATCGGCCTCGGGCTCACGGCCTGGTCCTTCTACGAGATGACCGGATGGACGCCGGACGTGTCCCAGGAGGCGATCGTCCTCATCGGCGTGGTTCAGGGTGCCGGCCTGGGCTTCCTCTTCGTTCCGCTCAGCACGGCCACGCTCTCGACGCTGACCACCCAGCAGCGCACCGAGGGCGCCGGCTTCTACAACCTCTCGCGCAATATCGGCTCGAGCGTGGGCATCTCCGTCGTCTCGAGCCTGCTGACGCGGAACACGCAGATCAACCATGCGGAAATCGCGCAGCACATCACGGCGGTCAATCCGGGCCTGGCGAGCCCGTCGGTCGAGCAGTTCTGGAGCCCCGTGACCGCCGCCGGGCGCGCCGCCCTCGACGCCGTGATCACCCAGCAGGCGCAGATCATCGCCTATGTCGACGACTACAAGCTCCTGATGCTGGCCGTGCTGGCCGTGGTCCCGCTGCTCGTCGTGTTCAAGAGAGCGCCCCGGCACGCCGCGGCGGACCACACGGCGATCGTCGACTAGGGCCTCGTGACGCACAAAGACCGCCCACAATCCCCGCCTCGCGGCCGCTCGAAGAGAAATCCTACGCTAGCGTGAGAATCTCACGCCGTATCGATCGGCACAAGTGAGATTCCGTACACTCTGTGTTGATCCATCTGCACTTCGTTTGCGATTGAAATTTCCTGCCGCCCGTACATATCGGTCGCTGTTGATATAGTCTTGTAAGATGGCCATAAAGATGCGTAGGTGGAATAGATCCCCTCGATTGCTATCGTCTCTACTTGCAGCGGGCTTGACCGCCGGGGGGCTGGCTTTCGTTGCGGCGAACGACGGCGGCCTCGCCGCCTCTCCCGCGGCGCCCCAGCCGTCACCCGCGGACGCGAGCAGCCGCGAGATGCTGTGCGTCACCCATCGGAGCTTTTGCGAGGCGGCCTCGGATCTGCCGCACGGCAGCCCCTGCAGCTGCGTCGACGGGCTCGAGGGCAACGTTCCGGGGCGCGCCTGGTCGCTGGACGAGATCCTGGCACAGCCCGATCTTCTGAGGGGCGGGCCCGGCAGCGATCGATGACGGGCGCGGCCCACGCTGCGACCTGCCCCTCGCCCAGGCGCCCGCCTCACTGACACAGCGACGCCCGCCCCATCCTCCTGAGCCGCCGATGCGGCACCAAGCGCCTTGCCAGATCGGCAGATGGTGGTGTCGATGGCCTTCCGGGGACCAAGGAGAGAGCGCTCGGCCCGCACGAGCGCCGGGAGCGATGTCGGCAGAGAGTTGGGGCTCATGAGCCGTGGATTTCGGATCGGGCTGATCGTCGTCGTGCTGGCCGCCCTGGGTGCTGGCGGCTGGCTCTGGCTGGCCAGGCAGCGAGACAGCCTGCCGGAAGGGTTCGCCAGGGCGAACGGCCGGATCGAGGCGGATCGGATCGACGTGGCGACGAAGTTCGCCGGGCGCGTGGCCGAGGTGCTGGCCGACGAAGGCCAGATGGTCAAGCAGGGCCAGGTGATCGCGCGCATGGACGCGACGGAGCTGGAGGCCCAGGTGCGCGCCTCCGAGGCCGCCGTCAGCCAGGCCGAGCACGAGCTGGTCCAGGCGCAGGCGCTGGTGATCCAGCGCCAGGGCGAGCTGCAGCTCGCCACGGCCGAGCTCAATCGGTCGGAGACCCTGGCCGGCCGTGGCTATGCCACGGGCGAGACGCTGGACCAGCGACGCTCGGCGCAGATCACGGCGGGGGCGGCGCTCAACACCGCCAAGGCGCAGGTGAGCTCGGCCGAGGCGGCGATCGAGGCGGCGAAGGCGAGCCTCGCGGCGCTCAGGGCAAACCTTGCGGACTACACCCTGACGGCACCCCGCCAGGGCCGCGTGCAGTACCGGCTGGCGGAGCCGGGCGAGGTGCTGGCGGCGGGCGGCAGGGTCATCTCGCTCCTGGATCTCACCGACGTCTACATGGACATCTATCTGCCGACCGACCAGGCCGGGCGCCTGGCCATGGGTGCCGAGGCGCGCATCATCCTCGACGCGGCGCCGCAATACGTGATCCCGGCCAAGGTGACCTTCATCGCCTCGGAGGCCCAGTTCACGCCCAAATATGTCGAGACCGAGAGCGAGCGCGAGAAGCTGATGTTCCGCGTGCGCGTGCAGATCCCGGTCGACATTCTCCTGAAATACCAGGAGGTGGTGAAGACCGGCGTGCCCGGTGTGGCGGTGGTGCGCATCGTCAAGAGCGCGCCCTGGCCGGAATCGCTGGCGGTCAAGCTGCCGTGACGCTGCCGGCCGAGCCGATCGCCGCGCTGGAGGGCGTGACGCATCGCTATGGCGGCACCCTGGCGCTGGACGGCGTGTCGCTGGCGATCCCGGCGGGACGGATGGTGGGGCTCGTGGGACCCGACGGGGTCGGCAAGTCGACGCTCTTGGGGCTCGTCGCGGGCGTGCGCCGGCTGCAGACGGGCAAGGTCACCGCACTCGGCGGCCCGATGGGCGACGCGCGCCACCGGAACGCGGTCTGCGCCCGGATCGCCTACATGCCGCAGGGCCTGGGGAGGAACCTCTACCCCACGCTCTCCGTCCGCGAGAACGTCGACTTCTTCGGGCGGCTCTACGGCCAGTCCGCGGCCGAGCGCAGCGAGCGCATCGACGAGCTTTTGAAGGGCACGGGCCTCGATCCCTTCGCCGACCGCCAGGCCGGCAAGCTCTCGGGCGGGATGAAACAGAAGCTGGCGCTGTGCTGCGCGCTGATCCACGACCCCGACCTCCTGATCCTGGACGAGCCGACGACGGGCGTGGACCCGCTCTCGCGGCGGCGCTTCTGGGAGCTGATCCAGCGCCTGCGGCAGCGCCGGCCGGGCATGAGCGTCGTCGTCGCCACCGCCTACATGTCGGAGGCGGAGAGCTTCGAGCATCTGATCGCGATGCATGGCGGGCGCGTCCTGGCCGAGGGCTCGCCCGCGGCCCTCATGGCCCAGGCCGGCGGCGACACGCTCGAGGCTGCTTTCGTCGCCCTCCTGCCGGAGGCGGCACGGCGGGGGCACCGTGTGGTGACGCTGCCGCAGCGCCAGCCCCGGCCGGGCCCGCCGGCGATCGAGGCCTCGGGCCTCACCATGCGCTTCGGCAGCTTCACGGCCGTCGACCATGTGAGCTTCCGCATCGAGCCCGGCGAGATCTTCGGATTTCTCGGCTCGAACGGCTGCGGCAAGACCACCACGATGAAGATGCTGACGGGCCTTCTCACCGCCAGCGAGGGCGAGGCGCGGCTCTTCGGCAGGCCCATCGACGCGGACGGCATGGCGGCACGCCGGCGCGTCGGCTACATGTCGCAGTCCTTCTCGCTCTATGCCGAGCTGACGGTGCGGCACAATCTGGAGCTGCACGCCCAGCTTTTTCATCTGCCCAAGGAGCAGCGCACCGCCCGTGTCGCGGAGCTGATCGAGCGGTTCGACCTCGGCGAGGCGGCGGGCGAGGTGCCCGAGAGCCTGCCGCTGGGCGTGCGCCAGCGCCTCCAGCTCGCCGTGGCGGTGCTGCACAAGCCCGAGATCCTGATCCTCGACGAGCCCACCTCCGGTGTCGATCCGATCGCCCGCGACGGTTTCTGGGCGCTGCTGATCGAGCTGTCCCGCCAGGACGGTGTCACGATCTTCATCTCGACCCACTTCATGAACGAGGCGGAGCGCTGCGATCGCATCTCGCTGATGCACGCGGGCAAGGTGCTGGCCCAGGGCAGCCCGGAGGCGCTGCGCCTGCAGCACGGAGGCGGCTCGCTCGAGGAGGCGTTCATCGCCTGCCTCGAGGCCGCCGGGGCCGAGGCCGTGACCGAAGCACGGCCGCCCGAGCTGCCCTCGCCGGTGAGGCAGCATGCGCCAGGCCGAGGCGGGCTCTCGCCGTCGCGGATCTGGGCCTTCGCCCGGCGCGAGGCGATGGAGATCGCGCGCGACCCCATCCGCATCGCCTTCGCCCTTCTGGGCCCGCTCGTCCTGATGCTGGCGATCGGCTTCGGCATCACCTTCGACGTCGAGCGGCTGTCCTACGCCGCCCTCGACGAGGACCGCTCGCGCGAGAGCGAGATGCTGCTCGAGGCGCTTTCGAGCTCGCGCTACTTCGCCCAGCGCCCGCCGCTCGCGAGCTTCGCCGATCTCGACCGTCGGATGCGGGCCGGCGAGATCTCGCTCGCCATCGTGGTACCGCCGAGCTTCGGGCGCGACCTCCTGACCGGACGCACGCCCGAGGTCGGCGTGTGGCTCGACGGCTCCAACACCAACCGGGCCGAGACCGTCCGCAGCTACGCGCAGGGCGTGCTCTCGGCCTACCTGGCCGACCTTGCGATGCGCGAGACCGGCGAGACGCCGCGCTACTACCCGGCGAGTGTCGAGCCGCGCTTTCGCTACAACCAGGCCTTCCGCTCCCAGTACGCCATCCCGCCGGGCGTGCTGATGATGCTCTTGATCATGATCCCGGCGATGCTGACGGCCCTGGGCGTCGTGCGCGAGAAGGAGCTGGGCTCGATCGTCAACCTCTATGCGGCGCCGGCCGGGCGCCTCGAGTTCCTGCTGGGCAAGCAGCTGCCCTATGTGGCCCTCGCCATGATGAGCTTTGCTCTCCTGGTGCCGATGATGCTGGCAGTCTTCGGCCTGGACCTGCCGGGCAGCGTGCCGGCATTGACCCTGGGGGCCCTGGCCTACGTCACGGCCGCCACGGGCTTCGGGCTCGTCGTCTCGACCTTCGTGCGCTCGCAGATCGCCGCGATCTTCGCGAGCTCCATCATCGTCATGATCCCGACGGTCAACTTCTCGGGCATGCTCTATCCGGCATCGACGGTGACCGGTGCCGGTGCGGTGGTCGGCCACGCCTTTCCGGCCCTCTACTTCCAGCGGATCAGCGCCGGCGTGTTCAACAAGGGGCTGGGCTTTGCGGCGCTGCTGCCGAGCATCCTCGCCCTGATCGTCTTCTGCCTCGTCTTTTGGGCCATCGCGACCCTGCTGCTGAGCCGCCAGGAGCGCTGAGCCGATGCGCCGGATCGCCAACGTCTACAGGCTGGGCATCAAGGAGATCTACAGCCTGCTGGCCGATCCCGTGCTCATGGGCCTCATCGTCTTCACCTTCACCTTCTCGGTCTACAGCGTGGCGCACAACGTCCAGACCGAGCTGCGCAACGCCTCGATCGCGATCGTCGACGAGGACCATTCGGTGCTGTCGACGGCGATCGCCGGCGCCTTCCTGCAGCCCTATTTCCAGCCGCCCAGGCTGATCGACATCAAGGCGGTCGATGCCGCCATGGACGCCGGCCGCTACACCTTCGTGCTCGACATCCCGCCGGGCTTCGAGAAGGACGTGCTGGCCGGGCGCGATCCCGTCCTGCAGCTCAACGTCGATGCGACCGCGATGACGATCGCCGGCACCGGCGCCGGCTACATCCAGAGCATCGTCAACACCGAGCTCCTGACGTTCGTCGGCCGTGCCGAGGGCCAGGCGGGCGCGCCCGTGAGCCTGCAGATCCGCGCCATGTACAACCCGAACCTCCATTCGAGCTGGTTCCTCGCGGTCATGCAGATCCTGGACAATGTGACCGTGCTGGCGATCATCCTGGGCGGTGCCGCCGTGATCCGCGAGCGGGAGCACGGCACGCTCGAGCATCTGCTGGTCATGCCGGTGACGTCCTGCGAGATCATGCTGGCGAAGATCTGGGCCAACGGGCTCGTCATCGTGATCGCGGCCCTGCTTGTCGCTGGAGATCGTCGTCCAGGGCTTCCTGGGCATACCGATCGCGGGCTCGCTCGCCCTCTTCGCGCTCGGTGCCGGCGTCTATCTCTTTGCGATCATGGCGCTGGGCATCCTGCTCTCGACCATCGCCACGACCATGCCGCAGTTCGGCCTGCTCTCGATCCCCGTCTTCGTCGTGATGAACATGCTCTCGGGCGGCCGGACGCCGATCGAGAGCATGCCGCCCTTCCTGCAGACCGCGGTGCAGGTCCTGCCGTCGGCGCATTTCGTCACCTTCGCCCAGGCCGTCCTCTATCGCGATGCCGGCCTGGGCATCGTCTGGCCCCAGCTGCTCGGCATGGCGCTGCTCGGCGCCGTCTTCTTCATCCTGACCCTGCGTCGCCTCCGCGCGACCCTGGCAGCGGCGCGCTAGACGAGGCCTGCGGGCCGCCCGGCCGACAGGCGGCATTTATGCTTTCTTTATAGGGCGCCGCCGCGACGCCCATCGCGCCTTTAGCGGCCCGGTCGTACCTCACTGCCACAGCCGAACAGGCAGTGAGACTTTCGATGCTCGATCTCTTGATGGTGGCGCTGATCGTCGGCGGCTTCGCCCTGATGGCCCTTTATGTGGCCGCGTGCGAGCGGGCCTGAGACCATGATCCTCGACCTCACGCTGGGCAGCCTCTGCGCCCTGATCATCCTCGGCTACCTGCTCCTGGCCCTGCTGCGGCCCGAGTGGTTCTGAGGGCAGCCCGACATGACCGTTCTCGGCTGGATCCAGATCCTCGTCTTTGCCGGCATCGTGGCCGCCCTGGTGCTGCCGCTCGGCGCCTACATGACACGGGTCTTCGCGGGCGAGCGCACGCTGCTGACACCGGTCGTGGCACCCGTCGAGCGGCTGCTCTACCGCCTGGCCGGCATCGATGCCGAGCGCGAGCAGCCATGGGCGACCTATGCCCTGGCCATGCTGGCGCTGAGCCTCGTCGGCTGCCTTGCCGTCTATGCGCTGCAGCGCCTGCAGCATCTCCTTCCCTTCGACCCGCAGGGCCTGGGTCCGGTAGCGCCCGGTCTGGCACTCAACACCGCGGTCAGCTTCACGACCAACACGAACTGGCAGAGCTACGCCGGCGAAAGCACGATGAGCTACCTCGTGCAGATGGCGGCGCTGACCGTTCAGAACTTCCTCTCGGCCGCCACCGGCATCGTGCTGGCGATCGCGCTCATCCGCGGCTTCGCGCGGCGGTCGGCGCAGACCATCGGCAATTTCTGGGTCGATATCACGCGCTGCACGCTCTATTTGCTGCTGCCGATCTCGATCGTCGCAGCACTGCTCTTCGTCTGGCTGGGCGTGCCGCAGACCTTGGCCCCCTATGCGCACGCGACCACGCTCGAGGGCGCCCGGCAGACGATCGCCCTGGGCCCGGTGGCCTCCCAGGAGGCCATCAAGCTGCTGGGCACCAACGGCGGCGGCTTCTTCAACGCCAACTCCGCCCATCCCTTCGAGAACCCCACCCCCTTCTCGAACCTGGTCCAGCTCGTCCTGATCTTCGCCATCGGCGCCGGGCTCACCAACGTCTTCGGGCGCATGGTGGGCGACCAGCGCCAGGGCTGGGCCATCCTCGCCGCCATGGGCTTTCTTTTCCTCGCCGGTGTCGGCGTCACCTACTGGGCCGAGGCCCAGGGCAATCCGGCGGTCACGGCCCTGGGGGTGGAGAGCGCCCCCTCGCCGCTGCAGCCGGGCGGCAACATGGAGGGCAAGGAGACGCGCTTCGGCATCGCCGGCTCGGCCCTCTTCGCCACCGTGACGACCGACGCCTCGTCGGGTGCCGTCAACGCCATGCACGACAGCTTCACGCCCCTGGGCGGGATGATCCCGCTCATCAACATGGACCTCGGCGAGATCATCGTCGGCGGTGTCGGCGCCGGGCTCTACGGCATGCTGCTGTTCGTCATCATCACGATCTTCGTGGCCGGCCTGATGGTCGGGCGCACGCCCGAATATGTGGGCAAGAAGCTCGAGGCGCGCGAGGTCAAGATGACGATGCTGGCGGTGCTCGTCCTGCCCCTCTTCTTCCTCGGCCTCACCGCGATCGCCGCGGTGGTGCCGGCGGGGCAGGCCGGCATCGCGAACCGGGGCCCGCACGGCTTCACCGAGATCCTCTATGCCTTCAGCTCCGCCACCGGCAACAACGGCAGCGCCTTCGCCGGGCTCTCGGCCGACAGCCTCTTTTATGACCTCACCCTCGCGCTCGCGATGCTGGCCGGCCGGTTCATGGTGATCGTTCCGATGCTGGCGGTCGCAGGCTCGCTCGCGGCGAAGAAGAGACTGCCCGCGACGGGCGGGAGCTTCCCGACGCACGGGCCGCTGTTCGTCGGGCTGCTCGTCGGCGTCATCCTCATCGTGGGCGGCCTCACCTTCTTTCCGGCGCTGGCGCTGGGCCCGATCCAGGAGCACCTCGCCATGAACGCCGGCCTCCTCTACTGATCGGGAGCCAGCGCATGCACGGCCAGGCCCGCAGGCGGGCGCCGTCGGTCTCGATGCTCGACCCGGCGATCCTCGCCCCCGCCATCGTCCAGTCGTTCAAGAAGCTCGACCCGCGGGCGATGGCCCGCAATCCGGTGATGTTCGTGGTCGAGCTGGTCGTGGTGCTGACCACGGTGCTGGTCCTGCGCGACCTCCTGAGCGGCCGCGGCCATCTGGGGTTCTCGTTCCAGATCGTCCTTTGGCTGTGGTTCACGCTTCTTTTCGCCAACCTCGCCGAGGCCGTGGCCGAGGGCCGCGGCAAGGCCCAGGCGGCCACCCTGCGTCGCGCCAAGACCGAGACGGTGGCCAAGCTTCTGGCCTCGCTCCACGCGTCGAGCTGGCAGGAGGTGCCGGCATCGCGTCTCAAGGTCGGCGACGTCGTGCTCGTCGAGACGGGCGATCTGATCCCGAGCGACGGCGAGGTCATCGAAGGTGTGGCCTCGGTCAACGAGGCCGCCATCACCGGCGAATCGGCCCCGGTGATCCGCGAGAGCGGCGGCGACCGCTCGGCCGTGACCGGCGGCACGCTCGTCACGTCGGACTGGATCAAGGTGCGCATCACCGCAGCGCCGGGCTCGACCTTCCTCGACCGGATGATAGCCCTGGTCGAGGGCGCCAAGCGCCAGAAGACGCCCAACGAGATAGCGCTCAACATCCTCCTCGCCGGCATGACGCTGATCTTCGTCGTCGCGGTGGCGACGATCCCCTCCTTCGCCGCCTATGCCGGCGGCAGGATATCGGTCCTGGTCCTGGCCGCGCTCTTCGTGACCCTGATCCCGACCACGATCGGGGCGCTTCTCTCGGCCATCGGCATCGCCGGCATGGACCGCCTCGTGCGCTTCAACGTGCTCGCCATGTCCGGGCGCGCGGTCGAGGCCGCGGGCGATGTGGACACGCTGCTGCTCGACAAGACCGGCACGATCACGCTGGGCAACCGGCAGGCGACCGAGCTCGTGCCGGTGGGCGGCACGACCGAGCGCGAGCTCGCCGACGCGGCCCAGCTCTCCTCGCTGCCCGACGAGACGCCCGAGGGCCGCTCGATCGTCGTGCTGGCCAAGGAGCGCTACGGCATTCGCGGCCGCGACATGGCGCCCCTGCACAGCCGCTTCGTGCCGTTCACGGCGCAGACCCGCATGAGCGGCATCGATCTCGAGCGGCCCGAGCCCGGCGGCACGGGCGGCGCGTCCACCGCCTCCACCGCCCTCACCTCGATCCGCAAGGGTGCTGCCGACGCGGTCCTGGCGCATGTTCGCGCGCAGGGCGGCAGGGCCGACCGGGCCACGGAGGCCGAGCTGCAGCAGGTCGTCGAGCGGATCGCCAAGGCGGGCGGCACGCCGCTCGTGGTGGCGCAGGACGCGCGCCTGCTGGGCGTCATCCATCTCAAGGACATCGTCAAGGGCGGCATCAAGGAGCGCTTCGCCGAGCTCAGGGCGATGGGCATCCGCACCGTGATGATCACTGGTGACAACGCGCTGACGGCAGCGGCGATCGCGGCCGAGGCCGGGGTGGACGACTTCCTGGCCCAGGCGACGCCCGAGGCCAAGCTCGAGCTGATCCGGCGCGAGCAGGCCCAGGGCAAGCTCGTGGCGATGTGCGGGGACGGGACGAACGATGCGCCAGCGCTGGCCCAGGCCGATGTGGGCGTCGCCATGAACACCGGCACGATGGCCGCGCGCGAGGCCGGCAACATGGTCGATCTCGACAGCGATCCCACCAAGCTCATCGAGATCGTGGCGATCGGCAAGCAGCTGCTGATGACCCGCGGCGCCCTCACCACCTTCTCGATCGCCAACGACGTCGCCAAATATTTCGCGATCATCCCGGCGATGTTCGTCGCCTTCTACCCGCAGCTCCAGGCGCTCAACGTCATGGGCCTGCGCTCGCCGCAAAGCGCCATCCTCTCCGCCATCATCTTCAACGCGCTCGTCATCGTCGCCCTGATCCCGCTGGCGCTGCGCGGCGTGCAGTATCGCCGGGTGAGCCCGGCCGCCCTGCTGCGCTGGAACCTCCTGATCTACGGCCTGGGCGGCCTCGTCGTGCCGTTCGTCGGCATCAAGGCGATCGATATGCTCGTCACCGCCCTGGGCCTTGCCTGAGGATTCCTCGATGCTGCGCCAGCTCCGCCCCGCCCTCGTGCTTCTCGTCGCGATGACGATCCTGACCGGGCTCGTCTATCCTCTCGCCGTCACCGGCATCGCCCGGGCCATCTTCCCCTGGCAGGCGGGGGGCAGCCTCGTCGAGCGGGACGGCCGCGTGATCGGCTCGGCGCTGATCGGCCAGTCCTTCACGAGCGACCGCTATTTTCACGGCCGGCCCTCGGCGGCGGGCAAGGGCTACGACGCGGCGAGCTCGGGCGGCAGCAATCTCGGCCCGACCAGCAGGGCGCTGATCGAGCGCATCAAGGCGGATGTCGCGCGGCTGCGCGCGGAAGGCGTCCGCGGACCGATCCCCGCCGATCTCGTCACCAGCTCGGCCAGCGGCCTCGATCCCGACATCTCGCCGGCGAGCGCGCTTCTTCAGGTGCCGATGGTGGCGCGGGCGCGCGGGCTCTCGCCGATACTGGTTGAGAGCCTGGTGAAAGGGCATATCGTGGGGCCCTCGCTCGGCATCCTGGGGGAGCCGCGCGTCAACGTGCTGGCCCTCAACCTCGCCCTGGACGCGATCTCGGCCGGACGTGCCGCCGACTGAGCGACCGGGCGCCCGAGACAGGCTGCCCCACGCATCGCCACCCGCCTATAGTGCGCCCATGTCCGAGCCCAAGCCTGGCGGCCGCCCATCGCCGGAAGCGCTCCTCGAGCTCGCAAAAGCGGAAGGACGCGGCCGCCTGAAGATCTTCGTCGGCGCGGCACCTGGCGTCGGCAAGACCTATGCGATGCTCCAGGCTGCGGCCCGGCGCAAGGCCGAGGGCGTGGACGTCGTCGTGGGCGTCGTCGAGACCCACGGCCGGCGCGAGACGGCTGCGCTTCTGGGCGAGCTCGAGATCGTGCCGCGCCGCCGCGTGCCGTACAAGGGCCGCATCCTCGAGGAGATGCATCTCGACGCCCTCCTCGCCCGCCGGCCCCAGCTGGCGATCGTGGACGAGCTGGCCCACGACAACGCGCCGGACAGCCGGCACCCCAAGCGCTGGATGGACGTCGAGGAGCTGCTGGCCGCCGGCATCGACGTCTGGACCACGATGAACGTCCAGCATGTCGAGAGCCTCAACGACGTCGTGGCGCAGATCACGCGGATCCGGGTGCGCGAGGTCGTTCCCGACGCGGTCTTGGACACGAGCGACATCGAGCTCGTCGACCTGCCGCCCGACGAGCTTCGCCAGCGGCTGCACGACGGCAAGGTCTATGTGCCGGAGCAGGCGCGCCAGGCGCTCGAGCATTATTTCTCGACGGGCAACCTGACGGCGCTGCGCGAGCTGTCGCTGCGGCGGACGGCGCAGCGCGTCGACGACCAGATGCTCCAGTACATGCGCGCCCATGGCCTGGCCGGGCCGTGGGCCGCAAGCGAGCGGCTCATGGCCTGCGTGCATGGCGGCGAGGGTGCCGCCGAGCTCGTGCGCTACACCAAGAGACTGGCCGATCGGCTGAAGGCACCCTGGACCGTGCTGCATGTCGAGACCGCGCACGGCCATCACCGCGACAGGCTCGAGCAGGACCGGGTGGCCGACACGCTGCGGCTGGCCCAGCGTCTGGGCGGCGAATCGCTGGTCCTGCCCGGCGAGCAGGTGGCCGAGGAGGTCCTCGAATGGGCCCGCGCCAACAACATCACGCAGATCGTGATCGGCAGCGAGCGTCGGGCCGCCTGGAAGGACTTTCTCAAGGGCTCCCTGCCGCGCGAGATCATCCGCGGGGCGGGCGACATCAAGGTCCACGTGCTGCCGGCGGGCGGCGAGACGGTGCCGCCCAAGCGCGTGCCACCGCGAGCCGGGCGCGCTGCCCTGCAGCCGCTCGCCTTTCTCGTGGCGACGGGGCTCGTCCTGGCCGCTGCCGGCGCCGCGGTGCTGCTCGACCGCTATGTGGCGCTGCCCAACATAGCGCTCGTCTTTCTGGCACCGGTGCTGCTCGTGGCGCTCTGGTACGGGCTGTGGCCCGCGCTCGCCTCGGTCGTCCTCGCCAGCCTCTCCTACAACTTCCTCTTCACCGCACCCTACTACTCCTTCAGCATCGAGCAGCCGGAGAACGTCACCGCGATCATCGTCTTCACGGTGGTGGCGATCATCACGAGCACGCTTGCGGCACGCTCCCGTGCCCGGACCTTCGTCGCCCGCCAGGAGGCGGCAAGGAGCGCTGCGCTCTACAGCTTCGCGCGCAAGCTCGCCGGCGTCGCCACGATGGACGACCTGCTCTGGGCCGCGGCACACCAGATCGCCTCGATGCTCAAGGTCGAGGTCGTGCTCCTCCTGCCCGAGGGCGAGCGCCTGGCCCTGCAGGCGGCCTATCCACCCGAGGACCAGCTCTCCGACGCCGATCTCGCGGCGGCCACCTGGTGCTGGCAGAAGGACCAGGCGGCCGGCCGGGGGGCGGACACCCTGCCGGGCGCGCCGCGGCTCTTCCTGCCGATGCGCACGGGTCGCGGCAAGCTCGGCGTCGTCGGCATCCGCAGCGACGTCGACGGGCCGCTCCTGACGCCGGACGAGCGCCGGCTCCTCGATGCGCTGCTCGACCAGACGGCCGTGGCCATCGAGCGCGTGCAGCTCGCCCACGACGTCGACGAGACGCGGCTCCTGGCCGAGACCGAGCGGCTGCGGACCGCGCTCCTCACCTCGCTGGGCCACGACCTGAAGACGCCGCTCGCCTCGATCCTGGGCACGATCAGCTCGCTCCGGAGCTTTGGCGCCCTCTACGACGACGCGACCCGGGACGAGATGCTGGGCACCGCGCAGGAGGAGGCCGAGCGTCTGGCGCGGTTCCTCGACAATCTGCGCGACATGACCCGTCTCGAGGCCGGCGCCCTCGGCCCGAAGCGCGAGCCCGTCGATCTCGCGGACGCTGTGGGCAGCGCCTTGAGGCGGGTCCAGCGTCTCGTCGGCGGGCACCGGATCGCCACCGATCTTCCCTCCGACCTGCCCCTCGTGCGCGTCGATTTCATGCTGGTCGAGCAGACCCTCGTGAACCTGCTCGAGAACGCCGCCCGCTACACGCCCAAGGGCGGTGCCGTCGAGATCGCGGCCCGGCACGAGGCCGATGGCCTGGTGGTGGAGGTCCGCGACGAGGGCCCGGGCATCGAGCCCGACGAGATCGACCGGATCTTCGACAAGTTCTACCGCGGCCGGGAGGGCGCCCAGACGGCCAGCGGGACGGGGCTCGGGCTCGCCGTCTGCAAGGGGTTCATCGAGGCCATGGGCGGCACCATCCAGGCGCTGCGGCAGCCCGAGCGGCAGGGCACGATCGTGCGCATCCGCTTTCCTGCCGAGCTGATCGTGCAGCCCGCGGCCGAGGCACCGGCGCTTGCTCGCTAGCCCCGCCACGGTGCTGGTCGTCGACGACGAGCCGGCCATCCGCCGCTTCCTGCGCTCGACCCTCGAGGTGCAGGGCTATGGCGTGGTCGAGGCGGACACGGCGGCCGAGGCGATGCGCATGATGCGCCACCACAGCCCCGATCTCGTGCTGCTCGACCTGGGTCTCCCCGACCGCGACGGCATGGAGCTGATCGACGAGATCCAGGGCCTGAGCGAGGCGCCCATCATCGTCGTGACCAGCCGCGACGACGAGGCGAGCAAGGTCCTGGCGCTCGACCGGGGTGCCGACGACTATGTGACCAAGCCCTTCGGCATCCCCGAGCTTCTGGCGCGGATGCGGGCGGGGCTGCGCCATCGCGTGCAGGCCAAGGGCGGCCGGCCGCGCGTCGAGGCGGGCCCGGTCACGATCGACCTCGTCTATCGCCGGGTCACCCGCGACGGCCAGGAGGTGCGTCTGTCGCCCAAGGAATGGGACATCCTGGAGCTGCTCGCGACCCATGCCGGCAAGGTCGTCACCCACCGCCTGCTGCTCGAGAAGGTGTGGGGGCGCGCCACCGAGACGGAGGTGCAGTATCTGCGCGTCTACATGCGCCAGCTGCGCCACAAGCTCGAGCCCGAGCCCGACCAGCCGCGCCTTCTCGTGACCGAGCCCGGCGTGGGCTACCGGCTCCTCGCCGAGGGCTGAGCGCAGCATGTGGGCCCGGGTGCTGCTCCGCGCTCAGGCCGCGGCGGCGAGGGTCGGCGGCGGGCGATAGCGCTGCCAGGCGAGGCAGGCCAAGGCCAGCGCGATACCGGCGAGGTCCGTGGTCCAGCCCGGCTTGATCAGAAGGAGGGCACCGACGAGAAGGATTGCCCGCTCCAGCCAGGTCATCCGGTGAAGCAGCCAGCCCTGGGTCGCCGCGACGAAGGCCAGCATGCCGATCAATGCTGTCAGCAGCGTCCAGATCTCGAGGATCCAGCTCTCGACGCCGATCAGCAGAAGCGTCGGATTGAAGAAGAACATGAAAGGCAGAATGGCCGTCCTGAGATCATAGATGAAGCCCTGGACACCGGTGCGCACGGGATCGGCGCCCGAGATGGCGGATGCCGCGAAGGCCGCGATCCCCACAGGCGGCGTGTCGTCGGCGAGGATGCCGAAGTAGAAGACGAAGAGGTGGATCGCGACCAGCGGCACGACGAGGCCCGACGACTCGGCGATGGTCGCGATGATGGGCGCCACCAGCGCCGCCATCACGATGTAGTTGGCGGTCGTCGGCAGCCCCATGCCGAGAATGAGCGAGGTGATGGCCGAGAGCACCAGGACGGCCCAGATGTTGCCGCCCGAGATGACCTGGATGACCTGGGTGAGGCCGTAGCCAAGGTTGGTCATCGTCACCATGCCGACGACGATTCCCGCGGCGGCCGTCGCGATCGCGATCGTCACCATGTTGCGGGCGCCGGCCTCGAGGCCGTTGACGATGGCCATGGCACCGCGGCCGAGGCCACGCACGAGCCCGCTGCGATCGCGGAAGCCGCGCACCATCTCCTGGACCAGGATCAAGAGGAGCAGCACGCCGATCGCGATCAGAGCGCTGCGCTCCGGCGTCAGCCTGATCCACATCAGCTCGTAGAGGAGGACGGCGACGGGGATCAGATAGTGGATGCCGCGGATGAAGGTCAGGCCGAGCGGCGGCAGCTCGCGCCTGGGCACGCCCTCGAGCCCGAGCTTCAGCGCCTCGAGGTGGACCACATAGAGCAGCCCCACATAGGTCAGGACCGCCGGCACGAAGGCATAGATGATCAGGGTCGAGTAGGGGATGTTGAGAAAGTTCGCCATGATGAAGGCGGCGGCACCCATCACCGGCGGCATGAGCTGGCCGTTGACCGAGGCCGCGACCTCGGTGGCGCCGGCCTTCACGGCCGGGTAGCCGATCCGCTTCATGAGCGGGATCGTGAAGGTGCCGGTGGTGACGACGTTGGCCGTCGAGGAGCCGGAGATCACGCCCGTGAGCAGGCTCGCCACGACCGCGGCCTTGGCCGGCCCGCCCCGGAACGTGCCGAGCGCCGAATAGGCGAGATCGACGAAATAGCGCCCCGCTCCCGCGCGGTCGAGCAGCGCGCCGAAAAGGACGAAGAGGAAGACGAAGGTCGCCGAGACCTGGATCGGGGTGCCCCAGATACCCTCGGTCGTGATGTAGAGCTGCTGGACGATCTGCGACCAGCCGTAGCCGTTGTGCAGATAGATGATGTCGGGCGGGGTGAGCGGGATGATCCCCTCGGGCCCGGTGATGCCGTAGAGGATGGTGAGCCCGGCGATGATCGGCAGCGCCAGGCCCACCGTGCGAAGCGCCGCCGCCGCCAGCACCACGAGCAGCAGCGTGCCCAGCCACACGTCGCGGGCGATGGGCAGGCCGCCCTGAACGCCGACGAGCGTGTCGTAGTCGACGACGATGTAGAGGCAGGTGACGACCCCGAGGGCGGCCAGGAGCCAGTCGAGCCAGGGCACCCTGTCGCGCGGCCCATGCCTTCCCGGGTAGGCCAGGAAGACAAGGGCGAGCGCGAAGGCGAGATGGATGGCACCCAGCCGCTGCGGGTTGAGCGTGCCCCGCCACACGGTCCAGAGCTGGAAGAGGCTCCAGCCGACGCCGAGGGCGAAGATCAGCCAGCGCACCCAGCTGGCGCTCGGGTGCCGGGCGCCGGTCTCGGCCTCGAGAAGCTCGGTCGCCTGCTCCGCCATCGCCAGCCGCCCCCTAGCCGCGACGAGCCGGCGTCAGCTCTTGGGCTCGAGCTCGGGCGGCACCGTTATGCCCTCCTCCTTGTAGAACTTCACCGCGCCCGGATGGAGCGGGATCGGCATGCCGTCGAGCGCGTTGTCGACCTTGAAGTAGGGCTTGAGGTTGGGGTTCTGGATGTCGCCGTAGAAGGCTTTGATCTTGTCGTGGAAGACGGTCTTCATGAACTCGTAGACCGCCTGCTCGGAAAGCTTCGAGCTGGCGACCAGGGTGGCCTTCAAGGTGACGGTCGTCACGTCATCCGGCAGGTCGGGATAGGTGCCGCCCGGGATCGTGAAGGCGGTGTAGAACGGGTATTCCTTGTGGAGCTCGGCAATCTTCTCCGGTGCGATGGGGACGACGGCGATGGGCGCCGTCTGCGCCGCCTCGGTGATGGCCGCGGCACCCAGGCCCACCGTGTAGAACATGGCGTCGATCCGGCCGTCGCGCAGCAGATTGACGGCATCCCCGGCGCTGCCGCGCACGGCGCTTTGCAGATCATCGAGGGTCAGCCCGTAGGCGCCCATGATGTTCTTGGCATCCTGCTCGGTGCCGGAGCCCACGTCGCCCACATGGACCCGCTTGCCCTTGAGGTCGGCCGGGCTGCTGATGCCCGCGTCCTTGCGGGCGAGGATGTGCACGATCTCGGGATAAAGCGCGGCGAGCCCGCGCAGGCTCGTGACGGGCTTGCCCTGGAACGCCGCCACGCCCTCGCCCTTGTAGGCGTACTGGGCGATGTTGTTCTGCATCAGGGCCATCTGCAGCTGCCCGTCGCCCACCGCCTTGGCGTTGAAGACCGAGCCGCCGGTCGAGCGCGCATTGGCACGGACGTCGATGCCCGCCTCGTTGACGATCTTCGCTATTCCAACCGCTGTCGGATAGTAGAGACCGGTCGTCGAGCCCGAGCCGATCGTGACGAAGGTCTTGGGCTGGGCGAGCGCCATCGTGGTGCCGAGCCCCAAGAGCAAGACCGCGGCCTGGGCGATCGTGCGAAACGTTCCTTTCATGGTCAGGTCCTCCCGTGATGGGCCCGAGGGGGCCTTGCCTGTCCAAAGGACAGGGTCCTCGCACGTGACCGCGTCGGGTGCAACCCGCTTTCCCGGGCCCACGTCGAGGTCGGGGCGAGGCTTTTCGTGCCCTATCGCGGCCGGCCGGCTCGCGGTCTCCTCAGGCGCTGGGCAGTCAGTAGGGCGGCGGCGTAGTGAGCCAGGGCAGGAAGCCGTCAAGAAATCGCGTGGTCGCCGGCATGAAGTGCGAGCCGTGATGATAGAAGGGATCGAGGCTGGTGATGATCATGCGACCGGCCGTCGTGACCTCGTCGATGTAGAGGACCGCCCTGCCCTCGGTGTCGGCCACGAGGATCTCGGCACCCGGAGCCGTCACAAACGTCCCGTGCAGGTGCCAGGTGACACCGGCGGGGCCGAGGCGGGCGATGAGGGGGTGGTCGGGCGCGGCGATGCGGATCCCGAGATCGCCCTCGGGGTCCAGCCACCACCACCAGTTGGTCGGCTGGGGCGTGAAGGCGATGCCGGGCAGCCAGAGCTCGCTGTCGCTCTCGCCCGTGGCGACGACCGTCCCGCCGCCGGCGAGATAGCGTCTCGAGCCGCCGGCGGTGGGGGATCATGCGGTCGGCCGGGGTGCGGCAGGGCACCAGCACCGTGTCGAAGGCGGCAAGGTCGATGCCACCCAGCTCCTCGGGCCGTGCCAGGTGCGTGAAGAAGCGACGGTAGCGGGGACCTTCCAGGCTCTCGATGTGGTAGGCGGCGCCGGGGTGGACGGCCAGCAGGCTCATGGGTGGCACTCCCCGGCGGCGGCCCAGCCGATCATCTGGCGGGCGATCAGGTCGTTGGTGGCGCTTGCATCGGCGATGGACCAGAGATCGTTGCCCGAATGCACGAAGACCTCCCCGCCCAGGGGTGTCCGCCACACCCAGTCGACCGGCACGCGGTCGGGCCCGAGGCCGACGATGCCCTCGCCGCCCGGCGGCAAGGGCGCGTGGCCGCGGCCGTAGAAGCCGGCAACACCGCGCCGCGTGACGAGATTCTCGACGTCGAGGCCGTCCAGGATGGCATGCGGGGCCAGGCGGGTGAGCGCGAGGTCGCGACGGCGGGGCTCCTCGAGCGGGAGGTAGGGCCGGAGGCCCGCGAGGAAGGGTTTCAGAAGATGGCCGTTGAAGGCGATCCTGCCGCCGCGCCCGAGCAGCCGGTGGAGGGCCGCCTCATGCTCGAGGAAGCCGATCTGGTCGAGGTGCATGGTCGTCACGAGGCCCGTGGCCTCGTCGATGTCCATGTCGGTGAGCGCGGGCTGCCGGACGGTGCGGAGGCGTTCGAAGGCTTGCGTGGCGATCGGCCGGGGCGGCGGGCCCCAGGCGGAGAGGACGAGAAGGACCGTGCCGTCCATTCAGGCCCCCAGCTCGCGGCCGAAGAGGGGCACCACGCCGCGCACGGGCCGGCCGCCGGCACCGCCCGCGACCTCGACGATCTCGACCGGCACGCCATAGAGGCGGGAGAGATTGGCGGCGGTGAGGCCGGTGCCGACGGGCGCCTGCAAGCCGTCCTCGCTGCCGAAGAGCAAGAGCGCCTCGTCGGCGGCGGCGCTGGCGTGCTGGGGAACGTGGGTCGTGAAGACGATGGCATGCTGGCCGTCGTTGCGCAGGCTGTCGACGACCGACAGAAAGCGGCCCTGGTTGCGCAGATCGAGCGCTGAGGCCGGCTCGTCGAGGACGAGGGCGGTGGCATCGGTGGCGAGCGCTCTGGCCAGCAGCACGAGCTGGCGCTCGCCGCCGGAGAGGCGGTCGACCGGAGCGTCGGCGTAGGACCAAAGGCCGACGCGGGCAAGGGCGCGGTCGGCGGCCTCGTGGTCCTCTTGGCTCGGAAGGGCGAACATGCCGCGTCGCGCGACACGGCCCATGGCGACGACGTGGCGGGCGCGGTAGCGGAGAGCGTCGCCGATCACCTGCGGCACGTAACCGATGACGGGCGGCATCTCCCGCGTTCCCTCGGCGAGGCTGACGAAGCCCAGAAGGGCGCGGACCAGCGTGGTCTTGCCGCGGCCGTTGGGCCCGAGGATGGCAAGGCAGCGCCCGGCCGGCACCTCGAGCGAGAGGTGGCGAAAGATGAAGCGCTCGCCGTAGCGGACGGCGCCGTCGGTGAGGCGGATCATGGGCGCTCCTGCCTGACGAAGGAGGCGCGCAGCAGGAGGGCGAAGACCGGGGCGCCGACGATGGCGGTGAGGACGCCCAGGGGGATCTCGGCCGCGATGAGCGTGCGCGCCAGGGTGTCGATGACGATGAGGTAGGCGGCGCCGAGCAGCGCCGAGGCCGGCACGAGCCTTCTGTGGTCGGGGCCGACCAGGAGGCGGGCGGCATGCGGCACCACGAGGCCGACCCAGCCGACGATGCCGGCCACCGCGATGACGGCACCGGTGACGAGGCCCACGAGGGTGAAGACGATCCAGCGCTCCCGGCCGACGCGGGCACCGAAGGAGCGGGCCTCGTCGGCGCCGAGGGAGAGGATGTTGATGCGGAAGCGCAGCGCCAGCAGCCCGCCGCAGCCCACGAGGATCGGGCATGATGGTGAGGCCGACGCGCTGCCAGGTGACGGTGGCGAAGGAGCCCATCAGCCAGCCCACGATGGCGGGCAGCGAGGAGTTGGGGTCGGCCAGGAACTGGACGAGGGAGACGAGGGCGGTGAAGAGGGCGCCGACGACGATGCCGGCAAGGACGATGGTCGCCTGCTCGGCACGCCCGCCGACCCGGGCGATCAGGCCCACGAGCAGCAGGGCGATCATGCCCCAGAGGAAGGCCGAGCCGACGAGGACGAAGCCGCCGACGCCGAGAAGGAGTGAGAGGGCGCCGCCGAAGGCGGCACCGCCCGAGATGCCGAGGATCTGGGGCGAGACCAGCGGGTTGCGGAAGATGCCCTGCAGGGCGGCGCCGCTCATGGCGAGCCCGGCGCCGGCGAGGCCCGCCATCAGCACGCGCGGGGCGCGGACGAGGAGGACGACGCGCTCGTCGAGGATGCTCCACGTCGTGGGCACGAGGCCGAGCTTGCCGAGCGGGATGGCGATCACGGTCTGGACGGGGATGGCGAGCCGGCCGGCGCAGAGGCCGGCCAGCACGGCGGCCACGAGGGCCAGGGCGAAGGCGAGGTAGGAAAGCTCGCCTTCGCCCGCAAACCCCGCGGCCCCGGCCGGCCTAACCGGCGACGAAGCGCTCATAGCCGGCGCTCTTGCCGTTCATGGGCATGCGCAGGATGGCGTCGATCTGCTCCTGCGTCGGGACGTGGCCGTAGATCTTGCCGTAGGCGTCGATCACCTCGCCGCGGATGTCGAAGTCGAAGAGCTCGGGATGGAGGAGGTCGGCCAGCCACATCCAGGTGAGCGGCGATTCCTGGCTCGGCGGGTCCCAGCGATAGCCGCCGATCGGCATCTTGTAGACGCGCTTCTCGACCGCGGCGTTGGTCTGGGAGAGGACGGGGCTGCCGTAGACGGCCGAGAGGTCGACGTCGCTCTCGAAGCCGTTGATGAGGATGACGTCGGGGTTCCAGGCCGCCACCTGCTCGGCGTTGACCGGCTTGAAGCCCGCGAGCTCGGCGGCGGCGTTCCTGCCGCCCACGAGGTTGATGTAGAAGTCGTTGTAGGTGCCGGCACCGGCTGCCCGAAGCTCGCTCTTGGCGCGCAGGAGATAGAGCACCTTGGGCCTGTCCGCCTGGGCCAGGCCCAGGACCTTGGGCCTGATGCGTGCCAGCGTCCCGTCGCGCCAGGCGATCAGGCTCGCGGCCTTCGCATCCTTGCCGATGACGCCGCCCAGGAAGGTGATGATGGCGCGCGCCTTCGCCTCGTCGCCGTAGCGCAGGAGGCCCACGGTGAGGCCCGCGTTCCTGAGCGGCCCCACGACATCGTCGCCCTCGTCGCCCCACTGCACGACGAGGTCGGGCCTCAAGGCTGCGATCGCCTCGACGTTGGGCGCAAAGCCCTGCGAGCTGGCGTTGTTGATGATGTCGCTGGCGACGTCCTTGGCCTCGGGGAAGAAGGTGCCGAGCACGCCCTCCTCGATCGCCGACTTGGCGAGCGGGTGCATGCCGACGAGACGCCCGGCGCCGCCGTCGAGGGCGATGATCGTCGAGGTCGAGGGGATGGGGATCATGACGACCCGCTCCGCCGGGCCCTTGAGGGCGACCGTCTGCCCGGTGAGATCGGTGACGTCGAGAGGGCCTGCCTGGGCCGCGACGGGGCCGATCAGGGCAGACAGGAGGGCAGCGTGCAGCAGCCTGCCCGGCCGCAAGCATCTCATCGCTCGGGTCTCCGCTTGATTGTTGTGGGCGACGCGACCGATGGAGTGACAAATACCTTCATCACAGTCAATAAGTATCACTTTTATCTTTAATCATTCTAGTTAACTTCTGGCTACAAGATCTATAGAATTCCACCGATCAATTTTCGATGGAGGCAATGACGGCGCTTGATTCCGATCGGAAGCCCTCTTAGACACCCGGCGATCTCAAGCACGGGGGCCAGGAATGATTTGGAATATTTCTAAGCACGCTGCCGTTATTGGCCTGGCTTCAGCCCTGACGGCGGGAGCGGCCGTCGCGGACGACGCGAAGATGCTCTCGATCACCGACGATCGCGGGGTGACGGTCGAGGTCCCGGCCCATCCGCAGCGTATCGCTGCGATCTCCTACTTTGCGACCGACGTCGCCTTCGCGCTCGGCATGAAGCCCGTTGCGACGACCTACATGATGCCGGGGCGCAACCCGGACTTCCTTTTGGGCCTGACCAAGGACATCAAGCAGATCGGCCAGCGCGCCAGGCCCAATCTCGAGCTCCTGTCCGAGGCCAAGCCCGACATCATCGTGGCGATACGGCGCTACACGGTGGGCAATGCCGAGCAGCTCCAGAAGATAGCGGCCGGCTCCACCGGCTCCCTGCCGGACAACACTCGTGGACATGACGCTGCGCTTTGACGACGCTGGCGCGTCGCCCACATGCCCACATCGACGACAGCAGCCCATAGTCGTGGCGTAAGGAACAAGACGGAGCCAGGCCTTTCCGATCAGGCTGGCAGTGTCTGTGGTCCCAGGGATAGGGTCCAGCTCAGGAAGGCGGTGCCTGGAAAAATCGTATCGCCGAGAAGAAGGTGCTGGGCCTCAACCGCTGGCGGCGCCACCAGGGCAGAGAAGCAGGGGCGCGCACCGCCAGATCTCGAGGGCGGGCTGGAACTGGCTCAAGATGCGGGGGCCACCAATACCGTGTGGCCGAGTGGGAGTCAGCCGCGATGGACCAGCGCATACGCCCGACGGAGCTGCCTTCGGGAGGGCCAGATCCTGCTGGGCAGTATCGAGGAGTGATCAGAGCGTGCGACGCGAGGTCTTGCCAATCCCCTCCCCGAGGAGGCTCAGAAAGCGCAAGATATTCTGCCTTTAAACGATCCGCTCCATGACCCTCTCCGCGTCGAAGGCAGCCGATCATTCGAGAGAGCGCATCTCCAGCGGCCGGCGATCGTCCGAGAGCCTGAGCGCACAGTGGCTACGTCTCTATCCTGATGGGAACCGGTGCCGACGTCGCACGCGCCCGCCGATCCGAAGAGCATCTGACTAGGCAGAACCACCTAGCACTACAGCCGGGTTTTTCGTGGTAGGAGCTATCGTCATGGAGGAGAGCCATGACGATAGCGGACGATGGCGAGGTATGGGCCGAGGCGTTCGAGGGCTTGCTGGCTCGGCTGGGGCCGCGGTTCGGGCGGGTCGAGCCGCGCCGGCGGTTGGCCGCCTATCTGCGGGGGCTGCTGGCGCCGATCGAGCGCAAGAACGGCTGGCAGCTGGCGGAGGCGGCGGGCGATGCGACACCGGACGGGGTGCAGGAGTTCCTGAGCCGGGTGCATTGGGACGCCGACGCCGTGCGCGATGACCTACGCGCCTATGTCGAGGAGCATCTGGGTGCCCCCGGTGGTGTCCTGGTGCTGGACGAGACCGGGTTCATCAAGAAGGGCCGCAAGTCGGCGGGCGTGCAGCGCCAGTACAGTGGCACGGCGGGACGGATCGAGAACTGCCAGGTCGGGGTGTTCCTCGGTTATGCCAGCCGCTATGGCCAGGCGCTGATCGACCGGGCGCTCTATCTGCCGGAGAGCTGGGCCTCGGATCGGACGCGGCGCCGTGAGGCCGGCATCCCCGATGCGGCGCGCTTCCTGACCAAGCCGAAGCTGGGCCTGGCGATGCTCGAGCGGGCCCACGCCGCAGGCGTGCCCTTCTCATGGGTGGCCGCCGGCAGCGTGTATGGCGCCGACCATGCCCTGCGCCGCGGGCTGCAGGAGAAGGAGGTGGGCTATGTGCTGGCGGTGAGCCGCGCGCAGCGCCTGGGCTTCAGCCGGGTCGAGGAACACGCCGGCGAGGTGCCGGTGACGGCCTGGCATCGCCTGAGCGCCGGCGACGGGGCGGAGGGCCCGCGGCTCTACGAATGGGCCTACACTGCTTATGGTAGCGATGCGGCGCCGGGCTGGGAGAAGGGCCTCCTGATCCGCCGCAGCCTTGCCGATCCTGGAGAGCTTGCCTTCTACCTCACCCATGCCCGCCACGGCACCGCCCTTGCCGAGCTCGTGCAGGTGGCAGGCATGCGCTGGACGATCGTGGCCTGCTTCGAGGCGGCCAAAGGCGAGGTCGGCCTCGATCAGTACGAGGTCCGCTCTTGGACCGGCTGGCACCGCCACGTCACGCTCGCGATGCTGGCCCACGCCTACCTCGCCGTCCTGCGCAAGACCGTCGTCGGGGGACGAGGCCGATCTCGGGCTGGCGGGCGAGCTGCTGCCCCTCACCGTCCCGGAGCTGCGCCGCCTGCTCTGGCACCTCGTCTGGCCCAATAGCCCTGCCATCGACGCCTTTCTCGCCTGGTCGCGCTGGCGGCGGCGACATCAGCAACGTGCCCGTCGCTCACACTGGCGACGACGAGCCTTCAGTGAAACACGGCTGTCGTGTCAGGCAGCCCTACGGAGATCACTGACTCATTTCCCATAGCCATCTTCCTCTGTGACTTCGCTCCGTCAGGCCTCAATTTCCGATTCGGGACACGCCCGGTGGTGGCGTGTCCTTCACGTAGTCCGCGAGCACTTGTACAAATTCCTCTTCATCATCTTGACTTTCTCAGACGTGGCAGTGAACTACGGATCGCCTTGTTCGCTTATCAGGCGATAGTTTGGCCAGCAGCGATGTCGTGGGGCCTTCTAAAGCTCTTTACTCAAAGGCATTCTAGTGCGATCGTGTCAGGTGGGCAGGCGTTGGGCTTTCAGTAGCAAGCAACGAGGTGGAAGCTTGAGAATCTTCATAGTGATTTAGGAAGCAAACTCTCGTAGAAACGCCCGTTGTACGCGGCTTGATGTGTTGTATTGTCCGCGCCTTGGGGCGTTGTGGGGGAGAGGTCGTTACTGACGGCTCATAGCCGATCGGTCGGAAGAATGATTCCGTGCGCCCTGGCCCGCACTGCGAGACGACTTGGGTGCTGAACATGACAGGGCGAACAAAGAAAGCGAGCACGAGGGGCCACTTCCTCGTGATTGATCCGCTGCCTCTTCGAAGGGTTGGGGCAGTTCGGCTTCTGAAGACGCTGGACCGGCTCGCAACGGTTATGGTGGTCGCCAGAATCGAAGAGATCTGCGGCGATCCTGCCACGCAACACTTTGGGCTCGCCATCCTGAACGTGGGAGGGCTGTCCTTAAGCGATCCCGCGGTGGCGAGCCAAGTCGCCATGCTCCGCGACATCCTGGCTGACTCGCCGCTCGTGGTCATGTCGGACCATGACGGGCCGGGCGAGGTCATCTGCGCCTTCCGCTCTGGCATACAAGGCTTCCTTCCCGCATCGTCGCGGCCGGAGGTCGCCGTCGGCGCGCTCGAGCTGGTGCTGGCAGGGGGCATGTACTTCCCGCCGAGCGGGCCGTCCCTGACCGCGCAAAGCGACCCTGTCGACCGTGCAGCGGTGCCGGCGGGTCCGCACCCGCCCTGGACAAGCCGCGAGCAGGCCGTGGCCGAACATCTGATCAAGGGCGAGCCCAACAAGGTCATCGCTCGCGAGCTGGGCCTCCAGGAGTTGACGATCAAGGAGTACGTACGTCAGATCATGCACAAGCTTGGCGCCAACAACCGCACCAGGGCGGCGCTTATTCTCGCGACACTAAGAGGCACGACCGAGGCGAACGGCCACAATCTTCTCGGCCCACCGGGTGCGGCCAATGTCGGGTTGCCGGCCGAGCGTCACTCCTCCTCTCGGGATGGGTAAAAGAGCACCGATCTCGTACGAGCAACCGCTCCCCGGGCCGGCCATTCGGTCCGGCTCGCCGTGTCGGACCTTTGTGCACGCAACAAGGCGGGCTTTGGTGCAGCACATGTAAGGCACGACGAGAGCCTGACGCTCGCGCGGCGTCTTGCTGAGTGACCCCATCCCCGTACCCTCATCGAAGCCTGCGGCGTCGTTACCGGGGAAGCAGGCCGCCCCCACCATCGGTGAATCCGCATCGCGCCGGGCCCGAGTTCCATCTGCCTAACGCTCGCCGAGGTCGCTGACCTGCGCCGGGATGACGCGCGCCTCTCCTTCATCGCAACCGCCGCTATGGAGACCTCCATTGGTTGGCCTCAAGGTCCTGCGCCGCGCCGCCGGACGCAGGGCGAACTCGCAGAAGCTTTCCGCGATCCCCTGCACAAGCCCGATGCTGGCTTCCCAGCCGAGCTCCCTGATACGGCCAGTATCGAGCACCTTCCTTGGCGTCCCATCCGGCTTCGACGAGTCGAACCTTAGCCTGCCCTCGAAACCCACGGCTCGCCGGACAAGCTCCGCCAGCTCAGAAATCGTGAGATCCTCGCCAGTACCGACGTTGATATGCATGGCGTCCGAGTAGCGCTCCAGCAGGAAGACGCAGGCATCGGCCAGATCATCCACATGAAGAAACTCGCGCCGCGGGCGTCCGGTGCCCCAGACCTCGACCTCGGCATCGCCCCGAAGCTTCGCCTCGTGCATTTTGCGGATCAGCGCCGGCACCACGTGGCTGGTCTTGAGATCGTAGTTATCGCCCGGGCCGTAGAGATTCGTGGGCATGGCGCTGATGAAGTCGGCACCGTGCTGCTTCCGGTAGGCCTGGCAGAGCTTGATGCCGGCGATCTTTGCCAACGCGTACCATTCGTTGGTGGGCTCGAGCGGGCCGGTCAGGAGATACTCCTCCTTGATCGGCTGCGGGCAGTCGCGCGGGTAGATGCAGGAGGAGCCGAGGAACAGGAGCTTCTTGACGCCGGTCTCGAAGGCGGCACGGATCAGGTTCGTCTCGATCAGCAGGTTCTGCTCGAGGAAATCGACGGGCCAGGTGTCGTTGGCGAGGATGCCGCCGACCTTGGCCGCGGCGATGATCACGACATCCGGCCGATGCTCGCTCATCCAGGCCTCGACAGCGGCCTGGCGGGTGAGGTCGCACGCCTCGCGGGTGGCCGTCAGGATCTCGACCGGCTCCTCCGCCAGACGGCGAAGAAGGGCCGAGCCCACCATGCCACGGTGTCCGGCGACGAAGATGCTGCGGCCGGCGAGCGGGAAGATGACGGGTGCGGCCACGCCTTCTACTCCGCGGCGTAGGTGACAACGCGGCCCGAGGCGCTCTCGCGCTCGATCTGCCGCAGGTCGGCCTGCACCATCTCTTTGACCAGGTCGGCGAAGGCCACCTCGTGCCGCCAGCCGAGCTTTTCCTGCGCCTTCGTCGGATCGCCCAGGAGATAGTGCACCTCGAGCGGTCGGAAGTAGCGCGGATCGACCTCGATGAGGAGGCGACCGGTCTTGCGGTCGAGCCCCTTCTCCTCGGCACCCTCGCCCTTCCAGACGATCTCGCGGCCGGTCTCGGCAAAGGCGCGCTCGATGAACTCCCGCACCGAATGGGCCTCGCCCGTGGCAAGGACATAGTCGTCGGGCACGTCCTGCTGCAACATCCGCCACATGCCCTTCACATAGTCGCGGGCGTGGCCCCAATCGCGCTTCGCCTCGAGGTTGCCGATATAGAGCCGATCCTGCAGGCCCAGCTCGATCGCTGCCACCGCGCGTGTGATCTTGCGCGTGACGAAAGTCTCGCCTCGCACTGGGCTCTCGTGATTGAACAAGATGCCGTTGCTGGCATGCAGCCCGTAGGCGGTACGGTAGTTCTGGGTGATCCAGAAGCCGTAGAGCTTGGCCGTGGCGTAGGGGCTCTGCGGCAGGAAGGGGGTGGTCTCGCATTGCGGGGGCAAGGCAGCGCCGTAAAGCTCGGACGTGCTCGCCTGATAGAAGCGCGCTTTTGCCTCCATCTTCAGGATGCGGATCGCCTCCAGTAACCGGAGCGTGCCGAGGCCGTCGGCGTTGGCGGTATACTCAGGCGTCTCGAAGCTCACCTTCACGTGGCTCTGGGCCGCGAGATTATAGATCTCGTCGGGCTGGACCTCCTGCACGATGCGGATCAGGTTGGTGGCGTCCGTCATGTCGCCGTAGTGCAGGAAAAAGCGGGCACCGCTGTGGTGCGGATCGACATAGAGATGGTCGATGCGGGCCGTGTTCAGCGACGAGGCCCGGCGCTTGATGCCGTGCACCTCGTAGCCCTTGGCGAGCAGAAGCTCCGCCAGGTAGCATCCGTCCTGGCCCGTGACACCGGTGATGAGGG
>CAVTJL010000001.1:0-2668292 GCA_963735065.1 uncultured Alphaproteobacteria bacterium | reverse complement strand
AAGAAGCTCCGCCAGATAGCACCCGTCCTGGCCCGTGACGCCTGTGATCAACGCAGTACGGGTCATCTGCTCTCCATCTCACTCATATCAATATCGATCGCGTCCGATGGGATCCCGCCCGGCGCATCAGGCGGCACTCGACGCAGTCTCGGGCTCCGTAGCCCCGGCGGAGCCTTCGATAAGGCCCATCGCCGCAGCGAGCACGACTTCCCGGTCCCAACGATAGACGGAGTCCCGCGCCCGCGCCCCAAGCTCACGCCGACCAGCGGAATCGTCGGCCAGCGCCCGGATCGCCACGGCCATGGCCGCCGCGTCCTCCGGCGGCACGACCACGGCGCAATCCGCGAGCTCGCCGTGGAGAACGCAGTCGGTGTCGGCCTGAGCGACAATTGCGCGGCCACTCGCCAGCATGGGGCCGAGCTTGCTGGGCATCACATAGTGGGTCATGCCGCGCTTCTGCGGGAGAACATGAATGTCGGCAGCGCTGAGAAGCTCGACGAACCGCTCGTCGGGAAGCGGATCGATGAGGCGGATGTTGGGGCGGCTGGGCAGCGCCTGCTCGATACGCTCGCGGAATGCGCCTGCACCACAGATCACGAAACGAATCCGCGTCTCGCCTTCCAGGCGCTCCGCCACCTCGAGAAGGCCGTCCAGACCCTGCTTCTCGCCCAGGTTGCCCGCGTAGAGGACGCAGACGTCGCTCTCGCCGAGGCCCAGCTCCACCCGAATTGCCGAGGCATCGACGGGCTTCCACTTTCGCGGATCCACCCAATTCGGGAAGAGATCGATCGACTTCGTCGAGCGCCCATATTCGGCCAGCTTGGTGCGCATACGGGAGGAGAGCGTGGTCACACGATCATAGGAGCGCAGAAGGCGGGCATAGAAGCGCTGGCCAGCGGCGGTGAGCCATCGGCGATCGCCCAGCAGGCCGGCCCGCACCATCGCGCCGATCTCGATATCCTGAACATGAAGCCAGGACTGCGCCCCGGCCAAGCGAGCCGCCAGAAGCGCCACGGGCCCGCAGAAGCTCGTCGGCTCGACGACCAAGACGATATCGGGGCGCCGGCGCAGGGCAGCGATCAAGGCCGGGACAGCGCTGGAGGCCGCAAAGGAGAAAAGATGCAGCAGGCGCGTGCCGATGGCCGGGGCGGAAGGAACCCAGATCGGACAGCGGGTCACCGTCATGCCGCGCCGGCGCTCCCGCGACCAGCGCCAGGTCGGGTAGCCCGCTGCCAGCTTCCAATGCGGGTAGTACGGATAGGACGTGACGACCTCGACCTCGTGACCATGCTCGGCCAGCCATTCCGCCATGTCGCCGGTATAGCGACCTACTCCCGTAAGCTCAGGAGCAAAGTTGAGGCCATAGACGAGAACCTTCATCGGCGGATACCAGTCCCAGATCCAAAGATTGACTAATATGCCTTCTGACTGACGAACCCGACAAACATGGTACGAAGCAGAATGCGGAGATCGAAGACCAAAGACCAATTGTCGATGTACTCGAGATCGAGCTCGATGCGCCGTCGCATCTGCTCGACCGTCTTCGTCTCGCCGCGATAGCCATTGACCTGGGCCCAGCCGGTGATGCCGGGCTTGACGCGATGACGGGACAGATAGCCGTCGATCTGGCGGCCGTAGAAGGTGTCGTGCGCCAAGGCGTGGGGACGCGGGCCGACGATCGACATCTCGCCCAGGAGGACGTTGAAGAGCTGGGGCAGCTCGTCGAGGCTGGTGCGACGGAGGAAGCGGCCGATGGGGGTGATGCGGGGATCGTCGCGCGTGGCCTGCTGGACCTCGCCCGCGTCGGGCGCGTCGCAGCGGTCGACGTACATGGTGCGGAACTTCCACACCAGGATGGGATGGCGGTTGAAGCCGTGACGGAGCTGGCGGAAGAAGACGGGGCCGGGCGAGCCGAGCTTGACGCCCACGGCGATGCGCGGCGAGCAGGGGTGCCACCAGAACGAGGAGGGCCAGACCCAGGATCCGATCCTCCAGGCCCTTCATCACGTAGCGCCAATCGCTCAGAGGCTTCTCGAGCAGACGAAGGAGGGGGGCGTCGCCGACCTGGACGGCGCCGAGGAGCGGCAGCTCGCGGCCCAGGACCTCGGGATAGAGGGAAACCTCGATGGGCAAATGGCGGAGGGCGGCCAGGGCCGCGTGGATGGCAGCCTTCTCGGACCAGGGGATGGCGAGGACGACCTCGTCGACCTGATGGCGGATCAGCTCGGGCAGAAGCTCGTCGGCGCCGAGGCGGCCGAGGGCCGGCGCCACCTCCTCGTCCGCCCCGGCGAGGCAGACGGCACCCGCGACACGGAGGCTGTCATCGGCGGCCTCGAGCCGCTCGGTAAGGTCGCTGACCAGATCGGTGCGGCCGACGACGAGGAGATTGCGGGCGAGGCTGCCGCTCGCGCGCGCGGCGCGGATCTGCGACCTCACCGCCACGCGCCAGAAGACAAGGCCGACGGCGCCGCCCAGGCACCAGACGCCCAGCCAGAGGCGGGAGACCTCGGCCGAGCTTTTCATGGCGTAGAGGAAGACCAGGACGCCCGCCAGCGTGGCGGCCCAGCCGAGGAGGAGGCGGGGGAGCTGATGGCTGAGGCTGGCGAGGCGATCGAAGGCGTAGATCTTGCAGCGGGGGAAGATCAGCGCGGCCAGAAGCACGCCGAACATGAGGGCCGCCAGGGCCGCGGTGGGGACGTCGTTCTCCGACGAAGCGCCACCAGGTGGCGGCGGCTCCGGTGGCGGCGATGACAAGCACGTCGCCCAGGCGCACCAAGCCGTCGAGAACAACACGCGACCTGAGGCGCCCCAACAGACCGGGCCGAGCCGGGAGCGCACCTCCCGGAAAGCGAATATCTGCCTGCATCTCATGCTCCATCGAACAATAGCCTCAGCGAGCGAGACGGCGGGATTCAGGCCGGTAGCTGGCCTCCGCTGCCGGCTGCGGATCGGAAACGAAACGAGCGCGCGATCGAGAGCTGAGGGCTGAGCCGAGAAGCCTGTTCTGGGGAGAAGAATAATCTACGGTTGAAAAATAACCCAACAAATCGCGACTTGACGTGCCTTGGGGTTGTTACAGGCCATGTCTCTCTACCAATGGGTTTGCATCGATCATCAAATCGGCGGGAGGTTAACGCTTTCTCAGCTTTCGCTCTAGAGGCTTTTTTTGCGATGCAGCAGGAAGCTTGGAGTAGGCAGCGCGGCCCGGCAAGAGGGAATGCCAGGGGGATGGTGGCGGCTTGTGACAGCGGGCGGGGGCTGGATCCCCGCCTGCGCGGGGATGAGCGGTAGAAGCGCGGGTCCCCGCCTCCGCGGGGATGCAGATGCAGATGTCGATGTCGATGAGCGGTGGAAGCGCGGGGAGGCCTGGGTCCCTCCCCGGGTCCGCTGCCGGCGGCCCGAGGACAGGCTCTGCGCGGGCCCCCGCCTGCGCGGGGATGCAGATGTAGATGTAGATGAGCGGGGAGACCTGGGGGCAGGCGACGAGGCGAGGCCGGCCATGCCGATCGAGCCCCAGGGAGGGGCACCTGACCCCCCGGTCAAGCCGGGGGGTGACATTTCCCCCGGTCCCGTCCCTCGAGTCCCGCCGGCGGGCCTGAGGGCGGGCTCCCGACAGGCTGAGCCAGGGGGAGATTTCCCCCGGCCAAGCTCGGGGGCCAGCTCCGGAGCAGCTCGGGCCGGCATGGTCGTTCCTCCCTGGTGAAGGCGAAGCGATCTCGCCCACCTCCAGGGAGACTAACATATCAATTCAACTGGGCGGGGTAAAGCCTTGAACGAGGCCGGCGGTGACGAGGTACCAGCCGTCGACGAGCACGAAGAAAATGAGCTTGAAGGGGAGCGAGACCATCACGGGCGGGAGCATCATCATGCCCATGGCCATGAGGACGGCGCTCACCACGAGGTCGATCACGAGGAAGGGCAGGAAGACCAAAAAACCGATCTCGAAGGCCTTCCTGAGCTCGCCGATCATGAAGGCGGGGACAAGGACGCGCAGCGGCAGCATGTCGGGGCTTTGAGGCGGCGGCAGGCGGGCGATGTCCAAGAAGAGAGAAAGGTCCTTCTCGCGGGCCTGGGCCTGCATGAAGGCGTGAAAGGGCCGGGCCGCGCGGGCGAAGGCCTCCTGCTCGTCGATCTCGTGGTCGATGAGGGGGGCCAGGCCGTCGGTCCAGGCGCGCTCGAAGGTGGGGGCCATCACGAAGGCGGTGAGGAAGAGCGAAAGGCCCACGAGGACGGCGTTGGGCGGGCTCTGCTGCAGGCCGATGGCGGTGCGCAGGAAGGAGAGGACGACGACGATCCGGGTGAAGGAGGTGACCATCACGAGGATGCCGGGGGCGAGGCTGAGGACGGTGAGGAGGAGGACGAGGCGGACGATCTCGCCGCTGATGCCGCCGCCGGGGCCGAGGTCGATGCTGACCGACTGGGCGGCAGCGGGGCCGGCGACAAGGCACGTGCCAGCCAGCGCGGCAACCTTAAGTATGTTTATTTTTGTCTTTATTCTCTTCATGATGGCAATACCTGCGGCGATCCGCCGCGCTGAGTGGAGCTGCACCGCAGCAGAGGGGGTGACGAGCACGAGATGCTCGGCCTCGTCGCAGCGGACGAGCAGCAGGCGGGTGCGGGAGTCGAGCCAGCGGCTCTCGATCAGCGCGAGGCGGGAGGCTCCCCTGCGAGCGCCGCCCAGGCGCCGGGCGAGGTCGAGCCGGCGGGCGAGCCAGGCCAGGGCGGCCAGGAGGCCCAGGACGAGGAGCAGGGCGGCGAGGCTGCGCAGCAGGACTGTTGGCTCCATCGTCCTTGGTCCCTAGGGCCGGCGGGCGCGGCGGTAGGCGGTGGCGACGGCCTGGCCCAGCGCCACGTCGCCCAGCCGGCGGGTGAGGAGCGCCTGACGGCGGGCCAGGCCTTCGGCGAGCGCCTGGAGCTCGGCCAGAAGGACCAGGAGCGCCAGGCGCGCCTCGGGCGGGCTGCCGGCGGGGAGCCTGGCCAGGGCGTCGCCGAGGCGGGCGGCCGCGGCGCGCAGGCCGGCCAGCGCCTCGGGCGGGTCGGCGTCGAGCCGGCGGGCGATGGCGGCAAGGCTTGCTGCGATGCCGCGCAGGTCTCGACCAGGAGCGGACCCGGCGGCGGGATCCCGGCTCACCGCGATCGCTGCTCTTGTCAGGTCCATGGGCGATGCGCTCCGGATGAAGCAGGGCCGGCTCCTGCACGGCAGGTTGCCGGTCGCAGCAGCGCTGCGGCCGGGTGTGGTAAAGGCGGGGTTAAGAGCGGCTCTGGCGGTGTGGAGGGCGTGGTGCGATGGGCTCGGAGCCATTGGCGGACCTGACGGACGCGCAGCTGCGGCGCTATGCGCGGCACATCGTGCTGCCGGAGGTGGGCGGCATCGGGCAGGCGCGGCTTTTGCAGGCGCGGGTTCTGGTGGTGGGAGCAGGCGGGCTGGGCTCCCCTCTCCTTCTCTATCTGGCGGCGGCCGGCGTGGGCACGCTGGGCGTGGTGGACGACGACGTCGTGGATGCGAGCAACCTGCAGCGGCAGGTGATCCACGACATGGCCCATGTGGGCGCATCGAAGACACAAAGCGCCGTCGATCGGATCGCGGCGCTGGATCCGGCGATCCGGGTGGTGCGGCACGATCTGCGGTTGAGCCCGGAGAACGCAGGAGCGGTGATCGAGGGCTACGACATCGTGGCCGACGGCAGCGACAATTTCGGCACACGGGCCGCGGTGCAGGATGCCTGCCTGCGGCTGGGGCGGACCCTGGTCAGCGCCTCGGTGCAGGGGCTGGACGGGCAGCTCACCACCTTCAAGGCGCACCGGGGACCGCCGCATCCCTGCCTGCGCTGCCTCTTCCCGGACGAGCCGGCGGCCGATGCCCTTCCCTCCTGCGCCCAGGGCGGGGTGCTGGGGCCGGCCGCGGGCGTCATGGGCTGCCTGCAGGCGGTGGAGGTGGTGAAAGAGATCCTGGGCATGGAAGCGGACGGGCTGTCGGGCACGCTTCTGCTCTATGACGCGCTGGGCGCCCGGCTCGACCGGGTGCGCGTGGCGCGGCGGCGCGAATGCGTATCCCAGTGCGTGCGATTGGCAGCGGCGGGCGTCACGGGAGCCGAGGCAGCCGCGGATTCTTCCCAGGGTAGAGAGCTTTAGAGAAGTATCGCGCAAAACGAGAGAGTTGCGCGCTGCCCTCGCCTTGCGCTAAGGGAGCGCCCGCGTGGCGGCGGTGAGGCGGGCACGCTCCGGCTGCCGGAGCATGGCCCGCTCCCCGAGGGAGAAGATCCCCGGGTCGTTGGAGGGAGTCCATGGCTGATATCATCGGCGAGGATTATCGGCCCTCGGAGGCCGAGCCCTACATGAACCCGCGCCAGGCCGAGTATTTCCGCCGCAAGCTTCTGGCGTGGCGCGAGGAGATCCTCAAAGGCTCGGGCGAGACGCTGAAGCAGCTCAAGGAGGAGGACACGCGCCTCCCCGACCAGAGCGACTGGGCCTCGGCGGAGATCCAGCGCTCGTTCGAGCTGAGGACGCGCGACCGCGAGAGAAAGCTGCTCTCGAAGATCGACGCGGCGCTCAGGCGGATCGAGGACGGCTCCTATGGCTATTGCGAGGAGACGCAGGAGCCGATCGGGCTCAAGCGCCTCGAGGCACGGCCGATCGCGACCTTGAGCATCGAGGCCCAGGAGCGCCACGAGCGCCGCGAGCGCACGTTTCGCGAGGAGTAGGCCGCGAGGCGTAGGCCGGGAGGAGCGGGTCGCGGCCTCGCCCGGCCGCTCGCGCGCACCTTCCCCGTCACCTGCGGGTGACAGAAACCACAGACAGAAAAAGGGTTTCCGACTAGTCTCCCACAAAGGGAGAGACAGCGGAACGGGGGCGGCGTGCGCGGGCTCGGGCGGATCGGGGCGGTGGCACGAGCACCGGGCCTGGCGGCGGCTCTCGTCATCGGCGCGAGCGCCGACAGCGCGATGGCGCAGGCCGAGCCCGGCCTGACGCTGGGCTGGGTTGCCGAGCTCGTGTCGAATGCCGGGACCTACCTCGCCGGCGCCACCGTGCTGGGCGGCGTGCTGGGCTTTCTCGGCAAATGGCTTTTCGACGAGGCCAGCGCCTCGATCAAGGCGCGGCGCGACTTCGCCCAGAAGGTCACCGATCAGGTGGCCGACCTCGCCAAGACCTACTACTGGTCGCTCGCCAACCATGCGGGCGTCGTTGCCGGGCTGCTCGAGGAGTATCTGGCGCTCGTCGACCATCATCTGCTGCTGGCCTGGCCGGGCGGCCGTCAGGATCTGGAGCAGCGCCTGGGCGACCTCGCCGACGAGGCGGCCCAGCAGTCCTTTTGCTATTTCTGTCGGCTGGTCTGGCTGTTCGATCAGTTCCAGCTCAGGGGCAGCAACACCTATCTGCTGACGACCGACGCCGCGGGCCGCGTGTGCCGACGGCTCTACAACAGCTTCATGGCGAGCCTGCCCGTGGGCGAGGCCACGCGGGCGCAGCGGCTGGACACGCTCGTCATCCTGAAGGTGATGGCGGAGAAGGTGAGCCGGCCGGGCAGCGAGGAGCCCGTCGCGGTGGCCGAGATGACGCCGGCCGGGTTCAACGCGCTGGTGGAAGCGGGCGAGCTCAAGGAGGTCAGGGCGGCCTACCGCGAGTGGCTGGCGGCGCGGCTGCCCGACGTCGCAGCCGCCGCCGAGGCGCTTCGCGCCTACAACGAGGTGCTGAGCCACGAGCTGGCCAGGCTCTACAGGCCCTTCTTCGGCTGGAGCCCGGTCTCGGTCGATCCCTATGCCGAGGCCGTGGCCTTCGATCTCTGGCCGCATGTGCTGACGGCCCAGTCGGTGCGCGCCATCAACCGTGCCTGGCGCCAGGGCGAGCTTCTGCGCCCGCCCGGCCTGGGGGGCCTGCCGGGGGCCGATCGCCAGGAGAAGGCCCTGGCCGACGAGCATGGCCAGGCGGCTGCTTCCTCGGGCGAGGACGTGCGCGAGCTGGGCGCCGGCTCGCGACCGGCCAAGCGCTCCGCGGGCCGCAAATGAGCTCATGGCCGCGCTATCTCGCCGGTGTGGCGCGGCGCGAGCTGTCGCCGGCCCGCCGCCGCCTGCTGCGGCGCCTGACGAGCGACGACCCCGCCCTGACCCAGCGCGCGGTGACGTCCTTCTACGAGGCGATGCAGGGCCACATCCATGCCATGGACGGCACGGACCCGCCGGCGCCGGCGGCCATGCCCGCCGGCTGGCGCGATCGGCTGCGCAACGCCCACGTGCTGGACCTTTGGGAGGCGCTGCGCCTGGTGCGGCTGAAGAAGGTCGACGAGGGCCTGGGACGGATCGAGGAGATCCTGCGCCGGCTCGAGGGGCTGCGCGCGGGATGCCTGGGGCGGCAGGCTGCAGCGGGCGAACGCGGGCTTGCCGACTATTACGCCACCGCGATCGCGCTGGTCGGCACGCGCCAGGGCGAGGTGCTGGCGGGCGCCGGCCGGCACGAGGAGGCGGAGCGGGCCTATGCGCGCGCGATGGCGGCACAGCCGGACCTCACCCAGGTGCGCATGGAGGCGGCCGGCGCTGCGGCGGGGCGCGGCGAGTGGGCGCGGGCCGAGGCGATGCTGCGGGCCGGCTGGCCCATCCTGCCGGGCCCGGCCGCGCGGGGCGCCCTCGCCGCCGGGCGCGCCTGGGTGTTCGAGCGCTATCAGGGCTGGGCGCGGGCGCAGAAGACGCAGGCAGCCGCAGCCGCCACCGGCCGCGAGATCGACGAGGAGATCGAGACGATCCTGCCGCGTCTCGAGGCGGGGCGAGACGATCGCCAGATCGCGGATCTGCGCGGCTGGCAGGGGCGGCTGCGTTTCTTGCGCGCGGGGCTGGTCGAGGAGACGGGCGACGCCGCCGAGGCGGCCGCCATCTATCGAAGCGGCTCGCTCGCCTATGACGAGGCGGCCGCGCGCCAGGCGGCGCAGCGGCTGAGCGCCGCCTATCTGACCGAGCTCGCAGGCGACACGCTGGCCAGGGCCGGGCGTCTTTCCGAGGCGGCGACGAGCTATGCCCTGAGCCGGGAGCGCCTGCACGGCCTGGACGATCCGCCGGCACAGCCCTCGCTGGAGCGCACGGCCGCGAAGGAGGCGCTGCTGGCTCTGGCGCTGGGCGATGCCGCCGCCGGCGACCGCCACGCCAGGGCGTATCCCAAGGGATGGCCCGGACCATGGCAGCGGATGGCGCTGGAGGGTGGAGCCGCGCTCGGTCAGCCGGTGGCGGCGCGTCGGCTCCGTCTCGCCCTCGACGCGCGGCTGCGAAAGACGCCGGACGCGGAGGGCGCCCGCGATCTCGCCCATGCCCTTCGCGAGGTGTGGCGGCATGGCCGCGAGGCGAGCGAGGGGCGTCTGCGGCCGCCCGCGCAAGGCGGAGCGGCCCCGGCCGAGATCATCGAGCCCATCGCCATCGAGCTGGACGAGCGGCTCTTCGCGCTCGAGGGCCGAGCCGAGCCGGCGGCGCGGCGCCACATGCAGCAGCTTCGCGAGCGCATCCGCGAGAGCCACGGCGTCGAGCTGCCCGGCATCCATGTGCGCTCCTCGGGCAGGCATCTCGGGTATCGGCTCCTGCTGCACGGACAGCCGGTGGCCCAAGGCACCCTGCCGCATCCCGGCCGCGTGCTGCTGGTCTGCGCCCGCGAGCGGCTGGGCTGGCTGAAGAGAGTGGCGCAGCCCGAGCCGCTGGGGCTCGCCGGGGCCGAGGCTTGGTGGGTGCCGGCGCTGCTCGTCGCCCCGCGCTGGCTACGCGCCCGCCTGCCCCGGCAGCAGCACCGCGCGACGCCCGAGATATGGACGGCGATCACCTACATCTTTCGCCATCTCGAGGCGGTGCTGGTCCGCGACCTCCGCACCGTCTGCGGGCGACAGGAGGTGTACAGCGCGCTGCTGCGGCAAAAGCTCGTCGACACGACGAGCGATCGGGGCCTCGCGATGGCCGAGTCCACGCTCACCATCACCCCGTTGACCCGGCTCGTCCGGGCGCTGCTGGCCGAGCGCACGCCGATCGTCGATCTGCCGGCGATCCATCGCCGCTTCCTCGAGCTCGAGGCCACGGGCGCCGATGCGGAGCGGATGCTGGCCGAGGTCCGCCAGCTGCCGGAGCTGCGACCGCGGCTCTGGGGCAATGAGGGGAATAGAAGGTCGCTCCTGCTCGGCCCACGGCTGACGCAGGCGCTGCGGTCGCCCGAGCATCGGGACGACAGCGCGCTCGAAGCCTGTGTTTCCCAGGTGGTCCAGAGGGCCGCGGCGGCGGGCGAAGGGCCGGCCCTGCTGATCGTGCCGGTGGCAGCACAGCGGGCACGGGTCCGCGCGATGGTGGCTGCGGCCCTGCCGGAGCTCCCCGTGCTGGCCGCGGCCGAGGCGGCGTCGGGACTGCTGGCCCAGGCTTCGGTCGTCGACGCGGAAGGCGAGATCCCTGCAAGCCCGCCGCAATCCGCCTCGGCGCCGGCCATGACGCCTCTCCCGGACATCGGAGAAACGATCCTCCTGGAGCTCGATCAGGCGCTCATCGAGGAAGGCTGGGGATGGGCCGCGTCGGGGCGCCTCGAGGCGAGAGCGGGCGAGATCGCGGCCAAGCTCGGCATCGACGGACCGCCACGCGTGCGGATCGCCGGCCTGCCTGCAGGAAGCGGGCTGGCCGGGCTCCTGCAGATCGGGCCGGCCGCTCGCCGGCTGACGCGTGCCGAGGCCGAGCCACCCCTGCTGCTGCAAGCGCTGGACCGTGCGCTCTTCGAGGGACGGGAGCTGCTGGTCGGCAGGTCGATGGCGGCGCGGCTGCTCGCCACGCTGGGCACGAAGGCGCCGCGCCCGTCCGTCTCCCTGACGCTCGCGAGCCTGCGCATGGCGGCAGCACTCTGCCTGCCGACGGAGGCAGGGCTCCGCGCCGCCCGCGTCGCGGCCGAGGCGGCGGCACATGGGGAGGATCCGAGCTATGCCGGCGAGCTCGAGTTGGAGCAGGGAATGGCCGATCGGACCGTCGTCCGCGCCGGCTATGCGCTGGCCGGCCGGCTCGGCGCAGGCGGTGCCGATCTCGCCGACGCCGCTGAGCGGCTGGGCGACCCGCTGCGTCGGGACCTCTTCGAGCGGCGGGGGGTGCTGGTACCGCCGCTCGCCTTTGAGCTGGACGAGGCTCTGGCGCCCGGCGAGTGGCAGCTCGTCGCCAACGGGCTGGCGGGCCCGGTCCTCGCCGCAGCTGGCGAGGGTGCCGGCATGCCGCCGGAGATCGCCCGGGAGATCGACCGTCAGATCGACGCCTTTTTTTCGGTGGGTCAGCTCGAGTACCGGCTGCTCCGTCTGAACGAGGCGAAGCCGCTTCTCGTGCTCAACGCAGCCGAGCGCCTGCCAACAGGCGCGCTCCTGGCCCGGCTGAGGGCATGGCTCCGCGCCGGCCGCTCGATCCGGCGGCTGGACGTGATCCTCGAGGAGCTGCTGGAGCGTGCCTGAGCCGGATCAGCGCGTCGGAACGGGCTGCTCGCCGCGATAGTCGTAGAAGCCGCGCTTCGTCTTCCGGCCGAGCCAGCCGGCCTCGACATATTTCACGAGCAGCGGGCAAGGCCGGTACTTGCTGTCGGCCAAGCCGTCGTAGAGCACCTGCATGACGGCAAGGCAGGTGTCGAGGCCGATGAAGTCGGCAAGCTCGAGCGGCCCCATCGGGTGGTTGGCGCCGAGCTTCATCGCGGTGTCGATGCTCTCGACCGTGCCGACACCCTCATAGAGCGTGTAGACCGCCTCGTTGATCATCGGCAGCAGGATGCGGTTGACGATGAAGGCCGGGAAGTCCTCGGCGGTGACGGAGGTCTTGCCGAGCTTCTGGCAGAGGCCCTTGACCGACTGGTAGGTGTCTTCCTCGGTGGCGATGCCGCGGATCAGCTCGACGAGCTTCATGACCGGCACCGGGTTCATGAAGTGCATGCCGATGAACCGCTCGGGGCGATCGGTCTGGGCGGCGAGGCGGGTGATCGAGATCGAGCTGGTGTTGGAGGCGATGAGCGCATCCGGCTTGAGATGCGGCACGAGCTCCTTGAAGATCTTGTGCTTCACCGGCTCGTTCTCGGTCGCCGCCTCGACGACGAGCTCGCAGTCGCCGAAGAGCGTCATGGAGGTGCCGGTGGTGATCCGGGCGAGCGCTGCCTGCTTCGCCGCCGCGTCCATCGCGCCCTTGCGGATCTGCCGCTCGAGCAGGCCGTCCATCCTGGCCAGCGTTGCCTCGAGCTGCTGGGCCGAGACGTCCATCAGCCGCACATCCAGGCCGGCCACCGCGGCCACCTGCGCGATGCCGCCACCCATCTGCCCGGCGCCGATCACCCCGATCCGCTGGATCTCCGGGATCGGGGGGTAGTCCTTGCGCTCGTAGGCAGCGACCATCTTGGCGACTCCGTGACTTCTCAGGCTTTGGCCTGTTTGAGGGCTTCGGTGAGCTCCGGCACGAGCTTGAAGAGGTCGCCCACGAGGCCGTAGTCGGCCACCTGGAAGATGGGCGCCTCCTCGTCCTTGTTGATGGCGACGATGATCTTGCTGTCCTTCATGCCGGCGAGATGCTGGATGGCGCCGCTGATGCCGACCGCGACGTAGAGCTCGGGCGCCACGATCTTGCCGGTCTGCCCGACCTGGTAGTCGTTGGGCACGAAGCCGGCGTCGACGGCGGCGCGCGAGGCGCCCACCGCAGCGCCCAGAACGTCGGCCAGCGCCTCGATGATCTTGAAGTTCTCGCCGCTGCCCATGCCGCGGCCGCCCGAGACGACGATCCGGGCGGAGGTGAGGTCCGGACGCTCGCTGCGGCTGACCTCGCGGCCGACGAAGCTCGCGAGGCCCTCGGGCTCGACCGCGGCCACCGTGGCGATCTCGGCGCTGCCGCCTTCGGCCGGAGCGGCATCGAACGCCGTGGTACGCACCGTGATGACGCGCTGGGAATCGGCACTCTCGACCGTGGCCAGAGCGTTGCCGGCAAAGATGTAGCGCTTGAAGGTCCCGGAGCCTTCGACCGACACGATGTCGCTGATCTGCGCCGTGTCGAGCAGGGCTGCGACGCGCGGCATCACATTCTTGCCGTGCGTGGTCGAGGCCGCGAGCAGGTGGTCGTAGCCGGAGGCGAGGCTCACCAGGAGCGCTGCGATGTCCTCGGCGAGCGGGTCGGCGTAGGCCGGATGCTCGACGAGCAGGACCTTGGCCACGTCAGGCACCTGGGCCGCGGCCTCGGCTGCCGCGCGCGCGTCCTTGCCGGCTACGAGGAGATGGAGATCGCCCCCGATCGCCTTGGCGGCCGTCACCGCGTGGAGGGTCGCCTTGTCGAGGCTCTTGTTGTCGTGCTGGGCGAGAACGAGGACAGCCATCAGACGACCCCTGCCTCCTGCTTGAGCTTGGCCACGAGCTCGGCCACCGAGCCGAGCTTGACGCCCGCCTGACGCTTGGGGGGCTCCTCGACCCGCAGATAGCGGAGCCGGGGTGCCGGATCGACGCCAAGGTCGGCAGGCGAGAGACTCTCGATCGGCTTCTTCTTGGCCTTCATGATGTTGGGCAGCGACGCGTAGCGGGGCTCGTTGAGGCGAAGGTCGGTGGTGATGATCGCCGGCAGCTTGACGCGGATCGTCTCGGTTCCCTCGTCGACCTCCCTGGCCACGACGGCGTGGCCCTCCTCGACAGTGAGCTTCGAGGCAAAGGTGGCCTGCGGCCAGCCGAGCAGCGCCGCCAGCATCTGGCCCGTCTGGTTGCTGTCGTCGTCGATCGCCTGCTTGCCCAGGATGACGAGGCCGGGCTGCTCGCGGTCGACAATGGCCTTGAGAAGCTTGGCCACGGCCAGGGGCTGGAGCTCGGCGTCGGTCAGGACGTGGATCGCCCGGTCGGCACCCATGGCCAGCGCGGTGCGCAAGGTCTCCTGGCAGCGCGCCTCGCCCAGGGACACGGCGATCACCTCCTCGGCGACCCCCTTCTCCTTCAGGCGGATGGCTTCCTCGTTGGCGATCTCGTCGAACGGGTTCATCGACATCTTGACGTTCGCGATGTCGACGCCGCTCTGATCAGCCTTGACGCGAATCTTGACGTTATAGTCGACCACCCGCTTGACGGGCACGAGGATCTTCATCGCCGCTACCTTCCAGAGGCCCGAACGTCCCGGCCACGGCAGGCCGGGCGCCATTTTTTGCGTTGCAGCAGCGAGCGATAGGGAACGATGAACGCCTTGTCAATCAGGGCAGCCCTGATGGCAGCCCTGCCCCCTGAGGGTGTCTAGCGGTTAGCGCCCGGCACCCACAGCACGTCGCCGCCACCCCCATCGTTGAGCCAGCGCGACAGGACGAAGAGATGATCCGACAGCCGGTTGAGATAGCGCAGCGCCACCGGATTGACGGGCTCCGCCTCCGCCAAGGCCGCGACGAGCCGCTCCGCGCGACGCGTCACCGTGCGCGCCAGATGGAGATGTGACGCGGCCGGCGTCCCGCCCGGCAGGACAAAGGAGTCGAGCGGGCGCAGCTCGTCGTTCATCCGGTCGATCTCACCCTCGAGGCGCAGGACCTGGCTCTCCTGGACCCGGAGCGCTCCGGTCTCGGCGGGGTCACTGCCCGGCCGGCAAAGGTCGGCGCCGACATCGAAGAGATCGTTTTGGATGCGTGCCAGCATCGCGTCCGCCTCGTCAGCGGCATGGAGACGGGCGATGCCGATCACGGCATTGGCCTCGTCGACCGTGCCGTAGGCATCGACGCGTGCGGCATGCTTGGCCACCCGACTGCCGTCGCCCAGCGATGTGCGCCCCGTGTCGCCGCCCTTGGTGTAGATGCGGGTCAGAGTCACCATCGTCGACAGGCCAAGGTCGCCCCCCTCGCCGGTGTCAGCCGTGCGCGAAGATGATCAGCCCCAGAAGGATGACGGCGACGAGCTGCAGGCCGACGCGAGCCTGCATCAGCTTGTTGCCGTAGCGCTCGTTGAAGGCGCCGCCCTTGAGGAAGCCGCCGATGCCGATGAGCAGCACCACCAGTGTCGCCAGCATGGCGATGAGCAGGAGAACAGGGAGAGTGTTCATAAGGGATATCTAGTCCCTGAACGGCCGCCCGAGAAGGGGGAGATCCCGGCCTTCACGCCGAGGCCATGGCCGAGCCCGCCTGCTCGGGGCCGGCTGCCGGCGGCAATGCCGACCGCGCCCGGGATCGCCCGGATCACATCATCCGCATGCGCAGGTTGGCGAGGATCCATATCGTCCCTCCGACCATGACCGCGAGGATCAGGGCGGAGAACAGGATCAGCTGGAGGTCGTCCCGCTTCGACCTCGACAGATCGATGTGCAGGAAGAACCGGAAATGCACGACGATCTGGACGAGGGCGGTCACCGCGATGATCCACAAGACGCCCTCTCGCGGGAGGCCTCCCCAGGCGACGCCGCCGAACGCGACGGCGGAGAGCAGGATGGCCAGCGCCAACCCGATCACATAGGAGCGAAACTCCTTGAGACCATCGTCCATCACGCCAGCCCCTGCAGGTAGACGACGGAAAAGATGCCGATCCAGACGACATCGAGCAGGTGCCAGAAGAGGCCGAGCCGCATGATGCGCAGCTTCACATCCTGCTCGATGCCGAAGACCAGGACCTGCACCATCATGACGATCATCCAGACGCTGCCGGCCAGGACGTGCAGGCCGTGGGTCGAGACGAGCGCGAAGAAGGCGGAAAGGAAGCCGCTGCGGCTGGGCCCGGCCCCCTCGCCGAGCATCTTCAGGAAATCCCTCCCCTCAAGGCCGAGAAAGACGAGGCCGAGAGCGAGGGTCAAGGAGAGCCAGAAGAGCAGGTGGCCACGGCTCCTGGCGTATTTCATCGCCAGCGACGCCATGCCGAAGGTGAAGCTGCTGGCGAGCAGCACGGCGGTCTCGAGAGCGGCGCTCTTGAGATCGAAGAGATCCCTGGGACCGGGGCCGCCGGCCGTGGCCCCGGTCATCGTCGCGTAGGTCGCGAACAGGAGGCCGAAGAGCACGACGTCGCTCATGAGAAAGACCCAAAAGCCGAAGATGACCTCCTCGGCCGCCTCATGGGCCCCCGGATCGGTGCTGCCGAGGTTGAGGCCAGGGTGTTTCAGCGCATGCTCGCTCATGTGGCCGATACCTCCGCCAGGCCGCGATTAGTCGGGGAGATCTCGTAGTCCCGCGAGATGATCGGCGCCCTGGCGACGGCGTCCAGCCAACGCTGCTCGGTCCGCCTCACCTCGCTCGCCGGAATGATGCGGGTGGTCTCGCGCACGAAGCTGCGGGCGATGACCGCGGCCCAGGCCGTCGCGAAGCCGAGGATCGCCAGCCACCAGATGTGCCAGACGAGACCGAAGGCCACGGCCGCCCCCGCCACGCCAATGACCATGCCGACCGCGCTGTTGCGCGGCAGCTCGATATCCTCGTAGCGCGGCGGTACCCCATAGGCCTCTTCGCGCTCCTTCATGGCGTGGAAGGGATCGCGCCCATGCACGGTCGGCAGGATGGCGAAGTTGTACTCGGGCGGCGGTGCGGAGGTGGCCCACTCGAGCGTCCGCCCGTTCCATGGATCGCCCGCGAACACGCTCAGCTCATGCCGGCGTCGGACGCTGACCCACAATTGCACGACGAGGCTGCCGAGGCCGCCCAGGATGAGAACGGCACCGCATGCCGCCACGATCATGTAGGGCAGATAAGCGGGCTGGAAGAACTCGACCGTGCGCCGCGGCATGCCCAGGAGGCCCAGCGCATAGAGCGGCATGAAGGCGAGGAGGAAGCCCACAACCCAGCAGGCGAAGGCGATCCGCCCCCAGGTCTCGTCGAGGCGGAAGCCGAACGCCTTGGGGAACCAGTAGTGGTAGGCGGCGAGCATCCCGAAGAGGAGGCCGGGGATCAGCATGTTGTGGAAGTGCGCCACGAGGAAGAGGGTGTTGTGGACCTGATAGTCGACCGCCGGATTGGCCAGCAGGATGCCGGACAGGCCGCCGATGGTGAACAGGATGAGGAAGGCCAGCGCGTAGAGCATCGGCACGGCGAACCGGATGCGCCCGCGATACATCGTCAAGATCCAGTCATAGATCTTCACGCCGGTCGGAATGCCGATCAGCATCGTGGCGATACCGAAGGCGGCGTTGATGTGCGAGCTCTGCCCCATCGTGAAGAAGTGATGGAGCCATACCGTGAAGGACAGCACCGCGATCGACATCGTGGCATAGACGAGGGACTTGTAGCCGTAGAGCGTCTTGGCCGAGAAGTTGGCGATGACCTCCGAGTAGACCCCGAACGACGGCAGGATGAGGATGTAGACCTCGGGATGACCGAACAGCCAGAAGAGATTGGCGTAGTTCATCATGTTGCCGCCGAGGCTGTTCGTGAAGAAGTGCATGCCCATGTAGCGGTCGAGGGCCAGCATCGCCGTCGCCACCGTCAGCGGCGGCATGGCGAAGATCATCAGGATGCTGGTGCACAGGGCCGTCCAACAGAACAGCGGCATGCGGAAGAGGTCCATGCCGGCGGTGCGCCGCTTGTAGATCGTCACGGCGAAGTTGATGCCCGTAAGGGTGGTGCCGATCGAGCTGAGGCTCACCGCCCAGATCCAATAATCCGGGCCGACGCCGGGGTTGAAGGCCATCTCGGTGTAGGGCGGATAGCCGCTCCACCCGCCGGTCGAGAACTTGCCCAGGACGAGCGAGACCATCATGATGCCGGCGCCGCCCGCGGTCAGCCAGAGGCTGATCGAGTTCAGGACCGGAAAGGACACGTCCCGGGCGCCGATCTGCAGCGGCATCACATAGTTGATCACGCCCGTCAGGAACGGCATGGCCATGAAGAAGATCATGATCGTGCCGTGGGTCGTGAAGAGCTGGGAGAAGTGGTCAGGCGGCAGGTAGCCGGGCGAGTTGAGCGCCACGGCCTGCTGCATGCGCATCATCACGGCCTCGATCACCGCGCGCGACAGCATCACCAGGGCGATCACGACATACATGATGCCGATGCGCTTATGATCGACGCTGGTGAACCATTCCGACCAGAGATAGCGCCACTTGCCCAGCCAGGTGATCAGGATCACGGTGCCGATAGCACCCAGAACGACAATCGAGGCCGCCACCGTGGCGATGGCGCTGTAGAACGGCAACGCGCCGAAGGACAGCTCGCCGAAGAAGAAATACCACCAGCCCATCCCGCTCATGGCTCGGCCCTCGATGTTGCCTTAGGCCAAGCCGAGGGGGCTCCGGCCCGGGCCTGGGCGTGATAGCTGTCGACGATGTGGGCGAAGAGGCCGGGATCGGCCTGCGAGAAATAAAGGACGCCTGGAGGCATCGCGTCGGTGCCGAGCCGGGCGCTGACCTCCTTGGTCGTGCTCCGCTCGGCGAGGATGCCATAGACCCGATTGTCGAGCGGCTTGCCGCTCGAGCGCACCTTCGCCACCCAGGCCTGGAAGTCCTCAGGCGTCATGGCGGCGGCGGTGAACCGCTGGTTCTGAAAGCCCATCCCGTTGAACTGCGTGTTCTCGCCCTCGACCTGGCCCGGGCGGTCGGCCATGAGGTTCAGCTGGGTCACCATCCCCGCCATCGCGTAGATCTGGCTGCCCAGCGCCGGGATGAAGAAGGATTGCATGACCGTGTCGCTGGTCAGCCGGAAGCGGACGGGGCGGTCGGTGGGAAAGGCGACCATGCCGACGGTGGCGATGTGCTCCTCGGGATAGATGAAGAGCCATTTCCAATCGAGGCCCACCACCTCGATCTCGAGCGGCGGCTTGGCCGAGGGCGGCGTTGCGTAGGGATCGAGCCGCATGGTCCCCGACCACAGCAGCACGCCCAGGATCGCCACGACCACCACCGGCACGCCCCAGACCGCGATCTCCAGCGGCCAGGAGAACTCCCACTTCGGCTGGTAGGCTGCGGCCCCGTTCCTGCGGCGGTAGCGCCAGGCAAAGAGAGGCACCAGGACGAAGACCGGCACGCAGACGATCATCATCCAACCGATGACCCAGAAGAACAGATGGCGCTGGTCGGCCGCTATCGGCCCATAGGGATGCAGGAAGGAGGAGTTGCCCGCCGAGCAGCCGACGAGGCCCAGCGCCAGAAGCGTGATGAGCGAGCCGCGCGCTCCGGCTCGCGAGAGAAGCGCCGAGGCGGACGGGCGCAGCTCACGACCCATCGGCATTCCTATCGAACTCGGCGAGGCTGACCATGGCATGGATCAGGGCAAGGTGGCTGAGCGCCTGGGGGAAGTTGCCGGCAAGGCGTCGGCTCGCGACATCATACTCCTCGGACAGGAGCCCGAGATCGCTCTGCACCGCAAGCACCCTCTCGATGGTCCGCACAGCATCCGACCGCCGATGCTGGCCCAGCTGGCACTCGGCGAGCCAAAAGGAGCAGGCGAGAAAGGCGCCCTCGGGCACGAGATCGTCCATGAGATGACGCCGGACCAGGCCGTCGACGACCAGCTCCTTCTCGATCCGGGCGATCGTTCCCGCCATGCGCTCATCGTCGGCCGGCAGGAAGCCGACCTTGGGGAGCAGCAGAAGCGACGCGTCGACGCGCGCGCCGCCGAAATAGGAGGTGAACGAGCCGAGACCGGCATCGAAGCCCTCGCGGCAGATCACGTCGTGCATGTGGTCGCGTAACGCTTCCAGCCGCCGGCGCTCGTCCTCGGCGATCTCCTCGGCACCCTTGCCGTCGAGGAAACGGTGAAGGGTCACCCAGGCCATGACCTTGGAGTAGGTGTAGTGGCGGGGCTCGCCGCGACTTTCCCAAAGGCCCTGGTCCGGCTTCTCCCAGATCCGCTCCACATGCTCCACGAGCGCGTGCTCGAGGTGGCGCCCCTGCTCGGTACGCTCCATGCCGGCGCGCTCGGAGGCGTGGAGCGACCGCAGCAGCTCGCCATAGACGTCGAGCTGGAGCTGGCCCGCCGCGGAGTTGCCGACACGAACGGGCCGGGCGAACCGGTATCCCGGCAGCCATGGCAGCTCAGCCTCGTCGAGGCGCCGCGAGCCGTCGACCCGATACATGATCTGCAGCTTGTCGGGCTCGCCGGCGACCGCGCGGAGCATCCAGTCGCGCCAGGCCGTCGCTTCCTCCATGTAGCCGCAGTCCACGAGGGCGGTCAGGGTGAAGGTCGCGTCCCGCAGCCAGCAGAAGCGGTAATCCCAGTTCATCGGGCCGCCCGGCTGCTCCGGCAGCGAGGTGGTGGGTGCGGCGACGAGGCCGCCGGTGGGCCGATGGATCAGGGCCTTCAGCGTCAGCAGCGAGCGGCGAACCGCCTCTCCATGCTCGACCGGGAGGTCGAAGCGGCCGATCCAGTCGCGCCAGTAGTCCCGGGTCTCCGCCAGCGCCGACTCCGGATCGACGGGGTCGGGATCCGGCTCGTGCGCGAGCCCGTAGGCGACGACGAAAGCATGATGGCTGCCTTCCTCGACGACGAAGCGCGAGACGATCGAGCCGTCGGCGATCTCAAGGTCGTCGGTGCCTCTCAGGACCAGCTTGTCGGGCCCCACATGCATCACCGCCCCGTCGGTGAAGCCGGTGACCCAGGGCGGCATGTTGCCGTAGTCGAAGCGGAAGGCGGCCTCGAGGCGTGTGGGCACGCTCCCCGACAGGCCGGTCACCATCCGGACCAGCGTGGGCGTGTCCGCGCGCATCGGCATGAAGTCAGTCAGACGAATCGTCCCCTCGGCCGAGGTGAGGTCGGTCTCGAGGACGAGCGTGTCCGGGACATAGCGCTGCTCGGCCTGCACGAGCGCGCCTTCGGGGGCGATCGACCACCTGCCGTGCTCGCCCGATCCCAAGAGGGCGGCACAGCAGGCGGGCGAGTTGAAGCGCGGCAGGCAAAGCCAGTCGATCGAGCCCTGACGGGAAACGAGGGCGACGGTCTCCCCGTCGCCGATCATGGCGTAGTCCTCGAGCGGCGTGGTCACTTAGGTTCCGATCCGGTTGGCCGGGCAACAGGCCTCATCTCAGCGACGGCGGCGGGGCTTCAGCATGGACCGGACAGCCAGCAAGCCCGCGAAAGCGACACCGGCGACGGCCACATCGCGATGGCGACTGGTAACCATCTCCCAGCTCATGCTTTTCGCCCGTTCGTCGAAGCGACCATGCGCCGAGTGATGGCCGGGGACGGGATGGAAGAGGTTCGCCGGCGCGTCCTCCGGCAGAGGTATGCAGGAGACCTGCCCGCTATAGCCCTTCCAGGCGAGGAAGCGGTCGAGAAGCCCGGGCGCCAGCGCGTTCCCGACAATCGCCTGCACCGTCGAGTAGCCGACCCAGACCTCTCGCCGGCTGTGCGTGGCGGCGAAATGGATCGCCCGTGCCGCGACCTCCGGCTGGAAGATCGGCGGGACGGGCTGGGCCTTCCTGCCCATCTTGTTCAGGGCCCAGTCGAACTGGGGCGTGTTCACCGCAGGCAGGTGGACCATCGTCACCTGGATGTCGAGGCCGTCGTGGATGATCTCGGAGCGCAGCGAATCGGTGAAGCCGCGGATGGCGGCCTTGGCCCCGCAATAGGGCGCCTGGAGCGGCACCGAGCGATAGGCGAGCGCCGAGCCGACATTGACGATGGTGCCTCGATTGCGGATGCGCATCCGCTTGAGGGCGGCCATCATGCCGTGCACTTGGCCGAGATAGGTCACCTCGGTGGCGCGCCGCACCTCGTCGGGCGTCAGATCGGCCACTGGGGCGAAGACCGTGGCCATCGCGATGTTGACCCAGGTGTGGATCGGGCCGAGCTCGCCCTCGACCCGCACCGCCGCGGCCTCGACCTGTCCGGCGTCGGCGACGTCGACGGGAATGGGCAGAGCCTGCCTGCCCATCGCCCGGATCAGCTCGGCCACGGCCTCGAGCCGATCGGCATCGCGCGACAGGATCGCCACATCGAAGCCGTTCTTCGCGAACTCGAGGGCGGTCGCCCGCCCGACGCCGGCTCCCGCACCGGTGATCACGGCTATCTTTTGCATTATCTTCCGTCTCTTTCTCTTGGTGGACGACCGCTCAGCTCGCCCCGGCGCGCGAGATCCTTGATCCGATCCGCGATGCGCAGGGAATTGGCGACGATCGTGAGTGAGGGGTTCACGCCGCCGGCGGTCGGGAACAGCGACCCGTCGCACACGAAGAGATTGTCGATGTCCCAGCTGCGGCCGGCCGCATCGACGACACTCGTGGCCGGATCGTCGCCCATGCGGCACCCACCCATCAGATGCGCCGTGCTCTCCGTCCGATAGAGGCTGTGGGCGCCCGCCGCCTGGAGCATGTCGCCCATGAAGTCCTGCGCATGGGCAGCGAGCCGCCGGTCGTTGTCGCAGTAGGAGAAGGTGACCTTCGGGATCGGCAGGCCAAGCTCGTCGGTCTCGTGCGAGAGCTCGACGCGGTTGGAGTCCTGCGGCATCGTCTCACCGACGATCTTCAGGCCCGCCATGTGATTGTAGTGCGCCATCCACTTGCGCAGCTCGTGCCCGAAGACCCCTTCGTTCGACACGAGCGACGTGGCGAAGTCGGTCGGCAGCGGGCCCTGGCTCATGAACGAATAGCCGCCGGTGAAGTCCTTGCCCTTGTCCTCGTAGTTCCAGTGCTCGCAGACGGCGAGCGAGGGCGGCCCCTTGTACCAGCGGATCTCCTCTTCCATGACGCCCCACACCGCGTGGTTGGCGTGGACCATCAGGCCCTTGCCGACGAGGCCGCTGGAGTTGGCGAGGCCATCCGGGTGCTGCGGGCAGGCGGAATGGAGGAGAAGCCTTGGCGTCTCGATGGAGTAGCCGGCCACGATGACGGTCCGGGCCTTCTGAAAGCGCCATTTGCCATCGCGATAATAGTGCACGCCGCTGGCACGGCCGTCCTTGCCGACCTCGATGCGCCCGACCATGGCCAGATCGCGGATCTCGGCACCGGCCTCGAGGGCACGCGGCACGAAGGTCACGAGCATCGACTGCTTGGCGTTGGTGGCACAGCCGATCTTGCAGAAGCCGCGATAGACGCAAGGATGCGCCTCACCCCGCGGCGCCGACAGCGAGGCTGTCGGGGTCGGCGCCCATTTGACCCCCATGGCCTCGGCACCCCTGGCCAGGACCAGGGCCGAGGCCGACAGCTCGTGCTCGCGGTAGGGATAGCGCCCGCGACTCGGTCCCCAGGGGTAGGAGATCGGGCCGGCGATCTTCATCGCGTCCTCGGCCAGGGCGTAGTAGCGCCACATCTCCTGCCACTCGACCGGCCAGTCCCGGCCGTAGCCGAGAAGCGAGCGGGACTTGAACCATTCCGGCCTGAATCGCAGCGCCACCATCTGGAAATGGACGGTCGTCCCGCCGACGGCCTTGCCGGAATTGTTGGAGCCGAGCTCGATCGGATCGTTTCCGCCCGAGATCCGCTCGTCCAGCCAGTAGAGCTTTTCCTGCTCGCGCTCGTCGGACGCGAAATCCTCGAGCGGGCGATAGAAGGCGCCGGCATCGAAGGCGACGACGGAATGGCCGGCCTCGGCGAGCTTGGCCGCTAGAACGCTGCCGCCGCAGCCGGTGCCGACGATCGCGAACTCGACCGGCTCCGTATCCGCGAACTGGGCCATCGGCACCCAGGCACCCGGCCGGAACACGTTGGGCGCCCTGCCATCCGTGGCGCGGATGCGAAGCTCGGCATCGGAGACGACGGCGCTCACGGCAGCTCTCCGACCTTCTGCGGCAAGCGCTCCTCTCGTGCCTCCCAGGGATCGCGCTCGTCGGGGCCCAGGCGCACATAGCCGCGCGGCGCCGCCGGCCCGCCAAAGCCCATCTCGTTCCAGGCGAGCGGATGGGCGTAGTAGATCTTCACGGCCTCCGTCAGCAGGATCGAGCGGAAGAAGCGCTTGGGGTCGAGGCCGCTCCAGGCGCTCTGGTCGACGTCACCGGCGTCGATGGCGCTCAAGAGCGCCTGCTGGTCGGCCGGCGGCAGCTCGCGAAAGCCGGAACCGTGGCGCCGTCGCGCTTCCTGCTCGATGCCGGCGAGGCCACGACGCCACGCCTCGCGTTGCGTGGGCGTGCCGGCGTAGCGGGTGCCGCTGCCGCGGTTCTCGTGCAGCATCGCGTCGATGAAGGCCTCGACCGGAATGCGCTGCTCCCGGGTCCGCTCCGGCTGCGGCAGGATGCAATCGATCACGGCTGTGAGGAGCGCATAGTCGCCCTCGTCGAAGAACCGGCGGCGCGGGACGTTGCCGAGCCGGTCGGCGATCACGCGGCGCGTCGCGTCGTTGAACGAGACCGAGTCCCACTTATCGAGGACGTTGTAGCCGGGATAGGGCGTGCGGAAGGGCGTGCCGGACGAGGGAGCGTCAGTCACGATAGGCCTTCTCCTTATGGCGGCCGAGCAGATCGAGGGCCGAGAAGCCGATGAGCGCTATCCCGGCCAGGCTCGGGGGAGCGGCGATCGGCGGGCCCTGAAAGAGGTTCTGGGTCCAGTTGCCGAAGCCGCCCATGTTGCGGCTGACGCCGTAGGCGTGCAGGCCGACGCCGAGCAGGCCCAGCGCCGCCGTCGTCTCCAGCGCCTCGCGCGCGATGCGCCGCCGTCCCGGTGTCGGATCGACGGCCGATGCCAGGACGGCCGCACCCGTCAGCGGCACGCCGATGAGCGGCGCGTACATGAGCTTGTTGTGGAAGGCGCCACGGAAATGCAGGAGCCCGACCTCGGCCGTGAGCCCGAAGAGGCCGGCTGCAGTGAGAGCGCCCAGGCCCTGCCCCACCAGCGCCCGATCCCTCCTGCCCGAGGTGCCGTGGCGCGTGGTCGCCCGATCCGCCGAGATGGCGCCGAGCCCGGCGGCGCCGGCCAGCATCAGCGCACCCGGCGCTCCGAACGGCGCTCGATAGAAGAGATTGTTGAAGGAGAGACCGCCCGGCCGTCTCAGGATGTTCCGGATGTGGAAGCCCGTGCCGAGGAGCCCCGTCAGGATGGTGCCGCCGAAGATCGCGGCCTTGAGCGCGGCGAAGCGGGTGGAGAGGGCTGTCGCCACGGCCGTCGTCAGCGCCACCGCCGAGACGACGGGAGCGACGTACATCGCCCGCTTCTTGTAGCTGCCACGGTAGTGCTCCATGGCACTGTCGGCGAGGACGCTCGCGGCGAGCAAGCCTGCTCCATAGGCCGCAAGTCGCGCCGGACGCGTGGGTCGGCGCGCGCCGCCGTCGGCGAGGAGCGTGCCGGCGATACCCGCCAGGACCAGGCCGCCCCCCGCCAGGGCCAGCAGGGTGCCGCCGCGCATTCCGGGCTGATCGACCTGCGGTGCCGGCCTCGCGTCAGCCAGCCAAGGACGTTCCAGCTGCTTTGCGGGCATCGATCCTGGCGTCGTTCTGGTCACGCCGTGTTCTCTCCTGTCGGCCGTCGGGTTTGCGATGGTTGCCGTTGCAACGCCCGTCGGGGCCGGAGGGTTCGACTTCTGGACATAAAAAAATCGTCACGATGGGCCATGCGCCGGGGCTTGGGGGAACAACCGGCACGGGCTTGCGATTGTCCGAGCATGTCCGGCACGACGCGACAGGGCGTCGGCCGGCCACTCTGACAATCGGGCGGGCTCGGCTCTTTGGGGGTCAGCTGGCCGAACGCGAAGGTAGGCTCCATGACCACGACAGTCGGCGACTTCATCCTGCAACGTATGAAGGACTGGGGCGTCCGGCGCGTCTTCGGCTTTCCCGGTGACGGCATCGCCGGGCTGGTGGCGGCGCTCGGGCGCGACGATGGGGAGGACGCGCTCGAGTTCGTGCAGGTCCGCCACGAGGAGAGCTCTGCGTTCATGGCCTGCGCGCATGCCAAGTTCACCGGCGAGGTCGGTGTGTGCATGGCGACCTCGGGTCCGGGCGCCATCCATCTCCTGAACGGCCTCTACGACGCCAAGCTCGATCACCAGCCGGTGGTGGCGATCGTCGGGCAGCAGGGGCGGGCGGCCCTCGGCGGCAACTATCAGCAGGAGGTCGACCTCCAGTCGCTCTTCAAGGATGTCGCCTGCGAGTATGTCGAGACCTGCATGAGCCCGGCGCAGGTCAAGCATCTGGTCGACCGGGCCTTTCGCATCGCCAAGGCGCGCCGCACCGTGACCTGCCTGATCTTCCCGAACGACGTTCAGGAGCTGAAGGCTGTCGAGGAGCCGCCCCGCGCGCATGGGACGATCCACTCCAGCGACGCCTACAGCGAGTCCCAGCTCATGCCCGCGGACGCCGATCTGGCGCGGGCCGCCGAGGCGCTGAACGCCGGCGAGAAGGTCGGCATCCTGGTGGGTGCCGGGGCCATGGGCGCCGCGGACGAGGTCGTCGATGTGGCCAATGTCCTGGGCGCCGGGGTTGCCAAGGCGCTGCTCGGCAAGGCGGCGCTGCCCGACGACCTGCCCTTCGTCACGGGTACGATCGGCCTGCTCGGGACCGAGCCGTCGGACTGGATGATGCAGCATTGCGATACGCTGCTGATGGTCGGGTCGCGCTTTCCCTATTCGGAGTTCCTGCCGAAGACCGGCCAGGCGCGCGGCGTGCAGATCGATCTCGATCCGACGATGCTGTCGATCCGCTATCCGATGGAGGTGGCGCTGGCCGGCGATGCCGCCGCGACGCTCCGGGCGCTGCTGCCGCTTCTCAAGAAGAAGCAGAGCGACGGGTGGCGCAAGGAGATCGAGCAGCGCGTCGCCCGGTGGTGGAAGGAAGAGGAGGAGCGCGCCCGCAAGGATGCCGATCCCGTCAATCCCGAGCGGGTCTTCTGGGAGCTATCGTCGCGCCTGCCCGAGCGGGCCATCATCTCGGCCGACTCCGGGTCCTCGGCCAATTGGTATGCGCGCGCCCTCAAGATCCGCCGCGGCATGAAGGCATCGCTCTCGGGAACGCTGGCCACGATGTGCCCAGGACTGCCGTATGCGGTCGCCGCCAAGTTCGCCTTTCCGGACCGCGTGCCGATCGCCTTCGTCGGCGACGGTGCCATGCAGATGCTCGGCGTCACCGATCTGATCACGGTCTCGAAGTACTGGAAGAGCTGGTCGGATCCGCGCCTCGTCGTGTGCATCCTCTCGAACGGGGACCTCAACCAGGTGACGTGGGAGCTGCGCGCCATGGCGAGCTCGCCCCGGGTGCCCAAGACCCAGGACGTGCCACCGATGGACTTCGCCGCCTATGCCGAGATCCTCGGCCTCAAGGGGATCACGGTGCGGCGGCCCGACGAGATCGGGCCGGCCTGGGAGGAGGCGCTGCGGGCCGACCGGCCCTGCCTGATCGATGCTTATGTCGATCCGGATGTGCCCACCCTGCCGCCGCACATCACCTTCTCGCAGGCCGAGTCCTACGCCACGGCGCTTGCCAAGGGCGATCCGGAGACGAGCGGGATCCTCAAGCAGACCTTCAAGCGGATCTTCTCGTAGGAGGCCCTGCGGGAAGCGCGGGCAATCAAGGGGAGCGGGTCGCCGCCGATACGGCGCGGTTAGCGGCCGTCGAGATGGCCGACGGGCATGCCGGGGTCACGCCTCGGCGGTGGCCGGACGACCATTCTCGCGCTCCGGGCCGGGCCGGGCGCGCAGATGCTCCTCGACGAAGACGTGGGCGTAGAGGTGGGCGATCCACTGCTTGCCTTCGAGCGTGCGCTCGAGATGGGCCAGGGCGGAGCCCAGATAGGGCTCGACCGCGTTCCAGAAGAAGCGCGGGTAGCGCTCCGCCACGTCGGCCGGGCTCTCGTAGCCCAGCTGGCGGGCGACGCCCGTCTCGGCCAGCTCATAGTAGAGCGCGTTGATCTTGCGCGGATGGAGCGGGTCGCCGAGCTGGCCGATGAGGTCGGCGGCGCGGACGAGCCCGGCCTCCGTGTCGGTCTCGGCATGATCGCCGTCCTGCGGCACGGGAAACCGCGTGAGCTCGATGGCACGCGCGATCCGCTCGACGTCGAGCCCCGGAATCTGGGCGCAGCGCCGGCGGACGAAGATCTTGCCGCGCTCGACATGCCAGGGGGCGAGGAAGGCATCGGAGGCACCGCGTGGGGCGGCTATGGTGTTGCCGCCTGTGTCGATGACGTAGTGGCCGGGCCGGTCGCCGGGGCAGATGCCGCGCAGATAGCCTACGTCGTGGGCCAGCGTCGCGACGGTGAAATGCACCCAGTCCTCGGGCACCATGCCGTCCACCAGAATCTTGCCGCGCAGGATCGCCTGACCCACGAGGGTGACCTGAACCGTGTGCTGGGCGTCGTGATAGAGGGCGTCGCTGCTCGCGAGCCGCTCGATGAAGAGCTGGGCGATCGAGCGCAGCAGGGCGGCGTGATCGTGACGCCGCTCTCCGAACACGGCCCGATAGTTCTCGGCCAGCTGGCTGCCGAGGGCGCGGGCGAGGAGACTGGCGGGGTTGAGCATCAAGAACGCTCCCTGCGGCGGCGCCTGAGCATCAGCACGCGCGATGCCGTCACGCTCTTCGGAAGACGAAGATAGATCAAGCGCGACGATTTGCCCCTAAAATGTCAGGGGATAGAGAAGGCGACTGTGAGCGGGGTCACAATCGGCGGCTTGCTCGGCACGGAAGAGAGGCCGACGAAGGATGAAGCCGAGCCGAAGCGTCCGATAGCCAGCGACGGCTTGATTCTCGATGCTGCCTCCCGCAGATCTAGGCGGACTATGTGTGCGGAGCCGGCAGAGCTCTCCAGTTGCTGCCCGGCCTTTCGGGCCGGCCGCAGGCTCAGGGTGGCGTCGGTGATTGCCGGCAGGCTCATTCCACCAGCCAGGTGCCGGCTCGCGCCTTTGAGGATTGGATCGTCCAATGGCCAGGCTCTCTCGTTGTCGGGTTGTCAGAGCGACGGGGCTGAAGGGGTCCGCCGTCGCAGGGCGCGGGCCGTGACCGCCGTGCACGCGGTGAAGGCGGAGGCTCCGGCGCGGGCGCCCGAGGCGGACATGGTCTGGATCGAGGGCGGCACGTTCCGCATGGGCTCGGACAGCCACTACAAGGAGGAGGCTCCGGCGCATCGGGTGACGGTCGACGGCTTCTGGATCGATCCGACGCCCGTGACCAACCGGCAGTTCAGGGACTTCGTCCGCGCCACCGGCCACGTGACCTTCGCCGAGATCCCCCCGGACCCGAAGGACTATCCGGGAGCCCTGCCCCACATGCTCTACACGGGCTCCCTCGTGTTCACGCCCCCCTCGCACCCCGTCGATCTGCGGGTGTGGAGCGCCTGGTGGAGCTTCCTCAAGGGCGCGGACTGGCGGCACCCGTACGGCCCCAAGAGCAACATCAACGGGCTCGACAACCATCCGGTCGTCCACGTGGCCTATCAGGATGCGCTGGCCTATGCGCGCTGGGCCGGCAAGGATCTCGCGACCGAGGCGGAGTGGGAGTATGCGGCGCGGGGCGGCCTCGAGGGTGCGGAGTTCGCCTGGGGCGACGAGCTGACGCCCGGCGGCAAGCACATGGCCAACACCTGGCAGGGGGCCTTTCCCCGCGAGAACGACTGCAAGGACGGGTTCGCGCGGACCTCGCCGGTCACGGCCTTCCCGCCGAACGGCTACGGCGTCTACGACATGATCGGCAATGTCTGGGAGTGGACGTCCGACTGGTACACCGCCAAGCACGAGGCCGATGCGGCCAAGGCCTGCTGCATCCCGCGGAATCCGCGCGGCGGCCGCGAGGAAGAGAGCTACGATCCCTGCCAGCCGCAGATCGTCATCCCGCGCAAGGTGCTGAAGGGCGGCTCGCATCTTTGCGCGCCCAACTACTGCCGCCGCTACCGCCCGGCAGCGCGCCACGCCGAGCCCATCGACACCTCGACCAGCCATGTGGGCTTTCGCTGCGTGAAGCGCCAAGACAAGGCGACCTGAGCAGCTTCTCTTCTTGTGTCGAGGATCACTGTCCGAAGGCGTAGCACCGTTTAGCGTCCGTCTCCTCGATCCGGGAGGAGACAATGACGTCCGCTACGAGCGTCGGTGCGGTCAGCATCCTAGGCATGGCGGTCGTCCTGATCGAGCTTCTGGCCACAGCCCGCTACATCCATGCCGTGCTGCGCGGCGAGACGCGACCGAGCCGGGCCTCGTGGCTGATCTGGGCGCCGCTCGCCTGGCTCACCCTCGCCGGCAGCGTCGAGGCCGGCGCCACGGCTACATCCGCCAAGCTCGCCGCCAGCGCCTTGGGCGTTACCGCGATAGCCGCGGCGGCACTGGTGCGGGGCACCGGCGGGCTGAAGCCCTCGGACGTCGTCTGCTTCTCGCTCGCCGGATGCGGATTAGGCTTGTGGATGACCTCGGGCGACCCCGTGCACGGGCTGTCGATGTTCCTGCTCGCCGACCTCGCGGGCGCCCTGCCGACGCTGCGCGACACCTGGCGGGATCCCGGCCGGGAGGCGCCCGATCCCTGGCTGCTCGGCCTCACCTCCTCCGCGTTGACGCTGCCTCTTGTCGAAGCCGCCGCCTGGACGGTGAGCTGGGAGGGCTTCGCCCTCTGGGGGTTCCCCGTCTATCTCGTCGCCCTCGACCTCGCCGTCCTGACGTTCGTCCTGAGAGGCAGGCTCCGGTATGCCCACCGATCGCAGGGCTCGAGCGCCATACCCCGCTGGTCGGTAGCTGCGCGAGGCGTGTCACGCTCGGCTACACGAGGCGGGTCCGATAGGCGGGCCGCCTCGCCCCCTGGCGCGACAATGTCATCAGAGATGCTGCTCCGCATCGACCCTTGATCGAAGCCTGCCCGGCTGCAGGAGGCTGATGCGCCGATAGCCGCGCACGACACTGCCCTCCTCTTCCAGGCGTGCCAGGATCGCCGCCGCGGTGGCGCGGGACAGGCCGGCCATGGCGGCGAGATCGGCCTGGCTTGCCGGGATCTCGGGCTCGGGCTCGTCCGGATTGTCCGCGCCGCGGACGCCAGCCAGGCGCAGCAGGACAGCAGCCAGCCGCCTGTCGGCCTCACGGATGGTCAGGTCGTCGACCACGCCGATCGCAAGCTCGAGGTCCCTCAGGATGAGCAGGCCCACCCAGCGCCAGGCCTGCGGGTCGATTGCAGCGATCGATTCGAGGGAAGACAGGGGAAGGTGGGCCACGACGGCGGGGCTGGCCGCCGTCAGTCCCACGACGCGCGGTTGGCCGGAGAGCGCGGCCCCGCTCCCCGTCCAGCTGAGCGGACGGAAGAAGTGCACGATCGAGGGGCCACGGCCGTAGGGCGCGCTCTCCACCGCCAGCACCCCGCGCGCGACGCCGTACAGCCCTCCGGCAGGATCGCCCTGATGGTAGATCACCTCGCCACGCCGATAGGTGCGAAAGATGCAAGCCGCGAGCACGGCCTCACCGAAGGCGGCCGGGGTCGTCGAGAGCCAGCCGCCTGAGGCCAGGCGCCGTCGATCTTCTGCGAAGGTCGGCATGCCTGATGCTGCTTATCCGCTCCATCCCGCCGTGCGCCCGCGTCGCCTTTCACACCTTCGGAGTAAGAAAAGGCTCGTTACTCCGTCGCGACCGTGCAGGGCGAGGACAGTCTCCCCCAAAAATCCTACTGCCATTGTCTGGGATTCGACAATGCGAGATCTCCGAATCGGGTAGCGCTCTCCATCGAATGTCTGGACGCGAGCAATCCAGGGAGGTCGACCATGCGTAACGCAGGCTCAGAGGCGCGGCTCCGTCGAGGGGTGCTGAGCGCACAGGTCAATGCGGAGTAAGCCGGTCACATCCAGCTCCAATACACCCAACCAAGGCTGAAGGTCGGTCCAACGACCCCGCCCCGTTGAGCAGGAGAGGAAAAGCCGATGAGTAGCGATGGCGAGAAAGACGCCCCCGCCCGGCGGCAGCCGCAGGGCCGGAACGACAGGGCGACGCGTGTCGATCCTGCCATGCAGGGCAGTCAGACGATCGGGCGCCGTGCCTTCCTGATGACGAGCAGCTCGCTGGTGGCGGGATCGGCCGTAGCCGGGCTGCCCACGCAGGCCAACGCCGAGCTCCTGGAGTACAAGCCCGGCACCACGTTCCCCGGCCGCATCGGACGGACCATCGAGGATTCCGAGCCCGCATGGCCCCGGCCGATCCGCGCCAAGCCGGGTGCTCCCAATGTGGTCTACATCGTGCTCGATGACACGGGCTTCGGCCAGCTCGGCTGCTACGGCTCGCCGATCAGCACGCCGAACCTCGACAGGCTGGCGGCGAACGGCCTGCTCTACACCAACATGTTCACGACGGCCCTCTGCTCGCCGTCGCGCTCCTGCATGCTCACCGGCCGAAACCACCATTCCAACGGCATGGCCTGCATCACGGAGGGATCGGAGGGCTATCCGGGCGCCAACGGCGCCATCCCGTTCGAGAACGGCTTTCTTTCGGAGATCCTGCTCGGCCAGGGCTACAACACCTACGCCGTCGGCAAGTGGCATCTGACGCCGGCAGAGCAGGTGAGCGCCGCCGGCCCCTACGACCGCTGGCCGCTGGGCCGTGGCTTCCAACGCTATTACGGGTTCCTTGGCGGCGATACGCACCAGTACTATCCCGACCTCGTCTACGACATGCATCAGGTCGAGCCGCCGAGCACACCGGAGGAGGGCTATCACCTCACCCCGGATCTCGTGGACAAGGCCATCGGCTTCATCGCCGATTCCAAGCAGCTCGCACCCGACAAGCCCTTCTTTCTCTACTTCGCCACCGGCGCCCAGCACGCCCCGCACCAGGTGCCGAAGGAGTGGGCCGAAAAGTACGCGGGCAAGTTCGACGACGGCTGGGATGCGTACCGCGAGAAGGTCTTCGCCCGGCAAAAGGAGCTGGGCGTCATTCCGCAGGACACGGCCCTCTCGCGTCACGATCCCGATGTGCAGGACTGGAACGAGCTCTCGCCCGACGAGCGCAGGCTCTACGCCCGCATGATGGAGGTGTTCGCCGGCTTCCTCGAGCACACCGACCACCATATCGGCCGCCTCGTCGACACCCTCGAGCAGATGGGCGAGCTCGACAACACGCTCATCATGGTCATCTCCGACAACGGCGCCAGCGCCGAGGGCGGACCGAGCGGCTCGGTGAACGAGAACAAGTTCTTCAACAATGTGCCCGACGACCTGCAGCAGAACCTGGCCGCGATCGACGATCTCGGCGGACCCAAATACTTCAACCACTATCCGTGGGGCTGGGCCTTCGCGGGCGACACGCCATTCAGGCGCTGGAAGCGCGAGACCTACCGTGGCGGCGTCTCGGACCCTTTCCTGGTGCATTGGCCCAAGGGCATCAAGGCGAAGGGCGAGGTCCGCACGCAGTTCGCCCATGCCATCGACATGGTGCCGACCGTGCTGGCGGCGCTGGACGTCGATCCGCCCGCGCAGATCCGCGGCGTGACGCAGACACCGATCGAGGGTGTGAGCTTCGCCCACACCTTCGACGACGCGAGCGCGCCCAGCGACCACCACACCCAGTATTTCGAGATGTTCGCGCATCGCTCGATCTACAACGATGGCTGGATGGCGGTCTGTCCCTTCCCCGGCCCCTCCTTCGCCGAGGCGAAGGCGAGCTTCGGCGAGATCACGCTCACCGAGGACAGGCTGCGCCAGCTCGATGCCAATGGCTGGGAGCTTTACAACCTCAAGGAGGATCCGGCCCAGACGAAGAACCTCGCCGAGACCGACCGGCCACGGCTAATCGAGATGATAGCACTCTGGTATGTCGAGGCCGGCAAGTACAACGTGCTGCCGCTCGACAGCCGCGGCACGGCTCGCTTCGCCGACGAGCGGCCCGAGCTGACCAAGGAGCGCGACGTCTACGTCTACTATCCGGGCACGCAGAGCGTGCCGGAGAACGTCGCGGCCAAGGTGCTCAACCGGAAGCACACGATCACCGCCGATCTCGACATTCCCGACGGCGGTGCCGAGGGTGTCATCGTCTGCCACGGCAGCAACACCGGCGGCTACACGCTCTTCCTCCACGGCGGCAAGCTCCACTACGTCCACAACTATGTGGGTGTCGAGGAATTCCACATCGCCTCGAACGAGGCCGTGCCGGAAGGCAAGGTCACGCTCCGCTACACCTTCGAGCCGACAGGCAAGCCCGACCTCGCGCACGGCAAGGGCACGCCGGGCCGGGCCCAGCTCTTTCTCGGCGACAAGCAGATCGGAGAGGGAGAGCTTCCGGTCACCATCCCGCTGCTGATCGGGCTTGGGGGCGGCCTCACCGTCGGCCGCAATGCGGGCTCGACGATCTCCGAGCTCTACAAGCCGCCGTTCGCGTTCACCGGCAGGGTGCTCAAGGTCACGTTCAATGTCTCGGGCGAGGACCATCGGGACGCCGAGGCGGCGCGCCAGGCGGCCGCCGAGGCAGCCTTGAAGGGGCAGTGACGTTGCATCGGCGCGGCATCGCAAACGCCTTCGACGGCGCCTGACGCAAACGTGCAGCGACTCCGCGCCGTGTCGGTCGAAGAATTGAAGGGGAGCCAGGAGCATGAAGAAGCCGCATGAGCAGCCGGCGCGAGACGAGCCCCGTCAGAGCGGCGGCGTGCGGCGTCGCGACCTGCTGTCCGGCACGACGGCCATCGTTGCCGCGGCGGCTGCGACCGGCACGCTCCCGGGTCGATCGCAGGCGCAGACGACCGAGGCCGCCACGGGCGCGGCCGGCTCCGCCGCCACGAGCAGCACTGTCGATCGCACGGTGCTGCCCCTTCCCGAGCCCCCGTTCGAGGGCGTCATCGGCAAGACCTACAAGGAATCCAAGGAGGACTGGCCGAAACAGCCGACGCCGCCGGAGGGTGCGCCCAACGTCGTCATCATTCTTCTCGACGATGTCGGCTTCGGGCAGGTCGGCACGTTCGGCGGGCCGGTCCCCACGCCGGAGCTGGACAAGCTCGCGGGCCAGGGGCTCAGGTACAATCGCTTCCATACGACGGCGATCTGCGGCCCCTCCCGCGCAGCGCTGATCACCGGCCGCAATCACCACAATTGCGGCTCGGGCTTCCTCGCGGAATGGGCGACCGGCTTTCCCAGCTACAACAGCATGATTCCGAAGAGCACGGCCACCATGGGCGCCGTGCTGAAGGGCAATGGCTACAGCACGTCCTGGTTCGGCAAGGATCACAACACGCCCGACTGGGAAAGCAGTGTCGCCGGACCGTTCGACCGCTGGCCAACGGGCCTCGGCTTCGACTATTTTTTCGGCTTCATCGCGGGCGAGACCAACCAGTACTACCCCGTCCTTTTCGAGAACACGGTGGCCGTCGAGCCGACCAAGACGCCCGAAGAGGGCTATCACTTCATGACCGACATGACCGACCGCGCAATCAACTGGTTGCGCTACAGCAAGTCGGTCGCCCCGCAGAAGCCGCTTCTTCTCTATTTTGCGCCGGGAGCCGCACACGCGCCGCACCATGCTCCCAAGGAGTGGCGGGAGAAGTTCAAGGGCCAGTTCGATGCCGGGTGGGATGCGGTGCGCGAGGCCACCTACCAGCGGCAGCTCGAGATGGGCATCATCCCGCCCGGCGCCGAGCTCACGCCGCGGCCGGACTGGGTCGAGCCCTGGGACTCCCTGTCGGCGGACGAGAAGACGCTCTACGCCCGCTTCATGGAGAATTTCGCCGGCTTCCTCGCATTCACCGATCATGAGTGTGGCCGGTTGCTCGCGGCGATCAAGGAGCTGCCGGATGCCGACAATACCCTCATCTTCTTCATTGTCGGCGATAACGGTGCGAGCTCCGAAGGCGGCGCCACCGGCACCGTGAACGAGGTCATGAACCTCAACGGCGTGCCGTCGTCCCTCGAGGACAACCTCAAGGTCCTCGACGAGATCGGCGGGCCACTGACAGAGCCGCATTATCCGATGGGTTGGGCCTGGGCCGGCAACGCGCCCTTCCAGTGGGTCAAGCAGGTGGCCTCGCACCTGGGCGGAACGCGCAACCCGATGGTCGTCTCCTGGCCCGCCAAGATCAAGGATGGAGGCGGCATACGGGATCAGTTCACGCACCTGATCGACATTGCGCCGACCATCTACGAGGTTGCCGGAATCCCTGCGCCGAGCATGGTGAACGGCGTCGCGCAGAAGCCCATGGATGGCGTGTCCATAGCGTCGACATTCCACGATGCAAAAGCCCGGCCCGTGCGCGAGCGCCAGTATTTCGAGATTTTCACCAATAGGGCCATCTACGACAAGGGATGGATCGCCTGTGCCCAGCACACCTTCCCGTGGCGGCAGGACTACGCCCCGGGCAACTGGGACAAAGACAAATGGGAACTCTACAACCTCGACGATGACTTCAGCGAGGCCAGGGATCTCGCGAGCTCCAATCCCGAGAAGCTTGCCGAGCTCAAGGCGCTGTTCGACGAGGAGGCGGCGAGGAACCACGTCTATCCGTTCGATGACCGCGGCGCCGGCCGCTTGGCCACCCCAAAGCCGGCCCCGGGGGGCGCCGATCCGAACCGGACACACTTCACCTACTTCAGCGGCTGCTCGCGCCTGGCGGAGACTGCGGCGGCGAACACGAAGAACCGCTCGCATCGGATCACGGCCGAGATCGAGATGCCGGCGAGCGGCGGCCAAGGCGTGATCGTGGCGGCGGGCGGCTCCTCTGCCGGCTACGCGCTCTATGTCGAGGATGGACGGCTCGTCTACCACTACAACTGGTTCGAGAGGGAGCGCACGAACCTCGTCTCCGACATTGCGGTGCCCCCAGGCAAGTCGACCGTCGTCATGGAGTTCGCCTATGACGGCGGCGGCCTCGGCAAAGGCGGCGAAGCCGTCATCGGCATCAACGGCAAGGAGGCGGGGCGCGCACGAATCCCCAACACCGTACCGGGCCGGTTCGGCATCGACACGTTCGGAGTGGGAGCGGACACCGGCTCCCCCGTCAGCAAAGCCTACCGCCCGCCCTTCCCCTTCACCGGAAAGATCGAGCGTGTCGACATCGTGCTGGGCCCGATGAACCTGAGCCCCGAGGACGAGCAGAAGCTGCGCGACATGCACACGATGTTCGTCGGCACCCATGAGTAGAGGCCGAGGACCGAGCAGCGCCCAGTGCCATGGCGGGGCTCACTACGAGAAGCACCCAGGGAGGCCAAGATGAGCGATGAGATGGTCGGGATGGGCGCGGATCGACCATAAGGTGGCGCCGTGAACCGGCGGAACCTGCTGCTGGCCGGGAGCGCGCTTGCGGCATCCGTGGGGCTGCCCTCGCCGCTCGCCACCACATCCGCGGCACCTCAGCAGACCGCGACGGGTCCGCCGAGCGGCAAGAAGCCGAACATCCTCGTCATCTGGGGCGACGATATCGGGTGGCAGAACGTCAGCGCCTACGGGATGGGGACGATGGACTATACGATGCCCAACATCGACCGCATCGGCATGGAAGGCATCCGGCTCACCGATCACTACGTACCGCGGGCCGCGCGGCCTCCGTTACCGGCCAATATCCCATCCGCTCCGTCATGACCACGGTCGGCCAGCACGGCGACCCGCTCGGCCTCCAGGCGGTCTCCCCCTGGCGCGCGCGGTATTGGACAAGCGAGTCCAGCTCCTCGGAGCCCAATCACATATTTTACTACTATGAAAGTACGTTGACAGCCGTCCGTACGGCTCCGTGGAAGTTTCACTTCTCTGCCAAGGAGGAGCTCGGGGCTTTCCTCGCCTATCAGCTCGAGCGGGACCCGCGACTGGAGTGCCGTCGACATGCGACTTCCCCCATCTGCCCTCCTCTCGACCCTGGCCGTCGTGGCGGCGTGCCTGGCCGGTTCCTCGACATCCTTCGCCCAGGAGAGCGAGGACCTTGCCAAGGCGGCACAAAACCCGGTCGCGGCGATGATCAGCCTGCCCTTCCAGAACAACACCTTCTTCGGGGTGGGGCCGCACGGGGACGTGGCCAATGTCCTCAACATCCAGCCCGTGATCCCGATCGCGCTGGGCTCGTGGAACATCATCAGCCGGACGATCGTGCCCATCATCTATGTGCCGGATCTGGCCCCCGGCCTCAGCGACATCGCCAACGACCCGCAGGGAAGCGACGGCAGCTTCGGCCTCGGCGACGTCAACCAGACCTTCTATTTCTCGCCGGCCGATGCCGGGCCGGTGATCTGGGGCATAGGGCCGTCCTTGACCGTGCCCTCGGCCACGGACGACAGCCTGGGCAGCGAGCATTGGAGCGCCGGCCCCGCCGCGGTGGCGCTGGCCATGCCCGGCAACTGGGTCGTGGGCTCGCTGGTTCGCCAGCTCTGGTCGTTCGCGGGCAAGAGCGATCGGCAGGACGTCAACCAGACGCTGATCCAGCCTTTCGTGAACTACAATCTCCCGGGCGGCTGGTACGCCGTCTCATCGCCCGTCATCACCGCGAACTGGGAGGCCAAGAGCGACGATACCTGGACGGTCCCGATCGGTGGCGGCTTCGGCAAGATCTTCAAGATCGGCGGCCAGGCGATGAACGCCCAGCTCCAGGGCTTCTACAACGTCGAGCGCCCGCAATACGGCCCCGACTGGTCGATCCGCTTCCAGCTCGTGTTCCTCTTCCCAAAGTAGCCGACACGCAGCCCACAAATATTTGAACACCGATCCATGCTACGGAGCAAGACAATCCACCGCCACAAGGCTGGCAGCCGATGCCGGCCTTGTGCGATCAACCGTCTACCGCCAGCTCGCCCGGCTCACAGCCACAACGCCGCCACCTGCTTGGCATACTCCATGTAGAGTTGCCGCGGATTGGGCGCGATGATCTTTGTCAGGCAGGGGAATTCGGGAGGGACACCATGACCGCACGCCTCGTCACGTCTACCGCCATAGCAGCCCTGCTGTGCACGACGGCGCTCCTGCCGCCGGCCAAGGCGCAGAGCGTGCCGCTGGGACAGGCCACGCTGCATGGGGACGAGTTGATCGACACGCCGGTCGGCTCGATCGAGCTCAACGACAGCTTCTTCAACGACGATGCGTCTCGGCGGCTGTTCGACGAGATGGACTATCAGCGCGCCTCCCAGGCCTACATCTGGGCCATGCCCCTGGTCAGCATGGTCACTTGGCGCGACAACGAAGGTGCCGCCTACGGCGTCGAGAAAGAGACAGACTTCGTCGTGCTCGAGTCGCTGAAGGAGAAGCGCGGGATCGTCACCGGCAACCTGACGACGCCCTATATCTTCAACTTCATCAGCCTCGCCGACGGCCCCCTCCAGATCGACTATCCAGCCGGCAAGACGGCGGGCGGCGTGCTCGACTTCTGGCAGCGGCCGGTCTTCGACCTCGGCCTGACCGGCCCCGATCAGGGCAAGGGTTCCACCTACATCGTGGTCGGCCCCGACGACGATCCGGACACGTATGCGAAGGACGGGGTGCACGTCTATCAGAGTGCCACCAACAACATCTTCATCGGCCTGCGCATCCTCGACCCCGATCCCGGCTACTTCGACAGCTTCGCCGGCGCCTACAAGATGGGCCGCGTCGGCGGCGCGATGGCCACGAGCCGCTTCATCAAGGGCAAGGACGTCGAGTGGAGTGCCACGGCCCCGCGCGGCGTCGACTACTGGAAGAAGCTTTCGGAGATCCTCAACGAGGAGCCGGTGCGGGAGATCGACAAGCCCTGGATGGCCATGCTGGCACCGCTCGCCATCGAGAAGGGCAAGCCGTTCGCCCCCGATCCGCGCCAGATCTCGATCCTCGAGAAGGGTGCCGCGATGGGCGAGCTGATGCTCCGCAACCTGCAGGTCAACCCGCGCTTCGCCCAGCCCTACTGGGCGGGGACGCATTGGTACAAGAGCTTCGACTTCCTGATCCCGCAGGAGACGGACACGATCCAACAGATCGATGAGCGCGGCACCTGGTTCTACGAGGCCGTCACCTCGACCGAGGGCATGGTCAACCCGAAGCCGGGCGCCGGTCAGGTCTATATGACCACCAAGCGCGACAGCGACGGCAATTTCCTGCGCGCCGACCGGACCTACCGGCTGCACGTGCCGGCGCACGTGCCGGTGGGCCAGTTCTGGGCGCTGACGCTCTACAGCGAGAATACGAGGCGGCCGTATGACAATGGCGGGACCAAGATCGCCGACGTCAGCCTCGACAGCCGCATGAAGCAGCTGCAGTACAACAAGGACGGCTCGATCGACCTCTATGTCGGGGCCGAGGCGCCCAAAGGCATGGAGACCAACTTCCTCAAGACCGTCGGCGATGACGGGTGGTTTGTCTATTTCCGCCTTTACGCGCCCGAGCAGCCGTTCTTCGACAAGACGTTCAAGCTGACCGACTTCGAGCGCCTCGACTAGGTCAAGAAGCCCAGCTCGGGCACAGTCCAGGACATCTATGATGAGACACGATCTGCGGAATATCCTGCGCGGCTCCACGCTCGCCTTGGCGATATTCGCGTCCGGCGGCATCGCCTATGGCCAATCCGGTCGCTTCGATTCACTCGCCAATCTGCCGTTCGAGCAGAACCGTCCGACAGTTGAGACGGCCCGGACGCTGATGGACGAGCTCACCTTCCAGCAGGCGACGCAGGCCTATCTGTGGGCGATGCCGCTCCTCAACACGCTGGGCATGAAATTCGGCTCGGAGCAGGTGTTCGGCGCGGGCTACAACATCCTCCCTGTGTGGAAGGAGCGGCTCGACCCTAAGACGCTCGTCACGACGCCCAATTCCGACGTGATCTATGCGATGAGCTACGTCGACATGGGCGAGACCGGCCCCATCGTGTTCGAGGCGCCGCCCAATCTCCAGGGAATCCTTCTCGATTTCTGGCAGCGGCCGATCCCGGTCGACGGCGGCGGATTCTTCGGCGATGTGGGCCTGCCTGGCCCGGACGCGGGCAAGGGCGGCAAGTTCCTCGTGCTCCCGCCGGGCTACAAAGGCAACGTGCCCGAAGGCTACTACGTCTACCGGTCCAGCACGAGCAACCTCTTCATCTTCCTCCGCGCCTTCTACCAGGATCCGCACGACCTCTCACCTGCCGTGTCGCTGATAGAGCGCGCGAAGGTCTATCCCCTCGATCTTCCCGAGGCCGAGCGCAAGCCGATGAGGTTCCCGGACGCCTCGGGCGTTCCGGCGAACATGCTGCCGCGCTCCGATTTCAGCGCCTTCGAGCAGCTCAAATGGCTGGTCGATCGCGAGGGGAAGAACCTCGCCGGGCCGGACGGGCTGGGGCTCTTGGCGAGTGTGGGCCTGATCGCCGGCCAGCCCTTCGCGCCGGACGCCAGCAGGCGCGCGATCCTCGATGCCGCTGCCAGGACCGCCTACAAGATGAGCCGCGTGATCGGCCTGAGCGAGGAGGTGGACGGCCACTCGCTTCTGGTCTGGCCGGACCGGCATTGGACCAATCCGGTGAACAACGCGGCCGAGCCCGGACCGGAGAAGTCGCTCGATCTCTCATGGCGCAACAAGGCGGGCGGCTTCATCGACATCGAGAGGCGCGTCTGGATGTTCACGAACTATTATTCGCTGAGCCCGGGCATGGTGTCCCAGATCCCCGGCAAGGGGGCGGCCTACCAGATCGCGTTCGACGACGCCGACGGCCGGCCCCTCTCAGGCGATGTCCCCTACAAGCTGACCCTGCCGCGAAACGTCCCGGCCAAGCTGTTCTGGTCGCTGACGCTGTACGAGGCGGAGAACGCCTCGGGGCTGGCCACGAAGGCGAGGCGCTTCCCCTCGCTCGGATCGCGCGACAAGCCGGCTCGTAACCCCGATGGCACGATCGACCTCTACGTCGGCCCAAACCCGCCGCCAGGGAAGGAGGCCAACTGGCTCGCCACCGCTCCGGGACGCGGCTTCTTCGCCATTCTCCGGCTCTACGGGCCCGAGAAGCCTGCGATCGACTACAGCTGGAAGCCCGGTGACCTCGAGAGGCTTCCATAGGAATGTCAAGCCTCGGTGAGCGCGGAAGATTTGCTGTCGGCGATCGAGGAGGGAGGGTGTTCTCGACCGCGCTTAGCTCACGCCGTATATCGAGAAGGTTAGATGAGCGGGGCGCCTCGTGTAGCATACCGGAGCGGCAGTTCAGAGGCCGTTTCGCGAGACGGTGTGCAAGGCCGTCAGCATCGGAGGCGGCTCCCGGTCTCATTGCGCTCGGCCTGACCCGCAGACGGTCAGGCCTCGCCGGTTTGTCAGGTCGGGGAGTTCCGTGCGACGAGAGAGATCGATGAGGAGCGACATGACCGCCGACGCCGAGCAATCCATGGCCGACGGCGCGACATCAGGTCCGCTGCCGGACGGAACGGGGCGCTTCGACTTTGAGATCGCCCGGGGCGGGCCCTATTTCGAGCTGCAGCAGCGGCTGGGGCTCTTGCAGAAGAGGGCCCTCAACTCGGGGCGGCGCGCGGCGATCGCGGTCGCGTTGGCGTGGGGCGTGCCGCTGCTCCTGAGCCTTGCCGCCGGCACGGCATGGGGCCCAGCCGCAAGCCGCCCGTTCCTGCTCGATGCCGGCGTCTGGGCCCGCTACGCCGTGGCGATCGCGATCTTCATCCTCATGGAGCGGACGGTCGAGGAGCGGCTTCGGCTCATGCTGAGGCGCATCGCGACGACGCCGCTCGTCGCCCCGGCCCAGCTGCCGGCCGCCGCCGCCGCGGTCGAGCGGGCCCTGCGCCGTCGCGATTCCGCCTCGGCCGAGCTTTGCTGCGTGGTCCTGGGCTACGCGATCACGATCGGCGCTGCGACGATGCTTTTGTCGAGCGATCAGCCCTCCGCGTGGCTCGCGACCGGCGCGGTGGAGGGCAAGAGCCTCACCGTAGCCGGCTGGTGGAGCGTGCTGGTGAGCAATCCGCTCTATTGGTTCCTGTTGCTGCGGTGGCTGTGGCGTCACCTCGTCTGGGCACTGCTGATGAGGGAGATGGCGCGTCTCGACCTCAGACTGGTCGCGACGCATCCGGACGGCTATGGCGGGATCGCCTTCATCGCCGAATATCCCAACGCTTTCGCCGCCTTCGTCTTCGCGCTGAGCTGCGTGGTCGGTGCCGCGACCCTTCAGGCGCTGCTGCACGGCACGCTGGGCGTCTCGGCCTTCAAATATGTGATGGGCATCTGGCTGGCCATCGTCCTGCTGCTCTTCGCGCTTCCGCTCCTCGCCTTCAGCCGGCCGCTCAGAAGCCTGAAGCAGGATACCATCCGGGCCTACGCCGTGCTCGCGACCCGGCATGACCGCGCCGCCGAGCGGGATATGTTGGGCCACAATGTCGCCGCGCCCGACGCCGACGAGGGTGCGGAGGGCGAAAAGATACCGGACCCGACCAAGACCTACGCGGTCGTCCGCAAGCTCGGCACCATGCCAGGCACGAAGAGCGCCCTCCTGCCGATCGGCGTGGCCGCCCTTCTGCCGCTCGTCGCGGTGGGTGCCACCCAGCTCCCCTTCAAGGAGCTGTTGAAGATCGCGAAGGGCTTTCTGCTCTAAGGGCCCAGGCGGCCTTTCGCCCAAACAGGGCGGATACCCTTACGAGCGGGGGACGCAGGCCACGACCCTGACCTGCGTCCCGGTGACAATGGCTCACGCCGCGACGAGCTGGACCTTCAGCGCCCGCTTGCGGTCGCCAGCGAGCTCGAAGGCCTCGACCGCCTTCGCCAGCGGCAGCTGCTGGGTCAGGATCGGGCGGACGTCGACGCGGCGCTTGACGAGGCAGTCGACGGCCCAGTCGAACTCGTGGGTGAAGCGGAAGGTGCCGTGCAAAGAGAGCTCCTTGCCCACCATCTGGTCCATCGGGAAGGGGTGCATGCCCTTGGGGAGCACGCCCACCTGGACGACCGTGCCGCCGCGCCGGGTGGCCTTCAGGACGTCCGGCACGGCCCGCGGCGAGCCCGAGCACTCGAACGCGACGTCGACGGTGCCGCCACCCACCTGCAGCGCATCCATGGGCGAGCGGTCGGCCGCGAGGTCGATCGTGCGGTCGGCACCCACCTCGCGCGCCTTGGCCAGCGTCTCGGGCAGGAGGTCGACGGCGGTGATCTCGGCGGCACCGGCGAGGCGGGCCGCGATCACGGTGAGACAGCCGATCGGGCCGGCACCGGTGACGAGCACGCGCTGCCCGACGAGCGGGCCGGCGCGGCTCACGGCGTGCAGGCAGACGGCGAGCGGCTCGGCCATCGCCGCCTCGCCCAGCGAGATTCCCTCGGGCAGAGGGCGAAGCTGGAAGGCCTTGACCACGGTGGCCTCCTCGAAGAGGCCCTGTGCATGGGGCATCGTCCGGGTCGAGCCGGCGAAGTGCACGTTGGGGCAGAGATGCTCCTCGCCCCGATGACACCAGGCGCACGCCCCGCAGGGCCGCTGCGGGTTGACGCTGACCGGGGTGCCGATCGCGATGCCGCCGACGCCCGGCCCGAGCTCGGCCACGGTGCCGGCCATCTCGTGGCCCAGCACCATGGGCTCGCGGATCGAGAAGTCGCCTATTCCGCCGTCATGATAGTAGTGGAGATCGGAGCCGCAGATGCCACCGGCACCGAGCCGGACCCGGACCTCGCCCGGCCCCAGCGGCAACGGCGCGCGCTCCTCGACCCGGAGATCGTGGGCAGCGTGAATGACACAGGCTCGCATCGACCAGGGCCCCCTCGGCGCTCTATCCTAAGGCGCCCATCCTCGCGCGGACCACGGTCGGCGTCGAGCCCCCGCTCTCAGGAATTGATCTCGCGCGCGACCGCCTTGAGGCGCGACGGATCGCGGATCACGATGTGGCCGCCCTCGATCGCGATGATGCCCTCATGCCGCCAGGCGCCCAGCTGGCGGTTCACGTTCTCCCGCGCCAAGCCGATGTAGCATCCCAGCTCGCGCTGCGAGAGCTTGAGGCCGAGACGGATCGTGCCGTCGGCCACCTGGCCGTACTCCGCGGCCAGCCGTAAGATCGCGCGGGCGATGCGCGGAGTCATGTTGAGGAGCGTCGCATCCTCGGCCATCTCGGTGATGCGTCGGATGCGGGCGCAAAGCACGCCGATGATCCTGAGCGCGATCTCGGGATGACGCTCGAGATAGCCCAGCAGATCCTTGCGTCGCAGGACGAAGAGCTCGGTCAGCTCGACCGCGGTCGCATCGGCGCTCCGCGGCTTGCCGTCCAAGAGGGCAATCTCGCCGAAGCTGGCGCCCGGCTCGATGAAGGTAAGGAGCGACTCACGGCCGTCGATCGAGACCGAGCCGATCTTGACCCGGCCCTTCAGAACGACCATCAGGCTCTCGCCCGGATCGCCCTTCTGGAAGATGACCTCCCCCGGTCGGTGCGTTTGCACCACACCATAGGGAATCAGACGGTCAAGCTCCGGATCGGTCAACGAGCCCAGGACATCGCTGTCGGACAGCGCCTCTTTCACCCCCGAACGGCGCTCGCCCATCGCCCCAGTCTCCCCTTGCACGGCCAGCCCACATCAGAGCGTGCCGACGCCCCCGAAGAGGGCTAGCCCTTGCCATCTCCTTTGCTGGGGCAAGGGTAGAGGTTCGTCAACACGATCAGTGTGACGGAGCCCACGCTCACCTTTTTGGCCGACGCCGCGAAGGAGGGCTGGGTCTGCTCGTTGTAGTCGATGAACTTGTCCACCAGCGACTGAACCGGCCGGGTATCGAGGCCCTCGGAGCCCGGAGGCAGGCAGAAGATCGGTGCGCCCGCATGCGTCGCCGCCTCGTTCGCCTTGGTGAGAGCATCGACGACACCCGCGAGATAGGCGAGGAGGACATCCTGCTGGTCCGCTCCCCCCGACACCCGCGCATCCTTATAGGTCGCCACCGTCATGTCGGCATAGGCTCGCGGCACGCCGGCCAGCAGCCCCAACGTCAAACACAGCGCGGTGGCGACAGCCGTCCCGAGACGCCCAGTCATGTCCCTTGCTCCGCCGCGCTCGCCATCTTGTCGAATTGCACGAGCAGGTCCGGGCTCGCCTCAAGCGCCAAGCGCGCCTCCTTCTCGAACTTGGCGCTCACGGCGAGCTGGACGAACGCTGTCGGATAGCGCGTCATCGCCTGCACGAAATCGTCGCTCGCGAGCAGTCGTCCGAAGTTGTCCAGCGCGTCCCAGTTCCTGATCGCGGCATAGCTTCGCATCATCGCGACCTCAGGCATGAAGGGGCCAAAGTCGTAGGAGGCCTCGAGCATGGCGACTGCGTTCGCCCTGTCACCCAGGCCGGTGTAGACAAAGGCGAGATAGCTCCACGCATACGGATTCGCTGGTGACTTGCGCAAGGACGCTCGGAAGTCTTTGACCGCCTCCAGAAGGAACCGGGCCCGGCTGATCGGATCGGCCGTCTCATCCGCCGCGGCAGCGAAGGTAAGCCCGAGGTCATAGTCGGTTGACGGCTCGTCGAGCCATTGCTTCGCCGCCTGGCGGCTGCTGAGGACACGACCCAACGTATCCGCCGAGAGCATCTGTCCCTGATTCAGGAGATCGACACCCGGATCGCCGGGCAGCTTCGCCAAGCTTGCGCCGAGCCGGGGGACGGCAATGACAAGAAGGCCAATCGCCAGGGCCAGCGTTGCGAGCCCACGCACGCGCTCAAGCAGCACTTTCCGCTCTCCCATGTCCTACAAATGACAATGGCCGCCCACCGGACGGCCACTGCCTCAAAGAAGGAAGATGCTAGACTCAGGTCGGGCTCGCCGTAAGCAGCTTGATCGTCTTCGTGATCGTCGACGCCGACTTACCGTCGGTGACTGTGATACCGAGCCTGCCCAGGGTCCCACCGCCGGCCAGCGTGCCCGTGATAACCTGGTTCTTCGTGTCGATCACGAGATTGGAGACGCCGTCCTTCAGTCCGATCCCAGCAATCGAGAGAGTGTTGCCCGATGGATTGCTAAAGTTTGCGAAGATCTCGCTGAAGGGGATCGAGAAGCTCTTGGTCGTGACGTTGTTGACCAAGTTCTGCCCCTGGATCTTCAGGTAGTTGGTGAAGATCGGGTTGCCGCTGACCGTTCGGGTCGACCCGTCGGCGAACTGCAGCACGTAGCTGAAATCACCATTCTGCGACGGATCCTTCAGCGAGAAGCTGATCGCGTTGTTCTTGCCGACGCTGATCGACTGAACGTTCGTGCCGCCCATCACGCTGATGATGTGGGCACCCGCCTTCAGAGGCTCGAAGGTCACGTTACCGTTCGAGTCGAAGCCGGCAAGCAGCGTGCTATGCTCCAGCCACGAGGTCATCAGCCCAGAGGAGAGCTTGATCGTGCCCGAAAAGTCAGTGACGCCATAAGACTGGAGCGCCAGATAGTTCGAGCCCGGAAGCCCACCCGACTGGCGCTTCGTGGGATCCACCGACGACGTGGCGCTCGCGAAGGAAGTCGGCGTGGACGAGATCGAAGCAAGCAACGAGTTCGTGCTGCCGGTGTTGGGAGTGCTGCTGTTCGTCGCCCCACTCGTGGAGGACGTCCCGCTACCATACTTCGCCAGCACCTCGTTCATCAGCGAGCTGTTGCCGCTCTTCTCGGCGTGACGAGCCTGCCACCAAGCGACCTGAAAGTCGTGACGCTCCTGGCGGCTCAGACCACGCCAAGCCGACACGTCGTAACCCAACTTTGCCGCCCACCAGGGGGGCCAAGACACCTTCACCACCGAGGTGGCGTTGAGCTTGGCATGACCCGCGGCGCTGAACACGCCGGCGTGGGCCGGGAGAGAAAACGCCGAGCCGGCTAACGCCAAGCCGGCGGCCACGACCAACACCGCGCTACCCCGCATGGAATCCCTCCAAATCACTTCATCTGAAACGCGTCACTTACAATCCACGGGAACCCTACCCGCGGTCCTGGAAGCGTTCAAGGAGAATGTTAACCAAATGCCAATCTTTCTTGCCGCATTGCACCATGAGTTGATCGGTCTGACCCGGCGGTCGCCCTAGGCGCTTCCGCGATCCTCGATGGCCGGGGCGTCGCTTCGGTGAGCGGCCACCGAAGGCCCCCAGCGCCTCGCTCACCCGCTCAAGCGGCAAGCGGCTAGCGGCTAGCGGCTAGCGGCAAGTCGACTTGGGCGCCGGGGAGCCTCGGTGCCAGGGCACGAGGCACGCCTCGTCATCGGCACGCGCAGGCCTCAACGTCCAGCAGGTTCGGGGGCTCCTTCCATCGCAGCCTCCGGGACAAGCTTGCGATATCGCTCCTGCTGTTCCGCTCGACAAGACAGCGGCCGCCTGAAGAGGGGGGCCAATCGGCTCATTTTGGGCTTGCCACGAGCTGGATCGTCTTCGTCACCGTATCCGCCGCGTGGCCGTCCGACGCGGTGATGCTGATGCGGCCGAGATCCTTGCCGTCCTTCAGCTTTCCCGTGACCACCTGGCCCAGCTCATCGACGACAACGTCCGTCACATTGTCCTTCAACGCGACGAAGATCGACCACTCCTTCGCATGGTTGAAGTTGGTGAAGTTCCGCAGGATCTCCGCGAACGGGATGGAGAAGGACCGCGTCGTCACCTTGTTGACGAAGTTGCGTCCATACACCCTGTCAAAGTTCTTCCAGATCGGGTTGTTCTTCACCACGCGCGTCGTGCCGTCAGCGAATTGGAGCGTGTAGTTGAAAACTCCGTTCAGCCCCGCTTTGAGCTTGAAGGTAAGGGCGTTGGTGTCGGGGTCGACGCTGATCGATTCCACATTCGTGCCGGCCTCCACAGCGATGATGTGGGCCCCGGCCTTAAGCGGCTCGAAGGTGACATTGCCTTGGGCGTCGAAGCCGGCCAACCGGGTGCTGTGCTCCAGCCACGAGGTCATGGTGGCGCCGGACAGGTTGATCTCGGCCGAGAAGTCCCTGATGTGAAACGACGGCAACGACAGGTAGTTGGTTCCCGGCAGGCCACCCGCCTGACGCGGAGTTGGTGGGTAGTCCCTCAAATAACCTGTGTACGAGATCGTCGCGGTCGAGAGCGAGCTGAGAAGCGTGCTCACGCCGCTGGACCCGGCGCCGGCCCCGAAGGCGCCGCCGCCACGGTGCTGCGTCAGAAGCGCCTGCATCAGCGAGCCGTCGCCCTTCTTTGCCGCGTGGCGGGCCTGCCGCCATTCCAGGCGAAGGGCGTGGCGGTCGGCGCGGCTGAAGCCATGCCAAGTCTCGGCGTCGTAGCCGAGCTTGCTCCGCAATCCGACCGTGATCACAGACGCCGGACGAAGATCGGCGCGACCCCCGGCGCCGAGCACTCCGGCGCTGGCGGAAACGGAGAAAGCAGCGCTGCCCAGAGCCAATCCGGCAGCCGCCACCAGCATCGCGCTATCCCACATGAGGGTCCCCCCTGATCATGTCATCGGGGCCGAGACGTCTTCTATTTTGGGGTGATTATACCCCATGTTGTCTAATCGCTCAAGGTGAACCTTAGCCAGAGCCCAGACAGGAGCAATGCACTGCAGCATTGACCAGTCGACCCGATAGTCAGTCGTCCGGGCCAACTGCCATTCTTCTTGGACCTCGGGATGCCATTCTACGGCGTGCTGCGCAGCGGCGCCCTATCTCAGGGTACCAATACCGCGGCGCCCTGGAGCCGTCCCTCACGCAGGTCGCCCAGGGCCTCATTCGCCTGCTCGAGCGTGTAGCGGCGGGTCGAAGTGTGTACCGGCACCTTTGGCGCCAGGGCCAGAAAGGCATCGCCATCAGCGCGTGTCAGGTTGGCAACCGACAGGATCGAGCGCTCTTCCCAAAGCAGCCGATAGGGAAAGCTAGGGATGTCGCTCATGTGGATGCCGCCCAGCACGAGCCGCCCTCCCTTCGCCAGAGCCGCCAGGGCCGCAGGCACAAGGGCGCCCACCGGAGCGAAGACGAGCGCCGCATCGAGGTCGGTGGGCGGCCGCTCCGTGGATCCGCCTGCCCACTCGGCGCCGAGGCTCCGGGCAAAGCGCTGAGCGTCGACGTCGCCCGGACGGGTGAAGGCAAAGATCCGCCGGCCCTGGAACCGCGCCACCTGCGCCACGATGTGGGCGGCCGCACCGAATCCGTAGATGCCGAGCCGCTCGGCCGAGCCAGCCATGACGAGGCTGCGATAGCCGATGAGACCGGCGCAAAGAAGCGGCGCTGACGCGACATCGTCGAGAGGCCCTGGCAAGGGAAAGCAGTAGGCAGCATCGGCGACGGTGAGCTCGGCAAAGCCGCCGTCGATCGTGTAGCCGGTGAAGCCGGGCTCGTCGCAGAGGTTCTCGCGGTGGGAACGACAGTAGGAGCACACGCCGCAGGTATGGCCCAGCCACGGCACACCGACGCGCTCGCCCGCCCGAAAGCCTTCGACCCCTTCGCCAAGCGCCAGCACCTCGCCTACGATCTCGTGACCGGGGACGATGGGCAGCTTGGGATTCGGCAGCTCGCCATCGACGAGGTGAAGATCCGTTCGACAGACGCCGCAGGCCCTGACACGGACGAGGACCTGGCCGGGACCCGGCCGCGGATCGGGAAGCTCGGCAAGGCGCAGCGGCCTGCCGGGCTGATCGAGAACCATGGCCCTCATCGAGGTTCTCCCGTGGCTTCGAAGACCATGTCATGGTCGCCCGCGATGATGCCATCAGGCATCATGCCGCGACCACCCATCCTGCCCCCGTGACGGCCGACGATGACACTCACCTGGACGCTTGTCATGCTGGCCGCGGGCTCAGCGCTCAGCGCCTACTGCCTGTGGCAGATCGAGCGGCCCCGCCCGCTCGGCGAGGCCCGGCTCTTCCCGGCACCGCTGCTCTTGGGCGTGGGCCTTCTGCTCGTGCTCGTCGCCCTCGGGCACCTTTTGGGCCTCGAGACGGGCATCAAGCTCGGCCCCCGCGCCCATCTCTGATGGAGACCCCTCTCCTCGCAGCGCCAGCGCCCGATCCACGCCCCCTGCTCGATCCATCAGCCGACGCAGAGCTCCGCATCCGGCACGATGGTGGCCTTGACCGCGCGCATCTCCATGGCGGCAGCGATGGCATCGCTGACACCGCCCTCGGTGAACGGGAAGAGCGTCTGCATCGAGCGCCACGGATAGCGGTCCCGCGCCTTGTCCAGCATCCGCACCCCGAGCGGCAGGTCGTTCGCGGTGAAGGCCCAGGAGCCCAGGACGTTGATGTCCTTCGTGCAGATGCGATGCCAGCTCGTCATGATCGAGCCGGCATCGGTGAACTGGCCCATCTCCACATAGGTGCCGCCGTCTCTCAGGAACTCGATGCCCTCGGGCCCGGCCGAGGGGTGCCCCGAGCAGTCCATGACGAGGTCGGCGCCATAGCCGCCGACGATGCCGCGCACGGCCTCTATGCGCGCCTCGGGCGTCGTGTGCTCGGTGATGTCGACGGTGGCCTCGGCGCCGAACGCCCGGGCCAGCTTCAGCCGCGGCTCCTCAGGCGCGCCGACCGCTATGACGCGCGCGGCCCCCATCTCCTGCGCGGCGGCCACCGCCAGGATGCCGATGGGGCCGGTGCCCTGGATCACGACAGTGGCACCCCAGGGAAAGCCGCCGGCCTTCTTCGCGCGCTCGAAGCCGCGGATGCAGGAGGTGAGCGGCTCGGCTAGCGAGCCCAGCAGCAACGGCATGTCGTCCGGCAGCTTGTAGATCTTGGTGCCGGGCAGCATGTCGAGATCGACGTACACCATCTCGGCCCAACCGCCCCATAGATGCGGCGCCTTCTCGAAGCCCAGATAGCGGCCGTAATAGACCGGCGTGAGGCACTTGTTGGCCTGATCGGGGTAGCGCCGGCACCAGTCGCACTGGCCGCAGGGCATCAAGGGCGGCAGCATGATCTTGGAGCCGAGCTCGAGCTTCTGGCCTGTCCAGTCGGTCTCGAGCTCTGCGCCCTTCTCGACGATGACACCCGCAAGCTCGTGGCCGAGCGTGAAGGGCCAGGGCAAAGGCTTGGGCCAATGGCCCTTCAGGATATGGAGGTCCGTCCCGCAGACGCCACAGCAGCCGATGGCGATGAGCGCGGCCTTGGCCGGGACCGGCGGGCGCGGAACCGTGCGGATGGCCGGCGCGCTCCCCGGGCCGGCGAACGTTGCAACGCGTATCTCGCTCAAGATGGCCTCCCTCGTGACAGGCCCGCTATTGTGAGGAACGGGCGACGCGGTCTCAACGTCCAAGCGCGCCCATCGTCCACCGCATGAATCGGGCTGCCGGAGAGTTCTCGTCCTCGGGAGGGTCGCGATGATGACCCGCCGGTTGATCTCGATCAATGATCTTGACCTGCAGCCATGCTGCGCTCCCTGTACCGGCAGTGGGAGAAGGCAGATGAGCGAGCTCGCCAACGGTATTGTCGATCCGCTGGATCGGAGGATCTGGGCGCTCGGCATCGAGCGGACGAGCGTCGCCTGCCGACGGGAAGGGGTTCAGGTGCACCTCGACTCGATGATGCGCTACTACGGGCTGAGCTCTAGCTGCACACGCGCCGACGCCGTGCTGGAGATGCTCGTCGCTGAGACGCGCTGCACGGTGTGCAAGGAAGCCGGCCGCTGCCGCCGGTTCCTGACAGGGGCGGAGCCGGGCGATGTCCCGGGCGCGTTCTGCCCCAACGCCGATCTCTTCGCCGAGCTGCTTTTCGGCGAGTTGCACGACAAGGCCGGCCCCGGCACCTCCACCTGCTAGGCCCGGGGTAGCTTCCGCACGAGCCCGCTTATCCTTTATCTTCGCGAGCCCGGCATGCTAGGGCCTGCCCGAGTGGGCGACACGGTGCGTCGTCGCGACGGCGTGGCCGTGACTGGGGCAGCCCGGTGAAGTGACCGGGCAGGCCGGTCCTGCGGGACAGGATGGCGGATGACGGACCCGCAGGGCAGGCTGGGCAACTCTGGCATATCGACGGTCCTGTTTGCCATTGGCTGCCAGCTCATGCTGCTGGCGGTTGCCATGCTGCCGTCGATGGCGATCGACTATCTGGGGGGCAGCGCCGACTGGACCGGCTTCCTTGCCGCCGCCGCGATCACCTTTCTTGCGGGCTCGCTTCTCGTGCTGGCCACGCGGGGCACGACCGAGCCGATGCCCCTCAAGGCCGCCTTCGGCCTCACCACGCTGAGCTGGGTCGCGACCTCCTACTTCGGCGCCATACCGTTCCAGCTCGGCCCCTTCCATCTCAGCCTCGCCGATGCCGTGTTCGAGTCGATCTCGGGGCTCACCACCACCGGCTCGACGGTGATCACCGGCCTCGACACGGCACCGCCGGGGCTGCTTCTCTGGCGCTCCTCGCTGCAATGGCTGGGAGGCATCGGCATCATCGTCACGGCTCTCGTGATGCTGCCCTTCCTGCGCGTCGGCGGCATGCAGCTCTTTCGCACGGAGTTGTCCGACCGCTCCGAGAAGCTGCTGCCGAGCATGACCTCCCTCGTCCGGCAGATCGTCGGCGTCTACGTCATCATGACCCTGGCCTGCGCCATCCTGCTGACGATGGTGGGCTTCACCCCGTTCGAGGCGATCAACCACGCCTTCACCACGTTGGCCACGGGCGGCTTCTCGACACGCGACTCGTCGGTCGGCGGGTTCGACAATCCCGCCGCCGAATGGATCATCACCTTCTTCATGGCGGCGGCGGCCCTGCCCTTCATGCGCTATGTGGCCGTGCTCAACGGCCGGCCCGGGCTTCTGCTGCGGGACAGCCAGGTGCGGACCTTCTTCGGCGTTCTCGGCGTCTCGATCCTGGCGCTGGCCGCCTGGCTGGCCATCGGCCTCGGCCGTCCCTGGCTCGATGCGCTCCGTGCCGCCGCGTTCAACGCCACCTCGGTGATGACCACGACCGGATTCGCGAGCGAGGACTATACGCTTTGGGGTGCCGGGGCGATCGCCTTCTTCCTCGCCCTCTCGATCGTCGGCGGATGCACGGGCTCCACCGCCGGCGGTATCAAGATGTTCCGCTTCGAGATCCTTTGGACCTCGGCCCGCCTCTACGTGATGAGCCTGTTCCTGCCCAACAGGGTCTCCAGGCCGCGCTATGCCGGGCGCCCGGTGGACACCGAGATCATCGTCGCCGTCCTGAGTTTCGTCTTCTTCTTCATGGGCACCTGGGGCATCACCACGGTCGTGATGGGTGCGCTCGGCGCCGACCTCGTGACTGCGGTCTCGGCCTCGGCGACGGCGCTCGCCAATGTCGGGCCGGGGCTGGGACAGCTCGTCGGCCCTGCAGGCAATTTCCGGCCGCTCACGGATCCGATGAAGTGGGTGCTGAGCACCGCCATGTTGCTCGGCCGCCTGGAGTTTTTTACGGTCCTGGTGCTGCTGCATCCCGACTTCTGGCGGCGCTGACAAGGCACCTGCATGACCGGCAACAACGAGCATCACCAGACCACCAGCAAAGGTCTGCGGGAATTGGCATTCCATCTGCTGTCGGCCGCCCAGGGTGAGCTGCGGTCGCTCCTGCTGCTGGCCGCCGTGGCGGCCTGCATGCTCGGCTTCGCTGGGCTGGCCGGCGCTATCCGTCACGACAGCTCCCATGAGCTCGATCGTGCGGTGCTGCTGGCCCTGCGCGAGCCTGACGACCCGAGCGAGCCGATCGGCCCGGCCTGGGTCGAGAAGGCGGCCCTCGACATCACCGCGCTCGGCGGCGTCGCCGTTCTGGCGCTGATCACGCTCATCGTCATCGGCTACCTGCTGCTCGCCGGCGCACGCAGGCAGGCGCTGCTGGTGGCGCTCGCGTCGGCCGGCGGAGCGGCGATGCTTGGCCTTCTCAAGAACGGCTTCGACCGGCCGAGGCCCGACCTCGTGCCGCATCTGGTTCAGGCCGCCAGCTCGAGCTTCCCGAGCGGCCATGCCATGGCATCGGCGATGATCTATCTCACCCTGGGGACGCTATTGACCAGGATTCAGGGCCGCCGGCGCCTCAGGATCTATGTTCCATCGGTGGCCGTCGTCATCACCGTGCTGGTCGGCCTGACGCGCGTCTATCTCGGAGTCCACTGGCCAACGGACGTCGTCGCCGGCTGGCTGGCCGGCGCCACATGGGCGCTGCTGTGCTGGCTGGTGCTGGACTGGCTCGCGCCCGAGCGTCGGCCCGTCAGCGGCCACCCGACACGTTGAAGACGGTGCCGGTGACGTAGGCGGCCTTGTCGGACATCAGCCAGACCACCGCCTCGGCTACCTCCTCGGCAGTGCCGGCGCGGCCGATCGGCACCGTCGATCCGAAGCGGGCGATGCGGTTCTCGATGCCGGTGTCGTCCTGGATCTCGGTGTCGATGAGGCCCGGCCGAAGGCCGTTGACACGGATGCCCTCACCCGCGACCTCCTTGCCCAGCCCCTTCGCGAGGACGTCGATGCCACCCTTCGCGGCCGCGTAGGGAATGAAGCCGCCCGCTCCGTGCAGCTCGGAAGCCATCGAGGAGATGTTGACGATGGCACCGCCCTTGCCGCCGCGGGAGCGCGCCATGCGCCGCACCGCCTCGCGGTTACAGATGAGGTGCGCGGTCAGGTCGATATCGACGATGCGGCGGATCTCCTCGATTGGGATATCGGCGAGCGGGGCCGCCTTGTTGATCACCCCGGCATTGCTGACGAGCGCGTCGATGGGGCCCAGCTCTCGCTCGCAGGTGTCGAACATCCGCGTGACCGAGGCCGGATCGGCGATGTCGGCCTGCACGGTGACCGCACGCCGGCCCGCCTCCCGGACCTCGCGCGCCACGGCTTCTGCGGCCTCGGCACGACCGGCATAGTTGACGGCGACGTCCCACCCGTCGCGGGCCGCAACGCGACACACACCGGCACCAATGCCGCGCGAGCCGCCGGTAACGAGAACGATCTTGGCCATCGTCGTGCGCTCAACCCCGCCCGTAGCTGTCCTCGAGGCGGACGATATCGTTCTCGTCCAGCTTGTCGCCGTGCTGCACCTCGATGAACTCCATCATCTCCTCGCCCGGATTGGCGACGCGATGCACGGTCTCGACGGGGATGTAGACGGTCTCGTTGGCCTGAAGGTCGAACTCCTCCTTGCCCCGCGTCACCCGCGCCACGCCCGCCACGATGATCCAATGCTCGCTTCTGTGATGATGGAGCTGCAGCGACAGGCACCCTCCGGGCTTCACGCTGATCCGCTTCACACAGAAGGCATCGCCGACGTCCAGCACCTCCCATCGGCCCCAGGGGCGCTCGTCGCTCTCGCCACGCTTGTAGGTCACCTCGGCCATCATCGCTCCCCCAGGCGTGCCGCCTTGATCGCGGCACTGCCATCCTAGCCAGCCTCGGCTCGACTGCAATGCCGGGCGATCAGCAGACGGCGCAGCGGCCCAGACACGGAGCGGGCCTTGACGCGCCCGGCGTCAAGGCCCTCCATCCTCAGTGCGCGCGGTCAACAGACCACGCATCTCACCGAGCCTAGCGGCCCGGAGCATGTCATAGACAAATTGTCTGCAATAACGCCCGGCCGTGCAGCAATGCGACACAGCCGCTACGGCGTCGGCCTCTCAGATACCGAGAGGCCCTGCAAGCTGGCCCGGTGGCGTCATGTCGTCGACAACCCTCCCTGGCTGAGATGAGAACGATCGACGACCGCCTCATTGGCGATGAAGCCAAATGACGGTCGGATCATCAACTATATTCGTCTCTTCCGCGCAACTGTCAATGGCCGGATGCGCCATCTGTCGATGCGGGCGCGGCAGGCGGGGCGGTCCGCATGAAGCTGACGACGTCGAGGGTTGCGCCCACCTGAGGCTCGGCACCCTGGTCCGTGGCACCCGGCTCTCCCGCATCGACAGCCAGCGCACGGACGAGCATCACAGGCGTCCCTGTCTCGATCGTATAGAGTATGTGGCGAAGGGCCGTCATGGAGACGCGCATCTGGAGACGCACGCCGACCTCGGTGAAGCCCTCGATCTCCTTGGGCTCGAGGACCTGGACGCTGCCGACGCTGCCGGTGTCGACCCGCACGAGCTGGGTCAGCAGGCCCTGCAGGCTTGCTGCAGCGAGGCTCGGCGACGTGGCGCTCAGGACCGTGCCGTCGCCTTCGACAGCCTGCTCGAGAACATGCCGCTCGGCCAGCAGGCGCTCGCGCAGCACCATTCTGTCCTCGAGCGCCGAGATATGGCGATCAATCCGCTGCAGCTCTTGGTCCTGCCACGTGACGTGACGCATCGGCAGCCAGACCGCCGCGGCAAGCGCGGCGAGCGGAACGAGCAGCAGGAGTACTGCCAGCACACGGCTGCTGTTGCGATCGAGGCTCGCGATCACGGGCCGAGCTCGCGAGAGGGCAGCACCTTTGCGGTGATCGCGAACCGCTCCAGCTCGACAGGGCGGCCGCCAGCGCTGGGGGTCGTCACGGTGGTGCTCGGCGCCTCGAACCGAACGTCAGTGAAGACCGAGGACGTGTCGAGCATGGGCACCAGCTTCGAGGCGTCGGGCGCATAGCCGGTGAGCGTGAGCCGGTCGCCGTCGAGCGTCAGACCGGTGAGCCACACCGAATCAGGCAGGACTCGGCTCGCCATCTCGAGGACCACCATCGCCGAAGGCTGAGCCGCGATCTCGCGGGCAACAAAGCTCTCGGCATTGCGCATCCGATCGATGTCCTGGCGCAGCTTGGGAACATCCGCCAGCCGCTGCTCCAGCGCGTCGGCGAAAGCACGCCGATCGGCCAGCGTCACGCTTCTGGCGTGGATCTCCGACCAGGCGAACGCCGCCCCCACGCCGACCGCGATCACCAGGGCCAGCAGCAAGACGGATGCGAGCCGAAGGTACCATGCGTCAGATGCCTCGGCCCCCAGCAGGTCGACCTCGGGCGCTGCCCATGGCGCCTCGCCCGCGAGGTCCACTCTTGCCACCGAGACACCCAGCGCCTCGAGCCTGGCACAGGCGGAATCGACCGCATCGCGAGGCACCACCGTCAAACGGACGGCGATCGTCCCGTCGGGGCGCCGCTCCTCGAGGCTGGGCGCGGCATAGACCTGCTCGGCACCCCAAGGGGTCAGCACGTCGATCTTGTGCCGCATGATCTCGTCGAGCTCCGGCTCGGCCGAGGCCGGCAAGACGTCCCGGCACAACAGGCCAAGGCGGCCCGACAGACGCAGCACGACTGGCAGGCGGGCGCGGCGGATCTGCTGGAGCACGGGATCGCGATCGCCGCCTCGCAGTGCCGCCAGGCTCGGGTCGAGGGCGCCGATCTGCGTGACACGCCCCCGCCGCCAGATCGCCGCTCGCAGCACCGGCCCGTCATCCAGAAGGATCACAGCCCGCGAGGGACCGGCACGACGCGCCGTGACGCGCCGCGGCAGCAAGCCACGCAGCTCCTCCAGCCACCAGGCGAGCGGCGAGCGCCGCCGCACGCCCCGGTCATCCAGCAGCGCCGCCATCAACCGATCTCCTGTCCCGCCAGCTCCGGCGGCGACCAGTCGAGGACCCGATAGGGACGATCGGCGCGACCGTCCAGCCAGATGACGACAGTGTGTCGCGTGACGAGCCCGGCCGGCGTTCGCGCCACAAGGGTCAGGCGATAGAGATTCTTGGGATCGGTGCTGCCAGCCACCGTCGCCTGCTTGCTGGTGGTGCTCGTTCCCAACAGGTCGCCCGTGGAGCCAGAGCTGCTGGTGGCGCTCGTTCCCAGCAGGTCGCCCGTGGAGCCAGAGCTGCTGCCGGCGCTGCCCGTGCTCTGCGTCGTGCCGAGCGACGTGCTCCCGAGCGTCCCCAACGTGCCGGCGCTCACCGTGGCGCTCGCGGAGGACGCCCCGATCTCAGGGGTGGTGGTGGCACCGAGCCCGCCCGCAGCCGTCCCGGTCGTGCTGGTGCCGATGGTGGCCGCGGGTGCACCGGGAGAAGCCATCAGAGCCTTTCGGACGATTGTCGGCGCCACGGTCGAATCCACCTCGCCGGTGCGGGTGTAGACCGTCAGCCAGGGAGCAATGCGCTGCACGATGCCGGGGTCCAGATCGGGAACGAGACGAAGCTCGTTCACGTAATCGAAGGCGTGGTCCGTCCGTGAGACGAGCCGGTCGCCGAAAAGCTTCCGCTGGATCAACTTGCCCTGGCTCTTGCTTTTCGGCACGTCGCGCCAGGCGACGATCGCCTTTGCTGCAGCGTCTGCCGCGCTGCGGTCGACGCCGGTTGCGATCGCCAATGCCTCGAGCAGGCCCTTGCTGGCCTTGTTGAGATCGATGAAGCCCGATTCGCCATGGACGATGGCCTGCACGTCGACGCCGTCCAGCGAGACGGTCAGCTCGGCCCGTCCGTTCTTCAGCGCGAGCTTCCCGGCCATCAGCCGGTAGGCCGTGGCGGCAAGGGCGCTCTCGGTGGCGAGACGCGCCCGGATCTCGGCCTCGGCATTGCGGTTGAGGTTGGCGTCCGCGCGGGCCCAGCCGAGGAAGCCCACGGCGAGCGCGGCAGCGGCTGCGCTGACCCAGAGCACGAGGATCAGCGCGGCACCGCGCTGGCTGTCGGCGGGGTGGGCGCTCAACCGCATTGGGCGTTGGCTCCCGAGGCGCCGATACAGGCGACCGGGGTGTCGATCAGCAGCGGAACGACCAGCCCCGAGGTCTCCTCAACTCCCTCTGCGGCGAGGCGCACGGCCACTGGCAGCCTGGGCTTGCCGGTCCAGGCATCCTGCCAGACGGGAGGCTGGCGCGCGCTGGTCGCGCCGAAATAGGTGAAGCTCAGTCGCTGTGGCGCGCGGAAGAGCTCGCGCGGCCGGGCCTCGTCGAGGGCCGCGAACGCCTTGCCGTCGCGCCCGAGCTCGGCGCGCCGGACCAGCAGGCGGCTACCTCCAACCACGCGCTCGATCTCGAACTGCCAGATGACGAGGGTATCCTTCGCTCGATAGAGCCCCTGCGCGTTCACGAAGCGAAGGCGGTCCGCCTCGCCATCGAAGGCGACGAGGTGATCCTGCGTGCTGCCCCAGTCGAGCGGCATGGCCCGGCCGAGCTCGCGGCGCAGGAGATCGAGCCCTCTGGTCTGCTGATCGAGCGCGGCGCTGGCGCTCTCGCGCCTTGCCCAGGCCTGACCGATCATCTGCAGCCCCGAGACCGCAACGACGGCAATCAGCGCCAGGATCGCCATCGCCACGAGCAGCTCGATCAGGGTGAACCCGCCGTCCCGGGGCGAGCCGGGGCGGCGCCTCATGAGCCGTTCTCCAGGCGCAGGGTCGAGAGCTCGACCTGCTCGCCCGAAGCGTCGGAGACCGTGGCCTTGATGAGCCAAAGCCCCGGCTTCTTTCGGTTCGTCAGGTCGGCCATTGCAGGGCGGCCCGACGGGGACGTGCTATCCTGCTGGTCCTTGGTCTTGACGTCGATCGAGGCCCCGGGGTCCTTCGCGTCGCCCTGCTGGTCGGCGGCGATGAGCCCGGGCGACTTGCCCAAGCCACTCAGCCCCGACGGATCGTCGGACGTGGTCTGATCCCCGAAGCCTAACGAGCTGGCAAAGTCCTTCGAGGCGTCGTCCGTGCTGGGCTCCGTGACGACGAACGGGCTGCGCTCGAGCCGCCAGCTGGCGCCACCGTCGGTGCCGGTCAGCGGACCGCCTGCGAGCGAAAGATCGACGTCCGCACGCTCGATAAGGCGATCGGCCATCCTGACCAGAGCGAGGCGATGGGCGGATCGGTCCACCCGCCAACCTCCATCGGTCGAGACCCTGAGCGCCGATACGAGGACGATCGCCAGCACGGCCATCGCGACGATGGTCTCGAGGAGCGTGAAGCCCGCCGCCCGATTCCGGTCAGCCGGGCGCCGCACGAACGCTGCCCGTGAGCCAGTCGACGATCAATGGCAGCTTCTCGCCCTGCTCGGTCGCCAGGACGATCCGCGCCTCGGTGGCGCTTCCGTCGGGAAAGAAGAGGAGCTTGCCATCGCCGTCGAGGCTGAGGGTGCCGCGGAAGCCGATCCGGGCGCGCATGGCATCGAGATCCACGGTCTCGATCGTGGCGTGGTCGATCGCGCTCGCGCGCAACACCCGCAGTTGCTCTGCCACGGCCCGAGCGGCCACCCGGATGCTGGGCCCGTCCGTGGCATGGAAGCGCGGCGCCACGATCAGCGCCACGAGCGCCATGATCGTCAGGACGACAAGGATCTCGAGGAGCGTGAAGCCAGCGCTATTGCTGCCAGCTCGTGACATCTGCTGCCTCGCCCGAGCCTCCTGGCGACTTGTCGGAGCCCAGGGATTCGATGTCGTACTCGCCATGGGAGCCGGGGGAACGGTAAACATACGCATTGCCCCACGGGTCGAGGGGTACCCCCTTCGTCTGGAGGTACGGACCCTTCCATCCAGCGACGCCCGGGTTGGTGACGAGCGCCTGAAGCCCCTGCTGGCTGGTCGGATAGGACCCGGTATCAAGTCTATAGAGATCGAGCGCCGAGCGGAAGCTCTCGATCTGGAGGCGCGCCGTGTCCGAGCGGGCGCCCGAGAGGTATCCGATGACCCGAGGAGCCGCCAACGCGGCCAGCAGGCCCAAAATGACCAGCACGACCAGCAGCTCGATGAGCGTAAAGCCGGCCTGGCCGGGCCGGCGGCGCATCTCGGCCTGTTGCGCTTGATTCGGCATGGCGATCCCTGGCGATACGAGGAGATGGGCGCAGGCGTGGCGATGCGACGCGGGCAGTCTCGGGTGGCTCAGCGAAAGATCCTGAGATGCCGCTCCTCGGCCGCCTGCTGGACGACCAGGTCAATGCCACTGAGCGATCTCACCGTCCAGCCGTCGACGGTATCGCCGACCCCCACCCCGACCAGGTCGCCGCCGTTCTTCGGCGCGAGGAGGCCGAGAACGCGACTGCGGCGGATCACCGTGCCAACGAATCGGAAATCCGGGTCCGGTATCCCCTTCGCCACAGGCGCCGCAGCGGGGGCCGGCGCTGCCTGCTCCTGGACAGGAGGCGGCCGGCGCGAAGACGTGAACAGCGGGCGCTGAACGAAGGCCGAAAAGATCGAGAGCGGCGGCAAAGAAGGACGCGCCGTCTCGACCGGCAGCGTGTCCAGGTCGTTGGAGGCGCTCGCGACGACGGGGCGCTCCACCGCGGCAACGGCCGCCACCGAGCTGGTCTCCCGAGAGGTGATCAGCAGATAGGGCACGGCCGGCAGAGCAACGGCGAGGAGAATCTTTGTGACAGGATGCCAGCGGCGCACGTCAATGGGTAACCATGATCGGGAAGGTTGCATGGAAGTATGACGAATAGCGCGAAGTCGTCAATGCGCTTGCGCGGGCAGGGTGGATTTATCCTCGTGGCTTCACAAGGCGCCCGACGGACAGGCAGAATGCCACCTCACCAAAGGGAGGACGGATCAATGCTCGAAGAGCCAGCGCTGTTGACGGTCAGTCGGAATTTCGCACGGCCGAGCAAGGGCGAGCTCGAGGCTGTGGCCACCGCCAGCACGGGCTGGCTGGTCGACGCGCAGGATGGGCGCGCGTCCCTCGGCCCCAAGGTCAAGCCGGTGCTCACCGGGCAAGACGGGCTGACCCGCTGTGCCGGGACGGCCGTGACCTGCTGGTGCGGACCGAACGACAATCTCGCCATCTTCGGCGCCCTTGCGGTCGCACGCCCGGGCGATGTCGTCATCGCCGCGACGGACGGCTTCAGCGGCTCGGGTGTCTGCGGCGATCTGCTGGCCGGGATGATGCGCAACAAGGGAATCGCCGCCCTCGTCACGGACGGCCACGTGCGCGACCTCGTAGGCCTCCGCGAGGTGGGGCTGCCCGTGTTCGCCGCCGGCATCAACCCGGACTCCTGTGTCCGCAGCGGCCCCGGCACGGTTGGCTTGCCGGTGGTCATCGGCGGCCGGCAGATCTGCTCCGGCGATCTCGTGCTCGGCGATGAGGACGGTGTCGCCACCATCCCGCTGGCGAACGCCAAGGCGATCCTGGCCCGGCTGGAGGCGGTGAAGGCGGCGGAGGCCAAGATGCTGGCCGCCGTCAAGGGAGGGCTCCAGATTCCCGACTGGCTGGAGGAGCTCATGGCATCGAGCAAGGTACGCGGCACCGACTGAGGCCGCCGTCGCCGACGGCAGGGCCGGCGCGATCGGCATCCGCCGCGGCCTTGCGGCGCGGCGGATGCCGTCGTGCAGGTCCCGCCCTTGCGTCACAACGGGCCTAGCGGCACATGTGCCTCGCTAGTCAAAGCGGCGAAGGAGCGGATGCATGGCCGAGCTTCAGAGACCTTCCGAGCAGGCGGGCGATCAGCGCTTCTTCGGCACCGGCCTGGCGGAGGCCGATCCCGAGCTCTTCGCCGCGGTCTCGGCCGAGCTGCGCCGGCAGCAGCAGCAGATCGAGCTCATCGCCAGCGAGAACATCGTCAGCCGCGCCGTCCTCGAGGCCCAGGGCTCGGTCCTCACCAACAAGTATGCCGAGGGCTATCCCGGGAAGCGCTACTATGGCGGCTGCGAGCATGTGGACGAGGCCGAGAGCCTAGCCATCGCGAGAGCCAAGCGGCTCTTCGAGTGCAGCTTCGCCAATGTTCAGCCTCATTCGGGCGCGCAGGCCAATGGTGCGGTGATGCTGGCCCTCCTGAAGCCCGGCGAGACGATTCTCGGCATGGACCTCGCCGCGGGTGGCCATCTGACGCACGGTGCCCGCCCGGCGATGTCCGGCAAGTGGTTCAACGCGCTGCATTATGGCGTGCGTCCCGAGGACGGGCTCATCGACTACGACCAGATCGAGCGGCAGGCGCAGGAGCACCGGCCGCGGATGATCATCGCCGGCGCCTCGGCCTACTCGCGGATCATCGACTTTCCGCGCTTCCGCGCCATCGCCGACTCGGTGGGCGCCTATCTGATGGTCGACATGGCGCACATAGCCGGGCTCGTCGCCGCGGGCCTGCACCCCTCGCCGCTGCCGTACGCGCAGGTCGTCACCACCACCACCCACAAGACATTGAGGGGCCCGCGCGGGGGCATGGTCCTGACCAATGACGAGGAGATCGCCAAGAAGGTCAACTCGGCGGTGTTCCCGGGCCTGCAGGGCGGACCGCTCATGCACGTGATCGCCGCCAAGGCGGTGGCCTTCGGCGAGGCCCTGAGGCCCGAGTTCAAGCTCTACAGCAAGGCTGTCATCGAGAACGCCAAGGCACTCGCCGCGGTCATGATCGAGCGCGGCTGCGCCATCGTCTCGGGCGGCACCGACAACCACCTCATGCTGGTCGACCTGCGTCCCAAGGGGGTCAAGGGCAACGCCGCCGAGGCGTCGCTCGAGCGGGCACAGATGACGTGCAACAAGAACGGCATTCCCTTCGATCCGGAGAAGCCGACGATCACCTCGGGCATCCGCCTGGGCACCCCCGCCGGGACCAGCAGGGGCTTCGGCGTGGTCGAGTTCCAGGAGATCGGCCATATGATCAGCGATGTGCTCGATGGCCTGGCCGCCCATCCGGACGACAACGCCACCGCGGAGCAGGCCGCGCAGACACGCGTGGCGGCGCTATGCGACCGCTTCCCGATCTACGACTAGGGGCTGCCCTCGCCTTTGCCCTGCTCCTCCTGCTTGGAGGAGCAACCGAAGGCCGGGCGGCTGCGATCGAGGGCCTGGCTCACGTCCAGGACGATGGCAGCCTCTCGATCAACGGTCAGACGGTCCGCCTCTTCGGGGTCTATGTCCCCCTCCTCGACCGTCGCTGCCGCACCTCGATCCAGCCGCCGCGTTGCGGTGCCTCGTCGGTTCTGGCCCTGGCCTTCAAGGTGACCGGCTTCGTTCACTGCACCCCGACGGGCCGCCTGCAGGACGGCTCCTTGACGGCGATCTGCACGCAGAAGACGGACCGCCTCTTCGAGCCGCCGGAGGATCTCGGCGCCTGGATGATCGAGCAGGGCTGGGGCATGGCCGCCGCCAACGCCCCTCCCGAGTACCGCGCGCTCGAGCAGCTCGCCCGCTCTCGCGAGGTCGGGCTCTGGGGCCCCCAGATCAAGAACCTGCGCTAGGCCCGAGCTCTACGCCGAGCCGAGCACCGCGGTGGTCGGCGTCCATGGCAGGGCGAGATCGCGCGCCACCGCCTCATAGGTGAGCCGGCCGTCGGCGACGTTGAGACCCTGCGCCAGGTGCGCATCGTCGGCCAAGGCCTGCCGCCACCCCTTCCCCGCCAAGGCCAGGACAAAGGGCAAGGTCGCGTTGTTGAGCGCGAAGGTCGAGGTGCGGGCCACGGCACCCGGCATGTTGGTGACGCAATAGTGGATCACCCCCTCCTCGACATAGGTCGGATCGGCGTGGCTCGTGGGCCGCGACGTGCTGCTGCAGCCGCCCTGGTCGATCGCGATGTCGACGAAGGCCGAGCCCGGCCGCATCGCCGCCATCATCTCTCGCGTGATGAGCTTCGGCGCCGCAGCGCCGGGCACGAGGACCGCGCCGATCACGAGATCGGCGGTGGTCACGTGCCGCTCGATGGCATCGACCGTGGCGTAGATCGTGTTGAGCATCGGGCCGAACTGGAAGTCGAGCTCGTAAAGTCGCTCCAGCGACTTGTCGATCACATAGACCTGCGCCTCCATGCCCATCGCCATTCTGATGGCGTTGGTGCCCGAGACGCCACCGCCCAGAACGACGACCTTGGCCGCATGGACGCCCGGCACCCCGCCCAGCAGGATGCCGGCACCGCCTTGCATCTTCTCGAGGCAATGGGCGCCGACCTGGACGCTCATCCGACCGGCCACCTCGCTCATCGGTGCCAGCAGCGGTAGCCGGCCGCGGCGATCGGTGACCGTCTCGTAGGCGACAGCGATGCACCCCGAGGCGAGCAGCCCCTCGGCCTGTGGCCGGTCCGCCGCCAAGTGCAGATAGGTGAAGAGAATCTGCCCCTGCCGCAACAATGCCCATTCGCCGGGCTGCGGCTCCTTGACCTTCACGATCAGCTCGGCCGTGCCGAAGATCTCGGCGGCCGACGAGCTGATCCTGGCACCGGCGGCCTCATAGGCGCCGTCGTCGAAGCCTATGCCCCAGCCGGCTCCGGTCTCGACGAGCACCTCGTGACCGTGATGGGTCAACTCGCGGACGCTCGACGGCACGAGCCCGACACGGTGCTCGTGCGTCTTGATCTCCTTGGGCACGCCGACCAGCACCGACCTGCCTCCCCTGAAGCCGCACCTGCCCGAGCCTAGGCTCGACACGGGCTGACCCGCCAGCATGAAATGGCACCCTGCAGCAGGCCGCAGCAACCATCGAGATCGCATGTGCTTGATCGCGCATGGCGATCGGCTTGAGAGCCGAGGTACGACCTGATATCCACAAGTCCCCATCCAGGGATGGCTTTGTCCCGACAGTCCGCGGTCGCAGGCCCCATGCACGCTCGCCTTCTCATCGTCGCGCTGCTCACCCTGGCTGTCAGCGGCGCGACATCCGTGGTGGCTGCTGATGGCGCCGCTGCGGTGGCCGGGCGCTGGAGCGGCCCACTCGAGGCGGAGAGCGGTGAGCCCTCCAGCCTTGGCAAGAGCCTCACCCTGGTCGTCGCGCCCGACGGCAACGGCTTTCATGTCACCGTCACGAGCGGACAGGCTTTCCTCGACGCGGGCCTCGTCCCCGACGGGCATCCCGGGGTCTATGAGGCGCCCACCCGTGGATCCGGCTCCATCTTCTCCTTGTTCAGCCCGTCCCGCGTGGCGGACCCCCTCACCGGCGCGCCGCTCATTTGGGCCCGGACCACGCCGGACGGCATCGTCGTCTACCGGCTCGATCTCGATTCCGGGGCCTTCCGCCTCGATCGGCTCGCCGCCGCCCGCAAAGGCGATCAGGTCGAGGTGACGGTCTCCGAGCGCCGCCACGAGCAGCCGGTGGCCAGGGCGCGCGCCACGCTGACCAGGCAGGGAGGCTAGGCTCCGTTGCGCCGTCGCCAGCTCCTCAGCCTCGCTGCCGCCTCGACCGCGGCCCTCGTGACGTCGCCCATGAGGGCGCACGCCGCCAACGATCTCAAGGCGTTCTTCGGCACCTATGTCGGCGTTGCCCAGTCGACCGACACGCACGGGGGAACGAAGGAGCAGCGCGACATCGACATCGTCATCACGCCCTATGAGAGCTCTGGGTTCCGGATCAACTGGACCAACGTCACCCTGGTGCAGGGCAGGCGAGACCTGCCCGGGGTCGAGCGCCGCGTCAGCCAGGTCATCATGGTGCCGGGCTCCGGCCCCGGCTATTTCGTCGAGGCGAAAGCATACAATCCGTTCCGCGAGCATGAGGAGATGGAGCCGATGGGCGGCGATCCGGTCCAATGGGCCGTGCTCGACGACGATGGGCTCTTCGTCTACTCCTTCGTGATCCTCGACGATGGCCGCTACGAGCTGCAGGTCTATCGGCGCTGGCTGACGAAGGAGGGCTTGGACCTGCATTTCGAGCGGATCGTCGATGATGCCGTTCTTCGCGTCATCGACGGCCATACCGTTCGGGCAAGCTAGGTACCCCGCGCGTGCCCTTCCCCACGCCGACCCGCCGCAACCTCCTCCGAGTGATCCCAGCCGGCTTGGCCGCGCTCGCCTCCGCAGCGGCGAAGCGAGCGCAAGGCCAGGATGCGCGGTTTTTTCGGATCGGCACGGGTGGGGTCAGCGGCACCTACTTCATGATCGGAAGCGTTCTCGCCGACGCGCTGAGCCGTCCGCCTGGCCTGCCCCCCTGCAAGCCGGACGATGGGTGCGGGGTGCCCGGGCTGGCGGCGGTGGTCGTATCCTCGGCGGGCTCGGTCGCGAACGTCCGTGGGATCCTGGCGGGGGATCTCGACAGCGGCTTCGTGCAAAGCGACGTCACCTATGATGCCTATATGGGCAGCGGCTCCTTCTCCGGCCGACAGCCTGCCAAGGCGCTGCGTGCCCTGAGCAGCCTCTATCCCGAAACGCTGCATCTCATCGCGCGACGGGATGCGGGCATCACGAAGGTCTCGGATCTGCGCGGCAAGCAGGTGGCCGTCGACGAGCATGGCTCTGGGACCCTGACCGACGCGATGCTCGTGCTCGACGCCTTCGGTCTGAGCGCCTCCGATATCGTGCCGCTCTATCTGAAGCCGGCCGCCGCGCTCGACGCCATGGCGGGCGGCCGGGTGGACGCCGCCTTCATCGTCGGGGGCTATCCCTTCCCACTCGTGGACGAGGCTGTGCTGCGGCACGGTGCTACCCTCGTATCGATCACGGGGCCGCCCATCGAGCGACTTCTGGCGAGCTCCGACTTCCTCGCGCGCTCGCGCATCCCGGCCGGAACCTATGGCGATCTTCCCGAGGTCGACACCATCGGCGTCGAGGCGCTGTGGCTCGCACCGACCTGGCTCGACGACGACCTCGCCTACGAGCTGCTGGTGGTGCTGTTCGATCCCAAGACGGCCGAGCGGCTGGCGGCCGCGCATCCGCGCGGCGCGGACATCAAGCTGGCATCGGCGCTGGACGGCATTCCGATCCCCCTGCATCCGGGAGCTGCCCGATATTACCGTCAGCAGGGACGGCTTGGGAGCGACTGACGTGGATCCCGGAGCCGATACCGGGCCGGCGGTCAGCGTCCAGCGGCTCGTCAAGCGCTACGGCGATGTCCTGGCCGTCGACGACCTCTCCTTCACGGTGCCCCGTGGCCTGACGGTGGCGCTGCTGGGCGCCAACGGCGCCGGCAAGACGACGACCATCGCCATGCTGCTGGGCCTCCTCCAGCCGACCAGCGGCCAGATCGAGCTCCTCGGCGAGCCGGTGCCGGCGAACCGCTACCGTGTCCTGCATCGGATGAACTTCTCGAGCCCCTATGTCGACCTGCCGATGCGCCTCTCGGTGCGCCAGAATCTCAGCGTCTACGCCGACCTCTACGGGATCCCGAGGCCGCGGGATCGGCTGGAGGAGCTGGCGGCGGAGCTCGACCTCGAGGCCTTCATGGACCGCCCGACGGGCAAGCTCTCGGCCGGCCAGAAGACCCGTGTCCTGCTCGCGAAGGCGCTCATCAACCGGCCGGAGCTCCTGTTGCTCGACGAGCCCACCGCCTCGCTCGATCCCGATACGGCCGATCATCTCCGCGGCTGGCTGCAGGCGTACCAGCGCCAGACCCGTGCGACGGTCCTGCTCGCCTCCCACAACATGCTCGAGGTCGAGCGCCTGGCGCACCACGTGCTGATGCTGCGGGCCGGGCGCCTGGTCGACGAGGGAGCGCCTGCCGAGCTGATCGGTCGATTCGGCCGCGACTCGCTCGAGGAGGTGTTTCTCGACATCGCCCGCGACCGCCGCGCCGCAGCCCCGGTGTGAGCCCCTTTCTCCTCTCGCTGAGGCGGATGCGGGCCATCCTGCGCCGCCATCTCTATCTGCTGCTGGGCTCCTGGCCGCGCTTGCTCGACCTCGTCTACTGGCCGACGGTGCAGATGGTGCTCTGGGGCCTGATCACCCAGTTCCTGGTCCGCGAGAGCAGCTTCGTGGCCCAGGCGGCGGGCATTTTTCTCTCGGCAGTGCTGCTGTGGGACGCCCTCTTCCGGGGGCAGCTGGGCTTCTCGCTCGCCTTCCTCGAGGAGATGTACGCGCGGCATCTGGGCCATCTCTTCGTGAGCCCGCTGCGCCCGATCGAGCTCGTTGGCGCCATCGTCGGGATAAGCTTCATCCGCGTCGCCATCGGCGTCGGCGGCGCGGCCCTGCTGGCGGTCCCGATCTTTCATTTCTGGCTCGTGGGCGCGCTGGGGTGGGCCCTCATCCCGTTCTTCGCGGTGCTCCTGCTTTTCGGATGGGCGATCGGGCTCATCATCGCGGGCCTCATCCTGCGGCTCGGCCTCGGCGCCGAGAGCCTCGCCTGGGCCGCGGTCTTCTTTCTGCAACCGCTGTCCGGCGTCTACTATCCGATCGCCACGCTGCCCCTGCCGGTTCGCTGGATCGCTTGGCTGCTGCCGTCGGCCCCGGTGTTCGAAGGGATGCGCGCGGTGCTGGTCGACCACCACTTCGACCGCGGCCTCTTCGTGATGGCGATCGTCAGCGTCGTGGCCTGGCTCGCCCTTGCAGGCCTGATCTTCGTGCGCCTGTTCAGAAGCGCACGCGACGCGGGCCTCCTGCTCCAGTCGGGCGAATGAGCGGAGGCGCCATCTAAGGCGCGAGCGCGATGGCCGAGAGCTGCAGGCCGAGCCTGCCGCCGCCCTGCTGGCAGAGCCGACGCCAGCTGAAGAACGCGTCGGGCTCGGCGCAGGTATCGCGACCGAGGGTCTCGACCGATCCGACGCCGGCCCGGGCGAGCCTCAGCGCCGCATAGCCCTCGAGATCGAAATGGGGGCGTCCCGTTCGGGCGCCGTCAGCGAAGAACCGATCGCTCTCGGGATCCTCGGCCTCGAAGCGGGCTCGGAAGTCGGTGCCGACCTCGTAGGACCGCCGGCTGATGCAGGGCCCTACGGCTGCCCTGATCCGCGTCGATTCGGCGCCGGCCTCCACCATCGCCGCCACGACCGCCTCGATCACCCCCCCAAGAGCGCCCCGCCAGCCGGCATGGGCCGCTCCAACGACTCCGGCCTCCGCATCGGCGAGCAGGACCGGCGCGCAGTCGGCGCTGAGCACACCGATGGCCAAGCCCGGCACAGTCGTGACCAATGCGTCACCCTCCGGCAGCGACGTCGTGGGGACAGCCTGGTCGACGCGCAGCGTCACCTTGCCGTGCACCTGGCGAAGCGTGACGAGACGATCCCCGCCCATCCCCAGATGCTCCATGGCGATCGCACGGTTGCGACCGACGCGTGCCGGATCGTCGCCGCTCTTGAGGCCCATGTTCAAGGAGGCCCACGGCCCCTCGCTGACCCCGCCGCGGCGGGTGAAGAAGGCGTGCCGGACGGGTGCCGCCGCGGCGAGGCTCGCCAACTCGACGATCATGCGCTGGCCCTCTCCTCGCTCGTGAAGCCTGCCGGCATCGGCCCATCCGGGCCCGTCAGGGCCAGCACCTTGAAGAGGGCTCCCATGGCTCCGGGCTCGACCAGCCGCCGGGCACCGGCGATCAGCGCCTCGGCCTGAGCCGGCGTCGCCCGCCCGATCAGGCCCCCGAGCCGCGCCTCGATGCCCAGCCGGCCGAGCAGGGTGCCCTGCTGGACAGGGCCCCAGACGGTGGCGCCGACGCGACGTGCCACGCGCGCCAGCGCCCCGAAGTCGACATGGCTCGTCAGGTCGGCGGTGCCGGGCGCCTCGAAGGGGGAGACGGGCGCATGGCCCTTCACCGCCTGCAGGGTGTCACCCGCGATCTCCGCCTCGCCATAGTCGATCAGCAGCGCCAGACCGCCGCGCTCCGCGAGGCGCCGCGCCACCTCACCCGTCAGCGCCTCACGTGCCGGCGCGACCTCCACGATCGAGCCCGGCATGGGGTCGCCGGCACGCCTGGGCAGCAACGGCAGGCGAACCGTGGCGAGACCGAGCGTGCCCTCCTCGTCGACCGCCACCATCCGCTCGAGCCACCCGTCCTCCTCGCGCACGAGCTGACGGATCGGCAACGCGTCCAGGAACTCGTTCGCGACAAGAAGAAGCGGCGCGTCGTCCGGCACCTCGTCGAGCGAGCCATGCCAGACAGCCCCCGACGCAGCGAGCGCTTCCGCCTGGCGGCTCCTGAGGACGGGGCTGGCCTCGACCAGATGCAGCCGGATCGCCTCATGGAAGCCGGGAACGGCTCGCGTAGCCCGCAGCAGATCCGCCATCAGGGTGCCACGGCCCGGGCCGAGCTCGACGAGGCGGACCGGTGCTGGAGCGCCCAGCTCCTGCCAGGAGTGGGCGAGGCCGAGCCCCAAGCAGCTCGCCGAAGATCTGGCAGATCTCGGGCGCCGTCACGAAATCGCCGGCGGCGCCCAGAGGGTCGCGTGTGGCGTAGTAGCCATGGGCGGGATCGCCCAGCACGATCGCCATGTAGCGGTCGATGCCGATCGGTCCCTCGTCCTGGATGACCCGGACGATGCGTCGGCCGAGCGGCGTCATGCCGTCTTCGGATGCGCGCTCGCGGCGCCGGCCATGCGTCGCCGGGCGCGCACGATCAGGAAGACGCCGGCCACGAACATCGGGATGCAGAGGAGCTGCCCCATGGTGAGCCAGCTGATGATGAAGCCCAGCTGCGGGTCCGGCTCGCGGAAAAACTCGACGGTGAACCGGAAGGTCGCATAGCCGGTGAGGAAGATGCCGCCCAGGAGCCCGTCGCTTCCCGGCCGACGCGGCCGCCAGCCGAAGATCTGCATGATGATGAAGAGGACGATGCCCTCGAGCGCAGCCTCGTAGAGCTGGCTCGGATGACGCGGCACGGGGCCTCCGGTCGGAAAGACCATGGCCCAGGGCACGTCGGTCGGCCGGCCCCAGAGCTCGCCGTTGACGAAGTTGGCAAGCCTGCCGAGGAAGAGGCCGATCGGTGTCGCCACCGCCAGGGCATCGCCGACCTCCAGCACGGGAACCTGCTGCTTCCTGCTGAACCACCAGGCTCCCGTGATGACGCCGATGAGACCACCGTGAAAGGACATGCCGCCGTGCCAAACGGCCAGCATGTCCAAAGGATGGCTCAGATAGTGGGGCAGATTGTAGAAGAGGATGTAGCCGATCCGACCGCCCAGAATGACGCCCAGGGTCGTGTAGAACAGCAGATCGTCGACCGCCTCGCCGGTCAGGTTCCAGCCGGGACGCATCACCAGGCGGCGAACCAGCCGCCAGCCGAGGAGCAGCCCGGCAATGTAGGCCAACGCGTACCAGCGGATGGCAAAGGGGCCGAACTGAACGATGATCGGATCAAGCTGCGGGAATGGGATCGCGAGGAAGGACAAGGCGCCGGACCCTGGCTCGAGGCGGGGTGGGCCGCTCTTACGAGCCCGGTCGGGTGTTCGCAAGGGATGCGGCCGGCTTGCTGCCCGGCGCAGGGTGCCTCATATGGACCCGATACTCGTCCGCGCCTTGGGTAGAGGAGGACACGATGCAGACCGAGAACCGCTTCTTCGATGACCTGGCGAAGGTGGCGACCGGGGCCTTCCACACCTTGGGTGGGCTCAAGGACGAGGTGGAGAGCCGCTTCCGTGAGCGGCTCGAGCGGCTGGCGAACGAGATGGATCTCGTCACCCGCGAGGAGCTCGACGCCGTCAAGGCGATGGCGGCCAAGGCCCGCACCGAGCAGGAGAGGCTCGAGGAGCGCGTCGTCGCCCTCGAGGCCGAGCTCGCCGAGCTGAAGCGCAGCAGCGCGCGACCCGCAGCCCGGCGCTCCTCGAGGAAGGCACCGTCGACGGACGAGCCGGAGGGCTGAGCGCCCGACGCTTGTAACCCGCGGCCGTGTTTGGCACGTTCCGGTCCACCGGGACGTGCTCTCGTCGCATCGCCTTCTCCCATTCCGGCGATGTCGACCCCGGCCGGACGCCACGCCTTGTGGAGTGACTTCCTCCGTGTCCATGACCACAATCGAGATCCAAGAGAGCACCAGCAACCCACTCGACCTGATCGAGAAGCTGGCTCTGGCCCACGACTGGCCCTTTCATCGACAGAGCGACGAGGAGCTGGCAGCCGAGATCGCCGGCCAGTGGTGCCACTACAAGCTGTGGTTCGGCTGGCATCCCGAGCTGGGTGTGCTCCAGCTGTCCTGCGCGCTCGACATGAAGGTGCCGGCGAAGAAGCGGGACCGGGTTCATGCGCTCCTGGCCATGGCCAATGAGAAGCTGTGGCTCGGCCATTTCGAGATCTGGTCGGAGGAGGGCCTGCCCGTCTTCCGCCACGCACTCATGTTCCGCGAGGGGATGGCGGCCAGCGGCGAGCTGATCGAGGACCTGATCGATATCGCCACGACCGAGTGCGATCGCTTCTATCCCGCCTTCCAGTTCGTGATCTGGGGCGGGAAGAGCGCCGGCGATGCGATCGTGGCGGCCATGCTCGAGACCGAGGGCGAGGCCTGAGGGCATGGATCCCATCCGGGGCCCCATCCTCCTCGCCGGCGGCGGCAAGATGGGCGGCGCGCTGCTGGAGGGCTGGTTGCACGCAGGGGTGCCGGCCGACGAGATCCATGTCGTCGAGCCCAATGCCGAGCGCGCTCGTGCGCTGCGCGCGCTCGGCACCGCACGTCGTGGCCAGCGCCGCGGAGCTTCCGCCGGATCTGGTCGCAGCAACCCTCGTGATGGCCGTCAAGCCGCAGAGCCTGGGGGACGCGGCGCCGTCACTGCGCCCTCATGTCGGCCCCGGCACGCTCGTTCTGTCGATCGCCGCCGGCAAGACGATCGCCACGTTCGAGGGTCTCTATGGTGCGGTTGCGGTCGTAAGGGCCATGCCCAACACGCCGGCGGCGGTCGGCCGTGGCGCCAGCGTCCTCTGCGCCAATCGTCATGCCGGAGCGGCCGAGCGGGCGCAGGCCGAGGCCCTCATCGGCGCGGTCGGCGAGGTGCATTGGGTCGAGGACGAGGAGCTGATGCACGTCGTGACCGCCATGTCCGGCGGCGGTCCTGCCTATGTCTTCCTTTTGATCGAGGCGCTGGCGGCTGCGGCGCAAAGGCAGGGGTTGCCCGAGGAGCTGGCCATGCGGCTGGCCCGGGCAACGGTGTCGGGCAGCGGCGAGCTCGCCCGCCTGAGCCCGGAGCCGGCGGCCCAGCTGCGGGCGAACGTGACGAGCCCCGGCGGCACGACCCAGGCGGCGCTGGGCGTCCTGATGGCCGACGGCGCGCTGCAGCAGCTGTTTGATCGAGCGATCGCGGCGGCCACGGAGCGGTCGCGCGAGCTCGCCTGAGAGCGGCCGACGCGAACCTGGTTCCGCGACCGCCGAGCAAGGAGGAGAGCCCGATGGCCAGGAAGACGAGCAAGCCCGCGCTGATCGAGGACGCCTTCGCCCTGATCGCCGACAAGGGCTGGCAGGCGTTCAGCTTCACCGAGCTGGCGAGGAGGAGGGGCTGCTCGCTCGCCGAGGTCTATGCCGAGCTGCCGAGCCGGGCCAGCCTGCTCTGTGCCCTGGGCAGGCTGGCAGACGAGGCGATGCTGGCGGTGCCCGCGGCGGAGCTGGCCGACCTCGGGCCAAGAGAGCGCATCTTCGAGCTCATCATGCGAAGGCTGGAGGCCATGGGCCCCTTCAAGGAGGGCCTGCGCGTGATCGGTCGTGAGGCCAAGCTCGACCCGATGGCCCATCTCATCGCCTTGGGCAATCTCGACCGCGCCACCGCGTGGCTCGTCGATGCGAGCGAGGCGGGGCTGACCGGCTTCAAGGCGCGTGCCGCGCGCCGCGTGCTGATGCTGGTCTATGCCCGCACCTTCGGAGTGTGGCTCGACGACACGACGCCTGATCTCGGAAACACGCTGGCGGAGCTCGACAAGCGTCTGCAGCAGGTCGAGCAGCTCGGTCGGTGGGTTGCTCGGGCACGGCGGCGTGCCAGCGGAAGGCCGGCGGCGGAGCCTGGCGCGGAGCCCTCCCCCGCGTAGCGCCCCAGCCGCGAGCCCGGCCGACCCACATCAACCCAAAATGGTTTTGACCTCCAGCGGTGCTACCGTATTCTGGCAGGCGGTTCGCATGATCATGCCTGTCTGGGGAGGCGAGCAATGAGCGCAGCAACGGCGACGACGCGCGCCGGCTCCGCGACGCTGGAGTCGGAATCCAGCCACGCCGACCGGCCGTACGCACGACCTGCGGATGCACCGGAGGCCCAGCTCGAGGGCTGGAAACCATCCGGGATCGGCATCGACGGCTGGTCGACGCTCATGACGGTTCAGCAACGCAACCTTGCCGCCTGCATGCTCGCCAACCAGCGTCTCGTGGAAGCGGCTCAGGTGGCGCTGCAGCACGAGCTGCGCTTTCTTGAGCGGTCGATGCAGGACAGCATCGCCCGCTCGCGGGAGATCCTGGGCGAGACCGACCCGACACGGCGAATCGAGCAGCGGCTCGAGCTTCAACGCCAATGTCTGGAGCAGATGATGGGCCATGCCCAGCAGCTCTATGACCTCCTTGCCAAGCCTCAGCTGGAGGCGCTCGAGATCCTGAGCCGGCGGGCGCTTGCGAGCCTGGAGGAGCTGGGTGGCGTGCCCGACCCCGACGCTTGACCCTCCGGGCCGTCCGGCTAGGGTTCGGCGCCGCCTCCTCGGCAGCGCCGCCCAATCCAGCCACCGAGCCCGCCCATGACGATCGGCTTTGACGATTTCCTGAAGGTCGATATCCGCGTCGGCACCATCATCGCGGCTTCGCTCAACGCGGAAGCGCGCAAGCCCTCCTACCGTCTGGAGATCGACTTTGGGCCGGAGGTCGGCCGGAAGACGAGCTCGGCTCAGATCGTATCCCTCTATCGGCCGGAGGATCTCCTCGGCCGTCAGGTCGCGGCGGTGATCAACTTTCCGCCGCGGCAGGTGGCCAAGGTGATGTCGGAGGTGCTGGTGCTGGGCTTTCCGGACAGCGAAGGCCGGGTCGTGCTGATCGGCCCCGAGCGCGCCGTCCCCGACGGCAGCCGGCTCTTCTAAGCATCGGGTTCAGCCAGGCCAACGTGATCGGTCCGCGCGGCAGAATTTGCCGGGGTCCGGCATCGGCGGCCCGGCAATTTCTGCCGCCTCGACAGCCCAGGCCTCCGGCCTCGCCGAGCGGGAGACGGGGGCGAGCGGCTTGGCACGACGGTTGCTTTCCATCGAGCGCCGACCTTCGTGGCCGGCCGGACGGCACATAGCCGGCCGCGTCTTCCGCCGACCAGGCGGAGCTCGCTTCACGTAGAAGGAGACGCTCGATGACCCTCACGGGCACCACCAACACGGCAGCGGCCACAGCGCTTCGCTATCTCGCGAAGAACAACACGGACGCGACCAACTCGCTTTCCAAGCTGTCCTCGGGCTCGAGGATCGTCCGCGCTTCAGACGATGCGGCCTCGCTCGCGGTCGGCACCAAGATCAAGGCCGACGTGACCGCGCTGAAGCAGGCTCAGGTCAATGCCGGCCAGGCGTCGAGCCTCCTCCAGGTCGCCGACGGCGGCCTCTCCCAGGTGTCCGACATCCTGATGCGCATGAAGGCCCTCGCGGTCCAGGCCCAGTCGGGCTCGGTCGGCGACACGGAGCGCGGCTTTCTCGACAAGGAGTTCCAGGCGCTCGCCAAGCAGATCGACGCCATCGGCGACCAGACCAAGTTCAACAACACGGTCCTGCTCGGCGGGAACCTGACGGCGAGCTTCAGCGCCATCGGCACGGCCATCGACGGCTCGGGCAGCGTCGAGCTCAAGGCCACGAGCGGCGCGCAGGCCGGCGACTACACCGTCACCTACGACCACACCACCGGCGACCTCACCGTGCAGCAGGGCTCCGGCGCCGGCGCCAAGGCGCAGACGGTGACCCTCGACGACACCGACACGAGCTACACCGGCAACGTCTCGTTCGCCCAGTTCGGCCTGGAGGTCGACCTCAAGAACGTCGACCTCAGCGCCGCTGGCAGCGACATCGCGTCCAACAACACGGCGACCGTCGCCAACGGCTCGCTCAGCTTCCAGGTCGGTGTCGCCTCGACGGACACGATCGACGTCAGCATCAACTCGATCAAGACGGACGCGCTCAAGGACGCCAGCGGCACCTACTCGCTCGCCGACGCCGACGGCTCCGGCAATGCCGCCACCATCGGAACATCGGCCGACGCTGTCCGCGCCGGCGACATCCTGGATGGCGCCATCGCCCAGATGAACGCCGAGCGCGCGGATGTCGGCGCGCTGATGTCCCGCTTCGACTTTGCGTCCGCCAATCTCGCGACCTCGAGCGAGAATCTCGACGCGGCGCGCTCGACCCTCATGGACGTCGACATGGCCTCGGAGATGAGCAACTTCACCTCCAAGCAGGTGCTGATGCAGGCATCCGTGGCGATGCTGGCGCAGGCGAACCAGATGCCGCAGTCGCTGCTCCGGCTGCTCCAGTAGGCATCGCCAGGGGGCGGCGGTGCCGCCCCCTGCACGCCCAAGAGGCTAGATGGCCATGCTCGGCGCCGCTCTCTTCCGTGGCCTCGGTCGGTGGCGCAGGCGGCGCGCTGGCGACGACGCGCGATGGCCGGGGCGTGCCCGACCGGCCCCCCTACGCATCTGCGCAGCCGTCCCCGGAGCGGGCATCGCTCGATCAGACGGCAGCGGCCGCGGTGGAGGCCGCCGCACGGAGCCACCATGCAGATCGGGACATTCAGGTGACGGGCTTCCGCGACGCGGCATCGGGGCACTACGTCCTGCGTGTGGCGGACAGTCGCACGGGCGAGGTGCTGCACCAATCCCCGCCGGACGCCCTCCTGCGCTTCTTCGCAGCCGCCCGGCAGCAGGGCGCCGCCCCCCTCCTCCGCCTCGATGCCTGAGCGACGGACGCGACCGATGACCACGAGCTCCCTCAGCCTTGGCAGCCTCAGCACGGCGAGCGGCACGAGCCGGCTCATCGGCACGAGCTCCAACATCGATACGGATGCGATCGTCCAGGCCGCTTACGACGCGGCGATCCAGCCGGCGGTGCGCCTCGAGCAGAAGATCTCGACCAACCAAGCGAGGATCGCCGCCTATGGCGATCTGCAGACGCTGCTATCCAACCTCCAATCGGCGGCCGACGGCCTTCGCAGCCCGCCGGGCGCGCTCGGCATCCAGAGCAACGTGTTCGAGAGCAAAGAGGCCTATCTCAGCTCCAGCGGCGGGACGAGCCCCGGTCAGCTCCTGGGCGTCGCCGTCGACAACAAGGCTTCGGTCGGCAGCTTTGCGATAACCGTCGAGCAGCTGGCCACGGCGGGCAAGCTCGCCGCGACAAGCGTCGATGGCGCCGGCACCGGCCTCGCCGATGCGTGGAACGGCGGCGCTGCCTTCAGCGGCACGCTCTCCATCGGCCTCGAGGGCGGCGGGAGCGCCTCGGTCGCGGTCGACGGGACAATGGGCATCTACGACCTCGCGAGCGCCATCAACGGGGTCTCCGGCCGGTCGGGCGTGGCTGCCTCGGTGCTCCAGGTCTCCGCCGCCGACTACAGGCTCATCCTCACCGGCAAGGAGACCGGCAAAGCGATCACCCTCGACGACGGCGGCTCGGGCGCAGCCGACCTCATGGGCCTCCAGGAGATCCAGACCGCCGCCAAGGCCCGCCTCACGGTCGACGGGGTCGATGTCGAGCGCGACAGCAACGACATCACCGACCTCATGCCCGGTGTGACGGTCAGCCTCTACCAGGCGGACCCCGGCACCTCGGTCACCGTCGATGTCCAGCCATCGCTGACCGACATCAAGACCCAGATCCAGGGCTTCGTCGACGCCTACAACGCCCTCCGCGATTTTGTCGCAAAGCAGTCGGCGGTCGATTCGAGCGGTCAGGTCGGCCAGGATGCCGTCCTGTTCGGGGACCGGACGCTGCGCACGCTGAGCCAGACCCTGGGCGGAATCGTCGGGGGACCCGCGCTGGGCCTGTCGAGCGACGTGATGAGCACGCTGGGCGCCATCGGCATCAGCATGGGCGACGGCGGCAAGCTGACGCTCGATTCGTCGACGCTGGACCAGAACCTGCTGAGCAATCTCGACAGCGTTCGCGACGTTCTGGCGTTCGGCTTCCAGTCGTCGTCGCCGCAGCTCGCCGTCTACAATCGCACCAACGCGCTCACCGACAACGCCTTCGATGTCGCGATCACCGACGCCGACGGCGACGGGGTGCCGGAGAGCGTCACCCTCGACGGCGTGCCCGCGGAGCTCGACGGCGTCACCATCAAGGGCGCCTCGGGCACGCCCTACGAGGGTCTCGAGCTGCTGTGGACCGGCAAGGGCAGCGGCACGATCCGCGTGCAGACGAGCCAAGGCATTGCCGACCAGCTCTACAACGCCCTCGATGCCGCGCTCGACAGCTCGACCGGCTCCCTGCAGCAGGCGATCGACGGCCTCGGTCAGGCGGATGACGGGTACACGAAAGAGATCGCGACGATCAACGAGCGGGCGGACGCCCAGCGAGCCCTTCTCGTCGAGAGATTCACGGCCATGGAGACCGCCTTGACCCTCGCCAACACCATGCTCGCGCAGATCCAGGCGCAGATGAGCGCCTCGAGCGCCAAGAGCTGAGAGCATCGAGCCGACGATGATGGGAGAGCAGAGGGCCCAGCGCGCGGCCGCCGCCTATGGGCGGGCAAGCGAGACGATCTCGCCTGCAAGGCAAATCGTCATGCTCTACGACGGCGCGATGCGCCGCGTCGCGCAGGCGCGGGCAGCCATTCTCGAGCGGCGGGTCGAGGACCGATATCGGCACGTCATGCAGGCGCATGCCATCATCAACAGCCTGCAGGCCGTCCTCGATCTGGAGCGCGGCGGCGAGGTGGCTCGCCTGCTCGACCGGCTGTATGGCTACATTCTTCATCGACTCGTTCAGATCAACCTCCGCGATGATCCGGCGATCTGCGACGAGCTCGCGGCACGCCTGGGCGAGCTGCGTTCCAGCTGGGCTGCGATCGCCGAGGGCGAGCCCGCGCCGACCGGGCCGTCGAAGGTTTCCCTCGGCACCTCGCCACTCGCGGTTTGACGTTCGAGCCCAGAGCGCTCGATCCGCTGGGCCACGCCGCGCAACAGCGTGAGGCCGGCTGGTTGCAGGCCCCAGACGCGGTCCTTATATCAGCCTCACGTCGAGCGCGGCCGCCATCGTCATGCGACGTGAGACACCCGCGGTTCGTGCGCCATCGCAACATCGTATTGCTTCGCGTTCCGCGCGAGAGGTTGGAATGAGCAGGATCATCGGCATCGATCTCGGGACGACGAACAGCTGCGTCGCCGTGATGGAGGGGAAGAACGCCAAGGTCATCGAGAACGAGGAGGGCATGCGCACGACCCCCTCGATGGTGGCCTTCACCGAGGACGCGGAGATCCTCGTCGGCATGCCGGCCAAGCGCCAGGCGGTCACCAATCCCGAGAACACGCTGTTTGCGGTGAAGCGGCTGATCGGCCGCCGCTTCGAGGACCCTGTCGTCCGCAAGGACATCGACATGGTCCCCTACAAGATCGTGCGCGGCGACAATGGCGATGCCTGGGTGCAGGTGCGTGGCGAGAAGAAGGCGCCATCGCAGATCAGCGCCGAGGTGCTGAAGAAGATGAAGCAGACGGCCGAGCGCTATCTCGGCCAGCCGGTGGACAAGGCGGTCATCACCGTCCCGGCCTACTTCAACGACAGCCAGCGCCAGGCCACGAAGGACGCGGGCAAGATCGCCGGCCTCGAGGTGCTGCGCATCATCAACGAGCCGACGGCAGCAGCGCTGGCCTACGGGCTCGACAAGGGCACCAACCAGACGATCGCGGTCTATGACCTCGGCGGCGGCACGTTCGACATCTCGGTCCTCGAGATCGGCGACGGCGTCTTCGAGGTGAAGTCGACGAACGGCGACACCTTCCTCGGCGGCGAGGACTTCGACAAGCGCCTGATCGACTACATGGCCGACGAGTTCAAGAAGGAGCACGGCATCGATCTGCGCGGCGACAAGCTCGCCCTGCAGCGTCTGAAGGAGGCGGCCGAGAAGGCCAAGATCGAGCTCTCCTCGACGACGCAGACCGAGATCAACCTGCCCTTCATCACGGCCGACGCCACGGGCCCGAAGCACCTGACGATGAAGGTGACGCGGGCCAAGCTCGAGATGCTGGTCGACGACCTGATCGAGCGGACCATGGAGCCCTGCAAGAAGGCGATCAAGGACGCCGGCCTCTCGGCCTCGGACATTCACGAGGTGATCCTCGTGGGCGGCATGACCCGCATGCCCAAGGTTGTCGAGCGGGTGAAGCAGTTCTTCGGCAAGGAGCCGCACAAGGGCGTCAATCCCGACGAGGTCGTGGCCATCGGCGCCGCTATTCAGGCGGCGGTGCTCTCGGGCGAGGTCAAGGACGTCCTCCTCCTGGACGTGACGCCGCTGTCGCTCGGCATCGAGACGCTGGGCGGGGTCTTCACCCGCATCATCGACCGCAACACGACGATCCCGACCAAGAAGAGCCAAGTGTTCTCGACCGCGGAGGACAGCCAGTCGGCCGTCACGATCCGCGTCTTCCAGGGCGAGCGGGAGATGGCCTCGGCCAACAAGCTCCTGGGCCAGTTCGACCTCGTCGGCATTCCACCGGCACCCCGCGGCGTGCCGCAGATCGAGGTGACCTTCGACATCGACGCCAACGGCATCGTCAACGTGTCGGCGAAGGACAAGGCCACCAACAAGGAGCAGCAGATCCGCATCCAGGCCTCGGGCGGCCTCTCCGACACCGAGATCGACAAGATGGTGAAGGAGGCGGCGGAGCACGCCGAGGAGGACAAGAAGCGCAAGGCCGTCATCGAGGCACGAAATCATGCCGACAGCCTTGTCTACTCGACCGAGAAGAGCCTGAAGGAGCACGGCGACAAGGTTGCCGCGGGTGACCGCGCGGCGATCGAGCAGGCGCTGAGCGACCTCAAGGGCGTGCTCGACAGCGAGGATGCCGACCTCGTGCGCTCGAAGACCGAGGCGCTGGCCCAGGCCTCGATGAAGCTGGGCGAGGCCATGTACCGCTCGCAGCAGGGCGGCCCCGAGGGCGGGCCTTCGGCGGAGACCGGCAGCGCAGCCCCGGACGAGGGCGTGGTCGATGCCGACTTCGAGGAAGTGGACGAGGACAAGAAGCGGTCGGCGTGAGCATCACGCTGATCCGGTGGGACAGACGGGGATCGGGCGCGGCGACGCGCCCGATCCCTTGCCGTTCCGAGGCTTAGCGCGCGGCCAAGGGCCCGAAGGCACGAAGAGGACATGGCGAAGCGCGACTACTACGAGATACTCGGCGTCGCCCGGTCGGCATCCGACGGGGAGCTGAAGCGGGCCTATCGCCAGCTGGCGATGAAGTGGCATCCGGACCGCAATCCCGGTGACGGGACGGCGGAGACCCGCTTCAAGGAGATCAACGAGGCCTACGAGATCCTGAAGGACCCGCAAAAGCGGGCCGCCTATGACCAGTTCGGCCACCAGGCCTTCGAGGCAGGGATGGCCGGTGGCGGTCGAGGCGCTGCCGGCTTCGACTTCTCCTCGTTCGCCGACGTGTTCGACGACCTCTTCGGCGAGTTCGCTGGCGGTGGCCGCCGCCGGGGCTCGTCCACCCGTGGCGCCGATCTCCGCTACAATCTCACGATCACGCTCGAGGAGGCGTTCGCCGGCAAGAAGGCCCAGATCCGCGTGCCGACCTCGGTGCCTTGCGACGCGTGTCGCGGCAGCGGCAGCGAGGGCGGGAGCGAGCCGGCCGTGTGCCCGACCTGTCGGGGCATAGGCCGCGTCCGCAGTCAGCAGGGCTTCTTCACCGTCGAGCGGACCTGCCCGACCTGTCAGGGCAGCGGGCGGACGATCACCAATCCCTGCCGGGTCTGTGCCGGCGCCGGGCGCGTCGAGAAGGAGAAGACCCTGGCCGTCACGATCCCCCCCGGGGTCGAGGACGGCACCCGGATCCGCCTCTCGGGCGAGGGCGAGGCGGGGGTGCGCGGCGGGCAGCCGGGTGATCTCTATATCTTCGTCGGCGTGGCCCCGCATCGCCTTTTCAGGCGTGAGGCAGCCCATCTCTTCTGCCGCGTCCCGATCCCCATGACGACGGCGGCGCTCGGCGGGCAGGTCGAGGTGCCGACGATCGAGGGCAAGCGCATCAAGATCGCCGTGCCCGACGGCACTCAGACCGGCAAGCAGATCCGATTGCGTGCCAAGGGCATGACCGAGCTGCAGTCGCACGCCCGCGGCGACATGCTGGTCGAGCTGATGGTCGAGACGCCCGTCAACCTGACCAAGCGGCAGGAGGAGCTCCTGCGAGAGTTCGATCAGGCAGGGGGCGAGTCGAACAACCAGCATCCTGAATCCGAGGGCTTCTTCGCCAAGGTCAAGGAGCTCTGGGACGATCTGCGCGAGTGATCCGGTCCCGCGCAGCGTGAGGCGGGGAGGCCTCTGGCATGGCGGACAAGATTCTGGACGAGATCGCAACGCTGATCGAGGCGGCGCGCCAGGAAGCCTATGCCGCCGGCTACAATGACGCGCTCAAGCAGATCGTCTCGGCTGCGAGCGCCATGCCCAAAAGTGGCCCGCCGCCGGCTCGCGAGCGGAACGAGCGCCGGCGAGGCGTGCCCCCCTCTCCCGAGGTCCGCAAGCGGGCGCCCCGCGGCCAGGTCGAGGAGCAGGTCACCCGGATCCTTGCCGGCGAGACCGAGGGCCTGACGATTCGCGACATCGAGGAGCGAAGCGAGGCGTCCGGCGCGGCCGCCAAGCAGCCGTCCATCCGTGTTGCCCTCCTGCGGCTCGAGCAGGCGGGCAAGGCCACGAGAGACGGCCGCCGCTGGCGACTGTGTGCGGAAGAGCCGGCCCATGCGGCAACCCTGAGCGCCGCTCCAGGCGATGGACCCGAGGCGGAGCCGTCCGAATCCGAGGAGCCATCCCTCGCAGCCGGCTGAGGCCGCCAACCGGTCGAGCCGTCGACGAGACCGCCTCCATGGCCCACGTCTCTGCGCCCCTCGCCGGAGCGCGCGCCCATGCAGACGTAGGATCGCGAAGCCGAGCGACACTTGGCGGCATGTGATCCTATATTAGGCGCCCATGGCCTCCAGGCGAGCGAAAAGCTCGGCGGGGTCGGGCATTGACGATTGCGGCCCTCCGCCATCCTCGCCATGATCCCCGGCAGCCCAATGCAGCCACGTGCGGCATGTCGCATGGGTCCACGTGGGGTCGGCAGCGCGGCCGCCTGCGTGACAAGCAACCGCGCGATAGAGCGGAATCGGGGACATGGCCTCAGTCGACGTCAGAAAAGTGGACAAGTTCTATGGCTCTGTGCAGGTGCTGCACAGCGTCGAGGTGAGCATCCCGGACGGCGAGTTCGTCGTCCTGGTGGGCCCGTCGGGCTGCGGCAAGTCCACGCTGCTCAGGATGATCGCCGGGCTCGAGGAGATCAGCCGGGGCGAGATCGCGATCGGGGAGCGGGTGGTCAACAACGTGCCGCCCAAGGATCGCGACATCGCGATGGTCTTCCAGAACTACGCCCTCTACCCGCACATGACCGTGCAGCAGAACATGGCGTTCTCGCTCAAGCTGGCACGTGCGCCCAAGAACGTGATCGAGGAGCGCGTGGGCCGGGCGGCGCAGATCCTGGGCCTGACCCAGTTCCTCGACCGTTATCCCCGCCAGCTGTCAGGCGGCCAGCGCCAGCGCGTCGCAATGGGCCGTGCAATCGTCCGCGACCCTCAGGTGTTCCTGTTCGACGAGCCGCTTTCGAACCTCGACGCGAAGCTCCGCGTCCAGATGCGGACGGAGATCAAGGAGCTGCACCAGCGGCTCAAGACGACGTCCGTCTACGTCACCCACGACCAGATCGAGGCCATGACGATGGCCGACCGGATCGTGGTGATGCAGCTGGGCGTGGTGGAGCAGATGGGCGCGCCGCTCGAGCTCTACGACACGCCGGCCAATCTCTTCGTCGCCGGCTTCATCGGCTCGCCCGCCATGAACTTCTTCGACGCCACCATCAAGCGCAATGGCGGCGCGCCGGTAGCGGTGACCGGAAACGGCACGCAGCTGCCGCTGCCTGCGAACGTCGGCGGGCGGGACGGCCAGAAGGTCGTCTATGGCGTTCGGCCGGAGCATCTCGAGCTCAGCGACAGCGGACTGCCCGGCGACGTGGCCGTGGTCGAGCCGACCGGCGCAGAGCTCCTCATCGTGCTGAGCTGGGCCGGCACCGAATGCCAAGCGGTGTTCAAGGAGCGCCACGCCTTCCGCCCCGGCGACAAGATCAACCTGGCGCCGCGCCTCGATGCCGTTCACATCTTCGACAAGCAGTCGGGTGTCCGCATCAACAACGGCTGACACGGCCGGCTACGCTCGTCGTTAGCAGCTCCTGGGTGGCCGAATCTTCCGGCCACCCAGCGTGCTCCAGATCAGCTCTGCTTTCTTGCCCTTCCCAGACGACCGCTTGCCGGCCGGCCAGTGCGCGTCCGTCATGCCGTGTCGTGTTGCCTTGCAGGACCACGAGGATCAGACCATGGCACCATCGCGGGACGTGATGTTCATCGAGATCGGCACCGGTGTCGACCTGCAGGGCCAGGACGTCACCAAGGCGGCCATCCGTGCCGTCCGGAATGCGATCGGTCACAACTATCTGCCGGCCATGCGCCGGCTGGTCGACGGCCAGAGAACGCGGATGGGCGTGCTCGTGCGCCTCGGCGTGCCTGCAGCAGCGGGAGCGCCCGACATCGAGGCGGTCCGCGCATCGCTGCCGCACGGTGAGGTCTCGGTCGAGGTCGGTCCCGGCGGGATGATGGTTCCGAACGGCCTCGATGACGGGCTCATCTGCGTCGTCAACGCTGCGATCGAGGTGTCGCTCCTCACCACCGGCTGACGCCCTTAGGGCTCGGCCCAGGCCGAGGGCCGCGTGCCCACCCTCGAGCGGGCCTGGCGGATCACCTCCACGACATCGACTGCCGTGATGCCATCCCGTCGCATCACAAGGCGGATGATGGGATCTTCCAGCGCCGCCTGGATGAATGCGTCGGCGTTGGTCAACGCGTGGCGATGGTCACCCGTTGGTCGCAGCGCAGATCCACACCGCTCGGCTCCCGTCGTCTTCTCGATACCCCTCGTCATGTCCCTCTCCTCGCAGGCCCAGCCTATCAAAGAGGAGGAGCGCGACAGGACTATGGCAGGACCTGCACCTGCGACGTGACGGCGGTGCTCCCGGAAGGCTCGGGCTCAGGCGAGCAGCCGCCTCATCGTTGACCGGAAGGCGCTGCGCACGGCGTTCCGGGCCGGATGAACGCCGTCCCGCACCTGCCATCGCCCACCCACCATCACGTGGCGGACAGGCAGGCCGCGGCCGGCGAAGATGAGCGCATCCAGGAGGCGGTCATCGTGGGGATCGACGAGCCTGGGATCGTCCTCGTCGAGCACCACGAGATCGGCTCGGCATCCCGGCGCGAGACGGCCGACCGGCCGCCCCGCTGCTTGAGCGCCCCCGGACAGCGCAGCCGAGAAGAGACGCGATCCGACGTGCGGATGAGCCTCGTCCGCTCCGACCAGCCGGCGGAGCTCGGTGAGCCGCTGGCCATACTCGAGAAGCCGCAGCTCCTCGGCCGGACATGCGCATACATTGCTGTCGGAGCCGATGGCGATGCGCCCGTGGCGCTGGAGATGATCGGCCAGGCGAAAGATGCCGTCGCCGAGATTGGCCTCCGTGGTGGGACAAAGGCCCACGACGGCCCCGCTTGTCGCCACGAGGTCCATCTCCTGGTCGTCCATATGCGTGGCATGGACGAGGCACCAGGCTTGGCCGGGCTGCGCGATCTCGAACAGCCGCTGCACCGGACGCCGGCCGGTGAGGTCCAGACACTCGCGCACCTCGCGAACCTGCTCGGCCACATGAATATGGATCGGTATGGAGGCGTCCCGGCCGGTTGCCGCCCCGATCACCTCGCCGAGCTGGCGCGGCGGGACGGCCCGTAGGGAGTGGGGCGCAATGCCGAGCCGGCGCTCGGGGTCATCGCGGAAGACGTGCTCCAGCCGCTCCAGCAGCCGCATGAACGCAGCCGGGTCCATGACGAAGCGTCGCTGCCCCGGGCTTGGCGGCTGGTCGCCGAACCCACCCGTGACATAGAGCGCCGGCAGCAGGGTCAGCCCCATGCCGACCTCGCGCGCCGCCTCATGGATCATGAGCGAGAGGAGAGCGGGATCGGCATAGGGCCGGCCGTCGACGTCATGATGGAGATAGTGGAACTCGACGACGCTCGTGTAGCCGGCCTCGAGCAGCTCAAGGTACAGCTCGGCCGCGACCGCCCGGACGTCCTCGGGCCCGAGACGGGCGAGAAAGGCGTACATGGTCTCGCGCCAGCTCCAGAAGCTGGCCTCGCCCGGCTCGAGGCACTCGGCGAGACCCGCCATGGCCCTCTGGAATGCATGGCAGTGAACGTTCACCATGCCGGGCAGGACAGCGCCCCGGAGGGGCTCTGCGCCCATGGAATCGCTGCCGGGCTCCACCGTCAGGATCGTGCCGGCGGGGTCGATCTCGAGGCGCACCTCAGCCGCCCAGCCACCGGGCAGGAGCGCACGCTCGAGATGAAAAGCCTCGACGCCTTCGGTCATCTCCGCACCCCCGCTCGATCCCGGTCGACGATGAGCGCCGTGAGATCGGCAAGAACCTCCGGCAGGGCCCGGGCCGGATGAAGGAGGAAGACCGGCTCCCAGACCGGATCGAGCTTCTCCATGAAAGCCCTGAGCCCGCGGGCATCATGGAACTGCGCGCCGTGGCGGAGAAGTGGCCGGCCATAGGGCGGCCAGAGCACCGAGAGCCGATGGTCGCCGGGCTCCCGAGATGGCGCCACGCCGAGCAGGAACCACTGGCAGCCGCGCTGCTTGGCCCACAGCATGGTCTCGGCCACGAGGAGGCTCATCGCACCTTGGGCCCCCTCACCTGCGGAGCGAACGAGATCCATGCTGGCCTCGCTGCCATCGGCCGAGAGCCACAAATTCGAGAAGGCGACGATGGCGCCCGCACGGCCAAGAACCGCCACCGGGCCACCGGCAACATAGTCGCGGCAGAAGAACCCTTGAGAGAAATGCCGCTCCCGGCCACCGTGCTCCGAGAGCCAGGCCGCCGAGACAGCCTCCAGCTCGTCCAGCACCGCCGGCACCTCTTCCGGCTCAAGCACGGTGAACTGAACGCCGCTCTTGGCAGCCCGGCTGCGCGCGCTCCGCAGGTCGGCGCGTCGCTTGCCCCGCAGATCGAACTCGGCCAGCGGCACACGCGCCCTCTCGCCCAGCTCGACGAACTCGAGGCCGAGGTCGAGCAGAAGCGGCAGGCTATCCGAGCCCACCTCGTAGAACGCGGTATAGGCGCCGTGACGATCCGCGGCCTCGTGGAAGTCCCAGACCAGCTTCGGCCAGAGATCGGGCGGCCCGACGGGCTCGCCCATCGCTATCCAGCTTCCGCCGGAGACGCCGTAGCTGATGAAGGCTCGACCCGTCGGGTCGAAGTGAACGGCCTTGTCACCTGTAAGCGCCAGCCAGGAATCAGCGTCGCCGTCGCGTAGGACGACCTCCCGGGCCAATGCCAGCTCCTGGGGCGTCGCCACATGAGGGCCGGCCGGCGAGCGACGGAACAGCGATGCCAAGCTGAGCCCGGCGAGCAGTGCCAGGGCGGCAAGGGTGGCGTGCAGCGAGCGCGGCGCCTCCGGGTGAAGACCCGACTGCCACCAGAACCCCTGGCCATGCTCTGGATATTTGAGCCCGAAGAAGGCCAGCCAGAGCGCAGCCAGCACGACAATCGTCGCCATGGCCCACCAACCGGAGGAGACGCGCTCCTCGACCAGCCGCGACTGGCGATAGAACTCAGGCTTCAGCGGGAGAAGGATAAGCAGCACGAGCAGCACCAGCGCTGCCGCCTCGCTATCCAGTCCCTTGAGGACGGTGGTGGCCACACCGGCGCCCAGCAGGACCACTGCCGCCGACCAGGCGCCCCGGACGCGCCGCCGCAGCGGGCGGGCGAGGAACAGCAGGACGACGCCGATCAGGCTGCCCAGATAGTGCGCGACGGCGATGACTGGCGTCGGCACCAGGATCGAGAGCGCCACCAGCCGCGAGTGGACCTCGGGCGTCGCACCCGAGAGGAGCAGCACGGTGCCCGCCAGGACGACGAGCCCAGCCGCGGCCGTCGGGACCAGCAGGCTCACCCAGCGGAACGCCCGCTCGCCCGAGCTCTGCAGCCAGCTGCGCCACCGGCCGATCTCCACGGCAGCGAGAAGCCCGGAGCCCAGACAGAGCGGGAGGATGTAGTAGATGGCACGGAAGACGAGGAGCGCTCCGATGACCTGAACCATCAGGTCGTTGGGTGGCTGCAGCTGCAGCACCATCGCTCCCTCGAAGACGCCGAGAGCGCCCGGCACGTGGCTGGCCGCCCCGACCACGATCGCCATCACGAACATCGCAAGGAGCTGGCCGTAGCCGACGTCGAGACCAGCCGGCAAGAGAACCCAGAGGGCGGCACCGGCCGAGGCGAGGTCGATCAGGCCCAGGCCGATCTGGATCAAGGTTACCTGAGGCCGGGGCACCTCGATCACATGGCCCAAGATCGTGAACGGCCTGCGGGCTCGCCAGCTCCACCCGAGATAGCCAACGACCACACCGAGAGCGAGAAGCCCGACGAGGCGCCAGAGGCTCTGCGGAACAGGGATCACGCCGAGGAGGAAGTCCGGCTCAAGGAGGAGGACGACGCCGACGAGCGTCGTGATCCCGAGGCCGAAGGTGATCGAGAAGAAGGCCTGGACCTTGGCGACGTCGACGGGCCCCAGCCCCTGCCCGGCATAAAGCTGGTAGCGCAGCCCGGCGCCGACGACGGCCGCGAGGCCGGTCGAGTGCGCGATCGATTGGGCGACGAACGAGGCGAGCGCGGTGCGGCGGAGGGGCAGGCGCCGCTCGGCGAACGCGAGCGCGAAATGCTCGTAGCCGACGAGCGCCATGAAGCTGACCGCCGTGCCGGCCATCGCGATAAAGATCCGATGCCAGCCAATCGTGCTCAGGGCGTGGCGCAGATCCCGGTAGTGGAACTGGCTCAGCACATGATGCAGGACGCCGACAGCCACACAGAACAGCGCGGCGCCCAGCAGGTAGGGCCAGTTGGCGAGAAGCCAAGTGACGAGCCTTCGCCGGTAGGTCGCCTGGCGACGCACCCGCGGCTTCTCGACGACGGCCGTCGCCAGCCGAACCGCCCTGGGCGCAAAACTCATGACCGGCGGGCGTCCGAGCGGCAGCCGACCGCCTCGAGAGCGACGTGGAGAGCGGCCACGGCAGCGACCAAGCCTGGCGAACTCCAGCTCATGAGGCGGTATCCCGGGATCCGTGAGAGCGCGCCGACGCTAGGGCGGCCCGCGACGACGCCCTAGATAGTCGACCCCGGCACCAGACGCGAGCCTTGGCGCCACAGGAACAGGCCCGAACCTCTTATCCTCCCGCGAAGGTCGGGTTCCGCTGGCCCTCCGGGCTGGCCTGCATCAGGCCTACTCGACCGTGACGGACTTGGCCAGATTCCTCGGCTGGTCGACGTCGGTGCCCTTCAGCACCGCCGTGTGGTAGGCGAGGAGCTGGATCGGCACACTATAGAGCAGAGGTGCCACGAAGGGATCGACGGTCGGCAGGGTGACGGCGCGCCACGCGTAGGCGCCGAGCTCGGCGACGCCCCGGGCGTCGGAGAGCAGCACCACACGGCCACCGCGTGCCACCACCTCCTGGAGATTCGAGGCCGTCTTCTCGAAGAGATCATCGTACGGCGCCACGACGATCACCGGGACGGTCTCGTCGATCAGCGCGATCGGTCCGTGCTTGAGCTCGCCTGCCGCGTAACCCTCGGCGTGAATGTAGCTGATCTCCTTCAGCTTCAGCGCGCCCTCCAGGGCGATCGGGTAGGCGACGCCACGCCCGATATAGAGCACGTCACGGGCCTGCATGATCCCCTGGGCGATCTCGTCGAACTCGCGATCCGCCTCGAGCACCTGGAGAATCCGTGCCGGCACCTCGTCCAGCGCCTGCGTCAGGCTGGCCTCGCGCTCGGGCGTGATGCGGCCCCGGAGTCGGGCGGCCCCGACGGCAAGGCAGGCGAGAGTCGCGAGCTGGGTCGTGAATGCCTTTGTCGAGGCGACACCGATCTCCGGACCGGCGAGCGTCCGCAGCAACCCGTCGGCCTCGCGGGCGAGCGTGCTTTCTGGCACATTGACGATCGCCAGGGACGCGTGGCCCAGCGCCTTCACATGGCGCATCGCGGCCAGCGTGTCGGCGGTCTCACCGGACTGGGAGACGAAGATGCCGGCCTCGCCATCGACGAGCGGCATCTCGCGGTAGCGGAACTCGGAACCAATGTCCCAATCGACGGGCAGCCCCGCCAGGCGCTCGAACCAGTATTTGGCGACGAGGCAGGCATAGGAGGCGGTGCCACAGGCGATCATCGCGAGCCGCGGCACCTGCTCGAGGTCGAAGGGCAGGCTCGGCAGCGTGATGCGGTGGTCTTGAGGATCCGCGAAGGAACGGAGCGTGTCGCCGATCACCGCCGGCTGCTCGAAGATCTCCTTCTCCATGAAATGGCGATGATTTCCCTTGCCGATCATGGCGCCGCTGAAGGCCGTCTGCCGGATCGGGCGCTCGACCTCCTCCCCCCTGGCGTCCTGAATCACGGCGCCCTTGGGGTGGAGGAAGGCGATGTCGCCTTCCTCGAGGTACTGGATGCGGTCGGTCAGGGTGGCCAGCGCCAACGCGTCCGAGCCTACGTACATCTCCTCGTCGCCGTAGCCGATGGCGAGCGGGCTGCCCTTCCGGGCGACGACAAGAAGATCGGCCCGTCCCTCGAACAGCATGGCGAGCGCGAAAGCGCCTTCGAGGCGGCGGACGGCCGCCGCGGCGGCCTCCTCGGGGCGAAGGCCTCGGGCGAGGTAGGTGCTGATCAGCTGGGGCACGACCTCGGTGTCGGTCTGGGTGGCGAACTCGCGTCCCTTGGCGACGAGCTCGGCACGCAGGGCCTGAAAGTTCTCGATGATGCCGTTGTGCACCACAGCCACACCTTGGGCGATGTGCGGATGGGCGTTGGTCTCGGTCGGAGCGCCGTGCGTCGCCCAGCGCGTATGGCCGATCCCGGTACGTCCGGCCAGCGGCGTCTCCGTGAGGCATGCAGCGAGCTGGTCGAGCTTGCCCTGCACGCGGCGCCGCTCGACTCGCCCATCGACGAGCGTCGCTATTCCCGCGCTGTCGTAGCCGCGGTACTCGAGCCGCCGCAGCACCTCGAGGAGAAGCGGGGCCGCGTCACCCTTGCCAATGACACCGACAATGCCGCACATGGCAGGTTTCCCCCGTCCGCCCGAACTTGCTCTCCCGCAGTTTAGCTGCGATGCCTTGCCTCAAGCGAGAGGCGAGTGCGCCGCCCATATCAGGCGTCACCCCATGATACGGGGGAGCGGCTGTCGCGCGGCGCGGTCAGGAGACGAGTGGGGCGGGAACGAGAACGGCGTCGTTGACCGCGGCACCGCGAGCGTCCTGTAGCGTGGAACGGATCTCGGCGTGCAGCGCCCGGCCGAGAGCCTTCCGGCTCGAGACCTCCCATGACAGCACGGGCGCGCCGAGCTGCACCACGATCTCGGCGCCCGGGAGACAGAGCAGGCGCAGCAGATGCGGCACCATCTCGGTATCGCCCCACCAAGCATACCGGTCTGCGTTGGACGCATCGATGAGAGAGCCGTCGGCAAGTCTCAGATAGGTCAGAGTAAGAGGCTGCACGGCGATCGGTCGCTCCAGGATCCAAGGCTCCGCGACCGACAAGAGGGAGGTCTTGAGCGGGGCGAGGTCGAGGCCGTCGGTGCTCGTGCCCTCGGCGAACAGGACGAAGCTCTCGCCCGTCCGGATCCGTTCCGCCAGCATGTCGCGCTGGATGAGCGCCTGGCGCCAGTGGCGTCGGATGAACATCGTCTGCCCCAGCCGCGCCAGCAGACCGAAAAGCGGCCAGGCCGCGACCTCGGACTTGGCGATGAAGGTGGCGTCGATGAAGCCGCCGATCAGGCAGATGTCGAGATAGGAGACATGGTTGGCTACGAAGAGCGTCGGGCAGGCATGGAACGGCTCGCCGAGCCGGCGCGTCCTCAAGCCAAGGATCAGACAGACCCCGCGGCACCAAAGGCGGCGGATAATCGTGCGCGGTGCCGCACCCAGCGGATGAAGCAGCACGGCAAAGGGCAGGAGAACGAGGGTCAGTGTGACGAAGGCGGCGGCGCGCCAGACTGCCCGAAACAGAGCCAGCGGCATTCTCTCAGGCGGCCACCGGATCGTCCGTGCGCTCCTGCCGATAATGCTTGAGGTAGCGCCGCTCGATCCGCTCGGACGGCAGCACGATGCAGACGTCGATCGTGTTGAACTGCTCATCCAGCACGCCGCCCTCGCCGATCATCGCGCCCACGCGTAGATAGGCCTTGAGGAGCGGTGGGAGCGAGCGAAAGGCTCTCTCAGGGCTGTAGCCATCGATGCCGAAAGGCTCGTGGGCGATGCGCCGGTGGGCAAGCGCGCAGGGCCGAAGGCCGATCGGCGCCAGATGGCGCTCGTGCAGGTAGCGGATCTGCGCCGCGACGGCAGCGACGTCCGTGCCGGGCAGGCTGGCGCAGCCCAGCATCAAGCCGCTGCCGAACTGCTCGGACAGCTCTGCTATGCCCTTCCACAAAAGCTGCATCACAAGGCCGCTTCGATACTCGCGCGCGACGCAGGAGCGGCCCAGCTCGAGGATCTCACCGCGGCGGTCGGTGACGCCCGAGAGATCGTACTCGGCGGACGTGTAAAAGCCCCCGATCCGACCTGCCACGCTCTCGCGCAGCATCCGGTAGCAGCCGACGACGTGAGGCCTCAAGGGCGTGGAGCGGGCATGATCGATCACGATCAGATGCTCGGCGTGGGCGTCGAACGGATCGACGTCGCGACGGCTGCGCCGGGCCGCCGGATCCGGCACGGCCCCCATCTCCTCGTAGAAGACCTGATAGCGCAGCGACTGGGCGGCCTGGAGCTCGGCGGCCTCGGTCGCCACCCGAAGCTCGAGATCGTTGAGCCGCACGATCGTCGTCATCGCTCCTCCTCAGCCACCGGGCGCGACCGGACGGGGCCGCGGAAGGTCCTAACGGGCGGGAACCTATGGCCCGACCGCGCCAGCGCCGTGACGGGGCGTGTGCAGCTTCATGACAGCGCGCAGCGGGGCGCGATCCTGGCAAATGGCAGGCCGGGCGCTAGGATCGAGCGTCAAACATGGTCAAGGAGGTGCTCATGAACCCGGCACTGGCAGCACTTGGCCGCCGGCTGCGGCTCGGCGTGATCGGCGGCAGTCGTGGCTTCATCGGCCCCATCCACCGCACCGCCGCACGCCTGGACGACCTCTTCACGATCGAGGCCGGCGTCCTCTCGTCAGACCCGGGGCGCGGCCGCGCGGCAGCCGTCGCGATCGGCATCGTCCCGGACCGGGCCTATCCCACGGTCGAGGCGATGCTGGCTGGGGAGGCAGCACGCTCCGACGGCATCGACGCCGTTGCGATCATGACGCCCAATGGCGACCACTATGGGCAGGCGGTGGCGGCGCTGGATGCGGGCCTCGACGTCATCTGCGACAAGCCGATGACGACCAGCCTCGCGGATGCCTTGGCGCTGGCAAGGAAGGTGCGGGAAAGCGGCCTCGTCTTCTGCCTCACATACAATTACAGCGCCTACCCGATGGTCCGACAGGCGCGGGCGATGGTCCGCAACGGCGAGCTGGGCCCGATCCGCCAGATCCAGCTCGCCTATGTGCAAGGACACAACGCCACCATGGTCGAGGCGGAGGGCCAGGGCGATGCCTGGAGGTTCGATCCGGCCCGCTGCGGACCTTCGCTGATCCTCGGCGACATCGGCTCGCATGCGCATCACATGGGCGCCTATGTGAGCGGGGTGGAGCTGGAGGAGGTCATGGCCGAGGTCTGGGCCTCGGTGCCCGGCCGGCACAGCGACGATGCCGCCTGTGTCCTGATGCGCTGGGCGGGTGGCGCACGTGGCAGCATGTGGGTGACCAACGCCGCAGCCGGCGCCGAGCATGGCCTGGGCTTCCGCATCTTCGGCGAGAAGGGCGGCCTCGAGTGGTGGCAGGAGCGCCCCAACGAGCTGCGTCACCGCCGGCTCGGAGGCTTCGAGCAGGTCATGACACGCCGCCTGCACGGCTATCTCAGCGCCGAGGCCGAGCGTGTCGTTCGCGTCGAGATCGGCCATCCGGAAGGCTATCAGGAGGCGTTCGCCAATCTCTATCGAGATGCCGCCGCCGCGATCATCGCCCGGCGCACCGGCACCTCGGCTGATCCGCTGGCGCTGGATTTCCCGACTGTGGAGGACGGGGCCAGGGGAATAGCCATGATCGAGGCCGCTCTCGAGAGTGCCCGAACCGGCAGTTGGGTCGGTTGCCGCCTCTCGATCTAGGACCGAGCCCGTGGTCACTCGGGAAACCGATTGACCAGTCAGCATGGCTGGGCTCTCCTGGCTCCCGCCTCGAGTTGCGGATGATCAATCGATGTGGTGGCGAACGCTCGCTTCCGCTGAGGATCTCACGGTCCGTCCGGCGCGAAGCCTCGATGCCCCTGCCTTGGCACGGGTCCAGGTGGATAGTTGGCGCGAATCCTACCGGGGGATCATCCCTCAAGCCTATCTGGACGGGCTATCCTATTCCGCACATGAGCGGCAGTGGCGGCGCACGCTGGGCGCCCGGGGCTGGGGCTTCCTCGCCGTCTGGCAGGGGCAGATCGTTGGCCTTGCGAGCGGCGGCCGCTGTCGCTCGCTGAAGGGCTTCTCGGGCGAGCTCTACGTGCTCTATCTGCTGCGCGCCTATCAGGGCCGGGGTATCGGCCGCGCGCTGTTCGACGCCGTGCATCATGAGCTGGCGCGGCGCGGCCATGCCGACACCCTGGTCTGGGTTCTGGCCGACAACCCGGCGCGTGGGTTCTACGAGCGCCTCGGCGGCGAGCTCGCCGGAGAGGCGAGCTGCGTCATCGGCGGGGCACGCCTGCGCGAGGTCGCCTACGGCTGGCGGGACTGATCGCTTTTGCCGACCTGATTGTTCGTCCTGCATCTTTGATGGTGCAACGACGCGTCTCCCGCCTTATGCTTAGCGCGGCGTTAAGGAAATTGAGTCCCACCGGAAAAAGGCATCCTGGCTTCGGGAGGCGGGTTTGGAAGCGATCGAGTCCTACTGGTGGTTGGGTATTCTGATTATCCTCGCTCTTGCCAGCGTGCTCTATCGTCATAGCGATCCTGGCTCACGGAGGTCGAGCACGGACGACTCGGGCGACGGGCCGAGCGAGCGCGATTTCCGCTTCAGAGGTCCGATGCGAGTCCCGGCAGAGTCTGTGTCGATGGGTCGCACTCGTGAGTCGCGCCGGCCTCCAGATGCGAGATCAGCCTAGGCCACGCGCTCCCTGCGCTGGCTTGCTCCAGGCAAAAGCGCAGCGCCGATCCCTGTATTGTCTTCCTCGCGCGCAAGGCCTGAGGCCGCGCTGTCGACACCGCGGACAGGCTCGACCAGGGGAGATCAGCTCGGGTAGCGTCCCGACTACCTCGGCTAAAGAAGCGATCGTCTCGGGCACCTCCACGATGGTGTGCCCGAGACAGGATGCGCACGAAGCGGTGGTGGAAGACGCCCTGCCTCCACCAGCCACCGATCAGCCCTGAACGACCTTCTGCGTCTGCTCGCCCAGCCCCTCGATCCCGAGATGCATGGTCTGGCCCGCCTTCAGGAAGATCGGCGGCTTCTGTCCCAGCCCGACACCGGGCGGCGTGCCGGTCGAGATCACATCGCCCGGCTCGAGCGTGAAGAACTGCGAAAGGTACGCCACAAGGAACGGCACCTTGTAGATCATCGTCTTGGTGCTGCCGTTCTGATACCGCTTGCCGTCCACCTCGCAGAACATGGCGAGGTCGTGGACGTCCTTGACCTCGTCCTTCGTGACGAGCCAGGGGCCCGTCGGGCCGAAGGTGTCGCTGCTCTTGCCCTTGGTCCACTGGCCATGCCGATGGGCCTGGAAGTGTCGCTCGCTCACGTCGTTCACGACGCAGTAGCCGGCGACATAGTCGTAGGCGTCCTTCTCCTCGACATACTTGGCCGGCTTGCCGATGACGACGCCAAGCTCGACCTCCCAGTCGGTCTGCTCCGAGCCGCGCGGGATCTCGACATCGTCGTTGGGGCCGACGATGGCGCTCGTCGCCTTCATGAAGATGATGGGCTCCGGCGGCACCTTGGCGCCGGTCTCGGCCGCATGGTCCGAGTAGTTGAGGCCGATGCAGATGAACTTGCGGGTGCCGGCAACACAGGGACCGAGCCGCGGGCTGCCCTCGACGAGCGGCAGGGTCGCGGGATCGAGGCCGGCCAGCATCGCGAGAGCGGCGGGCGAGATCCCGAATGCATCGACGTCGCGAATGACGCCGGAGAGGTCGCGGATGCGGCCGCTGGCGTCCAGCATGCCCGGCTTCTCGGCCCCCTTGGGCCCGTAGCGCAACAGCTTCATCCTGCCTCCCTCCGGTCTGGGCGTTCGGCAGCCCTATAGCCGCGGACCGACCATCATGGAACACCCCATGGCGCAATGAGGGCACGCGCTTGGATGGTCCCAAGCTCCGTCCGGCGCGTAAAAGAACGAGATCAGTCCGAAGTCCTGCTCGCCATAGCAAGGAATGAAGGCATGCGCTCTCTCATCCCCGTCCTGACATCGATCCTGCTCGTGGCTTGTGCCGGAACGCTACCGGATCCCACTGGCATGCCCGGCGGACAGCTCGCGATCATGAGCTACTACGACTCCCACGCGACCGAGCAGCATGCGAGCTGCACCACGCCTCAGATGACGGCGATCACGCGGGCGACGGTCGTTCAGGACACGCCTCAAAAGCTCGTCCTGGCCATCCGCTACACCTACCAGCCGTTCTCGCGTGGTGGCGGCATGACCATCGACGGCAAAGGGCACGAGTCGAGGATCACGGGCTGCAGCGATTTCGCCACGCGCCAGTTCACGCTGGCCCGCACGCCGGGCGGTGTCGTCGTCCGCAGCATGACGGGCGAGCAGCGCGGCGGGCTGGCCGCGCAGGGCTGAGACCGCTCAGCCCTGCGGCAGGCGGAAGCGGTGCTCCATGACGTGCCGGTAGGTCTCGCCCGGCCTCAGGATGCAGCTCGGAAACTCGGGGTGGTTCGGCGCATCGGGGAAGGCCTCGGTCTCGAGGCAGAGGCCGCACCGCGGCCCGTAGTGGGTTCCGTCGCGACCGCCGGTGTCGACCTTGATGGCGGAGTAGACCTGGACACCCGGCTGGTTCGCGTAGAGCTCGAGCGCCCGGCCGCTGGCCGGATCTTCCAGTAGCGCCACCCGCCGCATGCCCGTGCCGCCCGACACCACGAAGCAATGGTCGATCTCCGGAGGCCCTGCATGGTCGAGGCGCCGGAGACTGCGGAAGTCGAAGGCCCCTTGCGCCACCGGCAGGATGCGGCCGGTGGGGATGCCCTGGTCATCGGTTTCGAGATAGCTCTCGGCCGCGAGCTCGAGACGCTGGGCGTCGATGCTACCGCTGCCGGTCATCGTCCAGTAAGTGTGATGAACGAGATTGATCGGCGTCGGCGCGTCGGTGGTGGCCACCATCTCGATGCGCAGCACGTCGTCCTCGGTGAGCTCGTAGGTGCAGGTAGCATCGAGCGCGCCGGGATAGTTCTCATCGCCGTCCTTCGAGTGAAGCGTGAAGGTGGCGGCGTTACGGGCGTCATCGACCTCCGCGGCCCACGGACGCTTGCCGAAGCCGCGGTTGCCGCCGTGCAGGTGGTGAACGCCGCCCTGGTTCTTGGCCAGCTGGTAGGTCTTGCCGTCGAGGGAGAAGCGCCCCTCGCTGATGCGGTTGCCGAAGCGCCCGACCGTCTGCCCGAAGCTACCGGGCTTGGCAGCGTACTCCTCGACGGTGTCGAAGCCGAGCGCCAGATGCGTGCCATCGGGCGCCTGGAGATACTGGAGCGTGGCGCCATGGGTCAGGATACCCGCCTTCGTGCCACGTCGATTGGCCAGCACGGCTCGGCGGACCTCCTCCGTCCCGATGCTTCCAGCTGCCTCGACCCGTGCCGACATGCCGATCCCTCCCCGTCTCGTGCGCCCGCGCGATCTATGCCAGTTTAACCTGACCCAGATCAATCGAGGGTATGGTCGTGGAACGGATTCTTAGGCTTCTGGCGATCGGGCTCGCCCTCGGAGCGGGCTCACCGTCGGCCTCCGCGGGCGATCTCGTGCAGCTGCAGCAGACCCTCCGACCGGGCCGTGCCGGTCGCACGCTCGTCCTGATCGACCGCAGCCGTATCAGCTCGATCGTCGTCGAGCGCGGCACCGGCCAAGAGGAAACCGTGTCGATCACGCTCGATCCCGAGAGCAAGCCGCGCTTCACCATCCGCTGCATCGATGAGGCTGCCACCCGCCAGCTCGTGGACTCGCTTCGTTCCGGCGTATCGGTACTGGACGTCACCTCGCGCTGCCGCCTCTGATCAGCCGCAGCCTCGCGGCGCAGCCGATCCACCCTCGAGAGGGACTTCAGGATGATGCTCGAGCACTTCCAGACCTTCGCCCGGTACAACCGGTGGGCCAATGGACGGCTCTACGCCGCCGTCGCGAGCCTGCCGGACGCCGACTACCGAGCCGACCGCGGGGCCTTCTTCCGATCACTGCACGGCACGTTGAACCACGTGCTGGTCGGCGATCGGATGTGGATGCGGCGGATGACCGGAGAAGGCCCGGCACCGAGCCGTCTCGACGAGATCCTTTTCGAGGACCTGGCCAAGCTGCACGAGGCTCGCGCCGCGGAGGACGAGCGGATCGTCGCCTTTGTCGAGGGACTCGACGACGCGCGAATCATGGGCGACCTCACCTACCAGAACACCAGCGGCAAGAGCTTCACTCAGCCGCTGGCCCAGATCCTGGCGCACTTCTTCAACCATCAGACCCACCATCGCGGGCAGGCGCACACGATCCTCACGAGCCTTGGCCACGACGCGCCCGAGCTCGATCTGATCTTTTTTCTGCGCCAGCGCTGATCGGCAGCGAGATTGGGCTCGGGGCTATTGGACGACGCGCGTCACGATGATCGGGCAGCCGCAGATGGGGCAGACCTCGCGCGCGGTCAGGGTGGCACCGGGTGCCCCGGTCTCGCCCGCAAGCTCCGCCTGGAGCGCGCTGCGGATGGCGGCATGGGTGGAATTGGAAGCGCTGCAGCGGTTGGCATAGGCGAGCGCAGCACCGCTCGTCGGGCGCAGCGTCTCCATCGAGAAGGCCCACGCCCGACCGGTCATGGCCAATGTGGCGAGCGCCGGTATCATGGCGACCGAGCCTTTCAGCAGACGCCGCCGCGAGGTGCTTCCAGCGACCATGCCACGATCCTTCTCTCGATGAGCGCTTCAGAATTTAGAGACGAAACCGACCGAAAACGAGTGAACAGACTTTAAGCGTAGCGCATGAGCAAGGCCTCACCCGAACGACGCCGTCGCGTCTATCTAGCCGGCCCCACCGTCTTTCTGCCGGATGCGCGGGCGGCAGGCCGCCTACTCGTCGAGGCGTGTCGCGCCCGAGGCCTCGAAGGGCTGTTCCCGCTCGACAAGGAGATCCCCGCCGGCGAGCCAGCCGAGATGGCGGCGGCGATCTACCGAGCCAACGTGCAGATGATCGATCGCGCCGACGCAGTGCTCGCCGACATCAGCCCCTTCCGCGGCGCCGGCATGGACCCGGGCACGGCCTTCGAGATCGGCTATGCCACAGCCCAAAAGAAGCCGGTCGTCTGCTACAGCCAGGATCCAAGGACGTATATCGACCGAGTGCGCGGCCTCGACCCTGGTGCTCGACAGGACGAGGCAGGCCGCTGGCACGACGGCCGTGGCCTCGACATCGAGAGCTTCGGCCTCGTCGAGAACCTGATGATCGCGGTCGCGGCGCGCGCGATCCTGGGCTCGTTCGAGGAGGCCTTGAGTGCCATGGCCGACCTGTTGGAAGCAAAGCGGGCCTGAGCTGAGGCCTGCGGCGCGCCAGGATCAGCCGAGCGACCGCCATTCGGAGCCGGCACGAGCCGAGTCGAAGGCGCCCTCGATGATCGCGACCGCCATGACTGCGTCGGCGAAGCTGCACGCCACGCTCGCTTTGCCGCGCACGGCCGCGAGGAAGTTGCGCGTGGCGTCACCCGCTCCCTGCTCGGCCGCCACATGCTCGACCTCCTCGCCGCGGCCGCCCCACCAGCGCAGCTCCCAGCCGATCGGGTAGTCGAGCGGGCGACGAAGCTCGAGCAATCCCTTCTCACCGAAGACGCGGACCTCGTCCCAGCCGCGCCAGCCTTCCTCGACGCAGGTCATCTGGCATTCGAGCTCGCCGAAAAGAAGCTCGATGAAGCCGCCCCGGTCGGTGCGCGTGGCCGAGCCGCCACGCAGCCGGCTTCGAACCGCGGTCGGGCGGGCGTCGATCAGCCAAGGCACGAAGTCCGCCATGTGGCTCGCCCGGCCGGTGTAGGGACCGCCGCCGCCGAGCGCCGGATCGAGGAACCAGCCGGCCTGCTCGTAGCCGAGCTGGACGGTCTGGACGTAGCCCACAGCGCCGATGCCGCCCGATCGGATGATCTCCCGTGCCCTCAGGCAGCCGCGGTCGAAGCGGCGGTTGTAGGCGACACCATTCACGAGCTCACGCTCTGCTGCGGTTGCCGCAAGCGCCCGTGCCTCGGCCACATGCATCACGAAGGGCTTGTCGCAGAGCGTGTGCCAGCCGCGATCGAGCGTGGCCCGGACATGGCCCGCATGCAGCGTGTGAGGGGTCGTGACGATGGCGGCGGGCCTGCCCTCGGTCTCGGGCAGCGCCTCGATGGTGTCGACGAGGGGCGCGCCATGACGTGCGGCGAGGGCGCGAACCTCATCGGCCGGCACCGGATCACAGATGCCGAGCAGGCGAACGCCTTTGTCCTCCTCGATCACCGGCACATGGTAGCGACGGGCGAACCCGCCGCAGCCGATCATGAAGAGCCCGATCTCCTCGCCACTCATGCCTCCCCCCTTCCCTTGTTTTCAGTTGCTCTCGACCGTCTGCCTGATGCCTGTGCGGGCTGCGGCGTAGGCACGCTCGATCATCAAGAGCGCCCGCCGCCCGTCGGCGAGGCCGATGGGCGGCGGCTCCCCGCGCTTGAGGCTGGCCACGAAGGCGATGGCGTTCTGGTGATGGAAGCGCCCAAGCTTGAAGCGCGGCACCAGCTCGCTGAGCGACCATTCGCGCGTCGCCTGCCCGCGCCGATAGGTCCGGACGAACCCGCTTTCGGTGATGTCGCGCGAGGCAAGGTCTACGCCGCTCACCAGGAGCGTGCCCTCGGTGCCGTAGACCTCGATCGAGCTGTCGGCGGCAGCGAACAGAAAGCTCGAGGCGAGCTCGGCCACGAGCCCGTCCGCCCAATGGAACACCGCAAGCCCCGTATCCTCGACACCGAGGCCGAGCACGGCGGAGGAGATGGTGGCGGTGACGCTCTCGGGCAGACCGAAGAGCCAGCAGAGAAGATCGGCACCGTGGACACCCTCATCCAACAGGGCGCCCCCGCCGGCCTGGGCCGGATCGACGTACCAGCGTTGGCTGAAATCCGGCTCGAGACCGTAGAAGTGGCCGTGCCGGACGCGCACCAGATGGATGCGGCCGAGATCGCCCGAGCGGACGGCCCGTGCGATCTCGTGGGTCACCGGATCGAAGCGCTTCGGGAAGCTCTGCATGAAGCTGACCCCGCCTGCAGCGACGGCGGCGGCGATGCGATCCGCGTCGGCCACGGAGGTCGCAAGCGGCTTCTCGCAGAGGATGTGACGACCAGCCCGCGCCGCCCGCTCGATCAGGGGCAGATGGCCGATCGTGGCGCTGGTCACCGCTACGGCATCGACCCGGGCGAGCAGGTCGTCGAGATCAGGCACGAGCTCGGTCTGAAAGCGCGTCGCGGCCTCGCGCCCGCGGCTCTCGTCCTCGTCCCAGATGCCAACAAGGTCGACCTCGGCGTCCTCGACGAAGACCTCGGCCCAGAAGTTCGCGTGATAGTGGGCGAAGCTCAGGATGCCGATGCGTGGGCGCAAAATGGGCTTCATCGTCTCAGCTCCCACCAATCGGAACGCGACGGCCATCCGCCATGGACGAAGCGGCGATCGCCTCGGCGACCTCGAGGCCATGCAGCGCATCCTCGGCCGTCCGCTCCGGCGGCGCCTCGCCGGTCAGGCCATCCAGCCACCGGTCGTGCTGGTGCCGCCCGGGGTCCTCGTCGCCGAGCGGCGGCGCTTCCCAGGCGTCACCGCGCCCCTTCGCCCAGACGGCCAGCCGCCCCCGCTCGCTCCTGAGCCAGATCGTGCCCTCGCTGCCGTAGAGCTCGAGCCGGAAGCGGTCGCATCCCCTGGCCTCGACCATCGACATCTCGTGGCTCGCGACCATGCCGCGCCTGAGGCCATAGACCGCCCAGGCGCTGTCGGGATTCTCGACCCGCACGGCACTGCCGTCGGCGAGGCGCCGCTCCGGCAACAGCGTCTCGGTCCTCGCCGAGACGTCGGCGATCGGGCCAAGAAGGTGCTGGACGAGGTCGATGCCGTGAACGCCCAGCTGCAGCACGACCCCGCCGCCCACGCGATCGCGGCTGAAGAACCACGCCGCCCAGTCGGGCCCGGGTGTCGCGTTGCGGATGCGTGCGCTCAGCAACGTGCCGACGACACCCTCGGCCAGCAGCTTCTTGGCCCGGGCCACCTCCTCGAAATGCCGGTGCATGAAGCTCACCTGCAGATCGACGCCAGCCTCCCGCGCCGCCTGGATGATACGGCGACACGCTGCCGCCGTGGGTGCCATTGGCTTCTGCAGCAGGATCGCCTTGCCGGCCTGCGCCGCTGCCAGGGCGATCGGCTCGTGGGTGTCGTCGGGGGTGGCGATGACGACCGCCTCGACATCCGGTCGGGCCAGCGCCGTCTCGAGATCGGCCGTCACCTCGGCAATGCCGTAGCGTCGGGCCAGCGCGTCGGCGTTGGCCGGGCGGCGGGTCACGAGGACGGGCAGATGCGCCCGGCCCGTAGCCGCGAGCCCGGCCAGGTGATAGCCCGCGATGAACCCGGCCCCGATCATCGCAACGCCGACACCCCGGCCCTTCGTCATGAGGCTCAGGCCTTCCAGTGGCCAGCGACAGAGACCAGCGCCGGATCGGCCGCGGCCACCGGGCCTGTATAGGTATAGTCCAGCGGATCCTTGGCCGACTTGAGGCGGCCCGAGGCGAGGAGATAGTCGGTCAGGGCCTTCATGTCGTCGACATAGGCCTGATCGAAGCGCGGATCGAAGACGTACTCGCCCCAGATCGCCTCGACCAGCGTTCGATCCTGCTTCGTCTCCTTGGCGACGAGGTCGAGCACCTCTGTCTTGTTCTTGGGGTCTGCCACGTATTTCTGGGCGCGGACGAGCACCGCCATGATGGCGTTGGTGGCATTGGGGTTCGATCTGACGAAATCCTCGCTCGCGACGAAGAGCGAGCGCGTGAAGGAGATCTGGACCTTCTGGCCCTTGTTCTCGGGGAAGCCGCTGACGGTACCGGAATGGAGCAGCGTCGTGTCGCCGAGCTGCTGCGCCTTGTAGCCCCAGGGCTCCCAGCAGAGCAGCCCTTGTGTCTGCCCGGACTTGAGACCGGTGAACTGCTCGGGCGGCGGCATGTTGACGACCTGCAGCCGCTTGGGGTCGAGACCGTAGTGCTTGGCGAGATAGAAGAGATCGGCGCTCGCCGTCGAGCCGGCCAGGAGGCCGATCTTGATGCCGTAGAGATCCTCGGGCTTCTCGATCTTGGCGTCGTTGCGCACGACGAGCTTGTCGGCCGCCATGGCGAGGCAGTTCGTGCCGAGCACGACCACCGGCACACCAGTGTGGGCCATCGAGATCGGCGGCAGATTGCCCGGTGTCCAAAGCTGGATGCCGCCCGACATCAGGGCCTCGCCGGCCAGGGCTCCGCCGGTGAAGGTCTTGGTCGTCACGTCGGTAAAGCCGGCCTCCTTGAACCAGCCCTTCTGCATCGCGACGATGTGCGGCGCGAAAACGGGATCGAGCCCGAAGCCCAGCGCCAGCGAGCTTGTCTCGACCTTCCCCTGCGCCCGGGCGAGACGTGGCATGGCGGCTGCAAGGCCGGTGCTGCCGAGGGCGCCGATGAGGGTTCTTCTCTGCATGATCGATCCTCCCTTTCTTGATTCGTCCGTCTAGACCGGCTGCCAGCGGCCGACGGTGTGGCGGATGAGGATACCAAGCTGCCAGTCGGCGAGGAGGTTGACGAGCCCGATGAGCGCGATCCCGAAGATCGCGATGCCGAGCTGGCCGATCTCGCGCGATTCCATCACGAGATGACCCATGCCGCGGTCGGCCGCAATCAGCTCGGCCGCCACGAGAACCCCAAAGCAGAGTCCGAAGCCGTTCCTGAGGCCCGTCGCGATGTCGGGCAGGGCAGCAGGCAGCGCCACCTGCAAGAGCAGGCGCATGCCTCGAACATCCATGGTCCGGGCGGCGCGCAGCACCACAGGCGGCACGCCTTGCATCCCCCGCCACGCCGCCTCGAACACCGGGAAGAAGGCGCCGAGGACGATGACAAAAACCTTCGAGCCCTCGCCGAGGCCGAACCAGACGATGGCGAGCGGGATCCAGGCGAGCGGCGGGATCGGCCGCATCAGCTCGACAATCGGCCGGAGCAGACGCGCCGTCCAATCCGACCAGCCGACCAGCACGCCAAGAGTGACCGCGGCGATGCTGCCAATCGTGAAGCCCGCGAGGATCCGGCCGAGGCTGACGGCGACGTCCAGCCCGACCTCCGCCGGGGTGAGGTAGCGCCACGCGACCAGCAGCGCCTGGGAGGGAGAAGGCAATGTCTGCGGATCGCCCCAGCCGAGCCGAGCCGCGACCTCCCAGGCAGCCAGCACCAGGATCGCGCCGAGCGCGCCGGCCCAGCGGTCCAGAGCGTCACGCAGGCTCATTCGCCGCGCCTCGCGAGCCTGGCCTGCCAGGGCAGAAGCCGGTGCTCGAGAAAGGCGAGCAGCAGCGACAGGCAGAGGCCGATCACGCCGATCACGACCATCCCGACCATGGTGATGTCGCTGCGATAGAAGGTGCGCGCCTGCATGATGAGAGCGCCCAGCCCCTCCACCGTACCGATCATCTCGGCACCGACGATGACCGTGAACCCGACACCCAGCGCCACCCTGGCACCCGAGACGATCCTCGGCAGGGCCGCCGGCAGCACCACCTTCATGAAGACGGCCACAGGGCGCGTATCCATGGTCCGCGCCGCCCGGACCAGCACCGGGTCGACATATTTGATGGCGGCGATGGTGCTGGCCAGCATCACCCAGAAGCAACCATAGCCGATGAGGAAGATCTTCGTGGCCTCGCCGCTGCCGAACCAAGCGAGCGCCAAGGGAAGGAGGCTGAGGGTCGCGACCGAGCGACAGAAGGCGACGACAGGCGCCGTCATCCGGTCGAGCCAGCCGACGCGACCGATGAGCGCCCCGAGCGGCACGGCAAGGACCATCGCGAGGGTGAAACCCAGCAGGATGCGCCCGAGCGTCACGCCCACATGGGTCCAGAGCAGGATGCCTTCGGGAAAGCCGTCAAACGCGAGGTCCGCGAAGGTCTGGGCGAGCTTCGAAGGTGGCGGGAATAGAAAGGTACGGAGCAGGCCATCACGCGAGGCCAGCTCCCAGGCGAGCAGAAGCGCCACGACGAGCAGCGCGGGCGCCAGCCAGCGGAAGCTCGGGCGCCGGCTCATCGGCCAGGCCCGCCGAGCGATTGCCAGATCTCCTCGTAGAGTGCCAGGAGCGCCGGATCGGAGCGCCGACGGGGGCGCGGCAGCTCGATCCGTCGCTCGAGCACGAATTGTCCGGGCCGCGGCGCCATGACCAAAACCCTGTCGGCGAGGATGAGTCCCTCGAAGATGCTGTGGGTGACGAAGACGACGGTCTTCCGGCGCGCCTGCCAGACGCGGAGCAGCTCGTCCTGCATCTCGTTCCGCGTCAGCTCGTCGAGCGCGCCGAAGGGCTCGTCCATCAGGAGGATCTTCGGATCGAGCGCCAGGGCCCGGGCGATCGCCACCCGCTGCTGCATCCCTCCCGAAAGCTCGAACGGGTATTTTGTCTCCGCACCTGTCAAGCCGACCAGCGTCAGCAGGTCGCGCGCAAGGCCGAGCGCGTCCCGACCGGCAAGCCCGCGGTTGCGGGCGGCAAACGCCACGTTCCGCTCGGCGGTCAGCCAGGGGAAGAGCGCTCCCTGTTGGAACACCATGCCCTTGCCGCGCCCGGGTCCACGCACGGGCTCGCCGTCGACCAGGACGAGCCCGGCGGAGGGCGGCTCGAGCCCGGCAACGATGTTCAAGAGCGTGGTCTTGCCGCAGCCGCTCCGGCCCAGCAGCACGACGAACTCGTTCTCCGCGACCAGCAGGTCGACCGCACCGAGGACGGGCACGCTGTCGGCCCCATCGGTGGCGAACCGCTTCTCGAGGCCCCGAACCTCGATCGCCGTTCCGGATCGTGCAGGGCTCAAGGCTCGAGGGTGACGAAGATCGGGCTCGACCAGGCGAGCCCGCCGTCGGCCTGACGGACCCGCACCCAATAAGGATGCTCGCCCGGCGGCGCATCATTGTCGCGGTACTGTCCGGCCCAGCCGAGCGGCGGCGGTGTCGCGGGAAGCCGCTCGACGCGCACGCGCCGCATCGGCTCTTCCGCGGCGATCTCGCAGGCACCATCGACGAGGCTCGTCAGAGGCAGGCGGAAGGTCAGCGGCGCCGTCGTGAAGCGGAGCGCGGTGCCGGGCGTCTCGTCGAGGCGGAGAACAACACCGTCCCAGTCGCCGGCCGTCACCGAGCGCCAGCGCACCGCCGAAGGTCCCTGCGCCTCGATCCCCTCCTCGGGCGTGTCGAACGCCCAGCCGCGAGCGTCGCGAAGCCGGCCCTGCTCGATCTCGAGCCCGCCATCCCAGACCATCCGCGCCCGACCGAAATTGCCGCGCGCGGACAGCCCCTGCCAAGCCACGCGGATCCAATCGGAGCGACCCTCGCCCGAGAGCGGTGCTGCGAAGATGCGCTCGCGGCCACGGAACAGCTCGACCGCCTCGAGCGGTGCCGTGCCCTCGACGTCGATCTCGATCACCGGCGGCGCACCGGCCCGATAGTCCGTCCCCATCGGCTGCCCGTCCACGAGCACGGAGAGCAGAATCCGTTGCCCCGTGGTGCCATAGCAGCGGCGCGCCTTCAGGGCCTCCCACAGGTCCTGCCGGGTCAGCCCCGGCATGGCCACGGCAACGAGGCCGCCGCGTTGGTTGCGGACCGACATCCGTCCCGGATGGCTCGTCCCGGGCCGACCGTCGACGCCGTCGCTGCCTGCCGTGACGCCACAGCGATAGCCACGCTCGAGCGCTTCCATGAGGAACCACTCCGAGGTGGCGTGCGTCGAGTGAACCTCGAGCAGCCGCTCGAAGGACGGCTCGTGCCAGGCGAGATTGGTGGTCCGGCCGCCGACATGCATCACGCCCAGCACGTTCCGGCTACGATAGTGGGCATGCAGGTCGGTCACGTGCGGCAGGTCGGTCGCGATGTCCGAGTGGTCCTCGACATATTCGTGGCTGCAGCGCCGCAGCGGTGCCTCGTCACCCGGAAAGTAGATGTTGCGGTCGCCACCGACGACGGTCTTGCCCGACCACTCGAGACCGAGAAGCGTGACGAACCGCCCGGGCTCGTTGAAGGCCTTGGTCGCCGCCTGCTGCTCCGCCCATTCGGCGTTGGAGACGAGGAAGCAGTTGGCCTGATGGCTGGTGAAATCGAGCGCAGCCACATCACGGGCATGGCTGAGATAGCCCTCGAAGGCCCGCGCCCCGCAGCCGATCGCCGACTGGGCATGGATATCGCCCCAGTAGAGCCGCTCGGCTGGTACCGCGACGCAGCGCACAGGATTGCTTTCAGCCGCGAGCAGCCCGGCGGCATCCCGCGCTCCGATCCGGCACACGCCCGCCTCGGGCAAGGTGGTGCTCACCCGCCCGACCGGACCGGCCTCGCCGCCCAGGCGGAGAGGCGCGCCGATGCCATCGACGTCAATATCGATGGCGGGCCCCGTGGCGGGATTGCCCCAGCGGTCCTCGAGCCGGAGATGCAGCTCGAAAGGCTCGCCCACAGCGACGATGCCCGGTGCGGTGACCACGAGACGGGCGGCCATCCCTCCCTCGATGCGCACCGAAGGCCTGTCGATCTCGATCCAGCCCCCGCCATCGGGCAGCCGCAGCCGCACCAGCAGGATCGACTGCTCCTCATAGAAGGTCTGGACGCGCTGCCCGGGGCCCTCTCCGCCGAAGCGCAGCTCCACACAGCCGCCCGACGGCAAGGGATCGATCAGCTCGACGAACAGGAGATGGTCGAAGGGATGCCAGTCCTGCGCCCGCGCGCTCCACCAGCGGATGGCGCCATCAGGAGAGCGCGCGATCTCGAGGAAGTCCGCCGCCGTCTGGTCGGCGGATTGAGGCAAGCCCCAATCACTCGGCCAACGTCTGGCGAATCCAAGGAGCGTGCCTGCGGGGAGCTCTCGGCGCACCTCGAGACGACAGCGCCAGCGCACGGTGTCGCCAGCCCGAAGCGTCGCCGGCAGATCACAAGCGACGGTGCCGAACGCGCTGCCGGCGCTCATTTCATCCATTCCTTGCCTCCCCCTCTACACCCACCCTAGAGGCGGGCCACTCGACTGCAAGCCTCGCAGCGCCCAACGGGGACCTCCCGCGCCGACACGGCGCCTGGCAAGGCTGACAGGGTGAGACAGAACAGCGCACTTCCATTGCGGCGATGGCAGCAATGGGGGAGTGCTCGACGGGATCGGAGGAGGAGCTGTTCCTCCCAAGAGGCTAACGTCAAAGGGAGCGCAAATCATGTCCGATACTACCGGACCTCGTCTCACACGCCGCAGCGCGCTCGTCACGGGAGCGGCCGGCGCCGCCATTCTGGCCGCGCCGATGGGCTTCGTGCGTCACGCCTGGGCCGCGGACAAGAAGATCGGCAACTTCCCGGTCGAGGGATCGAACGTCGTCTTTGGCTTCAACGTGCCGCAGACCGGTGCCTACGCCGATGAGGGCGCGGACGAGCTTCGCGCCTACCAGCTCGCGGTCAAGCACCTCAACGAGGGCGGCGGCATGCTGGCCACCATGAAGCCCTCGAAGCTCACCGGTCAGGGCGTGCTCGGCAAGAAGGTCACCTTCGTCCAGGGCGACACCCAGACGAACCCCGACGCCGCTCGCACCAGCGCGCGCCGCATGATCGAGCGCGACAAGGTCATCATGTTCAGCGGCTGCTCGTCATCGGCCGTGGCGGTGGCCCAGCAATATCTCGCCCAGGAATTGGGCGTGATCTACATGGTCGGGCTCAGCCACTCCAACGACACGACCGGCAAGGACCGCCGGCGGTACGGCTTTAGGCACTTCTTCAACGCCTATATGAGCGGCATCGCCTTGGGCCCGATCCTGGCCGAGACCTATGGCAAGGACCGCCGGGCCTTCGACCTCACCGCCGACTACACCTGGGGCCACACCCAGTACCAATCGATGAAGGACGCGACCGAGAAGCAGGGCTGGACGACGGTCAACAACATCATGACCCCGCTCGGCACCGCCGACTATTCGCAGTTCTTGACCGCCTTCCTCAACAGCGACGCCGATGTCCTCATCCTGAACCACTACGGCAAGGACATGATCAACTCGCTGACCCAGGCGGTGCAGTTCGGCATCAAGGACATGCAAAAGAACGGCAAGCAGATCGAGATCGTGGTGCCGCTGTACAGCGAGCTGATGGCCAAGGGCGCTGGTGCCAACATCGAGGGTGTGCTCGGCACGACGAACTGGAACGACAAGCTCGACGATGCGGGCAGCAAGGCCTTCGTCGAGACCTTCTCCAAGGAATACGGCTTCCCGCCCTCTCAGGCGGCGGAGACCGCCTATGTCCAGACGCTGCTCTATGCGAACGCCTGCGAGACCGCCGGCACCTTCTACCCGCCGGAGGTGATCAAGGCCCTCGAGGGCTTCGAGTTCGAAGGGATGGGCCCGGGCCAGGCGCTGATGCGGGCCGGCGACCACCAGTGCTTCCACGACATTCTAGTGGTGAAGGGCAAGGCGCCGAGCGCACGGGCCAACGAGTACGACCTGCTCGAGATCGTCAAGCAGGTGCCGCGCAAGGATATCGAGTATCCTGTCGACACCTTCCCGGGCGAGCTCGGACCCTACGAGCCGGCCTGAGGTAGACTTGTTTCTGCCGGGTTGGAGCCTGGAATGCCCCGCCCGGCAGAGATTGAGATAAAGAGGTGACGTCTGCGCCGGCTCCCCGCGAAGAGCCGGCGCACGCTCTGTGCGCGACGGGAGAGCCATGTCAGGAAGCCTCGTCAACGGGATCTTCCTGCAAGCCCTGACAGGCTTGCAGCTCGGTGCCATCTATGCGTTGCTGGCGCTGGGGCTGACGCTCATCTTTGGCACGCTCGGCGTCGTGAACTTCGCGCACGGCGCGCTTTACATTATCGCTGCCTACCTGGCCGTGCTGATCGCCGGCAAGACGAGCTTCTGGCTTGCCATCGTCCTCGTGCCGCTTCTTCTCTTCGCCGTCGGCGTCGTGCTCGAGCGAGGGCTGATCCGCTTCTTCTACGACCGTCCCCACACCGATCAGATCCTCGTTACCTTTGGGCTCGCCATCGTCGCCGAAGAGGCGCTGAAATGGATCTTCGGCGCCAACAACATTCCCTTCCCTCTGCCGAGCTGGGGCAACGGCATCGTCCAGCTCCAGAACTGGGTGCCGTTCCTCCATGGATTCGTTGCCTTTCCCAAATGGCGGCTGATCCTCGTGCTTGTCTCCTTCCTGACCGTGGCAGCCGTCTTCGCGCTTTTGCAGCTCACGACCTTCGGGCTCGTCATCCGAGCCGGAATGCGTGATTCGGAGATGCTGCGCTTCCTCGGCATCGACATCTCCAAGCGCTTCTCCATCGTCTTCGGGCTTGGCGCCATGATCGCCGGGATCGCCGGCGTCTTCGGCGGGCCGATCACCCAGGTGAGCCCGGGCGTGGGCATGCAGATCCTCGTTCCCTCCTTCCTGGTCGTGGTCATCGGCGGCATGGGCTCGCTGCCGGGTGCCCTGATCGCCGCGGTCATGCTCGGCATGGCTCTGAGCTTCACCGCCCAATACGCGGCCATGCAGCAGATCATCGTCTACCTCATCGCGGTGGTCGTGCTGCTCGTCCGTCCACGGGGGCTGCTCGGCAAGAAAGGGGTCTTCGAATGACCCGCCCTAGTCTCGCCAGGGCGATCCTGGGCGATTTGCCCGCTCTCGGGCTCTTCGCCGCCATCGTGCTGACCATGCCGTTCTGGCTGGTCTGGCTCGGCGGCTACGAGGCGCTGGCGACGAAGATCGTGATCTGGGCAATCTTCGCGCTGGGCTTCGACATTCTCCTGGGCTTCACGGGCTACCTCTCCTTCGGTCACGCCGCCTTCTTTGGCACCGCGGCCTATGTGACCGGGCTCTCCTTGAAGCACCTCTCGGCCGACATCCTGCCGGCACTGGTCTTGACCGCGCTCGTCTCGGTCGTCCTCGCCGCCGCCATCGGCTACATCACGCTCAAGCGCACCGGCATCTATTTTTCGATCCTGACGCTCGCCTTCGCCGAGATGCTGCACGCGGCCGCCCTCTCGATCTTCCAGGGTTGGACCGGCGGCGACAACGGCCTCACCATGGACACGAAGCCCGTCCTGCTGGGCCTGCCCATGCAGGGGCTCAACGTCTTCTATCTCTGCGCCGTTCTCGCGATACTCGCCTACTTCGTAGCACGGCGGATCAAGCGCTCACCCTTCGGGCTCATGCTGCAGGCCATCAAGGAGAACGCGATGCGCCTGGAATATACGGGCGTTGACGTCCACGCCTACAAGATGGCGGGCTTCATCATCAGCGCGCTCTATGCGAGCCTCGCTGGCTTCCTGATGGTCGTCTACGAGCCCTACGTCGCCACGAACTTCCTTTACTGGGGAACCTCCGGACAGGTCGTCATCATGTCGGTGATCGGCGGGGTCAACACGCTGATCGGACCGATGATCGGGGCAGCCTTCATGCTCTACTTCGAGAACGTCGTGCAGGCGTTCATCGGCGAGCAATGGCGCCTCGTCCTGGGCCTCATCTTCGTGCTGATCGTGATCTTCCTGCCCGGCGGCTTTGTCGACCTGTGGCGTCGGGCGCTGAAGGCCATGGGCCGACCCGTTCGACAGCGCCGGGACAATGTGCCCGACGCGCCGGGCGTGGCCCGGGAGAACCGGGATGATCACGCCGTGTCCGAGCGGCAGGTGTCGCCATGAGCGGCGCTGCGCTTCTCGAGGTGAGCGGCGTCAGCAAGCGCTTCGGCGGCCTTCAGGCCCTGAGCAAGATCAACCTCAGCGTCGAGGAAGGATCGATCCACGCCATCATCGGTCCGAACGGCGCCGGCAAGTCCACGCTCCTCAACGTGCTGATCGGCCTGATCGAGGCGGACGAGGGCACCGTCCTCTTCGCCGGCGAGCCGCTGGGCGGCCTGAGCCCGCACACCATCATCCAGCGCGGCATCGCCCGCGTCTTCCAGACCCCCCAGATCTTTCCGGCGATGTCGCTTGTGCGGAACGTCGCGATCGCCGGTCTCGCCAAGCGCGACGGCCAGTTCCGGACGAACGCCTTCGAGGCGCTGGAGCCGGGCCACCCGGTGCTGGAGGAGGCGGCCGAGACGCTGGTCCGGGTCGGGCTGGGCGATCATCTGCAGGAGACGGCCGAGCATCTCAGCCGCGGCGACAAGCGGCGGCTCGAGCTCGCGGTGTGCCTCATCGCGCATCCGCGGCTGCTGCTCCTCGACGAGCCCACCGCCGGCATGTCGCGCCACGATACGAACCGCACGATCGACCTCCTGAAGGAGATCGCCGAGACGGGCATGACCAAGGTCGTGATCGAGCACGACATGCACGTCGTGTTCAGCCTCGCCGAGCGGATCACCGTGCTGGCCCAGGGCCAGGTCATCGCCAGCGGCCGTCCCGAGGAGATCCGCGGCAATCCCCGCGTTCAGGAAGCCTATCTCGGAGGGGCGCACGCATGACCACCCCGCCCGAGGCCGCATTCTTCGCCTGCCGCGACGTCCACGCCTATTACCACGAGAGCTACATCGTGCAGGGCGTGAGCTTCGCCCTGCAGGAGAAGGAGATCGTAGCGCTGCTCGGCCGCAACGGCGCCGGCAAGACCTCGACGCTGCGCACGATCGCCAGGGCGGCCCAGCCGGAGATCAAGCAGGGCGAGATCCATCTGGCGGGCCAGCCGCTGCATCTGATGCGGGCGCACGAGGCGGCGCGCGCCGGCGTGAGCCTCGTGCCGGAGGATCGCCGCATCATCGCCGGCCTGACCGTCGAGGAGAACCTCGTCGTCGCCCAGGTGGCCGAGCCCCGCGGCTGGTCTTTCGAGCAGATCTATGCGCACTTTCCGCGCCTGGCCGAGCGCCGTCGGCAGGAGGCCACGACCCTCTCGGGCGGTGAGCAGCAGATGCTGGCCGTGGCTCGGGCGCTTGCCCGCAACCTCAAGCTGCTCCTGCTGGACGAGCCCTATGAGGGCTTGGCGCCGCAGATCGTGCGCGAGATCGAGGCCATCCTGCACGAGGTGAAAAAGCTCGGCATCACGACAATCATCGTCGAGCAGAACGCCCTGGCGGCACTCGAGCTGGCCGACCGTGCCGTCATCCTCGACATGGGGCAGGTCGTCTTCGACGGCGCTGCCCGCGAGGTCCTCGAGAATGTCGAGCTACGACACGAGTATCTGGCGGTCTGATCGCCACGGCACCGGCTGCGTCTCCTTCCTCGACTGGTGAAGCGGCGCGCCTTGTGCGCGGACGCAGGCAGGGCTCGAGCCTTCTGGAAGGTGATCGAGCCCTGCCCCTGTCACTCGGCGAAGCCGCGAGAGACGTGATCCCGGATCAGGCCGGCGCCGATCTCCACCAGCCGGGCGCTGAGGGCCTTGCCGGTCTCGGCACTGCTGAACGCCGGGTCCCCGCCCCAGATGCCGTGCGGGGCCGCCTCCAGCGCCTCCACGGGTGCCTGGATCTTGGCGCCCATATACTTGATCGCGTTGATGCCACCGACCTCCACGCCTTTGATCATCCCGCCCTTCGACGGCGGCTGGCGCAGGTCAAGGCGGAGAATCTCCGGATAATAGTGGAGCCCTATGGAGGTCAGCGGATCGCCACCGTGGCCTGAGGACTTGGCCGCCCCCTCGGTTCCAAGGATCTCTTTCAGGAGCTCGTAGCTGATCTGCCAGAGATACATCGCGGGCACGAAGATCCCGGTCTGGCGCCGCCATCTCTGGGTGACCTCGGTGATCGCCGTCACGTTGCCGCCATGACCGTTGATGATCATGATCTTCTTGAGGCCGTGGCGGGTCAGGCAGGCCAGCATGTCGTCGAGCAATGCCACGAGCGTCGATTGCGACATCGCGATCCCGCCATGCGTGGAGCCGAAATAGTCAGCGCCACCGAAGGGAATCACCGGTGTGAGGAAGGTCGGCACGCCCATCTCGCGCGCGGCCCGCGCCATGTCCATCGCCACGCGCTCGGCGGCCAGGTAGTCGCCCATCGGCGCATGGACGCCCTGGTCCTCCAACGATCCCATAGGCAGGAGGATCACCGCGTCATCGTTCAGGAACCGGCGCGATTCCTCGCTCGTCAGCTCCGCGATCTTGATCTTCTGGGTCAATGGCTCGGCCATCTCATTGGGCTCCTTCCAAGATGTCGTCGCGAATGCAGGCTTTGAGCCTGCCCGGCCCGATGGACCGGAGGTCGGGCACCGCCTGGGCGCAGGCAGGCAGGGCATAGGGACAGCGGCTGCGGAAGACGCAGCCGGAGGGCGGCGTCAGGGGCGAGGGTATCTCACCCGTCAGCCGGATGCGGCGGCCGTCCCGCTTCAGGCTGGGCTCTGCCGAGACCAGCGCCGCGGTATAGGGATGGGCGGGTGCGAAGTGCACCGCATCGGCAGGGCCGACCTCCATCACCCGCCCGAGGTAGAGCACCATCACGCGGTCGGAGATGAAGCGGACGACCGAGAGGTCGTGGCTGATGAAGAGAAGCGAGATGCCCTTCATCGCCCTCAGGTCGGCGAGGAGGTTCAGCACCTGCGCCTGGATCGAGACATCGAGGGCCGAGACCGCCTCGTCGGCCACGATGAACCGCGGCTCCACCGCGAGCGCGCGGGCTATTCCGATCCGCTGGCGCTGGCCTCCCGAGAACTCATGCGGCCGCCGATCGAGGAATTCAGGTGCCAGGCCCACCATCCGCATCAGCTCCGCCAGCCGATCGGCGCGGGCCCCGCCCGGGTGCAGGCCGTGGCTGTCGAGCGCCTCCGATAGCGTTGCCCGCACCGTCTTGCGAGGATCGAGGCTCGCATAGGGGTCCTGGAAGATGATCTGCATCTCCTTGCGCATGGCACGCATCTCCGGGCCGCCAAGGCCGGAGAGCTCCCTGCCCGCGAAGCGCAGCACCTTCGCCTCCGCATCGATCAGCCGCAGCACGGCCTTGCCCAGCGTGGACTTGCCGGACCCGCTCTCGCCCACGAGCCCCAGAACCTCACCCGGCGCGATGGAAAGGCCGACATCGCGCAGGACCTGCATCATCTGCCGCCTGAAGGGCCCGCGGCGCCCTGCCGGGTAGCTCTTGCTCAGACCTTCGACCTCGAGGAGCGCCCCGGCCATCACACCATCTCCGCCAGCGCGGCGCCGGCCGCTTCGGGGGCGAAGTGACAACGCGCGGCCCGCCCGCCGGCGCCGTGGTGGAGATCCGGACGCCGCTCCGCGCACACTGCCCGGGCCTGCGGACAGCGATCGCGGAAGGCGCAGCCCGATGGGCGCGCCTGCGGCAGCGGCGGCGTGCCCGGAATGGCACCGAGCCGATCGCCGCGCGCCGAATGCAGCTCCTCGTGCGACGACGGCATGCTCTCGAGGAGCGCCAGGGTGTAGGGATGGTGCGGGTCGGCCAGCACGTCCGCGGCGGCACCCTCCTCCACCACCTCGCCCGCATACATCACGACGATCCTGTCGGCGATCTCCGACACGATGCCGAGATTGTGGCTGATGAAGAGGAGGCTGAGACCGGATTTCTGGTCCTGTCGGAGATCGCGGAGCAGCTCGATGATCTCGGCCTGAATGGTGACGTCGAGAGCCGTCGTCGGCTCGTCGGCGATCAGGGCCTGGGGCTCGCAGGCGAGCGCCATCGCGATCATCACCCGCTGGCGCATCCCGCCCGACATCTCGTGCGGATAGGCATCGATGCGTCGTCCCGCCTCCGGAATCCCGACCCTCTCCAGTGCCGCGATCGCCTGCGCGCGCGCCTCCGCCACGGAGACCTGCCTGTGAGCCCGGATCGCCTCGACCATCTGCCTCCCGACCCGCAGCACCGGGTTCAGCGAGGTCATCGGCTCCTGGAAGATCATCGCGATGTCGTCGCCGCGGATCGCCTCCGCCTGCCGCTGGGTGAGGGCCGCGAGATCGGCGGTCGAGCCATCCTTGCGTCCGATCAGCACCTGCCCATTCGCGGCGCGGATGCCTGCAGGCAGGAGGCCCATCAAGGCCAGCGCCGTCAGCGACTTGCCCGACCCACTCTCGCCTACGAGCGCCGTGCACTCGTTCTGGCGCAGGCTGAGCGAGAGGTCATCGACCAACACGACCGGCCCGGCCCGGCCCGGGATCTCCAGCCGCAGGTCCCGCAGCTCGGCCACCGCACCAGGCGAGAGCGCCGGGACGGCACCCGCCCGCGCCGACGGCGCCGCAACCGCGTCCTTCCCTTCCCCGGCCCCCTTGGGGTCGAGCGTGTCGCGCAGCCGGTCGCAGAAGAAGTTGATCGCGTAGATGGTGAGCGTCAGCGCCACGCAGGGCACGAGGATGCCCAGCGGGTCCTGGCTCATGAAGCTCCGGGCACCTCGGATCATCTGGCCCCAGGAGGGCGCCGGCGGCACCACGCCCAGGCCAAGGAAGGAAAGGCCCGATTCGATGGTGATCGCCGCGGCCGCGGTCAGCGAGTACTGGATCGAGAGCGGGCCCATGATGTTGGGCAGCACCGTGCCGAAGACGATCCTTCCGGGCGGTGTGCCGAGCGCCCGCGAAGCCTCGACAAAGTCCTGCGCCGCAATACGCAGCGCCTCGGCATAGGCGATGCGGGCAAAAGCAGGGAAGTAAAGGACCGAGAGCACTGCCACGAGGGTCGTGGCCCCGGGCCCGAAGAGCGTCACGATGAGCAGCGCCAGGAGGATCGGCGGGAAGCACAAGACGACGTCGGAGAGCCGCATCGTCAGGAACTCGAACGGCCCACGGAAATAGGCGCCGATGAGACCGAAGAGCGAGCCTACGACGGCCGCGATGGAGCTCGCGAGGAAGGCCACCGTGAGCGAGACCTGCCCGCCATAGAGCACCCTTGCCAGACGGTCGCGACCGAACTCGTCCTGGCCGAAGGGATGCGCCCAGCTCGGACCCGCCAGCCTGTCGCGCACCGCGATCTGCACCGGATTGTCGGGCGTTATCAGGGGGGCCGCGAACATCGCCACGATCAGCCCGCCGAGCAGCAGCACCGGCAGCACCATCCGCAGCGGCAGACGCGGCAGCCGGGCCAGGGTCGCGCTCATGCCAGCCGGATCCGGGGATCGAGGAGCGAGTAGATCACCTCGACGACGAAATTGATGCCGATGAAGATCGCCGCGACCGTGAGGATCACCGCCCGCACCGTCGGATAGTCGCGCTGCTCGACCGCGGTCACGAGATAGCCGGAAAGCCCGGGCCAGTTATAGATGAACTCCACGAGCACGGTGGAGCCGAGCAGAATGCCCATCTGCAGCCCCACCACGGTGACGACCGGCCCCAGCGCGTTGCGCAGGATGTGGTGGCGGACCACGAGCCGGCGCCGCAGCCCCTTGGCGACGGCGGTGCGCACCCAATCGTGCGCCCGCATCTCCAGCACGCTCGCCCGGGTCATGCGGAAGACGATGGAGAAGAGGTGCAACGCCACCGTCACCGCGGGCAGGATCAGCATCTTGAGATGCATCCACGGATCCTGCGCGAAGGAGACATAGCCTCCCGCCGGCAGGATCCGCAGAAGCTGCGCGAAGAAGTAGATAAACAGCGTCCCGGTCACGAAGCCCGGCACCGAGATCAAGAGCGCATTGAGGCCCGAGACGACCCGGTCGAATCGCCCGCCTGCGCTCAACCCGGCATAGGTCCCTGCCGGGATGGCCGTCGAGAGCGCGATGATCGCGGCTACCGCGATCAGCTCCAAGGTGCGCGGCAGCCGCTGGGCGATGGTCCTGGCGACCGGCGTGTCATCGATCAGCGACCGGCCGAAGTCGAGCCGTGCCGCATCGGCGAGGAAGCTCGCATATTGAGCCGCCAGCGGCCGGTCCAGCCCCATCCTGACGCGCAGGTTGTGAACCGCCTCCGGCGTCGTCGGGCTGCCCCCGCTCGTCAGCAGAAGCTCGGCCGGGTCGCCCGGCACGATGAACAGGACCGAAAAAACGATCGTGCCGACGACCCACAGCATGACGAGCGCGGTCAGCGCTCGGCGCAGGACAAACCGCAGCACCCGGCGTCAACCCGGATCCGTGTCGTCCAGCGAATAGGCCGAGGAGCCGTTCAGCCAGCCAGGAAACGCCATGAAGCCCGTCACCTTGTCGTGCAGGGCATCCGCCTGCACCCGCCAGTTCAGCGGCACCTGCGGGACCTCCTCGAAATAGGCCTTCGCCAGCTCCTGATAGATCGCCTCACGCTTGCCCTGGTCGGTCGTGGTGCGGCCCTTCTCGAGCAGGTCGTCGATCGTCTTGGAGCTGAAACCGTAGGACCGGGTGTAGGTCGAGGGGCCCGAATGCAGGAGGGGCCACATGGAATCGGGATCGTTGTAGTAGCCGCTGAGGCCGTGCACGGCGATGTCGTAGTTGCCGTCCTTGCCTGCCTTGATCCGGCTCGCCCAGTCCGGCAGGTCGAGCGTAGCCTCGATCCCTATCATCTGCAGATAGGCCTGCACGATCGAGGCCGTGTCCTGGTGCATCCCGTAGGTCGAGGTCGCCAGGAGCTTGCATGAGAACCCCTTCGGATACCCCGCCTCGGCCAGCATCTTCTTGGCCTTGTCGGGATCGAACGTCCATTGCGAGGCCGGATCCTCGAGCTTGAAGGGCGAGCCCGCCGGATTGGGAAAGCCAAGGAGCGGCGTGCCGTGGCCGGCGAAGGCCGCGTCGATCACGTCCTGACGCTTCACCGCATAGCCGATCGCCTGCCGCACTTTCGGATTGGCCATGGGGCCTTCCTTGGCGACGTTGAACAGGAGCAGCATGTATGGCCCGGTGGTGGACGCCATCTTCAGCTTGTCGGACTTGGCGACCGTGTCGAACTGCTGCCAGGGCAGGTACTCGATCAGGTCCACATCGCCCGTCTCGAGCGCGGCGTAGCGCAGGTTCTCGTCCGGATAGGCGATGAAGCGGATCACATCGCTGGTCGGCCGACCTTTCTCGTAAAAGTCGACGAACTTCTCGACCTCGACATAGACGCCGCGTTCCTGCGCTTTGGGCTTGAAGGGACCGCAGCCGATCGGGCTCGCCGGATCGCTGCCAGACCAGACGATACCGGCACAATAATTTGCCAGAAGCTGCTCGAAGACAGCGGACGGAGCGTGCAGTGAGAATTTCGCCGTCTTGTCGTCGACCGCCTCCACCTTGGCGATATTGCTGAACGAGGACTTCAGGTAGGCCGTCGAATCCGGCGCCAGGATCTGCTCGAAGCTGTAGACCACGTCCTTTGCCGTCACCGGCTTGCCATTGTGGAAGACGGCGTTGGCACGGAGCTTGAAGACGGCGGTCGTCTCATCCGGCCACTCGACGCTCTCGGCCACCTCGGGCACCAGCTTGGCCTCGCTGTCGTACCCCATGAGCCCGCGATGCATCGTCAGCTTCACGGTGTTGGCGGCGGCCCCTGTATTCTCCCAGGGCTTGATCGAGGGTGGGAAGGTCGAAAGCCCGTAGCGCAGCGTCTTGCCAGCAGCCGCGAGGCTGCGGCGCGGCAAGGTCAGCGCGGACAGGCCGGCGCCAAGACCGACGAGCATGGTGCGGCGGGATGCGATGAAACCTCCGCGGAGCGCATGTGTCATTGAAACCTCGAGCTGTCTGTTGCGGATCGGATGCAAAACGGCCGGGGTTCAGCCTCCGGCTCGTCGATAGAGCTTCAACCCCCCGAGCACCGCGCGTCCAATCGGAATTCGCCGCATGGCGCGCAGAGGTCGTTGGGCCCCGTGAAAGAGACCCTGTCGCAGCGGGATCTCGAGCGCAGAGGCCAGCACCGCGGTCTGCCTTCTCACAAGCTGGCAGGGCGACCCGCATCAGCCCAGCTTGGCCAGGACCTTGCCGGTCGCGCCGCTCGCCTCGCCGAGCTTGCGCTTGCCTTCGCGCAGCTCCGCCTCGCGCGCCTTGCCGGCCTTCTGTCGCTCGATCGCGCGTTGCGCCTCCGTCCCCGCCTCGCCGGGTGGCAGGACGAGGACGCCGCTCTCGTCTGCCAACACCGCATCGCCCGGCATGACCACCGTATTGCCGCAAGACACCGGCACATTGATCGCGCCGCCGATGTCGTAGAGCCGCGTGGTGATTGGCGACAGTCCCCGGCACCACATCGGAAAATCGGAAGCGATGATCTCCTCGCGGTCGGTGCAGGGGCCGTCCACGACTGCGCCGACAGCACCTGCCGCCTTGGCCGCCACGGTCACCCCGCCGCCCCAGCAGGCGTAGCGGTCGTCATGCAGCCGGTCGACGAAGACGAAATCGCCGGGCCTGAGGAGACCCAGCAGATGGTGGAGAAGCGTCGAGTCGGGCCCTGGAATGGCGATGGTCACCGCCGTTCCGACGACCCTCCTGCCCGGCAGGATCGGCTGGATCTGGCGCGACAGGAAACCCATCAGCCGCCAGTGACCCAGGGTCGCCGTCTCGCACTGGGCCAGCAGCTCCAGATCCGCGGCAGCGATCTGGGCAGGCATCTCGTTGATCTTGTAGCTCATCTTGGGATCCTTGTTGCTGGCTCACCGACCGAAGGCGCGCGCAAAACCGACGGAGCGCTCCACGATCAGCACGATGCCGAGGGAGACGGCGATCAGCAGAACGGCCAACACCGCGACCATCGGGTCGGTGCGTTCGTCGACGTAGCGGTAGATCTCGACCGGCAGCGTCGAGAGCCGCGGGCCCACGATGAAGAGCGAGATCACGACCTCGTCGAAGGACAGGATCGCCGAGATCGCTCCGGCAGCGACGAGCCCGGGCACGAGCCGCGGCAGGGTGATGTACTGGAAAGTCTGCAGTGGCCGCGCGCCGAGCGTCATCGCGGCATGCTCGACCTCGACGCCGAGATTGCCCAGCGTCGTCTGCAGAATGCGGATCGCGAAGGGCAACGTCATGACGAGATGGGCGAGGACCAAGCCCGGATAGGTCGCCGTGAGCCCGAGCTGGGTAAAGACCATGAGGATGCCCAGGCCCAGGACGATCGTCGGCAGCACCAGCGGCGCCAGCACGAAGCTGCGCAGGAACTCCCGCCCGCGGAACTCGAGCCGCGTCAGCGCCCAAGCGGCAGGCAGGCCGAAGGCAAGGCTCAAGAGCATGACCGCGAGCGCGATGATGGCGCTGGCGCGCATCCCGCTCATGAAGGCGGCGTTGCCGAGGACCTCCCTGTAGTAGCGCAGGCCCCAGCCGTGCGGCGGGAAGTTCAGGTAGTCGTCGGTGCTGAAGGAGATCAGCAGAACCAGAAGCAGCGGGAGAAAGATGTAGGCGAAGACGGCGATGACATAAAGCCGGCCGAGCTTCGGAAGGATGTTCTTCATGCCCCCTCCTATGCCATGCGCCGGGTCAGCCGCCCGGCGATGAGGAGCGCGGCGAAGAAGATCACCAGCATCACGAAGCTCAGCGCGGCCGCGGTCGGCCAGTCGAGCGAGACCAGCGCCATGTCGTAGACCTCCGTCGCCATCACGAAGACCCGTCCGCCGCCGAGCAGCTCGGGCGTGATGAAGGAGGAGACGGAGAGCACGAAGCCGATCGTCAGCCCGGCGACGATGGCGGGGGTCGAGAGCGGCAGGGTGACCCGCCAGAACACCGTCGCCGGCGGCGCGCCGAGGCTCATCGCCGCCTCGTCGAGCTGCCTGTCGAGCCGGCCCAGCCCGGCCATCATCGTAAGGAAGATGTAGGGCATGATGCTCTCGGTGAGGCCGACGACCACACCGGTGTAGTTGTTCACCATGCGGATCGGGTGCTGCACGAGCCCGGTCCACAGGAGGAAAGAGTTGATGAAGCCGGTATCACCCAGCGTCACCATCCATCCGTAGGACCGTACCACGACCGAGACGAGCAGCGGCGAGGCCGCCAGCACCACCAGAACGGTTCTCCAGCGCGACTGCATGCGCAGCAGCGTCAGCGCCACCGGATAGGCCATGACGGTGGCGAGGACCGTGCAGGTCGCGGCGAGCTTCAGCGTCCGGCCGAGGAGGCCGAGATAGTAGGGATCCGCGGCGAGGGAACCGAAGGTCTGAAGGCTCAAGGCCGGGACGATGGCACCGTTGTCGCTCTGGTTCAGGGCCATCCGGAAGAGCCAGAGGAGCGGCCCGATGAAGGAGAAGCAAAGAACCAGGAGCACCGGCGCCATCAAGATCCATGGCGTCAGCCGGGTCGACCTGCCCGGAACGGGAGCGGCGGAAGCATCGACGGCGATCATGCCGAGAAGACCTTCAGCTCCTCCGGACGCCAACGCAGGCCCACCGACGCGCCGGTCCGCGCGAGGCTGTCGGCCTCGCTGCCCGGGCGAAGCTCGACGAAGAGCATCCTCCCGCTGTCGAGCCGGATCTCCGCGTCGACCGCATTGCCGAGAAAGGCCCTGCGGTGGACCTGGCCGCGAAGGACCCCCTCGGCGGCCGGACAGACCGTCAGCGCATGCGGCCGCAGCATGGCGACGGCCTCGGGGCCTCGGGGCAAGGGGCCGGCATGCGGCAGAACGATTCCCTCCATCTCAAGCCGCGATGCGCCCACCACGGTGCAGTCCAGCGTATTGGCCCGGCCGATGAAATCCGACACGAAGCGCGTGGCCGGCCGGTTGTAGATGTCCTCGGGCGAGCCGACCTGCTCCAGTCGCCCGGCGTTCATGACCGCGATCCGGTCGCAAAGGGTAAGCGCCTCCTGCTGGTCATGCGTGACAAAGAGGGTCGTGATCCCGGTGCGCATCTGGATGTCGCGCAGCTCGAACCGCATCTCGTCCCGAAGCCGGGCATCGAGGTTCGAGAGAGGCTCGTCGAGCAGCAGGATGTCGGGCCGGATCACGATCGCTCGGGCGATGGCCACGCGCTGCTGCTGCCCGCCCGAAAGCTGTGCGGGCTTGCGGTCGCCGAAGCCGTCGAGCCTGACCGCGCGGAGCGCCTCTGCCGTCCGCTGCACCAGCTCCGGCTTCGGGATCCGGCGGAGCTTCAGGCCGAAGGCCACGTTCTGCGCCACCGTCATGTGGGGGAAAAGCGCATAGGACTGAAAGACAAGACCGAGGTTTCGCTCCCAGGGCGGGTGGGAGACGAGATCAGTCCCGCCGACCAGGATCCGGCCCGCGGTGGGAGAGATGAGGCCCGCAACCATCCTCAGGGTCGTCGTCTTGCCGCAGCCCGAAGGGCCGAGAAGGCCCAGGAACTCGCCGCGCTCGATCTGCAGATCGAGACCGTCAACCGCCGGCTTGGTGCCGCCATAGTCGAAGGTCAGTCGCTCGATCCGGACATGCGCATCGCCCGGCATTGCCCCGGCGGCGTCGGCCGTCGGGGCGATGTGGTCTTCCGGCAGCGCCGCCCTCAATGGCCGGCCACGATCTTGCGCCGCCAGTCCTTCGTCCAAGCGCTGGCCACCCCGGCCTCCCAGGCCCAGTCGAAGGGCAGCATCTTGTCCATCCGCTTGGCCACCGTCTTGTCCTCGGCCGCAGGCGAGATGTCGGCCTTGGGATTCACCGGCGCGTAGTACATCGCCTCGGTGAAGGCCTTCTGCGCCTCTGGGGAGAGCGCGTAGTCGATGAACGCCTTCGCCGCCGCGGCGTTGGGCGCCCCTTCAACGAGATTGATCGTGTTGATCTGCATCACGCTGCCTTCCTCCGGCAACATGACACCAAGCTTGTCCGGGTTCTTCTCGGCATAGTACTGCGCTCGCGCGTTCCAGCCGGTCGCCATGTCCAGATCGCCGTTCAGCACCAGCGTGTAGCCGTCGGGCTTCGGATCGAATGTCTGCACACTCGGTGCGAGCTCGGCCAGCTTCTTCACGGCCTTGGAGACCGACTTGGTATAGTCCTGGCCTTGCCATTTGGACACGATTGCCAAAAGCGCGGCACCTTGAATATTGGGCATTGCGCTGATACCGAGCCGGCCTTTCAGCTTCGGATCCCACAGCACGCTGATCGACTTGGGCGGTGTGGCAAATTTCTTCTTGTTGTAGATGATCACGAGATTATCGAAGGTGACGGCCGGGCCATAGCCCTTCTTGATGATCGCCTGCGGCGCGAGGTCGCCGATCACCGGGCTCTCGGAGACCGGCAGCTTGGCCAGCAGCCCTTCCTTGTCACCGATCAGGCTCGTCGAGGCATCGAAGATCACCACGTCGACCTGAGGCGAGCCCTTCTGCGCACGCAACGTTCCCAGCATCTGGGCGGAGTTGCCAGTCGTGTAGTAGTTCACCTTCACGCCGGGATTGGCAGCCTCGAAGGGCTTGACGACGGCCTCGGTGTACTTGTCCTGGAAGATGCCGGAATAGGCCATGAGCGTGATCTGGCCCGACACCTCGGCGAGGGCCGGGATGGCCGCGCCGGCAACGAGGGTCAGCGCGAGGGCGCCGACGACGAGGCCGCGACGCCTGAGGGACCGACCGGCTCTGATGGTGATGGTCATGGGTATGCACACCCCCGTGCTGTTGGACGGGAGGGCAGGCTTACGCCGTCCTGCCCGACCCGCCCATTGAACGCCTCAGCGGAAGCCCGTCCAACGAAAAATCCCTCTTGCACGCAACCTTTCCCGTTTTGGCATTTGCCCCGGCCTGGTCTAAGCGTCGCCCGACACCCGCTGCGAGAGGCGCCCGATGACCTGCCGCCCCCTGTCCTTTGCCTGCGAGAAGCGTCCGGCGTCCGGGGCGGGCGGCATGGTGGTCACCAACCACCCGATGGGCTCTGCGGCCGGCGCCGAGATGCTGGCGGCAGGTGGAAATGCGGTCGACGCCGCCGTCGCCGCGCTTCTGGCGCTCACGGTGGTGGAGCCGATGATGGTCGGCATCGCCGGCGGCGGGCTGTCGCATCTGCGCCTGGCCGACGGGCGGCACATCGTCGTGGACGCCCTGGCGTGCGCCGCGCAGACCATGCATCCGGCGATCTATGAGCCGATCTCGGACGAGCCGCCGCACAACATGGATGCGAAGGACCGGCGAAACCTCGTCGGGCCCTCGGCCGTCGCGGTCCCGGGCAATCTCGCCGGCTGGTGCAGCCTGCACGAGCGGTTCGGCCGGCTCCCGTTCGCCGACATCGTCGAGCCGGCGATCCGGCTCGCGGCCCGGGGCTTTGCCGTGACCGACTATCTCTCGGGCGCCATCAGCGAGTCGATAGCCGACCTGTCAGCCGATCCGGTGATCGCCTCCGTGCTGATGCCGCAGGGTCGACCACCCCGGACGGGTGAGCGCCTTTTGATGCCCCACTATGCCGAGAGCCTCCGCCTCATCGCCCGCGAGGGTGCTGCGGCGCTGCACGGAGGCGCGCTCGGCGCTGCGCTGGCGGAGCGCATCGCGACGGGAGGCGAGGACGCAGGCTGGCTGACGCTCGATGATCTGCGCGCCTACCGGCCCATCGATCGCGACACGATCACGGGTCGATATCGCGGCTACGAGATCGTCGGCCCGCCGCCGCCGGCCTCCTCCGGCGTGCACGTGACCCAAATGCTGAACATCATCGAGGGCTACGATGTCGCCGGCATGGGCTTCGGCAGCGCCGAGAGCCTTGATCTCCTCGCCCGTACCCTGGCCCTCGCCTTCGCCGACCGCCGCGCCGCCTCGGGTGATCCGGCCTTCGTGGACGTTCCCGTCGCGCGCCTCACCTCGAAGGACTATGCCGCCGAGTGCCGCGCCAGCCTCGGCATCAAGGCGCCGCCGGCTCCGGAGCATGAGAGCGCCGATACGACCCATGTGACCGTGGCCGACCGCGAGGGCAACGTCGTCAGCGCCACCCATACGATCAACGGCATCTTCGGCGCCCGCTTCATGGTTCCGGGCACCGGCATCATCCCCAACAACTACATGTCCAACTTCGACCCGCATCCGGGCCGTGCCCTTTCCGTGGCGCCGGGCAAGCGGGTGCCGACCTCGATGGCCCCGATGATCATCTTGAAGGAGGGACGGCCCGCCTTCGCGCTCGGCCTGCCGGGAGGCCTGCGCATCTTCCCCTCCGCCTTCCAGGCCATCGTCAACCTGATCGATCACCGCATGAGCCTGCAAGAGGCGGTCGAGGCCCCGAGGCTCTGGACCCAGGGCCAGGAGGTGGAGCTGGAGAAGGCCTTGGCACCGATGGCCGAGGCGCTCGAGGCGCTGGGTCACAAGATCAAGGTCGTCCCCCATATCGGAGGCGGCATGAACGCCATCGGCTTCGATACGGACGGCACCATGACCGGCGCTGCCTGCTGGCGGGCCGATGGAACCGTGGCGGCGCTCGGTGGCGGGCTCGCCCGTCCCGGCGTGCGCTTCTGGCCCGACAAGGCGCCTGATGGCGCCGATAGCGAAAAGGACCGAACGCGCCGATGACCCTGCTCGTGATGCTGGACCCGATGGCGCAGGAGCGGCTCGACCGCATCCGTACCCTGCTCCCAGATGGCTGGGAGATATCGACGGCAAAGTCGCGGGCGGCAGAGGACCAGCTCGACGCCCTGCAGGGTGCAAGCTTCGCCATCACCGGCGACGTTCCCGTGACGGCAGAGATGATGGCCACGCCTGGCCTGCGCGGCGTCCACAAGTGGGGCGTGGGCTACGACAATATCGACTGCGACGCGGCCCGCGCGCATGGGGTCCGCGTCATGCGAACGACCGGATCGAACGCCATCACGGTGGCCGAGACCGCGCTCGGCCTCATGCTTGCCATGAACCGCAACATCGTGCGCGGCCATGTGGGAATGCTGCGGGGCGAGTGGCGCAAGGGCGAGCTCTCCGTCACCTCGATGCGGCTCTCCGGCAAGACCGTCGGCATCGTCGGGCTCGGCTATATCGGCAAGGCTCTGGCCCGGCTGCTGGCCGGCTTCGGCTGCACTGTCCTTTATTCCAAGCGCACGCCGCTCTCGCCCGAGGAGGAGCAGGCGCTGGGCGTCCGCCTCGCCTCGTTCGACGAGCTGCTGGAGAGCTCCGACGCCATCTCCTTGCATTGCGCGCTGAACGACGAGACGCGGAACCTGATCAACCGTGACACGCTGGCACGGATGAAGCCCGGCGCCATTCTCGTGAACGCGGCCCGCGGCGGCGTGGTGGTCGAGGCCGACCTGGCCGAAGCGGTGGCCTCGGGTCACCTTCGCGGCGCTGCGGTCGACGTCTTCGCCGTGGAGCCGGCCGAGTCGGGAAACCCGCTCGTCGGCCTCGACCGCGTCATCGTGACCCCGCATGTGGGCGCGATCTCGGCGGACGGCTTCGTGCCCTCCATCAAGCGGATGGTCGCCAACATGCTGGCCGTCCTTGAAGGACGGGAGCCGCCAGAGCTCGACATCGTCGTCTGACCGTGTCGGCATCACCCGGTCGAGCCCGCACAGGACTGGTACCCCCTGCAGGGACCTGCCGGCCCAACGCCTGACGGTGAATGCCTTCCCGCCCGCCGGACAGGCCCGGCGGCGATCGGAGCTTAAACGCCGTCCATCTGCTGGCCGGCGTTTTGGCTCCTGTCCAGGCTGCGCAGCCGGGGCCCATAGGCTCGCTCCGAGGCGGCGGCTCGCGCGACCCTACAGTCTCGACGGGGGCCAAGCGCACGACGCACGAACCACGCGAAACCCGCTTGGCAGCCGGGCAAACAGCACCTCATCGCGTCTCGTCTCCCGATCGACGGTAATGGCCCGGGCTCCCGAAGTGGATCTCCGTAAGCATGGCCTGTTCCTATACCCTCTTCGTGATCTCGTGCCACACCGTCCAGCCGCCAGACACAAGAGAACATGAAAAGTTCGTCATGAAGAACAATACAGAAAAGAGCGCCCTTAGCAGACGACAGCAACACCACTTGCCAACGGTGGAACAGCACGTAGACTTGTCGCAGGCAGACTGGAACGACCCTCAGCAGATGGGCCGCTCGAGCCGGTGGCTGTGCACAAGGCCGGCCTGAATAGAATAAGGGAGGATCCATGAAGGACAGGAGTGAGAAGCTCGGCGTGCAGGCGCAGTCGAGCGATGGCGAAGCCGTCTCCGGCCTCAGCCGGCGTCGGCTGCTTCAAGGCACGGCCACGGTGGGCGCCGGAGCGGCCGCTGCGATAGCGCTGCCACGCTACGCGTTTTCCGCGAGCGAGAAGAACCATCCGCTGGCCGGCAAGTCCATCCACATGTCGCTGCTGGGCGTCGCCGGCTGGCTGCCGAGCAAGCTCGGAGTCGACATGTCGCCCGAGTTCGCGCGGTACGCCAAGGACAAGTACGGCTACGACGTCAGCTTCTCCTTCGCCGGCGCGCCGTTCGGTGCCCTCTTCCAGAAGGCGGCCACCTCGCTCGCGACGCGCAGCCAGGAATACAACGTCATCATCAGCGACAGCCAATGGCTGGGCGCGCTGGCGACGCCCAAGTGGATCCTGAAGCTCAACGACGTGATCGCCAAGAACCCCGAGCTCAACATCCAGTGGTATTCCGATTCGGTGCGCACCAGCTATCAGGTGTTCCCCGACGGCACCGACAATCTCTATGGGTTCCCGCAGGTCGGCGACACCTACGGCATCTTTGTGCGCACGGACATCCTGAACGGCCCGGGCGAGAACGACGCCTTCAAGGCCAAGCATGGCCGCGATCTTCCCAAGACCTGGGAGGATTTCGAGGCCATGGACTATGAGCAGTGGAAGGACCTCTGGGCCTTCTTCAATCGCCCGGAGAAGGGCTATAACGGGCTGGCCGCGCAATATTCCCGCGAGTACGACGCGGCAAGCTGTCCCACCATCTCCGTCATGCGAAGCCTGGGTGGCGATGTCTGGGATCCCAAGACCGGTCAGGTCGAGGGCATTCTCGACACGCCGGCAAACGCGCATGCGATGACCCTCTACAAGGACCTCCTGCCCTACCAGCCATCGGGCGCGCTCAACTATTTTATCGCGGAGGTGATCGACGCGTTCACGCAGGGAAAGGTCTTCTCCGCGTGGCAGTGGGTAGCGACCGGCGCAACCATGATCCCCGACAGCCTGAAGGACAAGGTGATGGTCGTGCCGCCTCCGTCCTTCAAGAACAAGGACGGGGAGAAGAAGCGCAACTACATCATCGGCGGTCAGCCCTGGGTGATCAACGCCTTCAACGACAAGGAGCACATGCAGGTCGCCATCGACTTCATGAAGTGGTGGTACCTGCCCGAGACCCAGCTCGAGTACGTCAAGCAGGGCGGTAACGCCTGCGACAAGGCGACGCTGGAAAATCCCGACTTCGACGGCATCCATCCGTGGAACCGCACCTACAAATTCATGCTCAAGCGCAGCAGTGACTTCTGGCATGATCCAAAGTACTCGGAGATGCTGAGCGACCAGCAGCAGGCGTTCACCGGCTATTATACGGGCCAGATCAAGGACCCGTTGCACGCGTTGCAGTGGACCGCCTGTCAGCAGCAGAAGATCCTCTTCGAGGAAGGCACCGCGCAGACCGAGCCGTCCGGCAAGTGCACTGGGCTCATGCTCTAGCGGGTCGGGGGGCCGCGCCGTCATGGCCGTCGAGATGGCCAGAGCGAAGGCTGCGCCCGGCGGGTCGCGGCGTCGGCCGTCCGGGCGCGTCGGGCGGTTTCGCGCATTCCTGGGTCGGCGGGAGATCCTGCCGACCCTCCTCCTCCTGCCGGTGCTCATCTTCTTTGTCGTCTGGAACACGATCCCGACGTTGTGGCTCTTGGGCCTGAGCTTCTATCGCTTCTCGCTCACCAGCGGCCGGGCCCCCATCTTCTCGGGCCTCTACAACTATCGAAGCCTCTTGGGCGACGGCCAGATCTGGCTGGATCTCAGCCGCACCTTCATCTTCGTCGTCCTGGCGGTCGGCATCGAGACCCTGCTGGGCGTGCTTTTGGGCATGCTCTTCTGGGGCAGCCAGAAGCTGCCGGCACGGCGTCTCGCGTTGACGCTGCTGTTCTCGCCGATGGTCATCACGCCGGTGGCCGCTGGCACTTTCTGGCGCCTCATCTACGATCCGACCTTCGGCGTGCTGGGCTACCTGATGCGCTCGGTCGGCCTGCCTTCAGTGAATTTCCTGGGCAACGCCAACACCGCCTTCGGCGCCGTGCTCGCTGTCGACGTGTGGATGTGGACGCCCTTCATGGTCCTGATGACGCTCGCAGCCCTGGCATCGGTGCCCAAGGCGGAGCTGGAGGCAGCGGAGATCGACCGCCTCTCCTGGTGGCAGAAGCTGAGGCTCGTGATCCTCTACCACGGCAAGTTCATCTTGATGCTGGGCATCCTCCTCAGGACGATCGATGCCTTCAAGACCACGGACCTCATCTACGACATGACCTATGGCGGACCGGGCACGGCAACGCAGCTCATCGGCATCACGCTCTACCGCCACGCCTTCGAGTTGTTCAACATGGGCTCGTCCTCGGCCCTCGCGGTCGTGCTTCTCCTGATCTCGATCGCCTTCACGATCATCTTCCTTTTCGTCCTTCAGCTGCGTGAGCGGAAGATGGAGATCGCGGGATGACCGGCTGGCGCCTGCATGCCTACCACGCCGTCCTGTGGCTCGTGGTGCTGATCTTCTTCGCACCCGTGTTCTGGATCATGCTGGCCTCGTTCAAGACCGACAGCCAGATCCTGGCGGTGCCACCGCTGCTCTTCTTCGAGCCGACCCTCAAGAACTATGCACGCCTCTTTGCCACCGCCGACTTTGAGCGGCAGCTCTTCAACAGCGTCCTCCTCTCCGTGCTGGCCGTGGTGATCGCCGTCGCGGTCTCGTTCCTGGCCGCCTTCAGCTTCTCCCGCTTCAAGCCGGCGGCCACCAACTTCCTGATGTTCCTGCTGCTGTCGATCCGCATGCTGCCGGGGGCGGCCGCGGTGCTGCCGGTCTATCTCATGTATGTGGGCTTCGGCTGGAAGGACACCTATCCGGGCATGGTGCTCTTCTACGCGATGTTCTCGATCCCCTTCTCCGTCTGGATCCTGAAGGGCTTCATCGACGGCGTCTCGGAGCGGTTCGATGAGACCGGGCTCGCCAACGGGGCCTCGTGGCTCGGCATCATCCTTCGCCTGATCCTGCCGCAGGCCTTCCCCGGCGTGGTGGCGGCGCTGATCTTCAACTTCATCTTTGTGTGGAACGAGTTCCTCTTCAACTACATCATCGGTGGCATCTCGACCTCCAACATCCCGGTGGCGCTCGCGACGGGCCTCTCCAATGGCGGCGGGATCGACTGGACCTTCCTGTCGTCGCTCACCACCGTCTACATCCTGCCCCCGATCCTCGCGGTCTACTTCTTCCAGCGCTATCTGCTGGTCGGGATGACCTTCGGCACCGTGCGCGGCGAGGTGTGAGCCATGGGCGAGAGCCGTACCCTCTTCCTGCTCGAGACGGCGCTGATCGTCCTCATGGTCATCGGCTTCGCGCTCATCACCCAGCAATGGAGCTTCGGGCTCTATCGGATCGGCATGTTCACGGTCATCTGCGCCACGATCGCCAACATCGGCGTCGGCAACGTCCCGCGCGATGCGCGCGGCTGGCGGGCCGTCCGCATCTTCTGCATCCTGATGGCCGTGGTCGCCCTGGTCTTCGGTCTGGGCATCGTCCTGGTACCCTATCTGGCCCAGCTGGGGCGCTGAGCATGACGAGCATCCGCTTCGAGCATGTGAGCAAGGCCTACAAGGACAAGGTGGCCTTGGGCGGCGTCGATCTCGAGATCGAGCCCGAGACCCTGACGGTCTTCTGCGGCCCACCCGGGAGCGGCAAGTCCGTGCTGATGCGCGTGCTGGTCGGCCTCGAGGCCCCGAGCGCGGGTCGCATTCTCTTCGATGAGGTGGATATCACCGGGGTGGCCGCCGCCGAGCGGACGATCGGCTACGTGCCGCAGTCCTTCGCGCTCTTCCCGCATATGAGCGTCTTCGACAACATCGCCTACCCGATGGCCCTGCAGGGCGTACCGAAAGCCGAGATCACCCGGCGGGTGGCCCAGACGGCCGCGGTCCTGCGCATCGAGCCGCTGCTGCAAAAGCGCCCGAGCGAGCTCAGCGGCGGCGAGAAGCAGCGCGCCGCCATCGCCCGCGGCATCCTCAAGAATGCCGACATCTTCATCCTCGACGATCCGCTGGTCGGGCTCGACTTCAAGCTCCGCGAGAGCCTGATGGAGGACCTGAAGGACATCCGCGCGGAGCTCGGCGCCACCTTTCTCTACATCACCTCCGATTCGCTGGAGGCGCTGGTCATGGCCGAGAACCTGGTCGTGATGGACGAGGGCCTCGTGCTGCAGGCGGACGCGGTGGATGCGGTCTATCACGAGCCATCGCATGTCCGCTCGGCCGAGCTCGTGGGCTTTCCCCGCTGCAACCTCATCGAGGGGCGGCTCGACGCCGGAAGCGGTCGCTGCACGACGCCGCTCTTCGAGCTCGACGTAGCGCTCGAGCACGGCGGCAACGGCCCCTCCGGTCGTCCAGGCGAGGTGACGCTGGCGGTCCGTCCCGAGCACCTGGCACCCGGGAACGACGGGCGCGGGTCGGCGATGGAGGGCGAGATCGCGCTGATCGAGCATCTGGGCTCGGAGGCCGTCGTCTACCTGACCGCTGCCGGGCAGACGCTTGTCACCACCGTGCCGGCGGCCACGATGGCGCGGATGGATCTGGGCGACCGCTTCGCCTTCAGCCTGCGCCCCGAGCGGATCCTGGTCTTCGATCGTGCAAGCGGCCGACGGGTCGGCCGCGGCAGGGGGCTGGGCCATGGCTGAGATCCGCATCGAGAGCCTCTCCCGCCGCTTCGGCAGCGTGGTCGCGGTCAGCGACATCTCGATCAGCTTTCCCGAGAACACGGTGACCTGCCTGCTCGGGCCTTCCGGCTGCGGCAAGACGACGCTCATGCGGATGGTGGCGGGACTGGAGACGCCGAGCTCGGGACGAATCCTCTTCGGCGACCGCGACGTGACCGCTCTGCCGCCGCGCCGACGGGACGTCGGCATGGTGTTCCAGTATCCGGTCATGTACCGCACGCTCACCGTGCGGGAGAATCTCGAGCTGCCTCTGAAAAACGATCGCCGGCTCGCCGCCGAGGAGCGCCGGCGCCGGGTCGAGGAGGTGCTCGAGGTGCTGCAGCTCGGCGCCGAGCGGGACAAGCGCATTGGCCAGCTCGATATCGGGACGCGCCAGAAGGTGGCCGTCGGCCGTGCGATGGCACGCCACTCCGCGGTCACGCTCTTCGACGAGCCCACCACCAATGTCGAGATGAACGCCAAGCTGCAGCTGATCCGCGCCTTCAAGGAGATGCGCCGGCACATCCGCCAGACGGTGGTCTACGTCACCCACGACCAGACCGAGGCGATGACCCTGGCGGACCAGATCGCGCTGATGCGCGACGGGCGCATCGTCCAGTGCGCAACGCCGCGCCAGCTCTATGACGAGCCGAACAGCGAGTTCGGTGGCTGGTTCCTGGGCAATCCCGGCATGAACTTCCTCTCGCCGCAGGACAGCCGGAGCGGCGCCCTCCATTTCGACGCTCTTTCCCATCCCCTGGCCGTGCCCGCCGGCGGCAGCGACGGGCTGCGCATCGGCATCCGGCCGGAATATGTCCGGGTGGCGCCGGCGGCGGGACCGGAGACCGTGCAGGCCCGTGTGCTGCGCCGCTCGGTCAGCATCGGCGGGCAGCACCTTCTCACGCTCTCGGTAGGCGCGACCCAGCTCAAGGCCAAGATCGCGGCCGACGTCGCCACGCAGCTTGGCGCCCAGACCTTCGTCGCCTGCCCGCTCGAGCACCTGGTCTTCTTTCGCGCCGGCGATCGTCTCCCCGAGCGACCCCGCGCCCTCGCCTGAAGGGCTGCCGTGCCCCGGATTGCCCTTGAGGGCCCGAGCGCACGGGGCCCCTCGTGATCAAGAGCCGCCCCTCGCGAGCTGGCCTCAGAAGCTGTTACCGAACCGCCTCATAATCGATCGGCGTCGCGTGCCAGCCCTGGCGGCGCTTTTCCCAGAAGGTCTCGCGCAGCCGTGCCGAGATCGGCCCCGGCCGGTCGTTGCCGAGGATCCGCGCGCCGAGCCGGCTTGCCGGCATGACCCCGCCGGCGGTGGTCGAGAAAAAGATCTCGTCGGCGTCCTCGAGCTCGGCACGGGAGATCGGCCGGATGGCATGGGGAATGCCCAGCTCCTCACACAGCTCCTTCACGGAGAGGCGCGTGATGCCCTCCAGCGCTCCACGCGGCGGCGAGACGACCGTGCCGTCGATGACCGCGAAGGCGTTGTAGCCCGGTCCCTCGGTCAGAAAACCCTCATGGTCGAGCAGCACCGCCGTGTCGAAGCCGGCGTCGTGCGCCTCGAAGAGCGCCGCCGTGAGGTCGCCCCAATGGAAGTTCTTCACCGTCGGATCGACCGAGTTGGCCGGGATGCGCGGCGTCTTGGCGATCATCGCGTGGACGCCGCGCGCCTGCTGCTCCTCGGAGAAGAGCCAGACCCACGGCATCACGAAGCAGCTCAGATAGCTGCGTGCGTTGGCCGGGCTCATCGGCATGCCGCGCGGCGGACGGCTGCGCAGGCAGTCCATCGCCACATAGGCCTCGCGCAGGCCCGTGCGGCGGACGAGATCGGTGAGGATGCGGGCGATGTCCTCGTCGCTCTCGGGCGGGCTCATCCTGAGGCTGTTCATCGAAGCGCGAAAGCGCCGCAGATGGTCGTCGAGGCGGAAGAAGGCGCCGTAGTAGACGCCCACCACGTCATAGGTGACGTCGGAGCGGCGATAGCCCCACTCGGTGATCGGGATCTTTGCCTCGCTGAGCGGCATGACCTTGCCGTCGATATAGGCCGCGCCCGCGGACCAGTCCGTCTCGCCCATGCCCGTCATGCCGACCTCTCCTCTAGGCTGCCGCCTTCTCGCGCAACGCCGCCGTAGCAGCAGTGTCGACCGTAAGATCGTCGCCCTCGCCCGAGAAGGCGACACCGTAGACCTCGCCCGCCCGCTCGACGCTCACCCAGCCCTCCTTGACGTCGTGAAGCACGCGCTCGGGATCGCGACGATGCGGCAAGCCGTAGCCACCGCCGGCTGCCGAATGGGAGACCGCATATTCGCCAGGCTCGAGCTTCACGCCATAGCAGTTGGGCAGGCTCGTCAGGCTGCCATCCAGCTCGCGCTTGAACGCCGCGGACAGGGCCCCTGCACCGCCGCCGCGCGCGCCCAGGGCCGGGTTGATTGTGCCGTCGGCCGTGTAGATCACCTCCATCGAGCAACCCTCGATCGGGCCGAACTCGGCATAGGCGGCGGGCGCGCCGCGAAACTCGCCTGGCCCCTCGCTGTCCGTGATGAGGCGCCGCTCCTTGACGAAGATCGGGTGGTGGAGCTCGTCGACCTCGACGCTGTCCTGACGGCAGAGGCCGGCATTGCCCACATGGATGATCGTGAGGAAGCCGTCGGTGACCCCGGTGCCGGCCCCGCCGGTGATGCCGAGAAAGACCTGATTGACGAAGGGCTCGCCGTTGCGCGGATCGCGGCCCGAGATGACGCCCATGGCAGGCGGCATGATCGGCCCGGTCTCGGCCATGCCGAACCCCGGCGCGATCTCGGCGATGGCGCGCTGCACCGGGTTGGCGACGCGATCGGCGAGGTTGGTCGTGGCGACCGAGCAGGAGTGCGGGTGGCGCGGGATGCCCACGACGCAGTTCTCCCGCAGCAGCACCTCGATGCGGCGGAAGCTGCCGGCGTTGACCGGCACGCTGTGGTCGATGATGCCGTTGTAGATGCCGACCATTGCCGCGGTGTGCGCGCAGCCCTCCGACAGGTTCAGGCCGCAGGGCTGGCAATCGATATTGTCCCTGAGGTCGACGGTGATACGGCCGTTCTCAGCGTCGATCTCGAGGTCGAGCTTGACCGGGATGCCATCCGGCACGCCGGGGAACGGGTCGTGGGCTGAATGGACGGTGACCTTGCCGGAGGGCAGCCGGCTGATCGCGTCCAGCATCTTGCGCTCGGAATAGTCGAACCAGGTCCGGGCATAGTCCTCGAGCGTATCCCAGCCCACCTCCCGACCGAGCTCGAGGAGCTCGCGCTCGCCGATGCGCACGGCGCCAAGCGTCGCCAGATAGTCGCCCCACCACTGCTCCGGCACGCGGATGCGGGCGCGGCACATGCGGATGAGATCCTCATTGTCCCGGTAGCCCGACTGGATCTTCGCGGCCGAGAAGATGAGCGCACCTTCCTCATAGACGTCGGAAGCGTGCCCCATATAGGTCGTCGGGCGCGAGTTGCCGCAATCCGCCTGGTGCGCCTTCGCCAGCACGAAGAAGCGGACGATCCCCTCATCATCCACCACGGGAACGATGAGGCAGTGGTCGGCCGGATGCGAATCGCCCTCGTAGGGACTGTTGTGCAGGAAGCAGTCCCCGGCCTTCAGCTCGGGATGATAGCTGCGCACGGTCCGGCACATGATGTCCGGGCCGATCAGCGTGTGGATCGGCAGGCTTTCGGCGGTGGCGAGAAGCTCGCAGTCCGCCGTGAGGATGACGCAGGAGAAATCGTGCGCGGTGTTGAGGACGCCGGAGCGCGCCGTGCGAAAGAGCGTGTTCTGCATCTTGCGCGCGATGCTCTCCATGCGGTTGGAGATGATCGCGGTCCGCACGCCCGCATGCGACCAGCCCGACGCGTCCGTCGCCGGGGCGGAAGGCTCGCTCCTGATGTCGGCTTCGGCAAGGCTCATGCGACCTTTCCCTTCTGCTCGTGGCCCTCGCGCAGGCTGGCGCGCCGTGCTGCGGTGGCGACCGGATCGACCGCCAGCGTGTCGTCCGCGATCGAGCCGGACGTGACGACGCCATAGATCTCCGCCGCCCGCCCGGTGCTGATCCAGCCTTCGGCGATGTCGTGGAGGACGCGGGCCGTGTCGCGCTCGACCGGCGGCCCGTAACCGCCCCCGCCGGCGGAGTAGGAGACCACCCGCTCGCCCGGCCGAAGGGTCACGCCGTAGCAGGCGGGCAGGTCCGTCAGGCTGCCGTCGTGCTCGCGCTTCATCGCCCTTGCAGGCCCACCGCTACCACCGCCGCGGGCACCGGCCGCCGCATTGATGGTGCCGTCGGCGGTATAGAGGACCTTCATCGTGCAGCCCTCGACCGGCCCGAACTCCGCATAGGCGGAGGGTGCTCCTCGGAAGGTGCCGGCACCCTCCGTATCCGTCATCAGGTGCCGCGTCTTGACGAAGATCGGATGGTGCAGCTCGTCGACCTCCACGCAATCGATCCGGCACATGCCGGCATTTCCCGCGTGAATGATCGACAGGAACCCATCGGTCACCGGGGTGCCCGCACCCCCGGTCACGCCGATATGGACCTGGTTCACGAAGGGCTCGTCGTCGTTGCGCGGGTCGCGGCCGGAGATCACGCCCATGCCGGGCGGCTGGATCGGCCCGGTCTCGCCCATGCCGAAGCCGGGGGCGATCTCCGCGATCGCGCGCTGGACCGGATTGGACACCCGATCGGCAAGGTTGGTCGTCGCCACCGAGCAGGAGGCCGGATGACGCGGGATGCCGACACAGCAATTCTCCCTGACCAGCACCTCGAGCCGGCGGAAGCTGCCGGCATTGGCCGGCACGCTGTGGTCGATGATGCCGTTATAGATGCCCACCATCGCGGCGCTGATCGCGGTGCCCTCGGTGAGGTTGAGGCCGGACGGCTGGCAGTCGGGGTTGTCGCGCAGATCGATGATGATCTTGGCGTTCGCCGAGTCCAGCGTCACATCGACCTTGGTCGGAATGCCGTCGGGCACGCCCGGGAAAGGATCGTGCGCCGTATGCACGACGGTGCGGCCGCTGGGCAGCTTCCGCAGCGCGTCGATCATCTTGCCTTCCGAATAGTCGAACCACGCCTCGGCATAGTCCTCGAGCGTGTCCCATCCGACCTCCCGGCCGAGATCCAGGAGCTCGCGCTCGCCGATGCGCACCGAGCCGAGCGAGGCCAGATAGTCGCCCCACCATTGCTCGGGCACGCGGATGCGCGCCTTGCACATGCGGATGATGTCGTCGTTGTTCTTGTAGTCCGACTGGATCTTCGTCGCCGAGAAGATAAGCGCGCCTTCCTCGTAGACGTCGACGACGTCGCCCAGATAGGTCGTCGGCCGCGAGTTGCCGCAGTCCGCCTGATGCGCCTTGGCGAGCACGAAGAAGCGCAGGACACCCTCATCGTCGACGACCGGGACGATGAGATTGTGGTCGGCCGCGTGCGAGTTGCCCTCATAGGGGCTGTTGTGAAGGAAGCAATCGCCCCGACGCAGCTCCGGGTGATGCCGCTTGATCGCCTTGCACATGAGATCGGGGCCGATCAGCGTGTGGATCGGCAGGCTCTCCGCCGCGGCCAGCAGCCTGCAGTCGGCGGTCAGGATGACGCAGGAGAAGTCGTGCGCGGTGTTCAGGATGCCGGAGCGCGCGGTGCGAAAGAGCGTGTTCTGCATCTTCCGCGCGATGCTCTCCATGCGGCTCGAGAGAATGGCCGTGCGGACGCCGTCGCGCAGCGGCTTGGGAGACGCCATGTCCATGCCAGTGGCCCTCAGAACGTCACGCTCAGGCCGCCGCCTGCGGTGCGGCGGGCGCTGGTGCCTGGGTCGACGACCACCGTCGTGAAGGAGGATTCGACGATCGCAGGTCCGGCGGCCGGCTGGTCCGGCGCCATCGTCTCGAAGCGCACGACGTCGGCGTCGACCCAGCCGGTATCCACGAAGTAGACCTTCCGCTTCGAGGTGATGGGCTTGGTCACGTCGGCGCTCGCGAGACGCCCCGTGTTGCCCTCGCGCAGTCGGCAACGCACCTTCGCCCGCCACGTCACGAGCTCGATCTCCGAATGCGGATCGCTGATCTCGAAGATCATCTTGTGCGTCTCATGGAACGCCTGCTTCAGGGCGACGAGATCCGCCTCGTCCGTCAGCCTGCGCACCGTCATCGGCACCTCGATCTCCCAGATCTGGTGCGGGTAGCGCGCCTCCACGGAGAACTCGATGACGGCCTCGAGAGCCCCCTCGCCCGGCCCGTTGGCAAAGGCCTCACACCGCGCCTCCAGCGCCTCGAGGACCGCATTCACCTCGTCGAAAGCGAAACGGCTGCTCGTCGTGAACAGCATCTGCGCGTAGTCGGAGGAAAGCTCCGACATCAGGGCGCCCGAGGCGCTGAGCACGGCGCCCGTCTCGGGGATGAGCACCCCGGCGCAGCCGAGGCGCCGGCCGACCGCGACCGCATTCAGGCCCGCGGCGCCCCCGCCGCCGATCAGGACGGCGGAGGTCGGGTCGATGCCCTGGTTGACCGTGATCTCGCTGATCGCACCCACCATCTTCTCGGAGGCGAGCGCCATCACGGCGGCCGCTGTCTCCTCGACGGAGAGCCCGATCCTGTCGGCCACCTTCTCCTTGAGCGCCGCTTCCGCGGCGTCGCGGTCCAACGCCATGGCACCGCCGAGGAAGAAGTCCGGATCGATGTAGCCCAGGATCAAGGCACAGTCGGTCACGGTCGGCTCGGTTCCACCCTTGCCGTAGGCGACCGGGCCGGGCACCGAGCCTGCGCTGCGCGGACCCACCTGCAGCAGGCCACCGCTGTCGACCCAGGCGATCGAGCCGCCGCCCGCACCGATGCTTTTCACGTCGACGGATGGAAAGCCGGTCATGTGGCCGCGGAAGCGCTGGCCGAGCCAGGTCTCGCGGGTCCAGGGAATCCGTCCGTCGCGTACGAGGCTGACGTCGTAGCTGGTCCCGCCCGTGTCGGCCACGATGGCCGCCGCATTGTCGAAGTCGCGCAGCGCGAAGAAGCGGCCGGCGACCGGGGCCATCGACGGGCCGGAGTTGATGGAGTGGATCGGGGCGCGCGCCACGGCCTCCGCATCCATGATCCCGCCGCCGGACGTGACCATCAAGGTGCGGCCGGAGAAGCCCGCCTCGCGCAGTCGTCGCGTCAGGCCGTCGAGGTAGCTGAACATCAGGGGCTTCAGCGAGGCGTCGATCACCGTCGCCGAGGCACGCCGATACTCGCGCAGCGTCGGATTGAGCTCATGCGAGAGGGTGACCGCGATCTCCGGAGCGTGCTCGGCGAGCAGCTCGCCGATGCGACGCTCGTGGGCACCGTTCATCACGGACCACAGCAGGCAGACGCCGACGGCCTCGACCTTACGCGCCTTGAGCGTCTCGATCACCGCAAGGACGGCGTCCTCGTCCAGCGCCTGGAGCACGCGGCCCGTGGCGTCGATCCGCTCCGGAATCTCGAAGGTGAGCCGGCGTGGCACATAGGGCTCGGGATAGGGCACGGAGAAGTTGAAGGGCTCGATGCGGCCGCCTTCGCGGATCACCAGGATGTCGGGGTGGCCTTCGGTCGTGAGGAAGGCGGTCTTGGCAGTGTTGCCGGTGAGGATCGCGTTGATCGCCCGCGTCGTGCCGTGCACGAACATGCTGGCGCGAGCGAGAAACTCCTTCGTCGGCTGGCGATAGTGAGCGGCCGCGAGGCCCAGCGCGTCGAGCACGCCACGCACCGGGTCGTCGGGTGTCGTGGAAGACTTGAAGAGACGAATCTCATCCCCGTCCTCCACGACGAGATCCGTGAACGTGCCACCGGTATCGCATGCCAGTCGCATCATCATCGCCGTGCCCTTCATCGACTCCTCCGCCTTGTGATCGCAGCAAAGCCCGCCAACGTGTGATCACAAGGCACTCTAAGTGTGATCACGCTGCCAACGCCAGACTGTGATCACAGAGCAAGAGCCATGCCAGCGACCGCCTCCCGCTTGGCACGCCGCATGCACGTGCTGCTCCCAGTTCAGCCAGTCCCGAGGGGGTGCCGATGGCCGCGAAGATCATTCGTTTGGGCAGCGAAGCCGTCGCCCCGCTGGCGCAGGGGGTGGATATGGCGGCGGACCTCGTCGCCACGACGCTCGGACCGGCGGGCCGCGCCGTGCTCGTCGGCCGCTCGCATTCCGGCCCCGCTCATGGTGCGCAACGGCTATGCCGTGATGCAGAACCTCGACCTCGCCGACAGCGGCGCGCAGGCCGGCGTGCTGGCGATGCGCGACCTCGCCTGGCGGACGACGGACGAGGTCGGCGACGGCACGAGCACGGCCATCGTCATGGCGCGCGCCTTCCTGCGCGCCGGCCAGCGCGCCGTCCTGGCCGGCCTGTCGCTGGCCGAGCTGCAGGAGGTGATCGACGCCCACTGCCGCCGGGTGGTGGCCGAGCTCGAGGCCGCTTCCCGGCCGGTGGCGAGCGATGCGGAGCTCATCCGCATCGCCACGCAGGCCGCCGGCGGCGACCAGGCGATCGGCGCGCTCATGGCAGACGCGCACATCCGGGTAGGGCTCGATGGTCTCGTCCTCGTGGAGGAGGGCAACGACGCCGAGGACCATCTCCAGTGCGACAACGGCCTGCACCTCGATCAAGGCTGGCTGTCGCCCTATTTCGCAGATTCCGAGACGCAATGCGTCGAGATCGAGGACCCGCTGCTCCTGCTGCATCTCGGGCCGATCAACGATCTCGGGTCGATCCTGCCGGCGCTGCGGATGATCGCGAAGGCCGATCGCGGCCTCGTGCTGATCGCGGAATCGGTAGGCGCCGACGCGCTCTCGACGCTGATCGTCAACAAGCAGCGCGCCGGGCTCAAGGTGGCCGCCGTCAAGGCGCCGGGCGTCGGCCCGTGGCGGCAGCTGATGCTCGAGGACATCGCCGTCGCCACCGGCGGGATGGTCATCGCCGAGCAGCTGGGCACCAGCCTCGAGCATCTGCGGCCGCAGATGGCCGGCCGCGCGCGGAAGGTGCGAATCACACGGTCGGCCACGACCATCATCGGCGGCAAAGGCGACGCCGATGCCGTCGCGAGCCGCGCAAGACGGATTCGCGATGACATAGCGCGGGAGAAGCACCTCAGCTTCGACCGCGAGCAGCACCGCAAGCGCCTCGCCCGTCTCAGCGCCGGCATCGCGACGGCACGGATCGGCGGCACCACCGCAACGGAGATGGCGCAGCGCCTCGACCGCGCGAAGGCGGCGTCCGCAGCCGTGCGCGCGGCCCAGGCGGATGGCGTTCTCGCCGGTGGAGCTGCGGCACTCGTCCGCGCCGGCAGGCGCGCCGAGCCGCATCTGCCGGCAGGCCTTGCCGGCCGCCTGGTCGGGCAGGCATTCGCCGCCGCGCTCGGCGCGCCCGTCCACGCGATTGCCGTCAATGCCGGCGTCGACGGCAGGCCCGTGGTCCACCGCCTGGCGACGGACGAGCAGGAGCTCTGTTTCGATGCGGAGACCCACCGCTTCGTTGCGCCCGAGGCCCTTTTGGACCCCTTAGCCGTTCTGAGGGCCGCCCTCGTGAACAGCGTGTCGCAGGGCGGTCGCCTGCTGGGCGTCGGTGCCGCGCTCGCGCTGGCCGACCGCGCGGTGGCGACGAATTAGGCGCATCTGCACGATCTGTGATCACAGCAGTGCCGCATGAAGGACCATGCCGGAGCGCGCTCCTGAGTCACGACGACAGGGTCGGCGCCATTCGGGACAACCCCGGCTCTGGCACGGACATTGCGTTGTGATCACATCGAATGACCGGCTACGACGAGAGGTGCCGAATGCCGCAGGACGCAGTCGCCCTTGCCCCCGCAAGCGCCTCCAGCGAGCCGGCAACGACTGCGCCATCCGCCTCTGCCGCTCCTCAGCCGATGCTCGAGGTGATCAACGCCGTCCATGCCTATGACGGGGTGGTGGCGCTCGATGGCGTCTCGGTCACGGCAGCTCCCGGCGAGTTCCTGACGATCCTGGGCGAGAGCGGCTCGGGCAAGACGACCCTGCTGCGGCTCATCTCCGGGCTCGAGGCGCCCTACCAGATCGACGCGCTCAGGCTGAACGGCGTCGATGTCCGCGAGGTGCCGGCCTTCCTGCGCGACTGCACCACGGTGTTCCAGAGCTACGCGCTGTTCCCGCACATGAGCGTCGGCGCCAACGTCGCCTACGGGCTGAAGGTGCGGGGCGTGGCGGCGGCGGAGCGCGAGCGGCGCGCCATGGAGGCGCTGAAGCTCGTCCGCCTCGCCGACAAGCACGACCGCAAAATCCACCAGCTGAGCGGCGGCGAGCGTCAGCGCGTGGCGCTCGCCCGTGCGCTCGTGCCGCGCCCCTCGATCCTCCTGCTCGACGAGCCGCTGGGCGCCCTCGACGAGAAGCTGCGCGTCGACATGCAGGTCGAGCTGATGGACATCCATAAGCGGCTCGGCATGACCTTCGTCTACGTCACCCATAGCCAGGAAGAAGCGCTGACGATGAGCGATCGCATCATCCTCATGCGCAAGGGCAAGATCGAGCAGGCGGGGCCGCCCTCGGCGATCTTCGACCGCCCCGTCAGCCGGTTCGCCGCAAGCTTCATGGGCGTGGAGAACCTGATGGATGGCGAGCTGGTCTCGCTGGAGGGCCAGAACGCCGTGGCGCGGGTCGGGCCGGTGACCGTGTCGGGCCGCTGGTCCGGCAAGGCCAGCCAGGCCCCCGGCGCCAAGGTCGCCGTCGGCGTCCGCGCCGAGCGCCTCAACATCGCCGACGCCGAGCCCAGGGCAGCCGGCATCAACACGCTCCCCTGTCAGCTCGATAGCGCGATCTACAAGGGCAAGTATCTCGACCGCAACGTCATCACCGCGATCGGGCCGATGAAGGTGCGGCTCTGGGATTCCCGATCCTCCGCCGGCAGCAAGGGCTACGTCTGGTGGAAGACCGACGAATGCATGGTCATGAGCGTCTGAGCGCGGAGGCATTGCGCCACCGCCGGCACCGCCCTCACCGGGAGCGCGGCACATCTGGAGAAGCCGATGACTGAAGATACATTCGACACCGGCCCCCGCGGGATCAATCGCCGCGAGCTGATGAAGACCGCGCTCTCGCTGACGGCAGCCGCTGGCGCCGCCACGATACCCGGCCTCAGCCAGCAGGCCTGGGCGGCGGCCGACACGCCGGTCAAGGGCTATGGCGTGACCACCGCCCAGCTCAAAGACTGGTCGATCATGACGAAGTCCATCGGCGTCACGATGGAGTACACGCCGACGAACGCCGATATCGGCGTCTTCATGCGAGACGTCATCTCCAACGACCTCGGTGCGACGCACGACATCTTCATCTTCGACGGTGGCACGGAGGATATCCTGGGGCCTGAAGGCTACTACGCCGAGATCGTCGAGGATCAGCCCGAGCTGAAGCTGTGGAACCGCACGCCGGACACGTGGAAGCGCTCCGACCTGATCCGCGCCGACGGCAAGCAGTACGGCGTGCCGGTGATCGGCAATGGTGACTGCTTCGGCTACTTCCCCGCCGCCATCGACGCGAACCCCAACGGGCTCGACGAGATCCCGTGGACGACCTTCTTCGAGGGCGACAAGGTGAAGGGTCGCGTCGCGATCGACCGCAGCTGGCTGCAGTCGATGTCGGAGACGGCGAACTATATGAAGTATCACAAGCTCGCCGAGATCGAGGATCCGGCGGACCTCAAGAAGGAGGAGGCCCGCCAGGTCGCCGAATATCTGGCGGGGCGCAAGCGCGCCGGCCAGTTCCGCACCATCTTCGCCGCGTTCGAGGAGCAGGTTCAGCTGCTTTCCAACAAGGAGATCGACATGATCAACTGTTGGGAGCCGGCGACCAAGGAGGCGAACAACGCGCTCGGCCCCAACACCGTGATCTACGCGTTCACGATCGAGGGCTACTACAAGTGGGGCCATGGGGCCTATGTCCACTCCAAGGCCATGACGCGTGGCAACGTGGACAACATCTACAAGGTCCTGAACTATTTTCTCGATGGCGAGTATCGCGCCTACCAGGCTAAGCAGCGTGGCTATGCTGGGCCCAACATGGATCTCGGCGTGAAGTACGCGGAAGACAATGGCTGGCCCCAGGAGGACATCGAGCTCCTGAAGTGGACGAAGACGAAGGTCGACCGCAAGTTCGAGAAGCCCTTCTGGTGCAAGACGACGCCGAAGAACGCCGATGTCATGGAAGAGGAGTGGCAGCGCTTTTTGAACGCGTGATCCTGTAGGCCTGCCGGCTCGGCCGGCTTCCATGCGTGAGACGAGCAGGGGGCTGCGTCCCCTGCTCCCTCAAGCCGGAGATATGACGATGGCAGCAACAGGCGCGACAGCGGGACGCCTATGGGCGCTGCGCGTGCTGGATCGGGTAAGCCCCTCGCGGCTGGCGGTACCGGTGTTCGTGGCGGCCTGGTCCTTCCTCGTGCTGGCACCGCTCGTCGTCATTGTGATGTTCAGCTTCCTGCAGGTGCGCTCCTACCGCATCGTCTACGAGCCGACCCTTGCGACCTGGCAGTCGCTGATCGAGTCCGGTCGCTGGGTGTCGGCCGTCCGCACGCTCCGCGTCGCTGCGACGATGACCGTCATCGAGTTCGCCCTGGCGTTCCCGTTCGCGCTGTGGATGGCGAAGGGCTGCAAGTCGAAGACGCTGAAAGCCCTGCTGATCACGCTGCTCACGATACCCTTCTTCCTCGACGCGTCGTCCCGCATCATCGTCTGGCGCTCGATCCTCGGCACCAACGGCATCGTCAACACGCTCCTGATGTGGCTCGGCATCGTCCATGAGCCGGTGAGCTGGCTGCTCTATTCGGAATTCGCGGTGCATTTCGGCATGCTCGGCAGCTATTTCCCCACCATGGTCTTTCCCATTTTCATGATCATCGCGCTCGTCGATGACGAGTACATCCAGGCGAGCAGCGACCTCGGCGCCAGCCCCGCGCAGACGCTCTTCAATGTGATCTTGCCCCTCTCGCTCCCCGGCATCGTGGCCGGTGTCGTGTTCACCTTGGTGCCGTTGATGGCGGCCTTCGTCGAGCCGGAGATGCTGGGCGGAGGCTTCGTCGATCTCCTCGGCGATTCGGTGAGCTCCGCCCTCCAGGGCCTGAAATACCCCACCGCCGCCGCCTTGTCGGCCGTGGTCGTGGCGCTCCTCGGCCTGTGCCTCGCAGCGCTCATCATGGTCACGCGCAGACGGTTCGACCTCGCCACCTCGTTCCAGGCGATCCGCCGATGAGCGCCAATCCCCAGGCGTCGTCCATCGCTTTGCCTGCCCTGAGCAAGACCGCCGATCGCAGCGGCACCTGGCGCCGGCTCGGCCGCTCCAAGGGCTGGTCTGTCGCCGCCCAGGCAGCCGGCTACTTCGCCATCGTCATGATCTACGTGCCGGTCGTCTGGCTCGCGGTCATGTCGATCAGCGAGAACCCGCTCTCGGGCATCCCCTATCCCCTCGTCCTCACGCACTACCGGGCGCTGGTGAGCGACCCGCGCTGGCTGGCGCCGCTGTCGTCCAGCCTCTGGCTGAGCTTCCTCGTGGCGGTGGTGTGCATGATCATCACGCCGATGGTGGGGCGCTCCATCACGCGCATGAAACGGCCGGGCGGCGTGCTGCTGGTAACGCTCCTGCCGCTCTTCGTGCCGGGGCTGACGATGGGCGCGGCCCTCTTCATCTTCCTGCGCACGCTGCTCGGCTTGACCCTTGGGCTCTGGTCCATCTTCCTGGCGCAGCTCATCTGGGCCCTGCCCTTCGCGATGCTTCTCGTGCTCGTCGTCGGGAGCCGCTTCGACACGCGCCTCTTGGAGGCTGCCGAGGATCTGGGCGCCTCACCGTGGCAGCGCTTCTGGGACATCGAGATGCCGCTCCTCAGGCCTGGCATCTTCGGTGCCGGCATCTTCGGCTTCATGCTCTCCTTCAACGAGCTCTTGAGGTCGCTGTTTCTGCGTGGCGTCGAGACGACGATGCCGATCTACAACTGGGTGATGGCCGCATCGCAGCAGTCGCAGGTTCCGATCATCTTTGCGCTGGCGACCATCATCCTCCTCGTCACGCTGCCTGTGATGGGCTTCTTTTTCTGGTTTCTGTTCGTCAAGCTCGACCGCAGCTGATGCCGTTGGCCCGCGATGCTTGCGCCGTCGCTTGCAGAAGGTCGTTGACGTCTTCGCTCGCGCGCAACATAGAGCTGTGATCACACCCCTTGGGCGGCCGGCTTCGACGGCGCGCCCGCCAACCAAGCGAGACGTCGATGCTGGACGATGCGATCCGGGAGGAAGCAGCCAACTATCGCCTCGAGGACATGGACCGGAACAGCCTGTTCCATCCGCTGACCTCGGTCGCGGACCATATGAGGAATGGGCCGCAGATCATGGACAACGCGCACGGCGTGCGCCTCCGTGATCACAGCGGCCGCGAGCTGGTGGATTGCTCAGGCGGCCTCTGGTGCGTGAATATCGGCTACGGTCGGCCCGAGATCGCCGAGGCGGCAAAGGCCGCCATCCTCGAGCTCAACTACTGGCATCTCTTCGGCTCCTCGTCGAACCCGGCGACGATCAAGCTGGCCGACAAGGTGCTGAGCCTCCTGCACGAGCAGGCGAACGCGCGGCACCTGAAGCGCATCTTCTTCGGCACGTCGGGGTCGGACGCCAACGACACCAACTACAAGCTGGTTCGCTACTACGCCAACCTGCGCGGCACGCCGGAAAAGAAGAAGATCATCGCGCGGGAGGGCGGCTATCACGGCCTGACCGCAGCAGCTGCCACGCTGACGGGCATTCCCGCCTACCACAAGGCCTGGAGCCTGCCGACGACCGACGTGGTCTACACGAGCTGCCCGCACTATTTCCGCTTCGCCGAGCCCGACGAGACGGAGGCGGCGTTCTGCGATCGTCTGATTGCCGAGCTGGAGGCGATCATCGAGCGCGAAGGTGCCGATACGATCGGCGCGTTCATCGCCGAGCCGATCATGGGCACGGGCGGCGTCCTCATGCCGCCGGCCGGCTACTTCGCGCGCGTCCAGGCGCTGCTCGACAAGCACGACATCCTGCTGATCGCCGATGAGGTCATCACCGGCTTCGGCCGCACGGGCCACTGGTTCGGCACCGGTCTCTATGAGCTGAAGCCCGACATCGTGACGCTCGCCAAGGGCATCACCAGCGCCTACTTCCCCGTCTCCGCCTCCGTCATCTCCGAGAAGATCTGGAACGTGCTGGAGAAGGCGTCGCCCGAGCACGGGCCCGTCATGCACGGCTTCACCTACTCGGGACATCCGGTTGGCGCCGCGATCGGGCTCGCCAACCTCGCCATCATGGAGCGCGAGGACCTCGTCGCCAACGCCGCCGACGTGGGCGCCTACCTCCTGGCCGGCCTCCAGGCGCGGATCGGCGAGCATCCGTTCGTCGGAGAGGTCCGTGGCAAGGGGCTGATGATCGGCGTCGAGCTGACGGCGGACAGAGCGAAGCGGCGCCCCTTCGCCGCCGGAACCGGACCACACCGGCTGGTCTCCGCCAAGGCGATCGAGCAGGGCGTGATGGTGCGCTCCCTGCCCTTCATCGAGGTGATCTCGTTCTCCCCGCCGCTCTGCATCACCAAGGCGGACTGCGATCTCGCGATCGACCGTTTCGCCGCCGGCCTCGAGGCAGCGACGCCGGAGCTCACCCGCCTGGCCGCGTCCTGACGCGGCGCTCCGCAAGGGCTCGCGCAAGCGGCGGATCCCCAGCCGCTTGCGCAGCCAGCGCACGGACGTAGGATGGCGGCCCGTCGGCTGTCCGCCCGACCACGAGAGAAAAGACCGGTGAGCCTGGAAACGCCCACGGATGCAGAGTCGCCGGGCTCGCCGGAAGATCGCCCTGCCGACATCGACAAGGCCCCGACGCTCGCCCAGCAGGTCTATCAGGCCCTCGAATTGCGCATCGTCGACGGGGATTGGCTGCCCGACACGAGGGTCAGCCTGCGCACCCTTGCCCTGTCTTTGAGCACCAGCATGCAGCCGGTGCGCGAGGCGGTCGGGCAGCTCGTGGGCGCGAAGGCGCTGGAGATGACGCCCGGGCGCTCGATCCGTGTTCCCGTCCTAGACCGCGCGCTCGCGGACGAGCTCTGGTCGATGCGGCTCCTGCTCGAGGGGGAGGCCGCCGCACGCTTTGCCGCACGACGCTGCCGGGACGAGGCGCATCGTCTCTTCGGCTATACGCGCACGCTGCGCTCCTTTCGCTTCGGCGCCGACCTGAAGCCGACCATGGAGACGATCATGGCCTGGAACCGGGACCTCGCCCTGGGCTCGGCGTCGCCCATCCTGATCGAGACGATCATGGGCCTGCGGCTGCGCTACGCGCCCTTCGTCGCACAGGCCCTGAGCATCGATCTCCCCTTCGACGAGGACTTCCGGCAGTTCACGCTGCACATTCAAGACGAGCTCATTCTCGCCGTCGAATCCGGCGACGCGGCCGCGGCGCGGCACCTGCGCTGCGCCGACCTGCGCTCTTTCCAGCGCTACCTCTATAGCCGCATGGGATGGGCCTATTAGCCGCACGGCCCGTGTCCGCCGCGCACGGCAGACACGGGCCGCGCTCACTTCAGGAGGACGGCAAGGCCGAGCGATCGGCGCCCGCCGGGAGATCCTCTACCTGCTGGTCGAGGAGATTGCCCTGACGCGCGGCGAGAGGCGCCTCAGACCGATGGTCGTGGCGACCTGGCTGGGGGAGGTCGCTCGGACGCAAGAAGGCGCCTGCGGGGGGGACGGAGTCCACGCCTGGCTGGACCGTCTCCGCGCGGAGCTCAAAGACGCAAAAGGCCGCCCTGATGGGGCGGCGTTTATTTGTTCTGTAAGGGTTTGGTTGCGGGGGCAGGATTTGAACCTGCGACCTTCAGGTTATGAGCCTGACGAGCTACCGGGCTGCTCCACCCCGCGGGGATCGTGAAGGTGTAGTCGGTATTGGGGCGCTTCGAGGACCTGGCGACGACCTACTCTCCCACGCCTTGAGACGCAGTACCATGGGCGCGACGGGGTTTCACGGCCGAGTTCGGAATGGGATCGGGTGGGGCACCCGCGCTTTGCCACCAGGTCGTCGAAGCGTCCCGGCTCCCTTTGTGCCGCGCTGGGGCGGGTCTTGGGGAGCTGGGTCATGATCATGCGGGGGCATGGGTGATGGTTGCCGTCCAGCCTTCTTGTGGCTGGGGCGTGGAGAGCTCGATCGAGCGATTAGGACCGGTTGGCTCAACGCGTTACCGCGCTTTCACCGCCGGCCTATCGACGTCGTGGTCTACGACGGCTCTCGAGCGAGACCTGGTTTTAAGGTGGGTTTCCCGCTTAGATGCTTTCAGCGGTTATCCCGTCCGGACTTAGCTACCCGGCTGCGCGGCTGGCGCCACGACCGGTCCACCAGAGGTCCGTCCACCCCGGTCCTCTCGTACTAAGGGCAGATCCTCTCAAGTCTCGAACACCCACGGCAGATAGGGACCGAACTGTCTCACGACGTTCTAAACCCAGCTCACGTACCACTTTAATCGGCGAACAGCCGAACCCTTGGGACCTGCTTCAGCCCCAGGATGTGATGAGCCGACATCGAGGTGCCAAACGACCCCGTCGATGGGGACTCTTGGGGGTCATCAGCCTGTTATCCCCGGCGTACCTTTTATCCGTTGAGCGATGGCCCTTCCACGCGGGACCACCGGATCACTAGCGCCGACTTTCGTCTCTGCGCGGCCCGTCGGCCTTGCAGTCAGGCGAGCTTGTGCGCTTGCACGCGACGGCTGGTTTCCGACCAGCCTGAGCTCACCATCGCGCGCCTCCGTTACTCTTTGGGAGGCGACCGCCCCAGTCAAACTACCCGCCATGCAGGGTCCCGGACCCGGGTAACGGGCCGCGGTTAGACACGCAACGAGCCAAGGGTGGTATTTCAAGGGTGCCTCCACGAGACCTGGCGGCCTCGCTTCGACGGCTCCCACCTATCCTACACATGGTCCGGCGCGTGCCACTGCAAAGCTGTAGTAAAGGTGCACGGGGTCTTTCCGTCTGACCGCGGGTACTCCGCATCTTCACGGAGAATTCAATTTCGCTGAGTTGGTGTTGGAGACAGTGGGGAAGTCGTTACGCCATTCGTGCAGGTCGGAACTTACCCGACAAGGAATTTCGCTACCTTAGGACCGTTATAGTTACGGCCGCCGTTTACCGGGGCTTCGGTTCGTAGCTTGCACCACTCCCCTTAACCTTCCGGCACCGGGCAGGCGTCAGACCCTATACGTCCTCTTCCGAGTTCGCAGAGCCCTGTGTTTTTAGTAAACAGTCGCCACCCCCTAGTCTGTGCCACCCCCCGATGGTTGCCCAACGAGGGGTCCCCCTTCTCCCGAAGTTACGGGGGTAATTTGCCGAGTTCCTTCAACACCGTTCTCTCAAACGCCTGGGTATGCTCAACCAGTCCACCTGTGTCGGTTTCGGGTACGGTCCATAATGTGGGGGCTATTTCCTGGACGGCCTTCGCGGCCGGGCCAATCCGATAAGGCCCGACAACTTGCAGCCGCCGTCACCACCCACGGGCCCAGGAATCTTGACCTGGTTTCCATCGCCTACGGCTCTCGCCCTCGGCTTAGGGGCCGGCTCACCCTGCGCGGATTAACCTTGCGCAGGAACCCTTGGACTTCCGGCGGGAGGGTCTCTCACCCTCCTTGTCGCTACTCATGTCAGCATTCGCACTTCCGATACCTCCACGGAACCTCACGGTCCCGCTTCGCAGGCCTACGGAACGCTCCGCTACCGCTCGTGCAAGCACGAGCCCGCGGCTTCGGTGCGTGGCTTGAGCCCCGTTACATCTTCGGCGCGGGACAGCTGATAGACCAGTGAGCTGTTACGCTTTCTTTAAAGGATGGCTGCTTCTAAGCCAACCTCCTGGTTGTTTTGGCCGTCCTACATCCTTTCCCACTTAGCCACGACTTGGGGACCTTAGCCGGCGGTCTGGGCTGTTTCCCTCTCGACGACGGACCTTAGCACCCGCCGTCTGTCTGCCACGCTGGCTGCTCGGGTATTCGGAGTTTGGTTAGGTTTGGTAAGGATCGCTCCCCCCTAGCCCATCCAGTGCTCTACCCCCCGAGGGCATACGTGACGCGCTACCTCAATAGCTTTCGCGGAGAACCAGCTATCTCCGGGTTTGATTGGCCTTTCACCCCTAGCCACAGGTCATCGCCGACTTTTTCAACAGGCGTGCGTTCGGTCCTCCAGTGAGTGTCACCTCACCTTCAACCTGCCCATGGCTAGATCACCCGGTTTCGGGTCTGAGACCGGCAACTCAAGCGCCCTATTCAGACTCGCTTTCGCTGCGCCTACGCCTAACGGCTTAAGCTTGCTGCCGACCTCAACTCGCTGACCCATTATACAAAAGGTACGCCGTCACCCAAAAGCCGATCCGAAGATCGACCCCAGGCTCCGACTGCTTGTAGGCATCCGGTTTCAGGATCTCTTTCACCCCCCTCGTCGGGGTACTTTTCACCTTTCCCTCACGGTACTGGTTCGCTATCGGTCGTCGAGGAGTACTTAGGCTTGGAGGGTGGTCCCCCCATCTTCAGACAGGATTTCACGTGTCCCGCCCTACTCGAGGACCATGTCGCTTTCTACCCGTACGGGGCTGTCACCCGCTATGGCCCGACTTTCCAGACGGTTCCGGTTCTTACGACATGGCCACTGGCCTGGTCCGCGTTCGCTCGCCACTACTAGCGGAGTCTCGGTTGATGTCCTTTCCTCCGGGTACTTAGATGTTTCAGTTCCCCGGGTTCGCCTCGCACGGCTATGGATTTACCGTGCGATACCGCAAAAGCGGTGGGTTGCCCCATTCGGAAATCTCCGGATCAAAGAGCGCTCGCCTCTCCCCGGAGCTTATCGCAGCGTGCCACGTCCTTCATCGCCTCTCGACGCCAAGGCATCCACCAGATGCCCTTCATTCACTCGCCCCGCCCCAGCCACAAGCAGGCCGGGACGGCAAGCATACCCATGCCTCAAGAGCGCCAGGGGCCAAGGAACAGACCCCGGACGCTCACCCGCATGATCATGCGATGCCGCCACGCGAGACACGCGACGGCATCGACCGACTACCTCTTCACGATGTAAAAAGAGCAAGGACCCGACGGAACACGCTCCGCCAGGGCTACTCTGGTGGGCCCGGGCTGATTCGAACAGCCGACCTCACCCTTATCAGGGGTGCGCTCTAACCAGCTGAGCTACGGGCCCGGACTCCAGAGAACCAAAGCCGGAGATCACCAAGGACCGGCACGCGCCCAAGGCGCAAGGCCGACCCCTGCTTCGTGATCTCCAACCTCCGGAAGGGATATGCAGACGGCGGTGGGTTTTTATCGGCCACCGCTGTGCGATGACCGACAGGGTCCCCGTAAGACCGAGCGCCGCGATGGCCCGAAAGCCATCGATGCAGGTCTCATGGGGCCTTTAGAAAGGAGGTGATCCAGCCGCAGGTTCCCCTACGGCTACCTTGTTACGACTTCACCCCAGTCGCTGACCTCACCGTGGACGGCTGCCTCCTCTTGCGAGGTTAGCCCACCGGCTTCGGGTCAAGCCAACTCCCATGGTGTGACGGGCGGTGTGTACAAGGCCCGGGAACGTATTCACCGTGGCATGCTGATCCACGATTACTAGCGATTCCACCTTCATGCAGGCGAGTTGCAGCCTGCAATCCGAACTGAGGTGGCTTTTGGGGATTAGCTCCACATCGCTGCTTCGCTGCCCACTGTCACCACCATTGTAGCACGTGTGTAGCCCAGCCCGTAAGGGCCATGAGGACTTGACGTCATCCCCACCTTCCTCCGGCTTGTCACCGGCAGTTCCTCTAGAGTGCCCGGCCCAACCCGATGGCAACTAGAGGCAAGGGTTGCGCTCGTTGCGGGACTTAACCCAACATCTCACGACACGAGCTGACGACAGCCATGCAGCACCTGTGATGGCCCCCTTGCGGGACACCGGCTCTCACCGGCTTTAACCACCATGTCAAGGGCTGGTAAGGTTCTGCGCGTTGCGTCGAATTAAACCACATGCTCCACCGCTTGTGCGGGCCCCCGTCAATTCCTTTGAGTTTTAACCTTGCGGCCGTACTCCCCAGGCGGCAGGCTTAAAGCGTTAGCTGCGACACCGAGGGACAAGTCCCCCGACATCTAGCCTGCATCGTTTAGGGCGTGGACTACCAGGGTATCTAATCCTGTTTGCTCCCCACGCTTTCGCGCCTCAGCGTCAGATCCGGGCCAGAGAGCCGCTTTCGCCACCGGTGTTCCACCCAATATCTACGAATTTCACCTCTACACTGGGTATTCCACCCTCCTCTCCCGGTCTCGAGCCTTGGAGTATCGGGTGCCGTTCCGGGGTTGAGCCCCGGGCTTTCACACCCGACTACCAAAGCCGCCTACGCGCCCTTTACGCCCAGTAATTCCGAACAACGCTAGCACCCTCCGTCTTACCGCGGCTGCTGGCACGGAGTTAGCCGGTGCTTATTCCCCGGGTACCGTCATCATCGTCCCCGGGAAAAGGGCTTTACAACCCGAAGGCCTTCATCACCCACGCGGCGTCGCTGGATCAGGCTTTCGCCCATTGTCCAAGATTCCCCACTGCTGCCTCCCGTAGGAGTCTGGGCCGTGTCTCAGTCCCAGTGTGGCCGATCATCCTCTCAGACCGGCTACGGATCGACGGCTTGGTGAGCCGTTACCCCACCAACTACCTAATCCGACGCGGGCCCATCCCAGGGCGACAAGTCTTTCTCCCGAAGGAGACATCCGGTATTAGCCGCAGTTTCCCGCGGTTGTCCCGAACCCCAGGGCAGGTTCCCACGCGTTACTCACCCGTCCGCCGCTGCCCCCGAAAGGGCCGCTCGACTTGCATGTGTTAAGCGCGCCGCCAGCGTTCGTTCTGAGCCAGGATCAAACTCTCAGCTTCATCCCAGCATCACTGGCCAAAAAAAGGTCAACTCACAGCACCACCCCGCCCAGGCCGAAACCCAGGCAGAACAGCGCCTCGAGACCCACCAGAAGATGCCTCAGACGACTCCACCGCCGCCTGCACATCCCCTCCAGATACATCCACAACTTGTCAAAAGAGCGTGGGCGAAAGTGACAGGCTCGCCCTTCACGGCAGCGACCACCGCCGCGACGACCGGGTATATAGGCCCCGGCCCGACCCCACGCAAGCCCTTTTTCGGGGGTCGGAGCCGGAATGTCCCTGGGCCGGGATTGACACCCCTCCGGGCGAACGGCATGGTCAGGCTCATGGAGGAGTTCAAGCAGATCGCTGCTCGTCGCTCGCGCGTCGGGCGGTGATGAGGCCTGAACCGACAAAGACCAATCTGATCCCCGATCTCACACCATAAGGTGAGCCTTGCCCAGGATCAGGAAGGGGCCACGTCGCCCTGCTCGCGCTTGTTGTCTGGTGCTGCTCGGCGTGTTCGGCGTCGGTATCGCAGGCATGGTGGTCGGGACCCTACGGCCATCGACGGATGCGGAGACGGCCGATCGCGGCGCTGCCTGGCAGCCAGCCGTTCAATCCGACTCCGATCCGACCCCGGTGCTCGTGCCGGCGATGGCCCTGTCCCAGCCTGACGGCGAGGGAGCAACCCTCGAGGTCGCCGTAGCGCGGACCTCTGAGGGGGCAGCAGCACGGCTTCCTGCCGCCTTGCCGGCTACGACAGCCCCCCTGCAGCCGGCGCTCGGCAACACCGACACCGGGACCGCCGACAACGCCGCCGAGAGCGAGACGACGCGGGTCGTCGTCCGCCGCGGCGACACGCTCCTCAACATCCTCGGCCGTGCCGGCATCGGCACCGCCGAGGCCCACGCGGCGCTCTCGAGCCTCCGCACGGTCTACGATCCGCGCACGCTGCGTGCAGGCCAGGCGCTCGACATCGGCCTCGAGACCTCGACCGATCCCGGGGACACGAGGCTCGCCTCGCTCTCGCTCAATGTCGATCCCACCAGCGCCATCGCCCTGACCCGCGAGGAGGATGGGACCTTCAAGGCCGAGCCCGTCGAGCGCGACCTCGACCATAGCCGCGCGCTCGCTGCTGGCACCATCCAGAGCTCGCTCTATGAGAGTGCCACCCGCGCCGGCCTGCCGGCCGCGACGATCGCCGACTTCCTCAAGATCTTCAGCTGGGATGTCGATTTCCAGCGTGACCTCCACCCGGGGGACCGGTTCGAGGCGGTCGTCGAGCAGGCGCGCGACCAGGACGGCAAGCTTGTGGGCGCCGGGCGGATCCTGTTTGCCAGCCTGTCGGTCAATGGCGAGCTGCTTCGCGCCTATCGCCTCGAGCGCTCCGACGGCACCAGCGACTATGTGGACGCCACCGGCCGCCCGCTCCGCAAATGGCTGCTGCGCACGCCGATCGACGGCGCGCGGCTGTCCTCGCCGTTCGGCATGCGCCGCCATCCGATCCTCGGCTACAGTCGCATGCACAAGGGCGTCGACTTCGCGGCACCGACCGGCACGCCGATCTTCGCTGCCGGCGATGGCGTCGTCGACTTCATCGGCATCAAGAGCGGCTATGGCAAATATATAAGGCTGAGCCACAGCCGGGAGTACGACACCGGCTATGGCCATATGTCGCGTTTCGCCAGGGGCCTCCATCGCGGCAGCCGTGTGCGGCAGGGCCAGGTGATCGGCTATGTCGGCGCCACGGGCCTCGCGACGGGCCCGCATCTCCACTACGAGGTCCTGAAGGACGGCACCCAGATCAACCCGATGTCTCTCAAGACCATGGTCGCCGACCGCCTGACCGGCCCACAGCTCCTGGCCTTCGAGAAGGAGCGCACCGCCATCGATCGCGAGCGGGCCGCCCTCGAGCACGAGCGCCAGCTGGCCCAGCGATAGAGCGGCCGGCCCGTCTACGGGCTACGGGCCGGCGCGGATGGCGTCCATGATCTCGCCCTCCAGAACGCCGGTCGATCGGCAGGGCGCATCCTGCGGCGCGTTGGTGAAGGCGTTGAGGTAGGTCCCGATATTGAGCGCGGCGACACCGACCTGCGTCTCGCCACCCGCCGCCGGCTCCGTCGTCACCGTCACGACCGTCCTGAAGCCTGACGCCTCCGTGCGGCTGAAGCGAAACGCCTCGCTCATCGGATCGCGCGTCGTGATCCAGGGGCAGACGGCCCAGCTGTCCTGGGTCCTGTTGTCGTTGCGCGCCCTAAGGGCCGCGCCGGGCTCGTCCGGGGTGTCGACCGTGAAGCCGCGTGCCTTGAGCGCCGCAGCCGCACGCGTGCGGATCTCGGCCGGCGCCACCGGCAGCACCGTCGTCACCTCCCCGGCGAGCCTCGGGCGGGGAGCCGCCTCATAGGCGCCGCCCGTGGTCCAGGGCCCCGGAGTCTGCGACGCCTGAGGCGCGCAGGCCGCGACCAGCAGGGCCACGGCAGGTAGCAGCGGGCAGGAGGTGCTCAGGATGCGCATGATCGAGATCTGTCCATAGAGGCAAGCCGTGCCGCGACCCTGCGCCGCCGACCCTCCCTGGTCAATCCCGACTCGGGACGACCCGCAGGCGGCGGGAGCGCGCTCGCGCGCGTCCCCGCCGCCCCGGATCAGGCCGCAGCAGCCATGGCTGTGCCGTTGATCTCGAGCGCGCCGTCCTTGGCGTCGACCTCGATCGCGTCGCCCTCGCGGATGGTGCCCTCGAGGATCCTCAGGGCCAGAGGATCCTGAAGCTGTCGCTGGATCACCCGCTTCAGCGGCCGGGCGCCATAGACCGGGTCGTAGCCGGCATTGGCGAGCCAGGCGAGGCCGGCGTCGCTGATCGCGATGGTCATGCGACGGTCCGCCAGCAGCTTCCTCAGATGGCCCAGCTGGATCTGGACGATGTCCTTCATCTGAGCGCGGCCGAGCCGGTTGAAGAGGATGATCTCGTCCAGCCGGTTCAAGAACTCCGGACGGAAGGCCTGACGGACGACGCCCATGACCTGCTCGCGCGCCTCGCCCGCGGGCGCCCCCTCGGGCAGCGCCGCCAGATACTCGGCGCCGAGGTTCGACGTCAGCACGATGAGCACGTTGCGGAAGTCCACCGTGCGGCCCTGGCCGTCGGTCAGCCGCCCGTCGTCCAGCACCTGGAGAAGGACGTTGAAGACGTCCGGGTGCGCTTTCTCGACCTCGTCGAACAGGAGCACCTGATAGGGACGCCGGCGCACCGCCTCGGTGAGCGCCCCGCCCTCCTCGTAGCCGACATAGCCGGGAGGCGCTCCGATGAGACGGCTGACGCTGTGCTTTTCCATGTACTCGGACATGTCGATGCGCACCATCGCCTGCTCGTCGTCGAACAGGAAGGCGGCCAGCGCCTTGCAGAGCTCGGTCTTGCCGACGCCCGTGGGGCCGAGAAACAGGAACGAGCCGATCGGACGGTTCGGGTCCTGCAGCCCGGCGCGGGCCCGGCGGACCGCGTTCGAGACCGCCTTGACCGCATCCTCCTGTCCGACGACGCGCGAATGCAGCTTCGTCTCCATCTGCAGGAGCTTCTCGCGCTCGCCCTCCATCATCCGGTCGACCGGAATGCCGGTCCAGCGGGCCACGACCTGGGCGATGTCCTGGTCGGTGACCTCCTCCTGGACCATGCCCTGGTGCGCGCCGGCCTCGGCCTCCTCGAGCTGCCTCGTGAGTGCCGGGATCTCGCTGTAGGCGAGCTTGCCCGCCCGCTCGAAATCGCCCTTGCGCTGGGCCTGCGCCAGCTCGTTCCGCGCCTGCTCGAGCTGCTCCTTGAGCTTCGTGGCGCCCGCGAGCTTGCCCTTCTCGGCCTGCCACTGCGCGGTGAGCGTGTTCGACTGCTGCTCGAGCTCGGCCAGCTCCTTGCGGAGCCGCTCGAGGCGGTGCTTGGAGGCCTCGTCGCTCTCCTTCTTGAGCGCCGCCTCCTCGATCCGCAGCTGCAGGATGCGCCGGTCGAGCTCGTCGATCTCCTCGGGCTTGCTGTCGACCGCCATGCGCTTCCTGGCCGCCGCCTCGTCCACCAGGTCGATTGCCTTGTCGGGCAGGAAGCGGTCGGTGATGTAGCGGTTGGAGAGCGTGGCAGCGGCGACGATCGCCCCGTCGGTGATCCGCACGCCGTGGTGGAGCTCGTACTTCTCCTTGAGCCCGCGCAGGATCGAGATCGTGTCCTCGGCCGTGGGCTCGCTCACGAACACCGGCTGGAAGCGCCGCGCCAGCGCGGCGTCCTTCTCGATATGCTTCCGGTACTCGTCGAGCGTCGTGGCGCCGACGCAATGCAGCTCGCCCCGGGCCAGCGCCGGCTTCAGCATGTTGGAGGCATCCATCGCCCCCTCGGCCTTGCCTGCACCCACCAGCGTGTGCAGCTCGTCGATGAAGAGGATGATGTCACCCGCGCCCTGCGAGACCTCCTGCAGGAGGGACTTCAGCCGCTCCTCGAACTCGCCCCGGTACTTGGCACCCGCCACGAGGGCACCGAGGTCGAGCGACAGCAGGCGGCGGTCCTTGAGCGACTCCGGCACGTCGCCATTGACGATCCGGTTGGCGAGCCCCTCGGCGATCGCGGTCTTGCCGACGCCCGGCTCGCCGATCAGCACCGGATTGTTCTTGGTCCGCCGCGAGAGGACCTGGATCACCCGCCTGATCTCGTCGTCCCGGCCGATCACGGGATCGAGCTTGCCCGAGCGGGCCATCTCGGTGAGGTCGCGCGTGTACTTCTTGAGCGCGTCGTAGCCTTCCTCGGCCGAGGCCGACTGCGCGGTGCGACCCTTGCGCACCTGCTCGATCGCCGTGTTGAGCCCCTGGGCGGTGACGCCCGCACCCTTGAGCGCCTTGGCGGCATCGCTCTCGACCATGGCCAGCGCCATGAGCAGGCGCTCCACGGGCACGTAGCTGTCGCCCGCCTTCTTGGCGATCTTCTCGGCCTGGTCGAAGACCCGGGCGAGCTCGGGCGAGAGATAGACCTGCCCGGCCCCGCTGCCCTCGACCTTGGGCTGCTTTGACAGCAGCGCCTCGGTCGCCTGCAGCGCCGCCTTGGCGTTGCCGCCCGCAGCACCGATCAGGTTGGCCGCCATGCCCTCGGAGTCGTCCAGCAGCACCTTCAAGAGATGCTCGGGCAGGAAGCGCTGATGACCCTCTCGAAGCGCCAAGCCCTGCGCCGACTGCACAAAGCCCCGCGCCCGCTCGGTATACTTCTCGAAATCCATGACCTTTTCCCTCGTCCCTCTTGCGAGCAGACCATCGCTTGCGACCCCTTAGGGCATCGCTCGCGTCGTGCTCGAAATGTGGGCAGCGGGCTCGGGCACGCAAGAGTGTCGGGCGGCGCGTCGCAGTCGGGAAGGCAGCGGGAGGCGGGCTGCGGCGAGCTGTCCTGCGACCTTTGGGTTCCCCTCAGCCTCCGAGGGAGTAGAACTCCCATCAGCGATCATCGGAGAAGCCCCTCATGGCCCCTGCCCCCATCCGTGGCATCTATGCCGCCGTCGTGACGCCCGTCGACAACAAGGGCGTCATCAGCGTCGAGCGCTACACGCGCCACGCCCGCTGGCTTCTACGCCACGGCTGTCATGGGCTGGGCGTTTTCGGCACGACCAGCGAGACCCAGGCCTTCTCGGTGGCGGAGCGGCAGGGGGCGCTGGACGAGTTCATCGCGGGCGGCCTTCCGCCCGAGAAGATGATCGTCGGCATCGGCTGCTGCGCCTGCGCCGACACGGTGGCGCTGGCCCGCCACGCGCTCGGCCACGGCATCACCCGGCTCCTGTGCCTGCCGCCCTTCTTCTACAAGGGCAACACGGACGAGGGTCTGATCCGGGCCTTCTCCGAGGTGATCGAGCGGACGGCCGATCCGCGCCTCGAGCTCCTGCTCTACCATTTCCCGCAGGTCTCGGCCGTGCCCATCACGAAGGGGGTCATCGCCGGGCTGATGGAGAGGCATCCGGGCGTCCTCAAAGGCATCAAGGACAGCTCGGGCGACCTCGCCCACACGAAGGATCTGATCGCGAGCTTCCCCGAGCTTGCCATCTTCGCCGGCGCCGACGGGCATCTTCTCGAGGTGCTGAAGGCGGGCGGGGCCGGCACGATCTCGGCCGCCGGCAACCTCAACTGCCATGCCAACCGCGAGGTGTTCGACGCGTTCGAGCGCGGCGACCTCGACGCAGCCACCACCGGCATGAAGCCCGTGGCGAGCGTGCGCGAGATCCTCCAGCGCCATCCGCTGATCCCTTCGATCAAGCACGTGATCGGCGAGGCCCGGTCGGACGCGACCTGGGCGACGATGCGTCCGCCGCTCGTCGAGCTCGACCAGGCGACGGCCAAGCGGCTCCAGGCCGAGCTCGATGCCGTGGGCTTCGTCTACGACCCCGACCTCTACAGTGTGGCCGGGGCCTGAGCCGAGCCTGCCGCAAGGAACGGACGACGGGCGCTCGGGGCAGTGCCTAGCCGATCGAGGTCCGTGACGCCCAAGGCGTTGCGGACGTCCGCGACGGTCCGTGCGACGACGGGCCGGGCCCGCTCGGTCCCTGCCCGCAGAATCCGCAGCACCTCGCCCGGATCGCGCGTCAGGCGGGCACGGCGGACACGGATCGGAGCCAGAAGCGCGTCGAGGACCGCCGTCAGCCGCTCCTTGACGAGGCTGTCGGCGACGCCGCCCCGCCGATAGCGCGCCTCAAGATCGTCCAGCCCGTCCTCGTCGGTGTCGAAGGCGCGCAGATAGGCGAAGACGAGGTTTCCTTCCGTCCGGCCGGGGTCCTCGACGCGGAGGTGCCCGGGATCCGTGTACATCCCCCGGACACGGGCGCGGATCTCGTCGGCGGACGCCGAGAGCGGGATCGCGTTGCCCATGGACTTGCCCATCTTGGCACCGCCATCCAGGCCCGGCAGCCGCGGCACCGGCGAGAGCATGGCCTGGGCCTCGGGCAAAGCGGGTCGCGTGGTGCGCCGGTTGATCGCCCGGACGATCTCGTTCGACTGCTCGATCATGGGCAGTTGGTCGGCACCGACCGGCACCAGGGTTGCCCGGAAGGCCGTGATATCGGCGGCCTGGCTCACCGGATAGCAGAAGAAGCCCGCCGGAATGGCCCGCTCGAGCCCGCGCTGCGCGATCTCGGCCTTCACCGTCGGGTTTCGCTCGAGGCGGCTCACCGTGACGAGGTTGAGGTAGAGCTGGAAGAGCTCCGACAGCTCGGGCAGGCCGGACTGCAGGACGATGGTCGTGAAGGCGGGGTCGAGGCCCACCGCCAGATAGTCGTAGGCGAGCTCGAGCACGTTGCGCTCGACCCTGCCCGGATCGCCTGCATTGTCGGTCAGCGCCTGCAGGTCCGCGATCAGCACAAATTGCCTGCAGACCGTCTGCAGGCGCACACGGTTGGCGAGCGAGCCCACATAATGGCCGAGGTGCAGCGGCCCGGTCGGACGATCGCCGGTAAGGACCACATCGTCGGGTCCGGCCAGAACGGTGGTGACACAGGCCGGCGAGGGTTCGGTATCCATGAGGGTCGTGTCCTTGCTTCCGGTTGGATCACGCCGTCCGGCCGGAAGCCGCCCTCGATGGGATACGAAAAAGGCCGCTTCCTGCTGGAGCGGCCCTGAGATTCGACGACGCGATGCGCCTCAGACCGCCCGAGGGACGGTCCAGCGCCAACGGCGATAGAAGGTGCACGACGTCGTCATGCGCAGCAGCTTACCGTGGTCCCGGTCGAGATTCCAGCCCCGGCTTTCCTTGCCGGCCGCTGACGTGCCTCAGCCTGCGACGATCTGCGGGATGAGGTGAACCTCGCTGCCCTCGGGGATCGGCTCGAGCCAGGCATCCTGGTAGATCTGGCCGTCGATCGCGACGGCCAGACCCTCCGCCAGATGCGGCTCCAGCGCCGGGTAGCGCTGGCCCAGCGCCCTGAGCAGGCCACGAATGTCCTTGGCCTCGATCTCCAGCTCGCGCTCGCCGCCGGTGAAGCGGGTCAGCGCGCGAGCCAGGACGACATGGGCCATCGGCGCTAGCTTTCGGCCGCTGCCTCGATCGCCGCGAGCACGCGGGGCGGCGACATCGGCAGCTCGGTGAAGCGGATGCCGAGCGCATTCTCCATCGCGTTCGTGACGGCGGCCAGCGCCGGCACCAGCGGCGTCTCGCCGACACCCCGCACGCCGTAGGGATGCGCCGGGTTGGGCACCTCGATGATCACCGTGTCGATCATCGGCACGTCGGACGCCACGGGCATGCGGTAGTCGAGAAAGCCTGGGTTCTGCATCCGGCCGTCCGCGCCGTAGACGTACTCCTCGTTCAGCGCCCAGCCGATGCCCTGCACGGCGCCGCCCTGGAACTGACCCTCGACATAGCTCGGATGGATCGCCCTGCCGGCATCCTGCACGACGGTGTAGCGCAGCACGGTGACGCGCCCGGTCTCCTTGTCGACCTCGACGTCGGCGATGTGCGTGCCGAAGCTGGGCCCGGCACCCTGCGCGTTGAGATGCGCGTGCCCGGAGATCGGCCCGCCCGTCTTGCTCGAGATCTTCATGATCTCGGCCAACGGCATCGGCTTGAAGTCACCGACATTGCTGCTCGCCGGCTTGGCAGCGCCGTCCTCCCACTTGACCGCTTCCTCGGGCACCTCCCAGAGGCGGGCGGCCCGTGCGCACATCTCACGGGTCGCCTGGCGCGCAGCCTGGGCCACCGCCATGCCGCTCGAGAAGGTGACGCGGCTGCCACCCGTGAGGAAGGTGAAGCCGAGCGAGGAGGTGTCGGCGATGATGGCCTTCACCTTGTCGTAGCTGATGCCCAGCTCCTCGGCGGCGATCATCGCCATCGAGGCGCGCGACCCGCCGATGTCGGGCGTGCCCAGGACCACCGTCGCCGTGCCGTCCTCGTTGATGTTCACGGTGGAAGACGTCTCGCCGCCGACATTGAACCAGAAGCCCGACGCAACGCCGCGCCCCTGGTTGGGCCCGAGCGGCGCCTTCCAATGGTCGTGCGCCTTGGCCGCCTCGAGCGTCTCCACGAGCCCGACCGGGCCGAACTTCGGCCCGTAGAGGGCGCGCGTGCCCTCCTGAGCCGCATTCTTGAGGCGGAAGTCGATGGGATCAAAGCCCAGCTTCTTTGCCAGCTCGTCCACGACGCACTCGACCGCGAACTCGGAGATCGGAGCGCCCGGCGCCCGATAGGCCGCAACCTTCGGCCTGTTGCTCACCACGTCGTAGCCCACGACCCGGGCGTGATCGATGGCGTAGGGGGCAAAGGCGCTCATCGCACCCGGCAGGACCGGGCCACCCTGGAAGGCGCCCGCCTCGTAGACCAGCTCGGCGTCGGCCGCGATGATGCGTCCGGCCTTGGTGGCACCCATCTTCACGCGCACCTGGGCACCCGAGGTCGGGCCCGTGGCGCGGAACACTTCCTCACGCGTCATCGTCATCTTGACCGGATGGCGGGACTTCGCGGACAGGGCGAGTGACAACGGCTCGAGATAGATGACGGTCTTGCCGCCGAAGCCGCCGCCAATCTCCGACGGCGTCACGCGCAGCTTCGAGATGTCCATGCCGAGCAGGCGCGAGCAGTGGGCGCGGACGATGTACTGGCCCTGGGTCGAGGTCCAGAGCTCGGCCTGACCGTCCTCGGAGACGCTGGCGACGCAGGCGTGCGGCTCGATATAGCCCTGATGGACGGGCTTGGTCCGGAAGGTCCGCTCGATGACGAGGTCGGCCTTCGCAAAGCCGTCCTCGAGATCGCCCACGGCGAACTCGACGCGCTTGGCCACGTTCGAGGGTGCCTCGGGCGGGGGCTCGACACCCGCCGTGATCATCTCCTCGTGCAGCAGCGGCGCATCCGGGCGCATCGCCTCCACGGGGTCGAGGACATGCGGCAGCACCTCGTAGTCGACCTCGATCAGGCGCAGGGCCTGGCGCGCGACGGAAGCGCTGACCGCCGCCACGGCCGCCACGGCATGCCCTTCGTAGAGCACCTTCTCGCGGGCCATGACGTTGCGGACGACGTCCCGGTAGTTGATCATCATCTCGCCGGCCGGGACGAACTCCGAGGGTAGGTCGCGGAAGTCGTCACGCGTCACGACGGCCTTCACGCCCTGCAGCGCCTCGGCCTTGCTCGTGTCGATCGAGCGGATCCTGGCGTGCGGATGCGGGCTCCGGAGCACCCTGCCGACCAGCATGCCGGGAAGCTGGAGGTCGGCACCGAAACGGGCGCGACCGGTCACCTTGTCCACGCCGTCCGGCCGGACCGGGCGGGTGCCGATCCAGCGGAACTCGTGGGCGGCCTCCTCGCCCTTGGCTACCTCGGGTCGCTCGAGCACGGTCGCCATGGTCAAACCCTCCTCATCTCGGCAGCCGCGTCGAGCACGGCTCGGATGATCTTGTCGTAGCCGGTGCAGCGGCAAAGGTTGCCGGCCAGCCAGTAGCGCACTTCGGTCTCGCTCGGGTCGGGGTTGCGCTCCAGGAGCGCCTTCGACGCCACGAGGATGCCGGGCGTGCAGATCCCGCACTGGAGCGCTGCGTGCTCGAGGAACTTGCGCTGCAGCGGGTGCAGGTCCTCGCCGCTCGCCATGGCCTCGATCGTCTCGACCGAGCGGCCATCCATCTCGGCGGCGAGCACGAGGCAGGAGCAGACGAGCCTGCCGTCAAGCATGACGCTGCAGGCACCGCAGTCGCCCGAAGCGCAGCCTTCCTTGCTGCCCGTCATGCCGAGACCGTCGCGGAGCACGTCCAGCAGCGTCTGATCGGCCTCGCAGAGATACTCGACAGGGTCGCCGTTGATGGTGGTGGTGACGTGGGTCTTGCTCATCGGCTCGTCCTCGCGCGCTCGAGCGCCAGCGTGGCGGCGCGGCGGGCGAGCACGCCCGCAACCTTGGTGCGGAACTCGATCGTGCCGCGCTTGTCGTCGATGGGCTTGCAGGCGGCGCCGACCGCCGCCGCCAGCCGGTCCAGCGCACCGGCATCGACAGGCGTGCCGACCAGCGCAGCGCCCGCATCCTCGACCAGGAGAGCGGTCGGCGCCACGGCGCCGACGCCGACGCGAGCGGCCTGGCAGACGCCGGCCTCGTCGAGGCTGAGGCAGACACCGACGCCGACCACGGCGATGTCCATCTCGGTGCGCGGAATGAACCTCAGATAGGCGTCGCCTGTGCGCGGCGGCTGGGCCGGCAGAAAGACCGACGTCACCATCTCGCCCGGTGCGAGCGAGGTGCGGCCGGGACCGCGATTGAGCTGCTCGACCGGGATCTCGCGACGGCCGTTCGGGCCAGCCACGGCGAGGACGGCACCGGCTGCGATCATGGCGGGCACGCTGTCCGCCGCGGGCGATGCGTTGCAGAGATTGCCCACCATCGTGGCGCGGCCCTGGATCTGGGTCGAGCCGATGAGCTCGACCGCCTCGACCACGCCAGGCCAGCGCGCCTTGAGGGGCGCATGCTCGCCCATCTCCGCACCGGACACCGCGGCACCGATGCGGAAGCCGCCCGCCTCTGCGGTGATTCGCTTGAGCTCCGGGATCCTCTTGATGTCGACCACGAGCTCGGGCTGGATCACCTCGGCCCGGAGCTGCACCAGGAGATCGGTGCCACCAGCCAACACCCGCGCCGCCGCCGGAGTCCCGGCAAGCAGTGCCACAGCCTTGTCGATTGTGTCCGGAGCCTCATAGCGCATGCCGTTCGCCTCTCCCTTTTGGTGTGTCCTTATCGGCCAAACCTCGGCAGTCTGCCAAGCTAAACTCGGCATTGCCCGGTCATGGCACCTGCCCGGCTATGCAGAGGCGGCAGGCCGAAGCGCTGCCTGAGGGCCCAAGCCGAGGAAGGCGCGGAAGGAGCGCTCGACGAGCGCGGGGTCCAGCTCGCGGGCGATGATGACGAGCCGGGTTCGCGCCTCGCCATCCGGCCAGGCGGGCAGATGCTCGGGCCTGTGGATGGTGTGCTGCACGCCCTGCACGACCACGGGCCGATCCAGGCCAACGATGTCGAGCAGGCCCTTCACCCGCAGGATCTCCGATCCGTGCCGGTTCAGCAGCATCGACAGCCAAAGGCCGAACGCGGCCCAGTCGACCGGCCGGTCGGCCGCGAGACAAAAGGCCCGAATGCCGTCGTGGCGGCTTGCCTCGCCGTGGTGATCGTGGGCGTGAGCCTCCACGCCGTGCGTCATCTCCGCGGCCAGCCAACGCTGAACCTCCTCGCCCTTGCCCGCCAGGTCGTGGACGTCGTGCAGAAGCAGGGCTTCGGCGGCAGCGCTGTCGACGCTCGACTGGTGGAGGACGGCGGTCGGGTTGAGCGTCGAGAGGCGGGCACGCAGTGATGAGATGGCCCGCTCCTCGGCCAGATCGGTCTTGGAGACGACGATGCGGTCGGCCACCGCAGCCTGGCGCAGCGCCTCGGGGAAGGCGTCGAGGTTGTGCGCGCCGTCGACGGCGTCGACCACGGTCACGATGTTCCCCAGCCGCACATGGTGGCGCAGCGCCGGGTCGGCTGCGAGGGTGGCGACGATCGGGCCCGGATCGGCTAGTCCGGTCGTCTCGATCACGAGGCGCCGGAACGCCGGGATCTCGCCCCGGCGCATCCGCCCGAGGAGGCCAAGGAGGGCGTCCCTGAGATCGCCCCGGATGGTGCAGCACACACAGCCGCTCTGCAGCAGCACCACCTCCTCGTCGACCGTCTCGACCAGGAGATGGTCGAGTCCCACCTCGCCCAGCTCGTTGATGAGGACGGCCGTGTCCTGCAGCCGCGGCTGACGCAGCAGACGCTTCAAGAGCAGGGTCTTGCCCGAGCCCAGGAAGCCTGTGAGCAGATTGACCGTGACCGGCTCGCCCCAGCTCTCGCTCACGGCCCGGCCCCAGCGCCCTCGATCCGGGCGAGGACCGCCGGATCGAGGGGATCGCAGGCACGGCCGGCGAGCTTCTCGGCCGCCGGCCAGACGGCGCCCAGATGGTCGACGACCGCCGTCTTGCCGGTATGGCCGCGCAGCGTGAAGCGCTCGCCCCAGGTCTGCAGCCTCAGGCCGTAGAGGGACAGGATGCGGTTGGCGACGCGGGCCCGGTGCTCGCGGTCGGCCCGGCGGCTCGCCGCGGAAGCCGTGGGGTCATCCGTCCAGTGCCCCTCGACGCCCAGGATGCCACAGAGCCCGCACATCGCGCCGCCGCCTGCCTAGGAGACCGGCCGCTCGGGCTTGTTCCGCGGGTAGCGCTTGAGGAAATCATCGGCGATCTCCTCCATCGGCACGAAACGCACGCCCGGATGGCGGCTGATGTGGGCGTAGAGCCGCTCCAGCATCATCAGCACCTGCGGCTTGCCCGAGACGTCGGGATGGATGGTGATCGGGAAGACCGCGTAGTCGTACTCGCGATAGACCCAGTCGAACTGCTCGCGCCACATGTCCTCGATGTCCCGAGGATTGACGAAGCCGTGGCTGTTGGGTGCGGCCTTGATGAACATCATGGGCGGCAGGTCGTCGAGCCACCAGGATGCGGGGATCTCGACCAGATCGGTCTCCTGCCCGCGCCCGTAAGGCTTCATCCAGGCGCTCGGGTGCTTCGCGTAGTCGATCTTGGTCCAGCTCTCGCCAACCCGGGCGTAGTAGGGGTGGAAGTCGTTGTGCATCAGGCTGTGGTCGTACTTGATGCCCTTGGCGAGGAGCAGCTCGTTGGTCTTGGGGCCGAACTCCCACCAGGGCGCCACATAGCCGCGCGGACGCTTGCCGCACAGGTTCTCGATCACCTCGATGCACTTGTCGAAGATCGCCTCTTCCTGCTCGGGCGTCATGGCGACCGGGTTCTCGTGGCTGTAGCCGTGCATCGCGATCTCGTGCCCGGCGTCCGCCACCTTCTTCATCTGCTCCGGAAAGCTTTCGGCCGAGTGCCCGGGGATGAACCAGGTGGTCTTGATTCCCCAGCGATCGAACAGCCGGAGCAGCCGCTGCGAGCCCACCTCGCCCGAGAACACGCCCCGGCTGATGTCGCAGGGGCTGTCCTCGCCGCCATACGACCCCAGCCAGCCCGCCACCGCATCGACGTCCACGCCGATGCTGACAAAAATCTCCTTGGGCATTCCTACCTTCCCTTCCTTGAGCGTCTTGAGAACCGGCTCAGCCCGCCACACTCGCGACCGCCTCATCCAGAGGCTCGAGCGCCGGCGTGCCGAGAAGTACCGAAAGCAGCACCCTGGCCTTCAGGCCCGACAGGTCCCCGGCGAAGATGGCTCCCGCCGCAGCAAGATCCTTGCCACCGCCCTTGCCGTAGATCGGCTTCACCCGACCCTGCGGGCAGCGCGAGGTGACGAGGACCGGCGTGCCGCGGGCAACGGCATCACGGACGACCTCGTTGATCGCGGGCGTCCCGTTGCCGCGCCCGAACGCCTCGAGCACGATGCCGCGGGCGCCGGTGTCGAGGGCGCAGCGCAGGAACCGCGCATCGCTGCCCATGACGAGCTTGACGAGGTCAACGGCCGGCTCGACCCGCTCCGCCGCGAGGTGACGCCGCAGAAGCGGCCGACGCTGGATGACCACGAGGTCGCCGTCGACCTCGCCGATCTTGCCGTGCTCGGCGGACTGGAAGGTGCCGACCCGCGAGGCGTGCTGCTTGGTGGCGTCCCGCGCCGCATGAATCTCGCCCTCGAAGACGATGACAGCGCCGAGTCCTGCCGCCGAGGGCGAGGCCGCGACCTTGATGGCGTCGGCGAGGTTGCGCGGGCCGTCGGCATCGGGCTCGTCCGCATGGCGCTGCGCGCCAGTGAAGGCGACTGGCTTTGTCCCGCCCACCACGAGGTCGGCCATGTAGGCGCTCTCCTCCATGGTGTCGGTGCCGTGGGTAACGACGACACCCGCGACGTCGGGCTCCGCCAGCCGCTCGGCCGCGCGCCGCGCCAGCTTGAATGCGAGCTCGAGATCGATCGCGAAGCTGCCGACATTGCAGAACTCCTCGACCTCGACATCGACCCCGGCGGGCGGTGCCAGGCCGCGACCGATCATCGTGTCCAGGAGCTCGGTCCCGCTGGCGGCGGGCGCCACATGGCCGCGCGCGTGATCGATCCGCGAGGCGATCGTCCCACCGGTGCTCAGCACGACGACCCTGCTCATTCGCATCTCCGCTCAGATGGGCTCGAGGGCCCGCAGCGACGCTCGGTCACGTGACCCCCGAGATCGCGATGCCGACCCGGTCGGCCGCCCGGTTGATGTGCGCGCGCATATAGTAGCCGGCCCCCTCGGGATCGTTCATGGCGATCGCCTGGACGATCCGCTCGTGCTCGACGACGGGCTCCCAGAGCCGGTCGCGGCGCGCCAGGGGCAGGCGCTGGCTCTCGAGCAGGACATGGTGATAGGTGCGATGCAGGTCGGCCAGCATGCGGTTGCGCGACATGCGCATGATCGCCTGATGGAACTCGAAGTCGAGCTGCGAGCTCGACACGAGATCGACACGGCGCGTCGCCTCCTTGAAGGCCTGCAGGTTGCGGCGCAGCTCCTCGACCTCTCCCTGGGTCGCATGCATCGCGGCGAGCGATGCGGCCTGCGATTCGGCCATATGCCGGAACTGATAGACCTCGCCCGGCGTGTAGCGCGAGGCGAAGCGCCATGAGCCGGGACGCAGGTCCCGCTGCTCGGCGCCGTCGCCCTCGTTGGTGACGAAGGTCCCGCGGGCCGGCTCGATCCGCAGGACGCCCAGCGTGTCGAGGATCGAGAGCGCCTCCCTGAGCGATGCGCGGCTGACCCCGAGCTGCCGTGCCAGCTCGCGCTGCGAGGGGATGGGCTGACCCGGTCGGAACTCCCCGGCAATGATCATCTCCTGGATCCTGCGCACCGTCGACTGGGCGACGTTGTCGGCCCGGGCGCTGGCGCTGGAGTTGTGGTCCGGCTTGGCCGAACCGGTCTGACCAGTTGTCCCTTCTACCACGTCCGGCCCGGCTGATTGAAGCATCTGATTTGGCCCTGTCTTCATTGACGAACTACCAGCTTGACGCCGGCCGACCGCTCCCTCTTAATCCAATCCGTACGGCTCGCGAAAGGCCGCTGGTCAGACCAGAACGGCCAGAACGCAGCATCGGGCTGCGCTGAGGAGGGCATGCTATGTCGGCACCAAAATCGAGTCTCGTCGGGCGTCCGCTCGGGCGACGCGAGTTCGTGAAGACCGCCGCTGCCGCCGGTGGCGCTGCGGTCATGCCGGGCATCGGAGGCGCCCGCGAGGCCATGGCGGCCGACGCCTCGAGCACGCTCGTGGTGGCAGCGCCGTCCACGCCCCAGGGCCTCGACATCGAGTTCGACGTGAGCCTGGGCTCGATCGACGTGCTGGGCGCGCTCTATGAGTACATGCTGGCCTACGAGAAGATCGAGGACCCGCAGGCGCCGGGCGTGCTGCGCGAGGACACGAGCGTTCACCCCGAGAAGAAGAACGGCCTGGCCCTGCGCGGACGGCTTGCCGAGGACTGGGAGATCTCGCCCGACGGGCTCAAGGCCACCTTCAAGCTGCGCGAGGGTGTCAAGAGCAACTGGGGCAACACGTTCTCGGCCGAGGACGTCAAGTGGACCTGGGACCGGAAATTCCACCTCAAGGGCCAGGGTATCTTCCAAACGGCAGTGCTCGGCCTGAAGTCGCCGGACCAGATCAAGATCGAGGGCCCAAACGCGATCTCGTTCAATCTCGAGAAGCCGAGCCCTATTCTTCTCAAGCAGCAGTGCAACCTAGCCAACCCGATCTACGACCACAAGAAGTGTGCCGAGGTCGGCGGCAGCGACGATCCCTGGGCCACCAAGTTCCTCCAGAACGACAGCGCTGGCTTCGGGCCCTATAAGCTGCGGCAGATCGTCCGCGGCCAACAGGCGGTCTTCGTCGCCCATGACGGCTACTGGGACAAGCAGCCCTTCTTCAAGACCGTGATCATGCGCGAGGTTCCGACCTCAGCCAGCCGCCTCTCGCTGCTGACCGGCGGCGCCGTCGACATCGCCCAGTTCCTGCAGCCGCGCGAGTACGAGAGCCTCAAGGGCAATCCCAAGGCCACCTACGACGCCGCGCGCGCCTCCTACATGATCTGGCTCGAGCTCAACGCCAAGATGCCGCCCTTCGACAATGTGAAGGTCAGGCAGGCGATGAACTACGCGATCCCGCGCGAGGAGATCATTCGGACGATCTATTACGGGCTGGCCGACCCCCTCAAGGCGCCGATGCCCTACATCTATCCGATGGCCGACCAGTCCTTCTTCGACTATGGCTACAACATCGAGAAGGCCAAGAAGCTGCTGGCCGAGGCCGGGCACAAGGACGGCTTCAAGACGACCATCAGCTACAATGCCGGCGACCCGACCCAGGAGCCGATCTCGCTGCTCTACCAGACGGCGCTCCGGCAGATCGGCATCGACGCGCAGCTCGACAAGCTGCCGGCCGGCGTCTTCTACGAGAATGTCACCAAGCGCCAGAAGCCGGTGATCTTCTACCTGGATTCGCCGTGGACGCCCGATCCGGGCTACTCGACCTTCCTCTACTTCCACCAGAAGAGCTACGTCGACTACAGCAACTACGCCAACCCCAAGGTGAACAAGCTCATCGAGGACGGCCTCGCCACGCTCGACGACAACGAGCGGCTCAAGATCTATACCGAGGTCCAGAAGATCCTGATGGACGAGGCGCCCTGGGGCTTCATCGCCTACCCGAAATACACGCTGGCCCGGAAGACCGACCTCAAGGGCTTCACCTACTACGTCTCGAACAATCTGCGCTTCCAGGACTTCCACCGGGCGTGAGCCGCGCGATGCGGGCCGGCCGAGGCCACCAAGGCCGGCCGGCCCGTCATCGGGCGGTCCCACTCCCTCGGCAATGGGTCTGAGCCGTGCGCGCCTATCTCGACCTCCTCGTCCGGATCGCCCTTGCCCGTCCGCGGTTCATCGTCGGCTACGTCATCGTTCTCATTGTCGTTCTGCTGGGCCTGCTCGCGCCCGTCATAGCGCCCTTCTCCCCGATCGAGGCGGATTCGGCTCATTTCCTCCAGCCGCCGAGCTGGACTCATCTGCTGGGCACCGACGCCGTGGGCATGGATATCTTCAGCCGCACGATCTACGCGCCCAGGATCGACCTGACGATCGCCCTGCTCGCGACGCTCATCTCGGCCTCGATCGGCGGCGGAATCGGCGCGTTCGTGGGCTTCTACAGCACGGGTGGCGGCCTGCGCCCGATCGTGAGCTACACCGTGATGCGGTCGGCCGACGTCCTCCAGGCCTTCCCGGTCTTCGTCTTCGCCATCGCGCTCGTCGCGAGCCTCGGGCAGAGCGTCCAGACGGTCATCATCGCGATCGCCTTCGTCAACATCCCGATCTACCTGCGGCTGATGCGGGGCCAAGTGCTGGCGATCCGCGGCATGCGCTATGTCGAGGCGGCGCAGGTGGCGGGCCTTTCCGACTTCCGCACCATCACCCGCCACGTCATCCCGAACGCGATGGGCCCGGTGCTGGCCCAGATGTCGATCAACATCGGCTGGTCCGTCCTGCTGACCGCCGGGCTCAGCTTCATCGGTGCCGGCGTGCGGCCGCCCACGCCCGAGTGGGGCAGCATGATCGCCATGGGCTTCCAGAACGTGGTGACCGGCCAATGGTGGCCGTCCCTGTTCCCGGGCCTCGCGCTCGCCATCACCGTCTTCGGCTTCGCGCTCGTCGGCAGCAGCATCGAGGTGCTGGCCGATCCCATGAAGCGCAGAGCGCTCGTGGCGGAGATGCGACCGCACCGGTCGCGCGCCGCCGCAGCCGTCGTCGAGGTCTGAGATGCGGCTGGTGAGCTATATCGGCCGGCGGCTGCTCTTCATCGCACCGCAGCTCCTGGGTATTGTGCTCGTCAGCTTTCTGCTCGTTAAGACGATCCCGGGCGATCCCGCGGTGCTCATGCTGGGGCCGACCGCGACGCCCGAGGCGATCGCGTCGCTGCGCACCAAGATGGGCCTCGACGAGCCGGTGTTCGTGCAGTTCTGGATCTACGTGAAGGACCTGCTGCACGGGGATCTTGGCACGTCCTGGCAGACCACGCGCCCCGTGCTCGAGGATCTGCTCCAACGCTTTCCCGCCACGCTCGAGCTCGTCACGCTGGGCCTTATCGTGGCGATCCTGGTGGGCGTGCCGCTGGGGCTCATCGCGGCCTTCAACCCGCGCGGGCGGCTCGCCCGCGTCGCCGACTTCTACGGCCTTTGCGCCGGTGCCGTGCCCGACTTCTGGCTGGCGCTCGTCCTCATCTACGTCTTCTACACCCTCGTCGGCATCGCCCCTGCCCCGCTCGGCCGGATGGATCTCATCGTGATCCCGCCGCCGACCGTGACCGGCATGTACACCATCGACTCGCTGCTCGCGGGCGATCTCGAGGCATTCAGATCTGCCTTGGCCCACCTCGTGCTGCCGGTGCTCACGCTGGGCCTGATCAATGCCGGGCCGATCCTCAAGATGACGCAGTCGACGGTCGAGAAGATGCTGCAGTCGGACTTCAGCCGCTACGAGGTGCTGTGCGGCATGCCGCGCTCGCTCGTGATCCGCCACGCGCTGCGCAACGCCCTGCCCTCGGTCATCACGATCGTGAGCGTCCTCTACGGCTTTCTGATCGGCGGCGCCGTGCTGGTCGAGATCGTCTTCAGCTGGGGTGGTGCCGGGCAATACGCCGTGCAGGGCGTGCTCAACGCCGACCTCTACCCGGTGCTGGGCTTCGTTCTGTTCTCGGCCATCTTCTCGCTGTTCGTCTATCTTGCCGTCGATCTCCTCTACTTCGCCATCGATCCGCGGATCAGCCATTGACGTCCGAGCTCCTGTCGTCACCCCCGCCCTCCGCACCCGGCCCTGTCGGGCAGGCAAAGCCGCGCGCGGATGCCACCGCCGTGCCATTGATCGACGTGCGCGGCCTCAGCGCCGAGTTCCCGACCGCCATGGGCGCGCCGCGGATGGCGCTGCGCGAGGTCGACCTGGCGATCCAGCCGGGCGAGATCATGGGGCTGGTCGGCGAATCGGGCGCCGGTAAGACCACGCTCGCCCGCTCCATCCTCAATCTCCCGCCAGTGCCCGGGCGGATCACCGCGGGCGAGGTGCGCTTCGAGGGGCGCGACATCAGGAAGCTGTCTCCGGCCGAGCAGCACCGGATGCGCGGCCGCGACCTCTCGATGGTCGTGCCCAATCCTCGCGGCGAGCTCAATCCGCTCCTGACGGTGGGCGAGCAGATCGCGACGCTTGCCCGTGTGCATCTGGGCATCGATCGCCGGACCGCGCGCCAGCGCGCGCTCGAGATGCTGAGATCGGTGCAGATCCCGGATCCGGAACGCCGGCTCACCGCCTACCCGCACGAGCTTTCCGGGGGCATGGCCCAGCGCGTGGTGATCGCCATGGCGCTGGTGTGCTCGCCCCGCTTCGTCATCTCCGACGACGCGACGAGCGGCCTCGACGTGACGGTCCAGGCTCAGATCCTGGACCTCATGAAGGGTCTCGCCGAGACGCGCGGCAATGCCATGCTGTTCATCACGCGCGACGTCGGCATCACCGCCCATTTCTGCGATCGGGTGGCGGTCATCCATGCGGGCGAGATCATGGAGCTGGCACCGCGCGACGCCTTCTTCCTGGCGCCACGCCATCCCTACACGATCATGCTGCTCGCGGCCTTCTCGCATCAGCCGGAGCTGCGCCGCCGCTGGACCGTGCCGGATGTGAGCCGCCGCCCGGCCTCGATCACCGGCTGCAGCTATGCGGGTCGCTGCCCGCTGGCCCGCGAGCGCTGCCGGAGCGAGCGCCCGGCGCTGGCCGAGCTTGCCACCGGGCACCTGGCACGCTGCCATTTTCCGGTGGACCGCTCGTGAGCCCCGTCCTCGAGGTCGAGAACCTCGTCAAGACCTTTCCGATCGGCGGCAGCAGGGCGGTCGTGCAGGCCGTGAACGGCGTGTCGTTCACGATCGCGCCCGGCGAGACGCTGGGCCTCGTGGGCGAGAGCGGCTCGGGCAAGACGACGATCGGGCGATGCATCGTGGGCCTGATCGAGGCCACGGCGGGAGCGGTCCGCTTCAAGGGGCAGGACATCACGACGGGACCGCGGCGCCGCCTGCCCGGCCGCATCCAGCTCGTCTTCCAGGAGCCGGCCGAGTTGCTCGACCCGCGCCAGCGGATCGGACGGTCGATCGAGGAGCCCCTGGGCCCGCTCCGCATCGAGGCCGCCGAGCGGCGCGCCCGCCTGCACGAGGCGATCGACACGGTGGGGCTCGCTCGGGAGATGCTCGAGCTCTATCCGGCCGAGCTCAGCGCCGGCCAGCAGCAGCGGGTGGGCATCGCGCGCGCCATGATCACGCGGCCGGAGCTCGTCGTGCTGGACGAGCCGACCTCGGCGCTCGATCCCACCGCCCGTGCCGAGATCATCGAGCTCCTCCAGAAGATCCAAAAGGAGCGCGGCACCGCCTACCTCTTCATCTCGCACGACCTCAGCACGGTGCGCTTCATCAGCCACCGGGTGGCGGTGATGTATCTGGGCATGGTCGTCGAGCAGGGCAGCGCCGTCGAGGTCTTCGCGCGGCCGCGCCATCCCTACGCGATCGGCCTTCTCTCCTCCGTGCTGCTGCCGAACCCCTACATCAAGATCCCGGCCAGCGTGAGCCTCAAGGGCGAGATCCCGAGCCCGATCAACCTGCCGAAGGGCTGCTTTCTCGCCTCGCGCTGCCCCTTCGTCATGGACCGCTGCCGGGCCGAGATGCCCGGCCACGAGGATGTCGGCGGCGGCCATCTCGTCCATTGCTTCCGCCAGGAGGAGGTGGCCCTCCTCGACCGGCCGGTCGACGCGTTCGCGCAGTTCCAGGCGGAGGCCGAGCGTATCCTGGGCGTGGTGCCCGCCGTGCCGGCGGCCTGACGCCCTCCATCAAAGACAGAGGTGCAGAACCATGGGCAGGCTCCAAGGCAAGAGGGCGTTGGTCACGGGCGGTGCCCAGGGCATCGGGCAGGCGATCGCCCTCGCGTTCGCCCGCGAGGGTGCCGACGTTGCCGTCCTCGACCTCAAGATCGAGGCGGCGCGCCGCGTCGTCGAGGAGATCCAGGGCCTGGGTGTGAAGGCCTTCGCCGTGGCCGCCGACGTCGGCGAGGAAGGTCCCGTCAAGGAGGCCGTGGCGGCGACCGAGCAGGCGCTGGGCGGCATCGACATCCTCGTGAACAATGCCGGCATCGACACCACCTCGAAGGTGGTCGACATGTCGACCGAGCTCTGGGACGACATGATCCGGGTCAACCTGCGCAGCATCTTTCTCTGCTCGCGCGCCGTCCTGCCCGGCATGATCGCACGGCGCTGGGGCCGGATCATCTCGACCAGCTCCCAGCTCGCCCACAAGGGTGCCGCAGAGATGGCGCACTATGCCGCCGCCAAGGCCGGGGTCATCGGCTTCACCCGCTCGCTCGCCTACGAGGTCGCGCGGGACGGCATCACGGTCAACGCCATCTGCCCGGGCCCGATCGACACCGAGCTGTTCCGCAACATTCCGGAGGCGTGGCGCAAGAACAAGCTGGCCGAGCTGCCGATCGGACGCGCCGGCAGGGTCGACGAGATCGCGCCCGCGGCCGTCCTCCTGGCCTCGGACGAGGGCTCGTACTTCATCGGTGCAAGCATCAACCCGAACGGCGGCGACTACATGATCTGACCCTAGGCCGTGGGCCTGGGGGGTGGCCTCGCGGATGGTCCCGGGCCGGAATCCGGCGGTCCCCGTCACGGCCTGAGGGCACGGATGCGCCGATCCACAGCCGCGCGGCACCGCGCCGCCACATCCTGCCGCGGGCCATGGTCACCAGGTGACCAGCAAGCCGTGTCCTCCAGCCGCCACCATCGCAGGGCGGCTGGAAGCTCGACCTCATGAATTGAACAAGGTCGGGCGATGACCCATAATTATATACTCAGGAGCGAATCAGCGGCGTAATCCCATGGCGTGTCGTGCCCGGATCTTTGGTCGGGTGCAGGGAGTTTGGTTCCGGGGCTGGACGATCGAGCAGGCCAGCCGGCTCGGTCTGTCCGGATGGGTGCGGAATTGGCGCGATGGCAGCGTGGAGGCCGTCTTCGCCGGAGCCGCCGAGGTGATCGAGACGATGCTCGAGCGCTGCCTCGAGGGGCCGCCGATGGCCGTCGTCGAGAGGATCGACAGGTCCCGGACAGACGAGACTGTGGCGCCCGGGTTCCGGCAGCTGCCGACACTCTAGGCTGGTGGCGCGGGCGGGCCGCATGGGAAGGCCGGTGGTGAGATAGCGGAGGAGAGAATGCTCGGGGTAACAGCAAAGAACCGTCATTGTCCGGAGGCGAAGGGCGCCGCGCCATGCCTCGATCGGCGGCGCCTGCTGGGCTTTGCCGCCGCCGGGGCCGGTCTGCTGCTGGCGCCCCCTCTAGCGATCGGCGCCGAGACGAAGCCGGCGGACCTCCTGTTCGATGTCTATCGCAAGGGCAGCAAGATCGGCGTCCACCGCGTCACCTTCGTGCCCAAGGACGGCGGCTTCCAGGCCCAGACCGAGATCGATCTTGCCGTGAAGCTGGCTTTCATCACCGTCTATACTTACAAGCAGACCGGCCATGACGTGTGGCAGGGCGGCGTTCTCGTCGGCTCCGACGTCAACACCAACGACGACGGCAAGAAGACCTCACTCACGCTCGACAAGGCGAACGGCCGCCTCACCGGCAGCGGGGCCAACGGCAAGCTCGATCTTCAGCTCGGCATCATGACCGATCTCAGCTGGTGGAACAGAAGCATTGTCGATGTCCACAGGATCGTCGATTCCCAACTGGGCGAGGTCGGCACGCTCAACATCCAGCCGGGCGTGCGCGAGCGGGTCGAGATCAAGGGCGTCCCCACCGACACGGTGCGGTACCGCATGTCCTCGACGAAGGGGCGCGAGGGTGACATCTGGTATGCGGACCAGCGCTGGGTGAAGGCGATCTGCACGACCCGCGGCGAGACCCTGGACTATCAACTCGTCGCCTGAGCAGGGGAGGGTTGCCACCGCCCGGGCTTCCGTTCTGCGGGCGAGAAGCTAAGAAGCCGGTCATCGGCCGGGTGCCCGGCCTCGGGCCCGGCACCTGCCATCCTCACGTGCTGGAGCCAGGACCGGTGACGAGCGCTCTCTTCTCCTCGATCAAGCTGCGCGGCCTCGACCTGCCGAACCGTGTCGTCGTCGCGCCCATGTGCCAGTACGCGGCCGAGACCGGCTCGGCGACCGACTGGCACATCATGCATCTGGGCCAGTTCGCGATGGGCGCGGCCGGCCTGGTCATCATCGAGGCCACGGGCGTCTCGCCGGAAGCGCGGATCACGCCTGGTTGCCTCGGGCTCTGGTCGGACGAGAACGAGCGGGCGCTCGAGCGCGTTCTCGCCTTCTGTGGCCGCTACGGCGTCGTCAAGATGGGCATCCAGCTCGCCCATGCCGGGCGCAAGGCGTCGACGCGGGTTCCCCTGAAGGGGGGCAAGCCCCTGACCGCCGAGGAGGGCGCCTGGCAGACCGTTGGCCCGTCTGCCCTGCCCTACGAGCCTGACTGGCACATCCCGGCCGCGCTCGATGCCATCGGGCTGGCCAAGATCGAGCGCGACTTCGTGCAGGCGACACACCGAGCCGCGCGTCTCGGGCTCGAGTTCGTTGAGCTGCACATGGCGCATGGCTACCTCATGCATCAGTTCCTCTCGCCATTGAGCAATCAGCGGAACGACGAGCACGGCGGCAGCCTCGAGAACCGCATGCGCTTTCCGCTCCGCGTCTTCGCGGCGGTGCGCGAGGCGTGGCCCGGTGACCGGCCGCTCGGCGTGCGCGTCTCCGCCACCGACTGGGTGGAGGGCGGCTGGAGCCTCGAGGAGACGATCGAGCTCGCCAGGCGGCTCGAGGCATTGGGCTGCGACTATATAGACGTCTCGTCCGGCGGCCTGCACCCCGACCAGCAGATCAAGCTCGGTCCCGGCTACCAGGTCCCCTTCGCCCGCTCGGTCAAGCAGGCGGTCCGCATGCCCGTCATGGCGGTGGGGCTGATCACCGAGCCCGCGCAGGCCGAGGCGATCGTCGCCGAGGGCGAGGCCGATCTGGTGGCGCTCGCGCGGGGCATGATGGATGATCCGCGATGGGCTTGGCACGCAGCGCGCGCGCTCGGCGCCGAGACGGCCTATGCTGATCAGTATCTGCGTTGCCGTCCCGATCGCTGGCACCCCGTCGCCCGACCTGCGTGACGGTTCGGCACGGCCGATCCGGCTGGGCGAGGACGGAACGGTTCGGCGGCCACGCCGGTTGATGACGACTTGGCTGAGTGGGGGAGACGATGTCGGGAGACGATGACACCTACCTGCCCGTTTCCGGCATGGAGCTGCCCCGCTTCGCCGGCATAGCGACCTTCATGCGGCTTCCCCACCGGCGCATCGAGGATGCAGGTGGGGCACAGATCGGTCTCGTGGGCGTGCCCTGGGACGGTGGCACCACCAACCGCCCGGGCGCGCGTCACGCCCCGCGCCAGCTGCGCGACGCCTCGACGATGGTTCGCCTGCTGAACCAGGCAACCGGGCTCCGACCCTTCCATATGGCCCGCTGTGTCGATCTCGGCGATGCATCGGTCAATCCGGCCGACGTCCAGGACACGCTCCATCGCGTCTCGGGCTTCTTCAGGCGTATCCGGGAGGCCGGCATCGTGCCGATGACCGCCGGCGGCGATCACCTGATCTCGTTGCCGGTGCTGCGTGGTCTCGTTCAGGACGGGCCCGTCGGCATGATCCACTTCGACGCCCACACCGACTTCTTCGACAGCTACTTCGGCGGCTTCACCTACACGCACGGAACGCCGTTCCGCCGCGCGGCCGAGGAGGGTCTCCTCGACCCCAAGCGCGTCGTTCAGATCGGTATCCGCGGCTCAGCCTATGACGGCGAGGACGTCGAGTGGGCGCGGGCGCACGGCGTCCGGATCGTGATGATCGAGGAGCTCATGGACCGCGGCACGGACGCCGTGATGGACGAGGCCCGCTCGATCGTCGGCGACCGGCCGGTCTATGTCAGCTTCGACATCGACGGCATCGATCCCAGCCAGGCGCCGGGCACCGGCACCCCCGAGATCGGCGGCTTCTCGACCTTCCAGGCTCAGCGCATGGTCAGACGATTGCAGGGCCTGAACCTCATCGGCGCGGATCTCGTCGAGGTCTCTCCGCCGTTCGATCCCTCGGGCCAGACGGCATGGGTCGGCGTCAACATCATGTTCGAGCTGCTCTGCGTGCTGGCGGACGCCGTGGCCCGCCGCGGTAACGCAGGCTAGGCGGGCGGAGGGTGCGGGCCGATGGGTGGGATCTTCAGGCCGGCGAGCCTCGCGCTGGGACTGTGCCTCCTTGCCGCGCCGGCACTCGCCGCCAGTAACGACAGCGGCAACAACCACAATCAGCTCCTGCGCTCGGCGGAGCGGGCCTGCCGCCAGACGGCACAGAACAGGGGCTATGATGTCCGTGACGTCACCGGCTCCAGCTACACGGGCAACAATTCCGCGCGGGTGAGCCTGCGGCTAAGGCGCAAGGACCGTTCGTTCGATGGTCGCTGCAGCTACGACGGCCGTGCGGACAAGGCATCGCTGGACGTGCAGGGCTCTGGAGACGGCGGATCGCAGGACCGCCGCCTGCTGCAGTCTGCCGAGAGCGAGTGCCGCCAGACGGCACGGAACAAGGGGTACGATGTCGGCGCCATCACGGGATCCAAGGTAACGGGCAACCGCACCGCGCGCGTCGATATGCGGCTGCGCCGCAAGGACACCAACTATGACGGCCGCTGCAGCTACGATGGACGCGACGATCGTGCCGCGCTGGATGTCCAACGCGGCAACGGTGGCGGTGGCAATCACGGCAACGGTAGCCAGGGCAACCTCGAAAAGCGCGCCAAGTCAGCCTGCTGGGCCGGCGCGTATGCGCGAAACGAGAAGCTCACGGGCTTCGACAAGCTCGAGCCCGACGGCAGGAACTACAAGGTCAGGGTCTCGACCTGGCGCGACGGCAACAGCTATCGCTACTGGTGCTTCTATGACCCTCGTACCGACACGGCCGAGCTGAGGCCGCGCCACTGAGCTGACGCGGCTCGGCGATCAGCTGAAGAGCCGGTCGCCCTGCTCGTCGATCAGCTGCTGGGCCTTGCGGATGGAGAAGGCCTTGGCGTCGTCGGCGCTCGAGTGGGTATCGGCGCGGATGAAGCTGTGGCTCCGCACCGTGTCGCCCTCGTCCTTCTCGATGACGCCGGCCGTCAGGAACTGTCCGCCCTGACGCTTCGGCGCCGGCAGGATCCGATAGCCATTGTACTCGACGGCCCCCGCCCGATCGGGCGGAGCATCGCCCTCTGCCTGTCCGCCACCCCCTCCGAAAAGCCGCTTCAGCGCGTCACCGAATCCCATCCGTCTCCCCTGCCTGTAGATCCCGGCTGTCGCCACTCATAGCTCGGATCAATGCGAAATGGTGGCGGGCAGGCCCTTCGCCTGCTCGATCCACTCGGAGACCGCGGCCTCACCCGGCACGGCGCCGGTGAGCTTCTTCGCGGCGTTGACCTCCGAGAGCTTGGCCGCGAGATTGGCGGCGTTGCGGTGCTTCAGCTCCTTCACCGTATCCACGCCGGCCGCCTCGAGCAGCTCCGCGAACTGCTTGCCCACGCCTTTGATGCGCATGAGATCCGCATGGTTGGTCCAGCGCAGGATCAACGCCTCGCTGATCCCGGTCCGATCTGCCATGCCCTTGCGCCCCTTGGCGTCGGCACAGGCTCCAAGCAAGGCGTCTGTCGTGGCGATCCCCACGCCCCGGAGCTTCTCCGCAAAGACGTCGCCGATACCCTCGATCTCATCGATGGGATGGCTCATTGGCCCTTCTCCCTTCGCTCGACCCGACCGCGGTCACGGGCGGTGTCGAGGCATGGTCCCCCGCAGGAAACTCTGCGGGATCGGGGCTGGGGAGGCAAGCGGGATGGGAGGAGCGCCCACACCGAGACGGCGCCCTCAGGTACCGCGAAGCAGCACGGCGCCGAGTGCCATCGTGACCGCAGCCTGCGTCGGATCGACGACCGGAAGGCCCAGCTCGGCCTCGAGGCGCGCCCGATAGCGCGCCATCCCGGCGCAGCCTAGGATGACGACGTCGGCCCCGTCCCGCTCCTTGAGGCCCCCGCCCACCTGAAGCAGGCGCTCCCATGTCCGGCCCTCGTCGGCGAGCTCGTGGACACGAAGGTCGAGCGGTCGTTCCGCGGCGAGGCGCGCGCCCAGGCCGAGCTGGCGAATGTAGCGAAGATGGCGGGGAATGGAGCGCTGGAGGATGGCGACGACCCCGAAGCGGTCGCCGCGCGTGAGGGCCGTCAGCATCGCCGATTCGGCGATGCCGAAGACCGGCTTGGCCGTGGCCTCCCGGCAGACATGCAGACCCGGGTCGCTGTAGCACGCGATCACGAAGGCATCGGCCTGGCTCCGCGCCACGGTCCGGGCGAGCGGCTGCGCCACCGCCTCGACGTCCGCCTGGCTCTCGATGCCGTAGGGCCCCTCCTCGAGAGTCGTGCACCGGATCTCCGGGCCTCCAGCCAGCCGCAGGGGCTCGAGCGCCCGATCGAGGCCGGCGGTGACCTCGGCGTTGGAGTTGGGATTGACGACGAGGATCGTTGCAGCACCGGTCATGGTCAGGCCTCGGCTCGCGTGCTAACCGGGGCCGGATCCTAGTCGTGAGGGGCGCGTCATGTCAGCCTATGATCTCGTGGTCCGCGGCGGCACCGTCGCGACGGCCACCGACACCTTCGCAGCCGACGTCGCGGTGCGGAACGGCACGATCGTTGCGATAGGCCGGGAGCTGCAGCCAGGCGCCCGGGAGATCGACGCCACGGGTCGCCTCGTCCTGCCGGGCGGCGTCGACAGCCACTGCCACATCGAGCAGCTCTCGGCCTCCGGCATGGTGAATGCCGACACCTTCGAGACCGCGACGCGCTCGGCAGCGCTGGGCGGCACCACGACGGTCATCCCCTTCGCCGCCCAGCATGTCGGCATGGGCCTCCGCAAGGTCGTCGACGACTATCACGCGGCAGCCGAGCGCGGCGCCATTGTCGACTACGCTTTCCACATGATCCTGGCCGATCCGCGGCCCGACGTGCTCCGGGAGGAGCTGCCGTCGCTTGTCGGCGAGGGCCACGGCTCGCTCAAGGTCTTCCTGACCTACGACCGGCTGCGCATCGAGGACGAGCAGTTCCTGGATGTCCTCGCTGCCGCGCGCGAGCATGGTTGCATGGTCTGCGTCCACGCCGAGAACCACGGCATGATCTCATGGATGGCCAAGCGCCTGCTCGCCGGCGGCTACACGGCGCCTCGCTACCATGCTGTCAGCCACCCGCGCGTTGGCGAGGCCGAGGCCATCGGCCGCGCGATCGCCTGTGCCACCCTGCTCGACCAGCCGCTCATGATCTATCACGTGTCCACGGCGGAGGGTGCTGCCGTCATCCACCGCGCCCGTGGCGAGGGTGCGAAGGTCTACGGCGAGACCTGCACGCAATATCTCGTGATGAGCAAAGAGGACCTGGACAGGCCGGGCATCGAGGGGGCGATGTGGATCTGCAGCCCCCCGCTTCGCGAGCGCGGGGACCAGGAGGCGCTCTGGCGGGCGCTGGCGAACGGCACCCTCCAGACCGTCTCGTCCGATCACGCGCCCTATCGGATGGACGAGACGGGCAAGCTCGCAAAAGGAAAGAACCCGACCTTCAAGGAGATCGCGAACGGCATGCCGGGCCTGGAGCTGAGGCTGGCCGTGCTGTTCGATCAGATGGTCACGCGCGGCCGGATGGACCTCAACCGCTTCGTCGAGCTGACCTCGACCGCGCCCGCGCGGATCTACGGCCTCAACCCGCGAAAGGGCTCGATCGCCGTGGGAGGCGACGCCGACCTCGTCTTGTGGGACGCGGAGCGCGAGGTGGAGGTGACGCAGGGCTCGACGCACGACAATGCGGGCTTCACACCCTATGTGGGCCGCCGGATCAAAGGCTGGCCGATGACGGTTCTACGGCGGGGCCAGGTGGTCGCCGAGGACGGCAGGCTCATGGCCGAGCCCGGCAGCGGCGTCTTCCTGCCGCGCAAGGGCGGCCCTGCCGCGGCACCTTTGGGCCGGCCCTCGCCGGAGTTCGACGTCGAGCACAATTTCGGCGCTCGCCTCTAGCGCACGACAGGCCGGGCTGGGCGGATCTCCAGGGGCTCAATCGACCGAGAGGGCCAAAATCTGGGAGAGCTGGCAAAGAGGCCGCCCGCTCTCTTCCGCCCAACGGGTGAAGGCTCCCTGAGCGACGCGCCGATCGCTGCGGCTGCGCGGTGGCTCCGCTACCGCCCGCCAATGCACCAGCGCCTTGGCGACGCTCTCGGAGAGAATGAACGTGTCCCTGCCGGCCATGCGCAGGAAGTAGGGCCCCGAGTTGCCGCCCAGCTGGCTGAACCGCCGGGCAAGCTCGTCCCACAGGCCGACGGCATCGTCCGCCGGCCAGGCGGCAAGCCAGGCGCCGATCGGCTGGCCCGCCGCACGCAGGGCCACGATGGCCGCGGCGTTGGCCCGCACGGCGCGCAGCTTGCCCAGATGGCGAATGATCCGGCGATCCGCCAGGAGCTCCTCGAGGCGCTCGTCCGAGAGGCTGGCGCAACGCTCCGGGGCGAAGTCCCAGAACACCTCCTCGAAGGCCGGCCATTTGGCGTCCACGACGCTGTGCTTGAGCCCGGCACGAAAGATCCGGAGCATCATCAGCGAGAGATAGCGGTCGTCGCCCAGCGCCGTCAGCTCGGCTGCCGTGCGCGGCACGACCAGCCGGGCCTCGAGCGCCTGCCTGCCGTGCCGCAGGAGCGCGGTGTCGTAGATCTCGTCGAACCTCGCCGGTGCCATGCGCTCCCTCCGCCGCCTACTCGAGCATCAGCACGATCGCGATGCCGCTGGCAAGCGATGGGAACGCCTTGCCTCGGCCGGAACGGCCAGCTGCCGGATGAGCCCGGCCGGCATCCATCAGACGCGCAATCCGCTGTTCGGCAGCAGACGCGCCGCCGCCCATGATGGAGAGGCCGCGCCTTTCATGTTAGTCTTTGCTCGATCAACGGTAGAAGCCACACCTAGGTGGCCTCGTTGGCAGACAGGGGGCAAAACCAATGTCGGAGCTTGTGCAGCTCATCATTCAGATCGTGACCGGCGCGATCGGCGGCAACATCGCGGGTGGCGCTGCCAAGAAGATCAGCCTCGGCACGACCGGGAACTCTATTGCCGGTGCGATTGGCGGTCTCATCCTGGGCCAGATCTTGAGCCACTACGGGATGGGCGGCGCCGCCGAGGTCGCCGCAACCTCCGGCGCCGCCACGACGAGCGGGGGATTCGATATCGGCGCGGCCATCGCCCAGATCGTAGGCGGCGGCGCGGGCGGCGCCATCCTTACGGCAATCGTCGGGGCCGTCAGGCAGGCAATGCAGAAATAGGCACGGCCCTCGGCTCCTGGCCCGGACGTTCCGCCGGAGGCCGCCCCGCCTCGACCGGCTCCGTCGCCATGCCCCGGCGCTAAGGCCGCGCATTGCAACCTCCTTCTGCCGCTACCAGTTTAAGGGGTGCAGTTCCCATTCGTCGCCCGCGCTTTACCGCCGCGGTCGTGCGGTCTCGCCAGTCGTGTCCCGTCTTGGCGGGAACGGCGAGATCCAGCGGGCCAAACAAGCATTGACCGTGCAGGCCGAGCGGCGCGCCTGCTGGTCAGGAAGGAAGCAGGACCATGAGTCTCATCGCCAAGCTGCCGCAGATGGAGGACAAGGCGCTGGGCGTGCTCGAGGAGAACGCGAAGCGCCTGGAGCAGACGGGCTCACCTGCACAACGGATGGCCGCGGCGGACCTGATCCCCGCCATCCAGGCCGAGGTGGGCGCCCGACACGAGGCAAAGCTCGCGAGGGCGAAGGAAGCGAGGCAGGCGTCCGGCAAGCAGGCGGCGAAGCCGCGTGCCAAAGCCCGCAAGGCCGAGGCCGCCCAACCCTGATCGAGGGCGTATAGGGGCGACATCGGCTCATCTGATCGGCCCGTACCACCTTCCGGGCAGAGCGCCGCGGCGGTCGCTCGCTGCTTCCGGCATGATCCATCGACGCCCGTGCTGAACGCTAGTGGCTCTCGAACATGAAGCCATGCGATGCCGTGGGCCCCTCCGCGGGCTGATCGAAGCTCAGCATCTTGCCCGGGTTCAGGATGCCCAGAGGATCGGCCTCGCGCTTGAAGGCGAGCTGGGCGTCGTCGACCCGCTTTCTGCCCGCCTCCTCGAGCGTGAACACGTGCGGATCGTAGATGGGACAACCGAAGTCGTTGTGATAGCGGATGATCTCATAGAGCCGCTCCTCGCTCGTGAAGCGCACCAGCGGCAGGCCGCTGCAGGCGATACGACCGCCGCTCTTGAGAAACTCCAGATGCATCGGCACCTCGTCGCCGAAGTGCCTGTGGAGGTGCTCGACCCGCGCCACATGGTCGGGAGGCGGATAGAAGACCTGCAGGTAGGTGATCGAGCGATCGTGCTTGAGAGCCTGGAGCGTCGTGTGATTCCAGCTGTGCTCGAAGAGCGGGGGGCGGCCGGGCGGCAGCTCCTCGACCACCGCCTCATGGAGGATCCGGCCGGCATGCGGAGCCAGCGCCTCGCGCAATGCTCCGATGGCCATGTCGGCCACCATGAGCAGGATCACGCTCGTTCCCTCATCGACGAGCCTCGGAAAGAGGTACTGGCGCGGCACCGGCGCCGCCACCACCGTGACGAGCTTCTTGGCGATGCCATCCTCGTGCGCGATGGCGTCGGCGCAGCGCACGGCGGCCATGAAGTCGTCGAGGCCGACGATCAGCTCCACCCAGCGATAGGCCGGCGCCAGCGGTACCGTGAGCTCGGTGATCACGCCGTTGGTGCCGTAGGCATGGATGACCCGGCGCACATCGCCGCCCCCGAGGTCGAGAATGCGCGGCTCGGGCTCCGCGGTGACGATGCGAGCAGCGATGACGTTGCCGCGGTCGCGCAACGTGCCCCACCCGACGCTGCCGACACCGCCCGAGCCGCCCGCGATGAAGCCGCCGATCGTCGCGGTCCGCCAGGTGCTGGGATGGAAGCGCAGCTCCTGGCCCGAGCGCGCTCGGGCGGCGGCGTCGAGGTCGGCCAGCTTCAGCCCCGCCTCGACGCGGCAGAACCCGTTCCCGATCTCCCGGATCGCGGTGAGCGCCGACAGATCGAGGACGATGCCGCCGCGAAGGGGCATCGCCTGGCCGTAATTGCCTGTGCCGCCACCCCGTGGCGTGACCGGGACGCGGTGTCGATGACAGGCCCGGAGGACCTCCACCACCTCGGCCTCACTGCGGGGCGTGACCACAGCCTCGGCCGTGACCGACGCGAGCTTTCGCTTCAGGACCGGACTGTACCAGTAGAAGTCACGCGAGCGTCGGCGCACGCGGTTGGGGTCCGTCTCGACATCGAGATGCGCCAGCTCCGCAAGCGCGGATCGCGTCGCCGGGCGGGGCTCGTCCGTGGCCGGATCGGATGAGTGGGTCATCTCCAGTGCAAAAACTCCGGCTCGGGGCCAAAACTCTAGCTCGGGAATTGCACGCCGACACCCGTCGCCATGGCCTGTCCTGCCCAACGCCGGACCGCATCTCGGGCCGAGCGCCCGGTCGCGCCGCGATCGAGCACGACCCGGCGCGGAGCGACGAGGTCGGCCCCGCGGGCGCGCAGGCTCGCATCGGCGATCTAAACCACAACCGCGCATCACGCGCGACGTGCCAGAGCCACCGTCCCTGCACGCCGACGGCAGGCCGGGGTTGACAGTGGCGCCTGGCCACCACCTTCGTGCATCCACTTTCAAGACACTCCGGGACAACCGACACGTCCGGAGCCAGATGGGGACCGAGCCTGTGGCAGAGCCGAGCGACGAGCTGATGTTGACCGTCTTCCTGCGTCACGACCAGTCGAAGACGCTGGCCGAGATCCAGGCCGACCTCGATGCCTCCGGCTTCTGGCAGCGCTTCCCGCCCGAAGGCGTCCAGGTCGTCTCCTGGCATGTGCTGATGGGCATCGGCCAGGTCGTCACGCTGCGCCTGCCGGCCTCGAGGCTGCGGGATGTCAACGTCGCCATCGAGCAGACGGCCTGGAAGGCCTTCCGCAGCGAGTTCTATGCGACCTATGATCTTTGGCCGATGGTCGAGGCGCGCAAGCGCCACTGAGCCGTCAACGCCAAGCCCTTCAGGCGCATCGCTGCCGCTGGCTTCCGGCGCCGGGAAAGGCGGCGGCGTTGCCGCCCGGGCGCTCCGGTGGTAGGTGCACGCGGTCGACGGTCGCAGGAACGGCCGCGGCGGATTTGTGGACACCTCGAGCGGCTCACCCCGTCCGACCAGCAAGCGCGAGCGTACTGCGACAGCGATCATGCCCGACGACGTCATTCAAACCGACATGGTGATCATCGGCGCCGGCCCGGTCGGCCTCTTCGCCGTGTTCGAGGCGGGCCTGCTCGGTCTGCGCTGCCAGCTCGTCGACAATCTGGACAAGATCGGCGGTCAATGCGCCGAGCTGTATCCCGACAAGCCCATCTACGACATCCCGGCCGTGCCGCGCTGCACGGGCCAGGAGCTGGTCGACAATCTGATGGAGCAGATCAAGCCGTTCGAGCCCGTCTTCCATCTTCGCCAGCAGGCCGAGCGGCTGGAGCGGCTCGACGACGGACGGTGGCGGCTGGCCACCACGGCCGGAACGGTCTTCGAGGCGTCCGTCGTCGTGATCGCCGCCGGCGCCGGCAGCTTCGTGCCGCGCCGGATGCCGCTGCCCGGCGCCGAGGCCTTCGAGGCGACCTCGCTCTTCTACGCCGTGCGCAAGATGGAATTGTTCCGCGACCGGCGCGTGGTCGTGGCCGGCGGCGGCGACTCGGCGCTCGACTGGGTCTTGAACCTGCAGCCGCTCGCCCGCAGCATGGCGCTGGTCCATCGTCGCGACGAGTTTCGGGCGGCACCCGATTCCGTCGAGAAGATGCGACGCCTGGTCGAGAGCGGCGCCATGGAGCTGGTGATCGGCCAGGTGGCCGCGCTGGACGGCCACGGATCGCAGCTCGAATCGGTCACGGTCAAGGGCAACGACGGCAAGGAGCTGGTCCTGCCGTGCGACGCGCTGCTTGCCTTCTATGGCCTCAAGATGGAGCTCGGGCCGATCGCGGGCTGGGGCCTCAACCTCGAGCGCAACCTGATCCTCGTCGACACGACGACCTTCGAGACGAACGTGCCCGGGATCTTCGGCATCGGCGACATCGTGTCCTACCCCGGCAAGCTCAAGCTCATTCTCTCGGGCTTCCATGAGGCGGCCTTGATGTGCCAGAAGGCGTTCCACTACTGCCATCCCGAGAAGAAGCTCGTGTTCCGCTATACGACGTCGAGCACCGAGCTCCACAAGCGACTGGGTGTCTCCTGAATGCCGAGCGTCATCTGCGTTGATCGGGAGGACGTCGAGCACGTCCTCGAGGCCACGGTCGGCTGGTCCGTCATGGAGATCATCCGCGACGCAGACCTGCCGATCGAGGCGGCCTGCGGTGGCTGCTGCGCCTGCGCCACCTGCCACGTCTATGTCGACGAGACATGGCTCCCCAAGCTCGAATCGGCCGACGCCGACGAGAACATGATGCTCGACGAGGCGTTCCAGGTGCAGGACAACTCCCGCCTCTCCTGCCAGCTCAAGTTCCACGAGGGCCTGGATGGCCTGCGGGTGAAGCTGGCACCGGAGTTCTAGGGCCCACCGACGCCGTAGCCGTGGCGGAGGGCGGCCTGCTCGTCGAGGACGGCGCCTTCCTTGCGCATCGCCGCGGTGTCTTCCCGCATCCTGGCGCGTTCCGCCAGCAGGGTGATCTGCTTCAGCTTCCCGGCCTGCGCGCGAACGTCCCTCAGCGCCTCGCCGTGCCGTGCGCCGAGCGCGACGATCCGCTCCTGCAACGCCGCCCGACGCATCCCAACACCACCCAGGAAGGCCGAGCCGAGCCTGGCACCGCCGGGCAGTGTCCAGGAAAGCGCCATCTCGCCGGCGATGCTGCTGTCCAGCCGCCCGAGCGCGTCCCGGGCGTCCGCCAGCTCGCGCTCGCAGGCTGCCAGCGCCTGACGCCGCCCGTTCAGCCCCTGGCGCTCGAGCCGCGCCAGGATCAGCAGAGGCTTGCTCCTCACGGCGATGCAGCCTCCTCCGTCCCCAAGACCCGGGCCAGGCGCTCGAAGGGGACGCTCGTATCCGGCGCGTCGTCGGGCGCCTGGGCGAGAAGGGCCTCGAGCGCCGGCCGGACGGCGATCGCCCGATCGACCAGTGGATTGGCACCCGGTCTGTAGGCGCCGACCTGGATCAGCTCGGCCATCTCCGCATGCGCGGCCATGAGCCGGCGTGCCTCGCCCACGAGCCGACGCTCCGCGGGGGCGTAGCAGCCCGGCGCCGTGCGGGAGACGCTGCGCAGGACGTCGACCGCCGGGAACCGCCCCGCCTCGGCGATCTGGCGGTCGAGGAGAATGTGGCCGTCGAGGATGCCGCGCACCGCGTCGGCAATCGGCTCGTTGGTGTCGTCGCCCTCGACGAGCACGGTGAAGAGGCCCGTGATGCTGCCCCGGCCTTCCCCCGGGCCGGCGCGCTCCAGAAGCCGGGGCAGCTCCGCGAAGACGCCCGGCGGATAGCCCTTGGTGGTCGGCGGCTGGCCTGCCGCGAGGTAGATCTCGCGAAGGGCCATGGCAAAGCGCGTCACGCTGTCGAGCAGGCAGAGGACACGTAGCCCCTGGTCACGCAGGTGCTCGGCCACCGTCAGCGCCACATAGGCGCCACGACGCCGCATCATGGCAGGCATGTCCGAGGTCGCCACGACGACCACGCTCCTGGCGCGAGACTCGCCATCCAACGTGCGGGTCAGCAGCTCGTTGACCTCCCGTCCTCGCTCGCCGACGAGCCCGACGACCAGGGCGTCCGCGTCGGTGCCGCGCGCAAGCATCGACGCCAGCGTCGACTTGCCCACGCCGGAGCCCGCGAAGATCCCCATGCGCTGACCGGCGCAGCATGGGGTGAACAGGTCGAGCGCCCGCACGCCCAAGGTCAGCCGCTCGCCCACGAGCTGCCGCCGATGCGCCATGGGAGGGCTTGCCTGGATCGGATAGGCCCTCGGGCCGGGCGCGAGCGGCGGGCCATCGTCCAAAGGATGACCGAGCGCGTCGAGCACGCGTCCCAGCCATGAGCGGTCGGGTCGGAGGATCCCGGCCCGCCGGTCGACCCATACGCGCGCGCCGAGGCCGATACCGGCGACATCCTCGTAGGGAAGAAGGCTGGCTCCCTGCTCGTCGAAGCCTACAACCTCTGCGAGCAGGGCGCCTTGCTCGTCGAAGGGCAGCTGGGTCGTGCCGGTGCCGCGCTCGACCAGACACATGCTGCCGATGCCCGTCTCGGCGCCCAGCTCGCGGCAGCTCAGCAGCCGCCCGGAGCAACGGTGAACACGACCCCCGCGCCGGTCGAGCTCCATCCCGCCAAGGTCAGCAGTCACACCCACCACGCCACAGCTCATCCATCCCGTCCGCTCTTGGCAGCCAAGACACCCTCATAGAGGGTATGAAAGCTAAGATATGCTCTTTTAGGTTGCAGTCTTGTTAAACTCGTGATTGTATCACTCCTAGGATGTGCCCGGCATGAGGGTCCCCGGCTCATCCGATGGCTGCGAGAATGGACCCCCATCCTTTAAGACTGGCTTAAGAGAATTCCCTTAAGGTTACGGCAGTGTCGGCTTGGGGGAGTCCTGAAGCCCGAGCAACGGAGCAGGTCATGCGAGCACTGGTCATTGAGGACGACCCGGTCTCGGCGAGGCTGATCGAGACCGCCCTTCGCAGCGAGAACATCGTTTTCGAGCCCACCGACCATGGTGAGGAGGGCATAGAGCTCGCGAAGCTCTATGACTTCGACATTATTATTTTGGACCTGCGGCTCCCGGACATCGACGGCTACGAGGTCGTGAGGCGACTGCGGGCGGCCAAGGTTCCGACACCGGTCCTCATCCTCTCGGGCAGGGCGGAGGTCACCGACAAGGTGCGCGGCCTGACCGGGGGGGCCGACGACTACATCACCAAGCCCTTCAACCGCGCCGAGTTCGTGGCGCGCATCCAGGCCATCGTCCGACGCTCGAAGGGCCACTCGGACTCCGTGATCCGCATTGGCAAGATGGTGGTCAACATCGACGCGCGCTCGGTCGAGATCGCGGGGCGTCGCGTTCATGTCACCGGCAAGGAGTATGCGATCCTCGAGCTTCTCGCCCTGAGACGGGGCACCACGCTGACCAAGGAGATGTTCCTCGACCATCTCTATGGCGGGATCGACGAGCCCGAGCTCAAGATCATCGATGTCTTCATCTGCAAGCTGAGGAAGAAGATTGCCGGGCTCACCGGCGGCCCGAGCTACATCGAGACGGTGTGGGGCCGCGGCTACGTGCTCAAGGAGCCGGAAGCCGAGCACGCCCCCGAGGAGGCGGCTGTCGCCTGAGCCGGGAGCCCGAGACGGTCACGCGTCCAGTAGGCTTGGCCCGATGCCGAGCCGCGCGCGGCAGGCGATCAGGGTGTTCTCGAGGAGGCAGGCCACGGTCATCGGGCCGACACCGCCTGGCACGGGCGTGATCGCCAGCGCGCGACGCGACGCCTCCGCGAAGCCCACATCGCCCACGAGGCGGCTTCCGCCCCCCGGCGCCGGCACGCGATTGATGCCCACATCGATCACCACGGCCCCCTCCGCGATCCAGTCGCCAGCGACATGCTCGGGCCTGCCGATCGCCGCCACGACGATCTCGGCGCGGCGGGTCTCGGCCTCGAGGTCGCGGGTCCTCGAGTGGGCGATGGTGACCGTGCAGTCCCGCCCGAGCAGCAGCGCCGCCAGGGGCTTGCCCACGATCGTCGAGCGGCCGATGACCAGAGCGCGCTTCCCCTTCAGCCCCTCGGCGCCAAGGGTTGCCTCGAGGAGCTTGACGCAGCCGCGCGGCGTGCAGGGCACGAGGAGATCGCTCGGCTGCGCCCCCGATGCGCTCACCAGCCGGCCGACATTGAGCGGATGGAACCCGTCGACGTCCTTGGCCGGGTCGATCTCCTGGATGACCTTCGCCACCTCGATGTGCGGCGGCAGTGGCAGCTGCACGAGGATGCCGTCGATTCGCGGGTCCTCGTTGAGCTCGCGGAGCCGGGCCAGCAGCGCCGCCTCGCCGACGCTATCGTCGAGCCGGATGGTGAGGGCGTCGATGCCCGCGGCCTGCGCCATGCGCTCCTTGGTGCGGACATAGGCAGCGCTCGCCGGATGGTCGCCTACGAGCACCACGCGAAGTCCCGCGGGACGGCCAATACGGGCGGCGAGACCGGCAGCCTCCAGGGCGACGCGATCACGCAGCCGCGCAGCCGCCGCCTTGCCGTCGATCAGCTGTGCCATCAGCCGGGCCCTTCCGTTCCTGCGGGGTGATCCATCAGCTTTCGCGCGAGGCTGCCTGCGCCCTCAGGCCCGCCCGTCCAGGAGCGGGGCCAGGCGCGTCGCCACGCTCTCGAGATCGGCATCGATGAGGACCCGCTTCAGGCGCGAGCCGGCTCCGCCGACCAGCTCGAGCGACGAGACCCCGAGGCCGAGCGCCGTCGCGAGGAGGCGAAGCATCGCCGCGTTGGCGCGCCCGCCTTCGGGCGGGACACCCACCTTGACCACGAGGTAGCTCTCCCCGTTCGCATCCCGATAGAGCGCCCCCACACCCTCGCGTGCCGCGCGGGGCACGACACGCACCCGAAGCTCGATGCCGCGGGAGGTCGTACGGTAGGGCACGCCCAAGGCTCAGTACCGAAGGTACTCGTTCACGAGATCGCGGATGAAATAGAGGAGGAGGATCAGGATGATCGGGGAGATGTCGATGCCGCCCAGGTTGGGCAGCACATTGCGGATGGGGCGGAGCGCCGGCTCGGTGATGCGATTGAGGAAATCGCCGATCTGGTAGACGGTACGGTTGCCGGTGTTGATGACGTTGAACGACACCAGCCAGCTCAGCACCACATAGGCGATCAGCAGCCAGATGTAGATCTGGATGGCGGTGTCCAGGAGATTCGTGAGAGCGATCATGCGAACTCTATGGCTCAGGTGATGGACCCGGGCATCCGGCCTCGGGCGCGGCGCACTATAGAAGATGCGGCAGGTGTCGCCAGCCCTCCCCGGCCGCCTCGGACGTGGCGATCCCTTGACACCCCCGGGCTCTCCCCATACATGGCGCCCGCGTGGGGCCGTAGCTCAGTTGGGAGAGCGCTAGAATCGCACTCTAGAGGTCGTCGGTTCGATCCCGATCGGCTCCACCAACCTCAAGCCGACCAACCTCAAGCCGAGAAGGCGCCCCGGCTTGCCCGTGCAGGATGTCGTGATTCGACGGCTCGAGGCAGCCGAGCTCGAGGGCCAGCTCCCCGCCCTGGCGCGGCTTCGGATCACCGTGTTCCGCGACTATCCCTATCTCTATGACGGCTCGCTCGACTATGAGCGTCGCTATCTCGAGACCTATGCGGCGACACCCGGCAGCGTGATCGTCGGCGCCTTTGCCGCGGGCGAGCTCGTGGGGGCCGCCACGGCGTTGCCGCTTGCCGGCGAGCCCGAGAACGTCAAGGCGCCTCTGCAAGCCGCGGGCCTGGCGGTGGAACGGCTGTTCTACTTCGGTGAGTCGGTGCTGATGCAGCCGTGGCGCGGCCGTGGCATCGGCGTGGCGTTCTTCCGAGAGCGCGAGGCCCACGCACGGCGATCCGGCACCTTCTCCCATGCCGTCTTTTGCGGCGTGATCCGCCCGGCCGATCACCCACGCCGGCCGCCAGACTATGTGCCGCTCGACGGCTTCTGGCAGCGGCGAGGCTTCGCAAGGCTCGAGGATGTGACCTGCATGTTCTCGTGGCGGGACCTGGACGAGGCGTCCGAGAGCCACAAGCGCATGCAGTTCTGGATCAAGCGCCTCTGACCAGCGGCCGGCGCCCGTCGGCTTCATCGACCGGCCCACGGACAGCCTCGGCACCGTAGCCAGGTACGCGGCGTGCCCAGCCGCTGCAACGCGGGCGGGCATGACGAGCACGCCCTGCCCCATGATCGGGCGCGCCTCGGCAATGCTGCGGGAGACGGCGCTCGCAGCTGCGCTATAAGGACGCCGGCCGAGCGGGCGGGATCACGGTCGGGGATCGCGGGCGAATGGAACACATGGCTGGCCTGGTTTTCGGCGTCGCCGGCCTGCTCGCGCTGATCGCCTTCCTGCCGCCGATCTCCGAGCGGCTTGGCCTGCCCTATACCGTCCTGCTCGCCGGGCTCGGCTGCCTTCTGGGAATAGGGATCGGCCTCGCGGAGCCCGTGGGCACCGCGACGCTGGGTCGCCCCCTGGTCGAGTTCCTGATGGAAATCAAGGCCATCCCGGTCACGGCCAGTCTCTTCTTGTGGGTATTCCTGCCTCTGCTGCTGTTCGAGACCGCCCTCACCGTCGACTCGCGGGCGCTGCTGGACGATCTCGGGCCGGTGCTGGTGCTGGCGGTCGTGGCGGTGGTGCTGTGCACGCTGGGCGCCGGGACAGCGCTCTTCGCGGTCAGCCACGAGAGCCTCGTGGCCTGCCTGCTCCTCGCCTCGATCATCGCCACGACCGACCCCGTGGCCGTCATCGCCATCTTCCGCGAGGTCGGGGCGCCGCGCCGCCTGACCGCCCTCGTCGAGGGTGAGAGCCTGCTCAACGATGCCGCCGCCATAGCGCTCTTCTCGGCGCTTCTCGCCGCCGTGATCGGCGGAGCAAGGCTCGACATCCCCGAGATCGGCGCCCGCTTCCTCGAGGAGTTCCTCGGCGGCGCGCTGGTGGGAGCGGTGGTCGGGCGCCTCGCGGCCCTGGTCATCGGCCGGCTCGACCAGGGCGGCCCGGCCGAGATCACCATCAGCGTGGCGCTGGCCTACCTCGCCTACGCCATCGCCGACTCCTACTTCGGCTTCTCCGGCGTCGTAGCCGTCGTCGTGGCCGGTCTCATCTTCGGCGGTGTCGGCCGGACGCGCCTCGCGACCCACGAATGGGCCGGCGTGACGGCAATCTGGAGCCAGCTCGGCTTCTGGGGCAGCTCGCTCATCTTCGTGCTGGCCTCGATGCTGGTCCCCAAGACGCTCGAGCACGTCACCGCGCTCGATCTCGTGGGCGTCGCCGCCCTCATCGTCGGCGCCCTGGGCGCCCGGGCCGCGACCCTCTACGGGGTGCTGCCCTTCGTCACCGGAGCCCGGCGCGGCGGTGCGGTGAGCGGGCGCTACAAGCTCGTGATCCTTTGGGGCGGGCTGCGCGGCGCCGTCACGCTCGCCCTGGCCCTGGCCCTCAGCGAGACCCCGGGCGTCCCGCCCCAGGTGCAGCACTGGGTATCCGTGCTGGCGACGGGCTTTGTCCTGTTCACGCTGCTCGTCCAGGCGACCACGCTGCGGCCGCTGCTCCGATGGCTCCGCCTCGACGAGCTCAGCGCTGCCGAGCGTCTGCTCCGACAGCGGGCCCTGGCGCTGACGCGCGCGGAGATCCGCGACCGCCTGTCCGCGGCCGCCATCGCCCACGGGCTCGATCTCGAGGCCGCCGTCAGCACCCCGCACTTTCCTGCCGAGCCGGCCTCCGAGGAGAGCGATCCGGGCGAGGGCATGCTGCGCGAGCATCTCGTCAGCGCGCTGCTGACCATCACCGCGCGGGAGAGCGAGCTCTACGTCCGGGAGATGGCCGAGCGCATGATCTCGCGCGGCGCGGGGGGCGCTCTCGTTCGCCGGACGGGCGGGTTCATCGATGCCTTGAAGCTGGACGGCGTGCAGGGCTATCGCCGCGCCGCGCGCGACCAGCGCTGGCGGGCCCGCTGGACCTCCATCGCCGTCTTCCTTCACCGGCGTCTCCGCATCGAGGGCCCTCTCGCGCTTCACATCGCCCATCGTGTGGAGCAGCTCCTCGTGCAGCGACGCGTGCTGGAGGAGCTGCTGTCCTTCACGGGGCGCCGGATCGAGGTGCTGTTCGGAGCGCGCGTCGCGGAGACCTCGAGGCTCATCCTCGAGGCCCGCCTGAACGATGTCGAGCGTGGCCTCGACGCGGTCCGCCTCCAGTATCCCGCCTATTGGGACCAGGTCTCCGCTCAATACCTCACCCGCGTCGCGGTGCAGCTCGAGCGCGACGGGTACAACCGGCTGCGCGAGGAGCGTCTGCTCTCGGCCGAGCTGTTTCGCAGCCTGGACGAGGAGATCCGCGAGCGTCGCCACAAGCTCGAGCGGGCGCCGCCGCTCGACCTCGGCCTCGAGACCGGCGCGCTGGTCCGCCGCGTGCCGCTGTTCCAGGGCCTGGACGAGGCCGAGCTCGTCAGCGTGGCCCGCCTCCTGAGACCGCGCCTGGCCTTGCCCAACGAGCGCGTGGTGCACCGGGGTGAGATCGGGAACGCCATGTACTTCATCGCCTCGGGCGCCGTCGAGGTGGCCCTGGACGAGGCGCGGGTCCGCCTCGGCACCGGGGACTTCTTCGGCGAGATGGCGCTGATTCTCCGCCGGCCGCGCGGCGCCGACGTCATCGCCTTGGGCTACTGCAACCTCCTCGAGCTGCGCCGGGACGCCTTTCGAGCCTTCCTGAAGCTCCGCCCCGAGCTGATGCGCGAGGTCCGACGCGTCGCGGAAGCCCGGCTGTCGGCTGGCCCACCTGCCGACGCCATCGCACCGGCACGGGAAGCGGGCCCCTAGGCGTCGCAAAGGTCCCCCTGCTCCGGGCGGAACCCCCGGGCTTTCGCCGACGTTTGTCGGGCGCGCATGCGGGTGGCCACGGACGAGCTTTCGCTCGCCCCATGGCTGGCCTACCACGACGGTTGCGCCACAGGCCGGAGTGCTACTATGGCTCGGAACAAGGCTTTCTCATCGAGCGGTGGGTTATGGTGCTGCGCGGCGCGACATGCTCCTCGAAGGCAGCGATCGCTTCTCCTTTTGCTGAGCGTCTTGTGTCTCGGCCCTGCTGCATGCGTCGAGGTGCCGGAGGGTCACGGCTACCGGGCTCCACCGGCCTACAGCGAGGGGCCGCCCGCTCAGGTGATCGTCGAGCGGCCGGTGGTGGTCGACTCGCCTCCTCCGCCGCCCCGCTACGAGCGCGTCCCGCCGCCGCCCGCGCAGACCGGAAGCTACGCCTGGGATCCGGGCCATTGGCGCTGGACCGGCCATCAATATGCCTGGGATCAGGGCCACTACATGCGGGCGCCACGACACGGGGCGCATTGGGTTCCCGGACACTGGGTCCGTCATGACCGGCAATGGGCCTGGGAGCCCGGCCATTGGGCCTGAGCCGGTCGGCGCGGCGTCGGCCGGGGACGCCAGGACCCTGATCTCGGCGCTGGTCGAGGGCGCGTGGCGTCATCCGGTGAGCGGCGCCGCCTTCACACCGGATGTCCGGCGCGTCGTGATCGAGCCGAGCCTCGCCGGCGCGGAGGAAGAGCTGGTGGCGGGCGCGGGGCTGCCGCGTGGCCGCCCCATGGTGGTCGCCGATGAGACCACCTGGGAGGCTTTGGGCCGGCGCGTCGCGGCGGCCCTGCCCGGTGCCGAGGCCGTCGTCCTGGAGCACCCTCACGCCGATTGGGAGACCGCTGCGGCTCTTGCCGACCGGGCGCGCCATGCGGACGCCCTCGTCGCCGTCGGCTCCGGCACGCTCAACGACCTCTGCAAGGAGGCGAGCCGGCGGCTGGGCCTCCCCTACGCCGTCTTCGCCACGGCACCCTCGATGAACGGCTACGTCACCGCCACGGCGTCGCTCCTGAAGGACGGCCTCAAGGTCAGCCATCCAGCCCATAGCCCGCGCGGGGCCTTCTTCGACCTCGAGGTCCTGGCCGAGGCCCCGCTCAGGCTGATCCAGGCCGGCTTCGGCGACGTCATCTGCCGGACGACGACGCAGGCCGACTGGCTTCTCGCCCACCGGCTGTGGGGCACGCCCTACGATCCCGCCGTCTACGCCCTGCAGATACCCACGGAGGCAGCGCTTCTCGACCTCGCCGGCGCCCTCGGGCAGCGCGATCCGGACGCCGTAGCACGGTTGACCAGCCTGCTCGTGCTGGGCGGCTTTGCCATGCTCATGGCGGGCTCGAGCAAGCCCGCCTCGCAGGGCGAGCACCTGATCAGCCACTATCTCGAGATGCAGGGCGACCCGCCGCCCGACGCCCTGCATGGCGAGCAGGTCGCGGTCGCGACCTGGACCATGGCGCGCCTCCAGGGCTGGATGCTGGCCCTGCCGCAGCCGCCCCGGATGAGGCCGACCCGGATCGACGAGCGCGCGCTGAAGCAGCGCTTCGGCCCCGCCTTCCCCGACTGCCTGGCCGGCCTGCAGGCCAAGGCACTCGACGCGGCAGGCGCCGCCGCGATCGAGCGACGCCTGGAGGAGACCTGGCCCGACCTCGTCGCCGAGCTCGGCGCCGTCATGCTGCCCCTCGATCGGCTGGCGGCGGCGCTCGACGCGGCGGGCCTGGCGACGACGGCCGGCGCGCTGGGGATCGACGGGCACCTCTATCGCGACGCCGTGGCCCACGCCCGCGAGACGCGGGACCGCTACACCATGCTCGATCTCGCCGCCGATGCAGGAATGCTGGACGCCTTTGCAGCCGGTGAGCGCTGACCACCCTGGCGCTCGTGGCCTTCTGCCGCTAGTCATCGCTCCGGTCGTTGGGTTCGTGGGAGAGGCATGATGGCGACGTTCGACGTGATTCTGCGCGGTGGTCGGATCGTTGATCCGGGCACGGGCACCGATGAGGTGGCCGACATCGCCTTCAAGGACGGCAAGGTCGCGGCCGTGGGCGCCGAGGCCAAGGCGGGCTCGGCCGAGGTCGAGCGCGATGTCGGGGGTGCGATCGTCATGCCGGGCATGATCGACTTCCACACCCACGTCTACTGGGGCGGCGCATCCCTGGGGGTCAACGCCGACAATCTGGCAAAGCGCGCCGGCACGACGACCTGGCTCGACGTCGGCACGGCGGGACCCGGCAATTTCGAGGGCTTCCGCAAGCACGTCATCGAGCGAAGCGAGACGAAGATCTTCGCCTACCTGCACATCTCGTTCGCCGGCATCTACGCCTTCTCGAACGACGTGATGGTGGGCGAATCGCTCGACCTGCGGCTGCTCGAGCCCAAGGTCTGCGCCCGCGTGGCCCAGGAGCACCCCGATCTCATCAAGGGCATCAAGGTGCGGATCGGCTCCGGCACCAGCGGCCCGCTCGGCCTGACCCCGCTCTATCTGGCGATCGAGGCGGCGGAGAAGGCCAAGCTGCCCTGCATGTGCCACATCGACAACCCGCCGCCACGCTACACGGACGTTCTCGAGGTCCTGCGGCCCGGCGACGTGCTGACCCACTGCTTCCGGCCGTTCCCCAACGCGCCCGTCCATGCCGACGGGCGCATCCGCGACGCCGTCTGGCGCGCGCGTGAGAAGGGCGTGATCTTCGACATCGGCCACGGCAAGGGCTCCTTCGCCTTCCAGACCGCCAAGGCCATGCTCAAGGGCGGGTTCGCGCCCGACATCATCAGCTCCGACGTCCACACGCTGTGCATCGACGGGCCCGCCTACGACAATCTCGAGACGATGAGCAAATTCCTCTCGTTGGGCATGCCGCTCGTCGACATCGTCCGCTCGGTGACGCAGACGCCGGCGGGCATCCTCGGGCGCCCCGACCTCGCCGACCTCGCGGTGGGCAGCACGGGCGACGTCACCGTGCTGCGCATCAACGAGGGCACGCACCACTACAAGGACGTGGTGGGCGAGGAGCTCGTGGGCGAGCAGCGCTTCCTCCTCGACAGCGTCGTCCTCGACGGCCGCCTCTGGCATACCGTCGACGCTGACTAGGCGCCGCTGCCCGACACCTTGCGGACGTCGACCTCGACCGTGATCGCACCGCCCGCGCCCGAGGGCCCGCTGAAGCTGCCGCTGATCGGCGAGGCGGCCTTGGGATCGCGGGCGATGGCGACGCGGATGAGGTCCTGGCCGCCGAAGATCGCGTTGGTGGGGTCGAACTGCACCCACCCGGCGCCGGGCAGATAGATCTCGGCCCAGGCGTGGGTGGCGCCCCCGCCGCGCAGCTGCCCATCGGGGCTGTCGGCCGCCGGCACGTAGAGATAGCCGCTGACGAAGCGGGCGGCGAAGCCCATGGCCCGTGCCGCCTCGATCATCAGGACGGCGAAGTCGCGGCAGGTGCCGCCTTGGGCCAGCGTCTGCAGCGGCGGCTGGATGCCCTCCTCCTCGCGCGTCCGATAGAAGAGCTCGTCCTTGATCGCCCGCATCACGGAGACGAGCAGGTTCTGCGTGTCGACCGTCTGGGCGCCCATCGAGAAGCGCCGCACCCAGCGATCCAGCACGCCCTCGGGATCGCTGTACTGGCGCTCGATATAGAGCTTGAGGTCGGGCCACTCCTCGGGGCGATAGTTGAAGGGCCAGGATTCCGCGAACGGCTCGAGCGGGAACTCCGGGGCCGCCAGGCCATAGTGCTCGACCGTGAGCTCGCTCACCACGCTGAAGCTCTGCGTCGGCCGGGAGAACGTCACCGTCGCGATCGAGTTGCCGTAGACATCGTGCAGCCACGTCACGGTGGCGGGCTCGGGCTGGATGACCAGCCCGGTCTTCCTGAGCCGCAGGTCGTGGCTGTCGCGCGGGCGGAGGACCAGGCGCTGCGGGCCCAGCTGGACCGGGGCGAAGTATCGATAGTAGGTGGCGTGCCTGATCTCGTAGATCTGCATGGGGCGCATGGCTCCTGAGGGCGCAACGGTGGGCGCGGCGGATGACGCCGTCGGAAGGGGTCGACTCCAGGCCTTTCGCTGGACAGGCCCGCCTCCACTACCTATAACGCCGCGCGCGCCCAGGTAGCTCAGTTGGTAGAGCAGCGGACTGAAAATCCGCGTGTCGGTGGTTCGAATCCGCCCCTGGGCACCACAGCTCCCCGAGCCGCTCCCGGCACGGTCCAAGCTACCCGCCCAAGGTGGCAGACAAGGGGCAGCAGCTCCAGCAAGGAGCGGCCATCCGACGGCTCGTCGGCTCACCTCGAGACAGCTCTCAGGGCCCGGCCGGCCTTCCACCACGGTGCCTGCTCGTGGCGACGGCGCGTGGCAGGAGACAGAGGCCTCCCGTACGGCCTGTCGCCGGCCCATGAGGCCGGCTCACGGGCCCTGGGCCCGGATCGGCTGGCGGAAGCGGGCCATGCCGGGGCCGTGGCCGGGGTTGGCGGCGAGGCGGTGAAGCGTGTCGATGTGGACGGGCGGCAGCTTCGCCAGGGCGTCGTGGACCTCGAAGATGTCGAGGGGGCCCTCGTAGGGCGGCCAGTTGGGCCAGCGCAGCGAGCACACCGCCTCGGCCAGCTCCAGATCCTCCTGGGTTCGCACCACGGGATCGGCAAGAAGCGCCTTCAGCCGCTCGCGCAGCTGCGCCATCCGCTGTCTTTGTAGGATAGAGGTGCGGCGGGCTCCTCCTCCGTTCGTCCGCGCGGAGGCGGGGAGCCAGGAGCCTTCGCTGCTACGACTGGGTCCCCACCTGCGTGGGGATGCAGCTGCGTGGGGATGATCCCCCTATCCCCGCCGATGAAGCTCCCCGGGTCCCGTCTGCGGGCCCGAGGACAGGCTCCGGACAGATTGGTCGGGAGGCCACGCTCCACGAGCGAGGGCGGAGCACCCTCCGATCGTCCCCGCGGCGGCGGGGACCCAGGAGTTTCGCTTTGCTACCCCCACCGATGACGTCCGTGTGCAGGCGCATGCGCTCCGAGGAGGCCATGCCGGCCTCCTCGCCGCGCGCGATCGCCTCCTCGATCTCGTCGAGGATGCGGATCGGGGCGTAGTCGCGGCTGGCCAGCTCCTCGGGCGTGGCGGCGGGCACGGCCTCGCCGCGCATGGCGGCCCGGGCGCGCGCCCAGCGCACGGCGTTGTTGGGCAGAGGCGGCTTGCGCGCCGGATAGGGGCTTTTGCCCGTCGCCAGCCAGTCGTCGTAGTCGGCATCGCAGAGCGAGGCGAGGAAGCGCTCCATGTGCGTGCCGTTGCGGCCGGGACCACCCGGCTCGTCGTCCGGCTGGGTCTTGTCCCAGTCGAAGACGGCGGCACCGCCCCGGGCCGCCTCCGCCACCTTCCCCGTCAGGCCGGTGAGCTGGAGGCCGAGGCGGATCTCCCTCAGCATCCAGCCGAGGCCGCGGGCGGAGCCTGTGTCCAGCGCATGCTCGAGCTCGTCGACCAGGCCTTCGCGGATGTTGTCCAGCCGCTTCTCGAGCGGTGCCTGGCGCCTTTCCTTTCGGAAGGCGATCAGCTCGGCATAGTGCCGGTCCTCCGCGATCTTTTTCTCGACCTCCTCGATCGAGACGCCCAAGGCCGCCGCGACGTCGAAGAGCGGCGTGCCACGGGCGATGACCCGCGCGGCGCGGGCCCAGGCGAGAGGGGTGGGTGAAGGGGCGGAGTCATCGGTCACACGCACAGGATAGGGTTTTTATTCCTTTTTGTCAATGGTAGAGGCGATGCCCACCCATGTGGCTCGGCCCCTCACCTTCGCTGATGGAGCATCGGGTAGCAGAGCGCGGGAAAGCCGGCCGATTTGCGGCTGCGGATTTGCTCTGATCTTGTCGCTGGCCGCTCCCTACAAATCCCCCTGCGGCGGCACGGCCCTCGGCGCGGGAGTTCCCCTCGAGCGCGGGAAGCCTCTACGTGATGTCGATAGGCACCGCCATGCGAGAGGCGGCCACGTGGAGCTTGACCGGAGGCAAGCAAGCTCGAGACGGCGGCGGCACGATCAGCCTATCAAGCGGCGGTGAACAGCGAAGGCCGATGCGACCCTTCCGGCCGGGCCAAGGGGCACGCTCGGCCCGGTGTGCCGTCTCGCCGTGTGGCTCGGTGAGCATCAGCCCGACTGCGCGGTCGAGCTGGGCCGACGCCAAGGGCGGCGGGCCCTTAGCCACCGCGAGGATGATGCGCGACCGCCAGGCGTGCCCTGCCGGCTGTTGCGATCCGCTCCAGTCGGTCATAGCTCCGCGGCGCTCATCCTCGATCCCCTCAGACCTGCCGCAGCATAGGACAGCGGAGATCTCATGATCGGGTCGAATCACCAGCGAGTATAAAGGCGTCGAAACGAACGATAGGGTCCCTTCGGGGCCGAGCAGCCCGCCGCCGGCAAGGTGCTACCGCGCGGCCTCGGCGACGGCGAAACTGTCCTCGAGCATGCGAAAGCGTGTGATTTGACCGCCAGAGACGGTCAGGACCACCGCGAACGCCGTCTCGATGACCTTCCCGGTTCGCTTCACGCGTGACGCCAGCTCGCCGAGGATGACCGCCTTGCCGTTGGCACCCAGGATATCCTGCACCTCGAAGCGAAGCCGCTCGATCATCGCGCCCGAATCACGAACGAAGCTCGCGGCGGCCTCGCGTCCCTTCTGTCGCCCGATCCAGGGCAGGGCACCGACGTCGCCGGCGATCTCCCATTCGGCATCCGGGCTGAACAGGAGGGCGACATCCTCGGGGCTCGCGCCGTTGCCCAGCCGCGCAAGCAGCTCCTTAGCGATGCGGACGGGCTCGTCAGGATCCACGATCCTACTCCTTCAGATCGACAAGCCGACAAGCCGATCGGCCTGCTCGCCATGCCTGGGCCTCGGCTTCGCTCCAGCACGGCGTGACCTCAAGGATCGCGGGCTCCATGCCTTTCCTGGTCAGGCCGTGCCGAACCTTTCGACGAGGCCGATCGGTGGCGCGGTGTCCGGCCGAAAGGTCTTGATGGCTTACCGGCGGCCGGTCTCGAACAGGAACCAGATGCGCTTCTCGGTCTGGTCGATCCAGTTCTCGAGCAGGCTCGCGGTCGCGACGTCGCCATGCTCGTCGCACACATCGTGCGTCTCGCGCATGCGCGCGGCCAGCTCCATGTTGTCCTCGCGCAGCTCGGCCAGCATGTCCTCGGCCGAGACGAAGTCCGCATCGTTGTCGGCGACGCGCTGCAGCCTGGCGATCTGGCCGATCGAGCGCAGCGTCGTCTGGCCCAGCTTGCGCACCCGCTCGGCCGCATCATCGGTCATGGCCAGCAGCTCGGCACCCTGCTCGTCCAGCATCAGGTGATAGTCGCGGAAGTGCGGCCCGGACACGTGCCAATGGAAGTTCTTGGTCTTCAGGTAAAGCGCAAAGATGTCGGCGAGCAGCGTGTTGAGCGCTGCGGCCACGTCCTTGGCGGCGTTGGCGCCAAGACCGGTGGGCGTCGCGAGCGGCGCCATGCGCCGCCCCTTGGCCTCGCTGGCAGTCATGATGCGTCTCTCCCTCAAAGTGTCATCAATCGCCAATCAGGAACGTTCGTTGCGCGCGGCAGGCTCCCTCTCGCCAGCACCCGCAGCCTCCCTGGAGACGGCGGCCAGAGCTTTGGTCATCCCCTCCAGCGTCGAGCGGACCTCGGCGTCGACCCCGTGCCGTTCCGCGATCCAGCCCGGCTCGTTGTAGGAGAGCCATGTCCTGCCCGCCCCGTCCTGCCAGATGAGCGCCTTCATCGGCAGGTCGATGCCCGCCGTCTGGCAGGCCTGCATGAGGGCCGTGCCCACGCGCGGATTGCCGAAGATCAGGAGCAGCGTGGGCCCGAGGGCCAGCCCCGCCTTGGCGGCGGCAGCCGCATGATCGATCCGCGCGAGGACCGCATTCCCCTTGGCCTCCAGGAGCTGCTCGAGCCTGCTCGCCGTCTCCTCCGGGCCGAAGGCGCTCCGGATGGTGGTCAGACCCTCGATGCTCATCGCTGGATGGGCCATGGGTCAGGAGCCCTTGTGCGGCAACCGCGAGCGCGCCTCGACCTCGTCCATTTTTCGCGCCAGCGCCTCCGGCGTGAGGACGCCCTTCTGGAAGAGGATGTTGGCGAAGGCGGCGATCCAGCGCTCATAGTAGCTGAGCCTGCCGATCAGCTCGCTGCCGAGCGCCTCGACGCCACGGCGCTTCTCCTCGGTGTTGATGATCTTGTGGAAGTCCAGCACGTCGGCCAGCGCGTGGCAGCGCTTCTCCCAGGGCAGGAGCTCGTGCTCGACCCGCTCGACCGGGCCGGCGGCCTCGCCGCCGATATCGTTCGGCAGGCGCTTCAGCAGCTCCTCGGCGCCCGTCATGGGGACACCGCTTCGACGCTCGGGGCCTCGACGGGAACGACGCCGATCATGGCGTCGCGGGTGACGAGCGCTGCAAGCTCGTCCTCGGCGTAGCCTTCCGTACCCTCCGGGCGCCTGGGCAGGACGAGGTAGCGGACCATGGCGGTGGAATCGCTGACGCGGATCTCGACCTCGTCCGGAATGATGGTGCCGAACTCGGCCAGCACGGCCCGCGGCTCGATGACGGCGCGGGCCCTGTAGGGCTTGAGCTTGTACCAGTCGGGCGGCAGGCCCAGCACCGGCCGCGGGTAGCAGGAGCAGAGCGTGCAGACGATGAGGTTGTGCACAGCCTCGGTGTTCTCGAGCACGATCAGCTGCGTGTCGTCGTAGAAGCTGATGCCCAGCTCCTCGCACGCGGCACGGCCGTTCTCGATGAGGCGTGCCCGGAAGGCGGGGTCGACCCAGGCCCGCGCCACCACCTTGGCACCCAGCGCCGGCGTGCGCGAATCCAGAACCTCGATCTGCCGGCGGATCTCCTGCGGGCCGATGAGCTGCTTCTCGATCAGGAGCTCGCGAACGGCCGTCTCCATGATCTCGTAGTAGCCGGGCGCCGCCTCCGGTGCCTCGATCGGGTCGTGCGGATGATCGTGGTCGTGCATGATCAAGCCTTCTCGAGCCATGTCTCGAACACCTCGATGCGGAGCGCATCGCGCGGCGAGCCGGCATAGGACGCCCAGAGGTCGGCGAGCGGAACGGCGATCCGGTAATAGTGACGCCTCGAGCCGGCATTGCGGCCGAACGCCTCCTCCTCGTTGTCGACGGCCGCGGGCTCGATCACCGCCTCGACCAGCGCCTCCTTGCCGCGCAGGTAAATGGGCACGCGGTAATGGCCGACCGGAGCGCGCGTCGCCACCCTGACCCTCTCGCCCGGGCCGAACACCGGCTCCTCGCCCAGGGCCTTGACCACCTGCGGCATCGACCCGAGCCACGGCGCCATCGTCGGTGCGCTTTCCGGTGCGGATCGGTCCGTCATCAGACACCCTCATAGACGAGGCGCGTGAAGAAATCGGGGCTGATGACGAACTGGCCCCATTTGGCGTCGTAGGCGGCGGTAGGCTTGGCCGCGATGACATCCTCGAGCGATTTTCCCTGCTTTTTGAGGCCGCCGACGTTGGCGCGGATCGCCACCAGCATGTCGCGGAAGGCCCGGAGCTCGGCGCGGTTGCTGACAGGCTGGCCGTGGCCCGGGACGATGATCGTCTTGTCGGTCGTGGCTTCGAGGTTGGTCTCGGCGGCCTGGATCGATCCGTCGATGCTGCCGCCGGTCGAATAGTCGATGAACGGGTAGACGCCGTTCCAGTAGGTGTCGCCTGTGTGCAGGATGTCGGGCTCGATGAAATGCACGCCGATGTCGCTGTCGGTATGGGCAGGGGCGTAGTGGCTCAGCGCCAATCGGGTGCCGTTGAGGTGGAGCTCCTCTTTGGTGGCGAACAGCTCGGTCGGGAGAGCCGCTGCGGGCATGGGCGGGAAGTCGTAGCTCCAGTCCTCGACGCGCTGCATGGTCGCCAGATGCTTGCGCGTGTTCTCCTGGCCAATGATGACGGGGCCCAGCTCGGCCAGCCACGCGTTGCCGCTGGCGTGATCGAAGTGCCAGTGGGTGTTGATCAGATGGGTGACGGGCTCGGGGCCCAGGTCCATGAGGGCGGTCATGACCTGCGGGCGCGAGACCGCGATGCCGGCATCGACCATGACCTTGCCGTCGGACCCGCTCAGCACCGCGATGTTGCCGCCCGAGCCCTCGAGCACCGCAATATTGCCGCGGAGTCGATGGATCGTGATCGGCGTCTTGGCCGCCTCGGCCTCGATAAGCTCGACGATGCCTTGCGCCGCGCCGAAGGCCTGACGGGGCGTAAGCCAGCCGCCGGTCGCGGCCACGGCCGACGCAGAGAGGCAGCAGGTGCAAAAGCCGCGCCGCGAGATCGCGTGTCGGTGGACGAGCGTCATCGCCGGTTCCTCCGTGGTGTGGCGGGCCTTCCGGAGCGCCGCCAGATCATGTCCTCATTACCCCGAAGCCACCTGTGGCCGCTGCTTGACGTGGAGCGGCGTCAACCCGCGGCGACCCGTCGGTGGAGGAAGTCACGAATGAGCGGAACCATCTCGTCCGCCTTGTCTTCCAGGGCGAAATGCCCGGTATCGATGAGGTGGAGCTCTGCGTCCGGCAGATCGCGCTTGTAGGGATGCGCACCCTCGGCCGGGAAGATCTTGTCGTTCTTGCCCCAGACGATCAACGTCGGCGGCTTGTGCTCGCGAAAATAGGCTTGGACGACCGGATAGAGCGGCAGGTTGGTCAGATAATCATAGAAGAGGTCGAGCTGGATCTCCGCGTTGCCTGGGCGGTCCAGAAGCGCCTGGTCGTGGATCCAGTTGTCCGGCGACACCCGGCTCACGTCGGCGACGCCGTCCGTGTACTGGAACTTCGTCGTCTCCGGCGCCACCAGGATGCGAAGGGCCTCACGACGGGCCAGCGATCCGTCGGCCCAATAGGCCTTGATCGGATCCCAGAATTCCTTCAGCCCCTCCTCATAGGCATTGCCGTTCTGCACGATCAGGCCGGTGACCCGCTCCGGGTGCTTGAGCGCCAGCCGCCAGCCCACCGGCGCCCCATAGTCCATGACATACATCGCGAAGCGCTTGACGCCGAGGTGGTCGAGAAGGCCGTCCACGAGCTCCGCAAAGCGATCGAACGTGTATTTGAAGCCGGCGCGGTCGGGCATGTCGCTCTGACCGTAGCCCGGATAATCGGGGGCGAGCACATGGTGGCGGTCGGCCAGGGCCGGGATGAGATTGCGAAACATGTGCGAGGATGTCGGAAAGCCGTGCAGCAGCAGGAGAACGGGCGCCTCCGGCGGGCCGGCCTCCCGATAGAAGATGTTGACCCCGTCGATCATGGCCGTGCGGTGATGGGTGACCGAGCCGGTGCCGGCTGCAGACGACCCGCGGTCGAGCGCGATCGTGGCCATCAGGCCTCTCCTCGCTGGTGCTCACAGGCGCTTGGGCACTACGCCTGCAGGTGAAGGACAATAGCTTGCCCGCTAACCCCTCTCTCAAGGCGCGTTCCAAGTGCCTAAGTAGTCCTCGAAAATCGCCTCTTTAGCTCAAACCCGCCCCTCATTGTGGGTGCAACCTGGCGGGCGCCAGTTCTCGATCAACTCAGATCTGAGCCTCGCCGCCATCAACGAAGAGCTCAATGCCGTTGACGAAGCTCGAGGCATCGGAGGCGAGGAACACGGCCGCCTTGCCGATCTCGTCCGGATCGCCGATACGGCCGAGCGGGACCTTCGCTGCGAACATGTCGAGCAAGGCTTGTTGCTGATCGGGCGGCGCCAGACCGAGGAGGCCCGGTGTCCTGATCGGACCGGGGCTCAGGACATTGACCCGGATACCCTTGCCCTTGAGGTCGTGAATCCAGCTTCGTGCGAAATTGCGGACGGCGGCCTTCGTCGCGCTGTAGACGCTGAAGGCTTGGCCGCCGAGGACGGATGTGGTCGAGCCGGTGAGGATCACGGATGAGCCGTCGCCAAGGAGCGGCAAAGCCTTCTGGACGGTGAAGAGCACGCCCTTGACGTTGATGTCGAACGTCCGGTCGAAATGCTCCTCGGTGATGTCGCCAAGCGCTGCCAGCTCGCCGCCGCCGGCATTGGCGACGAGTATGTCGATATGGCCATGGCGAGCCTTCACCTGATCGAAGAGCCCGTCCAAGTCGGCAAGGCGCGAGACATCCGCGCGAACGGCGAACGCGCCCGTGCCGAGCTCGTGTACGGCGGCATCCAGCTCGGCCGCGCGGCGACCGGTGATCACGACCGAAGCCCCTTCGGACACGAAACGCTTCGCGATGCCGAGACCGATGCCGGTGCTGCCGCCGGTGACAACGGCAACCTTGCGGTCGAGCGATTTGGACACGGATTGTCTCCGTCCGTTGACGCTGCCTACCGCGTCAGGCTTCCGCCTTGATGAAGGCCAGCAGGTCCTCGTTGACCCGGTCCTTCAGCGTCGTGCACATGCCGTGCGGGGCGCCCTCATAGACCTTGAGCTGCGCATCCTTGACGAGCTTCGAGGACAGCATGGCCGAGGCGCCGATCGGCACGATCTGGTCGTCGTCGCCGTGCAGGATCAGGGTGGGCACGTCGATCTTCTTGAGGTCCTCGGTCAGATCCGTCTCGGAAAAGGCCTTGATGCAGAAATAGGAGGCGGGGAAGCCCGCCATCATGCCCTGCAGCCAGAAGGACTGGCGCACACCTTCCGAGACCTTGGCACCCGGCCGGTTGTAGCCGTAGAAGGGCAGGCTGAGATCGGTCCAGAACTGCGAGCGGTCGGCCTGCACGCTCTTGCGGAGCCCGTCGAACACGTCGATCGGCAGGCCGCCCGGATTGGCCGCGCGTCTTCAGCATCAGCGGCGGGATGGCGCCGATCAGCACCGCCTTGGCGACGCGGCTCGTGCCGTGCCGGCCGATGTAGCGGGCAACCTCGCCGCCGCCGGTCGAATGGCCCACATGGACCGCGTCCTTGAGGTCGAGCGCCTTCGTCAGCTCGGCCAGGTCGTCGGCGTAGGTGTCGAGATCGTTGCCCTGCCAGGGCTGGCTCGAGCGGCCGTGCCCGCGGCGGTCGTGGGCGATGCAGCGATAGCCCTTGGAGGCCAGAAAAAACATCTGGTCCTCGAAGGCATCGGCGCTCAGCGGCCAGCCATGGCTGAAGACCACGGGCTGACCCGTGCCCCAGTCCTTGTAGTAGATCGTCGTCCCGTCCTTGGTCGTGATCGTCGGCATTTTTGTGCCCCTATGCTGAATCCGCCTTGGAGAATGGCGCTTGCGGTGAGCACCCTCGTCGCGACGGCCAAGGTGGGCACCCCGACGGCACGACCGATCACGCCCCCGCAGTGAGTTGAGGATGCTACGGCCCCGTTCTCCTTTTGGGATGCATGCCGCGCGCAACGGTCTATTGCGTCCGATCTTTCTATACGGCGTCCACCTCCCCGTCTTTCCGTCCCGCACGGCCGTTGTCGCGAACGAACGGTCTCGCGGCCTCAACGCTGCGTGGCGAGGATCCGATCGTCCGAGCTGGCCGGAACCCGCACCTGCTGGCTACACCGGTCGCTGAACTCCCATAGACGCGCCCGATGGGGTGCCCCATACCTGGAGCGGGGAGCCCGCCACGCCATCCCTGGAGGTCCGCATGGGCAGTTACCGGAGCAGTGGAGCAGTGAATGCCCCTCTCCTTCCGGCCGCGCAGGTGACGAGGGTGATCGAGGAGGAGCCGAGATGGCGCCACAGGACCGTCGTCTTCAGCCCGGGCGAGCCGCCGCAACAGGTGGTCGCGACCAGGTGGCGGGCGTTCCAGAGGCATACCCTCGAGGTGCGAGCCCAGTCGGCCGACGGCTTCCACGTCATCGGGATCGCCCTGAAACGGATCAACATACGATTGTCGTTCTGCGGCCGTGTCGTGCAGGATGGCATGCTCATGCCCGGCATGCTGATCGTCAATGAGCCTTGCCTAGCGGTGCATGGTCTTCTACGCGGCCCGACAGACGTCCTGCACCTGCATATTCCAAACGAGGTCATCGCGGAGTGCGCTCGTCATGCTCATCCGCGCGGCTCCGTCTCCCTGCCCGTCGGAGCGAGCACAGCGCGTGATCCGGCAATCGAGCGGCTCGGGATGGCGCTGCTCGGGGCGGACGAGTTCGGAAACCCCTTCGGACGCCTCTATGCCGACTCGATCAGCATCGCCATTGTCACGAGACTTCTCGATACGGCGGGAAAGACCAATCCCGCGAGCCGGCGCACACCGTCCTCTCTGGCATCGTGGCGGCTCAAGCGTGTCATCGAGTACATCGACGCGAACCTGTCCGAATCGATCAGTCTCATGGAGCTGGGCTCAGTAGCGGGCCTGACACGAATGCACTTTGCTGCTCAGTTCCGATCCTCAACCGGGTTGCGGCCGCACGAATATCTCATGCGCTCCCGCGTCGAACGCGCTCAAGAGCTGCTGCGCAGCTCAAATCAGCCGATCAGGGAGGTCGCACTGCAGGTCGGCTTTCAGAATCAGGCCCATTTCACCACCACCTTCAAGCGCTTCGTCGGCCTGCCTCCACGTGCCTGGCGCGCTGAGCAAGGTCCCGCTCCATCGCAAGGATGGCGCGCTGGCAGGTGATCACCGGCCGCCATGCTCATGCGTCTCGCATGCTGCGGGGTCATGGCGGAGATCGAGCGTGCCTTGGAGAGTGCCCGACCGAGGCGCTGTTGCCTGGCGGATGAAGGACGCCCGAGATCCTCCGCCTCGAGGAGGTCGCGGAAGCAGCACGACGGTGGTCTCCTCGGACGTCGGTTGGCGGCCCAAGTGGATCCCGGCCGGGTGCGCTGGTTCGACGCCGACAGCCAGGAGGCCCTCTCGTCATGAGCGAGCTTGCCAGCCCCCGCGACCGCGAGGCCGCCCAGATCATCCGCGGCAACGATCGCGGCGGCTACACCGTGCCGACCAAAGGCCTCTACCCGTTCCAGTGGAACTGGGACAGCTGCCTCGTGGCGCTCGGCTGGGCCCGCCTCGACGAGGGCCGTGCCTGGACCGAGATCGAGACGCTCCTGGGTGCCCAGTGGCCGGACGGCATGGTGCCGCACATCGTCTTCCACAAGCCGGACGCCGGCTATTTCCCGGGGCCGGAGCGCTGGGGCAGCGGCCGGACGCCGCCGACCTCGGGCATCACCCAGCCGCCGGTCGCCGCCTCCTGCGTCCGACGCATGCTGGAGAGCGCAACGGATACAGCCGAGGCCGAGCGCCGTGCCCGGGCGCTGCTGCCCAAGCTGCTCGCCTGGCACCGCTGGTTCCACAGCGTGCGCGACCCGGACGGCGAGGGCATCGTCAGCGTGCTCCATCCCTGGGAGACCGGGATGGACAACAGCCCGGGCTGGGACGAGGCGCTGCGGCGGGTCGAGGTGGCCGCCGACCTCGAGCCCTACGCCCGGCGCGACACGCAACATGTCGATGCCTCGATGCGACCGACCAAGGCCGAGTACGACCGCTACATGACGCTGGTCGCCCTTTTCCGCGCCCGCGGCTGGGGCCACGAGATCACGAAGCTCTCCCCCTTCCGTGTCGCCGATGTCGGCCTCAACTGCATCCTGATGCGCGCCGACCGCGACCTCCTGGTCCTGGCCCGGCGCTTCGGCGCGAGCGCCGCGGCGAGCGAGATCGAGGGCTGGCTCGCCCGCGCCGAGCAGGGCTTCGCCCGCTTCGTCGAGCCGTCGACCGGGATGTGGCACTCCTTCGACCAGCTGGCCGGCACCCGCGTCCCGGCCGCGACCAGCGCGGGCTTCCTCGCCTTTTGGGCCGGCCGCGGCGATGCCCGGCTCCTGGCCCTGCTCGAGGCCTGGATGGGCAAGAGCCGTTATGCCGTTGCCACCACCGCCCCCGACGATCCGCGTTTCGATGCCGTGCGCTATTGGCGCGGGCCGATCTGGGCGATCGCCAACTTCATGACGGCCGAGGGCCTGCGCGAGACCGGGCACGATGCCCCTGCCCAGCGCATCCGCAGCCACACCAAGGAGCTGATCGAGCGCGCCGGCTTCTATCGAGTATTTCGACCCGCGCGACGGCCAGGGCTGCGGCGGCAGCACCTTCACCTGGACCGCCGCCATGTGGCTCGCCTGGGCGGGGCGGTAGCGCCCGGTCGAGGCCGGCCGGATCCGGCAAACGCCCGCCGTCACATGGTCCGCCACCGGCGCGGTGGCCGGCGCCGCATCCTCGACCCTCCTCCAGCCGCCCCTGTCGCCAGCGCCAGAAAGCGATCGGGCGATCACAAGGCATCCCGCGGCTCGCTTGACTCCCCTCGGCGCATGGACCTAGTCTTTCCTTAGCGCTGTATAATCAATAAGCGTCGGAGGGAGGCCAATGGCAGACAAGCCCCAGGGATTCGGCCGTTTTTCTCATGCCGTCGACCGCAGGCGGGTTCTCGGCTATTCGGCCGCGGCTGGTCTCGCCGCCACGGGTCTGGGCCGCGTCGGCAGCGCTCTCGCCTCGGACAAGACCGGCGTCGACGCCGACCTCTGGACACCTTCCTATATCAAGAGCATCGCCGGCACGATCGAGGTCGACACGGCGGCGGAGTGCGCCAAGGTGGTGCCCCTCGACTACAAGGGCAAGCTCACCTACTGGTATTTCGGCCCCAACCAGGCCTCGCCGGAGCTGGACCACAAGATCTACGCCGAGTACTGGGCGGCATTTTCCAAGACTTATCCCAACATCGAGATCGAGGCGCAGAACCTCGACTACAACGAGATGCTGAACAAGCTGCGGACCGCAGCCCTGGGCAACGCAGCACCGATGGTGGCGAGGCTGCCGATCCTGTGGGGCGTCGAGTTCGCCGCCAAGGGCCAGCTTCACGAGCTCAAGCCCGAGGATGTCGGCTTCTCGACGGACGAGTTCTGGCCGGGCGCCATGAAGTCGGTGACCTGGGACGGCAAGATCTATGGCGTGCCGACCAACAACGAGACGATGGGGCTGATCTGGAACGCCTCGATCTTCAAGGAGGCAGGGCTGGACCCGGAAAGTCCTCCCGCCACCTGGGCCGACCTCGTCTCCTACTCGAAGCAGATCAAGGACAAGACGGGCAAGTTCGGCTACGGGCTGGTCGCGCGCGTCAACGCCGGCAACACGCCCTTCCGCTTCATGCCGCATTGTTGGGCCTGCGGCGGCGGCGCCCTGGACGAGGCCGAGCCCCATCCGACCTACAAGAAGATCTACATCGACAATGAGGGCTCGAAGCTGGCGCTCCAGCAGGCCTACGACATGTATGTGCGTGACAAGTCGGTGCCGGTCTCGGCGCTGACCAACACGCAGACCCAGAACCAGGATCCCTTCATCGCCGGCCAGCTGGCGATGATGATCAGCCATCCGAGCGAGTATGCCGTGATGCTCGACCGGGCGAGCAAGGCCACCGGCGACGACAAGAAGATGGCCGACGCGGTGGTCGATAGCATGCGCTACGGCCTGATCCCGAAAGGCCCTGCCCGCCGCGCCGTCGTGTTCGGCGGCTCCAACATTCACATGTTCAACCCGGATGTGGTCGACGGCGGCAAGGTCGACGTCGACGCGGCGCGCGCGCTGATCGCGTTCACCACGGGTCCGGAATGGTCGACCAAGATCGCCTGGACCAACTCGAACCCGGGCAACCTGCGCGGCTTCAGGACCAAGTGGATGAAGGAGCGGCTGGAGCAGATCAAGTTCCTCGACGTCACGACGTCGATGCTGCCCTACGGCATCCCCTTCCCCGTGATCCCGGAATCGCCCGAGATCATGAACATCATCGTCCCCGACATGCTGCAGAACGCGCTGACGGAGAAGATGTCGGTGGCGGAGGCGGCCGACAATGCGCGGGGCCGCATCAAGGAGGCGTTGAGCTCCCTCTAGGGCTGCCCGGCGGGCGGCGGCGTTCCGGGCGAACGGGAAGGGAGAGACGGCGGTGGCGAGCGCTACTGGGGAACGAGGCCAGGCCATCGCGGCGCAGCGGGCGGCCCGCCGCGAGCCGGGCCTGCTGCGCCAGATCGCCCGCCACCGGGCCGACTATCTCTATATCCTGCCGGCGCTCGGCGTGATGCTACTGGTGATCGGCTACCCGGTCTATTTCACGATCTACCTTTCCTTCTTCAACACGCCGCCCAGCCTCGCCATGGCGGACAAGGTCTTCGTCGGCCTCGCGAACTACGAGCGGATCCTGGCCAGCGACAGCTTTCACGAGGTGACGCTCAACACGGTGTCCTGGACCATCTTCTCGACGCTCTTCTCCTTCGTCCTGGGCCTGGGTGCCGCGCTGGCGCTGAACCGGCAGTTCGTGGGCCGGGGGCTGCTGCGCGGCCTGCTTCTCATCCCCTACGTGATCAGCGCCGTTGCCGCGTCCTATGTGTGGCGCTGGCTCTACCACAGCGATCTGGGCGTCATCGGGGCGGTCGCCGTCGAGCTGGGCCTCACCGACAAGCCCATCAACTTCCTCGACAATGTTCACAGCGTGCTGGCCTCGCTGATCGTCGTGAACGTCTGGAAGGAGTTTCCCTTCGCGATGATCATGCTGCTGGCCGGCCTGCAGACCGTGCCGGACCAGCTGCATCGGGCGGCCATGGTGGACGGCGCCGGCCCGTGGCAGCGCTTCTGGCACGTCACCATGCCCCATCTGAAGGGCGTGACACTCGTGACGGTGCTCTTGATGCTGGTCGCCAACCTCAACTCCTTCACGATCCCCTGGATCATGACGGGCGGCGGGCCGGCCGGCGCCTCGGACATCTGGATCACCCAGATCTACCAGCTGGCCTTCGGCAGGATCCGCTTCGGCATCGCGTCGGCCTACTCGGTCATTCTCTTCATCGTCATGATGTCCATGGGCTATTTCTACGTCCGCGCGCTGACGCGCGGCGACGATCGGCAGGGCGAATGAGCGTGGCAGCCACCCGCGCGCGGCGGTCGCGGCGCCGCAGGCCCGACGGCTGGGGCATCGCCGCCTGGGTCTTCCTCACCCTGTTGCTGCTGTTCGCGATCCTGCCGATGCTCTGGATGCTGGTCACCTCGCTCAAGACCCAGTTCGCGGCGCTGCAATATCCACCCGAGCTGATCCCGAGCAACCCAACGCTCGAGCAGTATTGGACGCTGCTGTCGCCGAGCAGTGATGTGGGGCACGACTTCCTTCGCTACATGTGGAACAGCATCTACGTCTCGACGGCGACGACGGTGCTGGGCGTCGTCGTGGCCGTGCCGGCCGCCTACGCCTTCTCGCGGTTCCGCTTTCCCGGGCGGAAGTTTCTCTTCTTCGCCGTGCTGCTGCGCAACATGTTCCCGGCCGTCGTCTTCCTGATGCCGCTCTTCATGGTGATGCGCTGGCTCAGGCTCGTGAACACCGAGATGTCGCTGATCCTCACCTACCTCACCTTCGGCCTGCCGCTCTCCATCTGGCTCCTGAAGGGCTTCTACGACAACATCCCGGTGCAGCTGGAGCAGGCGGCGCGGATCGACGGTGCCTCGCGCTTCAAGGCGTTCGTCCTCATCGTCATGCCGCTGTCGAGCCCGGGGATCATCGCCACGGCGATCTATTCCTTCATCATCGCCTGGAACGAGTACGTCTATGCGCTGACCTTCCTCAACGACAAGAGCAAGCTCACTTTGCCGGTGGGGCTGCAGCGCTTCTTCACCGAGTACGCCACCAACTGGCCGGGGCTGATGGCGGCCTCGTTCATCATGAGCGTGCCCGTGGTCGTGCTCTTTCTCGTGCTGCAGAAATATTTCGTGAAGGCGCTCACCGAGGGCGCGGTCAAGTCCTAGGCCTCGGCGAGGAAGCTGCGTCATGGCCGGAGAGACAGAGGAGAAGGAGACGGCATGGCGCAGGTGAGGCTCGAGGACGTGGTCAAGCGCTATGGCGACGTCCTCGCCGTCAACAATGTCTCGCTCACCGTGGACGACGGGGCTTTCGTGGCGCTGGTGGGCCCGTCGGGCTGCGGCAAGACGACGACGCTCAATATCGTGGCCGGCCTGATCGAGATCAGCGACGGCGACATCTTCATCGGCGACCGGCTGGTCAACGATCTCGATCCCAAGGATCGGGACATCGCCATGGTGTTCCAGAACTACGCCCTTTATCCGAACAAGACGATCTACAAGAACCTCGCCTTCCCGCTCAGGATGCGCAAGCTGCCGAAGGCCGAGATCGACGCCAAGGTCAAGGCGGCGGCCAAGCTCCTCGACATCGAGCACCTGCTCGAGCGGCGGCCCGCGCGAGCTGTCGGGCGGCCAGCAGCAGCGCGTGGCGCTGGGCCGGGCGCTGGTGCGCGATCCCGCCGTGTTCCTGATGGACGAGCCGCTCTCGAACCTCGATGCCAAGCTGCGCGTGCAGATGCGGGCCGAGCTCAAGCGCTTTCACCAGGACCTCAACGCGACCGTCGTCTACGTCACCCACGACCAGCTCGAGGCGGTGACGATGGCCGACAAGATGGCGGTGATGAGCGGCGGCGTGCTGCAGCAGTACGACACGCCCGAGCGCGTCTTCAGCGAGCCCGTCAACACCTTCGTCGCGGGCTTCGTGGGCAGCCCCGCCATGAACCTGATCAACGTGCGGGCGGCCGGGAGCGGCGATGGCGCCATGCTCGAGAGCGCCGACGGCTGGCGCTGCGCGCTGTCGCCGGCCAATGCCAGGAAGGTGCAGGCCGCCTCCTCGCCCGAGATCGTGCTGGGTGCCCGCCACAGCAGCATCATCCTGCACGGCGAGGCCCAGGAGGGCGCCATCCCCGCACGCGTCTACACGCTCGAGCCCACCGGGGACATCACCTTCGTCCACCTCGATCTCGGCAGCCAGGTCGTGATCGTGAGCGTGCCGCCGACGCTTCGCCTCGAGCCCGACCAGCAGGTGTGGCTCGAGCTCGACCAGGAGCGTCTTCATCTCTTCGATGCCCGGACCGGTCAGGCGCTGCGGGCGCGCTAGCATTACCGTCTATTTGACTCCAGGGAGGATTTCGTTCGTGAAGATTACGCGGATAGGCACGGCGGTCATCGAGGGGAATTTTCCCTGGGTGCTGGTCAGGGTCGAGACCGACGCCGGCATCAGCGGGCTCGGCGAGGCCTATTGGGGCGTGGGCGTGGCCGAGCTGGTGCACAGGGCAAAGCCCCTTCTGATCGGCCAGGATCCGGTCAATATCGGCCGGCTCGTCGAGGTGATGATCCGCTGCCTGTCGGGTGAAGGCTCGCAGGCCGGCGCCACCGTCACCGCGATCAGCGGCATCGAGATCGCCCTTTGGGATCTCCTGGGCCAGGCCCTCAAGACGCCGACCTCGACCTTCTTCGGCGGCCGGTTCAGGGACAAGATCCGCGTCTATGCCGACTGCCATGCCGGCGAGACGCCCGATCCCGCCGACTATGCGAAGAAGGCCAAGGAGGTGGTGGCCGAGGGCTTCACCGCCATCAAGTTCGACCTCGACACGCCCAATCCCTACACGATCGACATCTCGGAGGACCCGCATCCGCGACGGCGCTGGTTCGAGCCCTTCAACCGCACGATCGGCTCGCTCGAGATGCGCTGGATGGTGGAGGTGGTCCGCGCCGTGCGCGAGGCGGTGGGGCCCGAGATCATGGTGGCGATGGACGCGCACTGGAAGTTCGGCGTGAACGACGCGATCAGGCTGGCCCAGGCGCTCGAGCCCTTTGATCTGCTTTGGCTCGAGGACCCGGTCCCGCCCGAGAACATCGAGGCGCAGCGCCATGTCACGCACAGCACGCGGACGCCGATCTGCACGGGCGAGAACCTCTATCGCAAGCAGGGCTATCGCGAGCTGATCGAGAAGCAGGCGGCCCGCATCATCGCCCCCGACATCCCCAAGATGGGCGGCCTCGCCGAGGCCAAGAAGGTGGCCGAGCACGCCGACCTCTATTACATCCCGATCGCCCCGCACAACGTGGCGAGCCCGATCGGCACGGTGGCCGGCGCCCAGGTCTGCGCCGCCATGAACAACTTCCTCGTCATCGAGTACCACGCCCACGACGTGCCCTGGTGGAGCGACATGGTGACGGAAGGCCCGCCCATCGTGGACGGCTTCATCCATCTGGACGAAAGCCCCGGGCACGGCGTCACGCTGAACGAGGACGTGGCGAGAGCGCATCTCAAGCCCGGCTTCAGCTTCTTCGGCGACGAGGCCCACAGCTGAGCCTCGGGGCCCGGCCGCATGGCCTCTGCGATCAGGACAGGCGCATGAAGATCACGGCGATCAGGCCCTTCCCGGTGTGGGTGGGCCACCGCAACCAGCTCGTCCTCAAGGTCGAGACCGACGAGGGTATCCACGGCTGGGGCGAATCCGGCCTCTCCGGCCGGGAGAAGGCGGTCGTGGGGGCCGTCGAGCACTATCGGGAGTTCCTCATCGGCCGGGACCCGATGCGCATCGGGGCGCTCTGGCAGGAGATGTACCGAAGCCAGTATTTCGAGGGCGGCAGGGTGCTCACGGCGGCGATCTCGGCCATCGACATCGCCCTTCACGACATCAAGGGCAAAGCCCTGGGCGTGCCGGTCCACGATCTCCTGGGCGGCAGGCAGCGCGACCGCGTGCCGACCTTCGCCACGACCCATGCCCCGCCCGGGCCCGAGATGATCGAGCAGGCCAAGGAGCTGATCCGCCACGGCTGGACCTGCATGCGCCTCTCGCCCGGCGGCCACCAGAGCCGTGACCTCTACGAGCCGCGCGAGCATATCGGGGCGACGGCGCGCTGGTGCGTGAAGGCGCGCGAGGCGCTGGGCGACGACGTGGTGCTGGGCATCGACTACCACCACCGCCTCTCGGTCGCGGAGGCCGCCTCCTTCTGTCAGAAGATGCCTGCGGGCACGCTCGACTTCCTCGAGGAGCCGATCCGCGACGAGACGCCCGAGGCCTACGAGGCGCTGCGGAAGCTGACGTCCATCCCCTTCGCGATCGGCGAGGAGTTCGCCTCGAAGTGGCAGTTCCTGCCCTTCATCGAGCGCGACATCCATCAGTTCAACCGCATCGACGTCTGCAATGTGGGCGGCCTCACCGAGGCCATGAAGGTCGCGGGCTGGAGCGAGGCCCACTATGTCGATCTCATGCCGCACAACCCGCTGGGCCCGATCTGCACGGCGGCGACCGTGCATCTGGCCGCGGCCGTGCCCAACTTCGCCTGGCTCGAGTGCCGGGCGACGCCGGCCGAGACGCATCACGGCTTCGACGATCCCTCGATCTTTCCCGTCCAGCCGCGGCTCGAGGGGGCCTGCTATCCGGTGTCCGACGCCCCCGGGCTCGGCGTCGAGGTCGACGAGGAAAGGCTCGTGCGGGAGTCCTTCAGGTTCTGGGAGGCGCCGCACCTGCGCAGGCCGGACGGCTCGGTGACCAACTGGTGAGCGCCTCGAGCGCGACGTGAGGAAAACATGATCGAGACACGGGACATCGTGCGCCCGCCCAAGGACATCATCGCAAGGCTGCAGGCGATCGGCACCGCCAACGTCGTGGGCAGCCTTTTCCGGCTCGGCATCCGCAACGCCCACATGGTGGGCCCGACGGCCTGGACGCCCGAGCGCACCATCGCGGGGCCGGCGCTGACGCTGCAGTTCCTGCCCAAGCGCGAGGATCTCTACGACGAGAACGAGTATGCCGATCCCGAGCTTCAGCTCCACCGGCACGTGCTCTACCACACCCAGCCCGGCGACATCGTCGTCGTCGATGCCCGGGGCGACATGACGGCCGGCATCTTCGGCGAGATGATGATGACCTATTTCCGCGGCCGCGGCGGCGCCGGCGTGGTCATCGACGGCTGCGTGCGGGACTACGGCAACATCAAGAACATCGACCTCGGCATCTGGATCAGGGGGGTCACGCCCAACTTCCACACGCAGACCAACCTGATGCCGTTTGCCGTCAACCAGCCGATCGCCTGCGGCGGTGTCACGGTGATGCCGGGCGACATCATCATCGCCGACATCGACGGTGCCATCTGCGTGCCCGCGGGCATGGCCGAGAAGGTGCTCGAGCACGCCAAGACCCACCACGACTGGGAGGACTTCTCGCGCGAGCGCCTCGCCGCCGGCGGCGAGCTGCGCCGCTACTACCCGCTCTCGGACGCCGCCCGACCGGAATACGAGGAATGGAAGAAGGCCCGGGCGGGGACGAAGCCCTCCTCGTGAGAGGAGGGCGGGTGCCGGCCCCTCAGTCGAAAAAGCCCGCGTCCTCCTCGGTCAGATAGCGCTTCGCCTTCTCCGGGTTGAGCTCCACGCCCATGCCCGGGCGGTCCCAGACCTCGATGAAGCCGTTCTGGATCAACGGGTCGGGCAGGCCGTCGACGATGTCGTACCACCAGTCGGGATCGCCCTTGGGGCATTCGAAGGCGATGAGGTTGTGGGGCAGCGTGGCGCAGACCTGGACCAGGGCCGCGAGACCCAGCAGGCCGTCGCCGGTGCCGTGCGGGGCCATCATGAGGCCGTGCATGTCGGCATATTCGGTGACCCATTTGAGCTCGGCGATGCCGCCCATGTCGGCGGGATCGGGGCCCAGGACGCGGACCGCCTTGCGCTCGACCAGATCCTTGAAGTTCTGGCGCAGGTAGATCTGCTCGCCGGTGTGGATCGGCGTGGAGGTGCTGACCGTCAGCTCGCGATAGACGTCGGCGTTGACGAAGGGGACATAGTCGCCGGTCAGCATGTCCTCGAGCCACATGAGGTTGTAGGGCTCGACGGCGCGGGCGAAGCGGATGGCGTCCTGGAGCATCCAGCCCGGGCCGCAATCGAGGGCGAGGCCCACCTCCTCGCCCAGCACCTCCTTCATCGCCGCCACGCAGTCGACCATGTGCCGCATCGAGCGCTCGGTGAGCAGGCCGCGGTCCAGCGCGCCGTGGAACGGGCTCCTGTCGGGCTCGCCATAGTAGAAGCCCTCGATGTCGCGCTTCATCGGGCTGTGGAAGCCGATGCCCATCTTGATGAAGCTGAAGCCGTGGGGCAGCTCCTTCTGCCGCCTCGCCTCGGCCGCGTAGTCCTCGGGCGTCACGCCGCCCATCGGCGCCCGGTAGGCGCCGTTATAGACCCGCACCCTGTCCCTGACCTTGCCGCCCAGCAGCTTGTGGACCGGCAGGCCCGCCGCCTTGCCGGCCAGGTCCCACAAGGCCATCTCGATCATCGAGACGGCAGCGCCCCAGGGCTTGAAGCTGCCGCGCTGGCGGATCTTCAGCATGCAGCGCTCGACGTCGGTCGGGTCCATGCCGATCAGCGCGTCGCGATAGTGCAGCACGAACGGCTTGAGGTAGGGCTTGTACTGCTCGGCCTCGCCATAGCCGCTGATGCCCTCGTCCGTGACGATCCGGACGATCGGGTTCTTGCCGATGACGGCGCATCGGAGGTCGACGATCTTCATTCTCTCATCCGCCTTCCCTGTGACGAGATACGCAAGCCTCGAGAGCGTGCCGGGCGGAGAGCCTCCCCATCACGGAGCCCGGCACCGGCCCGACGACCCGCCTACGGTGGCAGATAGGCGGCGGCAGCTCCAGCGAAGAGCGGCCCTCCACGCCCGCGCACGCTCGACGCGGCAGAATGCAGCACGAGGCAAAGGTCTCCCTGGCGACGAGACGTGGGCCCCCGATGGCGGCCTCGTGATCCCCCTCCGTCTCACGGGCCCTGGGCCCGCAGCGGCAGGCGGAAGCGGGACATGCCGGGGCCGTAGTCGGGCTGGGCGGCGAGGCGGTGGATGGTATCGATGTGGACGGGGGGCAGCTTGGCCAGGGCGTCGTGGACCTCGAAGATGTCGAGGGGGCCCTCGTAGGAGGGCCAGTTGGGCCAGCGCAGCGAGCAGACCGCCTCGGCCAGCTCCAGATCCTCCTGGGTTCGCACCACGGGATCGGCAAAAAGGGCCCTCAGCCGCTCGCGCAGCCGCGCCATCCTTTCCTTGTAGGAGGGTGGTGCGGCGGGCTCCTCCTCCGTTCGTCCCCGCGGAGGCGGGGAGCCAGAGGCCTTCGCCGGTGAAGCATGGGTTCCCGCCTCCGCGGGAATGAGCGGATCGCATGGGTCCCTCCCCGGGCTCGGCGGTGCCGCCCCGAGGAGCAGGCTCATCGTGGGGATGTAGCTGCGTGGGGATGATCGGGATCTGAGTGCAAGATGGATCCCCACCTTCGTGGGGATGAGTGGGATGGTTCCCGCTGGGTGATGCCCTCTCCTCCGTTCGTCCCCGCGGCGGCGGGGACCCAGGAGTCTTCGCTGCTACGACTGGGTCCCCACCTGCGTGGGGATGATCCCCCCTGGATGCAGGTCATAGGGGTGGCAGGCTCCAGGGTCCCCGCTTTCGCGGGAACGAGCCATGCCGGCTTCGGCGGCGCGCTCGATCGCTTCCTCGAGCTCGTCGAGGATGCGCACGGGGCGGTAGTCGGGGCCGGCCAGCTCCTCGGGCGTGGCGGCGGGCACGGCCTCGCCGCGCATGGCGGCCCGGGCGCGCGCCCAGCGCACGGCGTTGTTGGGCAGAGGCGGCTTGCGCGCCGGATAGGGGCTTTTGCCCGTCGCCAGCCAGTCGTCGTAGTCGGCATCGCAAAGCGAGGCGAGGAAGCGCTCCATGTGCGTGCCGTTGCGGCCGGGACCACCCGGCTCGTCGTCCGGCTGGGTCTTGTCCCAGTCGAAGACGGCGGCACCGCCCCGGGCCGCCTCCGCCACCTTCCCCGTGAGCCCGGTGAGCTGGAGGCCGAGGCGGATCTCCCTCAGCATCCAGCCGAGGCCGCGGGCGGAGCCTGTGTCCAGCGCATGCTCGAGCTCGTCGACCAGGCCTTCGCGGATGGTGTCGAGCCGCTTCTCGAGCGGTGCCTGGCGCCTTCTCCTTTCGGAAGGCGATCAGCTCGGCATAGTGCCGGTCCTCCGCGATCTTTCTCTCGACCTCCTCGATCGAGACGCCCAGGGCCGCCGCGACGTCGAAGAGCGGCGTGCCACGGGCGATGACCCGCGCGGCGCGGGCCCAGGCGAGAGGGGTGGGTGAAGGGGCGGAGTCATCGGTCACGGATGCAATGATAGGGTATTTATTCCTTGATGTCAAGCGACGTGGCCGCTCACGGTGCCCCCCTGCGGCGGCCGGCGTGACCCGTCACCCCCGCCGCCATGCCAGGATAGTGCGAACGGCCTCCCCGAGGTCGCCGCGGCGGCCGCGACCCGGGGCGATGTCCTGATCGCCGGTGCCGCGGGGCTGGTGGCCGGCGCCATGTCGATGGCCGCCGGCGAGTATGTGTCGGTCAGCTCGCAGTCCGACACCGAGCAGGCGGACCTCGCGCGCGAGCGCTCTGAGCTGGCCTTGAGCCCCGCGGCCGAGCTCGACGAGCTTGCCGGGATCTACGCCAGGCGCGGTGTCGATCCGGCCCTGGCGCGGCAGGTCGCGCGGCAGCTGATGGCGAAGGATGCCCTGGGCGCCCACGCGCGCGACGAGCTCGGGATCTCGGAGATCACCACCGCACGTCCCGTGCAGGCCGCGCTCACATCGGCCGCCACCTTTGCCGTGGGCGCCGCCATGCCGCTGCTCATGGTCGTCGTCTCGCCCGCCGCCGCCCTCGTCCCCATCGTGTCCGCCGCGTCCCTGGGCTTCCTGGCGCTTCTGGGCGCTATCGGGGCCAAGGCCGGCGGCGCCAACGTCCCACGCGCCACCGCCCGCGTGACATTCTGGGGCGCCCTGGCCATGGCGCTCACCGCCGGCATCGGCAAGCTGCTGGGCACCGTCGTCTGAGTGCCGGGAGCCTGCGCCATCTGGGCTGCCCGGCCGTCCCTGGCCCGAGCACGACCTGTGATCGATATCACAGCCCGGCGGGCAGCTTTCTGTTGAGACCCCGCCCGTCCTCGCCTAAGCCGAGAGCAAGCGACGGGCGGATCGCGTGGCAGGCAGGGTGGGCTGGGAGCGGGCCGAAGCGCCAGCGACGGCGAACAGCCAGGGCCGATGCCGCAACTCTGGGCGCAACCGGTCTCTCGGGGCTGCCAGGGTCCGAAGCACGTGGCCAGTTTGGGGATCCAGGCCAAGATGGAGCGGGGGCGGCGCGAGGCGAGATGGCAAGCACGATCTTTACCCAGGTCACCTACTCACTGGGCGCCCTGATCGACGCGATCGAGTTGGGCACCATCGGGTTGCCCGACATCCAGCGACCGTTCGTCTGGAAGAACGCCAAGGTCCGCGACCTCTTCGACAGCATGTATCAGGGTTTCCCCGTCGGCTATTTCCTCTTCTGGGAGAACGGTGCCGTCGACGGCACCAGAGCGATCGGCACAGATGGCAAGCAGAAGGTGCCGCAGATGCTGATCGTCGACGGACAACAGCGGCTCACCTCTCTCTATGCGGTCATCAAGGGTGTTCCTGTCGTTCGCGAGAACTATCAGCCCGAGGTGATCGAGATCGCCTTCAATCCGTTGCTCGGAACGCTCGAGGTGGCGGATGCGGCGATCCGGCGGGACAAGAGCTACCTGCCGAACATATCGGCGATCTGGGCGAAGGACAGGCACCTGTTCCAGATAGTCCAGACCTACCTCAAGGACCTGAAGGCCACACGCGCGCTCGCCGAAGATGAGGAGACGGCCGTTTGGGACGCCTTCGCAAAGCTCCAAAGCCTCAAGGGCTTTCCATTCACTGTTTTGGCCCTCGCCCCGACAATCGATGAGGAGCAGGTGTCGGAGGTCTTCGTACGCATCAACAGCGCAGGCAAGTCACTGAATCAGGCCGACTTCATCCTGACCCTCATGTCTGTCTTCTGGGACGAAGGCCGCTCGCAGCTCGAGACGTTCTGCCGCCAGGCACGGCAGCCTACGGTGGGGGAGGCCTCACCATTCAACTACTTCATGCGGCCGAGCCCCGATCAGCTGCTCCGCGCGTCCATCGGCCTCGGCTTCCGCCGCGCTCGCCTGAAGTCCGTCTACTCCGTCTTGCGCGGCAAGGACCTCGCAACGGAGCGATTCGTCCCCGATCTGCGCGACGTCCAGTTCGAACGACTGAAGAGCGCCCAAGCACAGGCCCTCAAACTTCATCATTGGCACGACTTCTTCAAGGCCATCCGCCTCGCGGGATATCGCAGCGAGCGGATGATCAGCTCCCAGAATGCGCTGATCTTCACCTACACGCTCTATCTCATCGGCCGGACAGAGTTCGGCGTGGACGAGCACGATCTTCGGCGCGTGATTGCGCAGTGGTTCTTCCTGACGGCCCTCACCGGCCGATACACCAGCTCGCCAGAGAGCACCATGGAGTTCGATCTCGCTAGGCTGAGAGGCATTGCCGACGCCGCGTCATTCGTCGCAGTGCTGAGAGACATCTGCCGAAACACCCTCACGAACGACTACTGGAGCATAACTCTGCCGACGGACCTAGCCACGTCGTCCGCCCGCAGTCCCTCGCTGTTCGCCTACTTCGCCGCGCTGAACCTGAACGACGCGCGGGTGTTGTTCTCGAATCTGAAGGTGAGCGAGCTGATGGACCCGTCCACATCGGGAACGAAGGCGTCACTCGAGCGCCATCATCTCTACCCTCGCGCCCATCTGGCCTCCCTTGGCATCACGGATACGCGGGAGGTCAATCAGATCGCGAACTTCACGGTCGTCGAGTGGGGCGACAATGCGCAGATCAGCGACAGGCCGCCCGCAGCCTATGTCCCGGACCTCCGAAAGCGCTTCGATGACCGTGAGATCGAGCAGATGTATCGCTGGCATGCGCTGCCCGATGGCTGGCACGAGATGGGCTATCATGACTTTCTGCGCAAAAGGCGCGAGCTGATGGCCGGGGTCATCCGCGAGGCCTATGAGAGGCTGGCCGGCGACAGGCCATCGGACCCGATACCGGAGACCGTGCCCGTCGACCTCCTGGTAAGCTCCGGCGAGGGCGAGACGGTCGAGTTCAAGTCGACGCTCCGCGTCAACCTCCACACCGGCCAGAAAGACCCAAGAATGGAGCTGGCGGTGGTCAAGACGATTGCCGGCTTCCTCAATACCCATGGCGGCACACTGGTGATCGGCGTGAGCGACGACGGCCAGCCCGTCGGCCTGGCACCCGATGGCTTCCCCAACGAGGACAAATGGTACCTGCATCTTGTGAACATATTGAACGAGCGGATCGGGCATCAGCACATGATGTACATCCATCCGCGATTCGGGGACCTGCAAGGCATGCGGGTGGTGACGATCAAGTGCAACCCCGCACGCACGCCTGCCTATGTCAAGGATGGTGCCGTCGAGCGGTTCTATGTTCGCACCGGGGCTGCGACCTCCGAGCTGACGGCGAGCCAGATGACGGCCTTCATCGAGCAGCGCTTTCGAGGCTGAGGAGAAGAAGCGACGGATGACCACCCTCACCGCCGTCGTCGAGCACGACCCCTAGCCGGATGAAGCCGACCTTTGGCATGTGGAGATGTCCTTCCTGCTGGTCGTTTCGACACAGCGGGGCCGGGCATCGCGCCGACCTGCCGTCCGCGCTGATCCTGGTGCAGCCGAGACTGCACCGCCGCTGAGGGGGGTCAACCGCGCTGCCGGCACCTCGGGCACGGCCATCGAGAAAGCGGCCGGCTGCGAGGAGCCCGTGGAGAGCGCGAGCTGGTGAGAGAGACGAAGGTGTGATGAACATCACAGCGCGACCGTCAATTTAAAGTTGAGTCCTTCTCACGTCTCACCTAGGGCTAGAGAAGCCGACCGGAGATGAGCCGTCGCCGAGGGAGGCTGAAGGCCAGCCAGACGATGAGCAGCCGCGCGAAATAGAGGGGAGGCAGCGAGGCCCGGCAAGCCGATCCCGTCCTGTCATACAAGAATAGATGAGGCGCCGGTGCGTGGTCAGCCGCGAGCGAACGATCTTTGGGGCAAGTTCAGGGATGAGGCCCGAGGTGGCCCGGCCTGGCATCCGCTCGTCGACCATTGCACGGATGTCGCCTGTGTTCTCGAGGCGCTCCTGCGCCAGCCGACGATCAACCATCGGCTCGCGCACGCCGGCGGTATCGAGCGACTTGACGACGTGCAGGTGGCGCAGCTCTGCTACCTCTCCTTTCTGCATGATCTCGGAAAATGCTCGCTCGGCTTTCGGGCCAAGGCAGTGCCGGAGCTCGGATCGACTTGTGGGCATTTGTCGGCCCTGCGGCCGCTCTGGCACGAGGGCCCTGAATTCGCGGCTCTGCTGCAGGCCATCGACGCCGATCAGCTGAACTCCTGGGCTGGCAACGCGGCCGGCCCCCTTCTGCTCGCCGTCTTCGCCCATCACGGCAGGACGCCGGAGCTCGGCTACAGCAAGGGCTCGGATGCCGGCCTCCTCGCCGCCTGGACAGATCGGCAGCGGGAGCCGCTACGGCGTCTGGAGGAGCTGGCGGCGGCCGGGCGGCGCATTTTCGCCATCGCCTTTGATAGCGGCACGCCGCAGCTCCCGGCCGCCCCAGCCTTCCAGCATCTCTTCGCAGGGCTTCTGATGCTTGCGGACTGGCTCGGATCGTCCGACGAGCCCGAGCGCTTCCCGTTCACAGAGGCAGGCGGCCGGCCGCGCGAAGCATTCGCGCGTCGGCGCGCGCCAGAGGTGCTGCGAACGATAGGACTAGCCTCACCGGCACCGCCCGCTGCGCTGCCACGCTTCGAGGATCAGTTTCCCTTCTCGCCACGGGGGGCGCAGCGCGCCATGGACCAGCTGCAGCTGCCGGACGAGCGCGGCTCGGTCGTGCTGCTCGAGAGCGAGACAGGGTCCGGCAAGACCGAGGCGGCTCTGCGCTGGGCGAGCCGCCTGATCGACGCCGGTCTCGTAGATGGTTGCTTCTTTGCCGTGCCGCTCAGAAGCGCTGCCGCCCAGCTACACAGGCGCATGCAAGGCTGGCTCGACCAGACCTACGGTCGAGGCATTGTCGAGGCGCTTCTCGCGGTGCCGGGCTACTTCCGTATGGGCGAGGCCGAGGGGTCGGCCTTGCCTGATTTTCGCGTGCAGTGGACAGACGACGAGACCACGGATCGACGTCACACGCGCTGGGCGGCCGAGCATCCGAAGCGCTACGCCGCCGCAAGCTTCGCGGTCGGCACGATCGACCAGGCGCTTCTCGGCGTCCTGCAGGTCCGCCACGCCCATCTCCGCGCCGCCTGCCTCGCCCGCCACCTGCTCGTGATCGACGAGGTCCATGCCAGCGACGCCTACATGACGGCGCTGACCGAGCGGCTCCTCGCCCTGTTTCGAGTGTGCGGCGGTCATGTCCTTCTAATGTCTGCGACGCTCGGCGGCGAGGCCCGCGCACGACTGGTCGACCGGCGTCCGAGACCCGAGGCGTTCGATGCCTGCGTGGCGCTCCCCTACCCCCGCATCGGGGCGAGCCACACAGATTCTGTCGACATCGAGCCGGACGAGCGCACCAAACGCGTCGAGGTCCTTCCCTTGCCGTTCATGGGGGATGCGGCCGGGGTCGCCGCATGCGGAGCGGAAGCCGTCGCCGCCGGGGCCCGGGTGCTGATCCTACGCAACACGGTGCGGGCGGCGATCGAGACGCAGGCCGCCCTCGAGGAAGCTCTGACCTTGGGTCACGCGGCACTGTTCCGCGTCGGCTCGGATCAAGTCGCGACCCTGCATCACGGCCGCTTCGCCGCGGAGGACCGTCGGCTGCTCGACGAGGCCGTCGAGCGCCGCTTCGGCAAGGACAGCAAAGCCGGCCCCGCCGTGATCGTGGCCACGCAGACGCTCGAGCAGTCGCTCGACGTCGATTCGGATCTCCTGATCACCGACCTCTGCCCGGCCGATGTGCTCCTGCAGCGGATCGGCCGCCTGCACCGGCACCCGCGATCGCGCCCGCCCGGCTACGAGGTGGCGCGCTGTCTCCTGCTAGGGCCCAAGGTCGGCGACCTCACGTCGAGGCTCCGGCTCGCCGAGGACGGCATCGGTCCCGAGCGCGCCTATGACAACGTCCTCGCCGTCGAGGCGACGCGCCAGCTGGTCGGCGCGGGAGCGCGGTGGGTGATCCCGGCCGACAACCGGCGGCTCGTGGAGGAGGGCACGCATCCCGAGCGCCTTCTCGCCATTGCCCGTGGGCGCGGCACACCGTGGCTCAAGTATTGGCAGGATTATACCGGGAAGGTCATGCAGAATTCGTAGTCACGGCAAGAACATCAGCATCGACTTCAATACGACATTCGACGAGCTCAGCTGGCCTGACGCCGCCGAGCACCTTGCCACCCGCCTCGGGGCCGACGACCTGATGCTGCGGCTCGACCGCCCCCTGATCTCGCCCTTCGGCGCCTCGCTGACACATCTCAAGCTGCCGCGCTGGATGGCGCCGAGAAACTTGCCTAACGGCGAGCTGACGCTGGCGGTGCTGGACGACGGTCGGCTCCGCCTCGGGGAGCGCACCTACACCTACGATCGCTACGGGCTGCAACTGTTGCGGGAGGACATGCCCTGAACTTGCTCACCGATCCGCCTCTGCCGGTCGTCCTCGCCGATGGTGCGACGACTACAGCCGACCTGCCGACACTTCTCGCTCTCTATGCCCAAGACGGCGTGCGCGATCTGCCGTTCCTGCGCCCGCACCAGCAGGCGCCGTGGCATCAGTTCTGCGTGCAGCTCGCCGCGCTGGCGCTGCACCGCGTTGCGAGGGACGCGGTTCCCGAGGAGGCCGAGAGTTGGCGCGGCCTTCTGCGTGGCCTGACGCCGGAGTGGCCGGACGACGAGCCCTGGCGGCTCGTCGTGGACGATCCCACTTTGCCCGCCTTCCTGCAGCCGCCGATCCCCAAGGGATCTGCCGACCCACACAAGACGCTCGTGGAGACACCCGACGACCTGGACGTGCTGGTGACGAGCAAGAACCACGGCGTGAAGCAGGGCCAGGCTGCTGGCGCCGGGCCAGCGGCCTGGATCGCGGCCTTGGCGACCTTGCAGACAACCGGCGGCTATCTTGGCGCTGGTAACTTCGGTGTCGCCCGGATGAACGGCGGGTTCGCGACGCGCCCGTGCATCGGCCTCGTTCCGCCCGGCGGCCCGGGCCGGCGCTGGCGTCGCGACCTCGACGTTCTGTCCCGCAGCCGTGGCTGGTGCTTCGAGCGTGTCGAGGAATTCGCCGAAGCCGACGGCGCGGCGCTGCTCTGGTGCCACCCCTGGGACGGCGCCACCAGCCTCGATCTATCCGACCTCGATCCGTGGTTCATCGAGGTGTGCCGCCGGATCCGGCTCTCCCACAACGGCGGCGGCCGCATCGTCGGGCGTACCGGCACCTCGTCGGGGCCCGCGTCGCGGCCAAGGCCAGAAACGGCAATGTGGGGGATCCATGGATTCCGATCGACCTCCGGAAGGGCTCGGCAGCCTACAACACGGCACCCCGCTATCCGGTCATGGCTGGCGTCCTCTTCGATCGCAACGACTGGCGCAGGCCGTTGCTGCTGGAGTGGCATCGCGACATCGACCCACGATCCATGATCGCTCGCTTCGACGTCGTGGTGCGCGGCCAGGGGGTCACCGAGGGCCACCATGTCCGCGAGGTGCCGATCGAGAGCGAGCGCCGGCTTGCCATGCTCATGCGCGACGAGGAGCGGGACGGCTTGGCGGTCCTTTCCAAGGAAATGGTCGGGCACGCCCGGGACCTGCGCCTGAAGGTGCTCAAGGTCGCTCTCCTCACCCTGGCGCAGGCCGGAAGGAGCGACGTCAACTTCCGCGACAACACCTCGAGCGACTGGGCCGAGCCCTACCTGCGCCGCGTCGACGACGCGATCGAGCCCATCTTCTTCGACCATCTCTTCGCCCGCGGCGAGGAGAAGGCCGGGGCGGACCGGGCCTGGATCGAGACGCTGCGCAAGATCGCGCACGAGATCTTCGAGGACGCGGTCGCGGCGCTGCCGATCGCGGGCGTCCGACGCCTGAAGGCGCTGGCCGTGGCCGAGCAGCGCCTCGGCGGCGCGTTTCGTAAGACCTTCGAGGGCTACCTCACCTAGGGAGAGACCGTGCATGCCGGATGAAGGACTGGACTGGCGAAAGGTGGTCGGCTCCATTGCCCGTCGCCTCGCCCGGGACGACTATCCGAGCGGCGACCTCGCGGCGCTGCGGCGTCTCGAGCCCGGCGCTCCGGACTGCGCCGCATTCTGGCAGCTCGTCGCGCGGCACGCTCCGGAGCTCTTCGACGACGAGCGGAGCCAGCGTGTCCTCGCCGCCGTCGTGCGCGGCATGGCGATCGCTCATCCATTCCACACGCCGGCTGCCGCGCACCGATCGCTCGGCACGGCGATGGCAGAGGCCGGCGTCGCCGAGATGCGCCTGTTGCGCCTGCTGCGACTGGATGGCGGGGCCTTGCCCGAGGAGCTTCGCCGGCTCGCACGGCTGATGGCCTCCAAGGGCGAGCCCGGGCGCTTCGACTGGTCGGATGCCGCATGGCTGCTTCTCACGGCCGACAGCGCTGGCGCCGACAAGGTCCGGCGCCGGACCGCGCGCGACTACTACCGGGCCACCTACACCACGCAGCAAAGCGAAGGAAAAGCGGCATGAGCGCGCCGAGGTTCATCCAGATCCACACCTTCCATTCCTATCATGCGAGCCTGCTCAACCGCGACGACGCCGGCCTCGCCAAGCGCCTGCCCTTCGGCGGCGTTGATCGGCTGCGCATTTCCTCGCAATGCCTGAAGCGGCATTGGCGGGTGGCCGAGGATCCGATGGCGATCGGCAACGTCGCCCCCGACATCGGCACCTCCGTCCGCTCGCGCCGGAGCTGGCGGGTGCTGATCCGCGACCCGCTCGTCGCCGAGGGCCTGCCCGACAGCACCGTCAATGCCGTCCTGGTGGCCATGCAGGGCGAGCTCTACGGCGAGAGCAAGAAGGCAAAGGCAGCCCGCGCCGGCGGCGACGGCGCGCCTGATCTCGAACGGGACGAGCTTGTGGTCCTGGGCCAGCCCGAGATCGAGTATCTGAAGAAGGAGACCCGCCGGATCGTCGGTGCAGTTGGCGGCGATCCGGAGAAGATCGCGGGCGAGCTGAAGCGGCTGCGCAGCAACTTCCACGCCCTCAAAGCCGGCGCCGGCCTCGACGCGGCCATGTTCGGCCGCTTCGTCTCGGGCGACCGCGAGGCACGGATCGATGCGGCGGTGCACGTGGCCCACGCCTTCACCGTCCATGCCCAGCAGAGCGAGCCGGACTATTTCTCGGCGGTCGACGATCTCCAGGCCGAAGAGCAGGGCTCGGGTGCCGGCCACATCAACACGGCCGATCTCACGACCGGCCTCTATTACGGCTATGTCGTCGTCGACGTCCCGTTGCTTGTCTCCAACCTCGAGGGCCGCGACCGCCGTCAGTGGCTCGAGGCAGACCGCAGTATCGCGGCCCGGACAGTGTACAATCTCCTCCATTTGATCGCCAAGGTTACGCCCGGCGCCAAGCTCGGCTCGACGGCGCCCTACGACTATGCGTCGCTGGTCCTCGTCGAGGCCGGCGAGGACCAGCCCCGCACGCTCGCCAACGCCTTCCTGAGCCCGGTGAGTCGGCCGCCCTTCGAGGAGGGGGCGGCACGAGCGATGCGCGATCATCTGGCGGCGATCGACCGGATGTACGGCAGCGCCAGCCGCCGCTGGCTCGCAACCCGCATCCCCGACCTCGACCTCCCCACCGCCGAGGCAACCCCCTTCCCGCAGCTCGCCCGCGCCGTCGAGGCCGCCATCGCCGGGGCGGCGTGACATGCGCGCCCTGATCCTGCGCCTGGAAGGCCCGCTGATGAGCTTCGGCGACCGGGCGATCGACGAGCTGCGCCCGACCCGGCGGCTGCCTTGCCGTTCGATGCTGACCGGGCTTCTCGCCAACGCGTTGGGCTGGGACCACCGCGACGTCGGGGCACTCGGGCGCCTTCAGGAGCGGCTGCGCTTTGCCTCTCGGCTCGACCGGGAGGGCATGGCGCTGGTTGACTTCCAGACGGCCGAGATCGCCAAGCGCGACCCTTTGTGGACGACCCGCGGCGTGCCTGCCGGACGCGCCGGCGGCGAAGGAAGCTATAGCGGGCCGGTGCTGCGCTACCGCCACTACCGCGCGGACGCTCTGGTGACGGTGGCGCTCACCCTCGACCCGATCGGCGAGGCCCCCGACCTCGATGCGCTCGCAACGGCGCTGCGCCGACCCGAGCGGCCGCTCTTTCTCGGCCGCAAGGGCTGCCCGCCGGCAGGGCCGATTCTCGAGGTGGAGGTGGAGGCCGCCTCGTTGGTCGCAGCCCTTGGGCAGGCGGCCCCGCTGCGTCGCGATACTCGGGGCGAGGTGCCCCCCGACAGCCTGCTGATCGAGACCGAGGATGACCCGGCGGAGCCCGATGGCCAGCGTGTCGTCGAGGTGGCCGACCGGCGCGACTGGCGGCTCGGCTTCCATACCGGCCTCGGCCACCGGCGCGAGCTGCGTCTGCACGTCGGAGAGGCCCGATGACCCTCCACCTCGTCCAGCTCCTTCCGGACAGCCCGGCGCTCGCCCGCTTCGGTCACGCGCGTGGCCTGCCGGACGAGGATAGAGGCTACCTCGTGCACCGGGCTCTTCGCGACGCCTTCGGCGCGACGGCCCCGCAGCCGTTCCTCATGCTCGAGGCGCCAGACAGGCCACCGCGGGTGCTGGGTTACGCCTCGGCCGACGCGGCTGCGCTCCGCGAGGTTCTTAGTCTGGCCGAGCCGCTCCTCGATCGCGTGTTCCCCGACATCGACAGCAAGGCCATGCCGCTCGCCCAATTCGCCGCCGGCGCCTCCTTCGGATTCGAGACCAGGGTCTGCCCGCTGGTTAGGACGAAGGCAACGGGGCGTGACGGCCAGCGTGAGGTCGACGCGTTCCTCCACCGGGCGCATGCCCTGCCCGACGAGCCTCTCGCGCGCGAGACCGTCTATGCCGACTGGCTGCGTGCGAAGCTCCTTGCCGGTGGCGCGGAGCTCGTGAGCGGGCGAATGACCGCATTCCGGCTGGCACCGCTCGTCCGACGCAGCCACGCCTCGCCGCAGGGCCACGGCACCGCGGCCGAGGGCGCGCCCCGCCGCCTCCTCTCAGCTGAAAGCAGGGGTGCATCTCGCCGGCCCGACGTCACCTTCCGCGGCACCATGCGCATCACCGACGCCGACCGCTTCGCCGCGCTCCTGGCCCGCGGCGTCGGGCGGCACAGGGCCTTCGGCTTCGGCATGCTGCTCCTACGCCCGGCCAGAGCCGCCTGATGGTCCTGCTCGGCCGCCTCGGGCTCGAGACGGCGCGCATACCGCACGCCGATAGGCACGGGCTCGTCTGGCTCGAGCGCGGGCGGCTCCACGCCGAGGACGGCACCCTGCGCTTCCAGGCGGCGGGCTCGCCGACCCTTGCGGCCGGCGACTATGCCATCCCGTTCCAGACGGTCTCGCTCGTGCTGCTCGGCCCCGGCGGCTCGGTGACGCACGACGCGCTGCGTCTCTTGGCCCGACACGGTACCGGCCTGGTCGCGGTCGGCGAGGGCGGCGTGCGGCTCTACTCCGCCCCACAGCTCGGCCCCGACGACAGCGCGCTTGCTCGTCGCCAGGCTCGCGCCTGGGCCGATCCCGATGCCCGCATCGCCGTGGCGCGACGCATGTTCGCCTGGCGCTTCGGCGAGATCCCGCCGGCCGCGGACATGACGGTGCTGCGCGGCATCGAGGGGGCTCGGGTCAAGGAGGGCTATCGTCTCCTCGCCCAGCAGCACCGAGTGCCCTGGGCCTCGCGGCGCTACGATCGCAACGACCCGGAGGCGACCGACGCGCCCAACAAGGCGATCAACTATGCGGCTTCCGCGGTCGAAGGTGCCGCAATGATCGCGGTCGCGGCGACGGCGGCGATTCCCCAGCTCGGCTTTCTGCACGAGGATTCGTCAAAGGCATTCGTCCTCGACATCGCCGATCTCGTGCGCACGAGCGTGACCGTGCCGGTAGCGTTCGCCGCGGCCCGCGCCTGCCTCGACGACGGCACCCTCGTGCTCGAGCGCGAGGTGCGCCGACGCGCGGCCGATGCCTTCCGGCGCGAGCGGATGATCCCGACACTCATCGATCGGATCAAGGAGCTGTTCGACATGAAAGCGGACGAGCGGCGAGCCGGGAGCAAAGCCGGCGGCTCCACTGCCGATGACATTCCCTTCTAAAGGATGACCACGCGATGGTGGTGATCGTGACGCGCGACGTGGCCGACCGGTTCCGCGGCTTCCTCGCCTCGGCGATGCTGGAGATCGCTCCGGGCGTCTACACAGCGCCGCGCATGACCGCTGGCGTTCGCGAGCGGGTGTGGGCCGTCCTCGTCGACTGGTTCTACGGCCTCGGCGGTGGCTCGATCGTGATGACCTGGCGAGACCCCAAGGAGCCGTGCGGCCAAGGCCTCAAGACCCTCGGCCTGCCGCCCATCGGCTTCGCCGAGATCGACGGGCTCATGGTAACCGTCGATAGAGCGACGATCTCCTGATCTAGCCCGGCTGCTCTTTGACATCGTAGGCATTTCAACGCTCTATGCCCTAGAGGCTTCCCCGCACACGCGGGGATGGACCCGCTGCGCGTGTGCGATCAGTCGCGCGGCCCAGTGGCTTCCCCGCACACGCGGGGATGGACCCTGCCGCGATGGCCAGGTCTGCACGACGGGCTTCCCCGCACACGCGGGGATGGACCCTCGTGACCGCGATGCGCTCGCCGAGCGGCCGTGGCTTCCCCGCACACGCGGGGATGGACCCCCGAGCGAGCCTCGTCGAGGCTCGAGGTCGGGCTTCCCCGCACACGCGGGGATGGACCCGCCTGAGCCGCCGATGCGCGCGCCTTCGGCATGGGCTTCCCCGCACACGCGGGGATGGACCCCGGGCTGGCGACTGCGCCTGGCAGTCTGCGGCTTCCCCGCACACGCGGGGATGGACCCTGCGCATCGCGGCAGCCGGTTGCGCAGCATCTCGGCTTCCCCGCACACGCGGGGATGGACCCGTCGGCAGCGGCCGAGCCGGCGATCGCCAGGCTTCCCCGCACACGCGGGGATGGACCCGCCGATCGGCGCTGCCGTCGACCGCGTCGGCGGGCTTCCCCGCACACGCGGGGATGGACCCAGCAGCTGCAGTCCGTCGGTGTCGCCAGATCGCGGCTTCCCCGCACACGCGGGGATGGACCCGCAGGCGTCGCGCCGATGGCGCGTCGGCCGTACGGCTTCCCCGCACACGCGGGGATGGACCCCCGGACGTGCTCGATGCAGCGGCTCGAGCGGGCTTCCCCGCACACGCGGGGATGGACCCGAGCCCGAGCCATCTCGAGGGACGGGCAGCGCGGGCTTCCCCGCACACGCGGGGATGGACCCGACGGGATGGCAGCCGCGACCGCGATGGCCGGGCTTCCCCGCACACGCGGGGATGGACCCGACGAGCCGCCGAGCGCAGTGGCCGTCGAGAGCGGCTTCCCCGCACACGCGGGGATGGACCCGCGGCATGGCTGGCACGCTGGCCAGCGAGTGGCTTCCCCGCACACGCGGGGATGGACCCCTCGACGTGCCAGAGCGCCGGCGCGGCGCTGGCTTCCCCGCACACGCGGGGATGGACCCAGCGACTGGCACGCGACCTGAGCCGGAGGGCTTCCCCGCACACGCGGGGATGGACCCGCCGTGCTCCGCGCTGACGCGTCCAGGTGGCTTCCCCGCACACGCGGGGATGGACCCCCGCATCCGCCCGCAGTCACGCGCGCCAGGGGCTTCCCCGCACACGCGGGGATGGACCTTCCGCGATGCGGCTTCCTGGTGACGCTTCGACATGGCTTCCCCGCACACGCGGGGATGGACCCCCCTCATAGTGCTGCCGTGCGGGTCATCAGCAACGACGCGGCTTCCCCGCACACGCGGGGATGGACCCTGACTTCCGCAACACCCAGCTCGAGCAATACACGGCTTCCCCGCACACGCGGGGATGGACCCGAGCTGATTGGGCTGCAGCCTCGCGCAGATCGTCAAGGGCTTCCCCGCACACGCGGGGATGGACCGAAGACTGAAGGATGAGCGGCTTCCCCGCACATACGAGTGCGGTCCTATCGCACGTTCGTGGCTGCACCGGGCGCCGCACGCATCCTGGTAACAACGAGCTCTGCGAGCTACCATTTGCAGGCGAGGATGCCACTTGGGCTACGGGCCGTTCCCGATCCACGCCGCCCCTCTTAACAAGCCCAACCATCATGCCCTTTGACACTTCCACCACCCCCGACCTCGCCACCTCCCCCGCCTTCTTCGACCTCCTGACCCACAGCTTCGCCCGCCTCCTCGGCCGCCCGCTCGTGCCCGCCGGCCGCGACGCCGCCTGGCTCTACGACGACGCCCCCTTCGTCGTCGTCGCCCACGACACCGCCCCGGACCCCCGCTTCGTCTACGCCAACCGGGCAGCGCAGGCCTGCTTCGGCTACGACTGGCCCACCTTCACCTCGCTGCCCTCCCGCCTCTCGGCCGAGGCGCCCGACCGGGCCGAGCGGCAGGCGCTCCTGGATGCCGTGGCGCGCAACGGCTTCACGACCGGCTATCGCGGCCTGCGCATCGCGTCCACGGGCCGCCGCTTCTGGATCGAGGACGGCATCGTCTGGGAGCTTCTGGACCGCGACGGCGTCAGGCGGGGCCAGGCCGCGACGTTCTCGAGCTGGCGGCAACCCTGAGAGCCCGTCCCTCCTCGGCCTCGTCGCCGCCGGTCGGGTCTCCTGCCGCAAAAAGCGGGCCCCACCCGAACCTCCGCTCGGGCCACCACCGGGTCCCGAGCGTCAGAGATCCTGCGTCGCGTCCAAGCCTGATGGGCCGAGCCGCGCCGGTCTCACCTTCCCGCCGCCCCACGCCCGTCCGCTGCGGCATCGCCGGCATCGCGTCCGCCGTCCCGCGCCTGCTCACCGCCGGCATGCCCCGCCGCACCCGGGCGATGCCAGAGCCGCCCGCCGATCCCCACGAGCCCCAGGACCAGCGCCAGGATGAGGATGATGCCCGTCGCCAGATACTGCCAGTAGGAGTTCACGCCGAAGAGGATGAGGCCGTTGTTGACCATGGAGAAGAGCCAGGCGGCGAGCGCCGTGCCGACGAGCGTTCCGGTCCCGCCGTAGAGGCTGGTTCCGCCGACCACGACGGCGGCGATGACGTTGAGGTTGTAGTTGGGCGCCTGCGTGGCGTCGGCCGAGGCCAGGTAGCCGCTCAGGAGAATGCCTGCGAGGCCGGTGAGGGCACCCGAGGCGACGAAGGTGCAAAGATAGACCCAGCGCAGGTCGATGCCGCTCACATGGGCGGCGCGGATATTGCTGCCCGCCGCCCGCACCCAGCGTCCGATATGCAGCCAGCGCAGCACGACATGGCACAGGGCGAAGACGACCAGCATGATGACGAAGCTGTAGGGGATGAACTGGAAGACGCTGCCGGTGGCGAGCTCGATGACGAAGGCGTTGGTGAGGATGAGCGCGTTGCCCTGCGAGATGATGGCGCCGATCGAGCCGAAGACGAAAAGGGTGCCCAGCGTGGCGACGAAGGGTGCCACCCGGCCGCGGGTGATGATGAGCCCGTTGACGAGGCCCAGGAGCGCCCCGGCCAGCACCGACACGAGCACGAGCAGGATCCCGCTCGTATCGCCCACGACCGAGATGGCGACGATCGGCGCGAGGCCGATGATGCTGGAGACGGAGAGATCGAAGGCGCCCGCCATGATGAGCACCGTCATCCCGGCCGCACCGATGCCCAGGATGGCGGTGTCGTTCAGGACCGCCTGGATGTTGCCCTCGCCATAGAAGTTGGGCGCGCCGATCGCCAGCGCGATCAGCAGGATGATGTTGAGGATCCACACACCCGTCCGCTCGCGCGGGATGCGGATGCGGGCCAGCCCCAGCCCTGCGACCCGGCCGAGGCGGGACGGTGGCCCTCCTTCCGGGCGGGCGTCGTCGCCTGCTGCTCTCTGCTTCAGCATCGGTGCCCCTAGTCTAGACGACGAGAACGCCCCTGCGGTCCGCTCCCCTGCGGAGACCGTCCACCACCAGGGCAAGGATCAGGATGCCGCCGAAGGCGAGATCCTCGTAGAGCGACGACACGTTGACGATGTTGAGCCCGGCCTTGATCGAGGCGAGCAGCAGCGCGGCGCAGACGGTGCCGACGAGGTTGCCGCGGCCGCCCGCGAGGCTGGTGCCGCCGACGACGACCACGGCGATCGCGGTGAGCTCGGCCCCCAGGCCGATCGTCGAATCGACGTTCTGGAGCTGTGCCCCGGCCATGAGGCCCGAGAGCGCCGCACAGAGGCCGACCAGCACGAAGGCCCCGAGGGTGACGTTCCTGACGTTGATGCCGGCACCCACGGCCGAGCGCGGATCGCCGCCGATCGCCGCCACGTGCCGGCCGAACGGCGTGCGGTGGAACACGAGCCAGACGAGCGCGAAGACGACGGCCGCGATCACGGCTGCTGCCGGCAGGAAGCCCCCGATGTTCCCCACCACGAGCTTGTTGAGAAAGCCGTTGTAGATGATCACCGTCTCGCCATGGGTGATGAGGAGCTCGGCCCCCAGGATCATGGAGAAGGTGGCGAGCGTCGCCACGAACGACGGCAGGCCCAGGAGCGTGATCAGGAGGCCGTTGACCAGCCCGAGGGCGCCGCCGGCGACCAGCCCGGCGATCAGCACGAAGACCAGGGGCACGTGCAGGGTGAGAAGCTCGGCCGCGACGATGGCCGAGAAGCCCATGATCGAGCCCACCGACAGGTCGAGCGAGCGCATCGCGATGATCAGGGTCATGCCCAGGCCCGTGACGGCCGAGATCGAGGCGTTCACGATGATGCCGTCGATGTTGAGAGGCGTCAGGAAGCGCGGGTTGAGAAGGGAGAAGCACAAGAGCACGGCCACCAGCGCCACGACGGCCGCGGCCGAGTCCGATGCGAGGAACCTCTTGGAGAGCTGCAACATCATCACGTCCCGATAGCGCGCTAGCCGGCCATCCGCCTGAGAATGTCCTTCTCGGTCGTCTCGCTGACCGCGAGCCGGTCCACGATGCGCCCGTTCCTCAGCACGTAGATCCGGGTCGCGAGGCGCATCAGCTCGCCGATCTCCGACGAGCTCACGATCATCGCGGTCCCCTGCTCCGCGAAGGAGTTGATCGCGGCGTAGATCTCCTCCTTGGCGCCCACATCGACCCCGCGCGTCGGCTCCAGGAGGAGCAGAAGGACGGGCTGTGCCAGCGCCGCCCTCGCGAACAGCGCCTTTTGCTGATTGCCGCCGCTCAGCGCCGTGATCTTCTCGGTGGGGCCAGAGCAGCGGATGCTCAGGGCCTTGCGCATCGCCTCGAAGGCGCGCCGCTCGACCTTGGGCTGGATGGGTGCGGCACCGATCCTTCGCAGCCGGGAGGCATGCCCGGGCGCCCGACGCGCGGCCTCGCCGCCGGCTCCCTCGCCCGCGTCCTCGAGGGCCGGCTTGTAGTCCAGGATGACGTTCTCCTGCACGTCGAGATGGGCGAAGATGCCCTCGGACTTTCGATCCTCCGAGAGCATGCACACGCCTCGCCTGAGAGCCTCCTTGGGCTCGGCGATGCGCGTCGCCTCGCCCCGCAGGCGCATCACGCCGTCCTCGATCCGGCGGAGGCCGTAGATGGCCTCGCAAAGCTCGGTGCGGCCCGAGCCCAGAACGCCGGCCAGCCCGATGACCTCGCCCTCGTTGACGCTGAGGCTGATGTCCTTGAGGAGATCGCCCGATGCGACGCCCTCGAGCTCGAGGACCGGCCGGGCGCCCGGGGCCGGTGACGGGCGTGCTGCCAGCGAGCGGCCCGACTCGGCCAGAAGCGAGCTCTTGTCGCCGAGCATCGCGTGGATGACCTTGTCCACGTCGGTCCGGGCGATCTCGCTCGTGAGGATGCGGTTGCCGTCCCGCAGCACCGTCACGCGGTCAGCAAGATCAAAGACCTCCCACAAGCGGTGGGAGACGTAGAGAACGGCGACGCCGCTGGCCTTGAGGCGGCGCACGATCTTGAAGAGGCGGTCGACGTCCTCGAGATTGAGGGCCGAGGTGGGCTCGTCCATGATGAGCACGCTGAACTCGCCGATGACCGCCTTGGCGATCTCGACGAGCTGCTGGTCCGCCACGCCGATCGTGCCGACGACGCGGTCCGGATCGGCGTCGACCCCGAGCTCGCCCAGGATGCTCCTCACCTTGCGGCGCGCCTCGCCCCAGCGCACGATCCCGTGCCGGGTCGGCTCGGCACCCAGAAAGATGTTCTCGACGACGGTGAGCGTCGGAACGACCTCGAGCTCCTGCGCGATCATCGAGATGCCGGCCTGCCGTGCGGCCAGCGGGTTGCGGAACGCCACCGGCGCGCCGTTGAGCTCGATCCGGCCCTCGTCGGGGCGCAGGCGGCCGCTCAGCATGTTGATGATGGTGCTCTTGCCGGCACCATTCTCCCCGACCAGGGCATGGACCTCGCCCGCGCGCAGGTCGAGGTCGACGCCGTGGAGGACCTCGACCCCGTCGAAGCGCTTGCGCAGGCCCGAGGCGCTCAGTGTGGGGCAGGCCTGGCCTGCCCCGGCCGCTTCCTTCATCGCCGAACCCGCCCTCATGCCCGGCCGCTCACCACGGGGCCGCTCGCGCGGAGCGACCGGCCCGGCCGGTCGCTCCTGCCACACGAGCAGCCTCCTCGAACCGCCCCGATCAGTAGGCCGTGCCGGCCTCGACCCGCTTCATGAAGTCGGGAAGGGTATCGGGCGTCACGAGCTCGACGGGCACGCTCACCACCTTGTTCGCCGGATCGGTGAACTTGGGCGTCTTGCCGTTGAGGTAGTCCCAGGCCAGGTCCACGGCGATGACACCCTGCTCGTAGGGGTTCTGCGCCACGTCGGCCGCGAGCTTCTTGTCCTTCATCATCTGGAGCGCGATGGGATCACCGTTGAACCCGACGAGGACCGGGTCCGTGAGCGGGTCGCGCCCGGCCTGGGCGATCGCCTGCTGGGCGCCGGCCGCCATCGAGTCGTTCAGGCAGTAGATCGCCGCCACCTTGGGATGCGCCGCCAGGATGGCCTGCGCCGCGCTGAACCCGCCCGACACCGTCTGATGCCCCGAGATGTTCGCCACCACCTTGATGTGCGGGTCCTTGGCGACCGTCTCCGTGAAGCCGTCGCTGCGCGGGCCGTTGACGGAGGTCGTGGGATTGAGCGCGATGATCCCCACCTCCTGCGTGCCCTCGCGATCGGCCAGCGCCTTTTGCACGAACTGCGCGGCGAGCTCGCCGCCGTGATAGTTGTCGGAAAGGACGAAGGCGTCATAGTCGCCGGCGGCGCCGACGTCCCCCACGATCACCGGGATGTCCGCCTTGTGCGCGGCAATGATCGTGGCCACCAGGGCGCTGGGCTCCTGGGGCGAGATGATGAGCGCGCTGATCCCGTTGTGGATCAGGGCCATGCTGCCCGACACCTGCTTTTGCGCCGACGCCTGGCTGTCCTGGGTCAAAAGCTTGGTGAACCCGTACTTGGCCATCTGGTGCTCGATGCCGTGGATGTAGCCCTGCCAGTAGGGGTCCTGCGCCGACTGGATGCTGTAGCCGATCGTCAACGGCGACTTCTTGACGAACTGCTGGGCGGCGCTGGCCGTCCTGCTGCCACCGAAGGCACCCAGCGCCACGACCGATGCCATGGCCACCATGGCGACCGCCGAGCGGCGCCCGATCCGGCCCCAGCCTGATCCGATCCTGCGATCCGTCCTGGACTTCATTTTATCCTCCCTGATCACGCTCTCTGATAGCGGAGCTGATCTTGCCTCTACCTCTTGCGGCCATCCGTCAAGGATGGCATTGCGCCCTCACCCTGTTGCGGCATTCAAGCCTGCGGCCGCCGACATCGGCGCTGGATCGTCCCGTCTTATCGTGCAGGACCCGATCGGCTCCGCCCGAGGGTCGTCAGCTCAACGCCGCATCGTCGGGAAGAGCGCGCATGCATTTCCGGATCTTCCGGTAGCCTCGTCGCCTCTGACATAGGCCGGCTTCTCCGGCCCTCATCCGTTCGGCCGCCGAGATGATGACGAATTCATCCCTCCTCCCGGTACGCCGCTGCAAGGCCGTCACCATCGCCACCCACCAGGGGCGTCGGCAGGCACCGAGGCGAAAGGGCCTCACCGCTACGGCTCCCCCGCGCACGTTGCTCTGGACGGCGGTTTGGCTCAATGAGCATACCAGTAGCGGCGCGCGGACGCTGGCAGGGCAAACGGGCTGCCCTGCCTCAGCCTGAGAATGGACCATTCCCCCGCGCTGATCCCGCTGGAGTCATCACCATGCCCTCATCCGCCGAGCTTGCGGGTGATCCATCGACTGTCGGCCGGAGGCCGTCGCAGGCTGACGCCGTGGAAGGCAAGAGCCGGGAGACCCTGTCGTGAGCGATCCTGTCCGCATCGAGGCCGACTACCTGCTCGAGACCGCCTTCGACCCGCTTCAGGCGGCGGAGGTCATGGCCGGCGAGCAATCGAGCGGCACCTTCGTGCCGGTCCCGGGCGAGACCCCCGAGCTGAAGGCTCGGGCGGCGGCACGGGTCGAGGCGCTCGAGGTCGTCGAGGAGGTGCCGGGCCCGTCGCTGCCCTGGGCAGCCGTGCCGAAGGGCGGCGCGCCCGTATGGCGCCGGGCGCGCGTCACGCTCTCCTGGCCGCTCGACAATCTCGGTCCCTCCTTGCCCAACCTCTTGGCCACGGTCGCAGGCAACCTCTTCGAGCTCATGCAGCTCTCGGGCCTGCGCCTGCTCGACCTCCGCCTGCCGACCGCGTTCGCCGACGCCTACCCGGGCCCGAAGTTCGGGATCGAGGGCACCCGCCGGCTCGCCGGCGTCGAAGGGCGCCCGCTGATCGGCACCATCGTCAAGCCCAGCGTCGGCTTTGGCCCGGAGGAGACGGCAGCCCTGGTGCGGACCCTGTGCGAGGCCGGGATCGACTTCGTGAAGGACGACGAGCTGCAGGCAGACGGACCCCACTGCCCGTTCGACGAACGCGCGCGAGCGGTCCTGCAGGTGGTGGAGGAGCACGCGCAACGGACCGGCAAGAAGGTGATGGTGGCGCTCAACCTCACCGGCGAGCTGGACCAGATGCGCCGCCGGCACGACCTCGTGCTCTCCCTCGGCGGCACCTGCGTCATGGCGAGCCTGAACTCGGTCGGGCTCGCCGGCATGATCGAGCTCGGCCGCTTCGCGCAGCTCCCGATCCACGCCCACCGCAACGGCTGGGGCGCGCTCACCCGCCACCCGGCGCTGGGCTGGTCCTACGTGGCCTGGCAGAAGATCTGGCGGCTGGCCGGCGCCGACCACATGCATGTCAACGGCCTGCAGAGCAAGTTCGCGGAGGACGACGCGAGCGTGATGGCCTCGGCGAAAGCCTGCCTGACACCGATGTTCGCGGCCAAGCCCTGCCTCGCCATGCCGGTCTTCTCCTCCGGCCAGACGGTCAAGCAGGCGCCCGGCACCTACGCCGGCCTGGGCTCGGCGGACCTGATCGTCACCGCCGGGGGCGGGATCCTGGCGCATCCGGACGGGCCGGCGGCCGGCGTGGCGAGCCTGCGCGAGGCCTGGGAGGCGGCCGCGGCCGGCATCCCGCTGGCCGAGCACGCGCGCGAGCGTCCCGCCCTCGCCGCGGCGCTCAGGCCCCGCGGCGCATGAGCGCCGACGCGGCCCGGGCCCTGCCGGAGGGCCTCCTCCTGAGCTTCTATGGCGACGACTTCACCGGCTCGACGTCGGTCATGGAGGTCCTCACCTTCGCCGGTCTGCCCACCGTTCTGTTCCTCGACGTGCCGACGCCCGAGCGGCTCGCCCGTTTCGAGGGGTACCGCGCCATCGGCGTCGCGGGCGTGGCCCGCTCGAAGGGTCCGGACTGGATGGACGAGCACCTGCCGCCGGTGTTTCGTGCGCTGGCGGCGCTCGGCGCCCCGATCGCGCACTACAAGGTCTGCTCGACCTTCGACTCGGCACCGCATGTCGGCTCGATCGGTCGGGCGATCGAGCTCGCCACGCCGATCCTCGGCGGTGCCTGGCACCCGCTGGTGGTCGCGGCGCCGGCGATCGCGCGCTACCAGGCCTTCGGCAACCTGTTCGCGGCGGTGAACGGCGTTGCCTACCGGCTCGACCGGCATCCGACCATGGCGCGCCACCCCGTGACGCCGATGGACGAGGCCGACGTAAGGCTCCACCTCGCAAAGCAGACCGACCGGGCAAAGCAGATCGGCCTCGTCGACCTCGTCGCCATGAAGCACGGCGCGGCGGATTCGGCCCTTGCCCGGGAGCTGGCCGGGGGGGCCGAGATCGTCGCGCTCGACGTGGTCGACGACGAGACCCTGGCCGAGGCCGGCCGGCTGGTGTGGCAGCAGCGGGGCCAGCGCCTCCTGGCCGTGGGCTCGCAGGGCATCGAGTACGCCCTCGTCGCCCACTGGCGGGCGGCCGGGCTCCACGATCAGCCCGAGAAGGCGTTCCGGGCCCCGCCGGCGGAGCGCATCGCCTGCGTCTCGGGCTCCTGCTCGCCGGTCACGGCGGCGCAGATCGCCTTCGCCGAACGGAACGGCTTCGCGGGGATCCGGCTCGACGTGGCCCGCGCCGTCGACACGGCGGCATGGGAACGCGAGCTCGGACGGGCGGTCGAGCGTTCCCTGGCCGCGATCGGCGAGGGCCGGGACCCGCTCGTCTTCACGGCCACCGGCCCGGACGACCCCGCCGTCGCGGCCCTCGCTGCGGCCGCCGAGGCCCACAGGCTCCCGGCCGGCGTCGTCAACGACCGGATCGGCGCAGGCCTCGGCCGGCTTCTCGACCGCGTGCTCCGCGAAGCCAGGCTGACGCGTGCGGCCATCGCCGGCGGCGACACGTCCGGCCATGCGACGCTGATGCTCGGCATCTACGCGCTCACGGCCCTAGCGCCCGTCAGCCCCGGCGCCCCCTTGTGCCAGGCGCACTCGGACGACCCGGCGCATGCGGGCCTCGTGATCGCCTTGAAGGGCGGCCAGATCGGCGCCCCCGACTACTTCTGCGCCGTCAAGCGCGGCGGCGCTGCCGGCTGAAACCGAAAGAACTGGGGAGAACCTTGGAATGACGAAGATCGCGCTGCTCGGCGCCGGCGGCAAGATGGGAGTCCGCCTCGCCACCAACCTCAAGGGCTCGCGCTTCGAGGTCGACCATGTCGAGATCTCGGAGGAGGGCCGCCAGCGCCTCAAATCAGCGGTCGGCGTCGACTGCATCGACCAGGACCGCGCCCTGGCGGGAGCCGACGTCGTGCTCATGGCCGTGCCCGACCGGCTCATCGGCAAGATCGCGCACGGCATCGTCGACAAGGTGCGGCCCGGCACGGCGCTGATCGTCCTCGACGCCGCCGCCCCTCATGCGGGCGAGATGCCTGACCGGCCGGAGCTCACCTACTTCGTGACCCACCCCTGCCACCCGCCCATCTTCAACGACGAGACCACCGCGGAGGCCAAGCGGGACTTCTTCGGCGGGGTCGCTGCCAAGCAGCACATCGTCTGCGCGCTGATGCAGGGGCCGGATGAGCACTACGCGCTATGCGAGGAGGTGGCGCGGACGATCTACAAGCCGGTGATGCGGGCACACCGCTGCACCGTGGAGCAGATCGCGATCCTGGAGCCCGCGCTCTCGGAGACGACCGCGATCACGATGTGCATCGCGCTGCGCGAGGCGGCCGACGAGGCGGCCCGGCGCGGCGTGCCGGCGCAGGCGGCAGTCGACTTCCTGCTGGGTCACCTCACGATCGGACTGTCGATCGCGTTCGACGTCTTCCCCGAGGGTCGCTTCTCGGACGGTGCCCTGCGGGCGATCGAGCTGGCGAAGCCCCAGATCTTCCGGGAGGGCTGGCTCGAGCGGGTGTTCGCCCCGGAAGCCGTGCTCCAATCGGTCAAGGACATCTGCGAGCCGGGCGCGCCGCGGACCTGATCACCGGCTCCCCAGCCGGCGTGGCGCCGGCCGGGGACTTGCCTTGCTCCGCAGCAAGGCCGGCCTCGAGGGGAGCAAGGCTGCCGGGCCGCTCGCCGAGCTTACCCGCGAAGCGCTCGCCACCCTCGCCTGCCGAGCGCTCCTCGGGCCGCGCCCGTGCCCGACGCCGAGGCCTCAGGGCTTCTGCATCGCGTCCCAGACCTGGTGGGTCCAGGCACCCTGCGGCGCCTTCGAGATCACGGGATCGGAGCCGCCCGACAGCAGCACCTTGACCGTGCGCTCGTAGTCGGCGGGATCGAGCCAGCCGATCTTGGCCGGATCATCCGCCAGGAGCTTGTCGATCTCCACCATCATGCGCTGCTGGTGGGCTTCCGTCTGTGCACCCGTGGCGTCATTGTCGAGGGTGATCTTCGCCGCCTCGTCGGGATGCTCCTTGGCGTACTCCCAGCCCTTGATCGAGCCCTTGAGGAAGCGCGCCAGACGATCGACCATCTGCGGGTCCTGGAGGCTCCTCTGGAGCACGTAGAGGCCGTCCTCGAGCGTCGCCACGCCCTCGTCCTCATACTTGAAGACGGTGAGATCGCTCGCCGGCACGCCGGCCTCGATGATCTGCCAGTATTCGTTGTAGGTCATGGTCGAGATGCAGTCGGCCTGCTTCTGCAGCAGCGGATCGACGTTGAAGCCCTGCTTGAGCACGGTGACGCCGTCAGGCCCGCCCGTGGTCTTGAGGCCGAGATGGGCCATCCAGGAAAGAAAGGGATACTCGTTGCCGGCGAACCAGACGCCCAGGGTCTTGCCCTTGAAGTCGGTCTTCGGGTCCTTGATGCCGGTGTCCTTGCGGCAGGTGAGCTCGAGGCCCGACTTCTTGAACATCTGGGCGATGTTGACGAGCGGCACGCCCTTCTCGCGGGCGGCGAGCGCCGCCGGCATCCAGTCGACCACGACATCGGCACCGCCGCCGGCGATCACCTGCTCCGGGGCCACGTCCGGGCCGCCGGGCTTGATCGTGACGTCGAGCCCCTCGTCCTTGTAGTAGCCCTTGTCCTGGGCGACGTAGTAGCCGCCGAACTGCGCCTGCGTGACCCATTTGAGCTGAAGGGTGAGCTTGTCGGCCGCATGCGCGGCACCCCCCATCAACAGCAGAGCCGCCGCAACGGCTAGGCCGCCATTCCTCATTCTCGCGCCCCCTTGCTCTTGCCGACCGCTCGCGCCTCGCCGGCTGCCGAATGTTGAAGCATAGCCGTGGCGGCTTGTCAGCGACGCCGTTTTGCGGCGCCGCCCTTGCTGCTCAGTCGCGATAGGAAGGATGCCAGAAGGTGAGGCTGCGCTCGAGCAACGCCAGGAGCCCGTAGAAGAGCGAGCCCGCGACCGCCGCCACGGTGATGGTGGCCCAGACGATGTCGAGGTCCATGCGCGCGACCTCGGTCGAGATGCGAAAGCCCATGCCGACGATGGGCGTGCCGAAGAACTCGGCGACGATGGCGCCGATCAGCGCCAGCGTGCTGTTGATCTTGAGAGCGTTGAAGACGAACGGGAGTGCGCTGGGCAGCCGCAGCTTCACGAGCGTCGTCAGGTAGCCGGCGGCGTAGGAGCGCATCAGGTCGCGCTCGATGCGCCCGGCGCTGGCGAGCCCGGTCACGGCGTTCACCAGCATCGGGAAGAAGGTCATGACGACGACGACCGCGGCCTTCGACTGCCAGTCGAACCCGAACCACATGACCATGATGGGCGCCACGCCGACGATCGGCAGGGCCGAGACGAGGTTGCCGAAAGGCAGGAGGCCGCGCTGGAGGAACGGCACGCGATCGACCAGCACGGCCACGAGGAAGCCCGATCCGCACCCCATGATCCAGCCCGGGATCACCGCCTTGAGGAAGGTCTGGCGAAAGTCCGCGGCGAGGATCGGGCCGTTGTGCGCGAGCGCCAGGCCGATGGCCGAGGGTGCCGGCAGCAGGACGCGCGGGATGTCGAAGGCGCGAACGGCCAGCTCCCAGACATAGAGGAGCCCGGCGCCGAAGAGCACCGGCACGAGCAGCCTGCCGGCGCGCTGCCAGCGGCGATCCGCTGCCGTCTGGCCCGCCAGGATCGCCATCGCCTGCCAGGCCAGCAGGAAGAGCGCCAGGAGAAAGATCCAAAGCCCGATGCCGCCGGCACCGAGGGCACCACCCCGCAGGACGAGGAGGAGCGGTGCCGCCGAGCCCACGAGGACGGCCGCCGCGACCAGGAGGCCGTCCTCGAGGCCGCGCCGGCCGCTCGCATGGCACCAGATGCCGGCGGCGAGCACGAGCGCGGCCAGCGCCAGCGGCAAGGGGTGCTCGAACCACCAGCCGGCCGGGCCCAGCGGCAAGAGGAGGCCCGCGACCGCGAGGATCACGAAGCCCGCCAGGCCTTGCGAGGCGGCGCTCACGCGGCCGTGCCCATGCGCCGCATCACGACGCGCTCGGCGACGCCGACGAGGGCGACGAGGATGGCCGCGAGCAGCGAGGCGGTGACCAGGGCCGCCCACATCAGCACCGTCTGGCCGTAGTAGGAGCCCGAGAGCAGGCGCGCCCCGAGGCCGGCCTGGGCGCCGGTCGGCAGCTCGCCGACGATGGCGCCGACGAGGCTGATCGCCACCGCGACCTTGAGGCTCGCGAAGAGGAACGGGAGGGCCGAGGGCCAGCGCAGCAGCCACAGGGTCTCGCTCGTGGTGGCGCTGTAGGTGCGCATCAGGTCGAGCTGCAGGCGGTCGGGCGAGCGCAGGCCCTTCACCATGCCGATCGCCACCGGAAAGAAGCAGAGATAGGTGGAGATGATGGCCTTGGGCAGCAGGCCGGTGAGGCCGATGGCGCCCAGCACGACGATGACCATGGGTGCGATCGCCAGGATCGGGATCGTCTGGGAGGTGATGATCCAGGGAAGGAGCGACCGCTCGAGCGTCGGCACGTGGACGATGCCGATCGCCAGCGCGCAGCCCAGGAGCGTGCCCAGCACGAAGCCCACCAGGGTCGAGGAGAGCGTCACCCAGGCGTGGAACAGGAGCGAGCGGCGCGAGGTCGGCGCCGTGTCGAGGATCGTCTTTTTCATCTCGGCGAGGATCTGATGCGGCGCCGGCAGGACCGGTCGCTGCATCGAGAGCGTGTCGGCGACGAGGCCGCTCGCGGTCCATTCGGTCTTGCCGCGCGCATAGCGGTCGAGCACCTGCGGGGCGTTGAGCCAGACAGCGGCCGCGTACCAGATGACGAGAAGCGCTGCGACGACGACGAGAATGGGCAGGGCCCTTCCGGCCGCCATGCGGCGCGGCCAGGCTTGTCGCAAGGCGCTGGGCGGACCGCCCATCATGCCCGGGTCTCCCTCACCTCCAGGCGGCCGGCGGGTCGGGCCGGCGGATCGCCTTCATCCCGGTATCGCCCGCCGGCCCGGGTGTCCAGGTGGAGCAGCGGCTTGCGCACGGGGTCGGCTTCAGGCTTCCTGGGCAGGATCGGCTCAGGGGGAAGGAAACGCATGGCCGCGGCGCGACGGCCGTATCGGGCGGCAAGCTGGCTCGCCGGCGCAGGCGTGGCCCTCCTGCTTGCGTGGTGTCCCGTCGCCTCGGCCGCGCCCCCGGAGCGCGACACGCGCTGCCTTGCTCTCATCGCCTATGCCGAGGCGGCCGGCGAGGGCCCGGCCGGCATGGCGGCAGTGATGCAGGTGGTGCGCAACAGGGCCGGCGACCCCCGTTTTCCCGGCGATGACTGTGCCGTCGCGGTCGAGCCCGGCCAGTTCCAGCCGGTCGACGAGTCGCCGGCGCTGCGGGCAGCACTTCTGCATCCCGATCGCTACAGGCCGGAGCAGGTGGTCATCGTGCGGGGCCAGGCGGACAGGAAGGCGCTGGCGGAGGCCTTTGCCCTCGCCAGGCGACCCGCCACGGGCGGCTCCGACCCCACGCGAGGGGCGCTCTACTTCGTCAACCCGCGCCTGATGGACCCGGACAACTGCCCCTGGTTCGCCCGGCGCAAGCGGACCGCCACGATCGGCCAGCATGTCTTCCTGACGGAGTACGGCCCGGACGAGCAGCCCGGGGCACCCGGCCTCGACTGCAGCATCGCCGGCATCGACCGCGGCAAGGGCCTGCCCGTGCACTACAGGATCGGCCCCTTCGCGCCGGGCGGACCCAGGATCGCGACCCGGACGCCGACGCGGGCGATGCTGGATGCGTGGCGCCGGACCGGCCAGCTCGCCGCGCGGGAGCGGGAGCTGAAGCGCTATTTTGCGCCCAACTGGCTGACGGAGGACTGAGCGCGCGTCTCGGCTCCGGCCTGCCGGTGAAGCGGCCCTTCAACGCCATCTTCCTTGTCGCCAGACGAAAAGAGCCCATAGGTGCTCAAGAAAGGACCAAACCGATGCGTCCAGCTGTCACGACCGCTCTTTGCGGCTCGCTCTTCTTGATCCTCGGGGCCGGCGCCGCGCAGGCGCTCGAGGCCACGATGCAGCTCGCGACGCCCGAGGGACCGGGTGCCACGATCGGCACGGTCGAGATCACGGGCGGCCCGGACGGCACCGTCTTCAAGCCCGAGCTGAAGGATCTGCCGCCGGGCGAGCACGGCTTCCACGTGCATGCGAAGGGCAGCTGCGCGCCGGGCCAGCAGGACGGCAAGACGGTGCCGGCGCTCGCGGCCGGCGGCCACTGGGATCCCGACAAGACCGGCCGCCACGAGGGCCCCGACGGCAAGGGGCATCTGGGCGACCTGCCCGTCCTGGTCGTGGCGGCGGACGGAACGGCCACCGAGGCCGTCACCGCACCGCGCATCACCGATCCGAGCCGCCTCAAGGGCCTCGCCCTGATGATCCATGCCGGCGGCGACAATTACAGCGACCAGCCCAAGGCTCTCGGCGGCGGCGGCGCGAGGCTCGCCTGCGGCATCATCGAATAGAGCGCCGGGCGGGAGGAGGACGCCCTCGCCCGCCTGCGCATCAGCCCCGGCCGAGAAGCGCTGCCCAAAAGGCATCGCGCGCCATGAAGGTCTCGGCCGAATCGCTTCCGCTCGCGGTCAGCAGGAGAAAGGCGTAGCCCGGCAGGCGCGTCAGATGCTCCTGGAGGGTCGGGCATCGGGTCGCGGCGATCCAGTCGAGCGCCGCCTCCTGGTGCTCCGCCCGGCGCGAGAGCACGTAGGTCAGCGCCTGCTCGACGGCGGCGATGCCGAGCGGCTCGTCCAACGCGAGCAGCGCGCCGGTCAGGACGTGGGTGCAGAGGCGGGCATAGGCGTCGACCGGCGTCGAGCCGAGCGTCGATGGCTGGCGATTGACGACCGCCGTCACGACCTCGATCGGCAGGCGCGCACGGGCCTCGGTCCAGAAGAACTCGTCCAGGACCCTGGCCCGGTCCGCCCAGGTGAGGTATTCCACGCGCCGTGCCAGCGCGGCCGCGAGGCGCTGGGCGGGCTCGGCCTCGGCGCCGAGGCTCTCCTCCAGGAATGCGCCGGCCAGCGCCGCGCCCGCGGTCATGGCACGGCCAGACGTGGAGATCGCGCTGCCCTGACGAGGACAGCCGCGATCGTCAAAGGATCGCGTGCGTGCATGTCTCCGCTCCCCACGAGAAACCCTATCGAGAGTCACGGCTCGACCGACGCGAAGGCCCCTGAAGCGCGCGCGATCGTATGGATCCCACGCTAGGATCGCAGGCTACGCAATCTGCGAGAAAAATTCAAGAGACAACACAACCATGACGCGAAGCGCCGAGCGTGATCAGGACAAGGAGCCTGCGGACCGCGCCGCCAGCCCGATGATCGCCCAGTATCAGGCGCTGAAGGCGGCGCATCCGGACGCGCTCCTCTTCTATCGCATGGGCGATTTCTACGAGCTGTTCTTCGAGGATGCCTGCCGCGCGGCACCGGCGCTCGACATCGCGCTCACCAAGCGCGGCCGCCACCAGGGCCAGGACATCCCGATGTGCGGCGTGCCGGTGCACAATGCCGAGGCCTATCTGCACCGGCTGATCCGCAAGGGCTTCAAGGTCGCCATCTGCGAGCAGCTGGAGGATCCCGCAGCCGCGCGCAAGCGGCCCGGCAAGTCCCTCGTCCGCCGCGACGTCGTGCGGATCGTGACGCCCGGCACGCTCACCGAGGACGGCCTCCTCGAGGCCCGCCGCCACAACTACCTGGCAGCGCTCGCGCGCAGCCAGGCCGGCTTCGGGCTCGCCTGGGTCGACATCTCGACGGGCGGCTTCTGGACGGAGGCGACCACGGCCGATGCCCTGCCCTCACTGCTCGCGCGCGTCGATCCGGGCGAGCTCGTGACGGGCGAGCGGCTGGGCGCCGACCCGGGCCTGCGGCCAATCCTGGCCGAGCTTGGCGAGCGTGTGACCCTCGCCCGCGACCAGAGCTTCGAGAGCGTCGCGGCCGAGCGGCGGCTGGCCGGCTTTCTGGGCATCCAGGCGCTCGACGCGTTCGGCGCCTTCAGCCGCGCCGAGATCGGCGCCGCCGGCGCCCTTCTCGACTATCTCGAGCTGACCCAAAAGGGGATGCTGCCGCGGCTCGGGCCTCCGACCCGGATCGAGGCGGCCGACGTGCTGAGGCTCGATGCGGCCACGAGGCGCAACCTCGAGCTCGCGCAGACGCTCTCGGGCGAGCGCGAGGGCAGCCTGCTCGCCGTGATCGACCGCACCGTCACGAGCGCGGGCGCAAGGCTGCTGGCGGACCGGCTGGCGGCGCCGCTGACGGTGGTGGAGCCGATCCGCGAGCGGCAGGATCAGCTCGAGGCCTTCGCGCTCGACCAGGAGCGACGCGAGGCGCTGCGGGCGCTGCTGCGGCGCTGCCCCGATCTCGAGCGCGCGCTGTCCCGCCTGGCGCTGGGCCGTGGCGGACCGCGCGATCTCCTGGCGATCGGCCACGGGCTGGAGCGCGCCCAGCGGGTGAGCGACCTCCTGGTCGAGGCGCCCGAGGCCCTCAAGGCGATCGTCCGCCGGCTGCCGCAGACGGATGCGCTACGAGAAAAGCTTCTGACGAGCCTCGTCGAGGAGCCCCCTCTCCTCGCCCGCGACGGCGGCTTCATCCGTGCCGGGCTCTCCGCCGAGCTGGACGAGCTTCGCCTGCTGCGCGACCAGGCGCGCCGCAAGATCGCGGCGCTCGAGGCCGCCTACCGCGAGAGCACGGGCATCGCCTCGCTCAAGATCCGCCACAACAACCTGCTGGGCTATTATGTGGAGGTGTCGAGCGCGCAGCGGGCCAAGATCCCGGAGAGCTTCGTCCAGCGCCAGAGCATGGCCGGCGCCACGCGCTTCACCACCGTCGAGCTGGGCGAGCTCGAGAGCCGGATCGCGACGGCCGCGGAAAGCGCCCAGGCGCTGGAGCTCACCCTGTTCGAGGCGCTCGTGGGCGAGGTGGTCGGCACGGCCGAGACGGTGGCCTCCACGGCGCATCTGCTGGCCGAGCTCGACGTCGCCGCCTCCCTGGCGGAGCTGGCGATCGCCCGTCGCTGGGTGAGGCCCCAGATCCTGGACGGTCTGGAGCTCGTCATCGAGGAAGGCAGGCATCCGGTGGTCGAGGAGGCGCTGGCGCGCGAGCGGCAGCCTTTCGTGGGCAACGATCTCACGCTCGACGAGACGAGCCGCCTCTGGCTCCTGACCGGGCCCAACATGGCGGGCAAGAGCACCTTTCTGCGCCAGAACGCGCTCATCATCCTGCTGGCCCAGATGGGCTCGTTCGTGCCCGCGCGCACGGCGCGGATCGGCGTCGTCGACCGGCTCTTCTCGCGGGTCGGCGCCGCCGACGACCTGGCGCGCGGCCGCTCCACCTTCATGGTGGAGATGGTCGAGACGGCGGCGATCCTCAATCAGGCGGGGCCGCGGAGCTTCGTCATCCTGGACGAGATCGGGCGCGGCACCGCCACCTATGACGGCCTCTCCCTGGCCTGGGCGGTGGTCGAGCATCTGCACGAGATCAACCGCTGCCGCGGCCTCTTCGCCACCCACTATCACGAGCTGACCGCGCTCGCGGCCAAGCTGCCGGGCCTCGCCCCCCACACCATGCGGGTCAAGGAATGGCAGGGGGACGTCGTCTTCCTCCACGAGGTGGCACAAGGCACCGCGGACCGATCCTATGGCATCCACGTGGCGAGGCTGGCGGGCCTGCCACAGGCGGTGACGGAGCGGGCGAGCGAGGTGCTGCAGCGCCTCGAGGCCGGCGAGGCGAGCTCGGCGCCGGCAGCTCTGGCCGACGATCTGCCGCTCTTTGCCGCTGCCCTGCGCAAGCCCCCGGCAGAGGTGGCGTCGACCGGCCCCTCGCCCCTGGAGGCGGCGCTGCGCAACGTGGCGCCGGACGACCTCAGCCCGAGAGCCGCCCTCGATCTGCTCTACGAGCTCAAGCGTCTCGTCGCCGGGAGATAGCGCGCAAGGCGGCTAGGGGTTGCCCGAGATCGCGGAGACTGGACTATAGTGACGGCATGCAGAACCCGCTCAAGCTCGCCCGCGGCGCTCTTTGGGGTCTGATCCTGGCCTGTGCCGGATCAGCCGCCATTGCCGCGCCCAGCGACCCGGCGACACTTCAAGGCTTCGATCGCTTCGCCCGGCAGATCGGCCCCTTCTGCGCCGTGGGGCCCGCGCGCGCCTGCTTCACGCGCAGCTTCGCCTACGCCGATACGGACCATGACGGAACCCTGTCGCTGGAGGAGGTCCAGCGCGTGCAGAGCCTGGTCAATGACTGGGCGCTGGCCAACCAGGGCTCGCTCGCCGAGCCGGACCGACGCGGGCTGATGCTCGGGCTCCTGGCGCTCCAGCTCGTGGGGCTTGACCAGCTCTTCGCGAGCTACGACGTCAACCACGATGGAAAGCTGACGCCGGCGGAGCTGACCGCGGACATCCGGCTCGACGATCGGCCGCTGTCGCGACTGATCCAGGACCCACAGGCGATCGACTGGCCTCAGTTGAAGGCGCGGCTCGGGCCTGCGGCGTTCCTGTTGAATGGGCTCGATCCGGCAGCCGGTTGAGGGCGCCGCAACACCAGGCGATGGGCGGCCTTCGGCCGACCGCCCGTCGTCCGACAGCTCGAGGAACGCCCGCCGATGGAAACGAAGCATCAATGGCACATCTGGTACGTGATCGGTGCCGTTCTGCTGCTCCTGCTGGTGCAGGACTGGATGACCGAGGCGCGGCAGACCGAGGTCGTGCCCTACAACCAGTTCGAGACCTTCCTCAAGGACGGTGACGTCGAGCAGGTGACGGTCAATCAGCAGTATATCACCGGCACCTTCAAGAAGGCGCGCGACGGCAAGACCCAGTTCGTGACGCCACGGATCGACCCCCAGCTCGCCCAGGAGCTCTCCAAGTACAACGTCAAGTTCATAGGGACGGCCGAGAACACGTTCCTTCGATCGCTGCTCTCATGGGTCGTGCCGATCGTCATCTTCTTTGCGATCTGGATGTTCTTCTTCCGTAAGTTCGCCGACAAGCAGGGGCTCGGCGGGTTCATGTCGGTGGGCAAGTCGAAGGCCAAGATCTATGTCGAGAAGGACACGAAGGTGACCTTCAAGGACGTGGCCGGCATCGACGAGGCCAAGGACGAGCTGCAGGAGATCGTGGAGTTCCTGAAAGACCCCAAGTCCTACGGCACGCTGGGCGCCAGGATGCCCAAGGGCATCCTGCTGGTGGGTCCGCCCGGCACCGGCAAGACGCTGCTGGCCAAGGCCGTGGCCGGCGAGGCCGGGGTGACCTTCTTCTCGATCTCGGGCTCGGAGTTCGTCGAGATGTTCGTGGGCGTGGGCGCCGCCCGCGTGCGCGACCTCTTCGAGCAGGCGAGGAAGGCAGCGCCCGCCATCATCTTCATCGACGAGCTCGACGCGCTGGGCCGGGCGCGCAGCCCCTTCGGCCAGCCCGGCGGCAATGACGAGCGCGAGCAGACCTTGAACCAGCTCCTGACCGAGCTCGACGGCTTCGATCCGTCGGAGGGTGTCGTGCTGCTGGGCGCCACCAACCGCCCGGAGATCCTGGACCCGGCCCTGCTGCGCGCCGGCCGCTTCGACCGGCAGATCCTGGTCGATCGCCCCGACAAGCACGGCCGCCAGGAAATCCTCGAGGTCCACGTCAAGAAGGTGAGGCTCGACTCCGACGTCGATCTCGATCAGGTGGCCGCGCTGACGACGGGATTCTCGGGCGCCGATCTTGCCAACCTCGTCAACGAGGCAGCACTGCTGGCGACACGGCGCAAGGGCACGGCGATCACCCTCGACGACTTCACGCGCGCGATCGAGCGCATCGTCGCCGGCCTCGAGAAGCGCAACAGGCTCCTCAATCCGAAGGAGCGCACGGTCGTCGCCTACCACGAGATGGGCCATGCGCTGGTCGGCATGGCCCTGCCGGGGCAGGAGGTGGTGCACAAGGTCTCGATCATCCCGCGCGGCATCGGGGCGCTCGGCTACACCATCCAGCGCCCGACCGAGGACCGGTTCCTGATGACCAAGGAGGAGCTGGAGGACAAGATCGCCATGATCCTGGGCGGCAGGGCGGCCGAGAAGCTGGTCTTCAACCATCTCTCGACCGGTGCCTCGGACGATCTCGTGCGCGCCACCGACATCGCGCGCAGCATCGTCGCCCGCTACGGCATGGACGAGAAGCTGGGCTCGGTGGCCTACGACAGCGAGCGCAGCCCCTTCCTCCAGCCGAGCCCCGGCCAGTCCTATCTCGAGCGGCGCTTCAGCGAGGACACCGCGCGGGAGATCGACCTCGCGGTCCGCCGGATCATCGATGCGCTGTCCGACCGCACGCTGCGGATCCTCGAGGAGAACCGGGACGTGCTCGAGCGCTGCGCCAAGCGGCTGCTCGAGGTCGAGACGCTGGATCAGCCCCAGCTCATCGAGCTGACCAAGGATCTCCGTCACGAGAAGCACGCGATGTCGGTGGCGGCCAAATAGGCGGCCGAGTGGCCGAGGGCCGGGGTGAGGAGCTGATGGCTTACGAGCTGGCCGCGACGCCGCGGATCGTCCACGCGGAGCATGCCCTGGACCGGCTGGGCCCGCTGGCCAAGGAGCTGACCGCCGACGCCAAGGCGGTGCTGCTGGTGGCCGATCCCGGGCTGCGGCCCGGCGGGCTGATCGAGCGGGCGGCGCTGGCGCTCGAGACGGCCCGTCTGTCGGTCGTCGTCTTCGATGCCTTCAAGAGCGACCCCTCGGCCGCGCAGGCGGATGCCGCTGCCGCCATCGCGCGCGAGCAGAAGGTGGGGCTGGTGGTGGCGCTGGGCGGCGGCTCGGCCCTCGACGTCGGCAAGACGGTGGCAGCCATCGCCCCGGCCGGCGAGCCCGCTGCCCATTACGCCCTCTGCGCCAATCCGCTGCCGCCGCGCGCGCTGCCCAAGATCTGCGTGCCGACCACGGCCGGAACCGGCTCCGAGACGACGCGGACCACCGTCCTCACCCTGGCCGACGGGGCCAAGGCCTGGCTTTGGGGCGACACGATGAAGGCCGACCTCGTGGTCCTGGACCCGACGGCCAGCGTCGGCCTGCCTCCTGCCCTGACCGCGGCCACCGGCATCGACGCCCTCGTCCATGCCCTCGAGGCCTGCACGAACGGCAATGCCTCGCCGGCCAACGACGTCTACGCGCACGCCGCGATCAGGCTCGTCGTCCAGAGCCTGCGGCGCGCGGTCGAGGTGCCGGACGACCTCGCGGCGCGCAGCGCCATGCTGCTGGCCGCAGCGCTCGCCGGCATCGCCATCGACAATGCCGGCACGGCCATCGCCCACAATATCGGGCATGCCCTGGCCTCCCTGAGGCCGATCCACCACGGCCGCGCCGTCGGCCTGGCGATGCTGGCCTCGCTGCCCTGGAACATCCTGGACGACGACGGGCGCTTCGCCCGGGCGGCGGTGGCCATGGGCGAGAGCGGCGGTGCAGCCGCCCTGCCGGAAGCCTTCGAGCGCCTGCTGCGCCAGGTCGGGGTGAAGGTGGCGCTGGGCGGGGAAGGCTTCGACGAGCTCACCGCCGAGCAGCTCGCGGCGCAGATGGCACGGCCCGAGAACGTGGCCATGCTGCGCTCCAACCGCCGGCAGGCGGACGAGCGCGACCTCCTCGAGCTCGCGGAGAAGGTGCTCACCCAGGCCTGAGGCGAGGCTGGAGCGGCCCCGCCGTCGCACGAGCCTTGCTCATCGCAGGAGGGATGCGAACGCGTCCGCCGCCTTGGTGCGGTAGCGCTCCTTGTGCCAGAGCATGCGAAAGCGCCGGTCCGGCAGCTTGTAGGCGACCTCGACGAGCCGGCCTGCCAGCAGCGCCGCGTGCGCGACGTGCTCCGACAGCGCTGCGACGCCCGCGCCCGCCTCCGTTGCCGCGAGAACGGCCTCATTCGAGGGCAGGGTCATCGCCACCTCGAGCCCGGCCGGATCGCAGCCGGCCGAGGCGAGCGCCGCCTCGAGGCTGGAGCGCGTGCCTGACCCCTGCTCGCGCATCACCCAGGGCTCGGCCAGCAGATCGGCGACGCTCGGCGCGACGCGCGCGGCCCAGGCATGGTCGGGATGCACCAGCAGGACGAGACGGTCGCTTCCCACCTGCTCCTGCGCCAGCGCGGCGTGCTCGATCTCGCCTTCCACGAGGCCGAGCTCGGCCACGCCCTCCAGCACGGCGTGCGCCGCCTCCTCGGTGTTGCCGATCGAGACGTCGAGCGCGATCCCGGGATGGCGCGCATGGAAGCGGACAAGGCGCTGCGGCAGCCAATAGCTGGCGATCGTCTGGCTGGCGAAGATGGCGAGCCGCCCGCGCCTGAGCCCGCCCATGTCGACGAGCGCTATCTCGGCCGCCTGCGCCCGCGCCAGCACCGCCCTCGCCTCGCCCAGAAAGGCGCGCCCGACCTCGTTGAGCACGACCCCCCGCCCGACCCGATCGAAGAGCCGGACATCATGGCGCTCCTCCAGCGCCGCGATGGCGTTGCTGACGGCCGACTGGGTGAGGTTCAAGGCGCGCGCCGCCGCCGTGACGTGCTGGCGCTCCGCCACGGCGACGAAGATGCGAAGCTGGTCGAGGGTCAAGGAATTGATCTCCTCAGTCGATCAATTCGTTCATAATAATCCGTTGGATCGATGTCGAGCGCCGGCCCAGGTTCCGCCGCAGCAACCTGAGGTTCCCCATGGCCATGATCGCTTACGCTCCATCCGCCACGCCGACGCTTCTGGATCGCATCCGCTCGGCGAAGGGCTCCTCCCTCCGTTGGGTGGGGCGGCTGCTCCCCGGCGTCGGGCTCTGCCTGTCCGTGACCGTCGCGGCATCCGCCCTGGAGCTGGCCGAGCGACGGCTGGTCGGCGCTGCCTGGCTCGAGAGCCTGGTGCTCGCCATCCTGCTCGGCACAGCGGTGCGCACGGCCTGGAGCCCGGGCCGCCGCTATTTGTCCGGGATCAGCTTCAGCGCCAAGACGCTCCTGGAGATCGCCGTGGTGCTGCTCGGTGCCTCGGTGAGCGCCCAGACCGTCCTGGCCGCAGGCCCGGGCCTCCTTCTCGGCATCGCCGGCATCGTCGTGATGGCCATCGGCGCCAGCTATGGGCTCGGCCGGCTGCTCGGGCTCTCGAGCCGGCTGGCGACGCTCGTCGCCTGCGGCAACTCCATCTGCGGCAACTCGGCGATCGCCGCGGTGGCGCCCGTGATCGGCGCGGATGGGGAGGACGTGGCCGCCTCGATCGCCTTCACCGCCGTGCTGGGCGTGGTGGTGGTGCTCTGCCTGCCGCTCCTCGTGCCGCTGCTGCACCTGAGCGTCGTGCAGTATGGGGCGCTCGCCGGCCTCACGGTCTATGCGGTGCCGCAGGTGCTGGCGGCGACCGCGCCGGTGGGTCCCGTGGCGGTTCAGCTGGGCACGCTCGTCAAGCTCGTGCGCGTCTTGATGCTGGGCCCGGTGGTGCTGGGCCTGTCGCTGCTGACCCGCCGGCTGCGCGACGAGCCGGACGAGGCGTCGCCGCACATGACGGCCGGCGACCGGCCGGCACCGGGCAGGCTGCCGCTGCACAAGCTCGTGCCCTGGTTCATCGTGGGCTTTCTTCTCCTGGCAGCGCTGCGCTCGGCCGGGCTGGTGCCCGAGGCGGCGCTCGGCCCGACGGCCACCGTCGCCAACCTTTTGACCGTGATCTCGATGGCGGCGCTGGGTCTTTGCACCGATCTGCGCACCGTGGCCCGCGCCGGCGGCCGCGTGACCATCGCCGTCACCTTGTCCCTGCTGGTGCTGGGCACGATCAGCCTGACCCTGATCCACCTGCTGGGGCTCGCCTGAGCAGGGGCGATCCGCCCCTCCCGGGCACACCCTCCTTGATCGCCGCCGCGGCTTGCGGTCTATCGCGGCAGGCTGGCCCGGTGGGAGCTCCCGCCGGGCCCGGCGCTGCCCGAAGGAGCCTCGCATGGCGCGCATCACGGGAATCGAGATCACCCAGCACCGGCTGCGCTTCGACACGCCGTTCCACGCCAGCTGGGACACGCGGCCGCGCACCTTCTGGGATGCCACCATCGTGCGGGTGCATGCCGACAACGGCATGACCGGCATCGGCTCGGGCGATCTGATGGTGGGCTTCGCCGGCCACGAGCATCTCTTCGTCGGCCAGGACGCGCTGGCGCTGGAGCGCCACTATCGCGTCCTCTCCCACATCGGCTTCCACTATGGCCGCTGCTGGCCGCTCGACCTCGCCCTTTGGGATCTAGCGGGCAAGATCGCGGGCCTGCCCTGCTGGCAGCTGCTGGGCGGGCTCTGCGGCCGGGTGCGGGCCTACGCCTCCTCGGGCACGCTGCGCGATCCGGCACGGATGGCCGAGGTTGCCGCCTTCTATCTCGAGCGCGGCTTCCCGGCGATGAAGGTGCGCTTTCACCGCGGCGACTGGCGGGACGACATCAAGGCGCTCGAGGCGGTGCGCGCCCGGGTAGGCGACCGGCTGGAGCTGATGGTCGACTGCAACCAGGGCTGGCGGATGCCCTGGGACACGGCCGCCCCCTGGAGCCTCAAGGACGCGCTGGTCGTCGCCCGCGAGCTCGAGCGGCTGGGCGTCTACTGGATGGAGGAGCCGCTGCATCGTGCCGACCGGGCGGGCATGCGGGCGCTGCGCGAGGCCACGGGCGTGCGCATCGCCGGCGGCGAGATGACCCGCGAGCTGCACGAGTTCCGCGACCTCATCACCGAAGGCTGCCTCGACGTGCTGCAGCCGGACGCCGCCCTGGTGGGCGGGATCACCGGCCTCAGGCGCGTCGCCTACATGGCGCAGGAGCACAATCTCGTCTTCACGCCCCACACCTGGACCAACGGCATGGGTGTGATGGCCAACGCCCAGCTCACCGCGGGGGTGGCCGACGCGCCGTGGCTCGAGTTCCCCTGGGACCCGCCCGAATGGGACCTGGACCGGCGCGACTACATGATGGCCGAGCCGCTGCGCGTCGACGACGAGGGCTGGATCGTCCTGCCCGAGACGCCGGGCATGGGCTACGCCCTCGACGAGGAGCGGCTGGCCGCGACACGGACCCTATAGGAGCGCTCGAGGCGGCATTCCGTCGCATCGGGGGTGGCGGCTCTTCGCCCGCCTTTGGTGTATCACTCTAGAATTTCTCAAAAACATAGCGGTTGCCGAAGCACGCTCCCAAGCTAAGGTCCCACGCTGTCGCCTCGTCGGTCCAACAATGGTGAGCCCTCGGCATGCGCCGTCTTCCCATGCTTGTTCTTGCTTTCGGTCTGCTCGGGCCCGGAGCCGCCTCGGTGGCCGCGGATCAGCCGACCTCCTTTGACCTGACCATCAAGGACCATCGTTTCGAGCCGGCAGAGCTGCACGTGCCCGCCAACAAGCGGATCGAGCTGACCGTCAAGAACTCGGACCCGACGCCGGAAGAGTTCGAGAGCCCCGCGCTCAAGGCCGAGAAGATCATCCCCGGCGGCTCCTCTGCCATCGTGCGGCTGCGCGCGATGAAGCCGGGACGCTACGCGTTCTTCGGCGAGTATCACGAGGATACGGCCAAGGGCACCATCGTCGCGGAGTAGCAACGTGTTGGGCGCGCTCGTCATCGTCTTCCGAGAGGTCATCGAGGCCGGTCTCGTCGTCGGGATCGTCATGGCGGCGACACGCGGCATCCCGTCGCGCGGTCGATGGATAGCGGGTGGCGTGCTGGCCGGCGTCGTCGGGGCCTGCGTCGTCGCGGCCTTTGCCGGCAGCATCGCCGACGCGTTCCAGGGCTCCGGCCAGGAGTACATGAACGCCGGGGTGCTGCTCGTCGCCGTCGTGATGCTCACCTGGCACAATGTCTGGATGGCGCATCACGGCCGGGCCCTGGCGGCGGAGCTGCGTGCGGCAGGCAACGCGGTCCGTGAGGGGCAGCGCTCGCTCGGTGCTCTCGCGGTCGTCGTCGGCCTCGCCGTCCTGCGCGAAGGCTCGGAGGTGGTCCTGTTCCTCTACGGCATCGTGGTCGGCGGAGGCGCCACGGCCGCGACGATCGCCTTCGGCGGTGCCCTCGGGCTTCTCGCGGGTGCCGGCTTGGCCTGCCTCAGCTATCTCGGTCTCGTGGTCATCCCGACCCGCTACCTTTTTGCGGTGACGAGCTGGCTGATTGCGCTCCTTGCAGCCGGCATGGCCGCGCAGGCGATGAACTTCCTCAATGCCGCAGGCGTCTCGACGCCGCTCGACGGAACGCTCTGGGACACGTCGGGCATCCTGTCCTCGAGCAGCGTGCCGGGCCAGGTCCTGCACACGCTGGTGGGCTACACCGACCAGCCCACGGGCCTGCAGGCGGTGGCCTATCTTCTTGTGCTGGCAGCGATGTTCGGCCTCATGCGCGTCGCCACGCAGCAGCGACAGCCGGCGGCCGCCGCGAGCTAGCCGCCCTCGGGCGCCCCGGTGCCGTGGCAGCTCAGAACTCGCTGGGCGCCCCGCCCTCCTCGGTCCGCCGCGCCACGAAGGCGTCGAGCTCGTCCTTGATGCCCGGGTCGAGCGGCGGCGGCTGATACTCGGCCAGAAGACGCTTCACGACGTCGCTCGCCCGGCGATAGGCGTCGGGCGATCCGGCCTCGCGCCAGCTCTCGAAGTTGCGCCAGTCCGAGATCATGGGCGTGTAGAAGGCCGTCTGGTAGCGCGCCTGGGTGTGGGCGGCACCGAAGAAATGGCCGCCCGGCCCCACCTCGCGCACCGCATCGAGCGCCAGCGTCGCCGGCGTCACCTCGAGCGGCTGCAGGAACTCGGCCACCATCTGCAGGAGGTCCGCGTCCAGCACCATCTTCTCGAAGGAGGTGACGAGCCCGCCCTCCATCCAACCGGCCGCGTGCATCACCATGTGGGTGTGCGCCGTCGCCACCGCCCAGAGCGAGAACACCGACTCGTAGGCGGCCTGGGCGTCCAGCGTGTTGGCGGCGTTGGCGTTCGAGGAGCGGTAGGGGATCTTGTAGCGGCGGGCGAGCTGCGCCCCTGCCAGCACGGCCTTCATGTACTCGGGCGTGCCGAAGGCGGGCGCCCCCGACTTCATGTCGACGTTGGAGGTGAAGCCGCCGTAGACGACAGGGGCGCCCGGCCGGACGATCTGGGCAAGAGCCAGCCCCGCCAGCGCCTCGGCGTTCTGCTGGGCCAGCGCTCCGGCGAGGGTGACGGGCGCCATGGCGCCGGCAAGCGTGAAAGGCGTCATCACGACCACCTGCCCCGCCTGCGCCATCTCGATGATGCCGGCCGCCATCGGGGCGTCGAGCCGAAGCGGCGAGCTCGAGTTGATCACGGTGAAGAGCGAGGGCTCGGCCAGGAGCTGCTCGCGGGTCAGGCCGCGCGCGATGCGCGCCATCTCGATGCCGTCCCGGATGCGGCCCCAGCCCAGCGAGTAGGCGTGGAAGACCTTGTCCGTCAGCGTCACGAAGTCCTGGAGGCAGACGAGGTGGCGGACGTTCGGGTGAACGTCCATGGGCTCCAGCGGGTAGCCACCCATCAGATGGACGATGTTGAGGCTCTGGGCGAGGCGCAGCAGGTTGCGATAGTCGGCGAGGTTGCCCGGCCGCCGGCCGCCGTCGAGGTCCGAGCAGTTGGGGGCGCTGCCGACCGTGCAGAAGTTGATGCTGTCGTCGCCGAAGACGAGGTCGTGCGCCGGGTTGCGGGCGTGGAGCCTGAACTGGGGTGGCGCCGAGGCCATGGCGCCCTCGACGAGACCCCGATCCATCCGGACCCGCAGGCTGCCCTGCTCGACCTGGGCGCCGGCCGCGGCCAGGAGGTCCCGGGCCTCCGGCAGGAGGATATCGATCCCGATCTCCTCGAGGATCGTGAGCGACGCCTCGTGGATGGCCTCGACCTCGTCGGCCGAGATGATCTCGGCTGGAGGCTGGCGATGGCGGACGGTGCGCCAGGGGAGCTGGGGGATGCCGTGAGCCGCACGCTCGGCCCTTCGGGCCCGCCGTTCCGCCCGCCGCTCGCCCGTACCGCCCGGCGTCCCGAGGTCGCTCAAAGCGTCTCTCCAACAAAGCTGCCGGGCACGATGTTGACCGAGATCGCGGGTCCGGCCAATCACCAAAACTCGATGGCGCGATCGGAAAAGCCGCCCGTCCGGGCTGTGGCTTGTGCGAGGAAGCTTATCCACCCTGCGCCCGCGGGAGCCAGCTGCCCATGTCGTCCGGCGATCCCCTCCTTCAGCCGTTCCGCCTCAAGGGGCTGACGCTCAAGAACCGCATCATGAGCACCTCGCACGCGCCGGCCTACGTGGTCGACGGCCTGCCGCAGGAGCGCTACCAGCTCTATCACGAGGAGAAGGCCAAGGGCGGGCTGGCGCTCACCATGTTCGGCGGCTCCTCGACGGTGGCGCCGGAGAGCCCCTCGGCCTTCGGCCAGATCAACATTTCCGACGACCGCATCATCCCGCATCTGCAGGCCTTCAGCGACCGCATCCACCGCCACGGCACGGCGCTGATGATCCAGATCACGCATATGGGCCGGCGCACGCGCTGGGACGTCGCCGACTGGCTGGCGCCGATCTCCCCCTCCCCCGTCCGCGAGCACCAGCACCGCTCCTTCCCCAAGGAGATGGAGATCGAGGACATCAGGCGCGTCGTGGGCCACTATGCCCGCGCCGCGCGCCGCGCCAAGGAGGGCGGGCTCGACGGCGTCGAGGTGCTGTGCTCGGGCCACCTCATCGACCAGTTCTGGACGCCGACCGTCAACCAGCGCACCGACGCCTATGGCGGCAGCCTGGAGAACCGGCTGCGCTTCTCGCTCGAGGTGCTGGAGGCGGCGCGCCGGGCGGTGGGCGACGATTTCGTCATGGGTGTGCGGCTGTCGGGCGACGAGCGGCTGGAGGGCGGGCTCTCGGCCGAGGCGATGCTGGAGATCGTGGTCCACTTGGCCGAGAGCGGCCTCATCGACTACGTCAACGTCGTGGGCGCCAACGTCGAGACGGAGCTGGGCGTCTCCCGGCTCATCCCGACCATGGGCCAGCGCACGGCTCCCTATCTCGAGCGGGCCCGCGCGATCCGGCAGGCGATCAAGCTGCCGGTCTTCCATGCGACGCGCATCACCGACCTCAGCACGGCGCGCCACGCCGTGGCCGAGGGCCATGTCGACATGGTGGCGATGACGCGGGCCCACCTGGCCGACCCCTACATCGTCGCCAAGCTCGCGCGGGGCGAGGAGGACCGCATCCGCCCCTGCGTGGGCGCCGGCTACTGCATCGACCGGATCTATATGGGCCAGGACGCCCTTTGCCTGCACAACCCGGCGACCGGGCGCGAGGCCTCGATGCCGCAGACCATCGGCCCCTCGGCCGGCCCGCGGCGGAAGGTCATCGTCGTCGGCGGCGGCCCGGCCGGCCTCGAGGCAGCCAGGGTCTCGGCGCTGCGCGGCCACGAGGTCGTGCTGATCGAGGCAACCGATCGGCTGGGCGGGCAGATCAACCTCGCGGCCCAGCTCGACCGGCGGCGCGAGATCCGCGGCATCACCGAGTGGCTGGCGCGCGAGGTCGAGCTCGCCGGGGTGGAGATCCGCCTCAACAGCTATGCCGAGGCGTCGGACGTGCTGGCGGAGGAGCCCGACATCGTCATCGTCGCCACCGGCGGCGTGCCCAACACGAGCTTCATCAAGGAGGGCGAGGACCTCGTGACGACCGGCTGGGACGTCCTGGCCGGTCAGGCGACGCTGCGCGGCAAGGTCATCGTCTACGACGAGAACGGCCAGCATCAGGCGCCCACCGTGGCGGAGTTCCTTGCCGGCCAGGGCGTCGAGGTCGAGCTCGTGACCGCAGATCGCACGGTCTGCCAGGAGATGGGCGCCACCAACTCGGCGCGGTTCCTGCGCTCCCTCTACCAAAAGGGTGTCGGGATGGTCCCCGACAGCCGGCTCAAGGCGGTGCGCCGCAGCGGCAACCGGTTGGTCGCGGTCCTCACCAACATGTACACCGAGGAGATCCTGGAGCGTCAGGCGGACCATATCGTGGTCGAGCATGGCACCCTGCCGGCGGCCGAGCTCTATCTCGAGCTGAAGGACGGCTCGCGCAACCTGGGCCTGATCGACACCGAGGCGCTGCTGTCGGGCCAAGCGCAGACGAGCGTCCCCAATCCCGAGGGCCGCTATGCCCTCTATCGCGTCGGCGATGCGGTCGCCAGCCGCAACATCCACGCGGCGATCTACGACTCCTTGCGGCTCTGCAAGGATCTCTGACGCGGGCCGGGCGCCTGCCGGCTTGACCTTTGCGGGCGGCTTCTCTAGGAAGACGCCGCGGCCGACCTGCGTGCGACCGTAACGTGCATCTTTTTCCGCTGAAGGACGTCTCTCATGGCGCGACGCTGTGCGCTCTCCGGCAAGGGCGTGCTCACCGGCAACAATGTGAGCCATGCCAACAACAAGAGCCGCAGGCGGTTCCTGCCGAACCTGCAGACGCGGCGACTCTTCAGCGAGACGCTCGGCGAGGGCATCCGCATCAGGCTCGCGACCAGCATGCTGCGCACCATCGAGAAGCGCGGCGGCCTCGACGCCTTCCTGGTCGGTGAGACCGAGGCGGTGCTGCCGACCGATCTGGTCCGGCTCAAGCGCCGCATCGCGGCCAAGCTGACCGAGGCTAGCCCGGCAAGCTGAGCTGCAGCAGCAGCGTCCGCTCGAGGCCGCTGAAATTGTCGTCCGAGATCACGTAGAGACAGATGCGCCCGTCCGGCATGGTCGTCACGGCCAAGCCCTCCATGTTGTCGCATATCGTCTCGCCGCCCAGCCGCGCCAGCTCCCGTCCCTCGAGGACGGAGCCGGCAGCCAGCATGCCGGGCCTGAGCTCGAGCCACAGGATCCGGGCCTCGAAGCCGCTGATCAGCGAGGCCCGCCGCTCCAGAAGATAGAGCATGTCGCCCCGGCGATCCGCCGCCGTGGGCCTGAAGCCCGGCGCTCGGACGGTAGGCGAGGAGCGTTGTCTGGCCGGCCCCGAAGACGGCGGCGCGCAGCGTGCCCTGCCCCGCCTTCAGACCCTCCGTGATCGCGAGCAGGCGCCCGTCCGGCAGGTCCACGAGCGCCTCCATGCCGAGGTTCGGGGGCGCCCGGCGAAGCGCTGCCGGAAAGGGCTCGAGGCTCGGCGCCCGCGCCCCGCTCGGATCCCAGCGGAGCATGGCCTGGACCCCCTCGAGCGAGATGATGAGGCTACCGTCAGCAGCCCAGGCCAGCGATTCCGCGTCGAGGCGCTTGCCGGCGTAGGGGGAGCCTTCGGGCCAGCGAAGAGGCTGGGCCTGCCAGCCCCCGACGCCGCGCAGCCGACCGTCGGGGGCGAGGTCGAGGGTCGCCTGCCAGAGCGTCCCGCCGTCACTGACTGCGTAGAGCCGATGCCCCTGGACGAGCAGGCCTGAGAGACCGCCCAGCGCATGCCCGGGGGAGCCCAGCGCAAACCCGGCCTCGAACGTGAGACGCCCGACCGTGCGCCGGCTCGGATCGAGGGGGTAGAGATCGACCGGCTCTGCCTTGACGTCGAGCGGCCCCGCAAGAGCGCCGGCCCGGACGCTGCACCCGAGGAGCCCGCACGCGGCGAGCTGCGAGACCAGAATGCGGCGGGTGGTCTTGGTGCCCTGCGTCCTCAAGACGCGAAAGGGCCCGCCTTTCAGCGGGCCCTCCACGCGAGACTGTTGCCTGAGCGATGCGGTCAGCTGCGCTGGTTGCCGAACAGCTGGAGCAGCATCACGAAGAGGTTGATGAAGTTCAGGTAGAGGCTCAGCGCACCCATGATGGACTTCTTCGCCATCACGTCGCTGGCGTCACCCTCCAAGTAGACCTCCTTGATGCGCTGGGTGTCCCAGGCGGTGAGGCCGGTGAAGACGAGCACGCCGATCACGCTGATCGCGAACTGCAGCGCCGAGCTGCCGAGGAAGATGTTGACGACGCTGGCGATGATGATGCCGATCAGCCCCATGAAGAGGAAGGAGCCGAAGCCGGAGAGGTCGCGCTTCGTCGTGTAGCCGTAGAGGCTGGTGGCACCGAAGGTGCCGGCGGTGATGAAGAACACACGCGCCACGCTCTCGCCGGTGAAGACCAGAAAGATGCTCGCGAGCGAGATGCCCATGATGGCCGCGAAGGCCCAAAAGGTGATCTGCGCCGCGCTCACGCTCATCTGGTTGATCCTGGCGCCCAGGTAGAAGACGAACCCGAGCGGCGCCAGCATGACCACCCACTTGAGCGGCGAGCCGAAGATCGGCCCGTAGATCGCCGGGCTGGATGCGACGAGGAATGCGACGAGCCCGGTGATGGCCAGGCCCAGTCCCATGTAGTTGTAGACCGACAGCATGTAGCTGCGCAGGCCGACATCGACTCCTTCGATGCCGACGCCCACGCGCGCCATCTGGGGATCGGTGCGGAATGCCATCTTTGGACGCCCTTCGTTCATTGCCGCGGTAAGCCTCAGTCAGCGATCATATGGGAAATCGGGGAACAGCTTCAAGCGATAACGGCGCCTCCAGCCACCGGAAAGCAGTTAACGTTCTTTCAGCCAGCCCGCGCGGACCGAAGAAAAACGCCGCGTTCACCGAATTGTGAGCAAGATTTTGCTCACGCCTTGACCTTGACGGCCGCCACGGAGCGTCAGCCGATCTGCGCGAAGCCAGGAAACGTCTCCAGCAGCCAGTAGGAGATGGTCTGAAGCTGGCCGGTGACGATCAGCAGGCCCATCACCACGAGCAGCGCTCCAGCGGCCCGCTGCAGCATGCGCCCCGCCCGCGACAGGCGGCGCAGCTGGCGGAGCAGGACGTCGGTGAAGAGCGCGGCCAGGATGAACGGCAGCCCGAGCCCGAGCGCGTAGATGGCGAGCAGCGCGGTGCCCTGGCCCAGGGCCGCGGTCGACGCGCTCATCGTCAGGATGGCGCCCAGCACCGGGCCGATGCAGGGCGTCCAGCCGAACGCGAAGGCGATGCCCATGAGAAACGCGCCCACGACGCGTCCCCCCGGAATGTCGAGGTGGAAGCGCGCTTCCCGCTGCATCAGCCGGAGCGGGGTGATGCCCATGAGGTGCAGGCCGAAGAGCATGACGATGACGCCGGCCACGAGGCCGAGCTCGTACTTGTAGTCGAGGAGCAGCCCGCCCAGCACCGATGCGCTGGCGCCGAGCGCCACGAAGATGGTGCCGAAGCCGGCGATGAAGCAGAGCGCGAAGCCCACCGCCCGCAGCCGCGTGCGGGCGTCGTCGCGCAGCGATTCCAGCGAGCTGCCGGCCACATAGGACACGTAGCCAGGCACGAGTGGCAGGACGCAGGGCGAGAGGAACGAGACGACCCCGGCGCCGAAGGCCGTGGCGGTGCTCAACGCGGAAAGCTCGGGCATGGCGAGATCTCTGCTAACGCCGGCAGTAGGGCTTCGCCACTCAAACCGCCGTGACCCGTGGTCGCGGGGGCTCAGGGCACGCGCAGCACCTGCGCCGCCGGAACGCCCAGCACCCGCCAGATGCCGGCCGCGGCGACACCCAGGGTGACGGCGAGGCCGAGCAGGACGATGCCCAGCACCGTGGCCCAGGGCAGGAACCAGGGCAGATCGAGCACGTGGCGGACCAGGATCCAGGCGCCGAGGGTGCCGAGCAGGCCGCCCACCACCGCCGCGGCGAGCCCGAGCGTGAGATACTCGATCATCAGCAGCCGCACCGCATCCGCCCGGCGGGCACCCAGCACCTTGAGGATCACGGTCTGGAAGAGCTGGCGGCGCCGCGCTGAGGCGACGGCCCCGGCCAGAACCAGGATGCCGGTCACGAGCGTCACGCCGGCCACGATGTCGACGGCGATCGCGATCTTGCGAAAAACGTCGGCCACCTGGCGGATGATGGTGCCGATCGCGATGGGGGTGACGTTCGGCAGGCTCGCCGCCAGACGATCGTAGAGCCCCGCCTCGGCATCGGGCGGGACGTCGACGGCGGCGATCACCGTGTGGGGTGCCGCCTCGAGGACGCCGGGGCTGAGAACGAAGACGAAATTGAGGCGCCCGGTCGACCAGTCGATGTCGCGCCGCAGGTTGGCGATGCGGGCGTCGATCACCCGCCCCAGGATGTTGAAGGAGAGCGTGTCGCCCACGCCCACATGGTAGCCCCTCGCGACCTCGTCCTCCACCGACACGAGGGGCGGCCCCTTGTAGTCGGCGGGCCACCACTGGCCGGCGGCCAGCTCCGTGCCCGCGGGCATCGCACCCTGATAGGTGAGGCCGCGATCGTTCCGGACGGTCCAGGCGACCTGGGGATCGATCGCCACCGAGGCGACCGGCTTGCCCGCGATGCGGACCACGCGCGCCCGCAGCATCGGCGCCGACTGCAGGATCGCGGCACCGGGCGTGGCCGCGATGGCGCTCTTGAAGGTCCCGACCTCGTCGGGCTGGATGTCGATGAAGACGGCCGTCGGCACGCGCTCGGGGAGCTGGACGCCGATCTCGCGGGAGAGATTGGCCTGGAGCAGCGCCACGGCCGTGAGGACGCCCAGCCCTGCGCCCAGCGCCACGACGACGCTCGTGGCGCCCGACCCCGGCCGCTGCAGGTTGCGCGCTGCCAGCCTGAGCGCCACGGGGCCTCGCTCGCCGAGGCCCCTGATGAGACGAAGAATGCCGCGCGACAGCAGCGCCAGGAGAAGCGCGCTGACCATGGCCACGCCCACGAAGACGGCGCCGATCCCGGGACGCGCGACATTGAGGACGGCTAGAAGGGCCAGCAGGCAGAGGAGGCCGCCCATGAGGGCCAGATAGCGCGGGCGCGGCCAGGCGCGCGGCGGTGCCACCAGCGCCCGGAACAGGCCGGCAGGGCTCGTTTCCCGAGCCATCGCCAGAGGCCAGAGCGCGAAGAGCAGCGCTGCCGCGAGCCCAGCACCACCGGCCAGGAGCAGCGGCAGCGGATAAAAGCCATAGTCCACCGCCACGGGCAGGATGCTGGACGGCAGGAGCCCCACCAGGAGCGGCAGGAGCTGGCCAATGACGAGCCCGATGGCGACGCCGATGCCGGCCAGGGCCAAGATCTGCAGCAGATAGGCGGCGAAGATCTGCCGGCCGGTGGCGCCGAGGCACTCGAGCGTGGCGATCGTCGGGCGCTTGGCGGCGAGATAGCCTTCGACGGCGAGGCCGACCCCGAGCCCGCCGATCAGGAGCGCCGTCAGCCCGGCCAGCGTCAGATAGGTGGCGAGCCTGTCGGTGAAGCGGGCAATCTGAGGCTGCACGTCGGCACTGCTTCGCGCCCGCCATGACGCGTCCGGATGCTCCTGCGTGATCCGCTCGACGAGCGCGGCCGGGTCGGAGCCGGGGGGCAAGGCCAGCCGATAGGTGTAACGGGCGAGGGAGCCGGCTCCGGCGATGCCGCTTTGCTCCAGCGTCCCCAGGCCGACCATCAGGCGCGGGCCGAAGGTCAGGAAGCCGCCGAGCCGATCGGGCTCGCGCTCGAGGACGGCCCTGATCTGCACGTGCTGGCTGCCGAGCTGCACGCTGTCCCCCACGGCGATGCCGAGCCGGGCGAGCAGCCCCGCCTCGGCGACCGCCCCGTGATCGGCGAGCGCCTGCTCGAGAGGCATGGCCGGCCGCAGCACGACCGAGCCGTAGAGCGGGTAGGCGCCATCGACCGCCTTGAGGCCGGCGACGACGCGCCGCCCCCCGGCCGAGATCATGGTCGTGGTCGTCACGACCTGGGCAACGCGCGCCCCGGGAGGAACGAGCGTGGCGAGCTCGGCCTCGGGAATCGGCCGGTTGGCGTTCTCGATCCGGGCATCGCCGCCGAGGAGCACGCGGCCGTCGCGGCGCACGGCCTCGCCCACGCCCGCATTCACGACGCCCACGGCGGCGATCGCCGCGACGCCGAGCGCGAGGCAGGCGAGGAACACGCCAAAGCCGCGGATGCCGCCGCGCATCTCGCGGCTCGCGATGGCGAGAACGGCTGCCAGGGAGCCGCTCACGCGACGGGCTCGATCGCCGCCGCCTCGCTCGGGTCGTCGGCCGATTCGTGCAGCCTGCCGTTGGCGATGGTGACCTTGCGCTCGCAGCGGGCCGCCAGCCCCGGATCGTGCGTGATGAGAAGGAGCGTCATGCCGCGATCGCGACGCAACGCCATGAGCAGGTCGACGATGCCCTGGCCGGTGTCGCTGTCGAGATTGCCGGTCGGCTCGTCGGCGAGCAGGAGGTCCGGGTCGTTGGCGAGCGCCCTCGCCAGGGCCACGCGCTGCTGCTCGCCGCCCGAGAGCTGGCCCGGATAGTGGCCCAGCCGATGCTCCAGCCCGACCTCGGCGAGACCGGCCCGTGCGGCGGCGAAGGCGTCGCGCCTGCCGGCGAGCTCGCGCGGCAACGCCACGTTCTCGAGCGCGGTCATGGTGGGAATGAGGTGGAAGGACTGGAAGATGATGCCGACATGCTGGCGGCGGAACAGGGCCAGCGCGTCCTCGCCCAGCGTGCCCAGCTCACGACCCGCCACGGCCACCTGCCCGGAGGTCGGCCGCTCGATGCCGCCGATGATCGCGATCAGGCTGGACTTGCCTGAGCCGGACGGACCGACCACGCTTAGGGACGCGCCGCGGTCGACGGCCAGGCTCACGCCACGCAGGATGTGGACGGGCCCCGCCGCGCTGGCGAGCGAGAGATGAACGTCGGAGAGCCTGATCATGAAACCCCGCTGCGGCTCCTGGGATGCCCGCCGTCTGACGGACATGGTCCGGCAGGCGGGCCGCCTCAAGGTGCTGGCTCTCGCGATCCTGCTTCTCGGCGGCCGGCATGCCTGGGCAGAGTGCCGCATCGCCGTGCTGGGCGACTCGCTCGCGGCCGGCTACGGCGTGGCCGAGGAGAACGCCTTTCCCTCCCGTCTCGGCGACGCGCTCGAGAAGGACGGCTTCGACTGCGAGGTGATCAACGCCGGCGTGTCGGGCGACACCTCGGCCGGGGGGCTCGCCAGGCTCGATTGGGTTCTCGCCGACGAGCCGACCCACCTCATCGTCGAGCTCGGCGGCAATGACGCGCTGCGCGGGCTGCCGGTCGACCAGCTGCGATCGAACCTCGACCGCATCGTCACGAGAACCCAGGCCAAGGGTGTGGCCGTCTTCCTGGCCGGCATGCTGGCCCCCACCAATCTCGGAAAGGCCTATGGCGACGCCTTCAAGGACGCGTACCAGACGGTCGCGGAGCGCCATCACGTGGCGCTCTATCCGTTCTTCCTCGACGGCGTGGCGCTGCATCCTGGACTGCTGCAGCAGGATGGGATTCACCCGAACGCGGAGGGTGTCGAGGTCATCGTTCGGCGCATCACGCCCGCCATCGAGGCATGGCTGCATGGGACCGGCATCTCATCAACTGGCGGGTGAAGTGCGCCAATCCTGAAGCACCAAACGATCGCTCATAGGTAGTTTTTTAGATCATTTAGATCTCCTCTTTAGTGAGATTTCGACGATTTCCCGTTAAACAGGAAGGACTTACCCACAAACTGTTGATAACTACGGGGATAAGGGGAGACCGGGGACGGGGTGTGGAAAACTCCGTGGACAGACCGGTGAGGGAGCCGGTCCCTGAGCGCGACCTTGCGCACTTGCGGCAAAAGGTCGTCACGTGCTTGAGTGTCCACACATTCGGGGAGCAATAGCGAGGCTGTGCCGCGGAGCCGAAATCGGCTGCGGCCATCATCGGGCACGCTATTCATTGGAGGGGGCTGATGTCGGAGGTCTTCCGCGTTCCCAGCGACTGGGCCGCATCGAGCCACTGCGACGAGCAGAAATATCAAGAGCTCTACAAGCAGTCGGTAGAGAATCCCGAGGGGTTCTGGGGCAAGCAGGCCGAGCGGCTGGACTGGTTCAAGAAGCCTACCCGGATCAAGGCGACCAGCTACGAGGGCGATGTCTCGATCCGCTGGTACGAAGACGGCCAACTGAACGTCTCCTACAACTGCATCGATCGACACCTCGAGAGCCGGGGCAATCAGGTCGCCATCATCCACGAGGGTGACGATCCGAGCTACGACAAGAAGATCACCTATCGCGAGCTCTATGATCGGGTCTGCCGGCTCGCCAACGTCCTCAAGGATGTGGGCGTCAAGAAGGGCGACCGGATCACGATCTACATGCCGATGATCCCGGAGACTGCCTACGCGATGCTGGCCTGCACGCGCGTCGGCGCCGTCCACTCCGTCGTGTTCGGCGGATTCTCTCCCGACAGCCTGGCCGACCGCATCAACGATTGCGACTCCAAGCTCGTGATCACCGCCGATGGCGGCCTGCGCGGCGGCAAGATGGTGCCGCTCAAGGAGAACTGCGACGCGGCGCTGAAGAAGTGCGCGGACGACGTCAAGGTGCTGATGTTTCGTCACACCGGCCACGCGGCGCCGATGACCGAGGGGCGCGATCTCGACGCCGGGCTGCTGATGAAGAAGGCCGCGGGCGATTGCGCGCCGGAGCCGATGAGCGCCGAGGACCCGCTCTTCATTCTCTATACCTCGGGCTCGACCGGGAAGCCCAAGGGTGTGCTTCACACCACCGGCGGCTACCTCGTCTACGCCGCCTTCACGCACGAGTACGTCTTCGACATCAAGCCCAACGACATCTACTGGTGCACGGCCGATGTCGGCTGGGTCACGGGCCACAGCTACATCGTCTACGGCCCGCTCGCCAACGGCGCCACGACGCTGATGTTCGAGGGCATCCCAACCTACCCCAGCGTCTCCCGCTTCTGGGAGGTCGTCGACAAGCACATGGTGACGGTGTTCTACACCGCGCCCACCGCCATCCGCTCGCTGATGCGGAGCGGCGACGAGCCGGTGCAGAAGGCGTCGCGGAAGTCGCTCCGCCTGCTGGGCTCGGTCGGCGAGCCGATCAATCCCGAGGCCTGGCTCTGGTATCACCGCGTCGTCGGCGACGGCCGGTGCCCGATCGTCGACACCTGGTGGCAGACGGAGACGGGCGGCATCCTGATCACCCCGCTGCCCGGCGCCATCGCGCTCAAGCCCGGCTCGGCCACCCTGCCCTTCTTCGGCGTCCAGCCAGCGCTGGTCGACAATGACGGCAAGTTCGTCGAAGGGCCGGGAGAAGGCAACCTCGTGCTGCTGGACAGCTGGCCCGGCCAGATGCGCACCGTCTTCGGCGATCACGAGCGCTTCGTGCAGACCTACTTCTCGACCTTCAAGGGCATGTACTTCACGGGTGACGGCGCGCGGCGCGACGAGGACGGCTACTACTGGATCACCGGCCGCGTCGACGACGTCATCAACGTGTCGGGCCATCGCATGGGCACGGCCGAGGTCGAGAGCGCCCTCGTGGCGCACCCCAGCGTCGCCGAGGCGGCCGTCGTCGGCTGCCCGCACGACCTCAAGGGCCAGGGGATCTACTGCTACGTCACGCTCAAGGAGGGCATCGAGCCCAGCGAGCCGCTCAGGAAGGAGCTCGCCGTCTGGGTGAGGAAGGAGATCGGGCCGATCGCCACGCCCGACTTCATCCAGTGGGCGCCTGGCCTGCCCAAGACCCGCTCGGGCAAGATCATGCGACGCATCCTGCGCAAGATCGCCGCCAACGAGGTCGAGACCCTGGGCGACACCAGCACGCTCGCCGATCCGTCCGTCGTCCAGGACCTGATCAAGAACCGGCAGCCGGCCTGATCGGGCCTCCATAAGGGGGCGGGTCGCCGCCTTCAGGCGGGCGCTGTGCCGGCCATGCGCAGCGCCCGCCGCTCGACCCGGATGCGCCACGCCAGAACAAGGACGTTGAGGGCGCCCAGCAGGACGGCAACCTGCACCGCCCCGAACGCCAGCGGCAGGAGCGGAATCTCCAGGGCCACGACCAGATAGTTGGGGTGGTGCAGCCAGCGATACGGGCCGCGCCGGATGAGCGGCTGCCCGGGCAGGACGATGACACGCGTGGTCCACCGCTCGCCGAGACTGAGCAGGATCCAGAGCCGGACCGGCTGCAGAACGACGAAGGCCAGGAGAGGCAGCGGATACACCGCCGATCCGGCGGGAAGGGTGGCGATGGTCAGCAGCCAGGCGAGGTGCAAGCCCACGATCAAGGGATAGTGGCCGCGTCCGTGCTCGGTGGCGCCCTGGGCGAGGAGCCGGCTCGTGTTCCTTCGCGCCACGAAAAGCTCGGCCAAGCGGAGCAGCGCCACGACCAGCGCCGCGATCTGCGGTGCCCCCACCATCATCGATCGATCAACAAAAAGCCGGCCGTGAAGCCAGGGCCCAACGCCAGCATCATGCCGCGATGCCAGTCGCCGGCGCGCAGCGCCCGCTCGAGCACGAAGAGAACCGTCGCCGCCGACATGTTGCCGTAGGCGGCCAGCACGGCCCGACTGTCGTCCAGCGCCGAGGCCGGCAGCTCGAGCGCCTCCTGGAGCCCGAGCACCACCTTGGCACCGCCCGGATGGCAGATCCATCGGCCGACATCCGCCCGCGCCAGCCCCTGCCGTGCCAGGAACCGGTCGACGGGCTCGCGCATGCGGGTGCGGGCGATCTCGGGCACGCTCACGGAAAAGAGCACGCCCAGGCCATCGTCCTCGACGCGCCAGCCCATGACATCGAGGCTGCCGGGCCAGCGATGCTCGCCGGATGCTCCGAGCGTCGGCCCCTCCCCTTCGGTCGACAGAAGGGCCGCGGCGGCCCCGTCGGCGAAGAGGGCGCAGGCGACGAGGTTGGCCTTGCTGCGGTCGCCGAGCCTGAAGACCATCGAGCAGAGCTCGACGACGAGCACCAGGACGAGCTGTCCGGGGGCGGCCCGGGCCAGGGCGGCGCCACGAGCGAGCCCCTGCACCCCACCGCCGCAGCCGAGGCCGAAGATAGGCGTGCGCTCGACATCCTCACGCAGGCCCAGGCGCTCGGCGACGAGGGCATCGAGGCTCGGCGTCGCAATGCCGGTCGAGGACACGCACACGACCTGGTCGATCTCGTCGAGCCGGCGACCGGCACGCTCGATGCAGCGCTGGGCCGCCTCGGCGAGAAGGCCCGTCGCGTGCTCGAGATAGAGCCTGTTCTGCTCGGCCGGCCCACGGCGGGTGAGCTGCTCCTCGAGAGGCAGGCACATATGGCGCCTGTCGATGCCGGCATTGTCGAACAGGCCGAGCAGCCGGTCGGTGTCGGCGAAGTCGTTGGCGAACAACCCCCTCGCGGCAAGCTTCGCATCGCTCTGGGCGAAGCCGTGCGGGGGGACCGCAGTTGCAAGAGAAAGAAGACGGGCCATCAGCACCTCCAGGAGACGAGCGACCGTAGTACGGCCGCTCCCCGAGGGCCGTTCAGAATCCCGTCAGTGAGGATGCAAGAAACGCACCCCGGGCTCCCAGCACATGCAGGCCGATATGGTGGGCCGGCGCCTGCGGGTGGGACGCCGTGGGCGGGAGGCCGAGAGCACCCGTCGCCTCGACGGGCAGGTCGTAGGTCGCGGTCGCGGGCTCGAGCACGACCACATCCTTGAGCGTCGGAACGAGCCCGTGGTTCCGGGCGGCCAGCATCGTCGAGACGAGATCGAGCACGCAGATGTCCGAGCAGATGCCCGTCACGATGGTCGAACTCGAGGCGTTGCGCGTTGATCCACTCGGTGAGCCTGTTGCGCAGGGCGCCGTGGCTGCCCTTGGCGAAGGTGGGCTCCATGGCGCCGACGAAGGCGTTCATGCAGTCCTTGCGGATCAGCGTGACGTCGGGATCCTCGGCCAGCCAGGCGAGATCGGGCACGAGGTCCTCCTCCCCGGTGCCGCGCACACAGTGGGGCGGATAGGGCGGCTCGTCCTTGCCCGGCTCGTGGGTGTCCAGGAAGACCAGCACCGGCAGGCGCCGCTCGCGGAACTGACGCGCCACCTTGGCCGTGACCTCGATCATCCGCTCCACCTGCGCGTTCGGCGTCCTCGGTGCGAGCGGGCCCGCGCCCACGGTGCAAAAGCCGTTGACCTCGTCCACGATGATGAGGCCCGTGGCCGATGGCGGAGCGTAGGGTGCCGTCGCGACCGGCATCGCCTGCCGCAGGCCCTCGAGTAACGCCTCTGCCCTCATCGCACGCTCCCGGCTGTCGACGAACTTCCCAGCACAGCATCTAGCGAGGAAGAGGCCACCCGTCGAGCAGCGACACGGCTTGACAGGCCTGTCCCCGGCGTCTCTTGCTCTGCCGCGCGCGAAGGGGAGGCCTTGCCATGCGGATCGGGATCATCGGCTGCGCCGGACGGATGGGACGCACGCTCCTGCGTGAGGCGCTCACGACCGAGGGGGTATCGCTCGCGGGTGGGGTCGAGCACGAGGGCCACCCTGCCCTGGGCGTGGATCTCGGCCTCCTGGCCGGGCAGGAGGCCATCGGCGCCGTTGCCGATTCCGATCTGCCCGCCCTTCTCGGCCGCGCCGATGCCGTGATCGAGTTCTCCAACCCCGAGGCGACGCTGGCCAATGCCCAGCGCGCTGCCGCCGCGGGCTGCGCCCACGTGATCGGGACCACGGGCCTCGCGGCAGCCGATGCCGCCCGGCTGCGCGAGATCGCCGGCCGGATACCGATCGTCTGGGCGCCCAACATGAGCCAGGGGGTCAATCTCCTGCTCGGGCTCGTCGAGCAGGTGGCGCGTGCGCTCGATCCCAGCTTCGACATCGAGATCGTCGAGATGCACCACCGCCACAAGGTGGATGCGCCATCCGGCACGGCGCTGGCGCTGGGCGAGGCGGCGGCGCGCGGTCGCGGGCAGCCCCTCGAGGCGCTGGCCGAGCGCGGCCGCGACGGCATCACCGGCGCCCGAAAGACCGGAGCGATCGGCTTCGCCGCGCTCCGCGGCGGGGATGTCGTGGGGGATCACAGCGTCATCCTCGCCGGCGAGGGCGAGCGTCTGGTCCTCTCGCACATCGCCACCGATCGACGGATCTACGCCAGGGGCGCGCTCAGGGCAGCGCTGTGGACGGACGGACGCAGCCCGGGGCTTTACGGCATGGCCGACGTCCTCGGCCTCGGATCAAGGAGCTGAGATCAGTCATGAGCCGCCACGTCGACGTCTACTACTCGCTGGGCTCACCCTGGACCTTTCTGGGCTGGCAACGGCTGCTCGATCTCCTCGCGGAGACGGGCAGCAGCGCCAGCTTCAGGCCGGTGCAGATGGGCACGGTGTTCGCCGCGACGGGCGGGCTCCCGCTCGGCAGACGGTCGCCACAGCGCCAGGCCTACCGCATGCAGGAGCTCGAGCGCTGGCGGGCCCGTCTCGGCATCACCCTCACCCTCGAGCCGCGCTTCTTTCCCGTCGACGACGCCGCCGCGGCCCGTCTCGTCATCGCCCATCGCGAGGCGGGCCACGATGTGGGCCGGCTCAGCCTCGCCTTGCTGCGCGCCGTCTGGGCCGAGGAGCGCGACATCGCCGACACGGCGACGCTGGCCGCCATCGCCGCCGAGCAGGGGCTGGACGGTCAGGCCCTGCTCGCCGCCAGCCACCGCCCCGAGATCGCGGAGCGCTACGTCGCCGACACCGAGGAGGCCGTGCGACGAGGTGTCTTCGGCGCACCCACCTTCATCGTCGGATCGACCCAGCTATGGGGCCAGGACCGCCTGGATTTCCTGGCCGAGGCGCTGGGCGCTCAGGCAGCGTAGGTGATGAGCGGCATCAGATAGCGCGCCTGGCCCACCCAGTCGGCCACCTCCTCCGGCGTCGGCGAGCGTCGGGCGATCCTCTCGTGCCGGTTGTAGTCGCGCAACGCGGTGTGAAGCTGCTCCGGGTCCTGGCCTGCCAGAGCCTGGACGTCGTGAACGCCAAGCTCCTCGAGCATGAGCCCGAACATGGCGCCGACGCCATTGACCCGGGCCATGTCGGCACGCCGCACCAGGACCAGGATGACGTCCGGATCGAGGCCGGTGGCCCGCGCGAGCTGCATGCGCCCCTCGACCGTCGCCGCGGCGGCCAGAAGCTGGCCGCAGGTCGTTATCCGCCGGACCTTGAGCGCGGACCGAACACGCGTCGCCACACCGCGAAGCTTGCCGATCGGAAGACTGTGCTGATCGGGAACGGCCGCCATGCGCCGTTCCGCATTGAGCTCCTTTTGATTGTGCTGGGGCTTGAGCGCTTGCATCGGTCGACCCTCCCTCGGGAATGAACGGCCTGCCAAACTCCTGCCTGTTGCCGCCGCCATCTGATTTGCAAACAGCGTGCCATAGTCTCAGCCGAGCTTACGCCAAGCTCGGCGCGCTGTCCTCTCCGCCGGTGAAGAGCTGCTAGTTCAGGGCCATTTGTAGGTTCCCGGCGTCCGCTGCTTGCGACCTGGCAGTCGACAGCGGGACGCTCTGGAGGCGAGCCGGCACAACTCAGCCACCTGCAGTGTAAGAGGATCCAACATTACCTTTGATTGAAGGATACGCCCGAGCTCAGCGGTAGGCGGCGAGCGCGCCGTTCAGGGCGCGAGCGAGATCGAGGCGCTCGGCCTGGCTGAGAAACTGGCCGATGCGCAGCTCCTGGCCGTGCGAGCGAAGGGTCACGCCGGCCACGCCCCGCACCGGGTCCTCGACGGCCACACGCACCCAGTAGGGCTCGAACCGCCAGTCGCTATGGCGCCCGTTCGGCCCCACGCGCCGGACGTGCAGCCCCGTCTCGTCGAGACGGATCAGCTCCCGCCTGCGGCTCTGTCGGGTGTTGCTGCGAAAGGCCCAGTAGAGCAGCAGGACGTCGAGGCCGAAATAGCCGCTGACGGGCCAGGCACCCGCCGCCAGGGCAATCGTGGCGACGACGGCGCTGACACCCGTGACGCAGCCCATCAAGATCAGGAAGCCGTATCGCCCGAGCGGAGGATTCGGGTAAAGCATCACCTCGAAAGGCGGGAAAGCTAGAGTCGCACCTGCCATGGCCGTCGCGCCTGTTCCTCCTGCAGGACCGTTATATGAGCGAAACATCGCAACCGCCAAGCGGCTGCAACGCGGACGCGCCGGCGCGCATCGCGGCCTTCCTCGGCCGGCTCGCCGAGCGCGATCCCGATCCCCATACCGAGCTTGCCTACGACAACCCGTTCACCCTGCTGGTTGCGGTGGTGCTCTCGGCCCAGGCGACCGACGTGGGCGTCAATAAGGCCACGCGCCGGCTCTTCGAGCTCGCCTCCACCCCCGAGGCGATGCTGGCTTTGGGCGAGGAGCGGGTCCGGGAGCAGATCAAGACGATCGGGCTCTACAGGAACAAGGCCAAGAACGTCATCGAGCTGTCGCGGCGCCTGGTCGAGGAGCACGGCGGCCGCGTGCCGCACGATCGCGCCGCGCTCGAGAGCCTCCCCGGCGTCGGGCGCAAGACGGCCAACGTCGTCCTCAACGAGGCCTTCGGCGAGCCCACCATCGCCGTCGACACGCACATCTTCCGCGTCGGCAACCGGACCGGCCTCGCGCCCGGCCGCACCCCGCTCGAGGTCGAGCAGCGGCTTCTCGAGATCGTGCCCGAGCGCTTCCGCAAGGGTGCCCATCACTGGCTGATCCTCCACGGCCGCTATGTCTGCAAGGCGCGCAACCCGGACTGCGGCCGGTGCGTGGTGGCCGATCTCTGCGACTATCCGGGCAAGGATGCCGGCGGCGGGAACGGGGCCGGCAAGGGGTCGTAGGCGCCGGCGACGCCGTCAGCCGTCAAGAGACAGCCCGAGAGCCTGCGGTCGGCGTAACGCATGCGCAGCGACAGCAGGGCCTGGGCCTGCTCGAGGGCAACCGCGGCATGCGCAGGCTCCACAGCGAGGTTCCGCCGCCAGGCCGGGTCCGCCACGGTATCGATGAGGATCGGCGGCAGACCCGCAAAGTGCACGTAGGCCCATCGCCGCCCGAAGCGGGCCTGCAGGCTCGCCGCCTCGGGCGCCAGGCCCAGCCGCCCTGCCACGATGTCCGGCCCCATGTCGCGAAAGTCGTGCTCCGCATGCGCGGCCTCGCGCCAGCCGCGGGCTGCCTCGGATGACGAGCCTGTAACGAATCTCGACAGGGAGTGGCCGTCGCATTGCTGCGGTGCAACCGCCCCGATCGCGTCCAGGATCGTGGGCATGAGGTCGACATGCTCGGTGAAGGCGGGGACGCGACGACCGCGGCCGGCGCCTGTGCCGGGCCAGCGGATGAGCAGAGGCACGTGGTAGGCGGCCGGGAAGAAGCCGGCCTTGCCGAGCATCCAGTGGTCTCCCAGCATCTCGCCGTGATCGGCCGTCACGACGATCAGCGTGTCGTCCAGCTCGTCCCTTTCGGCCAATGCCGCGATCACCCGTCCGAGGTGATGGTCCACCTCCGCAACCAGACCGTAATAGACTCCGCGCAACCGTGCGGTGAGAGGGGCCTCGAGGTCCGCGGGCAGTGCCGCCACGCTGGCGCCATGGCCCGAGAACGGCAGATCGAGCCAGGCGGCCAGCCAGGGATGGAGCCTTGCCTCCTCGTCGATGCGAGGCGCCCGGACCGGCACCGGCGTCGCCGTCGGTGGGATCAGAGCGTGCCAGGGCTCGGCCGCCACCAGTGGCGGATGCGGCTTGATGTAGGACAGATGAGAGAACCAGCCCGACCTCGGCCGCTGCGCGCCCAGCCAGGCGAGGAACGCGTCGGTGAGGAAAGCCGTCTCGCTGTCCTCGGCCCGCCAGGGCGCCGGGGCCGCCAGCTCGCCGCCATAGGCCTCCGTCAGGGACAGCCGCCCGTAGCCGCGCCTCGCCAGATGGTCGAGCCAGGCGGCACCGTCCTCGAGGAGAACGAGGCCCTGCCGGTAGCCCGGCAGGATGCCCTCGTAGGTCCGCAGGCGCGGATCGTCCGCCGGCAGGACGCGCGGATCGGCGCTCGTGTCGGTGTAGCCGAACAGCGTCGGATCGTAGCCCGCGCGCCGCGCCTCGAGCGCCAGCGTGGTCAAGGTTGAGTTCGAGCGGTGTCCCGTTCCGCACGGAGCGATGGTTGAAGGCGTACATGCCCGTGTGCAGACAGGCGCGCGCAGGGCCGCAGGGGGTCGCGTTGCAGAAGTGGTTGAGGAAGATTGTCCCGTCCGCCGCCAGCGCGTCCAGGTTCGGCGTAAGGGCGCAGGCGTGCCCGAGACAGCCCAACGTGTCACCCCGCCATTGATCGGCGGTAACCAGCAGCACGTTCATCCAACGGGCCTTGCATTCTCATAACAAGGATGATATCCCTTTCTTGGGATCACGTGCGTCTGGAATTGCCCGATGCTCTTCATCACGAACCGCCGTCTCGTCGAGGGATCGCGCTCCACGGCATGCCGTCAGGTCAGCTTCGATCTTGCCGACAACGAGCCTTCCGCCTCGCTCTTTTTCTGTCAACGGACGGGGAAGGACAGCTACGAGGAGCTCACGGCGCCGGTGATGCTGGGGCGGCTGCGGCGCACGCCGCGCCGGCAGATCCTCCTTTTCATCCACGGCTTCAACTCCCTGCCCGAGCCCGCCGTCTTCCCCGACGCCGAGCTCCTGCAGACATTGTGCGATCAGGTGGCGCCCGATCTTCTCGAGGTCGTGCCCCTGGTCTGGCCCTGCGACGATGATTTCGGGTTGCTTCACGACTATTGGGACGATCAGTCGGCGGCCGAGTTCAGCGCGCTCGCCTTCTCGCGCGCGCTCGGCAAGTTCCTCGACTGGCGGGACCAGGCGACCGGCGACGCGATGTGCACGAAGCCGCTCAACATCCTGGCCCACTCGATGGGCAACCGGGTCCTGCGCTACGCTCTCGCCAAATGGGCCCACGACTTCGGCGCCGTTCAGGGCCTTTTTCGCACCATCGCCATGGCCGCGGCCGATGTCGCGAACGACTGCCTTGAGGAGGGCGGTGCCGGCCGCTGCATCGCCGACGCCGCGCGCAACCTCGTCGTCTACCATGCCCAGGACGATCTGGCCCTGCGCACGAGCAAGGTCGTGAACCTGAGGAACAAGACGGTGTCCCGCCGCCTCGGCCATACCGGCCCGCGCGATCTCGCCCGCACGCCCGCCAACGTCGTCGCGGTGGACTGCGACGGCTTCAACAGCCGCTACGACCGCTTCGGCCACAGCTATTTCCTCGCCGACGAGCGCGGCGCTCCGGGCCTCATGCTGCGCCACCTGATCGATACCATGCGCACCGGCCGCCCGGCCGGGCTCGGTCCGGACGGCCGGCGTCTCGTGCTCGCGCCGCCTCAGCCGGCCAACGACCAGACGGCTCCGTCCGCCGCAGCCTGACGGCGCCTCGATCCGGCCTTGCTTTGCCTGTCCCTTTTTGGGGGTGGATTTTTCGAGCGCGAGCGGCCACCCTGAGCAAAGCTTAGAACGCAGCTCAGGGAGGAAGACGCATGCGCGCCAGCATCGTCACCAGCCTCGCGGCCGCCGTGGCCCTTCTCGCGGGCGGCACGAGTGGCGCGTCGGCCGAATTGGTCAAGCTCTCGATCTCGTGCGGCGCCGTCGGGCAGGAGCTTCAGCTCTGCAAGACCGGGGCCGAGGCGTGGGCCAAGAAGACCGGCAACGAGGTCAATGTCGTCTCGACGCCCAACTCCTCGACGGAGCGGCTCTCGCTCTATCAGCAGATCCTGGCGGCCGGCTCCGGCGACATCGACGTCTTCCAGATCGACGTCATCTGGCCGGGCATCCTGGGCCACGATTTCATCGACCTCACCAAATACATCCCGAAGGAGCAGGTCGAGCAGAACTTCCCGGCGCTGGTCCAGAACGACACGGTGGACGGCAAGCTCGTCGCCATGCCCTGGTTCACCGACGCCGGCGTGCTCTACTATCGCAAGGACCTCCTGGAGAAGTACGGCAAGAAGCCGCCCCAGACCTGGGAAGAGCTGTCGGCGATCGCCAAGGACATCCAGGACAAGGAGCGTGCGGCCGGCAACGACAAGATGTGGGGCTTCGTCTACCAGGCGAAGGCCTATGAGGGCCTGACCTGCGACGCGCTCGAGTGGGTCGACAGCTATGGCGGCGGCACGATCGTCGATCCCAAGGGCAAGATCACGATCGACAATCCGAAGGCCGCTGCAGCGCTGACCTGGGCCGCCACCACCGTCGGCACGATCGCACCCGAGGGCGTGCTCAACTACACCGAGGAGGAGGCCCGCGGCGTCTTCCAGTCGGGCAACGCCGTCTTCATGCGCAACTGGCCCTATGCCTGGAACCTGAGCCAGGCGCCGGACAGCCCGGTCAAGGGCAAGGTCGGCGTCGTGGCCCTTCCGATGGGCGGCGCCGACGGGCACCACAGCGCCACGCTGGGCGGCTGGCAGCTGGCGGTCTCGAAGTACAGCAAGCATCCCGAGGCGGCAGCCGACCTCGTCAAGTACCTCACCTCGGCCGCGGAGCAGAAGCGGCGCGCGATCGAGGGCTCCTACAACCCGACGATCCTTGCCCTCTACGACGATCCGGAGGTCCTGAAGGCGGTGCCCTTCTTCGGCACGCTCAAGGAGGTCTTCGTCAACGCGGTGGCCCGCCCCTCGACGGCGACCGGCAGCAAGTACAACCAGGTGAGCTCCGAGTTCTACAACGCCGTTCACGCGGTGCTGGGCGGGCAGCAGAAGGCCGAGCCGGCGGTCAAGGCCCTGGCAAGCCGCCTCGACCGCGTCTCCCGGGGCGGGCGGTGGTAGGCCTCGCGGGCCGCTGACGGGGAACGGATTCGCAAAGAGCAGGCCCCCTATGACGAGGGGAGTGGCAGGATGGCGACGGCCCTAGAACGTGCTGCTCCGCGAGCCCAGGGCACAGAGCCCCGGGCGTCGCGCCTGACCCGGGCCCGGGTGAAGGCGGCATGGCTGTTCATGTCGCCGATGCTCCTGGTGCTGGCGCTGGTCGCGGGCTGGCCGCTCCTCAGGACGATCTGGTTCGCCTTCACCGACGCCAACCTCGGCGACCTCGCCGCCGCCAAGTGGGTCGGCTTCGTCAATTTCGGCTACCTCCTGACCGACCCGGGCTGGTGGCATGCGGTCTCGAACACGCTCATCTTCACCGTCTGCTCGGTCACCATCGAGACCATCCTCGGGCTCGTCATCGCCCTCTCGCTCAACGCCCACTTTCCCGGCCGAGGCCTTCTGCGCACCGCCGTCCTGATCCCCTGGGCCATCCCCACCGTCGTCTCGGCGCAGATGTGGAACTGGATGTTCAACGACGTCTTCGGCGTCATCAACGCGCTTTTCATGACCGTCGGCATCATCGACAAGCCGGTCGCCTGGACGGCCAATCCGGGCACCGCGCTGGCCGCCGTCATCGCCGTCGACATCTGGAAGACCACGCCCTTCATGACGCTCTTGATCCTGGCCGGGCTGCAGATGCTGCCCGAGGAGTGCTACGAGGCGGCGCGGATCGACGGCATCAACCCCATCCGGGTCTTCTTCAAGGTCACCCTGCCGCTCCTCAAGCCGGCGCTCATGGTCGCCATCATCTTCCGGGCGCTGGACGCGCTCAGGATCTTCGATCTCATCTACGTCATGACCGGCAACAATCAGTCGACCATGTCGATGTCGGTCTACGCCCGCCAGCAGCTCGTCGACTTCCAGGACGTGGGCTACGGCTCGGCCGCCTCGACGATGCTGTTCATCATCATCGCCGTCTTCACGGTCGTCTATCTCATGCTCGGCCGCATCGGGCAGGAGGACTGAGGCCATGGGCGCCGTGCTCGTCACCCCGATCCTGGCCGTCATCGGCTTCGCGCTTCTCGCCTGGCGGCTCGAGGTCTTCCTCGTCTATGTCGTGATCGTCGCCGCAGCCGTCATCTTCGTGCGCACCGCCTCGCGCCGGGCCTGGCGCATCCTCGGCCGCATCGCCTTCTACCTCCTGCTCGTCGTCATCGTCTTCTACACGGTCTTTCCCTTCTACTGGGCGATCGTGTCGTCGCTGAAGTCGGGCTCCGAGCTCTTCACCGTCGACTTCATCCCACGCCATCCGGCCTGGCAGAACTACGTCTCGATCTTCAAGGAGCAGCCCTTCGGGCGGAACATCCTGAACTCGGTCTTCGTCGCGGTCTCGACCGTGGCGATCTCGCTGGCGCTCTCGGTGGCCGCCGCCTACGCGCTGGGCCGGATCAGCTTCCGCGGCAGGCTGCCGCTCCTCTTCACGGTGCTGGGCGTCTCGATGTTCCCCCAGATCGCCGTGCTCTCGGGCATGTTCGACCTCGTCCGCTCGCTCGGCCTCTACAACAACCTCCTCTCCCTCACGCTCTCCTACATGATCTTCACCCTGCCCTTCACGGTCTGGGTGCTGACCACCTTCATGCGCGAGCTCCCGAAGGAGCTGGAGGAAGCGGCCATCGTCGACGGCGCCAAGCCCTTCACCATCGTCGTCAAGGTGTTCATGCCGCTGATGGGCCCGGCGCTGGCGACGACGGGTCTTCTGGCCTTCATCGCCGCCTGGAACGAGTTCCTGTTCGCCTTGACCTTCACGCTCACCTCGGAGATGCGCACGGTGCCGGTGGCGATCGCGCTGATCTCGGGCGCCAGCCAGCACGAGCTGCCCTGGGGCAACATCATGGCGGCCTCGGTCGTGGTGACGGTGCCGCTCATCATCCTCGTGCTGTTCTTCCAGCGGCGCATCGTGGCGGGCCTCACCGCCGGCGCCGTGAAGGGCTGAGATGACCGAGCCCGCCGTCGTTCATCGCACGCCGCGGGTGCCGCCGCGGCAGGACCAATGGTGGCGGGGTGCGGTCATCTACCAGATCTACCCGCGCAGCTTCGCCGACAGCAATGGCGACGGCGTGGGCGACCTGCCGGGCATCACGAGCCATCTCGAGCATGTGGCCCGGCTCGGCGCCGACGCGGTGTGGATCTCGCCCTTCTTCAAGAGCCCGATGAAGGATTTCGGCTACGACGTCGCCGACTATCGCGCCGTCGACCCGATCTTCGGCAGCATCGAGGATTTCGATCTGTTGATCGAGCGGGCCCATGCGCTGGGTCTCAAGGTCCTGATCGACTTCGTGCCGTCGCACACCTCGAACGAGCATCCCTGGTTCCTCGAGAGCCGAGCCAGCCGGAACAATCCGAAGGCCGACTGGTACGTCTGGGCCGACGCCGCCCCCGACGGCATGCCGCCCAACAACTGGATCTCCATCTTCGGCGGCGTCGCCTGGGAGTGGGAGCCGCGCCGGGGACAGTACTATCTCCACAACTTCCTCAAGGAGCAGCCCGACCTCAACTTCCACAATCCCGAGGTCATCGCAGCCCTGCTCGATCAGGCGCGGTTCTGGCTGGAGCGCGGGGTCGACGGTCTCAGGATCGATGCGATCGAGTTCGGCGTGCACGACCAGGAGCTGCGCAACAACCCGCCGCGGCCGCCCGGCGCCCGGGTGGCGGGGGCCGCCATGGGGTCGCCCTACTCGATGCAGATCCAGCGCCACAACAAGGCGCGGCCCGAGCTCAACGACCTCTTCCTCAAGCCGCTCCACCGGCTGAGCGCGGGCTTCGGGGCCACGGCGCTTCTGGGCGAGATCACGGGCGATCGGGCGCTGGAGCGGATCGCCGGCCACACCGACGGTGGCGGCCTCGACATGGCCTACGGCTTCGATCTCCTCACCTGCCCGCTGACCGCGGAGGGCATCCGGAGCGTGGTCGAGAGGATGGAGCAGCATATCGGCGACGGCTGGATCTGCTGGTCCTTCTGCAACCACGACGTGGTACGCGCCGTGCGGCGGCTGGACGAGGCCGATCCGCCCGAGGCCGCCCGGCAGATGCTCCCTGTGCTGCTGGGCTCGCTGCGCGGCACCGTCTGCCTTTATCAGGGCGAGGAGCTGGGCCTGGACGAGGCCGACCTTGCCTTCGAGGACCTCCAGGACCCTTTCGGGATCACCTTTTGGCCGTCGATCAAGGGCCGCGACGGCTGCCGCACGCCCATGCCCTGGGACGACCGGCTGCCGCAGGCGGGCTTCACCACGGGCAAGCCCTGGCTGCCGCTGCCGCCGGCCCAGGTCGAGCGCGCCGTGCGCCGCCAGGCCGGTGCAGCCGGCTCGACCCTCGAGCATGTGCGGCGCTTCCTCGGCTGGCGCCGCGGGCAGCCGGCGCTGCGGGAGGGCACGATCGCCTTCCTCGAAACGCCCGAGCCCATCCTCGCCTTCGAGCGGGCGCTGCCGGGCCAGAGGCTTCTTTGTCTGTTCAACATGGGCCCGTCACCCCAGCGCCTCGCGACGAGCCGTCGGCTCACGGATGCCGGGTTCCCCGCTGACGGTGTCCGGGTCGAGCCATCCGAGGTGGTCATGCCGGGCTATGCGGCGGCGTTCTTCCGCGTCGATGAGGAGGGCTGAGCGATGGCGGAGATCCAGCTGGACAAGGTCACCAAGTCCTTCGGGCCCGTCCAGGTCATCAAGGGCGTCGATCTCGCCATCCGCGGCAACGAGTTCGTCGTGTTCGTGGGCCCCTCGGGCTGCGGCAAGTCCACCCTGCTGCGCCTCGTGGCGGGGCTCGAGGACATCACCTCGGGCGAGCTCTCGATCGACGGGAAGGTGGTGAACGACCTGCCGCCGGCTGAGCGCGGCATCGCCATGGTCTTCCAGTCCTACGCCCTCTATCCGCACATGACGGCCTACGAGAACATGGCCTTCGGCCTCAAGCTCGCGAAGGCCGACAAGGCGGCGATCGAGGAGCGCGTCAGGAACGCCGCCCGCATCCTGCAGATGGAGCACCTCCTCGAGCGCAAGCCCAAGCAGCTCTCGGGCGGCCAGCGCCAGCGCGTCGCCATCGGCCGCGCCATCGTGCGCGATCCTCGGGTGTTCCTCTTCGACGAGCCGCTCTCGAACCTCGATGCGGCGCTCCGCGTGCAGATGCGGGTCGAGATCGCGAAGCTCCACCACGCGCTCGATGCCACGATGATCTACGTCACCCACGACCAGGTCGAGGCGATGACGCTGGCCGACCGCATCGTCGTGCTCGACGCGGGCCGGGTCATGCAGTTCGGCTCGCCGCTCGATCTCTACCACCACCCGCAGAACCGGTTCGTGGCGGGCTTCATCGGCTCGCCCCGCATGAACTTCCTGCCCTGCGAGGCGCAGAGCAGCGACGGCAAGACGGTGCTGACCCTGCCGGGCGGCGCCCGTCTCCGCACCGGCATCCGCCTCGACGGGGCCAAGGGCGGCAGCTTCACGATCGGCCTGCGGCCGGAGCATCTGGTCGAGGGCGGCTCGGGCGATGCCGAGATCAAAGGTCAGGTCATCACGGTCGAGCGGCTGGGTGCCGAGAGCTACATCTATCTCGACGTCGGTCAGGAGGAGCCGCTGGTCGTGAAGGCCGGCGGCGACAGCGGCACGCGGGCCGGCGAGACCCTCGCCGTGGGCGTGCCGGCCGACGCCTCCTACCTGTTCGACGCCGAAGGCCACGCCATGGAGCGGGCGCCGTTCGGCTGAGGGCTCAGCTGAGCGGGATCATCACATGACGCCGATAGGCGTCGCGGCTCTTGAGGCTCTGATACCAGAGCTGGAGATTCGGCAGGCTCGGCCGGTCGATGTCGAGGCTCACATAGCGGTAGAAGGCGCAGCCCACCGGAATGTCGCCCATCGTGAGCTCGCCGCCGGCGACGAACCGCCGCGAGCCCAGATGATCGTCCAGCATCTGCCAGACGGGACCGAGCCGCTTCGCCGCCGCCTCGACGGCCGCCATGTCGCGCTTCTCGGCCGGCGTGCGGATGGTCTGCCAGAACGCGATGCCCAGATCCCCGAGAATGGACGTCACCATCCAGTCCATCCACCGATCCGCCTCGGAGCGCCGGGCCGGATCCTCGTCCCATAGGCTGCCCTTGCCGTGCTTGGCGGCGAGGTAGCGGACGCAGGCGTTCGATTCCCAGACCACCGTGTCGCCGTCCTTGATCGTCGGCACCTTGCGGTTCGGGTTCATGGCCCCGTACTCGGGCGTGTCGAGACCGCCGAAGGCGCCGCCCGCGTCGATCCGCTCGTGCTCGAGCCCGAGCTCGGCCACCGTCCACATCACCTTTTGCACGTTGATCGAGTTGGTCCGTCCCCAGATTCTCAGCATCCCTTCCCTCCCCTTCTGCACCACGGAACGGCCGGATCAAGCCTTGCGGGCAGCCGTCGGTCAAGCGCTGGCGGAGCAGGCCCGTCCTGCTAGTCTCCGGCCCAGTCGAGCCCACGGAGCCCACGATGCGCGTTCGCACGATCGACCTGCCCGCCCCCGCCCCAGGCACGTGGCACAGCCTCAGGGTCCAGGCCTTCGGCGAGCCAGGCGCCCGGCCCAAGGCCTATCTCCAGGCGGGCCTGCATGGCGACGAGCTGCCGGGCATCATGGCGTTGACGATGCTGCGCCCGCTCCTCGAGGAGGCCGAGACGAGGGGGGCGATCGCGGGCGAGATCGTCCTCGTGCCGGTGGCCAACCCCATCGGGCTCGGCCAGTCGATCATGGGCAGCCACACGGGCCGCTACGACCTCGACCTGATGACGAACTTCAACCGCGGCTGGCCCGACCTCGCCGAGACGGTCGCGGCGCAGGTGGGATCGGAGCTCGGCGCCGATGCCGGCCGGAACGTGGCCCTCGTCCGCGGAGCGCTGCGCCACGCCGTGGCGGCGCTGCCCGCGCATGGCGGGAACGGCGTGCTGCGCAAGACGCTCCTCCTGGAGGCGATCGACGCCGACATCGTCCTCGACCTGCACTGCGACCTCGAGGCCGTCACCCACCTCTATCTCGGCACGCCGCTGTGGCCGGACGCCCGCGACCTCGCAGCCGACATCGGCGCCGAAGCGACGCTGCTGGCGGAGCAGTCGGGCGGCAACCCGTTCGACGAGGCCTTCTCAGCACCCTGGTGGACGCTGGCCCGCCGCTTCCCCGACCACCCGATCCCGCTGGCCTGCCTCTCGGCCACCGTCGAGTATCGGGGGCTGGCCGACGTCAGCGAGCGCCAGGGCCAGGAGGACGCGGAAGCACTCCTGCGCTTTCTCGCCCGTCGCGGCGTGCTGCGCGATGATCCTGGCCCCCTGCCGCCGCTCCCCGCGGACGCCACGCCGCTCGAGGGCGTGGCGATGCTCCGGGCCCCGCAGGCCGGGCTCTTGTCGTTCGAGGTGGAGCCGGGTGCAGTCGGGTGACCGCCGGCACGCCCGTGGCCACCCTGCTCGACCCTCTGGCGGAAAGCGGGGACGCGGGCCGCACGGTCATCCGGGCACCCATCGACGGCGTCGTCTATGCGCGTGCGCTCTGCCGCCTGGCGCGGGCGGGCTCGATCGTCGCCAAGATCGCCGGCGCCGCCCCCCTCCCCGACCGCAAGGGCAGCCTGCTCAGCGACTGAAAGGCGCCGAGGGCCCTGCCCGACAGGCGCGATCGGCGCTATTCTGTGCCCTCTGAGATCCAAAGAAGGAGGGAGGCTCATGCCGTTCGTCAGCGTCAGGCTCGTGCGCGAGGTCATCGCCGATGCCCCCGAGGCCAAGAAGGCGGAGATGGGCCGCCGCATCGCCACCGCCGTGAGCGAGGTGACGGGCCTCGCCAAGGACCAGGTCTGGGTGGTGTTCGAGGAGGTGGCGGCAGCCGACTGGCATGTCGGCGACCAGTCGGTGAAGGAGCTGCGAGCCGCCAAGCGATGACGCACGAGGTCCGAGATCCCCGGCTCGAGGCGATCGTCGCCAAGGACGCCCCGGTCGAGCAGGTCGCCACCGGCTTTCTCTTCACCGAGGGGCCGATCTGGCACCCCAGGGAGCACTGGCTCCTCTTCAGCGACATGCCCGGCGACCACATGCGTCGCTGGGATGCCGCGAGCGGGGTCACCACCTTCCGCAAGCCGTCCAACAAGGCCAACGGCAACACCTTCGACCGCCAGGGCCGCTTTCTTACCTGCGAGCATGCCACGAGCCGGGTGACCCGCACCTCGCCCGACGGCCGCATCGCCGTCCTGGCGACGCACTGGCAGGGCAAGGAGCTGAACAGCCCCAACGACATCATCGTGGGCTCGGACGGCCGCGCCTACTTCACCGATCCGATCTTCGGCCGGGTCGAGTTCTACGGCGTGCCGCGCGAGCCCGAGCTCGCCTTCAGGGGCGTCTACCGGCTCGAGCCCGAGGCGCGCACGCTCGAGCTTCTGGCCGACGATTTCGGCCAGCCCAACGGCCTTTGCCTGTCGCTCGACGAGCGCCGGCTCTTCGTCAACGACACCGAGCGCGGCCACATCCGCGTCTTTGATCTGAGAGCGGATGGCGGGGCCGCTGGCGGCAGGGTCTGGGCCACGCTCGAGGGCTCGGCCGCGGGCGGTGCTGACGGCATGAAGATCGACAGCGCCGGCAATCTCTTCTGCACCGGCCCCGGCGGCATCCACGTCTTCGACGCCGACGGGCGCTGCCTGGGCGCCATCCTGGTGCCGGAGGTGGTCGCCAACTTCACCTGGGGCGATGCCGACCTTCTGAGCCTCTACATCACGGCCTCGACCTCGCTCTACCGGGTGCGGGTCAAGGTCCCCGGGCGCCCGGCCTTCTAGGCGGGGCGGGCGCGGCCCCTTCTCTGGCCGAAGGCGATCCTTGAAGGCGCCGCGCTCGTCCTCCTTGCCCTAGCAGACGAGAAGCTTGTCGGCGTCGTCGCCCTGCCCGGCGACCGCGTCCCGCTTTTCGGCATGCCTGGAAACCGGCGCTGCCCAGCCCGCGAAGACACCGCTCCGTCCTCGATAGACTTGCCGGCGTCCTCGGCTCAGCCGGCAGCTCCGGGAGGCTGCCTGGCCCTGATGGCTCAGCCTGGTCGAGGGCCGAAGGAGGCGTGCGGCGGCTCTCGCCCAGCGGCGGGTTGACGCGTTCGCCCGGGTGCCGGCATCACTCATGGTATGGGTCGAAAAGCATGGCAATGCCGGGGAGCCATTAGGATGGAAGTCGATTTCTCGCTCGAGGCGGAAGGCATCACGGTACGGAACGTCCTGCGCAACCCTACGCCGGCCGTGCTGTACGAGGCCGCGCTGCGCGAGGGGCGGGACGCGGCAATCGCCAGCTCCGGAGCGCTGGTTTCCTACTCCGGCCACAAGACCGGCCGCAGCCCCACCGACAAGCGCCTGGTGAAGGATGAGGACTCGGCGCCCAATGTGTGGTGGGGAGACGTCAATGTCGGCGTTGACGACGAGACCTATGCGGCAAACCGGCAACGCGCCATCGACTACCTCAACACCCGAGAGGTCATCTACTGCATCGACGCGTTCGTCGGCTGGGGACCTCTGATCCCCGTCCGGGTGATCTGCGCGCGGCCCTATCATGCCCTGTTCATGTGGAACATGCTGATCCGGCCGACAGCGGAGCAGCTGCGGGCCTTCACCAAGCCGAAGTTCGTGATCCTCAACGCCGGCGAGCAGTCAGCCGATCGCTCGGTTGCGGGCGTGACCTCGGCCACCAGCGTTCAGCTGAGCATCCAGCGTCGCGAGCTCACCATTCTCGGCACCGAGTACGCCGGCGAGATGAAGAAGGGCATCTTCACGATCGCCAACTACGCCGGCCCGGAAAACGGCCAGCTCACGATGCACTGCTCGGCCACCGAGGGCGAGGACGGCGACACCTCCATCCTCTTCGGGCTTTCGGGGACCGGCAAGACCACCTTGTCCGCCGACCCCAAACGCCGGCTCATCGGCGACGACGAGCATGCCTGGGACAGCAATGGCATCTTCAATCTCGAGGGCGGCTGCTACGCCAAGGTGATCGACCTGTCGGCGACGAGCGAGCCCGACATCTACCGGGCCATCCGGTTCGGCTCCGTGCTGGAGAACGTCGCCTACGATCCGAAGACGCACGAGGTCGACTACGCCGATAGCCGGTTCACGCAGAACACGCGTGCCGCCTATCCGATCGAGTTCATGCCGAACGCCAAGATCCCCTGCATCGGCAGCCATCCCAGGAACGTCATCTTCCTGACCTGCGACGCGTTCGGCGTCGTGCCGCCGGTGAGCCGGCTGACGCCCGAGCAGGCCATGTATCACTTCATCAGCGGCTATACCGCCAAGGTCGCCGGCACCGAGATGGGCGTCACCGAGCCTCAGGCGGTGTTCTCGCCCTGCTTCGGAGGGCCGTTCCTGGTCTGGCATCCGGCCAAGTACGCCGGCCTGCTGGCCGAGAAGGTGCGCGAGCACGGCGCCAACATCTGGCTCGTCAACACCGGCTGGTCAGGCGGCGCTCATGGCACCGGCAGGCGGATCAAGCTCGCCTATACCCGTGCGATCATCGATGCCATCCACGCTGGCGCCCTGCTCGACGTCGAGACGGTCGAGGATCCGCTCTTCAAGCTCGCCATTCCGACGAGGTGTCCGGGCGTGCCGTCCGAGATCCTGATCCCGCGGAACAGCTGGGCCGATCCGTCGGCCTATGATGCTGCCGCACGCAAGCTCGCCGGGCTGTTCAAGGAGAATTTCAAGCAGTACGCGAATGTCGCCGGCGAGAAGATCACGGCCGGGGGGCCCCAGCTCTAGAGCGGGGGTGCGCTGCAACCGGAACAGGTCGATAGCCGATAAGGCCGACCCGCGCCAAGACTGAGGCTCGGCACGGTCACCCGGCACGCCAGCGGCGCCCTTGTGGGCCGAGAGGCCGGGCTCGGCGGAAGGGCGGGCGGCGTCGAGCCCTTGTCAGCCGCTGGACCAGGCAGGCGTTCGAGCCCGAGAGGCCCTTGAACTTGTCCACAGTTCCGGGGGAGGAATCGGCGGACGCGGCGGTGGATGATGACGAAAAGGCGTGTGTTGCGTTGGGGTTCGGTGACGTGGTCGTGAATCCGCCTGGCCGCGTGTGAGGTGAGAGGCCAAGCAGCCATGCTCGCGAGCGGCGATTTCGTTCTCCTTGCCCCTCGCCCGGACTGGCCGGCACCGAATGGCCCGCCCCCGAGCAGCGGCAAAGCGCCGATCGGGAGCACCGCGAGGGCAGGTCTCGCTCTACGAGGGGCGCTTGGGCTCCGCGACCGGGTCCAGGAGGCTCTCGAGCTCCTGGACGGAGCCCAGCACGTGGTCGGCCAGCTGGTCCAGGACGTGCCGGGGGGTGCCGCCGGTCAGGACGCCGACGGCAAGGCGGCAGCCGGCGTTGCGGGCCATCATCAGGTCGGCCGAGGTGTCGCCCACGACCATCACCGCCCCGGGCGCCACCCCGGCTGCGGCACAAAATCCGTGGACCATGCCGGGAGCCGGCTTCTCGCCGAAGCCGCCGTCGCAGCCCGTCGCAAAGTCCAGGAGGCCGTCGATGCCGAGCCGTCGCGCCGTGTCTGTCGCTGCGGCACAGGAGTCCATCGTCGCCATGCCGAGCTTCAGCCCCCGCCCCTTCAGGCGCGCGAGAAGTGCCGGAAGATCGCCGGCCGGCTGGGGCGGATAGGAGTCGCGATCCTCGAAGTGGCGGACGACGACCTCGAGCACGTCCACGCCGGCCCCGATCTCCGGCTGGGCCTGCCAGCCTCGGGCGATCTCCTCGTTCGTGGCCCAGAGCAACGGGCTGTCCTCGGCGAAGCGGTCCGCCAGCGCGTCATAGCCGTTCCGTGCCAGCAGGATCTGCGCGAACGTGGCCGGCTGACCGGCTCGCGAGGCGAGCTCCTCGGTCACGGCACGGTAGGCCGCAAGCCAGGTGGCACGGAAGTCCACCAGCGTCCCGTCCTTGTCGAAGAGGATGGCCTCGATCACCGCCCTTGCTCCGGCCTCGGCACCGCGCGCCGCTCACGCACCTGTCATGCCTCCTGTCCTAGCTATGGATTGCGGCCGGGTCACGACTATGTTCGAAAGGCCTCGGCGGTGCAGGCTGCTCTCAGCCCACCGGCCCAGCAGCGGGAGGAAGCTTGATGCGAATGAGAATCGTCGTTGCCGTAGCTGCCTTTGGCCTGACCATCCTCTCGGGGCTGCCGGGCCAAGCCGCGGAGAAGGAAGCCAAGGGCTTTGTCGCGGTGAGGCAGTTCACCATGGATGCCAACGGCGACCTCGCGTCGTCGATCAAGGCGATCCTCACCGAGGAGCCCTCGCTGATTGCCGAGGTCGCCATCCAGGCGCAGGCGATCGCCGACACGGCGAAGAACCTCCCGGCCATGTTTCCCAAGGACGCGGACAACAGCCACTCCTACGCGCTGAAGTCGGTGTGGGAAAAGCCCGATGAGTTCGCAGCGGCTTCGAAGAAGCTCGGCGATCTCGCGAGCAAGCTCGCCGAGACAGCCAAGACCGGCGACGTGAAGGCCAGCCTCGCGGCCTTCGCCGATATGGGCCGAAACGGCTGCGGCGCCTGCCACAACGATTTCCGGCAGAAGATGTAATCTCGATCGTGCGATCCGCTGCATTCGGGCTGGCGCTGGCCGCGAGCGTGCTCGCGGCCTCGCCCTCGGCCCGTGCCGACGACGCCCAGCTCGCGAGAGGCGAGCTGCTTTTCAACGCCGGCGGCTGCACCAACTGCCACACGGCCAAGGGCGGCGAGCTCCTGGCGGGCGGGAACCCGATCAAGACCCCCTTCGGCACCTTCTATCCGCCCAACATCACGCCCGATCCCGAGAGCGGCATCGGCGGCTGGACGCTCGCCGACTTCACCGCCGCCATGCGCGACGGCAGGGCGCCGCATCGCGGGCCGCTCTATCCAGCCTTTCCCTATACCTCCTACACGCTCATGAGCGATGCCGACATCGCGGCGCTCAAGGCCTATCTTGACACCGTCAAGCCGGTGCAGAAGGCCTCGCAGGCGGATGAGCTGCACTTTCCCTACAATATCCGCTGGGGCCTTTATCTCTGGCAGGCCCTCTTCTTCAGGCCCGAGCGCTTCGTTCCAGACCCGTCGCAGAGCGAGCAATGGAACCGCGGCGCCTACCTGGTCAACGGGCCGGGGCACTGCCAGCAGTGCCATACGCCCAGGAACTGGCTGGGTGCTCTCGACGAGAGCAAGGCCTTCGCCGGTGCCGATCTCGGCAAGGAGTTCGGCGGCAAGGTGCCGGACATCACGAGCGACCCGAACAAGGGCATCGGCGGCTGGACGCAGGACGACATCGTCACCCTCCTGACCCTCGGCATGACCCCCAAGGGCGACTTCGTGGGCGGCGAGATGTCGAATGTCGTCGACAACCAGACCTCCAAGCTGCCCAAGGACGACGTCCAGGCGATCGCCGTCTACCTCAAGAGCATCCCGCCCAAGTGAGCCGGGGCCGTCAGCGCCGCTCGCGGTAGCGATAGCCATAGGCGCGCACGAAGCCCAGGCCGGCGTAGAGCCGGCGGGCGGGCGCGTTCTCGTCCTCCACCTGCAGATAGATCTGCCGGGCGCCCGACGCCCGGGCCCATCCCGCCAGAGCCCCGAGCACGAGGCGCGCGAGTCCGCGACGGCGGAAGGGAGCCTGCGTGCGCATCGCGAAGATGCCGGCCAGGCCGTCCTCGAGGACGCAAAGCCCACCCGCTGCGGGCTCGCCGCCGACCGAGGCCAGCGCATAGCGGTGCGGGCGCCTGATCCGCCCCAGAAGCAGGCCGCGCTCGCGCCTGGTGGCAGCCGACCACAGCGGGTCGGCCAGCGCGTTCGCCACCGCCTGTGACGGTCGATGGAGCAGCTCGATGCCCCCGGCATCGCCCGACAGCGCCTCGGCAGGTGCCAGCATCACGCCGCTCGGCGTCAGCCTCTCGTAGCCGCGGGTCGCCAGCGCCTCGTCGAGGCCGCCCGGCTGCGCCGCATCCGTGAGCTGGAAGCAGGCCGGCAGGCCGTTGCCGTCATACCAACGCTCGACCTCGTCGATGGCGCGCCCGAGATCGGCCCCGGCCGTGAAGTCGAGCGTCTGGACCGAGTTGGCGCGCCGCGTGTGACCGGCCGCCGAGCGCAGCAGCCAGCCCTGCACCGACGCCGTCGAGCGTGGCGGCCAGGCCCAGAGAGCGGCCCGCTCGACACGCTGGACCAGATCGCGATCGAGCTCGCTCCGCTCACCGTCGCGCATGGCTGCCAGGGCTTGACCAAGCCGCGTCCAAGGGCTCTGTCTTCGGCCAGGCGCCGGAATGGTGCCCTATCCGGCGTGCAGGGGAGAGCATGGCATGAGCGCGACGACGGTGCCCGTCATCCGGCATATCGACGGCGACCTCGAGGGCTCGATCGAGCGGCTGAAAGAGCTGCTGCGGATCCCCAGCGTGGGCACCGATCCGGGCTACGCGGCCGACACCAGGCGCGCCGCCGAGTGGCTCGTGGCCCAGCTCCAGGGTATGGGCATGGAGGCGAGCCTCAGGCCCACCGAAGGTCAGCCGATGGTGGTGGCGCACGACCGCTCCGCACCGCAAGACACGCCCCATCTCCTCTACTACGGCCACTACGACGTCCAGCCGCCCGACCCCATCGAGCTGTGGGAGACGGCCCCCTTCGAGCCCACCATCGTCGAGGGCCCCCGCGGACGCCGCATCGTCGCCCGTGGGGCCGTCGACGACAAGGGCCAGCTGATGACCTGGCTCGAGGCGATGCGCGCCTGGAAGGCGGTCCACGGCAGCCTGCCCGTCCGGGTGAGCGTCTTCATCGAGGGCGAGGAGGAGAGCTCCAGCAAGAGCATGGTGCCCTTCCTCGAGGCCAACCGCGAGGAGCTCAAGGCCGATCTCTGCGTCGTCTCCGACACCAACATGCTGGGCGTCGACAGCCCGGCCATCACCTACATGCTGCGCGGCATCGTCTATGTCGAGGTGACGCTGGAAGGCCCCAGCCACGACCTTCATTCGGGGCTCTTCGGCGGGGCCGTGGTCAACCCGATCAACGAGCTCTGCCGCATCCTGGCCGATCTGCACGACGCCGATGGCCGGATCATGGTCCCGGGCTTCTACGACGATGTCCGCGAGATCGGTCCGGAGGAGGCGGCTTCCTGGCGGACGATCGACTTCGACGAGCAGGCCTTCCTTGCGGGCGTCGGGCTCGAGACCGGCCGCGGCGAGGCCGGGCGCACCCTGCTCGAGCGCATCTGGTCGCGCCCCACCTGCGACATCAACGGCATCTGGGGCGGCTATACCGGCGAGGGCAGCAAGACGGTCATTGCGGCCCATGCCTCTGCCAAGCTCTCCTGCCGGCTGGTGCCGGACCAGGACCCGGCCAAGGTGGTGGCCGGCCTGCGGCGCTTCTTCGAGGAGCGGCTGCCCGAGGGCTGCCGGATCAGCATCACCGGCATGGGCCAGGCGCCCGCGATCCGGGTACCGACCGAATCGCCCTTCCTCGACGCGGCCCGCGCCGGTATCGCCGAGGTCTTCGGCAAGCCGCCGGTCCTCATCGGCATGGGCGGCTCGATCCCGGTCGTGGCGTCCTTGAAGAAGCTTCTGGGGCTCGACTGCCTCCTGGTCGGCTTCGGCCTCGATGACGACCGCGTCCACAGCCCGAACGAGAAGTTCGAGCTCGCCTGCTACGAGCGCGGGATCAAGTCCCATGCGGCGATGCTGGGCGCCTTCGCGACGCTTCCTCGTCCGTGACCGGGCTCCTCATCGGCTTCGTCCTCGTCATGGGCGGCCTGCTGTCCGCGCAGCCGCTCCTCAACGCGCGCGTCGCAGCAGGTGCCGGGCATCCCATCTACGGGGCCCTCATCTCCGTGGCCGTGAGCTCGTTGACGATGCTCCTGGCCGTGCTGGTGCTCCGCCTGCCGGCGCCCGCGGTGCGTGGCCTCGCGGCGCTGCCGGCCTGGACCTGGTGTGGCGGCGTCATCGGCGCGTTCTTCGTCCTTTCCGCGCTGATCGCGACACCGCGGCTGGGCTCGGCCACCACGGTGGCCCTGTTCATCGCCGGCCAGCTGATAGCCTCACTGGTGATCGACCAGCTGGGCCTGCTCGGCGTACCACAGCACTCGCTGAGCCCGGGCCGCCTTTTCGGCGTGGGCCTCCTCGCCGCCGGCGTCGCCCTCATCCGCCTCTTCTAGCCTCATCTCGCGCACGAGCTGCGACGGCGGCGGCAGCAGCCGTCGCCTCGCGGCCTGCCTGCGGCCCCCGCGCCCCGGCCGCAGCGGCCCACGCCCGCCCATCGCAACTCCTCGAGACCTCAGCAACTCTCCCCCGAAGAGGTTAATACTTCTTAGTACTATAAGACCGTAAGTCATTTCTTAACCAAGATCGACAAGATCAACATCTGTAAGCCAACACTCGCCCAGAGGGGCATCGACTTCGCATCCACACGAAGCCGTTGAACGAAACTCGGGAGTTGGCCGATGCGGATTACCAGGCTTCTTGCAGCAACCCTCATCGCCGGTGTGGCCTCTATCGGCGCGGCGCAGGCCGGGCAGCATGGCGGCCACGGGAGCGATTCCAAGGGTGGCGTCTCCAGCGACGAGGGTGGTTACGGCAACCACGATCGCGGCAGCCACGACCGTGGCGGCAAGGGCCGCGGCGGGCACGAGTTCGAGCCGAGGCCACGACCGCGGCGGGAAGGACGGCTATGGCCATGATGGCCGCGACGGGCGTCACGGTGGCTTCGGTCATGACGAGCGCGACGGACGTGGCGGCGGCTTCGGCCATGACGGCCGCGATGGGCGTCACGGTGGCTTCGGTCATGACGGGCGCGACGGACGTGACGGTGGCTTCGGTCATGACGGGCGCGACGGACGTGACGGCGGCTTCGGCCATGACGGCCGCGATGGGCGTCACGGTGGCTTCGGTCATGACAGGCGCGACGGACGTGACGGCGGCTTCGGCCACGACGGCCGCGACAGCGGTTATGGGCACGATGGGCGCTATGGCGGCCATGGCGGTCCGGGCCACAAGGGTCGCGACGGGCAGGACAATGGCTGGGGTCGCGACGGCGGCCGGGATCACAAGGGCGGCTGGGGCCACGATAACCGCCGCGGGCATGACGGGCGCTGGGGCCGCGATGGGCGCTGGGGCCATGACGGGCGCTGGGGCCATGATGGCTACGGCGACGGCTACGGCGATCCTTCGAGCGAGCCCGACGTCGTGGAGACCAAGACGAAGAACGGTGAGTCCTGCGACAAGGGCGCGTTCTGCGGCGGCGAGCTCTAGACCGCCGGCCGGCGCGGCGCATCGGACGGAGCGCGCCCGAAGCGCAACGCCGGTAGCCTGATTTTGCAGGGCGGGGCAACGCCGGCTCACAGAGCCGGCAACGCTCCGCCTTTCTCTTTGCGCCCGGGTCCTGGCGACGTGAGACCCGAGCGCTGCTCAGACATTGAAGCGGAAGTGGCAGACGTCGCCGTCCTGGATGACGTAGTCGCGTCCTTCCAGGCGCATCTTCCCGGCCTCCTTGGCACCCTGCTCACCGCCCAACGTGACGAAGTCGTCGTAGGCGATGACCTCGGCGCAGATGAAGCCTTTCTGGAAGTCGGTATGGATGACGCCCGCTCCCTCGGGCGCCGTGGCGCCGCGATGCGTCGTCCAGGCCCGTGCCTCCTTGGGTCCGACGGTGAGGAAGGTCAGCAGATCGAGCAGCGCGTAGCCCTCGGCGATGACGCGGTTGAGGCCGGGCTCGGCGAGGCCCAGCGTCTCCAGATATTCCCTGCGCTCGTCGGGCGCCAAGGTCGCGACCTCGGCCTCGATCGCCGCCGAGACGACGACGTGCCTGGCGCCCTGCGCCTCCGCCATCGCCCCCACCTGACGCGACAGCTCGTTCCCCGAGGCCGCCGCCGCCTCCTCGACGTTGCAGACATAAAGGACGGGCTTGGCGCTCAGCAGGTGAAAGCCCTCGAGAAGGGCGCGATCCTCGGCGCCGAGCGTCAGCCGCCGGGCAGGGCAGCCATCGCCCAGAGGCGGCAGCACGCGGTCCAGCAGCTCGAGGCGCGCCTTCGCCTCCTTGTCCTGGCCGCGCGCACGCTTGATCAGCGCCTCCTTCTGCCGCTCGAGGCTCTCGAGGTCGGAAAGGAGCAGCTCGGTCTCCACGAGCTCGGCGTCCCGGAGCGGATCAACGCCACCTTCGACATGGGTGACGTCGGGATCCTCGAAGCAGCGCAGCACGTGCAAGACGGCGTCGACCTCGCGGATCGCACCCAGAAACCGATTGCCCAGCCCCTCCCCCTTGGAGGCGCCGCGGACCAGCCCGGCGATGTCCTTGATCTCGAGCTGGGTCGGCACGATCTTGGCCGACCTCGCGATCCGCGCCACCACCGCGAGGCGCGGATCCGGCACCGGCACGCGGCCTATGTTGGGCTCGATCGTGCAGAAGGGGTAGTTGGCGGCAGACGCGGCTGCCGTCTCGGTCAGCGCGTTGAAGAGGGTCGACTTGCCGACGTTGGGCAGGCCGACGATCCCACAATTGAAGCCCATGGCACCCGATCGCTCAGGAGGATGGTGGCGCCGGGCTCCGCTCCGCCTTGGGCGGGCGGGTCAGCAACGCCACCTTGTTCATGAAACCGGCCTCGTCGCCTTGCACCAGAAGCGGCGCGGCCTCGGCAAGCGCATCGAGCATCGGCACGAGCCAGTCCCGGTCGCTCTTGGCGAAGTCGCCGAGCACGTGGGGCAGCACGAGATCCTTGTGCCCCGGATGGCCGATGCCGATCCTCACCCGCCGGAACGCCTTGGAGCCGAGGCAGGCGTCGATGCTACGCAGCCCGTTGTGCCCGGCAACGCCTCCACCCAGCTTCACCCGCACCTTGCCGGCTGCGAGATCGAGCTCGTCGTGGAAGACGATCACGTCCTCGAGCGGGAGCTTGTGGAAGCGCACCGAGTCCGCCACCGAGCGGCCCGACTCGTTCATGTAGGTCTGCGGCTTCAGCAGGAGGACCCGCTCACCGCCCAGCTCGCCCTCGCTGAGCAGGCCCCGCCACTTGCTGCGCCAACCCGGAAAGCGATAGCGCTCGGCAATCGCGTCGACCGCGAGGAACCCCACATTGTGCCGGTTCCTCGCGTAGCGATCGCCGGGATTGCCGAGGCCGACCAGCAGCTTCACGGATCAGGCCGCCGGACCCAGAGAAGCTCAGCCTGCAGGCGCGGCCTGGGCGGTCTCCTCGGCAGCGGCGGCCTCGCCGCCCACGGTCGGCGGCACGATCGAGGCGAGCGTGAAGTCGCGGTCCGTGATGGTCGGGCTCACGCCCTCGGGCAGGTTGACGTGGCTGATATGGATCGACTCGCCGATGTCGAAGCCGGTGAGGTCGACGATCAGCTCCCCCGGGATCGCGTCCGCGGGACAGACGAGCTCGACGTCGCGTCGGACGATGTTGAGGACGCCGCCGCGCTTCAGGCCGGGCGAGGCCGGCTCGTTCGCGAAGCGGACCTGGACGGCGACGGTGACCCGGGCGCCGCCCTCGGCGCGCACGAAGTCGATGTGAAGCGGGGCCTCGCTCACCGGATGGAGCTGTGCGTCACGCGGCAGCACGTGAAAGACCTTGCCGTCGAGCTCGAGCTCGCAAACGGACGCGAAGAAGCGCGGGTTCATGGTGAGCTCGCGCTTGAGCTCCTTGACCGGCACCGCGACCTTGGTCGGCTCCTCGCCGCCCCCGTAGATGATGGCCGGGATCTTGCCCTCGCGCCGCAGCGCCCGAGCGCCGCCCTTGCCCGTCCGCTCGCGCAGCTCGGCCTTGAAGCTCACCATGGAAGTCATTGACGTTGCTCCTTGCCCCTCCGGCCCGCGGGACCCAGCCCGCCCGGACAGACCAACAGTTGACAGCTAGTCGAACAGGCTCGACACCGAGCCCTCGCTCGAGATGCGGGTGATCGCCTCGCCCATGAGCTGCGCCACCGAGAGCACGCGGATCTTGTCGGTGACGCGAACCGCCTCGGTCGGCCTGATGCTGTCCGTGATGACGAGCCGATCGAGCGAGCTTGCCGCGACGCGCGCAACCGCCCCCGCCGACAGGACGCCGTGGGTCACATAGGCCTGCACCAATTCGGCGCCCTCGCGCAGAAGCGCGTCCGCCGCATTGCAAAGCGTGCCGCCGCTGTCTGCGATGTCATCGACGATGATGCAGCGCATGCCGCGGACGTCGCCGATGACGTGCATGACCTCGGAGACGCCGGCACGCTCGCGGCGCTTATCGATGATGGCCAGACCGACGTCAAGGCGCTTGGCGAAGCCGCGCGCGCGGGTCACGCCGCCCACGTCCGGCGACACGATGACGAGATTCTCCGTCCCGAGATTGTTCCTGATGTCCGGCACCATCAGCGGCGTCGAGAAGAGATTGTCGAGCGGGATGTCGAAGAAGCCCTGGATCTGCCCGGCATGCAGCTCCATCGTGAGCACGCGCGAGGCGCCGGCAACGGTGATGAGGTTGGCCACGAGCTTGGCTGAGATCGGCGTGCGCGACGCCGACTTCCGATCCTGCCGGGCATAGCCGAAATAGGGCACCACCGCCGTGATGCGCCGCGCCGAGGCACGACGCAGCGCGTCGATGATGACGAGAAGCTCCATCAGATTGTCGTTCGCCGGATGCGAGGTCGACTGGATGATGAACACGTCCTCGCCGCGGACGTTCTCGTGAATCTCGACGAAGACCTCCATGTCGGCGAACCGGTGAACCGTAGCCTTCGTGAGGTCGATGCGCAGGGAGGCGGCAATGGCCTCGGCCAGCGGCCGGTTGCTGTTGCCGGCAAGGAGCTTCATGGGCGTGGGTTCCGTGCAGCAGCATGGGTGGCGGCGGCGCAGGGCCTTTTATCAACGCCTCCCGACGCCGTAAACGCGCAACGCACGGCTTTGTCATATCCTGGCGCTGCCTCCCGCCGCCATGGCGCGGATCGAGGCCATGAGGCGGAGGAGGAAGGGGGATGCGTCTGCGGAGGTTCGTCGTTCTCTACGAGCCCGAGGCGGCCTGCCGGGCCCGCCTGATCGAGCAGGGGCACGCGCCCGACGTCGCGGCGGAGGTCGCCTTCTACCTGGCGCAGGCGACCGACCTCGTCCCGCTCATGCAGCCCATCGCCGAGGCATTCTCCCCGGCGGGGGTCGAGGCATCGTTCCACGCCCTCGACGATCACGACGCCTATCTGCCGCTGCTGCAGCGCGCCGACCCTGCCCAGACCCTTCTCTGGTGCGTGACGGACGGCTTTTTCTTCTACCGCGGCAGCTTCGTCGGCGCGCTCGGCGCCCTTCTTGGGGTTCCCACCTTCGGCAGCGGCCCCGAGGTGCTGCACCTTGCCCAGGACAAGTTCAGATGCACGGCGCTGGCCCGCGCCATCGGGGTGCGCGCGCCCGAGACGATGCTCGCGCGCGACGGCGAGGCGCTCTCGCCGGCAGCGTTCCCCCATGGCGTGCCCCTCTTCGTGAAGCCGAACAGGCTCGGCGCCAAGATCGGCATCGCCACCACCTCGCGCTGCGCCGACCTCGCGACCGCGCTCGACCTCTCGCGGCGCATCCATGAGCGCTACGGGGACGACGCCGTGGTCCAGGCCTATGTCGAGGGCGAGGATGTGCGGGTGAGCTGCATGGACCTCGGCCGGGGCGAGCCGCCGCTCGGCGTCTATCGGATCGAGCTCACCGACGGCGGCCTCCGGCGCCCGTTTCCCACGCTCGACGACAGCCTGGCGATGACGTCGCTCCGCGCTCCTGGCACCGCAGGCAGCCGGGAGAAGCCCATGAGGCTCGACATGGCCGATCTTGCGATCGAGGCGGCGAGCGACCCGCGGCGGGCGGCCCAGCTCGCCACGATCCGCGATGCGACGAGGCGGCTCGTGCGGCTCCTGGGCTTGCGCGACTACTTCTCGCTCGATTTCAGGCTCGGCGCCGACGGGACGGTCTATTTCCTGGAGCTCGAGGTCTGCCCGGCGGTCACGATCTACGACTTCCTGACCTATCTGCAGAAGGCCTACGGCCTCGGGCTGCCGGCGGCGTTGGCCGAGGCGGCGGTGGCAGCCCATGCAAGGCGACTGGCCTCGCTTCGCCTCCTGCCCGGCCGCTGAGCCATCGGCCGATACGCCTTCTGTCTGCCGTGGCCGCCGCGGCAGACATTTTTGTCTTGCCAGCGCCGAAAGACGACCCTATATGCGCGCTCCCGGCAGACATGGCTGCCACGGCTGACTGGACGACGCATCATGGCGAAGAAGGAGAGGAAGGCCGTGAAACCGGCGAAGGCGATGGTCGACAAGACCAGCCGCTGGACCGTGCGCGGCGTTCCGGCACAGCTCCAGAAGGCAGCCGGCGATGCGGCGCGGGCCCGTGGCATGACGCTCGGTCAGTGGCTGACCGAGCTGCTCGACGGCGCGACCCGCGAGAGCGAGGCCACCGCCGCGAGCGGCTGGGCCGCCGAGGTCGAGGATCGCCTGGCACGCCTCGAGGCCTCGATGGCGGCGCCGAACGCTGCCGGGCAATCCCGGTCCTCCGACCGCAAGCGCCCCCAGGCCGCCAGCGAGGCCCGCGCCTGAGCCTGCGGAGCAGGCCGACCAAGAATCCGAGCTAGGCGGCACCCGCGCCGGCGGGCTGCCGTTACCTGATTGCTGCCAACGCGCCGGTCGCAGGCCGGCACGCCTTGAGGAGATCTCCGCCATGAGCGAGCATCGCATCCACGCGCACCTGCCGGGCCAGCTCGTCATGGTCGGTTGCGGCAGCATCGGCCAGGCCGTGCTGCCCCTGATCCTGCGCCATCTCGACGTCACGCCGGATCGCATCCTGATCGTCACCGCCGATGCGCGCGGGCGCGAGGTCGCGGCACACTACGGCATCGAGTTCGTCGAGCAGGTGATCACGCCCGACAACTATCGCCAGGTCATCGAGCCGCTCCTCGGCATAGGCGACTTCCTCCTCAACCTCTCGGTGGACGTCAGCTCGATGGCGCTCGTCCGGCTGGCCCGCGAGCGGGGTGCCCTCTACCTCGACACCTGCATCGAGCCCTGGGCGGGCGCCTATTTCGACGAGAGCCTCACGCCCAGCCAGCGCTCCAACTACGCGCTGCGCGAGAGCGCGCTCGCGGTGAAGCGCGAGCTCGGCCGAGGCCCCACCGCCGTGATCGCCCAGGGGGCGAATCCCGGCCTCGTCTCGCAGCTCCTCAAGGAGGCGCTCCTCAACGTGGCCCGCGATACGGGGCTCCGGCACGAGCCGCCGGCGGGGCAGGCCGACTGGGCGCGGCTGATGCGCGATCTCGGCATCCGCGCCGTGCACATCGCCGAGCGCGATACCCAGCTCTCGCAGACGCGCAAGCAGCCGGACGAGTTCGTCAACACCTGGTCGATCGACGGCTTCATCAGCGAGGGCTGCCAGCCGGCCGAGCTCGGCTGGGGCACGCACGAGCACGAGCTGCCGGCGGACGGCCATCGTCATCCCGCCGGCTGCGATGCGGCCATCTATCTCGACCGGCCGGGCGCCGGCACGCGCGTGCGGACCTGGACGCCGCTCGCCGGCGCGTTCCACGGCTTTCTCGTGACGCACAACGAGTCGATCTCGATCGCCGACTACTTCACCCTGCGCGAGGGTGCGGAGCTGCGCTACCGCCCGACCGTGCACTATGCCTACCATCCCTGCGACGACGCGGTGCTCTCGCTCCACGAGATGGCCGGCCGCAACTGGCACCCCCAGAAAAGCCAGCGCCTCCTCATGGACGAGATCGACAGCGGCGTGGACGAGCTGGGCGTCCTGCTGATGGGCCATGCCCGTGGCGCCTATTGGTACGGCTCGCAGCTCTCGATCGAGGAGGCGCGCGAGCTCGCACCCTTCAACAGCGCCACCTCGCTCCAGGTCGCGGCGGGGGTGCTGGGCGGCATGGTCGTGGCCATCGAGAATCCGACCGCGGGCCCCCTCGAGGCCGACGAGCTCGACTTTGCGCGTGTGCTCGAGGTTGCGCGGCCCTATCTCGGCCCGGTCGTGGGTGCCTACAGCAGCTGGACGCCGCTCGACGGCCGCTCGCGGCTCTTCCCCGAGAGCATCGACCCCTCCGACCCCTGGCAGTTCAAGAACGTCCGTGTCGCCTGATCGCGGCCGGCGCCCTCTCTCCGCCTTCGTCCCGAACACCGCCGTCGCGCAGGAGATGTGACGCGATGACCACCAAGCTCGACCGCTTCCTTGCCGAGACCCGCCCGATGACGCCCTGCCTCGTGGTCGACGTCGACCGGGTCGAGGAGAACTACACGGCGCTCAGGACGGCCCTGCCCGATGCCCGCGTCTACTACGCGGTCAAGGCCAACCCGGCGCCCGAGATCCTGACGCGCCTGGCAGCCCTCGGCAGCTGCTTCGACGTCGCGAGCGTCGCCGAGGTCGAGATGGTGCTGGCCACCGGCGTCGATCCCTCGCGCCTCTCCTTCGGCAACACCATCAAGAAGGAGGCCGACATCGCCCGCGCCTACGCGATGGGTGTCAGGCTCTTCGCCTTCGATGCGGAGGCGGAGCTCTTGAAGATCGCGCGGGCGGCACCGGGCGCCCGCGTCTTCTGCCGCATCCTGACGAGCGGTGCCGGCGCCGAGTGGCCGCTGTCCCGCAAGTTCGGCTGCGCGCCCTCCATGGCCTTCGCCCTGCTGCGCAAGGCGGCCGAGCTCCCGGTCGTCCCCTGGGGCATCTCGTTCCATGTGGGCTCCCAGCAGACCGACCCCGAGAGCTGGGACATGGCGGTCGGCGCCGCGGCCGAGCTGTTCCGCGACCTCGAGGAGGTGGGCGTGACGCTGGGCATGGTGAATCTCGGCGGCGGCTTTCCCACCTCCTACCGCCGCGACGTTCCCACCGCCGCCGCCTATGGCCTGGCGATCGATGCGGCGCTGCGCCGCCACTTCGGCAACCGCCTGCCCGACACGATCGTCGAGCCGGGTCGTGGCCTCGTCGGCGATGCGGGCGTGATCGAGACCGAGGTCGTGCTGATTGCCGAGAAGGGCGACGGGGACGAGCGACGATGGGTCTTCTTGGACATCGGCAAGTTCGGCGGCCTCGCCGAGACGATGGACGAGGCGATCCAGTACCCGATCAGCTCGGCGCGGAGCGGGCCGGGAGCGCCCGTCATCCTCGCCGGCCCGACCTGCGACAGCGCCGACATCCTCTATGAGCGCGCGGCCTACGCGCTGCCCCTCGACCTCGCCATCGGCGACCGCCTCAGGATCGGCAGCGCCGGCGCCTACACCACGACCTACGCCTCGGTGGGCTTCAACGGCTTCAAGCCGCTCGAGGCCCACTACATCTGACCCTCGCTCGCTCGGAGTGACCGGGATGGTCCAGTCGGGGGCGCTTGCCCATCCGATCGCACCCATGGCCGCGACCACCAGCCCCTGTCGGCTGGTGGTCGCGGACACGAGCCACCTGGCGGCGATCACGAGCCTCTACCGCGATCATCTGGCGACCGGGCCCGGCTGCGCCGAGGACCCGTTGCCCGATGCCGCGGAGATGGCCCGCCGCCTGGACGCCTCGCATGCCGCCGGGCTGCCCCGCCTCGTCGCCCTGGACGAGGCGGGCGCCGTCCTTGGCTTCAGCTATGCCCGCCCGTTCCGGGAGCGGGCCGGCTACCGCCACACGGTGGAGAACTCGATCTATGTCGCGCGCGCGGCCCAGCGCCGCGGCATCGCGCGGCTTCTGCTGGGCGCGCTGATCGACAGCTGCATCGCCGCCGGCTGTCGCCAGATGGTGGCGGTCGTGGGCGACAGCCGCAACGTCGCCTCGATCCGCCTGCACGAGAGCATGGGGTTCGAGGTGTGCGGCTATCTGCGTGCCGTGGGCAGCCGCGCGGGCGAGTGGCTCGACCTCGTGATGCTGCAGCGCGCGCTCGTCGGCAGCGGCCCCGTCGGGCACGCGTGACCGCGAAGCCGCGTCGGGCCTTTTTCGCCGTTAGCCTCTGGGCCGGTCTTGGCCTGCCGGCGTAGTAGGGGCAAATGCACGAGGTCCGACCAACGCTGAGGAGACCGCCCATGAAGCTCGCGCCGGCCGCTCGGAGTGGCGCTCTCCTTGCGGCTCTCGGCCTTGCCGCCTGCACGGCCGGTGGTCACCCCCTGCCGGGCTTCGGCGACCCGTTCGGCCTCGGCCGCTACCCGGGCGCGCAGCAGCAGATCGTCGCGTACTACGACGCGCATGCCTCGGAGCAGGGCGGTGCCTGCAACAAGGTGCATGTCGATGCCATCACGCACTCCAAGGTGGTGACCGAGACCGCGAGCCAGCTCGTTCTCGATCTCGACTACACCTATTCCGCTGTCAGGAACGAGGACAGCCTGACCCCCAAGTCCGCCTGCGGAGGTTTTGGCTCTCGCACCTTCACCTTCGATCGCACGGGTGACGCCTACAAGCTCGTCACGATGAGCGGCGACAGCCACTGAGCGGCCGGGATCAGTCCCAGGCCGGCGCCACGCCGGCCACATTGACGACCCGACCGCTCGGCGCGCCCAGCGCCGCGATCTCGTTCATCTCCTCGTCGCTCAGCGCGAAGTCGAAGATCGCCCAGTTGGCTCGTGCATGCTCGGGCTTGGACGAGCGCGGAATGGCGATCACCCCCGGCTGCTGCACGAGCCAGCGCAGCGCCACCTGACCGACCGACTTGCCGTGCCGCTTGGCGATGGCCTCGAGCGTCGGGTTGCCGAAGATCTTGCCGCGGGCGAGCGGGCAGTAGGCGGTGAGCGCCATGCCGTTTGCCCGAAGCTTCTCGAGCACCGCCGCCTGGCTGAGGAAGGGGTGGTACTCGACCTGGTCGGTAACGAGCGGCGAGCGGGCGCAGGCCAGCGCCTCGTCGATCAGCTTGGTCGTGAAGTTGCTGATCCCCACATGCTTGGCCCAGCCGCGCTCCCGCACCTCGTCGAGTGCTCCCATCGTCTCGGCCAGCGGCACCTCCGCGTTGGGCCAGTGCAGGAGGAGGAGGTCGACGGAGGGCAGGCCCAGACGGCCAAGGCTCTCCTCGACCGAGCGCTGGAAGACACCTTTGCGGAACTTGTCCGGCCAGACCTTCGTCGTGAGGAAGATCTCGTCCCGCGGCACCCCGCTCTCGCGGATGGCGGCACCGACCTCGGCCTCGTTGCCGTACATCTGCGCCGTGTCGATGTGCCGGTAGCCGATCTCGAGCGCGGTCTCGACCATGCTGCGGGCGACGTTGCCGGAAAGCTGCCAGGTGCCGAAGCCCAGAGCAGGAATGCGCGCGCCGTGCGCCTCGACCTCGTGCATGCGACCTCCCATGTCCCTTTTCCAGTCCCCCGCCAGCGCGGCGAGCGACCCGTCCCCTCCCGCCGCAGCTAGGGCGTGGAACGGCCGGTGGCAAGGCGATCGCGCAGCTCGCGCTTCAGGATCTTGCCATAGCTGCTCTTCGGCAGGGCATCGAGGAAGACATACTCCTTCGGGCGCTTGAACCGCGCGATGCGCTCGAGGCACCAGCTGTCCAGCGTCGCCGGCTGGATGCCGGACGCCGCGACCACGCAGGCGACGACCCGCTCGCCCCACTCCGGATCGGGGAGGCCGATCACCGAGACCTCGCGGACGTCCGGGTGCGCCAGCAGCACCTCCTCGACCTCGCGCGGGTAGATGTTGGCGCCGCCCGAGATGACGAGGTCCTTCGAGCGGTCCTTGAGGGTGAGATAGCCGTCACCGTCCAGCACACCGACGTCGCCGGTGCGGAGCCAGCCGTCTCCCATGGTGGCGGCCGTGGCCTCCGGGTTCCGCCAGTAGCCCGGCACCACGGCGTCGCCCCGGCACATCACCTCGCCTGCCTCGCCCGCCGGCAGCGGCCGGCCATCGGCATCGCCGATCCTGAGCTCGGCCACCAGCTGGACGGTGCCCACGGACTGCAGCCGGTCCCTCCGGCCCGCCTCGGCCGCCGCCCGGTGCTGGCGCCGGGACAGCGCCGTGATGCACATGGGGCTCTCGCCCTGGCCGTAGAGCTGGGCCAGCCGATAGCCGAACACCTCGTGCGCCGCCTCGAGGTCGGCCAGGTACATGGGCGCCCCGCCATAGATGATCGTCTCGAGGTTGCGGGGATCCGGCCCCTGCCGGCGGGCGTGGCGGACGAGCCGCTGCACCATGGTCGGCGCCGCGAACATGTGGACGCCCCGGTGCGCCCCGAAGAGATCCAGCACCTCGGCCTCATCGAAGCCGCCGCTCTCGGGCACGACCTGGCAGGAGCCCACCGCGGCGTGCGGGACGATATAGAGGCCCGAGCCGTGCGACATGGGCGCTGCATGGAGGATCGTCTCGCGCGGCCCGACCTCATCCACGTCGATCAGATAGCCGTAGGTCATGGCGCGCAGGTTTCGATGCGTGATCATGGCGCCCTTGGGCCGGCCGGTCGTGCCCGAGGTGTAGAAGAGCCAGGCCATGGCATTGCCGTCCGTCGGCTCCAGCGGCCGCGGGTCGGCGTCCAGAAGGCGGCGATACTCGGCTGATCCCAGCTCGATCACCCGGTCCAGCTCGGGAAGGCCCCCGGCCAGCCCGCCCACCGCCGGCGCCAGCTCGGGCGAGACGAGGCAGAGCCTCGCTCCCGCATCGCCGAGCACGAAAGCCAGCTCCTGTGGGTGCAGCTTGGCGTTGATCGGCACGGCGGCGAGGCCGGCCCACCAGGTGCCGAGCAGCGCTTCCAGATACTCGGCACGGTTGGCCGCGATCAGCGCCACCCGGTCACCGGCACCAAGGCGCAGGCGATCGCGCAACGCGCCGGCGAGCCGTGCCGCCCGCAGCGCCAGCGCAGCGTAGTCGAGCAGCACCGACCGGCCGAGCGCCACCGCCGGCGCCTCGGGATCGCGGCGCGCCGTCCGCTCGAAGAGATGCGCGACGTTCATCGACCAGTCCTCCGAAGCCCGGTGACGGACCGCCTCCTCACGAGGCCTGTCACGGGCCCGCGCTCAGAGCAAGGCCGCGTGGGCGACCGGCCTCGGCCGCGGCCGGGTCAGGCGGGCGAACCGCAGGAGCATCGAGATCGCCACCGTGGCCAGCGCCACGGCGAGCCCGAGCCAGATGCCGCGGCCGGCGAGCGGCGTCTCGAAGGCCAGGAGCCAGACGAGCGGGAAGCCCACGAGCCAGTAGCCGCCGACCGCGATCATCATCGGCACGGCCGTGTCCTTCATGCCTCGCAGGCTCGAGATGCCGATGACCTGCAGCCCGTCGAAGAGCTGGAAGAGGGCGGCGATGCGCAGGAAGGTCGCCGCCAGCGCCGCGGCCGCCCGGTCCTCGGGTGCTGTGCCCGGGATGAAGAGGCCGACCAGCGGCTCGGCCTCGACCCAGTAGACCACCCCCATGCCGATCATGAAGGCGGCGCCGAGGCCGCTCGCGGTGAAGCCCGCGAGGCGTGCCGCCCGAAGGTCGCCCTGGCCCATGGCCAGGCCCACCCGGATCGTGGCGGCGATGGCGATGCCGAGCGGCACCATGAAGGAGAGCGCGGCGAGCTGGAGAGCCACCTGGTGGGCCGCCAGCTGCACCGTGCCGATGAGGCCCATCAGCAGCATCGTGGCGCTGAAGAGGCCGGTCTCGACCATCAGGGCGCCGCCGATCGGCAGCCCGATCCGCAAGGTCTCCCAATAGGTGGGCCAGTCGGCCCGCCAGAAGCGGGCGAGGATGGCAAAGCGCCTGAACGGCCGCACGCGAAGGCAGTAGACGAGCAGGCCCACGAACAAAAGCACCCAGCTCGACGCGGCGCCGATCCCGGCACCCAGCACGCCCAGCGCCGGCAGGCCCAGATGGCCGAAGATCAGCGCCCAGCTCACGACGAGGTTGGTGAGGACGGCACCCAGCGTCAGCAGGACCACGGCCCGCATGCGGCCGTAGGTCGAGACGAAGGAGCGCAGCACGATGAACCCAGCGCCGGCGGGCAGGCCGAAGACCGCGGCCCGGATGTAGCTCTGGGCCATCGGCAGCAGGGCCGGATCTTCGCCCATCCAGCCCAGGACCGGCGTCACGAACCAAAGCGCGAGCCCGAGCGGCAGGGTGACGGAAAAGGCCACCCAAAGGCCCTGCCGCACCGCCCTGCGCACCTGGCGCGGCTGCCGCGCACCCCTCGCATGCGCCACCAGGGGCGCTGTCCCCTGGGCCACGCCGATCGTGAACATGACCGAGAGGTTGAGAACGCTCGTCGCCAGCGTCACGGCCGCGAGCTCGGTGGCGCCGAGCCGGCCCAACAGCAGCACCTCGACCGCATAGATGAGGACCTGGCCCACCTGCGAGAGGGCGAGCGGGAGGCCCAGGGCCAGCGTCGCCCGCAGCTCGTGCCCGATGCTCGGCACACCGGACGGCGGGGCGGCCGCCGCGGCTGGATGGCTCGACATGGATTGGCCCGGACGAGGAAGGGTCGCGGACATTAGCCTCGGCCCTTCACCGGGTCAAAGGCGTGGACGGAAGTCGTGGCGGGTTGATCGAGGTCAAGGCTCGACACAAGCCGGCCGTGCTCGAAGACGGGGATCAACACCGCTGGTGAGGCCATGAACCACAAGCATCGCAAGACCCTGCACGCGCTCTTCGCCCATCCGGTCAGCGCCAACATCGATCCGCACGCGGTCGAGGCGGTGATCGCCGAGCTCGGTGGCAGCGTCGAGGAGCGCCATGGCGGCCGCATCGCTCTCTCGCTCAACGGCCACACCGAGGTCTACCGCCGCCCGGGCCACAGCCTGCCGCCGAGCGAGGTCCAGCAGCTCCGGCGCTTCATCGAGACCTGCGGGGTCGACCCCGAGCGGGATTTTCCTCTCTAGCCATCCCTTCGGAGGGACAAGGCCCAGCCGGGCTTTCCCGGCATCGGCGTGACTCAGCGACCCCATAGCTGATAGTCTGCAATGGGGATCATGCCGAGGGCCGTCCCATGGCTGCTGCCCGGGTCGATCGCAGGCTTGCCGCCATTCTCGCGGCGGACGTGGTCGGCTACGCGCGTCTCATGGAGCGGGACGAGGTCGGAACGCTCCAGCGCCTCAAGGCCTATCGCAAGCAGTTCATCGAGCCGCTCATCGCGGAGCACCACGGTCGCATCGTCAAGCTCATGGGCGACGGCGCGCTTTGCGAGTTCGGCAGCGTGATCGACGCCGTCGGCTGTGCCACGGCCATCCAGCGCGGCATGGCCGAGCGCGAGGCGGCGGTGCCGGAAGACGAGCGGCTGCGGTTCAGGCTCGGGATCAATCTGGGCGACATCCTGGTCGAGGGCGACGACATCTACGGCGACGGCGTCAACGTGGCCGCCCGCCTCGAATCGCTGGCCGAGCCGGGCGGCATCTGCATCTCCGGCAAGGTCCGCAGGGAAGTCGGCAGGAAGCTCGATCTCGCGCTGACGCCGATGGGGCTCCAGCACGTGAAGAGCCTGGCGGAGCCGGTCGAGGCCTGGCAGGTGCTTCTCGACGGCGATGCGACACCAACCGCCGGCGGCCTGCCGGCGAGGACGAAGGGCGAGGCACCCCGGACGTGGGCCGGGATGCGCCCGATCATCGCCGCGACCGTGGGAGGCCTGCTCGTTCTCGGCACCGGATGGCCTGGTGGCAATGGGGCCCGGATGCCGGCGGACAATAGAGCATCCGAGGCCTCGGCCAGGCCTTCGATCGCCGTCATGCCGTTCTCCAGGTTCGACGACGACGGCCGACCCGACGACTTTGCGGCCGGTCTGACCGACGACCTGATCACGGATCTTTCAAAGATCTCGGGCCTCCTGGTGATCGCGCACAGCTCCGTCTTTGCCTACGACGCCAAGGACAAGACCCCGCGCGAGCTGGCCGAGGCCCTGGGGGTCCGCTATCTGCTGGAGGGCAGCGTGCGCCGGGCGGAAGGCCGGGTGCGGATCAACGCGCAGCTCATCGACGGCCGCAAGGGCAGCCAGCTCTGGGCTGAACGCTATGATCGGCCCGACAGCGACGTCTTCGCGGTCCAGGACGATGTGATCGAGAAGATCGTGGCGGCCCTGGCGATCCGCCTCACCGAGGCCGAGCGCAGCCAGATCACCAGGCTGCCGACCAGGAGCCTCGAGGCCTACGACTATTATCTGCGCGCCGAGCAGAAGGTGTACAACGCGGAGCCAAAGTCGGTCAGCGACGCGGTAGGCTTCTATCGGCGGGCCATCAGCCTCGATCCGGGCTTCGCCGACGCCTATGCCGGATACGCACGGGCGCTCGTCGACACCTTCGCCTTCAGCTACACGCGCTTGCTGCCGAGCGCCATCGTGCGCGAGCGGGCCTACGATGCGGCGAGCCGCGCGCTCGCCCTCAATCCCGACACGCCCAGGGCGTTCTCGGTGCTGGCCCTGCTCCAGATGCTCGACGGCGAGCACGATGCGGCGATCGCCTCGGCCAACAAGGCCGTGGCGCTCGATCCCAACAGCGCGGAGGGCTACCTCAATCTCGCCATCGTGCTGACCTATGCCGGCCGTCCGGCCGAGGCGCTCTCGGCCATGGACACCGTGAGCCGCCTCAATCCGCGGCCACCGCCCTATGTCCACAGCTATCGAGGCTTCGTCCTCTATATGAACGGCCGCTACCAGGAGGCCGTGGCGGCACTGCAGCGGGTCGACGCGCCCAAGCAGAGCGACTTCGGGCTGGAGACGCTGGCCATGGCCTACGCCCGGCTCGGCCAGCTCGCGGAAGCCAGGGCAGCGGTGGCGACCCTGCTCGAGCGGTGGCCGAACGACTCCATCGAGGGCCTCCGGCTCGTCTATGCCCACCATCGGCGCCCCGAGGATCTGGCACAGCGCCTGGACGCGCTGCGCGAGGCGGGCCTGCCCGAGTGGCCTTATGACTTCAGGGGCCGGCCCGAGGACCGGCTGGATGCCGACGCGATCAGGAGGCTGACCTTCGGCCGGACCTGGGACGGGCATTTGGCAGAAGGCGAGCCCTTCTTTCAGCAGACCAACACGAACGGGGAGGTCGCGCACCGTCGCCCCTTCGGCATGCTCGTCGGCGCCGCCACGGTCGAGGACGACATGCTGTGCGTGCAATCGCCTGCCATCGCGATGGGCCGCAAGAGGTGCGGTCCGGTCTACCGGCTCCCCGAGGGCTCGCACGGCACGGATGCGTTCGCCTGGGCGAACGGTGAGACGACCCTCTACTTCTCGCCCATGCCTTGAGGGCCGGCCGGAGCGCGGCGCCCGCTATTGAGCGGCGAGCCCGGTCTCGATCGAAGGCCAGTTGGCGTCGGCGCTGGCGACGACCCCGGACGGATCGGCAGTCCACTCCTCCTCGAACGGCATGGAGAAGAGGTAGAGCTTGCCGTCCAGGATGCGCCAGGCGATGTCGGGGCGCACCTCAGGGTCCACGTGGCCCTTCGATATCCCGAGCGCGCAGAAGCCACCGAACTGCGGCGCATATCTGATCGGGTTGCCCGCAAAGAGGCTACGATGCTCGGCGCTCGCGAAGTACCAGCTCTCCCCGAGCCACCGGTAGCTGATGTCGGGCGAGCCCTTGATCGGGCGGCCGTCCGTGAAGTAGGCGACCGTGTCGTAGCCCTTGATCGCCACGCCATCGAGCTTGCCGGCGTTGACGGCGGCTCCGGCCTGCGCCCGATCCACACCGCCGGCACCCAGCGCCCAGGCACCGAAGGCCATTGCGGCCAACAGGGATCTTCTGGTCAATCGCTCGGCTTGCGGTCCCATGCCAGACCCTCCGCGCGCCGGATGCCGCCGATCCCCCTGGTGCCATGGCACGTCGGCCGCCGCCCGAGACGCGCACAGTTTCGCTCACCTTGACTATGCATTAGTCGAGCCCGCGCGGCAATCGCGCAGCGAGCGGGCTCAGAGCCAGCCGCGGGCCATGAAGAAGAAAAAGGGGCCGATCGCCGAGACGAGCATCAGGCCCAGCCCCCAGGCATAGCCCCAGGGCCAGTCCAGCTCGGGCATGTGCTTGAAGTTCATGCCGTAGACGCTGGCCACCAGCACCGGCGGCGTCAGCACGACGCTGACGATCGAGAGCAGGTAGATGACCTTGTTCTGCTGGATGTCGATCAGCCCCACGGTGGCGTCCAGCATGAACTCCATGTCGTCGACCAGGTAGGTCGCGTACTCGCCGACCGAGCGCAGGTCGCCCTGGATCGCCTTGAGCCTCTCCGCCTGCTCCTCCTCGTCCTCCTCCAGCTGCTCGGCCGCGAAGGTGACCAGGCGGAGCAGGCTGTGCAGGCTCTCCCGCAACCGCGAGGTCAGCTCGTGCTCGTCGCCGATCCCGAGCAGGACCTCCTCGAGCCTTGCGGTGCGGCGGCGGATCGACATGCGCCGATGGGTCAGTCGCAAGGCGGCGCCGGAGTGACGGAAGCTGGCCCGGCCCAGATGGTCGAGCTTTCCGCCCACGGCCTCGAGCAGGTCCGCGATGCGGTCGACGAGCATCTCGAGGAGCACGGCGAAGAGATCGCGCGCATCGCCGAGCTTGGCCCGGCCGCCCTGGACCTCGTCGGCGAGGCTGCCCAGCACGTCCTCCGCGCCGTAGCTCAAGGTGACGAGCCGATCTGCCGTGCGCACGAAGGTCACAGGCACCACGGGCGTCGAGGCGCGCTGGACGGCCGGGACCATGGCGGTGGCGAAGAGCGTGCCGTCGCGGGCGACCAGCCGGGCCGAAGGCTGGATGCCGCTCACCGCCTCCAGGCTCGGCAGCTTGAGGCCGAGCCCCTGCTCCACGGCCTGCGTCTCCGCCTCCGAAGGCTCGACGAGGTCGATCCACAGAGCGCCATCCGGCAGGCCGGCGGCGAGATCCGCCGACAGCGGCCGCAGGCGGCCCTGGTCGATCGCGAACATGCGCAGCATCGGCTCGGTCCTCGAGGAGCCGTCCGGGGACGATGCCCGACACGGCGCTTGGCGGCCCTATGAAACGCCCGTCGGCCTCTGGCGTTGCTCAGGCTCGGCGGGGCTCCGGCCCTCCTAGGTCGGCATGACGCCTGCTGTCGCCGGGGCCGGCGTCGGCGCCGGTCCCGACAACGGCCCTCAGCTCTTGGGCGGGCCGAAGAGCTTGGGGTCGCGCCAGTGGAAGAGCTCGGGATCGAGCGGGAGGTTGGTCTGGAGATCCCTCAGCAGGATCTCGGTCATCAGGCCCTGCGCGTCGGTCACCGTCCAGCGCCTGAGCTCCATCGGCTTCTTGGCGAAGACGAGGTCGACATGGCCCTGGTCGGGATTGGCCGTGCGGGCGACCTCGATGGCGATCTCCTCGGGCGGAAAGGCCACGTCCGTCACCTCGACGTTGCCCGAGAGGGTGATGTGCTCGTCGAGCAGGAAGCCCAGCGGCGTCTGGGCGATCGGGATGACGTTCTCCTGACCGATGCTGCCGTCCCAGTAGATCAGCCGCCAGTCCGTGGCGACGATGAGGATCTTCGAGGGCGGATCGTAGTCGAAGCGCATCCGGCCGGGGCGCTGGAGATAGACCTTGCCGGTCGTGATGGCGCCGTTGGGCGCCACCTGCTGGAAGCCCGCCTCGAGCGTGTGGATGCTGTTGAGATAGGCCTCGACGTCGGCGATCGCCTGGGCATTCGGGGGCGGAAGGGCCGCGCGCGCCCGCGTCGCGACCGGCAGGGCGGCGAGCCCGACGAGACCGCCGAGCAGAGCCCGCCGCGTCGGACGCGGAGCCTCAATAATCCTGCGTGACCTCGTTCCCATCCACTCCACCACGGCCCATCAGGACCTGCCGCCGGCCGACATGGTCGGCATGGCTGATCAGGCCCTCGGCCTCCATCCGCTCGATCAGCTTGGCGGCGCTGTTGTAGCCGATCGCGAGCTTGCGCTGCAGGTAGCTGGTCGACGCCTTGCCGTCGCGGGCGACGATCTGCACCGCCTGATTGTAGACCGCGTCGCCGCCGCTTCCAGACCCCTCGCCCAGAAGCGACGACGTGTCCTCGGGCCCGTCCTCGGCCTCGCCCTCGCTCGTCACGCCGTCGACATAGTCGGGGGCGCCCTGCGCCTTGAGGTGGCGCACCACCGCCTCGACCTCGCCGTCCGTGACGAGAGCGCCGTGGACGCGGGAGATGCGGTCGCCGGGCATCAGGTAGAGCATGTCGCCCTGCCCCAGCAGCTGCTCGGCACCGGCGTCGCCAAGGACGGTGCGGCTGTCGATCTTCGAGCTGACGCGGAAGCTGATGCGCGAGGGCAGGTTCGCCTTGATGACGCCCGTGATCACGTCGACCGAGGGGCGCTGGGTCGCGACGATGAGATGGATGCCGGCGGCGCGCGCCTTCTGCGAGAGCCGCTGGATCGCGTTCTCGATCTCCTTGCCCGCGGTCAGCATCAGGTCGGCCACCTCGTCGACGACGACGACGATGAGCGGCAGCGGTGTCGTGTCGATCGGCTGCTCCTCGATGATCGGAGCACCCGTGCCGGGCTCGAAGCCGACGCGCACCCGCCGCGTCGGCTGCTCCCCGCGTGCGCGCGCCTGCAGCACGCGGCGGTTGAAGGCGAAGATGTCGCGCACGCCAAGATGCGACATGAGCCGGTAGCGCTCGTCCATCTGGCGGACGACCCATTTGAGCGCCACCACGGCCTTGTGCGGCTCGGTGACCACCGGCGCCAGGAGGTGCGGGATGTCCTCGTAGACGCTGAGCTCGATGACCTTGGGGTCGATCATGATGATCCGGCACTGCTCGGGCGTGAGCCGATAGAGCAGCGACAGGATCATGGCGTTGATCGCGACCGACTTGCCCGAGCCCGTGGTGCCGGCGATCAGGAGATGCGGCATGCGCGAGAGGTCGACGATGACGGGCCGGCCGCTGATGTCCTTGCCCAGCGCCAGGGCCAGGCGCGCCTCGCTCGAGCGCCAGGGATCGTTCTCGAGGATGTCCCTCAGATAGACGGTCTCGCGCGCCTCGTTCGGCAGCTCGATGCCGATCACGTTGCGCCCGGGCACCGTCGCCACGCGCACCGACAGCGCGCACAGCGAGCGGGCGATGTCGTCGGCGAGGCTGATGACCCGCTGCGAGCGGGTGCCCGGCGCCGGCTGCAGCTCGAAGAGCGTCACGACCGGCCCGGGCTTGGCGTCGACGATCTCGCCCTTGACGCCGAAATCGTCGAGCACCGTCTCGAGCTCGCGGGCGGTCTGCTCGAGCGCCTCCTTGCTGAGCCGCGCCTGGGTCAGGCGCACAGGGGGAGCCAGCAGCTCGAGGCCCGGCGGGGCATAGCCCTCGGCGGTGGCGGCCGGCACCGGTGCCACGGCGGAAGCAGCGGGCGCAGGCCGCGACGGCTCGCTGAAGTCGGCTGGCGCAGGCTCGGCCCGCTTCTTGCGCCTTGCGAAGGAGAGCGTGTGAGAGGACGCAGCCTCCTCCGTCTCGTCGGGCGCAGCCGCCATCGACAGGCTGTCGGTCTCGACATCCTCGCGCTCGGCCTGGCGCGGCCGCACGCGACGCAGCGACGGCTCGGCCGGAGGCGCTGCGTCGTCGTCCTTCAGGATCCAGCCACCGAGACGGCCGAGCAGCCCGTGCGGCTTGTCCTCCTCTTCCGCCGCCAGGCCGATCCGCCCCCGGGCCTGCGCCCGGGACCGCGGCGCCGGCGCCGGCGCTGGCGCTGGCGAAGACGGCTCCTCGCCCTCGGGCCGGCTCAAGAGATCGGTCGAGACACGCGCGGCGCGGCCTGCGACGTCGCCCATCTGGCGCCCCGCCCAGGCCGAGGCGTCGGCGACGCGGCCCAGCGCCCAGGCGCTCTCGCCCCATCGCAGGCCCAGCGCGCCCACGCCCAAGGCCACCGCGGCGATGCTGGAGATCCAGCCATAGAGCGCGTCACCGGGATGCGGCTGGAAGCGGGCGAAGAGAAAATCGCCGACGAAGCCGCCGAGGCCGACCCTGAAGGGCCAGATGCCCTGAGGCGGCAGCGGATGCAGCGTGGCCAGCCAGGCGCTGGCGGCAAGAAGGGCCAGAGGCAGGCAGACGAGAGGCAGCCAGGGCCAGGCGAGCGGGCGGTTGAGGCTCATGCGCAGGCCCCAGGCGAGCAGCACCGCCGCCAGGATCCACACGGAGAGCCCGAGGATCTGCAGCATGAGGTCGGCCACCACGGCACCGGCCGTGCCCATCGGGTTCTGGGCCGCGGCTCTGGTCGCATGGTCGAGGGAGGGGTCACCCGCATGGAAGCCCCAGATCGACACCGCCAGCCAGAGGCCCAGGACCAGCAGCAGGAGGCCCAGGGTGCGGCGCGCCGCGCCCTGCATCCAGGCGAAGGCCGGGCGCTCGAGCTGCGCTTCGAAAGCTCGCGTGGCCATCCTTTCCTTTCTCCTCCGTCTGCGCCGTCCTTCGTGCCGGGCGGCTTTCCCGCCGCTCCGGCCGCGTGCCGTCCCAGTCAGCCCAGCACCTCCGCCAGCCTCGTGAGCGCACGATCGACGAGCGCCTCCTCGTGAACCATGGCGATCCGGATGTAGCTCGTCCCCGGATTGCCCGCCCCATCGTCGTCCATGGCGAGATAGGCTCCGGGCAGGACGCGAACGCCCGCCTCGCGCCAGAGCCGCCGGGCCGCGGCCTCGCCATCGCCGACGTCGAGCCAGAGAAAGAAGCCACCGGCCGGGCGATAGAAGCCGAACCGGTTGCCCAGTCGGCGCTCGGCCAGATCGTACTTGCGCCGATAGAGCTCACGGTTGCGCTCGACATGCGCCTCGTCGGCATAGAGCGCAGCGGCCGCCGCCTGCAGCGGCATGGGCTGGGTGGCGCCACCGTAGGACCGCAGCCGGGAGAAGCGCGACAGCAGCTCGGGGTCGCCGGCGACGAAGCCGACGCGCAGCCCGGCCGCGTTGGAGCGCTTGGAGAGCGAGTGCAGCACGACCACGTGGTCGAGCGAGCCGCCCTCGGCCAGCGCCGCCTCGAGACCGCCGGGCGGCGGGTCGCCGTAGTAGAGCTCGGCGTAGCACTCGTCGAGGATGAGCAGGAAATCGTGCTCGCGGGCCAGCCTGACGAGGCGGCGCAGATAGCCGAGGTCGGCCATGGCCCCCTGGGGGTTGGCGGGCGTGCAGAGATAGAAGGCGGCGGTCCGCCCCAGCAGCGCCGGGCTCAGGGCGTCGAGATCGGGAAGAAAGCCCGTCTCGGCGCGCGCCGGCAGATAGACGGGCTCCGCACCGGCCATGACGGCGGCACCGACATAGGTCGAGTAGACGGGATTGGGCAGGAGGATGGCCGGCGGCGGCCCGGACACGGTGCCGGACGTCACGACCTGCGGCAGAAGGAAGAGCGCCTCCTTGGTCCCCGACACGGTGACGACGTGCCGGTCCGGATCGAGGCAGGCGGGCGGCAGGTCATAGCGGCGGTTGAGCCAGGCGACCGCGGCACGGCGCAGCTCGGCCGTGCCGTTGACGGGCGGGTAGCGGTTCCAGAGATGCGCGTTGGCGGCGACCGTCTCGGCCAGAAGGGCCGGCGGCGCGTGCTTGGGCTCGCCCAGGGCAAGGTCCAACGTCTCGACGCCGGAAGGCGCTGCCAGCGGCTCGAGGAGCCGGGCGAGACGCCGGAAGGGAAAGTCGGTCAGTCGGTCGAGCCGCTCGTTCCACATGGATCGCACGAGAGATTGCGGCGACCGCCGCGGCCACCATTGACCGTAACTTTAACACCTAGGGCCAAGTCGCTTCAATGGCGCGAAAGATGCGCCGGCCGACGAAGACCGGTGCGGCGCTCGGGCGGCGCGCCGCCAGCGTGACGCCATGAATCCGCCCGATGGGGCCGGTCGCACGCCACGGGACGGGCCGCGTTGGTCGATGTTAGCCCCGCGCGGCGGACGGTGCCAGCTCGTCGAGGCATCCTTCTCGCGGCTAGCGCTTGGCCCGGGCGGTCAGGAAATCCATGAATGCGAGAAGCACGCCCGAGACGACGAAGGCCATGTGGATCACGACCAGCCAGGCGATGTCCGCCTTGCTCGCGGCCGAGATGTTCATGAAGCTGCGCAGCAGATGGATTCCCGAGATCGCCACCATCGAGGCGATGAGCTTGAGCTTCATGCTGCTGAAGTCGACGCTGCCCATCCAGGCCGGACGATGCTCCACGGGCACCGAATCGAGGCGCGAGACCGTGCTCTCGTAGCCGGCGAAGATGATGATGAGGAGGAGATTGCCGGCGAGCGTGAGGTCGACCAGGGAGAGCGTCGCCAGGATGACGTCGGTCTCCTTGAGGCTCAGGATGTCGGGGATGACGTGCAGCAGCTCCTGGATGAACTTGACCATCAGCAGGGCGAGCGTGACCGCCAGCCCCAGATAGAAGGGCGCCATCAGCCAGCGGCTCGCGAAGAGCGCCCGCTCCAGCTGTCTCTCGATCATCGCCCCGCGCTCTCCCCCTGGCCCAGGCCGGATTGCCAAGCTCTCCCATAGCCTGCCGGGGGCCGCAGCACAGCGGCCGAGATGTCTCAGGTGTTACGGCCCTTCTCTCCCTCACCCGGCCACCGCATCCTCGCCGAGGCCTGCATCACGCATCGCTCCGAGGCCCCGAGTGCTCGAGGGCCCGGAGGGTGACTTCGCCGCCCGGGCCCTCTCACGCGGGCGCGGGCGGCGAAGCTCAAGACAGCCTGGTCTTCAGCGCACGGCGCCGTTCAGGCCCATCGGGAAGAAGCCGCCGGATCCCGTGCCCCCCAGATAGACGATGCTCAGCACCTGGCTCGTCGTGCGGCTGAAGGCGATGCCGTTCTGGTCGGCCGGCACGATGTTCGGCACGCCGCCCAGCGTGATGCCCTGATCGTCATCGCTGGTGCCGTCGACGGCGTCGCGCACGTCCGAGATCTGGTTGGCCTCCTCGTCCAGCTTCATGCCCAAGAGCAGCGTGCGGATCTCGGCCGCATGATAGGCCTCGACGGCGAGGATGCCGGTCGCGGCCGCGAGGTAGGCCTGCGTCTGGATCAGGGTGGCGGCGCCGTGGTAGGCGGTGACCCCGACATCCTCGAAGACAAAGGCGCCGAGGAGGAAGTCCTTGTGGTTGCGGAAGGGGTCGAACTTCTCGGCCTTCTTGAGCTTCGCTGCGGCGGCGAGGGTGAGGAAGCTCTGGTCGAGGTCGATCGCCGGCCTTGCCACGGCCGCACTGCCGAGCGCGCTTCTCAGGAACTTGACGTGCGCCTCCTCGTCCATCGCGATCTCCTCCGCATAGGCCTGGAGATATTTGTTGCCGAACTTCACCTGGCTGCCGCCGGTCACCGGGCCGAGCGCGCCCTGGCCCGTCGTGTCGGCTTCGGCAAGGCCACGCCCGAAGGCGGCGCGCAGATAGAACTCGGCCTCGAGATATTCGAGGTTGAGGGCGAAGTTCAGCACGTCGGCATCGCCCGCGGCCATGGCCGGGGTCGGCGCGGCAATGCCCAGCGTGGCCGCCGCGGCAGCGCCTGCGGCCAGATGGGTGCCTCGCCGGAACAGGCGGCGGCGCGTCGACCGCAGCCGCATCAGCTCCACGAGGTCGGTGTCTTGCTCGATCATCGTCATGGCTCCTGCTCGATCGGCTTTTGGGTGTCGAAGGCAGGACGCCGAAGCGGGCCACGAAGGCCCTCCCCCGCCGCAGCGGCTCCCTTACCCTGAGCCCTACGCGCGAGGCCCTGCGAAAGATGCAGCCGGCGGGACGAGCCCGGCAGCAATGCCCCGAGGGCCGCCGTCCTTCCGTCCGCGACTGCGCTGGGCTAGGGTCCGGCCCTCGCGCCACGAGGTCGGACGGGACGATGCGCTGCCCATTCTGCGGCTCCGAGGATACGCAGGTAAAGGATTCACGTCCTATAGAGGACGCCACGGTCATCCGTCGGCGGCGTCAGTGCGCGAGCTGCGGCGCCCGCTTCACGACGTTCGAGCGCGTGCAGCTGCGCGATCTCGTCGTCATCAAGAAGGACGGGCGCCGGCTGCCGTTCGATCGCGAGAAGCTCGCCCGCTCGATCCGCATCGCCACGCGCAAGCGCGGCATCAGCGAGGAGCAGATCGAGCGCATCGTGAACGGCATCGTGCGCCGCATCGAGACCTCGGGCGAGAGCGAGGTGCCCTCGACCACCGTGGGCGCCTACACCATGGAGCGCCTGGCCGAGCTCGACGAGGTCGCCTATGTGCGCTTCGCCTCGGTCTATCGCGACTTCGGCACGGTCCGCGACTTCGAGGAGTTCATCCGCCAGCTGCCCGAGGGCGAGGAGCCGGGCGCCGAGCAGCCATGAGCCCCTGCTCGACGGACGAGCGCTTCATGCGCATGGCGCTCTCCCTTGGCGCTCGCAATGAGGGCCGGGTGTGGCCCAACCCCGCGGTAGGATGCGTGATCGTCCAGGGTGGCCACGTGGTGGGGCGGGGCTGGACCCAGCCCGGCGGGCGCCCCCATGCCGAGACCGAGGCCCTGAGCCGGGCGGGCGAGGCCGCCCGGGGTGCCACGGCCTATGTCACGCTCGAGCCCTGCGCCAATTGGGGGCGCACGCCGCCCTGCGCCAAGGCCCTGATCGAGGCCGGCATCAGGCGCGTGGTGATGGGCTGCCTCGATCCCGACCCCAGGGTCGACGGCAAGGGCATGGCCTGGCTGCGCGAGGCCGGCATCGAGGTGACCCAGGGCTGTCTCGAGGAAGCCTGCCGGGACGCCCATGCGGGGCTCTACCGACGGATCTGCGACGACCGGCCCTTCGTGACGGTCAAGCTCGCCCAGACGCTGGATGGCAGGATCGCGACCCGCACCGGCGCCAGCCAATGGATCACCGGCGAGCCGGCGCGTGCCTACGCCCATTGGCTCAGGGCCTCACACGATGCCATCGTCGTCGGCAGCGGCACCGCGCTGGCCGACGACCCGTCGCTCACCTGCCGCCTGCCCGGCCTCGCCGCGAGCTCACCGATACGGGTGGTCATCGACCGCCGCCTGCGGCTGCCTTTGCAGAGCGGCCTCGTCCGAACGGCGCGGGAGGTGCCCGTCTGGGTGCTGGCCAGCGCCGAGCGGGCGGCAGCGGCCGACCCCGGCTTCGCCGCTGCCGGCGTCGAGATCCTGGGCCTGCCGGCGCCGGCAGGCCCGCTGGAGGCCTTGAGGGCGCTGGCCGGACGCGGTATCACCCGCGCTCTCATCGAGGGTGGGGCCGCTCTCGCCTCCGCCTTGTTGCGCGAGGGCCTGGTCGACGAGCTGCTGCTCGCGACCGCGCCTGCCATCATCGGCGGGGACGGACGCCCGTCCATCGAGACACTTGGCGTGGCCGCGATGCCCGAGGTGCCGCGCTTCCGCATTGTCGAGGAGCGTCGCCTGGGTGAGGATCGTCTGATGGTCCTGCGGCCGGCAAGCTTGGGACGGAGCGGATGTTCAGCGGCATCGTGACCCATATCGGTACCGTTCGGAGCGTGAACGGCACGGCCGAGCGCGAGCTCGAGATCGAGCCGGGCTTCGATACCCGGGATCTCGCCATCGGCGCCTCCGTCGCCCACTCGGGCGTGTGCCTCACCGTGACCGAGAAGACCGCCAGCACCTACCGCGTGCAGGCCTCGCAGGAGACGCTGGCCCGGACCACGCTCGGCCAGTGGCAGCCGGGCCATCGCATCAACCTCGAGCGCTCGCTCAAGCTGGGCGACGAGCTGGGCGGCCATCTGGTCTTCGGCCATGTCGACGGGCTGGGCGAGATCGCGGCGATCGAGGCCGTGGGCGACGGGCACCGGATCGAGATCGGCCTGCCGGGTGGCCTGGCACCGATGGTGGCCGTCAAGGGCTCCATCGCGGTCGACGGCGTCTCGCTCACCATCACCCAATCGGAGGACGACCGCTTCGCCGTGGTGATCATCCCCCACACCTGGACCGAGACGACGCTCAGCCGCAGGCGGATCGGCGATCTCGTGAACCTCGAGGTCGACATGCTCGCGCGCTACGTCGCCAGGCAGCTGGCCTTCCGAGCCGGGGACAACCGCTGATGGCCGGCACAGCCACCGCCCCCTTCGAGCTGGCCGACGTCGGCGGCGCTCGCGTGCTCGTCGTCGAGGCGCGCTATCATGCCGGGATCAATGATCTCCTGCTCGAGGGTGCGAAGGCTGCGCTCGAGCGGGCCGGGGCCCGGACCGAGATCGTGACCGTGCCGGGCGCGCTCGAGATCCCGACGGCGATAGCGCTGGCCGCGTCGGGCGGCGGGTTCGACGCGTTCGTGGCGCTGGGCTGCGTCATTCGTGGCGAGACGACGCATTACGAGCTGGTCTCGGGCGAGAGCTGCCGCGGGCTCGTCGACCTCGGCACGCGCGAGCGCATCATCATCGGCAACGGCATCCTGACGGTCGAGAACGAGGCGCAGGCGCTCGAGCGCGCCGATCCTCGGCGCCAGGACAAGGGCGGCGGCGCTGCCGTCGCCGCGCTGGCGCTCGTAGCCCTGCGCCGCCGGCTCGGCGCCGCCGGCCGATGAGCCGCGACTCGACCAAGCCTGTCTTGAACAAGCGTCGGGCAGCGCGTCTCGCGGCCGTCCAGGCGCTCTACCAGCTCGAGGTCACGGGCGGCGACGCCGCGGTGGTGGTGCGCGAGTTCGGGGCGCACCGGCTGGCCGAGCTGTTCGAGCCTTTCGAGGTCGAGCTGCCCTCCCCGGCCGTCGACCGCGAATGGTTCGGGCGCATCGTCGTCGGCGCCTGGGGCGCCCGCGAGCGCCTCGATCCGGCCATCGCCGGCGCCCTTGCCGAGGGCTGGAGCCTCGAGCGCTGCGGCTTTCTCCTGCGCGCCTGCCTCAGGGCCGGCGCCTTCGAGCTCACCGACTGCCGGGACGTGCCCGTCAAGGTCGTGATCAACGAGTATATCGAGGTCGCGCGCCTCTTCTTCGGCGGCGGCGAGGCGGCCTTCGTCAACGCGGCGCTCGACCGGCTGGCCCATCGCCTCAGGCTCGACGAGGCCGTGCCATGACCCTTGGCGAGTTCGACCTGATCGAGCAGCTCCTGAAGCCGCTGGCGGCGGGCTTTCCCGGCGCCCTCGACCTCGAGGACGACGCCGCCCTCGTGGCCCTCGAGGCCGGCCGCGAGCTCGTGATCGCCAAGGACGCCATGGTGGCGGGCATCCATTTCCTGCCCGACGACCCGGCCGATCTCGTGGCCGGCAAGCTCCTGCGCGTCAATCTCTCCGACCTCGCGGCGATGGGCGCCGATCCTTTGGGCTACCTCACCGTGATCGCCCGCCCGCGGGACATGGCCGACCTCTATCTCGAGGGGCTGGCCCAGGGCCTCGCCCGGGACCAGCAGCGCTTCGGCCTGCACCTTCTGGGCGGCGACACGGTCTCGACCGAGGGACCGCTGGTGCTCTCGCTCACCATCCTCGGCACCGTGCCGACGGGCCAGGCGCTGCGGCGCAGGGGGGCAGCACCGGGCGACCGGCTCTTCGTCTCGGGCACGCTCGGCGACGCCGCCATGGGCCTCCGGGTCCTGCGCGGCCTCGCCACCAGCGAGGACGAGGCGCTGCCGCTGATCGACCGCTACCGCACGCCCCAGCCGCGGCTCGGGCTGGGACGGGCGCTGCGCGGCGTGGCGAGTGCTGCGATCGACGTCTCCGATGGGCTCCTCGCCGACCTCGGCCACATCTTGGACGTCTCGAAGGTCGGCGCCGTCGTGCAGGCGGACCGGCTGCCGCGGTCCGATGCCGCCGCCAGCCTTCCGGGCTCGCTCGCGGCGGCGCTCGGCGGCGGGGACGACTACGAGCTCCTGTTCGCCGTGCCGGCGGAACGGTGCGACCGCATCGCGGAGATCGGGCAGCTTGCCGGCACGGCCGTCACCGAGATCGGCCAGATCGTGGCCGACCCGGGCCTCACCCTGCTCGACCAGGAGGGAAGGCCGATGCAGCCGTCATCGGCAGGCTGGCGCCACTTCTGAGCGAACCTCGACGGGCGACGCGCGCCGCCCGCTCGGCCTGCTGCTCAGTTGCTGGCGACCGTGGTGCCCGTGAGCTTCACGACCAGGCAGTCCTTGCGCTTGGCTTTCAGCGTGGCGCAGGCGGTCAGGGCATCGTCCTCGCTGAGGCCGCTGAGCCGGGCGAGATAGAGCGCCCGGCGATGGCGGACCAGGCGCGGCACCGAGATGTCGGCGCTGCCCAACACGTCCCGCATGCGGGCCTGCACGCTGCGGGCGACGTCGCGCGCCGCCTTCCTCTGGCTGAAGGCGCCGACCTGAACCGCATAGATGGCAGCGCCACCGTCACCCTCGGCCTCGCCTTGCGTGTCGCCTGCCGCCACGGCCGCCGATGCCGAGGCGACCCGGATCGCCGCCGGTGCCGGCGGCGGCGGGGCCAGGTGCGCGACGACCGTGGGACGGCGGCGTGGCTTGGCGTCGATCCTCGCCACCAGCGGCTCCGAGCGCATCGAAGCGAAGCCCGAATCGAGGATCTGCGCCATCTCGCGATTGCGGGCGGGCGAGGTCGGGCCACCCAGCACGATCCCAACCAGGCGTCGACCGTTGCGCACCGCAGACGAGGCCAGATTGTAGCCAGACGCGCGGATGTAGCCGGTCTTCAGCCCGTCCATCCCGGGATAGCTCAGCATGAGCCGATTGTGGGTAGGAATGATCCGCCCGCGATAGGCAAAGCTGCGCTGGCTGAAATAATGGTAATATTCGGGAAAGTCGTCGATCAGGTGACGCGCGAGGACGGACAGATCGCGCGCCGTGCTCTGCTGGCCGGGATTGGGCAGGCCGGACGCGTTGAGAAAGGTGGTGCGCGTCATGCCGAGCTGGCGGGCCTTGCGGGTCATCAGGCTGGCAAAGCGCGACTCGGTTCCGCCCAGCCCCTCAGCCAGCACCACGGCCACGTCGTTCGCCGACTTGATGACGATGGCCTGAATGGCGTCCTCGACGCGGATCGAGCTGCCGGCCCGCAGGCCCAGCCTCGTCGGCGGCATGCTCGCGGCACGGCGCGAGACACGGAAAGGCGTCCGCATTGAGATGCGATGGTCCTGCAGCGCCTCGAAGGTCAGATAGAGGGTCATCATCTTGGTGAGCGAGGCCGGGAAGTTGGGCCTGTCCGGCTCGTCCGCCGAGACGACCTTGCCGGTCGCGTCATCGATGACGATCGAGGTGATCCTGGCCGAGGCGTGCCCGGCCGAGCCAACGAGCAGCCCCCCTGCGATGAGAATGCTGGCCAAGCCGCATGCCAACCGCCCGGTGACACTCGCGCCCATTCGATCCCCCGCGCCTTGCGCCTGCTTCACTCCGACACATCCACAGCCCCTTTCGCCATGGATCGTCGCAGGTTAGCGGCAAGGATTAAAAAATTCCCTAAGCTCTTCTCCCTTTTACAGCAGCTTCGGCCGCGATCTCAATCGAAAGTCGATAAGAGCGCACCTGGAAGATAGGCCTATTGGCCGACAGGCTCGAGGAACGTCTTGTAGATGTAGGCGTACTGTCCGTCCTTCAGGGGGATCTTCATCCAGCCCAGCGTATCGCCGACCACCTGGACGATCTCGCCCGCGTGCATGACACCCAGGACAGGAGCGGCATTCTCCGGCCCGGAGTGATAGTTGACGGCGGTGCGGACGCGATAGGGCCGGCCTTCGGGCGTCGGGCTCTCCGTCGGCGGCTGCTCGGCGGTCGTGGGCGCTGCCGCAGCGGGTGTCGCCTCGGGCGCAGGCGCGGTGGGCGGCGTCTGTGGCGGCGCGGCGGCCTCCGGAGATGCCTCGGCCGGCACCGCCACCGGCCCGGCGGCGGGCGGCGGCGCGGTCTGCTCCGCGGTTGTCCCGGCCGTGGACCGCGCCTCGGCGCCGGGCGAGGCGGAAGGCGCCGGTGCGCTCGCCGACTCCGCCGGCTGCTGCGGAGCGGCCGCCGTCGGCTCCGCGGCAGGCGGCGGCGTTGCGGCCGGTCGCGTCGCTGCCACGGGCGGCGAGGCGGGCTCCGGCGCCGCCGGCTTGGCCGGCGACGGGGCGTTGGTCGAAGGCGACGCCTGTGCCGCTGTGGTCTCGGAGCTTGCCGGCGCGGGAGGCTCCGCCCCGGATGGGGGCGCCTCGCTGGCCTGCGCGGGCGCTGCAGCGCCATCCGTCTCGGGAGCGGTCGGGGTGGCGAGAGGGGCAGGCTCGGAAGCGGGCGCGGGTGCCGACGCCGCGGCAGCCGCATCGGGCTGTGTGGCGGCAGCGCCCGCTTCGGCAAGCCGGGTGCGCGCCGCGAGGAGCTGATCCCTGACGTCCTGATTGCCGGGATCCGCCCGCTGCGCCTGCTCGAGATCGCTCACCGCCTGATCGAGCTTGCCCTGCTTGATGTAGAGCTGGGCACGCCGCTGCAGCGTCGCCGAGCTCTCGGGGTCGATCTGCAGCGCCCTGTCGTAGTCGGCGAGCGCCGCCTTGTCGTTGCCGGCAGCCTCGCTCGCGGCGCCGCGCCGGGTGAGGGCCACGCGCAGATTCTTGAGCGTCGTCTCGTCCTCGGCCTTCAGCTTCAGCGCGGCCTCGTAGTCGGCGATGGCACGGTCGAAGTCGCCGAGCTCGCCGTAGGTGACGCCCCGATTGTTGTAGGTGATCGCAAGCGCGGCGGTGCTGAGCTCGCCCGAGCCGATGGCCTGGCCGAAGTCCTTGATCGCCTCCTCGTACTGCTTCTGGCGGAAGGCCTCGTTGCCGGCACGGACGTCGCCCAGCGCATCGGCTCGGGCGGGATGCGCGAGGCAAAGAGCCAGAGCGCCGACCGCGAAGGCTCGCAGCCCTAGGGCGAGTAGGCGAGGCATCGTCTTGTGTTCTCCCCTGATCGCGAGACCCGTGCCGGGACGACTAGGCAGGCCCGCAAGGAAGGTGCTGCTCAGCCACGACGACGACGCTCGCGCAACCGCTCGCGTATCGCCGCAGCGCGTCCCGTGCGGTTCTCCTGGCGTGCCCGGCCGACGGCGAGGCCGTCCTCGGGCACATCGCGATTGATGGTGCTGCCGGCGGCGACGATGGCGCCGTCGCCGATCCGCACCGGCGCCACGAGCGCGCTGTTCGAGCCCACGAAGACGCCCGTGCCGATCTCGGTCCGATATTTCCCGAACCCGTCATAGTTGCAGGTGATGGCGCCGGCTCCGATGTTGCTGCCCTTGCCCACCGTGGCATCGCCGATATAGGCGAGATGGTTGGCTTTGGCGCCCTCTGCGAGGCGGGCATTCTTGATCTCGACGAAATTGCCGACCTTGGCGCCGTCGGCGATCGAGGCGCCCGGCCGGAGTCGCGCGAACGGCCCGATCTCGGCACCGGCCTCGACGGTCGCCCGCTCGAGGTGACAAAAGGAGTGGATGACGGCGCCGGCACCGACCTTCACGCCGGCCCGGAAGACCACATAGGGCTCCACCACGGCACCGGGCGCGATCTCGGTATCGAGCGCCAGATGCACCGTGTCGGGCGCCACCATGATCACGCCCGCCTCCAGCAGCTCCAGGCGACGGCGATCCTGAAAGAGACGCTCGGCCTCGACCAGCTGCCGCTGCGAGTTCACGCCGACGCCCTCCTGCCAGGCGCCCTCGATGGCACGGCACGGCCAGCCCAGCCTGCAGGCGATCGCGACCGCGTCGGTCAGATAGTACTCGCCTCGATCCTCGCGCAGCGGCAAGGCATCGAGCAGCTCCGGCAGCCGCGCCGCATCGAACGCCATGATGCCGGCATTGCAGAGCCCATTTTTCTTCAGGCGCTCGTCGGCGTGGCGCTCCTCGACGATCTCGACGAGATCCTCGCCCTCGAAGCGCAGACGGCCATAGCCGCGCGGGTCGGCAGGCGCCATGCCGAGCACGGCGACGGCCGCATTCGCCTCGCGCCGGCAGGCGACCAGACGCGCGAGGGTGGAAGCGCGAATGAGCGGCGTGTCGCCGAAGAGGACGACCACGTCGCCGGCCTTGGGCACGGCGTCGCGCGCCGCCGCCAGCGCGTGGCCGGTGCCGAGCGGCGGGTCCTGGACGACGACGGATGTGCCGGGCAGCGCCTTCTCGACTTCGCCGGCGACATCCTCCATCCTGGGGCTCAGCACGGTGACCACGGAGGTGGCGCCCAGGCGTCTTGCCGCATCGAGCACGTGCACGATCAGCGGCGTCCCGGCGAGCGGGTGGAGAACCTTCGGGACGTCGTTGCGCATGCGGGTGCCGCGGCCAGCCGCCAGCACGACCACGCTGATCTTATCCGGCATGGCCGGCACCTCCGGGACACCATGTGCGATCATAGTGACGCCAATTTTCCCGACGACACGGAATGTCTCGCAAGAACAGATCATCCCTCAACCAGGGCGAACCGGTGCCCAGCGCCCGATGATGCGCGCCGTCGTCTTCGACCTCGACGGCACGCTCGTCGAGACCGCACCCGACCTGCACGCTGTGTTGGCCGCTGTCCTCGCCGAGATCGGCGTAGCCGCGCCGGACCTGGGCGAGGTGCGCCGGATGGTCGGCGACGGCGCCCGCATGCTGGTTCGCCGAGGGCTCGAAGCGGCAGGGGTCTCGTTCGACGAGCAACTCCTCGATCGGCTGTTTGACCGCTTCCTTGACGTCTACACAGACGCGCCCTGCCAGTCGAGCCATGTCTACCCTGCGGTGCACGAGGCCCTGGCCCGGCTGTCCGACCGCGGCCTTCGTCTCGCCATCTGCACGAACAAGCCGCAGCGGCCGGCCGAGGCCCTGGCAAGCATCCTCGGGCTGGTGCCGCCGATCGAGGCGATCCTGGGTGGCGATGCCCTGGCCGTGCGCAAGCCCGACCCCCGCCATCTCGAGGCCACCCTCGAGCGCATTGGCGCCACCGCGGCGGAGGCCGTCATGGTGGGCGACAGCAGGAACGACCTCCTGACCGCGCGTGCCGCAGGCATGCCCTGCGTGCTCGTCAGCTTCGGCTACACGACGGTGCCGGCGCGGGAGCTCGGGGCGGACCGGGTGATCGACGGCTTCGACGAGCTCGATGCCGCGCTGGCCGCCGTTTGGCCGTCTGCTTGACAAGCGTGCCGGCCCCCACCTACATCGCGGCCGGTCGGGCGCTTAGCTCAGCGGTAGAGCACTGTCTTCACACGGCAGGGGTCGCTGGTTCGAACCCAGCAGCGCCCACCATCCGGTCAACCGTCCAGCCCGACGTATGTGCGCCGTCGAAGCCACGGCTTCCACGCTCGCGGGGGAAGCCTGCCCCCTGGCACAGGCGAGCTGCAGGTGCGCCACGCTGATCGCTCGGTCGATCACCTAGGCGAGCGGCGTGGAGTGCGCGTCATGACGCTCCTTCCAGCGATAGGCGGTGAGCTCGCCCCGCGCCTCGACGGTGCGGGGCACGACACGGCGCGGGCGAGCGACCACCGGCTGCCGCCGACGGGAGCGCTGGGGGGCGGAGCGCGATGGCCGTGAGCGCAGGCCCCGAGGCCGCCTCGACCTCGCGCTTCGGCATCCAGCTGGCACCCGTCGCCCATTTCGTCGGGACCATCATCTGCGGGCTCGGCGGCTTCATGGTGCTGCCCGCCCTTCTCGACCTCTCGCAGGGCAACAACGACTACCGGGCCTTCCTCGGAGCCGGCGGCATCTCCGTGTTCGCCGGGGTCATCCTGATCCTCAGCAACCGCCACGCCAACCTCAAGATCGGCTCGCGCGAGAGCATCTTGGCCGTGCTCCTGACCTGGATCGGCGCCACGGCCTTCGGCGCCCTGCCCTTCATCCTGGCGACCAGCCCGCACGGGATCACCGATTCCGTGTTCGAGACGATCTCGGGTCTCACGGCCACCGGATCGAGCGTCTTCACCGGGCTCGACACGGCGCCCAAGGGCATTCTCTTGTGGCGCTTCATCCTCATCTGGCTGGGCGGCTTCGGGCTCGTCACCTTCGCCACCCTGGCGCTGCCCTATCTTCGCGTCGGCGGGCTGCAGCTCTTCATGCTCGACCTCTCGGCGCGGCCCGGCAAGTTCGTGCCCAAGACGACGGAGGTGGTGGCGCAGATCGGCTTCATCTATGTCCTGCTGACGGCCGTCTGCGCCGTCTGCTTCTATGCCGCCGGCATGAGCGGGTTCGATGCCGTGGGCCACGCCATGGCGGCCGTGGCGACCGGCGGCTTCTCCTCGCACGATGCCGGCATCGGCTATTTCAAGAGCCCCGCCATCGAGTGGATCGCCACGGTCTTCATGCTGGCCAGCGCCATGCCCTTCGCGCTCTATCTCCATGCCCTGCGCGGCCGGCCGGGCCATCTCTTCCGCGAATTGCAGGTGCGCCTCTTTCTCTTCGTCATCGGCGGCGCCGTGCTCCTGATGACGCTCTGGCGCATCAGGACCGGGCACGTGCCGGTGATGGTGGCGCTGCGCGAGGCCGCGTTCAACGTGGTCTCGATCATCAGCACCACGGGCTTCACCTCGCAGGACTTCGGCCAGTGGGGCGGCTTCGTCCTCCTGCTGCTCCTGTGCCTGATGCTGCTCGGCGGCTGCACCGGCTCGACCGCCGGCGGCATCAAGATGTTCAGGCTCTGGATCCTGATCCAGACGCTCGTGGCCCAGGTCAGGCGCCAGCTCTACCCGAGCGGCGTCTTCTCGCTGACCTACAATGCCCAGCCCGTGCCACAGCCGGTGCTGGGCGGCGTCGTCGTCTATTTCTTCCTCTATATCCTGACCTTCACGCTGCTGGCTTTGGGCCTGGCGCTCACGGGCCTCAGCCTGCCGGAGAGCCTGGGTGGCGCCGCCACCACGCTGGGCGGCGTGGGGCCGGGCTTCGGTCGCATCGGGCCCTGCTGCACCTTCGCGGACGTCCCCGAGGTCGCCAAATGGCTCCTGATGCTGGGCATGCTCGCAGGACGCCTCGAGATCCTCCTGCTCGTCATGCCCTTCACGCGCATGTTCTGGCGCGACTGAGCCTCAAAGGCCCTCGAAGAGCGCGGTGGTGATGTAGCGCTCGGCGAAGGAGGGGATGATCGCCACCACCGTGCGGCCGGCCATCTCGGGCCGGGCCGCCACCTCGATCGCCGCGGCGACCGCGGCCCCTGACGAGATGCCGCCCGGAATGCCCTCGAGCGCCGCCAGCCGTCGCGACATCGTGAACGCCGTCTCGTTGGCGATCTTGATCACCTCGTCGATCAGCGAGGTCTCGAGGATCTCGGGCACGAAGCCCGCCCCGATGCCCTGGATGAGGTGCGGCCCGGCGGCCCCGCCCGACAGCACCGGGCTGCCCTCGGGCTCGACGGCGACGACGCGCAGCCCGGGCTTGCGCTCCTTCAGCACCTGTCCGCAGCCCGTGATGGTGCCGCCCGTGCCGACCCCGGCCACGATGGCGTCGACCTTCCCCTCCGTGTCGACCCAGATCTCCTCCGCCGTGGTGCGGCGGTGGATCTCCGGGTTGGCGGGGTTCTCGAACTGCCCGGGCATCACGGCGCCCGGGATCTCGCGCAGCAGCTCCTGCGCCCGCTCGATGGCACCGCGCATGCCCTGCTCGCGCGGGGTCAGCTCGAGCTGGGCGCCCAGGAGGCGCAGCATCTTGCGGCGCTCGGTCGACATCTGCTCGGGCATGGCGAGGATCAGGCGATAGCCCCGCGCGGCGCACACGAAGGCCAGCGCGATGCCCGTGTTGCCCGAGGTGGGCTCGACGATCGTAGCGCCCGGACCGATCCGCCCCTCGCGCTCGAGCGCCTCGATCATGTTGACGCCGATGCGGTCCTTCACGCTGGCCAGCGGATTGAAGAACTCGAGCTTGAGCAGCAGATCGGCGACGAGCCCTTCCTCGGCGCTCAGCCGCGCCACCCGGACCAGGGGTGTGTTGCCGATCGTCTCGACGATCGAATTGTAGATCCGCCCGCGCCCCGGCCGATCGAGCCGCAGCGGTGGGTGCTTGCTTTCCGGCTCCATCCCCACGCTTCCTCCCCTTGATGATCCAGCCTCGTGGCATCCTGGCCTCTGCCCGGCCGCGCATCAATGACAGAAGGCGAGCCCGCACGACGCCACATGCCGCGCCGCGCGTGACAAAAGGAGGGCATCGGCTAAGTATCCTGGTCTAACGAGCTGCCGCGGGGCATCAGCTCAGGGCCAAGGAGAAGCCGATGGCAACAAGCCAGGACCGGCGCGATCTCATTCTCGAGCGCGTCCGTCGGAGCGGCTACGCCACGGTCGAGGCGCTGGCTGCCGAGTTCGGGGTCACGCCGCAGACCATCCGTCGTGACATCAATGACCTCTGCGACCAGCAGCTGCTGCAGCGCCACCATGGCGGGGCGGGCCTGCCCTCGAGCGTCGAGAACGTCGCCTATCGTGACCGGCAGGTCATGATGCACGCGGAGAAGCGGCGTATCGGTCGGCTGGTTGCACGTCACATTCCGAACCGCTCATCACTTTTTTTGAACATCGGCACGACGACCGAGGAGGTGGCCCGCTGCCTGCTGCACCACGAGGAGCTGCGGGTGGTGACGAACAATCTGCATGTCGCGGCGCTGCTGGCGGAGAACCCCGACTTCGAGGTAATCGTCACCGCCGGCGTCGTGCGCTCGCGGGATCTGGGGATCGTTGGCGAGGCGACGCTCGATCTCATCCGGCAATTCCGCGTCGATCTCGGCGTCATTGGCATCAGCGGGATCGATCCGGACGGCTCGCTGCTGGATTTCGACTATCGCGAGGTCAGGGTATCGCAGGCCATCATCGAGCATTCGCGCGAGGTTTTTCTTTGCGCCGACCATACCAAGTTCGGTCGCAACGCCATGGTGCGGCTCGGGCACGTGGATCAGATCGATGCGCTCTTCACCGATACCGAGCCACCACTCCCCTTTCGCGGCGTCCTGGCGGAGTCGAGCGTGAGGGTCTGTGTGGCAAGCGGCGAGGAGGAGACGGAGGAAGAGAGCCGCCCCTGACGGCGCCTCTCATTTTCGCTTGCGAACATAAGACGGCACGCTATCCTCGACTTCACACATTGCTGGCCGTCCATGAGTTGGGCCTCCAGCGGTCGGGGAAGGCGCGTTGGCGGAACAAGAGACCTTCGATCTCCTGGTCGTCGGCGGCGGCATCAACGGTGCCGGCATTGCCCGCGACGCCGCCGGGCGGGGGCTGCGGGTCCTGCTCGTCGAGCGCGACGATCTGGCCGGCCACACCTCGAGCTGGTCCTCCAAGCTCATCCATGGCGGCCTGCGCTATCTCGAGCACCACGAGTTCCGGCTCGTCCGCGAGGCGCTGATCGAGCGCGAGGTGCTGCTCAGGGCCGCACCGCACATCATCCGGCCGCTGACCTTCGTCCTGCCGCACAGCGCGGATCAGCGCCCGGCCTGGATGATCCGCCTGGGCCTCTTTCTCTACGACCATCTGGGCGGGCGGCAGATCCTCGAGGGCTCCACCGCCGTGCGGCTCGGCGGTGCCGGCCCGATGGGCTCGCCGCTGCAGCCCGAGATCGCAAGGGGCTTCACCTACAGCGACTGCCGCGTCGACGACAGCAGGCTCGTCGTGCTCAACGCCATGGACGCGGTCGAGCGCGGCGCCACCGTGCTGACCCGCACCACCTGCCGGTCGGCACGCCGCAACGGTGCCGCGTGGGACGCCGAGATCGTCGGCGCCGACGGCACGGTCCGGCACATCCGGGCACGCGCGCTCGTCAACGCCGCCGGCCCCTGGGTGTCGCACTTCCTCGAGGAGGGGCTGGGTGTCGCGACGCGCAGTCGGGTGCGCCTGGTCAAGGGCTCGCACATCGTCGTGCCGCGGCTCTATCCGGGCGACCATGCCTACATCCTGCAGAACGACGACAAGCGGATCGTCTTCGTCATTCCCTATCAGGACCGGCTCAGCCTGATCGGGACGACCGACGTGGCCTTCGACGGCGATCCGGCCTCGGTGCGCATCAGCGACGAGGAGACCGACTATCTCTGCCGGGTCGTCGACCGCTACTTCCGGAACCCGATCGCCCCCGCCGATGTCGTCTGGGCCTATGCGGGCGTGCGGCCGCTCTACGACGATGCCAGCGCCAACGTCTCGGCCGTCACGCGCGACTATGTCTTCGATCTCGACGCCGGGCCGGACAGGGCCCCGCTCCTCTCCGTCTTCGGCGGCAAGCTCACGACCTACCGCCGGCTCGCCGAGCACGCGCTCGAGAAGCTGCGCCCCGTCATGGGCTTCACGGCCGGCGCCTGGACCGGCCCGGCCCATCTTCCGGGCGGCGACATCGAGGGGGCCGACCTCGACGGCTTCCTCGCCCGCCTCAAGGCCTCTCGCCCCTGGCTGCCGCCGGCGCTGGCCGAGCGCTACGGGCGAGCCTACGGCACCCGGGTGGAGCGGCTCCTGGACGGCGCCCAGAGCATCGCCGACCTCGGCCAGGATCTCGGCGATGGCGTCTTCGAGGCCGAGATCGCGTATCTTGTGAGCCATGAGTGGGCATGTACGGCCGAGGACATCCTCTGGCGTCGCAGCAAGCTCGGGCTGCAGGTGGGCCAGGCTACCGTGAGCGCGCTGGAGCGCCATCTGAGCGCCCGCGCGCCGGCGCCGGCAGGCCGTCTCACGAGCGTGCCATGAGCCTGCGCCTCGAGGGGGTCTCCAAGATCGTGGGCGACGTCACCCACATCGCCGGCCTCGATCTCGAGCTCGCCAGCGGCAGCCTCAACATCCTCCTCGGCCCCACGCTCGCCGGCAAGACCTCGCTGATGCGCGTCATGGCCGGGCTCGACCGGCCGACCGAGGGCCGGGTGATCATGGGCGGCCAGGACGTCACCCGCCAGCCGCTGCAAAAGCGCAGCGTCGCCATGGTCTATCAGCAATTCATCAACTACCCCTCCTTCACCGTCTACGAGAACATCGCCTCGCCGCTCCGCCGCCAGGGCAAGGCCAAGGCCGAGATCGACAGAAAGGTGCGCGAGGCGGCGGGCCTGCTGCACATCGAGCCCTTCCTCGACCGGCTGCCGGCCGAGCTGTCGGGCGGCCAGCAGCAGCGCTGCTCGATCGCCCGGGCGCTCGTCAAGGAGGCCGAGCTGCTGCTGCTGGACGAGCCGCTGGTCAATCTCGACTACAAGCTCCGGGAGGAGCTGCGCAGCGAGCTGCAGGCGCTGTTCGCGCGGCGCGAGGCGATCGTCGTCTATGCCACCACCGAGCCGCAGGAGGCGCTGGTCATGGGCGGTGAGGTGCTGGTCATGGACGAGGGGCGTCTGCAGCAGCAGGGCAGGACGCTCGCGGTCTACCAGCGCCCGGCCTCGATGCGGGTGGCCGAGATCTTCAGCGACCCCCCGATGAACCTGATCGAGGGTCGGGTCGCCGGCGGGCGGGCCGTGCTCGGGCGGGGCATCGAGCTGCCGCTGGTGGCGCACATGGAGGACCTCAAGGACGGCTCCTACCGCTTCGGGGTGAGAGCGCATCACCTGGAGCTCGAGCGCGCGGCCGAGGACGAGATCGGCATTCCGGCCGAGGTCGAGCTCGCCGAGATCTCGGGCTCGGAGACCTTCGTCCATGTCCATCACCACGAGGTCTCGTGGGTGGTGCAGCGCGAGGGCGTGCACTCGCACCAGCTGGGCGAGGCGGTGACGGTCTATGTCAGCCCGGAGCATCTCTTCGTCTTCGGTAGCGACGGGGCGCTCCGCGCAGCCCCGCGCGGCGCCGGCCAGGGCTGAGGCGGGCATGGCCGAGATCGAGCTCAAGGCTCTCGCCCACGCCTACCGGCCGGATCCGGCCACGCTCGCCGACTATGCGCTGCAGCCGATGGACTTCGCCTGGGAGGACGGCGGCGCCTATGCGCTGCTGGGCCCGTCCGGCTGCGGCAAGTCCACGCTCTTGAACATCATCTCCGGCCTCGTGCGGCCGAGCCGGGGTCAGGTCCTTTTCGATGGGCGCGACGTCACCGCCCTGTCGCCGGCGGCCCGCAACATTGCCCAGGTCTTCCAGTTTCCGGTCGTCTACGACACCATGACGGTCGGCGACAATCTGGCCTTCCCCTTGCGCAACCGCGGCATCGCCAAAGGCGAGGTCGATCGCCGCGTCGCCGAGGTGGCGGAGATGCTGGAGCTCCAGCCCATCCTCGGCCGTCGCGCCGCCGGCCTCACCGCCGACCAGAAGCAGAAGATCTCCTTGGGCCGCGGTCTCGTCCGCAGCGACGTCGCCGCCATTCTGTTCGACGAGCCACTGACGGTGATCGACCCGCATCTGAAGTGGCTGCTCCGCCGCAAGCTGAAGCAGGTCCATGAGCGCTTCCGCCGGACGCTCGTCTATGTCACCCATGATCAGAACGAGGCGCTTACCTTCGCCGACAAGGTGGTGGTCATGTATGACGGCAAGGTGCTTCAGGTGGGGACGCCGCAGGACCTGTTCGAACGGCCGGCGCACCGTTTCGTCGGCTACTTCATCGGCTCGCCCGGCATGAACTTCCTCCCCTGCCGGCGCGAGAATGGCGGCCTTGCGATCGAGGGCACCGGCGTCGTGCTCGGCGACGCGCTGGCCGCCAAGGTCCCGAAAGACGCCCGCGAGATCGAGCTCGGCATTCGCCCGGAGTTCTTGGATCTGCGTGCCGAGGTCGGCGACGACGCGCTGCCGGTGCAGGTGACGGACGCGCAGGATCTGGGGAATTTCCAGATGGTGACGACGCGGCTGGCCCGGCACGAGCTGAAGGTCAAGGTTCCGGAAGGTCGTGCGGTGCCGACGGGCGAGGCCTGGCTCGCCCTGCCCGAGCGCTGGACCCGGATCTACGCCGACGGCCTCCTGGTCGCCTGAGGGAATAGACGCATGGACAAGACCCAGAACAATCGAGCCTGGCTCCTGGTCCTGCCGGTTTTCCTCATCGTCGCCTTCAGCGCCATCATCCCGTTGATGACGGTGGTGAACTACGCCTTCCAGGACATTCTGGGACCCAATGCCACCGCCTGGGTCGGCACCGACTGGTTCGTCCAGGTGCTGCGGGACGAGGAGATGCAGGGCGCCCTCTACCGCCAGATCTTCTTCAGCGTGATGGTGCTCCTGATCGAGATCCCGCTCGGCATCGCCCTGGCGCTGGCCATGCCGGCGCGTGGCGCCGCGGCCTCGGCCAGCCTCGTGCTGATGGCGCTGCCGCTGCTGATACCCTGGAACGTGGTCGGCACCATCTGGCAGATCTTCGCCCGCGGCGACATCGGCCTTGCCGGCTGGGCCATCAACGGGATCGGCATCGACTACAACTACACCGCCGACCCGCTCTCGGCCTGGCTCACCATCCTCGTCATGGACATCTGGCACTGGACGCCGCTGGTCGTCCTTCTGTGCTACGCCGGCCTCCGCGCCATTCCTGACGCCTTCTATCAGGCGGCCGCCATCGACGGCGCCAGCCGCTGGAAGGTGTTCCGCTACATCCAGCTGCCGAAGATGCGGGGCGTGCTCCTGATCGCGGTGCTGCTCCGCTTCATGGACAGCTTCATGATCTATACCGAGCCCTTCGTCGTCACCGGCGGCGGCCCGGGCAATGCCACCACGTTCCTTTCGATCCACCTCACCAAGGTGGCGGTCGGCCAGTTCGATCTCGGCCCCGCGGCGGCCATCTCGATCATCTACTTCCTGATCATCCTGACGCTCAGCTTCGTCTTCTACAACGTCATGGTCCGCATGGGCCGGGGAGGTGCCGGATGAGCAAGCGCCACATCGGCCTGCTCCTCTATTTCGCCTTCCTGTTGCTGCCGCTCTATTGGCTGGTCAACATGTCGTTGAAGACGAACGAGGAGATCATCAGCAGCTTCACCCTCTTCCCGAGCCACCCGACCCTCGCCAGCTATCGCACCATCTTCACCGATCCGGCCTGGTATTCGGGCTACATCAACTCGCTGATCTATGTGACGCAGAACGTCGTGATCAGCCTCGCCGTGGCGTTGCCGGCGGCCTACGCCTTCTCGCGCTACCGGTTCATCGGCGACAAGCACATGTTCTTCTGGCTCTTGACCAACCGGATGGCGCCGCCGGCGGTCTTCCTTTTGCCTTTCTTCCAGCTCTACCAGACGATCGGCCTCTTCGACACGCACATCGCCGTGGCGCTGGCGCATTGCCTGTTCAACGTGCCTCTCGCGGTCTGGATTCTCGAAGGCTTCATGTCGGGCGTGCCGCGCGAGATCGACGAGACGGCCTGGCTCGACGGCTACAGCTTCCCGCGCTTCTTCGTCAGCGTGTTCATGCCGCTGATCAAGTCCGGCATCGGCGTCACCGCCTTCTTCTGCTTCATGTTCAGCTGGGTCGAGCTGCTGCTGGCGCGCACCCTCACCTCGGTCAACGCCAAGCCCATTGCCGCCACCATGACGCGGACCGTCTCGGCCGCCGGCATGGACTGGGCGACGCTGGCGGCGGCGGGCGTTCTCACCATCGTGCCGGGGGCCTTGGTGATCTGGTTCGTGCGCAACTACATGGCCAAGGGCTTCGCCCTTGGACGAGTGTGAGGCGGGCCCATCATGGACATGACCATCGGTGAACGCATGGCGAAGCTCGTCCAGTCGATGTACTGGACCCAGCCGACCGCCATCTTCTTCACCTGCATCGCGCTCATGTTCGTCGTCATGACCACGCTGCAGCTGGTCTGGCCGACGGTCGAGCGTCGCGGCTTCCTACCGATGACGACGACCCGCGGCGACCGGCTGTTCATCGGCCTCTTGGGCGCAGCCTGGATTCACCTGGCCTGGCTGGGCTTCAGCGAGCAGCCGCTGTGGTACGGCTCGGGCATCGCCCTTGTTTGGTTCGTTCTCGTGATGCGCTTCGGCTGAGGCGCCCACGAATGGAAGCGGCGCGGGGCATGCCTTCCCCCCACCCGCAACGACACGGACCGGCCTCGCCGGCCGCAACCAGGAAGGCGCATCCGGGAGTTCTAGACATGACGAAATGGCATCTCGGCCGGCGGCAGTTTCTGCTGTCGAGCGCGGCTGCGGGCGCGACGCTCGCCATGCCCGGCATTGTCCGTGCTCAGGACACGAGCCCGGAGATCCAAAAGTGGCTGGACGAGTTCCAGCCCTCGACCCTGTCGCGGGACGAGCAGATCAAGGAGCTCAACTGGATCAGGTCGGCGGCCGAGCCCTACAAGGGCATGAACATCAACGTCGTGTCCGAGACGATCGACACCCACGTCTACGAATCGCAGACGATGGCCAAGGCGTTCAGCGAGATCACCGGCATCAACCTGAAGCACGACATCATTCAGGAAGGTGACGTGATCGAGAAGATCCAGACGCAGATGCAGTCGGATCAGAACATCTATGACGGCTGGATCAACGACAGCGACCTGATCGGCACCCATTTCCGCTACCAGAAGGCGGTGCCGCTGACCGACTGGATGGTCGGCGAGGGCAAGGACGTCACGCTGGCGACGCTCGACGTCGACGATTTCATGGGCAAGTCGTTCACCACCGCCCCGGACGGCAAGCTCTACCAGCTCCCCGACCAGCAGTTCGCCAACCTCTACTGGTTCCGCTACGACTGGTTCACCGATCCGCAGATGAAGGAGGAGTTCAAGAAGGTCAAGGGCTACGAGCTGGGCGTGCCGGTCAACTGGTCGGCTTATGAGGACATCGCCGATTTCTTCACCAACCATGTGAAGAACATCGACGGCGTGCGCGTCTACGGCCATATGGACTATGGCAAGAAGGACCCGTCGCTGGGCTGGCGGTTCACCGACGCCTGGTTCAGCATGGCGGGTGAGGGCGACAAGGGCCTGCCGAACGGCCTGCCGGTCGACGAGTGGGGCATCCGCATGGAGGGCTGCCGGCCGGTGGGCTCCAGCGTCACCCGTGGCGGCGGCACCAACGGCCCGGCGGCGGTCTATGCCACGCAGAAATACATCGACTGGCTGAAGGCCTATGCGCCGCCCGAGGCGCCGGGCATGACCTTCTCCGAGGCCGGCCCGGTCCCGGGCCAGGGCACCATCGCCCAGCAGATCTTCTGGTACACGGCGTTCACCGCCGCTTCCACCAAGGAAGGCCTGCCGGTGATGAACGCCGACGGCACCCCCAAGTGGCGCATGGCGCCCTCGCCGCACGGGCCCTACTGGGAAGAGGGCATGAAGCTCGGCTACCAGGATTGCGGCTCGTGGACCTTGCTGAAGTCGACGCCCGTCGACCGGCGGAAGGCGGCCTGGCTCTACGCCCAGTTCTGCGTCTGCAAGACCACCTCCCTCAAGAAGGCCCATGTCGGCCTGACGCCGATCCGCGACAGCGACATCCGCGACAAGAGCTTCACGGAAAGGGCGCCGAAGCTCGCCGGTCTGGTCGAGTTCTACCGCAGCCCGGCGCGCGTCGCCTGGACGCCCACCGGCAACAATGTCCCGGACTATCCGAAGCTCGCCCAGCTCTGGTGGGCCAATGTCGCCCAGGCGGTGACCGGCGAGAAGACGGCACAGGAGGCGCTGGACAATCTGGCAAAGCAGCAGGACCAGGTGATGGCCCGGCTCGAGCGCGCCAAGATCGGTGGCGACTGCGCGCCCAAGCTCAACAAGGAGACGAGCGCCGAGGAGTGGTTCGCGAAGTCGGAGGGCGGCACCCGCTCGCCCAAGCCCAAGCTCGCGAACGAGAAGCCCCAGGGCGTCACGGTCGACTACGACCTGCTGCTGACGGCCTGGAAGGACAACAAGGTCATGCCCGACAACGTCAAGGGCTGAACAAGGGCGGCCGGCGGCGGGTCATGCCCGCTGCCGGCCATCCGCTCCGCAGGGCTCGCGCGCCGGGCGCGTCAACGCTCCATTAAGGATCACGCGGCAATACTCGAGAGCACGTCCCAAGGACCGCTCTTCGGGTATCGATGTCGGCAGCAAACGAGCCATGCGCGCATCTTACCGGCCGGCTTCTCGAGGCCGGCCTCGGACCCGCGCTGCTGCTCGACCGCCAGGGGCGCGTGCTCCGGGCCAACAGCGCGGCCTGCACCCTTCTCCGGCTGCCGGCCAAGCACGACCTTCCCCCGCTCGGCCAGCGCCTCGCAGGCCCGCTGGGCCGGGCCTTGAGGCGGGCGCTGCGCGGGCACCGCCCGACCTGGACGGTGCTCCGAACCGCACGGGGCCGTCGGCTGAGGCTGCGTCTCGTGCCGATGGGCCCCTCGCCGGGCTCCGTCTCGACGCTGCTGGCCTTCCTCGAGCCGCTCCCCGGCAGGCCCACGAGGCGTGCCCGCCACGACGCGGGCAGCGTGCCCGAGGCCGCCTATCGGCGCATAGCGCACGAGCTGCCGACACCTTGGGCCCTCAAGACCTCGAGCCTCGAGATCCTCGACTGCAACCAGCCCTTTCTCGACAAGCTCGGCCTCTCGAGAGCCACCTTGGCGGCTCGGCCCATGGAGCGGCTCGTGCCGCCGGGCCTGGCCCGCGAGCTCGAGCTCCACGACCGCGAGGCCATCGACAGGGCGACGACCTCGCGGATCGATCACGTCCTCGAGCAGCCCTGCGGCGCGCGGCAGATCCTCCGGCTGACCCGCGTGCCGCTGGGCCGCCCGGACGATGCCGGCGGCGCGCTTCTCGTCGTCCTGGACGATGTGACCGAGCGGCTGAGGACGGCCGACGGGCTCGCCGTCGACGGCGGGCTCGTGCAGGCGATCCTCGACTACATGCCCGGCATGATAGCGCTCAAGGACGCGCACACGCGGCGCTTCCTCTTTGCCACCGGCACCGATCGGGTGCTGGAGGGCGGGTCGCCCCGCGCCCTCGTCGGCCGTACCGCGGCCGAGGTCTACGAGCCCGAGCTCGCGGCCGGGATCGACGCCTCGGAGGATCGGCTGCTGGCAGGGCCGAGCCGGGTCGTCGACAAGCGCTTCCCCCATCCCGTGGGCGGCCGGATGCACTGGTTCTTCTCGCGCAAGCTCGTGGTGCCCGATGCCGGCGGCATGCCCCGCTACATCCTGACCTTCAATCTCGACATCACGCGCGAGGTCGAGGCCGAGCGCGGCCTCGACCGCACCAACCGGTTCCTCGACGCGCTGCTCGACACGACGCCGGCGCTGCTCTCGGTCAAGGACGTGGGCACGCGCCGCTACGTGCGGGTGAACCACACCTTCTGCCGCGTCATGGGCGTGGCGCCCGAGCAGATCCTGGGCCGCTCGGTCGTCGACCTCGAGGTCGAGAACGCGCCGACGCATGAAGCCGCCGACAACCGCCTCGTCGCCGGCGAGAGCGAGCCGCTCGAGCAGGTGTACGAGACGACCACCGTCCTCGGCAGGCGCTGGCTCAAGGCGCGAAAGGCGCTCGTCAGGGACGAGAGCGGCCAGCCGACCCACATCCTGACCCTCGCCGACGACATCACCGACCGCGTGCTGGCGCAGCAGCGCCTCGCCGCGAGCCGCACCTTCCTGAGCTCGATCGTCGAGCATCTGCCATGGCCCTTGACCGTGCAGGAGATCGAGACCGGGCGCTTCGTGCTGGCGAACCTCGCGAGCCAGGACGGCGGCCTGCCGGCGGGCCCCGCCCTGCTGGGCAAGCGGGCCCGCGACGTGCTTGCCCACGCCTACGCCAAGCGCATGGAGGAGCTGGACCGCCGCCTCCTCGCCTCCTCGGCCAACCGGGTCGACGAGGAGATCGTCGACCACAGCCGGCAGGCGCCCGCCTGGCACCATGTGCGCAAGGCCGTCATCCCCGACGAGAGCGGCAACGGCCGCTACATCCTGACCATCGACGAGGACATCAGCGACCGCCGGCGGATGCTCGAGGAGCTCTCGCGAAGCGAGGCGAGCCTGCGCCGCTCGCAGGCCATCGCCCGCATCGGCTCGTGGCGCCGCGAGGTGACCGGCAGCCGGATCGAGTGGTCGGAGGAGATGTACCGTCTTCTCGGCGTCGAGCGATCGGGGAGCGATCTCTCCCTCAAGACCGTGCTGAGGCAGGTGCTGCCTGAGGATCGCCAGCGTCTGAGGGTGCTGGGCCGCCTCGCCCTGCTCGCCGGCGCCGAGCGCCAGAGCGTGGTCGTGCGTGCGCGGCGCGGCGACGGCGCCATCCGCTACCTCAACATCGACGCCGAGATCGAGCCCATGGCGAGCGGCAGCACCTCGGTCCTCATCGGCACCTGCCAGGACGTGACCGAGCGCATCGAGACCGAGCGCAGCATCTACCATCTGGCGCACCACGACGCGCTCACGGCGCTCCCCAACCGCCTGCTCTTCGACGATCGCCTGGGCGCCGCCGTCACGGCCGCGCAGCGCCATGCCTCGGGCCTGGCGCTCCTTTGCCTCGACCTCAACGACTTCAAGGGCGTCAACGACACGCTGGGCCACGCCACGGGCGACGACCTGCTCCGCCTGGTGGCGGCCCGCCTGCGCGAGCTCGTGCGCGAGACGGATCTCGTGGCCCGGCTGGGTGGCGACGAGTTCGCCATCATCCAGCACGACACGACGCGCACCGGCGTCGCCGCGACCCTCGCCTCGCGGCTCATCGAGGGGCTGAGCTCCCCCTTCCGCATCAACGGCCAGGAGCTCTTCACCTCCTGCTCGGTGGGCATCGCCATGCTGGGCTCGCCGCCCGCCAACCCGGCCGAGCTGCTGCGTCAGGCCGACATGGCGCTCTACGAGGCCAAGGCCGCCGGCCGCGGCTCGTTCCGCTTCTTCTCGCCCGACATGAACGCGCATTTCCAGGAGCGCAAGCTGATCGAGAGCCGGCTCAGGAATGCGGTGGCCTCGGGCGCGCTCAGCCTCGCCTTCCAGCCGCAGGTGGCGCTGGCCACGGGCGAGCTGATCGGCGTCGAGGCCCTGCTGCGCTGGCACGACGGCGAGCTCGGCCAGGTGAGCCCCGATCGGTTCATCCCGGTGGCGGAGGAGACGGCCCAGATCCTCCAGCTGGGCGAGTACGTCCTGCGCGAGGCCTGCGCCCAGGCGCGGGCGTGGCGCGAGGCGGGCGTGCCCATCGCCCGTGTGGCGGTGAACCTGTCGCCCGCCCAGTTCGCCTATCAGGACCTGGTCGAGATGGTGGGCCAGATCCTGCACGAGACGGGGCTCGCCGCCTCCGCCCTCGAGCTCGAGATCACCGAGAGCATGCTGATGCGCGACCGCTCGGCCGCCGTCTCCACGCTGGAGGCGCTGCACGCGTTGGGCTGCAACATCGCCCTCGACGATTTCGGCACGGGCTATTCCTCGCTGAGCTACCTGAAGCGCTTCCCGCTCGACAAGATCAAGATCGACCGCTCGTTCGTGATCGACCTGCCGCACGACCCGGACGACGTGGCCATCGCCCGGACGATCATCAGCCTCGGCCGCACCCTCGGCCTGCGGGTGGTGGCGGAAGGGGTGGAGACGGCTGAGCAGCGCGACTTCCTGGTGCGCGAAGGCTGCGACGAGGCGCAAGGCTTCTTCTTCGCCCGGCCGACGACGGCGGCCGAGCTCCCGGGCCTCCTGGACCGTCGCTCCCGCTGCCTGACCCTCGCGCGCTGACCCGCTGCGGCGAAGCGATATCCGCGCCGGTCCCTAATCCAGCGCCCATCCCCGAGCGTAGACAGTGGTGCCGCTTTGGCGATCGGCCGATCGGCATGGCGCCCGTCGGCTCTTCCTCCCCCAGGGTCGACGGGCGCTCCTCATCGATGGCCGCGGAGCTTGCTGGTGCAGATCTGTATCGTCGGGACCGGAATTTCCGGCCTTGCGGCCGCCTCGCTCCTCCATGCGGAGCACGACATCACCGTTCTGGAGGCGGAGGACCGCATCGGCGGCCACAGCCACACCGTGGACGTGCTCACCGAGGACGGACCGGTCCCGGTCGATACGGGCTTCATGGTCTACAACGAGATCAACTACCCCGAGCTCACCCGGCTGCTCGCTCATCTGGGCGTCGCCACCGATCCGACCGACATGTCCTTCTCGGTCAGCATCGGCTGGCGGCCGGCTCGAATATGGCTGCAGCTCGATCAGGAGCCTGTTCGCCCAGCCCGCCAATCTCGTCAGCCCCTCCTTCCTCGGCATGTTGCGCGACATCCAGCGCTTCAACCGGGTAGGGCGGCTGTTTCTCGACAGCGGTCTCGAGGAGGCGCTCTCGCTCGGCGGCTTTCTCGAGCGCCAGCGCCTCGGCCGGGCCTTTCGCCACGCCTACATCCTGCCCATGGCGGCGGCCATCTGGTCGGCGCCGCCATCGGCCATCCTCGACTTTCCGGCCTATAGCTTCCTGCGCTTCTTCGACAATCACGGCCTCCTCTCGATCAACGGCCATCATCGCTGGCGCACCGTGCGGGGCGGCTCGCGGGAATATGTGCGGCGGCTGACGGCACCCTTTCGCCACCGCATCGTCACGGGCGCTTCGGTGCGTGCCGTCCAGCGCAGCGATCTCGGCGTGCACGTCCATATCGAGGGCGGACGGACGATGCGCTTCGACCGCGTCGTGCTCGCCACCCACGCCGATCAGACCACACGCATGCTGGTCGACGCGGATGCCGAGGAGCGCCGCATCCTTGGCGCCTTCCGCTATCAGCCCAACACCGCCTTCCTGCATCAAGACGTGCGGCTGATGCCCCGGCGGCGCGCCGCCTGGGCGAGCTGGAACTATCTGGGGCCGGCCATGGCCTCCTCGGCCAGCCCGGTGTCCGTCACCTACTGGATGAACAGCCTGCAGCGCCTGGGCACAGGCCGGCCCCTCCTGGTCTCGCTCAACCCGCTGCGCGAGCCGGACCCGGCCATGGTCCACGCCGCCATGACCTACGACCATCCGGTGCTCGATCAGGCTGCCATCGCAGCACAGGCGCTGATGCCGCGCATCCAGGGCCGGGGCGGCATCGCCTATGCCGGTGCCTGGCTCGGCTACGGCTTCCACGAGGACGGGCTCGCCTCGGGCCTCGCGGCGGCGCAGGGGCTGGGTGGCCGGGCGCCCTGGCACCGGCCGCACCGCGCGCCCGCAGCCGCGGCCGGCTTCGGCCTGCCGGATCGGGTGGCAGCGCAGGCCCTATGAGGCGAGCACCGCTCCGCTCCTGCCTCTATCGCGGGGTGGTGACGCACCACCGGCTGATGCCGGTCGCGCACCGCTTCCGCTACGACACCTTCTCGCTCTGGCTCGATCTCGACGAGCTCGGGACGATCGGCCGATGCCTCAGGCTGCTCTCGGTCGAGCGCCGCAACATCATGAGCTTTCGGGCCCAGGACCACGGCCGGCGCGACGGCTCGCCGCTCAAGCCCTGGGTGATCGAGACGCTTGCCGCCAGGGGCATCCACCTCGACGAGCCGCGGGTCATGCTTTTGTGCTTCCCCCGCCTTTGGGGCTACGTCTTCAACCCGCTCAGCGTCTACTTCTGCTACGCGCGCGGCGACCGGCTGGCGGCGATCCTCTACGAGGTCAAGAACACCTTCGGCGAGCAGCACTGCTACGTCCTGCCGCTGGCGCCCGGGCACCGCCCGGATGCCCTGATCAGGCAGGCCTGCGACAAGGCCTTTTATGTCTCGCCCTTCATCCCGATGGAGGCGCGCTACCGGTTCCGGCTGCGCGAGCCGGGCGAGCGTCTGACGATCGCCATCCGGGAATACACGGACGAGGGCTGCCTTCTCGTGGCGACCCAGACCGGGAGCCGGCTGCCGCTGACCGATCGCAGCCTCGCAACCTGTCTCGCCAGTAATCTTCTCGTGACAATCAAGGTCATCGCGGCGATCCACTACGAGGCTTTGCGGCTGTGGCTCAAAGGCGTGCGTCTCGTTCCGCGGGGGGGCGCCGGGCCCCGGCCGGCAAAGCCGCCTGTCTCCGATCATGCATGAGCCCACGATGACGAGCGAGCAGAACGACTTGACGATCGGTGTCCTGGCGCACCGGCCCTGGCGCGGATGGTCTCCGGGCCTCCGCATCATCCTGGCGCTGGCGCGGCACCTCCGGCGCGGCAGCCTGCACCTGCGCCTGCCCGACGGCACCACGCGCAGCTTCCGTGGTGACGAGCCCGGGCCCGAGGCGAGCCTGCGCCTCGCCAACGGCAGCGTCGCCCGGCGCTATCTCCTGGGCGGCAGCGTCGGCTTCGCAGAAGGCTACATCGCCGGCGACTGGGATTGCGACGATCTGCCGACGCTGCTCGAGCTCCTGGACCGCAACCAGGACGCCTGGGGCCGCGGCTATCACGGCAGCAGGCCGCACCGCTGGCTGCGCCGGCTGCAGCACGCGCTGCGCGCCAACGACCGCCAGGGCAGCCGCCGCAACATCCACGCCCACTACGATCTCGGCAACGCCTTCTTCGACGCCTGGCTCGACCCCTCCATGCTCTACTCGGCCGCGCGCTTCGAGACGGACGAGGAGGAGCTGGAGCAGGCGCAGCTCAACAAGTGCCGGCGGCTCGCCAGGCTCATCGGCCTGGCGCCGGGGCACCGCCTGCTCGAGATCGGCAGCGGCTGGGGTGCCTTCGCCATCCTCGCCGCACGCGAGTTCGGCGCCCGCGTCACCAGCGTCACGGTGTCCCGAGCCCAGCACGAGCTGGCGCAGCAGCGCGTCTTCGAGGCGGGCCTGGCCGAGCGCGTCGAGATCCGGCTTCAGGACTATCGCGACATCGCCGGCCGCTTCGACCGCCTGGCCTCGATCGAGATGTTCGAGGCGGTGGGCGAGCGCTACTGGCCCACCTTCTTCGCCAAGCTGCGCTCGAGCCTGACCCCGGACGGGCGCGCCGGGCTGCAGATGATCACGCTCGCCGACCGCCACTTCGCCGACTACCGCCACAGCCCCGATTTCATCCAGCGCTATGTCTTCCCCGGCGGCATGCTGCCCTCGCCGGCGGCGCTGGCGCGCGAGTATGCGGCGGCCGGCCTGGAGCCGGTGACGACCGAGGCCTTCGGGGCCGACTATGCCCGTACCCTCGCCATCTGGCGGGAACGCTTCCAGGCCGCCTGGCACGACATCACCAGGCTCGGCTTCGACGAGCGCTTCCGCCGCATCTGGCACTACTATCTCGCCTATTGCGAGGCCGGCTTCCGCACCGGCTCGATCGACGTCGTCCAGACCGTGCTGAGGCCGAGCTGAGGCCCGCGCCCGCCACGGGTGGTTCGGGCGCGGCACAGCATGGCTGGCCGACCCTCGCCGCCTATGGCGGGCTCGCCCTGCCGCTCGCCGCCCTCAACCTGCCGCTCTACGTCTATCTGCCGACCTTCTACGCCTCCGAGCTCGGGCTCGACCTCGCCACCGTGGGCGGCATCCTCCTCCTCGCCCGGCTCACCGACGTCGTCACCGACCCGGTGGTCGGCGAGATCTGCGACCGCACCCGCAGCCGCTTCGGCCAGCGCCGGCCGTGGCTGGTGCTGGCAGCCCCCCTCCTGCTCCTCGCCACATGGCAGCTCCTGATGCCGCCCGCGCAGGCGGGAGCCCTGCATCTCCTCGCCTGGAGCCTCCTCGCCTATCTCGCCTGGACGATGATGCTCCTCGCCTACACCGCCTGGGGTGCCGAGCTCTCCGCCGACTATCACGAGCGCTCGGTCATCACCGGCACACGTCAGGCCTTCGTCATGCTGGGCGTGATGCTGGCCGCGGGCCTGCCGGTGCTGATCGGCGCACAGCCGGAAAGCCGCGCAGCGCTGGCCGGCCTCTTCACCGTCACCGCCGCCACCCTCGTCGTCACCCTGCCGGCGGCGGTCCTGCTGGTGGGCGAGCCCGAGCAGGTGAGGCCACAGCGCCTGCCGCTGCGTCGGGGCCTGGGCCTGATCCTCGCCAACGCGCCCTTCCGACGTCTGCTCGTGGCCTACCTGCTCAACGGCTTCGCCAACGGCCTGCCGGCGACCCTCTTCATCCTCTTCGTCGGCCAGGTCATCCAGGCACCCGCCGCGGCCGGCCCGCTGCTCCTGCTCTACTTCACCTCGGGCATGCTGGCGGTGCCGTTCTGGCTGCGCCTCAGCCGGCGCATCGGCAAGCATCGCGCCTGGGCCGCCGCGATGCTGTGGGCCTGTCTCGGCTTCGCCGCGACGCCCCTGCTCGGCCCCGGCGACGTGCTGCCCTTCGCCGTGATCTGCTGCCTCACCGGGCTCAGCCTCGGCGCCGACATGGCCCTGCCGGACGCGATGCAGGCCGACGTCGTCGATCTCGACCGGGTGATGAGCGGGAGCCGGCGCACCGCGCTCTTCTTCGCCCTTTGGGGCATGGCCACCAAGCTCGCCCTGGCGCTCGCCGTGGGCGTTGCCTTCCCGATCCTCACACTGATCGGCTTCTCGACGGACGGCGCCAGCCCACCCGGGGCGCTGCTCGGCCTCACATGCCTTTACGCGCTTCTGCCGATCGCCGTGAAGCTCGTCGCCACCGGGCTGATCTGGCGCTTCGAGATCGACGCCCCGCGTCAGGCCGAGCTGCGCCGGCAGATCGCGGCAGCCACGGGATTGAGATGATGAGAGCCCGCTTCCTGCTTCTCCTGGTCCTCCTCGTCAGCGGTTGCACCTCCATGCAGCCCGAGGACTTCAAAGGCACCACGCCGCGCTTCCTGCCCGAGCAGTTCTTCGCGGGCAGGACGGAAGCGTGGGGCTTCTTCCAGGACCGCTTCGGCAAGATCCGCCGCGAGTTCAAGGTGACGATCGACGGCAGCGTCGAGGGCAAGGTCCTCACCATGACCGAGCACTTCTTCTACCGCGACGGCGAGCGCCAGACCCGCGTCTGGACGATCACCAATCTGGGCGACGGCCACTACGAGGGCCGGGCGGGCGATATCGTCGGCGTCGCCAAGGGCACGGCCGTGGGACGCGCGCTGAACTGGCAGTACGATTTCGACCTGCCCACGAACGGCTCGACCTGGCGGGTGCATTTCGACGACTGGATGCTGCTGCAGGACGAGAACGTCATGCTCAACCGCAGCACCGTCACCAAGCTCGGCATCGAGCTCGGCGAGGTTGTCATCTTCTTCCGCAAGGACCCGGGCGGCGACGGCTCAGCCCCGAAAGGCGAGGCGCCGGCGGACCAGCCGCAAGGCACCGCCCAATAGCGGCACCCGCTCATAGAGCTGCCCCGCCGCGTCCCAGTGATCGACATGGAGCAGGGCGAGGCCGGCCTCGTCGAAGACGACCTCGCTCACCCCCTCGATCACGAAGGGCCGGGCGCGCGGCCAGCGCTTGAGGCGACAATGAAAGCTCCAGCGCAGGAACGCCTTGCGGCCGCAGAGCGCCTCGTCCTCGACGCTGAAGGCGACATCGTCCAGCTGCTCGAACATGTGCTCGATCAGCGCCACCACACGCTCGGCGCCCTGGATGTCGTTGAAGGGATCGCGAAAGCGGACCTCCGGATGCGCCACCTCGAGGAAGCGCGCCGCCGTCGCCGGCGTCAGCTCCTCCCAGAACCGGGCATAGGCCCTGGCGCTGGCTGCCACATCGCTCATTGCCGTCTCGTGCGTCGCCCCATCATGGGAAAGTAGAGCGCATAAGGCAGCAGCCGCGCCAGCTTCATCATCCAGACGAGCTGCCAGGGAAAGGCGATCTCGAACCGGTCGCCGGCGAGGCCGCGGGCGATGTGCCGGGCCGCCTCCTCGGCGCTGATCAGGAACGGCATGGGAAAGTCGTTGCGATCGGTGAGCGGCGTCTTGACGAAGCCAGGGTTCACGAGCTGCAGGCGCACGCCCGCGGCCTCGAGATCGAAGCGCAGGCTCTCGGCCATGTTGACCAAAGCGGCCTTGCTGGCGCCGTAATAGGCGGCGGTCGGCATGCCGCGATAGCCGACGAGCGAGGCGACGATGGCGATCCGTCCGCCGCCGCCGGCGGATCATGCCGGGCATCACCGCCTCGAGCGCGTTGGCCGTGCCCATGAGGTTGAGCTCCACCAGCACGCGCAGCTCGCTCGCCTTGAAGCTCTGGGCGCTGGTCGGGCGGTGCGTGCCGGCGTTGAGGACCGCCGTGTCGATGCCACCATGCTCGGCCTCGATCGCCGCCATCGCCTCCTGCACCGCCGCGTGATCGGTGACGTCGAGCGGCAGCGCCCGGATGCGCCCCGCGCCTTGCTTCTCGAGGCTGGCCTCCTCGAGGCTGGCGAGCTTGCCGGCGCTGCGCGCGCTGGCGATCACCGTGTCGCCGCGCCCGGCCAGCTCGAGCGCCAGCGCCCGGCCGATGCCCTGGCTCGCCCCGATGATCCAGACGCGCTCAGCCATGCGCGCCGCCGCCGTCGGGATAGAGGCCATCGAGGAAGGTGGCGGTGTCGCGCCGGATGGCCTTCCGGCGATCCTCGCCCAGCCGGTCGAGCGTCCGGTAGACCGGGCCCAGCCGCGGATTGCCTTCGAGCCGGGAGCGGTTCTCCATGAGGAAGCTCCAGTAGAGATAGTTGAAGGGACAGGCCTCGGGCCCGGTCTTCTGCCTCACATCGAAGCTGCAGCCGGCGCAGAAGTCGGACATCTTGTTGATGTAGTTGCCGCTCGCGGCGTAGGGCTTGGAGGCGAGCAGGCCGCCGTCGGCGAACATCGCCATGCCCAGCGTGTTGGGCAGCTCGACCCACTCGAAGGCATCGGCGTAGACGGCGAGGTACCAGGCACAGATCGCCTCCGGCCGGACGCCGACGAGAAGCGCGAAATTGCCCGTCACCATCAGCCGCTGGATGTGATGCGACAGCGCCTCCCGCCGCGTCTGGTCGATCACCGAGGCGAGGCAGCGCATGGGCGTCTCGCCGGTCCAGTAGAGCGCCGGCAGCGGCCGCCTGTTGCCCAGATGGTTCTCCTTGGCGAGGCCGGGCATCCTCTGCCAGTAGATGCCGCGCACATATTCGCGCCAGCCCAGGATCTGGCGGATGAAACCTTCGGCGCTGTTGAGGGGCACCCTCCCCCGCCGCCAGGCCTCCTCGACGCGGCCGCAGACCTCGCGCGGCAGCAGCAGCCCGGCATTCAGATATTGCGACAGGACGCTGTGAAAAAGAAAGTCCTCGCCCGCGCGCATGGCGTCCTGATAGTCGCCGAAGCGCGGCAGGGCGGCCTCGACGAAGTGATCGAGCGCGCCTGCCGCCTGCTCGCGCGTCACCGCGAACCAGAAGGGCTCCACCTCGCCGAAATTGTCGGCGAAGCGCTCGCGCACGAGCTCGATCACCTCCCACGTCGTCGCGTCGGGCTCGAACCTCGAAGGTGCGGGAAAGTCGAGATCGCCCTTGGCGGGCTTGCGGTTCTCGGCATCGAAGTTCCACCGATCGCCGGCGGGCTCCCCCTCGGCCTCCATCAAAAGGCCGGTCCGCTCGCGCATGGCCCGATAGAAGTGCTCCATCCGGAGCTGCCGCCGTCCCATGGCCCACCGCGCGAACGCTGCCTGCGAGCAGAAGAAGCGATCGTCCTCCTGGATCTCGACCGCGAGACCGGTGGCCTTCTCCCAGCCGCGCATGTCCTCGAGCACGCGCCACTCGCCGGGCTCGGTGACGACGACACGCTCCGGCCGGTGGCGCTCCACGCCGGCCACGAGCTCCTCGCGGAAGCTGCCGCGATTGTCGAAATCATCGAGGCGCCGATAGTCGACCCTGATCCCCTCCGCCTCGAGCGCCTGGGCGAAGTGGCGCATGGCAGAGAACAGAAAGGCGATCTTCTTGGGATGATGGGGCACGTAGGTCGCCTCGTCCGCGACCTCCGCCATCAGCACCACGTCCCGCTCCGGATCGAGATCGCGCAGGCTGCTGATCGAGCGGCTCAGATGATCGGCGAAGACGAGCCGCAGCGCTGCGGTCAACCGGCACCCGCCACGGCCGCCGGCAGCGGCGTCTGCAGCCGGTACTCGATCGTCGAGCCGTCACGCCCCTTGAACAGCATCCCGGCCCACACGGCACCCGCGTACCAGATATCCATGTCGATCCCGCCGGCGAGGCGAAACTGATCCGCCGTGATCTCGCCCCTGGTCGTCTGGACCGGTGTCGCACCCAGGCTACGGACCGTGGCGGTGAGGAGATCGCCGCGCTGCGTGTCGAGCCAGCGGCCGGCCGTCACCGCCGGCCGGTACCACCAGGTCGTGGGCGGCACGTCGCCCGGGATCTGAAAGCGCCTCGCCTCGGTCCGGACGTCGATCACGTCGCCCTGGCGCCGCGCCTCGACGGTGTGCTTCTCGCCATTGTCGTCGGTCTGGCTGCTGAACGAGATCAACCGTCCACCCTGCCAGAGCTCGTGATTGCGGTGGCGGTAGCTGTAGACCGGGATGAAGGCGATCGTGACGCTGATGTCGATGGCGATCTGCGTGCGGACGCTGTCACCGTCGCGGGTGAAGTCGATCACATGGGTGCCGAGCTTGTCGCCCTTGCGATAGACCGCGAACGCCAGGCGATCCGGCGCGGCCCGGGCGGCGGATCCGACGATCACGCCTGCCGTGCCGCCCGCGGCCAGCAGCAGTGCCTGCCTCCGGTTCAACGCTGTCGTCCTCCATTGCCCGCTCGTGTCTACGCGAGCGGCAGTGGCCCGGATCAGCCGGTGAGCGGGCCTCAGAGCGCCTGGGAAGGGGGCAGCTGCGGCAGGCGCGCGTCGATCATGGCGGCGGTGGGCTGGCTCGACTGGGCACCCATCTGCTCGCATGCGAGAGCCGCGGCGACCGTGGCCCGGCGCAGCGCCTGCTCCAGCGGAAGACGGGCATCGAGCCCGGCCGCGAGCACGCCCGAGAAGGCGTCGCCCGCACCCGTGGTGTCGACCGGCGTGATCGGCAGGACGGGCACGCGCCACGCCTCGCCGCGTCCCACCGCGAGCGCCCCGGCCTTGCCCAGCGTCACGACGCAGATGAGACCGTGCCGCTTGGCGAGGTCGTCCGCGATCGTCTCGGGATCGCCCCCCGGAACGCCGGCCACCGCCTGCGCCTCGAGCTCGTTGACGATCAGCACATCGAGGGAATCGAGCGCCTCGGACGCCACGTGGCCCGCCGGCGCCAGGTTCAGGATCGTCATGGCACCCGCGGCATGGCCACGCTCGAGGATCGCCAGGCTCTCGGCGAGTCGGATCTCGTTCTGGCACAGCACGGTGACGCCGGGGCCGAGATCGGCATCGGGCACCTGGCCGGCGCTGGTGTCGAGATTGGCGCCGCTGGCGACGATGATCGCGTTCTCGCCATGCTCGTCCACGCCGATCACGGCGGTGCCCGTCGGTCGTGGCGACACGGCCAGGTGACCGCAGTCGACGCCGGCCTCCTCGAGCGTGCGCTTCATCGTCGACCCGTAGGAGTCGTCACCGATCTGGCCGACGAAGCGCACCTCGGCGCCGGCCTTGGCGGCGGCTGCGGCCTGGTTGGCGCCCTTGCCGCCGGGCGCGAAGCTGTAGCTCGGGCAGAGCACCGTCTCGCCCGGGGCCGGCAGCCTCGTCACCTTGAAGAGCAGATCGGCGTTGATCGAGCCCAGGACCACTAACATGCCGGCCTCCCCTCGTGCGGACGTTCTCGCTCGGGCCCGCTTATCCGCCCATGGCCCGCTGCTTGTCCAGCCGACCGGACATGCGAACGGCCGGGGGTGAGCCCGGCCGTTCGGCAATCAGAGGAAAAAGAGGCGTCGGATCAGCGCTTGGAGAACTGGAAGCTCTTCCTGGCCTTCGCCTTGCCGTACTTCTTGCGCTCGACCTCGCGGTCGTCGCGGGTGAGGAACCCGCCCGACTTCAGGACCGGGCGCAGGGTCGGATCGTAGTTGATGAGGGCGCGGCTGAGACCGTGCCGGACGGCGCCGGCCTGGCCCGAGAGGCCACCGCCGCTCACCGTGCACATCACGTCGTACTGGCGCTCGCGGTTGATCGTCGAGAAGAGCTGGTTGATGATCATCTGCAGCGTCGGACGGGCGAAATAGGTCGGCATCTCGCGGCCGTTGACGCTGAACTTGCCGCTGCCACGCTGCAGCCAGACGCGCGCCACCGACTCCTTGCGGCGACCGGTCGCGTAGGAGCGACCCTTGGCGTCGAGCTTCGGCTTGGGCTGCTCGACCTCGGCCATGGGCGGCTGCTGCCCGGGACGGAGGCGGGCGAGATCGGCAAAGGAATGGGCGGTCTCAGCCATGAGCGGCCTCCGTGGTCGAGTTCTTGCGGCTCATCGCGGCGATGTCGAGCGGCTGCGGCTGCTGACCCTGGTGCGGATGCTCCGGGCCCCCATAGACGTGGAGCTTGCGCAGCACGTCGCGGCCCAAGGGGCCGCTCGGGACCATGCGGCGGACGGCCGCCTCGATCACGCGCTCCGGGAAGCGGCCCTCGAGGATCGCGGCCGGCCGCGACTCCTTGATGCCGCCCGGATGCCCGGTGTGCCGGTAGTAGACCTTCTGCTCGCGCTTCTTGCCCGTCAGCACCACCTTCTCGGCGTTGACGATCACGACATGGTCGCCGCAGTCCATGTGCGGCGTGAACATCGGCTTGTGCTTGCCACGCAGCCGGTTGGCGACGATGGCGGCCAGGCGGCCGAGAACGAGGCCGTCGGCGTCGATCACGCACCAGCCGCGCTCGATGTCGCCGGGCGTGGCGGAAAAGGTCTTCATCGGTCTAGGGCCCGCCAATCGGTCCCCGCGCCACATCGCTCCCCTGAGGGCCGCGCGCGAGAGGACAACATGGAAACGCTCGGGAGCCAAGCATGGCCCCCGGGAGCCGGTCGTTTAGGGGCTGGAGGCGCCTGTGTCAATCGCCCTTGCCGCCCTCGAGGCCGGCGGCGAGCCTCGCGCGCGAGCGCCAGAGCCACAGCCAGACCCAGGCGAAGGCGAAGGTGCCGCAGGCCAGCGTGAGCTGCAGCCCGACACGATCGGCGATGGTGCCCATGACGACAGCGCCCAGCGCCGGCCCGCCACGGAAGATGAGGCCGTAGAGGCTGAGCACGCGGCCCCTCACCTCGCTGGCGACGTGGAGCTGCACCAGGGTCTGCGCGCTGACGCCCAGCACGATCAGGAAGAAGCCGCAGAGCGCTATCGTCGGCACCGCGATCCAAAGCGTCCTGTCCAGCGCAAAGCCGAAGGCCGCCAGGGTCACGGCCGCCAGCGCCATCAGGCAGCGCGGCAGGAGCCTATGGCGGTCCTGGCCGGCGACCCAGAGCCCGCCCAGCACGGCACCCACCCCCAGGGTCGAGCTCAGGAGCGCCAGGGTCTGGACGCCGCCGCCGAAGACCTGCCCGGCAAAGCCCGGCAGCAGCTCGGCCAGCGGCCGCACGAGAACGGCGGCCAGCGCCAGGGCCAGGAGCAGCGGCCCCAGCGCAGGGTGGCGGGCGACATAGAGAACGCCCTCGCCCAGGTCGGCCAGCACGCTCTTCCTGCCGCCCCTGCGCCGGCTCTCGTCCGGCCTGATGCCGAGCAGCGCCCAGATGAAGGCAAGAAAGCTCAGCGCGTTGAGCCCGAAGGCGGCGGGCAGGCCCAGCGTCGCCAGCACGATGCCGGCGAGCGCCGGGCCGACGAACCGGGCACCATTGAAGACGATGCTGTTGACCGCCACTGCGGCCGGCAGGTGCTCGGCGCTCACGAGGTCGGGGATCAGGGCGAGGCGCGCCGGCTGGTTGAGGCCGGCGAGGCTGCCTTGGACCATGACGAGGACGACGAGCAGCGGCGCCGTCATCATGCCCGAGAAGACGAGCAGGCAGAGGAGGCCAGCCAGGATCGCCAGAAGGATCTGGGTCACGAGCATGATGCGGCGGCGCGGCATCCGGTCGGCCAGCACCCCGCCGAAGGGGCCGATGAAGACGGTCGGGAAGAGGTCCGCGAAGGAGGCGAGCCCCACCCAGGTTGTGGAATGGGTGAGCTCCCAGGCGAGCCAGCCCACCGCCGTGCGCTGCAGCCAGGTGCCGATCAGCGAGATGCTGTTGCCGGCCACGTAGCGGCCGTAGAGCGGCTCGGCCAGAACGTTGGCGATGGGCTTGAACCGGGCGGGCAGCGCGATCGCCATCAAGAGACGCGCCTCCTAGGGACGCTGGCCGGGAATGGCGTAGGTGCCGACCACGTGGGCCACGCTCTCGTCCTTGCCGTGGGGCAGGATCTCGACCTCGCCCACGGCGAGCCGCGTGCCGAGCTTGAGGATGCGGCCGCGGGCGAGAAGATCGCCAGGTGCCGGCTTGCGCAGGAAATGGACGTTGAGGTCCGTCGTCACCGCGAGCTCGACCGGGCCGATCATCGAGAGCACGACGCCATAAAGGGTGATGTCCGCCAGGGCCATCATCGCCGGGCCGCAGACCGTCCCGCCGGGCCGCAGCAGCATGTCCCGGTAGGGCAGCCGCACGTCGACCGCCCCCCACGCGAAGCGCTCGACCCGGCAGCCGAGCTGGCCCACATAGGGCACCCCTTCGGTCGCCAAGGCCTCGAACGCCTCGAGCGTCATCCGCGGTGCCCGCATGGAAGCCTCCCCGACCGGGCGGCCCACCGGTTGCTCAGCTGGTGCCGCCGCGCGCGTCCACGGGCCACAGCGCCTCGACCTTGTCGCCGCGCACGCAGGTGTAGACGTCGTAGAGGTTAACGTTCGGATCGCAGTGCGGCACGACGCAGGCGACGAGCGTGCCGAGCGGCGGCAGGGGCTCCCCCTCGGGCACCGTGAGCCGGCCGAACTGGTCGCCGGCCATGGCGTAGGTGGACCCTTCGGGAGCACCCGAGAAGACGACGGGCTTGGGGCCGTCGACCGCGAAGCTCTTGCTGCCCGCATCGGTCGTGACGAAGCCCGGATGCCGGGCGCTCACGACCCGCGTCGCGATGAAGAGCGCGTTCTTGAAGCGCCTGCTGCCGTCGGCGGTCAGCTGCACCGCGTCGTAGTCGACATCCATGAAGATGTAGGAGCCCACCTGGATGTCGGTGAAGATCTTCAGCTCGTGCTCGAAGTCGTGCGTGCCGGTGCCAGCACCCGTGACGATCGGGCAGGGAAACCCGGCCTCGAGAAGGGCGTCCCGGGCGTGCTTCAGCGGCTGGACGGCGGCGTGCGACTGGCTGCGGCGCGTCTCGTAGTCGTGGATATGCTGGACCTGACCCGCATAGCCCTGGATGCCCTCGAGCTTCAGCGAGGGGCTGGCCGCCACCAGCTTCGCGAGCTCGATCACGTCCTCGGTCCTGGTCACGCCGAAACGGTGCGCGCCGACATCGACCACGATCAGCACGCGCAGCGTCTGGCCGGCCCCGGCCGCCGCCTCGGCCAGCTCGCGCGCATGGGCCGGGTCGTCGGTCACCAGCGTGAGATCCTCGAGCTTGGCGTTGAGCTCGAGGAGACGGGGCAGCTTGCTCTGCCCGAGGATCGCCGAGGTGAGGTGCAGATGGTCGAGCCCGCCCGCGGCCAGCGCCTCGGCCTCGGAGATCTTGGCGCAGCAGATCCCGACGGCACCCGCGGCGAGCTGCCGGCGGGCGATCTCGACGGATTTGTGGGTCTTGGCGTGCGGCCGAAGGCCGATGCCGCGCTCGGCCGCGAGCTTCGCCATCGTCGCGACGTTCGCCTCGAAGGCATCGAGATCGAGAACGAGCGCGGGCGTGTCGATCCGCAACCTGTCGCCCTGCTGCCCGATGAGCGACCGATTCCAGGCCTCGCTCTCCCTGTTCATCCTCGATTCCCCCAGCTGGTGACCTGCTCCTCTTAGCGGAGCCGGCGCCGCCGGGCGAGGGATGCGTCGATGACGGCGCGCATGGCAGCCGTCGCGGCGACGGGATCGTCCGCGGCCAGGATGGCCGAGACCACGGCCACCCCATCGGCACCATGCTCGATCGCCGCGGCCGCACGCTCGGGATCGATCCCGCCGATGGCGACGATGGGCTTTTTGGTCCTTGCGCGCATCGCCGCCAGCCCCTCGAGCCCCAGCGGCGGGGCGATGTCGGCCTTGGTCGCGGTCGCGAAGACCGGGCTCGCGGCCAGGTAGTCCGCCTCCTCGATGCCCGCGCCGTCCATCTCCCCCAGACGCTCGATCGAGAGGCCGACGAGCTTGTCGCCACCGGTCACGCGACGCGCAAGCGGCGCCGGCAGGTCGCTCTGCCCGACATGCACGCCGGCAGCGCCCGCCGCCAGGGCCACATCGGCCCGGTCGTTCACGATCACCGGCACGCCCAGCGGCCGCAGGCGCTCCACGAGCGCCAGCGCGAGGCGGAGCAGGGTCGCCGTCGATGCCTGCTTGTCCCGAAGCTGGACGAGGGTGACGCCTGCCCGCGCCACGGCCTCGACCAGGGCCGGCAGATCGCGGTCGCCGACGAGACCCGGATCGGTGACGAGGTAGAGCCTGGGATCGAGCCGGCTCACGCCTCGCCCGCCTCCCGGATGCGCACGCCCGCCACCACCGTCGCCTCGTCCAGGCCATAGAGCGTATCGGCAAGGCGCGCCCTGAAGGTCCCCGGGCCCGTGGCCCCCTGGGCTGCGATCTCGCCCGCAAGGCCGAACACGGCCAGCGCCTCGGCGGCGGCGAGCCGGCGATCGCCCTCGACGACGAGGAAGCCGGCCACCACGGCGCTGAGGGCGCAGCCCAGCGCCGTCACATAAGGCATCAGCGCATGGCCGTTGGCGACCGCGAGGCAGCGCTCGCCGTCATGCACATAGTCGGTGACCCCGGTGACGGCCACGACGGCACCGGACGAGCGGGCCAGCGCTGCCGCCGCATCCAAGGCGGCCTCGGTGCCGACCGTGCTGTCGACGCCGCGCGTCACCGCCCCCGCAGCGCCCGCCAGCGCCATGACCTCGGAGGCGTTGCCGCGCACGACGGAGGGCTGCAGCTCGAGAAGCCGCCGTGCCCATTCGGTCCGATAGCTGGTGGCACCACACCCCACCGGATCGAGGACCCAGGGCTTGCCGGCCGCCGTGGCACCGCGCGCCGCCTTCTCCATGCCCTCGACCCAGGCTGCCGAAAGCGTGCCGATGTTGACGACGAGCGCATCGGCGATGCGGCCGAACTCCTCGACCTCCTCGACGGCATGCACCATCGCAGGCGAGGCGCCGATCGCCAGCAGCAGATTGGCCGAGGCGTCCATCGCGACGAAGTTCGTGATGTTCTGAACGAGCGGCCGCCGCTCGCGCAGGCGGCAGAGCGCGTTCCAGGCAAGGCGCGGGTAGTCCAAGGCCGATCCTCCCCAGGCAAAGGCAGGGTCTGCCGGATCTGAGCGGGACGGTCGGGGAGAGGGGCGCTCGGATCGGCTCCCTGCGCTGGCATGATCCAGATCAGGTTCCACGGGTATGCTCTCAGTCCTCGAGGGACACCCCGGCCGTGACAGATGAGTGTGGGTATCGAGAGCTGCGACGGCAAGTACTGGGCCGGCGATTGCAGAGCGGCGCCGGCGGTGGCATGTTCCGCCGCCACCGTTGGAAGGGAGGGTCAGCAGCATGCAGCTCGCAGCCGCCATGCATCGTCTCGGCACCGAAAGCGCCTTCGAGGTGCTGGCCCGCGCCACGCGCCTTGCCCAGGCCGGCAAGAGCATCATCAATCTCGGGATCGGCCAGCCCGACTTCCCGACCCCGCCCAACATCGTCGAGGCCGGCTGCAAGGCGCTCAAGGACGGCCATCACGGCTACACCCCGGCCAACGGCATCCTCCCCTTGCGCGAGGCGGTGGCCCAGGACATGCACCGCAACCGCGGCGTGACCGTCGATCCCGAGCGCATCGTCATCGTCCCGGGCGGCAAGGTCACGATGGCCTTCGCCATCATGATGTTCGGCGAGCCGGGGGCGGAGATCATGTATCCGGACCCGGGCTTTCCCATCTACCGCTCGATGATCGAGTTCACCGGCGCCAAGGCCGTGCCGATCGCCCTGCACGAATCCAAGGGCTTTGCCTTCTCGGCCGAGGAGGTGCTGGCGCAGATAACACCCGCGACGCGGCTCATCATCGTCAACAGCCCGGCCAACCCCACGGGCGGCATCGTCCCCAAGTCCGAGCTCGACGCCTTCGTGAAGGGCCTCGAGCGCTTCCCGCACGTCGTCGTCATGTCCGACGAGATCTATGCGCGCATGTGCTACGACGGCGTGCCGCACGCCTCCCTGACCCAATATCCCGAGATCGAGGACCGCCTCATCCTCCTCGACGGCTGGTCCAAGACCTACGCCATGACCGGCTGGCGCATCGGCTGGGGCGTGTGGCCCGGCAACCTTGCCGAGCACGCGACCAGGCTCGCGATCAACGTCAACTCCTGTGTGAACGCCGCGACCCAATGGGCCGGCATCGAGGCCTTGAACGGGCCCCAGGATCCCGTCGACCGCATGGTCGAGACCTTCGACAAGCGGCGCCACATCATCGTGGACGAGCTGAACCGCATCCCCGGCTTCCGCTGCGTCATGCCGGGCGGCGCCTTCTATGCGTTCCCCAACATCGAGGGCACCGGCAAGACCTCCCGCCAGCTCCAGGACGAGCTCTTGAGCGAGGTCGGGGTCGCCATCATCAGCGGCACCAGCTTCGGCATCTACGGCGAAGGCTATATCCGCTTCTCCTACGCCGCCTCGACCGAGGCGATCCAGGAAGCGGCCGAGCGCATCCGCCGCTATCTGGGCTGAGGCGTGACGCCCCCAGGGGGCGTCACGATCCCGTCACCGATCAGGCCTAGGCCTCGCACCGTCCTGAGCTAGGCTGGCGGACGCCCCGCGTCCGCCCATCGGGGGACGGTCATGCAGGCCTCGCTATCGCGGGAAGCCGCCGTGCCGGCGGCGCTCAATCTTGTTCTCGCCGTCATGCTCATCGCGGCCAACCTGACGCTCCTCCTCGTCATGCCGGCCCTCCTAGAGAGCACGAGTCCACTCCTTCTCCTGCCGGCCTACCTCTTGCTGATCCTCGCCACGGTGCCGCATTGGGCCACCCTGCACGAGGCGATCCACGGCCGGCTGCTGCCCTGGCCCCGAGCCAACGAGGCGCTCGGCCGCCTTCTGGCGATCCTCTTCGGCGCACCCTACGCCGTGCTCCGCTTCGGCCACCTCTCGCATCACGCGCTGAACGCGCGGGCGACCGAGCGCCCGGAATTCTTCGACCCGACCCGGCGCTCCTGGCTCGGGGCGGCCCTCGTCTACTACCCCCGCCTGCTCTTCGGCCTCTACACCGTGGAGGCGGTGAGCGGTCCCTTGAGCCTCCTGCCGCGCCGCCTGCTCCGCCCGATCGTCCGCCGCCTCTTCTACGAGGGCGATCCCGAGGCCGCAGGCATGGCCGACCGCGCCGAGCGCCAGCTCCTGGCGACGGGCCGCCTGCGCCGGATCCGGCTCGACGCCCTCGCCACCCTGGCCCTGGTCCTCCTGAGCCTCTGGCTCTACGGGCCCTGGTGGCCCTGGCTCGCGGGCGCCTTCCTGGGCCGCGCCTTCCTCGTCTCCTTCATGGACAACGCCCCGCACTATGAGGGGCCGCTCGCCGACCCCGACCAGGGCTACGACCTTCGCATCCCCCAGCCCTTGGGCGCGCTGATCTTGAGCAGCAACCTGCACGGCACCCATCATCGCCACCCGGCCCTGCCCTGGACCGCGCTCCAGGCCCAGCTCGAGCGCGACGGCGCCGCCACCAGCGGCAGCTATTTTGTCAGGCCCTGGCGCCAGCTCCGCGGACCGATCCCCCTGCCGGCAACCACGCTCGAGCGCCCCTGAGACACCCAGCGACCAGACCCTTCTGCGAGGACGAACCATGCCGAACGGGCACGCAGCGTCCCTCGGCGGCGAGCCGGCCGACGCCCGCATCGAGAGCTGCCTTCGCACCTACGAGCGCATAGCACCCCTCTACGATCTCCTGGACGCCGTCTACGAGCGCAGCTGGAAGCAGCACCTGCGCGCCCTGCTCTTCCGCCACGCAAGGGGCCGCATCCTCGATGCGGGCGTCGGCACCGGCTGCAACATGCCCTTCTATCCCCTCCGGCGCCGAGGTGACCGGCGTGGACGCCAGCCCGGCCATGCTGGCGCGCGCCCACCGCCGTGCCACCCGGCTCGGCCGCCGCGTCGACCTGCGCCAGATGAACCTGCTCGAGCTCGACCTCCCCGACGCCAGCTTCGACACGATCGCCATCACCTTCGTGCTGCTCTGCCTGCCCGACGAGCTCCAGGCCCCGGCCCTGCGCGAGCTGCGGCGCGTCCTGCGCCCGGACGGCCGCCTGCTGCTGCTCGACTATCACCCCTCGCAGAAGCTCGGCACGCGCCTCTGGCGGCGCTGCCTCTCGCCCTGGCTGCGCTGGGCCTTCGCCGCCCGCTTCGACGCCACGACCGAGCACCACCTCGCCGCCGCCGGCCTCGAGATCCTCGACCGCCGCACCTTCATGGCCGACGGCGTCGTGCTCCTGGTGCTGAGACGGAAGGGCTAGCCGCGCTCCACGAGCCGGCGCCGCATCGACGGCACGCGCATGCCCAGGGGCTGGTGACCTGTCGTCACCGCTCGTCGCGGCCCTGCCCGACCACCACCTCGCTCGGCACCTCCTGCAACGGCAGGCGCGCCCGAAATGCGGCGTGCGAGGGCCGCCGGCCCCCACTCACGAGCGGACCAAGAAGAGCCTCGATGCCGGCGAGAAGCGCACGCATCGAGCACAGCGTGATACGCAGCATCGGATCACCTCCGTCACCACGAGATCCCATTCGGCAGAAGGGGACCGCGCCTCGGCCCACGCAAGCCCCCGTTGCCCCACCTTCCGATCTTGCCCCATCGCTGATAAAAGCCGCGGCAACGATCCCCACCCCTTGCGCTCTCGAGGAGGCGTGCCGATGGCGGCCTACCAATACATCTATGTGATGCGGAACCTGACGAAAACCTTCCCCGGCGGGAAGGAGATCCTGAAGAACATCACGCTCGCCTTCCTGCCCGGCGCCAAGATCGGCGTGCTCGGCGTCAACGGCGCCGGCAAATCGACGCTCTTGAAGATCATGGCCGGGCTCGATCACGACTATGCGGGCGAGGCCTGGTCCGCCGACGGCGTCAAGGTGGGCTTTTTGCAGCAGGAGCCGCATCTGGACCCCGCCAAGGACGTCCTGGGCAACGTCATGGAGGGTGTGAAGGAGACGAAGGCGCTCCTCGACCGCTTCGACGAGGTCTCGGCCAAGTTCGGCGAGCCGCTCGACGACGACGCCATGAACGACCTCATGGCCGAGCAGGCCGAGCTGCAGGAGAAGATCGACGCCTGCAATGGCTGGGAGCTGCAGCGCACGCTCGACATCGCGATGGACGCGCTGCGCTGCCCGCCGGGCGATGCCGACGTCTCGACCCTCTCGGGCGGCGAGCGGCGCCGCGTGGCGCTCTGCCGCCTCCTCCTCTCCCAGCCCGACCTTTTGCTGCTGGACGAGCCTACGAACCACCTGGACGCGGAATTGGTCGCCTGGCTCGAGCGCTTCCTCAAGGACTACAAGGGCACCGTCGTCGCCATCACCCACGACCGCTACTTCCTCGACAATGTGGCGGGCTGGATCCTCGAGCTCGATCGCGGCCGCGGCATCCCCTACGAGGGCAACTACACGGGCTGGCTCGAGCAGAAGAGAAAGCGGCTCGAGCAGGAGGAGCGCGAGGACAAGGCGCGGCAGCGGACGCTGGCCCACGAGCAGGAGTGGATCAGCCAGAGCCCGCGCGCCCGGCAGGCCAAGCAGAAGGCGCGCATCACCGCCTATGAGGATCTGCTGGCGCAGTCGGCCGAGCGCGCTCCGGGCTCGGCCCAGATCATCATCCCGGCCGGCCCCCGCCTCGGCGACCTCGTGATCGAGGCGACGGAGGTCAAGAAGGCCTTCGGCGACCGGCTCCTGATCGACGATCTCTCGTTCCGGCTGCCGCCGGGCGGCATCGTCGGCGTCATCGGCCCCAACGGTGCCGGCAAGACGACGCTCTTTCGCATGATCATCGGCGAGGAGAAGCCGGACAGCGGCAGCTTCCGCCTCGGCGACACCGTCAAGCTCGGCTATGTCGACCAGAGCCGCGACGCCCTCGACGCGAAGAAGAACGTCTGGGAGGAGATCAGCGAGGGCAAGGAGCTGATCGAGCTCGGCAAGCACAGCACCAACAGCCGGGCCTACGTCTCCGCCTTCAACTTCCGCGGGCCCGACCAACAGAAAAAGGTCGGCACGCTCTCGGGCGGCGAGCGCAACCGCGTGCATCTGGCGAAGCTCCTGAAGTCGGGCGCCAACGTCATCCTCCTGGACGAGCCCACCAACGATCTCGACGTCGACACGCTGCGCGCGCTCGAGGAGGCGCTTTTGGACTTTGCCGGCTGTGCGGTGGTCATCAGCCACGACCGCTGGTTCCTCGACCGCATCGCCACCCATATCTTGTCCTTCGAGGGCGACAGCCAGGTGGTCTGGTTCGAGGGCAACTACCAGGACTACGAGGCCGACCGCCACCGCCGCCTCGGCACCGCCGCCGACCAGCCGCACCGCATCAAGTACAAGCCGCTGAAGGCCGCCTGACCGGCGGCCCCGGCCGGCAGGGGAGGAGGAGAGCGGTGGCAGCGATCGTGACCGCGGTCAGCCGAAGCCCGACCCACAGCTTCACGAAGTCGGGCGCGCTGCTCATCCGCCTCCTCGCCGGCCTGGGCGTGGAGGGCGACGCCCATCAGGGGACGACCGTGCGGCACCGATCGCGCGTCGCCCGCGACGCGACCCAGCCCAATCTGCGCCAGGTCCATCTCATCCATGCCGAGCTCTTCGACGAGCTGCGCCTCCGCGGCTTCGACATCGGCCCCGGGCAGATCGGCGAGAACGTCACGACCCTGGGCATCGACCTCCTCGGCCTGCCCACGGGCACGCGTCTGCGGCTCGGCACCGACGCGGTGGTCGAGCTGACCGGCCTGCGCAATCCCTGCGTTCAGCTCGACAGGTTCCGCCCTGGCCTGATGCAGGCGGTGCTCGACCGCGACGCCCTGGGCAACCTCGTCCGCAAGGCCGGCGTCATGGCGATCGTCGTCGCCGGCGGCGACCTCCGCCCCGGCGACCCGATCACGGCCGAGCTCCCGCCGCCTCCGCACCGCCCCCTCGCCCCGGTCTGAGCGCCCCATCCGGCTGACGCCATCCGGGCTCCCGAGCGACGCTCGATCCTCCCGCCCTCGCTCGGAACGCCAGAGGGCCTGCCGCGGCACCTCAGAGCAGGGCGATGATGCGGCTCGGCCCGCCCGTGGCCCCTTGGACGGTGGGCGCGCCGACCACGAGCGTGGCGCCCAAGGGTGGCAGCGAGGACAGGTTGGCCAAGCCCTCGGCCGCCCAGCGGCCGGCCGGCAGCCAGGCGCGGTGGGTGGCGTAGGTCGTCGACGGGCCGTGGTCGATCGAGAGGGTGTCCACGGCCAGCCCCACCACGCTGCGCGCCTCCAGCAGCATGTGCGCCGCCTCGACGTGAAAGCCCGGAAAGTGCATCAGGCCGCGCTCGTCGGCGTTGCGGAACCGGGCATCCTTCGCGAAGCGGTCCCAGCCGCCGTTCATCGCCACGCAGCCGCCTTCCGGCAGCGGGCCGTGCGCCGCCTCCCAGGCCCTGATGTCCTCGGGCGTGACCTCCGCGTCCGGGTCTCTCCACGACCTTCTGCCGGATGTCGACGACCGCGAGCGGCACGACCAGGCTCTCGACCGGGATCGCCTCGACCGTGCCGCCCTCGGCCGAGAAATGGATCGGCGCGTCGATGTGCGTGCCGACATGCTCCTCGACCAGCCAGCGCTTGATGTTGACCCCGTCGCGTCCGAACGTGCGCAGGACCTCGAGGCCCAGCGCCGGCTCGCCCGAATAGGTCGGAAAGTCGGGCGGCAGGACGTGGGTGAGGTCGACCACGCGCGAGAAGCCGGGCCGCGGCGCCGCAAGCGCTCTGCCCGGAGCCGGATCGGCCCCGCCTCCATCGCCCGCACCCGCCGGAAGGTCGTGCTGGCTCCGCCACTCGGCCATGCGCTCGAGGCAGCCGCGCGTGCACATGTCCCGTCCTCCCTGATTCCTGGCTCGGCATCGGGATGCTACGCCCGCGCCGCCCAGGCGGCCAGCGTCGGGAGGGGCGCGACCACGAGCCCATCCGACCCGAGCCGGGACGGCATTGCCGCGCTCCCCGAGGCACACAGTTTATCTGCTGACCGGCGATCGGCGCCCGCTCGCGCCCCACGGCACAGCCGAGCCGTCGGCAGAGCAGCCCACCACCCGGGGGCTGACGGCAATCGTGGGATTTTGGGCTCATGCGGATGCGTCTGGATGCACATTGCTCGCCTGCCGGCTACTTTCTCGACTTCGCCGTCTATCCCCTGGCGATAGCGGCCACCTGGAGTGTCCTCGTGTGGGACGACGCGGCGCGCCGCCTCGCCCTGCTGGCGCTGCTGGCGTTGCTCGGCCTGGCACTCTGGACGCTGCTCGAATATCTCCTGCATCGCCTTGTCCTCCACGAGGTGCCCGTCATCAGGGACCTCCACGAGACGCATCACAACGAGCCGCGCGGGCTGGTGGGCGCGCCCACCATGCTCAGCTTCGCCCTGATGCTGGGTCTCGTCTTCCTGCCGACCTGGACCTTGCTGAGCGCCGGCGCTGCGGCCGGGCTCACCACCGGCGTCATGCTGGGCTACCTCGGCTACGTCACCGTCCATCACTGGATGCATCACTGGAGCACCCGTCATCTGCCGCCGCTGCGCCGCCTGAAGCGCCACCACGCGCTGCATCATCACCGCAGCGAGTCCTGCAATTTCGGCGTCACGACGCGCTTTTGGGACCGCGTCTTCGGCACGCTCGAGGCCTGAGGGCACGGTCCGGGCACCCAAGCAGACAGACACCCCGCCACAAAGACCGTCAAAAGCAACCCGACGGACAATTTCCCGAACCCGCCAGCAACCTTCAGGACAAGGCTCGTTGCCAAAGCGAATCTCGCGTTGGTGAGCCGATTAGTGTAAGATCACCGCGGGTGGGACACTTATATCGAGAACAAGATGAGGACGCAGAGAAGCCTCACGGTGTCCGTGCTTGTCGCGGCCACCTTGCTCGCAGCGTGCGAGTCGAACGAGCAGACGGGCGGTGCCATCGGGGGCAGCATCGGCGCGCTCGCCTGCGGGGTCGCCGGCAACGCCATCTTCCATGACACGCTGGGCGCGCTGCTGCCCGCCGCCGCCTGTGGGGCTGCCGGCTACTTCATCGGCAGCGCGCTCGGCAAGCAGCTCGACGAGAAGGATCGCCATCGCGCGGCCGGCGCCACGCAACAGGCGCTGGCCCAGCCGGTCTCGACGAAGAAGAAGCAGACCGCCACGCGTCCGCCGGCAAAGCCCGTGGCCTGGAGCTCGGATCACGGCACCGGGGCGCACGGCACGGCGACGGTGACCGCAGTCCAGCCCGAGCCCAATGGCGGCGAGTGCCGCACGGTCCGCGAGATCGCCTACATCAAGGGCAAGGAGGTGGCGCAGAGCACGCGCTACTGCCGCACGGCCGACGGCGGCTGGGTCGCCCAGACGTGAGGTGCCCGGCGCTCCTGCTGCTGGCCCTTCTGCTGCCCCATCAGGCACTGGCGGCCGGCCAGGGCTGGACGGCCAAGGACGAGAACGCCCCGCCGCTCTTCGTGCCGCCGCCGTCGGGCGACAAGGACCTCAACCTGCCCCAGCTCCACTTCACCAGGGTCCCCGCCGGCCGCCGCACGGTCCTCTTCGCCTGGGGCGGCATCGCGTCGGGCGATTCCGAGCGCTTCCGGGAAGCGATCGACGCCGCCAAGCCCGTCGAGGAGGTCTGGCTCTTCTCGGGCGGCGGCGTGCTGGAGGAAGGGCTCGAGATCGGCCGCATCATCCACCGCTATGGCCTCACCACCCGCGTCAAGCGCGGCATGGCCTGCATCAGCGCCTGCAACTTCATCTTCATGGGCGGTGCCGTCCGCTACATCGAGCCGGGGGCCGTGTTCGGCGTGCACATGTTCGCCAACAACGCGTCCGAGCAGATTCTCGAGGACATGGACGACGTGGACCAGCAGGTCGAGGCCTACAACAAGAAGCATCCCGAGAGGCCTGCGGATCCCGACAAGAGCAGGCTCGCCAAGCTCGAGGAGGACATCAAGAGCGTCCAGCAGGACGCGGCGCGCACCGCCGCCGAGATCGCGCGCTTCCTCACCGAGATGCAGCTCTCGCTCCGCTTCCTTACCGAGTTCGCGAACATCCCGAACGAGAACTGGCGCCCGCTCACCCGCGACGAGCTGCGCGACTTCAACATCGTCAACACGGACTGAGCCGACGCCGCGGGCGCGCCTCGCGCGGCTCCGCCCTGGTCGGCTCCTCGACGATGCGGCCGCGGTTCATGACCGCCAGCCGCTCGCCCATGCGGGCGACGACTGCGAGGCTGCGGCTCACCGGGATGTAGCTATCTCATGCCAGACCGCTCCACGATTTCTATTCCATCATCGTCATTTACACAAACAATCGACCTTATGGTTTGTCAACGGTTGCCTGCCAAACGACCAACTATACCTCATACCACGCCACACTCGAGAATTGAGACACTGTGCTGCCTTTACTTCCTGTCAAACGACTTATTACCTCCCTTACACACCTCGCCACCCGACTGTCTGTTCCCCGCTCCACGACCGTAGAGCATGCCCCCGCTCCACCCGCGCCCGCCGCAGGAGATTGCTCCGGGGCCGCAGGTTCGGCACGCTGGAGATCCGAGCCCCGAGCTCGACGGACGGCTCCGCGAAGGGGCGGGAGCCCGGGAGGCATCAGCCGCCGACGAGCGTGCCGATCAGGCGCAGCAGCTCCTGATGCTCGGGGCCTCGTCCGCTCCCGGACAGGAACGGGCCGATCTCGATCTCGTCGATCCGGCCGCCCGAAGGCAGGTTGGCCTCGTGCTGGACGAAGACGCGCCCGGTCTCGGTATCGCGGGCGAGCCGCCAGCGATCGCCGTTGGAGCTCTGGTAGAGCGTTCTCGTCTCGATCGTCATGGGTGCGCCCTTCTCGATGCGTCACCCCAGCATAGGAGAACGCGCTGTCGGCACCAGCAGCCGCGGCCGCCCGGCCGGCACGTCGCTCAGCCGAAGCTCTCGAAGCTCTCCGCCACGGCGCGATCGTACCCTTGCGTCGCGCGCAGCAGCTGGCGCGTGTAGGGCTCCTGCGGGCGCGCCTCGCGCAGCTCGGCCTTGGTCAGCTCCTCGACGATGCGGCCGCGGTTCATGACGGCCAGCCGCTCGCACATGTAGGCGACCACGGCGAGGTTGTGGCTCACCAGGATGTAGGTGAGCCCGCGCTCCTCCCGCAGGCGGCGCAAAAGATTGAGAATCTCGGCCTGGACGGAGACGTCGAGCGCCGAGGTGGGCTCGTCCAGGAGGAGGATGCGCGGCTCGAGGATCAGCGCCCGGGCGATCGCCACGCGCTGGCGCTGGCCGCCCGAGAGCTGGTGCGGGTAGCGGTAGCGGAAGGCGGGCCCGAGCCCGACCTCGAGGAGCAGCCGCTCGACGCGCCGGTCGGCGTCGCCCAGCTTGTGGATCGCCACGGGCTCGCTCAGGATCCGATCCACCGTGTGGCGCGGATGGAGCGAGCCGTACGGGTCCTGGAAGACCATCTGGCAGAGCTTGTGGAAGGCCCTCGAGCGATGCGCCGGCTGCGCCTCGCCGGCGATGCGGATGCTTCCCGACCAGGTGTGGTTGAGCCCCGAGAGGGCGCGCAGCACGGTCGACTTGCCCGAGCCCGATTCGCCCACGAGCCCGAACGCCTCGCCCTCGGCCACCCCGAACGCGATACCGCCCACCGCCCGCACGACGTCCGGGCCGCTGCCGAAGGCGATGACGAGATCCTCGACCGCGATCATCGGAGCATCGGCCACCCGCTCAGCTCCCGAAGCCGGCATGCTGCCAGGCGGGGTCGCGCTCGAGGACCGGCAGCTCGTCCCGATCGTCGTCGATCCGCGGCATCGAGCTCAGCAGGCCGCGCGTGTAGGGATGCGTCGCGGCGTGAAGCTCGCCCGCCCGGCAGGTCTCGACCACGCGGCCCGCATACATGATGGCGATCCGGTCGCAGAACGACGCCACGAGATCGAGATCGTGGCTGATGAAGATGAGCCCCATGCCGCGCTGGCTCACGAGATCGTCGAGGATCGCCAGCACCTGCATCTGCACGGTGACGTCGAGGGCCGAGGTGGGCTCGTCGGCGATCAGCAGCGCCGGCTCCGGGATGAGCATCATGGCGATCATGATGCGCTGGCCCATGCCGCCCGAGACCTCGTGCGGGTAGAGGCCGAAGACGCGCTCCGGGTCGCGGATGCGCACGGCCTCCAGCATGGCCAGCGCCTTGCGCCTGGCCTCGCGCGCACCGACCCGGCCGTGCGCCCGATAGGCCTCGGTGATCTGCCGGCCCACCGTCATCACCGGGTTGAGGGAGAATTTGGGGTCCTGCATCACCATGGCGATGCGCCGGCCGCGGATGCCGCGCATGCGCCGGTTGCTGGCGGCCAGCAGATCCTCGCCCTCGAGCGCGAGGCGGCGGGCGCGCACGCTGCCCGGCGGCGGCACGAGGCGCAGGATGGCGCGGCCCGTCATCGACTTGCCCGAGCCCGATTCGCCGACGATGCCCAGCTTCTCGCGCCCCACGGTGAGGTCGATGCCGCGCACCGCGCTGACGAGGCCCGTGCGCGTCGCGAAGTCGACGTGAAGGTCCTCGATCTCGAGAAGCGGCCCGCTCGTCGTCATGAGCTCTTGGGGTCCAGCACGTCGCGGAGCCCGTCGCCCAGGAGGTTGAAGCCCAGGCTCACCAGCAGGATGGCGATGCCGGGAATGGTCGCGACCCACCACTGGGCGAGAAGGAACTGCCGCCCGGTCGAGATCATGGCCCCCCATTCGGGCATCGGCGGCTGGGCGCCCAGGCCGAGAAAGCCCAGGCCCGCCGCGGTCAGGATGATGCCCGCCATGTCGAGGGTGACGCGCACGATGAGCGAGGAGAGGCAAAGCGGCATGATGTGGCCGACGATGATGCGGGCGGTCGAGGCGCCCTGCAGGCGGATCGCGGCGATGAAGTCGCTCTGGCGCACGGTGATGGTCTCGGCCCGCGCGATCCTGGCATAGGGCGGCCAGGAGGTGATGGCGATGGCGATGATCGCGTTCTCGATGCCCGGGCCCAGCGCCGCCACGAAGGCCAGCGCCAGGATCAGCTTGGGGAAGGCCAGCACCACGTCGGTGAGGCGCATCAGCACGCTGTCGACCCAGCCGCCCATATAGCCCGCGATCGTGCCGATCAGCAGGCCGATGGGGGCCGCCGTCACCGCGACCAGGATGACGATCAGCAGCGTGATGCGGGCGCCGTAGAGGATGCGGGTGTAGATGTCGCGGCCGAACTCGTCGGTGCCCAGCCAATGGGCGAGGCTCGGCGGCTGCAGCCGGTCCTGGAGGTTCTGGACGTAGGGGCTGTGCGTCGCCAGCAGCGGCGCCAGGATCGCCACCAGCACCAGCAGCAGGACGATCCCCAGGCCCACCATGGCCAAGGGGTTGGCGCGGAAGGTGAGCCAGCCGCGATAGAGCTGGCCGAGCTTGGCCTCGGCGCGGGAGCGCGGGGAATCGCTCAAAAGCGCCCGGCGCCAGCCTCCGCGGTCGGCGGGAAAGGCCGTCATCGCGCCCTCGGATCGAGCACGCGGTAGAGAAGATCGGCCAGGAGGTTGAGCCCGATGAAGACCGAGCCCACGACGATGGTGCCGCCCAGCACGGCGTTCATGTCGGCCGCCAGCAGCGCCTGGGTGATGTAGCGCCCGATGCCCGGCCAGGCGAAGACGATCTCGGTCAGGACCGAGCCCTCGAGGAGGCCGGCATAGGACAGCACGATCACCGTGACGAGCTGGACCTGGATGTTGCCGAAGGCGTGGCGCCAGATCACGCGGCGCTCGGGGATGCCCTTCACCCGCGCGGTCGTGACATATTCCTGCTGGAGCTGCTCGATCATGAAGCTCCGCGTCATGCGGCTGATATAGGCGAGCGAGTAGTAGCCCAGGAGGCTCGCCGGCAGGACGAGGTGGCTCATCGCGTTCCAGAAGACGTCCCAGTCCCCGGCAAGCAGCGCGTCGACGGTGATGAGGCCCGTGACGCGCGGCACGAGGTCCTCGTAGAACACGTCGAGCCTGCCCGGCCCTGCCACCCAGCCCAGCACGCCGTAGAAGAGGAGCAGGCCCATCAGGCCCAGCCAGAAGATCGGCACCGAGTAGCCGACGAGGCCCAGCACGCGGATGATCTGGTCGGGCCAGCGGCCCCGCCACACCGCGGCGGCCACACCGGCCGGCACGCCCAGCACGATGCCGATGATCGTCGCGATGGTGGCCAGCTCGAGCGTGGCCGGGAAAAAGGTGGCGATGTCGGTGAGGACCGGCCGCGAGGTCATCACCGACTGGCCGAGATCGCCGTGCAGCACGGCCAGCACATAGCGATAGAACTGGACGTAGAGGGGCTGGTCGAGGCCCAGGGAATGCCTGACGGCCTCGTAGGTCGCCTGCGTCGCCCGATCGCCCACCGCCGACAGCACCGGGTCGATCGGGATGACGCGCCCGATCAGGAAGGTGACGAACAAGAGGCCGAGGAAGGTGAGCGCCACCGACCCCAGGGTCCGTGCCGTGCCGAGCAGCAGCCGCGCCGGGAGAGAGTTGCGCAGGGCTCCCGGCCGGCTGCCGGCGACGAGGAGGGTCGCCACCCTCCTGCTACTTCGTGACCGTCCAGAAGATGGCGTCGGTCACCGGGCCGCCCGTGTAGAAGCCCTCGACCTCCTTGCGCATCGCCGACTGCAGCGTCTGCTGGAACATGATGACGAAGGGCCCGCGATCGAGCATCGCCTGCTGCAGGTCCTCGTACATCTTGGCACGCTTGCCCTCGTCGCGCTCGAGGGTCGCGGCCTCGGTCTCCTTGGTCAGCTCCGGAATGTCCCAGGCGTTGCGCCAGGCGAGCTTGCCCGTCAGCTTCGCCTCGTCCCGGTTGTCCGGGTTGCTCGTGAAGGTGCTGGCGTTGGTGTTGGGGTCCGGATAGTCGGGGCCCCAGGCGCCGATATAGATGTCGTGGTTTCGCGCCCTGTACTTGGTCAGCGTCTGCTTGCCGTCGCCCGGCAGCACCTCGAGCTTGATGCCGGCCTGGGCGAACGTTCCCTGGACCGCGGTCGCCATGTCGATGTCGGGCGGCACGTTGCGGGCGTCCATGGTGATGCTGAAGCCGTCCGGATAGCCCGCCTCGGCCAGGAGCTGCTTTGCCTTGGCGACGTCGAGCTTGTAGGGGTTCTTGTCGAGCACGCCCAGGAAGGTCTTGGGCTCGAAGGTCTGGTGCACGACGAACTGGCCCTTGAGGATGGAGCTTACCATCCCGTCATAGTCGACGAGCCACTTCATCGCCTCGATGACCTTGGGATTGCTCAGGATCTTGTTCTTCTGGTTGAGGCTGAAATAGTAGATGCGGCCCTTGAGGTCGGTCTCGACCTTGAGCTTCGGGTTCTTCTCGACCGCCTCGATGTTCGAGGGCAGGAGCTTGCGCGCGATGTCGATGTCGCCCTTCTCGAGCAGGAGCTGCTCGGTCGCGGCCTCGGGGATGTGGCGCACCACCACGCGCTTGATCTTGGCGGGCACGATGCCCGAGCCCGGCACCGCCTCGAGCATGTAGGACTCGTTGGGCTTCCAGCTCACCAGACGGTAGGGGCCGCTGCCCGCATCGTGCGTCTTGAGCCAGGCATGGCCGAAATCGCCGTTCTCCTCGTGCGCCATCGCCTCCTTCTCGTCGACCACCGAGGAGATCGTGGCGGTGAGGCAGTTCAGGATGAAGGTCGGCGCGTAGGGCTTGTCGACCTTCATCGTCAGCGTGTAGTCGCCCGTCTTCTCGATCATCTGATCGACATTGTCGGCGCTCGGGCCGAACTGCGTCAGGATGAAGGAAGGCGTCAGGTTGAGCTTCACCGCGCGCTTGAGCGAGAAGACGACGTCCGATGCGGTCACCGGATTGCCGCTGTGGAACTTCTGGCCCTTGCGGACCTCGAAGGTGTAGGTCATGCCGTCGTCGGCGATCTCGTACTTCTCGATGACACCGGGCTTGAAGCCCGAATCGACGTGGGCCGGATCGAACTCGAAGAGCTGCTGATAGGTGTTGTTCAGCAGATCCTGGCCCGAGAACTCGAAGGACTCGGCCGGGTCCACGCTCGTCATGTCGTCGATGGCGTCGGCGATCACGAGAACGTCCTTGGGCGTCGCCGCTGCTGCCGGCAGCGCGGATGCGCCCACCAACGCCGCCGTCGTGAGCAGTACCTCGCGTCGCTTCATCTTCTTGTCTCCTCTTGTCTCGACCCGTCGTCCCCGGCGGGGGCGCCGGTGCCTGAGGCGATCGACCTCCATGAGACGCGCCGACCCGCGGGGCCGATGCGGTCTTCCCTGAGGAATGAAGCTGCCGCCGCAAAGAGCATCGGTCAATGCGAAGCTGGGGCACCGGCCCCGGCGGCCGGCCATTCCGGGCCTGCGCCGGCCGTGCTATGGGACCGCCTGCAACGGGATCCCCTTTGGCGGCACAGGATGACGACTGAGAGCATCAGGGCCGAGATCGGGCCGGAGCGAGCTGCCCTGCTCGTCCGCCCGGCGGGCACGGCGGACCTCGCCGCCATCGTCGATCTGCTGGCCGACGATCCCCTGGGCGCCACCCGCGAGCGCCCCGGCCTCCCTTTGGCCCCCGCCTACGAGGCGGCCTTCGCCGACATCGAGCGGCAGGGCAGCCTCGTCCTCGTGGCCGAGCTGGACGGCCGCATCGTCGGCTGCCTGCAGCTCACCCTGATCCCCGGCCTCAGCCACCAAGGCGCGCTCCGCGCCCAGATCGAGGCGGTGCGCGTGGCGAGCGACCTGCGCGGCCGGCGCATCGGCGAGCGTCTCGTCCGCGAGGCGATCGAGCGCGCCCGCGCCGCCGGCAGCCACCTCGTCCAGCTCACCACCCACACCTCCCGCCGCGACGCCCACCGCTTCTACGAGCGCCTGGGCTTCGTCCCGAGCCATGTCGGGATGAAGCTGCCGCTGGGGTGAGGGAGGGACGCCGACGCCTCTATGGCGAGCGGGGTGCGACCAGCGGGCAACCGACGCTCTCAGCGCGGCAGACCATCCTCGTCGTACATCTCCGGATCGCCGAAGCGCCGCTGTGGCGGATGGGCGTCGAACGCCGCGAATAGCCGACGCAGCTCACGATCGCGCCGCTCGCGATCGTCGGCGATGATCTCGAGCTGGCGCTGAAGCGCCTGCCTGACCGCCTCGGTGACGGTCATGCCCTGCACACTCGCCAAGCGCTCCGCCAAGGCACGGACAGTATCATCATCTATGTAGAGAGACATGACACGGTCCTTCCGGACTAAGCTACAGTCGAGCATCCTTAACGCGATGCCCGATCCTCAACACCTGCTCTCATGCCGCTCGATGCACACCGCCAGCACCTTGAGCGGATCCCTCGCCCACCAATCGCGTGAGAAGATCTCGACCTCGTTGAGGCCTTCATAGCCCTGGGCCTGGACCATCTCGCGGATGCGGGGAATGTCGATGACGCCGTCGCCCATCATGCCGCGGTCCTCGAGCAGGTCCCGCGTCGGCACCAGCCAGTCGCAGATGTGAAAGGCCAGAAGACGCTTCTTGCCGCAGCGCTCGATCTGGGCGGCGAGTGCTGGATCCCACCACACATGATAGACGTCGACGGCGACGCCCACACCCTGGTTGCCCAGCCCGTCGCAGATGTCGAGCGCCTGGGCCAGCGTGCTGACGACCGAGCGGTCGCCGGCATACATCGGGTGGAGCGGCTCGATCGCCAGCGGCACGCCGGTCGAGATCGCGTCGTCCAACACGGCGGCGATGCCGTCCTCGACCTGGTGCCGGGCGCCTTCGAGGTCACGCGAGCCATGCGGGCAGGCCACCGCAGACGAGAACGAGGCACTCGGCACCGATGGTCGCCGCCTCCTCGATGGCCCGCCGGTTGTCGTCGAGGCTTTTGCGGCGCTCGGTCGCGTCGTTGGCGGGGAAGAAGCCGCCGCGGCAGAGGCCGGTGACGCGCATGCCGTTGGAGCGCAGGAGGCGTGCGGATTCCTTGAGGCCGGTCTCCTTGAGCTGGTCGCGCCAGGGCGCCACGCCGTGGATGCCCATGCGGGCGCAGCCTTCCACCGCGTCGCGCAGGCTCCACTGCTTGCGGACGGTGGCGAGGTTCATCGAGAGCTTGTCCACTCCTGGCACGGATTCGGATCCTCAGCTGGAACGGCGAAGCAGGCGGGCGGCCGCCTCGCGGACGACGCGGAAGCTCATCAGGATGGTGACGAGCGTCAGCACCCATAGCACGGCGCTGATCGGCCGTGTGAGGAAGGGGACGAGCGAGCCGTCGGAGAGCACCATGCCGCGCCGGAAGCTCTTGTCCAGGAGGTCGCCCAGGACGATGCCCAGCACGAGCGGCGCCATCGGGTAGCCCATGATGCGCAGCAAGAAGCCCAGCACGCCGAAGCCCAGCATCACCCACACATCGAAGAGGCGGCTGGCGATGGCGAAGGAGCCGATGGTGCAGAGAACGAAGATGATGGGCATCAGGCGCTCGCGGCTGATCGAGAGCACCAGGAGCAGCGGGCGGGCAAGCGCGAGGCCGAGGATCAGGATGGCAAGGCTGGCGTAGAGGATCATCGCCACGACCTGGAACACGAAGGCCGGCTGCTCGATCATGATCAAGGGCCCGGGCCGCACGCCATGGATGAACATGGCGGCCAGCAGCACGGCCGCGGGTGCCGACCCCGGCACGGCCAGCGTCAGCACCGGGATGATGGCGCCCGGCACCGCTGCGTTGTTGCCCGTCTCGGCGGCGAGCAGCCCCTCGACCGAGCCCTTGCCGAATTTCTGCGGCTCCTTGCTGGCACGCCTCGCCGCGGCATAGGAGGCCCAGGCGCCGATGTCCTCGCCCACGCCCGGGATGAGGCCCATCAGCGTGCCGATCACGCCCGAGCGGATGATGGTGCGCCAGTAGGCCGCGACCTCGCGCAGGCGGGGCACCACCCGGTCGGTGGCCGAGCGCACCGATTCGTAGCCCGGCTGCGCCATCACCATGATGACCTCGGCAAAGCCGAAGGCACCCACCAGCGCCGGCAGAAGCCCGAAGCCGCCGGCGAGCTGGGTGCTGCCGAAGGTGAAGCGTTCGTAGGACTGGATGCCCTCCTGCCCCACCATCGCGACCATCAGGCCGAGAAAGCCCGCGATCCAGCCTTTCAGCGGATCGTCGAGCGCCGTGAGGTGGCCCGAGATGACGATGCCGAAGACGGCAAGCCAGAAAAACTCGAAGCTGCCGAAATCGAGCGCGAAGCTCGCCAAGACGGGCGCCACCAGCGCCAGCAGCAGCATGCCGATCAGCGAGCCGAAAAAGGAGCCCGTCGTGGCGAGCCCCATGGCGCGCCCCGCATGCCCTGCGCGGGCGAGCGGAAAGCCGTCGAGGGTGGTGGCGGCGTTGGCGGGCGTGCCCGGGATGTTGAGCAGGATGGCGCTTCTGGAGCCGCCATAGATGGCGCCCACATAGGAGCAGATCAGGATCAGGATCGCGTCGCCCGAGCCCATGCGGAAGGTGAGCGTGGTGAGAAGCGCCACGCCCAGGGTCGCCGTCAGCCCGGGCAGCGCCCCGATGGCGATGCCCAAGAGCGTCGCCCAGAAGATCTCGAACAGGCTCCAGGGGCTCGCGAAGTGGACGATCGCCTGTGCCAGATAGACGAGGCCGTCGGGCATCCGCGGAAGATCCTAGGGCAGGCTGACGAGAAAGACGTAGCGGAACACCGCCGACACGACCCCCGACACCACGGCGCCGATGACGATGGCGGCCACGGCCGAGCCAAGCCGCCCCCTCTCGCTCCCCCACTCGAAGAGAAAGACAAAAGCGGCCACGAACAAGAAGGTCGCGAGCCAGAACGGCAGACGGCCCACGAGGCCGGCCGCGTAGACGAGCGTCAGCAAAAGCGTCAGCACGGTCCGGCCGAGGCTGAGGCCCGTGAAGGGCCCCGGCGCCTCGTCGGTGCCACCCGCGACGGCGAGCCGGCGGATCGAGCGGCCGACCAGCACCAGCGCCAGGATCAGGATGACGACGCCCAGGATGCCCGGCACGAGCCCCGGCACGGACCAGGGGTTGACCCCCTGGTCCGCGAAGCGCGGCATCCGCCAGGATTCGACGACGATGCCGAGCCCGAGGGCGATCAAGAGACTGCCGAAGGCGAGATCGGCCCGGATCACGGCTTGGCGATACCCACCGTATCCGGGCTCACCTTGGCCTTGCCGCCGTCGAAGAGCAGCCAGGCGGTGGTGCGCACCGCCGGCTCGACCGCCTTCTGCGCCGCCTCGCCGTAGAGATTGCCCGCGAACTGGGCGCCCCGGCTCTTGGCGTACTTCTCGAGCGCCGCCGAGCTCGCGATCTTGTCCTTCCAGACCATGTCGAGGGTCTGGACGACCTCGTCGGGCACGCCCTTGGGGACGAAGATGCCGAAATAGTTGGGCGCCACCGGAAAGTCCTTCACCGTGTCGGTGAGCGGCGGCACCGTGCCGAAGCCCTCGATCTCCAAGGGCTTGTCCGAGAGCACCGCGAGCGGCCTTATCTTGCCTGCCCGGATCATCTCGGCCTGCTCGACGGCGAGCTGCGTCGTCACCTGCGTCTCGCCGCTGACCGTGGCGATCACCGCCGGATTGCCGCCGTCATAGGTGACGTTCTTGTACTCGATGCCGGTGGCGTTCCTGATCGCCTCGATCGCCGTGTGGCCGCTCGAGCTGAGCCCGGCGGTGGCCACCGTGATCTGCCCCGGCTTCGCCTTCATGGCGTCCAAGAGCTCCTGCATCGTCTTGTAAGGGGTATCGGCATTGACGCCCACGAGCGGCACGTTCGCGACATCGAGATAAAGATGCCAGTCGCCGATATGCGTATCCAGCATGCCCAGCACGATGTAGGTGCCCAGATCCTGGGCTGCCCCCGCGGTCCAGGTGTAGCCGTCCTTGGGCCCGTCCAGCACCGCCTTCGTGCCGATCGAGCCCGAGGCACCGGGCTGGTTCACGACGACCACGTTCTGGCCCAGCGCCTGCTCGATCTCGCCCGCGGCGATGCGCGTCACCTGATCGGTCGAGCCGCCGGCCGCCCAGGGCACGATGATCGTGATGGGCTTCTCGGGCTTCCAGGGATAGTCGGCGGCAAAGGCCGGCGCTGCCGCCGTCGCCAGCAGCAGCGCCATGCCGATGAAGGTCCGTCGCTTTGTCATTGTCAGCCTCCCGCTCTTTAGTTTGCCGTCTTTTGTCAGATGCGCCTCTCCGGGCGCAGCTCTTTCTCCTTCTTCAGCCGTGCCCGAGCACGGGATGGGGCCTGTAGGGCGCCTCGAGGGCCTCGATCTCCGCCTTGTCGAGCTCGAGATCGACGGCCGCCACCGCGTCCTCCAGATGATGCGGCTTCGTGGCGCCGACGATGGGCGCGGTGATGCCGGGCTTGTGCAGCATCCAGGCCAGCGCCACGCGCGCGTTCGGCACGCCCCGCGCCTTGGCCACCCGGCTCACCGCGTCGACCACCGCGAAGTCGCTCTCCTCATAGTAGAGCCGGTGGGCGAACTCGTCGGACCTGGCGCGCGTGGTCTCGCCCTCCGTCCGCTTGCCCCGGTTGCCGGCGAGGAAGCCGCGGGCGAGCGGGCTCCACGGGATGATGCCCACCCCCTCGGCCCGGCAGAGCGGGATCATCTCGCGCTCCTCCTCGCGATAGACGAGGTTGTAGTGGTTCTGCATCGTCGCGAACCGCGCCAGGCCCAGCCGGTCGCTGGTGTAGAGGGCGCGCGCGAACTGCCAGGCGAACATCGAGGAGGCGCCCAGATAAAGAACCTTGCCCTCGCGCACGAGGTCGTCGAGCGCGCCCATCGTCTCCTCGATCGGCGTCGTCTGGTCCAGCCTGTGGATCTGGTAGAGGTCGATATAGTCCGTCTGCAGTCGCCGCAGGCTCGCCTCCACCGCGTGCCGGACATGCTTGCGCGACGTGCCACGCTCGTTGGGCCCGTCGCCCGTGGGATTGAAGACCTTGGAGGCGATCACGACCTGCTCGCGCGGCATGCCGATCTCTTTCAGCGCCTTGCCCAGCACCACCTCGCTGGCGCCCTGCGAGTACATATCGGCGGTGTCGAAGAAGTTGATTCCCTTGTCCCACGCCTCACGAATGAACGGCTTGCTCTCGGCCTCGTCCAGCACCCAGTCCCGCCACTTGGACGAGCCATAGGTCATCGTGCCGAGGCAGATCCGCGACACCTTGATGCCGGCCTTTCCTAGATTGACGTACTCCAATTCCTCGCTCTCCTGGTCTGTTTCAGCCGACGCCGTGAACGTCCAGCAGCTTGGTGATCCGGGCCGCCGCGAGATCGGGATCGCGCAGCAGGCCGGCCCGGTCCGCCAGTCGGAACAGCTCGGCCAGATGCTGGATCGACCGCGCGCTCTCCTGCCCGCCCAACATGGAAAAGCCCGGCTGATGCCCGTTGAGCCAGGCCATGAAGACCACGCCCGTCTTGTAGAAGCGGGTGGGTGCCTTGAAGATATGCCGCGAGAGGGCGACCGTGGGCTCGAGCACGCTGAAAAAGCGCTCCTTGTCGCCGCGGGCCAGCGCCGACAGCGCCGCCGAGGCCGCAGGCGCTATCGCATCGAAGATGCCCAAAAGCGCGTCCGAGTGGCCCTTCTCGTCACCGGCGATGAGCTGGGCATAGTTGAAGTCGTCGCCCGAATACATGCGCACGCCCTCGGGCAGGCGCCGGCGCATCAGGATCTCCTTCTCGGCCGAGAGCAGCGAGACCTTGATGCCGTCCACCTTGGTCTCGTTCTCCTCGATGACCTCGAGACAGGTCTCCATCGCCTTCCAGTGATCGTCCGCACCCCAGTAGCCGGCGAGCGCCGGGTCGAACATCTCGCCCAGCCAGTGGATGATGACGGGCTGGTCCACCTGCTCGAGAATGCGGCCATAGACCTTGGCATAGTCCTCGGGCCCGCGCGCGCAGGCGGCGAGCGCACGGCTGGCCATCAGGATGACGCGCCCGCCGATCGCCTGCACCGCATGAAGCTGCGTCTCGTAGGCGGCGATCACGTCGGCGAGCCTGAGCTCGGCGCTGGGCGGCAGATGGTCGGTGCCGACACCCGAGAAGACGACGGCACCCGGCACCGTCCGCGCCTCGGCGACCGAGCGGCGCACCAGCTCGAGCGCATTCGGCCAGTCGAGCCCCATGCCGCGCTGGGCCGTGTCCATGGCCTCGGCCACGGCGAGGCCCAGCCCCCAGAGATGGCGGCGGTAGGCGAGCGTCGCCTCCCAGTCGATCGCCACATTGAGCCAAGGATCCTGCTCGGCCAGCTGATCGTGCACCACGTGCACGGCGGCGAAGGCGACGCGATCGAACGGCCCCTCGGCACGCACCGGCAGATCGGCCGGCTGCCCCATCTCGTAGAGCTCCACGCTCCGGTCCGGCCGCGGCAAACGGACAAATGTCATCGCTCACACCTCCAGCGGCGGCACGTCGAGCCAGCGCCGCTCGGCCCAGCTCCTCATGCCCAGCTCGGCAAGCTGCACACCCTTGGCCCCCTCGACCAGCGTCCAGAAGAAGGGCGCATCCTCGACAATATGGCGGATGAACATCTCCCATTGGACCTTGAAGCCGTTCTCGAAGGTCTCGTTGTCGGGGACCTCCTGCCAGTCGCTCATGAAGTCGATCGTCTGCCGCTGGTCGGGGTTCCACACCGGCCGCGGCGTGTTGACCCGTGCCTGGCTGAGGCAGCGGGTGAGCCCGGCCACGGCCGAGCCCAGCGTGCCGTCGACCTGGAAGGTGACGAGATCGTCGCGGCGCACGCGCACGCACCAGGAGCTGTTGATCTGGGCCACGATCCCGCCCTCGAGCTCGAAGGTGGCATAGGCGGCATCGTCGACATCGGCCGCGTAACGCCGCCCCTGCTCGTCCACCCGCTCGGGAATGTGGTTCGCACCCAGGCAGGAGACCGCCTTCACCGCGCCGAAGAGATTGTCCAGCACGTAGCGCCAGTGGCAGAGCATATCGAGGATGATGCCCCCACCCTCGCTCTTCTTGTAGTTCCAGGAAGGTCGCTGCGCCGCCTGCCAGTCGCCCTCGAACACCCAGTAGCCGAACTCGCCCCGCACCGAGAGGATGCGGCCGAAGAAGCCGGAATTGATGAGCATCTTCAGCTTTCTGAGCCCAGGCAAGAAAAGCTTGTCCTGGACGACGCCGTGCTTGATGCCGCGCGCTCTTGCGAGTTGCGCTACCTTGAGCGCGTCCTCGAGGCTCGCCGCCACCGGCTTCTCGCAATAGATGTGCTTGCCGGCCTCGATCGCCCTCGTCAGCAGCGCCGCCCGCCCGTCCGTCGTCGCCGCATCGAAAAAGAGGCTGTCGGTGGGGCTCGCCAGCGCCGCGTCGAGGTCGGTCGTCCAGCGCTCGATCCCGTGCGCCTCGGCCAGCGCCTCGAGCTTTTTTGCATTCCGCCCGACCAGCAGCGGATCGGGCATCACGCGCCCGCCATCGGCGAGCCGCACCCCACCCTGCTCGCGGATCGCCTTGATCGAGCGGACGAGATGCTGGTTCGTCCCCATCCGCCCGGTGACGCCGTGCATGATGATCCCCAGGCGCCGCTGGCTCATCGCCCACCCCCGAGCGTCGAGGAGGGGCGATCGCTTGGTCCTCTCGTCATGCCGTTCCCTGCTCTGTTCTGCGAGCCTCCGCCATACATAGCCGCGTCGACGAGAAGGTCGAGGCACAAGATCCGGCGCGCCGGAGGCGAGGCCTCCGCGGTCGCCCCGCACGCCGTCAGGAAGCCGCGCCCACCCCCCTGTCGATCCTCAGCAGGCTCAGCCCCGTCCCTTGGCGGACGAGGCTGACGCCCTCGGGCAGCGGCAGGGGCGTGCGGCCGGCGCGGCGCTGCACGATGAGATAGAGCGGCGCTGCAGCAGCAGGCGTCCGCGCCACCGCCGCACGGATGGCGGCCACCGCCCGCGCCAGCTCGCCTGCCGTCGCGACCTCGATCGGGTTGTTGTCCTGCACGGCCTTGATCGGCGCGAAGGCGGGCCTGAGGCCGACGAGCTGGATGCCCGGCGTAGCGAAGATCTGGGGCACGAAGATCGGGCGCCGGACGGCCGCCAGCGTCGCCATGTGCGACGGCAGCTCGAGGCGGGGCTCGTAGGCGTTGGTGATCAGCATCGAGCGCAGGCGGCTGTCGATGCGGGCACCCAGGCTCTCCGCTTCGCGCCCCGGCGCGGTCCCGCCGCCCGCGCTCCCGTCGGCACCGCCTATCTCGCGCGCGGTGATCAGCGTGGCGCCATCGGGCACGAGGGCGATCATCGTCTCGTACGCGCGCACCGTGCCCTCGAACCCCGCCCACTGCCAGGTGATCAGCCCCACGCGCACGACGAGCAGCGCCGCCAGCATGACGCCCACCAGACGCGCCACCGCCGGCCGCCGCGGCCGCACGTCGAGGGCGGCAATGGCGAGGAACAGCAGCGCCAGCGGGATGCGGCTGTCGATATAGGCGGCCGGCACAACCTCGTCCGGCGCCACGGCGAAGATCATGCCCATCAGCAGCAGGGCCAGGACGGGACCGCGCGGCAGGCGCAGCGCGAAAGGCGAAGGCGCCGACGAGGATCGCAACGCCCAGCACCGCCAGCGTGAGCAGATCGCCCGCGCGCACGCCCGAGGTGAGGGTGACCAGCGGCGAGAGCAGCTTTTGGACGACATCGAAGGTGACGCGGCCCTGGGCCAGCCCCCGCGCCGGCGAGACCAGGAGATAGAGCGCAGCCGGCACGAGGAACGGCGCGGCGCCCACCAGCAGGCGCCCGCCTGCCTCGGGCAGCCCGCGCTCGCGCAGCGCCCGGTCGATCTCGAGGCCGGCGATGGCCGCTGCATAAAGGGCCAGAACGATGAGGTGGCAAAAGAAGAGGGCGGTGGCGAAGACCACGCCCAGCAGCAGGCGCCATGCCCAGGGCCGCTCGGCCGCATGCAGCCAGCAGGCGAGCATCACGAGCATCAGCCCGATGCCGGCGACGTAGCTCATGAAGCCGAAGAGAAGGATCCAGTTATAAAAGAAGAGGGCGGCGACCAGCGGCCAGCAGGAGACGCGGCCGTGGATCGCCCGATGGAGGAGGATCGTGCCCGCCATGAGCAGGGCGAAGGTGAGCAGCACAAAGAGCTTCGAGGCTGTCTCGAGCGGCAGCACGAGGCCCAGGCCGCCCACGACCACGTCGTAGAGCATGTCCGGCACGACCGGCGAGCCGATCGCATAGTGCTGGGCCGCAAAGCCGCCGTGACGCAGCTGATCGAGAAGGGCGGCGCCGGCAAGGTGGGACGGATAGTCGCCAAGCGGCGGCACGCCGACGACGAGGAGCGGCACCGCCGACAGCACCACCGCAAGCATGGCCAGCATCGTCACGGACGCCGCAGGCCATGCCGTCCCGGCACGATCCGGGAGGCCGGCCCGGGCAGGTGACACAAGCGAGCCTGCCTTGCCGCGCCCCATCCCCAGGCCCTCCTTCCCGCACGAGCGCAGCGCCGGCCGGAAGAGGCGCGCGTGAAACCCGCAATGCCCCTCGTCGCGGACCCCATGGCCGCTCCGAGGAGGACGCCGCGGGGATTAGCCATGGTCCCACGGCATGGGCAAGCCCGAGCGACCCTCCGCCATGACCGCCGCCGCGACGGCGGCGCCATGTGCTGATCACCAGCCGTTGGCAGCATTGGACCGGCCGCGCCGCGGCCGTCCCGCTCGGTGTCGCCAACGTCTGGCAGACCTCGATCGCCGCGGCCGAGAAGGAGCACCCGGGCGCCCGCACGCTCCTCGAGCTGCTGTCGTTCTTCGCCCCTGAGGCCTTACCGCGAGCGGTGCTTGGTGCCTGCCCCGACTTGCTGCCGCCGTCGCTCGTCGACGAGCAGGATCGCGACGAGGCTCTCGCCGCGCTCAATGGCCTCTCGCTCGTCACCGCTACGCCCGACACGGTGGCGACGCATCGGCTCGTCCAGGCCGTGACCCGCGATCGGCTCGACGCGACCGTCGCCAAGGCTCGGGCCGAGACGGCCGTGAGGCTGGTCAGCGCTGCGTGGCACGGCCCACCCGGAGCGCCCTCCTTGCGGCCCCGCCGGACGCTGCTGCCGCATGTCTGGCCAGCGCTGCGGAAGCCGAGCATCGCGGCGTGGCCCTCCTTGCCACGGCCACCCTGCTCTACACGCCGCCCTCTATCACGAGGGCCATGCCGCCTTCGCAGAGGCGGAGCTGCTCTATCGGCGCGCCATCGTGCTCGGCGAGAAGAGCCTCGGCCCCGAGCATCCCGACCTCGCGCCCTGGCTCAACTGCCTGGCCGACCTTTACGTGGTCACGAAGCGCTACGACGAGGCTGAGGCACCCTCGAGCGCGCCGTCGCGATCACGACGAGCCTGCCGGCTGATCACCCGTCTCGACGTTCGGCTCGGAACACCTACGCGACTTCCTCGAGTCGTCGGCCGGCCCCAGGAAGAGATGCGCCTGCCCGAAGAGGAGGAGGGGGCTTAAGCCTACTCCTTCTTGCCCGTCGCGTCCGGATCCAGCAGCCGGTGCAGATGAACAACAAAATACCGGACATTGGCCTGGTCCACCGAGGCCTGGGCCTTGGCGCGCCACGCCTTGTAGGCCTCGGCATAGTTCGGGAAGACGCCGACCATGTCGACCTTGTCGAGATCGACGAACTCGGTTCCCTGGGGGTCCTTCAGCTCGCCGCCGAAGACCAGATGCAAAAGCTGCGTCGCCATGGCAGGTCCCTCATCATCGCAGCGCAGCGCGGCGATGTGCGGCGCTGGATAGCGCGGTTCGGCGCGGTCGGGTAGACGCCCCTGGGTCGCACGCGGGCAGGACGGACGCATGACGGAGCAAGGGCCGGGACATCGGCGAAGGGACGGGGCCGGCGCCACGACCGCTGTCCTGTGCGCCGTGCTGGTGCTGGGCCTCGCCGGCAACATGACCTTCCAGGCGCTGATCCCGAGCTTCATCGCCGGCTGGGGGCTGAGCAACAAGGAGGCCGGCTGGATCTCCGGCATCGGCTATCTCTCCTACGCCGTCGTCGCCCCCTTCGCGGTCGCCATCACCGACCGGATCGACGCGCGCCGCATCCTCGTGCTGGGCTGCATCGTCTCGGCCGCGGCCGGCCTCGGCTTCGCCACGATGGCGGAGGGCTTCTGGTCGGCGCTCTCCTGGCGCATGCTCGTGGGCGTGGGCATCGCCGGCACCTACATGCCGGGGCTGAAGGCCCTGACGGATCGGGTCGAGGGGCCGCGCCAGGGGCGCACCCAGGCGGCCTACACCGCCGTCTACTCGGTCGGCACCGCCCTCTCGATGGGCATGGCCGGGCTCCTCGCCGACCTCGCCGGCTGGCGCATCGCCTTCATCGCCAGCGGCATGCTGCCCGCCATGGCGGGCCTCGTGGCGCTCGCGGCCCTTTCCCCCGCAGCACCGCCCGGCCACCGCGCCCACGCGCTGCTCGACTTCCGGCCCGTGCTGGCCCAGCGCCGGGCCATGGCCTACATCCTGGGCTATGCGGGCCATTGCTGGGAGCTGTTCGGCTTTCGCACCTGGATCGTGGCCTTCCTCACCTGGGCCGCGGTCAGGGGCGGCGGCTCGTCCGGGCCGGGCCTCGTCGCCCTGATCGCCACCGGCCTCCTGCTCATCGGCCTGCCCGCCAGCATCCTCGGCAACGAGCTCGCCACCCGCTTCGGCCGGGCGCGCACGGTGGGGCTCATGATGGCCGCATCGGCCCTCCTCGCCTGCCTGATCGGCCTCTCGGCCGCCCTGCCCTTCCCGCTGACGATCGGGATCGCCGCGATCTACGCCACCTTCGTCATGGTCGACAGCGCCGCGCTCACCGTCGGCACGATCGGCTCGGCCCGCCCCGAGCTGCGCGGCTCCACCATCGCCGTCCAGACCTTCCTGGGCTCGATCGGCGCCCTCATGAGCCCGCTCGCCTCGGGCGCCGTGCTCGATCACCTGGGCGACCAGACCACGCTCGGCTGGAGCATGGCCTTTCTCGTCATTGGCGCCGGCGCCCTGCTGGGCCCGCTCGGCCTGATGCTGATCGGGCGCGACAGGGCGCCCGCCCGCACCCGGAGCACCACCGCCCCATGAGCCCCCTCGACCCCACCCGCATGCTCGACGAGATAAAAAGCTGGGTCGCGATCGAGAGCCCCACCGGGGCCGCGGCCGAGGTCAGCCGCCTGATGGCGCTGGTCGGCCGCCAGTTCGCTTCCATCGGCTTCGACGTCCGCACCGTGCCCGGCCGGGACGGCTATGGCGACAATCTCTTGATCCAGACCCCCTGGGGCGGCGACGGTCCGGGCATCCTCGTGCTCACCCACCTCGACACCGTCCACCCGCTGGGCACGCTCGGCAGCACGCTGCCCTTCCGCATCGAGGGCGACCGCGCCTACGGGCCCGGCATCTACGACATGAAGGGCGGCGCCTTCCTCAGCCTCGCCGCCGCCCGCGTCCTCGCCGAGCGCGGCACGCCCACGCCTTTGCCGATCCGCTGGGTCATCGGCGCCGACGAGGAGGTCGGCAGCCCGACCTCGCGCGCCCTCATCGAGGCGGCGGGCCGCCATGCCCGCTACGTGCTCGTCACCGAGCCCGCCCGCGACGGCGGCCGCTGCGTCACCGCCCGCAAGGGCACGGCCCGCTACACCATCCGCTTCCACGGCCGCCCGGCCCATTCCGGCACGCGCCACGCCGACGGGCGCAGCGCCATCAAGGAGATGGCGCACCAGATCCTGAAGCTCGAGGCCATGACCGACTACAGCCGCGGGATCACCGCCAATGTCGGCGTGGTCTCCGGCGGCACCACCTTCAACGTCGTGCCCGAGCATGCGAGCCTGCTGCTCGACATCCGCCTGCCCGACGCCGCAGCGGCGAAAGAGGCGGTGGCGCTGGTCGAAGGGCTGCGCCCGGTCGACCCGGACGTCGCGATCGAGATCGAGGGCGGCCTGTCGCGCCCGCCCTATACGCGGACGCCGGCGATAGCCGGGCTCCTCGACCAGGCCCGGCGCCTGGCCCAGGAGATCGGCTTCGAGCTTTCGGACGTCGCCAGCGGCGGGGGCAGCGACGGCAGCTTTCTCGCCGAGCGGCTGCCCGTGCTGGATGGCCTGGGCGTCGACGGCGACGGCGCCCACACCCAGCACGAGCACCTCTTGATCTCCTCGCTGGTGCCGCGCGCCACCCTGCTGCTCAGGCTGTTCGAGACGCTCCGCTGAGGACGACCTGACCGGCCGGGTAGCGCGCTGCCCAGCGCCGCCTCGATCGCCGCCGTCTGCCGCGGGCCGGCCACGAGCGCTGCGCCGATGCCGGCACGTTGCGCCGCTGCCGCCTCGATCCAGGGCCTCCGCCCGATCAGCAGCCCGCCCTCGGCACCGCCGATGCCCGCCTCGACGTCGAGCGCCACCAGCGCCGCACCCGCATCGAGCCAGGCGGCCCAGCTCCCCGAGGCGGCATCGACGACGAGAAGCGGCTTGCCGGCGCGCCGACAGGCCCAGCTCATCGCGGCGACATCCAAAAGCCCCGCGGCAGCACTGCCTGCCCCCACATGGCAGACCGCTCCTGCGGCACCGTCCAGGGCAGCCTCGAGCTCGAAGGCAGCGCAGCCCTCGACCGTGCCCACCTCCACCGGCACCGCCCCCGCCAGCCGCAGAAGCGTCGTCAGCGGGGCGCCCAGCCGCACGGCATGGCCCTTCTGCAGCACGATGGCGCGCGGGCCGGCCACGTCGGGAAGCAGCGCCACCTTGGCCGGCTCGGCGCCGGCGAGGAGCGCCGCGGCGGCAAGCGTCAGGGCGGCATCGAGGCTGGCGGCGGCAACGGCACCCTCGGCGGCGAAGGCCTCCGCGGCCAGCTGGTCGAGATTGCGCGCGTCGGTCTTGGTCGGGTCCGGGCTCATGGCCCGAGCCTAGCGCGGCGCTGCCGCGGACCCAAGCCCGCGGCAGCGCCGGCCCCGAAAAGGGGATCGCCGCCCGGAAGAGCCCGGGCGGCGATCGCTTCGACGTCGAGGTGGTTCGGGGGGAGCTACTGAATCACCTCGCCGTGAAGGGCGAGATCGAGACCCTCGCGCTCGATGTCCTCGTCGACCCGCAGGCCCATGACGAGATCGATCGCCTTGAGGATCACGAAGGAGGCGACGGCATCCCAGACGACCGTGTAGGCGATGCCCTTGAGCTGGATCAGCAGCTGCATGGAGTTGCCCTCGAGCAGGCCGGGGGTGCCGCCGATGGCCGCTGCCGCGAAGACGCCGGTGAGGAGCGCACCCACGATGCCGCCCACGCCGTGAACGCCGAAGCAGTCGAGGCTGTCATCGTAGCCCAAGGCGTTCTTGAGGCCGGTGGCACCCCAGTAGCAGACGATGCCGGCGACGATGCCGATGACCAGAGCGCCGCCCGGCGTCACGAAGCCCGAGGCCGGCGTGATCGCGACCAGACCGCCCACGGCACCCGAGGCGATGCCCAGGACAGTGGGCTTGCCGCGCGTCATCCACTCCGCGAACATCCAGGCCAGCGCCGCCGCGGCGGTGGCGATGTGGGTGACGGCGAAGGCCATGCCGGCACGCCCGTCGGCGGCCACCGCCGAGCCCGCGTTGAAGCCGAACCAGCCGACCCACAGGAGCGAGGCGCCGATCACGGTGAGCGTCAGGTTGTGCGGCTCCATCGGCTCCTGACGGAAGCCCAGTCGCTTGCCGATCACGAGCGCCGCCACGAGGCCGGCCACACCCGCGTTGATGTGGACGACGGTGCCGCCGGCGAAGTCGAGCACGCCCTCCTTGGCGAGGAAGCCCGTCGAGGCCCACACCCAGTGCGCGATCGGCGAGTAGACGATGAGCGACCAGAGCACCACGAACACCAGCATCGACGAGAACTTCATCCGGTCGACGAAGGCGCCGATGGCAAGAGCCGGCGTGATGATGGCGAAGGTCATCTGGAACATCATGAACACGCTCTCGGGGATCGCACCCGAGAGGCTGTCCATGCCCATGCCGCTCAGGAAGAAGCGGCTGGTGTCGCCGATGTAGGCGTTGCCGGGGGTGAAGGCCAGGCTGTAGCCCGCCACCATCCAGACGATCGAGATCACGCAGCAGGTGGCGAACACCTGCATCAGGCAGGCGAGCACGTTCTTCTTCCGCACCATGCCGCCGTAGAACAGCGCCAGGCCCGGAATGGTCATCATCAGCACGAGCGCGGAGGAGGTCATCATCCAGGCCGTGTCACCCTTATCAAGGGTCGGCTCGGCCGCCGCCGCCGCATCCTGTGCAAGCGCTGGATCCACCACCGCCAGTGTCGCGAGCCCCACAAGGGCGAGCATCAGCCACGTTCTCATCGCGGTTCCTTTATCTCCCGCAGCGCCGCGGGAACCTCCAGCCGGCCCGATTCTCGAGGCCCACCACCCGCAGCCATTTTCGACCTTCCAGCGCCCCGCCGCGCCCGCACGACACGCACGGCAGGGCACCCTGCGGACAAAGGGAACAAAAAGCGTGCCGGACGTGGTCGCTTCGAGGAAAAGAAGAAACACTACCGCTCTGCGAAGGCGCCGCGCCCACGAACTGCCCATGAAATAGGCAGAATCTTGGCCCAGCGTGGAGCGTCAGCCTAAAATTTGAGCAGGCGCGCAGGACAGGGCCGCAAGACGAGCGCCGCTGTCCACATGAAGGTGGAGGATGCCTAATGGGCGCTCGACGGCGACCTCGCCACGACCATCCTCGTCTGCCGGCGGGTCGCCCTGAGCATGATGGAGCATCGCCGGGGCCGCATCCGGACCATCGGCTCCAGGGGCGCCCGACCGGGCCGGGCAATCCGCTGGGCTGCGGCATACGGCTCCGTGGCGCCGCCCGTCAGCCCACGATCGCTTCCGTTCGGCGCAGCACCTCTTCAAGATGGTGGCGCATCGCCTCCCGCGCGCCGGCCGGGTCGCGGGCCTTCACCGCTTCGGTGATCGCCGCATGATGCCGATCGATTGCCGTCAGCAGGCCCGGGATCGTCGCGACATGCCGGTGGAACCGGGCGCTCAGCTGCTCCTCCCGATCGTGCCAGAGGGCGATGCCGATGTTCCGCAGCACCTGATTGCCGCAATGCTCCGCCAGCGTCTGATGCAGCAGCCGGTCGCCGACCTCGGACCAGCGGCCCTCCGTGGCCCGATCGTGCAGCAGCGCGAGGCTGGCCTCGAGCTGCTCGATGCCAGCCTCCGTGATGCTCTCCGCGGCAAGGGCCGCGATCTCGGGCTCGATCAGCGCGCGGGCCTGCATCACCTCGAGCGGTGACTGGTCGGCCACCGGCAGGTTGGCGGTACCACGCGGCTCGGGCGTGACGAAGACGCCCACACCGACCCGGACCTCGAGAAGGCCCGCGATCTCGAGCGCGATGATCGCCTCGCGCACCGTCGGCCGGCTCACCCCGAGCTGTTGGGCCAGCTCGCGCTCCGAGGGCAGCTGCCGGCCCCGCTCATATTCACCCGAGCGGATCAGGCCGCGGATCTGCTCCGCGATCTGAACGTAGAGCCGCCGGTTGACGACCATTTGAAGCGCCATGTCTCATCCCAACCCGGTCGCTCCAACCCCGTCGTTGACGACCAGGTCGATCGGCCCCATTGCGTCGAGCATGGGGGCCATTCAAGCGTTCTGGTGCTTACCTGTCTAGCTGCCTGACCACTTGACAGGCCACCGGGGCCGCGTCAGACGAATCGGGTGCAAGCGCCTACAGCTCGCTGCACCACCGTCTCCATGACGGCGCTTCAATAGGGAGGCCAACCTGCATTAATATCCCAAAGAGACAGACTTGCCGAGTTAGATAACGGACCAATGCTTCGCCAAGGAAGCGGATTGGCGCTCGTGGTTGAGACAGCCACGGCCAGTGCAGATCAGGAGGAAATCAAGTGACAACCAGGCGGACTCTGCTTGCCGGTCTTGCAGCTGGTCTGGCGGCCGGCACGGCAAACCGTGTCGTGCGCGCCGCCGAGCCATTGACCCTCACCTGGGTGATGTGGTCGGGCTCCGACGCGGAGACGGCCGCCTGGCAGCATGTCGCCGGACTCGTCAACAAGAAGCATCCCGACCTCAAGGTCGAGCTGCGGACGACGTCCTGGCCCGACTATTGGACCAAGCTGCCGACGCTGGCGGCATCCGGGCAGCTGCCTGACATCGTCAGCCTTCAGAGCCTCCGGTCACCCGGCTTCGCTGAGATCATGGAGCCGCTCGAGCCCCTGGCCAAGGCCAGCGGATTCGACGTCGGCGCCTTTGATCCCTCGATCATCAAGGGCCTCAGCCGCAACGGCCACCTCCTGGCGCTGCCCTACGACTTCGGGCCCTACATCGTCTACTTCAACAAGACGATGTTCGAGGCCCAGGGCGTGCCGCTGCCCAGCATCGGATGGACCGAGGCCCAGTTCCTCGACGCCGCCAAGGCGCTCACCAAGAATGGGACCTACGGCTACGCCACCACGGCCATGGGCTTCATTCCCTTCGCCCTGTCGAACGGTGCCAGCTACCTGACCGAATTGGGCGATCTCGACTTCACCAATCCGGCGCTCCAGGCTGTGGTTCAGGACTACGCGGACCTCGTCTTCAAGGACAAGGTGGCGCCGCTCGTCGCCGCCAGCGGCACCCCGTCGAACCAGATCGCCGGCGGGCGCTTCGTGGCCGGGAATGCCGCCATGTACTCGACCGGGCCGTGGCAGATGATCAACCTCAGGAAGGATGCCAAGTTCGAGATCGGGATCGCGCCGGTTCCCGCCGGCAAGGCCGGCAGCATCTCGCAGAGCGCCGGCTCCGGCTTCGGCATCGCCAAGGCGAGCCCGAACAAGGAGGCCGCCTGGAAGGCGATCCAGGTGCTGACGGGCCCCGAGGCTGAGCAGTATCTCGCCTCCAACGGTCGGGCCTTCCCCGGCCGCACCGCCGAGCAGCATTTCTGGTACGACGCGGCAGCCAAGAACGTCGTCGACGCCAGGTCGGTGCTCGAATCGTCGCTCAAGACCGCCGTGCCGTTCCGCACCACGCCGAACTGGAACGATGTCGAGCGGTTGACCGAGCAGTATATGCCGCTGGCGTTCAGCGGCTCCCAGACCGCCGCCCAGGTGCTCACCACCATCCAGACCCTCGCCAACGAATGACCGCCCGGCTCCAGCCCACGGCCGCGGCAGGGATTCGTCCCGGCCGCGGCGGGCCGGATACCATGGTGACCGGCGCCGCTCGGGGTGCCGTCGGCGCCGGCACCTACAGCCGGCGTCGCGAGGACGCCAGGGCGGCGATCTGGTTCCTGCTGCCCAGCCTCTCGGGGCTCGTGCTCTTCCTCGTCGTGCCTCTCGTCGCCTCCTTCGTGCTCAGCTTCACCAACTGGCAGCTGCTGGCGCCGCCCCGGTTCGTGGGCCTGCACAACTATATCCGGCTCTTCACGGTCGATCCGACCTTCAAGCAGATCCTCGGCAACACGATCCTCTACACGGCCGAGTATCTCGTGCTGAACATCGCGATATCGCTCGCGATGGCGGTGTGGATCGCCAGCCTGCGCTGGGGCAAGACCCTGTTCCGGCTGATCTTCTTCCTGCCCACCTTCACGCCCCTGATCGGCGTGTCGCTGGTCTGGCTGCTGATCTTCACGCCCAACGGGATCATGGATGCGGCGATCGCGGCGCTGGGCCTGCCGATACCCAACCTCATCACCGATCCGGCCTGGGCGATGCAGGCGGTGATCATCGTCTCGCTCTGGTCCGGGTTCGGCTACAACCTGCTGCTGTTCGGTGCCAGCCTGGAATCGATCCCCCAACACTATCTCGACGCGGCGGCGATCGACGGCGCCAACACCTGGCAGCGCTTCTGGCGCATCAAGCTCGCGCTGATCTCGCCCACGCTGTTCTTCGGCACCGTGATGACCGCCATCCACGCGCTCCAGGTCTTCGACCAGGTCTACGCGCTCACCCGCGGCGGCCCCGGCTCGGCCACGGCGACGCTCGGCTTCGCGATCTACACGACCGGCTTCGGCAGCTACAAGATGGGCTACGCCACCTCCATATCCTGGGTGCTGTTCGTCATCATCATGGGCCTCACCCTGGTCCAGCTGCGCCTGCAGAAGAGATGGGTGCACTATGACAGCTGACACGGCGCAACGTCCGTCGGGGCCGAGCCGGTGGCTCGGCGTCGCCTCGCATCTGGCGATCGCTGCCATCGCGCTTCTGTTCCTGTTCCCGTTCTTCTGGATGCTGTCGAACGCGCTCCGCACCAATGCCGAGGTGATGAGCGTGCCGCCGGTGCTCTGGCCCAGCAGGCTGCTCTGGGAGAATTTCAGCAAGGCTTGGTCGTTCCTGCCGTTCGGCCGCTTCTTCCTCAACAGCGCCATCGTCGCCGGTGCCATCACGCTGATCGTGCTCACCGTGTCGAGCCTCGCCGCCTACGCCTTCGCCCGGCTGCGCTTTTGGTGGCGCGACAGCCTCTTCGTCGCCTATCTCGGCACCTTGATGGTGCCGCAGGCGGTCCTCGTCATCCCGCTCTTCTTGATGATGGCCAAGCTCGACTGGGTGAACACCTACCAGGGCCTGATCGTGCCGATGGCGTTCAGCTCGTTCGGCGCCTTCATGCTGCGCCAGTTCTTCCTCACCATCCCGATGGAGCTCGAGGAGGCGGCGATGATCGACGGGGCGTCGAGGCTCAGGATCCTCGTGCAGATCATCCTGCCGCTGTCGGCGCCGGCGCTGGGCCTGCTCGCGCTTTTCACCTTCACCGGCCAGTGGAACAGCTTCCTTTGGCCCCTGATCGTCGTGCACGGCACCGAGCATGCGACCATCCCGCTGGGCCTCACCATGTTCCAGGGCGAGCAGGGCACGGAGTGGAACTACATGATGGCGGGTGCCGCCATCTCGATGCTGCCGGGGGTGGCGATGACGCTCCTCCTGCAGCGACATATCTTCAAGGGAATTGCCGTGAGCAGTGGCTTCGGCGGGCGCTAGCCGCCCCGAGCCCGCTCCGCCGGGAAGGGCCGCGACGGTCCGCCCCGCGAGATTGACCAAGCAGGGAATGATCCGATGAGCGACCCGATCCTCCTGACCGACGAGCAGATGCAGCAGTTCATCGCGAACGGCTTTCTGCGCCTGCAGACGACGCTGCCGAAGAGCTTCCACGACGACATCTACGCCCGCTTCGACGAGCTCATCGGCACCGCCGAGCCGGTCAATCCCGGCAACAACCTCCTGCCCTACGTCCCGGCCCTCAACAGGGTGTTCGACGATCCCGTCGTCAAGGGCGCCCTCACCAGCGTGCTGGGCCCGGACTATGTCATGCATCCGCATCGGGCCCTGCACAACAACATGCCCGGCTCCGACGCCCAGGAGATGCACAAGGACAGCTACTGGGGCTTCACCCGCCGGGTGCGCAACCATCGGCCGCGCTGGGTGATGGTGATGTACGTGCCGCAGAGCACGCCCGCCGAGCGCGGCCCGACCGGCGTCGTGCCCGGCAGCCAGTACCAGCACCAGCAGCCCGACCTGAGCCTGATGCCTGAGGTGGCGGGCGCGCTGGAGGCCGGCGGCTTCCTGCTCATCCACTACGACGTCTGGCATCGCAAGATGAAGAACTTCACCCAGAGCAAGCGCTTCATGATGAAGTTCGAGTTCATCCGCATGCAGCCGCCGGCGGCGCCGACCTGGGCGCATGAGGGCAAGGGCTGGGCGCTCGAGACGCCTCCCCCGAGTGTCGACATGACCCCCGTCTGGCGCCGTCACTGGTCCTGGCTCGGCGGGGCGCCGTCCACCGGCACGACCCTCTCCGAGGCCGAGCGCTCGGCGGCGCTGGCGCTGCTGGGCCATGCCGACCCGCGCCAGCGCCTGGCCGGCATCAACGGCCTCGCCCGCGACCCTGCAGCGGTGGCGGCCCATCTGGCCCCGCTGGCGCAGCTCCTGGACGATCCCGTCGAGCCCGTGTCGATCGATGCGGCCTATGCCCTGGCCGAGGCGGGTGCCGCGGCCGTGCCCACCCTCGTCCAGGCCATCCGCGCCGACGACGGCGAGGACGAGAACGCCAACCGCCGCGCCCATCGCAACTCGCCGCGCGACGGCCAGATCGCCCGCAACGCCGCCTACGGCCTGGCCGAGATCGGCACGGCCTCGGTGCCCTCCCTGCTGGAGCTGCTGAAGAGCGGCCGCCAGCGCGCGCGCAAGCTCGCCTGCTTCGCGCTGGGCGAGATCGACGTCAGCGACGAGGCGGTGATGGCGGCCCTCGTTGGCGCCACCGCCGATGCCGACCCCCTCGTGCGCATCAACGCGGTCGAGGCCCTGGGCCTCAAGCCCGGCACGCCGGCCAGCGTCCACGCCCTCTCGGTGGCGCTCAAGGACACGGACGAGCAGGTGCGCTTCTCGGCCGCCTTCTCCCTGGCGCAGCTCGGGCCCTGTGCTGGCGAGGCGGTTCCGGCCCTGGGCCGGGCCCTCGACGACGACAACCGCTATGTCCCCGGCTACGCCGTCGAGGCGCTCTCCCGCATCGCCACGCCCGAGGCCATGCGCACGCTGCTGCCCTACCTCAAGACCGCGCGCTGGTGCCCGAAGACCACCCCCAGCAGCTTCTACTGAGACGCATGGCACCTCCGCCCGCGGCATCGTCCGGGGGCGGAGGCCCGCCACGCGGACGCGCAAGACCACACGAACGCACAACGAAGGGACCAGCGATGGGCGACGCGGACAGAATGCTCGCGGGCAAGGTAGCCCTGGTCACCGGCGCCGGGCGCGGCCTCGGCCGCGCCTTCGCCGAGCGGCTGGCAGCCCTGGGCTGCGCCGTCGGCGTGCACGGCATGCGCGAGGCGGGCCCGGCCGAGTATGGCGAGGGCACCACGCTTACCGAGACCGCCCGCGCCATCGGCGCGGACCACGGTGTTTCCACCTGCCGCACGCTCGGCGACCTCACCTTGGGCGCCGACGTCGCCCGCGTCGTCACCGAGGTCGAGGCGGCGCTGGGTCCCATCGACATCCTCGTCCACAACGCCGGCGGCAACATCAGGGCCGCGGGCGGTGGCTGGCCCGACCCCGACGACGCCGTCCACGTGAAGGAAGAGGACGTCCGCGCCGTCCTCGACCGCAATCTTTTGTCAACGATCCTTGTCTGCCAGCAGGTGGCCAAGGGCATGATGGAGCGCCGCCGCGGCCGCATCCTCACCATCAGCTCGATCGCCGCCTTCCGCGGCCGCCCCAGCGGCGTCATCTACGCCACGTCCAAAGCCGGCGTCGTCGCCTACACCCGCTGCCTCGCCGACCAGCTCCGCCCTTACGACATCCCCGTCAACAGCCTCGCCCCCGGCGAGACCCGCACCGCCCGCTTCATGGGCACCCGCACCGTCGACCAGGCCCGCCTCGGCGAGGAAGGCACCCTCGACCGCATCGCCACCGTCGACGAGGTCGCCCGCGTCGTCGAGCTCTTCGCCGGCCCCATGGGCGCCTTCATCAGCGGCCAGGTCCTCCGCGTCGACGGTGGCGCCCAGGCGTGGCCGGGTTGATTTTTGTCCGTTGGGAGCGGGCCCGGCTAGTCCGGCCAGCGCCCGTGCATCGAGGCTGCGATCTGCTATGTGCGCGCGATCAGGGCCACAACGCGACGGCGCAGGACGGACGACGGCTCAACGACACCGTCACTGCAGCCCCCGCTCGGGTCTTGTCAGCGCCGGGCCTCAACGCTCGACAACGAAATAATACTTCCCCGTGGAGCCATCCCTCCTGATCAGGGAGCGCCGATTGCCGAAATACTCGTCGATGGCACGCTGCGCGCCCGGAAAGTACGCATGCTCCATGGTCCCCATGTACTCGTCGAACATGATGACGCCGCCGGGCTCCATCCGCGGCACGAGCCGCTCGAGCACGGTCTTGTAGGAGTCATAGAGGTCGACGTCGATGTGCAGGAGCGCTATCGAGCGACCGGTGAACTGATCGATCGTCGACTCGAAATACCCCTTCACGGGCGTGACCTGCGACTCCACAAACGCTTCCGTACGGCCGGAGTCCACGAGCAGCTTCTCGACCAACTCCACGCTCACCTTCGTCCCGCTGAGATGGCGCAGCTTGCGCGGCGTGTCGGTGCGGTCCTTCTCGGTGCCTGAGGACAGAGGCTCGAAGGAGTCGAAGCCCCACAGCTTTCTTCTCCTCCCCTCGTCGTTGGCGACGAATGCGAGCAGCATCAAGCTCTCGCCGTAGAGCACGCCGCACTCGACGACCTCGCCCTCCACATCGGCAATCCGCTCGAACATCCGCCGGAAATAAAGCAGTCGTCGAGCCCGCTGCTCGACCATCGGGTAGCGGGCGGAATGACGGAATTCCATACCAAATCCGGATGCAGGAAGATCAATATCGATCTCCGCGCGACGTAACCCCCATTTCACTGCTTCTTTGACTACATTCGTCATGGCAGTCTTGGCCTCCTAAGGCGGGTGTGCTCGGCTGAGAGGGATCAAGGGTCCCTTGTCCGTTATTTTCCCGCACAAGGCAAGCCGGCCGCTGCCGCCGAGGAATCGGCCGGAGGCACGTCGGGCCGACGACCGACGGATGGTCGGGGGCGTCGTCGCCTACACCTGCTGCCTCGTCGACCAGCTCCGCCCGTACGACATCCCCGTCAACGGCCTCGCCCCCGGCGAGACCCGCGCCGCCCGCTTCATGGACACGCGCACCGTCGACCCGGAGTGCCGGGGCGAGTCTGACACCCTCGACCGCATCGCCACCGTCGACGAGGTCGCCCGCGTCGTCGAGCTCTTCGCCGGCCCCATGGGCGCCTTCATCAGCGGCCAGGTCCTCCGCGTCGACGGCGGCGCCCAAGCCTGGCCCGCTTGGTTTTGTCACTTGGGATCGCGCCCCGGCATGGGACACCGGGAGCGCGAGGCCGATAGGCGCCGTGGCACCCGGACGACGGCGCTTTGGCCTCGGATCAGCCGCCCTTCGCCGCAGCACAGGCGACGCAGGTGGCGATCGCGGGATCGAGCGCCAGCCGCTTCGGCGCGATGGCCTCGCCGCACACGACGCATTCGCCATACTCGCCGGCGTCCAGCCGCGCCAGCGCCTGGTCGATCCGACGCAACGCCTCGGCCCGACGCGCCTCCATCGCCAGCGCCATGGCCTGCATCTGCATCGCATCCATCCGCGACAGCCGCCCCACCGAGCTCTGGTCTAGCTCCACCGGTGCCCGGCTCTCGGCAGCATGCTGCCCGCTCGCCGTCAACGCCGCCCGCTCCTCGAGCAAAAGAGCCCTGACGGCCACGGGATCGAACGCCACACCTTCCATCTCTTTGCCTCCCATCAACGACAATGGTCCCGCGGACCTTTTGTCTGCGGAACCCGGTCGCGTGGCGATGTCGGGAGCAGCCGACCCAAAGCCGACCGCTACGTCGAAGCCTAGCATCCTGCTCCCCGGGAGCAACCCGGACCAAGGCGACGGGATACGACTTTTTGCCTGGTCGACAATCACCTGAGACAGGGGTGCACACCTGCTTCGGCGCGATGCATTGGTGCCGCCCGACGCCAGCCAGGTCCTCCGCGTCGAGGGCGGCACGCGAGCTTCGCCCGCCCGAGTTTTGTCAGTTGGGGCCGGGCTCGAGCATGGGACACCCGCAGCGAGCTCACGTAAGACGATGGAGGCCGTCGCGGAGAGAGAACCTCATCAACGACGTAACGAGCCTACGTAGCTCCATTGAATGTAGCGTTGTCCAATTGATCCTCACCCCTTGTCTGCAAAGTCGAGGCAGTATCGGTGACCGGGATCTATGGTTGTCTACGAGGTCGCCGGCAGGCTGTGGAGCGCTGTTGTGCCGGTGCCGTCATGATCGCGGCCAGCGGGCGAGCGGAAGGTGCGGACGTCACCCGTGGCGCAGGACCTTCTCGCGCAGAGGCGGAGCCTGCCAATGCCCGTGGGGCCGGCATGCTGACGCCGCGAGGCGCCCGAGCCCTCCGGCCCGCTCCTTGCCGCCTCCGCCGATGATGCCCGTGACCAGGTGCGCTGCTCCTAGCTGTCGTGGCTCGGCGCGGTGTAGGCTGGCGTCTGGTAGACGCCGCCTGTCGTGCCGGTTGCCAGCACGGGACACCGCTCGCAACGCGGCACCACGAGGCCGCACTGCTCGATATGGCAGCCGATCGACCTGCCCTGCAGGGCTAGCGCCACGCGCTCCAGGCGTTGCCGGCCATCGCCTTTGACGAGCACCACGTCATCGGGGCGGAGATCGGCCTGCAGAGCCTGGACGGCGGCGAGCCAGCTCCTGCCCACATGGTGGATGTCGCTGCGCGGGAGCCCGGCACGAGCGGCGCCCGCGCGATAGCTCTGAAATGCTCTCTTTCCTCCCACGACGATGACCCGGCTTGCGATCGTCGCCAGCCGCTGCCCGATCCGGCGGTAGTGCGGGCCCGCGCTGCCGGGTGGCGCCTCGATCTCGCCGAGCACCACGATCCGCCGCCCCGGCACCTCCGCCATCACGTCGAGCGCCACGTCGATCGATTCGATCGGCGCCTTGAAGTCGTCACGGATCACCCATGCGCCGTTGGCCAGCTCAACCGGCTGCAGGCGCCCGGGCCTGGGCACCACGGCCTCGAGGGCGGCAGCCAGCCGTGCCAAGGGCCGCCCCTCGACCCAGGCCACCGCGACGGCGGCCAGGATCGGGTACATCATGGTCCGGCCGAGCAGCCGCACCCGGAGCTCGTGCGTCGCCCCGCCGACCAGCACCCTGAGGCGCGTGCCATGAGGCCAGTCGAGCCGCGCCTCGCCAACCTGGACGTCGTTGCCCGCGCCGAAGCCGAAGGTCACGACGCGGCCTTGCGTCGAGCCCGCCATCGCCCGGACGTGCGGATCGTCGCCGTTCAGCACGACGGTGCCGCCCTTGCGCAGGCCGCGCAGCATCTGTGCCTTCTCGTCCCGCGTGTCCGCGAGCGTGCCGAGGCTCTGGCTGTGCTCGCTGCCGATCGAGGTGACCACGACGATGTCCGGCCGCATCATGTCGGCGTAGCGGATCATCTGGCCCTTGCCGTCGATCCCGACCTCGATCACGGCATGACCTTGCCAGGGAACGAGGCGCAGCACCGCGAGCGCCAGATCGGTGTCGGCATTGCCCGGGGGCGGCCAGGCGACGGGCCTGCCCAGCACGGCCGCCACCGCGGCCGTGGTCGTGCTCTTGCCATAGGAGCCGATCACCACGGCCGCGCGCGTGCGGCTGCCCAAGGTGCGTCGATGGAGCTTCGCCAAGGGCCGCGCCACGGGCCAGGCGTGCGCCCTCAAGCCGAGGTAGATGCGCCTGCGCCCCAGGGGCGTCGCGAGGAGGCCGGGAATTTCTTGCAGGCGAGGAGCCATGTTGTCGGTACCGCCACGGTGTTGTTGTCGGTTGAATGCTGAGGCGCGTTGACGGTTCTTCCGTCATTGGGCCGAAGCTGTGGCCGATGTCTCGCGACCATGTCCAACCTCTCGAGCAGGCCGCCAACACCTTGGCTGCAACCCTTGCGCGGCTCGCGAGCGACGCCATGCATCAAGCCCCTCTCGGCCGCCTGCCACCCCACGCTCGAGCATGCAGCGATGCGCTTCCACGGCGCGAGCTTGACCCGCTCAACGGACCAAAGAACGATTCTTATAAAGTGCGACGCATGCCAAGCATCAGGCACGCCTCTTCGGGAATCGTTCATCTAGGCCGGTCTATCGGTGATTCGACGGACCCACCCCCGGACGTCGATCCCCGACTACACTGGGGATGGCGGCATCATGGGGGACATGGCCGTCAACCGCCGTTTCATATGTGAGTGGCCTCGTATCTCCATTTCTTTCCAGGACGTTAAGGAAATGAAAAAAGATCATCCCCGTCAATGGTTTCATTTGGTGAACTGCCCCTCGTAGAATGGCTCTTCTAAGTTGAGCTGTCCGATCGAGAGATCATGGTGCCGGTTGGTCGGTAGCTAGCGCTGAAAGAGACCACTCAAGAATTACGGTGACGGGGCGTGATTGAGCCAGCCTTCCTCCATCGCACCGCGCCGTTGCAAGCCGGGGACCTGAGGGAGGACGGCGAGGGCGGCATCGTATGGCGGGATGCCCGGGCCACCGACCCGCGAGACGCGCCCGGAAGCCCCGACCCAGCTCGCCAGGCGAGTGACAAAAGCAAAGAATCAACTTCCGATTGACAATCGGCTCTCATTCCTATATCGAGCCCACATGCCTTCCCCCTACCCGTCCCGTTCCCCCGCCTCGATGCCCGCGGCCCGCACCGTGCGGCTGGCGCGGCGACTCGCCGCCGGCATGACGCCCGCCGAGGTCGCCAGACACGAGGGCACGGACGAGGCCGAGCTTTTGTCACTTCTCGAGGACGAGAAGTTCCAGAGGCACGTCGCCTACTACCGGCGCGAGGCCGAGCTGCCCGAGGACGAGCGCGAAGAGATCCTGATCAGGACGGCATTCGCCAGCCTCCAGCACCTCGCCGACATGGGCGACACCAAAGCTCTTTTGTTCCTTACCTACGAGGGCAACCGCGGCCGCCATCCCGAAAACCGCCTGCGCCGCCTCGTGACGCGCGCGAGCGATCGCGATCCCGAACTGCATGTTGGGGACGAGATCGGTGCGGCGCCGGCCGAGATTGTCCCGGCGTCCGACCCTTCCATCCAGGCGTCGAAGAATCCCGTCGCCGCCGAGCTTGTCTCGGACCTCCTCGCCTTCGCCCGGAGCAACCCGGACGTGGCCGACTGGGTCCTGCGCTACGCCGAGAGCCGCCACGCCGCGCTGGGAGAGAGCGGGGCCGAGGCGGTGGACGAGCAAAAGAGGAGAGTGAAAGAAGAGAAGATCAGCAAAGGATCGTGACAGAAGAGCGAGCCGGCCCACCCTATCCGGTCATCCCCCGCCAGAGCCTGCCCTCGGGCGGCCGATGGCCGACCCGGGGGAGCGGGGGATCAACTGGTGGCCGTGACGCGACACCAGCGTGGCCAGCCTCCGGCAGTTGACGCCCCGATCAAGTCGGGGCGCGACGATGGGGTGTGCGCCCTCGCTCTTTCACGTCACCGCCCGACTTGATCGGGCGGTCAGGTAGCGGGGACTATGCAACTCCTGTCCTATCGCGCCGTGTCACCTGATCCTCCGGTCACGCCGGAGGATGACAGGAAAGGTGCATGTTCACGCTCTATTCTTGTCACCCTCGTGCCCCGACACGAGGGCCCATCCCGCGTGCTGCGCAGGCCCTCGCCAGGCTGGGCACGGGGTCCCCATATCGAGCCAGGTGGTGACAAGAAAAGAAAAGCGGGCCTTGTGCTGCGCCACGCCTCAGCGGACGCCATGGGCGGCGAGGCGGCGCTTCAGCTCGTCGAGGCCGTCCTGGACGTCCATGAGCTTGAGCAGGAACTGCTGCTGCACGACGCTCTGCTCGTAGAGCATCTCGGAGGCCTGGCGGTTGATGAGCCAGAGCGAGATCAGCAGCATCGAGACGCAGGCGAGGAGGCAGCCGCAGCACAGCGCCACCATGAGGGCGTAGGCGGGGCTGCGATCGCCCTGCGGCGGGGCCTCCTCCTGCTCGGACGGGCTCGTCGATCGGGGCCGGCTGCGCAGCCACCGGGCGGGTGACAGCCGGCTCATCGGGCCGCCTTCCGGCGGGGCGCCCGGCTCAGGCCCAGCCGGAGGCGATGAGGGCGAAGGCCGCGAGGAGGACGAGCATCTGCGCCCCGTTGAGGGCGACGCTGGCCTTGTGCAGCCCCTCGAAGGTGGCGCGGGCGGTGGCGTCGCCCTCCTCGGCCTTCTCGTGGCTGCGGTTGATGGCCGGCCGCAGCCAGAGCAGCCCGAAGAGGAAGGCCACGCCGACCAGCGCCAGGAGCAGGCCGGCGAGGCTCCAGGCGACGGCGGCGGCGGCCAGGAGCGCCAGGACGGCGCCCGCCGCGTCGTGGACCCGGAAGACGTGGCGGATCAGCTTGGCGGCCATCGCGGCGGGCAGGTTGCGGAAGGCCATGGGCGCAAGGCAGAAGGAGAAGAAGGCCATGCCGCCCAGCACGATGCCGGTCAGCAGGAGGGCCAAAAAGGCGAGCGAGACGAGGGTCATGCGTGTGGCTCCCGGTCGTCGTCTGGGCCTTGGCGCGCCGGGGCGGCGCTGACGGCCTGCGGGACACGGACAAAATGGCTCCTCGCGCGGCTGGTTCCGCCAGGCAGCCGCCGGGCCCCCCGGGCCGCCGACCTCGATCCTCCCGCGTGCGAGGAACCCTATCACCGACCGATGCGCGCGGCGAGCGCCCGCGGCCCCCGGCTGGACGGCCGCGACCATCCGCGCCTAGGCTTCGTCCGTCGGGCGAAGGACGCCGGCCATGACCAAAGCAGGGGAGGTGCGCATGGGCGAGGAGCTGACGCGACGGCGGCTGGGACGGACGGCGCTCGAGGTGACACCGCTGGGCTTCGGCGGCGCCCCCCTGGGCGAGCTCTTCGAGCCCGTGCCGGAGCCGGTGGTCGAGGCGACGCTGGAGGCGGCCTGGGCGGGCGGTGTGCGCTACTTCGACACGGCGCCCTGGTACGGCCACGGCCTGAGCGAGCTCCGCGAGGGGGCCTATCTGCGCCGCCGGCCCAGGGCCGACTTCGCGCTGTCGACCAAGGTCGGGCGGGTCTACCGCCGGCCGGACGACGCGGCCCGCAGGCCCACCGGCCCCTGGGTCGGCGGCCTCAATTTCGAGCTGCGCTTCGACTACAGCCGGGACGGCGTGATGCGCTCCTACGAGGACAGCCTGATGCGCCTGGGGCTGCCCAGGATCGACATGCTGGTCGTCCACGATCTGGACGAGGGCTATCATGGCCCCGAGGGGGTGAAGGCGCATCTGGACCAGCTCGATCGCGGCGGCGGCCTCGCGGCCCTGCAGGAGCTCAAGCGCGCGGGCGAGATCAAGGCCATCGCAGCAGGCATCAACCGGGCGCCCATGATGGCCCGCTTCCTCGAGCGCCTCGAGCTCGACGCCTTCCTCGTGGCCATGCCCTACACGCTCCTCGACCAGAGCGTGCTGGACGGCATCTTCCCCGAGCTCGAGCGGCGCGGCATGGGCGTGGTGATCGGCGCACCCTACGCCTCGGGCATCCTCGCCATGGGCGCCGTGCCGGGGGCCCGCTACGCCTACGCGCCGGCGAGCGAGGCGGTGATGGCCAAGGTGCGGGGCATCGAGGCCGTCTGCGCCCGCCACGAGGTGCCCCTGCGTGCCGCAGCCCTCCAGTTCCCGCTGTTCCATCCCGTGGTGGCAGCCGTCATCCCGGGTGCCCAGACGCCGGAGCAGGCCAAGGACAATGTCGCCATGATGAGGACAAGGATACCGGCGGCGCTGTGGGCCGAGCTCAAGGCCCTGGGCCTGCTGCGCGCCGAGGCGCCCACCGGCTGAGCCTCCCGGCAGCGGGCATCTGCCCCGCGATGGCCGATCTTGCCGCCGCCCGCCGCCATGCTAGGGTTCAGGATGGCATGGCGGAGGTGGCGGCGATGCGACGACGCATGGCTCTCTTCCTGTGGCTGGGCGCCCTCCTCGCCGGCGGGGCCGGCGGGGCGCCCGGGGCCGCCCGGGCGGCCGATCTGCCGGTCGACGTGGCGCTGGTGATGGCGGTCGACGTCTCGGGCAGCGTCGATGCGGTCGAGGCGCGGCAGCAGCGCGACGGCTATGTCGAGGCCATGATCGACCCCATCGTGGTGCGCGCCATCCAGGCCAACATGATGGGCCGCATCGTCGTGGCCTACGTCGAATGGTCGGGAGCAGGCGACCAGCGGACGCTGATCGGCTGGAGCCTCATCGACGGGCCCGAGGCAGCGCACCACTTCTCGGCAGCCCTGGCCGAGCAGCCCATCTCGAGCGGCATGTGGACCTCGATCAGCGGCGCCATCGACTATGCCTCGACCCTCTTCGACAGCCTCGGCTACGAGGCGCAGCGCAAGGTGATCGACGTCTCGGGCGACGGCCCCAACAATAGCGGCCGCCCGGTCGAGAAGGCGCGCGACGACGCCGTCGCCAAAGGCATCATCATCAACGGCGTGCCCATCTACAACGACCGCCCCCAGCCCTGGACCATCCCCACCCCGGTCCAGTTCGGCCTCGACCGCTACTACAAGGAGCACGTGATCGGCGGGCCCGGCGCGTTCACCGTGCCGGCCCAGAGCTTCGAGGACTTCAAGACCGCGATCCTCGACAAGATCGTCCGCGAGATCGCCCTCGACCCGCCCACGCGCCATCGCCGCCTCGCCACCCGCTAAGGGCGAGACGTCCCCAGATCAGCTTTTTTTCTATTTTTTGTCGATTAAGGGCCGAGGGGTTTTCGGCCGGCGAGCCTTCTTGGGTCGTCGGGCTCGGGCTCTTCGGCGCCGAGCTCGGCGAGGCGCTTCTCGATGCGCCCGATGATCCACTCCGCCAAAGCCGGGTTGGCCCGGGCCATGGCGGCGAGGGGTGAAAGGCGCTCGTCGTCGGCGGAGGCGGGATCGCCAACGTCGCCAACGGGAATTTCTTCGGTTGTCGCGACCGGCTCCCCGACGGGCGCGTCGGTCTCGGCCCTGACAAGAACAGCCTCGCCCGCCTGAGCCGGCAGAAAGTCGACGAGGCGGTTGATGGCCTCCTGCGCCGGGCCCAGGGGATGCTGGCCGTAGCCCTGCATCGTCTCGGGTGAGGAGCCGGCGGGCGAAGGCGTGTCGTGCCGCTCGTAGGGCTGGCGCACGTTCTCGAAGCGCTCGACCACGAGCTTGACGAGGTGCCTTACCGGATGCCGGGCCCGGTTCGCCTGATAGACGACGAAGAGCATCGCGCGACGGTCGCCGACGTCGATGAGGCTCGAGAGCTCCAGCCATGCCGTCTCGAACAGGCGGGCCTGCCGCTCGGGCAAAGGCAAAGCACGGAGGGCGGCGTACTGGTCGACCAGGCGGGAGAGGTCCCGGTCGCTGACAAAAGCCTCGATGTCTTCCTCGGTTGCCGTGTCGAGCCTTTTGATCTCGGCCGGGGAGAGACCGGCGGCGAGACGTCGGGCGAGCCGGCACTGGCGGATGCCGGGCATCTTGATGGGGGAACGGGTGAGCACGCGAGGCATGCGGGTCTATCTATAGGCATATGAACCTTCTGTCAACCCTCGATTGAGGAAAATCTCACCAACTCTAGCTCTGGGAGGAGCGCGCCGAGCGCAACCTAAGATTGATCCCACCGAAAGAGCCTCGCTTGTTGCGGCGCGGCGCGGATCCTATGATCCGGCCAAAGCGGCAGCGCAGGCGGTCTGGAGGCAGCGATGCGACCCAGCGTTCTCATCGTGCGGGCCCTGTGGGACCAGGAGGTCGGCGTCTGGGTCGCGATCAGCGACGACGTGCCGGGGCTGGCGACCGAAGCCGACACGATGGAGCAGCTGGTGGCGAAGCTCCGGGTGATGGTTCCGGAGCTGCTCGAGCTCAACGGGACGAGCCCGGGCGCTCGAGCGCATCCTGCGTGAGGCGCGCTGCCACCTGGAAAGCCAGGGACGAGGCGATCACCAAAGCCCCGATCTTAATCGTTCGTTGACTGTCCTTGCGATACATTCCCTTCCATCGTGATCGGCCGGAAAGCCGCTCAAAGGCTGTGCTGAAGGGATGCTACAGGATGGAGTCTGCAAGGCGAGACGTGCATGGCAGCGAGCCCGGGCGATCTCTACGAGCGCGACTTCTATGCGTGGACGCGTGATCAGGCGCGGGCGCTGCGGCGCCTGGCCGAGACACAGCCGGACCTCCCGCTCGACCTCCCCCATCTGATCGAGGAGGTCGATGGCATCGGGAACAGCACGCGCGATGCTGTCCGCAGCCGTCTGCGGACGATCCTCGAGCATTGCCTCAAGCTCGCCCATGCCCCTGCCAACGAGCCGCGCGCGGGGTGGATGAGCACGATCGGCCGTGCCCGGGACGAGATCGAGGACAGGCTGACGCCCACCCTGCGGCGCGATCTCAGGGCCGGCCTCCCACGGCTCTATGATCAGGCGCGCAGGAACGCCGCCCGCGATTTTCGGCTGTCCGGCGCGCCGGAGGTGGCGGATGCCCTGCCCGAGCGCTGCCCGTGGACGCTCGCCGAGCTGCTGCGGGAGGAGTGGTATCCCGAGAGGGAGGAATAGGCTTTGCCGAGAGGCTGGTGGTGCAGGTGAGCGCGGCGAGCGGCGTTGCGCGCGCCGCGACTGGGATCCCGACCTCCGACAATTGACAAAAGTACGGGTAACCCGTATCTGATGCAGGATGGCGCGTTCGAGTGGGATGCGGCCAAGGCGCGGAGCAACCTCGAGAAGCACGGGGTCAGCTTCGTCGCGGCGCGGCTCGCGTTCGCCGACGCCTTCGCCTTGGACCGGGTGGACATCGCGAGCGGTCACGGCGAGGTCCGATACATCCTCACCGGGATGGCCAACGGCGTCCTGCTGACGGTGGTCTATACGGAGCGTGGCGAGCGGACGCGCATCATTTCGGCGAGACGAGCGACACGGCATGAGCAAGGTCAATACTACGCGAGTCAGACGCCAGGCTGACGGAACGGTGGTTGAGGTCCTTCCGGACGGCACGGTGCGACCGATTGCGGACGAGACCGACTGGCAGCGGCTGCGGGCGATGACCGACGCCGAGGTCGAGGCGGCGGCGCTCGCCGATCCCGACGCACAGCCCGTCACCGATGAGGCGTCGGCGCGGATGCGGGCGGTCCCGCGGGTAAAGACGCTGCGCCGCGCGCTGGGGCTTACGCAGGAGGCGTTTGCCACGCGCTACCAGATCCCGATCGGCACGCTGCGCGACTGGGAGCAGGCGCGCGCGGAGCCCGATCAGCCGGCGCGGGCGTATCTCAGGGCGATTGCGGGCGATCCGGAGGGCGTGCGGCGAGCGCTGCAGGTCACCGCCACTGAGGCCACGTTGCGGAACGATTTAAAGAGTGCACGACAGTCATCTAGCATCAGCCGAATGGGTCGTTGAGCCGAGCCCGAGCCCTATTCGCATGGTCCAGTCAGATCTCTCTTTAATAACCTGGACCATCTTTCCGGCCCTGTCACGGACGCGATCCTCCGCCGTGACTGCGCTACGTTCTTATCAGCAAGTGGAAGGATAAATTATCTTTGAGTATCGCCATGGGCCCGTCGAGTGGCAGGAGATATTGTGAAGACGGCCTCTTTTGTCGTGGTCGATGCCACAAGAATCTCGATGCGTCGGCATTGAACTCTCTTCTCGATCAGGGATCCATTGTCGATACATCTCTCAAAAGCTCTTCGGATACAGGATCCGCCATGTCAATTCAGCATATAAGTCGTAGTTGGAAAAACGCTTTTTCTTTCATTTCCATTGATATATATTCAGGATGACACATCGAACGGCTTCCGCCGAGGCATCATTAATATTTGTCGTTCGTCTCGCTCCATAGCCAATATAACAGACTGGCCGACCATATCGGGAGAACAGGAACGTCTCTTCACGCCAATTCCAGTCTGCCGTATCGGCGTGGCATGCATTTCGACTGGGAAAGCTTCAGCTCGGTAAAGCAACACTTCGGCGTAGCCGGAATGGTCACGCCCCCGAGCTTATATTCCACCTCCTCGGTCATCCAGAGACCATATTTTAGGATTTCGTACAGGCGGCCGAGGTACGCCGCCGTCGCACCCGTTCCTGTCTTCAGACTTATCCGACCTATGCCATTCTGGCTCATGGGCCCCGTCAATGTCCTTGCCCGTCCAGTGGTATCAGGAAGTCCGAGTGGATGGCGTAGTCGTAGTTCATATCGCCCACGTCGCCTTCTTCTGTCCATAAGGTAGCCTTGCTGGCGTTCTCCGTTCCCCAGCTTCTTTTTGGGATGCGGTCCGCCGGCCAGGAACGAGCTGCCTTGTGGCGGCTACTCCAGCGAGCAAGGCTTCTTCGCGCCGACGATGCTATCACCGCTCAGGCATCCCTGCTAATAGATCGCACGCATTGCCACATATCGACTCCGGGATATTCGGCGAACGCGCGCGAGCTCGTTCCCGTTCTAGGCTCAGTAGAGATGGCCGCGTCTGGGTGGCAGCCCAGCAGGTGACACAGTTGGGGCGGACGAGATCCGCCCTGTTGACCCCGATGACATCACTAGCATATTTTGACCTACCCTGGTCGCCCATGTAGTCGGGAACTACTCGATGACAGCCCCAATTGGCATCACATCCGTTGAAGAGGTGGTGCTTCAAGCTTCATCGACGGGTCGCCTCGGGTCGCGCGGGATCGCGTGATTCTGACGAGGCACGGGCGTGCCGTTGCCGAGCTGCGGCCGGCTGAGCGAGCCCGAGCCGAGGCCGCAGTCGAGCTGCATGGAGCGATGCGCGGTAGCGTGACGGTACCACCCGGCGTCGATCTCACCGAGCCCACGGGCGAGGTCTGGCAAGCCGAGAGCTGAGTCGCGCTCGACATCGGAGCGCCACGACAGCCGCTTCCCAGCATTCGAGAGGGCCGCCTGTCGCCCAAAGCCTCAGCTTTGACCAATCCACGTCAACGCTGTACCAACCTGTTTCAGAACCGGTGAAAAAAGAATCGGATCTGTTACGTCATGGACGAGGCCCGGCTTCTGCCGCAGCGTATTTTGGACTGTTACGAGGCGATGCCGCGGGGGGAGCGGCGGTTGGCGGATCTGCTGCTCGAGCGGCCGACGGCGATCGTCGAGCAGTCGGCGACCGAGCTGGCGCTGGGCGCCAAGGTGTCGAAGGCGACGGCGGCGCGGCTTTTTCGGCGGCTGGGCTATGCGAGCTTCAAGGCGGCGCAGCGGGCGACGCGCGAGCAGGGCGTGGAGGCGCCGCCCATCGCCTATGGGGCGAGGCTGGCGGCGCTGCCGAGCCATCGGCCGGATCTCAGCCTGCATCTGCAGGGCGACGTGCAGAACCTGGTGCGCACGGTGGAGCAGCAGCGCTCGGACGAGCTCAACAGCGCCATCCGCCTGATGGCGCGCGCCGACAAGCTCTGGGTCGTGGGCTTCGGCGACAATTATCCGCTGGCCCATCTCGCCCGGGCGCTGTTGATCCGGGTGCGCCCCGACATCCGCATGATCCCGATCAGCGGCTTCTCGGTGCCCGAGGAGTTCGCCTCGATCACCGCCACCGACGTGATGCTGGCCTTCGGCATCAGCCGGCGGACGCGCCCCTTGCGCAACATCATGCGCTCGGCCATTCGCGCCGGAACGCAGGTGGTGTTCGTGACCGACCAGGTGGCGCGCTCGGGCGTCGAGGTGGCGACCGTGACGCTGCGCTGCCGGACGCGCGGCACCGGCGTGTTCGAATCCTTCGCCGCCCCGGTGAGCCTGATGACCTATCTGTGCTCGGCGCTGGCGACGCGGCTGGGGGAGAGCGCCATGGAGCGGCTGCAGCGCATCGACAGCATCCACGAGGAATGGGCCGATCTGGTGACGACCGATCTTTGAAACGGGCGCATCGGGATTGACGATTCCGGCGCCAATGGCGCGCCAAGATGGACTCTTCGTGAAATAAAACGTTTCGAAAATGAAATTCGTTTGACGCTCGGGGTCGTGCAGGGCAGCGTCGCGACGATGCTTGTCGCGCGGTCCGGCCGACCTCGGCCCCGATCCGTCTCCAAGAAGGACCGGCGCAGCAGCTCGCCATGCGGAGACGCCCCCGATGCCCCGAAAAAAGCAGCCGCTCTGCGCCCTCCTTCTCGCCACCGCGACCTTTTTCGCGACCGCGCCCGCCTGGGCCGGCGACATCGTGTGGGCGCGCTACGGCGACAGCGATTCGCTGGACCCGCACCGCACCACGACGACGCTCTCGATGCAGTCCTGGCGCCAGATCTACGACACGCTCCTGGCCTTCGACGACAACGGCCAGCCCCGGCCCGGCATGGCCAAGTCCTATACCGTGAGCGACGACGGGCTGAAGGTGACCTTCAAGCTCCATGACGGCATCAAGTGCCACGACGGCACGCCGTTCGATTCGAAGGACGTGAAGTACACCTTCGATCGCGCGCTCGACGACAAGAACCCGAGCCTGACGAAGTCGGCCTGGGGGCCGATCACCGGGGTCGAGACGCCCGATCCGCTGACCGTGGTGGTGACGTTCTCCAAGCCCTTCGGCGCCTTCATCCCGTTCATGGCCGATCCGTTCTCGAGCATGCTGTGCGACAGCGACGAGGCGCTGGGCGACGCGTTCGGCGTGAGCAAGGCCATCGGCACCGGGCCCTGGAAGCTCGTCGAGTGGGTCAAGGGCGACAAGATCGTGCTCGAGAAGAACCCGGACTACCGGAACTTCGGCCAGCCCGTCGAGAACAAGGGGCCGCCCTACGAGGACCGGCTGATCATCAAGGAGATCCCGGAGGCGCAGACGCGCCTTGCCGGCCTCAAGACGGGCGAGCTCGACATCGCCGAGCCGCCGCTCGAGGAGGTGGAATCGGTCAAGAAGGACCCGAACCTCAAGCTCTACGTGGCCGAGAAGACGGGCCAGAACGTCTTCTTCGAGTTCGCGATCTCGCGGCCGCCCTTCAACGATGTGCGGGCCAGGCTGGCGGTGGCGCATGCGCTCGATGTGGACACGGCGCTCGACATCGCCTTCGAGGGCCTGGTGCAGCGGGAGAAGTGCCCGGTGGCGCTGGGCGTGTTCGGGGCGGACGAGGATCTCTGCGCCAAATATCTGCCGGACTATGATCCCGACAAGTCGAAGGCGCTCCTGAAGGAGCTGGGCTACGGGCCGGACAAGCCGCTCGAGGTCACGATGATGACCTGGACCGGCGGCGGCCGCGAGAAGCTGGTGCAGGTCTTCCAGAACCAGCTCCAGCAGGTCGGCATCAAGGCCAAGATCGAGGTCATGGACATCGGCACGCTCAATGCGCGCGTGAAGCAGGAGAACAACAACAAGACCGGCCAGGGCACGTTCGATCTCATGGGCTGGTCCTGGTACGACCCGGATATTCTCTACCAGCTCTGGCACTCGCCCGGCGCCTATAACGGCTACAACACGCCCGAGCTCGACAAGCTGCTCGAGGAGATGCGCTTCACGACCGACAAGGACAAGCGCCTCAAGGCCGAGGACGGCGTGTTCAAGGAGCTGCTCACCAAGGCCGTGCACGTGCCGATCTACACGCCCGGCTGGATGTGGCTCTATGCGGCGCGCTCCAACATCGAGGGCTTCAAGATCGGGCCCTTCGACGAGCCGCTCTTCATGGACGTCAAGAAGAAGGGCTGAGGCCTTCCGGGGGCGGGCTGCGGCCCGCCCCTTCCTCTCCCGCCGGCAGCGGAGCTTTTGCTGGATGCGGCGCTACCTCGTGAAGCGGCTGGCCTCGGCCCTGCTGACCGTCTGGGTGACGACGGTGGCGGTGGCGATGCTGATCCATCTGGTGCCGGGCGATCCCGTGCAGATCATGTACGCCCAGTCGCAGGGCACGACGCCCGAGCAGCTGGCGCAGATCCGCGAGCGCCTGGGCCTGGACGAGCCGCTGTGGCAGCAATATGCGAGCTTCATGGGCCGCATCCTGCGCGGCGACTTCGGCAAGACCATCCGCGGCGAGCAGCCTGTCTTCGATCTCTTGATGGGGCGGCTGCCGAACACGCTTATTCTGGCGACGACGAGCCTTTTGATCGCGGCTGCGATCGGGCTCGGGCTCGGCTTCATCGCGGCCTACAAGCGCGGGACGCTGGTCGACACCGGGCTGATGACGATCGCCATCGTCGGCGTCTCGATGCCCAATTTCTGGCTCGGCCTTATTCTACTCTTCGTCTTTGCGGTGCAGCTGGCCTGGCTGCCGGTGGCGGGGACCGACTGGCGCTCGCTGATCCTGCCGGCGATCACGCTGGGGGCCGGCAATGCCGCCATCATCGCAAGGCTGACGCGCTCCTCGATGATCGACGTGTTCAATCAGGACTTCATGCGCACCGCCTGGGCCAAGGGGCTGCCCAAGGCCGTCGTGCTCTATCGCCACGCGCTGCGCGCCGGGCTCGTGCCGATCGTGACGATGCTGGGCCTGCAGTTCACCTACATGATGGGGGGTGCGATCGTCGTCGAGAACGTGTTCGCCTGGAACGGCGTCGGGCGCCTCGCGATCCAGGCCATCTTCCAGCGCGACTATCCCCTCATCCAGGGCTTTATTCTTGTCTTTGCCTTCATTGTCGTCCTGGTCTCGTTTCTCATCGACGTGCTCTATGCCTTCCTCGACCCGCGCATCAGGCTGAGCTGAGGCGATGGCAACGGCAATCCAGCCCCGCACCGCCGCCACGTCCTCGGCCGGCAAGGCGCGCCTGAGGGCCTTCCTGCGCAATCCCGGCGCCATGGTGGGCCTGGCGATCGTGCTCCTGCTCGTCATCCTCGCGGCCACGGCCCCGTGGGTGGCGCCCTACGATCCCTTGATGATGGGCACCGGCCGCCGCCTGCTGGGGCCGAGCGCCAAGCACCTCCTGGGCACCGACGCGTTCGGCCGCGACCTCTTCTCGCGCGTCGTCTACGGCACGCGCCTGACGCTGCTGATCGGCTTCATCGCGGTCGGCATCGCCCTTACCAGCGGCACGCTGATCGGGCTCGTCGGCGGCTATGCCGGGGGCTGGACCGAGCGGGTCCTGATGCGCTCCGTCGACGTCGTCTTCTCCTTTACCGAGACGCTGATCGCTCTGGCCGCGGTGGCGGTGCTGGGCCCGTCCCTGCAGAACGCGATGATCGCCGTCGGCATCGCCAGCATGCCCTTCTATGCGCGCACCTGCTACAGCGTGGTCCTGGTCGAGAAGAACAAGCCCTATTTCGAATCGGCGGTGTCGGCGGGTGCCGGTCATCTGCGGCTGATCTTCATCCATCTGCTGCCCAACATCGTGCCGACCATGATCGTGGTGGCGACGCTGGGCGTCTCGGCCGCCGTGCTGGCCGCCGCGGGCCTGAGCTTCCTCGGCCTCGGTGCCCAGCCGCCCTCGCCCGAATGGGGCTACATGCTGGCGGCGGGGCGCGACTACTTCACGCGCGATCCCTGGCTCATGATCGTGCCCGGTGTCGCCATCGCGATCAGCGTCTTGGGCTTCAACCTTCTGGGCGACGGGATCCGCGAGATCATCGACCCGCACCAGCAGCGGGGCTGAGCGATGGCAGACGACCAAAAGATCCTGCTCGACGTTCAGGGGCTCTCGGTGGCCTTCGGCACGGGCGAGCGCCGGGTCGAGGCGGTGCGCGGCCTCTCCTACACGCTCAGGCGCGGCCAGACGCTGGCCATCGTCGGCGAGAGCGGCTCGGGCAAGAGCGTCTCGAGCCTGGCGCTGATGGGCCTCCTGCCCCGGCCCGGCGGCACCGTGACGGGCGGCCGGGCCCTCTTCATGGGCGAGGATCTGCTGACGATGGACGAGCGGGCGCTGCAGCGCGTCCGCGGCGACCGCATCGGCATGATCTTCCAGGAGCCGATGACCTCCTTGAACCCGGTGCTGAGCATCGGCCGGCAGATGACCGAGGGGATCGCTGCGCATCGCGGGCTCGACCGCAGCGCCGCCGCCGCCCGTGCCGTCGAGATGCTGGGTCTCGTGGGGCTGAGCGAGCCGCAGCGGCGCCTTTCCCAATATCCGCACGAGCTCTCGGGCGGCATGCGCCAGCGCGTCATGATCGCCATGGCCATGGCGACCGACCCTGCGATCCTCATCGCCGACGAGCCGACGACCGCCCTCGACGTCACCATCCAGGCGCAGATCCTGGACCTCATGCGCGACCTCAAGCGGCGCTTCGAGGCCAGCATGATCCTCATCACGCACGACATGGGCGTGGTGGCGGAGATGGCCGACCACGTCATCGTCATGTATCGCGGGCAGAAGGTCGAGGAAGGACCGGTCCGGGCGATCTTCGAGGCGCCGCAGGACGACTATACGCGACGCCTGCTGGCAGCGGTGCCGCGCCTCGGCAGCGGCGCCAGGGTGCCGGTGGCGATGACCGCGCCGGGTACGGAGAAGCCCGGCAGCGCCCCCATCCTCCTCGAGACCGAGGGCATGACGAAGCGCTTCACGGCGCAGGGCGGCTGGGGCCGGAAGGCGGGCGAAGGCGTGCTCGCGATGGACGAGGTGGGCTTCTCGCTGCGGCCGGGCGAGACCCTGGCGCTCGTGGGCGAGAGCGGCTCGGGCAAGTCGACCACGGGCCGCGCCGTGCTGCGCCTGCTCGAGGTGGACGAGGGCTCCATCACCCTCGAGGGCCGCGACCTGCGGCTGCTGCCGCCCCATGCGCTGCGCGCCGCACGGCGCAAGATGCAGATGATCTTCCAGGACCCCTTCGCCTCGCTCAACCCGCGCCACAATGTCGGCCGGCTGGTGGCCGAGCCCATGACCATCCACGGCATCGCGCGCGGCAGCGAGCTCCTGGACCGCGTGGCCGAGCTGTTCCGCCGCGTCGGGCTCGAGGCCGATCACATGCGGCGCTATCCGCACGAGTTCTCGGGCGGCCAGCGCCAGCGCATCTGCGTCGCCAGGGCGCTGGGCGTGGGCCCGCGCCTCATCGTGGCGGACGAGCCGACCTCGGCGCTGGACGTCTCGGTACAGGCGCAGATCCTGGAGCTGCTCTTGGAGCTGCAGGAGAGCCTGGGCCTCGCTTTTCTCTTCATCAGCCACGACATGGCCGTGGTGGAGCGCATCAGCCATAGGATCGCCGTCATGCACAGAGGCCGGATCGTCGAGCTGGGCCCTTCCGGCGAGGTGCTGGGAGCGCCGCGCCATCCCTACACGCGAGCGCTCCTGGCGGCGGTGCCGGTCCCGGACCCGACGCGCCAGCGCGGGCACGTGCCGCCGCTCGACATGGCGAGCCTGCCGCGCGGCCCCCTGCAGGAGGTGGCCCCCGGCCATCTGGTGGCCGCATGACGATCGGCATCGTCGTCAGCGGCCCCCGGGCGGGCCTTGCCGTCTTCAACGCGCTGCGCGCCGTCGAGCGCGTCGGCCGGGGATCCATCGGTGGCTTTGTGAGCCTCGTCGCGATAACGGCCGACAAGAAGCTGGTGCACGCGACGACGCAGCGCGGCGGCTCCCGCACGCTTTTCACCGCCGGCGACCTCACGGGCGTCGAGCCCCCGCCGCTGTTCGCCGAGGCGACGGCAGCGGCGCTGATGTCGAGCGGCCCCGATCGGCCGGAGCCGCTCTCCCAGTTCACGCCGGGCGATCCCCTGGGCGGGCTGGTCAGTGGCCACCGCCTGCCCAACACGCCCTGCCGCTCGGGGCGCCCACTCAATGTCGAGGTGCTCGAGCGCATGAAGGCCGGTGAGCCGGCCGACCGTGCTGCACCCGACGTGCTCGACGCCAATCCCGAGATCGACGCGGGCATCATCGCGCTGGACCGCGAGGGCCGCCTTTTTGCCGGCGACACGGCGCTCGTCGAGCGCCGCACCGACCGCGGGCGCGCGGTCGAGCGCGATGCCGTGACGGGTGCGAGGGTGGCGGTGCTGCACAACGCCATCCACCCGCATCAGCCGCTGGCCGCGCTTGCCGCCGCCGTGGCCCTCGACACGATCGCGCCCGCCGATCGCATGGACCTCTGGGTCGAGGTCGGGACCGCGACGCCGGTCGAGATCGGCGAGCCCGGCCGCATCGAGGTCGACGCCTCGGGCAGGGCCCAGCGCATCGTGGTGGCGCCCGAGGCCGTCGCACGCGCGCGGCCGGACGGCACGGTCCTGACCTTCGGCATGCCGGTCATGCAGGGAAAGGAGCTGCTCGGCCGCGTGGCACTCGAGCCCTTCACCGTGATCCAGGGCACCCGCATCGTGTCGCTGGGCGGTCAGGACGTGCTGCGCCTGGGCGTGCGTCGCCAGGCCTGAGCGGGATCGCCCACGGGGCGTCAGGCGCCGCTCTCGGCGCCTTGCTGCTGCAGCTTCGTCTGGGCGGCGGCCATCGCGGGGTCCACGATGTCCATGTTGTGCATCACCGCGATCGACCAGGTGGCACCCGAGCGGACTGCCACGAGGCTCATGAGCCCGCTGCGGCGGGGCCAGGGGCGACCTTCGGGGTCGACGGCGCCGGCCATGTCCCAGTGCACATCGACAGAAGCGATGTCGGGCCTGATCATCCGCACATGGGTTGCCGTCGGCGTCAGCGTGCTCGCACGGAACATCGTGAGGAAGATCGGCGCGTGAAACGCCTCGATCGCGGCGCGTCCTTTGGCCGTCATCCCGAAGACGTTGGTGAAATCGGCATCCTCGGCGAAAAGTGCCGCGAAGCGCCGGGCATCGTGCACATTCCACGCGGCAGCCATCTCGGCAGAAAGGTCCTCGGGGTTGCGCGCCATGATACGGCTCCCAGATCATATGGTTACCATATTAAATCTGCCCGGAGAGCCGACCCGTCAAGATGGAAAGCGCGCCCTACACCCAGTCCCTGCTTCTCTACGCCTATAAGGAGTCGGCACGGGCCCTGGTCGAGGCCCTCCACGCCCGTGGCCATCCGGCGATCCGGCCCAAGCACGGGGCGCTGTTCGCCAACATCGACCGGGAAGGCACCCGGGCCACGGTGCTGGCGGGCCGTGCCGGCCTCGGCAAGGCCGCGATGGGCGAGCTGATCGATGAGCTCGAGCGGCTGGGCTATGTGGCGCGCATCGCGGACCCCGAGGATCGGCGGGCGAAGCTCGTCATTCTCACCGAGAGCGGGCGCGAGGTGCCGCGCATCGTGCATGCCTTCAACGAGGGCATGGAGAAAAATTATCGCAAGCAGCTGGGCGACGAGGCCTACGAGTCGTTCCGCCGCTTCCTGATCGAGATCGGCGGCGAGGGCGGCGGCATGCAGCCACGGATCCGCTGATCCGGGCTGGACGGGCGCCCGGCGGGGCGACATCTGGAGGTGACGCAAGCCGGGAGCCTCGGTCGTGACGGGGACGTGAATCCATCGATGAGACCCGCCACACACCCGAGGCGCAGCGGAGCGACCAGATCGATGCTGGGCGTGCTCGCGCTCCTGCTTCTCGCGGGATGCGGCGGGCCCATCCTGCCGTTCGACGCCACCGCGCCCGGTACCATCCTCGTGCCGCCCGACGAGGCAGGCGTGGCGGACGGGCGCGCCCGCTTTCGTGAGATCCTGTGCGCCGTCGATGCCGCGCACGGGCAGACGCTGCCCGACTATCGCCCCTGCGATCGGATTCTCTGGCGCCTGCAGGACGAGCCGCCGCCCGACCATCGCCCCGTGGCGCTCGGCCCGCCCCGCATCCCCCTCCACTTCCTGGCCGTGCCGGGCTTCGGTGCCGAATGCTTCGCCAGCGCCGTGCGTCCGTTCGAGGATTCCTTCGCCTATCTGAGAAGCCTGGGCTGGAAGGCCGACGTTCTGCCGGCCGCTGGTCTCGGCGGCACCGTCGACACCGCGATCCGGATCGAGAGCCTCGTCAACGCGCTCCATCCGGCACCGGACGAGCGCTTCGTGCTGATCGGCTACTCCAAGGGTGCGGCCGACATCATGGAGGCGCTGGTGCGGTTTCCCGATCTGGCCGCACGCACCGCCGCCTTCGTTACCATCGCGGGCTCGGTGAACGGCTCGCCCCTGGCCGACCTGATGCCGGAGGTCGTGCCGCTGCTCGGCGCCGTGGCTGCAGGCGAGCAGTGCGGGCTCGGTGACGAGCGGGGCCTGGCCGACCTCGACCGGCATCGCCGTATCGCGTGGCTGGCCACGCACCGGCTGCCGGCCGGCCCGCGCTACTTCTCGCTCGTCACCTTCGAGGACCGGACGCATATCTCCCGTCTGTTGCTGCCCGGCTATGATCGTCTGGCCGAGATCGACCCGCGCAACGACGGCAACATGATCCATTCCGACGAGATTCTGCCGGGCGCCACGCTGCTCGGCTATGTTCGGGCCGACCATTGGGCCGTGGCGGTTCCCATCCTCCGCCACTACCCACGGCTCGCCAGCGGCATCACCGACAAGAACGCCTTTCCGCGCGAGGTGCTGATCGAGGCCCTGGCCCGCTATCTCGATGAGACGCTGAGCCAGGACACGCCGGTTGCGGCGACAGCCGGCGGCTCTCGGGGCACGGCGGCATCTCGGCAATGAGCGGCGGCGGCTGGACTCCACGGCGATCGGGTCCACTCTAGAGACACCGGAGGAACAGGCCAGATCCTGGAGGCGGAGAGCTGAGCATGCACAAGCTGGTCCTGCTGCGACATGGCGAGTTGGTCTGGAACCAGGAGAACAGGTTCACCGGCTGGACGGACGTGGGGCTGACCGCGAAGGGGGTGGAGGAGGCCAAGGCCGCCGGCCGCCTGCTGCGGGAGGAGGGCTACGCGTTCGACGTGGCCTTCACCTCGGTGCTGAAGCGGGCGATCAAGACGCTGTGGCTGGCGCTCGAGGAGCTGGACCGGATGTGGCTGCCGGTCGAGCATTCCTGGCGCCTGAACGAGCGGCACTACGGCGCGCTGCAGGGCCTGAACAAGGCCGAGACGGCGGCGAAGTTCGGCGACGACCAGGTCAAGATCTGGCGCCGCTCCTACGACACGCCGCCGCCGGCGCTCGAGGAGGGCGATCCGCGGCTCGAGATCGGCAATCCCCGCTATGCGGGCCTACCGGCGGACGAGTTCCCGCGCACCGAGTGCCTGAAGGACACCGTGGCCCGCTTCCTGCCCTACTGGCACGAGACGATAGCGCCCGCCATCAGGAGCGACCGGAAGGTCATCATCGTGGCCCACGGCAACAGCCTGAGAGCGCTCGTCAAGTTCCTGGACGGGATCTCGGACGAGGAGATCGTGGGGCTCAACATCCCGACCGGCCAGCCTCTGGTCTACGAGCTGGACGACGCTCTGAGGCCCACGAGCCACCGCTATCTGGGCGATCCCGAGGCGATCCGTGCGGCCATGGAGGCGGTGGCGAGCCAGGGCAAGGCCAAGCCGCCGGCCTGACCCTCGGGGGCGTGGTGCCGGCAGCCGGTGTCTTGTGCATCGGCAGCGGCACCGGTATCGCCCTTCGGACAGAGCGCCGCAGCGGGCACGAGCCAGGGAGGCAGGACGATGGCGCCGATAGCGCGGGCAGGCGGCCGATCCCGGGTGCACGGAGCATCCTCGGCAGGCCGGGACGCCACCGCCGCAGCCGACTCATGCCGGCGGCGGGGTTGATGGCGATGGCCCCGACCCCACTCTACCGGGCGAGGACGGGACCGGGCGCCGGCGGGCGGCCGATGCCGGGCTCGACAGACCGGCGGCGGGGGGCGAAGCTTCGGGCAGAGGCGGGCCCAGGCGCTCGCGCAGGTGCCCGGCGGCCATGGCGGCGTCGGATCGTAGGCGGCAGCGACAGGTGAGCGGAGGCGAAGCGATGGACCGGCTCAACGACTTGGACCCCGTAGAGACGCGCGAGTGGCGCGACGCGCTGGATTCGGTCCTGGCCTTCGAGGGCAGCGAGCGCGCGCACTATCTCCTGGCCGAGCTGATGCTCGAGGCGCGCCGCAAGGGTGCGCCGGTCCCCTACTCTGCCAACACGCCCTATCTCAACACCATCCCGCCCGATCAGCAGACGCCGCATCCGGGCGACCGGGCGATCGAGCGCCATATCCGCAGCTACATCCGCTGGAACGCGCTCGCGATCGTGCTGCGGGCCAACAAGCTCTCCTCCGAGCTGGGCGGCCACATCGCGAGCTACCAGTCGGCGGCGACGCTCTACGAGACGGGCTTCATGCATTTCTGGCATGCCCCGCACGAGGGCCATGGCGGCGATCTCGTCTACATCCAGGGCCACAGCTCGCCCGGCATCTATGCGAGGAGCTTCCTCGAGGGCAGGCTCAGCGAGGAGCAGCTCTTGAACTTCCGCCAGGAGGTGGAGGGCAAGGGCTTGAGCTCCTATCCCCATCCCTGGCTGATGCCGGACTACTGGCAGTTCCCGACCGTCTCGATGGGCCTGGGACCGCTGATGGCGATCTATCAGGCCCGCTTTCTCAAATATCTGCACCATCGCGGGCTGGCGGATACCGCCAACCGCAAGGTGTGGGCGTTCCTCGGCGACGGGGAGACGGACGAGCCCGAGAGCCTGGGCGCCATCTCGCTGGGCGGGCGCGAGAAGCTCGACAACCTGATCTTCGTCGTCAACTGCAACCTGCAGCGCCTGGACGGCCCGGTGCGCGGCAACGGCAAGATCATCCAGGAGCTGGAGGGCATCTTCCGCGGTGCCGGCTGGAACGTCATCAAGGTGCTGTGGGGCACGGGCTGGGACCGGCTGATCGCCCAGGACACGAGCGGCATCCTCTTGCGGCGCATGGAGGAGGCGGTCGACGGCGAGTACCAGGACTTCAAGTCCAAGAACGGCGCCTATGTGCGCGAGCATTTCTTCGGCAAGTATCCCGAGCTCGCGGCCATGGTGGCCGACTGGACCGATGATCAGATCTGGGCCCTGACCCGCGGCGGCCACGATCCCTCGAAGGTCTATGCGGCCTACGCCCAGGCGATGCGCACCAAGGACCGCCCCACCGTCATCCTCGCCAAGACCATCAAAGGCTACGGCATGGGCGAGGCGGGCGAGGGGCAGAACATCACGCATCAGCAAAAGAAGATGGGGCAGTCCCATCTGCACGATTTCCGCACCCGCTTCGAGCTGCCGCTGACCGAGGAGCAGATCGAGAAGATCGAGTTCCTGCGCTTCGATCCCGAGAGCCCGGAGGCCAAGTATCTCAAGAAGCGCCGGGACGAGCTGGGCGGCCATCTGCCGGCCCGGCGGCGCAAGTCGAAGGCGCTCGAGGTGCCGCAGCTCGCGGCCTTCGAATCGCAGCTCAAGGGCACCGAGGGGCGCGAGATCTCGACGACGATGGCCTTCGTGCGCATCCTCAACACGATGCTCAGGGACAAGAGCATCGGCAGGCACGTGGTGCCGATCGTGCCGGACGAGAGCCGCACCTTCGGCATGGAGGGCATGTTCCGCCAGTTCGGCATCTTCAGCCAGGTGGGCCAGCTCTATCAGGCCGCAGGATGCCGACCAGCTGATGTTCTACAAGGAGGACAAGACCGGCCAGATCCTCCAGGAGGGCATCAACGAGGCCGGCGCCATGGCCTCGTGGATCGCGGCCGCCACGTCCTACGCGTCGAGCGACGTGCCGATGATCCCGGTCTACATCTATTACTCGATGTTCGGCTTCCAGCGCGTCCACGATCTCTGCTGGGCCGCGGGCGACATGCGGGCGCGGGGCTTTCTCGTCGGCGGCACGGCCGGGCGCACGACCCTGAACGGCGAGGGCCTGCAGCACGAGGACGGCCACAGCCACCTCTTCTCCTCCACCATCCCCAACTGCGTCTCCTACGATCCGACCTATTCCTACGAGGTGGCGGTGATCGTGCAGGAAGGCCTGCGGCGCATGTACGCCGAGCAGCAGGATATTTTTTATTACCTGACGGTGATGAACGAGAACTACAGCCACCCGGCGATGCCGGAGGGGGCGGCGGAAGGCATCCTCAAGGGCATGTACCTCTTGCGCCCGGCGGACGCGGCGGCGGGTGGCCCCAAGGTGCAGCTGATGGGCTCGGGCACGATCCTGCGCGAGGTGATCGCGGGGGCGGACCTCCTGGCCCAGGACTGGGGTGTCTCGGCCGACATCTGGAGCTGCCCCAGCTTCACCGAGCTGCGCCGCGACGCGCTCGCGGTCGAGCGCTGGAACATGCTGCACCCGACCGAGACGCCCAAGAAGAGCTGGGTCGAGACCTGCCTCGAGGGCAGCGAGGGGCCGACCATCGCCGCCAGCGACTATATGCGGCTCTTCGCCGAGCAGATCCGCGCCTTCGTGCCCGGCCGCTACCGCGTGCTCGGCACCGACGGCTTCGGGCGCTCGGACTACAGGAAGCGGCTGCGGCACTTCTTCGAGGTCGACCGGCAATGGGTGGCGGTGGCGGCGCTCGAGAGCCTGGCCAAGGAGGGCAAGGTGCCGGCCGCACGGGTCGCCGAGGCGATCGCCAAATACGGGCTCGATCCCGAGAAGCCCAATCCGGTGAAGAGCTGAGCGGGGAGGAACGGACAAACATGGCGACGATCGAGGTCAAGGTCCCCGATATCGGTGACTTCAAGGATGTGCCGGTCATCGAGATCCAGGTGAAGCCGGGCGACGAGGTGAAGGTCGACGAGCCGCTGGTGACGCTCGAGTCCGACAAGGCGACGATGGAGGTGCCCTCCCCGCAATCCGGCACGATCAAGGAGATCAAGGTCCAGATCGGCGACAAGGTGAGCGAGGGCAGCCTTCTCCTCATGCTGGATTCGGCCAACGGCGATGCGCCGGTCGAGCCGCCGCCCTCGGTGGTCGAGCAGCAGGAGCCGCCGCACACGGAAAAGGAGGCGGCCCCTGCCGCACCCGCGGCACCCGCCGCCGCGCCTGCAGCTGCTTCATCTGCCACCCCCGACTTCTCGGGCGTCCATGCGGGGCCGAGCGTGCGCCGTCTCGCCCGCGAGCTCGAGGTCGATCTGACGAAGCTCCAGGGGACCGGCGAGAAGGGCCGCATCACCAAGGAGGACGTGAAGGCCTTCTTGAAGGGTCCCGAGGCGGCAGGCGGTGCCGCAGCGCCCGCGGGCGGCATGGGCATCCCCGAGATCCCGCCCGTCGACTTCTCGAAGTTCGGGCCGATCGAGACCAAGCCCTTGGTGCGCATCAAGCGCCTGTCGGGCCCGCATCTCCATCGCTCCTGGCTCAACATCCCGCATGTCACGCAGAGCGACGAGGCCGACATCACCGACCTCGAGGCCTACAGGAAGGAGCTGGACGGCGCCGCCAAGGAAAAGGGCTATCGGGTGACGCTGCTGGCGTTCCTGATGAAGGCCTCGATCTCGGCGCTGAGGAAGTATCCGGAGCTCAACAGCTCGTTGAGCCCTGAGAAGGACGCGCTGATCTACAAGAAGTATTACAATATCGGGATCGCCGTGGACACGCCGGACGGGCTCGTCGTGCCGGTGATCAAGGATGTCGACCGCAAGGGCGTGGACGAGCTGTCGCAGGAGCTGGGCGCCGTCTCGAAGAAGGCGCGCGACGGCAAGCTCGGCCCCGCCGACATGTCGGGCGGCACCTTCACGATCTCGTCGCTGGGCGGCATCGGCGGCACCAACTTCACGCCCATCGTCAACGCGCCCGAGGTGGCGATCCTGGGCGTGGTGCGCTCCAAGATGGCGCCGGTGTGGGACGGCGAGAAGTTCATCCCGAGGCTGATGTGCCCGCTCTCGGTCTCCTACGACCACCGCGTCGTCGACGGGGCGCTCGCCGCCCGCTTCACCCGGCATCTCTGCCATGTCCTCGAGGACGTCCGTCGGCTGGTCCTCTGAGCCAAGGGAGCGAGGCATGAGCATCGAGATTCGCATCCCCGACATCGGGGACTTCAAGGACGTCCCGGTCATCGAGGTTTACGTCAAGCCGGGCGACACCGTCGCGGTCGACGATCCGCTGGTGAGCCTGGAGAGCGACAAGGCCACCATGGACGTGCCGGCCTCCCAGGCCGGCAAGGTGGCCGAGGTCAAGCTCAAGGTGGGCGACAAGGTCTCCGAGGGTGACCTCGTTCTCCTGCTCGAGGGCGAGGGTGCCGCCGCCGGGGCCGCGGGCGTGCCCAGCGTGCCGGCGACGCCGTCGGCACCGGCGCAGACACAGACACAGTCGCAGGCGCAGGCGCAGGCGACGGGCCAAGCTCCGGCGCCCAAGCCCGCCGCCGGCACGTCCGACCTCCATGCCGAGGTGCTGGTGCTGGGCTCGGGCCCCGGTGGCTACAGCGCTGCCTTCCGCGCCGCCGACCTGGGCAAGAAGGTGGTGCTGGTCGAGCGCTGGCCGGTGCTGGGTGGCGTGTGCCTCAATGTCGGCTGCATCCCCTCGAAGGCGCTGCTGCATGCCGCCAAGGTGATCGCCGAGACGAAGGAGATGGGCGACCACGGCCTGAGCTTCGCCGCACCCGAGATCGACGTCGACAAGCTGCGCGGCTGGAAGGAGGGCGTGGTCAAGCGCCTGACCGGCGGGCTCTCGGGCCTCGCCAAGCAGCGCAAGGTGACGGTGGTCCAGGGCACCGGCCGCTTCAGCGCGCCCAACCAGGTCGTGGTCGAGGGCGAGGACGGCAAGAAGCAGACGGTGAGCTTCGATAGCGCCATCATCGCGGCCGGCTCCGAGCCCGTGACCCTGCCCTTCATCCCGCACGACGACCCGCGGGTGATCGATTCGACCGGCGCCCTCGAGCTGGACGGCATCCCCAAGCGCCTCTTGGTGCTGGGCGGCGGGATCATCGGGCTCGAGATGGCGACGGTCTATCACGAGCTGGGCTCGAAGGTGACGGTCGTCGAGCTGATGGACCAGCTCATCCCCGGTGCGGACAAGGACATCGTGACGCCGCTGCACAGGCGGATCGGCAAGCTCTACGAGAAGATCTTCTTGAAGACGAAGGTCACGAAGGTCGAGGCCACGCCCGAAGGGCTGGTCGCGAGCTTCGAGGGCGGCGATGCGCCCGCTACCGACACCTTCGACAAGATCCTGGTGGCGGTCGGGCGGCGCCCCAACGGCAAGCTGATCGGTGCCGAGAATGCGGGCGTGGCGGTCGACGAGCGCGGCTTCATCAGCGTCGACCGGCAGATGCGCACCAACGTGCCCAACATCCTGGCGATCGGCGACATCGTCGGCCAGCCCATGCTGGCGCACAAGGCGACCCACGAGGGCCATGTGGCGGCCGAGGTGGCGGCGGGCATGAAGAGCGCCTTCGACGCCAAGGTGATCCCGTCGGTCGCCTACACCGACCCCGAGGTCGCCTGGGTCGGGCTCACCGAGAACGAGGCCAAGGCCAAGGGCGTGGCCTACGGCAAAGGCGTCTTTCCCTGGGCCGCGTCCGGCCGCTCGCTGTCCCTGGGCCGCGACGAAGGCATGACGAAGATCCTGTTCGACGAGGCGACGCATCGCATCATCGGCTGCGGGATCGTCGGCCCGAATGCGGGCGACCTGATCGCCGAGGCCGGGCTCGCGATCGAGATGGGGGCGGACGCGGCCGATATCGGCCTCACCATCCATCCGCACCCGACGCTGTCCGAGACGATCGGCATGGCCGCCGAGATGTTCGAGGGCACGATCACCGACCTGATAGCGCCCAAGAAAAAGCGCTGAGGTCGGCAACCGCGGGCGCCTCCGGGCGCTCGCCAACGGAGGCTGAACGCATGGCACTCAAGCAGGATTTCGCCGAGCAGCTGCAGGGCCAGATCGCGGTGTGGCAGGCGCAGATCGCCGACTATCAGGAGCGCATGGGCAAGGCGGGCGCCCAAGCCCAGGCGGACTATGAGAAGTCGATCGCGACGCTGCGCGAGAATACCGAGCAGGCGAACGGGCTCCTGGAGAAGATCCGCACCGCCAACGAGGGTGCGTGGAAGGACATGCAGACCGCCTCGCAGAAGGCGTTCGCCCAGCTGCAGCAGGGCTGGGCCGAGGCGCTCAAGCGCTTCCAGTAGCGGCCAGAGCTACCGCCCGCGGCGGGGCACCCTGCGCCCCGTCTGCGCCCTGCTTCACACCTTGCCTACCAGCGCCGCACGGCTGCCCGCAGCGGGCGGCCGTGCCGTGCGACCCTACCTCGCGGCCGGCCCGCGATGTGCGCGAGCATTCCGCCAAAGTGGATCTTCCGCCCGAATCGAACCGGGTGTACCGTTCCAACTCGGGAAAGGAGAGCTGGTCGCCGTGAATGGAGCCGTGGACCCACCGGCGGAGCGACCGCCGGAGGTGCGTCTGCGGCAGCGATCGGCGGCAGCCAGGAAGGTCGGCCGGCGCCAGGGCGCCGGCACGCAGAGGCTCGCGTGCGAGCGCAGTCATCCGACAGGATTGGCTCAACCAGGAGGCCGGGGGGATGTACGCACTTCGACGTTTGGGCTTGCAGGCCAGAGTGGCAGGCGGTCTCGCCGTGGCGCTGGGCGCAGCCGCGGCTCTGGCCGGCGCTCCGCACGGAGCGAAGGCAGCCGACGACGCGCCGCTGTCGATCTATTTCGTCGGCTGTGCTGCGCCGACGGGCTTTCACGGCTATCTGGCGCGCGGCGCCGAGGAGGCCGGCAAGAACCTGGGCGTCAAGGTCACCTACATCTATCCGGACCAGCTCACGATCCCGAACCAGGTCCAGAAGATCGAGGAGGCGATCGCCGCCAAAGCCAATGGCATAGCGCTCTGCGAGTTCGCGCAGGATGATGCCTACCGCGACGTCGCGGCCCAGGCCAAGGCGGCCGGGATCGCCTTCGGTAGTGCCGCCGCACCGCCCGCCGGCGCTCAGGTCCGCGATCCCAACGACATCTTTCTGTTCCGCACCGGCTCCGACGAGAAGGCAGCCGGCGCCCTGACGGCCAAGCGGCTCATCGCGATGGGCGTCAAGGGCCGGGTCGTCGTGGGCGACCAGCAGCCGGGCGACGCCACCTGCCGCGACCGGGCCGATTCCGAGATCGCGACGCTGAAAGCCGCCGGCATCGAGGCCGATTTCCTCGAGCTGACGATGGACCCGGGCCAGCAGTCGGAATCGCTGTTCAACTATCTGCGCGTCCATCCCGATACGAAGGCCGCGACCAGCGTCTGCGACGTGATCGACGGCTTTCTCTCGGCCAAGGCCGACAGCGGCCGGGATGATCTGGTCCTGACGGGCTACGACATCGTCGCCCAGTCGCTGGCCGCCATCAAGGACGGGCGGCAGGCGTTCACGATCGACCAGCAGCAGTTCTGGCGCGGCTACATGCCCGTCCTGCTGCTGACCCACTATCTCAAGTACGGCCTCATCGAGGCCAACTACTTCCTGACCGGCCCGACGATCGTCGACAAGTCGAACGTCGATCGCGTCGCGGCGCTGGTGAAGGAAGGCTACCGGTAGGCGATCAACAGCCGGCGGCATCCGCGGCCGGGGAATGCCTGGAGCGTTCTCCGCAAGCGGGTGCTGCCGACGCGAGGGACCGATTTGCCGGCATGAGCCAAGAGATCCGAGCGAAAGAAGCGGCCGCACCGCCCTCCTGGAGGATCGTTCTCGGCGAGGCGGCGCGGCGGCTGATGCTGCGTCCCGAGGCGACCTCGCTCGCGGCGGTGGTCATCCTCTTCGTCGTCTTCACGATCCTCAGCCCGAGCCTGTTCCCGACCAAGCTCACCTATATCAGCATCATGTCGGTGGCGGCCGAGCTCGGCATCGTCAGCATCGGCGTGACGCTCCTGATGATCGGCGGCCATTTCGACCTGTCGGTCGGCGCGGTGCTCGGGCTCACCTCCTACGTCGCCGTCACCCTGATGCGTGACTACGGGATGCCGCCGCTGGTGGCGACGCCCGCGGCCGTCCTCGTCGGCGCCGGCCTCGGCGCCATCAACGGGTTTCTCGTCGTCCGGTTCAAGATCCACTCCTTCGTCGTGACGCTCGGCACCATGCTGGTCTGGCGCGGCGTGCTGATCGCGCTGACCGGCGGCTTCCCGATGACGGTGACGATCCCGCCCGCTTTCAAGAGCGTCATGTCCGGGCCGCTGCTGGACGGCTTCCGCATGTCGATGCTTTGGTTCTTCGTCATCGGCATCATGGGCACCTTCCTGCTGGCGCGCACACGCTTCGGCAACTGGGTGCAGGCGCGTGGGCAGAACGAGCAGGCGGCGCGCAACCTGGGCGTGCCGGTGGACCGCATCACGGTGATGCTGTTCATGCTGACCTCGGCGCTGGCCGCCGTGGCCGGCATCATCCAGGTGGCACGCTTCTCCTCGGTCGACGCGCTGCGTGGTGAGGGCATGGAGCTGCAGGCGGTGGCGGTGACGGTCATCGGCGGCACGCTCCTGTCCGGCGGCTATGGCAGTGTGATCGGCACGGTGCTGGGCTCGATCACCTTCGGCATGATCCAGGTGGGCCTCGTGCTGGCCGGAGCGCCGGGGCACTTCTTCCGCACGCTCACGGGCGTCATCGTCGTGGGCGCCGTGATCCTCAACACCTCCGTGGCGAGGCGCATGGCACGCTCGAAGCCGCTGGGCGGCTTCAGGCGGATGAGCGCTGCGGCCGACGCGGCGATCGCCGCGATGACCGGCCAGGGCACGGCTGCAGCACCCGACAGAAGTGGGCCAGAGGACGGGCCGACGCTGCGACCCGACCAGGGCCGGGAGCCCGGACGATGAGCGACGTGCCGGGCGCCGAGCCGGCGGCGGACCCGCGCGCGCATGGCGGGCTGACCGACCTCCATGGTCGCCCGCGCACGATCGAGCCGGTCCCGCCGGGGGCGGTGCCGGTGATCGAGGCGGTCAACATCTCGAAATCCTTCGGTGCCACGACGGCGCTGGTCGACGTGTCGCTGAAGGCCTATGCGGGGCAAATCCTGGCGCTCCTGGGCGACAACGGCGCCGGCAAGTCGACACTGATAAAGATCCTCTCGGGCGTCTTTCCGCCGGACGGGGGCGAGCTGCGCTTCGAGGGCGAGCGGGTGGTCTTCACCAACCCCGCCCAGGCCCGCCAGCGCGGCATCGCCACCGTCTTCCAGGACCTCGCCGTCTGCGAGCTTTTATCAGTCACGAGGAACGTCGTGCTGGGACGGGAGCCGCTGAAGGGCTTCGGGCCCTTCAAGTGGCTGGACATCAAGCGGGCGGACGAGATGGCGCGCTCGGCGCTCTATCAGCTGGGCGTGCGCTGGGAGCGCGGGCTCGACGAGCGCGGCGTCAACATCTCGGGCGGCGAGCGCCAGTCGCTGGCCATCGCCCGGGCGATGTTCTTCGGCTCCTCCCTGCTGGTGCTGGACGAGCCCACCTCGGCGCTGGCGGTGCGCCAGGCGGGGCGCGTGCTCGAGCACATCGTCCAGGCGCGCGACCAGGGCCAGGCCGTCATCCTGATCACCCACAATTTCCGCCACGCGCTGTCGGTGGCGGACGACCTCACCGTGCTGGCCCAGGGCCGCGTCGCCGCCCATTTCCGCCGCGACGAGATCGAGCTCGAGGAGCTCACCGACCTCGTGGCGCGGGTGGCATGATGGCCGGGCGGCGCATTCTGGAGGTGGTGTGATGCGCGCGGCCATTGTCGGGAGCGGCGGCATCGCCCGCGTGCATGCGACGCTGATCGAGCAGCTGGGCGGCACGGTCGTCGCGGTGTGCGGGCGGACGCTCGCGGGTGCCGCCTCGCTCGGGCGCGGGCAGGCCTATGACAATCTGGCAGCGCTGCTGCGGGCCGAGCGGCCGGACGTCGTCCATGTGTGCTCGCCCAACTTTTTTCACGCGGAGCACGCGATCGCGGCGCTCGAGGCCGGGGCGCATACGGTGTGCGAGAAGCCGCTCGCGACGACGCGGGACGAGGCGCTCAGGATGGTCGAGGCGGCGGAGCGCTCGGGGCGGGTGGCGGCCGTCTGCTTCACCTACCGCGGCTACCCGGTGGTTCAGGAGCTGCGGCTTGCCGTGGCGGCGGGGCACTATGGGCAGCTGCGGCGGGTCTCGGGCGAATACCTTTCGCAGGACGTGGCCGACCCCGAGAAGTATGCGTGGCACTTCACGCGCGGCATGGCGGGGCCGGCCTTCGTGCTGCTGGACTACGGCACCCATTGGCTCGACCTGGTCGAGCACGTCACCGGCCAGCGCATCGTCGAAGTGATGAGCCAGCTCTCGACCCACCAGCCGCGCCGCTTCTGGCATGGGAGGCCGGGCGAAGGACCGCGGCCGGGGCATGGCGAGACGCTCCCGGATGGGCGCGTCGCGGTCGATGTCGAGCTCGAGGACCATGCGGATCTGCTGCTCCGGCTCGACGGTGGGGCTGCGGGTGCCGCCTCGATCACGGCGCTCTCGATCGGCAACCCTAACCACATCCTGCTGTCGGTGGACGGCGAGAAGGGCGGCTTCGACTGGTGCCAGGAGACGGCCGACACGTTCATCGAGCGGCGGCCGAACGAGAAGGCGCTGCGCCACCGCGATCCGGAGCGCCTGCCGCCCGAGCTGGGTTGGATCTCGAGCCTGCCGGCCGGCCATCCCGAGGGCTATCTCGACGCGTTCAGGAACGTGATCGGCTCGGCCTGGCGGGCGATGCGCGGCGAGAACGTGCTCTATCCCACCTTCCAGGACGGCTGCCGCGGCAACGCGCTGGTCGATGCCGCCGTCGAGAGCGCCAGGACCCGCAGGCCGGTCGAGCCGAAGGATTGAGCAGCTGACGCCCCGGCCGGCGCGGCCGAGGCCAGGGAACGGAAGAAAACCCGCCATGACGCTCGCAGATCTCGCGCAGGGAAAGAAGCTGGTCGTCATCCACGAGGATGACGTCGGCATGACCCACGGCGCCAACGTGGCCTTCACCGAGCTTTCCGCGCTCGGGACGTGCAGCTCGGGCTCGGTGATGGTGCCCTGCCCATGGTTCCCCGAGGTGGTCGAGCTGGCCAAGGCCGACAAGAAGCTCGACCTCGGTGTCCATCTGACGCTGACGAGCGAGAAGAAGCCCTATCGGTGGCGGCCGCTGACGGCGCCGCCGAAGTCGGCTGGGCTGACGAACGAGCTGGGCTGCTTCTGGCCCGACGTGCCGGCGGTGCGGCGCCATGCCGATCCGGAGGCCGTGGAGACCGAGCTGAGGGCGCAGATCGACATGGCGCTGGCGGCCGGCATCGACGTCACGCACCTCGACGCGCATATGGGCACGGCGCTCTGCCCCGAGTTCGTCGAGATCTATGTTCGCCTCGGCGTCGACTACGAGCTGCCGATCCTTCTGGTAAAGGACTACAACACCTACAATCCGCGCAGCTATTCGGGACCGCTGACGACCGAGCGCTACGATGCGGCGCTGGCCGACGCCCAGGCGAAGGGATTTCCAATCTTCGACATCTGCCTCGAGACGCCGTGGAGTCGCGAGACCGATGCCGAGACGGCGTATCGAGACATGCTCGAGAGCCTACCCCTCGGGCTTTCCTTTCTGTCGATGCACTTCAACGCGCCCGGCGACTTCGAGGTCGTCGAGCCCGAGCAGGCGCACATCCGCACCGAGGAATACGCGCTCTTCAAGACCGGGCCCATCGCGGACTGGGTGAAGGAGCTGGGCCTCGAGGTCATCGGCCTGCGCGGCGTGCGCGACGAGCTCCGTGCCCAATGGGCGGCCGAGGCGACATAGGATCGGGCCGCCTTTTGCCTACGCGCCGACCGGCGGCTCTTCCAGCATGGCGTCGGCGAGCCGGCGCATCAGGCGCACCAGCTCGTCGATGTCGCGAGGCTCCCAGGTCGCGAAGATGGCGCGGCCGATGCGCTCGCGCGCCGCGTCGACGCGGTCGGTCATCGCCTTGCCCTCTGCCGTGACGACGGCCTCGCGCACGCGGCGGTCCGTGGGGCTTTGCCGGCGGGTCACGAGGCCGAGGCTCTCGAGCTTGGCCACCTGACGGCTGACGGTCGTGTAGTCGCGGCCGACGCGGTCGGCCATCTCGACGACACCGATCGGCCCGAAGCGCTCGATCCCGACGAGGAGCGGGAAGAGCGCCCGGTCGAGCCGGATGCCCGCCGCCCTGATCAGCACCTCGTCGCGCTGCGGCCGGCTCATCACGCCCACGATGTCGAGAAGCGCACCGTGAAGATCGCGGAGCCGGTCGCTCATATGTGTATTATGCACGCTTTTCCTTGACACCATCCTGCCCTCTTCTTATGTGCATCATGCACATAGGGAGCGGGCGGCGACAGAGGCATTCTCCACCTGCCCGGCGAACCGGAGCCGATGCCATGGGCCCAGCCGGCCTGATCGCCGCAGTCTCGGGCGCGCTCGAGCACCAGCCGGATGTGAGGGCGTTGTTCCTCAGCGGCAGCTATGGCTCGGGTCTCGAGGACAGGCACAGCGACATCGACTTTCTGGCTGTCGTCGCCGAAGGGCGGGAAGCCCCGTTCCCCGGGCTGTGGCGCCAGGCGATCAGCCTTGCCGGCGAGATCGTCCTTTGGCGTGAGCGGCCGGGCAAGAGCCTCCTGATCAACGCGGTCACGCGCGACTGGCTGCGCATCGACGTCCAGGCCCTGACACCGAGCGCGTTGTCCGGGCGCGCACGAGACGGCCTGAAGCCGCTCTTCGATCACGACGGGGTCTTCGACGCCCTGCCCGAGACCGCAGGAGAAGCCGGTCCGAACATCGAGCGGATGCGATGGCAGATCGAGGAGTTCATCCGGATCCTGGGGCTCCTGCCGGTGGCGATGGGCAGGCAGGAGTATCTCAACGGGATCACCGGTGTGTTCCATCTGCGCAACCTGCTCGTGGACCTGCTTGTCGAGGAGACGGGGGCACCGCATCGCGGCGGCGCCCTTCACCTGAACAGGCTCATCACGCAGGAGCAGAAGGACGCTCTGGCATCGCTGCCGCCGCTCGTGCCGACACGGGACGCGGTCATCGCCGCCCATCTCGCCTGTGCGGCAGCCTATCTGCCTCGGGCACGCGCGCTGGCAAGGAGCTGGGGCATCGACTGGCCCGAGCGCTTCGAGGCCGCGATGTGGGACCACCTGAAGGCCCGGCTGGCCATCGAGCGCCCGGACGGCGTGACGCGGTAGACAAAAAGAAGAACGCGATGAAAGCCGCGCTCGTTCGGGGCGCCGGGCAGGTGCCCGTGTACGAGGATCTCGAGGAGCCCGTGGCGGAGCGCGGGCGAGCACCGCATCCGCGTCTCGGCGGCCGCGATCAGCCAGGGCACGCCGTCGTTGCCGTAGACGATGCCGTCCTGATCAGCACCTCGTCGCGCTGCGGCCGGCTCATCACGCCCACGATGTCGAGAAGCGCACCGTGAAGATCGCGGAGCCGGTCGCTCATATGTGTATTATGCACGCTTTTCCTTGACACCGTCCCGGCCCTCCTCTTATGTGCATCATGCACATAAGGAGCGGGCGATGACAGAGGCATTCTCGGGCGACGCCCTCATGCGGATGCGGCGGGAGCGTCGCGATGAGGCCGAGGCGGCCTGAGCGCCGGGATCGGTCTCGTGAAGGGAATCATCCCATTGCGCAGCTGGGCCACGCCGCTGACGATCGGTGCCTTCATCCTGATGGCGGCGACCGGTGTCTTGATGTTCTTCGAGCTGGACCGGGGACTGACGACCGTCGTCCACCAATGGTTCTCGTGGCTTTTTCTCGCGGGTGCCGCTGGTCACATCGCCGCCAATGCCCGCCCGCTGAAACGGCATCTGGAGTCGCGCTGGGGCCGGGCGAGCGTGGCCCTGTTCATGATGGTGCTCGCTGCATCCTTCTTTTCCTGGGGAGCGATCACCGGTCCCCAGCTGGAGCGACCCATCGAGGAAGCGCTGGTCGATGCGCCGCTCTCGGCACTGGCGATCGTGGCCCGTACCGATCCCGATGTCCTGATCCGCCGGCTGAGGGCGCACGGTATCGAGAGCACCGGCGAGCAGTCCATCCGCCTCCTCGCCGAGAATAACCAGGTTGGCGAGAACCGCCTGCTCGGGCTCGTGTTCCTGCCCGAGTGACCTGACAGGAAAAGGAAAGCCGTCATGAAAGCCGCGCTCGTTCGGGGTGCCGGGCAAGCCCCCGTGTACGGGGATCTCGAGGAGCCCGTGGCGGAGGCGGGCGAGCACCGCATCCGCGTCTCGGCCGCCGCGATCAGCCATGTCGTGAAGAGCCGGGCGTCGGGCAGGCACTACAGCGCGTCCGGTGCCTTCCCGTTCGTCGTCGGGATCGACGGCGTGGGGCGGCTCGACGACGGCACCCGGGTCTTCTTCTTGTTGCCGAGGGCACCCTACGGCAGCATGGCGGAGCGGACGGTTGTGCCGGCGGCACTGTGCGTGCCCGTGCCCGATGGGCTCGACGACGTGACGGCCGCGGCGATCGCCAATCCCGGCATGTCGTCCTGGGCCGCCTACAAGGAACGGGCGAGGCTCAAGGCGGGCGAGACCGTGCTGGTCAACGGTGCCACCGGCACGGCGGGAAGGCTGGCCGTGCAGATCGCCAAGCATATGGGGGCGAGGAAGGTCATCGCGACCGGGCGCAACGTCGAGGCCCTGGGCCGGCTGGCGGCGCTCGGTGCCGACGTGACGATAGCGCTCACGCAGGAGGACGCAGCGCTCGAGGACGACCTGAAAAAAGAGTTCGCGCAAGGGGTGGACGTGGTCGTCGACTATCTCTGGGGGCAGAGCGCCCAGCGCATCCTGATCGCCGCCGCCAGGGCCGGTGCCGACGCCGTGCCCATCCGCTTCGTCCAGATCGGTGCCGCGAGCGGGGCGGACATCACGCTGCCCAGCGCCGTGCTGCGCTCCTCGGCGACCCTGCTGATGGGCAGCGGCATCGGCAGTATTTCTGTCATGCGCCTGCTCGAGGCCGTCGGTGAGCTGCTGCAGGCGGCGGTGCCCGGCGGCTTCAAGATCGCGGCCAAGCCCCTGCCCCTCTCAAAGGTCGAGGAGGCATGGCCCCTGGACGACAGCGCCTGCCGCACCGTCTTCACGATGGACGCGACGACGGCGCGGGATTGGCACGGGCATGGCCGTCCCGTAGCGTGAGGTTGCCGCCCTTGTGCCGCTCGGGTCGCGGCGGGCCGGCAGGCTTGGAGGGGACGATGATCGAGACGCTGGAGGGCTTTCCGGAGAATGTGGTGGCGTTCTCGTGCAAGGGCCGCGTGACGCGGCACGACTACGAGAGGGTCCTCGTGCCCAGGGTCGAGAAGGCCCTGCGGGAGCACGAGAAGGTCCGGCTCTACTACGAGATCGGGCCCGAGCTCGAAAGCATCGATCCGGGGGCGATGTGGGAGGACCTCAAGGTGGGGATGGAGCATCTGCTACGCTGGGAGCGGGTTGCCATCGTCACCGATGTCGAGTGGATCCGGCACACGATGCGCATCTTCAGCTTCATCATCCCCGGCGAGGTGAGGGTCTTTCCCGACGCCGACGCGGCGCAGGCACGCGACTGGATCGTCGCCGCCTAAAAAAGAAAGGCAGCGGCGCGCCCGGCCTGCCGGCCATGGGGCGCGCCGTCCTTCCCTGTAGCGGTGACGCCCTGCCCGGGCGTCGGCGACGCGCGTCTACTTCGCGGCCTCGTCGATGTTCTTGATGTCGTACTTCGAGAACGGGCCCATCAGGACGCGGAGGCCCTCCTTGCGGGTCGGGTCCTTCGTGATGGTGTAGTCGCCGAGGCGCCCGGCCTTGAAGCTCTGGCCGGCCTCGGCCTTGAAGGCGCCGGTCGCGAGCCCGTAGGCCGTGTAATAGGTGAGATAGCCCAGATCGACGAAGCTCCAGAGGGCGAACTCAGGCGCGCAGCCGTTCTTGGTGTAGGCCAGCATCTCCTTGGGCACGCCGAGACCGCTCACCTTGATCTTGTCGCACAGGCCCTCGTCCTGCATGGCCTTGGCGGCGGCGACGATGCCGACCGAGGTGGGCGCCATGATGAGCTTCATGTTCGGATATTTGTCGACCAGCGCCAGGGCCTGGTTGTAGCTCGCCTCGGACTGGTCGTTGCCGTAGACGATGCCGTCCTGCTTGAGCTTGGCGTATTTCGGATCCTTGAGCGCCTCTTCCATGGCGGCGATCCAGGAGTTCTGGTTGGCCGCGTCCGGGGATGCCGAGAGGATCGCGAACTCGCCGCCCTCGGGGCCCAGGATGTCGAGCGCCATGTCGGCCATGACCTTGCCGGTCTCGGTGAAGTCGACCTGGGCGACGAAGACGTCCTCGCCCTCGGCCGAGGGGATCGGCGAATCCCAGGTCACGACCTTGATGCCCTTGGCCTGTGCGGCCTTGGCGGCCGGCACGATCTGATCGCCCGAGTTGTTGGAGATCATGATGGCACCGACGCCTTGGGTCGTGGCGTTGGTGATGATGGAGATCTGGCCGGCCACGCTGTTCTCGGGCGTCGGGCCCAGATATTGCAGCTCGGCCGGGTTCTGCAGCTCCTTTTGCGCCTCGAGGGCGCCCTGATGCGCCTGGTCGAAGGGCAGGATGCCCAGGAACTTGGGCAGGAGCACCATTTTCACGGACTTGCCCGGAGCCGGCGCCTCCTGCGCCATCGCCCCCGCGGACAGCGTCGCCAGCAGGGCCAGCGCGGCCGTCGCCATCAGATAGCGTCTCATGTGGACCTCCCCTTCCATCTCGCGTGGATTGTCTGCGCCATGTTGGGTAGCAGCACGGACAGGATTAGCAAGGCCCCGACGACGCTCGTCTGTGTGTTGCCGGTGATGTCGGCGAGACCCATGCCGTTGCGAAGATTGAGGATCACAAGAATAGAGAGCCCGACACCTACGAGGTTGCCCGAGCCGCCGAAGATGCTGACCCCGCCCAGAAGGACGATCGTGATGATGTCGAGCTCGAAGCCCTGGGCCATGTCGCCCCTGACCGAGCCCAGCCTTGCGGCGTAGAGGAGGCCGGCCAGGGCCGCGGTGACGCTGGAGGCGACGAAGAGCGCCATCTTGACCCGCCGCGTGCGCACGCCCGAGTAGCGCGCCGCCTCGAGGCTGTTGCCCATGACATAGACGAGGCGGCCGAAGCCCGAGCCGTGCAGCACGACGGCGATCACGGCGAACAGCACGAAGAAGATGACGATCGCTATCGGCAGCGGCCCGATCAGCGGCTGCTGGCCCAGCGTGTTGAACCAGTCGGGATAGCCGCCGATGGCGCGGTCCTCGATGAGGATGCGGGCGACGCCGCGATAGCCGATGAGCCCCGCCAGCGTGACGACGAGCGAGGGCAGGCCCACATAGGCGGTCCAAAAGCCGTTGATGAGCCCGGCCAGGGCGCCCGCCGCCAGGGCAACGAGCATGCCGATCGGCAGCGGCACGCCGATCTTGAAGAGATAGGCCATCACGCAGGCCGACATCCCCATCACCGAGGCGACGGAGAGGTCGATCTCGCCGTTGACGATGACGAGCGTCATCACCAGCGCCACGATGATCTTCTCGATCTCGAGCTGGAAGAGGTTCACGATGTTGCCGACGCCCAGATAATAGGGCGAGTAGGCGATGTTGACCCCGGCGATCACCACGAGGAGCGCCAGCAGCAGCCCTTCCCAGCTGCGCAGGCGGGCGAGCAGGCTCATCGTCTCTCCTCCGCCGGCGGTGCCCGGGCGATCAGCTCGAGGTCGGAGCGCGCCCAGAGCGCCCGCAGCCGCTGCAGGATGACCGAGTCCGCGGCCACCGCGAGCAGGATCAAAAGGCCAAGAATGGCGTCGCGCCAGAACTCGCTGATCTGCAGCCGAAAGAGGCTCTGCTCGAGCGTGCCGATCATGATGGCGCCCAGCATCGCGCCCATGACGGTGCCCGAGCCGCCGAAGATGTTGACACCGCCCACGACCACGGCCGCCACCACCTCGAGCTCGAGGCCGCGGCCGGCCTCGACCGTGATGTTGCCGAAGCGGGCGAGGGTCATGAAGCCGGCAAGCCCGGCCAGCGTTCCGGACAGGACGAAGGCGGTGAAGACGATGCGGCGCGTGGGCAGCCCCATCAGCTCGGCGGCATCGGGGTTGGAGCCGATGGCATAGAAGCGCCTGGCGAAGTTGAGGTAGCTCGTGGCGATCTGGAAGACGATGACGATGACGAGCGCCAGCGCCACCACCGCCCGGACCTCGAAGCCGCCGATCGTGAAGGCGTTGAGCCGGGGGAGGTCGACGATCCAGGCGGGCAGGCTGTCGGTCGTGACCGTCCGGGCCCCCGAATAGTTGACGAGGGCGCCCCTGAAGATGGCAAGCGTGCCCAGCGTCACGATGATCGAGGGCACCCTGCCCCAGGCCACCAGCGCGCCGTTGATCATGCCCATGACGGCACCCAGCGCCATCGCGATCACGACGGGCGCGATGGGGCCCATGGTGTTGTCGTGGGCGATCACCGTGCCGGCGAAGTAGGCGGTGCAGCCGACGATCGAGCCCACCGAGAGGTCGATGTTGCGGGTCAGCACGACCATCGTCTGGCCCACCGCCACGACGGTGATGATGACGACGCTCGAGGCGATGCGGTTGAAGGTGCGGTCGGTGTAGTAGCCGTGGATCTGCGAGCCGAAGATCAAGATCGCGGCGATGATGAGCAAAAGAAGGCTGAGCTCGCGGACCTGCTCGGGCCTGATGTGCCGCTGCAGCCACCTCACGCGGCAGCACTCCCGTTCTCAGGCTCCTGGCTCTGGCCCATGGCCGCGGTCATGACGGCCTCCTGGGTGGCCTCGCCACGCTCCATGATGGCCATCTGCCGCCCCTCGCGCATGACCAGCACACGATCGCTCATCGCCAGCACCTCGGGGAGGTCGGAGGAGATCATGATGATGCCGATGCCCTCCTTGGCGAGCTCGCCGATCATGGCGTGGACCTCGGCCTTGGCGCCGACGTCGATGCCGCGCGTCGGCTCGTCCAGGATCAGGAGCGAAGGGTGCGTGTTGAGCCACTTGCTCAGCATCACCTTCTGCTGGTTGCCGCCCGAGAGCTTGCCGACGGGAAGATCGACCGAGGGCGTGCGGATGGCGAGGCGCTCGCGGAAGGCCTCGGCGGTGGCGCGCTCCGCCCCGGTGCGCACGAGGCCCAGCCGGTTGAGATAGCGGCGCAGCGCCGGCAGCGAGATGTTGGCGGCGATCGACATCGGCAGCGAGAGGCCCAGCAGGCGCCGGTCCTCCGAGAGATAGGCGATGCCGCTCGCCATGGCCTGACGCGGCGAGCGGATGGTCAAGGCCTTGCCGTCGAGCTCGATCGTGCCCGAGGTCGCGGGCTCGATGCCGAAGAGGGCCAGCGCAATGTCGGTGCGGCCGGCACCGATCAGGCCGGCCATGCCCAGCACCTCGCCCCGGTGGAGATCGAAGCCGACGTCCTGGAAGACGCCCGCGCGCCCGAGGCCCCGCACCTTCAAGAGGAGATCGCCCCGGGGGGCCGGCGGGCGTGCCTGCAGGAGGCCCATCTCGCGCCCGACCATGTCGGCGATGGCCCCCTGCGGCGTCACCTCGGCGCGGGGTCTCGTGGAGATGCGCCGGCCGTCGCGGAAGACGGTGACGGCATCGGCGATCTCGAAGACCTCCTCCAGGCGGTGGCTGACGAAGAGGATGGCGACCCCCTGGTCGCGCAGGCCGCGCACGAGCTTGAAGAGCCGGGCCACCTCGTGGGCGGAGAGCGAGGCCGTGGGCTCGTCCATGATGAGGACGCGCACGTTGAGCGAGATGGCCTTGGCGATCTCGACCGACTGCTGGGCCGCCAGCGTCAGGCCGCGGGCGGGGCTGCGCACGTCGAGCGCCACGCCCAGGCGCGCCAGGATCTCCTCGGCCTCGCGGAACATCCGGCTCCACCTGGCCACCGCTCCACGACCCTGGTGACTGACAAAAATATTCTCGGCGACGTTGAGGTCGGGGAAGAGCAGCGGCTCCTGGTAGATGGCGGCGATGCCGGCCAGCTGGGCCTCGGCCGCGCTGCCGATGGGCCTGGGCTCTCCCGCGAGCAGAATCTCGCCCCGGTCCGGCTGATAGACGCCGGTCATGATCTTTATCAGGGTCGACTTGCCGGCGCCGTTCTCGCCCAGAAGCGCATGGACCTCGCCCGCGCGCAGCGTCAGCGACACGTCCTCCAGCGCCTGGGTGGCACCGAAGCTCTTGGCGATGTTCCGCATCTCGAGAATGGGTGGGGCGCCCTTGCCGGCGCCCGAAGGCTCCCCGTCCGCGGTCAGCGCCACCGTCGCTTCCTCGCCGTCTTGTCAGACTGGCGGCCGGGCATGCCGCCTCCCCTCGATCATTGTTGCCTCAGCTATAGCCGTGGCGGGGTGGGAGGGCCATCCCATTCGGTGGGACGGTCAGCGGCTCACGAGTCGCGAGCGTCGGCTCAGGGGGTGATCGGCGCGTTGGCGCCGGGGCGGCGGTCGACGAGGCGGGCCGCCATCTCGCCCACCACGAGTGCGGTGAGGTTCGTGTTGTGCATGACATTGTCGGGATAGATGCTGGTGTCGGCGACGCGCAGGTTCGTGAAGCCGTGCACCAGGAGATCGGGCCCTACCACGGCGGCCGGATCACCAGCAGGGCCCATGCGGACCGTGCCGGCCTGGTGATGCGCGGGGCCCATGCTCAGGGCCAGGGCCTCTGCGATGGGCTTTTTCGGGTCGTCGATCCAGGTGGCGCCTAGACGCTGGAAGGCGCGGGGCTGCCAGCATCGCCTGGAAGAACGAGCGGGCGTCGGCGAAGCGGCGGCGGTCCTCCTCGCGCGTGTTGTAGCGATGGTCGATCAGGGGCGGCTGCGCGGGATCGGCGCTGGTGATGCGCACCTCGCCCTTGGCTTCCTGGCGGGTCAGGTAGGTCCAAAAGCCCGCGACGTCCTCCTCCTCGTCGATGGGGAAAGGATGGGTCTGCCACTCGGGCTCGCCTGCCGCGTTGGCCGGCCCGCGGACGTTGGCGACGAAGAGGCGGCCGGTCATGATGCCCAGCCCTTCGCCCCGGAACTGCATGCCGAAGCCCGGGTGATCGAGCAGGTTGCGGCCGACGGGCAGGTCGGCCCTGACCTCGATGCCCAAGGGGCGCAGCCATTCGGCCGGCCCGATGCCCGAGCGCTGCAGAATGGCCGGGCTGTTGTAGACGCCGGCGCTGATGACGACCTGGTCGGCCAGCGCGGTCCGGCTCTGGCCGCGGGCGTCGCTGTAGACGACACCTTCCGCCCGGTCGCCTGCGAGCAGAACCCGCTCGACCCGGCACAGGCCTTTTATCACGAGGTTGGGTCGGGGGCGGGCGGTGCGGATGTAGGTGACCAGCGTGCCCTGCCGGACCTCCTTGAAGCGGTTGTGGGGCATGGAGCCCACCACGCCCGCCTGGCCGTCGGGCGCGTTGAGGTCGGGCGCTTCCCGCACGCCCAGCTCGACACAAGCCTCGTACATGGCGCGGTTCACGGGCGCCCAGCGCTCCGGCTTGTAGCGCTGGATGGTGATGGGGCCGCCCTGCCCGTGGATCGGCTGGTGGCCGAAGTCGCGGTCGTTCTCGATGGCGATGAAGAGCGGCAGGAGGTCCGCCCAGGACCAGCCGACATTGCCCATGGCGGCCCAGCGGTCGAAGTCGAAGGGAGCGCCACGGGCGGCGATGGTGGCGTTGATCATCGAGGTGCCGCCGACGAGGCGGCCGCGCGGCAGCCTCAGGCTGCGGCCGCCCAGCGTCCCCGAGCCGTCGGTGTTGGCGAGGTCCCAGTCGAATTCCGGGATGCCGGCGGTGCGCCAGCTATGCTCGCCGCTGACCGTGAAGAGCGGCGGTACCGCCTCCTCGTTCGGGAAGTCCGGCCCGGCCTCGAGCAGGAGAACCTTGCGGTCGGGATTCTCGGACAGGCGTGCTGCGACGACGCCACCGCTCGAACCCGCACCGACAACGATGACGTCGTACCGGTCCATCGGCATTGCCCCCCTGGGTCGTGCTGCCTTGGGAGGCTCGCCTCCGCCGCGAAGCTTGCGCCGGAACCGGTGGCGACGGAAGAGCCATCTCGCGCGGTGGCAGTAGCCTCAGGATGCCGGAAGGCTCGGGAAGGGAATGGGGTCGGCCGGCGGCGCCGCTTGGCCGAGAGGCAGGCACCACCAGCCGACGTCGTGCCAGGCGCCGAGCTTGTAGCCGACCTCGTGGTAGGTGCCGACGTGCGTGAAGCCCATGCGCTCGTGCAGGCCGACGCTGCCGGCGTTGGGGAGCGTGATGCCGGCAAAGGCGAGGTGGAACTTTTGTCTGTTCATGAGGTCCAGGAGCTCGGCATAGAGCGCCCGGCCGATGCCGCGGCGGTGCCGTGCCCGGTCCACATAGACAGAAACGTCGGCGGACCAGCGATAGGCGGCCCGGGCGCGGTGCTCGCTGCCATAGGCGTAGCCCAGGATCTCGCCATCGGCCTCGTAGACCAGATAGGGATAGCGCTGGAGGACGCGGCGCATGCGTTCCGCCATCTCGTCGGCCGTCGGCGGCATCTCCTCGAAGGAGATGACCGTCTCGCGCACATAGTGCCCGTAGATTCGCGCAAGGGCCGGCGCCGTCCTGCTCCGGGCGCGCGACCCTGATTGCCGTGCCATCCATAGGACCTGCTCCAGTCCTTGACCCAGACCATCGATTCCATGATGATAGACAAATGTCTACTAAAATAGACGAGCAGGGCATTCGGTTGGCCGAGCGCATCCGCGGCGAGCGCGAGGCGCGCGGCTGGAGCCTGGATGCGCTGGCGGAGCGGTCGGGCGTGTCGCGCGCGATGATCAGCAAGATCGAGCGCTGCGAGGCGAGCCCGACGGCGACCGTGCTGGTGCGGCTGGCTGGCGCCTTCGAGCTGACGCTGGCCGGCCTGATCGCCCGTGCGGCGGCCACCGGCGGCAGGCTCGTGCGGCTGGCGGATCAGCCCACCTGGCGCGATCCCGAGACCGGCTATCTGCGCCGCCAGATCTTCGAGCGGCCGGACCATCCGCTCGAGGTCGTGCGCGTCGAGCTGCCGGCCGGCGCCCGCGTGAGCGCCGGCGCCACCGTCTATCAAAGGACGCGGCACCTCGTCTGGGTGATCGAGGGTGCCCTCGTGATCGAGGAGAGCGGCGAGCGCCACGAGCTCACGGCCGGCGACTGCCTCAGCTTTTCCCTGCCCGCCGCGATCACCTACGCCAACGAGACCGACGGGACCTGCACCTATCTCGTCATCGTCGTGCGCACCGAGGCGTCGCTCGCCCAGCCTTGAGGCACGAAGTGCCGTTCGTCACAGCAGGCGCATCATGCGTCGTGTACGGATCGACGGTGGCATCCGTACGCGTCGCACAAAGCCACATGAGAGGGCAGGAAGATGCGCAGCCTCGTCGGTCTCGTGCCTTTCGTCGTGGGCGCCTCGGTCGGCGGGCCCTGTCTCCACGCCCTCCGCTTGCGCAAGGACTCATCCAGTAGGATCCACCGTCTGCCGAACCCGCCCTGCCGGCAATTTCCTCTGCGATAGAATGAGGGCGCCAATGGAAACGTCAGCAGTTCTCTTAGCCTCCTCTCATGTGATGACTCTTGTCGTAGTTATATCCTGGGCGGTACTCATTTTATCTGTTGGATGGCTAATCTTTTCTATATTACTGCCTAATATTAAAGACTACATACTTCATTGTTTCGCACGTCTACTATTAGCGCTTACCGGCTACCTTCTTGGTTATGGCTTCGCTACGATCAACTCGCGGGATGCCGTCTCCCTCGGGTCGGTGGCACGCTTTGTTGTCGACCTGTTGGCGAAGGCCGCGGGAGGTAAAACCGAGCCAGCACCTGGACAAGGTGTCATAAGCTGGAATATGCCGAAGGCACTTAGTACGCGCGAGTCAGCCACTGTCGAAGTGCGGGTCTCACGCCGATACGAGACGGTATCCAAACATCGCTCAGGCCTTCCCCTGCCCTCATGGACGAGATCGCTTGATGTGGGCGATCGTACGTCTGTCTCCTTAGGAAAGGTCGACAAAAATCTACTCGATATACAAAGTCTTTTCGAAAACTCCGAACGCGACACGTCGGATGCGCCAGGAGTCTGGAGGTTCAGGCTTTCCGGTCGTTCCGTTGGCGTTTGCACCGTCGAACTAATTGCCCAGAAGGTTGCACCAAGTCTTGGCAATCCGCTCATTTTCGAGGGCCTCGTCAGCGTAAGATCGACGTGGGTCGGTGCGTTTCTTGAGAGGATTCCCAAAGATCGAAAGAGTGCCGTGGTGGCCGCGTTATTCGCGCTGACTCCCATAACGCTAACGAGCGATCCCGTGAAGCATACCGTATATCAATATCTTCCAGCCTCAGTCCAAAGGCTGGTCAGTAGCCCCGCTTCCGAGCATGCCCGTGGCGTCGAGAAGTCGGATCTCCCTTCAAGCTCGGCCACCACACCAAGCCCCAAGACGGAGCCTTCAGAAGCTGACGGAGGGTCGGATGGGTCGAAGCAAGGTCGTCCATGAATCCCCATGACTGCGCCTCGTAGCGGCAGGGTAGTTGCGTCCGTCTGCGGCGCACTTGAAGCCGCTCCTATGGCGCTGAGCAACTCGATGGGAACCGGACCGCGCGTGGAGGCGGTCACGCTCCTGAACGCCACGCCCGAGCCCATCGACCTCGCCGGCTGGGGCCTGATCGACCGGGCCGAGCACAGGCAGGCCCTCGAGGGCACGATCGCGGCGGGGGCGACGCTGGCCGTGCCGATCCGCCCGCCGCTGGCGCTCGGCAACAAGGGCGGGGCCATCACGCTCGTGGACGCGGGCGGGCTCAAGGTGGACGGCGTGGCCTACACGGCCGAGGACGCCTCGGTCGAGGGATGGACGATCGTCTTCTAGGACGTCGTGTCCGCAGCGCGGCGGTGGAGGGAAAAGCCCGTGGCGCCGGGCTCGCCCAGCTCGGGGCGGAGCTCGAGGCTCGGGATGAGATAGTCGCCGCCGTTCTGGCGGCGGTAGGGGATGGGCGTGGTCGTCGCCAGGGTGCGCATGCGCTCGCGCAGGCGGTCGGCCAGGGCCTCGAAGGCTGCGTCGTCGAGCCGGTCGACCCGGTAGGCGACGAAGGGCGGCAGCACGTCGAAGCCCGGATAGTGGAGAATGCCGTGGTTGATCGGGAACAGAAGGTCGTCGATCGGGCCGTTGATCCCGCGCGGCGCGTAGTGCGGTTCCCAGCCGCCTGCCGTCACGATCAGCATGGCGCGCCGGCCGACGAGCGTGCCCTCGCCGAAGCGGTCGCCCCAGTGCCTGTCGCTGTGCTCGCCCACGCCGTAGGCGAAGCCGTAGGCATAGACGCGATCGACCCAGCCTTTGAGGATCGCCGGCATCGCGTACCACCAGAGCGGAAACTGGAGGATCAGCGCGTCGGCCCATAAGAGCTTTTCCTGCTCGGCCCTGACGTCCTCCGTGAGGGTGCCGGCGGCGAAGCCCGCGGCTGAAGCCTCGGCCACGCGCAGCCGCTCGCCGGGCGCAAGCGAAGAAGAAATCCGAGCGATCGATCTCGGATTTCCAGCCCATGGCGTAGAGGTCGGAGACCCGGACCTCGTGACCCGCCGCCTCGAGCGCGTGGACGGCGACGTCCTTGAGCGAGCCCGCAAGCGAGCGCGGCTCGGGGTGGGCGAAGACGAGCAGGACTTTCATGGCATGGCCTCCAGTCAGCCGAAAAAGACGACTGGAAGAGTAGGCGGCGGGCGATCTACCCGGTATCCATGGGTAATGGATAGGATAGTGCCGGGAAATGGATAGATCGCGGGTCACGCTGGAGCGGATGCGCACCTTCGTCCGCGTGGCGGAGCGCGGCAGCCTGTCGGCCGTGGCGCGCGAGCTGGGGACCGGGCAGTCGACGGTCAGCCGGCAGCTGCAGGAGCTGGAGGATGCGGTGGGAGCGCCTTTGCTCGCCCGCACCACGCGGCGCGTCACCCTGACCGACGAGGGCAGCCGGTACTATGCGAGCTGCACCCAGGTTCTCCGCCTCGTCGAGCAGGCGGGCGAGGAGGCTCGCGGCGCTGGCGGCGCGCCGGTGGGAACGATCCGCGTCTCCTGCACCGCGGCGCTGGGCGTGCTGCACATCGCCCGACTGATCTTCCTGTTCCAGGACCGCCACCCCGACATCCATGTCGACCTCGGGCTGACGGACGAGCGGATCGATCTCGTGCGCGAGGGCGTCGACATCGCGTTGCGCCTGGGGCCGCTCGCCGACAGCACGATGAAGCTCCGGCCGCTCGGGCGGAGCCGGCGGCTGCTGGTCGCGTCGCCGGGCTACCTCGCGGCACACGGACGACCCTCGACGCCGCAGGAGCTGGCGGCGCACGAGGTCGTCCGGATGTCGAACATCGCCGGCAGCGATTTTTTGTCACTCGAGGGGCCGGGCGGCGAGTCGCCACGCCATTCCCGTGGGAGGCTCCCTTCGCGTCGATCACGGTCTGGCCGCGCGGGAGGCCTTCATCGCAGGGCGCGGCATCGGGCCGGCCCATCGCTGGCTCGTCGAGGATCTTCTCGAGGACGGCCGGCTCGAGGTCCTGCTGCCGGACCATGCGCCGTCCAGCGTGCCCTTGAGCATGCTGATCGTGCCCGAGCGGGCGGGCATCGCGCGGGTGCGGCTGCTGATCGACTTCCTGGCCGAGGAGACGGCACGGCTGCCGGGGATCGAGAAGGCGGATGCGGGGCGGTGAGCCCCCGCGCTCAGATCGGCAGGCGGCGGAGGATGGTCTCGGGCATCAGCTTGATGACGAGCATGATCCAGCGCCAGAAGCCCGGCACGTAGAGCACGGCGCTGCCCTTGCGGGCGCCGCGCCAGATGGCACGGGCGCAGGCCTCGGGGGAGGCTGCGAAGGGCGGCGCCTCGGGGCCCCAGACCATGGCGGTGTCGACGAAGCCGGGCTTGACCGTGACGACGCGCACGCCCGACTCCCAGAGCCGTGCCCGCAGCCCCGAGAGGTAGGTGTGGAGCGCCGCCTTGGTCGAGCCGTACAAGAAATTCTTGCGGCGGCCGCGGTCGCCGGCGACGGAGCCGACGACGACGATGCGCCCGCCCCGCTGCGCCTCGAGGATCGGGACGAGGTGCGCGATCACCGAGACGGCGCCCACATAGTTGGTCTCGATCATCGCCCGGGCCATGCCGACGTCGCGCTCCATCGCCTCCTGCGGCGGCATGGTGCCGAAGGCGAGGAAGAGGCTGAGCTCGCGCCCGGGCTGGCGGCAGCGCTCGGCGAAGGCGGCGTGCGTGTCGAGGGCTGCGGCGTCGAAGGAAAGAGCCTCGACCCTGCAGCCGGTGCGAAGGGCGATATCGTCCGCGGTGCGCTGGAGGTCGTCCAGGTCGCGGCCGGCGAGGAGCAGGTCGGCTCCCTGGCGTGCTGCCTCCTGCGCGAAGGCGCGGGCGATGGCCGAGGAGGCGCCCAGGACGAGCCAGGTCTCAGCGGCCATCGCTGGTCTCGCGGATGCGCAGCCGGCGGGCGAGGTCGGAGGAGAGCCTGGCCTCGGGGTCGACCTCCTCGAGCACACGCCGGAACTCGTCCAGCCGGGGATACATGCGGGCAAAGCCCTCGGGCGTGAGGCAGCTGTCCTTGGCGAGGTAGATGCGCCCGCCATGGTCGAGGGTGATCGTCTCGAGCTCGCGCATCAGCTCGGCTGTGCCCGGCCGCTCGGGGATGTCGAGCGCCAGGGTGTAGCCGGGCATCGGGAAGGAGAGATGGCCGAAGCCCTCCTCGCCCATGGCCTTCAGCACGGCGAGGAAGGAGGCGCGGCCGGCACGGGAGGTGGTCTCGAGCAGCCGGCGCAGCGCCGCCGCTCCCTCGGCCTTCGGCACGACGCATTGGAGCTGGCGGAAGCCGCGCTTGCCGTAGATGCGGTTCCAGCCCGAGACGGCGTCGAGCGGGTAGAGGAACTGGCGGAAACCCACCGTTCTCGTGCGTCCGGCAAGTGGCACGCGGCGCCAGTAGACCTCGTTGAAGGCGCGCACGCTCCAGCTGCTGAGCGCGAGGCCCGGGAAGTCGATCGGCACGCTGCGCTGGCGCGGCGGCTTCGCGTCGACGCCTTGCGCCGCGGGCTCGGCCAGCTCGAGGATGCCGCGGCCGAGGGCACTGCCGGTGGCAAGGGCGTCGATCCAGCCGACGGAGAAGCCGGCGCGGGGACCCTCCGTCGCGAGCCGGTCGAGAAAGGCGTCGAGGCCCGAGATCCGCTCCTCGCGCAGCACCACGGCGTTCGAGGGCACGCGCTGCAGCCTGAGGCAGACGGCGAGCACGATCCCGGTGAGCCCCATGCCGCCTACCGTCGCGGCGAAGAGGTCGGGGCGCTCGGTGGGCGAGATGCGCACCAGCTCGCCCGACGGCAACAAAAGGTCGAGCCAGCGGATGTGGCGGCCGAGGCTGCCGGCGCTCTCGTGGTTCTTGCCGTGCACGTCGGCGGCGACCCCGCCGCCCAGCGTGGCGAAGGCGGTGCCGGGGGTCACCGGGGCCAGGAAGCCGCGGGGCAGGAAAACGTCCAAAAGATCGGCGAAGGTGACGCCGGGCTCGGCCACGAGCTCGCCCGCCGCCTCGTCGAAGGCCAGCAGGCGATCGAGGCGCGTGGTGAGCAGGACGCGGCCGTCCCCGTTCTGCGCGGCATCGCCGTAGCTGCGGCCGGCGCCGCGGGCGATGAGGCGCTGCCCATCGCTGTCGGTCATGGCACGCAGCGCCTCGGCCAGGCGCTCGGGCCTGGCGACCAGCGCGTCGCTCGGACCGATCCTGCCCCAGCCCGCGAGGGTGAGAGGACGCCACGCCATCAGGCGGCCCGTGCCCCGATCAGGGGCGGCTGCCCGGCGGCACGCAGGGCCAGCGGCAGGGCGAGGAAGCCCAGGCCCACGGCGAACCACAGGGTGGTGGCGCGGATGACGGCGGTGGCGGCGATGGCGATGTCGAGCTGCACGCCCAGCGCCACGAGCAGCGCTGCCATGCTGACCTCCGTGCCGCCCAGGCCGCCCGGCAGCATCGCCACGGCGCCGACCAGCATCGAGAAGGTGAAGACGAAGACGGCCTGCATCAGGGTGGCATGGGCCCCGAGCACGCGCAGGAGGAGGTGGAGCGCCGTCGCCTCGGCGAGCCAGCCCAGCACCGCCAGGACGAGACCCAGCCCGTAGACGCGCCAGGAGGCGAGCCGCGCCAGGGCACGCAGCATGGTCCTGAGCCTGGCGAAGAGCCTGGGCCAGCGCCCGACCCTGGCGTAGGCGGCGTTGACCAGCCGCAGGGTCAGCCGGAGATTGAGCAGGACGACCGTGGCGGCGGCGACGAGCAGGAGGGCCGCCACCGCGCCGGCGAGCCGATCCGCGAAGCTCGCGGCACCCACGACGCAAAGAAAGGCGATGCCGGCGAAGTCGCTGAGCCGGTCGGCGACGAGAAGGCTCGCCGTGCGCTCGTAGCGATAGCCGTGGCCGCGCCGCAGGAGCCAGAGCCTGAGCGCCTCGCCGAGCTTGCCGGGTGTCACGGTGAGGGCGAAGCCGGCGACGAAGTAGAGCGCATCCCGGCCCAGCGACAGCTCGACCCCGACGCGCCGGCTGAAGAGATGCCAGCGCAGCGCGCGGGCGGCGTAGTTGAGGAGCGACAGGCCGAGCAGGGCCCCGACCGATGCCGGGCCCAGCCGGCCCAGCAGGTGGAGCACGTCGTGGCCGCCGCCGGAGGCGATGCCGCCCGCGACCAGGAGGGCCACGAAGAGAACGGCCGAGATGACGAGCCAGCGCCCGGCGCGCCGCATGCTGTGGGCGAGGCCCGGGCCGTCCTGCGCGCGCCGGCCGGGGCTAGCCATAGATCAGCAACGCGAAGGTGACGAGCCAGCCGACAACGGCGCAGATGATGAAACGATCGCCGAGAGCGATCGAGGTGGGCGATCCCGAGCGCTCCTCGACGAAGATGAGCTGCAGATAGCGGAGGATGCCGGCCACGACGAAGGGGGCGGTATAGAAGAGCTGGGTGGTCCCCAGCCGCTGCATCACCGTGGTGTCGGTGGTGTAGATGAGATAGGCGACGAGCAGGCCGGCCAGGGTCATCACGACGGCGGCGTCGAGAAAGGGCTTGTTGTAGCCGGCGAGGCTGGCGCGGTGGCTGCTGGCGAGGTTGCGGGTGATGTCGTCACGCCTTTTGGCGAGGGCGAGGAAGAGGGCGAGGAGGCCCGTGGCGATCACGATCCAGGCGCTGGGATCGACGCCGATGACCGCGGCGCCGCCCTGGACCCTGAGCACGAAGCCGGCGGCCACGATCATGACGTCGAGGATGGCGACGCGCTTGAGGCCCAGCGAGTAGGCGAGATTGAGGGCGAGGTACAGCGCCGCGACGAGGAGGAAGCTCCAGCCCAGCACGATCGCGAGGCCGCCGCCGGCGAGGACGAGCGCCGCCAGCAGCATGAAGGCGTTGCGGACGCCGAGGGCGCCCGACGCGAGCGGGCGATGGAGCTTTTCCGGATGGAGGCGGTCGGCCTCGCGGTCGGTGTAGTCATTCAGGACATAGACGGCGCTGGCCAGCAGGCAGAAGCAGAGCACCGCCAGCCCCACCCGCCCGAGGTTGCCGGCACTCAGCGCCGCAGGCGTGAAGAACAGGGGTGCCGCGACGAAGGCGTTCTTGACCCACTGCTCGGGTCGGAGAATGGCGAGGACGGCTCGACGTGCGGCCAAAGCGATGCTCGCGTCTGTGGCGTCGCCGGGGGAATACCAACGGGCTGGCCGTTAGTCGAGCGCATCGCGCGCCAGCGCGATACGAGACAGGATGACGCGCCGGTTATCGGCCCCCCGCGCGTGACGATAGTCTAGCCCTTCGATCCGGTGTAACATCCGCGGTGTCATTTGCCCCTCGGCTGCGGCCGCTACTGCGCGATGTCTAGGAAATGAGCAGGCTCTACGGGCGGTTGCTTCTCCCCGCCTCCCTTCTTGGACTTTTTGTCATCTATGCACTCGGCTTCTCGCACGAGTTGAGCTACGACTCGCTAACCTACGCGCTCGAGGCGCTGGCGCCCGACAAGATATACTTCAACCCGCATCATATCCTCTACAACCCGCTCATGCGGGGCATCCTGCTGATCCTTCGGATCCCTCCGGGTGACGCGGCAGCCAATCTCCTCACCCTGCAGGCGGCCAATCTGGCGATCAGCCTTCTCGCCGTGGCCACCTTCTACGCGGTGTGCCGCACGCTCAGGCTTGCCGCGGGGCCGGCCCTGCTGATGGCCGCTCTCTTCGGCATGTTACGGATCTTTCGCACCTACAGCACACAGATCGAGGTTTACAACCTTACTGCCCTCCTTCTTCTTCTGGCACTCTTGAGCCTGGTGGGCCCGAGACCGAGCCGGTGGCGCTCGGCGCTCACGCCATCGGCCTACTTTTTGGCGATGTGCTTTCATCAGACGGCGATCTTCTTTGGCGCCGCCATCCTCGCCTGGGAGCTGCTGACGCGCGACGAGCGGCCGCTGGCCCTCAGGCTGCTCGTCAATCTCGTCCTGCCCGGCGCCGCGATCGGCCTGCTCTACTTCGTGATCGCCCGGCATCTGGGCTATCACGGGCTCGGCGGCGTCAGCTACTGGATGACACTCTACGCCCACTACGACATGGGCCTGTGGGGCCAGAGCGACCTCTCGGTGCATACCCTCGTCGCGGCGGCGCTCGGCCTCGCCTTGGCCTTCGCCCCGATCAGGCTGGCACCTGCCGTGGCGCTGTTCTTGATGATCTATATCGCCGCCCGCCTCGTCGAGGCCCCGGGGCGCGTGACCGAGCGCCACAGGCTCTTCCTCGCGATGGCCGCCTGGCTCGTGCCGGCGGCCATCTTCACGGCCTGGTGGACGCCCTGGAACGGCGAGTTCTGGCTCTGCCCGAGCATACCGATCATGATCATGCTGGCCGGCCTCGGCCCGAGCGAGGGCGAGCAGGGCGCCCTGCGGACGACGCCACGGCGCGTCGCGCGGCTGGCGCTTGCCGGGACCCTAGGGGTGATGCTGGTGGCAGCAGGCCTCCACACGCTGGCGGAGCGCAAGCCCAACGCGATGGTGGCGGATGCGGCCGTGGCGGCGAAGCTGGCCCGTCCCGGCGACCTCATCCTCACCGGGCCCAAGTCCGCCGGGCTCTACTACGAGATCTACCTCGTCGGCCGGCCGATCGAGGTGGTCTCCGTCGAGGATGTCGCGTTCACGCCCGATGCGCCCGGCCGCTGCGAGCACGCGCCGGCCTGCGTCGCCGACCTCGTGGCGACGAGCGTGCAGGCGACGGCCGCCAAGGGCGGGCGGATTCTGGCCGACCGCTCGATCCTCGACCGCGCGTTCGGCACGGCGCCGAACCTGAAGGCCGCCTCGGACAAGGAAATCTTCGAGGGCGAGCTCGCCAGAACGCTCGACCTCGCCACCACCTGGCCGATCGGCGATGGCCGTCTCGTCATGCTGACGCCGCTCCAACCGCCCTCGGCGGGTCGGTCGGCCCGTTGGCGCGACCCGCGCTTCGCCAACGCAAGCGGCGGCTTGACACCGCCGGCGCAGGCACCGCATAGATAAACATCACTAAACTAAACTCCGTGCCGGCAAGGCTGCGGTGGGTCGACGAGAGGGGAGCAGGCCTTGGATGCGGGAACCGTTCTCGACGCCGGGCGGCATGCCGACGGCGACCGCTCTCGAGCGCGCCGGCTGCCGGCACCTTCCAGCCTGACGGATCTCCGATGAGCGAAGCCCTGATACGCGACCTGATCGACAGCGCCGCCGCCGCGATCGACGCCGCCGCCGATGAGCTGACCCGGCTGGACCAGGCCATCGGCGACGGCGACCACGGCAACAACATGAAGCGCGGCTTCAAGGCGATCCTGGCCCAGCGCGACACGCTGGCGGCACTGCCGCCGGGCGAGGCGCTGCAGAAGGCGGGCATGCTGCTCGTCACCACGGTGGGCGGCGCCTCGGGGCCGCTCTATGGCAGCCTTTTGATGTCGACCGGCAAGGCTGCCTCGGCGGGCAAGGGCTGGGTCGATGCCCTGGGCGAGGGCGTCGAGGCCGTGAAGCGGCGCGGCAAGTCCGATGTCGGTGCCAAGACGATGCTGGATGTGCTGGTGCCGGTGCTGGCGGCGCTGCGCGAGGAGGGCGATGAGGCCGCACGGCTGAAGCGCGCCTGCGAGGTCGCCGACGCCAGCCGCGAGGCCACGAAGGACATGGTGGCGACGCGCGGCCGGGCATCGTTCCTGGGCGAGCGCTCGCGCGGCCACTACGACCCCGGCGCCACCTCGTCCCAGCTCCTGATCAGGACCGTGTGCGGGGTGCTGGAGCGCACGGCATGAGCGGCATCGTCGCCATCGTCATCGTCTCGCACTCGCCCAAGGTGGCCGAGGGGGCGGGCGACATGGTGCGGCAGATGGTGGGCGACGAGGTGCCCTGTGCGTGGACCGGCGGCGATCCCGCAGGCGGCCTCGGCACCGACCCGGCGAAGATCAAGAGCGCCATCGAGCAGGTGTGGAACGAGGCCGGCGTCGCCGTGATGGTCGATCTCGGCGGGGCCGAGATGAACGCCGAGATGGCGATCGAGATGCTGGAGCCCGACCAGGCGGCGCGCGTGCGCATCTGCTCCGCCCCGGTGGTCGAGGGTGCGGTCGTCGCCGCGACCGAGGCGTCGGGCGGCAGCACGCTGGACGAGGTCTGTGCCGCGGCCGAGGAGCTGAGCCCATGACGGCCGCCAACGCCACCGTCACGATCACCCACCCGACCGGGCTGCATGCGCGTCCGGCCGTGAAGCTGACCAAGCTCGCGAAGACGTTTCAGGCCCGCATCCGCCTGCGCCGGTCGCCGGACGGCGACTGGGTGGATGCGAAGAGCATCGTCAAGGTGATGGGCCTCAAGTTCCGCACCGGCACGGCCATCGATCTCGAGGCCGAGGGCGATGGTGCCGCTGCCGCGATCGAGGAGCTGGCGGGGCTCGTGCGGCGCGATTTCGACGAGGGTCATGACTGAGCGGCGGCTCTCGGGGCGCGCCACGGCGCCCGGCCTCGCCATCGGCCCGCTGGTCCGGGCCGCGCGTCAGGCGGCGACGACCGCTGCCGCGGGAACGCCCGAGGAGGAGCTGGCGCGGCTCGACGCGGCGCTCGAGGCCGCCAAGGCCGAGCTCGAGGCGCTGGCATCCGACCAGGAGAGCATGGCGGCCGAGATTCTGGCCTTTCAGATCGAGCTTTTGGACGATCCCTCGCTGACCGAGGGCATCCGCGAGGCGATCGGCCAGGGTGTTGGCGCCGCCGTCGCCTGGCGCGAGGGCATGGGCGCGCAGGCTGCCGAGTACGACGCCGCGGAGGACGACTATTTCCGGGCGCGCGCCAGCGACATCCGCGACCTCACCGACCGCGTGCTGGCCCATCTGACCGGCGGCGTGGCCGCGCAGGAGCTGCCGCCCGGGGCCATCCTGCTGGATCATGACCTCACGCCGTCGCGCTTCCTGGCGCTCGACTGGAAGAGCCTGGGTGGCGCCGTGCTCGAGGCGGGCAGCCCGTCCTCGCATGTGGCGATGCTGGCCCGGGCGCGCGGCGTGCCTTTGGTGACGGGCCTCGGGCGGTGCGAGGAGGCGGCGGCGCTGGCCGTGCTCGATGCCGACGAGGGCCTCCTGATCCTCGATCCCTCGAGCGCCACGCGGGAAGGCTATGAGAGCCGCCTCGCCGCGCTGCAGGCCGATGACAAAGAGGCGGCGGCGCTGGTGCGCGAGCCGGCCGTCACCGCGTCCGGCGAGCCGGTCGAGGTGATGGTCAATGTGGACGATCCCGAGGCCGTCGACGATGCGACGCTCACGGCCTCCGACGGCGTGGGCCTCATGCGCACCGAGTTCTTGTTCCTCGGGCGCGACCGGCTGCCGGACGAGGCGGAGCAATACGCGGCCTACGCCAGGCTGCTCGCCCGGCTCGGGGGCAGGCCGCTCATCGTGCGCACGCTCGACGTGGGCGGCGACAAGCCTTTGCCGGGCGTCAGCCTGCCGGCCGAGAGCAACCCTTTCCTCGGCCTGCGCGGGCTCCGCCTCTGCCTCGATCGACCGGAGCTGTTCCGGCCGCAGGTGCGGGCCCTCTTGCGCGCGGCGATGCTGGGGCCGCTCAAGGTGATGCTGCCGATGGTCACCATCGCGGCCGAGCTCGAGGAGGCGAGCGCGTTCTTCGAGCGCTGCCTCGCCGAGCTTCGAGCGGAAGGCAGCGAGGCAACGATGCCGCCCCTGGGCATCATGGTGGAGACGCCGGCCTCGGCGCTCGCGATCGAGACGCTGCCCGCCGCCTTCTTCTCGATCGGCAGCAACGATCTCACCCAGTATGTGATGGCGGCCTCGCGCGACGGGGGTGGGCGCGTCGCGGCGCTGGGCGATCCGCTCCATCCGGCCGTGCTGCGCCTCATCGGCGAGGTCGTGGCCCACGGCAAGCGGACAAAACTGCCGGTGAGCCTGTGCGGCGACATGGCCTCGGACGAGAAGGCGGTGGCAGCGCTGCTGCGCCTGGGGCTGAGGCGGCTGTCGCTGGCGCCGGCGGCGCTGGCGCGGATCAAGGCCGCCGTGCGCCGCTTCGAGGGCTAGCCTTGGCGGCGGACCGACGCGCCGGCCGGGCCGATGCGGTCGCCGCCTACAAGACCCTGCTCAGGGCCTTCATCGAGCGCCGGCCCTCGGGCCTGCGCGGCCGCCTCGCCTTGGCGCTGGGCAAGCACAAGAGCTTCGTCTCGCAGATCACGAACCCGCTCTACGGCGTGCCGATCCCGGCCGCCGACCTGCCCATCATCATCGACATCTGCCATCTCTCCGCGGCCGAGCGCGAGGAGCTCCTGGCGCTCTACGAGGCGGCCCATCCGCAGCGGCGGCCGGAGCTGCCGGCGCCCGGGTCGGTGCAGCACGAGCTGCGCATCGCGCTTCCGGCCTTCCGCTCCGAGGCGACGGCGCGGCAGATCGAGGCGCTGATCCTCGACATGGCGGGGCGCATCATCCGCATCGCCCAGGCGGCCGAGGCGAGCGAGGACAAGGGCTAGATTCTCTCGGGCCCGATCGACAGGATGCCCCGCGAGGCGCGGCGGCACGCGCGGATCTCATTGCGCCACGTCGGAAGAAGTAGTGTGATCCTCAGGCGCCATGCCGATGCGGAGCCCTGGGAGCAAATGCGGGCCACCTCCCGGAGGCGCTAGCACAGCTTGCCCGAGGCTGGACGCAGCCCATCGCGGCCCAAGGCTGGGAGGGGACGATGTTCGAGCCTCTCGCATTGGTGATCGACGCGTTCGCCGATCGGCTTGGACGCAACTACCGCTCGGTGTTCGGCAAGTCCGAGCCCGACCACGCCCCGATGATCCGCGCCGCCGCGCGTCTGGCGCTCGAGCGCATCGCGGCCACGGATGCCGTGTACCACGACGTGATGCACACGCTGTTCGTGGCCGACGTCGGCCAGGCGATCCTGCGCGGGCGGGCCATGGGCCGGGCCGTGAGCCCCGGCGACTGGCTGCACTTCACCGCCGCGACGCTGCTCCACGACATCGGCTATCTGCGCGGCATCTGCCCGGGCGACAGCCAGGGCCGCTATGTCGTCGACGCCGCGGGCAACACGACCACGGCACCGCGTGGCTCGACCGACGCGTTCCTCGCACCCTGGCACGTCGAGCGGGGCAAGATCTTCGTCCGTCATCGCTGCTCGGCCATCGGTGCCCTGGACGTGGAGCGCGTGTGCCGGGCCATCGAGCTGACGCGGTTCCCGGTTCCCGAGGATGGCGACCATGCCGAGACCGACACCGAGGCCGGGCTGGTGCGCGCTGCCGACCTGATCGGCCAGCTCGCCGACCCCGCCTATCTGAGGAAGCTCGCGGCGCTCTATTTCGAGCTCAGCGAGATCGGCATCGCCGAGAAGCTCGGCTGCAACGACCCGGCCGATCTGGCCGACGCCTATCCCAGCTTCTTCTGGCAGCGGGTCGAGCCCTATGTCGGCCCGGCGCTGGGCTATCTCGAGCGGACCGCCCAGGGGCGCTTGTGGGTGGCCCAGCTCTACGCCCACGTCTTCGTCGAGGAGCACGCCCGCGGCCGCCTAGGCCCCGAGCGCGGCCAGGGCCGCTGAGACCTCCCTCCCCGCCTAGCTGACGGTGAAGTTGGTCATCATGCCGGAGTCCTCGTGCTCGAGATTGTGGCAGTGGGCCATGAAGGGCGCCTCCTTGGTCGCCGGATGCTCGAAGCGCACCTGGATCTCACAAGCGCCGCCGTTCTCGATGGGTGCCACGTCCTTCCAGCCGGCCATGTAGGCGGGCGGCGCCTTGCCGTTCAGCGACACGATGCGGAACTGGCAGCCGTGGATGTGCACGGGATGCAGCATGCGGTCCGTGCTCTCCGAGATCAGCCAGCGCAGGTCCTGGTTGATCGCCGCACCGAACGGCACGACGCCCATCTCGAAGGGTGCGCCGTTCACCGTGTTGGCGGCGAGCTGCTGCTTGAGCGGCAGGGCCGCCCCCTCCGTGATGAGCTTCACGACCCGCTCCACCACGGCCGGGTCCGTCTTGCCCGACATCTCCATCTTCATCAGCCCCGCCTTCTTCATCAGGCCCATGCCCTCGGCGTCGAGGCGCATGCCCATGACCAGCGCCTGGCTCACCGGCGGCAGGTCTTTTGCGAGTGGCGGCAGCCGGGCGAGCGTGTCGGGTAGCCTGCCCTTCCCTTCCGCGCCGTCGGGCACGATCGTCACGAGCGGCAGCGGCCCGTCGAAAGGCGGCAGGCTCATGCCCATCTGCTTCACGGGCAGGGTCACGAGGTCGAAGGGGGTGCCGCTCCGGGCGTCCACCAGGACCTCGTAGCGCTCGCCGGAAAAGACCGGCAGCTCGGTGACCTCGACGGGCTCGGCCAGCAGGCCGCCGTCGCTGGCGACGACGAACATCGAGCGGCCATCCGAGATCTTCAGTCTGTAGGTGCGGGCGTTCGAGCCGTTGAGCAGGCGGAAGCGCAGCCAGCCGCGTTTGGTGCGCGCCTGCGGATAGACGGCACCGTTCACCAGCATGGTGTCGCCGATATAGCCCGTGGTGACCGCCACCATGTTGAAACGATGAAAAAAGGAGCCGTCGGGGTTGAAGCGGCGGTCCTGCAGGATGAGCGGGATGTCGTCCTGCCCCCAGGCCGAGGGCAGGCCCAGACCGTCGGCCTCGTCGTCGTCGATGACAAAGAGCCCGGCCAGGCCCTTGATGACCTGCTCGGCGGTCGCCGGATAGACGTGGGGATGGAACCAGCAGGTGGCCGCCGGCTGGTCGATCGCCAGCTCGGCCTCCCAGGTGGCGCCCGGCTTGATGAGGGAATAGGGGCTGCCGTCGACATAGCCCGGGATCTTCAGGCCATGCCAATGCATGGTGGTGACCTCGTCCAGCGCGTTGGTCGGCCGCATGACGACCTTCTGGCCGCGACGCACCCTGACGGCGGGGCCGAGGAAGGGACCGTTGATCCCGTAGGTCGGCGTGGTGACGCCGGGCAGGAAGGAGCGCTGGCCCTTCTGGGCGGTCAGCGCGATGGAGCCGCCCGCGTCGGGCCTCAGCTCCGGCGGGATGGGCAGCGCCGGCCGCTCCGCGGCGCTCGCCCGCGTGGCGTGCACGCCGCCGAGCGCCAGTGCCGCGAGCGACGCGCTGCCCAGGAAAAAATGGCGCCTGGGGATTCCTGCCATCGGATTGTCTCCCGTCGTCTCTGTCGCCCGCAGTGCCAGCCGCCCCGAGCCTATCCATGCATCGAACCGGCCCCACCTCAAGGGAAGTCCGAAAAACACCCGCGCCCGATGCGACGTGATGAGGAAGCCGGAGCCGGGCTTGTGACCTTGGGCACAGCGCCAAGGTGAATTTTTGGTAATCTACGATGCCTGCCCCGGAGGGCCCCTTAGCGCGGAGGAATCGAGATGGCCTCGGTCTCGTCCAAGAATAGGCGTTCGCCCACCCCGTCAACGACGCGCGAGCAGCCGGATGCAGCGGTCCTGCCCCGGCGGACGGACGGGCCGGTCGCAGGCGTGCTGATCGATCCCTACCTGCCGCAGCCGGGCCAGCATGTCGGCCGGCGGCTCATCAAGATCGAGGACACCCCCGACACGTACTGGCTCGATGCGGCGACCTCGGCGGGCGTGCCGTGGGCGGACAAGCTCGGCCTCGAGCGCGGCGACACGGGCATCTGGGACATCCACAAGCCCGAGCTTTTGACCTCGTCCTGGTTCGAGGCTCGGCTGCGCACCCGGCCGCGAGCGCTGGCGGCACCGTTGCGGCGAACGGCCCTCGCCATGACCACGCAGGCGCGCGAGATCCAGGCGACGACCGGCTCGCTGCGGACCTGGGGACAGGGGCGCTCGGGCCAGACGGCGCGCCAGTCGACCACCGACGGCGAGCCGCTCCCCGGACCCGATCTGGGCGACCAGGGCGGGTCCGGCGGCACGGGTGCCACGCCGAAGGACGAGGAGGCCGATGCGGCGATCTCCTTCCAGCACGGTCTGATCAAGATCGAGGACGGGATCGTCGGTTGGCCCAGCACCACCTGGGGCGGGGCACCGACCTCGACCGATATCGATGTCGAGGCGCCACCGGATCCCGCCTTCTTCATCATCCAGGTGATCGGCATCAGCTCGTTCCTGGGCGCCTACGGCCTCGGTCGCACCGTCAAGACGATGACGCTCCTGCCGGGCGAGACCATGACGATGAGCATGCGCACCTGGCGCGCCTCGTCGGAGACGATCGCCCAGGGCTCCTCGATCATCGATTCCGTCGACGAAAGCTCGAGCGAGCGGTTCGCCGAGACGGTCATGAGCGAGACGACCGACGCGGCCACGCGGGAGAAGAGCGAGAACTGGCACGCCGAGGCCGAGGCATCGGGCAGCATCGGGCTCGCGAGCGCCAGCGTCTCGGGCGGTGGCGGCGGCGAGTACAGCTCGTCGACCGAGGAGTTCTCGAAGGCAGTCGACGAGGCGGTGCAGGAGCACGCGGCCGAGGCCTCCTCGCACCGCGAGAACACCGTCACCTCCAGCTCCGAGCGCACCGTCTCGACCGAGGACGAGGAGGTGATCGAGCGGACAATCAAGAACATCAACGTGAAGCGCACGCTCAACTTCACCATGCGCGAGCTCAATCAGGCCTTCATCACCAAGACCCACCTCAAGGAGGTGCGCATCGCCTTCTCCAACGGCAATGCGGAGAGCTGGCGCGAGGAGCCGATCTCCGGCATGCGCAGGCTCGTGGCCGAGGTGGTGAAGCCGGAGCATGTCGACCGCCTCTGTCAGGACATCCTGAAGACGATCGCGGTGGTCCAGAATGTGAGCAGCAGCCCGGTCAACGTGCTCGAGCAGGTGCTGCTCAACAAATGCGCGACCGATTTCGCCTTCCGTGACGCCCAGCCCGGCGACAATTGCGACTATCCGCCGCCGAGTCCCGACGGCCGCCTCTACTATCGCTTCAAGCGCGGCCCGCTGGGCCAGGCGGCCGACGAGGAGCACCCGGTCGAAGGGGTTCTCCTGAAGGAGCGGCAGATCATCATGAAGACCGACAGCGTCGTCGCCGAGGCGCTGCTCGGCGCAGAGGACGCGCTCGACGCGTACTCGATCGACCTCCAGCTCGAGACGATCCGCGAGAAGACCCTCGCCTCCGACCGGGAGGCGCTGGCCCAGGAGATCGTGCGGACGGGCAACACGGCGGGGGCCGAGCTCTTCGCCAAGGTATTCGGCGTGGGAGCTGCGGCGCAGAGCGAGGAGGGGAGCTGAGCCCGATGCCGACCCCCTCCGACCCGGCGACGGGCACGGCCGCCGTCACCCTCGACGCGGTGCCGGGCGACGCCGTGGCGGCCGGCCCCGAGGCGCTGCCGCAGGCGGCCGTGAAGCCCGGGACGTCGACGGCGAGCCAGCTCTGCATCGCCGCCGACAACGCGCCGGACCCGGTTCTCTATTGCCGGCAGATCTTCAACATGCCGGCCAGCCGGGTCGTCGTTGTCTCGTCCTGGAAGGGGTTGATGGACGAGATCTTCAAGTACAGCCGAATTGACACGCTGGTCCTGCTGACGCACGGTGGCCTCAGTCCTGGCGAGATCTCGCTGGGCTCGGAGCAAGGTCTCACCGGCCAACGTACCTTGGCCGAGTGGGCAAAGGGCGTCTCGAGCGAGAACAGCGGGGACCCCTTCGTCGGCCTCGCCACCTGGCCCGGACTCGATCGGCACGCTGCATCTCGAGGGCTGCAGCGTCGGCGCAGCTCCTGCGGCGCTCTTGAGCTTCAAGCAGCAGGTGCGGGTAACGAGCGTCGAGGCGTGGTCGATGGGCCGCTATCTCGACACCATACGTGTACTCCGCGAGCGGCAACATTGCCGCGGTCGTCCAACAGCTCCAGGCCTCGGGCGACCTCGATCGCGCGGCCTCGCCCTACCTGCCCAAGGGCTCGCTCGGCGGCACCTACAGTGCCAGCGAGCTCGAGAGCCTGCTCCTCAGGGATTCTCAGTTCGCGCTCTTCGGCGAGATCTTCGCCAAGGAACAGCATCCCCTTCGGCGACCAGCGCTTCGGCAACCTCGTGGCCATGCCGAGCCCACCTTTCCGCGAGGGCATCCACTTCACGCGCGCCGAAGGCCTGCGCAACGCCACCATCGTGCGCACGCCGCAGGACGCGGCCGAGCTTCAGGCCCTCATCGACAGAGAGAGGTCCCTCCTCTATCGGGTGATCGCCCGCTAGAGCCGTGACGACTTGATCCGACCGCGCCTGGTGACGATGCTGGCTGGTACGGCAGCCCAGGCGCTGGACCCGGGATCGGCAGCCTGGGGATCGTCGGAGGAGGCATGACGCGCATCACGCACCTCACCAATGGCGACAGCGCGGCCGAGCGGCTCCGCGAGCTGGTTGCTCCGGCCGCGGTGCTCCCCTGGCGCGATATCCTGCACGACGGACCGGTGCCGGCGGGGCTGGATGCGGCGCAGCTGGCTGGCGTTCGGGCGCGCTATCTGGCGGACGTGAGCGGGGAGGATGCGGCCGACATAGAGCGCTCGCTCGTGGAGCGCGACGAGGCTCTGACGAGAGCGCTCGACGGCGCGCGGCTGACGCTCTGGCTCGAGCACGACCTCTACGACCAGCTGCAGCTGCTCCAGGTGCTGGACCGCATCGCGCAGGCTCCGGATCGCCGCTGCGAGGTGATGCTCGTCCAGGCCGACGACTATCTCTCGAACCTGGGCGCCCCGGCGCTGCGCAGGCTGGGCGAGGACGCCGCCCCGATCGAGGAGGAGCAGCTGGCGCTGGCGGTCGCGGCCTGGGAGGCCTTCCGGGCGCCGACGCCGGCAGCGCTCGCGGCCCTGCTCCAGCGGGACCTGGACGCGCTGCCCCATCTCCGCGAGGCGCTCTTGCGCCTGCTCGAGGAGCTGCCGGCGCCGGAAAGCGGCCTGTCGCGCACCGAGCGCCAGATCCTCGAGCTCTTGTCGGTCGGCCCCAGCACGCCCTTGCGCCTGTTCGCGGAATGCGGCGCCCGGGAGGCCGCGCGCTTTCTGGGCGACCTGCCCTTCTTCCAGCGCCTGGAGCGGCTCTCGCACAACCCGCCGCTGGTGGAGGGCCTCTCGGGCCGTCACTTCGCGCCGCAGGCCGGGCGTGACGAGAACAGGCCCTTCCTCGAGGCGCCCGTTCAACTCAGCGAGATCGGGCGGCTCGTGCTGGCCGGCGAGCAGGACCTCTGCGCCCTGCACCCGCCCGACCGCTGGCAGGGCGGCACGAGGCTCTGCCCGGACAATCTATGGCGCTGGGACGCCGAGGCCAGACGACTGCTCTGACAGCGCTCTGGGGCGGATCAGCTGGTCGGTGCCGGGCCCTGCTGGGGCTCGGGCTGGGGCGAGCTGCTGGGCGAGACCAGGATCTCGACCCGGCGGTTGAGCTGGCGGCCGGCCTCCGTGGCGTTGGTCGCAACGGGATTGGCCTCGCCCATGCCTTCCGCCTTGAGCCGCTGGGCCGGCACGCCCTGGGCGACGAGGAAATTCACCACCGCCTGGGCCCGGCGCAGCGAGAGCTGCTTGTTGTAGGCCTCGGAGCCCACCGAGTCGGTGTAGCCCACGATGGTGGCATCGGACTGGTCGTACTTCTTGAGCACGCCCGCGAGCTTGGTGAGCGTCGGCTCCATGGCCGGCTTGATGTCGGCCTTGTCGAAGTCGAAGAGCACCTGGTTCTGCAGCGTGATCTTGAGGAGGTCGTCCCGGACCCGCTGGATCTGGACCTGGTTCTGCCGCTGCTCGGTCGCCAGCGCGTCGTCGAAGGCCTTCTGCTGACGGTCGAAGAGATAGCCCGTGCCGCCGCCCAGGGCACCGCCGGCAGCCGCACCGATCAGGGCACCGGTGCCGCGATGGTGCTTGTCGAGCACGGCGCCCAAAAGGCCGCCCGCGACGGCGCCGACACCGGCGCCGATGGCGGTATTCTGGTAGGGCGCACCCCCCTGGCCCGGCTCCGTCGACGCGCAGCCAGCCAGCATAGAGGCACCAATCAGCGAGCAGACAAGGGCACGTCGCATAAGGGCCGCTCCACTCCATCCCGATAGCGGCAGGCAGAGATAGTCCGGGCCTCGCCGCTGTCCAGACGATTCCGCGCGACCCGCGTCGATCGTACGCCCGGACATCGAGGACGCGACAGTCCTCGGGCGGGCCGCTGCGGGTTTCGCGCGTGAATCAGAATCAGCGATATTGCCGCTGGGGCGCGCGTCTGCGGCCGAAGCCGGCCGGCTCGGGACAGAGATGGCCCACGGTCGCGGCGAGACGTCGCCAGCAGTGGCTCGTCGGCCTATACCTGTCATTTGGGAGGAGGTGCGGCCGACAAAGCCTGCCCACAGGGAGCCTGGATCCGACGCACGGAGACCGCCGATGGATACGCTGATCGACGCCGAGTGGCTGATGACACGCATCGGCGATCCGGTGCTGCGGATCCTGGAATGCTCGGTCACCTTCGTTGACGAGAGGGATGGCCGGATCGCCTTTCACTCCGGCCGCGGCGAATGGGCCAAGGGCCATATCCCCGGGAGCGCATTCGCCGATCTGATCGAGGACCTGTCCGATCCAGAGAACGGCCTCGCCTTCACTCTGCCCTCCGACGAGCGCTTCGCCGTGGCGATGAGTGCCCTGGGCGTGGGCCGGGGCACGCAGGTCGTGCTCTACGACCGGACCTTCGGCATGTGGGCGACGCGGCTCTGGTGGATGCTGCACGCTTTCGGCTTCGACGATGCGGCGGTGCTCAACGGCGGCTTCGCGGCATGGCAGGCTGCCGGCGGGCCAATCGACGACGCGCCGGCCCCTGATGCCGGCGCGACCTTCGAGCCGCGGCCTCGGCCCGGCGTCTTCGCAGGCAAGGAGGATGTGCGAAAAGCGCTCGGCGACCCCAGCATCTGCCTGATCGACGCGCTGCGCCGGCACATCTACCGCGGCGAGCAGGCGCCCTATGCGCGTCCCGGCCACATCACCGGCGCCATCAACGTGCCGATGGTGGAGCTGGTCGACCCGGCCTCGAGACGGTTTCTCGACGACGACGCGCTGAGGCAGCGCTTCTCCGAGGCGCTTGGCCGCCCCTCGGCCATCACCTATTGCGGCTCCGGCATCGCCGCCACGGTGGACGCCTTTCTGCTCCACCGGCTGGGCCATCCGCAGGTTGCCGTCTATGACGGCTCGCTCTCGGAATGGAGCACCGATGAGAGCCTTCCGATGGAGACGTGAGACGCAGCTGCGTCGGCGCGCTGCAGCCGCAAGATCACTTGGCGGCGATGGCTGCTGGAGCCTCCTGACGCCGCCATTCGGCCAGCAGGTCGGCTGAGTCCATGACGAGGCCCAGATGGAGCGAGACCATCTTGAGCGCCGCGTCCTCCATCTCGGGGTTCGTCCCGCGCACGAGGTCCCGGAGCACCACCACGCGGTAGTCGTGGTTGCTGGCATCGAAGGCGGCGTTGAGCACGCAGCAATCGGTGAAGCCGCCGTTCAGGACGACCGTCCCGACCCGCAGGTTGCGCAGAAGAAAGTCGAGATCGGTCGGATAAAAGACAGAAAGACGCTTCTTGGTCTCGACGATGAGATCGTCCGGCTCCTGCCGCGTCACGAGGTGGGTCCAGCGGGTGCCCTCGATGGCGTGCTCGTCGGCGTTGGGGATGGCACCGACGTGGAGCGGGAAGACGAGGCGCCAGGCGGCCCTGCCGCCCCGCACATCGTCGACGCCGCCCTTGCGCAGCACGGTGCGGACATGGATGACCGGCACGCCGAGGCTGCGGGCCTCGTCGTGAAAGGCGTCGATGGGCCGGACGATCTCGCGCGCCCGCGGCGCCGGGCACGGGCAGTCGGGCGTGTCGGCGAGATGCCCCTCGTGCATGTCGATCGAGACGATGGCGCTCCCTGCCCGATCCGCGAACGCCTCGAAGCCGGCGGGGAGCTGTTGGCGGTTGCCGTAGACGTAGGCCTGCATGCGGCACCTCCTCGTTCGCTGCCGCCCGCGGGCTGGCCACCTCCCTGGACTGTGGGCCTACGCCGCAGGCACGCCGATGCCTTTTTTATCCTACCACGAGACGGATTGTGGGTGCGCGGTATCAGCCGACGCCCTCGCCGGGCAGCCCGAAGACCGTCTCGGGCTCCTGAAAGCCTTTGAGCGGCCAGCGGCCCAGGGGCACGAGCGGCCGTCCGGCATGGCTGGCGAAATCGGCCGAGGTCACGAGCCGGCAGCCCAGCTCGCCGGCGAGCTTCTCGAGCCGGGCCGCCTTGTTCACCACCGGCCCCATCGCCGTGAAGTCGAGGCGATGCCCGGCGCCGATATTGCCGTAGAGCACCTCGCCCAGATGGAGGGCCACGCCATAGGCGAGCGGCGGCGTGCCGAGGCCGTCGCTCTCTCCTACCGCCGTCGCGATCGCCTCGACCGCCGCCAGCGCGGCGCCGCAGGCGGCCTCGCGCGTGCGGCCCTCGAGCGGCACGATCGCCAGGAGCCCGTCGCCGGTGAATTTCAGCACCTCGCCGCCCACGGCATCGATCGCCGGCACGCAGCAGGCGAAGAAGGCGTTGACGCGGGCGATCGCCGCCTCGGGCGGGTGGGCGTTGGCGAACGAGGTGAAGTCGCGCACGTCCATGAGCATCACGACGGCCTCGATGCGATCGATGTCGCCGCAATGGATGGAGCCCTTGAGGATCCGCTCGCCCGAGTGGTGGCCGACATAAGTGTCGAGCAAGGTCGAGGCCATGCGGCGCATGGCATCGATCTCGAGCATGCGCGCCAGGGCCGGCGAGATTGCGGCGAACGCGGCCAGATGCTCGGGCGCGAAGCCGCCCGGGTGGCGCGTGGTCCAGCTCACCGCCTTGATCTGGCCGTCGCTGAAGACGAGCGGATGGATGAGATAGTCGGTGCAGCCATCGGCCACGAGGTCGTCCAGGATCGCAAAGTCCCGGGCACAGGCGGGATCGAGCAGGCGGCGCCGGATCGTCTCGCCGGCCCCGAGAACGCGCAGCGGCGGGCTGCGCCGGAAGCTTTCCTCGCTCTGCCGCGTCAGGGCCGCCGGCTCGGCCACGACACCCCGCTCGGGCGTCCAGATGAAGCTGTGGCCGAAGAGGAGCGGGTGCAGCGTGCTGATGAAGAACGCCGCACGGGCGAGCGGAACGTCCGCCAGCACCAGCCGCTCGCACAGCCCCGCGAGCACGGGCTCGACGCCATCCGGCATCGTGGCGCCGCCAAGCATCCAGGCGACGATCGAGTGAGGCGCCGACCGACCGGACATGGTCCCTTCCCTCTCCTTCCCTTGCCCGGCGGCGCCGAGGTGCCGGATCGGACGCCGCGCGAGCCTGAGATGGGGCGCCAATCTGTGGGAGCCAACCGGCTCAGCACAAGGCCCATGGGCGGCAGTCCGGCAGCCCGGCCCAGGGGCTGGCGCACGGCCGAGGCTCTGCTTAGTACACGGATGCTAGCGGCACGCTCGAGCAGGAGAACATCGATGTCCCTTGTCGACACCCGTCCTGAGCAGATGTTTCCCGTTCTGCAGCCGCTGCAGATCGAGGCAGCCAGGCGCTTCGCCAGCGGGCCGGCCACGCGTTTTGCTCCCGGCGAGACCCTGTTCGACGTCGGCGACAGCCATGTGCCGGCCTGGCTGCTGCTCGCGGGCACGGTGGACATCCTGCGGCGCGACGGCCTGCAGCGCGAGGCGCCGATCGTCACCCTGGGCGCCGGTCAGTTCACGGGCGAGGTGAGCGAGCTCGGCGGCCGCGCCGCGCTTGCCGCCGGCCGGGCCGGGCCCGAGGGCTGTACCGCCCTGCCCTTCGATGCAGCCCACATCCGCGCCCTGGTGATCGGCTCCGCCGAGGTGGGCGAGGCCCTGATGCGCGCCTTCATCCTGCGCCGGGTGGACCTCATCGAGGCGGGCGGCTCGGGCTCCGTGCTGGTCGGCCGGCCGGGCAGCGCCGACCTCGTTCGGCTGCAGGGCTTCCTGGCCCGGAACGGCTATCCCTACACCCTCCTGGATGCTGCCGAGGACGCGGAGGGCAAGGCTCTCGTGGAGCGGCTGGGCGTGCTGCCGCACGAGCTGCCGCTGATGGTCTGCCCGAACGGCACGATGCTGAAGCGCCCGACCGACGCCGACGCGGCCTTGTGCCTCGGCCTGACCTCCGAGCTGGACCCCGATCGGGTCTATGACGTGGCGGTGGTGGGCGCCGGCCCCGCCGGCCTGGCCACGGCCGTCTATGCGGCCTCCGAGGGGCTCTCGGTCGTGGTGCTGGACCAACGCGCCTATGGCGGCCAGGCCGGCGCCTCGGCCCGGATCGAGAACTATCTGGGCTTTCCCACCGGCATCTCGGGCCAGGCCCTGGCCGGCCGGGCGTTCAACCAGGCGCAGAAGTTCGGCGCCGAGATCGCGATACCGCTCGAGGTGGCGAGGCTCGTGTGCCCGCCGGCGGAGGGGGCGACGCGGGAGCCCGCCCGGCTCGAGCTCACCAACGGCGCCTCGGTCCGCGCCCGCACCGTGGTCATCGCCTCGGGTGTGCGCTACCGGCGGCCCGCGATCGAGAACCTTTCCTCGTTCGAGGGGGCCAGCGTCTCCTACTGGGCCTCGTCCGTGGAGGCCAAGATCTGCGCCGGCGAGGAGGTGGCGCTCGTGGGCGGCGGCAACTCCGCCGGGCAGGCCGTCGTCTATCTGGCGCCAAAAGTAAAACGCCTGCACCTGATCGTGCGCGCGGCCGGCCTCGAGGCCTCCATGTCGCGCTATCTCATCGAGCGCATCGCCGCCCTGCCCAATGTCGAGCTTCATGTCGGCAAGGAGGTCATCGCCCTCGAGGGCGACGAGGTCGGTGGCCTGAGCGCGGCGGTGTTCCGCGAGCGTGCCACGGGTGCGACACACGTCTGCCACCCCCGCCATCTCTTTTTGTTCATCGGCGCCGATCCGCATACCGGCTGGCTCGATGGCTGCGTCGCGCTGGACCAGAAAGGCTTCGTCGTCACCGGCCTGCGATGCCCCGAGAGCGCGGCTGGCCTTGGCCGGCCGATCCTGCCGCTCGAGACCAGCCAGCCCGGCGTCTTCGCCATCGGCGACGTGCGCGCGGGCTCGACCAAGCGCGTGGCCGCAGCCGTGGGCGAGGGTGCCGCGGTGGTGGCCCAGATCCACAGCGTGCTCCAGCCGCAGCCGGCCGTCGGCTGAGGCGCAGGACCGGCGACAGGCCGGCCCCCGCAGAGGAGCGAGCACGGCCCGCGCGGTCCTCCGGCCGAGCGCGGGCCTTGACACACCACGCCTCTCGTCCGACTAATCTCTCCATTCATCATACGAAACGAACAAAAGAGCAGGGAGGGCTGATGCGGATCACGGGTGTGGAGAGCCGCGTCGTCAACGCGGAGATGCGCAACTGGATCTTCGTGCGCGTCCTGACGGATCAGCCGGGGCTGTTCGGCTGGGGCGAGGCGACGCTCGAGTGGAAGACCAGGGGCGTGGTGGGCGCCATCGACGACCTGGCGCCGCTGCTCATCGGCCGCGATCCGCGCGACATCGAGCAGTGCGTGCGCGTCATGCACAAGCACGGCTTCTGGCGGATGGGGGTGGTGGGCGCCTCGGCGATCAGCGGGATCGAGGTGGCGCTGTGGGACATCCTGGGCAAGGAGCTGGGCGTCCCGGTGTGGCGCCTCCTGGGCGGGCGCACGCGCGACGTGGTGCCCGTCTATACCCATCTGGGCCTCGGCGACATGCGCGCGGTCTACGAGACCATGCAGCCCGAGGCGCTGGCCGAGCGGGCGCAGGAGGTGGTGGCGAAAGGCTACCGGGCGCTGAAGGCCGTCTTCGTGCCCTACACCCACTACACCGCACCGGCCCGCGCCGTGGACCATGTGGGCAAGCTGATGGCGACGCTGAGGGAGGCGGTGGGCCCCGAGATCGACATCATGGTCGATTTCCATGGCCGGCCGGCCTCGGTGGGGGCGGCGCTGGACTATATCCGGGTGATCGCCCCGCACCGGCCGCTCTTCGTCGAGGAGCCGGTGCCGCCGGGTGATCCCCTGGCGATGAAGGCGGTGAGCGACCGTGCCGGATGCGCCATCGCCACGGGCGAGCGGCTGATCGGGCGGGCCGAGTTCGAGCCGCTCTTTCATGCCCGTGCCATTCAGATAGCGCAGCCCGACATCTGCCACACGGGTGGGCTCGGCGAGGCGCGCAAGATCGCGGCGATGGCCGAGACCGCCGGCTGCGGGGTGGCGCCGCACAACCCGCTGGGGCCGATCGCCGGTGTGGCGGCGCTGCATCTCGACGTCGCCACGCCCAATTTCGTCATCCAGGAGGAGATGACCGGGGCGGTGCCCTGGTATTTCGAGGTCGTGCAGGGGCCGATCCGCATGGTGGACGGCGCCTGGCAGGTGCCGGAGGCGCCGGGCCTCGGCGTCGAGGTCGACGAGAAGGCCGCGGCCGCCCACCCCTTCGACCAGGAAGTCCTGCACGCCACCAACGCCGTCCTCGCCGACGGCACCGTGGTCGACTGGTGAGCGCCCGGCCGCCTGGGCCGGGACTGCCCGCCATGAGCGCCGCGACCGCCGGCCGCGATGGCCGCCGACCGGTCGCCACCACCAAGGACGCCATCAGGGAGACCAAGAGAATGCTGCGTCAGATCATCTGTGCCGGTGCCCTCCTGCTCGGCACCGCCGCCGTGGCCATGGCCGCCGATGCGCCGGTCAAGCTCGGCTACATCAACAAGATGGGCGAGCACCCCTGGTTCGTCGCCGAGGTCGGCGGCGCCAAGGCCGAGGCCGACAAGCTGGGTGTCACGCTGCTCAATCAGGACGTGCAGTTCAACGCCGACCTCGCGATCACGACCTTCGACACCATGATCGGCGACGGCGTGAAGGGCATCGCCATCGTCGTGCCCGACAAGGCGCTGGGCCCCGTCGTTGCCGAGAAGGCCAAGAAGGCCGGCATCCCGCTCGTCGCCGTCGACGACGACATCTATTTCCAGGACGGCACGCAGGTGCCCTATGTCGGCATGAACTCCCGCAATATCGGCCATGCCGTCGGCGAGGAGCTGGCCAAGCTCTACAAGAGCGAGGGCTGGGAGAAGAAGAACGTGATGATCGCCAGCATCGAGGATCGGCGTGCCGATACCTGCATGCAGCGCAACAAGGGTGCCGAGGAGGCCTTCCTCGCCGCCGTGCCGGACTTCGACAAGTCGAAGATCGTGCGGGTGCCCTACGAGAACACGATGGTGAGCTCGATCGACGTGATGACGACCACCTACACGGCGCATCCCGAGGTCGATCACTGGATTTTCTACTCGTGCAACGATGACGGTGTCCTGGGAGCCGCGCGGGCGATGGAGAACCAGGGCATGAAGCCCGATCAGGGCATGGGCATCGGCATCGACGGCAGCCGCGCCTGCGACGCCTTCGGCAGCGGCAAGCCCAGCGCCTTCCGCGGCACCATGTGGCTGAACCCGGCCAAGGAGGGTGCCACGGCCGTGCAGCTCCTCTATGCGGCGGTGACCGAGAACAAGCCTCTGCCGACCCACACCTATACCGACCCGGTCTTCATCACGGCTGCCACCTTCGACCAGTACAAGGCGAAGCTCTGCAACCATTGAGCCTGCGGTCGCCGGAGCTTTTCACGATGGGTCAGGCAGCACCCCTGGTGGCCGTCGAGGGCGTGGCCAAGCGCTTCGGCGTCGTCCAGGCGCTCAAGGGCGTCAGCCTCGAGGTCCGGGCCGGCGAGGTCCTGGCGCTGGTCGGCGAGAACGGCGCCGGCAAGTCGACGCTGATGCGGCTGCTCGAAGGCGTCTTCGAGCCGGACAGCGGCCGCATCCTCGTCGATGGGGCACCCGTGCGCTTTCGCGGGCCGGCGGAAGCGCACGCGGCCGGTATCCGCGTGATCCACCAGGAGCCGGAGATCGTCCCGGAGCTGACGGTCGCCGAGAACATCTTTCTCGGCGACATCCACGCCCGCGCCGGGCTTTTTCTCGACTGGCGCGATCTCGAGGGGCGGACGCGGGCCCTGCTCGAGGCGTTCGGCGTCGCCCGCGAGCTGCCGCCGCGCCGGTCCTGCCGCGGCCTCGGGCCGGCGCAGCGCCAGCTCATCGAGATCATGCGGGCCTTGAAGGGCGGGGGCCGGCTCGTCGCGTTCGACGAGCCCACCTCCTCGCTCACCGCGGAGGAGGCGCGCCGGCTCTTTTCCATCATCGCCAAGCTGCGCGCCGACGGCGTGGCCGTCGTCTACATCTCGCACCGTCTGGCCGAGGTCTTTGTTCTGGCCGACCGGGTGGCGGTGCTGCGCGACGGCGAGCTCGTGGCCCTGCGCCCCAAGGAGGCGCTGGACGAGGCCGAGGTGGTCCGCCTGATGGTCGGCCGCGACCTGGGCGGGCTCTTCCGTCGCCGCACGGCGCCGGCCGGCGAGCCCGTCCTCGAGGTCGAGGGCCTCTCGACCGACAGGGTTCAAGACTGCAGCATCGTGGTCCATGCGGGCGAGGTGGTCGGGCTGGGCGGGCTGATCGGCGCCGGGCGCTCCGAGCTGGCGCGCGGCATTTTCGGCTTCGATCGGCGGCGCGGGGGAACGGTCAAGGTCGCCGGGCGGGCGGTGCGGCCGGACAGCCCGGGCGACGCGATCCTGGCCGGCATCGGCTTCGCGCCCGAGGACAGGAAGGAAGAGGCGCTGCTGCTGGCGCGCAGCGTGCTCGACAACATCACGCTGTGCGTGCCGGACAAGATCGGCCGCCTCGGGCTCGTCGATCGCGGCCGGGCGCTGGCCATCGCCGGGGCGATCGCCGACCGGCTGCGGATCCGCACGCCCAGCCTCGATCATCCCGTCGCCAAGCTCTCCGGCGGCAACCAGCAAAAGGCGGTGCTCGGCCGCTGGCTGGCACGCGGCCCCAAGCTCCTCATCCTGGACGAGCCGACGCGCGGCATCGACGTCGGCGCCAAGGCGGAGATCTACCGGCTGATCGACGAGCTGGCCGCCGCCGGCATGGCCATTCTCCTCATCTCCTCCGAGCTGCCCGAGCTTTTGGGCCTGGCCGACCGGATCGTCGTCATGCGGGCGGGCGGCATCGTCGGCGAGCTGGCGCGCGACGCGGCGAGCGAGGAGGCGATCCTCGGGCTGGCGATGCCGGCAGGCGACACCTTGCAATCGGGGATGGCAGCATGAGCAGCCCGGCGCGCCCGCTGGCGCAGGACGAGAGGACGGGCGAGCCGGGGGGGCGACAGCTGTCGCTGCCGGGGCGCCTCGTCGCCGCCATCGGCACCCACAATCTGAGCCTCCTCATCGCGCTCGTCGTGCTCGTGCTGATCTTCGGCGGCCTGCAGGCCCCACATCTTCTTCCTGCCGCGCAATCTCCTCAATATCGGCCTCGCCATCGCCATCCTGGGCGTGCTGGCGATGAGCCAGACGGTCGTCATCGTCTCGGGCGGGCTCGACATCTCGGTGGGCGCCATCGTCGGGCTCGCCACCGTCTCGACGGCCCTGGCCATCCAGGCTACGGGCAGCCCCGCGGCGGGTGTCCTTGCCGGCATCGCCGTCGGGTGGCCTGGCAGGGCTCGCCAACGGAACGATCATCACGATGGGGCCGGTCAACGCCGTGATCGCCACGCTCGGCACCATGGCGGTGTTCAGGGGCATCGCCTTCATCATCTCCGACGGCCAGTCGATCAGCATCTTCAACGACGGCTTTCGGGTCATCGGCGCCGGCACCGTCCTGGGGCTGCCCGTGCCGATCCTCATCCTCCTCGTCACGGCGGCGCTGTTCCACGTCTTCCTGGCCAAGACGATCATCGGCCGGAACATCTATGCGATCGGCGGCAATCCGGTCGTCGCCCGCTTCGCCGGCCTCGGCCTCACCCGCTACCGCATCGGCATCTACATCATGAGCGGGGCCGCCGCCGGGCTGGGCGGCATTCTGCTGGCCGCCCGCACGGGCTCGGGCCAGCCCATCTCGGGCTCGGACGGCCTCGAGCTGCAGGCCATCACCGCGGCCGTGCTGGGCGGCTGCGCGCTCCAGGGCGGCAAGGGCACCATCGCCGGGGCGCTGCTCGGCGTCATCATCCTGGGCGTGCTCAACAACGGCATGATCCTGACCAGCGTGCCCACCTTCTATCAGCTGCTGGCCAGAGGCGCGCTCCTCATCGCCGCGGTGGTGATCGCCGAGCGGCAGCTCAGCTGGCGGGGCGAATGAGCGCCGCCGGCGAGGCCGATCGGGGCTATCGCCTGCCGCAGCTCGCGCGCACGCGGGACGGGCTGCACACGATGGTCGTGCGCGACCTCTCGGGCCGGATCCTGCGCGGCGAGTTCCCGCCCGGCACGGTGCTGCCCAACGAGGCGGTGCTGTGCGCCAGCCTGAAGGTGAGCCGCACCTCGCTTCGGGAGGCGATCCGCGTGCTCGCCGCCAAGGGGCTGGTCGAGTCGCGGCCGCGCATCGGCACGCGCGTGCTGCCGCGCGAGACCTGGAACAGGCTCGATCCCGAGCTCCTGCAATGGGGCGCCGAGCTGGCACCCGACGCCGCGTTCGTGGCCGGCCTGATCGAGGCCCGGCAGATCATCGAGCCGGCGGCGGCCGAGCTCGCGGCCAGGCGTGCCACCGCCCGCGACGTCGCCCGCATCGAGGCCGCCTTCGAGACCATGGCGGCCTCCCTGCCCCACGACATCGAGGCCTATTGCGAGGCCGACCTGCGCTTCCACGCCGGCATCCTGCAGGCCAGCGGCAATCCCGTGCTCGCCCAGCTTCTCAACGTGATCGGCGGGGCCCTCCTGAGCGGCTTCCGCTTCACGACCGAGCGCAGCCACTCCTACGCCCGCACGCTCGAGGTCCACGCCCAGGTGCTCGAGGCGATCCGCATGCGCGACGCCGGCGTGGCGCGGCGGCGCATGGAGGAGCTGATCGGCGTGGCGGCGATCGACCTCGAGCTCGCGGGCGGCCCGGCGGTCGCTGTGGCAGGAGAGCGCGCATGAGGCTGCCCGCGATCGGTGCCACCACGGCCGCCTGGCTCGCCGCCGCCGTGCTCTACCTCGTCACCGGCATCATCTCGCCCGCCATGCTGCAGGTGGACCAGGCCTTGAACATCCTGCAGGTGGCGGCCTTCCTGGGCGTCATCGCGACCGGCCAGACGGTGGTCCTTCTGGCAGGCGGCATCGACCTCTCGCAGGCGGGCGTCGTGACCCTCACCAACATCGTGGCCACGACCGTCATGGCGGGGGCGCCCGCCATGATCCTGCCGGCCGTGCTGGTCTGCCTTCTCCTCGCAGCGCTGATCGGCCTCCTGAACGGGCTTCTGGTCACGGCGCTGCGCATCACGCCGCTGATCGCGACGCTGGGCCTGGGCTCGATCCTCTACGGGGCCGCCCTTCTCTTCACCGGCGGCGCGCCGCACGGCTCGGCGGCGCCGGGCTTCACCTTCCTGGGCCAGGGCTCCCTGGGGCCGCTGCCCTGCAGCACGCTCATCTGGCTCGTCCTGGCGCTCGCCGTCGCCTGGGCCAGCCGGGCCACGGTGCTGGGCCGCTGGCTCTACGCCACCGGCGCCAACCCGACGGCGGCGCGGCTGATGGGTGTGCCGGTGCGGCGGGTGACGATCCAGGCCTATGTCGGCAGCTCGTTGCTGGCCTGCCTGGGCGGGCTCCTGCTCACCGCCTATATCGGCCAGCCCAGCCTCGGCATCGGCGACCAGTTTCTTTTCACCGCCATCGCCGCTCCGGTCGTCGGCGGGACGATGCTGGGCGGCGGCGTGGGCAGCATCGTGGGCACGATCGCCGGCACGCTGCTCGTCACCGAGCTCGGCAGCTTCACCAACATCGTCCGGGTCTCGGCCGGGACCCAGCAGGTGCTGCAGGGTGCGATCATCGCCCTCAGCGTCATCCTCTATCGCTTCGTCCAGGGCCGCCACGCCGGTGCGTGAGCGGCCTCAGCAGAAAAGGGAGGTTCAGATGACGAAGATGCTCGGACATGGGGGCCTGACGCGCCGCCAGGCGCTGCTTGCGGGTGCCGCCGGCATCGCGGGCACCGCGCTGGCGTCGCGTGCTTTCGCCGACGTCATCGCGGATGCCAAGATCGTGGCCGAGGGCGGCATGGTCGACGGCGCCAAGTACAAGAAGGACGGGCCCTACCGGATCGGCTTCTCCAACGGCTTCTCGGGCAACACCTGGCGCACGGAATGCGTCGCCTCGGTGCAGAAGGAGGCCAAGGCGCACAAGGACCTGGCCGACTTCTTCGTGGTCGACGGCCAGGGCGACATCGCCAAGCAGGTCAACGACATCGAGAACCTGATCTCGCAGCAGGTGGATGCCATCCTCTGCATCCCGAACTCCGGCACGGCCGTGGCGCCGGCGCTCAGGGAGGCGACCCGGGCGGGCATCATCGCCGTGCCCTTCAACCTGCCGGTCGAGGGCAAGGCCTGGACCACCTATTGCGGCACCGACCCGACGAACAAGGGCAAGACCCTGGGCGCCTGGCTGACCAAGGCTCTGGGCGGCAAGGGCAAGATCGTGGGCCTGGGCGGCCTGCCCGGCAACTCCTACACCGCTGCCGCCTGGAAGGGTGCGCAGGAGGCGATGAAGGGCAGCGAGATCGAGGTGCTGGCCTTCAAGGACGCCTATTGGGAGGAGGACCGGGCCAAGGTCGTGATGGCCGACCTCATCGCCGCCTACCCGCAGATCGACGGCGTGTGGTGCGACGGGTCGCAGGACGCGGCCGGTGCGATGAAGGCGCTGCTCGCCGCCAAGCGGCCGCTCGTCCCGGTCACCGGCGACGACTATAACGGCCTTCTCAAGATGTTCATGGCCCTGAAGGACAAGGAGCCGAAGTTCGACATCGGTCTTCTGTCAGAGCCCACCTGGGAGAGCGTCGTGGCGCTGCGCGCGGCGCTAGCGCTGCTTCGCGGCCAGAGCGTGCCGCACGAGCAGATCATCCAGCCGCAGCTCATCACGAAGGACAATGTCGAGAAGTTCGTCAAGCCGGACCTGCCGGACGGCGTTTTTGTCGACACAAACCTCTCCCCCGACGAGCTGAAGAAGCTGTTCGGCTGAGCGTCGTGGATCAGGCGGCCGCGCAAGGCGAAGCCCGGCTCGCGGCCCTGGGCATCGTCAAGACGTTCCCGGGTGTGCGGGCGCTGGACGATGTGGCCTTCGACTGCCGGCAGGGCGAGATCCACGGCCTCGTCGGCGAGAACGGGGCCGGCAAGTCGACCCTGATGCGGGTGCTGGCCGGCGTGCACCAGCCGGACGCCGGCAGCATCCGCGTCGCCGGGAAGGCCGTGGCCCTCGAGGGACCGACGGCCGCCCGCCGGCACGGCATCGCGATGGTCTACCAGGACACGCGGCTCGTGGCCGAGCTCGACGTGGCGCAGAACGTCTGGCTGGGCCACGAGCCGGGCGGGCGCCTCCTGGTCGACCGCCGGGCGATGGACGCGGCCACCGGGCGGCTGCTGGCACGCCTCGGCCTCGACCTCGATCTGCGGCGCCGGGTGGCGGAGCTGGCGCCGGCCGAGCGCCAGCTCGTCGAGATCGCCCGCGCGCTGGCGACCGACGCGCAGACCCTGATCCTGGACGAGCCCACCTCCTCGCTGACCCCGCGCGAGGTCGGCCGGCTCTTCGCCATCCTCCGCGACCTCCGCGCCGAAGGCCGCTCGGTCGTCTTCATCTCGCACCGCCTGCCCGAGGTGCTGGAGATCACCGACCGCGTCACGGTGATGAAGGACGGCAAGGTCGTCGGCACCCTGCCCACGGCCGAGGCCACGGCCGAGGGGCTGGTCGGGCTGATGGTCGGGCGCGAGATCGGCATGGCCTTCCCGCCCAAGGCCACCGATCCGGGCCCGGTGCGGCTCGAGGTCGAGGGGCTCTCGGGCCCCGGCTTCGGGCCGATCGACCTCGTGCTCCGTGCAGGCGAGATCGTGGGTCTGGGCGGCATCCAGGGCAACGGCCAGGAGGCGATCCTGCGGGCGCTGGCCGGGCTCACGCCGGCCTCGGGCCGGCTGCGCCTCGACGGCCGGGAGGTGGCGGCCATCGGCCCCGCCGCTGCCATCGAGGCCGGGCTCGTCTACGTGCCGGGCGACCGGCGCCGCGATTCGCTTTTTCTCCAGCATCCCATCCGCGCCAACATGGCGGTGCCCCTTCTGCCGCGCTGGAGCAGAGGCGGCGTCGTCGACCGGACGGCCGAGCGGGAGGCCGTCGCCTCGATGATGGAGCGCCTCGAGGTGCGGGCGCGCTCGGCCGAGGAGCCGGTCGGCCGGCTCAGCGGCGGCAACCAGCAAAAGGTCGTGTTCGGCCGCTGGCTCCTCGCCGGCCCCAAGGTCTTCCTCCTCGAGGAGCCGACCCAGGGGGTCGATGTCGGCACCAAGCTCGAGCTCTACCGGCTGGTGCGCGAGCTTGCCGCCGGCGGCGCCGCGGTTCTCCTCCTCTCCTCCGACGTGATCGAGCTGATCGGCCTTTGCGACCGCGTGCTGGTCGTGGCGCGCGGGCGCGTCGTCGACGCGGTCCCCGCCGCCGCGCTCAGCGAGGAGCGGATCGTGGGCGCCGCCGTCTCGGGCGGCCCCGAGGCCGTCGGGGCGGCAGAGAAGGAAAGCTCGAGGCGCCAGCGCCTCGGCCCCGCCGCCCTGGCGCTGCGCCGCTATGGCAGCGCCCTTCTCCTGGCCCTCATCATCCTCGCGATCGGCGCCTTCACCGCCAGCCGCTCGCCCTATTTCCTCACGCCGCGCAATCTCGGCAACCTGGCGCTGCAGACCACGCCCCTGGCGCTGGCGGCGCTGGGCCAGACCTTCGCCATCCTCCTGGGCGGCGTGGATCTCTCGATCGGCCCGATGATGAGCCTCACGACCGCCATCGCCTCCTATCTGCTCACCGGGGACGCGACCCTCTCGCTCCTCGCGGGCACGGTCGCCTGCCTCGCCGCCGGCGTGGCCGTGGGGCTGGGCAATGGCAGCCTGATCCGCTTCTTCCGGATGCCCGACCTGGTGGCGACGCTCGCCTCCTTCTCGATGGTTTTTGGGCTAGCCCTCATCGTCCGCCCTGCGCCCGGCGGCAGCGTCGCCCTGCCTTTCATGGACCTCGTGACGATGCGCCTGGGCCAGGTGCCGATCGCGGCCGTCCTCACCCTGCTCGTCTTCGCCCTGCTGGAGCTCTTGCTGCTCCGGGGCCGGCTCGGGCTCGCCCTCTACGCCACCGGAGCCAGCGAGGAGGCGGCCTACCTCGCCGGCATCCGCACCGCGCGCGTGCGCCTGCTCGTCTATGTCTTCGCGGGCCTGATGGCGGCCGTGGCGGGCCTCGTCGTCGCCGCCCGCATCGGCAGCGGCGATCCCCAGGCAGGGGCCAGCTTCACGCTCGCCTCGATCACCGCCGTCGTCGTGGGCGGCGCCAGCATCTTCGGCGGCAGCGGGACGCTCGTCGGCACGCTCCTGGGAGCGCTCCTGCTCATCCTCGTGCAGAACGCCCTCAACCAGCTCCACGTCTCGGCCTACTGGCAATATGTCTGGACCGGTGGCGTGCTGCTCGTCGCGGTTGCCGCCTATGCCGCCCGCGATCTGGGCGTCAGGGCGATCCTGGCCGGAGCGATCAGGGGAGAAAGAGCATGAGCGAGCCGAGGCTCGTCGTGGATGCCAAGAACAAGCTGGGCGAGGTGCCGGTCTGGTGCCCGATCCAGCAGGCGCTCTACTGGGTCGACATAGAAGGAAAGCTGCTGCAGCGCCTGACGCCGGCCACGGGCCTGGTGCGACGCTGGACGATGCCCGAGCGCATCGGCTCCTTCGCGCTGCGCGCCGGCGGCGGCCTCGTCTGCGCCTTCGCCAGCGGCTTTGCCTTTTTCGACCTCGAGACCGAGGCCGTCGAGTGGATCGCCCGGCCCGAGGCCGCCACGCCGCGCAACCGCTTCAACGACGGCAAGTGCGACCGCGCCGGCCGCTTCTGGGCGGGCACGATGGACGACCGCCTGTCCGAGCACACCGGCGCCCTCTACCGGCTCGATCCCGACCGCAGCGTGCACCGCATGGCCGAGGGCGTGGGCATCAGCAACAGCCTCGCCTGGTCGCCCGACGACCGCCTTTTCTACTTCGCCGACACGATGGACCGGGCGATCTACGCCTACGACTACGATGCCGCCACCGGCGCCATCGCCAACCGCCGCGTCCTCGCCGATCACAAGGACCAGCCGGGCAACCCCGACGGCTCGACGATCGACGCCGAGGGCTTTCTCTGGAATGCCCAGTGGGACGGCTGGCGCCTCGTCCGCTTCGCCCCCGACGGTCGGGTCGACCGCGTGGTGCCGCTGCCCGTGCAGAAGCCCACGAGCTGCATGTTCGGCGGCCCGGACCTCGCGACCCTCTACGTCACGAGCGCCATCTGGGACCTCGAGGGCGAGGCGCTGGCGCGCCAGCCCTGGGCAGGCGGCCTGCTGGCGCTGGATGTGGGCGTCAGGGGCCTGCCCGAGCCGCGCTTCGCGGGCTGACATGAGCGCCGCACTTCCGCGGTGGAAAGCCTGCTGAACGGGACGGTTTGCCGCTAACCTCTTGCGGTGACTGCGCCAAACGCTAGCTTCTGGGCACCCGGCTACGATCGGGATGGCTCCGTCTCGGGGATCTCATGGCCGACCTCAAGCTCGTCATCGGCAGCAAGAACTCGTCCTCCTGGTCGCTCAGGCCCTGGCTGCTCCTGAAGCAGGCCGGGCTCGACTTCGAGGAGGTCCTGATCCCGCTGCGGCGGCCGGAGACCGCGCGGGAGATCAGGCGCTACTCGCCCTCGGGCAAGGTGCCGGTGCTGCTCGTCGACGGCGTGCCGATCTGGGACTTGCTTGCGATCTGCGAGTTCGCGGCCGAGCAGATCGAGGGGCTCTGGCCGGAGGACGCCAGGGCCCGCGCCCTCGCCCGCTCGGTCTCGGCCGAGATGCATGCCGGCTTTGCCGATCTGCGCACCTATCTGCCGCTCGACGTGACGTCGCGCTTCGGCCCCCCCGGCCGGCTGCTTTCCGGCGTGTCACGCGACGTCGAGCGCATCCAGACGATCTGGCGTGAATGCCGCCAGCTGTCGGCGACGCAGGGCCCGTTCCTGTTCGGCCAGTTCACGGTGGCGGACGCGATGTACGCGCCCGTGGCCTTCCGCTTCCACACCTATCAGGTGCCGCTCAACGCCGTCTCCTCGGCCTATGTGCGTGCGCTGCTCGAGCTGCCGGCGATGCAGGAGTGGGCCGCCGCGGCCCAGGCCGAGGTGAGCGGCGGCCCGGCCCCCACGCTCCGGCTCGGCCCCGGGCCCGAGGGCGCGCCACCATCCCCGGGCGGGCAGGGCCGAGCGATGCCCGCGGCACCCCCGCCCGCCGCGAGCGGCCGGGCCGACGCCGCGCCGCGACCCGCGGCACCGGCTCGGCCGGCACCCGACAGCAGGGCGATGATGCAGCCCGAGCCCCGGCGGCCAGAGCCTCAGCAGGCCCCGCTCCCACAGCCCGAGAGCCCGAGGGAGCTCGGATGGAGAGTCCGCAGCCGGAGGTCAGGGCCGCCGAGCCGAGCCGGAGCCGCCCGCGGCCATGCCACCGCCGCCGGTCGCGGAGCCCCCGCCCGAACGGCAACCGACGCCGCCGATCGCACCGATGGCCGAGCGGCCGGCGACACCACCTCCGGCTGCGCCGTCCTCGCAGCCGACCGCGGAGCCCCCGCGCGCGCACCAGCCGGCGGCGATCCCACCGCAGCCGGCTGCGCCCGCATCACCCGAGCGCCCCCGGCCCGGCGTCGTCGCCGCGCAGCCAGGAGCGTCGCCATCCCGCGCGCCCACGCCTCAGCCGCCCGCGCCGCCGCCGGCAGCGGCACCACCCCCGCCGCGCGAGCCCGAGCCTCGTCCGGCCCAGCGGGGCCTCGGCTGGCTCGGCGGCCGGACGACGCCCGAGCCTCAGAGCTCGCCGGCGGCGCGCGGCGGCCTCAGGCCCCCCTCGGCCCGTGCCTGGTCGCGCCCCGAGCCGGAGAAGCCGGCACCCGGAGCCCCGACCAGGTCCCAGCGCGAGGCCGAGCCTGCCGAGCCGGCGGCGCGGGAGGCGGACGAAAGGCCCGGCCATGGGCCGCTGGTCAAGCCCATAGGCTCCGGAACTCTTCGACGACGCTGAGATAGACGTCGCGCTTGAACGGCACGATCAGCTCGACCAGCCGCTCGGGCTCGACCCAGCGCCAGGCGACGAACTCGGGATGCGGCCCGTCCAGACGGATGTCCGTGTCCTGGCCGGTGAAGCGGAAGGCCAGCCACTTCTGGGTCTGCCCCCGATAGCGGCCGCGCCACACCCGGCCCTGCAGCTCGGCCGGCAGGTCGTAGGAGCGCCAGACCTTGCTCTCCTGGACAAGCAGCGCCCGATCGGTGCCGATCTCCTCGCGCATCTCGCGCAGCCCCGCCGTCAGCGTGTCCTCGCCGGCATCGATGCCACCCTGCGGCATCTGCCAGGCCTGGCGGCCCACATCGTGGCGCTGGCCGACGAAGACGTCGCCCTCCGCGTTGAGCAGGAAGATCCCCACACAAAGTCGATAGCCGGGCTTGGCGTCCGGGGTCACCTCGCAGCCGGTGGGCGTCGCCTCGGCCCGCCCCGTCCGCCCGGCTGGAGGAGCGTCACGCTGCGGCTCACGAGGCCTGCCGACCATGTCCCGATCTCCAAGAGGATCCGACGCGCCAGCCCTCGGCGGACGCGGCCGCCAAGGGCGGCAGCGGGGCCTCGACCACGGGCAGGTCGCGATAGCGAAGCTCGCCACGGCCGGTGAGGGCCCAGACCAGGAGGAGGCCGACCACCGTGCCCAGCGCCAGCGACAGCAGCACGGTGGGCAGCGGCCCGCGCATGGTCAGGCCGGCATTCCCGGGGCCGGGGCCCCGGGCCGGCGGTGCGCGATGGCAGGCCGGATGCGTCCGCTCACGTCACTCGGCGGCGGTGCTCGACCGTCCCTCGTAGAGCGCGATGCCGCGCAGCAGGTCGACCGCCCGCGCCAGCTGATAGTCCGTGACGTCGGTGGTGGGCGCGGCGTCCGGGTTGGGTGTCGACGTGGCCGGCGCCTGATCGTTGGTCAGCCGGCCGCGCAGGTCGGCCTCGTGCTGCCCACCGGTGTCGTTCTGCACCTCGACCTTGGCCTGATGGACCTCGATGTCGGGCACGATGCCGCGCGCCTGGATCGAGCTGCCGGACGGCGTGTAGTAGCGCGCCGTCGTCAGGCGGATGGCCCCCTCGCCGGCGATCGGCATGATCGTCTGCACCGATCCTTTGCCGAACGACTGGGTGCCCATGATGATGGCGCGGTGGTGGTCCTGCAGCGCCCCCGCCACGATCTCGGAGGCCGAGGCCGAGCCGCCATTGATCAGCACGACCATCGGCAGCCCGTTCAGGATGTCGCCCGGCCGCGCGTTGAAGCGCTGGATGCTGTCGGGCCTGCGGCCGCGGGTCGAGACGATCTCGCCCTTGTCGATGAAGGCGTCCGCCACCGCGACCGCCTGGTCGAGCAGGCCGCCCGGATCGTTCCTGAGGTCGAGCACGAGGCCGCGCATGTTCTTGCCGAGCTTCTTCTTGAGCGCCGCGACGGCGTCGGTCACCGCCTGGCTCGACTGCTCGCTGAAGGAGCTGAGGCGCACATAGCCGACATCGCCCTCGGCGTGCGAGCGCACCGGCGAGATCTTGATGACGGCGCGGGTGAGCGTGACGTCGAAGGGCTGGTCCTTGCCCTTGCGCACCAGCGTGAGCTTGATCTTCGAATCGACCGGCCCGCGCATCTTCTCGACCGCGTCGCTGAGGCTCATGCCGGTGACGGCCTGGCCGTCGATCTTGGTGATGTAGTCGCCGGCCTCGATGCCGGCCTTGGAGGCCGGCGTGTCGTCGATCGGCGAGACGACCTTGACGACGCCGTTCTCCATCGTGACCTCGATGCCGAGGCCGCCGAACTCGCCCCGGGTCTGCACCTGCATGTCGCGGTACTTCTCGGGGTCGAGATAGCTCGAGTGGGGATCGAGCGAGGTCAGCATGCCGTTCAGGGCGGCCTCGATCAGCGCCTTGTCGCTGACCTGCTCGACATAGTCGGCGCGTACCCGCTCGAAGACGTCGCCGAAGAGCTTGAGCGCGCGGAACGTGTCGTTGTCCTGGGTCGACTGGGCATCGACCGGCACGTTCGGGCTCAACGTGAAGCCCACGACCGCGCCCGCGAGCGCCACCGCAGTCAGCTTAACGAACGACTTTGCCATCAACCACGAACCTTCTCATCGCGCGCCGCGAGCGAGGGCATCGGGTCGATGGGCTCACCGCTTCGCCGCAACTCCATGTAGAGCCGACTGCTTCCGCTGCCTTCCACCGCCATCAACCCCACTGGCTGACCGCGTCGTACCACCTGCCCGACCCGGACGTCGAGCCGCGACATGCCAGAGAGCAATGTATGATATCCGTCGGCGTGCTGGATGATCAAGAGCAGCCCGAAGCTGCGGAAGGGTGCGGCGAACACCACCCGCCCGCCGCAGGGTGCCTGAACCGGCCCGCTGGCGTCGACGCGGAAGGCGACGCCCCGGCTGCGCAGGCCCCGCTCGGGGTCGCCGAACCGCTCGACCAGCGCGCCGTCCACAGGCAGTGCCAGAGGCTCCCGGGCCGGTGACGAGAGGGCGGCGGCCGGCTCCACCTCGAAGCCGACGGGCACCGCCTCGCCGTCGCCCGCGGCGCGCGCGCCGTCGGCCGGCTCGATCACAGCCTCGGGAGGCGGCACCTGCTCGCGCTCCAGGGCCAGCCGCGCCAGCACGCGCTCGAGGCCGAGGCCGTCGATCTCGCTCGCCCCGAGCGCTTCCCGCGCCATGCGCGCCCGGGCCTCGAACTGCGCCGCCCGACGCTGGGCCAGCCGCCAGCGCCGGGCGAGCTGGGCCGCCATGGCCTCGGCCCGCGCCTCGCGCACGTCGCCGCCGGCACGCTCGCGGGCGCCGGATCGTGCGACATCGAGATAGGTCAGGACGGCAGCGCCGGCGATCAGCCCGGCGCGGCGCGCCACGTCGGCCGGCAGCGGCGCCCTGGCGGATGGCCCGCGTGTCGCCGGCACCGCCGGTGCCAGCGCCGCGGCGAGGCTCATGGCCCAGGCGGCGGTGGGCGCCCTCACCATGCCGGCCACCACCATCTCGGGCGCCGGCACCAACGCCGGCGCCGGTACGTGCCCGGCCGGGCGCTCCGCCGCCAGCGCCATGCCGGGCAGCATCGAGGCCGCCAGCGCCGCGGGACCAAGCCGCCGCCGCAGGGAGACCGACGCCCGCTCCCCCACCTGCATGCGCCTCAGTCGGCCATGAGGGACCGGCCCGTCATCTCGGCGGGCTGCGCCACGCCGAGAAGCGCCAGCAGGGTCGGTGCCACGTCGGCGAGGCGACCGTCGCGCAGCCTCGCCCCCGGCGGCCCGCCGACCAGCATGCAGGGCACGGGATTGAGCGTGTGGGCCGTGTGGGGCCCGCCGGTCGCGGGATCGCGCATCAGCTCGCAATTGCCGTGGTCGGCGGTGATCAGGAGCCGGCCGCCCGCGGCCAGCACCGCATCGACCACGCGGCCGAGGCAGCCGTCGACCGTCTCGACCGCGGCGATCGCCGCCTCGAGGCTGCCCGTGTGCCCGACCATGTCGGGATTGGCGAAGTTGATCAGAACGAAGTCGGGATGAAGGCTGCCCACCGCCTCGACCAGGCGGTCGGCCAGCGGCTCGGCCGACATGGAGGGCTGGAGGTCGTAGGTGGCGACCTTGGGCGACGGCACGAGGATGCGCTCCTCGCCCGGATATTGCCGCTCCTCGCCACCATTGAAGAAGAACGTGACGTGCGGGTATTTCTCGGACTCGGCCATCCTGAGCTGGGTCAGCCCCGCCTCGGCCACCACCTCACCCATCAGCCGCGTCAGGGGCTCAGGCGGGAAGAGCGTCACCAGACGCTCCTCGAGCTCGCGCGAGTAGCTGGTCATGCCGGCTGCCATGGCGAGCCTGGGCGGGTTGCCGCGATCGAAGCCGTCGAAGCCCGGATCGACCAGCGCCGTCATGATCTCGCGCACCCGGTCGGCGCGGAAGTTGGCGCAGAGCACGGCGTCGCCGTCGGCCATGCCGGCATAGGCGCCGATGACCCGCGGCTCGACGAACTCGTCGCCGGTGCCGGCCTCGTAGGACGCACGGACGGCGGCCAGGGCGTCGTCGGCGCGCGGCGCCGCGGCGCGGACGATGGCCTCCCAGGCGCGCTGGACCCGCTCCCACCGCTTGTCGCGATCCATGGCGTAGTAGCGGCCCGTGACGGTGCCGACGACGGCGCCGCACGCTTCCAGCGCCGGCAGGACGCTCTCGAGATAGCCCGCGGCCGAGCGCGGCGGCGTGTCGCGCCCGTCGAGGAAGGCGTGCAGCACCACCTCGAGCCCGGCCTGCCGGAGCAGCTTGGCCAGGCCCACGATGTGGGTCTGGTGCGCGTGCACCCCGCCCGGCGAGACGAGGCCCAGCAGATGGACGCGGCCGCTGCCGGCTCGCGCGCCCTCCACCAGCCGGCGGAAACCCTCGAGGCGGCCGAGATCGCCAGTCTCGACGGCGGTGTCGATGCGCGGCAGCTCCTGCATCACGACGCGGCCGGCGCCGAGATTCATGTGGCCGACCTCGGAATTGCCGAACTGGCCGTCGGGCAGGCCGACCTCGCGGCCGTCCGTCCTGAGAAAGCAGCGGGGCGAGCTGGACCAGAGACGGTCGAAGACCGGCGTTCGGGCGAGCGCCGGGGCGTTGAAGTCGCGCTCTTCCCGATAGCCCCAGCCGTCGAGCACGCAGAGCACGACAGGCCGGTGCGCCGGTCCGGTCGTGGCGCTCGATGGGGCAGCGGTCATCGGCTCATCCCAGTCGCATGAGATCTGGAGCGGCGTCCCTCATGGGCAGCCGCCGGATGCGAGGAGAATAGAGGCTGCTCCCCCGCTTCTCCAGGCGCGCCCGGATCCTCGCGCGATCATCCCCAAGAAAGGGTTAACGCGGCACCCTTAGCGCCCGGATCGAGGCGACGCCCAGCTCCGCAACGGCCGGGATCGACCGGTGCGGGCCGAGAGGGGCCCGACCGAGGCTAGTCGCCCCCCGTCACCGACTTCCAGAAGCTCGAGAAGCTCGAATAGCTCGGCACGCCGCCGCTCGAGGCCGTCCCCGGCACCGTGGCGGCCTTGGCCGCGGGTGCGGGATTCGCCGCAGCCGGCGCAGCGGCGCTGGCCGCGGGAGCTACCGTGGTCGTGTCGGCCGCCGGCGTCGCTGCCGGGGTCCCGCCACCGGTCATGGCCTTCCAGAAGCTGCCGAAGCTGTCATAGGAGGGCACGCCGCCGCTCGGCGCAGCAGCGGTTGCCGCCGGTGGCGGAGCGGCCACCCGCGCCGTGACGGCCGAAGGCTTCTCCACCTCGGAGGATTGCTTCGGCGTCAGGGTCCTGGGCTCGTTGCCCGAGGGCACGGTGGGCGAGGTGATGACCGCGGGCTCCTTGGGGATCGGGGCCGGGGTCGTGGCATTGATCGCTGCCGGCGCGCTCGTCTGGTCGGCGGGCGGGGCCCCGGCCGATTCGCCGCGCAAGGGCTGCGGCTCGCTCAGGGGCGCCCGGATCTGCTTCGACTTCTCGTCGATGCGGGCAGGCGTCTGGACGGAAGCGGGGCTGCGGTTGACGTCGATGCTCTCGCGCGGCGCCGCGATGTCGAGCGTCGAGAGCAGCGTGCCGTCGACGCCGAGGATGCGATAGACCGCGAAGCGCTCGGCATATTGCGCCGTGACGTAGTCAACCCGCGCCAGGAACAGCTCGTTCTCCGAATCGAGGAGATCGAGGAGCGAGCGCTGGCCGATGTCGAACTGCGAGGCGTAGGCGTCGCGCGTGCGCCGCTGCGCCTCGGCGCGGGCGCGCAGCGCCACGGTCCGGGCCTTGGCCGTCTCGTAGGAGTTCCACGAGGTGCGGGCATCCTCCTCGGCCTTGAGGCGCGCCTTCATCAGGCTGGCACGCGACTCGTTCAGGCGATGGAAGGCCTCGCGCTCGCGGGCAATGTCGGCGCCGCCGCGGAAGAGGTTGTAGCGCAGCACGAGCAGCGCCGAGGCACTGCTGTCGCTGCCGTCCTGACCGTCGATGTTGCGGTCGCCCATCGCCGACAGCTCGGCGTCGATCTTCGGATAGAAGCCGGAGCGCGAGCCCTTGAGCTGGGCCGCCGCGGCGTCGACGTCGCTCGCGGCGATCAGAACCGTCGGGTTGGAGACGGAAGCCGTCTGGGCAGCGCTCTCCCGGCCGTCGGGCAGCGCGCCCACCGGCGGCGGCTCGGAGCCGAGGTTCGCGGGCGGCGCGCCGACCACGCGCTGGTAGGTGGCCATGGCGTCCTGGTAGGTGCCGCGGGCCAGCGCGAGCGAGGCCTGGGCCTCGGCGACGCGCGCATCGGTCTGGCGGACATCGGCGATGCTGCCACGACCGTTGCGCTCGAGATCGCCGACCTGCTTCAGGATGCGCTGATGCGTCCTGAGGTTCTCCTCGCCCAGCCGCACGATCTCCTGGGTGCGGAGCACATCCAGATGGGCCCGGATGGCATCGACCGCGACGAACTCGGACGCCTCGCCCACCCGATAGGACGCGCTGTCCTGGCGGGCCTTCTGGCGCTCGACCTCGCTCTGCGTGGCATACCCGTCGAAGATCATCTGGCTCAGCTTGAGCTCGCTCTCGAAGCGGGTCTGCTGGGCCGTGTTGGTGCTGCCTGGCCCACGCTGGCGGGTGTTGGCGTTGTTGGTGATCTCCGGACCGACGGCACCGCGGAAATCGAGGGAGGGCAAATAGCCTGCCTCTGCCTGGCGGAGCTCCTGATCGACCGCGCGCCGATCATCCTGAACCACCCCGACATCCGGGTTGGCCGTCAGCGCAGCACGCACGCTGTCCTCAATCGAGCCGGCCAATGCCGGCGTGCCCACCGCCGTGAGACAGGTCGAGGCGAGCAACGATCCGATCAACCAACCGGAGAGGCGGTGCCGAAAGTCATGGGTGTACATGCGGTATTTTGCCAATTCGTTGGAAGGTCGGCAAAAAGCCTTGGAAATCAAACGGAAACCCAGCCGGTGATAAGGCCTGGGTGGGGGGTCGTCAATTGGCGGCGCTTCACCCAGCCCCAACCCGGAGGGTGCCTGCAACTCAGTGCAATGTCGAGAAAAAGGGGTATAGATTCGCACCTGCCGCGGGGCGGTTTGGGCCGCTTATATGGGCTGGCGTTAAGGTCTCCTACGGCTTGTGGTCCGAATACCACACCGGGGACTCGCCAGCCGGCCGGGCATCCGCTAGCCAACGGCGCGCATTGGGAGCTTGGGGATGACCGAAGCGAAGGGCGACACGGCGGAGCCCACGGAGGCCGTCGAGGGCCGCGCGACGCCAGCAGCGGAAGGCCGTGCCGTGCAGGCCGCGGGCACGTCGCTGCCGTCCTGGACGGTACGCCGGCCCGACAACATCGTCGACGACCCCCTCTTGGGCTGCCTCGTCGCCCTCACCCATCTGCTCGAGCGGCCCTGCTCGGCCCAGGCGCTGACCGCGGGCCTGCCCCTGATCGACGGCGTGCTGACCCCTGAGCTTTTCCCCAGGGCCGCCAGTCGCGCCGGGCTCAGCGCCCGGCTGCTGCGCCGCTCGCTGGGTGAGGCTCACGACCTCGTCCTGCCCTGCGTGCTGCTGCTGCGCGACCGCCGCGCCTGCGTGCTCGTGCGCCGCACGGAGGGCGGGCGCTGCGTCGTCATCCTGCCCGAGACCGGGCGGGGCACGCACGAGATGGACGAGGAGGAGCTGGCCCGCCAGTACGAAGGCTACGCCTTCTTCGCCAAGCCCGAGGTCGGCTTCGCGCAGCGCGAGCGCGAGCTCAAGGACGAGCGCGTCGGCCACTGGTTCTGGTCGACCATGCTGCGCCAGTGGCCGATCTACGCCGAGGTGCTGATCGCCGCCTTCGTCATCAACTGCTTCGCGCTCGCGAGCCCGCTCTTCGTGATGAACGTCTACGATCGCGTCGTCCCGAACAACGCGACCTCGACGCTCTGGGTCCTGGCGGCGGGCGTGCTCATCGTCTTCCTCTTCGACTTCCTCCTGAAGTCGCTCAGGGGCTACTTCGTCGACAGCGCCGGCCGCATCGCCGACATCAAGCTCGCCAGCATCCTCTTCGAGCAGGTCATGGGCATCCGCATGGCGGCCCGGCCGCGCTCTGCCGGCGCCTTCGCGGCGCACCTGCGCGAGTTCGAGAGCCTGCGGGACTTTTTCGCGTCCGCCACGATCACGACGCTGGTCGATCTGCCCTTCATCGCGCTCTTCATCGTGATCGTCTGGCTGATCGGCGGCCCGCTCGCGATCGTGCCGACGGCCGCCGTGCCCATCGTGATCGGCCTCGGCGTCCTCTTCCAGTGGCCGCTCAACCACCTCGTGCGCCGCACCTTCAAGGAGGCGGCGCAAAAGCACGGCGTGCTGGTCGAGGCCATCAACGGCCTCGAGACGGTCAAGAGCATCGGTGCCGAGGGCCGCATGCAGCGCGCCTGGGAGGGCTTCGTCTCCGCCGCCGCGGATTCCGCCCACAAGAGCCGGCTGCTTTCCGCCATTACCGTCAATCTCGCGGGCTCGGCCGCCAACTTCGTCTATGTCACCGTCGTGATCGTCGGCGTCTATCGGATCGGCGACGGGCTCCTGACGACGGGCGGCCTCGTCGCCTGCACGATCCTCTCGGGACGGGCGATGGCGCCGCTGGGCCAGGTGGCCTCGCTCCTCACCCGCTTCCACCAGTCCAAGATGGCGCTCGAGACGCTGGACGGGGTGATGCGCCTGCCGGTCGAGCGGCCGGCCGACAAGGCCTTCGTGCATCGGCCCGACGTCAGGGGCGCCATCGAGTTCAAGAGCGTCACCTTCACCTATGCCGGCCAGAAGCTGCCCGCGCTGGCCGATGTCAGCTTCCGCGTGGCGCCGGGCGAGCGGGTGGGGCTGATCGGCCGCATCGGCTCGGGCAAGACGACGGTCGAGAAGCTCGTCCTTGGCCTGTACGAGCCCGAGAAGGGTGCCGTTCTGATCGACGGCACCGACGTCCGCCAGCTCGACCCCGCCGACCTCAGGCGCAACATCGGCTGCGTGCCGCAGGACGTCTTTCTGTTTCACGGCACGATGCGCGAGAACATCACGATGGGAGCGCCCTTCGCCGACGACGCGGCGGTGCTGCGCGCAGCCGCGGTGGCCGGGGTCGAGGACTTCGTCACGCGCCACCCGATGGGCTACGAGCTCAATGTCGGCGAGCGCGGCGAGGCGCTCTCGGGCGGCCAGCGCCAGGCGGTCGCGGTCGCCCGCGCCCTCCTGCTGGATCCGCCGATCCTGGTGCTCGACGAGCCCACCAGCTCGATGGACAATGGTGCCGAGGCGCGCTTCATGCAGCGGATCAGCCGCGAGCTGATCGGGCGCACGCTGATCCTCGTCACCCACCGCGCCTCGCTGCTGGCTCTGGTCGACCGGATCATCGTGATGGACGGCGGCAAGATCGTCGCCGACGGGCCGAAGGACAAGGTCATGAAGGCGCTGGCCGCCGGCCAGATCAGGGGTGAGGCCTGATGGGCGCCCTGGTCCGCCGCTCCTCGAGCTGGGCCGCGGCCCGCGGCACCGACCGCGAGCTCGCGGGCTTCCTCACCGGCGCCGCCGGTGCCGAGAACCTCAGGCCGCGCGGCCTCGGCCACGTCATCCTGATCGCCGTCGTCCTCTTCTTCGGCGCCTTCATCGTCTGGGCCCACTATGCGACCCTGGACGAGGTCACGCGCGGCGAGGGCAAGGTCATTCCCTCGACCCAGGTCCAGGTCATCCAGAACCTCGAGGGCGGCATCGTCGCGGCCATGCTGGTCCACGAGGGCGAGGTGGTCGAGAAGGGCCAGCCGCTCATGCGGATCGACAACATCCGTGCCGAGAGCGACTACAAGCAGCAGCGCGCCCGCTATCTGGCCGACCTGGCCGCGGTGGCACGGCTCAACGCCGAGGTCGACGACACCGCGGTGACCTTCCCGCCCGAGGTCCTGACCGAGGCCAAGGGGCTGGCCGACAGCGAGATGCAGCTCTTCAACTCGCGCCAGGCAGCGCTCCAGGACCAGCTCGACATCCTCAAGCAGCAGGCGACCCAGCGCGAGCAGGACCTCAAGGAGCTGCAGAGCAAGATCGACATCACACAGCGCTCCCTGCAGCTCGCCAACGAGCAGCTCGAGATCAGCAAGCCGCTCGCCGCCCAGCGCATCGTGCCCAAGACCGAGATGCTGCAGCTCGAGCGTCAGGTGAACGACCTCCAGGGCCAGCTCGATCAGGCCAAGCTCAACGTGCCGCGCGCCGAGGCGGCGCTGGAGGAGGCGCACGAGCGCATCGCCAGCACCTACAGCACCTTCAAGGCAGACGCCCTGAAGGACCTGAACGACCGCCGCGCCGAGCTCGCCGGCCTCAAGGAGGCGGTGGCCGCCGGCCAGGACCGGGTGCGCCGCACCGAGGTGCGCTCACCGGTCCGGGGCACCATCAAGCAGATCAACGTCAACACGATCGGCGGCGTGATCCAGCCGGGCCAGAACCTGATGGAGATCGTGCCGCTCGACGACACGCTGCTGATCGAGGCGCGCGTCCGGCCGGCCGACATCGCCTTCATCCATCCGGGGCAGCAGGCCACCGTCAAGATCACTGCCTACGACTACAGCATCTATGGCGGCCTCGACGGCAAGGTCGAGGACATCAGCGCCGATACCATCACCAACGACAAGGGCGAGAGCTTCTATCGGGTGCGCGTGCGCACCGACCGCAACCATCTGGGCACCGACAAGAAGCCCTTGGCCATCATCCCGGGCATGACCGCGCAGATCGACGTGCTGACCGGCCACAAGACGGTGCTCGACTACATCCTGAAGCCGATCCTCAAGGCCCGCGACGAGGCGCTGAAGGAGCGCTAGCCCGCCGGGCGGCGCTCAAAACCCCAGCCGGTAGCGGGCACCGATGGCGAGCCCGGGCGACGCCGAGCTGTCGTGCCCCGGCTCGCTGCGCAGCATGACCCAGGAGCCCAGCTCGCTCTGCAGGCCGAGCGGGACGATGTAGGCGAGCTGCAGGTCGAGCTCGCGGCCCGAAGGCTCGAGGCCCACCTGCTCGCTCTGCCGCTGAACGTTGCCGGCGAGGTCGCGCGACACCGGCACATCCACCGTGGCCTGCCCGCCCGAGACGCGCAGCGGCTGCCCGAAGATCAGGCCGATACGGTCGCCCTCCTCGAGCGCGTCGTGCTGGACGACGCCGACCGCAAAGGCGTTCGAGGTGACGCCGCTCCACTGGTCGACGCTGCCCGAGGCGCCGCTCACATGCGTGAGCCCCATGACGGCGTGGCCGACGAGCTCGGTACGCTCCGCGACCCAGCTGCGGCCGCCGAGGCTGAGGAAGTCGGTGGCCGCCCCCTGGCCCTGGCCGAAGGCGCCGCTGCTGGTGCTGCCCAGCACCGTGCCCTGCTCCTCGAGATGGCTCCAGCCCATGGTCACCGACGTCGCGCCGAACTGGCGGCCGAGCGCCGCCGCGAGCAGCTGGCCCTCGGAGCTGCTCGAGCTGCCGGTCGGGATGTCGCCGGAGAAGACCGCGACGCCCAGGGTCACGCCGCCGCCGATCGGCTGGGTCAGGCCCGTGCCGTTGCCGCGGTCGAGAAGCGCCGTCTCCGGCGCCAGCAGCTCGCCGCCCTGCCAGAACAGGCCCTCCGCCTCGGCGCTGTCGGCGGCGGTGGGCGTCATGGCCGACGCAGTGACGCCCAGGCCGCCGGTCACCGTGCCGCCCCAGCCCGTGTCGGCGGTGAGGCTCATGCTCGGATTGTCGATCTGCCGGCCGCTCCCGCTCGCCTCGCCCGTGAGGCCGAGAGCAGGCGCGCCCTGCGGCGACGGGTCCTGCCAGGCGAGCTCGCCGCGGAGGCCGGCGATGCCGCCGAGCGCGGGCAGCGCCGTCGCGTGGCTGGCACCCTGCGGCGCCAGCAGGCCGCTGATGTCGAGATCGCGGCTCGCGGTGGAGACCTGGCGCGAGAGATCGACCCGGTAGGGTCGGTCGTAGGCGTCCAGCGCCATGGCGTGCTTGAGCGAGGACGAGCCGGTGAGCGCGTCGCCGAAGGCGGGGCCGAGCTTCAGGGTCGAGGTGGTGAGGCTCTTGCGCGTGCCGTCGACGCTGGTGCCGGAGGCGACGCCCAGCCCGCCCTGGGGCTGGACGGCCGCCTGCAGATCGACCAGGCCGCGGCCATAGACGAGATCGGTGCCCGGCGCGCCCAGATCCTTGGCCGTGCTGAGCAGCAGGTCCGCGACCTGGGCCATGTTGAGCGACGGGAAGAGCGACTTGAGGTCGGCCGCGGCACCCGCCACGACGGGTGTCGCCATCGAGGTGCCGGACAGCGACTGGTAGCCGCCGTTGAGCCAGGTGCTGGTGATGTTGACGCCGGGCGCCACGAGATAGCTCTCTGCCTGCGTCATGTTGGCGGGGCGGTCCGAGAAGCTGGCGATGGAGCCGCTCGAGGTGACGGCACCCACGGCGATCAGGCGCCCCTTGACGCTGGACGATCCGGCGAGGCTCGCGGGCTGGTCCGGCCCTGCCCCGTTGCGGTTGCCGGCCGCGGCGACGATCAGGACGTCCCTGCTCGTGGCGCTCTGCAGCGCGGACTGATAGGCGGCGCTGATGGCGCCGGTCTTGCCGAGGCTGAGGTTCACGACGTTGGCGCCGTGCGAGGCGGCGTAGCTGATGGCGTTGGCCACAGCCGCATCGTCATAGGTGCAGACGTCGCCCGGGCAGCCATTGTGCGTGTCGCTGCGGATGACCAGGAGCCTGGTGTCGAAGGCGACGCCGACGACGCCGCTGCCGTTGGCGTCGGCGCCGACGATGCCCGCCACGTGCGTCCCGTGCCCGTTGGGGTCCTGGAGCGTGCTGGACGTGCCGGTGACGATGTCGGTGCTGGCCGAGGAGATCCGCCCCACGAACTCGGGATGGCCGACGTCGATGCCGGAATCGACGATGGCGACGGTAGTGCCCTTGCCCGTGGCCCCGGCGGCATAGGCCGCGGACGCCGTGATCAGCCGCAGGCTGCCGCTTCGCGAGTACTCGGCGCTGGTCGGATAGGTGGGCTGGGTGCCGCCCCCGCCGCCCCCGGTCCCGCCTCCGCCCCCGCCGGTACCACCGCCACCGCCCGAGCTTCCCCCACCGCTGCTGCCACCGGCACAGCCGGCCAGGAGAGCCACGCCGAGTGCCAGCGGAAGCGCGCTCGTGGCCCTGCGCGCGACCGACTTACCGGTCCGTTGCAATCGGTCGGTCAAGCGTCCTGCCCCATCTCATACTTCCTCTCTCCTGCCTTGCTTGTCGACCAAGAGAGAAGAGGCGTAAAGCCCCGGCGCAGGGAAGCCATCAACGCAGGCCCGCGGGCGAAGGCTTCACCCTCGATCGGGAGCGCTACGGCAAGGCCCTGGCGGGCTCAGTCCATGGTGAGAACGATCTTGCCCGAGCTGCGTCGATCGCGCAGGAGCGCCAGGGCCTCGGCCGCCCGCTCCAGGGGCAGTCGATGCGACAGATGCGGCCGCAAGAGACCGTTGCTCCACCAGTCGAGCAGCTCCTCGATACCGCGCCGCAGCCGGGCCGGATCGTGCCTGCGATAGCTGCCCCAGTAGAAGCCCAGCACCGACGCGTTCTTCACGAGCAGGATATTGGCCGGGATCGAGGGGACCTCGCCCGAGGCGAAGCCGACGACGACGATCCGCCCCTCCCAGGCGACGACCTTGAGCGACGCCGCGAGCAGCGGACCACCCACGGGATCGACGATCACGTCCGCACCCTGCTCGCCGATGACCGCCCGCAGCCGCTCGACCAGAGCCGGGTCGGTCGAATCGACGACCTCGTCCGCGCCGTGAGCGCGGGCGACCTCGAGATGCTCGGCGCCTCGGGCCGTGGCGATCACGCGGGCCCCCATGGCCTTGCCGCACTCGACGGTCATCAGGCCGACGCCGCCGGCAGCGCCGTGGACGAGCAGGGTCTCGCCGCCGTGCAGGCCGGCCCGCCAGACCAGCCCGCCATGGGCCGTGCCATAGGCGATGCCGAAGCCCGCCGCGGTCGCGAAGTCCATCTCGTCCGGGATCGGCACCACGTCGTCGACCAGGGCGATGGCATAGTCGGCAAAGCCGCCGTGGCCCAGGACGGCCAGCACGCGCTGGCCCACCTCGAGGCCGTGGACGGCGGCGCCCAGCGCGTCGATCTCGCCTGCGACCTCGAGCCCCGGCACGAAGGGCAGGCTCGGGCGCTCCTGGTAGCGGCCGGCGATCATCAGCCCGTCGGCGAAGTTGACCCCGGCCGCGCGGACGCGGATGCGCACGCAGCAGGCGCCCGGCTGGGGCAGCGGCAGCTCGGTCGCATGGAGGCCCTCGAGCCCGACGAGCTCACGGCACTGGATGGCGCGCATTTCCCGTCTCCTCCTTGCCCGGCCCGGGCCCTGGGCCGCCGAGCGGTCCCCGAGGAGCCCGAGACGGCGGCCTCATACCTTTTCCCGCGCCGTCCCGCACCCTAACTTCGGGGCCATGGGCGAGACCAGCATGCGCGGCTACTTCGGAATCGGTGCCGAGGGCATCAGCAAGCCGATGAATCTCGGCACGCTGATGCGCACGGCCCATGCCTTCGGCGCCAGCTTCACCTTCGTCGTGGATGCCGACTATCGGGTCAAGGAGGCGCTCTCCGACACGTCGCGCGCCGAGCAGCAGGTGCCGCTCTACGAGGTCGCCGCCGTGGCCGAGCTCAGCCTGCCCCGCGGATGCCGGCTGGTCGGCGTCGAGCTGGTCGACGAGGCGGTGGAGCTGCCGAGCTTCCGTCACCCGCTCAACGCCGCCTACGTCTTCGGGCCGGAGCGCGGCAGCCTGTCCCAGGCCATGCTGGCGCGCTGCGACCATGTGGTGCGGGTGCCCACGCGCTTTTGCGTCAATCTGGCGGTCGCGGGGGCCGTCGTCATGTATGATAGGCTTCTCTGCCACGGGCGGTTCGCGCCCCGGCCGGTGCGTTCCGGCGGCCCCACCGAGCCGCTCGAGACTCATGTGCACGGCCGGCCGGTGCTACGCAGGGGGAGCGGCGCGGTTGACACCGATTAGCGTTAAGCGGTTGCCCGCCGGGCGGCGCTACGTAAGCTGCGCCTCGGGTTCAACCGGCAGCCAACAAGCGAGGACGATGCATCGACATCTCAGGAACTGGCTCGCCGCCGCGCTCGTAGCGGCGACGCTGGCAGCGTCGGGGCCGGCTTTTGCCGGCTTCGTCGAGAGCTTCAAGGACTGGAATGTCTATGTGAGCGACGGTCAGAAGGGAAAGACGTGCTACATCGCGTCGGTCCCGAAGAAGATGACCGGCACCTACAGCGTCCGTGGGGCCGCCGCCGTGCTCGTGGCCAAGCTGCCCATGGACCCGCCCAACGTCCAGGTCAGCGTCGAGCCGGGCTACCCCTATGGCAAGGGCAGCGACGTCATCATCAAGGTCGGCAGCAAGAGCTTCAATCTGTTCACCCAGGGCGAGCATGCCTGGGCGCGCACGCCGGACGACGACGATGCGATGATCGAGGCGATGAAGGCCGGGGTGAAGATGACGGTGAGCGGCACCTCGACCAAGAGCACCACCTCGCTCGACACCTACTCGCTGCTCGGCTTCACCGACGCCTTCAACGCGATGCTGAGCAGCTGCAAGAAATGACCGCGCCGCGCCCGCTCGCCGACGACGGCAGGCCGAGCCTGATCGGGCTCGGCCCGGGCGAGCTGGCACCCTTGATGGCCGAGCTGGGCGAGGACGAGCGGCGGGCGAGGCTCCGGGCGCGGCAGCTGGCGCATTGGCTCTATGCCAGAGGCGCAAGCGACCTCGCCCAGATGACGACCCTGCCGGCCGGGCTGCGCGCCCGGCTGGCCGAGCGCTACTCGGTGGCGCGCCCGGCGATCGTGACCGAGCAGCGCTCGAGCGACGGCACCGCCAAATGGCTCCTGCGCTTCGCCGACGGGCAGGAGGTCGAGACGGTCTTCATCCCCGAGGATGACCGGGGTGCCCTGTGCGTGTCGACCCAGGTGGGCTGCACGCTCACCTGCCGCTTTTGCCACACCGGCACGATGCCGCTCGTGCGCAATCTCGGCACGCCCGAGATCACGGCGCAGATCCTCGTGGCGCGCGACCGGCTGGGCGAGTGGCCGAGCAACCGCGACGGGCGGCTTCTCACCAACATCGTCGTCATGGGCATGGGCGAGCCGCTCTTCAACTACGACGCCACCGCGGCGGCGCTGCGCCTCGCGATGGACGAGACGGGCCTCGCCTTCTCGCGCCGCCGCATCACGCTCTCGACCTCGGGCGTCGTGCCCAGGATCGAGCAGTGCGGGCAGGAGCTGGGCGTCGGGCTCGCGATCTCGCTGCACGCCGTCCGCGACGAGCTCAGGGACGATCTCGTGCCGATCAACAGGAAGTGGAAGATCGCCCAGCTTCTCGAAGCCTGCAGGCGCTACCCCGCGCGCCGGCCGATCACCTTCGAGTATGTGATGCTGAAGGATGTCAACGACAGCGACGCCGACGCCCGCGAGCTCGTGCGCCTGCTGGCCGACATCCCCTCCAAGGTCAACCTGATCCCCTTCAATCCCTGGCCGGGCGCCCCCTTCTCCTGCTCCTCGAACAATCGCATCCGCGCCTTTGCGGCGATCGTCGAGGCGGCGGGCCACGCCTCGCCGGTGCGCACGCCGCGCGGCCAGGACATCCTGGCCGCCTGCGGCCAGCTCAAGACCGCGAGCGAGCGGGCGCGGCGGCAGGCTGTGGTGGCCGCGTGAGCTCCGGCGCCACGGCGCCCAGCTCCCCGGCCGGCAGGGCCTCCTCCCCGTGAGGCGCTTTCTCGTCGGCTTTCTCGCCACGCTGGGCGCGCTCGCCATTCTTTTCGTCGCCGGCGTCGGCTTTGCCGCCTGGTGGTTCCTGCGCAGCGAGCGGGCCGAGCCCTCCCTGCCCCCCAGGGTCGTGCTCGAGCTCGACCTGCGACAGGATGTGCCGGAGAGCTCCAGCGGGCTCGGCCTCGTCGGCCTGTCGCTCGACGGCACGCCGACGCTGTCCCAGCTGGTCCTCGGCCTCGAGCGCGCCGCCGGCGATCCGCGCGTCGCCGGGCTCGTGGCGCTGGTCGACGGCACGTCGCACGGCTTTGCGGTGGCGCAGGAGCTGAGGGACGCGATCAAGGCGTTCCGCGCCAAGCACCGGTTCGCGCTCGCCTGGAGCGACAGCCTGGGCGAGCTGTCGCCGGGCGACGAGGGCTACTATCTCGCCACCGCCTTCGACGAGATCTCGGTCCAGCCGGCCGGCCTCGTCGGGGTCAGCGGGCTCCAGATCGAGACGCCCTTCGCCAAGGACCTGCTGGACCGACTGGGGATCGGCGTCAGCGTCGCCAAGCGCGGCGCCTACAAGACGGCGCCCGAGATCGCCACCGAGAGCGCGCCCACCCCCGCCAACCAGGCGATGCTCCAGGACCTCGTCCAGCAGACCTGGCAGGGGCTGATCGCCGGCGTCGCCGAGGGGCGGCAGCTGACGGCCGAGCGGGCGGAGGCGGCGCTGGGCGGTGGCCCCTACACCGCGGCCGAGGCCCGCGACGCCGGGCTGGTCGACCGGCTGGCCTATCGTGACGAGGTCGAGGCGCGGGCACTGGCCCGGGCCGGTGTCGGCGCCGGCCTCGTGCCGATGCGCGAGTATCTGGACGCGGAGCGCGGCGAGCCCGACGACGGCGCCACGAGGGTGGCCTTCGTGCGCGCCGTGGGCACCATCCAGCGCGGCTCCGAGGCTGTGGGCGGCGGCGCCGCAGCCGACGATCTGGCCCAGGCCCTCACCGAGGCCATCGACGATCCCGCGGTGCGCGCGATCGTGCTCCGCATCGCCTCCCCCGGCGGCTCGGCGGTCGCCTCCGAGACCATCGCCCATCAGGTCCGCCAGGCCGTCAAGGTCGGCAAGCCCGTCATCGTCTCGATGGGCAATGTCGCGGCCTCGGGCGGCTACTGGATCGCGATGGACGCGTCCCGCATCGTGGCCGAGCCGCTGACGCTCACGGGCTCCATCGGCGTGTTCGCGGGCAAGCCGGTCCTCGGCGGCGCGTCCGAGAAGCTGGGCATCAACTGGGGACGGGCCACGGCCGGCCCCGATCTCGGCATGTGGTCCCCGATCGAGCCCTTCACGCCAGCGGGCCAGGCACGGCTCGACGCGCTCGTGGGCGACCTCTACGACACCTTCAAGGCCGGCGTGGCCCGCGGCCGGCATCTCGACCCGGCGGCGGTGGAGGCCCTGGCCCAGGGCCGCGTGTGGACCGGCGCCGAGGCGCTGCAGCGCAAGCTCGTCGACCGGCTGGGCGGGCTCGACGTCGCCCTTGCCGAGACGCGCCAGGCGCTGCGGCTGCCGGCCGGCGCGCCGCTGGCGCTCGTCCCCTTCCCGCCGCCCGAGACGCCGCTCCGCCTGGCGCTGCAGCTCCTGGGCCAGCGCCTGCCTTTCGTCCTGAGCCTGATCGGGCAGGTCTCCGAGGCGATGCTGCCCTCGACCGCGATCGCGCCGACGATCCTGATCCGCTAGCGGGTCAGAGGTCCTCGGACCCGGTCATCGCGAACTTGTGGTCGAGGGAATAGCCCTCGGCGCGCACGGTGCGCAGAAGGTCGGCCTCGCCGTCGGCGTTGAGGGCGCGGCGCAGGCGCCGGATGGTCGCGTCGACCGTCCTGAGCTCGATCTCGAGATCGCCGCCCCAGACGCGATCGAGGAGCTGGGAGCGGCTGAAGACCCGGCCCGGATGCTCGAGGAAGTGCCGGAGCAGGCGGAACTCGGTCGGCGAGAGGTGGATCTCCCGCTCCTCGCGGAAGACCCGATGCGCTGCCAGGTCCATCTTGAGGTCGTGGAAGGTCAGCACCTGATCGGCCAGGGCCGGCCGCACGCGGCGCAGCACGGCGCGCATCCGGGCGATCAGCTCGGCCGGCGAGAAGGGCTTGGTCACATAGTCGTCGGCGCCGGTCTCGAGGCCGCGCAGCCGGTCGGGCTCCTCGCCGCGCGCGGTCAGCATGATGATCGGGATGTGCGCGGTCTCGGCCCGCCGGCGCAGGCGCCGGCAGAGCTCGAGACCCGAGAGCTGGGGCAACATCCAGTCGAGGAGGATGAGGTCCGGCTCGCGCTCGGCGATCAGGGTGAGGGCCTCCTCGCCGTCATAGGCGGCCACCGTGTCGAAGCCGGCCGCCTGGAGGTTGTAGGCGAGCAGCCTCTGCAGCGGAATCTCGTCCTCGACGATCAGGACCGACGCTCTCACGGCTCTTCGTGCCTCGGTCGGTTGATCTGCGCTCCGTAGATCATGTAGTGGATCTTCTCCGCGATGTTGGTCGCGTGGTCGCCGATCCTCTCGAGGTTCTTGGCGATGAACAAAAGATCGATGCAGGTGCTGATCTTGCGCGGGTCCTCGAGCATGTAGGTGATGAGCTCGCGGAACAGGCTCGTGTAGTAGTCGTCGACCTCCTTGTCCCGCTCCCACACCGCCATCGCCTTGTCGACGTCACGCTCGATATAGGCGTCGAGCACGTCCTTCAGCATGCTGAGGCAGGTGTTGGCGATGCGCGGGATGTGGATCATCGGCTCGAGAACGGGGCTCTCGGCGATGCGCCGGGCCCGCTTGGCGATGCTGACCGCGTAGTCGCTGGTGCGCTCGAGGTCGTTGCTGACCTTGAGGGCCATCGCGATGACGCGCAGATCGACCGCCATCGGCTGGCGCGTGGCGAGGAGCCGCACGGCGTCCTGGTCGAGCGTCTCCTCGAGAAGGTCCACCTCCTCGTCGCGCTTGATGACGGTGTCGGCGAGGTCGATGTCGCGCTTGACCAGCGCCTCGACCGCGTCGGCCACCTGCTGCTCGGCGATGGCGCCCATGCGAACGACGATGTCGGTGAGCAGTCGAAGCTCCTCGTCGAACGACTGGACCAGATGCTTCTTGGTCGCGGTCTCCGGCGGCGTGCTCATCGGTCTCTGTCTCCTGGGCCCTGGCGGCCCGCTCGAATGGTCGGTCTCGCCCCGCCCCGGGCAGCCCGCCTGCCGCACGCCCGCTCGACGGCTGGCATGCGTGGCGGCCTGCCCACGACGGGACGCCGACATGCTCCGCCGGTAGGCGCCGGTCGGCACGTCTTTTATGAGGAGACTATGACACTTCCGTGACGGGCTGGGCGCTCTCGTCGGGCGCCAGGGGCAAAAGCACGGTGAAACGGCTGCCATGGCCCAGCTCGCTCTCGACCATCAGGTGGCCCTGATGGCGCCGGACCACGTGCTTGACGATGGCGAGCCCGAGGCCCGTGCCGCCGAGGCGCCGCGAGCGCGCGCGGTCGACGCGGTAGAAGCGCTCGGTGATGCGGGGGATGTGCTCGGCGGCGATGCCCTCGCCCTCGTCGATCACGGCGATCGAGACGCAGGGCCGGCCGCTCAGGGCGCCGGCCGAGACGCCGCCCGAGTCGAGGCGGCGGGCCTCGATGCGCACGGTCTTCTCGCGGCCGCCATACTTGATCGCGTTGCTGACGAGGTTGATGACGAGCTGATGGAGCTGGTCGGCATCGCCGCGCACCTCGGGCAGGCCCGGCTCCAGGTCCAGATCGAGGCGGACCTCCTGGCGGTGGGCATGGAGCGTCATGCTCTCCACCGCCTCGCGCACCAGGGTCGCGGGGTCGACCCGGCCGGAAGGCGGGCGATTGGCCGCGAGCTCGATCCGGGACAGCGACAGCAGGTCGTCGATCAGCCGGGCCATGCGCCGCGCTTCCTCCGCCATCGTCGGAAGAAAGGCCTCGCGTGCCGCCGGATCGTCCTTGGCCGGGCCCTGCAGCGTCTCGATGAAGCCGATCAGCGAGGCGAGCGGCGTCCTGATCTCGTGGCTCGCATTGGCGACGAAGTCGGAGCGCATGCGCTCGATCATCACCTGCTCGGTCTGCTCCCTGAGCGCCAGCAGCACGCCCGGCCGGCCGTGATCGAGGCCGATCGGCTCGATGCGCGCGGCGAACTGCTTGCTGCGGTCGCCGACCGGGCTGAAGTTCGTGGTGCTGGCCTCGCGCGTGGCGAGCGCCGCGGTCACCGCGGCCAGGACGCCCGGATCGCGCAGCGCGCGGCCGAGGGGCGTGCCGTCGCGCTCGAAGCCCAGCGCCCGACGCGCGGCACCGTTGGCCCGCGTCACCAGCAGATCGCGATCGATCACCAGCACCGGATCCGGCAGCGCCTCGACCAGGGTCTCGAGCAGGTGGCCGAGGTCGCCGCTCCGCTGGCGCTCCGCCTGCAGCTGGCGACCGAGCTCGCCCAGGGGCCGCAGATAGACGCCGAGCGGGCCCGCCGTCTCGGGCGGGCGCGGCGGGCCCGAGCCCTCCGCCACCTCGTCGGCCCATCGGGCGAGGCGGGCGGCAGCCTCCGTCCGCCAGATGGCGAGCATCACCGAGGTGGCACCGCCCAGCACGAGGCCGAGCAGCATGGCCCCGCCCGACAGGGATCCGATGAGAAGGAGGACCAGCAGGGCAAGCGCGGTCGGCGTGGCCAGAAGGCCGATCTCGCCCAGGCTCAGCCGCTCGCCCCTGATCCACACCTCGACGAGCAGCCCGCCGGCCTAGGCCCGCAGCTCGGCCAGGTCGCGGTAGAGGTCGAGCGCGTCGGGATTGGCCAGCGCCTCGGTGTTCTTCACCGCCCGGCCGTGAATGACGTCGCGCACCGCGATCTCCGTGATCTTGCCGCTCAGCGTCCGCGGTATGTCGGCCACCTGCAGGATCCTGGCCGGCACGTGGCGCGGCGTGCAGTTGCTGCGGATGCGGCTGCGGATGCGGTCGTTGAGCGCGTCGTCCAGGGTCACGCCCGGGCGCAGCCGCACGAACAGCACGACCCGGACGTCGCCGTTCCATTCCTGGCCGACGCAGATCGATTCCAGCACCTCGTCGACCTGCTCGACCTGCCGGTAGATCTCGGCCGTGCCGATGCGCACGCCGCCCGGATTGAGCACGGCGTCCGAGCGGCCGTGGATGATGACCCCGTCATGGGCCGTGATCTCGGCATAGTCGCCATGGCACCAGACGTTCGGGAAGCGGTCGAAATAGCTCTTGCGGTAGCGCTCGCCGTCCGGGTCGTTCCAAAAGCGCACCGGCATGCAGGGGAAGGGCTTCTGGCAGACCAGCTCGCCCTTCTGGCCGCGCACCGGCTGGCCGGTATCGTCCATCACCTCGACCGCGAGGCCGAGGCCGCGCATCTGGATCTCGCCCCGCCACACCGGCCCCGCGGGGTTGCCCAGCACGAAGCAGGAGACGATGTCGGTGCCGCCCGAGATCGAGGCCAGCTGCAGGTCCGCCTTGATGTCGGCGTAGACATAGTCGAACGATTCCGGCAGCAGCGGCGAGCCGGTGGAGAGCACGGCCCTGAGCGCCCCCAGATCGCTGCCGACGCGGGGCGCCAAGCCCGCCTTCTTGATGCTGTCGATATATTTGGCGCTGGTGCCGAAGACGGCGACCCGCTCCTCCTCGGCCATCTTCCAGAGCATCTCGGGGCCGGGATGGAAGGGCGAGCCGTCGAAGAGGACGAGCGTCGCCTCCGAGGCCAGCGCCGAGGCCAGCCAGTTCCACATCATCCAGCCGCAGGTCGTGAAGTAGAAGAGCCGCTCGCCCGGCCGGATGTCGGTGTGCAGGCGGTGCTCCTTGAGGTGCTGGAGCAGCGTGCCGCCCTGGCCGTGGACGATGGCCTTGGGCTTGCCGGTGGTGCCCGAGGAATAGAGCACGTAGAGCGGGTGGTCGAAGGGAAGCTGGGCGAAGGTGAGCGTGCCGGGGCGGGGCGGCGCGTAGTCCGCCAGCATCACGCCACCCGGCACCGGGCCCGGATCGGCACCCGGATCGAGGAAGGGCACGATCACGGCGCGCACGAGGCCCGGCAGGCCCGTCACGATCTCGGTCAGCCGCTCGCGCAGGTCGATGCGCTTGCCGGCATAGTGGTAGCCGTCGACCGAGATGAGGACCTTGGGCTCGATCTGGCCGAAGCGGTCGAGCACGCCCGAGACGCCGAAGTCGGGCGAGCAGGACGACCAGATGGCGCCCAGCGAGGAGGTGGCCAGCATGGCGATGATCGTCTCGGGGATGTTGGGCAGATAGCCCGCCACCCGATCGCCGACGCCCACGCCGTCCGCGCGCAGCGCCGCGGCCAGGCTCTCGACGGCGGCCCACAGCTCCGCCCAGCTGATCTCGCGGCGCGTGCCGCTCTCGCCGCGAAAGATGATGGCGGGCGTCGCGTCACGGCGTCGCAGCAGGTTCTCAGCAAAGCTCAGCTCCGCGCCCACGAGCCAGCGAGCACCCGGCATGCGGTCGCCGTCGACGAGCACGGCCTCCGGCGGCCGGCCCAGCCGCACCCCCATCGTCTGGACGAGCTCGCCCCAGAAGAGGTCGGGATGGGCCACCGACCAGCGCCACAGCTCGCCTATGGCCGTGGGGCCGGAAAAGCCGTGCCGGGCGGCGAGCTCGGTGATCTGGGCGCGCGCCACGCGCTCGGCTGACGGCTGCCAGATGGGCTGATCCATGGAGCGGCTCCCTCCTCCCGGCCCTTGCCGTGCCGGGTCCGGCATATCCTAGGCCGCGTCGCCGCGGACGGCCAAGCGGCAGCCCGCCGGGTGTGCTGTTTATCACAGCGAACCTCTCCCGTTCACGCGAGTTAGAGGGGCACACACCTCGTGCGACGACGGCAGCAGTGTCGGCGCGCACGGCCGCCGCTCGGGAGCAGCAATGATTGGGCATGGCGATGCCCTTGCGGGCCGGGCCGTCCGCCTGGGGCTGGACACGAGAGGTGCCTGTCCCGATGGCCGCTATGGCCGCGCCTTCGCGGACCTGCCGCCGCACGAGGCGAGCCCGGCCCAGCTGATGGCGCTGGGCGCCGCCGGTGGGCCGATGGATGCCGGCGCCGAGCCCGCCGCCACATCGACCCAGCCGGCCGGCTTCACCTTCCTGGCCCAGCTCATCGACCACGAGCTGACCCTCGACAGCCGGGCTCTCTCCGAGCAGGAGCGGGAGGCCTCGACCAGCGGAGCCAGGCCGGCACGCGTCCTCGACCTCGACTGCGTCTATGGCGGCGGGCCGGACGGCGCGCCGCATCTCTACAACACGCAGCTTCGCGGCCGCTTCCTCGTCGGCTGGACCAACGACGACATGGGCCATCGCTACGAGGACCTGCCGCGCAACCAGCAGGGCCTGGCGCTCACCGGCGACCCGCGCAACGACGACAATCTCGTCCTCTCCCGTCTCCACCTCGTCCTGATCAAGGCGCACAACCACCTGATCGCCTCCGGCCTCGGCTTCGACGCGGCGCGTCACACCCTCGTCTTTCATTTCCAGCAGCTCGTGCTGCACGATTTCCTGCCCCGCCTCGTCGGCGGCGCGCTCGCGCGCGCCATCGAGGGGGGCGGCCGGCTTCATGTCTGCCCCGAGGGCGAGGCGCCCTTCCTGCCGCTGGAGCTCGTCGCCGCGGCCCTGCGCTACGGCCATGTCCAGCTGCGCGACTGCTACAGCCTCAACGACCGGGTGCAGCGCCAGCCGATCGGCGGCGTGGTCGGCCCGCGGCCGCTGCGCACCGAGATCGACCTCGGCTACTTCTTCGAGGTCGGCCTCAAGGTGCCGCAGGGCTGCCGGACGATCAGCCGGCGCATGGCGCCCTCGCTGATGCGGCTGCAGGGTGCTGCCCCCGACCAGCCATCCTCGCTGGCCCAGCGCGACCTCTTGGCCGGCCATGCCTGCGAGCTGCCCTCGGGCCAGGCCATCGCCCGCCGCATGGCGGCCGACGGCGCCATCCCGCCGGACCAGGTGATCGAGCCCGACCGCGCGGTGCGCGACCTCGGCATGGAGGACACGCCGCTTTGGTACTATGTGCTGCAGGAGGCCGAGACGCTGGGCGACGGCGGCAGGCAGCTCGGCCCGGTCGGCGGCCGTCTGGTGGGCGAGGTGCTGTTCCGCGCGATCCAGGCCAGCCCCTTGAGCTGCCTCGATCCCGACATGCGGCCGCCCGTCGAGATCCCGCGCCAGGGCTCCTGCTTCACGATGGCCGACCTCATCCGCTTCGCCACGCTGGGCTGAAAGCCCCGGCTCAGCCTTTGGGCCCGGCGCCGCCCTTGCCGTCGGCGCTGGGGAACAGGAACTCGCGGCCGACCTTGACGCTCTGCCGCCCGTCATAGGCGATGACGTCGGCCGTGGCGTAGGTCTCGCTCCATTGCTCGGGCAGGAAGGAGCCGGTGCCGATCACGTCGATCGGCGCCTTGACGCTCGCCATCAGCTTGCACTTCTGCGGCCCGAATCCCGAGCTCGCGATGATCTTCACCTTGTCGAAGCCTTCGGCATCGAGCCGCTCGCGGACGTGATAGATCGCAGCCGCGCTGACGCCGGTGCCGGTGAGCCAGCGCAGCTCCTCCTCGGTGCGGTAGGTGCGGATGGCCTGGGGCACGAAGCGCTCGAGCACCGCGTAGGAGGCGGCGGTATCCAGCCCCTCGACGAAGCGGCCGCCATGCGTGTCGAGCCTGACGCCCAGCCGGCCCGAGTGGGCGTGCTCGGGAAAGCGCCGACAGACGGCCAGCGAATTGGTGAGCTCCCGGCCGAAATAGTCGACCAGCACGAAGAGCGGATCGTCCGGGAAGGTCTCGTGGTAGAGCTCGGCCGCGCGCACGGTGGAGCCGGCATAGCCGATGAGCGCGTGCGGCATGGTGCCGAGCCCGTGCTCCTGGCCGAAGAAGTGCGCCGTCTCGTCGGTGGCGTTGCCGACGAAGCCCTTGGCGCCCGCCTCGCGCTGGGCCCGGGCGGAGCCCACGCTTGCGGCATAGGCCATCATCTCGGCCATCTCGGCCCCGGCGCAGTGCCGCGCGTCCATCGCAAGAAAGCCCGCATAGGGCAGGTCGGCGCACATGATGTAGGCGTTGTAGGCGGCAACACAGGCCGGCCCCAGCTTCTGCAAGAAGATCGTCTCGAGGTCGACCAGATGGCGGAAGGGGCCGTGCAGGTACATCATGGGCTCGCCTGCGCCGACCCAGCCGCCCTCCTCGAACAAGAGCTCGACCTTGATCGCGGCGCGGCGCTCGACCGCCACCTCCTCGAGCCAGCCCACCGCGAGGCGCGGGCAGCACAGCACCGGGCGGCGCATGAAGACCGCGTAGGTCACCGGGCAGTCGCCGAAGCGCTCGACGATCGCCCGCGTCTTGGAAAAATACTTGTCGGTCAGACGGCCGATCGCGTCGCCGTGAGGGTACATGAGGCGTTGGCCCTTGGAGCGCGGGACGGAGAGCTAACGGTGCCGCCAACCGGCTGTCAATGACGGCTCGGCAACGGAGGCCATGCCGCCGCCATGGTCCGCAGCGGCGCGGGTGCGGGGGCGCGCTTGCGGTGGGCTGCCGGTCGCCGTTTTCCGGACGCCGGAACCAAGGCCGCGCGGCGAGTGTTACGAGAATCGATAAAAACCTGAGACGAGGGCGGTGTCTCCCGCCCCGGCGGTGCTGGCGCAGCATCGAGCGCCGGGGCAGACGGCGGCGCGCGCACGCCCTCGGCGGCAACTCGCGACTGGAACCGGCAATGCCCCGCAGCACGACGACCACCATCGGCTATGGGGGATGGATCATGGCGGCCGCCTCGGCCGCCGGCCTCGTCCTCTCGATCGCCAACTACTTCCGCACCGGCAACGGCATCGACCATAGCTATGGCGTGCTCGTGGTCATCGTCTCGACCGCGCTTGTGCTGGGCGCCTCGCTGGTCGTTGCCCTTCTCGGCCGCGCCGGGTGGCTGAGCCGCCTGCTCCAGGTCCTCATCCTGCTGGGCATCCTCGGCACCGGCCTTGCCGCCTATTTTCTCGAATCCTACGCGCTGCTGGCGCTGATGGCGGTGGCCCTGCTCGGCTGGCTCGCTCACCTTGTCCTCGACCCGGGCGAGAGGATCGGGGCACGCGGCTCCGGCACGCGCGGGGGTGCCGTCATGATGAGAAGAGCCTCGATCGCGCTCGCCCTCGCGTTGGTGCCCGCCGGCATCGTCTCGGCCCAGACGACCGCCACGCCCGCAGCGTCCGAAGGCGCCGGCGCCGGTGCCGCCGCGGTCACCCACCACGCCGACAGCTGGGCGGGGCCGGGCAGCTGGTCGACCTTCAACGGCGACCTCAAGGCACAGAAATTCTCGCCCGAGACGCAGATCACGCCCGGCAACGTGAAGAGCCTCGAGATGGCGTGGCAATATCACACCGGCGACGTCTCCGACGGCAGCGGCGACAAGCCCAAGTCGGTGTGGTCGGCCACACCGCTCTTCATCAACGACACGGTCTATCTGGGCACGCCCTTCTATCGGATCATCGCGCTCGAGCCCGACACCGGCAAGGTGAAGTGGACCTTCGACCCGCACGCGGTCCTCAAGGCCCTGACCCAGCCCGAGCTCAAGAACCGTGGCGTCGCCTATTGGCAGGCCGAGGACCCGAAGCCGGGCGAGGCCTGCCAGAAAATGGTCTATATCGGCACGATGGACGCCAAGCTCTATGGCGTCGATGCCGACACCGGCAAGCCCTGCCCGGGCTTCGGCCAGGACGGCATGGTCGACGTGAACCAGTGGAACCCGACCCGAGACAAGTGGCCCCTGTCGCTGCTCCAGCCGCCCACCGTCTACAACGACACCCTCTTCCTCGGCTGGGCCGGCAAGGACTGGGAGTTCAAGGCCAATCCGACGGGCACGGTCTTCGCGCTCGACGCGCGCACCGGCAAGCTCAAATGGACGTTCGATGCGCTGCCCAAGGATGCCACCAGGACCACCGGCACCTCGAACGTCTGGGCCAGCATGTCGATCGACCCCGAGACCGGGCTCCTCTACATCCCGGTGAGCTCGCCCAGCCCCAACTTCTATGGCGGTGCCCGCGAGGAGAAGCTGCCGCTCGCCACCTCCGTCACGGCGCTCGACGTCGATACCGGCAAGGTCGTCTGGAGCCGCCAGCTCGTCCATCACGACGTCTGGGATTACGATACCAACGCCCCGCCGGTGCTGGTCGACATCAAGAAGGACGGCAAGACGATCCCGGCCCTCGTCCAGTCCGGCAAGACCGGCTTCTTGTTCGTTCTCGACCGCAGGACCGGCCAGCCCATCTACCCGATCGAGGAGAAGCCGGCCCCGGCCTCCGACGTTCCGGGCGAGGAGGCGGCCCCGACCCAGCCCTATGTGGCGACCCCCGAGGCCACCGTTCCCGACACCTGGCCCGGCGTCTCGAGGCTCGCCGACATCCTGAGCCTCGGCTATTGCAGCCGCACCGCCGCGTCGCTGCGCTATGACGGGCGGTTCACCCCGCCCAGCCTCGAGGGCACGCTCACCTACCCGGCCACCGCGGGCGGCGTCGAGTGGGGCGGCGGCGCCGTCGACCCGAGCTCGCACACCTATGTCGTGAACAGCTCGAGCGTCGTGCAGATCTACCAGCTGATCCCGCGCCAAGCCTACGAGAAGGCCACCAAGGACGGCACGCCTGCCGGCTACTTCGCCCAAGAGGGCGCCGCCTACGGCATGAAGCTCACGACCTTCCTCAACCCGCTCGGCATGCCCTGCTGGAAGCCGCCCTACGGCACGCTCTCGGCCTACGACCTCGACACCGGCCGCCTCCTCTGGAAGGAGCCCTTCGGCGAGATCCAGAAATGGGGCTTTTACATGCCCCGCTCCTGGGGCTCGGTGACGATCGGCGGCCCGGTGATCACCAAGTCCGGCCTGATCTTCATCGGCGCCTCGATGGACTCCCGCGTCCGCGCCCTCGACCTCAAGAGCGGCAAGGTGCTGTGGCAGAGCCAAGTCGACGCCCCGGCCGTCGCCCTGCCCGCCGTCTACAGCTACAAGGGGCGCGAGTATGTGGTGTTCGTCGCGGGCGGGAATTCCATCCTGGCGCCGAGGGTGAGCGACCAGGTGGTGGCGTATGCTTTGCCGAGGAAGGAGTAGGGGGCGATACGGCCGGGCATAGAGGCGGAGCGGCGTGCCGTCTCCGGCTGTCGCGGTCGGGGCTTCCGCGGGCCAAGCCACCCCCGATGTCGGCGATTTCGATGCGGCCCCATCCGGCTGGCTGACCGCGGAGCCCGGCGATGCGCATCAACACCTCTATGGACGAGGGCTTGGTCACGCGCCTTGACGCCGTCGCCAACCTCCACGGCATGTCCGGCTCCGCCTTCCTCGCCGAGGCGATGCGCTCGGCGCCTACACCAGCCGCCGACGCTCCAATGAGCTGCTGTCATCAGGGCGGCGGCTCATAGCTCGGGCGCTGCTGGCGCCCCGGGGAGAGGGACAGCCGATCCGTCATAGGCCGGGGCAGCGCAAGCGAGAAGGCCGTTGGTCGGTTGCCACCAAGTCAATGCATCGCGCCAAGACCTCGGCGTCTGGTGACTAGAGCGTGGGAAGCTGGCCGGTCTTGTGGCCGCCGCGTTTAATGATTTCGTAGCACTCAGCCGCTGCCTTGTTGAGCGCGTCTGCCGGCTTTGTCTTTCCTAGGATGCACTCGTTCAGACCCAGAGACAGAATATCATTGAGCTGCGCTGCCTCCGGAACGACCGCATACATGCGGGCGACGCGCGAATTCGCGACCTGCGCCTTGAGGAAGCGATATTTGGGCTCGTTGGCCAGGTCTGAGTCCGCGACGTCGACGCGCACGGGCACGGCGCCGAAGCGCGTATAGTCGAGTTGATGCTCGAGCGTCCCGAACCATTTGATGAATTCGAGCGCTGCGAGCTGCCGATCCTTCGGAACGTTGCGGGCGATCGCGCCGATCCAATGACCCGCGCGGGCCGCATGTTCCCCATCGGCAGAACGCGGCATCAGCCCTGCGTCGATCTTGCCGATGACCACCGACTTGGTCGGATCCTCGAGCTGCGCCCAAGCGCCGATGACGATGATCGAATGCGCCGCCTTGCCCGAGGCCACAAGTCCGATCAGCGGGCCCTGCTCGACGGAGCCGGGGCTCCGGTATCCGCCAGCCTTGCCGACATCGAGGTAGAACTCCAGCGCCTTCAGGTTCGCCGGACTGTTCACCGTGATGGTGAAGTCCCCTGCTTTGGGGTCAGCGAAGAGGCTGCCGCCGGAGCTGAACATGTAGTTGACGTAGTCGGCCCATATGGACGTACGTCCGTCGCGATGAACCAGGCCGTAGAGGTGCGGCGGATCGTTGAGCGCCTTGACGTTGGCTTCCAGGTCTTCCCAGGTCTCGGGGAACTTGAGCCCGTTTGCCTCGTACAGATCCTTCCGATAGAAGAGCACGTCGACATTGCCGTTGATGGGGCACCCCATCAAGGCACCGCCCTTCGGATCGAAGGTGCGCATGTTGGCGTTCCAAAAGATCGTCCCGTCATAGGTGCTGATGTTGGGATCGAGCTTGAATCCCGACTCGAGCTCGTCGAGCGGCATGATGAATCCGCCGTCGAACATCTCCACCATCCAGTTATTGTCGATGGCCAGGAGATCGTAAGAGCCTGAGGCTGCGCGCAGTGAGTTGCGGATCTTGGCCAGCGCGCCGGGGTAGGGATTCACGTCGAGCGTGATCGTGTTGCCGGTCTCCGACTGATACTTCTCGACCAGCTGCCGGAATCCGTCGAACCACGGGGACTGGTTGATCACCATCGTGATTGGCGCAACCTTCGGCACGGCCTGGCCCCGGGCCGTGCGGGAGCGGAGGCCGCCAGCCGCGGCCAGGGCGCCAACGGCAGCCGAGCGCTGCAGGACGGAACGCCTGGAAAATTGTTCTCTCATCTTTCTGCCTCCCATGGGACGATGGCTGCTCAACGGCGCAGGACGGGACTACGGTGACACGCCACCGGCCTCGATTTGCTATGGTCCGACCGACGATCCGAATCCTGCCTGCCGCGCCAGCGATTCTCCGGCAGCCCAATCGCGCCCAGACGGATACCACGCCTCATCGAGGAGCTGGTCGAGAGCATGGGGGCATTCCGCCGGCAGCCCCACCGTAACGTCCCCCTCACCATGCTGCTCCAGCGCTCTTCCCGCCACACGCAGCGCCTGCCAATAGAGCTTCGGAAGCTGGGGCTCCGCATCGCGGAGGATGGTAGGGGTGAGGCGGTCGGCGATCTCGCCGCGGGCCTGATCGATCGTATCGCGCCAGCCGGCGCGCGCCTTGCTCGCCGGCGAATGCTCCAGCTGCAGGCAGTTTTCTATCACCTCGCGGGGCGGGCCGCTGGCCGCGTTGCTGCGTTCGTCGCCTAAATCCTCCACCTCCAGCCGCCAAGTGCTCGAGGTCGAGCGGGCCATTCCTGCGCTCGGCCGACAGCCGTCGCAGCGCCGCCGCCTGCTCGCGGCTCCACTGCCCAAAATCCTCGTCGTAGAGCTTCCTTCTCCGCGCCGCCATGGCGATCCGTCCTCCCCTGCCTCAACCTAACAGAGCACCGTCGGCGGACGAAGAGGCAAGGCCGGAGCGGCCGGCCCGGGTGCGAAGGTGACAGAAAAAAAGAGCCTTCTCCCTTCTCCTTCTTCATCCCCTCCCCACCCCACGACGAGGCTGGACGGGTCGGCCTGCCCTCTCCACAATCCCGCCTGCAAGCCTGGAGAGGGAGAGAAGCGATGCGGAAGTGGCGGCTCGTCGCCGGTCTGTTGGCGGCTTTGGGGTTGGCCTGGCCCGTGCTCGCCCGGGCCGAGGTTACCTTGCTTTTCTGGCCCGGGCCCGAGAGTGAGGCCATGCAGAAGGTCATCGACGCCTGGAATGCCGGCCCCGGCAAGGCGCCGGACGACCAAGTGAAGCAGCTCCTCTTCAGCCGCCAGGGCTATTTCGACAAGGAGATCGCCGACCTCGCGGCGGGCTCGAAGGAGTTCGACGTCGCCCTCGTGACAACCTACACGCTGGGCCGCTACGCGCCCTTCCTCGACCCGATCGGCCAGGACCTGCCGGCCGACACGAAGACGATTTTTGCGCCCGTGGCGCTGGGCAGCCTCGCCCTCGACGGCAAGCAGTATGGCGTGCCGACCGATATCAGCCTGCATTTCACCTACTACAGGAAAGACCTGATCGACCGGCTGCTGAAGGACGATGCCTGGAAGAAGACCTACGCCGAGATCGCCCAGAAGGAGCTGGGCAAGAAGCTCGAGCCCAAGGATCCCAAGGACTGGACCTGGGACGACTTCATGGCGACGGCGCTTTTCTTCACCAAGCGCATCAATCCGGATAGCCCGACCCGCTACGGCACGGTGCTGCAGCTGAAGAACCTCATCTTCAACATCATGATCTGGCAGGCGGCGCTGGTCTCGAACGGCGGCAACTGGCTGGACGAGAACGGCAAGGTCATCATCGACAGCGAGGCCGCCCGCCGCGGGCTGGAGATCTACAAGAAGCTCATCGACGCCGGCGCCACGCCGCCCGACAGCACGAACTACGAGTATGCCGAGGCCAACGCCGCCTTCGGCAGCGGCCAGGTGGCGACCATGCTGCAGTGGAACGCCGCCTTCAACGAGCTGAACGACAAGGCCAAGAACCCGGCGGTGGCGGGGAAGTTCTGGGTGGCGCCGATGCCGGCAGGCCCCGACGGGCACAAGACCCACATTCACAGCCTGGGCATCGGCCTGAACAAGGCCTCGACCCACAAGGAGGCCGCCGGCCGCTTCCTCGCCTTTCTCGCCAGCAAGGAGGCCATGGAGATCTACGGCAAGGCCGGCGGCACGCCGCCCGTCCCGTCGGTGCTGGACGAGCTCAAGGGCACCCGGCCCGAGTTCCCGCTCGTGGGCGAGTACGTGGCCAAGTACGGGTTCGTCATCCGCGGCGGCACCAGTGCCGAGGCGGTCCCGGTCTATGAGATCCTGGCCCAGAACTTCACCGGCTACTGGGCGGGCCAGCTGACCCTCGACCAGGCGCTGGCCAACGCCGCCAAGGGCATGCAGGAGAAGCTCAAGTAGCGGCCACGACCTCCCGGACGGGCGGCTTGCTCGACACGGCCCGGCGCGAGAAGCTCTTTCTTCTCGCGCCGCTGGCCCTCTTCCTCCTGGCGCTGCTGGGCCTGCCCTTCGTCCTCGACCTCGGCTACAGCTTCGCCAGCTTCAGCTTCGCCACCCTGGCCGCCCCCGCCTGGGCCGGCCTTGCCAACTACCGGGCGGCGCTGACCGACCCCGCCTTTTTTCACGCTCTGCTTTTCTCGCTTCGCTTTGCGCTCGTCACCGCCACCACCGAGCTTTTTTTGGGCCTGGGCCTCGCCTTGGCGCTGCGCCCGCTGATCGAGCGGCACCGCTGGCTCATGGCGCTTTTGCTCCTGCCGATGATGGTCTCGCCGGCGCTTTTGGGCGTGATGTGGCGGCTCTTGCTGAACGAGTTCGTGGGCCTGGTGCCCGCCTATCTCGACATGCTGGGCCTCTACCCCAATCTTTTGGGTCCCGACTGGGTCACCACCACCCTCGTGCTCATAGAAATCCTGCAGTGGACGCCTTTTGCTTTTCTTCTTCTTTTCACCGGGCTGCAGGCCATCCCGGCCGAGCTGATGGAGGCGGCCCTCATCGACGGCGCCAGCGCCTTTCAGCGCCTCGCCCGCATCACCCTGCCGCTGCTCCTCCCCACCCTTTTTCTCACCGCCGCCGTCCGCTTCATCGACGGCTTTCGCGTCTTCGACCACATCTACGTGCTGACCGGCGGCGGCCCCGGAACCCTCACCACCAGCGCCAGCATCCATATCTATAAGAGCTTCTTCCAGGCGGGCGATCTCGGGCTTGCCATCGCCGAGGCGATGCTGCTGTTCGCGGCGTCCCTGGCCCTCATCCTCCTGGCTATGCGCCTCCAGCTCAAGGGTGCGGGCCCATGAGCCGCCTCGGCCATGCCGCCCGCTGGCTTCTGTTCGTTGTCGCCGCCTTCGTCTTCAACTTCCCGATCCTGGCGACGCTTTTGACCTCGCTGAAGACCACGGCCGACATCAACGCCTCGCCGCCCGTCTGGCTCTTCAGCCCCACGCTCGAGCACTACCGCACGGTCCTCAGGGACCCCACGGTCGATTTCCTCCACTATATCGTGAACAGCACGCTGATCGCCGCAGGCGGCACGGTGCTGGCCCTCCTTCTCTGCCTGCCCGCCGCCTACGCCGTCGTCCGTCTGAAGGCCGGCCGCCGCACCCTCGTGCCCCTGGTGCTCAGCCTGCGCGCCATCCCCCTCGTCGTCTTCGCCATCCCGATCTATCTGCTGTTCCAGGCGACGGGCCTCCTCGACACCCGCACCGGCCTTTCCTTCATTGCCTGCCTGATCGGGCTGCCCGTGGCGCTCCTCGTCCTCGTCGGCTGGCTGCGCGAGCTGCCCCTCGAGCTCGAGGAGGCCGCGCGCGTCGACGGCGCCGGCACGGCGGGCGTGCTGCGCCACGTGATCCTCCCCCTCGCCCGCCCCGCCCTTCTGGCCGTCGTCGTCCTCACCTTCATCGGCGCCTGGAACGAGTTCTTGTTCGGCCTCATCCTCTCGACCAAGAACGCCGTGCCGGTCACCGTCGGCGCCACCTTCTTCATCACCTCCTGGGGCGTGAAGTGGGGCGCCACGGCGGCTGCGATGAGCATGTCCATCCTGCCGCCGCTGGTGCTGGGCTTCGTCGCCTACCGGTTCCTGGGCAAGGCCATTCTCGGCGGGGCGCTGAAGGGATGACGCCGGGCCGGTGACAGGCCGGGGGCCTCACGCCGGCAGGAACGCCGCCCCGTCCCGGGGGAACCTCGCCACCACCGCCGGGTCGAGGTTGAACGTCGCCGCCACCATCTCGGGCGGGGTGTGGGCCAGCCAGTCCGCCAGCCCCACCTCCTCGTAGCGCGCCGAGCGAAAGACGGCGACGAAGACGAGGTCGGTCGTGCCGGTGTTCAAGACATAGTGGCCCAGGCCCTTCTTGACGTAGCCGATGTCGCCCGGATGGAAGTCGGCGGTGACGGCCGAGGGGCCGGCATTGAACACCGTCATGCGGCCGGTGCCCTTCAGATAATACTGCCACTCGTCGGCGTTGGGATGCCAGTGCATGGCCCGCAGGGCGCCGGGCCTGACGGTGACCAGGCCCGCCGCGACCGTCTTCGCCACGCGGAAGTTGCTGCTGTCGGCGATGCGCACCGAGCCGCTCTTGTTGGCTTTGGTGGGCTCGGCGGCGGCGAGGCTGAACACGAACGGAAAGTCGGGCTTGCCGGCGCCGGCGGCAGCGGCCGCCTGCGCCTCGGCCAGCGGCCCCGGCACCTTGCCCTGGAAGATCCAGCGGTTCTGCAGCGGGATGTTCGCGAACGTCTCGGCCGGCACGCCGAAATTCAGCGCCAGGACCTCGGGCGGCGTGTGGGCCAGCCAGTCGGTCGCCGGCAGGGTGTTGAACTCGGACGAGGCGCCATTGTCGAAGGCCAGCACGAACTCGGCGCCGTCCGGCCCCAGCCCCTGCAGCGAGTGCGGCAGGCCGGGCGGAAAATACCAGAGATCGCCCTCCTTCACATCCTCGACCGACGGGCGCCCCAGCGCATCCAACACGGTGACCCGGCAGTGGCCATAGGTCATGATCGCCCACTCGGCCTGCTGGTGCCAGTGCAGCTCGCGGATGCCGCCGGCCGAGAGCCGCATGTTGACGCCGGAGATCTCGGTCGAGATCGCGAAGTCGCTCTGCGTCACCTGCCGGCCCCAGCCGCCGTCCTGGACGCGCCGCGGCGCGAGGTTGAACGAGGCCCAGAGCTGCGGCGAGCTGCCGACGTCGGTGGGCGGCGGGGTGAGGAAGGAAGGCTCGGTGCCGGCGAGCGCGCCGTCATGCGGGCCGGGGATCGCCAGCGCGGCGGGATCGGTGACGTTCACCGCCCCCTGCGGCGGCTGGTCGGGATTGCCGAAGCTGGCCGCCCCCGCCGCCGAGGCGGCCATGACGGCCCCACCGGCCGCCGTCGTCGCCAGCACCTCGCGGCGCGATAGTTTTTTCTCTTTTTTCAACAGCTTGGTTCCCTGTCGCATGTCTTTTCTGGTGACAGCGCACCGAAAGCGCCGTCCACGAGCCGGCATCGGGCCGCGGCCGCCGAGCATGAGCCGGCGCCACGCCCTCTTCAAGACGCCAACCAGCCGATAGTCGATAGATGCCGCCCGGGCGCGCTTATGGGATGACCTCGCTCCGCCTGCAGGCAGGCTTCGCAAGGATTGGCGTGAGAAGCGCCGGACGGCTCGCGGCCTCCGGCGCCGCCCTTCCATCGGCTCCTCGGGCTTGCGCCGATGTCGAGGAGCCGGGAGCGGGACGTGGCGATGTGAGCGGCATCGTTTCTGCCGACGCGCTTCCGGCCCGGCCGCCTGCGAAGGCCGTCGACGCTGCGCGCATGCCTTCGCGGATGAAGGCGCCGGGTCGACAGCGTAATCTTTATCGGATATTATGTCGGGTCGCGTGGAAGCTTCTGTCGACCATGTCGCGCGCTTGCCATTGCCCGCGGGCCGGAACAGCAATGCCGACGTGGTCTGCCGAAGACTGTCCAGGCGATACGTTTACCGCCAACTGCATCCGAGCCGCTTTTGGAATTGTGCCCGAGGGCGCATTTCCATTTGCACCGAGAGGAGGAAGCGGAAATGGGACGAGACGGCAACTTGACGGCTTTGCCCAGCGCGGGCCTTATGGCCGCAACTTTCCTGGTCTTGACGATGCTGGCGGGCGCAGATGCCGCCTCCGCTCAGGACAGGGTGATCTCGGTTTCCGGAAACAGCGTTCCGTCGGATTGTGGCGCCCCGAAAAAGGCCGATCTGGGCCTGGAGCTGGAGGGCAGCCTCGAAGGCTGTTGGGCAATCTTCGTTCAGCATCTCACCTGCCGTGAGCTGAACGGCTTTGCCTTGACAACCGAGCTCGGTCGGGAAGAGTTCGAAGGCAAGCTCGACGGCGAGCCGGTCAAGCTCGAGACCGTCTACGCCTTCACGGCCACCTGGCCGTCAGGCTCCTGCCCCCAACCGGCTGTCGAGAAGGAGACGAGCGGATCATGCATCCACTACGTCGCGGGCGAGCGTCTCGGCGGGGTCATCAGGTTCCACGATGTGATCCCCGTGATGGGCAAAGGCGCAACCAACTTCCTCTATGAAGGCGTCTTGACGCGCAGTTAGCGGAGTGGGGCACGCACCTTCTCGCGCGCTGGCCTGCGCCGCCTCGCGACGCGCATGACGGTCCGTCATCCCGAGCTGCACGCCGCGAATGAGATCGGCGCTGCACCGGCCGACGACGCGATTGAGGCGTCGAAAGAGTCCGTCGCCGCCGAGCTTGTCTCGGACCTCGTCGCCTTCGCCCGGAGCAACCCGGGCGTGGCCGACAGGGTCCTGCTCTACGCCGAGAGCCGCCAAGCCCTGCTGGGAGAGAGCGGGGCGGAGGCGGTGGAGGAGCAAAAAAAGGAGAGTGACAGACAAAAAGACCACCCCATCCTAGGGGCACGGCGCCTTTACTTGTCACCGACCGGGCGGTCAGGTGGCGGGGGGCAGGCGACTCCTCTCCCATCGCGCCGTGCCACCTGATCCTCCGGTCACGCCGGAGGATGACAATAGAGGCGTGACGCGAGAGTAGCGTGGCCAGCCTCGCACAGTAGGCCCGCCGGTCGAGCCGGGGGGCGACGAGGGAGAGGCGCGCGTCCGCAGGTCTTTTTTTCTTGTCACCGACGGCGTGACCGGCGGGTCAGGCGCCGGGGACTATGCGACTCTGTCCCGTTGCGCCGCCACACCTGATCCCCCGGTCGGGGCCGTGGGATGACAAAGGAAGCGCGTCCTCGCGTTGCCTCGTCTCACTTTTGTGTCAACCCTCGTGCCCCGACACGAGGATCCATGCCCGTGCCGAGCGCGAGAGTGGCGACGAGAAGGAGTGTGCCCGCTCAGCCGAGCTGGAGAATGACTGCGCCTTCGGAGACTTTCGGCGCCTTGACGCCGGTGGCGCCCGCGTTCTGGCGGACCCAGTCGGCAGCCGTCTTCACGCTTGCCTCCGCACCGGCCTTGTCGCTGCACACGGTGACCGATACGCCGCCGTCGGCGGTGCGGAACAGCGTGTAGGCCTTGAAGCCCGGCACGCCGCGCATGGCCTTCTCGACGTCGGCCTTGCGCTGATCGAGCAGATCGAACAGCGCCTTGGCGCCCTCGCCCGAATAGTTCCTGACTACTGCGTGCATGTCGCGTCTCCGCGTCATTTCTTGGAGTCTTCTAATTATTCTCCAATGGTACAGTTTAGGATGTGGCAGGAGGCGGGTCAAGCGGGCACATGCGAGAATGCGCCGGCAGCGCCGGCCACGGCCTGCTCCCATGCTCGTCGGGGCAAGCCGCGGCCGCGGCGCTGCGACGCGCGGCCTGCCCGGACCGTGGGCAGCCTGCCCGCCCGAAGGGCAGGCTGCTCTCGCGCGTCAGGCGTGGCCGGCGATGCGGCGCTTGAACTGGGAGGTGCGGATCACCTCGCGGATGCGCGGCTGGATCTCGGTGCGCCAGCGCGTGCCGTTGAAGACGCCGTAGTGGCCCACGCCCGGCTGGACATAGTGGTAGCGGTGGTCGGGCGGGAGATTGGAGCAGAGGTCCTGGGCCGCCTCGGTCTGGCCCAGGCCGCAGATGTCGTCACGCTCGCCCTCGATCGTCATCAGCGTGATGTCGTGGATCGCCCTGCAGTCGACCCGATGCCCGCGATGCGTCAGCGCTCCTTCCGGAAGCGCGTGCTCCTGGAACACTTTTTGAACGGTCTGCAAATAAAACTCGGCTGGAAGATCCATGACGGCCAAATATTCGTCGTAGAACTTGTGATGCTGCTGCACAGAGTCGCAATCGCCCTGCACGAGATGCTTGAACAGGCTCTGATGCGCCTCGAGGTGGCGCTCGAGGTTCATCTGCATGAAGCCGGTGAGCTGGATGAAGCCGGGATAGACCTGGCGCATGAAGCCGGGATTGGGCCAGGGCACCGGGTGGATGACGTTGCGCTCGAACCAGTCGAGGCTGCGCGAGCGGGCATGCTCGTTGACCACGGTGGGGTTGCGCCGCGTGTCGATCGGGCCGCCCATCAAGGTGAGCGACACCGGCCGGCAGGGGTCGTTCCAGGATGCCATCAGGGCCGCCGCGGCCAGCGCCGGCACGGCCGGCTGGCAGACCGCGATGACGTGCGTGTTGGTGCCGATGAAGTGGATGAAGTCGATGATGTAGTCGATGAAGTCATCGAGATCGAAGGGGCCCGCGGCAAGCGGGATCTGGCGCGCGTCGCGCCAGTCGGTGACGTAGAGATTGTGGTCCGGCAGCATGGCCTGCACGGTGCCGCGCAGCAGCGTGGCGTAATGGCCGGACATGGGCGCTATCAGCAGCACCTTGGGATCATAGCGCTTGCCGCAGACCCGCTCGTCGCGATCGAAATGGCGCAGGTCGCAAAAAGGCCGGCTGTAGACCACCTGCTCGTCCAGCGGCACCGGAAGCCCGCCGATCTTTGTCTGCTCGAAGCCCCACTCGGGCTTGTCGTAGCGCCTGGTGACGCTCTCGAACACCTCGCAGGAGGCAGCGATGGTCCGCCCCACCGGGGTGTAGGCCAAGGGGCTGAAGGGATTGGCGAAGACCTGCCGCATCATCCTGCTCTGGCTGTGCAGCGGCCCGAGCAGGGCGTGGGTCATCTCGTAGGTGTAGTAATGCATTCAACCCGTCCCGGGGACGGCCGCGCGCCCGCGCGTGCTCCCCCGACGATCAGCAGCAAGCGACGTGCCAGCCTTCGCCCCTTCCCGGGCGACATCCGGGCGCAGGCCGGCCGGTCAGGCGGCCGGCGTCGCCGCCCCCAGCCGCTCGATGATCGCGTTCGTCACCTCGCGGGTGCCGTCGGTGCCGCCGAACTCGTAGCTTTTGACCGTCTCGGCATAGGCCCGGTCGATGGCGTCCTCGAGCGCCTGGCCCGCGGCCACCAGATCGTCGCGCCCGTGGCGGACGCCCAGCCAGTCCAGCATCATCGCTGCCGAGAGCAGCATGGCCGTGGGGTTAGCCTTGCCGGTGCCGGCAATGTCGGGGGCGCTGCCGTGGCTGGGCTGGAAGAGCGCGTGGTCGTCGCCGATCTCGGCGCAGGGTGCCAGGCCCATGCCACCCACGATGCCGCCGCCCAGGTCCGAGATGATGTCGCCGAACATGTTCTCCATGACCAGCACGTCGAAGTCCCAGGGCCGGCGGATGAGGTCGAGCGCCAGGGCATCGATGTAGGTGCGCCCGGTCTCGATGTCCGGGAACAGCGCCGCCCGCTCGTCGAAGATCTTGCGGAAGAAGGCCATCGCCACGAAGACGTTGGACTTGTCGGCGCAGGTCACCTTGCCGGGCCGCCCGCGCCGCTCCTTGCGCCGCCGTGCCAGGCGGAAGCAGAAGTCGAAGAGCTTCTCGCTGGTGGCCCGCGTGATGACCAGGGTCTCGCGCGCGATCTGGTCGTTCTCCACCGTGCCCTTGCCGCGCGAGTAGAAAAGGCCCTCGGTCGATTCGCGGACGATGACGAGGTCGATCTCGCTGGCGCGCGGATGGGCGAGCGGGCTCGGGGTGTTCGGCATGTGGCGGACCGGCCGGGCGCCGGCATAGAGGCCGAACTCGCGCCGCATGTCGAGAAGGGGCGCTATCTCGGTACCGTCGGCGTAGCGCACGTCCGGCAGGCCCATGGCGCCGAAGAGGATCGCATCGGCGTTGCGGGCGGTCTCGAGCGAGCTCTCCGGCATCGCCACGCCCGTCTCCCTGTAGAGCGTGGCGCCACCCGGCAGGGGCTCCTTCGCCAGGCGGAAGCCGAAGCGCTTCTCCAGCACCTCCAGCGTGGCGATTGCCGAGTCCATCACCTCGACCCCGATCCCGTCCCCCGGAAAAACCGCGATCCGCAGCTCGCTGTTGGCGTTCGTCATCGTCCTCTCGTCTCCAGTGACCGCGCGCAATTCCTAGAGGATCACCTTGCGCTCGCGGAAGCGCTCTATCTCTGCCTCATCGTAGCCCAGGCCCTCGAGGATCGTCTCGGTGTCGGCGCCGAGCTCGGGCGCCGGGCGGCGGACCTCGCAGGGCGCCTCCTTGAGCTTCATCGGAAAGCCCATCATCCGCACCGGGCCACGGCCCGGATGCTCGACCTCGAGCACCATCTCGCGGGCCAGGATCTGCGGATCGGCGAAGACCTCGGGATAGGTCAGCACGCGGCCGCAGGGCACGCCCGCCGCGTTCAGCTTCTCGATCCACACGTCGCGCGACTGCTCCTTGAGGCGGGCGCCGACGATGGCGTTGATGCGCGCCCGGTTCCTCACGCGCAGCTCGTTGGTCCTGAAGTCGGGATCCTGGCGCAGCTCGGGCAGCTCCAGGGCGTCGACCAAGCGCTCGTAGATCTGATCGTTGGCCGGCGCTATCGCCACGTCGCCGTCGGCGGCAGAGAAAAGGCCATAAGGCGCCACGACCGGGTGATCGTTGCCGTTGCGCGTCATCGGCTCGCCCGTGGCGAAGTAGTTGGCGCCGAAATAGCTGGCGAAGCTGACGAGCGAATCGAGGAGCGAGATGTCGATCTGCTCGGGCTGGCCCGTCCGGTCGCGGCGGTGGAGGGCCGCGGCCACGGCAAGCGCCCCGTAGAGCCCGGCGATGAGATCGGAGATGGGCGGGCCCGCCCGCAACGGCTCGCCGTCCGGGTGGCCGGTCCCGCTCATGAAGCCGCTCATCGCCTGGGCGATGAAGTCGAAGGAGGGGCGGTCCCGATAGGGGCCCGTCTTGCCGTAGCCGGAGATCGAGCAGACGATGATGTCGGGCTTGATCGCCTTCAGCGCCTCGAACCCGAGGCCCATCTTCTCCAGCACGGCGGGCCGGAAGTTCTCGACCAGCACGTCGGCCTTCCCGATCAGCCGACGCAGCACGGCCTTGCCGTCGTCGCTGCGCAGATCGAGCGTTATCGAGCGCTTGTTGCGGTTGAAGCCCGCGAAGTACCAGCTGAACCCGTCCCGCATGCCGCCCTGGCGACGGATCGGATCGCCGCCCGGCAGGGCCTCGACCTTGATCACGTCGGCCCCCAGATCAGCCAGCAGCTGCGTGCTGAAGGGGCCGGCAAGGACCCGGCTGAGATCCACCACGCGCACGCCGTCGAGCGGCCCTTCCGACATTCGAGGCTCCTCCCTCACCGCACGAGGCCGCGGCCCCGGCCTTCCCTCGGCATCCCTCCCCGTCGAGCGACGCGCGGGGGGCTCTATACCGCGCGCCCGCCCCAGACGGCAGGGGACCTGCGCATGATGGGCAGGCCGGGATCAGGCGCGGGCGAGGAAGTTGACGCGGATGGCGTCGACCGCGACGGCGATGAAGATCAGCACCCCGCCCGCCATCGTCACGTAGAAGGAGGGCACGGCGGTGATGGCGAGGCCCACGTCGATGACGGTCAAGAGCAGGACGCCGCCGAAGATGCCAAGCGTGTTGCCGCGGCCGCCGAAGACGCTGACCCCGCCGATGATGGGCCCCGCGATCGAGTAGAGCAAAAAGCTCTGCCCCTGGTCGGAGGTGATGGCCATCTGCCAGGCGGCCAGGAGGTAGCCGGCGATGCCGGTCAGGAGGCCCGAGATCGCGAAGGCCGCGATCTTGATCCGATCGGTGCGGATGCCGGCGGTGAAGGCGGCCTGGGCGTTGCCGCCGGTGGCATAGAGGCTGCGGCCCAGCACGGTGCGCCTGAGCACCACGGTCATGATCACGTAAACGAGGATGAGGACGAGCGGCATGATCGGCCAGGTCAGGAAGGTGGCCTGGCCGATCCAGGTGTAGGCGTCGGTGAGGTCGGTGATCGTCTTGCCCTGGCTGATCGCCAGGAGCGCCCCTTGCAGGATGATCATCATGCCCAAGGTCTCGATCAGCGAGACCATGCGCAGGCGCGTGACGAAGATGCCGTTCAAGGCGCCGATGAGCGTGGCTGTACCGATGCCGACCAGGATGCCCAGGCCCGTGGGCAGGCCGAGCTCGCTGATGGCGAGCGCGCCCACGACCGAGGAGAAGCCGATATTGCCGGCGATCGAGAGGTCGATCTCGGCCACCAGCAGCGGCATCGCCTGGGCCATGCCCAAAAGACCCAGGACGGTTGCCTGGATCAGCACGTTCTTCAGGTTCGTGATGGTCAAGAAGAACGGGTTCAGCATCCCGAAGATGACGCACAGGATGGCGAGCCACAGCCAGACGCTGTGCAGCAGGATTTTCGAGATGAGCCGGTTGGCGCTCGAGCCTTCCTGGCGCTCCGTTGAGGTCATCGAGCTGGTGGCCGCCATGGCAGTCTCAATCCTGGAGGTTACGTGACGGTGGCCGAGCGCGCGGCTGCAGCCGGTGGCGGCGTGCCGGCCGAGAAGGCGATCTCGAGGATCTCCTCCTTGGTGACGTGCGCGCGCTCGCGGACCGCGACGATGCGGCCGTCGGCGAAGAGGCAGATCCGGTCGACCGTGCGCATGAGCTCGTCGAGGTCGCTGCTGATCACGACGACGCTCATGCCGCTGCCTGCCAGCTGGTCGATGATCCGGTAGACCTCCTCCTTGGCGCCGACGTCGATGCCGCGCGACGGCTCGTCGATGATCAGGAGCTCAGGTCCGGCCGCGATCACCCGGCCGAGGCACACCTTTTGCTGGTTGCCGCCGCTCAGATGGCCGGCCTCGCTTCTGATGCTCTCGGCCTTGATCTGCAGCCGCCCGGCCAGCTCCTCGGCCGTCCTGGTCTCGCGGCCGAGGTCGAGCATGCCCAGGCGGGAGAAGGTGCCGAGCGAGGAGAGCGTCACGTTCTGGGCGATGGAGAAGAGGTCGACGATCCCCTCCTTGCGCCGGTCGTCGGAGAGATAGGCGATCCGGTGCCCGAGCGCGTCCGCCGGGCGCCGGGGCAGCGGGTGCTCGGCACCCCGGTGGCTGATGCCGCCCTCCGATGCCGGCGTCAGCCCGAAGAGGGCTTTGCCCAGCTCCTTCGCCCCCGAGCCGGGAAGGCCCGCAAAGCCCATGATCTCGCCCTTGCGCAAGGTCAGCTCGGGCACGGAGAGGGGCCCGCAGCGCAGGCCGCGGACCACCCAGTCGCCCTCCCCCGCGGCGCCGGTCGAGGCGCTCTGCCGCTCGTAGAGCTCGACGCCGCGTCCGGTGATCCATTGCGAGAGCTGCTCGGAGGTGGTGCCCTCGAGGCCCGCCACGTTGGCTGCGACCTCGCCGTCGCGCAGAACGGTGAGGCTGTCGCAGATCTCGAGAATTTCCTCGTTGTAGTGCGAGATGAAGAGAAAGGTGACGCCGCCCGCCCGCAGATCGCGCATGAAGCCGAAGAGCTGGCTGCGGTCGGCCACGGTCAATGCCGCCGTGGGCTCGTCCAGGATGATGCAGCGGGCGCCGCTGAAGAGGACGCGCAGGATGTTGAGCTTGCGCTTGTCGACGGCGGAGAGGAGCCCGGCCTCGATCGCGGGCCGGATGCCGGTGCCCTCCAGCTCCCTGCGCGCGTCCGCCATCATCCGGCGCGTGTCGATGAAGAAGCCGCCGCGCCTGGGCCAGCGGCCGAGCGCCAGGTTCTCCGCGGCCGAGAGATGCGGGACGATCATCGGCTCCTGGGGCACGAGGAAGAGGCCCTGCTCCTCCATGGCGCGCACGTCCGCGCCGGTGACGGCGTGCCCGTCGAGGAAGACCTCCCCGCTGGTCGGTGCCTGCAAGCCGGCGACGATGCTCACCAGCGTCGACTTGCCGGCACCGTTCTCTCCCAGCAGACCGTGAATGGCACCCTTGCGCACCGTCACCGACACGCCCTTGAGCGCCTGCACGCCCGGGTAGCGCTTGACGAGATCCTGGACGCGGAGCAGCGCCTGGGCGGGCTCGCGCCCGCCGCGACCATCCATGGGTGCCCCTTCCGGGGCCGATGCCCGCTCCATCGCCAGCCTATCCTGTCTTCGTCCTGGATCTCGCCGTGCGCCTGGGCTTACTTGTAGTGGAGACCCCAGTCGTTGTAGGTGATCGCACCCCAGAGCCGCTTGTCGTTCACGTTCGACTCGTCGATGATGAAGGGCGGGATCACGAGGCTCGGCCCGCTGTCCGACTGCTTGATCTCACCCTTTTCCCAGTAATACTGCTTGTTCTCATAGGGCCCGAGCGGCACGGGCTTGCCCTGGAAGCTGTACTTGTCGAGCATCTCGACGGTGATCTGCGCGTAGGCGACCGGGTCCTGCGAGACCTCGGCATCCATGTAGCCCTCGCGGATCCACTCGAGCGAGATCGGCTCGCCGTCGATGTTGACGAAGATGACGTGGCCGTCCTCGCCGCGCTTCTTCCATTTGCCCTTCTGCTGCAGCGCCGTGACGATGCCGCGCGAGGGCGTGTCGCTGGGCGCGTGGACGGCATCGAGATTGGGGTACTGGGAGAGCGTGTCGGTGGTGACGCTCAGCATGTTCTTGAGCAGGCCCTCGGTCGGGCGGGCGAGATACTGGATGTCCGGATACTTCTTGAAGACGGCGTCCATGCCCTCCTTGCGCAGCCGCCAGGCGACGCTCTGCAGGGCGCCATAGCAGTTGAGCACGATGCCCTTGGGCGACCCGTATTTTTTCTTGAGCCGGTCGACGATGGCGTTGGCAGCCATCACGCCACCGGCATAGTTGTCGAAATCGACGGTGATCGCGACGTTCCCGCCGGTGGCCGGCGTGTCGATGATGCCGACCGGGATGTTGCGGGCGTTGTATTTCTTGATCGAGCTGACGATGGCCTGGCTGTCGATCGGGTCGCTGATGATGGCCGAGGGGTTGCTCAGGAGCAGCGTCGACCATTGCTTGAGCTGGGTCGTGTTGTCGAAGTTCGCGTTCAGCGCCTGGAAGCGCCAGCCCTTGCCCTCGACCGCGCGCTTCACCGCCTCCTGCTGGGCGACGAAGAAATAGAAGTCGAGGCTCTTGTTGCTGTAGGGCACGAAGCGCTGCTCGGCGGCGAGCGCCCCGCGGGGCAGGCCGCCGGCGGCGAGCGCACCCGCCGAGGCGAGCCCCGCGAGGGCTCCCCGACGGGAGATTCTGCCAGAGAGATAGTCCTTCATCGTCGTGCTCCCCAATCTTGTCCGTGGGCCCTGCGCGGCGGGCCCGGCAGTTCCGATCAAGCCTCGTTGCCGCGTCTCAACGCTCGGCCGTCATCAGGCCCGACGAGCCCGACGTCGACCCGATCCGAAAATGGCCTGCACCACGCGAGCCTTCCTCCGTCCCACACCTTCACCGCTCGCCTGCCGGTACGGGATGGCTGCGGCGGGCGTCGAGGACCAGGCGGCACATCTCGGCGTTGGCGGCCATCGTCCGCACGCTGCGGCGGGCGTTCCGCCAGTAGTCCGCGAGCCCCTGCTCGCAGAGACGCTCGCCGTCGAGGGTGACGAAGGCCGGGTCCGCCTCGGCCGGGCGGCCCAGGATCGCCTCGCGCAGGCTCAAATAGCGGGCGACCAGCCCAGGCAGCGTCCCGCCGGCCACCGCGCCCAGCTGCCTGAGCTCGCCCACGGCGAGGTCGACGAAGACGGTGCCGGGTCGGTCGGCCGACCTCAGCTCGTCCGCCACCGCGAGCTGTCGTGCGAGATAAGCCTTCTCGAGGAAGGTGCGCCTGAGAGCCTCGAGCCCGCCGCCGCCCTCGCCGTCGAAGACCTCCTCGAAGCGTCGGCGACTGGCGACGCCGTCGTTGATCCGCGCCGCCGCGAAATGGTCGAGGAGCCGGATGCGGGCCACCCTGATGCCGGGCACCGCCTCGACCGCCTCCCGCATGTCCCAGGCCATGAGATAGGCGAAGTTCGCGGCACACCAGAAGGTGGGCAGGCGGAACTCGACCGTGGCCTCGGCCGCCTCGATCGCGACGCGCTCGATGAAGCCCATGGCCACGACCGAGCGGTCGAGCTCCGGATCCTGCACCTCGTCCAGCCTGGCCCAGACCTCCGGGACCAGCGAGGCCAAAGCCGGCTCCTCACGCAGCATGGGTCGCCTGGGGCGCGGAGCCCAGGAACTCGGGCGCCACCTCGATGTCGTAGAGCCTGGCCGCGTTGAGGCCCATGATCTTGCGCTTGACCTCGAGGGTGAGCTGCGTGCCCGCCTCCTTCGCCGTCTCGTCGTCGAACTCGAAGGCCATCAGGTGCTCGATGATCCATTTCGGGCTCGTGATGGCGTAGTCGCTGCCGAAGATCAGCCGGTCCGGGCCCAGAAAGAACAAAAGATCGGCCAGCATGTTCGCGAAGTAGCGGGGCCGCGCGTAGATGAAGGAGGGGATGAGAGCGAGCCCGCCATAGACGTTGGGCTCCTGCCCGGCAATCCAGCAGAAGTCATCCGTCCGCGGCATGCCGCAATGGTCGATGATGAAGTTCAGCTCGGGAAAGGCGGTGGCGACGTCGTCGACGTCGCGCACGTCGAAGGCATCGAGGCTCAAGGGGTGGATCGTCGGGCCTTTGTGGATGTGGATGTTCTTGATGCCCAGCGCCTGGCATCTCTCCATCAGCCGGCCGACCATGTCGTCCTTGAGGCTGTAGCCTTTGGACTCACCGCGCCACTCGGCGGTGTAGAGCTTGAGGCCCTTGATCCCGAAGCGCTCGCGGTCGGCCTCGAGCTGCTCCAGCCCCTGCGCGCCGTCGCGCGGGTCGGCACGGCCATCGAGGATGATCTGGTCCGGCCGGGCCGCCTTGAGAGCGGCACACTGCTCGGTCGTGTTGAAGCCGTCGACGTAGAACTCGCGGAGATAGGTCGGCAGCGCGATGGCCATGTCGCAATAGCCGTCGACGAACAGATCCTGCACCGCCGTGTCGACGCCGTAATAGAGAAAGCGCTCCCACGGCCAGCGCTGCTCCGGCGGCGTCAGCCCGACGTGGCTGCCCCAGAAGCTCTCGATGAAGGTGAGGCCGTAGCGGTTGCGGCGGTTGCTCTCGCGCGCGTCCCAGAGATGGACGTGCCCATCGATCACGAAGACCTTCTCGCCCGCGCTCGTGACGTACATCGAGCACCTCCCCTCCGTATCCCACCCCCTCGCCCACGACCGGCGCCAAAGCCGGCAAGGGGCGGTCAGCGGCGGCGGACCCCTCTCTTCATTGTTGCCGCCTTATGTCATGTCAGCCTATGGTAGGACAACTCGAAAAAAGCCGCCGGGCCATGGTGTTGCGGTATGGAAATGAAGGAGGCGAGGCAGCCTTGGCGACGGCGCTGTCGCCCCAACGCCCAAGGCCCTAGCTGCTCCCCGATCCTGCGGCCCGAAGGCGCGCTTGTGCCGTTCCGGCCATACCGATGGGGAACGAGGAAGGATGCCGATGCTCCCGCGGTTCGCGCAACTGGGCCGTACCCCCCATCTGCCCACCCGGGTCTCGGCCCTGATCACGAAGGAGATCGTCGAGGGCAGGCTCAAGCCCGGCGATCGGCTTCCGACCGAGCAGCACCTTTCGACCACGCTCGGCGTCAGCCGCAACGTGGTACGCGAGGCCATCGCGCGGCTGCGCGCCGACGGCATCGTCGAGTTGCGGCAGGGTGTAGGCGCCTTCGTGATCCGGCCGGAGCAGCACGGGACGCTGCGCATCGAGGCCGCGAGCCTCGAGGATGTCGAGGCGATCCGCAGCCTGTTCGAGCTGCGCGCCATCCTCGAGATCGAGGCCGCGGCCCAGGCGGCGGTGCGGGCCACGCCCGAGCAGCTCGTCCGCATCGGCGACAGCCTCGAGCAGATGCGTGGTGCGGAGAAGTGGGGCGAGGGCGGGGTCGACGCCGATCTCGCCTTTCACCGCGAGGTCGCCCGTGCCACCAACAACACCTACATCGCGACCTTCGTGACCTTCCTGGCCGAGCAGATGCGCGAGACCATCCAGGCCACGCGCACCGCCCACGACCTCGAGAGCGTGGTCGAGATCACGATCGCCGAGCACGCGGCAATCCTCGAGGCCATCGCCTCCGGCGATCCAGGTCGCGCCCGCGCCGCGATGCGCGCCCACATCAACGGCGCCGCCAGCCGCCTCAACATCCCGCTGGCCGACAGCTGATCCCGTCAAGCCGTCCCGCCGCCCTCGGTCGGGACCAGGGCAAGGCCTGGAGAATGCGTCGGAGCGATGCTCGACTGGAATCCTGAACTGCGCGGTCAACCCTGACTGCGCGTCCAGGCCGCGAGCCACACTGGCGGGCGATCGGATCCGGAGAACACCTGGGCTACTATCGTGGCAGGAACGGTGGCACCTGGATTGCGCGTTGGCGGCCAGCGAAGGCTGGCGCCTACAGGAAGCGCAAGCTGGGATTGGCGGACGACGTACGCGACGCGGACGGTGTCCACGTGCTATCCTTTGCCCAAGCACAGGCCGCAGCTCGCGAATGGTTCGCCCAGCAGGCGCGCATCGTGCCCGGTCTCGAGCCAATCCCCGCCGGCCCCTATCTCGCGCGGCATGCCATCGCCGACTACCTCGGGTGGTACGCTCTGCATCGCAAAGGCCCTGGCGCCACAACGGCGATGGCAAGGACCTAGTCGAGAACTGCGGCGGGACGGATCACGACGTCGGCGATGGCGCCACGGTCCAGGTCGACCGCATGCTAGAGCTTGGAGGCCTCCCAGGCGCAGCCGTCATTCAGCTTGGTGATCCCGGTCCGGGGTCCGCCCGGCGAGATCCAGTCTGCATTGGACGGCCGCGTGCCCCTGCGCCGCGATTCCTCCCGCAGCGCGCCTGCCGGAAAGAATCAGTCGAATGCGAATGCGTCAACGGGCTGTCAAAGGAGCCTCCAACTGCCCAGATGGCTGCCCTGGGCAGCTGACCTTGTGAGCGTGCCCAGCCATACATGGCGCGAAGTGTCGACTAGTGAGACGGCTGGCAGGAGCGAGCCGGCATCGTTCGCGACCCTCAAGAGTTCACGGCAACGCCGACTGCTCCGTCACGACCCAGCGCAGGATCGTCTGCACCGCCGCGAGGCCCGGATCCTCGGCCTCACGGATGACGGTCAGCAATTGAAACCACAGATCGTCGTTCGCCCGCTCGACGAATTCCCGGACGGCGCCTGCGGCGAAATCCTCGAGCACCATCGATGCCGCGGCCGCGTGCCGCTCGAGCCGCGCCACGACGGCCGGGTCCATCGTCGTCAACACGCCCAGAGCGACAGCGGGCCGATCGAGGCCAGCGATGAGATCTCCGAGCATGGCTCCTCCCTTCGACTGAGATGGCCGTCCAAACCGCGGACCACCGAAGCGCCGTTCCATCGTGCGACGTCGACCCGATCGAGGCGGTCCGCACAGCGCTCTCGCTTGCCTCCCGCCGTCATCGGGATCGGCCGCCCCGTCACTGAACGAGCGGAGTTGCTGCCGCGTCGAGATCGACGCCCTCAAGGTCGGCCTGGCCGGCCAGGAAGGATATGTACTGGCGCAGCGCTTGCTCCTCGACGCTCACCCTGAGCCGCTCGGCGATACGATCCCGCACCGTCTCGAAGGGCAACGCGGCCCCCGGGATCCGCTGATCGACCGCCACGATGTGGAAGCCATGGCGCGTTCTCACGAGCTCGCGGAGAATGCCTGTCGGCCCCAGGCGGAACAGGGCCTGCTCGAACTCCGGCACCGTGTCGCCGCGGCCGAGCTGGCCGAGATTGCCGCCCTGCTGGCCGGACGGGCAGTTCGAGAGCTCCTGGGCCAGGGCGGCGAAGCGGTCGGGCTCGGCCAGCAGGGCCGTCAGCGTCTGCTCGGCCCGGGCCCGGATGTCGGGCACGCGGGCGCCGGGGGTTATCTGGAAGAGGATATGGCGCGCATGGACGAGGTCGCCGCTCCGGAAGTCCGCCGGATGCGTCTCGTAGTGGCGGCGGCACTCCTCCTCCGTCGGTGTCGGCACCTGGACCTCTGCCGCAAGGAGTTGCTCGATCGCGTCGTCGACGGCGCTCCCCTTCTCGGCATCGGCGGCGAGCAGCCCGACCGCCACCGCCCGCTGGCGCAGCAGCTCACGCACCGCCGCGACCTCGGCATTGGGCCACGCCACCTCGTCGACGGCGACGCCGTTGACCGTGGCGGTCACGAGCGGACCGGCTCCTTGGCCCGCGTCCGGGGTGTGCGCACGATCTGGTAGGGCCGGAAAAGATAGGACAAGGCCCCGACACCGCTCCAGAGATGGATCATGCGGGTGAAGGGCGAGATCAGAAAGATGCTGAATCCGAGGAGGATGTGCATCTTGTAGATGAGCGGCACGCCCGTCAGGAAGGCCGGGGCGCCGGGATCGAGTGTCACGATGCCCTTCACGTAGGCGGTGAGCTGCTCAAAGAGGACGCCGTCCATGTGGAAAGCCGACAGCGGCACCGTCAGCAGGCCGAGGGCAAGCTGGAGCCAGAGCATGATGACGACCGCGATGTCCCATTTGCGGCTGTTGAGGCGGATGCGCGGATCGACGAGGCGGCGGTGGATCAGGATGGAGAGGCCGATGATCGCGACGAGGCCGGCGATGCCGCCGATCACCATGGCCAGGAGCTGATGCTGGACCGGGCTCAGGGCCCAGTCGACCGCCCAGTGCGGCGCCAGGAACCCGGCGAAATGGCCGAGAACGACGATGATGACGCCATAGTGGAAGAGGTTCGAGCCGAGCTGGAGCTGGGCATTGCGCAGAATCTGCGAGGAGTTGCTCTTCCAGGTGTAGGGCTCGCGGTCGAAGCGGATCAGGCTGCCGAGCAGCAGGACGGCGAGGCACACATATGGGTAGATCCCGAAGAGAAGCTCATCCATGTAGCCGACGGTCAGCATGGCCGGGTCTCCTCTGGCGAGCGGGCGGGCCGGCGCGGGACACCTTCGCGGCCGGTCATGGCGTGCTGCCGGACCGAGGCGTCCGGCCCGTAGGTGGCGCAGGGGACTTGGGCTCGCGGGCGAAAGCCGGCTCCTCGGCCCAGTCCTCGTCCAGGCTCTCGTCGCGGCCGGCCGCGCGCGGCACGGCGTCGGGATCGAGCGGCGGCTCCCCGGCGATCACGAGCAGCGCCTGCAGCACCGCGGCATAGGGGCTCTCGCGGGCGATCAGGGCCCGGCCGATCCGCTGCAGCAGATGGGCGCAGTCGCCCAACATCGCGCGCGCCTCGGCGAGGTCGCGGCAGCTCAGATATTCGAGCACCACGGGCAGATGGTCGGGCAGCTCCTTGGTCACGAGATCGAAGCCCGCCCGCTCGTAGAGCTGCTTCAGCTCGACCATGGCGTCGCCGCGGTCGCGGCCGTCGCCATGGAGATGCTCGAAGAGGTTGAGCGAGGTGGCGCGGCCGCGGTCGAAGAGGTCGACATAGCGCTCCTCGGCCGGCAGCAGGTCGCCCTCGCCCAGATATCGGACGAGACGGAGAAGGCCGTCCCGCTCGCGCGTCTTGATGAGCGGCGAGCGGCTGATCACGCCCTCGATCTCCGGCAACGCGTGGAGGAGATCGTCGCTCGGGTAGGAGAGCAGGGCGCCCAGGGCCCTGAGGGCCAGCATGGTCATCGGCTCAGGTATCGATCGTCGGTCGGGAGGGCACCAGCCGGCGCCGCCCCATCTTGCCGCCGAACAGCGTCGAGTGCGGAGCGCCGGTGTCGCAGCCATTGCCGAAGCTGAAGCCGCACGAGCCACGCAGGCCGTAGGCGTCCTCCGACTGCTCGCGATGGCTGGTCGGAATGACGAAGCGGTCCTCGTAGTTGGCGATCGCGAGGTAGCGGTGCATCTCCTCGACCTGGGCGAGGCTGAGCCCGACCCGGTCCAGGATCGCCTCGCCGTCGGCCTTGCCCTCGCCGAGTTGGCGGCGGCGATAGTAGACGCGCATCGCGAGCAATCGCTCGAGGGCCCCGACGATCGGCTCCTCGGCACCCGCGGTCAGCAGGTTGGCGAGGTAGCGCACCGGAATCCGTAGCGACCGCACGTCGGGAATCTCGCCGATCGTGTCGATGGCCCCGGCATTGGCGTGCGACTGGATGGGCGACAAAGGCGGGACGTACCAGACCATAGGCAGGGTCCGATATTCCGGATGCAGCGGGAAGGCGATCCTCCAATCCACGGCCATCTTGTAAGCCGGCGAGCGCTTGGCCGCGGCAAGCCAGGCGTCCGAGATGCCGTCGGCGCGCGCCTGCGCCTCGATGGCCGGATCGTCGGGGTCGAGGAAGACGTCGAGCTGCGCCTCGTAGAGATCCTGCGGGTCCTCAACGCTGGCGGCGCTCTGGATACGGTCCGCGTCGTAGAGCAGGACCCCCAGATAGCGGATGCGCCCGACACAGGTCTCCGAGCACACCGTCGGTTGGCCGGCCTCGATGCGCGGATAGCAGAAGATGCACTTCTCCGCCTTGCCGGAGGTCCAGTTGTAATAGATCTTCTTGTAGGGACAGCCCGAGACGCACATGCGCCAGCCACGGCACTTGTCCTGGTCGATGAGGACGATGCCGTCCTCTTCCCTTTTGTAGATGGAGCCGGAGGGGCAGGAGGCGACGCAGCTCGGGTTGAGGCAGTGCTCGCAGAGCCGCGGCAGGTACATCATGAAGGTGTTCTCGAACTGCCCGTAGATGTCCTTCTGCACCGCCTCGAAATTATAGTCCTTCGAGCGCTTGTCGAACTCGCCGCCCAGGATCTCCTCCCAATTCGGCCCCCATTCGATCTTGTCCATCGGCCGGCCGCTGACGAGAGAGATCGGCCGCGCCACCGGCGAGGTCGGCAGCTCCGGCGCATTGTGCAAATGCTCATAATCGAAAGTAAAAGGCTCGTAGTAGTCGTCGATCTGGGGCAGATGCGGATTGGCGAAGATCTTGGCGAGGATCGCCCAGCGCCCGCCCTGCTTCGGCACGATCCTGCCGCTCTTCCGACGCTCCCAGCCGCCCTTCCAGCGCTCCTGGTTCTCCCAGTCCTTGGGATAGCCTATGCCGGGCTTGGTCTCGACATTGTTGAACCACGCATATTCCATACCCTGGCGCGACGTCCACACGTTCTTGCAGGTCACCGAGCAGGTATGGCAGCCGATGCACTTGTCGAGGTTCAGCACCATCGCGATCTGGGCGCGGATCTTCATGCCGCGGTCTCCTCGTCTGCGTGATGGGCCGGTCCGGTATTGTCGAGCCAGTCGACACGGCTGAGCTTGCGCACGATCACGAACTCGTCACGATTCGAGCCCACGGTTCCGTAGTAATTGAAGCCCCAGGAGAGCTGGGCATAGCCGCCCACCATGTGCGTCGGCTTGAGCACGGCGCGGGTGACCGAGTTGTGGATGCCGCCGCGCTGCCCGGTGATCTGCGAGCCCGGCACGTTCACGATCTTCTCCTGGGCGTGGTACATCATGCACATGCCCGCATGCACGCGCTGGCTGACGACGGCACGCGCGGCGATGGCGCCGTTCACGTTGAAGAGCTCGATCCAGTCGTTGTCGACGATCCCGGCGGTCTTGGCGTCAGTCTCCGAGATCCAGACGATCGGCCCGCCCCGCGAGAGGGTCAGCATCAAGAGATTGTCGGTATAGGTCGAGTGGATGCCCCATTTTTGGTGGGGCGTGATGAAATTGAGGACGATCTCCGTCTCGCCATTGCTGTGCGCGCCCAGCATCTCGGCGACGGAGCGCGTGTCGATCGGCGGCCGGTAGGCCGCGAAGCCCTCGCCGAAGTCCCGAAGCCAGCGATGGTCCTGATAGAAATGCTGACGGCCGGTCAGCGTCCGCCAGGGAATAAGCTCGTGGACGTTCGTGTAGCCGGCAGTATAGCTGACATGCTCGCTCTCGATGCCCGACCAGGTCGGTGACGAGATGATCTTTCGCGGCTGGGCCTGCAGGTCACGAAAGCGGATCTTCTCGTCAGCGCGGGCGGCAGCGAGATGCGTGTGGTCGCGGCCGGTCACCTTGCCCAGCGCCTGCCAGGCCTTGATGGCGACCTCGCCATTGGTCTCCGGGGCCAAGGAGAGGATGACCTCGGCAGCGTCGATGTCGGTCTCGATGCGCGGCCGGCCGTGCGTCGGGCCACCATCGTCCACCCGGTAGTTCAGGGCGCCCAGGCCCTCCACCTCGTCCAGGGTGTTCCAGCTGATGCCCTTGCCGCCATTGCCGAGCTTGTCGGCCAGCGGACCCAGCGCCGTGTAGCGGCGGTAGGTGTTGGGATAGTCGCGCTCGACCACGCTGATCTGAGGGGCCGTGACGCCGGGCACGAGGGCGCACTCGCCCTTCTTCCAGTCCTGGGCACCGAACGGCTGGGCGAGCTCGGCCGGCGTGTCGTGCATGATCGGCGTCAGCACCACGTCCCGCTCGACGCCGAGATGGCCGACGCTCAGCTCCGAGAAGCGCTTGGCGATGGTCTTGTAGATCTCCCAGTCACTCCTGGACTCCCAGACCGGATCCACCGCCGCCGTGAAGGGATGGATGAAGGGATGCATGTCGGAGGTATTGAGATCCTGCTTCTCGTACCAGCTCGCGGTGGGCAGCACGATGTCGGAGTAGAGGCAGCTCGTCGACATGCGGAAGTCGAGGGTGACGACGAGGTCGAGCTTGCCCTCGGGCACGGGATCCCGCCATGCGACCTCGACGGGCTTCTGGCCGCCCATCTCGCCCAGGTCCTTGCCCTGCAGCCCGTGCCGCGTGCCGAGGAAGTGGCGCAGGAAGTATTCATGGCCCTTGCCTGACGAGCCGAACAGGTTCGAGCGCCAGATGAAGAGGTTGCGGGGAAAATTCACCGGATTGTCCGGATCCTCGCAGGCCATGGCCAAGCGGCCCTCCTGCAGGCCTCGGACGACGTGGTCCTTCACCGGAACGCCGGCCGCCTCGGCCTCGGCCGCGAGCGTCAGCGGGTTGACCGCGAGCTGCGGCGCCGACGGCAGCCAGCCCATGCGCTCGGCCCGGACGTTGAGGTCGATGAGGCTACCCTGATACGCGTCCTTGTCGGCCAGCGGTGACAGCAGCTCGGACACGTCGAGCTTCTCGTAGCGCCACTGGTCGCTGTGGGCATAGAAAAAGGACGTGCTGTTCATCTGGCGCGGCGGCCTCGCCCAATCGAGGGCGAAGGTGAGCATGGTCCAGCCGGTCTGCGGCCGCAGCTTCTCCTGCCCGACATAGTGCGCCCATCCGCCGCCCGAGACGCCCACCGTCCCGCACATCATCAGGAGATTGATGATGCTGCGGTAGTTCATGTCCTGGTGGTACCAGTGGTTCATGCCGGCGCCGAGGATCACCATCGAGCGCCCGTTCGTCCTCTCGGCATTGTCAGCAAAGCCGCGGGCCACGGCGATCGCCTGCTCGGCCCGCACGCCGGTGATCGGCTCCTGCCAGGCGGGCGTGTAGGGGACATTGTCCTCGTAGCTCCTGGCGCAGGCGCCGCCGAGGCCGCGATCCAGCCCGTAGCTCGCGCAAAGGAGATCGAACACAGTGGCGACCAGAGCCTCGCCGTCGGCGAGCGTCACCCGCCTCACCGGCACGTTCCGGAGCAGCACGTCGCCGCCCTGGTCGTTCTCCGGAAAGCGCTCGTGCAGGCGCCCGCCGAAATAGGGAAAGGCCACGGGCACGACGTCGTCACGTCGGTCGATCACGCTGAGCGCCAGCGTGACGTCCTGGTCGGTCTCGCCGTCCTTTGCCTCGAGGTTCCAGCGCCCTTTGGCCTCGCCCTCGGCCGGCCAGCGATAGCCGATCGAGCCCCGCGGCACCACGAGGTCGCCCGCGGGCTCGGTGGTCGCCACCGTCTTCCAGGCGGCGCGGCCGCCTTCCGGCGCGCCGGGCAGGTCGCTCTGCCGCAGATTGCGGTCGGGCACCCAGCGGTCGCCGTCCTGCCGTAGCCGCACCAGCATCGGCATGTCGGTGTAGCGGCGGCAATAGTCCTGGAAATAGGGCACCTGGCGGTCGAGGAAAAACTCGCGCAGAACGACGTGCCCCATCGCCATGGCGAAAGCGGCATCGGTACCCTGCTTGGGATGGAGCCAGAGGTCGGAGAGCTTGGCGACCTCGGAATAGTCGGGCGTGATCGCCACGATCTTGGTGCCGTTGTAGCGCGCCTCGACGAAGAAGTGGGCATCGGGGGTGCGCGTCTGCGGCACGTTCGAGCCCCACGCGATGATGTAGCCCGAATTGTACCAGTCGGCCGATTCCGGGACGTCGGTCTGCTCGCCCCAGGTCTGGGGGCTCGAGGGCGGCAAGTCGCAATACCAGTCGTAGAACGACATCAGCGTGCCGCCGATAAGGCTGAGATAGCGCGCCCCGGAGGCGTAGGACACCATCGACATGGCCGGGATCGGCGAGAAGCCGATGACACGGTCGGGGCCCCAGGTCTTGACGGTGTGGACGTTGGCGGCGGCGATCATCTCGCTCACCTCGTCCCAGGTCGAGCGGACGAAGCCGCCGCGCCCGCGCATCGCCTTGTAGGAGGTCGCGACCGCGGGATCGCCGATGATGGACGCCCAGGCCTCGACGGGGGCCAGCGTCTTGCGGGCCTCGCGCCAGGCCTTGACCAGACGGCCGCGGACCATCGGGTATTTGATGCGGCTGGCGCTGTAGAGATACCAGCTGTAGGAGGCGCCGCGCGAGCAGCCGCGCGGCTCGTGGTTGGGCATGCCGGCCCGGGTACGGGGATAGTCGGTCTGCTGGGTCTCCCAGGTGACGACCCCGCTCTTGACATAGATCTTCCAGCTGCACGAGCCGGTGCAGTTCACGCCATGGGTGGAGCGCACGATCTTGTCGTGCTGCCAGCGCTGCCGGTAGCCCTCCTCCCAGAGGCGGTCCTCGTCGCGTAGCTCGCCATGGCCGCCGGCGAAGGATTCGCGGCGGCGGGCGAGGTAGGTGAGGCGCTCGAGAAAATGGCTCATGGTGATTGTGTCCGGTTGGGGTCGATCAGGCCGGGACGGGTCGGCTGGCGAAACGGACAAAGCCGATCGAGACCATGATCGAGGCAGCCGCGAGGACGATGTAGACGAAGAAGCCGCCCGCATAGCCCTGCGTGCCGAGGGCGCTGGCGAACATGCCGAGGATGGGGGGAATCACGAAGCCGCCAACGGCGCCGAGCCCACCCACCAGGCCGGATGCGCCACCGACCGCGTGCGGCACGTATTTCGGCACGAGCTTGAAGACGGCCGCATTGGCAAAGCCCATGCCGAGGCCGATGAGGAGCTCGCCGACCAGGTTGAGCGAGAAGACCGTGAAGGAGGTCAGCAGCGCTGCGCCAACCAACACGATGAGGAAGGCTCCCACGGCCAGCCGCTCTCCTCCCAGGCGCTCGGAGAGCGCCCCGCCCCAGACCCGCATGACAGCCGCGAGCAAGGAGAAGCCGACTCCGCCCAGTATGCCTGCCATCTTTGGATCAAAATGGTGCAGCGCGATCCAGTAGATCGGGAACCACGCGGTCAGCGCCAGAAATCCGCCGAAGGAGACGAAGTAGAGAAAGACGAGCCCCCAGGTGCGCGGCTCGTCCGCTGCCGTCATCAGCGCGCCCCAGACCGAGTTCCCGGGGAACAGCTCCTGGCCGCACGCTGCCGCGATGGTCTTCGCTTCGTCGGCGGCTACACCCCGGGCCCGAAGCTGAAAGTAATAGGCATCCCGTGCCAGCCATCCGTAGACGGCGGTGCCGACGACCAGGAAGACCAGCCAAGCCATGTAGGAGCCCGCAAGGCCCAGCCCGGCGATGGCGAACGGCAGAATGAGCGTGAACAGGCCCGGGGCGATATTGCCGACACCGCCGTAGATGCCGAGCGCGATGCCCTGGCGGTTGCGCGGATACCAGTAGGAGACCTGTGGGATGCCGACCGAGAAGGTGGCCACGCCGCAGCCGCTCATGAAGCCGAACAGAAGCACCAGCGGGAGGAGCGCCACGGTGACGGGATGGACGGTCAACAGGATATAGACCAGCCCCCACATGCCGACGATGGAGATCCCGAACAGTGTGAGCATCGGCAGGCGGCCGCCCGATTTGTCCACCCAGGCGCCGAAGGGAATGCGCAGCAGCGAGCCGGTGAGCTGGGGCGCTGCCACGAGAAGCCCCACCAGGAGTGGCGTGAGCTCCATGGACTGCTGGAAGGATCGCGCCGCTGGGCCATAGAGGGCGACGGCAGCAAAGCCGATGAAGAAGCCCCAAGTCCCCATCGCCAACCCGGCCCGAGGACTGCCCTGCAGCCCATGACGCGCGATGGCTGCCGCTCCGTGCTCCGCGGGCCGATGCTGTGCACCTGTCTTTGTCACTGGTCCATCTCCTCGGCCCGGTTACCTGGCAGCTCGTTGGCCCGGCTATGGAAAGCGCGGCGAGACACGGTCTGATCCGGCTTGCGCGAGAGCCCATCGCTGGCCTCGTGGACTCCCGACCCGGGCCGCACATGGCCTTGGCGAGCGAGGCGCACAGGCGAATGGGCAATAGATGCCGGGGAGTCATGACGGGCGGAATGCCGGTCTCTCGAGGCCCTCAATAGAGCAGCCCGTGCGCGCCGAGCACCGCGGCACCGACCGTCACGGTGCTCAGGAGCAGCATGATCCAATGGAAGCGCTGCATCACAGCCAGCGTGTGCTGTGAATCTCGCTCCACCGGACGTCGCCGCTGAGCCCGTCCGACCAGCGGCTCGACAACAAAGAGAGCCAGAGAAAATGCCGCCCACACCAGGACCATGGCGTCCATCCACCAGAAGCCGGGCTCGAGGAAGCGTCCCCAGGCGTCCAGGCGCCAGGTCATGTAGAGCCCGCTCAGGCCCGCCAGCGACACGGAGATCCTGGCCTGCGGGGCGAAGCGGCCCTCGATCGCCTGGAACAGGGCCATGCGGCGGCCGGGCTCGGGGAGGCGCGTGATCACCGGAAGAACGACCATGGTGATCATGGCGACGCCGCCGATCCAGTGAACGACGGCCAGGACATGAACTGCGCGGGCGATCGTGATGTCGTCCATCGCCAGCTACTCCTCCGAACGGGCTGACCGATGGCGACAGAGCTGCTCTCGCAGGGGTCGACATCGCGCCGTCACCCCGCAGCTCGGTGGACTGGCCCCGGATGCGCGCAGGCGGCCAGGGTCGTCCCGTCGAGCTCCCGTAGGAACGTCTCCTGCGCTGCCGCCAGCTTGGCCCTCAGGCGGCAGCGCGGCGTGAGCACGCAGGCTCCGCCATCTTCCCGAAAGCACTCGACCAGCGCCTGGCGCCGCTCGAGCGCTCTCACAACCTCGCCCAGCGTGATCGACTGGGCCGGGCGGGCGAGGCGGAAGCCGCCACCCGCACCGCGCTGGGTCCTGACATAGCCCGCACCTGCCAGATCGCGCACGACCTTGGTCAGGTGGTTGCGCGAGACCCGAAGCTCGGTCGCGATCTCGTCGGTCGTGAACGATCGCTCCGGCTCGCCGGCCAGCCGCATCAGGGTGCGCAGCCCGAAGTCGGTGAAGGCGGTGAGGCGCATCGGCGCTCCACGAATAGGCATTTCCAATGCCACTTATGCCGCATCCAATAGGTATTGTGAATGCCTATTTTGACGACGGTGGCGAGAACGATGACGGACAGGGGCCCATGGATTGCGCGGAGCGGCGGGCGCGGATCACGGCAGAGATGTCCGCCAGACCGGCATCGACGATTGGGAGCCGCATCTGGCCCGCATGTGCGCCTTCTGGTCGGGGGTCGTGCTGATGTCGGGTCGCTATCACGGCAACCCGTTGGCGAAGCATATGCCGTTGCCCGTCACAGCAACGCATTTCGATCGCTGCTTGGCCTCGGCGGCAAGCAGCACATCAGGCCCTGCCATCACTCTCTGGCCGAGGCGCTGCCCGCCTATGTCGACGCGGCCGGCATCGGCGAGGACCGCAAGGGCTTTTTGTTCCGCACGTCGCGCGGCAACGGCGGGGCCGTGCTGTCGGAGCATCCGATGAAGCAGCCAGACGCTTGGCGCATGATCCGCCGACGTGCGGCAGCCGCCGGCATCCCCACCAGGATCGGCAACCATAGCTTTAGGGCCACCGGCATCACGGCCTACCTCAAGAAACGGCGGCACGCTCGAGAAGGCTGCCGCCATGGCCAACCACGCCAGCACGCGGACAATCCAGCTCTACGATCGCCGACAGGACGAGATAAGGCTCGATGAGGTAGAACGGGTGGTGATCTGAGGCCTGCGCTCGTGCCCCGGGGAGCGAATCCAAAAGCACGGCTGCTGCTCCAGACAGCCACGCCGCATGGTGGCGCCGCTCGCCGGACCAGGTGAAGGCTCGGATCGTCCGTCGGTCGCTCGAGGGCGGAGCCGTGGTGTCGGCGGTGGCGCGGCGACGTGGGCTGCGGGCGCAGCAGCTGTTCACCTGGCGCTGCTCGGCGCGGGCCGGGCGGCTGATGGTGCCGATGGCGGAGCCTGGTTAGATCGTCCCGGCAATCACCGAGGCCGCCCTGGCCGCACGGCGGCGCCAAGGCCGGCCTCGCCGGCTCGTGCCGGCGTCATCCAGATCGAGGTTGGCGGGGCGATCGTCCGGGTCGGGGCCGAGGTCGACGAGAGGCAGCTGCGGCTCGATCCGTTCTGCGGCGCGGTCCTGGTGTTCCGGGCCAAAGGCGCCGACAGGGTGAAGCTCCTGGTCTGGGACGGCAGCGGCCTTACCCTGATCGACAAGCGGCTCGAGTCCGCTCCCGGATGACATAGCGACCCTGAAGGCCCTGCGCCGGATCGGACCTGGCTCGAGGCGCAACTCGCCAAGGGGCGGGGCCGCTCGCGCATCGCCGGGGTTATCCGCTACACCATGAGGCCTTTGGCAGGGGCTCGTCCGCTATCTCGACGACGGCCGCATCGAGATCGACTGCAAGAGCGTCGAGCGCTCGCTCCGCCCGATCGCCCTCAATCGCAAGAACGCGCTGTTCGTCGGCTCCGATCAGGGTGGAACCCATTAGGGTGTGGTCGCCTCGCTGATTGAAACCTGCAAGCTCAGCGCCGTCGATCCCCAGGCCTATCTCACCGACACACTGATCCGACTGCTCAACCGCCACCCCGCCAGCCAGATCGACCAGCTCATGCCCTGGGTCTACGCCACCACCCCGAGGCGCGCTGACAACAGCGCATCTCTGGTCGCAGCGAATGTGAGCACGAGCACGCGCCTGTTCGCGAGCACGGCCGCCAATGATCGCGAGCAGCTACACGTGGGGGTAGAGCTACCAGGTCGAGGCCAAGTCGACCGCGAAGCGCAGAGCGACGCAGAGGGCCGAGCCGGCGGCGGCGAGCGCCGCGCGGCAGCTGAGGACGTTGTTGCGGTTGATCGCCGTGACGATCCGGTTGAAGTCGGCGGCATCGAGCGCCTCGAAGCGGGACACCCGACGTAGCCGCCGCGTTCCGGCTTGGTACCACCACCAGGCCGCAAGCAGCGCCGTGGCGACGCCAAGTGCGTCGAGTATAAGGGCTCCGTAGTTCAGCCCCGGCGTCACGACGTCCTCCTTACCCCAGACGGGCCTGGGCTCGCGCCGCCCGGACCCGGCTCAATCAAGAGCCGCGCGGGGTGCCCCACAGGATCAAAACTAGCCACCCGCCGGAGCGGTCGTCGATCCGCGCGTGCGCCACAGCGAGTAGAGGACGCCCGTCGCCAGGATCGCGAAGGTGATCCCGAGCGACCACCCGGCCGGGAACTTGGCCCACCCCAGCAGGTCGGCGACGAAGATCTTGGAGCCAATGAAGATCAACAGGACCGCCAGCGCCTGCTTCAGGTAGGCGAAGCGGTGCAGCACCGCCGCGACGGCGAAATAGAGCGCGCGCAGGCCCAGGATGGCGAAGATGTTGGACGTGTAGACCAGGTACGGGTCGGTCGTGATCGCGAAGATCGCTGGCACGCTGTCCACCGCGAAGATCACGTCGGCGACCTCGATCAGGACGAGCGCCAGGAACAGCGGGGTCATACACACGGTCAGCCGCCCGGTCCCCGGATCGGGCAGGCGGACGAAGAACCGCTCGCCGTGCAGCTGGTCGGTCGCCCGAAACCGGCGCCGGACGAACTTCAGGAGCGGGTTTCGGGCCAGGTCGGTGTCTTTGCCGCCCCACCAGAGCATCTTCACCCCAGTGGCGATCAGGAAGATGGCGAACAGGTAAAGCACCCAGGCAAACTCGGCGACCAGCGTGGCGCCGAGGCCGATCATGACCGCACGCAGCACGACTACGCCCAGGATACCCCAGAACAGCACACGGTGCTGATAGGCCCTGGGGATCGCGAAGTAGGTGAAGATCATGGCAATGACGAACACATTGTCCATCGCCAAGCTCTTCTCGACCACAAAGCCGGTCAGGTACTCGACCCCGGCCTGCGGGCCGAGCTGCATCCAGACCAAGCCGCCGAAGCCGATGCCCAGGGCGATGTAGAATGCCGAGAGCAGCAGGCTCTCGCGCACGCCGATCTCGCGGCTTCCCCGGTGTAGGACACCAAGGTCGAGGACCAGCAGGATCAGGACGAGACCGAAGAAGAGCAGCCAGAGCCAGGCAGGCTTGCCGAGCAGGTCGGTCGTCAGCAGGTCGACGGACATCCGTCGAGCCCTTCCGGTGCGATCGCGCCCGTCGGCGCGGTGACAGATGGAAGGTCCGACATCGCGGTCGACGACTCAACCGCCAGAGGGGCCCGGACACCGCACCGAGATGTGGAGCGGGTCACGCCGCCATCAAGAGTGCCGTCCGGCCCTCATGCCCATTCGAGGACCGACGTGGAGCCTCCTGAGCTGGAGGACTTGGCCAGGCTTCTGCCCGGGATCGGCTCCCGGACGTCACGCTCCGGGACTCCGCCACCTTACAAGCCGGCTGACGACGCTTGCGAAGTAACCGTCCGGCGAACGCCACGGGCTTGGTGCTGGGCGGCGGCGCCTCGCCGGGCCTTCAGGCGGCGCTGCGGGTGACGGCTTAGGCGACTGGCGGGTGCCAATTCCAGGGCAGCAAACCGGTCAACCCGGCGACCGGCAGGCTGGCGATCCGCTCGAGGACGTCGGCGAGCCAAGCCTGGGGGTCGATGTCATTGGGCTTGGCTGTGCCGATCAGGGTGTGACGACGGCGGCGCGCCGGCCGCCGCGATCGGAGCCGCAGAAGAGCCATGCCTAGCGCCCGAGAGCGACGCTGCGCAGGGCCCGTTCCACGGCGTTGTTAGAGAGGCAGCACGCGCCCGCAAAGGCATGCACCTGTCATCGTTGTCATGACATCCGGACTCTCCCAGACATCGGCTGGGAAGCGACTCTTTGGAGCTGGACCAGAGCCGCGAGGCAACCGTCGGGATCGGGCCGGCGGCCACTGCGATCGATCGGGAGCTGCTCAAGCGCGCCAGACAGCCTGGCGCAAGCCGTCAACTATGGCTATGCGCCGTCTTTCCGGCGCACCCCTGGCCCTCGGAGGCTTGTCTCATGCGGCCGACCGATGGATGATCAGCGTTCAGGCGCCGGCATCTGGGATATTCAGGGTACGCCCCCTCCTCGGCATCGCCTCGGGGAGGACCGCACGGTAAGCATTGCTCAGGAGCTTTCGAACGGGCTCGGGACTGATCGCGTCCTGGTCGGCGACGCCGTGCCCGAGCGCAACTGGTCGGACTGGGTGTGCGCATTGCCCCGGCTCGCCCCCTGGCTCTCGTGCGGCCCAGGTCCACCGAGGAGGTGGCGACGGCATTGCGCCTCTGCCATGCGGCGAACGTGCCGGTGGTGCCCCAGGGCGGGCTGACCGGTCTCTGCGGCGGTGCCGAGCCCACCGCCGACAGCGTCGCCCTGTCGCTCGAGCGGCTGAACGGGATCGAGGAGATCGACACCGCGACCGGCACGATGACGGTGTGGTCCGGCACGCCGCTCGAGGTGGTCCAGCAGGCCGCCGACGAGGCGGGCCTGATGGTGCCGCTCGATCTGGGTGCTCGCGGCTCCTGCGCCATCGGCGGCAACATCTCGACCAATGCCGGCGGCAATCGGGTGATCCGCTACGGCATGACCAGGGAGATGGTGCTGGGCCTCGAGGTGGTGCTGGCCGACGGCACGATCCTCAGCGGCCTTCTCTCCCTTGCGCACGAACCCACCAAGCTCCTTCGTCTGGCGGAAGGTCAGCCAGCGCGGCAAGGGATAGCCCCGTGCCGCCGCTGCTGCCCATAGGGCAGGACATTGACGCCACGGTAGACGTGGCCCGTGGCGGCATTCTTCGGCAGGCAGCTCACCCCGCCCTCGGCAAGGCCACCCTGCCAGGGCTTCGCCTAGGGGGCCACGCCCCGCTCGAGCCCGATCCGTTCCGTGATCTCCTCATGGATCCTGGCGCTCACCTCTCTCTCAGCCCCGCACCGTTGCGGGACCGGCCGACGCCGGAGAGCGCCCGAGGCTTCCCCTGCCCTATTCAAGCATTGCACGAGCCCGAGAGCCGCCCGGACTTGCCCACAGTTCCGGGGCAACGGATTGGCGGATGCGGCGGTGGATGATGACAAAAAGTTTAGCTTTGCGTTGGGGTTAGGTGACGTTCTTGTGGCACCGCCCTCGCCTCGCGCGAGGTGAGAGATCGAGCGATCAATGCGCGGCGACGACAAAGCTCTGCCCGCAGCCCACGGCGATGCCCCAGCAAGGTCGAGAGGGACTGTCCGTTTTTTGACCAAAAAGCGGACACTCAGATGAGCTGGGCGAGGCGCGGTGAGAAGCTGGGCGCCTCCTTGCACTTCAGCTCGAAACCGCCGCGGGGGATCCCATTTGGGCAAAATAGTCTTTGCCAATTTCTAAGGATCAGGCATGCTTTCATAGAATGCCGTTCCGTTTGGGGCTGTCGACGGCAAATGGCAAGCCCAGCATGAAGCTGGGCACCGAGGGGAGACTAGCATGAACGTGCGCAGGAGCTTGCTACTTGGGGTGTCGCTTGGTGTCCTGGCGATGACCGCGGCCCGCCCCGGGGCGGCCGAATCCGTCAAGAGCGTCGAGTTCTTCAGCATGCCGGCGCCGTCGACCGCGGCCGACATGGCCCGGATGTATAGCGGTGCCAGCGTCAAGATCACCTATGAGGACGGCTCGACCGAGAGCAGGCCACTCGCCTTCAACATGCTCTACCGATCGATCGATCGCGTTGGCAACAATCCCTATCAGGCCGGCCAACTCTATGATGCGTTCGGCCAGGGCCTCCTCGACCCGATGGGCAAGCCGGTGGTTGCCGAGACGCCGGACGGCACCAGCCTGCGCGTTCTGCCCGGCCAGCCGAGCGCGCCGAACGGGGATGCTACCGCCTATCACGTGGTGCAGTGGGAGTATGACTGGCTCCTAAGCGACGGCAGCACTGCCTCGAAGGCGGAAGGCTGGTACCCGCGCACGCCGATGGCGATGAATCTCAACACCATCGCGCAGGATCGTGGCAACGGGAAGCTGACCGCCATCAACCAGTACAATGTCGACTTCTCGTCCGTCGGCGGCTTGTGGATCCCTTGCGCCGCCGGAATTACACCGTGGGGCTCGCATCTCGCCGGCGAGGAGGATTACGACCTGTTCGATCGTGGCCAGGTGGACAAGTCGCTGCCGGCCATGACCGAGCTCTACTTCGGCAATACCCGGAAGGCCACACCCTATGGCTATGGCTATCCGGTCGAGGTCTCGGTGGGCGCGGATGGGCGCAGCTCGGTTAAGAAGCACTACAGCATGGGCCGTGCCTCGTGGGAGATCGCCCGCGTCATGCCCGACGGCAAGACGGCCTTTTACGGCGACGACGGTCGCTACACCGGTCTCTTCATGTATGTTGCCGACCGTGTCGGCGATCTCGGCGCCGGCACGCTCTATGCGGGGCGCTGGGACCAGGAGAGCGATCAGAACGGCGGCAGCGGCAAGCTGACCTGGATCCGCCTCGGCCACGCTGCCGATTATGAAGTGGCGGCGATGATCGGGGAGGAACGCTTCTCGTCCACCGAGAGCACGATCCTCGAGTTCGCCGATGAGCCCAAGGACGGCTTTACGACGATCCAGGCCGGCACCAAGAAGCCGGAGCATATCCGCGTGCAATCCGGCAAGGAGCATGCCGCAGCCTTTCTTGAGAGCCGCCGCTATGCTGCCCTCAAGGGGGCGACGACGGAATTCAACAAGATGGAAGGGGTCACTTTCGATCCGGAGCGACGCACCGTCTTCATTGCCATGTCACGGATCGAGGAGGGCATGCTCGCCGACAGCGAGGGGCCAGCTGATCATGTCCGGCTGCCCAAGATCGGCGCTGGCGCCGTCTACATGCTGGAGACAGGCGAAGGGGTGAAGGACAGCGAGGGCAATCCGATCGACAGCAGCTGGGCGGCGGTGCGGATGAGTGCCGTGCCGGAGCTGGTGGGGGTCGATCTGGCCAACGCCGACGCGCTCGGCAACCGAGCCGATCCGGATCACATCGCGGAACCAGACAACCTCTTCTTCTCGCCCGGCATGCGCACCCTCTTCGTCGGCGAGGATTCGGGGCGGCATACCAACAACTTCCTCTGGGCGCTCAATGTCGATACCCGCAAGCTGGCGCGGATCGCCTCGGGGCCGGCGGGGGCAGAGCTGACCGGCCTGTCGGTTGTCGACGACTGGAACGGCTTTGGCTACATCACCACCAACTTCCAGCACCCCAGCGAGGGGGTCGACGAGGCGAAGTTCGCCGACGAGGCGCTCAAGGCCGAGATCATCAGCCTGATCGATCCCTTCGCCGCGGGTGTCGGCTATATCGGCGGCTTGCCGGGCACGGGCATGCCGCAACGCTTCGCCGCCAAGTGAGCTTGGAGGCAATCAGCCCTCGGAGCCAACCCGGCCGCAGCAGGCGGCCGGGCACGGCGCTGCAGATTGTGCTCCGAGCCCCGGTCGTATGTGACGGTATAAAGGGTGTTCGCGACGGACCTACCGAGCTTGGCCGTTAGAGCATCCATCAGATATTTGTCATGAATTAATGAAGCTGCCGATCGATGCGATCGCCGGAAAACTCGACCTCGCGCAGCTTGCTGATGGTCTCTTCCGCGATATGCCGCTTCTTCCCCATCCCCGCCTCCTGTTCGAGTTCCCATCGAACCTACATTGGACCCGGACCAACCCTAGCGGAGAGGGTCAGCCAAAGAACGAAGGAGAGATGATCGGCCAGGCGAACCTGGCGGCGACGCCGAGCAGCAGCATGCCGAACACTTGCTTTATCCAACGTGCTTTCATCTTCTCCTTCATGACCTTGGCGCCGATCTGGGAGCCGATAACAACGGCTATCAGGCCAGCAGCCATGACCCGCCAGTCGTAATGACCTTGCGCGACATGACCTGCGAACCCGGAAAACGACGAGAACACGACGACGAAGGCGGACGTCGCTGCCGCCCGCTTGGTGGGATAGCCCACGGCGATCAACGTGGGGACAAACAGGAAGCCTCCGCCGATGCCCAGTAGGCCGGCGACGAACCCGATGCCCAACCCAACTCCTGCGGTAACTATCGCCCGCTTGCCGAACGGAAGCAAGGCGTCGGGTTCTCGTGAAGAAGATCGCAACAGCATGATCAAGCCGCCTATGAGCATGCCGAACGAGAATAGGATCTTCAACGCATCTGTAGGAACCGCTGGCGTCAGCACTGCACCGACGGGCGCGGCGATGAACGAAGCGACGATCATTGGAACCGCACCCCGCACATCCACCATCCCGGAGCGGAGATAGTAGATAGTCGCCGAAAGTGCCGTGACACCGTTGAGGAGCAATCCGGTCGGGATCGCCACGGCCTTCAGATCCATCCCGAACCAGGTGAACACGGGGATGTAGAGCATCGACCCGCCCAGCCCCAGCATTGAGAACAGAAATGCAAGCGAGAGAATGACGAGTCCAAGAGCAACCAGGATCATACCTGCCACCGTGGGCAAATGTTGCGGCGCCTGCCAGTCTCCGCTACGCGATGATCGGGGTAATCGTCGCTTGCGCCATTGCCGCGAGACACCCCAGATCGCGACAGGCTCGGACCGGCCGCGCACCGTGCGAGTCTGGTCACGGCGCAGTTCCTTGATAAGGGTAGGAGACTCGACCCCGCAGCCGTGCACGGCCGAGACGAATTCGTCGCTCGCCACCAGAGCAGCGCCGGGCTTCCGGGTCAGTCGCCCATCACCAGGATGGACCCTACACTTACTGACTGCACCGTCCAGCAAGCTCGCCAAAGAGTGGCAAAAACCATCGTTTATGCGAGACACCGGATCGCCACCGAGCGGGCCTCGGATTCCCTGGGCGGTGACAGTCGCAAAACTATCTCTGGAAACAAACTGTCCGAAAAGGTAAGCTTGAGATGGCTTTTCGGATATAGGCCTATGTTTGTCGGCTATGCCCGGGTCAGCACCCAAGATCAGGACCCTGCCCTGCAGCTCAACGCGCTGAAGGAGGCGGGCTGCAAAAGGGTCTTCACCGAGAAAGCCTCGGGTGCGCAGCGCGAGCGGCCCGAGCTGCAGGCGGCGCTCCGCTCTATACGCAAGGGCGACACGCTGGTGGTCTGGAAGCTCGATCGCCTGGCGCGCTCGATCAAGCAGCTGATCGAGACGGTCGAGGCGCTGGGCGAGGACGGCATCGGCTTCCGCTCGCTCACCGAGGCCATCGACACCACGACCGACGGTGGGAGGCTCGTCTTCCATATCTTCGCGGCCCTGGCCGAGTTCGAGCGCTCGATCATCCGCGAGCGCACCATAGCCGGGCTCGACGCGGCGCGTGCCCGTGGTCGCAAGGGTGGCAGGCCCCCTGCCCTTTCGCCCAAGGATCTGGCCGCCGCCAAGGCCATGCTGCGGGATCCCGACATCACCGTGAGTGAGATCGCAAAGCGGCTCGGCGTCGTGCCCTCGACACTCTACCGGCACCTGCCTAAGGCACGGTCGGCGGCGGCTGAGACTGCGGCCTGAGCCTATTGAGCTATCCTGTCAGCCGACGTTCGGACCCCAATGCCGTGTCACCACAAGGGCTGGACATTTGCTGTCCGCAGTTGCACCAATGTGGCTGAACAGCGTGCGATGGGCAGGTCGTCGGCTCGCTTGATCATCACTGACCAGCATCTTGAGGTGCTACGTGATGAAGAGCCATTATTGTGCCGGTAGTCTGCCCCGCAGCAAGGAATTTATCTTCGTAGGAGGATTGGCCGCAAGCCTACTCTCCGGCTGCGCGGCGCCGACGAGGGCGCCGGGCTCATATATCGGCGTGAGCGTCGGTCGGTCGCGATGGGATGCGACGAGCAACAAATACCAGCTTGAGAGCGACAGCGAGCCGGGCATCGCAGGAGCCGTCGACTTTGGGCGCCTTTGGAGCCACGGCCGCTACGGGCTCGAGCTATCAGGCCGAGAGAACGATATTCACGGGGTGAACGGCCACGCTGTGCGTAACCCCAATGGTACCTGCCTCTCCCGCACCAAGGGCAACGGCCGGTGCACAATGAACGCCAATGGCAACAAGCTCGACGTCTTCGGGCTTCAGGCGCTTGGCACATATGAACCCTTCCGGTGGCACGGGCTGCGGCCCTACATTTTCGGCGGCGCGGGAGCGGCGCTACTCTGGGCTCGGTCAGTCGACGTGCCGGAGGGAGACCGCAAGGTCAACGGTGCGGGCGTCGGTCCGTCCGCCCAGATCGGCGCTGGTATCGCCTATCACGTAACCAGCAGAATTGAGATCGATGCTGGCTATCGGGCGCTATGGATAGCGCCGACAAAAGTGGACGGTCTATCTACTCACTATGTCTCGCACGGCGTCATGCTGAGTGCTCGTGTACGACTTGGCGGAGACGGCGACTGACGGCCAACCGGCTCGGCTTTGCGTTGCAGTTCTGCGTCCCTGCACCATCCGGGCCGGCTGCTGCGCCGTGGCGAGGCCATCCCGGAACGGGTCGAGGACATCGCGTTGGTTGCTCGCCAGACAACGCGAAGGCAGGGTGCTTGGTGATCGAGCCGTGTCCGACCAAGCCTTTGGCTGCATGCCGGGCCGCGACTACCGGAAAGTCGGCCCGGCTTCCGCCGATCCGCTCTCAACGAGGCGGGCGACGGTGTCTTTGTCGTATCCGAGCTCCCCAAGAATGGCTCGGCTGTGCTCGCCCAGCGCGGGCACGGCGCCCATCCCCTCAGGGACCACTCCGTGGCCTTCTGGAACGAGGTCGACAAGGTGCTTCCGAGCTGGCGGGAGAGGAAGGACTGGCTGCGCCGATGCGGCGCCGGCCTCGACTTGTAGCGACGCCCGAGGCCGTATCTCCTCGCTGACGAGTAGGCCATCTCGCCTGGCGCCCGTCCTGACCGATCGATCTGAGCCGCCGCAGATGCCCCTCAACGACCTTGCGCTGCGGGTGAAGGAAGAAGCCGGCGTCCTCCACGGGATCAGCCGGCTCTGGCGTATGGAGCGCCCCGATCCGCGCTTGGCGGTCCATCCAACTGCAGACTTCGGGCCGCGCCTGAGTTCGAGTTGGCGTGTGCCATGCCGCTGCCCGCTTCGGCCGGCGGTCTTGGATTGCGATGGGCAGGTAGAACCGCGCTGGATCGCCAGTGCGATTGGCATCACGGTACCACCAACTGGCGGCCAACCCCCGGCTTGGGCGGCACGATCTCCCCGCTGCGAGAGGGGGCTGCGTCCGTAGCGGCTCGCCCAAATTCGGCCGTGACGGCGCAGTGCTTATTGCCGAAAAGTTACCGAAACAGGCGACCCACCACCGGGCGTCGCTGATTTCCCCCTGATGCTCTTGGCGTCCCCAACGGGAATTGAACCCGTGTCTTCACCTTGAAAGGGTGACGTCCTGACCTCTAGACGATGGGGACGACGAGAGACCGTGTAATGGGCGCGGCCCGGCAGATCAAGGCGAGGATCGGGCCGGGGCGGCGTCGTCGATCTGGAAGCCCGGCTCCTCCTTGCCGCGCCAGCGGTCGAGCTTGATGCGGCCGGCGAGGCGCAGAGGGCCGGCGTCGGGGCGCAGCATCCGGGCCAAGGGCTGGTCCGCGGCGCGAAAGGCGATGGCTTTCAGGCGCCCCACCGTCGTGCCGGCGAGGATGCAGGAGAGATGCCCGCTGCCGACCTCGCGCACGGTGGCCACCCGCGCGTCGGTGAGACAAAAGCGCGGCTCGCGGTTGCCGGCACCGAAGGGGGCCACCTGCTCGAGCTGGCCGGCGAGCCCCACCGTGACCCCGCCCACCGCGAGGGCACCCTCGAGCAGAAGCTCGGGCAGCGCCGCCGGGCCGCCCTCGGAGGCCACGCGCTCCTCGAGGAAGGCGGCGAAGCGGTCGAGCTGGCCCGCCTCGATGGTGAGCCCGGCCGCCATGGCGTGGCCGCCCGCCTCGCTCAGGATCCCGGCCCGGCGCGCGGCGATCACGAGGCCGCCCAGATCCACGCCCGGCACCGAGCGGCCCGAGCCTTTGCCCATCCCCTCATCGAGCCCGATGACGAAGGCAGGCCGGTGGAAGCGCTCGACGAGACGGGCAGCGACGATGCCCAGCACGCCCGTGTGCCAACCCTGCCCCGCCGCCAGCAGCACCGCCCTGCCCGCCTCGAGCTGGGGACGCACGGCGGCCTCGGCCGCCTCGAGCAGGCCGCGCTCGAGCGCCTGGCGCTCGCGGTTGAGCCCGTCGAGCTGGGCAGCGATGCCCTCGGCCTCGGCCGCGATCGTCGGTCGTCAGGAGGCGCACGCCGAGGTCGGACTGGCCGAGGCGCCCGCCGGCATTGATGCGGGGCCCCAGCGCGAAGCCGAGCTGCCAGCCGTCGCGCAGCTCGGCCACCCCGGCGGCCCTGGCGAGCGCAGCCAGGCCCGGCGCCTGGCTCCGCCCGGCGACCTTCAGGCCCTGGCGGACGAAGGCGCGGTTGAGGCCCTGGAGCGGCACCACATCGCACACGGTGGCGAGCGCCACGAGGTCGAGCCAGCCCAGAAGATCGGCCACCCGCCGGCCCTCGCCCCGGCGGCGCAGCTCGCGTCCGGTGGCGATGAGGAGAAGAAAGGTGACCCCGACCGCGGCCAGGTGGCCTACCGGGCTCGTCTGGTCGAGCCGGTTCGGGTTGACCACCGCCAGCGCCTCGGGCAGCTGCGCCTCGGCCGTGTGGTGGTCGACGACGACGATCTCCTGACCGGCGGCAGTGCCGTGCGCCAGCGCCGCGAAGGCCGTGGTGCCGTTGTCGAGGCAGAAGACCAGGCGGCAGCCGGCCAGGGCCAGCCGGTCGAGGGCCGCGGCACTGGCGCCATAGCCGTCGACCAGGCGGTCGGGGATGAGAACGACCGGGTCGACCCCGAAGCTGCGGGCGAAGCGGACGAGAAGCGCCGACGAGGCGGCGCCGTCGACGTCGTAGTCGCCGATGATGCCGAAGCGCTCGCCCGCTGCCAGCGCGTCGGCGAGCCGCGCCGCCGCCCGATCGAGATCGAGGAGATGGGAAGGATCGGGCAGCCAGTCGCGCAGCCGCGGCTCGAGAAAGCCCGGCACGGCGTCGAGGCCGAGCCCGCGGCCGGCGAGGAGCCGGCCGATCAGCTCGCCCAGCCCGTGACGCTGGCTGATCGCCAGCGCCGTCTCGGCGGGCGCCTCGGCAAGCCGCCAGGGACGCCCGGAGACGGTGCCGTCGATCCTCATGCGCCGCGGACGATGGCGGGCCTCAGTGGGTGAAGTGCGGCACGAAGGCCGACTTGCGCTGCAGGTTGTGCTCGGCCTCGATGGTCCGCACCGTGCCCGACTTCGAGCGCATGACGATCGAGTGGGTGAAGACCTTGGTGCCGATGCGCCGCACGCCCTTCAGCATGGTGCCGTCGGTGACGCCGGTGGCAGTGAACATCACGTCGCCGCGGGCCAGATCCTCGAGGTCGTAGACGCGATCGAGATCCTCCACACCCATCCGCCGTGCCCTGGCCTTCTCCTCCTCGCTGCGGAACATGAGCTGGCCCTGGAACTGCCCCCCGATGCAGCGCAGCGCCGCCGCCGCCAGCACGCCTTCAGGAGCGCCACCCGTGCCCATGTAGATGTCGATGGCGGCATCGGGGCGCGAGGTGGCGATGACGCCGGCCACGTCGCCGTCGCTGATCAGGCGGATGCGCGCGCCGCACTTGCGCACGGCGGCGATGAGATCCTGGTGGCGCGGCCGGTCGAGCACCAAGACGACGAGATCCTCGACCGCCACGTCCTTGGCCTCGGCGAGACGGCCCAGATTCTCCTGGGGCGACGCCGTGATGTCGATGATGCCCGCCGGCAGCCCGGCCCCGACCGCGATCTTGTTCATGTAGGTGTCGGGCGCGTTGAGGAAGCCGCCGTGCGGCGCCATGGCGAGGCAGGCGATCGCATTGGGGCCGCCGCGGGCGGTGATGGTGGTGCCCTCGAGCGGATCGAGGGCGATGTCGACCTTCTGGCCCTTGCCGGTACCGACCCGCTCGCCGATGAAGAGCATCGGCGCCTCGTCGCGCTCGCCCTCGCCGATCACCACGGTGCCGTCGATGTCGAGGACGTTCAGCGCCTGACGCATCGCGTCGACCGCCGCCTGATCGGCCGCCTTCTCGTCGCCGCGGCCCATCAGGCGCGAGGCGGCGAGGGCAGCCGCCTCGGTGACGCGCACGCTGTCGAGCGCGAGATTGCGGTCTTCGCTCTGGTACTCGGTCATATCCCCACCTCTTGCTCGGGCCGCCGCCTGGAGGCCCGTCTAAAGCGTCTCGATACGGATCATCCGTGGCGGCTCGAGGACCGCCTGCAGCCGGCCGATGCGCTCGAGGGCCAGCGTCATCGCGGCCTCGGTCGTCTCGTGGCTGGTGAGGACAATCGGAACGGGCTGCCCAGGGTTGCGAGCGCGCTGAATGAGCCCCTCGATCGAGACGTCGTGATCGCGCAGGACGGCGGCGATGTCGGCCAGAACGCCCGGGCGATCGACCACCATGAGGCGGATGTAGTAGCTGCCCCGATGGGCCGCCATCGGGGCGATCCGGTGGTCCTCGAGCCGCGCCGTGGCCACGCCGAAGGGTGGTGCGGTGACGTTGCGGGCGATGTCGATGAGGTCGGCCACGACCGCCGAGGCGGTGGGCCCGGCACCGGCCCCCCTGCCCTCGAGCATCACCGAGCCGACGTCGGCGCCCTCGGCGACCACGGCGTTGAGCACGCCGCCGACCTGGGCGATCGGCGCGTCCTTCGCGACCATGGCCGGATGGACGCGCTGCTCGAGCCCGGCCTCGGTCAGGCGGGCGACGCCCAAAAGCTTGATCCGGTAGCCCAGCTCCTCGGCGAAGGCGATGTCCACCGCGGTGACATGGCGGATGCCCTCGACCGAGATGGCATCGAAGCGGGGATTGCCGCCGAAGGCGAGCGAGGCCAGGAGCGCCAGCTTGTGGGCCGCGTCGACGCCGTCGACGTCGAAGCTCGGGTCGGCCTCGGCGTAGCCCAGCGCCTGCGCCTCGGCCAGCACCTCGCCGAAGTCCCGGCCGCTCTCGCGCATCGCCGTCAGGATATAGTTCGAGGTGCCGTTGAGGATGCCGTAGACGCGCTGCAGCCGGTTCGCGGCCAGCCCTTCCCTCAGGGTCTTGACGATCGGGATGCCGCCCGCGACGGCCGCCTCGAAGGCGAGCATCACGCCGGCCCTCTCGGCCAGCCGCGCCAGCTCGGCACCGTGGTGGGCCAGCATGGCCTTGTTGGCGGTGACGACCGGCTTGCCCGCGGCCAGGGCGCGCCGTGACAGCTCGAGCGCCACGCCGTCGGCGCCGCCGATCAGCTCGACGACGACGTCGACCTCGGGGTCCTCTGCGAGCGAGCGCGCATCCTCGTGCCAGAGCACAGCGTCGAGATCGACACCGCGGCTCCGCGCCCGGTCGCGGGCGCTGACCGCCGTGACCACGAGGCGCCTGCCGGTGCGCTGCTCGATCAGCCGCTCGTTGCGTCGCAGCAGGGCCAGCGTGCCGGCGCCGACGGTGCCGAGCCCGGCAAGGCCGACCTTCAGATCCCCACTCACCGCTAGGCTACCCGGCGCACCGATGCCGGCTCGACATTGCCGTGCCGCGCAAGGAAGGCCTTGATGCTGCGCACCGCCTGCCGCAGCCGGTGCTTGTTCTCGACGAGCGCGAGGCGGACATGCCCGTCGCCATACTCCCCGAAGCCCAGGCCCGGGGCCACCGCGACGTCGGCCTCCTCGAGCAGCAGCTTGGCGAAGCCGAGCGAGCCCAGCCCTGCGAAGCGCTCGGGCAGCGGCGCCCAGCAGAACATGGTGGCCGAGGGCCGCGGCACGGCCCACCCAGCCTTGGTCAGCCCCTCGACCAGCACGTCCCGGCGCTCACGATAGAGGGTGCGGACCTCCTCGACACAGTCCTGCGGGCCATTCAGGGCCGCCGCTGCCGCCACCTGGATCGGCGTGAACGCGCCATAGTCGAGATAGCTCTTGATCCGCGCCAGGGCGGCGATGAGGCGACGGTTGCCGGCGGCGAAGCCGATCCGCCAGCCAGGCATCGAGTAGGTCTTCGAGAGCGAGCTGAACTCGACCGCGACGTCGAAGGCACCCTCGACCTCGAGGATCGAGGGCGGCGGCACGCCGTCGAAGTAGATCTCGGCGTAGGCGACGTCGGAGAGGATGTACATCTCGCGCCGCTTGGCGAACGCCACGGCCTCCTTGAGGAAGGCGGCATCGCAGGTGAGCGCCGTCGGGTTCGAGGGAAAGTTGAGGATCATCGCGGTCGGCGCCGGCACCGAATGCTCGGCCGCGTGCGCCAGCTCGCGCATCAGGTCGACGCCCGGGCCGAACGGCACGTGGCGGATGGCGGCACCGGCGATGATGAAGCCGAAGGCGTGGATCGGATAGCTCGGGTTCGGCACGAGGATGGTGTCGCCGGGTGCGGTGATCGCCTGGGCGAGGTTGGCCAGGCCCTCCTTCGAGCCCAGCGTCACGCACACCTCGGTCTCGGCATCGAGCCTGACGCCGAAGCGCCGCGCATAGTAGCCGGCGAGCGCCTTCCTCAGGCCCGGGATGCCGCGCGAGGCCGAGTAGCGGTGCGTCTTGCCGTCGCGCACCGTCTCGACGAGCTTGTCGACGATGTGCTTGGGCGTGGCGCCGTCGGGGTTGCCCATGCCCAGATCGATGATGTCGCGGCCGGCCGCCCGGGCCGCGGCCTTCATCTGGTTGACCTCGGCGAAGACGTAGGGCGGCAGCCGCCTGATCCGGTGGAACTCGGGCTCTCTCATCCCCTCACCCGTGCGCAGCATTCAGCAGGCCCGAACGGCGACGCCGTCGCGGGCAACGCTCTCTGCCTGCCCTTTAGCACGCCCGGCGGCCAGGACATAGGCGGCGTCAGCCACCGCGTGGCCGGCGTCAGCCGGAACATGGGCGCCTTCAGGAGGCGCTGCGCGGCGACAGATAGACGAGCGTCGCCTCGCCGGGCCCGCCGGCCTCGATGTCGAGCCGGTCGCCGGGAGCGCCCAGGCTCACCAGCTTCTCGGCCACCGCCCGCGCCCGATCGAGGCTTTCCGCAGGGTCGGCGGCATGGCCGACCACGCGGAGGCCGGAGCCCATGACCCGGGCCTGGCCGACGAGCGTGCGCAGCTGCTCCGTCGCCTCCGCCGGGATCGCGAGCCCGCTCGCGAACCGCACCTGACCGGCCGCCTGCTCGCCGGCGATCACCGAGAGCGGCAGCCGATCCTGCTCCTTCTCAGCGGTCGCGGCAGAAGCCGTCTGCTCGGCGGTCGCCGTCTCCACCGTGGCCGGTGTCAACGCCCGCGGCGTCGCCGTGGGTGCGGGGGCCGGAGACGATGCAGGCGCCGCAGCCCCCTTGGCGCCAGCGGCCTTGGGCGCGGCCGACGGCGACGCGGGCTTGGGCTGGAACAGATCCATGCCGAGAAGGCCACCCAGATAGCTCACCAGGCCGTCGAGCGCCGGAGGTCGTGCCGGCGCCTCCTTCTTCTGCTTGGTCGGCTTGGCGCTCGGTGGCGTAGCAGGCTGCGCCGGCGTCGCCGCTGCCGCCGTGGTGGAGCCGGCCGTGTCGACCGGGGTCGACGGCGTGGCGGGTGGCTCGCCGTGAACGAGCCTTCTTACGAAGCTCGTGAGGCTGCCATCGTCCGATTCGTTCCGCACCTGCTCGCGCACATAGGCCACCTCGGCGTTGGGCTGGCCATTGACGGCGGTGGTCGAGGGCGGCACCGGCGGCATGGTGGCCGGGGCCTGAGGCTGCGGCGGTGCTGCCCCCGGCTGCCCCGTCTGGTAGCGCAGCTGCTCGCCCTCGTAGCGGGCGTTCGCCTTATCCGCGAGCAGCTCGTTGCCGATCGCCTGGCGCTGCTCGATCGAGTAGGTGAGATGCGGCAGCGCCGGCACATCGGTGAGCTGCGGCTGGGCCGTCCCGCTGCCGCTCTGCTGCGCGCAGCCGGTCGCCGCCAGCAGCAGCGCAAGCGCCAGGGCGGGCCACGCCCCGCCGCCGGGAACCCGGGCGGCGCCGGCAGGGTTCACAACCACCACCGCACCATCGTGCCGCGGCTGCCCGCCGTTGGCGCGGGGCCGTGGATCGTCTACTAAGGGGCCCGCCGTCCGCCGGGGGCAGCCGGTAGGGTTGTCGGGCGCGGCGCTCGGGCTAACGATCGAACTGGGCTCCTCGCTGGCACCCGGGCGGTCCGGGCACGAGCTGGATGATAAGGGATCGCTGCATGGCGGAGCAACAAGAAGCCCGGATCGACGCGCAGCAAGAGGACGTTGCGCGGATCATGGGCGAGATCGCGGCGAAGAGCCGGACGCTGGTCGAGGAGTTCCTCGCCCGCCAGCAGGCCGCGAACGGCAATGCGGGCGGCCTCAACCCCAACTCGGTAGGAAGCGCTTTCCTCGAGCTGACGACGCAGCTCATGGCGAACCCGCTGGACCTGATGCAGGCCCAGTTCAGCCTGTGGCAGGACTATCTCCGCCTCTGGCACGGCACGACCCAGCGCCTCATGGGCCAGGAGCCGGATCCGGTGATCGCCCCCGAGCGGGGTGACCGGCGCTTCAAGGACGCGGCCTGGAACGACAACGTCCTCTTCGATTTCATCAAGCAGTCCTACCTCCTGACCTCACGCTTCCTCGTCGAGGTGGTCAAGGAGCGGGATGGCCTGGACGACAAGACGCAGCAGAAGGTCGACTTCTACACGCGCCAGTTCGTCGACGCGCTGGCGCCGACCAACTTCGTCGCGACCAACCCCGAGGTCCTGAAGCTCACCGTCGAGACCCGCGGCGAGAATCTGCTCAAGGGCCTCAAGAACATGCTCGACGACCTCGAGCGTGGACGCGGCCGGCTGGCGATCAGGATGACCGACCTCGAGGCGTTCGAGATCGGCAAGAACGTCGGCACCACGCCGGGCAAGGTCGTCTTCCAGAACGACCTCATGCAGCTCATCCAGTACGAGCCGACGACCGAGAAGGTCCACAAGCGGCCGCTGCTGATCGTGCCGCCCTGGATCAACAAGTTCTACATCCTGGACCTGCAGCCCAAGAACAGCTTCATCCGCTTCTGCGTCGAGCAGGGCTTCACCACCTTCGTCGTCTCCTGGGTCAACCCGGACGAGAAGCTCGCCCACAAGAGCTTCGAGGACTACATGCAGGAGGGCCCGCTGGCGGCGCTGGACGCGATGCGGAAGGCCACGGGCGAGCGCGAGGCCACGGCGATCGGCTATTGCCTCGGCGGCACGCTGATGGCCTCCACCATGGCCTATCTCGCCACCAAGCGCGACACGCGGCTCAAGGCGGTCACCTTCTTCACGGCGCTGGTCGACTTCGAGAACCCGGGCGAGCTCGGCGTCTTCATCGACGAGGAGCAGCTCGTGGCTCTCGAGGAGAGCATGTCCAAGCGCGGCTATCTCGACGGCTCGGAGATGGCCACCACCTTCAACCTGCTGCGCGCCAACGACCTCATCTGGTCGTTCGTGATCAACAACTACCTCCTGGGCAAGGAGCCCTTTCCCTTCGACCTGCTCTACTGGAACTCCGACAGCACGCGCATGCCGGCGGCCATGCACAGCTTTTATCTGCGCCGCTGCTACCACGAGAACAAGCTGATCGAGCCCGGTGCCGTCACCCTCTGCGGCACCCCCATCGACCTGCGCAAGGTCAAAGGCCCGATCTACTGGGTGTCGACCAGGGAGGACCATATCGCCCCCTGGAAGAGCACCTACGCCGCCACCCAGATCTATCAGGGCGAGAAGCGCTTCGTGCTCGCCGGCTCCGGCCACATCGCGGGCGTCGTCAACCCGCCGGCCGCGAACAAATACGGCTTTTGGACCAACGACGCGCTGCCGGCCGATCCGGACGAATGGCTTGCCGGCGCCACCCAGCATCCCGGCTCCTGGTGGGAGGACTGGGCCGCCTGGAACGGCGCCAAGGCCGGCCCGAAAATCCCCGCCCGCAAGCCCGGCGATGGTGAGCTCGAGGTCATCGAGGACGCGCCGGGGAGCTATGTGAAGGTTCGGGCGAGCTAGAGAGGCGGCCGGGGTCGGTCGGCGGCGGGTCCGTCGGGATCGGGAACGAGGTTCCGGGCGACCTGCGACGAGCGCAGCGCCACCGCTGGCAAGCCGACGATGTCGTAGGTGGCCGAGGCGATGCCGATGCCGGCCTCGTCCAGCGCTGCGAGAATGTGGCGGCTCATCGCGTCCTTGGCACCGCGGATCTGATGCGTCCCCAGGATGAAGCGGACGGTCAGCTCCAGCCAGTTGTCGGTGATGCGCCAGAACACCCGCGGCACGAGATCGATCGGCTCGACACCGAAGCGCTGTTGCAGGTGGCGCTTCGCATCGGCCGCCATGGCATCGGGATCGGTCGCGTGGAGGCGGGCCGCCTCGAGCAGGATCGCCTCCACCCGGCCACGGTCAGCCTGGTAGGTGATCGGGATCGCCAGCTCCTCCCAGATGAACGGGAAGTCCCGCGTGTAGTTGAAGACGGGCTCCTCGAAGATCTGCGAGTTGCTGACCGTGACGATGCGCCCGGTGAACTGTCGGCTCTTGACCCACATCGCCGGGTCCGCCCCCTGGACGCTGGGAGGCTGGCCCATCTCCATGATCGTCGTCTGGATGAAGCCGAGACGCAGCACGTCGCCGCGCACGCCGCCCATCGAGATGCGGTCGCCGACGGTGAAGGTCGAGCCGCGCAGAATGACGAAATAGCCGGCGATCGCCGTCACCACCTTCTGCAAGGCGAAGGCGAGGCCCGCCGAGACCAAGCCGAACGCCGTGGCGAGCCGTGTGGGGTCGTTGAACCAGATGGACAGCAGGCCGAGGATGAGGATGAGAGCGGCGAGCAGGCTGACGCCCTGCCTGGTCCAGAACCGCGTCTGGACACTCTCCTGATCGGCCCGGCCGAGAGCCACGCCGATGATCACCCGCGCAACGGCGCTGGTCGCCAGCACGACAGCGACGAACGCGAGCGAGAGCAGAAGCTTGCGTCCGTTCTCGGGATTGACGCCAACCCAGTCGATACCGAGGAAATGCATGCCGGGGGCCCATTCGGGGAAAGAAAGAGACGTGTGAGCGGACCGCGGCAACTCTGACCGCCGGGACATCAGGGGTCGGGTCCGATGCGGGCCGCTTCTGCCCGTGGGGCAGGGCCACAGTCTCCAACCGGCGTCGCCGACGCAGAGTTCCCGTCGCTGTGGCCGCCCGCCGGGCGTCGCGGCCGCCATGCGGCGTCGTTTCAGCGTGTGCCCCGCGCCTCGCTCTGCTTTCGCAGCGCCTCGCAGGCGGAGCCTCGGCTCGGCGCTTGCGCCGTCCTCGCCGATACCGCATGTCGGATGGAACAAGCTCAGGGAGGCCCAGCCCGTGCCGATCGCCGTCCATCCCGACCACGGCCCCTATGCCAGCGGGCTCGACCAGAATGCCGCCAACCACGCGCCGCTGACGCCACTCTCGTTCCTCGAGCGGGCGGCCGACGTCTATCCCGAGCGGACGGCGGTCATCCATGGGAGCGAGAAGACGAGCTACCGCGAGCTGCGGCGGCGCTGCCGGCGGCTCGCCTCGGCGCTGCAGCGGCGCGGCATCGCGCCGGGCGACACGGTGGCGATCATGGCGCCCAACATCCCGGCGATGCTCGAGGCGCATCACGGCGTGCCGATGTGCGGGGCGGTGCTGAACCCGCTGAACTATCGCCTGGATGCCGCGGCCATCGCCTTCATCCTCGAGCATGGCGAGGCCAAGGCGCTGCTGACCGACACCGAGTTCGCGCCGGTGATCAAGGCGGCGCTGGCCCAGGTGACGAAAAAGCTGCTCGTGGTCGACATCGCCGATGCCTTGGGCCCGGCCGATGCCGAGCGGCTGGGGAGCATCGAGTACGAGGCGCTGCTGGCCGAGGGCGACCCGGAGTTCGAGCCGCTCTGGCCGGCCGACGAGTGGCAGGCCATCGCGCTCAACTACACCTCGGGCACCACCGGCAACCCCAAGGGCGTCGTCTACCACCACCGCGGCGCCCATCTGAACGCGGTGGGCAACGTCCTGGTCTGGCAGATGCCGCACTTCCCGGTCTATCTGTGGACCCTGCCGATGTTCCACTGCGACGGCTGGTGCTTTCCCTGGACCATCTGCCTGCAGGCCGGCACGCAGGTCTGCCTGCGCCGCGTGGCGGGCGACACGATCTTCGAGGCGCTGGCCGAGCACGGTGTGACGCATCTCTGCGGCGCCCCCATCATCATGAGCATGCTGATCAACGCGCCCGAGGCCGAGCGGCGGCCCTTCTCCCAGCCGGTCAAGATGATGACGGCGGCCTCCGCACCGCCCGCGGCGGTGCTGGAGCGGATGGAGAAGCTCGGCATCGAGGTGACGCACGTCTACGGGCTCACCGAGGTCTATGGCCCGGCCACCGTCTGCGCCTGGCAGGAGGGCTGGGCGGCGCTGGACGCCAAGGCGCGCGCCGGCAAGCTCGCCCGCCAGGGGGTATGCTATCCCGTGCTCGAGGGCCTCGAGGTCATGGACCCCGAGACCATGACGCCCGTGCCACGCGACGGCGCCACGATGGGCGAGATCATGATGCGCGGGCACGACGTCATGAAGGGTTACTTGAAAAACCCGAGCGCCACCGAGGCGGCGTTCAAGGGCGGCTGGTTCCACACGGGCGACCTCGCGGTGATGCACGAGGACGGCTATGTCGAGATCAAGGACCGCTCGAAGGACATCATCATCTCCGGTGGCGAGAACATCAGCTCGATCGAGGTCGAGGGCGCGCTTTTTCGACACCCCGACGTGATCGACGCGGCCGTCGTGGCGCGGCCGGACGAGAAATGGGGCGAGACGCCGTGTGCCTTCGTGACGCTCCGGGAGGGGGCCACGGTCACCGAGGCCGAGCTGATCGAGCACTGCCGCCAGGAGATCGCACGCTTCAAGGCGCCCCGGACCGTCGTCTTCGGCCCGCTGCCGAAAACCTCGACGGGAAAGATCCAAAAATACGTGCTGAGGGAGCAGGCGAAGGCCCTGGGCGCCGGTTGAGGCCAGCCATGCTGCTCAAGGCCTGCATCAACGGCGCCAGGGACCCGCACGAGCACCCGGCCCTGCCCGTGACCGCGGAGGCCATGGCCGAGGCTTCGGCACGCTGCCTGTTGGCGGGCGCCGATGCCGTGCATCTCCATGTGCGCGGGCCCGATCACGCGGAATCGCTTCGTCCTGACGACGTCGCCCGCACAATGGAGGCCGTCCGCGCGCGCTGTGGGCAGGTGCCGCTCGGCGTCAGCACCGGCGCCTGGATCGAGCCCGATCTGGGCAGACGGCTCGCCCTCATCCGCGCCTGGACCGCGCTGCCCGACTTCGCCTCGGTCAATCTCTCGGAGGAGGGTGCGATCGAGGTCTGCAGCACCCTGATCGAGAAGGGCGTCGGGGTCGAGGCGGGCATCGGCGCTGACGATGAGGTCCGGCTCCTCGCGGAATCCGGCCTCGCGCCGCGCTGCCTGCGCATCCTGATCGAGCCCGTGGAGCCGGACCCGGCCGACGCCATCGCCACCGTCCGAGCCGTCAACGCCGCGCTCGACACCGCCGGCATCGCCCTGCCCCGGCTGACGCACGGCTTCGAGGCCACGACCTGGCCTGTTTTCGAACTTGCCCTCGAGCTCGGCCACGATTCCCGCATCGGGCTGGAGGATTCCTGTCACCTGCCCGACGGCAGCGCCGCCGCCGACAACGCCGCGCTGGTCGAGGCCGCCCGGGCCCGGATGCGCTCCGGCGCGACGCGCCCCTAGCTCAACTATAGCGCTCGGGCGGCGCCTGGACGGTCGGCGCCGCGGCGTCCAGGAGCGCCTGTGCATCCCCTGTCTGCGGCGGGTAGATCCGCACGCGGTTGATCAGCTCTTTTGTTCGTTTGGCTTCCGGCCCCACCGCCACCACGCGGCGGTCCCAGCCGTGGGTATAAAGAGCGCCCCACGGACCCAGGTCGAGCACGGTGACGTACCAGTCGATGCGGAGCGGCAGCATCGGCTGCTCCACCAGGTCGGCGACCGCATTGTGCCCGGCGAAGCGCCCCATCGGGCGGGCGTGCTGGCAGGACATCACCGAGGTGTGTGTGTCGTCGACCAGAAGACGAGCGCAGTCGCCCGCCGCGAAGACGCCGGGAACACCCTCGACCTGGAGGTGCCGGTCGACGGGCAGCCGGCCCTGGGCGTCGCGCTCGATCGGTAAGAGAGCCGTGAGCGTGCTGGCGCGCATGCCGGCCGTCCAGACGACCGTGGCGGCCTCGATGCGCTCGCCGGTGTCGAGCGTGGCCCCGGTCGGGTCGATGGCAGCGACGCGAGCACCCGTGCGCTGCTCGATCCCCAGCGCATCGAGCGCCTCGCGGATCACGGGGATGGCCTCCGCCCCCATGGTCGAGCCCACATGCGGGGCGTGATCGGCCAGGATCACCCGCGGCCGGACCTGGGCGGGCAGCGCTGCTACGAGCCGGTCCGGCATCTCGCAGGCGGCCTCGATACCGGTGAGGCCCGCGCCGACGACGAGGACGGTGCCGCGCCCGCCGCCGGCTGTGGCGCCATTCAGCCCGGCCAGGTGGCGATGGAGCCGGGCCGCCTCATCGAAGGTGTCGATGCTGAAGGCATGCTCGGCGAGACCGTCGACGGCCGGCCGCGCCACCTCGCTGCCCGCCGCCAGGATCAATCGGTCATAGGTCAGGGCCTGCCGGCCCTGCGGCGTCGCCACCGCGATCGTGCGGCCGTCGAGGTCGATGCCGGTCACGGTTCCGCACAGGTGGCGCACGCCGACGGGATCGAGCACGCTGGGCAGCGCCACCCGGAGATTGCCGAGATCGGCCTCGTAGTTGCGCACCCGGATACCGTGGAAGCCGTCGCGGTTCACCAGCACGATCTCGAGCTCAGCAGGCCCGAAGCCCAGCTCTCCGCGCCGGCGCGCGGCGCCGATGGCGCTCCACAGCCCGGCAAAGCCGCCCCCGATGACGACGATCCGTTGCATGCGCCCCCACCAAGCCCGATCGCGACCGCGCGGATCTTCCCCACTCCGCCTTCAGTAGCGGAGGCACGGCCGAATGGCACCAGCCATTCGGCGGGCGGCGACGACGGGCTGCTGCCTTGCCTCTTTCTGGTGTTTGTTCTCTCTGCGGACTCCTAGACTAGGATTATAAGCATTCCACGGCTCGGTGGCCGGTCCGTCGGCCTCGCTGGCCGCCGCTCTGGCGAGTGAGATCGAGTTTCTCCATATTCTAATCGAGACCAGAGGACCTTACGGCAGCAGCCCATGAGCATCCGGTCGACAGCAGCAAGGGAGCGTCGCTTGGCCGAGGGCCATGCGCGGCGGCTCGTGGCGGAGGGCTATGACGTCGTCATCGAGCCCGGCTCGCACCATCTACCGCCCGAGCTCGCTGCTCTCCGACCCGACATCCTGGCCCGCCGTGGTGGCGAGAACAGGATCGTCGAGATCAAGCTGCGCGGCGCTGCGGGCTCGGCCGAGCAGGCAGCAGCGCTGGCACGAGCCGTCGAGGCACTGCCGGGTTGGACATTCGAGCTGGTGGTGGGCGAAGCTGAGGCGCCGCCGCCCTGGTCAGCGGAGACGATCGCCGCACGCTTGGCCGAGGCCGAGGCGCTGGATCGCACGGGCCACCGCGATGCTGCTCTCATTCTTATCGTCGCGGCGGCGGAGGCCGCCGCACGGCGGCTCGCGGCAGGCGAGCGCACAGTGGTGCAGGCGTGGATGCCGGAGGCGCTCTTCCGCCAGCTCGTGCACGAGGGCCTGATCGACCGCGGCGATCTGGACATCCTCGAGGACGGTCGCCGCGCTCGCAACGCCCTCGTTCACGGCCTGTCGCCGGACGTCACGCCAGAGCCGCCCAGGCTGGCTGAGGTGGTCGAGAGGATGCTCAAAGAATCGAGGTCGAGACCAAGGCGCGCGACCAGCGCTGCTTGATGGTGAGGCGGGATTCATGAGGCGCACGCACGTACGGATGGGACCGGATGGGGGGCTGACGATGCCGGCGGCGCTGCGTGCCGAGCTCGGGCTCGAGTTGGGCGGCCCCCTCCTCGTGCGCGTAGAAGACGGACGAATGATCCTGGAGCCGCTGGCATCGGTGGTCCGTGGCGTGCAGGCCCGGGTGCGGCGTCACGTGTCGGTGGGCGCCGATCTGGCGGCAGAACTGGAGCAGGATCGCCGCCGCGCCGGGCGGGACGAGTGAGCGCGGAGGCCTGGCCGGCCGCCTGCGGCCGCTGACGCGGGCCTATGGCCTGCCGCTAGGCGACCGTGCCTGCCTGGCGCTCGCCAGGATCGAGAAGGCCCGGGCGCTCACGACGGACAGCCGCTGGCTCGCCGCGGCCGATGCTCTCGACGTCTCCGTCGAGGACATCCGCCGCGGCGCAGCGCAGCACTGACACGTGTCGGTAGAAGAGCCCGCTCAGCGGGCGGCGCTGCGGCGCTCGCCCTGGCGCGGACCCTGGGGACGGCCGCGGCCGGCACCGGCATTGTTGTTGGCTGGGCGATTGCCCTGGGGGCGCTGGCGGCTGTGCTGCCCGCGCGACGGGCCCGCGGGGCGCTGGCGTGCCACGGGCCGGGGCTCCTCGGCCGGCGGAAGCTCGGCGGCCTGCCCGACATTCACCATCCGGCCCTTGCCCTCGTAGCGATCGGACCAGATGCGGCGGCGGATCAGCTTCTCGATGTCCTTGAGGTAGGGCCGCTCCTGGCCGTCACAGAAGGAGATCGCGATGCCGGCGGCACCGGCCCGGGCGGTCCGGCCGATGCGGTGGACGTAGCTCTCGGGCACGTTGGGCAGGTCGTAGTTCACGACGTGGCTGATGCCGTCGACGTCGATGCCGCGCGCGGCGACGTCGGTCGCGACCAGCACCCGGGTGCGGCCGTTCCGGAAGCCGGCAAGCGCCCGCTCGCGCTGGCTCTGCGACTTGTTGCCGTGGATAGCCGCCGCATCAACTCCGGCCGCCTCCAAATGGCGCGTGACCTGATCGGCGCGGTGCTTCGTGCGGGTGAACACCAGCACGCGGGTCACCGCGGGATCGGCCAGCGTCTCGAGCAGGAGGGGCCGCTTCTGCTCGGCGGTCGCAAAGACGACGCGCTGCTCGACCTTCTCGACGGTCGTGGCGACGGGGCTCACCCGCACCTCGGCCGGGTCGCGCAGCAGCTCGCCCGCGAGGGTGCCGATCTCCTTCGGCATCGTGGCCGAGAAGAAGAGGCTCTGGCGCTCCTTCGGGAGGGAGCGGACGACGCGCCGGATGGCGTGGATGAAGCCCAGATCGAGCATCTGGTCGACCTCGTCCAGCACCACCACCTCGACCCCGTCGAGCTGCAGCGTGCGCTGGTCCATATGATCGATCAGGCGCCCGGGCGTGGCCACCAGGATGTCGACGCCGACGCTCAGGATACGCGCCTGCGGCGGAAAGGAGACGCCGCCCACCACCACGGTCGAGGTAAGGCGCGAGCCCTTGCCGTAGGTGCGGAAGCTGTCCTCGATCTGGGCCGCCAGCTCACGCGTCGGCGCCAGGACGAGAACGCGGCAACCGCGCGGCGGCGCCTTCTTGCGGTCGAGGGTCAGGCGATGGAGGATCGGCAGCGCGAAGGCCGCCGTCTTGCCGGTGCCCGTCTGGGCGATGCCCAGAAGATCGCGGCCGGCCATGATCTGGGGAATGGCCTGGGCCTGGATGGGGGTGGGCGCGTCATAGCCCTGGCCGGCGAGCGCCGCCAGGAGGGGCGCGCCGAGGCCGAGTTCTTCGAAACTCATGATATGAAAGAGGCTTTCGGTTCAGGCCGCACGGCGCCCTGGCCCTTATTGACCGGACGTCCGCGTCAGCGGGGGGTTCGTGCACGACGCCCCGCGTAGCCTGGGAGTCGACGAATATGGTTGGCGAGGACTGGGCAGGATCGAGCCCGCAGGGCGGGCCGCCGTTACGCGGCCGAGACCTCGATGCCGCAGAAGCGACAGACCGCATGTGCCCATGCGCCGAGGATAAGTCAAGATGGCGTGGCGGCGTCGAGGCTCGCGAGACCGCACGGGTCGATGCCGGCGTCGCGCATCTCGGGCAGCCGATCCTCGGCCAGGAGCCCGACCGCCCGGATCTCGCCCACGAAGCCATGGTGCTGACGGAGCGCTCGCGCGGCCTCGAGGAGCGCGCCCTCCCTGCCCGGCTCGGCGGCCAGCGCCACCAGCGCCAGGCGCCGGAGCCAGGGCACCAGACGATCGGCCGCCTCCTCCGGCCGCGTCAGGACGCCGAGGCTGGAGCGGCGATGGAAGAGATGCTCCGCCTCCTCCTCGAGGCGACCGAGGTCCAGGATCACGGGCACGCCGGCGGGAATGTCCTCGCCCGCGCCGATCAGGCGCCAGGGACCGCAGGCCGGAGCAACAGGCTCGATGCGCGACATCTCGGGCCTCCTCGGCGCGAGCAGGCTCTGCCCGCCGGCGCGGTTCGGGGCTTGTGCCTAGTGCCGTTGCTCGCCCGCGAGCGGTACCAGGCGACCACCCTCGCGGCGGACCAGGATCAGGCGGGGATGGACGACGATCTGACGGTCGACCGCGTCCCGAGCCTCGGCCTCGAGGGCGGAGAGCTCGCCCGGGCCCTCAGCGCAGCGGGCGCGGTCGATGACCGGCGACCAGCCGGCTTCCGTCAGAAAGACGACGTCGCCGCCGATCAGGTGGTTGGCGGCAAGAACGGTCAGGGTCATGCCATGCCCTCCAGAAGGCTGCCGACCGTGGGAAGCGGCGGGGTGGCTCGGGGCTCCGCCGCAGGGCGCATCCCGGGTGCGGCGCCGACATAGATGATGGCCGGACCCTTGATGGCGCTGTCGATGACGAGACAGGCGAGACCGCGGATGCTGCCCACGGCCACCTTCTGGGCCGGCAGCGTGCCGTTCTCGACGATGGTCACGGGCGTCTCGGGATCGATGCCCGCGCCCAGGAGGCATCGCTCGAGATGGCCGGCGGCACCGACGCCCATGTAGATCGCCAGCACCTGCCCCGGCTGCGCCAGGGCGCGCCAGTCGTGGTCGGCCGGACCGTCGCTGGCATGCCCGGTCATCAGGACCACGGAGCGTCTGGCCCCCCGCGCCGTGAGGGGCAGGCCGACAGCTGCGGCGCAGGCGAGCGCCGCGGTGATGCCCGGCACCACCTCGACCTCGATGCCGGCGCCCTGCAGCGCCGCCAGCTCCTCGCCGCCACGGCCGAAGACGAATGGATCGCCCCCCTTGAGCCGCACGACGTGGTGTCCGGCCCTGGCCTCGCGGAGCAGAATGCGCTCGATCTGCGCTTGGCTGGTCGAGGGCCGGCCCGGCGTCTTGCCGACCTCGATGCGACGGGCGTCGCGGCGCGCCACCTCGAGAACGCGGCGGTCGACCAGCCGGTCGACGACGATCACGTCGGCACTCTGCAGCGCCTGCAGCGCCTTGAAGGTCAGGAGATCGGGATCGCCCGGCCCGGCACCGACGAGGCTCACCCGCCCCGCAGTCGGGCCTCCCTCCGAGGCGTCCTCGATGGCACGCTCGACCGCCGCCTCGGCGCCGCGGATGTCGCCTGCGAGATAGCGGCGCGCGGTCTCACCGACAAAAAAGCGCTCCCAGAACCGGCGGCGCGGCGCGCTCGTCGGCAGGGCCGTGGCGATGTGGGCACGGAGGCCCTGGGCGAAGCGGGCCAGCGCGCCGAGCCGGCCCGGCAGCAGCGCCTCGATCCGTGCCTTGACCTGGCGTGCCAGCACCGGTGCCGCGCCCTCCGTGCCGATCGCGACGACGAGCGGGTCACGGTCGACGATGGCCGGGGTGAGGAAGTCGCAAAGGTCGGGGCGGTCGACGGCGTTCAGGGGCACGCCCGCCGCGCGTGCCGCTGCCGTCACGTGCGCCAGCTCGACCGCATCTTCCGTCGCCGCGATCGCCAGGCGGCAGCCCACGATGTCGCGGGTCGCGAAGGGGCGCCGGCTCAGCCGGATGGCCTGCGTCGCCGCCAGCTCCTCGATGGCCTCGGAGGGCTCGGCGGCAACGACGTGGAGCTCGGCGGAGGTGCGACAGAGCAGGCGCAGCTTTTGCAGCGCCGCCTCGCCGCCGCCCACCACGAGGACGGTCTGTTCATCGAGATCGAGGAAGATCGGAAAGTAGCGCATCGCCAAGCTCCGCCCCGGCATGCTGGCGGGCATCCCCGAAGGGATGATCGGACGATGCGCATATATCTATTCCACACCAACGAATCAACATTTTGATTATATAACAATCGATACTTGGTATTTTTCTAATTCGTGCTCCGCTGAGGAGCCGGCTCCCCGGTCCGTCGACGCGCGTAGAAGTCGTTGCCCTTGTCGTCGATGACGATGAAAGCGGGAAGGTCCTGCACCTCGATCCGCCAGACGGCCTCCATGCCGTACGCGGCGAAGTCCACGGTCTCGACCGAGCGGATCATGTCGCGCCCGACCCGAGCCGCTGCGCCGCCGATGGTCGCGAGATAAAAGCCGCCATGGTCGCGACAGCTCCGGGCGACGGCGGGCGCCCTGTTCCCCTTGGAGACGGTGACGAGCGAGCCGCCGGCCGCCTGGAACTCCGGGATGTAGGGATCCATCCTGGCGGCCGTGGTGGGCCCGAAGGAGCCGGACGCCCAGCCCTCGGGCGTCTTGGCCGGGCCGGCATAGTAGATCGGATGGTCCTTCATGTAGGCCGGCAGCGGCTCGCCGGCCGCGAGCCGCCGGCTCAGCTCGGCATGGACGAGATCGCGGGCGACGATCATCGGACCGCTCAGGAGCAGAGGGGTCGCCACCGGATGCCGGCTGAGCTCGGCCCGGATCTCCGCCATCGGCCGCGTGAGGTCGAGGCGGACCGCCTGGCCGATGTCGACCTCCGTCTCGGGGAGGAAGCGCGCCGGATCGGTGTCGAGCCGCTCGAGGAAGATCCCATCGCTCGTGATCCTGGCCTTGATCTGACGATCGGCCGAGCAGGAGACGCCGAGCCCGACGGGCAGCGAGCCATTGTGCCGCGGCAGGCGGATCACCCGCACGTCGTGGGCGAAGTAGCGGCCGCCGAACTGGGCGCCGATGCCGAGCTCGCGCGCCAGCTCCAGCACCCGGGCCTCGAGCTCCCTGTCGCGGAAGGCGCGGCCCAGCGCATCACCGCTGGTCGGCAGCTCGTCGAGATAGCGGCAGCTCGCGAGCTTCAGGGTCTTCAGGCACTGCTCGGCCGAGAGGCCGCCCACGACCACGGCAAGGTGATAGGGCGGGCAGGCGGCGGTGCCGAGGCCGCGCAGCTTTTCCTCGAGGAAGGCCAGGATCCGCTCCGGATCGAGCAGCCGCCGCGTCTCCTGGAACAAGAACGTCTTGTTGGCGGAGCCCCCGCCCTTGGCGACAAAGAGGAAGTCGAAAGCATCGCCGGCGACAGCCTCGATGTCGATCTGTGCCGGCAGGTTCGTGCCGGTGTTGCGCTCCTCGTACATCGTGAGAGGCGCCAGGTGGCTGAAGCGGAGGTTGCGCCTGGCATAGGTCCGCTCGATGCCGGCCGAGAGCGCCGCTTCCTGGTCGCCTTCGACCAGCACCTGCTGGCCCTTCTTGCCGACCACGATGGCGGTGCCGGTGTCCTGGCAGGAAGGAAACGCCCCGCCCGAGGCGATGACGGCGTTCTTCAAGAGCTCCATCGCGACGAAGCGATCATTCGCCGAGGCCAGGGGATCGTCGAGGATCGCCCGGAGCTGCGTCAGGTGGGAGGTGCGAAAGAAGTGAGCGATGTCGCTGAAGGCGGTCTCGGCGAGCGCGGTGAGCGTGTCGGGCGAGACAGAGAGGAACCGCCGCCCGCCGAGATCGAGGGTCTCGGGCGGCGCCAGATCGAGGCGGCGATAGTCGGTCGCATCCGGACCACGCTGGAAGATCGGCCGATAGCTCTCCGCCGCCTCGCTCATCACAGCTCCTTTTGGGGTCTCAGATGCAGCGCCCGCCGTCGACCTCGAGAATGGCGCCGGTGACCATCTCCGCCTCGCCCGTGGCGAGGAAGACCGCCGCGTTGGCGATGTCCTCGGGCGTGCTCATCCTGCCCCAGGGGATCGTCGCGATGAACCGCGCCCTGTTCTCCGGCGTGTCCGGCACGCCCATGAACGTCTCGAGCAGCGCCGTCTGGCCGATCACCGGGGCGATGCCGCAGACCCTTATCTTGTCCGGTGCCAGCTCGACCGCCATGGACTTGGTGATCGTGTTGGCGGCCCCTTTGGAGCCATTGTACCAGGTGAGGCCGGGCCGTGGCCGGATGCCGGCCGTGGAGGTGACGTTGATGATGGCGCCGCCGCCGCGCTTCTTCAGATGCGGGACGGCCGCGTGCGCCATGTGGAAGATGGACTTGACGTTGACGGCGAAGACGCGGTCGAACTCGGCCTCGTCGACCTCGAGCATCGGCCGGTTGCGGTGGCTCACGCCCGCATTGTTCACCACGATCTCGAGGTCGCCGAACGTCTCGAGCGTGCGGGCCACGGCCGCGCGCACGGAATCGGCCTTGCCGACGTCACAACCCATGCCGAAGGCGCCGTCGCCCAGCTCACCGGCGACCGCTCGGGCGCCCGTCTCGTTGATGTCGAGAAGGGCCACCTTGGCACCCTCGCGCACATAGGCCTCGGCGATGCCCTTGCCGAATCCCGAGGCGGCGCCCGTGATCAGCGCCACCTTGCCCTCGAGCCGCATTCCTCGTGCCTCCCTTTGATCGACGACGCGGAGGAAGCCGCCAACGCGGCTCCCGCCTGCCCTCCTTCGTCGCGGCCGGGCCGGCTGTCAATCGGAGCCGGCTACTCGGCCGCGACCATCGAGGCAGGCTCCTCACGGCTGAGGCACGCCGCCATCTCGCAGGTGTACCAGTCGACGAAGCTCCTCGTGCCCACCTCGATCACAGGCGAGTAGGGCCCAGGCTCGTAAGCGCTCGATCGCACGCCCGCCTGGGTTATCTCGACGAGCCTCCGGTCCTGGTCGTTGGTGGCCAGCCACACCTCCGTGAGACGGCCGACATCGTAGTCGACGCCTTCCACGGCATCCTTGTGGACCAGCCACTTCGTGGTCACGAGCGTCCGCTCGGGCCCGAGCGGCAGGACCCGGAACGCCACGACATGGTCGGCACCCAGATGGTTCCAGGTATTCGGCAGGCTCAGCATGCGCGCCGAGCCGAGATCGGGATCGGTGAGCCGGCCGAGCAGCCGGCGGCAGGCCAGCCCGCCGTCCATTGTCATCGCGAGAGCGCCCTCGACGAATGGCAGGCGCACCGCCCTGTAGGCGAGGCTCGCCGGGGTCGGGAGGTAGGGCAGGCCCAGCTCCGCCCAGTGCCTGCCCTGGCGCTCAAGGAGGTCGAGATAGGCGGCGTCGGCGCGCGGATCATCGACCGCATCGTACTCCGAGAGGGTGCGGCAGAGCTCGGGATGGCTGCCCGCGCAATGATAGCATTCGCGGTTGTTCTCCATCACGAGCTTCCAGTTGCCCTCCTCGACGATGTTGCTCTCGAACGCAACCTTGCAGCTGTCGATCTCGACGGGCTGGAGGAAGGGCAGGACGTCCTGCCGGAAGGGCTCGATGGAGGGCGGATCGTCGGCGAGCGAGACGAAGAGCCAGCCGCCGACATTCTCCAGATGCGCCTCCTTCAGGCGGAAACCGTCGACCTCGAAGCCCTCGCCCATGTAGCGGGCCTTCACGAGACGGCCCTCGAGATCGTAGCTCCATTGGTGATAGGGGCAGACGAGTTGGGCGGACCGGCCGCGGCCCTCGAGGCAGACCCGGGCGCCGCGGTGCCGGCAGCTGTTGTGGAGGGCGCGGATGGCTCCGTCCCGGCCGCGTACCAGCACGAGCGCGTCGTCGCCGATCTGGACCGTCGTCCAGCTCCCGGGCTCGGGAATCTCGCAGCTCAGACCCACGAAGATCCAGCTCCGCCCGAAGATCTCCTGCATGTCCAGGCGATGGAGGTCAGGGTCCGTGTAGAAGGCGCCCGGCAGACCCCAGCCCGGCCGTCGCGCCGCCAGGAGGCCCAGCATCCGATCACGCGTCGACATGGCAAAGCACCTCGGACGGGGAACCTCGCGACGGCGCCCTGGCACCGTCCGCTGACCCGTCTGAGGTCCCGCCTATCATGGCGCTCGGCCGTCTCCTGCGGCGCCGGGACTCCGGCTTTCGTGCGAGCGACGGGCACCGTCGCCACAGCGCAAGTGGTTGCGAGGCAGGGTCGAACCCTCGATGCTCGGCGCAGTGAAGACTGTGAATTCCAATGTTGGAGGAGGCTTCCAGGACCATGGCAACCGATCTCGAAGGCATCCTGGTCGTCAGCCTCGAGCAGGCCGTGGCGGCCCCCCTCGCTGCGCGCAACCTCGCGGATGCGGGTGCTCGGGTGATCAAGGTCGAGCGGCCGGAAGGCGACTTCGCGCGCGGCTACGATCGCTACTGCGAAGGCGAGAGCGTCAACTTCGTGTGGCTGAACCGTGGGAAGGAGTCGGTGCGGCTCGATCTCAAGGACCAGGCCGACATGGCCCTTCTCCTGCGCATGCTGGAGCAGGCCGACATCTTCCTCCAGAACCTTGCTCCCGGCGCCACCGGCCGGCTGGGCATCGGCGCAGCTGCGCTGCGCCAGCGCTTCCCGCGCCTCATCACCTGCGACATCAGCGGCTATGGATCGACCGGCCCGTTCCGCGGCCTCAAGGCCTATGATCTCTTGGTCCAGGCCGAGAGCGGGCTCGCCTCGGTCAACGGCATCGGCGACGAGTCGACGCGCGTGGGCATCTCCGTCTGCGACATCGCGGCCGGCATGACAGCGACCTCGGCGCTCTTTCGTGCCCTGTTCGCGCGCGAGCGGACCGGCCAGGGACGCGCCATCGAGGTTTCTCTTTTTCACGCGATCGGCGACTGGATGAACGTGCCTTACCTCACCTGGGCCTATGGCCGGCACGAGCCGCCTCGCCTCGGCCTCCATCACCCGACCATAGCGCCCTATGGTGCCTATCCCTGCGGGGACGGTGGCTCCGTGCTGCTGGCGATCCAGAACGAGCGCGAATGGCGGCGGCTCTGCAGCGAGGTGCTGGAGCGCCCCGAGCTCGCATCCGATCCGCGTTTCAGCACCAATCCAGATCGGGTCGCCAACCGAGGGGCCTTGGACGAGGCGCTCCGAGCGGCCCTGGGCCGGCACGACCGTGAGGGCGTCTGCGCCCTGCTCGAGCGGGCGGCCATCGCCTACGGCCGCCTCTCAACCCTCGAGGATCTGCTTCATCATCCCCAGAACCGTGTCTGGCCGGTCACGACGGCGGGGGGAAAGCAGGTCTCCGTGCTGGGGCCGGGCGCCCTCGTCGTTGGCGAGCCCGTCGAGCGCACGCGGGTTCCGACGCTCGGGCAGCACGACGCGGCAATCCGCGAGGAGTTCGCGCCCGACGCAGATGCGGCGTGACACTCGACGAGGAGTGTGACGCAACGTCCATGGACAGCGTTCCCGGACCTTGCATACTCTAAGGTGCCTTCTGCGGGCACTGACCCAACCGCCAGCGCCGGATTATCGATGACCGAGCAGCACTCCTTCGAGACGCCCGTTCCCTGCCCTGTGTGCGCTTCGACCGAGCAGCTGCCGATCTTCGCGGTGGACGAGCTTCCCGTGCAGAGCACGCTTTTGCACCGAGACCGCGGCTCGGCGCTGGCGGTGCCGAAAGGCCGGCTGGATCTTGTGCTTTGCCTGGACTGCGGCCTCGCCTTCAACCGCGCCTTCGACGCGCGGCACGTGCTCTACGATCCCAACTACGAGGATGCCCAGGGCTACTCGCCACGCTTTCGCACCTTCATCGAGGAGCTCGCGAGGACGCTGGTCCGGCGCCACAACCTCGCGGGCAAGACCGTCGTCGAGATCGGCTGCGGCAAGGGCGAGTTCCTGGTGGCGCTCAACCAGGCGGGCATGGGCCGGGCGATAGGCTTCGATCCCGCCTACCGCCCCGATCCGGCACATCGCTCGATACCCGGGCTCGAGATCCACGCCACGCTGTACGGGCCAGGCGAGGCCACGCTGCGCCCGGATCTCGTCTGCTGCCGCCATACCCTCGAGCATGTCGGCCAGCCCCGGGCCCTGCTCGAGCTGGTCCGGCACAATCTGGAGGCGAGCCCGCACACAGTCTTGTTCTTCGAGGTGCCGGACGTTGAGCGGATCCTGGCCGAGCGCGCCTTTTGGGACGTCTACTACGAGCACGTGCTCTACTTCTCGCCGCACGCCCTGAAGCGGCTGCTGGCGGAGACGGGCTTCGTGGTCGGCGAGGTGGTCAAGGTCTATGGTGGCCAATACCTCACCGTCGAGACAAGCATCGCCAGGGGAGCTGCCGCAGCTCCCCTCGGGCCGCCGCCGCCCTGCCTCGTCGAGGCCGCCCGCGCCTTCGGGCAGGGCGTGGGCGAGCGCCTGGCAGCCGATCGGGCCGAGCTCGCGAGCTGGCGCGCGGCCGGTCGGCGTGTGGCGATCTGGGGGTCGGGCTCGAAGGGGGTCGCCTACCTCGCGACGATGCGGCCCCAGCAGGAGGTTGTCGCGGTCGTCGACGTGAACCCGCACCGCTGGGGCCGATACCTCCCCGGCAGTGGGGAAGTGATCGTCGGGCCAAAAGACCTCGTGGCGCTGCGTCCCGACGTCGTGGTGGTGATGAATCCGCTCTATCTCGAGGAGATCGGGGCGATGCTGCGCTCGCTTGGGCTGAGCCCCGAGCTGAGGCCTGCCTAGGCCCCGAGCAGGACCGCAGTCAGCGCCGGCTCTCCTTGCCGTGAGAGCCGGCGGAGTGCCCGAGGGACGCCTCGGCAGGCACATCAAAGTGGCCCGGCGCAGCGCCGAAGAAGCGCTTCTTCGTATGCTCGGCCCAGCCGACAAACTCCGGCGCCACGATGGCGATCGCGTCCGTCGTGACGCGCAGGCTGTTCCAGTTCACCGTCCACCACCGGGCCAGCTTGGCGTAGCAACGCCGCCGCTCCTCGGGCGGAAGGTCGGCGGCCCGCACCATGCGCCAGTACTCGTGATAGAGACGCAGAGTCGGGAGATGGAACCAGCTCCGTCCGGTCGGGTCGTGCCAAGCGCGACGCTCGCGGGCGCTCGACTGGCTTCGGGTGTAGCGGGCCGCGTGCTCGCGCATCTGCACGAGATGCTCGGGCAGCTGGATCAGACGCCCGCGCAGCGCCATCTGCGCCAGCAACGCACGGTCGGCACCGTGAAAGTCGCTGTGCAGCAGCGAGTGCAGCATGGCCTTGCGCGGCATCACCCCGAACATGTCGGCACAGGAATGGGCTCGCAAGATCATGACGCCGAAGCGCTCGGATGGGCTCGGCAGGTCAGCGTGCGCCAGGACCGTCTCGTAGACGCCGATGATTTGCCCGCCGGGCTCGATATAGTCGATCACCGTGTTGCACAGAACGGCCTCGGGCTCGGCCTCGAGCGCACCAACGGTCCGCTCGAGATAGGTGGGCTGGATGCGATCGTCATGCGCGAGCCACTTGAAGTATCGGCCCTGCGCCATCGCGAAGGTGTGGTTATAGTTGGCTGCGGCTCCGACGTTCCGCTCCTGCCGACGGTAAACCACCCGGCGGTCGGACGCCGCAAGCGCCCGGCACATCTCCTCCGTGCGATCCGTGGAAGCGTTGTCGGATATCAGAAGCTCGAAGTCGCCGAGGGTCTGCCCGAGGACAGAACTCACAGCGTCTCCCAAAAAATTCTCGCCATTATAGACTGGCAACCCGACACTTACCAGCGGCGCTCCGTCGCCCCTTCTTACCGCCATTCTCATGCTCGCCATATGGACCGATCGGGGCCCAAGCAGGGATCGAATTGTTGCCACTCTAGGAGCGGCGCCGCGGCCGGCCAATCGAAAAGCCATGCCGAGCGCCGAATAGGACTACCCCCGGAGGCGCCCTGGGTCAAAAGGGCAACACCCCCCGTAGTTGTATCATGGTAGCGAGAGTTCCCCGCCAAGGGGGCTCCTGCAGCGGCTCGGCAGCTTGCGTCCTCGTGAGCGCTGTGGTCTCGTCCGCCGCCACCGAACGGGACGGTAACCTCATGAACCTTCGAGAGATCATGGGCAGCGCTTTTTGGGAGCGGGCACTTCGCGACCGTCTCGCCGAGCCGCTCCATCTCAACATCGCGAGCGCCTTCGTGGCGTTGTTCGGCAGCTTCCGAGCCAAGGTGGCGTTCGACCTCGTCGACCGCCGCCGCTACGCCTTCTGCCTCCTGAAGGCAGCCGACTACGCCAAGGCCATGGGCATCCCCAAGATCTATGCGGTCGAGTTCGGGATCGCGGCGGGTGCGGGGCTCGTCAACCTTGCCCAGATCGGCAAGCAGGTTACGAGGACGACAGGCGTCGAGATCGGGCTCATCGGTCTCGATAGCGGGACCGGCATGCCACGTCCGGCTGGACTATCGGGACTATCCCGAGGAGTTTGTCGAAGGAGACTTTCCCACCCCGGACCGGGCGCTGGTCGAGCGCAACGTGCCGGCCGGCACGCGCGTCATCTATGGCCCAATGGCGGAGACCGCCCGAGACTTCCTGGACGAGCTCGACGCGCCAATCGGCTTTCTCTCGCTCGATCTCGCCTTCTACTCCAGCACGATCGACGCCATGAAGGCCTTTGAGGGCCCGGCCGACCGCTACCTGCCCATGACCCTCGTCTATCTGGGCGCCGTCCTGATGGACAGCGCCAATCCCGCCGTCGGCGAGCTCCTGGCGGTGACGGAGTTCAACCGCGACCACCGGCTCCGCCAGGTGCACCCCTTCACCGCCTTGCGGGAGAAGCGCATCTTCAAGAACGGCGCTTGGCTCAACCAGATCCACACCCTGCATGTGCTGGATCACCCCCGTCGCTCCGGTGTCGACCCGCTCAGCCGCGAGACCTGGGTCCTCGGCAATCCCTATGCGAAGAAATAGCGCATCTCAGAAGCATAGCCAGGGATGCCATGCGGCTGAAGACGGCCTGGACAAGCCGGCGATGCGGGCTCATCGTCTAGCTTCGGCCTATACTCCGGGCTAGCGGCCATCCCGGCAGCCGAGGCTGCGACGCGAAAGACGTGCCGTCGGCACGTCGCGGGCGCGGTATGCGCAGTGCCGTCTCTTCTGGCCGACGGGACATCTTGATGATCGGCATCCAGCTCAACCCCACCTACACTGACGAGACGCGTCGGCAGCGAGTCTTCGACGGCGATATCCTCATCTACAACGGACTGCCCGGACTGATCGCTCTCTGCGAGCATGCCCGGAGCATGATCCGCGAGGCCTTTGCTCCGCATGACCCGGAGAAGGCGCAGTACGCCCTTTCTGTCGACGAGTTCATTAAGCGCGCAGGGCCGCTGAAGTCGTCGTTCACGAACGGCCAGCGAACAAAGCAGCTGATGCAGCAGTTCGTGCTCGCGTTCGGCTCCGACCCGATGAGCACCTATTTTGATCTACCTCGCCTGCGCGTCGTGCCGAGCGACGACTTCCTGACCTCGGGAGTAAGCTACGCCTACAAGGCGCACCGCGACACTTGGTACGCACATCCCGTGGCGGTGGTGAATTTCTGGCTGCCGGTGTTCGACATCCCGCCCGAATGCGCGATGTCGATGTTCCCGCGCTACTTCCGCGAGGCCGTTCCGAACGGTTCCGCAGGCTTCGACTATGACGGCTGGGTCGCCAACGCCCGCCATCAGGCCGCTCAGCAGGTCAAGGCCGATGTCCGGCCGCATCCGCTGCCGAAGGCGCCGATCGACACGAGCGGTGAGTTCCGCATCGCCGGGCGCGGCGGTGACGTCATGGTCTTCTCCGGCTGCCACCTCCATGCCACAGCTCCCAACCGCGCCGGCAAGACCCGCTTCAGCATCGACTTCAGGACAGTCGACCTCGCGGATCTGCAGAGCGGACGCGGCGGACCCAACCCCGACAGCGAGGCCATCGGCACGACCCTTGGAGACTTCTTGAGGGTCGCGGACCTGCAGCCCTTGGACCTGTCCCTGATCGACGTGCACCGAGCCCATCCGGCAGCAGCAGCGGCCTGAGCCGTACCCGCCGCGGCAGCCGGGGCCAAGGCCCCGGCTCGTCCTGTCAGGCGACCGCGCGTCGGCCGCCTGACGGCCGGAGATCCTCCCTGAGGCTGCCGTCGGAGAGGCGAGCCTTGATGTGCTTGAGCCTGATGAAACGCGGTCCTTCGAACGGGTTCTCACCGAAGTAGCCGCCGGCCATCGCCTCGTACATCTCCTTGGCACCAGCGCGGCTGTCCCAGACCAGATCGAGGTCCGGAAGAGCGGTGGCCAGCTTCTCGCTGCTCACGCGGTACGAGCGCTTGTCCGGGGAGGCGTCGTCGGCGAAAGCGAGAACGGCACCGGGCACCGCCTCCACCACGTGCTCTGCGAGCTCGCGTATCTTGTGGTTCTCGCTGGTGCGGCCGACGTTGAACGCCTGATTGTGAATGGCGCCGACGGGCGCATCGAGAAAATGCAGATAGGTCGCCGCAATGTCGCGGATATGGACCAACGGTCGCCAGGACGAGCCGTCCGTCCGTAGCAGCACCTTGCCCGTCGTCAGCGCGTGGCCGACAAGATTGGGCAGGACGATGTCGAAGCGTTGCATCGGCGACACGCCATAGGCGGTGGCACAACGCAGGTAGACCGGGCAGAAGCTGGCATCGGCCAAACGCCCGACGTCCCTCTCCACCATGATCTTGGTCTCAGCATAGGGAGTAAGCGGCGAGAGAGGGCTGGTCTCGTCGGCAAGCCCACCGCCCTCCACGCCGTAGACGCTGCAGCTCGAGGCAAAGAGGAACCTCCCGACGCCGCACCGTCGGGCGAGCTCCGCCAGACGAAGGGTGGCCTCGTGGTTGATCTCATAGGTCAGCCTCGGGTCGAGGTCGCCCAAGGGATCGTTCGAGAGAGCAGCCAGGTGAACGATCGCATCGATCCCGTCGAGATCGTGGGGCTCGACGTCACGGACATCCCGGTCGAGCGCCGGGAACCTCTCAAGCGGCGCCACCTCGGCGCCTCGATAGAGGCCACAGTCCAGCCCCACCACATCGTGCCCAGCCGCACGCAACATCGGCGCGAGGACGGCGCCGATATAACCCTCGTGACCCGTGACCATCACCCGCATAGCGTCCGCTCCCAAACGTCTCCGGCCGTGCGGCCGCCCGCCGACCTTCTATAAGACCGTATAATCCCTCACCAGCCCGGCACGTGCAGACCGTGCATCCACCGGGTACAGCCGCCACTATCGAGCAGCGCTCGGAGCTTGCAGGCGGTCGTGCCACCAGCTAGCCATGTCCGGCTCTGCGGCCCGGCAGGGTCCTTCGTGTTGTCAGCGGGATACCGGCCTCCAATGTCCGACCTTACACGTAAGGCCGCCCACGGCACGGCCTTTCATCTGGCCGCCCAGCTCGCTTTGATGCTCTGCAGCTACCTGTCGACCGTGATCCTAGCGCGATCGCTGGGCCCGGCTGCCTACGGCGTCTACGGTATCGTCTACTCCTTTCTCGTCGCGATGGAGCTGATGGGGCGTGCCGGGCTGGCCCAGGCGATGGGCAAGCTGATCGCGGACACCGGGCGCTCGGAGCCGGCGACCGAAGCGACAGGCCTGACCCTCTCCATCGGCTCCTATCTCCTTCTCTTCGTGATCGTGCTGGCCGGAGCGCCGGCGCTCGGCCATCTTTTCGGAATCCCGGACGGTGCCCGCCTCTTCCGCATCGCCGCCTTGGATATCCCGGTTTACGGGCTCTACGCGACGCTCTTCCATATCCTGAATGGGCGCCGCGCGTTTCTGCATGAGAGCCTGTCGCTTACCATCTATGGCGTCACGCGGGTCGTTGGCGTGCTGATCCTGGTGGCGATCGGGGCCACCGCCGTCGGCGCCCTCATCGTCAATGTCATCGTGTCGGTGGCGGGTCTCGGCTACACCATCTTCGCCGTCGGCCTCGCGCCGTTCCGGCTGACGCTGGAGAAGGCGCGGCCGATCCTGCGCCTCGCCCCGGCCATGGCCGCTGTCGCTGCCGGGACACAGATTCTGCCCAGCGTCGATCTCTGGGTGCTGGGCGCGGTGGGTGCCGCAAGCGCCAAGGCGACCATGGGATTCTACGTCGCAGCCGCCACGATCGCCAAGATGCCCAACTTCATCGCCAATGCGGTCTCGGCAGCGCTTCTTCCCTCGATCGCGGCGGCCTTCGGCTCAGGAGATCGGGCTGCCGCCGAGCGCGCGCTCGAGGGTGCGCTGCGCTTCATGCTGATGGTCCTTCTGCCCGGCTGCGTCCTGATCGCGGTCAATGCCGGCCCGGTGGTGGCGCTTCTGTTCTCGAGCGCCTATGCGGGAGGGGGGCGGTTTCTCGCCCTGCTGATCCTGGCACAGGGCTTCTTCCTCACGTTCTACCTGACCTTCGGCATGGCCCTGATCGGCGCTGGCCGATCGGGCATCGCCGGGCTCCTGACGCTGGCCGTGGTGCCCCTTGCCGTGGTGGCGAGTGTCCTTCTTGTCCTGAACTTCGGCGCCATGGGCGCTGCGGTTGGCGCGCTCGCCGCGACCGCGGTGGCCGCCCTGGCGGCTGCGGTGGCCGTTCACCGGCTGGTGGCGCCCCTCGGACGCCTTTCGATCCTGCTGCGCGTGGCTTTCGTGACAGCTGTCGTGGCCGTGCCATCCGCCCTTCTCCACGCGGAGGGGCTGTTCCTTCTCCTCGAGCTTGCGCTGTTTGGGCTTGTCGGCCTCGTCCTGCTCTTTGCCCTCGGCGTGGTCGGGATGGCCGACCTCGAGCCCTTCCTGCCTGCGTCGCTCGCCTCACGGCTCGGCGGAGCGCGGCTCCCCTGGCTGCGTCCGAGCCGCGAGCGCGTTTGACCGGCCGAGCCGTACCACCTATCGTTCCCAGTGCTTTGGGCTGGAGAGACACCTGATGTCTTCGATCTCTACGCCTTCCTGTCGCTTCTGTGGCACGCCGCTGACCCATGGCATGGTCGATCTCGGCATGTCCCCGCTCTGCGAGAGCTTCCTGCCTGCCGACCATCTGGACCGGATGGAGCCGTTCTACCCCCTGGACGTGCGGGTCTGCGCCTCATGCCTTCTGGTTCAGCTCCGTGAATACGTCAGCGCGAGCGAGATCTTCAGCGAGTACGCCTACTTCTCCTCCTTCTCGGAAAGCTGGGTCCGCCATGCGCAGCGCTATGCCGAGGCCATGACGACAAAGCTCGAGCTCGATGCACGGAGTCAGGTCGTCGAGCTCGCCAGCAATGACGGCTACCTCCTGCAGCACTTCGTGCGGCAGAACATTCCGGCGCTCGGCGTGGAGCCCGCGGCCAATGTCGCCGCCGCCGCGACGGAGCGCGGGGTCCCGACGCGGGTCGGGTTCTTCGGTCGTGACCTGGCGCACCAGCTGGTTGCCGAAGGGTCTGCGGCGGACCTGATCGTCGGCAACAATGTGCTGGCCCAGGTGCCAGACCTCAATGATTTCGTGGGCGGGATACAGATCCTGCTGAAGCGCCCGGGCACCGCGACCCTCGAGTTCCCGCACCTGCTGCGGACGATCGAAGGCAACCAGTTCGACCAGATCTACCACGAGCACTTCTCCTACTTCTCGCTGCTCGCGGTGGAGCGGATCGCAGCCGCGCACGGGCTCCTCCTCTACGATGTCGAGGAGCTGCCGACGCATGGCGGGTCGCTCAGGATCTTCCTCCGCCATGCCGATATGGCCGGTCCACCCGTTTCCCCGGAAGTCGGCCGGTTGCGCGAGGCGGAGACGAGCGCGGGCCTGGCCGACCCGGCGAGCTATGCGCGGTTCGGCGCGCGCGTGGCGGAGACGAAGCGGAAGCTCCTCGGCTTTCTCATCGAGGCCAAGAGCGCCGGCCGGCGCATCGCCGGCTACGGGGCTCCAGGGAAAGGCAACACGCTCCTCAACTACTGCGGCATCAGGACGGACTTCCTAGACTACCTAGTCGACCGGAACCCCTACAAGCATGGTCGGTTCTCACCAGGAACGCATATCCCGATCTTCCCTCCTGACAGGATCGATGAGACGAAGCCGGACCTCATCCTGATCCTGCCATGGAACCTGAAGACCGAGATCATGCAGCAGATGCACCATGTCGCGGAGTGGGGATGCCAGTTCGTCGTGCCAATCCCAGAGGTCCAGCTGGTCGATCCGCGGAGACTCGCGGCATGAAGGTTGTCATGTTCTGCGGAGGTCTCGGCACACGCATCCGGGATTATTCGGAGAATGTGCCCAAGCCGATGGTGCCTGTCGGCAGCCAGCCGATTCTCTGGCATCTCATCCAATACTACCGTCACTTCGGCCACCACGACTTTATCTTGTGCCTCGGCTTCAAGGGCAATGTGATTAAGGAATTCTTTCTTAACTATCGTCCATCCATGCATCGTGACTGCGTTGTCTCGGATTTCGGCCGCCGGGTCGACGTGCTGGGCGAGCCCGAGGAGGACTGGCGCGTCTCGCTGGTCGAAACCGGTATGTGGCGCAACATCGGCGAGCGGCTACTGGCCATCCGCCCGTCCCTCGAGGGCGAGGAGATCTTCCTCGCCAACTATAGCGACGGCCTCAGTGACCTCTCTCTGGACCACATGATCAGCTGGTTCGAGCGGTCCGGAAAGGTGGCAGCGTTCGTCGCCGTCCAGCCAAACTTCAGCTACCACCTCCTCAACGTCGACGCCGAAGGCAAGGTGGTCAGCATAACGACGAGCCATCAGTCGGAGATCTGGATCAACGGCGGCTTCTTCATCTTCCGCCGAGCCATCTTCGACTACATTCAGCCGGGCGAGGAGCTGGTCGTCGAGCCCTTCAACCGCCTGATCGAGGCGGGCCAGCTGCTGGCCTACAAGCATCGCGGCTTCTGGGCCTCGATGGACACCCTCAAGGACAAGATGATCCTCGAGGAGATGTTCGAGAAGGGCCACACGCCGTGGTTGCCCTGGACGCGCGAGGGTAGCGTGTCGTGAGAGGGCTCGGGCTGGCCTTGCCCGGCCAGCGCCTACGCCTTCTATGCCTCGGAGCCCATGCCGACGACATCGAGATCGGCTGCGGCGGAACGATCCTCTCGCTGCTGGCTCGCGACATCGAGGTCGAGGTCGTGTGGTGCGTGCTCTCGGCGCGGGACCAGCGAGCCGAGGAAGCCCGCTCCAGCGCCGCCGCCTTTCTCGCCGACGCCACCAGCGCCCGCGTCGACGTCATGGACTTTCAAGACGGCCACTTCCCCTATGTCGGTGGCGCCCTCAAGGCATGGTTCGAGACCCTGAAACAGGCGCCCTCCCCCGACCTCATCCTCACGCACGCGCGCAACGACCGGCATCAGGACCACCGGGAGGTCTGCCAACTCACCTGGAACACGTTCCGCGACCATCTCATCCTCGAGTATGAGATTCCGAAGTACGATGGCGAGTTGGCCCCACCCAACGTCTACGTCCCGCTCGAGGAGCCCCTGATCGCGCGCAAGATCGCCCTGTTGGAGCAACATTTCGGCACGCAGCGGTCGAGGCAATGGTTCGACGCCGACACCTTTCGCGGCCTGGCCCGCCTGCGCGGCCTCGAGTGCGGGGCTCCGTCGCGCTTCGCGGAGGCCTTCGTCGCCCGGAAGCTCATCCTCACCTGAGGATCATTCCGATTTATCAGGAAGGCGCGCGGTTCGCGTCAGGCGAGCGAAAGCATCGAGAGTTCTCACGGCTAACATGGTGCTCGATCCCCTCGGCATCGATCGCCGCCGTCGCCTCGCTCACGCCCAGCGCCCGCAGAAACGCCACCACGATCGCGTGGCGCTCGCGACACACGCGCGCGAGCTCACGTCCGGCATCCGTGAGGAAGATCGAGCGATACGGCTCGGAGCGCACCAGCCTCTCGCGTTGCAGCCGCGCGATCGTGTTGTTGACGGTGGCGCTGGTCACGCCCAGCCGACCTGCGAGGTCGACCACCCTCGCCTCGCCGGTGCAGTCGATCAGGTCGGCAATGAGCTCGACATAGTCCTCCGCTATCTCCGTTCGATGATCACTGCGGGTGCGATCGAAATGGGCGGCCTGCTCCTCGGCGCGCAGCAGCCGCCTTTGAACTCTCCTCACCACAAGCAACGCCGCCTTGTCTTCATGTCGGGCGAGGATACCCGACCACTGGGCGGCGGAGCCTAGCGCGACCTCGCATGGCGGGCAACGGCGTCACCCGTCATGCGAGGTGAGACGGAGAGCCGCCTCAGCGAAGGCCGAGAAATGAAAGGATGGCCAAAATGACGACAATCACGCCGATGATATAGAAGATATTGTACATGTCCTCGCCCTATTAGGCGGACCCGCGTGCTCGCGGGCCGCTGGATTTCTTGAGATCTGCGCGACCAGGCAGGTCTAATCGGTCACCGGGCTGCGCGCCGGTGGCTCGCCGGCCGACTCCTGAGGTATCTCGTCGCCAACAGCCTCGCGCGCGGCATCGGCCGTCCGCTCGGCAACCCGGCCCGCCGCCGACACAGCCTCGTCGGCCCCCGCCGCCGCCTGATGCCGCAGCGCATCGCCAGCCTCACCAAGGAACTCGTCCTCGGCTTGCGTGGGCGGCAGGAACGCTCCGATCGCGGAGCCAAGCGTCAGACCCAGTGCCGCCATCAGCATGGGCTGGTCCTGGAGCTGCCCCATGGCATCGGAAGCCGCTCCACCAGCCCGACGCGTTCCGTCGCGCACCGCATCGGTCGCCTTGTCGCGCGTCCGCTCGTAGCGACGGCCAAGCTCCTCCATCGCCTCGTCGACACGTGCGCGGAAGTCCGAGGCGGAATCTCCCGCCGCCTGCTTGATCTCGAGCACGCGCGCCTTCGCCTCGTAGGCGCGGTGCTCGAAGGCCTCCTCGGTCTCGCCAGCTTGGCGCTGCAACGCCGCAACGGCGGCCTGGGCGCGGCTCGCGAGATCCTCGGATTGGCTGTATCCGGCAGGCGGACCGCGTCGGTCGGCCGCCATGAGCCAAGCCAGCCCGACGCCAACGAGCGCGACCGGCAGGGGGTTGTCGCGGACGCTTCGGCCGAGATTTCGGCCGAAGTCTGCCACACCCGTCTCGCGCGCATAGATGAGAGCCTCGTCGACGACGCGGCCCGGCGCCAGCCGCGCCTGCACCTCCGTCAGGCTCCGATCGAGCCGCTGCCGCGTATCCTCCAGCTCGCGCTCGATGCGCCGGGTCTCGGCCGATGCGGTCACGACACCTGCTCCTTCAGAAGGTTGGCGTCCCGGCGAAGGTTCTCTGCCGTCCGGGTTGGCGCCAGCTGGGCTGCGCTCAGATCCGTCTCGCCCTTGCGGATGAGGACGAAGCCGACGATGGCGACAACAACGGCCACGAGGATCGAGGCAACCCAATCCCACATGTAGTTGCTGAGGACCAACACGAGCGCCTGCAGGAGGATGAGGAGCGCAGCGAAGGCGACAAGCGCGCCGGTCAGCAGCGACACGACCGCCACGACGACCTGCCGCATGCTGTCCTTGGCCTCGCTCCGAGCGAGCGCCATCTCGCCACGAACCAACGCCACGAGGTCGGTGGCGGCATTGCGCAGGAGGTCGCCCAACCGGCGCTGCTCGAAGGTGCTCTCGGTCATGCCAGGCCTCCTTGCCCGTAGCCCCTGCCCGCCGGCGGCGTGGCGCTGGGGCGAGGGGATGGCGTCGCGAGCGGCGGCACGGGCGGCGCGGTGCGGGGTGCTTCCTCATGCCGGCGGTCGGCCGAGCTCTTGGCGAGCCGCGTCAGCGCGAAGCCCAGGCCCACCGCAGCGCCCATGAAGAGGCCCGGTTGGCGTCGCGCGAACCGGTCGAGCGACGTCACGATGTCGCCGAGATCGCGATCCTTGAGCGACCGGGCGAGCCCGTCCAGCTCGTCGGCGCCACGGCCGAGGACGCCGGCGAGCCAAGCGTCGCGCTGCCGCAGCTCGCTTGCCGACTCCTGGAGATGGCGGGCGACGGTGCCGACCTCATCGGCGATGTCCTCTCGGCCCCGCTCAGCGCGGACGCGTGCGCCAGCTGCTGCGGTCTCCGCCTCCTCGCGCATGCGCTCGCCCGCACCAGCGGCTCGTCTGCGAAGCTCGTCAGCGGCTGACGCGCTCGTATCGGTCGGAGGCTCGGCGCCACTGGCGCTTCCTCCACCCCACTCCTGCTTGTCACTCAACGGTCTTCTCCCACATCGTATTCTTGGCTTGACGCCGTAACCGATGCTTTCTTGCTTTGTTCCTCCCGTCTCCTTTCGTGGTCCGGGCGGTATCGGATGGCGGCTCACCGCGCGGCTCCGTTCCGCCGCCTCCCTGCTGGCGGTAGGATCGGAAGCGATCTCGATTTGATGGAGACGGCCCGATGCTCCCGAGCGTGTTCGATCAGCTCATGGTGTCGATCGCCGACGCGGGCCGGGACCTTTTGCGGGTGCGGCAGAGCGCCCGGCGTCGCGGCATCGAGGCCCTGGCCGGCGACCTGCTCTCGACCCGCGGCGAGGCCTCGGGCATCGCGCTTGCCCGCGAGCTCGTCCTTCTCTTTCGCACGCTGCCCGAGGCCGGCCGCCTCGCCTTCTTCCAGCGCCTCGCGAGCGATTTCGGGCCGGACCCTGATAGGATCGCTGAGGCGGTCGACGCCTACCGGGCCCAGCAGAGCCTCGAGACGCTGGTCGCGCTGAGGCAGGCCGCCGAGCCGCCACGGCAGGAGCTGTTCCGGCGCATGAACATGGCGCCGGGCGGGACCCGGGCCCTCGTGGCGCTGCGCGCGCAGCTTCTGGCCCTTCTGCCCCATCACCCGGAGCTTCGCGAGGTCGACGCCGACCTGCACCATCTGCTGACGAGCTGGTTCAATCCGGGCTTTCTTGCGCTCAGCCGCATCGACTGGAACAGCCCGGCCTCGCTGCTCGAGAAGCTGATGCGCTACGAGAAGGTCCACCGCGTTCCGGCGCTCGAGGCGCTGAAGCGCCGCCTCGCCGCGGATCGCCGTTGCTTTGCCTTCCTGCACCCTGCCCTCCCCGACGAGCCGCTGATCTTCGTCCAGGTCGCGCTCACGGAGGGCATTGCGGACCGGATCGAGCCTTTGCTGGCAAGCGACCAGCCGGAGAGCCAGCCGACCGAGGCCGACAGCGCCGTCTTCTACTCCATCAGCAACTGCCAGGATGGGCTCCGCGGCGTCACGCTCGGCAACTTCCTCATCAAGCTCGTGGTCGAGAGCCTCAAGCTGGAGCTGCCGCAGCTGCGCACCTTCGCCACCCTCTCACCGGTGCCAGGCTTTGCCGCCTGGCTCAACGAGGAACGCACCACCGGAAGGGAGGGGTTGCTGACGGAGGAGCAGCGGGGCCTCTTGACCGCACTGAACGAGCCGGACTGGCAGGACGATCCGGAGGTCGCGGGGCGCCTCCAGACGCAGCTCCTCAGGCTCTGTGCCCACTATCTGGTACGCGAGAAGCGGGGAACGCGGCCGCGGGATCCGGTGGCGCGCTTCCATCTCGGCAACGGCGCCCGGCTGGAGCGCATCAACTGGCTGGGCGACAGATCACCCAAGGGCATGGCCGAGTTTTTCGGCATTCTCGTGAACTACGGCTACGATCCGAGCCGGATCGAGCAGAACCACGAGATCTACGTCAATCAGGGCGAGGTCATTCACTCCTCGTCGGTGCGGCGACTGCTCCCCGCACCGCATCCGGCTCACGCCTAGGCCGCGGCAAGCCGCGCGGTGACCTCGATCTCGATGCGCATGGCCGGATCCAACAGCTCGGCGACGATCATCGTCGCAGCCGGACGCGATCGGCCGAACGCCTCGCGCAGCAGCGGCCAGCAGGGCGCGAAGTCCTCTCGCCGGGGAAGGATGTAGCGGACGCGCACGACCTGCTCGAAGCCGGCACCGGCCTCGCGCAATGCCACCTCGATGTTCGACAGGCACTGACGGCACTGCTCGACCACGCCGTCGGGCAGGCGCATCGTGGCATAGTCGTAGCCGGTCGTGCCCGAGACGAACACCCAGCCATCCTGCACGACGGCGCGGGAGTAGCCGATCTCCGCCTCAAAGGTGGAGCCGGAGCTGATCAGTCGCCGCCCCATCACACCATCCCCTCCTGGCTCGCGACGGCGCATCGCAGACCGACCTCAAGGCTTCGTCGCCTCCAGCGCGATCGTGGCGAAGATGCCGTCGAGCTCGCTTCCCAGTGCCTGAAGCGCAGCGCCACCATCCGTATAGGGTGCGAAGACGGCGCTCGGCAGCTTGTAGGCGAGCGTGCTCGTGCCGTCCTCGTTCTCGGTAAGATAGAAGCGGAGCGGCGGCTCGATCCCCGAGGGCAGGCTGGCCTCGAGGTTGCGGATGGCGAACTTCGGCGCATAGGCACCGATTACCATGTTGCCCGGAAGGCTCGTGCCGAGCTTCGCCGCCCCGGGGTTCGGGCTCGCCTTGAAGACGACGTTGAGAGGGCTCTGGCCGATGGCCGCCTCGACCCGCTGCACGAGCTCGGTGAAGCTCGACGAGGTGGGGATAATCTTCCAGCCCGGCAGCTCGTCCGGCATCCGGGCGAGCGCCGCGCCGGCCGGGAGCAGCAGGGCCAAGGCGAGGGCGATTGCGCGCATGGGCGGTCTCCTTCTGTCGAGCGCCTTCGAGCCTACCCGCAATCGTCCTCTCGCGGCCTAACGAGCGCGTGAGACTCAGGCTCGCAGCTTCTCGAGCGCCGCCCAGTCGAACGTCACCCCGTGCCCCGGTCGTTCCGGCGCGACGGCGAGCCCGTCCTCGAGTCGCAGAGGCTCGGCGATGAAGCGCTCGAGCCCGAACCCATGCACCTCAAGGAACGAGCGGTTGGGCACTGCCGCCAGAAGGTGAACGTGCAGGTCGTGAACGCCGTGCGAGGTGACGCGCAGATTGTGCGCCTCTGCCAGCTTGGCGACCTTGAGCCAGACCGTGACGCCGCCACAGGTTGCGACGTCGGGCTCGGGAAAGGCCACGCCGCCGCCAGAGATCATCGCCTCGAACTCGGCTAGTCCGTGGAAGTTCTCGCCGGTCGCGATGGGCAGGCCGCCCTCGCGCATGATCCGCGCATGCCCGCGCACATCCTCCGGAATGGTCGGCTCCTCAAGCCACACGAGATCGGAGGGCTCGAGACGCCGGGCGGCGCGGATCGCATCCTCGACAGGCCACCGCATGTTGGCATCGGCCATCAAAGGGATGTCGGGACCGAGGTGGCCCCGCATGGCCTGCACCCGCTCGACGTCCTCGGCCAAGCGGTCGCGACCGACCTTCATCTTGATCGCGCGGAAGCCCTTGGCCAGGTTGTCGTCGGTCTGACGGAGAAGCTGGTCCAGCGTGAACTGCAGGTCGATCCCACCGGCATAGGCGGGCACTAGCGGATCGAATCCGCCCAGATGACGCCAAAGAGGCTTGCCGGCCCGCCGCGCCGCCATGTCCCAAAGCGCCGTGTCGACCGCAGCGATGGCGAAGCTGACGGGTCCGCCCCGGCCCACAAAGTGCAGGGCCCACCACATCTTCTGCCACAGCCACTCGATGCGGTCGGCGGGCTGGCCGGCCAGCAGAGGCGACAGCTCGCGCTCGATGAGGCTGTGGATCGCGGCCCCGCCACGGCCGACCGTGTAGGTGTACCCGAGACCCTCCACCCCGTCCGTGTCGCGCAGCCGCACCGTGATCAGCTCGAAGGCGGTGATATCCCCGTGCGTCGAGTCCGACAGCGTGACCGGCAAAGGCACCCGGTAATGGCCGACGTCGACATTCTCAATCCTCATCCTGCCCCCCATCCTGGCTGCACGAGCGGGTGCCACTCCCGCCGCGTCGTCGCGAGCATGTCACGGAGTTCGGGCAGAGTTTCAAGAAGCCTGCGCGAATAGCAGCTTCCATGGAAGCGCCCGGCAGGGGCCATAGCGGGCCCGCGGACCGAGCGACCCGCCCAAAAGCCGTAGCAGCTCGATGTCAGGAAGCCGGGCGGACGAGATTGACCAGCGGCTCACCGCGCGCGAGACGCTCGAGATTGCCCGCCATGGTGGCTTGCCGGCGCCGCCGCGTGCCGTGGGTCCAGCCGGAGAGATGCGGCGTCATCAAGACGTTGTCGAGCTCGTGGAAGGGCAGCCGGGAGGGCAGTGGGGTGGCGTTCTCCGCGCTGGGATAGACGTACCAGGTGTCGATCGCCGCGGCGGCGATCCGGCGTGAGCGGAGCGCCTCGTAGAGCGCTTCCTCATCGACCACGGGCCCACGCCCGACATTGATGAGCATCGCGTCGTGCCTCATCTGCCCGAACGCCTCGGCATCGACGAAGGAACGCGTCTCGTCTGCGAGTGGCAGGGAGCAGACGACAACATCGCTCTCGCGGTAGAGACGCTCGACCTCACCCAGGGACAGGGCGAGATCGACGTGTGGCCCGGGCAGGATCGGGCTGCGATTGGCGGCGATGACGCGAAGGTCGAAGGCCTTGGCCCGCGCCGCGACGGCTTGGCCGATATGGCCGAAGCCCAGGATGCCGATCGTCCGGCCGCCAAGCTCCTCGCGCATCTCGCCCGCGCTCTGCGCGCACCAGCGCCACTCCCCGCGCCGCAGGAAGCGGTCTGCCGCCTCCACCGGATGGGTATGCCGCAAGGCGACGAGCATCACATACTCGGCGATCGCCGGCTCGTGGCCATGGCAGTTGCAGACCGCCACCCCCGCTGGAAGCAGGTCCATCCGCATGCCGTCGAGGCCAGCGGCCGCCACGTGGTAGAGCCGGAGCCGAGGGACATCGAGGCTCGGGTCCTGCCAGTGGATGCCGATGATCGCCTCTGCCTCGGCGAAGGCACGACGGGCGGCCTCGCCCCGATCGCCATCGTCGATCTGGGTAATCTCGAGCGGCACGGAGCAGACAGCCTCCATGCCCTCGTAGAAGAGTCGTGCGTTAGCACCGAAGAAGACGACCTTCATGATACCTCGAGCGGAACGCGCCAGATCTCGCGTGCATATTCGGCGATGGCCCGATCCGACGAGAACATGCCGACATGCGCCGTGTTAAGAATGGCTTTGCGGAGCCAGGCCTCGGACGTCCTGTAGACGCCATCTATCTCCCGCTGGATCGCCCAGTAGGAGGGGAAGTCGGCGGTCAGCATGAAGTGGTCGAGGTGCCGCAGGTCGTCGGCGATCGGGCGATAGCGACCGGGGTGGCCGGGCGAGAAGAGGCCCGATTCGATCAGCTCGATGGCAGAGCGCAGCTCGTCATGCTGCTCGATCGCAGCAGAAGCCGAATGACCGAGCTTGCGGCGTGCCATCACCTCGTCCGCCGTGAGGCCGAAGATGAAGATGTTCTCAGGTCCAACTGCCTCGCGGATCTCGACATTGGCCCCATCGAGCGTGCCAACCGTCAAGGCGCCGTTCAGCGCGAACTTCATGTTGCCTGTGCCCGACGCCTCCATCCCGGCCGTGCTGATCTGCTCGGAGAGGTCGCCTGCCGGGATGACGCGCTCGGCGAGGCTCACATTGTAGTTCGGCATGAAGACGATCTTCAGCCGGTCGCCGATCTCGGCATCGCCGTTCACCACGGCGGCTACATCGTTGATGAGCTTGATGATCAGCTTGGCACGCTGATAGGAAGGTGCTGCCTTACCAGCGAAGATCTTGACCCGCGGCTGCCAGTCGGCCTGCGGCCGCGCCTTGATCGCTGCATAGAGCGCGATCGCCTCGAGGATGTTCAAGAGCTGGCGCTTGTACTCGTGGATGCGCTTGATCTGGACATCGAACAGAGCGCCGGGGTCGACGAGGATGCCGGTCCGCTTCTCGATCAGCTCTGCCAGGACCTCCTTGTTCTGGCGCTTGGCGGCGGCAAAGCGAGCCCGGAAGCCCGCATCCTCGGCCAAGGGAACAAGCGCCTCGAGCCCGTCGAGATGGGCGATCCACCGCTCGCCGATCGTCTCGATGATCAGCTTTGCGAGCGGCGGATTGCAGGTGAGGAGCCAGCGCCGCGGCGTGACGCCGTTGGTGATCGCCGTGATCTTGTCCGGGAAGTAATTGTGGAGCCGCTTGAAGACGGTCTCCTTCATGAGCTCGCCGTGCAGCTGCGAGACGCCGTTCACCTTGCGCGAGCCCATGAACGCCAGATGGCCCATGCGCACGGCGCGGCCATACCCTTCCTCGATGACCGAGACGTCGACCAGGAAGGGATCGTGGTTCTCGGGCCGCGTTCTGATCTCGGCCAGGACGGCCGCGTTGATCTCGTAGATGAGCTGCATGTGCCGCGGCAGGAGCTGCTCGAGCAGGCTTACCGGCCAGCGCTCCAGGGCCTCAGGCATCAAGGTGTGGTTGGTGTAGCTGATCGTGCCGCGCGTGATCTCGAAGGCACGCTGCCAGTCATAGCCGTGCTCGTCGATGAGCAGCCGCATCAGCTCCGGCACCGCGATCGAGGGGTGCGTGTCGTTGAGCTGGATCGCGGCCTTGTCCGGCAGGTTGTCGAGGCTCGTGTGGTAGCTGAGATGGCGCCGCACGATGTCCTGCAGGCTGGCCGAGGTGAAGAAGTGCTCCTGCTTCAGGCGCAGGAGCTGGCCCGCCTCGGTCGAGTCGTTGGGGTAGAGGACACGGGTGATGCTCTCCGCCAGCACCTGCTCCTCGACCGCGCGCACATAGTCACCGCGATTGAAGGCCTCGAGATTGATCAGATTGCCGGACTGCGCCGACCACAGCCGGAGCGTGTTGATGTGGCGCCCCTGCCAACCGACGATCGGGGTGTCGTAGGCCACCGCCAGGATGCGCTGACCACCCTCCCACACGCGGATCCGTCCACCCAACGGGTCCTGATCCTCACGCACGCCACCACCGAAGCGAACCGGATAGACGGCGTCGGCGCGCTCGAACTCCCAGGGGTTGCCGAAAGCCAGCCAGTCCTCGGGACGTTCCACCTGCCAGCCATCGTCCAGGCCCTGCTTGAACAGGCCGTGCTGATAGCGGATGCCGTAGCCGAACCCGGCGATACCCAGGGTCGCCATGCTGTCCATGAAGCAGGCGGCGAGCCGACCGAGGCCGCCATTGCCCAGTGCCGCATCGGGCTCGACCTTCAGGACCTCGTCGCCGTCAACCCCGAGGTCCGTGAAGGCAGCCTGGGCAGCCTCGGCCACGCCCAGATTGTGGAGAGCATCCGCCAGGAGCCGACCGATCAGGAACTCCAGCGAGAGGTAGTAGACCCGCTTCTTGTCCTTGGCATAGGTGACCCGGGTCGTGTCCATCCAGCTGTCGACCAGGCGGTCGCGCACGGCGAGAGCCAGAGCAAAGAACCAGTCGTGCCGGGTGGCGTGATCCGGGTCCTTGCCGACGCTGTAGATCAGCTTGCCCAGAATCGCTTTGCGCAGCCCCTCACGGTCGAGAGGGCGTCGGGTCAAATCGAGCCTGATCTCGTTCATGGCTTTGCCGCCGATAGCAGGATAGTAGCAGATCCGCGCGGAACCTTACGCGATCCGACGGCCAGGGCAACCGGACGTTTCCGCAGCGCACGAATGGCCGGCGACTGCGCCTCTGGCGCCACAGACTTGGCATGATTGCGCTGGGCCGGCTTGCGCCTGCTCAACTCCCGGTTCGTAGGTCCGAGCCTGCCAGCATCAGGACGGGCGGGGCAGCGAAAGGCTCACTGTGATCTCCCTGCTGCACCGACGTGCTCCACACCTCGCTGACGGACCCCGAGGAACCGTAGACGGCCGGTCAGCGCCTTTCATTCCAGGCTTGTTCTATAAATAAACGTAACTCGGGAGCATTCGTCAGTCTCGCTAGAAGGCCGAACGGTCACGCTCTTAGGGCCCCAAGAGGCAGCCCAGTCATGGCCCACGATCGGCCGGGGCCTGATGGTTAGTCGATTACGCTTGCCCGCCTGGTTCGGTGGAGGATGCCGTAGCGCACCCTTCACCCGTCCCTGCCGGGGCCATGGAACCATGCCACAGCAGGAGGGTTACTGTGGCTTTTCCGTCCAGGAAGGAGAGCCCGCATGCAAATGCTCAGGGTCTGCGCTGCTGCCGCGCTACTGGCGGCGTCGGGCTGCCCCACCGCCTTCGCCGACTACAACGGGACCTGGCGTTACGAGGGGAGCGAGCTCGCCTTCGAGCAGGTCGGCGTGGCATCCTGGTACGGGAACGAGTTCGCAGGGCGGCGGACGGCAAGCGGCGTGATCTACAATCAATGGGGTCTGACAGCCGCGCACCGCGACCTGCCGCTCGGCGCCGAGGTCACGGTGACCAACCTCGAGAACGGAAAGAGCATCATCGTCGTCGTCGATGACCGCGGGCCCTACGTCAAGGGCCGGATCATCGACCTGTCGCGGGGTGCTGCAAGGGAGCTTGGCATGGTGGCGCAGGGGCTGGCGCGCGTCCGCATCGAGGCTACCGAGGAGCAGCTGGCCTTGGCGAAAGCCGGCGACGATGGGTCGTAGGGGTCTGGGCTCTCGCGGCGGCCGCAGGGGCCCTTTATGGCAGCGGCGGTGGCATCGATCCATCGAGAGCCCGTTGTTCGCAGAGGAGCGCCAGGGCCCAGAAGCCGTTGAGGCACAGCGCGGCCGGTTCGACGAGCCGCTGGCGCCCTGCTCCACGAATCCGCTCACCGACTTCGACCGCACCCCCTACTGCGAGGTGGGAGGGGAGGATCCGGGAGCGCTTGCGTTTGCGCGGGCATGACGGCGGCCTTCCTTGACTTCTGCAAGCGCGCTGGCGACGATCTCTTCACGCTGGGGCCGGCCTTCGGCTGTCCCGGTCTCGCGCCAAGTGACCGCTGGGGCGAGGCTCTCGATGTCGGCGCGGCGCCAAGCGTGGCGCTTCGCTGGACGCTTGAGCGGGCCCTCGAGGTGGGCCGCCTTGAGGACCTCAAGCGGCACGCCCTGGATCTTTGGCGATTGGAGATAACGTCACCATGTGGCAGCGAGCGCGAATCCTCACCCTGGCCGGCGCAGCACTCGGCGCGCTCTGCCTTGCGGCGGGACCGTCTGTCGCCAAAAGCAGCGGCTCTCAGGTGTGTGAGTCCAGCAACTCGATCTCCTCCAGCAGTCAGATCGACGGGCGGGTCAAGAACTGCAAGAAGGATGACATCACCATCCTTCTCGTGGTCACGGCGAGCATCGCGCCCACCTACGTTGCCGCCAAGGTCTGCGACTTCAGCGATCAGATCCTGATCGAAGACACGACAGATTCGCCGGGAATCTCCCGGCTGACCTGCAATTACACCGGCAGCGTCCGAAAGGCACGCTGACATCCTGGCGACGCCCGCCAGAGCTCAACGCTCTCATTCAAGGATCTCGAGCTGACCTTTTCTGCTCAGCTCGATCATCGGGCCGTCCCAGGAGAACACCCAACCCTTGATGCGGACGAGACGGCCCGAGATCGTCGCCAGATCCAAGGCCGCCGCCCACGGGCGCGTGCGTTCCGACCTGTCGAGCCGGGCGGTCAGATCGTGTCGCCAATCGGTGCCGAAGTTGAGGTAGATCCAGCGACGTCCGTTGCCGACCGAATGGACCCGTCCCACGACCACGACAAAACGAGACGGAAAGGGCCGGACACGGTCGGCGCTCTGCTCCCCGAGCGTCGCGCTCGCCCAGAGCCCGGCCCTTCGAGCACGCGCATCCACTTCCAGCCTCTCAAGGCGAGCGGTCTCCTCGTCGCTTCCCTCCGGCCACGCCCAAGCGAGCCCGGCCTCCACGAGCTCGCCTTGCAGCCATCGGCCCTGAGAGGTGTGCGCCATAGCTCGCACGCGACCCTGGCGGTCGGTCTCGAGCGTCTCGAGGACGACCTCCTGTCCCAGGACGAGGTGCTCCAACAGCGCCTTCGCCCGCGCGGCGAGCGCGCGGCCGTCACCGGGGGAATAGGGAAGCAGGACACCAGCGAGACGGACCTCACTGCCATCAGCCAGAGCCAGCAGGCCCGGCTCCGGGATCGCCTGGACGATCGAGGGCTTTTGGGCAGCATCGATCCTCGAGGACAGCGCCAAGACACCCGCCAGCGCGAGCAGGGTCCTCCGCCGGGGCCAACCTTGCGGTCGGCTCGTCGCGCCTGTTATATGTCCCTCCGGTCGCGCCCGTAGCTCAGCAGGATAGAGCACGGGATTCCTAATCCCGGGGTCACAGGTTCGAATCCTGTCGGGCGCACCAGTCGATTGCCGATACCGTCGGGTCCTCATCGCGCTCCTTGTCAGCGCGAGGATTGCCTGTCCCTCAAGACAAAGCAACCATTGGTTGCTAAGATCTTCATCGTCGAGGCTCGATCGCCCATGCGGATCCTCCTGGCCAACTCGAACACCTCGGCCGAGGTCACCGCCATGATGCTCGAGGAGGCGCGTCGCGCCGCCTCGCCGGGCACGGAGATCGTGGGCGCCAATGCGTCCTTCGGCGCGCGGATCGTCGGCACGCGCGCGGAGAATGCGATCTCCGCGCACGCGCTGGTCGACATGATGGCGGAGCACGCAGGCAACGCCGACGCCGTCCTGATCGGCATGTCGTTCGACACCGGTCTCTGGGCGGCCCGCGAGATCGTCGATGTCCCGGTCCTCGGCATGACCGAGGCGGCGCTGCTCGTCGCCTGCACCCTGGCGCCGCGGTTCGGGATCGTCGTGCTGGGGCTGCGCTCAGTCGAGATCTATCGCGAGGTCGTCGCCGGTTACGGCCTGGCGAGCCGCCTTGCGGCGATCGATGGATTGCCGGCGACGCCGCAGGATCTGCTGGCCGACCCCGCAGGCGTCGAGAGCGCGATCCTTGCGAGCATCGAGCGCCTCGCGACGACGGGTGCCGAGGCGATCGTCCTGGCCGGTGCTGTCATGGCGGGCATGCCCCGACGCCTCCAGGAGCGCTCATCCGTGCCGCTCGTGGATGGAATCAGCAGCGGCGTGACGCTCGCGGAAGCGCTGAGCCGCCTCCGGCCTGCGCGCCCACGCTCCGGCAGCCTGGCGCCGATCCCCCCTCGCGAGTCGGTTGGGTTGCGCCCCGCGCTCACGGCGCTCCTGGCGCGAGGCGGCCGCATCGGCGGCAGCTGAGCCCGACTACCCGGACCCGTTCCCCGCGTGTAAGAACCCGTTCAGCATGGATTCACAGAGGATCGCACGGTGAGCATTGCTCAGGAGCTTTCGAAGGCGCTTGGGGCGGATCGCGTCCTGGTCGGCGATGACGTGCCCGAGCGCAACTGGTCGGACTGGGTGCGCATCGCCCCGGCTCGCCCCCTGGCTCTCGTGCGGCCCAGGTCCACCGAGGAGGTGGCGACGGCATTGCGCCTCTGCCATGCGGCGAACGTGCCGGTGGTGCCCCAGGGCGGGCTGACCGGTCTCTGCGGCGGTGCCGAGCCCACCGCCGACAGCGTCGCCCTGTCGCTCGAGCGGCTGAACGGGATCGAGGAGATCGACACCGCAAACGGCACGATGACGGTGTGGTCCGGCACGCCGCTCGAGGTGGTCCAGCAGGCCGCCGACGAGGCGGGCTTGATGGTGCCGCTCGATCTGGGCGCTCGCGGCTCCTGCGCCATCGGCGGCAACATCTCGACCAATGCCGGCGGCAATCGGGTGATCCGCTACGGCATGACCAGGGAGATGGTGCTGGGCCTCGAGGTGGTGCTGGCCGACGGCACGATCCTCAGCGGCCTCAACAAGATGATCAAGAACAATACCGGCTACGACCTCAAGCACCTGTTCATCGGGGCCGAGGGCACGCTGGGCGTCGTGACGCGCGCGGTGCTGAAGCTCGCTCCGAAGCCCGGCTGCGTCGCGGCCGCCCTTTGCGGCCTGCCTGATTTCGACTCGGTCGTGCGCCTGCTCAAGGAAGCCAAGGCGGGCCTCGGCGGCACGCTCTCGGCCTTCGAGGTCATGTGGCCGGAGTTCTACGACCTGATGACGACCAAGGTCCCGGGCGTGCGTGCTCCGCTGTCCGGCAAGCATGCACGCTATGTGCTGATCGAGTCGCAGGGCTCCGACGACGCGGTCGACGGCGCCCGCTTCGAGGCGTTCCTCGAGCGGATGCTCGAGGCCGGCGTCATCGAGGATGCCGCGGTGGCGCGATCGACGCGGGAGGTCAAAGACTTCTGGGCGCTGCGCGATTCCGTCGCCGAGTTCGACCACATTCTCGGGCCGCACTATGGCTTTGACGTCGGGCTGCCGACCGGCGAGATGGAGAGCTTCGTCACCGAGACCAGGGCGGCCCTGGACGCGCGGTTCCCCGGCATGGTGACGCTTTGCTTCGGCCATCTCGGCGACGGCAACATCCACGTCGTCTGCCACGTGCCGGGGCTGGCCAAGGCGCCCAAGGCGGACTTCGAGGAGATCCTCTACAGCATCACCCGGCGACGGCACGGCACGATCTCGGCCGAGCACGGCATCGGCACCGGGCGCAGGCGCTATCTCGGCTACTCGCGCACGCCGGAGGAGATCGCCACCATGTGGGCGATCAAGCGTGCACTCGACCCCCGCGACATCCTCAACCGCGGCAAGGTCCTGCCCGAGCCGACCGACGGCGCTGTCGCCTGAGTCAGCCGGGAACGCCTCCTCTCACGTCCCGCCGCCCGGCTCGGCCGGCTTCCCCCTCCCCGGCCTGCCAAGCCGGACCTCGGCGGCGCGGACCGTGCGTAGGGTGCGGAGCAGGGCGTCCGGCGTCACGCTCATCGATTCGATGCCATAGCCGACCAGGGCTTCGGCCATCTCCGGATAGTCGGAGGGGGCCTGGCCGCAGATGCCGCAGTGCCGACCGTTGCGTCTAGCGCCTTCGACGGTCTGGCGCAGGAATGCCATCACGGCAGGGTCGCGCTCGTCGAAGTCGAAGGCCACCGTCTCGCTGTCCCGGTCGACGCCCAGCGTCAGCTGCGTGAGGTCGTTCGAGCCGATCGAGAAGCCGTCGAATCGTTGGCTGAACTCGTCGATGAGAATGACGTTCGCGGGGATCTCGCACATCACATAGATCTCGAGCCCGTCCTCGCCCCGTCGTAGCCCCTCCTCGGCCATGACGGCCAGCACCCTGTCGGCCTCCTCCAGGCGCCGGCAGAACGGCACCATGATCTTGAGGTTTTTCAGCCCCATCGTCTCGCGCACCCGGCGCATCGCCGCGCATTCGAGCGCAAAGCCGGCACGGTAGCGCGGATGGGCGTAGCGCGAGGCGCCGCGGAACCCGAGCATCGGGTTCTCCTCGTGCGGCTCGAAGGCGGCACCACCCAGGAGCGAAGCGTACTCGTTGGTCTTGAAGTCGGACAGCCGGACGATCACCGGCCTCGGCCAGAAAGCCGCCGCTATGGTGCCCACACCTTCGGCCAGCCTCGTCACGAAGAACTCGGCTCCCGAGGCGGCACCGCGGATCAGATCCTCGACCTGAGACCGCTCGGCTTCGCTCTCGATGCCCTCCGGATGGAGGAGCGCCATCGGGTGGGCCTTGATGTACTCGTTGACGATGAACTCCATCCGGGCGAGCCCGACGCCGTCGGCCGGCAGCTGCGCCAGGTGAAAGGCCAGCTCGGGATTGCCCACGTTCAGCATCACCTCGGTAGCCGGTCGCTCGATCTGGGTGACGTCGGTCCGCTCCGCCTCGAAACCCACGCGGCCAGCATAGACCAGGCCCGTGTCACCCTCGGCGCAGGAGACGGTCACCTCCTTGCCGGTCGCCAGCAGCTCGGTCGCCTGCCTGGCACCGACGACCGCAGGGATGCCGAGCTCGCGCGCGACGATCGCCGCATGGCAGGTGCGGCCGCCACGATTGGTCACGATGGCCGCCGCCCGCTTCATCACGGGCTCCCAGTCCGGCGTGGTCGAGTCGGCCACGAGCACCTCGCCGTCCCGGAAGTCGGAAAGCGCCCGGGGGTTGGTGATGAGCCGGACGGTGCCGGTGGCGATCCGGGTGCCGACGGCGCGCCCTCGCGTCAGCACCTCGCCCCGCTCGGTGAGCCGGTATTCCTCGAGCATGCCGCCCGCGCGCTGCGAGGCTACCGTCTCGGGCCGTGCCTGCACGATGTAGAGACGATGATCCGTCCCGTCCAAGGCCCACTCGATGTCCATGGGCGTGGGGTGGCCCGCCCGCTCCGTGTAGTGATCCTCGATGATGATTGCCTGGCCCGCCAGCTCCAGCACCTGCTCGTCGGTGAGGCAGAAGCTCCGGCGCTCGGGGTCGCTCGTCGGCAGGTTGACGACCGGCTCGCGGGTCCGGCCGCCCGCATAGACCATTTTCACCTTCTTGGCCCCGAGCGTCCGCCGCAGCACGCACCGCGCACCGGCCCTGAAGGTGGGCTTGTGAACGTAGAACTCGTCCACGTCGACGGCCCCTTGAACCACGTTCTCGGCGAGGCCCCAGGCGCCAGTGATGAAAACGGCGTCCCTGAAACCCGTCTCGGTGTCGATCGAGAACATGACGCCGGCGCTGGCGAGGTCGGAGCGCACCATCTTCTGCACACCCACGGAGAGGGCCACCGCGAAATGGTCGAAGCCGTTGTCGATGCGGTAGGAGATGGCCCGATCGGTGAACATGGAGGCCTGGCAGCGACGAACGGCATCGAGCAGCAGGGCTCGGCCGCGCACGTTGAGGTAGGTCTCGTGCTGGCCCGCGAAGCTCGCTGTCGGCAGGTCCTCCGCGGTGGCCGAGCTCCTGACGGCGACCGAGAAATCCTGGCCATACTCGCGCTCGAGCTCACCGTAGGCCGTAGCCACAGCGTCCTCCACCTCGGGCAGGAGGCCGGCGGCGTAGACGATCTCGCGACAGCGTGCGCCGGCCCGCGACAGCGCCCGAACGTCGCTCTTGTCGAGCCCGTCGAGCTCGGCGTGGAGCTTCGGCCAGGCACCGGCCCTCGTCAGGGCGTCGCGGAAGGCCTGAGCCGTGACGGCAAAGCCGTTCGGCACACGCACGCCCAACGGGGTGAGCTTCGCGTACATCTCGCCGAGGCTCGCATTCTTGCCGCCCACCACCGGCACATCGTCGATCGAGAGGTCCGCGAACCATCGGACATGGGCTGATCGCGTCATTCCCGCCTCCCCTTGCGATGCTGAAAGGGCGATGCAGACTAGACGGCGCGGCTGCCGCGGCATTGCGGAAGGTCAAATTGTCGCCGGGACCGAACGACGGCAGCTACCGGCCCTGCCGGACCTTGCGTCCGGCCAAGGGCGCGGCCATCGTCCCGCCCCACCGACCTGCGGGACAAGGCTGAGGCGATGACGATCAAGCGCGGCCACGAGCTGATTCAGCTTCCGGGGCCAACCAACATTCCGGAGCGCATCCTGCGTGCCATGCACCGTCCGGCCACGGACTTCGCCAGCCCGGAGTTCACGGCGCTGCTGCGGGGTTGCCTCGAGGACCTACGGGACATCTTCCAGACGGAAGGTGCCATCTATCCTTATGTCGCCTTGGGCCACGCCGCCTGGGAGGTGGCACTCGTCAACCTCGTGCGGCCGGGCGAGCGCGTGCTCATCGCGGACACCGGACGCTTCGCGCAGAGCTGGCGCGACATGGCCCAGGCTCTCGGTATCGACATAGAGACGGTGACAACCGACCTGCGTCACCCGATCGATCCCGCGGCGATCCAGGAGCGCCTAAGTGCCGACAGGGACCAGACGATCAAGGCCATCCTGATCGTCCATGTCGAGACCTCGACCGGGATGGTGCACGACGTGGCAGCCATCCGCCAGGCGCTCGATGACACCGGTCATCCTGCGCTGCTTCTCGTCGACGCCGTGGCGTCCCTCGCCTGCGTCGACCTGCCGATGGACAGGCTGGGAATCGACGTCGCCGTGACCGCGTCGCAGAAGGGGCTCATGCTCCCGCCGGGCCTCAGCTTCGTTGCCGTGGGGCCGCGCGCAGCGCGGGCGGCCGAGCAGGGCGGCACACACCGACGCTACTGGGACTGGCGGCTGCGGGACGGCGACGAGACCTACATCCGGTTCCACGGCACGCCGCCCGTGCAGATGATCTACGGGCTCAGAGAAGCGCTCGACATGCTCCGCGAGGAAGGGCTCGCAGCCGTCCTCACTCGCCACCGGCGCCTCGCCCGGGCCGTCCGCGCCGCCGTCAGCCATTGGGCACAGGCCGGCGCGCTCGAGTTCCAGGTGATCCCTCCCGAAGCGCGCTCGAACAGCGTCACCGCCATCCGCATGCCCAAGGCGGACGCGGTGCGGCACTACTGCCGCGACCATCTTCAGGTGGTGCTCGGAGCTGCGCTCGGCCCCCTCAATGGCCGAGCCCTGCGGATCGGCCATCTGGGAGATCTGAACGAGCCGATGATCCTCGGCGCCCTCGGCGCCCTGGAGCTGGCCCTTGAGGTTGTGGGCGTGCCCTACAGCAAGGGTGGCGTCGCAGCCGCGATCGCTGCGCTTGCCGCCGACGCGGCGGCAAGCGCCTCGCGTTAGCCCTTCACGCTGCCAATCGTCAGTCCCTGGGACATGTGGCTGCGGAAGAAGTAATAGATCATGAGCGGCGGGATCGAGTAGATGATCGCCGTCGCCATCATCACATTCCACGGGGCCTCGTCGCTGCTAAGGAAGAAGCCCAGGGCCACGGGAAGCGTGCGCGACGTCTCCGAGGACAGCAGTAGAACGGCATAGATATACTCGTTCCACGCCAGCAGCAGCGCATAGGTTCCGACCGCCACCAGCGCCGGCTTCATCAGCGGCATGAAGACGTGCAAAAAGATCTGGACGGTGCTGGCGCCATCGATCTTCGCGCTCTCATCGAGCTCGAAGGGAATGCTTGCGCTGTACTGGGCAAAAATGAAGATCGCATAAGGCGTCGCGAACGTCACCTCGACCAGGATCACCGACCAGAGATTGTCGACAAGCCCGTAGTTCTGCATGATCTTGTAGAACGGGATCGCCAGGAAGGTGATCGGGATCACGTAGGTCAGCAGCGCCGCATTCGACAGCGCGCCGCCCAGCCGGATCTTGAGCCGCGAGATCGCGAAGGTTGCCATCGCCGCGATGACGATCGTGAGCAACGCCGTGGCGACCCCCACGAGAAGGCTGTTGAGAAGCTGTATCCAGAACTTTTCAACGTAGAACTGATTCTGCGTTAGTACTGTGACAAAGCTCTCCAGTGTCGGATCATGAGGAAAGATGTTGTTACTGAAGATGGAGTCATTCGGCTCCAGAGAGATCAGAACCATGTTGTAGATTGGAAGAAGCGTCCAAAACAGCAACAGAATACCGAGAACGAGCGCAAGCAGATGGTTGACTGCGTTCGAGCTTCCCGGGAGGCCCCGCGTGGAAACGGCCGTGCTCATGGCTAAGCGGCCTCCTTGCGCAACTTATGCATCAGGAAGATCACCAGCGGCACGAGCACCGGTAGGGCGGTTATGACCGTCGCGACGCCCAAGGACGGGTCACCAACCTCAAAGGCGTTACGGATGCCAAGCGTCGCGAGCACGTGGGTCGTAAGGGCCGGCCCACCACCGCTGACGAAGTGCACCGTATTGTAGTCGCCCAGGGTCCAGATCGTCGAAAGAACCGTGCAGATGATGTAGAGGTTCCGCATCATCGGAAAGGTGACGTAACGAAACCGCTGCAGCGGCGAAGCGCCGTCCAACGCGGCGGCCTCGTAGAGGTCACCAGGTATGGAGGTGCGGCCCGCGATCAGAATGACGGTCCAGAAGGGCATCCACTTCCAGACGTAGAAGACGAGCACGCCTCCCATCGCCAGGCTCGGCGTCGTGAGCCAGCCAGGGCCAAAGACGTGGGCCACGTCCCAGATGATGTTGTTGATCAATCCCCATTGCCCGTTGAGCATCCAACGAGCCGAGATGAAGGTCGGGATCGCCGGCACTGCCCACGGGAGAATGAAGATCAAAAGAAGCCACTTCACCCATCGGTACGGAAGCAGGAAGAAGCCCGACAGCAACAACGCCAAGAACATCTTGACGTTGACGCCGACGACCAGGAACAGGAGCGTGTTACCAATCGTCCTGAAGAAGATCGGGTCCTGAAACAGCGTTACATAGCTGGCCGGGCTCATGCCGAGCCAAAGCCCATAGAGAACCGGATAGACAACGAAGAGGATAAAGACCGCGATGTAGGGAACGACAAAAATCGCGGCCCAGAGGGATTCGGCGGTCAGACCGCCGAATCCTCCGAGTGGAACGGCCCGCGCGTCGCCACGCGCGGGCGCGCCGGAGAGCGCGGTATTGTCTCGTACCGGCACGTTCTCTGCCACGTCCGCCTACTTCTCGATCTTGTAGTCGGCAAAGATCTCTTTGATACGCGCGAAGGCGATGTCGACGGCCTGCTCCGGCGTCTTGCCGTTCAGGATCACGTCACCCTCCGCCTTGCCCCAGATCTCCTGCGCGTTCACCTGCGCATAGGCAGGGTTGTACGCCATCGGCCAGGGCGAGGTGGGGCCATCGACCTCCTGCTTGACGACCACCGGACGATGAGGATCGCTGGGATCGGTCCAGTAAGGATCGTTCTTCACGATGCTCGGCATGACCGGAAGCCACCGGCCGCGAGCCGCCTTCAGATAGGTGTCGAGATTGGCCGGCGTGACGAAGAACTTCATGAAGTCCTTCGCCAGCTCCACGTGCTTGGCCTCCTTCGGGAGCATCGCCACCTTCACGGCGACGAGACTGGTCATCTCCTTGCCGTCGGGCGCCAAGGGCTGCCCCTGCGTGACGATATCGTGCATGTAGAGCTGCTTATCGTCAAACTTCGCCACCGGGATCGAGATCGTGGCGTTGGGGGTCATGACGATCTGCTTCGAGAAGAACGCCACGTTGTTGTCCGGATCGCCCCAGTTGATGGCGCTTGGCGGCACAAAGCCGTTCTTGTAGGCGTCGGTCAGGAAGGTGAGCGCCTCGACTGCGGCCTTCTTCGTCTGCGGATCGTCGACGTTCAAGGTGCCGTCCGGCTTCACGATCTCGCCGCCGTAGGCGACCATATACTGGTTGAACGTGTAGTAGTTATCGCTGTCGACCGTCGACATCGGGAAGCCGAGCGCATAAATGCGCATGCCCTGGTCGCGCAGCTTGCCCTGCACCGTCTCCCAGAACTTCCAGTAGGCATTCCACTCCATCGGGATGTCGGAAGACTTGTAGCCAGCCTTCTCGAGAAGCGGCCGCCAATAGAAGTTGTGCAGCGCCTGCTGCTTTAGGGGAATGGCGTAGAAGCTACGCTTTTTCTCCGCATTATTGTAGAGATACGCGGAAGCGAGCGCGGTCTTCGTGTACTCGTCCTTGAGCGGCTCGACAACGTCGGACACGTCGGCGAGAGCACCCTTCCACGCTTGAAGCGGAGCAATCGCGAAGTCGTTCAAGTCAGCATAGGCGATATCAGGCGGCTCGCCACTGCCCATGCCCGAGACGACCTTGGCCGCCACGTCCGAGGTGCTGTAGAATGAGAGGTTGACGGTATTACCGGTCTTTTCCTCCCACTTCTTCACCATCTGCTTCAGGGCGTCGTCTTCTGCCGCGTAGAAGCCCTTATTCCACCAGACGGTAAGGGTTTCCGCGCTGGCCGACGGGCTGACACCCGCCGTCATCGCGGCTAGCGCTGCGATGCCCATGCATGTGTTGAGCAGCCTTCTTGCCGCCTGGGATCTCATGTTCCGCCGTCCCTCCCCTGAGGCCCCTCGGACTGACGCGTCCGCGGAGGTGCGATTGCCGTAAGGTGGCCGCAACCTACCGCGGGGAAGCCCTGTGTCAAGCGCAGTGCGCCCCTGTGAACGGCGCATAACCCGCCCTCGTCGAGGGGCCGATGCAGGCGCCCTCCAGAGATGCTCCACACGCCAAAATTCGGCTTCTCGGGCCATCAGACGAGGGCCTCATCGGCCGAACACGCGACCTCGCCTGGCCGCGCTGCCGACGATGACTTTAGACGGCTAGACGTCGAGGTTGACGACCTTGAGCGCGTTCTGCTGGATGAAATCGCGACGAGGATCCACGATGTCGCCCATCAGGGTCGAGAACACCTCGTCGGCCTCGTCGGCATGATCGATTCTGACTTGAAGTAGGACCCGACGCTCCTTGTCGAGGGTCGTTTCCCAGAGCTGTTCCGGATTCATCTCGCCCAGCCCCTTGTAGCGCTGGATGGATAGCCCCCGTCTCCCGGCCTCGATGATGGCCTCGATCAGATCGACGGGTCCATGCACGGCCCGCTTTTGCTCTTTTCGCTCGAGCACGCCGGGATCGCGCAGGGCCGGCCCTGCGGCGCCGAACAGCTCGACCAGGCGCCGTGCCTCCGGGCTCCGGGCCAGGGTCGGCTCGAGGCTGTAGCGCTCCCGGCGATCACCACGTTGCCTGTGGAATACCAGGGCGCCGTCGCTCCCGCGGATCGCCTGCCAGCGGCCCCTCCCCGCGTCGCTCAGGCGCTGGGCCACGCGCCGTGCCAGATCGAGGGCGCGAGCCTCGTCATCGAGAGCGCCGTCCTCAAAGCCGCCGCTGATCGCCACGACCTCGAGCAGCTCGAGCGGCAACCGCCGCGCCAGCGCCACGAGGAGGCCACGCGCATGCCGCGCCTGTCCCACCAGGACCGCCAGCGCATCGTCCGCGACGACGGACCCGTCGGGACAAACGAGATGCGCGCCGTCGAGCCCATCTTCCACGAGATAGTCCTCAAGGCCGGCATCGTCCTTGAGATAGCGCTCCTTCTGGCCGCGCTTGACCCGGTAGAGGGGCGGCTGCGCGATATAGAGGTGCCCTGCCTCGACGATTGCCGGAAGATGCCGATAGAAGAAGGTCAGCAGCAGGGTCCGGATGTGCGATCCATCGACATCGGCATCTGTCATGATGACGATCCGATGGTAGCGGAGCTTGGCGATATCGAACTCGTCACGAACGCCCGTGCCGAGCGCGGTGATCAGCGTGCCGATCTCCTGGCTGCCGAGGATCTTGTCGAGACGAGCGCGCTCGACGTTCAAGATCTTGCCCCGCAGGGGCAGGATGGCCTGGAAGCTGCGATCGCGGCCCTGCTTGGCCGAGCCTCCGGCGCTATCGCCCTCGACGATGAAGAGCTCGGACTTCGCAGGATCACGCTCCTGGCAATCGGCGAGCTTGCCAGGGAGGTTGGCCACGTCGAGCGCCCCCTTACGTCGGGTCAGCTCCCGCGCGCGACGCGCCGCCTCGCGTGCGGTCGCTGCCTCCATCACCTTCGAGAGGATGGTCTTCGCCTCGTTCGGGTGCTCGCCGAGCCAGCGCTCCAGCACTTCCCCGACCACGCCTGACACCACCTGCGTGACCTCCGACGAGACGAGCTTGTCTTTGGTCTGGGAGCTGAATTTCGGGTCCGGCATCTTGATCGACAGCACGCAGGAAAGCCCTTCGCGCATGTCCTCGCCGGCCAGCGCGATCTTCTCTCGCTTCGTGACCCCTTGCGCCTCAGCATAGATGTTGAGGGTTCGCGTCAGCGCCTGGCGAAAGCCGGTGAGATGCGCCCCGCCGTCCCGCTGAGGAATGTTGTTCGTGAAGCAGATCGTCGTCTCGTGGTACCCGTCGTTCCACTGAAGCGCCGCCTCGACGACGATCCTGTCGCGCTCCGCGCTGATGACGATGGGCGCGTGCAGCGGCTGCTTCGAGCGATCGAGATATTTGACGAAGGCCTCGAGACCACCGTCGTAGTGCAGGCTCTCGCGCACCAGCTCGGGCCCGCGCCGATCCTCAAGGACGATCTCGATCCCGGAATTCAGGAAAGCCAGCTCGCGCAGCCGGTGCTCCAGCGTCGCATAGGAAAACTCGGTACGCGTGAACACCTTGATCGACGGCATGAAGGTGATCTCGGTACCACGCCTGCCTTCTGACGGTCCCGTCACACGAAGGGGTGCCACGACCTCGCCACCACCCTCGAACCGAACACGGTGCTCCGAGCCATCCCGCCAGATCGTGAGATCCAGCCAGTCCGAGAGCGCGTTCACGACGGAAACGCCGACGCCGTGCAGCCCGCCGGATACCTTGTACGAGTTCTGGTTGAATTTCCCGCCCGCGTGGAGGACCGTCATGATGACCTCTGCGGCCGACACGCCCATCTCTGTGTGGATGTCGACCGGGACGCCGCGACCATCGTCGGTGACGGTTACCGACCCATCGGCGTTCAGACGCACCTCGACGCGGGTGGCATAGCCTGCCAGCGCCTCGTCGATGGCATTGTCGACGACCTCGAAGACCATGTGATGCAGCCCGGAGCCGTCATCGGTGTCGCCGATGTACATGCCTGGCCGCATCCGCACTGCCTCCAGCCCTTCAAGGACCTGGATGGACGACGCGTCATAGGGCGATCCTGGATCGCGAGGCGCTGCATCAGTCATAGGCGGTCAGTCTGCCCTCGTTGACGTGAAAGAATGTAGCTCTGCCCGCGAGCGCACGGAACGCATCGGCGTCCGTCCCTGAGAGCCATGCCTGGATGCCTAGATCGGCCAGGAACACGCAAAGCGCGTCACGCCGTCGCGAATCAAGATGCGCGGAGATCTCGTCGAGCAACAGTATCGGAAAGCTGCCCAGCCGATCACGGCTCAACATCGCTTGCGCGAGGACGACGCTGACGAGAAGGGACTTCTGACGTCCGGTCGAGCATGTCTGTGCCGATGCCCCGGTCTCGGCGTCGATCAGCCGAAGATCGCTGCGATGCGGTCCACAAGACGCGCCGCCGGCAACCGCATCGACCGCGCGGCCCGCGCGAAGCTCAGCCATCATCCGCTCCTCAACCTCGACCGCCGGGATGGTCGAGAGCGCACCCTCACTATCGCCCGTCACCTCGAGTATCGGCCGCGGGAAAGAGGTCTCCAGCCGCTCCAGCTGAGCGTTGAGCGCAGCGACCGTCTCGAGACGCGCCGCCGCGATCGCCACCCCCGCCTCACTCATCCGACGCTCGACCACATCGAGCCACACACGGTCTCTCCCCCCGCCACGGAGCAGGGCGGAACGCTCCCGTAGCGCCCGCTCATACGCGCTGGTCCGCGGACCATGCTCAGGAGCGCTCGTCAGCACCAGCCGATCGAGAAACCGCCTACGCACGGAAGGCGGATCCTGAAGCAGCCGGTCCTGGCTTGGCGTGAGCCATGCCAAGCTCGCGTGCTCCGCAAGGCTCGCCTGACGCCGAACCGCCACGCCCTCGACCTCCACCACGCGGCGCTCCAGATCAGGTGGCCGCCACGTCTCGATGCGGACAGAGCCGAGGCGGCTGGCCAGATCAGCCGACACGTGCCAGGGGAGCGAACCGTCACGATCGAGATCCCGCACCGCCGCACGACGCAGCCCACGCCCCGGCGACAAGAACGAGATAGCCTCGAGGAGATTGGTCTTGCCTGTCCCGTTCTCGCCAGTCAGAACGACGATGCCCGGTGGCGGACAGACGAGAAGGCTCGGATAGTTCCGGAAGTTTCGCAGCGCCAGCCGCGTGACCATCAACGCTTCAGCTGGCTCCCCCGTGGTCGACAGACAAGCGCACCCTTCGTCACCATCAAACACGCATGGGCATCAGCACGTAGAGAGCGCTCGAATTGGCCGGCTCACGGACAACGGTGGGCGCCGCCGCGCTCCCCATCTCCAGGCGCACTTCCGAGCCCTCAATCTGCCCCATCATGTCCAGTATATAGCGAGCGTTGAAGCCAATCTCCAGCGCCTCACCGGCGTACTCGACATCGACCTCCTCGGTCGCCCGGCCGGCATCGACGCTTACTGCCGAGATCGTCATCCTCGCAGGCTCGAACCTCAGCTTCACGGCGCGTGCCTTCTCCGTCGAGATGGTGGCAACGCGGTCGACCGCCTCGGCGAATGCGGCCGCGGCAACGACGGCGATACGCTCGTTGCCGACGGGAATGACACGCTCGTAGTCGGGGAACGTTCCGTCGATGAGCCGCGAGAGAAGGATGGCGCGGCCACATGTGAACTGGATGCGCGTCGGTGACACCGCCACCGCGACCTGCTCTCCGGCCTGATCAAGCAGCTTGCGCAGCTCGCCCACGGTCTTGCGAGGCACAATGATGGGCGGGATCTGACCGGCACCGTCCGGCAGGCCTACCTCCACGCGAGCAAGCCTGTGCCCGTCGGTCGCGACTGCACGAAGCGTGCTCGCCGCCCCGGCCTCCGCGGCATGCAGGTGGATCCCGTTCAGATAATAGCGCGTCTCCTCGGTCGAGATCGCAAATCGCGTCTTGTCGATGAGCTTCGCGAGGTCACTCGGAGGCATCGCAAAACGGACCTCCAGCTCCTCGGTAGCCATCGCCGGGAACTCATCTGCCGCAAGACAGGGCAAGGCGAATGTCGACCGTCCGGCCTCGAGGCTCAGCTCGGCAGAGCCGCTCGCCTGGGACAGGGCCAGCTGAGCGCCCTCTGGCAGCTTTCTCACGATCTCGAAGAAGGTGTGGGCCGCGACAGACGTTGCGCCCGGCTCCGCGATCTCAGCGTCCTCGTACGCCATGAGCGTGACATCAAGGTCGGTAGCAGTAAGGCCGAGGCGCCCCCCTTCCGCATCGAGCTTCACGTTCGAAAGGATGGGTATCGTGGTTCGACGCTCGACGACGTTCTGAACGTGGGCAAGGGACCTGAGAAGCGCAGCGCGCTCGATCGTGAGCTTCATGGAGCAAACCTGTGGAAGAGCGGCTGTTCGGCACCGCCGGGGCCCAAGGGGCAATCACGCTAGCAGAATAGCGCGCTGCCGTTCAGTGCTTTTCCACCGGGGACCTCCGGCATCACCCTGTCAGCCTTGCAGCCGTCGCTTGAGCTGCTCGACATCGTCCGCGAGAGCGCGGTCCTCGGCTGACAGCTTCTCGATCTGACGAACGGCATGCATCACGGTCGTGTGGTCACGGTTGCCGAACCTCTTGCCGATCTCCGGCAGCGAGCGAGGCGTCAGGATCTTCGCCAGGTACATGGCCACCTGGCGCGGCCGTGCGATGGCCCGTGACCGACGGCTGGAGCTCATGTCAGCGAGGCGAATGCCGTAGTGCTCAACCACGACCTTCTGGATCTCCTCGATCGTCACCCGACGATCGGCGGCCCGAAGGACGTCCTTGAGGATCTCCTGTGCCATCTCGATCGACACCGGGCGGCCCGTGAGCCCAGCCTGGTGCATGATACGATTGAGCGCCCCTTCGAGCTCGCGAACGTTCGAGGTGATGCGCGAGGCCAGGAACTCGATGACCCGGGCCGGCACATCGACGCCGACCTGCTCGGCCTTGGACTGGAGGATCCCCAGCCGCAGCTCATAGGTCGTCGGGTGGATATCCGCGACGAGCCCCCATGAGAGACGCGAGCGAATGCGCTCCTCGAGGCCGTTCAGATCCGATGGGCTGCGATCCGCGGAGATGACGATCTGGCGTCCACGATCGACAAGCGCGTTGAAGGTATGAAAGAATTCCTCCTGCGTGCTGTCCTTCCCGCTGATGAACTGAACGTCGTCCACCATCAGCAGGTCGACCGAGCGGAAGAGCTCCTTGAAGCCCATCGTATCCTTGGACCGCAGGGCCCTGATGAACTGATACATGAACTTCTCGGCCGAGAGATAGACGATCCGGCGCCCCGGATCGCGCTGCTTCACGCGCCAAGCGATGGCATGCATCAGGTGGGTCTTACCAAGACCCACGCCGCCATAGAGGAAGAGCGGATTGAATGGAGGCTTCAAGAGCGTGGACACGCGCTCTGCGGCGGCCACGGCGAACTCATTGGGCTTGCCAACGACGAAGCGCTCGAACGTGAATTTGGCGTCGATGCGAGCACCAAGCTCGTCCAACGGGCCGGTCGACGCGGCCTCGGCCACAGGGGGCGGGTCGGACACTTCCGTCACCACCGGCGTGACCGTCGTCGGCCGAATGTTGAGCGCGATCGAGCGGATACTCGGATTCACGCTGGCCCAAAGGCAGCGGATCCGGTCCGCATAGTTGGCCACCACCCAATCACGCATGAACTGCGTCGGCACCGCGATGACCGCGCGCTCGCCTTCGATCGCGCACAGGTCCAGCGGCTTCAGCCACGTGCTGTAGGCCGTGTCGCCGACCTCGGCCCGAAGCAACGACCGGACCTGCTGCCACTGATACGAAATCTCGCTCGTCGGAGGGGTCATGCCACCCTCGGAGGCAACGTCGTCCTCGCCTGAATCCGCATTCAATCTATGTCTCGGCCAAAAGGCCATCGCTAAGCCCCGCCGCTCAGTGCCTCTGACGTTGCCGATTCCCGTGCGGATATCGGCAAGCACCCCCTCTACCGGACGGCCATGCAAGACCGCCTCTTCCTTTGGCGAAGAAGCCATACTGATATCAGGTAGACAACACTGAAGACTCACAAGTCGGCCACAAGGCAAACGACTTCTGAGACAAGAAGTATCCCGAGCCTACTAAACGTATCACCTAGCGCCGCCTACTCAGGCGACCGTGGCAATACGCAAAGACCTTAAGAAGAGGCTGGACCGCTGACAAGGGGATCGAATAGGGAACGGAGAAATTCGCCGGGAGGTTGAGATCAGAAATACCGAACGATGCGGCTAGGCATCCCTAGCCGCTACGAAATCCACAACGACGAAAAGCTCAAGGGGCCGCCTGTTCCAGGCGCTTGATGCCCTGGGCAAGCCTCGAGATTTTCCGGGACGCCATGTTCGCATGGACCACGCCCTTCGAGACACCCTTCTGGAGCTCCGGCGCAGCAGCACGGAACGCCTCGCGGGCGGCCTCCACATCCGACTGAGCGAGCGCCGCATCGACCCTGCGAACAAAGGTCCTGATGCGACTGATACGGCTCTTGTTCAGCGCAGCACGTTTGGCCGCCTGACGGATGCGCTTGCGCGCTGAAGGCGTGTTAGCCACAGATCGATCTCCAGAACAGGGGTTGCATCTATATCTCTACGTCCGGCCACCGTCAACCGCGCCCCCACCCCGGGGCCCTGCCCGGACAGCGCAGGGGATCGCCGGCACCGGCTTGAGCCGCCATGGACCCAGTGCGCCGCCATGCTTGATGAGCCGACTTCGCAGCACGACCCGAATAGCCATATCGTCGTCCCAGGGCGGCAGCTATCCGGAGGTCGCCGGCGTGTGTCTCCGGCTCATCGCTCGTCCCGGAGCTCCCGCCGATCGGCTCGAGGAGCCCGTAGGATGCCGAGCGCTGGCTGCATCAACGATCACTGAAGTTCGGGGACCGCTTGTCAACGAAAGCAGCCATGCCCTCCCGGCGATCCTCGGTGGCGAAGGTCGCATGGAAAGCGCGCCGCTCGAATCGCAGCCCCTCGGCGAGCGAGGCCTCGAAGGCGACGTTGACCGCCTCCTTCGCCATCTGAACGATGGGCTTGGACTTGCTGGCTATCGCCTCGCCAAGCTTGATCGCTTCCCCGACCAAGTCGGCGACGGGCACGACCCGCGTCACCAAGCCCGATCTCTCGGCCTCCTCGGCATCCATCATGCGGCCGGTCAGGATCATCTCCATGGCCTTGGACTTGCCGACGGCGCGCGTCAGCCGCTGGGTTCCGCCCGCCCCCGGAATCGTTCCGAGGTTCGTCTCGGGCTGGCCAAACTTCGCGTTGTCCGCCGCCAGGATGATGTCGCACATCATGGCGAGCTCACACCCACCGCCCAACGCGTACCCCGCGACGGCCGCGATAACAGGCTTTCGGTGCGCGGCAATCTTGGCCCAAAAGCCGATGAAGTCCGTCCCGTAGACCTCGGCGAAATCCTTCTCCGCCATCTCCCTGATGTCGGCACCGGCCGCAAACGCCTTCTCGGATCCGGTGATAACCGTCGCGGCAATCCCAGGATCGGCATCGAACGCCGTGAGCGCGCCGTCGAGCTCGGTCATGAGCTGATGGTTCAGGGCGTTCAGCGCCTTGGGACGATTAAGCGTGACCAGACCTACAGCCCCACGCTTCTCTACCAGAATGGTCTCGTACGCCATCATCCTACCCCTTGACGCGTGGACACCCCAAAAGCGGCGGCGTCCCTCGCCGGGCCCGACTGCCAGCCCCATGCCGCGCTGCAAAAAATGCGGCGCCGCTATAGGACGGCCTCCCGGAGCCGTCCAGCCCGAACCTCAGCCGCGGGACCCGGCCGATCGACCGAGCGCCTAGCGTTGGCACCTCGGGCACCAATAGGTCGATCGCCCTCCGACGACCGATCGCAGGATCGGTCGTCCGCAGTGCAGGCAGGCGCCGGACTCTCGCCCGTAGACCCGAAAGTGGCTCTGGAAGCTACCGAGCTCTCCGTCTGCCTGCACATAGTCGCGGAGGCTCGACCCGCCTGCGGCGATCGCCTCGAGCAGCACCTCGCGGACCGCCACCACGATCCGCTGGACCCGACCCGGTCCCAGCGACAGCGAGAGTCGAGATGGTGAGGTACGGGCCCGGAACAAGGCCTCGCTCGCATAGATATTCCCGACGCCGACAACCAGCCGCTGGTCCATCAGGGCCGTCTTCACGGCAGTGCGCCGTCCGCTCAGCAGCCCGAGCAGGGAGGGTCCCGAGAACTCGGGCTCAAGCGGCTCGAGCCCGAGATGGCGGAGCAGCGGATGACCAGCGAGGTCATCGGACGGCCAGAGGTCGACGACACCAAAGCGCCGAGGGTCCACGAACCGCAGCTGCCGACCATTCTCGAACAGGAACGTCAGATGCTCATGCGGGCCGCCCGGCGCGCCGTCCAGGCGAAGGCGCCCGGACATGCCGAGGTGCATGATGAGGGTATTGCCGTCGTCGAGCTCGGCCAGAATGAACTTCGCGCGCCTGCGGACGTCGACGAGGGACCGACCCGCGAGCCGAGACGGAAGACGATGCGGGCAAGGGAAGCCGAAGATCCGGCCTGTTCTGCACGACGCCCACGATGCGGCCGCCTGCCAGGCTCGCCCGCAGGCCGCGCACGACCGTCTCAACCTCAGGAAGCTCTGGCAATGGGTACCTCTGGCCCGGCGGCTTGCCGCAATCCCTCGCCTCACCTAAAAGGCGCTTCGAGTGGCACCGTCGCGCAGGTGCCCGATCCGAAATCGGCGAGAGTGCAATGTCATCGCGGACCGCGAGTGTCCAAGAGCCATCGCTCGGACGAGCGGCGGCCCACGAGCTGTCCGCCTCCTTCGGCTTCGCCGAGGTGGACCCATCGGTCAAGGCCGATCTCGTAAGGTCGATCTTCGATCGTGTCGCGGGTCGTTACGACCTGATGAACGACATGATGAGCGGCGGCATCCATCGCCTGTGGAAGGACGCGGCGGTGGATTGGCTCATGCCCCGCCCCGGATTGCGCTTCCTCGACGTGGCCGGCGGCACGGGGGACCTGGCTGCCCGGATCGAGCGCCGCGTTCGGGGATCCGCGCACATCACGGTGGTCGACGTCAACGCGACGATGTTGGCGACCGGCCGCGACCGAGCGCTCAATGAGGGCCTCTTGTTGGATGCCGACTGGATCGCGGGCGACGCCATGAGCCTGCCCCTGCCGGACCGATCGGTGGACGCTTACACGATCGCTTTCGGCCTGCGCAATGTCACCCACATCGATCGGGCCCTAGCCGAGGCGCGACGCGTGCTCCGGCCCGGCGGCCGCATCCTCTGCCTCGAGTTCAGTCGCGTGTTCCTTCCGCTCCTGCAGCAGCTCTACGACCTCTACTCGCTGCGCGTCGTACCCCTGATCGGCCTAGCCGTCGCCGGCGACGCGGCGAGCTACCGATACCTCGTCGAGAGCATCAGGCGGTTCCCGGACCAAGCCATGTTGGCGTCGCTGATGACCGAGGTCGGCTTCGATCAAGTGCGGTACCGCAACCTGTCCGGCGGCATCGCAGCCATCCACTCCGGCTGGCGGCTCTGACGTAGCATGCGCCGGGCCTTGCGCCACTTGTGGCGCATCGGCTCCACGATGCGCACCCTCGCGCGGCACAACGCCCTCTTCGTGCTGGAGCTGGTTCCCCAGGCCAAGCCATTCCTCGCGCTGGCCGATCGGTTCGTCGACCACGCCGCGCCCGGCCGCCCGGGACAGCGGCTAGCGCGCGCGCTTCAGGAGCTGGGCCCCGCCTTCATCAAGCTAGGCCAGAGCCTTGCCACGCGGGCAGACCTTCTAGGCGCCTCGGATGCCCGCGATCTCTCCATGCTGCAGGACCGGCTCCCGCCGTTCCCGGCCGCTCAAGCCCGAGCGACGGTGGAAGCAGAGCTGGGAAGGCCGCTCGGTGAGCTGTTCAGCGAGCTCGACGATGTTCCCGTAGCCGCGGCATCGATCGCACAGGTCCACTTCGGGGTGACGACCGACGGCAAGCGGGTCGCGGTAAAGGTTCTTCGCCCCGGGATCGAGGCTGCCTTCGAGCGTGATCTCGATTTTCTTCTCTGGCTGGCCGAGATCGCAACCTGGCTTCATCCGCCACTCAAGCGGTACCGGCCCGTCGAGGCCGTCGAGATCTTCGCCAAGTCGACCCGGCGCGAGATGGACCTGCGGCTCGAGGCGTCGGCCGCTGTGGAGTTCGCGCAGAACTGCCGCAACGACAGTGGTTTCCGCGTCCCCTCGGTCGACTGGACCCGTACCGCTCGTCGCGTCGTCACCTTCGAGCGCGTGGCAGGGCTTCCGCTCGCCGACCGCGAGGTCCTTCTCGACGCCGGCCTCAATCCGGACCTGATTCTCGAGACGGCGGCGATCGTCTTCTTCAATCAGGTCTTTCGCGACGGATTCTTCCACGCCGACATGCACCCCGGCAACATGCTGGTCGATGCTCACACGGGCGATATCATCGCGCTGGACTTCGGCATCATGGGCCGCCTCGACCTGCCGACCCGCAAGCACCTGGCAGAGATCCTCGTCGGCTTTCTCACGCGCGACTACAGCCGGGTTGCCCACGTGTTCTTCAGGGCGGGCTTCGTGCCGGCGGGCCAGGACGAGGCCGCCTTCACCCAGGCCTGCCGGGCCATCGGCGAGCCGATCCTCGACCTGCCGCTAAGCCAGATCTCCTTCGGGCGCTTGCTCGGCCAGCTGCTGCACATGGCCGAGGATTTCGCCATGGAGACACAGCCGCAGCTTCTCCTGCTGCAAAAGACGATGGTCGTCGCCGAAGGCGTGGGTCGCGCTCTCAATCCCTCGATCAACATGTGGCAAACCGCACAGCCCTTGGTCGAGGGGTGGATCCGTGCCCATCTGGGTCCCGAGGCCGTCCTGCGCGAGAAGGCGGAGGAAGCGCTGTCGACCATCGGCCGCCTGCCGGGACTGGTGGCACGTCTCGACACCGCCCTTCGCGAGGCCGAGAGCTCGGCGACGGCGCTCGCTCCTCCCTCCATTCGCAAGTACGTGCTCGCTGCCTTCGCGATCGGGCTCCTCGCAGGGCTTGCCTTCGCTTGGTCGATGTCCACATTGCTTTAGTGAAATTCCAACCTTGGTGCGTGGATGGTTGCGACAACGGTTGCCGATCACCCGCCGGCCGCCGAGCGGCGGCTTCTCCTCGTCATAGGCGGCGGTATCGCCGCCTATAAGTGCCTGGAACTGATCCGGCGCGGTCGCGAGCGAGGCTACGTGTTTCGCTGCGTGATGACGCGAGCGGCGGAGCAGTTCGTGACCCCTCTGTCCGTCGCGAGCTTGAACGGCGACAAGGTGTTCGATGAGCTCTTCTCGCTCACGGACGAGGCCGAGATGGGGCACATCCGCCTGTCGAGGGAGGCAGACCTGGTCGTGGTGGCGCCCGCAACGGCCGACCTCATGGCCAAAATGGCCCATGGGCATGCCGATGACCTGGCTTCGGCGATCCTCCTGGCCACCGACAAGCCGGTTCTCATCGCCCCTGCGATGAACCCCCAGATGTGGTCCCATCCGGCAACGCAGCGGAATCTCGAGCGGATTCGTGCCGATGGCGTTCGGCTCGTCGACCCGACATCCGGCGATATGGCCTGCGGCGAGGTAGGATCCGGCCGGATGGCCGAGCCTGCGGCGATCCTGGCCGCCATCGACGAGTTTTTCGCTCCCAGGCCAGCTCCCCTGAGCGGGCTCCGTGCTCTGGTGACGAGCGGCCCGACACACGAGGCCCTGGATCCCGTGCGCTACATCGCCAACCGCTCCTCCGGACGACAGGGCCACGCGATCGCCGAGGCGCTGGCGCGGGCCGGGGCGCACGTCACGCTTGTAACCGGCCCGGTGCAGGAGCCCGACCCGGTAAGCACGACGGTCGTTCGGGTGGTCTCAGCCCGCGAGATGCTGACGGCCTGCCTCGCGGCTCTCCCGGTGGACCTCGCGGTCTGTGCCGCAGCTGTCGCTGACTGGCGTCCCGAGGAGGCGGGCGAGCAGAAGATAAAGAAGCAGGAGGGGGGCACCCCGCCGACCATCCGGCTGGTGGAGAACCCGGACATCCTGAGGACGCTGGCCACGCGAGCCGAGCAACGTCCGCGGCTGGTCATCGGCTTCGCCGCCGAGACGGGCGATCTCGAGCGGCAGGCCGCCGCCAAGCTGAAGCGCAAGGGCTGCGACTGGATATTGGCGAACGACGTGGGGCTTGGGAGCACGGTCTTCGGCGGGACCGAGAACCGGATCACGCTGATGCGCAAGGACGGCCGGCACGAGGCTTGGCCTACCCTCGCCAAGCGCGAGGTGGCAGACCGGCTGGTCGCCGAGATTGTCGCGGAGCTGCGGGCACAGGAGCTGTCGTGAACCCAGTCGAGATCGCCATCGAGCTGTTGCCTCACGCGGCGGGGCTTCCGCTGCCGGCCTACGCTACGCCGCGCTCGGCAGGGGTCGATCTTCAGGCCGCCGTTCCGACGGACGCGCCCATTCTGTTGCGGCCCCTGCAGCGGGCGCTCATACCGACGGGCATTCGCATCGCCTTGCCCGAAGGATTCGAGGGGCAGGTCCGCCCTCGCTCCGGCCTGGCGCTTCGGCACGGCATCACGGTCCTGAACAGCCCCGGAACGATCGATTCCGACTATCGGGGGGAGATCGCGGTCATCCTTGTCAATCTCGGCGACGCTGACTGGCCCATTCGTCGGGGCGACCGGATTGCGCAGCTGGTCGTGGCGCCGGTCGCCAAAATGGCGTGGCTTCCGAGTGAGGTGGCCGCCCTCGACACCAGTCGCGGCGAAGGTGGCTTCGGCTCCACCGGCATCGGCCTCGCCAGCACCTCGAGAGGTGATCTCTGATGCTCAGGCCCACGAAAAAGGCCGCTTTGGCCGTCGAGGCCGTCCTCGACATCGCCTGCCACCCGGGACCCGAGCCCGTGCAGAGCATGGACATCGCAGGCAGGCTCGACCTCCCGCGCCGCTACCTCGAGCAGGTGATGCAACAGCTGGTTCGCGCCGGCATCCTGAAGGGCGTGCGCGGCCCGCGCGGGGGCTATCGTCTCGCGAGAGAGCAGCGGCGCATCTCGGTCGGGGATATCCTGCGCGTCGTCACCGGCGACGCCGAAGGCGAGGAGCTGGCCGCCGCGTCCCAGAGCCCGCTCGGCTCAAAGATCATGGTGCCATTCTGGGCCGGCATCGAGCGTGAGCTGATGGAGAGGCTCGACGCAGTCTCCATCGAGGATCTCAGGCAGAGCGCCGAACGAGAGGGTCTGGGCGCGCCCACCGAAGGCGTCCAGGATTTCGCCATCTGAGGATAGAGGCCTCGCCAGACCCGATCGGCGCGCCCATCGCTGAGCGCCCGCTCGATGCTCGAGGGCTCCAAACAGCCCTAGTCGCTCCGCCTAACGAGATGGATCCGGGGGCGCGCGGTCGGTGATGCTGTCCTGCTGCCCGCCCATCGGCACGACGCAACAACGAAGTCTCACGCGAACTACCCGACCGTCCTTGAGACTGGGATCGGTGTCCTGGGGGCCGGCCTCGAAGCGGCTCGCGAGGCGCTGCGGCGGCAAGCCCGCCTGAGCGAGATAATTGACGACCGCCCCTATGCGAAGCAGCACGCTCTCCCAAGCGGCTGCCTCAACACCTCGCGGGGAGACAGACCGCACCGCGTGCCCATCCACCTGGATGACCCACTGGCGATCTTCCGGGATCCTCTTTATGGCCGGTGCCAGCGTCGTGATCGCCTGCCGCAGCAGGCCCTCAAGACGATCGTCGAGCTGGGTCTGCCCGGCCGCGAAATCGATGTAGGTCGAGTAGAGATCGTCAAGCTCGCCGATCTTGTCCGAGCTCGCGGCCTGATCGAGGCCGCGAGCCGCCACGGCGTCATCGCGGACCCTGCTTTGAGCGTCGGCTCTTCCCGCTTCGCTCAGCCGATAGGAAAGCTGCGAGACCTGAATGTTGCGCAGCTCCAGCTGTCGCACCGTCGACCACCAAAGAGCCATCACGACAACCAGCACGGCCCCAAGCGCCGACATCAACAAGGTGCTGGCACTGAGCCGAATACGCCAAGGCCTCACCACCGGACGCATATGGCTGCGCCCGCGCTGGAAGTCATACGATCGGCCGGGCCGCGCGGCCTTGGGCTGCCTTGGCGGCGTGGCGCTGGATCGGGGCGGCGGCCTCAGGCCATCGGCATCGTACTGCAGGCGGCGCTGAGGATCGCGAAGAACCTCGTAGGCCTCGCGCAACAGCCGGAAGCGGCGGTCATCCGCCATCTCCCCACCGTGGTCCGGATGGAAGAGCTTCGCCCGCTCGCGAAAGGCGGCCCGTATCGCTTCCGGGGATGCGTTCCGCGGCACCGCAAGAATGCGGTAGTAGCCTTTCGGGTCGCCAGTTACGTGCATACGCCCCTATTTGGTGACATGTTCGCCGAGGCCTGATTATAGAGGCTCTGCCGTCCGACGCGCCAGCATCGCTACCCGAACATGATGGGACGCGACCCTGAGGCTGTCCACCATGGCGGGATAGGCACGGGAGACCGGTGATCGATCTCTTCTTCTTCCTGCCGGGAGCACGACGTCTGCGGGCTCGGCCGAGCGCTCGAGCCATCGCGATCAAGGCAGGCTCGCAGCCGGCCGCCCGGGATTTCCAGCGTGCCAAGGTCTATCGGTGGGAGGACGAGCATGTCCTTGTCCGCGATCAACGTTTCCTGAGCTTGGCTGAGTGTCGGGCGCTGGTGGACACGGTGTTTCGGTGGGCCGAGCCGGAGGCGCTCAAGCAACCGGGCTGGCGACCGCCGGAGGTGGCTGACGGGCGCGGCCGGCGCCATGCGGCCGGATCGCGCGAGACGATCAAGCTTCCCAAATGGGCTCGCCGCCGCCCCATCGTGCTGCACGAGTGCGCCCACGGGCTGGCCCACGACCGGCACGGCCCCCAGTTCGTCGCGACCTACGTCGCGCTGCTGGAGCGCTTCATGGGCTTGGACCGGCAAGAGCTCACCGCCTCTTTGGACGCGGCCCGCATCCGCTATGCCCGCCCGGAGCAGCGGGGCGCACGGCGCTCAAGCTGAGCCCCGCTTGGCCGGGCATGACGATCGGTTGGTGCCGAGCGTGTCATCCCCTCTGGGCCGCGGTTTTCGCATCGGGCCCGTTAACCTTTGATCAATCACTTCGTCCTAGGATGGCGTTCACCCACCCACCGGACCCTCGACGGTTCGCCGGCGATCGGTCGGTGGGGGGCTTGTCCTCCCTGACGTTGTGATGCCTCCCTGACGATTGGGCCGCCACACTGTGGCGGCCCTTTTCTTGGCCTACTGACTGAGCCAGACGACGCGCGCAAGCCAAGCAAGCTCGGCCGCCTCGATCGATCGCTCGCGCTGATCGGCCCCCACGTCCTCCAGCACGATCCGCTGCGCAGTACGCCGGACAAGCAGCCCGAGGGTCAGCTCGCCATCCTTCCGCCGCGCCAGCACCCGGTCCCCCCGACGCACGCTACTGCTAGGAGACACCACGACGAGATCCCCGCTCCGATAGATCGGCGGCGCCAAGTCGCGGTCCAGCTCGACGACATAGGCGTGGTCGTCCTCGATCAGGGGAAAATCGATCTCTTCCCAGGGCCCCTCGCCAGGAAACCCACTGGTGTCGACGCCAGCGCCCTGCTCCAGATCCGCCAGCCGGATACATTTCAGCCTCTGCGAGACAGAGCGTGCACCGCGCCCATCTGCAGCGTGCATCAGCTCGACAAAATCGCGCATGGAGGTGGAGGTGGCGTCGAGAATCTTCGAGATGCTCTCGGTGCTCGGCCACCTCGCCTTGCCCTGCTTCGTGGTCCGCTTGCTCTTGTTGAAGGTCGTGGGGTCCAGACCCGAGCGCTTGGCGAGCCCTGAGGCCGATAGATGATTGCGTGCGGCGAGCTGGTCGATCCCCTCCCACACCTGCTTGTGCGTCAGCATTAGGACCCGGCTCCGATTTCTGGCGCCCTCAGGCGCGGCTCACCTAGTCTCTTGACAGGACACGGTCCTGTCACTAGTCATTTATTCCGATCTATGGAGAACGAACTCCTGGCTAGCTGTCTGCGTAGAAATGCACGAACGCCCAGCCCTCGTCGTCTTCGAGCATCGGCCCAGCCGGGGGATGATGCGATTGCTCTCGCCGGGATACAGACATTGCTTTTGCCTTCTTGGGGTTCCTGGAGGATGGCTGCTCGTCGATCCGCTGAAGACCTGCACATCCCTAGACATCATACCATCCCTACCGATTGATGTCCTCGCTCAGTGCTACGGCGCGCAGGGTCGCGGCGCGATTATCGGCTTCGCTCGCCACGAGACAGGGCGTCGCTCCTGGCGCCCGCGACCGATGACCTGCGTTGAATCCGTCAAGCGCCTCCTCGGGATCGACGCGCCGAGCGTCTGGACGCCTCGTCAGCTCTTCGTACGGCTGACGGATCCCGCTCGCACCTTCCCACCCTTCGTAGAGGTAGCAAGGCCTCCAAAAGTGTATTGACTATATTCCTATATCGCTATATCTTCCTTGTCAGCGCCTATCTACCCCCGGCAAGGAGCAACGATGTCAGCGGACAGGCTCGAGGTCATCAAGAGCGGCTTTGGCCGTGCCCGGGCGCGGCGTATGGCCTGGGAAGGGCTATGGCGCGACTGTTACGCCTACGCCCTCCCACATCGGGCCGCGGGCCTGGGCGTCGAGCAGCAAGCCGCATCGAGAGCGGCTGATCGCCTCTTCGACAGCACCGCTCCGGATGCCGTCGATCAGCTTGCGGCAAGCCTGCTGGCTGAGCTGCTTCCCCCATGGTCCGAATGGTTCGGCCTCAGGCCGGGGCCGGACGTGCCTGCCGGTGAGCGGGGCGCCTTCGCCGAGGAGCTCGATCGCATATCGGAGCGGCTTCAGGGCCACTTCGACCGATCGAACCTCACGGTAGAGATTCACCAGTGCTTCTTGGACCTCGCCACAATCGGCACCGCCACCTTGGCGTTCCAGGAAGCGCCTCTCGGAGGTCCGTCGGCGTTCCGGTTCTCCGCCGTGCCGGCTTCGGAGATGTTCGTCGACGGCGACGGCGGGGGGCAGATCCGACGCTTCTACCGTCGCAGCCAGCTCACGCTGGGCGCTCTCTGCCAACAGTTCGGCCCCTCGTCGATCCCGACCGCCATCGTCGAGCTGGGCGCCGAACAGCCCGACCGCTGCTTCGAGGTCATCGAATCGGTGCAGGGCGAGCAGACAGGCTTCGTCTACGATGCCCTGCTTCCCGATGCCGGCCCCGACGGTCCTCCGGTAGGTGCGGCTCTCGTCGAAGGGTGGTTCGAGACCTCGCCCTACATCAGCTTCCGCTGGGTGAAGGGAGCCGGTGAGCTTTATGGCCGGTCGCCGGTGATGACCGCCCTTCCCGACATCAAGACAGCCAACAAGGTCGTCGAGCTCATCCTGAAGAATGCCTCGATCGCCGTCACGGGCATATGGCTCGCGGACGACGACGGCGTTCTCAACCCGGCCAACATCCGCCTCGTGCCGGGCAGCATCATCCCAAAGGCGATAGGGTCAGCCGGCCTCACGCCGCTGCAGGCCCCCGGAAGGTTCGACGTCTCCGAGCTCGTGCTCAACGACCTGCGGGCCAGCATTCGTCACACGCTGCTCGTGGATCGACTGGCACCCGTCACGAACGGCAGGATGACGGCCACGGAGATTCTCGAGCGAAGCGCCGAAGCCGCTCGCCTGCTCGGCGCGATCTATGGCCGACTGCAGGCGGAGCTGCTGACGCCCCTGCTGCTGCGGGCCATGGGCATTTTGCGTCGACGGGGAGAGATCCCCCCGATCACCGTCGACGGTCGCCTCGTCGACGTCGACTACCGCTCCCCCCTCGCCCGCGCCCAGGCCCGAGAGGACGTTCGCAACACGATGATGTGGCTCGATGCGGCCGCAAAGCTCGGGCCCGAGGCACAGCGCATGATCGATCTTGGGGCCGCCACCGGCTGGCTCGCCCGGACGCTGGGCGTGCCGAGCGAGCTCGTCCGACATGACGTCGCCTCCGCGGAGGCGCACGAGCCAGCTACCGGAGCCACCAGTGGAACATGATTCGGACGATGATGCCTGGCCCTACGCGCCGAGCCCCGATCCCGCGGGGGACGATGCGATCGCCCTGGCACGGGCTTTCGCGGCCTGCTTTCGCGGACCGGACGGAGCGCTCGTGGTCAGGCATCTCAGCAAGGCCTTCCTCCTCCGACGGCTCTCGCCGGGCGCGACTGACGCGGAGCTCAGGCACGCGGAGGGCCAGCGCAGCTTGGCCGCCCACATCCTCGCCATGATCGAGAAGGGTCGCGGCTGACCACTCGAGGCGGACCGCACCACCATCCAACTGGATATCTTGATGAGCGAAGAAAGCAGCATCACGGAGCCCGAGGACCGCACGGTCGAGGCCGATCCCACGCCAGCGATGCCCCAGCGCCCCGACGACATTCCGGAGAAGTTCTGGGATCCTGCAACGGGCGCGGTGCGCGTCGAGACACTCCTCAAGTCCTATGCCGAGCTCGAGCGCAGGTTCTCCCGAACGCTGCCTCTCCCCAACGGAGAGGATGATACGGCGGCGCGGGAGCGCCTGCTCGAATCGCTGGGGCGGCCGGCCACGCCCGAGGCGTACGACATCCGTCAGCCCCACGAGCTGGTGCCACCGGACCCGGCCCTGAATGCGGAGCTTCACGCCGCGGGCTTCACGCAGCAACAGGCTCAGCTGCTCTACGATCTGGCCGCCGAGCATCTTCTGCCGGCGATCGACCGGCTCGTCGAGGAAAGCCGTGCGCGCGAGCAGGTCGAGGTGCTGACGCACCATTTCGGCGGCGACGAGGCTTGGCGCCAGGTCTCGGCGCAGCTCAAGACCTGGGGTCAGACTCACCTCGAGCCCTCCGTCTTCGAAACCCTGAGCGCCAGCGCCGACGGCATCCTCGCGATGCACGAGATGATGAAGGTCCGCGAGCCGGACCTCGTCGGCGAGATGCGCGACTTGGGTGCCGTCGACGAGCGGATGCTCGACGAGATGGTCCGCGATCCGCGCTACTGGCGCGATCGGGATCCCGATTTCATCGCGCGCGTCACCGACGGCTTCAAGCGCCTCTTCTCGAGCTGACGCGCTCGGGTCACCGCCGGACAACCTGGCCCAGGCCGGGCCCGGCTGGGACCACACACCCGATCCATCGGCCCGCTCGGACAACTGACGGATCGTCGCGACCACACGCTCAACTAATGGATGAGCAACGCGATGTCACTCTCAATCGACCAGGCCTTCATCAAGCAGTTCGAACGCGAGGTCCACGAGTCCTACCAACGTCAGGGCTCGAAGCTGCGACCGACCGTGCGCACCAAGACCGGCGTTCGGGGCAGCTCGACCATCTTCCAGATGGTCGGCAAGGGCTCGGCGAACACCAAGAGCAGGCACGGCATGGTGCCTGTGATGAACGTCGAGCACACCAACGCCGAGGCGACGCTCACCGACTTCTATGCCGGCGAGTGGGTCGACCGGCTCGACGAGCTCAAGATCAACATCGACGAGCGCCAGGTGCTGGCCAATGCGGGCGCGTTCGCGCTCGGCCGGAAGACGGACGATCTCATCATCACGTCGCTGGCGACCTCGCCGAACAGCGCCGGCACGGATTCCTCCGGGCTCACCAAGGAGAAGGTGCTCGAGGCGTTCGAGATGCTGGGTACCGCCAATGTGCCCGATGACGGCCAGCGCTTCGCAATCATCGGCTGGAAGCAGTGGTCCGAGCTTCTGAGCCTGCCGGAGTTCACCAATGCCGAGTTCATCGGCAACGACCAGCTGCCGTGGCGCGGCAGCCAGGCCAAGCGCTGGCTCGGCACGCTGTGGATCGCGCACAGCGGGCTGCCGGTGAGCGGCAACGTGCGCAGCTGCTTTTGGTACCACAAGAGCGCCGTCGGCCATGCCGTTGGCCAGGATGTCGTCACCGACATCAGCTGGCACGGCGACCGTGCCGCTCACTTCGTCTCCAGCTCGATGTCCCAGGGCGCCGTCCTGATCGATGGCGAGGGCGTCATCAAGCTGCCGTGCCTGGAGGACTGACGATGGCCTACGCCTCCCAGAACCTGAGCGCTCTCTGTTACGCCAACGGCTTCACGCTCTGGCACTACCGGACGAGCGATGCCGTCACCGACGTGGACGACGCAGGCTACTTCAACCCTGCCGCCACCATGCTCCGGGTCGGAGACTTCCTGCTCGTCAACGCCGGCGTCGGCGTTGTCCCAACGCACGGAGTCCTCGTCGTCGTCGGCAACAGCGATGGCGTCGTCGACCTCAGCAACGTGACCGACTTCGGCACGCTCAACGCCGACTAGTCCGGTCCGGGCCCTCCCGGAGGGCTTCGTTCCGCCGGGGCCGATCGTCCGATCGGCCCCGGCCCCCGAAGATCGAGGAGCTCGCCCGTGAACCGCGCGCTGCTGCACGCGGCGGCCATCGCCGTCACGCTCGGAACACCGAGCCCAGGTCATGGCACCGCATCGACGGCATCCTGTCACGGCCGAGGCATGGCTGCCCTGGAGCATGCTCTAGGCGGCCCCACCGACCGGAGCCTCGACCAGGTCCTGGCCGACCCTCTCATCTCGCTGTGGAAGCAGGGTCATCCGGCAGCCCGGCTCGTTCCGGACCACGTGCATGTTCTTCTCGGGCCGGCCGATCCTCTCATCGTCGCCCTGACGGCCGACACCTGCGTGGTCGACGCCATCCCGATGAGCCGCAAGCAGCTCGCCGAGTTCCTGCGACGCGCTGTCGGCCCCGCCATCTAGCCACCGCCTAGCGAAACCAGCGTCAGGGGAATGACCGATGCCCTGGACCGATGTCGAGCTGTGCTCGGCCGCCCTCGTCAAGATCGGCGCCCAGCCGATCACCGGCTTCGACGACACAACGACCGAGGCCGACGTCGCCGGCCGACTGTACCCCTTCGTTCGCGACGCGCTGATGAGCGCCCATCCCTGGGGCTTCACCCTTGCCCAGCAGGAGCTGGTCAGCGACCCCACGCCTCCTCTGGGTGACTTCGACAACGCCTTCCTGCTGCCGGACGACCTGTTGCGCACGATCTCCGCCGGCGAGGGCGGAAGCGGGCGAGGCTTGGTCTATCGCGTGCAGGGCGCCCGGCTGCAGACGAGCGCCCTGCAGGTGCTGCTCACCTACCAGCGGCGAGCCGCCGAGAGCGAGTTCCCCGCCCACTTCGTCCAGGCCCTGATCGCCCGTCTGGCGGCCGAGCTCTGCATTCCGCTCACCGAGAGCTCGGCGCGCAGCGAGGTGCTGATCAAGCTTGCTTCCGCAGAGCTGCAGCTCGCCAAGCTCCTGGACAGCCAGCAGGCGACGCCGCCTGTGGTCGACGATTTCAGCCTGGTCTCGGCTCGCTTCGAATGAGCACGCTGATCACGACCAAGACCACCTTCGCTGCTGGCGAGCTGGATCCGCGGCTTGCCGGCCGCCTCGATCTCAGCGCGCTCCAGGACGGAGGCAGGCGCCTGCGCAACGTCGTGGTGCAGGCGACCGGTGGTGTCTCGAGGCGCCCGGGCACACGGATCCTTCTCGAGCTGCCGGGCGCCCGGCGCATCGTGAGCCTCAAGGGCCAGGGCTGGTCCTGCCTGCTCGCGCTCGCCGCGTTCCGCATCGACGCCCTGGAGAACGGCGCCATCCGGACCAGCATCGAGGCACCCTGGTCGGCCGAGCAGCTGGCGACGCTGCGATGGGCACGCCACGGCGACGGCCTCATCATCGCCCATCCGGAAGTGAATCCTCGCGTCGTGTCGCGATCCGCGTCGGGCGACTGGTCGATGGCCGATCTGACGTTCGACCAGGAAGCGGACGATACACCCTATCTCAAGCTCCGAGCGCCTTTTGCCAAGCTTGCGAGCGCACAGGCGACCATCCAGCCCACGTTCGGCACCGCCTCGCCCGACGACTCGATTGCCGTCGACAAGACGATCACGCTCACCGCGTCCGAGCCCGTCTTCACCGCCGATCACATCGGCGTCCGCATGAGGATCAAGGGTCGGCAGATCGTCATCGAGAACCCGCAGTCCTCCACCGTGGCGATCGCCAAGACGGAGGAGGAGCTGGTCGACGGGAAATCGACGACTGACTGGTCGGAGGAGGCCTTCAGCCTCGCCCGAGGCTGGCCCACCTCCCTGGCCTTCTACCAGGACCGCCTGGTGATCGGCGGCTCGCGCGACATGCCGGACCGGCTCTGGTTCTCGAAGACGTCGCTGCCCTTCAACTTTGACGCCGGCGACGGTCTGGACGACGAGTCGTTCAGCTTTCGCCTCACCAGTGAGCAGCCTCAGAACATCGTCAGCCTCTTTCCGGGCCGCCAGCTTCAGGTCTTCACCGAGGCCGCCGAGTGGGTGATCAAGGGCTTTCCGATCACGCCCGGTACCGTCCAGGCCGAGCGTCAGACGCGCATCGGCTCGAGGCCGACGCCGCTCGTCGAGCCGATCGAGGTCGACGGCGCCACCCTCTTCGTCGGCGCCAGCGGCAGCGAGCTGCGCGAGTTCCTCTATGTCGACTCCGAGCAGGCCTACCAGGCGGCGGATCTGGCGGTGCTGTCCCGCCATCTGCTCGACGATCCGTGCGACATGGCCTTCGATCCGGCCCGCCGCCTCGTCTGCCTCGCCCTCGCCGGCGGCGCTGTCGCGACACTCACCGTCGACCGCATCAGCAACGTCGTAGCCTGGACGCGACAGGAGCTTGCCGGCGCCGTCCTCGCCTTGGCCCTGCACGATTCCGAGCTCCACTTTCTCGTGCAGGTGGACGCCCGCATCTTCCTCGAGCGGCTGGATGACGGGCTGTACCTGGACCATGCGATCGCCCTGACTGCTTCGAGCCCGACGGCGAGCTGGGAGGGGCTCGATCCTCTCGTCGGCAAGACCGTCACGATAATGGCCGATGGCGCAGTCGTGGGCACGCAGCTCCTCGAAACCTCCTCGGTCACGCTGCCGGAGCCAACCTCGAGCTTCGTGGCCGGCCTTCCCTTCACGCATGAGATCGAGCCCAGCGCCGTGTCCGGGACTGCCGGGCTTGCGGTCGTCTATCGGCCCGTCCGGGTGATCCTCCGTGTTCTCGACACGGGCGCGCTCACCATCGACACAGGCGGCGGGATGCGCGCGGTGCCTTTGCCCGAGGCCACGGATGCCGGCTTCAGCGGTGACCTCACCGTCCACGCGATGGGCTGGCGACGGGGCCTCGACGCAGCGCCCTGGCGGATCGCCCAGGCAGCGCCGGCCCCCTGTACCGTCCTTGCAGTAACAACAGACCTTCAGGTGAACAGCTGATGGGTGCTCTATCAAGTCTAGCCACCACTGGCCTCAGCGTCGCGCTGCAGCAGCAGGCGCAGGCCGCCGAGGCCAGGAGACAGGCCACCGCCCGTGACCGCCAGGTCAAGGAGGTCCTTGCCAACGACGCCGAGAGCCGGCGCCAGAGCGAAGCGGCCCTGCAGCGTCGCCTCGCTCAGGAGCGGGCTCGCGCGGGTGCCCGCGGCGTCGGCGGGGTCGGCGGCGCCATCGACGCCGTAACGGCAGGGCTGACCCAGGAGACCAAGGCCGCCGAGGCAGCCAGATCCGCGCAGGCCGCCAGAAGGGTTCGGGCACTGCAAGACCGATACGGCAGCCGGCAGTCGAGCAACCTGCTCGACCTTGGGGGTCAGCTGCTCGGCGGCACGACAGACCTGCTGGGCAGCCTCGGCGGATCGCGCCGCAGCCTGCTCGGCTGAGCTGCCGGATCCGAGCGCCGATCGATGAGCCTTGAAGAGTGCCCTGGGGCCAGCGGCTCGCCGCCGGCCCCAGGGCCGGACGACTGCCGAAGCGGTTGGGTCAGCGGTGGCTTCGAGCGATTTGTCTGGGGGTGGAATCAGTCGCAAGGACGCACGACGCCGGGGCTGCACGAGGCAATGGCCGGCTGGCTCCACAATCGGTGGACCAACGGTGATCGGCGCCTGCTGCTCATGGTTTTTCGCGACGCCGGAAAGTCCACTCTCACCGGCCTCTTCTGTGCCTGGCTGCTGAGACAAAATCCCGATCTCCGCATTCTCGTCCTGGCGGCCGAGCACGAGCTCGCCTGCAAGATGACCCACAATGTGCGAGGCATCATCGAGCGTCATCCGGACACACGGGAGCTCATGCCGACCCGGCTCGATCAGTGGGCTGCGGATCGGCTGTCGGTGCGCCGGAGCCTCGAGCAACGCGACCCATCGCTGCTCGCGCGCGGCATCTTCGCGAACATCACGGGCACGCGGGCCGACGTCATCGTCTGCGACGACGTCGAGGTGCCGAACACGGCGGACACGCCCCAAAAGCGCAGCGAGCTTCGCGAGCGGCTGCTCGAGACGCGCTTCGTGCTGGTCCCCGACGGCACGCAGATCTTCATCGGCACGCCACACACCTACTATTCCATCTATGCCGATGAGCCGCGGCAGGAGGTCGGCGAGCAGCGCCCCTTCCTCGAAGGGTTCGAGCGTCTGCAGATGCCCCTCGTCGACGAGAGCGGTCGAAGTCGCTGGCCCGAGCGATTCACCGACACGGCGATCGAGGAGCTGCGCCAGAGCGTGGGCCCGGTGAAGTTCCGTAGCCAGATGCTGCTGATCCCGACCCACTCCAAAGACATACGCCTCGATCCGGACCGGCTGCAGCGCTACGGCGACCCTCTCGAGGCCGTCGAGCACCGAGGGCGGCCACGGCTGCGGATCGGAGGCCGGCAGATCGTCTCGGCATCCTGCTGGTGGGATCCCTCCTTCGGCAAACCCGCGGCCGGCGACGCGAGCGTCGTCGCCGCCGTCTTCACCGACTCCGAGGGTGCCTACTGGTTGCACGGCATCGCCTATTTGTCGTTCGATCCCCAACAGATCGATGAGGTCGACGAGGCGACGCAGCTTTGCCGTCTGGTCGCGGCCTTCGTGCGCAAGCACCGACAGCCGGCGATCACGATCGAGACGAACGGGATCGGCCGCTTTCTACCGAGCCTGCTCCGCCGCGAGCTGCGATTGGCCGGCGTCGGCGCCACGGTCCTCGAGCAGGCCAGCACGACGCGCAAGGAACGACGTATCCTGGACGCGCTGGACCCTTTGCTGGCGGCACGCCGTCTGCACGTGCACGATTCGGTCTGGGAGTCCCCGTTCATCGAGGAGATGCGCGAATGGGTACCCGGCGGTGGCGCGCGGGACGACGGGCTGGACGCCGTGAGCGGCTGCATTCTCTCGCAACCGCCGCGCCTCCGCCTGCCGCCCTGGCTGCCACGCGCGGCCGAGTGGCGACCGGGCCTCGGCGACACCCACGCGACAGCTGACTTCCCGCCCTGAGGGCACGTCTTGTCCGGCCGGGTCCCCTTCGCTAAGAGAGCAGCCGCCGCACGGATGGGTGCCGGAGTGGTTTAACGGACTGGTCTTGAAAACCAGAGAGGGCGCAAGTCCTCCGTGGGTTCGAATCCCACCCCATCCGCCACTTGCAGACGCCCATCGGGTCCGGACCCCACAGGACCACGGAGGACGGTGTCGGCAACGGACCGCTTTGATGGGGCAGCAAGGGAGGGAATGCCGTGCGGATTCTCATCACCGGCGGAGCCGGCTTCATCGGCAAGAAGCTCGCGGCGCGCCTGCTCGAGCGGGGCAACCTCCTCGGCAAGGATATCGAGAAGCTCGTTCTTTTCGACGTCGTCGATGCAGAGGGCCTGCCGGCCGACCCGCGCCTCGACATCCGCTCCGGTGACATCGCCTCCAAGGACGTCGTCGCAAAGCTGATCGAGGACGGCTTCGATGCCGTCTACCACCTGGCGGCGGTGGTGAGCGCCGGCGCCGAGGCCGACTTCGATCTCGGGATGTCGGTCAACCTCGAGGGAACGCACCACATTCTCGAGGCCCTCCGCCGGCTGGATGGCCGTCCGCGCCTCGTCTTCGCGAGCTCGTGCGCGGTGTTCGGCGGCGAGCTGCCCGAGGTCGTCACCGACACCTGGCACCTCACGCCGCAAAGCTCCTACGGCATCCAGAAGGCTGCGTCCGAGCTGCTTGTCGCCGACTACAGCCGCAAGGGCTTTGTCGACGGCCGGTCGCTGCGGCTGCCGACCATCTTCGTCAGGCCCGGCAAGCCCAACAAGGCGGCGTCGACCTTCGCCAGCTCCATCGTCCGCGAGCCGCTCGCCGGCACGGAGGCGATCTGCCCCGTCACGCGCGAGACGGGCATGTACATCCTCTCACCCCGTCGGGTGGTGGACGCCCTCATCCATGCGATCGAGCTGGCGGACGAGCGCTTCGGCATGGTCCGCAGCCTGACGCTGCCGGGGATCACCATGACGGTCGGCTCGACCATCGCCGCGCTCGAGCGCGTGGCGGGCAAGCGCGTGGTGGACCGGATCCGCTTCGAGCCCGATCCGATGATCCAGCGCATCGTCAGCGGCTGGCCGGCGCGCTTCGAGGCGAAGCGCGCGCTCGGCATGGGCTTCGAGCCCGACAACGATCTCGAGGAGATCATCCGCCAGCACATCGAGGACGAGCGCGGCGGTCACATTGCCTGACGTTCGGGCCTGACGCGCGGGCCCGACGCCCGGGCTCGATGCCCGGGGGCTATCGCGCCCGGTAGGGCGCGAACCAGCCCAGGCCGGCCTCGGTCTGCCCGGCCGGACGGTACTCGCAGCCGATCCAGCCGCTATAGCCCTTGGCGTCGAGCAGATCGAACAGATAGGGGTAGTTGATCTCGCCCGTGTCGGGCTCGTGCCGCTCCGGCACACCCGCCACCTGGATGTGCCCGGTGATGTCGAGGAATGCCTCGATATGCTTGGCGAGATCGCCTTCCATGATCTGGCAGTGATAGAGGTCGAGCTGGAGCTTCAGGTTCGGCTCGCCCACCGCCTCGATGATGCGCCGCCCGTCGCCCTGGAAGTTCAGCAGGTAGCCCGGCATGTCCCGCGTGTTGATGGGCTCGATGACGAGCGTGATGCCGGCAGCGGCACAGGCCTTGGCCGCCCGCTTGAGGTTGTCGATGTAGAGAAGCTCGCGCTCCTCGCGGTGGACACCATCCGGCAGCATGCCGGCCATGCAGTGGACCGTCCGGCAGCCCGTTGCCTCCGCGTAGGCGAGTGCTGTCTCGACGCCCTTGTGGAACTCGCCCTCACGACCGGGCAACGATGAGAGACCACGCTCACCCTTGGCCCAGTCGCCGGGCGGCATGTTGAAGAGCGCCTGGGTCAGCCCGTGCCTCTTGAGCTCGCCAGCGATGGCATCCTTCGGATGCTCGTAGGGGAACAGGAACTCGACGCCGGCAAAGCCGGCGGCCGCGGCCCGGCCGAACCGCTCCAGGAACGGCACCTCCTGAAACATCATGCTGAGATTGGCGGCGAACCTGGGCATGGCGATAATCCAGATCGAAGGCAGCGGCTGCTGGCGCTAGGGACAGGGCCCGGTAGCTATAACGCTGAAGCCGCGGACGCAATGTCGGGCTCCCGGCCACCGTCAGCCGCCGCCCCGAGGCCACCCTCGCGGACGATGAAGTCGGCCACCGTCTCGACCCCGTCGCCGGACTTGATGTTCGTGAAGACGAACGGCCTGGCACCCCGCATGCGCCGGGCGTCACGGTCCATGACCTCGAGGCTGGCACCGACGAGCGGGGCGAGATCAATCTTGTTGATCACCAGGAGATCCGAGCGGGTAATGCCGGGACCGCCCTTGCGCGGGATCTTCTCGCCCGCCGCCACGTCGATCACGTAGATCGTGAGATCCGCAAGCTCGGGGCTGAACGTGGCGGCAAGGTTGTCGCCGCCGGACTCGATCAGCAGTAGCTCGAGGCGCGGGAAGCGCCGCCCCATCTCGCCGACGGCGGCAAGGTTGATGGAGGCATCCTCGCGGATCGCCGTATGAGGGCAGCCGCCCGTCTCAACGCCCATGATACGCTCGGCAGGAAGGGCGCCGGACCGGACCAGGATCTCCTGATCCTCCTTGGTGTAGATGTCGTTCGTCACGACCGCCATGTCGTAGCGCTCGCGCAGCCTCTTGCAGAGCGCCTCGCACAGCGCGGTCTTGCCGGAGCCGACCGGGCCGCCGATTCCGACCCTCAAGGGCCCGTGGGTCATGAGCGGAAGAGCCTCGTATATTGCGTCTCGTGGGACATGGAGCACCAGTCGACCATTGGGACGGCGCTGTAAAGGTCGTCGAGACCGCAGGCCAGCGCCTCGGCCGCAATCTCCTCGATCACAGGAGCCAGGCCCGCCAGGACGACCTGCCCGTCCGTCTGGCCCAACGGGATGAGGCGAACGCCGGCCGACACGAGGTTGGCCGCGAAGGCGTGGAGATAGGCCGGCACGGTCAGCTCGAGCCCGAGGGTATGCGACGCCGCGGCCACGCCTACGGCGACGGGATAGGCGATCTCCCGGCCGACGAGCGCCGCGAGCCGCCCATCCCTGTCCGGCCACGCCGCGGCCGTGGCACGGAGGAAGGCCGCACCCTGTGCCAACGCCTCGAGCGCGAGCTCAGCCGTGGGCAGGAGCGCGTCGGCGAGCTCGATCAGCTCCTCCAGCGCATCGAGATCAGCATGGGACAAGGCGCGATGCGCGGCTGACAGAAGCACGGCGTCCATGCGGCCGGCGCCGTGACGGAGCACGGTCCCCAGCCATGTCTCGAGGTCTTGCCGGCCACGTACCAGGCCCTCCTCGACGGCCCATTCGAGACCGTGGCTGTAGCTGAAGGCGCCGACCGGATAGCTCGGCGACAACCAGGTCATCAGGGTGAGCAGCGTCCGCTCAGTGGTGACCGTGGCCATGGCCCGTGCCGTAGGCGCCGCCCTCGGGATCGAAGGGAGCCTCGACCTCGCGCACCTCGGCGCCGAGCCCCTTGGCCATCTCCGCGATCACGTGGTCGCGGCGGATGCGCAGACGATCGCCCAGGAGCTGGGTCGGCAGATGGCGGTTGCCGAGGTGCCACGCCAGACGCAGGAGCGCGTGCGCGTCGCCACAGACGAGCTCGAGCAGAGGCTCGGGTGCCGCCCGCACCAGCACGGCCCGCCCATCCTCCAGGAGAAGCCGATCGCCATCGTGCAGCAACCGAGCCTCGGGCAGCTCCAGAAGGAACTCGAAGCCGCCGTCTGTCACGAGCCGCATGCGCCGCCGATGCCGCGCGTCATGATCGAGCGTCACCGTGTCGAAGCAAGGAGCCTCGTGCGCTACCTGCGTTGCCCTCAGCATCGCTCAGAACAGGAAGTAGCGCTGCGCCATCGGCAGCTCGTCGGCCGGAGCACAGGTCAGCAGCTCGCCGTCGGCCCGGACCTCGTAGGTCTCGGGGTCGACCTCGACCTGCGGCGTGGCGCTGTTGTGAACCATCGACTCCTTGCCGATGCCCCGGGTGTTGCGGACCGCAACCAGCGGCCGCTCGAGCCCCAGCCGGGTGTCGATGCCCGCGGCGATCGAGGCGCCGCTGACGAAATGAAGCGCCGACAATGCAGCCGAGCGGCCGAAGCTGCCGAACATGGGCCGGTAGTGGACGGGCTGTGGCGTGGGAATCGAGGCGTTGGGGTCGCCCATGGCGGCAGCCGCGATCGTGCCGCCCTTGATCACCATGTCGGGCTTCACGCCGAAAAAGGCCGGAGTCCAGAGACAGAGATCGGCGAGCTTGCCCGTCTCGATGGAACCGATCTCGTGCGCCACCCCGTGGGCGATCGCCGGGTTGATCGTGTACTTGGCGACGTAGCGCTTGGCGCGGACATTGTCGTTGTCGCCCGTCTCCTCCGGCAGGCGGCCGCGCTGCGCCTTCATCTTGTGCGCGGTCTGCCAGGTCCGGATGATCACCTCGCCGACCCGGCCCATGGCCTGGCTGTCGGAGGAGATGATGGAGATGGCGCCCATGTCGTGGAGGATATCCTCCGCGGCGATCGTCTCCTTGCGGATCCGGCTCTCGGCGAAGGCGAGGTCCTCAGGGATGCTCGCGTGGAGGTGGTGGCACACCATCAGCATGTCGAGATGCTCGTCGATGGTGTTTACCGTGTAGGGGCGCGTCGGGTTGGTGGACGAGGGAATGACGTTCGGCAGCGAGACGACCTTGAGGATGTCGGGCGCGTGGCCGCCGCCGGCACCCTCGGTGTGGAACGCGTGGATGGTGCGTCCCTTGAAGGCGGCAACGGTGCTCTCGACGAAGCCGGCCTCGTTCAGGGTGTCCGAGTGGATGGTGACCTGAACGTCCATCGCGTCAGCGACGCCGAGGCAGCAATCGATCGCCGCGGGCGTGGTGCCCCAGTCCTCGTGCAGCTTGAGGCCGCAGGCACCGGCCTCGACCTGCTCGCGCAATGCCTCGGGCAGGCTCGCATTGCCCTTGCCGAAGAGGCCCACGTTCATCGGCCATGCCTCGACCGCCTGCAGCATGCGGCCCATGTGCCAGGCCCCGGGGGTGCAGGTGGTGGCGTTGGTGCCGGTGGCAGGACCGGTCCCGCCGCCCATCATCGTCGTGAGGCCACTCATAAGGGCCTCCTCGATGACCTGCGGGCAGATGAAATGAATGTGCGCGTCGAACCCGCCGGCGGTCAGGATCTTGCCTTCGCCGGCGATGACCTCGGTGCCGGGACCGACGATGATGTCGACACCGGGCTGGATATCCGGGTTGCCGGCCTTGCCGATGCCGACGATGCGGCCGTCCTTGATGGCCACATCCGCCTTCACGATGCCCCAGTGATCAAGGATCAGGGCGTTGGTGATGACGGTGTCCACGGCCCCGGCCAGCCGCGTCGCCTGCGACTGGCCCATGCCATCGCGGATCACCTTGCCGCCGCCGAACTTCACCTCGTCGCCGTAGACGGTGTGGTCCGCCTCGACCTCGATGACGAGATCGGTGTCGGCTAGTCTGACCTTGTCGCCAACCGTCGGCCCGAACATGTCGGCATAGGCGGCACGGGAGATGCGATAGGGCACCGGCTCAAGCTCCCTGATCGAGCGGGCCCATGACCCGCTGATTGAACCCGTACACGATCCGCGCGCCGGCCAAAGGCACCAACGTCACCTCGCGGCTCTGGCCCGGCTCGAAGCGGACGGCCGTCCCGGCGGGAATATCGAGCCGCATGCCGCGGGCCTTCTCGCGATCGAAGTCGAGGCCCGTGTTCGCCTCCGCGAAGTGATAGTGCGAGCCCACCTGCACGGGCCGGTCGCCCGTGTTGGCCACGTGCAGCGTGATCGTCGACCGCCCTGCATTCAGCTCGATCTCGCCGGATGCGGGCATCACCTCCCCAGGGATCATCGCGACGCTCCTAGCGGATCGGGTTGTGGACGGTGACGAGCTTCGTTCCGTCCGGGAACGTCGCCTCGACCTGAACGTCGGCGATCATCTCGGCGACGCCCTCCATGACCTGCTCGCGGGTCAGGACGCTGCCGCCCGCGCTCATGAGATCGGCGACGGACCTGCCGTCGCGGGCCCCCTCGACCACGAAGTCGGTGATCAGAGCGACGGCCTCGGGGTAGTTGAGCCTGACGCCGCGCTCGAGACGCCGCCGCGCGACCATCGCGGCCATGCTCACGAGCAGCTTGTCCTTCTCCCGCGGGGTCAGCTGCATCCTTCCTCCCGGATTTCCTCGCTGGACGCTAGCCGCGATCTAGCAAGATCGCTGCCATCGCGCTCGACCGGACCGATAGCACGACTCGTCGCGTTCGGGCCATCGTCCACGGCTTCCTTCCCCGCCTCCTGCCGCGTTGCAGATCATGCTATGCCCACGCCCAAGGCATGCCGGGGAGGAGAATATGGCGCCAGACGTGACACCGGAGGTCTTGGACAGCCTGCGGGCGATCGGGACCGCGACACTTTCGAGCGAGCTCATCAAGCTTGGCATCAGGCGGCATGTCATCAGCGGGGCCGCTCCCCTGCTCGCCGGTCACCGCATCGCCGGTCCCGCCTTCACGCTGCGGTTCATTCCTGGACGCGAGGATATCTGCACGCCAGCGAGCTACGCCCTGCCCGGAAGCCTCATGGAAGCGGTCGAGGTGGCGCCGGCTGGTGCCGTGCTCGTCATCGAGGCCCACGGCGTCAGAGACAGCGGCACGCTCGGCGACGTGCTGGCGCTGCGGCTGAAGCTGAGGGGTGTGGCGGGTGCCGTCAGCGACGGCAGCATGCGCGACCTCGTGGGCCTGAGGCGTGTCGGCTGGCCGATCTGGGCCGCCGGTGTCACCGCCCCGCCGTCGATCGAATCGCTGTGGTTCGCCGGGTGGGACATGCCGGTGGGCTGCGGGGGCGTCGCCGTGTTTCCGGGCGATGTCATCGTCGCGGATGAGGATGCAGCGATCGCCATTCCGCCGAGCCTCGTCCCGACCGTGCTCGAAGGCGCCCAGGCTCAGGAGGAGATGGAGCGGTTCATCGTGGCCGAGGTGGCCAAGGGCCGGCCGATAGGCGGTCTCTACCCGCCGGACGCCGAGACCCGCGCCGAGTTCGAGCGCCTGCGCGGGCAGAAATGAGCTTCCAGCTCACGTCCGCCAGACACGCGGCAGTGCCACGGGTCTTCCGGCCAGCTCGGACCGCCATCGAATCAGCAGATGCGCAACCGACGCCCTGAGCCCGTCGCCCGTGGAGGCCATGAGGCGAACGGCCAACAGCGCGCCCCGGCGCGTCACACCGGCCCGCGATGGCAGCTCGTCCAGCCATCCACGCACGGGGTCGAGCCAGCGCGCCGCCTCCGGCCCGACATAGAGGATCGTCCCGATCGCGCCGGCGCCATCCATGACGGCAGGCCGGCTCGTCAGGCCAGCGATGTCGCCCGATAAGCGGAACCGATCGGCCCAGATGAGGCGACCGTCGCAACGGACCTGCCAGCGATCCTCGAACATGCCCTCGACGACCCGCTCGCCATGGGCAGCGCGGCCGAGCACCACGCTCTCGGCCGCGAGCAGCGTGGCGGAGCCGTCCATCTCGATCTCGAGCGAGCGCCGCAGCCTCGCCCGGTCGAAGAGGATCGTCTCCTGCGGTAGCCAGTGCATCGCGCTGCCGGGCCCGAGCCGTAGACGGCTGTCGATCGTCGCCGGCTCCGAGGAGCGCGCGCGATAGACCTTCTCCGCTGCCTGCGTCGTGACGGTAAGCGATGCCCCGTCCGTCACGGTGATCGCCTGCTCGAGCCTGTCGCCGTCCGCGATGCCGCCCGAGGTGTTGATCAGGACGGCCTCGGCGCCATCCGACCGTGGCAGGCGGACCCGTCCGCAACCCGCCTCGTACAGCGTCGTCAGCCGTGTCCGCTCGCCATCCCATCGGATGCCGAGCGCCACCCGCCCGACCGAGCGCTCCAGCCGGCACGGAGCTGCCTGAGGCTCCAGGGTATCAGGCCTCGGTGATCAGCCCATAGTGCTGGGGCTGGCGGTGGAGCTTGAAGTTGAACATGTTCTCGCGCAGATCGCGACACCGGTCGAGATCCACCTCCGCGGTGACCACCTCATCCTCGAGCGTGGTGCACATCGCCGCGATCTCTCCGGTCGGGGCGATGATGCAGCTCTGCCCGATCAGAAGACAGCCTTCCTCGACGCCACATTTGGCAACGCCGACGACCCAGGTGCCGTTCTGATAGGCACCTGCCTGCATCGAGAGGTGGTTGTGAAAGCCCTGCAGATGATCGTGCTGGGGCACCGGCGGATAGTGCCAGGGCGTGTTGTAGCCCAGAAGGACGAGCTCGACGCCCTGCAGGCCCATCACGCGATAGGTCTCCGGCCAGCGGCGGTCGTTGCAGATGCACATGCCGAGCCTTCCGCCGAGCGCGTCGAAGACAGGAAAGCCCAGATCGCCGACCTCGAAGTAGCGTTTCTCGAGATGCTGGAACGGACGCTCAGGCTCGTGCCCAGCATGGCCCGGGAGGTGGACCTTTCGATACTTGCCGACGATCCGACCACTCTTGTCGACGAGGATCGAGGTGTTGAAGTGCCGGCCTTCGGGCGTCTTTTCGGCATAGCCGAGGTTGAAGCCGATCCCCAGCTCGGCAGCGAGCTCGAACAACGGACGGGTCGACTGCCCCGGCATCTCCGTCTCGAAGAACGAATCGATCTCGGCCTGATCCTCCATCCACCAGCGGGGAAAGAACGTCGTGAGCGCGAGCTCGGGGAACACCACGAGATCGGCCCCCCGAGACCGCGCGAGCCGCATCATCTCCACTTGACGTGCCACACACTGCTCGCGCGTCTCCGCGCGGGCAATCGGCCCCATCTGCGCTGCTGCGACGACGATGCTGCGAGTCATCGGCTTCCCCGGATGGTGAGATGCACGGCCATACAAGATCCACGCCAGCCCGAGCGGCGAGGACCTACGCTCGATAGGCTGGCCAAGCTCAGACCTCAAGCAATGCGGCAAGCATGCCAGCCATCATGCCGCCTGTCGCGCTCGCGAGGTCTCAGCTAGCATGCCTCTTCTAAGGCTGGCAGCCACTTGCATAAGGTCGACCGAGGGCAGCTTTTGGCACGTCTCTATCTCCTGAGCCGACTGGACCGTGCCGCCACACGATTCCCCGCGTTGATGCGCGCCGCGGGCAGGGTCGAGGCGCTGCTGCTCGAAGGTCTCTTCCGCCTGTCGCGTTGCCTGTCCCCGGATCAGGCTTCCGCTCTCGGCGACCGCCTCGGAGGGATGCTCGGGCCGCGCCTCAAGAAGCATCGTGACGTGGTCAGCAATCTGAGCATCGCGTTTCCCGATTGGCCGGCGAGCCGGCTTCGCGCCGTCGCGGTGGCGGCGTGGCGCCAGGCGGGACGAACCGTGATGGAGTTCCCTCATCTCGGCGCCCTCTCCAGCCCTACCGCCACGGACCGGATCGAGATCGTCCATCTCGCGGATCTGAGCGCCGTGCGGCGTGGCGAGAAGCCCGCGATCTTCGTCACAGCTCACCTCGCCAACTGGAACCTGGCGACCGTTGCTGCCTCACGGCTCAACCTGCCGCTCAGCGTTGTCTTCAGCCCACAGCAGAACCCCTTCATCGAGCGCCTGTTCATCCGGCATCGCCACTCCATAGACGCGGAGACGATCGCCTCCAGCTCGGCGGGCCGTGCCATCATGGGAGCGCTGACACGCGGACGGAGCGTCGGGCTGGTCATGGATCAACGCTTCGAGGGCGGCGAGCTGGTCCCCTTCTTCGGCGTCGCCGCGCTCACCGCCGTGGCGCCGGCCCGCATCGCCGTGAAGCTCGGCATCGATTTCGTCCCGGTCCGCGTCGAGCGGCTGGATGGAGCACGCTTCCGAATCACGATCCATGAGCCCATTCGTCGTGATCCTGCCATCACCGATTCGCGCATGGCCGCGCTGGCCATGACGCGTCACGTGAACGAGCTCTTCGAAGACTGGATACGCGAGGCCCCGGAGCAATGGCTGTGCGCCAAGAGACGCTGGCCGCGCAATGCGCACCGCATCCTGGGGGTGGCGCCCTCCGACGCTCAGCGCCATGTGGTGACGCGGCCTCGTGCCTCGACCAACAGGGTCGGATCGCATTGAGCCAAGGCAAGGCCGGCATGATTGCGAAGAGTGATGCGGTTGATGGACATGAGCGAGGACGGGCCTGACCGGCAGGCGGAGCCAGCGAGCGCGGCGGCTGCGCGCCCGAGCGCGGCACCGCCGCGCACCTGGCTCATGCTAGGCCACAAGGCTGGGGACAACGGGCAGATCCTGGCGCTCGCGGAAGCGCTGGGCTGGCCCTTCGAAAGCAAGCATCTCGTCTATCGGCGAACGGAGATCGTTACCAATCTCCTTGCCGGACCGACCCTGATGGGGCTCGTCAAGGACCGGTCGAGCCCTCTCGAGCCGCCCTGGCCCGAGCTCATCATCTCCGCAGGCAGGCGCAATGAGCCGCTGGTGCGCTGGATCCAGCGCGAGGCGGGCGGGCCGGCGCACGTGAAGCTGGTCCACGTCGGCCGCCCGTGGGCGCTCCACGAATGCTTCGATCTGATCATCACGACGCCCCAGTACCGGCTGCCCGAGAAACCCAACATCCTCCAGAACGAGGCGCCGCTGCATCGCGTCACCCCCGAGCGGCTCGACGCTGCTCGAAAGGAGTGGGAAGGACGTCTGTCCCATCTCCCCGGGCCGCGCATCGCGGTGATCCTGGGTGGCAATGCAGGACCGTACAATTTCGATCGAGAAAACGGCGCGCTGCTCGGATGGCACGCCAACAGGATGGCGGCCGGTCTGGGCGGCTCGCTTCTCGTCACCACAAGCGCCAGAACCCCGGCCAAGGCAATCGACGCCCTTGAAGCCGAGATCCGGGTCCCGGCCTTCGTTTACCGTTGGAGCAAAGATGCGACGGACAATCCCTACTTCGGGTTTCTGGCGCTTGCTGACAGGCTGATCGTCACCTGCGACAGCATGTCGATGCTGGCTGAAGCCTGCTCGACCGAGAAGCCGGTCTTCATTTTCGACCTGGCTCGCGGGCCAGGCAGCCACCGCCCGCCCCTGCCGTCCGCTGACGACATTCCCGGCCGCTCTCCCGCGGAGCGCCTGGCAGACTATCGGCTGCAGCCGCTGATCTATCGCTTCGGCCTCGTCGCGGCCCCCAAGCGGCTCACCCGTGACGTCACGATCATTCACCGCCGCCAGGTGGAGGCTGGTCGCGCCGTATGGTTGGGTGACCCCTGGCCGGAGGAAACGGGCCCCGCCCCAGCGCTTGCGGATCTCGACCGGGCCGCCGCAGCGGTGCGGGCGCTCTTCGCCGAGGGGCGGGCCTCAAGCGACCGCCGCGTCCCGACCGGCCTGCCCGTCATGCCAGGCCTCTTTCGCCGGCTCCTCCAGTGATGTCAGGGCCAACACGGCGACTGGCGTCTGAGCCCTCGGCCAAATCTGGGAAGCCCACCTAGCGAGCTCATCCGCGCCTGCGCATCTGAGCAGCGACGGAGGCACGCCTTCGGCAAACGCTAGGGATTGGCTCGCTGCGGGCTCGTCAGCTGGGTCGGCAAGCCTTCGGGCTGGCTGGAGGCGCCCGTCTCGGCGTGGGTCTTTGAGGTGGCTCCCAGCGCTGCCAATCGCCCACTGTAGACGACGGGACCGGTCGGAGCGCCGGTCGCCGAGCCTCCGCTCGGCTCGATGCTGACGGCGAGGAGCGCGTCCGGCGATAGTCGCGCCCGCCGGGCCGGATCCAGATCGAGGACGGTCGTCTTATCATCGCTCAAGAGCCCCAGCGAGACCGGCTTGCCCGCGCTGGGCACCAGCCAGAGCTCGAAGGACTTGTCGGGCGCCAACGTGGGCGGGCTGAGCGGACGGGCGGTCGCGCCTTCGGCTACCGCTTCTATGAGCCACGCGGCTCCGGCGTTGACGGGCTGCAGCACGGCCACCAGCTGGACGGCCGGCAGCTTTTGGGTGAGCAGGCTTTGAAAGGCAAAGAGCCCGAGCGCGGCCACAACGGCTGCGGCCGCGATCCCCTGCCAGATCCGCAATCCCAGCCTCATCCGCCGAAGCGAGCGCTCCATCTGCTCCAGCGGAGTCTGTGGCAAGGGGCGCCCGTCGGGATCCGAGATGGATGGCGCCCTGCCTGCCAGCGAGGCTTGGACCCGTCCCCAGACCTCGGGTGGCGGCGCCTCGGCCGGCACGACCGCAGCCAGGCCTGCGAGCCTCGACTCCCAGAGGCTCACCAGAGAACGCAGCCCGGCGTCGTCCTGCAGAGCTCTCTCGAAGCGTGAGCGATCCGTGCCATCGAGTGTGCCCAGCACATACTCGGCAGCCAGCACATCGCGTTCCTCGGCGTCATCAAGCTTCATGGCTCGAGACATGTCCTGAGCGCGAGGAGGCCGCGACGGACCCAGCTCTTTACCGTTCCGAGCGGCCGTTGGATGCGGTCAGCGATCTCCTCGTGCGTACACCCGTCGAAATAGGCCATGAGAATACAACGTCGGTTGTCGGGAGGCAGGCGGTCCAGACAAAGGTAGAGACGCCGCAGATCCTCCTCGAGGCTCAGCTGCTCGACAGCCGCCGGCTTCGGGTCGGCGATCTCGAGCTCGGTGATGTCGCCGTCGCCGCGACGGCGCGCCACGCGACGGAGCGCGTCGAGGGCACGGTAGCGCAGGATCGCCACAATCCACGCTCGGCCTGTGCCACGCGTCCGATCGAATGCCGCCGCCCGCTCCCAGATCTGGACGAACGCCTCATGGAGGACGTCGGCGGCCAGATCCCTTCGTCCCAGCATCCTGAGCGCAACACCGAAAAGATGACCTGACGTCAGCCGATAGAGCCCGTCGAGCGCATGCTCGTCACCCTGAGCGCAAAGCTCAATCAGCTTCTCGATGTCGCCTCGATCGCTCAAGGGGCCGGCCACCGGTGTCGAGCCCTCGCCCGCCGCCTCCGACCGGGGCGGCCGGTTGTCAGCCCAGATCGGCCCGTGTAGGTAAAGCCTCGTTTGATCTGGCGCCTTCTGGGCAGGCCACCGATCCTCTGGAGACCATCGCCATGCCGCTCGACAGGGCTGCCGTGCTGCGTATCGCCACGCTCGCGCGCATCGAGGTGCCCGAAGACCAGATCGATCTCTTGGCTGGCGAGCTTTCGCAAATTCTCGGCTGGATAGAGCAGCTGGGCGAGGTCGACACGGCCGACGTCGAGCCCCTGCGCTCGGTCATGGCCATCCCGCCACGCTGGCGCCCCGACCGCGTGGCGGATGGCGACAGGCAGGCCGACATCCTGCGGAACGCCCCCAAGGCTCATGATGGATACTTCGTCGTTCCCAGGGTGGTCGAATGACTTCGTTGACACGGCTGTCCCTCAAAGCCGCTAAGGCCGGGCTCCGCAACAGGGAATTCTCTGCTGTCGAGCTGGCGGAGGCACATCTCCGGGCAATCGATGCACTTCAGCACCTGAACGCCTTCGTTACGGTTACCGGGGATCGGGCGCTGGCCATGGCGGCCGAGTTGGACCGTCGGCTGGCTCAAGACGCCGCCGGAGCGCTCGAGGGCATCCCGATCGCCGTCAAGGACCTCTTCTGCACGAAGGGCACGCTCACCACGGCCGGCTCGCACATCCTTGACGGCTTCGTGCCACCTTATGAATTGGCGGTGACGACAAAGCTCTGGTCGGCGGGGGCGGTCTGTCTCGGCAAGACGAACCTCGACGAGTTCGCGATGGGATCGTCGAACACCACCTCCCACTACGGGCCCGTCACGAACCCGTGGACCCGACCCGGTGAGGCTGCGCTGGTGCCCGGGGGCAGCTCGGGCGGCTCCGCCGCAGCCACCGCCGCGCATCTCTGTCTTGCGGCGACGGGCACCGACACCGGCGGCTCCATCAGACAGCCGGCCTCCTTATGTGGCGTCGTCGGCATCAAGCCGACCTACGGCCGATGCTCGCGCTTCGGCATCGTTGCCTTCGCAAGCTCGCTGGATCAGGCAGGCCCGTTCGCGCGCACGGTCGAGGATACGGCAATCCTCCTGGAGGCGATGGCTGGCTTCGATCTCAAGGACAGCACGAGCGCCGATCTGCCCGTGCCGGACTGGCAGGCCGCTTGCCATCAGGGCGTAAAGGGCTTGAGGATCGGCATCCCGCGCGAATACCGGGTGCCAGGCATGGCGGCCGAGATCGAGACGCTCTGGCAACAGGGCGCCCAGTGGCTCAAGGAAGCCGGAGCGGAGATCGTGGAGGTCTCGCTGCCGCACACCCGCTACGCGCTGCCGACCTACTATATCGTGGCCCCAGCGGAGGCTTCCTCCAATCTCGCTCGTTACGATGGCATGCGCTACGGCCTGCGGGTCGATGGAAAGGATCTCACCGAGACGTACATGAAGAGCCGGGGCGAGGGCTTCGGCGCCGAGGTACGTCGTCGTGTGCTGATCGGGACCTACGTGCTGTCGGCTGGATATTACGACGCCTACTATCTCAAGGCGCAGAAGGTTCGCCGCAGGATCGTGGACGATTTCGAGGCAGCCTTCGAGCACTGCGACGCGCTCCTGACGCCAACAGCGCCCTCCGCAGCCTTTCGGGTCGGTGACAAGGCCGACGACCCGGTCGCCATGTATCTCAACGACGTCTTCACGGTGACGGTCAATCTTGCCGGGCTGCCGGGGATCTCCGTTCCGGCGGGGCTGTCAGCTGAAGGCCTGCCGTTGGGCCTCCAGGTGATCGGCAAGGCATGGGACGAAGCCTCCTGCTTCAAGGTCGGTCGAGCGATCGAGGAGGCTGCCGGCTTCGCCACCACTCCCTATGGCCTCGAGGCTCACTGAGATGACCTACCTTGTCGAGGGTAGCACCGGCCGCTGGGAGATCGTCTGCGGTCTCGAGGTGCACGCCCAGGTGATCTCCGAGGCCAAGCTCTTCTCGGGTGCCTCGACGGGCTTCGGCGCGGCACCCAACAGCCAGGTGTCCCCGGTCGATGCCGGCATGCCCGGCATGCTGCCCGTTATCAACGAGCGCTGCGTGGAGCAGGCGGTGCGTACGGGGCTGGGCCTCGACGCCCAGATCAATCGGGTCTCCGTGTTCGAGCGGAAGAACTACTTCTATCCCGACCTGCCCCAGGGCTATCAGATCAGCCAATACCAGCACCCGATCGTGGGCGAGGGTCGGCTCACGATCGACCTGCCGGACGGCAGCACGCGCACGATCGGCATCACGCGCCTCCATCTCGAGCAGGACGCCGGCAAGTCGCTCCACGACCAACAGGACGGCGAGACGCTGATCGACCTCAACCGGTCCGGCGTGGCGTTGATGGAGATCGTCTCAGAGCCCGACATCCGCACGCCCGACGAGGCCGTGCTCTATATGCGCAAGCTGAGGTCGATCCTGCGGTACCTCGGCACCTGCGACGGCAACATGGAGGAGGGCAACCTCCGCTGCGACGCCAACGTCTCGGTTCGCCGCGAAGGCTCCAACGAGCTGGGCACGCGCTGCGAGATCAAGAACGTCAACTCGATGCGTTTCGTCGCCCGGGCGATCGAGTACGAGGCGCGTCGTCAGGTCGAGATCCTCGAGAATGGCGGCACCATCGTCCAGGAGACCCGCCTCTTCGATTCCGCCAAGGGCGAGACGCGCTCCATGCGGAGCAAGGAGGAGGCGCACGACTACCGCTACTTCCCCGACCCCGACCTCCTGCCGCTGACCCTCGACGAGGCGATGATCGAGAGCATCCGTGCCAGCCTGCCGGAGCTTCCCGATGCCAAGAAGGCGCGCTTCATCGAGAGCTACGGCCTGACGCCATACGATGCCGGCGTGCTGGTGGCCGAGCGCGCCTCGGCGGACTATTTCGAGGCTGCGGCGGCCGGCCGCGACGGGAAGCAGGTAGCCAACTGGATCATCAACGAGCTCTTCGGGCTCCTCGCCAAGGCCGGCAAGGACATCGAGCAGAGCCCCGTCTCGGCCGCGGCACTGTGCCAGCTCCTGGACCTCCTCGGGGACGGGACCATCTCCGGCCGGCTGGCCAAGGACGTCTTCGCCATCATGTTCGAGACCGGCGAGCCGCCCGCGCGCATCGTCGAGGAACGCGGCCTCAAGCAGGTGACGGACACGTCGTCCATCGAGCCGATTGTCGAGAAGCTCATCGCGGACAATCCCGGTCAGGTCGAGACCTACCGCAAGAATCCCAAGGTGATCGGCTGGTTCGTCGGTCAGGTGATGAAGGCGACCGGCGGCAAGGCCAACCCCGGCATGGTCCAGGAGCTCCTCAAGGCGCGGCTCGACGGCTGAGCGAGGATGGAGCGCAGGCTCATCTTCGCCATCTCGGCCGACTATGAGCGACGCACGGGCGGCTGGATCTACGACATGCGCCTCCTGGCCGAGCTTGAGAGCCTGGGCTGGCGCATCGAGCACCTGACACTGCCGGCAGGCTTTCCCGATCCGGACGCGGCGGCCCGGGCCAGCACCCTCGAAGCCTTCGCCGCACTTCCGAGCGGCACGCTGGTGCTGGTCGAATCGTTGGTTCTGTCGGTGATGCCCGAGCTGACCATGGCCGAGGCGCAGCGACTGCGGCTCGTCGCTCTCCTCCACCATCCGCTCGCCCTCGAGGCCGGCCTGACGGACGAGCGGCGCAGCCTCGCCGAGCAGGAGGAGCGAGCGGCCTTGGCGGGCGCCCGCCGCATCGTCGTCACCTCGCCCACGACGGCGGCCCAGCTCCGGGACCACTATGATGTGCCTGCGACGCGCATCACAGTTGCCGTGCCCGGGGTCGACCCCCAGCCGCTGTTCGAGCCCGGCGACGAGGTCCCCAGTCTGCTCGCGGTCGGCGCGGTGGTGCCGCGCAAGGACCATGGGACCCTGCTCTCGGCCCTGGCAACCGTCGCCGAATTTCCCTGGTTCCTCCGGGTCGTCGGCAACCTCACCCGCGCACCCGATCACGTGGCGGCCGTGCAGGCCCTCGCTGCCGCGCCTCCACTGGCAGGTCGCGTGCAGTTCGAGGGCGAGCTCGACGATCGGGAGCTGGAGCGCGCCTGGCGTTCGGCCGATCTCTTCGTCTCTGCCTCGCGCCACGAGGGCTATGGGATGGCGGTGGCCGAGGCCCTGGCGCGTGGCTTGCCCGTCGTGGCGACCACGGCAGGTGCTCTTGCCGACTGGCTGCCCCGGGAAGCAGCGCTGGGAGTCTCGCCTGGCGACGTTGCCGGGCTCGCCTCAGCGTTGCGGCGGATCCTCGCGGAGCCGGGGCTGCGCTGCCGTCTGAGCCAGGGCGCCATCTCGTTCCGGCCCCGCCTGCCGCGCTGGGGGGATACCGCTCGGACCGTGGAGACGGCCCTCCTGGGCGCCATCAGCTAGACAATCCCTGGCGGTGGTCGCAGATCCCGGCTAGATCGAGACGAAAGATCCGAGCTGCGGGGGCAGTCATGCATAGAGCTTGGCCTTGTCTCGTTTCGGTAGCCTTGGCGGCGACTTCGCTCGCGGCAAAAGCAGCGCAGAGCGAGCCTGCCCGAGGCAAGTATCTCGTGGCGATCATGGACTGTGGCGGCTGTCACACGCCCGGCGCGCTGGGCGGCAAGCCGGACATCTCAAAGGCGCTCTCGGGCTCGGATATCGGCTTCAGCGCGCCCGGGCTGGGCACCTTCTACCCACCCAACCTCACGCCTGATCCCGAGACCGGCCTCGGCAAATGGTCGAGCGCCGACATCGTGGCCGCCGTCACGAAGGGTGTGCGCCCCGACGGGCGGGAGCTCGCCCCCTTCATGCCGTTTCATGCCTATGCGGCGCTGACTGCGGCGGATGCAAAGGCGGTAGCCTCCTATTTGAAATCGCTTCAAGCGATCAGCCATGCCGTGCCCGAGCCTGTTGGCCCGAACGCCAAGCCGCCGTTGCCCTACCTCTCCGTTACCATGCCCTGAACGTGGGTGCGGAGCGTCGCTCGTTGAGCTGCCGGCTCAAGGGTGGCAGGCTCGGCGCTCACAGGAAGGGCTGGCCATGGATCTGAAGCGGCTGCAATTCGTCGATCTCTCAGTGCCGCTCGAGACCGGCGTTGCGGCGGATCCACCCGGCTTCGCGCCCGAGATCGAGTATGTGGACCACCGCCAGGGAGCAGCCCAGCTTGCAGCGGCCTTCCCCGGGCTTGATCCCGCTCAGCTGCCAGACGGCGAGGGCTGGGCGATCGAGCGACTGCGCGTCATCACGCACAACGGCACGCACCTCGATGCGCCCTGGCACTACGCCTCGACGATGGACGGCGGCAAGCGGGCCATCGGCATCGACGAGGTGCCGCTCTCCTGGTGCTTCGGCGCGGGCGTGAAGCTCGACTTCCGTGAGCTGCCGGACGGCTATGTGGTGAGCGCTGCCGAGGTCGAGGCCGAGCTCGCCCGCATCGGCCATGAGCTGCGCCCGCTCGACATCGTCCTTGTCAACACGGCTGCCGGTGCTGCCTATGGCCAGCCCGATTATGTCGACCGTGGCTGCGGCCTCGGCCGCGATGCGACGCTGTGGCTGCTGGAGCGGGGTGTGCGGGTTACCGGCACCGATGGCTGGAGCTGGGATGCTCCCTTCTCGCACACGCGCCGACGCTGGCTCGAGACACGCGATCCCTCGCTGATCTGGGAGGGCCACAAGGCGGGCCGCGAGATCGGCTACTGCCACATCGAGAAGCTGGCCAACCTTCACCTGCTGCCGCCCCGCGGCTTTCTCGTGAGCTGCTTTCCTTTCAAGATCAAAGCCGCCTCGGCCGGCTTCACGCGTGCGGTGGCGATCATCGAGGCGCAGGCAGACGGAACCCCAATGACGTGAGCACGATCCGGTTTGGGATGGTTGGCGGTGGCTTTATGGCGCGTACATACTCGTTCGCGCTCGGTGCCGTGCGCGGTCTCGCTGGACCCGACGTGCCGGACGTCGAGCGGGTTCGTGTCGTTGACATCGCTCCCGGCGCCGCAGAACGAGTTGCGCGGGACTGGGGCTGGCGCGATCATGGCACGGACTGGCGGCTCGTGACCCGCGCGGACGACGTCGATGTCGTCTTGATCCTCACGCCGAACGATAGTCACGCCGAGATCACCGTCGACGCCTTCGCCCACGGCAAGCACGTGCTGTGCGAGAAGCCGCTGGCCCACTCGGTCGCCTCCGCCGACGCCATGTGCCGGGCTGCTATGGCGAGTGGCCTTGTCCATCAAGTAGGCTTCATCTACCGGAAATGGCCGGCGGCAGCCTTTGCCCGAACCGTCATCGACGCTGGCGAGATCGGCCAGATCGTCCACTATCGCGGACGCTATCTGCACGACTACGGCCTCGATCCGGCCATGCCGATCACCTGGCGGCTTCAGCGCGCGACCTCGGGTGGTGGTAGCGGTGCCGACATCGGCAGCCACGTCATCGACATGGCGCGCTATCTCGTGGGCGAGATCGAGGGCGTCTTCGCCCGCTCTCACACCCATTTCGTGCGACGCCCGGTGGCGGGAAAGCCGGGCCAAACGGCAGCGGTCGACGTCGACGAGATCACCGACATGCTGGTCGAGTTCGAAAGCGGCATCACGGGCGCGCTCGAGACCAGCTGGCTTGCCGGTGGCCACAAGATGGACATCGCTTTCGCCGTCCACGGGACCAAAGGGTCCATCGAGTACAGCTCGGAACGGCCGACCGAGATCCTGCTCTACCGGACAGCCGATCCAGCGCCGCAGAGCGGGTTCAAGGCCGTCCCGATCGGCCCTGCCCATCCGGGCGGCGAACTCTTCTGGCCGGTAGCCGGCATGGCCATCGGCTTCGGCGAAGCCTTCGTCATTGCCGTTCGTGACCTTCTACGCAGCGTTGCCACCGGCAGCATCGCCAGCCCAAGCTTCATCGACGGGCTCCGCGCGAGCGAGGTGGTCGACGCAGCCCAACGCTCCGCCATGGGCCGGACCTGGGAACCAGTACGCCGGGCCGTCCTGGACGAGCCGGTGCCGCGCCGCTGATCTCAGGGCGCTTACTCAGCTGCGCGGCCTGTTGGCGCTGCGCTCGGGCACGCCTGTCTCGCGGAAGCAGACCTCGGCCAGCTTGGCTACGCCCTCGCGGAGATCCTCCTCTGGTGGCAGAGCGAAACAGAGGCGGAGGCTGTGGCGAGCCGCTTGCGGGTCGGTGGACCATTCGGGACCCGGATTGTAGGCGATCCCAGCCTGCAAGGCCGGGCCAGCGAGCTTTGCCGTGTCGACCGCCTCCGGCAGCGTGACCCAAAGGAAGATGCCGCCCTTCGGCCGGGAAAGCTCGGCTGCCGCGCCGAACTGCTCGCCCAGCGCTTCCACGAGGACGTCGAGCTTGCGGCGCAGCCCCTGCTTGAGACGGCCCACATGATCGTCGAAGTGCTCGCCGAAGAAGTCGGCGACGATCATCTGCTCGATCGCCGGCGTGCCGCCATCCGTCTTGCAGGCGACGATGCGGCCCATCACCTCGGGCGGGGCGCTGACATAGCCGAGCCGCAGGGCCGGAGCGAGCGACTTCGAGAACGAGCCGATGTGGATCACCTGCTCGCCGCCCGGCATGCCGCGCAGGGCCGGTGGCCAGTCGCCCTCCCAGAGGAGATCGGCGTAGCACTCGTCCTCGAAGATCGGCACGCCATAGTGCTGGCTCAGCCGCAGCAGCTCCTGCCGACGGGACACGCTCAGCACCGACCCCGTAGGATTCTGCACGGTGGGGATGGTGTAGATATATTTCGGCCGTACGCCCCGGCTCTTCAGCTCGCCCAAGACCGCATCGAGGCTGTCCATGCGCAGCCCCTCAGCGTCGAGCGGCACGCCCACCACCTCGACGCCGAGGCGCCTCAGCCGCGAGATCGAGCCGCCGTAGGTGAGCTGCTCCATCACGACGGTGTCGCCCCGCTCGAGCAGGACCTCGTTCACCAGGTCCAGGCCCTGGAGCGAGCCCGAGGTCACGAGGATATCGTCGAGAGAGCCCGCTATGCCGCGCTTGTCCTTCAGCTTGCCGGCGAGAAACGCCCGCAGCCCCTCATAGCCGAGGGCGCCGCTGCCCATGTTGTAGGTGGCGAGCCGCCGACCCTCACGGCGCAGGACGCGCTCGGCCGAGGCGATGAGGCCCTCGATCGGGACGATATCGGGATCGTTGTGGCCACCCACGAAATTGTAGCGGGGAAAGCCGGCCCACCGGCCAGCCGCCGGCGGCAGGTCGCGCGCAAAAAGCCCGTTGAAGTCGATCACGGAATGCCCCCTGACAATGATACCGGCGTCGCCGACACCAGTGAGGCACCGCCCGCCACGGGCGATCCTAGGGGGAGCCCCTGTTGCGTTCAATCGCCCCCGGCGCGTCTCACCCTTGCGCCGCGGCAGCCCGAGCGCTGGCTACCCAAGCAGCCGCGCAGCCCCTAGCTCCCGCACGAGCCAAGCCGCCGTCGCGAACAGCCTGTCATCCCCGAGGAACGGACCGACAAGCTGGACGCCAAGCGGCATGCCGGCAGGCCCCTTCAGCAGCGGGAGCGACAAGGCCGGCATGCCTGCCAGCGTCCAGGGCGTGCAGAAGGCCGGGTTGCCGGTGGCGCCGAGGCCGACCGGCGCCTCGCCGGGAGCTGCGAGCGTCAGGATGGCGTCGACCTCGTCAAGCACGCTGGAGACGGCTGCACGCAGCAGCTGGCGACCTGCCAGCGCCTCCATATAGGCGACGGCGGGCACGACGCGCCCCGCCTCAAGAAGCTCGGCGAATTGTGGGCTGATAAGCTCTCGATGATGGTCGTAGAGAGCCCCGAAATGCAAGGCGATCTCGGCCGTGTTGATCGTGCGCTGCAGGCTTAGCGCCTGATCGAGTGGCGATCCCGGCTCTCTCTCCACGACGGCAGGGCCGAGACGCTCGCGCAACGCCGAAAAGGCCTCGACCGTCGAGGCCTCCGCCATCGCCCAAGCCGGCCCCTTCACGAAGGCGAGACGCGCGGACCCGGACGGTGTGGCCAGAGCCCGGACCAGGGGCATCGGTGCTCGTGGGCGCGTCGCGGCATCACCCGCATCGTAGCCCATCAACGCCTCGCCGACCCGGGCCGCCAAGCCGAGATCGGCAGCGAAGACGCCCAGATGGTCGAGCGTATGGGACTGGGTCAGCACGCCCGTCCTCGGGATCAGGCCGAAGCTGGGCTTGTAGCCGACGACGCCGCAGAAGGAGGCGGGGCGGATGACCGAGCCGTTCGTCTGGCTGCCCAACGCCACCGGCACCATGCCCGCAGCCACCGCCGCGGCCGAGCCGCTCGACGAGCCGCCAGGGGTGCGGGAGGGATCGTGAGGGTTGCGCGTGGGCCCGGGAGCGAAGGCGGCGAACTCGGTGGTGACGGTCTTGCCCATGATCACGGCGCCCAGCGCGTCGAGGCGGCTCCTGACCCAGGCATCCCGCTCCGGCCGCCGGCCGCGGTGAATCGCCGAGCCGTTCTCCGTCGGCAGATCGGCCGTGTCGATGATGTCCTTGAGGCCGACGGGCAGACCTTGCAGCGCGCCAAGCGGACGTCCTGCGTGAGCGTCGGCGTCGCGAGCGTCGGCTGCAGCCAGGGCCAGCGCCGGATCGAGATGCGCCCAAGCCTGGATCTCCGGCTCCCGCTCCCCAATCCGCGCCAGGCAGGCCTCCACCGTGGCACGACAGCTCGCGCCCGTTCCGCCGGCTACGCTCATCCGCGCTCTCCCTCTGCCGCCAGCGATTCTCCGCCGGATCGGCCGCCGCCACAACCCCGACAGGCATGTGAGGGCGCAAGGACAGGATTGCGCGGGAGACCCGACGCATGCGCATGCGCTCCGCCAGACTGTTTACCCGGCCGCTCCTCCATCCGGGGCCGGAGCGCCGGCTGCGGGTTCCCTAGGTGATCAGCCCAGCTGCTCGTGAAGGAAGGCGACCGTCCGTTCCCAGGCAAGCTTTGCCGCCTGCGGATCGTAGCGCGCCTCCGAGGTGTCGTTGTTGAAGGCGTGGTTGGCACCCTCATAGACGAACGCCTGATACTGCACGCCGGCCGCATCGAGCGCCTTCTCGTAGCCCGGCATCGTCGCGTTGACGCGTTGGTCCAGCCCTGCGTAGTGCAGCATCAGCGCCGCCTTGATCTTGGGAACCGCGTCGAGATCCGGCGCCACGCCATAGTAGGCTACCGCAGCCTTGAGATCCGGCTCCTCGGTGGCTGTGGCGTTGACGAGGCCTCCACCCCAGCAAAAGCCGACGATGCCCACCTTGCCGTTCGAGTCGGGCCGTGCCTCGAGCCATTTGACGGCAGCTGACGCCTCAGCGACGGCATCGCTCTTCTGCAGCTTGCCGATCATGCTGCGGGCCTCATCCTCGTCCGACGGCGTGCCGCCCATCGACGACAGCAGGTCCGGGGCCAGCGCTACGAAGCCCGCCAGGGCAAGCCGGCGCGCGACATCCTCGATATGGCCGTTCAGGCCACGATTCTCGTGAATGACGACCACACCGGGTAGCTTGTCCGTGGCTCCCGCCGGGCTCACCAGATATCCCTTCACCTCGCCGCCGGGGCCCGGGAAGGAAACCCGCTCGCTCGTCACCTTCGGGTCGTCGGGCGGCACGATGGCAGCGCTGGCGGAGTTCGCCTTGAGCAGAGGCACCAGGGCCGCCGCTGCAGTCGCGCTGCCGGCGAGCTGGGTCAGCCGTGTCATGAAGACCCGCCGGTCGAGGCCCGCATGGGTGAACTCGTCGTAGAGGTCGATGATCTCCTGACGCATGCCTCTTCTCCCCGATTGCGGTCACCGATGACGCGGATGCGTCCCGAAGGATATGCGATCGCCCTCTTCCCCAGCGACAGTCATCTCGTGCTTGTGAACGCACGCGACCACGGCCGGCCTCGCTCGCGAGGGCAAAGAACCATGCGCACATCTGCGGAGCGTGCTGGCGGCCGTTGAACGGCATCAGTATGAGACGACCGGCATGGAACTGCCGCCAGCCCTCCGTCCGTTCAGGGTCCCCAGCCCCGGGCTCGAGCAACGCCACCAGGGAAACGCCGAAGCATGCGACTTGTGGGACCGGTCCTCCATTTCCGGGGTCAGAAGGAAGGGTGTTGGCATCTCGCCGTGCTGGTCGTGCTGGGGGCCGGAGACCCTGCCCCGCCGCCTTTGATCGTGGCGGGTATGGGCACCGAGGCGAGCCTGATCGCGACACGTGGCGACTGGGCGTTCTGGCGCTACGACCTCGCGCTCAAGCTCGGCCCCGAGCCAAGCTCCTGCCGCTACAGCATCGGCAAGGAGGCCTGGACGCTGGCCTTGCCTGCGCTGACGGGCAGGCGTCGCATCGCCTACACCGCCTGCAATGGCACCGAGGAGGAGGACAAGGACAAGGGCGTGCGATCAGAGCGAAACGTTCTCTGGCGCCAGCTTGTCGAGAAACACGAACAGTCGCCCTTCCATCTCCTCCTTCAGGGCGGCGACCAGCTCTACGCGGACACGGTCTGGGAGGACATCCCGGCACTGAGCGCTTGGCAGAAGCTCGGCTGGCGGGCCGGCAACGAGGCTCCCTTCACCCCCGCCATGGCAGAGAGCGCTTTCACCTACTACCGCGAGCGCTATCGCTGGGTTTGGACCCAACCCGGAATCGCGGCCGCTCTCGCGTCTATCCCCTCGGTCATGATGTGGGACGATCACGACGTGTTCGACGGTTGGGGCAGCTGGCCACCGGCACGCCAGAACAGCCCGGTGTTTCGGGGCGTCGCAGCCGCAGCCCGCGATGCCTTCGCCCTGTTCCAGCTCGCCGCTCAGCCCGACGACCTGCCGGAAGGCTTCGCCGATCGGCAGGGCGCCCATTTCGGCTGCGCCTGGGATCTGGGATCCATCGGGCTTCTCGTCCCCGATCTGCGCTCGGAGCGAAGGGTCGACCAAGTCATGGGCGAGGCTGGCTGGGAAGCGATCGGGCGCAACCTCGAGATGTGCGCCGGCTGCCGCCACCTCCTCGTCATGTCGAGCGTGCCCCTGGTCAACACCGATCTCTCGGCGATCGAGCGTGTGGTCGTGGCCATCCCAGGCCACCAGAGCCTGCAGGACGATCTGCGCGACCAGTGGCAGAGCTTCGCCCATCGCGAGGAGTGGCGGCGGATGCTGACATGCCTGGCGGACTTCGCGGATCGGAGCGGAGCGCGCGTCACCTCGCTCTCAGGCGAGATCCACCTGGGCGCCCTCGGCCTTGTCGAGCGTGGCACCACCCAGTTTCACGAGCTGACCTCCTCCGGCGTCGTCAATCCGCCTCCATCGGCGGCTGTGGTGCTGGCCTACGACCTGCTGGGTCGGCGCAAGGTTCGACTGACGCCGGATCTGACAGCGCGCCTTCTGGCCATTCCCGGCCACGGCAAGCGCTACCTGCGTGAGCGCAACTGGCTCTCGCTCGACCTCGATGGTGAGGGCGGCATCGTGGCCGTCTGGAACACCGCACGGGGCCCCGCCGGCCGGTTCACCCTGGACGCTCTCCCCGCGCGAGGCGCTCCTCGATGAGGTCGAGGATTGGCGGCAGGCCGGAGACGCCGTCGATGACGTAGTCGGCGCCTGCGGCGCGCAAGCGTGCGCCGGCGCGGCTCCGGATGGCCTCACGGCCGGGCTCGGTCAGTGCCGCGAGCTCGGCCTCGGTAAGGCCACAGTGGTTCCCAGTCAGCGTCACGCCGACCGTCCATGAGCCGGCGGCCACGCCCTCCTCGATTCCAGGCTCCGTGTCATCGACCTTCACCACGGCTGATGCCGGCCAAACGCCGAGGTCGAGGAAGCACTTGTACATCATCAAGGGCGTCGGCCGCCCGAAGGGCAGATCGCCGGCACAGACGAGATTGTCCGGCGCGTAGCCTTGCGCGGCCGCGACGGGCAGCAGCCTTTCCATGATCGAGCGCGTATAGCCGGTCGTGCTGCCGACCTTCAGGCCTCGCTTCCGGAGCTCGCGCACCACCTCGAGGGCACCCGGAATGAGACCACCATAGTCGGCCACGACCTCGACATTCTTGGGCACGAAGGCCGCATAGACGCGATCGATCGCGGCCTCGTCGGGAGAGCCGCCATGGCGAGCCGCCCAGGCTTTTGCGATCCGCGGCTCGGCCATCAGCGCTGCGATGTGATCCCGCTTGGGAAGCCCCATCGGCCCCCGCGCCTCCTCGACGCTGATGTCGACGCCGAAGGAAGCGAAGGTCTCGACGAAGACGCCCATCGGCGCCCGCGAGCCATGGTCGACCATCGTCCCGGCCCAGTCGAAGACCACGGCCTTCAGGGCTCCGCTCATGCTGCTCCTCCGGGAAGGCCTGCCAGCACCTCCTCGGCTATCGCGAAGGCGGTGCTGGCGCCGGTGCCGCTCGTGACGATCACGATACGCACCTCCGGTGACGGGCTGTCGACCAGCATCAGCCGATCGGATGCAGACGCGTAGGTGCCAGTCCAGCGCTCGGTCACCCTGGCCTCGGGCAGGCTCAGGGTCGCGTGCAGCTCGTCAAGAATGACCCGATCGACCGCCTCCGGAGAGAACGGATTCGGCGGATCTCCGTAGTGATGCGAATTGCCCACGACGAGGCTGCCGTCCCTGCCCTGCACGACAATGAGATGGACGCCGTGCTGGATAGCCTCCGGCTGCTCACGTTCCACGATGCGGCGCAGGGCATCCGCCTCAGGTAGCGCGGCATAGCCGAGGTAGCGGACGAGGCTGAGATCGGCCATGACCGCACCCTGGAGCCGGCCAAAGCCTGCTCCGGGGTCGACCCGCAGCATGTGGAGCTTGCAGCGCGTGAGCCCATAGGCGGCGATGCGATCGGGGAAGAGGGTCAGGAAGTCGTCGCCGGCGGAGACGATGACCGCGCCGGCCTCGATCGGGCCTGCGGTTGTCTCCAGGCGACCACCCTCCACGCCACGGACCAGCACCGGACGGCGGAATGCGACGCCTCTGCTCTCGAGCCAAGCGGCGAGCTTGGGGATTGCCGTGCGACTCTCCACGCGCAGATCGCGCCCGCTCCGTAAGGCGCCGGCGAGTGCCCCCGGTGCGAGCATGGGGCATCGGGCACGCGCGCCATCGGCATCGAGCAGCTCGCAGCCCTCACCCATCTCGGTGCCAGCGAAGGCTTCAAGCACCGCCATGGCCTCGGGCCGCCGCGCCGCGACGAGAAGGCCGCGATGCAGAACCTCGATACCAGCCGGCCCAGCGATCCGTTCCCAGATCTCGGCTGATCGGCGGGCCCGGCGCCAGCAGGCACCGCGCTCCTGCCCGGTAATGGTGACGAAGCCGAAATTGCGAATCGAGGCACCGTTGGCGCGGGCGTCGCGATCGAGCACGACCACCTTCAGGCCCCGCTCGACGGCGGCCAACGCATGCGCCAGGCCGACGATCCCGGCGCCAACAATCGCGATGTCGAAAGTCTCTTTCATGCGGCGAAGCTCTACGCTTTGGAACCTGCTTGGCAAGCGGCTCGACGCCGCCTCATAAGGTGCTGGCCCGAAGCCGCAGCGACGGTGGGGCGACGACAGGAGAAGACATGATGCGCGCGATGATGCAGTTGGCCGTTGCAGCGGCCATCCTTGCGGCCGGGCTCAGCCTCGCCGCCTGCGAGAACACCTGGAGCGGGGTCAAGCAAGACACGGCAAAGGACGTGAGCGCCACCGGACAAGCGGTCGAGAAGGCTGGCCAGGACATCAAGGGCGCCGTCCAGTAGGGATCAGGCTCGGCCGCCCTCGCCCGAGGGGGGCAGCTCGCCCGCAAAGTGGCAAGCTGCCCGATGGCCGGGCTCCATCTCGCGAAGTGCGGGCGCCTCCTCCCGGCACCGGCGCTGCGCGAAGGGACAGCGCGTGTGGAAATGGCAACCGGGCGGCGGGCTCATCGGGCTCGGGACGTCGCCCTCGATGATGAGCTTGTCGCGCGTCGCCCGCGGGTCCGGCACCGGTGCCGAGGAGAGCAGCGCCAGCGAGTAGGGATGGAGAGGCTTCGCGAACAGGTCATCCTTGCTGGCAAGCTCGACGATCCGGCCGAGATACATCACGGCGATGCGCTGACCCACATGCTCGACCACTGCAAGGTCGTGCGCGATGAAGAGGTAGGCGAGGCCCAGCTCCGCCTGCAGATCGAGGATCAGGTTCAGCACCTGCGCCTGAACCGAGACGTCCAGGGCCGAGACCGGCTCGTCGGCCACGATGAGCGAGGGGTTCAGCGCCAGCGCCCGCGCGATGCCGAGACGCTGGCGCTGGCCGCCCGAGAACTCGTACGGATAGCGGCGCATAGCATCGGGCCTGAGGCCCACCTTCTCGAGCAGGGCCGCCACCTTCTCCCGCTTCGCCCGGCCGCGGGCGATGCCGAAGTTCTCGAGCGGCTCGCCTACGATCTCGCCTACCGTCAGGCGGGGATTGAGCGATGCGTAAGGGTCCTGGAAGACCAGCTGCAGCTCGCGCCGGGCATTTCGCAGCTCCTCCGCGCCAAGCCGGCTGATGTCGCGCCCGTTCAGAAGGATCTGGCCCTCCGACGGCTCTATCAGCCGGGTCACGAGGCGTCCGACCGTCGACTTGCCGCAGCCCGACTCTCCCACGAGGCAGAGCATCTCGCCGCGACCGATCGAGAAGGAGACGCCATCGACGGCCTTGACCTGGGCGACGATCCGCGAGAGCAGGCCGCGTCGCACGGGAAAGTGCTTCTTGAGATCGCTGACCTCGAGGACGTTGTCCGGACGCGGGCTCATGCTGCCAGCACCCTGTCGATCTCAAAGCAGGCGGCCCAATGGGCATCGCCGCGCTGGAAGAGGTCCGGCGCCTCCTGGCGGCATCGGTCGGTGGCGAAGCTACAGCGCGGTGCGAAGGCGCAGCCCACGATGGGCTCGCTCAGGGACGGCACGATACCCGGGATCTCCTGGAGCCGCTTCTTGCCACCAGTTCCGGCTCCGATCCGGCCGCGTGGGATCGAGGCCATGAGGCCGCGCGTATAGGGATGCATCGGGCGGTCGAAGAGCTCGAGCACCGGCGCCTCCTCGACCTTACGCCCGGCATACATGACGATCACCCGCTGGGCGGTCTCGGCGACAACGCCCAAATCGTGGGTGATGAGCATGACAGCGGCACCGACGCGCTCCTTGAGGTCGAGAATGAGCCGCAAGATCTGGGCCTGGACCGTCACGTCGAGCGCGGTCGTGGGCTCATCGGCGATCAGGAGCTCGGGCGAGCAGGCAAGCGCCATGGCGATCATCACGCGCTGCCGCATGCCGCCAGAGAACTGGTGCGGATAGTCCTTGAGCCGCCGCTCCGGCTCGGGAATCCGCACCAGCTTCAGCATCTCGGTCGCGCGGTGCATCGCCTCGCGCTTCGTCGTCCTCTCGTGCAGGAGCACGGCCTCGGCAATCTGGTCACCCACCGTATGAACCGGATTGAGCGAGGTCATCGGCTCCTGGAAGATCATCGAGATCCGATTGCCTCGGATCTGCCGCATCGCCGCTTCATCGAAGGCCAGAAGCTCCTGGCCGTCGAAGCGGATGCTGCCGCCTACCACGCGACCAAGCTGCGGCGGCAGGAGCTGCAGGATCGAGAGCGCGGTGACACTCTTGCCGCAGCCGGATTCGCCGACCACGGCCAGCGTCTCGCCGCGATGGATCGTGAGCGAGACGCCATCGACGGCACGCACGACACCATCCAGCGTGAAGAAGCGGGTCTGCAGATCTGCCACCTCAAGCAGGGGAGGCTCGGCTGCGGGCGAGGTCGCCCGCGCCCGGGCAGGGTCCTGGACCAGAGTGCTATCGTCGCTCACATGCGTCGCCTGATGCGTGGATCGAGCCGGTCGCGGAGCCCGTCGCCCAGGAGGTTGACGGCCAGCACGACAATGGCGAGGCAGATCCCCGGAAAGAAGATCGGCCAGGGCGCCACCTGAAAGTAGAGCCGGCCGGCGGCGATCATGTTGCCCCAGGTGGGGATCTCCGGCGGCACGCCGGCGCCGAGGAAGCTGAGGCCGGCCTCCGTCAGGATCGCCGAGGCCACGATATAGGTCGCCTGAACGATGAGGGGTGGCACGGTGTTCGGCAGGATGTGGCGGAACAGGATCCGGTGAACCCGGGTGCCGCTGGCGATGGCGGCATCGATATAGGGCTGCTCGCGCACGGTCAGCACGACGCTCCTGACGAGACGCACGACGCGCGGCACCTCCGGAATGGCGATCGCGATGATCACGATGCCGACACCGCCCCTGGTCAGAGCCACGAGGGCGATAGCGAGCAGGATCGAAGGGATCGCCATCAGCCCATCCATGAGCCGCATCAGGACCGAATCGATTGTCCGGAAGAAGCCGGCGACCAGCCCCAGCACCGTGCCGAAAAGGATCGACACGATGGCCACGGAGAAGCCGACGAGCAGCGAGACCCGCGAGCCGAAGATGGTCCGGGCATAGATGTCGCGACCCAGATTATCGGTCCCGAACCAGAAGACCGGGCCTGGCGGCTTGAGGCGATTGACCGGGTTGAAGCCGATCGGATCGCCGGCGATCAGCGGTGCCGCCAGCGCCACGAGGATCATCACGACCAGCACCGCCCCGCCCACGACGATCGTGGGGTTGCGCCGCGCGAAGGTACGGACCGCAGCGCCCCGGGGGCGCTTGGCCGCGCTCGATGGTATGGCCTGGATGTTCGATGCCGCCATCGTCGGTCAGTAGCTGATGCGGGGGTCAAGGACGGTGTAGAGCACGTCCACCACGAGGTTGACGAGGACATAGATGCCCGAGAACACCAGAATGATCCCCTGAATGATCGGATAGTCGCGGCGCAGGATGGCATCGACGACCAGCCGCCCGACGCCCGGGATGTTGAAGACGCTCTCGGTGATGACGACGCCGCCGATGAGAAGCGCAAAGCCAATGCCAACGACCGTCGTGATGGGAACGGCCGCGTTCTTGAGCGCGTGACGGATCAGCATCCGGCCGGTGCCGACGCCTTTGGCGCGTGCCGTACGGATATAGTCCTCCGCCAGCACCTCCAGCATCGAGGCACGCGTGATCCTGGCGATAAGGGCGACATAGGCAAGGCCAAGGGCCACGCTTGGCAGGACGAGGTGGCTGAACCACGGCCCCAGGCCGCCCTGGATCGGCACATAGCCCTGCACCGGCAGCCAGCGAAGTTTCATCGAGAAGAGGTAGACCAGGAGATACCCGACCACGAAGACGGGTATCGAGAAGCCGCAGACAGCGAACAACATGACCGAACGATCGATCCAGCTTCCGGCGCGCCACGCGGCCAGCACGCCGATGGTGAGGGCGATCGTGAGCGCCACGACGAGGGTGGTGAGCGTGAGCGCGATCGTAGGCTGAGCACGCTGGAGAATGAGCTGGGCCACCGGCCGGCCCGAGAAGATCGACGTGCCGAGGTCGCCGTGGATGATGTGCCAGATCCAGATCGCGAACTGCTGCCAGATCGGCTGATCGAGGCCGAGGTTGGTGCGGATCTTGGCGATCTGCGCCGGCGTGACATTGTCCCCGGCGATGATCGCCGCGGGATCGCCGGGGGCAAGGCGGAGCAGCAGGAAGACGAAGACCGCGACGAGCAGCATCACGGGGATCGTCGCTACGACGCGGCGGACGATATAGGCGAACAAGCGCTGCTCCGATGAATGCCTAGCGGCCGCGGACCCCGGCGACGGCCGGGGCCGCGGCCTCCCTACTCAGGCCTGGCTCTTCTTCATGCCCCAGAAGGGAATGACCTCGGGGACGCCGATGACGTCGGAGATGGAGTTGCGGTAGGCCACAGGTGCCACCCACTGCCCGTAGATGCACATGTAGACGAAGTCGTAGCCGTTCTGCTGGAGCTCACGCGCGACCTCCTTGCGTGCCTCAAGAGTTGGCGCCGCCGCCCACTGGTCGCGCAGCTTCTCCTGCTTCGCGTTCGATGGCCAGCCGTACCATGCCTGCTCGCCATTGCACGCGTGCGCCGCGAGCGCGATCGGATTGTCGGTCGCGGCACCGCTACCGTAGGTGAGGAAGATGTTCCAACCGCCCTGGTCGACAGGGCCTTTGACGGCGCGGCGGGTGACGACGCCGCCCCAGTCGGACGCCGCAAGCTCGACCTTCACGTCGGCGCCACGCAGCAGCTGCGCCGTGACCTCGGCGGCCGCGCTGATGATCGGCACATCGGTAGGCTGGAGGATGACAATCGGGCGGCCGTCATAGCCCGCCTTCTTGAAGAGCTCCTTGGCGAGCTTGTAGTCGGGTGCCGTCTTCATCCACCCCAGATTGGCATCGTTCTCCATCGACGTGCCGCAGCCGAAGAGCGAGCCGCAGACCTTGTAGTAATCCGCATTCCCGACGGCCGCCTGCATGAACTGCTTGATGTCCATGAGATGCAGCATCGCCTGGCGCGCCTCGACCTTGTCGAAGGGCGGCTGGAGGAAGTTCATACGCAGATACCCGACATTGCCGAGCTTGTTCAGCACCTGCGTCTCGATGTCGGGATCGCTCTTGAGAACATCGATGAGATCGAGCGGCGGGGTCTCGTAGAAGTCGATCTCGCCGCTCTGCAGCGCCGCCATGGCGGTCTGCGCGTCCGACATGTTACTCCACTCGACACCGTCGATGTAGACGACCTTGCCACCAGCCATCCCGCTCGGCGGCTCCTTGCGCGGCACGTAGTCCGCATTCTTCTCGTAGACGACCTTGCTGCCCGGCACCCACTTGTCCGCAACGAAACGGAATGGCCCCGAGCCGATCGTGTCCTTGATCTGCGTGTTCGGGTCCGTCTCGGCGTCCTTCTCACGCATCATGAAGCAGAGGGGGGTGCTCGTCTTAGCCAGCAGAGCGAGCACCAAGCCATAAGGCTCGGTCAGGCGGATCTCGAAGGAGTCCTTCCCCGTGGCGACGATCTCCTTGACCCGCTTCATCATGTGCTGGCCGCCGCCGTCCCGTGCGGCCCAACGCTTGACCGAGGCGGCGCAGTCGGCACCGGTGACGCTCGTGCCGTCATGCCATTTGAGGCCGTCGCGCAGCGTGAAGCTGTAGGTGAGCTTGTCGTCGCTGAGCTTCCAGCTGTCGACCATCTGCGGCTGGGGGTTCATGCTCGCGTCGATGCCGAAGAGCGTGTCGTAGATGAGAGCGCCGTGATAGGCGGTGACGTTGGCGGTGGTCCAGATCGGATCGAGGATCTGCAGCGCGCCATAGGGAACAAACCGCACCACGTTGGACGACTGGGCCCGGGCGAGCCGAGGCGCAAGCCCAAGGGTGGTGAACGACGCGGCGGCAAGACTGCCGTGAATGAGCTGACGTCGTGTCGTGCGCATGCGTGTCTTCCCTTCCCTTGTTATCGGCCCCGGAGCACGGACGAAGGTCGGAGCGACGCCCGGGCCGTTATCATGTTGCCGACGGCTATCTGTTCACGATGCCCCGACAGGTTGCAAGCACGATGGCCTTCCCTCAGGCGGCGGCCTTCTTCATGCCCCAGAAAGGGATGATCGCCGGCACGGGCACGATGTCGGAAAGCACGTCGCGATAGGCCACCGGAGCGACCCACTGGCCAAAGACGCACTCGATCACGAAATCGTAGCCGTTCTGCTGGAGCTCGCGGGCAACCTTCTCGCGCGCCTCAAGGGTCGGCGCTGCCGCCCAGGCCTCGCGGAGCTGCTCCTGCTTCTCGTTCGACGGCCAGCCGTACCAGGCCTTGGGTCCGTTGGCGGCCGCTTCCGAGATGGCTATCGGGTTCGCCATGGCGACACCGCCGGCATAGGTATGGAAGATGTTCCAGCCGCCCTGGTCGACAGGGCCTTTGACCGCCCGGCGGGTGACGAGGCCACCCCAGTCGGAGGCGGCGAGCTCCACCTTGACGTCGGCCTTGCGCAGCAGCTGAGCCGTCACCTCCGCTGCCGTGCTGAGGATCGGAACGTCAGTCGGCTGCAGGATGACGATCGGACGACCATCATAGCCCGCCTTCTTGAACAGCTCCTTTGCGAGCTTGTAGTCGGGTGCGGTCTTCATCCAATCAAGATTGGCGTCGTTCTCCATCGGCGTGCCACAGCCGAAGAGCGAACCGCAGATCTTATAGTATGCGGGATTGCCGATTGCGGCCTGCATATACTGCTTCTGATCGACGAGATGCAGCATCGCTTGGCGCGCCTCAACCTTATCGAAGGGAGGCTGGAGATGGTTCATCCTGAGCTCGCCTACATTGCCGAGCTTGTTCAGGACCTCGAGCTTGATGCTGGGGTCGCCCTTGAGCACCTCGATGAGATCGAGTGGCGGGGTCTCGTAGAAATCGATCTCACCCGCCTGCAACGCCGCCATCGCGGTCTGGGCGTCCGCCATGTTGCTCCACTCGACGCCGTCGATATGGACAACCTTGCCACCTGCCATGCCGCTCGGCGGCTCCTTGCGCGGCACGTAGTCGGCGTTCTTCTCGTAGACCACCTTGCTGCCCGGAACCCACTTGTCGGCGATGAAGCGGAACGGCCCCGAGCCAATCGTGTCCTTGATCTGCGTATTGGGGTCGGTCTCAGCGTCCTTCTCGCGCATCATGAAACAGGTGGGCGAGATGTTCTCCGCGAGCAGATCGACCGTGAGACCGTACGGCTCGGTCAGGCGGATCTCGAAGGAGCCCTTCCCTGTCGGCACGATCTCCTTGACCCGCTTCATCATCTGCTGGCCGCCGGCGGCCTTGCCCGCCCAACGGCGCACGGAGGCCGCACAGTCGGCACCAGTGACGGCGGTGCCATCATGCCACTTGAGGCCGTCCCTGAGCGTGAAGCTGTAGACGAGCCTGTCGTCGCTGAGCTTCCAGCTCTCGACCATCTGCGGCTGAGGCCGCATCGCGGCATCGAGGCCGAAGAGCGTGTCGTAGATGAGTGCCCCGTGGTAGGCGGTCACCTTCGCCGTGGTCCAGATCGGATCGAGGACCTGCAGCGCTCCATAGGGGACGAACCTCACCACATTCGCCGACTGGGCCCATGTCCGCTGCGAGCGCAGCCCCAGCGCTGCGAGCGAGGCGCCCGCGATGGTGCCCTGTATCAGCCGACGGCGGGTGGAGCGCATCCTCGGCGTTCTCCTTCTTCCTTGAGCCTGGTTCGCGTGCCTGAGACCGGCTCCGGCAGGCAGGCCGACCTCGACGACGCATCATCCGTCGCCGATCACGCCGCTCGATGCAACCTAGGAAGCGCTCGCCGCCCACGGATTTTCGTCAAGAGGCCAGAGCGGGCGCCGCACGTGCCGGTACGGTACCTTCCTCAGATCCCGCGGGAGCGGACCGTTCGCGTCGAGATAGAGTACGTCGCGCGCGATCGGCGCGAACGCGGCGTAGAAGTGGTTGGTCGACTTCAGGCACACGATCCGCTTCGATGCCAGATCGATCCCCATGCCACTGAAGAGATCGGTGCCCAGCGCCTGCGTGCGCCCGGCGATCAGCACGATCTCGATGCCGCCGACCTCGATCGCCGCTGCATCGCCCATCGCCATATGTCCGCCGGCAAAGCTCTGGCGCGCATCGTGCACGAGCCGCCGGACGGTGACCTCCGCGTCGATCGGCAGGCCCGAGGCCGGCGCCGTCTTGCCGCCGAAACGGAGCGGCAGGGTAGCACCCTCGCCCGCCGCAAAGCAGAAGCGCACCGCCACCGGATCCCACAGTGGGCCGAACGCGACGTCCCGCACGCCGCGCTCCATGAGACGCCGCAGCACGTGCGTCGAATCGCCCGGGGCGCCGCCGCCGGGATTGTCCGAGGGGTCGGTGACGACCACGGGCTTGCCGGGCTCGGCGGCAAGCGCAAGATCGATCGCCTCGTCGGCCGAGAGGTAGGGCGGTGTCGTCGTGCCCCGAAGTCCGATCAGCTCACGGCCGAGCCGCTCGGCGAGGCTGTCACCCTCGGCCTTCCGATCGTCGGTGATAACGAGAACCCGTGTGCCCAGCTCGGGCACGTCGCCATAGGGAAAGCCGTGCGCCACGGAGATCGACAGCACGCCGTCCTTTCCCTCGAGCGCCTTGATACGGTCGACAAACCCGCGCATCGGCTCGCGGGAGGTCGGATAGCTCGCGATCATGCGGCAGTCGAACACCGACTTCACGGGTCGGATCTCGCCACGGATGGCTCTGAGGGTCAGCTCGACCACCTCCTCCGCCCGCTCCACCGTGTCGGTGTGCGGGAACTCCTTGAAGCAGATGAGGATGTCGCAGCCAGCGAGGCGCTTCTCGGTCAGATGACAATGAGGATCGTGCTCGACGCCGATCGGCACGGAAGGCCCTACAATCTCTCGGGCGCGGGCGATGAGGTCGCCCTCGCAGTCGTCATAGCCATGCGCGACCATGGCACCATGAAGGCCGAGGAGCACGCCGTCGACGGGCATCGCAGCCCGTAGCTGGCCCAGGATCTCGTCCCTCAGCTCCTCATAGGCCGCTCGCGCGACGGTGCCGGAGGGCTCGGCCCAAGCGCAGCTCCCCTCGACCAGCTCGAAACCCTCCTCGCGGGCCCGCCGGCGCGCGACCCAAAGAGGTGCCGTGCAGAGCTGCGGCTTGTCCGGATGCTTCCCGGGCGGCGCGTAGAACGCCTCCTTGAAGTCCTCGAGCGAGGTCGGCATCGGCGCGAATGTGTTGGTCTCGGTTGCGAGCGACGCCACAAACAGGCGCATCCTGGGCTCCCTCCCCTCATTCCGTAACCGCCACACCTTGTTGCGTCGCGCTTCGATGCGCAACCTGCCACTGCACAGCCTCACGCCACGCACCAAGCCCGGCTTCAACGATTATCCCGCACTGCAGCAACGGGATTGACGTGTCCTGAGCGAGCGCTTACTTAGCGCGAATGGCCAAGGTTCGTCTCGACTCGGAGGAGCGGCGTCGCGCGATTGTCGCAGCGGCGATGCCGCTCTTCGCGCGCAAGGGCTTCGCGGGCACGACGACCCGGGAGATCGCCCGCGCCGCTGGGGTGTCGGAAGCGCTTGTCTTTCAGCACTTCCCGAGCAAGGCGGCGCTCTATCACGAGATTCTCCTCGGCGGCTGTGAGGGCGATCCTGCGCTCGAGCGGGTGAATGCCCTGGAGCCATCGACCGCCGCGCTGGTCGAGATGAGCAAGCAGCTCGTCCAGCACGTGGCGCTGGGCGCACTGTGCGATCCTATCGACCGCGAGGTGAAGAACCGCCTCGTGCTGAACAGCTTTCTCGAGGATGGCGAGTACGCGCGGCTGATCTTCGACTGGGTCATGGAGCGCGTGTTCCCGAAGTTCCGGGCCTCCCTCGAGGCGGCCGCCGTCGCCGGCGATCTGGAGTCGGAGGCGATCTGCCCGGAGAATGCCTTCTGGTTCGGCCACCACGTCGCCGCGCTCTTCGCGATCGGCCGCCTCAGCGGCCGCTCCACCTTTCAGTATGGCGGCGAATCCGATCGGATCTTCGCCGACATGGTCCGCTTCATGCTGCGCGGCATCGGCCTCAAGGCCGATGCGATCGCAGCCCATCTGGATACCGATATGGCCCTGATCGACCAGGCGCGCGTGAGCACGCCCGAGTCGGCAGCGGCCTGACCAAAGCCCAGCCCGACAGGAGCCGTCGATGGCGACTACCGTGTTCGATGATGCCCGGCCGCGGCCCGACGACTCGAAGCGTCGAGCGTCCAGACGCGGGCTGATCGTGCGAATGGTGATTGTGGCGATCCTGTTGGCGCTCGTCGTCGGTGGGCTCTACGGCTTCAACCGGATGCGTCAGCAGGGCATGGCGAACTATTTCGCGCACATGACCCAACCGCCGACGCCGGTTTCGGCGGTGGAGGCCAAGGCCGAAGCAATGCCCCGCTACCTTTCGGGCATCGGGTCGGTGGCAGCCGCTCGTCAGGTGATGGTGGCGCCCGAGGTGGGGGGCCGCGTCGTCAAGCTGATGTTCGAGGCAGGCACCGACGTCAAGGCGGGCGATCCGCTGGTCCAGCTGGACGATGGGCCCGATCGGGGCGATCTCGCAAGCTACGAGGCGCAGGCGCATCTAGCCCAGCTCAACCTCGATCGGGCGAAGACCCTGGCCAAGCGCGATTTTGGCACCCAGGCCACCGTCGACCAGAACGAGGCGTCGCTCGAGCAGGCCCAGGCCGGCATCGCCCGTACCAAGGCGCTGATCGAGCAGAAGCTGATCCGAGCGCCGTTTTCCGGCGAGCTCGGCATTCGGGACGTCCAGCTCGGTCAGTATGTCGAGCCAGGCACCTCTCTCGTGTCGCTCACCGATCTCGACACGCTCTGGGTCAACTTCAGCCTACCGGAGCGTGAGCGCGCGAAGATCAAGGTCGGGCAGCAGGTCGAGGTCCAGGTCGATGCCTATCCAGGGCACGTGTTCAAGGGCGAGCTGACGGTGATCGAGCCGCAGATCGATCCGACAACACGCGTGATCCGTCTCCAGGCGACCTTCGAGAATCCCGACCACCTTCTGCAGCCTGGGATGTTCGCCAATGCGCGGCTGGAGCTCCCGCCGGAGCCAAACGTCGTGACCTTGCCTGAGACGGCCGTCACCAACACGCTCTATGGCGACTCGGTCTTCGTCGTGGAGAAGGCGGGCGAGGGCAAGGACGGCAAGCCGGAGATGCAGGCAAAGCAGACGCCGGTGACGACCGGCGAGCGCGTGGACGGTCGGATCGCCATACTCTCGGGCGTCAAGGCCGGCGACCTCGTCGTCGCGTCCGGGCAGATCAAGCTCTTCAACGGCGCCGCCGTGACGGTCGAGAACAACACGCCACCGCCCATCCCGGCGCAGGCTCCGCTCGAGTAAGCAACGCCCCCATCGCAAGGGCCCTTGGCCATGAGATTTACCGACGTCTTCGTGCGTCGTCCGGTCCTGGCGACGGTCGTGAGCCTCCTGATCCTGCTGATCGGGCTCAAGAGCCTCACCGAGCTGAACGTTCGCCAGTATCCAAAGCTCTCGAACACGGTCATCACCGTCTCGACGACCTATGCGGGCGCCTCATCGGAGCTGATGCAGGGCTTCATCACGCAGCCCATCGAGCAGGCGGTCGCCGGCGCCGAAGGCATCGATTACATGACCTCGTCGTCGGTGCAGGGCACCAGCTCGATCAAGATCTATGTAAAGCTGAACTTCGATCCGAACGTGGCGATGACCGACGTCATGGCGAAGGTCAATCAGGTCAAGTACCGCCTGCCACGTGAGGCGAACGACCCTGTCATCACGAAGTCGACCGGCCAGACAACAGCGGTCATGTACATCGGGTTCGCGAGCCCCGTCTTGGCCGGCGCGGCGATCACCGACTATCTGAGCCGCGTCGTCCAGCCGCTCCTTGCTACCGTCGACGGCGTCGCCTCCGCCGACATCCTGGGCGGCCAGCCATTCGCGATGCGGATCTGGCTCAACCCCAAGCGGATGGCCGCACGCGGCGTCTCGGCACAAGATCTGGCGGCTGCGCTCGCTGCCAACAACTTCCAGTCCGCCGCCGGCCAGGCCAAGGGCTATTTCACCGTCACCAACATCACGACCGACACCGGCCTGGAGAGCCTGGACCAGTTCCGCAATCTCGTCGTGAAAGCCAAAGACGGCAGCCTCGTGCGGCTGGGCGACGTCGCGACGGTCGAGCTGGGCGCGCAGAGCAGCGACAGCTCCGTCAGCATGAACGGCCAGCACGCCGTTTTCATGGGAATCAACGCCACACCGACCGGGAACCCGCTGCAGATCGTTGAGGGCGTGCGCGCGCTCCTGCCGACGATCGAGGCGGGGCTGCCGCCGACGGTGAAGATGCATGTCGTCTACGACTCGACGAAGTTCATCAACTCGTCGATCTCCGAGGTCGAGCATACGCTCATCGAGGCCGTCCTGATCGTCGTCGTCGTCATCTTCTTGTTCCTCGGCACGATTCGCTCGGTGCTGATTCCCGTGGTGACGATGCCGCTCTCGCTGATCGGCGGCGGCATCCTCATGCTGGCGCTCGGCTTCAGCCTCAATCTCCTGACCCTGCTGGCAATGGTGCTGGCGATCGGTCTCGTGGTCGACGACGCAATCGTCGTGGTCGAGAACGTCTTCCGCCACATCGAGGAGGGCAAGACGCCGGTCCAGGCAGCGCTCATCGGTGCCCGGGAGATAGCCGGGCCGGTGATCACGATGACGATCACGCTCGCTGCGGTCTACGCGCCGATCGGCTTTCTCTCGGGTCTCACGGGCTCGCTCTTCCGCGAGTTCGCCTTCACCCTCGCGGGCACGGTGATCATATCGGGGATCGTGGCGCTCACGCTGTCACCGATGATGTGCTCGATGCTGCTGAGCCATAACGTGCTTGAGGGACGCTTCGCAAAGCTCGTCGACAGGACCTTCACACGCGCCACAGACTTCTATGGACGGCGTCTGGCATCCTCGCTCGACTACCGTCCTGTGACCGCGCTCTTCGCGGTCGTCGTGCTCGGCACGACGGTCTTCCTCTTCATGAACACCAAGGCAGAGCTTGCGCCGCCCGAGGATCAAGGCGTGCTCTTCGGCATCGTCAAGGCGCCCCAATACGCGAACATCGACTATACGAACTACTATGGCGATCAGGCCGACGCCATCCTCTCGTCCTTTCCCGAGACCGACACGCGCTTTGTGGTGAACGGAACGGATGGCCCGAACAACGGCTTTGCCGGGATGATCCTGAAGCCGTGGGATGAGCGCAACACGAGCTCACTGAAGCTGCAGCCGATCGTCCAGGCCAAGCTCAACTCGGTAACGGGCGAGCAGATATTCCTGTTCTCACTACCGCCTCTGCCGGGGAGCACGGGTGGCTTGCCCGTCCAGATGGTGATCAGCTCGCCGGGCGATTATCAAACCCTCTACAAGGTGATGGAGAAGATCAAGGCCGCGGCGCGCAAAAGCGGCCTCTTCATCGTGACCGACAGCGACCTCGAGTTCAACAACCCGGTCATCCGGGTGAAGATCGACCGTTCCAAGGCAAACGATCTCGGCATCACCATGCAGGACATCGGCCAGACCCTCGCTACGATGGTCGGTGGCAACTATGTCAATCGATTTGATCTGCAGGGACGTTCCTACGAGGTCATCCCGCAGGTGCCGCGTGCCGATCGGCTTACGCCAGAGGATCTCGGGCAATATTATCTGCAGACCGCATCGGGGCAGGCCATTCCGCTCTCGACGGTGGTGTCGATCACCACGGGCACCGACCCGAACGCGCTCACCCACTACAACCAGCTGAACGCGGCGACCTTCTCCGCCGTGCCTCTGCCCAATGTCACCATGGGCCAGGCCGTGGACTTCCTGCAGCAGCAGGCCAAGGAAGAGCTGCCGGCGGGCTTCCAGCACGCCTTCCTGTCGGAATCCCGTCAGTACGTCACGGAAGGCAACCAGCTGACGGTCACCTTCATCTTTGCGCTGATCGTCATCTATCTTGTGCTCGCGGCGCAGTTCGAGAGCATCCGCGACCCGCTGGTCATCCTCGTCAGCGTGCCGATGTCGGTTTGCGGTGCGCTGCTGCCGCTGTTCTTCGGCGCTGCCACGCTCAATATTTACACTCAGATCGGCCTGGTCACGCTGATCGGGCTGATCAGCAAGCACGGCATCCTGATGGTGGCCTTCGCCAACGAGCTGCAGCAGAGCGAGAGCCTCGACCGGCGGTCCGCGATCGAGCGCGCGGCAAAGGTCCGGCTCAGGCCGATCTTGATGACGACGGCAGCAATGGTCATGGGTCTTCTGCCGCTCCTCGTGGCCTCGGGCGCTGGCGCCGCAAGCCGGTTCTCGATTGGCATCGTCATCGTGGCCGGCATGTCGATCGGGACGCTCTTCACGCTCTTCGTGCTGCCTGTCGTCTACACCTATATCGGCGCCGACCATCGCCCCAGCGCCGGTGCGAAACGAGCGGCCGAGCTGGCCGAGGTGAGCTGAGGCTTCTTTCGGGCTCCGAGCGGGAGAGGATCGCCACGAGCGCTTTCCCGCGAAGGCACACGACGCCGGCCCCGATCTGTTCACCCGGCTCGCCCCGTGGCTCGCGACGAGCTGGCGCTCGATACGAGCCGGCTGCGTGACGGGCGATATATCCGAGCGAATATAGCACTTCTGATCCGCTGCGAAGCGCTATATCCTCCCAGACATAACGAGGAGGAAGAAGGCCATGGTCATGCCCCTGGTGCGGCTCGGTCGGGCAGCGGCAGCCGCCGCCCTCGCCCTGGTCACGCTCGCTGGCGCCGCCGTGCCGGCCCCTGCAGCCAATGACGGTCTGCTGGTTTTCGCTGCGGCCAGCCTCAAGAATGCCCTCGACGATGCGGATGCGCGGTATGCGAAGGACACCGGTCGCAAGGTGACGGTCTCCTTCGCCGGCAGCTCCACGCTCGCAAAGCAGATCGAAGCCGGCGCCCCGGCCGATGTGTTCATCTCGGCCGACCTCGACTGGATGAACTATCTCGAGAAGCAGAACCTGATCCGCGCGAGCAGCCGGGCGAACATCCTGTCCAACCATCTCGTGCTGATCGCTCCGAAGGGCCAGTCCAGAAAGGTGCCGATCGAGAAGGGATTTCCGCTGGCCGAGCTGCTGAAGGGCGGCCGGCTGGCGATGGCGAACACCGATGCCGTCCCGGCCGGCAAATATGGAAAGGCGTCCCTGCAGGCGCTCGGTGTATGGACGTCCGTCGAGAGCAAGATCGCGCAGGCCCAGAACGTCCGGGCAGCACTGGCCCTGGTCTCTCGCGGCGAGGCGCCTTACGGCATCGTCTATCAGACGGACGCGGCGGCCGATCCGAACGTCGAGGTGGTCGGCGTCTTTCCCGACGACACGCACCCGAAGATCATCTATCCCGTGGCCATTCTCGCCGCATCGACCAAGACGGAGGCGGCGGCGTACGTCGCCTATCTCCGATCGGCGGCGGCCCGGCCGGCCTTCGAGCGTTGGGGCTTCAACGTGCTGGAGTAGACCTGCACCGATGGCCTCCCTTCTCGGCCTGTCCCCAGATGAGCTGACCGCGATCGAGCTCAGCCTGAGGGTCGCCACCTGGGCCACGCTCACGAGCCTGCCGGTCGGCGTGGTGGTGGCTCTCCTGCTGGGCCGTGGCCACTTCCCCGGACGGACGGCGCTCGACATCGCCGTCCATCTGCCTCTCGTCCTGCCACCCGTCGTGACCGGCTACTTTCTGCTGCTGCTGTTCGGACGTCGGGGCCCGCTCGGCGCTTTCCTGGCCGACCATCTGGGCATCGTCCTCGCCTTTCGCTGGACGGGTGCAGCGCTAGCCTCGGCCGTGATGGGCTTCCCGCTGATGGTCCGGGCGATCCGCCTGTCGGTCGAGGCGATGGATCGTGGCCTCGAGCAGGCAGCGGGAACCCTTGGAGCGAGCGCTCCCTGGGTCTTCGTGACGGTCACGCTGCCGCTGATGCTACCCGGAATCATCGCCGGCATGGTTCTGGCATTTGCCCGCAGCCTCGGGGAGTTCGGGGCCACGATCACCTTCGTGTCGAACATCCCTGGTGAGACACAGACGATCCCGGCAGCGATCTACACCTATATTCAGATGCCTGGCGGCGAGGCAGGAGCGCTCCGTCTATCGCTGATCGCGGTTCTCCTGTCAGGCCTCGCCCTGCTGGCGTCCGAGCTGGTGTCGCGGCGCATCGTCCGGCTGATCGGCACCTGATGACGCTCGCCGTCGAGATCAGCCACCAGCTCGGCGACTTCAGTCTCGATATCCGCTTCAGGGCAGGAGCGGGGCTCACCGCGCTCTTCGGACGATCCGGCTCCGGCAAGACCTCGACCGTGAGCGCCATAGGCGGGCTCATCCGGCCAAGGCATGGACGTGTCTCCTTGGATGACACGGTCCTGCTCGATACGGAGCGGCGGATCTTCGTGCCCCGGCACCGGCGCCGGATCGGCTACATCTTCCAGGAAGGCCGCCTCTTCCCCCACATGACGGTGCGCCAGAACCTGCTCTACGGGCTCTGGTTCGCTCCTCGCGAGGCACGCTATCTCCGCCTCGACCAAGTCGTCGATCTCCTGGGAATCGGGCACCTTCTCGACCGCCGTCCGAAAGGCCTTTCCGGCGGCGAGAAACAGCGGGTGGCGATCGGCCGGGCGCTGCTGGCAAGCCCGCGCCTGCTCTTGATGGACGAGCCGCTGGCTGCCCTCGACGATCCGAGGAAGGCCGAGATACTTCCCTTCATCGAGCGGCTCCGCGACGAGCTCCGCATCCCCATCGTCTATGTCAGCCACTCGCTTCGCGAGGTGACCCGCCTCGCGACGACGCTGGTGCTGATCGCGGACGGCCGCGTCCAGGCAGCCGGCTCGCCTGTTGACCTCATGGCGCGCCTCGATCTGCGCCCGGCGACGGGCCGCTACGAGGCCGGCGCGCTCCTGGAAGGTCATGTCCGCCGGCACGATGATGCCTTTGAGCTCACGACGCTCGTCACCAGCGCGGGTGAGCTCCGGGTACCGCGCCTCGACCTGCCCGCCGGCACGCCCATCCGGGTGCGCATCCGCGCTCGCGACGTCATGCTGGCCCTGGCCCCGCCCGAGGGATTCAGCGCGCTCAACGTGCTGGCCGGACAGATCGATGAGCTGGCGCCACCCGAGGGAGCCATCGTCGAGGTGGCCCTCGCCTGTGGGCAGGGACGGCTCCTTGCCCGAATCACCCGCCAGTCCGTCGAGCGGCTGGGCCTACGGCCCGGCCTGCCGGTCTTCGCCGTCATCAAGAGCGTTGCGATCGACCATCGCAGCCTCGGCCTCACAGGGCCGGCCCACGACCCTGACCCCGCCGAGATCGAGGCCTGACCGGCGGGCGCCTCAGAGAAAGCTTTGCGGATTGACGTCGATCTGCAGGGAGACCTGGGAAGGAAGACGGACGGGCCCAAGCCAGCGACGCAGCCATGCCGGCAGGTCGATCTCAGGCTCTGCCTTGACCAGGAGTCGCTCGCGCCAGCGGCCACGGAGCAAGGACAGCGGCGCTGGCGCCGGGCCGAGCACCCGCACGCCGTCATCGGGCGGCGCCGCCCGCGCCAGCTTCCTCGCTTCGCCCTCGACCTGCCCGCGGTCCCGACCGGCAAGGATCAGCGCTGCGAGCTGCCCCAACGGAGGCAATCCCCCGGCTCGGCGCTCCTCGAGCTCGACGGCGAGGAAGCGCTCGCGGTCCCCGTCGAGAATGGACCGCATCACCGGATGCTCCGGCAGGTGCGTCTGGATGAGCACGCGTCCCGGCCGGTCCGCACGCCCGGCTCGGCCAGCCACTTGATAGAGCAGCTGGAAGGTCCTCTCGGCAGCCCGCGGATCCCCCCCGCCCAGGCTTAGATCGGCGTCAACGACACCCACGAGCGTGAGGCTCGGGAAATGGTGGCCCTTGGCGATCATCTGTGTGCCCACCAGCACGTCGATCTCGCCCCGCTCCATCGAGCGCACGAGCGCCTCCGCCGCAGCGGCGGTCGAGACCGTGTCGCTGGTCATGATCGCTATTCGAGCACCGGGAAGAACCTTTGCTGTCTCCTCGGCAACCCGCTCGACGCCCGGGCCCGACAGAGCCAGGGACTCGAGCGCGCCGCAGGCAGGACAGTGCTCCGGCTCCGGCATCGAGTAGCCGCAATGGTGACAGAGCATACGTCCGCGGAAGCGGTGGCTCGTCAGCCATGACGAGCAATTGGGGCAGCGGAGCCGGTGGCCGCATGCTCGACAGAGCGTCAAAGGGGCATAGCCACGACGGTTCAGGAACAGCAATGACTGGGCACCGGCCTCCCGGGTCTCGATCAGCGCCTCCCTCAGCGACGGGGCCAGGAAAGCTCCCCTTGGCGGCCGCTCCTTGCGGAGATCGACGATACCCACTTTGGGCATCGGCGCCTCGCCATGCCGCGCCGGCAGTGTCACCCTGCGCCAGCCGGGGGCCCGGTCTTCCGCCCCGGCGACGGCACCGGCATGGAGCGCCGTCTCGAGCGAGGGCGTGGCGCTCGCCAGGATGACGGGGCAGCCCTCGAGATCGGCCCGGACCAGCGCCATGTCGCGCGCGTGATAGACGACTCCGTCCTCCTGCTTGAAGCTCGCGTCATGCTCCTCGTCAACGACCACGACACCAAGATTGTCGAGCGGCAGGAACAGGGCCGACCGGGCGCCCACCACCACTGACGCCCTCCCCTCTGCGATCCAGCGCCAGTGTCGGCGCCGCTGCGCCGACGTCAGCCCCGAGTGCCAAGCGATGGGCGCGCTGCCGAAGCGGCGCTGAAAGCGCTCGAGCCACTGCGCGGAAAGGGCGATCTCGGGCAACAGCACCAGGGCACGCCGCCCCTCGCGCAACGCCGTGGCTATGGCCTCGAGATAGACCTCGGTCTTACCGGCGCCGGGCACCCCCTCGAGCAGCGCCACACCAGCACCGCGCAGCGTAAGCTCGCCGAGCTCCTCGGCCGCAGCCGCTTGCGCCTCCGAGAGAGCAACGCCGACGCGCGCCGGGTCCGGCCGCCCGGGCTCTTCCGGATCGGGCAGGTCGATGGCTTCGATCAAGCCTGCCTCCGCCATCTGCCGCAGGGCGGCAGCGGTTGCCTTGGCGGCCTTGCCGAGGGAGGTTCCAGTGAGGGCACGGCCCCCCGCCAGCGCCTCGAGCACCCGCCGCTGCACCACGCCCATGGGCGCACACGCCTTCTCGCGCGACCGATAGCCCAGTCGAGCTGGTAGCGGCTCCAGGGCCGCCGGCACGCTCATCGCGAGGCGGAGGACGGTGCCCAGCGGCGCCAGGGTCTGGCAGGCTACGGCATCAACGAATCGGCAGAGCGCGGGCGGAAGCGGTGGCGCGTCGAACGTGCTCCGGATCGCCTTGAGCCGGGCGGTCGGCACACGACGCGCGGCCGGCCGGTGCCAGACCACGCCAACTGCGTCCCGGCTGCCGAACGGCACGCGCACGAAGCTGCCCGGCGCCGGAATTGGCCCATCGTCGACGCGATAGTCGAACGGCGTGTCGAGTGGTAGCGGCAACAGAACGGGAACCGTCTGGATATCCATGAACGAGCTCGTGGCACTCCCGGTTGACAGAGCGAGGCCTGATACCATGATGGCGCGAGCGACGCGACGACGGCACGGCGATGCTTCTGGCTCACGCGAGCGAAGATCTTGAGGCAGTCGTCCGCGAGTGGCAGCTCTGGCTCGCTCATGAGCGGCGGCTCGCGGTGCGGAGTTGCGTCGCCTATCAGGATGACCTTGCCCACTTCGTCGCCTTCATCGGTCGTCACCACGGTGTCGTGGTCTCGCTGCCGCTGCTGGCCGGCCTGGGCACGAGTGACTTCCGCGCCTGGCTAGCCTGGCGTCACGGCGAGGACTATGCGCGTAGCTCAACGGCCCGCGCCATGGCGGCTATTCGCGGTTTCTACAGCTATCTCGATCGGCGCCATGAGATTCACAATCCGGCGCTCAAGGCGATCCGCACCGCCGCCTCTCGTCGCGCCCTGCCGAGGCCGCTCTCGACCGACCAGGCGCGCTCCCTTGCCAAGACGGCGGCCGAGCTGGCGAGCGAGCCATGGATCGCCAAGCGCGATCTCGCGGTCCTCCTTCTTCTCTACGGATCGGGCCTACGGATTGGTGAGGCCCTCGCGCTCGATCGGGGCGCTGCCGGCGCCGTGCCAAGCTCGCTGCGCGAGCTCAGGGTCCGCGGCAAGGGCGGCCATGAGCGGCTCGTGCCCGTGCTGCCCATCGTGGCCGCGGCCATCGCCGACTATCTGTCGAGCTGCCCCATGCGCCCGGACATCGCATCGCCGCTCTTCATCGGCGCACGTGGCGGTCGCCTGCAGGCCGGCATCGTGCAGGGGCTCGTGCGCAGGCTGCGGGGGCTACTAGGCCTACCTGATACAGCCACGCCTCACGCTCTTCGTCACAGCTTCGCCACGCATCTTCTGAGCGGCGGTGCCGACCTCCGTGCCATCCAGGAGCTGCTCGGCCATAAGAGCCTCTCGACCACGCAGGTCTACACCGCGGTGGAAGGCTCAAGGCTGGTCTCACTCTATGCCAGGGCACATCCGCGTGCATGACCGGGGGAGAGGCAACCGCCCTCAGGGACGATCGAGCCGGAGCCGCGTTGCGCCTCCTCTCCTGGCAGCCTATCCTCGTCAAATCAGAGACTTGACTGGCCCTCGCTGCTCTTGCCGCGGCAGCTGTCAGTTGACGGAACGTTGTTGCGCGTCCTCTTCCTGAGCCTAGCTCTTGTCGCCTCGCTCATCGTGGCGGGCACCGTGCTGGCCCCGCGGCTGATCGACGGTCGAGCCATAGAGCGGACCATTGCGACCGAGCTCGAAAGGGCCACGGGGCGCCAGGTGGCGATCCGTGGCCCTCTCGACATGCATCTTCTTCCTCGACCCGGATTGAGCGTCGCACGGGTCGTGATCGGCAATCCCGTTGCGGCTCAGGAGCCCATCGTCGTCGAGATCGACCGAGTCGATCTCGATATCTCCATCATGCCGTTGCTGCGCGGTGAGCTCGACATCGGGCTGGCTCGCCTCGTTCGTCCGGTAGCCAAGCTGGCCGCGCTTCCAACGCCTGGTCAGCTGGCCGGCCTCCTACCCGCCATCCGGCAAAACGGTCTCTCGATCCATCATCTGAAGATCGTGGACGGTAGCGCGCTCATCGCGATGGCGGATGGATCGGCGCCGTGGTCGCTGGAGGGGGCGAACGCGGACATGCAGGTCGATCCCGCCTCGGCTGCAGTCGAGGTGGATGCCAGCGCTCGGCTCCAGGGGACTCCGCTGCGCTTGCAGCTCACGACGAGTGTGCCTCTCAGCAGCACGTCCGTTCCACTCAGGCTCGAGCTTGCTGCCGGTCGCAACCAGGACATCGGGAGGCTCGTCTTCACTGGTGTCGCGCGCGTCGATCCTGGCGCCCCCGAGGTCGAAGGATCCGTGGATCTCTCGAGCTCGGATGCGCATCTCCTGCTCGACCGCCTCGCCGCCCTCTACCCGCTGCCAGCCACGGCCTCCATGGTCCCGTCTGGCCACGGGCACCTGCATGGCCGGGTTTCCTGGTCGCCGGCGCGCCTCAAGCTGGACGAGGCAAGTCTCGATCTCCCGGGGGCCGAGCTGACGGGATCGTTGGCGGTGGAGCGGATGCCGTCATCCACCTCAATCGCGCTTCAGGTTGCGTCCAACCGGGTCGATCTCGGCGACGTGCCGCTGACCCGATCACGCGATCTGGTGGCCTGGCTCTCACCACCGCGGGGCATTCTCGGCTCGATCCAGCTCGCAGTCGGCGCGGTCTCCTGGCGTGGCCAGGAGCTTCGACAGGTCCGCCTCGACGCCAAGCTTCCCGGTGACGGCAGCGTTCGAATCGACCGCCTCGTCTCGTCGCTGCCCGGCAACGGCAGCCTGAATCTTGAAGGCGCCATCTCCCCGTCCCAAGCCGGCCCGGCATGGCATGGGCAAGTGGTCGCCGCCACGGATGACCTGAGCGGCGTGCTCACCTGGCTCGGGGCTCCGGCCGAAAGCCTGCCTGCTGGTCGTCTGCAGAGCTTCAGCGTGTCCGCCGACAGCACAGTCACAACCACGATGCTGGGTATCGCAAACGCCGATATCCACCTCGATGCCAGCCATATCACGGGGGCTGCCAAGCTGATCCGCGGCGTTCGCCCCACGATTGCCGTCAAGGCCTCCGCCGACCGCCTGAACCTCGACGGCTACATCGTCGACCCGGCGCGCCTCGTCAGACGCGCGCTCGATGAGGGCGTGCTCAACGGCCTCGACGCCGCGATTGATCTGACCATCGAGCGCCTTGGTTGGCAGGATCTTCGGGCCGGCCGCGTGGTGGTCACCGCCGAGCTCGATGGCGGCGCCATCAAGCTCGACAAGCTTGTCGTCGACGATGTGGCCGGGGCGCACGGTCGGTTGGTCGGCAGTCTCAAGCCAGCAACCGACAGCTTCGACCTCGCGGGCGAGCTGGAGGTGCCCAGCCCGCTCCGTCTTGCAAGGCTGTTCGGGATCGAGCTGCCTCCGCCGCTCATTGCCCTGGGCACCGTCCGCGGTAGCGGCACCGTACGCAGCGACCATGGCCGCGGCGACGTCGAGCTTTCACTCGACAGTCAGCTCCTGGCGCTGACCGCCGAAGGCACCATTGGCCGCAGTGCCGGCCCCGACACACTCGACCTGACGTTCGACGCCCGCGCCCCCAGCACGTCGGAGATGATGCGGCGGCTGGGAGCCCCCGGCTTCGCCGAGCCGACGCTCGGCGGGCCTCTCGACGGTCGACTGAGAATCCGCCGACGTCCTGGCGCTCCCTACCGCATCGACATCGCCCTTGGGCTCGGGGCGAGCCAGATCACGGGCCCTTTGACCATCAGCGTCGACGGGCCCGAGCCCTCCATTGCTGGCCGGCTCGACCTCTCGCGGATCGATGTCCAGGCGCTGCTCGACGCCTATCGTTTCCTTGAGCCGCTCCTCGGTCTGGTGCCTGGCCCGCCGCAAAGCTGGCCGGGCGATTGGCCTACCCAGCCTTTCGATTGGCAAGCGCTTGAAAGCGCGCAGATGGACATCGCTCTCCACGCGACACCCGTCGAGGGCGGCAGGGACCTGGGTCCAGCCGACCTTCATCTGGCATCAGGGGACAATCGCCTCGTCATCGACAAGATGGATCTGCCGCTGGCAGGGGGGCGCCTTACCGGCAGCATCACGGTGGATGACACGACGACGGCGCCACGCGTCACCATCGGGCTGGCGCTCGAGGGTGCCGATGCAGCCGCCTTCATGGCATTGTTACGTGCCTCGCCGGGCCTGACGGGCCGCCTGTCGCTCGAGCTCGAGGGTGGGACGGCAGGTCTCAGTCTGAGCGATCTCGTGGGCAATCTCGACGGCTCGCTGGCCGTGCGTCTCGAGGACGCAACGCTCGATGGCGTCGATCTAACGGCATCAGGGCCGTCTGCGACCGGGCTCGACGCGCGAACGACCCTGAACGAGCTCTTTGGCAACCTACGCCTCGTCCACGGCATCGCTGCTGCGGTGCCCCCGGGGCTGTCGCTGGCGCTCCCCAACGCCACTGGCCTTCTCGAGGGCCGCTTCGACCTGCTCGCCTGGATCCTCGATGCCCGAACAACCGTGAAGCCGGCGGGAGCCGCGCCCATCATCCACGAGGTTCTGGGACCACCCGACCGGCTCGTTCTCCTCGGTGAGCCGCCAGCGCCCAAGGACGCGTCCGGCGAGGCACCGAGCCAGCCCTGAGAAGCCTTCAGTCGCTCGGGCCGAGCATCAGCTCCGGCCGCACGAGCTCATCGAACTCCTCGGCGGTGAGAAGCCCAAGGGCCAGCGCCGACTCCTTGAGGGTCGTGCCCTCGGCATGCGCCTTCTTCGCCACCTTGGCGGCGTTGTCGTAGCCGATTTTCGGGTTCAGCGCGGTGACCAGCATCAGGCTCTCGTGGAGGATCTTGGCGATCCGGTCGCTGTTGGCCTTGATGCCGCTCACGCAGTTGTCGACGAAGCTGCGCGAGCCGTCTGCGATCAGCCGGATCGACTGAAGCACGTTGTAGATGATGACCGGCTTGAAGACATTGAGCTCGAAGTGGCCGTTCGAGCCGGCGACGGTCACCGTGACGTTGTTGCCCATGACCTGGCAGCAGAGCATGGTCATGGCCTCGCACTGGGTCGGGTTGACCTTGCCCGGCATGATCGACGAGCCGGGCTCGTTCTCCGGCAGGCTCAGCTCGCCGAGGCCGCAGCGCGGTCCCGAGCCCAAAAGGCGGATGTCGTTCGCGATCTTCATGAGGGAGACCGCGACGGTGTTGAGAGCGCCCGAGAGCTCGACAAGGGCGTCGTGCGCCGCTAGCGCCTCGAACTTGTTGTCGGCCGTCTTGAAGGGCAGCCCCGTGATCGCCGCGACCTCGGCCGCGAAGGCCTCGGCGAAGCCCTTCTTGGCATTGAGGCCGGTACCGACCGCGGTGCCGCCCTGGGCCAGCTGCGCCAAGCGTGGCAACGTCGCCTGCACCCGCTCGATGCCGTAGCCGATCTGCTGAACGTAGCCCGAGAACTCCTGGCCCAACGTCAGAGGCGTCGCATCCTGGAGATGCGTTCGCCCGATCTTGATGACGCTATCGAACTCCTTGCTCTTGGCCTGGAGCGCGGCGTGGAGATGGCCCAACGCAGGCAGAAGCTCGCTGTGCACCTGCTCCATCGCGGCGATATGCATGGCGGTGGGGAAGGTGTCGTTCGACGACTGACCGCGATTGACGTGGTCGTTGGGATGCACAGGTGTCTTGCTGCCGAGGGGCGCGCCCAGGAGCTCGTTTGCCCGGTTCGCGATCACCTCGTTGGCGTTCATGTTCGACTGGGTACCGGAACCAGTCTGCCAGACGACGAGAGGAAAGTGCTCGTCGAGCTTGCCTGCGACCACTTCCTCGGCCGCCCTCACGATGGCCTTGCCGCCACGCTCGTCGACCTGCCCGAGGCGCATGTTGACGCGGGCCGCCGCCAGCTTGACGATCCCGAGCGCCCGGACGAGGGGCGCCGGCATCCGCTCGCCGCCGATCCGGAAGTTCTGGAGGCTGCGTTGCGTCTGGGCCCCCCAGTACCGGGTCGCCTCGACCTCGATCGGACCGAAGGTGTCCGTCTCGATACGCACGCCGCGCTCGCTGGTCATGATCAGGCTCCTTCCGACAGGGCGTCGCCGACGTGGCGCGGAAATGCCCCCCTGTCAACGACAGCCGGAAGAGGCTTGGTGCCGCAGGGCTACTTCTTGCGGAAGCGATCCAGCGTGACGATCTCCGCGCCGCCGTTCTCCGGGGCTCGAGCCGCGTCCGCTTCGTCGGTCGGCCCTTCGAGCAGAGACTGGTCGGTCCCATCGGCCGACCGGCCCGCTGCGGCCAAGGGGACCACCTGACGGTCATCCTCGATCGTGAACTGGAGACCGAACTCGGCGCCAGGGTCCGCGAACACCTTGATCGCCGTGAAGGGAATACGCAGCCGCTGCGGCGTCTCGTTGAAGCTCAGCGTCACCGCGAAGCCTTCCTCGTCCACCTCCAGGTCCCAGTACTGATACTGGAGAACGATGGTCATCTCGCTCGGATAGCGCTCGTGCAGGAACGCCGCGATCTCGACGCCCGGATCATCGGTTCGGAAGGTGATGTAGAAGTGGTGAGGTGCCGGCAGGCCCTCGGCCGCGAGCCTGCTCAACACGTCTCGAACGACGGTACGGAGCGCCCGCTCGACTAGCCGACCATACTCCACATTGCCCTGTGGCATGCCTGCCGCGTCTCTCCCGAGAGTTGAGGTGGGGGGCTTCTGTTGCCCGGCGCCCCCCGGGCCGCGCTTACCTAACCTAGATTAGGCAGCGAGAGCCAAACGGTTATCGTTGGCACTTGTCATGTCGGCCCGATAACGACGGTACCATGCCGGGCAAAAACTACCCCTTTACCACGCGCGTCGATCCTAAGTCGCCCCCATGCGACCACCGGCAACCGCCGGGGAAGTTTGGTGGAGGCGCCGGGCTCCGCCCCCGGGTCCGCAACGCTTATTCCGAGCAGCGTTTATCGCCATAGCCGGCAAGCCGGCATGACGAATATAGTGGCCGCGCGCGCCTACGCAACGCCCGCCCCTCGACAGCGACACCGGGCGGCAGCTATCTAGCCGGCATCAGCTTCCGCCGGAGGTAAGATGGCGCTCGACGCAGAGAAGAACGCCGAGATCGAGGCCCTCCGAGCCCAGACGGCACCGACCCGTCGCGCGACGGTGCCGGCGATCGAGGAGATCCTCTACAAGCCCCTGCCGGTCCTCGACCACGGCTTCATCCGCGTCGTCGACTATATGGGCGACGACCAGGCGATCGTGCAGGCGGCACGTGTGTCCTACGGCACCGGCACCAAGAAGGTCAGTGGCGACAAGGGGCTCATCAACTACCTCATGCGTCATCGCCACAGCTCGCCCTTCGAGATGTGCGAGCTGAAGCTGCACGTGAAGCTGCCGATCTTCGTCGCCCGCCAGTGGATCCGCCACCGCACCGCCAACGTCAACGAGTACTCGGCTCGCTACTCCGTCCTCGATCGCGAGTTTTACGTGCCCGACGAGGAGTTCGTGCGGCTGCAGAAGGTCGAGCGGCAGCGTACGCAGACGCAGGCGAGCCTCTTCGAGACGGATGCGCCGACGTTGCCGCAGCACACGGCCGCCCAGTCGACCACCAACAAGCAGGGGCGCGACGGGGTGCTCGGGGCAGAGGCTGCGGCTGCCGTGCTGCGCGAGATGGGGCGTGTCTCGAACCTCGCCTTCACCGCCTACGAGAAGCTGCTCGGCGACGAGGAGCGGCCAGGCGTGGCCCGCGAGCTTGCTCGAGCCGTCCTGCCGCTGAACGCCTACACGCAGTGGTACTGGAAGGTCGACCTTCACAACCTGATGCACTTCGTGGCGCTCAGAGCCGACCCGCATGCCCAGTACGAGATCCGCGCCTATGCCGAGGTGCTTTTGGACATCATGCGGCGCTGGGTGCCCTTCGCGGCCGGCGCCTTCGAGGAGCACCGCATGAAGGCGGTCACTCTGTCCGCAACGGCGGTCGAGGTGCTCCGGCGTCGGCTGGCGGGGGAGCAGGTCACCCAGGAAACCTCCGGCCTCACGACCCGTGAGTGGAGAGAGCTCGCCGCCTTGCTCCCGATCGAGCAGGCGGCCGGCTGACGAGCGCTCAGCCTGGTGCCGGTCGAGCCCTCGGCCGCGCGAGTCTGGCCTCGCCCTCCGCCAGCAGCTTGTAGGCCACATAGTACTTGTAGATGTTCCGCACGTAGGTCACCGGCTCCTGGCTGACGGTCCTGCCCGCGGCGATCTCGACATTGCCGAGCCAGACGTTGGGGTTGAGTCCCATGCTCTTGGCGCGCTTGCGGGATCGCGCCACATTGCTTGGCCCGGCGTTGTACGCGGCGAATGAGAAGAGGGTCTGGTCGAGGCTCGAGAGCTTGGGGTCGCTGTAGTAGGTGTCCCTGAGATGGCGGAGATATTTCACGCCCGCATGAATGTTGTTCTTCGCGGTTCGGATATTGGGAATGCCCACAGCCGGGCCCGCCGCGGTCGCGGGCATGATCTGCATGATGCCGATGGCCCCAGCCGGGCTCACCTTGCTCTGGTCGAAGCGCGATTCCTGATAGGCCTGGGCACCGATCATCAGCCAGTCGAAGTCGTACTGCCGGGCATAGGTCTTGAGGTAGCTGGCGACCTGCTTGAAGCGCTCCTGATCGTTCGGGGCCAGCGCATCCTTGGCCCAGTCCACGCTCTTGCGGTACCGGGCCAGGATGACGTTGCCGAGCGTCGTGCCCTTCGCAGCCTTGGCCACGAAGCCGTTGACCGCCTTCGTGAGGCGCGGGCTCTTCTTGCGGAACGCCCAGGCGATATCGCCGCCTTCGTGGATCACGATATCCTTGTGGAGAACGAGCCCGCTGTAGACCTGCGTCCAGAATTCCGCGATCGGCTCGTCGACCACCACGGCCGGCAGCATGCCGGCGCTCACCATCTGGAGAAAGTCCTCGGACTCCAGCGCCTCGTCGAGCGCCCTGACCCTGATCGGGTGGGCGCCCTTGGCCTTGCGGGAGGCGTTGAGCCTCGTCAGGTGCTCATAGTAGCTGCTGCTCCTGCGTGCGAAGACCGGCGTCCGGACGAGATCCTCAAGGCCGCGGACGCCGCGGCCGGCGGGACCGGTCACCACGATCTCGCGGATATTGGTCATGAACGGCCGGCTGAAGTCCACTTGCGCCTTTCGACCGGGCGTCACGGTGAGATTCGCGGCCGCAATGTCGGCCTTGCCCTGAACGACATAAGGCAGAAGGCGGTCGCGCGTGGTCGGCACGATCACGACACGCAGGCGGCTCGCCTTCCGGCCATAGACCTTGTGCAGCTGGGCCTCGAACGCGTGTGTCAGCTCGTAGGTGATGCCGCGCTCCTGGCCCTTGTCGTAGAAGAAGGTGGAGAGACTGCCGACGGTCGCGACCCGGATCATGCCGCGCTTCAGCATGCCGTCGAGATCGCCTCGCCAGCGATGGAGCGCATGCTCGAGGATCGGATCCGTGTCGTCGTCGTGGGCCACGGCTGCCCGCGCATGCCCAGGCCCTCGCAGGGCAAACCAGACCGCCGGTGCCGCCAGAGTCAGAAGGAGCCGCCTGCTCAAGCTGGCGGGCATTTTTCTCCTCTCACCTTTAGCCAACCCGACGATCAGCATACCCTGGATCGCTTCAGGTGGCGACGACGCCCTCTGCAGCCACCTCGATGTCAAATGCGGCCGCCATCAGTGCGCGCGTGTAGGCGGTTTGCGGCGCCTCGAAGATCTGCTCCGTCGGACCCCTCTCCACCAGATGCCCGTCCTTCATCACGATCACCTCGTGAGCCAGCGCCCTGACGACGCGCAGATCGTGGCTGATGAAGAGGTAGGCGAGGCCGTGCCGGGTCTGCAGCTCACGGAGCAGGTCGACGATCTGCGCCTGGACCGACATGTCGAGCGCCGAGGTCGGCTCGTCCAGAACGACGAGGCTGGGCTTGAGGACCATAGCGCGTGCGATGCTGACCCGCTGCCGCTGGCCGCCCGAGAACTCGTGCGGGTAGCGGGTCTGGGCGTCAGGGTCGAGGCCTACCTCCTCGAGCACTCGGCTCACCATCAGGCGACGCTCCGCCGGCGTATCGCCGATCTTGTGGATCTTGAGCCCCTCCTCGACGATCTGGCCGATCGAGAGGCGCGGGCTCAGGCTGCCATAGGGATCCTGGAAGACGATCTGCATCTCGCGCCTGAGCGGCCGCAGTCGCGACCAGGACCAACCCTGGACCGCCTGCCCCTTGAAGGCGATGTCGCCGACGCTCGGCAGGAGTTGCAGCAGCGCCAGGCCTAGCGTCGTCTTGCCCGAGCCGCTCTCGCCCACCACACCCAGCGTCTCGCCCGGTCGCAGCTCCAGGGACAGGCCGTCCACGGCCTTGATCCAGCCGACGGTTCGCCGCAGCAGGCCACGTTGTATGGGGAAGTGCACCTTGAGATCGCGTGCCACGACCAGCGGCTGCGCGTGGCTGGGCTGATGCGGTGGCCGGCCTTTGGGCTCGGCGGCCAGCAGATGCCGCGTGTAGGCGTGAGCAGGCGCCTCGAAGATCCGCTCGACGGGGCCCTCCTCGACGATCCGGCCACCTGTCATGACGGCCACGCGGTCGGCCACCTTGCGGACGATCGTGAGATCGTGGGTGATGAGAAGGACGGCCATCCCGAGCCGCGTCTGCAGATCCCGCAGAAGGGTGAGGATCTGTGCCTGGATGGTGACGTCGAGCGCCGTGGTCGGCTCATCCGCGATAAGGAGGTCGGGCTCGTTTGCCAGCGCCATGGCGATCATGACGCGCTGACGCTGCCCCCCCGAGAGCTGATGCGGATAGCTGAGCAGACGCTCCTCTGGATCGGGAATGCCGACCAGGCGTAGCAGCTCGATCGTCCGGAGCCTCGCCGCCTGCTTTCCCATCGAGCGATGCAGCGCCAGGGCCTCGCCGATCTGCCGCTCGATCGTATGGAGGGGATTGAGCGAGGTCATCGGCTCTTGAAAAATCATGCCGACCCGGCCACCGCGGAACCGCCGAAGAGTGTCCTCGGAGCTGCCGAGGAGCTCCTCGCCATCGAGCCTTATCGAGCCGGACGGGTGCGAGGCGGACGGGTAGGGCAGGAGCTGGAGGATCGAGAGCGCGGTGACCGACTTGCCGGACCCCGACTCGCCGACAAGTGCCAGCATCTCGCCCTTCTCGACCCGGAAGGACACGCCTTTGACCGCATCGACGGGCCGGTCGTCGCCGCCGAAGCGGACGGAGAGATTCTCGACCTCGAGTAGCGCCATGGGCGGCTTCAACGGAAGGTCTTGCGCGGATCGAACGCGTCCCGCGCCGCCTCGCCGACAAACACGAGGAGCGAGAGCGTCACCGCCAGGACGAGGAAGCCTGTGATGCCGAGCCAGGGCGCCTGCAGGTTGTTCTTACCCTGCTGAAGCAGCTCACCCAGCGAAGGCGCACCCGGCGGCATGCCGAAGCCGAGAAAGTCCAGGGAGGTCAGCGTCGTGATCGAGCCTGTCAGGATGAAGGGCATGAAGGTCACGGTCGACACCATCGCGTTGGGCAGCAGGTGACGGATCATGATGGAGAGATCGCCGGCTCCCAGCGCCCGAGCCGCCCGGACATAGTCGAAGTTCCGGGCACGGAGGAACTCGGCCCGCACGAGATCGACCAGGGCCATCCAGGAGAACAGCAGCATGAGCACGAGGAGAGTCCAAAAGCCGGGCACGATGAGGCTCGACATGATGATGAGCAGGTAGAGGACCGGCATCCCGCTCCAGATCTCCATGAAGCGCTGGAACCCGAGATCGACGAGCCCGCCGAAATAGCCCTGCACGGCCCCTGCCGCGACACCGATGATCGAGCTCAGGATCGTCAGCGCCAAGCCGAAGAGGACGGAGATACGAAACCCATAGATCACGCGGGCGACCACGTCCCGCGCCTGGTCGTCCGTGCCCAGCCAGTGCTTGCGCGAGGGCGGCGACGGCGCCGGTCCGTCGAGATCGTGGGCCACCGTATCGTAGCTGTAGGGAATTGGCGGCCAGACGATCCAGCCTTTGCTCGAGATGAGCTTTTGGACCTCCGGATCGCGGTAGTCGGCCTCGGTCGGAAAGAAGCCGCCGAATGTGGTCTCTGGATAGCTCACGAGGACAGGGAAGTAGAAGGCACCGTCGTAGCGGACGAGGATAGGCCGGCTGTTGGCAATGACGTTCGCGAAGAGGCTGACGACGAAGAGGCACATGAAGAGATGGAGCGAGACCCACCCCCGGCGGTTGGCGCGGAAGTTGGCAAAGCGTCGAGCGCCAAGCCGAGAAAGGCGAACTCGAAAGCCGAAGAATCTGGGCAACGCTGAGCCGGCGAGAGCGTCCGACGCCATCAGGCGCGCCTGCCCTCAAAGTCGATGCGGGGATCGACGAGCACGTAGGTCAGGTCCGAGATCAGCTTCAGAACCAGCCCGAGCAGGGTGAAGATGTAGAGGGTCGCGAACATCACGGGGTAGTCGCGACCAAGGGCTGCCTCGAAGCCGAGGAGCCCCAGCCCATCCAGCGAGAAGATCACCTCGATCAGCAGCGATCCCGTGAAGAGCACGCCAACGAACGCCGCCGGAAAGCCCGCGATCACGATCAGCATGGCGTTCCTGAAGACGTGACCGTAGAGAACACGCCGCTCGCTCAGGCCCTTGGCGCGGGCGGTGATCACGTACTGCTTGCCGATCTCGTCCATGAAGGAGTTCTTCGTGAGCATGGTCAAGCTGGCGAAGCTGCCGATCGAGAGCGCGGTGATGGGCAGGACCATGTGCCAGAGATAGTCGAGGATCTTCCAGGGCAGCGAGAGCTGGTGCCAGTTGTCCGACACGAGCCCGCGCAGCGGAAAGACCTGCAGATAGCTGCCACCCGCGAAGAGGACGATGAGCAGGATGGCGAAGAGGAAGCTTGGGATTGCATTGCCGACGACGATCACGCCGGAGGTCCAGACGTCGAAAGGCGTGCCGTCCCTCACGGCCTTTCTGATGCCCAGAGGAATGGACACGAGATAGGTGATGAGCGTCGTCCAGATCCCCAGTGAGATCGAGACTGGGAGCTTCTCCTCGATCAGCTGAATGACCGGGCGTCCCTTGAAGAAGCTCTCGCCGAAGTCGAACGTCAGGTAGCGTCGCATCATGTCGAGGAAACGGACATAGGCGGGCTTGTCGAAGCCGTAGAGGTGCTCGATCTGCTTGACCAGATCCGGCGGCAGGCCGCGAGCGCCGCGATAGGAGCTCTCGTTGCCGGAGGTTGCGTTCGCGGCCCGTGTCCCTTCGGCACCGCCCATGTCCCCGGAGACACGTGCCGTCACGTCACCGGTGCCGCGCAGCCGCGCCAGGGTCTGCTCGACCGGACCGCCTGGCGCTGCCTGCACGATGATGAAGTTCAAGACCATGATCCCGAGCAAGGTCGGGATGATCAAGAGCATCCGCCGGAGGATGTAGGCGAGCACGGCCGAGCCCCGCGATCTAGTTCTTCGGCAGCCGAGCCTGCCCCTCGCGCAGCCGGGCGAGCTTCCCGGGCTCGATCCACCAGGTCGTCAGATCGACGCCGCCGAGCGGCAGGGTGGCGGGGCGGTTGAACTTGTCCCAGAAGGCAACGCGTGTCACCGAGCTCCCCCATTGGGGAATGACGTAGTAGCCCCAGAGGAGCACCCGATCGAGGGCCCGGCATGCGGTCACCAGAGCCTCGCGTGTGTCGGCCCCGATGATCTTGCCAATCAGCGCGTCGACGACCGGATCCTTGATGCCGGCCAAATTCCGGCTGCCCTGCGTGGAGGCCGCCTGGCTCCCCCAATACTCGCGCTGCTCATTGCCCGGCGACAGGCTCTCGGCCCAAATCGCGGTCGTCATATCGAAGTCGAAGGCGTCGAGACGGTTCTGATACTGCGCAGGGTCGACGGTGCGGACATTGGCCTCGATCCCGAGGCGCTGCAGGTTGCTGACGAAAGGCAGCGTGACGCGCTCGAAGTCGGGCGAGCTCAGGAGAATCTCGAAACGCATCGGCTCGCCGGTCTCGGCGTTCGCGAGCTTCTGGCCTTTCACAACCCATCCCGCATCCTTGAGGATCGTGAACGCCTCACGGAGGTTCTGCCGAATGTCGCCTGAGCCGTCGGTCTTCGGCGGCTCGTAGTGCTTGGTGAAGACCTCGGGCGGCACCTTGTCCTTGAAGGGGTTGAGCAGCGCAAGCTCGGCCGGGCTCGGCAGCCCCTCGTTTGCCAGCTCGGTGCTCCAGAAGTAGCTGTCGATGCGTGAGTAGAGGCCGTAGAATAGGGTTTTGTTGGTCCACTGGAAATCGAAGGCGTAAGCTAGTGCTGCTCTTACCCGGGGATCGCTGAAGATCGGCTTGCGGGTATTGTAGACCCAACCCTGCATCACGCCCGTATTGTTGTCGGGAAACTCCTCCTTGACGATCAGCTTCTGCTCGAGCGCGGGACCAGCGTAGGCGGTGGCCCACAGGCGTGCGATGTTCTCCGCACGCAAGTCGTATCGCCCAGCCTTGAAGGCCTCGAGCGCGACGTTCGTGTCACGGTAATAGTCGTAGCGGATCTTGCCGAAGTTGTATCGCCCACGGTTGACCGGGCGCTTTGCGGCCCAATAGTCGGCTACACGCTCCAACGCAATCGATCGCCCGGCATCCACGGCCACAACTCTGTAAGGCCCGCTGCCCAACGGTGGCTCGAGGGAAGGCTTTTCGAAGACCCTCCCTTCGAACCAATGCTTGGGAAGGACCACGAGCTGACCAACGATCAGCGGCAACTCGCGATTGAACCCACCCGAGAAAGTGAACGTGACCTCGAGGTCATCGGTCTGCTCGGCCTTGGCGACATTCTGATAGTAGTAGCGATAGAGAGGCGAGCCCTTTTCCTTGAGCGTGTTGAACGACCAGACGACATCCTCGGGCGTCACCGACTTCCCGTCGTGCCAGCGCGCCTCGGGGTCGAGGGCATAGCGCACGAACGAGCGATCGTCGGGAATGGCGATCGTCCGCGCCAGGAGACCGTACTGCGCGAAGGGCTCATCCCCCGATTGGGACGTCAGCGTGTCGTAGACGAACCCTATCCCGGAAGCAGGTGTGCCTTGCAGGAGGAACGGATTAAGGCTGTCGAAGGTGCCGATGACCGCGAAACGTGCGTCACCCCCCACCAGGGCGTCGGGGTCCGCATAGTCGAAATGGGTGAAGTCGGGACCATATTTGAGCGGCCCGTACATCGAGGCGCCGTGCCGAGGCACCAGCTTCTCCTGTGCCAGCACCTCGGCAGGACGCACCAGCGCGGTCGTCGCGAGCGCAGCGACGAAGCTCCGCCGGTCTAGACCCATCATTGCTCTGCACCCCTCCCACTGGCCGGCTGTCCCGCAGGTCCAGAACCCTACGGCACCCTGCCGACCTTGGATAGAGCGTCAGGCAGGCGTGGTCAGGAGCGCGCTCGCGGCGCGATGCGTGCGCTGGTCGCCGCTGGCGATGACGCGTCCGGCCGAGCCAAGCCCTAGAGCGCCGCCCTCCCAATCCGTCAGCTGCCCGCCAGCCCCCTCCAAGACGGGGATGAGGGCGCAGAAATCGTAAGGCTTGAGCCCGGCCTCGATGACAAGGTCCGCGAACCCCGCGGCGACGAGACCATAGGCGTAGCAGTCTCCGCCGAAAGTCGGTTGCCGCACGGCGGCAACGACGCGGTCGAATGCCCGACGGTCGCCGCTCTCGAACAGAAGAGGGCTCGTCGACATGAGCACCGCATCTGCCAGCCCGGCGCACGCCCGCGTGCGGATCGGCGTGCCATTCAACGTCGTCGGCCGGCCCGACACCCCGAGCCAACGCTCCCTCAGGATGGACTGATCGATGATGCCCAGCACTGGACGGCCGCGCTGAACCAGCGCGATCAGCGTGCCAAAAATCGGCCTGCCGATAATGAAAGACCTGGTGCCATCGATTGGATCCAGCACCCACACCAGCTCGGCGTCGACGGCGTCGGCACCGTGCTCCTCGCCGAGGATGCCGTGATCGGGATAGACGCGGCAGATGAGGTCCCGCATCCGCGCCTCCGCCTCCCGGTCGGCGATCGTCACCGGGCTCTCATCAGCCTTGATGTCGACCGCCACCGGCTGGCGGAAGTAGCGCCGCTGAACGACGGCCGCGAGGTCCGCCAACCGATGCGCGAAATGAACCAGCTCCTCGAGCGACGCCACGCCGCGGAGCCCCCCGGGCCTCAGCCCTTGGGCTGAGGCAGTGGCGCCGGGTTGTCCGAGAGCGAGCGCAGATAGGAGACGACAGCCGCGCGCTTCTTCTCGTCCTTGAAGCCGGCGAAGATCATCCGCGTGCCGGGCGCCCAGGCCCGAGGATCCGTAAGCCACTCATTGAGCTTGTCGTACGTCCAATCACCCTCTTTGCCCTTGAGGGCCGAGCTGTAGCTGAAGCCTGGCTCGCTCGCGATCTTGCGACCCACGACCCCGTACAGATTGGGACCGACGCGGTTGGGGCCACCCTTCTCGAAGGTGTGGCAGGCCTTGCAGATGCCAACGTCCTTCGCACCCTGATCGGGGCTCTCCGAAGCTACGAGCGCGGCGAACTGATCGCCGCCGCCGGCGCCGCCCGACGCCTGCTGGGCAGCTGGAGCGGCGCCCGCCTTCGCTTCCTCGCCACCCGAGGTCGGCGCGGCAGCGGCAGGTGCTGCCGCCGCCTGTTCCTTGACCTCCGGAAGGGGCTCGGGCTTCTCAGAGAGCGTGCGCAGGTAGACGATGACGTCGGCCCGCTTCTCGGGGCTGCTGATGCCCGCGAAGGTCATCTTGGTGCCTGGCGCCCACTCGCGCGGGCTCTTGAGCCACGCGAAGAGATCCTCGTAGGTCCATTTGCCCTTCTTGCTCTTGAGGGCGTCCGAGTAGCTGAAGTCCGACTTACTGGCGATCTCGCGATCGACGACGTTCCACAGATCCGGTCCGATCTTACTCCCAGCACCCTCGGCGAAGTTGTGGCAGGCCTTGCAGACGGCCGCATCCTTCTCGCCGGCCTTGGGATCTGCCGCTGCCAAGAGGACGGGCAGCGGCTTCTCGGGCGCCGGTTTCGCCTCTCCGCTCGACGGTGCCGCCACCTCGATCGGGAAGGCGTCTTTCTCAAGGTGATGAGGTGAGTAGAGTATCCTCGAGAAGACCCCCGCACCCTGCGCGATGATGCCGGCGGTCAGGATTGCCGCCACGATCTTGTTGCCTTCGAGTGACCCTGCCATAGGGAGATCGATCCTCGCTCGTTGCGGCAAGTACGCCCCGCGGCACCGGGACGCGTCCGGCGCTCGATCTGGTCGGTAGACAGGGGGCCTCGCTGAGTCAAGCCGACACGGTGGCCCAACAGCGAGCGGAAGGATCGGGAGAAGAGAGTTGACACGTATAGTCCGGCGAGGCGACCAATCGTCGCGTACCATTGTCCTTGTGCCAGCCCGCTTGGCGTCGACCCGGCTGCCAAACAAGCCGCTCGCCGACATCGCCGGTGCGCCCATGATCGTCCATGTCTGGAGGCGCGCCGTCGAGGCGGCCTTGGGCCCTGTCGTGGTCGCCTGCGCGGAGTTGGTGATCGCCGAGGCGATCGACCGGGCCGGCGGGACCGCCGTTCTCACCGACCCGGAGCTGCCGTCGGGGACCGATCGCATTTTCGAGGCGCTGCGCAAGATCGACGCCGAAGGCCGCTATGACCGCATCGTCAACGTGCAGGGAGATCTCCCTACGCTCGACCCAGTTGTCGTTCGCCGCGTCGTCGAGCCACTCGACATCTTGGGCTGCGATATCGCCACCCTTGCCTCGCCCACGGAGGATGCCGAGGACCGAGCAGCACCCAGCGTCGTCAAGGCCGTCGTGGCCTTCACGCCGGACGATCCGACGCTCGGCCGCGCCCTCTACTTCACCCGTGCATCCGCTCCGTACGGACCGGGCCCCGTGTATCACCATATCGGGCTGTATGCGTTCACCCGGGCGGCGATCGAGCGCTATTGCGGGCTACCGCCGAGCCCCCTCGAGCAGCGCGAGAAACTCGAGCAGCTGCGGGCCCTCGAGAACGGCATGAGCATAGGGGTAAGGCTGGTTGACACGGTGCCGTTCGGGGTCGATACGCCCGGCGACCTCGAGCGGGCGCGCCTGCTGCTTGGCCATCCTCCCGCCTCTTGAGCCCGTCGAGCCCTTCCATGACCAAGCCCGCCACCGCCCCGAGCAACCGCGCCTCCGATGAGGCGGTAGCGTTCCAGGGAATGCCCGGTGCGTACTCCCACCTGGCCTGCCGCGAGCGGCTTCCCGAGTTCGAGCCCCTACCGTGCCATTCGTTCGAGGACGCCTTCGCCGCCGTAAGGGAGGGACAGGCCCGCTACGCCATGATCCCGATCGACAACTCGGTAGCGGGACGTGTGGCTGACGTCCATCACCTCCTGCCACGCGGCGGCCTGCACATCGTGGGCGAGACGTTCCTCAGGGTGAACCATCATCTCCTCGCCCCCAAGGGCGCGTCGCTCGCCACCATACGCACTGCCGAATTGCATGTTCACGCCATCGGCCAGTGTCGCCGCTTCCTGCGCGAGCACGGGCTCCAGGCCCGCATCGTGGCCGACACCGCGGGGGCTGCAGCCGACATCGCGCGCAGCGGCGACCTCACCCGCGCGGCGATCGCCTCAAAGCTCGCCGCCGAGATCTACAACCTCGACATTCTCGGCGCCGATATCGAGGATGCCGAGCACAACACCACCCGTTTCCTGCTCCTTGCGCGGGAGCCGCAAGAGCCGGAGCTGGGCTCGACCGGCTGTGTCACGACCTTCGTCTTCGCCGTCCGCAATGTGCCGGCTGCCCTCTATAAGGCCCTCGGCGGCTTCGCCACCAACGGCGTCAACATGACGAAGCTCGAGAGCTACATCGACGGCAGCTTCACCCAGGCCGAGTTCTACGCCGACGTGATGGGCCATCCGGCCGAGCGTGGGCTCGAGCTCGCCTTCGAGGAGCTCCGCTTCTTCGCCCGCGACGTCAAGGTCTTGGGCGTCTACCCTGCCGATCCGTTCCGTCTACGGGCTGGATGAAGCGAACAGGCCTCAGCGCTGGCCGCCGGCAGGCGCCAGATCGCCACTTGCTGGTGCAATGTTGGCCGTAAGGCTGCGCTCGCTCGCCCGGCGCAGCAGGTGGCCGGAAACGCCTACGCGATAGGCGGCCGCTTCGCTCTGGATCGATGAGCGCTCTCCGTGAAACACCGGCCCTCAGTCGTCCGGGTCGAGATCGAGCAGGACGGTCCCCTCCTCGATCTGCTCGCCCTCCTGCGACGTTCACGCCGCTCACGCGTCCGTCGAAGGGCGCCGCCAACCGATGCTCCATCTTCATCGCCTCGAGGATTGCCAGCGTCTCGCCGCGCACGACGTGGTCACCGGGCGCAACCAGCAAACGCGCCACCTTGCCCGGCATAGGCGCCGCAATCAGCGCCTCGTCCGCCTCTCCACTTCCAGCCCCTAGCTCGTCGGTCTCGAGGAAGAAGCGGAAGCGGCGCCCCTCCCGGGTCATCGAGACCATCTCTCGGGATACCCATACCCGATAGCTTGAGCGGTGGCCCTCGATCTCCGCCCAGCAGACGCCGCTTGATCGGCCGTGGCGTGCCGTCCATCTCTCGCCGCCGACACAGAGCTCCACTTGGTCTCGTCCCGTCACGATCAAGACAGGCTCGAGCCCACGGAACCGCACGACCTGTCTGGGAGCCGCGTTCAGCCTCCAGCCGCTCGTATCGCACCAAGGTGACGTCGGCGAGGTGCCTTCCGCGCTCACGGTGGCGTGGGCCAACTCCCCTCGGTTGGCAGCCACCGCCAGGGCCGCCAGCGCCGAGTCGATCGGCGATGGCAGGTCCTCTGCCGACGCGAGCTCGGCGCCCTCGCGATCGAGCCAGGCGGTATCGATCACGAGCCGCCGGTAAGGGTCAGCCCGAACCACCCGCTGCAGGAACGCGAGATTGGTCGACAGTCCCTCTACCTGCGTCGCCTCGAGGGCCCGACCCAGAAGATCAAGCGCCCGCGCCCGATCCGGGCCATGCGCAACGATCTTGGCGATCATGGGATCGTAGAACGGCGTCACCTGGTCACCGGCCCGCACACCCGTGTCAACGCGAATGCCAGGCAGAGACTCGGGAAGAGCCAGCGCGGTCAAACGGCCGGTCGATGGAAGAAAGCCGCGCGTCGGGTCCTCCGCATAGAGTCTAGCCTCGACGGCGTGCCCATGGGCAGGGATCTGGTCCTGCCGCAGCGGCAGCACCTCACCGGCCGCGATCCGGATCTGCCACTCGACGAGATCCTGACCGGTTATCATCTCCGTCACGGGATGCTCGACCTGGAGGCGCGTGTTCATCTCGATGAAGTAAAAGCCGCCCTGTGGATCGACGAGGAACTCGACCGTTCCGGCATTCTCATAGCGCGCGGCTAGAGCCGCCCGAACGGCCGCTGCCCCCAACGCCTGACGCAACTCGGTCGCGAGATCTGCAGCCGGTGACTCCTCGATGATCTTCTGATGGCGGCGCTGCAGCGTGCAGTCCCGCTCCCACAGATGGACGGCGTTGCCGTGCCGATCGCCAAAGATCTGGACCTCGACGTGACGCGGCCGATCGACCAGGCGCTCCAGAAGAATGCGCTCGTCGCCGAATGCCTGCGTCGCCTCGCGCCGGCAGGCGGCGAGGGCATCGGGCAGGTCTTCGGCTGCCTCGACACGACGCATCCCTTTGCCGCCGCCACCCGAGACAGCCTTGACCAAAAGCGGAAAGCCAATCCGGGCGGCCTCGACAGCAAGGCGCGCGTCCGACTGATCCGTGCCATGGTAGCCCGGCACCAGCGGAACGCCCGCCGCTTGCATAGCCGCTTTAGCAGTGTCCTTGCCGCCCATCAGGGCCATCGCCTCGGGCGACGGCCCGACGAAGACGAGGCGCACATCCCGAACCGCCTGGGCGAAGGCTGGGCTCTCGGCCAGGAAGCCGTAGCCGGGATGAACCGCCTCGACCTCTGCTCGACGCGCCGCGTCGAGCACGTGCTCTATGGCAAGATAGCTCTCCCGAGCGGACGCCGGACCGATATGGATGGCCTCATCGGCCATCGCCACGTGTCGAGCGTCGCGATCGGCATCCGAGTAGACCGCCACCGCACGAACGCCGAGCCGACGGCACGTGGCGATGATCCGGCAGGCAATCTCGCCGCGGTTGGCGATCAGCACGGAGGAGAGCATGGGCGGTCGGTGCGGCTTACTGCACGGCTGCACTCGCGTCCTTCACGACCGTCTCAACCTTGGCCCCGTCGCCGTGCACGACGGCGTCGCCGTTCTCCACCGAGAGGGTGCTCGTCACCAGCTTGACGCCGGCCCATCGAACGTAGAGACCCGACTTCGCATCGATGGCGAGATCCTGGAGCGTGACATTCTCGATCGGGCTCTCCGGTAGACCGAAGATGGCACCCACCGCGTTCGCGCTGGTGGCGCGCAGGTTCTGCACCCGGATACCGTCGATCCTAGGCGTCGTGGGCGAGATCTTTGCGGCCTTGTCCGTGTCAGGCACGGTCGGGAAGTAGCTCACGAACATGATCGGCAGACCGACCGTGTCCATGCGCAGATCACGGAAGACGAGGTTCGAGATGGGGCCGCCGCGGTCGCGCGCAGTCTTGATGCGGATGCCCCATTGCGTGCCGGTGAACACGTTCGCCTCGACGATGACGTCGTCGACTCCGCCGGTCGTGACGCTGCCGATCGCGACGCCATGGCCCCCATTGAAGGTGGAACCCCTGATTCGGATCCCAGACGTGCGGTTGTCGGGGTCGTCCGGGCTTCCCTCAGCCTTGATGGCGATATCGTCCTCGGCGACGCTGATATACGAGGTCGTGACCCGGACATTGCGCGAGGAGATGATGTCGATGCCGTCCGTATTCGGTGCGCTCGTGATCTGCGCGCTCGTCGGCGCCATGATGTTGACGCCGGTCACCTGCACATCGTCGCAATGGCGGAAGACCAGATGATAGCTCGGTGAGTTCTGCAGGGTCACACGCTGAACGGTGATATCGCTGGAGTGGTCGAAGCGCATCAGCCGCGGTCGCCCCGGCGCGTCGTCGGGACGCTCCTGATCGCTCGGGCGGAGCGCCTCGGCAGCCGCGAGCGTCGCCCACCACGTGGCCCCCTGGCCGTCGATCCGACCGGCTCCACGTATCATGACGTTCTTGACGCCCTCGCCGTTGAAGAGGGCCCACATACCGCCTTTGCCGTCCTTGTACGCCTCGGGATCGGTGGTGCCGATCACGGTCGTGCCGGCCGCGAAATCCAGGGTAACGCCCGAGCGGAGGAAGAGAGGCCCCGTCAGATAGGTGCCGGGCGGCAAACGGATCCACGCACCCTTGCAGGTGTCCAAGGTCTTCTGCAGGGCTTTCGTGTTGTCAGTCAGGCCATCGCCGATGGCCCCGTTGGCAACAGGGTCACAGGCGGCGGGCACCTTCGTCACGGTCCCGAAGAGCTGCGCCGATGCGGGCGGAGCGCCTATGATCGCGGCGCCGACCACTCCGAGCATGACGCCCCATCGGCCGAGCCCGGTCCGATCCGCCATATAGATGACCCTCCTCCGCCTCTTCACGCCGGGTTCCGCCCGTCCACCGAGTGTCAGGGCGCGTGCGCCTGGAAGATCAGGCAACCGTAGGAGATAGCCGAGCCGCCCCGTCGCGTCAGCCGAATAGCGCATGCGAGCTCTCGATCATGGACGCCAAGCGGGCTGCCGCTTCTCGAGGAAGGCCTTCACACCCTCGCGCCCCTCGGCAGAGGCCCGGCGCTCGGCGATCAGCCGGCTCGTCTCGGCGTCGAGCAGCTGACCATCGAGATCGCGGACCAGCCGGATCAGGCCCTTTGCCTCGCGTTGCGCTTCGGGCCCACCCTGCCGCAGAGCATCGACGATGACGGCGCCACGAGCCTCCAGCCCCTCAGGCGAGACCACCTCATGCACAAGCCCTAACCGCACTGCCTCGGCCGCGTCAAACCGCTCCCCGGTGAGGAAAAGTCGCCTGCACCATCGCTCGCCCAATGCCCGAGCGACATAGGGCCCGATCACGGCAGGAACGAGGCCGAGACGAACCTCGGAGAGGCCAAATGTCGCGGTCGCGGCGGCTATGGCGATATCGACGGCGGCAACCAGCCCCACGCCGCCGCCGATCGCAGCGCCGTTGACCAACGCCAGTGTCGGCTTGGGCAGCTCGTCTAGGGTCCGGAGCAAGCGTCCAAGCTGCTGGGCATCCGCCAAGTTCTCCGCCTCGTCGAACGCCGCCATCCTGCGCATCCAATCCAGATCGGCGCCGGCGGAGAAGCTTTTGCCGTCCCCGGTCAGGACGACCACGCGGACCGAATCATCCTCGGCAAAGCGCTCCAAGGCCTCGATCATGGCCTGAATGAGATGCTCATCGAAGGCGTTGTGAACGTTCGGCCGGCTCATCGTGAGCCGCGCCACGCCGTCGCGGCACTCCTCGAGAAGGGGCTTGTCGCTCAAGGGCTCACATCCTGAAGACGCCGAACCGGGTGGGCTCGATGGGGGCATTGAGCGCGGCCGACAGGCTCAGACCGAGAACCATCCGCGTCTGGGCGGGATCGATGACGCCGTCGTCCCAGAGCCGTGCCGTCGCGTAGTAGGGATGGCCCTGGCGCTCATACTGTTCCCTGATGGGCGCCTTGAAAGCCTCCTCCTCGGCAGCCGTCCAGGCTCGACCCTGCGCCTCGAGCCCGTCGCGACGCACGGTTCCGAGCACGGATGCGGCCTGCTCACCGCCCATGACCGAGATCCGAGCGTTGGGCCACATCCAGAGGAGACGGGGAGCGAAGGCCCGGCCGGCCATGCCGTAATTGCCGGCGCCGAAGCTCCCGCCGATGATGACCGTGAGCTTCGGGACGCGTGCGCAGGCGACGGCCATGACCAGCTTCGCGCCGTCCTTGGCGATGCCGCCCTGCTCGTACTTCCGCCCGACCATGAAGCCCGTGATGTTCTGCAGGAAGATGAGGGGGATACCACGCTGGCAGCAAAGCTCGATGAAGTGAGCGCCCTTCTGGGCCGATTCGCTGAAGAGAATGCCGTTGTTGGCGAGGATCCCAACGGGGCAGCCGAAGAGCCGGGCGAACCCGGTGACGAGCGTGGCGCCGTAGCGCGGCTTGAACTCGTCCAGAACCGAGCCGTCGACCACGCGTGCAATGACCTCCCGAGCCTCGATCGGCTGGCGCAGATCTTCGGGGATCAGGCCGTAGAGCTCCTCCGCAGCGTAGAGCGGCGGGGCGGGTGACACCTGGTCCAGCGCGCGCCCGCAGCGAGAGCCGAGCCCAGCGACGATCCGCCGACAGATCGCCAGGGCATGGGCGTCGCTTTCGGCCAGGTGGTCGGCAACGCCGGAGATCCTCGTGTGGACGTCGCCGCCACCCAGCTCCTCGGCGGTCACGACCTCGCCGGTCGCTGCCTTCACGAGCGGTGGGCCGCCCAGGAAGATCGTGCCCTGGTTCCTGACGATGACGGCCTCGTCCGCCATCGCCGGCACATAGGCGCCACCGGCGGTGCAGGATCCCATCACCGCCGCGATCTGCGGTATGCCTTCGGCCGACATGGTCGCCTGATTGTAGAAGATCCGACCGAAATGCTCGCGGTCGGGAAAGACCTCGTCCTGGCTCGGCAGGTGGGCACCGCCGGAGTCGACGAGATAGATGCAAGCCAGTCGGCTCTCGCGAGCGATCTCCTGCGCGCGCAGATGCTTCTTCACCGTGATCGGAAAGTAGGTGCCACCCTTCACCGTCGCATCGTTGGCGACGATCATGCATTCGCGCCCTGCGACCCGACCGATCCCGGTGATGATCCCGGCTGCGGGAACTTGGCCGCCATACATGCCCTCGGCAGCGAGCTGGGAGAGCTCGAGAAACGGCGCCCCAGGATCGGTCAGACGCTCCACGCGCTCGCGCGGCAGGAGCTTGCCGCGTGCAAGATGGCGCTCCCGGGCCTTGGCGTCGCCGCCCTCGATCACGCGAGCTACCCGCTCGCGGAGCTCATCCACCAGCGCCCGGACGCGCTCAGCGTTGGCTCTGAAAGCCTCTGACCTGGGATCGATCTCGGTGCGGATGACGGTCAAGCGCGGCACCTCGTTCCAGGCGCGGCGCCGATGCCCCAGTGTGGCCACTGGCCCGGCGGGATGATGCCCATGCGGCCTGGCCCTGGAAGCGGTGGTGGGCGCGACAGGGATCGAACCTGTGACCCCTACGATGTCAACGTAGTGCTCTCCCGCTGAGCTACGCGCCCGCTGGCGCGCTGCTTAGGAGAAACCACGGCCGAGGGCAAGGCCGTCGTGCGGCCGTCATGATTGTGGCGCCGAGCATCGGGTTGTTCCGGCGCGCGCGGTGTGCTCTTGTCCTCCCATGAGGGACGGCATCGACATAGCGATCGGCGGTGGAAGGATTCTGCCGTTCAGGGAGCTGCTTCCGACGGGTCAGCTGCTGCCTGTCGTGCTGTCCTCCCCGCACAGCGGGACGGTGTATCCCTCTGATCTGATGGGCGCCCTGAGGATTGATCAGAGCGAGCTCAGATGCCTCGATGACGGGCCCGTCGACGGTCTTGTCGCCCCCTGCGCCGACCTGGGGGCTACGGTCATCGCCGCGACCTATGCGCGCGCCTTCGTCGACCTCAATCGCAATAGTGCCGAGCTGGACCCCGATCTTCTGACGGCACCGATGTCGCTGCCCGACCTCCGACTAAGCGCCAAGGTGCGGGCCGGGCTCGGAGTGGTGCCGAGCCGGATCTCCGGGCGGGCCATCTATCGGCGCCGGCTCGGGCTCGAGGAGGTGCAGAGCCGGCTGATCCAAGGATACCAACCCTATCACGACCGTCTCGCGAGCCTGCTCGGTGAGACCCGCCGCCGTTTTGGCGTGGCCATTCTCCTTGACTGCCACTCCATGCCGTCCGAGGCGGCGGGCCAGCGGGCAGCCTCCCCGGTCGATGTGGCCCTCGGCGACCGGTTCGGGCGAAGCTGCGGCGCAGCCTTCATGAATGTGGCGGCGGAGGTATTGAGCGCGCATGGCCTCCACGTCGCCCACAATCAACCCTATGCGGGCGGCTTCATCACCGAGCACTATGGACGGCCGCTGGAGGGCTGGCACGCCCTCCAGGTCGAGTTCCGGCGTCAGCTGTTCATGGACGAGCGCAGTGGCAAGGCGCACGAGGGCACAGCACAGCTGCAGGCGATCCTCATGGAGCTGACGTCGGCGATCGCCGAGGTTGTCAGCGCCACGGCCGTGAGCCCGGCCGCCTGACGAGCGGCTGCCTTTCCGCCGCGGGCGTTGCATCGCCGCGGCGTCACCCATAAATTCCCGCCGTCCGTTCAGCCAGGGGCGTCCCCAATGTCCGTGCTCGCCGAGAGCCTCTCCCGAATCAAGCCATCGCCAACGATCGCCGTGACCAACCTTGCCCGGGAGCTCAAGGCTGCCGGCCGCGACATCATCGGTCTCGGTGCCGGCGAGCCCGACTTTGACACGCCCGAGCATGTGAAGGAGGCGGCCATCGCCGCCATTCGGGCCGGCGACACCAAGTACACGGCGGTCGACGGCACGCCGGCGCTCAAGGAGGCGATCGTTGGCAAGTTCCGCCGCGAGAACGGCCTCGACTACACGCGCGAGCAGATCACCGTCGGCACCGGCGGCAAGCAGGTTCTCTACAACGCGTTCATGGCGACGCTGAACCCGGGCGACGAGGTTGTCATTCCGGCCCCCTTCTGGGTCTCCTATCCCGACATGGTCCTCCTGGCCGGCGGCACGCCCGTGTTCGTCAATTGCCCCGATCAGACGGGCTTCAAGCTGCGCGCCGAGGACCTGGAGGCGGCGATCGGTCCGAGGACGAAGTGGGTGCTGCTGAACTCCCCGAGCAACCCCACCGGAGCCGCCTATAGCAAGGCCGAGCTCAAGGCGCTTACCGACGTCATCGTCCGCCACCCGAACGTCTGGGTGATGACGGACGACATGTACGAGCATCTCGTCTACGACGATTTCGAGTTCACGACCCCCGCCCAGATCGAGCCTCGGCTCAAGGACCGCACGCTCACGGTCAACGGCGTGTCTAAGGCCTACTGCATGACTGGCTGGCGGATCGGCTACGCTGGCGGGCCGGCCGAGCTCATCAAGGGCATGGCCAAGATCCAGTCGCAGAGCACCTCCAATCCCTGCTCGATCAGCCAGGCTGCGGCCGTCGCCGCGCTCAACGGCGATCAGGGGTTCCTCGCCGAGCATCAGCGGGTCTTCAAGGAGCGTCGCGATCTTGTGGTCGATCTCCTCAACAAGGCGCCAGGCCTGCGTTGCCATCGGCCAGAGGGAGCATTCTACGTCTATCCGAGCTGTGCTGGGGCAATCGGGCGGCGCACGCCCGACGGCAAGGTGATCGAGACCAGCGAGCAGTTCTCTCGCTATTTGCTCGAGTTGGTCGGCGTGGCGGTCGTTCACGGCGCCGCTTTCGGGCTCGATCCCTACTTCCGCATCTCCTACGCGACCTCGACCGAGCTTCTGAGCGATGCCTGTCACCGCATCATTCGTGGCTGCGAGGATCTTCAGGACTGAGGCACGGCGTCCACAGCAAGGGCGGGGCACCAGAGGTGGCGATCGACCTCGAGGCGGCGATACGAAAGATCCCGGACTTCCCGAAGCCCGGGATCCTCTTCTACGACATCTCGACGGTCCTGAATGACAGGGTGGCTTGGCCTGAGACGGTCGATCGCCTCGCCGGCCTGGTGCAGGAATTCCAGCCGGACCTGATCGCAGCCATCGAGTCGCGCGGCTTCATCTTTGCCGCGCCTATCGCCTACAAGCTCGGCCTCGGCTGGCTTATGGTCCGCAAGGTCGGCAAGCTTCCAGGCGCCGTGATCAGCCATTCGTACGATCTCGAATATGGCAGCGATACGCTGCAGATCGCCGATGGTCTGATCCGCCCGGGCGCCCGCGTCGTCCTCGTCGACGATCTGATCGCGACAGGCGGCACCGCGCAGGCATCCGTGACCTTGTTGCGGAAGGTCGGCGCCGATGTTGCGGGCGCCGTCTTCCTTGTCGAGCTTCAAGACCTGGGCGGCTGCGCCAAGCTAGGCGTCGAGAGCCGATCCCTCCTGCGCGTCGCCGGCAGCTGAGAAACCCAGGCCTGAGCCCGGGCTAGGGTAAGGTCCGAGGCCGCCCCAGCGGGGTCAGTCGCTGCAAGCGCTGGCCCGACGGCCTTCGCTAAGCGCTCGCAACGCGAAGCGCGCGGTCGAGGTCGGCAAAGAGATCGCCGGGATCCTCGATGCCGGTGGACAGGCGCAGAAGGTCAGGAGGACAGGGCGATCCCTGGCCCTCGATCGAGGCCCGATGCTCGATCAGGCTCTCGACACCGCCCAACGATGTCGCTCGCTTCCACAGCTCGACACCGGCCGCAGCCGCCACTGCCGCAGCCTCACCGCCTCGCAGGCGAATGCTCAGCATGCCGCCGAACCCGCCGCTCATCTGTCGTCGTGCGATGTCGTGCCCGGGATGAGTGGGCAAGCCGGGATAAAGCACCTCAGCGACGGCATCGTGCCGGACCAAGCGCCGCGCCAGCTCCATCGCCGACGCGCTCGCTGCCTGCACGCGCAGCGGCAGCGTCCGCATTCCGCGGAGCAGGAGAAAGGCTTCGAGCGGGCCAAGGATCTGTCCGAGGGTCGACCGGTTGCGCCGGACGCGCTGCCACAGCCCATCGGTACGCCTGGTTGCCAGCGCGCCGGCTATCACGTCCGAATGCCCGTTCAGGTATTTCGTCGCCGAATGCATGACGATGTCGGCGCCATGCTCCAGCGGGCGCGTGAGCATCGGTGTGGCGCATGTCGAATCGACCGCCAGGAGCGCCCCAGCGGCGTGCGCGATCGCAGCGGCGGCCGCAATGTCCGTCAGTGACCAAAGCGGGTTGGCCGGCGTCTCCACCCAGACCAGCCTTGTGGCGCCCGGCCGCACTGCCGCCCGTAAGGCGTCGAGGTCGCCCGTGTCGACCAGATCGACCTCGAGGCCCCAACGGCGGCCGTCGGTGACCAGCCAATCGCGCAGCGCCCAGTACATCACCTTCGGTGCCACCACATGGTCGCCAGGTGCCAGCGCAAGGAGAAGGGCCGTGGCCGCGGACATTCCGGAGCCGAGCACCATCGCCTGCGCAGCGCCCTCGAGCGCCGCGATGACCCCTTCCGCCTCACGAACCGTCTCGTTGTCCGGGCGGCCGTAGACATTCCCGCTACGGTACTGGTTGTCGGGATCGCGCAGATAGGTGGTGGTGACATGAATGGGCGGCACCACGCCGCGGCTGAGCTCGTCGATGGAGCCCAGTGCCTGTGCTGCCAGCGTGCGGGCCGTCCAGCCAGAGCGTGCCGCCTCATCAGCGCTCATGGTTCTTGCCTCCCAGAAGCCCTGGATCTCCGTCGGAGCTCGAGGTCGATGGACGGCCTCACCCGGACAGGCCAACGCTCACGGAATGAACTGTTCCTTGAGGATTCGCTCTTCGAGGTTGTGCTCGGGATCGAAGAGCAGCTGGGCCGAGATCGAGCGATCCTCCCAGACCTCGACCTTCGCCACATCCCGGACCTCGGTATAGTCCGAGACAGCACCGACGGGCCGTTTGCCGGGGTCGAGCACGCGAATGGTGAAGCGGCTGCGGCTGGGCAGCAGGGCACCACGCCAGCGCCGAGGCCGGAACGGGCTGATTGGTGTAAGCGCAAGGAGATTGGCGCCGATCGGGATGATCGGCCCGTGCGCCGAAAGATTATAGGCCGTGCTCCCGCCTGGGGTGGCGATGAGCAACCCGTCGCAGACGAGGTTCGGCAGCCGGCAGATCCCGTCGATGTCGATGCTGAGCGTCGCCGCCTGCCGCGTCTCACGAAAGAACGACACCTCGTTGATGCCGAGCCCCTCCTTGACCTCGCCGCTCTGAAGCTCGGCCCGCATCCTGAGCGGAAACAGATCGACCTTTTTCGCCGTCGCGATGCGCTCCTTGAGGCCGTCCGGCCTGAACTGGTTCAGCAGAAAGCCGACCGTGCCGAGGTTCATGCCGTAAACAGGCAGGTTCCGGTGCAGGATGGTATGCAGCGTCTCGAGCATGAAGCCGTCGCCACCCAGCACGACGACGACCTCTGCATCCTCAAGCGAGACACCGGGGTCGACGTCGGTGAGCCGGCGCAGCCCCTCACGCGCTTCGGCCGTGTCGGCGGCTCGGAATGCCAGCCTCAAACCCATCTCTCCCCATGGTTGGAGAGGGCCGGCATCGCATCCTCCGAGCGCTCGCGCGCCGATGCCCCCTGGGCGTCGCCCCCCTTGGGTCTTACATTGGGTTGAGCACACAGGCATAGGGGAGAGCCGCATAGGTGCCCGGCTTTCGGCCAGCCTCGTTGGAGCATTCGCCTATGGTCGTCGACCCATTCGGTCGCGAGATCACCTACGTCCGCCTGTCGCTCACCGACCGGTGCGACTTCCGCTGTGTCTATTGCATGGCGGAGAACATGACCTTTCTGCCCAAGAGGGACCTTCTCTCCCTCGAGGAGCTGGACCGCCTTGGCGCCGCCTTCGTCGATCTGGGTGTCCGCAAGATCCGTCTCACCGGCGGTGAGCCGCTCGTGCGGCGGAACGTGATGTGGCTGATCCGGGCGATGGGGCGTCATGTCGCCTCGGGCGCTCTCGACGAGCTTACGATCACGACCAACGGCAGCCAGCTCGAGCGCTTTGCGGATGAGCTGGCTGAAGCTGGCGTGCGGCGCATCAACGTCTCCCTCGATACGCTCGACCCGGTCCGCTTCGCTGCCATCACGCGATGGGGCAAGCTCGATCGCGTGATGGCCGGCATTGCGGCCGCACGACGGGCGGGTTTGGCGGTCAAGATCAATGCGGTGGCGCTCAAGGGCGTGAACGAAGACGAGATCGACCGGATCATCGCCTGGTGCGGCACAGAGGGCTTTGATCTCACCCTGATCGAGACGATGCCTCTCGGGGAGATCGAGGGAGATCGCACGGCGCAATACCTGCCCCTCTCTCTCTTGCGCTCGCGTCTCGAGAAAACCTGGACGCTCGAGGAGATTCCCTATCGCACCGGCGGCCCGGCTCGCTATGTGCGTGTGCGCGAGACCGGAGGTCGGCTCGGCTTCATCACACCGCTCTCTCACAATTTCTGCGAGTCCTGCAATCGTGTCAGGGTCACCTGCACGGGCACAATGTACATGTGCCTCGGCCAGGAGGATCGCATCGATCTTCGCGCACCGCTCCGCGCGTCCGAGAGCAACGAGCCGCTGCACCGGGCCATCCTCGATGGCATCGCCCGCAAGCCGAAAGGCCATGATTTCGTCATCGACCGGCGGCACAACCGCCCGGCTGTAGGCCGCCATATGAGCGTCACGGGCGGCTAGCGTCCCTCCCGCCCCGAGCCCTGTCGATCGCATCCCACGCCCCGTGACCGGCTGATAGCTGGGGCCCGGGATGTTGCGCGCGTGGCGGCGTGGACAGCCCGGAAAGAGAAAAGCCCCGTACCTTCGGGTACGGGGCTTTTCCATGCTCAAGACTGGAGCAGCCAGAGAAGTCCGCGCTGCCGCGCCCTACTGGAAGTTAATCTCGACGCGCCGGTTCTGCGGCTCACGAACACCATCCTTGGTCTGAACCCTAAGGTGCGTCTCGCCGTACCAGTTGACCTTCATCGCATCCGTCGAGATGCCCAGCTTCGCCAGCGCGGCCGCCACCGACTTCGCCCGTCGCTCCGAGAGCTTCAGATTGTACGGGGCCGAACCCGAGGTATCGGTGTAGCCGGCAAGGACGAGCGTGGTGGATTTGCCCGCCTTGAAGTCGGTCGCCACCTGAGTGAGGATCTGCTGCGCCACTGGGGTGAGGTCCGCACGATCCCAGGCGAAGAAGACGATGTAGGTGCTGGCCGGCTTGGCTAGCGAGTTCTCGACCTTGGTGATCGCGTCCTCGAACTCACCCTTGCAACGGCTGATGCCGGCCGTATCGCCTTTATCCGTCTCCCGGAGCCAGCAGTCGAAGGCGACCTGCGCCCTGGCGGCATCGGCAGCGGCCGAGCTCCGTCCCCCCGCGTCGAAGGCGCTGATCATCCGGGCCCGAGCGGCCGCAAGCTCGTCAGCCGACGCCTTGGGCAGCCCGCGATAATAATCCAACATGTCCGGCTGGACATTGAGGCCCTCGGCCGATGCTACGGCCTTGCGGCTGAAGTGAGCGATCGCCGGAATGTCGTAGCCCTTCTTCAGCTGGTCGACATAGGCGAAATAGCCGGTTCGGAGCCCCTGCGAGAAGGGCGGACCCTGGGGCTGCATCGCGCGCGCGGCATCAACGCCGCCCACATAGAGAAAGCCATCATCGATGACGTTCGGATCGACTCCCGAGACATTGCCGTTGGTCTCTGTGCAGGCCGTCACAGCAATTGAAAGCATACCCAACAGCATCAAACGGAAGATCGTCACCATCGCGGCGTTCCTATCATTCACCTAAGTCGCTATTGGGCGTGCGCCCTGCATATAAAGTAACGAGCAAACTGCTTCATCGCCGCCGAGGCGGTGCCGCCGATAACAGGCGAAACCCTAAGGCGAATCAAGGGAATTCTGGCCTTGCAGGCAGCGGCCGCTCGCCCCTGTTGCCGCATTCCAACGGCTGCCGCCGCGTCTGTGTGACGGTCATCCGCCGCTGGTGACCTCCTTCATCTCGTGGCCACGGCAGGCAAGAAACTTCCGTACACGATCGACATGCCGGACGATCTGGCCGAGCGTCGCCTCGGACGGCTCGGCTCGCTCCGCTTCCCCGGCAATCTCGGCAAGATCGACGGCGCCGAGGCCGGCGCTGGCTCCCTTGAGCGCGTGCGCAGCCCGCTGCCAGCTGTCGGGCGCGACCAAACCCTGGCGCATCTCCTCCACATAATGAACGGCAGTTGAGAGAAAGAGCGAGCCCAGCTCGCGCTCTAGTTGCAGATCACCGTTCGTGAAGGAGTTTAGATGAACCATGTCGACGGGGCTGCTCTTCGACGACAAGATGACCTCCCTTCCAGCTCCGGCCGGCTCCAGCTGAGTGAGCTCGCGGACGGCCTTCACGAGCCGCCCGATCGAGATTGGCTTCTCGAGATAGGCGCTGACCCCGGCACTGCGGCACTCACGCGCCAACGCCTCCCGGTCCCAGGCATCACCAAACAGGAGGATTGGGGAGTCGTCGTCGGATCCGAGGGCCTCGCGCAGCCGCCGCGCCAATACCGTGCCCGATCCGTCAGGCAGCTGCAGCGCGATCATCACCAGCGCGAAGCGCGAGTGCGTCAGCATCGCCACCGCCTCAGCCCCATCGGCCACGACCGACACGACATAGCCCAGATTCGAGAGGACCATCTTGATCAGCCCTCGGCTGAGCGCCGGGTCGCCCACAATCAGCACGCGCCGACCGGTTCTCATGGCGGCATTGCCAGCCCGTTCCTGTGATGCCTCCGCCCAACCCCATCGAGGCTCTCCACAAAGGAGAATTGCGTCAAGTATATTCTACCTTTAGACCACGACCTTCGGCGCCCCGACCGCAGCGAAGGCAACCGAAAGCTCGGCAGCCAGCTGTGCGTTGGCCAGGACAAGGCCCTCGTTCACGCGAACCGTGCGCCCACCGCTGGATCGGGCCAGCTCGGCCAATAGGAACGGCGTCTCGGCCGGGCCGTGGATCTTCTGTCGATGCGCCTCCCTCAGAGCCTCCTCGACGAGGCTCTCCATCTCCGACCGGCAAAGTGCCAGCGCCGCGGGGGGCGGGTTGGCGACGACGATGCCACTGGGCCAACCGAGCAAGGCTTGGCTATGCAGGAGAGCAACGAGCCCGCCCAGCCCGTCGACCCGTGGGATCGAGATGCCAGTCTCGCGGCAATAAAATCCCGGGAGGTCAGCCGTGCCATACCCGACCACCGTCACCCCCTGGCTCTCGAGCACCTCGAGCGTGCGCGGGAGATCCAGGACCATCTTGGCGCCACTGCAGACTACCGCCATCGGGCTTCTTCGCAGCTCCAGCAGGTCGGCCGAGACGTCGAGGCTCGCCTCCCCGCCACGATGCACGCCACCCAGCCCTCCCGTCGCCATCACCCTGATCCCGACCCGTGCCGCGGCATACATGGTGGCAGCCACTGTCGTCGCGCCGAGGCCCCGCCGGGCCAGCACCGGCGCCAGGTCCCGCGTGGAGCACTTCGCGACGTCAGGCGCCTCCGCGATCCGCTCGAGACCGGCCGCGTCGAGACCGATGCGGATTTCCCCGTCGATGAGCCCGATCGTCGCCGGCACAGCGCCGGCGGCCCGCACCGCGGCCTCGATCGACCGAGCCAGATGAAGGTTCCTGGGACGCGGAATACCGTGCGCGATCAGCGTGGTCTCGAGCGCGACGACCGGCGTCCCGTCACGCAGCGCCGCCGCGACCTCTTCGCTCGGGATGACGGCCGTCATTGCGTTTTCCCTCCGGCATCAGCATGTATCTTGGCCAGTCTATGGAATGGATGCGGATCGAGGGGATGGAAAAAGAGGAGCGCGCTCAGGCGGCGCGCAGCATCGACCGCCACGCTGCGCTGATCTACACGATGGTCCTGGTTGCGGCGGCGGAAGGACGGATGACCGATTCGGAGCTCGAGGTGATGGGCCGCCTCGTTCGGACGCTACCCGTTTTCGCCACGTTCGAGCGGGACCGCGTGGCCGACATTGGCCAGGAGTGCGCGGATCTGCTTCGCCAGGAGGACGGCCTCGACATCGCGCTCGACATGATCGCCAAAGCGCTGCCAGCGCCGCTCCGCGAGACGGCCTATACGCTAGCGTGCGACGTCGCCGCAGCCGACGGCAAGGCGGTCCAGGACGAGCTTCGGCTGCTTGAGATGATTCGTCACAAGCTTCACATCGAGCGGCTCGTGGCGGCCGCGATCGAACGCGCGGCCCAGGCGCGCTATCGGGTGGTCTGAGCTCCGGGAGGACGTGATGCCGGCGGCGATTCCGGCGCCGGGGGCCGTTCTGCTGCCTCCCAAGGTGATGGGAGAGGTCGACGGCGCGACGATCGCGAGCGGCATACCCGGCCTCCGGTTGATGGAGAATGCAGGCCGCGCTGTCACGCGCGCGATCACCACCTCCTTTCCCCCACAGCCCACGCTGGTGCTTTGCGGCCCCGGCAACAATGGCGGCGACGGCTATGTCGTCGCCCGTCTGCTGCACGCAGTCGGCTGGCCGGTGCGCCTCATCTCGCTGGTCGAGCCGGCAGCGCTCAGGGGCGACGCGGCGACGATGGCTGCCGCCTGGGCAGGACCAATCGAGGTGGCTCAGAGCGAGGACGCGCTGGGTAGCGAGAGCCTTGTCGTCGACGCCCTGTTCGGAGCCGGGCTCGCCCGCCCGCTTGGCGGCCTCGCCGCCCATCTGGTGGCGCGGATCGCCGCCGAGTCGAGGGCCGTGGTCGCCATCGACATTCCCTCGGGCGTCGATGGAGCTACAGGCTCCATCGAGGGGCCGGCCATTGGGGCACAGCTCACGGTCACCTTCTGTCGGGCCAAGCCCGGCCACTACCTTTTGCCCGGCCGGCTCCGCACGGGCCGGCTCGAGATCGTCGACATCGGCATTCCCGAAAGCATCGTTGCCGAGCGTCAGATAGGTCTCTGGCAGAACGTGCCGCAACTCTGGCACAGCGCACTGCCTGCACGCACCCCTGAGTCCCACAAGTACACTTTCGGCCATGCGCTCGTTACGGGAGGCCCGGCCTCTGCGACCGGCGCGGCCCGTCTGGCCGCCCGGGCCGCGCTAAGAGCGGGGGCCGGCCTCGTCAGCATCGGCTGTGCGCCCGGCGACCTCTCCGTCTATGCTGCGCAGCTGACCACGATCATGACCAAGCCGATCAACGGGCCGGCGGGTCTCGAGGCGCTCTTCGGCGATCGGCGGATGAGCGCTGTGCTGCTCGGGCCGGGTCAGGGGGTGGGCAAGGCTACCCGCGACCTCGCCGAGGTGGCCCTCACCAAGGGCAAGCCCGTCGTGCTCGACGCGGACGCGCTCTCGAGCTTCGCCGAGAACCCTGAGCAGCTCTTCGGGTTGCTCCATCGTAACTGCGTACTTACGCCGCACGATGGCGAGTTTGCCCGTCTGTTCACGGCGACGGGCAGCCGCTTGGCCCGCGCTCAGGCCGCTGCTGCTGCCAGCGGCGCCATCGTCGTGCTCAAAGGCGCCGACACGGTCGTTGCCGCACCGGATGGCCGAGCGGCCGTCATGGGCCAAGCTCCGCCGGCGCTCGCTACCGCCGGCACCGGTGACGTGCTGGCGGGAATAACGCTCGGCCTCCTCGCACAGGGAGTGGCTGCCTTCGAGGCGGCGGCTGCAGCCGTGTGGCTGCACGCGGCCTTAGGCGCTCGTGCCGGCGAAGGGCTCATCGCCGAGGACCTGGCCGATCTGCTGCCACAAGTGCGCCGTGAGCTCGACGCGACCTAGCGATATTCCCCATTTCACAGTCGATCTTCCTCCACTTAGCCATTTCTGGTTGAATGCACCTGCTGACTCAGGCGCCGACCTCGGTCAGATGCGGAAGGGGTCGTTCCCGCCGAGATGCGGCGGCTAGATGCGCTCCCCGACGGCCTGTCGACGACAACAACAAACCGACCGCCGGCAACGATGCGGCTCGGCGTGCTCGCGTGGGCGAGCGGAGGAACGCGGGTGCAGGCAGCTCGGCCCTGCGGAAACACCACAAAGGGGCGCCGGCCCGAGCGCAGCGAGAGCCGTCGCATGGCTCGCGGCGCCGCGGGTTGGACGGAGCGCACGCCTCGGTCGAGGTGAGCCCCTCCGTGAGCGGGCGAATAGACCTCGAAGGCATGCTGGATCACGCGCGAGAAGGCTGCCTTCTCCTGCGTCGAGGTAGCGAGGCTCGCCGATCACCCGAGATCGTCTATGCTAGCCGGCGACTGGCAGCGCTGACGGGCCACGCGCCCGAAAGGATTGTCGGCCGCAGCCTCCGCGTCCTCAGGCCCAGCAGCGCACCCGGCGAGCACTTCGTAAAGCTGCTCTCTGCGATCGCCGAGAGCAGCGTCTTCGCCGGACGGATGTCACTCGGGACGTCGGCCGAGGGCGACCGTTCCTTCGAGGTGCGCCTCCAGCCTCTCGGCGGACCTGACGAGCTGCTCGCGCTCTTCGTGGCAACGGCCCCAGCTTCCGACACAAGCGACGAGATCGTCGAACGGCTGGTCGCCGGCGCGGAACGCCTCGCCGGTGTCGTTACCGAGGCCCTTTACGTCCTCCGTGTCGAGGATGATCTCCGGCTCGTGCTCACCTGGGCCGATCCGCGGCTCGAGGAGCTGACCGGCTACACCTACTCGGAGCTCGCGGCGCTTGGCGGCCTCACTGCGCTCGTTGTGACGGAGGACCGTTCTGAGCTGCGCCATCGCAACCAAGCCCTGCTCGGTGGCACGGCCGGTCTCGCCACCTACCGCCTGCGCGAACGCTCGGGGACGGTCCGTCGCGTGCGAGACAGCGCCCGTCCCATCGTCAACGCCGACGACAGGCTTGTTCTGGGAGTGGTCGGCGGGCTCGCCGACGCCGAGCAACCGCAGGCCGACGAGGTCCTTTCAGCCCAGGCGCGGATCGCAGAAGTGCTCGGCGCGCAACTCCATCAACTCGCCTGCCTCGTCGACGATCGCGGAACAATCTGCTGGGCAGGAACGGCGCCAGCCACGCCACTGGCCCACGCGATAGGCGCGTTGGTCGGAGCGGATGTGGAAACGGTCCTGCCGCCTGGCTTGGTCGACGAGTGGCTGGCTCTTGTCGACGAGGCTTTTGCGAGCTCCGAGGAGGCAGCGGCTCGCTTCGACTGGCCGCTCGGCAAGGGGAGTGAGGCCGTCGAGGTCACGATGGCGCGCTTTGACAGAGGCCGAGCCATAGCTCTGTTCCGTCCGGCAGAGATCACCACGGTCGATGGGCAGCGTGCGACGCCAACCCCACCTCAGCCGCGCCTGCCGCTCGATCTTCTGGCCGGCCTAGGCCTCCCGTTGCTTGTCCTGTCGCCCTCCGGCCGCGTGGAGGGAGCGACGGAGCCTCTGATCAAGCACCTGCGTCTACCGCTCGAGAACATGGCCGGCCGTTCCCTCCTCGACGAGGCGGCGGGCGCAGCCAATCGGGCAAGGCTTGAGGCGGCAGTCGCGGCCGTGCTGGCAGCACCGGGCTCCCCTATCGAGGCAGAGCTGTCCCTCGATGCCGACCGATGGCCCGTCCCAGAGTTCCGCATCCAGCTGGCAGCACTCGAGCGGCCCGAGGGTGGCATGTGGCTCCTCGGCATGCTGCTCGAGCCGAGGGAGGCCTCAACCCCGCACGGGCCAAGCCGTCCTGACGGCGCCCCTTTGGAAATGATTCTGGAGGGCCTTTCCGAGGCGGTCGTTACCGTCGATGCGGCTGGGGTGGTCGAATGGGCGAGCGGTGCCGCGGAGCTGATGCTCGGACGACGGGGCGAGACGCTCGTAGGCCAACCGATCGAGCCGCTCTTCGAGCGCGCGGAGGACGATGGCCGGCGTCTTCTCGAAAGCTTGGTCAGCGAGGGGCCAGCGAGCGCCGCCGCACCCGCGCTTCGTGCCCGGCGCACCACCGGCGAGCTCTTCCCCGTGGAGGTGACCGGCCGGGCCTTCGGCAAAGGGCGACGTCGCTTCGCTCTCGTCATCCGCGATCTCACGCTGCGGGCGCACACCGAGGAGACCCTGGCACGTCTGGCCTATCACGACACGCTGACCGGCCTGCCCAACCGGATTCTCTTCCATGACCGACTGGCGCAGGCGGTAGAGCGCGGCCGGCGCACCCGTCAGATGTTTGCGGTGATGCTCGTTGGGCTCGACCGATTCAAGATCATCAACGACTCACTCGGACTGGAGAGGGGTGATCAGGTCCTGAAGGTGGTGGCCGAGCGCCTGGCCCAAGCGGTCCGCAGCAGTGACACGGTGGCGCGGCTGGGCGGGGACGAGTTCCTGCTTCTCCTCGCCGGTATCGAGTTGGCTGGATCCGTCGCCAAGGTGGCCCAGAAGCTGCTGGTCGCGCTCCGTCCGCCTTTGGCGGTGGGTGGGCACGAGCTGACGGTGGCGGCAAGCATCGGCATAGCCCTGTTTCCACACGACGGCGATACGCCGGAGGCGCTGATCAAGAACGCCGACACGGCGCTCTCCCGCGCGAAGGAGCAGGGTCGCAGTCACTTCCAGTTCTATACGACCGACATGAACGCGACGGCGATCGAGCGCCTGATGCTCGAGAGCCGCCTCAGGCGGGCGCTCGAGAACGGCGACTTCGTCGTCTACTACCAGCCTCAAGCAAGCCTCGAGACCGGTGCGATCGTCGGCGTCGAGGCCCTGATCCGTTGGATCGACCCTGCCCTTGGCGTCGTGCCCCCAAGCGATTTCATCCCGGTCGCCGAGGAGACTGGGCTCATTGTCGAGATCGGGTCCTGGGTGCTGCGGACCGCCGCTGCCGAGATGGCGCGCTGGCATCGCCGGCTCGGCCGCACGGACCTCCGCCTTGCCGTCAATCTATCAGGCCGTCAGTTCCAGCAGGCCGACCTTGTCGAGATGGTCGGGCGGACGCTGGCCGAGACCGGGCTTCGACCCTCCTCGCTCGAGCTTGAGATCACCGAGAGCGTCGTCATGCGCGAGGCCACGGCCTCGGTGCGGCGGCTGAAGGAGCTGACCGGCCTGGGCGTGCATCTGGCGATCGACGACTTCGGCACCGGCTATTCGTCGCTGTCCTACCTCCGCACCTTTCCGATCCGGTCGCTCAAGATCGACCGCACCTTCATCCTGGACATCGACCGCGACCCCAATTCCGCGACCTTGGCGCAGGGCGTCGTCGGGCTCGGACGGAGCCTTGGTCTCAAGCTCGTCGCCGAGGGTGTGGAGACGGTCCGCCAGCTGAGACTTCTCAAGAGCTACGGCTGCCAAGAGATGCAGGGCTTCCTGCTGAGCCGGCCCCTACCCAGCGAGGAAGCCCTCGCGATGCTTGAGCAAGGGCATACGCTTGCCGACGTGGCAGAGTGAGCATGAGGCTGGCGCAGGGTTAGTAGACTCCCGGCGTCTGGCCACCGTCGACGGCGATGGCGGTGCCCTGAATGTGCCGTGCCCGCTCTGAGCAGAGGAAGAGCGCCAGCTCGGCGATGTCCTCGGGCTGGCCGAGACGCCGCAGGCCGGAGTCCCGAATCTGCTGGGCGCGAACGTCCTCCACCGTGCGCCCGGTCGCCGCAGCACGCTCCGCGAAGAGCTGCTCGACGCGCTCGGTCTCGGTCAGGCCGGGCAGGATGGCGTTGACGTTCACCCCGCTCCGCTTGCCGAGACCGGCCAGGGCTTTCGTGAAGTTGGCCATCGCCGCATTGACGGCGCCGCCGATCATGAACTCGGGGTCGGGTGTGCGCGCGGCACCGCCGATGATGTTGATCACGTGTCCCTTGGCCGCCTCGAGCATCGGCCAGAACAGGCGGCAGAGGCGGACACAGCCGAAGAATTTGAGGTCGAAGCCGTCACCCCAGAGAGCGTCCGGCAGGTTGAGGAAGGCACCGGCCCGCGTCGCTCCGGCCGAGTTGACCAAGACGTCGCACCGGCCGTGCCGCCGTGCCACCGCCGCATGCAGGCTCTCGCACCCGGCGACGGTCCTCAAATCCACCGCATGGATCATCGGCGTGAAGCCCGTCGCGGCTGCTATGGCATCTCGCGCCTCCTCGAGATGCGCGGGCGTCGGAGCGGCGATCACCGTCTCGGCTCCCTCCCGCGCGAAGCCCAGCGCAATCCCCCGGCCGATGCCCCGGCTGCCGCCGGTGATGACCACGACCTTGCCTGCCAGCTCTGTTGCCAACCGCCATCTCCCCGACGCCACCATCACCGCATCGACGCTCCGCCGGACCGCTTGGCGTCGATGAGACAGTGAGCGTCCGACAGCAGCGATGCGCGGTCAAGAGAGCCCAAGAGCCTGGCTAGTATTACGGCCATGGCCTGATCGGAGACGGCCCCGAGCGCAGCGGACGACGCCTTGCTCCCTACTGCTCGATAGCGATCGACCACATTATGCCGGCATGCCCAGCGAGCATCCGGTCAGCTCGCGTCGTGTTAAAGATTAGACATCTATAATCAATAGACGGAGAACTCGCAATGTAGGAGCGATATACCTCCGCGCGACATCGCCAGTAACGAAATAAAAATGACCGAATGCACAGGCAATAAGTAAGAATAACGGTAGTCTTTGGTGGCGATACTGATAGTCTGCTCACCTGCAAGGAGCCCCTGGCTGCCGATCTCTCGATCGGTGCGGGCGTCACGCGAGAAAGGGCTGGGAGATGGGCAGCTTGCAGGACCTAGACAGCATCAACCGACAGGCCTGGAAGTCGCGGGATGCGCAAAGCCAGTTCGCCACCCTCTCGGGATGGACGGACGCTGGCGAGCGCGAGGCCACCGCTTGGGTGGCCGAGGAGGCCAGGGGCAAGCCCATTCTCGACATGGGGGTCGGTGGCGGCCGGACCACCGCCGTCCTCCGCGAGATCAGCAGGGACTATGTCGGCATCGACTACACGCCGGAGATGGTAGCGCTGTGCCGCCGCAATCACCCCGACGCGCATATCGAGCATGGCGACGCCCGCGACCTCTCGGCCTTTGCCGACGGCTCGAAGTTCCTGGTCGTCTTCAGCTTCAACGGAATCGATGCCGTCGACTATGACGGCCGGATGAAGATCCTGCGCGAGGTCTATCGCGTCCTAGAGCCTGGAGGCCTCTTCATCGTATCGGCCCACAACCGAGATGGCCCGGGGCACAGCGAGAGCCTCGGCCTCGGCATGCTTCACCTCACCGCCCATCCCCTCAAGCTGGGCTGGCGAATACTGAAGTTCGCCCGCTTCGCCTCCTCCTCCTTCCTCAACCACCGGCGGTACCGTCAGCTCAACCGTGAGTTCGACGGCTACTCGATCAAGAATGCCGCAGCCCACAATTTCGGCATCGTGATCGTCTATACCACCTTCGAGGAGCAAAGGCGCCAGCTCGCCTCGGTGGGCTTCAACACCGAGATTGTCTTTGACAACTATGAGGGCCGCCCGGTCGACGACGCGACCGACAAGAAGGGGATCTTCTGGTTCCACTTCGTGGCGCGCAAGCCCGTGGAGGCACCTGCCGCAGGTCTCTGCTAGCGCGTTCCGTCAGTGATCGAGCCCGGCCGCCTCGGGCTTGCGCTCGGGCTGGCAGCGGCCGATCGAGCCGGTCCCGCAGATCGTCTTGCCGTCGATCCAGCGAGCACCGGCGAGGTCGGCGCGGAGCATGTCCGCGCCTTCCAGTGAGGCGCCCGTCAGATCGGCACCTTCGAGAGCGGTGGCATAGAGGCGCGCACGCTTGAGGCTCGCCTGGCGCAGCGATGCTCGGGTCAGGTCGGCATTGGTGAGATCCGCCTCGGTCAGGTCGGCATCGTCCAGGACGGAACCGACGAGGCTCGCCGACAGGAGCTTCGCACCTCGCAGGTTGGCACCGCGCAGCACCACCCCGCTCAGGTTCGCGCGGTTGAATGAGGTGTCCCGAAGATCGGCACCGCTGAGGTCAGCGCCGCTGAGGTCGAGCCCGTCGACGATACAGCGGCGCCACTGCACACCCGGCGCAGCGGCATCGGTACAGGCGGCCAGCGCTGGTGGCGCGCAGAGCGACAAAAAAACGAGCCCGGTCACCAGGGCAGCCAACAGAGTGGTCGGCCGCCAGACGGCCGGCGGGCGGCGTCGTGTCACCAACGCTAGTCCTCGAAGACCGAGGAGAAGTTGCGTCGGATCGCGGCGTCGAGATCGCCCATCGAGGCAACACTGCCCTGGCCGCGGATCGACGTCACGGCGAAACCCGCAAGGCCGCATGGGACGATACCCGAGAAGTGCTCGAGATCGGGGTCGAGGTTGATCGCGACGCCATGAAAGGTCACCCAATGCCTTACCCGCACACCGATCGCCGCGATCTTCGCCTCCGGCGCACCGGGCCGAGCCACCCAGATGCCGACTTTCCCGTCACGTCGCTCGCCCTCGATGCCGAGGTCAGCGAGCGACCGGATGACGAGCTCCTCGAGCCGCCAGACATGACGCCTGAGATCGCGATCTCGGCGGCCCAAGTCCCGTACCACATAAACCACGCGCTGGCCTGGCCCGTGATAGGTGTAGCGACCACCGCGTCCGGTCCTGTGGACCGGAAACCGCAGCGGAGCCAGCAGCTCGTCGGGGCTGGCGCTGGTCCCGGCGGTGTAGACGGGCGGGTGCTCGAGGAGCCAGACCAGCTCATCGGCCTCCCCAGCCCGAACGGCCTCCACGCGCTGCTCCATTTCCCGCACCGCGGCCTCGTAGCCGACGGAGCCCTGGCTCAGGCGCCACTCACACTGAATGGTCGTTGCTAGCATCCTGCTCTTGTCACGCTCCGGGGCATTTGATAGATCGCGGGTCCTCGAGCGTCGGGGACGCGCCCGAGGACATAGTGCGGTCGTGGCGGAATTGGTAGACGCGCCAGCTTGAGGGGCTGGTGGCCGAAAGGCCGTGGAAGTTCGAGTCTTCTCGACCGCACCATCACTCCCCGATGAAGGCTCCGATCCCTCGCCGTGAACGACGCCAGCCACGTGCCGTGGCGCCAGCGGTTATTGCGCGGAGGATTCCAAGGAAGCCCGCGGCAAGAGCCTTCGGCTCCCCGGGAGCGCCCGCTCCGATACCATCAGCGCGCCACGACCACCTTGCGATAGAGATGCCAGGTGGCGTGACCCAGCACCGGCATCACGACGACCAGGCCCAGGAGCAGCGGTATCGCACCGAGCACCAGGCCTGCGGCCACAACAAGGCCCCATAGCGCCATCGGCCCCGGGTTGGCCCGTACGGCACGAACCGAGGTCGAGATCGCCGTGCCCAGGCCCACCTCGCGGTCGAGCAACAGCGGGAACGATATCACGCTGATCGTCAGCACGAGGAGGGCGAAGCAGAATCCGACGCCGCAGCCGACGACAATCATCGCCCAGCCGGCGCCGGTCGTCAGCACATCACGCAGGAACGAGCCGACCGCGGTCGGCTTCTCGGGGCCCAGCGTGGCCGCGAAGATCCCGTAGGCCACGAGCAGCCACAAGAGAAAGATCGCGAGAAGCAGAAGGCCCAGCACGAGGATCGCGCCGAAGGCCGGCGCCTTGACCACGCCGAACGCGTCGCCCCAGCCGATCTTGGCCCCCTGCTCGCGCCGCCTGCTCATCTCATAGAGACCGATCGCCGCCACCGGGCCGACGAGCACGAAGCCGGACGCCAGCGGGAACAGGAGCGGCAGCATCTCGTAGCCGAAGGCCAGCCGCGCCAGGACGAGGCCCGCCACCGGGTAAATCAGGCAGAGGAAGATGACATCGGTCCGGTACGCCGCGAAGTCGGCAAGGCCGAGCTTCAGGCATTCATTGAGGTCGTGTGCCTCGATCCTGCGGACCTCCGGGACCGGAGCGCGGCGATCGGCCTCGCTCCGCCAGAGGGAACGGCCGGCCCTGCCGGCGGCGACGTTGGCATCCTTGAGCTGATCCCAGCCCCACTCGGCGGGATTCCGGATGTGGTCACGAATGGCCATGTTCTTCTCTCCCTGACCGCTGCTGAGCAGGGCCATCGGGCTCCCATGGCTCGACATCCTATCCGGCCGCCTGCCAGGAAAGCGCCGCAACCTTGAAGAACATTAACATAGCATGGGCCGGCCGGCGGTCCACGTCTTGTCGCATGGTCCTGTCGCTCGCCGTTTTCGGCCGTTCCACGATGGCGAGATCAATGCCATGCTGAGGTCGAGGCGCCACGGCCCTGATAAGGCCAATGCTCGCTGCGTCTTGGTGAGAGAGGAAGCGCGATGCCGAGCCGGTTCGACGCGCTGATCATCGGCGCCGGGCAATCAGGGCCGGCTCTGGCCGGCCGCCTGACCGACGCAGGCTGGCGGGTCGCCATCGTCGAGCGCAATCTGTTCGGTGGGACCTGCGTCAACACGGGCTGCGTGCCGACAAAGACCCTGGTCGCCAGCGCCCGTGCAGCGCACGTAGCACGACGTGCGGGGGAGTTCGGCATCGTCGTCGATGCGCCGATCATGGTCGACATGACCCGCGTGAAGGCCCGCAAGGACGCGGTCGTCCGCCGCTCGAACGAGGGAGTGGAGAGCTGGCTGCGCGGGATGGCTCGCTGCACGGTCTATCAGGGCCATGCCCGGTTCGAAGGCCCCACCACGGTCAGGGTCGGCGATGAGCTGATCGAGGCACCGAGGATCTTCATCAACGTCGGTGGTCGCGCCGCGCCTCCTTCGGTCTCCGGCCTGGAGGGCCTCCCCTACCTGACCAATGCCACAATGATGGCTGTCGACTTCCTGCCCCAGCACCTGGTCATCCTGGGTGGCAGCTATATCGGGCTCGAGTTCGGGCAGATGTACCGACGCTTCGGCAGCGAGGTGACGATCATCGAGCGGGCATCCAGGCTGATCGAGCGCGAGGACGAGGATGTGTCCCTGGCCGTCCGAGGCATCCTCGAGGACGAGGGAACAAGGGTCCTCACCGGTGCCGAGTGCCTTGGCTTCGAGCGGCAGGGCGACATGATCGTCGCCACGGCTACAGTGGGCGGCCGCACCGAAACAGTCTCGGGCTCCCATCTTCTGGTGGCGACCGGCCGCCGCCCCAACACCGACGACCTTGGCCTCGAGAAAGCCGGAGTCGAGACGGACGCACGAGGCTACATCAAGGTTGATGGCAAACTGAGGACGAACGTCCCCGGCATCTGGGCAATGGGCGACTGCAACGGCCAGGGAGCCTTCACCCACACCTCCTACAACGACTTCGAGATCGTCGCCGCCAATCTCCTGGACAATGAGCCTCGCGACCTCGCTGACCGCATCACGGCTTACAATCTCTACATCGACCCGCCTCTCGGCCGCGCGGGCCTGACCGAGACGCAGGCTCGAGGCATAGGCCGGCCTGCTCTGATGGCCAAGCTGGCCATGGAGCGGGTGGGCCGCGCCGTCGAGCGCGGCGAGACGAAAGGTTTCATGAAGATCCTGGTGGACGCTGAGGACCATAGGATCCTAGGGGCCGCCCTCCTCGGCATCGGGGGCGACGAGATCATCCACTCCCTGCTGGACATCATGTATGCGAAGATGCCCTACACGGTCATCCAGCGGGCCATGCACATCCACCCGACCGTCTCGGAGCTGATCCCGACCATGCTGCAGAGCCTGAAGCCGTTGACGGCCTCGGACGGCCCCTGAACGTTTCCTCCGAGGAAGCCGGCCGCCGGAGGGGCCCCGGGTGACCCCTTTGGCCCACCCGATGGCTCTCCCGAACGCATGCCGGCATCCAACAGCGGGCGCTCTTCCCATTCGGAAAGGCCTCGCATCGCTCTACCCAGCGGGTCGCCGCGGTCGCTCGCAGAGGCTGGCCCTGGGCGGGCTGTGGAGCGGGGGTGCGCCTGGACAGCCGGCCACCGATCGGCGGAAGATCTGGTGGCTGCAGGGCGATGCCCTCTTGGGAATGCTCGAGCTCTATCGACTGACGGGCGGGCGAGGTCACGAGGTGGCACGCCGAGGCTCGCGAGCGACGGGAGGGCCTATGGCCCGACAGCCCGCCCCGGGGAAAGGCCCCTACCACAGCGGCCGCGCCCTGATCGAGGGCTTCGAGACCGTGGATAGACTGATCGCGTATGACGGGGTTGCAGGGCTGGACCCTCACTTGCTTCACCCCCTGCATTGACCTACCACCGGCAGCCGCGGCCGGGGTGGCGAACGAGGGGCGCATCATGACGGATCGACGGGACGAGGAGGCTCTCGACTACCACCGGCAGCCTCCACCGGGGAAGCTGGCGGTGGTGGCGACCAAGCCGCTCGCCACGCAGCGCGATCTCTCGCTCGCCTACTCGCCGGGCGTCGCCGCCGCCTGCCTGGAGATCGTCAAGAGGCCCGTGGCGGCGGCCGAGCTGACGTCGCGCGGCAATCTCGTGGCCGTAGTGACCAACGGCACCGCGGTGCTGGGCCTCGGCGCGATCGGCCCGCTCGCAGGCAAGCCCGTGATGGAGGGCAAGGCCGTCCTCTTCAAGACCTTCGCCGGCATCGATGCCTTCGATATCGAGATCGACGAGACCGACCCTAAGAAGCTCGTCGACATCGTGGCTGCCCTCGAGCCCACCTTCGGCGCCATCAATCTCGAGGACATCAAGGCGCCGGAGTGTTTCGAGATCGAGGCGCGCCTCCGGGAGCGCATGCGCATTCCGGTGTTTCACGACGACCAACATGGCACGGCCATCATCGTGGCCGCCGCGATCCGGAACGGCCTCGTGCTCGCGGGCAAGCGGCTCGAGGATGTGCGGATCACCGTCTGCGGCGCCGGTGCGGCGGCCCTCGCCTGCCTCGATCTGCTGGTGGCGCTGGGCGCTCAGAAGGAAAAGATCCTCGTCACCGACATCGAGGGCGTGGTCTATGCCGGCCGCGCCGTGCTCATGGACCCGCACAAGGAGCGCTACGCCCGGGAGACCGAGGCACGCACGCTGGCCGAGGCCGTCCGCGACGCGGACATCTTCCTCGGCCTCTCGGCGCCCAACGTGCTGACCGCTGAGATGGCGGCCACACTGGCCGACCGGCCGCTCATTCTGGCGCTTGCCAATCCAACGCCCGAGATCGACCCCGAGCTCGCCCGGTCGGTGAAGCCCGATGCCATCATCGCCACCGGGCGAAGCGACGTTCCCAACCAGGTCAACAACGTTCTCTGCTTTCCCTTCATCTTCCGGGGGGCGCTCGACGTGGGCGCCACCACGATCAACGAGGCGATGAAGGTCGCCTGTGTCGAGGCCATCGCGGGACTGGCACGCGCCACGACACCGGAGGGCGTCAGCGCCGTCTATGGCGTCGAGCAGCTCACCTTCGGGCCGGACTACATCATCCCCAAGCCGTTCGATCCCCGCCTCATCGTCGATGTCCCCCTGGCCGTGGCGAAAGCCGCCATGGAGAGCGGCGTCGCGACGCGCCCGCTCGCCGACCTCGACGCCTACCGCCAGAGCCTCAGCCAGCGGGTCTTCCGCTCGGGCCTGCTGATGCGCCCGCTGTTCGACCTGGCCCGCAGCGCCCCGCAGCGTCTCGTCTACACCGATGGCGAGGAGGAGCGCGTGCTGCGCGCCGTGCAGGTCGTCGTCGATGAGGGCCTCGCAAGGCCGATCCTCATCGGCCGGCCGGAGGTGATCGGGACGCGGATCGCGCGGCTCGGCCTCAGGCTCCAGGTCGGCCGCGACTTCGAGCTGTGCAACCCGGACAGCGACCCCCGCTACAACGAGTATGTGGCCCTCTATCTCGAGCGGATGGCGCGGCGAGGCGTGACGCCACAGCATGCGCGCGAGATCGTCCGGACACGTCGCACGGTGATCGGCGCCATCATGCTCCAGCGCGGCGAGGCCGATGCCCTGCTCGCCGGCCCGGTCGGCTCGTTCGAGAGCCATCTCCGTCACATCTGCGGCTTCATCGGCCTGCAGCCCGGCGTGCAGGAAGCCTCGACCGTGCACGCGCTCGTGCTCGACAACGGCCCGCTCTTCATCGCCGACACCAACGTCATCTACGATCCTCCGGCCGCCGGCATCGCCGAGACGACGCTCCGTGCGAGCGAGGTCGTGCGCCGCTTCGGCATCGAGCCCAAGGTGGCGCTTCTCTCCCACAGCAATTTCGGCACGGCCAACACGCCCTCGGCCTGCAAGATGCGCGAGGCGCTCGAGATCGTCCGGTCCCACGCGCCCGAGCTCGAGGTCGATGGCGAGATGCACGCCGATGCCGCGCTCTCGGAGATCATCCGCGGCCGGGCCCTGCCCAGCTCCCGGCTGATCGGCCGCGCCAACCTCCTGATCATGCCGAGCCTCGATGCGGCGAACATCGCCTACAATCTCCTGAAGAGCGTCACAGGGGTCGTCTCGATCGGCCCGGTTCTGGTCGGGCCGGCGCTGCCGGCGCACATCGTCACCGGCTCGGTGACGGCGCGTGGCATCGTCAACATGAGCGCCGTCGCCTGTGGCGACGCGATCGCGGGCAGCGGGCAAGCTCCGGCTTCGGGATCGTGAGCCCGGCATGACGGAAGCCGAGGCGGCCGGCGGCGAGCAGCGGCCACTCGAGCTCAGCGACGAGCTGATCCGGGACGTCCGGGACGCCCTGGCCGCAGGTGACCCCGAGAGGGCAGCCCAGCTCGCCCTGCCGCTGCACGCAGCCGATCTCGCGGACCTCATCGAGCAGCTGGAGCCCGAGCGCCGGGCGGCGCTGGTGCGTGCGATCGGTCCCAAGCTCGACCCCGACACCTTCGTCTACCTGGCGGAGGCGGTGCGCGACGAGCTGCTCGGGCCGCTCGACGCCCGCAGCATCGCGCGCGTCGTCACCGAGCTCGACACCGACGACGCCGTCACGCTCCTGAGCGATCTCGAGCCGGCCGAGCAGATGGCGATCCTCTCGCGCCTGTCGGCGGCGGATCGCACGGCGATCGAGGAGGGGCTGGCCTTCCCCGAGGAGAGCGCCGGCCGCCTGATGCAGCGCGAGGTCGTGGCCGTGCCCGACTACTGGGCCGTCGGCCAGGCCGTCGACTATCTGCGTAGCGCGGCGGAGCTGCCCGAGACCTTCTACGACATCATCCTGGTCGATCCGCGCTTCCGCCCGGTGGGTGCCGTGCCGTTGAGCAACATGCTCAGGAGCCCGCGCGAGCGCCCCTTGAGGGATCTGAAGCTCAAGGAGCTGCGCCTGATCGAGCCCGGCATGGACCAGGAGCAGGTGGCCTTCATGTTCCGCCAGTACGGGCTGGTCTCGGCACCTGTCGTCGGCACCGATGGCAGGCTTCTGGGCGTCATCACGGTCGACGACGTGGTCGACGTGATCGAGGAGGAGGCCGCTGAGGACATCCTCCGGCTGGGCGGTGTCTCGGAGACCGGCATCTTCGCCCCGCCCTGGCGCACCAGCCTCGGCCGCATGCCGTGGCTCGTCGTCAATCTCGGCACGGCGATCCTGGCCTCGGCCGTCATCGCCCAGTTCCAGGGCGCCATAGCGCAGCTCGTGGCGCTGGCCGTGCTCATGCCCATCGTGCCCTCGATGGGCGGCAATGCCGGCACCCAGACCCTGACCGTGGCGGTGCGCGCGCTCGCGGTCAAGGAGCTGACGCCTGCCAACGCCATGCGCATCTTCCTCAAGGAGCTGGTCGTCGGCGCCTTGAACGGCATCGTCTTCCTCGCCATCGGCGCCCTTGTCGTCATCGTCTGGTTTCATGACCTGCGCCTGGCGATGGTCTTCGGGCTCGCCATGGTCTGCAACCTGGTCGCCGCCGGCATGGCCGGCGTCACCATCCCGCTCGTCCTCGACCGTCTGGGCTTCGATCCGGCGATCGCCTCCAGCGTCTTCGTGACGACCGTCACCGACGTCGTCGGCTTCTTCGCCTTTCTGGCCCTGGCCGTGGTTTTCCTCTTGTAGCGACGGGGTGGCTGGCCCCAAGAAACCACCGATTCGGGAGGCGAGACGGCAATGGCCCAGGTCACCTGCCCATCGATCGACTTCGATCTCGGCGACACTGCCGAGGCGATCCGCGACACCGTGGCCGACTTCGCCGGCCGCGAGATCCTGCCGATCGCGGCCGAGATCGACCGGACCAACCGCTTCCCGCGCCAGCTCTGGCCGCGGCTGGGCGAGCTGGGCCTCCTGGGCGTCACCGTCGACGAGACCTATGGCGGCGCCGGCCTCGGCTATCTCGAGCACAGCATCGCGATGGAGGAGGTGAGCCGCGCCTCGGCCTCGGTCGGCCTCTCCTATGGCGCGCACAGCAATCTCTGCGTCAACCAGCTCCGCCTGCACGGCAGCGAGGAGCAGAAGCGCCGCTACCTGCCCAAGCTGATCTCGGGCGAGCATGTGGGGGCGCTGGCGATGAGCGAGCCCGGCGCCGGCTCGGACGTGGTCTCGATGCGCACCCGGGCCCAGCGCAAGGGCGACCGCTTCGTCCTCGACGGCAGCAAGATGTGGATCACCAACGGCCCCGAGGCCGAGGTCCTGATCGTCTATGCCAAGACCGACCCCACGGCCGGCCCGAAGGGCATCACGGCCTTCATCGTCGAGAAGGGCTTCACGGGCTTCAGCACGGCGCAAAAGCTCGACAAGCTCGGCATGCGCGGCTCGGACACCTGCGAGCTGGTCTTCGAGGCCTGCGAGGTGCCGGCAGAGAACGTGCTGGGCCAGGTGGGCGGCGGCGTGCGGGTGCTGATGGGCGGGCTCGACTATGAGCGCCTGGTCCTGGCCGGCGGGCCACTTGGGCATCATGCAGGCCTGCATGGATGCCGTGATCCCCTACGTCCACGAGCGCAAGCAGTTCGGCCAGCCGATCGGCGAGTTCCAGCTCATGCAGGGCAAGCTCGCCGACATGTACACGACGATGAACGCCTGCCGCTCCTACGTCTATGCCTGCGCCAAGGCGGCCGACAAAGGCAGGCTCACCCGCCAGGACGCCGCGGGCTGCCTCCTCTACGCCGCCGAGAAGGCCACCTGGATGGCGCTCCAGGCGATCCAGACGCTGGGCGGCAACGGCTACATCAACGACTACCCCACCGGCCGCCTGCTGCGCGACGCCAAGCTCTACGAGATCGGCGCCGGCACCAGCGAGATCCGCCGCATGCTGATCGGCCGCGAGCTTTTCAAGATCACGAGCTGAGCAGCCGGCATCTGGCGACGGGGCGCGGACGCGGGGCCCACGCTCAGGCCGCCTCGGCCGAGCCGCGGGTCCACGCGACCGCCAGCTCCTCACGAAACGCAAAGCGCTCGAGATGGCGGGCGACGACCTCCTCGAGACGGCCCAGCGCCTCCTCGTCCGCCGCCTCGGCCCGCATCACGAGCAGGTCTGGGCCGGCCTCGAGGGCGCAGGCGCCGAAAGGAAAGGTGAGGCTGCCGCTGTCCCCCTCCTGCGTGGCCTCGAGCTTGTGGGCGAAGTGCTTGACGAGCTGGCTCATGTAGCGCCGGGCTTTCCCGGTCGCGACGCGGGCTCGTGATGTCTCGGTCATGGGCTCAGCTCCGCTCGACCTCGAGGGCGGCACGGTCGATCACGGCAGCGATCGCCCGGGCCTGCTCCTCGTCCAGGGGGCCCTGCGCCATGCGCAGCCGGACGGCGAGGCGCAGGTTCTCCATGGCCCGCATCAGCGGGGCTTTGGCCGCCCCGCCGAAGGCGGCACCCGCCTCCGCGGTGCGCCGCCGGATCGCCTCGAGGGCGGTGCGGCTGGCCTCCAGCATGGCCGTGCCCTCGGGCGTGATCGCATAGAGCTTCTTGCCGCTCTCGCTGGCCTCGATGGTGGCGTGGCCCAGCTCCTCCAGCATGGTGAGGGTGGGATAGACGACCCCCGGGCTCGGGCTGTAGGAGCCGCCCGTGCGCTCCTCGATCGCCTTGATGATCTCGTAGCCGTAGCGCGGCTTCTCGCCGATCATCGCGAGCACCAGAAGGCGCAGCTCGCCATGGTCGAAGAGCCTGCCGCCACCGCCGTGCCGCCCATGGCGTCCATGCCGCCCGAAGCCCCGCTCGTGAAGCTCGTCCCGCGCGAACCGCCGCTCGCGGCAATGCCTGTGTCCGTCTCTCATCTTCTTTCTATCCGACATGATTTCGATATGTCGAAGAGACAGATATATCTCGACTGTATCGGCGTCAAGGGCGCTCGATCGGCCGGCGGGGCGGGGACACTCGCGACATGGGGCATGGCCCCTCGTGTCGGGGCACGGGGGTGACACGGGGAAAGGCGGGGTGGCGCGGGTCAGACTCCTTCCGTCATCCCACGGCGTGACCGGGGGATCAGGTGACGCGGCGTGACGGGCCCTTCTCCTGTCATCCTCGGGCATCGACCCGAGGATCCATGCTCACCCTCGCGAGGGCCCCGCCAGGACGTGGCATGGACCCTCGTGTCGGGGCACGAGGGTGACAAAAGAGAAGCGCGGTGGCCCGGGGCACGCCTCTTCCGTCATTCCACGGCTCGACCGGGAGGACCCAACGGCTCGTGGTTGGCCACGCTGATGTCGCGTCACGACCGCCAGTTGATCCCCCGCTCAAGGCGGGGGATGACCGGAGAGGGTGCGTGGGCTCGCTCTTCTGTCACTATTCTTTGCTGATCTTCTCTTCTTTCGCTCTCCTTTTTTGCTCCTCCGCCGCCCCGGCCTCGCTCTCTCCCAGCGTGGCGTGGCGGCTCTCGGCGTAGCGCAGGACCCAGTCGGCCACGTCCGGGTTGCTCCGGGCGAAGGCGAGGAGGTCCGAAACGAGCTCGGCGGCGACGGGATTTCTCGACGCCTGGATGGAAGGCTCCGACGCGGAGGCGTCCTCGTCCCACTCCGCGCCGATCTCGTCCCAAGTACAGAGCTCGGGATCGCAATCGGTCGTGCGCGTCACGAGGCGGCGCAGGCGGTTTTCCGGATGCCGGCCGCGGTTGCCCTCGTAGGTGAGGAACAAAAGCGCTTTGGTGTCGCCCATGTCGGCGAGGTGCTGGAGGCTGGCGAATGCCGTCCTGATCAGGATCTCTTCGCGCTCGTCCTCGGGCAGCTCGGCCTCGTGCCGGTAGTAGGCGACGTGCTTCTGGAACTTCTCGTCGGCGAGGAGCGCCAGAATCTCGGCCTCGTCCGTGTCCTCGTGCCTGGCGACCTCGGCGGGCGTCATGCCGCCGGCGAGTCGCCGCGCCAGCCGCACGGTGCGGGCGGCGGGCATCGAGGCGGGGGAACGCGAAGGGTAGACGGAAGGCATTTGCGCTTTCTATAGGATCAAACACCTTCTGTCAACTTTGAGTTGATGGGAGCGCCCGGCCATCGCGCGGGCCGTGGGCGGCGTTCGGACCCGCCGGCCGCGGCGTTATTGGCGCTGGCGGAGAAGGGCGCCTCGCGCGAGATTCCGCGGCAACGGACCTCAGGAGAGTGGAGTGCCCGATGCGGCGGCTCAGGCTCGGCGTGAACATCGACCACGTGGCCACCTTGCGCAACGCGCGGGGCGGCCCGCATCCCGACCCGGTTCGGGCGGCCCAGCTCGTCAAGGCGGCGGGTGGCGACGGCATCACGGCGCATCTGCGCGAGGATCGGCGTCACATCGTCGACGGCGACATCGCCCGCCTCGTCGAGGCGTGCGACCTGCCGCTCAATCTCGAGATGGCCGCGACCGAGGCGATGCGGAGCATCGCCAAGGCGGTGCGCCCGCACGCCTGCTGCCTCGTTCCCGAGCGGCGGGAGGAGCGGACGACGGAGAACGGCCTCGACGTGGTCAGCAACCGCGATCGCATCGCCCCGCTCGTCGAGGAGCTGAGCGGTATCGGCGTGCGCGTCTCCTTGTTCATCGACCCCTCGCCCGCCCAGCTCGAGGGCGCGAAGGCGGTGGGCGCCCCCGTCGTCGAGCTCCATACCGGCAGCTATTGCGAGGCCGAGGGGGAGGAGCGGGCGAAGGAGCTGGAGCGGATCGCGACCGCTGCCGCCCTTGCCGCGAGCCTCGGCCTCGAATGCCATGCCGGCCACGGCCTCACCTACGAGACGGTGGGGCCGATCGCCGCGCTGCCCGAGATCGTCGAGCTCAACATCGGCCACTTCCTGATCGGTGAGGCGATCTTCACGGGCTTCGTGCCGGCCGTCCGGCGCATGCGCGAGCTCATGGACGAGGCCTGCCTCGCAGACTGAGCCGGCTCGACGGGCTGCCAGCGCTTGCTTGTCCTGGGGGCGACCCTTCGCTAGTGTCGCGCGGCTTTTCCGACCGACCAGCGCGCCGCTCGCGGGCCGGCCGAGCCCGCCGGACCGTCGTCAGCGAATGGGCGCGGTCTTCGGACCATGCCCTGTGATCGAGCCTTGAGATGCACGAGCCGGTAGCAATGACTGAGAGCAAGAGCGGCGGGGTCTGGGAGACGGTCAAGACCCTCGTCTACGCCGTCCTGATCGCGCTCGGCGTCCGCACCTTCGCCTTCGAGCCCTTCAACATTCCCTCGGGCTCGATGAAGCCCACGCTGCTCGTGGGCGACTATCTCTTCGTCTCCAAGTTCGCCTACGGCTACAGCCGCTTCTCCTTTCCGTTCGGCCTGCCGCTGTTCGAGGGCCGGATCTTCGGCAGCCTGCCGCACCGCGGCGACGTCGTCGTCTTCAAGCTGCCCTCGGACGAGAAGACCGACTACATCAAGAGGGTCATCGGCCTGCCCGGCGACCGCATCCAGATGATCGACGACGTCCTCTACATCAACGGCAAGCCGGTCCAGGAGGAGCCCGCCGGCGAGTTCGCCGACGAGGAGGGCGGCCAGACCGTCATGGAGCCGATGTTCAAGGAGACCCTGCCCGGCGGGGCCACCCACTTCATCCTCGACCTCACCAAGACGGGCCCGCTCGACAACACGGCCGTGTTCGAGGTGCCGCCCGGCCACGTCTTCTGCATGGGCGACAATCGCGACAACTCGCTCGACTCGCGCACCACCCAGGTGGGCTACGTGCCGGTCGAGAATCTGATCGGCCGTGCCGAGATCCTGTTCTTCTCGGTCGACGACACGGGGCACCTGCTCGAGCCCTGGACCTGGCCCACGGCGATCCGTTGGGGCCGCATCTTGAACCTGATCCGGTGACCGGCGGGCAGCCCCGAGCCGCCGCCACGCCAGCGCCGAGAGATCTCGAGGGAAGTCTCGGCTACCGCTTCGCCGAGCCGGGCCTCCTGGGCGAGGCGCTCACCCATGCCAGCAGCACCGGCAGCCGCAACGCCAAGCGGCAGGGCGTCGCCAGCAACCAGCGCCTCGAGTTTCTGGGCGACCGGGTGCTGGCGCTGGTCGTGGCCGAGATGCTGATCGAGCGCTTCCCGAAGGAGCCCGAGGGCGCCTTGAGCAAGCGCCTGGCCGTGCTGGTGAGCGGCGAGACCCTCTCGCTGATCGCCGACGAGCTGGGCCTCGAGGGCGTGCTCAAGGTGGCGGGCGAGCGCGGCACGGCCGGGCCGCCCAGCCGGCGCATGAAGGCCGATGCCTGCGAGGCGCTGATCGGCGCGCTCTATCTCGACGGCGGTCTCGCCGCCGCCGGCACCTTCATCCGCGGCCGCTGGGCCGAGCGTGTGGCGGCCATGGCCACGCCGCCCCGCGATCCCAAGATGGCGCTCCAGGAATGGGCGCAGGGGCGCGGCCTGCCGCTGCCGATCTACAGCGTCGCGGCGACCGAGGGGCCGCCGCATGCGCCGATCTTCCGCGTCGCGGTCGCGATCGAGGGCCATCCCGCGGTGTCGGCCGAGGCGCGCTCGAAGCGCGCGGCCGAGCAGGACGCGGCCCGCCGCCTCCTCGAGCAGATAGGTGGCAGCGATGACATCTGATCCCCAGGCCCCGGATGCCCCGCAGGAGCCCACCCGCGCGGGCTTCGTGGCGCTGCTGGGCGCCCCCAATGTCGGCAAGTCGAGCCTTTTGAACCGCCTCGTCGGCGCCAAGGTCTCGATCGTCTCGCCCAAGGTGCAGACCACGCGCCGGCGCATCGTCGGCATCACGCTGCAGGGCCCGGTCCAGCTCATGTTCGTCGACACGCCCGGCATCTTCGAGCCCGGCAAGCGGCTCGAGCGGGCGATGGTCGAGGCCGCCTGGTCCGGTGCCGCCGACGCCGATCTCGTCCTCGTCCTCCTCGACGCCAAGCGCGGCCTCGACGGCGACAGCCGCCGCGTCATCGAGGGCGTCAAGAAGGCCGGCCGGACGGCGATGCTGGCCATCAACAAGATCGACCTCGTCCCGCCCACGCGCCTGCTGCCCCTCATCAAGGAAGCCAACGAGCTTTGCTCGTTCGTCGAGACCTTCCCGATCTCGGCGCTCGAGGGCGACGGCTGCGAGGCGCTTCTGGCCGCGCTCGCGGCACGCCTGCCGGCGGGCCCCTGGCTCTTTCCCGAGGACCAGCTCTCCGACCTCTCCGACCGCGCCATGGCGGCCGAGATCACCCGCGAGCAGCTCTTCCTCCAGCTCGCCCAGGAGCTGCCCTACAGCACCACGGTCGAGACCGAGCAGTGGATCGCCAGCCCCGACGGCGGCGAGATCCGCATCGACCAGACGATCTACGTCCAGCGCCCCGGCCAGAAGGCGATCGTGCTGGGCAAGGGCGGCCGCCAGATCAAGGCGATCGGCGCCGCGGCACGCCAGGAGCTGGAAAGGCTCCTCGAGGCCCGCGTCCACCTCTTTTTGTTCGTCAAGGTGCGCGAGCGCTGGACCGACGACCCCGAGCGCTACCGCGAGGCGGGGCTCGATTTCCCCCGCTGAGCCTCAAGCAGGCCGAAGGCCGGTAGGCGACGGGAGCACCCGCCTCAAGCAGGCCGAAGGCCGGTAGGCGATGGGAGCACCCGCCTCAAGCAGGCCGAAGGCCGGTAGGCGGCCATCAAAGCAGCCCGGCGGCGATGTTCACCGTCAGGGCCAGGATCACCGTGTTGAAGATGAACGACACGATGCCGTGCACCAGCGACATGCGCCGCATCGTCTTGCTGCTGATGGTCACGTCCGACACCTGGGCCGTCATGCCGATCACGAACGCGAAGTACATGAAGTCCCAATAGTCGGGCGCGTCGTCGTCCGGGAAATTCAGCCCGCCCCGCCTGCTCCGCCCCGGCCCGGGATCGGCGTCGCCGTAATATTGCTGGGCGTAGTGCACCGCGAAGATGGTGTGCACCACCATCCAGGAGATCAGGATCGTGGCCCCGCCCGCCACGAGCCGCATCAGGCGCTGGTCCCAGTCGGAGGGTGCGGCCGTCATCACCGCCGCGATGGCGACCAGGCTCACCGCCGCCGCCAGCAGCGCCAGCACGAGATTGCCGGCTGCCCCCAGATCCTGCCGGTCCGCGCGGCGCTGCATCTGCGCCACGTCCGAGCGCGCCATCATGAGAAAGGTCAGCCCGAGATAGACCACCGCCGCCACGTCCCAGGCGAGCGCGATCCGAGCGCTCGTGAGGTAGTGGCGGGGGATCGCCTCGAACATCACGAGCCCCAGCGCGGCGGATATGAGCATGCGCGGCCGCGCGCGCACCACCTTGAGCACCGGCCCCACGACCGCAAGCCGATCCACCCCGTCCCCCGCGGCTTTTGACGGCCGAGCATCGATCAGCCACCCGCCCGAAGCAAGCACGGACGCCCCATCCGGCCCGTGCCCTTCGCCGCCGCCTTCTGCTAGCTTCCCGGCCGCGGCCGCAGCCCGATGCCTGGGATGCGGGCCGCCTCACCCAGGGAGGCCTTTTGGCGATGCACCAGGAAACCCTGACCTACGAGGCCGACGGCCTCACCATGAAGTCCCAGCTGTTTCTCGAGCCCGCAAAGGGGCCGCGCGCCGGCGTTCTGGTCTTTCCCGAGGCCTTCGGCCTCAGCGAGCACGCCATCGACCGCGCCCGGCGCCTGGCCGGCATGGGCTATGTGGCGCTGGCCTCCGACCTGCACGGCGATGCCCGCTATGTCGACGACCTGCAGGAGGCGATAGGCCTCCTCCAGCCGCTCTACGCCGACACCGCCCGCATCCGCGCCCGCGCCGCGGCCGGGCTTGCAGCGCTCACCGCCCGCCCCGAGGTCGACGCCGCCCGCATCGGCGCCATCGGCTTCTGCTTCGGCGGCACGATGTGCCTCGAGCTCGCGCGCTCGGGCGCCGCCATCAAGGCCGTCACCGGCTTCCACAGCGGCCTCAAGACCACAGCACCCAAGACCGACGCCAAGGCCGTCAAGGCGCGCATCCTCGTCTGCATCGGCGCCGACGATCCCTTCATCCCGCCCGACGAGCGCGCCGGCTTCGAGGCCGAGATGCGCGATGCCGGCGTCGACTGGCAGATGCATCTCTACGGCGGCACGGTGCACAGCTTCACCAACCCCGAGGCGGCGAAGCGAAACATGCCGGAGGCGATCCGCTTCAACGCCGACGCCGACGCTCGTGCCTGGGCCGCGATGCAGCAGCTGTTCTCGGAGACGATCGACAAGGCGGGGTGAGGGGCGAAGGGCTTTTTTATCAGTTGGACGGTGATCACCGCCCGCGGCGGCGGCGTGAGCTCGAGCCGAGCTCCTGCCGGGAGCCTCCTCAGTGCACCAGCGCGATGCGGATGGCCTCGTTTGCCTGGCCGAGCGTCACGGCGGCCGCATCGAAGCTCGGGGAGCTGAGGAGCCCGTGCGCGTCGTTGCTGAATCCGTAGGGCTCGGTCGGAACGCCGAGGAAGCTCTTGTCGAGCCTGCCATTGTCGTTCGCGTCCTGGAACGCGATCACCGCGTACCGCCCCGGGACGAGATCGGTGAACACCACGGCGCTCCTCATCGCCGCATCGACGCGCAGCGCGGCGGCGGCCACACGGTACGGATCGGTGACGAAGGCGCCGCTGCCCGAGGTCCGCAGCGCGTTCTCGAAGCTCTTGGCACTGTCGTAGACGCCGATGAGGACCGTGCCGTGCGACGACCGGATGCCGTCGATCGAGATGCGCAGCTCGGCCGCCAGGACCGGGAGAGGAAGGACGGCCAGCGCCAGGGCAATCGCGAGCCCTCGCGCGCGCCCACCGGATCGCGGCGCCCCCCGGCCTTCGCGAGCGCTTCGACGGGGGTCCCTCACGGTCCGTGCTTCCAAGCGCTGGTCATCCACCGTTCTGCCGAAAGGGCCAGGCCCGCGAGAGCGCGATCCGTCAACGGATGCCGCACCGACGAGGCCTATGCCCCCGGCCGGGCCATCCACGCGAGACTGTAGCCCACGGCCGAGCTTGCCGCCGTGCGGCGGCGGGAGCAACGGGTGATCGAGCCCGGACGACCAATGACGGTGCGCCGGCTCTTCTCGGAGATGATCGACAAGGCCGCGTAGCAGAACAGGCTTTTTTCTTGTTTTGTCGATTGGGGGCGCAGCGAGCGCCCCCAATCGTGCCGTTCCGTGGGATGCCTAGGCCGGCTGCGCCTCGTCCCGCTGACGTCCGCCGAGGGCGGCCGCGACGCAGGCGATGAAGGCGCCGATCAGCATCGAGAAGGCCGTGAAGAAGGCGAAGGACGATGCGGCCTTGCGCGCGGCGTCGGCCGCCTTCTTGGCCGCCGCCTCGGCCTCCTTGGCCTTGGCGATCACGTCGTCGATGCGCTTCTCGGCATCGGCCTGCGAGATGCCGGTACGGGCCGCCACGAGCTCTGCCAGGTAGGTGCGGTCCTCCGGCGCGATGGTTCCCTCGCCCAGGCTGGTCGCGATGATGTGCGAGGCCTCGGCGACCGGAGCCGGCCCCTGCGCGTCGGCGCTCGGCTGGGCCGGGCGAAAGAGCGTATCCACGAGGTAGCTGCTGGGTCCCGCCTGCATGGCGCCCTGCGCGGCGCCGCCCGCCGCCTGGCCCGCGCCGGAAGCAGCGCCCGACACCGCGGTGGCAGCAGCGTGCGTGGCCCCGCTCAAGGCCGAGGTGCCGGCGGAGGCGGAGAGCCCCACCACGACGACCGAGGCCACGGCCCAGGTCAGGAACCCGTTGGCGGTGTCGCGGAAGAAGACCTCGTGGGTGTGGACGTCCGTCCACTTCGTCCTGAGCCGGCCCGTCAGATAGCCCCCCAGCCCGGCCGAGACCCACTGCACGATGATGAGCCAGACGGCGACCATCACCGAGAACGAGGTGGCGGACGGATTGCCACCCCAGGGCGAGACCGCAGCGAGCCCTAGTCCCCCACCGAGTGCCAGCAGCATCACCGTGACCGCGACCGCGACGAGGGCTCCGGCCAGAACGGCGGGCCAGGAGACGGCGGACACGATCGCTTCGCGTGCGTCCGGGCCGGCCGGTGCGGCGGACCTGGACATCGAAGGCGCGTTGGATGGCATGGCCGTCCCTAAAACAGAAGGAACAGGAGAAGGATGATCGGAATAGGAATGCCGAGAAGCCAGAGAAGGATGCCGCCAGCCATTGTACGCCTCCCATGTGTGACCTCGGGGGAACGCCGCGCCGACGCCATGGTTCCGCGCCGCCCTCCACGCCCGTCCGATCGGCGCCCGTCCGGTCGGCGCCCGTCCGATGGGCGATGGCCGCGGCCCCCTCGCCCGCGGCGGCACGACTGGAACCTGCGCGCCGGCGGTGGTAGATCCCGCTCATTCAAGGAATGCCGATGCTCGATGGCACGCCGATCGGCGCCTTGCCGCCGGCCGGTGACGCTCTAGCTCAGCTACGCTCTAAAGGGAGGCAGACGCTCATGACGCTCCGACCAATCCCGTCGGTCCTGGCTTTCGGCGCGGCCCTCGCCGCCGCCATGGTCGCCGGTGGCACCCACCCGGCCGCCGCTGCCGACACCTCGAAGATGGGCATCGCGCTCAGCAACTCCTACGCCGGCAACACCTGGCGCCAGCAGATGCTGAAGACCTGGGATGCCGCCACCAAGGAGGCGATCAAGGACCACCAGATCGCCAAGACCAAGGTGGTGAACTCGGACAACTCAGCACCCCAGCAGGCCACCCAGATCGGCAACCTGATCCTTCAGGGCTGGCAGGCGATCGTGATCGACGCCGCCTCGCCGACCGCCCTGAACGGCGTCATCGAGCAGGCCTGCAAGGCCAAGATCGTGGTGGTGGTCTACGACAGCCTGGCGACGGCACCCTGCGCCTACAAGGTCGCCTACAACTACACCGACATGGGCGTCTACGAGGCCAACTACGTCGCCAAGAAGCTCGACGGCAAGGGCAACGTCCTCGAGATCCGCGGCATCGCCGGCACCTCGGTCGATGACGACATCCACAAGGGCATCGTCGACACCTTCGCCAAGGACGACGGCATCAAGCTCGTGGGCTCGGTGCACGGCAACTGGACGCAGAACATCGCCCAGAAGGAGGTGGCGGGCATCCTGCCGACGCTACCCGAGGTCGATGCCATCGTGACCCAGGGCGGCGACGGCTGGGGCGCCTACCAGGCCTTCAAGGCGGCCGGCCGCAAGACGCCCCTCATCATCATGGGCAACAGGCAGGACGAGCTGCAGCTCTGGAAGGACCTCACCAAGGAGCCGGGCGGCTACGACACCGTCTCCCTGTCCTCGGCCCCGGGTGTCGCCTCGATCGCCTTCTGGGTGGCGCAGCAGATTCTGGCCGGCGCCGACGTGCCCAAGACCGTCAACGTGCCGCTGTTGATCATCCAGCCCAACGAGCTGGACGCCTGGCTGGCGGCGACCCCCAAGGGCGGCGTCGCCACGCCGGTCTACAGCCAGGACTGGACCAAGGAGCTGATCAAGGCCAACGCCGAGGGCAAGCCTCTGCCGGCCTCGCCGGCGCCCAAGGCCAACTGAGCAGGAAGCGGATGCTCGAAGGTGTCTCAGCGGCGGGCGAACGCCCGCCGCTCGTAGCCTTGCACGGCGTCGCCAAGCGGTTCGGCGCGGTGCAGGCGCTCCGGACCGCCGACCTCGAGGTCAGGGCCGGCGAGGTCCTGAGCCTCGTCGGGCACAACGGCGCCGGCAAGTCGACGCTGATGAACGTCCTCGCCGGCACGCTGGCGCCGGACGAGGGCACGATCCAGGTCGACGGGGCGGATCTCACCGGCGGCTACGACGTGCGCGTGGCCAATGCGCGGGGCATCCGCTGCGTCTTCCAGGAGCTCTCGCTCTGCGCCAACCTGACGGTGGTCGAGAATCTCCGCCTGATGCACCCGTCGCTCAGGGGCTTCGGCTGGCGGCGACGGGCGGCGGCGCTGATCGGCGGCATGCTCGACAAGGTCTTTCCCGGCCACGGCATCGACCTCGACCAGCCGGTGGGCGAGCTGCCGATCGGCGAGCGCCAGATGGTCGAGATCGCGCGCGCCTTCACGGTCACCGACCAGCCGCTGAGGCTCGTCATCCTGGACGAGCCCACCTCCTCGCTCGACGCCCGGGCGGCCCGTCAGCTGCTCGAGCACACGACGCGGGAGGCAGCTCAAGGCCTCGCCTCGGTCTTCATCTCCCACCGCCTGGCCGAGGTGCTGGAGCACAGCGTGCGGACCGTCGTGATGCGTGACGGCAGCACGGTGGCGAATACCCTCACGCGCGACCTCAGCCACGACCAGCTGGTCGAGCTGATGGGCAGCGAGGCCGGGCTCGGCCGCGAGGAGGCCGCCCGGGCGGCGGTGGCCGACACCGCGACGCTCCGGGTTCGCTTCGAGGGCCGGCCGGGCGAGCTGCCGATCGAGGTCCGCGCCGGCGAGGTCGTGGGCCTGGCGGGCCTCGCGGGCCACGGTCAGCGGGATGCCCTGCAGGCGATCTTCGCCGCCGCGCGCCAGCGGCGGGCGCAGGCCAGCGTGGAGGGCACCGTCGCCTATGTGAGCGGCGACCGTCAGACCGAGGGCGTCTTCCCGCTCTGGTCGATCGGCGAGAACATCATCGTGGGCCTGCTCTCGAGCGTGGCCAGGATGGGCATCGTCGACGGCAACCGTGCCCAGGACGTCGCGGAGACCTGGTGGCGCAAGCTCGCGATCCGCAGCCCCAGCGTGGCGACGCCGATCATGGCGCTCTCGGGCGGCAACCAGCAAAAGGTGCTGGTGGCCCGGGCGTTCGCCAGCGGTGCCGACATCGTGCTGCTCGACGACCCGCTGCGCGGCGTCGACGTCGGCACCAAGAACGAGCTTTTCGAGCATGTCCGCGAGGAGGCCCGGCAGGGCCGCTGCTTTGTCTGGTACACCACGGAGAACGAGGAGCTGGTGCACTGCGATCGCGTCTACGTGTTCTATGACGGCGGCATCACCGACCGCATCGAGCGCAGCGAGCTGACCGAGGAGCGGGTCTTGCGCTCCTCCTTTGCCTCAGCGCCGGCCGAGCCCAGGGAGAGCCTCGCCCATGGCGGCTGAGGCGGGGGCCATCCCGGCCAGGCCGGGCCTCGGCGCCCGGCTCGGGCGGATCAATGTGCGCGTAGCGCTGCCGGCGCTGGCGCTGGCCGTCATGCTCGGCATCCTCCTGGTCCTCCAGCCGATCGTGATGAGCTATTTCGGCCTCACGATCCTCCTCAACTTCGCGATGCCGCTCGTCCTCGCCGCGATGGCGCAGATGTGCATCATCGCCGCCAGCGACATCGATCTCGGCATCGGCACGTTCATCGCGCTCGTCAGCTGCATTGCCGCCACCTATCTCCACGACACGCCCGTTCTGGGCTTCGCGGCGCTCCTCCTCTGCATCCTCGCCTACATGGCGATGGGGGCGCTGATCCATCTCCGGCAGCTGCCCTCGATCGTCGTGACGCTGGGCGCCTCCTTCGTGTGGCTGGGCTGCGCGCTCCTCATCCTGCCGGCCCCCGGCGGCAGCATTCCCGACTGGCTCGGCACGGCCACGAGCTGGCAGCCGCCCTTCGTGCCGCTGCCCGTGCTGGTGGCGGTGGTGGCGGCCCTGGTCGGCCGGGCGCTGCTGATGCGCAGCGCCTTCGGCGTGGTGCTGCGCGGCTTCGGGGCCAACCCGGCAGCGCTGCGCCGGGCCGGCTGGTCGCTGGTGCGGCCCAGGGTCGTTCTCTACGGCCTTGCCGGCTTCTTCGGGGTCGCGGCGGGCCTGGCGCTGGCGGGCCTCAACACCTCGGGCGACGCCACGGTGGGCGCCTCCTACACGCTGGTCTCGATCGCAGCCGTGATCGTGGGCGGCGGCGAGTTCTTCGGCGGCGTGATCTCGCCCGCCGGCACCGTGATCGGCGCCATGATCATGCTCCTGACGGGTGCCCTTTTGTCATTTTTCGACGTCTCGACCGACTGGCAGCTCAGCGTGCAGGGAGCGATCCTCATTCTCGTCCTCGCCACCCGCGCCTTCGGGAGGCGCGCGCCATGACCGCCTCGGGCGCCCTGCGCTGGCTCACCTCGCGCTCCTGGTTCTGGGTGTTCGCGGGCGTCGTCCTGGTCTGGCTCGTGCTGCTCGCCGCAGCCTCCGGGCGCGGTGCTGGCGGTGTGCTCACCGTGGCGCTCCAGTTCGCGACCTTCTACGTGATCATCGGCCTGGGCCAGATGCTGGTGATCGCGATCGGTCCCGGCAACATCGACCTCTCGATCCCGGCCGTGATGACGCTCGCCGGCTATCTCGGCATGGGCATGATGGGCGGCAGCAACGCCGACCTCGTGCCCGGGCTGCTCGTGGGCCTGGGCGTGGGGCTCGGCGCCGGCATCGCCAACGTCGTCCTGATCCAGGCGTTGCGCATCCCGCCGATGATCGCGACGCTGGCCGCGGGTTTTATCCTTCAGTCGATGGCGACCGCCTACTCGAGCGGCTCGACGGCTCCCCCCGCACCCGTCCTGATGGCCTTCGCCACGGCGCGCGTGCTGGGCATCCCGCTCATCGCCATCATCTTCATCGTCGTGGCGGGCGTCGTGGGCCTGCTCGTGCGCTACACCACCTTCGGTCGCGCGATCCTGGCCATCGGCCAGAACCGCCGTGCGGCGTACCTCGCCGGCATCCGCCTCAACCTCGTGAGCGGTGCCGTCTTCATCCTCTCGGCCCTCTTTGCCGCCGTGTGCGGGCTGCTGCTCGCCGCCTCCTCGGGCGGCGCCTCGCTCGACATGGGCGAGGGCTATCTCTTGATGTCCATCGCGGTCGTCGTGCTGGGCGGCACCAGCATCACCGGCGGGCGCATCGCCATCCCCGGCGTGTGGGGCGCTGCCCTCCTCCTCTACCTGATCGTCAGCCTCTTGAACGTGCTGGGGGTCAGCTCGGGCGTGCGCTACCTGACCATCGGCCTCGTCATCATCGGCGTGCTGGCGATCGGCCACGGCGGCAAGGCCGCGGAGAGAAGCTGAGGCCCGAGAGGGCCTAGCTGATCCAGCCCTGGTTTTTGAAGATGGGCCGGAGCTGGGCCATGATGATCCTGGCCGTGCCCTCCGCCCCCTGCTTCAGCCGGGCGCTGTCCTCGGGCGTAACACCACTCACCCCGCCGGCATGGTCCAGGACATTGGCCGGGAGCAGCGAGGTCGGCACCGGGTCGCTGCCGCGCGTGACGCTGACCTCCACACCTTCCAGCAGCAGGTCGCCGCCGTCGGTGTGGTCGAAGAGCTGGATGTCCATGACGACGTCGGGATAGCCGGCGCGGAAGCCGACGATCTGCGACTCGCCGGCCTTGCCGGCGGCGACCGAGATGAACTGCCCCTCGACATAGACGGGATGGCGGCCATCGCCGGGGCCGGCGGTGGCCGGCTCGGCGGGCAGGCCCAGGCCGCGCAGCTGGGCCACCAGGGCCGTGGTGACGTCGTCGGCGAAGGCGTGGCCGACCTCGAGCTCGCCCAGGGTGCGGGGCGAGCCGTTGACGAGCTCGGCCGCGGTGGTGCCGGAGGCGCGTTTGACGTCGACCTCCGTAGGCCCGGCGGCGAAATTCCTGACGAGGATGACGGTGGGACGCTTGGGGCGCTCCGATGCGATCTCCGCCTGGGTCGGCCGCTCCAGCGCGCTGCACCCGGCGAGCCCTGCCCCGCCCAGCACGCCGAGCACGCCGCGCCGCGTCAACCCGGCAAGCTTCTGACCCTTCCGCATCGCCTCCGCCCCGGAAATTTCCCCCGGCCGGACTGTGGCGGGAGGCCCTTGCGGCGTCAACGCATGACTGGCGCGGCGCGACTCAGCCGGCAGCCATGGCGTGACAAGAAAAAAGAGACCTATCCGACACTTGCGATGGACCACCGCAGCTCGTGTGCGCCGTGTGTCGACCCCGTCCTTACGCCTCCCGGCGCCAATGCCGAGAGGCAGCGCTGCGATCGAGGATCTGCCGAGCACCCATCCCCCGCCCGGCTGTTGCGAAAGACCATCCAGAGGCGGCAGGGTCTCTTCCCGATATCGAGCCGCTCATCGGCTCGTCGCCGCGCCGTCGGAGCAGCCCGGGACGTCCTCGATCCTGTGATAGACCGGCAGCCCGCGCGCCTGTGCCAGGCGCACATCGTTGTCGGCGCCCGTGGACGCTCCGGGGAGGCGGAGCACGGCGTCGCACCGCTCCAGGAGGCGGCCGGCCGCCGGATAGAAGATCTCCTCGTAGAGCGCGTCGCCGAGCTGTCGGCCGCCTGCCGCGCGCCACACCGGCAGCGCCACCCACTCGCCGATCATGGGGAGGTGGCCCGCCTGGAAGAGCGGCCAGGAGACCTCCTCGAGCCGGCGCAGGTTCGCCGCCATTTTTTCCGGGTCGTCGTTCGTGCCCGAGCGATAGGGGCCGGCAATCAGGATGAGCATCGGGATATCCGTCCGCCAGGAGGGGTTTGCGCCTTAGGATCGCGCCGAGGGAGATCCGAACAGGCCAGTGAAGTTTCGTGCAACTTCGTGCAGAGTCAAGAATGTTCGTGCAGGGAGATGGGGCGGCGATGCTGACGACCGAGCGCAAGGCGCACATTCTGGCCGTGCTTCGCCGCGACGGGCGCGTGGTGGCGAAGGCGTTGAGCGTGGAGCTGGGGCTGTCCGAGGACACCATCCGGCGCGACCTGCGCGAGCTGGCCGAGGAGGGCCTGCTCCAGCGCGTGCATGGCGGTGCCCTGCCGGCATCGCCGGCCGTGGCGGACTTCGCCGGCCGCCAGCGCATCGCGTCCGAGGGGAAGATCGCCATCGGACGTGCTGCGGCAGCCCTGGTCCGTCCGGGCCAGGTCCTGTTCGTCGACGGAGGGACGACCGCGGTCCAGCTCGCCCGGCATCTGCCGCCCGGGCTCAAAGCGACGGTGGTGACGCACAGCCCGAGCATCGCCGTGGAGCTCGTCGAGCACCCGAGCATCGAGGTCGAGCTGATCGGCGGCCGGCTCTTCAAGCACTCCATCGTCGCCGTCGGCGCCGCCGCGATCGAGGCCATCGCCCGGGTGCGGGCGGACATCTACTTCATGGGCGTCACCGGCGTGCATCCCGTGGTGGGTCTCACCACCGGCGATCCGGAAGAGGCCGCCGTCAAGCGCAGCCTGAGCCACCACGCTGCCGAGACCGTCGTGCTGGCCTCGAGCGAGAAGCTGGGCGCCGTGTCGCCCTTCGTCGTCCTGCCGCTCGAGGAGGTGAGCACGCTCGTCGTCGAGCGCGGCACGTCATCGGAGCAGCTCGATTCCTACGGCAGGATGGGCCTCACGGTGCTGACGGCGTGACCGCACCCAGCCTCCTTGAGGGCGTGCCGCGATCTCAGCCCTGGGGCGGGCGATAGCCCGTCTTCGTGTCGTGGGCCCGGCGCATCGCGGCGGTGGCCTCGGCGCTGGTGAGAAGCGGGGTCGTCGTGGTGCCCGCGACGCCACCTGCCGCGTTCACCGCCATCAGGCTCGCCATGGCGTGCTCGTGGTCGGGAAACTCGACGATGGTCACGCCGTCATGCTCGCCATAGGCGAAGAAGAAGGCGTGCATCTTCCCGCCGAAGCCCTCGAAGACCGAGCGCGCCGCCGCCTCCCGATCCTGCGGCTTGGCGACCATCGCCTTCATCCCTGCCGCGCTGTAGCGGAACTGGACCATGAAGTATGGCATGTCAGCCTCCTGTCGCTGATGGACCGAACCACCGTCCGTCGCCGATCGGCCGGCGCGACGGCGGATCTCCTCCTGCTGCCCTGGCGTCAGCCCTGCGGCGGACGGTAGGCAGTCTTCGTGTCGTGGGCGCGCCGCATCGCAGCCGTGGCCTCGGCGCTGGTGAGCAGCGGGGTGGTCCTGGTGCCGGCCACACCGCCCGCCGCGTTCACCGCCATGCTGCACGCCATCGCATGCTCATTGTCGGGAAACTCGTTGATCGCGATGCCGTCATGCTCACCATAGGCGAAGAAGAAGGCGTGCATCCTCCCGCCGAAGCTCTCGATGAGCGTACGTACCGCCGCCTCCCGCTCCTGGGGCTTGTCGACCATCGCCTTCATGGCGGAGGGGCTGAAGCGGAACTGGACCAGATAGTGCGGCATCGCTGCCTCCCTGGCTTATGGTTCTGACGACCTTGGAGTGTACACCCGTCGCCGGGGGAGGTCGACCGCCGGCCAGCAGCCCTCGGACGACGGCAAGCACGCAACAGAAGAGCGGTCAGTCAAGGGGAAGAAGACGGCGCTGGAGCCGAGACCGAGCTGCGAATAGTGCGACAAGGACTTGCCGCCCTCTTCAATGGACGCGCGTATCTGCAGCTATGAGCGCACCTTCTGCGCAGACTGCGTCGAGACGCGGCTGCAGAATGTCTGCCCCAACCGCGGCGGCGATCAGGGGCATGCCGCCGGAGGAACGGTGAGGGCCGCCTGAGGCAGCAGCGAGGCCGCGGTCAGCCCCGTCCGGGCACCACGCCCCTGCAGGCCCAGGCGATGGAGGCGAAGGAGCGCGGCCCGTCGGGCTCGCCGGCCTCATAGGCCGCGCGCACGGCCTCGTCGGCCTGCGCCCGGCGTGCCGGGTCGAGCCCGGCCACGAACTTGCCGACGGGGCCCTCGCCGGCCGCGATCGGCTCCCAGTAGTCGGCGAAGCTCTCATAGTCCATGCGGATCAGGAGCGAGGTCTCGGACACGTCCTCAAGGCCCTGGGCGACGAAGCGCTGCCGCATCTCGCCCGGCCGCATCATCGGCTGGAAGAAGTAGCGGCTGCGCAGCTTGCGCGCCTCCTCGTCCTGGGCGGCCACCGTGTCCCACGTCATGCGCATGGCGGGCATCCCGCCCAGATGATCCCAGACGGCGGCAGCGACCACGCCTCCGGGCCGCACCACGCGGCGCATCTCGGCGATCGCACGGTCGGTATCGGGCACGAAATGGAGGACGAGGAGGGACAAGGCACGATCGAAGCGGCCATCCGGGAACGGGATGGCGCAGGCATCGCCCTCCGTGATCGTGATGCGCGGATCGCTGTTCCGTCGCTGCGCCTCCGCGACGAAGACGGGCGAGAAGTCGATCGCCCTCACCTCGCTCACCCGGGCTGCCTGCGGCAAGGCGAAGGTGAGGCTGCCCGTGCCGCATCCGACGTCGAGGACCCGCTCGCCATCGGCAAGGCCGGCAAAGGCGATGAACTGCGGCGCGAGCACACGGCTCCAGCGGCCCATCAGCCGCTCGTAGCCGTCGGCGCGGTGGACGGTGAAGCTCGACGGCATGACGCCTCTCCCTCGTGGATGCACGGCTCCGGGCCCGACGACGGGGCGCGCGCGCAATCTCTCCATCATGGCGCCGGCCGGGATGCATCCGCAACGGCCCCTCGAAGGATGATCCCGGCTCGCCGGCCGCAGAGCGGTGAGCCATGGCGATTGCGGCGCCGCCGCCCGCGCCGATCCAGGTGCGAGGAAGCTCGAGCCGCATTGCGCGGGCTGACGCCGACAGCTCGGGGCCGGTCGTCGCGAGGGCTTCGGGCAGGATCCGATTGACGCACATCAACGCGCGAGCGGCGATGGAATAGTCGACTGGCCTATTCTGCCTGAAAAAGACTGGGGAGCCCCCATGAGAAGCATGTCGCAGAGACCCACCCGCATCCTGAGAAGGATTGCTCTCTCGATTGTGGGCTTAAGCCTTCTTGGTCCCGGTACGCTCGCCCGTGAGATACACAAGGGCCGTCCAGGCGTAGTGCTGAAGCCTCTCGGGAGCTATCGCGAGGAGACGACGACACCGGGGGTCTGCCGTCGAAACATCTCGGAGATCGGAGCCTACGATGCCTTCACCCGTCGGCTGTTCGTGATCAACTTTGCCGACAACTCGGTCGACATTTTCGATATTCGCCGGCCAGATCAGCAGCCGGTCATGCTGCGGCGCGTGCTAATCGCCCAGCTGACGGGCGACAGCAATCTCACGCCCACGAGCGTGGCTGTGGGGCACGGCATCATCGCCGTCGCGGTGGAGGCGATCGAGCCCGTCACGGACCCGGGCAGGCTGCTGCTCCTCGATCTCAACGGGCGCCTGCTGCGCAGCTTCGCGGTCGGTTCCGGACCCGACATGGTGACCTTCACCCCGAACGGCCGGTTCGTGCTCGCCGCTGTCGAGGGGGAGCCCGACCACGTGCACGAGGATCCGGAAGGCAGCATCGCGATCCTCAGCCTCGACCGCGGCGTCTTCCATGCCACGCTGCGCACCGCCGGCTTCGCGGGCTTCGAGGCGGACCGGGCCGGTCTCGTGGCCAAGGAGGTGCGGATCACGCCCACCGCGACCGTGGCCCAGGACATGGAGCCCGAGTTCATCGCGGTATCACAGGACTTCGCGCACGGCGTGGGTCACGCTGCAGGAGAACAACGCCATCGCCGTGGTCGACATCGGCGCCGCCAAGGTGACGGCCATCCTGCCGCTCGGCCTCAAGGACCACAGCCAAAGCGGCGCCGGGCTCGATGCGAGCCGCAACGACGGCTCCCCGCCGCCGGCAGACCCGAGCGGCATCAACATCAAGGCATGGCCGGTCTATGGCGCCTACCAGCCGGACGGCATCGCCGTCTATCGGTCGCGCGGTCGCGACTTCCTGGTGACAGCGAACGAAGGCGACCCGCGCAACGGCGATATCGACGTGAGCGAGATCCGCGATCTGACGCTCGATCCGCAACGGTTCCCGAATGCGTCCGACCTACGGACCAACGCGCAACTCGGGCGCCTCGAGGTATCGAACCTCGAGCAGGATACGCGTCCAACGTCTGAGGGCGCCACCAGGCTGGTGAGCTTCGGCGGACGCTCCTTCTCCATCTGGGACAGTGCCGGACGGCAGGTCTACGACAGCGGCGATTTCTTCGAGCAGAAGACGGCCGAGGCCACGCCCGCCCTGTTCAACACCCAGGACGACGACAACGTCTTCGACCGGCGCAGCCCCAAGCGCGGGCCCGAGCCCGAAGGGGTTGCGATCGGCAAGGTCTTCGGCCGCATCTACGCCTTCGTCGGTCTCGAGAGGCACAGCGGCATCATGGTCTATGACGTAACCGACCCCGCCGCACCGCAATTTCAAGGCTATTTCAACACCCGTGTGTTCGAGGAGAATCCCCATCTCGACGACAACAGCCTGATCAACTGCGCCGCGGGCGACCTCGGCCCCGAGGGGATTCTCTTCATCCCTGCCGAGGCCAGCCCGAGCTTCCGCCCCCTCCTGGTCGTCAACTACGAGACCAGCGGGAGCATCCGCATCTTCGCCGTCGAGCCGACGCGACCCTGATCGGGCGGGGCGGACGGGTGAGGCCGGGCGCCGGACACCAAAGCCGAGGCGCCTACCCTCACTCCCGGACCAGCTCGACCCGGCGGTTCTTTGCGCGGCCCTCCTCGCTGGTGTTGGGGGCGACCGGGGCGAGGAAGCCGACGCCGGCGTCGTGCAGCCGCGAGGATGCGATGCCGAAGCGGCCGGTGAGGACGGCCTGCACGGCCTTTGCGCGGCGCGCGGAGAGCTTCATGTTGTGGTCGTAGCCGCCGACATTGTCGGTGTGGCCGACGATCCAGAGCTTCATGGCGGGCTCCGCCTTCAGGAGCTTGGCGATCTCGGCGAGCGTGGGCTCGGATTCGGGCTTGATGACGGCGCTGTCGGTGTCGAAGTGGATGCCGTAGAGGCTCACATGCCCGCTCGAGCCGATCTCGCTGTCCATCCTGGCGGCGTCGACCAGGACCATGCGCCTGGCCCATGGGCTTGGGCTCGATGATGTGGAGCACGGCCGAGAGCGTGTCCTGGTCGTCCCCGCCCATGGCGCTCTCGCGGCCCACCAGCAGCGAGGCGTAGGTGTCCTGCCCGTCCTTCGATCGCTTGGCGGCGAGATAGCGGATGTCCTGGCCGTAGATGACGGCCTGGGCGCTGCGGATGCCGCCGTTCTGCATCACGTGGCTGTCCTTGTAGATCTGCTGGGCCAGGAAATCCGCGCGGCCGCAGCCGTCGCCCTCGCAGCTGAACAAGGTCTCGAAGCCCAGATTCTTGAGCGCCGCCTCGTAGTTGCGGAAGACCTCGAGCGTCGTGTGGCCTCGGGCGATGGCATAGACGTAGCCCGAGATCTTGCCCTCGACGTCGAGCTTCTCCGCGAGCTGCCACTGGAAGGCGCTGTCCTGCGTGACCGGCCCCGTGGCCAGGACGAAGGCGTCGAAGGGCAGCGCCTGCGTGCCGATCAGGCTCGAGCCCTCGAAGCGCGGCATGCCCGGATAGTCGCGCGCACCGGGCAGATCCGCCGCCCGCACCGGGATCCCGAGGCCGACGAGAACGACGACGACAAGGCCGACGAGCCAAGCACGTTTCATGACCGCATGCCCTTGAGTGCCCCCGAGCGGTAACCTTACTTGGCGCCGGGCCACGCGTCCCTCGAGGCAGGCGTGGGCCATAGCAGGGGATGCCCCGAGCGCGGGCCCCGCGGCTCGACGAGCCGCTCGCACGGCACCCCGCAGGCTGCTATCACCCGACTCAGCTCCTGCCAGCCACGACAGCGACGAGCCGCATGACCGCCGCAGCGCCTCGATCGGGTATCGTCGACGCCCACCACCATCTGTGGGACCTGTCGATGTTCCCCTACGCGTGGCTGCGGAAGGATGCGCCGCCTCGCCCCTTCGGCGATCACAGCGCCATCAAGCAGGACTACCTGCCGGCGGACTATCGGCGCGACAGCGCGGGCCTGGGCATCGTCGAGACGGTGCATGTCGAGGCGGCGCCGGGCGCTGCCGACCCCGCCGCGGAGACCCGCTGGCTCGAGGCGCTGGCCGATTCGGCCGGCCTGCCCGACGCCAGCGTGGCCCACATCGACCTGCTGGCGCCGACGCTCGATCGGGACCTCGAGCTGCTCATGGCGAACGGGCGCCTGCGGGGCGTTCGGGTCGGCATCGCGTGGCGCGACCGCTCGCCCTGGCGGTTCGCGGCGGGACCGGGGCTGGCACGCGACGATCGCTTTCGGGCCGGGGCCGCGCGCCTTGCGAGAACGGGCCTGTCCCTCGACGTGATCGCCCTGCCCGAGCAGCTCTTCGAGATCGCCGACCTCGCCGAGGAGCTGCCGGGCCTTCCGATCATCATCGACCATCTGGGCCAGATGGAGCCGGACCTGCCGGGGAACGAGGCGGTCTGGAGGGAGGGCATCGCCAAAACTGCCCGCTGCCCGAACGTGGCGGTCAAGCTTTCCGGCTTGTGGACGATCTCGCGAGGCTGGGAGGCAGACCGGCTCGCCGGGCCGGTCCGCCATGTCGTCGAGCGCTTCGGGCCCGGGCGCTGCATGTGGGGCAGCAACCTGCCGATCGAGCGGCTGATGTGCGACATGGCGCACCAGCTCCGCACGCTGGAGGCCATCCTGGCGGATCTGTCGCCTGAGGACCGCGCCTCGATCTTCGGCGACACCGCCCGCCGTCTCTACCGCCTGTCCGCTCGCGTTCCGGCCGGCTAGCTGCCCGCGGCGACGCGTCACTTCTTCCCCGGCTGCCGGCGGTGGAGACCGATGGTCTCGGCGATATAACGCTCGCTGATGACATTCTCGTCGGGGAGTTGGCGAGGATCTTCGAGAGCGGACGCTAGGGGTCGAGGAGCCGGTCGAAGTCCTCGTCGGAGGCCACGAAGCCTTCGTCCACCAGCTTCTTTCGCAGAACGTCCGAGGGCTGCGGATAGCTCACCAGCGTGGAGGGGCGCCCGCCCGGGTTGGGCGGCGGGTTCCAGATCTTGCTGGACCCGTTGTCGCTGCCGAGATCTGGGCTGCAGCCCAGGCGACGCATGATTCGGTCGATCGTCTGCCCGTCAAGGTCCGCCACGCCCGCTGTCAGAAGGACGCGGTAGAGACGCGGCCCCGGCGGGCCACGACAAGGAGGGCCGGCTGAGCCGACCCCAGGGCCCGCTCGGGATCGGCCCGCTCAGGGTCCTCATCCGGGCCGGGACCCACGATGCTGACGCTGGCATCGATGTCGTGATTGAGCTTCAGCAGCCGCACCGCCGCGGGCCGCAGGGATCGGAGCGCCACCGCCAAGCTCGGCGCGAAGAAACTCAGGCCCCGGATCTCCGGGCAACTGACCACGAGCCCGTCAGATCTTCGCTCGACGTGCAATGGAAGGTGCAGCGACTGCGTCCCGATCATCTTCGGCACCTTTGACAGCGACGGTCCTATATTAGGCTTCCGACGCCGGAACCACCAGCCTGCTCAACGCCCCGACGACGCTCCGGTGCGCCTGCCCGGCCCGCCCTCTTGCCGTCTCTCAGGATGCTGATGGTGACACCCATAGGACTCGCCTGTCCACCAGCAGGCATAGATCGACCCTGAGAGAGCGGGAGCGCGATCGGGCATGTCCCGCCAGGGATCCTCCTCAGGGGAGATTAGAGCGCCGAAGCGTTGCCGCAACGGCGCCGCGGCCTCAAGCGCTTGATTGATGCCTAGACGCACCTGCTCCAGCTCGGCACGCGAGACCTCCGGGCTGGTCGAGCCGTCGTGCCGCTCCGCGACCCTCAGGCCGATGTTTCGGCTGACGTCGCGCTCCGCGGATTGGAGCCGATTGTAGAAGCTCATAACCGCCCTGCGGAGATCACCGTCGAGGAGATGCAGATCCAAGACGAGATTGCTGAGCACGACAGGCGCGGGTAGCCGCAGGGAGAAGGCGAGCTTACCCGACAGGCTCATTTTGGCCGGTTTCGCGTCCCCCAAGACGTCCAGAGCATCGTCGATGTTGTTCCGGGCGATCCCGAGCCGCTCCTCGCACTCCCTGACCTCCCAGGCCAGCGCCGCGGCTATCGCCTGTTGCTTGTCGCGCCGCTCCCGGACGGCGCGCTGGCGCTCGAGCCATCGGTTGACGGCCTCGACGACCACGAGGCCGAGGATGCCGACGAGCGCGCCAATGCCGGTCTGCCAGTCCTTGAGATACGCATACCAGCTGATCGCGGGCGTGGCGCTCCGCCACGGCGGAGTGTCCCCCAGCCACGGGACAAGCCAGCCGAACATGGCGGCTGTGAGCACAAGGTAGACAAGAAAGGCGATCCACATCTGCCTTGCTCCCTGAGCTCAGGGCCGATGCGTCACGGCGATGGGGCAGGGTAGACCGCGGCCGACGCTGGCGTATGTGTTGCGGCTTGCCTCGAGAGGTTGGTGGCTCGGCCGGCCGCGCCTTGTTGCCGCTCCTGCGTGGGCCCCGACTGGGCTGGCACGCTGTGCGGCGCCGGTAGGCTGACGTGACCTGTCACCCCTTCCCCGGCTGGCGGCGGCGGAGGCCGATGGCTTCGGCGATGTGGGGCTTTGTGATCGGCTCCGAGCCGTCGAGGTCGGCGATGGTGCGGGCGACGCGCAGAACGCGGTGCCAGCCGCGCGCCGAGAGGTGCAAGAGGTCGGCGGCGCGGCGCAGGAGCTGGCGGCCGGCCGGGTCGAGGGGCGCTATTTTTTCCAGGACCTCGCCGTCGGCCTCGGCGTTGGTGCGCAGCTCGGGGCGGTCGACGGCGGCGAAGCGCTCGGACTGGAGGGCGCGGGCGGCGGCGACGCGGGCCGCGATCTCGCGCGAGCCTTCCGCAGGTGCCGGCAGGTCGAGGTCGCCCGGGGACACGGCCGGGACGTCCACATGGAGGTCGATGCGGTCGAGGAGCGGGCCCGAGATGCGGCCCTGATAGTCGACGGCGCAGCGCGGCGCCTTCGGGCAGGCGAGCGCCGGCATGTCGAGATGCCCGCAGCGGCAGGGGTTCATCGCGGCCACGAGCTGGAAGCGCGCGGGATAGGTGACGTGCAGGTTGGCGCGGGCCACCGTCACCTGCCCGGTCTCGATCGGCTGGCGCAGCGCCTCCAGCACCTGCCGGCCGAACTCCGGCAGCTCGTCGAGGAACAAGACACCCTTGTGGGCGAGGGAGACCTCGCCGGGGCGGGCATGGGTGCCGCCGCCCACCATGGCCGCCATCGAGGCCGCATGGTGCGGGCTGCGGAAGGGGCGGCGCCGGCCGAGCCGGCCGTCCAGGAGGCGGCCGCCGATGCTCTGGATCATGCCGACCTCGAGCGCCTCGGCCGGGTCGAGCGGCGGCAGGATGCCCGGCAGGCGGGCGGCCAGCATCGACTTGCCCGAGCCGGGCGGGCCGACCATCAGGAGATTGTGCGCGCCAGCCGCGGCGATCTCGAGGGCGCGCTTTGCGGTCTCCTGACCCTTCACCTCGCGGAGGTCGGGCATCGTGCCGTCCTCGTCGAGCAGCCGAGGCGTGGGCGGCTCGAGGAGCCGGAAGCCGCGGGCGTGGTCGACCAGCGCCATCAGGGTGGGTGCTGCCAGGATCGGCACCTCGCCGGCGAGCCAGGCGGCCTCGGGGCCGCTGGCCTCGGGACAGATGAGGCCCATCCCGCGCTCGGCCGCGGCGATGGCCGCCGGCAGCACGCCCGCCACCGCCTGAATGCCGCCGTCCAGCGCCAGCTCGCCCAGCGCGAGCCGACCCTCGGCGAGGTCGGCCGGCAGCACGCCCATGACCATCAGGACGGCCAGCGCTATCGGCAGGTCGTAGTGGCTGCCCTCCTTGGCGAGGTCGGCCGGCGCCAGGTTCACGGTGACCCGCCGCGGCGGCAGGGCCAGGCCCATGGTGGTGAGCGCCGCCCTCACCCGCTCGCGGCTCTCGGCCACGGCCTTGTCGGGCAGGCCCACGATGGCGAAGGCCGGCAGGCCCGGGCTCACCTGGACCTGGACGTCGATCTCGGCGATCTCGAGCCCGACGAACGCGACGCTTCTGGCGCGCGCGATCGTCAGCGTTGCCGTCTTGCGCCGCTCGTCGCTCATCCCGTCGCCGCCCTCCGCTGGACGGCGACGACTCTATGTACTAATAGTTGATAATTCTATAGGAAATTCTCGCCAGGCGTTTGTGTCGACGCCCCTAGTCGGGCACCATGTGAACGCCGCTGGCGGCGAGGCGGCGTCGCTCGCGGCGGAGGCGGCGGGCATGCTGGAAGGCCGCGACGAGGCGAACGGTCACGAAGTAGGTGCCGACCCAGACGACGAGCGCTATCGGCAGCGAGCCCAGCGTCATGGGCCAAAGGAGCAGCTCGATCCGGTGCAGAAGGGCGCCGAGGCTGAGATGCTCGAACGGCGGCAGATGCCCCAGCCGGTTGCCCAGCATGAAGCTGCCGAGACGGTAGGTGCCGGCCCAGATGAAGGGGAAGGTCCAGGGATTGCCGACGGCCGTGCCGATGGCGGCGGCGAGGTAGTTGCCGCGCACGACGAAGGCGACCGCGAAGGACATCAGGAAGTGGAGGCCCATGAAGGGCGTCATCGACACCGCGGCGCCGCTGGCGAGGCCGGCCGCGATGCTGTGCGGCGAGCCTGGCAGGCGCTTGACCCGGAACAGGATATAGCGGCCGGCACGCCGCCAGCCGCTCGCCGGCCACAGCATTGAGCGGACGCGCCGCCCGAGCGTCGGCGTGTGCCTGCTCCGGAAGACCATCACCTTCCCCTGCCTCGGGGTCACCCGGCGGAGCCCGGCGCCCCGTGCAGCCGCCCACCGGACTAGGGAGACTTGCCTCCGCCGCGGCGGACGTCAACCCTCGGCGCGCTCGACCGAGCAGACCCCGCCGGCGGCCCTGAGCGCCGCCATGATGCGGTGGAGCTGATCGAGGCCCTCGACCTCGACGTCGAGGAACATCTCGTAGAGCTCGGGCTGGCGGCGGCCGAACTTGACGTCGGTGATGTTGCCGTCCTGGCGGCCGATGATGGTCGAGATGGTGCCCAGCACGCCGGGCTCGTTCATCCCCATGACGACGATCCGGGCCGTGGCGCGGGGCGGCGTGCCCTGGTCGTTCCAGCCGATGTCGAGCGCCCGCTCCTGCGCTGCCGGGTCGCGCACGATCGTGGCGCAGTCGTTCTTGTGGATCGCCACGCTGCGGCCGGTGCGCACCACGCCGACGATGGGGTCGCCCGGGACCGGGTGGCAGCAGCCGGCATAGGTGAAGAGCACGCCATCGGGCAGGCCCTGGATCGGCATCCTTTGCGCCGCGGCGGCGGCACTGGGCGGGCGGCGCAGCGGCAGGATCTTCGCCACCTGGGGCCGGCCCTTCGCCGGCTGCCGGCTCTTGCGCTCGGGGAAGGCGGCATCGAGGACGAGCTTGGGGCCGATGGTGCCCTCGCCCAGCGCCGCCAGCAGGTCCTCGACGGTTTTCTGGGGCAGGGTCTCGAGCGCCTTCTCGAGCAGCTTCTCGCTCACCTGGAGCTGGTCGGCCTTGGCCTGGCGCTGCAGGAGCTCGCGGCCCTGCTCGACGAAGTCGCCGCGCTGCCGGGTGCGGAGGTAGCGGCGGATCCGGGCGCGCGCCTTGCCGGTGGCGACGAAGCGCTCCCAGGCGGCGCTGGGGCCCGAGCTCTTGCTCGTGATGATCTCGACCTGGTCGCCGTTGCCGAGCGGCGTGCGCAGCTGCACCAGCCTGCCGTCGACCTTGGCGCCGACGCAGTGATCGCCGACCTCGCTGTGGACGGCGTAGGCGAAGTCGACCGGCGTGGCGCCGCGCGGCAGGGCGATGAGATCGCCCTTGGGCGTGAAGCAGAAGACCTGGTCCTGGTACATCTCGAGCTTGGTGTGCTCGAGGAACTCCTGCGGCTCGATGGCATGCTCGAGGATGTCGAGGAGCTCGCGGATCCAGCGGTAGCGCTTGCCCTCGGTGATGCGCTCCGCATCCTTGTAGGCCCAGTGCGCGGCGACGCCGAGATCGGCCACCTCGTGCATGTCGCGGGTGCGGATCTGCACCTCGATCTTGCGTCGCTCGGGGCCGATGATGGTGGTGTGGAGCGAGCGGTAGCCGTTGGGCTTGGGCGTGCTGATATAGTCTTTGAAGCGGCCGGGCAGCATGTGGTAGCGGCCGTTGATGATGCCCAGCGCCGCGTAGCACTCGGCGACGCTCTCGACGATGACCCTGAAAGGCCATGATGTCGGAGAGCTGCTCGAAGCTGATGTTCTTGCTTTCCATCTTGCGCCAGATGGAGAGCGCCGACTTCTCGCGGCCGGTGATCTCGGACTCGATGCCGGCGGCGGCCAGCGTGGCGCCCAGCGCCTCGATGATGCGGTCGATCTGCTGGGTGTCGTCGCGGCGCAGGCGGCTCAGCCGGTGGACGATGCTGGCCCGCTGGTCGGGCTGCAGCTCGGCGAAGGCCAGATCCTCGAGCTCCGCCCTCAGCCGATCCATGCCGATGCGCTCGGCGAGCGGCGCATAGATCTCCATCGTCTCGGCGGCGATGCGGCGGCGCTTGGCCGGGTCCTTGATGAAGTGCAGCGTGCGCATGTTGTGCAGACGGTCCGCGAGCTTCACGAGAAGCACGCGGATGTCCTCCGACATCGCGAGCAGCAGCTTCCTGAAGTTCTCGGCCTGCGCGGTCTGGGCCGACTGGAGCTCGAGCTTGTTGAGCTTGGTCACGCCGTCGACGAGGCGTGCCACCACGGGCCCGAAAAGGCGCGAGATCTCCTCGATCGTGGCGCCGGTGTCCTCGACGGTGTCGTGGAGCAGTGCCGTCGCGATCGAGGCGCTGTCGAGCTTGAGGCCGGTCAGGATGCCGGCCACCTCGACGGGGTGGTGGAAATAGGGATCGCCGGACGCCCTGAGCTGGGGCCCGTGCGCCTTCATGGCGAAGACGTAGGCCCGGTTCAGGAGATCCTCGTCGGCGTCGGGATCGTACCCCTTGACGCGCTCGACGAGCTCGTACTGCCGCATGATCGGGCGGCGGCGAGCCTGCCCTTGCGGCACGACACTATCGGAAGGAGGCACCGCCGGCGGGGGCGGCGGTGCGATCAAAGGAAGAGGCTCGGCCACGGGTCCCATCAACGGCTACCCCTGAAGAGCCTCCCGGCCGATGTCAGTCCTCGTCCGCCACATCGAACTCGCCGTAGCTCACGCCGGCGGGCATCGGCGCCACGGCCCCCCCGTCCGAGGGCGGCATCAGCGCGTCCAGCTCCTGCTGGAGGTCGGCCGGCTCCTCGGAGTCCAGCTCGACATGACGGCGCAGCCCGTGGATCAGCTCGTAGCGGAGATGATCGAGGTCGATCGAGCCGTCGGCCACCTCGCGCAGCGCCACGATCGGGTTCTTGTCGTTGTCGCGGTCGAGGGTCAGCGACGATCCGGCGGAGATGTCCCGCGCGCGTTGGGCCGCGAGCATCACGAGCTCGAAACGCGACGGAACACGAAGGATGCAATCCTCGACGGTGATGCGGGCCATACGGCGGTTCCCCGTGGAAGCGAAGGCTGTGCTCTCCTAGATAGCGCCTCCAGTGCCGCAACGCAAACCGCGGCGCCGCTCGACGGGTACGCCATGCGCCAAGAGGTCGCTCTCGCCCCTTGCGAGGGCTGCGCTTTGCTGTACATTTGTGCAAGCAGTGGCTGCTGAATTCTTAAGCCAAAACTCAGAACTCGCTCGCTGCGTCCATTTTTTGACATAGACAGGGCGGCCTACGCGTGCCGGAACGGAGACCATAGAAAGACTCGGGTCCATTTGGACCATCAGGCTATGCCTGCTCCTTCGCCGAACTAGCTTTCAGGCTGTGGCATCCTCGATGATGGCGCAGCTTGTTGCATATAGGTGACAGAAGCGTGGCGGCCCATCCTCAACTCAGCAATCGCGGAGACTCTGCCATGGGCGCGCCAGCGCCGACACGGTGGTTTCACCCTCAAGATCGGGTGGCCGTTTTCATCGACGGCGCGAACCTCTATCAGGCGGCTCGCGCCCTGGGCTTCGATATCGACTACAAGCGCCTGCTCGAGGCTCTGTCGGCGAACTGCCGCTTCATTCGCGCCTACTACTACACGGCCCTGCTCGACGAGCAGGAGTACTCGCCCATCCGGCCGCTGGTCGACTGGCTCGACTACAACGGCTACACGATGGTGACCAAGCCGCTGAAGGAGTTCACGCAGCCGACCGGACGGCGCAAGCTCAAGGGCAACATGGATGTCGAGATCACCGTCGACATCCTGGAGGTCAGCGAGCGCGCGGATCACATCGTCCTGATCTCGGGCGACGGCGATTTCCGCCGACTGATCGAGGCCGTCCAGCGGCGCGGCGTTCGCGTGACCGTGATCAGCACCATCCGCACCCAGCCTCCGATGATCGCGGACGAGCTGCGACGCCAGGCCGACACCTTCGTCGACCTCGTCGACCTGCAGCCGATGATCGCCCGCGTCCACGGGCCGCGAGCGTTCGGGCCCGAGCACGACCTCGAGGACGACGAGCTCGAGGATGAGCTCGAGGACGAGTTCGACGACGCCGAGCCCGAGTGATCCTTTGCGGTCGGCACCGTCCCCCGACTGCGGGCTTTGCCCGCGGCTGGCCGCGTTTCGTGCGGAGCAGCGCCAGCGCTTTCCCGCATGGCACAACGCGCCGGTGGCATCCTTCGGCCCCGGCGATGCGCCGCTCCTGATCGTCGGGCTGGCGCCGGGCCTCAGGGGCGCCAACCGCACCGGGCGCCCCTTTACCGGCGACTATGCGGGCCTCGTGCTTTATCCGGCCCTGCTGGCCGCCGGGCTGGCCCGCGGCCGCTTCGAGGAGCGGCCGGACGACGGTCTCGAGCTGGTGGGCTGCCGGATCACCAACGCCGTGCGCTGCGTGCCGCCCGCCAACAAGCCCGAGACCGGCGAGATAGCCCACTGCCGCTCCTTCCTCGAGGACGAGCTGCTGATCGAGCCCGCACCTCGGGTGGTCCTGGCGCTGGGGCGCATCGCCCATGCCTCTGTGCTGCGCGTCTTCAAGGCGAGCGCCACCCGTCATCCGTTCGCGCACGGCGCCGTCCACGAGCCGGCGCCCGGCCGGATCCTGGTCGCGAGCTACCATTGCTCTCGCTACAACATCAACACGAACCGGGTGACGCCGGCGATGATCGGCCAGGCGATCGAGCTGGCCTTGAGCCACCTCAGGAGCTGAGGGCGGCCTCGCGCTCCGTGGGCTCGAGGCAGGAGCCAAGAAAGCCCGTAATCGCGTCCAGGACCTGGCGCCGGACGGCGTCCTCCTCCCAGAGCAGATCGTGGCGCGCACCGGGGAACCGGGCGATCCGCCCCCGCGGCAGACGGGCCACGAGCGCGTCCTGCGCCCCGTTGCTCACCACGCTGTCCGCACCGGCCTGAAGCAGCAGCACCGGCAGATCGAGCCGCTCCGCCCAGCCGGGCCGCCTGAGGGCGCCGATGGAGCGCACGCTCGCATCCAGCCATCCGAAGGTGACGCCGCCCAGGCTGAGCTCCGGATGGCGTCGCTGGAGCGCCCGCCAGGCCGCGTAGCGCTCGGCCGAGCTCGTGAGCGGGTTGCCCTCGAAGGGACAGCGTTCATGATCCGGGTCGCGCTGGCCGAAGGCGTAGCGCTCCGCGCGCCCGAGACGCACGGCCAAGCGCGCCGCGCGCCTGACCAGCCAGTAGGGCAGCGCGCCGAAGTTGATGTCGATCATCGGCGCGATCAGGACGGCCCCTTTGAAACCCGCCGGGCGCTCGGCCAGATGCCTGAGGCCGATATGTCCCCCCATCGAGGTGGCGACCATGAGACGCGTCGCGGGCAGGCCCTCGGCCGAGGCGGCCGCGAGCAGCGTGTCGAGATCCTCCAGATACCGCTCGTAGTCGCGGACATGGCCGCGCGCCAGCGCGCCGGGGATGAGGCGCGAGGAGCCACCCTGCCCTCGCCAGTCCAGCGCCGCCACGGCGAATCCCGCAGCCGTCAGCTCGTCGATCGTCTGGGCATACTTCTCGATGAACTCGGCCCGACCCGTCAGCAGGACGACCGTCGCGCGCGGCGCCATCGCGGGCGGGCGGATGAAGGCGGCGCGAAGCTCCAGGCCGTCCGGCGCCCTCAGCCGGATCGTCGGCAGCGGCAGCAGGGACGCTGGCCCGGCAGGCGCCGCGTCCGCCGCGACGTCACCATCCGCCGTCGTCGGCTCAGGAAGCGTGCGCGCTGCCATCGACCGCCTTAGAGGGAGGCCGGGGGCTCGAGGCCCACGTCGGTCAGGCGACGGCGGATCTCGTCCTTGAGACGGTCAAGGGCCGGGGCGCTCTGCGCCTCGGCACGGGCGACCAGCACGGCCTGGGTGTTCGAGGCGCGCAGCAGCCACCAGCCTTCGGCCGTGGTGACGCGCACGCCGTCGACCTCGCTCACCTCACCGCCCTCGGCGCGCAGCTGCTCCTTGAGGCGGCGGATCGCCTCGAACTTCTGCTCCTCGGAGCAGTCGAAGCGGAGCTCGGGCGTGTTGAAGGTCTCGGGCATCGCATCGCGAAGATCGGCCAGCGAGCGCTGTCCCCGCGCCAGGATGTCCAAGAGCCTGATCGCCACATAGAGCGCGTCGTCGTGACCGTAGAAGCCATCCTTATAGAAGATATGGCCCGACATCTCGCCGGAAAGGGGGGCGCCGGTCTCGACCATCTTGGCCTTGATGAGCGAGTGACCCGTCTTCCACATCAAGGGCGTGCCGCCGAGCCGGGCCACCTCGTCGAACAGCACCTTGCTCGCCTTGACGTCCGCGATGATCGTCGCGCCGGGGTGCCGGCCGAGCAGGTCGGCCGCCAGGATCTGGAGGATCTGGTCGCCGTAGATGATCCGTCCCCGGCCGTCGACGACGCCGATGCGGTCGCCGTCGCCATCGAACGCGATGCCGATCTCGGCCCCGTCCTCCGCGACGGCGGCGACGAGATGCTCGAGATTCTCGGGCAAGGTCGGGTCGGGATGGTGGTTGGGGAAGCGCCCGTCGATCTCCGCGAAGAGACAGCGATGCTCACCCGGCAGCCGATCGGCCAGCGCCTGCATGGCGGGGCCGGCGGCACCATTGCCCGCGTCCCAGACGACACGAAGCGGGCGGGTGCCGTGATAGTCCTGGAGCAGGCGCGCCACGTAGCGCTCGAAGATGTCGATCTCCTCGAGGCCGCCGGCGCCGCTCGCCACGTCCCCGGCGGCAGCGCGCCGGCCGATCTCCTGGATGCCGTCGCCGAAGAACGGGCTCGTCCCGAGCATCATCTTGAAGCCGTTATGCGTCGGCGGGTTGTGCGAGCCGGTGACCTGGATGCCCCCTGACGCCCCGAGCTCGTGAACGCCGTAGTAGAGCATCGGCGTGGGTCCGAGGCCGATATGGAGGACGTCGGCGCCCGCCGCACGCACCCCCTCGACGACAGCGGCCTCGAGCTCGGGCGAGCTCAGCCGCCCGTCGCGGCCGACACAGACGCGCTTGCCGCCGCCTGCCAGGACGATCGTGGCAAAGGCCCGGCCGATCGCCCGCGCGTCCGCCGGGAACAGCGTCTCGCCGACGATGCCACGAATGTCGTACTCACGCAGAATTGTCCGATGGAAGCGATGCCCCGGCTCGGTCATGAAGATCCTCGTCTTCCAAGAATGATCTTGCCTATCAAATCCTCCCGGATCGACCGGACCTGGCGATCCGGGCGACGGCTCAGCTGGCAGATATTGCCGGCCGGCCGATGCCGGCATAGGCGAAGCCCGCCTTTGCCACCTCGGCCGGATCGAAGACGTTTCTCAGGTCCACGATCAAGGGTGTGCGCATGAGCTCGTGGACGCGCTCGAGGTCGAGCGCCCGGAAGATGTTCCACTCGGTCAGCAGGACGAGCGCGTCCGCCTTCTCCATGACCTGGTAGGGATCCGTGCACCAGACGACGCCGGGCATGAGCTTCTCGGCCTCCTTCATGCCTTCCGGGTCGAAGGCACGGACGGTCGCACCCTCCCCCTGCAGGGCCGGCACGATGACGAGGCTCGGGCTGTCGCGCATATCGTCGGTGTTGGGCTTGAAGGTGACGCCCAGCACGCCGATCGTCTTGCCGGCGACGCTGCCGCCGCAGGCCTCGACGATCTTCCTGACCATGCGCCGCTTGCGGCCCTCGTTCACGCTGACGACCGTCTCGACGATCCTCAGCGGCGAGTTGAAATGCTCGCCCGTGCGCAGGAGGGCCAGCGTGTCCTTGGGAAAGCAGGAGCCGCCATAACCCGGTCCCGCATGCAGGAACTTGCGGCCGATGCGGCCGTCGAGGCCGATGCCCTTGGCGACCTGCTGGACGTCCGCGCCGACCTGCTCGCAGAGGTCGGCCATCTCGTTGATGAAGGTGATCTTGGTCGCGAGGAAGCTGTTGGTTGCGTACTTGATCAGCTCGGCCGTCTCGATCGTCGTGAAGAGGATCGGCGTCTCGATCAGATTCAAGGGCCTGTAGAGGGCCGAGAGGACGGACCGCGCGTGCTCGCTCTCGGCACCGCAGACGACGCGGTCGGGCCTGAGGAAGTCCTCGATGGCCGAGCCCTCGCGCAGGAACTCGGGGTTCGAGGCGACCTCGATATCGAGATCGGGCCGGCGCGTGCGGAAGAACTTGAGAAGCTTCCTGCCGGTGCCGACGGGCACGGTCGACTTGGTGACGATGAGCGTCGGCGCCTTGAGATTCTCGGCGATCTCCTCCGCGGCCGAGAAGACGTAGGTGAGGTCGGCATGGCCGTCGCCGCGACGGGTGGGGGTGCCGACGGCGATGAAGACGGCATCGGCACCGTCGATCGCCTCGGCGAGGTCGGTCGTGAAGGTGAGCCGGCCCGCCTCCGCGTGGCGCGCCACCATGGCCTGCAGGCCGGGCTCGTAGATCGGGATGTCGCCCTTGCGCAGCATCTCGATCTTCTCTGCCGCCTTGTCGACGCAGACAACCTCGACGCCGAACTCGGCAAAGCACGCGCCGGAGACGAGCCCGACATAGCCGCTGCCGATCATCGCAATCCGCATCGAACACTCCCCTTATGGGTCAAGCCCGGACGGAGCCGGACCGGAGCAATGTCATCCGTAACGACGAAGAATGGCCTTCATGCCCTCGGCCAGCTCCGGACGCCGACTGGCCAGCGCCACGATCGCCTCGAGATAGCCGAGCTTGTCGCCGCAGTCGAAACGCTCGCCCTCGAAGCGCAGCCCGTGGAAGGGCGTGGAGCCGATCATCGCCGCCATCGCGTCGGTGAGCTGGATCTCGCCGCCGGCACCGACCTCGTGCCGATCGAGATGGCCGAACACCTCGGGCATCAGCACGTAGCGGCCGATCACGGCGAGCCGCGAGGGCGCCACCTCGGGCGCCGGCTTCTCGACGAGGCCACGCACCTCGATCAGCCGATCATCGACGGCCCCCGGATCGAGGACACCGTAGCGGGCGGTGTGCTCGGACGGCACCTCCATGACGGCCACGATATTGCCGCCGGTCCGCTCATGGGCCTCGGCCATCTGGGCGAGGCAGGGCGTCTTGGCATCGATGAGGTCGTCGACCAGCATCACCGCGAAGGGCTCGTCACCGACGATGTGGCGGGCGCACCAGACGGCGTGGCCCAGCCCCTTGGCCTCCTGCTGGCGGAGATAGACCATCTCGCCAGGCACGGGCAGGCCGCCGGTCAGCGCCTCGAGCTCGCTCATCTTCTGGCGCCTGGCCAAGGTATCGAAGAGCTCCACCGCGCGATCGAAATGATCCTCGATGACGGCCTTCCCCCGGCCCGTGATGAAGATGAAGGTCTCCACACCGGCCGCAGCAGCCTCCTCGACCGCGTATTGAACGATCGGCTTGTCGACGACCGGCAGCATCTCCTTGGGCAGCACCTTGGTCGCCGGCAGCATGCGCGTGCCTAGTCCGGCTACGGGAAACACGACCTTACGGATGCGACGCATCATCTCCATCCTGACCATTGCCGTCCGCGCCCGACAAGCCAGAACGCCGGGGTCGAACGATTGAAACGAGGCCGCGCGGGGCAAACCGTGGATGAATGCTCTTTTACCGGCTGGTGATCGCGCTGCGCAACAACGCGGCACGACCCTGCCGTTCCGCACCCAGGCCACCATACTGAAGGGCGCCCCGGCGGCCGAAGCTTTGGCAAGGGCGGCTGGAGCCGCATCACGGCGGGGCCTCCGCCTTCGTCACCACCTCGCCCTCTGGCGAGAGCAGGAACCGCGAGAGACGTTACCGGTGACAGCGGCCTAACGTCGCGCGGCCGCCCGCCTGCCACCTGCGCCGGCCGGGCAACGGCAAGCGCGCGACGCCGAGCCCCGCTCAGATGTCGGCCGATTGCGTGTCGGTTGCCACGAGCCGCGGTGGCGAGCGCCGCCGCGGCGAGCCAGGGACCGGTGCCGGCGACACCCGCAGCGCTGCCCGGGCCAGCTCGTCGCGGGTACGGAAGAGACGGCAGCGACCCTCCGGCAGCGCCACGCCGCTCAGCTTGAGCAGCAGCAGCCCCGGGCCCGGAATCTCGCTCTCCTCGAGGGCCGCGACGACCGCGAGATCGCCCGATGCGCCCACGATCCGGCCGACAAGCCGGCCAGCCGGCAGCGTGGCTACGATGAAGAGGCCCATCAGCGGCGATCTCGAGCGCCCCGGCCGAGAAGCTTTATCAACCATAAAGCGTACCCCATCGGAATGGGCCTTATAGCGTAGAATGGGCCGCGTGCATGACATTTTCTCCATGTTCTCACGCGGTTGCTACCGAGGGCGCTTGCCGCTGCCTGCCTCGGCCGCGGCTCGCGCGTGCGAGCCCGGCGCCGTCAGCGGCAGGGCATCGAGGAGGCTAGCTGGCGGCCGGAGCCGCCGAGGCAGGGCCGCGGCGCGCCTCGACGAAGATGCGCGTCACCTCGGGGTGGGCCTCCTTGATCCGCCTGTCGAGGCGGGCGACGGCGGATTCCACCGCGCCGCTGTCGAGGCTGTCCTTGAAGTCGAGGCTGGCGGCGAGAAGGATGTCGCGAGGGCCGAGATGCATCGTCAGGAGATCGTTGACGCCCGCCACGGCGGAATCCGATTCGAGCAGGCGACGCAGGGCGGCGACGACGGCCGGATGGGCCGCCTCGCCCGTCAGGAGGCTCCTCGTCTCATTCGCGAGAAAGGCCGCGACGGCGAGCAGCAGGCAGCCGATCAGAACGGCCGCGACACCGTCCAGCATCGGCAGGTCCAAGAGCTGGCCCAACGCGATGCCGGCAAAGGCGAAGACGAGGCCCAGGAGCGCAGCACTGTCCTCGAGCAGCACCGTGAACACCGTGGGGTCCTTGCTGCGGCGAACGGCGCGCAGCCAGCCGTCGTTGCCCTTCTCCTTGCGGAACTCCTGGATCGCGGCGCGCAGCGACCAGCCCTCGAAGCAGAAGGCGAGCCCCAGCACCACATAGCTGACCCAGACATACTCGAGCTCACCCGGCTCGCTCAGCTTGACGATGCCCTCGTAGATCGAGACCCCGCCGCCCGAGCGCGAAGATCATGATCGCGACGACGAAGGACCAGAAATAGAGCTCGTGCCCGTGGCCGAAGGGATGCTCCTTGTCCGGCGGCCGCGTCGCGCGGTGCATGCCGAGAAGCAGAAGGCCCTGATCGCCGGTGTCGATGAAGGAGTGGATGGCCTCGCTCAGCATCGCCGAGCTGCCCGTGAAAAAGCTCGCCACGAGCTTGGTGACGGCAATGAGCAGGTTGCCGGCGAGCGCCGCATAGACGACGCGCCGGGAGGAGGCATGGGGCATGAGGCTTCCGTAGCAGCTTTTTTCTCAACGGCATGCCATGCCATGCGTTCCAGGCAGCGTGGCTGCCGGCGCCGCCGGCGCCCCGGCTCAGTCGGGGACGAGGAGCAGGGAGCCCGTCGTCCGCCCCGCCTCGAGCACCCGGTGGGCATCGGCCGCGCCGGCGAGCGGCCAGGTGCCGCCGATGCCGGCAGCGAGGCCGTCGGCCGCCATCGCCAGGACCGCCCGGGCAGCTTCCCTGTAGCTGCTCGGGTCGGCGGTCAGCCGCAGCACGCTCGGCCGGGCGAGGCTCAGCGAGCGCCCGGGGCCGAGCTCGGCGATGTCGATCGGGCGGACCGGGCCGCCGGCCTGCCCGACGCTCGCCACCATGCCGAAGGGCCGGACCGCCTCGAGGGTCTTGATCAGCGTGTCGCCACCGATCCCGTCGATCGCATAGTCGACGCCCCGGCCGTCGGTGAGGCGGCGGACCTCAGCCGACAAAGTCCTGCTCGCGATAGAGAACCGCATGGTCGAGGCCGTTGGCGCAGGCCGTCTCGGCTTTCGCAGCGCTGCCGACCGTGCCGATGACGCGGGCACCCAGGCGCTTGGCCCACTGGGTGAGGAGGAGGCCCAGGCCGCCGGCAGCGGCGTGCACCAGGAGCACGTCGCCGGGACGCACCGGCCGGACCCGCTCGAGCAGCATGAAGGCCGTGATGCCGCGGAGGAAGAGCGCCGCCGTCGCGACGGGCTCGAGCCCGCCCGGCAGCGGGACCAGGCGCCAGGCGGGCAGGTTGCGCGCCTCCGCATAGCCGCCCACCGGAAGGCCGCCATAGACCACCCGGGCGCCGGGCTCGAAGCCCTCCACCCCCGCGCCGACGGCCTCGACGATGCCGGCACCCTCGACACCGAGCCCGGACGGCAGCGCCGGCACCGGGTAGAGGCCGGTGCGCTGATAGATGTCGACGAAGTTGATGCCGATCGCGAGATGCCGGATCTGCACCTCGCCAGGGCCCGGCGGCGGCAGCTCGAGGTCCTCGACCCGCAGCACGTCGGGGCCGCCGGGCTCGTAGAAGCGCACTGTCTGGACCATGCGGGTCTCCTTCGCTGACAGGTGAGATCAGGGACTGACAGGTGAGATCAGGCGGGAGATATCGCTTGCGCGCAGACGCTCGGGAATTGCACGATTACGCATGATCTCTGCGCAGGAATCCACCGAGACCCATGGACTGGGACGATCTCAGGCATTTTCTGGCGCTGGCAGGCGCGGGCAGCCTGTCGGCAGCGGCAAGGCGGCTCGGGGTCGACCATACGACCGTGGCGCGGCGCACGGATGCGCTCGAGGCGGCGCTGGGCGTGCGCCTCTTCGACCGGCTGGCGCGCGGCTGGCAGCTGACGCCCGAGGGCGAGCGGCTGGCCGAGGACGCGGCGCGCGTCGAGGACGAGGTCCTGCGCCTCGAGCGGCGGGTGCTGGGTGTGGCCGGCGTGGCGGGAACGGTGCGGGTCTCGGCGCCGCCGGTGCTGGCGAGCCGCTTCCTGGCGCCTCGCCTCGGCCCCTTGCGCGCGGCCCATCCGAGCATCGAGCTCGAGCTGATCGGCGAGCCCCGGGCCGCGAGCCTCGGCCGCCGCGAGGCCGACCTCGCGATCCGGCTCTCGCGCCCCACGGACGGCGCCGTCGTCACGCGCCGCCTCTCCCTTCTTGTCTACGGGCTCTACGCCGGCGCGAGCTACGCGGCCCAGACCTCACCGGCCGAGCAGGTCTTCCTCGGCTATGACGACAGCCTCGGCGACGTGCCGCAGCAGCGCTGGCTCCTGCGCGCCGCGGCGGGCCGGCCGGTCGTGCTCCGGGCCAACGATCTCGCGACGATCCACGAGGCGTGCCGCGCCGGGCTCGGCGTCGCGGCGCTGCCTCGCTTTCTCGCGGACGACGATCCGACGCTCGTCGAGATCGAGAGCGATGAGCCGCCGGTCAGCCGCGAGATCTGGCTGCTCGTCCACCCCGACCTGCGCCGATCACCGCGCGTGCGGGCGGTGATGGATGCGCTCATCGCCCTGGTCGAGCGCGACCGGGCGGTGCTGGAGGGCCCGGCAGCGGGCTGAGCATTTCCGGGGGCAGCCAGTGGGCCCGCCGGCATTGCCTGTCGCGTCATCCCGTGGGGCGACGGTGAGATCCATCCCACCGGAAGCGGTCCTGTGCGCGCCAGCTTCTGATCAGCTCCAGGTCGAAGTCGGCCAGAACCAGCCCCGGCGCGGAGCCGCCCATGGCAATCACCGCCCCGGTGGGATGGACGGCAAAGGAATGCCCATCGCAGCGCGGTGCCGGATAGTTGGCGACGGCGATGCCGATGACCGATTCGAACGCGCGGCCGCGCGTCTGGGCGATCCTCACGTCGCCCACCACCTTGTCCGACGCGAGGTCGCAACAGTTTGGAACAAGCGCGATCTCGGCACCTGCGCGCGAAAGCTCGCTTGCAGCTTCCGGAAACTCGCGGTCCATGCAGATCATGAGGCCGACGCTCACGCGACCGGCATCCGTCTCGATGCCGGCAACCGCGAACTCGCTTCCACGCCCGCAGGCGAGCTCCGGGCTATCGAAGTCGCAGATGAAGACCTTGCGATGATGGAGAGCCGTCCGGCCCCGGGGGTCGATGAGCAACGCCGAATTGAAGGGCTTGGGAAAGCCCGCCTCCAGGAACGTGACCACGATGTGTAGTCCACGCGCCTGGGCGAGCTCTCTGAAATGCCGGACGAAGGCTCCGTCGCAAGGAATGCCTGTGTCTTTCCAGGCGGCGAGATCGGAGGCGCTGGCGGGGTCGAACCGACGATAGCCGTTCGACCACATCTCCGGCAGCACCACGATCTCGGCACCTGCTTCCGCCGCCTCGGCGACGATGCCCTCCGGGTCGGTCCCGGGCAGATATTGAGCGAGAGCCACGCGGAGAGGGAGCCCATCCGGCGGAGAGCTCCTACCGCCCCGTCCAGCGGGCGGCGAGGGCGCTCATGCGGGCGGCTTCGGGGTCGTCGGAGGGCTCGGCAGCCTCCTCGTGCAGGCGCAGATGATTCAGAACGAGCAGAAGGCCGATGACGCTCATCATCGCGGTCGGGACCCAGATGACGAAGCCGCCGACGAACTGGTCGTACATCGGCCCGATCGACGGATAGAGGCGGCCGCAGAAGGTGTAGTAGGGGTAGAGGTCCTGGCCCGAGAAGACGATCAGGGCGCCGATCAGGATCTGCGGGAAGATGACGCCGGCCGCCAGCGCGGCGCGGATGCCGTAGCTCAGACGGGCCGGCGGGCGCGGCCGCGGGTCGAGAACGAGGCACCAGAAGAGAAGACCATCCAGGACCATGCTCCAGTTCATGACCCAGAAGAGGTTCTGGTCGATCATGGCGCGGAAGTGGATGGGCGGGATCAGCCAGAAGGCGACGAGGCCGACGAAGAGGGCGGCAGCGAGGAGCGGCTGCTGAAGGACGCCCATCAACCGCTGAACGGGACGCGCGTCGAGCAGCCGGACGGCGGCCCGCGGCATGGCCCGCCGCAGCGGTGCGCCGGCGATGCCCAGCGCCACCAGGAACGGGCCCAGATGGTGCATCGCCACGTGCTGGATGCGGTTGAGGAAGAAGAGGTGCTCGGCCAGGTACAGAAAGCGGGTCTGCAGGACCGCGTAGATGACGAGCATGCCCAAGAGGAAGGCGGCGCGGCGGGCGGGATGCGGGCGCTCGGCTTTGGGCAGCAGTGCCGTGCCGCGCAGGTACCACCAGACCGGCAGGGCGGTGCCGAGCCAGGCGAGCCAGGAGAACTCCCAGGGCATCCAGAACGGCATGGCCGCCGGGAAGGCGTGGCAGAGCCAGGCGATGACGGCGCCGGCCAGAAGGATGCCGAGCGGGACGACGCGATCGACGGACGGACGGCCCGTGACCAGCTCTCGCAGGAAGGGCAGCAGATCGGTGCCCGGCAGGCGGGACGACGACGAGGTGGCAGCCATCAGGCTTCCCGGCTCCAGGCCGTCGGCCGCATCAAAAGAGCCCCCCGAGCCATCCGCTCTTTTTGTCACGCAGGAGCTTTTGCACGTCTGCCGCGATGGCGGTGACGTCGGCATCGGCACTTGCGAGGGTAGGGATCAGAAGCTTCGGGTCGCCCTCGCGGTCGAAGACGTAGATCGCCGAGGAGTGGGTGACCTCGTAAGGCTGGCCGTCCTTGGCGGGTGTCACCGAGTAGCCGATGCGGTAGCGCCGGGCGAGGCGCGCGAGGTCGTTGGCGCCGCCCCGGAGGCCCACGATCTGGGGCGCGAAGATGGCGGTGTAGTCCTTGAGGATCGGCAGCGTGTCGCGGTTGGGGTCGACGGTGACGAAAAGGACGCGCACGTCGTCCGCGGCCTTGCCCAGCCGCTTCAGCACGTCCGCCAGGTTCTGCAGGGTCAGCGGGCAGACGTCCGGGCATTGCGTGTAGCCGAAATAGAGCATCACGACCTTGCCCCGGAAGTCCTGGGCCGTGACGGGCTTGCCGGTCGTGGCATCCGTCATCGCGAGGTCGAGGGAGGGAACGGCGCCCGAGACGCCGATGATCTCGGGCTCCGAGGCCTTGGCGTGCCCGACGAGCAAAAGACCGGCCAGCGGCATCAGCGCCAGCATGTGGCGGCGCCGCACGCCAAGGCGCCGGCATGTCTGCGGCGACCTCAGGCCCATGCGATCTCTCCTCGGCAATCCCGCACCTGCATCGTCGCAGGTGGGCCCCGCCGCGAAGCCGCGCAACCGGGCCGCGCCCTCGGGTCGCGGGTCTAGGGGCTCTTGGGCGTCTCGTTGCCGGGGTAGACGCGGAACGAGGCGGTGACCTTCCGGCCGTCCTCGAAGGCGAGCGTGACCGGCACGCTGTCGCCGGCTTTCATCTTGGGGTGCATGCACATCAAGTGATAGCCGCCGGGGGCGAAGGCGAGCTTTCCGCCCGCCGGCACCGCGACCGACTTCACCATCACCATGCGCTCGGTGCCGCCGCTGCTCTCGGTGCGGTGGAGCATCATCGTGCCGCAGGCGGGCGACGCGGCCGAGGTCAGCACGGCCGGCTGATCGCCGCCATTATGCAGCGTCATGTACCCGCCGGCCGGGACCTGCGGCAGGAGATAGCGGAACCACGCCCCATCGACGGTGACCGCGTCTTCGGCGAGAGCCGGCCGCGGCACGAGAAGGGCAAGCCCGAGCACGGCGAGCGCGCCCATTGCTGCGAGCGGTGCGGGTAGGCGGCGACTGGCGGTCATGAGGAATTGCTCCGGAGCGGGTGCGGGAGGAGGCCGTGGCAGCGCATCCAGAGCATCGCCACGACGGCAAGAGCGGCAGCCTGCACGGCGAGGGCGGCAAGGATCGGCGGCCAGGGCAGCGACGAAGGAGCCTCCTCGGCGCCCGGCGGCAGGCTGGCCAGGGTGCCGGCCGCAAGGACGATGACGAGGCCCAGGCCAAGCTCGGCCGCGATCGAGAGGCGCAGCGCTCGGAGGAGGGGAACGGGTGAGCGCGACCCGGTCTCCTCGAGCCGTCCGGCCAGAACGAAGCGGTTCAGCGCGGCCAGCGCGAGCACGGCGATGAAGAGGCCGGTCTTGAGCTGAAGCACGAGGCCGTAGGGCGTGCCGAGCAGGCCGGGCACGCCGCCCGCCATGGTCGCTGCCATCGTGACGCCGGTCGCGGCGATGACGCCGACGGCGACCATGCCCAGGACGGAAAACCGGCGCAGGGTCCGGCTGGCGTCGGCCGAGAGGGAGAGAAGGAGCGGGAGAAGGCCGCCGATCCAGGCGCCGACCGCCAGCAGATGAAGCGTCTCGGCGACGATCGGGACGATGGTGCCCTTGGCGCCGGCATGCGCCAGAAGCGGCTGGAGCGCCACCGCCAGGACGGCGAGGGGCAGGGCGACCAGCGGCGACGCTGCGAGGTCGAGCAGCACGACGACGGCCACGGCCAGGAGCACCAGCCTCGCCACCAGAAGCTGGCCGAAGCTCATATAGGCGACGACGGCGGGAACGGCAGCCACGGCCCCGGCCAGGCCATCGGCGCCGGCGATGTAGCCGGCTGTCCCGACGAGCCAGGCCGCACCGAGGATCAAGGCGAGGCCGGCGCTGGCGCAGGCGAGGCGCCGCAGGCGGGCTCGCATCGGCGGACTGCCACCGCGCATGACGACGGCCAGGAAGAGGAGCGTGCCCAGGAGCGACAGGAGCGCTGCCATATGCGCGGCACGCAGCGGTGCCAGCGCCACGGCGGAGTCCATACCCGCGCCGCCAGGCGTCTGGAGCGCCCGGCCCTCAGCGCGTCACAGTCGGCTCGGGGATGCCCTCGTCGGCGATGGCGGACCCCCACGCGACGCAGGTGCCGGCCGCGAGCCGGCGAAGAAAGAGACGAGACCGACGCATCCTGCGTCCTCCCTTGCCTTTTTGTCCTACGTCCTCGGTGGATCGGGCAGGAGCCAAGGGGACGAGCCTTGCGGCGCCCATGGGTCGGTCTGCGACGAACGGACGTCAACGGCGGGGAAACCGGACGCGGCGGCGTGCCGCACGAGACGCCGGCCGGGCCTTCTCGATCTCAGCCGGGTGGGAGGAAGTCGACCTCGTGCAGCTTGGAGAGGCGGACGACCTCCTCGGGGTCGGTGAGGTCGTGCAGCGCGTCGAAGAGCTTCCTCAGACGGCCGGCCGGCGTCACCCAGAAGAGCGCGCGCGTCGGCTTCTCGGTGTTGTTGTAGTAGGCGTGCGGAATCCCGCGCGGCATGCGGACGAGGGCGCCCTGCCCGGCGGCATGCTGCTCGTCGCCGAGGCGCAGATCGAGGCTGCCCTCGAGGACGTAGATGAACTCGTCCTGGAAGGGATGGATGTGCGGCGGCACGAAGGTGCCGGGCGGGTCCAGGGTCTCGAAGCAGAAGCAGTCGTCGGCCTCGGCCTTGGGCCAGTAGGTGTGGCCGAGGACGTTCCAGACGACCCCGCCAAGGCCTTGGCCGGGCGATGTTATGCCGGGCGGCAGCAGCATGATGCGATCTCCCCCTGTCGGACCCGCGAGCGAGGTTGGGTCAAGGACGGCTCTTGATCTATCCGGCCAACGCGCACCTCAATGGGCCCGCTCCACCCGCCTCGGCGAGAAAATCCTCGATCCCGGCATCAAAGTCGAGCGGCCTTCGCCCGCGCGCGAGCCCCCGCGGTCCCGTTTGAATGGCGCGCGGTTGTGCTTCTCACTCGGCCGCCTGCGGCTCATCCTCCTTCAGCACGATTCGTGCGATCAGCTCCCGCTTCGACGACGCGTGCTGGATGTCGTAGCCGACCGGCTTCCCGTCCTGCCCCACATCGAGCACCACGTCCGCCTCGATCTCGACGCTGCGCTGGGCGGGCAGCGGGCGGATCTCGATATAGAGGCTGTCAGTGGTGCTGTCGTAGCGCGTGTTCATGGGACGAAGTCCTCATCGGCAAAGGCAATGCCGAACAACAATGATCCAGCAAAGAACTGGATTGCTTGTCCAGACGCCCGCAGCCTCAAGCCAGCGCGGTCTGCATCTGCAAGGCCTGGAGCATACAGCCGAGCGCCGCGCCCGGGCCGCAAGCCCCAATATCTGCCCCTACCCCGACACCATCAGCTTGACGATCTCGTCGTGGGTCGTCTCGGCCGGGCGGCGCTCGCCGGCTTTCTGGCCGCGGCGGAGGACCATGATGCGATCGGCGACGTCGAAGATGTCGATCAGGTTGTGGCTGATGAAGACGACGGCGACGTTCTGGCTCTTCAGGCGAAGGATCAGCTCCTTGACCTTGCGCTGCTCGGGCACGCCCAGGGCCGCCGTGGGCTCGTCCATGATGAGGAGCTCGGCGTTCCAGTAGATGGCGCGGCCGATCGCGACGGCCTGGCGCTGGCCGCCCGAGAGCTGGCGCACCGGGCGGGCGAGCTTGGCCTGGGCTATGTCGATCTCGAGCGTGTCCAGGACCTCGCTGGCGGCGGCCCTCATCCTCTTGCGGTCGACCATGGGCAGGACGCCCAGGAAGCGCCGCATCGGCTCGCGGCCGAGGAAGACGTTGGCGCCGACGTCGAGATTATCGGCCAGGGCCAGGTCCTGGTAGATCGTCTCGATGCCGGCCTCGCGGGCGGCGCGCGGGTTGGCGAAGCTGACGCGCTGGCCCTTGAACCAGATGGTCCCCTCGCTCGGGGCATGAACGCCCGAGATCGACTTGATGAGGGTCGACTTGCCGGCCCCGTTGTCGCCGGCGAGCGCCAGAACCTCGCCCTTCTCGACCTCGAAGCTCACGTTCTGCAGCGCATGGACGCCGCCGAAGCGCTTGGAGACGCCTTCGCAGCGCAGGATCGGCTCAGGCATCGGTCTTGGCCTCGCCCGTGAGACGGTCGCGCGACTGGTCGATCAGCACCGAGACGATGATGACGATGCCGACCGCGACGAACTGCCAGAACGGCTCGACGTTGATGAAGACGAGCCCGTACTGGATGACGGCGATGATGAGGGCGCCGATGACGGTGCCGATGACCGTGCCCGAGCCGCCGAAGAGCGAGGCGCCGCCGATGACGACGGCGGCGATGCTGTCCAGGAGCAAAGGCTCGCCGGCCTGGGCGGCGCCGGCCGAGAAGCGGGCCGTGTAGATCATGCCGGCGACGCCCGCCGAGGCGGCCGAGAGCATGTAGAGCAGAAGCGTGTGGCGGCGGACGTTGATGCCGGCGCGGACGGCGGCGATGCGGTTGCCGCCGAGGGCGTAGGTGTACTGGCCAAAGCGGCTCTGCGAGAGCACCCAGTGGATCGCCAGGACGAGGACGATCGTGATGACGACGGGGATCGGCACGCCCAGGAGCTTGCCGTTGCCCATGGCGAAGAGCCAGGGATTGTTGACGGGCACGGTGGTGCCGTTGGCGGCGAGGAAGCCGGCGCCGCGGGCGACGCCGTACATGCCGAGCGTGCCGATGAAGGGGGGCACGTTGAGCCGCGAGATGAGGACGCCGTTGATCACGCCGGGGATCAGGCTGACGAGAAAGGCAAAGCCGATGCCGGCCGCGAGCGCCAGGCCCGGGTCGATGGGGGTCAGGGTCTGCATCAGCCTCGCCATCACGACGGCCGAGAGGCCCATCACGAAGCCGGTCGAGAGGTCGATGCCCCCTGAGATGATGACGAAGGTCTGGCCCAGCGCCAGGAGCAGCGGCATCGCGGCGAAGAGGGCGATGCTCTGCAGGTTGTAGGAGTTGACCAGGAAGGAGATGCCGTAGGCCATCCGGGCCCAGCTCTCGAAGAAGACGAGCAGAAGGGCCAGGAACAGCCAGGGCCAGAAGACGGCGAGGAAGGCGAGCGCCGGATGGCGGCGCGCGCTCTCGGTGGGCAGGTCCATCGTTGCGTGCATGAGGCTATCGCCTGGTCGGGGTGGCCGGAGGCGTCGACGGTGGCACCGCCGGCCACCCCGCCTTTGCGATCAGTCGGAGTAGACGAACTTCCGGATGTCGGGATCGTCGATATTGTCCTTCGTCATGATCGTGGCGCCGGTGCCGATGTGCGGCGGCACCGACTGGTGGTTGATCACGGCGAAGGCCGTCATGACGCCGTAATAGCCGATCTCGGCCGGATGCTGCGCGACCGCGAGATCGATCAGGCCCGACTTCAGGTCATCGACGATGCGGGTCGGCGCATCGAACGCCACCACCCGGATCTTGCCGCTCTGGCCCAGCGCCTTGACGCCGTCGGCGGCGCCGATGGCCGAGAAGAGGTTGGCGCCGAAGATGCCGGCCAGATCCTGGTTACGGGCATAGACCGCCTGGACCTGCGCCGCCGCCTTGTTGGCGTCGTCGTCGTTGAACTGGGTGTCGAGCACCGTGATGTTCGGATACTGGCGCATCGCGAGCTTGAAGCCCTGCTCGCGCTGGTCGGTCGTCGAGATGCCGGGCTTCACGTTCGAGACGTAGACCTTGCCGCGCTCGTCGATCTTCTGCGCCAGCGCCACGCCGGCGAGAAAGCCGCCCAGAACATTGTCGGTGGCGATGTAGGAGAGCGGGAAGTCGCCCGGGCCCTCGCCGTCCTGATACTTGCCGTCGTCGATGAAGGTGTCGACGGTGATCACCGGGATGCCGGCGTCGACCGCCTGCTTCAGGGGTGCGATCAGCTGCTGCTTGTCGGTGGGAGCGATCAGGATGACATCGGGCTTCCTGGCGATCACCGCCTGCAGCACCGGCACCTGGGTCACCGGGTTGAAGTCCGAAGCGCCCTGGAAGAGGAGGTCGCAGCCCACGGCCTTGGCCGCGAACTCGGCACCTTTGCGCATGGTGATGTAGAAGGCGTCGGTCGTGAGGCCCGGGATCAGGGCGATCGTGCATTTCTTGCCCTGCGCCTCGGCCGGTGCTGAGGGCAGCGTCGTCATCGCTGCCGTCGCCACCGCCAGTGCAACGGCACCAGCCAATAGATGTCGCATTGTCGAGCCTCCCTGCTCGCTAAAGGCCGCCGGCCGGCTGCGTAGCCGACAGGTCATGCGCAAAGCGTAGCAATCGCCTGGGCCCGGCTCAAGCGCGGCCCTTGTCGCCAATCCTGCAGCTCATGCCGCCGAGCGGCCGTCGCCTTGCGATTTTACGAGCAGTCCCATGCGAAATCCGCTAGGCTGGATCATCGAGTTGCAGGCTTCGGCCGGCCAGCCAAGCCGGATGGGGCCGGTGGCCGCCACCCGCCAGCACGAAGCCCTCCCTACGATGCCAGATTCCGTCACCGAGCCCGAGGGCGTCCTCGTCGGACCGCCCAGCAGCACCATCGTTCCTTCCCGCGGCGCGCGCGCCTGGGCGGCGATGCTGGACCGCTATCGTCAGCCGCGCCCCGGACGGGGAGTCCGCGAGCTGCTGGTGACGGCGCTGCCGTTCGTCATCCTTTGGGCGGGCGCATGGGCCAGCCTGCGCTACCAGCTGTGGGTGGGCATGATCCTGATCGTGCCGGCGGCGGCGTTTCTCGTCCGCCTCTTCATGATCCAGCACGATTGCGGCCACGGCTCGTTCTTCGGCCGGCAGCGGGTCGACAACTGGGTCGGTCGCGTCATCGCCGTCTTCACGCTGACGCCCTACGACCACTGGCGTCGCACCCACGCCCGCCACCATGCGTCCGCCGGCCATCTCGAGCGGCGCGGGATCGGCGACGTTCACACGCTGACGGTCGAGGAGTATCGATCGCTCTCGATCCTGGGGCGGCTCGGCTATCGCGTCGTGCGCAACCCGTTCGTGATGTTCTTGATCGGCCCGATCTACGTCTTCGGCATCTGCAACCGCCTGCCGATCGGCCTGCCCAACGCCGGTTGGGAGTCCTGGCTCAGCACGTTGTTGACCAATGCGGCGATCGGGAGCCTGGGCGTCGTGCTGAGCCTTGTGCTGGGGACGAGGGACTTTCTCCTCGTCCATCTGCCGATCATGATGTTGGCAGGCGCCGCCGGGATCTGGCTCTTCTATGTCCAGCATCAGTTCGAGGATACCTACTGGGAGCGCGGCAAGAGCTGGAGCTTTCACGACAGCGCCCTGCGCGGCAGCTCCCACTACGCCCTGCCCTCGGTGCTGCGCTGGCTGACGCTCAATATCGGCGTCCACCACGTCCATCACCTCTGCAGCCGCATCCCGAGCTATCGCCTGACCGAGCCGCTGCGCGACCATCCGGAGCTCGCGGCCATGGGCCGGCTGACGCTGCGCCAGAGCCTGCGCTGCATCCGGCTGGCGCTGTGGGACGAGGCGAGCGGCCGTCTGGTGAGCTTCCGCGAGGCGCGCCGCATCCCCTGAAGCCCGCCCTCGAAATCCGCCTCGCGCGCCGCCACGTAGAGCAAGGGGGCTGGCGAGATCGAGGGGTGGCGATGACGACGGCCGAGGTGCTGGTCGAGACCGAGGCGGGACGGGCAGAGCGGCGGATCGCCGGCCTCGAGCCGGTGGTGCCGCCGGCGCCCAAGCCTTGGAGCCAGCCGCAGCCCATGTGGCGGCGCATGCTGCAGGTGCGACGCAACGCGCTCGTCACCTGGGGCCCGCCCGCCTATGAGCGGGACGTGCTCGCCGGCGAGTTCGCCGGCCGCAAGACCTTCCTGCTCAACGCGCCCTGGGCGATCCGCCAGGTGCTCGTGGACAATCACGAGGCCTACGGGCGCACACCGGCCACGATCCGCATCCTGAAGCCGATGATCGGCGAGGGGCTCTTCATCAGCGAGGGGGCCGCGTGGCGGCGCCAGCGGCGCATCAGCGCCCCGGCCTTCGCGCCGCGCAGCCTCGACCTTCTGGCTCCCATCGCGGCGCGTCGCACCGACGCCACGCTTGCGGACCTCCGGCCCGAGGCGCTGGGGGCGGTCGACCTTCTGAAGCTCGTGCAGCGGCTGACGCTCGAGGTCGCGGGCGAGGCGCTCTTCTCCCAGGCCATGGGCTCGCACGCAGCGTCGCTCCGGGCGGCGGTCGAGCGCTACGGGCGCTCCTTCGCCCGCCCCTATGTCCTGGACTTCCTGCTGCCGACCTGGATGCCCTCGCCGCACGAATATCTGCGGCGCTGGACGGGGCGCGACTTCCGGGCCGCTATCGGGCGGATCATCGCCGAGCGGCGCGCGGTGCCGCCGGCCGATCCGCCGCGCGACCTGTTCGACGCGCTGGTGACGGCGCGCGATCCCGAAAGCGGCCAGGGCTTCAGCGAGAGCGTGCTTCGCGACCAGGTGGCAACGCTCATCATCGCCGGCCACGAGACCACCGCCCTTTCGCTCTTCTGGGCGCTCTATCTGCTGACACTGGCACCTGAGGTCCAGGAGGCCGTGGCGGAGGAGGCGCTGAAGGCCGGGGAGCTCGACGAGGGCACGGCCGCGGCGGCGCTGCCGCGGCTCGAGCTGACGAGAGCGGTCGTGCAGGAGGCGCTGCGGCTGTACCCGCCGGCCTTCTCGATCGTGCGGGAGGCCAGACGCGAGGATCGCATCGGTGACGAGACGGTGCCGAGAGGCTCGCTCATGGTGATCTCGCCCTGGGTCTTGCACCGGCACAAGAAGCTGTGGCGGGAGCCGGAGCGCTTCGATCCGGGCCGGTTCCTGCCCGGCGCCGTGCCACCTGATCGCTACGCCTACCTGCCCTTCGGCACGGGCCCCCGCGTGTGCATCGGCGCCCAGTTCGCGCTGACCGAGGCGACCCTCATCCTCGCCAAGATCGTGCGGCGGTTCCGCATCGAGATCGTTGGCAGCCCGATCGTCATGCCGGTGGGCGTCGTCACGACCTATCCGGAGCGCTCGCCGCCCTTTCGGCTGGAGGAGCGGTAGAGAGCTGCGCTGAATGTGGTTCCTTGCGTTGATCGCGCACTGTATTTACGTATTCGTCAATACGAAAGCTCTGCTGTGCGGTTCGAATGGGATGAAGCGAAGGCCCGTGCCAACACGACCAAGCACAAGGTGAGCTTTGAGCTGGCACGGCGGGTGTTCGACGATCCTATGCACTTAAGCATCCAGGATCGGCACGAGGCCGGCGAGGAGCGCTGGCAGACGCTTGGCTCGGTTGGCGGCGTGGTGCTCCTCCTCGTGGCGCACACCTATGGCTATGTCGCGGAGAGCGGCGAGGAGGTCATCCGGATCATCTCGGCGCGCAAGGCGAGCAGACACGAGAGGGCAGTCTATGAGCAAGGCGCCTAAAGGGCCGAGTGACGACTTGGCAGCGCTGGCAGCGATGCCGGACGAGGCCATCGACACGTCGGACGCTCCGCAGATCGGGGATTGGAGCGCGGGCCAGCGTGGCCGCTTCTACCGTCCCGTCAAGCAGGTTGTCACGATGCGCCTGGATGCCGACGTGATCGAATGGTTCAAACGGCGTGAGCCCAAGTATCAGACCGCCATCAACCGGGTGCTCCGCGACTACATACTCAGCCACCGATGATGGCTACTCATTGATTTCGCCTCATGGGCTCGACGCCGGAGCCTCTGCAAGAGACCTCGTAGGGCGACTGTTCCAGCCGCCCTCTCGGCAAGACCGAGGCAGGTCTGGTGGGCGGCTCAGCCCACGAGCGTCACCGCGATCTCGCCCAGGCCCTCGATGCCGGCGCGCATGCGGCTGCCGGGGCTCACCTGGCCCACGCCCGCCGGCGTGCCGGTGAAGACGAGATCGCCCGGCAGCAGCTCGTCGAGGCCCGAGAGGTGGGCCAGGACCTCCTCGACGCTCCAGATCATCTCGTCGAGGTCGCCATTCTGGCGCGTCTGGCCGTCGACCTCGAGCCAGATGGCGCCCTTGCGGGGATGGCCCACCGTCTCGGCGAGATGGAGGGGCCCCATGGGTGCGGCACCGACGAAGGACTTCGAGAGATACCACGGCCGCGCCAGCTTCTTGGCCTCGGCCTGGAGATCACGACGCGTCAGGTCGATGCCCACGGCGTAGGCCAGGATGTGGTCCCGCGCGTGCTCGGCCGGGATGTCGCGCCCGCCCTTGCCCAGCGCCACCACGAGCTCGACCTCGTGGTGCAGATCCTTGGTGGCAGGCGGATAGGAAATCTCGCTCGCCAGGGTCAGCGCCTCGGGCGACTTGCCGAAGAAGAAGGGCGCCTCGCGCCCGGAATGGCCCATCTCGCGGGCATGCTCGGCATAGTTGCGGCCGACGCAGAAGACCCGGCGGACCGGGAAGACCACGGCCTCGCTGCCGGCGATCGGCAGCTCCGGCCGGGGCCAGGACGGAATGATGTGGGTCACGGAAACGCTCCCTCGTGCGGGCTCCACTGGCTGGCTCATAGCCGCTCGGGGCGGTAGCCGCCAGCCGCGGCGGCGCAGCTCTTGACAGATGCGGCCGCGAGAAGGCTCAGGATCGGCGCACGGCATCGCAGCAGAAGGCTCGAACAATGACGACGGCCCACGATCCCTCGACCCTGCCGGCCGGCATCCCGGCACCCGTCGACGACGGTGCCGCGGACCACCTGACCGGCAGCCGCTTGCCGAGCGTGGAGCTGCCCGCGACCTCCGGCCCCGACGTCGATCTGAGCACGCTGCCGGGGCTCGTCGCCGTGTTCGTGTTCCCGCGCACCGGACGGCCCGGCGATCCGCCCCTGGTGCCGGACTGGGACACGATCCCGGGAGCCAGGGGCTGCACGGTGCAGACATGCGCCTTTCGCGACCTCGCGCGCGACTTCGGGGCGCTCGACTGTCGCGTTCTGGGCCTGAGCGCGCAGGACACGGACTACCAGCAGGAGATGGCCGGCCGCCTGCATCTGCCCTTCCCCGTGCTGAGCGACGCCGAGCTGAAGCTCGCTGACGCGATGCGGCTGCCCAGGATGGAGGTGGCGGGGCTGACGCTGCTCAAGCGCCTGGGCTGGATCGCCCGGGACGGGCAGATCATCGCCCATTTCTATCCGGTGTTCCCGCCGGATGCGCATGCCCAGGTGATGCTGGATTGGCTGCAGTCTCGGCGCGGCACGGCCTGACGCGGCGACGGGACCCGGTCAGCCGCTGGAAAGAATGCGGGCATAGAGCTCCGGGTCGACATTGCCGCCCGAGAGCACGACGGCGACCGTGCGGCCGCGGCAGTCCAGACGCCCCGAGAGCGCGGCCGCCAGCGCCACGGCCCCGCCCGGCTCGACCACGATCTTGAGATGGCGGAAGGCCTGGCGCATCGCCTCCTCGACCTCGGCGTCGCTGACGACGAGACCGCCCTTCAGGAGACGGCGGTTGACCTCGAAGGTGAGCTCGCCCGGGGTCGGTGCCAGGAGCGCGTCGCAGATCGAGCGGGCGTCCGGGCTGTTCTGGAGGCGCCGGCCAGCATCGAGCGAGCGGGTGGTGTCGTCGAGGCCCTCGGGCTCGCAGGCATAAAGGGCGATGCCGGGGACCAGATGGGCCAGCGCGGTGGCGCAGCCGGCGGTTAGGCCCCCGCCGCCGCAGCAGACCAGGGCCGCATCGAGCTGGACCTCGAGCCGTTGCGCCTGCTCGGCGATCTCGAGCCCGCAGGTGCCCTGCCCCGCCATCACGCGCGGATCGTCATAGGGCTTGATCAGGGCGGCGCCGGTCTCGGCGGCGATGCGGGCGCCGATCTCCTCGCGCACCTCGCGATGGCGGTCATAGGCAACAACCGTGGCACCCTGGGCCTCGGTGGCGGCGCGCTTGATGGCCGGGGCATCGGCCGGCATCACGATGGTGGCGGCCTTGCCCAGGAGACGTGCGGCCATGGCCACACCCTGGGCATGGTTGCCCGAGGAGAAGGCCACCACGGCCGGCGCGTCGGTCTGGGCGATGGCGTTGTAGGCGCCGCGGAACTTGAAGGTGCCGGTGCGCTGCAGGGGCTCGGCCTTGAGCAGGAGGCGGCCGCCGACCATGCGGCTCAAGGCCTCGCTCTCGAGCAGCGGGGTGCGGACGGCGACGCCCGCGAGGCGCGCCGCGGCGGCCTCGATCTCCGCAAAGCGCAGGATCGACGCGTCTTCGCTCGTCTCGGGCTCCATGGTCATGTCAGCAGCAGGTCCGGCAGGGGGCGGAGATCGGTCATCACGGCGGCGAGCTCGCCCGGCAGCCGCTCGTGGGGCGCGCCGGCGCGGTTGGCCCAATAGACCTGGAAGCCGAACCAGGCGGCACCGTGGGCGTCCCAGCCGTTCGAGGAGACGAAGGCGACCTTGCGGGCGGGCAGGCCGAGGCGCTGCGTGGCGAGCAGATAGACCTCCGCCGCAGGCTTGAAGACGCCCACCTCCTCGACCGAGAGGATGTGATCGAGGAGCCCGTCGATGCCGGCGCTGACGGCGCCGTCGCGCAGCATGGCGGGCTCGCCGTTCGAGAGGATGGCGGTGGCGAGGCCGGCGCCGCGCAGGCGCTCGAGCACCGCCGGGACCTCGGGATAGGCGCCGAGCGCGCGGTAGCCGGCGAGCAGGCGGTCGCGGTCGACCCGTCCCTTCAGTCCCGTCGCCTCGAGCGCGTAGTCGAGCGAGTCGCCGGTGACGGACCAGAAGTCCCGGTGGCTGCGCATCAGCGAGCGCAGCCAGGAATATTCGAGCTGCTTGCGCCGCCAGACCTCGCCCAGCGTCGTCGCGTCCTGCCCGAGCTCGGCCAGGAGCGGGGCCACGGCGGACATCACGTCGAGCAGGGTGCCATAGGCATCGAAGACGCAGGCCTCGACCCTGTGCCCGCCGCCCGCGCTCACGAGGGATTCTTCCCGGCCGGCGCCTCGGCCAGGCTGTCGCCGGCGCCGGCCCGCTGGATCTCCGTCATGCGCACCTTGCCCGTCTCGATCAGCGCCCGGTAGACCTGCATCGCCTCCATGACCCGCTGCACGTAATTCCTCGTCTCGGAGAACGGGATCAGCTCGATCCAGTCGATCATGTCGTACTCGCTGCCGCGGCGTGGATCGCCATTGGCCTGGAGCCACTGGGTCACCCGCGACGGCCCCGCATTGTAGGCGGCGAGCGCCAGCGGCGCGATGCCGCCGAACTGGTCCAGCTGCTCACGCAGATACCAGCCGCCGAGGCGGGCGTTGTAGTCCGGGTCCGTCAGCGCCGACCGATCGTACTGGACGCCCAGGGCGCCCGCCGCCACGCGCGCGGTCGAGGGCATCAGCTGCATGATGCCCTGGGCGCCCGCGGGGCTCGCGGCCTCGGGATCGAAGAGGCTCTCCTGGCGGGCCACGGCCAGGAGCAGCGCCGGCTCGGGCATGCCCGGCGCCGGCTTGACGAGGCTCGCGACATCGGGAACCGGGAAGCTCGCGACGCCGCTGATGGCGCCCTCGCGCTCGGCCGACTTGGCGAGGCTCACGACGAGGTCGGGTCGGCCGCACCGGTTGGCGAGATCGAGGACGAGGCCCAGGCCCGGCAGGTTGCCGCTGGCCTCGCTCGCGAGCTGGCGGACCAGCGGGCCGGCGCCGTGGAAGACCCCGGCGGCGCACAGACGTCTCGTCACCTGCACCATGTCGTTCGCGGCGAAGGCGCGCCGCAGCGCAGCGCTCGGCGTGGGCGCCTGGAAGAGGCCGTAGGTCAGGGGGTGGCCCAGCTCGTGCGAGGCGAGCTGGCCATAGAAGGTGGTGGGATAGGCGGCGGCGCGCGCATACCAGGTGGCAGCGCTCTTCGTCCGCCGCCGCGCCGCCTCGGCCCGGCCCACCCAATAGGCCGCGCGGGCACGGCTGATCGGCGTGCTGACCCCCTCGTAGAGCCGCTCGAAGTGGCGGGCGGCCTCCGTCGGCCGGTTCAGGAAACGGAGCGCCACCCAGCCGGCCAGCCATTCGGCGTCGGCGAAGGGCACGCCCTCGGCCTGGTGGTGGGTGGCGGCCAGCCGGTAGGCGAGGAGGAAATCGCGGTCGTTGATGGCCTCGCGGATCTGGAAGGACCGCTCCCGCCACCAGGCGGAGGGACGCACACGCTCGGAGCGCAGGCTCAAGAGCAGCCCCTGGGCGCTCTGGTCCAGCCCCTTGCGCCGCCGCCACTGCAGGCGGTCGAAGACGAGCCCGGGATCGTTGCGGAGCGCCGGCGGAACGGCCTGGATGGCGCCGTCCACGTTGGAGCCCATCGCCTGGAGGCGCATCCGCGCCAAAGCGAGGTTGCGGTGGCCGGGATCGACGAGGCGGAGCATGCGGCTGGCCTGCTGGTCCTTGCCGTCCCAGAGCAGCCTGTTCAGCCGGGCCAGATGGTCCTCGGGCCGAAGGAGATAGCCGTAGCTCCCGAGGACGAACTGCTCCTCGCCGGGGCTGTAGTCGTCCTCGATCCAGCTCTTGCGGATGAGCGTCGTGGCCTCGGGCGCGCGGCCGATCTGGAGCAGCGCGCCGGCGAGCTGGAGACGCCCCTGGCGCGTGCGCGGCGTGCGCTTGGCAAAGAAGCTCACGATGGCGTCGGGCGGGACCGAGCTGTCGATCGCATCCTCGGCGCGGATCTGCAGGATCGCGGCATCGGGCCAGCGCGGATGCTGGTCCAGGAAGTCGCGGTAGGCGGCGAAGGGGGCGGGATCGCCCTCGCGGAGCTGCCGCCAGGTGGCGTAGGTCTGAAGCGCCGGGTCGCCGATGGCACGGGCCAGGTCCTGCGCCGCGGCGAACTGGTCCGCATCGAGCAGCTGCGCCAGCTCCGGCACGCGGTCGACCGCAGCGGGCTCCGCCGCCCGGCACGGCAAGGCCAGCAGCTGCAGGCCGAGAGAGAGGGCGACGATTCTGCAGAGGCGTCCGCCCGACCAAGCTGGCAGCGGCGCTTGTCGGCAGAAACGCCGAACTCTATGGTGCGCGTTCGTCAGCAAGGGCCAATCGTCGGGAGGACGAGATCGATGTTCGACGGCTCCATTGTGGCGCTGGTCACGCCGTTTCGCAACGGCGGCATCGACGAGCGTGCCTTCCAGGACCTCGTGGAATGGCACGTGCGCGAAGGCACGGACGGGCTGGTGCCCGTCGGCACGACGGGCGAGAGCCCGACCCTCAGCCATGCCGAGCACGAGCGGGTGGTGGAGCTGTGCGTCGAGGCGTCGGGCCGGCGCCTGCCGGTCATCGCCGGCACCGGCTCCAACTCGACCGAGGAGGCGATCAGCCTGACGCGGCACGCCAAGGAAGCGGGCGCCGACGCCGCCCTGATCGTGACGCCCTACTACAACAAGCCGACGCAGGAGGGTCTCTTCCAGCATTACCGGGCCATCCACGAGGCGGTCGAGCTGCCGATCATCATCTACAACATCCCCGGCCGCTCGGTCGTCGACATGACGCCCGAGACGATGGGCCGGCTGGCCAAGCTGCCCAACATCGTGGGCGTGAAGGACTCGAGCGGCGACATCGTCCGTCCCCTGTTGACGACCGAGACCTGCGGCAGTGATTTCTGCCAGCTCACGGGCGAGGATGGGACCGCCGTCGCCTTCCTGGCGCACGGTGGTAGGGGCTGCATCTCGGTGACGGCCAATGTGGCGCCCGGCCTGTGCGCCCAGATGCACGACGCCTGGCGCGAGGGCCGGCCCGACGAGGCGCTGGCCATCCACCGCCGCTTGCTGCCGCTGCACAAGGCGCTTTTTTGCGAGACCAGCCCGTCGCCGGCCAAGTACGCGCTCTCGCGCCTCGGCCGCTGCGAGGCCACCGTGCGCCTGCCGATGGTCGAGCCCAGCGAGCGTGCCCGGGCGCAGATCGACGCGGCGCTGGCGGCGGTCGGCATCAACCACTGAGGAACCATGGCGAAGGCTGATGCGGCCCGGAAGTCGATAGCGCAGAACCGCCGGGCCTTCCACGAGTACGCGATCCAGGAGCGCGTCGAGGCGGGGCTCGTCCTGACGGGCAGCGAGGTCAAGTCGCTGCGCGAGGGGCGTGCCACGATCGGCGAGGCGCATGCCGGCCCGATGGGCGGCGAGCTCTTCCTGTTCAACGCCTACATTCCCGAATATGGCGGAGCCAACCGATTCAACCATGAGGTGAGACGGCCGCGCAAGCTCCTTCTACGCAGGCGCGAGGCCGGCCGCCTCATGGGCGCGGTGCAGCGCCAGGGCATGACGATCGTGCCGCTGGCGCTCTATTTCAGCCCGCGCGGCTGGGCCAAGGTCGAGCTGGCGTTGGCGAAGGGCAAGCAGCTCCACGACAAGCGCCAGGCGCTCAAGGAGCGCGACTGGCAGCGCGAGCGCGAGCGGACCCTGCGCACCAGCCACCGCGAGGGCTGAGAGGCCCGTCTTCAGCGTTCCTTAAGCGCGGTGCCTTAAGCCATGGCGGGAGATGATCCTCTCGGGCATGGCATGCTATCCATCGTCGGATTCGTCCTGGTGATCGTGATGGTGTTCGGCGGCTACGTGCTGGCCGGCGGCCAGTTCGCGATCATCCTGCACGCCATCCCCTTCGAGGGGATGATGATCGGCGGCGCCGCCGCCGGCACCTTCCTGGTCGCGAACGGCAGCCACGTGGTGAAGGGCGCTTTGGGCGACCTCAAGCGTGTGGTGTCGGGCCCGCACTGGCGCCGGCAGGACTATCAGGACCTGCTCACCCTCATGTACCTGATCGTCCGGCTGCTCAAGGCACGCGGCGTGCTGGCGCTCGAGGCGCATGTCGAGCATCCCGAGGAGAGCGCCCTCTTCGGCCGCTTCCCGCGCATCCGGGCCGACCATTTCGCGCTGGCCTTCATCGCCGACACGATTCGGATGATGACGATGAACCTGGACGACCCGTTCCAGGTCGAGGAGTGCATGCAGCGCCAGATCAGGAAGCATCACGGCGAGCTGCACGCCCGCGCCGCGGCGCTCCAGGCGGTGGCCGACGCGATGCCGGCCCTGGGCATCGTGGCCGCGGTGCTGGGTGTCGTGAAGACCATGGCGTCGATCAACGCGCCGGTCGAGATCCTGGGGGCGATGATCGGCGGGGCGCTCGTCGGCACCTTCCTCGGCGTGTTCCTGGCCTACGGCTTCGTCGGGCCGATCGCCGGCCGGCTGCTCGAGACCTACGACCAGGACGGCCAGTTCTACGCCATCATCCGCGACTGCCTCGTGGCCTATCTGCAGGGCCACTCGGCACCGGTGGCGGTCGAGCTCGCGCGCGGCAACGCGCCCACCATCATGCAGCCGAGCTTCCAGGAGATGGACGCGACCCTGAGCCGCCTCTCCGCCGACCCGCTCGCGGCCTGACGCCCATGGCGCGCGTGAACCGCCCCGTCATCATCCGGCGCAGCGCCGACGGACCGGCCCATCGCCATCACGGCGGGGCGTGGAAGGTCGCCTACGCCGACTTCGTCACGGCCATGATGTCGTTCTTCCTGCTGCTCTGGCTCCTGAGCACCTCGAGCGAGGACACGCTCAAGGGCCTGGCCCAGTATTTCAGCGACGCCTCGACCAACAGCGGCACGCCGTCGGGCCAGGGCGGCCAGCTCGGCATCACCTTCGGTGCCAGCCCGGAGCAGATGCCGCACCCGAACCCGTTCCTGCTCGACCAGCCGATGCAGCGCGCAGGCCAGGGCGAGCAGGCCGGCGCGCGAGACGGCAGCCCGATGGCGGTGACGCCGACCATGGGCGGCCGGCCCGCGATCGTCGACGGGCATCTGAGCGATGCCGCGTTCGAGGAGGAGCGCAAGCGCCGGGAGGATGCGCGGTTCGAGGCCGCCAGGGCCGCCATCACCAAGGCGCTCGCCGATTCGGCGGGCCTCCAGCTGCTGAAGGACAATCTCGTCATCGACGAGACGCCCGAGGGCCTGAGGATCCAGATCGTCGATCGCGACCGGGTGGCGATGTTCCCGCTGGGCTCCGACCAGATGTACCCGCACACCCGCGAGCTTCTGGCCGTCGTCGTCAAGGCCATAGCGACCTTGCCGAACCGCATCTCGATCCGCGGCCACACCGACGCCCTGCCCTTCCCGCCCGGTGCCGTCTACGACAATTGGAAGCTCTCGAGCGACCGAGCCGACGCCACGCGGGTGGCGCTGGTGCAGGAGGGCCTCGACCCGGCGCGCGTGGCCGAGGTGGTGGGGCGGGGCGATTCCGAGAAGCTGGTCGCGACCGATCCCACCGACCCCAGCAACCGCCGGATCTCGCTCGTCCTTCTCCACGAGCCGCGGGCGCCGCCGCGGCAGGGGCCGTGAGCCCCGGCCGTGGGGCGCCGGCGGCGGCCGGCTCAGCGGTTGCGCTGGCCGAGGACGCGCAGGCGCAGCGCGTTGAGCTTGATGAAGCCTTCGGCGTCGCGCTGGTCGTAGACCTTGTCCGCCTCGAAGGTCGCGAGCTCCTGCCGGTAGAGGCTCAAGGGGCTGCGCCGACCCACGACCGAGGCGTTGCCCTTGAGCAGCTTGAGGCGGACGGTGCCGCTGACGCTCTCCTGGCTCTTGTCGATCAGCGCCTGGAGCATCTCGCGCTCGGGGCTGTACCAGTAGCCATTGTAGATGAGCTCCGCATAGCGCGGCATCAGCTCGTCCTTGAGGTGGGCAGCACCCCGATCGAGCGCGAGGCTCTCGATGCCGCGATGCGCGGTCAGCAGCACCGTGCCGCCCGGCGTCTCGTAGACGCCGCGGCTCTTCATGCCGACATAGCGGTTCTCGACGAGGTCGAGGCGGCCGATGCCGTTGGCGCCGGCCAGATCGTTGAGCCGGCCGAGCAGCGCCGCCGGCGACAGCCGCTCGCCATCCAGGCTCACCGCATCGCCCCGCTCGAAGCCGATCTCGACATAGGTGGGCTTGTCGGGCGCCAGCTCGGGCGCGATCGAGCGGGTGAACATCTCCTCGTCCGGCTCGATCCAGGGATCCTCGAGCGCGCGGCCCTCGTAGGAGATGTGGAGCAGGTTGGCATCGGTCGAGTAGGGCGGCTCGCCGCGCTTGCCGCGCGGGATCGGGATCTGCCGGCTCTCGGCATACTCGATGAGCTTGTCCCGCGAATTGAGGTCCCACTCGCGCCAGGGGGCGATGACCTTGATGTGCGGGTTGAGGGCGTAGCAGGTGAGCTCGAAGCGCACCTGGTCGTTGCCCTTGCCGGTGGCGCCGTGCGCCACCGCGTCGGCGCCGACCTCGGCCGCGATCTCGATCAGCCGCTTGGCGATGAGCGGCCGGGCGATCGAGGTGCCGAGCAGGTAGGCGCCCTCGTAGACCGTGTTCGCCCGGAACATCGGGAAGACATAGTCCCGGACGAACTCCTCCTTCAGATCCTCGATGAAGATCTGCGAGGCGCCCATCATCTCGGCCTTGGCGCGGGCGGGCTCCAGCTCCTCGCCCTGGCCGAGATCGGCCGTGAAGGTCACGACCTCGCAGCCATAATTGTCCTGCAGCCAGCGCAGGATCACCGATGTGTCGAGGCCACCCGAGTAGGCCAGCACCACACGCTTCACGCCGCCTTCCATCGCACCCCCCGAAGAACCCGAAGCCCGCTCAAAAGGAATGGCCGGCGCCGCACGACGCCGGCCGACCTGCCCAATTCCGTCCGGCCCTCAGGCCGTGGTGTCGATCCTCGAGCCCGTGTCGCCCGCGGACGACCCGCCCTTGTCGCCATCCGCCGGCCGCGGGGACGCCTTGACGACGCCCACGAGGGCCGGCCGCAGCAGCCGGTCGGCAATGACATAGCCCGGCTGGAGGACCTCGGCGACGGTGCCCGGCGGCAGCTCGTCGCTCGGCATCTCGAACATCGCCTGGTGGCGGTTGTGATCGAACCGCTCGCCCTTGGCGGGCACGACCTTTTGCACCTTGTGGCGCTCGAACATCGCGAGCAGCGAGCGCTCGGTCATCTCCACACCGGTGAGGAGATTGCCCAGGAGCTCGTTCTGCGTGCGCGCCTCGGGCGGCACGCTCGCCAGCGCGCGCGAGAGATTGTCCGCCACCTCGAGCAGGTCGCGCGCGAAGCCGGTCATGGCATATTTGCGCGCATCGTCGATCTCCCGCGCGCTTCGCCGCCTGAGATTCTCCATCTCGGCCAGCGAGCGCAGGAGCCGATCCTTCAGCTCGGCCACCTCCTCCGCGGCAGGAGAGGATGCCGGCTGCTGGCCGGTGGCCGCAGCCTCGGCCGGCTGCGATGCCGCCGGGTCGGATGCGGTCTCGGTGTCGTTCTTCTCGATCTCGTCGCTCATCACCTAGCCTCGTTGTCGGGGCTGCCAAGCAATCGGCTCACGACCCGCGCCGTATAGTCCACGATGGGAATGATGCGGGCATAATTCATGCGTGTCGGGCCGATCACGCCGATGGCGCCGACCACGGTCGGATCGCCGCCGCCGGCGCGGTAGGGGGAGACCACCATCGAGCAGCCGGACATCCCGAAAAGCTCGTTCTCGCGGCCGATATAGATCTGAACGCCGTCGGCGCGCTGGGCCAGCTCCAGGAGGCGCAGCAGGCTGCGCTTGGTCTCGATGGTCTCGAAGAGGAGCCGCACGCGCTCGAGGTCACCCAGGTTCGTCACGTCCTCGAGCAGATGCGCCTGCCCGCGCACCAGGAGGAAGCCGGCATCGCGCTCGCGGTCGCCGGCCCAGGTGGCGAGCCCGGTCTGCACCAGACGCTCGGCCAGCTCGTCGAGCTGGGTGCGCTTCTCCTCGATCTCGAGCCGGATCGCCTGATGCGCCTCGCCGAAGTTGCGGCCCGAGAGCCGGGCGGTCAGATAGTTGCCGGCCTCGACGACCGTGCTGGCCGACATGCCGAGCGGAACCTCGATGATGCGGTTCTCGACCATGCCGTTGTCGGCCACCACGACGACCAGCGCGCGGCCGGGGCTCAGCGGCACGAACTCGACATGCCTGAACGGCCGCTCGACGACGGGCGCCATGACGAGGCCGGCATAGCGCGAGAGGCCGGAGAGGCTCTCCGAGGCGTCGCGCAGCACCGTCTCGACGTTGCGGCCGGAGCCCGCGCACTGCGCCTCGATCATGTGGCGCTCGCTCTCGCTCACCTGCCCGACCTCGAGCAGGCCGTCGACATAGAGACGCAGGCCCGCCTCGGTCGGCAGGCGGCCGGCCGAGGTGTGCGGGGCGAAGAGCAGGCCCTGCTCCTCGAGGTCGGCCATGATGTTGCGAATCGTGGCCGGGGAGAGCTGCTCCTCCAGGCGACGCGACAGGGTTCGCGATCCCACCGGCTCGCCGGTGGCGACGTAGGCGTCGACGATCTTGCGAAAAACGTCGCGGGATCGGGCGTTGAGCTCGACGATCATGCGGCTGCGATGCTGTATCCTCAGGGTGCGCACAATGTAGGAATGCGCGCATCAGCGTTCAACGGACGCCCTGCCGCCGCGGCATCGGCGCCGCCGCCAACGGACCACCGCATGCGCATCACCGAGATCCGCGTCCATCAGGTCAGCCTGCCCCTGGCCGAGGGGCGCTACGCCTGGTCGGGCGGCAAGGCGGTCGAGGTTTTCGACAGCACCGTCGTGGCGCTCGTGACCGACGCGGGCCTCACCGGCCACGGCGAGGCCTGTCCGCTCGGCCCCGCCTACCTGCCCGCTCATGCGCGAGGCGTGCGCGCAGCCCTCGAGGAGGTGGCGCCGGTGGTGCTGGGCGCCGATCCGACCCTGCTCGGCTGCCTGCACGAGCGCATCGACCAGGCGCTCAAGGGGCAGAGCTTCACCAAGTCGGCGATCGACATGGCCTGCCTCGACCTCGTGGGCCAGGCGACGGGCATGCCGGTCTCGGGCCTTCTGGGCGGCGCGCGCGGCGACGCCGTGGCGCTCTACCGCGCGATCTCCCAGGAGGCGCCCGAGGCGATGGCCGCCAAGGTCGGCCGGTATCGCCAGGAGGGGTACACCAAGTTCCAGCTCAAGGTCGGCGGCGATCCGGACACGGACATCGAGCGCATCCGGGCCGTCCGCGACGTGCTGGGCCCGCGCGACGTGCTCGTCGCCGACGCCAACACGGGCTGGCTACCGCATCAGGCGCTCAGGGTCGTCCGCGCCGTCCGCGACCTCGACGTCTATATCGAGCAGCCCTGCGCCACCTACGAGGCCTGCCTCGTGGTCCGGCGCGCCACCGACCTGCCCTTCGTCCTGGACGAGAGCATCCAGGACCTGCCGAGCCTCGTGCGCGCCCATGCCGACGGTGCCGCGGACGTGGTCAACATCAAGATCGGCAAGGTGGGTGGCCTCAGCCGCGCCCGGCTGATGCGCGATCTCTGCGCCGAGCTCGGCATCGCGATGACGATCGAGGACAGCTGGGGCGGGGACATCGTGACGGCGGCGATAGCGCACCTCGCGCACAGCACGCCCGAGGCGCTGCGCTTCTCCGCGACCGACTTCAACAGCTACGTGACGCGCCGCATCGCCGACGGCGCGCCACAGCGGAAGAACGGCTTCTTCCGTGCCTCGACGGCAGCTGGGCTGGGGGTGACACCGCTCGCCGAAGCCCTCGGCGAGCCGGTGCACATCTATCGCTGAGGGGATGGCCCCCCGCTATCGACGAGGGGCCGAGACCCTGGCGTCAGACGCAGGGGCCCATCGGACGGGGGCCACGCGGACCGCGCGGGCCGCCAAAGCCGCCGCCGCCACCGCCGCCTCCGAACCCGCCGCGATCCGGCCGCGGGCCACGCGGGCCGCGCATGCCGCCGCCCGGGCCACCGCCGCCACCCGGGCCGCCCCGGTCCTCGGCGATGCGAACGGCGAGCGGACGCCCGCCCATCTGGAACCCGTCGAGCTCTCGGATGGCGTTCTGGGCCTGCTCGGGCGAGCCCATCTCGACAAAGCCGAAGCCGCGCGAGCGTCCGGTCTCCCGGTCCGTCGCGATCTTGGCGTAGACGACCTCACCATGCGCGCCGAACAGGTCCTGCAGCTGCTCGACGGTCGTGGTGAAGGGAAAGTTGGCGACAAAGAGCTTGCGCGACATCAGGCTTATCCAGGGTACGTTGGGAAGAGCGAGGCCCCGCCGGTCGGCTGGCAACATACGTCCACGCCCCGCACCTGTCGGTCCGGCCAGAAGTGACGACGACGTACCCCGACGATTGTCGACGCCGCGCGATCATAGACCCGGAAGGAAAGCTGCCGGCACAGAACCGACAACCAGGGCGATACGAGCTGGAGCGGAATGCGACGTCGTTCCTTGAACGGTGGTTTCCTCGGTTTGCAGTATATCCAAGACCCGGTCGCGGCGCGAGGGCAAAGTTCTTGCCTGCTCGGCATCAGACGAGGCTCTCCGCGGCCTCCTTCTCGTCATGCGCCTCACCCGGGCTCTGCTCGACCGCGGCCTCCTGCGCGATCGCGGTGGCGACCGGCGTGGCGCTCGACGAGACGGTAATCGTCGGCCCCTGCTCGGCCAGCGGCTTGGCGGCCCTGCGCGTCATCCGCCAGAGGGCGAAGATCCCGATCCAGGCGTGAATGGCGCCGATGAAGAGGGGAAAGCCGGAAGGCCCGATCGCCTGCATGACGCTCGAGCTCACGATCGGGCCGAGGATGGCGCCCGCACCATTGGCGAGCAGCAGCGCCCCGCTGGCGCCGACCATCTGATCCGGCGTCATGAAGTCATTCGCGTGCGCCACGCACATGGAATACATGGGCAGCGACAGTCCCGCCCAAAGGAAGAACAGGACAAAGAGGGGCCAGGGCGGCGTGCCCGAAGCGAAGGCGGCGGCAAGCCCGACGATGGCCGCGAGGAACGTCGTGACGGCGATCACCTGGCGACGGTCGAAGCGGTCGGAGAGCACGCCCAGCGGCCACTGGAACAGCATGCCGCCCACGACCGCCAGCGCCATGAAGAGCGAGATGCCGGCGACCGAGAGGCCGACCGCGCGGGCGTAGACCGGGCCGATGCCGTAGAGCCCGCCCTGGGCCACGCCGATGCTGAAGATGGCGACGGCGCCCAGCGGCGAGGCCCGGTAGAGCTCCTTGAGGCCGACGCGCCTCGATGCGGTGATGGCGGGTGCCGGCGTCGCCGACAGCAGCATCGGGATCACGCCCAGCGACAAGAGGACGGAAACCAGGATGAAGAGCGGGTAGTCGGCCGGCGAGGAGATGTTGAGCAGCAACTGGCCGCCCGCCACGCCACCCAGCTGGATCACCATGTAAGCCGAGAGGATCTGGCCCCTGAACTCGTTCGTGGCGTTGCTGTTGAGCCAGCTCTCGGCGGTGAGGAAGACGCCGCACAGGGCGACCCCGGTGACGAAGCGCATCAGGAACCAGGTGACGGGATCGACCTGCACCGACTGGACGAGGATCGAGCAGGAGGCGAGCGAGCCCAGCGCCGCAAAGACGCGAATGTGACCGACGCGCCGGATCAGCGCCGGCACCAGCGTTGAGCCGCCGAGAAAGCCAATGTAGTAGCCCGACATCACGACACCCGTGACGGCCGTCGGGAAGTGCGCCATCGCGGCTCGGACGCCGGTGAGCGAGCCCTGCAGGCCGTGACCCAGCATGAGCACCAGGATGCCGATGAAGAGCGCCCAGTTGGCGCGCAGGACAAAGAGCATGCGTTTGGCCTCGCTCGGTCGACCCGTTGCCGGTCGATGCCGACGACCGGCTTCTAGTCGGTCCGCCGCTCGCTGTCTTCCGCGGGACGCGCGGTCTTGAGCTTCCGTCTCGGCATCGACACGGGCGGGACCTACACGGACGCGGTCCTGCTCGACCGCGAGCGGCGGGTGGCACGCGCCTGCAAGGCCCTGACCACGCATGGCGACCTGTCACAAGGAATCGGCGAGGCGATGGCCGGGGTGCTGGACGGCGGGCCCTCGGATCTGGCCTTCGTCGGCCTCTCGACCACGCTCGCCACCAACGCCCTGGTCGAGGGCCGAGGCGCGCCCGTGGGCCTGATCCTGATCGGCGCCGAGCCCGAGATCGCTGGAGCGTGGCGGCCTCGGGGCGGCGCTGCGCGGCGATCCGGTGCGCTTCCTTGCCGGCGGTCACGAGGCGAGTGGGCGCGAGCGCCAGCCGCTCGACCGCGCGGCTGCGGTCGCGGCCATCCGCGCCCTGTCATCGGAGGTCGAGGCGCTGGCCGTGGTCGGGCGCTTCGCTGTCCGCAACCCCGCCCACGAGCTGGCGGTGGCAGCGCTCGCCAGCGAGACGTCGGGGCTTCCCTGCACCGTCTCGCACGCGCTGTCGGTGCGGCTGGACGCGCCACGGCGGGCCGTGACGACCCTCCTCAACGCCCGGCTCATCCCCGAGATCCGGCAGCTGATCCTGGCCGTCCGGCGGCTGCTGGCAGCGCGGGCGATCGCGGCACCCTTGATGGTGATGAAGGGTGACGGCTCGCTCGTCGCCGCCGACATCGCCGTCGCCCGGCCGGTCGAGACCATCCTTTCGGGACCCGCGGCCAGCCTCATCGGCGCCGGCTTCCTCGCCGGGCGGCGGGATGCGGTGGTGGTCGATGTGGGTGGCACCACGACCGATGTGGCGATCCTCGAGAACGGCAGGCCGAGGCTCGATCCCGACGGCGCCTCCGTCGGCGGCCATCGCACCATGGTCGAGGCGGTGGCCCTCCGCACCCGCGGGCTCGGCGGGGACAGCGAGGCGCGGGTCGAGGGCGGAGGGATCCTGCTGGGGCCACGCCGTGCCGTCCCCCTCAGCCTGCTCGCCACGCACCATCCGCAGGTCCTGGAGGCGCTGCAGGCCCAGCAGGCACGGCCCGCCGCCCGGCCGCACGATGGTCGCTTCTTTCTGCTGCGGGGAGACCACCGAACGGCGGCCGGGCTCGGTGGCGGCCAGCGGCGACTGCTCGAGAGCCTGGCTGGCGGCCCGCTCGCGATCGAGGAGATCGAGGCGCGGCACGGCCTGGGTCGATCGCTCGAGCGGCTGATCGAGCGCGGGCTCGTGGCGGTGAGCGCCTTCACACCCAGCGACGCGGCGCATCTCCTGGGCCAGCAGCACACCTGGTCGACGCCGGCGGCCGAGGCGGGCGGGTCGCTTCTGGCCCGGCAGCTGGGCCTGGCCTCGGCAGCCGAGGCGGCCTCGCTGGTGATCGAGCACGCCTGCCGGCAGAGCGCGGAGGCGGTGGCGCTGTCGGCGTTGGATGCGGAGACCGGCGACATCTCGGCGATGCTGCCGGCCGCGATGGCGCGAGCGCTCGCTCGCCCCCTGCCGGCCGCGCGCCTGCTCGAGCTGCAGCTGCGGCTGGCGCTGCCGCTGGTGGCGCTGGGCGGGCCGGCGCCGATCCTCTATCCGGCCGTGGCCGAGCGGCTGGGCGCCGAGCTCCTGCTGCCCGAGCACCATGCGGTGGGCAATGCCGTGGGCGCCGTCGTGGCCGAGGTGGTGCAACGGGCGACCATCCTGGTGACACCGTTCGGCGAGGCTGGCTTCCGCGTCCATCTGCCGGAGGGGGCGGCGGACCTGGACGCCCTGGACGCGGCGCTGGTCCTGGCGGAGCAGCGGGCCGGCGAGCTGGCGCTGGCCCGGGCCGAGGCGGCGGGTGCCGAGGCCCCCCGTGTCGAGGTCACGCGGGCGCTGCGCTCCGCGACGCTCGATGGCGGCCTCGAGAAGGTCGTCGAGGCGGTCGTCACCGCGGTGGCGATCGGGCGCGCTCCGGGCGGCGCCGACGCATAGCCGACCGGCCGGTCGCCCTACCCTCGGAGCGGCCAGACGATCAGCAGCATCGGCAGGGCGACGAGCGCCACGACGACGGCCAGGGGCAGGCCCAGGCGCCAGTAGTCGCCGAAGCGGTAGCCGCCGGGCGCCATGACGAGCGTGTTGCTCTGGTGGGCGACGGGCGAGAGGAAGGCCGCCGAGCCGCCGATGGCGACTGCCATGAGGAAAGCCTCGGGGTGGAGATGGAGCTCGGCCGCGAGGCCCAGTGCGATGGGCGCCATCACGACGACGGTGGCCGCGTGGTTGAGCACGTTGGTGAGCAGCATGGTGAGGACGAGAAGAAGCCCGAGCAGGGCCCAGGCCGGCAGGGCCGTGTGGAGCAGCCCGAGCCAGCCGCCGATGAGGCCCGCCATGCCGGTCGTCTCGAGGGCGCCGCCGACGGGGATCAGGCCGCCCAGGAGAACGATCACCGGCCAGTCGACGAACTCGTGGATGTCGCGGACCGGGAGAAGACCGGTGAGGACCATCACCACCAAGGCGACGCCGAACGCGATGGTGATGGGCAGCAGGCCGAAGCCGGCGAGAAGCACGGCGCCGGCGAAGACGGCGAGCGTCGGGAGAGCCTTGCCCCGGCGGCCGAGCTGGACGCGTCGCCCGGCCAGCGGCAGCAGGCCCATGAGCCGGCCCACCTCCGCCAGCCGCTCTGCCTCACCGCGCAGCAGCAGGACGTCACCGCCCCTGAGCGCCAGGGAGCCGACGCGGCTGCGGATGCGAGCACCCTCGCGCGCGACGCCCAGAAGGGCCACCTCGTAGCGCCGGGCGAGGTCGAGGCTGGCGACGGTGCGCCCGTCCAGGGCGCCGCCGGGCTTCACGACGACCTCGATCACCTGGATCGCGTCCTCGGTGAGCGACGGCGGCGTCTCGTCGGCATGCTCCGGCAGCGCCAGCCCGAACTCCTTCGACAGCTTATCGATCGCCGAGGGCGGCGATTCGACCAGGAGCAGGTCGCCCTCGGCGAGCTCGAGCCATTGCGGCGGCACGACGAAGCGGCGCTCGCCCCGCACCACGCCCAGGACCGTGCCGTCCGCGGCCGAAAGCTCGCCCATGACGGCACCGAGGCGACGACCGGCGAGCGGGCTGTCCTTCCTCACCTCGAGCTCGATCAGATAGTCCGCGATCTTGAAGAAGTCCTCGGCCGAGACGGCGCGTCGACGGTCCGTGGGGAGGAGGCGCCAGCCGATCAGCGTGATGAAGGCCAGGCCGGCCACGGCGACCGGCACGCCCACATAGGCGAAGTCGAGGAGGCGAAAGGGATGGCCGCCGACCCGGCCCTCGAAGCCTGCGACGATGAGGTTGGGCGGCGTGCCGATGAGGGTGGTCATGCCGCCCAGCAGGCTCGCGAAGGCCAGCGGCATCAACAGCAGCGAGGGCGAGCGGTCGCTCTTGGCGGCGGTCTGCATCGCCACCGGCATCATCAGCGCCAGGGCGCCGACGTCGTTCATGAAGCCCGACAGGATGGAGCAGGTGCCGCCGAGCGTGGCGATGTGCGTGCGGCGGCTGCCGACGAAACGCATCACCGGCGCCGCCAGCAGATCGACGGCGCCCGATTCGGCCAGGGCCCTGCTCAGCACGAGGACGAGGGCCACGGTGATCGTGGCGGGATGGGCGAAGCCCGAGAAGGCGTGGTCCTGCGGCACGAGCCCGAGGAGCACCGCGATCATGAGGCCGGTGAAGGCCACCACGTCGTGGCGCCAGCGGCCCCAGATGAAGGCGGCGACCAGGGCCGCCAGGAGGACGCTGATCTCGATCTGCGGCGTCGTCATCCCGGCTGCGTCCCCGTTCATCCGGCCTCAGGAACGGCCGATCCGCTTCCTGGTTGCGTGCTTCGGCCTGCCGACAGGGAGGATGTGACGGATGATTCCTGCGGGGCCAACGCTCCGGCCCCAGATCCGGAGAACGGCCAGCCGGGCGCTCAGACGTTCAAAAGCAGGTGCTCGCGCTCCCAGGAGCTGATGACCCGCTGATAGGCGTCATGCTCGGTCTCCTTCACGGCGAGCAGCACCTCCACGAACTTCTCGCCCAGCACCTCCTTGAGCTTGCTGCTGAGCTGGAGCTTGCGCAGCCCCTCGGGCATCTGCTGGGGCAGGGTCTGGGCCATCCGGTAGGCGCTGCCCTTGATGGGCTCGGTGGGCTCGAGGCCGTCGACCATGCCCAGATAGCCGCAGGCGAGCGAGGCGGCGATCGCCAGATAGGGGTTGGCGTCGGCGCCGGCGATCCGGTTCTCGATGCGCCGCGATTCGGGTCCCGACATCGGCACGCGGAGGCCCACCGTGCGGTTCTCGATGCCCCAGTGGACGTTGATGGGGGCCGTCGAGTAGCGCCTGAGCCGGCGGTAGGAGTTGACGTTGGGGGCGAGCAGCGGCATCGCGGCGGGCAGGTATTTCTGCAGGCCGCCCACGAAGTTGAGGAAGAGCCTGGTGTTGGCGCCATCGGGCTCGGCGAAGAGGTTGCGGCCCGAGTCGAGGTCGTAGATCGACTGGTGCACGTGCATCGAGCTGCCGGGCTCGCCCTCCATGGGCTTGGCCATGAAGGTGGCATAGATGCCGTGCTTGAGGGCGGCCTGGCGCAGCGTGCGCTTGAAGATGAAGGCCTGGTCCGCAAGGTCGAGCGGATCGCCGTGGTTGAAGTTGATCTCCATCTGGGCGGCGCCCGCCTCGTGGGAGAGCGTGTCGACGTCGAGGGACTGCTTCTCACACCAGTCGTAGACATCCTCGAAGACGGGATCGAACTCGTTGACGGCGTCGATGCCGTAGCTCTGGCGCGCCGTCTCCTGCCGGTGCGAGCGGCCGACCGGCGGCACCAGCGGGTAGTCCGGGTCCTCGTTGATCTTGGTGAGGAAGAACTCGAGCTCGGGCGAGACGACCGGGCGCCAGCCGCGCTCCGCATAGAGGGCCAGGACGCGCCGCAGCACATGCCGGCTCGAGATCTCGACGGGCGGCCCGTCGTGATAGAAGCAGTCGGCGATGACCTGGGCCGTGGGCTCCACATACCAGGGCACGAGCCTGATCGAGCTGAAGTCAGGGTGCAGACGGACGTCGCGATCGATCGGGTCGATCACGTCCTCCTCGGGATAGTCCCCGGTCACCGTCTGGATGAAGATGCTCTCCGGCAGGCGGAGCACATCCTCGTGGATCGAGCGGAGGAACTTGTCGCCGGGGAGAATCTTGCCGCGCGCGACGCCGTTGATGTCGGCGACGATGCATTCGACCTCGGTGACCCGGTTTTCCCTAAGCCACTCTTGAAACGCTTCCATACCGCTGCCTCCCTGCCGCCCGCGTCCGGGCCGCGTCGGCGAACGCGGCGAAGAGGCGGCGCGACCAGGGGTTCTCGGCCACCCGCCATTCGGGGTGCCATTGGACGCCGATCACGAAGCCCGGCGCGTCCCTGACCGTGACCGCCTCGATGGTGCCATCCTCGGCCCGGGCCTCGACGACGAGCCGGGGACCCGGCTGGTCGATGCCCTGCGCATGCAGGGAGTTGACCTCGATGTTGGAGGGACCGCCCAGGATAGCCTGCAACCGGCCGCCCGGACTGAGGCTGATGGGGTGCGTCGGATCATAGCGCTCGTGTGGCGGCTTGGTCTTGTCGGAGCGATGGTCGCGGCGCCCCGGCACCTCGTGGACGTGCTGGTGCAGGGTTCCGCCCAACGCCACGTTGAGCTCCTGGATGCCCCGGCAGATGGCGAAGAGCGGCACGCCCAGATCGACCGCGCGCCGGATCAGCGGCAGCGTCGTCCCGTCGCGCGCCGGATCGGCAAGATTGCCCTCGCGCGCCGGCGGGCCGCCATAGTGGGCGGGATCGACGTTGGACGGGCTGCCTGTCAGCATCACGCCGTCAAGACGGTCCAAAAGCTCGTCGATGCGCTGGCGGGCGGCGACGGCCGGGATGATGACCGGGATGCCGTCGGTGCCCTGGATCACGGCGTCGACATATTTCTCGCCGACGCTGTGAAAGACGAAATTGTCCCGCTCCTTGAGGCAGGCGGTGACGCCGATCAGTGGTCGGATGGTGGAAGCTGTCATGGGCAACCCTGTCCTGCGCGACCTATAGTGGACCTGCCGCGATGCAACAAGGCGGGCAAGCGCCATGGTGGCGCAGGCATGGCATGCGAAGGGGGCCTCGCGGCCCCCTTCCTCGATCCCCTTGGTGGCGACGGCCGGTCAGGCGGCCTTGTCACCCACGCTCTCGATGGTCTTGGCGCCCTCGCCGGTGCCGATCCCGATCTTGCGGGGCTTGGCGGCCTCCGGCACGACGCGCTCGAGCTGGATGCTCAAGAGACCCTTGTCCAGGCTCGCATCGACGACGCGGACATGGTCGGCCAGCTGGAAGTGATGCTCGAAGGCGCGCTGGGCGATGCCGCGATGGAGGTACTCGACCTCGCGCTCGGGCTCCTTGAGCTGCCCCTTCACGTGCAGCACGTTGTCCTGCGCCACGATCTCGAGATCGCCCTCGCCGAAGCCGGCGACCGCCATCGTGATGCGGTACTGCTCCTGGCCGGTCTTGACGATGTTGTAGGGCGGATAGCTCACGTCGCGGGACGCCTCGCGAAAGGCCGCATCGAAGAGCTTGTCGAGACGATCGAAGCCCACCGACGAGCGGAAGAGGGGGGAGAGGTCGAAATTACGCATCATGGTCCTCCGATGAGCGACTACCGGGACGGCCCCCCGAGATGCCGAGGCCGTCCGCCTGCGTGATCGCCGGGCCCTGCAAGGCACCCGACCCATGATGAGGTAAGCACGCCCCGATGACGTTCAAGTGGCGGCGGAGCGGCCGGACTCAGCCCGGAAGCGGGGCCATCAGACGGTCCGCGCGGCCCGCGCGTCGGTAGAAGAATCCGAGGATGAGACCACGCGACGCGAGAAAGATCAAAAAGGCCTGCCACAGGCCGTGGTTGCCCAGCGTCGCGGTCATCGGGAAGACGAGCGCGCAGAAGAGAAGGAGCGCCAGGAACATGCCGTTGCGGAGCTCGGCGGTCCGGGTGGCGCCGAAGAAGATGCCATCGAACACGAAGGCCCAGACCGAGACCGCCGGCAGCAGCACGGCGTAGGGCAGATAGGTGGCCGCCACGCCGCGCACCGTCTCGAGGTTGGTGATCGCGCGCACGAGCCAGGGGCCGACGGCCCAGAAGGCGAGCGTGATGACGACGGCCAGAAGGGCGGCGTTGACGAAGCTCGCCCGCACCACGGCCTTGAAGCCGGCGGCGTCACGGGCGCCGATCGTGCGGCCGACGAGCGCCTCGGCCGCATGGGCGAAGCCGTCGAGGCCATAGGCCGCCATGGTGAAGAAGGTGAGCAGGACGGCGTTGGCAGCGAGCACCAGCTCGCCCTGACGCGAGCCCAGCGCCGTGAAGAGCAGGAAAGCGGCCTCGAGAAAGAGGCTGCGCATGAAGATGTCGCGATTGACGACGAGGAGGCGGCGAAAGCGGTCGGCGCGCAGCAGCTCGGGCCAGGACGGCAGGGCGCCGCCGAGCCCGCGCCAGCGCGGCCGCACGAGGAGCAGGCCCACGCCGAGGCCGGAATACTCGGCGATCGCGGTGGCGAGCGCCACGCCGTCGGCCGCCATGCCGAGCCCGAAGACCATGAAGAGGTCGAGCGCGGCGTTGATGGCGTTGGTGGCGATCAGCAAGATCAGCGGCCCCCGCGCGCTCTGCAGCCCGAGGAGCCAGCCCAGCACGACGAAGCTCGCGAGTGCCGCCGGCGCCCCGAAGAGGCGGATCTCGAGATAGAGCCGGAACTCCGGGGCGATCGCCGGCGGCGGGGCGAACAGGCGCTCGGCCGCCAGGATCACGGGCCAGCCGAGAAGAAGGACGACGACCCCGAGGCCCGCGGCGACCATGAGGCCCCTCAGGAGCGCCGTCTGCACGTCGACCGTGTCGCCAGCACCGAGCGCCTGAGCGGTCAGCGCGGTCGTCCCCATGCGCAGAAAGCCGAAGGCGAAATAAAGGACGCTCATGACCGTGGCGCCGAGCGCCACGGCGCCCAGATGCGCGGGATCCGGCAGATGGCCCACCACGCCCATGTCGACCATGCCGAGGAGCGGCACGGACAGGTTGCAGAGGATGAGCGGCCAGGCTAGCCGGAACGACTGACGGAATGCTTCCATGCGCGGACGGAGCCGCGCGTTGGGCCGGCCACGCCGCGGAGGGCGTTAGCCCTCCCGTGAGCCGCTGGCAAGTCGCAAGAGAATGGAGCCTGGCCAGCGGCGGCCGCATGGCGCTTTCAGGCGGTCAGAGGGCCGGGCGGTCAGAGCGCCCAGACGATCCCGCCCACGATCGCGAGCCACAGCCCGATCGAGGCGAGGCTCACGAGCGCTGCCGCCTGCGGCAGGGGCAACCGCTCGCTCGGGTCCGCGGGCTCGTCCCAGGTGGCGGCCACACCGTCGAGGTCACTCGTGAGGCTGCGCATCGCTCTCTCCCGAGCCATGGACGGCGTGGATCGCCGTCGTCCGGACCGAGCCTAGAGCGTGCTTCTTAACACGGCGTGAAGGGCGCGGCCGGTCAGCCGCGGGCGCTGTAGGGCTCCACCCCCTGATCGGGGATCCAGACCCCGGCCGGCGCCTCTCCCGACTGATAGAAGACGTCGATGGGAATGCCGCCGCGCGGGTACCAATAGCCGCCGATGCGAATCCAGGTGGGCGCGGCGGCGGCCTCGAGGCGCTTGGCGATGCTGACCGTGCAGGCCTCGTGGAAGTCGCCGTGGTTGCGGAAAGAGACGAGGAAGAGCTTGAGCGACTTGCTCTCCACCAGCCGGTCCTTCGGGACATAGTCGATCACCAGCCTCGCAAAGTCGGGCTGGCCGGTGACCGGGCAGAGGCTCGTGAACTCGGGGCAGGTGAAGCGCACGAGGTAGGGCGTTCCCGGGTGCGGGTTGGGCACCGTCTCGAGCACCGCCTCGTCCGGGCTCGCCGGCAGGCGCGTCGGGCCGCCGAGCTGGGCCAGCCCGCCATAGATGGTCTCCTGCATCAGAACGCTCCGGCGGAATGAAACATGCCGGCCGATCTAGGGAGCCATGCGCCTGCCGTCGAGGCCTCGCGCTTGTGACCCCGCGACGCTGTGGCTAGACCGGCCGGGCCGGCAGCCTGCGTGGGACACGAATGGGCATCATCTTCGACATCATCGTGCCGGTCTTCGGCGTCGTCGCGTTCGGCTATGCCGCCACCTTCACCAAGATCTTCGACGAGGCGGCCGCCCGCGGCCTCACCGTCTTCGTCTTCTGGTTCGCCCTGCCGGTGACGCTGTTCCGGACCATGGCGACGACCCAGCTGCCCGACCTCTCGGCTGCGGGCTTCCTCGCCGCCTACTACCTGGCGACCGGGGTGCTGCTCGCCGTGGGCCTTCTCGTCATCGGCCGCGGCCCGCTCGAGCGGCGCACGATCCTCGGCTTCGGCGCCGCCTACAGCAACACGGTGCTCCTGGGCGTGCCGCTCATCGTGACGGCGCTGGGCCACCAGGCGAGCGTGCCGCTTTTCCTGCTCATCGCCTTCCACAGCCCGATCTACTTCACCCTCGTCACGATCCTGATCGAGATCGGGCGGGGCGGCGGCGCCGGGCTGTCGCGGGTGCCCCTCAATCTCGTCAAGGGGCTCGGCTCGAACGTCATCCTGATGGCCGTGGTGGGCGGCCTCCTGTTCCACGAGCTGGGCCTGACGATCCCTGTGCCCGTCGACCGGATCTGCGAGCTGCTCGGCCGCGCCGCGTTCCCCGGCGCCCTCTTCGCGATGGGCGCATCGCTGCGGCGCTATCATATCGCCGGTGCGCTGGGCCCCGCGCTCGGCATGGTCGGGATGAAGCTCCTGATCCATCCAGCCCTCGTGGCCGTGCTCGTGCTCTTCGTGTTCCACGTGCCGCCGCTCTGGGCCAAGACCGCCATCCTGGCCGCGTCGCTGCCGACCGGGATCAACGTCTATCTGTTCGCCACGCGCTATGGGGTGGCGGAGGCCGAGAGCGCCAGCGCCATCCTCCTCTCCAATCTCTTCTCGGTCGTGACCGTCGGCGTGGCTCTGGGCCTGGTTGGGCATATCGGACCCTGAGCGGCCGCAATGGTCGTGCGCCCGGCACGCTCTATGTCATGGCCGTCCCCTTCGGAGCCACGCGCCATGAGCCTCCAAGCTGCCACCGCCCCGACCTCGCCGACGAGCCGGCTGCTGATCGGCTTCGCCGCCGGATTCCTGGCGGTGCCCGCGTTCCATCAGGTGATGGTGCTGCTCCTGCACGGCATCGGCCTGATCCAGGGCTGGCCCTATCGGATGCGCCCCGTTCCGCCCTTCGGCGTGCCGGCCGTCATCGACGCGTCCTTCTGGGGCGGCGTCTGGGGCATCGTCTTCGCCTATGTCGAGCGCTGGTTTCCCCGCGGCGCCGCCTATTGGCTCACGAGCTTCCTCTTCGGTGGCATCGCCCTCTCGCTCGTCGCCTGGCTCGTCGTCCTGCCGCTCAAGGGCATGCCGGTGGGCGGCGGTTTCCATCCGTCACGGATGGCGGTGGGATTGTTGGTCAACGGCGCCTGGGGCCTCGGTGCCGGCGTCCTTTTCAGCCTCGGTCTCGCGCTCCTCGGCCGCGAGAGCCGAAGGTCATGAGCGCGAAGGCGTCGCCCCGGCCCGCTCCAGCTCCTCGACCGTTCGCGGCCAGTCGGCCTTGAGCAGCCGCGAGAGGCTGCGGTCGGCCAGGACCCGGCCCTCCGTCTGGCAGCGCGGGCAGTAGTTCGTCTCGTTGTCGGCGTAGCGGATGCGCTGGACCGGCGTGCCGCAGACCGGGCACGGCTTGCCGTAGCGGCCGTGGACGGCCATGCCGGGATGGAAGGCCGTGACCTTGGCGGGCCACGTATCGCCCGCCTCGGCGATCAGGCGCTGGGTCCAGTCGCGCAATGTGGCGCCCGTGGCCGCGAAGAGCCGGCCCATCTGGGCCTCGTCGAGCTTCCGGGTCATGGCGATGGGCGACAGGCGGGCGGCATGCAGGATCTCGTCGGAATAGGCGTTGCCGATGCCGGCCAGCAGCCGCGGGTCGGTGAGCGCCCGCTTCAGCGTGTGGTTGGCGGCGCGCAGCCGCTCCGCGAACGTCGCCTCGTCGATCTCGAGCGGCTCGAGGCCGCCCGGATCGTGCGCCGCCAGACCCGCCTCGCCCGCCACGACATGGAGCGAGGCGCGCTTCTTCGAGCCGGCCTCGGTCAGCAGCAGCGTGCCGTTCTCGAGATCGAACGCGGCCTGCCCAAGCCGCGGCGGGATGGGTGCTTCCGGCTCGCGCCATTGCAGCCGCCCGGCGATCATCAGATGCAGCACGAGCCACAAATCGCCCTCGAGGCCGATGGCGATGCGCTTGCCGATGCGACGGAAGCGCTCGACCTTGCGGCCTGAGGCCGAGGCGATCGGCGGCTCGACCGTGCGCAGCAGGAAGGGGCTGGCCCGACGCACGCCACGCAGCACCCGGCCCAGGGTGCGTGGCCGCAGCGCGGCCAGATAGAGCTCGATGTCCGGCAGCTCCGGCATTTTTCTCCCTGTCTACGGAGACCTTCGGCAGGACGGAGCAGCGAGCCCCAGCACTACGCCGCCTGCGCAACAGCAGCCAGACCGTTCCTGAGGTCCTCGGCGTTCATCGCCGGCTGCAGCTCGACGACGGCGTTGAGGCTCGCAAACAAAGGCTCCATGAAGATGGGGATGTCGGCCTGGTCCTTCAGGTCGAAGAACAGCATGGCGCACCGGCAGCCCTGATCGGCGAGGAAGTAGGACGCCTCGGGCTTCAGCCTCGCCATGGTGGTCTCCATGGCCTTTTGGAACGAGCCTTCCTTGATGGCGCGGTTGGCGGTTTCCGTCGGAAAGGTGAGCTTCAGCATCATGCGCATGATCGGCCTCCCTCGATCCGTTGCTGGCCATTCTGGAGGAAAGGCGCCCAACCAACGGGGCACGTCAAGGCCACCCAGGCGCGGCCGGCGAGCGACCTGATGGGACCGTTGCGCGAGCCGGTCGAGGAGACCCTTCTCTGCGGCATGGCGGGCTATGCCGATGCCGTCGGCTATCTCACGCTGGGCGCCATCTTCGCCGCCAACATGACCGGCAACACCGTGCTGCTGGGAATAGCCCTGGCGACGGGCGACGCGGGCGCCATCGCAGCCCACGGCGCCGCGATCGCCGCCTTCTTCGTGGGTGCGCTGGCCGGCCGCGCTCTCGGCCTCGTCGGGCCGACGCAGGCGCCCCTGTTTCTCCTTGAGGCGGCGCTGCTGGCTCTACTCGTGGTCGTGCCGGTGCCGACGCTTGCCAAGCTCGCCTTGCTGGCTCTGGCCATGGGTATCCAGGCGAGCGCGCGGGTCCACGTCGGCGAGGTCGATCTGCCGAGCGTCGTTGTCACCACCACGCTCGCCCGCCTGGCGCGCCGCCTCGTCGACCTCGTGACGAGGCGGCAAGCTGGGGAGGGAGGCGATCCGCGGGAGGCGGTCCTGCCCTACGCGCTCGCCTGGCTGGCCTACGGGGTTGGTGCCGCGCTGGGTGCTCTGGGTGTGCGGATGATGGAGCGGCCGCTCCTGGTGCCGCTCATCGTGCTGCTTCCGCTGGCTGCGCTGGAGCTCCTCAGCTGGCGTCGCGCTTGCAGCAGCGGTGGGCGGGGAGGCAAGATGCCCGCTTCGCAGCGAGGGAGCGATCCATGAGCGCGCATCTGCGCCGGCATCACGACATGGGCGGGCTCGAGGCCGGGTCCGTCGAGCGCCAGGAGCACGACTACGCGCCCTGGGAGAAGAAGGTCGACGCCATCCTCCGCCTGCTGAGCGCCAAAGGCCTCATCACCACCGACGAGCTGCGCCGCGGCATCGAGGAGATCGGCCCCGGCGCCTATGACGAGATGACCTACTACGAGCGCTGGATCACCTCGATCACCAACAACCTGCTCGAGAAGCGCGTCCTGGGCGTGCACGAGCTGGGCGAGGCGATGGCCCGCGCCCAGGAGCGCCACGGGAGCCCGCAGCCGTGACGGGCGCCCGGTTCGCCCCGGCGGCGACCGTCCGGGTCAAGGCGCTCTTCCCGCCCGGGCATGTCCGGACGCCTTATTTCACGCGCGGCAAGCGGGGCCGCGTGGTCGAGATCCTGGGCGCCTTCGGCGATCCCGAGCGGCTGGCCTATGGCGAGCGCGACGTGCCGGCGGTGCCGCTCTACCGCGTCCGCTTCGAGCAGGCCGAGCTGTGGCCCGGCTATGCCGGCCCGGCCGACGACACGCTCATCGCCGACATCTACGAGACCTGGCTCGAGCCCGCCCTGGAGGCATCCCGATGAGCGACACGCACGCCCATCACGACCATGCGCATCATCACCATGCGCCGCACCCGAAGCAGCCCGACATCGAGGACGCGCCCCTCACCCACCACATGGCGATGACCGAGGCCGTGGCCGAGCTGCTGATGCAGAAGGGCGTGATCACGGGCGACGAGCTGCGCCGCATGATCGAGAGCATCGATGCGAAGAGCCCGGCCGACGGGGCGCGCGTCATCGCGCGCGCCTGGGTCGACGCGGGCTTCAAGAGGCGGCTGCTCGAGAGCGTGAACGCGGCCGCAGGCGAGCTCGGCCTCGATGCCGGCACCATCCCGATCCGCGCCGTCGAGAACACGGCTACCGTTCACAATCTCATCGTCTGCACGCTCTGCTCCTGCTACCCGCGCCTGCTGATCGGGCTGCCGCCCGACTGGTACAAGGCCCGCGCCTATCGCTCGCGCGCGGTGCGCGAGCCGCGGGCGGTGCTCGCCGAGTTCGGCCTCGAGCTGCCGGACAATGTGCGGGTCGAGGTGCACGATTCCACGGCCGATCTCCGCTATCTCGTGTTGCCGATGCGGCCGGCCGGCACCGAGGGCTGGAGCGAGGAGCGCCTGGCCTCCATCGTCACCCGCGACTGCATGATCGGCACGGCCCTACCCCACACGTAGGCGCCTCGGCGGTGGGCCGTCCGGGAGCGGGAAGGATGAGGCACCTCTGCTGCCGTCTGCTCCTGGTGCTGTTGGCGCTTGCCTGGAACGGGCCAGCGTCGGCGACACAAAAGGACCCGCACCTCGATGTGCTCTTCGCCGCGCTCGAGCGCGCAGAGGACCCGGGCTCGGCAGCGCTTCTCGAGGCACAGATCTGGGCGCTCTGGATGCGGATCGACGACGAGCGGGCAAGCCAGCTGCTCGATGTCGGCACGACCGCCATGGCCAACCACGACTACGGCACGGCGCTCGAGAGCTTCAATGCGCTCATCGCCCGGGCACCCGACTTCGCCGAGGCCTGGAACAAGCGGGCCACGGTCTACTGGCTCCTGGGCGACGACGTGGCCTCGATGCGCGACATCCAGCAGACGCTGGCGCTGGAGCCGCGCCATTTCGGCGCGCTCTCGGGCATGGGGCTGATCCTGACCGAGAAAAACCGCCCGGCCGAGGCCATCAAGGCCTACGAGGCGGCGCTGGCGCTCGATCCGTTTCTGTCGGGTGCCAAGGACGCGGTCGCGATGCTGAAGCGTAGGCTGAAGGGCGAGCCGCTGTGAGAGGTCGCCTCACCTCCACACACGCTTTGCCAGCTCCAGCATGTTGAGGCCCAAGATGCCGCGGATGTCGGGCTCGGCGTAGCCGCGGGCGAGGAGGCCCAGGGTGATCTCGGGGAACTGCTCGGGGGCCGCGATCTTGATGTTGCTGATGCCGCCGCCATAGCCGTGCTCGCGCGGCCACCAGAAATCGTGGTCGAGGCCGGGCGGGTTGTCGTCTAGCCCGTTCGCCGGATAGCTGTAGTCGATGCCAAGGCCGATTCGCGCCGGCCCGATGCGGTCGGCCAGGTAGTCGATGCAGTCGAGGATGGCGGCCGTGCCGCCGGCGGGGTCCGTCAGGAAGCGGCCGACGCCGTTGACGCAGACGAGCCCGCCTGTCGCGACGCAGGCTTTTATCTGCTCGTCGGTGACGTTGCGCTGGTCGTGCTTGAGGGCGCGCGGGTTGGCGTGGCTGAAGATCACCGGGCCCAGGCCCAGCTCCATGATGTCGAGGCTGGTGCGGTGGCCGGTGTGCGAGCAGTCCATCAGGATGCCCGCTGCATGGATCGCCTCGACCACGCGCAGGCCGAGCGGCGAGAGCGGAATGTCCTCGTCGTAGCAGCCGCCGCCGATGCTGTTGTTGCGGTTGTAGGCGAGATGGATCTGCCGGACGCCGAGGTCCCGAAACAGAAGAACCATCTCGGGGCGCTCGCAGAGCGGCACGCCGCCCTCGAGGTCGAACGCCACCGCCAGCTTTTTCTCGGTCTTGGCGCGCAGTACGTCCGCGACGCCTTCGACGGGGACGAAGAGCTCGGGATGCGCGCGGAGCTGGGCGCGGAAGCTCGCGATCACCGGCAGGATCTGCTCCAGCGGGTTCATGTCCATGCCGATGTTGATCGAGACGAAGGTGACGCCGGCCGCGAGGTGCCGCCTCAGGACCGTGAGGTCCGCGTCGGGATGAAGCGGCATGCAGGCGTGGGAATCCCAGATCAGGGCGTCCTCGTGGAGCCCGGCGGCGGTGCTCTCGGCGGTCATGTGGCTGGCGGTCCTCGACGGTGGTCGAGGGGAAGGCTAGACGGCGAGGTCGGCCGCGTCGAGCCGGCCGATGCGGCGGCGGGACCGTCTCATTGGCCCCCCGTTCGAGAGCCGGGCTCGGCCGAAGGTCATTGCGCCGGCGCCGCCGCCGTGGCGGGTGCCGCGAAGAGGTGCTGGTCGGCGATCCATTGTGCCACCGCGTTGGCCATGATCTGGTTGCCCAGCGGGTCGAGGTGCATGTCGGTCCGATAGAATGGCGAATGCTCCTGCCCGCGCTCGCGGAAGACGGGGTAGAGGTCCAGGACCGGGAGCTCTCTCTTCGCGAGCCCGGCCCTCACCTCCTGGATCGTGCGCAGGACGGCGGGGAAGTCCTTGGCGGCGTAGATCTCCTCCTTGCTCGGCACGAGGAGGATCAGGAAGCGGCCACCGTCCGCCTCGACCTCGCTTTTCAGCTGCTCGAGCGGGCGGAAGAAGGTCTCCCGGATGTCCGGCGCCCCCGGCCGGTCAAACCCCTTGGTGAGACGCAGCTGATCCTTCACCGACAACAAGACGTCCTCGCCGTTCGGGAAGGTGAACCGCTCGGGAATGGTCTTGCGATCGAGCAACGATCTCAAGCGGCCATAGCCGGCACGTAGCAGGTAGGATTCGCTAAGCTTGCCGCGCAGCCAGCTCAGGATCCGGCCTTCATCGGACGAGCTCGCCTCATCATGGCTCTGGTGGGTCGAGCCGAAGGTGTATCGGTAGTGCGTGAAGTCCGGGTCCGGCCTGTTCTCCCGCAGCCAGGCCGCGAACTCCTCCGAATTGTCGACGTCCCAGACAACCCAGAGCGCCGCGATCACGACTTTCGGGTGAAGAGCCTTGGCGAACCGCTGATAGACCCGCAGCTCCTGCGCGGTGCCGCCGCCCGGCAAGCCGAGATTGAGAACGCTCCGACCACCCAGATCGTGCTCGAGAAGGGTCGTGAACTGCCCCTCCTGGCCCACTCCCGGCCCCTCCAGCAGGGAATTGCCGAGCACGGCGACATCCACCCGGCTCGGCCAGGGCTCCGGGTTGGTGAAGCCGGCATGATCGGTCTCTTGGAGGTAGGTGTAGGCAGGTGTCCGGACGGTGTCGTGACCGAAGGGCGCTACCATGGCGCCAAGCTCCCGGTCGGGAACATAGTGCCACTGCTCTGTGCTCAGCTGGGTCGTGAGGATGCTCTGCGTGCCGCCGACGTCCGGAGCCAGGCGCAACATGATCTCGCCCGCGGCGCAGACCACCAGCAAGGCACCGAGGGCGATCCCCACCCTGCGGGCCCAGATCCTGACCCGACTTCGCTCGGCTGGCATCGCGTTGGGCTTCTCGTTAAGGGAAATGGTGCCCGAACCACAGCTTAGGGCAGGAGCCGAGCCCCCTTATCCAACCGACAGGCTCGACGCAACTGTCGAGGCGCCGCTTGGCCAGGAGGCGTAGGCCTGGTGCCTGCTATCGGCCCTGCCCGCCAGCCGGCTGAGGCAGACCGGTCGACCAGAAATCGTTGCGCACGGCCCTGTAGTGCGCCTCCGGATCATAAAGGCTGACCGGGAGCTTGAGGCTTTTCGCGTCGAGCCGGCCGACCGCGGCGAGGAGCTGGTAGGCGGCGACGCGGGCGTCGCGCTCGGCGCCGATCAGGCTCACCTGGGCGTTGGTCACCTGGACGTCTGCATCCAGGACCTCGTCGGTCGTCCTCAGGCCCTGGCCGCGCTCGCGGCGGATGCCGGCGGCCGTCGCCGTGGCGGTCTTGAGCTGGGTCTCGTAGGCGGTGATGGCAGCCTTGGCGGTCTGGAGGGCCTGGAACGCCGCCATGGCCTGCTGGCGCGCGGTCCGCTCCTGGCTCTCACGATCGAACCGGCGCTGCTGCACGGCGTCCTTGGCCGTGCGCACCTGCGAGCGCGCGAGCCCGCCGTCGTAGAGCGGCCAGACCACCTCGCCCAGCACGTCGCTGCGCTGGAAGACGATGTCGGCACGCGCCTGGACCGAGGGGCGCATCGCTCCCTTGGCGGCGTCCACCCCCGCCTCGGCCGCGGTCTGGGCGTAGGTGGCGGCGATCACGGCCGGGTTGTCGACGGAGAGCAGCCGGGCCTCGTCCATGGTCTGCGGCAGGTCGCCCGGCACCGGCGGCATGACGACCTGACCGGGCTGGAGCCCGACCGTCTCGGCGTAGGTCGTCCTGGCGACGGCGAGAGCCCCCTCGGCCTGGATCTTCTGCGCCTCGGCGGCGGCGAGCCGGGTCTCGACGTCGCTGACATCGATCGGCCGCAGCTCGCCGGCCGCGAGGCGACGCTTGGCCGAGGCCAGCTCCTGCTCGAGCACCCTGGCATGCTGCTCGTTCGAGCGCGCCACCACGCCGGCGCGAACGAGGTCGAGGTAGGCCGTGGCTGCCTTGAGCAGCACGTCTCCCTCGACGGCCATCAGCTTCGCGCGCTTGGCCGCCACCTCGCCCTCGGCCTCGGAGAGCTTGCCCAGCGCGCGCGGGTCATAGAGCGGCTGGCGGATCTGGGCGCCACCCGTGGGCACCACGCCCTTGCCCTGGACATAGCCGCCACCGACGCCGACCTGGACGTTGGGCAGCCAGAGCGACTTCGCCTGCGGGACCAGCTCGTCCGTCTGGCTCAGATCCCATCGGGCCAACTCGAGCGCCGGGTCGTGGGCATAGGCCGAGGCCATCGCATCGTTGATGCTCTCGGCGGAGGCACCTATCGGCACGAGGCCGACAAGGGCCGTGAGGAGGATCCGGCACGCGCCGAGGCTGCGGCCGACTGGGGCTGACATTTCTTGTCTCCACAAGATGCGGATCGCGGCCGTGACACCGTCTTGTTCACGCAAGCTTCCTATTCGTGGCGAAGCGCCTCGATGGGATCGAGGTGCGCAGCGCGACGCGCCGGGTAGAAGCCGAAGACGATCCCGACCGTCACGCTGAACCCGACGGCGAGCAGGACCGCCCTCAGGCTGATGATCCAGGGCCAGCCCGCCAGCGCGGCGAGCAGGCCGGCACCGACGATGCCGAGCGTGACACCGACGGCGCCGCCGATCCCGGAGAGCGTCGTCGCTTCGACGAGGAACTGGGAGAGGATGTCGCGGCGGCGGGCGCCGACGGCGATGCGGATGCCGATCTCGCGCGTGCGCTCGACGACCGAGACCAGCATGATGTTCATGATGCCGATGCCGCCCACCAGAAGCGAGACAGAGGCCACGGCGGCCACGAGGGTCGCCATGGCCTGGGCCGAGCCCTCCTTGAGCTGCTGGACCTCGGCCAGGTTCTTGATCTGGAAGTCGTTCTCCTGGCCATCCTCGAGCCGATGACGCTGGCGCAGGAGCTGGGTTACCTCCCGCTGGGCGCGGCTCATGGACTGCCCGTCGGCGACGCGCACGAGGAGCGTGTCGATGCCGTTGCCGATGGCGCCGGTGCCGAGGATGCGCATCCGGACGGTGCTGATCGGGGCCAGCACCACATCGTCCTGGTCGCGGCCGCCGCTGGTCTGGCCCTTCGGTGCCAGGACGCCGATCACGGTAAGAGGGACGCGCTGCACGCGGATGACGGCGCCCACGGGATCGCGGTTGCCGAAGAGGGTGCGCGCCACGCTGTCGCCCAGGAGAGCCACTTTGGCGGCATCCTGCTCCTCCTCAGGCGCGAAGCTGCGGCCCGAGGCGAGCGGCCAGTCGTGGGCGGTAAGGAACTGATCGGTCGTGCCGTAGAGGATGCTGAGCCAGCTCGTGTCGCCGCTGACGATCTGCACATTGCCGTGCACCAACGGCACGGCCAGCTCGACCTCCGGCACCTCGCGCAGAATGGCCTGGCCGTCGGCCTCGGTGAGCGTGCTGCTGCCGTGCCGCTGGCCGGGCGTCATCGCGGTGTGCGGCTCGACGATCAGGAGGTTCGAGCCCAGGCTCTGGATCTGGGCCACGACGAGCTCGCGGGCGCCGGTGCCGATCGCGACCACCAGGATGACCGCGGCGACGCCGATGACGATGCCCAGCATGGTGAGCGCGCTGCGCAGGAGGTTGGCGCGGAGCGCGTCGAGCGCGGCACCCAGGGCGTCGACGAACCTCATGCGGCAACCGCCGCGGCATCGCGCACGGCGCCGGGCTGACGGCGATCGTCGATCAGCCGGCCATCGCGCAGCTGGATGAGGCGGCGCGCATAGGCCGCGACCTCGGGCTCGTGGGTGACGATGATGACCGTGATGCCCTCGGCGTTGAGGCGCCCGAAGAGCGCCATGATCTCGCGGCCCGTGCGGCTGTCGAGCCCGCCCGTGGGCTCGTCGGCGAGGATGAGCGAGGGCGCGTTGACCAGTGCTCGCGCGATCGCCACGCGCTGCTGCTGGCCACCGGAGAGCTGCGTCGGGAGGTGGTCGATGCGGTCGCCGAGGCCCACAGCACCCAGCACCTCGCGCGCACGCTCGCGACGCTGGCGCGGCGCCATGCCCGCATAGACGAGCGGCAGCTCGACATTGGCGAGCGCCGAGGCGCGCTGGAGCAGGTTGAAGGACTGAAAGCAGAACCCGATGTGGCGGTTGCGCAGCGTCGCCAGCGCGTCGGCATCGAGCTCGGCCACGTCGACCCCGTCCAGGAGAAAGGTGCCAGAGCTCGGCCGGTCGAGACAGCCGATGAGGTTCATGAAGGTCGACTTGCCCGAGCCCGACGGGCCCATCACCGCGACGAGCTCGCCGGCCTCGATCGTGAGCGAGAGATCCTCCAGCGCCACGATCTCGTGACCGCCCAGACTGTAGGTCTTCGTCAGGCGGTCGATGGCGACGACAGGCGTCGCCATCTCAGAGCCGGAGCGGGCCGATGCTCCGGCGCCGCTCCTCCTTGGGGAGAAGGCCGATCACCACCTTCTGCCCGGCGACGAGGCTTCCGCCGACAACCTGCGTATAGCTGCCGTCGTTGGGGCCCAGACGTACCGGCACGCGCTCGAGCTTGCCGTCCGGGGTGAGCATCCAGACCGCGGGCGCCGCGCTCTCGGCCGCATCGGCCGTAGCGGTCATACCGGCGCCACCGGGCGGTCGGAAGCGCAGCGCAGCGTCCGGAATACGCAGCACGTCGGCGCGCCGGTCGACGGTGATCCGGACATCGGCCGTCATGCCGGGCAGCAGCTCCTGGGTCGGGTTGGCGGCGCTCAGCACGACCGTGTAGGTGACGACGCCCTGAATGACCTCGGGCGCCCGATGAACCTCCTTCACCGTGCCTGCGAACTTCTGCCCGGGGAACGACGCGAAGTTGAAGGTGGCTGGCTGGCCCGGCGCCACCCGGCCGATATCGGCCTCGTCGACATTGGCGTGGACCTCGATCCGCCGGAGGTCCTTCGAGATCGTGAAGAGAACCGGGCTCTGGCCGCCCGTGCCGATGGGCTCGCCGACCACGGCGTTGCGCTCGATCACGATGCCGTCGACGGGCGCGCGGATCACGGTGTTGTCCATGTCCTGCTGCGCATCCTCGAGCGCCACCTGGCGCGCCGTGACGGTGGCCTGGGCGTTCGTCAGCTGGGCGCGGGCGATGTCGAGCGCCGCCTGCGCGGCCGTCACCGCCGCCTCGGTACCCTGCGCGCGCGCCTTCGAGCCGGCCACGGCCGCCGTCGCCGCCTCGGCCGCGGTCTGCGCGTGCTGCATCTGGGCGCGGGCGGCATCGCCGGTGGAGGCCAGGCTCTGCGTGCGCTTGAAGTCGCGCTCCGCCTCGGTCTCGCCGAGCTCGGCATGTTGGAGGTCGGCCTCGGCGCCGGCGACCCCCGCCTGCGCGTTGACGAGCTCGCTCTGGGCGCGCCGCACCTGGCCGTCCGCGATCTCGACGCTGCTCTTTGCGACCTCGAGGTCGGCCTGGGCGAGCTTCAGCCTGGTCTGGATGCCCGCGCTCTCGAGGCGCGCCAGCACCTGCCCGACCTTGACCTCGCTGTTGAAGTCGACGTCGACCTCGCGGACGATCCCCGGGACCTGGGCGATCACGGGAACCATGCTCAGCGAATGAACCGTGCCGGATGCCATGACCTGGGTCACCACATCACCGTGATCGACGGAAGCCAGCCGGTATCCCGCCGGCCTCGCTTGCGAGGAGGCAAAAAAATAGCCGCCGACGCCCAGAAGGGCGACGACGGCGAGCGGGAGAAGCATCCGTCGCATGTCCGGATGCTGATCCTCAGAAGATGAACCGGCCAGTGAACAAAAATTTGTCTTAAAGGGCGGGTGTCAATTCTACCGGATTGGCGTGCGGCCTCTCGCCGCCAGCGGCGAGGCGCGCGATGTCGGCCATGATCTCGTGCACCGCATAGTCCTTGGGCGTGTAGATGCGGGCGACGCCGGCGGCGATCAGCGAGCGGGCATCCTCGGGCGGGACGATGCCGCCCACGACGACGGGCACGTCGCCCAGGCCGTAGCGCCGCATCCGCTCGAGCACGTCCGTCACGAGCGCCATGTGGGAGCCCGAGAGGATCGAGAGGCCCACGAGATGAACGCCTTCCTCGAGCGCCGTGTTGACGATGCGGGCCGGGGTCAGGCGGATGCCCTCGTAGACCACCTCCATGCCGGAATCGCGCGCCGCCACGGCGATCTGCTCGGCACCGTTCGAATGACCGTCGAGGCCGGGCTTGCCGACCAGGATCTTCAATCGTCGCCCAAGTTGGCTCGAGACCTTTTCGACCTCCGCACGGACGGGTGCCAGCAGGTCGTCGCTCGTGGCGCGCGCGGCGCCGACGCCTGTGGGCGCCCGGTACTCGCCGAAGATGCGGCGCAGCGCGTCGGCCCACTCGCCCGTCGTGACCCCCGCCCTGGCGCAGGCGATGGAGGGCTCCATGACGTTGCGCCCTTCCCTCGCCGCCTCGCCCAGCGCTGCCAGCGCAGCCTCGGCGGCAGCCCGGTCGCGGCCTGCCCGATGCGCCTCGAGCCGCTCGATCTGCTCGGCCTCGGCCGCGGGGTCGACGGCCATGAAGCCGCCGTCGGCGCCGGCGGTCAGCGGCGAAGGCGCGCTGTCGGTAAAGGCGTTCACCCCCACCACCACCTGCTGGCCCGAGGCGATGGCGTCAACACGTCGGGTGTTGCTCTCGACCAGCTGGGCCTTCATGTAGCCGCTGTCCACAGCGGCAAGGGCGCCGCCCATGGCCTCGATCCTGGCCATCTCGTCCCGCGCCGCCGCCATGAGCCTTGCCACCTCGGCCTCGATCACGTGGCTGCCGTCGAGAATGTCCCCGTGCTCGAGAAGATCGGTCTCGTAGGCCAGGATCTGCTGCATCCTGAGCGACCATTGCTGGTCCCAGGGCCTGGGCAGGCCCAGCGCCTCGTTCCACGCCGGAAGCTGCACGGCGCGGGCGCGGGTGCCCTTGGAGAGCGTCACCGCCAGCATCTCGAGGAGGATGCGGTAGACATTGTTCTCGGGCTGCTGCTCGGTGAGGCCCAGCGAGTTGACCTGCACGCCGTAGCGGAAGCGCCGATGGCGGGGGTCCAGGACGCCGTAGCGCTCGCGGCAGATCTCGTCCCAGAGACTGGCGAAGGCCCGCATCTTGGCGAGCTCCGCTGACGAGGCGCAGGCCGGCATTGAGGAAAAAGCTGATGCGGCCGACGACGGCGGGAAAGGCGTCCGCCGGCACCTGCCCGCCATCCCGCACCGCGTCCAGCACCGCCGTCGCGGTCGCCAGCGCGTAGGCCAGCTCCTGCACCGGCGTCGCCCCGGCCTCCTGGAGGTGATAGCTGCAGACGTTCATCGGGTTCCAGCGCGGCATCTCCCGGCTGGTGAAGGCGATGACGTCGGTCATGAGGCGGAGCGAGGGCTGCGGCGGGAAGATATAGGTGCCGCGCGAGAGATATTCCTTGATGATGTCGTTCTGGATGGTGCCCTGCAGGTCGCGGCGGGCAGCGCCCTGGCGCTCGGCCGCGGCGATGTAGAGGGCCAGGAGCCAGGGTGCCGTGGCGTTGATGGTCATCGAGGTGTTCATGCCCGCAAGCGGGATGCCCTCGACCAACACCTCCATGTCGGTGAGCGAGCAGATCGGCACGCCGACCTTGCCGACCTCGCCCCGTGCCAGCGGGTGGTCGCTGTCGTAGCCCGTCTGCGTGGGCAGGTCGAACGCCACCGAGAGCCCGGTCTGGCCGCGCCCCAGGTTGGTCCGGTAGAGGCGGTTGCTGGCCGCGGCGGAGCTGTGCCCGGCATAGGTGCGGAACAGCCAAGGCTCGTCGCGGCGGGGCGCGGTCATCGGTCAACACCTCCAGTAGTGCCCCTGCTGCTCTAACACCTCCCGGCCAGGGACGTCAAAGCGATATGGTGTTGACAGTCAACATTTCCGGTGTGATGGTCGCGGCCTCGCGAATGGAAGCGGCCATGACCAAGCACAATGTCGAGCGCATCATCGCCAGGTTCGGCTCGCAGCAGCGTGTCGCCGAGCTGTTGGGGATCTGGCAGACGGCCGTATCCGGCTGGGTACGCCGCGGCGCCATCCCGACCAGGCGCCAGGAGGAGCTGCTGGCGATCGCGAGGCGCGAAGGCATCGCGCTGGCACCCCAGGACTTCTTCGGCATGGCCGAGGTAGCGGCGGAGCCCGCGCGCGCCTTCGGCACCCACGGTGCCTCCCCCACCCGCATTCGCCCCGAGACCGAGAAGATCACGGCCATGACACCAGCCCCCGCCATGCAGCCCGCACCCAGCGCCCAGGTCATCCCGATGGCCAAGCAGCCGGCTGCGCCTGTGGTCCTGCGCGCCGGCAAGGACCTCTACGAGGTGGGCGAGATACCCCCGCTCGGCCATGTGCCGCGCAACATGTATGCCTGGGCGATCCGCAAGGAGCGGCACGGCGAGCCCATCACCGCGATGCAGCAGGAGGTCGTTCCCACCCCCGCCCTCGACAGCGACGAGGTGTTGGTGATGGTGATGGCGGGGGGCGTCAACTACAACGGCGTCTGGGCGGCCTTGGGCAAGCCGATCTCGCCCCTGGACGTGCACAAGCAGCCCTATCACATCGCCGGCTCGGATGCCTCGGGGGTGGTCTGGGCCGTGGGCTCGCGGGTCAAGCGGTGGAAGGTCGGCGACGAGGTCGTCATCCACTGCAACCAGGACGACGGCGACGACGAGGAGTGCAACGGCGGCGATCCGATGAACTCGCCCTCGCAGCGCATCTGGGGCTACGAGACCTCCGACGGCAGCTTCGCCCAGTTCTGCAAGGTGCAGTCGCGGCAGCTCATGCCCCGCCCGCGGCATCTCACCTGGGAGGAGTCGGGCTGCTACGTGCTGACCCTCGCCACGGCCTATCGGATGCTGTTCGGCCATGCGCCCCACACCCTGAAGCCCAGCGACAATGTGCTGGTCTGGGGCGGGGCCGGAGGCCTGGGCTCGATGGCGATCCAGATCATCGCCGCCTCCGGCGCCAATGCGCTGGCCGTCATCTCCGAGGAGGACAAGCGCGACTTCGTGCTCTCGCTTGGGGCCAGGGGCGTGATCAACCGCAAGCAGTTCGACTGCTGGGGCGAGATGCCCGACCCGAGCGACCGTGAGGCCTATGGCCGATGGACGGCCGAGGCGCGCAAGTTCGGCAAGGCCATCTGGGACGTCACCGGCAAGGGCAACGATGTCGACATCGTCTTCGAGCATCCGGGTGCGGCGACCTTCCCGGTCTCGACGCTGGTCGTGAAGCGGGGCGGCATGGTGGTGATCTGCGCCGGCACGACGGGCTACAAGCTCACGCTCGATGCGCGCTATCTCTGGATGCGGCAAAAGCGGGTCCAGGGCAGCCACTTCGCCAACCTGAAGCAGGCCTCGGCCGCCAACAGCTTCGTCCTCAACCGCCAGGTCGATCCCTGCATGAGCGAGGTTTTCCCCTGGGCCGACATCCCGCGCGCGCACATGAAGATGCTGAGGAACGAGCACAAGCCGGGCAACATGGCGGTGCTGGTCCAGGCCCGGCGGCCGGGCCTGAGGAGCCTCGAGGAAATGACCGAGGCCTAGGGAGTGGACACGATGTCCGATCTTGCCTCGCCGGCACGCCTGCTCTGCGCGGCCAAGCTGGCGGCCAGGGCGGCGGACGACTTCCTGGCGCTGGCGACCCGCGCGGTGGCGCGCGCCGTGGCGCCCGAGGGCCGCGTCGATGCGGTCCTGCTCGATCGGGAGCAGCACCGCTGCCACGGCCTCGCCTGGCTCAAGACCTATGTCGAGGCGCTGCGCGCGATGCACGCCTGGGGCGAGCGTCTGCGGGCGCTGGACCGGCTCGGCGAGCGCGAGCAGCTGATGCTGGGCTGGGCCTTCGCCGAGTATCTGGCGCGGCTCGTCGGCGGCATCCCGATGAGCCAGGGCGAGATCGTACGGCCGCATGATCTCGGTCTCGACGAGGGTGCGCTCGCAGCACTCTCGAGCGCCGAGGTCCAGGCCCTCATGGCCGAGGGCGGCAGCGCCGTGCGGCGTGCACGTCTGGCCCAGCTGATCGCCGACGGCGATCTCGGCGACTGGGGCCTGGATGAGGACGGCCTCGTCATGGTCAAGGACCAGTTCGAGCGCTTCGCCTCCCAGGAGGTCATGCCCTTCGCCCAGGACTGGCACCGCCGGGACGAGCTGATCCCGATGGCGCTGATCGAGAGCCTGGCCTCCCTGGGCGTGTTCGGCCTCACCCTGCCCGAGGAGCATGGCGGCCTCGGCATGGGCAAGGAGGCGATGTGCATCGTCACCGAGGAGCTCTCGCGCGGCTATATCGGCGTGGGCTCGCTCTCGACGCGCTCGGAGATCGCCGGCGAGCTGATCCGGCAGGGCGGCACGGAGGCGCAAAAGAGCCGCTATCTGCCGGCCCTGGCCTCAGGCGAGATGATCCCCACGGCCGTCTTCACCGAGCCCGACACCGGCTCCGACCTCGCCAGCGTCAAGACGCGGGCGGTGCTGGAGGAAGGCTTCTGGCGGGTGAGCGGGGCCAAGACCTGGATCACCCATGCCGCGCGCGCCGACCTCATGACGATGCTGGTGCGCACCGACCCGAGCCAGGCAGGCTATCGCGGCCTTTCGATCCTCCTGGCCGAGAAGCCCCGCGGCACGGATGCCGATCCCTTCCCGGTAGCGGGCCTGACGGGCTCGGAGATCCCGGTGCTGGGGTATCGGGGCATGAAGGAATACACGCTGGCCTTCGACGGCTTTCGCGTGCCGGAGGCGAGCCTCCTGGGCGGCGTGCCGGGCCAGGGCTTCAAGCAGCTCATGGTGACCTTCGAGAGCGCGCGCATCCAGACGGCGGCCCGCGCGCTGGGCGTGGCCCGCAACGCGCTGGAGCTGGGCCTCGCCTACGCCCGCGACCGCCGGCAGTTCGGCAAGCCGCTGCTTGCCTTTCCCCGGGTGCACGGCAAGCTCGCCTGGATGGCGGTCGAGGTGATGATCGCGCGTCAGCTCACGCTGTTCGCCGCGCGGGAGAAGGACGCCGAGCGGCGCTGCGATCTCGAGGCCGGGCTGGCGAAGCTGCTGGCGGCGCAGGTCGCGTGGAGCTGTGCCGACAATGCCTTGCAGGTGCACGGCGGCAACGGCTATGCGCAGGAATATCCGATCAGTCGGGTGCTGTGCGATGCGCGCATCCTCAACATCTTCGAGGGTGCCGCCGAGATCCAGGCACAGGTGATCGCAAGACGGCTGCTCGAGGCGTAGCGGCGGCCATCGGCCGAGGGCGCACGATCGACCTCATATTCCAAAATCTTGCAGGGCTGCGCAGCCCGATTGCGAGAAGCTCCAAGAACGAGCACAAGTGTCGGGCGGCGCATCTATTGCCAGAGGACGAGGAAGCGGGTGCCGAGGCAGCCATGCGCCGGCTCGGTTAGCGGAGCACTCAAGAGTTAATGTTCCCTGCGCTGACAAGACCTTGCAGGATCGAGGCGGAAAAGGGTATGGCTTGAGCTACCCTGTGAGCCGGGTGATGCGCGATACTCATATCCTCGAGAATGTCGAGGGTGCCGCCCCCATCGGGCGGCAGGTGATCGCCAGACGGCTGTTGGCCGAGTAGAGGGGGGAGGCTCGCCCGGAGGCGTTTGGCCGAGGGGTGGTCTGGGAGGGGGAGCAAGCAGGGGCTCCCCCTTTCGCTTTGAGGGGCAGCCGTTCGGGGCTTCCAACAGCGCGCCCGGCACCGTATTGAGGGCGCCCTCGTCATCGCAACGATCGGAGACCTCCCCATGGCGGATGCAGGTGGCATCGCCGGCGACCGGCTGCGTCAGCTCATCGACAAGATCGAGCGGCTCGAGGACGAGAAGCGCGAGGTCGGCGAGCAGGTCAAAGAGGTCTACGCCGAGGCCAAGGGCGAGGGCTTCGACGTCAAGGTGCTGCGCCAGGTCGTCAGGCTTCGCCGGATGAAGCCGCACGACCGGACCGAGCAGGAAGAGCTGCTGGAGCTTTACAAGGCCGCGATCGGCATGGCCTGAGGCCCGAGGGGCGCCGCGCTTACCCGGCCGCGGCCAGCGCCGCCAGAATCGCGTCGCTCGACCGCACGCGGGCGATGCGCGGCAGGATCCTCTCGATCGCGAAGCGGTGCAGGTCCGGCCCGACGCTGGTGCAGGCATCCTCCGCGATCACCACCGCATAGCCGTGCTGATAGGCCTCGCGCGCGGTCTGCTCGACGCCGAAGTTCGTGGCGATGCCGGCCAGCACGATGGTCGTGACGCCGCGCCGCCGGAGCTGAAGATCGAGCTCGGTGCCGTGGAAAGCGCCCCACTGGCGCTTCGTGACGCCGACCTGCGCGCCCAGCCCCTCAAGCTCGGGCGCCAGCTCCGACCAGTCGGCCGGCAGCCCGCCCTGCGGCACCCGCATCGGCGCGTCGACGGGCTGGCTCAGCCTGTCCGCCTGGTCCGCCGAGAAGGCCACTCGCACCAGAGCGAGCGTGCCACCAGCCTCGAGGACGCGCTCGGCGAGACGAACGCCGAGCGCCACGACCTGGGCCGCCGGATGGGGCTCCACCGGCATCGCGAGGATGCCCTTTTGCATGTCGATCAGCACGAGCGCCGTGCGGTGCGGGTCGATCTCCAGCATTCCTGTCATTCCCTCAGCTAGCGCCGGACGGCCTGCCACGGCCGGCACAGGGCGTCAGACGGGCCAGGCCTCCATCCGATAGGCGCTGTCCCAGAACATCCACTCGAGCCGGCTCGCCATGAGGTAGGCGTCACGCATCGCCCGGCGGTCGGCCGGCGATGCCGTCTCGTGCGCAGCATCCGTGAACGACAGAACCTCGGCGACGCTGTTGCCGAAATCCTCGTCGGCGTAGGTGTCGATCCAGCGCTGGTAGGGATTGGGGCGTGCCGCGACCTCGAGCAGATGGCGACCGACCTCCCAATAGATCTGAAAGCAGGGCAGCACCGCGGCGACGCCCACGGCAAAGGGCTCGAGCGCCGTCATCGACAGCAGGGTCCTGTTGTAGAGCGCGCAGGTGGGCGAAGGGGGCGTCGCCCGCCAGCTCGCCTCGTCGACGCCGAACGCCTCGAAAAAGCCCTCGTGCAGCGCCCGCTCGACCACGATCGCGTCGTGCGCGCTCTTCGCGAACTTGATCTGCGCGTCGGGCGTGGGCGCCTTCGCCGCCACCAGCGCCAGGGCCCGGGCGAACTGGCCCAGATAGTGCGCATCCTGGATCATGTAGAAGGTGAAGCGCTCGCGGGAGAGCGTGCCGGCGGCGAGCTCGCGGTTGAACGGCAGGTCGAGGATCGCCTGGTAGAGTGGCCCGATCTCGGCCCAGAGCCCGTCCGTGAAACGCGTCGTCATCACCGTGTCCCGCCCCGCCTTTGTCACAGGACCCAGATAGGCTCAAATACCCGCTCGTCCAGGCCGGAAAAGCGGGACAGCGCCGGGCTCGGGATCGACGACAGCTCGCGCCCGGCGATATCATGATGGCCGCGGCGAGGAGCGGGAGAGACGGGATGATAAGGCGGCGAGACTTGTTGAGCGGCGCTGCGGCGGGCTCGGTCATGGCTCTGGGTGGTCGGCTTGCCTTTGCCGATCCCGTGACGATCACCTTCCTCCACTGCAACGACGTCTACGAGATCGGCCCGAAGCCCGGCAAGGGCGGCGGCTTCGCCCCGTTCATGTCGCTCCTCGAGGTCGAGCGGCGGCGGGCCGCGAACAGCATCACGACCTTCGGCGGCGACCTCATCTCGCCCTCGCTGCTCTCCGGCCTCACCAAGGGCCAGCAGATGATCGAGCTCACGAACGCCATCGGCATCGAGGTGGCGGTTCTGGGCAATCACGAGTTCGACTTCGGGCCCGAGATCGCCAAGGAGCGAATCGGCGAGTCGCACTATCCCTGGCTCGGCACCAACGTGCTCGGCAAGGACGGCCAGCCGGCCGTCGGCACCCATGATCTGAAGCTCATGACGGTCGCCGGCTACAAGATCGGCTTCTTCGGCGTGCTGACGCCGGAGACGGCGCAGCTCTCCTCGCCCGGCCCGGACATCACCTTCGCCAATCCCTTCGAGACCGCCACGAAGGCTGTGGCGGACCTCAAGGGCATGGGTGCGGACATGATCGTCGCCATGACCCATCTCGACATCGCCGACGACCGGGCGCTGGCGGCGAAGGTGAAAGGTATCGACCTCATCCTGGGCGGCCACGACCACGAGCCCATCACCTTCGACGAGGGCAGCACGCTGATCATCAAGGCGGGCTATGACCTGCACTATCTGGCGGTCGTGGACGTGACGATCGAGCGGGTAAAGCAGAAGGGCAAGGAGGTGGTGGCCTGGCGTCCAGCCTGGCGCTACGTGCCGACCGAGGACATCAAGCCCCAGCCTCAGATCCAGGCGATCGTCGCCCGCTGGGAGAAGAAGCTCGACGAGGATCTGGGCCAGCCGGTGGGCGTCACCTCCGTCGAGCTCGACACGAGGCGCTCGAGCGTGCGCACCGAGGAGACGAACTTCGGCGATCTCGTCGCCGACGCCATCCGGCTCGCGACCAACTCGGACATCGCCATCACCAATGGCGGCGGCATCCGCGGCGACAGGACCTACAGCCCCGGAACGCAGATCACCCGCAAGGACATCATGACCGAGCTGCCCTTCGGCAACGTCACGGTGGTGACCGACCTCAAGGGCAGCGACGTCAGGGCCGCGCTCGAAAACGGCGTCAGCCAGATCGAGGACACCGCCGGGCGCTTCCCCCAGGTCTCGGGCCTGAGCTTCACCTGGGATCCGAGCAAGCCTCCCGGCAGCCGCATCGTCGCGGTCGAGGTGGGCGGCAAGCCGCTCGATCCCACCAAGATCTACCGGGTCGCCACCAACGACTACATGCTCTCCGGCGGCGACGGCTACACCGCGCTCGGCAAGGGCAAGGTGGTCATCGACCCCTCGGGCGCCACGCTGATGGCCACGACCGTGATGAACTATATCACCGCCAAGGGCGGCAAGATCGATCCCAAGACGGACGGGCGGATCACACGGGTCGACTGACGAACCCGCTCACCAGAAGAGATAGACGAGCCCCGCGATCACGACCCAGCCCAGCAGCGCCAGCCCCAGGGCCAGCCCGCTCAGCGGGTTCTTCTGGAAGCGGAGCGGCCCGATGCGGAAGGTATCGGCCGTCCGGGGGCGCTTGACGGTCCCGGTCCGCAGGACCGTCTCGACACCCCTTGGCTCGGCGCCTGCTCGCGCCGAGGGCTCGATGCTCTCGATCATAGGACTTTGCCGTGCGACCTGAGGGCCCGCCGGCTCGAGGCCGACGTTGGTACCCCCCAATATAGCGTGGCCGAGCCCACGGACCAGAGAGATGCAGCCAATCGCGCCCCTGCTCCCCTGCCAGGGCGCATGCCCGCTCACACGACGATCGCATCGCTCGCGGCGCTGCTGCAACGTTCGGCCGCGCTGTTACAATCAACGGTGGAAGCGTTTGACCTTGCCGGGCGCGCCGGCTAACCGGGGTCGAGGCGGGCCGGTACCCGCCGTTCCATGGCTCGGAGGTCCGGATGCGCCGCTTCTCCTCGACGATCGTCGTGTTGGCCTGCCTGGGAGCGCTACTGGCCGGCTGTGGCGTCCGGCTTCCCGATCACACGACGCCTGACAGCACCAAGCAGGCGGACACGATGAAGGCCGGCTGATCGTCGCCGACCGGCGGCCACTGGCTCAGCCGGTCACCTTCTTGATCATCGGCCCCAACGGCGCGCCTGCGAAGATGTGCATATGGAGGTGTGGCACCTCCTGGTTCGCGTCCGCGCCGGAGTTGGCGAGCACGCGATAGCCCCTTTCCACCACGCCCAGGGCCTCGGCGGTCTTGCCGATCGCCCGGCAGAGGCCCGCCATCTCCTCGGCGCTCGCCTTGGCGGTGAAATCGATCATCGAGACGTAGGCGCCCTTGGGGATCACCAGGGCATGAACGGGAGCCTGCGGATTGATGTCGTGAAAGGCCAGCGCCCATTCGTCCTCGTAGATCTTTCGCGCCGGTATCTCGCCGCGCAGGATCTTGGCGAATATGTTGCTCGGATCGTAGGCCATGCAGGGCGCTCCAGGGCTCGGGCTCGCACCGGCCCGGATCAAGGCTGTCGGGCGGGGCCTTGTCAAGCCGCGGGCGGCGATGCGAAAGACGCCGCGAAACCGCGCCAGCAACGCAGGACATGCCCATGTCGCTCGCCGTCGCCATCCAGATGGATCCGCTCGAGAGCATCAACATCCACGGCGACAGCACCTTCGTGCTCGCCCTCGAGGCGCAGCGCCGCGGCCACGGCCTCTATCACTATCTGCCGCGCCAGCTGACCTATCGCCACGGGCGGATCGTGGCCCCCGTCCGGCCCTTCGAGCTGCGCCGGGTGGAGGGCGACCATTTCACCGCCGGGGCGGCGGAGCGGGTCGATCTCGCGACGATGGACGTGGTGCTGCTGCGCCAGGATCCGCCCTTCAACCTGGCCTACATCTCGACGACCCACCTTCTCGACCGCATCAGCACCGAGACCCTCGTCGTCAACGATCCGACGAGCGTCAGGAACGCGCCCGAGAAGCTCTTCGTCACCGAGTTCCACGAGCTGATGCCGCCCAGCCTGATCACCAACGACATCGAGGAGATCAAGGCGTTCAGGCGCGAGCATGGCGACCTGATCGTGAAGCCGGTCTACGGCAATGGCGGGGCCGGCGTCTTCCACATCAAGAAGGACGACACCAACCTCGCGAGCCTGCTCGAGCTCTTCGGCAGCTTCCTCAACGAGCCGCTGATGGTGCAGCGCTATCTCCCGGAGATCCGCCAGGGCGACAAGCGCATCGTCCTGATCAACGGCCGCCCCGCCGGTGCCGTGAATCGCGTCCCGGCCGGCGACGAGACGCGCGCCAATCTTCATGTGGGCGGCCGGGCCGAGAAGGCCGAGCTCACCAAGCGCGACCTCGAGATCTGCGAGGCGGTGGGACCAGCGCTCGAGGCGCAGGGTCTCATCTTCGTCGGCATCGACGTGATCGGCAGCTGGCTCACCGAGATCAACGTCACCTCGCCCACAGGGCTGCAGGAGATCGACCGCTTCGATGGCGTCAGTCTCGAGAGCGATATCTGGGACGTGATCGAGGCGAAGGTGGCCGAGCATCGGGCGCCGGCCGCCTGACGAGCGCCAGGAGGCTCCGCCCGGCAACAGAAAAGGGGCGGCCACCCTGGCCGCCCCTCGATCTGCTGGGCGCGAGCCCTATGCCGCCTGGAGAAGCACCTTCTCGAGACGGCGCGTGGCCTCGGCCTCGTCGACCCGGTCGATCGCCGCGACCTCGCGGGCGAGACGCTCCAGGGCCGCGCGATACATCTGACGCTCGCTGTAGGACTGCTCGGCGTCCTCGGCCTTGTGCAGCTCGCGCACGACCTCGGCGATCGAGACCGGATCGCCGGAGTTGATCTTGGCCTCGTACTCCTGCGCGCGACGGCTCCACATGACGTTGCGGCGCGGGCGCGTGCGAATCTTGAGCGCATCGAGCGCCGATTGGATCTTCTCGCGCGAGCTGAGCTTGCGCATACCGGACCGCGGCGCCTTGTCGACCGGAACGCGTAAGATCAGCCGCTCGTTCTCGAACGACACGACGTACATCTCGAGATCGATACCGGCGATGCTCTGCGTCTCGATCCCGGTGATCCGTCCAACCCCGTGAGAGGGATAGACGATATAGTCCCCGGCATCGAAGGACAGCTTCTTGCCCATGAGGCTCATTCTCCCAACCGAACCGGCCTGCGGCAATGCGCCGCCCCTGCCACGAGACGCGGAGCGCAACACACACCCTCCGCCCGAAGGGCGGCAGCGGGATAAAGCACAAGAGCTATGAGCGCGCGCTGGGCAGGCAGACCGCGAGATCTAAGCGGGTGTGTGTGTTCCCCACGCCTCAACTTCGGTTAAATTACCACAAATCCAACGCGAATGCCAGTCCCGCGCGGGGATGCGTCACCAACGCACGGCCCGCGAGCCTCGGAGGGCAGTCGCCGGGTCAGCCGGCGCTGCCGGGCTCGGCGTTGAAATAGGTCTCGAACTTGTTCTTCACGTCCTTGAACTCGTCCGCGTCGGGCGGCGACTCGCCCTTGCGGGTGATATTGGGCCAGCTGGCCGAGTACTGCCTGTTCAGCTCGAGCCACTTCTCGGCCTCGTCCTCCGTGTCGGGGAGGATCGCCTCGGCCGGGCACTCCGGCTCACACACGCCGCAGTCGATGCACTCGTCGGGGTTGATGACGAGCATGTTCTCGCCCTCGTAGAAGCAATCGACGGGGCATACCTCCACACAGTCCATATACTTGCATCGGATGCATGCCTCGGTGACCACATAGGTCATCGCTGTCTCCGTTCTTTCTCAAGCCGATTCCCCGCCGGGGCGCCCGGACCATATAGCCCGGCGCGGCCGGTCGGAAGAGGGTGCAAGAGCCTGCTAGCGCCGCCCGAACAGGCGCTCGATATCCTCGATTCCGAGCTGGATATAGGTAGGCCGGCCGTGGTTGCACTGCCCCGAGTAGGGAGTCCGCTCCATGGCCCGCAGCAGCCCGTCCATCTCGGCCAGGGTGAGCCGCCGGCCGGCGCGGACGCTGCCGTGGCAGGCCATCGTGGCGGCGATGCGCTCGAGCGCCTCTCTGAGGCTCTGCGCCTCACCCACCTCGAGCAGATCGGCCGCGAGGTCGTGCACGAGGGGACCCGCGGTCGCGTGGCCCAGCATGGCCGGCGTCTCGCGAACGATCACCGCGCCGTCGCCGAATCCCTCGAGCGCGAGCCCCAGCTCCAGGAGGTCGCCCGCCCGCTCCAGCACGGCGCGGCGCTCGGCCGGCTCCAGCTCGACGATCTCGGGAAGCAGCAAGGCCTGCCGCCGGACGCCGCCGTCACGGATCTCCGCCTTCAGCCGCTCGTAGACGATGCGCTCATGCGCCGCATGCTGATCGACCACCACGAGCCCGTCCCGGGTCTGGGCGATGACGTAGCTGTCGTGCAGCTGGGCGCGTGCGGCACCGAGCGGGTGCGTCTCGGCGGGCTCCGCCGCCTCCTGCGGCGCCACCTCGGACCGTGCCATGGGGGGTGCGGCCACGGGCAGCTCGGCCGGCGGCGCCTGATAGGCCACGGCCGCCTCCGCAAGGCCTGGGCGGCCCTGCGGCGCCATCCCGCCCCGCATCGGCAGGCCCGGCCGGAAAGCGCCCAGCGCCGCGGTGCCGACGCTGGTCGAGGCCCGATGACCATGCTCCGCCAGGGCCCGCCGCAGGCCGCCGACGATGAGCCCCCGCACCGTGGCCGGCTCGCGGAAGCGGACCTCGGCCTTGGTCGGGTGCACGTTGACGTCGACCGCCTCGGTCGGGACCTCGAGGAAAAGCGCCGCCACCGGCTGGCGATCGTGGAACAGGAGGTCGCTGTAGGCGGCCCTCAGGGCCCCCTTGAGGAGCCGGTCCTGCACGGGCCGCCGGTTGACGGCGAGGAACTGGTGTCGGCCATGGTTGCGCGAGAGGGTGGGCAGGCCGGCCAGGCCGACCAGCCGAGCGCCGTCGCGCTCGGCCTCGATCAGGAGGGCGTTGGCACGGAAATCCCGGCCGATCACGGCGCCGGCCCGCTCCAGGGCGACGTCGCTGAAGAGCCCGGAAAGGGGCTCGAGGCGCAGCACCTCGCGGCCGTCGGCGGTAAGCGTGAAGCCGATCTCCGGCCGCGCCAGGGCGAGCCGGCGCAGCGTGTCGGCAACCGCCTCGAGCTCGGTCCGCGGCGTCTTCAGGAACTTGAGCCGCGCCGGGGTCTTGTAGAAGAGGTCCCTGACCTCGACGCGCGTGCCGCGCCCACCGGCGGCGGGGCGGGGGCCGTCCACCACGCCCCCGCTGACCAGAAGCTCGGCTGCGCTCGAGGCCTCGGCCGGGCGCGAGACCAGCCGCAGCCGGCTGACGGCGCCGATCGAGGGCAGCGCCTCGCCCCGGAAGCCCAGGCTGGTGATGCGCACGAGCTGGTCGTCGGCGAGCTTCGAGGTGGCGTGCCGCTCGACCGCAAGGGGCAGCTCGTCCTCGGCCATGCCGAGGCCGTCGTCGGCCACCTGGATGAGCTCGAGCCCGCCGCCGTCGGCCGTGACGTCGATGCGGCCGGCACCGGCGTCGATCGCGTTCTCGACCAGCTCCTTCACGACCGAGGCCGGCCGCTCGACGACCTCGCCCGCCGCGATGCGGTTGACGATCCCTTCGGGCAGCCTGCGGATGGCACCCATGGGCCTAGGCGCCCACGCCCTCCGGCTCCCCGACGATGCCGATCAGCAGCGGCTGATCGAAGAGCCGGGCCGAAGCACGCTGCAGGTCGGCAAGCGTCACCGCGGCGACATAGTCGTTGCGCCGGTCGAGATAGTCCACGCCCAGCCGGTGCACCAGCATGCCCACCAGCATCTTCGCGACCTGCTCGTTGCTCGTGAGGCGCAGCGGAAAGGAGCCGGTGAGATAGGTCGTGGCGTCGGCCAGCTCCTCCTCGCTCACCTCACCCGCGGCCATCCGCGCCAGCTCGGCGCGGAGCAGCTGGATCGACTGGCCGACGAGCTCGTTCTTGGTGGCGACGCTGCCCACCCACAAGGGCGCCAGCTCCATGTCGAAGAGCTGCGAGTGCACCGAGTAGGCGAGGCCGCGCTTCTCGCGGATCTCTTCCATCAGCCGCGAGCTGAATCCGCCGCCGCCCAGAATATGGTTGGCGATGGCGGCCGCGTAGCGGTCCGGATCGTGCCGGGCGATGCCGGCGTGGCCGAACATCACCACGCTCTGCGGCTGCTGTCGGCGGACGATCACCGTGTCGCTGCGGAAGGCGGCCGGCGCCGCGAGCGCGGGCCGCGTTGCCGTGACCGGGAGGGCGCCGAACGTGCGGTCGAGCAACGGCGCCAGCTCGGCAGCCGAGATGTCGCCGGCAACGCCGATGACGAGATTGTCCCGGGCAAGGCGCGCCTTCGTGAAGCCGTGCAGGTCGTCGGCACCGACGGCCGCCAGCGTCGTGGGATCGCCCAGCGTGGGTCGGCCATAGGCATGGTCGGGAAAGGCGGCGCTGAACCAGGCGCGGGAGACCAGATAGTCGGGATCCGTCCCGCGCCGGCGAAGCTGGGCCTCCATCTGGCTCTTGACGCGCGCCACCGGCTCCTCGTCGAAGCGTGGCTCCATCAGCGCCAGGCGCAGCAGCTCGAAGGCATGGTCGCGGGTCACGTTGAGCGTCATCAGCTCGCCCGTGAGGCCGTCGCGGTCGACGTCGAACGAGAGCCGGATCGCGTTGTCCTCGAGCTCCGACTGGAAGGCCTGGCTGTCGTACGACCCGGCCCCTTCGTCGAGCAGCCAGGCGGCCATCTGGGCCAGGCCCAGGCGGTCCACCGGATCGGTCGACGCCCCGCCGCCCCTGAAGTGAAGCGAGAGCGCGACCGCGGGGATGCAGGCATCGCTCATCAGATAGGCGTGCACCCCGCCGGGGCTCGTGACCTCCTCGACCCGGCCGCTCGCTATGGTCTCGGCCCTGCCCGTCACGTGCCGGCCGCCCTACTCGTGCTCATGGCTCCATCCCATCCTCGCCAGCACCCGGCCCGTCCGAGGGAATCAGCCTGCCTGTGACCGAATGCTCGGAGCGCAGCACCAAGCGCGCGGCGGCGTTGACCTGCTCGATCGTCACGGCCGCGACGCGCTCGGGCCAAGCCTCGACATCCTCCACCCGCCGCCCGGTCGTCAGCGCCGAGCCGATGATCCTGGCGGCACCGCTCAGCGAGTCCCTGGCATAGACGGCCTCGGCCACCATCCGGCGCTTGACGCGGGCGAGCTCGTCCGCCTCCACGCCGCCCGCGAGGAGATGGCGCAGCCGCTCGTCCAGGGCAGCCTCGAGGCGGTCCATGTCGCTCACCTGGCGAGGCGACACGTAGATCTGGAAGCTCGTCCCATCGAGGCTGGTGCCGCGGTAGGAGCTCGCTGCCCCGGCCGCCAGCCCCTGCTCGATCACCAGCGAGCGGTAGAGCCGAGAGGTCCCGCCGCCGCCCAACAGCTCGGCCAGCACCTCCAGCGCATGCGCGTGCTCGCTGCCCTCGGAGCTGAAGCTCGGCGCCAGGTAGGAGCGCATCAGGGACGGCTGGTGGACCCGGTGGTCGGCCAGCGTGATGCGCCGCTCGGCCACCTGGGGCGGCTCCTGGACGCGACGCCGCTCGGGCACGGCGCGCGGCGGCAGACGGCCATAGGTGTCCTGCGCCAGCGGCCTCAGGGTGGCGGCATCGACATCGCCGGTGACGATCAGGATCGCGTTGTTGGGCGCATACCAGTGATCGTAGAAATCGAGCGCGTCGGCCCGCGTGTAGGAGGCGATCTCGCTCCGCCAGCCGATCACCGGCAGACGATAGGGATGGTGCAGCCACTGCGCCGCCTGGATCTGCTCGCTCAGGAGCGAGCCTGGGGCGTTGTCGACGCGCTGGCTGCGCTCCTCGAGGATCACGTCACGCTCCGAGAGGACATGCTCCTCGGCGAGCCGGAGATTGGCCATCCGGTCCGCCTCCATGTCCATCACGAGCCCCAGCCGGTCGCGCGCGATCATCTGGAAATAGGCGGTGAAGTCGTAGGACGTGAAGGCGTTGTCGTTGCCGCCGTTCTTGGCCACCAGCTTCGAGAAGGCGCCAGGTGCGATCTTCTCCGTGCCCTTGAACATCAGATGCTCGAGGAAGTGCGGCAGGCCGGACTTGCCGAAGGGGCTGTCGGCCGTGCCGACACGATACCAGACCCAATGCGCCACGACGGGGGCACGATGGTTCGAGACGACGACGACCTCCATGCCGTTGTCGAGGCTGAACATCTCGGGGCTGAAGATGGCGGACGGTACCTCGCCGTCACCGAGGATCAGCTGCTCAGTCATGGCCGGCAGGCTCCCTTCACGCTCGCCGCCTCATCCACCGGCCGGCGGCGTCAGGAGGGTCGTGCCGGTGCGCGTCGTCGTGACGATGCCGGCAGCGGCGAGGCGCCGGCTCTCCGTGACCGGGTTGATCACGTTGGGCTGAGGCTCCATCCGCTTCTTCTGCCAGCCCAGAATGGCGAGGAAGGTGCCGCGGTCGAGCACCGCGAGCTGCGAGTTCTCCTCGGTGATCACCGTGCGGATGTCGGGGATCGCCGTGACCTTGGCATCCGCGAGGATGGCCTTCTCGGCGGGGCTCTGCGTAGCGTCGGTGGTCGGGATCTTGGAGGCCTCGCTGCCGAGCAGCACGTCCCTCGCGGCGGTGGAGGTCGAGACCTCGGTGGTCGGCGGCGCCCCCGGATCGGGCGGCCGCAACGTGGCGTCGGGCGGTATGACGAGCGGTGCCCGGCGCACCACGGTGAACTCGTCGGGCGAGCGCTTGCCGATGCCGAAGGTCTGCTGCATCGAGCTGCACCCGCCGAGCGCAAGCGCGGGGAGCAGGATCAAGAAGAGCGCCGAACGGGAGAGCCTCATCACCCTTGTTCCTCAGCCTTATTGGGTCCCGGTCGCGCGAAAAAGAGCCCATCCAAGAGCAGGACCGCAGCGCCGACGACGATCGCACTGTCGGCAACGTTGAAGGCCGGCCAGTGATAGCCCATCAGGTGGGCGTCAAGGAAGTCAACGACGGCACCGAAGCGTATGCGATCGATGAGATTGCCGACGGCCCCGCCCAGAATGAGGTGAATGGCGAGACGCGGCACCGTCCGGCGCTCCCGTCTCAGCCAGAAGAGGAGAAGGGCACCGATGGCGCACGTCACCAGGATCAGGATCCAGCGCCCCTGGGCCGCATCCTGGAACATGCCGAAGCTCACCCCGGTGTTCCAGACCAGCACGAGGTTGAAGAAGGAGGTGACCTCCACCCCGCCGGGCGGCAGGAAGCGCAGGATCAAAAGCTTCGTCACCTGATCGAGCACGACCACGAGAACGAGGAGCAAGAGCTCGTAGCGGCGCGTGATCGGCATCGGGTGCAAGGGCTCCTGGCGCCGCTCAGGCCGCCGCCGCGTGGTCGACGGCATCGGCGCAGCGCCCACACAGTCCCGGGGCCTCCGCACCGACCTCCGGCAGAACCCGCCAGCAGCGCTCGCACTTGTCGCCATCCGCGAGCGCCGGCAGCACGCCCACGCCCGGCACTTCCTCGAGCGTGAAGGCACCCTCGGGAACCGGCCCGACCTCGAGAGCAAGGCCGCTCGTGATCGAAAGCTCGGCCATGTCGGCGCCGTCGATCGCCGCCCGGTCGGCCTCGGTGACCCAGACCGTCGGGGCCGCCTGCAGGCTGGCACCGATGCGCTTCTCGCGCCGCTCGACCTCGAGGGCGCCGGTCACGACGCGACGGACGCGGCGGACATGCTCGAAGCGCGCCGCCAGCTCCTGGTCGAGCCAGGCCTCGGGCAGCTCGGGGAAGAGCTCGAGGTGGACGCTGCCCGCCTCCGACGGGAAGCGCGTCCGCCAGGCCTCCTCGGCGGTGAAGACGAGGACCGGCGCCAGCCACAAGGTGAGGCAGCGGAAGAGCGTGTCCAGCACGGTGCGGGCGGCGCGCCGGCGCAGGCTGTCCGGCCGGTCGCAGTAGAGCGCATCCTTGCGGACGTCGAAGTAGAAGGCCGAAAGCTCGGTGGCGCAGAAGCCGTGCAGGGCGCCGTAGAGGCGGGGAAAGTCGAAGTCGCCGTTGCAGCTGCGGACGAGCCCGTCCAGCTCCTTCAGCCGGTGCAGCACCCAGCGCTCCAGCTCCGGCATCCGCTCGATCGGCAGGCGCTCGGCCTCGCTGAAGCCGGCAAGGGCGCCCAGCATGTAGCGGAGCGTGTTCCTGAGGCGGCGATAGGCGTCGGCCTGGCCCTTCAGGATCTCGTCGCCGATGCGGATGTCCTCGGCATAGTCGGCGCTGACGGTCCAAAGGCGCAGGATGTCCGCACCCTGGGTGCGCATGAGGTCCATGGGCGAGACCGTGTTGCCCAGGGACTTCGACATCTTGCGGCCCTCGGCGTCGACGACGAAGCCGTGGGTCAGGACGGCGTCATAGGGCGCGCGGCCGCGCGTGCCGCAGCTCTCGAGCAGGCTCGAGTGGAACCAGCCGCGATGCTGGTCCGAGCCCTCGAGATAGAGCGAGGCCGGCCACTTCAGCTCCGGGCGCTCCTCGAGCACGATGGCATGGGTCGATCCTGAGTTCGAACCAGACATCCAGGATGTCGTCGACCTTCTCGTAGTCCTCGGCCTTGTAGGCATCGCCCAGGAAGCTCTGCGGGTCGCGCGTCCACCAGGCATCCGCCCCCTCCTCCTCGAAGGCCCGGGCGATGCGCTCGCAGACCTCGGGATCGCGCAGCACCTCGCCTGTGGCCTTCTCGACGAAGACGGCGATCGGCACGCCCCAGGCGCGCTGCCGGGAGACGCACCAGTCCGGACGCGTCTCGATCATCGAGCGGATGCGGTTGCGGCCGCGCGCGGGCACCCAGCGCGTGGCATCGATCGCCGCAAGCGCCTTCTCCCGCAGCTCGCCCGGCCCCTCCATCGGGATGAACCACTGGGCCGTCGCCCGGAAGATCAGCGGCGCCTTCGAGCGCCAGGAGTGCGGGTAGCTGTGGACGAGGGTGCCGCGCGCCAGGAGATTTCCCTTGGCGAGGAGCGCCTCGATCACCGGCTCGGCCGCCTTGAAGACGTGGATGCCCTCGAAGCCCGGCGCCGCCGGGGTGTAGGTGCCGTCCTCCGCCACCGTGTCCGGCACGTCGAGCCCGTGCTTCTGGCCCAGCTCGAAGTCGTCCTCGCCGTGCGAGGGCGCGATGTGGACGAGACCGGTGCCCTGCTCGGTGGTGACGAAGTCGCCGGCGAAGAGCGGCACGGCCATCTCGTAGCCGCCCGCGAGGCCAGCCAGAGGATGGCGGCAGACGGTTCCGGCCAGATCGGCGCCCTTGAGCCGCGCCAGAACCTCGTGAGCCGCGATCCCGGCTGTGCCGGCCACGTCCTCGATCAGCCCCTCGGCGACGACCAACCGCTCGCCGACCTGCGCGTTGCCGCCTTCGGCGATCTCGGTGACGCGGATCAGCGCGTACTCGATCGCGTCGCCATAGGCGACCGCGCGGTTGGCCGGGATGGTCCAGGGCGTGGTCGTCCAGATGACGACAGATGCGCCCTCCAGCTCCGGCCGCGAGGGCGTCACGACCGGAAAGCGCACCCAGATCGTGGTGCTGGTGTGGTCGTGATACTCGACCTCGGCCTCGGCCAGCGCGGTCTTCTCGACCACCGACCACATGACCGACTTCTTGCCGCGATAGAGCGAGCCGTTGCCGTGCGGGGCCTTCAGCAGGAACTTCGCGAGCTCGCGGAAGATGCCGGCCTCGGACCTGAAGGCCATGGTCGTGTAGGGGTTCTCCCAGTCGCCCAGCACGCCCAGGCGCTTGAACTCGGCGCGCTGCACGTCGATCCAGCGGCTGGCATGGTCGCGGCATTCCTTGCGGAACGCGGCGATCGGCACGGCGTCCTTGTCCCTGCCCTTCTTCCGGTATTCCTGCTCGATCTGCCATTCGATCGGCAGGCCGTGGCAGTCCCAGCCGGGCACGTAGTTCGCGTCCTTGCCCAGCATCTGCTGGCTGCGGTTGATGACGTCCTTCAGGATCTTGTTGAGCGCCGTCCCCATGTGGAGATGGCCGTTGGCGTAGGGCGGGCCGTCGTGGAGGACGAACTTCTCACGGCCCGCCGAGGCCTCGCGCAGGCGCCGGAAGAGGTCGAGGCTCTCCCAGCGCTCGAGCAGCGCCGGCTCGCGCTTCGGAAGATCCGCGCGCATCGGGAAGTCGGTCGCGGGAAGGAAGACGGTGTCGCGATAGTCTCGGGTCATCTGTCTAATCGGCGCAAGGACGGTTGGCAGAGATAGGCTCTATCGAGGGCTCACGCGAGGGGGGCGGCGTGAATAGCCCGCGCCGCCGCGCAATCGCGCCCGATCTGCTCACGCAGCTCGGCGATGCCCGGGAAGCGTTCCTCGCCGCGCAGCCGCTCGAGGAACGACACGCGCATCCGGCGGCCATAGAGATCGTGCGCGCCGTCGAGAAGATGCACCTCGAGCAGCACGCCCCGGCCGTCGAAGGTCGGGCGGCGCCCGAGATTGGCGACGGCCGGGTGCCACTCGATCGCCGTCCCGTCGCGCAGGCCGGCCCGCACGGCGTAGACGCCGATGCCGGGGAGCAGCGGTCGCGCGCCCAGCGGATGGACGTTGGCGGTGGGAAACCCGATCGTCCGGCCACGCGCGTCACCCGGGCGGACGATGCCATCGATCTCGAAGGGATGGCCGAGGAGCAGAGCCGCTCCGGTGACGTCGCCGGCGGCCAGCCTCTCGCGGATCCCGGTCGACGAGCAGACGACGCCATCCACCGTCAGGGGCGACACCGCCTGGACCTCGAACCCCAGCGTGCGGCCGAGCTGCTCGAGCACCGCCGGATCGCCGCTGCGCTTGTGGCCGAAGCGGAAGTTGCTGCCGGCGGCGACGCTGCGCACGCCCAAGAGCTCGGCCAGGATGTCGCGGGCGAAGGCCTCGGGCGAGAGCCGCATCAGGGCCGGCCCGAAGGGCAGTGCCACGCAGAGGTCGACACCCTGCCTGCGCAGCAGGTCGGCCTTGGTGCGAAACATCGTCAAACGGCGTGGTGCCGTCTCGGGCTGAAGGAGCTCGCGCGGATGCGGCTCGAAGGTGACCACGCCGAGCGGGCCGCCCAGCCGACGCGCGGCACTGGCCGCAGCCTCGAGCACCGCCGCATGACCGCGATGCAGGCCGTCGAAATTGCCGATGGCCACCGACGCCCCGCGAAGTGCGGGCGGCAGCTCGCGGAAACGCCGGAAGACGCGCATGGCCGGCTATCTCCCATGCGCCTTCAGGGCTGTAAAGCGCAAAACCCGGCAGGCTTCTGCCCCCGGAGCGTGCTTCGCCGGAACGGCAGGATGTCCCGCCCGCGCCGGGCGCATCCGCCCTGCAGCTTGAGGCAGCTCAAGGCGCGGCACGGCCGCTGGCCCTTGATAGCAGCACCAGCTCATTGTCTTGGGAGATCCGCCATGCTGAGGCGCGCCGGCATCATTGCTTTCCTGGCGGTGGCGACCCTTGCGCCGGGCGCGGTCCTAGCGGCCACGCCCGAGTCCGTCGTCAAGGTGGCGCTCCTCGACATGTCCTCCGTCGCCGGCGCAGGTTGGGGCGCCATGGCCGGCCCCGGAACAATGCCCCAGGGGAACTGGCCCCATGGGCAGGGTCCAGGCGGCTGGATGATGGGACCGAACATGATGGGTCAGCGCGGCTGGCCGATGGGTCCGGGCACGATGCGCGGCCCCATGATGGGCATGATGTCGATCCGCATCGACCACGCCACGGTCAAGGCGGGCAAGGTGGAGCTCGACGTCACGAACTGGTCGAGGAGCGTCCTGCACGAGGTCCTGGTGGTGCCGGTCGACAGCCCCGATGCGTCGCTCCCCTACGACTATGGCACCGGCCAAGTCGTCGAGGATCAGGTGCGCGTGCTGGCCGACAGCTCGGAGCTGCAGCCGAACCAGTCCAAGATGCTGGACGTCGACCTGCAGCCCGGCGCCTACCTCCTCCTCTGCAACGTCCCCGGCCACTATGCGTCGGGCATGGTGACCGCCTTGACCGTGACGCCCTGAGGCTCCGACGGCGTCGGATCGCGCAGGGCGCTCGGTGTGGCCGTGCCCGAGTAGGAGGTCGGCGACGGGCCAACGTCACCCTGCGCCTCGATCGGGAAGAGACGTCAAGGAGCACAGGCGATCCGCGATCCTCTGCCCTCCGCGCTCGAAGCCGTCGCCGCGATGTCCGGCGGCCTCCGCAGTCTCGCGGCAGGCGAGGCGCTCTTCCGTCGGGACGACCCTGCGTCGGCCATCTACAGGGTCGAGAGTGGCCGCCTGCGCCTGCAGCGATGTGCCCCCGATGGCCGCCTCGTCGTGCTGCACACCGCCCGAGCGGGCGATCTCTTCGCCGAGGCCGCGCTGTTCTCCGACACCTACCACTGCGACGCCGTGGCGGCCGTACGGTCCCGCGTGCGGATCTATCCGAAGGCCCCCCTGCTCGCCGCGCTGCGGGCAGATCCGGCGCTCCTCGAGACCTTCACGGCCGAGCTCGCCCGGCGCCTTCAGGCGCTCCGCAGCCGGCTGGAGCTGCGCGACATCCGCTCGGCGCGAGAGCGGGTGCTGCACTATCTCTCTTCGGCCGCAGCCGGGACGGATGGGCGCAACGTCCCGATCGAAGGCCCGCTTCAGGACATCGCCGCCAACCTCGGGCTGACGCGCGAGGCGTTCTATCGGACGTTGGCGGCGCTGGAGGCCGAAGGCCTCATCAGCCGGAGCGAGGCGCTGATCGTGCTCAAGGGCATCGGCAGCGCATGATCTGGATCATGCGGAGCGAAGAAGGGCGGCGCTAGAAGGTCGGCTACCGCCCGCATGCCGTCGGAGCCTTGCCATGTCCCCCGCACGCCGCATTCTCCTGTCCGCCACCGTCCTCGCCACGATGGCCGCGCCCGCCGCCCTCGCCGGCAGCGCTCATGCGCCCGAGAGCGCCAGCGCCCAGTCCGGCGCTCACTCAGCCGCGCATCCGCAGCAGCCAGCTGCCATGCCGATGACGGGACATCACGCCGTCGGCGCGGCGAGCTCAGGCGTGCCCACGCTGCCGGGCCAGGACGCCTTCGGCACCGTGCAGGAGATCGTCCGGATGCTCGAGGCCGATCCCTCGACCGACTGGTCGAAGGTGAACCTGGAGGCGCTGCGCCAGCATCTCATCGACATGAACGACGTGACGCTGAAGGCCGACGCCGTGGCCAAGCCGATCGACGGCGGGGTCGAGATCGCCGTCACCGGAAGCGGACGAACGGTCGAGGCGATCCGGCGCATGGTGCCCGCTCACGCCCGCGAGATCGACCGGACGCAGCTCAATGGCTGGAGCGCCAGAACCGATCCGCTGCCGGACGGCGTGCTGCTCACGGTCACGTCGAGCGACCCCGAGCAGGTAACCCACATCCGGGGCCTGGGCTTCATCGGCATCATGGTGAGCGGATCGCATCACCAGCTGCATCACCTCGCCATGGCCAAGGGCGAGCCCATGACCATGCCGTGACGCCGCCGCAGCGTCGGACGCGGGCCTTCCAGCCTCCTCGCCGCCATCCGCAAGCGCCGATCCCGGGTGGAGCGCTCGATCCGAGAGGCCCGCTCAGGCGGCGGGGGCCTCGACCTGGGGGCGGCGGGAGACGAGAAGGACAGCCTCGCCGGCGAGCACGTCCTGGCCGCCCACCCGGCAGACCGTCTCGAGGTGCACACGGCGCTTCTCGCGGTCCACCTCCTTCACCGTGACGATGGCGCGAACCGTCTCACCGGCGCGCACCGGCGCCAGGAAGCGCATCGTCTGGCTGAGGTAGACGCAGCCCGGCCCGGGCAGCTTGGTGCCGAGGACGGTCGAGATCAGGCTCGCCGTCAGCATGCCATGTGCGATGCGCCCCTTGAAGGGCGTGCCGAACGCGAACTCCTCGTTCAAATGCACGGGATTCGTGTCCCCAGACACGCCCGCGAACATGAGGATGTCGGCTTCTGTGATCGTCTTGCCGAACATGGCCGTCATGCCGGCCTCGATATCCTCAATGAAGTAGCCGTGCTCCATCCTCTACGCCCTCTGGTCGACCCGCACATTTTTTCGTTCCTGCAACGCACAATGGAACTGTCGCAGTGCGTCATCAAGTCCGAAAGGAGGTTAACATTCTTGAAACAACCCCCGGGTGCTTGTGCACAATGATAACTTCGCCCTGCGGCATGCCGTTCCGTGTTGACCGACATCGACCGGTCACCGAGGCTGGCGGGGCGCCAAGGAAAGGAGCGTGAGCAGCATGGATGCGATCGAGGCGATCTTGACGCGGCGGACGGTGCCCCAGGTGAAGATGGCGCCGCCCGGCCCCGATGCGGGCGAGCTGCGGGTCATCCTCGAGGCCGGCGCCGCGGCTCCCGACCACGGCAAGCTCCGGCCCTGGCGCTTTCTCGTGGTGCAGGGCGATGCACGCGCGCGCCTGGGGGAGCTGTTCGCCGAGGCGCTGCTCCGGTCACGCCCGGACGCGCCCGAGGCCGAGGTGGCAAAGCAGCGGACGGGACCGCTGAGAGCGCCCGTGATCGTGGTGGTCACGGCCCATCCGGTCGAGCGGCCCGGCAAGATACCGCCTATCGAGCAGCTCATGTCGGCCGGCGCTGCCGTCCAGAACATGCTGATCGCGGCGCACGCCCAGGGCTTCGCCGCCAAATGGTCGACCGGCCTCAACGCTTACGATGCGGCGATCAAGGAGGGGCTCGGGCTGGGTCCCGAGGACCAGATCATCGGGTTCGTCTATATCGGGAGCTACGGCGCCGGGCAGGAGCCCTCGCCACGACCCACGCTCGCCGAGGTGACGAGGCCATGGCCCGCCTGATCGTCGTCCTGTCGCTGGCGCTCGCCTGCACCGGCTGCATGTCGGAGCAGGAGATCCAGCAGCAGCAGGCCCTTCAGCAGCACGAGCGCTGCTCGGCGGCGGGCTTCCCGCCCGAGAGCGACAGCTACAGGCTGTGCCTGCTGATCGAGGGGCAGAACCAGCGGATCGACGCCCTGCAGCGCCAGATGCAGGTCCTGCAGAGCGACATCCGCCAGCTCTACACCATCCGGCCGTACATCTATCAGTACAAGAACTGACCGGCGGAAGAGGCTCAGAGCACGGGGAGAAGCCGGCGCAGGATCATGGCCGAGCTGGCCGCCACCTCCTCGACGAAGGCCTTGAAGTCGAAGCTCGAGGTCTGCCCGGCGAGATCGGAGAGCGCACGGATGTCGAGCCAGGGCACGCCGAAGGCTGCCGCCACCTGGGCCAGCGCCCCGCCCTCCATCTCGATCGCCTTGCCGCGCAGCTCGGCGAAGAGCCGGATGCGCGTCTCCTCGCAGTTCAGGTACTGGTCGCCGGTGAGGATCGGCCCGTAGACGATGCGCGGCGACCGCTCCTCACCACCGGCCTGGCGGGAGAGCGGCGGCAGCGTCAGGTCGGCCAGTGCTGCCTGGACGCGCGCCAGCAGGCCCGGCTCGACCGGCCAGCCCAGCTCGCGCGTCGGGTTGAAGAAGGGCACGTGGCCCGCCTGGTAGGTCTGGACCCGCCCGTTCTCGATGACGCCCGCATCGTGCTGGATCGTGCGGTCGGCGATGACGACGTCGCCGATGTGCAGGTCGGGATCGAGGCCGCCGGCGACGCCCGAGAAGGCGATCAGCCGGGCGCCGAAGCGCTCGGCCAGCAGGGTCGCGACGAGCGCTGCGTTGACCTTGCCGATGCCGGCGCCTGCCAGGACGACCTCATGGCCGTCGAGCCGGCCGCGATCGAAGCGCAGGCCGGCGATGGTCTCGCTGCCCATGCCCTCGAGCGCCGCCTCGAGATGCGCCAGCTCCTGGGGAATGGCGCAGAGCAGCCCGATCGTCATGCCGCCAGGTCCGGGAAGAGCCCGGCCAGGCCCTCGGGCGAGGCGGCGCAGCTGCCGCGCTCGGTGACGAGCGCCGTGACGTAGCGGGCGGGCGTCACGTCGAAGGCCCAGTTGCCGGCCGGGCTGCCGGTGGGCGTGATCTGCACGGTCTCGATGCGGCCGTCCTCGGTCAGCCCGCGCATCAGCGTGAGCTCGCGCGCGTCGCGCTGCTCGATCGGGATCTCCTTCAGACCATCGGCGATGCGCCAGTCCACCGTGGTGGAGGGCAGCGCCACATAGAAGGGCACGCCATTGTCGTGCGCGGCCAGCGCCTTGAGGTAGGTGCCGATCTTGTTGCAGACGTCGCCGGTGCGGGTGGTGCGGTCGGTGCCGACGATGCAGAGGTCGACCATGCCGTGCTGCATCAGATGGCCGCCCACATTGTCGGCCACGACCGTGTGCGGCACGCCCTGATGGAGCAGCTCGAAAGCGGTGATCGAGGCGCCCTGGTTGCGCGGACGGGTCTCGTCGACCCAGACATGGACCGGGATGCCTTCCGCCTGGGCCATGTAGATCGGCGCCGTGGCCGTGCCCCAGTCGATGGTGGCGAGCCAGCCGGCGTTGCAGTGGGTGAGGATGTTGACGGCCTCGCCCGGCGCCTTGCGCGCGGCCGCCGCACGGATGAAGGGCAGGCCGTGCTCGCCGATGGCGCGGCAGATCTGGACATCCTCCTCGGCGATCCGATCGGCCTCTGCGTAGGCCAGCCGGGCCCGGCGGTCGTGCGGCTGGTTGAGCAGCGCCTGCCGCATCCGATCGAGCGCCCAGCGGAGATTGATGGCCGTGGGCCGCGTCCGCCCGAGGCGGGCGATCGCCGCGTCGAGGCCGGCGTCCGAGGCGTCGGCCTGCATGGCGAGCGCCACGCCATAGGCGGCCGTGGCGCCGATCAGCGGGGCACCCCGCACCTGCATCGTCTCGATGGCCCGGGCGGCTTCCTCGACCGTGCCCAGATCGACCATCTCGAGCTCGTGCGGCAGGCGGGTCTGGTCGAGGATGCGCACCGTCCGGCCGTCCTCGGCCACCCAGATCGTCCGCCTCGGCGTTCCGTCGATGAGCATGGTCCGCGTTCCGATCGCTTGGTGGAGCCGGTCCCGAAGGGGTCGCCCGACCTGGCCGCGACCTAGCACCCGGAAGAGCCAGAGGCCAGTGCCGGCGGGCGCCCTTCGAGACCCGTCAGGCCGCTAGACGGGCCTCGAAGCGCAGCCGCACATAGTCGGCCGTCCAGCGACCGCGCTCGTCACACAGCACCGGCGCCAGGAGCTTGATCGTCGCTTCCAGGGCCGGCGCGCGCTCGGGCTCGGGCAGCCGCCGCAGGAACGGCCCGGCGAAGGTCTCGAGCCAGCCCTCGATGCCGGCGGCGAGCGGCGTGGGCCTCGGAATGAGCTCGATCCGAGGCACGACGAAACCGGCCGCCTCGAGGCGCGCCCGATAGCCATCGGGGGTCGGGAAGTACCAGGGATTGGCGGCAGTGCCATCTAGACCGAAGCGTTCCAGCACCGCGGTCAGCGCCACGGTGATGGCCGCCACGTTGCCATGCCCGCCCATCTCTCCCACGAAGCGACCGCCCGGCTTCAAGGAGCGCGCGACACCCCGGATCACGGCATCGGGATCGCTCTTCATCCAGTGCAGGGCCGCGTTCGAGAAGACGGCGTCGAACGCGCTATCGAAGTCCAGCGCGGCGCCATCCACGACGTGCGCGTCGAGGCCCTGCTCCCGCGCCCGCCGGATCATGTCGACCGAGGCATCCACCCCGACGACGACGGCCCCCAGCCGCTCGAGCTCCAGCGTCAGCGCGCCGTCGCCGCAGCCGAGATCGAGCACCCGCTCGCCGGGCTTCGGCGCCAGCAGCTCCACGACGGGCGTTCCCAGGTCCGAGACGAAGCGGGCCTTTTGGGCATAGCGCTCGGCCTGCCACTCCTGCAGAGGAGCCGACGTCGACATGGGGAGCCTCCTTGTGCGACTCCGCTTGGATCAGCTCCGCCCGAGCGCCGCGGCACCAGGCCTGCCGACGAAGGACAGAAACTCTCGCCGGGTATCGGGGTTGGTCTTGAACTCGCCCAGGAGCCGGCTCGTCACCATGAGCGAGCCCGGCTTGTGAATGCCGCGGCTGGTCATGCAATGGTGCGTCGCCTCGATTACCACGCCCACGCCGCGCGGCTCGAGAACGTCCTGGATCGCGTCGGCCACCTGGGCCGTCATGCGCTCTTGGATCTGCAGCCGCTTGGCGAAGGCCTCGACGACGCGTGCGAGCTTGCTGATGCCGACGACGCGCCGTGTCGGCAGGTAGGCCACGTGGGCACGGCCGATGATCGGTGCCAGATGGTGCTCGCAGTGCGATTCGAAGCCGATGTCCTTGAGCACGACCATCTCGTCATAGCCTTCGACCTCCTCGAAGGTGCGACGCAGGATGTCGGTCGGCTCGAGCTGGTAGCCGGCCGAGTATTCCTCGAATGCCCGCACCACGCGCGCCGGTGTGTCGCGCAGGCCCTCGCGCGTCGGATCTTCGCCGATCCAGCTCAAGAGGGTCCTCACCGCCGCTTCCGCCTCCTCCCGCGAGGGACGTGGCGCTGACACGCCGGCGGAGTGACCGTCCGGCCGCAGCGAGGTCAGCCCGCCACGCGGAAGGATCTCATTCACAGGTTCTGCCTCCCCGAAACTAGGACCGCGTGCCAGGGCGCGGCCGATTGCCGTATAGAGATGGTCACGTGATCTGAATCGTCAATCGTCCACCTAGAGCGCGAGGTCACGGCGTAGCATCACACCGACTCCGCCTTCGTCGCCCCTACCTGGTCGAGCTGTCGCGCACGGGCCGCAACCGCCTCGATGCTACCGATCGCACCGGCGCCGACCACGATCTCCCTTGCCAACCGCAGGTTGCGACGCTCACACGCCGCGCGCAGCTCGGGATCCTCGATGCGCTCCATGTCGATATTGTGCGCGAGGCCGAGCGTGCGACGAATCATGGCCGCGCCCGCAAAGCCCAGACTGTCGGCGAACAGCCGGCGCAGAAGCTGCTCCTGCGCCAGAGCGAGGGAACGCTCGCCCTCCGGCCCCGCGAAGAGGGCCCGGGGATAGGCGGCGCCCGTCGGATGCTGGTCCCAGAGCGCCTTGAACTTGCGCTCGAAGCCGCGCCAGACGCCCACCGCCTGGTCGAGAATCCACGAACGGTAGGCGTCGCGCTCGCCCGGCGCCCGCTCATGGCCGCGCTGGCTGAAGAAGCTCAACAGAAGCTCGCCGATCAGCTTGCCCACATCAAAGCCCATGGGGCCGACGAAGGCGAACTCGGGATCGATCACCCGCGTGTCGTCCTCGGTCACCATGATCGAGCCCGTGTGCAGATCGCCGTGGAGAAGCGCCTGCGCCTCGCTCAGGAACTTGAGCTTGAGCGCGGAGATGGCCCGCTTGAGCTGGGCGTCCTCGCGGACCGCCCGGGCGTCGTCGTCCAGCCAGGGGCTGGTCCAACGGTTGAGCTCGGCCACCCTGTAGGGGTCGGTGAAGACCAGATCCTCGGTGATGCGGCAAAGCTCGGTGTTGGGGCAGAACCGGGCGATCATCGCCTTCTTGTCCGACGCCCCCATGGCCAGATCGGAGGTGAAGTAGAGCGTGCGCGCGAGATAGTCCGTGATCTGCTCCAAAAAGCGCGGGTAAACGATGCCCTCGATCATGCCGCGGCGCATGATCACGTGCGGGCTCAGCCGCTCCATGACGATGAGGTAGAGGGCCGGGTCGTAATGATGGATCACCGGCACCAGGCCGGGCGCGTGGCTTGCCTGAATGACGCTCGCGGCGTGCTCGAACGAGGCCCGGTCGAGCGGCAGCGGCCAGCTCTCGCCGACCAGCCGCACATAGGGAAGAGCCTGCTTGACACAGAGGCTCCCCGCCGGCCCCTCGACGATGAAGACGAGATTGAGATTCCCGTCCCCGACCTCGCCGATGGTCCAGTCCCGCGCGCCCCCGCCGAGCCGCCGCGCCAGGTCCGGCAGCCCCTCAAGGTAGGCGCCGAGCGTATCCTCGCCGAGTGCCCGATAGCCGCTGGGGGTTGGTATCGCCAAAGCCCGTCTCCTGACCACACGACAGCGAGGGACCTATCTGGCAGAGCCGGGCAGTGATCGCAAACGGCTCGGCATGAAGGCTCGGGGCTGGACAATCCGCCCGGAATCCCCAAGCTGCGCCGCGCTTCTCAAAGATCGCGGAACGTCCTCGATGTCGAGCCGCAACTCTTGGCTGTCCCTGGCGCTGGTGGCCGCCCTCAGCGTCATGATGGCCACGACCGCCGTCGCCCAGGTCGATTCGAGCGACTACCAGAAGGGCGCCCAGCTCCTCCGGGAGCAGCGCTACGCGGAGGCCTTGCCCTACTTCCAGCAGGCGCTCGCTGAGGCAGAGAAGCAGTACGGCCCGAACGACCCGCGAGTCGGCGTGGAGGTCGGCAACCTGGGCGAGGTCTATCGCCGGCTCGGACGCACGAAGGACGCCCTGCCGCTGCTTCGCCGGTCGGTCTCCCTCGCGGAGAAGCAGGCCGACCGGGATCCCGTGGGGCTTGCCGCCGCGCTCAACAATCTGGGCCTCCTCTACCGCTCGCAAGGCCAGCTGGCGGAGGCGGAACCGCTCTACGAGCGCTCGCTGGCGCTGCTGACGAAGGCCGTCGGCCCCGACAATCCGAACGTCGCGCAGGGTCTGAACAATCTCGCCATGCTCTATGTGCAGGAGGGCAAACCAGCCGACGCGGTCCCCCTGCTGACGAAAGCCGCGAAAGTGGCGGACGAGACGCTCGGCAAGACGCACCCGACCACCAAGGCCATCGTCGCGAACCTGGCGGAGGCCAAGCGCGAGGCGGAACGTACCGGCGATACGGCGAGCTCCAATCCGCCGCCGCCGCCGGTGATCACGCAGCAGCCCGGCAAGACGGCCCTGCCACCACCCGAGGTGCTCGCGGAGGAGCGGGCGGCACACGCCGCTCCCCCACCTCCGCCGCCTGATGCGGAGCCCCCGCTCGTCGATCCGCCCGCTCTCGAGAACGCACAGGCGAAGGCGGCCGCCGTCGCGCCGAGGGCCGCGCCATCCGAGCCGGCGCCGACCCGGCCTCCGGCCGCTGCCGCGGGCTATACCATCCATCTGGCGTCGATGAGCAGCATGGAGGCGGCACACCTGGCCTGGGGCCGGCTGGTGAAGAAATATCCGAGCCTCGCCGCCCTCCAGCAGCTGCCGCCGCCGACGATCGTGGTGCCGGGCAAGGGCACCTTCTATCGTGTCCTCGGTGGCGAGTTTCCGACACGAGCGGCGGCCGAGGCCGCCTGCAGGCCGGTGCGCAAAGCGGGCGGCGACTGCGTCGTCATGGCCCGCTGACCGGCCGGTCGGCGCTCCGGCGGCGAGCACGCCTGCCGCTCACTCATCCGGGTCATCCTCCAGACGGTCGGGCAGCAGGCCCGGATCGTCGAGAATGGCATGGAGCGACCACGCCCGGCCTGCGACCGCGCCCCGCCAGGCATCGACGCACCGGCAGGGCTGGCCGTCAGGCACCGTCACCTCGAGGGGGCAGAAGCCGCTCTCGGTAACGCAGACCTGCGGGTCATCAGCTTGCGATGAAGACGCTGCAGGGATGCCGTTCGCCGGTGCCCGCTCGCGAACCGCCGTCGTGGTGGCGAGCAGGACGAGCAGCGTCGCGGCGAGCGCCGAGCCAACCAGGACCGGCATCGCCATCCTCGTGTCGAGATGCCACTGGCTCATGTTCCAACCGTTCGAGGCGTTCAGGACCAAGCGCCCAACGATAAGCCCGCCCCGGCCTTCCGCTCGTGATGCTCATCACATCGCGCTCAGAGACTTATGCGATCTCGCGTAAACGGCGATCGCTTCTGGCTAATAATCCAAATAGTTGATATCGTGACCCGGCTTTGATATCGCAACGCGGACCCCGGCGATCAGCAGCCGAGGGCATGGGCCTTTCGATGACCCCTCCGATGGACGCCACCCTCGAGCGACGGCACACGGCACGAAGCGACGCAACCCGGCCAGGGGACGGGCTGGTGTCGCTTCCCGTCGTCGCCGGCTGTCTTCGCATCGGCGACGCGATCGTGGCGGCGGGTGCCGCTCTGTCGGTCGCGGCGGATCAGGGCCCAGCGACCGGGCTCGCGAAGGACGCCGTGATCGGGACCCTTTTGGCCATCGGCTGCTTCGAGGCGGCCGGCGTCTACCGGCCTGGGCCGCTCGGCCGCCCGACGAGCCAGCTTGCCCGTCTTGGGCTGAGCTGGATCCTTGCCCTGCTGGCAGCCCAGGGGCTCGCCACCGCCCTGCCGGGTGCCGGACGCATACCAGCCTCGGCCCTCATCCTGTGGCTGGTCGTCGGTGCGGCAGGCTTCGCGGTGACGCGGCTGGGCCTCGGCCTCGCGCTGGCCCGCTGGCGCCGCGCCGGTCGGCTGAGGCGCAACCTCGTGATCGTCGGCGCGGGCGAGCTGGGGCAGCGCCTGGTCGAGCAGCTCGAGCAGCGAGGCCAGGACACGAGGCTGATCGGCGTCTTCGACGACCGGCGCGACCGGGTGCCCCACTATCTGGGTGGCTATCCCGTGCTGGGCACGATCGACGACCTCGTCACCTTCGCGAGCCGACATCGCGTCGACCTCGTCGTGGTGGCTCTCCCCTGGAGCGCGGAGGGCCGTCTCCTCGCCTGCATGCGCAAGCTGCGGAACCTGCCGGTCGATGTGCGGCTCTGCCCGGATCTCGTGGGCTTTCATCTGCGCGGCAGGGGCGTGGCCGAGCTCGCGGGGGTTCCCCTGCTCGCCGTCTACGACCGCCCTCTCGAAGGCTGGGGCGCTCTCATCAAGGCGATCGAGGACAAGGTGATCGCGGCGACGATCCTGCTTCTCGCCGGGCCGCTGATGCTGGCGGTGGCGGTGGCCATCCGGCTCGAATCCCCGGGCCCGGCGCTCTACCGGCAAAAGCGCCACGGGCTCAACAACGAGATCATCGAGGTCCTGAAGTTCCGCACCATGTATGTCGAGCGCTGCGCCGTGGGGACCGAGGCGGACCTCCGCCAGGCCTCTCCCGGCGATCCGCGCGTCACGCGGCTGGGCCGGGTGCTGCGGTGCCTGAGCATCGACGAGCTGCCGCAGCTCTTGAACGTGCTCAAGGGCGAGATGTCGATCGTCGGGCCGCGCCCGCACGCCGTCGCGCACAACCAGCACTACGAGCCCCTGATCGAGGGCTATCTCGCCCGGCACCGGGTCAAGCCCGGCATCACCGGCTGGGCGCAGATCAACGGCTCCAGGGGCGCCACCTTGACGGTGGAGACGATGCAGCGCCGGGTCGAGCTCGACCTCCACTACATCCGCAACTGGTCCCTGCTGCTCGATCTGCGGATCATCGCGGCCACGCTCCTGGGCGGCTTCACCGGCCGCGGCGCCTACTGACCGAACGGACGGCGCTCAGGCGCGCAGCGCCTCGGCCGTGGCGCCGATGGCGCGGTCGATGCCGGCCTCGTCGACGTCGAGATGGGTCACGGCGCGGACCACACGGTGCCCCATCGCACCCATGCGCACGCCCTTCGCGCGAAGCGCCGCCACCAGGGCCGCCGCGTCGACATCATCACGCGCGATCTCGAAGAGGACGATGTTGGTCTCGACGGTCGCTGGATCGAGCACGATCCCGGGCAGCCCGGCGAGGCCACGAGCCAGCCGCCGCGCGTTGGCGTGATCGACGGCCAGCCGCTCGACATGGTGGCGCAGCCCATGGCGGCAGGCGGCGGCGAGGATGCCGGCCTGGCGCATCGCTCCGCCGATCATCTGCTTGAAGCGCCAGGCCTCGTCGATGAAGGGCCGGGAGCCGGCGAGCACGGCGCCCACCGGCGCGCCAAGGCCCTTGCTGAAGTCGATCCAGGCGGTGTCGACGGGGGCGCAGTAGTCGCGGGCCGCAACGCCGCTGGCGACCACCGCGTTCATCAGGCGGGCACCGTCCATGTGCACGGCCAGCCCGTGGCGCCGGGCCATATCGGCCACGGCCTGGATCTTCGCCAGGGGCCAGACCGTGCCGCCGCCGAGATTGCTCGTCTGCTCCACCGACACGAGGCGGGAGCGCGGGGCGTGGCGATTGGTCCGGATACGCGCCTCGAGAGCGGCGGGCTCGAAGATGCCGCGCTCGCCCGGCAGGGGCGTCAGGATGACCCGCGCCAGCACCGCGGGGCCGCCGGCCTCGGCGTGGATGGGGTGTGCCGTCTCGTGGAGCAGCACCTCCTCTCCCGGACGGCACTGCACCGCGAGCGCGATCTCGTTGCACATCGTCCCCGACGGCAGGAAGACGGCCGCCTCCTTGCCCAAAAGGTCCGCGACCTCGGCACAGAGCGCGTTGACCTCGGGGTCCTCGTGCTGCTGCTCGTCGCCGACCTCGGCCTCGGCCATGGCACGGCGCATGGCCGGCGTCGGGCGCGTCTGGGTGTCGCTGTAGAGCTCGACCTCGATCGGTGGCAACGTCATCGGTGACCCTCCGGAGCTGGCCCGCGACCCTAGCCGCGGCGCCGGCTCCGGAAAAGTCTCTGCGCCGGGAAGGCGTCAGGCCGCGATCGCCGGCCCGGCCGGCTCGAGGCGCGCTGCCTCCCAGGCCAGCATCGCCCGCTTCATCGGTAGCCCCCATCGATAACCAGCCAAGGCACCGGTCTCCCGGATGACCCGGTGGCAAGGGACGAGGAAGCCCAGGCGGTTCTGGCCGCAGGCCGTGCCGACGGCGCGCGCGGCACCGTCCTGGCCCAGCGCCCGGGCGAGGCTGCCATAGGTCACGGTGCTGCCCGCGGGGATGCGCAGCAGCGCCCGCCAGACCTGCACCTGGAACGGCGTCCCCCTGATCAGGGCGCGCAGCGGCGCGTCGTCGGGGGCCGGCTGGAAGATCCGGCGGACGAGCGGCTGGGTCGCCGCGGGATCGGCGTGGAACCGGGACAGCGGCCACGCCGCCTTGGCCTCCTCGAGCACCTCCTGCAGCGGCTCGCCCGCCACGAAGGCCAAGCGCGACAGGCCGCGGTCGCTCAGCACGAAAAGCGCGTCGCCGAAGGGCGTCGGATGCACGCCCCAGCGCATCTCGAGGGTCCTGCCCATCGCCTTGTACTCGCCAGGCGTCACGCCCTCGAGCTTGACGAAGAGATCATGCAGGCGCGACGGTCCGGAGAGGCCTACATCGAGGGCCACGTCGAGGACGCTCGCTGCGTCGCGAAGTCGCGTCTTGGCGTCCTCTATGGTCAAGAGCGCCAGGAACTGCTTCGGGCTCACGCCGGCCCAGCGCGTGAAGACGCGCTGGGCGTGAAGCGGGCTCAGGCCCATCGCGCGCGCCACATCCTCGAGTCCCGGCTGATCGAGGCGGTGCGTGTCGATGAAGCGGATCGCCCGCTCCACGCGCATGTAGCTCTCGCTGGCTTCGGCCGGATCGATGACCATCATCCTCTTCACTCCTGGTCTGGCCGGTATCTCTCCTAGGGATCGGCCGACCCCGGCGACACCCGATTCCTGCGATGCCGCGTCGCGAGAGAGACCGAGACCGAGGCTCCGGTCCAGGGCCATCCGTTGCCTGCAGAGGACTCCACCGCCACACTCGTCTCGCGCGCCCGAGGCACCAGCCTCAGGCCTTCCGTCTCACCACGGGTGGCGGCGCAGTGCCGCCCTTGCTAGACGGCTATCGTCTAAGCTAGGGAAGGCCCGGCTTGCGCCATTGTCGAGCTGGAAGGATCGAGCCCCTTGAACGCGCCCCGCTGTCTCGTCGTCCTGGCGGCATTCGCCCTGCTTGCCGCGCCCTCTGCGCATGCCGCCGACAAGTCCGGCTCGTTCGCCCCCAAGGGCATGGGCTACGACACCTGCAAGTCGCTCGTCGACGCAGTCCAGAAGAAGGATCAAAAGGGCCTCGTCGTCTTCGTCAGCTGGCTCGACGGTTTCCTCACCGCGATCAACATGACGCAGAGCGGAATCTACGACATAGCGCCCTGGCAGAGCCCGGAAACGCTCCTGAAGCTTGTCGCGTCGCACTGCGAGCAGAACCCCGACGAGCATCTGGCGGAGGTCGGGCTCAAGCTCGCCGAGTATCTCGCCAAGGACCGACTGACCGAGCGCTCCCAGATCGAGCAGGCGACCGTCGGCAAGAACACCATCCCGATCTATGATGAGATCCTGCGTCGCATGCAGCAGCAGCTGATCGCCGGAGGCTATCTCTCGGGCACGCCCGACGGGAGCTTCGGGCCCAAGACGCAGGCCGCGATCGAGGCATACCAGGCGAAGGCGAACCTGGAGAAGACCGGGCTGCCGGATCAGCCGACCCTCGTCCACATGTTCATCCAGAGCGGCAAGCCACCACAAGGGGCGGCAAAGCCGAGCGCTGGGGCAGCACCCGGTTCAGCACCCAGCGCGGCCAAGCCTGCCGGCGCCGCCCCGCCGGCGCTCGATCTCAATCTGGGCGGGGGGGCCCTGCAGCAGCCGAAATAGGGTCCGCCGCTCAGGCCCCGGCCTCGAGCGCGGACCAGGCGCTGGCGAACGCTGCCGCGGTCCGACCGACCTCGGCAGCCGTCATCCCCGGCTTGTAGAGCGCCGAGCCCAGGCCGAAGCCGTCGGCGCCGGCAGCGACATAGGGTGCCATCGTCTCCGGCGTGATCCCGCCCACCGGGAAGAGCCGCGTGCCCCTCGGCAACACCGCGCGCAGCGCCTTGACGACAGGCGGCCCGATGAGCTCGCCGGGAAAGAGCTTCAGCCCGTCGGCGCCCGCGGCCAGCGCCGCGAAGGCCTCGGTGGGCGTGGCGATTCCCGGCAGACAGAGAAGCCCCAGCCGCTTCGCCTCCTGGATGACGCGGACATCGGCGTGCGGCATGACGACGAGCCGCCCGCCGGCCTCGGCCAGCCGGCCGACGTCCGCCGGGTCCAGCACCGTGCCGGCGCCGACGAGCGCCCGGTCCCCCAGCGCCCGCGCGAGCCCGCCGATGCTGTCGAAGGGCTCGGGTGAGTTGAGCGGCACCTCGAGGATACGGAAGCCCGCGGCATGGAGCTGCTCGCCGACCCCGACCACCTCGTCGGGCCGAACGCCGCGGAGGATCGCCACCAGCGGCATCGGCGCCAGCCAGTCGGCCAATGCGTTGCCCATGCCCGCCTCGGTCATTGGAGAATTCCCGCCGTCTCGGCCAGAAGATGCTGACCGCGCGCGGCCGCGTCGGGCACGGAGCTCAGCGCCGTGATCCCCGCAAGCCTGAGCGCCGTGGTGTAGCGGGCCACGAGATCGCTGCCGCCGACAAGCACGATGCCGCCTGCGCGGGCAGCGCCGTCGACACAGCCCAGCGCCTCCCGGATCTCGGTGCCGATCAAGAGGCCGGAGAGGTAGGAGGCGACGGCCTCACCCGCGAGGTCGGAGACAAGGCCCAGCGAGCGGGCGCTGAAGAGCCGCCGCAGCAGGCCGCCTGAGCTTGCCGCCTCGTCCAGCCCCGCCCGGACGCCTCGCACGAAGCCTGCCTCGTCGAAGGCCTCGCCGGTCACGAGGCGTCCGAGGATCGAGTGCTGGCGCAGCACCCCATAGACCTCACCGGTCATGAAGGTGGCGAACCAGACGACCCGGCCGCCCTCCACCCGCGCCCACTTGCAGTGCGTGCCGGGGAGAAGAAAGACCGCCGCCGATGGATTGTCGGCCAGTGCTCCCGCGATCTGGGTCTCCTCCCCGCGCAGCACATCGGGAAAGGCGCCCTTCACCACCAGCCCTGGGACGAAGCGCACCTTCCGGCCGCGCTCGGAGGTGTGGAGATGGAGCCCGCGCGAGAGCTCCTCGAGCCCTGCCGGGCACGGCAGGTAGGGCACCTCGACCCAGCCCTGCCTGCTGCCGATCATGCCCGAGACGATGATCGGGAGATCGGGCTGGTCGGCCAGCCAGCCGGCGAGGAGCCTCTCGAGCGTGGCCTCGAAGGCGCCGTTCTCGACCTGCAGGATGCCCAAAGGCGCGCTCACCCGATCGAGCACGCTGCCCAGCGCGTCCATCAGATAGGCCCTGAAGCTGGTCGTTCCCCAGTCGATGCCGACGAGGGCTGGGGTCATCGGCCGGTCTCCTTCGTGAGCAGCGCCTCGACGGCGGCGCGGGTCGGCAGTGGCGCTACGGCACCGAAGCCGGTCGTGGCAAGAGCGCCGGCCGCGTTGGCAAAGCGGCCGGCGTGGAACACGTCCCCGGTGCGGAGATACTCGGAGAGGAAGGCACCGTCGAACGCATCGCCGGCCCCGGTGGCGTCGACGGCAGCAACTGCATGGGCCCGATAGCGCTCGCGCCGATCGGGTGTTGCCACCAGGGCACCGGCCGGACCTAGGGTCAGGGCCACCACCTTGGGGCCGAGGCGCAGATAGTGATCGGCGATGGCGTCGGCGTCCTCGAGCCCGGTCAGGACACGTGCATCGTCAAGCCCGGGCAGCGCCAGGTCGGCCTGGCGCAGCGCCTCGTTGATGACCGCGCGGGCCCGCGCGATCGGCCAGAGTCTCAAGCGCAGGTTGGTGTCGTAGGCCACCTCGGTGCCGGCGGCGCGCGCGATCTCGAAGGCGTGGAACACGGCATCGCAGGCGCTCTCGGAGATCGCCTGGCTGATCCCGGAGGCGTGCAGGATCCGGGCACCCGCGACATAGGCCTCGGGAATGGAGGCGGGCGTCATGCGGCTCGCGGCCGAGTCCTTGCGATAGTAGCTGAACTCGTGGCCCGCCGGCCCGTGCGTGACGAAATAGATGCCCGTCGGCGCATGCTCGTCCCGCTCGATCCGGCTCGTGTCGACCCCTTCCCTCGCCCAGAGATCGAGAAAGCCCTTGCCGAAGCTGTCAGCGCCGATCCGCGTCAGATAGCCGACACGGGCGCCGATCCGTGCTGCCGCGATGGCGCAGTTCGACGTGTCGCCGCCATGGCCCAGGAGAAAGCGGGCCTCGCTCGGCTCGGTCTGGTTCAGCTCGCCCAGCGGCTCGCCCAGGCACACGAGGTCAGGCTGCATGAGCAATCAGCTCCCCTGCTGGCCGAGACGCGCCAGCGCCAGCTCGTGCAGGACCGTCGAGCGCCGCCCGAAGCAGCAGAGCACGACCTCGTCCACCGCGTCGCACTGCTCGAGAAAGCGTGCCACCGTGCCGACGGCGATGCCGGCCGCCCGCTCGGGCGGAAAGCCGTAGATGCCGGTCGAGATGGCAGGAAACGCGATCGTCCGAAGGCCGTGCTCGAGGAGAAGCTCGAGCGAGCGGCGATAGCAGCTGGCCAGGGCCTCATCCTCACCCGATGTGCCGCCCTGCCAGACGGGGCCCACCGCGTGGATCACGTGGCGGGCCGGCAGCCGAAAGCCTTCCGTCAGCTTGGCATCACCTGTGCCGCAGCCCCCCAAGACGGCGCAGGCGGCCGCGAGCTCGGGACCGGCCGCACGATGGATCGCACCGCACACGCCGCCACCCGGCTCCAGCCGAGGATTGGCGGCATTGACGATGGCATCCAGGGCGAGCTGGGTTATGTCCGCGTCCATGACGCGGATGCGGGTGGCTGGCCCGGTATCGGCCTCGGCCATCGCAGACACCTCCCTGCTGCGGACGGCCCCGGGGCGAGAGACGCCTCGCCTCGGGCCGAAGGCTCCTTAGCACGCGCGCGAGCAGCGAGACGAGAGAGGATGGCCCCGCGGCACGGGGCTATCCACCGCTGCGGCGGCCTCGACGGCCCAAGCCCGGGAACTCGCAGCGCTCGATGGCTCCGCCGCCCCGCATGCCGGCCATTCCCGGCCTCGGCATCGAGGCGGCGCACCGGTCCCTGGTCCCGGCCATGAGCCGTGGCGTCTTGGACGGGGCCAGGGCGGGCAAGCGTTCAGGAACGCTGCCGGATGGGCCTTCCGCTCACGGGCAGCGATGACACGTGTCGGCCCTTGGCCTTCAAGGGCACTGGAGAGCCGGTCCGGGTGCGGGCAGGATCAGACAGGAAGAGCCGTGAGCAGCACACTCTCGGCCGGGTCCTTGATGTGCCGCAGCAGCGCCGCCCTGAGCTTGGTCAGCGCCCGATGCTCGATCTGCCGCACGCGCTCCTTGCTGATGCCGAGGCGCACGCCCAGCTCCTCGAGCGTCCGCCCGTCATCGCGCAGGCGCCGCTCGCGGATGATGGTGCGCTCGCGCTCGTTGAGCTCGGCCATCGACGAGGCGAGCCAGCGGGACCGCGTGCGCGTGTCGTGCGACTCGCCCACCACTTCCTCGGGTGTGGGCCGCTCGTCGGCCAGAAAGTCCTGCCAGGCGTCCTCGCCCTGTGGGCTGATGGTCGCGTTGAGCGACTGGTCGCCCCCCATCAGCCGGGTCTCCATCGCCTCCACATCGCCGACGCTGACACCAAGCTCCTCGGCGATCCAGGTGCGGCCATCGTGGCCGAGCGTCGTGCTGCGCCCGTCGTCGAGCTTGGCGCGCAGCCGGCGAAGGTTGAAGAACAGCGACTTCTGCGCCGCCGTCGTCCCGGTGCGGACCACCGACCAGTTACGCAGGATGAAGTCCTGCATGGCCGACCTTATCCACCAGGCCGCATAGGTCGAGAACCGCACGTCGCGCTCGGGCTCGAACCGGGCCGCCGCCTGCATCAGGCCGACGACGCCCTCCTGGACGAGATCGCCCATAGGCAGGCCGTAGTTCTTGAAGCGCCCCGCCGTGCTGATCACGAGCCGCATATAGGCCGTCACGAGCTCGTGCAGCGCCTTCTCGTCCTGGTTGTCGCGCCAACGCCGTGCGAGCGCGAGCTCATGCTCTCGGGTCAACAACGGCGCGCTCATCGACTCGCGCACGAGCCGACGGTTGGCGCGGTAGGTATCCATGGTCTCCGACACAGCCACCATCGTGCCTCCGCCCTGGTAACCGACCGGAGCACCCCGCCTGGGGCGTCTATGCTCTCAGCCGGATGCGCCTGCCCTGATCCGTCCCGAGATATACGCCCCGAAGGTGAGGGCCGATCAACAGCCCGCTGGTGAAATTACCGTGATCAGCCAGGATCAACGCGGCGCCATCTCTGCCAAAATCCTGGAAAGGAAAGAATGTTCCCGATTTCCGAGCTCAACGGATGACGATCTTTTAACCCATTGGACATCAAGAAAAAGCACGCCGCCCTTCGGCCGTTGATGGCTTCCGGGACGGCGTGTCGTTTGGTGCCTATGCTTGCTCAGCACATGAGGGCCGCGCCCAGCGCAGGGCTCAGGCGAGATCGAAGAGCAGCAGCTCCGCTTCCTCGATGCCGGTGAGCGTCAGCAGCGCCGCGTCCTCGACGGCGGCCCCGTCGCCCTCGTCGAGCCGGATGCCGTCCGCCTCGACAGCACCGCGCGCCACCTGCAGCCAGCCCCGGCGGCCTGCGGCGAAGGCGTGGCTGCGATGCTCCCCCGGGCCCAGGAGGGCGGCATAGAGGTCGACGTCCTGGTGGATCGTCACCGCGCCATCGCGGCCGTCCCCGGCGGCGACGAGGGCGAGGCGGGCGCGCCGGTCCGCTGCGGGGAAGGCCTTCTGCTCGTAGCCCGGCTCCAGGCCCGCCCGCGCCGGGATGACCCAGATCTGCAGGAAGTGGACCGGCTCCGTCTCGGAGGCATTGTACTCGCTGTGACGCACGCCGGTGCCGGCTGTCATGCGCTGCATCTCGCCCGGCCGGATCACCGAGCGGTTGCCCATGCTGTCCTGGTGCTCGAGGGCGCCCTCGAGCGGGTAGGTGAGGATCTCCATGTCGCGGTGCGGGTGGGTGCCGAAGCCGGCGCCGGGTGCGACGCGGTCGTCGTTGATCACGCGCAGCGCGCCGAAGCCCATGTGGGCCGGGTCGTGATATTGCCCGAAGCTGAAGCTGTGCCGGCTGTCGAGCCAGCCGAAGCGGGCATGGCCGCGCTGGGCGGCGGGTCGAACCGTGATCATCCACGTCCCTCCAAGTGGCCTCGGTCCGGTAGGTGGGTGTCGTCTGCACGTTTGCTCAGAGGCATGCTCGGCCCGTATTGTTGACGGACCGGAATCAATCAGGGGGCCGCGCATGGATCGGCTGGACGGCATGCAGGCCTTCGTCGCCGTCGCCGAGACCGGCAGCTTCAGCGCCGCCGGTGCGCGCCTGGGCATCGCGCGGGCGCTGGTGAGCAAGCGCGTGGCGGCGCTCGAGGCCCAGCTGGGCGTGAGGCTCCTCAACCGCACGACGCGCCGGGTGGCGCTGACCGGGCCGGGCGCCGAGTTCGTGGCACGCTGCCAGCGGATCCTGCTCGAGCTCGAGGAGGCGACGAGCGCCGTCACCAGCATGCAGATCGAGCCCCAGGGCCGGCTGAAGATCTCGGCACCGATGTCGCTGGGGGTGCGGCATCTGGCGCCGCTGCTGCCCCGCTTCACGCGGGCGAACCCCAAGGTGGCGGTGGAGCTGGTCCTCAACGACCGCTTCGTCGACCTCGTCGAGGAGGGTTTTGATCTCTGCCTGCGGGTGGGGGCGCTGGCCGACTCCTCGCTCGTGGCAAGGCGGCTCTCGACCGTGCGGCGCGTGCTCTGCGCCTCGCCGGACTATCTGGAACGCCACGGCACGCCCAGGAGCGCCGCCGACCTCGCGGGCGCGCGCGGGCTGCACTATGGCTATCAGGCCACCGGTGCGCGCTGGCAGCTCAAGGGGCCGCACGGGCCCGTGAGCGTGGAGCTGCCCTGCGCCCTCTCGGCCAACAATGGCGACGTGCTGCTGGAGGCCGCGATCGCCGGCGAGGGAATAGCGTTCCTGCCGACCTTCATCGCCGGGGATGCGCTGAGAGAGGGCCGGGTCGTCGAGCTGCTGCCGACGATGGCGCCCGACCCGCTGGGCCTCTACCTGATCTGGGCAGGCGCACGCCTCATGCCGACGAAGATCCGCCGCTTCGTCGACTTCGCCGCCACCCGCTTCACCGACCCGCCATCCTGGGATCGGGGCCTGGCCCAAAAGGAGCCGGACCGGTCATGAGGCGTACCCCACCCTCCGGCCCTGCCCTGATCGTGCCCCAGGCCGCAGCTCACGCGGAGCCGCTGCCCGAGCGGTCGCTTCTCAGGCGGCCTTGCTCTCGTCCTGGGTCTTGGTGATGGCCGGCTTGTCGGCGTCCTCGTCGTCCTTCATGCCCGCCTTGAACTGCTTGATGCCCTTGGCGAGGTCACCCATGACGTTCGGCAGCTTCCCGGCGCCGAAGACGATGAGGATGACCGCCAGAACGATCATCCAGTGCCACATGCTAAACGTGCCCATAGGGCTGCTCCCGTCGAGATCTCGGATCGAGCCGACAGCCTAGCCGCTGGGGCCAGCGGTGCCAAGCCCACGCGCATTGCTGCGTTGCTGTTAGATGCTACGTCCGAGGCCGGATTTCCACCTGCAAGCCCCAACGAGCCCCCAATTCCGCACCGCCAGCCACCAGGACACGCGGACGCGCCCCCGGGCAAAGGGCCCGAGGGTAGGCAGAAAGGGCTTTCTCTTCTTTTGTCACTCAAGGGCCGAGGGGCTTGTGGCCGGCGGCCCTTCTCGGGTCGTCGGGCTCGGGCGCTTCGGCGCCGAGCTCGGCCAGGCGCTTCTCGATGCGCCCGATGATCCAGTCCGCCAAAGCCGGGTTCGCCCGGGCCATGGCGGCGAGCGGTGAAAGGGGCTCGTCGTCGGCGGAGGCGGGATCGCCAGCATCGCCGACGGGAATTTCTTCGGTTGTCGCGGCCGGCTCCTCGACGGGAGCCTCGGCCGCTGCCGGCTCGAGCTCGGCCCTGACAAGAACAGCCTCGCCCGCCTGAGCGGGGAGGAAGTCGACGAGGCGGTTGATGGCCTCCTGCGCCGGCCCCAGCGGATGCTGGCCGTAGCCCTGCATCGTCTCGGGCGAGGAGCCGGCGGGCGAAGGCGTGTCGCGCCGCTCGTAGGGCTGGCGCACGTTCTCGAAGCGCTCGACCACGAGCTTGACGAGGTGCCTCACCGGATGCCGGGCCCGGTTCGCCTGGTAGACGACGAAGAGCATCGCGCGGCGGTCGCCGACGTCGATGAGGCTCGAGAGCTCCAGCCACGCCGTCTCGAACAGGCGGGCCTGCCGCTCGGGCAGGGGCAAGAGCACGGACGGCGGCGTACTGCTCGACCAGGCGGGAGAGGTCCCGGTCGCTGACAAAAGCCTCGATGTCCTCCTCCGTTGCCGTGTCGAGCCTTCTGATCTCGGCCGGGGAGAGACCGGCGGCGAGACGTCGGGCGAGCCGGCACTGGCGGGTGCCGGGCATCTTGATGGGGGAGCGGGTGAGCACGCGAGGCATGTGGGTCTATGTATAGGACCATGAACCTTCTGTCAACCAGTGATTGATAGTTTTGTTCTCTCCCTCGCGCGTTGTTCCCGGGCGGGCCGCGCTCGCCCCTGGACCGCCTGCCGTGCTCCAGCAGCCTGCGCGGTGAACGGGCGCCTCTCCGGCAGGCCTGCGGAGGCGGGAATGTAGGGTGGATGGCTGGATCCCCGCTTTCGCGAGGATGAGTGGAAGATGGGCGGTTCAGGGGAAGGATGGCATCCTTTCCCGCTCGTCCCCGCGCTTTCCCGCTCGTCCCCGCGGAGGCGGGGACCCAGGCGGCGCAGGGGCCGTCCACACCATCACCCGGCCCGCTACGCCATGATCCAGCGTGCGGAGCGAGGCAGCGATGTGTCGATTGTGTATTAGCGAACACATCGGCCCCGGCACATGCGGACGAACATCGAGCTGGACGAGCGTCTTGTCCGGAGGCGCAGCGGCTCTCGGGGAAGCACACCAAGAAGGCCGTCGTCGAGCTGGCCCTCGAGACGCTCGTCCGCATCCTGCGTGAGCGCGAGGCCCTGGACATGTTCGGGAAGCTCGACTGGGAGGGTGATCTCGGCGTCAGCCGCGAGGGACGGGGTGCCGGGTGATCGTCGTCGACAGCACCGTCTGGATCGACTTCTTTCGCGGTGTCGAGACCGCGCAGACGAGGCGGCTGCGGCAGCTTTTCGGCCTGGGCGTCGTGCTCGTGGGCGATCTGATCCTGACCGAGGTGCTCCAGGGCTTTCCCGACGAGCGGCAGGCCTCGGCGGGCCGTCGCACCCTGGAGCGGTTCGCCTTCGCGCCGCTGGTCGGACGCGACGTGGCGCTGGCTGCGGCGGCCAACTACAGGGTGTTGCGACGCCGCGGCATCACGATCAGGCGGACGATCGACCTCCTGATCGGCGCCTTCTGCATCGAGCGCGGTCACGTCCTTCCGGGAATTGAGTGGAGTGCCATCGTAATTCCGGGTCCGGTCGAGATGGGTGGCGCTGTCCTTGATATGGACCTGCTTGAACCAGCCCGTGCGGGCGAGGTGCGCCAGCCCTTCGGCATCGTGCGCGTCGCTCTTGTCGCTGCGCGCCCTCAGCACGCCCTTGGCATGACGCGCGCAGATGCACGCCGCCGGCACCCCGCGCAGGAGCCAGCCCGTGATAGAGGAATGCCGAAAGCGCGCCGGTCTCCAGCACCACGCGCGCGAGCCCCGGCGCACGCTTTTTCAGGGTGAAGGCGAGCGTCTCGGGGTCGGAGGCGCAGGCGCCGCGCCAAAGGATGCAGCCCTCGCCGTCGACCACGCAGAGGTGCGTGGCCTTCTCGCCCACATCCAGGCCAGCATAGAGCGTCATCGGTCATCCTCCCTCGTGTCCCCGGCCCGCGACGGCGCGATGCGGCGGAGGGAGGCTAGCTCAATTACGCCACGTCACCGTAATTCCCGAGCTAGAGAGCTCCTGCGCGACGATCACCAATGGGCCAACCCGTGCCCTTGATCATCACGGATACTCTAGCTACAGCATACATAAATATAGTACCGTTGCGTCCCCGGCGGCACACCACTATTGCCCCAGGCCGTTGCTAGAGTATCGTTGTATCTTATCCCCGACATCCAATGGTCCTCGCCTGGAGGAAGCACAAAGTTGGAAATCCCTCCACTTCCATTATTAAAGAATATCGAAATGCTCATATAGCGACTCGCGTCTGTATTCTTGAAATATGCCCGACCATAACAACTCTGAACATTTGTATAACAGTTTATAGACAGAGTTGTTACTGTACCTTTTTCTCCCATTGGGGCCTTATTCAACTCTGGTGCAAGTTGAACATTCGGTTCCGCGTCCTGTGCGAACACTGGATGACAGAGCGGCCCAATGACCAGAGCACCTGCGACGAGCCATCTGGACAAAGACATTTTATCCTCCAAAAATTCATTGTACATCACGACTAGTGATGCACCTAGACCTAAGTGGAGTCAAGCCCGTTTTTATTCGGACTGAGATAATATCTTATTAACTAAGATCTCCCCGGCCGTGTTTGGATTACGGTGACACTCCATTTAACTCGGCCCGACGTAGCCCAGCCGGCTTTGGCCCACGCTTGCCTGGTCTGAGTGGGCGTCCGGTCGTGGCCTCCAGCTCGCTGATGAAGACTTCGCCGCCAAGCGGGCGCCCGATGCTCTCGGCGCGGCGCAGCCGCTCGAGCACCGCCGGTGGCGGTGCGGCCTCGATGAGCTCCTCGAATCGGGGAAAGCGCTCGCGGACAGGCGACAGCGTCGTTATCCCGTCATCTCGGCCTTCGAGATGGGCCCGGGCGCTCGACCAGGGCCAATCCTGCGCGCGCTTCACGAGGCCGGCCCGCACGGGATTGCGCGCCACGTAGCGCACGGCCGCGGCGAGATGCTCCTCGTCGAGCGCCACGGCGCCGAAGCGGCCCTGCCAGAAATGGCCCGTCCGGCGCAGGCGCGCGTGAATGGTGCTGGCGTAGCGCCGATGCACGGGTGCCAGGGCCCGCCTGATCCCGTCGGCGTCGGCCGGTGTCAGGATCAGATGGACGTGGTTCGGCATCAGCACCCAGGACCAGATCTCGACCGCCGGCGGCGCGGCAGGCCTCTGCCAGGAGATCGCGATAGAGCGCGTAGTCCGCGTCACTGAAGAATGTCTGGTCTCCGCCGTTGCCGCGCTGGGTGACGAGGTGCGGCAAGCCCGGAACGACGACACGAGCGAGACGAGCCATGACCGAGGAACCACCCTAGTTTACATTTTTGTATGACTTCCCGAGATCAACGTAAATGACGCGCCAGCGACGGATCTCTCCCGGACGTACATGACCACTCGCGGGCGCGGCCTCGTGGTGCGACGCTTTCCTCGAGTGCAAGGCGTCTGACCGCTCGAGGCCTTGTTCGCTGGTCGCTTTGCGATTGTGAAGAGAAGAGTCACGCTACTTCAAGATGTGATCTAGACCACAGATTCGGCGCCCTCCCCACTGGCATGCGCGGTTCTGGACCAGGAGGGCTCGCCTTTGGCGATCTCCGATGCCGTCGCTTTTCGGCTCTTGTGACTGACTGGGAAGTCGCGACGGCTGGCCTCGGCGGATGCGCTGGGAGGCCGGGCAGGCGCGCGATCGCCCTGGTCGCGGCTTGAGGCTGGGAGGCGGGCGCGGCATGCCTTGGTCCGGTCGACATGGTCGCAGCGTGCCGGGCAGGAGCGTCGCGGCGCCATGAGGATACGGTCGAGGGCGCGCCATCCGTCAGGAGCGGGCGGAGAAGATTTGAATCGTGCGCGATGCGTCGCCGGCCGTGGGTGCCGAAGCCAAGAGGCGGATCGCGGTCCTGCTCGTACCCTGGTTGCCGGGGCGGCGTCGCGCAATGCAGCACTAATGCGTCATCGGCTCCGCCGGGGGCGCAGCGAGATGGCCGGGCCTGGCCGCAGAAGCTGTCGCCGAGACGACAGACAGGGAGAAGCGCGATGAGCGACGGATTTGCATCAGAGCTGCGGCTGCGGGGCGGTGGCGGCGCCGCGGCGACGGGTTCTGCTGGGCCTCGCGGCGGCGGGGGCTTTTTTCAGTGGCGGGCAGGCCTTTGCCGCGGCGCTGACGCAGGCGCAGCGGGATGCGCTCTCCGAGGACGAGATCATCGCGCGGATGAAGCGCGGCAACGAGCGCTTCCGCCGGGGCGAGCGCAAGGACAGAAACTATCTGAAGGAGCAGGAGGCGAGCGCCAAAGGACAGCATCCCAAGGCCATCATGCTGAGCTGCATCGATTCGCGGGCACCGGTCGAGGTGATCATGGATCTGGGCATCGGCGAGGTGTTCAACACGCGGCTCGCCGGCAACATCGTCAACGACGACGTGCTGGGCGGCATGGAGTTCGCCTGCAAGCTGTCGGGGGCGAAGGTCATCCTGGTCATGGGCCACACGCGCTGCGGCGCCGTGGCGGGTGCGATCGCCGGCGCCGAGCTGGGCAACCTCACCGGGCTCCTGAAGAAAATAGAGCCGGCGGTGGGCGAGACGAAATACGAGGGCGAGAGGAAGGCCAGCAATTACGGCTTCGTCGACGCCGTGGCGCGGACCAACGTGCAGCTGCAGATGGAGGCCATCCGCAAGGGCAGCGCCGTGCTGAGCGCCATGGAGACCGACAAGGCCGTGCGGATCGTGGGGGCGATGTACGACGTCAGCACCGGGGCGATCGATTTCTCGGTGTAGGCCCTACGGCGCAAGGCCCGCACGCAGCCAGCGGTGCAGCTCGAGATTGTCCGCGCTCGCGGGGACGGTCTCGAGCGCGCGGCGCCACAGGCTTCGGCAGAGCTCGAGCTGGGCCGCCTCGACGCCCGCGGCCTCGGCGATGGCGCCGGCGACGCCCAGGTCCTTCGCCATCAGGCCCAGCGAGAAGCCGCCCTTGTAGGTGCCGGGGAGGATGTGCTGGGCGAGCTTGGTCTCCGAGGCGATGTTGCGGCCGCTCGAGCTGTTCAGGACCTTTGTCAGGATCTCGAGGTCGAGGCCCAGGCGCTCGGCCACGATCGCGGCCTCGCAGACCGCGAGCAGGCCCGCGGCATAGACATAGTTGTTGAGCGCCTTCATGGCGTGGGCCGAGCCCACCGGGCCGGTGCGCAGGAGCGTCGTGCCCATGGCCTCCAGGACCGGCGTCACCTTCGCGACGGGCGCGTCCTCGCCGCCGATCATGATGGCGAGCGTGCCGGTCTCGGCCTTGGCGACGCTGCCGGAGACGGGGGCGTCGACCATGGCGATGCCCTGCCCCGCGAGGTCGACTGCCAGCGCCCTTGTGTCGGCCGGGTCGGACGAGCTCATGTCGACCAGCACGGCACCCGGGGCGAGGCGGGAGGCGAGCGGCGGGGCCTCGTCCGTGGCGTCGAGCAGGACGCTGCGGACGATGCCGCCGTTGGGCAGCATCGTCACGACGACATCGGCACCCTCGAGCTCGGCCGGGGAATAGGCGACGCGTGGGGCCGCACCCTCCTCGGGCGGCTCGGCGGCGATGCGCCGGCGGGCCGGATCGCGGTCGAAGGCCAGAACGTCCGCATGGCGGCCCGCCAGGTGCCGCACCATCGGCAGGCCCATCATGCCGAGGCCGATGAAGGCGATGCGCATCGCTGCCTGGCCCCTCTAGCGATCCATCTCTGACAGAACCTCCTGGGCGGCCTTGAAGCCCTCGAGGGCGGCCGGGACGCCGGCGTAGATGGCGGCCTGGAGGAGGATCTCCTTGATCTCGTCCCGGGTGACGCCGTTGTTGATGGCGCCGCGGACGTGGAGCTTGAGCTCGGCGGGCTTGCCCAGGGCGGTCAGCATGGCGATGTTGATCATGCTGCGCTGGCGGCGCTCGAGGCCCGGGCGGTTCCAGATCTCGTCCCAGCAATATTGCGTCAGGAGCTGCTGGAACTCCTCGGTGAAGGGCGTGCGGTTGGCGAGGCTCTTGTCGACCCATTCCGAGCCCAGCACCTCGCGGCGCGTCTTCAGCCCCGCCTCGAACGATTCCTTCGAGAAACCCTTGATGTCGGCCATGACGTCCCTCCTCCGTGGCACCGCGCCCTTCGCTCCGCGCGGCGGGCGGAACCTAGCAGCTGAGCCGCGCGATGGCCCGCCAAACCGTCGCCGGGGCCGGCCAGGAACAAGGTGCCCCGATCGGCTGTTTGATGAGCGTCACCGATCGGATCCTCTGATGGCGCCCCGCGCGTTCTGGAAAGGCTATCTCAAGCTCTCGCTCGTGACCTGCCCGGTCGCGATGACGCCTGCGGTGAGCGAGGGCCGCAAGGTACGCTTCCACACCCTCGCCCGCGCGACCGGCAACCGGGTGGAGAGCCGCTATGTCGATGCGGTCACCGGCAAGCCGGTCGACGAGGAGGACGAGGCAAGGGGCTACCAGACGGGCGACGACGCGTATGTGATGCTCGAGGACGAGGAGCTGGATGCCATGGCCCTCGACAGCACCCACACGATCGCCATCGACACCTTCGTGCCGGCGAGCTCGATCGGCTGGATCTGGTACGACCGGCCGCACTACCTCGTGCCGACCGACAAGGTGGGAACCGAGGCCTTTGCGGTCATCCGCGAGGCCATGCGCGCGACCGGCACGGCCGGCATCTCGCGGGTCGTTCTCTATCGCCGCGAGCGGGCGGTGATGCTGGTGCCGCGGGGTGCCGGCATTCTGCTGTGGACGCTGCGCTACGGGGCCGAGGTGCGGGGCGACGAGGCCTATCTCGCCGAGATCGAGGAGGCCAAGCCCGACCGCAAGATGCTGGGCCTGATGACCAAGCTGATCGACCAGCGCGCCAAGCCCTGGGAGCCCTCGATGGTCGAGGATCCGGTGCAGGAGCGGCTGCTCGAGATCATCGCCGCGCGACGCAAAGGAAAGAAAAGAAAAAAGCAGCCCGAGGCCGAGGAGCCGACAGAGCAGCCGAGCAACGTCGTCAACATCATGGACGCGCTGCGCCGCAGCCTCGACTGCGAGCGAGGGGTCGTCGGGCAAGCGCAAGCGGTGAGGCGGCGTGAGGCTCCATGGCCCTGCGCCTCGGCAGGCTCGTCGCCGCCGGTGGGAGTCCCGGACGCCTCACGTGGCAAGCATGCGGACGAGCCGCGCGATCGAGGGCACCACGGTGCGTGACTTCTACGCCGCCTCCACCGACGGGCCAGAGCGCCGTCTCCGCGCTTTCCTGCTCGCCGGGAACCAGAGTCGCAGGCTCGAGATCCTGAAGCAAAATCCTCAGCGGCCTCATTCGCCACGAATGGACAATTGAGCCGCAACGCTTGAGGGCCGAGCCACACCACCGCAGCCCGGAGCCTAGTCCCCAGCCCATCAGATCGAACGCGGCCAACCGTGTCCGCCGCTCTTACGCGAGCTTCACGAAGCCGGACGCTGGACCAGGCCACGCCGGGTGATCGGCAAGGTCGAGTGGCAGCCTGGGGAGCTCGTCCCGCGCGTCGGCTTCATCGTGACCGACATGAGCCACCCGGCCGATCAGGTTATCGTCTTCCAGATGGCCGAGGTTGATGTGGCGAGGACGCTGTTCGCCGATCTGCGGCCACGGTCGCCGCCGCTTCCGGCATGAGCATCGCGAGCAACGATCGATGGCAACCCGTCGGCCGAGGTGCGTCCATGAGCGACCGAGCGTGGCCGAATCCTGCTCCGAGGCCGAGCCCAAGCGTTGTGACGCCGGTCTCTGCGGCGTCCGGGGCTGGCTCGAGCCCTCGCCGGCTTGCGGAGAGCGGCGGAACGGCAGACGATGCGCCTCGGAAGTCGGTTATCCGGAGAATCCCGGCTCAATGCCGCAAATTATTCCACGGGGCCTCATCGGACATGTCAACCATCTCGAAGCCATCGCCGATGCAAGGGCCGAAGATTGCAAGAACCTTGGCTTGCCCGCCTCCCGTATTGAACGAAGCGTGGACCATGCCGGGCGGGATAAAGGCGGCATCGCCCGGACCGAGAAGCCGCTTTTCCTGGTCAATCCATTGCTCGATCTGCCCAGCGACGACAAACAGCACCTCTTCTTGGCGGGGGTGTTTGTGAAAGTTGTGGCCTTTCCCAGGAATCAAGCTGCCCTCGACAATGGCCAGCTGAGCTGCGCCAGTGATCTCTTTATTGCTGAGCCAGCCAATCTTTCCCCAGTCGAGCGCCGCCAACTGGGTCTCGCTCGCTATGATGAACTTGCCTCCCATTTGCCGGACTCCCTGAGCCATTAATTAATGATCAACTTCTCCCATTGAGGGAGAGCATCAGCATACGCTTACGATTAGCGTTTGCAAGAACGGCGACAACCCGGCATCGCTCGCGGCCGATGACCGTTCAAGCCGCAGAGCGCCGGGGTCGTATGGGCGGCAGGCCTCCTGCCCTGACGACAGCGCAGAACCACGAGGTCCGGCGCATGCGGGTCAGGGATTGGCCGCGCCCACAGGCACGCGGGGTGCCGCGACTTCACCGGTCGCCGCAGGCCGGTCGCTGTCCGACGTTCCCTCACCGGGCTGGACAGCATGGTCGCAGAGGCAGTCTCGCAGCCGGACTGATCCCCTGCCGCCTTCTGCTCGTGCACGATGTCCGACGTCGGTCAGCAGTCCGAGGATGACATCGCCGATTGTGAGCTTGAACGCGCGCACCTCGACCAGCGTTACCAGCACGCCGGCAGCCAGCGCGCCGATCACGACCCGAAGCACCGCGTCAGCGCTATTGTCGATCCAGTGAAGGTCCGGCAGTACCGCCAGGTCGCGGATTCCCACCGCGATGGAGAAGAACGCACCGATCTTGCCGCCCGTCAGGGGAAACCATAGCGCCCACGCGGTTCTCTCGAAAACGAGGTCGGACTTTACTTCCGCCAAGACAGAATGACCGTTGCTCGAAATACTATCAATGATCGATTATCTAAGGAGTCAGCAACGTGACGAGATTAGCGAAGCGATTTTACTTCCTAATGTTTCCTCTTTGATTTTCACGCCACCCATCCAAAGGCCCGTAGGTCCCGCCTCGAATCTGATTCAATGACGTCAGGGCCCCCTCTGCTTCCGCGCTTCCTCCCCGTCGTCGGCGACATGTACCATCACGCGCTCGGCGGAGCGGTAGACCGCATAGTGGCTGCTTGATGTAAACGCAATAATATCGACATTATCCGACTAGCTTATTACATTGAACATCATCGACCAATATTTTCTGACTCCTAACCGATGAGCTAGATCATCTTCCTATTGCATAGAATTGGTACCGGTGATTCGACAGTCCTGGTTGGGTTTGTTGGAGGATCGGGATGCCGGCACCGTTATCGATGGACCTGCGGGAGCGGATCGTGCGCGCGGTCGAGGGCGGCAGCTCGATGCGTGAGGCGGCGCGTCGTTTCGAGGTGAGCGCGTCGGCGGCGATCAAGCTGATGCAGCGGGTGCGCGAGACGGGCAGCGCGGCACCGGCCCAGGTCGGCGGCCATCGCCCGGCGGCCCTGGCCGGGCACGAGGCGGAGCTTGTGAGGATCGTCGAGGCGACGCCCGACATCACGCTGGCCGAGCTCCAGGCCCTGCTGCAGCGCAGGCTCGGCCTGAGCCCGGGGCTCTCGACCCTGCACCGCGCGCTCCACAGGCTGGGCCTCAGGCACAAAAAAAGAGCCTGAGGGCGGCCGAGCAGGATCGGCCCGACGTCGCTGTCCGGCGGCGCCGCTGGCGCTCATGGCAGCCTTTTATGGATGCCGCCCGCTTCGTCTTTCTCGACGAGACCGCGACCGCCACCAACATGGCGAGACGGTATGGCCGCTGCCCGTCAGAGGAGCGCCTGGTAGCGGCCGTGCCTCACGGACACTGGCAAACGACAACCTTCATCGCCGGGCTGCGGCAGAGCGGGGTGATCGCCCCGCTCGTCCTCGACGGCCCGATGACCGGCGCCGCCTTCAAAGCCTACATCGAGCAGGTCCTCGCGCCAGCGCTGGCGCCTGGCGACGTCTTGGTGATGGACAACCTCGCCGCCCATAAGGTCGATGGCGTCCAGCAGGCCATCAATGCCGCCGGCGCCTCCGTCCTCTACCTGCCGCCATCGGCCACAGGCCGATCCCACGGAGTGATGTCAGCGGAGCTGACAGGGTCCCCCGATCTCAACCCGATCGAGCAGCTCTTCGCCAAGCTCAAGGCCCTGCTCCGAAAGGCCGCCGCCCGAACCAAGGACGCGCTCTGGACGGTCACAGGCAGACCTTCTAGCCCGCTTCACACCCCAAGAATGCGCCAACTACCTCGCCAACTCAGGGTATGGAGCTACCTAAGTGGAAAATGCGCTAGCCTTTGCTCAGTACATAACCGCAAGCGGCTGGATGCGGCGGTAGGCGCTCATTGGGCGCTTCCTCGCGCACAACCCGCATGGTGCACGTCCCGCGGTCGCCTCCTGCGTCGGAAACGATCCTGCCGCCCATTGTCGCCGGAGACCATGGAAGGCTTCGCTACGACGCCCGGCGCTGCCTCTTCCTGGCCGAAGGGAGCGGGGCGGCGGCCGAGAAAAAATCGTCCCAGGGATCGGTGTCGAGGTGGGCGAGGCGGGCGGGGGTGTTGGTGACGGTGAAATGGGCGGGGCCGATGCTGGGGTCGAGCTCGTTCCAGGCGAGCGGCATCGAGACGGCGGCACCGGGGCGGGCGCGGGTCGAGTAGGGGGCGACCGCCGTGGCGCCGCGGCCGTTGCGCAGATAGTCGACGAAGATCTTGCCGCGGCGCCTCGACTTGGTGGCGGTCGCGACGTAGCGGCGGGGACTGTCGGCCGCCATCGAGGAGGCGAGCTTCTTCGTGAACGCCTTCACGGTCGTCCAGTCGGCATCGGGGCGGAGGGGGGCCACGACGTGGAGGCCCTTGCCGCCCGAGGTCTTTACGAAGGCGGCGAGGCCCAGGGCGTCCAGGCGCTCGCGCAGCTCGCGGGCCGCCTCGATGACGGCGGTCCAGGCGACCTCCTCGCCGGGATCGAGGTCCATCACGATCATGTCCGGCTGCTCGAGGCTGGCGAGCGCAGCACCCCAGGGATGGATCTCGAGGACGCCCGCCTGGACGAGAGACAGGAGCCCCTCGAGATCGTCGATGGCGAGCATCGGCTCGCCCGTCTCGTCCTGGGGATCGGGCACCTGACGGATGGCGCGGCCCATGCCCTTCCACGGATGCTTCTGAAAAAAGCACGGATCGCCGACGCCGCCCGGGCAGCGCAGCAGCGAGAGCGGGCGGGCGACGATGAAGGGCGCGATGCGGCGCCAGACCTCGGCGTAGTAATCGGCGAGGCCCGCCTTGGTGACGCCGGCATCGGGCCAGTAGAGGCGATCGGGATGGGTGAGCTTCGGTCGGGCGCGCGGTGCCGTGGCGGCGGGCTCGGCCGTCTCGCGCACGACCTCCGAGGCCGGCTTGTCCTCGCGCAGGCCGCGGAAGGAGGCGTGGCGCAGATTTTTGTCGGCAGTCCAGCCGCGCAGCTCGACCTCGGCCACGAGCTGCGGCTCGACATAGCGCACGCCGCGCCCGGCCTCGGCGCCAAGGCGCTTCGCGAATGGCGAAGGGGCCCTGATCGCCTCGAGGCGGCGGTAGAGGTCCTCTGCCACCTTGGCCGAGAAGCCGGTGCCGACGCGGCCGACGTGGATGAGCTCGCCATCATCGAAGTAGCCCGAGCACGAGGGAGCCCACGGCTTTCCTCGAGGTCGTGGAGGGGACGTAGCCGCCCACGACCAGCTCCTGGCGCTCGGTGCATTTGGACTTGATCCAGTCCTTGCGGCGGCCGGAGCGGTAGGGGGCGTCGCGCAGCTTCGAGACCACGCCCTCGAGGCTGAGGCGGCAGGCGTGGCGCAGCACGAGGTCGCCGTTCTGCTCGAAGCTCTCGCTGAAACGGAGCGGGCCGGCGCTTTCCGCCAGCAGGCGCTGGAGCGCCGCCTTGCGTGCCAGGAGCGGGGCCGCGCGAAGATCGAAGCCGTCCAGGTGGAGAAGATCGAAGGCATAGTAGCAAAAACGGTCGCTGCGGCCCTCGCTGAGGTCGGACTGGAGGGCCGAGAAGTCGGAGGCGCCGCCGCCGCTCTCGACCACGAGCTCGCCGTCGATCACGGCATCGGTGGTGGGCAAGGCGCGCAATGCCTCGACGACGGGCTTGCCGAAGCGGTCGGTCCAATCGAGGCCGCTGCGGGTGAGGAGGGCGACGCTGCCGCCATCGAGGCGGGCCTGCAGGCGGTAGCCGTCGAACTTGACCTCGTGGACCCAGCGCTTGCCCGAGGGCGGCTTGCGGGCGAGCGTGGCGAGCGTCGGCTCGACGAAGCCCGGGAGCGGCGCCTTTTTGGCGCCCTTCAGCTTGCCCGCCTCGGGCGCCGTGTCGGCGTCCGGTGCCCGTCGCCGCGCTATCCTGCCCGTCCTGGACGACCAGCCCGGCGCCTCGCCCGCCACCTGCTCGACCGAGCGGCCGGTCTTCACCGAGTCCGGCTGCTCCTTCAGGATGTCGGGGGCGCCCTCGGCACGGGCGGCCTCGTCGTCGCCTTTGATGAGAAGCCAGTTCTCACGCTTCTCGCCGGGCTTGCCGGCCATTCGGACGAGGTGCCAGCGGCCGCGCAGCTTCTCGCCCTCGAGCTCGAAGTCGAGGTGGCCCTTCGCCAGGCCCTTGCCGGCGTCGCCGATGGGCCGCCAGCGGCCGCGGTCCCAGACGATGACGGTGCCGCCGCCATACTCGCCCTTGGGGATCGTGCCCTCATAGTCGCCATAGTCGAGGGGGTGATCCTCGACGTGGACGGCCAGGCGCTTCTCGCCGGCGACGAGGCTGGGGCCGCGGGTGACGGCCCAGCTCTTGAGCACGCCGTCCAGCTCGAGGCGCAGATCGTAGTGCAGGCGGCGCGCTGCGTGCTTCTGGATGACGAAGCTGTCGCCGCTCCTGCGCGCCGCCCGACGGCCGCGCGGCTCGGAGGTCGCCTTGAAATCGCGCTTCGCCCGGTAGGTCTCGAGGGACAAGGACGTCAGCCCGCCTTGCGCTGCGGCTTGCGCGCCGGTGCCGCCTTGGTGCTGCCCCCCCTGCCCTTGCCGCCGGAGGCCCGCTTGGCCGCGGTCTTGGATCCGGATTTACGAGGCGCCTTCTTCTTCCCGCCGCCGCCGGCAGCAGCACTCTCGCGAAGCGCCTTCATGAGGTCGATGACCTGGCCCGGCTCCTCCGCCTTGCGCAGCTCGATCGGCCGGCCCTCCTGCTTGGCCCGCACGAGCTCGGCCAGAGCCGCCTCGTAGCGGTCCTCGAACGCCTCGGGGTCGAAGGTGCCGCTCTTGGTCTCGATGATGTGCTTGGCGAGATCGAGCATCTCGCCCTCGATTTTTATCTTTCTTATGTCGCCGAACGCCTCCTTTGCCGACTGGACCTCGTAGTCGAAGCGCAGCGTGGTGGCGATCAGGCCCTGATCGTGGGGCCGGATCAGGACCGTGCGCATGCGCCGGAACAGGACGGTCCTCGCCAGCGCTGCCACATCCCTGGCGCGCATGCCCTCGCGGATCAGGGCGAAGGGCTCCTGGGCCGCCGGGTCGGCCGGCAAGAGATAATAAGGACGGTCCAGGTAGACGGTGTCGATGTCGCCGCAGCCGATGAAGGCGCCGACGGCCAGCGTCTTGTCGCTCTCGGGGACGGCGGCCGCGACCTCCTCGGGCTCGAGCACGACATACTCGCCACGGGCGGTCTCGTAGCCCTTGACCTGATCCTCGGAGGGGACCTCGCGGCCGGTCTCCTGGTCGACGAGCTGGCGGTGCACCCGGTGGCCGGTGGCCCTGTTCAGCGTGTGCAGCGTGATGCGCTCGGCGGTGGAGGCGGCGGCGTGAAGAGAGACGGGGCAGGTCAGCTCCCCGGCCTTGAGAAAGCCCTTCCAGATCGCGCGCGGTGCCACTGGCCTCTCTCCGTCGATCGACCATCAACGCCGCGGGAGGCGCCGCGTTCCGCCGTCTGGCAGCGGGCCCGGGAGCGCGGGTGAGCCTGGCAGGCGGGACGGGCGATGGCCCGGCAAAGCGTGCGCTAGCGGAGGGTGGCCGTGTCCTGGCTCGCGCTTGCGGACGAGGCCGCGACGACGAGCCCCGCCTTGCGCAGGCCCTCGTCGAGCCGGTCGATGACGCCGTCGGTGGCCTGACGAGCGGCCCAGAAGGCTCGCGGATCTCGTGCCAGCATCGGCGCCTGCCGCACCGCCTCGTCGAGGGCCACGCGGGCCGCCGCGTCGTGGTCGACCGCGGCCTCGCAGATCGCCAGCGTGGCCTGGCCGACGCCGCAGCACAGATCCTTGCCGAGCTGGGCCTCCCTTTGGGCTTGGTCCAGCTCCCCGTCGAGGTAAAGAGCCAGCGCCAGCGTCGCATGATAGTAGCTCGGCGGATGCACGCTGCGGTCGATCGCGGCTTGCAGATAGGTGCGCCCCTCCTGCCACCTGCCCCTCGCCACCAGGCGCCAGCCGAGCTGGGCCAGGCTCTCGGGGTCGCCCGGATTGAGCGCGATCGCCGCGCGCTGAACCTGCTCGGCCTCGTTGTGGTCGCCGCTCATGAAGAGCAGGGCCGCCAGCGCCTGCTGGCTGCGCACCCGCTCCGGCGCCAGCGCCACGGCGTGCCGGGCCGCCTCCAGCCCGGCCGCCATCTCGCCCGCCCTCGCTTCCGGCGGGACCAGCCCGAACCGCGCCGCGTCCATATGGGCGAAGGCGAGCATGGCCCAGGCGTCGGCATAGCCGGGATCGCGCTGCACCGATTCCTCGAGGCAGCTCCTGACCGGCGGATAGAGGTCTTTGGCGAAGGCACGCCGATAGGCGAACGCGCGCTGGACGCAGTCATAGGCGAAGAGGGTCGCCGGCTGGCCCCGGCTCAGGCGCTCGGCGGTGGCCGAGGTGATGACGCCATAGGGCTGGGCCAGGTGCGAGGCGATGCCGGCCGCGAGCTCGGCCTGGATGTCGAGGACGCCCGCTGCCGTCGGGGTCCGGTCGAAGCTCTGGCTCCACAGCACTTCGCCGGTGGCCCGATCGGTCAGCCTCGCCATGACCCGGACCAGCGTCGCCTCGCGCTGCACGCTGCCGTCGACGATGAAGGCCACGGCATCGGCCGCGGCCGGCGGCACCTCGACCCGTCCCGGCTGCGTGCGCATGCCGGCATAGACCTCGAGGCCGTCGAATCGCATCAGGCGGGCGATCAGCTCGCCGGTCATGCCGCTCGCCAGCAGCTGGGCATCGTCGCGGCTGGAGAGGGCCTGGAACGGCAGGACGATGACCGCAGGCCCCGCCGCCTGCGCCGCCGGGCGGGAGGAGCCGCCCCGCAGAACCACGAGCAGAACGACACCGACGACGAGCCCGAGCGCCAGGAGGGCCGCTCCAGGCCAGAGCCAGCGCGGCGCTGAAGCGGCGCCACCTGGCTGCGCCGGCGGACGAGCGGGGGGCGACGCGTCCACCCGTGGCGCCGGCCCGGGCAATGGAGTTTGCACCTCGAAGATCGGGGCGTAGTTGCCTTTGGGAATACCGATCCGCAGCGGGTCGTCCTGGCCGTCGGTCAGGTAGTAGTGCTCGAGATCACGCCGCAGGCGGCCGACCTCCATGCGGACAATCGGGTCGGTCTGTGGGTCGAAGCTGTCGTCGCGGCCGAAGACCTGGACGGCGATCGCGTGGGCTCTGAGGCTGTCCGCCCGGCCCGCTAGACCCTGCTCGACGAGGTGGCCGAGCAGCGCCCGCCGCCGGGCGCTCCCGCGAAAGCCGGCGCTCGCGAGAATGCGGCCGAGCGCGTCCCGGGCGGCGGCGGTCTCCGCCGGCGGATACGGGGCCTGCCCGTCCAGCGCCTCGGCACGATCGCCAGCCATCACACCCTCGCCCCATGGCAGCTATGCCATTGACCCAACGCTGAAATTCCTGACCTCCCGCAAGACAGAAGCACGACGAGACCATACAGCATCCGGTCGCAGCGTGCATGCCTCGGCCCTTCTCCGCAACAGCCCGCCAGCCTGGAAGGGCCACGTAAACTACCCGTAACATACTTCCGTTGCCCTGCCACCTTCTCCAGTGTCCGGCCTCCAGAGGGGCTTGGAGGGTCTCCAAGAGAGCGACGGAGGCAGGGCTGGACACTCTCGAAGCCGTGATCGGCGGGCTGCCGGGGAAGCCCGAGCGCATCCGCCGCCGGTACTGGCGCGATCCCGGGTTCCGCACCGTGTGCGGCGACTATCGGGAGGCGCTCGAGGTGCTGGCCAGGCTCGAGCGGGCGACGCCCCCACCTGCGGCGCGGCTGGAGGAATACCGGAAGCTGGCCGCCGAGCTGCTGGCCGAGGCGAGCGAGATGCTCGCGAACGAGGGTCCGTGACGATTGCAACCAACGATAGGGGAGCGAACCGCATGATCAGACCAGAGATCGACCCGCACCAAGGCGACAGGGAGCGTTTGGGCGCGACACCGGACAGAGGAAGGCGACGCCGACTGGCAGCAGCCGTCGGTGCCATTTTGGCCACGACGGCCATGGTCCTGCCTGCGCTCACCGCAAGGGCACAGGCGCAGGAGGCGAAGCAGCCCAACATCCTCTTCATCATGGGCGACGATATCGGCTGGATGCAGCCCTCGATCTATCATCGCGGCCTGATGGTGGGAGAAACGCCGAACATCGACCGGATCGGCCAGGAAGGGGCGATGTTCACCGACTACTATGCCGAGCAGAGCTGCACCGCCGGGCGCAACGCCTTCTTCACCGGCATGCAGCCGCTGCGGACCGGCATGATCATGCCGCAACTTCCGGGCAGTCCCAGCTACCTGAAGCCCGGCACGCCGTCGCTCGCCGTTTTCCTGCGCGATCTCGGCTACAACACCGGCGAGTTCGGCAAGAACCACCTGGGTGACCATACCGACGCGCTGCCGACGGCGCACGGCTTCCAGGAGTTCTGGGGCTATCTCTATCACCTCGATGCGATGCAGGGTGTCAGCTTCCCCGATATCAACAAGACCCCGACCGACCAGGGCGTCGCGCCGCCCTGCAAGAATACGCCGATTCCCGGACTGACGGAGGTGGCCGGAGCGGTGGATCCGGCGACGACCATCTGCCTGACGCCGCCCCGCCCGGTGATCCACTGCACGTCGAGCGATGGCACTTCGGCGAACCAGACCTGCAAGGACGAAGGTCCTCTGACGCTGGAACGGTCCGAAACCATCGACGAGGAGATCTCGGCTCAGGTCATCGATTTCCTCGACCGCAACGATCCCGAAAAGACGAGCAAGCCGTTCTTCGTCTGGTACAATCCGGCGCGCATGCACATCACCACCATGCTGTCGCAGAAGTACATGGACATGCTCGGCGAGCCCGGCGGCAAGGACTGGGGCGTCAACGAAGCCGGCATGAAGCAGATGGACGACAACATCGGCTACGTGCTGAAGAAGCTCGAGGACATGGGCGAGCTCGACAACACCATCATCGCCTTCACCACCGACAACGGCGCCGAGACGATCACCTTTCCGGACGGCGGCACCACGCCCTTCAAGGGCGGCAAGCTGACCACCTGGGAAGGCGGCATGCGGGCGCCGATGGTCATTCGCTGGCCGGGCAAGATCAAGCCGGGAACCGTGTTGAATGATACCTTCGCGTCGCTGGACTGGCTGCCGACGCTGGTCGAGGCCGCCGGAGGCCCGAAAGGCAACGAGCTGAAGGCCGAACTGGAAAAGGGGGAGTATCCCGGGATCGTCAAGACGACGCTCGACGGGGTCAACCAGATCGACTACCTTACCGGCAAGTCGGACAAGTCGGCCCGCGACTATTTCTTCTACTACTCCGGCAAGGATCCGTCGGCGGTCCGCTACAAGAACTGGAAGATGTACTTCGCCATGGTGTCCGATGCGCCCGCAGGCTTCACCGCCGGGGTTCAGCCCTACCATTGGACCCAGGTCGTGAACATCAAGCGTGACCCGTTTGAGACGGCGATCGGCTCTCAGCAGAAGACGCTCTTCGGAATGGGCGGCGCCATCGCGGCACCGATAACCGCCTATGTCTATGACTGGAACATCTTGCCGATCGGCCAGCAGCTGTGGCTCAAGGAACTCCTGACCTATCGCGATTTTCCGCCGATGCAGGACCCGGCCAGCTACAACCTCGAACAGGTGATCCAGCAGGTCAAGAACATGAACACGACCAGCCACGCCGGCCAGTAGGCCTGACTGACTGCGCGGCAAGGCGGGCGCCCCTCGCTCGGGCGCCCGTCTCTCTTACAACCGACAACACGCCAACCCCGCGGGAACTCAGATGACCCATCCATCCAGCCGCCGTCGGGTGACGCTCGCCGTCATCGCCATCGCGGCGCTCGCCGGCTGCGCCGGCAACGGCAACAAGCCGGCCGCCACGGCCCAGACGAGCGGGCCGCCGACCTTCGAGGGCAAGGCGCCCAGCGGCTACGTCGACATGGATGAGGTGCAGGTGGCCTATCTCGGCAATGCGGGCGGCGGCCACGGCACGCTGACCTTCCAGGGCCAGACCCATCATTTCGACATCGGCGGCCTCGGCGTCGGCGGCATCGGGATCTCGAAGGTCGACGCCAAGGGCGAGGTCTATGATCTGACCGACCTCAAGCAGTTCTCCGGCGCCTACGGTCAGATCCAGTACGGCGCCGTGGCCGGCACGGCCAGCATCGGCGACCTGTGGCTGAAGAACGACAAGGGCGTGGTCATGCACCTGAAGGCCAAGCGCGAGGGGCTGATGCTGGCCGTGGGCGCCGACGTGATCGACGTCCACATGACGCAGTGAGGTGCGAACGGGCGCCTCGTCCATGGTTGGCCGCGGCGGTCGTCGCCCTCGCGTTTTGCTCGAGCCTGCGCTCGAGCCACGCCGGGGCGGAGGAGCCCGCCAAGCCAGCGGCGGGCAGCGCCGAGGATCTCGCCAAGCAGGCGCAGAATCCGATCGCCAACCTGATCAGCCTGCCGTTCCAGAACAATATCGGCTTCAACTTCGGCCCGCGCGAGCGCACCCAGAACACCTTGAACATCCAGCCGGTGATTCCGTTCAAGCTCTCGGCAGACTGGAACCTGATCACCCGCACGATCGTGCCGATCATCCACCTGCCGTCGCTGGCCAAGGGCGACAGCTCGGAGAACGGAATTGGCGACATCAACCCGACCGCCTTCTTCGCGACCTCGCTGGCCAGGGACGTGCTGGTGGGCTTCGGGCCGACCTTCACCCTGCCCACCGCGAGCCACACCGACCTCGGGACCGGCAAGTGGAGCGGCGGGCCCGCCGCGGTCATCGTCTGGACACCCGGTCACTGGGTCGCGGGCGGGCTCATCAACAATCAGTGGTCGTTCGCCGGCGACCGCGACCGCAACAGCGTCAACGAGATGCTGTTCCAGCCCTTCGTCAACTACAATATCACGGACGGCTGGTATCTGACGAGCTCGCCGATCATCACCGCCGACTGGGCGGCGAAGGAAAGCAAGGACGTCTGGACGGTGCCGGTGGGCGGTGGGCTCGGCCGGCTCTTCCGCCTCGGCAAGCTGCCGATCAACGTCTCGGTGCAGGCCTTCGACAATGTCGAGAAGCCCGAGTTCGGCGCGGACTGGGAGCTCAGGCTGCAGGTGCAGTTCTTGTTCCCGAAGTGAGGGAGAGCTAGACTGGACGAGATACCTACGATGGCTCCGATCATCTCTAGAGCAGCTTTGCGGCGCCTAGGATGTTCACTCCACCCGGTGAGGCTCGACAGGTCCATGTCCCGCCCTGGATGCCGCCGCATCGGACATAGAGGGAGACGATCATGAGGCATGAGCCGATCGAGACGGCCGATAGCCCGCAGGCGAACGCGGAGAGGGCGAAGCGCCGGGGTTGCCACGCCCAGCGCCAGAGCCGGGTGATCAACTCCGCGATCCTGGCAGCAGGGGCAGAGTTTGAGTTCACTCACGATGACGACGGAGAACATGGCACACGCACGGCTTGAGCAGACAAGCGCGCCGATGAAGCCATCCAATGGTGATGTCGTCTGGATCCCGGGCGGCACGTTCCGCATGGGCTCCGACGACCACTATCCGGAGGAGCGTCCGGCACATCGGGTGACGGTGGACGGCTTCTGGATCGATCCCACGCCCGTGACCAACCGGCAGTTCAAGCAGTTCGTCCGCGCCACCGGCCATGTCACCTTCGCCGAGGTCCCGCCCGACCCGAAGAACTATCCGGGCGCCCTGCCCCACCTGCTGTTCGCGGGCTCGCTGGTGTTCACGCCACCCGACCATCCCGTCGACCTGCGGCTCTGGGGCGAGTGGTGGACCCTGATGAAGGGCGCGGACTGGCGGCACCCCTACGGACCGAAGAGCAACATCAACGGGCTCGACAACCATCCGGTCGTTCACGTGGCCTATCAGGATGCGCTGGCCTATGCCCAGTGGGCGGGCAAGGACCTGCCGACCGAGGCCGAGTGGGAGCTCGCGGCAAGAGGCGGCCTCGAGGGTGCGGAGTTCGCCTGGGGCGACGAGCTGACGCCGGGCGGCAGGCACATGGCCAACACCTGGCAGGGCGCCTTCCCCCGCGAGAACCGATGCGAGGATGGGTTCGCGCGGACCTCGCCGGTGGCGTCGTTCCCGCCCAACGGCTTTGGTCTCTACGACATGATCGGCAATGTCTGGGAGTGGACCTCGGACTGGTATGCCCCCAAGCACGAGGCCGATGCGGCCAAGGCGTGCTGCATCCCCCAGAACCCGCGCGGCGGCCGCGAGGAAGAGAGCTACGATCCGGCCCAGCCGGAGATCGTCATTCCCCGGAAGGTTCTGAAGGGCGGCTCGCACCTATGCGCGCCCAACTATTGCCGCCGCTACCGTCCCGCCGCGCGCCACGCCGAGCCCGTCGACACCTCGACGAGCCATGTCGGGTTCAGGTGCGTCAGGCGGCCCGGGGCCGAGCTACCTCGGGTCTGATTCCCAAGACAAGCTATTGGAGAAACGAGATGTCAGAGCGTGACAATTCCGACAGGCGTGGCACGGGCGCGCTGAGCCGCCGGAACATCCTTCTCGGCGGCTCGGCGCTGGGCGCCTCGGCGCTTGCCCCGGACCACCTGATCCAGACCGCCCAGGCCCAGACCACGACCGGCGGGGCGTCGTCCGGCGGGGAGTCCGGCGGGGCGGGCAAGCCCAACATCATCATGATCGTGTCCGACGATTTCGGCTATGGCGACGCCGGCTGCTATCTGGGCGGCGACGGCCGCGGCATGCCCACGCCGAACCTCGATCGGATGGCCGACGAGGGCATGATGTTCACCTCCTTCTACGCCCAGCCGAGCTGCACGCCCGGTCGTGCGGCGATGCAGACGGGACGCATCCCCAACCGCAGCGGCATGACGACGGTGGCGTTCCAGGGCCAGGGCGGCGGGTTGCCGGCGGCGGAGTGGACGCTGGCCTCGGTGCTCAAGACGTCGGGCTACAAGACCTTCTTCACCGGCAAGTGGCATCTGGGCGAGGACGACTATGCGCTGCCGAACGCGCAGGGCTATGACGACATGCGCTATGTCGGGCTCTACCACCTCAACGCCTACACCTACGCCGATCCGAAGTGGTTCCCGGACATGTCGCCGGAGCTGCGCGAGATGTTCGCGCGGGTGACGAAGGGGGCCCTTTCCGGAAAGGCCGGCGAGAAGCCGCGCGAGGAGTTCAAGATCAACGGCGAGTACGTCGACACGCCGGAGAAGGGCGTGGTCGGCATCCCGTTCTTCGACGCCTATGTCGAGAAGGCGGCGCTCGAGTTCCTCGAGGAGAACGGCAAGAAGGACGAGCCGTTCTTCATGAGCGTCAACTTCATGAAGGTGCACCAACCGAACCTGCCGGCACCCGAGTTCGTGCACAAGTCGCTCTCGAAGACCAAGTACGCCGACTCGGTCGTCGAGAACGACACGCGCATCGGCCACATCATGGACAAGGTGCGCGAGCTCGGCATCGAGAAGAACACGTATGTGTTCTGGACCTCCGACAACGGCGCCTGGCAGGACGTCTATCCCGACGCCGGCTACACGCCGTTCCGCGGGACGAAGGGCACGGACCGCGAGGGCGGCAGCCGCGTCCCCTCGATCGCCTGGGGCCCGAAGATCAAGGCCGGCACGCGGAACTCGGAGATCATCGGCGGCCTCGACTACATGGCGACCTTTGCGGCGCTCGGCGGGGCGACGCTGCCGGACAAGGACCGCGAGGGTCAGCCGATCATCTTCGACAGCTACGACATGACGCCCGTGCTGTTCGGCACGGAGAAGTCGCCGCGGAACGAGTGGTTCTACTTCACGGAGAACGAGCTGACCCCGGGTGCCGCGCGCACCGGCAACTACAAGGCCGTCTTCAACCTGCGCGGTGACGACGGCGCCAAGACCGGCGGGCTGGCCGTGGATTCCAACCTCGGCTGGAAGGGGCCGGAATCCTACGTCGCCACCGTTCCCCAGGTCTTCGACCTGTGGCAGGACCCGCAGGAGCGCTACGACATCTTCATGAACAACTTCACGGAGCACACCTGGGTCCTCGTCACCATCAACGAGGCGATCAAGAAGCTGATGCAGACCTACGTGAAGTACCCGCCGCGCAAGCTGCAGAGCGAGGTCTACACGGGACCGATCACCATCACGCAGTACCAGCGCTTCAAGTTCGTGCGGGACGAGCTGGCGAAGGAGGGTGTCTCCATCCCGCTGCCGACGGGCAACTAGGGCCGCGAGGGCTGACGAGGCCCCGTGCATGAGATCGGCGTGGAGGGTGGCGGCGATCGCTCCGGCACCTTCCACGCCGCAGGGGAACGACGAGGGCGGGCTTTGATCGAACGGCGACGTCACGGCGACCGCTGTGCCGTGTCTCCCCGGCCGGGGCAACGCCCCCTTGTCGTTCGGCGCGCTCTTGTCCATCCTAGGCTGCCGAGGTCGGCTACGGGCTCGCGCAGAGCGGTCGTGATCGATGTGCGAGGACAGGGGCGCCTGTTCCCAAGGCAGTCATCGGTTGGCGGGCGTGTGTCGTATCTACACTGCACCCACGCTTCATCTCACGATCAGGGAGATCGATATGAGCGACGGAACGCCGGAGAAGGAAAAGCACCAGCCGCGAGGCGGTGCCGTGAATCGGCGCAACCTGCTGCTCGCCGGCAGCGCGGTCGCGGCAGCCGCGGGGCTGCCATCGCCGCTCGCCACCACGCCCGCGGCCGCCCAGACCGCGAGCGGCCAGAAAAGCGGCAAGCAGCCGAACATCCTCGTCATCTGGGGCGACGACATCGGCTACTGGAATCTCGGCGCCTACACGCACGGCATGATGGGGAAAACGCCGAACATCGACCGGCTGGCCAAGGAAGGCATGCTCTTCACCGATCACTATGGGCAGCCGAGCTGCACGGCCGGGCGCGCGGCCTTCATCACCGGGCAGATGCCGGTGCGCACGGGTATGACGACCATCGGCATCCCCGGCTCGACGCGCGGCATTCAAAAAGAGGATCCGACGCTGGCCGAGGTCCTGAAATCGGCGGGGTACGCAACGGCACAGTTCGGCAAGAACCATCTGGGCGATCGCAACGAGTTCCTGCCGACCGCCCACGGCTTCGATGAATGGTTCGGCAACCTCTATCACCTCAATGCCGAGGAGGAGCCGGAGGAGCTCGACTATCCCGGTCAGAAGAACCCGAAATACAAGGAGAGGTTCGGGCCGCGCGGTGTCCTGCACACCTGGGCGACCGAGACCGACGATCCGACCGTCGACCCCAAGTTCGGCCGCGTCGGCAAGCAGCGCATCGAGGACACGGGCCCCCTGACCCGCGAGCGCATGAAGACCTTCGACGGCGAGGTCCTGGACAAGACCGTCGCCTGGCTCGACAAGAACGGCAAGGGCGACAAGCCCTTCTTCGTCTGGTTCAACACGACCGCCATACACATCTGGTCGCACCCCCAGCAGAAATACGTCCAGATGGCCGTGGACGAGGGCCGTGCCGAGGAGGACGTCGTCCGTGCCAAGATGATCGAGCATGACGAGCAGGTCGGCACGCTGCTCGGCAAGCTCGACGAGCTCGGCATCGCCGAGGATACGATCGTCATCTACTCGACCGACAACGGCTTCGAGCTCGCCTTCTGGCCCGACGGTGGCTACGCGCCGTTCCGCGGCGAGAAGGGCACTACCTGGGAGGGTGGAGTCCGCGTTCCGTGCATCCTGCGCTGGCCCGCGGCAGTTCCGGCCGGCACAAGCGCAAACGGCGTGCAGAGCCACGAGGATCTCTTCGTGACGCTGGCGGCCGCGGCGGGCATGCCCGACCTGAAGGAGCAGCTGCTCGGCGGCGCCAAGCTGGGCGAGATGACCTACAAGGTCCACCTCGACGGGTACAACAATCTCGATCTGTGGACCGGCAAGTCGGAGAAGTCGGCGCGGCGCGAATATTTCTACTATGACGAGACCGATCTGATGGCGTTGCGCGTCGATGCCTGGAAGATCGCTTTCGGCGTGAAGAAGGATGGGATCTGGTGGGACGAGAAGACCTACCCGAGCGTTCCCTTCCTCTTCAACCTGCTCATGGACCCCATGGAAAAGATGGATCCCCTCTCTCCGGAGTGGGGCTATGCCGGGCGCAAGTTCTTCGCCCAGAAGCTCTGGGCACCGACGGCGGCGGGACCGTTCCTGCAGGCCCATCTGAAGAGCATCGCGGAGTTCCCGCCGCGGCAGGGCGCCGACACGCTGAGCATGAAGAAGGCCGTCGATGACGCGATGAAGAAGGTGATGGGCCCCCAGAACAGCGACTGACGATGCGGGCGTGGAAGGTGGCGCGGGCGGACCCGCCACCTTCTGCGTCCCGATGCGGGAGATTGAACGTGCAGCAATCACGACGCGGCTTTCTGGCCAGCACAGCGGCCCTGGCGCTTGCCTCGGCACCGCTACCGGCGCTGGGCCAGTCCGATCCCCTCCCGTCCTGGAACGCTGGAGCCGCGAAGCAGGCGATCCAGGACCTCGTCGCCCGCGTCACCAGCGAGGGCAGCGCCGACTTCGTGCCGGTGCCGGAGCGCATCGCCACGTTCGACAATGACGGCACGCTCTGGTGCGAGAAGCCCTACTATGTCCAGCTCCAGTTCGTGCTGGACCGCGTCCGGGCGATGGCGCCGGAGCACCCCGAATGGCGCGAGAAGCAGCCCTTCAAGGGCGTGCTGGAGAACGATCTCGCTGCGGCCATGGCCGGGGGCGAGGAAGGTGCCCTGCGCCTCGTCATGGCAACCCACGCCGGCACCACGGTCCAGGAGTTCGGCGCGCTCGTCTCGGACTGGCTCGCCAAGGCGCGCCATCCGCGCTTCCACCGCCCCTATACCGAGCTCGTCTATCAGCCGATGCTGGAGCTCTTGGCCTATCTGCGGGCAAACGGCTTTCAGACCTGGATCTGCTCGGGTGGCGGCATCGAGTTCATGCGGCCCTGGGCGCCCGAGGCCTACGGCATCCCGCCGCAGCAGATCATCGGCTCGAGCATCAAGACGAAGTTCGAGATGCGGGACGGCAAGCCGGCGCTGGTCCGTCTGCCGGAGATCGAGTTCGTCAACGACAAGGCGGGCAAGCCTGTCGGGATCAACCGCTTCGTCGGCAGGCGGCCGATCGCCGCCTTCGGCAACTCGGACGGCGACCGCCAAATGCTGGAATGGACGACCGCCGGCTCGGGCGCGCGCTTCGGCATGCTGGTCCTGCACGACGATGCCGAGCGCGAGTATGCCTACGGGCCGGCGAACGGCCTGCCTGCATCCCATGTGGGGACGTTCACCCAGGGGCTGATGGATGAGGCAAAAAAGCGCGACTGGCCGGTGATCAGCATGAAGAGCGACTGGAAACGGGTATTCCCGTTCGAGTCTTGAGGGGAGCCGCCGGAGCCTGTTTTCCGTTCTCGCGTCCAGGTACAAGCGTCGGGGCAGCATGTGGGGGAGCGTGTGGTGACAAGAGCAGGTGGTGTGGGCTGGACGCGGGCGGTTCTGCCGATCCTGGCCCTTCTGGGTTGCGCCGCCTGGGCGGCGCCGCTGCGCGCGCAGGATACCTCGCCGTGGGACGGGTGGCGGATCCGGTTCACGCCCTATGTCTGGGCCACGGCCTTCAACGGCCACGCCACGGTCAAGGGCCAGAGGTCCGATGTGGACGCCAGCTTCAAGGATGTGGCCGAGAACCTGGACGGCGCGGTGCTGGCCCAGATCGAGGCGACCAAGGGCCCCTTCAGCCTCGTCGCCCAGGGCAACTTCCTGCGCGCCTCCACCAGCGACAGCAGTGGCCCGATCGATGCCGACGTGGACGCGAACGCGTTCATCGGGCAGATCTTCGGAGCCTATCGCCTGGGCAATGTGCCGTTCGGATCGGACGAGTCCCAGGGCGCCCGGCCGATCGGGATCGACCATGGCATGGCGATCGATGGCCTCGTGGGCTTCAGCTACACCTATCTCAACACGGACCTGAAGCTGAAGGACAACCAGGCCAACGTGACGCGCCATTTCAGCGGTGACCAGCAATGGGCGACGCCATTCGTGGGCCTGCGCACCCTGATCGGGCTCGACGAGCACTGGTTCCTCACGGCCCTTGGCTATGTCGGCGCCGTCAACAGCGACAACACGACCTGGAACCTGCAGGGCCTCGTGGGCTACGCGTTCAACAGCTGGATCAGCGCCGAGGCGGGCTACCGGGCGCTCTACCAGAACTACGAGAACGGCAACGGCAACGACCGCTTCCACTACGACGTGATCACGCACGGGCCGATCGTCGGCGTGACGTTCGTCTGGTGAGGGGCGCCGCCCGGTCAGCCTGACAGGAGCCGGGCGCCCGCTTCCTGCGCGTGCCGCGCGACGATGCTGCCAGCCCGGCCCGGCTGTCGCAGCGTGTCGGACGGGCGCTCGCCGAACTGGCGGCGATAGGCGGCGGCGAACTCGCCGAAGTGAAAAAAGCCCCAGCGGGTCGCCGTCTGGGTGACGGTCGTGGCGCTGCCCAGGCGCCGCAGGTCGCGCCGCGCGCCGATGAGGCGCATGAGCCTGAGGAAGGCCATCGGCGGCAGGCCGAAATAGTCCCGGAAGCCCTGGAAGAGGGTGCGCTCGGCGGCACCCGTGGCCCGGCAGAGATCGTGGATCGAGACGGGCGCGTCGAGGTTCTCCATCAGATAGGCCTCGGCGCGCTTGGCCAGATGCTGCCGATCGGCGGGGCGGGCCGCGAGCGGGGGGACGCCCAGCGCCCCCAGGAATGCCAGCGCCACCGACTGCTCGATGCGTCGCGCGGCGTCGGGACGGAGAAGGAGGGCGGGGTCCGTCGCGATGGCGGCGAGCGTGCCTTTCAGGCGCGCGCGCAGCCCGTCGGCATGGCGGAGCGGCTGGGCAGGACCGAAGGTGGCCCCGGCGACGCTCTCCCAGAGCGGGCCGAACAGCGTTGCCGCCGTCCGCTCGAGCAGCTCGATCGGAATCGAGATGGCGAGGATCGTCTCGGGCCCGCTCGTGCGGAACTCGAACTCGTGGGCGTGGGTGCCGACGGCGACGTCGGCGGGACCCAGGCGGATGCCGCGGTTCCACACCGGCCGTTCCGGCTGCAGCGGCATCGCGACCCCGATGCAGCCGGCGGGGGTCACGCCGCGCGCCAGCAGCGCCGGCGACCAGGCGGCCGAGGCGAGCTGCAGCTCTGCCGTGTGGGCCAGCAGAAGCGACCCGGCGAAGGGCCGGGCCGTGAGTGGCAGATAGGACTGCTCCCAGCCGGAGGGTGCCCGGGCCAGCTCGTCGGGCTCGACGCTCTCGAGGCGCTGGAGCCCCGCGGAGAAGCGCCGCGGAGCCGAACGGTCCTGCAGTTTTCCGATAGCCGCAGTCATGGGCCGAGATATCATGGCTGCGAGCGACTGTTCATGCGGCTACGTCTACTCTCCGGGCGAGGCTGGAATCAGGAGTGTCGCAGGAGCGATCTCCTGGGCCATTGAGCCAGATCAATACGCGGGGCCTGTTCCCGGCGATAGTCTTGCAGAACCCATGAGCATCCTCGAACCAAAGGGGCGCGTGCTACCCATGATACGCCTCAGCTCTCAAAGACGTGCGCCGTGGCGGCCGGTGCTGGCCTCGTCGGTGATGCTGCTCCTTGCCGGCTGTGCCGGCGAGGTCGGGCAGGAGACGAGCGCGCTCGCCCCCTATCCCGGCATCGAGAAGCAGATCACCTCCTACTACGACGCCAACGCCTCCGAGCACGACGAGAACTGCCAGGGGGTGGTGATGCAGGACATCACGCGGGCGACGATCCTCTCGGACACGCCCAAGGATCTCGTCGTGCACGTCGAGTACTGGTTCCAGACGCCGGGCGAGAGCGCCCGGCAGAGCGGCGGCTGCGAGGGCTTCGCCTCGCGGGACTTCACCTTCGCGAAGTCCGGCGGCGCCCTTGAGGTCGAGAGCATGGGTGCCGGCCAATACTGAGGCCCGCCCCGGGGCGGAGCACCGCCAGCATGAAAGAGACGAGCGCATGAGTGGAAGGGTCGCACGACGGGCGGCGCTGGGCGGCATGCTGGGCGCGGGCCTCGCCGCATGCACCACGTCGAAGAGCCAGGTCAGCACCGAGGGAGCGGCGTTGCCGCTGCCACAGGTCGTCGTGGTCCAGACCTTCGCGGTCTCGCCCGACGAGGTGGAGCTCGACCAGGGCCTGGGCGCCAAGTACGAGGAGCTGCGCAAGGCCAAGGCCGGCACGCCACGCACGCAGCAGGAGCTCGAGGTCGGCCATCAGGTGGCAAACGCGCTGGCCGAGAAGCTCGTCGTCCAGATCCAGGACATGGGCTTCTATGCCGTGCACGCCGCCGCCGTGCCCGCCGACACGCCGGTGGCGCTGCTCATCAAGGGCCAGTTCATCTCGATCGACGAGGGCAACCGGACCGAGCGGCTGGTCATCGGCCTCGGTGCCGGCCGCAGCGACGTGCGCGTCTGGGCGCAGGTCTACGAGGTGACGGCCACCGGCCCCAACCTGATCGATCAGATCGAGGTCAGCGCCAAGAGCGGGCTCAGGCCGGGCGCTGCCGAGACCATGGGTGCCGGCGCCGTGGCCGGCCACCTGCTGATGGCGACAGCCGTGACGGCGGGGCTGAGCGTCGTGTCGGAGACGATGGGCGCCACCGTTGTCGCGGACAGCGACCGCGCCGCCAGCGGCATCGCCAAGCAGCTCTCCAGCCTCTTCGGCCAGCAGGGGTGGACGCGATGACGCGCCCAGGCCGGCGCGCATCCGCAGCTCGAGAGAGCTTTCCCAACCGTATATCGACATCAGGGCAGCGAGGTGCGATGCGCGGACGTCTATGGCTGGCGATCGGGCTCTGCGTGGCGACGCTGAGCGCCTGCGGCGGCAGCAGCCCGCCGGTGGTGGACGTAAGCGGCGGCGGCGGGGGGATGTCATCCTCGTCGATCGAGGAGCAGATCATCAACCTGCAGAACCAGATGACCGCCCTCCAGCAGCAGGTGGACATGCTGGAGAGCAGGCTGCCGCCGGCAAAATGATGCCACCACGACCCGCCCTTTGCTCGGCATGCGCGGCACAGGTCTTTGCGCTCGACGGGCCTGCTCCTCACGCGGCGCGCTCGACGGCGGAAAGGGATTCGAGATGTTGACGAAGCGAGGCTTTCTTCAGTCGAGCGCTGTCGCCGGGATAGCGGCCGCCGCCCCCGGCCCGGCGCTGGCCCAGCTGCTGACCGGTGCCCCTGCGCAGCCCGATCTCAAATTCTCGACCCCGATGCCGCCCGGCGTCCAGTCTCCCGACGCCCTGGAGACCCGCTTCGGCAAGCTGAGCTTCTTCGGTGGCTTTCCCGACAAGGCGAGTGTCGAGAAGCTCTACGACAATCTCGACTTCCAGCGGGCCGTGCAGGCCTACCTGCTGGCTCTGCCCGTGGTGAGCCAGGTGGGCAACCGGGACGGCATCCTGTCGATGGGACCGGCCAACAGGACCGTGCCGATCTGGGAGACCATGGTCGATTCGCGGACGGTCGAGCTCACCGCCAACAACAACACGCCCTACACCTGGTTCTGGCTCGACCTGCGCGACGGCCCGATCGTCGTCGAGGCGCCGCCCAAGGTCCTCGGGCTGTGCGACGACATCTGGTACAACTGGATCGGCGACATCGGCTTCACCGGGCCGGACAAGGGCGCCGGCGGAAAGTTCCTGTTTCTGCCGCCCGGCTATGATGGCGAGGTGCCCACAGGCTACTTCGTCATGCGGCCGGGCTCCTACGCCGCCTGGATCGCGTGGCGCAGCTTCCTCGTCGAGGGCGACCCCAAGCCCGGCGTCGACATGGTGAAGAAGCACACCAAGGTCTACCCGCTGGCCGATGCCGGAAAGCCGGCGACGCCCACCTTCGTCGACATGTCCGGCAGGCCTTTCAACATGGTCCCGCCGGCCGACTACCGCTTCTGGGAGCTGTTGAGCAAGGTCGTGCAGGACGAGCCGACCGATGCCGTCGATGCGACGACGCTGGGCTTTTGGGCCTCGATCGGCATCATGAAGGGGCGGCCGTTCGCGCCCGACGCCAGGATGAAGGGCATCCTGACCGAGGCCGCTGCCGTGGGCGACGCGACCGCGCGTGCGATCATGTACAGCTGGCGGGGCGGCGACGGCTATTGGTATCCGGATAGCGACAGCCATTGGCGCATGGGCTTCGTGGGCGGCTACAAGTTCGAGCAGAATGGCGCCCGCCTGCTCGACGCCTATGCCGGCTTCTTCTTCTACGCCACGGGCGTCACCCCGGCCATGGACAGCAAGATCGTGGGCGAGGGATCGCAGTACATGGCGATGTTCGTCGACAAGAAGGGCGACGTGCTCGACGGCGGGAAGAGCTACAAGCTGCACCTGCCCAAGAACATCCCGGTCAAGGACTTCTGGTCGGTCATCGTCTACGACAACCAGACCCGCTCGATGGCGCAGACGGACCAGCAGTTCCCCAGCGTCAGCAGCCAGAGCAAGGGCCTGGGGACGAATGCCGACGGCTCGGTCGACGTCTATTTCGGGCCCGAGGCGCCCGCCGGCAAGGAAAGCAACTGGGTACAGACCGTCTCGGGCAGGAGCTGGAACATGCTGCTGCGCCTGTACGGACCCTTGGAGCCCTTTTTCGACAAGACCTGGCGCCCCGGCGAGATCGAGCTGCAGGCCTGATCGACGCTATCGGGATGAGAAGACCTCCGACCCCGCCGCGCACCCGCCTGCGCCGCCCCACCAGTCTGGCTTCTGGCCCGCGCACGGGGTTGGGCGTAGAGACACCGCGTGCCGGCAGGCGGCTCGAGCGGCGGTCCCATGGCCGGGACGCGCGACGCCTCCCTGCTGGACGGTGGCCGGCTGGACGGTGGCGAGGTGTGATGCGTGGACGTCGGTGGTTGATGGCCGGGCTCGGCCTGTGGGCGCTAGGCGGCTGCCGCCTCTTTGGATCCGGGTCCGGATCCAACGACAAGATGGCTGCCCGGCGCGGCGGCTCGGCTCGTCATGCGAGCGTCGATCGCTCTGAGGAGCTGGCAGCCAAGGCCGAGGCGAAGCGGCTGGCGGCACTGTCACGGGAGGAAAGGAAAAGACGATGAGCGACCTCGTCTGTATCGCCTACGACGATCCGACCACGGCCGATCGCGTGCTCGACGAGCTGCGCAAGCTTCAGGCCGAGTATCTGATCGACCTCGAGGATTCCTGCATCGTCGTGCGCGACGAGGAGGGCAAGATCCACCTCAAGCAGGCGATCAACCTGGTGGCTGCCGGGGCCGCGAGCGGCAGCGTCTGGGGCGGCCTGTTCGGCCTGCTGGTCGGCTCGCTGTTCCTCAACCCACTCTTGGGATGGATCGGCGGAGCCGCCATCGGCGCCGGCTCCGGTGCGCTGTCGGGCAAGCTCGCCGACTACGGCATCAACGACGACTTCATCAAGCAGCTCGGCGCCACGATCAAGCCCAGCAGCTCGGCGCTGTTCGTCCTGGTGCGCAAGGTCACAGCCGACAAGGTCGTGCCCGAGGTGGCCAAATACCACGGCAAGGTCCTCAAGACCTCGCTCAGCAGCGAGCAGGAAGAAAGGCTGCAGGCGGCCCTGGCGGGCACCGCCTGAGCGACCGGAACAACCAGGACAAGACCGACAGGGGGACACCAGGATGACGACGATACGAGGCCTGCTCGGGGCGGGGGCCCTGACGCTGGCCCTGGCGGGCTGTGCCGCCCAATCCCAAAGCACGTCGCAGCCCAACGCCGGCATCACCGGCGTGCCGATGACCGAGAACGCCAAGGAGGCGCCCGGCGCCTGGTCCTACATCGCGCCCGACGCCAACCTGGCCCAGTATACGAGCTTCATCCTCGAGCCGCCGGTCGTCTATCGGGGCGAGGGCTCGAGCTTCGGCGATCTCTCCGACGCGGAGGTGCAGAAGATCGCGCAGATGTTCGTCGACCAGACGAAGCTGGCGCTCGGGAGCAAATATCCCGTCGTGACCAAGCCCGGCCCGCACACGGCGAGCCTGAAGCTCACGATCGTCGAGGTGAGCTCGACCATTCCCTACGTGTCGACGGCCACCCGGATCATTCCGATCAGCGCCGCGATCAACCTGGTCAAGGGCGCCACCGTCGGCGGCGGAACGCTCACCGGCGGTGTCACCTACGCCGTCGAGGCGAAGGATTCCGAGACCGGCAAGGTCGTGGCCGCCGCCGTGCGGCACCTGACCCCCGGCGCCTTCGACATCGAGGCGACGCTCGGCACGATGGACACGGCCCAGGCCGTCGCCAAGGAGGCCGCCACCATGCTTCGCGCCCGCCTCGACAGCATCCACAAGGGCTGAGGGACGGGTCCCGGCTGCCGTCGGGCCTGAGCCCGACGGCAGCCGGGTGGCCCTTTCGCCCGTCGGAAGGCCAGGAGCTCCCAGCGGCCCGGCAGGAGGACGCCGATGGACGATCCCCATGCGACCTGGACGCTCGACTGGCTGTGGAGCCTGCCGCTGATCGTGCTCTGCGTCGTCATCCACGTGGTGGGCCTCGGGCTCATCAACGAGCGGGTGGTGCGGTTGCTCACCGATGCCGTGGACAGTCGCCGGTTCCTGCTGACCTTCTCGCTGGTGATCGGCGCCGTCACGCTGCTGGCGACGGCGCTGCATGCGATCGAGGGAGGCATCTGGGCCGTGGCCTACGTGGCGCTGGGAGCGTTGCCAGACTTCCGGACGGCGATGCTCTATTCGCTCGGTGCCATGGCGACCTACGGCCATGCGAACCTCTTCCTCGAGGCGCGCTGGCAGATGATGGGTGCCCTCGAGGCGGTCAACGGCATGCTGCTCTTCGGCCTGAGCACCGCCTTCCTTTTCGCGGTGATCCAGAAGGTGTGGCCGCTCGGCAGCCGGGGGCGGAGGAGGCCGCCGCCCGCGTCCTAGCGGTACCGGCCAAGGAGGGGCTCGTGATGGGGGCGGGCGCTTCCGGCGCGGGAGTGCGGGCATGACCCGCAATCACAACTCAGCAAGAAGCCGCTGGTCAGCGGAGAAAGGAGACATGATGCGACTGCTTCTGACAGGTGTCTCGGTGATGGCCCTGCTCGGGCTCGCTGCCGGTGCGGCGGGGGCCCAGCAGATGTCGGGCTCCCCGGAGATGGGTCAGCAGATCACAGGCGTCCCGTCGCCCGATGCGACGACGACGATCGACGGGCGCTATCTGCCGCATCCCGAGGGGCCAATCGTGGTCGGCAAGCGCTTTGCCAAGCGTCAGCAGACGCAGTGGTCGCCAAGAGGGGCCCACTTGCTGCTGCAGACGCGAACGCGGGTGCTTGACGGCACGCTGCGGGCGACATTTGTGCGATGGTACCCGGGCCTCGCGGCCAACGACGAGGATGGCGCAACACCTGCCTCAGCAGCCTGAGCCTCCCACGCTTTGTGGTGCTCCCGAGGCTACTCCGAGTATGGAGCTAGCATGGACAATGCGCTGGCCATTGAGACAGATCAATTCGTTGTCTCAATTGCATGCGTAATATCGCAAAATCAATGATCGGGATTGGGCCAAAGAGCCGGGTGCCGACCATGATACGCCTCAGTTCTCAGGGACACGCGCCGCGATCCCGATCTACGACAGGTGGGCATGCAAGAGAGCAGCGCGCCCTCCTCGACCAAGAACGCCGCCAAGACCCGCGATCCGGAGAGGTACCAGACGAAGAAAGGCAACCAATGGCACTTCGGCATGAAGGCGCATCTCAGGGTCGACAGCCGATCGAAGCTGATCCATGCGGCGGTGGCGACGCCGGCCAACGTCGCCCTCAGCAGGGCGCTGCCCGATCTGCTGCACGGCAGAGAGACGAAGGTGTGGGGCGACCCGGCCTATCGCGGCCAAAGGACGGTGATCAGGGAGCAGGCACCCGCGGCCACGGACCTCACCAATCGCCGATACCGTCACCGCGGCGTCGTGGACGAGACGGAGCGGGCGAAGAACCATACGAAGTCGAAGGTCCGCGCCAAGGTCGAAGAATACTATCGGCGTCATCAAGCGGGTGTTCGGCTTCACCAAGCTATGCTACCGTGGACTGGCCAACTTGTTCATCGCCTGCCGGCATCTGCTACACCGCCAGCCCAACACGGCTTCAAACGGCGCAACACTATCCAACCGCCGGCCGAGACGCCTCCGCCCTGCTCACCCAGCCAACAACCCCTTGCGCAGAGCTTCCTTAGGGAGGGACAAGAATGTGCGAGTTGTTTGGCGTCTCAAGCTCAGAGTCCGTGCGCGTGGGGTATTCGCTGCACGCCTTTGCCGAACATGGCGGCCTGATTCACCCCAACAAGTCCGGATGGGGAATCGCCTATCACGAGGGCAAAGACGCCCTGCTCATCAAGGAGCCGGAGCCGGCCAGCAACAGCCCAGCCGTGCGGTTCATCGAATCCCAGCCGCTGGCCAGCACCTGCGTCATGGCCCATGTGCGTTACGCGACCGCGGGGTCGCCGAGCTTCGCCAACACGCATCCCTTCATGCGTGAGCTCGGCGGCCAGATGCACGTCTTCGCGCACAATGGCGAGCTCGAGGGCATCTGGGACAAGATGAGCCTGCAGGGGGGGACCTACCGCCCCGTGGGCGAGACGGACTCCGAGTTCGCCTTTTGCGTTCTGCTTGAACGGCTTGCGCCCCTGTGGCGAGGCGCGGCAAGGCCACCGGCCCTAGAGGATCGGCTAGGCATCTTCGCGGACACGGCTGCCGAGCTCGCCAGGTTGGGCACCGCCAACCTTCTCTATTCGGATGGCGACGTGCTCTTCATGCACGCGCACAAGCGTCGCTGGGACGAGGGTGGTGGCCGCTTCAGCGAGCCCCGGCCGCCCGGACTGAGCCTCGCGCGCCTCGGCGAGCTGCATGTGAAGGGCCTGCACGTCGATGTTCCAGGAAGCCGGACCGACGTCCTCTACGTCGCGAGCGTGCCGCTCAGCAAATCGGGCTGGACGCCATTGCCGGAAGGGACCGTGGCAGCGTTGCGCCAAGGCCGCGTCTTGGAACAGCTGAGGTCGGGTCAGTGACCAGACGTCCAGGAGCGGGGCCGGCCCCGACTTCTTGGCGACGTCTTCTGGGAGGACTTGCCGTGGCGAGCCCGTCTGGGAGGATTTTTGCAAGTCGAGGAAGGGAGATGCGTGACCATGACAGTAAATTCTCGGAAGCGGACCCGAAACAAGCTCCTGGACACGACCTTTGCGGCGCGTGAGCTGTCGAGGCCGCTGCCGAAATACCGATTTCCGGCCGACGAGCAGGAGGCCGACGACATCCTCCAGATGGTGACCGACGAGCTCTACCTCGACGGCAATCCGCGTCAGAATCTCGCCACCTTCTGCCAGACGTGGGAGGAGCCCGAGGTCCACAAGATCATGGACCTGTCGATCGACCAGAACATGATCGACAAGGAGCGAGTATCCGCAGACCGCGGAGATGGAGCTTCGCTGCGTGCACATGCTGGCCGACCTCTGGAACTCGCCGGAGGCCGCCAATACGGTCGGGACCTCGACCACCGGCTCGTCAGAGGCCTGCATGCTGGGCGGCATGGCCGCCAAGTGGCGCTGGCAAGAAGAGGATGCAAGCGCTCGGCAAGCCGACCGACAAGCCGAACCTCGTCTGCGGTCCCGTGCAGGTCGTGCTGGCACAAGTTCTGCCAAGCTATTGGGAGGTCGAGAAGCGCGAGATCCCGATGGAGCCGAACAAGTTCCAGATGGATCCGGCGACGGATGCTGGAGCGCGGTCGACGAGAACACGATCTGCGTCGTGCCGACGATCGGTGTCACCTATACCGGCGCACTACGAGCTGGTGCCGCCGCTGGCCGAGGCGCTTGACAAGCTGCACAAGGAGAACGGGATCGATGTCGACATCCACGTCGACGCGGCGTCCGGCGGCTTTCTCGCCCCGTTCTGTGCGCCCGAGATCGCCTGGGATTTCCGCCTTCCACGGGTGAAGTCGATCAGCACGTCCGGGCACAAATATCGGCCTCGCCCCGCTCGGGGTCGGCTGGGTCATCTGGCGCGACCAGGAGGATCTCTCGGACGAGCTGGTCTTCTCCGTGCCCTATCTCGGCGGCGACAGTCGGCACGCTCGCAGATCAACTTCTCGCGGCCGGCGGGCCAGGTCATCGCCCAGTATTATCTGCTCAACCGTCTGGGACGCGAAGGCTACAGCCGGGTCCAGGGCGCCTGCTACGACACCGCTCAGTGGTTGAGCAAGCAGATAGCCGGACTAGGCCCGTTCGAATTCATCAACACCGGCGACCCCAAGACCGGCCTGCCGGCCGTGTGCTTCAAGGTCAAGGACGGCGCCAAGCTTCCCTACACGCTCTACGACCTGTCGGCCAAGCTTCTGCAGCGGGGCTGGCAGGTACCCGCATTCGCCCTGAGCGGCGGCGCCTCCGACATCACCATCATGCGGGTGATGATCCGCCAGGGCGTCAGCCGCGACATGGCGGCGCTGCTGGTCGAGGACATGCAGCGCGCCGTCGCCGGCTTCGAGAAGCATCCCGTGAGCGTGCCGCTGACCGAGGAGGAGTTGGGCAGCTACACGCACAATTAGCCCTGCCGGGTGCCGAGCGGATCGAGAGGGCGTGCCATGAGCAGAGGCAGCATAAGCTTCATGCTGGGGCTGTCCGCGTCCTTGTGGGCGCTGGGCGTGGCTGGGTCGCTGGCGCAGACGCCCGGACCAGCGCCCGCGCCGGCGATCGAGGCGCCGGAACCGGCCGGCGACAATGCTGTGGCCACCGCCGGCAAGACCTACGGGGGCAAGGTGTCCGCGTCGCATGTCGTCCGGCAGCAGACCGCGCCCCGGCTAGAGGCGGCGAAAGCCGTGCCGAAAACCGGTGATCCTCTCGAGGACTGGCTCAAGGGCCCCTCGGCGCTCGGCGACTGGGGCGGCTACCGCAAGGAGCTCGAGGACCGGGGCCTGACCGTGAGCGGCTTCAGCGCCACGGCCCTGCTGGGCAACACGTCGGGGGGACAGCGACGGTCCTTCGCAGCCGCCAACTCGACGCTCGTGGCGCTTGACGTCGACTTCGGCAAGCTTCTCGGATGGTCGGGGTTCCTCGTCCACGCGGAGGGCTGGTGGACCGGCGGCAACGACCTCTCGGGCAGCAACCGGATCGACAACCTCTTCAACACCGCCTCGGCCTACACGCCGAACGGCCTTTATCTGGGCCAACTCTATGCCCAGCAGGAGCTGCTCGACGAGCGGCTCCTGCTGCAGGCGGGGCGGATGACTACCGCCAACAACTTCGCAAGCCTGCCGGTCGCTGCGGACTACGTCTCGGTGGCGACCAACGCCATCCCGGTGAGCCTGCCGGTCAACACCCTGCCCTTCACCGCGCCGCCTGCGACCCAGTGGGGCGCCGTCGCCACCGTCACGCCCATCCCGCAGATCGAGCTGACCGCGGGCGTCTACGCCGCCGACCGACGGTCCTCCGACCTGAACGGAACCAACGGCGTCGACTTCGGCCTGGATCTCAGCCGCGGCGTCATGCCGGTCGGCCAGCTGACCTATCTGCGCGAGCAGGGCAAGGGAGATGCCGGCCTGCCCGGCATCTACCATCTCGGCGCCTTCTATGCCGGCGACAAGTACGACCAGATCGACGGCGGGCCGCAAAAGGACGGCAACACCGGCTTCTACGCCATGGGCCAGCAGATGGTCTATCGCGAGGGCGGCCCCGGCAGCTCCCAGGGTCTGACCCCCTGGCTGTCGGTGACCTACCAGCCGCAGCAGAGCATCAATCTTCTTCCTGTCTTCATCGCGGGTGGCGCCACCTACGAGGGCTTGATTCCCGGACGCGACACCGACACCACCGCCGTCGCGCTCTATTACGGCAAGTTGAGTAAGGATGTCGAGAATGCCACCGCCGAAACGGTGCTGGAGCTGAACTACACCTACTGGGCAACACCCTGGCTCGGGCTGACACCGGACTTTCAGTACATCTTCAATCCAAGCGGCGGGAGCAGCAGCAACAATGCTGCCGTGCTCGGCGGCCAGATCATGGTCAACTTCTAGCACCCCGGTCAGCCAAGAATAGAACGAGGAGGCATAGCCGTGGCACAACAGCGAAAAGCGAAAGGGACAGCAGCGCCTCCAAGCGCGAAGCTGTCGATCATGACCCTGGCGATCATGAATGTCGTGGCCGTGGTCAGCCTGCGAGGGCTTCCATCGGAGGCAGAGTACGGTCTGGGCTCGATCTTCTACTATCTCTTCGCTGCCGTGGTCTTCCTCATCCCGGTGTCGCTCGTCGCTGCCGAGCTCGCAGCCGGCTGGCCACAGAAGGGCGGTGTCTATCGTTGGGTGGGCGAGGCCTTCGGGCCGAAGCTCGGCTTTCTCGCTATCTGGCTGCTATGGATCGAGAGCACCATCTGGTTTCCCACGGTCCTGACCTTCGCCGCGGTGTCGCTCGCCTTCATCGGCCCGCAGCAGAAGTGGGACGAGGCGCTCGCCGGCAACAGGCTCTACGTGCTGGCGATTTGCCTGATCGTCTATTGGGGCGCGACGCTGGTCAACCTGCGTGGCGTCGCGGCCGGCGCCAAGCTCAGCAAGTATGGCGGCCTGATCGGCACCATCATCCCCGCCGGGCTGGTCATCCTCTTCGGCGTCATCTGGCTGCTGCTGGGCAAGGGCATCCAGATGCCGATCTCGACCAGGGACCTGTTCCCGGATCTCACCAACATCGACAATCTCGTCCTCGCCTCCAGCATCTTTCTCTTCTACGCGGGCATGGAAATGTCGGCCGTTCACGTGAAGGACATCGACAATCCGACCGTCAGCTATCCCAAGGCCATCTTCCTGGCCTCACTGATCACCGTGGTGATCTTCGTCTTCGGCACGCTGGCGATCGGCTTCGTCATCCCGCAGGCGCAGATCAATCTGACGCAGAGCCTGCTCGTCGCCTACGACGACTATTTCAGCGCGTTCGGTCTGGGCTTTCTCGGGCCGATCCTGGCGGCTGCGCTGGCGATCGGCGTGCTCGCCGGAGTCTCCACCTGGATCGGCGGCCCGAGCCGCGGCCTGCTCGCCGTCGGCCAATCGGGCTTCCTGCCGCCGTTCATGCAGAAGACGAACAAGGCAGGCGTGCAGGTCAACATCCTGCTCATTCAGGGCGTCATCGTCACCCTGCTGACATTGCTCTTCGTCGTGCTGCCGTCCGTGCAGGCCGTCTACCAGGTGCTGAGCCAGCTCACGATCACGCTGTACCTGATCATGTATCTCTTGATGTTCGCCGCAGGCATCTGGCTGCGCATCCGCGAGCCACGTCACGCGCGCCCCTACAGCATGCCCGGCGGCGCAGCGGGCATGTTCGTGATCGGCGGCATCGGCTTTCTCGGCGCGCTCCTGGCCTTCGTCCTCAGCTTCTTCCCACCGTCGCAGATCGCTGTCGGTAGCCCGGCTACCTATATCGGCTTCCTCATCGCCGGCAACATCATCTGCGTCATCATACCGTTCATCATCTATGCTATGCGCAAGCCGAGCTGGAAGACCGCGTCGCGCGATGAGGCGATGGAGCCCTTCACTTGGGAGACGCCGTCGCCGCCAGGAGCGTCGGTCGAGAGGCATGGCTAACGATGGCCATCCATAAGCCAGCGCCACACATGTCCTCATTCAGGCCAATCCCCAATACGAGCGGAGATCGCAATAGAAAAAAACGCGGAACGATGCCCACGGAGAAGCATATCCAGAGGTCAACCTCGAGAGGTGAGAAGATGCGAACATTTGTCCTTGGCGCCTCGGCTCTAGCGCTGCTGGGGCTCGGCGCCTTGCCTGCAACCGCCCAGCAGATGTCCGGCACGCCGGAGCTGTCGCAGCAGATCACAAGCGTGCCGTCGCCCGACGCGACGACGACGATCGACGGACGCTACCTGCCGCCGCCGCCGCAGCGCTTCGAGGGCCAGATCGGCCTGAATGCCGACCAGTCGACGCCCTCATGGCCCAAGCGCGTGGTGCCGCCCAAGGGTGCGCCCAACATCCTCCTGATCATGACGGACGATGTGGGCTTCTCGGCACCCTCGACCTTCGGCGGGGTGATCCCGACGCCGGCGCTCGACCGCATCGCCAAGGACGGGCTGCGCTACACCAACTTCCACTCGACCTCGCTGTGCTCGCCGACGCGTGCGGCGCTCATCACCGGGCGCAACCACCACTCGGTCGGGTTCGGCGTGATCTCCGAGGCGGCGACGGGCTTTCCCGGCTATGACAGCTATATCGGCCGGGACAGCGCCACGATCGGCCGGATCCTGCTCGAGAACGGCTATCGCACCGCCTGGTTCGGCAAGGACCACAACACGCCCACCTGGACCGCGAGCCAGGCCGGCCCGTTCGACCAGTGGCCGACGGGCATGGGCTTCGAGCATTTCTACGGCTTCGTCGGCGGCGACACGAGCCAGTGGGAGCCCAACCTCTTCCGCGACACGACGCCCATCTATCCCTATGTGGGCAATCCGGGCTGGAACCTGACGACGGCGATGGCCGACGACGCCATCCACTGGATGAACCAGCTCAACGCGATCAACCCGAAGCTGCCGTTCTTCGTCTACTACGTGCCGGGCGGCACCCACGCGCCGCACAACCCGACGCCCGAGTGGATCAAGAAGATCGAGGACATGCACCTCTTCGACGAGGGCTGGAACAAGCTGCGTGACCAGATCTTCGCCAACCAGAAGCGCCTGGGCGTCATTCCCGAGGACTCGAAGCTCACGCCCTGGCCGGACAAGCTGCTGAAGCGCTGGGACGTGCTCACCGACCAGGAGAAGAAGCTCTATATCCGGCAGGCCAACGTCTACGCCGCCTACCTGGCCTACACGGACCACGAGATCGGCCGCGTGATCCAGGCCGTCCAGGACATGGGCAAGCTCGACGACACGCTCATCATCTACATCAGCGGCGACAATGGCGCCTCGGCCGAGGGCTCGCCCAACGGCACGCCCAGCGAGGTGCTGCAGTTCAACGGCATCGAGCTGCCGGCGGCGGACCAGATGAAGTGGTACGACGCCTGGGGCTCGGACCAGACCTACCCGCACATGGCGGTGCCCTGGGCCTGGGCCTTCGACACGCCCTTCAAGTGGACCAAGCAGGTGCCCTCCTTCTTCGGCGGGACGCGGCAGGGCATGGCCATCTCCTGGCCCGGCCACATCACCGACAAGGGCGGCATCCGCTGGCAGTTCGGCCATGTGATCGACATCGTGCCGACGATCCTCGAGGCGACGAAGATCCCCGCACCGGTGCAGGTCGACGGCATCGGCCAGAAGCCGATCGAGGGGACGAGCCTCGCCTACACCTTCGACAAGGCCGGAGCGGATGCGCCCTCGCGCCATCATATCCAATACTTCGAGATGATGGGCGTGCAGGGCCTCTACGACGACGGCTGGATGCTGAGCGCCATCCCGAAGCGTCCGCCCTGGGACCTGCTGGGCAAGGCCATCACCGATCCGGCCAGCGCCTTCACGTTCCAGCTCTATGACGTCAGCCACGACTGGACGCAGTACACCGACGTGGCCGCCAGCCATCCCCAGAAGCTGCAGGAGATGCGGGACCTGATGTTCGCCCAGTTCGGCAAGTATCAGGTGCTGCCGCTTGATGCCTCCGTGGCGACGCGGATGGTGACCCCGCGCCCCTCCATCTCGGGCGATCGCAAGGTCTTCACCTATACGGGCGTGCCGATCACCGGCCAGCCCCGCGGCACGGGTCCCGACGTCCTCGACACCTCCTACACGATCACGGCGGAGATCGAGGTGCCCGAGGGCGGCGGCGACGGCATGATCGTCACCGACGGCGGCCGGTTCGGCGGCTACGGCCTGTACCTGCTCAAGGGCAAGCCCGTCTTCCTCTGGAACCTCTTGGACCTCAAGCGGGTCCGCTGGGAGGGCAAGGAGGCGCTCAGCCCCGGCAAGCACACGCTCGTCTACGACTTCAAGTATGACGGGCTGGGCCTGGGCACGCTCGCCTACAACAACATCAGCGGCCTCGGCCGCGGTGGCACGGGCACGCTCACCGTGGACGGCAAGCTCGTCGCGACCGAGACGATGGAGCACACCGTGCCGCTGACGCTTCCCTGGGACGAGACCTTCGACATGGGCTCGGACACCGGCACGCCGGTCGACGATGAGGACTACCAGGTGCCGTTCCGCTTCACCGGCACGATCGACAAGATCACCTTCTCGATCGAGCCGCCGAAGCTGTCGCCCGAGGACGTGAAGAAGCTCGAGGCGATGGAGCGCGAGAAGAGCGCGGCCGAGTAGGATGAGGCGTGGCGGCGGGGCCTCGGCCTCGTCGCCACCATCCCTGCCCGCGTCCGGAGCACCTGAAGAAGATGGACCAGCCCTCGTCAGGAAATGTGCCCGAGCAGCAAGCCCGGAGCAGCGGCTCACGGACGGCGCTGCTGGTCGCCTGCGGCCTCGTGGAGGTCGGTAGCGGCCTGTGCCTGCTGGTCTTCCCTGCGCTGGCCCTGGGGCTTCTGCTCGGCCCCGAGGCGCCGATGGCCAAGGCGTTGACAACGGGTCGCGTGATCGGCGCCGTGCTGGTGGCGATCGGTGTCCTGAGCTGGCTCGCGGCCCGAGACAGGCGCGGGCCCGCGTCCCTACGGGCTGTCGCGAGCCTTCTCGTCTACAACACGCTCGCCGCTGCAGCTCTTGCCTATGCGGGGGGCATGATGGGTCTCTCGGGCGAGCTGCTGTGGCCGGCGGTGGCGGTGCACCTGGCGCTCGCCTTCTGGTGCCAGATCTCGCTGCGCGGCGCTCTCCGGCAGCGCGACGTCGCCCATGGCCGCCGCTGAGGCGTTCCCGGCGGGCGGGTGCTCAGCGAAGCTGATCGAGAAGCTGCTGAGCCCGTGGGTCGATGGCCACGAGCTTCTCGGCCCAGCGCCGCGCCGCAGCCACATCGCCGCGGTCGCGGTTGATCGTGACGAGGGCCACGAGCGTGTCGCGGTCGCCGGGATGCCTTGCTTGATTGGCGGCCAGCACGCGCAGCGCCTCCTCGCCCTGCCCGGTGGCGTTGAGGGCGATGGCGTAGACATAGGCGAAGCGCGCATCGTCGGGTGCCAGCTCGGTGGCGCGGCGCAGCTCCTGCACCGCCTCGGTCGTGCGCTGCTGCCGGACGAGGTTGAGCCCGAGCGCGTGGGCGAGCGTCGCGTCGCCGGGCGCGATGGCGACGGCATCCCTGAGCACGCGCTCGCCATCGGCGTCGCGCCGCTCGCTGGCATAGAGCGAGGCCAGATCGACATAGGCCGGGACGAAGTCGGGCCAGAGCCTGATCGCCTCGCGGAAGCCCTTCTCGGCCTCCTGCGGCCGGCCGCGGCGGGCGAGGAAGCTCGCGAGGTTGACGCGGCCCTCGGGCCGGTCGGCGTTAAGCTCCTGGGCCGCCACATAGTCGGCGGCCGCATGGTCGAACGACGCGCGGTCGGTCTCGGGGATCTGCGCTGCCGGCATGTCCGCCAGCAGCCCCACGGCCTCGACCCGCACGCCGCGCACCGGATCGGCCAGAAGCGGGCTCGCGAGCTGCCAGCGGGCCTGGATCGGCAGGAGCCCCAGCGAGCGGAGGGCGCCCAGGCGGACCAGCGGGTCCGGTGCCGCCAACCCCTGCTGGACCAGCGGCAGGCGCTCGGCCGTGAGGTAGGGTGCGAGATCCTCGAGCGCCGTGGCCCGCGCGATGCCGGGCGTGGCGCCGTTCTCGAGCAGCTTCGTCAGCAGATCGCCCGCTTCGGGCTGCTGGTGCCAGGCGGCGCTGAAGGCGGGCGTCCATGTCTGGAAGCCCTTTCGCTCGGGCCCGTGCCAGCGGGTGATCGCGGCGTCGGCCCAGGCGGCGCTCTTGTCGGTGTGGCAGTCGTTGCAGGTGTTGGTGACGCCGTAGCGCTCGGTCAGGTCCGGGCGCGGGATGCGGAAGCTGTGATCGTGCCGGACATCGACCACCATGTAGGTGCGGGCCGGCATGTGGCAGGCGACGCAGTGGCTGCCGGGCGAGCCCGGCTCGTGCCCGTGATGCGCCACCGCCGCGTATTTTTGCTCCTCGTGACACTGGAAGCAGACGCCGTCGCCCTGGGCGTGGAGCTGGAGCGAGTGCGGGTCGTGGCAGTCGCTGCAGGTCACACCCTTCGAGAACATCCTGCTCTGGCGGAAGGACTGGTAGTTGTAGACCTCGTCCACCATGACGCCGTCGGCCTCGAAGAGGCCGGGCTCGAGCAGGCTGGTGCGATGCGTGTCGAGGAGCTGACGGCCGGGCCGCCAGGGCTCGTGGATCTGCCCGCGACGGCTGTGGCACATGCCGCAGGTCTCGAGCTCGGTGGCGCTGGCGATGGGCGTGCTGCGACGCGCGTTGCCCGTGGCGGGATCGATCGTCCAGCTCATGTCCTTGTGGGCATCGAAGTGCACGGTGAGGCCGTCGTCGGTGCCCTTGCCGCCGTAGCCGGCGCCCTTGTGGCTGTCGGCCCAGGCGACATGCGCCGAGCCCGGCCCGTGGCAGGCCTCGCAACCGACGTCGATCTCGGCCCAGCGGGTGTCGTAGGTGTTGGTCGCCGCGTCGTAGCCCTTCACGAGATCGGTGGAGTGGCACTCGGCGCACATGAAGTTCCAGACCTGGTCACGCCCGGTCCAGTGGATGAACTCGCCGGCGTGGACGTTCTGGCCCGGGTAGAGATGAAACCAGCGCTGGCCACCCTGCTCCTTCGGCCGCGCATCCCAGGCGATGCCCAGCGCCTGCAGCCGGCCGCCCGGGAAGGCGATCAGATATTGCTGCAAGGGGTAGACACCGAAGGTGTAGCGGATCTCGAAGTCGGCGAGCTTGCCGTCCGGGCCGTCGGTCGTGACGAAGAATCGGCCGTCCTGCCTGAAGAAGCGCGAGCGCACCGTGCCATAGGCGAAGGTCGTGTCGTCGAAGTCGCCCAGCACCGTGGCCTGCGTCGCCTCCTGCATGGCAAGATCGTGATGCGAGCGATGCCAGGCCCTGGTCTCGGCCGCGTGGCAGGAGGCGCAGGCCTGGCTGCCGACATAGGTCGGAGCGGAGGTCGGCGCGGGCACCGCCTCTTCCGCGGTCGCCGGCAGCGCGCCCAGAGCGAATGCCAGCAGAGTCGTGAGGATGCGCAACATCGGCGGCAGCCTAGCAACCTTCCGGCCGAGAGCCAGACGGGAACGAGAGAAAAGAGGGATGTGTGCCAGGATGATCGACCCGGGTGAGATCGAGGCATACGCGCGGCCAGAAGCCTCGCCTGAGGTCGGGCACGCGCTCGACGGAGACGCCGCCCTCAATCATCGCCAGCAGCAGGAGTCGGCCGGCAGGATCGCCGGCTTCCTGATACAACGACCACCACGGCCCCGGATCCGGCCCATGGTCAACGCATGGAGCGTCACGATGTCGACCCGTCGCTTCCACAAGCTCGCCGCCTGCGGCATGGCCGTGGCGTTCTGCACGCTGGCCGGTGCCGGCCTGCCCGCGCACGCCGACGAGCCTTCGTCGGCCACGATTGCCGTTCCAGAGACCTGGCCGCGGGCCTTCGAGGTCCAGGATGCCAAGCTCGAGGTCTACCAGCCCCAGGTCGAGAGCTGGCAGGGCAACACGCTGCGCTTTCGCTCGGCGGTGGCGGCGACGGCCAAGGGCTCGACCGAGCCGACCTTCGGCGTGATCTGGGCCACCGCGCGGACCGAGGTCGACCCCCTGACCCGGCAGGTGACGCTGGAGGACCTGAAGCTCACGCGGAGCCACTTTCCGACACTGGCCGACGAGGGTGCTGCCTACGAGCACGAGCTTCAGGAGGCCCTGCCCAAGGGCGACCGGACGATCGCGCTCGACCGGCTGGAGGCGTCGCTGGCGGCCAACGGCAAGGTCGAGGTCCAGCCTGTGAAGGTGGACAACAGGCCGCCCAAGGTCATCGTGAGCCACGTGCCGGCGGTGCTGATCCCGATCGACGGAAAGCCCGTCATCCACACGGTGAGCGGCACCTGGTTCGAGCGCGTCGTCAACACGCAGGCCCTGATCATCCGGGAGCTCGGCCACAAGGCCTATCTGCTGCATCTCTACGACGGCTGGGTGAAGGCCGAGACGCTGAGCGGGCCTTGGACCCGCACGAGCGCCCTGCCGCCCGGCGCGGACGAGCTGGCCCAAAAGCTCGCCAAGGCCGGCACGGTCGACCTTCTGGACGGTGGCCCCGCCAAGCCGTCGCTCGAGCACGGCGTCCCTGTGGTCCATGTGAGCGAGACGCCCACCGAGCTCATCGTCTTCAAGGGTCAGCCCAACTTCCAGCCGGTGGGCACGACCGACCTGCTCTGGGCGGCGAACACCACCTCCTACGTGCTGTTCGATACCGGCGACAACCAGTTCTATCTGTTGCTGTCGGGGCGGTGGTTCCGTGCCGCGTCCGCGGACGGGCCCCTGCACTATGTGCCGAGCAACGAGCTTCCCGCGAGCTTCCGCGAGATCCCGACGAGCTCGCCCGCCGGGGTGGTGCTGGCCTCGGTTGCCGGAACGCCGCAGGCGCAGGAGATGGTGATCGAGAACTCGATCACCCGCACGGCCGACGTGCCCCGCTCGAAGGGCCCCGCCTTCAGCGCGAGCTATAACGGGAAGCCGCAGCTCCGCCCGATCGCGGGCACGCCGCTCCACTATGTCGTCAACGCGCCCACGCCCGTCATCGAGGTCGACGCCCACACCTACTACGCGCTCAAGGACGGCGTGTGGTTCGTCGCGACCTCGCCCGAGGGGCCCTGGGTCGTCGCCACCTCGGTGCCGGAGGTGATCTACACGATCCCGCCGAGCTCGCCGCTCTTCTATGTGACCTACGTCAAGATCTACGGCTCGACGCCGGAGGTGGTCTATGAGGGCTACACGCCCGGCTATCTCGGCACCGTCGAGGCGCCGGACGGCGTCGTGGTCTACGGCACCGGCTACGACTACCAGCCCTATGTCGGCAGCACCGTCTACTATCCGCCGCCGGTGACCTACGGCGTGCAGGCCCAGCCCGTCTACAACCCGGCCGTCGGCTGGGCCTATGGCGCAGCGCTCGGCCTGACGACGGCGGCCCTTGTCGACTCGTGGGACGACAACAACAATAACCACAACAACAACTACTATTATCACGACTATTACGCGCCGGGCTATCACGGCTATCCCTGCTGCGGCTCGACCAGCGCCGACGTCTATGGCAGCTGGGCGCACGGGACGACCTCGGGCAAGGAGACCTGGTCGGTCAACTCCTCGGGCAAGGTGACCGAGAAATATTCCGGCAACTATACGAACTACGCGACCGGAACCACCGGCCACGAGACCGCGCAGCGCAGCTACAACCCCTATAATGGCAACCGGTCGGCCAGCACCGACCGCACCTTCAACACGCCCGAAGGCACCAGCGGCGACGTGCAGCGCAGCGCCAGCTACAATCCCGAGAACGGCAAGTCCTCCTACAGCGCCAGCGGCTCGGCCACCGGACGCGAGGGCGGCACCGCCGAGGCCCAGCGCAGCGATACCTACAACGCCAAGAACGGCACGAGCACGGAGGAGGGCAGCGCCTCCGCCACGGGGCCCGGAGGCGCCTCCCGCGAGGCGTCGGGCTCGCACAGCTATGACGCGCAGACCGGCCAGTCGAGCACCACGGCCGAGCGGACCAAGACCGCGCAGGGCGGCAGCTCGGTGACCCATGAGGCGACCGGCTCCGACGGCCAGGTTAGCCACGAGACCACGGTGGACAACGCCCGGACAGGCCAGAGCCACACCTACGATACGGGCGACCACGCCCACGACTACTATGCGGGGTCGGACGGGAACGTGTATCGCCACGACAGCGGCGGCTGGCAGCAGCACACTGCCGGCGGCTGGCAGCACGCCTCGGGCGACAGCTCCTGGGCCGACCGCGAGCAGCAGGCGCGCAGCCAGGGCTTCCAGCGTGCCGATGCCTTCTCGAGCGGCGGCTGGGCCGGCCGTTCCCGTGGCGGCGGCTGGGGCGGCGACCGCTTCGGCGGCGGTGGCGGCGACAGGTTCGGCGGCGGCAGGTTCGGTGGGGGTGGCGGCTTTCGCCGCTGGTGACGGGAAAGAAGGAAGGGCGGGGGGTCGATGATGGGCATGCGTGGGATCGTTCTGTCGGCGGCGTGCGGGGCGCTCGGGCTCCTGGCTGCTTGCGCCAATCAGGAGCAGCAATCCTTCACGCCACCGCCGCAGACGGCGCTGCCGGCCAACACCGACCCCTGGCCGCGCACCTACCAGCTGGCCGACGCCTCGCTCGCCGTCTACCAGCCGCAGGTCGAGAGCTGGCAGGGCAACCGGCTCGACTTCCGCGCCGCCGTCGGCGCCACGCCCACAGCCGGCGGCAACGAGGCTTTCGGCGTCATCTGGGGCACGGCGCGAACGCGGGTCGACCGCTCGACGCGCATGGTCTCCCTGGCCGATCTGAAGCTCACGCGCTCCAGCTTCCCGACCCTCTCCGACAACGGCGCCGCCTATCGATCCGAGCTGCAGCAGAAGCTGCCGAGCCAGCCGCCGACCATAGCGCTTGACCGACTCGAGGCCTCGCTCGCGGCCTCGAGCGGCGTCCACCCGCAAGGTGTGCGGGTCGACAATCGGCCGCCACGGATCATCGTCAGCAACACGCCGGCGATCCTCGTGCCCATCGACGGGCCGACGGTGCTGCGGCCGGTGCCGGACACGCCCTTCGCTCGCGTCATCAACACGCGGGCGCTGATCCTGCGCTCCGATGTCGGCAGCACCTACTACATGCACGTCTATGACGGCTGGCTGCAGGCCAGCGCCGTCGACGGCCCCTGGTCGCTGGCGACCTCGGTGCCGACCGGCGCCGATCGGCTGGCGAAGCAGCTCCGTGCCGACGGCGCGGTGGATCTGCTCGACGGCGGCAAAGCCTCGCCGAAGCCCTCGCTCACGACGCTCGTGCCCACGATCTTCGTCGCCCACGGGCCGGCCGAGCTGATCCAGTTCCGCGGCCAGCCGGACCTGCAGGCGGTGAGCGGCACGCCGCTTCTGTGGGCCATCAACACGACGAGCGACGTGCTCCTCGATACGGACAGCAGCGACTACTACGTGCTGATCGCCGGGCGCTGGTACAGCAGCCGCTCGCTCCAGGGGCCGTGGCGCTACGTCGCCAGCGACGCGCTGCCGGCGAGCTTCCGGCAGATTCCCCCGAGCTCGCCGGCGGGCGTGGTGCTGGCCGCGGTGGCGGGCACGCCGCAGGCCAAGGAGGCGCTGATCCAGAACACGATCCCGCAGACCGCGACCGTGCCGCTGGCGGACGGGCCGAGCTTCCAGGCCTTCTATGACGGCGCCCCGAAGCTCGAGCCGATCGCCGGCACGCCGCTGCGCTTCGTCGTGAACTCGCCCACGCCCATCATCGAGGTGAGCAAGACCAGCTACTATGCGCTGCGCTCGGGCATCTGGTTCACCGCGAGCTCGCTTCAGGGCCCGTGGTCCGTCGCGACCTCGGTGCCCGAGGTGATCTACACGATCCCGCCCAGCTCGCGGCTCTACTATGTGACCTTCGTGCGGGTCTACGGCTCCACCACCGAGGTGGTCTACGAGGGCTACACGCCGGGCTATCTCGGCAGCGTGACCTCGTCCGACGGGGTCGTCGTCTACGGCACCGGCTACGACTATGTGCCCTGGGTGGACAATTACTGGTACGCGCCGCCCGAGACCTACGGGCTGGGCGCCACGCCGGTCTACAATCCCGCCGTCGGCTGGGCCTATGGCTACGGGATGGGCCTGACGACGGCCTCCGTCGTCGATGGCTGGGGCGAGAGCGTCTACTACACGACCGACTACTACGGGAACGACTGCTGCGGCTCGACCAAGCAGAACGTCTACGGCACCTACGGCGACACGTCGTTCTCGGGCAAGGAGACCTGGTCGACCAACTCCTCGGGCAAGGAGACGACCAAATATTCGGGCAGCTACACCGACTACCGTACCGGCGGGACCGGCACGGTGCAGGCCAAGCAGACCTTCAACCCCTATAACGGCAACCAGTCGAGCAGCATCGACCGCACCTTCGACACGGGCGGCGGCACGACAGGCGACGTCGACCGCAGCGGCAGCTACAAGGCCGGGTCGGAGACCTCGACCTACAGCGCCAGCGGCTCGGCCACGGGCCCCGGCGGCGCCACGCTGAGCGGGCAGAGCAGCGCCAGCTACGACGCCAAGAATGGCACGGGATCCTATAGCGGCAGCCGTACCGCCACGGCCGCCGGCGGCAGCTCGATCACGACCGACACCAGCGCTGCCACCGGCTCGGGCGTCTCGCGCGAGGCGACGGTGACGAACGCCAACACCGGCCAGAGCAGGACATTCGGGGGCGGATCAGGCGACGGCGGCTACCTCGCCGGCGCGGATGGGAACGTCTACCGCAACCAGGGCGGCGGCTGGCAGAGCTTCGGCTCGGGCGGCTGGCAAGGCGCCTCCTCCGACACCGGCTGGGCGGACAGCGAGCAGCAGGCCCGCTCCGACGGCCAGAGCCGCTTCCAGAGCTTCTCGAGCGGCGGCTGGGGCGGCCGGTCGGGTGGGGACGGCGGCGGCTTCGGCGGCGGTGGGGGCGGCGGCGGGGGCGACCGCTTCGGTGGCGGTGGGTTCGGCGACCGGATGGGCGGCTGGGGCGGCGGCGGGGGCCACGGCCGGCGCTGAGCGACGCAGCGCGCGAGCGGCCCCATCCCGACGCCGGCCACCCGGCGCGCGGGCTGCACAAGAGGGCGCACCCCTCGCTCGACGCAGTTGCCTGGCACATGGCCAAGAGTCCCATGCCTCACGCGCTCGACAACGGTCGGCCGATCGGTGAAAGCTGCCAGCGCGGACGAGAAAAAGTGGGACGTTTGGTCATGCTGACCGTTGAGTAAATAACCGTTAGGGGTCTATCGTCGTTTTTTGTTGTTCCCTCGGTTGGCCGCCGTGTCTTGCTTGACGTCGGTGGGGTCCTATGGCTGTCACGTAGGCCCGCTACGATCGGGCAAGGGCGCGACGGGGCGCCTGGGTGGTAGGCGGCGGTGGTGGCGGCACCGACGTGCCAATGGAGAGAGCGGGACCGCAGGACGCGCATGACCCGGACCTTGCGGATCCTCAAGGAGACACCCGCCAGCCGGACGCTGGCGCTGGTCTTCGGGCTGAACAGCTTCCTGCTGGCGAACCTTTTCGTCCGCCTGCCGGCGCTGCAGCATATGCTGGGGCTCTCGCCGGCCGAGATCGGGCTGGCGCTCACCGGCCTCTCCGCAGGATCGATCCTCGCCATGCTGACCGCCGGGCGTCTCGTCGCCCGCCTGGGCGCGTCGCGCCTCACCTGGGGCGCCGCCTTCCTGCTCTGCCTCGTGAGCCCGCTGCCGGCGCTGGCCGGCAACGTGATCGAGCTGAGCGCCGCCCTGACCGTCCTGGGTCTCGTCAACGGCTGCGTGGCCGTCGCGATGAACGCCACCGCCGCCATCGTCGAGGAGCACCGCAAGCGGCCGGTGATGGCCTCGTTCCATGCCATGTTCAGCCTCGGCGGCATCGCCGGCGCCGGAACGGGCAGCGCGCTCGTGGCGCTCGGCCTCGGCCCCAGCGCCCACCTCACGCTGCTCGCCGGCGCCACGGCGCTTCTCGTCCTGACGCGACGCGGCACCCTGCCGGCGACGGCGGCCGCCCTGCCCCGCGGGGTCGAGCCCGGCATGACGCGCCCGCGCGGCCGCCTCGCGGTGCTGGCCGTCATCTGCCTCGCCACCATGCTCTGCGAGGGGGCCGCCTCCGACTGGAGCGCGCTTTATCTGGCACACGAGCTGGGCGCCCCCCAGACCCTGGCGGCGATGGGCTATGTCTTCTACGCGACCGGCATGACGATCGGCCGGCTGCGCGGCGACACGCTGCGCGACCGGCTGGGCGACGCGGTCCTCGCCTCGGGCGGCGCGCTTCTGGCGGCCCTGGGCCTCGGCACCGCCCTCCTGGTGGGCATGGCGATCCCCGCCCTCCTGGGCTTCCTCTGCCTCGGGCTCGGCCTCTCGGGCATCGTGCCGATCATCTTCCGCAAGGCCACGGCGGTGCCGGGCGTGGCCCCGGCGACCGCGATCTCGGCCGTGGCCAGCGTCGGCTTCGCCGGCTTCCTCGCCGGCCCCCCGCTGATCGCCCTCCTGGCCCAGAATATCGGGCTCACCGCCGCGCTTGGCGTGGTGCCGATCCTGGCGCTGGGCGTGGCCGCAGCGGGCCCGTGGGCCCTGGGCCGCGGCGTCGAGCCCCAGCCCCCCACTGCCCAGACGGACAAGCGGCTGGCCCAGGCGACCGGCTAGGCCCCCGCCGCCTCGGGATCAGGAGGCCCGGCTGCCGAGCGACAGCCAGAGGCGACCCACCAGCCGGCGTGCCAGCCCGTCCGCCGCGGTCAGCGAGGCCCCCAGCGGCCGGCGCCGCCCGGCAGCCGGCGCCCCCGCCAAGGCCGCCGCGCGCAGCTGCGCCACCGCCTCGTGATAGTCGAGAACGATCATGTCCCGGATCCCAATGCTGGTCGACGCGCGACGTCCCGCGCCAACCCAGGTTAGTTTGGAACGATACGAGCATCGTTCCAAGCGCCTTTTTGCTCATCATCGCGTGACAAGCCGCAGCGACGGGCCCGCCGCTGCCGTCACGCGAGGAGGGCGCCCACCCCCAGGCCCAGGCCGAAGACGCCATGCGCCAGAAAGGCCAGGAGGCAGGCCTTGGGCGGGTTGGGCGTCCGGCTGCCCAGCATGCCATTGCCCATGGCCGGCATGAAGAAGAGCCAGGGCACGACCACGCTGAGGAGGCCGAACACGAGGCCGTTCAACGGGCCGGGCTCGAGGCCGAGCCAGGAGCGAACGACGAGGACGTAGACGATGCCGTAGACGATCCCCACCGCATAGTGGCCGATCCAGCCGATCGCCACCTCGTTCGCCACGGCGGGCAGCGCTGCCGCCGGGCCGGGAAAGAGCCTGCCCCGGCCGGCGCTGACGAACCAGCGCCCGACCAGCCCCCAATTCCCGGGCGGCACGCCCAGCGGGGGAAGCACGATCCGCTGCCAGACATCCATGAAGAGCGTGGCGACAACACCCGAGACGACCATCTCGACAAGGCTCATGTCCGGCCCCTTCACGCTCCATGCTCCCCGACCGGCCCCCGCCGGCGCGCGCACCTTGTCCGCTTCCCCGGCCCGCGGCAACCGCCTGAAACGAGCCACGCCCATGCGGGCCGTCGCCTGCACGACAGCCGGAGGAAGCTTTTTTTCTCTTTTTTGTCGGTTAGGGGCCGAGGGGTTTTAGGCCGGCGATTCTTCTTGGGTCGTCGGGCTCGGGCGGCTCGCCCAGCTCGATCAGGCGCTTCTCGATGCGCGCGATGATCCAGTCCGCCAAAGCCGGGTTCGCCCGGGCCATGGCGGCGAGCGGTGAAAGGGGCTCGTCGTCGGCGGAGGCGGGATCGCCAGCATCGCCGGCGGGAATTTCTTCGGGTGCCGCAGCCGGCTCCTCGATGGGAGCCTCGGCCGCTGCCGGCTCGAGCTCGGCCCTGACAAGAACAGCCTCGCCCGCCTGCGCCGGCAGAAAGTCGACGAGGCGGTTGATGGCCTCCTGCGCCGGGCCCAGCGGATGCTGGCCGTAGCCCTGCATCGTCTCGGGCGAGGAGCCGGCGGGCGAAGGCGTGTCGCGCCGCTCGTAGGGCTGGCGCACGTTCTCGAAGCGCTCGACCACGAGCTTGACGAGGTGCCTTACCGGATGCCGGGCCCGGTTCGCCTGGTAGACGACGAAGAGCATCGCGCGGCGGTCGCCGACGTCGATGAGGCTCGAGAGCTCCAGCCATGCCGTCTCGAACAGGCGGGCCTGCCGCTCGGGCAGAGGAAGAGCACGGACGCGCGGCATACTGCTCGACCAGGCGGGAGAGGTCCCGGTCGCTGACAAAAGCCTCGATGTCCTCCTCGGTCGCCGTGTCGAGCCTTCTGATCTCGGCCGGGGAGAGACCGGCGGCGAGACGTCGGGCGAGCCGGCACTGGCGGGTGCCGGGCATCTTGATGGGGGAGCGGGTGAGCACGCGAGGCATGTGGGTCTGTTTATAGGATTATAGACCCCAAGTCAACCTATGATTGATCCAGCCTTATGACTCGTCGCCGCCACCGACCATCCTACGCAAACAGAGGCAGCGACGGCCTGGGGGAGACCGTCGCTGCTTCGGAGAATGATGGCGACAAGGGACGCGGCACGGGCCCGAGGAGGCGCGCCGCGCCATCAGCTCACTTCGAGGCGCGCAGCTCCTCGGCGGCCGCCTTGTAGGCCGCATAATGATCGCCCTCGTCGGCCGCGATCTGACGGAACATCGCCGCCACCTTGGTGTCGCCGACGGCATCCGCCTGATCGGCGAACTGGACATACATCTTGGTGTTCTCGTAGTGCTCGCCGGCCATGGCGTCGAGGAGGTTGGCCTGGTCCGTGCCGACCAGCCCGAGCGCGTCGGCCTCGCGGTCGAAATGCTCGTTGGCCTCGACGTTGGCACTCTCGTCGAACAGCTTGGCGAGCTTGGCATTGCCGCCCTGCCGCGCATGCTCGGCATAGGCCTGGTACTTCAGATTGGCGAAGGCCTCGCCGTGCATGGCCGTCTCCAGGTTCTGCCTGGTCTGCGGATTGAGGGTATCGCCGGCGAAGCCGGGCACGGCAGCGAGCGAGACACCGACGAGCGCGCCTGCGGCCAGAAGGTTGCGAACGGTCTTCATGACTCCGTCTCCTCAGATGGAATGGTCCTCGCTCCTGCGAGCGACGGCTTTCCAATAGAGATGTGACCTGACGAGGTCCTGACCGAGAATCCCGTGCTCGCACCGGCCCTTCCGGCCGTCAGGTTTTTGTCAGTGGCGATCGTTAGAGAGGTGCCGTCACGATGATCGTGGCCGAGTGGGTACCGATCCATGAGGAATACTATGATCAGTAAACATCTCCTGCTTGCCGCAGGCGCGCTGTGCCTCCTCTCTTCCGCGGCGCTGGCCAGCCCCAACTGCACGAGCGAGCCGCAGGACAAGTGGCTCAGCGAGGAGGTCATGAAGCAGAAGATCGCCGACATGGGCTTCGGCAAAATCAAAGTTTTCAAGAAGACCACGACGGGCTGCTACGAGATCTACGGCTACAACGCCGAGGGCCGGAAGGCCGAGGTCTACTTCAACCCCGTCACCGGCGAGATCGTCGAGAGCAACGTGGATTGAGCCGTGGCCACCGAGCTTACACGACCGGCGGTGACGCAACACGCCGGGCAGGGTGAGGCGCCGTCCGTGCCAGTGTGGGATCCGCTCGTGCGGATCTTCCACTGGACGGTGGTCCTGGGCGTGGCGCTGAACAGCTTTGTCCTCAACACGGGCAAGGCACCACACCGCTATGTCGGCTATGCGGTCGTGGCGGCGCTCGTCGTGCGCATCCTCTGGGGCTTCGTCGGGAGCGCGCATGCGCGCTTTTCCGACTTCGTCACCACGCCGCAGGCGGTCCTCTCCCATCTCCTCGCGGTGGCGAGACGCCGCGATCGCCGCTATCTTGGCCACAATCCGGCCGGAGCGGCCATGATGCTGGCACTGATGGGGCTTCTCGCGATCACCTGCCTCACCGGCTGGATGCAGGGGCTCGACGCTTTCTGGGGCGAGGAATGGGTGCAGGAAGCGCATGAGATCGCCGCCAACCTCATTCTCGTCATGGCGGCCCTGCATGTGCTCGGCGCCATTGCCGAGAGCCTGTCGCATCGTGAGAATCTCGTTCTCGCGATGATCACCGGGCGCAAGCGCCGCGCCTCAGGAACGGACGTCGACCATGCGGGTCCTGCTTGCGGAGGATAATGCCCGGCTCGCGACCCTGATCGCGGACGGGCTGACGGAGGAGGGCTTTGCGGTCGACGGCTTCGCCAGCTTGAGCGAAGCCGAGGAGGCGGCGGCCGCCGGCCACTACGACCTGCTGCTGATCGATCTCGGCATGCCGGACGGCGACGGCATCGACCTCATCCGCGCCGTCCGCAAGGCGCGGAGCACGACGCCCATCTTGATCATCACGGCGCGGAACGGGCTCGGCGACCGGGTCGGCGGCCTCGATTCCGGCGCCGACGACTATCTCGTAAAGCCCTTCGAGATGCCTGAGCTCGCCGCCCGTTGCCGGGCCCTCCTGCGCCGGCCGGGAGGCTGTCTCGGCACGACCTTGAGCGTGGCGAACCTCGCCTTCGACAGCGTCGAGCGCGAGGTCCGCGTGTCCGGGCAGGTGGTCCGCGTGCCGCCGCGCGAGCTCGATCTCCTGGAGCGTCTCATGCGTCGCGCCGGGCATGTGGTTAGCAAGGCGAGCCTCGAAGCCGCCCTCTACGCCTTGTCCGAGGAGGTCACACCCAACGCGCTGGAGGCCGCGGTCTCGCGGCTGCGCCGCCGTCTCGCGGCAGCAGGGGCCGACGTCGTCCTGCACACGGCCCACGGCATCGGCTACATGCTGGCCCCTGCGCCGCATGCGGGCGAGGCCGCAGCAGAACCGCACGGCCCATAGCGCCCCGCATGGGAGCGAGCGCTCGTCCACCACGCAGCCTCTTTTTCAGGCTGTCGGTCCGGCTCGCTCTCGTGGGCCTTGCCTTCCTGCTGCTCCAGCTGCTCGCCGTCGTCTGGATGTACGTCAACAATCCCAACGACCTCGACCAGCTTCTGGTGAGCGCCGAGGCGGACAGGATCGCCAGCGAGATCCCGGCGATGCTGGCGGATGCCGGCAGCGCCGTTCCGGCCGACCTGAGCCGGCCGATAGCCGCCGGCACGAGGCGGGCGTTCCTGATCCACGAGCGCGGCGGCGCCGTTGTGGGGCGCTACAACGACGGCGATCTCAAGATCGCCGACGAGCCGCCCGTGTCGTTCCTGGTGATCCGCACGCAGCGCGAGAGCTGGGGCGAGCGCTTTCTTTTGTCCGGCACGCGGCGCGTTACCGTCGACCAGCGGCCCTATTGGATCTCCGTCGCCATCGCCGGCCAGGGGTTTCGGCCTTTCGTTCCCGTGATCTTCAACGAGATCCGCTTTCACGTGATCTTTCCGCTGGCCCTGCTTTCGCTGATGTTTCTTCTGTTCAACTTCAGCGCGGTGCGCAGCGTGCTGAGGCCTCTGCAGGCGTCCATCCGGGCGGTGGACCGGATCGACCCGGCGCAGGTAGCAACGCGGATCGAGGCGGAGACCTCCTCACGCGAGGGACAGGCGCTGGTGAGCGCGGTCAACGGGATGCTGGAGCGCATCGAGGTCTCGGTGCGGGCGCTCAGGGACTTTGCGGGCGATGCGGCGCACGAGCTGCGCACGCCGCTCGCCATCATGATGCTGCGGGTGGGCAAGCTTCCCGAATGCCCGGAAAAGACGAAGCTGCTCGAAGATGCACGGCGGATGCAGCGCCTCGTCAACCAGATGCTCGACATGTCGCACGCGACCGCCCTCGAGATCGACGCGGACACGCGCGCGGATCTCCGCCTGATCGCGAACGAGGTCGTGGCGGAGCTGACCCCGCTGGCTGTCGGCAAGGGCCGGTCCATCCGTTTCATCGACGCCGGCGCCACGGCGGTGCACGGGCACGCCGACGCCATCGGGCGGGCGTTGCGCAACCTCGTCGAGAACGCCCTCGCTCACACGCTCCCCGGCACCGCGGTCGAGGTCACGGCCGGACCGGGAGCGCGATGCGCCGTGCGCGACCAGGGCCCGGGCATCCCGGCGGCGCAGCGCGGCGCGGTGCTCGAGCGCTTCCGCCGGCTCGACCGCGCTCGCTCGGAGGGAGCGGGTCTCGGGCTGGCGATCGCCGCGACCATCATGCGGCTGCATGGCGGCCGCGTGGCGATCGACGACGCGCCGGGCGGCGGCGCCCTCATCAGCCTTGTCTTTCCGGAGGGCCCCCAGACGGATGGGGCGGTGAGCGTGGCCCAGGACGAGGCGGCTTAGCGCAAGACGGGAGATGGGAACCCGACGAGCTCGAACCGAGCCCGACGGGACGTCGCCGCCCTCAGCGGCCCATCCCGCCGCCACCGCCCATGCCGCCACCCATCCGCCGGCCCATGCCGCCGCTTCCCTGGCCGCCGCCCTGACCACCGCCGCCTTGACCGCCACCGGGGCCCATGCCCTGCCCCATGCCGCCTGACGGCTCATCGGGCAGGGTGACGCCCATCTGCCGCGCCCGCTGCTGCATCTCTGCGTGATGCTGGAGGCGGATCTGCTCGCGCTCCTGCTCGGTCTTGGCCTGGCGCATGCGCTGCTGGTACTGGGCCCGCTCCTGCTGGGTCATGAGCTGGCTGCCGTAGATCTGCCCGGAGCCCTGGCCCTGCTGCGCCAGCGCCGCGGCGGGGAGCGCCGCGCTCGTCGCCAGGATGCCGAGACAGATGGCGCGTCGGCTCAGATGGATGGGCTTTGCCTGGGCTTTCGGGATCGCGTGGGCCGGCATGGTTTCTCCTCCGAGCGCGGCGGGACCGCTGCATGCTCCCCAGCATGCCGACCCGGCTCCTGCGCGCATTGATGGAGGTCAAGGGGCCATGGCGAGGGTGCCGCGGCCATCGCCGCTGCCGGCCCCGCCGTCACGCCTTGGCGCGCCTCAAAAAGTAAAGCCGCGCGGGATCAGGCGGTGCTCGTGGGCCTGGCGCTCGAGCTCCTCGCGGAAGTCGGGATGGGCGATGCCGATCAGCGCGCGGGCCCGTTCCGGCACCGACTTGCCCTTGAGATTGGCGATGCCCTGCTCGGTCACGACGTACATCATGTCCGCCCGCGTCGTCGTCACGATGTTGCCGTGCGTGAGGTTCAAGACGATGCGGCTGCGCCGCCCGCCCCGCTTCTCGTAGGTCGAGGGCAGACAGATAAAAGCCTTGCCGCCCTCGGAGGCGTAGGCCCCGCGCACGAACTGCGCCTGGCCGCCGGTGCCGGTGAGGTGGCGGTTGCCGTCCGATTCCGACGCCGCCTGCCCGTAGAGGTCGACCTGCGTGGTGCTGTTGATCGACACAGCACGCGGGTTCTGCATCACCATGTGCGGCAGGTTGGTGTACTCGACCGTCCGGCACAGCATGTCCTCGTTGCCGTCCAGCGTGTCGTAGAGCGCCTTGGAGCCGGCGGCGAAGCTGTAGACCACCTTGCCGGTGTCGAGCTTCTTGTGCCTGCCGGTGACGTGCCCGCCGCGATAGAGCTCGGCCAGCCCGTCCGTCATCATCTCGGTGTGGATGCCCAGATCCCTGACCCCGGCGCTCGCCAGGAGACCGCAGACGGCGTTGGGCATGGCGCCGATGCCGATCTGCAGGCAGGCGCCGTCCTCGATCTCGTTGATGATCAGCCGGGCCACCGCGCGGTCGAGCTCGCACGGCGCCGGATTGGGCAGCTCGGGCATGGGCTCGTCGTCGCCCGCGATGACATAGTCGACCTCGCTCGCATGCAGCCTCGCCCCCTCGCCATGCGCCCGCGGCATCGCCGTCGAGGTCTCGACGATCACGATGCGCGCCCGCTCGAGGATGGCGCGATGCCACAGAACGGTCGGGCCCAGGTTGAAGAAGCCCTCCTCGTCCATCGGGCGGGTCTTCAGGATGACGATGTCGCTGGGCGGCATGAAGCGGCGGTAGTAGTCCGGGATCTCGCCGAGATTGACCGGCAGATAGCTGCAGCGGCCGGCATCGTGCATCTTCCGATCGTAGCCGCCGAAATGCAGGTTGATGCAGTGGATGTGCCGGCCGTGCGGATCGTTCTCCAGCACCGCCCGCGGGCGCATGGCGATGCAGTTGCGCATCTTGATGTCCGCAAGCTCGGTGATGCGGGCACCCAGCGCCGCATCGAACAGGTCGGGCTGGGCCAGGATCGAGCCGTAGTCGAGCCACATGCCGGATCTGACCAGGCCCGCCGCCTGCTCGGCCGAGATCTCCTGCGCCGGCGCCGCCGCCAGCCTCGTCCTCATGGTATTCGTCATTTTTTTACTTGTCGCTCCCTGATGGCTGGCACGTCCGGCGTCGTGGCGGCGGCGAGCCCGCGTGATGGTGACATGGGTCACTATTGAAGTCCACTTGGCTCGAGCTGTCGTGGTCGGCCGTGCTTCGCGGCGCGCCTGCCCGATCCGGGCGGGCGTCGGGCACGTCGAGCGCATGGCCACCCTCGCCCGCCCCCTGTCACGCCATCGTCATCGTCCGGGCCCAGGAAGCCCTTGCCGACCAACCGGACGCGCAAGGGAGAACGCATGTCCAAGCACGCCCTCACCCTCCTCGCCTCGGCCGCCATCCTGGGCCTCGCCCATGCCGCCTCGGCGGAGACGGTCCAGGTCTATCAGAGCCACGATCCGAAGCTGCAGCTGGGCGACGTCGCCTTCGCGGGCGGCAAGACGCTGCATCTGACGGCCGGGATCGGCAGCAGCGCCTACCGGCGGGCGGATGCGCCGCCCGACGTGTTCGTGACGCTGAGCGACCGCGGCGCCAATTTTCCCTGCGCCGACGCCAAGGAGATCATCGGCCTCGACGGCAAGAGCTTTTGCGGGGATGTGAAAAAAGGCCGGATCTATCCGATGCCCGCCTACACGCCCTCGATCTACCGCATCAAGGTGGGCGAGGACGGCTTCGAGATCCTGGACGTGCTCACGATCAAGGACGGGCTGGGCAACCCGATCACCGGCCTGCCCAACCCGCTCACCGTGGCCACGACCGAGACGCCCGTCGGGCCCGACGGCAAGGCCATGGCGCAGGACCCCAACGCCATCGACGCCGAGGGCCTCGTGCAGCTCGCCGACGGCAGCTTTTGGATCGGCGAGGAGAATGCGCCCTCGATCGTCCATGTGGCGCCCGACGGCCGCATTCTTCTGCGCGTCGTGCCGGCCGGCACGGAGAAGGATTTTGCGGGCGCCAACTATCCGGTGGTGGGCGGGCTGCCGGCGATCCTGACGAAAAGACAGGCCAATCGCGGCATCGAGGGGCTGGCGATGAGCCCGGATGAGCGCTTCCTGTGGCTGGCCGTGCAGAGCCCGCTCGCGAACCCCGATGCCGCCGCCTACAAGAAGGCCAGCAACGATCGTCTCATCAAGGTCGATCGCGCCACGCTCAAGGTGGTTGCTGAGTATGTCTACGAGATGACGCCCATGAAGGACTTCCCGGGCGAGGAGGCGAAGGCGCAGAGCACGGCGCGGGTGAGCGATCTGCGCGGCATCGACGATCATCGCTTCCTCATCGACGACCGCACCGACAAGACGACGCGGATCTACGAGATCGACGTGAGCGGGGCCACCGACATCCACGGGTCCAAGTGGGACGATCCGGCGACGAGCCCGACGCTCGAGCAGACCTCCCTTGCCGACGCCAAGATCACGGCCGTCACGAAGCGCCTCGTGCTCGACAGCAGCAAGACACAAGGAGCTGCCGGGCAAGATCGAGGGCGCTGGCGTTCTTCGGCGACGGGTCGCTGATGCTGATCAACGACGACGATTTCGGCATCACCGGCGAGCACACCACGGTGGCCAAGGTGAGCGGGCTCGACATCCAGCGCTGAGGGGGTTAGGCCGCCCGAGCGAGCGGGCGGCACCCCTTGGTGGTGGAGGTGTGATGAGCGAGGGCGATCTTGAGGGGCGCGTGGCCGTGGTGACGGGCGGGGCCAGGGGGATCGGCCTCGCCGTGGCGCGGCGCCTGCGGCGGGCGGGCGCCGAGGTCGTGATCTGGGACCTGGCCGACGCGCCCGAGATCCCGACCATCCGCGTCGACGTCACCGACGAGGCCGTGGTGGCGGCGGCCGCGAAGGAGACGCTGGACCGCCACGGGCGCCTCGACATCATGGTCGCCAATGCCGGCATCATCGGGCCGACGGCGGCGGTGGAGGACTGCCCCCTCGCCGACTGGCGCCGCGTCCTCGACATCAACCTCACCGGCACGTTTGTCAGCTGCCGGGCGGTGGTGCCGGCGATGAAGAAAAACGGCTGGGGGAGGATCGTGGCGATCGCCTCGCTGGCGGGCAAGGAGGGGACGCCGACGCTCGCCGCCTACAGCGCTTCCAAGGCCGGTGTCATCGCGTTCGTGAAGGCCTTGGGGACGGAGCTGGCGCGGACGGGCGTGCTCGTGAACGCGATCGCCCCGGCGGCGATCGAGACCGACCTCCTGGAGCAGCTCACCGAGGCGCAGGTGGCGACGATGATCGCCAAGAGCCCGATGGGGCGGCTGGGCACGGTCGAGGAGGTGGCGGAGCTCACGGCGTGGCTCGCCTCGCCCGCCTGCAGCTTCAGCACCGGGGCCGTCTTCGACCTCTCGGGCGGGCGCGCCACCTACTGAGCGACCGGGCGGCCCCCGTCGTCCGGAGCCGATGGCACGGGCCGGCCGGCTTTGCTACCCTGCGAGATCCTGCCGGGATCAACGCCCGGGCCGGGGATCGATCGGGGACGACGACATGCCGCCCAAGGACGAAGGAAAAAGGGACGCGCTGGCGCTGCTGGTCCTGCGCTGCGCGCTGGCCTGGTTTCTGTTCGTTTGGGCAGTCAACAAGATCCTCGATCCGCAGCAATATGCCGGGCTCTGGGCGAACATCCACGGCATCCCGATAGGCCAGGGCCTGCCCTACCTCTTCGGCGCGGCGCAGATCCTGGTCTGCCTGATGATGGCCGCCGGCTACAGGCGGGTGCTGAGCTACGGGCTCGGGCTCACGATGCACGGCGTCACGATGGCCCTGATCCTGCCGAGCATCCTTCTGCCCTTCGCCGGGCTCAACGAGGACTATGTCCTGGCGCGCCTGCGCACCGATACCGTGCCGATCATGGCCGGCTTCGTGGCCCTGCTGCTGCTGCGCCATCGCGACCGCTGGTCGCTCGACGTCTGGCGCGGCGCCAGGATGGCGTGACCGACACGGAAGGTCGGGATCGGCCCGGCCCTCTCCCTAGAGATCGAGCGCGAACCTGGCAAAGCCGTCGGGCGAGAGGCCGAGGTAGGTCACGTCCTTCCTGCCCTTGGCGGCGGCCTCGGCGGCGGGGCCGGTCTCGAAGATCAGCTTTGCCTTGCCGGTCGTGGCGGCGAGGCGCCAGTTGCCGTCGGCGCTGGGGTCGATCGTGCCCTGCTCGACGATGTAGCGGACGATGACGTCGCGGTTGGTGTCGGGCGCCTGGAGGATGATGTTCGTGCCGTCGAGGCCGGGGAAGCTGCCGCCGCCCGAGGCGCGGTAGTTGTTGGTGGCCACGACGAACTTCTGGGACGGGTCGATGGGCTGGCCCTTGAAGCGCAGGTTCTTGATCCGGTTGGCGCTGGCGTCCAGGACCTCGCCCTTGCTGCCGTATTTCGAGGGCTGGGTCGGGTCGATCTCGTAGGTGACGCCGTCGATGATGTCGAAATTGTAGGACGGGAAGCTCTGGTCGATCAGCGCCTGCTCGCCGCCGGCGGGGTCGATACTGACAAAAATACCGGCCGAGCGCTCGAGCCATTCCTTCACCGTGGCGCCGTCGATGAGCACGGCGCGGACGGTGTTGGGGTAGAGATAAAGGTCGGCCACGTTCTTGATGGCGATGGGGCCGGCGGGGACGTCGGTATAGTAGTCGGGGCCGCCGCGGCCGCCCGCCTTGAAGGGGGCGGCGGCCGACAACAGATGGAAGGTCCTTGTAGGGGCCGCCGGCCAGCATCTGGGCCGTGTACCAGAGCTGCGCGTTGCTCACGATCTGGACCGAGGGATCGTCGGCGACGAGGGCGAAGTAGGAGTTGATGGGGGCCGACGTCTTGCCGACGGGCCGCCTGACATAGGCGAGCGTCGCCTCGTGCTCGGGCTTGACCTCATCGAGGACGGCCTGCTCCGCGCCCACGAGCGGGGTCACCTTGCGGCCCTCGCGGGCATAGATCGGGCGGTTCTCGACCTTGGCGTCGAGCACGTGCCAGCTGCCGCCGTCCTTTGCCAGCACGAGATCGATGACGCCCAGATGGCTGCCCCAGAAGCCCGCCATCGTGGCCGGCACTTTCATCAGATGGCCGGTCGCCAGGTCGGCACCCTCGATGCCGGAGAAATCGGGGCCGGGGAAGACGAGGTGCTGGTGGCCGGTGAACATGGCATCGATGCCGTCGACGGCGGCGAGATAAAGGCTGGCGTTCTCGGCACCGTCGCTGGCGGGGCCCTTGGCGATGCCGGAGTGCGAGAGGGCTATGACGATGTCCGCACCCGCCTCCTTCATCTCGGGCAGCCAGGCCTTGGCGGTCTCGACGATGTCGCGCGTCTGGACCTTTCCCTCGAGGTTGGCGCGGTCCCAGATCATGATCTGCGGCGGGGTGAAGCCGATGACGCCGATCCTGATCGGCTGTTTGGCGCCGTCGCCGTCGACGAGCTCACGCTCCAGGATCACGTAGGGCTTCAGGTAGGTTTTGTCGGCGCGCGGCCCCGAGCCCAGGCCGCCCCGGGCGAGGTTGGCGAGGACGAACGGAAAGCGGCCGCCGGCCAGCGCCTTGTCGAGGAAGGGCAGGCCGTAGTTGAACTCGTGATTGCCCAGCGTGGCGGCCTCGACGCCGAGCCCGTTCATGACGCGGACGATCGGGTGGACGTCGCCCTCCTTCATGCCCCGCTCATAGGCCATGTAGTCGCCCATGGGGTTGCCCTGAAGGAAATCGCCATTGTCGAGAAGAAGGCTGTTGGGCGCCTCGGCCCGCGCTTTTTTTATCAGGGTGGCGACCTTGGCGAGGCCCACCGTGTCGTCCTCGCGGTCGCGGTAATAGTCGTAGGGGTAGACGAACATGTGGATGTCCGTCGTCTCGAGCAGGCGGAGGTGGACGGGCGTGGCACCGAGGACGCGGCGCGGCAGGCCGGCGGTGCCGAGTGACAAAAGAGAGCCGGCGGCGATGCCTTGGCGCAGGAGGCGGCGGCGGGTGAGCGTGGGGTGCATGGGTTGCACGGAGCCTCCTGCGGAGGTGTTGGGGTGCCCTGAGCATGGCGCAGCGACGGGTCGGAGGCCAGACAGGCCAACCTCCCCGTCGCCGCCAATTTGGGCTCTAACGCGGGGAGCTTCATCCTCGAGCTGCGCGAGCGGCGGGTCACGCCCCATATCGCGCAGAACACCAGCGGCCGCCGCTCGGCGATCGACGGGCGGACGACCCAGCAGGCTGGCTACATCGCCAGCCAGCGGATCAGGAAGCGCATCGATGGTGAGGCGAGACCGTGAGCGAAGCTCGTGTGAGCTCGCTTCACGGCGGCTGGATCAAGACAACGGCCGGTCAGGCTCGAACCCGCCTGCGCGGGATCGAGTGCGTGCGTTGGTACTTCACCCTCACCGCCGCCGCCTACAATCTGATCCGCCTCCCAAGGCTGCTCGGAGCCGCGGCGTGAAGGATCAAGCGACTCTCTCCATCAACGGCGGACCCTCCCGATCGGCCTCCAGCAAGAGGCCGGCGCTGGCCCCGCACGCGATCAAGGTCCAGACCACCGAGGACGAATACGGCTTTGTGACCTTGGTATTTCGAGCGCCCAAACCTCATTTCTCTTGGTTCTCCTGGGTGCCAACGCACTCGCCGCCGCCGCCCGCCGAGCACAAGCTTCTCGCTCGCGTGATGGGGGCGACTGTCGGGCCCTATACGGTAGAGACCCAAGTTCCGATCGGCAGTGGCTATGAGGACCGACGCACTTCATATGCGGAGACGAACCCAAAAGGGGAAGAGAGGTGCCTGCCATAAAGCGAAGGAGAGGATTTCGACCTCAGTTACAAAAGATGCGAATTATAGATCACGAACACATTCCTAACGTAATGCGGAATATGACAGCCCGTGGGAGGAGATGATCCTACGGACTACTGCCGCGCACACTGATCCTGGGCCCAAGGATGCCGCCGTGGTGAGCTATGAGACGCCCGAAAAGCTATGCGTGACGTGTAATTCTCCGCCTCCACCTAATGCCGACACGAGCGTGGAGGTTGCTCTCGATTCCCGTATTCCCTTTTTTGCAAATTCAGCGCTAGGCCACGCAATTCAAAGGAGATACTCCATGGGATAGCGATACGCTATTTATTCCACCTTGTGGATCTGAAGGCTTTCGAGCGACCATAAATTTCGCCACCGCAGAATAAAACAAGCAGCGGGTTTTTGTCCGGCCCCAAGGCTATTGGCCGTTTCAGATTACCCTCGAGTCCGATTCGCGAACACTATTGTTCAGACTGCTTTCGATCCAGTAAATGAGGCGCTTCGGAGAAATGCCGATTGAGGGAAATGGCCATGCGCAGATGCCGGGGCGATTCCCCTGACACACCGACCCTCCCGGAGCTATCTTGGGCGCGCCAAGGAAGCAATCAGCTCGGGAGACCGCGCAGCGATGACGGTGCTCTGCTCGAAGATGGTTCGATTGAGGGTCCTAACTTGCGCGGCGTCGAGGGAAGGGAAGATCCGTTCCGACTTCGGTTCGCCGTAGGAGCAGACGGCTACATCCGAGGCGATAGGAAGCCAGAGCTCGACCCTTGGATCAGTCAAGGGGATTCCGCCAGGTGGAAACCTGACTACCGGGTTGGTACCAATCACAAAGCTCTTTCTGGGATGATGAAGGGCGGCGATAGCGATCCCGCGCATTGCTAAGGCCCGCTCCACACGCTCGCCGCGGTCGGCCATGGAGCTGACTCGCACGTTGTTCTGAATGCGTTGCATCATCTCTGGGCTTTCGAGCATCGCGCGCTCTTCAACGGTCAGCGCCCGATGCTCATTCTCGAAGCGTTCTACAAACTCGGGAACGATCTGATCGAACTTGGCAAAAAAGCGCCGTTGAACGTCCGGCGACCGCTTCCATTGGTGAAACAGAAAAAGGCTCCAGATGGCCTTCTCCATGGGCATCAGTCGCGGCGCAAGGCCATTTCGTGCGGATCCAACAAGCTTTTCGATCACTGGATCGGCCCTGGCTTCGAGGCGGGCGTACATATCCTCAAGGTGGGTGTGTTCTGTGCCGTCGGCGGCAACGAAAGTATGGTATTTTGTGATGACAAAGAGGTTCCCGGAGCCAGTTTGCCGAACGCCAAGTTCGGGAAACCGCTTATCGAAAAAATAAAGCAGGTCAGATGAGGCCGTGAACCGCTTTTGCAGCATCCTCGGGACGTGGTGGTGCCGCTTGGATCTGCTGCTTGGGCTCGGCGGCGCCGCAAGCGGGAAGAAGTGTTCCATCATGGATCTGAACCGGGCAGCAGGCGCATATGCAACAACAGACAGATACCACATTGCCCGTCGGGCACCCACCCTCAGGCACGAAAGGCAGGCCGCCAGAGATTGTGCGGGTGGACTGGCGCGTTATGGTTGCCGAAAGGGGACGCTACAGTAAGGGTCTCCTAAACCCAGGGCAGGCAATTGCTCACGTGCATCGAACTCATCTTCACACGCACTGCGCGCCTTGCCGAGCGAGCAGCACAGCAGCATTTCACGCTCCGTGAGACCAACACCTGAAGGACCTGCGTCATGTCGAACGGGCCGCACGAGCACCTCGACCGCCGCGAGTTTTTGATCGCATCGGCCGCTACAGCCGGCGCGTCGGCTACGATTGCTGGAGCCTCCGGGACCGCGAATGCCGAGGCTGCGGCGACGGCCTCGTCGGGGACCTCATCGGGCACGGTCTATACCGGCGATACGATCGAGGGAAAAAAGGTCGTCAGCGCGCTCGACGTGGGGGACCTGGCACCCGGCATGAAGCATTTTTTGTACTTTCAGGGGGTGCGGATGCCCACCGGGCAGCACTGGTATGTGTCGGTGACGGTGGCCAGGGGGGCCAGGCCGGGCAAGCGGGTCGTGCTGGTGAGTGGCGTGCATGGCGACGAGATGAGCTCCGTGCACACGGTGCAGACCGTGATGGGCCAGCTCGAGCCGGAAAAAATGTCGGGCACGGTGATGGCGGTGACGGACGTCTCGAGCCCGGCGCTGGAAAGCATGCAGCGCCGGTGGCCCGACATGGGCAGAGGGGCCGATCTGATCGACATGAACCGGGAATGGCCCGGGAACGAGAACGGCGCCACCGCGGCCAGCCGGCATGCGGCCCTTTTGTTCGATCGCCTGCTGCGGCCGAACGCCGATGCGGCGATCGATTTCCATACCGGCACGACCGGGTTCGAGGTGACGGCCTTCAACATCGCGGGCATGGACGTGCCCGAGATCAAGGCGATGGTGGACCTCTATCCCGTGGGCCAGGTCTTCGACAACCACGTCTATCCCGGTGTGCTGCACAACGCCTTCATCGACGCGGGCATTCCGGCCTTCACGCCGGAGATCGGTGCTGCGCGCGTGCTGGACCTCGCGATGATCCCGCTCTTCGTGGAAGGCACCATGAACGTCCTCAAGCACCACGGCATCGTGCCGGGGCCGATGGGGCGCACCGGCAAGGACGTGCGTGTCTTCGTCGGCGACAGCGCGTTCCCGATCCTTGCGACCCAGGGCGGGCTCGTCGAGCATCTGGTCAGGCTCAACGACAAGGTCGAGGCCGGACAGAAGGTGGCCGTCCAGCGCGACAGCTTCGGCGAGGTGGTGGCGGAGTATGCGAGCGCTGTCGCCGGCGAGGTGACGGGCCAGCGCAGCGACGCCATGGCCGAGCCCGGCAATCCTCTTGTTTTTGTTCTTTTCAAGAGGACGGCGCCGGGCGGCAGGGAGACTTATCCCGAGTGATCGGGCCGGGCCACGCGCCGGCGCCGGGCCTATATGAGAAGAAGGCCCGAACGGCACAGCCACAGGAGAGAAGCCCCATGAGCAAGATCGAGACCTCCGTCGCCCGCCACTACGCGCACGGCTCGCTCGAGGCGGCGATCATGGAAGGGCTCGGCACCCAGGGGCGGACGCCCGGCGAGATCACGATCGACGATCTGGCGGCGGTCGACGAGTTCCATGTCGGCGGCCGCGAGGCGACCGTCGGGCTGCTGGACCAGCTCGACCTCACCCCCGGCATGGCCGTCCTGGACCTGGGCTCGGGCATCGGCGGCCCGGCCCGGCTCCTGGCGCACCGCTATGGCTGCCAGGTGACCGGCATCGACCTCACGCCCGAGTTCGTCAGCGTGGCCCAGAGCCTCACCAGGCTGGTCGGGCTCGACGGCAAGGCCGCGTTCCGGCAGGGCAGCATCCTCGACCTGCCCCTGCCCGACGCCAGCTTCGAGCTCGCCACGCTGCTCCATGTCGGCATGAACATCCCGGACAAGCAGCGCCTCTGCGCCGAGGTGGCGCGGGTGCTGCGGCCCGGGCGGCCGCTTCGCGGTCTACGACGTGATGCGTCTGGCCGAGGGAGCCATCACCTTCCCGGTGCCCTGGGCCGCGGACGAGACGGCCTCCTTCGTCGAGACGCCCGCCGCCTATCGCCAGGCGCTGGCGGGCGCCGGCTTCACCCTCGTCGCGGAGCGCGACCGCCGCGAGGCGGGGCTCGCCCATTTCGCCCGGATGCGCGCCCGCCAGGCCGCCGGCGGCCCGCCACCGCTCAGCATCGCGACGCTGCTGGGCGAGGACGCGCGGCCGCGCTTCGCCAACCTCGTGCGCATGCTCGAGCAGGGGCTGCTGGCGCCGGTGGAGATGATCGCCCGCCGCGGCTAGGGCTTCAGGAGCCCCTGCTCGATCAGGCTCCGGGCGGTCGCGACGATCGCCTCCTCGGCGGGGCGCGGCCGCCAGCCGAGGAGGCGCTGCGCCTTGGCGCTCGTGGAATTGCGGCGCTTGGCCGGATCGGGTGCTGCCCGGGGCACAGGAACGCGGGCCGCGGCGTCGCCGAGATCGCGGCGCAGGATGGCCGCGACGTCGCTCATCGCGAGCGAGGGCCCGGCCACCGCGATGAAGCGCTCGCCTTTGGCCTCGGGGCGGGTCATCGCGCGGAGATGCAGGTCCGCCACGTCCCGGACGTCGACCACGCCGAACCAGATGTCGGGCAGCTCCGCCATGTCGCCGTCGAGCATGCGCTTGATCAGCGCGACCGAGGCCGAGAGGTGCCGGCCCAGGGTCGGGCCGAAGATGCCGGTGGGATTGACGACCGAGAGCTCGAGGGCACCGCCCTCCCGCTCCATGAAGTCCCAGGCCGCGCGCTCGGCTGCGGCCTTGGAGCGGATGTAGGCCGGGTTGGGCGCATCGGGCTCGGTCCAGTCCTCCTCGGTAAAGGGCGTTTTTCTCACGCGCCCGTAGCCCACGGCCGCGAAGGAGGACGTCAGCACCACGCGCCTCGCGCCGGCATCGCGGGCCGCGCGCAGGACGCGCAGGACCCCGTCACGCGCGGGCACGATCACCTCGTCCGCATCCTCGGGCTCGCCCTGGGGAAAGGGCGAGGCCACGTGGAGGACATGCTCGCAGCCCCGGGCGGCGCGATCCCAGCCGCGATCGCGGGTCAGATCGGCCTCGAGGAGCTGCAGCCGATCGCCCGGCTCCTGCCCGCCATGCCGCAGCATCGAGCGGAGCTCCGCCTCCCGGCCGGCATCACGGAGCGTCGTGCGGACGGCGTGACCTTCCTTCAAGAGCCGCAGGATCACGTGGCTCGCGACGAAGCCCGACCCTCCGGTCACCAGAACCGTGCTCATCCGATCCAGCCCTCCTCCGTGCGGTGTGTTGATGGGCGAGCAGATCAGGCGTTAGCATCAAGAGCTCAAGCAGGATGGATCTCCGGACCAGGTATGGAAAACCAGACCGTTCAGCCTCGGACCTATGGGGAGGATTGCGACGGCTGCACCGGGCCGGCGCCGATCGACGTGATGCGGTTCCAGCGCGGCATCCGCGCCATCACGGGCAAATGGAAGATCGAGATCGTCTGCAGCCTGATCCTGGGCCCGTGCCGCTTCGGCGAGCTGCGCCGGCGCCTTCCCGGCATCACGCAGCACATGCTGACGGAGCAGCTGCGCAGCCTCGCGGAGGACGGCATCGTCATCCGCAAGGCGTTCGCCGAGATTCCTCCGCGCGTCGAGTACGAGCTGTCCCAGGCCGGCATCGACCTGATGCCGGCCTTGAGCGCCCTGCGCGACTGGTCGCTGAAGCACGAGCATCGGCTGAAGGACGTGAGACCGTGCGCCGGTGCCTCGTCTCCCGCGACGGCACCGGAGCGGTAGGCGCTCGCCGGCCGTCGGAAGAGGGCCCCGGCCTCCCCTACTGCCACTCCCAATAGTGCTGCCGGCGCGCGGCGCGCCACATCAGGCGGACGACGATCCGCGGCACGAGGGTGAAAGCCACGAGCAGGATGATGCAGGCGACCACGCCGCCGCCGGAGAGCTTGCCGTCTGCGAGGTCGAGGCGAAGGATCAAGGCGACGAGGAACAGGCCCACCACGCCGCCTATGCCGCTGGCGATCCAGGCTGCGCGCTGGTACCGCTGGCGCACGACCCAGAAGGTGCGCACACGTCGGTCCATAGGGGCGTTGTCCTCTCGCATAACTGGCAAGAGAATAACGCATGGCTGACCACACGTCATTGGCATCGACGCGGTCGCAGCATGAATTCTCGGAAAAGTCCGCGAGCGACGCGCACGACCTCGCTATGTCAAGGCCAAAATGGCCTGTCGCGCTTTGCTGCACGTGCGAAGGGGCGCCGATCGGCATCGACGCCCCCTCGCGAAGGATCGCCCTTTGGAGCGCGAGGCTCACCAGGCCCCGGTGTTGGGCATCGACTTCCAGGGCTCGGCCGGCGGCAGCGACTCGCCCTGCTGGATGAGCTCGATCGAGATGCCGTCCGGCGAGCGGATGAAGGCCATGTGGCCGTCGCGCGGCGGGCGGTTGATGGTGACGCCCTTGTCCATCAGCGACTGGCACAGCTCGTAGATGTTCTTCACCGAGTAGGCGAGATGGCCGAAGTTGCGCCCGCCCGAGTAGGTCTCGGGATCCCAGTTGTAGGTGAGCTCCACCTGGGCCTCCGGGTTCTCGTCCGAGCCGAGGAAGATGAGCGTGTAACGGCCCTTCTCGTTCTCCATGCGGCGGACTTCCTTGAGCCCGAGCTTGTCACGGTAGAAGCTGAGCGATTCCTCGATGTCGGTGACACGGACCATGGTGTGCAGATAGCGCATGCGTGCGGCTCCCTCGATGCGTTTCCGCCGCGCCGGGCTACCCCCTGAGCGGCGCCGGGGACTATAGTTCGCGTCCGGGCCCTGTCGACCCTGCCTCCCCGGGGTCGCGTCGTCGGCCGCGCGGGTGACCGCCTTGTTGGATGTCGCTCCCTTCGTCCTCGTGGCGCTGCTCGTGCTCGCCAGCCCCGTGCTCGCCATCCTGGCCTTGGCGCAGGCGAGCCGGTTGCGGCGGCGCGTGGCCGATCTCGAGGCGCAGGTGGCACGCCTGACCATCGGGGCTGCAGAGCCCGCGGCCGAGGCTCCGGCAGCCGCGAGCGCCACGCCGCAGCGACCGCCGCCCGCGCCCGAGCCCTCCGTCGCCGACGCGCCGAGCGCAGGGCCGGCCGGGGCTGCCCGTCCTGCCCGGGCGAGCCTGGAGACGCGCCTCGCCGAGCGCTGGCTGGTCTGGCTCGGCGCCGGCGCGCTGGGCCTGGGCGGGCTGTTCGCTGCCGGCTATGCGGTCGAGGCGGGCCTGCTGGGGCCGACGGTGCGCCTGGCGCTGGTGGCCCTGCTGGGCCTCGCGCTGATCGCGCTTGCCGCCCGGCTGCGGACGCGGACGCGGGCCGAGGGACCGCCGGACCATGTGCCCGCGGCGCTCGCCGCCGGCGGGCTCGTGGCGCTCTACGGCGCCGCGGCCGCGGCCTATGCCCTCTACGGCCTCATCGAGCCGCCCGTGGCCTTCCTTCTCCTGGCGCTCGTGGCGATGCTGGGCGTCTCGCTGGGCCTTCTGTTCGGAGGCCTCGTCGGCCTTCTCGGCGCCACCGGCGCCTATCTCGTGCCGGCCATCGTCGGCAGCGGGCATCCCTCGGCCTGGACGCTCTTTCCCTATCTCGCGGTGGTGGCGGCGAGCCTCGAGACGCTGGCCGGCCGTGCCCGCTGGCCCTGGCTCGGCTGGCTCAATCTCGCCGGTGCCTTCTTCTGGGCGCTGCTCTGGCTCGTGACCCGAGCCGTGCCGGCGGATGGCCTGCCGATGGCCGCCTTCGCGCTGGTAGCGGGGCTGGCCGGCCAGGCGACGCTGGCGTTCCGGCAGCAGGGCCCGGGTGGCGAAGGGCGGTCCAGCCGGGCGCTGGTCGGGGCAGCGCTGATCCTTCTCGTCCTGAGCCTCGCCGGCATCGCGTACACGGCAGCCCCCATGGCGGCCCTGGCCGTCCTGTCGCTCGCCTGCCTGGGCGCCGGCCTGCTGCGCCCGGAGGAGCGCTGGCTCGCCGCCATGGCGGCCACGGCCGACCTCCTCGCTGCCGCCGCCTGGCAGATCCCGGCCCGGGCGCTTGCCGAGGGTGCCCCGGGCCCGCTCGACCGGGCGCTCGACCCGCTGCTCTGGGTTGCCCCGGCAGCGGCCCCGCTCGCCCAGGCGCTTTTGCTCGTCGGGGCTTTGTGGGCGGTGGCCGGCACGCTGGCCGCATGGCGGGCGCCGCGACCCGGCTTTTGGGCGGGGCTCGCGGTCGCCGTGCCGCTGGCGGCGCTGGCCGTCGGCTACTGGCGCCTCGCCGGCTTTGCCCTCAGCCCGCCGCTGGCCTGGACGGCGCTCGTGCTCGCGGCCGGCAATCTCGCCCTCGCCGAGCGGGCCGCGCGCCGTCCGGCGCTGCGCCCGGCACAGGCCGCCTATGCGGTGGGCGTGGCGGGTGCCCTGGCGCTGGGTGCCGCGTTCGTCCTCGAGAAGGGCTGGCTGACCCTGGCGCTCGCCACGCTGCTGCCGGCGATGGGCTGGGTAGCGCTGCGCCTCGAGCTGCCGGAGATGCGCCGGCCCGCGCGCTGGCTCGCGACGATCATCCTGATCCGCGCCGGCCTGGGGCTCGATCCCTACCTGCTCGATACCGGGCGGGGGATGCTCGCGGCCATGGTGAGCTGCGGCGGGCCGATGCTGCTGATGGCACTGGCGGCCCGACTGTTCCGGCGCCAGCGCGATGATGGGCTGACAGCGCTGCTCGATGGCGGCGCCCTGCTCTTCTGGCTGCTTTTGGTGCTCCGCGTCAGCCGCGAGCTGCTGGGCGAGCCGAACGCGCTCATGCCGGCGCTTCTCGAATCGAGCGCGCAGGCGCTGGCCTGGCTCGCCACGGGGCTGGCGCTGCTGTGGCAGCATCGGCGCGAGCCGGAACGCCTGATCCCCCGGCTCGGCTGGCCGCTCCTGCTGGCCCTGGGCGCCGCGCAGACGCTGCTCGTGAACCTCGGCCCGCTCAACCCGGTGGTCACGGGCCAGCCTGTCGGCGCGCTGCCGATCTCGAACCTCCTGCTTCCCGCCTATGCCCTGCCGGCGCTGCTCGCCTGGCCCATCGCGCGGGCGGTGCCGAGGCAGGATCTGGCCGGTGTCGCGCGTGGCCTGGGCCTGATGCTGGGGCTGGCGTGGCTCACGCTCGAGATCCGCCACCTCTTCCAGGGCCCCGTCATGACCGGGGCCACCTCGGAGGGGGAGTGGCTGGCCTACTCGGCCGGCTGGCTCGCCTTTGCCGGGCTGCTCCTGGCGCAGGGCATCCGGCGCGGCGATCGCATGCTGCGTGCCGCGGCCCTGGTGGTCGCCGGCGTCGCGGTCCTGAAGGCCTTTCTGTTCGATCTCGGTGAGCTGGAGGGCCTCTACCGCGCCGCCTCGTTCCTCGGTCTGGGCCTTTGCCTCATCGCCATCGGCTGGCTCTACCGCCGCTTCGTGGGCGCGCCGCCGGCCAAGGTGGCACCCTGAGCGGGACCCTTGGGGGAGTCCGAGCCAGGTCGCGGGCAGGCCTCCCTCGACGCCGCGCCCGCTCTACTCGTAGGAGGAGTGGGCTTCCTCGGGCGGCAAGCTCCGGATGGGGCCGGGGCGGCCGAGCAGGGTCCAGATGGCGAGCGCCACGCCCGCGCATGCGCCCGCGAGCCCGATCGCCACGGCCGCCACCCTCAGCAGGAGGAGAGCGCCCACGGTGTCCCGCCCGATCGCCAGAACCACCGGCGGGCCGGACCTGCCCGCGGGATAGTGGGCATCCAGCCGGTATCGACCGGGCTCATGGATGGCGACCTGCAGGATGGAGACGCCGGCATGCCCGCGCAGGACGTAGCGCGAGGGCACCGACGGCACGATGAGCGGGAGCGGCGGCCCGCCCCCCGCCGGCGAGAGCCTGATCACGAGATCGGCGATCGAGCCGCCGCCATGCTGGCGCTGGAGCGTGGAGAGCGGCCCCTCGCGGAAGATGGTCCACAGCCCCCGCTGGTCGAGCATCCGCATCACCACGCACGGCGCCGTGACGCGACGCAGGCTGTCGGCCACCGTGCCGGTGAGCCGCGTCGCCAGCAGCACCCCGGCACCCGGGCCGATCAGAACCAGCATCACCGAGAGCAGATAGAGGAAGCGGCGGGACACGGGCCTAGCGCTCCCATGGCCGGCTGGGCCCATGGGCGCCTAAGTCGGAGACACGGGCCAGGGCATGCGCGCCCGCGGCGGCAGCGCCACCTCCCGCACGCAGGGCGCAGCGGGACGGCGCGACGGCAGGAGCCGGAACGGAGCCCGCCGCCAGAAGAGTTTGCATCGTCGTCACGGCGGGGCAGCCCTCTGCCGCCGCCATCAGTGGTTACCGCCCAGCCTGGCCATCACGCGCCGACAACCTTCCGGAAGCCGCAGGCCGCCCGCTCTTCTGTTAGCCTTCAGGTGTAGCCAATGCCGCGAGGACGGACCAGCCCTTTTGCCGCGTCCACCGAGAGCGGGCCTCAGGGCTGGTCGTAGTCGATGGTCACCCGGTCGGTGAGCGGGCGCGCCTGGCAGGCCAGGATGTAGCCCTGGGCCAGCTCCTGCTCCTCGAGCGCGTAGTTGGCGGTCATGGCGACGCGGCCCTCGACGAGACGGCAGCGACAGGTGCAGCACACGCCGCCCTTGCAGGCGAAGGGCAGGTCGACGCCGGCCTCGAGCGCCGCATCGAGGATCGAGCTGTCGTTGAAGGCGAGGTCGAGCTCCCGCCGCTGGCCCTGGGCTATCACCGTGAGGCGGCAGGCGTCGCCCGTGGCCTCGACGACGGGAGACCCGCGCAGGCTCTGGCGCGGCGCGTTGCCGGCGGGCGTGAAGAACTCGACGTGGATCTTTTGTCGGTCGACACCCAGCCCCTCGAGGGCGGCCGAGACGTCGCCGATCATCGGCGCCGGGCCGCAGACGAACCAGGCGAAGACCTCCTGGGCCGGGATGATGCCGGCGCAGAAGCGGCGCACGCGATCGGGATCGATGCGGCCGGCGAGCAAGGAAACATCCTCGGCCTCGCCCGAGAGGACGAGGTGGAGGCCGAGGCGGTCGAGGTAGCGGTTCTTGAGGTCGAAAAGCTCCTCGCGGAAGAGGATGTCGCCCGCGGTGCGGTTGCCGTAGACGAGGACGAAGCGGCTCTTTGGCTCGCGCGCCAGGACCGTCTTGAGGATCGAGAGGACGGGCGTGATGCCGGAGCCGGCGGCGAAGGCCACGTAGAGGCGGGCCGCCTCGGGGTCGAGCGGGGTGAAGAAGCGGCCGGCCGGCGGCATGACGAGAAGCCGATCGCCGACCCGGAGCCGCTCGTTGACGAAGGTCGAGAAGCGGCCGCCCGGCTGCCGCTTGACCGCGATCCTGAGCTCGCCCTCGCCCACCCCGGCGCAGATGGAGTAGGTGCGCCGCAGCTCCTGGCCGTCGACCGTGGCCTTCAGGATGAGGTGCTGGCCCTGGGTGAAGGCGAAGGTCTCGCGCAAACCCTCGGGCAGATCGAGGCGCAGCGAGACGCAGGCGGACGTCTCATGACGGATCTCGGCGACGGCGAGCTCGTGGAACCGAGGCATGGCCGCGCCCGCCCGGCTCACACGTCCAAGAGGTCCTTCAGGACGCGCCGCAGGCCGGCCTTGCGCTCGATGCCGATGCCGGGGGTGTCGTGCGGGCGCACGCGGCCGTCCTCGACCCGGATGTCGTCACAGAACCCGCCGAAGGGCTGGAAGATGCCCGGGTAGCTCTCGTTGCCGCCCAGATGCAGGCCGGCCGCGATGTTGAGCGACATCTGGTGGCCGCCATGCGGGACGACGCGGCGGGTGGACCAGCCGCTCTCCTCGAGCATGGCCAGGGTGCGCCGATACTCGACGAGGCCGTAGGACAAGGCACAGTCGAACTGCAGCCAGTCCTTCTCGGGCCGCATGCCGCCGTGGCGGATCAGGTTGCGGGCGTCCTGCATGGAGAAGAGGTTCTCGCCCGTGGCCATGGGCGGGCCGTAGTGGCGGCCGAGCTCGGCCTGGAGCGCGTAGTCCAGCGGGTCGCCCGCCTCCTCGTACCAAAGGAGGCCGTAGGGCTCGAGCGCCCGGGCATAGGCGATGGCGGTCTCGAGGTCGAAGCGGCCGTTGGCGTCGACGGCGACGTGGGCCGGATCGCCCACGACCTCGACCACGGCGTCGATCCTTTTGAGGTCCTCCTCGAGCGGGGCGCCGCCGATCTTGAGCTTCACGTCGCGGTAGCCGAGATCGAGATAGCCGCGCATCTCGTCCTGGAGCGCCGCCAGGCCCTTGCCGGGGTAGTAATAGCCGCCGGCCGCATAGACCCACACACTCTCGTCGGCGACGCCACCGCGGTAGCGGTCGGCGAGGAGACGCCAGAGCGGCTTTTGCTCGATCTTGGCGATCGCGTCCCAGACCGCCATGTCGACGACGCCCACCGCCACCGAGCGCTCGCCGTGACCGCCCGGCTTCTCGTTCTGCATCATGCAGGCCCAGATGCGCTCGGGGTCGAGGCCGCCGGTGGCGGGGTCCTGAAGCGCTTCCGGCTTCGCCTCCATGATCCGCGGGATGAGCCGCTCGCGCATGATCGCACCCGCGGCGTAGCGGCCGTTCGAGCTGAAGCCGAAGCCCACGACCGGCCTGCCGTCGCGCACCACGTCCGTCACGACGGCGCAGATGCTGCAGGTCATCTTGCTGAAGTCGATGAAAGCGTTGCGGATGGCGGAGGCGATCGGTGCCGCGCCCTCGCGGATCTCGACGATGCGCATGGCTGCTCTCCGGCGGCTAGGGTCGCTCGTCCAGCCGCTTCATGGCCTCCGCCTCGGGCAGGTCGAGACCCATATAGACGCGGTAATTCGGGCCGGTGGTGGCCGTGGCGCCGTCGATCGTCTGGGTGAGCTTGTCGCGGACGATGACCGGCCCGGTGCCCTGGGCCTGGGGGATGTCGATGCCGAAGGTCTGCTTGTCGAGGAGGGTGCCCTTGGGATCGGCCACCGCCACGAAATAGCGGACCGGCATCGTCCCCGCCCGGTAGGCTGGGCCCGGTGTGGCCGAAATGTCGACGTTGAGCTTCATCTCGACCTTGTCGCTCGAATAGCTGCAGCCGCCGCTGAAGCCGACGATGGCCGTGCGGAAGAGGATGCTCGAGGGCTCCTCGCTGGCACCCGGCTGATAGACCGTGTTGGTCGAGAGGCGGTCGACGATGCCGGGCTTCGGGCAGAGCGGCGGCGGCGGAGGCGTCGAGCAGGCGGCGATGAGCGCCGGCAGCGCCAGCGGTGCCAGCCGCGCCAGCTTGAGGCTGCGCCTCACAGCGTCTTGTGGCTCCCGTCGCATAGCGGGCGGCCTCCCGTGTGCTTGCAGCCGCAGAAGAAGAGGGCGCCGTCCTGCGTGGCCTTGTGCTCCACGGGCTCGAGGCCGGTGTCCTTGTGGGAGCCGTCGCAGAAAGGCTGACGGGCGCTCCTGCCGCAGGCGCACCACCAATAGGTCTTGCCGGCCCGCACCTCCACCTTGAAGGGCGCCTTCTGCGCCACGAGGGGCTCCGTCATCCGCGCTCTCTCCGGCTTCACGCGCCACGCCCGGCGACGCGCTGCCGCCAGGGGTTAGCAACCGCTGCCGGCCAGGACAAGAGCCGGCCGGACACCCCTGATGGCCTGTTGCTTGCATGTGTGATCCCCGAAGCCTTACTATCTTCTCATCGAACCCCCAATCCGATCGTCAGCGACACGCCTCATGGACATGCTCGTCACCGAAGCCCTGATCGACCGCTCGGCCGCAGGGCTCGGGCCCGGGGCCCGTCTGGCGGCGCTCGATCTCGGCACCAACAACTGCCGGCTCCTGGTGGCCGAGATCACCGAGGACGGGCTGGCGATCGTCGACAGCTTCTCGCGCATCGTCCGCCTGGGCGAGGGCCTGGCCCGCACCGGGCGGCTGAGCGACCCGGCGATGGCGCGCACGCTGGCCGCGCTCAAGATCTGCGGGCGGATCATCGAGCGTCACCGGGTGGCCCGCGCCCGCTGCGTCGCGACCGAGGCCTGCCGGCGTGCCACGAACGGGGCCGAGTTCATCCGCCGCGTCGAGCGGGTGACCGGCGTGACGCTCGAGGTGCTGCGGCAGGAGGAGGAGGCACGCCTCGCCATGCTGGGCTGCCTGCCGCTCGCCGATCCCGATGTCGACCAGATCATGATGGTCGACATCGGTGGCGGCAGCACCGAGGTCATGTGGGTGGACCGGCGGGCAGCGCTCGACGGCGAGGAGCCGGGGGCGACGATCTCGCTGCCGCTGGGCGTCGTGACGCTGTCGGAGACGATCGGCGGCGAGATCGACGCCGAGGCCTATGCCAGGATGGTCGACCTCGTGGAGGAGCGGCTCGAGCAGCGGGCGCAGAGCGCCCCGCCGGCCATGCCGCTGCCGGGCGCTCCGGCCGACCTCCAGATGCTTGGCACGTCCGGCACCGTCACGACCCTGGCGGCCGTCCATCTGGGCCTGCGGCGCTACGACCGCCGCAAGGTCGACGGCCTCGCGATGCGCTTCGAGGACGTCACCCTGGTCTCGGAGCGGCTCCGCGCCCTCGACAACATCACCCGCGCCGCCCATCCCTGCATCGGCCACGGCCGGGCCGATCTCGTCGTCGCGGGCTGCGCCATCCTGGATGCGGTGCACCGTCGCTGGCCGGTCGAGTGGCTGAGGGTCGCCGACCGCGGCGTCCGCGAGGGCATCTTGAGCACGCTGATGGGCTGGTCGCTCGCCCGTGCGCTGGCCGACGGGCCGGCATTCGACTAAGAAGCGAGGCATGGCAGCAGACAGCCGGCTCACGGTGCAGGTCAAGACGGCGAAGCGGCGAAGCGCCGCCTCGACCGCCTGGCTGAAGCGCCAGCTCAACGACGACTACGTGCATGCCGCGAAGGCCAAGGGCTTTCGCGCGCGCTCGGTGTTCAAGCTGCAGGAGATCGACGAGCGCTTCGGCCTGATCCGCCGCGGCAGCCGGGTGATCGACCTGGGAGCGGCACCCGGCAGCTGGGCACAGTATGCGACCGGGCGGGGAGCCCAGGTCGTGGGCGTCGATCTTCTGCCCGTCCAGCCCATCGGAGGTGCTACGATCCTCGAGGGCGACTTTCTCGACCCCGAGATCCAGGACCGGATCAGGGCCGAGCTGGGCGGGCCGGCCGACCTCGTCCTGAGCGACATCGCCGCCTCCTCGACCGGCCAGCGCTCGGTCGACCGGCTCCGCGCCGAGGGCGTGGGCGAGGCCGTGCTCGACTTCGCGAGCCGGGCTCTTCGCGCCGACGGCAACTGCCTCCTCAAGCTCGTGAAGGGTGCCGAGGCGGCCCTGATGCCCCTGGCCCAGCGCCACTTCACCGGCTACCGGCTGCTGCGCCCCAAGGCGACCCGAAGCGACAGCTCGGAGATCTTCCTTCTGGCGACGGGCAGGCGCGGGGCGGCGGGCGGGGAGGAGCCGGCACCCTAGGCGCCGGTCGCGACGCCGAGGACGGTGGCGGTGACGGTCTCCGGAGCATTGCGCGGAATATCGGAGACGGCGTCCGCATCGAAGGTGATCGACGGCTCGGCCGTTCCCTCGGGACGTAGCGTCCACGACCCCGCTTGGTCGAGCGTGGGCAGCTGCTTCGAGCGCTCGAGGCTTGCCGCATTGAGCGCGCCGGCGCAGGATCGATCCGCAAAAGCCGGTCATCCGAAGCATCCCGGCTCAGGGGCTTTCGATGAAACAATCGACAGTGGCACAGGCCTCACCCCGCAGTGCCGCGACCCCAGGGCCTGAGCCGCTCACGGCGGCAACAGTGCTGAAAGACCATATGGGGCTGTATCAGACGCCCCGGGTCGCACAGGTTGCACGATTCCTCGAACAGCACGGAGAGCGGTGGCCGATTCCGCCGGCGGAGATCCTCCCGGTCATCTTGATGAGTTATGGCGAGGTGGAACTCCACCACGCGCGGACCTGGTTCGAGGCGGGCGAAGGAGCGCCCGGACGGCACGGCCGTCCTTCCCTCATCGATGTGGGGGCGGGATTTGGGCCGGCGGGATTGGTGTTCGGCTCCCTCCACTATTCGGTGACCGCGATCGAGCTGCAGGCGGATATTGCCGTGATGGGCCAACGGATAGTCCAGGCCTGCGGCTTGCAGACCACCGTGCAGTACGCCATCAGCGACGTCATGGCGTTCGCGCCGGAAACGCCGGCGGACACCCTCATCTCGGTTCTGTGTCTGCTGCACCTGCCAGACAAGGCCGGGGCGATGAGAAAGCTCGCCGGCCTATTGCGCGCCGGGGGCCGGGCGTATCTCGCGGACTTCTACGCCAAAGGAGCGCTTTCGGCGCAGGATCAGGCCCTGCTCCGCGACGAGGTGGCGTGCCCCGGACTGCTGACCGAGGACCAATATACCAGCGCGCTCAGAGATGCAGGATTTGCCACCGTGCGGTTCGAGGATGTTACAGCCGAGTATGCGGCGTTCGTGCATCGGCGATGGACGACCTACCGGCACCAGGACGTCTCGGCGCAGTGCGACTCGCTGACCGGCTTCTACAGGGCGATGGATGCTCTCTTCCAGAGCGGCGATGGCGCATCGTCCCGGTTGGGCGGATGCCGGGTGTATCTCGAGCGGTGACGCGGCGTCACGCCGGCCCGCTGGGCCGGCCCGCCGCCGCGAGCGCGCTTTCGAGGTCCGCGATCAGGTCGCCCACGTCCTCCGCCCCTGCCGACAGCCGCAGCAGGCTCGGTGGTGCGGGCGAGCCCGGGCCCTCGATCGAAGCGCGATGCTCGAGGAGGCTCTCCACGCCGCCGAGGGAGGTGGCACGCTTCCAGAGGCGGACGCCCGCCGCGGTGGCGATCGCGGCAGCCTCGCCGCCCCGGACCAGGATCGAGAGCATCCCGCCGAAGCCGCCCTGCATCTGGCGCGCGGCCAGCGTGTGCCCCTTGTGGGTCGGCAGGCCGGGATAGAGGACGCGCTCGATCGCGGGATGATGCTGGAGGTGGGCCGCGAGGTGCATGGCGTTGCCGCAGGAGGCCCGCACGCGCAGGTGGAGCGTGCGCAGGCCGCGCGTGAGGAGCCACGCCTCGAACGGGCCGAGGATGGCGCCCTGGTCGTGCCGGATGGCGCGGACGCGCAGCCAGAGCTCATCGTCGGCCCGCCTCGCGACCAGCGCGCCCGCGAGCACGTCGCTGTGGCCGTTCAGATATTTGGTCGCGGAGTGCATGACGATGTCGGCGCCGAGCTCCAGCGGCCGGGTGAGCAGCGGCGTCGGCACGGTGTTGTCGACGGCGACCTGGGCACCCGCCTCGTGCGCGAGGCCGGAGAGGAGAGCGATGTCGCTCACCGCCCAGGTCGGGTTCGCCGGCGTCTCGAGCCAGAGAAGCCGCGTGCGGCCGGGGCGCAGGGCGGCGCGCACGGCCTCGGGCGCGGTCGTGTCGACCAGCTCCACCTGCAGCCCCCAGGACGTCGCGGTCTCGACCAGCCACTTGCGCAGGCCCCAGTAGATCACGGTGGGAGCCAGCACGTGATCGCCGGGCCGCAGGGCCTGGAACACCGCCGTCGCCGCCGCCATGCCGGAGGAGAAGAGCAGCGCCTCGGCCCCGCCCTCGAGCGCCGCGAGCACGGCCTCGGCCGGCGCGTAGGTCGGATTGCGGTCGCGGGCATAGTCGAAGCCGCGGCGGTAGGCGTTGTCGGGATCGCGCAGGAAGGTCGTGCTCGGCTGGAGGGGCGGGATCACGCCGCCGGTGGCGGGATCCTCGAAGCCGGCGGCCTGGGCCAGCACTGTCTCGGGCCTGGGCCGCGTCATGGTCGTCTCTCCTGTCTGGCCAGGGGCACCGGCGACCGTCCCGCGGCGCCGCGGGTGGCCGGGGTCAGGTCGGTATCAGCGCTGCGGCGTCGCGCTCGGAGGCCCGCTCGCTCGCCCTGAGCCCGGCCGCCACGCCCGCCCGATCGGCGGCGCTGCGGTTCTGGCTCATCTTGCGCTTGCCCTCGAGGCGCTCGATCGGCAGGCGCAGGCCGACGATGCCCTTGAGCTGTGCCTGAATGAAGGACGCCGGCGCGTCGGTCACGGCCCAGGGCTCGGCGCGGGGGCCCTCGTGCAGCCCGGTCAGCCGCGTCACGACCTCGAGCAGGCGGTCCGCATCCTCGAAGAACGCGACCGGGCCGTAGGCGTGGACGGCCACATAGTTCCAGGTCGGCACGACCTTCCCGTGCTCCAGCTTCGATGGATACCAGGACGGGCTGACATAGGCATCCGGCCCCATGAAGAGCGCCATGGCATCGCCCGTGGGCGGCAGCTTCCACTGCGCGTTCGCGCGGGCCACATGGCCGTAGAGCGTGCCCAAGGGTCCTTCCTCGGGCGCCAGGAGGAGCGGCAGGGGTGTGGCGACCAGCCCCTCGGCGGTGGCGGTGACGAGGCTCGCCAGGCGCGCTTCCCGCATGGTGCCATGCAGGGCGGCAAGGTCATCCTCACGAAAGGCGGGCGGTACGTACATCGGCGTGGCTCCAGGATCGGCCTGGACCATGCCCGCGAATTGGCCCGCACGGAACGGCCAAACCCAGCCCGAGCGATGGGGCCAAGCTCGCCGCCGCCCCGGCAGGCCGGGCAGCCCTCGGCCGGGTCGCCGGCAGATCAGTCCCTGACCGCCGCCATCATGTAGTTCACCGAGGGGTCGCGCACCGGCTGGAAGCGGTCGTGCGCGGGATCCCAGGCCACGCCCTGGACATCGGTGACGCGGAGGCCGGCGGCGCGGCAGTGACGCGCGAGCTCGGCGGGCTTCAGGAAGCGCCGCCAGGCGTGCGTGCCGGGCGGCAGCCAGCGGAGCAGGCGCTCGGCGCCGACGATCGCCAGCGCATAGGACCTGGCGGTCCGGTTGAGCGTGGCCAGGACGACGAGGCCGCCCGGGCGCACCGCCGCCGCGACCCAGCGGATGAAGGCGTCGGGCTCGGGCACGTGCTCGACCACCTCGAGCGCCAGGACGATGTCGAACGAGCGTCCCGCGGCCACCAGGTCCTCGATCGGCAGCGCCTCGTAGGCGATCTCGAGGCCCGCCTCGGCCGCGTGGTGGCGGGCGATCTCGACGCAGCCGGGCTCGGGATCGATGCCCGTGACGGCAGCGCCCAGCCGGGCCAGGGGCTCCGACAAGAGACCGCCGCCGCAGCCGACGTCGAGCACGCTGACGCCGGCCAGCGGCGGGCTGCGCTCGGGCCCGCCCAGGCGCTCGCGCGCCTTGTCGACGACGTATTGGAGGCGGACCGGGTTCAGCCGGTGGAGCGGCCGCATCGGGCCGTCCGGGTCCCACCAGCGCTCGCCCAGGCGCTGGAACTTCCTGAGCTCCTCGGCGTCGATGCCGAGCGGCGATGTCCTCTCGGGCATGACAGCAGTGTCGCCCTTGCTCATGCCCTGCCCAATCATTAAACAGTGCGGCGTTTTTCGAGACCTGACCTTGGCGAGCAGCTGCGCGCCCGAGCGCGCATTGTGCTTTCCTGCATGCGAGTCCTGGCGTGACGCTGGTCGTCCAAAAGTATGGCGGCACCTCGGTCGCCGATCTAGAGCGTATTCGCAACGTCGCGATGCGCATCAAGCAGCACGTCCTGGCGGGCGAGCGGCTGGCTGTCGTCGTCTCGGCGATGGCGGGCACCACCAACCGGCTGGTCGGCTGGGTCCACGAGCTGGATCCCGCGGGCTTCGACGTGGCCGAGTACGATCAGGTGGTCGCCACCGGCGAGCAGATCACGATCGGCCTCCTGGCCATAGCGCTGCAGACGATGGGCGTAGGTGCCCGGTCCTTCCTCGGCTGGCAGGCCGGCTTCAAGACGGACGCCGCGCACAGCCGGGCACGGATCGTCGATATCGATCCGCGCGCGGTCGCGGCCTGTCTCGACGAGGGGAAGGTCGCCATCGTCGCGGGCTTTCAGGGGCTGGGCCCGGACGGCCGGGTCACGACGCTCGGCCGTGGCGGGTCGGACACCTCGGCCGTGGCCCTGGCGGCGGCGCTGCGGGCCGGACGCTGCGACATCTTCACCGACGTCGACGGCGTCTACACCAGCGACCCGCGCATCGTCTCCAAGGCCAGGAAGCTCGATCGCATCACCTACGAGGAGATGCTCGAGATGGCGTCGCTCGGCGCCAAGGTCCTGGAAACGCGCTCCGTGGCACTCGCCATGCGCCATGGCGTGCGCGTTCAGGTATTGTCATCGTTCGAGGACAAGCCAGGCACCCTCGTCGTGGATGAGGACGAGATCGTGGAAACCCAGATCGTCAGCGGCATCGCCTACTCGCGCAACGAGGCGCGCATCACCATCCAGCAGGTCCGGGACCGCCCGGGCGTGGCGGCGGCGGTCTTCGGCCCGCTGGCCGAGGCCAACATCAACGTCGACATGATCGTCCAGTCGGTCTCGCGCGACGGCCGCAACGCCAACATGACCTTCACGGTCAGCAAGGCCGACATGCCGCGCACGCTGGCGGTGCTCGAGAAGGCCAAGCCCCTGATCGGGCACGAGCAGGTCACGGCCGACGCCGACGTGGTCAAGATCTCCGTCATCGGCGTCGGCATGCGCAGCCACGCCGGCATCGCGCATCAGATGTTCCAGACGCTGGCCGCCAAGGGCATCAACATCCAGGCCATCGCGACCTCGGAGATCAAGGTCAGCGTGCTGGTGGCCGAGGAATATACCGAGCTTGCGGTGCGGGCGCTGCATTCGGCCTACGGGCTGGATTCGGCCTGAGCCCGTGACCGTCCTGCCGAGCCACGAGCGCCTCGACGCCTGGTGGGCACGCGGCTGCAGCTTCCTCGGCACCGAGCTCGCCGTGATGGGCGGCGCCATGACCTGGGTCTCGGAGCGCCATCTCGTGGCGGCCATCTCCAATGCCGGCGGCTTCGGCGTGATCGCCTGCGGGTCGATGTCGCCCGATCTGCTGGCCCTGGAGATCCAGGCGACCCGGTCCATGACCGGGCGCCCGTTCGGCGTCAATCTCATCGTCCTGCACCCCGACCTGGACCGCCTCGTCGAGGTCTGCGTCGAGCAGCGCGTGGGCCATGTCGTGCTGGCCGGCGGCCTGCCGCCGCGGGGCACGATCGAGCGGCTGAAGGCGGCGGGCACCAGGACCGTCTGCTTCGCGCCCAGCCTCGCGATCGCCAGGAAGCTGGTGCGTGGCGGGGCCGACGCGCTGGTCATCGAGGGCCATGAGGCGGGCGGCCATGTGGGGCCCGTCTCGACCTCGGTGCTGGCGCAGGAGATCCTGCCCGCGATGACCGACGTGCCGGTCTTCGTCGCCGGCGGCATCGGCCATGGCGAGGCGATCGGCGCCTATCTCAGGATGGGTGCCGCGGGCGTGCAGATGGGCACCGTCTTCGTCTGCGCCGAGGAATTGATCGCCCACCCGGCCTTCAAGCAGGCCTTCATGAGGGCAAGCGCGCGCGACGCCGTCGTCACGGTGCAGGTCGATCCGGAGTTCCGGGTGATCCCCGTGCGGGCGCTGGCCAACGCCGGCACGGCCGCCTTCGCGCGCACCCAGCTCGAGGTGATCGGCCGCTACCGGCGGGGCGAGCTCACCCACGAGGCGGCCTCGCTCGCCATCGAGCATTACTGGGCCGGTGCTCTGCGCCGGGCGGTGGTCGACGGCGACGTCGAGAACGGCTCGCTGATGGCGGGGCAGAGCGTGGGCCTGGTGCGGCAGATCCGGCCCACCGCCGCCATCCTGGCCGAGCTCGTCCAGCAGGCCGAGGCGGCGCTCACGCGGGCCGGCGAGCGCCGTCCGGCGGAGGCGGTGTCACGGTGAGCCCCACGGTCGGCTGGGGGCCGGCCGATCCGGCCGCGGAAGCGAGGCGTGCCGGCGAGTTCTCGGGCGCAAGGCGGCTCCTGCGCCGCCTGATCGAGGTGGTGGCCGAGCCCACCAGCCCGCAGCAGCGCCTCGATCAGATCGTGCGCATGATCGCCGCCAACCTCGTGGCCGAGGTGTGCTCGCTCTACGTCCAGCGTGCCGGCGACCTGCTCGAGCTGTTCGCCACGGAAGGCCTGGCCGGCGAGGCCGTGCACCGCACGCGGATGCGCGTGGGCGAGGGCCTGGTCGGCACCATCGCCGCGACCGGCTCGGTGATCAGCACGGCGGCGGCCCAGGAGCATCCGAACTTCCGCTACTTCCCGGAGACGCGGGAGGAGGTCTACCGCTCCTTCCTGGGCGTGCCGATCCTCCGCTCGGGGCGCGTGGCGGGCGTCTTGACCGTGCAGAACCGGGCCGCCCGCTCCTACGCCGAGGAAGAGGTCGAGGCGCTCCAGATCATCGCCTCGGTGCTGGGCGAGATGGTGGCCTCGGGCGGCATCGTCGACCGCACCCAGTATGGCGACCTCTTCGGGCTGGGCGCCGAGCCGCGGCGGCTCGACGGGCTGCGCCTGGTCGAGGGCATCGCCACCGGCCACGCCGTGCTGCACGAGCCGCGCATCGAGGTGCGGCGGCTGCTGGCCGAGAACCCGCAGGAGGAGCTGGCGCGGATCGAGGACGCGGTGAGGAAGCTGCGGGCCCAGCTCGACAGCCTGCTCGACCGGCCGGACCTCGCCGGGGGCGAGCACCGCGAGGTGCTCGAGGCCTACCGCATGCTGGCCCGGGACGGCGGCTGGCTGCGCCGCATCCGCGAGGCGATCGACACCGGGCTCAGCGCCGAGGCGGCGGTGCGCCGCGTGCAGGAGGAGACGCGCCTTCGGATCGGCCATGCGAACGACCCCTATCTGAGGGAGCGCCTGCTCGACCTCGATGATCTGGCCAACCGGCTCCTGCGCCATCTCTCCGGCCGCGAGGAGGAGGGGGACGCGAGCGGCCTGCCGGACGACGTCATCCTCGTCGCCCGCAACCTCTCGGCGGCCGAGCTCGTGGAGTATGACCGCACGCGCCTGCGCGGCGTGATCCTCGAGGAAGGGTCGCGCACCGCGCACGTCACGATCGTGGCGCGCGCCTTCGACGTGCCGCTGCTCGGGCGGGTCGAGGGCGCCATGCAGGCGATCGAGCAGGGCGACATGATCGCCCTCGACGGCGAGCACGGGCATGTCTTCCTGCGGCCGGGCGACGACGTGCTGCAGGCCTTCAGCCAGACCGTGCACGCGCGTGCCGAGCGCCGCCGCAAGCTGCTCGAGCTCAAGGACGAGCCCAGCGTCACGCGGGACGGCATCGCGGTCGGGCTCTCGATCAACGCCGCCTTTCTCGCCGACATGGCCGAGATCGAGGCCACGGGCGCTGCCGGCTGCGGCCTCTTCCGCACCGAGCTCGGCCTGATGACGCGCGGCAGCTACCCGGACGTGGACTCGCAGGCCACCCACTATCGCCGCGTGCTCGACCTCGCCGGCGGCAAGCCCGTGATGTTCCGCACCCTCGACATCGGCAGCGACAAGCAGGTGCCCTTCTGGCGCATGCCGACCGAGGAGAACCCGGCGCTGGGCTGGCGCGCCCTGCGCCTGACGCTGGACCGGCCGGCGGTGCTGCGCATCCAGCTGCGGGCCCTGCTGCGCGCCGCCGCCGGGCGCGAGCTCAGCCTCATGTTCCCGATGGTGGCCGAGGTGGCGGAATTCGTGGCGGCGCGGCATCTGCTCGACCTCGAGCTCGAGCGGGCGCGCGGGCGCGGCGCGGAGCTGCCGGCACGGCTGCAGGTGGGGGCCATGATCGAGGTGCCGGCGCTGTGCTGGCAGCTCCCGGCCCTGCTCGACCGCGTCGACTTCATCTCGGTCGGCACCAACGACCTCCTCCAGTTCCTCTTCGCCTTCGACCGCGGCGATCCCCAGCTCGCCGAGCGCTACGACGCGCTGGCGCCGGCACCGCTGTCGTTGGTGCGCCATCTCGTCGAGCGCTGTCGCGCCAAGGGCGTGCGCCTGGCACTGTGCGGCGAGATGGCGAGCCGGCCGCTCGAGGCCATGGCCCTCGTCGGCCTGGGTGTGCGCCATCTCTCGCTCGTCGCCTCCGAGGTCGCCCCGGTGAAGGCGATGGTGCGCAGCCTCGAGGCGGCGCGCCTCAGGGCCTATGTCGACGGTCTGCTCGGCCTTCCCGACCACAGCCTGCGTGGCCGACTGCAGGCCTACGCCAAGGACCACGACGTCGTGTTGCCGCCGGGTGTCTTCCAACCTTTTTAACGATTGGGCCCCAAGATGGGCCCCGTTGACATTTGGCGCGAGCAGCCATTTTTGCTATCTATGGGCGAGAGACCCGATCTAGCCTTCCTTCATTCGAGGTACAGGCCTCCCAACGATGAGTAGCCGTATCGAGCATCATGCGGGCCCCGCGAGCGAGGCCTCGAGTGCTGCGCTGAAGGAGATTGGTCACCTTCTGCGCGAGACGCGACAGGCACGCGGCGAGGATCTCTACGACGTCGCCGACTATCTGCGGATCAAGCCGTCCTATCTTTTCGCGATCGAGGACGGCGATCTGTCGCTGACGCCCGGGCGCGTCTACGCGCTGGGCTTTCTGCGCAGCTATGGCGAGCATCTGGGCTTCGACGGCGAGGAGCTGGTGGGCTACGCCAAGCAGGCGATCTCCGGGGCGGCCTCGCGCCCGCAGCTCAACTACCCTGCTCCAGCACCCGAGAGCCGGCGGCCGGGCGGCATCCTGATCGCCGCCTCGATCCTCGCCGTCGGGCTCATCTATGGCGGCTGGCGCATGCTCTATCAGGACCAGCCGGTGCTGGAGCGCGTCTCGGCCGTGCCGGGCGACATCGGCCGGCTCGCCTCGCAGGTCTTCACGCTCGGCGACGAGGGCGGGACGGGGCCGGCGCCGGACGGCAACGGCGCGTCCTCGGTCGCGACCAGCGCCACCGCGGCCACGCCGCCGGCCGACGGGACGGCCCCGCTGGCCCCGGCCGCCGCCGATCCGGAAAGCGCCCTCGCCTCGACCCCGCAGCCGCCGATCGCCCCGAGCTCGACGGCGGTCGGCCCGCAGGCGCAGGCCGCGCCCGCCCTCGCGATCGACGCGCAGGCCGCGACGCGGGAAGGCCGCGTGGCGTCCGCGGGCGAGACGACCCGGCCGGCGACGAGCGCAGCGGCGGCGACGCCCGCGGCCGCAACCCCGGGGACGCCCGATCCGCTGACGGCAGCACCCTCCGCGGGCCAGACGGGGCCGCTGCGGACGTCGGCCGCGAGCACGCCCGTAGCCGCTTCGGCCGCCGACCCCGTTGCCGCAGCGAGCGCGACGAGCGCGGATGGCGGGGGCGCGCGGGCGCTGCTCGCCTCGCTCGACAGCGCCGGGTCCGCGTCGGGTGGCGCTGCGGCGGCGCCGGCGGGAGCCAGCGCCGATGATCGTGTCGTTCTCGTCGCGAGCCGGGAGAGCTGGGTCCAGGTACGCAGCAGGGACCGCCAGTATGTCCGCACCTGGACGCTCCAGGCGGGCGAGCGCTTCACCGTTCCCGACCGCAGCGATCTGGCGCTTTGGACGGGCAATGCCGGCGGCCTCGACGTGCTGGTGGACGGCCGGAATCTGGGCGCGCTCGGCGCCGACGGCCACGTGATGCGCGACGTTCCGCTCACCGCCGAGGCGCTCAGGGCGCGGCTTTCGGCCAGCCGCTAGGCACAAAAGAGCGCTTGCTGCGACGCACCCGCTGCCCCATCTGGGGCTGGTGACGCTGCGCTGAGCCAGGAAACGCCCTCATGGTTGCTCTCTCGGAGATCCGTCGGCACCGGACGGTGCCGGTGCGCGTCGGCGAGGTCGTGATCGGCGGTGGTGCGCCGGTCGTGGTCCAGTCGATGACGAACACCGACACGGCCGATGCGCGCGTCGACCGCGGCCCAGGCTCTGGAGCTCGCCCGCGCCGGCTCGGAGATCGTGCGCATCACCGTGAACACGCCCGAGGCCGCGGCGGCCGTGCCCGAGATCCGCGAGCGCCTCGACGCCCAGGGCGTGGACGTGCCGCTCGTGGGCGATTTCCACTACAACGGCCACCGGCTGCTGGCCGACTTCCCGGAGATGGGCCAGGCGCTCGCGAAATTCCGCATCAATCCGGGCAATGTGGGCTTCGGCGACAAGCGCGACCGCCAGTTCGAGATGATGATCGAGGCGGCGCTGCGCCACGACCGGCCGGTGCGGATCGGCGTCAACTGGGGCTCGCTCGATCAGGATCTGGCGGCCCGCCTGATGGACGAGAACGGCCGCCGGCCGGACCCGCAGGCGGCCGACTTCGTGCTGCGCGAGGCGCTGGTGCGCTCCGCCCTCGAGAGCGCCGGTGCCGCCGAGCGGCAGGGCCTGGGCGCCGACAAGATCGTCATCTCGGCCAAGGTGAGCCGGGTCCAGGACATGGTGGCCGTCTATCGCGAGCTGGCGCGGCGCTCGACCTACGCGCTCCATCTGGGCCTCACCGAGGCCGGCATGGGCATCAAGGGCGTGGTGGCGACGACGGCGGCGCTGACCCTGCTCCTGCAGGACGGCATCGGCGACACGATCCGCGCCTCGCTGACGCCCAGCCCGACCGAGCCCCGCACCAACGAGGTGCTGGCCTGCCAGCAGGTGCTGCAGGCGCTGGGCCTGCGCTCCTTCCTGCCCCAGGTGGCGGCCTGCCCCGGCTGCGGGCGGACCACGAGCACCGTCTTCCAGGAGCTGGCGCAAAAGATCGAAGGCTACATGCAGAGCCAGATGCCGATCTGGAAGACGCGCTATCCGGGGGTCGAGACCTTGAACGTGGCCGTGATGGGCTGCATCGTGAACGGGCCGGGCGAGAGCAAGCACGCCGATATCGGCATCAGCCTGCCGGGCACGGGCGAGAGCCCGGTGGCCCCGGTCTTTATCGACGGCAAGAAGGCCAAGACACTTCGGGGCGAGCGCATCGCCGAGGACTTCCAGGAGCTGGTGCTGGACTATGTGGAGCGACGCTGGGGCCGGGCGAAGGTCGATGCCTGAGCTGGCCATGCCTCTGCCGACGGACGACCGATCATGAGCGAGGCCCGGCCGGTCCGCGGCACCCACGACATCATGGGCGCCGACATGCGCCGCCAGCGCAAGGTCGCGGAGGAGGCGCGCGCTGTGGCCGATCTCTACGGCTATGGCGAGATCGAGACGCCGATCTTCGAGTTCACCGAGGTCTTCGCGCGCAGCCTGGGCGACGCCAGCGATGTCGTCACGAAGGAGATGTACACCTTCGAGGACCGGGGCGGCGACAGCCTGACGCTCCGGCCCGAGAACACGGCCAGCATCGTGCGCGCCGTCATCACTGGCGGCCTCACCCAGAGCCTGCCGCTGAAGTTCTTCTATTTCGGCCCGATGTTCCGCTACGAGCGGCCGCAGAAGGGTCGGCTGCGCGAGTTCCATCAGATCGGGGTCGAGCTGATCGGGGCCGCCGAGCCCATGGGCGACGTCGAGGTGATCGCGGTTGGCGCCCACATCCTGGAGGCGCTGGGCCTGGGCCCGGACCGGGTGACGCTGGAGCTCAACACGCTGGGCGACCTCGCGAGCCGGCACGCCTATCGCGAGATCCTCGTGGGCTATCTCTCGGGCCACAAGGACCGGCTCTCCGAGGACAGCCTCGCCCGTCTCGAGCGCAATCCCCTGCGCATCCTCGACAGCAAGGACGAGGGCGACCGCGCCGTGCTGGCCGAGGCCCCCCTGCTCGAGGGCCATCTCAACGAGGAGAGCCGCACCTTCTACGACCGGGTGCGCGAGGGGCTGGACCGGCTGGGCATCGCCTTTCGGGAGAGCCCGCGGCTCGTGCGCGGCCTCGACTACTACACCCACACGGCTTTCGAGTTCACGACGACGACGCTGGGCGCCCAGGGCACGGTGATGGCGGGCGGCCGCTATGACGGGCTGATGCGCACCATGGGCGGCCCCGACGTGCCGGGCGTGGGCTGGGCCGCGGGCGTCGAGCGTCTGGCCCTGATGCTCGAGGAGCAGCCGGCCGAGACGGCGCCCGTGGCCATCATCCCGATCGGCCCGGCCGCCGAGGCCCGGGCCTGGACGCTGGCGCAAGGCGCTGCGCCGCGACGGGATCGCCGTCGAGCTCGCGTTCAAGGGCAAGCCCGGCCAGCGCATGAAGCGGGCCGACCGCCTGGGAGCCCGCATCGCCCTCTCGATCGGCGACGACGAGCTGGGCCGGGGCGTGGTGCGCCTGCGCGACCTCACCAGCGGTGCCGAGGAAGAGGTGCCCATCGAGGGTCTCGGCGCACGGCTGCGCGGCACCGCCTGATCATCCTTTCTGCTCGGCGCCGCCTCGATGTGACGCTCGTCATAGGCGGGTGACCGCGACGCCTTCCAGAATGGACGGGTCGTCGAGCGGCGTCGGTGGCCGGGAACCGTGACCGGGCCGAGGCGTTCGAGCCAGGAAGGTCAATGTGACGGTTCCGTGACAGCTCTTTGACAACGCTCGGCGCCAGCGCTAGCTCTCCAAGTGGCGCTTCCGCCGCCCGGGCCAGGATCGCATGCTGGCCGGACGCGGGCCCAGGGAGTCCACGCGACGGATATCCTCCTCCATGTCGCCGGTGGGGTGGCCCTGCTTTTGTGGGGCGTGCGCATGGTGCGCACCGGCATCACCCGGGCCTATGGCGCCGATCTCAGGCGCGTGGTCGGCGCCTGGTCGCGCCGGAGGCTGAGCGCCTTCGCGGCCGGGCTCGGCGTCACGGCCATCCTGCAGAGCAGCACCGCCACCTCGCTCATGGTCTCGTCCTTCGCCGGCCGAGGGCTCATCGCGACCGTGCCGGCGCTGGCGGTGATGCTGGGCGCCAATGTCGGCACGACCTTCGTGGCCCAGATCCTGGCCTTCAAGCCCTGGTGGCTGGCCCCGGCGCTCCTGGTGCTGGGCGTCAGCCTCTTCTTCCTCACCGCGAGCTCGAGGCCACGGCATCTGGGCCGCGTGGCGATCGGCCTCGGCCTCATGCTGGTGGCCCTCGAGATGACGGTGGACGCGACAGCGCCGCTGCGCGAGGCCCACATCCTGCCGACGCTGATGGCCGGCCTCGCCGGCTCGCCGCCGCTGGCCTTCCTGCTGGCGGTCCTTCTCACCTGGCTCGCCCATTCGAGCCTCGCGGTCGTGCTCCTCGTGATGTCGCTCGCGAGCAACCATCTGGTCGGGCCCGACCTCGCGATCGCCCTCGTGCTCGGCGCCAACATCGGCGGGGCGGTGGCGCCCGTCGTCATCACGGCCGGCAGCTCGGCGCCGGCGCGGCGGGCGCAGCTCGGCAACCTCCTGATGCGCCTCGTCGTGGCGCTGCCGCTGCTGCTCGTCCTGCCCGAGCTGGCCGAGTTTCTGGGCCTCGCCGCCGCCGATCCGGCGCGCCAGGTGGTGGACGCCCATACGGGCTTCAACCTCCTCGTGGCGGCCCTCATGCTGCCGCTGCTCGATCTCGTGGGCCGGCTCTGCACCCGCCTCCTGCCCGACCAGCCGGTCGAGGAGAACGCGAGGCTGCCGCGCCATCTGGACCAGGAGGCGCTCGACACGCCGGCCGAGGCGCTGGCCTGCGCCGCCCGCGAGGCGCTGCGCATGGGCGACATCGTGATGGGCATGCTGGCACGCGCGATCGGCGTCTTCGAGAGCGACGACATCAAGCTCGCCAAAGCCGTCGAGGCCGAGGACGACGTCGTCGACGCGCTGCACGAGGCCTTGAAGCTCTATCTCACCCAGGTGTCGCGCGAGGACCTCGATCCGGCAGAGAGCCGCCGCTGCATCGAGATCCTGACCTTCACGACCAACCTCGAGCATGTGGGCGACATCATCGACCGCAACCTGATGGAGCTCGCGGCCAAGAAGATCAAGCACAAGCTCAGGTTCTCGCCCGACGGCAAGGCCGAGATCCGCGCCTTCCACGAGCGGGTGATGGGCGACATGCGCCTTGCCCTCAACGTCTTCCTCTCGCGCGACGTGGGCCTCGCCCGCGAGCTGGTACGCCGCAAGACGGCGCTGCGCGACGCCGAGCGCCTGGCGACCGAGAGCCATCTCGAGCGGCTGGGCGCCGGCCGCACCGACACGCTCGAGACGAGCAGCCTGCATCTCGACGTGATCCGCGACCTGAAGCGCATCAACTCGCACCTGACGGCAGTGGCCTACCCGATCCTCGAGGAGGCGGGCCTGCTCATCGCCACCCGGCTCAAGGCGCCGGAGCTCGAGGGCGAGACGGCGCTCGCCGGCCACCACCGATAGCACCGGGCGCCGCTCATCCGGCGGCGGCGGCGCGCTCGATGATCGGCCGCCAGGCGGGCTCGACCGCGAGGCCGAAGCGCTCGGCCAGGGCTTCCTCGATACCGCCCGCGTCGAGCTGCCGGCGCTCCACGAGGCCGCCGGGACGCCGGACGGTCAGCTGGCCATTCAGCAGGGTCGAGCGCGCTTCCCCTGTCACGCGGGTGACGATCAGCGCGCTGCGGAAGGGCGATGCCGGATGGGTCGAGGTGAACCAGTTGGCCGGCTCGAGATCCACCTCCTCCTGCGGCTCGGGTGCGAGCTGGTAGAGCGGGGCCCAGCGCTCCTCGAGCCGGGCCTGGACCTGGAGGCCGCTGCCGAAGGCGACGACGCGAAAAGCCTCGTGCGCGGTGGGCTGCGGCTCGCCTGTGTCGATGCGCAAGGGTGCCGTCGGAACGGAGCTGCCGAAGCCCACATCGGCGAGCCAGGGCGTGCCCTCGATCGTGACCTTGAGCGCCATGTGGGTGCGCGGCCGCGGCGGAGCGCGCGGGCGGTGCCCGCCAGAGCACGCGCCCGACCAGGATCTCGACCTCGAAGCCGATCGCCACGAGGACGCGCCGCAACAGGCCGTTCTGCTCGAAGCAGTAGCCGCCGCGGCGGGCGTGGATCAGCTTGGCGTCGACCGCGGCGGAGGAGAGATCGACGCCGCGGTCGAGAAGCACGTCGATGGCCTCGAAGGGGATGGCGGCGGGGTGATGCTCGACCAGCGCCCGCAGCGTCGCGAGCGTGGGCTCGAGCGGCCCCGCATAGCCGATGCGGGCGCAGTAGGCGTCGAGATCGACCGCCGGCTTTTTCCCCGCCTCCGCGAGCGCCGCTGCGATCTCGCGGACCGCGCGCGGTGCCCAGGTATCGAGGAAGCGGGCCTCCGGGCTCTGCCGCCTGAAGCTCTCCTTCAGCCGTTCCGCGACCGGGCCGTGGAGGCCGCCGCCGAAGGCGATGAGGTCGAACGACCGGGCGTCGAACAGCTCGGGCGCACGCTCGGCCTCGATCGAGCCTTCGACATCAAGGCCGAGGTCGGCCAGCTCCTGCATCACGGTCTCGAGCACCGCGGGCGAGCGGCCGAGGACGAGGACGCGCCTGCCCGCGATCCCGAGGCCCTCCCCACTCATGCGACGGCCTGCGGGTAGGCCCGGGCCTGCCTCGCCTCGCGCAGGGCCAGGGCCCACCAGGCGAGGCGGCCGAGCATGGTGGCCATGGCCTTGCCCACGGCCTCGGGGTCATGCGGCCGGCCCTCGGGGTCGAACTGTCCGCGGGCGTTGGCGAAGCTGATGCCGTCGCGGATGCCTACGGCGTGGAGCTCGGCGAAGACGTGGCGCAGATGCTCCACCGCGCGCAGGCCGCCCGAGACGCCGCCATAGGAGACGAAGGCCACGGGCTTGGTCCACCACTCGCCGTGTGCTGTGTCGATGAGCGCCTTGAGCGGTGCCGGGTAGGAATGGTTGTACTCGGGCGTCACGACGACAAAAGCCTCCGCCCGGCCGATGCGGGCGCGGAGCGCCTGCCGGCCCTCGGCCGAGGCGTGCTCGATGGCGACGAGGTCGACGACGTCGAGCGAGAAATCCTCTTGGGCGGCGATGAGGCCCACGGCCCAGCCGGCGACCGTGTCGCAGAAGCGGCCCTCCCGCGTGCTGCCGTAGATCAGGGCGAGGTCGATCTTCTTGCTCATGCGCTGGGCGCTCCGGGCTTGTCGGTCCACGAGCGGGAGGGCATAGAACCTCAAGCATGGTTGAGGTCAAGGGCATGCGACAGGCCGGTCCGAGCAGCATCGGCAAGGCGCTCACGGTGGGCGAGGTGGCCGAGCGCAGCGGGCTCGCCGTCTCGGCCATCCATTTCTACGAGGCGAAGGGCCTGATCCGGAGCTGGCGCAGCCCCGGCAACCAGCGCCGCTATCCGCGCGAGGTGCTGCGCCGCGTCGCGGTCATCAAGGTGGCGCAGCGGGTGGGCATCCCCCTTGCCACGATCGCCGAGGCTCTGAGCGCGCTGCCCGACGGGCGTGTGCCCACGGCGGACGACTGGAGCCAGCTGTCGGCACGCTGGCGGGCGGACCTCGACGCCCGGATCCTGCGGCTGACCCGGCTGCGCGACGAGCTCGATGGCTGCATCGGCTGCGGGTGCCTGTCGACGAAGGACTGCCCGCTGCGCAATCCCTGGGACGTGCTGGCCGAGGAGGGCCCCGGCCCGCGCCTGCTCGAGCCCACGTCCAGCAAGACCGCTTGACCCTGTGCCGCGGCCCCGGCACCTATCGCCGCCATCATGAGCACGACCGCCTTCGATCATAAGCTCGACGCCATCCTGGCGCGCCGCGAGGAGCTGACAGCCCTTCTGGCGACGGCCGATGCCGCCGACTATGGACGGCTCGGCCGGGAGCTGGCCGAGCTCGAGCCGATCGTTGCCGGCATCGAGGCCTTCCGCGCAGCACTCGCCGAGGACAAGGAGCTCGAGGCGCTCGCCCGCGACAGCGGCGGCGATCCCGAGATGCGCGAGCTGGCCCAGGCCGAGCGGGCGGAGCTGGCAGAGCGGCTGCCGGCCCTGCAGCACCAGGTCCGCGTGCTGCTGCTGCCGCGGGACGCGGCCGACGAGAAGAGCGCCATCCTCGAGGTGCGCGCCGGCACGGGCGGCGAGGAGGCAGCGCTCTTCGCGGGCGATCTCTTGCGCATGTACCAGCGCTATGCCGACATCAAGGGCTGGCGCTTCGAGATCCTGGCCATGAGCGAGACGGATCTCGGCGGGATCAAGGAGGCCACGGCCAGCGTCGAGGGCCGGGGTGTCTTCGCCCATCTCAAGTTCGAGGCGGGCGTGCATCGCGTGCAGCGCGTGCCGGTGACCGAGGGCGGCGGGCGCATCCACACCTCGGCCGCGACGGTGGCGGTGCTGCCCGAGGCCGAGGAGGTCGACATCGACGTCGACGAGAAGGACCTTCGGATCGACGTCTACCGCGCGTCGGGCGCCGGCGGGCAGCATGTGAACCGGACGGAGAGCGCCGTCCGCATCACCCACCTGCCCTCGGGCCTCGTCGTCGCGATCCAGGACGAGAAATCGCAGCACAAGAACCGTGCGAAGGCGATGAAGATCCTGCGCGCCAGGCTCTACGAGGCGGAGCGCTCGTCCCTCGCCGCCGAGCGGGCGGCGAGCCGGCGCGGGCAGGTGGGCTCGGGCGACCGCTCGGAGCGCATCCGCACCTACAACTTTCCGCAGAACCGGGTGACGGACCACCGCATCGGCCTCACCCTCTACAAGCTCGAGCAGGTGCTCTCGGGCGAGGCGCTGGAGGAGCTGGTGGGCGCCCTGATCGCCGAGGAGCAGGCGGCACGGCTTGCCGAGGTCGACTGAAAATCCCCTGACGGTCAAGGACGCGCTGCAGGGCGTCCGGGCGCGCCTGCGCGCGGGCGGCATCGACAGCGCCGACGTCGAGGCACGTCTTCTCGTCCAGCGCGCGACCGGCCTCGCGCGCGAGCGGCAGATCACGCAGCCGGACCGTCTTCTCACGCCCGAGGAAGGCGCGCAGCTGGAGGCGCTGGTCGTGCGGCGGCTGACCCGCGAGCCGCTGGCCTACCTGCTGGGCGAGCGCGAGTTTTTTGGTCTTTCGTTCGCGGTCTCGCCGGCCGTGCTGGTGCCGCGCCCGGAAACCGAGCTGTTGATCGAGGAGGCGCTGGCAGCCCTGCCCGATCGCGAGGCCCGGCTGCGCCTCCTCGACCTCGGCACGGGCTCGGGGTGTCTGATCGTCACCGCGCTGACGCTGTGGCAGCACGCGCTCGGCGTGGGCGTGGACCGCTCGGCCGCGGCGATCGCGGTGGCCGCGGCCAATGGCCGGCGGCACGGCGTCGAGCGGCGGCTGCTGCTCGTCCAGGGCGACTGGACGGACGCCCTTCAAGGGCCGTTCGACCTCGTCCTCGCGAACCCGCCCTATGTGGCGGAGGGCGAGATGGCGGGGCTCGAGCCCGACGTCAGGGACTTCGAGCCGCGCTCGGCGCTGGTGGCAGGTGCGGACGGGCTCGACGACTATCGCCGCATTCTGCCGGCGCTGCCGGGCCTCCTGGCGCCGGGCGGCCTTGCGCTGCTCGAGCTGGGTGCCGGGCAGGCCGAGGCGCTGGCGCTCCTCGGTCGCGAGCAGGGGCTCGAGGTCAGCTTCGCGCGGGATCTGGCGGGGGTGGCGCGCTGCGCGCGTCTCCGTCGCCCGCCTCGGAAAGGCAACGGCTGACGGCGGCGGCGATCGGGTCCTCCGGCAGATGCGCCCAGATCGCTGCGACCTCGGCCGTCGCAGCGGCCGCCAGCGCCTCGCCTGAGAGCCCTCCCCGACGCAGCCGGTCCAGCGCGCGACGGGCGGCGTGATCGAGATCGCGGGCCTGTGCCTCGCACATCATCGCCATCGCCGCCCCCTCGCCTGCCGCCCGAGCACTATTCTGCGGCCTTCGTCTCCGGCCGCGTCATGTCGAGGGCACGCTGCGCCACCGCCGGGTCGGCGGAATCGCCGTCGCCCCCCTTGCCGCCCGCCACCGACACGGTGGGCAGGCCGAACTTGATGCCGTTGGCGGCGAAGAGCCGCTTCAGCTTGTCGTAGATCACCCGGCGCACGACGAACTGCTCGCCGGGCTTGGTCTTGATCTTCATGCGGATCTGGATCGCGAAGTCGCCCATCGCGGCAACGCCCTGCGACTTCAGCGGCTCGAGGATGACGGAGGCGAGCTCGGGATCGGCCATGAGATCCTTGCTGAGCTCCTTGATCACCTTCTTCACCCGGTCGAGGTCGGTGTCGTAGGGGACATTGACCATCAGCTTGTCGATGACCCAGTCGCGCGAGAGGTTCTGGATCGAGCCCAGCGAGCCGAAGGGCACCGTGTAGAGCGGCCCCCGGTGGTGGCGCAGCTTCACCGAGCGCAGCGAGAAGGATTCGACCGTGCCCTTCACGCTGCCGCTCACGATGTACTCGCCGACCCTGAAGGCATCGTCGAGCAGGAAGAACATGCCGGCGATGATGTCCTTCACCAGCGTCTGGGCGCCGAAGCCGATGGCGACGCCGACGACGCCGGCGCCGGCCAGGAGCGGCCCGATCTGCACGCCCAGCGACGAGAGCACCATCAGCACCGCCATCACGATCAGCACGACGAAGGCGATGTTGCGGAGGATGGGCAGAAGCGTCCGGAGCCGCGCCTGCCGGCTGGCCTCGGCCCCCACGACATGCGGGTCGACGTCGGTGCTGGCGAGCTGACGGTCGATGAAGGTGCGCAGCAGATGCCAGGCGAAATCGGCAAGCAGCAGGATGACCACCGCGTTGAGCGCGCCCGCCAGCAGCCGCATGCCAATCGTCGTGCCGCCGGTGATCTGTCCCAGGCCGATGCCCCAGGCCCAGGCGAGGAGGAAGGCCGCGCCGATGATCACAAGCGCGCGGGCGCCGCGCTCCGTGGCGGCGACCACCATGCTCGGCGGCGGGCTGACGCCCGTCTCCTCCTCCACCGGGGACCGGAACAGGTGCAGCACCATCCGATGCACCGCCCCGAGGAGCGGCGGCAGGGCCAGCACGACGACGATCAGCCAGAAGATGCGCATCATGCTGGCGACCCAAAGGCCCCACATCAGGACGGCCACGGCCGAGAGCAGGATGGGCCGGAGCTTGCCGAAGCGGGACGCCGACGGCTCCTCGGACGTCTGCTCGGCGATCCGGATCGCGTGGCTGCGCCAGATCATCCAAAGGGCGATGCCCAAGAGGACGAGGCCCATGACATAGGCCACGAGGCGCCCCGCCTCGATCGTGAAGCCGAGGAGGCCCAGCGTCCCGAAGGTGACCCAGCCGAAGGCGAACCAGCCGACGAAGAGCTCAAGGCCGCGGGTCCAAAGGGCGGCGCGGGCGTTGCTCATCGGCACCAGGCGGAACCGCTCGGCGCCGGGCGCGAAAACGAACCGCGCGATGACGAAGGTCATCCGGATGATGAGGAAAGCCACGAGGTAGCCGAGCACGAGCTCGCGCAGGAGCTGCGGCCAGGGAAAGAGCAGGAACGAGCCGACGCTGCCAACGGCGAAGGCCAGAAGCCAGGTGAACCCGAACCCGAGCCGCATGACGGTGGCGACCAACCGATCACGGACCGTGAGGACGGAGGCGTTGATGATCCGCGTCCGCATGCCGGCGCTGGCGCGCCAGAAGATCCACTCGAGCAGGAAGCCCATGCCGACGAAGAGCGCCACCAGGGTCACCGCCCAGGTGAGACCGCTCTCCGAGACCGCGCTCATGATGATCGCATGCGCCCTGCTGAACTCAGCGGGCAGCTCCGGGATGGCCGCCACCACCCCCCTGAGGTGCTCGCGGATGACGGTGAGCCGATGGCTCAGATCCTCCTGCACCCCCATGGCACCGCTCATGCCCGCCATGTCGCCGGTGCCGTCGCCTGCACCTTCCGGCGCCGGCGTGGCCGCGCTCGAGGCCGCGGCGCTCTGGTGCTCGGCGATCCAGTGCTGAACGCCCGGATCCGCCAGCAGCTTCAAGAGCTCCTGTACCTGGGCGGGTGTGGCGGTGGTTCCCTCGGCCGGAGCAGGTGCCGGCTCGGCGGCCGCGACAGGCATCGCGCGAAGGCCGCCGACGATCACCAGGGCGAGAAGCGCCAACCGGACGATTGCCCCGATGACGCCCGGGGCGCAGGTGGCCGGGTTGGCGGATGCTCCTGACGACATCTGGCGTATCCTCTACGAGCCGAGCGACGGTTCTGCGTTTGGCCATGGATGCTATCAGACCCGCGCGGCAACTGCACGGGTGCGCGGCGCCGCGGCTTCACGCGGCGGCTGATCCGACGCATCCTTGCCGGCGGCGAGACCCGCCTTCCGCCCCACCTTCCGAGCCCCAGGAGAACGCCCATGTCCAAGATCGATGGCGACCGCCTGCTCGCCGATCTCCGCAAGCTCGCCGAGTTCGGCAAGTACAAGACCGGCGTCCATCGCCCGACCTACTCGGCCGAGGACATGGCGGCGCGCGAGTGGCTGGCGGAGCGCCTGCGCGAGACCGGGCGCGAGGTCGTGATCGACGGCATCGGCAACGTGCTGGGCCGCCATCCGGCCGACGGCCCGCGCCTCCTGGTGGGCTCGCACGTCGAGAGCCAGAACCAGGCGGGCTGGCTCGACGGGGCGCTGGGCGTCATCTACGGGCTCGAGGTGGCGCGCGCGCTCGGGGCGGATCCGGCCAGCAGGGATCTTCCCGTCGACGTCGTGGGCATCGCCGACGAGGAGGGACACTACGGCTCCTTCATCGGCAGCCGCTCGCTCTGCGGCCTCCTGCCCGACGAGGAGATCGACGCGCTCACCAACCGCTACGACGAGACGCCGCTCAGGGTGGCGCTGGAGCGCGCGGGCCTCACCGGCCGGCCGCGCGAGCAGCTCGATGCGAGCCGCTACAAGGGCTTTCTCGAGGCGCATATCGAGCAGGGCGACACGCTCGAGAGCGGCGGCCTCAAGGTGGGCATCGTCACCAGCATCGTCGCGATCTGGCAGTACCGGATCGTCTTCGAAGGCGTGCAGAACCATGCCGGCACGACGCGGATGGCGATCCGCAAGGACGCGGGCCTGGCCCTCGTGCACCTCGCCGCCGCGATCGACCGGCGCTTTCCCGAGGTGGCCGGGCCGCGCACCGTGTGGACCACGGGCCGCATCACCCTCGATCCCGGGGCGCCCAGCATCATCCCGGGCGGGGCCGAGATGCTCTTCCAGTTCCGCGACGCCGATCAGGCGCGCCTCGACCTTCTCCATCGCACGCTCGAGGAGCTGGTCGCCGAGGCCGACGCCAAGGGACCCTGCCGCTGCCGCCTCGAGGTCGTCTCACAGTCCGTGCCCAAGGTGATGGCCGAGCCCTTCCAGGACGCGCTGGAGCGTGCCGCGGAGGAGCATGCGCCGGGCCTGCATGTGCGCATGCCGAGCGGCGCCGGCCACGATGCCCAGATCTTCGCCCGGATCATGCCGGCGGGCATGCTGTTCGTGCCCAGCATCGGCGGGATCAGCCACCACTGGACGGAGAACACCGCGGACGAGGACATCGTCACGGGCTGTCAGGTCATGGCGACAGCGGCCGCCACCATCCTTCGGAGCTGACCGGTCCGAAGACGCTGGATCGGAGCGTGCGGTCAGGCTAAGCCTTGAGCATCCAGACCTGGGAGGTCCGTCAATGAAACGGCTGAGCCTGCTTCTCGCCGCCACCGCGCTCACTGCGCTGTCCGCCCCCGCCTTCGCCGAGATCTCGGACAATGTCGTCAAGATCGGCATCCTGAACGACCAGTCCGGTGTCTATGCCGACTTCGGCGGCAAATGGTCGGTCGAGGCGGCGAAGATGGCCGTCGAGGACTTTGGCGGGAAGGTTCTGGACGCGCCCATCGAGATCGTCAGCGCGGATCACCAGAACAAGCCCGACGTGGCCTCCAGCATCGCGCGCCAGTGGTACGACGTCGACAAGGTCGACTCGATCATGGAGCTCACCACCTCCTCCGTGGCGCTGGCGGTCCAGCAGCTTTCGAAAGAAAAGAAGAAGATCGACATCGTCACCGGTGCCGCCACCACGGTGCTGACCGGCAAGCAATGCTCGCCCTACGGCTTCCACTGGGCCTACGACACGCACGCTCTCGCGGTCGGCACCGGCGGTGCGCTCGTGAAGGCCGGTGGCGACACCTGGTTCTTCCTCACCGCCGACTATGCCTTCGGCTACCAGCTCGAGGCCGACACCTCGGCCATCGTCAAGGAGGAGGGCGGCAAGGTCCTGGGCTCGGTGCGGCACCCCTTGAGCACCACCGACTTCTCCTCCTTCCTGCTGCAGGCGCAGGGCTCGGGCGCCAAGGTCGTGGGCCTCGCCAACGCCGGCCTCGACACCGCGAACGCGATCAAGCAGGCGGCCGATTTCGGCATCGTGGCGGGCGGCCAGAAGATGGCGGCGCTGCTGTTCACGCTGGCCGAGGTGCACGGGCTGGGCCTGCAGGCAGCACAGGGCCTGGTCCTCACCGAGGCCTATTACTGGGACCGCAATGACGACAGCCGCGCCTTCGCCGAGCGCTACATGAAGCGCACCGGGCGGATGCCCAACATGATCCAGGCCGGCACCTACTCGGCCGTGACGCAGTACCTCAAGGCCATCAAGGCGGCGGGCACGGACGAGACCGAGGCGGTGGCCAAGGAGCTGCACTCAGATGCCCGTCGAGGACTTCTTCGCCGGCCACGGCACGGTCCAGCCCACGGGCCTCATGGTCCACGACATGTACCTCTTCGAGGTCAAGAAGCCCTCCGAGAGCAAGGGCCCCTGGGACGCCTACAAGCTTCTCGCGACGGTGCCGGGCGACAAGGCCTACACGGCGGCCAAGGACAGCGGCTGCCCGCTGGTGCAGTGACGGCCATGGCGGCGGCGAGGCCTGCCGCGATGTCGGCGACCCACGGCGCCCCTGGCGCCGTGGTGCTCGCCGCGCGCGGGCTGACGAAGGAGTTTTTGGGCTTCGTCGCCGTCAAGAACGTCGATCTCGAGGTCCACGAGGGCACGATCCACGCGCTGATCGGGCCCAACGGGGCCGGCAAGACCACCGTCTTCAACCTGCTGACCAAGTTCCTCGAGCCGACGCAGGGCCAGATCCTGTTCAAGGGACAGGACATCACCCGGCTGAAGCCGGCCGAGGTGGCGCGCCTGGGCCTCGTGCGCTCGTTTCAGATCTCGGCCGTCTTTCCGCATCTGACGGTTTTGGACAATCTCAGGGTGGCGCTGCAGCGGCAGGGCGGCCTCGCCACCCAGTTCTGGCGCTCGAGCCGGTCGCTCGAGGTGCTGGACGGGCGCGCCGAGGAGCTGATCAAGGCCGTCAACCTTCAGGACTTCACCGACGTGCCCGCGGCCGAGCTCGCCTACGGGCGCAAGCGGGCGCTCGAGATCGCGACGACGCTGGCGCTGGACCCTGCCATGCTGCTCCTGGACGAGCCGATGGCGGGGATGGGCCACGAGGACATCGGCCGGATCGCCGATCTCGTCCGCACCGTGGCCCGGGACCGCACCGTCCTCATGGTCGAGCACAATCTCTCGGTCGTGGCCGATCTCTGCCACGCCGTGACCGTGCTGGCGCGCGGCGAGATCCTGGCCCAGGGCACCTATGAGGAGGTGAGCGCCGATCCGCGCGTGCGCGAGGCCTATATGGGGACGGAGCATGACTGAGGGTGCTCTCCTGAGCGTCCAGGGGCTCCAGGCCTGGTACGGCGAGAGCCACGTGCTGCACGGCGTCGATCTCGAGGTGCGCGAGGGCGAGACCGTGACCCTCCTGGGCCGCAACGGCGCCGGCAAGACGACGACGCTCCGGGCGATCATGGGCATCGTGCGCAAGCGCGAGGGTGCCATCCGTCTCCGGGGCGAGGATCTCATCCCGCTGGCGCTGCATCAGGTGGCGCGGCGCGGGCTCGGCTACGTGCCCGAGGAGCGCGGCATCTTCGCCAGCCTCGACGTCGAGGAGAACCTGCGCCTGCCGCCCACGGTGGCCGAGGGCGGTGTCAGCATCGAGGAGATCTACAGGCTCTTTCCCAATCTCGAGGAGCGGCGCACGAGCCAGGGCACCAAGCTCTCGGGCGGCGAGCAGCAGATGCTGGCCATCGCCCGCATCCTCAGGACGGGTGCGCGCATGCTCCTCCTGGACGAGCCGACCGAGGGGCTGGCGCCGGTGATCGTGCAGCGCATCGGCGAGGTGATCCGGGCGCTCAAGGAGCGCGGCATGACGATCCTCCTGGTCGAGCAGAACTTCCGCTTCGCCCGGCGGGTGGCGGACCGCTTCTACGTGATGGAGGACGGCCGCATGATCGACGGCTTCCCCGCCTCCCAGCTCGAGGCGCGCATGGACTTCCTTCACGACGCGCTGGGTGTGTGAGGGCCCGCCCCGATGACGATGGTCTTCGGCTACCCCTTGCCGGTTCTTCTGGGCCAGCTCCTGCTGGGGCTCATCAACGGCTCGTTCTATGCCCTCTTGAGCCTCGGGCTTGCCGTGATCTTCGGCATGCTGCGGGTCATCAACTTCGCCCACGGCGCCCAGTACATGCTGGGTGCCTTTGCCGCCTTCCTCCTGCTGAGCTGGACCGGCATCGGCTTCTGGCCGGCGCTCATCGTGGGGCCGATCCTGGTGGCGGCCTCGGGCGTCGTCGTCGAGAAGCTTTTCCTCTCGCGGCTCTACCGCCTCGATCCGCTCTACGGGCTGCTCCTGACCTTCGGCCTCGCCCTCGTGCTGGAGGGGCTCTTCCGCTACTGGTTCGGCACCTCGGGCAATCCCTATGCGGCCCCGACGGTGCTGACCGGTGCCGTCAATCTGGGCTTCATGGTGCTGCCGATCTATCGGGGCTTCGTGGTCGTGGCCTCGCTCGTCGTGTGCCTTGCCACCTGGCTCCTGATCGAGAAGACGCGCTTTGGCGCCTATCTGCGCGCCGCCACCGAGAACCCGACGCTGGTGCAGGCCTTCGGGGTCAACGTGCCCCTTCTCCTCACCCTCACCTACGCGCTGGGCACGGGCCTGGCGGGGCTCGCGGGCGTGCTGGCCGCCCCCGTCTATCAGGTGAGCCCGCTCATGGGGCAGAACCTCATCATCGTCGTCTTCGCGGTCGTCGTGATCGGCGGGATGGGCTCCATCCTTGGCGCCATCGTCTCGGGCTATCTTCTGGGCGTGCTCGAGGGGCTGACGAAGGTCTTCTATCCCGAGGCCTCGAACATCGTGGTCTTCGTCATCATGGCCGTGGTGCTGATGATCCGGCCCGCGGGCCTGTTCGGGAGGGAATGAGCCATGGCGACCGGAGCCGGCACGTTGGGCCAGCGGGTGCGCGCCGGCGGCAGCATCACCCCGCTCCTCATCGCCCTGGGCCTCGTCGCCCTGATCGTGGCGCCGTTCTTCCTCTATCCCGTCTTCCTGATGGGTGTGCTGTGCTTCGCCCTCTTCGCCTGCGCCTTCAACCTGCTGATCGGCTATGTGGGGCTTTTGTCGTTCGGCCACGCGATCTTCTTCGGCGGTGCCGCCTACGTCACGGCGCACGCGGTCAAGGTGTGGGGGCTGACGCCCGAGATCGGCATCCTGCTCGGCACAGGGGCCGCGGCCTTCCTTGGCCTCGTCGTCGGCTATCTGGCGATCCGCCGCCAGGGCATCTACTTTGCGATGGTCACGCTGGCGCTGGCCCAGATGTTCTATTTTCTCTGCCTGCAGGTGCCCTTCACCCACGGCGAGGACGGCATCCAGGGCGTGCCCCGGGGCCATCTCTTCGGCCTCATCGACCTCAACCAGTCGCTGCCCATGTACTATCTCGTGGCGGCGGTCTTCGTCTTCGGCTTCTTTGCCGTCTGGCGCATCGTCAACTCGCCCTTCGGCAATGTGCTGAAAGCGATCCGCGAGAACGAGCCGCGCGCGATCTCGCTGGGCTACCGGGTCGAGCGCTACAAGCTCGGCGCCTTCGTCATGTCGGCAGCGCTGGCGGGCCTCGCGGGCGGCACCAAGGCGCTGGTCTATCAGCTGGCCTCGCTCACCGACGTGCAGTGGCAGATGTCGGGCGAGGTGATCCTGATGACGCTGCTGGGCGGCATCGGCACGATGTTCGGGCCGGTGGTGGGCGCTGCCCTGGTCGTGAGCCTGCAGACCTATCTCGCCACCTGGGCGTTCCCGGTGACGGTGCTGATCGGTGCGGTCTTCGTCGTCTGCGTGCTGCTGTTCCGCAGGGGCATCGTGGGCGAGCTGCTGGCCCGCAGGCGGCGCAGCCCGGCCGCCGGCTGAGCGGCCCCGCGATCCGCCAACCGCGATGGCCAAGGAGAGTGCTGGCCTGTTGATCTGGCGGCGCGGAGCAGCGGGCCTCGAGGTGCTGCTGGGCCATATGGGCGGGCCCTACTGGGCGAGAAAAGAAAAAGGCGGCTGGACGATCTTCAAGGGCGAGATGGAGCCCGGCGAGGCCCCGGAGGCAGCCGCCCGCCGCGAGACCCTCGAGGAGACGGGCCTCGCGGTCGAGGCGGCGCTGCTGCCGCTGGGCTCCGTTCGCCAGGCGGGCGGCAAGCTGGTGCATGCCTTCGCGGCCGAGGCGGACCTCGACCCGGCGGCCGTGCGCAGCAACAGCTTCGAGATCGAGTGGCCGCCGCGCTCCGGCCGGCGCCAGGCTTTTCCCGAGATCGACCGGGCCGCCTGGCTGGTCATCGAGGAGGCACGCGAGAAGCTCGTGAAGGCGCAGACGGCCTTCCTCGACCGGCTCGAGGCGAGGTTGGCGGAGGAAGACGGGAAGCCCGCGTGAGGCCCCGCCGCCTCAGAGCCAGCGCCGCACGCGCCGGCGATAGGCCTCATAAGGCTCGCCCAGCCGCTCGGCCATGAACGGCTCCTCGCGCAGCACGAAGCGGTAGTGAACGAGAGCGACGTAGGCGGGAAGCACGACGAGCGGCACGAGGCTGCCGAGGAGCACGATCCAGCCGAGCAGAAAGAGCATCGTGCCCAGATACATGGGGTTCCGGGTGAAGGCGAACGGCCCGGTCGTGACGACGGCGGAGGGCTCGCCGAACGGCTTCACGGCCGTGCCCGCGCGCTTGAAGCTGCGCACCGCGGCGATGGCCAGGGCGACGCCGGCCGCGATCGGCACAAGGCCCAGCCAGCGCCACGCTCCATGAACGAGCTGGGGCCCGGGAACGCCCCGATGCAGCAGCCACGTCAGAACGAGCGAGCACAGGAGATAGAAGGGCGGAATGTCGAGCCATCTGGGCATCACGGTGCCTCCCGGCGTGGATGGGCCCGCCTGAAGGGTAAGCGGGACCCATCCCATCCGCCATGATGCTGCGCGCCCGGCGACGGTGGCGTCAGGCGATCGGGCGCGCCTGATCGGCCGCCGGTGCGGCCGTCCGGCCCGTGCGGACGGTCAGCATCACGATGCCGGCCAGCAGCAGCGAGCCGCCGAGGAAGAAGCTCGTGCCGAGGAAGCTGCCGCCGCTCTTGTCCTGCAGCCAGCCGCCGACGGTGGGGCCGAGATAGCCGCCGAGATTGCCCAGGGCGTTGATGAGCCCCATGGCGCCGCCCACCACCGCAGCCGGCAGCACCGTCGAGCCCGCGGCCCAGAAGGGCCCGTCATAGCCGAGCGCACCGCCCATCGCGAGGCAGAGGAGCCCGATCGACAGGACGATGTGGGTCTTGGCCACGACGATCGAGAGCACGAGGCAGACCGCTGCCACCGCCATGGCGATGAAGACGTGCAGCCCGTAGCGGCGCGTGCGGTCGGCGGCCCAGCCGTTGAGCCAGAGGAAGGCGATGGCGACGATATAGGGCAGCATGGCGATGAGGCCGACCGCGCCGAAGCCGGCCTTGGTGACGCTCTCGAGGAGCGTCGGCAGCCACAGATTGAGGCCATAGAAGCCCACCTGGACGAGGAAGTAGACGAGCACGAGCTGCCAGACGACGCCGGTGCTGAAGACGCGGCTGAAGGGCACGTGCTCGGGATCGCCTGCCCGGTCCTTGGCGGTCTCGCTGGTGATCCACTCCCGCTCGCTCGCCGAGAGCCAGGACGCGTCGGCGGGCCGGTCCTTGATGAAGGCCCACCAGATCGGCGCCGCGACGATGAACGGCAGGGCACCTTCGATGATGAAGAGCCAGCGCCAGGTCGTGTGGGCGACGATGAAGCCCGAGAGCGGCTGGGTGATGATCGAGGCGATGGCGAGGTTGGTCATCCAAAAGCCATAGGCGCGCGCCCGCTCGCTTCGGGGAAACCAATGGCTGATCAGCACGAGCATCGCCGGCCAGATGCCGCCCTCGGCGACACCCAGGAAGAAGCGGGCCACCAGAAGCTGGCCGAAGCTGGTGGCGAGGCCGCAGAAGATCGCGAAGACGCCCCAGACCAGGATCATGATGCCGATGAACTTCTTGGCGCTCCACCGCTCGGCGAGCTGGCCGCCGGGGATCTGCAGGAGCACGTAGCCGATGAAGAAGATGCCGCCGGCGAGCCCCTGCTGGGCCTTGTCGATGTGGAAATCCTGGGCGAGGCCGTCGAAGGCGTAGCCGATGTTGGTCCGGTCCATGAAGGAGATGATGTAGATCAGCATCGCCACCGGCATGAGCCGGGTCCAGCGGGCGATGCCGACGCTCTCGCCGGACGAGCCGGCGGCGGTCGTGGCCTGCATGAGGAAAACGCCTCCCGATCGGGTTCGCTCGCCCGGGCGGTCGGCGGCGCCCTCGACGCCAGGCCGCCGTGCGACAGCATAACGTCCGGGAAGAATGGATGTTGCGGAGGCCGGGGCCATGCCGCCGCTGCAACCCCGCTACCTGCGGCCGGCCTGCCATTTTCTCTTGCCGGACGGGCAGTCGTGGTCTGGCGATGCCGATCCGACACGTCATGGCCGACATACCTTCCCTGTCTTGTCGGCGAGCCTTAGACGTATCGGGCATCAGCTCATCGGAACTATCCCGCCCAGGACCTGCCAGATGTCACGAACGCCGGCTTCTCGAATGGTGAAATCCCATGCGGGCCCCGGGCCGAATGTGTCGTGGCGGCCGAGCGCGACTCTCGGCTTCGTGGCCCTGCCGGTTCTCGTGCCAATCATGCTGCTCGTCCTCCAAGGGGTGGCCGTGGCGCATGAGCAATGGATCCTGACACCCCAGCAGATGGCGGAGTGGGACGCCAAGCCCCTGCCGGCCCTCTTCACCACCTTGTCCCTCGCCAACGTGCTTCCGGTTCTTATCTTCCTCGCCTTTCTTGCCTGCTGGGTGCGTCTCGGCTTTACCGGTGCGCGCGAGCTCTTCCCGGACCTGCGGGCACGCTTGGCCTCGCAGGGCGACCTCGTCGCCCCGATCGTGCGGTTCTGCGTCGCCTGGATGCTGTTGTCTTCCGGGCTTGGTGCCGAGCCCCGCGCCGGCGTGGCCGCGTTCAGCCTGCCGACCCTGTTCGCGCCCGACCTGCTGCTGCACCATCTCTCGCCCGACTGGGCATGGCTGCGCTGGACCGAGATCGTGATAGCGCTGGCACTTCTGCTCGGGATCTACGTACGGCTCTTCGCCGCCCTTCTCATCGGCGTGGCGGTGGTCGGCATCGGCCTCTTCGGCACCGCGATGCTGTCCTACGTCGGCGCCGTGCTCGGCGCCGGCATCTACCTCCTTCTGCAGGGCTCCGGGCGGTACTTCATCCCTCTGCCGACCGCGCCGTGGCTCAGGTCGCTCCAGGCATGGCTCGCCGCCCAGCCCCGTGAGCGCGCACAGGCAATCTTGCGTGTGCTGACCGGGGCAACGGTGCTCTACATGGGCATCTCCTACAAGGTGCTGCATCCCAACCTGATGATCGGCATCATCGAGAGCTACCATCTCCCGATCCTGTCCCTAGCTCCGGCGACCTTCACCCTGATCATGATGCTGGTCGAGGTGACGGCAGGGCTGCTGATCATCGCCGGCATCCTGCTGCGTCCACTGGCCATCGTCCTGCTGCTTGCTTTCCTGTTCTTCGCGACCATGCTGCCGGAAAGCTACATGGCTCACGCGCTGTTCTACGGTGTCATCATCTCGCTCCTGCTCAACGGCGCCGGGCACTGGCACGCGCCCGAAGCGCGGGACAGCGCAGCGGACATCGTCATCGTCGGCGGCGGCATCTCGGCGGTCGCCGTCGGCATGCGCATCGAGCGGCTGATCGGCCAGTACAGTCGGGTGAGCATCACCCTGGTGCACGACACCTCGAACCTGCTGTTCCACCCCTTGCTGCCCGAGGTGGTGAGTGGCGCCATGCAGCCCGGCCATGTAGTCAACCCGCTGCGCCGCATACTGCCGCAGTGCAAGCTGATCGGCGGCAGGCTCGACGCGGTGGACACCGCCGCCCGTCAGGTGACCATCAGATCCAGGAAGGGCACGCTCCGAACGCTGGGCTACGACCAGCTCGTCCTGGCGCCGTTCCTGCGGCCCAATCTCGATCTGGCACCGGGCGCAATGGCCCATTCCTGCTCGATCAATTCGGTCGGCGATGCTCTGAACATCCGCGAGCGCATCGTCCGGCTCATCGACGATGCGGAGCTGACCCAGGATCCCGCGGAGCAGGCCCGGCTGCTGACCATCGCCGTGATCGGATCGGGGCAGCGCTCCTGCGCCACCGCCGTGGAGGTGGCCGCCCTGCTGCGCACCGCGGCTCAGTCCTACCCGGTGCTGCAGGAGCGGGGATGGCAGGTCTCCCTCTATGAGGACACCCTCCAGCCCTTCAGCAGCTTCGAGGCGAAGATCCGCGACCTCCGGGATCGCGAGCTGGCCAAGGCGGGAATTCGGCTGGGTGGTGCGGATCGGGTAGCGAGCCTCACCGACCGCGCCATCGTCCTGTCCAGCGGCGAGCGTAGGCCCGTGGGGCTGGTGATCAATGCCTCCTTCAAGCAGCCCGTCGTTCGCATAGACGGAGAGGAGATCCAGTGGCCACCCGCCATCGATGGCGATCTCGGCCTGCTCGGGCATCCGGACATCTGGATCCCGACGACCGGCGAGCAGGAGCGCAACCGCTTTCTCACGACGGCGGACCTGGCGGCGCTCGGGCGGGCGGCGGGCTACAATGCCTGGGCGCGCTCTCAGGGGTACCACCCGCGTCCCTACCGCCAGCGATGGCGGTTGCTGAAGCCCTACAATATGGGCCGGCGCTCCTTGTGCGGCATCGGCGGATGGGTCATGTCCGGCACCCCGGCCTGGCTGCTCTCGCGCCTCACCAACCTCGCAGAGCTACCCGGGCTGGAGCGGAACCTGCGCATCCTGATCGACTGGCTGCTCGACATCCCGTTCCGTCAGGACATCGCGGTGCTGGCCCCCGAGCGGACCGAGCGTCTGCAGCGCAGCCACTACGAGGCCGGCGACGAGGTGATCACCGAGGGCGATGTCGGCGAAACCGCCTACATCGTCAATTCCGGCCGGCTGGCCGTGCTCAAGGGCGGCGTTGCGATAGCCGAGCTCGCGGAGGGCGATTGCTTCGGCGAGATCGCCCTGCTGAGCGACGTCCGACGCACGGCGACGGTGCGATGCCTTACGGCTTGCGACCTGACCGTGCTGGTGCGGGACAATTTCCAGGCGATCACCGCCGGTCGGGGCGCTCTGGCCGCGGCCATCAGACGGCAGGCCGGCGACCGACAGGCGCAGCTGGAGGCAACGCCTTCGAGCGCCTAAGCCCCGCCTCAAGGACGGCCGATAAGACCAGGAAGCTGGAAGTTCCGGGCGATTTCGACGATAATCACCTCCAGGGCGGAAAGACGTTGCCGCCTCGCAACCCTCGCGGCTACTGGGGGCGGTGGCACAAAGCAAGGTTCATCAACACGAGCACCAAGCTCGCAAGAATGAGATCGGGGTAAACATGCGCACACCACTGAGGCATGCCGTAACGGCGAGCGTGCTCGTCTGTCTTGCCGTGGCCGGGTCCGCGGCCTGGGCCGACAACCAGACGCCCACCACCACGCCCGTCACGCTCGGCAGCGACAGCCTGCCCTTCGATCTCGAGCTCAAGCACGTCAACACCCCGAGCACCCTGCCGACCCTGCAGGCGTTCGTGTCGGCCCAGTCGGGCAAGCTCTGGGTCCTCCTCGGCGGCCGCACCAACGGCCTCCACAACTTCACGACGGACCCGCTCGAGAACTTTCCGCCGAGCTCGCAGAACGACCAGGTCTGGGTGATCGATCCCGACACCTGGCAGGTGTGGTCGCGCAAGCTCTCCGATTCCGGGCTGACAGAGGACCAGGTCGACCAGCTGGGGGCCACCAACTACGAGTGGGCGCAGGACGGCAAGACGCTCTACATCGTCGGCGGCTACGGCTATTCGCGCTCGGCCAAGGACTTCGTCACCTTTCCCTACATGACCGCCGTGAACCTGTCGGACCTGGTGAAGTGGGTGCAAAAGCCGGCGAAGTCACCGCCGCTCGAGAAGCTGATCCGCCAGACGACCGACGAGACCCTGCGCGTCACGGGCGGGCAGATGGCGCTGTTCGGCAAGCGGGCCATCCTCGCCTTCGGCCAGGATTTCGCCGGCGGCTATTTCGCGGCGAACACCGTCCAGACCTACACCGGGCAGGTCCGCAGCTTCGACATCGTCGACAAGCACGGCGAGCTCAAGATCGACAACATCAGCGCCGACCCCGCCACGCCCGACCTGACCAACTTCCGCCGACGTGATTACGACCTCGTGCCCTTCATCGACAAGGTGAAGGACAAGGAGTCCGGCAACAAGGGCAAGTACCGCTTCGCCGCCCTGGCCGGCGTCTTCACCCCAACGGATGGCGTCTTCACGGTGCCGGTCGAGATCGGCTCCGCCGGCACCCCCGTCCAGGCCGACCCTTCCGCCGCCAGCACCTTCAAGCAGGGCATGAACGGCTACGACTGCGCCACGCTCGCGATCTATGATTCGAAGAGCGGAGCGACGCACATGCTGCTGTTCGGCGGGATCAGCTACGTCACCTACGACTTCACCGCGAACAAGTTCGTCGAGGATTCGAACATCCCCTTCACGAGCGAGGTCACCGATCTCGTGCGGGACAGCGAGGGCGTCTACAGCCAGCATGTCTTCCTCAAGGGCTTCCCCACGGTCAGCGGGCCCGACGTGCAGAGCTATCTCTTCGGTGCCAACGCGCACGTGTTCCTGGACCCGAAGATCAAGACCAAAGACTACGAGATCGTGGACATGAAGGCGCTGGGCAAGAAGTCCGGCACCACCACCACCGTCGGCTGGGTGTTCGGAGGCATCGCCGCCGAGCAGCCGAACTTCGGCAACTCGGTGGCCTCGAACCAGGTCTTCGAGATCAACCTGACCCTGCACTAGGCGGCGTTGAGCGCGGCCACGGCGAGGGCGAGCTCGCGCAGACGGGTGCGCAGCTCCAGGGGCTCCAGCACCTCGACGTGGCCCGCAAGACCGAGGAGCTGGTCGGCGGCGGTGTCCGTGGGCTCGACCGGCAGGGCGACCTCGCACCAGCCGTCCTCGCCCATCGGGCCGAAGCTCGCCGCCGCCACCGCCGCGGCCCCCAGCCGCCTGAGCCGCGCCGCGCCCTCGGCCGTCACGCGCAGCCTTGCAACGTCGGTGAGAAGGCTGGTCTCGAACCTGTCCACGGTTCGCGACCACTCGGCTGCCAGATCGAAGCCGGCCGGGCGCTCGAACCTCTCCTCGAGCACCCTGGCCTCGGTGACGTTGCCGGCCTTGTAGGTTCTGATCCCGCCGGCGCTGCGCGCGACGAGGTACCAGTCGCCGGTCTTGAGCACGAGGCCCAGCGGCTCGACCTCGCGTGCTCGCGGCTCGCGCCGGCCGGTGTAGAGCATCGCCAGACGCCGCTGCTCCCAGACGGCGCGGGCGATGAGCGGCAGGTCCGGCACCGGGCGCGGGCGGTGGAACCATTCGATCGGGTCGACATGCAGCCGGGCGCCGATGCGGGAATTGTCGGGCCCTGCCGCCGGCAGCGCCGCCATCAGCTTGAGCTGGGCCGCCTGCAGCCGGTCGGCGAGGCCCAGCTCCACGGCAGCGCTCTTCAGCCCGGCGATCGAGAGCGTCTCGACCTCGTCCGAGGTCATGCCGGTGAGCCGCGTCCGGTAGCCGTCGAGGAGCGCGAAGCCGCCGCCGGCGCCGCGCTCGGCATAGATGGGCACGCCCGCGGCGCTGAGATCGTCGGCGTCGCGATAGACGGTGCGCACCGAGACCTCGAGCTCATCGGCCAGCGCCTGCGCGGTGACGCGGCCCCGCGCCTGGAGGAGCAGGAGCATCGAGAGAAGCCGGCTCGCGCGCATTTTCGAGGCCCGCCCGCCGATAGCTGACAGAGGATGTCAGGTAGGCCCTGCTAGACCTGTCGATCAAGAGGGCAGCGAGCCTCGGGCGGGCGGGTGGCTCGGGGTCTCGAGGTCGAGGAACGCTCGGGAGACGGTCCGTGGTCGACATGGTCGAGCTGGTGAGCAGGTACGTGGCGCTGTGGAACGAGGCGGATGCGGAGCGGCGGCGCACCGCCATCGCCGAGCTTTGGGCCAGGGACGCGATCCACTGCACGCGCTCGCTCGAGGCACGCGGCCACGAGGGGCTGGAGCAGCGCGTGGCCGACGCCTATGCGCGGTTCGTGGCGACGGGCGAGTTCCGCTTCACCCTGGCCGACGAGGTCGACGGCCACCATGACGGCGTCAGGTTCCGCTGGCGCATGGTCCGTACCTTCGACGAGGCCGTGGTGGCCGAGGGCTTTGACTTTCTCCTGATCGACCGGGACGGGCGGATCAGGGCCGACTACCAGTTCGTCGAGCAGTAGCGCCTCAGGCCGGGCGGCGGCGCGCCAGGACAAGGGCGACGCCGCCGGCGCCGACGAGAAGGCCCAGGAGGGCGAGGCCGGACATGGTCTCGCCCAGGAGCAGCCAGGCGAGGAGAGCGGCGCCGCCCGGCACGAGGTAGAGAAGGCTCGTGACGCGGGCGGCCTCGCCCCTGCGGATCATGAGGTTCAAGAGGCTCACGGCGACGATCGAGTTGCCCAGCACGAGATAGGCGAAGGCCCAGCCGAAGGTGGGTGTCCAGACGATCCGCGGCGTCTCGAGCAGGAGGGCTGCGGGGATCGCGAAGGCCGAGGCCGCGGCGAACTGGATGACGCCGCCGGTCCAAAGGTCGAACACCGGGCAGAAGCGCTTTTGGAAGAGGGTGCCGATCGTGATCGCGAGCAGTGCCCCGATAGCCCAGAAGACGGCGCCGGGCGTGCCGATGCCGGCCGCGAGCTTGGTGCCGAGCACCAGGGCCACGCCCAAGAAGCCCAGAACGAGCCCGATCCATTGGCGGGGCACCACCCGCTCGCCCAGGAGGCGCCCCGCGACGCAGGCGGTGAGCACCGGCTGCAGGGCGAGGAGCAAGGCCATGGGCCCGGCCGCCATGCCCCGGGCGAAGGAGAGATAGCTCCCGGTGAAATAGAAGCCCTGGATCAGGAGGCCCGAGACGGCGATCGGCAGGGCATCCCGCCAGCGACGGGGCCAGGGCGCTCGGAGCGCCAGCGCCACGGCGAGAAAGATCAGGAGCGTAAGCGCGAAGCGGACGGCGACGAGGGTGATGGGCGGGCAGAACTGGACGGCGGTCCTGGCCGCCACATAGCCGCCGGACCAGAGGCAGAGAAAGAGAAGAGGGGCCGCCCGCTCCGGCGCCGCGCCCAGCCAGCCGCGCCGCTGCGATGGCGGGTGCTCGACCATCGGGCTGCGCCTCAACGGCGCCGCGCCAGGGTCCGGCAGAGCGCCACGAGGCCGAGCGGGAAGCCCGGGTCCATGACGAAGGCGACCGCCAGGAGCGGGATCGCGGGATAGATCACCCACCAGTCCGGGCTTCCGCTCGCGATGTTGATGGCGGCCAGCAGCAGCACGACCAGCACGAGCTGCAGGGCCCTGTGGCGACGCCGCGGCAGGCCGGCCCGGGCGAGGACGCCGCTCAAGGTTCCAAAGCCGATGCCGATCGCCGGCCAGACGAGCCAGCGCACGCCCGTGAGCGGCGCCGCGACGGCGAGCGCTATCGCCACGAGGCCCACCCTCAGCGACCGGCTGCTTTGCCAGGTCCCAGGGACAGCGTCGTCCTCGGCGGCGGCGGGTGGATCGTCAGGCGGCGGGGCGGTGCGGCGAGGCGGGGCCTGGGGCTCCATCGTCACGTGCGGCGCGCCCTCGCCGCCCAGGCGGATGCGCCAGACGGCGATCTCCCGGTCGATGTTCTTGACCTGGCGGTCGCCCAGCCAGTCGTAGCCGATGTCGAGCTTGCCGCGGACGAGGTCGTGGACGGTGCCCGAGATCAGGATGCCGCCCGGCTCGGCCAGCGTCTGGAGGCGGGCAGCCACATTGACGCCCTCGCCGAAGAGATCGCCGCCCTCGACCATCACGTCGCCGAGGTTGAGGCCGATACGCAAGGCCATGCGCCTGTCATCCGGCAGGCCGGCGTTGCGGGCACCCAGCTCCTGCTGGATCTCGACGGCGCAGCGCACCGCCTCGACGACGCTCGGGAACTCCGCCAGGACGCCGTCGCCCGCCGTGTTGGCGATGCGGCCGCGATGGCGCTCGATCAGCCCGCCCAGGAGCCGGCGGCAGTCGCGCAGGCGCTCGAGCGTGCCGGCCTCGTCCCGCTCCATCAGGCGGGCGTAGCCGGCGATGTCGGCGGCGAGGATGGTCGTGAGCTTGCGCTCGATGCGGGCGCCGGCCTCACGTTCCGTCATGCCCTGCCCGTCCCTCCTTCGCGACGCCTGCGGCGGATCGGCGGTCGCGCTGCGCCTCGTGGGCTTCTACAACGCCCCGATGCTGCGGTGCCACCCCGGGGTGGCCCGCCATGCGTGGCGGCGCCGGCCCGGCGCCCAGGACAAGGAGCCCGGCATGAGCGACACCCATCCCGACTGGCGCACCAACGGCGTGCGCGTGATCCGAGCCGGCGAGCTCGACGCCAACACCGCCCAGACCCCGGGCATGAGCCGTGCGGCCGCCATCACCGCCGCCAAGGCGGGCGCCCAGAAGATCTGGGCCGGCACGGTGACGATCCACCCCGACGCCAAGACCGGCGCCCACCATCACGGCGAGCTCGAGAGCGTCATCTACGTCCTCAAGGGCAAGGCGCGGATGCGCTGGGGCGACCATCTCGAGTTCGTGGCCGAGGCCGGCCCCGGCGATTTCATCTTCGTGCCGCCCTACGTGCCGCACCAGGAGATCAACGCCTCGGCCGGCGAGCCGCTCGAGTGCGTGGTGGTGCGCAGCGATCAGGAGGCGGTCGTCGTCAATCTCGACATCGAGCCCGTCGAGAAGCCGGAAAGCGTCTTCTGGACCGACCCGATCCACAAGCACCCCTGAGCCGGTGTTGCCGGCCGCAACGAGCGGCAGCCGCAAGGCGGGCGACTGGCTCTACCGAAAGTAGCGCCGGCCACAGGGTGAAGCCCATCGGCCGGACAGCTCGCAAGCGCTCTGGGCACGCAGGCAGGCTGAGACTATCATAGTGCGTGAGCTGCAAGAGAAGAGCTCAGGGAGCGTAACCAGCAGTGCAACGACACCGCTCCCCGGAGCCGGGAGATGCTTATGCCGTACAGCCTTCGCAACAGTCGACGTTCAGCGCTGGTCAGCTTGCGGTCACTCTTCCTGGCGACGCTGCTCATGGCCCTGCGTGCGCTCGCCCCCGAGGCGGCTCATGCCGACGAGCAGCGCACGATCCTGACGGTGACCGGTGACATCACCAAGGGTGGCGCCGACCACACGGTGACCTTCACCCTCGCCAGCCTCGAGAAGCTCGGCACCACGAACCTCGTGACCAAGACGCCGTTCACGCCGCAGCCGGTGCACTTCACCGGCGTGCTCCTGCGCACCCTGCTGAGCGCCGTGGGCGCCAAGGGCACGAGCCTCCACGCGATGGCGCTGAACGACTATGCGGTCGACGTGCCGATCGCCGACGTGGAGCAGTACGACGTGCTGCTCGCCACCCGCATCGACGGCGAGCCAATGCGCATCCGCGAGAAGGGGCCGCTCTGGATCATCTATCCCTGGAGCCAGCACCCGGAGCTGTCGGGCCCAGTCTACGAGTCCCGATCGATTTGGCAGGTCCGCTCGCTGGATGTCCGCTGACCGTTGGATGGCAGCGTGGCACGCTTCTTCTCATCACGGTTCCTGAGAGGCGGCGGCCTTGCCGCCAACCTCGCCCCCTATGCCGTGCTGGGCGTTGCCATCACCGTCTTCATCGTCGCCGGCCTCGCCAACCTGGCGCGGGTCGCAACCGAAGGGAGCCTGAAGCACGAGGCCGAGATGGCCGGCGAGTGGAACATTCTGCAGGGCATGACGCAGCTGCAGAAGTTCGACACCGACCTGCAGCGCTTCATGCGGCCGAACGGCGGTCTCAGCCACGGCGACCTGGTCGAGCAGTTCGAGGTCTTGTGGAGCCGTCTGCCGCTTTTCCTCAACAACCCGCAGAACGGCAAGCTCTTCTCGAGCATCGGCCAGTTCGTGCCGCGGGCGAAGGCCCTTGAGGCTGCCTTCGCCGCGCTCGAGCCGACGGTCGAGGGCCTCACACCGGACGATATCGCCGGCTACGACCGCATCGAGGGCGTGCTCACGGATCTCCACCGCTGGCTCGTCGACGTCGAGGCCAAGGTTCACGCCGAGCGGGTCCAGAAGAACGCGCAGCGCGCCCGCGAGGTCGACCAGATCTACAGGGACGCCCTGGGCCTCTTCCTCCTGATGCTGCTCAGCACCGCGGTGCTGATCCTGCAGCTCTTGATGTCGATCCACCGCGGCAACGTGGCGCTGCGGCAGGCGCAAGGGGCCAAGAACGAGGCGCTGGCGGCGGGCCAGCGGCTGCAGGCCGTGATCGACGCCGTGCCCACCATGATCATCGCGTGGGATCTCGAGGGCCGCCGGCTCTTCGCCAACCGGCTCTATATCGACTTCTTCCAGTCGACCGAGCCGCCCTGGCTCCACCACGCGGAAGGGTCCACGGCGTCGAGCGACGATCCGGGCATCGGGCTGCTCCTGCGGCCGGGCGTCCCGATCTTCTCGTTCGAGCACGCCGCCCGCGACGCCAGGGGGCGGGAGCGCATTCTCCTGACGACGCGCGTGCCCGTGCATGGCGGCGACGGCCGGGTCAGCGGCGTCGTCGATGTGTCCTTGGACATCACCGAGCGGACGCAGCGGGACCAGGCTCTGGCCGAGGTGAGGAAAAGGCTCGAGGTCCAGGCCGAGGAGATGCGCCACCTGGCGGCAGGGGCCCAGCGTGCCAATCTCGCCAAGTCCGAGTTCCTGGCGATGATGAGCCACGAGATCCGCACGCCGATGAACGCGATCCTGGGCTTTGCGGACCTTCTCGCCCGGACCGTCGCGGACGCCGGGCAGCGGCGCTATGTCGACATCATCCGGGCCACCGGCCGTCAGCTCCTGACGCTGCTCAACGACACGCTCGATTTCAGCAAGCTCGAGGCGGGCAAGATCGAGGTCGAGCAGCTGCCGTTCCGGCTGCGCGACGTCGTCCGCGACCTGCGCACGACGACCGAGATGCTGGTGGCCGAGAAGGCGATCGAGCTGTCCGTCTCCGTCGATCACGAGCTGCCCGTCTGGCTGATGGGTGATCCGGTCAGGCTGAGGCAGGTGCTGAGCAATCTCCTCTCGAACGCGGCCAAGTTCACCGACCGGGGTGCGATCCGCCTGGTGCTCCGCGCGATGGAGCGGCAGGACGGCCGCCACTGGGTGCGGTTCGCCGTGTCGGACACCGGCATCGGCATCAGCGACGAGCAGCAAAAGGGCCTGTTCCAGGCCTTCCACCAGGCCGATTCGAGCACGACCCGGCGCTATGGCGGCACCGGGCTGGGCCTCGCCATCTGCAAGCAGCTGGTCGAGCTGGCCGGAGGCAGCATCGGCGTCCACAGCGAGTCCGGACGGGGCAGCACCTTCTGGTTCGAGCTGCCGCTTCATCCAGTCGACGAGGCCACCCTGCCCGTAGTCGAGCCGCTGGGCCGCGAGGCGGAAGGACGCTCGCTCCGGGTGCTCGTCGTGGACGATGTCGAGACCAACCGCGAGCTGATCGAGGCCCTGTTGACCCTGCGCGGGCACCGGGTGGCGCTCGCCAGGGACGGGCTCGAGGCGATCGCCGCCGTCCGCCGGGAGCTGTTCGACCTCGTGCTCATGGACATCAACATGCCCGACCTCAACGGGCTCGAGGCGACGAGGCGGATCCGCAGCCTGCCCGGCCCGGAGGCGGGGGTGCCGATCATCGCGATGACGGCGCACGTCTTCGCCTCCGACGTCGCGGCCTCGCGCGAGGCCGGCATGAACGACCATCTGGCCAAGCCGATCGAGGCCAACCTCCTCTTTGCCATGCTGGCCCGCTATGCCCCCGGCCCGACGCCGCCCGAGGCCGCCCCCGAGCCGCCACCGGAGGCAGGCGGCGACGGCACGACGGTCGACCTCCCCCTCGACCAGAAGATGCTGCGTCAGCTCGAGGAACGGATCGGCCGTGACCGCGTCAGGCTCCTCGTGACCCGCATGCTGGGAAATGCCGGCCGCGAGCTCGGCACCATGCGCCGCGTGCTGGCGGACGGCGACCGCAAGACCCTGGCCAGCACCGCGCACCGCCTGGCCGGCCAGGGCGCCAGCTTCGGCGTGCCGCGGATCACCGATCTCGCGCGACGCATCGAGCGCTCCGCCGAAAGCGCCACCGAGAAGGAGATCGAGGAGCTGCTGACGGCTCTGACGCAGACCCGTGATTGCGCGCTGGCAATGGTCGACGAGGCGCTCGCGGTCGAGGCTCACGCCGAGACGGTCACGAGCGCCGGCGAGGGCTGACCGGTCGCGAAGCGCCGCGGGCGCCAGCAGGGCCCGGGCGGGGCGCCGTCCCGGCGTGCCGGGACGGCCTCGATGGATGATGCGGGGTCAGGCTCAGGGGTGCGACCACCAGGGCCGCGGAGCCCACCAAGGTGCTGAATGCCGATCGCGGCCATCGGCACGGCGATAGCCGTCATGATCGTGACGGGGGTCGGCCCACCAGTGATCGCCAGGGCCATGACCGGTGTCCGCCCACTGGCGGCCATCGCCGTGCCACTGCGGGCGGCCGCCGTCCTGGCCACGGCCCTGCCACCAATGCCCGTCGGCCCAATGGCGCTGCGGGTGCTGGTCGTGCCGCCACGGCTGCGACCAGGGAGGCGTGTGATCATTGTCCGCGAGCGCTGGCGTCGACGTGACCGCCATCCCGCCCAGGGCCGCCGCGACCACCGGCAGACCCAGAAGAAGCTTGCGCATCGACATGGATCGCTTTCCCCTTGCTCTGCCGCTCCACGGCAGTAATGAAACGAAACCGTATCGTTTTATATAAAAGGGCCGCTGCGCCCGTCAAGCCCGCGGAGGACCATTGGGCACGCAGGGAGAAGGGCCGCCCGACCACCGCCCGCCACGCCGGACCGGTCGCGGCGGCAGGCCGAGGCGCCACGAGGTCTTGGAGCGCGAGGCACGGCTGCTCGAGGTGGCGACCGCCATGTTCATCGAGCGCGGCTTCGATGCCACGACCATCGACGCGGTGGCGGAGGCCGCGGGCGTTGCCAAGCGCACGCTCTATGCCCGCTACAGCGACAAGGGCGCGCTTTTTGCCGCCGTGCTGCACCAGCTCATCGAGCGCTGGCTCGTGCCGTTCAGCACCTTCGAGACGGACGCATCGATGCCGCTCGAGGCGGCGCTGACCGGGCTCGCCCGCCACGTTCTCGAAGCGTCGCTGAAGCCCGAGGCGATCGCCGTGCAGCGCATCCTCTCGGCCCAGGCGTCACGCTTCCCCGAGCTGGCGCGGATGGGATTCGAGGAGGGGGGCCTGAAGGCGGTGCAGGCGACGGCAGCGCTGCTGCGCCGTCACGCGGCGCGTGGCGCCATCGAGATCGAGAGCCCGGAGCTCGCCGCCGAGCAGTTCTTGAGCCTCGTCACCGGCAGCAGCTTCCGCCGTGCGCTCCTCGGCATGCCGCCCGAGCGGGACGAGATCGAGCGACGCATCAAGAGCGGCGTCAGCCTCTTCCTCGACGGCGTGCGGCGGCGGCCCCACGGCGGCCGGTCGGCCTAGGCGGGCAGCGCCGCGGGATTGTGCGGGCCGTCACAGACGGCCCGAGACGGCCGGCGCAGCCTCACCCGCGCAATCCGCCGAGAAGCCGACCCGGCCGGCGGAAGAAGGAGACCGGAACCGGCAGGCATCAGAAAGGCCCGACCGGTAGAGGAAGAAGAAACATGACGATCGAGGTGATCGGCGCCGGCTTCGGCCGGACGGGGACGCTGTCGCTCAAGCTCGCGCTCGAGCGCCTGGGCCTCGGGCCCTGCTACCACATGGTCGAGGTGTTCGAGCGGCCGGAGGACATCCCGCTGTGGGAGGAGGCCGCGGACGACAAGAGCTTCGACTGGGAGAGGCTCCTGGCCGGCTATCGCTCGGCGGTCGACTGGCCCGTCTGCCATTTCTGGCGCGAGCTTTCGGCCTTCTATCCCCACGCCAAGGTCATTCTGACGGCGCGTGATCCCGAGGCCTGGTACGACAGCGCCTGGTCGACGATCTTCCAGCTCGTCGTCCGCCCAACGCCGCCCGAGCTGCCCCAGGTCTTCCACGATCAGGCACGCATGTGCCGGAAGATCATCGTCGAGCTGGACATGGACGGCCGCCTCGACGATCGAGAGCGTGCGATCGCCTGCTACCGGCGCCATGTGGACGAGGTCGAGCGGACGATCCCGAAGGATCGCCTGCTCGTCTGGAGCGTCGCCGAGGGCTGGGCGCCACTCTGCAAGTTTTTGGGCGTGCCGGCGCCGAGCGAGGACTTCCCCCGCGCCAACCGCGGCGAGGATTTCGCCGAGAAGGTGAAGGAGGTCATGGCGGCACACGCCGTCAACGCCTGAAGGCTCAGCCGCCCTCGCCCTCGAGCAGCGCCTCTGCCAGCTCCGCGAAGCCCAGGCCGCCCGCCCCTTGCGTCACGTAGGTGGGGCGGGCGTCCAGGAGATCGAGGAAGCCCAGCAGGTTGGCCACGCCGACGGAGGGGGTGAAAAAGGAAAACATCGGCGCGTCGTTCGGCGAGTTGCCGGCAAAGACGAAGCGGGCCTTGTCCTGCTCGATGTCGATGCCGAAGCACTCGGCCATGAAGGTGCGGGTCATGCCCAGCTTGTCGTAGCGGCCGAACCAGCCGTTGACGTGGATCGAGCTGACCTTGGCGGTGGCACCCGCCTCCTCGAAGAGGCGCACGATGCGCAGCACCTCGCTGCGCGGCAGGGCCGGCACGTCCTCGCAGAAGTCGATGGCGAGGTCGGCCTCGCGGTAGAGCTGGTCCGAGGCCAGCGCCGTGCCCGGTACCAGGGCCAGGATCCGCTCGCCCAGCTTGCCCAGGCGCTCCCGGTTGGCGCGCCTGGTCGCCTCGTCGTCACGGAAGCGGCGAACGAGCTTTTTTTCGGTGGGGTCGTAGCGGAACCAGAACGCGCCGTTCTCGCCCACGACCCCGTCGACCGGCCACATGCGGGCGATGTGATCGCACCAGCCCGCAGGCCGGCCGGTGATCGGGACGACCTTGCGGCCGGCCTCGCGCAGCCGCTCCATGGCGGCGTAGGCGACGGCCGGCAGCCGGCCCTCGAGCGTCAGCGTGTCGTCGATGTCGGTGAAGACGACCTCGACGCGGCGCCGCTCCGCCAGCGGCCAGCCGGCGAGCGGCGCCAGGCCCGGATCGCTCATGCGCTCTTTTTCTTCTTTCCCTTGGCGGGAGCCGGGGCCGCAGCCTCGTCGTTGGCGGCGGCCTTGGGCCTGGGGCCGTAGGACTTGAAGCGCTCCTTCACGTGCTCGATCTCGGCATCGGACAGAAGCACCGGGCCGCCGATCGCAAGCGACAGATAATATTGCTTGGCGATCGTCTCGAGCTCGATCGCCAGCCACAGCGCCTTGTCCAGGGTCGGGCCGGTGGCGATCATGCCGTGATTGGCGAGAAGGCAGCAGGTGCGGCCCTCGAGCGCCTTCAAGGCCTCGGTCGAGAGCTCCTTCGTGCCGTAGGTCGCATAGCCGCCGCAGCGGATCGAGGGGCCGCCCGCCGCCGCGATCATGTAATGGCAGGCCGGGATCTCCTTCCTGGCGATCGCCAGCGTCGTCGAGTAGGTCGGATGGGCGTGCACGATCGCCCCCACCTCCGGCCGTGCCCGCATGATGTCGAGATGAAAGCGCCACTCCGAGGACGGCGCCAGCGGGCCCTCCCACGAGCCGTACTCGCCCTCGAGCGGCATCGAGGCCACGTCCTCGGGCGCCATCTCGTCATAGGGAACGCCCGTCGGCGTGATCAGCATCCGATCACCGAGCCTGGCGCTCACATTCCCCGACGTGCCCTGGTTGATCCCCGACGCGTTCATGCCCCGGCAGACCTCCACGATCCCACGCCGGAGCTTCTTCTCCTCACTCATCGATCTCTCCGGAAGAGCCTGGCCCGCCTGCCCCATCACCTGACCCTGCTTGTTACTTGACAGCCTTGGGGAGCGGCCTTAGGCCTGATCACATGTAAACGTGCTACAACAAATGTTCGCCCGCGGCAACCGACGCCATGATCGCGGGAACGCAAGGGAGGTGACTTGTCGACGCAGGCGGCGGCCGGCTCGCAGGCGAGCCCGAACAGTCAACGTATCACGCTTCTGCCGCGCTGGCTGACCGCGGAGCATCCGCTGCCGTGGCTCTTTCCGGCCACCGCGCTGACGCTGGCCTTCGGCATCTATCCGCTGGCCTACAGTGTCTGGCTGAGCTTCCATAAGCAGAACTTCTTCACCCGCCAGCTCGACTTCATCGGCCTGCAGGGCTGGGCCAACGCGATGCACGATTCGCGGATGTGGCACTCGCTCTGGATCACGACGCTCTACACGGTCGTCTGCCTGATCATTCAGCTCGTGCTGGGCGTCGCCATCGCGCTGCTTTTGGATACCGACCGGCCGGGCTACGGGCTCATGCGGGCGCTGATGACGCTGCCGCTGGTGGTGCCACCGGCCGTGACCGGCATGATGTTCCTCCTGATGGAGGACGCGCAGTTCGGCGTGCTCGCCCACTATGCGGCGGTCATCGGCCTCGTCAGCCCCGAGCAGCCGATCCTGGGCACGCCCAGCACGGCGCTGATCGGCATCATGATCGCCGACATCTGGCAATGGACGCCCTTCATGGTGCTCATCATCATGGCGGGCCTCAGAGCGTTGCCCAAGGAGCCCTTCGAGGCGGCGGCCATCGACGGCGCGTCGTCGCTGCAGATGCTGCGCTATCTGACCTTGCCGATGCTCGGACGGGTGATCGCCGTGGCGGTGCTGATCCGCTCGATCGACCTCTTCCGCATCTACGATTACATCTATGTCATGACGGCGGGCGGCCCCGGCACCGAGACGGAGACGCTGAGCTTTTATGCGGGACGGCTCTTCGGCCTCGCCAACTTCGCCTATGCCGCCATCTTGAGCCTGATCACGCTCATCGTCCTGAACGTCGCCGCCACCACGTTCATCAAGCTCGCCCGGGTGAAGTTCTGATGCAGGGATCGCCCCTCTCGCGCTACGGCCGGGACGCTCTGGCCGTCCTCGTCATCCTGGTGTTCGTCTTCCCGATCGCCTGGTGGGTGCTCGCCTCCTTCAAGCCCTACACCGCGATCTTCAGCTCGACGCCGGTCTTCTTCAACTTCCACCCGACGCTCGACAACTACAAGGTCACGCTTCTGGGCATGGCGCGGCTCAACGTCGAGCAGGGCGTGGGCGGCGCCGCCGGCGGCGGCAACAGCTACAACTCGCTGCCCTCGATCATCCAGAGCCTCGTGGTGGCGATCGGGTCGACCGTGCTGGCGACGGCGCTGGCGACGCTCGCGGCCTACGGCCTCTCGCGCTTCGCCTTCAAGGGCAAGCAGAACTACGTCCTCTTCATCCTGGCGCAGCGGATGATGCCGCCGATCGCTGTCGCCATCCCGCTCTTCTTCATCTTCCGCGATCTCGGCCTCAGGGACACGCTGGGCGGCCTCATCCTCGCCCATGGGCTGATCAACCTGCCGCTGGCCGTCCTGCTCTTGAAGAGCTTCATGGACGACGTGCCCAAGGATCTCGACGATTCGGCGATGATCGACGGGGCGACGCGGCTGCAGACCTTCCGTCTCGTCGTGCTGCCCTTGATGAAGGGCGGGCTCGCGGCCACGGCGGTGCTGTGCTTCATCTTCTCGTGGACGGAGTTCCTCATAGCCCTTCAGCTCACCACGAGCATCAGGACGGTGCCGGTCAAGATCACCACCTTCGTCACCTCGACCGGGACCGAGTGGGGCTACATCACGGCGCTCGGCAGTGCTGCCATGGTGCCGAGCTTCATCTTCATCCTGCTCGTGCAACGACATCTGGTCCGTGGCCTGACGCTGGGCTCGCTCAAGGACTGAGCGCCGTCACGGACGAGCAACCCGCGACCAAGGGAGGTTAAGGACCCATGAGCTTCAAAGAGCACGACCGGCGCACCTTCGTCGCCGACGCGGCGCGCGCCTTCGGCGAGCGGCGGATCAACAAGCGCGAGTTCCTGCGGCGCATGACGCTGGCGGGCGTGGGCTTCTCGGGCTTCGCCTCGACGTTCCTCGGGAACGGCCGGCCCTTCGGCGGCCTCACCAACATGAACACGGCGCTGGCCGCTGACCAGCAGCCCGAGGAGGTCACGAAGTGGCTGAAGGACGTGGGCTCCAAGTTCAAGGGCACCACGATCCGCTACACCTCCGAGGCCACACCGCCCACGATCGTCGCCAACCAGATCGCCAAGGACGAGTTCACCTCGATCACCGGCATCAATGTCGAGATCGAGATCGTGCCGCTCGAGCAGGTGCTGCAGAAGGCGACGCTCGACGTGCAGGGCCAGCTCGGCACCTATGATCTCTACTATCTCGACCAGTCCTGGACGGCCACCTTCATCAACGACTGCGTCGACCCGCGCGAGAAGTACAAGAACGCCGAGCTGGCGATGCCCGGCTACGACTTCGCCGACTTCTCGAAGCCGCTGGTCGACGGCATCTGCATGTACGGCGACCAGATGATCGGCGTGCCGTTCGACATCCCGATCTTCATCACGATGTACAGGAAGGACCTGTTCGACAAGCACGGCCTCAAGGTCCCCACCACCATGGACGAGTACATGCAGGTGGTGAAGGCGCTGGACGAGGCCGAGCGCAAGAACGGCATCTTCGGCACGACGGGCCAGCTCAAGTCGGGCCACTACTCGCTCGAGTGCGACTGGACGGCCTGGCTGTGGGGCCAGGGCGGCTCGATCTTCGACAAGACCGAGATGTTCTCGGGTGGCGACGCCGAGGGCATCGCCGGCCTCGAGTACATGCTGGAGCTCAGGAAGCACATGCCGCCGGCCGCGACGACCTGGACCTGGGACGGCGAGGGCCAGTCGGCGGCACAGGGTCTGGCCGGCATCCTGCTCTCCTGGGGCGAGTTCTTCCCGAGCTTCGACGATCCGAAGAACTCGAAGGTCGTGGGCCTCTTCGAGGCGGCCCATCCGCCCAAGGAGACGAAGCTCCGCACGCCGGCCGAGGCGGGCTTCAACGAGATCCCGCACATCGGCCACCAGGGCGGCTCGTCGATAGCGCTCTCCAAGTACTCGAAGAACCCGGACGCCGCCTGGATCTTCATGCAGTGGGTGACCTCGAAGGACGTCGTGGCGCGCTCCTGCACGCTGGGCGGCGGCGCCTCGCCGGTGCGCGAGTCGGCGTTCAGCGACCCCAGGGTGCTGGCGGCGGCCAAGGTCGGACCCGGCACGACGCGCCACTTCCCGGCCATTCAGTGGACCATCAACAACGCGATGGGCTCCGAGCCGGACCTGCCCTCCTGGGCCGAGATGGCGAACAACGTCATCCCGGTCGAGCTCGGCAAGCTCCTGGCCGGCCAGTACAAGAGCCCCAAGGAGTGCATGGAAGCGATCAAGCCGCAGGTGGACAAGCTGGCGGAGCCGTTCCGCAAGAGCTGATCCCCCGGGGAGGCGGGCGTGGTCCCGCCTCCCCTTTCCTCAATCCAAGGCCATCGCACACCCTCCATGGCACTCGTTCTCGGCATCGACAGCAGCACCACCGCGACCAAGGCCATCGCCTGGGACCGCGAGGGCGGGCTCGTGGGCGAGGGCCGCGCCCCGGTGCCGATGGCCACACCTGTGCCCGGCTGGTTCGAGCAGAGCCCGGAGGACTGGTGGCAGGCGCTGGCGCTGGCGATCCGGGATCTCGGCCGGCAGGTCGACCTCGGTGAGGTCGAGGCGCTCGCCATCTCGAACCAGCGCGAGACGGTGGGCTTCCTCGATGCGGACGGCCGGGAGATCCGCCCCAGCATCCTCTGGCTGGACGAGCGCGGCCGCGAGGACATCGAGGCCGTGGTCGCCAAGGTCGGGCGGGAGCGGCTGCTGGCGCTGAGCGGCAAGGCGCCGGACCCCACGCCCGCCATCTACAGCATCCACTGGCTGCGGCGCCGCGAGCCCGAGGCGTTCGGCACGCATCGCCCATGTCGTCGACGTCCACGGCTATCTGGTGTGGCGCCTCACGGGTGCGCGCGTGACGAGCCGGGGCAGCGCCGATCCGCACGGGCTTCTCGACCTCGAGGCCGGGGCCTATGCGCCCGAGCTGCTGGACGCGGTGGGCCTTCACCCCGACCAGCTTTTCCCGGTGGTGGCGCCCGGCACCGTGGTGGGCCGGCTGACGGCCGAGGCTGCGGCCGCGACGGGGCTGCCCGCCGGCACGGTGGTGGCAGCCGGCGGCGGCGACGGCCAGGCCGCGGGCCTCGGCACCGCCACGCTCGGCGCCGGCCGGGCCTATCTCAATCTCGGCACGGCTGCCGTGAGCGGCGTCTGGAGCAGGCAGTACCGCACCGACGCCGCCTTCCGAACACTCACCAGCCTCTCGAGCGAGGGCTTCATCCTCGAGCTGTGTCTGCGCACGGGCTCGTTCCTCACCGACTGGATGGTGGGCCGGGTCTTCGGCGGCGACCCGGCGAGCGACCCCGGCATCTACGAGCGGCTCGAGGCCGAGGCCAAGGGCGTGCCGCCCGGCTGCGAGGGTCTTCTGCTCCTGCCCTACTGGAGCGGGGCCATGCCGCCCTTCTGGGATCCGGACGCGCGCGGCCTGATCCTGGGCCTGGGCGTCGGCCACGGGCGGGGCCATCTCTACCGTGCGCTCATGGAGGGCGTGGCGCTCGACCTTGCCATGGGCTACGCCGCGATCGAGGAGCTGACCGGCGAGCCGGTCGACGAGCTGGTGGCGATCGGCGGCGGCGCCAGGAGCCCGCTGTGGCGGCAGATCGTGGCCGACGCCACCGGCAAGCGCGTCACCGTCTCGACCACGGTCGAGGCCAGCTGCCTCGGCGCCGGGATGCTCGCGGCGCATGGTGCCGGCTGGCATCCCACCATCGAGGCGGCGGCCCGGGCGATGCAGGGTGCGGTCGACACCACGGCCGAGCCCGATCCCGAGCGTGCCGGCATCTATGGCCGGCTCCTGCCCATCTACCGCGACATCTATCCGGCGATGCAGGCGACCTACGCCCGGCTCGCCGCTTTCCGCACCGGAACGGAGACACCGTGAGCGAGCCGCAGCCGATTATCGATGAGGTCGTTGCCGGGCGCTACATGGCGCCCGAGCTGGGCAGGCCGCTTCAGAGCACCATCCGCTCGCTCGTCATGGCGCCGAGCCTCGAGGGGCGCGAGGCCGAGCTGGTGGCGGGGCTGGGCCTCGGCGCCAGCATCGCCGTCGTGGCCGACGAGAACACGCAGGACGTGCTGGGCCACCGCGTGGCCCGGGCGCTGGGCAGGGGTGCCTCGAGCGTCGTGCTGGACCATCCCAAGGCCAACGAGGCGACGGCCGACACGCTCGAGGAGCGCACCCGCCACGCCGACGCGCTGATCGCCATCGGCTCGGGCACGATCAACGACCTCTGCAAATATGTGAGCCATCGCACGGGGCGCAGCTGCGCCGTCTTCGGCACGGCGCCCTCGATGGACGGCTACGTCACGAGCACCGTCTCGATCACGCGCGAGGGCTTCAAGCTCAGCCTGCCCGCGCACTCGCCCGCCGGCGTCTTCCTCGATCTGGGCGTGCTGGCGGCAGCACCCCGGCGGATGATCCAGGCGGGGCTGGGCGACACGGTATGCCGGACGACGGCGCAGGTGGACTGGCTGCTGTCGCACCTGCTGCTCGACACGGTCTATGCCGAGACGCCCTACGACCTGATGCGGACCGACGAGCCTCTTCTTTATGCCAAGGCCGACCGGCTGCTCGAGGGCGACCTCGACGCGATGCGCCTGCTGGCGCGCATGCTCGTGCTGTCGGGGCTGGGCGTGCTCGTCACCCACACGAGCCACTGCGGCTCGATGGCCGAGCATCAGATCAGCCACTTCATCGACATGCTGGCCGAGCCGCACCCCGGCACGCTGCACGGCCAGCAGGTGGGCATCGCCACCTGGAGCGTGGCCAGGCTTCAGGCGGCCATGCTGGAGAAGCCGACGGCCCCCCAGCTCCACGCGCTCGACCTCGATCCGGCCCTGTTCCGCGAGCGCTACGGGCGGTTTGCCGACAGCTGCCTCACGGCGGCATCGAAGAAGCCGCTCGATGCCGAGGGGACGCGCAGGCTGCAGGCCCGCCTCGACGAGCGCTGGCCCGCGATCCGGGAGCGCCTGCTGGGCGTGATGCTGCCGCTCGAGGAGCTCGACCGCGTGATGGCCGCTGCCGAGCTGCCGCGGACGGCGGCCGAGCTCGGCGTCGATCCCGCCTTCTATCGCCGCGCGGTGGGCCACGGCCACGAGATCCGCGACCGCTACACCATCCTCGATCTCGCGGCACAGGCGGGGCAGCTCGAAGGCTTCGCAGCAGGCGAGGCATGAGCGACGTCGAGACCGACGGGACCCCGATCGAGGGTCAGGCGGGATCCTTCGCCGACGTCGTTCTCGATGTGCTGGCCAGCGACGAGCAGCGCCGGACGCGCATCGCCTGGCTCTACTATGTCGAGGGCAAGACCCAAGGGGAGATCGCCCTGCGGCTCGGCGTCAGCCGGGTCAAGGTCAACCGCGAGCTGGCGATCTGCCGCGAGAGCGGCATGGTGCAGATCCGCATCAACAGCGAGCTCGCCTCGTGCGTGGCGCTGGAGCGCGCGCTGGAGCGGCGCTTCGGCCTGGTCGAGGCGGTGGTGGTGCCGAGCCCCGAGCGGCTGGACCAGATAGCGGCCGTCCTGGGGATCGCCGTCGGCGCCTATGTCGGCGAGCGCCTGGCGGAAGGCCAGACCGTGGCGATCGGCTGGGGCCGCACCCTGCGCTGGAGCGTGCGGGCGATGCGCCGCCAGCGGCTCGAGCGCGTCACCGTGGTCTCGCTGCTGGGCGGCCTCGGGCGCGGCTCGGAGATCAACACCTACGAGACCGCCGCCCGCCTCGCCGACATGCTGGGCGCCCAGTGCTACTACCTGGCCGCCCCCACCTTCGTGAGCACGCCCGAGCTCAGGGACATGCTGCTGGAGCAGACCGAGCTGCGCCAGATCCTCGAGCGCGCCCGCGGCGCCGATCTCGCGGTCGTCAGCGCCGGCTCGCTCGGTCCCGAGAGCACGAACCGCCGGCTCGGGCTCTTGACCGACGAGGACAGCGTCTCGCTCGCCCGGGCGGGTGCCGTGGGCGATCTTCTGGGCCATCTGCTCGACGAGCAGGGGCGCATCGTCGACCACCCCCTCAATCATCGCGTCGTCGGGCTGCCCCCGGCCGACCTCGGGCGCGTCCCGATCAGCATCCTCGCCTCGGGCGGGGCGGAGAAGGTGCCGATCATGCGGGGCGTGCTGAGGGCCGGCTATGTCAACCGGCTCATCACCGACGAGCGGACCGCGGAGCTGCTGGTGAGAGAGCCCCCCGCCTGATCCGCGGGCTCAGCGGGCGCGGTGCTTGCGGTCGAGCTGCTCCAGGACGTGACGCGACACCATGCTCGACACGTCGCCGCCCAGGTGATCGATCTCCTTGACGAAGCGCGAGGAGATGAACTGGGCGTTCTCGGACGCCATCAAGAAGACGGTCTCGAGCTTGGGATGCAGGCGCTTGTTGTTGAGCGCCATCTGGAACTCGTACTCGAAGTCCGAGACGGCCCGCAGGCCGCGGATCACGAGGTCCGCCCCCTGGTCGGCGGCAAAGCGCATCAGCAGGGTCTCGAAGGGCAGGACCTCGACGACGGCGCCGTTCATGGCGTTGCCGGCGTTGAGGGCGTTGAGGTCCGTCTCGACCATCCGCACCCGCTCCTCGAGGCTGAAGAGCGGATCCTTGCCGGCGTTGATCGCCACGGCGACGATCAGCTTGTCGACGAGCAGCGTCGCGCGCCGGATGACGTCGACGTGCCCGTTGTGAATGGGATCGAAGGTGCCCGGATAGACACCGACCCGGTTCCTTGCCATGGCCCTTCCTTCGCGTTGGCCCGGAACGGCAGGCAGGGAAGAAGCTCGCCCGGACGCGCGGGATCATAGCGCCTAAGGCCGAGCGTGAGGATGCTGCAATGCAACAGATGCCTGCGGCGTGGCGTCAGGCCTCCGCGTCAGGCTCCTCGCCCTCGTCATCCTCCGAGCCGTTGGCGCCCTCGGCGTCGGAGAGCCGAGCCGTCGAGACGATCGTCTCGCCCTCCGAGGTGTGGAAGAGGCGCACGCCCTGGGTGTTGCGGCCGGTGATGCGGATGTCGCGGACCGGGATACGGATGACCTGGCCGCCGTCGGTCGTCAGCATCACCTCGTCGCCGACGTCGACCGGGAAGGTCGCGACCACGCCGCCGTTGCGGCCCTCGGTCAGGATGTTGATGATGCCCTGCCCGCCGCGGTTGGTGATGCGATACTCGTAGGCCGAGGTGCGCTTGCCGTAGCCGTTGGCCGTGATGGTGAGAAGCAGCTCCTCCAGCTCCTCGAGCTCGGCCAGCCGCTCCGCGGAAAGCCTGGGCTCGTAGGCCTCGACCTCCTCCTCCTCACCGTGACCGTTGCCGTTGGCCTGGCCGTTGCCATTGCCATTGCCATTGCCATTGGCGCGGCGGCGGGAACCGCTCCAGCGCAGGAAGTCGTCGCGGTCCTCGATCGAGAGATCGACGTGCCGCAGAACCGACATGGACATCACCTCGTCGCCCTCGGCGAGGTCCATGCCCCAGACGCCCTCGGAGGTGCGGGAGCGGAAGACGCGCACGCTCGGGGCCGGGAAGCGGATGGCCTTGCCGGAGGCGGAGGCGAGCAGGATGTCGTTCGTCTCGTCGCAGACGTCGGCGCCGACCAGCCGGTCGCCGTCGTCGAGGCCCATCGCGATCTTGCCGTTGCTGGGCACACGCACGAAGTCGGCGAGCTCGTTGCGCCGCACCTTGCCGCGCGCGGTGGCGAAGAAGACGCTCATGCGCTCCCAGTCCGCCTCGTCCTCGGGCAGCGGCATGATGGCGGTGATCGTCTCCCCTTCCTCGAGCGAGGGGAAGAGGTTGATCATCGCCCGGCCACGCGCCTGTGGCGTGCCCAGCGGCAGCTTGTAGACCTTGAGCTTGTAGACCCGGCCGCGGCTCGAGAAGAAGAGGATGGGGGTGTGCGTGCTGGCGACGAAGAGACGTGTCACCACGTCGTCCTCGTGCGTGCGCATGCCGGCGCGGCCCTTGCCGCCGCGGCGCTGCGAGCGGAAGGTCGAGAGCGGCACGCGCTTGATGTAGCCCTTGAGCGTCACCGTGACGACCATGTCCTCGCGCTGGATCAGGTCCTCGATGTCCTGGTCGGGCTCGGCCAGGAGGTCGATCTCGGTGCGCCGCGGGGTGGCGAACTGCTCCTTGAGCGCCAGGAGCTCGTCGCGGATCACCTCCATGAGGCGCTCGCGCGAGCGGACGATCAAGAGCAGCTCCTTGATCTTGACCGCGAGCTCCTCGAGCTCCTTGGCGATCTTGTCCCGCTCGAGCGCGGTCAGGCGCTGCAGGCGGAGATCGAGGATGGCGGTCGCCTGGCGCTCGCTCAGGCGGAAGGTGGCGGGATCGACCGGCTCGGTCCCCTCCTCGGGCTCGATCAGCCGCAGATAGGGCGTGATCTGCTCGGTGGGCCAGGCGCGCTCGATGAGCTGCTCCTTGGCCGTCTGGGGATCGGGAGCCGCCCGGATGAGGGTGATGACCGCATCGAGGTCGCCCACCGCGGCGGCGAGGCCGACCAGCACATGGGCCCGGTCGCGCGCCTTGCCGAGGTCGAAGACGGTGCGCCGGATCACCGTCTCCTCGCGGAACTCGAGGAAGTGCTCGAGGATCTCCTTGAGGGTCATGACGAGCGGGCGGCCGTGCGCCAGGGCCACCATGTTGATGCCGAAGCTCGTCTGCAGCGGCGTGAACTTGAAGAGCTGGTTCAAGACGACGTCGGGATCGGCCTCGCGCTTGACCTCGATCACGACCCGCACCCCGTGCCGGTCGCTCTCGTCCCGGAGATCGGCGATGCCCTCGACGCGCTTCTCGCGCACCACCTCGGCGATGCGCTCGACCATGCGGGCCTTGTTCACCTGGAACGGCACCTCGGAGACGATGATCGCCTGCCGCTCCTTGCGCACCTCCTCGATGTGGGTGCGGCCGCGGATGATGATCGAGCCGCGGCCGGTGGTGTAGGCCTGCTGGATGCCGGAACGGCCGAGGATCAGCGCACCCGTCGGGAAGTCGGGGCCGGTGACGATCGCCATCAGCTCGGTGATGTCGAGCCCGGGGTTGGCGATCAGCGCCACGCAGGCGTCGAGCAGCTCGCCCAGATTGTGGGGCGGGATGTTGGTCGCCATGCCGACCGCGATGCCGCCGGCACCGTTGGCCAGAAGGTTCGGGAACTGCGCGGGCAGGACGACGGGCTCGCGGGCGCTCTCGTCGTAGTTCGGCCGGAAGTCGACCGTGTCCTTGTCGATGTCGGCCAGGAGCGCGTCGGCAGCACGGGCGAGCCGCGCCTCGGTGTAGCGCATGGCCGCCGGCGGATCGTTGTCGAGCGAGCCGAAATTGCCCTGCCCGTCGATCAGCGGCAGCCGCATGGTGAAGTCCTGGGCCATGCGGACCATGGCGTCGTAGATCGCGGAGTTGCCGTGCGGGTGGTACTTGCCCATCACGTCGCCGACGATACGCGCGGACTTGCGGTGCGGCTTGCCGTAGTCGAACCCAGACTCGCGCATGGAGAAGAAGATGCGCCGCTGCACGGGCTTCAGGCCGTCGCGAACGTCGGGAAGTGCCCGGCTGATGATGACGCTCATCGCGTAGTCGAGGTAGGAGCGTTTCATCTCCTCCTCGATTGGCACCACTTCCTGCGGGCGCGGCGGCAGATTGCTGGCCACGGAACTGGAGACTCGCGTTGTCAGTGAACCACGGCGCGCGGAGAGGCCCGTACGCGCGTGACGGTCTAGCAGATGCCGCCTGTGCCTACAAGTTGGGGGGCCCCGGTCCGGCCCCTACCATGTCGGGTGCCGCGAGCACCCCGGCAAGCCTCGCCGCCTCGCGTGGCGCGGCCTGCGGCAGGATGTTGGTGAAGCCGAGCAGGAGGCCGGGTCGGCCCGGCCCTCCTGCGCTGCAACGAGAGAGCGGATGGACGGCGAGGCCCGCGGCATCGGCCCTGGCGGCCAGGGCCTCGTCGTCGTGGCCGTCGGGCAGGTGCGCCATCAGATGCATGCCGCCCACCCGATCGACGATATGCAGCCGATTGCCGCAGGCGGCGCGCAGCGCCTGCACGAGGGCCGCCCGACGCTCGGCATAGAGAAGGCGCATGCGCCGCACATGCCGGGCCAGATGGCCGCCGGCCATGAAGGCCGCGACCGTGTCCTGCGCCGAGGCGGCCGGCGCCGGCTGGAGCGCTGCCGCCGCCCCGCGCAGCCGCGGCACCAGCGCCGGCGGCGCCACCAGATAGCCCAGCCGCAGGCCGGGGAAGAGGGTCTTGCTGAAGGTCCCGACATAGAGAACGCGGCCCCGGCGATCGAGGCTCTTCAGCGGCGGCAGCGGCCGGCCGCGATAGCGGAACTCGCTGTCATAGTCGTCCTCGACGATCCAGGCGTCGGCCTGCGCCGCCCAGTCGAGAAGCGCCAGGCGCCGGCCCAGGCCCAGGGCAGCGCCCGTCGGGAACTGATGCGACGGCGTGACGACCGCGAGCCGGGCCTGGGGCGCCATGCGCCGGCCTGCCTCGACCACGAGGCCGCTCTCGTCCACCGGCACGCCTATGAGGCGGGCATCGGCCAGGGCCAGCGCCTCGCGCGCCAGGGGCCAGCCCGGATCCTCGACCCAGACGGGCTCGCCCGGCCGCAGCAGGGTCCGGGTGACGAGGCCCAGGGCCCCCTGGAAGCCCGCCGTCACCAGGATCTCGTCGGCCGAGCAGGCGATGCCGCGGGCGATGCCGAGATAGCGCGCGATCTCGCGGCGCAGCGCAGGCTCGCCCGCCGCCGGCCGATGCGCCAGCCGCGCATCCGACAGGAGCCGTGCCTCGCGCGCGGCGAGCCGGGCCCAGACCTTGCGCGGGAAGCGGTCGAGCGCCGGCAGCCCCATCTGAAACGGCCTGAGGCTCGTCGGCAGCTCCGACGCCGGGGCGCCGCCAACGCCGCTGGGCGAGGGTGGCGGTGCTGAAGGCGAGAGGTCGAGGCCCGGATCGACGATGGTGCCGGCGGCGCCGCGTCCGACGACGTAGCCCTCGCCGGCGAGGATGCCGTAGGCCAGGTCGACCGTGCCGCGGGCGACACCCAGCAGCCCGGCGAGGCTGCGGGCGGACGGCAGGCGGGCGCCGGGCTGCAGGCGGCCGTCGAGGATCGCCTCCCGGATGCTCTCATAGAGCTGGCGATGGATCGGCAGGCCGGCCCCGCCATCCAGCGCGATGCGGCCGAGGCCGCCGTCGTCCCGCACCCTCATGGCCCAGTCATTCTCACCAGTCTTGACCCTCCTGCCCGGGCCGAGAGGAGGCTAGCTCTCGCAGGGCCGGGCAGGAAAGCCCGCATGCCGCCCAAGGAGATCGACCATGAAGCCCCGGATCGAGCCCGCGCTCCTCTTCGAGACCCTGCCGGCCGTCCGCAAGGCGCTGCGAGAGATCAGCGCCTGCGCGGCGGCGAGCAGCCTCGAGCGCCGCCTCCTCGAGCTCGTCAAGATCCGCGCCTCGCAGATCAATGGCTGCGCCTTCTGCCTCGACATGCATGTCCGGGATGCGCGCAAGCTGGGCGAGAGCGAGGAGCGCATCTTCCTGCTCGACGCCTGGCGCGAGTCGCCCTGCTACTCGGGCCGCGAGCGGGCGGCGCTGGCCTGGACCGAGGCGCTCACCCTCCTCACCCAGGGTCATGTGCCGGATGCGGTGTTCGACGAGGCATCGGCCGCGCTGAGCGAGACGGAGCTGGCCCACCTGACGGCGGCCGTCGTGGCGATCAACAGCTGGAACCGGATCTGCGTCGCCTACAGGCTGCTCCCCGCGCTGCCCGAGGAGGCAGCTGCCTGACCATTAATACACTACATCTGATGTTGTAAAAACGAGCTTTACATTTTATCTTGTGAAATAGCGATCGCCGACTATCTTCCGGGATGGCTCACGAGCCATCCACGGAAGGGCAGGTTCGAGCGATGATCCAAGCCGAGACGAGAGCGTGGCCCGCAGCGGCAGCAGCCGGCCCGGCGTGGCTTCTGACGCGGGACCAGACCTCCCAGCTCGAGAGGCTGGCAGCGGGGCTCTCGGCCGAGCAGGCCATCTGGGCCAGCGGCTATCTGGCGGGCCTGGGCGCTGGTGCGAGGCCCGCGGCGGCGGCGCCGGCCCCCCAGGCCGATCGTCCGGTGACGGTGCTCTACGCCTCGGAGACCGGCAATGCGGCCGGCGTGGCCAAGGCGCTGGCAGCGCGGCTCGAGGCGAGCGGTGTGGCGGCGCGGGTGGCCGACGCCGCCGACTATCCGCTGAAGCGCCTCAAGGACGAGCGCTTTCTCGTCGTCGTCACGAGCACGCATGGCGAGGGCGATCCGCCCGAGCCGGCAGCGCCCTTCTACGAGTTCCTGTTCGGCCGCAAGGCGCCCAAGCTTTCCTCGCTGCGCTTTGCCGTGCTCGGGCTCGGCGATTCGACCTACGAGCATTTCTGCAAGACCGCGCGCGAGATCGACCGCCGGCTCGAGGAGCTGGGCGGCACCCGGCTGCAGGACCGGGTCGAGTGCGACGTCGACTACGAGGAGCCGGCCGAGGCGTGGGGCGGTGCCGTCCTCGAGCGCCTGCGCGAGGAGGTGGTGCCCGCGGAGGATGAGGGTGCGGACTCCAACATCACGCGGCTCGTGCTGCCCGGGCGGCCCGTCGAGTCGGCGTCGGCCTATGACAAAAGAAGGCCGTTCGCGGCGCCGGTTCTGGAGAACCTCGCCATCACCGGCCGGGGCTCCAGCAAGGAGATCCGCCACGTCGAGATCGGGCTCGAGGGCTCGGGCCTCGTCTTCGAGCCCGGCGACTCGCTGGGCATCCTGCCGCAGAACGATCCGGCGCTGGTGGCAAAGCTGATCGACACGCTGGGTCTCGACGGCGAGGAGCCGATCGCCGCGGCCGAGGGGCTGCCGCTGCATCGGGCGCTGACGGAGCGGTTCGAGATCACCGCCCTCACCTCGCGCTTTCTTTCCGGCTGGGCCGAGCTGAGCGGGGCCACGTCGCTGCGCGAGATCGCGGAGAGGGGCGACGCCGCCCTTCGCACCTACGCCACCGGCCGGCAGGTCGTCGACCTCGTCGAGTCGTTCCCGGTGAAGGGCATCACGGGCACCGAGCTGGTGGGCCGGCTGCGCCGCCTGCCGCCCAGGCTCTACTCGATCGCCTCGAGCCTCGCCGCCAACCCCGACGAGGCGCATCTGTGCGTCTCGGTCGTCCGCTATGCGAGCCACGGCCGCGACCGGCTGGGCGTCGCCTCGGGGTGGCTCGCCGAGCGGGTAGCCGAGGACGGCACCGTGCCGGTCTACGTCCAGGCGAACCCGCACTTCCGCCTGCCCAAGGACCCCAGCACGCCCATCATCATGATCGGTGCCGGCACGGGCGTTGCGCCCTACCGCGCCTTCATGCAGGAGCGCGAGGAGCAGGGTGCGACCGACAAAAGCTGGCTCTTCTTCGGCGACCGCAGCTTCCGCACCGATTTTCTCTATCAGCTCGAGTGGCAGCGCTGGCTCAAGGCCGGCACGCTCGGGCGCATCGACCTCGCCTTCTCGCGCGACCAGGAACGGAAGATCTACGTCCAGCATCGCCTGATCGAGCGCGGGGCCGAGGTCTGGGCCTGGCTCCAGGAGGGCGGGCATCTCTATCTGTGCGGCGATTCCGAGCATCTGGCGCCCGACGTCCATGCCGCGCTGACGCGCATCGTCACCGAGCAGAGCGGCGGCGATGCCGAGAAGGCCACCGTCTATCTGAAGACCCTCCAGCGCGAGGGCCGCTACCAGCGCGACGTCTATTGAGAAAGGCCACGACGATGGACCGCAGCCGCGATCTGTCCCAGCCGGTCGAGAAGCTGCACGCCAACGAGCGGCTGAAGGCGGCAAGCGACCATCTCCGCGGCGACATTGCGGAGGGCCTCGCCGATCCCGTGACCGGCGGGATCTCCGAGGGCGCCCAGCAGCTGATCAAGTTCCACGGCAGCTACCAGCAGGACGACCGCGACCTCCGGGAGGAGCGGCGCCATCAGAAGCTGGAGCCGGCCTACCAGTTCATGGTGCGCGTGCGCCTGCCGGGCGGCGTGTGCACGCCCGAGCAGTGGACGGCGCTGGACGGCCTGGCACACCAGCATGCGAACGGCACGCTGCGCCTGACCACGCGGCAGACCTTCCAGTTCCACGGCATCCTGAAGGGCGATCTCAAGCCGACCATCCAGGGGATGGATCGGGCGCTGCTGGACTCGCTCGCCGCCTGCGGGGACGTCAACCGGGGCGTGATGAGCGCCGTCAATCCGCATCTCTCGGCGCTGCACGCCGAGGTCTACGACACGGCGCGGCGCATCAGCGAGCTGCTGATGCCGAAAACGCGCGCCTATCACGAGATCTGGCTGGACGAGAAGAAGGTGGCCGGCGGCGAGTCCGAGCCCATCTACGGCGACACCTATCTGCCCCGGAAGTTCAAGATCGGCGTGGTCGTGCCGCCGGACAACGACGTCGACGTCTTCACGCAGGATCTGGGCTTCATCGCCGACGTGGCGGACGGCAAGCTGCAGGGGTTCAACGTCACGGCGGGCGGCGGCATGGGCCGCACCGACGGCGAGCCCGGCACCTATCCCCGGCTCGGCGACGTGATCGGCTTCTGCCGGCCGGAGCAGGTGCTGGCCGTGACCGAGGCCATCGTCACGATCCAGCGCGACTATGGCGACCGCGTCGACCGCCGGCACGCCCGCTTCAAGTACACGATCGACGATCGCGGCCTGGACTGGCTCAAGGAGGAGCTGGCGCGGCGGACAGGGTTCGCGCTCGAGCCGGCGCGGCCGTTTCTTCTCACGTCCAACGGCGACCGCTACGGCTGGACCCAGGGCGACGACGGCTCCTGGCATTTTTGCCTGTTCGTCGAGAACGGGCGCATCCGGGACACCGACGATCTGCCGATGATGACCGGGCTCCGCGAGATCGCGGCCGTCCACAAGGGTGAGTTTCGCCTCACCCCCAACCAGAACCTCGTCATCAGCCGGATCCCCGACAAGCAGCGCGCCCGGATCGAGAGCATCATCGAGGCGCACGGCATCGACACGACGCTGCGGCAGAGCGTGCTGCGGCGGAACTCGATGGCCTGCGTGGCGCTGCCGACCTGCGGTCTCGCGATGGCCGAGAGCGAGCGCTATCTGCCCGACCTCGTGACCAAGCTCGACGCCGTGATGGCCGAGAACGGGCTCGCCGACGATCCGATCACGGTCAGGATGAGCGGCTGCCCGAACGGCTGCTCCAGGCCCTATGTGGCCGAGATCGCCTTCACCGGCCGGGCGCCGGGCCGGTACAATGTCTATCTGGGCGGCGGCTTCTGGGGGCAGCGGCTGAACCGCATGGTGCTCGAGAATGTGGGCGAGCAGGCGATCCTCGATCATCTGACGCCGATCATCGCGGGCTATGCCAAGGATCGGCTGCCGGACGAGCCCTTCGGCGACTACGCGATCCGTGCCGGCCATGTGCGCGAGGTGACCTCGGGCCGGGACTTCAACAGCCGCGCCTGAGGCCGCGCCTACCGCCACGTCGCCGGCCGAGTTACAAAAAGGGCCGGCGACGGCCTGGCGGAGGTGGGCATGCTTTTCCGGACGCTCGATGCGGAGACGGTGCTGGGCATCCCCCAGCCGAGCCATGCCTGGCTCGCGGGCCAGCTCATGCGGGCCTGGGGCAATGACCGCTTCGGCGTGGTGACGCCCTGGCAGGAAGCCTGCCTCGGCGCCGAGCAGCACGACATCGCCTGGCTCGAATGGGAGAAGACGCCGAGCCTCGACCCCGAGACCGGCCGGCCCATCACCTTTCTCAAGGTGCCGGTGGAGCTGCGCCTCGCGCACTGGTCCCTGGGCGTCGAGCGGGCCATGGCCTATGGCCGCTACGTGGCGCTTCTCGTCTCGCTGCACGGCACCGGGATCTATACCACCATCGGCATCGAGGGCCTGGGCGAGGAGGATCTCGCCCGCGTGCGGGTCTTCGTCGAGCAGCAGAGAAAGGTGCAGGCGGGGCTGATCGCGTCGCTCGCCGCCGATCCGCGTCATGCGGCGACGGCCGACGAGGCCGCGATCGAGCGCAACCGCCTGCTCGTGCGCACGGTCGACCTCATGTCGCTCGCGATCTGCCGCGGCGTGCGCGAGCGGGTGACCGTCGCCGGCTCGCCTACCGCCGGCGAGCCCGTGGACCTGACCCTCAACTCCATCGACGGCGACCTCGCGCGGATCACGGTCGATCCCTGGCCGTTCGCGGCGGAGGCGGTCGAGGTCGTGGCCGAGGGCATCCTCATGCCCTTCCGCGCCAAGGATCAGGCGGAGCTGGACCGGGCGCTCGCCACGGCCGAGCGGCGGGTGATCGCGGCACGGCTGACGCCGGGGTGAGCGACGAGCCGGCAAGGCGGGGAGAAGCTGGCGATGGCGATCCGGACGGCCTTGACCGAGCTCTTGGGGATCAGGGCGCCCGTGCTGCTGGCGCCGATGGCGCAGGTCAGCGGCGGGACGCTGGCATCCGAGGTGACACGTGCCGGCGGCCTGGGCTTTCTCGGTGGCGGCTATGGCGACCGCGCCTGGCTCGAGGCGGAGGCGCGCCGGACGGGTGACGAGCGGGTCGGGATCGGCTTCATCACCTGGAGCCTCGCCCGCCAGCCCGAGCTTTTGGACGTGGCGCTGGATCTCCTGGCGCCGCCGGCGATCTGGCTGTCGTTCGGCGACGCGCGGCCGTTCGCCGAGCGCGTCAAGGCTGGGCGTGCCGCGCTGGTCCTCCAGGTGCAGTCGGTGGCGGCGGCCCGTGAGGCCCGGGATCTGGGCGCCGACATCATCGTGGCGCAGGGTGCCGAGGCCGGCGGGCACGGCCATGCGCGCTCGACCCTGCCGCTGGTGCCGGCAGTGGTGGACGCGGTGGCGCCGGTTCCGGTGGTGGCGGCCGGCGGGATCGCGGACGGCAGGGGCCTTGCGGCGGCCCTGATGCTGGGTGCTGCAGGCGTTGCCTGCGGCACCGCCTTCTATGCCGCGGAGGAGGCCGAGATGCACCAGGCCGCGAAGGCCAGGCTGGTCGCGGCCTCGGGCGATGCCACCCAGCGCAGCAGCGTCACCGACGTGGCGCGCCGGATCGACTGGCCCGAGCCCTGGACGATCCGCACGCTCGAGAACCCCTTCATGGCCCGCTGGCGCGGCGACCTCGAGGCTCTGCGCGCCGATGCGGACGAGATCGAGCGCTATGCGCAGGCACGCGATGCGGGCGACTTCGACACCGCCGCCGTGATCGCCGGCGAGGCGGCCGACCTCGTGCGCTCGGTCGAGCCCGCCGGCCGGATCGTCGAGCGGATGGCCCTGGAGGCCGAGGCGCACCTGCGGCGCGGTCCCGCCATGCTCACGGACTGAAGGAAGCCGGGGCGGCCGACGGGTCGGCGGCGAGCAGGGCGCGGCTGAAGGTCAGGAGATCGTCGAGATGCGCGTCGAGAAACGCGCGGATCCCGGCGAGGTCGGGCTCGTCCTCGAAAGCGGCGTTCCGCCAGCCGACGAGCTGCTCCATGGCCTGACAGAGCGCCGGATCGACGATCCCGGCCTCGGCCACGATCCGGATCGAGGCCTCGCGGTCCATCGGCATGGGAAGCCGGTGCAGCTTGATGATCCGGTCGGCCATGCCGCCGATCGCTATCGCCGCACGCTGGAGCCTCAGCAGCAGGAGGTCCTGCCGTGCGAGGTCGGCTGCAGGCCCGGCACGGATCTCCCGCAGCGCCGCGACACACTCGGCAACGGTGGTGGCCTTCCGGATAAGGACCTCGTCACACACCGCCGAGCAGACGCTCGCGCTCCGCCTCCATGATCTCGCGGCGCTCGACGTTGAGGCGCTGGTAGGCGGAGATGGCCGTGGTCTCGAAGAAATCGCACGCGACGGGGTCACGGGCGGCGATCCGCATCCCTTCGGAAAAAACCTCGAACCTCAGCACGGGCGGTGCCATGCGGAGGTCGACCAGATCGACGAGGCGGCCGAAGCGCATGGAGAGTCGGCCAAGCTTCTCGAGATAGTCGTCGTCCAGCTCGAGCGGCTGCTCGGGCAGGATGGCGATGTCGACGTCGCTGTCCGGGCGGGCGCGGCCCTCCGCGAAGCTGCCGAAGAGCCAGACGCCCAGGACGTCAGGGAAAAGCTCGAGCACGGCCCGCGCCACCAGATCGGGATCGATGGTGGGGCGGTCGTCGGGATCGGGCGGTCGCGTCATTGCGCCTCGTCCAGGGTTGCGGCGCCATAATAGTGCCAGAGAAAGAGGGCGGCCGCACCGCGCCAGGGGCGCCAGGGCTCGAGCTGGAGGCGCAGGGCCTTGCCGGTCGGGCGGGCCTCGAGCTTCTTCAGGCGCTGGTAGGCGATCTGCAGCGCCAGGTCGTCGGCGGGGAAGATGTCGACGCGGCCGAGCGCGAACAGAAGATAGATCTCGGCGCTCCAGCGGCCGAAGCCTTTCATGGCGGTGAGCGCCTCGACGATGGCGTCGTCCTCGAGCTCGTGGAAGCGGTCGACCGGCAGGCTGCCGTCCTGGATCGCCCGGGCCAGCGCCCGGCCATACTCGGCCTTGCGCAGGCTGAAGCCCGTCGCCCGGAGCGACGCCTCGTCAAGTGACAAAAAACCGTCGGCGGTGACGGTGCCGCCGAGGCTGGCCTCGAGGCGGCCCCAGATCGCGGCGGCGGAGCGCGTGGAGAGCTGCTGGGCCGTGACGATGCGGAGCAGGGTCGAGAAGCCGGGGTCGCGGATGCGCGGGGCCGGGTAGCCGATCCGGGCGAGGGCCTGGCGGACGTCCGGGTCGACCTCGGCCAGGCGGTCGAGGTCGGCTTTCACGCGCAGGGCGTCGAACGGCGTGATCATTGCGAGCGCCCTCTCGGCGAAGCCCGGCCGGTCGGCTAGGCTTTTGCCAGATTCGACAAGGCCGTGATGTGACCACAGACAAAAGACCGCGTCGACCGCCGCTCTGGTTCAGCCTGCCGTTCCTGGCCTTCTGGTGCCTGCTGGCGGCCCTGGGCGTGCAGCGCCTGATGAGCGGGGAGCAGGCGGCCAAGGCTCGCCAGGAGGCGCTGGCGGAGGTGGGCGGAAAGGTCGTCGACATCGATGCGGCCGCACCCCCCGCGGGAAGCGAGGGGCCGGTCCATGTCACGGGCGAGGCATCGACAAATGCGCCGCTCGTCGATCCGCGCTTCGGCGTCCGGGTCCAGGCGCTGCGCCTCGACCGCGAGGTCCAGATGTTCCAGTGGGAGGAGCAGCTGAAGGGCGAGGCCCGAGGCACCGAGGAGCGCTATCGGCGCGTGTGGAGCGGTCGCCTGATCCGCTCGCAGAGCTTCGGCAACCCGATCGGCCACCAGAACCCGGCCGCCTTTTCCGTTCCTCCAAAGAGCGTCACCGCCGCCGATGCCCATCTGGGCAGGCTCGTGCTGGATGCTGCCGTGATCGCGGCGCTGCCTGCGACGGCGGGTCTGCCCGCCTCGGCAGCGGGCACCGCGCGTCTGACCGAGCAGGGCGGCTGGCTCTATGCCGGCGATCCGGCGAGCCCGCGGGTGGGCGATCTGCGGCTGCGATTTTTGTATGTGCCCGAGGGACGGATCAGCGCCGTCGGCAACCTCGAGGGCGGCCGGCTCGTTCCCTACCGGGCTGCCAATGGCGAGACGGTGGCCCTGGCGGCCCCCGGGGAGGTGTCGGCCGCGGCGCTGATCGGGGCGGCGACGCCCGGCCAGATGGAAAGCTGGAAGCGCCGGCTTCCGGCGATCTTGATGATCGTCATGGGCTCGATCGGCGCGGTGGCCTTCTTCCTCCTTACCCGTCGCCGTGAGGAGCGTGCGTAGCCCTGGCCAGCCTCGCGTGATATCCCGCGCGGGCGGAGGGCGCTCCTGGGCCACGCCGAGAGCCGAACTGAGAAAAGCCGGAGAGAGGCATGGAACGTGAAGCGATGGAGTTCGACGTGGTCATCGTCGGGGCGGGGCCGAGCGGGCTCGCGGCCGCGATCCGTCTGAAGCAGCTGGCCGCCGAGCAGGACCGCGAGCTCTCCGTCTGCGTGATCGAGAAGGGCTCGGAGGTGGGTGCGCACATCCTCTCCGGTGCGGTGCTCGAGCCGCGCGCGCTCAACGAGCTTTTCCCGGACTGGCAGGAGCGTGGCGCTCCGATCGAGACGCCGGTGAGCGAGGATCACTTCCTTTATCTGACGGCCACGCGCTCGGTCGAGCTGCCCACGCCGCCGCAGATGCACAACCAGGGCAACTTCATCATCAGCCTCGGCAATGTCTGCCGCTGGCTGGCGGAGCAGGCGGAAGCGCTGGGCGTCGAGGTCTATCCGGGCTTCGCCGCGGCCGAGGTGCTCTACGACGAGGAAGGCGGCGTGGCGGGCGTCGCCACCGGCGACATGGGCATCGGCAAGGATGGCGAGCCCGGCCCCAACCATCAGCCCGGCGTCGAGCTTCGGGCCCGGGTGACGCTCTTTGCCGAGGGCTGCCGCGGCTCGCTGACGAAGACCCTTTTCGAGCGCTTCGACCTCAGGAACGGGCGTGCAGCCGCAGACCTATGGCCTGGGCGTGAAGGAGCTGTGGGAGCTGGCGCCCGAGAAGCACGTCAAGGGCAAGGTCGTGCACACGGTGGGCTGGCCCATGGACAGCCGCACCTATGGCGGCTCCTGGATGTACATGTTCGGCGAGAACATGCTGTCGGTGGGCTTCGTCACGGGCCTCGACTACTGGAACCCCTGGATGTCGCCCTTCGAGGAGATGCAGCGCTTCAAGACGCACCCCTCGATCAAGCCCATCTTCGAGGGCGCCCGTCGCGTGGCCTACGGCGCCCGGGCACTGTCGGAGGGCGGGTTCCAGTCGATCCCCAAGCTCGTCTTCCCGGGCGGCGCCATCATCGGCGACGCCGCGGGCTTTTTGAACGTGCCCAAGATCAAGGGCACGCACACGGCGATGAAGTCCGGCATGGTGTGCGCCGAGGCCGCCTTCGAGGCGCTGGGCGACGGTGCTGCGCACCCCACCCTCGAGAGCTACCCGGAGCGCCTGAAGAAGAGCTGGCTCTGGGACGAGCTCTATCGCGTGCGCAACATCCGCCCGGCCTTCCACTACGGCCTGTGGCCGGCGCTGGCCTACTCGGCCCTCGACACCTACGTGCTGCGCGGCAAGGCGCCCTGGACGATGGGCCACCACGCGGACAACGCATCCCTGGTGAAGGCGTCGGACGCGCCGCGCATCGACTACCCCAAGCCCGACGGCAAGCTCACCTTCGACCGGCTCTCCTCGGTGTTCGTCAGCAACACCAACCACGAGGAGGACCAGCCTGCCCATCTGCAGCTGAAGGACCCGTCGATCCCGACGAGCGTCAACCTTGCGGACTATGCCGGCCCCGAGCAGCGCTACTGCCCTGCCGGCGTCTATGAGTTCGTGGAGGAAGGCGACGGCGAGAAGCGGCTGCAGATCAACGCGCAGAACTGCGTGCACTGCAAGACCTGCGACATCAAGGATCCGCTGCAGAACATCAACTGGGTGGTGCCCGAGGGCGGCGGCGGGCCGAACTATCCCGGCATGTGAGCCGCCGTGGCGTGGCGCCGGGAGGGCGGAGGGCTGCTGCCGATCCACGAGCTGGCGGTGCCGGGCGTCCCGGGCCTGATCGGGCTCAGCCGGTGCCCCGGCCTGCGGACAGCAGCGGACGGGACGAGCGATCCGGCCGGGCAGCTGGGCATGGACCTCGCGCGCATCGCAGCCTGGGGCGCATCCGCCGCCCTCACCCTCCTCGAGCCGTGGGAGCTGGCGGCGCTCGGTGTCGCCGGGCTCGGCGATGAGGCCGCCCGCCACGGTCTGGCCTGGCACCATCTGCCGATCAGGGACCATGGCGTCCCCGGCGCCGACTTCGAGGCCGCGTGGCAGACCACCGGGCCCCGAGCTGCGGCGCCGCCTCGCCGAAGGTGCGCGCGTCCTGATCCACTGCCGGGCAGGGCTCGGCCGCACCGGCACGGTGGCGGCGAGGCTGCTCGTCGAGCATGGGCTCGATCCCGAGGCGGCGATCCTGCGCGTGCGGCAGAGCCGGCCGGCCGCGATCGAGACCGCGGGCCAGGAGGCCTATGTGCGAGCGCTGCGCCTGCCCTGATCCCGCTCGGGCGTTCCTGACGGCGCCAGCGGCGCGCCGCTCGCGCGATCGGGAAGGCCCGAGCCGGGCACTGTGATCCTCGTCACGTTGCCGAGCGCCGTTGGCGGCTATTACTCCAGCTCCCAATGCCAGGGCGGGAAGACCTCGGGAGTTGGAACGATGCAAGCCAGGAGTCCTTGATGGAGCGGAGACTCGCAGCCATCGTCGCCCTCGACCTCGTGGGCTACAGCCGGCTGATGGCCCGGGACGATGCGGGCACGCTGGCGCTCGTCGGCGAGATCGACGGACGCATCATCGAGCCCTCCGTGACGGCCCATCACGGACGCGTGGTGAAGCGCATGGGCGACGGCCTGCTGCTCGAGTTCGCGAGCGCCGTCGAGGCCGTGGCCAGCGTGGTCGAGATCCAGCGTGCCATGCGCGAGCGGAATCACGGCATCCCGGTCGAGCGGGTCCTGGCGCTCCGCATCGGCCTCCATGTGGGCGATGTCATCTCCGAGGAGGGTGACGTCTTCGGGCACGGCGTGAACGTGGCGGCGCGGCTGGAGCCGCTCGCGGAGGCCGGCGGAATCTGCCTCTCCCGCGCCGCGTACGACCATGTCCGCGACCGGCTGCCATGCCATGTGGAGCCTTGTGGGGAGCACGCGCTCAAGAACATCGCACGCCCGGTCGAGGTCTTCCGCCTCGTGGTCGACCGGCCGCCGGCCCCGACCACCTCCGCCGTCAGCGCGGCCAGCGCGTTCGCGGCACGCCCGGCGGTTGCGGTGATCCCGTTTGCCAACATGAGCGGCGATCCGGGCGAGGACTATTTCACCGACGGGCTGTCCGAGGACATCGTCACCGCCCTCTCCTACTGGCGCTGGTTCCCGGTGATCGCCCGCAACTCGACGCTGGTCTACAAGAACAACCCCAAGAATGCGGTCGAGATCGGCCGCGAGCTCAAGGCCGCCTATCTCGTCGAGGGCAGCGCGCGGCGCGCCGGCGGGCGCGTGCGCATCACCGCCCAGCTCGTCGACACGGCAACCGGCCAGCAGCTCTGGGCCGAGCGCTACGATCGCGAGCTGGCCGACGTGTTCGCGGTGCAGGAGGAGATCGCGGCCCACGTCGTCGCCAGCCTCGAGCCGCAGATCCACCGCGCCGAGGAGCAGCGCGCCGCGCGCAAGCATCCCGACAATCTAGGGGCGTGGGACCAGGCGCTGCGGGCCCTGTCGCTGCTGGAGCGCATGAGCCAGGCGAGCCATGCCGAGGCGAGAGCTCTCCTCGAGCGGGCGCTCGCCGCCGATCCGGACTTCGCCTACGGCTGGACGCTGCTGGCGCTCTGTCACTATCACGAGATCCTCATGGGCTTCACGGTCGATCGCCGCGGCGCGCTCAAGGCGTCGCTCGGCGCGGCGGAGCGCGCCGCCGAGCTGGACCAGCGCTGCTGGCTGGCCCACGGCCTGCGGGGCATGGGCCTTCTTTGGACCGCGCGCGACTATGATGGGGCCCTGGCCTGCCAGGAGCGGGCCGTGTCGCTCAACCCGAGCGCGCCGCTGGCCCGGCATTTCCTCGCCTGCATCCACGGCTTCGGCGGCCGCCCCGCGGAGGCCATCCCCCATCTGCGCCTGGCGCTGCGCCTCGACCCACGCTACCGCTTCGCCTCGCTGGTGCTGGCCGACGAGAGCCTCTGCCACCTGCTGCTCGGCGACGCCGCCAGCGCCAGGGCCAGCGCCGAGAGCGGCGTGCGCATGCAGCCCGCCAATGTCCGGGCCGGTCAGCGTCTCGTCGCGGCGCTCGCTGCGCTCGGGCGGCACGAGGAAGCCCGCCGTGCCGCCGCGGAGCTGCTTCGGATCCAGCCCGATCTCGGGATCGACTATCTCGACGCCACCTATCCGTTTCGCCGGCCCGAGGACCGGGCGTTCTTTCTCGATGCGCTCCGGCGAGGCGGCGTGCCCCTGAGCCAGGAAGCCGTGCCGCCCCTCGCGGCGAGATGCCGCCTCGACGGGATTGCCGTCGCATCGTGAAGAGCTTCCCATAGGCCTATGTTGGCCTAGACGTCTCGCCGTCGGCCTCGCTGGCCATGCCGATCATGCACCGAGGCCCTGCTCCCCGCGATGCGCCATGGCGACCTCACGCTCTGCGAGTCGCGAGCCATCTGCGCCTATGTCGATCGGGCGTTCGCTGGCCCGCCGCTGTTGCCCGCGGAGCCGGGCCGCGCGGCCCTGGCCGAGCAGTGGATCTCGCTCATCCTCACCGCGATCGATCCGGTCTGCGTGCCTCGGGGCCTATCTGGCCCGCCAGCTCGAGCGGCCGAGCGTGCGCGACACGATCCCGCCGCCCCTCCCGCCGCGGAGCTGACGAAGGACCTCAGAAGCGCGCCGGCTCCGCCACTCGGCCGACCGGATGGGCGAGGCATGCCGAAGCAGCCGGCGCCGCTGGGCGCCTCCGCGGAGCGGGGAGCGGCCTCACCTCCGGCGTGACGGGCCTCTCGGGCGCGGCGCGCCCTTGCTGGCGACCGACCGTCGCGAGCCTGCCGCCCATCGTGGGGTCACGGCCCAGGAGCGTCGGCTGGACGAGATCGCTCACGAAAAGCGGACCCGGCACCAGCCCCGACATCCACCGGCGCTGATCGCCGACATCGGTGAGCGAGCCAACAGAAAAAATCGCACGCCAAAGGCCGAGCGCGCGGCGCGTGATGACGGACATCGCTGGAAATCCCTTGCTGACGCCCGTACATCTGGTCCGAGAGCGCGTTTCCGACAAACGCGTCTTTCTCGTGGTTCCTGTTAGAAAAATTTGTGGATTGGGCCATGAGCAGACACCTGCCGTCGCTGCGCGGCATGCGGGCCTTCGAGGCGGCGGCGCGCCTTGGCAGCCTCACGCGGGCGGCCGAGGAGCTGCACGTCACCCATGCGGCGATCAGCCACCAGATCCGGGCGCTCGAGGCCGAGGTCGGGATTCCCCTGTTCCTCCGTCAGGCGCGCGGCGTCGAGCTGACCGCGCAGGGCCAGCGCTATCTGCCGGCGCTGAGCCGCGCCTTCGATCTTCTGGACAGCGCCTCCTCGGAGCTGCGCGAGCGGGTGCGCCACCGGCCGCTCGTCGTCTCCTTGAGCCAGGGCATCGCCGCGCGCTGGCTGATGCCGCGCCTGCATCGGTTCCGCCTCGCCCATCCGGAGATCCCGCTGGCCCTCGTGCCCACGTCGCGCGCGGTCGACCTGCACCGCGACGAGGCCGACATCGGGCTGCGCTACGGCGACGGGGAGTGGGCGGATCTCGATGTGGACCTGCTCCTGCGCCCGCGCATCAGGCCTGTGATCGGCAAGAGGCTGCTCGAGCACGGACCCCCGCTGCGCGAGCCCGCCGATCTCCGCGCGCACACGCTCGTCCACACCGAGCGCGATCCCGACTGGGAGCGCTGGCTCGCAGCCGCGGGCGTGCCCGATCTGAGGCCCGCCTCGAACCTCTATTTCGGCGATTGCAGCCTCACCTTCGCCGCAGCCTCCGAGGGGCTGGGCGTGGCGATGGGCTATAGCGGCTTCATCGAGCTCGACCTCGCGGCCGGCGTCCTGTTCGAGCCGTTCGAGCTGTCGCTCGCCGCCGACCATGCCTATTTCGTCGTGACACGGCCCGAGAAGGCCGACGATCCGCGCGTGGTCCAGTTCCGCGACTGGCTCAGGGCCGAGGTCGCGGCGACCCCGGGCGTGGCCGAGCGCAGCGAGCGTCAGACCGGGTAGGGCGGCTTCTCGTAGCCGGCGGGCGAGAGGGTGAAGACCTCGACCCCGTCCTCGGTGACGCCCACCGTGTGCTCGAACTGGGCCGAGAGCGAGCGGTCGCGCGTCACCGTGGTCCAGCCGTCGGCCAGGATCTTCACCTCGTACCGGCCGGCGTTGATCATGGGCTCGATCGTGAAGATCATGCCGGGGGCGAGAACGAGCCCCTCGCCCGGATGGCCGAAGTGCTTGACCTCGGGCGCGTCGTGGAAGACGCGGCCCACGCCGTGACCGACGAAGTCGCGGACCACCGAGAAGCGGTTGCCCTCGGCGATGACCTGGATGGCGTGGCCGACATCGCCCAGCGTGGCGCCCGGGCGCACGGCATGGATGCCGGCCCACATCGCCTCGAAGGTCACGTCCATCAGCTTTTGCGCCTTGACCGACACGCGGTCGCCCACGGCGTACATGCGGCTGGTGTCGCCGTACCAGCCGTCCAGGATCACGGTGACGTCGACGTTCAGGATGTCGCCCGAGAGGAGCTTCTTGTCGTCGCTCGGGATGCCGTGATTGACGACGTGGTTGACCGAGATGCAGGACGCCTTGGGATAGCCGCGATAGCCGACCGTCGCCGACACGCCGCCATGCTCGTGCATGAAGGCCTCGATGATCCGGTCGAGCTCGCCGGTCGACACGCCTACCTTCACGAACGGCGTGAGATGGTCGAGCGTCATGGCGGCGAGCTGGCCCGCGCGCCGCATCGCGGCGAACGCCTCGGGACCATGAATGGGGACGGCCCGGCCGGTGCCGGACTTGTCGACGTGCTTGGTGGCCATGAGCTGCATGATGCCTCGGAGCTTGCGATCGGGCGCCTAGCACCCACCCGGAAGCCTGTCAAACGGGGGCAGGCGTGTGCTCGCCCTTGAGCACCTCGGGGTTGAGCACGAGCCCGCCGCCCGGGTCCTCGCCGCGCAGCACGTCGAGGACGCTCTCGACCGCCCGGCGCGTCATCGAGCCGACCGACCATTCGCTCGAGCCCGCGACATGCGGGGTCATGACGACGTTGGGCAGGCGCAGCAGCGGCGAATCGACGGGCAGCGGCTCCACCGCGAAGACGTCGAGGCCAGCGCCGGCGAGGCGGCCGCCCTCGAGCGCCGCCACGAGCGCAGCCTCGTCGACGAGGCCGCCGCGGGCGGTGTTGATGAGGAAGGCATCGGGCCGCATCAGGGACAGCCGGCGGGCGTCGATCAGCCGCCGCGTGTCGGGCGTCAGCGGCGCGTGCAGCGAGACGATGTCCGAGGCGGCCAGAAGCTCGTCGAGTGGCATGAGCGTGCAGCCGAGCCGGGCCACGGTGTCGGCATCCATCACCGGGTCGGCGACCAGGACCTCCATGTTGAAGCCCTGGCAGCGCTTGGCGACGGCCCGGCCGATGCGTCCGAAGCCGACGATGCCGATCGTCGTGCCGTGCATCCGGCCGTGGAACAGCGGGCCCCAGCTCCCGGTCTCGACCCGGCGGTGATAGTCGAGCAGGCGGTGTGTCACGGCCGCCATCAGCGTGAAGGCCATGTCGGCGACAGGCTCATGGTTGGTGCCGAAGGCCATCGCGATGGCCACACCGTGGCGGGTGGCGGCGCGCAGGTCGATCGCGTCGTGGCCGACGCCGAGCCGCGCCACCACCTTGAGGTCGGGCGCCTGCGAGAGGACCTGCTCGGAATAGGGCTCGCCGCCGGCCAGCGTGGCGACGACGCCGGGCAGGAGCCCGATCATCTCGGCAGCGCTCAGCGCACGCCCGAAGGGGTTGAAGACGAGCTCGAGCCCGGCGGCCACGAGGGGCTGCAGCAGCTCGCGGCGCTGCGCCAGGTGCGAGGGCGCCACCAGCACCTTGCCCGCGGCGCCACGCGCCTTTTGCGGATGGCTGTGGCGCTGGAGCTTGCGGATGCTGGTGCTCTCGACGAGGTCGGCCACCGCCGCCAGCGTGCGCGCCAGATAGGGCGCCGCCTCGTGCACGGCGAAGGCCGCCTCGTCGGCATAGACCTCGTAGAGGAAGACGAGGCTGGGATCGGCGGGATCCTGAACGACGTCGAACTGGAGGCAGCCAGCCTCGCTCTCGAGGGTGTTGCGCGCGTGGCGGGTGATGAGATCGAGGAAGGCCGGCATGGCGCCCGGCTTGACCTTGAACTCGACGGCGACGACGACGCCCTGATGCTTGCTCATACTGGATCCGACGGAAGAATGGCCAAACTCTGCTTCACCTTGTGCTCGCGCCAGACGGCGTAGATGCCGGCGCCCACCACCACCAGCACGCCCGCGACGGTGTAGCGGTCGGGCAGGTCGCCGAAGACAAGGTAACCGATCACCACCTCATAAAGCAAAAGCGTGTAGGTGAATGGCTGCACCACCACGACCGGCGCCATCGTGAGCGCGCGCACCAGGCAATAGTGGCCGAGCGCGCCCAGCGCCGCCAGGGCCGTCACGAGCACCCAGTGGAGCGGGCTCAGCGGCACCCAGAAGAACGGCCCCACGAAGGTAAGAAGGGTGGCGGCGATCAGGATCTGCAGAAGAAAGCTCGTCTGCGGCAGGTCGACCCGCGCCACCCGCCGGGTGAGCACGTTGTAGACGGCATACATGGCGGCGCAGAGCAGCACGAGCAGCGCCAGGGGCTGAACCGTCGTGAAGCCCGGCCGCAGCATGATGAGCACGCCCAGGAACCCCACGAGCACGGCGACCCAGCGGCGCCAGCCGACCCGCTCGCCCAGGATGGGCACGGAGAGCGCTGTGACCAGCAGCGGCGCCACGGCCAGGATGGACTGCGCGTCGGCCAGCGGCATCTGGCGGAAGGCGACCAGCACGAGCCCCATCTCGACCGCGAGGATCGTGGCGCGCAGGAACTGGAGAAGGGGTGCCCGGGTGACCAGCCGCCGCCCCAGCCCGCGGCCGCCTCCCAGCAGCACGAGGACGATCGGCACGGCCAGCAGGTGGCGCAGCCACAGGACGAGGGGTGCCGGATAGTGCTGCACCAGCACCTTGCTGATGCCGTCCATCGAGCCGAAGCAGCCCATCGCGAAGAGCGTGAGGAGGATGCCCCGGACCTCGGGGGTCAGGCCGGCCCGGGCTGCGACGGCCATGGGTCGGGCGGCCCGCACCGGGTCACCCCGGGCTCGGGCGACGCCTCGTCCAGCCGGTGGCCTGCTCGAAGGCATGCGCGGCGGCAAGGAGCCTGCCCTCCGCGAACGGCCGCCCGACGAGCTGGAGCCCCACCGGCATCCCGTTGGCATCGAAGCCCATGGGCAGGCTCAAGGCGGGCAGCCCCAGATAGTTGAAGGGCCCGACCAGCGCCCCGATGGCGTTCGATGCCGCGACGTAGCGGGCATCGCCCCCTGTGTCCGTCTCGGCGATGGTGGGCGTGGGCACCGGGCAGGTCGGCAGCGCCAGGATGTCGATGGCGCCGAAAACCTCCCGGCAGAACGCCCGCAGCAGCGGGCCACGCGCCGCGGCGGCGGCGAGATAGTCGTCGGCCGACAGCGCGAAGCCCGCCTCCATGCGGTTGGTCGTCTCGGGATTGTACTCGGCCCGGCGCGTCCGGATCAGCTCGCGATGGTAGGTCGTGGCCTCGCCCAGCATCACCACGCGGCGCGCGGCATTGAGCGGGCCCAGCGAGGGAAGCGGCTGCTCCTCGGTGCCGACGCCGAGCGAGCGGAACGCCGCCATCGCCTCGTCCATCAGCCGCTCGATCTGGGGATCGATCGGCTGATGGTCGGCGAATCGCGCGACGCCGATCCTGAGGCCGGAAAGGCTCTGTCCCAGCGCTCTCTCATAGTCCGGCACGGCCCGTGGGCTGGTCGAGCGGTCGTTCGGGTCGTGGCCCGCGATGACGCCCAGGATCAGCGCGCAGTCCTCGGCCGAGCGCGCCAGCGGCCCGACATGGTCGAGGGAGAAGGAAAGCGGCATGCAGCCATGGCGGCTGACGCGCCCGTAGGTCGCCTTGATGCCGACGAGGTTGCACAGGCTCGACGGCACGCGGATCGAGCCGCCCGTATCCGAGCCCAGCGTCGCGAAGGCGAGGCGCGCCGCCACCGAGGTGGCGCCGCCGCTGCTCGACCCGCCGGTCACCCGCGTGGGATCCCAGGCGTTGCGCGGATGGCCGGTGTGCCCGTTGTGCCCGGTGATGCCGAGCGCGAACTCCACCATGTTGAGCCGGCCGATGTCGAGGGCGCCCGCGGCGTCCAGCTTGCGCAGCACGGTGGCCGTCGCCGTCGGCACATGGCCCTTGAAGATCGTCGTGCCCATCTCGCTGAGGCGGCCGGCGCGATGGAACATGTCCTTGTGGGCGAGCGGCACGCCGTGCAGCGGCCCGCGCAGCATGCCGGCACGGCGCTCGGCATCGGCCGCCGCGGCCGCCTTCAGGGCCTCCTCGCGATGAAGCCGGGCCACGGCGTTGAGCTTGGGGCCCTCCTGCTCCAGCGCGTCGAGGCTGGCGGTGGTCGCCGCCACCGACGTGACGTCGCCCGAGCGGATCCGGCGCGCCAGCTCGGCCACGCCCAGCTCGAGGATCTCGGAGGCGCTCATGCCTGGTCGCCCGCGGGCTCGGTCGTCCTCGGCCTCGGCCTCGAGCGCGCTCAGGAAGTCGAGCGGCTCCGCGCCGAAGGGCAGCGTCCTGGCCAGCTCGCGGACCGTCCGCGCCAGCGCCTCGGCCGCCTCCTGGGAGGCCGGCGCGATGTCGACGCCGCTGACCGTGGATCGTCCGCCCTCGTCCATCTCGACCTCCGCTGATCCTTCGAGCGCGTGACCCTTAGCATCGGGGCGGGGTGCGATGAAGGCGCCATTCGGCATGGCCCCTCCCACGCCTCCATTGCGGTCCGCACGCAACAATGGCATACTGAATTCCGAGTTCCGAATTCGGCAATGGCCGCCATGCAGCCCGTGATCTCTCCGCCGGCTCTGATCGACACGGTCCACGACCGCCTCCTCGAGGCGATCATCGCGGGCACGCTGCCGGCGGGTCAGCCGGTGCGTCAGGAAGCGCTGGCGCGGCGGCTGGGCGTGTCGCGGCAGCCGGTGAGCCACGCGCTCCAGCTCCTGAAGCGCCAGGGCCTGCTCGTCGAGAGCGGCAGGCGCGGGCTCGAGGTGGCGCCGATCCTGGCCCCGCGCATCCGCCAGCTCTACCAGGTGCGCACCGCGCTCGAGGAGCTGGCGGCAAGGCTGGCGGCCCTGCGGGTTGCCGCCGGAACGGCCCCGGAGCCGGCGCTTCGTGGGTGCGCCGAGGCGCTCGCGGCCGGTCAGGCGCTCGGCCGCGGCGACGGCATCACGGCCTTCGTCCGCGCGGACGTGGCCTTCCACGCGGCGCTGCATCGGCTCTCGGGCAACCTCGCGCTCGAGGAGACGATCGACGCCCAGTGGCCGCACCTCATGCGGGCGATGGCGGCATCGCTCAGCGATCTGGGCGTGCGCGCCCGGGTCTGGGTCGAGCACGCCCTGATCCACGAGCGCATTCTTGCCGGCGATGGCGATGGGGCGGCCGCCGCGGCACGCCGGCACACCGAGCAGGCCGGAGAGGAAACCGCGCGCCGGCTGGAAGCTGCGGCAGCAGAGGCCGCAGCCGCCTGACGCGCCAACACAGAGGAGGCTCACGATGCTTCTTTCACCCGAGCAGCTGAAGACGTTCGACGAGGATGGCTATCTCTTCCTGCCAGGCTGCTTCAGCGAGGAGGAGGTCGAGGTCCTGAGGAGCGAGGCCCTCTCGATCTACGCCACGAGCCGCGAGGAGGTCTGGCGCGAGAAGTCCGGGGCGCCGCGCACCGCCTTTGCCGCCCACACCTACAACGAGGCCTTCGCCATCCTCGGCCGCGACGCGCGGCTGGTGGAGCCCGTGCAGCAGCTCTTCGGCGAGCCGGTCTACATGCACCAGTTCAAGATCAACGCGAAGGCGCCCTTCGACGGCGAGCTCTGGCAGTGGCACCAGGACTACGGCACCTGGGCCAGGGACGACGGCATGCCCGAGCCCCGGGCCATGAACATCGCGCTCTTCCTGGACGAGGTGATGGCCGTGAACGGCCCGCTGATGTTCATACCCAAGAGTCACAAAGAGGGCGTGCTGGCGGCCGGCCACGACCTCGCCACCACCTCCTATCCCCTCTGGACGCTCGACAACGACACGATCACCCGGCTCGTCGCCGAGGGCGGCATCGTGGCGCCCACCGGCAAGCCCGGCTCGGTGCTGATGTTCCACGGCAATCTCGTCCACGCCTCGCCGCCCAACATGACCCCCTACCCCCGGAAGATCGTCTATCTGACGCTCTGCGCCTGCTCGAACCACATCAGGAAGCCCACCCGGCCGAGCTGGATCGCGCATCAGGACTTCACCCCGATCGTGCCGGGTGCGGAGGACGGGCTCCTGCGCTACGCCCGCGCGCACCGGATGGCGGCGGAATAGCGCGCAGGACGAGGGCCGCAGGGGCAAGCGGCCCCGGAACGCCGGGCTGACGCCAAGCCCGATGATGTCGACCACAGCGGGCGCCTTCATTCTCCGCTAGAATAGAGATTGGCGGAGGCGGCTGCGCGCCGGCCGGAGGACAGTGGTGGACATTGCGGCCTGGCTCAGGGCCCAGGGCCTGGGTGAGTACGAGACGGCGTTCCGCGAGAACGCGGTCGATGCTGCGGTCCTGCCGCACCTCACGGCAGAGGACCTGAAGGACATCGGTGTCGTCGCGGTCGGCCATCGGCGGCGTCTGCTCGAGGCCATTGCAGCCCTGGGCGGAGGGGCCGAGCCTGCGGTCGAGCCCGAGCCTGCTCCCCTACCGCCGAGGGAGACCTCGGGCGAGCGGCGGCAGGTGACCGTGCTGTTCGCCGACCTCGCGGGCTACACGGCCCTCAGCAACGAGCTCGATGCCGAGGAGGTCCACGCCCTGCTCGACCGCTTCTTCGAGCAGGCCGACCGCATCATCGTCGAGCATGGCGGACATATCGACAAGCATCTGGGCGACAGCGTGATGGCGATCTTCGGAGCGCCCGTCGCCCACGGCAACGATGTCGAGCGGGCGGTGCACGCCGCCATGGCCGTCCGCGACGCCATGCCGGCCTTGTCGGAGAAGGCCGGCCGCGCCATCGGGGTGCATATCGGCATTGCCGGCGGGCAGGTCGTCGCCAGCGCCACCGGCAGCGCCAGCCACCGCGAATACACGGTCACGGGCGAGTCCGTGAACCTCGCGGCGCGTCTGACCGCGGCTGGCGCCGGCGGCGAGATCCTGATCTCGGAAGCCGTCCATGCGGCGCTCGGCGAGCGTCTCGACTGCACGCCCTGTGGCACGCTCACGGTGAAGGGCTTCGGCTCGCCGGTCAGCGCCTGGCGTCTGCTCGGCATTCGGACCGCCGCGGCTCCCTATCCCCTCGTCGGCCGGGTCAGCGAGCTTCGGCAGTACCGGGCGATTCTCGGGGCCTGCAGCGCGTCGGGTCGCGGCCAGGCCGTCCACGTCCGCGGCGAGGCCGGGATGGGCAAGACGCGCCTTGTCGAGGAGTGGGCGAGAGAGGCCGAGGCCGCAGGCTTTGCCTGCCATGTCGGGCTCGTCCTGGACTTCGGCGCCGGCACTGGCCGCGACGCCGTCCGCAGCGTCGTGCGCGGCCTCCTGGGTCTCGGCAGCGGCAGCGAGCCGGGCGCGGCCCATGCCGCGGCGACGGCCGCGATCGACGCCGGCCTCGTGACGCGCGAGGCGGCCGTCTTCCTCAACGACCTTCTCGACCTGCCCCAGCCGACCGAGCTGCGCGCCCTCTATGATGCCATGGACAACGCCACGCGCCTGCGCGGCAAGCGCGACACGGTGGTGCGGCTGGTCGAGCAGGCGAGCGCCGCACAGCCTCGCCTGATCGTCGTCGAGGACGTCCATTGGGCCGACCGCCTCACGCTCGACCATGTGGCGGGCCTCGCCGCCGTGGCGGCGCGCTGCCCGATGGTGCTGGTGACCACCTCGCGCATCGACGGCGATCCGCTCGATGCGTCATGGCGCGCCCAGCTGGGCGGCGTGCCGATCTCGAGCGTGGAGCTGGGCCCGCTGCACGAGACGGAGGCGCGCCTGCTGGCCACGCCCTTCCTCGCCAGCAATATCGAGCTCGTCGAGCGGTGCATCGAGCGGGCCGGCGGCAACCCGCTGTTCCTCGACCAGCTCCTGCGCAATGCCGAGGAACAGGTGGGAGCGAGCGTCCCCGGCTCGGTGCAGAGCCTCGTGCAGGCCCGCCTGGATCGGCTGGAGGCGGCCGACAAGGCAGCGCTTCAGGCGGCGTCGGTCCTGGGCCAGCGCTTCGATCCGGACACGCTGGCGCACCTCCTCGAGCATGCGGACCACGCCTGCGACCGCCTCGTCGCACACCGTCTTCTCCGCCCGCAGGGCGACCGCTTTCTGTTCGCCCACGCGCTGATCCGCGACGCGATCTACGATGGCCTCCTGAAGACGCGAAGGCGCGAGCTGCACCAGCGCGCGGCGGCCTGGTTCCGCGACCGGGACGCCGTGCTGAGGGCCGAGCATCTCGATCGTGCCGGCGATCCGGAAGCGGCCCGGGCCTATCTCGAAGCCGCCCGCGCCCAGGCCAGCGACCATCGCAACGAGCTGGCGGTCCGGCTCGCCGAGCGGGGCCTGGCGCTCGCCGACGAGGCAACGGACCGGGTCGAGCTCGGCTGCTTCCTCGGCGATCTCCTCCACGATCTGGGCCTGATGCCACGGGCGTTGAAGGCCTACGAGGACGCCCTGGCGGCAGCCTCCGACGACGCGGCGCGTTGCCGAATCTGGGTCGGCCAGGCCGCCGTCAAGCGGGTCACCGACGATCTCGTCGGCGCCGCAGCCGATCTCGAGCGGGCCGAGCGCGTGGCATCCGCTCTGGGGCTCAGGTCGGAGCTCGCACGGATCCACTACCTGCGCGGCAATCTCTGCTTCCCGAGAGGCGATATCGAGGGGTGCCTCCGGGAGCACGCGCTCAGCCTCGATCTGGCCCGCGCCCTCGGCGACGCCGAGCAGGAAGCGGCCGCCCTGGGTGGCCTCGGCGATGCCGAATATATGCGCGGGCGCATGATCAGCGCCCACGACCGCCTCGATGCCTGCGTGCGGCTGGCGCGCCGCCACGGCTTCGGGCGGACCGAGGTCGCGAACCTCGCGCAGATCGCCCACACCAAGCTCTATGTCCAGCCATGCCAGGAGGCCGTGGACGCGGCCCGCCAGGCTGCCGCCGCGGCCGCCCGCGTCGGTCACCACCGGGCGGAGCTGAACGCGCGGCTCGCCGCCTTCTTCGCGCTCTTCATCCAGGGCGAGCTTGCCGCCTGCCGCGACGAGGTCGCCAGGACCCAGGACCTCGTACGGCGGCTGGGCGCCTGGCGTTTCGAGCCCAGCTGCCTCCGCCTCCTCGGCCTCTGCGCGCTCCTGGACGGCCAACGCGAGGAAGCCCTGGCCCTGCTGCGCGAGGCGCTCGCGGTCAGCCGTCGCACCGGAATAGCGTTCGAGGGGCCAAGGGTGCTGAGCGCGCTTGCCCTCGCATTGGAGGCGCCATCCGAGCAAGCGGCGGTGCTGGCCGAGGGTGAGGCCATCATCCGCGGCGGCTGCGTCGGCCACAATCCGCTCTGGTTCTATCCCGACGCGATCGAGGTCAGCCTCGGGCAGGGCGATCTCGCCGAGGCCGAGCGGTACGCCGTGGCGCTCGAGGATTTCACCCGGCCCGAGCCGCTGCCCTGGGCCGATTTCCACACAGCCATGGCACGGGCCCTCGCGGCACTCGGTCGGGGGCGCCGCGACGAGGCGCTCGGGGCCGAGCTGGGTCGACTGCGCGACGAGGCCCGCCGGCTCGAGTTCCACTTGGCCCTGCCGGCCCTCGAGAGGGCCCTTGCGCGCTGCTGCGGCGCGGAACGAGCTTGACGACCGACCGCCCTTCTTCTATCAGAATGATAGCAGTATCGAGCAAGGAACGGCCGTGGCAACGCTGATCGTTCGACAGGTCGACGACAAGCTCGTTCAGGACCTCAAGGAGCGGGCCAAGCGCCATGGCCGCTCCGCCGAGGCCGAGCATCGCCTGATCCTCGAGAGCGCTCTCCGCGGACCCGTTCCGTCGGCCTCCGAGCTCCTCGCATTCTTCCGCCGGGGCGGGGAGCTCGGGCTGGCCGACATCGATCTCGAGAGCGGGGCTCGAAGTGGTCCGGTGAGGCCGATCGACCTCGACGCGTAGCCTGTGATCATCATCGACACCGATGTCGTCTCGGAGCTTGTGAAGCGCCGGCCGAGCCCTGACGTGGTCGCGTGGCTCGCGACACAGGATCCGGCAGCACTCCATCTCACCAGCATCAGCCTGGGCGAGATCGACCTGGGCGCCCATGCCTGTCCCGATCCCGCCCGGCGCGAGCGCCTGCTCGCTTGGTGCGACGCGCTGGAAGGGGTGATGTTCAAGGACCGCATCCTGGCGTTCGATGCCACCTGTGCCCGTGCCTGGGGCCGCCTTGCGATGACGGCACGAGAGCGCAAGAGGACGATCGAATGGCGCGACTGGCAGGTCGCCAGCATCGCCGTGCGCTTCGGCGCACGGCTGGCGACCCGGAACGCCCAACACTTTCAGGAGCTGGGCATCGATCTCATCAACCCGTTCGAGACCGATGCGTCGCCGCTATCATGACAGGGAAGGTGATTCCATGAGCCTCATGGCGAAACTCGCCGCACGCGCGGCAACAGGACGGCCGGTGCGGGCGGGGCTGATCGGCGCCGGCAAGTTCGGCTCGATGTTTCTGGCGCAGGTGCCCTCGATCGCGGGCCTCGAGGTGGCGATGGTGGCCGATCTCGATCCCGAGCGCGCCCGAGCCCAGTGCCGCCATGTGGGCTGGGATGCGGAGCTGGTGGGCAAGACGCGCTTCGTCAGCAGCGGCAAGGAGCTGTGCGGCGACGAGCGGGTCGAGGTGGTGATCGAGGCCACGGGCAATCCCGCCGCCGGCATCGCCCACGCCGAGGCCGCGATCGCGGCCGCCAAGCACATCGTGATGGTCAATGTCGAGGCGGACGTGCTGGCCGGGCCGCTGCTCGCCGCCAAGGCGCGCGACAGGGGCATCGTCTACACGATGGCCTATGGCGACCAGCCGGCGCTGGTGGCCGAGATGGTCGACTGGGCGCGGGCCACGGGCTTCCGGGTGGCTGCCGCCGGGAAGGGCACGAAATACCGGCCCCATTTCCATCAGGTGACGCCGGACGATGTGTGGGCGCACTACGGCCTGACGCCCGAGGAGGCGAAGCGGGCCGGCATGAACCCGCAGATGTTCAACTCCTTCCTCGACGGCACCAAGTCGGCGCTCGAGATGGCGGCGATCGCCAATGCCTGCGGCCTCGACGTGCCCGAGGACGGGCTCGCCTTCCCGCCCTGCGGCGTGGACGATCTGGCGGAGATCCTGAAGCCGCGCGAAGCGGGCGGCATGCTCGAGAAGAACGGCCAGGTCGAGGTCGTGTCCTCCGTCGAGCGCGACGGCCGGCCCGTCTTCAAGGACCTGCGCTGGGGCGTCTATGTCGTCCTCGAGGCGCAGACCGACTACGCCGCCGCCTGCTTTCGCCAATACGGGCTCAAGACCGACACGAGCGGCCGCTACGCCTCGATGTACAAGCCCTTTCACCTCATCGGGCTCGAGCTCTCGATCTCGGTGCTGAACGCGGCGCTGAGGGGCGAGGCCACCGGTGCCACGCAGGGCTGGCGGGGGGACGTCGCGGCCGTCGCCAAGCGCGACCTCAGGGCCGGCGAGATGCTCGACGGCGAGGGCGGCTACACCGTCTGGGGCAAGCTCGTGCCGGCGGCGCGCAGCCGGACGCTGGGTGCGCTGCCCATCGGTCTCGCCCACGGCGTGCCGCTGCAGCGCGACATCCCGGCCGGCCAGATCCTGGGCTATGCCGACGTCCGCCTGGACGAGACGAATCCCACGCTCGTGACCCGCCGGGCGATGGAGCGCATGGCCGGCTAGACCGGCCTGGCGGCCAAGCCTCGAGATGACGCGCCGGGTCGGCAGTGCCATGGTGCCTGATCCGGCGCGCGGGGCGCGCCGGCAACGCTCCAAAGAGAGGGCAAGGCGCCATGGAGACCAGGATCGACGAGATCGCGGCCGGCATCTACCGGCTGTCGACCTTCGTGCCGCAGATCGCTCCGCCGGCCGGCTTCACGTTCAACCAGTTCCTCGTCCTGGGCGACGAGCCGCTGCTCTTCCACACCGGCCTACGCCGCATGTTCCCTCTCGTGCGCGAGGCGCTCGCCCGCATCGTCCCGCCCGAGCGCCTGCGCTGGATCACCATGGGCCACTACGAGGCCGACGAATGCGGCGCCATGAACGAGTGGCTGGCCGTCTCGCCGCAGGCTGAGGTGGCGCACGGCCAGATCGGCTGCCTCGTCTCGCTGGACGACATGGCCGACCGGCCGCCGCGCGTCCTGGCCGATGGCGAGGTCCTTGACCTCGGCGGCGGCAAGCGCGTCCGCTATCTCGACACGCCCCACATCCCGCACGGCTGGGACGCGGGCGTCCTCTACGAGGAAGCGAGCGGGACCCTGCTCTGCGGGGACCTCTTCACCCACATCGGCAATGGCCCGGCAGTGACCGAGAGCGACGTGGTGGGGCCGGCCATCGCCGCCGAGGACATCTTCCAGGCGTCGAGCCTGCACCCCGGCATGGGCGCCACGATCCGCCGCCTCGCGGCGCTGGCACCGCGAACGCTCGCCGTGATGCACGGCTCCTCCTTCGCCGGCGACGGGGCGGGCGCGCTCGAGGCGCTGGCCGGCGACTATGATCGCCGCGTCCGCGCGGCCATGGCCTAGCCCCCGCCGCCCTCCGCACGCTCACCGCAAGCGCAAGGCCCTTTCAGGCCTTGCGCGCCGTCAGCAGCAGCGCCGGCGAGGCGAAGGCGACCGTTCCGTCCGCCTGGACATAGGCCCGCAGCTCGTCCTGCGCCGCGGCGAGCAGCGTCGCGAGCTGCCGGTCGTCGATCAGATCGGCGAGCGTCCAGCCCTTGACGTCGGTGTGCACCCAGGCGTCGAGCGACGGGAAGCGCGCGGTGACGTCGAGCGCTTGGATCGCCGCGCCGCCGATGCCCGCCTCGGCGGCGAGGCCCTCGAGGCGCGCGGGGTCGCCCAGCAGGAAGGGCGCCCGCAGCGCGTCGGCCACGCGCGCCCCGAACAGTCGGTCGAGCAGCGCCGTCATCGCGGCATAGCCCGGCGTGCGCTCCAGACTGTCCCACACCGAGACCGCCAGCACGCCGCCCGGGCGCACCACCCGCCACAGCGCGCTCAGCGCGGCCGGGCGATCCTCGAAGAACATCAGCCCGAACTGGCAAAAGCCGGCATCGAAGCTGCCATCGGGAAACGGGAGCTGCTCCGCCAGTCCCCGTCGCCAGGTGATCCCGGGCGCCTTGGCGCGCGCCACGGCAAGCATCGCGTCGTTCCGGTCGAGCCCGGTCACGCGGCCGCCCGGGGCCACGCGCGCGGACGCCTCGCGCGCCAGCACGCCGGTGCCGCAGGCGACGTCGAGAACCGCCTGGCCCGGCACGAGGCCCACGATCCGCACCGTCAGCGCCGCCGGTTCGTGGAACAAGGCGGGCACGAAGAACGTCTCGTAGATCTGGGCGGCGTCGCCTTTGAGCTGTCCGCCCGCTGCATCGTCCATGGGGTCGGCCTCCTTGCGTCGCGACAGAGCCGGACCGCCGGCAAGGCGGACAGGTCCGCCGGTGAGCGAGGGGGCCGAGGATCCTCGGCAGCTGCCGGAACGGCAACTCCATGAACTGTAGTTAATGGGAGGGCCGTGCCATGCTATCCTCTGTCTCTGGCTCACCCGACCCTCCAGGAGGTGCAGCCATGAGGAGCTACAGCCAGTTCTGCCCTGTTGCCAAGGCCGCGGAGCTCTTCTGTGAGCGGTGGACGCCCTTGATCATCCGCGATCTCGCCTGGGGCGCCGCGCGGTTCTCGGAGCTGCAGCGCGGCGTGCCGCTGATGTCGCCGACGCTGCTGTCGCGTCGCCTCAGGCAGCTCGAGGCCGAGGGCGTGGTCGAGCGGCGGCCGATCGAGGGGGCGCGCGGCTCGAGCTACCACCTTACCCCGGCCGGGCGGGAGTTCATCCCGCTGGTCGAGGCGCTGGGCGTGTGGGGCCAGCGCTGGTCGCGGCGCGAGCTCGCGGAAGGCGAGATCGACCTGGGTCTCCTGATCTGGGGTCTCGAGCGCAGCGTAAGAGCAGAGGCGCTCGGCCCGGGCCGTGCCGTGGTGCGATTGGAGCTGAGCGACCAGCCACCCTCCAAGAGCCTGTGGTGGTTCGTCAACGACCGGGGCGGCGTGGAACTCTGCCTGGAAGACCCGGGTTACGAGGTGGATCTCTATCTGATGAGCAGCCTGCCCGACATGATCCGGCTCGTTCGCGGCGACCTGCCGCTGCACCGGGCCACGGCTTCGGGCTGCCTCGAGGTGCTGGGTCCGGCGAAGGCGCGCCAGGCGCTACGTGCCTGGCTCAATCTGAGCCCGCTTGCCTCGGTCGAGTCGCGCCGCCGGCCGGAGGCTGCCGCACGATGAGACCGGATCGCCTGCGAGCGACGCTGCCGGGCACGCCGGTGATGCTGAAGAACGGCGCTGTGCGGGAACCCCGGCAGGTGCAGGAACGCCCACATGCCGCTCGCCATGTAGCTGTTCCGCTTGCGAGTTGCGTATGATAACGTGGTCATAACCCGACGGACTCTCGGGTCGTCGCAGAAGAAGAGGGGAGAGGCATGGCGAAGGTTCGGGTCGGCGAGGATGGATGGGTCTCGTTGCCGGCGAGCATCCGCCGGATGATGGGCCTCCAGGCGGGAAGCGAGGTGGACGCCGAGGTGAAAGGCGGGGCCCTGATCCTGCGGCCGGCGAGACCGCGCTCTGCCGCCCCGGCCGAGGAGCCGCCTCCGCCGCCCGCCGAGGAGAAGCCGCGCGCGAAGCGCGGGCGACCGAGAAAGAACCCCCTATAGAAGCAAGGCCGGCAGGCAGCGGGTCCGTCGGGCTCAGTGGCCCGCCACCCGCCTGCCCGTGCCCGAGAGCGTGGCCAGCACGAAGCGCTCGAGGTTGCGCAGATGGGCTGCCATGGCGCGACGCGCCGCCTTGGCGTCACCCGCCTCGATGGCCTTGAGGAGCGCCTCGTGCTCCTGGGCATCGGTGGCGACGCGGTCGAACGGCTCCAGCACCTCGAAGAGGCGGGTCTTGATGCGCAGCTCGCGCACCATGCGCCCGAGCACAGGATTGCCGCTGGCATCCGCCACCAGCTCATGAACCCGATCGTCCGCGTCCCAGTGGGGCTCGGCCTGGCGCGCCACGCCGGCGAGCTCGGCGATGGTGGCGCGCAGCCCGGCGATCTCGCCCGCCTCGGCGCGTCCCGCGGCCAGCGCCGCGGCCTCGGGCTCGAGCAGCTGGCGTACCGCCAGGCTCTGAAAGAACTCAGGCGCGCTGACGCGCTGCACCGCATAGGTGCCGGTGCCCTGCCGCTCCAACAGCCCGGCGCCGGCCAGCCGCGACAGCGCCTCGCGCATCGGCGTGCGCGACACGGCCATCTCCTCGGCGAGCCGGCCCTCGACCAGGGCCTCGCCGGCCGCGAGGCGCCGGGTGAGGATCATGCGCGACAGGCGCTGATAGACCTGATCGGCGAGGCTCGCCGGCGGATGAGGGGCGAGCTGCCTCACGTGACGCCGGCCGCCACGAGCGCCTCCTCCAGCATGCCGATCTCCTCGGGTGGCAGCTGGCCCATCGGCAGCCGGCACAGCGTGTGCTCGAGGCGGCCGAGCAGGCCCAGGCAGGCTTTGAGCCTGGCGTTGGCCCGGCCGCCCGGCGGCGTGCCGTAGATGGCGCGCGCCAGGGGATAGATGCGCTGGTGGGCGGCCCTGGCCGCGGCGAGGTCACCTTCCCGGACGGCCCGGTCGAGGGCGATGACCGGCTCGGGCATGACGGCCGCGATGCTGACGAGGCTGCCCTCGCTGCCGAGCACGAAGCACGAGAAAAGATGCTCGTCGCCCGAGGCCATCACGGCGACGTCGGGGCGGAGCCGCCGCGTCAGGCGGCGGTTCGCCTCGTAGGCCGCGGTCTCCCAGCTTCCTTCCTTGATGGCGACGACCTGGGGCAGCTCCAGGAGCTGCTGGAGCACCGCCGGGCGGTAGGCCATCTCGCTCCTGATCGGCGCCTGATAGAGGAAGAGCGGCAGATCGGCCGCGGCCAGCACCGCCTCGTGGTGCCGCCGCGCCATCCGGTCGTCCTGCGAGACGGCCCAGGAGAAGGGCGGGAACAGCATCAGCGCATCGGCACCCGCCTCGGCCGCATCGGCCGCATGGCGCGCCGCCGCCCGGCTGTCCTCGGCATTGACCCCGGCGACGATCAGCAGCCGGCCACCGACCGTCGCATGCGCGATCTCGACGACGCACTGCTTTTCCTGGCGGTGCAGGGAGAAATTCTCGCCGGCATGCCCGTTGATGAGCAGCCCCTTCATCCCCGGCACGGCCGCCATGTCCTGGAGGTGCCGCACCAGCGCCGGCGCGTCGATCTCGCCGTCGGGCCCGAACGGGCAGATCGTGGAGGCGTAGATGCCGTGAAAGCGCTCGGCGCTCATGAGAGAACGACCTCCGTACCGGCCGGCCGCCTGAGCAGCCTGTCCATGGGAAAGAGCGGCAGCTCGGGCTCGCGGCCCAAGATCACATCGGCGAGCAGCCGGCCCATATAGGGCCCGCTCGTGTAGCCCGAGTGAACGCTGCCGATCGCATAGGCGTCCTGCAGGCCCGGCACCGGGCCCAGCACCGGCATGGCGTCGTCCGTCTCGGCCTCGAGGCCCAGCCAGGCGCGGACGAGGCGGCCGTCGCGCAGCGCCGGAATGGCCCAGGCGGCGAGGCGCAGATTGCCGATCAGCCGCTCCGGCACCACCTCGACGCCACCGCGCTCGCGATCGCCGATGCCCTGCCAGCCACCGCCCACGACGACGGTGCCGTTGGGGAACTGCTTGAGGGACAAAAGGCCGTTGGCGACGGTGACGACGGTGCGCATCACCGGCCGCATGCGCTCGGTGACGGCGAGCTGGTTGACCAGCACCTTGATCGGCAGGCGGATGCCGAGCCAGGCAAGCATCGGCTCGAGCCAGACGCCGCCGGCCAGCACGAGGCGCCGCCCGCGCAGCTGCCGGGTGGGCCCGCGGATGAGGAAGCCCGTCCCTTCGCGCTCGACCCCGTCGATCGCCTCGTCCTCGATCAGCTCGACGCCGGCCTCGCCCAGCGCCTTCGCGTAGGCGAGGCCGGTGGCATAGGCGGCGGCATAGCCGTCGATCGGGCAGCAGGCAGCGAGAACAGGACGGTCGGACAGGCCCGGCTCGACCTCCCGGGCGCGCTCGGGCGAGACGAGCTCGATGGGCGCCCCGGTCTCGCGTCGGGCCTTGACGCGCGCCTCGAGCAGCGCCGCCTCGGCATCGGTGAAGGCGAGGCAGAGGCCGGCCGTGGGCACCACCCCCACATCGTGACCCAGCCAGTCCCGGGCCGAGGCCCAGAGCGCATGGCCCCGCATGGCGTAGGGGATCAGCGCCGCCCGCGTCATCTGCATGGTGAGCGTGCCGGCATTGACGCCGGAGGCGCCGCGGCAGATCCGGCCGCGATCCACGAGCGCCACCCGCATGCCGCCGCGGCCGAGCCACAGCGCCACCGAGGCGCCCATGACACCGGCGCCGACGACGAGCGCGTCGTAGCCCTTCACAGCGGAGCCGCCTCGAAGCCGGTCACAGCGGCGCCGCCGCTGGGATCGGGATGTCGGCATAGTCGTAGTCGCCGATCAGCTCGGCGAGCGGCACGGGCCTGAGCGGCGCCCTGCCCGTCCACATGCCGGCCCGCTCGCGACCGCCCTCGGCCACGGCCTGCAGGCTGGCGGCGGCCTCGCCGCACATCCGCCCCTGGCAGGGCCCCATGCCGCAGCGCGTCCAGGCCTTGAGCTGGTCGAGCCCGCCGGCGCCGCGCGCCACCGCCGCCTCGAGCTCGGCGCGCGCCACCTCCTCGCAGCGGCAGACGAGCGTGTGGGACGGCATCGCGGCGACGAGCCCCGGCCGCGGCCGCGTCAGGCGCGCCATCGCCCGACCGAACCTTGCTGCACGCTCGCGTTGCCTCGCAGCAGGCCGGGCCAGCTCGCCATGCTGCGCGCTGTCCAGCGCACCTTGGTCCAGCGCCGCCGCAAGGCCGGCCAGACGACCACTGTGCTGGGCCGCCGCCGCGCCCTCGAGCCCGGCGCCGTCGCCCGCCACATAGAGCCCCGGGACGCTGGTCCGACCGTGCGCGTCCAGCGCCGGCACCCAGCCGCCGCGGTCGGGCGCAAAGCGATGCTCGGCACGCAGGAGGCGGGTCAGCTCGGTCGACGGCACGAGCCCGTGCCCGATCAGCAGGCAGTCTGCGTCGAGAAAGCGCTCGGCACTGCCCGGAACGGGCCGTCCGTCCTCGTCGACGGGCACCACGGCGGCACGGATGCCACGATCGACGATCTCCACGCGGGCGACCGTATGGCGGCGCAGGATCGAGACCCGCGCCTTCGTCAGGCCCGCCAGCCATCCGGCACCGCGAGCGAGAAGGTCCGGCCGCGACAGGGCACCGGGCACGACCTTGAGCCAGTCGGCGCGGCCGCTCAGGTCCACGACGGCCGCAACGTCGCCGCCCGCCTTCAGGATCCCGGCGGCGACGGCGGCGAGCAGCGGCCCGCAGCCGGCGACGATCGACCGTTTCCCAGGAAGAAGCTGCTGCGACTTCAAGAGGATGGTCGCGGCGGCGAGCCCCATGACCAAAGGCGAGGTCCAACCGGGAAAGGGAATGATGCGCTCGTGGGTGCCGATCGCGGCGACGAGCGCCTTGGCCTCGATCCGCTCGGGCCCCAGGGGGCCCAACGCATCGAGGCGGAAGCTGCCGGTCACGAGCCACACCCGGCGCCCCATCATCGAGCGCACCCGGCTTTTTTTCAGTCGCTCGCGGAGCGCGTCGCCGATCGCCGCCTCGGGCGACGGGGGGCCGATGCGGGAGAAGCCGGCCGGGAGGGCGCGGTAGACCTGGCCGCCGGGTGCGGCCGCCTCGTCCAGGAGGGCCACGTCGAGCCCGGCCTCCGCGGCGGCGAGCGCCGCCTCGATCCCCGCGGGCCCGGCACCGAGCACGGCGATGTCGACCTGGGCCGGCCTCACGCCAGCAGCGTCCCGATCCGCATGCCGGCCTGCACCGGCACCATGCAGGCCTGCGCGCGGCGGCCGTCCACCTCGACCAGGCACTCCTGACAGATACCCATCATGCAGAAGGGCCCGCGCGGCTCGCCCCGCACGGCGCTGCGGCGGAAGGCCCGGACACCCTGGGCCAGCATCGCCGAGGCCACGCTCTCGCCCGCGCGGGCGGACGCCTCCCGACCGTCGATCAGGATGCTCACGGGCTCGCCCGTCGCGACCTCGCCGGTGATCCGGGGGGCCTCGGGGAAAGACGGCGGTTGGCGCGAGCTTTGCATTGACAGCGGCTGCCGGTGGTGGTCGGATTGCATACGCATCGTATACGATCGGTATGCGATGCGCAGCCCGAAAATGGGCCCGCCGGGAGCTTCCGACAACGGCCGGTGGCGGTGGGTCATCCGAGACAATGACGGCCGAGGAGACGCGTCGTGCTCAGATCCTTGTTCCGACTGTCCTTGGGCGCGCTGGGCGCGCTCGCGGTGCTGGCCCTGGCGCCGCAGACCCCGGCAGCGCATACGCTCGACGAGATCCTGAGCGCCAAGACGCTGGTGATGGGCGTCAACCCGACGCTGCCGCCGCTCGGCCTCTACAACGACAAGAACGAGATCGACGGGTTCGACGTGGCGATCGGCAAGAAGCTGGCCGAGATGCTGGGCGTCGAGCTGAAGATCGTGCCGGTGGGCTCGCCCGACCGCGTGCCCTTCGTCCAGAGCGGCAAGGTCGACATCGTGATGGGCGGCATGACCCGCACGCCCGACCGCGCCAAGGTCATCGACTTCACCGTGCCGGTCCACACCGAGGTGCTGAGCGTGCTCACGACCGAGGGCAAGCCCTTCACCAGCTGGAAGGACCTCAACAAGGACAGCGTGACGCTGGTGCAGGTCCGCGGCACGACCCCGCTCGCCTTCATCAAGGCGAACATCCCGAACGCCAAGGTGACGCTGCTCGACAACTATCCCGATGCGGTCCGGGCGCTGGCCCAGGGTCGTGGCGACGCGCTGATCGACGTCATCGACTATATGGGCCGCTACATGAAGAACTACGACGTCAAGTGGAAGGTGCTGAAGGAGCCGCTGGGCTCGGTCGACTATGACTGCATCGGCGTCGCCAAGGGCAACGACAGCCTCAGGCGCTGGCTGAACGTGGCGCTGTTCAGCCTCGAGCAGTCGGGCTTCATCGCCGAGACCTACAAGACCTGGTTCGGCATCGACATGGTCTACCCGGTGCCGACCAGCCCCTACTTCTGATTTCTAGCGACTCCGGGGCCGGCGCCGAGGAGCGGCCGGCCCCGCCACGAAAGGGCGCATGACCACCACGCTCCAGTTCGGCCAGGTGTGGCCGCATCTGCCCTATCTTCTGGGCGGTGCCGTCATCTCCTTGTGGCTCTCGCTCCTGGCGTTCGCGGGCGGCATGGTGATCGGCCTCCTGGGCGCCATGGGCAAAAGCTTCGGGCCGAAGCCGCTGGCCCGGCTGATCGACGGCTATGTCGTGCTGCTCACCAACACGCCCCAGCTCGTGCAGATCTATCTGCTCTACTTCGCGCTCCCCGATGCCGGCATCGTTCTCTCCTCCTTCAACGCCGTCCTGATCGGCATGACGCTCAACGCCGGCGCCTATCTCACAGAGATCCAGCGCGCGGGCTTCCTCTCGGTGCGCCGCGAGGAGCTGGAGGCGGCCGAGACGCTCGGCATGTCGCGCCTGCAGTCGGTGCGCTACGTGATCCTGCCGCACATCATGCGCGTCCTCTTCCCGCCGCTCTCGAACCAGTACATCCTGATGACGCTGGGCAGCTCGATGGCGGCCGTCTTCGGCGTCGAGGAGCTGACCGGCCGGGCCTTCAACCTCAACGCCCAGACCTTCCGCTCGATCGAGATCTTCTCGGTCACGGCCGGCCTCTACGTCGTCGTCACGCTGATCGCCTCGGCGCTGCTGGCGCTGGTCGGCCGCAGCCTCTTTCGCGCCCGGATGCGCATCGTCTGATGCTGGGACAGATCCTGGCCGAGGCGCCGCGCTTCTTCAGCTACTACAACGTCCTCCTTCTGGCCGAGGCCGTGCTCGGCACCTTTCTGCTCTCGGCCGTGGGCTGCATCGTGGGGCCTCGTGATCGGCACCGGCCTCGCCGTGCTCCGCCACACCGAGGACCCGAGGCTGCGCCCGGCCCGCTGGCTCGCGATCCTCCTGGTCGAGCTTTTCCGGCGCATCCCGTTCCTCGTGACGCTGATGCTCACCTTCTTCGTCTTCCAGGCGCTGGCGCTCGACCTTTCCCTCTTCGTCGTGGCGCTCGTCGCCGTCTGCCTGATCTCCACGCGCCTTCATCGCCGAGATCGTGCGCAGCGGGCTCGAATCGATCCACCGCACGCAGTGGGACGCGGCGGCCGCCATGAACATCGGCTATCTCGCCACCATCCGCCTCGTCGTCCTGCCCCAGGCCTGGCGGGTGATCCTGCCGCCCGCCTTCAGCTATTTTGTTCTGTTCATCAAGGACACGGCGCTGGCCTCCCAGATCGGCGTGCTCGAGCTGACCTACGCGGGCAAGATCCTCAGCAACAAGGGCTTCTCGGCCACCTTGAGCTTCGGCACGGTGCTTCTTCTCTATTTTGCCCTGTCCTATCCGCTGACCCGGCTGGGCGCCTGGCTGGAGGGTCGTCTTGCAGCACCTCGACATCGTTGACCTCGAGGCCAGCTATGGCGGCCTTCCGGTGCTGAACGGCGTCCGCCTGGACGTCGCGAAGGGCCAGACGCTGGGCCTGATCGGCCCCTCGGGCTCGGGCAAGAGCACGCTGCTGCGGGTGCTGATCGGCCTCCTGCCGCCCTCGGGAGGCGAGGTGCGGATCGACGGCAAGACGGTCGACTACCACGATCGGCGCCAGCTCCGGGCGCTTGCGCGACCGCCTCGCCATCGTCTTCCAGCAGTACAACCTCTTCCAGAACATGACCGTGCTGGGCAACGTCACCGTGGCCCCGGTGAAGGTCAAAGGCCGGCCGCGCGCCGAGGTCGAGCGCGAGGCCGAGGCGCTGCTCGCCAAGGTGGGCCTGGGCAGCAAGCTCCACGCCTATCCGGACGAGCTCTCGGGCGGCCAGCAGCAGCGGGTGGCCATCGCCCGGGCGCTGGCGCTGCATCCCGAGATCCTCCTGCTCGACGAGGTCACCTCGGCCCTCGATCCCGAGCTGGTGGGCGAGGTGCTGGACACGATCAGAGCACTCGCGGCCGACGGCATGACGATGGTGATCGTCAGCCACGAGATGGCCTTCATCCGCGAGGTCGCCTCGAAGGCCGTGCTGATGGCGGACGGCAAGGTCGTCGAGACCGGCCCGCCCGCCGACATCTTCGACCGCCCGAGGGAAGCGCGGACGCGCGAGTTCGTCAGCCGCATCCTCAGGCACTGACCTGCAGAGACGAAAGTGAAGCCGATGAGCAAACGCCTGCGCGGCACCTACACGGTGATGGTGACCCCCTTCGATGCGGAGGGTGCGGTCGATCTGGCGATGCTGCATCGCTTCACCGACTGGCAGATCCGGGAGGGCATCCACGGGCTGATCCCGCTCGGCAGCACCGGCGAGTTTTTGTCATTGAGCGACGAGGAGCGGCACGAGGTGGCGCGCACCGTGGTCGGGACCGCGGCCGGCCGCGTGCCCGTCCTGATCGGCACCGGGGCCGAGCGCACCGAGGACGTGATCCGCTACTCGCGCGAGGCCGAGGCGCTGGGCGCCGACGGCGTCATGATCATCCCGCCTTTTTATTCGACGCCGACCGAGGACGAGCTTTTCGAGCATTACCGCCGGATCGGCGAGGCCATCGGCATCCCGATCATGGTCTACAACAACCCGGCCACGGCCAATGTCGACCTGACGCCGCCGATCCTGGCCCGCCTCTCGCACATCCCCAACGTCCTCTACGTCAAGGAATCGACGATGGACGTGACGCGGATCCGGGACATCATCGAGCTGTGCGGTGACCGCCTCGTGCCCTTCGGCGGCATCATGGGCTTCGAGAGCTTCGTCGAGGGTGCCGAGGGCTGGGTCGCCGTGGGCTCCAACATCTGGCCCAGCGCCCTCGCCCGCCTCTTCACCATGACCGCCGACGAGGGCGACATCCCGGGCGCCCGCGCCCTCTATCGCCGCATCCTGCCGATCATCCGCCTCGTCGGCGGCCACCGCTATGTCAGCGCCAGCAAGGCGGCGCTGCGGCTGATGGGCATGGACATGGGAGCACCCAGGAGCCCGCGCCTGCCGCTGCCGGCCGAGGAATGGCCGCCGCTCGAGGCGCTGCTGCGCGAGCTGGGGCTGCTTCCCGCGCAATGACGGACGCTCCGGCCGCGCGCCTGGCCGAGGGTGGGGGCTTCCTCCGCCGCGGCGCGCCGGCCCCCTTTCTCCTCGACGGCGCGCCCGCGGAAGGCATCGAGGGCGAGAGCCTGATGGCGGCCCTCCTTCGCCACGACGGCCCGACCTTCCGCCGGACCCGGCATGGCACCCCGAGGGGCCCGTTCTGTGGCATGGGCGTCTGCCACGACTGCCTCGTCGAGGTGGACGGCAGACGCAGCCAGCGGGCCTGTCGGGTCAAGCTCGCAGCCGGCATGCGCGTCCGTCGCGCCGACGAGCTGACGCCGATCGAGGCCCCGCTGGCCCAGCGCCCTGGCCCGCTCCGCGAGCGCAGCCTGCCGCTCGTGATCGTGGGCGCTGGCCCGGCCGGTCTCGCCGCCGCCGAGACCGCGGCCCGTCATGGCGTCGAGGTCGTTGTCCTCGACGAGGCCGCTCGCCCGGGCGGGCAATATCTGAAGCAGCCCTCGGCGGCGCACGGCTTCCGTGGAGCGGCGAGCGATGCCCAGTACGCGATGGGCGAGGCCCTCGTCGCGCGTGTGAGAGACGAGGGTGCTGAGGTCTGGAGCGACGCCACCGTCTGGGGTGCTCGCCCCCTTGGAGCACAGGGGGTCGAGCTCGATGTGCTGGTGGCCGCGGAGCCCTGGCGCCTGCGCGCCCAGACGCTCGTCCTTGCGACGGGTGCCATCGAGCGGGCCTGGCCGGTATCGGGCTGGACGCTGCCCGGGGTGATGACGACCGGCTGCGCGCAGACCCTGCTCCGAGCCGACCGCACGATCCCCGCGGGCCGGGTCGTCATCGCCGGGCACGGCCCCTTGAACCTCCAGCTCGCCTACGAGCTGTCGCGGGCCGGCGCCACGGTCGCCGCCGTCGTCGAGGCCTCCTCGCCGACGAGCCCGCGCGGCACGGGCCCGCTCGCGGCGATGGCGCGCACGGCGCCGGGCCTTTTGGGTGACGGCATGCGCTATCTCCTCGGCCTCCGGCGTGCCGGTGTTCTTGTTCGGCAGGGGCACGTGCTGGTCGGTGTCGAGGGCACCGATCGCGTCGGGGCGGCGCGGATCGCGCGGATCGACGAGGCTGGTCGGGTCGTGCCGGGCAGCGAGCAGCGGCTCGAGGCCGACACGGTCTGCCTCAACTACGGCTTCCAGCCGGCGAGCGAGCTGAGCCGCCTTCTCGGCTGCCGCCACCACACGGACCCGACCACCGGCGCCCTCGTCCCCGAGCAAGGGAAAAATGGCGCCACGAGCGTCCCGGGCGTGTGGATCGCCGGCGACGGCGGGTCGATCGGCGGAGCCCGGGTGGCGCTGGCTCAAGGCCGCCTCGCCGCCCTCGCCGCGCTCCAAGAGCTCGGGCACGACACCGACCCTGGCGAGCTCGGGAAAGTGAGAAAGGATCTCGATCGGGCGCTGCGGTTCCAAAAGGCGCTCTGGATGCTTTTTGCCGCGCCGCCGCTCGATCCGCTGCGCCTGATGGAGGACGCCAACCCCGTCGTCTGTCGCTGCGAGGAGGTCCGGCTGGGCCAGCTTCGTCGCCATCTCGGCCGCTGGCCCGACGCCGGGGCGCTGAAGCGCCTGACAAGAATAGGCATGGGACGCTGCCAGGGGCGATACTGCGCGCCCGTTCTGGGCCGGCTGCTCGGCGACGCCGGCGAGGGCGCGGGGTTTGCGCCGCAGCGGCCGGCTCGCCCGGTGCCGGTCGTGGCGCTCCTGCGCGAGCAGGGCGAGTGGTCGGGCCATCCCGCGGTGACGCCGCGGCCGCCGCTGGCGGGCAAAAGCCTCGATGAGCCGGTCGATCTGCAGGCGGACGTGGCCGTCATCGGCGCCGGCATCCTGGGCGTCGCCACGGCGCTGGCCCTGGTGGAGCGCGGCATCGACACGGTGCTCATCGAGCGCGGCCAACCCAACGGCCAGGCCTCCGGCGGCAATGCGGGCAGCCTGCACGTCCAGCTTCTGGCCTACGACCTGAAGGACCGGGAGCGCATCGCCGAGCAGCCTGTGGCGAGCCTCCTGCCGCTGCAGCGGCACGCCACGCGGGTCTGGCAGGAGATCGAGCAGAGCCTCGGCGTCGACCTCGAGATCGAGGTGACGGGCGGCCTGATGCTCGCCGAGAGCGAGGATCAGCTCCGCTTCCTCGAGCGCAAGGCCGTGGTCGAGAAGGCCAACGGCATCGAGGTCGAGATCCTCGGGCGGGACGAGCTGCGCCGGATCTTCCCGGACGTGGCAGCCGGCATGATCGGCGCCAGCCTCTGTCCCGCCGAGGGAAAGATAAGCCCGCTGTTGGCGACGCCGGCCCTGCTCGCTGCCGCCCAGGCCCGGGGCGTACGGCTCGTGACGCGCGCCACGGTCGAGGCGATCGAGGCTCTGGAGCCCGGCTTCCGCCTGCGGACGAGCCGCGGCACGGTTCAGGCAAGGCGCCTCGTCGATGCGGCAGGCGCCGGTGCGGGCCACATCGCAGCACTGGCCGGCGTGCACCTGCCGGTGCGCGCGGTGCCCTTGCAGATGCTGGTGACCGAGGCGGCGCCCCCTCTGGTCCGCCACCTCGTGGCCCATGCCGACCGGCACCTGACGATGAAGCAGGCGCGCACGGGCCAGCTCATCGTCGGCGGCGGCTGGAGCGGTGCTCTTCATCCCGTGACCGGCCAGCCGACGACGCTGGCCGACAGCATCGCGGGCAATCTCTGGGTGGCGCAGCGGGTGTTGCCGGCCCTGGCGGGCCTGCACCTGCTGCGCTCCTGGGCCACGCTGAGCGGCACGACCGACGGGGCGCCCGTTCTGGGCGAGGCGCCGGGACGGCCCGGCTTCTACGCCCTGGTCACGGCCAACGGCTACACGAACGGCCCCCTGCTCGGCCGGCTCATGGCCGACCTGATCGTCGGCAGGCAGCCCGATCTCGACATCCGGCCCTATGCGCCGGGCCGCTTCGCCACCTGAGCCGGTTTTTTCGTGACGGGGCGTCCCGATGGCGGGGCGCCCATGGAGAGGGAGAGGACAGGCAGATGACCAACAGCACGAACCCGATGCGTCGGCGTCTCATGCTCGCCATGGCGGCGGGCCTCCTCGCGACCGCCGGCATCGGCACGGCGCGGGCGGCCGACTGCAAGCAGGCGGTGCCCGACAGCGACCTCGTCAAGCCCGGCACGCTTACGATGTCGACCAACCCGACGCTGCCGCCGCTTCAGTATGTGGACGACAAGGGCCAGCTCGCCGGCATGCGGATCGAGCTCGGCAACGAGATCGCCAAGCGGCTCTGCCTCGAGCCCGAGTATGTGCGGATCAACTTCGACGCCATGATCCCGGGCCTGCAGGCCGGCCGCTGGGACATGATCAACACCGGGCTCTTCTACACGCCCGCGCGCGCCGAGATCATGAAGCTCGTGAAGTACGAGTCGCAGGCCGTGAGCATCAGCGTGCCCAAGGGCAATCCCGAGCACATCGCGAAGATCGAGGACCTCGTGGGCAAGCGCGTCGGCGTCGAGGTCGGCGGGTACGAGGAGAACAAGATCCGGGCGATGAACAAGGAGCTGGAGGACAAGGGTGCCGGCAGCATGAAGATCAGCACCTTCAACACCTTCGCCGACGCCTACAACGCCCTGCGCGCGGGCCAGCTCGATGCCGTGGTCAGCATCGACGGTGTGGCCAAGCACTATCAGGACACCGGCGCCTTCGACCGGGCGATGCACGGCCTTGCGGGTGCTCCCGTGGCCTTCGCCTTCAAGAACGAGGCCCTGGCCGAGGCGGTGGCCAAGGCGCTGGATGCGATGAAGGCCGACGGCACCTACCAGAAGACCTTCGAGAAGTACGGGCTGACGCCGCTCGACGTCGCCTCCTTCAAGGTCGGCTGATCGGGCTCGAGGGGCGGCGTGCCCGAGCGGCCGCCGCCCCGTCCCCTTCCTGGAGAGCGGCATGCAGGTCTGGAGCTGGTCCGGCTTCTTCGACTATCTCACCAACCCCTACCTCCTGGGTGGCGCCTGGACGACGCTCTGGCTCACCGCCCTCTCGATCTTCTTCGGCCTCGCCATGGGGATCGTGCTGGCGCTGATGCGGCTCTCGGGCAACCGGGCGGTCACGCGGGCGGCGGGCTTCTACATCTGGCTCTTCCGCGGCACGCCGCTCCTGGTCCAGCTCATCGTCATCTATACGGGCCTGCCCCAGCTGGGCCTGCGCTTCTCCGTCGTGACCTCGGCACTCCTGGGCCTCAGCCTCAACGAGGCCGCCTACTTCGCCGAGATCATCCGGGCCGGCATCATGGCGGTGCCCGCGGGCCAGGAGGAGGCCTCGACCGCGCTGGGCCTGCGCTACTGGCAGACGATGCGCCTCGTCGTCCTGCCGCAGGCCGTGCGCATCATCATCCCGCCCATCGGCAACAGCGTGAACGGCCTCTTGAAGACCACCTCGATCACCTCGGTGATCTCGATGGAGGAGCTGCTGCGCCGCTCGCAGGAGCTCATCCAGGTCAAGTTCCAGGTCCTCGAGATCTTCGCGGTCGCCGCCATCTATTACCTGTGCATGACCACGGCCTGGGACTTCGTGCAGCGCCGGCTCGAGGCACATTTCGGCCGCAGCGACCTCAACGACAGGGCCCAGCGCCAGCAGGACTATGCCTGACGGGCGGCTGCCGAACCCTCTCCTCCCCGGGCCCGACTACGCCACGACACCTTCCTGCGGCCCGATCAGGTAGATCGGGCTGGACCAGGCCTGATGGCCGTCGGCCTGGGTGACGCGGACATAGACGGGAAGGTCGGCCGGGCCGGTGAAGGCCACCTCGTGGCTGAAGGCGAGCCGCCGCGGCAGCTCCTCGGGCAGGCGATAGAGCCTGACCTGCCGGCCGAGGCCGCCGAGCGGCAGGACGGTGTCGTCGCGGCCGATGTCGCGGGCGGCGAAGCGGCCGCCGCCCAGATGGGTCTCGAGGACAAGCGTCTCGGTCTGGCCGTCCTCCAGCCAGAGGTCGATGCCGGCGGCGTTGCCGGTGGTGACCGAGCGCCAGGCGAGCCGGCGGCCGGGCTCGACCTCCCGGAGCGGGCTCTCGGGGTTGAGGAAGTTCACCGGGAGAGCGCGCACGTAGGGCTCACCTTCGATGTCGAGGCTGCCCCGCCAGATGACCTCACGGCCCCGGCCGCGATACTCAGCCCCCTGCCACATCAGGCGGATGCGGCGGCTCGGCTGCTCGCCGTCGTCCGGACGCACCGTTCGGACGAGCTCCTTGCCGTAAAAGACGTCGATCCGCTCGAGCGGGGCCGATCCCACCGCCTCCACCTCCAGGCGCATGGGCTCTCGTCCCGGCGCGACGATGTCGCCCATCTGCACGCTGGCGACCGCTCGGGTGCTCGTCGGCCCGAAGGCGGGATCCTCATCGAAGAGGGTCACGGGCGCATCGAAGTGCCCGGTCACCGAGAGGAAGAGCCGGGTGCCGGTGGTCCCATAGTGATGCCGCTGGCGCAGCGCCCTGAACAGCGCCGGTCGGCTCAGCTCGGGCATCAGGTAGCAGGTGAGGCCGCCGATGGCGCCGAACAGGGAGGCGCCGGGGCGCGTGGCGCCGGGCCGGCCCTTGTGGTCGTCGCTGTGGCAGACGACGCCCACGCGGTAGCCGAGGTCGAAGGCGTCGTGGAGCAGCCATTCGAAGGTGCCCCAGGTCGAGTGCACCTCGACCGCGCGCTCCAGCCTCCCGTCATGGCCGGCCCTGAGGTCGGCATAGCGGCCGCCCACATGGGCGATCACGACCGCATCCTCGCCCTGCAGCGCCTCGAACAGCGCCGGCGCCTTGTTGCAGTCGCTCGGCCGTGGCGCCCCGTCCTCGAGCAGGATGCTGGAGGAACGCCGGATCGCCCGTCCCTCCTTGGCGAAGAAGACGTTGCGGTCGCCGCCCATGCCCGTGTTGCCGGACCACTCGTAGCCGGGCACGGCGACGAAGCGGCCGGGCTCGTCGAAGGTGGCGGTGAGGTCGTTCAGCTCCTTCCAGAAGGCGTCGGTGATCTGGAAGTCGTTGGCCTGGTGCCCCGCGATGTCGATGAAGGCGCGGTCGCGGGCATAGGCAAAATAGTCGGCGGCGGAGTTGGTGCCGACGGTCTCCTCGCTCTGCCCGTGCAGGTCGCCCCAGAAATGGCGCAGCTCTGCTGCCGGCACGACGCGCAGCGGATTGGACGAGCAGAGAATGCTCGACGACGCGTCGAGCAGGTCGAGTGACAGATCGCCGGGTGCTGTGGCGCGCAGGCCCTCGATCACCACCGGGCCGTCACCGGGCCGGATCCGGACCTTCTGGGGCAGCCCCTCGATCGGTGCCGACGGCCAGAGCAGAAGCTCGGCGTCCGCCCGATCCGTGGGGTTGCCCCAGCGATCCTCGGCCACGATCGCCAGCCGAAAGGGCTCGCCCACCACCGCGAGCGTTGGCCAGATGGCCTTCCAGCGGGCGGGCTCGCCAGGGATCAGCGCGATCTCGGGAGAGGACAGAATCTCGGTGAACTCGTAGGCCGCGAAGGCGTCCACGAAGACCTTGAGCTCGAAGCTCCGCTCGCAGTTGCTCTGCAGCCGCAGGCCCGGCGAGCCCTGCGCGGGGTTGCCGAAATGGACCGTGATCGTGTCGCCCTCACGCAGATAGCCGCGCTGGACGCGGATGAAGAGCGTGTTCACCCAGGGGCGGATGTTCACGCGATCGACGCGCACGTCGAGGACGGCACCATTGCTCGCCTCGACGGTCGTGTAGTTGGCGGCCGCCGGATCGTGGAGCTGCGGCTTGGCCATATCGGACGCGGTGCGCCAGGTGATCTTCAGATGGCCGCTGTCGTCGATCCCGAACGTGCCAGCCGTATAGGTGAGCTTGAGCTCGGCGTGGCTCCCGGCGACGAAGGGCCCCTCGGGCGTGATCGTGGCCGACCCCATCTGCTCGGGAAGGTATCGCGCGAACGGCATCTCTGTTCCTCCGGCTTGCTCTTCGTTTGCAGCTGGGCGTTCGGCGTCTTTCCGCGCCGGCAGGAAGCTCGATCTTCATGAGACCAATCGGCCGTGCCCCTCGGACGAGGCTTGCCGTTGCCGCTGGTCGTTGACCTCCCGAAATCCTGACCCGCACCGCCTGATGGTAGCGCTATCATTGGGTGCAGGGTGGTTGATACGTGCGCCCGCGGTGATCGTCAAACCCCTGAGCAGCAGTCCTTGTAGCATCGGCGGCGGTCTGCGCCCGGTCGTTCTTGTCGCGCCCGCCGGTCGTTCGTATCATGACAGAGTCGCTAAAAGCGCCGCTCGACTGAAAGCATGAGCGGCAGGGAGAACAGCCATGGGCTACCGTCTCAAGGGCGACCTGCTCGAGGTCTGCGACTGCAACGTGCTCTGCCCCTGCTGGATCGGCGAGAATCCCGACAACGGGACGTGCCAGAGCGCTCTCGCCTACCGCATCGAGAAGGGCGACATCGACGGCCTCGACGTGTCGGGGCTCTCGGTCGGCGTCGCGGCCTTCATCCCGGGCAACGTGCTCGAGGGCAATTTCCGGGTCATCCGCTACATCGACGACAAGGCCTCGCCGGAGCAGGAGAAGGCCCTGCTGAAGGCCTTCCGCGGCGAGCTCGGCGGTCCCTTGGCCGACCTCGCCGGTCTCGTCGGAGAAGAGGTCGACAGCCGCCGGGTGCCGATCACCTTCACCGTCGTCGAGGGCCAGGGCACGCTGAAGCTCGGCCCCGGCATCGAGGCCCAGATGGTGCCCTACCGCGGCCCGTCCGGGCAGACCACCCAGCTCGTCGAGAGCATCTTCTCGACCATCCCGGGCTCGCCCGCCTATGTGGGCAAGGCGTCGCGCTTCACGATGCGCCAGCCCGAGCTCGGCATCGACGTCGACCTCAAGGACCACAACGCGATCCAGGGCCACTTCGAGCTCAACGTCTGAGGGCGCAGGGGGGCCGGCCATGCACGGTGCCGGGGCGGCGCTGCGCGCAGGCGGCAGCCTGCACGAGCGTGTCTTCGCCACCGTCTTCCTCGGCCTCGTGGCGCTCGGCTGGGCGACGCTCGCCTGGTGGAGCGCCTCGCCCTGGGGCCGCTATCTCGACCATGGCGACTGGACGACCCTCGGCATCGCCGGAACCATCTGCCGGGCCTTCCCCGCCGGGGCAGACGCTCCTGCCCGCTTTCTTGTTCGTCGGCGGCTGGCTGCTGATGACGGCGGCGATGATGCTGCCCACCACCCTGCCCTTCTTGTTGCTGTTCCGGCGCCTCGTGGCGCGCCGGCCGCATCCGGGCCTGCTGCTGGCACTCCTGATCGCAGGCTATCTCGCCGTCTGGCTCGGCTTCGGCATCGCCGCCCACCTCTTGAGCCTCGGCCTCCTCGAGCTCGTGCGCCTCTCGGACTGGCTCACCTTCAACGGCTGGGCCATCGGCGCCGCGGTGCTGGCCGTGGCCGGCGCTTTTCAGCTCTCGCCGCTCAAGCGGCGCTGCCTCGACGCCTGCCACGCGCCGATGCCCTTCATCGCGGCCCGCTGGCAGGGCCGGGCACCCCTGCGCGAGAGCCTGCGCCTCGGCCTCGCCCACGGCTTTTTCTGCCTCGGCTGCTGCTGGGCGCTGATGCTCTTGATGTTCATCGTCGGCACCGGCAGCGTCGGCTGGATGCTGGTCCTGGGCGCCCTCATGGCGGCCGAGAAGAACCTGCCGATCGGCCGTCGGATGACGGTGCCGCTCGCCCTGGCCCTCGTCGCGGCCGCGACCTGGACGGCCGTCGCCGGCGCCCAGGGGCTGATTTAGGCTCGAGACCCAAGCGGCGGACCGGCCGCCTCACCAGGGAACGGTGCGGCCGAGATAGTCGAGATACTCGAGACCGGGCCTCTCGCGCTTCGAGAGAAGAACGTTCACGAGGCTCGGCACGCTGTCCTCGATGCTCAAGGGCGCATCCGACCCGCCGAGCGCGGTGCGCACCCAGCCCGGGGCCATCACCACCATCGCGCGCGATGTTCCGGCCTGGCGGGCCGCGAAGCTGCGCATGAACATGTTCAAGGCGGCCTTGCTGCCGCGATAGAGCTCGCGCATGCCGGTCTTGTTGTTGCTGATGCTGCCTTGCCCGGACGACATCACCCCGATCAGGCCGGTCGGGGAGACATGGCGCTCCAGCCTCTCGAGAACGCGCATCGGGCTCAGCGCGTTGGTGATCATGAGGTGCACGAAATCTTCGGTCGACACCTCGCCGATCGTTTGCGTCGGATGGGGGTTGGTCGTCCCGGCGTTGACGAACAGCGTGTCGAACAGTCTGCCCGACAGGCGGTCGCTCAGCGCTGCGAGCTGATCGGGCTCGCAGATGTCCAGGATCTCGATCTCGACGCGGCCTGGGTGCTCGTCCGCCAGATCGTGCAGCATCGTTCGGGTGCCGCCACCGCGGACGGTGCCGACGACGTTCCACCCCTTCTTCAGGAACTCGGCGGCCATGGCGTGGCCGAGACCGCGGGATGCTCCAATGAGAAGGATCGTGCCGGCCGGGTCGTGCAAAGCAGCTTTGGGCATGGGCGCGCTGTCTTTCGCTGGTGAGGTCGCTCGCTGATGTGCGCAACCCCCTGCACAGGCGCCAGCGGCATCAAACGCAGAGTATAGTTGCATGTGGCGCTATGTCGGCCGCGGCCCATGGGATAGGCTCGGTCCATGAGCGATGCGGATGTGGACCTGAACCTTCTCGTCGCACTGGACGCGTTGCTCGCCGAAAGCAGCGTGACACGGGCGGCCCGCCGGCTCGGCCTGAGCTCGTCGGCCATGAGCCGGACGCTGACGAGGCTCCGGACGGCGACGGGCGATCCCCTCCTGGTGCGCGCAGGGCGCGGTCTCGTGCCGACACCGCGGGCTGCCGAGCTGCGGGGTCGCGTCCACGAGCTTGCTCGGGACGCGCGCGCGGTCCTTCGGCCGCAACCGGGTCAGGTGGACATCGCTTCGCTCGAGCAGACCTTCACCATTCGTGGGAGCGAGGCGTTCCTCGCGTTTCTGTCCGCTCCCGTGGTGGCCGCCATCACCCGGGCGGCGCCACGCGTCCGCCTGCGCTTTGCGCCCAAGCCCGACAAGGATGCGGGCCCGCTTCGAGACGGGCTGATCGATCTCGAGATCGGCGTGCTCGGAACATCCGCGCCGGAGATACGCACCCAGCTCCTCTTTCACGACAGGCATGTCGGTGTCGCCCGGGTCGGGCATCCGCTTCTCGCAGGCGCTGCCGTGACGCCCGAGGGGTATGCGGCCTGCGATCATGTCGCGACGTCACGACAAGGCAGCGCGATCGGCCCGGTCGACGAGGCCCTGGAGAAGCTCGGCCTGAGACGGGCGATCGTCGTTGTCGTGCCCGGCTACCCGGATGCGATGCGGATCGCGCGCCAGTCGGATCTGGTGGCAGTCGTGCCGCGCTCGTGCCTCGGCAATGCCCTGACGAGCGACGATGCCGCCACGTCGGGCCTCGAGAGCTTCGAGCTTCCGGTGTCCACGCCGGCGTTCAGGATATCGGCGATGTGGCATCCCCGCATGGACGCCGACCCGGCCCATCGCTGGCTGCGCGAGACGGTGATGGCGGTATGCCGGAAGGCCTATCCGCTACGCTGATCGAGCTTCGGGGCCAGGGGATCGGCGGCCGGGCTCAGGCGAGCCTGCCGTGGCACTGCTTGAACTTCTTGCCGGAGCCGCAGGGGCAGGGCGCGTTGCGCGGAACCTTGCCCCAGGTCGAGGGATCGCGGGGATCGACGCTCGTGTCCTCCTCGCCCGACCCGGCCATCGCCATGGCCCTCGCCCGGGCCGGCGCCGGCTGCGGTGCCGCCGCCGGCGGGGGCGCAGGTGCCGGCTCGGGCTCCGGCTCGGGCATGCGGATCTCGAGATGCGAGAGCACCTGGGTCACGGTGAGGCGCAGGTTGCCCAAAAGCGCGTCGAAGAGCGCGAAAGCCTCGCTCTTGTACTCGTTCAGCGGGTCGCGCTGCCCGTAGCCGCGCAGATGGATGCCCTGGCGGAGATGGTCGAGGTGGAGGAGATGCTCCTTCCACAGATGATCGAGGATCTGCAGCAGCAGGCTCTTCTCGGCCATCCGCATCATGGGCTCGCCATAGGTGGCGATCTTGTGCGCGACCTTGCGGTCGACGGCCTCGACGAGGCGGCGCTTCACCTCATCCTGCGTGATGCCCTCCTCCTTGGCCCAGTCGCCCACCGGCAGGTCGAGGGCCAGATAGCGGGTCAGGTCGGCGTGGAGGTGCTCGATGTCCCACTGCTCGGGATAGGCCTTCTCGGGCATGTGGCGCGTCGCGAGGTCGTCCAGGACCTGGTCGCGCATGTCCTTGACCGTCTCGGCCACGTCCGGCGCCGTGATCAGCTCGAGCCGCTGCTCGTAGACGACCTTGCGCTGGTCGTTCATCACGTCGTCGTACTTGAGGAGATTCTTGCGGATCTCGAAGTTCCGCGCCTCGACCTTCTGCTGCGCCTTCTCGAGCGCCTTGTTGATCCAGGGATGGACGATCGCCTCGCCTTCCTTGAGGCCCAGGCGCTTGAGCATCCCCTCCATGCGGTCCGAGCCGAAGATCCGCATCAGATCGTCGTCGAGCGACAGATAGAACTTCGAGCGGCCGGGGTCGCCCTGCCGGCCCGAGCGGCCGCGCAGCTGATTGTCGATGCGCCGGCTCTCGTGCCGCTCGGTGCCGAGAACGAAGAGGCCGCCCGCCTCCTTGACCCGCTGCCGCTCGGCCTCGACCTCGGCCATGATCGCCTTGACGGCCTCGGGATCGGGCGTCTCGCCCAGCTCCTGGGCGATGCGCATCTCGGCATTGCCGCCCAGCTGGATGTCCGTGCCGCGGCCGGCCATGTTGGTGGCGATCGTCACCGCCCCCATGCGGCCCGCCTGGGCGATGATCATCGCCTCGTGCTCGTGATAGCGGGCATTGAGGACCTGGTGCTTCACGCCCTTCTTCTTGAGGAGTGCCGAGAGGGCCTCCGACTTCTCGATCGAGACGGTGCCGACGAGAGCGGGCTGGCCCTTTTTGTGGGCGGCCTCGATCTCGGCCACGATGGCCTCGTTCTTCTCGCGCGCGGTGCGGTAGACCTCGTCGTCCTCGTCCTTCCTCGACATCGGCTTGTTGGTCGGGATGACGGAGACGTCGAGCTTGTAGATCTCGCCGAACTCGGCGGCCTCGGTGGCGGCCGTGCCGGTCATGCCGGCAAGCTTGCTGTAGAGGCGGAAGTAGTTCTGGAAGGTGATCGAGGCCAGCGTCTGGTTCTCGGACTGGATCTGCACGCCTTCCTTGGCCTCGAGCGCCTGGTGCAGGCCGTCCGAGTAGCGCCGGCCCTCCATCATGCGGCCGGTGAACTCGTCGACGATGACGACCTTGCCGTCCTTGACCATGTAGTCGACGTCGCGGCTGAAGAGCTTTTGCGCGCGCAGCGCCTGGTTGACGTGGTGGACCAGCGTGACGTTCTCGATGTCGTAGAGGTCCGGGCTCTTCAGCTGGCCCGCCGCCTCGAGGAGCGCCTGCATGTGCTCGCTGCCCTGCTCGGTCAGCGTCACGGTCCGCTGCTTCTCGTCCTTCTCCCAGTCGTCGGGGATGAGCTCGGGAATCAGCTGGTCGACCATGCGGTAGAGCTCGGAGCTGTCCTCCGTCGGCCCGCTGATGATGAGCGGGGTGCGGGCCTCGTCGACCAGGATGCTGTCGACCTCGTCGACGATCGCGTAGTTGTGCCCGCGCTGGACCATCTGCTCGCGCGAGTGGCGCATATTGTCCCTGAGATAGTCGAAGCCCAGCTCGTTGTTGGTGGCGTAGGTGATGTCGCAGGCATAGGCGGCGCGGCGCGCCTGCTCGTCGAGCTGGGGGACGATGACACCGACGCTGAGGCCGAGGAACTCGTAGATCCGCCCCATCCAGCCGGCGTCGCGGCGGGCGAGGTAGTCGTTCACCGTGACGACGTGGACGCCCTGGCCCGGCAGCGCGTTCAGATAGGCGGCGAGCGTCGCCACCAGCGTCTTGCCCTCGCCGGTCTTCATCTCGGCGATGTCGCCGCGGTGGAGGACCATGCCGCCGACGAGCTGCACGTCGAAGTGGCGCTGCCCCAGCGTGCGCTTGGCCGCCTCGCGCACGGTCGCGAACGCGTCGATCATGAGGTCGTCGAGCTTGGCGCCCTGGGCCAGGCGCTCGCGGAACTCGACCGTCCGCGCCCGTAGCGCCTCGTCGGACAGGCCCGCGACCTCAGGCTCCTTGGCGTTGATCGCCTCGGCGGTCCTGCGGAGGCTCTTGATGGCTCGATCGTTGGCGGAGCCGAAGAACCGCTTCGCGACTGAAGCGAACATGAGCGAGGATCCTTAGGAGCAGGCGCGAGCTTTGCCGACGTGCCCGGAGATAGGCGCTGGACCCAATGGTGTCAACGCGACCACGGCCCCGGCACGGCGCGCGATGCCGGCCGCCCCGAGAGCCCGGCGGCGCGCCCGATCGGAGCGCGGGCGAGATGCGTCCCGCGCCGTCGGCCGCTATGCTACGCCAGCGGCGTCGCCGCGCAAGCCGCGTACCGGAAGCCATGCCTTGCATTTCTACAGAGACCGCCTGCTCCCGGGCCTGATCCATCTCGCCATGCGCCAGGAGCGCCTGATGCCGCTGCGCCAGCGCGTGGCGAGCCTGGCCCATGGCCGGGTGCTCGAGCTCGGCATCGGCTCGGGCCTCAACCTGCCGCTCTACGGCCGCGAGGTGACGGGCGTCGTGGGCGTCGACCCGGCCGCCCGGCTCCTCGACCGCGCCCGCTCGAGCGCCGCCTGGATGCCCTTTCCCGTCACCCTCATCCGCCAGTCGGCCGAGCATCTCCCCTTCGAGAGCCGCAGCTTCGATTGCGCCGTCACCACCTGGTGCCTCTGCTCGATCGCCGACCCGCTGATGGCCCTGGGCGAGGTGCGCCGCGTGCTCAAGCCGGGCGGCGAGCTTCTGTTCGTCGAGCACGGGCGCTCGAGCCAGCCCCATGTGCGTCGCTGGCAGGAGCGCCTCACGCCGGCCTGGCAGCGGCTGGCCGGCGGCTGCCGCCTCGACCGGCCGATGAGCGAGCTTATCGACGCGGCGGGCTTCCGGCTCGTCCGTCTCGAGACCGGCCCCCTGGTCCAGGCACCGGCGATCCTCGCCTGGCACTATCTGGGGCGGGCAGAGCGCTGACCCGGCCTCGGGTCATTTTCCTGAGGACAGGTTTGGCCAGCCGTGCATAGTAAGACGGGAGGCACGCTGGGAACGGAAACATGCGCGAGCTGATCGTCGCCACGACGCAGATGTCCTGCGACTGGGACCGCGACGGCAATGTCGCCCGGGCGGAGCGTCTCGTGCGGCAGGCGGCGGCCGGCGGCGCCCGCCTCATCCTGCTGCCCGAGCTCTTCGAGACGCCCTATTTCTGCAAGGACCAGACGCCGACGAGCTTCGCGCTGGCCCAGCCCTTCGAGGGCAACCCGCTGCTGGCCCGGATGAGCCGCCTCGCGGCCGAGCTGGGCGTGGTGCTGCCGACGAGCTTCTTCGAGCGCGCCAACACCGCCTATTTCAACTCGATCGCGATGATCGATGCCGACGGGCGCATCCTCGGGGTCTACCGCAAGAGCCACATCCCCGACGGCCCGGGCTATCAGGAGAAGTACTACTTCAACCCCGGCGACACGGGCTTTCGCGTCTGGCAGACCCGGCTGGGGTGCATCGGCGTCGGCATCTGCTGGGACCAGTGGTTCCCGGAGGCCGCGCGCTCGATGGCGCTGATGGGGGCGGAGGTGCTGCTCTACCCGACCGCGATCGGCTCGGAGCCCCAGGATCCGAATCTCGACTCGCGCCGCCACTGGCAGCGCGTGATGCAGGGCCACGCCGGCGCCAACCTGATGCCGGTCGTCACCGCGAACCGCGTGGGCACCGAGCAGGGCTCGAGCTGCACGGTCGACTTCTACGGCAGCTCGTTCATCACCGACCACACGGGCCACATGGTCCGCGAGGCCGGGACCGGGGAGGAGACGGTCCTCACGGCGCGCTTCGACCTCGACGAGCTGATGGTGCAGCGCGCGGCCTGGGGGCTGTTCCGGGATCGGCGCCCCGATCTCTATTTGCCCATCCTTAGCCTGGATGGCGGCGACGCCTGAGCCCGATCAGGTCACGAGGTCGAGCTCGTCGGGCGTGAGCTCGCCCGGCACCAGCGTCACCGGAATGCGGACCTTGCGCCCGAGATTGCCCATGAGATGGGTCACCAGCGGGCCCGGATTGTTGCCGTCCGTGGCCGTCGCCAGGACCAGCAGCGAGATGCCGTGGTCCTCCTGCAGCAGGCTCACCAGCTCGTCCGAGCGCTTGCCCTCGCGGATGTGGATCACCGGCATCTTGCCCGTGAGCTGAAAGACCTCACCGGCCAGGCTCTGCATGCGCTGCTCGGCCGTGGCGCGGGCCTCGGCCTCCATCATCCTGCCGACGCCCAGCCAATGCTGGAACTCCAGAGGCTCGATCACGTAGAGCAGGGCCACCCGGCCCTGGGTGTGCTGGGCGCGCCGGCAGGCGAAGCGCAGCGCGTTGCGCATCTCCTCGCTCTCGTCCACGACGACCAGGAAGACGCGCTCGGGCGCCCTCTTGCCGCTGTCTTGGGTATCGCTGTCAGGCTCGCTCATGGCTCACCGCCGCTGGAAGATCAGGCTGGCCATCCAGCCCGCGCCGACCGCGAGAAGGATGGAGGCGAGGCCGTAAAGGGCGGCGTCCTCGTGGGCGAAGGTGAAGAGCTCCGCCTCGAGGCCGATCTTCGAGATCACCAGCGTGCTGTTCTGGGCGCTGATGATCCGCCCGTCCCTGACCTCGAACACGCGGACGCCGTAGCTGCCCGGCCGCACGTCGGCCGGGAAATCCAGCGTGGTGCGGAACAGCCGCTCGCCCAGAAAGCTCACCTTGGCGACCCTGTCGGTATAGAGCCCGCTGGCGAGACGGTTGCGGATCAGGCCCTGGCGGAACGCGGCGATCGCCTCGGGCGACAGGTCGCCCGGCCGCTCGGGCGGCATGCGCAGATTGTCGAGGCCGATCTCGTAGCGCGCGAGCTCGCCCGGCTCCGCCAGCTCGGCCAGCGGCTCGCTCGCCGCGACGGCGTAGTACTCGGGCACGTTGAGGAAGGAGAGCGCGTGGGTGTTGAGCCAGATCAGGCCGACGCGGCCCTTGCGGCGCACCGTCTCCGGCCGGTCGGGCCCGCGGATCACCACCGCCACCTGGGAGCCCGGCGTCTCGAGCGCCCCGAAGAGCAGGACCTCGGTGCCGCTGAAGGCCGCCGTGATCGCGACCAGATGGTGCGAGAGATCGGCCACGAGGCCGGTGGCACGGGCCAGCGGCACGGCGGCCGCCACGGCCAGCGCCGCGCCCAGCGCGGCAGCCCGCCAACGACCAATCCCCCAGCGCCGAAGCAGCCTAGCCATGCCTGAAGTCTAACGAACTGTAATGTGCCTGCCAACGAGCACGGGTGCCCTCAGGATCGCGGCGGGCCACCCAGGACCCGCCAGCCGGCAGGCAGCGGCGGAAGGAGGCGGCCGGTCTCGAGATGGCGCAGCGCCCAGCGCACGCCCACGGCCATGCCGAGCACGGCGATGAGCGAGCCCGGAAAGAGGACGGCCAGGCCCGACAGCCCGTGACCGACCGCGTCGCCCAGGGTGAGGCCCGCACCGATTCCCATGAGGGCGGCGCCGACGACGGCGCGGACGAGGTCGTCGCGGCCGGCGAACGCCTGAAGGCGGAACCGCCGTGCGAGCAGGCTCGCGACCAGGGCACCGCCCAGCACGCCCAGCACGAGGGCCACGAGAAAGCCGCTGGGCGCGCGCCGGGCCATGATCGCGACGACGCTGTCGAAGACCGGCACGGCGAAGTTGAGGGAGGCCGGCGGCACGGCGCCCACGGGACGCGGCGGTGCCGTGACCATCCAGCCGAGCACGACCAGGAGGCCCAGCACGATGCCGGCCGTGAGCTCGGGCCTGGAGGCGCGAAACCGCTCGTCACCCAGGCAGAAGACGAGCAGCGCGATGCCGATGACGCCGCCCAGCGCCACGTCCGCAAGCCCGCCGCTCGACCCCGGGGGCCACGGGTTCCAGGCCACGAGGTCCAGCAGGCGCCACAGCTGGGCGGCGATCGGGCCGGCGAAGAGGGCCGTGGCGCTCAGGGTGAAGACGACGAGAACGAGCAGCGCCCGGCCGCTGCCGCCACCCAGAAGGACGAGCTGGCGGCTGGGGCAGCCGCCCGACAGCACCATCCCGAAGCCGAGCACGAGGCCGCCCAGGGCGAAGGGCACGAGGCCGATGTCGGGCGCCACGAACAGCATCGGCCTGCCGGCCTGGACGAGGCCCGAGGCGATCGCGATCTGGGTGCCCAGCATGGCCAGCGCCATCGCCAGCAGCCAGGAGCGCAGCCGCGTGAAGCTGCCGAACAGGAAGACGTCGCTCAAGGCGCCCATGATGCAGAAATGGGTCCGCTGCACGACGACGCCGAAGGCGAGGCCGATCAGCAGACCGGCTAGCGGCAGCATCCATGACATGCGGACAAGCCCTTCTGGCGGCGGTCGTCGGCCATGCGGGCCGATGGGCCGGGCCCGGCAGGGGTCCCGCTCAGGCGCGGGGCCGTGCCACCTCGCTCAGGACCAGATCCTCCTCCGGCGGCGGCAGGGAGACCCGCCGGCAATTGCCCTCGAAGGAGGCCCCCTCCTCGATGGCCAGCACGTCGTGCTCGACGTCGGCCACGACCCGGGATCCCTGGCCGAGCCGCACGCGATGCCCGCGGATCGAGCCGTTCACCGCGCCCTGGACGAGGACGTCGACGCCCTCGATCCGGCCGGTCACGAAGCCGCGCTCGCCTATCGTGACGATCTGCCCGGTCACGTCGCCCTCGACCCGGCCGTCCACATGCAGCTCACCCTCGGTGGTGACGCTGCCGACGATCTTGAGCTCGGCGGTGATGATCGAGGGTGCGCGATGCCGGTTGCTCTTGCCGTCGACCTCGGCCAGCACCAGCGCCGTGCCGTTGGGCTTGGCCTTACCCTTGGAGAACATGAACGAGCCGTCTCCCCGCTTCGATGAACGCGGCCGGGTCGACGGGCTTGCCATCGATCCGCACCTCATAGTGCAGATGCGGGCCGGTGCTGCGCCCGGTCGAGCCGACGACGCCGAGCGGGTCGTAGGCATGCACCTCGTCGCCCGGCTTCACCAGCGCCCGCTTGAGATGAGCATAGCGTGTGACGAGGCCAAGGCCATGGTCGATCTCGACGAGGAGGCCATAGGCGCCGTCGCGGCCGACGCGCACCACCCGGCCGGCCGACGGCGCGTGCACGATCGTGCCGCGGGGCACCGCGAGGTCGAGGCCCTCGTGGAAGGCCCGTCCGCCCTCGATCGGGTCCTCGCGCACCCCGAACGCGCTCGTGACGTGAAAGTCGGTGAGTGGTGCGGCCAGCGGCAGGGCTGCCAGCAGCCTTTGCGCCGCCTGCAGCCGCTCGAGCTTGAGGACGAGCGGCGACTGGGTGCCCGCCCAGGGGAGGCGAATCGAGGTCTGCCCGTCGTCGGCGCTCACCAGCTCGAGCGGGCCACCCCGGCCCTCGAGCCGCTCGTGGTCGGAGGCGCGCGCCAGCAGCTTCGAGGCGTCGATGCCCAGATCGCCCAGCACCGAGGTGACCGTCTCGACGTGGCTCGCGAGCCAGCCGCGAAGATTGTCGGTCGCGGTCTCGACGGTGGTGCGAAGCTGGTCGAGCCGTGCCTCGAGCTGTCCCACACGGCCGTGCAGCGCCGCCTCGGCCCGACGCGAGGTGTCGAGCTCGTCGGACAGCGCCTTGGCCCGCCCCTCCGCCTGGGTGAGGCGCTGGTCCAGCGCCGCCCTGACGGATTGCGACGCCGAAAGGAGGCTCGTCCTCTCCGCGAAGAGCCCGTCCTGGAGCCGCACGGCCAGCCTCAGCGCGTCGTCCCGCGCCTGGCCCAGCGTCGCCGAGCGCTCTTGGGCGAGGGCGAGCTGCGCCAGCAGATCCTGCGTGCGCAGGGCGTCCTGGGCCCGTTCCGCCGCGAGCGAGCCTTCGAGCCGGCTCACCCGCTCCTGGAGCTGCCCTACCCGCTCGCGGCTCGCCAGCCAGGCGACGGTCGTGAAGGACAGGCCGGCCACGAGCGTGCAGCCCATCGCGATCGACGCGATCGGCAGGGCCCGCCGCCTTCGGCCACCCCTGCCCGCAACTGACGCGGCTGCTCGAGGAGCGGCCGTCGCCGCGAGCCATCCGGTGGCATCGATCGTCCCGGTGGGCGGCTGCATGCTGATCCCTCTCGTGGGGACGACAGCGCCCTCCGCGGGGGCTGCCTCGCCGTTGCTCCGGTGCTGCTGAATTTAGTGCTGGGCGATTATGGGAAGGTTAAGGGCCGGCAGCAAGCTCACTGCTCGATTCGCCGCCCGCTCTCGGCGTCGAAGAGGTGGAGGGCATGCGGGGGAATGCCCAGGCTGAGCCGCTCGCCGATGCGCGGCGTCCTGGCGCCGTCGACGCGCGCGGCCAGCGTCTCCCCGGCCGGCAGGCTGCCATGCACCACCGTGTCGGCGCCGAGCGCCTCGACGAAGCCCACCTCGATCTCGATGCCCGTGCTGGTGCCGTCGAGCTCGAGATGCTCCGGGCGCAGCCCCACGGTAAGCGGTCGGCCGGCAAGATCGGAGCGGGCCGCCGGCAGCGGCAGCGTGGCCCCCGCGATGTCGAGGGCGGCACCGTCGCCGGTGACGCGGCCGGGGACGAGGTTCATCGCGGGCGAGCCGATGAAGCCGGCGACGAAGACGCTGGCGGGCTTGGCATAGACCTCGAGCGGCGGGCCGATCTGCTCGACCCGGCCGGCGTTCAGCACCATGAGGCGGTCGCCCAGCGTCATCGCCTCGATCTGGTCGTGGGTGACGTAGATGCCGGTCGTGCCGAGCCTCTTCTGGAGCTGGCGGATCTCGTGGCGCATCTGCACCCTGAGCTTGGCGTCGAGGTTGGAGAGCGGCTCGTCGAACAGGAAGGCCGCGGGCTCGCGCACGATGGCGCGGCCCATCGCGACGCGCTGGCGCTGGCCGCCCGAGAGCTGGCGCGGCCGCCGCTCGAGGAAGCTCTCGAGGCCCAGGATGCGCGCCGCCTCCTTCACCCGCCGGTCGATCTCGGCCTTGGGCGTGCGGAGATTGCGCAGCCCGTAGCTCATGTTCTGATAGACCGACATGTGCGGGTAGAGGGCGTAGTTCTGGAACACCATGGCGATGTCGCGGTCCTTGGGCTCCTTGTCGTTGACCCGAGTGCCGCCGATGCGGATCTCGCCGCCGGTGATCTCCTCGAGCCCGGCGACCATGCGCAGGAGCGTGGACTTGCCGCAGCCCGACGGCCCCAGGATCACCATCATCTCGCCATGGGCGATGGTGACGCTGATGCCGTGCAGGGCCTGAACCTTGCCGTACCTCTTGACCACCTCGTCGATCGCGACCTCGGCCATCTCTATTTCTCGCTCTCGACGAGGCCCTTGACGAACCAGCGTTGCATCAGGACGACGACCAGGACCGGCGGCAGCAGCGCCAGGGTCGCCACGGCCGTGATGGACTGCCACTGCGGCTGCGTCTCGGCCGAGGTCACCATGCGCTGAATGGCCATGACGATGGTGTAGTAGGATTCGTCCGTCGTCACGATCAGCGGCCAGAGATACTGGTTCCAGCCGTAGATGAAGAGGATGACGAAGAGGGCCGCGATGTTGGTGCGCGACAGCGGCAGGAGGATGTCCCAGAAGAACCTCAAGGGCCCGGCGGCGTCGACCCGGGCCGCCTCGGCAAGCTCGTCCGGCACGGTGAGGAAGAACTGACGGAAGAGGAAGGTGGCCGTGGCCGAGGCGATGAGGGGCAGGATCAGGCCCGTATAGCTGTCGAGGAGGCCCAGGGAGGCCACGACCTGGTAGGTCGGCACGATGCGCACCTCGACCGGCAGCATCAGCGTGATGAAGATCAGCCAGAAGGCCACCATCCGCCCGGGAAAGCGGAAATAGACGATGGCGAAGGCCGAGAGCATCGAGATCGCGATCTTACCCACCGCGATGCCCATCGCCATGATGAGCGAGTTCAGCATCATGCGCCCGACATTGCTGTCGGGGCCGCCGCCGCCGCCCAGCACGGCCCGGTAGTTCTGGACCAGATCGTGGCCGGGCCACATCGGGATCGGCGACTGCATGATGTCGATGGGCGCCTGGGTCGAGGTCACGAAGGTGACCCAGATCGGCAGCGCCACGACGACGATGCCCAGGATCAGCACGAGATGGGCGATCAGCGTGACGACGGGGCGGCGCTCGATCATCGGCTCACCCGTACTGCACGCGGCGCTCGACCCAGCGGAACTGGATCACCGTCAGGAGGATGACGATCGCCATCAGGACGACCGACTGCGCCGCCGAGCCGCCATAGTCGTTGCCGCGGAAGCCGTCATTGTAGACCTTGTAGACGAGGATCGTCGTCGCCTGGGCGGGCCCGCCCCGGGTCACGGCATCGATGATGCCGAAGGTCTCGAAGAAGGCGTAGACGATGTTGACCACCAGGAGAAAGAAGGTGGTGGGCGAGATGAGCGGGAAGATGATCGTCCAAAAGCGCTTGACCGGCCCCGCGCAGTCGATCGCTGCCGCCTCGATCAGCGACTTCGGGATCGCCTGCATGCCGGCCAGGAAGAAGAGGAAGTTGTAGGAGATCTGCTTCCACGCGGCGGCGATGATGACGAGCAGCATCGCCTGGCCGCCGTTCAGCTGATGGTTCCAGGCGATGCCGACGCGCCCCAGGAGCCAGGCGACGATGCCGACCGACGGGTTGAAGAGGAAGAGAAAGAGCACGCCGGCGATGGCCGGCGCCACGGCGTAGGGCCAGACCAGCAGGCTCTTGTAGAGGAGGCCGCCCTTGACGACGTGGTCGGCCATCGCCGCCAGGACCAGGGCCACGCTGATCGCAAGGAGCGTCACGCCGGTGCTGAAGACGGCCGTGACCTCGAAGCTGTTGAGATAATCCGGGTCGTGCAGGAGGTGGCGGAAGTTCTCGAGCCCCACGAAGGTGGCCGAGAGGCCGAACGGATCCTGCTGCAGGGTCGACTGCCATAGCGCCTGACTGGCCGGCCAGATGAAAAAGACCAGCGTCACCGCGATCTGCGGCGCGATCAGGAGATAGGGCAGCCACCGCTGCCTGAAGACGACGCGCTTTTCCATGACGGACGGGGCGTGCGGGGGCCGACGACGCGGCCCCCGATGCCTTCTCAGCTATGCTGCTTTTGGAACTGCTCGAGGATCGCGTTGCCGCGCTTCACGGCCGCGTCCAGGGCCTCCTGGGCGGTCGCCTGCCCGGAGAAGGCGCGCTCCTGCTCCTCGTTGATGACGTCGCGGATCTGCACCATGTTGCCGAAGCGCATGCCCTTCGAGTTGCCGGTCGGCGGGTGCAGGGTCATCTGCTTGATCGAGATGTCGGCACCCGGGTTCTTCTCGTAGTAGCCCTGCTCCTTGCTGAGCTCGTAGGCGGCCGTGGTGATCGGCAGGTAGCCGGTCTCCTGATGCCACCAGGCCTGCACCTTGGGCGAGGAGAGGTAGGAGTAGAAGGCCGCCACCGCCTTGTACTCGTCCTTGGGGTGCCCCTGCAGGGTCCAGAGCGAGGCGCCGCCGATGATGGTGTTCTGCGGCGCGCCCTCGATGCTCGGCCAATAGGGCAAGAAGCCGATGCCGAACTTGAACTTGGCGCTGCTCTTGACGCCGGCGAGGCCGGCCGAGGACTCGGTCATCATGGCCGCGTCGGCGCTGAAGAACTTGGGCGAGGCGGAGCCGGTGCGGCCGCCATAGTCGAAGATCTTGGCCTTCTGCCACTCGGCGAGCTTGGCGGTGTGCATCACCGCCTGCGTCTTGTTGAACTCGAAGCGGGTGCCGAGGCCCCCGAAGCCGTTCTCCTCGGTGCCCACCGGCAGATTGTGCCAGGCCGAGAAGTTCTCGATGTGGATCCAGGAGGGCCAGGTCGTGGTGAAGCCCGACTTGCTGCCGGCGGCCACGAGCTTCTTGCCGGCCTCCTCCATCTCGGGCCAGGTGGCGGGCGGCTTCTCGGGGTCGAGGCCGGCCTTCTCGAAGGCGTCCTTGTTGTACCACAAGACGGGCGTGCTGCTGTTGAACGGCATCGAGAGCATCTCGCCCTCGGGCGTCGTGTAGTAGCTCTTGACGGCCGGCAGGAAGGCGTTCGGGTCGAAGGCCTGCCCGGTGTCCTTCATCAGCTCGTAGACCGGGTAGATGGCGCCCTTGGCGGCCATCATGGTGGCCGTGCCCACCTCGAACACCTGCAGGATGTGCGGCTGCTGCTTGGCCCGGAAGGCCGCGATCGCCGCCGTCATCGTCTCGGCATAGGAGCCCTTGTAGGCCGGCTTGACCTCGAAGTCGCTCTGGCTGGCGTTGAAGTCGGCGCAGATCTTGTTGACCCGCTCGCCGTTGGCGCCGCCCATGGCATGCCACCACTCGATCGTGGTCTTGGCGTGCGCCGGCCGTGTGCCCAGGGCGAGGCCGGCCATCGCGGTACCGCCGGCGAGCATGAGCTCTCTGCGTCGCATCACTGATGCCTCCTCGAGTGAATGGTCCACGCCTTCACCGGCGCGGTTCTGGGAACAGCATGGCTCCGTGACAGATGAATGACAACTGCGAGATTGCCCTGCGCCCGGGTCGCCCCGGCGGCGGGGCGCGCCCTCCACCCCGCCGGCCGCCTCCCCGCCATGCTGTCGATGCGACAAATCGCTCAGAGAAGCCGAGGCCGGTGAGGTTTGTCGTCGCAAGTCGCGCACAGCTTCCAGCGCCGTAAACTTGTCGCACCCCGATGGACATCCTGCCGCATCATTGCCTCCGTCATGTCGACGATACAGTCGCGAGACTACAGCCAGCCGAATCGACCGGCGAGCCGACAAGGAGGCAAGTGATGGATCCGTCAGCCTACGAGCGGATACAGAAGAACCCCGAGTTCCAGGAGCTGGTGCGCACGCGCGGACGCTTCGCGGTCCAGCTCTCGATCGTGATGCTCGTGATCTACTACGGCTTCATCGCCGTCATCGCGTTCGCGCCGAAGATCCTGGGAATCCCGGTGGCACCGGGCATGGTGATGACCGTCGGCATCCCGGTCGGCGTCCTCGTCATCCTCGCCGCCTTTGTCTTGACCGCCCTCTATGTCCGGCGCGCCAACGGCGAGTTCGACGCCAAGACCCGCCGCATCCTCGAGGAGTGCCGCTGATGCGAAGCCTCGCCCGCCTCGCTGCCACGGCAGCGCTCGCGGTCCCGGCGCTGGGCATGCTGCCCGCCGCCGCGGCCGAGACCATCCAGGGCGCTGTCCAGCGCCAGCCCCTCAACATCCCAGCCGTCGTGATGTTCTTCATCTTCGTCGTCGCGACGCTGGGCATCACCAAGTGGGCCGCCTCGCGCACCCGCTCGGCCAAGGACTTCTACGCGGCAGGCGGCGGCATCACCGGCTTCCAGAACGGGCTCGCCATCGCCGGCGACTATATGTCGGCCGCGTCCTTTCTCGGCATCTCGGGGCTCGTCTATATGTCGGGCTTCGACGGGCTGATCTACTCGATCGGCTTCCTCGTCGGCTGGCCGATCATCTTGTTCCTCATCGCCGAGCGGCTGCGGAACCTCGGCAAGTACACCTTCGCCGACGTCGCCTCCTACCGGCTGCAGCAGGGGCCGATCCGCTCGCTCTCGGCCGTGAGCTCGCTCATCGTCGTGGCCTTCTATCTGATCGCCCAGATGGTGGGTGCGGGCAAGCTGATCCAGCTCCTCTTCGGCCTGCCCTACATGTACGCCGTCCTCATCGTCGGCGTGCTGATGATCCTCTACGTCACCTTCGGCGGCATGATCGCCACCACCTGGGTGCAGATCATCAAGGCAGCGCTCCTCCTGGGCGGCGCCACCTTCATGGCGCTCATGGTGCTCGTGCTCTTCAACTTCAGCCCCGAGGCGATGTTCGCCAAGGCGGTCGAGGTCCATCCCAAGGGTGACGCCATCATGGCCCCGGGCGGCCTCGTCTCGAACCCGGTCGAGGCCATATCGCTGGGCTTGGCGCTCATGTTCGGCACGGCCGGCCTGCCGCACATCCTGATGCGCTTCTTCACCGTCGCCGACGCCAAGGAAGCCAGGAAGTCGGTGCTCTACGCCACGGGCTTCATCGGCTACTTCTACATCCTCACCTTCATCATCGGCTTCGGCGCCATCGTCCTAGTCTCCACCAACCCGGCCTTCTTCACGGTCGGTGCCGACGGCGCCTACAACAAGCTCACCAACCTTCTGGGCGGCACCAACATGGCGGCGATCCATCTCGCCGACGCGGTGGGCGGCTCGCTCTTCTTGGGCTTCATCTCGGCCGTGGCCTTCGCCACCATCCTGGCCGTCGTCTCGGGCCTCACGCTGGCGGGTGCGTCTGCCGTGAGCCACGACCTCTACGCCTCGGTCTTCGCCCGCGGGCGGGCCACCGAGACGGACGAGATCCGCGTCTCGAAGATCGCCACCGTCATCCTCGGCATCGTCGCGATCATTCTTGGCATCGCGTTTGAGAAGCAGAACGTCGCCTTCATGGTCGGGCTGGCCTTCGCAGTGGCCGCGAGCTGCAACTTCCCGGTCCTGCTGCTCTCGATGTACTGGTCGAGGCTCACGACCTGGGGCGCCTTCATCGGCGGCTTCCTGGGGCTTGCCAGCGCCGTCATCATGGTCGTGCTGTCCAAGACCGTCTGGGTCGACGTGCTGGGCAACGCCGCCCCGATCTTCCCCTACAAGGACCCGGCGCTCTTCTCGATCACGATCGCCTTCGTCGGCATCTGGCTCTTCTCGAAGCTCGACCACAGCCGCCAGGCGAAGCTCGAGGAGACGGCCTTCACGGCCCAATATGTCCGCTCCCAGACCGGCCTCGGCGCCGAGGGTGCTGCCGCCCACTGATCTTTTGGCACGCAAGAGCTCCGGCCCCGGGCGCAAGCCCGGGGCTTTTTTTCGTTGGAGGGCGCGGTCGCCTTGTGATTGATCGAGCTTGAAAAGGCCGCTATCCGACCTCGACAGGGCTCCCAAGTAACGCCGAGGCGATGGTCAAGGCCGTCTTCACCCACAAGCCCGGCTCGATCTACGATGACCTCCCGGAAGAGAGGTACCATTTCCCGCGCACCTATCTCCGTCAGGTCCAGGCAGCGCAGGGCGACTTCATCGTCTACTACGAGCCACGGCGCGAAGGCATCGGCGATGCCGCCTACCGTGGCCGGCAGGCCTATGTGGCGACGGCGCGCGTCGTGGACATTCGCGAGGACCAGGACCGGCCCGATCACTTCTATGCGCTGATCGGGGACTATCTGGCCTTCGAGCGCCCGGTGCCTTTCCGGGCCAATGACCGATATCGGGAGCACCGGCTACGCCGCCCGGATGGCGGCACGAACAGGGGCGCCTTCGGCCGCGCCGTGCGGCCTCTAGAGGAGGCGGAGTACGAAGCAATCGTGCGGGCCGGCTTTCCTCTGGATCGACCGGCGGCCGACCAGCCGCCAGCATCCGCGCCGGGTCTCGCCGAGGAGCCCCCCGCCTTCTTCGAGCGCTCCATCGTCGAGCAGCTCGTGCGCCGCCCCTTCCGCGACGCCGCCTTCGCGCGCGTCGTCCAGGATGCCTACGGCCAGACCTGCGCCTTCACCGGGCTGCGCATCATCAACGGCGGCGGCCGCGCAGAGGCGGAGGCGGCACACATCCGCCCGGTCAGCGAGCGTGGTCCGGATTCCGTCCGCAACGGCATCGCGCTTTGCGGCACCGTGCACTGGATGTTCGACCGCGGCCTGATCTCGATCGCTCCCGACTGGTCGATCCTCGTGGCCGGCCAAGGCCTCCCCGACCAGGCCCGCCGTCTTTTCCATGCCGACGGCAAGGTCAGGGTGCCGAAGAGCGCGCTCCTGCGCCCGGCGCCGGTCTTCCTCGAGTATCACCGCAGCGCGGTCTTCAAGGGATAAGCGGCGAGAGCGCCGCGTTGCTGCGCAAAGTTGACCGCGCGTCAAGTATTGTCATGAGTGAGATCCGGCGAGTTCTCTTCTGAATACAGCATACGACGAGGCGGTCTTACGATGATCAGAACCCTCGCTATCGCATGACTTTCGGTGTTCTCCCTTCCCGCGTGGGCGGGCAACAGCGACTTCAGCATCTCGTTGCCGCTGATAAGCGGAAACTTCGATGAGTCCGTCCAGCTGACGCTGCGTGCGCCATCATTCCGATCCATGTCTGCGGAAGTGGCGCCAATCCGGCCGGCGTCGCTGATCCAGGCTTTGGAAAGAACTGCCTAACGGCTGGTAGCGCGAAGACGACGCAATGGCCGCTTTGCTTCAAGCCCCCTACCGAAAACCAGGGGAAATGGTGCAGCCTCAGGCGGCGAGCGGGAGTTGCCGACCGCCCATGGGCGAGCCGCCAGCCATCCAGTCAGCCGTGCCCAATGAGGATCGGGCCCGCACCTCCCGCGCGGCTCGATGCAGCGCCCCTCCGGCTTCAATGCCTCCGGGCGGTGTCAGGCGATCGCTGCCTCGAACGGGTGACACGCGGCAGACCTGGGGTGATGGCAAGGCGGCCGGGGCTTCTGACGCGCATGCGGAACCTGCCCCGGCGGCCCGCGTTGCCGTGGCGGGCAGTCGTCCACGGTCCGGCGACAGGCGCCGGGACAATCCGGCTCGGCCGGCGTGTCGCGGGGCACGCCCGCGGCTGGCGCCATCCGCCAATCGCCGAAACCGCACGCCGTCGACCGGCCCCGCCCGATGGTGAAGAATGGCGATCCGGCACCGGCAGGACCGAGACCGAAGGCCCATCGTTCGTTCCGACAGGGAGAGCAGCAAAAAATGCACCGTCACGAGCGCCCGATCCTGAGGCCCGGCCAGACCTGCTGGCGCATCGAGGCCGCTCACCGCATGGCGCTCATCATCGATGCCGCCGACTATTTCGCGCACGCCAAGGCCGCCATGCTCAGGGCACGCCGCTCGATCTTCCTGATCGGCTGGGACTTCGACCTCAGGATCAGGCTCACACCCGATGCGCCCGACGACGGCAGCCCCGACCAGCTCGGGAAGCTGCTCCGGCACATCGTCCGGAGGCGGCGCGACCTCGAGATCTTCATCCTCAAGTGGGACATGGCAGCACTCTTCACCCTGTCGCGCCAGTTCCTCCCCTTCCTCGCCCTCAGCCTCGCCGATCGCGGCCGCATCCATCTGCGGCTCGACAGCACGCATCCCGCCGGCGCCACCCATCACCAGAAGATCGTCGTCATCGATGACGCGCTGGCCTTCTGTGGCGGCATCGACATGACGACCGATCGCTGGGACACCCGCGGCCATCTCCCGGGCGACGGCCGGCGCCGGCGTCCCGACGGCTCGCTGCACGGCCCCTGGCACGACGCCACGGCCGCGGTGGACGGTCCCGCCGCCCGGGCGCTGGGCCAGCTCGCGCGCGAGCGATGGGCGGACGCCACCGGACGACGGCTGGCACCGGCCAAGCCCGCGGGCGATCCCTGGCCGGAGGGCCTCTCACCCACCTTTCGCGATGTCGAGGTCGCGATCGCCCGCACCATGCCGGCCTATCACGGTCGGCCTGAGATCTCGGAGATCGAGCACCTCTACGTGGAGGCCATCCGCCGGGCCCGCCGCACCGTCTATCTCGAGAGCCAGTACTTCGCCTCCGCCCGGATCGCGGACGTCGTCTGCGAGCGCCTGCGCGAGCAGGACGGCCCGGAGATCATCGTCGTCAATCCGCAGGCCACCGAGGGCTGGCTCGAGGAGGAGGCGATGGGATCGGCCCGCAACCTCATCCTGAAGCGCATCGCGGACACGGACCGACACGATCGCTTCCGCCTCTATCATCCCGTGAACGAGGCGGGTGAGCCCATCTATGTCCACGCCAAGATCCTGATCGTCGACGACCGCCTGCTGCGCATCGGCTCGTCGAACATCAACAACCGCTCCTTGGGCTTCGACAGCGAGGCCGACCTCGCCCTCGAGCGAACCCAGGCGAGCGCCGCCGATCTGGGCAGCCGCTTCCTGAGCATCCGCGACGGGCTCCTGGCGGAGCACCTGGACGCGACGCCCGAGGAGGTCGCCTCTGCCATTGCGGACCATGGCTCCGTCCGCGCCGCGATCGACCATCTGCGCCGGCCCGCCGGCCGCTCGCTCCGCTCTCTCGAGCCGGCCGAGCCCGTCAACCCGGCCGAGGAGATGCTCGTGGCGAGCCGGCTCGCCGACCCCGAGCGGCCGCGCAGCCCCGAGGGGCGCCTGGAGCATGCCCTCAAGCGTGCCACCCTGCGCCCTCCGCCGGCCGCGCTCGCCGCCGCCGGTGCCGGGCTCCTGCTCGGGGCGCTCGCCCTCGTGCTCTACCGCTCCGATGCCCGCTGGGCGAAGCGGCTGCGCAGGCCGTTCCGCCGGCGAACAGACCGGACGATGTGACGCCAGCCTGATCCGAGAGATGGATGAAAGGCCGCGGCGGAGGTGGCCGGTGCAACCCGCACCGGCCGACCCGTCAGCTATGCCTGATGAACGTCCCCGCCTGCAGCTCGGAGACGGCCTGCCGCAGCTCGGCTTCCGTGTTCATCACGATGGGCCCGTACCAGGCGACCGGCTCCTCGATCGGCTTGCCGGAGACGAGAAGAAAGCGAATGCCCTCCTCGCCCGCCTGCACCGTGACCTCGTCGCCGGTGCCGAAGAGCACGAGCGAGCGGTCGCCCACGCGCTCGCGCACCAGGATCTCCTCATCGCCCACCGTCTTCTCGGTCAGCACACCCTGCGGCGCCGAGGCGTCGCGGAAGGTGCCCGAGCCCTCGAAGACATAGGCGAAGGCGCTTCGGTAGGTCTCGACGGGCAGAACCTTACGCCTGCCGGGCGGGACCCAGATGTCGAGATAGCGGGGGTCGGCGGCGATGCCGTCGACCGGTCCGCGCCTGCCCCAGAACTCGCCGCAGACGACCCGCACCCGCGTGCCGTCGTCGTCGACGATCTCGGGGATCTCGCCGCCCGGAATGTCCTGGTAGCGGGGTGCCGTCATCTTCAGCGAGGAGGGCAGGTTGGCCCAGAGCTGGAAGCCGTGCATCCGGCCCTTGGGATCACCCTGCGGCATCTCCTGGTGCATGATGCCGCTGCCGGCCGTCATCCACTGCACGTCGCCCGCACCCAGCTGGCCCCGGTTGCCCAGGCTGTCCCCATGCTCGACGGTGCCGGCCAGCACATAGGTGATGGTCTCGATGCCGCGATGCGGATGCCAGGGAAAGCCCGCCCGATAGTCCTCGGGCCGCTCGTTGCGGAAATCGTCGAACAGCAGAAAAGGGTCGTGCTCGGCCGTGTCGCCGAAGCCGAACGCGCGGCGCAGCTTCACGCCCGCACCCTCCATCGTCGGGCGCGACGGGGAGACGCTCTTGACTGGTCGAATGGACATGGCGGGTACCTCCAAGGTCCTTCTAGCGGCGTCCGGGGATGGCGGCGAGCAGCTCCTGCACGACCCCTTGCGCTTGCCGGCCTCAGGCCGCGCGCGAGAGCGTCGTCGCGGCGAGGCGCTCGAGCTCGGCGCGGGCGGCGCCGATCGCGGCGTCCCGGGCCTCCGGGCCCATGCCCAGCCGCTCGGCACGGACGAAGACGACGTCCTTGATGCCGATGAAGCCCAGCATGGTGCGCAGATGCGGCTCCTGACCGTCCATCACCTGCGCCGGGCCCTCGCTGTAGAGGCCGCCCCGCGTCGCGACCACGATGGCGCGCTTGCCCTCGAGGAGCCCCTTGGGCCCCGCCGCCGAGTAGGAAAAGGTCCGGCCGGCGCGCAGCACATGATCGAACCACGCCTTCAGGGTCGAGGGGATGCCGAAATTGTACATCGGCGCCCCGATGACGATCACGTCGGCCGCCTCGAGCTCGCCGATCAGCGTGTCGGAAAGGGCGCGGGCTGCCGCCTCGGCCTCGGTCGTCGCCTCGGCGCCGCGGACGCCCGTGACCGTCTCGGCCGTCAGGTGCGGCACCGGGCTCGTGCCCAGATCGCGCGTGACCACGCGGACCGTCGGGTCCTGCGCCTTGAGCTCGGCCACGGCCCCGTCGACGAGGGCCCTCGAGACCGAGGCATCGCCGCTGGCGCTGCTGTTGACGACGAGCACGGTTGACATGCTGGACCTCCGAAGCGGGTGGGGTTCTTGACCAGCCACTGATCTGGGGTTGGCGGAATTGGCATGAAACCGCCATTCTCGGAACCAGATTGTTGACCGCATCGGAACGGCGCCACGGCCGGTCCCGCTGTCGCGGCGCCAGGGCACCTGGACGGTCGTCCGCGGCAGCGGGAACTCTTCGGGCATGACCGGCACCGGCAGCTTAGCGACGGGCCCGCCGTCGTCGGCAGATCGCCGCGACAGGCGCCGCAACGCTCCCCTTGGGCTTCCGGAGCCAAGCTTGCGCGGCCAGCCCTCGTACACTACGATGTAGGTAGATGTAGTGCCCAGCGCCTGACCCGCGCGGCGTCATGCAGGGAGCGCCCATGGCCGTCCCGTTCTCGCTCCGCCTCGACGAGGCCACCCGCCAGCGCCTCGAGGAGGAAGCGCGGCGGCTCGACCGGCCCGCCTCGCAGGTTGCGGCACACGCGATCGTGGGGTTCCTCGATGCCCAGGACGAGCTCAGGCGGCAGATCGAGGCAGCGGTCGAGGAGGCGGACCAGGGCATCTTCATCTCCTCCGAAGCGATGCACGCCTGGATGGACAGCTGGGGCAGCGACCGCGAGCTCCCGCCGCCAGAGCCCGACATCCTGCCGGCCCGGCCGCGTCGCCGAACGGGCTCGGGCAGCAAAGGCTGAGCCGGCACCCGTACTGCCCTCATGCGTATCGTCTACCTGCCGAGCACGCGCCGGGACCTCGCATGGTTCCGCCACTACTATGACCGTATTTTCCCGGAAGGCGCGCGAGGTGCCTACAACCGGCTGATCGCGATGGAAAAGGCGCTTTTGGACAACCCATGGATCGGCCGGCCAACCCACGCGCCGGATGTCCGCCGGCTCCTCATCCCGCGCACGCCCTTCCTCCTGCTCTACCGGGTCACCGATCACATCGAGATCCTGCGGCTTCTCGACGGCCGCTCCCTTGGCGCGGCTCCGCGCTGATCAGGCGCTCCGACCGTCGCCGCTCGCCTGATCGGGCAAAACGCGCCATGCTGCGTGCCTGATTGTTGCGCCAGAGGGAACAAGAGCATGGCCGAGCTGGACGACATCCGGGCCTTCGTCGAGGTCGTCGAGACCGGCGGCTTCAGCCGCGCCGCCCAGCGCCTCGGCGTCTCGAAGTCGATCGTCAGCCGCAGGCTCGCCCGGCTCGAGGCTGAGCTGGGTGCAAGGCTTCTGAGCCGGACCACGAGGGGCGTCAGCGCCACCGAGGCCGGCACCGAGTACAAGGCACGCGCCGAGCGCATCCTGGCCGACCTCGAGGAGGCACGCGAGGCGGTGGCGCAGCAGAGCGGCGAGGTGGTAGGGCGCCTCAGGCTGTCCGTTCCCCTCTCCTTCGGCACGACGCATCTGGCGCCGGTGCTGGCCGAGCTGGCGCTCCGCCATCCGCGCCTCGCGATCGAGGCCGCCTACAGCGACCGCTTCGTCGACCTCATCGCCGAGCGCTTCGACGCCGCGATCAGGCTCGGCACGCTCAAGGACTCGAGCCTCGTCGCCCGCCGCATCGCCGCCATCCGCGGCGTCGCCGTGGCGAGCCCGGGCTATCTGGCACGGGCCGGGCGCCCGGAGATGCCGGACGACCTCAACCGGCACGCCTGCCTGCTCTATACCGGCGCCGTCGACGGCGAGCCCTGGCGCTTCCATGTCGGCCGGCGCTGGGTCGCGGTACGGCCGGAAGGTCGCTTCCGTGCCGACAATGGCGAGGCGCTTGATGCACGCCGCCATCGCCGGCCTCGGCATCGCGGTGCTGCCCACCTTCCTCGCCGCCGCGGCGATCGAGCGGGGTGCCCTCGAGCCGCTGCTGCAGGACTATCCGATGCCGGAAGGCGGGCTCCACGTGGTGCGCCCACCGGGCGCCCAGGTGCCGGGCAAGCTGCGCGTCCTGATCGATCTTTTGATCGAGCGCTTCGGCGGCGAGCCCTACTGGGACGCCTGCCAGATGAGGGCCAGGCGCGAGGCCAGCATCATGCGCGCCAACGGCCACGCCGCGGACGTGACGACGGCGGCCTGAGCCGAAGCCGGTACGCCACCAGGAAGACGCGCACGAGCAGGACCAGCGCCCGAGCGCCCGCGACCAGCGCCCCATCCTTGAGGATCGCCCCCGAGACGCCCGGCACCTCGACCGGCAGCGCGTAGCCGAAGACGGCGAAGGCCAGGATGATGGCGGCGACGAGGCCGATCGCGACGTTGCGCTCGGACCGTGCCGCCAGCGCCGCGGCCCTTTCGGCCAGACCCTTCGCCCAGTCCGCGTCGAGCCGCTCGCCGCCTCGATCGGTCAGAATGCGCGCGTGAACGGCCCCGAGCGCGGCATTGCGCCCCGAAGCGGGCCGGAGCCCCAGCCGCTGGGCGAGCGCCGGGAGATCGCTGTTCATGCCCGCCTCCTTCGGCTCCGCCACCAGGCGCACCTCGTCGCATCTCCGCCGGCTCCGACTCCGGCTACTCTCCTTGATGCTGGCAGCTGTGAGAGAGCCGGCCAGGGAGAAGCGATGCCGAGGGCCTTCGACTTCACGAGCCCGCCCTTCGACCGGCTGCGTCCGGCCGAGCTCGAGCGGGTGCGCGCCGCGGTCGACCTCGAGGTCTTCCGCACCGGCACCACCCTGCTCAAGGCCGGCGACCTGCCCGATTTCTACTATCTCGTCGTGAAGGGGCTGATCGAGGAGCGCGCCGCCGGCGAGATCGTCACGGTGCACGGGCCGGGCGACGGCTTCGACGGGCTGATCCTCGCGCACAAGGCCTGCCGCCACGACTTCGTCGTGACCGAGGAGGCCATCTGCTACCTCCTGCCCATCGAGGACTTCTTGGAGCTCGCCGCCAACAACGCGGCTTTCGGCCTTTTCTTCATCGAGGGCCTCTCCGAGCGGCTGGATCGGCTCGACCGGAACGGCCCGGGCAGCGGGGCCGCCGCGATCGCGATCCGCGTGGGCGAGGCGGAGCTTCACGAGCCGGTGTGGGTCAAACCCTCACTTACCCTGCACGAGGCCGCGCTGGCGATGGACGAGCACCGCCAGCGGGCGCTCCTCGTCGAGGCGGGTGAAAAAAGCGGGATCGTCACCGGTCTCGATCTCACGCGCGCGGCCGTCCGAGACCGCCGTTCGCTGGAGACGCCGATCGGCGAGATCGCCAGCTTCGATCTCGTCACGGTCGAGCGTGACGACCCCCTGATCGAGGCCGCCTACATGATGGCGCGCCACGGTGTCCGGCACCTTCTCGTGAAGGATCGCGGCGCCATCGTGGGCGTGCTCGACGCCGCGCGCGTGCTGGGCTCGCTCGCCAGCCAGTCGGCAGCGCTGGGGCCGCTGATCGACCGCGCGGACAGCGTGGCCGAGCTGGCCCAGATCAGCGAGCGCATCACCGGCCTCGTCCGCCAGCTGCACGGCAGCGGGACGAAAACGGGCTTCGCGATGCGGCTCTCGAGCGAGCTGCACCGCCGGCTGATGGCCCGCCTCCTCGAGCTGCTGGCGCCCGAGGGCCTGGCCCAGCATGCCTGCCTCCTGGCGATGGGCTCGGAGGGCCGTGGCGAGTATCTTTTGAAGACCGATCAGGACAACGGCCTCGTCCTCGAGGACGGCTGGGCCGCGGGCGACCTGCAGCCCTTCCTCGAGCGCTTCACCGAGGCCATGGTCGAGGTGGGCTTTCCGCTCTGCCCGGGCGGGGTGATGGTCCGCAATCCCGAATGGTCCAGGACCGAGACCGCCTGGCGCGCCACGATCGACGGCTGGCTCATCGACGCCGGGGAGACGGCGCTCATGAACGCCGCCATCCTCTACGACGCAGCACCCGTCGCGGGGCGCACGGACCTCCTCGAGCGGACACGCCAGCATCTGGTCGCGCGTGCCGCCGCTACGCCTGCCTTCTGTGCCCGCTTCGCCCGGGCCATCGACCTCTTCGAAGCGCCGGGCGGCTTTTTGTCGGGGCTGTTCGCCGACCGGGCCGAGATCGACGTGAAGAAGCGGCTGATCTTCCCGATCGTGCACGGTGTGAGGGCGCTGGCGCTCGAGCGCGGCATGACCGAGACCGGCACGGTCGACCGGCTGCGGCGGCTGCAGGAGGCGGCCGTGCTCGACGAGGAGCTGGCCCGCACCCTCGCCGATTCCTTTCACTTCGTCACCGGGCTCAGGCTCACGGCGCGGCTCGAGAAGATGCGGCTTCATCAGCCGCTCGACAACGTCGTGAGGCTGGGCGAGGTGGGCAAGCTCGAGCGCGACCTCCTCAAGGAGACGCACAGCGCCGTCCGGCGCCTGCGGGAGATCGTGCGCCACCACTTCCGCCTGGCCGTGCTCGGCTGATGATGGAGCATCTCCTGCCGCAGGCGCTGCGCCACCGGCTGTGGCGACGGCGCCTGAAAGAAAAGCGCTGGGCCTCGCTTTTGGACGAGCCGCCGGCGGACGAGCTGGTCTCGATCGACTGCGAGACGACGAGCCTCGATCCGAGGACGGCCGAGATCCTGCAGATCGCCGCCGTCAGGATCACCGGCGACCGCCTGCGCACCAGCGAGGGCCTCGACCTCCTGGTCAGGCCCGAGGGTGCGGTCGGCGAGACCTCGGTGCGCGTCCACCGGCTGCGCTCGGTCGACGTGGCAAAAGGCCTCCCGCTCGACGCCGCGATCGAGCGCTTTTTGTCGTTTGTCGGTCCGCGGCCGCTCGTGGGCTACTATCTCGAGTTCGACATGGCGCTGCTCGACCGCCATGTGCGCCGCCTCCTGGGCGTGCCCTTGCCCAACCGCCGCGTCGAGGTCTCGGGCCTCTACTACGATTGGCGCGCCGCGCAGCTTCCGGCGGGCGCCAATATCGACCTGCGCTTCGCCACGATCACCAAGCAGCTCGACCTGCCCGTGATGCAGGTCCACGACGCCTTCGACGACGCCGTGATGACGGCCCTGGCCTATCTGCGCCTCAAGGGCGCCGGCCGTCGCGGCTGAGGCCGTCTGCCACCATCTCTCTTGTCGACGTTCAATATTGGCGGCAATAACAGCGCCAACAGGCCGGTCCGTGGCTGGATACTGGCTGAAGGAAGCAAAAGATGGCCTCCCGCCTTTCGGGCAAGACACGCAAGATTCCTGGATTCTGCCCGCTTTGTGCCTCCCGCTGTGGATCGATCGCGACCGTCGAGGACGGTCGCTTCGTCAGCCTGGCCGCCGATCCCGACCACCCGACCGGGAAGGCTCTCTGCATCAAAGGCAAGGTGGCGCCCGAGCTCGTCTACAGCCCGCAGCGCCTGCGCAGCCCGCTGAAGCGGACACGACCGAAGGGGGCGGCCGACCCCGGCTGGCAGGAGATCGGCTGGGACGAGGCGCTCGACATCACGGCCCGGCGCCTGGGGCAGATCGCAAGCGAGCACGGGCCGGAATCCGTCGTCTTCGCAGCGGCGTCCGCGTCGACGGCCGCGACCTCGGACGTCATCCACTGGATCCAGAGGCTGCAGCGGGCCTTTGGCAGCCCGAGCTTCATCTTTTCCATGGAGCTTTGCGGCTGGGGCCGGTCACTGGCCAGCCGCTTCACCTACGGCGCCGGCGTTCCCGGCGCCTACATGCCCGACGTCGCGCGCGCCGGATGCCTGCTCTACTGGGGCTACAACCCGACCGTCGCCAGGATAGCCCACGCCACGGCCACGACCGAGGCGCTGCGGCGCGGGGCCAAGCTCGTGGTCGTCGATCCACGCAATGTCGGCGCCGCGCGTCAGGCGGACGAATGGCTGCGCGTCCGGCCCGGAACCGACGGGGCGTTGGCGCTCGCGATCGCCGGCGTGATGATCGAGCGGGGCTGGTACGACCAGGAATTCGTTCGGGACTGGACCAATGGCCCGTTGCTGGTCCGCTGCGACAACGGGCGGCTCCTCAGGGGCGGGGATCTGAGCCCCTCGCATGACGGCGACAGTTTTGTCGGCTGGGACGAGCGCTCGCGGCGGCCCATCCACTACGAGCCGCGCATCCGGCGATTTGCCGACAGCAACGCCCAGCCGGCGCTCTTTGCCGAGCCCACCGTCGAGACGGTCTCGGGTCCGGTTGCCTGCGTCACCGCGTTCGAGATGACGCGACGCCTATGCGCCAGCCATGCCAGACCGGAAATCCAGGAGATCTGCGGCGTGCCGCTCGAGCAGGTCGAGCGCACCGCACGGCTGATCTGGGAGTCGCGTCCGCTCGCCTACTATTCCTGGAGCGGCATCGAGCAGCATACCAACACGACCCAGACGATCCGGGCGATCGGCATCCTCTACGCGCTCACGGGCGATCTCGACCGGCCGGGCGGCAACGTGCTCTTCCCCGCCGTGCCGGCCAACGACGTCTCGGGCATGGAGCTGCTCCCGGAAGGGCAGCGCCACAAGACGCTGGGCCTGAAGGCGCGACCGCTCGGCCCGGCGCGCTTCGGGTACACCGCCGCCGGCGACCTCTACACGGCCGCTCTCGACGGCGAGCCCTACCGGGCGCGCGGCCTCGTGGCCTTCGGCGCGAACCTGCTGATGTCCAATGCCGACAGCGATCGCGGCCGCCGTGCTTTGGGCGCGCTCGATTTCCATGTCCACGCCGACCTCTTCATGAACCCGACCGCCGAGCAGGCCGACATCGTGCTGCCCGTCGCGAGCGCGTTCGAGACGGAAGGCCTGCGCATCGGCTTCGAGCTGAGCGAGGAGGCACAGTCCCTGGTCCAGCTCCGCCAGCCGGTGGTCCCGGCGCAAGGGCAGAGCCGCTCGGACCGGGACATCATCTTCGACCTCGCGGTCGTCATGGGTCTGGGCGCGCACTTCTGGAACGGCGACACGGATGCCGGCTACCGCCACCAGCTGGCGCCGAGCGGGCTCTCGCTCGAGGAGCTGAGGGCCCGGCCCGAAGGCATTCGCGTCCCGCTCGAGACGCGCCACCGCAAATATGCAATCGAGCAGGCGGGCGTGCCGCGCGGCTTCGACACGCCGTCCGGCAGGGTCGAGCTCTATGCCGAGACACTTTTGGATGGCGGCCAGGATCCCCTGCCGGCGTTTCGCGAGCCCCTCGTCAGTCCCCGGTCTTCCGACGGGCTGGGCGCGCCGCTTTCCCCTGGTCCTGACCTGCTCCAAGGGCACCATCTTCTGCGAGAGCCAGCACCGTGCGCTGCCGTCCCTCCGTAAACGGGCCATGGATCCCGAGGTCGAGTTGCATCCCGACACCGCCGCAGCCCGCGGCATCGCCGAAGGCGCGTGGGTCGTGATCGCGACACCGCATGGCAAGGCGCGGGCACGGGCGAAGTACAACACGACCCTCGATCCGGACGTCGTTTGCGGACAGCATGGCTGGTGGCAGGCATGCGCCCTGCTGCACGCCCGCGGCTACGATCCCTTTGCCGACGAGGGCGCCAACTACAACCGGCTCATCTCCCAGGCCTTCGTCGACCCCATCAGCGGCACCACCCCGCTGCGATCCTACGCCTGCGAGATCGAGCGGCTGGACGTTTGATCAGCCGGGGTCCCGGCCGCGGTAGCGCTGCGCTAAATCCTCGAGCGCAGCTCGCCCGGCTGCCTCAGAAGCCTGCCGGTCTCCGCATCGGCGGGGAAGAACGCCTCGATCGCCAGCTCCGACAGAAAGACGTCGCGCGGCGTGCCGAAGACCGTCGTCGTCGAGAGCAGTGACAAAAGACCCGCGTCGGTCCGGAGCCTCAGCGGCACGAGCACGCCGCCATGCTCCGTCGGCGCCGGCGCGTTTGCGGGCGGCGTATCGTCGCCCACCGGATAGGCCGAGAGCTCCTGCAGGAGCCCGCCCAGAGCCTCGTCGCGCGTGGCGGCGATCTGCCGTCGCAGCCGGTCCAGCAGATGAAGGCGCCATTCCGGCAGATTGGCGATGCGGGGTGCCAGCCCCCTCGGATGGAGGCCCAGCCGCAGCACGTTGACGGGCGCCTGCAGCAGCGCCCCGTCCTCGACGCCCACGAGCAGCGGGGCGAGCGCGGCATTGGCGCTCACGAGAGTCCAGTGCCGATCGACCACCAGCGCGGGATAGGGCTCGTGGCCCTTGAGGATCATCTCGATCGCCTCGCGCGCCGCAGCCATGGCGGGATCCTCGAGGCTCCGTTCCGCATAGACGGGAGCGTAGCCGGCCGCGAGCAGCACGGCGTTGCGCTCGCGCAGCGGCATGTCCAGGCGCTCGGCAAGGTGCAGCACCATGGCCCGGCTGGGCATCGAGCGGCCGGTCTCGAGGAAGCTCAGATGCCGCTGCGAGATATCGGCTTCCAGCGCCAGATCGAGCTGGCTCATCCCCCTGCGCTCGCGCCAGGCCCGCAGATGACGGCCTGCGCCCGAGAGCGTCGCCTCACACCTCATGCCGGCACCTCCGTGACCTCGTGGTCGAGCGGGCGGGGCCCTGACCCCGCCCGCTCCGGCAGGATATCAGCCGGCCGCCGGCGCCTTGTCGATGAAGCCGGTGACCGTCCTCAGCCGGCCGTCCTCCATGAGGGCGAAGTCGGTCCCCTTGATCATCTCGGGATCGCCCTCGGGGCCCAGCGCCCACGAGAAGCGGACCTTGTCGGCATAGCCGTCGGCGGGCCCCGCGAGCGTGAAGCGGAAGCCCGGGAAGCGCTCGTGCACGGCACCGATCAGGGCGCCGATCTGGTCGTGCCCTCGGCCGCGCATCAGCGGGTCGACATAGGTCGCATCCTCGCTCCAGCACTCGGCCAGCAGCGCGCTGCGGCGCGCCGGATCGGTCTCGTTCCAGAGGGCGATGTAGCGGCGGGCGATCTGCTCGGCATCGGTCATGGTCTTCTCCGGCAAGAAAGTGGCTGTCCGTTCGACAGGGCCAGCATGGGAGGACCGGCCTGCGCGCTCAATTACGTCGCAGGTAATTGCGACGGCGCTGCGCCTCGTCTCGACTGCCCCAGGCGCCAATAGTGTCGAGCGGAGGATCGAGATGACGGCCTATGCCGTTGCGCGACTGCGCGATGTCAGGATGGGCGACAAGATAAGGGCCTATCTCGCCGGGATAGACGCGACGCTCGCCCCCTTCGGCGGCCGCTTCATCATCCACGGCGGCCCGAGGATCGAGCTCGAAGGATCATGGACCGAGGATCTGATCGTCATCGCCTTCCCCGATCTCGCCGCGGCCCAGGCCTGGTACCGCTCGCCGGCCTACCAGGAGATCCTGCCCCTGCGCGCCAGCGCCTCGTCGGGCGACGTCATCCTGATCGAGGGCGTGCCGCCCGACCACCGGGCCACCGACATCCTGGCGGCAGGGGCTGCGGATCGATGAGCGCGGTGGGTGGAGCGAGCATGCTGCCGATCAGGCGCCGAGGGCTGCGGGCAGCGCGTAGCGGCGCAGGATCACCTCGCCGGGCACGGATTGGAGCACGGGATTGTCGTAGAGCCCCGCCATGACGACGACGACCAGCTCCAGCTCGGGAACGATGAAGAGCCGCTGCCCGCCATACCCCACGCCTGCGATCCACCGGATCTCCCGACGCTTCACGAGGGACCGGCCGAGCCACCATTGAAAGCCATAGAAAAAGAGGCCCTCGCCGTTCACGTGAGGGCTGGTCGACTCCCCGATCCACGCCTCCGAGACGATCCGCCCGCCGTTCCATGTCCCCCGATCCAGGACCAGCTGGCCGATCCTGGCAAGGTCGCGGGGCCGCATGCGCAGGCCCGAGGCCGCGTTCGCCGTGCCGTCCGCATAGCGGACCCAGTCGACGTCCCGGATCCCCAGGGGATCGAGCAGCATCTCTGCCGCGAGCGCGTCGATCGGACGTCCCGACGTCTTGTGCAGGATCGCCGCAAGGAGGGTCGTCAGCCCGCCATTGTAGGCATAGGCGATGCCGGGCGGCCGCGCGATCGGCTGCTCCAGCACGTAGCGGCACGGGTCGGGGGCGTCGGTCATGCGCCGCTCGCTGTTGGCGGGGTCGCTGTAGGGGATCTGCTCGTTCCACTGCAGGCCCGCCGACATCGTGAGAAGGTGGCGGAGCTTGATGAGGTCCTTCGCCGGCGTCCGAAGATCGGCGTGCTCGGGGAAGAACGAGAAGACGGGCTCGTCCACGTCCTTGATCCAGCCACGATCGATCGCCGTGCCGAAGAGCAGCGACGTGATGCTCTTCGTGATGGAGCGAAGATCGTGCTTCAGCCCGGCATGATAGGAGACGCGGCCGAGGGACGTCCCCCAGGCCTCGTCCTCTCCCGTGAAGTAATGCTCGAGGACGAGCCTGCCGCGACGGACGATCAGAGCGGCATGGAGGTTGGCATCCCTCCATCCCTCGAACTGCGGCGCCAGACCGGCGAGCAGCGCCGGATCCATGCCTTCGTCCTCCGGGCGAGAGATCACCCAGGCGTCGTCCCGCAGGCCGGTAGCGGCCGATTCTCTCAAAGCTGGTCCCCTCGATCTGATTCCGCGACAGCCTACGAGCGGCGTCGCTCAATTTAAACGGAGCCGGCCGGCGGCAGCGTCGCCAAGGCCGCGCGGATAGCGTCCAGGCCGTCGGTCAGCGCCGCCGGCCCCGGCTGCAGGATCAGCGGCGACTTGATCTCGACGATGCGGCCGCTTCTCACCGCCGGCACCTCCGCCCAGCCCGGCCGTCCGGCGATGCGGCCCGGCACGACCCGCTTGCCGCACCAGGATGCGAGGATCAGCTCGGGCGCCGCCGCGATCACCGCCTCCGACGTGACGATCCTGTCGGTCGCGGCCGCAGCACCCCGCAACCGACAAAAAACGTCGGTGCCGCCGGCGATCTCGATCAGCTCGGAGACCCAGCCGATCCCGGCGATCAGCGGCTCGTCCCACTCCTCGAAATAGACGCGGGGGCGGGCACTGCCCGGGGGCGCCTGCGCCGCGATCTCCGCGAGCCGTCGCTCCAGCCCAGCGGCCAGCGCCTCGGCCTTCTCGGCCGCGCCCACGAGAGCGCCCAGCGTCCTGATCATCGCGAGGATGCCGGCCACGCTGCGCTGGTTGAAGACATGGACGGCCAGCCCCGCGCGGACGAGATCCGCCACGATCGGCGCCTGGAGATCGGAGAAGGCGAGGACGAGGTCGGGCTCGAGCGCCAGGATCTTCGGGATGTCCGCCGAGGTGAAGGCCGAGACCCGCGGCTTCTCGCGCCGCACGCGGGGAGGCCGCACGGCATAGCCGGAGACCCCGACGATGCGGGCCTCCTCGCCCAACAGATAGAGCGTCTCGACCGTCTCCTCGGTGAGGCAGACGAGCCGGCGCGGTGGAAAGGACAGCATCCGACCTCGACCTCCTGTCTCGCCTTCGTACTTCGTCCGGCACCCGGCTCGCCGCTCCTTGCGATCGATACTACAGCTCATGCTGCATCTTCGAATTGTTCCAGTTAAACGGTATCCGACACATTCTTGAATTACTCTAACTGAAGAACATATAGGTTGACACGTCCATTCAAATCTTGGACTCACGCGTCCCTCCCGTGTCGTCATCCCGACTTGAGCAAGAGGACGCAATGAAGACTGTCTGCGCATTCGCCGCGCTCGCGCTGGCCGCCATTCCATTGGCCGGTGCCGTCGCCGCGGACGGCCCGTCCGAGGGCATCCTCGTCTACAACGCCCAGCATGCGAGCCTGACCCAGGCTTGGGCCGATGCCTTCACCAAGGAGACCGGCATCAAGGTCACCCTCCGGCAGGGCAGCGATACCGAGCTCGGCAACCAGATCGTCCAGGAGGGAGCGAGCTCCCCGGCCGACGTCTTCCTGACGGAGAACTCGCCGGCGATGGTGCTGGTCGACAAGGCGGGCCTGTTCGCCCCGCTCGACGCCGACACGCTGGCCCAGGTCCCCGACGGCTACAAGGCCGCCGACGGCCATTGGACCGGCATCGCCGCGCGCTCGACCGTCCTCGCGTACAACAAGAACGACCTGACGGCCGACCAGCTGCCGACGTCGCTCCTGGACCTCGCGAAGCCCGAATGGAAGGGGCGGTGGGCGGCCTCGCCCTCGGGAGCCGACTTCCAGGCCATCGTCGGCGCCCTCCTGCAGCTCAAGGGCGAGAAGGTCACGGCCGAGTGGCTCCAGGCGATGAAGGAGAACGCGACGCCGATCCGCGGCAACAGCGCTGCCATGAAGGCCGTCAATGCCGGCGAGATCCCGGCCGCCCTGATCTATCACTATTATTACTTCGGTGATCAGGCCAAGACCGGCGAGAACAGCAAGAATATCGGTCTCTACTACTTCCGCCACCAGGATCCGGGAGCGTTCGTCTCGGTCTCCGGCGGCGGCGTGCTGGCCTCGAGCAAGCATCCGGAGGAGGCCCAGGCCTTCATCAAGTGGATCACCGGCAAGGGCGGCCAGGAGATCCTCAAGACCGGCAGCTCCTACGAGTACGCCATCGCCATCGGTGCCGAATCCAATCCGAAGCTCGAGCCGTTGGCCAAGCTCGACCCGCCCAAGGTCGACGCCTCGACCCTCGACAGCGCCAAGGTCATCGAGCTCATGACCGCGGCCAACATCATCTGATTCCTTGCGCCCGGCCGCGGATGCCGGGCAAGAGGTGGGACCCGAACGGCCCGGCCCGCTGCCTCGTGCGCGGACCGGGCCTTTGCTCGATCAAGCAGATGGCGGAAGGCTTGGCCCGTCTCCTCATACCCGTAGCCGGCCGCGCCCGAGGCGCCCCGATCGTGGCAGCGTTCCCGCTGACCCGCCGCCGGCCGCTGCCGCATGCCTGGATGACGGGCCTGGCGGCGCTGGTGGCGCTCGTGGCCCTCGTTCCGCTGGGCTTCATCGTGTGGATGACCGTCAAGACCGGCTGGGCCACCAGCTCGGCCCTGATCTTCAGGGCCCGGACCGGCGAGCTTCTGGTCAACACGGCGCTGCTCCTGGGGCTCGCGATCCCGATCGCCGCGGCGCTCGCCCTGGCGCTCGCCTGGCTCACCGAGCGCAGCGACCTGCCGGCAGCACGGCTCTGCGCCTGGCTCGGCGTGGCGCCACTCGCCGTGCCGGCCTTCGTGCAGAGCTATGCCTGGGTCAGCCTGTTCCCCGGCCTGCACGGGCTGGGCGGCAGCGTGCTCGTCTCGGTGCTGGCCTACTTCCCCTTCGTCTACCTGCCGGTGGCGGCACAGCTGCGCCGCCTCGATCCGGCGATCGAGGACGTGGCGGCCTCGCTCGGGCTCGGCCCCTGGCGGGTCTTCTTCCGGGCCGTGCTGCCGCAGCTCCGGCTGGCACTCGCCGGCGGCTCGCTCCTCGTCGGCCTGCACCTGCTGGCCGAGTACGGCCTCTTCGCGATGATCCGCTTCGACACCTTCACGACGGCCATCGTCGACCAGTTCCAGTCGACCTTCAACGGGCCGGCCGCCAACATGCTGGCGGATGTGCTGGTGCTCTGCTGCCTCGGCCTCCTGCTGCTCGAGGGCGCCTGCCGGGGCACGGCGCGCTATGCCCGCATCGGGTCCGGCGCCGCGCGCCGCGCGCCGCGCCGGCGGCTCGGCCGCTGGACCCTGCCGGCCCTGCTGCTGCCGGCAGGCCTCGCCCTTCTGGCGCTGGGCGTGCCGGTGACGACGCTCTCCCGCTGGCTCGCCGCGGGCGGTGCCGAGGTCTGGCGTCCCGACCATGTCGGCAGCGCGCTCGGCCAGACCCTGCTGCTCGTGCTCCCCGGTGCTGCGCTCACCACGCTGGCGGCGCTGCCGCTCGCCTGGCTGACGGTGCGGGCGCCGGGACGCCTCCAGCGGGTCCTCGAGGCCTGCCACTATTATCTGGGCGCGCTGCCGGGCGTGGTGATAGCACTGGCGCTCGTCACGATAGCCGTGCGCGTGGCGCTGCCGCTCTACCAGACCACGGCGAACCTGCTCCTCGCCTACCTGCTCCTGTTCCTGCCGCGGGCGCTCGTCAGCCTGCGCGCCAGCATCGCCCAGGCGCCCGTCGAGCTGGAGCAGGCGGCGATGGCGCTGGGCCGCTCGCCGGCGGCAGCGCTGTGGCAGGTGACGCTGCGCCTCGCGGCACCCGGCATCATGGCGAGCATGGCGCTCGTCGGCATGGGCATCACCACGGAGCTCACCGCGACGCTCATGCTGGCGCCGAACGGAACGCACACGCTGGCGACCCAGTTCTGGGCCCTCACCAGCGAGCTCGACTATGCGGCGGCCGCCCCCTTCGCGGTGGCGATGATCGCCTGGTCCCTGCCGCTCGTCGTGCTGCTCCACACCCAGTCGCAGAAGGCGGCCGCAGGGTGAGCGACCTCCGGCTCGAGGGCGTCGGCAAACGCTACGGCACCGTGACGGCGCTGGACGATGTCTCGCTCGAGGTGCGCAGCGGCAGCCGCACCGCCGTGGTGGGCCCGTCCGGCTCGGGCAAGACGACCCTCTTGCGGCTCGTCGCCGGCTTCGAGATGCCCGATGCGGGGCGGATCTTCCTCGGCGGGCAGGCCCTGGCCGACGGTCCGTCCGGCGTGCCGGCGCACCGGCGCGGCGTCGGCTACGTGGCGCAGGACGGGGCGCTCTTCCCGCACCTCACCGTCGCCCGCAATATCGGCTTCGGCCTCCAGCGCGGGCCCGACCGCGCCCGGCGCATCGCCGCGCTCATGGAGGCGGTCGAGCTCGACCGCGGCATGGCGGATCGCCGGCCGCACCAGCTCTCCGGCGGGCAGCAGCAGCGCGTGGCCCTGGCCCGGGCGCTGGCCCGCCGGCCGCGGCTGATGCTGCTCGACGAGCCCTTCTCGGCCCTCGACACCTCGCTGCGCGAGGCCGTGCGCAGGATGGTGGCGCGGGTGCTGGGCGAGGCCGGCGTCACCGCGATCCTGGTGACGCACGATCAGGCCGAGGCCCTGTCCTTCGCCGACCAGGTGGTCGTGCTCGACCGCGGCCGGCTCCTGCAGGCGGGCTCGCCGCGCCAGCTCTATCTCGAGCCGCGCGACAGGGTGACCGCCACCTTTCTGGGCGACCTCGTCGTGCTGCCCGCGGCCCTCGGCGACGGCGTCGCGGACTGCGCCCTCGGCCGCATCCCGGCCGACACCGGCGGGCGACGGGGCCCCGCCATGATCATGCTTCGGCCCGAGCAGATCCGCCTCGCCCCCATCCTCGGCGGAAACGGGCAGGCGTGTCGCATCCAAGCCGTCGAGTTCGCAGGCCCCGTCTCGATGGTGGCCCTGTCGGTCGGGGGCCTTCCCGATCCGTTGCGCATCAGGATGTCGAGCGCCGACCTGCCACCGACCGGCGCGCCCGTCGAGATCGTGATCCTCGGCCGGGCGCACATCCTGCCCTGATATCGCGGCCGGGAGACCGGCCGACAGAGCAGCGCGCACACGCTCTGCTAGCCCGAAGCGCCCCGCTCCTTCGCCAGCCCCTCGAGCCTCGCCAGCGTCTCCTCCGAGGTGAGGCGCATCTTGCCCAGCAACTCGTCCGCCGACAGGCGCACGCGGCCCGCCGGGGATTCGCCCTTCTTGTCCTCGCCGAAATAGAGTGTCACGTGCGGGAACGGAATCTCGATGCCGAGCTCGTCGAAGCGCTTTTTCATGCGGCGATTGAACTCGCGGCCCACCTCCCACTGCTTGATCGGCCGCGTCTTGATGCGTGCCTTGAGGATGACTGCCGAATCGGCGAAGCTGTCGACTCCCAGCACCTCGAGGGGCTCGAGGATGCTGCGCCGGTATTTCGGCTCCTGGCGCATCTCCTCGACGATCTTCTTGCACACCTCGAACACCTCGTCCGTGTCCTCGCGGTAGGCCACGCCGATGTTGGCCACGAAGTAGCTGAACACCTTGGTCATGTTGGTGACGGTCGAGACCGAGCTGAAGGGGATGGTGTGCACGCTGCCCTGCAGGTCCCTGAGCTTGAGCGAGCGGATCGAGAGGTCCTCGACCAGCCCACCGATGCCGGCGACGGTGACCACGTCGCCCACCGACACCGCGTCCTCGACCAGGATGAAGATGCCGGTGATGATGTCCTGCACGAGCCGCTGGGCGCCGAAGCCGATGGCGAGACCGACGACGCCGGCGCCGGCGATGAGCGGCCCGATGTCGATGCCGGCCTCGGAGAGCACCATGAGCGTGATCATCACCGCCAGCACCACGAGGACGACCTTGCGGAGCAGCGGCAGGATGGTGTGCAGCCGCGCATGTCGCGCCGTGGCCGTCTCCTCGCCCTCGCGCGCGCGGAGCGCCCGCTCGACGGCGGCGCTCACCATCTCCCAGACGATGACGCCGATCAGGGTCGCGACGATCGCCGTGCCGGCCACGCGCAGCACGAAGCGCGGGAAGGGCAGCTCGAGCCAGGCCGGGGTGTCGACCCCCCAAAGGTAGAGAATGCCCAAAAGAGCCGCGAGCGCGATCACCGCGCGCAGAACGTGGCTCGTGATCATGGCGTAGCTGCGCAGGCGCTCGCGGGCACCCGGCTGCCGCGCCATCTCGCCGTCGGTCACCCGTACCTTGCGGCGGACGACCTGGTCGAGCCAGGCCATCAGCGTCGAGGCGATGGCGAAGAGGAGGAGCGAGCCGATCGTGCCGCGCAGGAGGTAGGTGCCGCCATTCTCGACCTGCCAGCCGATCACGACGAAGACGACGATCACGTAGACGATGGCGGCGAGGTGCCAGAGGGCGGCGATGCCGTTCCTCAGCTGCTGGACCAGCACGCCCTTGGGCAGCAGCGGGGCGTGGCCGTCGCGGATGACGCGGGCCACCGGCGCGCGGGCCCGGAGGATGAAGGCGATGGCGATGGCGACCAGCACGAGCCCGAGGAGGCGCAGCAGGAGGAGGTACACCGAGCCGGGCAGGCCCAGGAGCCGGCCGATCTCGATCAGGAAATAGCCCAGCACCGCCGTCACCGTGAACCGCCTGACCCAGCCATAGGCGAGGCGCGCCCCGTCGTCGCCGATGGGCATCAGGCGCAGCGCCGGCGCCCTGGGTGCCAAGAGCCGCCGCGCCACGATCAGGATGGCCCGGCTCAGCACGTAGGCAAAGGCGAGGTCGAGGGCGAGGAAGCCTATCTGCGGCAGCGGCGCCAGGATGAAGAGCGCCAGATAGGCGGCACCCAGAAAGCCCGCGACCGGCACGATGTCGAGCAGCGCTCGCAGGATGACGAGCGGCACCTTGGCCGTGATCGCATCGGACGGTCGGCGGTCGAGCGAGCGCGCCGTGCCGCGCAGGAGGCGCCTCAGCACGAGCTCGAAGAGGAACGGCAGCGCCAGAACCGTCAGGAGCCCTCTGAGCAGGCGCAGCGCCCAGTCCCGCATGAGCGGCGAGCTCACGAGCGTCTCGAGCCAGCCCGAGAGTTGCGGCAGCTGGCCCAGATAGCCGGCGAGCTCGACGAGCGTGGCGCGCGTCTGCCGTGCGGTCAGCGTCGCCCCCTCGACCAGCGTCTGGGTCAGCGTCACGGGCAGCGGCGTCTCCTGCGGCTGGGTCTTGCCCTGCAGCTGGACCAGGGCGTCGATCTGGTCGATCAGCGCCTGGCGCTTCTGGGGATCCTGCAGCGTCGCCGAGAGTTGTTTCAGGCTCTCCTGGGAGACGCCGGAGAGCGCATTCTCGCTCTGCTGCGGGGCCGCCGTGGCGGCCGCCGCCATCTTGGGAAGACAGAGACATGAACCGACGGCAACGATCACGGCCATGATCAGGATGGCGAGAAATGCCGATGTCGGTCGCTGCCTCACAGGTCAGATCTCCTCGGGTATCGGGGGCGCGCCTGGAGCGATACAGCGATGGCAGAGCTATGCCAACCCAATGGCGTCGGCGATGCACGGGGCCCAACGGCCATCGATGACTGGCCTTGAACCGGCCGTGACCCGGACCCAATTCAGATGGAGCGCTTGCTGTGCCAACGGAGCCTGTGGCGCCATCGTCCGGCCCCTGTCGCTCTCGGGCAACAGGGGCACGAGGCGGGAGAGGCCGGCGCGTTTCCGGCTTCACGCAGGGCCTTCCCGGGCCTAGCCTGCAAGTTATGAGCAGATTCGTTCGCAGACCGATCGGAGGCTGCCGCGTGCCCTTGCAATCGCTCATTCGTGGCGCCTCGGCGCTTGCTGTGCTCGCGACCCTCCTGCCGGCCGCGGCCTTGGCCGATGCCGGGCTCGGGGACTGCACGGCGCATGGCGGCGGCAGGGGCAAGACGCTCGATCTGTGCCTCGGCTCGCTCAAGGGCCTGGGTGGCCCGCGCGGCGGCGCCCAGGCGGCAGCACCCTCCGCAGGCCTGCCCACGGACCAGAGCGGCGATCCCGCCTCGGACACTTCCGGCGATGACGGTGGCTGGTCGGTCTCGGGCAGCCTCTTGCCCAATCTCTCCGATCCCCAGCCGCGCGACGGCGTCCAGCCCAGCGACGCCGACCGCCTGCTCCAGTCGCTGCGCCTGCAGCAGTTCATGGTGCGGCTCAACCGCTCCTTTTGAGCGCTCCGGCTCGAGCAGCCCCTCCCCCACCTGCTCCCGGCCCCCCACCTCTCCAGGGATGCAGCTCCGGCGCCCAGGCGCTATAGAGGCGCCTGGTTCTGCCACGACACTGCCCGCGACGATCGAGGAGGCGTCCCGATGGACCAGCCGAGCGAGCCCATCCTTCTTTCCCAGCGCCGGGACGCCGTCCTGCACCTCACCCTCAACCGGCCTTCCGCCTTCAACAGCCTCTCGCGCGAGCTGCTGGGCCTGCTCGAGGACGAGATCGCCCGCCTCGAGACCGACAAGGAGATCCGCGTCCTCGTCCTCTCGGGCAACGGCAAGGCCTTCTGCGCCGGCCACGACCTCAAGGAGATGGGTGCCGACCGCCGCTACGAGCCCGTCAAGGCGCTCTTCTCGCACTGCTCGCGGGTGATGGTGGGCCTCACCCGCCTGCCCCAGCCCGTCATCGCCAAGGTCGACGGCCTGGCCTTCGCCGCCGGCTGCCAGCTCGTCGCCGCCTGCGACCTCGCCATCGCCAGCGACGAGAGCAAGTTCGCCACGAGCGGGGTCAAGTACGGGCTCTTCTGCAGCACGCCCATGGTGGCCCTCTCGCGCAACATCGCGCGCAAGCCCGCGATGGAGATGCTGCTCACCGGCGATCACATCGACGCCGCCGAGGCGCTGCGCCAGGGCCTCGTCAACCAGGTCGTGCCGAAGGCCGAGCTCGACGCCGCCGTCGACGCCCTTTGCGCCCGCCTCCTCGACAAGCCGCCCGCCGTTCTGGCGCTCGGCAAGCGCGCCTTCTACAAGCAGCTCGAGATGGGCCTCGAGGACGCCTACGCCTTCACCACCGAGGTCATCGTCGAGAACGCGCTCGGCCGCGACTTCGAGGCCGGCCTCGACGCGTTCGTCGCGAAGAAAAAGCCCGTCTGGCCCGCCTCCTGATTCTTGTCGGTTTGTCGCTTCAGCTTCTCACGCAACGCCGAGCCTCTTCCGCCATGACCGCAGCCCCGCTCAGCTACGACGACGCCTACATCCGCGGCATCCTGCAGCGCGTAAAAACCATCGCGATGGTGGGCGCCAGCATGAGCGAGATGCGCCCCTCCTACTTCGCGATGCTCTACCTCCAGGGCAAAGGCTTCCGCATCCTGCCCGTGAACCCCCACTATGCCGGCAAGACCCTGCTGGGCGAGACCGTCTACCCCGACCTCGCCTCGCTCCCGCTGGTCCCCGACATGGTCTCCGTCTTTCGCCGCTCGGACGCTGCCGGCGCCATCGCCGACGAGGCGGTGCGCCTCGGCATCGGCGTCGTCTGGATGCAGCTCGGCGTGCGCGACGACGCGGCGGCCGAGCGCGTGCGCGCCGCCGGCCGTGAGATCGTCATGGATCGCTGCCCAAAAATAGAATATGGGCGCCTGTTCGGCGAGATCGGCTGGCTCGGCGTCAACAGGCGGACCATCTCGGCCAAGAAGGGCCAGGCGATGCAGCTGACGCGCAAGAAGGGCGGGCTGGTCTAGGACAGCCGAGCGGGCCCGCACGCGAGCGCGCGGGCCGTGCCTGGCGGCCAGCCCGGCCGGGCGTTACCCAGCCGGGCCGGTCGGCGCAGCATCACTGCTTGGTCGAGGATCCGGTGGACCCGGTCGTGCCCGACGACCCGGAGGACCCGGAGGACGCGGTCGACCCGTTCGACATCGCTTTGCCGCTCATGTCGCTGCCGCTGGCGCTGGCACCGCTCGCCGGCGGATTGATGACCATCATCACCTGCTGGCCGTCGGGGCTCTTCGCCTGGACGAGATAGGTGGCATCGAGAATGTGGATGTTCTCGAAGCCCGCCTTCTGCAGCGACTGGCGCAGCTTGCTCTGGCTCATCACCCGGGCCTGGCTCTGCCGGGTGCCGGCATTCTGCCCGTTGTCGGCATTCTGGTTGGTCTGGCCGCTGTTCGCCGACTGCATCGTCTGGCTGTCGCTCGACCCGTTGGTCTGGCTCGAGGACTGCGCCGCAAGCGCCGGCGTGGCGGCGAGAGCGGCGACTGCCAAAGCAGCAGTATAGATCTGTCGCATGGTTACGCCCTTTCGTCTTTGTGGTTCGGTTTCGAAGAGCGACCCGAACGGCCGCCCTCGTCTCGCCAACGCTGGGCCCAGAGGACGGTTCCAGGCTTTTTCGGGCACGGGCTCGGCTGGCTCGGCGTCAGCCGCGGCATCAAGTGCAGGCCTGCCGGAGCACTGGCGCACGGGCACCAGAGCACTTGCCTGATCCATTGGATTACTTGTCCGGCGGCACCGACGGATGCATTGGCGTGGTACCCCGCGTGGCTCGAGCGGGTCCGATCAGCCTGATCGAAACCCCGAAGTCTCTGTCGGCAACCCGCAAGCCCATGAGCGATTGGGAACGGGCGGTGCTGGTGGAGAGCTTCAAGAGGAGAGAACGATGAGCAGGGCTGCCAACGGCATCCGGCGCGGCCTCGATGGCGCGATAGCCTTTGTCGAGGGCAAGGTGGACGCGAGCCCCTGGCGCATCCACGTGCCGGAGCGGATCGACGTGAAGGCGATCCGGACACGCCTCGACATGACGCAGGAGGAGTTCGCCGGCCGGTTCGGCTTCAGCGTCAACACGCTGCGCCACTGGGAGCAGGGCACGCGACAGCCGGAAGGGCCGGCCCGCGCCTACCTCCTCGTGATCGAGCGGGCGCCCGAGGCGGTGCTGGAGGCGTTGCGGATGGGGTGAAGGGTATCGCACACGGTCAAGCGAACAATGGTGGCGACGTCATCCCGAGCCTAGCAAGGCGCCGGGCGAGTCCCTCAGCTTTTCTGGCGAACGTGTTGCAATCCGCCCTCCTCGCTAAGAGGGCGAATGCGTCGCCACTCGCTCGCATGGCCGGTACTAGGCAGAGCGCCAGCCCTCCACTTCTTGCTGCTTCATCAGCGCACACTCCACGTGAGAGCCGCCAGACGGAGTTCCAAGGACGGACGTAGTCCCAAGGGTCAGCTTGAGATGACCCGAGCGCCGACGCAGAAGCATTTCCCACGCACGAGCGCCAGTGCGCGACAATCCGCCCCCATGCTCTCCTCAAGATTGACGACAGCGCCGTTGCCAGTTAACGCTTCCCCAGCTGATCAAGACGATCTCGCAGAGTAGCCGCATTCCGTCAGCCGCTCAATGCAACCATCCCCAACCCCGAGGGCGCACCTTGCAGGCAATCGCAGTATTTAATAATAAGGGCGGCGTTGGGAAGACCACCCTTCTGTGCAATCTCGCCGCATATCTGGCGCTTCATCGTAAGAAGAAAATTCTGATTATAGATGCCGACCCTCAATGCAATGCAACTCAAAGTCTATTTCCAGATGATGAAGTCGAAAAGATATATGAAAATTCCTCCAGCTTTACCATATATAGTATAGTACGCCCTCTTGCCGCTGGCCGTGGTTATACGGAAGAGATAACCCCACGAGATGCACCCCATTTTGGTGTTGATATCATAGTTGGTGATCCACGACTTGCCCTTACCGAAGACCTCCTCGCCCGCGACTGGGGGTCAGCGACGGCGGGGGACGTTCGAGGGCTTCGGACAACTATGCTCTTCGCTCAGGTCCTTTCACTATGCCAAAATTATGACTACGTCTTCTTCGACATGGGACCGTCTCTCGGTTCAATTAACAGGTCCGTTCTAATCGCCTCCAATTTCTTTATCAGTCCAATGTCAATTGATATTTTCAGCATCCGAGCAATCGAAAATATCTCCGTATGGTTGGAGAAGTGGACCGACCTTCTTTTAAATGGTCTAAAATTAAATTCCGAACCAAGCGAGCTTCCTACGGTCTGGCGCAAAGATCGACTTCGCTTTGGCGGTTATGTTACCCAGCAATACCTTGCGAAGCAAGACGCTCAGGGTCAGCGGCGGGCGGTAACCGCTTACGAACGAATTATGAAGAAAATGCCAAGCACCATTAAACGTGAGATAATAAGCAAACTTCAGTCAAACTTCAGCAATATTGATTACCTTCTTGGTACTGTTCCAAATCTTCATAGTCTGGTTCCAATGTCACAGACAAGTCGAAAGCCAATCTTTGAGCTCAAGGCCGCTGATGGAGTTCGCGGTGCTCATTTTGCCAAGGTACGTGATGCGGAGGGGATTTTTAAATCCATTGCGGCCGGTCTTGAGCGTAATTTGGGCAAGCTAGCGTGATTCCCTGGCCGGAGCCCCTGGTCGAGGCCATCGCACGTCGTAGGGCCGTGGTGTACATTGGGGCGGGTGTGTCCCGTAGCGCGACCAACAAGGATGGTGAGAGACCGCCTGATTGGCGAGGCTTTCTTGCTCGTGGCCTAGCTGCCTGCGGGGGAAGAGACCGGAATGTGCTATCTGCTCTTAAGCACGGGGATTTCCTCACGGCTTGTGAGCTTATTAGGCACAAGCTAGACGAACGATGGATCGAGTTGCTGAAGGATACTTTCGTAAAGCCAAAATATGCGGCAAGTAACTTACACGAGGCGATATTTCGATTGGACGCTCGTCTTTTTCTTACGACAAATTTCGATAAGATATTCGATAATTACGCATCCCGTAAGTCCGAAGGAACTATTTCGATAAAATCATATAATGATGGCGATGTCGGAAGTATCTGTAGGTCTGAAGATCAGATTATTCTTAAAATACACGGTACTATTGATAATCCTACGAGAATGATATTCACGAGGAGTGATTACGCTCATGCACGCATTGAGAACGCGTCCTTCTATAGGGTCTTAGATGCGATCATGTTAGCCAATACATTCTTATTTGTTGGCGCGGGATTAAATGACCCTGATGTCAATCTTATACTTGAGAGCCAAGCATTGCTTTTTCCAGATGCGCCTCCGCATTATATAACTATGGCATCCCCTATGGGCGACGACTTAGCATCATCCATTCGTCGAAATTTTAATTTAAAGGTCATAAAATACTCTCCGCGAGAAGATCATCAGGAGCTAGTGCAGAGCATGGAGCGTCTTGCCGACCTCGCGGAGGGGCTCCGGACCAGCTAGCTGAATTACGGTGACAGTGCATTCAGTTCCATCGGCCTCGCCAGTGCATTCAATTCCATCGGCCCTCATCGCGAGTCTCTCACACCACGTCACTCAGCCGCCGCATCCCGTGCACCACCCGCACGACCTCGATGCCGTCCGCGAGCTCGCGATAGAGAATCACGTAGCGACGGACGGGGAACAGGCGAAGGCCGGGCGCAATGTCGGGGCGGGATGGCCCGAGCCTGGGGCTCGCAGCCAGCAGAAGCAGCTTCTCCAGGGCGGCGTCCAGCAGGCGATCGGCGGCCGCCGGGTCGTCCGCCGCGATGTAGGTCCAAAGCTCGATCAGGTCCTCTCGGGCCCGAGGTGAGCGGACGAGACGGGGCATCAGGCTCCGGGCTTCGCGCGGGCCCCGAGGCGCCTGCGCGCCTCACGCTTGATCTCGGCCATGTCGAGCGGCTCGGCCGGACCACTGTCGAGGCCCTCCTGCCAGAGGCGGCGCAGCTCCAGCACCATCTCCTCGTCGACCGTGCGCCTCTGCTTCCAGTAGCGCAGCGCGTCCCGGATCACCTCGCTCGCCGAGGCATAGTCGCCGCTCTCCACCGCCTGCCGGACGTCCGACGCCATGTCCGGGGTCAGGGCGATGCTCAGCTTCTCGACATGCGCCATGGCTCTCTCCTTCGCCTCTCTGGTAGCAAGAATTCGTACTTTTGTCTGCCCTCCCGCCTCACGCGCGAGGCCGCACCGAATGCCGCTTGACGTACCGATAAAAATCCTATAAACGAAAGAAATGCCTTCTATCTACCCCTCGCGTTCCCCCGCCTCGATGCCCGCGGCCCGCACCGTGCGGCTGGCGCGGCGACTCGCCGGCGGCATGACGCCCGCCGAGGTCGCCAGGCACGAGGGCACGGACGAGGCCGAGATTCTGGCGCTCCTCGAGGACGAGAAGTTCCAGAAACACGTCGCCTACTACCGGCGCGAGGCCGAGCTGCCCGAGGACGAGCGCGAAGAGATCCTGATCAGGACGGCGTTCGCCAGCCTCCAGCACCTCGCCGACATGGGCGACACCAAAGCTCTTTTGTTCCTTGCCTACGAGGGCAACCGCGGCCGCCATCCGGAAAACCGCCTGCGCCGCCTCGTGACGCGCACGAGCGACCACGATCCCGAGCTGCTGTGCCGGGGACGAGATCGGCGCGGCGCCGGCCGACGATTGTCCCGGCGTCCGAGCCTTCCATCCAGGCGTCGAAAAATCCCGTCGCCGCCGAGCTTGTCTCGGACCTCCTCGCCTTCGCCCGGAGCAACCCGGACGTGGCCGACTGGGTCCTGCGCTACGCCGAGAGCCGCCACGCCACGCTGGGAGAGAGCGGGGCCGGGGCGGTGGAGGAGCAAAGAGGAGAGTGAAAGAAGAGAAGATCAGCAAAGGATCGTGACAGAAGAGCAAGCCGGCCCACCCCTCCGGGTCATCCCCCGCCTTGAGCGGGGGATCAACTGGCGGCGTGACGCGACAGTAGCGTGGCCAGCCTCCGGCAGTTGGCCCCCCGGTCAAGCCGTGGGGCGACAGGAGACGTGTGTCCGCGGCCCTTGTTGTCACCGCCCGGCTCCAGGTGGCGGGGAGCAGGAGACTCCTGTCCCATCGCGCCGCGTCACCTGATCCTCCGGTCAAGCCGGAGGATGACAGGAAAGGTGCATGTTCACGCTCTATTCTTGTCACCCTCGTGCCCCGACACGAGGGTCCATGCCCCGTCCTGGCGCGCTGTCGCGAGCGTGCGCATGGATCCTCGGGTCGAGAGCCCGAGGATGACAAAGGAAAAGCGGCCGGCGTCGTGCGATGTCCGCAGGAGCACGCCCTGGCCTGGCCCAGGCTCGCCCTTCCTGCTGTCACCCTCGTGCAGGCCCATGACACGTCCTGGCGGGGCCCTCGCGAGCCCGGGCATGCATCCGCGGGTCGAGCGCCGGAGGCTGACAGGAGAAGAGCCGGAGTGGCGCGATGCCCGGAGGCGCGCGTCGTCGCGCCTGCTCTGTCGCCCTGGCACCGCCACGAGGGCCCACGGCCCGCAACGTGACAGGAAAGAGCTGCGGGAGGACTGGGTCGGCCGGGCCCTGCCCTGCCGGATCGCGGGTGATTGAATTGCCGCGAGCGGGGCAGCGCCATAGCTTCTCCCGGGCAGAGCAAGGAGAGGCGCGATGTTGACCAGGTCACGACGCGGTTGGGAGATCCCCGAGAGCCGGGCCACGCCCGAGGGCGTCTATCTGCGGCGTCGCGAGCTGATCGCGGGCATGGCCGCGGGCTCGATCCTGGCGGGCGTGCCGCGGCTGGGGCTGGCGGCGGAGGAGGCGGCGGGGCTCGATCCGGACCTCTATCCCGCCAAGCGCGACGACCGCTACACGCTCGACCGGCCGATCACGCCCGAGAAGGTCGTGACGACCTACAACAATTTCTACGAGTTCGGCTCGTTCAAGCAGATCTGGAAGGCGGCCCAGGCGCTGAAGCTGCAGCCCTGGAAGGTCACGATCGACGGCATGGTCGAGAAGCCGATCGAGATGGACGCGGCCGAGCTCATCCGCAAGATGCCGCTCGAGGAGCGCCTCTACCGCCACCGCTGCGTCGAGGCCTGGTCGATCGCCGTGCCCTTCACGGGCTTCCCGCTCAAGGCCCTGGTCGACATGGCGCGGCCGCTGGGCTCGGCCAAATATGTGGGCATGACGACCTTCATGGATCCGGCCATGGCGCCGGGCCAGCGCCAGTTCTGGTACCCCTGGCCCTACACCGAGGGCCTGACGATGGCCGAGGCCACCAACGAGCTGGCGCTCATCGTGACCGGCCTCTACGGCAAGCCCGCGCCCAAGCAGGACGGGGCGCCGCTGCGGCTCGAGGTGCCCTGGAAGTACGGCTTCAAGTCGATCAAGTCGATCGTGCGCTTCACCTTCACGGACACGCAGCCCAAGACGTTCTGGCAGACCATCCAGGCCTCGGAATACGGCTTTTGGGCCAACGTCAATCCCGAGGTGCCGCATCCGCGCTGGAGCCAGGCGACGGAAGAGATCGTCGGCACCGGTGAGCGCGTCCCGACCCAGCTCTTCAACGGCTACGCCGAGCAGGTGGCCGGCATCTACAAGGACCTGCAAAACGAGCCGCTTTACCGCTGAGCCTCGACGCCCTCGCGTCTGGGGCGAATTTGTTGCGCTGCACTGAGTATCTGATTCTTGTGCGGCCCGTTGTCTCGCGCGTTGACGCCAACCGCCCGACCTCCTACGGTCTGGCGGTAGCTTCTCAACTTGTCTCGGGTCAAAAAAAGAGGCCGGGCGTGTGCCCGGCCGAGTAGATCAGGGAGGCTAAACGTCTGGGAGAAAACACCCGGGCGTGAAGCCCAGGACCCCGCCGAAGCGAGGCTTCGGTCGGGCAGCAGGACTTCCCAGAGCAACGTCCGTGCTGCGGTGCAATATGTAGCGTGTCCGATGAGCCCTGTCCAGCCTTTGTCATCATCTCGTTCAATCAGCTCACCGTGCCGGGACGAGCGGCACCTCGAGGCCGGCCGGCGTCACAAAGCCTTGCTGCGCTGCAAGATCGAGCGACCGCATCCATGACCGACCACGCGGCTTGACGTGCCGGCGCGGATGCCCTACCAAGAATGCGACAGTTTGCCTCAGCACGCTGCGAGCAAAAAAGAGGCCGGATCGTTGCCGATCCGGCCGAGTAGATCAGGGAGGCTAAACCTCTGGGAGACAACACCCGGGCAGGTCGCCCGAGTGACCGCAGCGGCGAGCCGCTGGCGGACGATACGGACCCCAGAGACCGGTCCGGCATCGCAAGAAACCATGTAGGGATCGGGAGGCGGTTCGGCTAGAGCCGATGATGAGGAAGGCCTTGCGCTTGGTGCACAGGGGCATTGCGCGGGGCGGCATCCAGGCTCGAGGCGGGCAAAAAAATGGCCGGGTCCAAGGACCCGGCCAAGTAGATCAGGGAGGCTAAACGTCTGGGAGACAACACCCGGGCCTTGCACCCGGGCAACCGGAGGAAGCAAGCTTCCTTCGGGCAGCCAGGGCACCCAGAACCACGCCCTTGCTGCGCTGCAATATGTAGGGCATCCGCCCAGGCTTGGCTAGCCCAAATTTCCATGAGCGCCATCCCGCCGGCGCATGGCTCTACCACACGGGATGGGCGGCGACCTTCTCGAGGAGGAAGTCGCGGAACACCGCCACCCGCTTGCTCGTCCGAAGCTCCTCCGGATAGACGAAGTAGGCGGTGAAGGAGGGCCCCTCGAGCTCGGGCAGGATCCTGGTCAGCCGCCGGCCGGCCACCGCCAGATAGTCCGGCAGCGAGGCCAGACCCAGCCCCGTCTCGGTGGCCCGCAGCATGCCATAGACGTTGTTGATGGTGAGCGAGGGGCGGCGCGGCTCGATATGCTCGTCGTCCTCGCGACCGGCGTGCAGGATCCAGTTCAGGGACGTCACGGGCGGCGGCGCGCTGTCGCCGTAGGTGATCAGCCGATGGCGATCCAGCTCGGTCGCCGCCTTCGGCTCGCCATGCCGGCTCAGATAGTCGGGCGAGGCATAGATGTGGGTGTGCACCGTCATCAACCGGCGCTGAATGAGATCGGCCTGGGTCGGGCGGTGCAGGCGGACGGCCACGTCGGCCTCCCGCATGCTGAGGTCCATCTCGGTATCGGAGACGATGAGCGAGAGCGCTATCTCCGGATAGCGGTCGAGGAACTCGCCCAGATGCGAGGTGAGCCAGAGTGTCCCCACCCCGACCGTCGTGCTGACCCGAAGCAGGCCGGCCGGAACGTCCCTGCTCTCCCGCAGCGCGGTCTGCACCGCCGCCATGCGCTTGGCGAGCTCGCGCGCCGTCTCGAGGAGGATCTCGCCCTGCTCGGTGAGAACGAGGCCGCGGGCATGGCGATGAAACAGCGGTGAGCCCAGGTCCTCCTCGAGCGCGCCGATCTGCCGGCTGATCGCCGACTGGCTCAGACCCAGGCGATCAGCCGCACGGGTGAAGCTGCCAGCCTCGGCGACGGTGTGAAAGATGCGAACGCGATCCCAGTCGAGCATGCCGGACCTTCTTTATTGTCTTTTCGCCGGACACGCCACTGGCGGAAGCCCGGCTCAATGCGCGGCGCTGTCGATCGCTGCCAAATATCGCTCGACCTCAAGCGCGGCCATACACCCGGTGCCAGCCGCCGTCACGGCCTGGCGGAATACCTTGTCCTGAACGTCACCCGCAGCAAAGACGCCTTCGACGTCGGTCCGCGTGCTGTCGGGCACGGTGACGATATAGCCTTCGGAATCCATAGCAAGCTGGCCCTTGAAGAGGCTCGTCGCCGGGTCGTGGCCGATCGCCACGAAGAGGCCATGGACGGGCAGCTCATGGAGCTCGCGCGAGCGCAGATTGCGCACGAGCAGGTCGGTGACACCCTTCGGCTCGCTCGTGCCCCGGACCTCCTCGACCACGCTGTCCCAAAGGATCTCGATCTTGGGATTGTTGAACAGGCGATCCTGAAGGATCTTCTCCGAGCGAAGGGCGTCGCGCCGATGGATCAGCCAGACCTTGCTGCACATCTGGGCCAGGTAGAGGGCCTCCTCGGCGGCAGTGTTGCCGCCGCCCACGACAGCGACCTCCTTGCCGCGAAAGAAGAAGCCGTCGCAGGTGGCACAGGCCGAGACGCCGAAGCCCTGAAAGTGCCGCTCGCTCGGCAGGCCCAGCCAGCGGGCCTGGGCCCCGGTGGCGATGACGAGCGCTTCGGCCAGAAGGACCTCACCGCTGTCGCATTCGACCGTGAACGGACGCTTGCCGAGATCGACCTTCGTCGCGACGTCGAAGACGAGCTCGGCGCCGCAGTTGGCGGCCTGCGCTGCCATCTGCTCCATGAGCCACGGCCCCTGGATTGGATCGGCGAAGCCCGGATAGTTCTCGACATCGGTGGTGATGGAAAGCTGTCCGCCTGGCTGAAGGCCCTGGATCACCACGGGCGCGAGGTTGGCCCGCGCGGCATAGACCGCCGCCGTATAGCCAGCGGGGCCCGCACCAAGGACGACAAGACGCACACGACGTTCGGCCGGCATCGGCGGGCCCTTGAGCTGGATGGCCATCGGTGGCTTGCGGCGCGGTGCATCCCGCGCCTGGCTCAGCCGAAAGAGACCGTAAGAATCTCGAAGTAACGCACACCGCGCGGCGTGTTGACCTCGATCGAGTCGCCGGCCTCCTTGCCAAGCATGGCCTGGGCCAGAGGTGACTGGATCGACAGAAGGCCATTCGCGATCTCGGCCTCCTCGGGACCCACGATCTGGAACGCCTGCTCCTCGTCGGTCTCCTCGTCGACAACCTTGACGCGCGCCCCGAACATCACCTTCGAGCCCTCGAGCCCATTGATGTCGATTACCTCGGCGCGAGACAGCTTGTCCTCGAGCTCCATCACCCGGCCCTCGATGAACCCCTGACGCTCGCGCGCTGCGTGATACTCGGCATTCTCCGAGAGATCCCCGTGCTCGCGCGCCGCCGCGATCGCCTTGATGACCGCTGGCCGCTCGATCGTCTTCAGACGCTTGAGCTCGGCCGTGAGGCGCGAATGTCCTTCGGGCGTCATCGGGATGCGGTTCGACATGATCGATGGCTATCCTGGAGTTGACGAAAGAAGCTCCGCCCGGCGGCCGTCCCTCACCGTCGGCGGATCTCAGGAAACCCCGCCAACATAGGTTTGCAGCGACGTCACTTCAAGATTGCCGAGCGCCATCTGGCGAAGTCCCTCAACCACGGCGCGTGCGCCCGCCATGGTCGTGTAGTAGGGCAGGCGCTCCATCAAAGCGGCCCGGCGCAGCGTGTAGCTGTCCCTGACCGCCTGGTGACCGTCGGTCGTGTTGATGACCATCGCAACTGCCGCGTCCTTGATGAGGTCGACGATGTGCGGCCTTCCCTCGTGCACCTTGTTGACCATGCGGACCGGCAGGCCGGCCGCCTCCAGCGCCCTCGCCGTCCCGCGCGACGCGCAGACCTCGAAGCCCAGGGCGACCAGGGCCTGCGCGACCTTTACGGCAGGAGGCTTGTCCGCATCGCGGACCGACAGGAAGACGAGGCCCGAGGTCGGAAGGTCGACACCGGCCGCGATCTGTGACTTCGCGAAGGCCCTGCCGAAGTCCCGGTCGAGACCCATGACCTCGCCGGTGGACTTCATCTCGGGTCCGAGCAGCAGATCGACGCCCGGGAAGCGGGCGAACGGAAAGACGGCCTCCTTGACGGCGACATGCTCAAGGCGGCCGCTCTTGAGCCGGAACGCCGAGAGGCGGTCGCCCGCCATGATCCTGGCCGCGATCTTCGCAATGGGCTTGCCGATGGCCTTGGCGACGAAGGGCACCGTCCGGCTGGCGCGAGGATTGACCTCGAGGACGTAGATCTCGCCTTCCTTCACCGCGAGCTGGACATTCATCAGCCCCTTGACCTCGAGCGCGCGAGCAAGCGCCACGGCCTGACGCTCGATCTCGGCGATGATCGGGGCGCCTAGCGAGTAGGGCGGCAAGGAGCAGGCGCTGTCGCCCGAATGGATGCCCGCCTCCTCGATGTGCTCCATGATGCCCGCGACGAAGGTGTCCTTGCCGTCCGCCAGCACATCGACGTCGACCTCGATCGCGTCGGCGAGATAGCGGTCGAGCAGGACCGGGCCCTGCTCCGAGACGGCGCGCGCCGCTGCAAAGAAGCTTCTCAGCTCCTCCAGGCTGTAGACGATCCGCATGCCACGGCCGCCCAGGACGTAGGACGGCCGCAGGACAAGCGGCAGACCCAGCATCTCCGCCTTGGCCAGCGCCTCGGCCTCGGTGGTGCAGACATCGTTGGCCGGCTGCTGAAGCCCCAGCCGCGAGAGCAGCCGCTGGAAGCGGTCGCGGTCCTCCGCAAGGTCGATCATGTCCGGCGAGGTGCCGAGGATCGGCACGCCCGCCCGCTCGAGGGCGCCCGCGAGCTTGAGCGGCGTCTGGCCGCCGAGCTGGACGATCACGCCCAGAACCTCGCCGGCAGCGCTCTCGGCCCGCACGATCTCCAGGACATCCTCGGCGGTGAGGGGCTCGAAGTAGAGCCGGTCGGAGGTGTCCGGATCGGTCGAGACGGTCTCGGGATTGCAGTTGACCATGATGGTCTCGATGCCGGCCTCACCCAGGCCGAAGGCGGCATGGACGCAGCAATAGTCGAACTCGATGCCCTGGCCGATCCGGTTGGGCCCGCTGCCCAGGATCACGACCTTGCGGCGCCCGGAGGGTCGGCACTCGTCCTCGGCACCCTCGCCGAAGAGGCCCAACTCGTAGCAGCTGTACATATAAGGCGTGCGGGCCTCGAACTCGGCGGCGCAGGTGTCGATCCGCTTGTAGACCGGGCGGACGCCGAGCCCGGCACGGCGGCGGCGCACCTCGGCCTCCGCCAGCCCGGTCAGACGAGCAAGCCGAGCATCCGAGAAGCCATCGGCCTTGAGCGCCAGGAAGGCCTCGGCATCGTCAGGCAGGCCATGCTCTCGCACCTCCGCCTCGATCCGCACGATGTCCTCGATCTGCGCCAGAAACCAGGGATCGTAGCGCGTCACCTGGTGGATAGCCTCGAGCGAGAGCCCTTCGCGGAAGGCCTGCGCCGCCATCCGCAGGCGGTCCGGCGTCGGACGGGCCAGCGCCGCCAGGACCAGGTCCTCCCGGCGATCGGCGCCGTCCAGTCCGGGGATCTCGATCTCGTCGAGGCCGGTGAGGCCCGTCTCCAGCGAGCGCAGCGCCTTCTGCAGCAATTCCTTGAAGGTACGCCCGATCGCCATCGCCTCGCCGACCGACTTCATCGAGGTAGTGAGGAGCGGCTCGGTCTCGGGAAATTTCTCGAAGGTGAACCGGGGAATCTTGGTGACGACGTAGTCGATCGACGGCTCGAACGAGGCGGGCGTGACGCCGGTAATGTCGTTTTGGACCTCATCCAGCGTGTAGCCGACGGCGAGCTTGGCTGCGACCTTCGCGATCGGGAAGCCCGTGGCCTTCGAGGCCAACGCCGAGCTGCGGGACACCCGGGGGTTCATCTCGATCATGACCATCCGGCCGTCGGCCGGGTTGATCGCGAACTGCACGTTGGAGCCGCCGGTGTCGACGCCGATCTCCCTCAGGCAGGCGAGGGAGGCGTTGCGCATCCGCTGATATTCCTTGTCGGTCAGCGTCAGCGCCGGGGCGACCGTGATGCTGTCACCCGTGTGGACACCCATCGGATCGATGTTCTCGATCGAGCACACGATGATGCAGTTGTCCGCGTGGTCGCGGACAACCTCCATCTCGAACTCCTTCCAGCCCAGCACCGATTCCTCGATCAGCACCTCGCCGATCGGCGAGGCCTCGATCCCGCCCTTGGCGATCTCCTCGAACTCCTCGCGGTTGTAGGCGATGCCGCCACCGGTGCCGCCAAGCGTAAAGGAAGGCCGGATGATGGCCGGCAGGCCAGTATCGGCCAGGGCCTCGCGGGCCTCCTCCATCGAGCGGACGGCGCGGCTGCGCGGCTGGTCGAGGCCGATCCGGGCCATGGCCTCGCGGAACAGCTGGCGGTCCTCGGCCTTGTCGATCGCCTCGGGCGAGGCGCCGATCAGCTCGACGCCCAGTGCCTCGAGGGTGCCGTCACGCGCGAGCGCCATCGCCGTGTTGAGCGCGGTCTGCCCGCCCATGGTCGGCAGCACCGCGTCCGGCCGCTCCTTCTCGAGGATCCGGCGGACAAATGCCGGCGTGATCGGCTCGACATAGGTGGCGTCGGCCGTCTCCGGGTCGGTCATGATCGTCGCCGGGTTCGAGTTGACGAGGATGACCCGGTAGCCCTCCGCGCGCAGCGCCTTGCAGGCCTGCGTGCCCGAATAGTCGAACTCGCAGGCTTGGCCGATGATGATCGGCCCCGCGCCGATGACCAGGATCGAGCGTATGTCGGTGCGTTTCGGCATGGGTCCGTCGTCGTCTTTCTCGGCACCGGCCCGGCCGGCCGGCCTGTCAGCGAGGCCGATCGTCGGGCGCTTGAAACATGAGGGGGCCGCAGCTCTTCCCGAGCGGGAGGCGCCGTGGCTCAGCCTGCCCCGGCCTCTCGGACCAGGTCCAGGAAGCGGCGGAAGAGATAGTGGCTGTCCATGGGCCCTGGCGAGGCCTCCGGATGATACTGGACGGAGAAGACCGGCCGCCCGCGCAGGCGCAGGCCCTGGATCGTGCCGTCGAAGAGCGAGCGATGCGTCACCTCGACGTCGGAGGGCAGCTCCGTCTCGGCCACGGCAAAGCCGTGGTTCTGGCTGGTGATCTCGACCTTCCCGGTGGTCAGGTCCTTGACCGGGTGGTTGGCGCCATGATGGCCGAAGGGCATCTTCTCGGTCTTGGCACCCGCAGCCAGCGCCAGCATCTGATGGCCGAGGCAGATGCCGAAGACCGGCATGCCGGCCGTGACAAGCTTTCTGATCACCGGCACGGCATAGGCGCCCGTCGCCGCGGGGTCACCCGGGCCATTCGAGAGGAAGGCACCGTCGGGCTCGAGCGCCAGCACCTCCTCGGCGGTGGTCGTGGCCGGGACCACCGTCACGCGGCAGCCGGCGGCCGCAAGGTTGCGCAGGATGTTGCGCTTGATGCCGTAGTCGAGCGCCACGATGTGCGGCCCGTCGGCCGGCCCATCGACGTAGCCATGACCGAGCTCCCAGAGGCCCTCCCGCCAGCCATAGCGCTGCCGGGCCGTCACCTCGGGCACGAGATCCATGCCGACGAGCCCGGGAAAGGCCTTGGCCTCCGCCTTGACCCGCTCGAGGTCGAGCTGGCCGTCGGGGGCCACGAGCAGGGCCGCATTCTGCGCGCCCATGTCGCGGAGATGCCGGGTGATGCGACGCGTGTCGACACCCGCGATGGCGGCGATGCCGTTGCTCTCGAGCCATCGCGCAAGGGGCTGGGCGGCCCGCCAGCTCGAGGGCTCCGTGACATCGGCACGCACCACGAGACCCCTTGCTACGGGCGCCGAGGCCTCGATATCTTCGTAGTTCGCACCCACATTTCCGACGTGAGGAAAGGTGAAGGTGACGATCTGGCCGGCATAGGATGGGTCGGTCAGAATCTCTTGGTAGCCGGTCATGGCGGTGTTAAACACGAGCTCGCCGACGTGGAGTCCGGGCTGGCCTAGGCCGGTGCCAAGGAATATCGTGCCGTCCTCAAGGGCGAGCGCCGCTGTTGGAAAGCGCTTGGCTCGAGCATGCATCACGGATGGTTTTCCGAGAAAGCTGAAGATAATGCGACTGTGCAGCAGCGCGGGCTCTGCGCCGGGCGCAGGTCGGCTTGCGTTGTAACATCACAGGCCTCGCCGTCAAGCGAGGCCCGCTTTTCGAGGTGAGTTGGGCAGGGCCGGCGGCCATGGTCGTCCGAAAGAGGCGCGCGGCGAATGCGCCGGCCCATGAGGAGTAGTTGCCTTGCTGCGTGAACGTCTACATGCGGCCTTCAAGGATGCCAACGAGCGCGGCGACGAGCGCGCTCTGGCCACGCTCCGGCTGGTGCTCGCTGCGCTCAAGGAGCGCGATCACTGCAGCCGGTCGGCGGGCGCTGCCGAGGGAATGGCGGACGAGGACATCCGGGCCATGCTCCGCGACATGGTGGAGCAGCGGAAAGCCGAGATCGGGCGCTGCGAGTGCTGTGCGCAGCTCGATCTGGCGGAAAAGGAGGCCGAGGAGATCGGCATCCTGGAGCGCTTCCTGCCGGCGCCGATGAGCGACAGCGAGATCGGCGCCGCCGTGGAGCTAGCCATCCGCGAGCTTGGTGCCACCCGGCTCAAGGACACCGGCCGCGTGATCGCCACGCTCAAGGAGCGCTTCAACGGGCAGATGGATTTCACTCGGGCCAAGCGCCTGCTTTGCGAGCGCCTGCACTGACGGCCGGCAGGGCCCGTGCTGCGGTCGACATCGGCGCGCGTGGGCCTGCGGCGGCTCCGCCGCCCTAAAGGAGGGCTCTCGTGACGACGAGCCCCACCGCACCGTCGCTCGAGGAGTTCAAGAGCCGCCTGCCCCTGGTTGACATCGTGGCGCGCCGGGTCCGGCTGGTCCGGCGGGGCCGCGAGCACACGGGGCTCTGCCCGTTCCACAAGGAGAAGTCGCCGTCCTTCACCGTCTCGGAGGACAAGGGCTTCTACCACTGCTTCGGCTGTGGCGCGCACGGCAACGCGATCGACTTCGTGATGGCGCTGGATGGGCTCGACTTCGCCGCCGCCCTCGAGCGGCTGGCCGAGATGACCGGCATTCCAGCACCACGTCGTGCCGGCCCCGAGGCCCCGCGCGTGGACCGCACGCTCTACGACGCCAATGCCGCGGCGGTAGCCTTTCTCGAGCGGCGCCTCTGGAGCGAGGGCGGGCATGAGGCCCGGGCCTATCTGGAGCGGCGCGGGCTCGATGCGGCGACGGCCCGGCGCTTCAAGCTCGGCTACGCCCCGCTCGAGCGGACGGCGCTCAAGGCGGCTCTCATGGCCCAGGGGTTCACCGAGCGCCAGCTCGTGGCGGCGGGGCTGATCGCGGTCGCCGAGGACAGCCGGGAGAGCTTCGACCGCTTTCGCCACCGCCTGATGTTCCCGATCGAGGACGCGCGCGGCCGGCCCGTGGGCTTCGGCGGCCGTGCCTTGGGCGAGGCCAAGGCGAAGTACCTCAACACCGCCGACACCGAGCTCTTCCACAAGGGCAGCCTGCTCTACAACCTGGCGGCGGCGACGCGGTCGGCGCGCGAGGCCGGCACCCTTGTGGTGGCCGAAGGCTATATGGACGTTATCGCGCTCGTTCGCGCGGGCATCGAGGGAGCCGTGGCCCCGCTCGGCACGGCGATCACGGAAGCCCAGCTCGAGGCGGCCTGGAAGGTTGCGGCCGAGCCCTTGCTCTGTCTCGATGGCGACGACGCCGGCCTTCGGGCCGCGCGCCGGGCCGCCGAGCGGGCGCTGCCCCTGTTGAGAGCAGGGCGCTCGCTCAGGATCGCTCTCCTGCCGGCCGGCGAGGACCCGGACAGCCTTCTGGCCGCGCGTGGCCCCGAGGCGCTGCGCGACGCGCTGGCAAAGCCGCTGGCGCTCGTCGATTTCCTGTGGCGATCGGAGCACAGTGCAGCCCCCATCGACACACCCGAGCGTCGAGCCGACCTAGCCCGGCGGCTGCGCGACCTCGTCCGCCGTGTCGGCGACATGGAGGTCCGGCGTCACTACGGTGCGGCATTTCGTGAGCGCCTGCAGACGCTCTGGCCATCGCGCCGGCCCTCCGGACCTACCCCGTACCGCGGCACCCGGAGCGGATCGGAGCGCGGATTCGAGCGATCTCCCGAGCCCGCGAGCGTTGCGCTGCGCGCGGCCGATCCCCTTCTCGCCCACCAGCGACGCCTGCTCGGGCCGGTCCTGCGCGATCCGGAGCTGCTCGTCGAGGCGGAGGAGGACCTGGCCGCCATCGAGCTCCCCGATCGCCGACTCGACCAGCTACGGGTCGAGATGCTGAGCTGGTACGCCCAGGGCGGCGATCTTGACGCCACAGCGCTGCGGAACCACTTGTCGCGATACGGTTTTGCCGGGCTCGTGGACCAATTGCTGGCGGACAGCCCCTTCGTCGCGGCCGCTCTCGCGGAGCGCCTCGACGCGGAGGCACGTCGGCATTGGCGTGCCAGCCTGCTCGCTTTCCGCGTTGGTGGAGCGAGGCGGGCGCTTGCGGGCGACCGGTCTACCGAGGGCGAGGATCACGGGTCACGGCTCGGGGGACTCGACCGGTTGCTGAACACGCGGAACGACGATGCCGATCATGCCGCTCTCAACCACGACGTGGCGATCGACTGAAGGTCGACATGGTCTTTTGGCGCGGGTAGCCCCTGCGTCGGGGGGCCGCTCGCGTGTTGCTCTCGTCCGGGAACTCAGGAGGTAGCTTTATGGCCAAAAGCCAGCTGGCGAGGACCGTGGCGCACGCCGGCAAGCCGAAGAGCGCGCCCAGGCCACGCCCCGGCGAGAACGTCGACACCTTCCTTGCCGCGGCAGCGCCCCTGCGCCGACTGCTCGCCCAGGCGAAGGAGAAGGGCTCGATCAACTATGATCAGCTCAACGCCGTGCTGCCTGTCGGCTTTCCGGGCGAGAAGCTCGACGAGCTGATCACCCACATCGAGGGGCTCGGCATCGGCGTCGTCCGCGACGATGCCATGGCCGAAGGCGAGGCCGAGCCTGCCACGGGCGAGAGCGAGGGCGAGGAGACGGCCGAGCCGGCCGCCGAGGAGGCGGAGGAGCCCGAGGAGGGTGCTGCTGTCGTCGATGAGGATCTCGGCCGCACCGACGATCCCGTACGCATGTATCTCCGCGAGATGGGCACGATCGAGCTGCTCTCCCGCGAGGGCGAGATCGAGATCGCCAAGCGCATCGAGGCCGGCCGCAACATGGTCCTCGAGGCGCTCTGCGAGAGCCCGCTCACGATGCGTGCCGTGATCGGCTGGCGTGACGCGATCCGGGACGGCCGCGTCCTTCTGCGCGACATCATCGACCTCGAGGCGACCCAGGAGCAGGGCCCCGCCGCTGATACGGCGGTGACGCTGGGCGACGCGGTGCTCGAGCTGGGTGCCGAGGCCGCTCAGGCGGCGGCAGTTCCGGCCAAGAAGGGAACGGCCGGCAAAGCCTCCGACAGGAAGGGTGCCGCCTCCGCTGACGGTGACGACGCGGCCTCGGACGAGGCAGAGGAGACCGACGAGGACGCGGCGGGCGACGACGAGGGCTCCGGCGAGGAGGCTCGTAATGGAGCCGCTGGCGCCAGCGAGCCCGAGGAGGAGGAGTTCGACGAGGACACGCTCTCCCTGGCGGCGCTCGAGGGCAAGCTCCGGGAGGGCGTGCTCGCGACCTTCGATCAGATTGCGGAATCCTATGGCGGGCTGCGCGAGCTGCAGGATGAGCGCCTGGCGCTGATCCAGGGCAGCGAGGCGCTGCCGCGCGAGCTGGACCGGCGCTACCAGAAGGCGCGGCACAGCATCGTCGAGCTGATGGCCCAGGTTCATCTCAACCAGAACCGGGTCGAGGCGCTCGTCGAGCAGCTGTTCGACATGAACAAGCTGCTCCAGAGCCTGGAGGGAAAGCTCCTGCGCCTGGCCATGGCGGCGCGGGTGACGCGTGAGAGCTTCCTCAGCAACTATTACAGCCACGAGCTGGAGCCCGAGTGGCTCGAGCGGGTCTCGTGCCTGAAGGATCGCGGCTGGAGCGACTTCGCCCGCAAGCATTCGGACGAGATCGAGTCGCTGCGTGCCGACATCGGGGCGATCGCCGATGAGACCGGGCTGCAGATCAGCGAGTTCCGGCGCATCGTCCATGCCGTCCAGAAGGGCGAGCGCGAGGCGAGCCAAGCCAAGAAGGAGATGGTCGAGGCCAACCTTCGCCTCGTGATCTCCATCGCCAAGAAGTACACGAACCGCGGCTTGCAGTTCCTGGACCTGATCCAGGAGGGCAACATCGGGCTCATGAAGGCCGTCGACAAGTTCGAGTACCGGCGCGGCTACAAGTTCTCGACCTACGCCACCTGGTGGATCCGGCAGGCGATCACGCGCTCGATCGCCGATCAGGCGCGCACGATCCGCATCCCCGTGCACATGATCGAGACGATCAACAAGCTGGTGCGCGCCTCGCGCCAGATGCTGCACGAGTACGGCCGCGAGCCGACGCCCGAGGAGCTGGCCCACAAGCTCAACATGCCCTTGGACAAGGTCCGCAAGGTCCTGAAGATCGCCAAGGAGCCGATCTCCCTCGAGACGCCCATCGGCGACGAGGAGGATTCGCATCTGGGCGACTTCATCGAGGACAAGAACGCGGTCCAGCCGCTCGAGGCGGCCACGCTCGCCAATCTCCGCGAGGCGACGACACGGGTCCTTGCCACGCTGACGCCGCGCGAGGAGCGCGTCCTGCGGATGCGTTTCGGCATCGGCATGAACACCGACCACACGCTCGAGGAGGTCGGCCAGCAGTTCAGCGTCACGCGCGAGCGCATCCGCCAGATCGAGGCGAAGGCGCTCCGCAAGCTCAAGCACCCGAGCCGCTCGAGGAAGCTCCGGAGCTTCCTCGACACCTGAGGTTGCGGCCCACGCCAGAGTCCTGCCTCGGACGGCGGCTCATGCGGCTGGCGGCGCCCACGCGGGGCGCCGCCGGCCGGATTACATCGTATCCTTCTTGAGCATGCTCGCGACCTCGGCGGCATCCGCCTTCGCGGTCTTCATCTGCTTGCTGCCAAGGCCGGCCTCGGCCTTCGCCAGGGCGGCCTCGAACTCCTTCTTCTGCGAGGCGCCGGTCGTGTCCGGCAGGATGCCGTTGCCAAGGCTCTTGCAGGGATTCAACGCCTTGGCATCGAAGGCCTGACCGTCCGGGCCTACGAGGCAGTTGATGACGTGATGCAGATGCATGTGCGCCTCGGACAGCGTCTTGCCGTCGGCGGCGTAGGTCGCGTGCTCGATCGCGGCCTCGATCTCTTTGTGAAGGTCGACCGTGCTGCCCGTCCCTGCGGCCGAGCCGGCAACGCTCCAGCCGCCGATCACCGCGCCTACAGCCAGCGCCAGAGCCGTGCGAATCCCTAGGCCTGCGCTCATCCTGCGTGCTCCCTTCCGTTCGATCCATTCCTGCCGGAGCGCCATGCTCGAGGCCTCGCTCCGCTGTGCGGAAACTGGACCGAACGAGGAAACCGCCAAGGGCCGGCGGGTCCGAAATCGCCCGGAGCGCCTTGGCAGGCGGTGCCGCCCATGCGTATATCCGCCCCGCCGGGCCCGTAGCTCAGTGGTTAGAGCTGGCCGCTCATAACGGTCTGGTCGCAGGTTCGAATCCTGCCGGGCCCACCATTCTCGGAACATCGCAGCACAACGAAAGAGGGCGCGGCCTGAGCCGCGCCCTCCCTGGTCGATGATGCTTGCGGCAGGGGCCTACCGCTTGCTGATCACGACCGCACGGTTCTTTGGCTCAGGCGTCTGATCGGGGGTCGGAACGATCAGCTGCGTCTCGCCGACGCCCGTGACCGTCATCCGGTCCGCCGTCACACCCTTCGACATCAGATAGTCCGCGACGGTCTTGGCACGCCGCTCCGAGAGCGTCTGGTTGTAGCTCGCCGGGCCCATCGTGTCGGTGTGGCCGACGATCAGGATACGCACGTCGGTGTTGCTGACGAGCGTCTCCGCAACCTTGTCGAGCATCGGCTCGAACTCGGGCTTGAGATCCGCCTTGCCGAACGCGAAGAGGATGTCGGCGGAGAGGACCATGGTCTCAGGGACCTCGGCCTTCTTCACCTCGATCTCGGCGAGCGCGGTCTCGAAGGAGTTGCGGCAGTCCGCAATGTCCTGCGGCTGGAAGTTCTCACGCTGCTGCTCGACCCAGCAGTTGAAGCTCGCCAGAGCCTGGGCCGAAGCCTCGGGCTTGGTCTCGGGGGAGCCCGCCGCCAGCGCCGCGACGAGGCGCTCACGGGCGCTCGAGAGCTCGCCCATCTTGTCCTCGGGGAGCTGCCACTCGCTCAGCACGGCCGGCTGAACGTCACCGCCCTTGGCCGCCGTCATCGCGTTCTGCGCATGCCAGGTGGCGTGGCGATAGTCCTCCATCGGACCGTACTCGTACTCAGCGTACTTCATCAGGTCCGTGTAGAGGGCATTGTGATAGGCATCGCTCGACGGCGTCGTAGCACGTGCCTGGTCCATGACGCGCCCGGCCGGGCCAGCCTCGAAGATGTGGCCGGTGAGCGTGGTGTAGCCGGGTGGATGGCTGCCCGTGCAACCCGCCAGCAGCGCGAGGCCGCCGACGAGAGCCAGGCCACGCAAATGGAATCTCATAACAGTGCTCCCAAGGTGTGACGCCCCCTCGCAGCTCCCCATAACGCCAAGGCACCGAAATGAGAACGCGCCGAATGACGAGCGTCGCCGTTCCTGTGCTTTTGGCACGCTGCCTGTGGGAAATCTACAATAGTTGACGCGGCGGCTTGCTCAGTGGTTGCGCCGCGGGCTGCCATAGGTCTCCACGATCTTGAGGTGGAGCACGGCCGGCTCGAGGCAGGCGCCGGTCGAGAGCTGGCCGACGTCCCGCCGGTAGATCTCCTGCCAGGGGGTCTGGGAGGGGGGGATCTTCGGGGGAACCTTCTTCACCTCCGCCTGGCGCTCGGCGATCTCCTCGGGTGTCAGGATCAGATCGAGACGCCGCCCAGCGAGATCGAAACGCACACGGTCACCCGTGCGGACGATGGCGAGGTTGCCGCCCACCGCCGCCTCGGGCGAGGCGTTGAGGATCGACGGGCTCTCCGAGGTTCCCGACTGCCGGCCGTCGCCGATCGTCGGCAGGGCGCGGATGCCCTTCTCGATGAGCTTCGTCGGCGGCCGCATGTTCACCACCTCGGCCGCTCCGGGATAGCCGACCGGCCCGCAATTGCGGATGAAGAGGAAGCAGTCCTCGTCGATGTCGAGCGACGGATCGTCGATCCGATGATGATAGTCCTCGGGCCCGTCGAACACGATCGCCCTGCCCTCGAAGAGCCCCGCGTGATCGGGGTGCTCGAGGTACTTCTTGCGGAACTCAGGCGTCACCACCGAGGTCTTCATGACCGCGGAATCGAAGATGTTGCCGCTGATGATGACGAACCCGGCCTCGGGCATGAGCGGGTCCTCGTAAGGACGGACCACGCGCCGGTCGGGGGAGAACTCAACGCTCTCGTGATTCTCGCCCATCGTCCGGCCGGTCACGGTCAAGGCGTCGGTGTGGAAGCGCCCGGCCTTGATCAGCTCCTTGATCACCGCCGGCACGCCGCCCGCGCGATAGAACTCCTCGCCCAGAAACTCGCCGGCCGGCTGCATGTTGACGAGGAGCGGGATGTCGTGACCCTGCTCCCAGTCCTTGATGTCGAGCTCGACGCCGATGTGGCGGGCGATGGCGATCACATGGGGCGGACAGTTGGTCGAGCATCCGGCCGCGGCGGCCACCGAGATCGCGTTCTCGAATGCCTTGCGCGTCATGACCTTCGAGGGCTTGAGGTCCTCCCAGACCATCTCCACGATGCGCTTGCCCGTCAGATAGGCCATCTGCGGCCGCTCGCGATACGGTGCCGGGATCGCGGAGCAGCCGGTGAGCGACATGCCCAGCGCCTCGGCCATGGCGTTCATGGACGAGGCCGTTCCCATCGTGTTGCAGTGGCCGACCGACGGTGCCGAGGCGCAGGTCATCTCCATGAACTGCTCGACGTCGATCTCGCCCTTGGCGAAGAGCTGGCGGGCGTGCCAGACGATCGTCCCGGAGCCGGCGAGGCCGCCCTTGTAGTAGCCGTTCAGCATCGGCCCGCCCGAGAGGACGATGGCCGGGATGTCGACGGTGGCGGCAGCCATGATGAGCGCAGGCGTGGTCTTGTCGCAGCCCGTCGTCAGCACGACACCGTCGATCGGGTAGCCGTAGAGGACCTCGACGCAGGAGAGGTACTGAAGATTGCGATCGAGCATCGCCGTCGGCCGCTTGCCCGTCTCCTGGATCGGATGGACCGGGAACTCGATCGGGATGCCGCCCATGTCGCGCACGCCGGCGCGCACCCTGTCGGCGAGGTCGAGATGGTGGCGGTTGCAGGGTGCCAGGTCGGAGCCGGTCTGGGCGATGCCGATGATCGGCCGGCCCGACTGCAGCTCCTCACGCGTGAGGCCGTAGTTGAGATAGCGCTCGAGATAGAGCGCCGTCATGTCGACGTCGGCGTAGTCGAGCCACCAGTCCTGCGACCGGAGCCGCCGTTTCGTCTCGTCAGCCATGCGAATCCTCCCCAGACCTCAAGCGCCGCCGCGGGCTTTGAACTCCCGAATGCCGGGGCCGTCAAGCGCGGCCCCGGCAAGGGCCCTGGAGCCGGATCGCGGGACCCGCCTCCCCCCTCTAGAACTTCAGCTTCTCGTAGAGCTCCTTCGCGTTCTCCTTGTCGATGCGCTGCGTCGGGACGGTGATGGTCTTGGGCACGGAGGTGGCACAGTCGATCAGGATCTTCTTGGCGATCTCGAGAGCCTGGGCGGCGCCGGTAGGATAGACGTAGGTGGCGGCCCACTGCCCCTCGGCCACGGATCGGATGCCGCCGGCAGTTCCGGGCAGGCCGTCGGTGCCGATGATCTGGATCTGGCCCTCCTTGCCGGCATTCTTGGCGGCGATGTAGGCGCCCGCCGCGGCGAGGTCGTTGCTGGTATAGACGAGCTTGATGTCCGGATGGGCCTGGAGCATCGCCGAGAACACGGTGACGGCCTTGTCCTCCATCCAGTCGACCGGCTGCACGGCCACGAGGTTGAGCTTGGGATTGCCCTTGATGCCATCCTTGAAGCCGTTCAGACGCTCGATCGCGGGCGAGGAGCTGGGCAGCCCCTCGAGGATGGCGACGTCGCCGCCCTGGGGCAGGAGCGTCGTGGCGGCATACTCGCCGGCTTCCTTGGCGATCTGGTAGTTGTCGCCGCCGATGAAGGTCGTGTAGTCGTCGCCGACCGTCTTCCTGTCGAGCGTGATCACCGGGATCCCGGCCTTGTAGGCACGGCTCACCACCGGAGTTAGCGGCGCCAACTCGTAGGGCGAGATGAACAGAATGTCGACCTGCTGCGTGATGAAGTTCTCGACCTGCGAGGTCTGCGTGTTGTCGCTCGCCTGACCGTCGGCGATCACCAGCTTGAACTGCGGGTATTTCTTGACGAGCTCTTCCATCTGATGGTCGACATGCTGCCGGTAGGGCTCGGTGAAGTCGACCTGCGAGAAGCCGATCACATAGTGGCCGTCCGGCCCGCAGTCCTTGGCGATGGGCTTGGCATCCGCGGCTTGAGCCGCGCCGGCCGTCAGCGCGATCGGCGCCCCGACCCCCAGGGCCAGGATCGCAGCACCCGCCCCCAGCATCCGTCTCAGTCTCTGCGCTGGCATCGATGTGCCTCCCTTGAGCACCGCTCTGTCTGCTCGGAGCCTCGCTCCGCCCGCCGCGCGTTCGGCCCGGACGGGGCCGATCAGCGCAGCGCCTCGCCGTCGCGGCGGCCGACGAAGGTCTGAAGCGCCGCCGCGGCAACGATGATCGCCCCGGTGGCCAGGAGCTGCATGGCGGCGCTCACATCATTGAGCTGAAGGATGTTGGCGAGGGCGCCCAGCATGATGCTGCCGGCGATCGTGCCGATCATCGAGCCGGCGCCGCCGAAAAGGTCGGTGCCGCCGATCACGACGGCGGCGATCGCGGTGAGCTCGTAGCCCGCACCATCGTTGGGGCTGCCGAAGCTGAACTGCCCCGCGTGGACGATGCCCGCGGACGCCGCCGCCAGGCCGGTGATCGCATAGACCGCGATCTTGACACGGTTCACCGGGATGCCCGAGAGCCGCGCCGCCCGCTCGTTGCCGCCCACGGCATAGACGTAGCGGCCGAAGCGCGTGGTGTTCAGCACCAGCGCCGCGATGACGGCCAGGATCAGGAAGACCAGGGTCGCCACAGGAAACACATTGTCGAACAGGCGCTCGCCCAGGACGCCGAAGGCGGGGGGCGCAAAGCCCGGCCCCTCCCCGTAGGAGACGTTGATGAACTGGTTGTTCGAGGCGATGTAGGCGAGCCCGCGTGCGGCCTGCAGCCCGGCGAGCGTGACGATGAAGGGCTGGAGGCGGAAGCGCGTGATGATGGCACCCTGCGCGGCGCCGAAGAGCGTGCCGGCGGCCACCACGGTGACGAGCGTGGCGGCAATGCCCCAGCCATGGTTCACGAGCAGCGTCGCGGTGAGCACGCTCGAGAGACCAAGCACGGCACCCACCGAGAGGTCGATGCCGGCGGCGATGATCACGAACGTCATGCCGAGCGCGATGATCCCGGTCTCGGAGATCGAGCGGATGATGTTCGCGATGTTGTCCGGCGACAGGAAGAGGATATGGCCGTGCCGGCGGGGGGAGAAGATCACGCCGCCGACCAGCACGATGACAAGGCCGAAGAGGCTCTGGAACCGCAGCAGATAGGCCAGCAGATGCCGCGGCCGGCGTCGCGCCGGGGCCCGCTGCGGCGTGGTCGCGTCCATTGTCATGCCGCAGCCTCCTCCTCGCCGGCGCTCGCCGCCTGCAGCTTCGCCTCGTCGACGCCGCCCGGAAACTCGGCGACGCTGCGGCCGCCACGCATCACGACGATCCTGTCGCAGAGCCCGGTGAGCTCGGGCAGCTCCGAGGAGGCGACAAGGACGCCCAGCCCGTCGGCGGCGAGCATGCGAAGGCGATGGTAGATCTCGCTCTTGGCGCCGACGTCGACGCCGCGGGTGGGCTCGTCGAGCAGGAGCAGGCGAGGCTCGGTCATCAGCTCCTTCGCGAAGACCACCTTCTGCTGGTTGCCCCCGGAGAGGGTGCTGACGGGCAGGTCGGCGCGCCGCGGGCGGACGTCGAAGGCCTCGATCGATCGTGCGACGGCCCGCGCCTCGAGCGCCGGCCTGACGAGGCCCATCGGCGTCACCCTTGCCAGCGACGACATCACGGCGTTCCAGCCGACGGTATGGGCCAGCACGAGCCCGCTGCCGCGCCGGTCGTCGGTGACAAAGGCGATGCCCGCGCGCCTGGCGTCGGCGATCGAGCGGATCCTTGCTGCATTGCCCGCGACCAGCACGCCGCCCCGCCATGATCCACGGGGGCCGGCGCCGTAGAGCGAGGCCAGGAGCTCGGTCCGGCCGGCGCCCATGAGTCCGGCGAGCCCGACGATCTCGCCCTTGCGGACGACGAGGCTGACATCGACGGGCGTCTGCCAGCCGGCCTGCTCCCGGCGCGGCGCGAAGCCGGCATGATCGAGACGCAGCAGCTCCTCGCCCTGCCCTTCGGCGCGGGATGGGAAGAGCTCCTCGAAGGGACGGCCGACGAGCATGCGGACGAGCTCGGCCTGGGGCGCGTCGGGACCGCACTCGCCCACCACCTTGCCGTCGCGCAGCACGGTGACGCGATCGGCGACCCGTGCCACCTCCTCCAGCCGGTGCGAGATGTAGACGATGCCGACGCCGCGGCCGCGCAGCTCGCGGACCACCCCGAAGAGGTGCTCGGCCTCGGCTGCAGAGAGCGCCGCCGTCGGCTCGTCCATGACAAGGATGCGAGCATCGGCCGCCAGCGCCTTGGCGATGGCGACGAGCTGCCGCTCACCGATTCGGAGATCGCCCACCAGAAGGGCAGCGTCGAGCGCCACACCGGCCGCGTCGAGCCGGGAGCGGGCGAGGCGCAGCATGCGACGGCGGTCGAGGGTGCCAACGATCGTCAGCGCCTCGTGGCCGAGGAAGAGGTTGGCGGCGATATCGAGCCCGGGGACGAGGTCCAGCTCCTGATGGATCATCGCGATGCCGGCGGCCTGGGCATCGCGCGGGCTGCCGAACCGGACGGCGGTGCCGTCGACCTCGATGCTGCCTCCGTCGGGCGCCAGGACGCCCGAGAGGATGTTCATCAGGGTACTCTTGCCGGCGCCATTCTCGCCGAGCAGGACATGAACCTCGCCCGCGGCAAGATCGAAATCGACGCCGCGCAGGGCATAGACCCCGCCGAAGTGCTTCTCGACCCCCCGCATGCGGAGCGCGTGCGGCCTCATGTCAGAGGCCCGGCGCCGGCAGGGCAGCCGCAGGACTCGCGGTGCTGCAGCGAGGTGGGAAGGCGGATGTGGCGGGGGGCCAGGGCGGGCTCGGCGATCCGCTCGAGCAGCAGCCGGACCGCCACCTCGCCGATGCGGCGACAAGGCTGGGCGATCGTCGTCAGGCGAGGCTGGAAGAGGTCGGCCCACTCGAAATCGTCGAAGGAGACCAGCGCCACGTCGCCGGGCACGCCCAGGCCCAGCTCGCTGAGCCCGCGCATGGCGCCGAGCGCCAGGAGATTGTTGCCGGCGACAAGAGCCGTCGGTGGCTCGGCCCTGGTCATCAGCTTCTTGGTTGCGAGCCTCGCCGGCGCGCGTTGGGACTCGCCCGGGATCATCAGCTCGGGATCGGCCCGGAGCCCCGCGTCCCGCATCCCCGCGCGGAACCCGTTGATCCGCTCGCGTGTGGAGCTCAGGCCGGGAAGGCCGGTCAGCATCGCGATCCGCCGGTGGCCGAGCGCCGCCAGGTGTCGGACCAAGCGTCGCATGTCGGGGCCGTTACGGGCGACGACATAGTCGCAATCCGTCACCGCGATCCTGTCGATCTGGACGACGGGAACCTTGTGGCGCCGGGCGTAAGTGACGGCGTCGGCACCGCCGGTCGCGGAGGGGGCCAGGACGAGACCGTCGACCCGGCGCCCGATCAGGAGCCGCACCGCGGCCATCTCGCGCTCGGAATCCTCGCCGATGTCGCTCAGAACCACGGTGTAGCCGGCGTTCCCCGCCGCCGCCTCCAGCGCGCTCACGACGTCGGTGAAGTAGGGGTTGCCGATATCGCCGATCACGAGGCCCAGGGTCCGCGTCTCCGCGCGCTTGAGAGAGCGGGCAAGCGTGTTCGGCATGTAGCCCGAGACGTCGATCGCCTCGAGGACACGCTGCCGCGTCGGCGTCGGAACCGGACGCGTGTCGTTGAGGACATGCGAGACGGTGGAGATCGACACCCCAGCCAGCCGCGCGACGTCTCGCATGGTCACGAGCACGTCAAGACCCCTGCATTTGCCTCCCAAACCGAAAGACTGCGTCACCGCAGAGCATTTCGCAAACGGTTTCGCCAGATGCCGGACGGGCTCGGGCGGCAGCAGCGATCAGACCGGCGACCCCGGGGTCTTTCCCGGTGTCGCCCCTGCCTCTATAAGGCCGTGCAACCCGAAATTGACCCCGAGGTTGCGATGGAGACGAGCGGGCTCGGCGCCCTCCGCGAGGCGCTCACCTTCGACGACGTGCTGCTCGAGCCGAGCTATTCCGAGGTGCTGCCCGGAGCGGCCGACGTGCGCACGCGGCTCACCCGCGAGATCGAGCTGGGCATCCCCCTGGTCTCGGCCGCCATGGATACGGTCACCGAGGCGCCCATGGCAATCGCCATGGCCCAGCACGGTGGCCTCGGCATCATCCATAAGAACATGGAGGTCGAGGAGCAGGCCGCTCAGGTCCTGCAGGTGAAGAAGTTCGAGGCCGGCATGGTCGTGAATCCGCTCACCGTCGGCCCCGAGACGCCGCTCTCCCGGGCGCTCGATCTGATGGCCCGGGCGGGAATCTCGGGCCTCCCCGTGGTGGAAGGCCCCAAGGGGCGGCTGGTCGGCATCCTGACCAACCGCGACGTGCGGTTCGTGCCCCCGAGCGCGCGACCGGTCAGCGAGCTGATGACCTCCGATCGCCTCGTCACGGCACGCGAGGGCGTCACCCGTGCTGAGGCCATGGAGCTTCTCCATCGCCACCGCATCGAGAAGCTCCTGATCGTGGATGACGACTACCGGCTGATCGGCCTCGTCACCGTCAAGGACATCGACAAGTCGCAGCGCTTCCCGCACGCCTGCAAGGACCAGCTGGGGCGGCTTCGCGTGGGCGCCGCCACCGGCACGGGAGAACGCGGCCTGGAGCGCGCCGAGCGGCTCGTCGAGGCCGGCTCGGACGTCATCGTGGTCGACACCGCGCACGGGCATTCCCGCGGCGTGATCGATGCCGTTGCCCGTGTCCGCAGGCTTTCCAACGCCACCCAGATCATCGCCGGCAACGTCGCGACGGGCGATGCGGCCCAGGCCCTGGTCGACGTCGGCGCCGATGCGGTCAAGGTCGGCATCGGCCCTGGCTCGATCTGCACGACCCGGATCGTCGCCGGTGTCGGGATGCCGCAGCTGACCGCCGTCATGGACGTCGTGGAGCGCTGCCGGGCGGCGGGCGTCCCGGTGATCGCCGACGGCGGCATCCGGGCCTCGGGCGACCTCGCCAAGGCGATCGCCGCCGGCGCCGACTGCGCCATGCTGGGCTCGATGCTGGCCGGCACCGACGAGGCGCCGGGCGAGGTCTTTCTCTATCAGGGCCGCTCCTACAAGGCCTATCGCGGCATGGGATCGCTGGGCGCCATGGCCCGCGGCTCTGCCGACCGCTATTTCCAGCAGGAGATCAAGGACACCTTGAAGCTGGTGCCGGAGGGGATCGAGGGTCGCGTCCCCTATCGCGGTCCCGCCGCCAACATCATCCACCAGCTGGTGGGCGGCCTCCGCGCCGCGATGGGCTACACCGGCAATGGCGACATCGCCCACATGCAGCGCGGCTGCCGCTTCATCCGCGTGACCCAGGCCGGCGTGCGCGAGGGCCATGTCCACGACGTGGCGATCACCCGCGAGGCGCCCAACTACCGCCAGGAGGCGTGAGCGCAGCCTTCGGCTTTCACGTCCCCTTAACCTCCGACGCATAGGGTCGGGTCGGGCGCCGCCGCGTGGGTGTCGCCTTGACCGTCCCGGGCCGCCCTCGGCCGGCCCGCTCGCGCGGAGCGACCGTGAACCGTCTGCTGCCGTCCGACATCGGCCTCCTGGTGATCGCCGTCTATGGCGTGCTCGCTGCGCTGCTGCCGGCGCTGACGCCCGCTGGCGTCATGCTCGGCCGGCAGGGGTCGCCCTCGAGCACACTGCCACTGGGCGGGGTGCTGCTCGCTCTCGTCGTGCCGGCGATGGCGGCCCTCTTTTTGCGTCTGAAACGCTCCTACGAAGTGCCGCCGCGCGTCGTGCTGGGCGCCGGCGTGCTGACGCTGCTCGTGACACCGCTGCTGACACGGACGGGCGTCGCCATCGAGGCGATGGTGGCGACCGGCGTTATGCTCGTCGCCAGCCCGTTCCTCGGCCGGCTTCGGCTCGACCGCTGGCTCAAGCAGCGCGCCACCGGCGGCGGCGACCGTCGCCTGCGCGGCCTCGAGGGGCTGAGCGAGGCCTATCTGGCATTCGTTGCGGGCGGCAAGATCGTTTGGGCCAACGACGCCGCGGTGGCGCTGCTGGGCTACCCGCTGCTCGGGCGCGATGTGGGTCGCTATGTGCCGCTCCTGCGCGACCCCGAGCGTCTGGCGGAGATGCTCGCCGACCAGTGCCCGGTGGACACCGAGGTGCACCACGAATCGAGCCGCAGCTTTGCCGGCGAGGTCATGGTGACGCGTCGCCCCGTTGGCGGGCGCGCCCTGTCGATCGCCCGGATCACCGACGCCTCCTCGCGACGCGCGCGGGAGCGGTCGCTGGAGCGGCTGGCACTTCACGACGCCCTGACCGAGCTGCCGAACCGGCTGCTGCTTCACGATCGGCTGCGGCAGGCGCTGCGCGCCGCCGAGCGCAGCAGCGAGCCGCTGGCCCTGATGATCCTCGATCTCGACCGCTTCAAGGAGGTCAACGACACGCTCGGCCATCACGTCGGCGACCTGCTGCTGCGTGAGCTCGGTCCTCGGCTGGCGACGCCACTGCGCCGCAGCGACACCCTCGCCCGGCTCGGTGGCGACGAGTTTGCCGTGCTGCTGCCGGCACCGACGCCGCGCGACATCGCCTGCCAGGTGGCGGAGCGCCTTGTCGAGCAGCTCGCCAAGCCCTTCCTGGTCGAGGGCATGCGGCTGGAGATCGGGGTCAGCATCGGCGTCGCCGTCTCCCCCGATCACGGCATGGAGCTCGAGGCCCTGCTCCAGTCGGCCGACAGCGCCATGTACAAGGCCAAGCGCGAGGGGCTGGGCTTCGTCGTGTTCGACGAGGAGGAGCCCAGCGCCTACCACCGCCGCCTCGTGCTACAGCGCGAGCTCCGGGGCGCCATCGAGCGCGAGGAGCTCATTCTTCTTTTGCAGCCCAAGCTCGCCGCGGCGGGCCGCCGCGTCGTCGGGGTCGAGGTGCTGGTCCGTTGGGCCCATCCGGAGCTCGGGCTGCTCGAGCCCAAGGACTTCCTGGCCCTGGCCGAGCGAACCGGCCTGGCCGACCAGCTGGCGCTCTGGACGCTCAACGCCGCCCTCAAGGAGCAGCGCAGCTGGCGCCTCGCCGGGCTCGACGTCCCGGTCTCGGTCAACCTCGCGGCGGGCTGGCTCAGGGAGCCGGGCGCGCCGAAGATGCTGCGGCTGGCGCTGGACAACTGGGAGGCGCGTCCCGGCGACCTCGTGCTCGAGCTCGCCGAGGATGACGTCACGAGCGGGCTCGAGACGACCCTGCCTCAGCTCGAGGCGATCGCCGCGATGGGCTGCGAGCTGTCGCTCGACGGGTTCGGCACGGGCTTCTCACCGCTGATCCATCTAAGGCGTCTACCGCTCAGCGAGCTGAAGATCGACCGCTCGCTCATCGCCCGCACCACCGAGGACAGGAGCGCCGCCGTGATCGTGCGCTCGATCGTCAGCCTAGCACACGGTCTTGGCCTGCGCGTCGTCGGCATGGGGATCGACGGCCCGGAGGCTGCGGACTGGCTCGCGACCCTGCGCTGCGACCACCTGCAGGGCTACTTCCTCGCCCCGCCGATGGATTCGGCCGCGCTGGACACCTGGCTCGGCGCCAGAGCATCGGCGTCGGCTGAGGGCTGAGCCGGGGAGACGGGACCGTCGCTCCCGGGATCGCGAGGCGGCTCCCTCACGGCCATCAGCAGCGTCCCGCCGATCGCCAGAAGCACCAGGATCACCGCCATGCCGGCCCGCTGGCTCCCGGCCCATACGGTGACGATGCCGAGCAGGAAGGGGCCGAGAAAGGCCGTGATCTTGCCACTCAGCGCATAGATGCCGAACATCTGGGCCCGCTCGTCGGGACGGGCGAGACGCGCCATCAGCGAGCGGCTGGAGGCCTGCGCGGGCCCAACGAAGAGGCCGAGCGCCACCGCGGCGGCCCAGAAGACCGCTCGGTCGGTGGCGACAAGCGCCATCGCTCCGGCCAGCAGCAGGCCCAGCAGCGCTGCCAGGATCACGCGCTTGGGCCCGAACCGGTCGTCGAGCCGGCCCATCGCGAAGGCGCCGAGGCCGGCCGAGATGTTGAGGGCGATCCCGAGCTCGATCACCTCGGCGACACCGAGGCCGAAGGTCCCGGCCGCATAGATGCCGCCGAAGGCGAAGAGCGTGTTGAGCCCGTCATTGTAGATCATGCGGGCCACGAGAAACCGGCTCGTGTCGTCGAGCCGGGCGAGCCGCGTGATGCTGCCCCGAAGCGCCATGACGCCGGCGCGGATCGCCGATCCCGGCGCCCGTACGATCCGCGGCCGGTCCGGCACGAGGAGGAAGAGCGGCAGGCTGAAGACCAGGAGCCAGAGCGCCACCACCGGCCCCGCCAGGCGCACCTGCTGGCTCGTCTCGGCATCCAGCCCGAAGGGGGGCGGCTTGGGCAGGATCAGGCCATAGAGCAGGAGCACGAGAACGACGATGCCGGCCAAGTAGCCGAGCCCCCAGCCCCAGCCCGACCACTGCCCCAGACGTCGGGGCTCGGCCAAATCCGGCAGCATGGCGTTGTAGAAGGTCTGCGCCGTCTCGAGCGCGAGGTTGCCGAGGAAGACGAGCCCGAGCGCCAGCATCAGGCGGCTCGGCTCGGGCGTCACGAGCCAGAGAAGGGCCGAGGCGGCGGCACCGATCAGCGTGAGCGTGCCGAGCCACGGCTTGCGCCTGCCCACCGCGTCGGCGAGAGCACCCAGGATCGGGCTCAAGACGGCGATCGCGAGCGCGCTCGCCGTCATCGTGAAGCCCCAGGCGGCCGTGCCGGCGATCGCGTCTGGCGCCACGGCCTTGGTCACATAGGTGGCGAAGACGAAGGTGATGATGACCGAGAAGAAGGGTGAGCATGCCCAGTCCCAAGAGGCCCAGGCGAGGAGCCGACCGGCGCTGGCATAGCCGGCCGGCGGCGGGGAGTGCCTCATGCCGCGAGAGCTTGCATCGGACGGATAGCGCCCCAATGTGGCAGGCTACCGTCCGCGGGTAGCCGAGCTGTGCCCTGTTCCGCAAGCTCGATCGGCTTTTCCGCAACCTTGAGCAGGGGAGGCTCCCGATGGCAGCGACGCCGCCGATCTGCGCATTCGGCACGCCAGCTCCGGATTTCGAGCTGCCCGGGACCGATGGCCGGCACTACCGCCTGGCCGACGTCAGGGGTGCGAGGGGCACCGTCGTCGCCTTCATCTGCAACCACTGTCCCTATGTGAAGGCGATCGTCGGGCGGCTCGTCGCGGACGCCCGCGAGCTGGCGGCGGACGGCATCGCCATGGTCGCGATCTGCTCCAACGACGCCCAAGCCTATCCGGCCGACAGCTTCGAGAGCATGGCACGCTTCGCCACCGCCAACGACTTTCCTTTCCCTTACCTGCACGACGCGACACAGGAGGTGGCGCGCGCCTACGGCGCCGTCTGCACGCCCGACTTCTTCGGCTACAATGCCGATCTGGGCCTTCAGTATCGCGGCCGCCTCGACGCCTCGCGGACGACCCTGGTTCCCGATGCCCGCCGCGAGCTGGTCGAGGCGATGCGGCTCGTCGCCAGAACCGGCCACGGCCCGGCCGAGCAGCTCGCCTCGATGGGCTGCTCGATCAAGTGGAAACCTGTGGCCTGAGGGCCTCGCTCGCCGCAGGGTTGCAGGTGACCTCGGCGCCCATGGCCCCCGCCGGCAGGCGCGAGGGCGGCGGGTGCGGGTCGGAACGACCGTGACGCCCGCGACAGGCGGCGGCGATGGGGGCCCTTGCCGGTAGGGGTCCGGCGCATCAGGTTGGCGCCGACAGCCGCTTTCCATAGAGGCCGATCCCGTGCCCTTCAATTCCCTACGCTCCTTCATCGCCCATCTCGAGGCGCGCGGCCGGCTGGTGCGCGTGAAGGCGCCGGTCTCGGCCGAGCTCGAGATCACCGAGATCCACACCCGACTTCTGGCGGAGAAGGGGCCGGCGGTGCTCTTCGAGAATGTTCGGGGCTTCGGCATGCCGCTTTTGACCAACCTCTTCGGCACGGTCGAACGCGTCGCCTGGGGCATGGGGCGGGAGCCGTCCGAGCTCAGGGCGCTGGGCGAGATGCTGGCCTTCTTCAAGCAGCCCCAGCCGCCCGAAAGCTTCAGCGAGGCCGTCGAGATGCTGCCGCTGATGAAGGCGGCGCTTTCGATGAAGCCCAAGACGGTGAGCCGGGGGCCGGCGCAGGAGGTCGTGCTGCGGGGCGAGCAGATCGACCTCGGGCAGCTCCCGATCCAGGGCTGCTGGCCGGGGGAGCCCGCTCCCCTGATCACCTGGCCACTCGTCGTGACCAAAGGACCGGGGAAGAGCCGCGAGGACGCCTTCAACCTCGGCATCTACAGGATGCAGGTGCTCGGCAAGAACCGGACGCTGATGCGCTGGCTCCGCCACCGGGGCGGTGCCCAGCATCACCGGCGCTGGAAGCGCGAGCGCAGCGAGCCGCTGCCGGCGGCGGCCGTGATCGGCGCCGACCCCGGCACCACGCTGGCCGCGGTGACGCCCGTGCCCGACACCATGTCCGAGTACCAGTTCGCCGGCCTTCTCCGGGGCAAGCGGGTCGAGCTGGTCGACTGCGTGAGCGTGCCACTCAAGGTGCCGGCCACGGCCGAGATCGTCCTCGAGGGTCATGTCAGCCTCGACGAGATGGGCGACGAGGGCCCCTATGGCGACCACACGGGCTACTACAACTCGGTCGAGCGTTTCCCGGTGTTCACCATCAGCGCCATCACCCGGCGCAGCCAGCCCATCTATCTCTCGACCTTCACCGGTCGGCCGCCCGACGAGCCCTCGGTGCTGGGCGAGGCCCTGAACGACGTCTTCCTCCCGCTCTTCCAGCAGCAGTTCCCCGAGGTCGTCGACTTCTGGCTGCCGCCCGAGGGCTGCTCCTATCGCATCGCCGTCGTCTCGATCAGGAAGGCCTACCCGGGCCACGCACGCCGTGTGATGATGGGTGTGTGGTCCTATCTTCGCCAGTTCATGTACACGAAGCTCGTGATCGTCGTGGACGACGACATCGATGCCCGCAGCTGGACCGACGTGGTCTGGGCGATCAGCACGCGGGTCGATCCCGGGCGCGACCTCGTGGTGATCGAGGGCACGCCCATCGACTATCTGGACTTCGCCTCACCGGATGCCGGCCTCGGCGGCAAGCTCGGCATCGACGCCACCGACAAATGGCCGCCCGAGACCAGACGCGAGTGGGGGCGCAAGCTCCGGATGAGCGCGGAGATCATCGAGCGGGTGACGACGCGCTGGACCGAGTACGGGCTGCCGGGCAGTGGTCGGCCGATCTGGCCCGCCGACGGGGGCGAACGATCGTGATCGGCGCACCTCTGCTCGGCGGCACCCGAGCGGCGGTCCAGGAGGCCGGCCGGCTTGCCATGCGCTACTTCCGGAGCGGCTACGATCGCTGGGAGAAGGCGCCGGGCCAGATCGTCACCGACGCCGATCTCGCGGTCGATCGCTACCTGAAGCAGGCGCTCTCGGCGCTGCTTCCGGAGGCCGCGTGGCTGTCGGAGGAGACACCGGACGATCGCCTGCGGCTCGAGCGCGCGTGGGTCTGGATCGTCGACCCTATCGACGGCACCCGCTCCTTCGCCGCGGGCCTGCCCGAGTTCACGATCAGCGTGGCTCTTCTCGAGGCGAGCCGTCCCGAGCTGGGCCTCATCCTCAATCCGGCTACCGGGGAGCTCTTCGAGTCGGCCCGCGGCATGGGCACCTTCCTCAACGGCACCCGGGTCACCGGCAGCAGCCAGGGCACGCTCGAGGGGGCACGCATCCTCTGCAGCAGCACCGAGAACCGGCGTCGGAACTTCAAGGCGATGCTGCCGATGGCAGAGGTCTGCACCATAGGCTCGCTCGCCTACAAGCTGGCTCTGGTCGCGGCCGGCCGCTTCGCGGGCTACCTCTCCTGGCGCCGCAGTCACGACTGGGACATCGCCGCCGCCGTGCTGATGCTCGACGAGGCGGGCATCCGGACGACCGACGCGAACGGCGAGCCGATCGCCCTCAATCGACCCGAGCCGCGCCACGACGGCCTTCTCGTGGCGCCGGCACCGCTGCACGCGGCCATGCTGGAGGCGCTGGCTCCGGCGCGCGCGGCTCATGTCGAGCGCCGCGCCCAGCCCATCTGAGAGGAGGTCGCTTGCTCGAGATCTTCGTCGATGCCGATGCCTGCCCGGTCAAGGATGAGATCTACCGGGTCGCCGGCCGCTATGGGCTCAAGGTCTATGTCGTGGCGAACGACTGGCTGAGGGTGCCGACCTCACCGTTGATCGAGCGGGTGATCGTCACCGAGGGCCTCGATCGGGCAGACGACTGGATCGCCGAGCGCATCGGCACCGGCGACATCGCGGTGACGACGGACGTGCCGCTGGCGGACCGCTGCGTGAAGCGAGGCGCAAGGGTCATCGCACCCAACGGCCGACCGTTCACCGAAAGCTCGATCGGGAGCGACCTCGCGACGCGCAACCTCCTGACCGTCCTCAGGGAGACGGGCGAGATTCGTGGAGGTGGCCGGCCGTTCGCCAAGCAGGATCGCTCGCGCTTCCTCTCCGCCCTCGACACGGCCATTCAGGCCATCCGCCGGACCGGTCGCTAGGCGGGCACGGCGCCCAGCGCCTCGGCTGGTCCGAAGCGATGTGCCCGCCGCGCGGAGGGGCTCAGCCGTCTCCGGGTAGAGAACTGCAGCAGCGTGAACATCAGATAGCCACGCTGTAGGCCGTAGCGATCGCAGAGATGCGAGCGCACCCGCCGGCGAAGCTGATCGAGGTCACGATCTGAGTTTCTCCTGCCGGGCAGGATGACAACCCGATAGGCTTTCAGCGCCTCGGGGATGGCGGCGAGCATCTCCTGTGCAGGCGGGGCAGGACGGGCCTCCCGTTCAGGGTCGGCGCCCTCCGAGCCATCGAGAAGGCTCCCTAGATCGAAGCACAATATGGGCTTTTGCACCCTCGATCTCCTCCGGGTTTGAGCTGGGGCGTGTCCCATGGGGCAAGAGCACGGGCCGTCGAGCAGCTTATTTCTATCCTTAAATGATGACGCTAACCTGAAGCGATCGCAATAGCAATCTGCCTGACGACGCTTCGGCCGAGCATGTCAAGACTGACAAGGTTCTCCGCCAGCCGACCGAGGTTCCGGCCCAAGCCCTGCCCCACCAGGCGGCGCTCCGGGGGCCGAGATGCCGCAATCGGCCGTGTGAAAAGGATGAAGGTCATGCCCGAAGCGTCCAGCGCCGCACATCCGCCGCGAGCTCCGTGGGACCGCCAACGCGACACAGAACGGCCACTGTGTGTGCCGGTTCCCGCCGGCGGGCGTCGGCGGCCGCGCGACGAGCTGTGCCCGCCCGACACCCCGGCGGTCCCCTCCAGCCGCGCCCTCAACTCCTGCGACGTCGCTAGTCGATCGAGGGCGTCGGGCCGCCGGCAGAGCGGCAATGAGCCCGACCCTCGGGCTTGGGAGGCACCGGCCAGGCGTTGCCCACCTACCGGGGCAGCTCTCTCAAGATCGCCCGTACCGGCGAGGCGTCCATGCCCGTGAGGCGCAGCGGCAGAGCGATCAGCTCGTAGGCGCCGGTCGGCACGTCGTCGAGCACGAGGCCCTCGAGCAGCAGCAGGCCCAGCCGCCGCGCCGTCATGTGGGCCGGCAGCGTGGCATCGTCCGCCGGATCGACCGAGGGCGTGTCGATGCCGACAAGATCGACCCCAGCGGCAGCGAGGTGCTCCATCGCCTCCGGTGCGATGGCACGGTAGTCGGGGCTCCAGCGCTCGATCGCGGCGCCGTCGCGGGAGCGCAGCAGGACCCTCGGCAACAGCCCGCCTTCGGGAAGCATCGCCGCGGTAACGGTGCCGGAACAGTGACGGAGATCCAGGACGCAGCAAGGCCCGACGAGCAGCGACAGGTCCAGCCCGTCGATCGGGGCGCCGGCCGGGTCGTAGTGCAGCGGGGCGTCGAGATGCGTGCCGCAGTGTGTCGTCATCGAGACGGCGCCGACATTGACCGGCGATTCCTCGCCGATCCGCGCCGTCCAGTCAGCCGCGTACGGCGTATCGCCCGGATAGACGGGGATCCCGGGACGCAGCGGCTGCGAGATGTCGCGGATCCACAAGGGAACGGTCCTCAGCTCGCCCCGGAAGCCCCCGCCAGCGCCTCCTCCAGGGCCTCGAAAGGAAGAAGCACGCATTCGTGGCGGCTGCGGACGGCGCGCACCGGCTCGAACATCGCGAGCTCCGGCCAGGACGGCATGCTGTCCCTGCCCGCCAGGAGGGCCTCGATCTCGGCCTTGACCTTACGTGCCTTCTCGAGGTCCGCGCCGACTGCGTGGCGGGCGAGGATTGAGGCCGCCGCCTGGGTCAGGAGGCATCCTCGTGTCTTGTGAGCGACGGACGCCACGTGCCCGTCCTCGAGGCCGAGATCGAGCGTCACACGATCGCCGCACAGGGGATTGTCGCGGCGGAGGCGGACATCGGGGTCGGGCAGCTCGCCCGCGCCGACCTTGGCCTTGGCCTCGGCGAGGATGGCGTCGTTGTAGATCGTGTCGGACATCTTGGGCCTATCCGTTCCTCGTCCCGGCCGGACGGCCCGGGCTCGTGGCCGTCATCGCAGCTTCCTGATCGTGGTCTCGAGGCCGTTCAGCAGCGCGTCGATGTCGGCATCGTCATTGTAGAGCGCGAGGCTCGCGCGGGCGGTGGCGTCGAGGTCGAACCGCTCCATCAATGGCTGCGCGCAATGATGACCGCCGCGCAGGCAGACGCCGTGGCCGTCGAGCATCTGGCAGACATCGTGGGCATGGACGTCCTCGACGTCGAAGGCGACGACGCCGACGCGACCCTGAAGGCCCTTGGGGCCCAGCACGCGGACGCCGGGGATGGCGCCGAGCCCGCCCAGGAGCCGCTCGGTCAGCGCCATCTCGTGCGCGCCGATCTCCGACCAGTTCTGGGTGGCGAGCCAGCCGGCAGCAGCGCCCATCGCGATAGCCGGACCGATGGGCGGGGTGCCGGGCTCGAAGCGATGCGGCGGCGGCGCGTAGGTCGTCCGCTCGATCGTTACCTGGCGGATCATCTCCCCGCCACCCAGGAACGGCGGCAGTTCGGCCAGAAGATCCTTGCGGACCCAGAGGGCGCCGGCCCCGGTGGCGCCGAACATCTTATGGCCCGAGCAGGCATAGACGTCGCAGCCGATGGCCTGGACGTCGACCGGCCCGTGCGGAACCCGCTGCGCGCCGTCCACCACGAGAAAGGCACCCACGTCGACAGCAGCCTCCTTGAGCCTGCCGAGATCGCTGATCGCACCCGTCACGTTCGAGGCATGCGTTACCGAGATGATGCGGGTCCGCTCGGTCAGCACCTCCTCCAGCCGATCGAGGTCCAGCGTCCCCTCGTCGGTGACCGGAATGGCGCGGATGACGGCGCCGACCCGCTCCGCCGCAAGCTGCCAGGGCACGATGTTGCTGTGATGCTCGAGGAGCGACAGGAGGATCTCGTCACCGGCATGTAGTCGGCCGACCAGCGTGTGGGCCGCGATGTTGAGGCCGAGCGTCGTGCCGCTCGTCAGGATCACCTCGTCCGGATGGGCAGCACCCAGCCATGCGGCGATCTCGCCCCGCGCCTTCTCGAAAGCCGCCGTCGCCTCGTCGGCCATGCGGTAGACACCGCGCTTCACATTGGCGCGGCTCCCCGTCTCATAGGCCAGGAGCGCCCGCACGGCAGCGCTGCAGATCTGGCCGGTGGCGGCGTTGTCCAGGTAGTGGAACGGTGCCGGCCGCTGCGTGAAGATGGGGAACTCGGCCCGAAGCGAGGCGATGTCGACGGTCACGCGTGAGCTCCTTTGAGTGCTGCCAGCGCCTCGGGCGTGTCGACGTCGATCTGGCTCGCTGCGTCCTCCATCGCGACCTCCACCAGCTCGTCAGCGTGCTGGCCGATCAGGTGGCGGGCACCGACGTCGCCGGCCAGCGCCCCGAACTCCTGAAAATGCGCCCGGCCCCACAGCACCGGATTGCCGCGCTTGCCCTGCCAGGTCGGCACCACGATGGAGCGGCCCTCGAGCGGATTGAAGGCTGCGATCAGCCGATCGATATGCGGCGGCGCGATCCGCGGCATGTCGCCAAGGCAGACCACCGCGCCATCCACATCCTCACCGAGCACCCCGATGCCGGCCTTGAGGGATGTCGACAGGCCGGCGGCGAAGTCGTCGTTGGTGACGAAGCGTACCTTGCAGCCGCGCAGCGCCTTCCTCACCTCGTGCTGCTGGTGACCGACGACCACGACCACCTGTGCCGCCCGTGAGGCGAGCGCAGCTTCGACAGCGTGCCGGACCAAGGGCTTGCCGTCGACCTCCGCCAGAAGCTTGTTCGGGCCGCCCATGCGACGCGACTGACCGGCGGCCAGGACGAGCGATGCGATCTTCGGCGCGGCTGTCCGCGTCCCGGGCGACCCCTCGCGGGGCTGCGGTCGCGAGCCGATCTCCATCAGCAGCCCGCCGATACCCATGCGCATGATGTCCTCGCGGCCCACCTCGATCCCGGCCGCGAGTCGCTCCAGCACCCAGTCGAAGCCGTTGAGCCTGGGCGAGCGGCAGCAGCCGGGCAGGCCCAGAACGGGCCGCTCGCCGAGCCGCGCCATCAGCAGGAGGTTGCCCGGATCGACGGGCATGCCGAAATGCTCGATGCAACCGCCTGCGAGCACGACGCCCGCCGGCAGAACGTCGCGGCGATCGGTGATCGCGGACGCCCCGGCGATCAGCAGCATGTCGAACCCCGCCGCCTCGGCCTCGCGGATCGCGGGGGCCAGCGCCTCGGCCCGGTGCGCGCACCGCGTCTCGCCGAGCAGCTCGCCGCCGACCCGCGCGACGCGCTCGGCCGTCACACGCACCGTCTTGTCGAGCATCTTGGCGCTCGTCCCGGCGAGCTCCGTCTGGATCAGCCGGCATCGCCACGGCGGGAACGGTGCGACGCGCACGAGGGGCCCTTCGGCCAGCATGCCGAGGCAGCGCTCGACCGCCGCGGCAGGGGCGGCGAAAGGGATGATCTTGACGGTCGCCACCATGGCCTGCGCGTCGACCACGGCATGGGGCTGCAGGGTCGCTATGGTGATCGCCTCGTCGGCGAGATTGAAGCGGTGGATGCGCTCCTCGTCGAGGACGAGCAGGCCCCGCCCCTCCGCATGGATGTTGGCCCGGCCGGTGAACGCCTCGGCGACCGTTGTCCCAGCGCCGGCCGCCGCCCGGGCGAGGCGCCCCGCAGCCTCGTCCTCGGCCACGTCGCCCGTCTCGAGAACGGCCACAACGACGCGCTCGACGCCGGCCGTGCGCAGGGCCGCGATATCCGCCTCGCTCAGCCTGCGCCCCTTCTTGAACATCGCCCCCGGCGCCCGGACGCCATGGGCGAGCAGGGCACCGGCCGCCTCGTCGATCGCGCGCTCACCGAACCACATGGAACGTCGCCGCCGCCTTCTGTCGCCGCCGTCATCTCCGAACGGATATAGCGCTCGCGCAGGGCCTTCGCGAGCCCGGGGGACGCACTATCGTCAGCGGCCCTTCGCGAGGACGATCGCGAAGACGCCATCCGCCTCGCGTTGGTCCAAAAGCTCGTGCCCGGTCGCCTCGGCGAAGTCCTCGAAATCCCGCGGCGCCGCCGGGTCCGTCGCCAGAACGCGGACCACGGCACCAACAGGGAGGACCATCAACGCCTGGCGGGCCTTGACGAGCGGCATCGGGCAGGCCAGCCCGCGCGCATCGATCACCGCGTCAACCTGGAGCTCGTCCGTCACCTGCGATCCTCGCGTCCCACAATTCCGCCCACCACGAATGGGCCCCCTTGTAACGGACGGCCCGGGCTCTATCATTGGGCCTCCCGGTATCGCGATCGTGCAGAAGGCCCTCGGATCGCCCGTGACATGGTGTGCTCAGGCCGGGTATCAGACGCTGAGCCAATCGCCAAGTCGGTCGCGCTGCGGCCTCGCCCTCGCCCCGCCGTTCCGGAGACTCCTCGAGGATGAGCAATACCGTCTTCTCGATGACCCAGCGCCTGAAGCGCTTGGCCTGGACCAACCGGATGACGCTGGGATTGGCGACCAAGCTCGTCGATGCAGCCTACATTGCCCGGCGACAGGTTTCCAAGAGCGCGCGGCCCGCCAGCGTCACCGTCGCCGAGGACGAGAGCGATCTCCTGCCGTTCCGGCGCTACACGACCGAGTTCGGTGACGTCGGCGGCTGGTTCAGCGACGAGGCCATCGCCTCCTGGGACTGCCTCCTGACCTACCAGCAGGCGCTGGGTCTCGGGGGCAACCTCATGGAGATCGGCGTGCTCAAGGGCAAGTCGGCCGCTCTCTTGGCGCTTCACTCCCGTACCGAGGAGACCTGCGTCTTCGTCGATCCGGCGCTCCGCAAGGAGGCGACGGACGTGATCGAGCAGATTCGCGCCAAGAACAACATCTACTACCGGCAGATGTCGCAGCACATTCGCGGCGATGCCGAGCTCCTGTCGATGGCCGGCACCTTCCGCTGGATCCACATCGACGGCGAGCATAGCGGCCGTGCTGTCGCGAACGATCTGGCAATCGCCGAGATGCTGCTGTCCCCCGAAGGCATCATCTGCCTCGACGACTTCCTGGTCGCCTCGTACCCGCAGATCACCATGGCCACCTTCGCGTTTCTCGAGCGCTGGAAGGAGGAGCTGACGCTCTTCCTCTGCGGCTTCGGCAAGGGCTACATCTGCCGGACCGCCTATGCGCAGACCTATCTCACGTTTCTGCGCGACCGGATGCTGAGCGAGCTGCATCGTCGCGAGCTGCGCGACGTCACCATCTGGAAGTCGACCGACCCCGACGACATGAACTGCTTCGGCCTGACGGCCAAGCAGCTCGCCTTCGACTACAAGGGTCCGGACTGGGCGCCCGATACGATCCCGATCTGAGGCTTCAGGCGGCCGTTCGGGCGGGCTTTGCCGCGCTCAGTCCTTGCGGCGCAGGGTCTGCGTGATCTCGGCCATGATCGAGACAGCGATCTCGGCCGGGCTGACGGCGCCGATGTCGAGGCCAGCAGGCCCCTTGATCCGGGCCAGGGTCGCCTCGTCATGCCCAAGCTTCTTCAGCCGCTCGAGCCGACCCGCATGGGTGCGTCTGGAGCCCAGCGCGGCGATATAGAAGGCGTCCGATCTGAGGGCCACATCGAGCGCCGGATCGTCGAGCTTGGGATCGTGGGTGAGCGTCACCACCGCCGTGCGCCGGTCGGGCGCCAGCGTCTCCATGGCCTCGTCCGGCCAGTCGTCGTTGAGCGCCACATCGGGAAAGCGCGCGTCGGACGCGAAGGAGCTGCGCGGATCGACCACCGTCACGGCATAGCCCGTGAGCGCCGCCATCGGCGCCAGCGCCTGGGCAATATGGACCGCACCCACGACGAGGAGCCGCAGCGGCGGGTTGAAGACCTGAAGGAAGGCGGCGCCGGACGGCGTCTCGACGGTCTGGCTTCGATCGCGCCGATGGGCGTCCTCGACGGCCGCCATCAGCTCCGGCGACAGCTGGATGCCCGCGACGACCTCGCCGTCCACCACGAGGCTCTCCTCATGGCTGGCAAGCAGGCGCACGAGGCAGGCGCGGCGTTTGGCCGCCCGGGCGGCGTTGAGCGCGCCCAGAAGTTCCTGCCTCACTGCAGCGCCTCGACATAGACCTGCACCTTGCCCCCGCAGGCGAGGCCGACTTCCCAGGCCTGCTCGTTGCTGACGCCGAAATCCAGCACCTTGGGCGGTGCTCCCTCCATGATCTCGAGGGCTTCCTTGACGACCGCTCCCTCGATGCAGCCGCCCGAGACGGAACCCAGCATATTGCCCTGGTCGTCGACCAAGAGCTGGCTTCCGGCCGGACGCGGCGACGAGCCCCAGGTGTTGACGACGGTGGCGATCGCTACCTTGCGGCCCTCGTCCCGCCAGGCCTGCGCCTGGTCGAGCAGCTGGTCGTCACGAAAGGTCGAAGCACTCATCCCGCGTTCCTTTCCTGAGAGGCGGCGACCCATTCGGAGAGTCCCTCCGCACGGCGCCCGCCGGCTGCAGAGAGCACCTGGGTCAGCGCCGCCAGGCTCTCCAGATTGTGCACCGTCCGGAAGTCGTCGACATGGCGGATCATCGCTCTCGCCCCTGAGGAGATGGGGCTGTAGCCGTCGTAGCGCAACAACGGGTTGAGCCAGATGAGCCGGCGGCAGCTCTTGTGCAGACGTTCCATCTCGACGGCGAGGCCGGCGCCAGCATCGCGGTCGAGCCCGTCGCTGATCATCAGCACGACGGCGCCCTGGCCGAGGACCCGCCTCGACCAGACACGATTGAACTCCTCGAGACAGTGGCCGATGCGCGTGCCGCCGGACCAGTCGAGGACGACCTCACCCACCTTGTCGAGCGCGATGTCGACGTCGCGATGGCGCAGATAGCGGGTGATGTTCGTGAGCCTCGTGCCGAAGAGGAAGCTGAACACCCGGTCCCGGTCGTTCGTCACCGCATGCATGAACAGCAGCAACATGCGTGAGTAGCGGCTCATCGAGCCCGAGATGTCGCACAGGATGACGAGCGGCGGATGCCGGCGCAGGCGCGTCTTGCGCATCAGGTCGATGGCGCCGCCGCCACCCCGCAGCGACTGGCGCAGCGTCCGCCGCATGTCGATCCGGCGGCCATGCGCGTCGGGCACGAAGCGGCGCGTCGGCACGTCCATGATGGGCAGGCGCAGCTTCTCGATCTCGCGCTTGGCGGCCAAGAGCTCGTCGGCCGACATCTGCTCGAAGTCCTTGGCCTGCAGCAGCTCCTTTGCCGACCAGGTGAGGACGGCATCGAGCTCGAGCGCGGGCTCCTCGCTGTCCTCCTCCGTCTCGCCCTTGCCCGGCTTCTTCTCAGGCCCGAGAGCCTCGCCCACGCGCCGGCTCACCTCCTGCTCCGGGGGCGCGGGGCCCTCCTGCTCGAGCTGCGGCAGGAGCAGGCTCATCATCCGCTCGAGGATCTGCGGATCGCGCCAGAAGACGTGAAAGCACTGGTCGAACAGCTCGCGCTGATCCTGGCGGGTCACGAAGACAGCGAACAGCGTCCAGTAGAGGTCGGAGCGGTGAGCGACCCCCACGACCTCGACGGCCTTCAGCGCATCGAGCACGCGACCCGGCCCGACCGGTATCCCGGCCGCCCTGAGCGCCCGCGCGAAGTGCATGATGTTGCGGGCTAGCTTGCCGCCTGTCGGAGCCTCGGCCATGGGCGCCTCAGTGGCGGACGTGGTCGATCTTCATGTTGATCTCGGCCAGGATCTTGGCCGCCTCCGAGCCCTTGATCTTGGCGATATCGTCCTGATACTTCAGAAGGGTGCCGAGCGTGTCGTTGATCACCTCCGGCGACAGCTCCAGGCAGTCGAGGGTGTTGAGGGCCCGCGTCCAGTCGAGGGTCTCGGCCACGCCCGGCAGCTTGAAGAGGTCCTGACGGCGGAGCGCATGCACGAAGGCCACGATCTGCCGCGACAGCCGCTCCTCGACGCCCGGCAGGCGCACGCGAATGATCTCGAGCTCACGCTCGGCGGTCGGGTAGTCGACCCAGTGATAGAAACAGCGGCGCTTGAGAGCGTCGTGGATCTCGCGCGTGCGGTTCGATGTGATGATGACGATGGGCGGCTGCTCGGCCCGGATCGTCCCGATCTCGGGGATCGTGATCTGGAAGTCGGAGAGCACCTCGAGGAGAAACGCCTCGAACGGCTCGTCGGTACGGTCCAGCTCGTCGATGAGAAGGATCGGCGCACCGTGGGGCGAGGGCTCTAGAGCCTGGAGAAGCGGGCGCTCGATCAGGAACTCCCGGGTGAAGATGTCCTGCGCCAAGCCCCGGCGATCGGCATCGCCGGCCGCCTCCGCGAGACGGATCTCGAGCATCTGGCGCGGATAGTTCCACTCGTAGACGGCCGATGCGACATCGAGACCCTCGTAGCACTGGAGGCGGATCAGACGCCGTCCCAGAGTCTCGGAGAGGACCTTGGCGATCTCGGTCTTGCCGACACCGGCCTCACCCTCGAGGAAAAGCGGACGGCCGAGCGCAAGCGCCAGATAGAGGGCGGTGGCGAGCGGCCGGTCGGCGACATAGCTTCCCGACGACAGGAGCTCGACGGTGGCATCGATGGAGGCAGGCGTGTGGGACATGGGGCTCCGAGGATCAGAACGGGCGGATCGGTGTTCGATGACACTCCGGGCGATCAAGCACCAGCGTGGCCGTCGACGCAAGCCGACCTGCCCGAAACGCCTGCCGACGCGCCTCTTGCCGAGCCGGCGGGTGGCATTCATCTCCCGGCTCAGCTAGGAGGATAGGTGATGCTTCGCCGGTCGTCATGCCCCACCCACATCGGATGGCAGCCATGCGCTTGAAGGTCGCGCTCGACGCCCTGCGCGCCGACCCGGCCTTCTGGCGTCGCCTGTGGCCTTGGCTCGTCCTGAGCCTGCTGGTCCTGGCCGCCACCTTCGTGATCGCCGACCACGAGGTCCGCTTCACACGCGTGCCGGGCGAGCTTCTCACCAACCCGACATTCTCGGCCGCCAAGGACGGCAACGCCTTCGCCGACTGGGAGATCCGAGGAGCCCCCCGGCTGGTCGACGGGACGCTCGTGCTCGACAACGACGATCACGCGAAGAATGTCGGCGTCACGCAGCGCATGACGGTTCCGCCAGGCGTCCAGAGCTTCTATCTCGAGGCCGTGGTCGGCTGCCGGAACGTGGTGCCGGGACCGCATGCGGGCTACCAGCACGCAATGGTCTCGCTTCTCGGCCGCACCGCCTCCGGCGCCAAGGTCTATGCCGACCCCTTCAAGCTCTTCTGGGGCTGCGGGACACGAGCGCCGCGGCGCTACGCCGATCTCTTCGTCTTTCGCGAGCCGATCAAGACCCTCTCGATCTCGGCGATGCTTGCCCACACGACCGGCGAGATGACGGTGAGCGGCCTCTCGATGAGCGCCGGCCGGGTCTCCTTGGCCTATCGGATCGGCTATCCGCTCGTGGCGGTCGCCTGGATCGTCGTGATCGGTGCCGGCGGCTGGCTGCTCATCTCCACCCTGGAGAGCCGCTGGCTCGTCGGCCTCCTTGTCGTATCCGTCTCGGGCAGCATCTTCCTGCTCCTGATGTCGGCCGTGCCGCGCGAGGCCTTTCTCGGCGTTGTCGGCCACCTCCTCCACCTCACGGGGGTGGACCCGGAATTGGTGGCTGACTGGGGCCACTTCACCCTCTTCGTGATCATGAGCGGCATCACCGCCTTCGGCGTGCGACGCGAGCGGCGCTGGCAGGCCTTCCTCCTGCTCTTGTGCCTCGCGGCGCTGTTCGAGGCGGTACAGCTCATGACAGACGACCGCTCGGCCGAGATCAGCGACTGGCTGCGCAACAGCGCCGGCGTGCTCGTCGGGTTCGGGGCGGGCTCCATGCTTCGCGGCAGCCTCAATGTGATCCGGCCGGCCGGCGCCGCGCCCTGAGCAAGAGCGTCGCAGCGGCCTCTCCGGCCCGGGGAGGCTGGATCTGGCCCGCCGTGGCGGTGCTTCTCACCCTCGTCACGGCTGGCCTTTTCACCTTCCCCGACCACTATGCGCCGCTCGGCGGCGAGCGTCTGACGGATGGCACTTTCCTCGGGTCCGGCAAGGGTCCGCCAGCCGGCTGGCAGGCGGACCCGCCAAGCCGGGTGCATCTCGAGAGGGGCGTGCTGGTGCTCGAGGCGACGCCTGCCGATCCGAGCGTCAGCATCCGCCAGACCATCCGGGCGCAGGGCGATGAGATCGCATGGCGGGTCGTGGTCGACCTGCGCACCATCGATGTGGCGGCCGGGCCGGAAAGCTGGCAGCGCGCCCGCGTCTATCTCCTGGAGCGGCAGCCAGACGGCACCTACCTGGGCGACCCTCGAGGCGACCTCGTGCGGGTCGCCGGGACGACGGGCTGGACCCGCTATGTCGGCACCGTCCCCTCACACGGGGACCCGACCGAGACGGCGGTGATCATTCGCCTGCACGACACGCCGGGCGTGATCGAGGTCCGCAGCGTCAGCCTCCAGGGGCTCGGTCTGTCCGCGCCCTTCAAGCTTCTGGCGGCGATGCTCTCCCTCTGCTGGGCCGCGGTCATTCTCTGGGGCGGGGTGCTCCTGGCGCGGCGCGCCGAGCGGCCTCGCCTCTTCGGCGGGCTTGTCGGCGCCGCCCTCATAGGGCTCGTGCTCCTGGTGGCGCCGCACATCGTCCGTGACGAGGTCGTGGACTGGTCGTCCAGGGCGCTGGACGGGCTCCTCTCGCGCGAGCTGGTGGCGAAGCTCGGCCACTTCCTGATCTTCGCGACCATCGCGAGCCTGCTGCGGCTGTCGACGCCACGCGGCGCGCCTTCGGTTCAGCTGGGCATCCTCGTCCTCGCCGGCGGCATCGGCGAGGTGCTCCAGTTCCTCTCGCTCGGGCGAACCCCCTCGCCCAGGGACTGGGGCATCAACGTGGCGGGCGCCGTCACGGGCTTCGCTGCGACCTGGATCCTGTCCCGGCTGGCCAGTGGACACCGCCAACCGGACAGCGCCTCCTGAGACGAGGAAGGGGGCCCGGAGGCCCCCTTCTCATGCCGATCTCGAAGGAGGGCCGGCTCAGCCGACCTCTGCGACGGCGCGCTTGGCCATCACCTTGATGAGATGGGCCCGATAGTCGGCCTTGGCGTGGATGTCGCTGTTCAGGCCGTCGGCGGGGATCGAGACGCCGTCCACGGCGTCGGCCGACCAGCTCGAGCCCAACGCCTGCTCGAGCTCCTTCGAGCGGAACGCGCAAGGGCCGGCGCCCGTCACCGCGACGCGCACGCCGCCAGCCGTCTTCGCCACGAACACGCCCACGATGGCGTAGCGGCTGGCCGGGTTGCGGAACTTGGTGTAGGCGGCCTTCTCGGGCTTCGGGAAGTGGACGGCCGTCACGATCTCGTCCGGCGCGAGCGCCGTCTCGAACATGCCGGTGAAGAAGTCCTCCGCCTTGATCTCGCGCTTGTTGGTGCGGACCGTGGCCCCGAGCCCCAAGAGGGCACCCGGATAGTCGGCAGCCGGGTCGTTGTTGCTGATCGAGCCGCCAATCGTGCCTAGATTGCGGACCTGCGGGTCCCCGATCATCTCGGCCAGCTGGGCAAGAGCGGGAATGACGCGCTTGACCACATCGGACGCCGCGACCTCGCCGTGCCTGGTCATCGCCCCGATGGTGAGCCCGCCTGCCTCCTCCTTGATGCCCTTGAGCTCAGCGATGCCGCTGAGGTCGATCACCGAGGTCGGCTGGGCCAGACGCTGCTTGAGCGTCGGGATATAGGTCTGGCCGCCGGCCATCAGCTTGGCGTCCTCGTCGCCGGCCAGCAGCTTGGCCGCCTCGGCGAGCGAGGTGGGCTTGTGGTACTCGAAACTGTACATCCTCTGCCTTCCCTTACTCGGCGGCCTGCGCCGCAGGTGCTGCCTGAAGCGCCCGCCAAACCTTCTCGGGCGTCGCCGGCATCTCCACCCGCGCGCCGATCGCGTTCGTGAGCGCATTGATGACGGCCGCCGGCGCGCCGATGGCGCCGGCCTCGCCGCAACCCTTGACCCCCATCGAGTTCGAGGTGCAGGCCGTGCCGGCCGCCGTCTCGATCTCGAACATGGGCACGTTGCTGGCGCGGGGCATGCAATAGTCCATGTAGGACCCGGTCAGGAGCTGGCCCAACTCGTCATACACCGCCGCCTCCAAGAGGGCCTGCCCGACGCCCTGGACGATCCCGCCATGGACCTGGCCCTCGACGATCATCGGGTTGATGACGTTGCCGAAGTCGTCGACCGCAACGAAGCTGGCGATGTCGACGACGCCCGTCGCCGGATCGACCTCGACCTCGCAGATGTAGGTGCCGGCAGGGTAGGTGAAGTTCGGCGGATCGAAGAAGGCGCCTTCCTCCATCCCCGGCTCGAGATCGGCCGGATAGTTGTGCGGCACGTAGGCTGCGAACACCACCTCGCCGATCGTCTTCAGCTTGTCGGTGCCGGCGACGGTGAACTTGCCGTCCTTGAACTCGATGTCGCCCTCGGACGCCTCGAGCAGGTGGGCCGCGATCTTCTTGCCCTTGGCAATGAGCTTGTCACAGGACTTCACGATCGCCTCGCCGCCGACGGCAAGCGAGCGCGATCCATAGGTGCCCATGCCGACCGGCGTCTTCTCCGTGTCGCCGTGGATCACCTCGACGTCCTCGTAGGGCACGCCCAGGTTCTCGGCGATGAGCTGGCTGAAGGTCGTCTCGTGACCCTGGCCGTGGGAGTGCGTGCCGGTCAGGACCTGCACCTTGCCGGTATGGCTGAAGCGGACCTTGGCGCTCTCCCAAAGGCCGACACCGGCGCCGAGCGAGCCCACCACGGCCGAGGGTGCTATGCCGCAGGCCTCGATGTAGCAGGAGATGCCGACACCCCGGAGCTTGCCCTTGGCCTCGGACTGCGCCTTGCGCTGCGCAAAGCCGGCATAGTCGCCGAGCTTCAGCGCCGCGTTCAGCGTCGCCTCGTAGTCGCCCGTGTCGTACTGAAGCGCCACCGGCGTCTGGTAGGGGAAGGCCGTCTTCGAGATGAAGTTCTGACGTCGGAACTCCGCCGGATCCTTGCCGATCTCGCGAGCCGCCTGATCGACCAGCGTCTCGATCAGGAACGACGCCTCGGGCCTGCCCGCGCCGCGATAGGCGTCCACCGGAGCGGTGTTGGTGTAGTAGGCCTGCACGTCGCAGTAGATCGCCGGCGCCTTGTATTGGCCGGCAAGCAACGTGCCATAGAGATAGGTCGGCACACAGGACGAGAAGGTGGACATGTAGGCGCCGAGATTGGCCTTGGTGTTCACCCGCATCGCCAGGAAGTTGCCGTCCGCGTCCAGCGCCAGCTCGGCATGGCTCACATGGTCGCGGCCATGGCAGTCGGAGAGGAAGCTCTCGGAGCGGTCGGCCGTCCACTTGACCGGCCGGCCGCCGATCTTCTTCGAGGCCCAGAGAACGACGCATTCCTCGCCGTAGATGAAGATCTTGGAGCCGAAGCCACCGCCGACGTCGGGGGCGATGACCCGCAGCTTGTGCTCCGGCGCCACGCCGACGAACGCCGAGATCACCAGCCGGGCCACATGCGGGTTCTGGCTCGTGACATAGAGCGTGTAGGCTTCCATGCCGCTGTCATAGTGGCCGGTAGCGGCGCGCGGCTCCATCGCGTTCGGGACCAGGCGATTGTTCGTCAGATCCATGCGCGTGACGTGGGCCGCCTTGGCGAAGGCGGCGTCGGTCGCCGCCTTGTCGCCGAGCTCCCAGTCGAAGATGAGGTTGTTCGCCACCTCGTCATGGACGGTCACGCTGGAACCGTGCGCGTCGCCCACGAAGGCCACCGCCGGCAGCTCCTCATAGTCGACCTCGAGGGCCTCGGCCGCATCCTTGGCCTGGGCATAGGTCTCGGCCACCACGACCGCCACGCGGTCGCCGACATAGCGGACCTTGCCCTGGGCCAGCAACGGATGGGGGCCCATCTTCATGGGCGAGCCGTCCTTGGACTTGACCAGCCAGCCGCAGACCAGGTTGCCCAACCCGTCGGCCGCCACGTCCTCGCCCGTCAGCACGGCGAGGACGCCCGGCATGCCCGTCACCGACGCCTTGTTGATGCCCTTGATGCTGGCATGGGCATGCGGCGACCGGACGAAGCAGGCGTAGGTCTGACCGGGCTGGTTGATGTCGTCGGTGTAGTGGCCCCGGCCGGTGATGAAGCGCTGATCCTCCTTGCGGACGACACGAGCGCCAATGCCCTTCTCGGCCATCTTACGGCCTCCCTGGTTTTCTTATTCTGCTGCCTTGGCAACGCCGCGCATGTTGGCGGACGCCGCCATGATCGCCTTGACGATGTTGTGGTAGCCCGTGCACCGGCAGAGATTGCCCTCGAGCCACTCGCGAACCTCGTGCTCGCTCGGGTCGGGATGCTTCTCCAGCAGATCGGCGGCGCTCATGATCATGCCGGGCGTGCAGAAGCCGCACTGCAGGCCATGGTTCTCGCGGAACGCCTCCTGGATGGGATGGAGCGCGCTGCCCTCACTCATGCCCTCGATGGTCTTGACCGTGGCACCCTCGGCCTGGACGGCCAGCATGGTGCAGGACTTCACCGAGCTGCCGTCGACATGGACGACGCAGCAGCCGCACTGGCTCGTGTCGCACCCGACATGCGTGCCGGTGAGACCGAGCTGGTAGCGGAGAAACTCGACGAGCAGGGTGCGCGGCTCAACCTCGCCGCTGACCTGCTTGCCGTTGACCGTCATCGACACCTTCATGGTACAGCACCTCCCAGCGACTGAGGCCGTATCGGGTTTCCCCGACGAGCGGCGAACGCTCAAATTGCGGCGCGGCGCGTTAGCCCCGACGTCGCGAGAACCTAGGTGAGGGCCGGGACTCCGTCAACGCGAGCCCCGGGGTCCATGACGCGGATCACCCCGGCGTCAGGAGCAGGCCCGCAGCAGGCCGAAGAGGACGACGACGATGAGAACGATCGTCCCGACCCAGATCAGCGGATTCTGTGACAGGCCGCCTCGTTCCACCGGCGGGGGGGCCGCAGGGCGCGGTGGTGCGGCGGGCTGTGGCGGCACGCTCGCCTGGGGCGGCGGGACGGGCGCTGCGGGCGCCTCCGCCGGCGCGGCAGCCGGTGCCGGCTCGGCCGGCGCGGCAGGCTCAGCCGCGGGTGCGACAGCCTCGGGTGCCGCCGCTGGAGCCTCGGCGCCGCCCACGATCTCCGAGAAGCGGCCGAAGAAGTCGTCGGCCATCTTCTTCGATGTGCCCTGGATGAGCCGGGAGCCGATCTGGGCCAGCTTGCCGCCGACGTCGGCCTTGGCCTCGTAGCGGAGGAGCGTGATGCCGCCGTCCTCCTCGGTCAGCCTCACGGTGGCGCCACCCTTGGCAAAGCCGGCGGCACCGCCCTTGCCCTCGCCGCTGATCGTGTAGCTCTCCGGCGGATTGAGGTCGCCCAGCGTCACCTTGCCCTGGAACTTGGCGCTCACGGGCCCGACCTTGGCGCGCACGGTCGCCTCGAGCTCGTTGTCCGACACCTTGTCCAGCGACTCGCAGCCCGGGATCGACTGCTTCAGGATCTGGGGGTCGTTCAGGGCCTCCCAGACCCGCTGGCGCGGTGCCGGAATCCGGTACTCGCCCGTCATGTCCATGAGGTGTCTCCCGCTCGCAGAATAGCCGGCCTCGGATCCCGGTCTCCCGATATGGCTCGGCCTCTACACTTTGCAGCGGCCACCGGCAAGGTCGGCCTGGCTCCGACGACGTGGACAGCCCGAGCGGGCTGATGGATAAACGGCCGCGCGATCCTCCAAGAGGGAGCCGAGCCATCGCCAAGGCCCATCTGATCGACATGGACGGGGTGCTCGTTCATGGACGGCGGCCGATCCCCGGTGCCGGCGCGTTCATCGACCGGCTTCGGGCGGCGCAGGCGCCGTTCCTGCTGCTCACGAACAACTCCCGCCTCACGCCCAAGGACCACGCCGCCCGCCTCAACGAGGTCGGGATCGACATCCGGGAGCACGAGATCTTCACCGCGGCGCTCGCGACCGGCCGCTTCCTACGCCAGCAGCGCCAGGGCGCCTCGGTCTTCGCGATCGGCGACCCCGGCCTCTTCCGGGCGCTCGAGGAGTTCGGGCTCAAGCTCGTCGACGATGCCCCTGACTATTTCGTCCTCGGCGAGACCGAGATCTTCACCTTCGACGCGCTGACCAGGGCGGTGCGCATGGTGATGGCGGGTGCCCGCTTCATCGCGACCAACCCCGACGTCAACGGCCCGACCGAGACGGGCATGGTGCCGGGCTGCGGCGCCTTCGCCCAGACCATCGCAGCGGCCTCGGGCGTCAAGCCCTACTTCGTCGGCAAGCCCAACCCGCTGATGATGCGCGAGGCGCTGGATCAGCTGGGCGTGCGGGCCGCCGACGCCGTGATGGTGGGCGATCGGATGGACACCGACATCGTCGGGGGCACCGAGGCCGGGATGGAGACGATCCTCGTGCTCACGGGTGTGACCCGGAAGGACCAGGTCGACCGCTGGCCCTATCGTCCTACCCGCGTGCTGGCCTCGGTAGCGGAGATCATGCCATGAGCGAGCCCTCGACCTTCGGCGCCGGCACCTTCGCCTATGTCGGCCACGGCGAGAACAGCGATATCCACGTGGTCGCGCTCGATCCGGTCTCGGGCGCCCTGAGCACGGTGCAGCGGGTGACGGTGCCGGGCATCGCGAAGGGCGGCAGCTCGATGCCGCTGGCGATCAGCCCCGACCGCCGCTTCCTGCATGCTGGCATACGAGGCGAGCCGCTCGTCGTCGCGAGCTTCCGCATCGATCCGCTCACGGGCCGGCTCGCTCATCTGGGCAACGCGCCGCTGGCCGACAGCATGGCCTACATCGCGACCGACCGCAGCGGCCGCTTTCTCCTCAGCGCCTCCTACGGAGGCAACAAGATCAGCGTCAATCCCATCGGGCCGCAGGGCTTCGTCCAGCTACCGCAGCAGAGCATCCCGACCGAGCCCAAGGCGCACGCGATCATCCCCGATCCCGCCAACCGGCTCGTGCTCGCGGCGAGCCTGGGCGGCGGGATCGTCCTCCGGTTCCGGCTCGATCCCGCGAGCGGCAGGCTCGACCCCGGCTCGCCGCCCTCGACCGCGGTGCAGGCCGGCGCCGGGCCGCGGCATCTCGTGTTCGATCCGAGCGGCCGGCATGTCTACGTCATCGGCGAGCTGGACGGCTCGATCACGGTCTTCGACTACGAGCCCGAGACGGGCGGGCTCACCCAGAAGCAGGTCGTGAGCATTCTGCCGCCGGGCTTCAGGGAGACGCCCTGGGCCGCCGACATCCATCTCACGCCGGACGGCCGCTTTCTCTATGGCTCCGAGCGCACCTCCTCGACGCTTGCCGCCTTCGCGGTCGACCGGGCGACCGGCGAGCTCACGCCCGTCGGCAGCTATCCTACCGAGAAGCAGCCGCGCGGCTTCAACATCGACCCGACCGGCCACCACCTGCTCGCGGTGGGCCAGCTCTCGGACCACCTGACCTGCTACCGCATCGACCAGGAGAGCGGCGCGCTCGCCGAGGTCGGCGGCCTCGCGGTCGGCAAGAACCCCAACTGGGTCGAGATCCTCACCCTGCCCTGACCCGCGCCGCCTGCAGGCAGGCCGCCGCGCAGGCGTCGAGGATGGCGTCCGTGTCGATGCGGTGCAGCGCGTAGAGGTCCGGAAGGTCGGCCGACTGGCCGAACCGGTCGACGCCCAGGGGCCGCACGCGCTGGCCGCGCACCGCGCCGAGCCAGGACAATGTGGCCGGGTGACCGTCCAGCACCGTCACGAGGGCGGCGTCGGGCGCCAGCGGGGCCAGGAGCTGGGCCGCGTAGCTCCTTGAGCCGTTCGCGCGCCAGTCCGCATGCAGCCGATCGGCCGAGGTCACCGCCAGAAGCCCCGCCTCCGGCATGTCCTCAAGCAGGGCCTCGTGCGCCGCCAGCGCCTCGGGTGCTATGGCCCCGGAGAAGACGATGGCGAGGCTGCAGCCCGGCCCCGGCTGGCGCAGCCAGTAGCCGCCCTCCAGAACCTCGCCCTCGAGCTCGGGCGTCATCGAACGCTCGGGCTGGGCGATGGAGCGTGTGGAGAGGCGCAGATAGACGGAGCCGCCCTTGGGATCCTGAAGGTGGCCGAAGGCCCAGCGCATGGTCACCGCCACCTCGTCGGCGAAGGCAGGCTCGAAGCTCGTGAGGCCCGGCTGCGCCATCCCGATGAGCGGTGTGCCGATCGACTGGTGGGCACCGCCCTCGGGTGCCAGCGTGATGCCCGAGGGTGTGGCCACCAGGAGAAAGCGGGCGTCCTGGTAGCAGGCGTAGGTGAGCGCATCGAGGCCGCGGGCGATGAAGGGATCGTAGAGCGTGGCCACGGGCATCAGCCGCGCGCCGAAAAGGTCGTGGGCGAGGCCCAGGCTGGCCAGCATGAGGAAAAGATTGTTCTCGGCGATGCCGAGCTCGAGATGCTGGCCGGTGCTGCTCTGGCGCCAGATGGTGGGCGAGGTGACCTGCTCGGCGCGGAACACGTCCTCATGGTCGAGGCGGTTGAAGACGGCGCGCCGGCTGACCCAGCCGCCGAGATTGGTCGAGACGGTGACGTCGGGCGAGGTCGTGACGATACGCTCGGCGAGCGGCAGGTCGCTCTTCGCCAGCTCGCCCATGATCCGGCCGAAGGTCTCCTGGGTCGAGGCCTGGGCGACGCGGCGACCGGCCGAGAGCGCCGCCGGCACCGGCACGGGCTTGGGCTGGAAGTGCTCGGTGCGGGCCTTGTAGGGCACCGTCTCGAGGAACTGCTCGAGCGTCTCGATGTCGAGATCGAGGCCGGCCACCTTGGACCACTCCTCGCCCTCGGCGATGCCGTTGGCGGCGCGGAAGGTCGCCATCTGATCGGCGTTCATGAGCCCGGCATGGTTGTCCTTGTGGCCGGCGAAGGGCAGGCCCCAGCCCTTGACGGTGTAAGCGATGAAGCAGTGCGGGCGGTCGTTCTTGACCCCGTGGAACGCCTCGAGCACCGCCTCGACGTCGTGCCCGCCGAGGTTGGTCATGAGCTGGCCCAGGGCCAGATCGTCGTGGCTCTCCAGGATCTCCCGGATGGCGGCGTTGCGGCCGAGATCGCTCTCGAGATGCGCGCGCCAGGCGGCACCACCCTTGAAGGTGAGCGCGGCATAGAGGTCGTTGGGGCAGGCGTCGATCCAGTCGCGCAGCGCCTCGCCGCCCGGCCGGGCGAACGCCGCCTGGAGCTTCTTGCCGTACTTGATGGTGACGACGGTCCAGCCGACGGTGTCGAAGAACTGCTCGATCTTGGCGAACAGCTTCTCCGGCACGACGCGATCGAGGCTCTGGCGGTTGTAGTCGATGACCCACCAGAGGTTGCGCACGTCGTACTTCCAGCCCTCGAGCAGGGCCTCGTAGATGTTGCCCTCGTCGAGCTCGGCGTCGCCGACGATGGCGATCATGCGGCCCTCGGGGCTCTCCTTGGGCACGAGCCCGCGGGCGCGGACGAGGTCCTGGGCCAGCGAGGCGAAGAGCGTCATGGCGGCACCGAGCCCCACCGAGCCGGTCGAGAAGTCGACGCCGGTCGCGTCCTTGGTGCGCGAGGGGTAGGACTGCGCCCCGCCCAGCGCCCGGAAGCGCTCGAGCCGCTCGCGCGTCTGCCGGCCCAAAAGATACATGGCGGCGTGGTAGATCGGGCTCGCATGCGGCTTCACCGCGATGCGGTCGCCGGGCCGCATCACGTCGAAGAAGAGCGCCGTCAGAAGGGTAGCGCACGAGGCGCAGGAGGCCTGGTGGCCGCCCACCTTGAGCTTGTCGCGCGACGGGCGGAGATGGTTGGCGTTGTGGATGGTCCAGCTCGCGAGCCACAAGAGCTTGCGCTCGATCGCCTCGAGCATGGCCAGTCGATCCTGAGCCGCAGCCGGCGCCCGCTGCAGGGTCTCCGCCATCGACGCTCCTCCCTCTCTAGGCAGCCAAGTCCTCCTCGGTGATGTACGCCGCATCGAGCGCGCGGCCAATGTCCAGCTGGATGTCGGCCAGCGTCTCGAGCCCGATCGAGAGGCGCACGAGGCCGTCCGTGATGCCGAAGCGCAGGCGCTCCTCGGCCGAGTAGGTCGAGTGGGTCATGCTGGCCGGGTGCTGCACCAGCGTCTCGGCATCGCCCAGGCTGACGGCGCGGGCGACGAGGGTGAGCGCGTCCATGAAGGCGCGGCCCGCCGCCACGCCACCCTCGAGCTCGAAGGCGATCATGCCGCCGAAGCCCGCCATCTGCCGGCAGGCCAGCTCGTGCTGCGGGAACGACGCAAGGCCGGGATAGAGGACGGAGACCACGGCCGGATGGGCCTCGAGCTGCCGGGCCACCGCCATGGCGCTGTCCGAATGGCGGGCCATCCTGAGCTCCAGCGTCTTGAGCCCGCGCATCACGAGGAAGGCGTCGAGCGGCGACAGCACGGCACCCGTCATGTCCTTGAGCCCGACCGAGCGGATGCGGGCGATGAGCCCAGAGGAGGCGATCACCGCACCCGCCATCAGGTCGCCATGGCCGCCCAGATACTTCGTGGCCGAGTGGACGACGAGGTCGGCACCCTGCAGCAGGGGCCGCTGCAGCACGGGGGTGGCGTAGGTGTTGTCGACCATGACCAGGGCGCCGGCGGCGTGGGCGATGGCGCTCACGGCCTCGATGTCGACGATGCGCATGTTGGGGTTGGCCGGCGTCTCGAAATAGACGAGGCGCGTCTTGGGGCCGATGGCGGCCGCCACGTTCTCGGGCTCCGTCATGTCGACATGGCGGACGTCGATGCCGAAGCGCGCGAGGCCGTGGTGGAAGAAGGCGAAGGTGCAGCCATAGAGGGTGTGGTCGACCAGGATCTCGTCGCCCGGCTCGACCAGGCTCCAGATGGCGGCCGTGATGGCGCCCATGCCCGAGGCGGTGGCGAGCGCCGCCTCGCCGCCCTCGAGGCTGGCGAGCCGGGTCTCGAGCAGGGCCAGGGTGGGGTTGCCGAGGCGGGTATAGACGAAGCCCTCCTCGGTGCCGCCGAAGCGGCGGCCGCCGCTGGCGGCGTCGGGGAAGGCGAAGGTCGAGGTCATGTAGACCGGCGGCGTCAGGGCGCCCTGATGGTCCTGCGGATCATAGCCCTCGTGGATGGCGCGCGTGGCGAAGCCGAGCTGGTGGCCGGACGACATGGACATGCTCCCCAAGGATTGAGCGGTCTTCGTGCTGGGTTGCATGATCGCTCGAGAGGGCGGGGCATGTCCTTGCGAAGTGGATTGCCGTCAGCCTGGCTTGCGCAATATCGTGCCACGACGAGCTGCCTGGAGAGTGAAAAAATGCTCGAGCTCGATCGCATCGACCGGAAGATCCTGGCGGCGCTCCAGGCGGACGGGCGTCTGAGCAATGTGGAGCTGGCCGACCGGGTGGGCCTCTCGCCCTCGCCCTGCCTGCGCCGGGTGCGGCGGCTCGAGGAGGCCGGCGTGATCCGCGGCTACCAGGCCATCCTCGACCGCAAGCGGCTGGGGCTCGGGCTCACGGCCTTCGTCAGCATCCGCATCGACCTGCACCAGGAGGAGCGCGAGCACGCGATCGAGAAGGCGATCCGGGCGATGCCCGAGGTCGTCTCCTGCCATCTCGTCTCGGGCGAGAGCGACCTCCTGCTCGAGGTGGCGCTGCCCGACCTCGCCGCCTACGAGCAGCTGCTGCTGGGCGGCTTTCTCAGAATTCCCGGCGTCAAGGACGTGCGCACCAGCTTTGCGGTGCGCGAGGTCAAGCCCGGCTCGCCGCTCCCGCTGGGCCATCTCGACGACCCGGAAGGATAGGGCCGCGGCCGGCCGAGCCGCTCAGGCGTCAGGCCGTCCAGCCCGCTAGTTGTCCTTGGCGCTGTCGGGCTTGGCGTTCTCGGTGAGCGTCACCTTGGGCTCGGTGCGGTAGGGCGGCTTCCACTTGCCGCGCGTCGTCGCCGGGCTCGTCACCTTGGGCCCGAACTTCTTGAGGCAGCGAAGGATGTTGTCTTGCACGGAAAGAGCCATCGCTCACCTCTCTGCTTACTCTCGGAACGCCTCGACACGCAGCCCGCCCGAACACCGGAAAGGATCGCCCAGGCTGCCACCTGTCTCGACCCGCATCAGATAGTGCCAGACAAAGATCTCGTCAAGAGACAGCAATAAAAGTCGAGCGCCGCGTTGGACAAGGAACAAAATAGAATGTGAATGGAATCGCACCACCACACCGCAGCCTCGGACACTCGACCAAGGCCCCGTCCCATGTTTTCTTGACCGCACCATAGAGGCTCTTGACACAAAGGGCAAGGGCGGCCCCGGTCGGCGGCAATCCTGGCCCTGCGGCAGCCCGGCCGGCGGCACCGGCGGCACCAGGCACGCAGGCGACGGCGGCGAGCGCGCGACGACGCAAGGCCCCTCTTTTTGTCACCCTCGGGCTCGACGCGAGGAGCCCTGGCCCAGGCTGGCGACGGCGCGCCCGGGACGCGGGATGGACGCTCGTGTCGGGGCACGAGCGTGACAGGACAAGGGGCGGGCTGGCCGCGGGGCCGCGCTTCTTCCGTCATCCCACGGCGGTCCGACCGGGGGATCAGGTGACAGCGGCGCGATGGGACAGAGTCGCGTAGTCCCGGCCACCTGACCCGCCGGCACGCCGTCGGGTGACAGGAATGCGGGGTCGGCGCGCACATACCTCTCCTGTCGCCCCATGGCTCGGCCGGGGGGCCAACGGGTCGACGCCGGCCGTTTTTTCGTGTCATCCTCGGGCGCTTGACCCGAGGATCCATGCGCACGCTCGCGACATCGCGCCGGGACGGGGCATGGACTCTCGTGTCGGGGCACGAGGGTGACAAGAATAGAGCGTGAACATGCACCTTTCCTGTCATCCTCCGGCTTGACCGGAGGATCAGGTGACACGGCGCGATGGGGCAGGCGTCGCATAGTCCCCGCCACCTGACCGCCCGATCAAGTCGGGCGGTGACAAGAATGCGGGGTCGGCGCGGGCATGCCTCTTCTGTCGCGCCACTACTCTCTCTCGTCGCCCCCCGCCTTGAGCGGGGGGCCAACTGTCGGAGGCTGGCCACGTTACTGTCGCGTCACGCCTGCCAGTTGATCCCCCGCTCAAGGCGGGGGATGACCCGTGAGGGTGGGCCGGCTTGCTCTTCTTTCGCTATCCTTTGCTGCCCTTCTCCTCTCTCATTCTCCTCTGCTCCTCCACCGCCCCGGCCCCGCTCTCTCCCAGCGTGGCGTGGCGGCTCTCGGCGTAGCGCAGGACCCAGTCGGCCACGTCCGGGTTGCTCCGGGCGAAGGCGAGGAGGTCCGAGACAAGCTCGGCGGCGACGGGATTTTCGACGCCTGGATGGAAGGCTCCGACGCGGGGGCGTCGTCGGCCGGCGCCGCACCGATCTCGTCCCCAGCACGCAGCTCGGGATCGCGGTCGCTCGTGCGCGTCACGAGGCGGCGCAGGCGGTTTTCCGGATGCCGGCCGCGGTTGCCCTCGTAGGCAAGGAACAAAAGAGCTTTGGTGTCGCCCATGTCGGCGAGGTGCTGGAGGCTGGCGAACGCCGTCCTGATCAGGATCTCTTCGCGCTCGTCCTCGGGCAGCTCGGCCTCGCGCCGGTAGTAGGCGACGTGTTTCTGGAACTTCTCGTCCTCGAGAAGTGACAAAAGCTCGGCCTCGTCCGTGTCCCTCGTGCCTGGCGACCTCGGCGGGCGTCATGCCGCCGGCGAGTCGCCGCGCCAGCCGCACGGTGCGGGCCGCGGGCATCGAGGCGGGGGAACGCGAGGGGTAGGTAGAAGGCATTTCTGTCACTTATAGGAATGCGCGCCGCTTGTCAATCGGGAGTTGATGGAATTCGTTCGTGCACGCGTTGTCGGTCCCCGGAGCTGCGGCGGACGATCAAGCTTCAGTGGCTCCGGTCCTCCTCCATGCATTCGGATGCCTTGCCGAGCGCGTTGGCGGGACGCTACCCATCGCTCATGCTGACGAGACTGAGCTCGTTCATGTCGCGACCGCCGTCCTTGGCGGCAACGAGCGTCGCGGAGAACGGAGACACTGAGAATGAAGATCCGCTTCGATCCCGTGGCGGACGCCCTCTATATCCGGTTCGATGACGCGCCCGTCGTCGAGTCGGAGGAGGTGAGTCCGGGCGTCGTTCTCGACTACGATTCGGCCGAGCGGGTCGTGGGCCTGGAGATGCTGTCCGTCAGCCGCCGTATCCCGGCCGAGCAGCTGCGCGGCATCGACTTCGAGATCGCCGAGCCGACCTCCTGAGGTGCCACGGGCGAGCATCGGCGCCCCCATCCGCCCTCACCTCTTCGCCTGCCCTTCACTCTCTGGTAGGTTGAGCCGTGAGGAGCGCTGGCTACCATGGCGACGCAACGCACAAAACTGTACGACGAGGATTTTTATCAGTGGAGCCGCGAGCAGGCGGCTGCGCTGCGGCGGCTGTCGGCGGAGCGGTGGAACGGGCCGCTCGACCTCGAGCATCTGGCGGAGGAGGTCGAGGAATTGGGCTCGGAAGTCCGCAACGCCGCGCGAAGCCACCTCCGCCGCCTTCTGTCGCAAGCCCTGAAGCTCGAATACTCGCCCGCCTCCGAGCCGCGACGCGGCTGGATCGAGAGCATCGACGACGCCCGCATAGAGATAGAGGAGCGGCTGACCCCGACGATCCGGAAAGACCTCGAGGCGCAGCTGCCGGCGATCTATGCCCGGGCGCTCCGCCGCACCCGGAAGGCCCTCGTTGCGGAGGGCGCGCCCAATGCCGCGGATGCTTTGTCCGAGACGTGCCCCTATACGCTCGAGCAGCTCCTGGATGAGACGTGGTATCCGACGGGCCGAGTTGGGATGTCCGACGTCGTTTAGAGCCCCGACGGCAGCCGACGACGCGACGCCCAGCAGGCTCAGTGTGGAGAACGGCCCGAGCGAGCAGAGCCGCGACGCCATCAACGCGGTTTCCATTGAATGCGGCGTCACCGTTATTCCGCGATGGGCGACGGGCACAGTGCCGAGCCGCGGATGCCGCCGCAGACCGAGAAGACCTCGAGCGGGCGCGCCGAGAGCACGCGAAGGGGATCGCCACGTTATCCCCCAGACAGAGCAAAGGAATTGAGCGCAGTGGCACCGTCGCGCCAACTTTACGAGCGGGCCCTGCCAATGTACCCTTGCGGCTGCAAGCTTATCATAACAGCGGGGGCGGCCATGACAGCGGATGACTTCAGGCAGAAGGTCAAAGCGTTCGCCGAGCGCATCGTAGGGCTCGCTCCGCGCTGCACCAACGAAGAAAGCACCAAGCTGTTTCTCATCCTGCCGTTCCTCAGCCTCCAAGGATACGACATCAGTAATCCAGACGAGGTGTGCCCGGAGCACAGCGCTGACTTCTCCGAGAAATACAGGAACCGGGTCGATTTTGCGATCCTCAAGGACGCCATGCCGGTCATAGCGATCGAGTGTAAGACCTTGGGACAGCCGCTACGTGATGAGCGGGGGCAGCTTCGCTCATACTTCAATGCGGCCCCGACGGTGAAGATGGGCGTGATCACCGACGGGCTGGTCTACGAGTTCTACGCAGACTCCGACGAGCCGAACATGATGGACCAGACCGCCTTCCTCTCCTTCGATCTCCGGGAGATTGCGAAGGGCAAGATAGAAGACTCCGTCGAGGAAGGGCTACGCAGCCTTCAAAAGGTGAATTTCGACCCGGACAACATCGGCGCCGAGGCGAAGCGCAAGCTCGTGTTTCGAAACCTTATTCAGCAGATAGCCAGCCTGTCCGAGGATCCGAGCGAGCCCTTCACGCGGCTTCTCCTCCAGAACGCCGGACTGACACATGTTCGGATGAAATCATTGGGCGAATATCAGGAGCTTATCAAAAGCGCGTTTCGTGAGTTTATCAATCTGAGGATACTGCAACGACTTGATCTTCCTGCCAAGGACGAGCCGGACAGGGCAACAATTCGACAGGAGCCGGCACTACTCGACAAGCCTGCCAAGCCCGGCGATGGCATCATTACGACAGAAGCAGAGATGATGATCTTTAATTATATCAGGCGACGGTTGTCCTATCTGGTACGAGACGAGTTCGCTTTTTGGGGAGATCGAATTTGTAGACTATAGAGACTACAAAGGAAAGTTTGTGGTATTCTATAAAAGAGAGAGATCTGGCCGCCTATTCGATTTCTACGAGGGCACATCGCCGAAATATCACTTTGATTTCGGCCAGCTGGGCGGCGAGGTGGTAACCGACAAGCTCTCGGATATTGATCGACCGCTCGTGGCTGCGTTCGAGAAGCGAATTGGAGAGCTCGGAAGCCCAGCCCGGAGGGGCGAGAGGGCGGTAGCTGGCAAGTGAAAGCCAGCTCGCGCGAAGGCGTGCTCACAGCGGCTTGATAGGCCATCACCACACCGCCCGAGCGCGACGCGAGGAAGCGCGGCCCCCTACGACGCCCGACAGACTGCAAGGACGCTCCGTAATCGCCTGAAATGCCGGGGATACGGCCCCCTCCACTCACCCATGCCGTCGCGCATACGCATCCACCAGCGCCCTGATCATCCGCTGGTAGGGCACGTGGTGGCGCTCCGCCTCCTGCTTGAAGAAGTCGATGCTGCGGCGGCTGAGCGTCAGGGTGACCTTGACGCCCTCGTCGCGCAGCACGAGCCGGTCGGGGGGCGGGAGGAAGTCCGGAACGACGCGGACCTCGCCGATCTCGCCTTCGTCGTCATCAGCCGCTCTGCGCGTCATGGCCCTGTCCCCCTCTTCCGCCACCTGCCGCCGCCGAAGATGCGGATGACGCCGCGGCGCCATGTGAGGCGAGCCGTCATCACGCGGCCGGCGACCTCGCCGACACACTATCATCGCCGCTCCCTCCGGCCGAGGTCCAGATCCGCCGCGAGGGCGCGGCGAGGAGCGAGGAAGGCGTGCTGCGCCTCGCGCGAGGTGACGCCGCCCTTCTCCCGGTTGGCCCGATCAGCAAGCGGACGGCTTGCCGTCCTCGGGCGTTCGCTTCTAGAGTCGGGTTTTCCATGGCGAGGCATGCGCATGGCGTCGTCGCTGCTCGACTATTGCCGCGGCCTTCCGGAGCGCGCGATCGAGGCCGGGACCGTCCTTCTCGAGGAGGGCGAGCGCTCGGGCCGGCTCTATGTGCTCGTCGAGGGCACGCTCGAGGTCTATCGGGGCGATGTCGACTTCGCGACCGTGTCCGAGCCGGGCGCGGTGTTCGGCGAGATGTCGGTGCTGCTCGACATGGCGCATACGGCGAGCGTGCGGGCCGTGACGCCCGTCCGGGTCCATGTCATCGACGAGGCGGCGGCCTTTCTGGCCGCCCATCCGGATGCCCTTCTGCCGATCGCGACCCTGCTGGCGCGGCGCCTGCGCAACGCCAGCGCCTATCTCGTCGACCTGAAGCGGCAGTTCCAGGACCAAAAAGACCATTTCGGGATGATCGACGAGGTGCTGGAATCCTTCACGGCCCAGCAGGAGGAGACGTTCCTGCCGCCAGACGAGCTGCCGCCCGATCCATAGCGACGAGCCAGGCGGGCGGGTCGGTGATCTGCGCGAAGGGCTTCACCAGCGGGTGGCTCAGGAACGAGACCTCCTCGTCCATGAGCGAGATCCAGTAGGCGCAGGGCAGCTCGGTATCGACGACGACGTGGGAGGGCAGCGGGCCGATCTGGTGGCCGGCGTTGAAGACCCAGGTGTCGCCGATCCTGTCCGCCCAGGCGCCGCCGCGCGCGAAGGGCGCCTGATGCACGTGGCCCGACAGGACGAGATCGGGCCGGTGCTCCTCGATCCAGGCGCAAAGGGCCGTATCGCCGAAGAAGCGCCGGCCGTCCCAGGCGGTGGGCGACGCGGCGGGGGGCGCATGATGCACCCAGACCCAGCGCGCCGGACGCCGCCCGGCGTCGCGGGCGAGGTGGCGGGCCACCTCCACGCGCCTGAGGCCGCCATCGTGCCAGGGGCAGATGGTGAAGAGCGTGTCGCCGACGAGGCGCGAATCGCCGTCGGTCGGCACGTCCCAGGCGCGCGCGCGGGCGATCCAGCGGGTGACGAGCTCGCCCTTGCTGTCCCGGCTGTCGAGGTCGTGGTTGCCCGAGGAGATCATCAAGGGCGCCCGGCTGCGGATGCGCCGCATGTAGCGCTGCACGACGAGGGCCTGGGCCGAGCGGGCGACGGTGGAGGCGATATCGAGATGGTCGCCGGCGATCACGACGAGGTCGACATGCCCGGCCGCCTCGACCACCCAGTCGAACTTGCGAAGGTCATAGTGCAGGTCGGCGACGAGCAGGCACCGCAACGGGCGTCCCTTCCCTCAGGGGCCGCCCGGGCGGCCGGGCCGGCGTTGGCGCCAGCCTGCCGCAGCCGGCGCCAAGCGACAAGCCCGGCCAGCACCTGCCACGGCGACGCGCGGCCGACGCCCTGATGACCGCGGCGCCATGACCCCTGCGCCGGAAAGATGAGATCAAAACCGTCCAGAGCCCGAAATACCCGCATTATATCGTATGCAGCGCGGTTCTTATTCAAGAACGCCGCCGCAAAAGAAACAGATTGCCAGGGATGGAAAAGAATGTGCAATATATATGATCCAGGCGGGGCGGTATGTCAAAATCTACCCCATGAGGATTTCGTCGCTGGTCTATTGGGCATCGTCAATATGCCTAAAATATGGGCGGTACGAGTAAAAGCATAGACGTGCCATGGAGCCGGCCCGCGTGGCCGGCGATCCCGAGCGGACGTCATCGGAACAAGATTGCGGCGCAGGAGCCCGACGGGCCGCGCCGCGCGACCTTTCAGGAGGTGCCGCTGCCGTGGCCGAGAGGCGGGCAGCGCGCGCAAGCGGCGACAACCTCGCCCGGATGGCCTCGAGCTGATCGAGACCCCAACCACGGAGACGAAGCATGAGCACGAGCACGAAGCAATCCATCAACCAGCGCTGGCAGGGCTATCGCCCGACGAAGACGCTGCTTTTCTGGTCATGCGCAGGGTGCGTGGTCGCCACCATCATCGTGGGCTTCGCCTGGGGTGGCTGGGTGACGGGGGGCACGGCGCGCACCATGGCCGAGGACGCGGCCTCGAGCGGGCGCGCCCAGCTCGCCGCCGCCATCTGCGTCGATCGCTTCAAGGCGGCAGCCGACGCCCCGGCCCAGCTCACCGAGCTGAAGAAGCTCGACAGCTGGAGCCGCAGCGGCTTCATCGAGAAGGGCGGCTGGGCGACGATGCCCGGCAAGGCCGATGGCGGCGACGGTGCGGCAAGGCTCTGCGCCGACAGGCTGGCACAGCTGGAGGTGCCGGCCGCCAGCACGACCGCCGCCCAGTAGGGCCGAAGCCCGGCCCCCTGCCGCGCAGCGTCGCGGCGGGGCCGCCGGAGCATCCGGCCGGCAACGGGCACACCACAAGGACGGGTCTCGTGCGCGGCAAGTACAATGTCTACCATACGACCAGGGCCCGGTTCCGCGTCGCCATGGTGATCGGCGCGCTGGCCGGCCTTGCCGTGGCGGTGCTTGTGATCGTCTACGCGGCGATGCACACGGACTACGACATCGTCGCCGCCGTGCCGAGCCTGGTCGGCTCCTCCCTCCTCGTCGCGGCGGTCCTGATCCTGGTGCCGCTGGCCCTGCTGAACGGCCTCTGGTCGCTCGTCCTGCGCCGCTATCGCGAGCGCTGGGAGTAGTAGAGGCGACCGGCCGGACGGGCACCACGCCTGCACCGCCTGCCGAAGCTCCGCGACAGCTCTCGTTCCTCCCCAGACCCTGAGCACGAAGACCATAAGGTCCCTGGCCGCTCCCGACTGGCGGGATCGCAGGCCCCGGCGCATTCCCCCCGTTGACCCAGGTGCTCTCCAAGGCGTATCCTGCCCGGTCAATCGGAATGATCACGGTGAGGTGACCGCGCCAGAAGCTTCGTGTGGGGAGGACAACAATGAAGACGACCAGCATGTCGGCGTCCTTCGACAAGGAGATCGTCGGCAGCGAAGGTGCTGATTACTTGCTCGGCACACAGGGCGATGACCTGATCCTGGGACTGGGCGGGGGTGACTACATCCTGGCCGACGTGATCCCACTGGATAATCAGGGTGGCGACGACCGCGTTCTTGCCGGCCCCGGCGACGATACCGTCCGTGCCTTCGGTGGTGACAACGAGGTGTTCGGCGAGGGGGGCAACGATGTGCTCGTCACCGCCGACGGCGACGACGTCATCGACGGCGGCCCGGGCAATGACGACATCCAGTCGGGCCGCGGGCAGGACGTCGTGACGGGCGGGCCCGGCGACGACAAGCTGCGCGGTGGGGAGGGCGACGATCTGATCGACGGCGGCGACGGGAACGACCGGCTCGTCGGCGGGAGCGACGACGACCAGCTCCTTGGAGGTGCCGGCGACGACCGCCTCGAGGGGCGCGAGGGTCGGGATGTGCTCTGGGGTGGAGAGGGCAACGACGTCCTGAACGGTGACCAGGGGCGGGACGTCCTCAACGGCGGACCCGGCAACGACCGGCTGGTCGGCGGATCCGGCGAGGATACGGCCGACTACAGTGACGCCACCGGCCCCGTCAGGGTCTCCCTCGCCGATGGAAAGGCCAGCGGCGCCTGGGGCAAGGACGAGCTGCAGACGATCGAGAACCTGACCGGCAGCGCCTTCAACGACCGCCTTACGGGCGATGACGCAGCCAACCGACTCGATGGCCTCGCCGGCAATGACAAGCTCAAGGGCAATGACGGCGCCGACAGTTTCGTTCTCGAGCCGGGGAGCGGTCGGGATTGCGTGCTCGACTTTACAGGCACGGAGGATCGTCTCGACCTGAGCGCGTTCTTCGAGGCCAGCGGAAAGTCAGCCTCGGACGTCTTCGGGCCGGACGACCAGCTCAACGCGGACGACGCGGCTGTCACGCTGACGAAGAAGGGCCTTTCGGTAGACCTGACCACTCTTTTCGCGATCACCGACACAGGCATCGACGTCCTCGTCCTCAAGGGCGTCGACTTGGTCGAATTCGAGCCAAGTCATCGCCTGACGCATAAGCCAGGCCGAGGCCTCAGAGCACGCCGGTGGCGCGGAGGCGGTTGTAGACCGTGTTGCGGCTGATGCCGAGCTGGCGGGCGGTGCGCGCGACGTTGCGGCCGTTGCGCTCCCAGGCGTCGCGCACATGGCAGCCTACGGCACGCGCCAGCGAGTTCGGGCGGCGGCGATGCCGCTGCCTGCCCGGGCGATCCGGCGGCGGCCTCGATCTGGCCGGCGTCGACGACGCCGTCCGGGGCCGCGATCGCAAGACGCGTGAGGACCGCGCGCAGCTCGCGCATGTTGCCCGGCCAGTCGCGGGCCCGCAGCCGCTCGAGCGCCGCCTCGGTGATGCGCGTGCCGGGTGCCGCCGCCGCCAGCAGGTGGCGCGCAACCGACAAGAAATCGGCGCGGCGGGCGAGCGGCGGCAGCTCGATCTCGATGGTGTTGAGGCGGTAGAGGAGATCGGCACGGAAGCGGCCCGTCGCCACCGCGTGGGCGAGGTCGACATTGGTGGCCGAGACGAGCTGGATGTCGACGCGGCGCTCCTTGCCGCTGCCTACCGGCCGCACCGTCCAGTCGTCCAGGAGGCGCAGCAGCACGCCTTGCAGGGCGAGCGGCATGTCGCCGATCTCGTCGAGGAAGAGCGTGCCGCCGTCCGCCTCGGCGACGAGGCCGCGGGCGCCGCCGCGCCTGGCGCCGGTGAAGGCGCCCTCGCCATAGCCGAAAAGCTCGGCCTCGATGAGCTGCTCGGGCAGGGCGGCACAGTTGACCGGCACGAAGGCGCCCGAGCGGCCCGAGAGCGCGTGGGCGTGCCGCGCCAGCAGCTCCTTGCCGGTGCCGGTCTGGCCGCGGACGAGGACGGGCAGACGCCGCTCGACGGCACCCTGCAGAAGATCCAGGGCGGACGCCACCACCGGGTCCTCGGCCACGAAGCCGGCCGGACGCGGCGGCGGGGCCAGCCGGCTCGCCGCGGTGGAGAGCCCGCGACGCAGCGAGAGGGCAGCCGGCGGGTTGTCGAGCATCGCGGCGTAGCGGCTGCCGGTGCGATCGACGAGGGTCACGGTGTCGCCACGGAAGCTGCCGTCGAGAAAGGCCTCGAAGCCGCCGGCGAACAGCATGTCGAAGGCCGCACCGGCGCCCGCCGGGAGCCCCTGAAGAAAAAAGGCGGCCTGGCGGTTGAGGGCGATCACCCGCCCCTCGGGATCGAGCGCCAGGAGGCCTGCGCTCATGGTGCGCAGATATTCGGGGCGGTTGTGGAAGATGAGGACGAGGTCCTGCCGGTGCAGGTCGCGGAACAGGAGGGTCTCGACCTGGCGCGCCGCCATCTTTACCAGCGCCATGGTGTGGTGCTGGCGCGAGCGGCAGTCGCTGGACGCATCGAGCACGCCCAAAAGCTCGCCCGTGGGGGCGAGGATGGGGGCGGCAGCACAGGTGAGCCCGCTCTGAACCGAGAAAAAATGCTCGCCGCCGTGGACGCCCGAGGCGCGGCCGCAGGCGACGGTGAGGCCAAGGGCGTTGGTGCCCTGCGAGGGCTCGTCCCACAGGCCACCCGCCTCGATGTGCCGCTCGCGGGCGGTCTCGCTGAAGGTCTCGTCGGTGAGGATGTCGAGCACCATGCCTTCCGGATCGGCCAGCGCGATGAGGAAGTTGGAGCCGGAGATCTGGTGGTAGAGGCCCTGCATCTCGACCAGGGCGAGGCGTCGCATCAGGTCGTGGCGCTCGCGCGACTCCACCAGGCGCCGGCGGTCGGCGATCATCGGCGACGGCTGCGAGCGCGGGATCGAGGCCGGCATCGAGGCAGCGCTGCCAGGACTCCCGGATCTCGGGTGCCAGGAGGTCGGGCACGGCGACGCCGCGGCGCTCCATGACGGTCCGCGCGCGCGCCACACGCTCCTGGGGTGACAGCATGGCGGGCCTCCCTTGTGGCTGCCGCCTGTCCGGATGGCGGCTCAGCTTCCGCGCAGCTTTCTCGTCATCACTTGGTCCGACGAGGTGCTGCTGGCAATGTTTCTTTGCGGCCCGGAGCGCTCAGCGGAAGTCCGAACTGCGCCCCCTGTCGCCTCCGTGGGACCCGCCAGCTCGTCGCGGCGGGCGATCGAGACGTCGCCGGCTCAGATGACGTTCAGCGGAAGGTGACGCGGCGGGATGATCCAGCCGTCTGCCCTGAGTAGGCGTGGTCAAGCCAGCTCGTCGAGCAGGATCTTGGCGTTCTGCAGGTCCGCGGTATCGAATCCCTCGGTGAATGAGGCGTAGACAGGCGCCAGCAGGTCGTGGGCCTCGGCGCGCCTGCCCTGCTCACCCCAGAGGTGGGCGAGGTCGCGGGCGGCGCGGAGCTCGTGCACCCTGGCGTCCTGGCCCCTGGCCAACTCCAGGGCGCGCGAGAAGGCGGCGCCCGCCTCGACGGTCGAGCCACGGCGCCGCAGCAGGTCACCCCGGAGGCGATGGATTTCCGGCTCCCACCATCGCTCGTCCCAGGCGTCCGCCAACGACAGCGCCTCGGCCAGGAGCGCGTCCGCCTCCTCGACCCGCTCGAACAGCGCACAGGTCTCGGCCAGCAGGCAGAAATAGTAAGGGCGCCTCAGCCTGGCACCGGTCGCCTCCATGGCGGCGAGCGCCTGCCGGATCCGGGCGACGCCCTCCCCGGGGCTGCCATCGGCCGCGAGAGACCATCCCTGGATGACCTGCATCCAGGCGAGGTAGTAGGGAAAGCCCTGCTCGGCGCAGAGCGCGATGCCAGCTGCCGCCTGCTCGCCCGCGGCTGCGGGCTCGCGTCGAAACTGATGCAGCATGGCCAGATAGGCCCGCGCGATGCTCTCACCGAACGGTTGCCGACGGGCCTGAGCGCGCTCGAGCGCCATCATCGCACGCTCGACCGCCTGAGCGGGGAAGCCCAGATGCCACAGGCTGTGGGAGCCGACCGATCGGCACCACATCTCCAGATCCAGCCCATTGATGCTCATGACGATCCCGTTCTCTTCCGAGGCGGCAAGCTCAATCCCGCGCCGAAAGTGACGCTCGGCCTCCTGCCACCGTCCGAGCCAAGCCAACGGACCGGCCATCATGTGGTGACCGACGGCCCTTGTGATCGGCGCACGCGACCGCCCGGCCAAGACGAGGCATTGCTCTGCCAGATCGAGGGCCCGATGGAGGTCGCTGCGCACGACATGGAAGAACCAGCTCCCCTGAAGCGTCATCGACAGGCGAGACGGATCATCGATCCGATCGCAAAGCCTGCGCGCCTGTGCATAGACCTCACCGATCTCCGGCGCGGCAAAACCCTTGATGGTAGCGAGGGCGTCTCCCATCGCAATCCGAAGGTCGATCTCCTGGCGCGCGAGGTCGGGCGATGGGGGCAGGCTTTCGACCAGCTCCAGGCCGCGACGCAGGTGGCCGATGGCTTCGACGTTGGCCGAGCGCATTGCCGCCTGCTCGCCGGCTCGCCGCCACTGCCCGATGGCGTTCTCCGCCATCCCAGCCTCGGTCAGGTGATGGGCGAGCAGGTAGGGCTCGGCGTCGACAAGCTCCGGATACTGCTCTTCGAGAATCCGGGCCATTCGCGCGTGCAACTCCTGCCGCCTGGTCTTCAGGAGCGATTGATAGGCAGCGTCCTGAACCAGGGCATGCTTGAAGCTGTAGGTGGCCCCGGATGAGCCGTCGCGACGGAAGATGAGCTCGGAGCGGAACAGTTGATCGAGCGCTGCCTCGAGCTCGGGCTCCGGCAAGGGCGAGAGCGCGAGGAGGAGATCATGACGAAACTCCCGGCCGATCACCGCACCGATCTGCGCCACCTCCTTGATCCCGGCGAGGCGGTCGAGCCGCGCCATCAAGGAGTCGTGGAGGGTCGCCGGGATTGCCACCGCCGGCAGCGGGCCGGCCAGCTCGTAGTGATCACCGGCCTCGATGAGCACGCCTGATTCGAGGACCGTCTTGGTCAGCTCCTCGATGAACAGCGGTATCCCGTCGGTCTTGGCTACGATCTGATCGAGCACGTCGGCCGGCAGGCCCTTGCCACCAGCGACGCGCTCAGCGATGCCTGCTCCCTGGCGCCGCCCCAGTCGGTTGAGCGCCAGCGAGGTGATATGGGTGTGCGCGGCCCAGCGCGGGCTGAACTCCGGCCGGCAGGTCAGCACCACCAGGACCGGCAGATCGCGTGCCCGCTCGACCATGAGGTCGAGCAGCTCCAGCGTCGTCGGATCCACCCAGTGGAGGTCCTCATAGAGCTCGAGCACCGGCTGCGCGCCGGCGAGGCCGGCCAGCTGCTCGAGCAGGACCTCAAGGGTGCGCTGCTTCTGCCGTTGCGGGCTGAGGCTCGGGGCCGCATAGCGCCCATCGAGCGGAATGCCCAGCAGCCCGGCGATCAGCGGCACCGCCTCGTCGAGCCGCGTGGCCGCCCGAGCGAGCAGCGCCTCGAGCTTCGCGAGCTTCTCGGGAGCCTCGTCGGCGGGCGCAAAGCCTGCTGCGTGCGCCAGCTGAGTGATGATCGGATGGAGCGCGCTGTTGCTGTGGTAGGGCGAGCAGAAGCGTCTGAGGGTAACGTGCGGCTCGCCGGTCAGCGCCTCACGCAGCGCGTCCAGCAGACGGGACTTGCCGATGCCGGCCTCGCCCCTGATCAAGACGACCTGGCCTTCGCGGTCCTTGGCCCAGCTCCAGCGCTCCAAGAGGATCGCGAGCTCGGGCTCGCGGCCGACCAGCGGCGTCAGGCGCTGCCCATGGAGCGCGTCGAAGCGGCTTTCGGCCTGGCTGGCGCCCTGAACCCGAAAAGCCGTGATCGGCTCGGCGAACCCTTTCAGCCGCCTGGGGCCCAGATCGGCCAGGTCGAACAGGCCGCCGATCAGCCGGCGCGTCGCCTGGCTGATGACGACACAGCCCGGCTCGGCCAACGCCTGCAGCCGTGCCGCGAGGTTCGGCGTCTCGCCGACCACCGCCTGCTCCTGCGCGGAGCCCTCGCCCACCAGATCGCCGACCACCACGAGCCCCGTGGCGATGCCGACGCGCGCCGCCAGCGCGCCGCCGGGAGCGTCGAGGCGCGCCACGGCCTGCGTGATCGCCAGGCCCGCCCGGATGGCGCGCTCGGCCTCGTCCTCGTGCGCCCTGGGCCAGCCGAAATAGGCGAGGACACCATCGCCCATGAGCTTTGCCACGTGACCCTCGAAACGGCCGATCTCGCCCGCCACGGTGTTCTGGTAGCCGCGGATCACCTCGCGCATGTCCTCGGGATCGAGCCTCGCCGACAGCTCGGTGGAGCCGACGAGGTCGACGAACATCACGGTGAGCTGACGGCGCTCGGCCTCGCGCGGCGCCTCGGCGGCTGGCGGCGGGGCCGCCGAGGGCTCCGGCGCGGCAGTGGCAGCCTCCACTCCGAGACTCTCGATTGCAGCCAGGAGGATCCGTCGATGGCCGACCGAGGTGATCCCGATGTCCTTGAGATCGTCGGCGGTCAGGTGGGACAGCACCTCGGCGGAGACGTCATTGTCCCGAAACGCCTGCTCGTAGCGCTCCAATCCAAGCTTATGCAGCCAAGCTGCAACGTCCATGGCCGCCCCACCAAATCGACGAAGACTATCGGATCGGTGTTACCATGACGCCGTCCGGCGGGCCAATTTTGCTTTGACTGTCCCGATGCCCGGTCCGCCTCGCCCGACGAGCGCCCGCTCGTGGCCCCGCGCCAGGCTCGTCCGGATCGGCGCCGACCGAGACCGCGCCGACGTCCCATGCGAGGCCTATCCCCGCGGGTGAGGGTTGCCCGATGCGCCCGACAGACGCATCGTGACCATCCTGCCGAGATCATCCGTCAATTCTCGGCCAACCACGGGATCCGCAGCCGATGACCGAGGTGCACGAGGGTGGATGCGTCTGTGGCAAGGTGCGCTATCGCACCACGGGCGCGCCAAGCAGGGTCAGCGCCTGCGCGTGCCGCTGGTGCCAGAAGAGAACCGGCAGCGCCCTCGGCATCTCGGTCTATTTCGACGCCGCTGCCGTCACCTTCACCGAGCGACAGACAAGAGCCTACCGGCTCGTCTCCGATGCGGGTCGCTGGATCGAGACGGAGTTCTGTGCCTGCTGCGGGACGACGGTCGGCTGGACACTGGAGTTCCTGCCCGGCCTGCAGGGAATAGCCGGCGGCACTTTCGACCCGCCGACATTCTGGTACAGGATCGAGCGTTTTGTCTTTGCCCGCGACAAGCCCGCCTGGCTGGAGATTCCGGACGGCGCCGAGATCTTCGAGGCCATGCCGAAATGACCATGGGACCTGCAGTTGCGCCCGGCTAATCGAAGTGAACGGGCCTGCACCTCAGGCCGAGGCCGGTCATCGAGCGGTCCTCGCGGTGGATGACGAGGCCGACGGCGACCTGGCCCGCGGGGCAGAAGACGGCGGCGTTCCAGGTGCCGCAGTTCGCGTGGTCGTCCAGCTGCACGGTGGTGAGCGCCTCCACGTCGGGCTTCGTCATCCACACTTTGGCGGCATAGATCTTCACCCCTTTGACACGGTGCTCGTTCTTGTCGACCTTGCTCGAGCAGGTCGCGATGCCGCGCACGAAGTAGCGGGGATTGTCGGCGAAGATGACGGCCTTGCGGTTGCCGGGGCTGCCCGAGCAGTGATCGAAGGCGCTGTTGGTGTAGACCTCGGTGCCCTGGGTGAGCGTGCGCCAGTAGGTGCCGATGCGGCAGGGCTGGTTGCCGTCCTCGTACCAGGCAAAGCCGTAGAGGCTCGACGGCCCGCCCTCGGGCATCGTCGGCGCGTCGGCGTAGGAGACGGCACCCGCCCAGCCGGAATAGCCCGTGCTGGTGATCGGGTCGCCGGAGAAGAAGGGCCCTGCGTTGGCCGCATCGCTGCCGGCAACCAGAGCAGAGCCGATGAGCGCCGTGAGTGCCGCCGGGCGAAGGATCGTGCGTCGGATGCTGAACATGAGCCGTTCCTCCAACTCGAGTGACGCGTGCCTCCCGATGGTCTCCTTCTAGCGCAGGATCTCCCGGCCGGATGTTGTGTCGATCACAGTCCTCCGAATCTGGCGCCGACGGATACGGCTTTGTCCGTATCGAGGCTCTCTAGCTCGGAAAATGCTCGACATGGGTCTCGGCAGTGCGGCCGAGGTAAAGGGCGCGGCGCCCGGAGAACGAGACCATGTAGCCGGCACAGCCGGCGATCGCGACCTTCCGGCAGAAGCCTTTGTAGGTGTAGCCGGGCACGAGCCGCTGCGCCTCCCTGATGGCGGCCTCGATGGCAGCCGCGTCGAAGGCCGCCGCAATCGGCACCTCGAGCTTGTGGATGGGCAGCGAGACGCTGTCGCCGTCGGGCAGATAATAGGTGGCCGTCGCACGACGGAAGTCGATCAGGTAGCTCTCGAAGCCCTCCTGCATCAGGAGGCCGACGATCTCGGGGAACGTCATGCCGTTGCTCTCCGCCCCCTCGAGACAGCGGCGGGCGACTTCGATCTTCCGGTCATCCATGGCTTTCTCATCTCGATCTGACCGCTTCCGGATCACTGCGACCGGAATGGCGGTGATGTGCCTCTGCTCGACCATCCGCCTCAGCAGCCGCTCCAGCGTGCGGCGCTCGGCCGCGGAGAGCTGGCCGAAGAACTCGGCGTCGTTCTGATCGGCGAGCGCCGCCAGCTCCGGCACGAGCGCCCTGCCCCGGGCCGTCAGCGCCAGCGTCTGTGCCCGCCCGTCCTCCGGGCTCGCCCGCCGCTCGATCAGCGACTTGGCGATCAGCCGGTCGGCGAGCTTCGTGATGGCGCCCCGCGTCATGCCCATGGCTTCGGCGAGCCGACTGGGCAGGGTCGGCTCCTTGTCATAGAGCGCGCGCAACATCACCCACTCGGCGACGGTGACACCCCGCTGCGCGAGCCTGGCCGCGAAGGCGTGGGAGACGTGGTTCGAGACCGCCCTGAGCCAGTAGCCGAGATGCGCCGTCAGCTCGGACACGATAGGGCTCGCGGGCATCGGATCTCCTTTGTTGACAAGGAAACTAACCCGAGCCTGTTTCCTAGTCAACTATCTTCGCTGGGCGGGCCTGGACGCGCCGGGGCGTTCAGGATCTGAACAGGTGCTCAGCGCACATCTGTTGCAGAACTGAACAGGGAAAGTGAAAGACGCGGGGAGCAGCACCGGGAAAGGCCGCTGGCACGCCCGTTGCAGTCTTCTTCCTGCGATCAGGCAAGCTCATGCGCAGCGGAGGTCAGACGATGAAGGCGGCCGTGCTTCACGCCTACGACGTCACTCTCAAGAATTCCGAGTTCGTCCGGTACGAGGACGTTCCCGATCCGAAGATCGAGAAGCCCACGGACGTCGTGGTCCGTATCGGCGGTGCCGGCGTCTGCCGCACCGACCTGCACATCGTCGAGGGCATCTGGCGCGACCATGTGGACGTGCGCCTGCCCTACATCATGGGGCACGAGAACGCCGGCTGGGTCGAGGCCGTGGGCAACGGCGTCGAGAGCGTCAAGGTGGGCGATCCCGTCATCTGCCACCCGCTGGTGACGAGCGGCCACTGCCTCGCCTGCCGCCGCGGCGACGACATGCACGCGGGCAACAGCAGCTTTCCCGGCATCAACGCCAATGGCGGCTATGCCGAGTATCTCCTGACCGGCGAGCGCGCGCTCATCAAGCTGCCGCAGAGCCTGGCGCCCAAGGACGTGGCGCCCTACACCGATGCCGGCCTCACCGCCTACCGGGCGGCCAAGAAGGCCTCGCGCCATCTGCTGCCGGGCGAGTATGCGGCGGTGATCGGCTGCGGCGGCCTCGGCCATATCGGCATCCAGGTGCTGGCAGCCTTGTGCGCCGCCGAGATCATCGCCATCGACGCCTCGGACAAGGCGCTCGAGCTCGCGCGCGAGTGCGGGGCGCATCACTGCATCAAGGCCGGGGCCGACGAGGTCGAGGAGGTGCTGGCGCTCACCGGCGGCCATGGCGCCGAGGCGGTGATCGACTTCGTGGGCGAGGGCGACGCGGTCGAGAAGGGCCTCGCCATGACCCGCAATGCCGGCTTTTACTACATCGTCGGCTATGGCGGGAAGGTCGACATCCCGACGATCAACATGATCACGTCCGAGAAGACGATCGTCGGCAACCTCGTCGGCACCTATCCCGAGCTGGTCGAGCTGATGGCGCTGGCCGACCGCGGGCTCGTCAAGCTCGCGACCCGCACCTACAGCCTGGCCGACGCCAACAAGGCGCTGCACGACCTGCACCACGGCGAGGTGCGCGGGCGCGCCGTGCTGGTGCCCTGAGACGGCGGCCAGGCCGCGTCCACCCCGACCCGAGGCACGACGATGAGCGAGGATGCGTTCGAGGTGCTGATGGCCGCAAGGAAGGCCATCGTCGAGCGCCTCATCGCGATCAATGCCGAGCATCTGAGCCTCGAGAGCCGGCGTGCCGGCCTCGGGCTCGAGCTCGGCGCCCGCGAGCATCGGCCGGACGCCGACGTCGGCCACCGGCCGCACGAGGAGCTTTTGCAGCTGCGGGCCAAGGTGGACGCGGCGCTGGCAGCGCTCGATGCCGAGCGCGACGAGCTGAGCCGCAAGCTCGAGGCGATCGTCGAGCGCCTCGACGGGCCGACCCTTTCATGAGCGGCGGCGTGTCCGCTGTCCCAGAATGGGACACATGAGACATGGACCTGTCGCAGACTGGGACAGACGAGGAGAAAGAACGACAGGATCACTCAAAATATCGCGTGCGCAGCCGGTGATTGCGTATTTCATCTGTCTGGCACGAACCTTGCTTTATAGCCCATGTTACCAAGCATCGCCGGACGAGCGATGCGGGCTTCTTCCGGGGAGGCAGGCGCTGACCATGGCGCGGCGGAGTATCCAGGCCCTTTGGGGATCGACGATCCCCGGGGCGACGTCATCGCCTGATCCCCGAGCGAGCTGACCGGAGATCCCACCGGTCATTCCGAACCCAGCCCGTCTTGGAACGGCACAGGGAGAATGGAATGTCGAGCGCTCTCTCACTGAACAAGATCACCAAACAGAAGGGCATCAGCGTCGGCGAGGCCGCGCGCCGCATCGCCGATCTCGGCTGGACGCCATCCTATGTCCAGGAGGCGATGACCTTCCCCACCGACTACAAGATCTCGAAGGCGCCGAAGGACCCGATGAAGCAGGTTCTTCGCTCCTACTTCCCGATGCAGGAAGAGAAGGACAATCGCGTCTACGGCGCCCTCGATGCGGCACTGCGCGGCGACATGTTCAGCAATGTGCAGCCGCGCTGGGTCGAGTGGATGAAGCTGTTCCTGGCCATCATCCCCTTCCCCGAGATCTCGGCCGCGCGGTCGATGGCGATGCTCGGGCGCCTGGCGCCGGGCGACGACCTGCGCACCGGCTTCACGATGCAGATGATCGACGAGTTCCGGCACTCGACGATCCAGATGAACCTCAAGAAGTGGTACATGGAGAACTATATCGACCCGGCCGGGTTCGATATCACCGAGGCGGCGTTCGGCAAGTGCTACGCCACGACGATCGGCCGCCAGTTCGGCGAGGGCTTCATCACCGGCGACGCCATCACGGCGGCCAATGTCTATCTCCAGGTCGTGGCCGAGACGGCGTTCACCAACACGCTTTTCGTGGCCATGCCGTCGGAGGCCGCGCGCAACGGCGACTATGCGCTGCCCACCGTCTTCCTGTCGGTGCAGTCGGACGAGTCGCGCCACATCGGCAACGGCCACTCGCTCTTGATGTCGATCCTCAACAATCCCGACAACCATCTGCTGCTCGAGCGCGACATCCGCTATGCCTTCTGGCAAAATCACGGGATCGTCGACGCCGCGATCGGCACGATCGTCGAGTACGGCACCAAGAACAGGGACAAGAAGAAAGAGAGCTACGCCGAGCTGTGGCATCGGTGGATCTATGAGGACTACTACCGCACCTACATGCTCCCGCTCGAGAAGTACGGGATCAAGATCCACCACGACGACGTGGCCGAGGCGTGGGACCGGATCGTCAAGAAGGGCTATGTGCACAAGGTGGCGCAGTTCTTCTCGGCCGGCTGGTGGGCCAACTTCTGGCGCATCGACCCGCTGGACGAGCGCGACTTCGAGTGGTTCGAGGCCAAGTATCCGGGCTGGTACAACGAGTACGGCAACTGGTGGGAGTGGTACCGCAAGCTCAGCAAGCCCGGCAGCACGCCCATCACCTTCGCCGACACCGGCTATGTCTACCCGCACCGCTGCTGGTCCAACCTGGTGCCCTGCCTGATCCGCGAGGACATGCAGGTCGACGAGGTCGACGGCCAGCTCTACACCTACGGTCACGAGATCGACCGCTGGACCCACAAGGAGGCGTTCGCCGCCGAGTACAAGGGCCGCCCGACGCCGGCGATGGGCCGCTTCAGCGGCCGGCGCCAGTGGGAGGAGGTCTATCACGGCTGGGACCTGGCGGACGCGATCAAGGACATGGGCTTCGTCCGGCCGGACGGCAAGACGCTGATCGCCCAGCCGCATCTGTCCTTCGAGGAGAAGGACATGTGGACCCTCGACCATGTGCGTGGCTACACGATCCAGAGCCCGATCATCAATCTCCGGGAGATGACGCCGGAGCAGCGGGCGACGCACATCGACGAGTACCGCAAGGGCTACACGATCAAGCCCTGCAACTGACGAGCGGCGGGGCCGGTCCTCCGGCCCCGCTACCTCTCCCGCAACGGAACGACCACCGGCGCCGCTCGCGGCATCGGACGGAGGTGTGCGCTCCCATGGCCAGCAACCTCAAGACCAAGCCGGCCGTCCACACGGTACGGCTGGAGCCGGTCGGCATCGAGATGGAGGTCGAGGAAGGCGAGACCGTGCTCGAGGCCGCCTTCCGCCAGGGCATCGCCCTGATGCACGGCTGCAAGGAGGGCCAGTGCGCCTCCTGCAAGTCCCTGCTTCTCGACGGCGACATCGAGCTCAAGAAATACTCGACCTTCGCGCTGTCCGACATGGAGCGCGAGAGCAACCACGTGCTGCTCTGCCGGACGCTCGCCTTCAGCGACCTCGAGGTCGAGCTTTTGAACTTCGACGAGGAGCTGCTCAAGCACTCGATCCCGGTCAAGGACTATGCGGGCCGCATCACCGCCGTCGAGGCCCTGACCCACGACATCCGCCGCCTGGTGGTGGCGATCGACCAGCCGCTCCGCTTCCATGCCGGGCAGTATGTCGACATCACCGTGCCGGACCGGGACCTCACCCGCTCCTTCTCGATGGCCAATGCGCCGAGCGAGGGAAGCGAGCTCGAGTTCATCATCAAGCGCTATCCCGAGGGCGCCTTCTCCTCGCTGCTCGACGGGGGGCTCGAGGTGGGCACCGCGCTCGAGCTGCGCGGGCCCTACGGCACCTGTTTTCGCCGCGAGGGGCGGAGCGGACCCATGCTGCTGATCGGCGGCGGGTCCGGCATGTCGCCCCTGTGGTCGATCCTGGGCGACCAGATCGAGGCCGATCCGACGAGGCCCATCCGCTTTTTCTACGGGGCCCGCCGACCGCAGGATCTTTTCTGGCAGGACCGCTTCGAGGCGCTGACGCAGCGGCTCGAGGACTTCCGGTTCATCCCCGCCCTCTCGGCGCTCGAGGAGGGCGACGCCTGGGCGGGCGAGCAGGGCTTCGTTCACGACGTCCTGCGCGCGCATCTCAAGGAGCTGGCCGACCTCGAGACGGCCGACGCCTACAGCTGCGGGCCGCCGCCGATGATCGATGCGACCTTGCCGGTCCTGCAGATGGCCGGCCTCGAGCCCGAGCACATCCACTTCGACAAGTTCACCCCAGCGCTACGCTGAACCGCAATCCCAAGGGAGGTTTCGCGATGGAAGGCCAAGTGCAAGAACAGGACGCGGTCGTCTCAGGCGCCGCCGGCTCCAAGCATTTCCCAGGCTGGGACAGCCGCAAGTACAACTATTTCGAGCCCAAGGGCCGCAAGGCCACCCACTACGAGGACATGACGGTCGACGTGCAGCCGGATCCGGAGCGCTATCTGCTCCAGAACTGGATCATCTCGTTTGCCGACGGCACGCCCACCTACTCCAAGGACTGGACGAAGCTCAAAAGCTCGGACTGGCACAAGTTCCGCGCACCCGACCAGGAGTGGGAGCGCACCCACTATCAGCGCCAGTCGACGATCGAGGGCATGCTCAAGAACGTCGTCGACAATGCGCGGGCCAGCGGCGCTCCGAAGCGCTTCGATCCGCGCTGGGTCAAGGTGCTGCAGGACCATCTGGGTGCCTACAAGCATGCCGAGTACGGGCTGGGCAAGGCGCTGATGCACGCGCAGCGCTACGGCTACACCCAGATGGTCAACAACGCGACGCTCACCAACTCGTCCTACAAGCTGCGCTTCTCCCAGGATCTTACCCTTTATCTTGGGCGAGATCGGCCTCGACATCGAGGCGCTCGATGCCGAGGCCGGCAAGAAGCACTGGGTCGAGGACCCGATCTGGCAGGGCACGCGCGAGGCGGTCGAGAGCATCCTCGGAGCCGACGACTATCTCGAGCAGTACTTTGCGACGAATGTCGTCTTCGAGCCGCTGGTGGCCGAGCTCTTCCGCAGCGGCTTCATCATGCAGGCGGCGGCAGCGCAGAACGACTTCGTGACACCCACCGTCGTCTCGGCGGCCGAGGCCGACTACGAGCAGAACCTCGCCAACACGGTGGAGCTCTTTCACATGCTGGCCGAGGACCCGTCGCACGGCAAGGCGAACCGCGCCGTGATGGAGGGCTGGCTCAAGAAGCATGGGAGCCTCGCCTCGAAGGCGGCGGCCCAGCTCCAGCCGATCTGGTCGCTGCCTCGCGTGAAGGTGGCCCAGTTCCCGGAGGCCATGGCCTCGGCCGCCAACCGCCTGGCCGCGATCTGCCAGGAGATCGGCATCAAGGTTCCGGCCACGGCACCGGCCGCCTGAGACAACGAAGCCAGGGGAAAGCGAGCATGAGCACCGCCCAGGAGTTCAACATCTTCAAGCCCATGAACGAGCTCAAGTTCGAGGGCACGATCTCGCACCAGTGCGGTGTGACGATGAACGACAGCGTGGAGGCGCGCTGCATCGCCGAGGTGATGGAGCAGAAGCCGGGCATCAAGGTGACCTACATGCCGGCGATGATCCGCATCGACGGCGAGGGCAAGATCGAGTTCAAGATGGACGAGATCAGCGAGGCGCTGGGGCGCGAGATGACGCCCTATCTCTTCGAGATCTCCACCTCGACCCACTATGGCCGCATGGTCATGGTCGACGACGACACGGTCGTCCTCTTCGGTGACATGGAAGAGGCGATGGCCTACGAATAGGGCTTTTCCCCCGCCGGCCGCCACCTCTCCCCCCGCGGCCGGCGGACCTTTCAACCGACTTCAAGCGCAACATCAACGCGGCGGAGGCAGGACATGTACAAGACGGCAGGCGGCGACGAGATTTTCGTCATCGACGGGCACGTCCATTGCTGGGATGCGAGCCCAGGCAATATCAAGAACAAGCATGGCCAACAGTTCATCGACTGCTTTTATGGCTACCATTCGGCGCTTAGTCCCAAGGATCGCGTCTGGCCCAAGGAGAAGTTCGACAAATACGGGCCGGAGGCCATGTACGACGACCTCTTCGTGCAGGGCCAGGACGACATGGCGATCCTCCAGTCGACCTACCTCAAGGAGTTCTACAAGACCGGCTTCAACACGATCGAGCAGAACGCCGTCGTCAAGAAGCAGCATCCGGACCGCTTCATCCTGAACGGTGCGTGGGATCCACGCGATGGCGAGGCCGGGCTCGACGCGCTGCGCCAGATGGTCGAGACCCACAAGATCACCGGCGTGAAGCTCTATACGGCCGAGTGGAACGGCGCCAGCCGCGGCTGGAAGCTCACCGACGCCTGGGCCGAGCGCTATCTCGAGGAATCCCAGAAGCTCGGCATCAAGAATATCCACGTCCACAAGGGCCCGACGATCCTGCCGCTCGACCGCGACGCGTTCGACGTGGCCGACGTGGACGGCGCCGCCACCAACTTCCCCGAGCTCAACTTCATCGTCGAGCATTGTGGGCTGCCGCGGCTCGACGATTTCTGCTGGATCGCCGTGCAGGAGCCCAACGTCTATGCCGGCCTCGCCGTGGCGATCCCCTTCATCCACAGCCGCAAGGACTACTTCAACCACGTGATCTCGGAGCTGCTGTTCTGGATGGGCCCCGACCGGCTGCTCTACGGCAGCGACTACGGCATCTGGACGCCCAACTGGATCATCGAGCAGTTCATGGCGCACGAGCTGCCGGACGAGATCCAGCGCGACAAGGGTGTCACCCTCGACCTCGAGACGAAGCGCAAGATTCTGGGCCTCAACGCCGCCCGTCTCTACGGCATCGACGTCGAGGCGCAGAAGAAGAAGCTGGCGCGCGACACCGCGACGGCCGTGGCCGCGGAGTAGGGCCGATGGCCGCCACGACCGACGCCCGGGCCGCGGAGCGCCTGGCGGCGCTTTGGGCCCGCCTCGCGACGGTGGTGGATCCCGAGCTCGACGAGCCGGTGACGGAGCTGCGCTTCGTCACCGCGGTCGAGCTGGACGCGGGCGACCGCGTCCACATCCACTTCCGTCTCCCCACCTACTGGTGCGCTGCCAACTTCGCCTTCCTGATGGCCGATGATCTGAGGAAGGCGGCCCTCTCGCTGCCCTGGGTGCGCGGCGTCGCCGTCGAGCTCGACGAGCACATGTACGGCGAGGCGATCAACCGGGGCATTGCCCAGGGCCACTCCTTCAAGGAGACCTTCGGCGACGAGGCCGAGGGCGAGGACCTCGAGGCGCTGCGCCTCAAGTTCCGCCGCAAGGCCTTCCAGAGCCGCCAGGAGCGCATGCTGGAGGCGCTCAGCGATGCCGGCTGGGGCGACGCCGCGATCCTGGCGCTGAGCCGGGCGGAGCTCGCCCTGCTGGCGCTCGAATCCGCCGAGGCGGCCGTGGCGCGCGAGCGCTATCTCGACATGCGCAGGCTCATCGGCGGGCCGGGGCCGGAGGCCTTCGTCACGGTCGACGGGGACCCGATCCAGCCGGCGGCGCTCAAGGGCTATCGCGACCGGCTGAGGAGCGCCCGGCTCAACATGGAGTTCAACGGGCTCATCTGCCGCGGGCTCTTGCGTGCCCGCTACGAGGACGCGGCACCGCCCGGCGAGCCCACGCTCTACGACTTCGTCCGCGAGGCCGCCGCCCGCTCGGCGCGCTAGGCGGCAGGCCAGAAAAGGGAGAGACGGGGATGGCGAAACTGATGCTGCATCGGGCCGAGGCGCGCGCCGCGCTCGGCCGCGGGGTCGGCAAGCTCGCGCTCGCCGTGGGCGGCACGCTCGGGCCGAAAGGCATGAACGTGATCATCGACCGGCCGATCGGCACGCCCATCGTCTCGCGCGACGGGGTCAGCATCGCCGAGGAGATCGAGCTGCCCTGCCGCTTCGAGGATCTGGGCGTGCGGGTGGTGCGCGAGGTGGCGCGGCAGACGAACGAGCTCGCCGGCGACGGCACGACCACGGCCACCGTGCTGGCCGACGCGCTGATCCAGGAGGGACTGCGCATCATCGAGGGGCCGGTGCGGCCGGTGGACGTGGCCGACGGCATCGAGCAGGCAGCGCTGGCGGTGATCGAGCATCTCCGGACCCATGCCCGTCCGGCCCGTGGCCGGGCGCCGCTCGAGGCGGTGGCGACGCTCGCCGCCAACGACCGGGCGCTGGGCCGCCTCGTCGCCGAGGCGGTGGACCGGGTGGGGCCCGACGGCATCGTCACGGTCGATTTCGGCGCCACGCACGAGGACGAGCTGCGCATCACCGAGGGCATGGCCTTCGACCGCGGCTACCACTCGCGCCACATGGCGACCGACGTCGAGACGATGCGCGCCGTGCTGGACGAGCCGCTCGTGCTGCTGACCGACCGGCGGATCGAGAGCGCCGACGAGCTGGATGCGGCGCTCGAGCTCGCCCAAGGGCTGGCGCGGCCGCTGCTGCTGGTGGCGGACGAGGTGGCGCCCGAGGCGGTCCAGGCGCTCCTTGCCTTCCGCCGCGACGGCCGGGGCATTGCGGTGGCGGTGCATCCGCCCGAGTTCGGCCATTGGCGCCAGGCGATGCTCGAGGATCTGGCGATCATCACCGGCGGCCGGGTGATCGCGCGCGACCTGGGCGGGCGGCTCGAGGCGGTGACACAGGAGGATCTGGGCTCGGCCGGCCGGGCCATCGTGGGCCAGGCCGAGACGACGCTGCTCAAGGGCGGCGGCGCTGCCGATGCCGTCCGTGCCCGCCGCGCCCAGGTGCAGCGCCAGCTCGAGATGGCGCCGCCCAACATCGAGCACGACAAGCTCGAGGAGCGGCTGGCCAAGCTCACCGGCGGCACCGCCGTCATCATGGCGGGCGGCGCCACGCCGGCGGAGCAGAAGCGCCGCGTCCAGCTGCTGGACGACGCGGTGGCGGCGACCCGGGCGGCTGCGGCCGAGGGCGTGCTGCCGGGTGGCGGGGCCGCCCTCCTCCAGGCAGCGCCACGGCTGGATGCGCTGGCCGAGCGCAGCGAGGGCGGCGTGCGCGAGGGCGTGCGCCTGTTCCAGCGGGCGCTGGCGACCCCGCTCCGCCGCATCGCCGAGAATGCGGGCTTCGACGGCGAGGAGATCGTCGCCCGCGTCGCGGCGGCGCAGGACGGCACGGGGCTCGACGCGCGCAGCGGCCGGCTGGTCGATCTCGTCGAGGCCTCGATCCTCGATCCGGTCAGGGTGACGACGACGGCGGTGCGCAACGCAGCCTCGGCCGCGGTGCTGATCCTCAGCAGCCACACGTTGATCGTCGACGAGCCCGAGGCTACCGACCCGACGGCGGGCCCTGCCCGCGGCGGCGGTGCCGAAAAGCTCGGCCGGCAGTGAGCTCCGCCGCGCGCTGTCGGTCGAGGCTCAGGCGCACGGTCCGGGGCAGGCCCGGGCCGTGCGCCGAGCCCCTCGGGGCAGGCCACGATGATAACCGCAAAGTCATGCGCCTTTCGCGCTCGACGGCACTATACTAAGCGATACGGTCAAGCTTGACCGAACCCATGGTCCATAGCGGACCCAACAAGCTGGACCTCAGGCTCGGGGGGCAGATCCGATGCCGGCCAGATCAGGGACCCTTCGCCGGGTCGACGACGCAGCGATCATGCGCGCCTGGGAGGACTTCCTCTCGGGCGTGGAAGGCCGTCCGCTGGCGCGGGGCCTCGTCGTCAGCTCCTGGCAGCGGAGCCTCGAGCACGGCGTGGACGCGCACGGCCACGCCGCACCCCTCCCCGTCTCGGACGAGGGCATTCACGAGCTCAGGCTGTCCCATCGCAGCCTGCTCGCCGCCGCCTCGCCGACCCTGGCCCAAGCGGTCGACCTGCTGACCGGCACGGGCTCGATCATGCTGGTCACGGACCCGCGGGGCGTGGTGCTGGAGAGCGTCGGCGACCGGCGGACGATCGCCTCGGCGCGCGAGATCCATCTCGAGCCGGGCGGGGACTGGAACGAGTGCGTCGCCGGCACCAACGGCATCGGCACGGCGCTCGTGACGCGCCAGCCGGTGCTGGTCCACGCGGCCGAGCATTTCTGCGAGGGCATCAAGTCCTGGACCTGTGCGGGCGCCCCCATCCACGACCCCGACGACGGCACCATCATCGGGCTCCTCGACATCTCCGGGCCGAAGGCGACCTTCCAGCGCCACAATCTGGCGCTGGCCGTCGTCGCCGCGCACCAGATCGAGCGGGCTCTCGCGGAGCAGGCCCGCGCCGACCGCCTGCGCCTCCTCGAGGCCTCGCTCGAGCAGATCCAGGGGTGGGTGAGCGACGGCGTCGTCACGCTCGACCGCCACGGCCGCGTCCTGCAGGTGAGCGATCGGGCGCGGACCCTGCTCCGCCATTGGGCGCTCTCGGACAATCTCGAGAAGGGGATGCGGATCGTCGACCTCGAGGGCGCCTGGCAGGCCCGGGACTGGGCGGCACGCCTGCCGCCGGGCCTCCCGCCCGACTGGGTACGGCCCATCGTCTCGAACGGCGAGACCATGGGCGCGCTCCTCGTGATCCCGGCACGCCCGAAGCCGGAGAGACAGGGCCGTGCGACCGTCTCCTCGAGCGCGCACGAGGGCGACCTGGAGCGAGGGTCGTTCGAGGGCATCGTCGGCGCCAGCGCCGCGCTGCGCGCAGCCATGGAGCGGGCGCGCCGCATCGCGCGGCGCCGGGCGCCCGTCCTCATCGAGGGCGAGACGGGCGTCGGCAAGGAGCTTTTCGCGCGCGCCATCCACGGCTCGGGCCCCGGCAGCGAGGGGCCGTTCGTCGCCTTCAACTGCGGCGCCGTCTCGAAGGAGCTGCTGGCGAGCGAGCTGTTCGGCTATGTGAAGGGCGCCTTCACCGGTGCCGCGGCCGAGGGCCGTCCCGGCCGCTTCGAGCTCGCCCATGGCGGCACGCTGTGCCTGGACGAGATCGGCGAGCTGCCGCTCGATCTCCAGCCCTACCTCCTGCGCGTGCTGGAGGAGGGTGTCGTCTACCGCGTGGGCGACCACCGGCCCCGGCGCGTCGACGTGCGGCTGATCGCGATGACCAACCGCGTGCTGAGCGAGGAGGTGGCGGCCGGGCGCTTCCGCCGCGATCTCTACTACCGCATCGGTGTCCTCAACCTGCGCATCCCGCCGCTGCGCGACCGCACGGGCGACACCGATCTGCTGATCCGCCATTTCTGCGACCGGCTGGCCTTCCGCCACGGGCTCTGCCCCTGCGGCCTCGCGCCGGACGCGCTGGAGGCGCTCAGGCGCTACCCGTGGCCGGGCAATGTCCGCGAGCTGCGCAACCTCGTCGAGAGCCTGCTGCTGATGGTGGAGGGCGAGGAGATCACCGTCGACGACCTGCCGCCGGAGCTGCGCCCGACGGCGGCGGGGGCGCCCGTCGGCGAGACCAGGGCGCCCGAGGGGGTCCCGCTCAACCTCGAGGACGGCGAGCGGCGGACGATCGAGGAGGCGATGCGGCGCCACGAGGGCGGCAACCTGGCCCAGGTCGCCCGAACGCTCGGCATCTCGCGGAGCACGCTCTATCGCAAGATGGAGCGCTACAGCATCGCCCGGCCATGAGGGCGCGCCTGGCGAGCCGGACGCCCGTCACGAGGCCTCAGGCCGCCCCGACCCGGATCAGGCGCTTGCCCAGATTCTCGCCGCGGTAAAGGCCGGCGATCGCGTCGGGTGCGCTCTCGAGCCCCTCCAGGATGTCCTCGCGGTAGCGCAGCCTGCCTTCGCGCAGCCAGCCTGCGAGCCTCGCGATCGCCTCCTCCGCCCCGCCCACATGGTCGAAGTACAAAAAGCCCTGCATGCGGGCGCGCTTGACCAGGAGGTGGCGCTCGACGCGCGGGCCCGTGGGCGGCGGGTCCCAGCTCGGCACGGAAGCGGTGCCGCAGATCACGACGCGGGCACCCACCGCCAGGTGCGGCAGCACGGCGTCGCTGACCGGGCCGGCGGTGTTGTCGAAATAGACGTGCACGCCGTCCGGGCAGGCGCCCGCTACCGCCGCCGAGAGGTCGCCCGGGGCCTTGTAGTCCAGCGCCGCATCGTAGCCGAACGCGTCGAGGCAGAGCCGCAGCTTCGCAGGACCGCCGGTGATGCCCACGGCACGGCAGCCCAGGATCCTGGCGATCTGCCCGACCGCGGCGCCGACCGAGCCGGCTGCCGTGGAAACGAGCACCGTCTCCCCGGGCTTGGGCTCGCCGATCAGCGTCAGCCCCAGGAGGGCGGTGATGCCGCTCACGCCCAGGATGCCCAGCTGGGCCGAGAGCGGCAGGTCGTGCTCGCGCACGCGGCGGACCACCTCGCGGCCGTCCGAGTCCGCGTAATGCTGCCAGCCGAACATGCCGACCAGCTGCTCGCCCACCGCATAGTCCGGGTGGCGGCTCTCCACCACCAGGCCGACCGCGAAGGAGCGCATCACCTCGCCGATGCCGACGGGTGTCGAATAGTTCCCCACCGCCGACACCCAGCCGCGCATCGCCGGATCGACCGAGAGCCAGGCGTTGCGGACGCGGAACCGGCCGTCGGCGAGCGGGTCCAGCGGCGCATCCACGACCTCGAAGTGCTGCGCCTGGGGAATCCCATCGGGGCGTGCGCGCAGCCGCACCTGACGGTTTTTTCCGGTCATGGGTCACCTCTCCCTGCCTTGGGCAGCCTAGGCGCGGCCCGGACGGCCTGGCCAGGAGCTTGTGCGCGATCGAGGGGGCAGCGCGCGGCTGAGAGCCTGCATCGTCCAAGGACGGCGGGCCCAGGAAAGAGGCAGATCTGCCTCTTGCGAGCCTCCTTCCTCGGGCCGACGGGAGCCCGATCCGGCGGCGGGCCCGGCCGGCCCGGCCGCGGGGGCCCGTGCCGTCGTCGGTGGCATGGGCGTTGCTTCTCGATCCGAGGCGGGCTTCTATGGGCCCGGCGAAGGATATTCGGGAAGGGCTGATGGACAAACCGGCTTCCACGGCCTTCACGGGCTACGACCCCAACGGCTTCTTCTGCGAGTTCCTGGGCATGACCGGGAGCGCGCGGCCCCAGGTGCGCGCCGTGCTCGACCGCTTCGACCGGCTGGGCCTGGAGGAGCTTCGCGCCCGGGCCCGCGACGCCGAGATCCAGCTTTTCGATCAGGGCATCACCTTCACGGTCTACAGCGACGGCAACGCCATCGACCGCATCCTGCCCTTCGACGTCATCCCCCGCGTGCTGACAGCCTCCGACTGGAAGAAGATCGAGGCCGGCGTGGTGCAGCGCGTGGCGGCGCTCAACCTCTTCCTCGCCGACATCTACGGCCCCCAGCACGCGCTCAACGATGGCGTGCTGCCGAGGGAGCTGGTGCTGGGCAACGCCAACTACCGCCCGCAGATGGTGGGCGCCAAGCCGCGCCACGGCACCTTCGTGCAGATCGACGGCACCGACCTCGTGCGCGACGGGCAGGGCCAGTTCCGCGTGCTCGAGGACAATGCGCGCTCGCCCTCGGGTGTCTCCTACGTGGTCGAGAACCGGCATCTGATGCTGCGCTCGTTCAGCGACATCATGAACGAGCTGCCGATCCGATCGGTCTCGGACTATGGGCGGCGGCTGCACGACGCGTTCTGCGAGATAGCGCCCGAAGGGGTCGAGGATCCGCAGGTCGTCCTCCTTTCGCCCGGCGTCTTCAACTCGGCCTATTTCGAGCACGTCTTCCTGGCACGCGAGATGGGCGTGCCGCTGGTCGAGGGCCGCGACCTCTTCGTCGACGACGACCGCCTCTTCATGAGGACGATCGCAGGCCCCCTGCAGGTGGACGTCGTCTACCGCCGGATCGACGACGACTTCCTCGATCCCGAGGTGTTCCGGCCGGACAGCCTCCTGGGCGTGCCCGGGCTGGTGCGCGCCTATCTCAAGGGCAACGTGGCCCTGGCCAACGCGATCGGCACCGGTGTCGCCGACGACAAGGCCATCTACGCCTATCTGCCGCGGCTGATCCGCTACTATCTCGACGAGGACCCGATCCTCGAGAACGTCGAGACGCATATCTGCCGCGAGAAGGAGGCGCTCGCCTACACGCTCGAGCATCTGGGCGAGCTGGTCGTGAAGCCGGTGGGCGAATCGGGCGGCTATGGCCTCACGATCGGGCCGCGCGCCAGCAAGGCCGAGCTCGATCTCTGCCGCAGCAAGCTCGTGGCCGACCCCTCGAACTATATCAGCCAGCCGGTCATCGACCTCTCGGTGGCGCCCACGCTCGCCGACGGCGGCATCGAGCCCCGGCACATCGACCTCAGGCCCTTCGCCGTCACCGGACGCAAGACCTGGGTGCTGCCGGGCGGCCTCTCCCGGGTGGCGCTGCGCAAGGGCTCGCTCGTCGTCAACTCCTCGCAGGGCGGCGGCTCGAAAGATACCTGGGTCCTGGCGGAGGACGTCCCTTGAGCCGCCTGCTCGCGCGCTACGCCGAATGCGTGTTCTGGCTCGCCCGCTATGTCGAGCGGGCCGAGAACCTGGCGAGAATCCTCGACGTCCAGGAGACCTTCGCGCGCGACAGCCGCGGCTCGCACGACTGGGGTGCGGTGCTGGCGATCAACGGCGACCTCGAGCGCTATGCCGAGAAGCATCCCGAGCGGACGGCGCAGACCGTGCTCGAGTTCTATCTGATCGACCGGGCCAACCCCAGCTCGATCGTCTCCGACCTGCACTTCGCGCGCGAGAACGCGCGGGCGCTGCGGCCGCTGATCTCCACCGAGATGTGGATCCAGCTCAACATCTTCTATCGCAAGATCCTGAGCCTGCAGCCGGGCGACATCAGCGAGCAGCGCCTCGCCCGCCTGTGCTCGTCGATCAAGGAGGGCTGCGACACCCACGCCGGGATCACCGAGGGCACCTTCTACCGGGACGAGGCCTGGGCCTTCTACCGGCTGGGTGCTGCCATCGAGTGCGCCGACCAGACGACCCGCCTCCTCGATGCGCGGTTCCTGAGCTTCGAGGCGCGCACGGACGATCCCGCCTCCGGCTCGGCGGCCGACGCCAGCTACTGGGTGGCGCTGCTGCGCTCCGCCGCCGGCTACCAGGCCTTCAGGCGCTCGCATCCGCGCGGCATGAACCCCGAGGACGTGGCGACCTTCCTCCTCTGCGATCCCAACTTCCCCCGCTCCGTCTTGTGCAATCTGGGCATCATGCAGGAGCAGCTGGGCCGCCTGAGGCGCCACTATCACCTGAAGGGCGCCGCACCGGCGCTCGAGGAGCTGGACGATCTGAGCGACCAGCTCGATGCCCGCAAGCTCAGGGTGATCCTCAGAAACGGCGACATGCACGCCTATAACGATCACCTGCAGACGCGGCTGGGCGAGCTGGGCTCGCTGCTCGGCAAGGCGTTCTTCTGGCAGGCCGAGCCCGAGGTGCCTGAGGTGCCGGAGCCCGAGGTGCCGGCTCCGTCGCAGACGCAGAGCCAGGGCCAGGAGACGCAAAAGCAGAGCCAGAGCAGCGGCCCCGCTTGAGCCGGCCCGCCTCCCCGCATCCGGCGCAATCGCTCCCGCCCGTGCTGCCGGCGGCGCGGGGCTCCTGCGTCCTGATGCCCGCCGAGGCACAAGCACGGCGCCCGCTTACGTTATCGTAAGTATTCTTGTGTATCCGTTCCGTACTTTCATATGAGCCGTTGGCCTGTCTACTGACGAAGCTGCAGAGACCGCGCGGCTTGCGCTCGGCCTATGGCCCGTGGACCGCGTCATCACGGGCGTTCCCGGCATCGGAAAGACCGAAGACTTATCGTAGGATCTCGAGGAATATATCGAGCCATGGAGAGCATCAACGTTTGGCTATTCCTGAAGATCAATGCGGGTGCCGATCCTTCGATCCTGACCGTCACGCTGGCGCGCGTGCTGGCCGAGGCCAGTGTGCCCTTGGGCATTCTCTGCATCGTCGGTCTTTGGGTCTGGGGCGCGCCGGAGAGGCGCCGCGCACTGCTCGGCGCGGCCATGAGCTGGGCGCTGGCGATGAGCGTCAATCTCGCGATCAGCCTGCTCTGGTTCCACCCACGGCCCTTCATGATCGGGCTCGGCCACCAGCTGCTGGCCCACGGCCCGGAGACCTCGTTCCCGAGCGACCATGCCACCTTCCTTTTGAGCCTGGGGCTGGGTCTCCTGCTGGCTGGCGGGCGGCGCCGCTGGGGCGCCTTCCTGGTGGGGCTCGGCGCCGGCGTTGCCTGGTCCCGCGTCTATCTGGGGGTGCACTTCCCCTTCGACATGGCGGGCTCGCTGGTCGTGGCCCTCGTGTCTGCCGCGCTCGTGCGGCTGATCCTGCCGCGGGCGGCCGTCGAGATCCTGCCCCGGCTCGAGCATCTCTATGCGATCGGCCTGATGCTGCTGCATCTGCCACCCGACCTCTTTCCGCGCGACGAGGGCTGGCGCGGCTCGTACGGCGGCAGCCGCGGCTGATGCGTCCGCCGCGCTGATCCCGGCGACGACGCCCGTGGCGTCGGCCTATGACCATCCTCATGGACCGGATCCTCACCCTCGTCGGCGAGCACCAGCTCTGGGCCTATGCGCTGGTGGGCCTCCTCGCTGCCGCCGAATCGGCGCCCGTGGTGGGCGCGCTGGTGCCGGGCACCGCCATCATCCTCGGCATCGCGGCGCTCGTGCCGAGTGGGGCCGTGGCCTTCTGGCCGGTGCTGGGCGCGGCCATCCTGGGCGCCATTGTGGGCGACGGCCTCGCCTTCTGGCTGGGTCACCACTACGGCAACAGCATCAGGCGATGGCGATGGCTCGAGCGGCGCCCCCAGCTGATGAGCGAGGGCCGGCGCTTCTTCGAGCGTCATGGCGGCAAGAGCATCCTCCTTGCCCGCTTCATGCCGGGGGTGCGGGCGATCGTGCCGATCGTCGCGGGCCTGGCCGGCATGCCGATCGCACGCTTCTACGTCGTCAACGTGCTCTCGGCCGTGCTGTGGGCCGCCTGCCACATCCTGCCGGCGGTGGCGGTGGGGGCCTCGATCGCCCTTGCCGGTGCCGTCGGCGGGCGGCTGGCGCTGCTGCTGGTCGTCGCCATCGTCTCCTTGTGGTTTCTCGTCTTTCTCGCTCGCCGCGGCCTGCGGCTGGGGCTGCCGCTCCTCGCCCGGGGTCTCGAGGCGCTCTGGTCCTGGTCCGGCACGCACGATGGCTGGCTGGCGCGCCGGGTCAGGGCCTTTCTTCACCCGCACCGGGAATCCTTCCCGACGCTGCTGCTCCTCGCCGCCGTCATCCTGGCCGCCGGCTGGGCGTTCCTGGGCGTGCTCGAGGACGTGGTGACGGGCGAGCCCCTGACCGCCGTCAACACCGCCGTCTACCACTTCCTCCAGGGCCTGCGCTCGCCCTGGGCCGACCGCGCCCTCATCACGGTCACCGAGTTCGGCGACGGCGTGGTCACCACCTCCGTGACGGCCGCGGCGGCGGTCTGGCTCTTCTGGCACGGACGACGGCGCGCGGCCGGCTATCTCGTCGCCGCCGTGACCCTCGCCGGCCTCGTCGAGGTGGGGCTCAAGGCGACGCTGCAGGTCTCGCGGCCCATCGCGATCTACCAGGGCTGGACCGCCTTCTCCTTCCCCAGCGGCCACGCCACGGTCAACACGGCGCTCTATGCCTTCCTCGCCTTCCTGATCGCCCGCGAGCTCCCGCCCCGCGTCCGACCCGTCATCGTCGGCGCTGCAGCGCTGCTCGCCGGTGCCGTGGCCTTCTCGCGCATCTATCTGGGCGCGCACTGGCTGGCCGACGTTCTGGCCGGCATCACGCTCAGCCTGACCTGGGTGGGCATTCTCGCCATCGCCTATGAGCGCAAGCAGGGCGGATCCAGGGTGCATCCGCTCGGCCTGGGCCTCGTCGTCGTCGCTGACGCTCACCATCGCGGGCGGCACCAACGCCGTGCTGCACCACCATCGCGACGTCGCCCGCTATGCGGTGCGGGAGACGACCCGGCTGATCGCCGCCGACGCGTGGTGGAGCGGTGACTGGCGCACGCTGCCGATACGCCGGCGGGATGCCGCGGGTGAGGAGGAGGAGCCGCTCACGCTGCAGTGGGCAGGCGACCTGTCGGCGCTCGAGCGGCGGCTCGCGGCGGCCGGCTGGCAAAGGCCGGTTCCCTGGACACCGAGGACGACGCTCGTCTGGCTCAGCCCCCATATGGGTGCCGCCGACCTGCCGGTCCTGCCCGAGCTGGACGCTGGCCGGCTCCCGGCGCTCACCCTGATCCGGCCCGGGGCCGGAAGCGCCGGCCGCATGAGACGTCTCGTCCTTCGCCTCTGGCCGAGTGGCGTCGTGCTCGGCACCGGCAAGGATGGCACGACGCCGCTCTGGCTCGGGGCGGTGGTGACGCAGAGGCTCTCGCGCGTCGCCTCGCTTCTCACCCTCAGCCGCGCAGAGCCCGACGTGGACGATGCGCTCCGGCAGCTGGCCAGCGACCTTCCCGGCGCCAGAACCGTCGAGCGAGCCGGCCAAGCGGTGCCGGCAAGGTGGGACGGACGCGTCCTGCTCGCCGGCCCCGCGCTGCGGAACCTTGCTGAAGGTCGGGCATTGGAAAACAGGGACGGGCCATAACGTCCACCTGTCCTCACCCTGCTTCCTGCATCTGTGCGGCAATGATTCCTTTCTGGCTTCACCTCCTCGCCATCGTCTCGCTCCTCCTGGCAGCCGGCTGCGCCATCGTGATCGCCGTCGACGTGGCGCGCCATCCGCAGCACATGTGGATCATGAACATCGTCTGGCCGGTGACGGGGCTCTATGGGAGCGTGCTGGGGCTTTGGGCCTATTACCGCTACGGCCGGCTCGCCATGGACGAGAAGGCCCAGGCCGCCATGGCGCGGGACGAGACGATGCCGAGCGCCCGTCTCACGCCCTTCCCCGCCAAGGTCATGAAGGGCACGTTCCACTGCGGCAGCGGCTGCATGCTGGGCGACATCTGCGCCGAGCTTCTGGTCCTGGCCTTCCCCGCGATCCTTACCCTCGCCGGCTGGCACTGGCTCTTCGCCGAGCGGACCTTCGCCGTCTGGGTGGTGGACTATGTCTTCGCCTTCGGCCTCGGCATCGCCTTTCAGTATTTCACGATCGCGCCGATGCAGGGCCTGGGCGTCAAGGACGGGCTGATCGCCGCCGTCAAGGCCGACGCGCTCTCGCTCACGGCCTGGCAGGTCGGCATGTACGGCATCATGGCCATCGCCATCTTCTGGGTGTTCCACAGGCTGCTGGGCACCGAGCTCCTGACCCTGTCCTTCGAGTTCTGGTTCGCCATGCAGATCGCGATGGTGGGCGGCTTTGCTACCGCCTACCCGGTCAACTGGTGGCTCATCCGCAAGGGCATCAAGGAGGCGATGTAGCGGGCCCGTCTCAGCGCTCGCGGCGCGCCACGATGCGGCCGCCGGTGAGCTGGCCCTCCCCGAAGAGCCCGACGAAGAAGCTGTAGATCCGGTCCCATTCCTCGAAGCGCTCGCGGCCGAATTTCTCGACCGTCGTCGCCTCGAGGCTGCGGTACATGGCGAGGCGGTGGCGCAGGATCTCGGTCCAGAGCTGGCCCAGATCGTCCTTCACCACCACCGTGCATCCGTTGGCCTCGAGCAGGCGGGCGTAGCCGTCCAGCGTCTCGAGCGTGAGGAACGTCATCTCGTCGCGCATGCGGACGCGGGCCTCGGGCGTCAGGCTGTCCCGGGCCAGGATGTCGGTGAAGGCGATCCTGCCGCCGGGCTCGACGACGCGGGCGGCCTCGGCGATGAGACGCGTCTTGTCCGGCACATGCGCCCAGGCCTCCTGGCCCATCACCACCTCGAAGCTGGCGTCGGCAAAGGGCATGGCCTGCGCGTCGCCCTGCCGGAAGGTGACCAGATGGTCGAGGCCGGTGAGGCGGGTGAGCTTGATCGCCGTCTCGTGGCGGCTGGCGGTGAGGTCGAGGCCGGTGACGCGGCAGCCCCGCCTGCTCGCCAGATAGCGGGCCGGGCCGCCCACGCCGCTGCAGACGTCCAGCACGCGCGTGCCCTCGCCGATGCCCGCGAGGTCGGCCAGGAGGTCGGTGGCCTCGAGCCCACCGAAATGGTCCTGGTCGTGCTGGGACAGCTCGTCCTCGGTGAGCCCCTCGAGGGCGACGCCGCGACCCTGGAGTGCTGAAAGGATCTGGTCCTCGTTGATCGGGTGGGTCTCGTAGTAGCGGATCACCGGCATGACCTCGACGGTCCCGCCGCCGGACGCGGCACCGGTCGCTTCGGCCGGGGCCTTCGCCTGCTCCACGAGATCGAGCCAGGCGTCCGCGACGCCCAGGCCGAAGCGCGAGGTGCGATCGTAGTGGCGCAGAACCTCGGCGCTGAGGCGTACAGCGACGGCGGGATTGTTCTTTTCCTTCCCGCGCAGTCGGCCCCACAGCTTGATCGTCTCAAGGTCGGCCTCGATGTGGGTCTGGAAGCCGTAGACGCTCTTGCCCCAGCGAAAGGTGTGGTTGCGGCTGCGCACGCAGGTCATGAGCGGCACGGCACCCTCGGGAAGCTCAAAACCGTCGTCGTGCCAGGTCATCACCGGCAGCCCCGCCCCGGCGAGCCTCGCCAGCGGATCGTCCGCCGCATCCGCAAGGGGCACCAGATCGATGAAGCCGAACTCGGGCGAGGCGCCGAGCCTGACCTCCGCACCCAGCGCCCGTGCGACGAGCTGGGCGCCGAGGCAGATGCCCAGCACCGGCCGTCCGCTGTCGCCGTAGTCCCGAATGAGCTCGAGCAGCGCCGGGAAGTGCGGGCAGCGCTCGTCGTCATAGGCGTTCATCTCCCCGCCCAGCACGACGAGCCCGTCATAGGCGGCAGCGTCGGCGGGCATGGCGCAGCCCTGCTCGGCGTCGAGCAGGGTGATCGTGGCGCCGCGCGCCTCGAACCGCTCGCCCAGGAGGCCGAGCGGCGTGGTGGACGAGTGCTGGAAGACGAGGAGACGGGAGGACATGGCGAGCCCGGGCGTTCGGGAAAGGAGGCGCGGAGGATGCCCGCTCCGGGCCCAGCCCCGCAAGGTCGGCGTCGATGCCAAGTAGGCACCGGCCGGGCCAGATTGCGCGCTCGCGAGCGACGGCGGGTCGATCGGGCTTCCGGTAGCGCGACCTCGATGCTCAGCCTCTCGCTCAGGCTGCGGTCGCCTCGAGTGTCGCAAGATTTTTTGCCGCGCGGTCGCGCCAGCTGACGCTTCCCTGGCCGTCCGCGACGGCGATCGCTGTCCGGTAGGCCGCCGCTGCCTCGTCCGCTCGGCCTGCCGCTTCCAGCACCACGCCGCGCCAGCGGTGCATCTCGGGCTCGTAGAAGCGCTGCTCCGTCCGCTCGATCAGATCGCGGCTTCTCTCCAGCGCCTCGAGCGCCTTGCTCGGGTCCCCGCTCAGATGGTGCGCCTCGGCGAGGCTCAGCAGCATGTAGGGCACATGCTGAAGCGCACCCGTCGCGCCGAAACCATCGATCCCGGCCACGATCAAGGGCAGCCCTGCGGACGGATCCCCATCCAAGACCTTCGCCGTTCCCAGGCCCCAGAGGGCCATCTGCTCCCAGAAGGCGCCACCCGTGGTCCGGGTGTACTCCGAGAGGCGCGTGGCGGAAGCACGAATGCGCTCGGGATTGCGGTCGAAAACCGCAAGGAGCGTGTCCCACGTCAGGGTGTAGGGCACCGAGTTCGCGTCGGCCGGCGCCTGGGCGGCCTTCGTCATCGCCTCGGTCGAGCGGGCGAAGGCTTCCTCCTTGCGGCCGAGCGCCCACTCGATATGCGCCAGCATCGATGGCGCCGTGTAGACGGGGTTGTGGGCAAAGCCGGGGGGTATGGCCTTCAGGACGTGCCCGCCGCCTGCGATGAACCGTTGCAGCATCTCGCCTGCCACAGCGAGATCGCCCATCAGGTACATGGCCGCCGCCATCAGTCGCATGCCGACGAGGTCGAGCCAGTCGAGGCCGGTCTCCCGGGCGATGGCGCGCACCTGCCGACCGCTCTCCTCCGCCTGCAGAAGCTGACCGACGATCATCTGCGCGATATACTGGCCGTAGCGGGCGATCACGTGCGCCACCGTGTCGTTCCGCCGGGCTGCGAGCGCGGCCGCCCGCTCGAAGGCTGCGATGGCCTCGGGCGCTCCGCCGCCGACGACGCCGAATTGCGCCTGGCCAAGCCGCAGGAGGAGCGCCAGCTCCAGCGCCCCGTCATCCCCCCGATCGCCGATCGTCGGGAGGATCCTCAAGGCGCTCATGCAATGTGCCGCAGCCTCCGGCTGGGCAAATCTCCGAACGGCTGCGATGCTGGCCTCGTCCAGCCATCGAAGAGCCTGCCTGCGGTCGTTCCCGAGCTCGAAGTGCCGGGCCAGCACCTCGGGTGCCGCCTTTGGGCCGTCGCCGGTGGAAAGCGCCTCGGCGATCGCCAGATGGAGCGCCTGACGGCGCTGGCGCAGCAGGCTCTCATAGGCGAAGTCCTGAACGAGCGCGTGCTTGAAGGTGTAGACCTCGCGCTCGTCGTGACGGGTGCGGAAGATCAGCTGCGCCTGGACCAGCCGATCGAGCGCTGCCGTCAGATCGCCGCCACGCCCGTCCATGACCTTCGCCAAAAGATCGCGCTCGAACTCGCGTCCGATCACCGCGCCGATCTGGGCGATCTCCTTGGCCGGGCCCAGCCGGTCGAGCCGGGCCATCAGCGATGCCTGCAGTGTCACCGGCACGTCGGCATCGGCCATGTCGATCGCGGCCTCGGCCGTCGCCCTGGTCAGCTCCTCCACGAAGAGGGGCACGCCGTCGGTGCGCTCGATGATGCGGGCGACGACCTCGTCCGGTAGGGCCCGGCCGGCGACGTCCTGCACCATCAGACCGATCTGCGCGCGCGAGAGCCGGGTGAGGCTCAGGGTCGTGATATGGCTCTGGCCCCCGAACGGGCAGGACCATTCCGGACGGTGGGTGATCAGCAGCAGGACGCGCCGGTCGGCCAGCCGCTGCACCGTCTCGACGATCAGCTCCTGCGTCGTCGGGTCGATCCAGTGCGCGTCCTCCAGCACGAAGAGGACAGGCTCCTCGCGGGCCAGCCCGAAAAGCTGGTCCCTGAGCGCCTGCAGCGTCGCGACGCGCTGCTGCTGGGGCGGCATGCCGAGCGCACCGTAGTGGGCCTCGAAGGGGACGGACAGGAGGCCTGCGATCAGTGGTGCCACCTGGCCGATCTCGGGGGTCGCCTGGCGCAGCACGGCCTCGATGCGCTCCAGCTTCGCGGCCGGCGCGTCGCCGGCCGCGAGCCCGGCTGCGTGCTCGAGCTGGCGGATCGCCGGGTAGAGCGCCGAGTTCGCATGGTGCGCCGAGCACTGATAGAGCACGCGGCGATGTGGATCGTCCGCGATCCGATCGTAGAAGGTCTGCACGATGCGTGACTTGCCGATGCCGGGCTCGCCCGAGATCAGCACGACCTGGCCTTCGCCTTCCTGCGCTTGCCGCCAGCGGTCGAGCAGCAGCCCGACCTCGTGGGTGCGGCCGGTGAAGGTGGTCATGCCTGAGCCGGCGGTGGCAAGGCGTCTCTCGTCGGTCAGCTCGGCGCGGACGAGCCAGGCCTCGACCGGGCCTGCAAAGCCCTTGAGATCGTGCGCGCCGAGGAAGTCGAGATCGAACGCCGTGCGCACCAGAGCCCGGGTCGTCCGGCCGATCGCCACGCCGCCCGGTGGCGCCAAGCCCTGCATCCGGGCGGCGAGGTTGGGCGTCTCGCCCGTCACCATGCCGTGCGGGCCGGTGCTGCCGTGCTCGAGATCGCCTACGACGACCCGGCCGGTCGCGATGCCGACCCGAGCAGCCAGCCTCTCGCCCGTGGCCGCGGCCAGCGGAATCTCGCTCACCGCGGCGACGGCGGCGAGCCCGGCACGAACCGCCTCGACCGCCTGCTCCTCGCGGGCCGTCGGCCAGCCGAAATAGGCGATGGCGCCGTCGCCCAGCCAGTTCGCGAGATAGCCGCCGCCAGCGCCGATCGCCCCGGCGACCGCCGCCTGGTAGCGCTGCATCAGCGCCCGGAGGTCCTCCGGATCGAGCCGCCCGGCCAGCGCCGTCGAGCCCACGAGGTCGACGAACATCACCGTGAGCTGGCGCCGCTCGGCCTCCGTCGCCCGCTGGCCGGGCGCGGGCCCGTCGGCAGCGGGCGCCGCCGCTCCGGCCCCCCCGTCACGGACCTGCGGCGCGCCCAGAGCTTGCGCGGCCTTCAGCACGCGTCGGCGCGGCCCGACCGGCAGACCGATTTCCTTGAGATCGTCCTCCGTAAGGTCGGGCAGGTCCGAAAGCTCGACCTCGCTCTCGGCAAACGCCGGGTAGTATTTGGCGAGGCCAAGCTGCTCCAGCCAAGCGTTCAAGTCGCTCATACGTCCCCCGATCGTTGGGGACCGTAACGCAAGGCCCGCCATCGAGGGAGTCCGTTTCCGGCCGGGCCGCGACCAACGCCGGCCTCGCCACGGGACACGCTCTCCCGAGCCGGGGCAGAGCGGCTACAGGCTCAAAGCGGGGCCGCCTCCAGCCTCGTCAGCCAGATGGCCTGGCGGCGCTTCAGCTCGCCGGTCAGGGCCGATGCCGGAAAGTCCTCGCGCAAGCGCTCGAGCTCCTCGAAGCGGAAAGCGTCCCCGCCGTGCTGCGTCCACGCTGCCTGAAGCGCCCGGAACGGGCTGGTCCCGTGGCGCAGCGAAAACCACAAGCTGTTCTGCTGCGTGTCCAGATGGCGGCTCTGGCCGACCCACGCCTCGCCGGTGGCGTTGCAGATCACCGCATAGACGCCGTAGGCGGGCTTGCGCTCCTTGTAGGCGGCGATCGCGGCCTTGCGTGCGGACTGCTCCATGATGGTCTCCTTTTTACCCGGATGATATTGACTAGCCGCTTTTTCCGGGTAGGTACAGGGGCCATGACCGATGAGCCGGACACGACAGGTGGTGCTGCGGCGTTCGTCGTCTTCGCCGGGACCACGCGCATCGCCGACCGGGACGCTGGCCGAGGCGGCGCTCGCCGCGCGGCGCGCGCTGGAGGAGGACGGCCGGGCGAGCGTCCTCGTCTTCGATGGGGCGACCGGCGCCGTCAGGGACCTCGACCTGCGCGGCAGCGAGGCGGAGATCGCCGCCCGCCATGCGCCGCCGACACCGCCCGCCGCGAGGCGAGGCCGCCCGAAGCTCGGCGTGGTGGCGCGCGAGGTGACGCTGCTGCCGCGCCATTGGGCATGGCTCGCCGGCCAGCGCGGCGGTGCCTCGGCCGCTCTGCGCAGGCTGGTGGAGGAGGCCCGCAAGGCCGACGGCGAGGCAGGCGCCGCCCGCGCCCGCGTGGAGGCCGCCTACCGCTTCATGTCGGCCATGGCGGGCGACCTTCCGGGCTTCGAGGAGGCCGCGCGCGCCCTCTTTGCCGGCGACCAGGACAGGCTGGGGCACCGGATGCGAGGATGGCCCCCGGACATCCAGGATCAGGTGCTTTTCTATCTGGGCGTCGAGAGCGAGGCGGCGGGCGGGGGACAGCCGACGGCTCGTGCAGGCAGCCGCTAGAAGCCTATCGCCTCGATCTCGGGGTGGCGGGGCGGCCGGGCCGGGGCGTGCGGGATCATCAGCTTGGCGGGCCAGGCGCCGCGCGCCACGAGGCTGCACACCACCTCCTGGAGCGCCTCCTGGATGGCGTCGACGGCGCCCGTCGCCGGGCGGCCCTGCGGATGCACCAGGACGACGGTGCGCTCGAGCCGGGGCTCGAGCGGGCGCAGGCACAGCTCGCCGCGACGCAGATCGTCGGCGGCGGCGATGAAGGGAAGAAGCGAGCAGCCGAGGCGGCTCTTCACGAGCGTGAGGATCGCCGCCATCGCGTCGATCTCGTAGTCGACCCTGAGCTCGACGCCGACGCTGCGGGCATAGCGCTCGACCAGGAGGCGCAGGCGGTGCGGCCGGCTCGGCAGGATGAGCCGCTGGCGGGCCAGCTCGCGCGGCGCCACCGGGCTCGCGACCCCGCCGACGGTGACGAGCTCGATCTCCTCGCGCAGGATCGGCGCGACGGCGACGCCGGCCTTCTCGTCGATGTCGAAGGTGAGCGAGAGGTCGACCCGGCCCTTTTGCGCCCATTCGAGCAGCGTGCCGCTGAGCCCGTCGACGATGCGCAGCACGATGCCGGGATAGCGGGCCCGGACCGTGGCCAGCAGGGGCGCTGCTATCAGGACCGCCATGCCGGCCGAGAGGCCGAGCGTCACCTCGCCGGTGGGCGCCCTGCCGTAGCTGCGGATGTCCTCGATGGCGCCGCCGATCTGGCCCAGGATCAGCCGCGCATGCTCGACCAGCCGCTGGCCGCACTCGGTGGGCTGGACGCCGCGCTGGCTGCGCACCAGCAGCCGGGCGCCCAGCTCGGTCTCGAGATTGGCCACATGCTGGCTCAGGGCCGGCTGGGCGACGCGCAGCTCGGCCGCCGCCCGCGAGATGCTCCCCGCCTCGACGATGCTGAGAAAGTAGCGGAGCTGGCGGACGTCCATGCGTGCGTCGGTTCCTCGCGGGCGGGGCGGCGGCACCGGGTGACCCCGGTGCCTTGTCCCATCCTGCGAGGCCGACGTCGAGGGAGGGGCGGCGGCAGCCGGCCCGGCGCCCGCGCCGCGACCCGGGGCCGGCGCTAGCCGAAGCGGCCGGTGATGTATTCCTCGGTGCGCTGGTTGCTGGGCGTCGTGAAGAGCTGGTTCGTGGGCCCGTACTCCATCAGCTCGCCCAGGAACATGAAGGCGGTGTAGTCGGAGGTGCGGGCCGCCTGCTGCATGTTGTGGGTGACGATGGCGATCGTGTACTCGGCCTTGAGCTCGTCGATCAGCTCCTCGATCTTGGCGGTCGAGATCGGGTCGAGCGCCGAGCAGGGCTCGTCGAACAGGATGACGTCGGGCCTGACCGCCACGGTGCGGGCGATGCACAAGCGCTGCTGCTGGCCGCCCGAGAGGCCGAGCCCGCTCTTGCCCAGCTTGTCCTTGACCTCGCCCCACAGCGCCGCGCGCACGAGCGAGCTCTCGACCCGCTCGTCCATCGCCGACTTCGAGAGGTTCTCGTAGAGGCGGACGCCGAAGGCGATGTTGTCGTAGATCGACATCGGGAAGGGCGTGGGCTTTTGGAACACCATGCCGATGCGCGCGCGGAGCAGGTTGAGGTCCTGGCTCGAGGACAGGAGGTTGGTGCCGTCGAACAGCACCTCGCCCGTGGCGCGCTGCTTCGGATAGAGGTCGTACATCCGGTTGAGGACGCGCAGCAGGGTGGACTTGCCGCAGCCCGAGGGGCCGATGAAGGCCGTCACCCGCTTCTCGAAGAGCGGCAGGTTGATCGACTTCAGCGCCCGGGTCTGGTCGTAGAAGAAGTCGAGGTTGCGGATGCTGATCTTCTCCGGCGCCGTCTCGGCGACCGGGGCGGGCCTGCTCGCACCGGTGCCGATCTTCACGCCCGGCCGCGGCTGGGATGTGGTGCTCATGGCCTCCTCGGCCTGGGGCTTGTGTTGCGGCTGAGGCATGATCCTACCCTTTCGACGACGTATAGGAGGCCAGCGCGCGGGCCACGATGTTGAGAACGAGGATGGCCACCGTGATGATCAGCGATCCTGCCCAGGCCAGGTTCTGCCAGTCATCGTAGGGACTGAGCGCGAACTGGAAGATCGTCACCGGCAGGTTGGCCATCGGCGCGTTCATGTTCGTGCTCCAGAACTGGTTGTTCAGAGCGGTGAAGAGAAGGGGCGCGGTCTCGCCGCTGATCCTGGCCACGGCGAGCAGCAGGCCGGTGATCATGCCGTTGCGCGCGGCCTTGTAGCTGATCGTGGTGATCACCTTCCACTTGGGCGCTCCCAGGGCCGAGGCCGCCTCGCGCAGCCCGGTGGGCACGAGGTTCAGCATATCCTCCGTGGTGCGCACGACCACCGGCACGACCAGCACGGCCAGGGCCACGGCACCGGCCCAGGCCGAGAAATGCCCCATCGGCACGACGACCAGCACGTAGACGAAGAGGCCCACCACGATCGAGGGTGCCGAGAGGAGGATGTCGTTGATGAAGCGGACCACCTCGCCCAGGAGGCTGCCCTTGGCGTACTCGGCGAGCCAGGTGCCGGCGAGGATGCCGATCGGCGCCCCGATCAACGTGCCGACCACGGTCATGACGATCGAGCCGAAGATGGCGTTCAAGAGGCCGCCGGCGCTGCCTGGCGGCGGGGTCGTCTCGGTGAAGACCGAGAGGTGGACCGAGCCGATGCCGTTGACGACGAGGGTCCAGAGGATGGCGACCAGCCAGAAGAGGCCGAAGAGCGCCGCCGCGGTGGCGAGGCCCATGGCGATGGCGTTGCGCCGGCGCCGGCCGGCATAGAGCGGGGAGACGCGAAGAGCCGTGGCCATCGGTCAGCCTCCCGCCCTGGCGTTCATGCGCATCAGCATCAGCTTTGCTATCGCCAGCACGATGAAGGTGATGACGAAGAGGACGAGACCCAGGCCTATCAGCGAGGAGGTGTAGAGCGTGCCCACGGCCTCGGTGAACTCGTTGGCGATGGCGGCCGAGATCGTCGTGCCCGGCGCCAGGATCGAGGCGCTGATGCGGTGCGCGTTGCCGATGACGAAGGTGACGGCCATCGTCTCGCCCAGGGCACGGCCGAGGCCCAGCATGACGCCGCCGATGACGCCGACCCGGCAGTAGGGCAGGACGATCTTGAAGACCACCTCCCAGGTGGTGGCGCCCAGGCCGTAGGCCGATTCCTTCAGCATCGGCGGCACCGTCTCGAAGACGTCGCGCGTGACCGAGGTGATGAAGGGCAGCACCATGATCGCCAGGATCAGGCCCGCGGTCAGCATGCCGATGCCGTAGGGCGGGCCCTTGAACAGGAGGCCGATGCCCGGGACCTCGCCGATCGTGTGGATGAGGAAGGGCTGGACGTGGCGCTGCATGTAGGGGGCGAAGACGAAGAGGCCCCAGATGCCGTAGATGATGCTGGGGATACCGGCGAGAAGCTCGATGGCGATGCCCAAGGGCCGCTTGAGCCACAGCGGGCAGAGCTCGGTGATGAAGAGCGCGATGCCGAAGCTCACCGGGACGCCGATCAGCATGGCGATGATCGAGGTGACGAGCGTGCCGTAGATCGGCGCCAGCGCGCCGAACTTCTCGGTGACCGGGTTCCACACCTCGGTGGTGAGGAAGCCGAAGCCGAAGGTGGAGATCGCCGGCCACGCCCCGTCGATCAGCGAGATGATCACGCCGCCCAGGATCGCCAGGACGAGCAGCGCGAAGAAGAGGGTGGCGCCGTAGAACGCCCGGTCCTCCATGCGCTGGCGCCGCGCCTTTCCCAGCACCGCGGGGCGCGTCAGCACCCCACCGCCGCCGGCGGTGGTCAGGGCCTCAGCCATCGCTCCTCATCCTCGTCATCCTCGGGCAAGCCTGCACCGCCCGGCCTAGAGGGGCCGGGCGGCAACGTCACGCATCCGGTGCCCCGGGGCGAGCCCGGGACCGGGCACAAGAGAAAGGTCAGGAAGCGGGCCAGATGGCCTTGCCGCTCTCACCCTTGAGGTCCTTCTCCCACAGGCCCTCGACCAGCTTCACGACGCTCTCGGGCATCGGCACGTAGTCGAGCTCCTCGGCCATCTTCTGGCCGTGGCTGTAGGCCCAGTCGAAGAACTTGAGGGCCTCCTGGGCCGCCGCCGGATCCTGCGGCTGCTTGTGCATCAGGATGAAGCTGGCGCCGGTGATGGGCCAGCTGTCCTTGCCGGGCTCGTTGGTCAGGATGACGCGCAGGCCCGGTGCCTTGGCCCAGTCGGCGTTGGCGGCCGCAGCCTGGAAGCTGCTGCTCTCGGGGCTGACGGCGACCCCGTCCTTGTTCTTGAGCTTCGCGTAGGTCATCTTGTTCTGCTTGACGTACGCGTACTCGACATAGCCGATGGCGCCCTCGGTCTGCTTGACCATGTTGGCGACGCCCTCATTGCCCTTGGCGCCGATGCCGGCCGGCCACTGCACCGAGGTGTTGGCGCCGATGCTCTTCGCGAACTCGGGGCTGACCTCGGAGAGGTAGGTCGTGAAGAGGAAGTTCGTGCCCGACCCGTCCGAGCGGTAGACCGGGGCGATCGCCGTGTCGGGAAGCTTCACGCCGGGATTGAGCTTCTTGATCGCCGCGTCGTCCCACTGGGTGATGTTGCCCATGTAGATCGCTGCGAGCGTGGGGCCGTCGAGCACGATCTCACCGGGCTTGATGCCCGGCACGTTGATGGCCGGCACGGCGCCGCCCATGATCATCGGCCACTGGATGAGGCCGGCGGCGTCGAGGTCCTCGACCTTGAGCGGCATGTCCGAGGCGCCGAAGGTGACGGTCTTGGCCTTGATCTGCTTGATGCCGCCGCCCGAGCCGATGGACTGGTAGTTGAGGCCGATTCCCGTCTCCTTCTTGTAGGCCTCGGCCCACTTGCCGTAGACGGGGTAGGGGAAGGTGGCGCCCGCGCCGGAAATCTCGGCAGCGAACGCGGTGGATGATATGGCGATGAAGGCTGCTGCCGTCACCGCGCTGGCCAGCCTGTTCATGCGTCCCTCTCAAGCCAGTTATATGTCACGAAGCGACGGCCGCCTGTGCCGGCGGCGACGCCCTTCCGGGGGCCTATAAGCCGGCTTTTCGCGACAGCTCTGTGACAGCTCGGCGAGAATGGCGTGAACGGCTTGCCGCACCCCCGGGGCCAAGCCGCCCTGCCGCCGCGGTCGGCGCAAGCGCCCGGCGACGCGACATCGCTCTTGCCCTCGGCCCGGCTTGACGCTATCCCTGGGGTCGTTGCTGCAATGCAGCATGATTCGTCAATCACTTAGACAACCAGCAGAACAGCTCGAGAAATTCTGGCGCAAGCCTCCGAGGGCTCGCGAGCCTGCCTCGTGCATGGCTGCCTCTCGCGATAGGCGTCTTGCGCTTTCCAGATTTTCCTTCGAATCAGCCCCATCCCGATACTTGCTCGATCGTGTCACTCGGCGGCCGGGCGCGCCTGGAGTTGCTGTGGAATGGCATTTTCCTTGTCCAGACTGAGAGCCGAGTGGCTCGGCAACGTACGCTCCGACATCCTGGCGGGGCTGGTCGTGGCCCTGGCGCTGATCCCCGAGGCCATCGCCTTCTCGATCATCGCCGGCGTCGACCCCAAGGTCGGGCTCTACGCGTCCTTCTCGATCGCCGTGATCACCGCCATCGTCGGCGGAAGGCCGGCCCTGATCTCGGCCGCCACCGCCTCGACCGCCGTCTTGATGATCACGCTCGTCAGGGACCACGGCCTGCAATATCTGCTGGCCGCGACCGTCCTTGCCGGCCTCCTGCAGATCGTCTGCGGCGCCCTTCGCCTCGGCTATCGTGATGCGCTTCGTCTCGCGCTCGGTGATGACCGGCTTCGTCAACGCCCTGGCCATCCTGATCTTCCTGGCCCAGCTGCCCGAGCTCACGAACGTGCCCTGGGCGACCTACGTGATGGTCGCGGGCGGGCTCGCCATCATCTATCTCTTTCCGCGCGTGACGAAGGCCGTCCCCTCGCCGCTCGTCTGCATCGTCGTCCTCACCGCGATCTCGCTCACCTTCAATCTGGGCCTGCGGACCGTGGGCGACATGGGGCAGCTTCCCTCAACCCTGCCCGTCTTTCTCCTCCCCGACATCCCGCTCAACCTCAACACCCTCATGATCGTGCTGCCCTACTCGGCCGCCATCGCCGTCGTGGGGCTGCTGGAATCGCTGATGACGGCCTCCGTCGTCGACGAGCTCACCGACACGCCCAGCGACAAGAACCGCGAATGCGTGGGCCAGGGTGTGGCCAACCTCGCCACCGGCTTCATCGGCGGCATGGCCGGCTGCGCCATGATCGGCCAGTCCGTGATCAACGTGAAGTCGGGCGGCCGGGGCAGGCTCTCGACCTTCTGCGCCGGCATCTTTCTTCTCATCCTCTGCGTCGTGCTGGGCCGGTGGGTGAGCCTCATTCCCATGGCGGCGCTGGTCGCCATCATGATCATGGTCTCGATCGGCACCTTCAGCTGGGCGTCGATCAGGAATCTCTGGATCCACCCGCGCAGCTCGTCGACCGTCATGCTGGCGACCGTCGTGGTCGTGCTGGCGACGCGCAACCTCGCCGTCGGCGTGCTCGTGGGCGTGCTGCTCTCGGGCATCTTCTTCGCCTGGAAGATCGCCCAGCTCTTCCGCATCACCTCGGCCCTCTCCGAGGACGGCAGCGCCAGGACCTACAGAGTCGAGGGCCAGGTGTTCTTCGCCTCGGCCGACGACTTCCTGGCCGCGTTCGACTTCCGCGAGGCCCTCGAGAAGGTGACGATCGACGTCTCCCGTGCGCATATCTGGGACATCTCGAGCGTCGCGGCGCTCGACACGGTGGTGCTGAAGTTCCGGCGCGAGGGTGCCGACGTCGAGATCATCGGCATGAACAAGGCGAGCGAGACGATCGTCGACCGGCTCGCCATCCACGACAAGCCCGGCGCCCTCGAGCGTCTCATGGGGCACTGAGGGGGGACGGGGCTTGACCAGGATCCTGGCGCTGATCGACGGGTCGATCTACGCGCAGAGCGTGTGCGATCATGCCGCCTGGGCGGCCACCCGCGCCGGTGCTGCCGTCGATCTCCTGCACGTCCTCGGCCGCCGCGACGTCTCGAGCGCGCCGATCGACCTGAGCGGCAATCTCGACATCGACAACCGCGACACCCTCCTGGCCGAGCTGGCCCAGCTGGACGAGCAGAGAGCGCGGCTCGCCCACCAGCGGGGCCGCCTGATCCTCGAGCAGGCCAAGGCGCGCATGCTGGCGGCGGGCGTGGCCGAGGTCACCACCAAGATGCGCCACGGCGACATCGTCGAGAGCGTCACGGATCTCGAGGCGGATGCCGGTCTCGTCGTCATCGGCAAGCGCGGCGAGGCCGCGGACTTCGCCCGGATGCACCTGGGCTCCAACCTCGAGCGGGTGGCCCGTGCCAGCCATCAGCCGGTGCTCGTCGCCTCGCGCGCCTTCAAGCCGGTGCGACGGCTCCTCATCGCCTTCGACGGCGGCACCAGCGCCATGAAGGCCGTCGACTATGTGGCGCGGAGCCCGATGCTCGCCGGCCTCGACTGCCGCCTGCTGCTGGCCGGCATCGACGGCCAGGACACCCGCAAGCGGATCGAGGACGCGGCGGCCCTGCTCAAGAGCGGCGGCTACACGGTCGAGGCCGAGATCGAGCCCGGCCAGGCGGACGCGGTGATCGCAAGGCGGGTCGAGAGCGACGGCATCGATCTTCTCGTCATGGGCGCCTACGGCCATTCCCGGATCCGCCATTTGATCATCGGGTCGACCACGACCGAGATGATCCGCTCGTGCAAGATCCCGGTCGTGCTGCTGCGCTGACCGCCGGCTCTTCCCCTCAGCGCAGCAGGCTCAGCACGACCGGCATGCTCGCCATGGCGAGCAGCGTCTGCACCGTCATCGAGGCCGCGAGGAGATGGGCGGCGCCGCCCATCTGCCGCGTCTGCACGTAGGCGCTGGCCGAGAGCGGGAGCGCCGCCAGGAGGACGAGGGCCAGGAGGTCTATTCCCTGCAGGCCCAGCAGGCGGCCGGTCAGCAGGGTCAGTGCCGGCAGGGCCGCGAGCTTGAGCACGGCGCCCAGCAGGATCGGCCAGACGCCCCCTTCGAGATGACGAAGCTCGAGCGCGGCGCCCACCGCGAGGAGCGCCAAAGCGAGCGAGGCGCGCCCGAGAATGTCGAGCGTGGCGCTCGCCACCTGGGGCAGGGCGACGTGTGCCGCCGAGGCCGCGAGGCCGAGCAGGCAGGCCAGGATCAGCGGGTTGCCGATGACCAGAAGCACCAGCCTCAGCGGGTGCACGCCGCGCCCGCCGGTCACCGCGAGGAGGATGCCGGCGATCAGGTTCACGAGCGGAATGTTGATCGCGATGACGAGCGCCAGCGGCGCCAGCGCGCCATGGCCCCAGAGTGCTGCGGCCGCGGCGAGCCCGATATAGGTGTTGGGGCGCACGGCCGCCTGGGCCACGGCGGCGACACGGGCGCCGTCGAGGCGCAGCGGCCGGCGCAGCGCCAGCAGCAGGAGAACGAGGAGCAGAACCGGCCCGCCGGTGGCGAGGCCGACGAGCAGGATGTGCCGGCCGCCGACCGCCACGCCCGCCGTCGCCTCGAAGAGCAGCGCCGGAAACAGGCACCAGTAGACGAGCCGCTCGGCCATCGCCCAGAAGCCCGGCGCCGGGAACGCAAAGCGGCGCATGACCTGGCCGGCGGCGATGAGGAGGAAGACCGGGGCCAGGGCCTGGAGGCTCGGGGGCATGCGGGACCGGATCGGCAGGGCGACGGGACCCGCTCCCTAGCACGGCCCGGGGCTGTCACCCAGCGCATGCCCGCCTCCCGCCCATGCCCTTGATCGAGAGCACGAATGCGCCCAGAACCGCAGCGCATCACCCCGCTTGCGGGGCAGGGAGGAGTCATGTCCGAGCACTACCGAGCAAGCGATCTCGTGGCCTTCGCGACCGACCTGTTCAAGGCGGTGGGGCTCGACGCGGAGAAGGCCGCGGTCACGGGCGAGCTGCTCGTCGAGGCGGACCTGATGGGCCACACGACGCACGGCCTGCAGCTGGCTGCCACCTACCTCAAGGATGCGGCAGAGGGCCGGATGACGGTCTCGGGCGAGCCCACCGTGGTGGCCGACCATCCAGCGGCCCTCACCTGGGACGGACGCTACCTGCCGGGCCTCTGGCTCACCGCCAAGGCCGTGGACGAGGCGGTGGGGCGGGCGCGCCGGCTGGGCCTGGGTGCCGTGACGATCCGCCGGAGCCATCATATAGGCTGCCTTGCCGCCTTCCTGCCGCGTGCCACGGCGGAAGGGCTGATGCTGATCGTCGCCTCCTCCGACCCGTCGGTCGCCTCGGTGGCGCCGTTCGGCGGGCGCAAGGCCGTCTACACGCCCAATCCCATCGCGATCGGCATCCCGACCGACGGCGACCCGATGCTGATCGACATCAGCGCCTCCATCACGACGAACGGGCTCTCGGGCAGGACGGCCGCCAAGGGCGAGCGGATGGCCCATTCCTGGTTCCTCGATGCCGAGGGCAACGCCACCGACGATCCCGCCGTCTGCAACGCGAACCCGCCGGGCACCATCCTGCCGGTGGGCGGGCTCGACCACGGTCACAAGGGCTATGGCCTGGGGCTCACCATCGAGACCCTGACCCAGGCGCTCTCGGGCTTCGGGCGCAGCGAGAAGCCCAACCAGTGGGGCGCTGCCGTCTACGTCCAGGCGCTGGACCCGCGCGCCTTCGGCGGCCTCGAGGCGTTCACCCGCGAGTCGGGCTGGCTGGCCGATGCCTGCCGCACCAACCCGCCGCGGCCGGGCGTCGAGGCGGTGCGCGTGCCGGGCGACGCGGCGCTGGCGCGCAAGCGCCAGGCGCTCGAGAAGGGCGTCGCGCTCTATCCGGGCATCATGGACGGCCTCGCCAAGGTGGCGGAGCAGCTGCGCGTCGCGCCGCCGAAGCCCCTGCCCGAGCCATGACCGCCGCAGCGCTGGCCGAGCCGGGCAAGGGTGCCGCGTCGGACGTCAAGGTGGCAGGGCTGATCTCGAGCGGCCACTTCTTCGCGCATCTCTATATCCTGGCCCTGCCACCGCTCTTTCCGGTGCTCCAGCGGGACCTGGGCGTGGGGGTGGCGGAGCTGGGCCTGGCGCTGGCGCTCCTCAACGTCGTCACGATGGTCTGCCAGCCGCCGATCGGCTTTCTCGTCGACCGCGTCGGGCCGGCCGGCATCCTGATCGCCGGGCACATGGCCTTCGCGGTGGCGATCGGGCTCGTCGGCGTCTGGCCGGTCTTCCCGGCCCTCCTCGTGCTGATGATCCTGGCCGGGATCGGCAACTCGGTCTACCACCCGGCGGACTATGCGATCCTCTCGCACCGGATCAGCGGCGCCCGCATCGGCCGCGCCTTCTCGCTCCACACCTTCGGCGGCTATGCCGGCTTCGCCGCGGCGCCGATCGCCACCGTCGGCCTTACCGAGGTCATCGGCTGGCGGCTGGCGCTCCTCGTGATCGGGCTCGCCGGCCTGGTGCTGGGCGGCGTGCTGACCGCCTACCGGCGCGACCTCGGCACCCGCGACGCGCGGCGGCCACAGCCCCGCCCGCAGCGCGCACCGGCGGCCGAGACGAGCGACAAGGGCGTGCTCTGGAGCATGCCGGTGCTGCTCTCGCTGCTCTTCTTCATTCTGCTCGGCGTCTCCAACGTCGGCTTCTCGAGCTTCGGCGTGATCGTGCTGGAGCGGGTCTACGGCATGAGCCTCACCGAGGCGAACCTGCCGATCGCCCTCTTCCTGCTGGTCGGCACGGCGGGCGTGCTGATGGGCGGCTGGATCGCCGACCGGACCGAGCGGCACGGCCTCGTGGTGGGGGTGAGCTCGCTCGCGATGGCGATCACCGCAGCGCTGGTGGCGGCCGTGACGCTCTCCCTTCCCGTCATGCTGGCGCTCTTCATCGTCGCCGGCTTCGCCAACGGCGTGATCGCCCCCTCGCGCGACATGCTGGTCCGCGCCATCACGCCGGCCGGCGCCAGCGGCAAGGTCTTCGGCTTCGTCACCGTCGGCTTCAACATCGGCGGCCTCGTAGCCCCGCCGCTCTTCGGCCTCCTCATCGACCGTGGCAGCCCGCTGATGGTGTTCTGGATCGTCGCGGTCGTCTGCGCAGCCACGATCCTCACCGTGATGGGCACGATGGGCGAGCGCCGCGTCGTCCGGCCCGCCTGAGGCCTGCGCGAGCGCACGGGCACGTGATCATCGGGCCGGGGTTAGCGTCGCCGCCTGCGCTAGCCATATGAGCGACGAGCAGCCGACAGCGGGACCGCGGCCTGGGCCGATCTGCTGTGGCGCCGGTCGGCCTGGAGCATCGGCATGAGACGTGATCGTCGCTTCTTCGTCAGCGCGGGCCTCACCGCCCTCGCCCTTGTGGCGGGCGGTGCCGCCAGGGCCGCGGCCGACCCCAAGGCCTTCGTCGACGATCTCGGCCAGAAGGCCATCACGGTGATCGCCGACAAGAGCCTCGCCGAGGCCACGCGCGAGCAGCAGCTGGGCCAGCTGCTCAAGAGCCATTTCGATCTGCCGCTGATCAGCCGGCTGGCGCTCGGGATCACCTGGCGGCGGATCGACGACGGCCAGCGCGCCCAGTACGAGAAGCTCTTCTCCGACTATGTGCTGGCGACCTATGCGGCGCGCTTCCGCGCCTATTCGGGCCAGCGCTTCGAGGTCACCGGCAGCCAGCAGCTGAGCGACGGCGATGTCATGGTCGCCAGCCGGATCATGCCCCAGACGGGCGAGCCCATCGAGGTCAACTGGCGGGTGCGCGAGGCCGAGGGCGCGCTGCGGATCATCGACGTCGTCGTCGCCGGCGTCAGCCTCGTCGTCACGCAGCGCAGCGAGTTCCAGTCGGTCGTTCAAAGCAAGGGCTTCGACGGCCTCATCGCGCTCCTGCGCCAGCGCATCGACCAGGCCCGCCCGGCCTGAGCCCGCGAGAGGCCGGCGCCGGCCTCAGCCGGCGGCCTCCTGCTGGTACTTCTCGACGATGCTGTGGGAGAGCTTCTCCGGCACCTCCTGGAGATGGTCGTAGGTCCACTCGAAGAAGCCCGTGCCCTGGCTCATCGAGCGGAGGCTCACGATCAGGTCGTGGATCTCGCCCTGGGGCATGTGGGCGCGGATCTCGTCCCAGCCCGACCAGCCGGGCTTGCCCTCATAGCCCAGGATCTGGCCGCGCTTGGTCGAGACGATCTGCAGCGCCTTCGAGGTGTAGTCGGACGGCACCGAGATGGTGACGGACAGGATCGGCTCGAGCAGCACCGGCTGGCAGCGCGGCAGCCCCTCCTTGAGCGCCAGGGCGGCCGCCATGCGAAAGCTCATCTCGTTGCTGTCGACCGAGTGGAACTGGCCGTCATAGAGGGTGACGCCGACATCGACGACGGGAAAGCCCAAGGGCCCCTTCTGGAGGAAGTCCTTGGCACCGGCCTCGACGGCGGGAATGAACTGCCTGGGCACCGATCCCCCGACGATCTTGTTGTCGAAGGAAAAGCCGGTGCCGCGCTCGAGCGGGCGGATCTCGATCTTGACGTCGCCGAACTGCCCGTGCCCGCCGGACTGCTTCTTGTGCCGGCCGTGCGCCTCGGTGGGCTTGCGGATCGTCTCGCGGTAGGGCGTCCGAGGCGCGCTCGGCTGCACGTCCACATTGTACTTGGTGCGCAGGCGATCCAGCGCCACGCGCAGATGCATCTCGCCCTGCCCCCAGAGCACGATCTGGTGCATCTCGGCATCCTGCTCGAGCCGCAGCGAGGGGTCCTCGTCGACGAGCTTGGCGAAGGCACCCGACAGCTTGACCTCGTCGTTGCGGTTGGCGGCGGTGAGCGCGAAGGCGAACATGGGTGCCGGCGGCGTGGGCGAAGGCAGCTCGATGTCGGCAGGGCCGCTGCCGTTGGTCAGGAGCGCCCCGGTCCGGGCGTCGTCGAGCCGACCCAGCGCCACGATGGCGCCGGCCTCCGCCTCGCCCACGCTCTCCTGCTGCGTGCCCATCAGCCGGTAGACGCCGCCGACCCGCATCCCGCCCAGCGTCATCCCGTCCTTGACGCTGCCGCGCCAGACGCGGGCCAGCGAGAGCTTGCCGACATGCGGCAGGTGATAGGACTTGAGCACCTGCACGAGCGTCGGGCCGTCCGCCTCGAGACCCAGGGCCTCGCCATGGGCCGCGGGCTCCGGCGCCTCGCGCACCAGCGCCTCGAGCAGCCGCCGCGAGCCCATGTCCCGCTCGGCCACGCCCATCAGCACGGGCACGACCAGGTCGGAACCCACCGTCTTCCTGAGGTCGGCCACGATCGTGTCGGGGGAAGGCTGCCGATCCTCGAGCAGGGTCTCCATCAGGTCGTCGTCGAAGTCGGCCAGCGTCTCCAGCATCTCGGTGCGCGCGGCCTGCTCGCGCTCGCGATACTCCTCGGGCAGCGGGATGGTGTCGGATGGCCCGCCCGCCTTGTAGGCGTAGGCCTGCTCGGTCACGAGGTCGATGTAGCCGACGAGGCCCTCGCCGCGACCGATGGCGTAGTGGTGCGGCACGACGGGGCGGTTGCTGACGCTCCTGAGCGCGTCCAGCAGGTCGCGGAAGCGGACCTCCGAGCGGTCCATCTTGTTGATCAGCACGAGGTGCGGGATGGCATGCTCGTCCAGGAAGTGCAGGAGCGGGGCCACGGCGATCATGCGCTCGATCACCGGCTCGACGACGACGACCGCGAGGTCGACGCCCAGCAGGGCCGCCCGCGTCTCCTGCAGGAACTCGACCGAGCCCGGGCAGTCGAGAAGGGTGACGTCGATATCCTGATGGGTGAGGTGGGCGGCGGTGACCTCGGTGCTCATCTGGCGCTCACGCGCCTCGGCGCTGCCGTCGCCGACCGTGTTCCGGTCGGCCACCCTGCCCTTGCGACCGATGGCACCCGAGACGAACAAAAGGCTCTCGAGAAGGGTCGTCTTGCCGGAGCCGTTGGGCCCCACCAGCGCCACATTTCGGATGGATGCGCCCGCCTGCATGTTGCCTCCCCTCTTGCTTATCCCGACGCCGCCCGCTGGCTTTGAGCGCGCGGCGGCGGGCATGGCCCGTGCTCTCATGTTTGTGGCAAGATGGTGACTTGGCAACTCGAAAACCGCGCCGGGCTTCAGGGCGCGACGCGCGAGCGTATGACCATCTCTCCATCGAGGCCATTGCGCTCCGTCGCCTGTTGGTGGAGAGTTCCATGGGGAGGATGCCGCGGGCACATCATGCCGAGGATCGTGGGGCCGGAGGCAGATCGAGCGCGCCCGGGCATCGGGAGAGCGGTCAATGCAATGCGCTGACCTGGAGCGGTATCTCGAAGCCTATCTCGACGGACGCCTCGGCCGCAGCCGGGGCCTGCTTCTGCGACGACATCTGGGGGTCTGCCCGGGCTGTGCCGCGCGTGTCGAGCGGCTGAGGCAGTTCGAGCGCGACATCAATCACAGGCTGCGCATCATGGAGCGCGCCCAGTCGGTCTGGAGCGAGCTCGAGCCGGAGCCGGGCCGCCGCTCGCTGTCGGCGATCCCGACGGCCGCGGCCGGCCTGCGCCTGCTGCCGGCGCCGACCAAGACCGTCCTTCCCCGCGCCGGCGGCCCTTCGGCCCCGGTCCGCAAGGCGCGGCCGCCACGGCGCCGCTCGACCCGCGGCCGGCGCATCCTGACGCGACTGTTGGGCGCCTTGATGATCGCTGGAGCCGCGGGCGCCGTGGTGCAGATCGTTCGCCCCTATCTCAGCAGCAACGCCGCCAGCGATCCCGCCGTGCTGGGCTATCTCGACTTCGTGCGCGGCGACAACGTGCTGGCGATGCAGACGAGCAAGCCCGCGAGCCTCCGGGACTGGTTCACTGCGCGCCTGGGCAGGGATTTCCCGCCGCTGCCCGATCCGGACGGGTTCGTCATGACCGGTGGCAGGGTCGACTATCTGGCGGGCGAGCCGTCGGCCCTCATCGCCTATCAGCGCGATGCGACACCGGCGCTCCTCTATGTGCAGCCGTCGGACGACGGTGCTGTCTCGCCCGAGGGCAGGGCGGGCTATGCCGAGGAGGATGGCGTGACGCGGCTGAGCTGGCAGAGCCAGGCCTACTCGTTCGCGATCGTCTCGAGCCTGCCGGCGGCCGCGCTCTCGAGCTTCGCCGACGCCAAGGCGCCCCTGCCCTAGCCATCGCCTCCGCGCAGGCCGGATCGCCCTGCGCTAGGACGCCTCTCCTCGGTCCGGCGGCATCTCGCCGGGCGCCTGGGCCTGTCGGGTCAGCGCGTCCAGACGCTCGACCTCGCGCTCCAGACGCTCGCGGCGCACCACGTTGAGGAGCTGGAAGGCCCTGGCCGCCTCCTCGAGGCGCTGGCCGACCCGCTCGGTCTCGGTCTGGTAGGACCGCCAGCTGCCGCGGAAGGCCTCGAGCCCGGCCGCGAGCTCGCGCGCCGACCGGCTCATGCGGAAGCTCGCCGTCGCCTGGCGGATCACGGCCAGCACGGCGAACAGGCTGAGCGGCGAGACCAGCACGACCCGCTTGCCCAGCGCCTCGTCGATCAGCAGCGGGGCCAGCGACAGCATGGCGCCGAAGACCTGCTCGTTGGGGATGAAGAGCAGCGCCATGTCGATGGTGCCGGCGTCGGGTGCCACATAGTCGCGGCTCGCGACCTCGCCGATCCGGGTGCGCACGTCCTTGAGGAATGCCGCCTCGAGCCGCTGCCGCGCGTCGGCCTCGGTCGCCTGCAGGCTCCGGAGATAGTTGTCGAAGGGAAACTTCACGTCCATGTGGACGACCAGCCCGTCCGGCAGCAGCAGCGTGAAGTCGGGCCGCGTGCCGCTGGGCGTCGCCGTCTGGCGGAGGTAGCTCACCTTCTCCTCCATGCCGGCCAGGCGCAGCACGTCCTCGGCCATGCGCTCGCCCCACTGGCCGCGGGCGCGGGTGTTCGAGAGCGCATCGGCCAGCTGCTGGGTGGTGGCGGCCAGGCCCTGCGCGCGCTCGCCGGCCAGCCTGAGCTCGCTCTCCAGCCGCCCGAACTTCTGCTCGCGGTCGCGCTCGATGTCGCGGATCAGGACCTGCATGCGCTCGAGCTGGCCCAGCATGGTCCGCAGCCGCGCCTCCGATTCGGCGCGCTCGGCCGACAGCTGCTGGCCCTGCAGGCGCCGCTCCGCCGACAGCGCCGCCTGCGCCTGGCTCAGCATCTGCTCGCTCAGCCGCCTGAAGGTGTCGAGCGAGATGTCGCCGAAGGCGAGCTTGACGCCATCCAGCAGCGCCTCGGTCTCGGCCTGGCGCTGTGCCTCGCCCTCGCCCAGGAGGCGACGCGCGAGGCGCGCCTGCCCGCCGCGCCAGAGGGCGCCGACGAGAAGCCCGATCAGGATGCCCAGGCCTACGAGGCCCATGGCCACCAGTGGCCGCATCCCCTCGAGAAGGGCGCTCAACCCGCTGGCTCCTGCGCGAGCCGACGTGCCGGTGCCCTGCTCAACGCGGGAGCGCTGCGCGACGCGCAGCCGTGCCCGGCAGCAGACGCATGGCCCAGGAGAGGCTCGCTGCTTGCAGGCTCATCATGAGCGCAGATATAGTAAGCTTGCTTATCATAACGCCTGTTACGACTGCCATGGCCGAGCCGAGCTTCCCCACCGCGCACGCGCCCGAGCCCACCTTGGGCTTCGTGCTCAACGACAGTGCCCGCCTCTTCCGCAAGCGCTTCGATCAGCGCGCGCGTGCCGCCGGCTTCGGCCTCACGCGGGCGCAGTGGACGGTGCTCGCCTACCTCATGCGCAACGAGGGCATCAACCAGGTGTGCCTGGCCCAGCTGCTCGAGATCGAGCCGATCACCCTCGTGCGGCTGCTCGACCGGCTCGAGGTCGCCGGCATGGTGGAGCGACGCGTGGACCCGCGCGACCGGCGGAGCCGCATCCTCAACCTGACCGCCGCGGCAGGACCCGTGATCGAGCGCATGCGGGCGCTCGGTGCCGAGGTCCGCGAGGAGGCGCTGACCGGCCTCGAGCCCGAGGAGCGCCGCCAGCTGATGGGCCTGCTGCTCAGGCTCAAGGCCAATCTCGGCCGCGAGGCGAGCGAGGACCACCCGGCCCCCCAGGCACGGACGACTGCCCATGGCTGACCTCGACGTGCAGACGCCCGGTGCCGCAGGTGCTGCGCCCGAGGGGCGCGTGCAGCCGCCGCCCAGGCCACCGGCGCCGGTGCGGCGGCCCCGATCGCGGCGCAAGATCGTTCGCCTGACGCTGCTCATCCTGGGTCCTGTCCTGGTGCTGATCGGCGTCGGCTATTTCTGGCTCACCGGCGGCCGCTACGTCTCGACCGACAATGCCTATGTCCAGGCCGACACGGTGAGCGTCGCGACCGACGTCCCGGGCCTCGTCGCGGCCGTGGATGTCAAGGACAATGAGCTGGTCGCGCAGGGCCAGGTGCTCTTCAGGCTCGACGACAGCCTCTATCGCGCCGCCCTCGACCAGGCGACGGCCCAGGTGGGCGTCGTCAAGGACGAGCTGAAGGCGCTGCAGGCGAGCTGGAACCAGATGCAGGCCCAGATCGCCCAGGCCAAGGCCACCGTCACCTACAGCCAGCTCGAGTACAAGCGACAGGCCGACCTCGTCGGCCGTCACTTCAGCCCGCAGAGCGAGGTCGACAGCCGCAAGCACGATCTCGATGTGTCACAGCAGCAGGTGACGGCGCTCGAGGCCAATCTCGCCGGCATCGTGGCCCAGCTCGACGGCGATCCGACCGGCCCGATCGAGAGCCATCCGCGCTACCGGGCGGCCGAGGCAGCCCGGGCCCGTGCCGCCCGCGACGTCGCCCACACCGTCGTCAAGGCACCGATGGCCGGCATCGTCGCCAACGTCGACACGCTCCAGCCCGGCGAGTACCTGCCGGAGGGCCAGGCCGCCTTCTCGCTGATCGCCACCGATCACGTGTGGATCGAGGCCAGTCCCAAGGAGACCGACCTCACCCATGTGGCCCCCGGCCAGCCCGCCGAGATCAGCGTGGACACCTACCCCGGCGTCGCGTTCAAGGGTGCGGTCGACAGCGTCAGCCCGGCCAGCCAGTCGCAGTTCTCGCTGCTGCCGGCGCAGAACACGTCGGGCAACTGGGTCAAGGTGGTGCAGCGGATCCCGGTGCGCATCCGGGTCGATCTCGAGCCCGGCCAGCCGCAGCTCAGGGCCGGCATGAGCACCGAGGTGACGATCGACACCGGCCACCAGCGCAGCCTGGGCAAGCTCCTGGCGGGTCTCTTCGGCAGCGCCGGCTAGACCGGCGTGGACGGCAATCCGACCAATCGCGGGGCCATCACGGTCTGCGTGATGCTGGCGACGATCATGCAGGCGATCGACACGACGATCGCCAACGTGGCCCTGCCCTACATGCAGGGCAGCCTGTCGGCGAGCTACGACCAGATCAACTGGGTGCTCACCTCCTACATCGTCGCCGCCGCCATCATGACCCCGCCCACCGGCTGGCTCGCCGGGCGCTTCGGCCGCAAGCGGCTGTTCCTCACGACGGTGGCGGGCTTCACCGTCGCCTCGATCCTCTGCGGGGCCGCGCTGACGCTCAACCAGATCGTGATCTTCCGCCTGCTCCAGGGCGTGTGCGGCGCCTCGCTCGTGCCGCTGTCCCAGGCCGTGCTCCTCGACATCTACCCGCGCGAGAAGCAGGGCTCGGCCATGGCGCTCTGGGGGGTGGGGGTGATGGTGGGGCCCATCCTCGGCCCCACGCTCGGCGGCTGGCTCACCGAGAACTACAGCTGGCGCTGGGTCTTCTACGTCAACCTGCCGTTCGGCATCCTCACCTTCATCGGGCTCATGACCTTCCTCCAGGAGACGCCGCGGCGCCAGGGCGCCGGCCTCGACTGGTTCGGCTTCGGCACGCTCAGCCTCGCCATCGGCGCGCTGCAGCTGATGCTCGACCGGGGCGAGCAGCTGGGCTGGTTCGGCTCGACCGAGATCATCGCCGAGACGCTCGTCGCCGCCACCGCCTTCTATCTCTTCCTCGTCCAGATGTTCACGGCCGAGCATCCCTTCGTGAGCCCGAAGCTGTTCTTGGATCGCAACTTCTCGACCGGCCTCGTCTTCATCTTCGCGATCGGCATCGTGCTCCTGGCGACGCTGGCGCTGCTCACACCCTATCTGCAGAACCTGATGGACTATCCGGTGCTGACGGCGGGCATCGTGCTGGCCCCGCGCGGCGTGGGCACGATGGTCTCCATGTTCCTCGTCGGCCGCATCATCAACCGCATCGACGTCCGCCTCCTGATCACCGCGGGGCTCCTTCTCACCGCGCTCTCCCTCTTCGAGATGATGCGCTTCACGCCCGACGTCTCGGAATGGGACATCATCCGCTCCGGCCTCACCCAGGGCGCCGGCCTCGGCCTCATCTTCGTGCCCTTGAGCACCATCACCTTCGCGACCCTGCCGCCCGAGAGCCGCACCGAAGGCACCGGCCTCTTCAGCCTGATGCGCAACATCGGCAGCTCGATCGGCATCTCGGTGATGATCAGCCTGCTCTCGAGCAACACCCAGATCAACCACAGCACGATCGCCCAGCACGTCACGCCGTTCAACGCGCAGCTCTATTCGCCCATGGTGCAGCGCTACTGGGATCCCCTGACCCACGCCGGCGCCGTGTCGCTCGACGCCGAGATCGTGCGCCAGGCGCAGATCATCGCCTACAGCAACGATTTCTACATCATGATGGTGATCTCGCTGATCGTCCTGCCGATGGTTCTGTTCCTCAAGAAACCCGCCGCCCGCCGCCCCGCCGGCGGCCACGGCGCCGCCGCCGCGATGGAATGAGGCAAGAGGCGCCCGGCGCTTGACCGGCCGGGCGGGCGGCACCTACCGTTCCCGGATGCGTGGGCGGAGGAGCGGTGCATGAGCGATGGGGTCGACATCCGGGCCGGGCGGCTGACGGCCGCGGCCTATGCCCAGGGCTTCGATGAGATCAACCCGCCGCTCGACGAGGGTCAGGCGCTGATCGAGGCCAGCCGCTGCTATTTTTGCTACGACGCGCCCTGCATCGAGGCCTGCCCCACCTCGATCGACATCCCGGGCTTCATCCGCGGCATCCAGACCGGCAATCTGCGCGGTGCCGCCATGGGCATCCTCGAGGCCAACATCATGGGCGGCGCCTGCGCCCGCGTCTGCCCGACCGAGGTGCTGTGCGAGGAGGCCTGCGTGCGCGAGGCGCAGGAGGGCAAGCCCGTCAAGATCGGCCTCCTGCAGCGCCACGCCACCGACTGGCTCCTCGAGAGCGGCGAGCAGCCCTTCGAGCGGGCGCCCCCGACGGGGCGACGGGTAGCGGTGGTGGGCGCCGGCCCCGCCGGCCTCGCCTGCGCCCATGCGCTGGCCCGCCAGGGCCACGACGTCGTCGTCTTCGAGAAGCGCGCCAAGGCCGGCGGCCTCAACGAGCACGGCATCGCCGCCTACAAGGTGCCGCACGGCTTCGCGGCGCGCGAGGTCGCGTTCATTTTGGGCATCGGCGGCATCGAGCTGCGCACCGGCATCGCCCTCGGCCAGGACGTGACGCTGGCCGAGCTGCGGCGCGACTTCCACGCCGTCTTCCTGGGCGTCGGGCTGGGTGCGGCCAACCGCCTGGACCTGCCGGGCGAGGAGGCGGGCGGCGTGCTCGACGCGATCGAGTATATCGAGCGGCTGCGGCAGACGGCGGACAAGGCCTCGCTGCCGGTCGGGCGCGACATCGTCGTCATCGGCGGCGGCAACACCGCGATCGACATCGCGGTCCAGACGCGCCGCCTCGGCGCCGAGACGGTGACGATCGTCTACCGGCGGGGGCCCGGGCAGATGAGCGCCACCCACCACGAGCAGGACATCGCCCGCGCCAACGACGTGCGCATCCGCCACTGGGCCCGGCCGGCACGGCTGCTGGTCGAGGAGGGCAGCGTGCGCGGCATCGAGCTCGAGCGCACCAGGCAGGGCGAGGACGGTCGGCTGGCCGGCACGGGCGAGACCTACACGCTGGCAGCCGACATGGTGTTCAAGGCGATCGGCCAGAAGCTCCTGCATGGCGGGCTGGGCCAGGGCGAGACGCTGAGGCTCGAGGGCGGCAAGCTCTGGGTCGACGAGGAGCGGCGCACCGCGGTCGAGGGTGTCTGGGCCGGCGGCGACTGCACCGGGACGGGCGAGGATCTCACCGTCCGGGCGGTGGAGGACGGCAAGCTCGCCGCCCGATCGATCCACCGTTGGCTCTCCGCCTGATGCACCGAGGACACAGCTTCCAATAATTTTTATCGCCTGCAGGCTTGATCCGCTGGCTCCGCCGGTTCACAAAAAGGCAAGAGGCAGGCTTGTTGCGGAGCGAGGCGCGGCGCTCCAAGGAGAGGCGGATGGCGGATCTTCGCTGCGAGGTTGCGGGCGTGAAGGCCCCCAATCCGTTCTGGCTCGCCTCGGCGCCGCCCACCGACAAGGCCTACAACGTGGTCCGCGCCTTCAAGGCGGGCTGGGGCGGCGTCGTCTGGAAGACGCTGGGCGAGGACCCGCCGGTCGTCAACACCTCCTCGCGCTACGGCGCCGTCACCTATCGCGGCCAGCGCATGGCGGGCTTCAACAATATCGAGCTGATCACCGACCGGCCGCTCGAGATCAACCTGCGCGAGATCACGGAGGTCAAGCGCGACTGGCCCGACCGGGCGATGATCGTGTCGCTCATGGTGCCCTGCGAGGAGGCCAACTGGAAGGCCATCCTGGCCCGGGTCGAGGAGACCGGCGCCGACGCGGTCGAGCTCAATTTCGGCTGTCCGCACGGCATGAGCGAGCGCGGCATGGGCTCGGCCGTGGGTCAGGTGCCCGAGTACATCGAGATGGTCGCGCGCTGGTGCAAGGCGGCGACCCGCATGCCGGTCTTCGTGAAGCTCACCCCGAACGTCACGAACATCCTGCCACCCGCCCGTGCCGCAAAGGCCGGCGGTGCCGACGCCGTCTCGCTGATCAACACCATCAACTCGGTCACGGGCGTCGACCTCGACGCCATGACGCCGCTGCCCGCCGTCCACGGCAAGGGCGCCCATGGCGGCTATTGCGGCCCCGCGGTCAAGCCGATCGCCCTTTGCATGGTGGGCGAGATCGCCCGCGACCCCGAATGCCGGGGCCTGCCGATCTCGGGCATCGGCGGCATCGAGACCTGGCGCGACGCCGCCGAGTTCATGGCGATGGGGGCGGGCTCGGTGCAGGTCTGCACGGCCGCCATGCACTATGGCTTCAAGATCGTCGAGGACATGGTCTCGGGCCTCGCCAACTGGATGGATGCCCAGGGCCATCGGACGCTCGAGGATTTCCGGGGTGCCGCCGTGCCCAACTACGTGGACTGGGGCGCCCTCGACATCAACTTCGAGCTCAAGGCGCGGATCGACCAGGAGCTCTGCATCCACTGCGGCCTCTGCCACATCGCCTGCGAGGACACCTCGCATCAGGCGATCAGCGCCCTGCGCGAGGGTGGCAGCCGCCGCTACGAGGTGGTCGACGCGGACTGCGTGGGCTGCAATCTCTGCGCCCATGTCTGCCCGGTCGACGGGTGCATCACGATGCAGCCGGCCGACAATGGCCGTCCCTACATGACCTGGCGCGAGGATCCGCGAAATCCGCAGAGCCTCGCCCGAGCGGCGGAGTAGCGCCGTGCCGAGACTCCGCAGGCTCCTCTACCTCGCCGGTGCCGTGGGCGTGGCCGCCGCCGCGACGCTCGTCGTCGACCTCGTCCGCCCCACGGGACCACCGCCCCCCGGGGTCGACGCCCTGCGCACCGCCCTGGTGGTGCCGCCCGGGCCGATGACGCTCGTCCGCTGGGACGATGTCGATCTCGGCGACGAGGTGATCGTCGTGCCGAGCGCGGGCTTCACCGCCCGCCACGTGATCCGCCAGCGCGCCGCCGACCAGCTGCAGGTCGATCCCGAGAGCGGTGGCGGCATCTGCGGCCTGCCCGAGGACGGCGTGCTGACCCGCATGCGCCGCACCAACGGGCCGGGCCCCGTCCTGACGAGGCTTCCCGTGGCCGGCATCCAGCCGATCGACGGGCCGCGCGAGGCCACCTGGATGCTCTTTTATCTCGAGAGCGATTTGCCGGGCGGCTGGCATTGCCGGAGCGATCTCGTGCTCGTGCGCACGGACGACGTGCAGCGCATGCTGGCGTCCACGGGTCAGGCCAGCTAGCAGGGCCGGGAGCCGGCGCCGCGCGGGAGCGGGGCCACCAACGAGCACCGGAGACAGACCGCCGATGAGCGAGACGCCGAGCAATCTGCGGATCAATGGCCAGCGGCTGTGGGACAGCCTGATGGAGATGGCGCAGATCGGCGCCACGCCCAAGGGCGGCTGCAACCGGCAGACCCTGACCGACCTCGACCGCCAGGGCCGCGACCTGTTCCGCCGCTGGTGCGAGACGGCCGGCTGCACGGTCACGGTCGACGAGATGGGCAACATGATGGCGCGGCGCCCGGGCCGCCGCGACGACCTGCCGCCCGTGGTGATCGGCAGCCATCTCGACACCCAGCCCACCGGCGGCAAGTATGACGGCGTGGCCGGCGTGCTCTCCGGCCTCGAGATCGTCCGCACCCTCAACGACCTGCAATACGAGACCGACCACCCGATCATGGTGGTCAACTGGACCAACGAGGAGGGCACCCGCTTCTCGCCTGCGATGCTGTCCTCGGGCGTGTGGGCCGGCGCCTTCACCAAGGACTATGCCTACGGGCGCACCGACCGCGACGGCAAGCGCCTCGGCGACGAGCTCGAGCGCATCGGCTACAAGGGCGACCTGCCCTGCAAGCCGCAGGACTGGAAGTGCCACCTCGAGCTGCACATCGAGCAGGGCCCGATCCTCGAGGCCGAGGGCAAGGAGATCGGCGTGGTGACCGGCGGCCAGGGCATCCGCTGGTACGATGTGAGGATCACCGGCAAGGAGAGCCACGCGGGCTCGACGCCGATGCCGCGGCGCAAGGATGCGCTGGTGGCCGCCTCGAAGATCATCGTGGCGCTGGACGAGATCGCCCGGGCGCATGCCCCCCATGCCGTGACCACGGTGGGCGAGATCAAGATCGCCCGGCCCTCGCGCAACGTCATCCCGGGCGAGGTTCTGTTCTCCGTCGACATGCGCCATCCCGAGGAGGCCGTGATCGAGGCGATGGACAAGGCGCTGCGCGCGGCCGTGGACGAGGCCTGCGCCCGGGACGCCCTGCCGCACGAGGTGGAGCAGATCTGGTATTTTCCCCCCGTTGCCTTCGATGAGGCCTGCATCACGGCCGTGCGCGACGCGGCCCGGGATCTCGGCTACGGCCACCGCGACATGGTCTCGGGCCCCGGCCACGATTCCTGCTACACGGCCCGCTGCGTGCCGACCTCGATGGTCTTCATCCCCTGCAAGGACGGCCTGTCCCACAATGAGGAGGAAAGCGCCGAGCCCGAGCATGTCGAGGCCGGCTGCAACGTCCTCCTGCGCGCCGCGGTGACCCTGGCGGCCGCCGGGTGAGGCCATTCCGGCCGGACCTGCGTCCTCCTTGCGGTGATCCGCCCGCTGCCGCGCGCTTTGGCCGGGTCCTCCGGAACGCACGCCGATGAGCCGCGAGGGCGCCGCCGGGCAGCCGATGTTTTGTCTCACAAAACCCCGATTCTGAGACAAAGCCGCAGGAATGTCTCATACGCGAGCAGCAACGCTGTCTGATCCGCCGCAGCTGGCGTCGGCATGGGGGCCCGTCATCGAGGCGCGGGGCCTCTCGCTCGCCTTCGTCACCGCCGACGGCCCGGTGCAGGCGCTGGACGCGATCGATCTTTCCATCGACCCGGGCGCCTTCGTCTCGCTCATCGGCCCGTCGGGCTGCGGCAAGACCACGCTGCTGCGGGTCGTGGCCGACCTCGAGCGGCCGACGGCGGGGACCATCACGGTCAACGGCATGACGCCCGAGGAGGCGCGCCAGGCCCGCGCCTATGGCTACGTCTTCCAGGCGCCGGCGCTCTATCCCTGGCGCACCGTCGAGCGGAACGTCATGCTGCCGCTCGAGATCATGGGCCTGCCGCCGGCCGAGCGGCGCCAGCGCGCCCGCCGGTTCCTGAAGCTCGTCGGCCTCGACGGCTTCGAGCGGAAACATCCCTGGCAGCTCTCGGGCGGCATGCAGCAGCGCGTCTCGATCGCCCGCGCCCTGTCGTTCGACCCGCCGCTCCTGCTGATGGACGAGCCCTTCGGCGCGCTCGACGAGATCACCCGCGACCATCTGAACGACCAGCTGCACCGGCTCTGGCGGCGCACCGGAAAGACCGTCGTCTTCGTCACCCACTCGATCGCCGAGGCCGTCTATCTCAGCACCCGGATCGTCGTCATGTCGCCGCGCCCCGGGCGCATCCTCGAGGTGATCGAATTGGATCTGCCGGCCGAGCGCAGCCTGGAGCTGCGCGAGACCGCCGCGTTCCAGAAGATCGCTCACCGTGTCCGCCTGGGCCTCCGCGCCGGCCACAGCTACGAGGGCTGAGGCCGGGCGCGGGCCCGCCGCCCGCTCAGGGCTGCACCTCGTCCTCGGTGGCCCCGGACAGCGCCCGCGCCAGCGAGCAGAGCGCGTCCTGGTAGCGCCGGCTCGGCATCGCCACGAAGTTGCGCGCGAGCTCGAGCAGCATCCGCTGTTGCGGCGAGGACCTGATGGCCCCGTCGGTGCTGGCGCCCTCGTAGAAGTAGCCGACCTCGACGCCCAGCGCCTGGGCGATGGTGAAGAGCCGGCCGGCGGCGATCCTGTTGATCCCCTTCTCGTACTTGTGCGCCTGCTGATAGGTCACGCCGATCAGCTCGGCCATCTGCTGCTGGGTCAGGCCCAGCATGACCCGGCGCTCGCGCATCCGGGCACCCACATGCCGGTCGATGTCCTGAGCGCGGGCCCGGCCGGCGGCGATCGTCGCGCCGAGCCGCGTGTTGGGGCTGTTCATCCTTCCTCGTGCTCCGTGCCAAGCTGGATCGGTGGGCGACCAGGGAGGTCGCCGCCGGGGCGGGAGCCCGCTCGACGCGGCAGCCCCTGCTCTACCCGAGGATAGGCACGAAGTCTTAAATGCCCGTTAATGGAGAACTGATTGCCGACCTTTGCCGCCTTGCGCGCGCAATGGGCGCGCAAGGCGGCGGCCTGCGCTTGACGCGCGCCGCCCGCGGCATCAGCTTCCGCACGCTTTCAGTCGACCGGGGATCCAGGGATGCGCGTTCGCACGACGCTCGAGGCCCGCCTGCGCGAGGGCCTGGCTCCGACCAGCCTCAGGATCGAGGACCAGTCGTCGGCCCATGCGGGCCATGCCGGCGCGCGGCCCGGCGGCGAGACCCATTTCCGCGTCGAGATCGTAGCACCGGCCTTCGCGGGCCTGTCGCGGGTGGCGCGCCACCGCCTGGTGGTCCAGACGGTGGGCGACCTGATGCAGACCGACATCCACGCGCTGTCGATCAGCGCGGTGGCACCGGGCGAGGGCGCCGCCGGCTAGCGCGTCGCCGGCGGCGGAGCGCTACTGGGCGGCGATGCCGTACTGCTCGCCGTAGATCAGGCTCTCGGCGCTGCTCAGCTCCTCCTGGAGCCCCTGCCGCACCGCCTCGTAGAGGTCGCGGATCGAGACCATCCCGCAGACCTCGCTGTCGCGCAGGACCGGCAGGTGCCGGTAGTGCCCGGCACGCATCTTGTCGAGCGCCAGGAGCGCCAGGTCGTCCGGCGACAGCGTCTCGGGGTCGCGCGTCATGACCTCCGCCACGCGTGTCTCGCGCGCGTCCCCGCCGGCGGCGAGCAGCCGGTAGACGAGGTCGCGCTCGGTGACGATGCCGATGAGCCGGCCACCCTCCATCACCATCGCGGCCCCTACGCGATGCTCGCGCATCATCAAGGCGGCATCCTGAGCCGTGGCATCCTTGGGCATACAGCAGAGAACCTGGCATCCGTCGATGACGCCCGGGATAACGGTGCGCACCATGACAGCCTCCGTTTCCGCGCCTACTAATCCGGCAGCGTCAGATTGCCGCAGGCGCAGCTCGAAGGCAAGGCCAATCGCCAGGGGCGGCCCCGCCGGATGCCGGCGGGTCAGCCCTTCTGCGTCGCCCGCTCGACGCCTTCCATGATCATCCTCTTGGCCTCGTCGGCGTCGCCCCAGCCCAGGATCTTGACCCACTTGTTGGGCTCCAGATCCTTGTAGTGCTCGAAGAAGTGCGAGATGCGGGCGAGGTCGATCTCCGGGATGTCCTTGTAGCTCTGCACCTTCCTGTTGATCTGGGTGATCTTGTCGATGGGCACGGCCAAGATCTTCTCGTCGTTGCCGGCCTCGTCCTCCATCTTCAGCACGCCGATCGGCCGCGAGCGCAGGATGGCGCCTGGAATGACCGGCATGCGCCCGATCACCATGACGTCGACAGGATCGCCGTCCTCGGCCAGCGTCTGCGGGATGAAGCCGTAGTTACAAGGATAGAACATCGTCGTGTAGAGATAGCGGTCGACGAAGATCGCCCCGCTCTCCTTGTCGTACTCGTACTTGATCGGATCGGAGCGCAGCGGCACCTCGATCAGCACGTTGATCTCGTGTGGCGGGTTCTTGCCGGCGGGGAGCCTGCTGAGATCCATCCTCGTCTCTCCTGGGAACGGGCGGGCAACCTTGCCCGAAGCCAACTGACGGCCGGGCTCAGGGCCAGCTGACGGCCGGCGGCAGCGACATCAAGATCGCCTCGGTATTGCCGCCGGTCCTCAATCCGAACTGTGTGCCCCGATCATAAAGAAGGTTGAACTCGACGTAGCGGCCGCGCCGCTCGAGCTGCCAGGCCCGCTCGGCCTCGGTCCACGGCCGGTCCATGTGGCGCGCGACGAGCCTGGGGTAGATGTCCAAGAAGGCCTCCCCGACGGCGCGGGTGAAGGCGAAGGTACGCTCGGGCTCGCCCTCGAGATAGTCATAAAAGATCCCGCCGATGCCGCGCGGCTCGCCGCGGTGCGGCAGAAAGAAATACTCGTCCGCCCAGCGCTTGAAGCGGTCGTAGGCGTCCTCGCCGTAGCCCTCGCAGGCCTGACGCAGCCGGGCGTGGAAAGCCGCCGTGTCCTCGGCGTCGGGGTAGATGGGATTGAGGTCGGCGCCGCCGCCGTACCAGGACTTGCCGGTGCGGATGTGGCGGGTGTTCATGTGCGCCGGCGGCACGTGCGGCGAGCAGGGATGGGCCACCAGCGAGATGCCGCTGGCCCAAAAGCGCCGATCCTCCGTGGCACCCGGGATCTGCTTGGCGAAGGGCTCCTCGAGCTCGCCCCACACGGTCGAGACGTTGACGCCCACCTTCTCGAAGACGCGGCCACGCATCACCGCCATCACGCCGCCCCCGCCGCCCGGCCGGTCCCAGGCCGTGCGGGTGAACCGGCCGGGCTCGCGCCCGGCGGCCGCGGGTGCCTTGCAGGCGTCCTCGAGCGCCTCGAAGGCCGCGCAGATGCGATCGCGCAGGCTCTCGAACCAGGCTTGTGCCCGCGCCTTCTCCTCGGCTCCCTCGCTCATTCCTCTCACTCCTCGTCATCCGGGGCGGATTGTCGCTCGCTTTCGAGGCAATCGAATGCGGAGGTTTGTCGCATCGCCTCGGCCAGCGCGATCGCTGCCGCCGTCACGACGTTGAGCGAGCGCCGCCCGGCCGCCATCGGCACACGCACGCAAAGGTCGGCCGTGCGGTGCAGCGCCTCGGGAGCACCCCGGCTCTCGTTGCCCAGCAGCAACACATCGTCGGCATGAAAGACGGCCTCGTGATGCGGCAACGCGGCCCGCGTCGTCAGCAGCACGAGCCGCCGTCCCGCGGCACGGCGCATCGCCTCGAACGCCGCGAGGTCGGCATGCCGGAACCAGGGGGCGACGCCCCCATAGTCGAGCGCCGCCTCCTGGATTCGCCGGTCGCGCAGCGGGAAAGCCGTGGGCTCGATGACGTGCAGCTCGACGCCGAGGCAGGCGGCGAGCCGCAGCGCCGCGCCCAGATTGTGCGGCCGGTCCGGCTCCAGGAAAGCCAGCGCCGGCGCGTGCCGGTGCTCGCCCATCGACCCCCTCGCGCTCACCCGAAACGGCCTCCTCGGACATGACAAAAGGATGGAGCCAGATTTATGCGACCAAAGGTCGCTTGTCTCGCCTGGGACCCGCCCATAGATTGGCGCGCGGCCGGCGTTCCCCTCGTGAGCAACAATTGTCCTTTTCAACCAAAGGCTTCGCCTCAATGGCCCATTCGACCACCGATCGGCCCGAAGCGGGCGGCGGCGCGACGCGTCGGGATTTCCTCGACCTCGTCGCCTGGTCGGCCGTGGCCGTCGGCGGCATCACGGTGGCCTGGCCGCTGATTGACAGCCTCAATCCATCCGCCGACGTTCTGGCCCTCTCGGCGATCGAGATCGATGTGACACCGATCCCCAAGGGCGAGGGCATCAGCGTTATGTGGCGGGGCAAGCCGGTCTTCGTCCGGAGCCGTACCGACAGGGAGATGGAGGAGGCGCGTGCCGTCGACATCGCGACGCTCCGCGATCCGCAGACGGACGCGCAACGGGTCGAGAGGCCGGAATGGCTCGTGGTGGTCGGCATCTGCACGCATCTCGGCTGCGTGCCACTGGGCAACAAGTCGACCGAGCCACGGGGCGATTATGGCGGCTGGTTCTGCCCCTGCCACGGGTCGCAGTACGACACGTCGGGGCGCATCAGGCAGGGGCCTGCGCCCCTCAATCTCGCGGTGCCTCCCTACACCTTCAGCTCAGATTCGATCGTGAGAATCGGCTGACCGACGACGCCGCGGGAGTGGCGCCACCAGGCATCGGCATGATAGCGATCGGTCGTGCACGATCGACGCCGAACGGAAGGACACGATGAGCGCCGAGGCAAGTCAACCAGTGGTTTTCAAGAACGGCGTGCTCCGTTGGATCGACGACCGCCTGCCGGTCGTGAGCTGGAGCTATAACGAGTTCGTCGCCTACCCTGCACCGCGAAATCTCAACTACTGGTGGAATTTCGGCTCGCTCGCCGGCATCATGCTGATGCTGCAGATCGCCACCGGTATCGTGCTCGCGATGCATTACGTGCCGAACGACAAGATGGCGTTCAGCAGCGTCGAGTACATCATGCGGAACGTCAACTACGGTTGGCTGCTCCGCTACGCTCACGCCAACGGCGCGTCCTTCTTCTTCATCGTCGTCTACATCCACATGTTCCGCGGCCTCTACTACGGGTCCTACAAGGCCCCGCGCGAGCTGCTGTGGATGATCGGCGTCGTCATCATGCTGCTGATGATGGCCACCGCCTTCATGGGCTACGTGCTGCCCTGGGGCCAGATGAGCTTCTGGGGCGCCACCGTCATCACCAACCTCTTTTCCGCCATCCCGCTCGTCGGCAACGGCATCGTCACCTGGCTGTGGGGCGGCTTCGCGGTCGGCGACCCGACGCTCAACCGCTTCTTCGCGCTGCACTACCTCCTGCCCTTCGTGATCCTGGGCGTCGTCTTCCTGCACATCCTGGCGCTGCACCGGTTCGGCTCGAACAACCCGATCGGCATCGACATCACGAAGAAGGACAAGATCCCCTTCCACCCCTACTACACCGTCAAGGACCTCTTCGGCCTCATGGTGTTCTTCCTGATCTACGGCGGCATCGTCTTCTACGCGCCGAACCTCTTGGGCGATCCGGTGAACTACGTGCCGGCCAACCCGCTGCAGACGCCCGCCGAGATCGTCCCGGAGTGGTACTTCCTGCCCTTCTACGCGATGCTCCGCTCGATCACCTTCGACGTGCTGTGGATCATCCCGGCCAAGCTCGCGGGCGTGATCACGATGTTCGGCTCGATCGCGCTTCTCTTCTTCCTGCCCTGGCTCGACACCTCGCCGGTCAGGAGCGCGCGCTTCCGGCCGATCTACAAGTGGGTCTTCTGGCTCCTGGTGATCGACGTGTTCGTGCTGGGCTATGTGGGCGCCCATAAGCCGGAAGGCATCATGCCGACCATCGGCCTCGTGGCGACGCTCTACTATCTCTGCCACTTCCTCGTGATCATACCCCTGCTGGGCAAGATGGAGCGGCCGCTACCGCTGCCGGCCAGCATCGCCGAGCCCGTCCTCAGGGGCGGCATGCAGACCCAGGCGGCGGAGTGACGGGCATGAGCAAGAAGGCCTTGCGGCTCGCCGCGCTCCTCGCTGTCGCCGGCGGCCTGCTCGCCGCCGCTCCCCTCCCGTCGCAGGCGGCGGAAGGGGAGGCGGCACCCCTGCTGCACCGCTCCTGGCCGGAGGACGGCATCTTCGGCACCTTCGACAGGGCCATGCTGCAGCGTGGCTTCCAGGTGTTCCAGAACATCTGCCAGAACTGCCACAGCACCGAGTACCTGGCGTTCCGCAACCTCGAGGACCTCGGCTACACCGAGGACCAGGTCAAGGCGATCGCGGCCCAGTATCAGGTGACGGACGGGCCCAACGACCAGGGCGATATGTTCCAGCGGCCGGCAAAGCCGTCGGACTATCGCGAGGGCCCCTTCGCCAACGCCATGGCGGCGCGGGCGGCGAACGGCGGCGCCCTGCCGCCCGATCTCTCGCTCATCGTCAAGGCGCGGCCGGGCGGCAGCAACTATGTCTACAGCCTCCTGAACGGCTTCGTTGACCCGCCGCCCGGCGTGAAGGTGCCGCCGGGCATGCACTACAACAAGTTCTTCCCCGGCCACATGATCGCCATGCCGCCGCCGCTTACCGACGACGTGGTGACCTATGCCGACGGCACCAAGGCCACGGTGCCGCAGATGGCAGCGGACGTGACCGAGTTCCTGCACTGGCTGGCCGAGCCCACGCTCGAGCAGCGCAAGGCGCTGGGCCTCAAGGCCATGCTGTTCCTCATCGTCCTGGCCGGCCTGCTCTACGCGTACAAGCGCAGGATCTGGTCGAACGTGCACTAGGCGCCGTCGGCCCCCGGGGCCGACGCCTGATCCGAGATCGAGGGCGGCGGGGTCATTCCCGCCGCCCTTCTCGTTGGCGCGTCGCGTGCGACATGGCCGCGCGTTCAGCATCCTCGGGCTGGAGCCGGGGATGCTCCTGCGGCATGAGCAGGTGATCATGCGCAGCGCTGCCAGACGCGACGGCCGGCTGAACGCGCGCCGGCAAAGGCGGGCCATAGCTTGGCTCGCGAGCCTGGCGCTGCTGCTGGAGCTCTTTCTCGGGCTGCCGGCGTCGCTCGCCATGGCGGCCGAGGTCACCGCCGGTGGCGGGCTCATCTGCACCGGCACGGGACCGCAATGGGTTCCGGGCGACCAGTGGCCCGGCGCCCCGCAGAGCCATCGCCACAATGGCTGCGTCCTCTGCCATGGCGGGGTGGGCGCAGCCCTCCTGGCCGACGCCCCGCCCAACGCGGTGCTGCCGGCAGCCGGCATGGTGGCGCGGCTGCGGCCGGCACCCATGCCGGCAGCGGTGCCGGGCCCTCGCCCGGCCTATGCCCCGCGCGCGCCGCCTGCGATCGTCCTGATCTGACGCCCCTGCCGCCCGGCCGGCGGCAAGGACCAGCCACGAGATCGGCCGGCCGTCGTCGGCGCCATGGGGTGCCGCCGCCGCCCGGCTCAAGCGGACGTTCGAGGAACAGCCATCATGATCAGCCATGCATCGAGGCGCGCCGTGCTCGCCTCCCTTCTGCTCGCACCGGCCGCGGCCGCCGCCGCCGCCTCCGCCGCCGATGGGGCCAAGGCGGGCTCGCTCACCATCCAGCAGCCCTGGTCGCGGGCCACGGCGCCGATGCAGAAGGTCGGGGTCACCTACCTGACCATCGAGAACAGCGGTGCCGACGCCGACCGCCTGACGGCCGTCGCCTCGCCTGTCGCGGCCGAGGCCCAGCTGCACGAGAGCATCCGTGACGGCGACGTCATGAGGATGCGCCAGGTCACCGGCATCCCGGTGCCGGCGCACGGCAAGGCGACGCTGGCGCCGGGCGGCTACCATGTCATGCTGATGGGCCTGAAGGCGCCGCTCAAGGAAGGCCAGAGCTTTCCCTTGACCCTCACCTTCGAGCATGCCGGCAAGGTCGAGGTCGAGGTGATGGTCGAGAGCATGACCGGCCAGGGCGGCGGCCACAGCATGCCGATGGGGGCCAAGCCCGGCATGGGCGACATGCCCGCGAGCGGCTCCAGCAACTGAGACCGGAGGCAGCCATCATGCGGTTATGGAAGCTCTATCTCAGCGTCGCGGTGGCGCTGGCGATCCTGGGCGGCGCCGCCATCGCGGTCGACCAGCTCTATCTGCGGCCGGACACCCGGTCCTCCTCGATCGGCGTGGCCGCGATCGGCGGGCCGTTCAAGCTCGTCGACGCCAGCGGCAAGACGGTCACCGAGCAGGACTATCTGGGCAAGTGGCTGCTGGTCTATTTCGGCTACACCCACTGCCCGGACGTCTGCCCCACCACGCTGGCCGACGTGTCGGCGGCCCTCGACCAGCTGCCGCCGGCCGACAGGGCCAAGGTCAAGGCCCTCTTCATCACGGTCGATCCCGAGCGCGACACGCCCAAGGTGATGGCGGACTATGTGGCGGGCTTCGGCAACGACCTCATCGGGCTCAGCGGCAGCCAGGCCGAGATCGATGCGGCGATGAAGGCCTACCGGGTCTACGCCAAGAAGCACCCGGAGAAGGACGGCGGCTACTCGATGGACCACAGCTCCATCGTCTACGTGATGGACCCCGACGGCCACTACGCCACCAACTTCTCGTTCGACACGCCGCCGGCGACCATGGCCAAGAAGCTCGAGGGCCTCGTCTCCTGAGCCCTGGGCCGGGGTCCTGAGGCCCCGGCCGGGGTGCCCGCCCGCCCGGTGCGGCATTTGGCTGCGAGCGGGCGCCCCGCCCTCCTCCCGACCCCACCTCCGGGCTAGGCTCCGAGGTGGACTGGGCTTCATGGAATGACGGCGGCATGCGAACGGGCAACGTGACGAGGCCGGGCTGGCGTTGGCGGCTGCGGCGGCTGATGCCGCTTTTGATCGCGGGCACGCTCATCGGCTCCGGGCTCACGCTCGTCGCCTTCTCCGTGCCGCTCTATCGCATGTTCTGCGCGGTCACCGGCTTCGGCGGCCAGACCGTGCGGGCCGAGCGCAACACCACCGACGCCATCGAGCGCACCATCACCGTCCGCTTCTCGACCGACGTCGCCCCCGGCCTCGACTGGCGCTTCGTGCCCGAGCAGCCCAAGGTCACCGTCCGCCTGGGCGAGCAGGCGCTGGTCTACTTCCGCGCCGAGAACCGCTCGAAGGAGCGCATCGTCGGCCACGCCACCTTCAACGTCGCCCCCTTCAAGGCCGGCCCCTACTTCAACAAGATCCAGTGCTTCTGCTTCGAGGAGGAGGCCCTCGAGCCCGGCGAGACGGCCGACATGCCGGTCGTCTTCTTCGTCGACCCGGCGCTCGCCAGCGATCCCGACACGACCGAGCTCGACACGATCACGCTGGCCTACACCTTCTTCCGCTCCCCCAAGCCCGAGGCGGCGGCCGAGCTCTCGCGCTTCGCCACCAGCTTCGATGCCGACGGCCCGCCCGACCTGGCACACGGCAAGGCCATCTTCGAGAGCAGCTGCACCGCCTGCCACGCCCTCGACAAGGACCGCACCGGCCCGCGCCTCGGCGGCGTCCTGGGTCGCACCGCCGGCACCGTCCCGACCTTCGCCGCCTACAGCCCGGCGCTCAAGGCCTCGGAGGTCATCTGGTCGAAGGACACCCTCGACCGCTGGCTCACCCGGCCGGCCGACCTCGTCCCCGGCGCCCGCATGCCCTTCCAGCTCGACAAGCCCACCGATCGCCGCGACGTCATCGCCTTCCTGGGCGCGGCCGGCGAGCACGCCGCCCACGACCGAGCAGGCGGCACGCTGACGCGCGCCGCCGCCAAGGGCTGCAGCAGGGACGGAATCAGTTTTCTTCTTTTTTTGTCACTCAAGGGCCGAGGGGTTTTCGGCCGGCGATCCTTCTCGGGTCGTCGGGCTCGGGCTCTTCGGCGCCGAGCTCGGCCAGGCGCTTCTCGATGCGCCCGATGATCCAGTCCGCCAAAGCCGGGTTGGCCCGGGCCATGGCGGCGAGGGGTGAAAGGGGCTCGTCGTCGGCGGAGGCGGGATCGCCAGCATCGCCAACGGGAATTTCTTCGGTTGTCGCGACCGGCTCCTCGACGGGAGCCTCGGCCGCTGCCGGCTCGAGCTCGGCCCTGACAAGAACAGCCTCGCCCGCCTGAGCCGGCAGAAAGTCGACGAGGCGGTTGATGGCCTCCTGCGCCGGGCCCAAGCGGATGCTGGCCGTAGCCCTGCATCGTCTCGGGCGAGGAGCCGGCGGGCGAAGGCGTGTCGTGCCGCTCGTAGGGCTGGCGCACGTTCTCGAAGCGCTCGACCACGAGCTTGACGAGGTGCCTCACCGGATGCCGGGCCCGGTTCGCCTGGTAGACGACGAAGAGCATGGCGCGCCGGTCGCCGACGTCGATGAGGCTCGAGAGCTCCAGCCAGGCCGTCTCGAACAGGCGGGCCTGCCGCTCGGGCAAAGGCAAAGCACGGAGGGCGGCGTACTGGTCGACCAGGCGGGAGAGGTCCTGGTCGCTGACAAAAGCCTCGATGTCTTCCTCGGTTGCCGTGTCGAGCCTTCTGATCTCGGCCGGGGAGAGACCGGCGGCGAGACGTCGGGCGAGCCGGCACTGGCGGGTGCCGGGCATCTTGATGGGGGAACGGGTGAGCACGCGAGGCATGTGGGTCTATGTAGGGGATCATAAGCCTATCGTCAACATAAATCGCGCCTGTCGCGCCGCTCTTGTTGTCTATACCAAAAATGGTATGTAAGGGAATGAGCTGGCGGGTCGAGTTCCTGGACGAGCGGGTGAAGGCAGCCCTCGATGCGCTGCCCAACGACATCCGGGCGCGTTTCCAACGGATCGTCCAGCTGATCCAAAGCCACGGCCTCGAGCAGGTGCGCGAGCCCTATGTAAGGCATCTCGAGGGGGCGGTTTGGGAGATGCGCATGAAGGGCAAGGACGGCATCGCTCGGGCGGCCTACGTCACCGCCACCGGACGGCGGGTGGTCGTGGTGCATGTGTTCGTGAAGAAGACGCAGAAGACCCCGCGGCGGGACATCGAGACAGCCCTGGCGCGGGCGAAGGAGGTAGCGTGACGCGCAAGCTCATTCCGGCGGAGGAGGCCTTTGCCGAGTGGCGAAAGGACCCCGACTACGAGAGGGCGTATGACGCTCTCGAGGAGGAGTTCGCGCTGGCGGAGGCCTTCATCCGTGCCCGCGCGCAGGCGAGCCTGACCCAGGAGCAGGTGGCGGAGCGCATGGGGACGACCCAGGCCGTGGTCGCCCGCCTGGAGAGCGGCCGCACCAAGCCGTCGACGCGCACCCTCGAGCGGTTTGCCGCGGCGACGGGAACGAGGCTACGGATCGCGTTCGAGCCGAGGGAGCGGAGTGAGGCTCCGTCGAGGCCCCGATTTATCGTTTCGACTTCTCGCCTTATCTCGGGGGTCGGCCGGGGACCCGCTCAAAGGCGGTGCGCGAGCATGCTATATAATGGCGTGAGCAAGGCGAGACGGTCATGGCAGCGAGCCTGGACGAGCTCTACGAGCGCGACTTCTATGCGTGGACGCGTGATCAGGCGCGGGCGCTGCGGCGGCTCGCCGAGACGCGGCCCAATGCGGCCGTCGACCTCCCTCATCTGATCGAGGAGGTCGAGGGCTTGGGGAAGAGCGAGCGCAACGCCGTCCGCAGCCATCTCCGAACGATCATCGAGCATTGCCTGAAGCTCGCCTGCTCGCCCGCTTCCGAGCCGCGCGCGGGATGGACGCTCACGATAGGTCGCACCCGAACGGCGATCGAGGAGAGGCTGACACCCACCCTGCGGCGAGGCCTGCGGACCAGCCTTCCCCGACTGTACGATCAGGCACGAAAGGACACGGCCCTCGAGCTTCGCCTGTTCGGCGAGCCCGAGGCGGCGCATGCCGCTGCCGGAGCGCTGCCCGTGGACGCTCGCCGAGCTGCTGCGGGAGGACTGGTATCCGGAGAGGAAGCGATAGGCTTGGTGGAGGTAGGGAAGCGCTCCGCTTCGGCGGTGAGAGGCTACTCCGGGACCGAACGCGCCGCCGATCTCGGACCGACCGGGCCTGAAGCATGGACCGCTTCGTAGATGCGACGTAGAAACATCGTCACCCCAACCCGGGAGCTTAGGATGCGGGCGCAGATCGGTCGCTGGGGCAACAGCCTCGCCTTGCGCATCCCGAAGCACCTTGCCGAGGCGTTGGCGATCGGCGAGGGAACGGCGGTCGAGATCGCGGTCGAGGACGGTCGTCTCGTTCTCGTGCCGCGCGCCGCAGCACCGACGCTGGAGGATCTTCTGGCCCGGATCACGCCGGCGAACCTGCCCGACGAGGGGGCCGACGACGCCCCGGTCGGTCGCGAGCTGATCTGACGTGGCGGCACCGGACCGCGGGATCTTGTCTGGATTTCGTTCAATGCGCAGGCTGGCAGCCCGCAGGCCGGGTGCGAGCAACCGGGGCGGCGACCGGCCATCGTGCTCTCGCCGCGCGCCTACCATCAGGCGACACCCTATGCCGTGGTCTGCCCGATCACGAGCCGCATCAAGGACTACCCCTTTGAGGTCGTCCTGCCGCCGGGCCTGCCCATCGCCGGCGCCGTGCTCGCCGACCAGATAAAAGGCATCGACAGGCAGGCCCGCGCGATCGAGATCGCCGGCCAGGCACCGCCCGCGGTGCTGGAGGCCATCGGGCACAGGCTCGGGCTGCTGTTGGGCTTTTGAGGGCACCGGTCTCCAGCGCCGCGCAGGCGAGCCTCGGCGCAGGCCTGTTCAGGGTGAAGACCAGCGTCTCGGGGCCGGTGGCGCAGGCACCCCGCCACACGATGCCGCCCTCGCTGTCGACCACGCAGAGGTGCGTGGCCTTCTCGCCCACATCCAGGCCCGCATAGAGCGTCATGGGTCGTCCTCCCTCGTTTCCCCGGCCCGTAACGTCGCGGCGCGACGGAGGGAGGCTAGCTCAATTACGCCACGTCACCGCAATTCCTTCGTCCAATTGCGAATTCCTGCTTCCTTTGCCGAACTGACCCGTTCATCTCTCGACTTCTTCAATCTTTAGGCATGTAATCTGCGAGATCTCACTGCATTGATCCAGATCAATGTGAGCCTGATGGCCGACCATATCATTCCCACAAGCGAGATCGTGTTCGCGGCGATCCACCGAATGCTTTGCACTTCTGGACAGGAGGAACTTTCGTGCCCAGGATGAAAGCTGCCGTCTTCGTTGAGCCGGGGCGGGTCGTGCTCGACGAGGAGCCGGTGCCGGAGCCGCTCGACGCTACCGTGCGGGTCACGACCACGACTATCTGCGGCTCCACGTCCTCCAGGGCGAGTACCCGATCGCCAAAGGTCTCACTGTCGGGCACGAGCCCGTGGGCGTGATCGAAAAGCTGGGCTCGGCCGTGAAGGGCCATCCCGAGGGCGTGATCGCCGGGGCGATCACGCCCTCGGGCTACAGCTATGCCTCCTTGTGCGACTGCCACGCCCAGGACGCGTCGCGCACGGCGCACGCCTGGAAGCCGGTCGGCGGGTGGAAGTTCGGCAACACCATCGATGGCTGCCAAGCCGAGTATGTGCTCGTACCCGACGCCATCGCCAATCTGTCGTTCGAGCCGCTCGGGCTCTAGGACGAGCGGGTTCTCATGCGTCCAGACACCATGTCGATCGGGTTCTGAGGTGTGGAAAGCTGCTACGCGCATATTGGCGACACGGCAGCCGTCTTCGCGCAAGGACCGACCGGGGCCAAGCTCTTGGGTGCCACCACAATCATCGGCATCGACACCGTTCCAGCACGCATAGAGGCGGCGCGGCGCTTGGGGGCAGACTATGTGGTCGACCTTCGGGCCGAGGTCCCGTTCGACGCTTTTATGCGCCTGACGGACGGCCGCGGTGTCGACGTGGCGATTGAGGCCTTGGGTATCCAGGCGAGGTTCGAGGCCTGCCCTCGCGCGCTGCGCCCGGGCGGCACGCTCCCTAGCCTCGGTGTCTACTCCTCATACCTCACCATCCCCTTGTGCGCCTTCGGCGGGCCCGGGCGATCACAAGATGGTCACCACGCTCTGCCCCGGCGCCCAGGAGTGGATGCGGCGCCTCACGGGCGTGATCGCCTCGGGCCGGGTCGACCTCCGGCCGATGGTGACCCATCGCTTCAGGCTCGAGCAGATCGAGGACGCTTATAAATCTGCTCGCCAACCAGCGCGACGGCCTGCTCAAGGCCGCGATCACGCTATTAGGAAGACACGGACCCGCGGCTTACCAACAAGCTCAGGATACAAGTCATGAAGCGGCTTCTCATCGCGACCGACCTCTCGCCCCGTTCCGAGCGGGCGCTGGCGCGCGCCTTGCGGCTTGTGCGACAGCACGGAGCTGAGCTGCGCGTGTGCCACGTGGCCGATGACGCTTTGCCCGATCACTTGGCCGAGGCGCAGAAGCTTGCCGCCGAGAGCATCCTGAAGGAGCGTATCCAGGCTCTCGCCGGCGATGCTATGGGGTCTGTCTCCCTGGCCATCATCACGGGGAAGCCATTCGCCGCGATCCTGCACGAAGCAATCGATTGGGCGGCCGAACTGATCATTCTGGGCGTTCATCGGGGCGGGGAGGAAGGCATGTTCCGCGGCAGCACAGCCGAACGCGTTATCTGCGAGGGGCATCATCCCGTGCTCGTCGTACGGCGCGATGCCGATGCAGACTATCGGCGTGCCGTGGTCGGGGTCGATTTCTCGCTGCACGCGCTCTGGGCAGCACGGACAGGCTTCAGGCTGGCGCCCCAGGCGGAGTTCCACCTCGTTCACAGCTATGTCACGCCGTTCCCAATCTTCCTCGCCGGCAACGTGCGGGGACAGGCGCGGGACATGCACGTACGCGAGCTGAACCGCACGATCGAGGAGGAGCTCTCGGCCTTCCTGGCGCGGCTGGGCGACCGCCTGCCGCCGCACAAGCGGCTCGTCCGCGAGGGATTACCGAGCGACGCGCTGCTCCACGTGATGAACGGTCTGCCGGCAGATCTGCTGGTGGTCGGCACGCACGGCCGCACGGGTGTTGCGCATGCCCTTCTCGGCAGCGTAGCTGAAGACCTGCTGCTCCAGGCTCACTGCGATGTACTGGTCGCCAAGGCTTGGTAGCAGCAGGTCTTGTTGAGGAGGATCCGAACCACGGTTGGGGGCATCGGCCAGCTTCCGCTGCATGATCACGTCGAGCCGACCTTCATACGCCGGAATTACGGTGACAACTATAGATCCCGGTCGCCAATAGTGCCTCGACTTCGCAAACAAACGGTGAAGATCAATTAGACAGCAACACCTCACTCAATTCTAATTTGATGGAGCGCCGTCTCAGGGCCGAGCCTTGCGATCCCGCACGGCAACGAGCTCCACGGCGTGGCCGGCACCATTCCCAGGCCGAGCTACAGCCACGCTCAAGATATCGCCTGTGCGCTAGGCATGACGCGAGGGCTCGTCCCTGCCCCCGGCAGCCACGCCTCATCGAGAAGCTGGTCGAGGCCATAGCAGCATTCATGCGGCAAAGCGTCGGCCGCTTGCGGCTCACCGTGCTCGACGAGGGCGAGCGCCGCCTTGCGGTGGGCCTGGGTGTAGAGATCCTCCCGGCGGGTCGCCATGGAAGAAGCCCTCCTTGGCGCTCCACCTACCAGCGAGCGGCGTGGGTAGGAAGGGCACCCGACTCGCCGGCGACCGTCCCGTGACGAGACGCCGGAACCGGGCGACGGCGCGTCGGGCCCGCCTCACGCGCCATCCTTGGATAGCCGGCAGACGGAGCTGCGGGGGCATCCTGCCCGGCCGCAGCGCCGTCCGCCGGCGAGCTACCGTCCAAGCCTCGGGATTGCTTGGGAACACACACACTCGCCGCGGCGCGGATCGTGCCGACCCCGAGGCTGTCGGGATCCGGGCGGGGGCGGGAGCGAGGCTCGGCCGATCACCGCGGGGGCGCAGTGATCCAGATCATAGGAACGCCGATTTCGCGGCGGGTGGTGCCCGGAAGCACCGGCAGGGCCCGGCGCCGGAGGTGCGTGGTGCCGATGCCACTTGGCGTGTGGCATCGCCGGGCCCATGCTGCCGTCACAACCCGCCGGGGAACCCGACAACAATGTCGATCGAGCTTTATGGGACGTTCGTTCTCGCGGTGACGGTGCTGATGCTCATCCCGGGGCCCAATGTGGCGCTGATCGTGGGCACCAGCATCGGGCACGGCACGCGCTTCGGCCTCGTCACGGTGGCCGGCACCAGCTCGGCCATGGTGCTGCAGCTGCTGGCGACAGCCGTGGGCATGTCGACCCTGCTGTCGGCCACCGGGCACTGGCTCGAATGGGTGCGCTGGCTGGGTGCCGCCTACCTCGTCGTGCTGGGCATCCAGTACTGGCGGACGGCACCTCTGGTCCTCCAGCCGCGGGCCGCCAGCGGGGACGCGCGGCGCCTCTATGCGCGGGCCTTTCTCGTCTCGCTGACCAACCCCAAGGTTCTTTTGTTCTATGGCGCCTTCTTTCCGCAGTTCGTGCTGCCCGGCGGCAGCTTTTTTCTGCAGATCGGGCTGCTGGCCGCGACCTTCCTCGTGATCGCGGTCGTGGTCGACTGCGGCTGGGCCACGCTGGCCGGGCGGGTACGGGGTGCCCTTGCGATGCACGGGCGGCTGCGCAACCGGCTGACCGGCGGCCTCCTGATCGGCGCCGGCCTGGGGCTCGCCCTGGCGCGCAGGACATAAGCGCCGCGCCTCAGTCGGCGTAGTAGGCTTTGAGGCGCGCGCTGGCGAAGGCGCGCTCGGTGTGGCCGTAGCGGGCGTGGCGGCGCAGGTCGACGAGGTTGAGCAGCACGCCCGCGAGCTTGTCCCTGACGCCGTCGAGCTGGGCCAGGCACAGCGAGGCCACGGTGCGCGCCGTCGCCTGCCAGCGCACGACGAAGAGGACGCGGTCGACGTGGAGCGCCAGCAGGCGGGCGTCGGCCACGGCCAGCAGCGGCGCGCTGTCCACCAGGACGAGATCATAGCGCCCGCGCACGACCGAGAAAAAGCGGCCGACGCCGGTGGCGCCGAGCAGGCGCGTCGGCTGGGTGAGGCGGTGGCTGCCCGGCAGGATGTCCATGGTGGAGCGGGGATCGGCTTTGAGCACGTCCTCGAGCTCGACCTCGCCGCGCAGCAGCTCGGCCAGGCCCGCCTGGGCGCGCGGCCCAAAAATCTCGTGCACGCAGGGGTGGCGCAGATCGGCGTCGACCACGAGCACGCGCAAGCCCTCCGCTGCGGCGATGCGGCCGAGCGCCAGGGTGAGCGAGGTCTTGCCCTCGCCCGGCAGGGCCGAGGTCAAAAGCACGACCTGGCCCTCGCCGCCCGCCGCCCGGCCGGCCAGCAGCGTCGCCAGCGCGCCGCGCAGCGCCTCGGCATAGCGGGACTGCGGGCGCTCGACGGCATAGTCCTGGGGCGTGGCCGAGCCGCCGCGACGCCGCCGCAGACGCGGCACGAGGCCGAGGCCCGGCAGCCGCAGCACCGCCTCCACCTCGCCCGTGCTCCTGAAGCCGCGATCGGCGAGCTCGGCCAGGTAGACCGCGAGCAGCGCCACCGCGATCGAGACGGTGAGCGCGACGCTCGTCACCATGCGCGGCCGGGGAAAGGCGGGTGCGGGCGGCGGCACCGCCTCGGAGATGACGCGGGCGTCGGGCTGCTGGGTGCCCTCGACGTCGGCCGTGGCCTTGAGGCGGTCCTGATAGGCCTCGTAGACGCGGCGGTTGAGCTCGACCTCGCCCTGGAGCCGGCTCACCTCCTCCTGCGCGCGGGCGAGCGAGACGGCGCGGGCCCTTTGCCGATCGAGCTCCTCGGCCAGCGTGCGCTCGCGGGCGCGGGCCAGCTCGACCATGCTCGCATATTGCGCGATCAGCGCCCGCTCCTCGGCGTCGATGCGCTGGTCCAGCTCGGCCTTCTCGCGGTGGATGTCGATGATCTTGGGGTGGCGGTCGCCCAGCTGGGCCGCGAGCTCGGCCTCGCGCCGCAGCGTCTCGGCCTTCAGGGCGTTGAGGTTGCGCAACAGCACCGAGGCGCCGATGTCGTCGACCGAGGCGCTCAGCGCCTGATCGTCGCCGCTCGCCGCCAGCTGCTTCAGATGCGCCAGCTTCTGCTCCTTGGCGGTGCGGTCGACGGTGGCGGCCATGAGGTCGCGGCCGAGCTGGCCCAGCTGCGCGTCGGCCCCGCCCGGTCCCGCCGCCAGCGTCTCGGCCTGCTGCGCCTTGAAGCCGTCGAGGGCGCTTTGGGCCTTGGCCAGGCGCTCCCGCACCTCGGCCAGGCGCTGGCCGAGCCAGCCGGCGGCGCGCCTGGTGGTCTCGTGCTTGGCCTCGAGGAGGCCCAGCACATAGTGCTCGACCACGGCGTTGGCGAGGCGGGCGGCATGGTCGGGGTCGCCCGAGGCGTAGCTGACGGCGATGACCCGGCTCTTGCCGACGCGCTCTACCGCAAGGCGGCCGAGCAGCCGGTCGACGAGCGCCACCGAGCCGTCGCCGCTCTCTTGCGGCGCCGGCTCGGGGCTGAGGTCGCGCAGGAAAGGCAGCAGCGACTCGAGCCGGGCGAAGAGGCCGATCGCGTGGCCGTTGAGCTCGGGATCGCCCTCGAGCCTGAGGTCCCGGACCACCGCGCGGGCCACCGTGCGCGAGCCCAGAAGCTCGACCTGGCTGTCGATCGTGGCGTTGTCGACGGGCCCCCAGGCGGCCCCGCCGGGGTCGGCGCCGACGGCGCTGGCCTCGGGGTCGATCATCACGAGCGCCCGCGCCACATAGACCCTGGGCAGCAGCGCCATGACCCCGAGGGTGAGGCCGATGCCGATGAGCAGCACCGTGAGGATCAGGCCCTTGCGGCGGTTGAGGATCTGCAGGAGCTCGAGCAGCGAGAGCTCGCGCTCGGCGATGCCGGCCGCAGCCGCCCGCGCGGCCCCGCCCCGGCCCTCGGCCCCATCCGTTCCAGCAATGCCCGCCCCGCCAGGTCCCATCCGCTCCCATCCTGTCGGAGCGAATTTAACCTATGGTTGTTTTTTTATCAACGAGCTCTATCGCTCGCTCGGCCGGACGTCGGCGCGGGCCGTTGCCGTGGAGACGGCCAGGTCCTCGCTGCCGGAGACGACCAGCACCGGGCAGCTCACCTGGTCATAGGCGATCCTGGTGGTGCCGCCATCCAGGGTCTCGGCAAGGCAAATCGCGGAACGGGTCGGCCGGAGGCCGTTGAAGCTGCCCGCTCCCCGCCATCCCGGCCTGCGCATCGGCGCCGGCAGGGATGGCGGAGCCGCGGGCCGGGCACCCAGCCGAAGGCTATCGGAGGCCCTCGCTTTCTTCCCGGCCCGCTTCGACTCTACATGTGGAAGTAGGGGTCGAGCACCCGGACCTCGGTGATGCGCTCGACCGGGAGGCCGTTGCGCTCGGCCACCTTGCGGATGGCCTCGGGCGAGGGGCCGTCATAGACGCAGAAGGTCCGGGTCTTGTCCGGGGTGACGTAGGAGTGGATCCACGTCACGCCCAGCTGGGCGTTGTTGCCGATGACGGTGGTGGCCGCCTGACGGCCCTGCTCGTTCGGGGCGAGCCCGAGGCCGTCGGGAAAATGGCGCTCGATCATGTAGCGTGGCATGGCTTCTCTGTCCCTTCTGGAGGTTGGCCGGATCTCACCAGGCCAAGCTAGGCGGGACGCTTTCCGCGCACATCGGGAGGTCCTCCCCAATTTGGGGCCGGACCCTCCCCATCTTGCACGAGCAGATGGCGCTCGTGGGCGAGGCGGGCCGCCTCGCCGCGTGTGCCGGCGCCGAGCTTGGCCAGCACGGACGAGACGTGGTGGTCGACGGTCTTCGGCGACAGATGAAGCCGGGCTCCGATCCGGCCGTTGCTCAGCCCGCTGGCGACGCAGCCCAGGATCTGCATCTCGCGCGCGGTCAGCCCGAAAGGGTTCTGGCGGGTGGTCGCTCTGGGCCCGCGCGGGATCCGCGTCATCCCCTCGCCGCGCATGCGTCGACGCAGCGCCGCCGCGGCAGGCGCGGCACCGAGCCTGTCGAAGATCGCGAGCGCCGCCAGCCGGGCCGGCCCGTCGCCATCGGCCAGGGCACGCGCCTGCTCGTAGGGGCAGCCCAGCCCTTCCCAGGCCTCCGCCGCCTGCTGCCACGCACCCTCGATCTGCCGGGCGAACGGCTCGGCACTCCAGGGCGGCACGGCATGCTGCTCGCCGGCCCGCCAACGCCAGAACGAGAGCTCGCCCGTGTGCCAACGGTGATGATGCCTGGTCGCCAGCTCGTAGCAGGCCGTCGCCTCCTGGATGACGCGATCGGGCTCGTTGGCGAGCCATGCCGCCTCGGCGCGCGCGGCGCGAACCGGCGCCAGCCGCTGGAGCGTGTCCGTCTGCAGCGCCAGCTCGAGGGCCTCGTCGAGCGCCGCCGCCACACCGGGATCGCCCCGCCTGGCGCGCACGCGGCCCAGGGCGACCAGGGCCATGATCCTGCTGATGGTCGCGACGTAGGGGCGTTCGACGATCGAGGTCGCAAGCTCGCTGGCCTCGGCCCAGCGACCCTGGAAGAGCCGCGTCAAGGCGAGCCAGGCCGTCATGTAGTGGCTCGCGTGATCGAGGTCGCGATCGCCCGTGTACGCGATCCCCTCGGCCAGAATCCGCTCGGCCTCGGCGAAGCGGTACTGCTCGCCGTAGCTCGAGCCGAGGTTGAGGAAGACGAGGCCGACCATGGCATCGTGTCCCGCCTCGCGGGCAAGCGCGAGGCTGCGATCCAGATGCAGGCGACCCCGGTCGTCGCCGGTCACGAGCATCGCCGAGCCGACGACCATCTCTACCGCGGCGACGATGGCATCGTCCCCGAGCCTGGTCGCCAGCTCGATCGCCTTTCGGCCCCAGTGCACCGCCGCGAGCCCGTCGCGATCGAGCATCCGCAGATGCGCCCGGATCCGATAGGCGGCCGCCAGCTGCCGCGTCGGCTGCATGGCTTCCAGCACCTCGATCGCCTCCCGGCTCGCCTCCTCGGCGGCAGCGTTCTGGCCGCTTCGAACGAGCGGCCAGGCAAGCTCGGCGAGATTCTCCCCTTCTTTCAGCCGGTCTCCCGTCCGGCGCCAGAGCTCGATCGCCTCGCGGCGCGCACTGCAGGCCGAGGCGAGATCGTCGACGATGGCGCATTCTTCCGCATAGAACTCGAGAAGCACCGCTCGCTCGTCGGGCCGCCGACCGTCGGCGAACCTCAGCACACGGCGGTACTGCGCCGCCGCCGTGCGATGGGCGCCGACGGCAGCGGCTGCCCGGGCTGCTGCCGGCCCGAACTCCAGGACAGCCGCGCCGTCACCTGCGCCCTCGGCGAAATGCGCCAGCTGTGCGAGGTCGCCGCGGCCGGTCCCCGAGGCCTTCAGGCCCTCGAGCGCCAGGCGGTTGAGCTCCCGAAGGCGCGAGGGATCGAGGTCCGCAAGGACCGCCTCGCGGACCAGCTCATGGCGGAACGCGACGCCGTCGCCCACCGGCTCGAGCAGGCCGACGGCCATGCAGTCGCTCAGCCCTTGCGCGACGTCGTCGAGGATCCCTTCCAGCACGGCGTGCTCCAGCCGGCTGCCGACCACGGCCGCGGCCTCGAGGACAGCCCGGCCGGCAGGGCCCAATCGCGCCGCCCGCGCCAGCACGGCGTCGCGCACGGTCCCGGGCACGCAGGACCCGAGATTCGAAAGAACCTCGCCGACGAAGAAAGGATTGCCGGCAGTCCGCCCATGCAGGGCCACGGGATCGAGCGGCCGGTCGGCGATCAGGATGCGCACGGCGTCGATCGTCAGGCGCCGAAGCTCGATGCGGACGGTCGCTCGCGCCATGGCGAGGTCGCCGAGAAGCAGGCGCAAGGGATGCTGGGCGCCGATCTCGTCGCTGCGATAGCTGAGGACGAGAAGAGCTCTCGTCTGGTTGATGCGGCGGCTGAGGAACTTGACCAGATCGAGGGTGGCGTCATCGGCCCAGTGGATGTCCTCGAGAAGGAGGAGCGTGGGCCGCTCGGTGCCGCGCAGCTCGTCGAGCATCGCGGAAAAGAGCGCTACGCGCGGCGCCTCGCCCTCGAGCAGGGCCAGGAGGCGGCCCCCGGTCTGGCGCGCGATGTCGTAGAGAGGGCCCAGCGGCGAGGGCGTGAAGAGGGCATCGCAATTGCCCTTGAGGAGGCGCGCCACCTGCCCTCGGGTCGCGATGAAGCGATCGACGAGAGAGGTCTTGCCGATGCCGGCCTCGCCGCTGACGAGCGCCACGCGCCCCTGGCCCGCCACCGCGTCGTCGAGGGCGGCCGCCAGCGTCTGCAGATCGTCACCCCGTTCGAGGAGCTCCATGGTGGTCCACGTAGATCGTGCCAGGGATCGTGACGAACGGCGTAGAGCGGGCTCCGAGCGGCGACTGTGCTAGATATCACGTTGCACGATCGCAAGGACGCGAGGCCCGGATCGTTCTGCGGAGGGCGGAGGTGGCAGGCAAGCAATCGGAACGGCGGGAGCGGCTCTCTCGCGACGGCTTCCTCGTGCTCGAAGGCTTTTTTTCTGTCGAGGCGTGCGACGCCTTGCGGGCGCGGATGGATCAGCTTGTCCGGGATTTCGACCCGACCCACCTGCGCACCGTCTTCTCCACCAAGGACCAGCGGCACGGCCGGGACCTCTACTTCCTCGAGTCGGGCGACAAGATCCGCTTCTTTCTCGAGGAGGAGGCGCTGGACGCCGATGGTGTGCTGACGGCCGACAAGGAGCGGGCGCTCAACAAGGTGGGCCACGCGCTGCACGACAAGGATGCTGTTTTTGACGGCTTCTCACGGCAGCCGGCGCTGGCGGGCCTGGCGAGCGAGCTGGGGCTCGCCCGGCCGCTGCTCGTGCAGTCGATGTACATCTTCAAGCAGCCCAGGATCGGCGGCGAGGTCGGCTGCCATCAGGACAGCTCTTTTCTTCATACCGAGCCCCTGAGCTGTCTCGGCTTCTGGGTGGCGCTGGAGGACGCGACACGTGCAAATGGCTGCATGTGGGCGCTGCCGGGCGGCCACCGCCTGCCGCTCAGGAGCCTTTTCGTGCGCGAGGGCGACACGACGCGGATGGAGGTGCTGGACCCGACGCCGCTGCCGACGGAAGGGCTCGTGCCGCTCGAGGCGCCGAAGGGCACGCTCGTCGTGCTGCACGGCTCGCTGCCGCATCTGAGCGGGCCCAACCGCTCGCCCCACTCGCGCCATGCCTATGCCCTCCATCTGGTCGACGGCACCTGCCGCTGGAGCGACAGGAACTGGCTGCGGCGGCCGGCGGGCGATCCTTTTCGCGGCTTTGCCTGAGGCGACGTGGCGGGCGGAGACGCAACGGGCATCCATCGCGTGTCGGCCTCGCCGCGCTCGCTCTTCCTCGGGCTCGGTCTCGGTCTCGCCCTCTTGCTGGCCGGCTGCGCTGGGGCGCCGAAGCTGCCGGCGAACGGGCAGGTGCCGCGTGCCGTCGTCATCGAGGACGACCATGGCGACCCCCGGACGCTGCTGGTGCGGCCCGTCGACCGCGGCAGGCTCACCTCCGGCTTCAACTGGCGGAGCGGCCCGGGCGGCCCGCGCAGCGCGCGGCACGACGGGCTCGACTGGGTGGCCCCCTCGGGCACGCCCGTGCGGGCCGCGGGCGCCGGGCGGGTGGTCCAGATGGGCTGGCAGCGCGGCTACGGGCGCATCCTGCTCATCCGGCACACATCGCGCTACGAGACGGCCTACGCCCATCTCTCCGGCTTCGCCCGCGGCCTGCGGGTGGGCCAGCAGGTGCGCCAGGGTCAGGTCGTCGCCTATGTCGGCGCCACCGGCAACGCCACCGCCCCGCACGTCCATTACGAGATCCGCTATCGCGGCAAGGCCATCGATCCCTTGAGCCTTCCCGCCGCCGGCAGCGCAGAGATCAGCATCTCCTGGACGGACCCGCCGGCGCTCGCGAGGCCCGAGGGTGACGCAGCCCGGCCGGGCTGATCCCCTCGCGGCCTCGCTGCGAGGCGCTTCGCTCAGTCGCTCGATCACGGCCAGGGTGCGCACCTCGATGCTCTCGCGCGGCGGCGCGCCGGCGGGCGTATCGGGCAGGTTGAACGCGCCGTGCGGGGTGAAGCGGGCGCGGCCGTCGTCCAGGCTGTCCCAGCCCTTGATGAGCAAAACCTCGTCCGGGGTCATGCGCGGGGCGTAGTACCAGCGCTGCGCCGGATTGTGGGCGAGGTGATAGATCTCGCCGACGCGGCTCGGAAAGAGCTGGTCGGTGGCGACGAGATCGGCGGGATCGACGCTCGAGGCGTCGGCCAGCGCCAGCGGCGAGCGCTGCACAGGTCCCCTGATCGGCCGCCAGACATTGATCTGGACGATGCGGGCGCCGGATGCGGCGAGCCGTGCCGCCTCTTCCTCGCCCAGGAGGTCCTGGACCCGCTGCGGGCCGCTCTTCGCCGTGTAGTCCACATGCACCCGGCTGGCCGGGCCGCGCAGGCCGTCCTTGTTCGTGGCACCGGTGCCGCTGTCGGAGCGGCGGGTCGCATCGAAGATGACGACCCGGCTGGCGCCCACGGCGTGGCGCAGCAGCGCCTCGATCTCGGGATAGTAGGTCTTCTCCACCGCCTCGTCGTCGTAGAGGTCGGCCACCTCCGTCGCGTGGCGGCGCAGCTCGAAGCCCTCCTCGTCGAGCGAGAGCACCGAGGCCAGCGGCCGCATGTCGTGGATGTCGACGTCGCGGCGCTCGGTCTCGAAGAGCTCGCGCGGCGCCCCACCCGTATAGGCCGAGCTGTGGAGCACGGGCTTGGTCGCCTGCGGCAGGATGAAGGTCAGCGGCGCCCGGACGTCCGCGGACGTCACCTGAAAGCCGGCGGTGTGGTCAGTGACAAGAGCGGCCTGGTCCATGCGTCGTCTCCGAAAAGCTCGCCGCGACCGCCCCCGGCCGCGGCTTTCGTCACGCGAAGACGTGGGTGTGGCGGGCGCCGGCCGCCAACGAGTTCGATTCAGGGCAGCATGAACGGGATTCAAGTCGTTCCCGCGAGCGAGCGCAGCCAGCGCTCCAGGCTGCGGGCGACGGCGGTGGGCGGCTCGTCGGACGGCCGGCAGAGAAAATAGGCGGCACCGGTGGGATCGCCCGCCCCGAAGGGGGCCACCAGCGTGCCCCTGGTCAGGCGGTCGTCCACGACGGGCAGCCGGCCGATCGCAAGGCCGTGCCCGCTCTCCGCCACCTGGAGCGCCTCCTCCATGCCCTCGAGCTCGATGGCGCCGGCGAGCGGCGGAGGCGCCAGGCCGCGGGCACGCGCCCACTCCTCCCACTCGTTCGGGAAGCGGGCGTTGACGATGAGCCGCACGCTCCTGAGCGCGGCCAGCGGATCGTCGCCGGGGCCGATCGTCAGATAGCCCGGCGCGCACACCGGCAGCGCAATCTCGGGCAGGAGGAAGGCGGCGTCGATGCCGGGCCAGGATCCCTTGCCGTGGCGGATCGCGAGGTCGACCTGGTCGCGCCTGAGGTCGATCACCCTTGTGGTCGGGACGAGCTGCAGCTCGATCTCGGGGTGCAGCCGCTCGAAGGCGCCCAGCTGCGGGATCAGCCAGGTGGCGGCGAGCGAGGGCGGCAGGGTGAGCCGCGCCACGTTGCGCCCGGTGGGGCGGAGGATGGCCTCGGTCGCGGCCTGGATCTGGCGGATGGCCGGGTCGATCTGCTCGAGATAGCGCTGGCCGGCCGCCGTGAGGCGGGCACCGGACCCCGAGCGCTCGAACAGGGCCACACGCAAGAAGTCCTCGAGGCGGCGCACCTGATGGCTGATGGCGCTTTCCGTGATGCCGAGGCTCCTGGCGGCATCGCGGAAGCGCCCGTGCAGGGCGGCGGCGTGGAAGGCGCGCAGGGCGGCGAAGGGCGGCAGGGGTGTCCGGGGCTCGGCCATGGCCCGGAGCCTGACGGCTACTTGAGCAGAGCTCAAGGGGTCAGGGGCGGTCAGCGTCCCGACCAGGGCCAGTCCCCGCGGCTCTCGGCCACCGTCGTGACCTCGATCCCGTCTCCTGTGATGCGGGCCGCGAGGCCGTCGGAGCGCCACAGCCGGCGCGGGCCGATCAGCGTGCCGGCGCCGGGGCAGCGCTCGGGGCCGGCGCGGGCGATGACGAGATCGGCGAAGGCACAATCCTCGAGCGCCGCCTGCACCGTGCGGGCGAGGCTGACGCGACGGCCGGCGACGGTGAGGATGCAGCCGTCCCGGTCGCAGGCGAGGCCGCCCTGGGCCCCTGCACCCTCCTCGGGCCAGGGCTCGCGGCGGCCGGCGCCGAGCGCCCTGAGCCAGGCGCCCTCGACGAAGCCGTCGCGGTGCCAGGCGGCGAGGCGCACGACGCCCCAGGGTGCCCGGACGGCCGCCATGTCGAGCCAGCGGTCGACGACGAGGCTGGGCTGAGGGGCCAGAAGCGCCAGCGGGACGGCGGCCGCGATCGGGACGAGCCCGCACAAGCGCCACGGGCGGCGCCAGAGGGCGAGCCAGAGGCCGCCCGCGGCGAACGCGACGAGGGCCGCCGCCGGCCATTGCGGCACGGCGAGCGAGGCCCAGGGCAGGTCCGCCACGAGATGGGCGGTCCCCAGGACCACCTGCACGCCCCAGGCCATCAGCCGGAAGACGGGACCGTCGAGGCCGAGCGGCATCAGCAGGAGGCCGAGCAGGCCCGCCGGCATCACCCAGAGCGTGGTGACCGGCACGGCCACGAGGTTCGCCAGGACACCGTAGGTGGCGATGGTCTGGAAGTGATAGCCGGTCAGCGGTGCCGTGGCCGTGCTGGCGATGAGGGTGGTGAAGCCGATGCCGCGGAGATGGCGGAGCGCGGCGCCGGGCGCGGAGGTGGCGCCGCCCGGCCGGGTGCCGAGGCCACCCGTCTCGTAGACGGCGACCAGCGCCAGCACGGCTGCGAAGGAGAGCTGGAACGAGGCGCCGAGCAGGCTCTCAGGCCGGAGCACCAGGACGAGGATGGCGGCACAGGCGAGAAGCCGCATCGAGATCGGCTGGCGGTCGACGAGGATCGCCAGCAGCCCCGCCGCCACCATGAGATAGGAGCGCTGCGCCGGCACGCTGGCGCCGGACAGGAGGAGATAAAAGGTGGCGCCGGCAAGCGCCCCCAGCGCCGCCAGCTTTTTGATCGTCACGCGCAGGGCCAGGGGCGGGATGAGGGCGAGGCCATAGCGCAGGGCCAGGAAGATCGTGCTCGCGACCAGGGCCATGTGCAGGCCCGAGATGGAGAGCAGGTGGGCAAGGCTCGAGCGCTGCATGTCCTGCCACACCCCATCGCTGATGCCGGCGCGCAGGCCGGTGAGCAGCGCTGCGGCCACGGCCCCCGCATCGCCCGGCGCCACCTCTGCGAGGCGGCGGCCGATGCGGCTGCGCAGGTCGGCGATCGTGAGAGCGAGGCCGCCCTGCGGCGCCGTCGCGAGGACCGCAGGCTTGCCCAGCGCGAAGCCGATCCCGCCCAGGCGCTGGAAATAGGCCTGACGGGCGAAGTCGAAGCCGCCCGGCAGGGAGGGCCCGGGCGGCGGCTGCAGGCGGGCCAGGAGGCTCACGTGATCACCGACGGCGAGGCCCTCGGCGCCGTAGCGCACCGTCACGCGGACGGTGCGGGGCGTGCGGGGGGCGGCGAGGCGCTCGATCTGCAGGCCGTCGAGAACGAGCCGGGCTCCCTGGTCGCGAGGCGCCATCTCCACGATGCGCCCGGTGAGACGGAAGGTGCCCTCGCGCGGCAGCACCGGTGCCGCCACCGCCTGCGTGCGCCATGCCGCCAGGGCCCAGCCGAGGCAGGCCAGCGCCAGCGCCGCTGCCACAAAGGCGCCGAGCAGCGAGCGCGGCATCAAGAGGCGGGCCAGCAGCAGAAGGACGAGGCCAGCCAGGGCCGCCGCGAGGCCCAGCATGGCGGGCGGGAGAGCCGGCCGGGCGAAAAAGAAGGAGATGCCCAGGCCCAGGCCCACGGGTGCCCACAGCAGCCAGCGGTCGGCCTCGGCCAGCAGCCGGTCCTCCGCCCCGGCGACCGCGCGCGCGAGCAGCCGTGCCGCCCCCGCCCGCCGGCGGGTCTGGCCGCGCTCGGTGTCGAGGGGGGCAGCGGGCTGCATGGGTCCGGCAACTGTGCTAGTGGTCCGCCCTCTCCATAGCCCCGAAGCTCAGGCCATTTCAACTATGAGTGTTGTCGTCCGGTTCGCTCCATCACCCACCGGTTTCCTTCACATCGGTGGTGCGCGGACCGCGCTCTTCAACTGGCTGTTCGCGCGGCACCATGGCGGCCGCTACCTCTTGCGCATCGAGGACACCGACCGCGAGCGCTCGACCGAGCCCGCGATCCAGGCGATCCTGGACGGCCTGGGCTGGCTCGGCCTCGACTCCGACGAGCCGCCCGTCTTCCAGTTCGTGCGGGCCGGCCGGCATGCCGAGGTGGTCCAGCGCCTGGTCGAGGAGGGCAAGGCCTATCGCTGCTTCGCCACGCCCGAGGAGCTGGACGCGATGCGCGCCAAGGCCCGGGCCGAGGGCCGGCCGCTGCGCTATGACGGCCGCTGGCGCGACCGCGACCCCGCTCTGGCGCCGGCCGGGGTGAAGCCCGTGATCCGCCTCAGGGCACCCCAGGAGGGCGAGACCGTCATCGAGGATCTCGTCCAGGGCACCGTGCGGGTCGCCAACGAGCAGCTCGACGACATGGTGCTGCTGCGCTCGGACGGCACGCCCACCTACATGTGCTCGGTCGTCGTCGACGACATCGACATGGGCATCACCCACGTCATCCGCGGCGACGACCATCTGACCAACGCCTTCCGCCAGACCCAGCTCTACCGCGCGATCGGTGCCGAGGCGCCGCGCTTCGCCCACATCCCGATGATCCACGGGCCCGACGGCGCCAAGCTCAGCAAGCGGCATGGCGCCCTCTCGGTCACCGAGTACCGGTCCATGGGCATGCTGCCCGAGGCGATGCGCAACTATCTCCTGCGGCTGGGCTGGGGACACGGCGACGAGGAGATCGTCCCGACCGAGCGGGCGATCGAGCTCTTCGACCTGGACGGCGTCGGCCGCTCGCCCGCGCGCTTCGACATGACGCGGCTCACCAGCCTCAATGCGCACTATCTGCGCGCGCTCGCCGACGGCGAGCTCGTGACGCAGCTCGCACCCTGGCTCGACCGGCCGGACTACCGAAGCGACGACGAGGCCATGGCACGGCTCGAGGCCGGCATGGACGGCCTCAAGCAGCGGGCCCGGACCCTCGTGGAACTGGGCGACGCCGCCGGGCTTTATCTGTCGAGGCGACCGCTGGCGCTCGACGCGAAGGCCCGAGCGCTCCTCGACCCGCCGACCAGGGAGCGGCTGGGCGCCCTTCGTGGAGCGCTTGCCGGGCTCGAGGCGTGGGACGAGGCGGCGCTCGAGGCAGCGTGCCGCGCTGCGGCAGAAAGCGCGGGGGTGGGCTTCGGCAAGCTCGCCCAGCCGCTGCGCGCGGCGCTGACCGGGCGGACCGTCTCGCCCGGGCTTTTCGAGCTGATGCGGGTCCTGGGGCGCGAGGAGGTGCTGGGCCGCATCGAGGATGCCGTCGCGGAGCGCAACCCTGCCTAGTGCGGTGCCGAATTGAAGGCCGGGCGCGCTGGTACTAGATTGCCGCAAGGGCATGCTGCAACCGCGAACGTGCGGTCAGCCGAACGGGAGCACCATAATGAGCGAGAACGGCGGATCGCAGTCCGTGCGCCTTTCGGGCGGTGACAATCGCGGCGCCGAGCTGCCTGTGCTGACCGGCAGCCTGGGCCCGGACGTCATCGACATCCGGAGGCTCTATGCCCAGACCGGCATGTTCACCTACGATCCCGGCTTCACCGCCACGGCGGCCTGCAGCTCCAAGATCACCTTCATCGACGGCGACGAGGGCGTCCTGCTGCACCGGGGCTACTCGATCGAGGACCTGGCGGGCAAGAGCGACTTTCTCGAGGTGGCCTACCTGATCCTCCATGGCGAGCTGCCCACCGCCAAGGAGTATGAGGACTTCACGCACCATGTGACCCACCACACCATGGTGCATGAGCAGATCAACCAGCTCGTGCGCGGATTCCGCCGCGACGCCCATCCCATGGCGGTGATGATCGCCGTCGTGGGTGCCCTGTCCGCGTTCTACTACGAGGACCTCAACATCGACGATCCGCGCAATCGCGAGATCGCCAAGTACCGGCTGATCGCCAAGATCCCGACGATCGCCGCCATGGCCTACAAGTACTATGTGGGCCAGCCCTTCATGTACCCCAGGAACGACCTCGACTACGCCGCGAACTTCCTCCAGATGATGTTCGCCGTGCCCTGCGAGCCCTTCCAGTCCAATCCGGTGCTCTCACGGGCGCTCGACCGCATCTTCATCCTCCACGCCGACCACGAGCAGAACGCCTCGACCTCGACCGTGCGGCTCGTGGGCTCGACCGGCGCCTCGCCCTATGCGGCGATCTCGGCCGGCATCGCCAGCCTCTGGGGCCCGGCCCATGGCGGCGCCAACGAGGCGGTCGTGAAGATGCTCGAGCATATCGGCTCGGTCGACCACATCCCCGAGTATATCAACCGCGCCAAGGACAAGGACGATCCGTTCCGGCTGATGGGCTTCGGCCACCGCGTCTACAAGAACTACGACCCCCGCGCCGGCGTCCTGAAGCAGAGCGCCGACGAGGTCCTGGCCGAGCTCGGGCAGCGCAACAACGCCAAGCTCGCGATCGCCCGCGAGCTCGAGAAGATCGCGCTCAACGACGAGTACTTCCAGGAGCGCAAGCTCTTCCCGAACGTCGACTTCTACTCGGGCATCATCCTCGAGGCGATGGGCATCCCGACCAACATGTTCACGGCGATCTTCGCCCTGGCACGGACGGTGGGCTGGATCGCCCAGTGGAACGAGATGATCGAGGATCCCGAGCAGAAGATCGGGCGGCCGCGCCAGCTCTACACCGGCCCGGCGCAGCGGCCCTTCGTTCCGATCGAGGAGCGTCGCTGACCGCAGCGGCGGCCGGGGTCAGCGGTCGTCCTTGAGCATCACCTTGGCGGTCATCACCGCCTCGGCCGCGAGGTCGCCCGAGACCCGGGCCTTGCCCTCGAACCGCCAGACCGAGACGCGGTGGCGGACGACCGTCACCTCGAGCTCGAGCTGGTCGCCCGGGCGCACCGGACGCCGGAACCGCGCGTCGTCGATGCCCATGAAGTAGATCGGGCAGCCTTCGGCATGCTCGCCGAGGCTGCTGATCGCCATGATGGCCGAAGCCTGCGCCATCGCCTCGACGATCAGCACCCCCGGCATGATGGGATCGCCGGGAAAGTGCCCGACGAAGAAGGGCTCGTTGAACGTGACGTTCTTGATCCCGACGGCCGACTGGAAGGCGCGTATCCGCACCACCTTGTCGACCAGAAGCATCGGGTAGCGATGCGGGAGGATGCGCTGGACGCCGCGGAAGTCGACTTCCGGCAGCTCCTCGCCGACGGGCCTCGTCGTCTCCGCCATAGCTCCGACCTTTCTTCCTGCGGCTCGTGCCGGCTGCGGCGGGACAGCCGCGCCGAGCACGGCCATCACCTCTGGATACGCGCTCGCCCGCGCCCATAGCCGAAAAGCCGAGCGAGGCCAAGGCGGTCGCGCCCTGCCGCGGCGCCGCTAGTTCGGCTTGTCGGGCGGCACCTTGACCGTCGGCAGCGTCTCGTCGAGGCGCCGCAGCACCTCGTCGGTGAGGTCGATCTTAGGCGAGAACAGCAGCACGCCCGAGCTCGGCAGCACCAGATTGAAGCCGCGCTGGTCGGCGAGCTTGTCGACGATCTCGACCACCGCCTGGCGCACCGTGTTCAGCGCCGCCTGCGAGGAGGCCTCGAGCTCGCGCCGCTTCTCCTGGGCGAGACGCTGCGCCGCCTGGACCTGCTCCTCGAACGCGTCCCGCTGCTGGGCGAACACGTCCGGGGCCAGGACGGCGCGCTGCGTGGCCAGCCGCTCGTCCTCGAGATGCAGCCGCTGCTCCTCCTTGGAGAGCTGGTCGAGATAGGCCTTGCGCCGGGCCTCGATCTGATCGCGGATGCTCTGGGCCGCCTTGGCGTCGCGCAGGAGGCGCTGATAGTCCACGATCGCCGCGACCGCAGGCGGCAGCTTCTCGCTGACGCCGGCGCCGGCGGGAGCCTGCGCCGCGGGCTGCCCGCTCGCCGCCCAGGCGGCCCCGTGCAGCCCCGTCACGAGCGCGAGCGCCACCACCGCCGCCACCCGCATCACGGCACCGCCAGATGCAGCAGGGTGCCGGCTCCGTCTCAGAATCGTGTCCCGAACGACAGCTGGAAGATCTCGGTCTTGTCGTAGTTCTCCTTGACGACCGCCTGGGAGAGCTTGACCGACAGCGGCCCCAGCGGCGAGAGCCAGGACAGCCCGACGCCGGCCGAGACCCGCGGGCTCGAGCTGTCCTCGAGGGTCGGCCCGTTCACGTCGATCCCGGTCAGCGTGCCGGCATAGACGAAGGCGCTGCCGAAGATCCGAAACTCCTTGGGCAGGCCCAGCGGGAAGCGCACGTTGGCGCTGCCGATGTAGTAGCTGTTGCCGCCCAGCGCGTCGCCGGTGCTGCGGTCGCGTGGGCCGAGGCCGGCATACTCGAAGCCCGGGAAATTGTCGCCGCCGATGAAGAACCGGTTGGTCAGATGGACGTCCTCGCCGCCGAAGCCGGCGATGTTGCCGGCGCTGGCGCCCAGCGTCAGAACCACGTCGGGCACGATCGAGTAGTAATAGTCGCCTGTGGCCTCGAGCTTGAGGAACTTGTTGTCACCGCCGAGACCTGCGACCTGCTGATCAAGCTTGGCGACGATGCCGGACGACGGCAGGAACTTCGTGTCGCGCTTGTCGTAGGTGAAGCTCTGGCCTACGGCCGAGGTGACACGACTTCCTTCATCGTCCTTGATGAATATCGAGGCATTCTTGTCGACATTGTTGATGTCGTCGTTGCGCAATGTGTAGTTCAGGCCGTGCCGCCAGTTTTCCGACAGCGGATAGCTGGCGCGCAACACGCCACCTGTCGAGTTCTGGTCGTAGTTGCTCTGGCTCTGCAGGTTGGTCTGCGAGATGAAGAGGTCGAACCCGGCCGAGACGTTGCGGTTCAGGAAATAGGGATCGGTGAAGCTGATCTGGCCCAGCTGGCGCTTCTGCGACAGGGTCAGGCTGATCTGCGCGTCCTGGCCGTGGCCCAGGAAGTTGCGCTCGCGCAGCGTGATGTCGCCCAGGATGCCGTCGGTCGTCGAGTAGCCGGCGCCGAAGGACAGCTCGCCCGTCGATTTCTCGGCCACGGCGACGTGGACGATCACCTTGTCGGGCGCGTCGCCCGGCGACGTCGTGATGTCCACCTTCTCGAAATAGTTGAGGTCGCGGAGCCGCTGCTGGGCCTTGCGCAGCAGCGCCGAGTTGAAGGCGTCGCCCTCGGAGAGCTGGAACTCGCGGCGGATCACCGAATTGAGGGTGCGCACATTGCCCGTGATCTCGATGCGCTCGATGTAGACGCGCGGGCCCTGGCGGATGTCGTAGGCGACGTCGACCGTCAGGCCGTCCCGGTTCTTCTTCTCGAGCGGACTGACCTGGACGAACGCATAGCCCTGGCGCGTCAGCTCGCTCGTGATCGCCTGGACGGTGCTCTCGACCTCGTCCGCGTTGAAGGTCTGCCCTTCCTTGGTCGTGACCAGGCCCTTCAGCGTGTCGGGGCTGACGTCCTTCACCTCGCTTTGGACGTCGATCTTGCCGAACTTGTAGCGCGGCCCCTCGTCCAGGGTGAAGGTGATGAAGAACTCCTTGCCGTCCGGCGTGAGCTCGGCCACGGCCGAGACCACCGCGAAATCGGCGAAGCCGCGCGCCTCGTAGAAGCGCCTCAAGAGCTCCTGGTCGAAGGCCAGGCGGTCCGGATCGTAGGTGTCGTCGGTGGAGAGAATCCGGTACCAGGCCGCCTCCTTCGTCTGGATCACGCCCCTGAGCGTGTTGTCGCTGAACGACTGGTTGCCGATGAAGGTGATGGCGCCGACCTTGGTCAGCGGGCCCTCGTTGATCTCGAAGACGAGGTCGACGCGGTTCTGGTCGAGCTTGATGATCTGCGGATCGACCTTGGCCGAGTAGCGGCCGCTGCGTCGGTAGAGCTCGAGGATGCGCTGGACCGCGTCCTGCACCCGCTGGCGGGTGTAGACGACACGCGGCTGGAGCTGCACCTCGGCCTGCAGCGTCTTGGTGTCGATCCGCTTGTTGCCCTCGAAGGCGATGCGGTTGATGATCGGATTCTCGACCACCTTGACGACCAGCGTGTCGCCCGAGCGCTGGATCGACACGTCGTCGAACAGGCCCGTCGCGTAGAGGTTCTTGAGCGAGCGGTCGATCAGCTCGGCGTTGAAGGGATCGCCCTTGTGCAACGCCAGATAGCTCTCGATCGTCTCGACCTCGATCCGCTGGTTACCCTCGACCTCAATAGTCTGGATGCGGCCGGGCGGGGTCTGCGCGCTCGCCTGCACGGTGATCAGCAGGGCCAATACCACGGCCACCGCCTGAAGGAGCTGACGCAAATCCCCCTCCTCGGTCGTTCCTTTGTGCTTCTCCTCGTGTCCCGGCGCCGGGCAAGACGCCGTTTTAGGACACGAGCCGCGTTACGAGCTCGACGATCTTCATCCGGACGAGATCGTTCCAGGTAGCGAACACCATAAGCCCCAGCACCATGGCGAGGCCGAAGCGAAAGGCGATCTCCTGGCTGCGCTCGGTCAGCGGCTTACCGCGAATCGCCTCGATCGCATAGATAACGATGTGACCACCATCGAGCATCGGGATCGGAAAGAGGTTGATGAGCCCGAGATTGATCGACAGCACGGCCGTGAACCAGATGGCCGGGACGAGCCCGTCCTGGGCGATCTCGCCCGACATCTGGGCGATGCGGAGCGGCCCGCCCAGGTCCTGGGTGCCGCGCGCGCCGATGATCATCTGGCCCACGGCATAGAGCGTGCCGCCGATCATGCGGCCGGTCTCGCCCGTCGCCTGCAGGACCGCCATGAAGGGGTTGCTGCGGCGGAACTCGACGCCGGCGCGGGTCACGCCGATGAGGCCGATGCGGTGCACGTTGCCGAAGCGGTCGGTGACCTGGCGCAGCGCCGGCGTGATGGGGACCGACAGGTCCTTGCCGTCGCGGTCGATCGTGAAGGTCAGCTTCTGCTCGGCGCTGCTGCTGACGACGCCCTGGAGCTCCTCGAAGCTCGCGATCTTGCCGCCGTCGACCGCCACGATCTTGTCGCCCGGCTGCAGGCCGGCGGCCGCGGCCGGGCTGTCCTTCTCGACCTGGCCCACCACGGCCGGCGTGAAGGGCTGGCCGCTGACGACGAAGAGAAGCGCCAGCGCCACGATCGCGAAGACGAAATTGGCCATCGGCCCGGCCGCGACGATGGCGATGCGCTGGGCCACCGTGCGGCTGGGAAAGCTGCCCGGGGCCGCGGCCGTCGTCGGGTCGGCCGTGGCGCTCGTCGCGTCCGCGTCGCCCAGCATCTTGACGAAGCCGCCCAGCGGGACGGCGCTCACCTTCCAGCGCGTGCCGTGGCGGTCGTTGAAGCCGAACAGCTCCGGCCCGAAGCCGATCGAGAAGGCCTCGACCTTGACCCCGGTGCGCCGCGCCACCCAGTAGTGGCCGTACTCGTGGACGAACACCACCACCGAGAGAATGATGAGGAACGGAACGACATAGTGCGTGACGGTTGAGAGCAGCTCCATCAATCCTCCAGCGATGCGATCATCCGCATCGTTCGAGCCGCTCGATCACCTGATCCGCGCATCGGCGCGCCTCGCCGTCGCAGACATAGATCGCCTCGAGGCAGCCCAGCCGATCGGCGGGCATCGCCGCCAACACCGCTTCCACCGTGCGGGCGATGTCGAGCAGGCCGATGCGTCCTCCGAGAAACGCCGCGACGGCAACCTCGTTGGCGGCATTCAAGATTGTAGGTGCGCCACCGCCGGCCCGCAAGGCGCTGCGGGCGAGGTCGAGCGCTGGAAAGCGCTTCGGGTCGACCGGCTCGAAGTCGAGCCGCGCCACGGCGCCCAGGTCGAGGCGCGGCGCCGTCGTCCTGAGCCGGCCGGGCCAGCCCAGCGCGTAGGCGATCGGCACCCGCATGTCGGGCTGGCCCAGCTGGGCCAGCATCGAGCCGTCGCCGAAGGAGACGAGGCTGTGGACGACCGACTGCGGGTGGATGACGACGTCGATCGCCTCCTCCGGCATGCCGAAGAGATGGTGCGCCTCGATCACCTCGAGGCCCTTGTTCATCATGGTGGCGCTGTCGACGCTGATCTTGGCGCCCATCGACCAGCGCGGATGCGCCACCGCCTCGGCCGGCGTCGCCTTGGCCATGCGGTCCAGCGGCGTCTCCCGGAAGGGTCCCCCCGAGGCGGTGAGCACGAGGCGCTCGATATCGCTGCGGCTGCTGCCGGCCAGCGCCTGGAAGATGGCGTTGTGCTCGGAATCGACGGGCAGGAGGGCGGCACCCGAGCGGGTCGCGGCCTCGAGCACCAGCGCCCCGGCGCAGACCAGGCACTCCTTGTTGGCGAGCGCCACCATGGCACCCCGCTCGAGCGCCGCCAGGGTGGCGCCGAGGCCGGCAGCGCCCACGATCGCCGCCATCACCCAGTCGGTCGGCCGCGCCGCCGCCTCGACCAGCGCCGCCGGGCCCGCCGCCACCTCGATGCCGGTGCCGGCGAGCGCCGCCCGGAGCTCGCCATAGGCGGCCTCGTCGGCCACGACCGCGAGCCGCGCCCCGACCGAGCGGGCCAGGGCCGCGAGCTCGGCCACGCGCCGGCCGCCCGTCACGACCTCGACCCGGTAGGCGTCGGGGTCCTCGGCCACCAGCGCCAGCGTGCTGCGGCCGACGCTGCCGGTGGCACCGAGGATGGTCAAGGAGCGCGGCCGCTCCCGGGATGGCGGGGCTCTCATCCGACCGCTCCCGGTGCCAGCAGGGCCACGACGGCGGCGAAGACGGGTGCCGCGAAGAGGACGCCGTCCAGCCGGTCCAGGGCACCGCCATGGCCGGGGATGAGGTGGCCGCTGTCCTTGAGGTTGGCGCGCCGCTTGAGGAACGATTCGAAGAGGTCGCCGGTCTGGGCGATGAGGGCCAGGCAACCCGCGAGGAGGGCTGCGGCAGCACCGCCGTCCCAGGCGAGGCGGGCGACGAGCTCGCCCACGATCATCGCCCCCGCGACACCACCGGCGAGGCCGCTCCAGGTCTTGCCGGGGCTGATCGCCGGTGCCAGGCGCGGGCCGCCCACCGTGCGGCCGACCATGAAGGCGGCGACGTCGGTGGCCCAGACGACGAAGAGGAGCCAGAGCACCACCCAGCCGCCGCCCCGCTCCGGGTCGACGCGCAGCCAGACCAGCGCCACGGCCGGCAGGCCCAGATAGAGGACGCCCAGGGCGGTGCGGTCGACCCGGCCGCCGGGGACGAGCGCGGCGAGGCCGGCGCACAGCACGGCACCCAGCAGGATCAGGCCGAGGGCGGCCGCGACGTCGCCCGCCATCACGAGGACCAGCGCCGCCGCCGGCACGGCAAGCGCGCTCAGCACGAGGAGATGGTGACCGGCGGCGGTGGCGGGCGTGGCGAGGCCGGCCCATTCCCAGGCCATCGCCGCCACGGCCAAGAGGACGAAGCCCGTGAAGAACCAGCCGCCCAGCGCCACGTCGCCCAGCGCCACGACGGCCAGGACCGTGCCCGAGAGGATGCGGAGGCGCAGCGCCCGACCGGCGCCGTCAGCCGGCGTTGGCGCCATAGCGGCGCTCGCGGCGGGCGAACTCGCCAAGGGCCGTCTCCAGGTGGCGCTCGGTGAACTCGGGCCAGGTGGCGGCAACGAACACGAGCTCGGTGTAGGCCAGCTGCCAGAGCAGGAAGTTGCTGATGCGCTGCTCGCCGCTGGTGCGGATGAGGAGGTCGGGGTCGGGGATGTCCGCCGTGTAGAGGGCGCCGGCGAAGGCGGTCTCGTCGATCGCCTCGGGTGCGAGGCGCCCTTCCTGCACGGCCCGGGCCAACGTCCGCGCCGCGTGCACGATCTCGCGCCGCGAGCCGTAGTTGAGCGCCACGACCAGATCGAGCCGGCGGTTGCCCAGCGTCCGCGCCTCGGCCGCCTCGATCAGGTCGCGGATGTCGGGCGCCAGGCGCGAGCGCTCGCCGATCACGCGTACCCTGACCCCGTTCTTGTCGAGCTTGTCGATCTCGCTGCGGATATAGTAGCGCAGCAGGTTCATGATCTCGCCGACCTCGTCCTCGGGCCGGGCCCAGTTCTCCGAGGAGAAGGCGTAGAGGGTGAGGTAGCGGACGCCCAGGCGCACGCAGCCCTCGACCACGCGGCGCACCGAGGTGGCGCCCTGGCGGTGGCCAGCCACGGGCGGAAGGCCGCGCGCACGCGCCCAGCGCCGGTTCCCATCCATGATGATGGCGACGTGCACGGGCACGGCGCCCTCATCCCGTGCTGTCGCGCGCTTCTCGCTCACCGACACCCGCCCCGTTCCCGCTCAGACCGTCAAGATGTCCTTTTCCTTGTGGTCCAGCAGGTCGTTGATGCCCTCGATGTGGCTGTCGGTGAGGCGCTGGATCTCGTCGGCCCAGAGCTTGTGCTCGTCCTCGGAGATCTGGCTGTCACGCTCCATCTTCTTGAGCTCGTCCATGCCGTCGCGACGCACGTTGCGCACCGCGACGCGGGCCTGCTCGGCATATTTGTGCGCGACCTTGACGAGCTCGGTGCGGCGCTCCTGGCTCAGCTCGGGCAGCGGCACGCGGATGAGCGTGCCGTCGACGGCCGGGTTGAGGCCCAGCGCCGAGGCGCGGATCGCCTTCTCCACCGACTTGACGAGGCCCTTGTCCCATACCTGGACCGACAGCATGCGCGACTCCGGCACGTTGATCGTGCCCACCTGGTTGAGCGGCATCTCGGCACCGTAGGCGTCGACCGTGATGGGCTCGAGAAGGCTCGCCGACGCGCGTCCGGTGCGCAGGCCCTGAAGCTCCTTCCGCAGCACCTCGAGGGCGCCGTCCATGCGCTTTTGGAGCTCGTCGATGTCGGGATCGACACTGCTCATCGTTGAGCCTCCTCCGTGATGATCGTGTAGGCGCCCCGGCCCGCCAGCACACGGGCGAACGCGCCGTTGGCGTGGACCGAGAACACGATGATCGGGATGCGGCCCTCGCGCGCAAGCGAAATCGCCGAGGCGTCCATCACCCGCAGGTCGTTCGCCAGCACGTCCATGTAGGTGAGCCGGTCATAGCGCTTGGCGTCCGGATCCTTCTTGGGATCGGCCGAGTAGACGCCGTCGACCTGGGTACCCTTCAAGATGGCGTCGCAGCCCATCTCCGAGGCCCTGAGCGCCGCTGCCGTGTCGGTCGTGAAGTAGGGATTGCCGGTGCCGGCGGCGAAGATGACGACCCGGCCCTTCTCGAGATGCCGGACGGCGCGGCGGCGGATGTAGGGCTCGCACACCGCCGCCATCGGGATGGCCGACATCACCCGGGTCGGGATGCCGGCCTGCTGCTCGATCACGCTCTGCACGGCCAGCGCGTTGATGACCGTGCCCAGCATGCCCATGTAGTCCGCGGTCGAGCGCTCGACGCCGGCTGCGGCCAGCGTCCCGCCACGGATGATGTTGCCGCCGCCGATCACGAGGCACAGCTCCACGCCCATCGCATGGACCTCGGCCACGTCCTCGGCCAGCTGGTGCAGCACCGAGCGGTCGTGGCCGAACTCCCGGTCGCCCAGGAGGGCCTCCCCCGACATCTTGAGAAGGACGCGCCGATATTGCGGGGGCTGCCTCGATGTCTCCTGCATGGCGGACGGCTCCTAAGATCAGCCCCAACAATACCGAACCAAGCCCTCGAGCGGCTCCCGACCGGGCCGCCCGCCGCCTCAGGCGCCGGTGAGCTTCGCGACCTCCGCGGCGAGGTCGTCCTGCTGCTTCTCGATACCCTCGCCCAGGACCATGCGCACGAAGCCCGTCACCTCGACCGGCGTGCCCTGCTCCTTGGCCACGGCCTCGACCACCTGGCGCACCCGCTTCTCGGTATCGACGACGAAGACCTGCTCGAGCAGCGCCGCCTCCTCGAAGAACTTCCTGAGCCGGCCGTCGACCATCTTCTCGATGATGTTCTCGGGCTTGCCGGTGGCCCGCGCCTGGTCGGCGTAGATCGCCCGCTCGCGCTCGACAAGGGCCGCATCGAAGCTCTCGCGGTCCAGCGCCTGCGGGTTGGCCGCCGCCACGTGCATCGCCAGCTGCTTGCCCAGCTCGGCCAGCGCTGCCGGCTGCGCCTTCGAGCGCAGGCCGACGAGCACGCCGATCTTGCCCAGCCCCGGGGCCGCCTGGGCATGCACATAGCCGGCGACGAGACCCTCATCCACCTCGAGATAGGCGGTGCGGCGCAGCGTCAGGTTCTCGCCGATCACGCCCACCGCCTGCTGGATCTCCTGCTCGACCGTGCGGCCGGCGCCCGAGACCGGGAACGAGGCCAGCGCCGCCACGTCGCCCTTGGCACCGGGCGCCAGCCCGGCGATCAGGTGGACGAGCGCCTGGAAGGTCTCGTTGCGGGCAACGAAGTCCGTCTCGGAGTTGACCTCGACGAGGGCGCCGATGCGCCCGTCGAGGCGCATGCCGATCAGCCCTTCCGCGGCCACCCGCCCGGCCTTCTTGGCCGCGGCGGCGAGACCCTTCTTGCGCAGCCAGTCGGTCGACGCCTCGATGTTGCCGGCGTTCTCCTCGAGCGCCTTCTTGCAGTCCATCATGCCGGCGCCGGTGGTCTCGCGCAGCTGCTTGACGAGCGCCGGGGTGATCGATGCCATGTCTCTCGCTCTCTCTACGAAGTATGTGTCGCCGGCCGCCCGCCCGAGGGCGACGGCCGGCGGATGATCAGGAGGCCGCGGGCTGGGGCTCCTCGCTCGCCGCGGGAGCCGGCTCGACGGGTGCCTCGGCAGGCGTCTCGGCCGCCGGCTCGGAAGCCGCCTCCGCCACCGCCTCAGGAGCGGCCTCGACGGGCGCCGGCTCCTCCTCGGCAGCCACCTCCTCGATGGGCTCGTCCACCGAGCCCAGGTCGACGCCGCTCGCCACCATCTCGGCCTGGATGCCGTCCAGCACCGCGCCCACGACGAGGTCGCAGTAGAGGTTGATGGCGCGGCTCGCGTCGTCGTTGCCGGGCACCGGATAGCGGACGCCCGACGGATCGCTGTTGCTGTCGCAGATGGCGACGACCGGAATGCCGAGCTTGGTCGCCTCCTGAACCGCGATCGCCTCCTTGTTGGTGTCGATGATGAACAGCAGGTCGGGCAGACCGCCCATGTCCTTGATGCCGCCCAGGGCCCGCTCGAGCTTCTCGCGCTCGCGGTTGCGCTGGAGCAGCTCCTTCTTGGTCAGGCCCGACTGGCCCTCGGCCACCTGGGCCTCGAGATCGCGCAGGCGCCGGATCGACAGGCTGATCGTCTTCCAGTTGGTCAGCATGCCGCCGAGCCAGCGATGGTTGACGAAATACTGGCCGCAGCGCTTGGCCGCCTGGGCCACCGGCTCCTGGGCCTGCCGCTTGGTGCCGACGAAGAGCACCCGGCCGCCGCTGGCGACGACGTCGCGCAGCGCCTGCAGCGCCCGATGCGTCATCGGCACGGTCTGCGTCAGGTCGAGGATGTGCACGCCGTTGCGGGTGCCATAGATGTAGGGCGCCATGCGCGGGTTCCAGCGCCGCGTCTGATGCCCGAAATGCACGCCGGCCTCGAGCAGCTGGCGCATGGTGAAGGTCGGGAAGGCCATTCCTTGGATCCTGCTTCCGGTTCATCCGCCGCGGGCCGTCGCCCGGCCGAGGCCGGGACCGGAAAGCATGCACAAGCGCACGCCTGAGCCCGCGTGAGAGGTCGGGGCGGTATCTACTAGGCGGCCCCGCCGATTTCAAGCCCGGCCGCCCGCCGGTCGATCAGGCGGCCAGCGCCAGGCCCAGCCCCCGACCCGACAGAAAGGCCGCCTCCACCCTGGGGCCGAGGCACCAGTCGCCGCAGATCCCGAGGCCGCGATCGCGGTCGAGCAGGAAGTCGCAGCCGAGCGGCCGCTCGACCAGCGCGTAGGGCCAGCGCCAGGCCTCCAGGACGACCGGCGGCGGGAGGGCCTGCCCCAGCGCCTCGGCCATCGCCTCCAGCAAGAGCGCTCCTGCCGCCTCCGCCGACCCGGGCTGCCATGCCGGACGGGCGTGCGCGATCCATGTGTGGGCCGGGCCGCGCCCCGGCTTGCCGGCCTGCGAGGCGATCCACACCAGGGGCCCCGCTGCCGGCCGCAGGCTCTCGGGCGCGCCCTCGAGCGGCTCGGCGAACGCCGCCATCAGCGACCAGCAGGGCGCTATCGCCACGCCCTCCAGCATCGTCCGCCAGCCGGCCGGCGCGTCCTCGCCCAGAACCAGCAGCGCCTCGGGTGCCGGCATGGCGAGCACGACCGTCGGGAATGGCTCCGTCTCCTCGCCACCAGCGATGCGGAGCCGCCATCCGTCCCCGTCGCGGCAGAGCCCTTCGACGCGACGGCTGCAGCGCACCTCGATCCCGTCCAGGAGCGCCTCCACCGGCGCCCGCATCGAGGGCACGCCGCACCAGGCAGGCCGGCCGGGCTCGTCGCCTGCCGGCCAGCGGGCGGCGATGCCGGCCGCGGCCCATGCCGCGAGCCGGGCCTCGAACGCCGGGTCGCGCGCCCGGATGTACTGGGCGCCATGGTCGAAGAGCGCCTCCCCGACACGGCGCTGGGCGAGCCTGCCGCCCGCCGCCTCGCCCTCGTCGAGAAGCACCGGCCGATGGCCATGATCGGCGAGCATCCGGGCACAGGCGGCACCCGCCATCCCGGCACCGACGATCGCCACGTGCCTGGCCATCGGGCGTTCCCCTCCGATCACCGCCCGGCTTTCGGGCGCTCCCCTCGATCGCCGCCCGGCTTCCGGGCGCTCAATGCACCGTCAGCTCGCGCACCTCGACCACCCCGGGCAGGCGGCCGAGATCGGCGCGGCGGCCATAGGACAGCATGAAGGCCTCGGGCAGGGAGACGACGAGCCGCTCGCCCTCGGGCAGGCCCACCACGAGGCGGACGCGGGCACCCCGCTCGTCGGCCAGGATCGGCCGCAGGCGATGCGCCGCCTCGACATCCGCCACATGGATCTCGACCGTGCCCGCGGCGTGCAGCTCGACCCGCCGCTCGAGCGGCTCGACATGCTGGGCCGTGAGCTTGATCGCGTCGCCGTCGAGCCGGGCGTCGACGTCGACGAGCAGGAGGGCATGGCCCTCGAGCAGGTCGCGCACCTGGCTCAAAAGATCGCTGAACAGCGTCACCTCGTACTGGCCCGTGGCGTCGGAGAGCTGGACGAAGGCGAAGCGCGCCCGCTCGGTCGCCCGCTCCTGCTTGGCGATGACGACACCCGCCATCGTCACGCGCGAGCGCTCGCCCGACATCAGGTGCGCGCGGAGATCGGTCGAGGCGACGACGCGCATGCGCGTCAGCGCCGTGCGATAGCCGTCCAGCGGATGGGCCGACATATAAAAGCCGATCACGTCCAGCTCGTGCTGCAGCCGCTCGAGCGTCGGCCAGTCCTCGACGGGCTGCAGCGTCGGGCGCGGCGGCCTTATCGCCGCGGCACCGCCGAACAGGCTCTCCTGCCCGCTCGCCGCCGCCTCGACCTCGGCGTGGCCATGGCGAAGTGCCGTCTCGATGCCCTCGAGATGCCGGCGGCGGTTGTCGTCGAGGCTGTCGAGCCCGCCCGACTTGACCAGCGCCTCGAGCAGCCGGCGGTTCAGGACCTTGGGGCCGACGCGCTCGACGAGCTCGAAGATGTCGGCGAAGGGCCCGCCCCGGCGGCGCTCCTCGACCAGAAGCTCCATCGCCTGGGCGCCCACGCCCTTGATCGCCGCCAGCGCATAGCGCACCGCCGGGCCCTCCTCGGTGTCCTCGACCGCGAAGCGCACCTCGGAGCGGTTGACGTCGGGCGGCAGGAGGACGAGGCCGCGCTCGGCCATCTCCTGGCGGAAGGCCGCCACCTTCTCCTGGCTCGCCATCTCGGTCGTCATCGCGGCGGCATAGAACTCGACCGCGTGGTTGGCCTTCAGATAGGCGGTCTGGTAGGCGAGCAGCGCGTAGGCGGCGGCATGGCTCTTGTTGAAGCCGTAGGAGGCGAACTTCGCCACCGCGTCGAAGATGGTGTTGGCGAGATCGAGGGCGATGCCCCGCTCGACCGCGCCGTTGACGAAGGTCTCGCGCTGGGCATCCATCTCCGCCTTGATCTTCTTGCCCATGGCGCGACGGAGGAGATCGGCGCCGCCCAGCGTGTAGCCGGCCAGCTGCTTGGCGATCTCCATCACCTGCTCCTGGTAGATGATGACGCCGTTGGTCTCGGCCAGGATCGGCTCCAGCATCGGGTGCAGGTAGCTCGGGTCCTCGACCTTGTGCTTGACGTTGATGTAGCGCGGGATGTTGTCCATCGGCCCGGGCCGGTAGAGCGACACCATCGCGATGATGTCCTCAAAGCAGTCCGGCTTCAGCTTCCTCAGCGCGTCGCGCATGCCGCCCGATTCCAGCTGGAAGATGCCGGTCGTCTCGGCCCGGGCCACCAGCTCGTAGCTGGGCCGATCGTCGAGCGGGATCTTCAAAAGGTCGATCGGCACGCCCCGCGCATGCACCATCTCCTCGGCCTGGCGCAGCAGGGTCAGCGTCGACAGGCCCAGGAAGTCGAACTTCACGAGGCCCGCCTTCTCGACGTCCTTCATGTTGAACTGGGTGGCCGGCATGGGTGCCCTGGGATCGCGGTAGAGGGGCACCAGCTCGTCCAGCGGCCGGTCGCCGATCACCACACCCGCCGCGTGGGTCGAGGCGTTGCGCGGCAGCCCCTCGAGCTTGATCGCGATCTCGATCATGTGCGCCACGCCCTGGTCCTCCTCCATGGCCTGGCGGAGGCGGGGCTCCATGTCGAGCGCCTGGGTGAGCGTCACCGGATGGGCCGGGTTGTTGGGCACGAGCTTGCAGATGCGGTCGACGAGGCCGAAGGGCAGCCCCAGCACGCGGCCCACGTCGCGCAGGGCCGCGCGGGCCTGCAGCGTGCCGAAGGTGATGATCTGCGCCACCCGCTCGGCACCGTAGCGGTCGCGCACATAGGCGATGACCTCGCCGCGCCGCTCCTCGCAGAAGTCGATGTCGAAATCCGGCATCGAGACGCGGTCGGGATTGAGGAAGCGCTCGAAAAGGAGGCCGAAGCGCAAGGGGTCGAGGTCGGTGATCTCGAGGCTCCAGGCCACGACCGAGCCCGCACCCGAGCCGCGGCCGGGCCCCACCGGGATGCCCTGGCCCTTGGCCCAGCGGATGAAGTCCGAGACGATGAGGAAGTAGCCCGGGAACTTCATCTGCGCGATGACGTCCAGCTCGTAGGCCAGGCGCTCGCGGTAGGGCCGGGCCGCCTGCTCGCGCTCGGCCTCGTCCATCCCCTCGGTCCAGACGGTCTTCGCCAGCCGCCGCTCCAGCCCCTCTGCCGCCTGGCGGCGCATCTCCGCCTCCTCGTCGGCGGCGAAGGTGGGCAGGATGGGATCGCGCGCCGGCGCCTTGAAGGCGCAGCGTTGCGCGATGACGAGGGTGTTCTCGAGCGCCTCCGGCAGGTCCGCGAAGAGCGCCTGCATCTCCTCCGCGGACTTGAAGCGGTGCTCGGGCGTCAGCCGCCGCCGCTCCTCGAGCATCACCGGCACGCCTTGCGCGATGCACAAGAGCACGTCGTGCGCCTCGTAGAAGGAGGCGTCCATGAAGTGGATGTCGTTGGTCGCGACCAGCGGCACGCCCTGCGCATAGGCGAGGTCCAGGAGCGCCGGCTCGATCCGGTCCTCGACCTCGAGGCCGTGGCGCATCAGCTCCACATAGAGCCGATCCCCGAACAGCTCCTTCAATGCCAGCAGCGCCGCCTCGGCCGCGGCCGCATCGCCTCGCGCCAGCGCAGCGCCCACCGGGCCGCCCGGGCCGCCGGTCAGGGCGATCAGCCCCTCGGTGCCGCCTTCGAGGTCCTCGAGGGTGAGCTCGACCGTGCCGGGCTCGCCGCCCAGATAGGCGCGCGTCATCAGCCGCAGCAGGTTGCCGTAGCCCGTCTCGTCCTTGACGAGCAGGAGCAGCCGCTCGGGCTCCGGCGGCCGCCCGCCCGCCCGCGGCCGCGTCTCGGACGGGGTGATCGGCATCAGGGCGCCCATGATCGGCTGCACCCCGGCCTTGGCCGCGGCCGCGCCGAACTGCATGGCACCGAAGAGGTTGGCGCTGTCGGTCACGGCCACCGCCGGCATGCGCTCGGCGCGGCAGCGCTTCGCCAGCTCGTCGTAGCGCACGGCGCCCTCGAGCAGCGAGAAGGCGGAGCGGACGCGGAGATGGACGAAGCCGGCGTGCGACATGCTTTTCCTCTGGGGTGGTGCCCCGGGTCCTCTGGGGTGGTGCCCGGGCATGCTAACCCCTTCCCCGCACCCCAGGGCAAGCCTCGCCTGCTTTTCATCCACAGCTTTGATGCACGGCCGGCATCGCAACCGGGGCGCGAGGCCACTCACCACGGAGGAGCCGGGACAGACGCCCCTGCACCGTCTAGGCTACGCTCGACCAACGAGGCTCCGGGAGGAGGCGGGCATGGCGCTCGAGGTGATCGGCGTGGGCTTCGGCAGGACCGGGACGATGTCGCTCAAGCTCGCCCTCGAGCGGCTGGGCCACGGTCCGTGCTACCACATGATCGAGGTGTTCCAGCACCCGCAGCACATCCCCCTCTGGGAGCGCGGGGCCGCGGGCGAGGCGGTCGACTGGGACGCGCTCTTCGAGGGCTTTCGCGCCGTCGTCGACTGGCCCGCATGCCATTTCTGGCGCGAGCTGCTCGAGCACTATCCCCAGGCCAAGGCGATCCTCACCGTGCGCGACGCCGAGGGCTGGTACGACAGCGCCGTCGCCACGATCTTCACCGTCGCGGAGGGCGAGGTTCCGGCCGCGGCGCCGCAGGTCTTCCAGGACCAGGCGCGGATGGCACGCCGCATCGTGGCCGAGCTCGACCTCGACGGCCGCCTCGACGACCGGGCCCACGTGATCGACCTCTTCAACCGCCACATCGAGGCCGTGCAGCGGGAGATCCCCGCCTCGCGCCTTCTCGTCTATCGCGTCTCGGAGGGCTGGGAGCCGCTCTGCCGCTTCCTCGGGGCACCCGTCCCGGACGAGCCCTTCCCCCGCGTCAACACGACCAAGGACTTCAAGGCACGCCGGGCTGCGCGCGGCCTGGACTAGGATCGGGGAGCGGGCACCACCCGGGGCACCTCGCCCCCGCGTCCCCGAGCCTCAGGCGGGATAGAACCCGTCGCCATAGCCCGACACCTGGACCGGCCTGAAGCCCTCGGCCGCGAGCTGGTCGAAGGCCCGCTGGTAGCCTCCAGCATCGAGGCCGTGGCGCGCCTGCCAGGGCCCGAAGGGCTCCTTGCGCCAGATCGCGGCGTAGCGCGCGATGCCGGTGTCGCTGTAGCCGCTGACACAGGCGAGCCGGTAGCCCTGCGCCAGCATCTCGTCGAATTTCTTCTGGTAGGCGCTGGCGGTGAGGCCGTGACGCGCCTCCCAGGCGACACCGCTCTGCCGCTCCCAGATCGCGGCGAACAACACGTCCACATTGACCCGGTAGCCGCACACCTGGACGGGCGCAAAGCCCTGCGCCGTCATCTGGTCGAAGGTCTCCTGGTACTGGTCGCGCGTCATGCCGTGGCGCGCCTGCCAGTCCGGCCCCTGCCGCTGCTCGAAGATCGCGGCATAGCGCGCCTGGCCGCCCTCGGCATAGCCGCTCACACAGGTGAGCCTGAAGCCCTGGCGCGCCATCTCGTCGAAGAAGGCCTGGTACTGCTCGCCCGTGAGCCCGTGCCGGGCCTGCCAGGCGCCACCCGCGCGGCGCTGCCACACCGCGTTGAAGCGCGACCCGCGCCCCTCGCTGTAGCCCGCGACCCAGGTGAGCCTGAAGCCCTGGCCCAGGAGCTGGTCGAAGGCCTGCTGGTAGGTGGCGGCGTCGATGCCGTGCCGTGCCTGCCAGGCGCTGCCGTCGCCCTGCTCGAACAGCGCCGCAAAGCGCGTCGTGAAGCGCGACAGCGTCACCGGCTGCCTGCCCGTCGTGCCGGCGGCGTTGTAGATGTCGCTGAAGTCGAGCGCGGCGTCGATCTCGGTGCCGGCAAGCGTGCCGGGTGCGGTGGGTGCCGTCCCGGGGGCGATGAAGAGCTGGAGGCGCGACCCGTTGTCGAGGAACCGGCCGTTCACGTCGTGCCGCCCGTCGCCCAGATAGGCCGAGCCCAGCCGCGTCGGCTGCCCCGGATTGACGAAGTCTTCGGAGCGGCGCAGCAGCATGCGGAAGGTGCTCTGGCCCACCGTCACCCACCAGTTGCCGAGCCAGCACGCCTCGTTCTGCACGAAGGTCGGATCGACCACGTCCTTCAGATACCAGCCGCTCGTGATCATCCAGTTGGGGTCGTTTTGGTAGGCGATCTCGATGAACGCGTTCTCGCCCCAGTGGTTCTTGGCGAAGAAGACCTTGCGGTTGCGGTCGAAGCCGATGAGCAGGAGCACGTGGCCGCCCACGGGCGGTGTGAGGTGCTGCACGTCGCAGACCACCTCGTGCAGGTCCATGATCGTGCTCTCGAGGGCCGCCACGCTCGGGTTGCCGCCCAAGGACGCCCAGCCCGTGCCGCGATAGCGCGCGTTGACGCGGGCCAAGAGCGGGATGTGCTGCTCGCAGAACTCGATGGCGTCATAGTCCTCCTGGCTCACCACCGCCTGCTGATTGGCAAAGCCCAGCACCGGCAGGATGTCCAAAAGGCTCTGCTGGCTTTGCAGATAGGGTGCGGCACCCTCGGGCGGCACCGCGTTCTCCGAGATCTTCTGGACGATGTCGCCGCTGCCCTGGAAGCCGATGAGCGAGCTGTTGTTCTCGACCGGCTGGACCACGTTCTGCGCGGCGTCGCGGTTGAGCGCGAACGACTTGCCCATGTGGAAGACATATTCCTCGGACACGTCGATCAGCACATTGAACTTTCTTCGGTACGCGGCCTCGAGCGCTGCCGCCCCGGCGAAGGCCCAGCAGGTCCCCCGGTCGTTCTGCGCCTTGAAGGGCGACTGGTACTGGGCGAGCGTGAAGATGCCCCGGAAGGCGAGATCCACCGGCCGAATGCCCACGGTCTCGAGCCGGCCCTGCGCCTCCGCGCGCCTCAGCGCCGTCTCGACCAGCGCGCTGTGCTCCTCGAGCGCCAGCGCCGGCGAGGCCAGAAGGGGCGAGGCCGGCGGCCTCTCGGCAAGGCGTGGATGGTTCGCGACCGACACGAACGCGGCGGAGTTCCCCATCGTCTTTTCCTCTCATTGGCCCACCGAGTCGGCGGGCTTTTGAGAGCGTAGGCGTGGATGGGGGTGGCGCCAATGATGGGCGTCACAGGGGGGAGTTTGCTGCCGCCCGGCTCACCTACCTACCGCTGGCGGTGTGCTGATGCAGCTCAAGCAGCCACTTCAGGAGCTCCTCATGCGGGAGGCTCCTGAGCCAACCCTCTCTGCTACATGGGCCTTCTTCCGTTCCAACTTAGCTTTATACCACTCTCGCACCCAGCCCCTCCACGGCGGAAGGTCAAGGTAGATTTGTTGCGTGAGATCAGCCAAGCGCCACAAATCTCGGAGGTCATTATACCTACTCCCGATGAGTTTTCCGGTCCTGCCCCCGGCTTCCTTCCACGTATCCTCTAAGTACCACTTATAGAAGATTTCATTGCCAGTAAGCACGATGACAGGCGCGCGGGGCGTTCCGTCGTCCTGCGGAACGCGGCCCCACTCCGCCAACCTCGTGATCAATCTCTTCTCCCTCGAAGAGATTCCCTTCTTCAAGCACGCCAAGACTAGGAAACTACCCGGGAAATGTGTCGCCAGCGCCCGCAGTTTGCTCAGTTCGCCCTCAGTGAACGCCTCTTTGGCGTAGCTCTTTGCCTCCCCAAAGAGCGTGGCAGGCTCATGGTTTTCTCCCATCAACCTCCCCTTCTGATGCCAGAGAACGAAATCGACCTCCATCTTTGTCCCGGCCACCACCAGATCCAGCCCCGTTGCATAAGTGATCTGCGCATCCTGTGTGCCTAACCCGTGAGCCAGGAGTTGAAGGGCCAGAGCCGTGGCGTAGCCGCCGGCCGCATAGTCTGGAACGCTGAATGGTCCGACTACACGATAATACCAAGGCGTCGCTCGAAAATTAAGGTCGCCCTGTGGGAAATTAAATGTGCCCAAGCAGCGAGCGCAAACCAACGACAACCCCAACTCATCGATAGCGTACCAGTTGTCCTTTTGGCATACGGAGCATCGCACCTCAAGGCCGAGTCGCAAGATATTCCGGTCCGTGAAGTCGGTGAGCCCGAAGTGTCGCGCGATGTCATCCCTATTCGCTCTCCTCTGAAGAAGGGCTTTCCACTCCGCGACCGGTGCGGTCCGGTCCGGATACTCTCGTGTCTCCACCCCGTCTTCTGTATCTCGCACCTGCCGTCGCGCGGCCATCTCATCGAGCTTCCGAATTATCGTCTCGTCGGCAAAGAGCTCGACACCTCTGAGCCCGCCGGGCGCACGGATAAGTTGCTCAGCCGTCCTTCCGGCGTCAGACGGTCGGGCGGTGACATCCTGACTCTCTAGCCACCCGATGATCGCGTCACGCCCGGTTGACCACTCAATTAGCTCGCGCCACTTAGTATATTTCTGAAACAGTACGATCCCCTCCCGAGACACGAGAACGTTCCGTAACGACGGAAGCCTCGGAAAGTCGCTCAGTCGTCGTTTGGGAGGGAAGCAGAGTGCCAGGTCGCTATCTGAGTTAAAATTGCTGATAGTGAGCACATTGATCCAGCGCGCCTCTTGCCCAAAGTGCTCTGCAAACTTAGGAGCTAGCGTCTCTATCCAGGCGGAGCGGGGCTCGCCCTGAATGAGGAGCTCGACGTCCTTTGTGTCTGCCGTCAGTTTCGCTCTCGTGGGACGTGCAATCCTATCGTCTGTGCGAACGTCCCAGAGGGGAGTGTACCAAAATTTCACCGAGAGGGAGCCCTTCTCGAGGCCGCTCAGATGTTTATCAATCAATTCTCGTGCATGTTCTTCCTTAATCGACGACGCAAACTCTATTGTCGGTTGGATCATCACACCGTTGCTGTTACCCGGCAACGGCCGGTAGTTTATTCTGACGAAATCTCTTAGCGTCTCTGCCATATCTTGGAACCAATGCACATTCACGGCGACAAGTTCCTGCCGCGTCATTCTGAGGTTCCAGAAGTCGATGAGATCACAGCCTTCGTCGGGATCGAACACGAAGGCGAGTGGCTCTTGCCATCCTTCAGTTTCAAGTTCGAGGCCATACGATGTAACCCGCAGAGGCGTTGAAATTTTATCCGCGAGAAGTCTTGAGTATGATTCACACGTGCACTCCATGCTTAATGGAGCGAACGTGTCGACGTAACCCGTTTTGATATAATCCAACTCATCATCGACCGGGAATTGCCCGCAGACGGCGTCAAAAAAAGAAGAGTGTGTACCTTTCTCCTCAAGCAAAGCAAATTTACTATGATTTCTTCTTGCAAATTGAAACTCTTTTATATAAAGGTGACGAAATATATCGAATACATTGAGTCCAAACAGGAATTCTATCCTAGCAAGCTCTTCTTTTGATACGAAATCAGATATTGGCACGACGCGAGGATGGAGCATGTCGACCTTGTCATCGCCGTAGCCCAGCTGGGTCGAGAAGCCTTTGGTTGCATCGACAAAAACATCGGGTTCGAAGAACCGAATGTACCGTTGGGCCAGCTGGAGCCCGGAGGGTCTTGGACGGCGATCACGCTTCCATGCGGCCGGAAGTTCTGGTGAGACCGGAATTATCGGGTTGAAGCGACCTCCCCAGAGGCAGGTGCAATAACGCATGACGCGACGGATACTCGCGTGGTCGAACGGGCTAACGAGGAAGCCTATCCGGGTTGGCCGAAGCCGAACTGTTCCTCGGAGCGTTTCCATCACGCCGCCGCCTCCGACCGCGCCACGTGCCGGACCGTCGCCACGATCTCCGCCTCCCGCTTCCTCACCTGGGCCAGGTCGTAGTTGCACTGCATCCCGAGCCACGACCTCGGCACCGCCCCCGAAGGCTGCGGCGAGGCGCACCGCCATCTCGGCGGCGATCGCGGCCTTGCCATTGACGAGATTGTTGAGCGCCCGCCGGGTCACGCCCAGCGCCTTGGCACCCTCGGTGACGGTCAGCCCGAGCGGCTCCAGGCACTCCTGCCGCACGACACGGCCGGGATGAGGGGGATTGAGCATAGGCATGGCGTTCTCACCTTCGCTCGGGCCCGATCCGTCCGTCATAGCCAGACTCGGACGACGCGTGCAAGCGAGACGACCGGCCCTTTATCAATCGAAGGTTGCCGCAGCCTCGCGTCCCGCGGTACCAGCCACCCCAGCCGTGCCGCCGGCGAACGAGCGCTGGCTACACCAGCTCCACCCGCAGCCGCTTGCCCAGGATGGCCGCGGCGCGGTGGAGGGTGCGCAGGGTCACCGAGCCGTTCTCCGGGTCCAGCAGGCGGTCGAGCTGCGCGCGGCTCGTCTGCATCCGTCGTGCCATCGCCGCCTTGGTGAGGTTGCCGGCCTTCATCGCCTGCTCGATCTGCCAGGCGAGGACGGCCTTGATCGCATGCTCGGTCGCCTCCTCGAGCAGGCCCTCCTCGGCCAGGAAGTCGTCGAGTGTCGAGCCGGCCTCGCCTCCATCCTGCTCCATCACGCCGCCACCTCCGGCAGCGCCACGTGCCGAACCTCGCCACGATCTCCGGCTCCCGCTTCCTCACCTGGGCCATCGTAGTTGCATGAAGCCGTGCCAGAGGACTCGAGCCCCGCTCGCCGAAGCGCAGCAAGACCGCACGGCCATCTCGGCCGTGAGGTCGCTCTGCCAGTTGACCAGATTGCCCGACGCCAGCCGCGTCGCCAGAGCTGGCACCCCGTACCGGCCAGCCCACGCTCCAGGCTCCTGTGAGATCGAACCGATGGGGCGGCTTCGCATCGGCTCGAGTATCCTTATGATAGTCCACTCAGCTCGACATCGAAGGCCGTTGCCGTCGTCGAAGCGGAATACGATGCGCCAGTTGGCCTGAACCGTGATGCTCCGAAGCCCTTGAGATCGCCCTTCATGAGGTGCAGGTATATCCTCGGGAGCTCACTGGTCGATGACGCGTAGCGCTGTCGCGGGGCATCAGGATGCCTCGATCTTCTCGACTGCTCCGCTGCAGCCTGCTCCGGTCGCCCGTCTCGAACAGCCGCTTCAGCCTTCTGTCCTTGAAGCTCCCGATCATACGCCGCCCCGATGCAAAGTGACAAGCGTCGTTTGTCACATCCCGGAGCAGCCACGAGCCGCCGCCCGAGATCAACCAGCGGAGCTTAGTTGCGGATCGCATTCGCGCAATAGTTGGGTTTTGCTCGAGCCGGAAGCCCGCCCTCGCCGCCACGCAAGCTGGCCCCTGCGGCGCGCCTGCGCTAGCTTCCGGCCATGAGCGACGCCCCCAAGAAACGCCTGCTGCTGGTCGACGGCTCGGGCTACATCTTCCGCGCCTTCTTCGCCCTGCCGCCGATGACGCGGCCGGACGGGACGCCCGTCAACGCCGTGTTCGGCTTCTGCTCGATGCTGATGAAGCTCCTGCAGGAGCGGCCGCACGACGATCTCGTCATCGTCTTCGACGCCGGGCGCAAGACGTTCCGGAACGATCTCTACGAGGCCTACAAGGCCAACCGCCAGGAGCCGCCGCCCGAGCTCGTGCCGCAGTTCGAGCTGATCCGCGACGCGGCGCGCGCCTTCGGCCTGCCCGTGGCCCAGGCGGCGGGCTTCGAGGCCGACGACCTCATCGCGACCTATGCCAGGCTCGCCCGCGAGCGCGGCGAGGAGACCGTCATCGTCTCCTCCGACAAGGACCTGATGCAGCTCGTGGCCGACGGCGTCGCCATGTGGGACCCGATCAAGCAGAAGGAGATCGGAAGAGCCGAGGTCATGGAGCGCTTCGGCGTCGCCCCCGAGCTCGTCCGCGATGTTCTGTCCCTTGCCGGCGACACGTCGGACAATGTGCCGGGCGTGCCCGGCATCGGCGTGAAGACGGCAGCCCAGCTCATCACCCAATATGGCTCGCTCGAGCAGCTTCTCGCGTCACTCGACCAGATCAAGCAGCCGAAGCGGCGGCAGACGCTGGAGGAGAACGCCGACAAGGCGCGGCTCAGCTACACGCTGGTGGGCCTCGACGCCGCAGGCACCCCTGCCCTTCGGGCTCGAGGAGGCGGGGCGCAAGGATCTGGATGCCAAGCGGCTCTTGGCCTTCCTCCAGGAGAACGGCTTTCGCGCGCTCGTCACCCGCGTCGAGGCCGTGGCGGCCGAGGCGGCGGCGGGCCAGGCACCCTCCGCCCCCGGCGACGACCGCCCGACCTTCGCGGCCATCACCACCCTCGAGGCGCTGGACGCGGTGATCGCCAAGGCCCTGGACGTCGGCCACCTCGCCCTCGACACCGAGACGACCTCGCTCGACGTCAGCCGCGCCGAGCTGGTCGGCATCTGCCTCGCCGTCGACCCGATGGCGGGCTTCTATGTGCCCCTCGCCCATGTGGACGATTTCGGCCAGCGCCGCGACGGCCAGCTCGACCGCAGCCAGGTGCTGGAGCGGCTGAAGCCCATCCTCCTCGACCCCTCGGTCCTGAAGATCGGCCACAACATCAAGTACGACCAGGGCGTGCTCGCCGGCTACGGCGTCGCGGTCGATCCGATCGACGACACGATGCTCTTGTCCTACGTGCTCGACGGCGCCAGCCACGGCCATGGCATGGACGAGATCGCCAAGCGCTTCCTCGACTACGACACGATCCCCTACGAGGCGGTGTGCGGCAAGGGTGCGGCCCAGATCGGCTTCGCCCAGGCGCCGATCGAGAAGGCCACCGACTATGCGGCCGAGGACGCGGTGGTGACGCTGCGCCTGTGGCAGACGCTGAAGCCCCGCCTGCTCGAGGAGCGTCTCGCCACCGTCTACGAGACGCTGGAGCGCCCGCTGCCGCCCATCCTGGCCGGCATGGAGACGCAGGGCATCACGGTCGACAAGGGCCGCCTGCACCAGCTCTCCGGCATCTTCACCCAGCGCATGGCCGAGCTCGAGGAGCAGGCGATCAAGCTCGCCGGCCACCCCTTCAACCTCGGCTCCCCCAAGCAGCTGGGCGAGGTTTTGTTCGACGAGCTGGCTCTGGGCGGCCAGGGCCGCAAGACGAAAACAGGAGCCTATGCCACCGGGGCCGAGGTGCTGGAGGAGCTGGCCGTGGCCGGCCACGAGCTGCCCCGCGTCGTCCTCGACTGGCGCCAGCTGCAAAAGCTCACCCGCACCTACACCGACAGCCTGGTCGAGGAGATCAACCCCCGAACCGGCCGCGTCCACACCTCCTACATGATGGCCTCCACCTCCACCGGCCGCCTCAGCTCCACCGACCCGAATTTACAAAATATCCCGATCCGCACCGAGGAAGGCCGCAAGATCCGCGAGGCCTTCGTGGCCGAGCCCGGTTTTTTGTTACTGTCCGCGGACTATTCGCAGATCGAGCTTCGCGTCCTCGCCCACATGGCCGACATCAAGGCGCTGAAGGAGGCTTTTGCCAACGACGTCGACATCCACGCCGTCACGGCATCGGAGATGTTCGGCAAAAGCCTCGACGAGGTGGGCCCCGACCTTCGCCGCTCGGCCAAGACGATCAATTACGGCATCATCTACGGCATCGGCGCTTTTGGCCTGGCCCAGCGCCTGGGAATCCCACAAGCGCAAGCAAAAGCCTATATCGAGGCCTATTTCGAGCGCTATCCGGGCATCAAGGACTATATGGAGCGGGCCAAGGCCGAGGCGCGCGAGCGGGGCTTCGTCGCCACCCTCTACGGGCGGCGCTGCTACGTGCCCGAGATCAACGCCAAGATCCCCTCCAGGCGGGCCTACGCCGAGCGCGCCGCCATCAACGCGCCGATCCAGGGCTCGGCCGCCGACATCATGAAGCGCGCCATGGTGCGCCTCGCCCGCCGCCTCGAGCGCGAGCGCTCGCCCGCCCGCCTCCTCCTCCAGGTCCACGACGAGCTCGTCCTCGAGGTGCCCGAGGCCGAGCTCGAGCCGACCAAGAAAGCGGTGGCGGAGGTGATGGAATCCGCCGCCAGCCTCACCGTGCCTTTGGTCGTCGACACCGGCACCGGCCGCAACTGGGACGAGGCGCACTGAGGGCGAGCCGCGAGCCCGTCAACGCCCCGCGGCCGGGTCCTCGACAGGCCCCTGCACGGGGCCGTCTTCGTCCGGGCCCTGTCAGACGGCAAAATCGGACACCGTAGCGCCCTTCGCGATCAGGGTCTCGGTGACATGGCCGTCGGAGAGCATGAAGCTGCCCTGGCTCCCGCCAGTCACGGTGATCGCCGAATTGCTGGCGACGCTCAGCCGATCGCCGTCGGCGCGCGAGAAGTCCAGGACCTTGTCGCCGTTGGTCTCGCCGAACCGCAGGAAGAAGGTGTCGGCGCCGGCCCCGCCGCGCATCCGGTCGGCGCCCGGTCCGCCGTAGAGGAGATCGTCGCCACGGCCGCCGACGAGGATGTCGTCGCCCGCCCCGCCGTCCAGATGGTCCGTGCCGGCCTGACCCTGCAGCTTGTCCGCGCCGTCGCCGCCATGCAGCACGTCGTTGCCGCCGCGACCGCGCAGCACGTCGTTGCCGCCCTCCCCGAACAGGTAATCGCCCCCTTCACGCCCGCGCAGCACGTCGTCGCCCGCGGAGCCGACCAGACCGGCACCGCCACGGTCGGCCACGCCGATCGATGAGACCGGGCTTGCGAAGAGGAAGTCGGATGCGGAGATCGTGCCCGAGAAGCTCGTGAGGTTGACCTGGATGAGCTGACCCTGGTCGTTGATCTGGATGATCTGCCCGGAGGCGTCGACGTCGGCCATCGAGGTGATGCCGAGGGGGCGCAGATCGATCTTGTCGGCGTCGGCCTGGCTGAAGTCCGTGATGGTGAGCACGCTCGGGCCGCCAACGCCCAGGATCTGGAAGACGTCGCTGCCGCCGTTGCCCGTGAGGCTGAGGAAGCCGGGTTGCGAGAACTGAGCGCCCAGGGTATCGCCCTGCTGGGAGCCGATCAGGTCGTTGACGTTGATGATGGCGCCGTAGCCGATCACGTCGCCCTGGGCGTCGCCGCCACTGGTGACGGAGCCGTCGGTGAAAAGCTGCACGGTGACCCCGTCCTGGGACGAGGCGTAGCTGACATCGACACCCGTTGCCGTGGTGTCGAGATAGTCGGCGCCGGGGCCGCCCTCGATCGCCGACCCTGTCGCACCCTTGAGCCAGTCGTTGGCTGGCCCGCCGATCGCGTTCTCGATGCTCGTCAGGGTGTAGTGCTCAGGAACGTCGAAGGAGAAGGGTGCCGTTTCGCTCACGGGTGCCGACTGGTCGGGCTGGAGGGCCCTCTCCGCCGCCTGGCCGGTGGTCAGGTCGACCTCGAGCTGTTGCACGGACGTGTTCGCGCTGTAGACCACGCCGAAGGTGTCGTTGCCGGTGCCGCCGTCGAAATTGCCCGCCGAGCCGCCACCGTAGAGCGTGTCGTTGCCGGCGCCGCCGGAGAGGCTCTCCGGATCGTTGCCGTTGCTGCTCTGCGTCGTGACGAAGCTGTAGAGCGTGTCGTTGCCGTCGTCGCCGAACAGCGTGTCGGGCCCGCTCGTGCCGTAGATCAGGTCGTCGCCGCCAAAGCCGTGGATGTAGGCGCCGGTCGCGGCAAAATCCTTCATCCGGCTGGGGTCGAGGATATGCGGGTTGGTCGAGAGCGCGTCGCTGAAGTTGGTGCCCGCGAGGATCGAGCCGTAGCTCGTGCCGGTGGGGCCACCGTCGATCACCATGCCGCCGATCGCACCGTAGAGGAGCACGCTCGACCCCGGCGGCAGATCGCCGTCCTGCGGCTGGAAGCCGCCGTCCGAAAGGTTGTCGCTGATCGACGTGGCGAGATTGGTGAACCCGGCCTTGCCGTCGCTGGCAGCGATGGCCGAGCTGAAGTTCACGAGGTTGTTCAGGATCTGCGCGGTGCCGTTGCCCGTGCCCTGCAGGCCCATGTCGTGGAGAAAGCCGTCGCTGAGCTGCACATAAGCATAGTCCTTGCCGCCCGCCTCGAAGCTCAGGACCTTCTCGTCGCTGGGACCGCCGCCCGGTATCTGGCTCGCCGTGACCACATTGACGGTGAGCGATTCCAGCACCGTCGTCTGCAGCGGCAGGACGAGCACATCCTCCCGAGGGTCGAAGTCGGTCACCACCATGGCGTCCTGCGCCGTCTGCGGCTGGTCGGCCGAGGCCAGGCTCTCCACAAGCGAGATGAAGGACGTGACGAGCTGGCCGCCGACGGCACCCAGGCCGTCCGCGATGAAGCCCGCGGCAACGCCGTCCTCCGCCGCCGCCTTGATGGCATCGGCGATGATCGAGTTGGCGGCGTTGCCGGCGATGTTCTGTCCCGCCTGCTCGAGATAGTCGCCCCAGAAGCCGGCGCCCGCATTGGCCGAGTCCTGGCTGTAGCTCAGAAGAAAGGTGTCGGCGCCGGAGCCGCCGGTGAGGACGTCGAGATCGCCGGTGCCGCGCGGGCCGCCGAAGAGGAAGTCGTTGCCGGCGCCGCCGCTCAGCGTGTCGGCACCGGTGCCGCCGAAGAGCTGGTCGTTGCCTCCGTCGCCGGAGATGGCGTCGTTGCCGCCATAGCCGCTTATGACGTCGTTGCCGTCGTTGCTCGTGTCGTAGGGTGCGAGGGTGACGCTGGCGATGACCGGGTCGCCGGTGAACGAGTTCGCGGTGTCGCCGTGCAGCGTGTCGTTCAGGTTGCTGCCGTTGATCGTGTCGTTGCCGCCGCCGCCATAGGCCTCGACGCTGTAGATGAGGCCTGGGCTCGTGTCCTGCGGCGGATTGATCGTGTCGTCGCCCTCGCCGCCGAAGAATCGCGTCGGGGCCAGCCTGCCGTAGAAGTCGTCGGTAGGCTCGGTGCTGACCAGCAGGTCATTGCCGGCGCCGGCCTCGAAGGTGCCCGGCATGCCAGTGGTGATGGTATCGGGATAGTTCCAGGCGGGCGACGCGAGGTTGAAGACATAGTAGTTTGTATAGACAAAAGGACCCGGCTCCGTGACCGAGACGCTGTAGGGGGAGGCCGCGGTCGCGTTGTAAAGCTCGTAGCTCAGGCCGGAGCCTGGGTCGATGTTCTTTACACGACTGAAGTCGTTCTCGTCGATGTTTATCGTCATTACCGTTCCCCGTCCGCCGAACTCTTGTTCGTCAATTCTTCTTCAGGTCTTGATTTTTCTTGAGGCCGATCAGCCGCGGCTCGGCATGAGGCCGTGCCGCGGTCCGGCCCCAGGCAGCGCATCGATCAAGGTGATCAGGCTCGCGCTCCTATGGCTTTCGGCTGATTCAGCTTGATCATGAGCTCATCTGGGGCTGCCGTGTTATGGCGTTATCGGTTGGCGCTCCATCCGTGAAAGACGGGCGCACTTGTCGGCGCCGTCCAGCTGCGGAGGATGCGGATGACCGATTAGCAGGCGCCGATGGAGGCGACAAGCTCGCCGGTCTCAGCATGCAAGGCCGCGACGCCGCGGGCCTGTCGCCGCGCAGACACTCCGGCGGTGCGAGCCTCCTTCAACGGATGCAGGAGAAGCTGCTCCTCAGGGTCCCCGAGCCCTCGCCACCTGCTGGATGGCCGCCACGAAGCGCTGGCGCTCCCCGGCCTGCCTCCATCCTCACCGTACCGGCACGCCCAGCAGAGCGGAGGCTTCGGCCAGGTAAAGAGCGCACTCTTCGGCGATCCATGCGCGGAACGCGCGCATGGCGCGGTGCGGGCGGCGGGCCGACGGCCAGACGAGCCGATATCTGTAGGAAAAAGAACGCACGACGCGAGGGCCGAGCGGGGCCACGAGGCGCCCTTCGCGCAGCTCGTTGAAGGCTTCCGTGAGGCCGGTCAGGACCAGCCCGCCACCCGAGACGGCGGTGACGAGGCCCGTCTTACGGTTGGCCGCGACGGCATCGCGCGAGGTCATCCCGTTGGCCGTCATCCAGGCCGGCCAGTCGGTCCATTCGGGATCCGTCATCGTGTCGTAGAGAACGAACAGCGGCAGGCCCGAAAGATCCCTGGTCCCGGGCGTGAGGCCGTGGGCCGCGGCGAAGTCGGGCGAGCAGACCGGAAAAAAGCAGCCCCGATAAAGATCCAGCGCATCGTTGCCGGGGCCTGCATCGCGCGAGAAGCGGATCGCCATATCGACGTTCTCCGCCAACAGATCGACCAGCCTGTCGCCGGCGTCCACCTTCACCTCGATCTCCGGCTGGCGCGCATAGAAGCGGGGCAGGCGCGGGGCCAGCCAATGGTCGAGATAGTGATAGGTGAGCGAGAGCGAGAGCTGCCGCCCGTCGCGCGCGCGGCGCAGCTCCGTCAGCGCCTCCTCGATCCGGCCGAAGCCCGTCGTCAGCCGCTCGGCCACCATGCGGGCCTCCGGCGTCGGGCGCGCCCCGGAGGGCAGCCGGTCGAACAGCCGCAGGCCCAGATACGCCTCGAGGCCGCGGATCTGCTGGCCGATCGCCGCCACGGTCACCCCCTGCTCGTCGGCGGCGGCGCTGAAGGTGCCGCGGCGCAAGGTGGCCTCGAGAGCCCGCAGGGCGTTGAGATGGGACAGCTTCATGGCCGGCCTATAGCAGAGCTTTATGCCCCTGAGGATAATCTGACCTGACGACGCCGCGATGCGCTGCGATGGAATGGCCGGTCATCTCGACCGCAGGAAGGACGATCGCATGAGACGGTACATGATCGAGCGCGACATCGTGGGCGTGGGAGCCATGAGCGAGGCCGAGCTCACCGGGGCGGCGCGGACGTCGAACGCGGCGCTGGCCCAGCTGGCGCCCCAGGTCCAGTGGGAGCATTCCTACGTGGCCGGCGACAAGACGTTCTGCGTCTATCTGGCCGAGGACGAGGCGGCGATCCGCCGCCATGCGGAGCTGAGCGGCTTTCCGGCCAGCAAGATCACGCCGGTCTCGAGCATCATCGACCCGACGACGGCAGGCTGATCCGCGGCCCGGGGCGTCACCGCGCGGCCCGGGCCGGCCACGTTCCGGACGAACGAAAACCATCGCCACCGTCCAACAGCGGCGGGCCGGCTTTTCTGTCCCATCTCAGTTGAGGGATTCTCCATGACACGCACCCCGATGATCTCCGGGGCCTTTCTCCTCGCCGTCGCCGCTGCGGCGGCACCCGCAGCGGCCGGCAGCAATCCGCTGGCCGAGCGCATCCGTCAGGTCGATGCGCGGTTCGCGGACGTGGCCGTGGCGCTCAAGGAGGGATACGCGCCCATTCCCTGCGTCAGCGGCCCTGCCGGCGGTGCGATGGGGGTGCACTACGTCAACGCCGCCCTGCTCGATCGCGACCAGATCGACATCGCGCATCCGCAGGCCGTCATGTACGAGCCGCAGCCGAACGGGCGCATGACGCTGGTGGCGGTCGAGTACATCACGTCGAAAGGGCCAGCGTCGCTGGACGGGCATCTGTTCAACTACAATACGGCACCCAACCGCTACGGCCTGGGCCCGTATTACGACCTCCACGTCTGGGCCTGGCGGGCCAACCCGTCCGGCACCTTCGCGGAAATGAACCCGAAGGTTTCCTGCGATGCCGTGCCGGTCACGCACCAGGCCGCCGAGCCTCCCTCGCCGCGCTAGGCCCCGTACACGCTCAAGCCACTGAGCACGGCCGGGGCTCTCGTCGAGCCCCTCATGCCGAGCAACCGGGCGGGGGCGCGTCGTGTCGACGACCGCCCCTCCCCGCCCCCTGCGACGGGTCACGCAGAAAAGAGGGCGCACGCGGCTCTGCGATCGCCGCCTCGTTCTGTTGCCCGATGGCCAGAAGGTGCATAGTGCCGCCCGCGACAGGACCTCGTCCCCGAAGGCCCGCCACGACCGCAGCCGGATGACCCTCGAGCCCCTCCTCGCCGCACCGCCGGCCATCCGCCTTCACGCCTTCGCCGCGATGGCGGCCTTCGTCGTGGGCCTCGTCATCCTGGCGCGCCGCAAAGGCACGCCCGCCCACCGGCTCACCGGCCGCCTCTGGGTCGTGCTGATGGCGATCGTCGTGCTCAGCTCCTTCGCCATCCACACCATCCGCACCTTCGGCCCCTGGAGCCCCATTCACCTCCTGTCCATCTGGACCGCCATCGTCCTGCCCTACGGCGTCTGGCAGATCCGCCGCGGCAACGTCCAGGCCCACCGCCGCACCATGCTTTTGCTCTTTGCCGGCGCCCTCGTGATCGCCGGCGCTTTTACATTTTACCCGGGCCGCATCATGCACGCCGTCGCCTTCGGCGGCTGACCCGGAGCGCCGCCGCGCGGCCCCATCCGACATCTTCCGTCCCGAGAGGGATCAGCCGTCGCAAGATCGATCGGGATGTCGCTGTCCGCCAGGACGGGCGTCATGCCTCGCCACGAGCGGGACCTTGCGGGCACGGATCGCCGGCATGCCCTTGTGCCGTCCACCTCGGCGGTGCGGATGGCGCAAGACCGCGCTGCGCGGCCTGCTGCTCGAGAAAATCCAAACCCGCTGAGCGGGCGTATCCACGATGACCGAAGCGAGATCGCGTGACAAAAGACGTGCCGGATCCGGATCCCAAGACAGTCCTGCTCTTCGATGGCTCGTGCCCCCTGTGTCGGGCCGAGATCGGCATGTATCGCAAGCAGGACACGGCCGGTGCGCTATGCTTCGTCGATGTCTCCGAGCCACGAGCCGAGCTTCCTCCGACACTCGACCCCAAGACGGCGATGGCGCGTTTCCACGTCGTGGCGGGGGACGGGCGAATGGTTTCCGGAGCCGCCGCCTTCATCGAGGTCTGGCGCCATCTGCCGGGATGGCGCTGGGCGGCGAAGCTGGCGTCGCTTCCCGGTATCGCCCCGAGCCTCGAGGTCGCCTACCGTCTGTTCCTGCCCATGCGCCCGGCGCTCGCGCGTCTGCTCGTGGCCTCGCAGCGCCTGAGGGCGGCACGCTAGGCGATGAGCGAGCGAGGGAGATCATCCGATCAGCGGGCGAGCGTCAGCCTCGGTCCTTTGACCCCGACGGTATCGCCGTCGTCTTCGGCTCGTCGGGCGGCATCGGCTCGGCCTTGCTGTCCGCGCTGGGCAATGCCGCCCACTTCCGTGCCGCGATCGGCTTCGGCCGTCGAAGCCCCGTTCCGATCGATCTGACCGACGAGGCGAGCCTGGAGCGCGCGGTCGCGAGCGCATCGGCGGCCGGGGACATCCGGCTCGCGATCGATGCCACCGGCTTTCTCCATGATGCGCATGGTGGACCCGAGAAGAGCTGGCGCGAGCTCGATGCGCGGAGGCTGGCACATGCCTTCGCGATCAACGCGATCGGGCCCGCGCTGCTCATGAAGCACCTGCTGCCCCGCATGCCCCGCTCCGGCAAGGCCGCGTTCGCCACGCTCTCGGCGCGCGTGGGCTCCATCGGCGACAATCGCCTGGGCGGCTGGTACGCCTACCGCGCCTCCAAGGCTGCGCTCAATCAGATCGTGCGCACCGCCTCGATCGAGCTGGCCCGACGCGCGCCCGAGGCGCTCTGCGTCGCGTTGCATCCCGGGACGGTGGAGACGGCATTGTCAGCACCGTTTGCCAGGCCCGGCCCCGACCTTCATGCACCTGCGCAGGCCGCCGCTCATCTTCTCACCGTTCTTGATCGTCTTGATGCCGGCGACAGCGGCGGGTTTTTCGACTGGGGCGGCAGGCCGGTGCCTTGGTAGGACCATTCCTATCTCGCGTCGCACCCTCGCCTTCGGCGGCTGACGAAAGCCACCACGGGGCCGGCGCTCAGCCTGCCCGATCCGGCGCTATCAGCTCCACCGTCGGGAAATAGGCCCGATAGCGTCCCGCGTCGCGCGTCAGCAGCCGATAGCCCGCCACCGCCGCATGCGCGCCGATGAAAAAGTCGGGCAGCGGCGAGGTCCTGGCCCCGCCGCGGCGGCGATAGGTGCGAAAGCTCTTGCCGGCCAGGAACGCCGCATCCCAGGGAACAGGCTCGCGCCGGAAGATGTCGGAGGGTACCGCGCGCTCGAACGCCTCGGCCGTGGCATAGTCGACCGAGGCCTCGGCATAGACCATTGGATTGATGACCAGGACCGCCTCGTCGGCCAGACGCAGTATCGTCTCCCGCGACCACACGCCCCATAGGGGATCGGCGGTCGCAAGGTCGATCAGAATGTTGCTGTCGACCAGGACCGGCGTCATTCCTCGCCACGCGTCAGCTTCATGATCTCGTCCGTGCTGAGCCGCGGCTCCGCGGTGGCGCTGTTCCACAAGAGACGGACCAGCCGCTCGCCCCGGCTCTCCTTGCCGCCGTTCGGGGCCTTGATGATCCGCACCTCCTCGCCGACCAGCTCGAAGGCCACATCGGTGCCGGGCAAAAGCCCCGCCTTCTCGCGGATCGCCTGCGGGATCGTCACCTGGCCTTTGCTCGTGATGCGCATGGACATGCTCCATTCTTACCGGCGAATGTAAGAACAGGCCCTTGCCCGGTCAACGAGCGCCCCCTCAGCCAGGGCCGTCGGGCGCCAGCAGCACCAACAGGACGAGGCCGTCCAGGAGGATGAAGCGTGCGGCGCTGTCGAGCCCGTTCCAGCTCTGCGACTGCCACATCGCGAACCACTCGCCCCCGATGACGGTGAAGCCCAGCCCATAGAGCAGAAGCCCCATCACGAGGCCCACCACCGCCAGCGGCTTCGCGTCGCTGAAGTCCTCGGGATCGCCGACGGCCACCAGCAGGCGGATCGTCCCGAAGGTGAGAACGATGGCCGTCAGCACCTGCCAGCCGATGATCGCCGCATAGGCGAGCGTCTGCAGGCGCGGGTCGGTCACCGCCCGCCAGCCCAGCGTCGAGCCGGGAAAGATGGAATCCATCGCCAGCACATGCTGCACGAAGGCCCAGTTGCTCCCGTAGTCGGTGATGTTGCCGAACGCGACGAGCGCGAAGAACAGCGCCACCATCGCCACGAGCGCGATCTTCGAGGCACGGATCACGAGATGGCTCCCTGTCGTGGGCGGCAGAGCCGCAGCCACGAGCTTAGACGCGCCCGCCAGCCATGTCCCGGCCCGGCGCATGCGCCGGGAGCGACCCGCCCAGCCCCGCCACGCGGCTTGCTCACCCGGCCGCGGGCGTCCAGTCTCCGCCTCCTTGTCGGGAAGGCTTTGGGAAGGCAGATCCGTGAGAATAGAATCAGTCGAGACGCAGCATGCGCGCCTGCCGCTGCCGGGCGGGGCCTGGGGCGACACCATCCACCACGTGACCCACCTCGAGGTCATCCTGGCCGAGGTCAGGACCGACAACGGCCTGGTCGGCACGGGCTTCACCTACACCTCGGACGTGGGCGGCCACAGCATCCGCGCCATGATCGACCACGATCTGGCGCGCGTCCTCGTGGGCCAGCCCGTCTCGCCGCGCGGCCTCTGGCACAAATGCGTGAGCCAGCTGCAGGACATGGGCAGCGGTGCTGCCACCATGGCGCTGGCCGCGACCGACATCGCCCTTTGGGACCTCGCGGCCAAGGAGGTGCAAAAGCCGCTGGTCGACCTGCTTGGCCGCAGCCGCGACCGCGTCCAGGTCTATGCGAGCGGCATCAACCTCAACAAGCCGCTGGACGCGCTGCTCGACCAGGCGCGGGGCTGGAAGGCCAAGGGCTACCGCGCCTTCAAGGTCAAGGTCGGCAAGCCCGACATCGCCGAGGATGTCGAGCGCCTCACGAAGCTGCGCGAGCTCCTGGGCCCGCTGCCGCTGATGGTCGACGCCAACCAGGGCTGGGACATCGGCCACGCCGCGCGCGCGGTCCAGGCCTTCGAGGGGCTCGACCTGCACTGGATCGAGGAGCCCCTGCCGCGCGACGATGTGGAGGGCCATGCCCGGCTGCGCCGCCTCGTCAAAAGCCCGGTCGCCACGGGCGAGAACATCTACACGCTCCGGCAGGTGAACGAGTATTTCGCCCGCGGCGCCTGCGACTTCATGCAGGCGGATGTCTGCCGCGTGGGTGGCATCACGGCCTATCTCGACATCGCGGCGCTGGCGCGTGCCTGGAACGTGCCCTTGGCTCCGCACTTCATGATGGAGATCTCGGGCCAGATGCTGTGCTGCCTGCCCAATGGCTACATCGTCGAGAACATCGACGGCGGCTCCTTCACCGACATCAAGGCCCTGGCCGAGCCGATCGAGGTTCAGGACGGCTTTTTCGTCGCCTCCGACAGGATCGGGCACGGCATCGTCTTCGACAGGGACTTCCTGGCGCGGCACGCGGTCTGACCGACGCCCGGGCGAGGATCGTCCCGATCCGTCGGTGATGCTCCACCTTCGGCTCGGGCGCCGGAGCCGGGCACAGGGGCGAGGCGATCGCCGGGCCGCCGGATGGAGCCGGCCGGCAGCGATCGCCCGCCCCGGCCGAGGAACGCTATGACGCCAAGACGCAGGAGCCTGCGCTGGTGACGTGATCCAGACCTGACGGCCCTCGGCAAGCCGGGCGCGACCCGATCCTCGTCCGGGGAAGCGCTCATGCATTGCGCCAGCCAGTCGCCCAGCCTACAACTGTCGATAAGCACAGGGGGGCGTTCGAATGCTGGCGAAGCTCTCGAACTGGTCGCGACGTGGCGAGCTGCGGTCACGCCTGAAGCGGCTTTTATTGAAGACACCGCTGGCGATAAGCGTGGCATCGGCCGATGATGCATGGCTCGCTTCGGCATTCGCGATGCACGTCTCGGGAACCGTGGCGGCCATAGCAGGGCCCGGGGACGAGCCGGCCGAGGCCGGGCTGCTCGCCCAGGCCGTTCTGGCCGCGCGCCTCGCAGAGCTGCTCGCCAGAGGGCTCGACCTCAGCCCCAAGGTGTCCAGCATCCTCGCAAGCGAGGCCGCGCACGTGATGGCGGAGGATCTCCCACGGTCATCCTTCGCGCTGCTCAACCAGGTCTCCCAGCAGGCGGCAACCTGCGAGATCGAGGACCGCGTCCGCGAGGCTTCGGCCGGCCTTCTCGCGCATCTTCCCGGGACCCGCGAGGCCTCCGCGGTCGCATGGGAAAGCCTCGCCTTTCTGTATCTGGACCTTGCCGAGATTGCAGGCCGCGCCCTCAGCGGCCCGCTCACCACCCCGACAGCGGCGCCAAGCGGCGCTCGGAGGTAGGTTCGCCCCGAGCGGGCTCGCGCCGACGAGACCCGGGATCAGACATCCAGCGAAAGCCCACGAGGGTGAGCTCGCCCCCATCCTCATGCTGAGAGTCGCGCCTGGGGAATGCGCACGGCGCATCGGGTCCCACCGATCGTGCCGCTCTCCGTCTCCAGCGTTCCGTCGAGCTGGCGCGCCGGCTGGGCACCCGCCAGCCCACCGCGTGGCTGATGAAGCAGAAGCTGATGGCGGCGATGGCGGTGCGCGAGGCCGAGAAACCCAAGCTGGTGGGGCGCGTGCCCAAGCTGGCGGGGCGCGTGGAGGTGGACGACGCCCATCGGGGCGGGCAACGCGCGGGCGGCAGGCGCGGCCGTGGAGACGACGGCCGAACGCAAGCCCAAGCGATTGCGGCCGACGGTGGTCAAGGGCTTCCGGAAAAAGGAGATCGAGAGGCTGGCCAAGCGCGATCTAGCGGCCGGCAGCAACGTGGTGACCGATGGCCTGTCGTGCTGGACGGCGGTCGCGCAGGCCGGCTGCAACCCCTTCCCGATGATCGCTGGCAGCGGCCCGCAGGCCGCCAAGTGGGTTCCCTTCACCTGGGTCAACACGGCCCTCGGCAACATCAAGACCGCGCTGGCCGGCACCTGTCATCACGTCAGCGCCAAGCACGCCCAGCGCTACCTCGCCAGCTTCGCCTGGCGCTTCGATCTCCGCTACCAGCTCGACACCCTGACCGAGCGTTTGGCCTACGCCTGCGCACGGACGGCGCCGCAACCGTACCGGGTTATCGTCGCAGGATGAGTGAAGCGGATAGTCAGGTAATTCAATGTGGTCGGTACAATATATTCCGAGAGATATCGACTCAATATTTGAAATGATAGCTGAGCTTTGGTCATTAGGCGACGGGATTGCCCATCGAGAGATGGGCCTCGTGGAAGCTCACCAGCCGCCTTGTGCTCTCGTCCCAGAGAGCGAGGCGTAGGCAGCCGAAGCTCTGCCGGAGCGTCAGGCGGCTGACCTCGCGCAGCTCTGGATGGTCACGGAGCACCTCGCCCAGCCGGTAGCCCGGGATCCGGCTGCACAGATGGTGGACGTGGTGGATGCCGATATTGGCCGTGAGCCAACGCAGTGGTTGAGGGAGGTCGTAGTGCGAGCTGCCGTGCAGGGCGCCGGCGTAGGCGTTCCAGCCCGGCTCGCGCTCCCACCAGGTGTCCTCGAACTGATGCTGGACGTAGAACAGCCAGACGCCCGCGGTCGAGGCCAGGAGGGTGATCGGCACCTGGATCAGCAGGAAGTCGCGGGCACCGACCAGGCCGATCGCAAGACCGACCACCACCGCGATGGCGAGGTTGGTGGAGAGGGCGCTCAGCCAGGCCTGCCGGCCCGAGCGCATCAGCTTGATCGGCAGGCGGTATCTCACGACGAAGAGGTAGAGCGGTGCCACCCCGAGCAGCACGGCGGGATGGCGCGACAGGCGATAGAGCCCACGCTGCCAAGCCGACAGGCCGCGGAACTCGCCGACCGTCAATGTGTCCACATCGCCCGTGCCGCGCCGGCTCAGATTGCCAGACGTGGCGTGGTGCATCGCATGGGTGCGCCGCCAATAGCCATAGGGCGTCAAGGTCACCACGCTGATCGCGCGGCCGAGCCAGTCGTTGGCACGGCGGCCGCGAAAGAAGGAGCCGTGCCCGCAATCGTGCTGGATCATGAAGAGCCGCACGAGAAAGCCCGCCCCCGGAAGCGCCAGCGCCAGGCAGAGCCAGTAGGCGTAGCCGAGGCTGAGCCACATCAGGACCCACAAGGCCAGGAACGGCAGCGCTGTCACGGCGAGCTCGGCCAGGCTGCGGGCGAGCCGAGGCTGCTGGTAGGGAGCCAGCGAGGCCCGCCACCGGCGGGCCTCGCTCTCGATCGTCGAAGGATTTTCGTCCCCGAGCTGCTTGTTCCGGATTGTCGCTTGTGCCACGGCCTTGGCGTCATGATCCATCATAAGCGCCGGCAGCCGCTGGAGGTGCGTAGGGCGACGGCGATGCAGCGACGAGCCGGCCCGCGTGGCACGCTGTCGGTCGGCGGCGCGCTGAATTGAGCCTTCCTCATTTTATGCACGCTAACGCTTTGATGGCCCATCGGCGCTAACCTGGGTTAGCGCTGGTGCCGACGATGTGCCGGTGCGTCTCCAGCGCTCCGCCCAGACGCTGATCTGCGGCACGCCGGCATGGTCACGCTGAGAGTCGCGCCCGGGGAATGCGCACGGCGCATCGGGTCCCACCGATCGTGCCGCTCTCCGTCTCCAGCGTTCCGTCGAGCTGCAGGAGGAGGAGACGGGCGATCATCAGGCCGTTCCCGCGTCGGCTCGGCCCGAGCCTCCCGACGATGCCACTGTCCTCCACGGTGAGCCACCAGGCCTCCGGGCCAGCGAAGAACCGGACCATGATCCGACCGCCTCTCCCATCCGGGAAACCGTGGACGAGAGCATTGTTGACGAGCTCCTCGGCAATGAGGCCGAGCGTGATCGCCGGGCCTAGCGGGAGCTGCGCCTCGGATGCGGTGCAGGTGAGCGTAGGGCCGTCCGACCTGTTGGACATGACGGCGAGATCGACACACAGACCTCGGAGATAGTCGTCGAAGGCCAGACGGGCCGGGCCGGCCGTCCGGGACAGCCGCTCGGCAATCGTCGCCACTGCCAGGAAGCCGGCGCGGCGCTCGTTCGTGGGGGTGCCCCCGTAGATCGGCTGGACGATCGGGTCGACCGCGGGTCGGCTCGGCGTAAGGCGCGAGGGCTCATCGCGCATGGCCGGCGGTGGTCTCGCGCGATACGCTCCGTTGGATCGGCTCGGCGAATCGCGTGTCATCGGCATCTCCCTGTCGACGGATGCGACAACAATCCTTTGTCGGCGGGCGGAACCTATCGGGCCCTGCGCCGCCAAGCGTTAACCTGGATCAGCAGCCCCGTGTATCCGAAGCCCTGGCGGCGATCAGCCGGCGGCGCGCCGGCCGGAAAGGAGCAGGAGCACGCCACCCAGGGCTGCGGCGACCCCGACAATGCCGTAGAGCATCGTCTCGCTCGTGAACCGCCCGGTCAGCGTATTGGAGATCTGATCCAGCGGCGCCTGCGCGGCATTGTAGGCAAAGCCGAGGAGAACGACGCCGACCACGAGAAGAACGATGCCGACAATTCGATACATGCTCACCCAATATGCTCCCTATGCGCCGCTACCGCTCGGACCATGCGCCACGCCGTCGTGCCATCGACGTCGAGGCGGACCCGGGCAGGCCCCGAGGGAGCATCATGGCCGAGCGCCCGGCCAGCGGCGCTAACCTCGATCAGCCGCTCGCCACCGATGCCGCTGCGGCGAGCCTCAGCTCGGCAGCAGCGGCCGGTCCTGGTCCAGATAGCCGCCGTGCCATTCGGCCAGCGCCTTCAGGCCCGTCAGATCGTGGACCTCGACCCGGCCACCGCGGAACGTCAGCAGGCGGCGCTCGCGCAGCTGGCGCAGGACGCGGTTGACGTGGATGGCGCTAAGCCCCAGCGCGTCAGCCAGGATATACTGGCTCAGCGGGCACGCGTAGCCGTCGTCGGCGCCGAGCCCGACGAGCTGGAGGCGCTGGCCGAGCTCGATGAGAAAATGGGCGGTGCGCACGAGCGCGCTGCGGCGCCCGATGCCGACCAGATGCTCGACCACCATCGCCTCGTCCCTCGATGCGGCCCACAGGATCGCTGCCGCCAGTCGCGGGTGGCGCTGAAAGCCCTCCAGCATCTGCCGGGCCGTGACCTCGGCCACGACGGCATCGGTGAGAGCGGAGAAGGAGTGATCGGAGGTCCGCATGAGCACGCTGCGCAGACCCATGACGTCACCCGGGATCGAGAAATCGATCACCTGACGGCCGCCGTCCGGCACCAGCTTGTAGGCGCAGGCCCAGCCTTCGATCAGGATGAAGGCCTGGTGGCCCGCCTGCCGCTCATGGACCAGGTCGGTGCCGGCGGCGACGGGCCGATGCCGAGCCTCGAGATCGGCCAGGGCCGTCAGCTCGTCGCTGGTCCAGCGGAACGAACCGCGATAATTTTCTCACGAGCGCGCTGTCGGGCGCCACCATCGCCAAGCTCCTCACGTCAGACGAGCGCGATCATGGCCCGGCAGCTGCCGCTCCTCATAGGACGCACGATCGGGCCCATGTCACGCTATCCTGGATCAGTATGGCACCGATCCCGATGGACTACACTGCGACGCGTCATTAGCGGTGACCCTCGGTCGTCTCGCCCGCAGGTTCCGCTCTTCGGCCTCGCGCATTCGGCCCCGGCGCAGCCCCCTTCGCCGGGAGCTGGGACGCGTCGGCGCCGAGCTGGACGAGCAGGCGAACGCCGTCGGCGGCCCCGTATCCTCGCCCCGGACAGCCGCGTGCCGGTCCGAGTCATCGCAACCGATGAGAAGCTGATGATCGCCCAGCCAACGCTAGCGATCGTCTGCCCCTAGGCACGGGCAGCACCTCCTCGTGGGAGCGTAACCCCAAATACCCGGCGGTCGCGAGACCCCGGGCATGGCCAAGACAGAAGGAAGGGCCGTCATGGGACTCGATGCTGATCCGGCGAAGGTTGGCGAAGGCGGGCAGGGATCGGGACCCGAGGCCAAGGACGACCTGAAGTCCCTCCCGCTGGCCGAGGTCGAGAAGAGGCTCGGCTCCTCGCCGGATGGTCTGAGCCAGGCCGAGGCGGAGAAGCGGCTGGCCCGGCACGGGCCCAACGAGATCGAGGAGAAGAAGACAAACGCGCTCCTCAAGCTGCTGAGCTACTTCTGGGGGCCCATTCCCTGGATGATCGAGGTGGCGGTCATTCTGTCGGCCGTGGTGCAGCACTGGGCAGACTTTTTCATCATTCTCCTTCTGCTCGTCTCCAATGCGGCAGTGGGGTTCTGGGAGGAGCGCCAGGCGGGCAATGCCATCGAGGCCCTGAAGGCCAAGCTGGCCGTCAAGGCGCGGGTGAAGCGCGACGGAAAGTGGGTGACCCCGCCGGCGCGGGAGCTGGTGCCGGGCGACGTCATCCGCGTCCGCCTGGGCGATATCGTGCCGGCGGATGCGCGCCTGCTCGAGGGCGACCCGGTCGAGGTGGATCAGTCCGCGCTGACCGGCGAGTTGTTGCCCGCCACGAGAAAGCCCGGCGATGCCGTGTTCTCCGGCTCGATCATCCGCCGGGGCGAGATCGGGGCACTCGTCTATGCGACGGGTGCGGGCACCTATTTCGGCAAGACGGCGGAGCTGGTGCAGACGGCGCACACCGTCAGCCACTTCCAGCAGGCCGTGCTGAGGATCGGCAACTACCTGATCGTCCTGGCGGTGGCCCTGGTGGCGGTGATCATCGCGGTTGCGATCTTCCGCGGCGATCCGCTCCTCACCACCGTGCAGTTCGCCCTGGTGCTGACCGTGGCCGCCATTCCCGTGGCGATGCCGACCGTGCTGTCGGTGACGATGGCGATCGGCGCGCGTCTCCTCGCCAGGAAGCAGGCGATCGTGAGCAAGCTCGTCGCCATCGAGGAACTGGCGGGCGTGGACGTGCTGTGCGCCGACAAAACCGGCACATTGACCCAGAACAAGCTGACGCTGGGCGATCCGTTCAGCGTCGACGGCGTCCCCGCCGAGCAGGTGATCCTCAATGGCGCGCTGGCGTCGCGCGCGGACAATGACGACACCATCGATCTGGCCGTCCTGGGTGGCCTCGAGGACGACAAGGTGCTGCAGGGCTACGAGGTGGTCCATTTCCAGCCGTTCGATCCGGTGCACAAGCGCACCGAGGCTACCGTCAAGGACGCGGACGGGAAGACGTTCAAAGTGTCAAAGGGCGCGCCCCAGGTCATCTTGGCCCTGTCGGCCAATGCCGGGACGGTGAAAGCCGCCGTCGACCAGGCGGTCAACGACTTCGCAGCGCGCGGCTTCCGCTCACTGGGCGTGGCCCGGGCCGAGGGAGACGGCGACTGGCGGTTTTCGGGCGTGCTGCCCCTGTTCGATCCGCCCCGCGAAGACGCCGAGGCCACGATCGCGACGGCGCGGCAGATGGGCGTGAAGATCAAGATGGTGACCGGTGACGCGCTCGCCATCGCCCAGGAGACCGCCAAGAAGCTGGGCATGGGCGCAAACATTCTCGATGCCAGCAGTCTCGGCGACGTCAAGCGGGAGGAAACCGCCGCGGTGGCCGAGTCCATCGAGTCCGCCGACGGATTCGCTCAGGTATTCCCCGAGCACAAGTTCCACATCGTCGATGTCCTGCAGAAGCGTGGCCACATCGTCGGCATGACCGGCGACGGGGTGAACGACGCTCCTGCCTTGAAGAAGGCCGACTGTGGCATCGCCGTCTCGGGGGCCACGGACGCGGCACGGGCGGCTGCTGCGATCGTGCTGATGACACCCGGCCTGTCGGTGATCATCGACGCGATCAAGGAGAGCCGAAAGATCTTCCAGCGGATGAACAGCTACGCGATCTACCGCATCGCCGAGACGCTGCGCGTGCTGCTGTTCCTGACGCTGTCGATCCTGATCTTCAACTTCTACCCGCTGACGGCGGTGATGATCGTGATGCTGGCGCTGCTCAACGACGGCGCCATCCTGTCCATCGCCTACGACAACGTCCACTACAAGGACCAGCCCGAGGCGTGGAACATGCGCCTCGTGCTGGGAGTCGCCACGGTGCTGGGAGTTGTCGGCCCCGTGGCCGCCTTCGGTCTCTTTTTCATCGGCGACCGGGTCTTTCATCTCGACCGCCCGCATCTGCAGACGATGATGTATCTGATGCTGTCGGTGGCCGGACATCTGACGATCTTCCAGACGCGCACACGAGGCCCGTTCTGGTCCATACCCCCCGCGCGGATCCTGTGGATGGCAGTCCTCGGCACGCAGCTGGTGGCAACCATGATCGCGGTCTACGGGCTGCTCATGACGCCGCTGGGCTGGGGTTGGGCGCTCTTTGTCTGGGGTTATGCATTGGCCTGGTTCCTCGTGACCGACCCCCTGAAGCTGCTCGCCTATCGGATACTCGATCCCGTCAAGGCCGGGCCCGGGTCCCCGATCAATGCCGAGGCGCCGACCGATCTGAGGCCGCAGATCGCGAAGCGGGCCTATGAGCTGTCCGAGCAAGGCCGCCGCGAAGGGCGCGCCGTCCAGGATTGGCTCCAAGCAGAGCGGGAGGTCGGCAAGGTCGAGCCCAACAAATGAGCCGAGACGTCCCGTTCGGCACGCGCCGCCGCGAGGAATACGCCCTGAAGCCGGTGTCGGCGGAAGAAGAAGCGCGTCACGCCGATCGCCAAAGGACACGTCCTCTCGAGACCGATCCCGGCAGGACGCACGGTCGGCCGTACCCCACGCTAGCCTGCATCAGCACGGCGCCGATCTCGACGGGCTACACTCTCACCTTGCGCTGGCGGTGAGCCTCGGCCCTTCCGGCCGCTGGCTCCAACTCTCCGGCCTCGAAAGGACGCTCCCATGCCCCACGGATCCGAGGCGGCTGGGCTCGCGGCGCTCTCCATCTGCGAGTTGCTGCTGCTGTCGCTCACCGAGAACAAGATCATCGAGGCCGGCGAGGCCCGGGTGATCCTCGAGGATGCGGCCACCGCCCATCGCAACGCCGTGCCGGTGGAGACCGACGGCAAGCCCCATGCCGAAGCCGCCGCGATCATCGAGCTCATCATCGAGGGCGGCAACGCCGTGCGACGGCGGTGATGCAGGATCGCCCAGGAAGAAGCATCGGGGACCAACGGGCGGCGGTGACGCAACAATCGTGTGGCCACGCTCCAGCATTTGCTCCCCCGATCGAGCCGGGGTGGCGACGAGGGAGCGTCGCGGCGGCAGGTTTTTTCTTGTCACCGGACGGCTTGACCGGCAGGTCAGGTGACAGGGACTATACGATTCCTGTCCCGCCGCGCCGCTTCAACTGATCCCCCGGTCACGCCGTGGGATGACGGAAGAAGCGCGGCCTCGCGTCGCTCTGCCTTTTCTTTGTCCCACTCGTGTCCCAACACGAGGGTTCATGACACGTCCTGGCACGGCCTCGCGAGCCTGGGCATGGATCCTCGGGTCAAGCGCCCGAGGATGACAGGAAGAGGGCCCGGCCCGCGTGCGTGTCGATCCATGGACCAGCCGCCTCCGGCGACGACGAAGAGCGCGGCGCCGGAGCTGCCCGGGCCCAGACTGACAAAAAAGAGCTATCCGAGATCGGCGCCCAGGGCGGCGGCGATGGCGGGGCGGTCGAGGCCGGCGAGGCCGATGACGACGAGGCTCGAGCGGCGGGGCTCGCTCGGGGCCCAGGGGCGGTCGTAATAGCCGTCGACCCTGGCACCCACGGCCTGGACCACGTGGCGCATCGGCCGGCCCGCGACCGCGAGGAAGCCTTTGGCGCGCAGGATGTCGAAGCGGCGGGCGGCCTCCCCGAGCTTTTCCACGAGTGCTGCCGGATCGGCCTGCTCCGGCAGGGAGACGACAAAGCTCTCGAAGTCGTCGTGGTCGTGGTCGGGCTCGTCGTCGTGGTGCGAGCGGCGCGACGCGAGGTCGTCCTCGGCCGCCATGCCGAGGCCCAGGGCCACGCGCGGGTCGACGGCACCGTGGCTCGCCCAGATGGCGCGCACGCCCGGTCGAAGGCTCGGCGCCACCAGGGCCTCGACGGCGGCGCGGGCCGCGGGGTCGATGCGGTCGGCCTTGTTGAGGATGACCATGTCGGCCGCCATGAGCTGCTCCTCGAACAGCTCCTCGAGCGGGCTCTCATGGTCGAGGGTGGGATCGGCCGCGCGGGCGGCAGCCACGGCAGCGGGATCGGTGGCGAAACGGCCGGCCAGCGCCGCCTCGGCGTCGATGACGGCCAGGACGCCATCGACGGTGGCGCGCGTGCGCACCTCCGGCCACGCGAACGCCTTGATCAGCGGCTTCGGCAAGGCGAGGCCCGAGGTCTCGATGACGATGTGCTGGGGCGGCTCGGGGCGGTCGAGCAGGCGGCGCATGGTGGGCAGGAAGTCGTCCGCCACCGTGCAGCAGATGCAGCCATTGCTGAGCTCGACCACGTCGTCGTCGGCGCAGCCCTCGAGGCCGCAGCCCAGGAGGATCTCGCGGTCGATGCCGAGATCGCCGAACTCGTTGATGATGAAGGCGAGGCGCCGGCCGCCCGCGGCGGCGACCAGATGGCGGATCAGGCTCGTCTTGCCCGAGCCCAGGAACCCGGTCACCACCGTGGCCGCTATTTTTTCACTTGGCATGGCGCTCACACTCGGCCGCGGCGGCGGGGCAGGGTTGCCAGGCGCTCGCGGGGATAGGATTGGGCCTCGTGCAGCAGCGCGCTGACCCGGCGGCCGAGGCCGCCGCGGCGCGGCAGGTCGCGGTAGGCGTGCAGCAGCACGGTGGCGGCATCGGCGGCGTCGATCTCGACCGGCAGGCGCAGCACCCAGGCGACGAAGAGCTCCTCGGCACCGGCCTCGCCGGGCAGGGCCAGGGCGTCCTTCACCATGGCCTCGGGATCGCAGCGCTCGACGGTAAGGGGGAAGGTCGTGAAAGCGGACGATGGGCCCGCCATGGGGATCTGCATGCGCATCCTCCGCCGGTGCACCCCGCCCGGCGCTTGGGGTTGATCGGGTGCGGCGGCAGGTCTCCTGGCTTGCGGGTCTGGGCCGGATCCGCCTTCCCGGGCATCGCCCAGTGGCTCTCGGATCCTGGCTCGCCGCTCACAGTTGCGGGGGCAGCGCCGGCATCGGCCTCATGGCCTCACCGGCTTCCCTTTTCATCCCCTGGCAGGGGGAACCGTCGCAGGCCTCTTATCGCACCGGGCGGCCCCGCTTGGCAAACGCGCTTACTGCACGCAGTCCAAAAGCGGCCCGAGCTGGCCGATGCGGCGCTCCAGAACCGCCGCCCGGCGGCCGATCGCGGCGCTCGTGGGCTTCCACTCCAAGGGCGCCGGCAGGATCGCCGCGAGCCGCGTGGCCTCGCCCAGGGTGAGGGCGCTCGCGGGCTTGCCGTACCAGTGCCGGGCGGCGGCCTCGGCCCCGTAGATGCCGGGGCCAAGCTCGACCACGTTGAGATAGACCTCGATGATGCGCCGCTTGCCCCAGAGAAGCTCGAGCTGCGGCGTCAGCCAGGCCTCGATCACCTTCCGCGCGATGTCCCGGCCCGGCCAGAGAAAGACGTTCTTCGCGGTCTGCTGGGTGATGGTGCTGGCGCCGCGCGGCCGCTCGCCCTCCATCGCCGCCTGGATCTGGCCCCGCAGCGCCTCGGTGTCGAAGCCCCAGTGGCGGCAGAAGAGATTGTCCTCCGAGGCCACCACGGCGTCCCTGAGATGGACCGAGATCCTCGGCAGCGGCTCCCACTGCCGCTCGAGCCCGTGGCCCTGGACGAGGCGGATCAGCATGAGCGGTGTGACCACCGGCGGCACGAAGCGAAAGAGCAGGATGAGAAGCGCCGGGCCGAGCAGCACGACGACGAAAAAAAGCCTCAGCCAGCGCCAGCCTCGGCTGCGACCGGATGCACGGGCCCTGGTGGCGGTTCTGGCCATCGGGGCCTTGCTAGCCGCGCGGTCGGGGCGAGGCAAGAAGCGCCCGCCCCGGCCCGCGATCCCGGCCGCGATCGGCCCTGCGCCCGCATCTGGCATACCAATTCTCTGCGCCACAACCGCGGTGCGCCGTTGACATCTGGCAAGGTGGCATGCCAAGAGGCGCCGATAAGCTCTGCCCACGCATCAATCAGGGAGTGCAGGCAATGACAACGCGGCGACAGGCTCTGGCGCTGACCGGGGCGATGACCGGGGCGCTCGCAGGTGGCACCCTTCTCCTGGGCTCGAGGCGGGCCTGGGCCGCCGAGCTGCAGTTCGGCACGACCAACCCGCCGGGCGGCCTGCAATATCTCTCGGCCGAGGAGTATGTGAAGCGGGTCAACGCCAAGCTTGGCGACTACGGCCAGATGGCGCTCTACCATTCGGGCCAGCTCGGCAGCGACAAGGAGATGCTGCAGAAGCTGAAGCTCGGCACGCAGGACATCTCGCAGCCCTCGACCATCCTCTCGAGCGTGGTGCCCGAGTTCGGCCTCTTCGACATGCCCTATCTCGTCAAGAGCCGGGCGCACATGGCGTGCATCGCCAAGGAGATCGTCTGGCCGACGCTGGCGCCCAAGCTCGAGGCCAAGGGCTACAAGCTGCTGGGCGTGTGGGAGAACGGCTTCCGCCAGATCACCAACAACAAGCGCCCGATCGACACGCCGGCCGACCTCAAGGGCCTCAAGATCCGCATCCCGTCGGGCGTGTGGCGGTCCCGCATGTTCGAGGCCTACGGCGCAGCGCCCGTGCCGATGTCGTTCTCCGAGCTCTTCGTGGCGCTGCAGACCGGCGTCGTCGACGGCCAGGAGAACCCCTACGTCAACATCTGGGCCGGCAAGTTCCAGGAGGTGCAAAAGTACCTCTCCGAGACCAACCACGTCTACACGCCGTCCTTCCCGACCGCGAGCCTCATCAAGTTCAAGCGCTACCCGGAGAACGTGCAAAAGGTGCTGCTCGAGGAGGGTGCCGCCGTCCAGCCCTGGACCTACGACAAGGCCGCGGCCCTCGACGAGGAGGTGAAGAAGAAGCTCATCGACGCCGGCATGACGTTCAACGAGGCCAACCACGACGCCTTCGTCGCCGCGAGCAAGCCCGTCTACGACGCCTTCGCCAAGGAGGTGCCCGGCGGCGGCGAGCTGGTCGAGAAGGCCCTGGCGCTCTCCGAGAGCTGCTGAGCGCGGTGGGCACGGCAGCACGGCCGCTGACGATGGTGGAGAAGCCACGCCCGGCCGTGCTGCGCGTCGCGGCAGCGCTGCGCGCCGGGCTCGATCGGGTCCTCACCGTCGTCTGCGTGCTCCTGATGGCTGGCCTCGCCGTGGTGGTGCTGGCGGCGGTGGTCTTCCGCGAGCTCGACCGGCCGCTCGCCTGGTCGGACGAGGTGGCCTCGGTGGGGCTCGCCTGGGTCACCTATTACGGCTCCTGCCTCGCAGCGCTCCGGCGCGGCCATCTGGGCTTCCCCAGCCTCGTCGCGGCGCTGCCCGCCGCCCCCCGCATCGCCCTCCTGCTCATCGGCGAGGCCCTGGTCCTCCTCTTCCTCGCGATCGTCGGCTGGTACGGCTACCAGGTGGTGGTCGTGCTGCAGGGCGACACGCTGGTCTCGCTGCCCTGGGTGCCGGTGAGCCTCACCCAGTCCGTCATCCCGATCGGCGCTGCGCTCTTCATCCTGGCCGAGCTCCTGACCCTGCCCGAGCGGATCGACGAGGCGCTGCGCGGCGTGCCGCCGGGCGGCCACGAGATCGCGCCGGAGGCCGACCCATGATCACGCTGGCCCTCTTCCTCGGCATGGTCATCCTGGTCGCGATCGACGTGCCGATCGCCCTGTCGCTCGGCATCGTGGCGCTGGCCGCCAGCTGGTGGGCGCAAGGCTCCGATTCGCTCCTGTCGGCCGCCGTCACCCTCTTCACCGGCGCCACGAGCTTCCCGCTGCTGGCGATCCCGCTCTTCGTGCTGGCCGGCGCCATCATGAACACGAGCGGCATCTCGCGCCGCCTCATCGCGTTCGCCTCGGCGCTCGTGGGCTTCGTGCGCGGCGGCCTCGCCATGGTGAACATCCTGGCCTCGATGTTCTTCGCCGAGATCTCGGGCTCGGCCGTGGCCGACGTGGCGGCGCTGGGCACGGTCATCATGCCGGCCATGCAGCGGCGCGGCTATCCAAGGCCCTTCACCGCCGCCGTCACCTCCTCGGCCGCCTCGCTCGCCGTCATCATCCCGCCCTCGATCCCCATGATCCTCTATGCGGTCATGGCCGACACCTCGGTCGTGAAGCTGTTCGTGGCCGGCATCGTCCCGGGCCTCCTGGGCGGGCTCTTGATGATGTCCCTGGCCTACGGGTTCGCCGTGCGGCGCGGCTATCCGGTGGAGGAGGCCTTTCGTCTCCGCCGCGTCTGGACGACCTTCAAGGAGGCGTTCTGGGCCTTCCTGCTGCCGATCATCATCCTGGGCGGCATCTTCGGCGGCCTCGTCACCGCGACCGAGGGGGCAGCACTTGCCGTGGCCGCGGCCCTGCTGGTCGGCGGCATCATCTACCGCGACCTGACGCTCGCCGACATCTGGCACGCGCTCAAGGACGGTGCGGTGCAGACCGCGGTCGTGATGCTGCTGATCGCGACCTCGGCCCTGCTGGGCCAGTACCTGACCGAGCAGCGCATCCCCCAGCTCTTGAGCCAGTCGCTCATGAGCTTCACCCACAACACCTACCTCGTCCTGGCGCTGTTCAACCTCTTCTTCTTCGTCCTGGGCTTTTTCCTGCACGGCGCCGCGGCCATCATCCTGGTCGTGCCGATCGTCATGCCGATCGTGCACGCCTTGGGCATCGACCCCATCCATTTCGGGCTCATCGTCACGCTCAACATCGCCATCGGCCAGCAGACGCCGCCGGTGGCCAGCGTGCTCGTCACCTGCTGCTCGATCGCCAAGGCCGACATCTGGGAGGTCAGCCGGGTCAATGTGTGGTTCGTGGCGGTGCTTCTGCTCGTGCTCCTGCTCGTGACCTACGTCCCGCTCGTCTCGCTCGGGCTCGTCCATCTCTTCTACGGCTAGGAGGCCTTTCATCAGCATGGCCGGCAGCATCGTTCGCCAGGATCTCGAGCCCGGCATCGTCCGGGTCGTGATCGACCACCAGGAACGGCTCAACGCCATGAGCAACGCCATGTGGGATGCCATGGCGGCGCTGATGCGCGAGCTCGACGCCGACGAGGGGCTGCGCTGCATCATCCTCACCGGGGCCGGCAGCAAGGCGTTCGGCGCCGGCGCCGACATCTCCGAGTTCGAGGAGAACAGGAGCACGGTCGAGAAGGCGCGCGCCTACGCCAAGCGGACCCACGGGGCGCTCGAGGCGATCCGTGCCTGCCGCCATCCGATCGTGGCGGCGATCCAGGGGCTCTGCGTGGGCGGCGGGCTCGAGCTCGCGTCGTGCGCCGATCTCAGGATCTGCGGTGAGGGCTCGCGCTTCGGCATCCCGGTCAAGCGGCTGGGCCTCGTCGTCGCCTATTCGGAGATGCAGCGGCCTTCTCCAGCTCGTCGGCAAGGCCAACGCGCTGCAGATCCTGCTCGAGGGCGAGCTCGTGGGCTCGGCCGAGGCCCTGCGCATGGGGCTCGTCAACCGCGTCGTCGCCGACGAGGAGGTGGAGGCCGCCGGCCTCGCCATGGCCGGGCGCATCGCCGAGGGGGCGCCGCTCGTCGCCCGCTGGCACAAGAAGTTCGCGAACCGCCTGCTCGATCCGACGCCCCTCACGCCCGAGGAGGACGACGAGAGCTATCACTGCTTCGGCACCGAGGACTTCAAGACGGGCTATCAGGCCTTCCTCGCCAAGAACAAGAAGCCGGCGTTCGAGGGCCGATAGGGGAGCGTGCCATGACTGCCTTGTCGGGTCTCAAGGTCATCGACCTCACCCATGTCATGGCGGGGCCGACCTGCACCGTGATGCTGGCCGACCTCGGCGCCGACGTCGTCAAGGTCGAGAAGGTGCCGGGCGGCGACGATTCGCGGCGCAGCATCCCGCCCACGATCGACGGCGAGTTGGCCGCCTTCATGATGATGAACCGCAACAAGCGGGGCGTCGCCCTCGACCTCAAGACCGAGGGCGGCAAGGAGGTGCTCTGGCGGCTGATCGAGAGCGCCGACGTGCTGATCGAGAACTACCGCCGCGACACGCTCGAGAAGCTGGGCTTCACCTACGAGAAGGCCAAGGCACGCAACAGCCGCCTCATCTGGTGCGCCATCTCGGGCTTCGGCCGCACGGGCCCCTATGCCGAGCGCGGCGGCTTCGACCTCGTGGCCCAGGCCATGAGCGGCATCATGAGCATCACCGGCACCAGCCGCGGCGATCCGCCCGTGAAGTGCGGGCCGCCCTTGACCGACATCACGGCCGGTCTCCTCGCCACCATCGGCATCCTGGCGGCGCTGGCCGAGCGCGGCCGCTCGGGCGAGGGGCAGATGGTCGACACCTCGCTCTACGAGGCCGGCATCATCCACACCTACTGGCAATCGGCGATCGCCCTTGCCACCGGCAACGCGCCGGGGCCGATGGGCTCGGCCCATCCGCTGAGCGCGCCCTACCAGGCTTTTGCGTCACTCCGACGGCTGGCTCGTCGTGGGCGGCGCCAACCAGTCGGCCTGGAAGCGCCTGCTCGAGGTGCTGGATGCGCCCGAGATCGCGGAGGATCCGCGCTTCCGCGAGAACAAGGACCGGATGGCGCATCTGGCCGAGCTCGACGCCGCCCTCTCCTCGCACTTTGCAAGAAGAGCACGACGGCCGAGTGGCTGGCGCTGCTCGAGCAGGCGGGGGTGCCCGCGGGCCCCGTCCAGGACGTCAACGAGATGCACGCCGACCCGCAGACGCTGGCGCGCGAGATGGTGGTGGAGGTGCAGCACAGCCGCCTCGGCCCGGTGCGCACGCTGGGCCTGCCGATCAAGCTGTCGCGCACGCCGGGCGGGCCGCGGCGGGGCGCGCCGGTCTATGGCGAGCAGACGCGCGAGGTGCTGGGCGAGATCGGTTTCGCGGACTCCGAGATCGAGGAGCTCGTCGCCTCGGGCGCCGTCCGCGTCCCCGAGGCCGGCTGAGCGATGCAGGCTGCCGTCAGCGCCTCAGGAGGCCTCGGGCACCGCGCGCGTGGCGGCCCGCTCGTCCGCCAGGATCTCCTGCATCTTCGCGTAGGCCTGCAGCACGTGGGGCCTGAGGAGCCGGGCGATCTCCACGCTGTCCCGACGCTCGAGGGCCCCCAGGATCGCCTCGTGGTCCTTGATGGCGCTCTCCCACCGCTCGGTCCTGAGGTTGCAGACATAGCGGATGCGGTAGACGCGGGCGTTGAGCGTCCTGTGCTGGGCGATCAGCGTCCGGTTGCCCGTGGCCCGCACCAGGGCCAGGTGGATGTCCTGGTTGCGCCGGAAATAGCCCAGCCTGTCGCCGCGGGTGAAGGCGGCCAGCATCTCGAGATGCAGCGCCTTGATCTCGCGGATCTCCTCGTCCGTGGCGCTCTCGCAGGCGAGCTCGCCGGCATAGGCCTCGAGCACGCCCAAGAGCTGCAAGAGCTCGAGGACCTCCTCGTCGCTCGGGTTGGTCACGATGACGCCCCGCCGGGGCGTGTGCTCGACCAGGCCCTCGGCGGTGAGGATCTTGAGCGCCTCGCGCAAGGGGGTGCGCGACACCTGGAGCTGCTCGGCCAGCGCCCGCTCGCGGATCGGCGTGCCGGGCGGCAGCTTGTCCTCGACGATCATCTCGCGAATGAGCTCCGCCACCCGGGCGGGCTTGAGCGCGGGGTAGGTGCGGGGCGGCCGTGTCGCGACGCGCAGCGGGGTGACGGTGGCCATGGCTCTCGTTCCTCGAAGGCAACACGTCTTGGCATACCACGCGGCGGCCGCCCCTTGAAGCGGCACGCCCTCGAAAGGACCTGACACCGATGCAAAGGAAGCCTCGCCTCGCCCTCGTCCTGGGCGATCCCGCGGGCGTCGGCCCGGAGCTGATGGCGCGGCTGCTGGCCCGGCCGGAGACCCTGGCCCAGGCGGATCTCTTGATCGTCGGCGACCGGCGCATCCTGGCCCGTGGCGAGAAGGCCGCGGGCGTCTCCCTCGATGTCGAGACCGTGCGCGACCGGGCACAGGCCCGGCCGGCAGCCGACCGCCTCGTGATGCTGGACACGGCCGACATGGACCCGGCCCTGGTCCCGGTGGGCGAGGTCAGCGAGAAGGGCGGCCGCTCGGCCATCGGCAACTACATGATCGCGCTGGACCTCGCGAAAGAGGGCGTCGTCGACGGCGTCACCTTCGTGCCCTTCAACAAGCAGGCCATCCGCTACTCGGTGCCGGGCTACGAGGACGAGCTCAAGTTCGCGGCCGAGCATATCGGCTACGAGGGTGCCTATGCCGAGTTCAACGTGATGGAGGGCTTGTGGAACGCGCGCGTCACCTCGCACGTGCCGATCCGCGAGGTGGCGGACCTCATCAGCGAGGAGCGCATCCTCGAGCGCCTCGAGCTGACGCTGCGCTCGCTGGCCGAGGCCGGCATCGAGAAGCCGCGCGTGGCAGTGGCCGCCCTCAACCCCCATGCCGGCGACGGCGGCGCCTTCGGCCGCGAGGACATCGACGTGATCGAGCCCGCGGTGCGCAGGGCCCAGAAAAAAGGCCTCGCCGTCGAGGGCCCCTTCCCCTCCGACACGGTCTTCCTGCGCGCCAAGCGCGGCGATTTCGACGCCGTGCTCACCATGTACCACGACCAGGGCCAGATCGCCTTCAAGCTCCTGGGCTTCGACACCGGCGTCACGGTGCTGGGCGGCCTGCCGATGCCGATCACCACCCCCGCGCACGGCACCGCCTACGACATCGCCGGCAAGGGTGTCGCCAACCTCGTCCCCACCATCCGCGCCTTCGAGATCGCCTGCAAGATGGCCGGCGCGCGGGGGTAGGGGGTGGCGCTGCGGTGGTGACTCAGTTTGAGATCGCCACAGAGCCTCATGAGCTGGGCATCGTCGACGTCCGGCCCGAGGGCGCCTTCTACGGCCTCAAGACAGGCATTGTGACCATCCGGGGTGAGCTGAACCCGATTTACCAGCCGGTCAGCTACATCCTGCATGAGCTCGGTGGCGCCACCCGCTTCACGAGGGCCAATCAACCACGAGTTGATGGGGCGATATCACGCACTTTGTTCAAACGCTTCGATGATGCTCCGCATCGGCATGATCATGCGCGGGGATTCATCCGTGCCGCCGAACCTTGCAAATCCGAGGCGCTCGTAGAACGAAGCCACTTCCGAGCCAGCGGCTCGAAGCGTCAAGCCGGGGAGGCCAACGCCGCGCCCGAGCTGATAAACGTCCCTCATCGCCTCAGATAGGAGGCGCTTTCCTATCCCATTACGTTGAAGTGGGCCATGCACTGCCGTGTAATAAAGATACACACTAGCAAACTCACCTTGCGTAAGTTCCGGAGAGTACGCCCTTCTCTCTTCTTTCGAGATCTTTTCTATAGTTAGACTGAGGGCGTAAAACCCGATAGGACGGGCATTCCCCGGCAAGCTAGCGACAGTAACACGCGCACGAAATCTATCATGATGCTTTATGGCATCACGACGGAACCATTTGTCTATTTCGTCCAATCCACACCGAAAGCCATGGGTGTTTACAGAGGCGTCGAGGCGACGAAGCTCAACCTGCCCCGCGATGCTCTCGCCCGTCATCTTCGCTGACTTCTTGATCTCTTTTATAGTTCAGGCTTTCGGACAGCATCTGCCTCAGGGCTGGAGTCGGCCCTCCGGTCTTCTTGTAGACGCGTTCCGCAAACTCGTAGATATCGCACGGCTCCCCATGTGGGCGCGCGCTACGCCGAAGCGGCAACCACCCAAACAGCTCGCTCCAACTCAAGGCAGCCATAGCTACCTCCATCTCGCGTTTGCGGCCTTGCCGTGCCACCGGCCACGCTCGCTAGCTCTCTGACCCTGCTCCCGCCATTCTGTCGTCTCTTGCCCTACAACGCACGACAATTCCGCTTGACAGCCTTCGCGCGCCACCGAGCTCCTTTGCCCGTCAGAGCTTGCTGCGATGGCGGAATACCTCAACCACTTAGATCATCTCCTTAGCGCGAATATCCAATAGGTAGAGAAAAGTCAACTGTCGAGAAGCGTACACGACTATATGTCGTCATCCGCCTCAAAGTGAGTCACCACCGCCCTCGCCGGTCTCTTGACCGGAGGGCTCCCACACGGCGGCGTCGCCCCGAGATATCGAAGATGACGATGCCGACGACCGCGGACCCGTGGGCGCTGGCCAGCTTGCGCGAGAAGCTGGTGGAGATCGGCGCAAGGGTCGTCGGCCATCCCGCCCAGCACGCCACACGCGATCTCCCGTTGCTCGGGACATCTGGACGTTAGGGCCTCTCCATGCAATGAACCGGAATCCGGTGCATAGTGGGAGGCTCGTGACCCTCATGACGCCAGCACAGGCACTGCGCGACGATGACAAAAAGTCGGCCGCGGCCGTCGAGCTTTGCGCACGGCTTCGCGAGCTCTCCCCGATCGTGGTCGAGCACAGACAAAAGTTCGATGCGGCCGGGCAGGTGCCGGACGCGCTTTTCCGCACGCTGGCCGGCCTCGGGATGTTTCGGCTCCTGCTGCCGTCGGCGCTGGGCGGGCCGGAGCTTTCGGCCTTCGAGTTCATGGACGTGGTCGAGGAGGCATCGGCGCTGGACGGGGCCGTCGGCTGGCTGGTCGGCAATGGCGGCGGCATGGGCCGGGTCGGCGCCTTTCTGAGCGAGGCGTGCGCGCGCGAGATCTTCGACGACCCCAACGCCTTCGTCGTCTCGGGGACCGCCGGCGTCGGGCGGGCCGTGCCCGTCGAAGGCGGCTTCCGGGTCAGCGGGCGCTGGCCGTTCGGCAGCGGCTCGCCCCACGCCACCTGGTTCACGCCTTTCTGCGAGATCGAGGAGGGCGGGCAGAGAACCGGCCGGATCGTCAACCCTCTCGTGCCGCGCGCCGATGTGATCCTCCACGACAACTGGCAGGTTTCTGGTCTCTGCGGAACGGGCAGCGGCGATTTCGAGTTCGACGATGTCTTCGTGCCGGACCGCTTCGTCCATCCGCAACAGCCCGAGCCCACCCAGCCGGGCACGCTCTACCGGTTGCCGACGGGCTCGATCTATCCCTGGACGGTGGCGGTGGTGCCGGTCGGGCTGGCGCGCGGCGCGCTTCGGGAATTCCTGGCGATCGCCGGAAAACGAAAACGCCGCAACGACACGCTGCCCCTGGCCGAGCGCGAGCTCGTCCAGTCCGAGGTGGGACGCATCGAGGCGCGGCTTTCGGCCTCGCGGGCCTATCTGCGCCAGGCGATGGCCGATCTGCTGGAGGCCGTCGAAACCGGCTCGGATCTGGTACGAGCGCGCGTGCAGCTCCGGTTGGCCGCCACCTTCGCCAGCGAAGGGGCGCTCTGGGCGATCGGGCTGTTGACCGACATGGCGGGGGCCATCTCGATCTTCCGCTCCTGCCCGCTGGAGCGCTACGAGCGCGACGCCCGTGCGGCCGCCAAGCACATCGCGATGAGCCCATCAGCCTATGTCACGGGTGGAAAGCTGGCCCTGGGGCAGGATCTCACAGGCATACGCTTCTGAAGCGTGGGCGACAGACGACAAGCCTGACGGCGAGACAGGGGCGCGCTGGAGCACAACGCCAGGTCTGGCGCTGCCGACACGAGACAGCCATAAGAGGCGCCCCCCACCGCGGGGTGGAGAGGCAGCTGGAACGGCTATGACAAAAAACCTTGTAGCGGCCCTGGGGCTGATGGTGGCCCTCGCCATCGGCTGCGCGCCTGGGCCGGCGCTGGCCGGCGACGGCCACGTGCAGATCTCGCGAGAGCGGATCCTCGATCAGAGCAGCATCCCGGTCTACGGCTACAAGGTGATCGAGACGTTTCCGCACGACACCAGCTCCTACACCGAGGGGCTGGTGATGAAGGACGGCCGCCTCTTCGAGGGCACCGGCCTCTACGGCCATTCGACCGTGCGCGAGAACGATCTTGCGACCGGCAAGGCGATCCGCGAGGTCCGGCCCGACCCGATCTATTTCGGCGAGGGCATCACGGTCCTGGGCCACACCCTTTACGAGCTCACCTATCTCTCCAACACCGGCTTCCGCTACGACCTCGAGACCTTCGCTCCGGGAAAGCCTTTTCATTATGAGACGCAGGGCTGGGGGCTGACGAGCGACGGCAAGAGCCTCGTGATGAGCGACGGCTCCTCGGCCATCATGTTCCTCGATCCCGACACGCTCGCGCTCGAGAGAAAGATATTCGTCCACGACGAGGTGGGCCCGGTGGGCTTCCTCAACGAGCTCGAGCTGGCGGATGGCAAGCTCTACGCCAATGTGTGGCAGACCGACTTCATCGCCATCATCGATCCTGCGACCGGCAAGGTTACCGGCTGGATCGACCTCGAGGGGCTCAATCCCGATCCTGAGAAGCTCAAATACCCCTATGTCCTCAACGGCATCGCCTACGACGAGAAGACAAAAAAGCTGCTCGTCACGGGCAAGTGCTGGCCCGGCCTCTACATGATCGACCTGGTGAAGCGCTCCGGCTGAGCTTCGCCTCAGGGCTTGGGCGCCGGGGCCGGCCGGTCCGGCTGCCAGGCGGCGAGGAACGCCATCACGGTCGCCGCCGAGTTGTCGGCCGCGATCTGAAAGAAGATCGGCAGCTCGTTCTCGCCGGGGCCGCCGCCCGCGAGGTCGGAGAGGCTGCGGAAGGCGATGAAGGGCACGCGGTTGCGCCAGGCCACCGCCGCCACCGCAGCGCTCTCCATGTCCAGCACCTCGGCCTTGAAGGTCTCGAAGGTCCATGCGCGAAAGGCGGCATTGTCGACGAAGGCAGCACCCGAGACGCCGTTGCCGCCGACCTCAAGCCTGGGCTTCGGATCGAGGCACGAGCCCGGCGCCGTGCAGCCCTTGAGCTTCAGGCTCTTGTCGATGCCCCTTGCAGCCTCGAGCATGGCCGGGTCGACCTCGAACCAGAAGCGCGTGTCGGCCTCGCCCTGCCCCGAGCGCCGCACCGTGACGGGCTGCGGGAAGATCATGCCGTAGTGGCCGTGCTCGGCCTTCTTGCGCTCCGGCAGCCGAAATCCGTCCGGCGTCTCGCGGGCGAAGACCGATTCCAGATACTGGCCCCAGCGCTCGGGCACCACCACGTCGCCCACATGGAGCGCCGGATCGACGCCGCCCGCGATGCCGCTCATGACGATGCCCGAGGGCGAGAAGCGGTCGATCGCGAGCTGGGCCGTCATCGCCGCGTTGACCATGCTGACGCCGGTGAGGAACAAGACGACCTCGTGGCCCTCGAGCCGGCCCAGCGTGAAGGTGACCCCCGCGGCCTCCGTGGTGCGCTCCACCGTCGTGTGGGCCAAGAGCACCTTCAGCTCCGGCGCGAAGGCCGACATCACGGCCAGCCGCTCGGCCGGTGCTGCACGCGCGACGCCGCCGCCGACCAGGCAGGCCGTGACAAGAAAGGCGGCGAGCCAGCGGCCGAGGAGGCGCCGCCTCACGGCCTTGCTCCCTGGCCGAGGTCCAGCCGATAGAAGCTCGCGGCGTTGCGACAGAAAAACGAATCCTGCTCGCCCGCCGAGAAGCCCTTCAGGATGTCCATCATGCCCTCGACGATCGTGCGGTAGCTGGCGCGCAGGCCCGCCACCGGGAAGTTGGAGGCGAACATGCAGCGCTCGATGCCGAAGATCTCGATCGCGTCCAGCACCACGCGCCTGTTCTCCTCGAGGTCCCACGGCTTGTCCTTGAGCCCGAACTCCGAGACCTTGAGCCACACCTGCGGCGCCTGGGCGATGACCCGCATGGCCTTGCGCCACGCCGCCAGCCCCGCCTCGCTCCTGTCCCAGGGAAAGCCCGTATGGTTCAGCACCATCGGCGTCTCGGGGAACAAAGAGGCGATCTCGGCCGCCTCCTCCAGATGCCAGTAGGGCACGCGCAGATCGTAGGTCATGCCGAAGCGCTGCAGCATGGCAAAGCCGCGGCGCCAGGCCGGGTCCTGCATCGTCCAGGGCGCATTCTTCTCGATCTTGTCCGGTGCCAGCGCGGTCCGGGGCTTCGAGCGCACGCCGCGGAACATCGGGAACTGCGCATGGCCCTCGAGCACGCGCTCGCAGTCGTCGCGGGCGAGCCAGACATGCCCGACGATGGCATTGGGCATGCCGTAGCGCTCGGCGATCCCGGTGAGCCAGCGCGTCTCCCCCACCTGGTCCTCGCGGTCCCACTCGGCCTCGCAGTGCACCGTGGCCACCACGTCGAAGCCCTCCGCGTCCCGCCTGTAGTCGTCGGGCAGATAGTTCTTCTTGATGGCGCTGTAATCGCCCAGGAAAAAATGCTCCTCGGGCTGGTCGCTCAGCCAGGGATAATAGTTCCTGTCCAGATCCCAAAGATGGTGGTGCGCGTCGACGATCCTGGGCCCTGCCATGCGTAGCTCTCTCCCCTCCCGCTCGCCCCGCCCGAGGCGCTTGCCGGGCAGTCTTAGGCCCAACGGCGGGGCTGGCGCCAGGGCCGGCGCGCATGGCAGAAGATCGGCCATGCCGGTGCAGCCCAGACAACCCCGCCTCGTGCCGCCCAGCCGGGCCCTGCTCGCCGGCTATGCCGACGCGCTCGCCCGCGGCTGGTCGCCCAACACCGAGCAGGATGTGAGCCGCGAGCAGCTCGCCCGCCTGCGCCGCGACCCCGACGCCTTCCTCGCCGACCTCGTCAGCCAGGAGGGCAGGATCGCGGTCGGCGATGGCCGCATCGTGCCGCGCCTGCCTTTTTTTCTTTTTTGGATCGTGGATGGCAGCTTCTCGGGCTCGATCAACCTGCGCTACCAGCCCGGCAGCGAGGCGCTGCCCGACTACTGCTCGGGCCATATCGGCTATGCCGTGGTGCCCTGGAAGCGCGGCCGCGGCTACGCCACCTGGGCGCTGGGCGCCATCCTCGGCATGGCGCCCGAGGTCGGGCTGCGCTGGGTCACCATCACCTGCAACGAGGACAACGACGCCTCGCGCCGCGTGATCGAGGCCAACGGCGGCAGGCTCGTGGGCCTGGCCCCCGCCCCCTCGCCGAGCGGCAACCGCAAGCTCGTCTTTCGCATCATGCTCGAGGGCGCCTGAGGCCGCGTCGGCCGCGCCGCGAGGAACGGAGGAGCATCGCCATGGCGACGTCGATGAGCTGGCCGGATCTGCCCTGGCAAGGCGGCTGCCGCTGCGGGCAGGTGCGCTTCCAGGTCACGGCCCCGCCCCTTTTGACCATGGCCTGCCACTGCACCGGCTGCCAGCGCATGACCGCCAGCGCCTTTTCCCTCAGCATAGCGCTGCCGGCGGAGGGCTTGGCCGTCACCCGGGGCGAGCCCGTCATCGGCGGCCTCCACGGCTCGCCCCGCCATTTTTTCTGCCCCCATTGCATGAGCTGGCTCTTCAGCCGGCCCGACCGCATGACCTGGCTCGTCCTGCTGCGCGCCACCATGCTCGACGAGCCCGGCTGGTTCACGCCCTTCATCGAGAGCTGGACGAGCGAGAAGCTGCCCTGGGCCACCACCCCCGCCCGCCACAGCTTCGAGGGGTTCCCGACCCTCGAGGACTATGAGGGACTGACGAAGGATTTTGCGGCGTGGGCGGGGCGGAAGGCGGGCTGACGGATCGTCCGGCGCTCTGCCGGCCCCATATGAGGGCGGCTTCCGTTCGGCTGCCCTCTCCGTTAGGTTGAGCGGCAAAGAGGGCTCTCGCCATGGCGACCCGCCAGGAAGAACTCTACGAGCAGGATTTTTACGTCTGGACGCAGGACCAGGCGGCAGCGCTCCACCGCCTCGCCGAGCAGCGCTGGAACGGCCCGCTCGACCTCGCGCATCTGGCCCTGGAGGTGGAGGATTTGGGCCGATCCACCCGCAACGCCGTCCGCAGCCAGCTCCAGCGCGTGATCGAGCACTGCCTGAAGCTCGAGCGTTCCTCGGCCACCGAGCCACGCACGGGCTGGATGAACGCGATCGACGAGGCGCGCGACCAGATCGAGAACCTCCTGACGCCGAGCCTCCGGCGCGATCTCGAGGAGCAGCTTTCTCATCTTTATTCGCGCACCCGTCGTCGCGTCGAGCGCGACCTGCGAAGCTACGGGGAGGCGGAGGCGGCAGACGGGCTGCCCGAAGACTGCCCCTATCGTCTTCGCCGGCTGCTGGACGAGGAGTGGCTACCGGAACCCCGGACCCGGTCCTCGGACCGTGCCTAGCGTGTCGGCGTTGCCCGGGAAGATCGCAGCGGTCCAGCCGGGTGTCGCCGGGTCAGGCCCTGCTTCCTCTGCATCTAGCATCGTGCCCAGCGATGTCGCCCCTGCGGCACAGCGGGCGGATTTGATCGCACTGTCTCCAGAATACGAGCGGCATCTATGCGAGGACAATTGGCATACCGGTTGGAGCAAGAGACGTGGCCGATTGTGAGGGTCAGGTCGACGCACTCGCCAAAGCGCTCGACCGCATCGAGTCCTCGTTCGACCGCTTTCGCGAGGCGCATTTCTGGATTTCACGCTCTGGAATCGCACTATCATCATGCAGAGCAGTTCAGATGGCACCTCAGCGCCTTTCTCAAGGCGCTCAAGGAAGTGCCGCAGCTCCTGCAAATGGAACTCCAGAACGAACCGGGCTTCGTTCTCTGGTTCAGTGAACAGAAGAGCCAGTTAACCCAAGATCCGCTCATCGAGCACCTATTCAAGCAACGTGACATTGTGGTTCATCAGCGTATGCTGCTTCCGAACAGCCAGTGCACGGTCGGAATCACCGAGCTGCGCGGAATAAAGCTGGGGCTTGGCACTCCGACAAGCCCTCTTGAGGATAGCGACCATGCGATGCACCGCTATCTTCATGTGGCAGCCGAGCATGGCGACTTTCTTGGAATATTGACGCCCGACGAAGATTTCGATCCCCTGCGTATGGCGCGTATGGCGGCTTTCTGGCTTTGAGGAAGATGTTGTATCGCTTTGCGCGCGGGCGTGGCTGCGTACCGGCAAGACGGTTGCCGATGTGGTCCGTTGGCTTGGGGCAGAGCCACCACCTCTTTCACTCGACTGTCGGCACGCAGATCAGAAGGTTCAGTTCAAGCTCTTTGATCGCAACAAACTTACGAGGGAACTTCGCTTATTGGGAGGTAAGATGTGATTGTCATGCCTCGGATGGGGCTCGCTGATCTGGAATCCGAAAGAGTTGCCGGTAGAGGAGTGGCATGCCGACGGCCCAGAACTGCCAGTCGAGTTTGCGAGGATTTCCCAGGATGGACGCTTGACGCTGGTTGTGGTTGATGGTGCAGCGCAGCTTCCCGTCCTGTGGACCCGTCTGTCGGTCCGCTCGTTGGACGAAGCCGTTCGTGGGCTGGCCGATCGGGAGGGCATCAGAAGGGAAAACGCTTGTGATTCGATAGGGGCCTGGAGCCCATTCCGGTCTTCACGCCACGACCAAACTAGGCCTGTCGGGGTATGGGCGGCTGCGCGGGGCGTCGAAGGCGTTGTCTGGACGACGCTCAAGCCGGGCTTTCCGGCCGGCCGAGGGGTGGTTCCCACCTGCGAACAAGTGCTGCGCCACCTGCGCACCCTGGGCCCCAGAATCACCGCGAAAGCAGAAGAATATGTTCGCCGCGCGCCAATTCAAATTCGCACTCCCTATCGATCAAGCATCGAGAAAGAATTTGGATGGATACCTCTCTGACATCAATAATCTTGGCTTTCTTGACCCAAGAAGGATATTGAACTACAGCACCGCTGCATTTAACTGATGTCTGACGCTCATTCGGCTATATCAATCTCGGCCAGCCTTGCGCTAGGCTCGAGCTCTGGCGCTCAGCCAGCATCTCTGGCCGCGTTATGGATCATTCACTAGCCCATGACGGCTGGTCGGATACCATGCCTCGTCGAGGAGCCACGCGAGGGAATAGGGGCATTCTTCCGGCAGCGCACCGGCGGCCTCGGTCTCGCCCGCCCTCGCCAGGGCCTTGCGTGCCCGGCGGAGCGCCCGCGTATAGGCGTCGGGGAGAGAGGTCTCGAGGTCACGGCGGATAGTGGGCGTCAGTCGTTCGGCGATCTCGTCACGGGCGTCGTCGATCGTGTCGATCCAGCCGGCGCGCGGCTCGGAGGCGGGCGAGTATTCGAGCTTCAGCGCATGCTCGATCAGGCGGCGGAGGTGGCTTCGCGCGGCGTTGCGGACTTCCGAGCCCAACTCCTCGACCTCCTCCGCCAAGTGCTCGAGGTCGAGCGGGCCGTTCCACCGCTCGGCCGACAGCCGCCGCAGCGCCGCCGCTTGCTCGCGGCTCCACTGATAAAAGTCCTCGTCGTACAGCTCTGTCTTCTGCATCGCCATGGTAGCTAGCGCTCCTCACAGCTCAACCTACCAGAGAGCGAAGGGCAGGCGAAGAGGCCGGGGCCGGGCCGAGAGCGACGAGACGCCGGGCATCCCACGCTCGGCACGCGAGACGGGGCGTCTCAAGATCGCGGTCCTGCCAGCCGCCTTGCCGCTCCGCTCGCCCGTCGCCTAAGAATGGGCCCGCTCGCGGCCCCACCTCGGGAGGAGCCACCTGACCACCGACAAACGCCCGGCGCGGCACGACGCGCCGATGACGATCCGCGACGCCGGCCCGGCCGACGCCGCGACCATCGCCGATCTGCATGTGGCGAGCTGGCGCTCGGCCTATCGCGGCATCATGCCGGATTCTTTTCTTGATGGGCCGGTCGTCGCCGATCGGCGCGCCCACTGGGATGCGATGCTGGCGCGGCCGCCCGCGGGCGCTGTCGTGCTGCTGGCCGAGGCGGCCGGCCAGCCGATGGGCTTCATCGCCGCCTACCCCGGCGTCGAGCCCGGCTGGGATGTCTCTATCGACAATCTCCACGTCCGCCCCGGCCGGCGCGGCGGCGGGCTCGGCCGGCTTCTTCTCGGCGCCGCAGCGGATCGCCTTGCCGCCCGCGGCCTCGAGAGCGTTTGTCTGTGGGCTTTTTCCGCCAACAGGGCCGGCATCCGCTTCTACGAGCGTCTCGGCGGCCGCACGGTCGAGACCGGCTTCGACACGGTCGACGGCGAGCGCCTCCCACACCAGCGCATCGCCTGGCACGACCTCGCCGGCCTGGCACGAGCCTGCAGCACCGAGAGGCCCCCCGCCCGTACCCGAGAAGGCGAGTGACAAAAGAAAACAATCAACTTCCGATTGACAACGGGCTCTTCATTCCTATATCGAGCCCCCATGCCTTCCCCCTACCCCTCGCGTTCCCCCGCCTCGATGCCCGCGGCTCGCACCGTGCGGCTGGCGCGGCAGACTCGCCGGCGGCATGACGCCGGCCGAGGTCGCCAGGCACGAGGGGACGGACGAGGCCGAGATTCTGGCGCTCCTCGAGGACGAGAAGTTCCAGAAACACGTCGCCTACTACCGGCGCGAGGCCGAGCTGCCCGAGGACGAGCGCGAAGAGATCCTGATCAGGACGGCATTCGCCAGCCTCCAGCACCTCGCCGACATGGGCGACACCAAAGCGCTTTTGTTCCTTGCCTACGAGGGCAACCGCGGCCGCCATCCGGAAAACCGCCTGCGCCGCCTCATGCCGCGCACGAGCGACCGCGATCCCGACCTCTGTGCTGGGGACGAGATCGGCGCGGCGCCGGCCGACAACGCCGTCGCCGCCGAGCTTGTCTCGGACCTCCTCGCCTTCGCCCGGAGCAACCCGGACGTGGCCGACTGGGTCCTGCGTTACGCCGAGAGCCGCCAGGCCGCGCTGGGAGAGAGCGAGGCCGGGGCGGTGGAGGAGCAAACGAGGAGAGTGAAAGAAGAGAAGATCAGCAAAGGCTAGTGATAGCAGAGCGAGCCGACGCGCCCTCACGGGTCATCCCCCGCCTTGAGCGGGGGATCAACGGGCGGTCGTGACGCGAGAGTAGCGTGGCCAGCCTCCACCAGTTGGCCCCCCGATCACGTCGGGGGGCGACAGGAGAGGTGCGTCCTCGCTCCTTCACGTCACCGCCCGCCTCGAGCGGGCGGTCAGGTGGCGGGGGCTGCGCTCCTCCCGTCCCGTCGCGCCCGTGTCACCTGACGCCCCGGTCACGCCGGGGGGTGACGGACAAGAGTGCGGGCTCGCGCCGCCCGCTCTTTCTTCCCGTCGCCCTCGTGCCCCGACACGAGGGTCCATGGCACGTCCTGGCGCGTCGTCGCGAGCGTGAGCATGGATCCTCGGGTCGAGCGCCCGAGGATGACAAAGGAAAAGAAAGGCCGCCGGCGCCCCTGTCCCGCCTTGGGGCCCTGCCGCTAGGCCGCCTTGGGAATGCTGTGGACGTGGACGTCCTTGCCGGAGTGGCGGGTGAGGATGTCGGTGGCGCGCTTCTCGGCCTCCTTGTCGGGTGTTTTTACCCAGAGGAGGATGCCGCCGCGGTCGAGCTGCTCCTGGAGCCAGTCGGCGTGGCGCTGGTCCATCCAGCGGGCGAGCACGGTGCCGAGCGTGGCGCCCACCACGGCGGTGCCGGCGATGGCGGCGGCGACGGCGCCGGCCGAGGCGACGACGATGCCGGCGGCGATCAGCGGCGGCATCACCGTGAGGCTGTCGATCACGAGGTCCTCGCGCCGGCCGATGCCCTTGCTGGAGACGAAGGCGGTGCGCGGCGCCTCGGGGTCGTCCTCCATGTCCTGGACGCGCTCGTACATGTGGCCCAGCTTCTGCTCGACCGTGACGTGGCCGGCGAGCAGGCTGATGTCGTCGCCCGCAAAGCCGCCGGCCTTGAGCTCGTCGACGGCAGCCTCCAGCGTCGACCAGTCCTCGAAGACCCCCACGGCCTCGCGGCTCCCGGTTGCTGCCTTCTCGCCCGTCGCCATCGTCCGTTCCCTTCCCGCGGTCTGGCCCAGCCTTAGGCGCGCATGCTGAATCGGACCGTGATCCAGATCAAGCGGGCAGCACGCGTGCCGGGCTGTCGCTTCTCAGCTGGCGGCCCTTGTGCTCTAACCGCGCGGCGATGCCAACGGGAGGAAGGCCATGCAGATCGAGCGTCTCTTGATCACTGGGGCTGCGGGCGCCCTGGGACGCGAGTATCGGCGGCACGTGCAGGGCCGCTACAAGGCGCTGCGCCTCTCGGACCGGGACGATCTGGGAACGGCCGCGGCGGGCGAGGAGCTGATGGTGGGCGATCTGGGCGACGCCGCCGCCGTCGAGCGCATGTTCGAGGGGGTCGATGCCTGCGTCCATCTGGGCGGGCAGTCGATCGAGGCGGACTGGCCCACCATCCTCAACGCCAACATCGTGGGGCTGGTCAACGTCTTCGAGGCGGCGCGCAAGGCCGGCACCAAGCGCATCCTCTTTGCGAGCTCGAACCACGCGATCGGCTTCCAGCCGGTCACCAAGCGGCTCGACCACACCACGCCGGCCAGGCCCGACTCGCGCTACGGCCTGAGCAAGGCCTTCGGCGAGGACATCGCCCTCTACTACGCCAACAAGCACGGCATCTCGGCCATGTGCATGCGCATCGGCTCGGCCCGCGCCGAGCCCGTGGACGAGCGCATGCTGAGCACCTGGCAGAGCCTCCCCGACTTCTGCCGCATGATCGATGCCGGCCTCAGCGCCGACTATCGCTACGAGATCGTCTACGGCGTCTCGGCCAACACCAGGAGCTGGTGGGACAACAGCAACGCCGCCCGGCTGGGCTACCATCCCCAGGACAATGCCGAGGTCTTCGCGGACCGGCTGGTCGGCAAGAAGTTCAAGAACGACCTCGACAATGAGCGCCAGGGCGGCGGCTTCTGCTCGCCCGACTTCACCGGCGATCCGACGAAGATCGTCTGAGCCTCAGCGCTTGGGCAACAGGAAGATCGCGGTGCCCATGGCAAGGCTGCCGAAGGTGACGCCGAAGCCCGCGGCCGCGAGAATGATGGTCGTGACCCGGTCCTCCGAGGCCCACAGCAGCTGGCCCAGCCGCGCCACGTCGAGGAGGATGAGCGCCGCGAGCAGGACCCAGCCCACGACGATGCCGATGAGGGCGTTGACGGCGAGGAAGCGGAGCAGGCGCTGATCCGACATGGGCGCTCATGGCCTCGGATGCGGTGCCGGCTGGGACCTCCTGCCCGAATCCCAGCCGCCACCACCGCAGGACATGGAGCGGCGCCCCCGCCGGTCAATGGGCGCGGCGCCGCCTCGCACTGCTGCCCGCTAGCGCATCGCCGGATGGACGAGGAACCCGCCACCGCCGACGTTGAGATGGCTGCCGGCAACGAAGGAGGCCTTGTCCGAGAGCAGCCAGACGATGGCCTCGGCCACCTCCTCGGGCTCGGCCACGCGCTGCATCGCGATCGAGGCGGCGACCGCTTGTCGCAGCTCGGGGTTCTCGCGCAGCGAGCCGGTCATGTCGGTGAGGGTGACGCCCGGCCGGACCACGTTGACGCGGACGCCCTCGGCCGCGACCTCCTTGGCGAGCCCGGTCGAGAAGACGTCGACCGCGGCCTTGGAGGCGGCATAGGCCGAGGCGCCCGGCCGGCCGCCGATGGTGGCCGCCATCGAGGAGACGTTGACGATGGCGCCGCCCTTGCCGCCCATGGCGGTCGACATGCGCCGCACCGCCTCGCGGCAGCACAGCATCAGGCCCACGACGTTGACCGCCATCAGGCGCTGCAGCCCCTCGGCCTCGAAGTCGGCGACCCTGGCATTGTGGCTGACGCCGGCCGAGTTGACGAGCGCCGTGACCGGCCCGAGCGCCCGCTCGGCCTCCTCGAACAGGCGGGGGATGTCGGCCGGGCTCGCGACGTCGGCCTGGATGGCCACGGCCTTGCCGCCCGCCTTCTCGATGGCCGCCACCACCTCCGCCGCAGCCTTGGCGTCGTTGCGGTAGTTGACCGCGACCGCAAGCCCGGCCGCGGCCGCCAGCCGCGCCGTCGACCGGCCGATGCCCCGGCTGCCGCCTGTGACGATGCAAGCCCCGCTCATGTCTTTGCCTCCCTCTTCCACGTGAAGCTTAGATGCGTGCTAAGAATGCCCAGCCGCCGCGCGACAACCCAGCCTTTGGAGGTCGGATGCCCGTCAGTCGAGCCTGCATCGCTGTAGCAGGTTGCCTCGCCATCGCCAGCCTCGCGCCTGCATGGCCGGCGCGTGCTGCCGACTGCGCGGCCAGCGCCAAGCTCATCACCTGGCCCGCCGAGACCTGGGCCACGGCCAAGCCGACCGGTCCGGTGGACGCCATGGCGGACTTCACCAACTACGCCTTCCCCGAGGACCAGCCCGACGCGCAGCCCTCCGACCTGCATACCGACGCCCTTCTCGTGGCGCAGGGCGGCACCATCGTCTACGAGCGCTACGCCAACGGCTTCCGCGTCGACATGCCGGCGCCCGCCTGGGGCATCACCTCGAGCGTCGTCCAGGCCCTTTATGGGCGCGTGGTGCTGGAGAAGCACCTCAACATCGACACCCCCGTGGGCCGGCTGCTGCCCGCCCTCGACACGCCGGACAAGCAGGCGATCACGATCCACCAGCTGCTCACCATGACCTCGGGGCTGCGCTTCGACGACCGCTACGAGTACGCGCCCTTCGGCTCGACGCTGCTCAGCATGCTCTATACCCGCGGCCATCACGACATGGCGGCCTATGTCGCGTCCCAGCCGCTCGACCACGCGCCCGGCACGCACTGGAGCCTCAGCGGCGGCGATCCGATGCTGCTGATGGCGGCCCTGCGCCCGCTCGTGGGCGAGGCGGCCTATGGCAGCTATCCCTGGACCGCGCTGTTCGATCCGCTGGGCATGCGCTCGGTCGTCTGGGAGCGGGACGGGGTGGGCACCTTCGTCGGTCCCGACTATCTCTACGCCACGCCGCGCGATCTCGCCCGGCTCGGTCTTCTCTACCTGATGGACGGCTGCTGGGACGGCAAGCAGCTGCTGCCCGACGGCTGGGTCAAGCTCGCGGGCACGCCGGCAGCGCCGCTTCTGGGCGACAATGGCGGCGGCAGGCGGGCGAGCTTCGGCGCCCTTTGGTGGCTCAACGTGCCCCTCTCCCAAGGCGCCAGCCCGCCGATGACGACGGCACCCCAGGACACGCTCACCGCGCTGGGACGGAACGGCCAGCGCCTCTACGTGATCCCGTCGCTCGGGCTCGTCATCGTCCGCATCGGCGACGACCAGGGCCGCGACTTCTCCGACGCGACCTTCCTGCAGCTCGCCCTCAAGGCGTTCGCCTCTCGCGGCCGGAGCTCCTGATGCGCCTGCTCGTCCGCGGCCTCGTCGCCGTCATCGTGCTCGGGCTCATTTTCTGGATCGTCACGGGCTGGGCCAATCTCATCACCGTGCCGGCCATCTCGCCGGCCTACCTCGCCAAGGAGCGCTGCTCGTGCCGCTTCGTGATCGGCCAGAGCGAGGCCTATTGCGAGAATTATGCGAGCTCGAGCGTCCCGCTCGTCAGCGTCGACGTCGACCAGGCGGCCAAGCGGGTCGAGGCCTCGGTGCTGGGCTTCACGCGCGTCGCCCGCTACATGAGCCAACGCGACGGCTGCCGCCTCGACGACCAGTAGGCGCGCCGGCGACGGCGTGCCCGGCACGTGCCGAATGGACGCACGTGCCGGGGCACGAGGGTGGCAGAGAAGAGACGAGGCGACGCGTCTTTTCGTCACCTCACGGCCGTGCCCGGTGGATCAGGTGACGCGGCGCGATGGGACAGAAGTCGCGCCGTTCCCGCCATCTGACCGCCCGCTCGAGGCGGGCGGTGACGTGAAACAGCGAGGACGCACACCCCTTCGTCGCCCCCTGGCTCGACCGGGGGGGCCAACGGCTGGTGGCTGGCCACGCTAGTGTCGCGTCACGGCCACCAGTTGATCCCCCGCTCAAGGCGGGGGATGACCTGAGAGGGTGGGTCGGCTTGCTCTTCTGTCACTATCCTTTGCTGCTCTTCTCTTCCTTTCACTCTCCTTTTTTGCTCCTCCACCGCCCCGGCCCCGCTCTCTCCCAGCGTGGCCTGGCGGCTCTCGGCGTAGCGCAGGACCCAGTCGGCCACGTCCGGGTTGCTCCGGGCGAAGGCGAGGAGGTCCGAGACAAGCTCGGCGGCGACGGGATTCTTCGGCGCCTGGATGGAAGGCTCCGTCGCGGGGGCGTCGTCGGCAAACGCCGCACCGATCTCGTCCCCGGCATGCAGCTCGGGATCGCAGTCGCTCGTGCGCGTCACGAGGCGGCGCAGGCGGTTCTCGGGATGGCGGCCGCGGTTGCCCTCGTAGGCAAGGAACAAAAGCGCTTTGGTGTCGCCCATGTCGGCGAGGTGCTGGAGGCTGGCGAACGCCGTCCTGATCAGGAGCGCCTCGCGCTCGTCCTCGGGCAGCTCGGCCTCGTGCCGGTAGTACGCCACATGCTCCTGGAACTTCTTGTCCTCGAGCAGTGACAAAAGCTCGGCCTCGTCCGTGTCCTCGTGCCTGGCGACCTCGGCGGGCGTCATGCCGCTGGCGAGCCTGCGGGCGAGCCGCACGGTGCGAGCCGCGGGCATCGAGGCGGGGGAACGGGACGGGTAGGGGGAAGGCATGAAGGGATAGATATAGGAATTAAGGCTCGACTGTCAATCGGAAGTTGATCCCCTGCTCTTGTCGCTTTGGGGGGCGGGCGAGGAGTCACGTCGAACGATGCGCTCCGACCTGTCGATCGAGGCCGACATGCAGGCTCGACCTCAATCCGCAGACGCGGCAGCTTTGCCCATCGGCTGCAACAGGCTCTGAATGAGCGGGTTCGGATATTTCCGCCGCATCAAGACGGCAAAGAATGTCTCCCGAATCCCAGGGAGATGCTCCGCGTCCACGAGCGCGCCGCTTGCGAGCTCATCCTTCACGACGATCGGCGGGATGACCGCCAAGCCGACCCCCTCGCGCGCCAGGAGTCGCACCATCGCCATGTCGTCGACTTCGGCCGCGATCTTCGGGCTGATGCCCAGTCGGCTGGCGAGCGCATCGAAGTCGGACCTGGGACCGCTGGCGGGCGTCGGTAGGATGAGGGGGGCCGTCGCAAGGCGTTCCGGCAGGGAGAGCCCCGGAGGGCATAATGAAGGTATGCCGATAAGCCCGACGGCCTGCTCGGCGAGGCGATGCACGATGAAGGGTGTGAGCGCAGCCGTGTCGGGCGGATGATTGGTCAGGACCAGATCCAGATGCAGCATGGTGAGGGCTTCGAGAAGCTCGGCTCGGCTGCCAGAACGAAGGATCACCTCTACGTCGGCGCGTCCCAGAACCGGCTTGAGGAAGGCCAGCTGGAAGTTTCTGGACAAGGTCGCGATCGCTCCGATGCGCAAGGGGCGCCGAGTCTGGGATGTCTGTTTCAAGATCGAGACAAGCTCCCTGCCCGTCTCGAAAATGGAGTCGGCGTGGTCCAAGGCGATCCGCCCGGCTTCCGTCAGGTGCAGCGCACGCCCCCGCCGCTCAAAGAGCGGTTGGCCGAGGCGGTCCTCCAGTTGCCTGATTTGCGATGACAGCGCCGATTGGGACACGTTCAACCGCTCCGCGGCCCGCGTCAGATGACCCTCGTGCGCGACGATCTGAAAGTACCGAAGGTGGTGGTAGTTCAGCTCAGGCATATGGTTCTTAATAAGTGAACGAAAAACCATAATCAATCGATTTTTATTGATATTGCGCTCCGGCTAGGCTCGTGCCGTCGACCGAGGAGGCTGGAGCCCCATCATGTCCCTCTATCTGTTGCCGTTGATCGCACCTCTGGCCCTTCTCGCCGGGGCAGTCCTCGCGCTGAGCAGGCCGGGGCGGCGGCCGGCCTACGTGTCGTCCGCGCTCGAAGCCGCTGCCCTGCTGGCGTTGACCGGGCGCGGTCGCCTCCGCCGCGTGGCTTGCGGCGGCCGGTCCGCGGAGCTTGACCCTGATCGGCCTCGCCGACTTCGGCCTGAGCATGCGGCTCGACGTGGTCAGCGCCGCGATGAGCGTCCTGGTCGCGTTCATCGGCTGGGTCGTCCTGCGCTACTCGGGGGCTTATCTCGACGGCGAGGCTCGCCAGGGCCTCTTCATGGGATGGCTTGCCGCTACGCTGGCGACTGTCTTGCTGCTCGTTCAGGCCGGCGATGTGGTGGTCCTCGCAACGGCCTGGATCGCCGCCAGCCTGTGCCTGCATCGGCTCCTGCTGTTCTATCCGGATCGGGTCCGAGCCCGCCGCGCCGCGCGCAAGAAGTTCATCGTGGCCCGGACCGGCGAGGTGGCGCTCGTTGCCGCGGTCATCCTTCTCGCCATCGGCTACCGGACAACCGACATCGCGGCGATTCTTCATCGCGCCGCAGCCGGCGAGGCGCCTGAGACTGCCGTCGTTGCCGCCGGGCTGCTCGCCTTGGCCGGCGCGCTGAAATCGGCACAGTTTCCTACGCATGGCTGGCTCACGGAAGTGATGGAGGCGCCGACCCCGGTATCGGCCCTGCTGCACGCCGGCGTCGTCAATGCCGGTGGATTTCTCTTGATCCGCTTTGCCGATGTCATGCTTCTCGCTCCCGGGGTGCTGGCCGTTCTCGTTATTGTCGGTGGCCTTACCGCCCTGTTCGGCGGGCTCGCCATGCTGGCACAGCCTGCGGTCAAGACCTCGCTTGCCTGGTCGACCATCGCCCAGATGGGATTCATGATCATGCAGTGCGGCCTGGCGCTCTTTCCCCTGGCGCTGCTCCACATCATCGCCCATTCGCTTTACAAGGCGCACGCGTTTCTCTCAGCCGGCAACGCTGTCGACAATATCGCAGAGAATAGACGGCCCGGGCCGGTCGCCGTGCCGGGCGGCCGCGCCGTCCTGCGCGCTTTTGCCTTGGCCCTCGCCATCTATGCGGTCATCGGGCTCGCCTTCGGGCTTGACGGGAAATCCCCGCAAGCGCTCGCGCTGGGCGCGATCCTCATCTTCGGCGTGGCCTATCTGATCGCCCAGGGGCTCGCCGATGCCGCTCCCTGGGCTCTGACGCGGCGGACGGCGGTCTACGCCGTGGCCGCCTCGGTCAGCTACTTCGCGCTCCAGACCTGGGCCGAACGGCTGACTGCCGGAACCCTGCCGGCCACACCGGCGCCGGGGCCGCTGGAGTGGGCGCTGATGGTGCTCGTCATCGTCAGCTTCGGCCTCGTGGCGGTGGCCCAGGCGGCGTTCCCGCTTTGGGCCACGCATCCCGCCGCTGCCGGACTGCGGGTGCATCTCGCCAACGGGCTTTATGCCAACGCCGTTTTCGACCGGCTGATCGGCAACTGGTCCACCCACCGTTCGGCCTGATCCACGAGAGGAGGCAAAGCCTCGTGAGCCTGTACGCCAAAGTCGACGCGCCAGACCCCGCGATCGCCAGGACGATCGTCGCTGCTGCGGGTCGCCAGATCCCGCCGCTCTGGCCGCTGGCCTCACATGTGGCGGTCAATCCCTATCTCGGCCAGACGCATCGGCGGCTTGCCGAAGTCGCAGCCCGTCTGGGACGAGTGGGTGGCGGGCCGGTCACCATGCCGCGCCGCTGGTACCTGGATCGCCTCGACGACGGCACGATCACCGACGCGGACCTTGCCGACGCACTTGTGGCGTCGCCCCACGGGTCCAAGCCGGCAGACCTGGGAGCGCTGAGACGTGCGGCGAGACGGCCGCTGCCAGCGCCTCGGGTGCTGCCGACGGTCGCCGATCTTGCCGCCGCGGCAAGCGGGATCGACTGGCAGGGCATTATTGGCGACCGGGTCGGCATCTGGGCCGGGAGCTATTTCGACGCCGGGCAGGCGCTATGGATCGCGCCGCAAGACAAGACCGCGTGGTCGGCCTACCGGATGTACGCGACCCACGACATCACGCCGGAGATCATGGGGCTCAGGGGATTCGCCGCCCTTGTGGCCGATGCGCCCGAGGCCCCGCTGGAGGCCATCGCCTGCGCCATCCACCGTCTCGGACTCGGCGAGCCGGCGCTCGAGACCTATTGCCATCAGCTCCTGCTCTCGCTGGGCGGTTGGGCGCAGTTGGCCCGCTACCGCCTGTGGCGCGCCGAGCTGGCGAAGGGAACGGATAGAACGCTGACCGATCTGCTGGCCATCCGGCTGCTGTGGGAAGAGGCCCTCTACCGCCAGTACGAGACGGCCATCGCGGATGGCTGGGCCGAGACCCGCGATGCGCACGCTGCCCCGATCCGCACCGGTGAGGTCGAGATCGTCGACGAGATTTTGCAGGAAGCAGCCGAGCGCGCCGCCCAGCGGCAGCTCGCCCAGACGCTTGCCGCGCCGGCAGCCTCCGCCCGCAGGGGGCGTCCGCTGCTTCAGGCCGCCTTTTGTATCGACGTGCGCTCGGAGGTCTTTCGCCGCGCCCTGGAAGGGGTGGATCCGTCCGTCCAGACCCTCGGCTTTGCCGGCTTCTTCGGCATCTTCGCCAAGCACCGGCGCTTCGCCTCCGACGTCGAGGAGCTGCGGCTGCCCGTGCTGCTCAATCCGACGGTCCGTTCCTGTGCCACGGCGCCGGAAGACCGGCAGGCGGATCGGCGTGCCCGCTTCCGGTCGCGCGCCCGGCGTGCCTGGGGGCGCTTCAAGCTGGCGGCGGTTTCTTCCTTCGCCTTCGTCGAGGCCATGGGCCCCGTCTATGGAGCGAAGCTGGTGCGCGACGCCTTGGGGCTGAGCCGGATGGCGGGGCCGGACGATCGGAAGCCGCGCCTCGACCCCGAGCTGGACCTCGCCTCGCGCATCGGCGCAGCCGAGACCATCTTGCGCGCCATGTCGCTCACCGACGGGTTTGCGCGGATCGTCCTCCTCGCAGGCCACGGAGCCAACGTCGTCAACAACCCCCACGCCAGCGGTCTGCATTGCGGTGCCTGCGGCGGCTATTCGGGGGAGGTCAACGCACGGCTGCTCGCGGCGCTTCTCAACGATCGGGAGGTGCGCGCGGGGCTTGCCGGGCGCGGGATCGACATTCCCGGCGACACGCTTTTCGTCGCGGGTCTCCACGACACGACGACGGACGTCGTCACCCTCTACGACCGGGATGCGGACTGGTCGGGCCATGCTGCCGACCTGGACAGGATACGCGCGTGGCTCGCGGCGGCGGGCAGCCTCACGCGGGCCGAGAGGGCTCTGCGGCTGCCCCGGGCCGCGGACGGGGACGACGTTCCAGGCCGCGCCCGGGACTGGGCGGAGGTTCGTCCCGAATGGGCGCTTGCCGGGTGCAAGGCGTTCATCGCCGCACCGCGGGCGCGTACCACCGGCCGAGACCTGGAAGGCCGGGCGTTCCTTCACGACTACGACTGGAAAAAGGACAGAGAGAACGGCTTCTCGGTGCTCGAGCTGATCATGACCGCGCCCGTGGTCGTCGCGAGCTGGATCAGCCTGCAATACTATGGCTCCACGGTGGCTCCGCAGACCTTCGGCTCGGGCAACAAGCTGCTGCACAATGTTGTGGGCGGGATCGGCGTCCTCGAGGGCAACGGGGGACTGCTGCGATCCGGCCTGCCGTGGCAGTCGGTTCACGATGGAGAGCGGTACGTTCACGAGCCCTTGCGTCTGTCGGTCTGCATCGAGGCACCACGGCAGGCGATGACCGATATCCTCGAGCGGCATGAAGGCGTGCGGGCACTTTTCGACAATCGCTGGCTGCATCTCCTGGCGCTCGATGAGGCCGGGCGCATCGCGTGGCGCTATGCAGGCGGGCTGTCCTGGACGCCCGCGGCAGGGGCCGAGGTGGATGACCGGCCGTTGATGGCCGTGTCGTGAGCGCTTCCTGCGATCCTCACGATGACCTTCGCAGGACGGCGAGGTAGGCATGGGCCAGCACCGCGAGCGTGACATGACGGTGTCAGCCGGTCCAAGAGCGGATCTCGTCCCGATCGAGGCCGACCTCGCCTTTGGCCGCCTCGAAGCAGGCCTCGATCGTCCAGCGCGTGCCGGCCACCTGCACCAGATCGGCAAGGGCGGTGCCGTGACGGGCGTGGGTCAGGTAGAAGGCGAGGCCGCTCGAGCCGCGGTCCCAGCCGAGCCAGCAAGCCCTCGAACGCCTCGGCCCATACCTCGCAGATCGTCATGGCTCTCCTCCATGACGAGCCCGCAGCACGGAAACTACGGCTGTAGCACTAGGGTGGCGTGGTGTTTTTGTCTGTTCACTCTCCTTCTTTGCTCCTCCACCGCCCCGGCCCCGCTCTCTCCCAGCGTGGCCTGGCGGCTCTCGGCGTAACGCAGGATCCAGTCGGCCACGTCCGGGTTGCTCCGGGCGAAGGCGAGGAGGTCCGAGACAAGCTCGGCGGCGACGGCGTCGTTGGCCGGCTCCGCGGCGATCTCGTCCCCAGCACAGAGCTCGGGATCGCAGTCGCTCGTGCGCGTCACGAGGCGGCGCAGGCGGTTTTCGGGATGCCGGCCGCGGTTGCCCTCGTAGGCAAGGAACAAAAGAGCTTTGGTGTCGCCCATGTCGGCGAGGTGCTGGAGGCTGGCGAATGCCGTCCTGATCAGGATCTCTTCGCGCTCGTCCTCGGGCAGCTCGGCCTCGCGCCGGTAGTAGGCGACGTGTTTCTGGAACTTCTCGTCCTCGAGGAGCGCCAAGAATCTCGTCCTCGTCCGTCCCCTCGTGCCTGGCGACCTCGGCGGGCGTCATGCCGCCGGCGAGGCGCCGCGCCAGCCGCACGGTGCGGGCGGCGGGCATCGAGGCGGGGGAACGAGCTGGGTAGGGACAAGGCATTTCTGTCATCTATAGGAATGCGAGCCGTTTGTCAACCTTGGATTGTTTGACAGCGAAAGATATTGCATCACTGCGCGATGGTCGATCGGCGGCCTCTTGACCTTCGTACGGTCAAAGCGTACGGGAAAATGCGGTGAGGATACGAAGCGTTCGTCACCGAGGACTGAAGCGCCTGATCGAGGAGGATGACGACCGTGAGATCCGGCGGGATCTGGTGCGCCGCGTGCGCAACATGCTGGCAGCCCTGGTCTCGGCAGCCGACATGAGCGGCGTCGCGGGGCCGCCGGGATGGCGCATCCATCAGCTGAGCGGCGACCGGGCGGGCACCTGGAGCCTCTCCGTCTCCGGCAACTGGCGGATCACGTTCGATCTTGAGGGCGATGAGGTCGTCAACCTCAACCTGGAGGACTATCATTGACGAGCGAGCCCGTCGGCCGGATCGGCATGCGCCCGCCGCATCCAGGCAGCTTCATCCGCGACGAGATCCTGGATGAGCTGAGCCTCTCGGTGTCACGGGCGGCCGAGGCGCTGGGCGTGCGCCGGGCGACCCTCTCCGACCTCGTGAACGAGAAGGCCGCGCTGTCACCGGAGATGGCGCTCCGCATCGAGAAGGCCTTTGGCGTCTCGATGGACACGCTGCTGCGGATGCAGGCCTGGCATGATGGCTATCTGATGCGGCAGCGGGCGGACGAGATCGAGGTGAAGAGGTACGAGCCTGTGTGAGCAGGAGCGCCGTAAATTCAGCGGGAAATGGCTCAGTGCGGCTCGCCACGCGACGATTGTCAGGCTATTGCGCTGGCGCCCCATCTCAAATACAAGGCGTATCTACAACCTTGATCCTACCAATCCGCAACTCGTGAGAGCATTCACCATAGCACAGTCACCCTCTACAGCTCATCCTTCACTTCCCACGCTAGACACACCGGCGCCAGCGATCCCAGCTTGTCGGATCCGGCAATCACGTCATTAAGCCGTCAGAAACATGCTGTGAGGCCATGTGCAATCGAGAAATCTTGCCAAGCAAAAGTTCCTATCTGACTTGCCCGGCTGTCACGCCAATGAGCCGCGACGTCTCGCATCGCTGAGAGGAGACGATGCCAGAGTGGTCTGAAAAGTCTGTGCTCTCCGAGGTCCGGCGTGTCAAGCGACTATGGGTTGGCACTGGCAGTATTTGATAGCGGCGTCACGTATGAGCAGCGCCCTGTCGCTCGCAACGCTATTCTCTGCGATCGCCATCCTAACTAAGATTACAGACTTAGCCAACCTGGGCTGGCCCGCATTGGGCTGCTTCATACTTGCTGTGACTGTGTATGCGATGGCGATTCTCGTCATCAGACTTAGAGCCCCAGCGTTCCTGCAGGAGTACTCAGACTATAAAGCCTACGACGACAAGAAGCACTCACACCGCTGGATACTGTGGCAATTTTATACCAGCCTTCTTACGCTGAATGCTGGCTTCAAGCTCCTTCACGAGACCGTCGAGAAAAAGCTTAGCGTCGAGCGTCACGACGTTGTCGCCGCGATCGTACCTGCCGGTGGCGGCGTCATTTCTCAGACCGTGCACCAAGGGGACAGCTTCCATAGCGCATTCTACCGGTTCAGCCTCGATCTACGACATGTGTGTCCATAAGCCACTGAACTTCGACCGGGATCTCATCATGGGCTTCACGATGAAGTCTCGTAGTGGTGGCGTTGAAAGGCGGTACGTTCTCGCCGTCCAGGAGGCCGATGAGGAGCGTGAGCTGAAGTGCAAGGAGCTTTTTTGGATAATTTTTACTGAATCAGCTAAGGAGAATCCAAAGTCACGTGAGTACGCTCGAGATCTTATCCGAGTATCGTCCGTGTTCTTATTTTTAGCAATTTTATTATCTATATTACATTCTATATTACCGGCGGTAGTGCCGACTGACCTGATGTTGAGTTCTCTCCATAATACCCACGTGGATTTGGCATCAAAATCCTTCGATCTCTGCTCTTAGGATGTGTACATAAAACAATGCGTCAGACCCAGGGCACCTACAAACACGCGCTGAGTGTAACCGGGCAGATTTTCTTTTGCTCCGCGCCGATCAGACTTGATCCATATGATACCTGCCAGTTCGGCTGCGGGTACTGCTTCTCGCGTAACCGGGCACGGGCCTGGGCGTTGAAGGGTGTTCACCAGGCGAACCCAGCGGCCTTCCGCCTCAGACTGGAGCGCGTGGCGCGGGGCGAGATCAGGTCAGCTGTCGACGAGTTTCTCGCGCGGCGCGTGCCACTGCAGCTCGGAGGGCTCCAGGATCCCTTCACGCCGATTGAGCGCGAATTTGGCGTAACCAAGGACCTGCTCGGCATCTTACGGGACTTTAACTATCCTACGCTCATCAGCACGAAGGGCTCGCTTCCGACGAGCGAACCGTACTTGTCGCTACTCGGCCAGATGAACGTCGTCGTGAGGCTGTCAGCAGCTGGTATCCCGGAACCGCTACGCAAGATCGTCGAACCCCGCACGGACGGGTTCGCGGCGACAATCGCGACTCTCGCGCGGTTGAGCGAGTGCGGCATCACTTGCGGACTTCGCATCCAGCCGATCTTTCCTGGATACGAAGAGGAGGCCCTTGCAATGGCGGGCGAAGCGGCCATGGCTGGTGCTAGGCAGCTCTCGTTCGAGTACCTGAAGGTGCCGGGCGAATTGGTCGAGACCGAGATAGCTGCCGCCAGCCGGGCGCACGGATCGACATCGTCGAGAGGATGAGGCAGCTAGGCGTGGCTAGGCTCGGGCCGGATTGGACGCTCTCGAGGGATGCCAAGCGGCCATTCGTTAGGAGGGCGAGGCAGCGAACCCATGAACTCGGTGTCAAGTTTGGCGCCGGCGACACGGAGTTCATCCCATGGAGCGACGGCAACGGGTGTTGCGGCGCTTCCGAGTTAACTCAGGAGAGGGCCAACCACTTCTCCGCTAACTTCGTGGGCGCCATCAGGGCCTCGCTCGGCCGACCCGACAAGCGGGTCACCTTCGACATGCTGAAGGACCTCTGGTCGCCCGAACAGTCGATCGGCAACTACATGGACTGGCGGCGGCGCATTCACCCCAACCAGCGGGATGGTCGCAGCGACTGGCTTGCGCTCATGGGCAAGCGCTGGAACGGCGGGAAGAGCCCCTACTCCCCAGCATTCTTTGACGGGGTGGCGCCAACTTCAGAGACCGACGAGGCCGGCTTCAGGATCTATAGACTCGTCCGAGCTTGCGCGGGAGCTATCTTGTTGACCTTGCGTCTCCCCTTCCGCGTTCTCATTTTGCAGCATGCTCACGCTGCCTGACATCCATCCTCTAGCGTATGAGTTATCACGCTCGCTATCGCGTTCAACATGGCGTGATCGTGAACATCGCCGGTCCGCCTCCGGACGATGACAATCGGCACGCGGAAGGCGTTTGCCGGAAGAACAGCTCGCCGATCGACCCGATCGACACATGCTCGGCGTGCAGAAGGTTGGCCAGGACCACGTCCGACGATCTTATAAGATGCTTATTGCGGTCCACCACCAGGAGGCCATGCCTCAAGCGTAACAGCCCTTCAGTGGGGCTTTCCTCACGCGTGTAGGCCGCTGTGGAATTGTAGAGCGCGACAGCAGGATCGAAGACCTCGACTGTGTGGGGAAGCAGCTCAAGCACCTTCGCCCGCCACCCGACAATTTCGCCCTCAGAGCACCCGCTGATAGGGCCGGAGAGGTAGATCTTCATAGTCCCAACATAGCATGCGCCGTGCACCGGGCCAACGGTACGACGCGCCGATTGCTAGGCCCGGTCCCGCAAGATAACAAAAAAGTCATCGTGGCAACGGATCCCGCGCTACACCGCCGCCGTTGGACCATCGGGGAGGGATGCCTCAGGCGCGATGCAGCCTGCGCGATAGCCCTTGTGCGCTGCAGGCGCGAATGTGCTAGGGAGCGCCGTCGCCGGGCGGGCGCGGTGCAGCGGCAGCGCGCCCCTGGGATGAAAGGCCTTCGGGGAGGGAATGATGAAGCGTCGATCGATGATGAGGGCGATGGGTGTCGCCGCGGCCGTGAGCGGCGGCCGGCGCGCTGGGCGCGGTGTCGGCGTCGGCCGCGGACCAGCATGTGGTCGGCTACAGCGTGGCGACCCTGGCGAACCCGTTCTTCCAGGGCATGACGAAGGGTGTCGAGGAGGGCATCGCCCGGCATCCCGACCTCAAGCTCATCAACACCAGCGCCAACGGCGATGCGGCGACCCAGACGAACCAGGTGCTGGACCTCATCAACCAGCACGTCTCGGCGCTGATCCTCAACCCGATCAACGCCAACTCGATCGTGCCGATCGTCGAGCGCGCCAACAAGGCGGGCATCCCCGTCTTCACGCTCGACCGCGGTGCCGCCTGCGGCAAGTGCCAGGTGAACTTCCTCGAGACCAACAACGAGGCGCTGGGGCAGGAAGGCGCCCGGTTCATCGCGAACAAGCTGAAAGAGCGCTACGGCGAGATCAAGGGCAACGTGATCGATCTCGAGGGCCTCCTGGGCACCACCGCCGGCGACGAGCGCGAGAAGGGCTTCACCGAGGAGTTCGAGAAGCTGTCGAAGGAGAACCCCGGGCTCAAGCTGATCGCGCGTCAGGCCGCGGACTTCGATGCCGCCAAGGCCTTCAACATCATGACGCAGCTCCTGGCCGCGCACAGCCAGATCGACGCCGTCTTCAACGGCAATGACGACAATGCCGTGGGCGCCATGCGCGCCATCAAGCAGGCCAACCGCTTCAAGCCGATCGGCGACAAGGACCACATCGTCATCATCGGCATCGACGGCACCGAGCAGGCGCTGACCGCGATCCGCAAGGGCGACATGGACGCCACCATCTCGCAGAACCCGCTGACGATGGCCGCCCAGTCGGTGGACTATGTCGAGCAGTACCTGAACGGCGACAAGGCCTCGATCCCGCAGCACCAGTTCTGGCCGCACCTGCTGCTGACCAAGGAGAACATCGACAGCCCCGAGGCCAAGAAGTACGGGCTGTGGGGCGACGCGATGGCGGGCAAGTAGGCCCTCCGGCCGCACCGGCACCGATCCGCCTCGAGACGGGCTCCTCGACGATGCTTCTAGCGATGCACGCCATCAGCAAGAGCTTTCCCGGCGTGCGCGCTCTGGCCGATGTCGACATCACGCTCGAGGCGGGCGAGGTGCTGGGCATCGTCGGCGAGAACGGGGCCGGCAAGTCGACCCTGATGAAGGTGCTGGCCGGCCAGTACCGCGCCGACGAGGGCGAGATGACGCTGGGCGGCGAGCGCTTCTCGCCTCGCCGCCCACGCGACGCGCTCGATGCCGGGATCATCGTGATCCACCAGGAGCTGAGCCTCTTTCCGGACCGCTCCATCGCCGAGAATCTCTATCTGGGCAACCTGCCGCAGACGGCGGGCTTCATCCATCGCCGGTCGATGGAGGAGAAGGCGGCCCGCCTGCTGGCCAGGGTAGGTCTTAAAGTCCCGCCGCAGACGCTGGTGCGGCGGCTCGGGATCGCCCAGCAGCAGCTGGTCGAGATCGCCCGTGCCCTGTCGCGCGCGGCCAAGGTCATCGTGATGGACGAGCCCACCGCGACGCTGACCACGGCCGAGCAGCGCACCCTTTTCGCCACCGTGGCCGAGCTCAAGGCCGCTGGCGTGGGCATCGTCTTCATCTCGCATCATCTCGAGGAGGTGTTCGAGATCTGCGACCGGGTGACGGTGATGCGCGACGGCCAGGTGGTCGAGACGCGCGCCACCGCCGCCTGGACCGAGCCCGAGCTCATCCGCGCCATGGTCAACCGGCCGATCGAGGCCATGTTTCCGCCGCGCGCCGCCGAGATCGGCAAGCCGCTGCTGGAGGTCGAGGGCCTGGGCTCGCCCGGTCGTTTCGAGAACGTCTCCTTCGCCGTCAGGAGCGGCGAGGTGGTGGGCATCGGCGGGCTGATCGGCGCCGGGCGCACCGAGGTCTTGAAAGCCATCTACGGCGCTCTCGCCAGCGTGGGCGAGGTGCGCATCGAGGGGCGCCCGGCGCGCGCCGGCTCGCCCCGGCAGGCGATCGCCGCCGGCATCGCGCTGGTGCCCGAGGACCGCAAGGCCGAGGGGCTCGTCCTGGCGTTCTCGGTGGGGCGCAACATCGCGATGTCGGTGCTCGAGCGCATGGCGGCGTTCGGCATGTTCCTGCGCGGGCGGCGCATGGACGCGCTGGCGCGCCGCACCATCGATGCCATGCGCATCCGCACGCCCGGCGTCGAGACCACCGTCGGCAACCTCTCGGGCGGCAATCAGCAGAAGGTCGTGTTCGGCCGCTCGCTCAGCACCGAGCCGCGCGTCTTCCTCCTGGACGAGCCGACGCGCGGCATCGACGTGGGCGCCAAGGTCGAGATCTACCGGCTGATCGGCGAGCTGGCCGAGCGGGGTGCGGCCATCCTCGTCGTCTCCTCCGACATGGTGGAGCTCCTGGGCCTGTGCGACCGCGTGCTGGTGATGCGCGAGGGCAGGCTCGCCGGTGCCCTCGACCGCCCGGAGTTCAGCCAGGAGCGCGTGATGGCGCTGGCGGCGCTGACGTGAGCACGACATCCACCGGCAAGGAAAGCCCAGGAGCCATGGCGGAAGCGGGAAGAGCGGCGACCTATCGGGGCAGGCTCTCGTCGATCGGCAACACCCTCAACGAGCTGACGATCGTCGTGGCCTTCGTCGCGATCTCGCTCTATCTGGCCTTGACCACGCCCACCTTCCTCACCACCGCGAACATGCTCTCGATCCTGTTGGCGACGTCGCTGATCGGCATCGTGGCGGTGGGCGAGACGTTCGTCATCATCACCGCCGGCATCGATCTCTCGGTGGGCTCGGTCGTGGCCTTCTCGGGCGTCATGGCGGGCCTGGCGCTCGAGGCGCACTGGTCGGTGCCGGTGGCCGTGGGGGTGGGCATCGGCATCGGCGTCCTGTGCGGCGTCTTCAACGCCGTCGCCATCACCCTTCTCTCGATGAACCCCTTCATCGTGACGCTGGCCGTGCTGGCCATGGCGCGCGGCCTCGCCTTCATCGTCACCTCGGGCAACACCGTCTTCGGCTTCCCCGACGCCTTCGACAATATCGGCGGCGGCAACTGGGGCATCATGCCGATCGCAGCGCTCATCACGCTCGGCACCTTCCTCGTCGCCTGGATCATCCTCTCGCGCACCGTCTTCGGCGCCCGCGTCTATGCCGTGGGCGGCAACCGCGACGCGGCACGCCTGGCCGGCATCCCGGTGGGCTGGACCCTGGCCGCCGTCTACATCATCTCAGGAGCCCTCGCCGGCCTTGGCGGCGTCGTCCTCGCCGGCCGCCTCGACTCGGCCCAGCCCATCGCCGCCGAGGGCCTCGAGCTCAACGCCATCGCCGCCGTCGTCATCGGCGGCGCCAGCCTCTTCGGCGGCAAGGGCTCGATGCTCGGCACCCTCCTGGGCGTCCTCATCATCGGCCTCATCAACAACGGCCTGACGCTCAAGAACGTCCAACCCTTCTGGGTCCAGTTCATCCAGGGTGCGGTGATCTTCGGCGCCGTGCTGCTGGACAGCCTGAACCAGAAGCGGCGGGGGGTTTGAGGGGGCTGAGCCGCGGGAGCTTCGACCGCCACGGGGCCGCCCGGGATCCGCCATTGCTGCTTTCGGCGATGTGGCCGCCATGGCGGTCGACGCCTGTCCGCTATGCCGCGCGCCCGGATCGAAGCTCTTTTTGTCGGTCGAGGGGCGAGACTACCGCCGATGCGAGACTTGCGCGGTTCGTTTTCTCGACCGGCGCCAGCTTCCCCTGCGTGAGACGGAATACGCGCATTACCTGCTCCACGAGAACCAGCCGGACGATCCCGGCCATCGCCGGTTCCTATCGAAGCTCGCGGTCCCGCTGCTCGCCCGACTGCCGCCCGCGTCACGAGGGCTCGACTTTGGCTGCGGCCCCGCCCCGGCCCTGGTGGCCATGCTGCGCGAGGCCGGCCACGAGATGGCGCTCTACGATCCCTTCTTTCATCCCGATCCGGAGCCGCTGTCGCGGGCCCATGACTTCGTGACCTGCACGGAGACGGCGGAGCATTTCCACCGGCCGGCGGAAGAATTCGCCAGGCTCATGTCGCTTGTCCGCCCGGGCGGCTGGCTCGCGATCATGACCTGCTTCCAGACCGACGACGCCCGGTTTCAGGATTGGCACTATCGGCGGGACCCCACCCACGTCGTCTTCTATCGCGAGGAGACGCTGCGGCATCTGGCTGCCGCCCGCGGCTGGCCTTGCGGGGTGCCGTGCAAGGACGTGGCGCTGATGCAGAGGCCTGCGGATCGCGGAGGCACGACGTGACCCCGTGGCTACACGAGCAACGCCTGGCGGATGCGCGCGAAGCCGTGCGGCGCGCACCGTGCTCGACCTTGGCTGCGGCAAGCGAGATCCGCTCGTCCGTCCGGCGATCGAGCCTCAGGCCGATCGAGTTGCGGCGGGCATCGAATTAGTGCACTGGCACCGTAATTCCAGCCCATCGCCGCCGAGGGCCTCGAGCTCAACGCCATCGCCGCCGTCGTGATCGGCGGCGCCAGCCTCTTCGGCGGCAAGGGCTCGATGCTCGGCACCCTCCTGGGCGTCCTCATCATCGGCCTCATCAACAACGGCCTGACGCTCAAAAACGTCCAACCCTTCTGGGTCCAGTTCATCCAGGGTGCGGTGATCTTCGGTGCCGTGCTGCTCGACAGCCTGAACCAGAAGCGGCGGGGGGTTTGAGGGGGTAAGATCTCCGCTCGCCGCGGGGCCGGGCATCGATCGGAAGCTGGTTCTTTTCTTTTGTCACTTTCCGGCCGTGCCAGGGACTTCTGCTGTGCCTGCCCAGTGGAGAGCACGCCCGCCGCGGGCCTTAGGTCCTTGATGAAGACGCTTTGTCGAGGGGACGGCCGATGCTCTCGGCTTGGCGCCGGCGCGAAGGCGACGAGATCGGCGAAGTGCGGAAAGCGGTCGAAGGCGGGCACAAGGGTAGCGACGCCGTCGGTCTTGCCGCTCAGACGGGCATAGACGGCACCCGTATAGCGCCGACGGACCGGTCCGCGCATCATCCCGTCCGTATCGGCCAGGGCTCAAGATCAGAGCGACGTGGTTGGCTGTCGGCATCCAGGGACCGGATCTCGGGTCGACGGAACCACGGCTGATGAAGGTCGAACACCGACCGACAAAAGTCTCTTTCGGCGCGTGAGAGCTATCTCTAACGTCTTTGAGAGCGCCACGACAACAACCGGTCCCCCCGGCGCGCCGCCGTCCGGAGCAGCGATGACACGCATCTGGGCATCCCTCGGCACCGACCTTAATGCGAGCATGACGGCAGCTGGTCGGCCGTCGCACATTGCGGCAGAGCGGGGCGCGTATCCTCACGACCGGGCCGTGGGCAAAGGCTCGTCATCGATCATCGCCGGACACCCCGGAGGCGCAAGGACGGCGCAATCATCACTGTGCGGTTACCCGTGGAGAGTTATCGATGCCAAGCGAACCAAGCGGCCTTGCCTCGGAATATTTCCATATCGCTAACGTCGTCGTCGGCTTTCATGTCGTTCAGAGCATTCTCTTCCTTAACTCGCTTCCTAACAGTAGATTTCTCCTCCAGAGGATACATAGGAACCCGAGATACGCAGCGTATATGACTTGGGTATTTGCGGCTCTCTATGCAATTGTTATTATTGGATGTTTCATTTCTGAATGGCTGTTGCGACGTCAGCTGGCAGGGGAGAGCAGCATGATCATGTGGGTCAATGGCTGGGCGGCCCTTGGACGCCTTATGATAGTCGCAGCTTTGGCTAGTATCTGCTCGTTCTTCATTGCCGGTATCGCCAGGACTCCCTTGGACGACGCGGAAGGCCCAACTCAGTCCTGAGCCGGCCCCCTTCTCAGCGCTCGTAAACTGCGATTGGACAGCGGCCGCCGCTGCTTGACGGAGCGGCTTGGCAACGCGCCCCGCTGAGGCCGGACCGTCGTGCCGGGCGCGCTGCCAGTTTGATGAGGCGAGGCCAGCGCAGCCCGGCAACTGACGAGACCGTTGCGCCGACTGAACCAGGACCCTTCCTGTCTTACCGATCAGCCTCTATCCTTCGGGGCGCATCGTGACATCAGTCAAAGAAGAACGGCGCGGCGGGGCGGGGACAGAGACGATGTCTATTCGCGTGACACCCGACACGATCCAGGCGAGGCTGAACGAGGCTCGGGCGGGCGACGAGATCGTCCTCCAGCCCGGCACCTACAAAGCCCGCCTGACCATGGAGGACTGTAAGGGCACCGTTACCGAGCCGATCGTGCTGCGGGCCGAGCCGGGTGCCGTCCTCGACGGCGGCATGACGGCCGACGGCTATCGCATCGAAGCCAACCACCTGGCACGGGACCTATACGAGGGACTCGTGCCCGGCGAACCCAAGCGCTCCTATCCGGGCCTGTGGCCATGGATGCACAAGGGCCAGCTGTCGCTCAGGCGCTGCCGCCATGTCGAGCTGCGCGGCCTCGCGATCCGCGGCAGCTGGCCCACGCTCATCGCGCTCGAGGACGTACGCGACATCCGGATCGCCGGCGCGTGGCTGCAGGACGGCGCCTTCGCGATCGGCGCCCTCGGGCGCGACACCTCGGGCATCACGATTGAGGATTGCGAATGGGAGCAGGATCGCGTCCCGGGCCGGATCTGGCAGCAGATCGCGTGGAGGCGGATTCATGGTGATCCGACCGACCCCGAGGACGGGCTGGTCGATGTCCAGAACGACTGGAGATTGTTCGACGGCGACTTCTTCCGCGGTCGCGACATCCGCGGCGGGGTCCGGATCAGACGCTGCACCGTCAGCTCGGCCTTCAATGCCGTCCACCTCTTCAACACTCACGACGATCAGGATCTGTGCCGCGACGTCGAGGTATCGCACTGCAGGTTCCGGGACATACGCGATAACGTCTTCGAGCCTGAGGAATGCGCCCACAACTGGTGGTTTCACCATAACGATGTGATCAACAGCTATAAATGCTTCTCATTCGAGCAGAAGCGCTCCGGGTTCTTCTACATCTTCGCAAACCAGATCTGGTACCATACTCTCCCAGGTCCGGCGTTCGACAAGCATCGCGGCGGCTCGCTCTTCAAGACGGCGAAGTCGATCAGCCCATCGCGGGGCCGTCATTTCTTCTTCAACAACAGCATCTCGACATTCGGCGACTATATCTCCAAGGGTTTCCTGACGAGGTTCCTGTTCCAAAACAACGCGCTGCGCCTCGCCGCCCCTGGCGATCCGGGATATAGAGAGGACGTTGGCGTGTTCGGCGACCTCGCGGCCCTCCCTGCCGACGTGGAGAGCCGCTTCACGACCGCCTGGCGCGCCGACGCGATAGCCGTGCGTAACGACTTGGTCGCGCATCCGACTTGGCCCGCGGCGCTCGTCGCGGCCGGCTACCCGATCGAGAACGGCCTTGCTGGCGACCCACTGTTTCGTGATCCCTTCGCCGGGGACCTACGTCTGGCGAGGAAGAGCCCCTGCCGGCGCAAGGCCGCAGAGCTCCACGTCACCCTCCCCGACGGCACGGACTGGTCCCACCCCGCGGGCGGCGACATCGGCGCATGGCAGGGAGACGCGCTGCTCGAGGGGCCCGAGTTCATGGCCACCGCGGTGGCTGTCGCCTGACACGGGGTGGCCCTGTGCTTGTCGCGACACATGCCAAGTAGGATCCCTCGATCAGGCCAATTCACGCTGATTATCGGAGGGCAGCGGCCCCTGGCCCATGCACCGAGCGCCTTACCCTCGAACCCTATAGCTTCTGCGGCGGCCCCATCGCCTCGCGCAGGACCTGGGGCAGGAAGGAGCCGTCGTTGGGGCCGACCTCCTGGGCGATGAGGCTGTTGAGGAGGTCGTTCATGCGCAGGATCAGGGCCTTGTTGGCGTCGGTGTCGCGGCCGAGATTGTGCAGCTCGTCGGGGTCGGAGGCGAGGTCGAAGAGCTCGATCTCGTTGTTGGCCAGCAGGGCCTCGAGCGTGGTGGGCGTGTTGAAATTGTCGGGCGCGTAGTAGCGGGCGAACTTGTAGCGGCCGTCATAGACGAAGCTGATGAAGCCGCGCGGCGTCATGTCGGGGCGCGCCTCGGTGAAGGGCGGCACGAACCGGCCCGCGGCGACGTCGCGGCAGGCGCGGAACATGTAGAGCGGATCGACCGTCTGCAGGCCCACATAGTTGAAGAGGGCGCCCTTGCGGATCGCGTCGGCCTTGGCGGCGTCCGGGCTTTCGAGCAGCGGGGTGAAGTCGCGACCGGGCAGGTCCTTCAGCACGTCCTGGCGCAGGGCGGCATCGGCGCCCGTGAGGCCCACCATGGTCGGAATGAGGTCGATGTGGCTCGTGACCGCCTCGCAGTTGCGCCCGCCCGCATGCTCGGGATGGACGATGACGCAGGGGACGTGGGTCTCCTGCTCGTAGGGCAGAGGCCCCTTGCCGCGCAGCCCGCCATGGGCGCCGCCGAGCTCGCCATGGTCGGCGGTGCGAAAGACGGCCGTCGAGCGCCACAGGTCGAGGTCGCTCAGAGTGTCCAGGATCTCCTGGAGGTTGTTGTCGTTGTCGCGGACAAGATTGAGATAATAATTGTAGTAGGTGTTCCACATGTCGCTGGCATCGAGCGGGATCTCGCCCAGGAACGCGGCCCAGCCGATCTTGTAGGCGAGCTGCGCGCGGGGCCGGCCGGGCTCGTCGAGCGGCTGCCGCTGGCTGGGCGATTCCGGGAATTTCCATTGTGTCTTGTAGTGCGCGTTGTCCGGCGGCGGGGTGAGACGCATGCCGACCTGGCTTTTCTGCTCCTGGCTGCCGGGCGCGTTGGCATCGGCATACATGATGTCGTGCGGCGAGATGAAGCTCACCACGAGCAGCCAGGGCTTGCCCTGGCGGTTGATCGCCTGGCCGTGGGTCCGGAGCCAGCGCACGGCCTCGCCCGCGGTATAGGTGTCCGTGTCATAGGCCTGGTCGGGCCCGCCCACCTTGTCGCCGTCGGGGGCGAAGGTGTCGAAGCCGTAGTCGCGCAGCGCGTCCGAGTAGTTGACGTCGCTCTTGGCGTTGATGATGTCTTTTCTCAGCTCGAACTTGCCGAAATAGGCGGTCTCGTAGCCGAGCTTCTTGAAGATGGTGCCCATGCTCGGCCTGTCCTTGCTCAGGCTCGGCACGTAGCCCAGCTCCATCTGGTCGAAGATGCCGTTCACCTGTGGCGGCCAGCCGGAGAACATGACGCCGCGCGAGGAGGTGCACATCGCCGAGGCGATGTAGTGCTTGAGGAAGCTCGTGCCGCGGGCCTGCAGCTCGTTGCGCGCGGGGAGCGCGTAGCCCTCGGCGGGGCGCAGATGATAGGCCTCCTCGTCGCTGATGAAGAGGACGAGGTTGTAGGGCCGGTCCGACGGCGCCGAGCGGGCGGCCGGGTAGGTCCTGCCCGGCTTGAAGGGGCCCACGCCCGGATTGCCGGTGACGGCATCGGGGGCAGGAGCGGCAGCGGCAGCGGCGGATTGCGCGGCCGCGCGCTCGGGCATGGGCATGGCGCCCATCGCGGCGACGCCGCCCGCCTTGAGCAGGCTGCGGCGGTTGATGCCGGTCGGGCGTGAGGCTGTTGCGTCGTCGCTCCTGCGGGTCCCGGTCGCTCTTCTCGTCCATTGTCGCGGTACTCCCTCGCCGATCGGACGGGAGCCGAACTCTGGCGCGAGTTTTTTTCACTCTCCGGTTCCCACAGGTGATCTTGCCGGCGGGGAAAGAGCGGGGCAAGGCAAACCAAGGCCCGGGATTGGACGGCGGTCCTGCGCGGGTGCCGGCCGGCGTCCCCCATGAGGACCTCGTCGAGGCAGCGGACGGTGTGGCGACCGGCGTCGGCGACAAGCATACCCGCGGTGACAAAAAAGGCTGTCCAGGTGCCGGGTGATTGATCGGCGGCTCTGCAAGGCGCAGCATGGAAGCTGTGGCCCGGTGGGGCCGGGCCCGTCGAGGGAGGGGCTGCGATGCGTCTCTTCACGCGTCTCGAGCGGGGTGCGGCTGTCCCCGTCATGCCGGAGGCGCTGGCCGGTGGGGGCGAGGCCGGGCCGGGCATGTCGCCCGGCATGCGGCTGAGGCTGGCGATCAGCGGGCGGGCCGGGCGGCAGGGTCCGCTCGATGCCGGCAGCCTCGTCGATCTCGACCGGCGGCCGGACGACGTGGCCTGGCTGATCGTGCGGGCGATCTCGGCGCGCGCAGCCTGAGCCCGACGCCGCCGGCCGAAGCCGGCTGCCCCGGCCAGCCGCGAGCAGCTGACAAAAAAACGCTCCGGGCCCTTGGCCTGCAACGCTGCTGCGCCAGCTGGGCGGTATCGCCCGAGGCGGGGCCGGGCTATGGGTCTGGCTCTTCCATCGGGCGATCGGGCCGGCGGGCGGCGAGCGGAGGCGGTGCATGGATTTCCGGATGCTGGGGCGGACCGGGCTCAGGGTCGGCGTGGCCGGGCTCGGCTGCGGCGGCAGCAGCCGGCTCGGCATGGCGCACGGGCGCAGCGAGGCCGAGGCGTCGCGGATCGTGCGGGCGGCGATCGATCTGGGCGTCAACCTGATCGACACGGCGCCGGCCTACGGCACCGAGGGTGCTGTGGGGCTGGCGCTGCGGGCGGTGCCGCGGGACAGCATCGTGGTGGCGACCAAGGTCACCGTGCACAAGGGCGAGGCGCTGGTGACGCCCGAGGAGGTGACGGCCAGCCTCGAGGAGTTGCTGCGGCGGCTGCACACCGACCATGTGGACCTGCTTCAGCTGCATGCCGTGCGGCCGGCGGCCTACGAGCACGTGCGCGAGACGCTGCGGCCGGTGCTGCAGAGGCTGCGCCAGCAGGGCAAGGTGGCGCATGTGGGCATCACCGAGACGCCGCCCAACGACGCCGGCCATCTGATGCTGCAGCGGGCGCTGGACGACCATGAGTGGGAGGTGGTGATGGTGGCCTTCCACATGATGAGCCAGAACGCGCGGCAGACCGTGTTCCCGCGCACCATGAAGCAGGGCGTGGGCACGCTCTTGATGTTCGCGGTGCGGAGCCTTTTCAGCGTGCCGGGGCGGCTGCAGGCGACGATGCGGGAGCTGGCGGCGGAGGGCAAGGTGCCGGCGGCGCTGGCCGAGGCGGCCGAGCCCTTGGGCTTCCTGATGCACCCGGGCGGGGCCGCGGACGTGATCGATGCGGCCTATCGCTATGCGCGGCACGAGCCGGGCGTGGACGTGGTGCTGTTCGGCACCGGCGACGAGGCGCATCTCAGACAGAACATCGCCTCGATCCTGGCGCCGCCGCTGCCCGAGCCGGACCGGCAGCGGCTTGCCGAGCTGTTCGGCGCGCTCGAGGGCATCGGCCTCGACCTGCCGCTGACGCCCGCCCCCGGCGTCGCCTGATTTTTGTCGGTTGGCTGCGGGACGGCGGGAGGGACAGGCATGCCGATCGATCTTGCCCGCGTGCGGGGCGACACGCCCGGGGTGGCCCATCGCGTCCATCTGAACAATGCGGGTGCGGGCCTGATGCCGCGGCCGGTCGTGGACGCGATGGTGGGCCATCTCGAGCGCGAGGCCAGCATCGGCGGCTACGAGGCGGCGGACGAGGCGGCGCCGCGGCTGGACGGCGTCTATGACAGCGTGGCGCTGCTCCTGGGCGCTGCCCGGGACGAGATTGCGCTGGTCGAGAACGCCACCGTCGGCTGGCAGATGGCCTTCTACAGCCTGGCGTTCCGGCCGGGCGACAGGATCCTGACGGCGCGGGCGGAGTATGCCGCCAACTATGTGGCCCTCCTCCAGGTGGCAGGGCGGACGGGTGCGGTGATCGAGGTGATCCCGAGCGGCGACGACGGCGTGCTCGACCCGGCGGCGCTGGAGCGCATGATCGACGATCGCGTGCGCCTCGTCGCCATCACCTGGGTGCCGACCAATGGCGGCCTCGTGAACCCGGCGGCCGAGGTGGGCCGCATCGCCCGGGCGCACGGCATCCCCTATCTGCTCGACGCCTGCCAGGCCGTGGGCCAGATGCCGGTCGACGTGGCAGCGCTGGGCTGCGACATGCTCTCGGCCACCGGCCGCAAGTTCCTGCGCGGCCCGCGCGGCACCGGTTTTTTGTACGTGAGGCGGGAGCTGCTGGCCGGGCTCGAGCCGCCGATGATCGACCATTTCGCGGCACCCTGGGTCGCCGCCGACCGCTACGCGCTGCGCCCCGACGCGCGGCGCTTCGAGAGCTGGGAGAACAATTACGCGGCGCGGCTGGGCCTGGGTATCGCGGTCGACTATGCGCTGGGGCTGGGCCTGGAGGCGATCGAGCAGCGCTGCCGCAGCCTCGCGGACCTGCTGCGGGACGGCGCTGCGGGCGCTGCCGGCCGTGACGCTGCACGATCTGGGCCCCCGGCCCGCCGCCATCGTGACGTTCTCAGTGGCCGGCATCGAGGCCCAGACAATCAAGCAAAAGCTCGCCCGGGCCGGGATCAATGTCAGCACCTCGCAGGCATCGAGCACGCTGCTCGACGCCACGGCACGCCAGCTGCCGACCGTCGTCCGCGCCTCGCCGCACTATTACAATACGGAAGAGGAGATCGGCCGCCTCGTGGACGAGCTGCGCAAGCTCGCCGGCTGAGCCCCGGCCCCGCGGCGGGCACGGCCAGAAGACCGGGAGATCGAGCATGACCGTCAGGCGCATCGTGCCCAACCTGCCCACGGCGGACGCCGCCGCCGGCCGTGATTTCTATGAGCGCGTGCTGGGGCTCGAGGTGGTGATGGACCTGGGCTGGATCGCCACGCTGGCGGCACCCGGGCAGCCCACGGCGCAGCTCAGCCTGCTGCAGGCCGACCCCTCGGGCCTGCACCCCGACTACAGCGTCGAGGTGGACGATGTGGAGGCCTGCCATGCCCGCGCGGTGGCGTCCGGGCTCGAGATCCTCCATCCGCTGACGCGCGAGCCCTGGGGCGTGCGCCGCTTCTTCGTGCGCGACCCGAACGGCAGGATTGCCAACATCGTGAGCCACGGCTGAGCCGCGCGGGCGGGCGAAGGCTCGGCTCAGCCTGCCGGCTGCTCCAGGATCGCGTCGACGCGCGATGGATAATGGCCCTGCCGGTCTCCGATCCGCTCTCTTGACCTTGCCACCTCTCGGCTCGGGCCGGCCCGGATGGGAGACCGATAGGTGCTCGCTCGCAGGAGCAGGCTCTCGGCCGAGGCGATCGTGTCGGCCCAGGTCGGCAGGGCGCCACGGGCGCGGACGGCGCCGGCCTGAAGGCGGGCCAGCAGGGCGGCGTCGGTGAGGACGGCCGCGAGCGCCTCGCCCAGAGCCTCGGGCCGGCCGAGGGGCACCAGAAGGGCAGCGCCGGGATCGAGCCAGTCGGCGACGGCGCCGCCGGCCACGGCGACGACCGGCAGGCCGTGGGCCAGCCCCTCGGCGACGGCCATGCCGAAGCCCTCATAGGCCGAGGAGGACACCATCACGTCGCTGACATCGTAGAGACGCGTCAGCTCGTCCTCGCCGACCTCCCCGGTGAGGGTCACCCTGCCGGCGAGGCCGTGCCGCGCGATCACCGCGAGAAGGCGTGCCGCCTCGTCCGGCGATCGATGAGGACTGCCGACGATCGTGAGCTCCCAGGCAAGATGGGCGAGCCCCGCCAGCGCCTCGACCAGCGCGGGGAAGCGCTTGCGGGGAATGATCGACCCGACGGCCAGAAGGTGCAGCCCGGGGCCGCCGGAGCCACGGGCCAGCGGCACTGGATCGGTGCCCGGTGGCGCCACGCCTATCCGCGCGGCCGGGACGCCGAAGGCCTCGATCAGGCTGCGACGCGTCGTCTCCGAGGTGACGAGCGTGGCGCGCGCGGCGGCGAGCGCTTCCCTCTCGGCGCGGATGAGCGTCAAAGCCCGATGCTGCCGCATGCCGGTCTCGTAGCCCAACGGGTGATGGACGAGCGCCACGAGGCGGAGGCGCTCGGCATGACGCCCGACCACGCGCGGCAGCGCTCCGAAGACGAGGCCATCCGTCAGAACCAGCGCGTCGTCGGCGATGCCGGCATAGGCGTCCTCCGCCTCCCTCACCGCCCAGCCTGTCGGCCAGGGAAAGCTCCGGTCGAGCCGCAGGGCGCGGACCGTCCAATCCCTGTCACGCAGACCTGCGGCCAGACGGCGGTCATAGATGAAGCCGCCGGTCGGCAGGGTCCAATCGCCGGGAATGACGAAAACGAGGCTTCTCTCGCTCAACCGACCAGGCCCCCTGGCCCATTCAGGCTGCGAACGTCCGATCATGCGCCTCGAGGCGACGGCCGATGCCGGCGGGAAGGTCGAGGCATGACCGGAAAGACGCCGCTCCCGCCGGCACCATGGCCATCCGCCGGCGCGCTCGACTGCAACGCGCCACCCCGCGACAGTTGCGGTTCATATCAATATTCGTGTATGCTTCCGCCGAGGAAAGCTATGGATTTCCATAGATTATGGGTATGGATCGCCTGTTAGGAGAATTTATCACCGATCTCGAGCAAGTCGGATCGTCTGACGAGGCCTGGTCGATTGCCGTCATCTTCTTCGAGAGATTGGGCTTCGAATTTCTCGTCTATGGCCACGCTTCCTCGTCGCAGCCATTGACCGGGATCGCCGGCATGCGCAACAACAATCCCGAGGCGATACGCTCCTACACGGAGAAGGGAGCCCACCGCTACGATCCGACGCTTCTTCACTGCCAGCGCTCGCTCGAGCCGTTCGTTCACGGACCCGACTTCACCGACCCCGAGCGAGACGGCGTCGAATGGTGCCGCCATATGGAGGAGGCTCGGCACATCACCGGCTGTCACAGCGGTGTCCTCTTCCCAATGTGGCGGCGCCGCGACGACGATGTTCGGTGGGTTTCTTCTCGGAGCGCCGATGCACCGCCCGGAGTTCCTCCGTTTCGCCGAGGCGCAGGGGCGGATGCTGCAGCTCGCTGCCTTCTGTCTCGACGCACGGATTGTCGAGCTCGACCGCGAGGAGGCCGAGCGGGCCATTCGCCTCAGCGCCCGCGAGCGCGAGTGCCTGCTTTGGCTGTCGCGCGGGCTCCGCAACGAGCGCATCGCCGAGCGCATCGGCATCAGCCCGCCGACCGTCGAGCTGCACCTCGCCAACGCCCGCCGCAAGCTCGCCGCCGACACGCGCGAGCAGGCCCTGGCGCGCGCGATCATGCTGGGGATCATCACCCCTTGAGGGTCCTTCCCCCGGGGTCCACGACGATTGGCGGCGGCCTGCGTCGGAGCTGCGGGGCGGGCGCTGGCCGCTCCGCCCTGCTCAGCCTGCCGCCTGCTCCAGGATCGCGTCGACGCGCGACGGATAAAAGGCCAGGTGGTCCTTGATCCGGGCCACGGCGTCGTAGGGCTGCTCGTAGGTCCAGACGGCGTTCGTCGCCTGCTCGCCGCCGGCGGGGATGCTGTAGTAGGCGGCATCGCCCTTGTAGGGGCAGTAGCTCGCGTGGTCGGTGCGCTCCAGCAGCGTCATGTCGACGTCCTGGCGCGGGATGTAGTGCACGGGCGCATAGGCGGCCTCGCGCAAGGTGAGGGCCGCCCGCGTGTCGGCGACGGTGCGGCCCGCCACGGTGACGGTGACGCGCGCCGGGTTGGGCTCGATCGTGATCGGATGATCGGCGCCCGGGGTTCTGATCGGCCTTGCCGCCATGATCGGATCTCCTTCCTCGGCCGGCGGGGCGGAGGGCGAGCTGCCGGCATCCAAGAGATGCGCCGCGTCGCGGCACGGACAAGGCCCACCGGCAGGGGCCTCCGCCTCAGAGCTTGGCGCCGCCGTCGGCCCTGATCGTGTCGCCCGTGATCCAGCGGGCCTCGTCCGAGGCCAGGAGCGCTATCGCGTCGGCTATGTCCTCGGGCTGGCCGATGCGCTGCAGGGCCTGCATGCCGAGCACGAATTTTTGTCCTTCCTCGGTCCGGGTGAACGCCGCCATCTCGGTCGCGGTGACGCCGGGTGCCACCGCGTTGACGCGGATGCCCCGCCCGCCCAGCGCCCAGGCGAGATGCGGCACCAGCGTCTCCACGGCACCCTTGCTCGCCGCGTAGGCCGGGAGCGGCCCGACCGAGGCGCGCACCGCGAGCGACGAGACCAGGATGACGCTGCTGCCCTCACCCAGCACCGGGAGGAGCTGCTGGACGAGGAAAAAGGGCGCCCTGACGTTGACGGCGAAAAGCCTGTCGAAATCCTCGAGGGTCGTGTCCTCGAGCGCGACGTCCTTGCCCACACCGGCGTTGGCCACGAGGACGTCGAGGCGATCCCCGACGAGCCCCCGCACCTTCGCCGCCAGGTCATGCGCCCCCTCGGGGGCCTCGAGGTCGGCGCCGACCTTCTCGGCACTGCCGCCCGCGGCACGGATCCCGGCCACCACCTCGTCGGCCGCGGCCTCGGCCTTGCCATAGTGCACCAGCACCCGGGCACCGGCCTTCGCGAGGGCCTGGGCCGTGGCCCTGCCGATGCCGCGCGAGGCACCCGTGACGAGCGCCGTCCTGCCCGAGAGATCGATCATGGTCGGATGGCCTTTCGCGGTGGGGGGTCAGGTCGTTGTGTGATGACCCTATAGCCCGACCGCCCCGCTCATGGCATGGCCTATGATGCGGGGAGCTCGAGGCCGCGAGCGACCGGTCGCGCAGGGCCGGCTCCCGATCGGCGCGAGCGTGCGTGACGCTGGGGCGTCGCGCGGCGGCGACGCCCTCCAGCTCGGCTACGCTCGGTGGGGGCCCGACCCGGCGGAGAGGTCGGTGCCTGGTCTCCCCGGGCTTAGCGTGGCCGATGCACGAGATCGTGGATGTAGGCCATCTTCTCGATGACGGGCTGCGGGATCACGAAGGGGTAGAGATCGGCCTGGCCCATCGAGCGGTTGAGGCAGTTCACGGCATAGGTCAGCGGCAGCCATGCCCTGATGAGGGTCTTCACGCTGCGGACGCGGTGGGGATCGAAGGCGATCTCGGTCTCGAGCGCCGGATCGTCGGCGATCTCGGGATCGATGCTGATGCCGAAGGCGCCGGCCATCTCGAGCGTGTCCACGATGTGCAGATAGTGCGCCCAGGTCTCGGCCCAGTCCTCCCAGGGATGCATGGTGGCGTAGGAGCTGACGAAGCCCTGCTGCCATCCCTCCGGGGCGCCCTGCTGGTAGTGCCGCTCGAGCGCCTGGCCATAGTCGGCCCGCTCGTCGCCGAACACCTCGCGGAACGCCTCGAGATCGCCGCCGTCGCGGACCAGCCTGTCCCAATAGAAGTGCCCGACCTCGTGGCGGAAGTGGCCGAGCAGCGTGCGATAGAGCTCGCCCATGCGCTCGCGCGCCGCCTCGCGCGCCGCATCGTCGGCCTCGGCGAGCGAGATCGTGATGGTGCCGTTGTCGTGCCCGGTCAGCACCCTGGGGCCGGTCGGCGGATCGGCCAGGAACTCGAACACGAGCGGCTCGGGATCGCCGCTGTCGGGCGTCGGCAGCGGCAGCCCCAGCTTGATGAGGGAATAAAAAAGCCGCCGCTTGGCTTCCTCGATCTTCTGCCAGTCGCGATGGTTCTCGGGCACCGAGATGTCGGGGATGGTGCGGTTGTGCCGGCAGGCACGGCAATAGCGCTCACCCGCCTCGGCATCGACCATCCAGTTGCACGCGTTCTGCTCCCAGTTGGCGCAGAAGCGATATCTTCGGTCCCTGGATCCGCCAGCGCCACCCAGCTCGCACCCTCGGGCTCGACCGCGCTCAGCTGGCCCAGATCGGGCAGATAGCCCAGGCGATGGCCGCACCTCTCGCAGGTGTGGTTCTCGAAATAGAGAACCTGCTGGCAATGTTGGCATTTGAAGAGCTGCATCGGCCTGCTTCCCGGCGGTGATGGTCGCTTCCGTCCCGACGCGTGCCCGGACACGCCGGACCTTATACGCCCCTCGAGCCGGCCTGGCCGGGTCGGCCCTGGGCGGTCGTGGCAAGACGAGCGGTGCCGGCATCAAACATGCAGGCCCGCCCCGCGTTCCGGTGGCGCTCGCTCACGCCCGGTGCCATGCCTGCCGCTCGACCCTGCCCGGAACGGGTCCACGCCCTGCCGAAGGAGACCCCATGCTGCCCGACGGAACGATCCTGGCCCAGGTCCGCTTCGCCCGGCCGACGGACCGGCTGGAGGCGGTCGTCGCGTTCTACCGCGACGGCCTCGGGCTGCCCGAGATCGCCCGCTTCGAGGGCCATGCCGGCTATGACGGCGTGATGCTGGGCCTGCCCGACGGAAGCTGCCATCTCGAGTTCACGCAGCACGTGGACGGCAGCCCCTGCCCCGCGCCGAGCCGCGACAATCTTCTGGTCCTCTACATCCCGGACGCGGACCATCTGGCGCGGCTGCGCGACCGGCTCGCCGGTCACGGCCACCAGCCGGTCGAGCCCGAGAACCCTTATTGGCGGGACAAGAGCCTGACCTTCGAGGATCCCGACGGCTGGCGCGTCGTGCTGTGCGGCACCGCCGGGATCTGAGCCGCGGTCGACCTCGCGGCAGCTAGGCCTGGTCGCGGTCGGCCAGGACGCTGGCGATCACGTGGCGCTGGGATGTGGCAGCGGTGGAGGCGCTGCGGTCGCCGGCGAGCATCAGCAGCGCCTTCCACAAGGCCCAGCCGCGTGCGCGGGCCCAGGTCGCCTCGTCGACCGCCAGGGTCGCGCGGAAGAGGCGGCGGGCCTCCCCCGACAAAAGAGTCCAGGCGAGGACGAGGTCGCAGGCCGGATCGCCGATGGCGCAGGAGCCGAAGTCGATCACGGCGCAGAGCCGCCCGCCCGCGACGAGGAGATTGCCCGGGGCGATGTCGCCGTGCACCCAGACGGTCGGCCCGTGCCAGCTGGCGGCGAGCGCGTCCTCCCAGGTCGCCAGCGCCGCGTCGCCGTCGATCTCGCCGCGCAGCTCGGCGACGCAGTGCCGCGTCTCGGCGTCGTACACCCCGAGCCGGCCGCCTCGGTGGAAGTTGGCGGGCCCGGCCGGCGGCCCGCCGGCGGCGTCGACCCGCTGCAGTGCCAGCAGGAACCGTGCTACGTCGAGCGCGAAGCGGCGTTGATCGGCGACGTTCTGCGATGACGCGGGCTCGCCTTCGAGCCAGCCATGGATCGCCCACGGCCAGGGATAGCCCTCGGCCGGAGCGCCCACGGCGAGCGGCACCGGGATCGGCAGCGGCAGGTGCGGCGCCAGATAGGGGAGCCAGCGCTGCTCTTTCGCCACCTGGGCGGCGTAGCACCCGGCCGTCGGCAGGCGCACCTTCATCGTGTCGCCGAGGCGGAAGGTGCTGTTGTCCCAGCCGTCGACGGGGACGCGCCGGACCGGCAGATGCGCCCAGGCCGGGAACTGCGCCGCCACCAGGCGACGGACGAGGTCGGCCTCGATCCTCAGTCGGTCGTCGTTCGTGGCCATCTATGGAGATACCTGTTGGTCCCGAGCCTCGAGATGCCCGTCGTCGGCTGACCGCTTCCGCGCGTCCCGCCGGTCAGGCGCAGGCAGTCCAGCACACCGCCTGCGGATCACCAACCCATTCGGACAGCGACAGAGGGCATGGTCGAGGCTGCGAGCGGCACGGACGGCACAGCCTGTTCCCGGGCAGTCGAGGATCATGCGCCGAAGGTCGGATCCGCCCGTCCTGCGGCGGGTCCTCGGTTGACGCATGTCCTTTCAGCCATCACCGTCGAGCCCGGGATCGGCGGCCATTCGGGCAGGTACCGCTCGAGCCGAAAGGAACAAAAGATGCCGACATCCGGGCAGGACGAGGTCCATCTGCGCCGCGCCATCGCCGTGGCCGCCGCGGCGCGCGCGCACGGCAACCACCCGTTCGGCGCGATCCTGGTGGGGCCCGATGGCCAGGTGCTGCTCGAGGCCGAGAACACGGTGACCAGCGAGCGCGACGCCACCTGCCACGCCGAGCGCAACCTGATGAGCCAGGCCTCGCGCCGCTTCGACCGGCGGCTGCTCGCCGGCTCCACCATGTACACGAGCGCCGAGCCCTGTGCGATGTGCGCCGGCAGCGTCTATTGGGTGGGGGTCGGCCGCGTGGTCTACGGCCTGGCCGAGAAGGACCTCCTGATCCTCACCGGCTCCCATCCCGACAACCCCACCTTTGATCTCCCCTGCCGGACCGTCTTCGCCGGCGGCCAGCGGCCCACCCTGGTGGTGGGACCGCTTCTCGTCGACGAGGCACGGGCGGTCCACGAGGGATTCTGGCGGTAGCGGATCGGCGACGACCTTCGATGGGCCGCCCGAGCCCTCGGGGACGAAAGCCGCCCTACAGCGTCACGGTCATCCCGCCATCCACGACCAGCAGATGGCCATTCACATAGCTCGCCGCGTCCGAGGCCAAAAAGACCGCGGCGCCGCCCAGCTCGTGCGGCTGGGCCCAGCGGCCGAGCGGGGTGCGCTTCTCGACCCAGCTGGTGAAGTCCTTGTCGTTGAGGAGGGCCGTGTTCATCTCGGTGGCGAAATAGCCGGGCACGATGGCGTTGACCGTGATGCCGTGCGGGCCGAGCTCGGCCGCCATCGAGCGGGTGAGGCCGTGCAGCGCGGTCTTGCCGGCGATGTAGCCGTGGATCGTCGGCCGGGCGAGGATCGCGGCAGCGCTGCCCGTGCTGATGATTCTGTCCTTTCTTGAGCGGCAGCATGAGCTTCGCCGCCTCGCGCGAGAGGCGGAAGGCGGAGGTGAGGTGCGAGGCCAAGAGGCGCTCGAAATCCTCGTCCTTCCAGTCGACCAGCGGCACGCGGTGCTGGATGCCGGCATTGTTGATCAGGATGTCGAGCCTGCCGTGCACCTCGCGGATGCGCTCGACGGCGTCCATGGTGGCCGCCGGGTCGGTGACGTCGAAGGCCAGGGCCTCGGCCTTGTAGTCCTGGGCCTTGAGCTTCTCGGCCGCCGCGTCGAGCGAGGCCTGGTTGCGGCCGTTCAGGATGACGTGCGCACCGTGCGCCGCCAGCGCCTCGGCCATGGCGAAGCCGAGCCCGCGCGAGGCGCCCGTCAGGAGCGCAACGCGGTCCTCGAGCCAGAACATGTTGGACATGGCAGAGCCTCCCCCTGGTTCGGGCCACCGCCGGCCCGGCCCCTTCCTGCCCCGCCTAGCGCAGCTCGTCCAAGAGAAAACGCGCGGTCTCGCGGCGATGGATGTCGCTGTGGGAGCCTCCGGCGCCGGCCGGCGGCGTGCAGTTGATGACGTGGGTGGCGTCCATGTAGCGGACCCGCTTGCCGTCCATCGCCACCCCCACCCCGACGCGCTGGTTGGGCGTGCAGAGGTCGAAACCGTAGGCCGGCTCCTCCACCTTTCGCGCAAGCCCGCAGCCGAACGCATCGAAAGAGAGGCCCCGCCAGGGCGTGCCGCTCGCGGCGTGGCTGCAGGCCTCGTCGTAGGTGCGGATGTCGCCCGCATACCAGCCCCAGAGCGCTGCGCTCACCGCCTTGTCGAAGGCGCTGGCGGTCAGGACGAGGGTGGGATCGCCGGCCGAGAACGGCACCTCGAGGGTGCGGGGCCGGGCCGTCGTCCTCCTGTCCCAGTCGAAGAGCCGCTCGATCTCGAAGGCGCCCTCCAGCAGCAGCGCCGGGTCGCGGCGCTCGAGAAAGCCCTCGGGCGAGCCGGTCGGCGCCTGGAGCTGCGGGCGCTGCGTGATGGCGGCGACGAGCGCCCTGGCGCCGAAGCTGTGGCCGATGAGCACGACCCGGGCGCCCGGGCCTGCCGCCCTGCGCTGCTGCATGACGCCCCGCGCGGCCTCACGGGCCGGCAGCACGGCGTGGGCGATGACCTCGCGCAGCCAGGTGACGCCCACCTCCTCCGCATCGTCGGCCTTGTTGAAGAAGCTGAGCCCGCGCACGAGCGCCGTCGGCACCGCCGACCAGTCGGGCAGCGCCCAGAGCGAGGGCCAGGTGACGCCCACGACGAGCGGCTGGAACTCCCGCCCTTGCGCCTGCGCCTCGTCGAGGAGCTGGCCCACGATGCCGTTGAAATCGCCGACGGCCTCCTCCTGCGCCGTGTTCCAGCCCATCACGACGACGAGGATGTCCGTGTAGCCGTGGCGCGGATCCCGGAGGTCGCGGATCAGCCGCTCGCGCAGGTCGTCGATCGCGGTCCAGCTCGCGGCGAAGGCGCCCGGCCTCTGCTGCGGCGGCGGGGCGTAGCCCGGGAGCCCGGGGCACGGGTTGAAGAGACGCCCGGCCGGGTCGTCGTGATGCGGGGCGTCGGCCGGCCTGTCGAGCGCGGTGTAGACGACGCACTGCGTGACGCGGGCGCGACCGTCCGTATCGGCGCTCGCCTCGTAGCGGATCACATGCGTGACGAGATGGGCTTTCTTGTCGCCGTCCAGCCGGGCGCGGATCGCCTTGAAGCGGTCGCTGTCGCTCTCGCGCGCGGGAACGAGCAGCCCAGGCTCGAGCTTCGGGCCGTCGACCTTGTCCTGGTCGCCCTTCTCCACGCCCACGACATAGCCGCTGGTCCTGAGGCCCACCGCGTAGGGATGCAGCAGCGCCGCGTGGAAGAGGCGATGATCGCTGCCGTACCAGCTCTCGCGCAGGCCGAGCTCCTCCTCGGGCTCGTCGAGATAGCTCGGGATGTCGTTGCCGCAGGCCGTGAGCGCCGCCCCGGCAACGACCATGGCAAGCCAGACGACCACGCGCCCCTGCTGCTCGAGCATGACTGCAGACCCGCCTTGATCCATCGGCCATTTTATCATTCGCGCGTCATCCATGGCTACGGGAACGCTCGATCGTTCCGGCTTGGACACACGCGACTGGCCTTTGTCCTTCATCGAACGACCAGGGGCGGACTTGCCGTGCCAGCGCTTTTCTTGTCTCGGGTGGGCCATCCTCGACCGGCCGAGCCCACGAGACGCCAGCGCACAGCATGATTGACAATACGCTGTCGTTTTGACAGTCTGTTGTCATGATCGATTCACCGGACAGCCACACCGCCGAAGGGGCGCTCTTCACCGAGCTCGTGCTGGAGGTTTTTCGCCTCAACGGGCGGCTCCTCGCGGCGGGCGACGAGCTCACGCGCGATCTCGGCCTCACCAGCGCGCGCTGGCAGGTGCTGGGTGCGGTGGCGCTGGCGGCCGAGCCGCTGCCGGTCGCGCGCATCGCGCGCGCCATGGGCATCACGCGCCAGGCCGTGCAGCGCGTCGCCAACGAGCTGGCGGAGGAAGGCTTCGTGCGCTTCGCCCCCAACCCCGAGCACAAGCGGGCCAAGCTCGTCACCTTCACCGAGCGCGGCCGGACGGCCTATGCCCGCGCATCCGAGCGCCAGGCGCGCTGGGCCAACCGGCTGGCCGCGGGCCTCGCGGGCCTCGACCACGCCCTCGCCACCCTCGAGGCGGCCCGAAAGGCGCTCGAGGCCGACGAGGCCCACCCCATCCCCCAAGAGGAGCCACAGCCATGAGCAAGGTCGTCCTGATCAACCCGTTCGAGGTGCCGAAGGGCCGGGAGGAGGAGGCGCTGGCGTTCTGGGATCGGGTGGCGGCGTTCATGCGCCGGCAGCCGGGCTACATCGCGACCCGCCTGCACAAGGCGGTCTCGCCCGACGCGCGCTTCACCTACGTGAACGTCGCCGAATGGGAGACGGCGGAGCATTTCCAAAAGGCGGTGAGCAGCGCCGAGTTTCTGGAGCTGACGGCCGGCAGCCAGGAGCGGCTTCCGCACTACCCCGCCCTCTACGAGGTCGTGCGCTCCTGAGCGGGCGGCGCGGCGGGCGCTTTGTGCTAAGGGGCTGCCAGCATCGATCCCGTTGGAAAAGCGCCCGTGCAGCCCACCCGCCGCGAGTCTTTCTTTGTCCATGCCGGCGGCCACCGCCTCGCCGCCCAGCGCGTGCTGCCCGAGATAGCCGACGAGAAAACGATCGTGTTCCTGCACGAGGGGCTGGGCTGCATCGGCTTCTGGAAGGATTTTCCGGATCTTCTCTGTGCCCGGCTCGGCCTTCAGGGCCTCGTCTACGACCGCTGGGGCTATGGCGCCTCCGATCCGTTCGACCGGCCGCGCACGACAAAATATCTCGAGGACGAGGCTCGCCAGGCACTGCCCGAGCTGCTGGACGCGGCCGGCATCGAGCGGCCGATCCTGGTGGGCCACAGCGACGGCGCCTCGATCGCTCTTTTGTTCGCGGCCGCCTTCCCGGAGAGGCCGCTCGCGGTGGTGAGCGAGGCCGCGCACGTCTTCGTCGAGGAGGAGGCGCTGGCCGGCATCCGCCTCGCCGTCCAGGCCTTCGAAAGTGGCGACCTCGAGCGCCGCCTCGAGCGGCATCACGGCGACAAGACAAAAGAAGTCTTCGACGCCTGGGCCGACACCTGGCTGTCGCCCGAGTTTCCGCGACTGGAACATCGAGGCGGCGCTGCCCGCCATCCGCGCACCTTTGCTACTGTTGCAGGGCGTGGAGGACGAGTACGGCACGGCCGCCCAGGTCGAGGAGATCGCCAAGGGCGTATCGGGCCCGGTCGAGAGCCACCTGCTGCCCGGCTGCGGCCACGTCCCGCACCATCAGGCGCGCGAGCGCGTGCTCGACCTCATGACGGCGTTCATCCGTCGCCAAGCCCTCGGCGGCGGCCCCTCCTAGCTCGGCTTCGAGCGCCAGTCGGGCGGGAGCAGGACCACCTCGTCGGGGATGTTGAGGTAGCCCGGCTCGTTGCCGGCCACGCCCTTGTGCCCATACTCCCAGACGATCCTGTTCGTCTTGGGATCGACGACGAGGACGCGGTCGTTCCAGTCGTCGCAGATCAGGACCTTGTCATTCGGCAGCACCACCGCGTCGGACGGATGGTCGAGCGCGCCGTGGCCCGATGCGGGACGATACCGCCAGAGCACCTTGCCGCCCGGCGCAAAGATCGCGGCAGCGCCCCGCTTGACCCAATCGACGGCCACCACATCGCCGCCCGGCGTCACGTTGCCGTCCGAGGCGTAGGTGAAATCGGTCTTGATGCTGTAGTCGAGCCTGCCGTCGGCGCCGATCTTGTCGAGGTAGCTGTGGGTGCCGTGGCCCCAGCCGATCTCGGTGACGATGAGCCCGCCGTCCGGCGTCGGGTAGGCGCCGTCGGGCGCGTTGAGGAACTCGGGCGGGCGGTGGCGGCGCTTCAGCGTGGTGCCGTACTGCCTGACGATCTGCTTGGTCCTGGGATCGATGAAGATCACCCGCTGATTGGCGATGTCGGACACCTCGACCGTCCCGCCGGGGAGCTGGAAGGCGTCGTCGGGCGTGTTGAGATAGCCCGGGGCCGAGCCCTTCCGGCCGGGATGACCGTAGGTCCACACGACCTTCTTCGTCGCGATGTCGACGATGTCGATCGCCTGGTTGTCCTCCTCGTTGAAGATGATGTGGCGGTGGTCGGGCGTGAGGAAGGCGTCGTCCGCCCATCTCGAATGGGCACCGGGCTTGCTCTTCCAGGCGAGCTGCATCGACCAGACGATCTTTTTCTCCGGCGAGACGATCAAAAGCTTCCCGCCGCCGCGGTCGGCGATGAGGATGTCGCCCGGGAGCGCGCCGGCTGCCCCTGCCGGCAGGGAAGCGGCGGCGAGGCCCACGACGGCGAGCAGCGCCGCGGTCGCCAGGGCAGGAAGGCGCTCCAGGGTTTTCCTTGGGATCATCGGCCTCTCCAGATCGGCAGGACGGGCACGTTCTCACCGCCGCCCCAGGGGTGATCGCAGCGGCAGCCTAGTCCGGCGTCGCCGCGAGGCGGACTTACCGAATGTTATGCATTGCCTCGCTGCCACGCGGTCCGCCACCATCGGCGGCAATCACCGTGACAAGAAAGGAGGCTGCCATGTCGCTCGCGGGCAAGCGTGCCATCGTCACCGGGGCCGCCGGAGGGATCGGAAGCGTCGTCGCCCGGCGCCTCGCCGAGGCTGGGGCTACCCTGGCGCTGGCCGACCTCAAGCTCGACGCGGTCGAGGCGGTGGCGGCCGAGCTGCGCGCCGGCGGCAGCCACGCCCGGGCCGTGGCGCTCGATCTCTCGGACCTCGACGGCGTCGGGCCGATCATCGACAAGGCGGCGACGGCCCTGGGCGGCGATCGACATCCTCGTCAACAATGCCGGCATCGGCGTGCAGGGCCCGATCCTCGAGCACACGGTGGCCGATTTCGAGCGCGTCTACCGGATCAACGTCTTCGGCCTCTTCGCAACCCTGAAAGCCGCGGCCTCGCGCATGGTCCTGCAGGGCACGGGCGGCCGCATCGTCAACATCGCCTCCACCGCCGGGATGCGCGGCCTCGCCCACCGCGCCGCCTACGGCTCCTCCAAGGCCGCCGTCGTCAACCTCACCCAGGTGGCGGCGGTCGAGCTCGCACCCCACCGCATCACGGTCAACGCCATCTCGCCCGGCCCGATCGAGACCGAGATGGTCCGCCACATGCACCCGCCCGCCACCCGCGCCCCCTGGCTCGCCCGCATCCCGGCCGGCCACTACGGCCAGCCCGAGGACGTGGCCGACGCGGTTTTTTATCTGGCCGGCCCAGGGGCGGGCTTTGTCACGGGGCATGTGCTGTGCGTGGATGGGGGGTTTACGGGCACGGGGTTGATTTTGCCGGAGGAGAAGGGGGATGGTCGGGAACGCGTAGGCTGAGGATGGCGAGGCGGCCAAAATCCGAAACAGCATGGCGATTGGGAGCGTACAAATTCAGCCGTCTGATCTACGAATAGCGTTGAAGTTGAACGGACGAGGCATCGGCAAGTCGTGATGGCAGCACAAGAGCCGCAGGCGTTCCTGAGCTACGCGCATTTCGACGACGAGTTCCACGGCGGCGCCATCACCAAGCTTCGCAAGCGTCTGCAGGATGCCGTCCGCGCCGTGACGGGCAGACCGTTCCACGTATTTCAGGACAAGGACGGGATCGAGATCGGGCAGCGCTGGTTGGAGCGGCTGGACGAGTCCCTCGGGCAGGCACGGTTTCTGATACCGATTTTGACGCCCAGCTACTTCGAGAGCGAGGGATGCCGCGACGAGCTCGAGAAGTTCCTGAAGCTGGAGGAGGCCGCAGGGCGTAGCGACCTCATACTTCCGCTACTTTATCTCGACACGTGGCAGCTCCGGGATGCTGAGCGGAAGCGCGCGGATCGGCTCGTTGCGGAGATGAGCAAGCGTCAGTGGCGTGATTGGCGCGAATACGCGGACATCGATCCCGAAGACGCGAAGGTTCGGCCCGCGTTGAAGCTGCTTGCTGCTGAGATCGGCGAGACGCTGCGTAGCCGAGGGAAGGCGACACGGCGGCCGAATGGGCTATCTCCGATCCCTTCACTCACGCGGACACCCGGTCTCGTCTTCCGTGACGTCGATGCATTCTGGTGCCCGGAGATGGTTGTCATGCCCGCTGGCCAGTTCGTGATGGGCTCGCCGGACGATGAGGAGGAGCGGCACGAGAACGAGGGCCCACTTCACAAGGTGATCATCGCGGCGCCGTTTGCAGTGGGGCGATATCCGATCACGCGTGGCGAGTTCGCCAAGTTTATTGATGATACCGGGCACGGCATGGAAGGCGGGATCTATCGTTGGGACGGCGCAGATTGGAAGCCGGACCCGCTGGCGAGCTGGCGAGCCCCAGGCTTTGCGCAAACGGATCGCGATCCAGTGGTGGGCGTGAGCTGGACCGATGCGATGGCCTACGTCGGTTGGCTCGCGGAGAAGACAAGGCAAGCCTATCGGCTGCTGAGCGAAGCAGAGTGGGAGTACGCAGCACGGGGTGGGACGACGACGCCGTTTTGGATGGGCGCGACTATCTCGACCGATCGGGCCAACTACAACGGCAACTTTAAATATCGGCAAGGAAGGAAGGGAATCTTCCGAAAGAGGACCATAGCAGTGGATGACCTGTCGTCACCTGCAAACCCATTCGGTCTCAAACACGTTTTGGGTAACGTCTTGGAGTGGGTTGAAGACTGCTATCATGATAGCTACGAGGGCGCTCCTGCGGATGGCTCTGCCTGGATAACAGGAGATGGCTCGGCGCGGGTTCTCCGTGGCGGCTCGTGGTTCCACGGCCCGGGAAGCCTCCGCGTGGCGATCCGCTACAGGAGCGAGCCCAACACCCGGGGTGACCTTGCGGGGTTGCGGATCGCCAGGGCGCTTGGCCGGAGTTTGTCAGGCTTCTGAGCGCCGTGAGCGGAGCAGTTGGCCTCAACTGCAAGACCAGAGCCTCAGGAGATAGACGTCCCCAAGCCAGACCGTGCCACCTCCCCCCAATCCCCCTGCTGACCTCCGCCGCTTTCGCCGCTAGTGTCCGCCCGCCATTCACGGGAGCACGGACATGACAGCGATCAAGCGTATCGATGCCGGCAAGCGGATGAGCCAGGCGGTGGTGCATGGCGATACCGTCTATCTCGCCGGGCAGGTGGCGGCCGACAAGCCGGGGGCGTCGGTGGCCGAGCAGACGAAGAACATCCTGGAGAGGATCGACAAGCTCCTGGCCCAGGCCGGGACGGACAAGTCGAAGATTCTCTCGGCCAACATCTGGCTCACCGACATGCGCACGTTCGACGAGATGAACGGCGTGTGGGACGCGTGGCTGGCCGAGGGCTGCGCGCCGGCGCGGGCGACCGTCGAGTCGCGCCTTGCCGCCGTGCACTACAATGTCGAGATCGGCGTCATCGTCGCCAAGTGACGACGACCGGCCCTGTCCCCCGCGCCGCCGCCTTCAGCTGAGGAGCGGCGTGGGGCTCAGGGCCGCCCGAGCCAGAAGACGCCCACGGCGATCGTGAGGATCGTCAGCGGCAGGCCCACCTTGAGGTGCTCCCAAAAGCCGATCTCGACGTGGCGCGAGCGGGCGCTCTGCACGACGATGAGGTTGGCGACCGAGCCCAGGATGGTGAGGTTGCCGGCGAGCGTGGAGGCCATCGCCACCACGAGCCAGGCATGCTGCGCATCCGGCAGCCCCGGGATGAAGGGTTTTATCACCAGCACGGCCGGCACGTTGCTGACGAGGTTCGAGAGGACGGCGGTGACGGTGGCGAGCACGGGCACCTGATCGAGGTGCAGCCGGCCCACGGCCGCCATCACCTCCGGCGTCAGGGCCACCTTGTCGAGCCCGGCCACGACGACGAAGAGCCCGGCGAACATCAGCAGAAGGCCGCCGTCGATCTCGCGATGGATCTTTTTGGCTTTTACCCGCCTGGTGAGGAGCAGAAACGCGCCGGCGACGATGGCGACCTTGGCGATGGGCTGGCCGGCGAAGAAGAGCGCCACCATGACGAGGGTGACGGCGACCGACTTCAGCATGAGGGGCCGGTTGTAGCGGACGCGCGGGGTCACGGCCCGGAGGCGCTGGCGGGTCCAGAACTCGCCCCGATAGAAGAGGGCGATCAGGAGCACCGTCAAAAGAAGGCCCACGGCCGCGATCGGGGACAGGGCGGCGGCGAAGCTGCCGTAGGGGATCTGCGACAGGCTGCCGATCATGATGTTCTGGGGGTTGCCCGTGGTCGTGGCGGTGCTGCCGACGTTCGAGGCCATGGCGACGGCCAGGAGGTAGGGCACCGGATTGCGCCCCAGCAGCAGCGCCAGCTCGAGCACGAGCGGCGTCATCGCGAGGCAGATCGTGTCGTTGACGAGAAAGGCCGAAAAAAAGCCCGCGACCAGGGTGACGCCCACGAGCAGCACGAGCGGGTGCCCGGCGCGCCCTGCCACCCAGGCGCTGGTGAGCTGGAAAAAGCCCGAGAGCTTGAGGTTGGCCACGACGATCATCATGCCGAGCAGCAGCGTGATGGTGTCGAGATCGATGGCGGCGTAGGCCTCCTTGAGGCTGAGCGTGCCCACGGCCACCATGAGGCTGGCGCCCAGGAGCGCCGCGCCCGCCCGGTCGATGTGATAAAAAGGCAGGCGGCCGATCGCCAGCACGAGGTAGGTGAAGGCGAAGATCGCGAGCGTCACGATGAGGAGCGTGTCGCCCGTCATGCGACACTCCGGTCGACGGCGACGTCAGGGGTCTGCGGCGGCGTCCCTGGCCTGCTCGCGCGTCTCGGGCATCATGAGAAAAAGGGCGGCCAGCGCCACGGCGGCGAAGGCGGCAAGGGTCAAGAAGGCGCTGCTATAGCCGGCCTCGACGACGATGATTCCGGCGATGGCGTTGCTGACCGAGGCGCCGATGCCCTGCGCCGTCGCCACGGCCCCCTGGCTCACATTGTAGCGGCCGGTGCCGCGCATCAGGTCGGCCAGCACGAGGGGCGTGAGGGCGCCCAGCAGCCCCGCGCCGACCCCGTCCAGGAGCTGGACGCCCACGAGCCAGGGGACGGCCGAGGAGAAGGTGTAGAGCACGCCGCGGATCGGCAGGATGGCGTAGGCCGCGAGCAGCAAGGGCTTCCTGCCCCAGCGGTCGGCGGTGGCGCCGACGAGGATCGCCATGGGCAGCATGATGAGCTGGGCCGCGATGATGCAGGCCGAGGTCAAGGCCGTCGCCGCCTGCTTGTCGGCCAGCGCCAGCTTTTGGCTCACGAGGGGCAGCATCGGCGCGTTGGCGAGGTGAAAAAGAAGAACGCAGGCGGCGAAGAGCAGCAGCGGGCGGCACTCGACGAGCGTGCGCCAGCCCGAGGGCTTGCGGCCGCCATCGTCGACGCCGCCGGGCTCGAGGCCGCGCGCCCGATCGACGTCGATCGCCTGCGCCGGGATCAGGAGCACGCTCGCCGTCGCCAGCGCCGCGAAGACCGGCACGAGAAGGAAGACGGCGCGCTGCGAGATCCACCAGCCGACGGCACCGGCGACCAGCGCCACGAAGACGTTGCCGGCATGATCGAACGCGGCGTTGCGGCCGAGGCGGCGGGCCAGCGCCTCGCGCGGCACGAGGCCCAGCGTGATGGCCGAGACGGCGGGGCCCAGAAGGTCGCCCGTGACGGCCAGGAGCACCATGGCCAGGAGCACGACGAGGAAGGTGGGGACGAGGGCGATGCCCAGCGCCGCCGCAGCGATTCCCGCCAGCGCCACGACGACGATCGCCCGCTTGGCCCGCACGCTGTCGACGAGGGCGCCCAGCGGCGTCTGCACGGCGATGCCGGCGAGCCCGCTCACGGTCAGCACGATGCCGATCGAGGCCTGGTCCCAGTGCTCGCTCGTGAGAAGGAAAATGGAGAGATAGGGGCCGAGCGCGCCCCGCACGTCGGCCAGGAGGAAATTCAGGCTATCGAGAGCAAGGCTCGTCAGCGGTAGGCCGCCCCTCGTGACGTCGCCCCACGACGGGCGAGCAGCGAGACGGATCTAGGGCAAGCCGGCGCGCCTGTCATCTGCGGGAAGGCAGGGACCGCGGCGAGCTCCGGGCCGGGCGGTTGACGAGCCAGATTCCGGCGGCGATCAGGGCCACCGAGGCCACCAGCGTCAGGCCCACCGGCTCGCCGAGCAACAGGCCGCCGAAGGCGACGCCGAAGATCGGGGCCATGAAGGTGAAGGTCGCGAGCTGCGAGGCCGGGTAGCGGGTCATGAGCCAGAACCAGGCGACGTAGCTCGCGAAGGCGACGATGACGATCTGGTAGGCGATGGCCAGCAGCACGAGCGGCGTCGGCCGGAAGAGGCCGGGCTCGTGCAGCAGCCAGGCCAGCGCCGGCAGGAGCAGGGCCGAGATGCCCAGCTGGTAGAGCAGTGTCTTCTCGGGTGCCACGCGGGTCAGGGGCGAGCCCTTGATCATGACGGTGGTGGCGCCCCAAAGGACGGCGGCGGCGAGGCACAGGCCGTCGCCCAGAAGGCCGCGCGCGGTGGCGAAGCGCAGGCCGTCGGCGAAGGCCGCGATGAGGCCCGCGAAGGCCGCCACGAGCCCGATGACCTTGCTGCCCGAGAGCCGGTCGCCCTTGAGGAAGAGATGGGCGCCCAGCGCCACCACGAAGGGCGAGGTGTAGAGGAAGATCACGCCGCGCGAGGCGGTGGTGAGCGACATGCCGGCGTAATAGAGACAAAACTCGAAGCCGAAGAGGAGGCCCACCGCGAGGCCCCAGCCCAGCGTGCCGTCGCGCCGGGTGAGGCCGACGCCGCGCCAGGCCGACCACAGGAGCACGAGCAGCGCAGCGCCGAGCGAGCGCAGGCCTCCCTGGAAGACCGGCGAGACGCCCTCGTTGGCAACCTTGATCGCCACCTGCGCCAGCCCCCAGCAGGCACACAGGAGCAGCAGCAGGAGGACGGCCGTCCGGTCGAGGCTCGGGCGCGCGTGCATCGTCAGCGTGGATTGACCCTGTCTCACGGCGGGCCACTATAAGACGCGAGACACCGCCAGTCTCGACGCACCGCGACGACGGGCCGGCGGAAAATGGGGGGAGGGCCGATGGCCGAGATCGCGCCACTGTCGGACGAGGCACTCGGCTGGTGCTGCCCCGAGGACGACCTCGCCTTCGAGACCACCGCCGATCTTCCCGACCCCGACGGCATCATCGGCCAGGAGCGGGCGCTGGGGGCGCTGCGCTACGCGCTCTCGAGCCGGCGCAGCGGCTACAATGTCTACGCGCTGGGGCCCGAGGGCATCGGCAAGCACACCGTCATCCGCCAGATGCTGGAGGCCAAGGCAAAGGACGAGGCCCGGCCGGGCGACGTCTGCTACGTGGCGGACTTCAAGGAGGCGCGCGTGCCGCGCCTTCTCCACCTGCCCGCCGGCCGCGGCGCCTCGCTGCGCGGCGACATGCAAAGGCTGCTGGCCGAGCTTCTGCCGGCGCTGCAGGAACGCCTTCGAGAACGAGGCGTACCGCACGCGGCGCCAGGTCATCGAGGAGGAGCTGAAGGAGCGCCAGGAGCAGGCGGCGGGCGAGGTCGAGGAGGCGGCGCGGGCCAAGAGCATCGCGCTCATCAGGGCGCCCATGGGCTTTGCCTTCGCGCCGATGGCGGACGGCAAGATCATCAACCCCGAGCAGTTCCAGCAGCTCCCCGAGGCGACGCAGGAAGCAGATCGAGGCGGAGGTCGAGGCGCTGCAAAAGCAGCTCCGGGACGCCCTGGCGCACGGGCCCGCCTGGATGAAGGAGACCCGGGACAAGCTCAAGAAGCTCAACGATGCGACCGCGTCCTTCGCGGTGGGCTATCTTTTCGACGCGCTGCGGCCGGCCTATGAGGACCTGCCCGAGGTGCAGGACCAGCTGGACAAGGCGCGCCAGGACATCATCGACCATGTCGAGGCGTTCCTGCAGATCCCCGAGCAGTCGGCGGGCCAGGTGCCGCTGGCCGAGGACGGCCACCCGCTGTTCCGCCGCTACCGCGTCAACCTCCTCGTCGACAGCAGCGAGGAGAATGCCGCCCCCGTCGTCTACGAGGACGATCCGAGCTTCGACCGGCTGATCGGGCGCATCGAGCATCGGGCCGAGATGGGCAATCTCGTCACCGACTTCCTGATGATCCGCGCCGGCGCCCTGCATCGCGCCAATGGCGGCTATCTGATCCTCGATGCGCAAAAGCTGCTGACGCGGCCTTTCGCCTATGACGGGCTGAAGCGGGCGCTGCTCGCCGGGCTCATCCGCATCGAGGCGCCGATGCAGGCGGCGGGCCTCCTCACCACCGCCACGCTCGAGCCCGAGCCGGTGCCCCTGGACGTCAAGATCGTCATCGTCGGCGATCGGATGATCTACTACCTCCTGGCCCAGGCCGACCCGGAGTTCTCGCGCCTCTTCAAGATCGCGGCCGACTTCGACGAGCAGGTCGTGCGCGATGCGGCCACCATCGGCCTCTACGCCCGCCTCATCGGACGGATGGCGCGCGACGAGAAGCTGCGGCCGCTCGACCGCGAGGGTGTTGCCCGCGCGCTCGAGCACGCGGTGCGCCAGGCGGGCGACAAGGACAAGCTCACGGCCGATCTCGAGGACCTCGTCGACCTGCTGCGCGAGGCCGATTTCTGGGCGGGCGAGGCCGGCAAGGCCGTCATCGGCGGCGAGGAGGTCGTCAAGGCCGGCGATTCGCGCACCCACCGTCTCGACCGCGTGCGCGAGCTCACCCAGGAGCAGATCGTCCAGGGCACCATCGGCATCGCCACCAGCGGGGAGGCGGTGGGCCAGATCAACGGCCTCTCGGTGCTGCAGCTGGGCGGCTTCGCCTTCGGCAGGCCCAGCCGCATCACCTGCCGCGTCAGCATGGGCAGCGGCCACGTCGTCGACATCGAGCGCGAGGTCAAGCTGGGCGGCCCGCTGCACTCGAAGGGTGTCTTGATCCTTCAGGGCTTTCTCGCCGCGACCTTTGCACCGGACGTGCCCCTCTCGCTCTCGGCCTCGCTCGTCTTCGAGCAGTCCTATGGCGGCGTCGACGGCGACAGCGCCTCCTCGGCCGAGCTCTATGCGCTCCTCTCGGCCATCGGCGAGGTGCCGATCCGGCAGTGCTTCGCGGTGACGGGCTCGGTCAACCAGAAGGGCGAGGTGCAGGCGATCGGCGGCGCCAACGAGAAGATCGAGGGCTTTTTCGACCTCTGCGCGGCGCGCGGCCTCGACGGCCAGAACGGCGTGCTGATCCCGGCCACCAACCGCCGCCACCTCATGCTCCACGACCGGGTGAGGCGCGCCGTGGCGGCCGAGCGCTTCCGCATCTTCGCGGTGGCGACGATCGAGGAGGGCATCGAGCTTCTGACCGGCATGCCGGCGGGCAAGCGCGGCGCCGACGGTCTCTTCCCCGAGGGCAGCGTCTTTCGTAAGGTCGAGGATCGATTGCGCGCGCTGGCGGAGCAGCGCCGCGCCTTCGGGCGCCCCGACGACGAGAAGAGGCTCGGGGCGGGCGAGGACAAGGCATGAGCGAGGAGCGTCCGGTCGGCCGATCGCGTCTCGTCGTCGCCATCGGCGGCGACGAGGACAGCCTGCGCACCGTCGAGGCGGCCGTCCGGCTGGCCGCCCGGCTGCGGCGCGAGATGCTGGCGCTCTTCATCGAGGACGCCGACCTCCTGGCGGCGGCGAGCCTGCCTTTCGCGCGGATGGTCTCGAGCGGGGCCTTCGAGGAGGCCGGGCTCGATGTCGTCTCGACCCGGCGCGCCATGCGCGTCGTGGCCGAGCGTGCGCGGCTGGCGCTGGCCCGCAGCGCGGAGGCACAGCGGATCCACTGGTCCTTCGAGATCCTGGCGGGCGGCCTTGCCGAGGCCCGGCTCGAGGCGAGCGACATCCTGGCGCTCGGGACGAGGCTGCGCCGCGCCGCCGCCGGCCAGCGCCCGAGCCGGCCGCCGCCCTGCCCCGTCGTGCTGATCGGCCGGGGCTGGGGGCCGGTGCTCGTCGTCTATGACGGCGGCGGCGACGCGCTCGATCTCGGCGCCGGGCTCGCGATCGACGGCCGGCTGCCGCTCGTCGTGCTGGCGCTGGCCGCCGGGCTGGCCTCGGCCGAGGATCGCATGGAGGAGGCGCGCCGTCGGCTGGGCCGGGTTGCGCCACAGGTGGCGATCGAGGCGCTGGCGAGCGACGACCCGTCGCTTCTCGAGGAGGCGATCGCCGGCCACGCGCCGAGCCTCGTCGTGCTCGACACCTGCCGCTCGCAGGAGCGGCTGGAGGCGGCGGTGGCGGCCCTGACGCCGCGCCGGGCGAGGCGCTCGGCCTGACGCATTTCGGGCCCGATCCCTGAGCGGCCACGGTTGATCCAGCGCAATGTGACGCCATCCTTGATGGGTGAGGGTGATCGATGCTTCGGCAGCAGAGGGGAGCCTCAGGCCATGCCGATCAGTTCGAGGATCCAGTCCGTCACGCCAACCGGCGCGCCCACCCTGAGCGAGATAGCAAGGCTCGTCGGCGATGCCGATCCGTGGAAGCCCGCGGCCATTCTCGCCACCGGCGCGTCCTTTGCCGAGATCGAGCGAGCGCTTCTGTTCGCCCGGGGCGAGGAGGAGGTGCTGGGCGAAGGCCCGCATCCGCTCGAGGGGCGGACGCGGCAGGTTTACGAGATCCTTACCGCCGATGCTCCGTCCGAGGACGAAGCGCGGGCATGACGCAGGGGAGACCGCGATGAGGACCCCCGAGACCTGGGTGCTGGTCGCCGATGGAGCCGAGGCCCGTTTTTTCAGGGTCGATCGGGCCGAGCGGCGGCTCGAGCTGGTGCGCGAGGCCGCGTCGGCGCGGTCGCGCGAGAAGACCTCGGAGATCGTCTCCGACCGCCAGGGTCGCGCCTTCTCCTCGAGCGGGCCCGGCCAGCGCAGCGGGATGGAGCCTCACACCGACCCGCAGCGTTACGAGAAGGAGAGCTTCGCCCGCGAGCTGGCCCAGATGCTGCGCGAGGCAGTGGTGCAGGGCCAGGTCGAGCGCCTGGTGCTGGTCGCAGCACCCAGGACGCTGGGCGATCTCCGCGCCCTGATGCCGGCCCAGGTCGCGGAGAAGGTCGGGCTCGAGATTGACAAGGATCTCGTGCGGCTCGATCAGGCGCAGCTGGAGAAGCAGCTGGCGCCGGATCTTTTCGGGCCGGCCTGACAGAAAAGGACCCCCGACGCATGGGTATTGCCAGAGTGGGCATCGTCGGCGCCGGCACGATGGGATCGGGCATCGGCATCAACCTCGTCGAGCACGGCCTCGACGTGCGGCTCGTCGACAGCAGCCCGGCCCAGCTCGAGAAGGCGATGACGACGGCGAAGCGCCACTTCGCACGGGCGGTCGAGAAGGGGCGGGTCGACGGCTTCCAGGCCGATGCGGCGCTGGCGCGGCTGGTGACGGAGCCGGGCCTCGACCAGCTGCGCTACTGTCATCTCGTGATCGAGGCCGTCTTCGAGGACTTCGACCTCAAGGCCGAGATCCTGGCCAAGCTGTCCGAGACGCTCGAGCCCGACACGCTGGTCGCCACCAACACGAGCTGCCTGCGCGTCTCCGACCTCGCCCGCCACGTGGCACGGCCGGAGCGGTTCCTGGGCCTGCACTATTTCAGCCCCGCCCAGGTGAGCCCGATCGTCGAGGTGGTGCAGGGCGCGGAGACGGCGGGGGCGACGATCGAGGCGGCGCTCGCCTTCTGCCAGCAGACCGGCAAGACGCCGCTGCGCTGCCAGGACAGCTACGGCTTTGCCGTCAACCGCTTCTTCTGCCCCTACACCAACGAGGCGGTGCGGGCGCTGGACGCGGGCGAGGGCACGCCCGCCGAGATCGACATGGTGGCCAAGGAGGTGCTGGGTGCTGCCGCCGGCCCGTTCCAGGTGATGAACCTCGTCAAGCCGCGCATCAACCTGCACGCCATCCACAATCTCGAGCCGCTCGGGCCCTTCTATGCGCCGGCCCGCTCGATGGTCGAGCTGGGCGAGGCGGACGGGATGTGGGAGATCGGCGAGGCCGCGGCCGTCCCCGAGGATCGCCGGGGCAAGCTCGCCGACCGGCTGATGCTGGGCTGCTTCCTGCCGATCCTGCAGGAGCTGGACGAGGGTGTGGCGAGCCCGGGCGACATCGATCAGGGCGCCAGGCTGGCGCTCAGGTTCGGCAAGCCGCCCTGCGCCCTGATGGACAGCCTGGGCCGGGCCGAGGTCCAGCGCATCGTGGGCCCAGCGCTCGACCGCTACGGCCTTGCGGCGCCCGCCGCCCTCGAGCGGGTGGGACGACTCGTCGCATGATATCGCCCCCGTGATTTGTGCGCCGCAGCATCGAGCTTCTTGCTTAAGGAATGCCAAGATGCGATATGTTTGCTGCGCCGCAACAATCACCGGCGACCCCACTCGGAGAAACCGATGACCACGAAGTCCAACGCTCTGCCGCCAATGCCCAAGTTCGACATGGACGCCATGGTTGCCATGCAGAAGGCAAACATCGAGACGTTCGTCGCCGCTCAGCGCATCATGTTCGACCTGGCCCAGACCGTCGCCAAGCGTCAGACCGAGCTCATGAAGGAGTACTTCGCGAAGAGCGAGGGCCTCATGAAGGGCTGGGACGCGAAGAAGCAGCCCCAGGCCTATGTCGAGGAGGCCAAGGCGGCCATCGAGAAGGCCATGGCCGACGTCAAGGAGACCATGGACCTCGGCATGAAGGCCCAGAACGAGGTGGTGGACCTCTTCGTGAAGCGCGCCACCGCCAACTTCGACGAGGCGAAGTCGCTCGCCGCCTGATCGGCCGAGCCTCGCCACCAGCGTCCGGCGCGTCGGCCCCGCAATCTAGGTTGCGGGGCCGGCCGCGTTCAGGTGGGCCGGCTTCTCTTTGCCGGTCCTACGCATTGCGTCCTCACGATGCTCGCGCCACAAGAGCCGTCCCGCCGGAAACGGCCGTTGGAGATGAGCGATGGACGAGGGCGATACCAGGCACGTCAACCTGCCGAGCGCGCGCGAGGATGCGGGCCTTGCCAGACGCACGCAGGAGACGCCCCAGACCGCAGCACCGAGCTATCGGCTGGCGTTCACCGACACCGAGTTCCTGCTTCGCGACGAGCTGCGGCCGGTGCGCCTGCAGCTCGAGCTCTTGAAGCCCGAGCTGGCGCTCCAGGCCCAGGGCGTCGAGCGGACCATCGTCGTCTTCGGCAGCGCCCGCATCGTCGAGCGGGCGGAGGCCCTGGCGCGGGTGCGCGAGGCCGAGGCGAAGGCGGAGGCCAGCCCCGACGATCCGCGCATCGCCCGGGCCGCCGCCTCGGCGCGGCAGCTGCTCGCGCTGTCGCGGCACTATGACGAGACCCGCCGCTTCGCGGCACTCGCCTCCTCGGCCAAAGACGAGAGCGGGCGGCCGATCTACACGATCGTGACCGGTGGCGGGCCCGGCATCATGGAGGGCGCCAACCGCGGCGCCGCCGAGTCCGGGGCCATGAGCGTCGGCCACAACATCGTCCTGCCGCACGAGCAGGCGCCCAACCCCTACGTCACGCCCGAGCTCTGCTTCCAGTTCCACTATTTCGCGCTCAGGAAGATGCACCTTCTGACGCGGGCGCGGGCGCTCGTCGTCTTTCCCGGCGGCTTCGGCACGCTGGACGAGATGTTCGAGACCTTGTGCCTGATCCAGACCGGCAGGGCGCGCCGCATGCCGGTGCTGCTGTTCGACGCCGGCTACTGGCGGCGCATCGTCAATTTCGAGGCGATGGTCGAGGCCGGGGTGATCGACGAGCGGGACCTCGACATCTTCCGCTATGTCGAGACGGCGGAGCAGGCCTGGCAGCTGATCCAGGAGCACTATCAGGTCGGCGCCTGCCCGCCGGGTGCTGCCGATCCGATCCCATCGCCGCTTTGAGGCACCCCGCCACCGGCGACGGATCCGCCGCCGGCCTCGCTTGCGCAGGCGCTCTTGTGCCAGGTGGTGCGCATCCGAAAGCGCTCTGACGCCTTTTGGTGACTCTTTGTCAAGATCTGTCGCTTAACGATCACGAATCGGCGGCGCCGGCTTGTGGAAGGTTCCGCGGCGGGCTAGACCCTGCGCAACAGGAACGCCGTCCGAGACGGTTGAGGCTAGGCGCGTCAAGACAGATCATAAGAATGATATCTTCATCACCATGCCAGACGGGGCAGAAGCCCGTCGTCATCCAGCCAGCCCTTGTCGCCAAGGACGTGACCTTCGTCGCGGCCCCGGCCAATGACAGCGCCTTCAGACGACGCCGCTATGCGATCTCCGCCCTGTCGGTGCCCTGCGTCAGGGCGCCCTCACCGCGCCCTGCGGCCGAGCGACCGTCGGCGCCCATGCTGTCGGCGATGCCGTTCGCTCTCGCGGATGCCTGGACCTCCGCGCATCTGACGCTCTGGGGGCGCTACGTCGAGGACAGCTTCAACCGCCCGCTCGACACGCTCACCGGCTCGAGCCTCGCCCGGCTGATGGTGGGAAGCGCCACGGTCAACGCCGCTCTCGCCACGGCCTGCGTCGAGAGCCTGGCAGGCCTCGGTGGCGCCGCGCCCTAGCGCAGCGCCACCTCGTCCCGTCGCTCAGGCGGCCTTGCGGTTGGCCTGACAGAGACGCCACACCCGCTCGACCGTGGCCGGCATGTCGACCTCGGTGACACCCAGCGGGCTCAGCGCGTCGATGATGGCGTTGATCACCGCCGCCGGTGAGCCCACCGAGCCGGCCTCGCCGCAGCCCTTCACGCCCATCGCGTTGTTCTTGCAGGGAACCTCGATGGTCGAGAAGTTGAACGCCGGCATGTTGTCGGCGCGCGGCATGCCGTAGTCCATGAACGAGCCGGTCAGGAGCTGGCCCGCATCGTCGTAGACGGCGTTCTCGAGGAGCGCCTGGCCGATGCCCTGGACGATGCCGCCATGCACCTGGCCCTCGACCAGCATCGGGTTCAGCACCACGCCGAAATCGTCGACGATGTTGTAGTTGACCACCGTCGTGACGCCGGTGTCGGGGTTCACCTCGACCTCGGCGATGTGGCAGCCATTGGGGAAGGTCCAGGCCGGCAGGACGGTGGTGGCCGCGGAATCGAGCCCGCCGGCGTCGATGCCGGGGACCGTCATCGTCCGCGCCTTCTCGGCCAGCTCCATGATGCCGATCTCGCGGTCGGTGCCCGCGACCTTGAAGGTGCCCTCGAGGAACTGGATGTCGGCCGTGGCCGCCTCGAAGACCTGGGCCGCGAAGGCCTTGCCCTTCTCGATGACGACGTCCGAGCAGTCGCGGATCGCCATGCCCTGGGCCGTGAGCGAGCGCGAGCCGCCCGTGCCGCCGCCCGACTTGATCTGCGCCGTGTCGCCCTGGATGACGCGGATGCGCTCGAAGGGCACGCCCAGACGGTCGGTCAGCACCTGGGCATAGGCCGTCTCGTGGCCCTGGCCGTTCGACTGGGTGCCCACCAGCACCGAGACGTCGCCGTTGGTCTCGAAGCGGATCGTCGCGTGCTCGGTCGGATCGCCCATGGTCGATTCGATGTAGTAGCACATGCCGATGCCGCGATAGAGGCCGCGCTTGGCAGCCTCGTCGCGCCGGGATGCCAGGCCCTTCCAGTCGGCCTTGGCCATGGCGGCATCCATGACGCGGGCGAACTCGCCCAAATCGTAGAGCTCGCCGGCGGCGGTCTTGTAGGGCATCTGCTCGGGCTTGACGAAGTTGATGCGCCGCAGCTCGGCGCGATCGACCCCGAGCTCGCCCGCCGCCTTCTCGATCAGCCGCTCCATGCAGTAGATCGATTCGGGACGGCCGGCACCGCGATAGGCGTCGACCGGCACGGTGTTGTTGAAGACGGCCTTCACCCCGTAGCTCAGCACCGGGATGTCGTAGACGCCGGGCAGCACCTTGAGCGCGGCGCCGGTCGGGATGAAGGGTGCGAAGAGGTAGTAGTAGGCACCCATCGAGGCGATCGTGTTCACCCGGAGCGCCGTGATGCGGTTGTTCTCGTCGAACGCCGCCTCGGCCGTGGTGACGTGGTCGCGGCCCATGCTGTCGGAGAGGAACGCCTCGGCCCGGTCGCTCGTCCACTTGACCGGCCGGCCCAGCTTCTGCGCTGCGAAGGCGGCCATCGTGTACTCGGGATAGTACATGGCCTTCATGCCGAAGCCGCCGCCCACGTCGGGGGTGGCGACGCGCACCTTCTCGGGTGCCAGGCCCAGATTGGCGGCCAGCGTGTCGCGGAACGCCCAGGGGCCCTGGGTGCAGGTCTGGACCTTGAGCTCGCCCGTGGCCTTGTCGAACTCGGCCACCGCCGCCCGCGGCTCCATCGCGTTGGCGACGAGGCGGTTGTTGATGAGCTCGAGCTTGACCACCTGCTTGGCCTTGGCGAAGGCGCTCTCCACCGCCGCCGCGTCGCCATAGTGCCAGTCATAGGCGATGTTGTTCGGGCACTCGGCGTGAACCTGCGGCTTGCCGGGCTCGAGCGCCGCTGCCGTGTCGGCCACGGCGTCGAGCGGCTCGTAGTCGACCTCCACGAGCTCGGCTGCGTCCCGCGCCTGGGCCCGGGTCTCCGCCACCACGAAGGCCACGTTGTCGCCCACATAGCGGGCCTTGTCGCCCACCAGGATCGGGTGCTTCGGCATCGGCGGCTTGGAGCCGTCGCGGTTGTCGACCGGCGCGAAGCAGGGGATGTTGTTGTCGCCCACCGCCTCGAGATCGGCGGCGGTGGCCACCAGAAGCACGCCCGGCGCTGCCTTGGCGGCCGCGGCGTCGATGCCCTTGATCGTCGCATGCGCATAGGGCGAGCGCACAACCGCGAGGTAGGCCTGCCCCGGTAGGCTGATGTCGTCGGTGTAGCGGCCGGCGCCCTGCACCAGGCGCTGGTCCTCGACCCGCCTGACGGACTGTCCGATCCCGAACTTCGCCATCCTTCCCTCCCGCTGCCGCCGGTGGGCGGCCCGTTTCCAAATCTGCTGCAATTCTAGCGGTCGTCCGCGTCCGCACAACCTCGGACCGACGCAGCCCTCCCCCTCGCCCGGGTGCTGCGCCCGCCGGGGTCGCTCAGAGCCATCGCTTACGCTTGAAGAAGAGATAGGGGAGGATGGCCGAGAGAACCATCAGGACGATGGCGAAGGGGTAGCCCCATTCCCAGTGCAGCTCGGGCATCGTGGCGAAGTTCATCCCGTAGACGCTGGCGATCAGGGTGGGCGGCAGGAAGACGATCGCCAGCACCGAGAAGATCTTGATGATGTTGGTCTGCTCGATGCTGATCAGGCCGAGCGTGGCGTCGAGCAGGAGGTTGATCTTGCTCGACAGGAACCCGCAATGGTCGGTGAGCGAGCCGATGTCGCGCGTGAGCGCGCGGGCCCGCTGGCGGATCTCCTTGCGGGCGCCCGCCGGCAGCCGCTCGCTCGTGCTGACGCCCAGCAGGATGCGCTGCAGGGTCAAGAGGCTGTCCCTGATCTTCGAGGCGGTGTCGCCGTCGCGGCCGATCCGCGCCAGCGCCTCGACGAGGTCGGGCCGCTCGCTGCTGCCGCCCGGCTTGCTCGTCGCCGAGGCGAAGATCTCGTGTGAGAGCCCGTCCATGTCGGCGGTCACCCGCTCGAGGACGTCGGCCAGGCGGGCGATGATCGCATCGAGCAGCCAGAACAGCACCGCCACGCCGTTCGGGAGAAGGCCGCCCTGCCGCTCCAGCCTCGAGCTCACCGCGCGGAACGGCCGGGGCTCGGCATAGCGCAGCGTCACCAGCCGGTCCTGCTTGAGGATGAAGGTGATCTCGGTCGAGGTGGGGGACGGCTCGTCGGCGTTCACCGGCACGGTCGCGGTGAGATAGAGCGCCTCGCCCTCCTCATAGACCCGGGACGAGGCCTCGATCTCGCGCATCTCCTCGCGCGTCGGCACCTCGATGCCCAGCGCCCCCTCGATGAACCGCTTCTCCTCCATCGTCGGGGTGAGGAGGTCGACCCAGACGATGTCCTCGGCCAAGGCGAGCCCGGGCCCGAGCTGGACCGTCTCGAGCGCGCGGCCGTGGCGTTTGAAGGTGCCGAGCATCCGCTTCCATCCCCGCTGGCCAGCGCCGGCGCCCCCTTTAGCCCAGTTGGGCCTCGCACCCAACCACGCCCTTCGGCCACGAGCAGCGGGGAGAGCGCGCCGACCCGGCCCCGCGGAGACTCTCGCAAAAGGCGAACATCTCCGCCACGCTGCGAGGGTTGGCGCCGAATTTCCTTTGAATGACAATATCTTCATCGAAAAAGGGGTTGATGCGGCCCTCGCTTGTCTCCTATCCGCACCCTGCGTGATCCAAAGCGCCGATCCACCCGGGCCCCCTCGAGCGGGCCCGCGCGGATGATGAGGAGGCTCGAGAATGACGTCGCGCCGGAGCGGCAGCGGAGGGCGGTCGTGCAGGAGATGGTGAGGCTCGACAGGCTGGCGAAGCGCTTCGGCCCGGTCCATGCCGTGGAGGAGGTGAGCTTCGCGGTCGAGCGGGGCGAGGTCCTGGGCTTCCTCGGGCCGAACGGCGCCGGCAAGTCGACGACGATGCGCATGCTGACCGGCTTCCTCGCACCATCGGGCGGCACCGCCAGCGTCATGGGCTTCGACGTCGTGCGCCAGCCCATCGAGGTGAAGCGCCGCGTCGGCTATCTGCCGGAGGGCGCTCCGGCCTATGGCGACATGACGGTGAAGGCCTTCCTCACCTTCATCGCCGAGATGCGCGGCTTCAGCGGTGCCGAGCTGCGCACGCGGCTGGCCCAGGCGATCGAGCGCACGGCCGTGGGCGAGGTGGCGCACCGCCCGGTCGAGACGCTCTCCAAGGGCTTCAAGCGCCGCGTCGGCCTCGCCCAGGCCATCCTGCACGACCCGCCGGTTCTCGTTCTCGACGAGCCGACGGACGGGCTCGATCCGAACCAGAAGCACGAGGTGAGGAAGCTCATCCACGCCATGGCCGAGGACAAGGCGCTCATCCTCTCGACCCACATCCTGGAGGAGGTGGACGCCGTCTGCACCCGGGCCGTGATCATCGCCCGCGGCCGGATCGTGGCCGACGCCAAGCCCGACGAGCTGAAGCGCCGCTCCGAGTGGCACAACGCGGTCCGCCTCACCTTCAACGTCAACCTGCTGCCGCGCATCGAGCGGCTCGCCGCCGGCGTGCCGGGGGTCCGAGAGGTGCGGCCGCTGGGCAAGGTCAACGGCGTGGCGAGCCTCCTGCTCGTCCCGGCCGACGGCGCGCCCATCACGACGGCCGTGGGCGACGCCGTGCGTCAGGCGGGCGTCGAGATCGACGAGCTCGTGGTCGAGCAGGGCAGGCTCGACGACGTCTTTCGCGAGCTCACCGCCCCCGCCGCCAGCGTTCACTGAGGCCGAAGCCGATGCGTCCCGTCTGGATCATCCTCAAGCGCGAGCTCGCGGCCTACTTCACGACGCCGCTCGCCTACATCTACATCGTCATCTTCCTGGCGCTGGCCGGCGCCTTCACCTTCTTCATGGGCAACTTCTTCGCCCGCGGCCAGGCCGACCTGCAGAGCTTTTTTGTCTTTCAGCCCTGGCTCTACCTCTTCCTCGTGCCGGCGATCGCGATGCGCCTTTGGGCCGAGGAGCGCCGCGGCGGCACGATCGAGCTCTTGATGACCCTGCCGGTCACCACCTTCCAGGCCGTGCTCGGCAAGTTCCTGGCCGCCTGGATCTTCGCCGGCATCGCCCTGGCGCTGACCTTCCCCATGTGGATCACGGTCAACTATCTGGGCCACCCGGACAATGGCGTGATCCTGGTGAGCTATCTGGGGTCCTGGGTCATGGCCGGCTCCTTCATCGCCATCGGGGCCTGCATGTCGGCGCTGACCAAGAACCAGGTGATCGCCTTCGTGCTGGGTGCCGCCGCCTGCTTCTTCTTCCTGATGAGCGGCCTCAACATGGTGCTGGCCGCGTTCCGGGGCTGGACGCCGCAGATCGTCGTCGACACGATCGCGTCCTTCAGCTTCCTCACCCACTTCTCGCGGCTGACCCAGGGCGTCGTGGACCTGCCGACGGCGGTGTTCTTCGTCTCGCTCATCGTCATCTGCCTGATCGTCAACACGCTCGTCACCGATCTCACCAAGGCCGCGTGAGGAGGCTCGTCCCATGACCGTCGACCGGCGGAAGCTCGCGATTGGCGGCCTCGTGCTCGCCGGCGTGCTCTTTGTCTCGCTCAACACCTATTCCGCGCTGAGCCTCCGGGGTCAGCAGCTCGATCTCACCGCAGCCAAGCAGTACACCCTCTCCCAGGGCACGACGAAGCTGCTGGCCGAGCTGCCCGAGCCCGTGACGCTCAGGCTCTACGTCTCGAAGACGGTGCGCGAGACCAACCCGTTCCTCGCCTCCTACGCCACCCACGTGCGCGACCTGCTCGAGACCTACGCCCAGCGCAGCGACGGCAAGCTCAAGGTCGAGTACATCGATCCCGAGCCCTTCTCGAAGGCCGAGGACCGCGCGGTGGGCTTCGGGCTGCAGCCGGTCACCCTCGATAATGGCGGCACCACCGGCTATTTCGGCATCGCCGGCACCAACAGCACCGACGACGTCGACACCATCCCGGTGCTCTCGCCCGACCGCGAGCAGTTCCTCGAGTACGATCTCACCCGGCTCGTCTACAACCTCGCCAACCCGGCCAAGCCCGAGGTCGCGATGATCTCGGGCCTGCCGGTCAACGGCGACCCGGCGAGCCAGTACCAGCCCTGGAAGATCTATACCGAGCTCGGCCAGTTCTACGACATCCACTACATGGATGGCGACATCACGAGCTTCGATAAGAACACCAAGCTTCTGGTCATCATCTTCCCGCAGAAGCTCTCGGACAAGACGCTCTACGCCATCGACCAGTTCGTCCTGCATGGCGGCAAGGCTCTCGTCTTCGTCGACCCGCAGTCCGAGGCGGCGGCGATGCGCCAGCGCCAGCAGATGCCGGGCCCCATGGCCTCGAACCTCGAGCCGCTCCTCAAGGCCTGGGGCCTCCAGATGGTGCCGGACAAGGTGGTGGGCGATCCGCAGTTCGCGCGCCAGGTCCAGTTCCCGAACGGCAACCGCACAGAGATCGTCGACTATCTGCCCTGGCTGTCCCTGGACCAGAGCGCCTTCGCCGATGATCCGACGGTGGCGCAGCTCAACCGCATCAATGTCGAGACGGCCGGCATCCTCGAGCCGCTCAAGGGTGCGACGACGACCTTCACGCCGTTGCTCCACTCGAGCAAGCAGGCCCAGGAGATCCCGGTCGACAAGGTCGCCATGTATCCCGATCCGCCGTCGCTGCTGCGGGACTACAAGCCCGGCGGCAAGGAGCTGGTGATGGCGGCGCGCATCACCGGCCCGGCCAAGTCGGCCTTCGCCGACGCGCTGCCCAAGGGGGTCGAGGCGGGCAAGGACAGGCTCACCCAGTCCAAGGGCCCCATCGCGGTCGAGGTCGTGGCCGACACCGACATGCTGGACAATCGCAGCTGGCTCGCGAGCCAGGCGGCCTTCGGCCAGAGCATGGAGATCCCGGTGGCCGACAATGCGAGCTTCGTTGCCAACTCGCTCGACTACCTGAACGGCAGCGAGGTGCTGGCCGGCCTCAGGGGCCGCCAGGTCACGATCCGGCCCTTCACGCGGATCCTCGCGCTCCGCCGCCAGGCCCAGGAGGCCTACCAGGCCAAGGAGCAGGATCTGATGCAGAAGCTCTCGAGCCTGCAGGGCAAGCTCGCCAAGCTCCAGGTCGGCGGCAGCGCCTCGGCCGGCAAGATCGTCTCCGCCGAGCAGCAAAAGGAGATCGACGGGTTCAAGAGCCAGCTGCTCGACACCCGCCAGCAGCTCCGCGGCGTGCAGCACGCGCTGCAGCAGGACATCGAGGGGCTGCGCAGCCGCATCCGCTTCCTCGACATCGCCGCCGTGCCGATCCTCGTTGCGATCTTCGCGATCGGCCTCGCCCTCGTGCGGCGCTTCCGCTACCGCCGCCACTTCGACGCCCACGCCTGAGCCGGTCGGGAGGAGCCATGTCGCCCCGTTCGTTCGTCCTCCTCGGCGCCGCCACGCTGGTCTGCGTGCTGCTCGCCGGCTGGTCCGTCGCCCACCGCGCCATGCCCGGCAGCGGCACCGAGGTCGACAGGCCCCTGGTCCCCGACCTCGCGAGCCACATCAACGACGTCGCCCTGGTCAGCGTCACGGCCGACGGCCAGACGACGACGATCCGCCAGGGCGACAAGGGCTGGACCGTCGATCAGGCCGGCGGCTACCCGGCCGACGCGTCGAAGATCCAGGCCCTCGCGCTCGCCCTCGCCAACACCCACCTGATCGAGGCCAAGACGGCGCAGGAAAAGCTCCTGCCGCGCCTCGATCTGGGCGATCCCACCGCCAAGAAGGCGAAGTCGGTCCTGGTCAAGCTCGAGGACGCGAAGGGCAAGGACCTCGCGGCCGTCGTCATCGGCAAGGAAAAGTACGGCCTCTACGGGCCCGGCAGCAGCGGCAGCTATGTCCGCCTCGACGGCAAGGATCAGTCCTGGCTCGCCGACCGGGCGATCGACGTGCCGAAGACGCCGCTCGACTGGGTCAACAAGCAGATCATCGACATCCCGACCGACAAGATCGCCAAGGTCACGCTGCGCCCCGGCACGCCTGACGCCGTCACGATGGCCAGGCCCTCCCCCAAGGCGACGGCGCTCGAGCTCGCGGACGTGCCGCAGGGCCGGACCGCCGACGCCGAGAAGATCGGCGAGCTCGCCGGCACCGTCTCCGGCCTCGAGCTGGACGGCGTGAAGCCCGCCAAGGAGGTCACCTTCCCGGCCGGCGCCGCCCAGGCGCGCTTCGAGACCGTGGACGGCCTCGTCGTCGTGGCGACCCTGCTGCCCGAGGGCACGGGCGACAAGGCGGCCACCTGGGCCCGCTTCGACGTCAGCGCCGAGGCCCCGATGACGGCCGCGGCCGCGCCCGAGAAGACGGCAGCTCCCGCGGCGCCGGCCACGGCTACCGAGGCCAAGCCCGCTGCGTCCGCCGATGCCGGCAGCAGCGCCGCTACCACCACGGCACCTGCCGCGACGACCGCCAAGGCGGCCGACGCCGCCACCGGCACCACGACCGAGCCGGCCAAGACGGCAGCGCCGGCTGCCACCGCCGCCGCCACGCCGCCGGCCAGCACGGCGCCTGCGCCCGCACCCTCGAAGGACGTGGTCGAGAAGGCCAAGGCGCTGCAGGCCAAGCTCGACGGCTGGGCCTTCAAGCTGCCCCAGTACGACGCCACCAAGCTGCAGTGGAAGCAGGACGACCTGCTCAAGAGCACCGAAGAGCACGTCCTGAGCGGCGTGCCGGTCGGTCGCCGGTCGAGAGCAATGGGCTGGCGACAGAAAAGAGCCTGAACCCACTCGCCTTTTCGCGCCAAGGGCGCGTGGCGAACGGGCCCCGAGCCGACAGCGGGCGCCGTCGATCGGGGAATCACCTTCGTCTCCAATGATCTCTCGGACCGCTGATAGAGCTCGAGCAGCTCGCTCGAGATGCGACCGTCGCGCTGCTGGTCTGGAGCATCGCTCGCGACCCCGCAGCTCCAGCTCGCCCAGAGGCGTTACGCGCCCGCTCTCGTCCTAGGCCAACCGGCGACCCTTCCGGGTCCCGGCCCGCGCGCCTTTCGCCGCGCCGAGAGCCGGCGTCGTCTCGGCTTCCGGCGCCGCCCGTACCGGCCTTCGGAGCGGCGGACAGACAGAGATCCGCTTCACCAGCCGGCGCATGGCCGATGCCGATCGGCGTCGGCGTGGCCTGCCTCCCGGTCATGGCGCGTGGTCTCGTCGTGCGCCGTGATCCGAAGCACCACGAGGTTCGCGTCAGCAGTCTCCCTCAGCGCCTCAGCAGAACCTTCGCCACGCTTCCAGATACCGGCCAATCGGGCACGTCGGTCGCCAATCAGCGTCGCTCCAGTAATCCTGTTCGAGCCCATTCATCACCTCGCAGCCCGTTTCAACATTCGATGTTTCTATGTTATCATCTACCCAGCAGCCAGGTACTTCGATTTCTGTCAACTCAAGGTGAGCGGAGGCCATGAAATATATCACCTTCCGGTTGTTGACACGAGCGGTCGCGCTGATCTGGCGCACTCTTCATTGTCAACCCCGGTGTCGAGCGCAGCGCGGCGCAGTCCATGGACCCCAATTCGCTTTTCCGATGGGGCACCGAGCTGTTGCGGCAGCTGCAGCCTCCTCCGCCATCGCAGAGCGAGACCCCGTCACCTTCGGCGCCGAGCACTCGGCACGCCGGGCAGAGCACCGAGACGCCGCCGGCCTCTGGTGCCTCGCCCTTCCCCAGCGGAGTCCCAGGCGTCACGGCAGCAGCTATCGGAGATGCAGCAGTTGCTGGAGGATCTCGGCTACGATCCAGGACCGATTGACGGACGCATGGGGAGCAGGACCGCCGAGGCGATCCGTGCGTTCGAGGTCGCGTCGGGGATCGCACCCACAGGCGAGCCGACCGAGCAGCTTCTCGCGAAGCTGAGGCAGGCGCGTCAGGCCTCGATGGCACGGCTCGGCATGCCGTCCGCGCCACGGCCTTCCTCGCCGCCCGCCGGGCCGTCGATCACGCCGTCCATCGCCCGAGCGGCAGGTGCCGTCACACCCGGGCTGCGCCCGATCAGCCCGGTCACCTACGGCGATCGGATCCTGACCGGCTTTCCTCTCATGTTCGGGGCCTACGCCAAGCAATCGACGCTCTTTCGCCCGCCGCGAGACCGTCAAGTCCCATGTCGACCTCGCCCTCTTCATGGACCTCGTCATCCTGCGCGCATGGCCCAAGCTGCTCGACGATCAGCGCGTGGCGCGGAGCTATGCCGAGCGGCTCCTCGCCGATGAGCTACGCGCCCGCTACGTCTCGCCATGCGATCCGATATGCAGCGCCAACGTGCCCTATGACGGATGGCGGGGTCAGAACGAGTTCGAGCGCGAGGCCTCCTATCGAGCCTTCGTGGAGCAGGTGGAACCCGTTCTCGTCGAGGCCGGCGCCCCGCTTCCCGTTCGTCTCATGCGCTTCGAGGAGGTCGAGATCCTTCCCTACGATCCTGCGCAGCAGGCGTTTCCCCTGCGCCTGAGGCGACCGGGAGGCGGGATCTTCGCGACCGTCGGGCCCGCGGCGTCGAAGCTCGGCATCGAGGAGTCCGGTGCGGCGCCGGCCGAGCTTCCGATGGCGCGTGAGCAAGCCGTGGCGTTCCTGCGGAGCTTCCCGTCGAGGAAGCGCTTCGCCTATCTGGCGCTGGAGCAGACGCTCGGCGAGCCGAGGTGGGACCAGGTCCTGGACAGGCCTGCCCTGACGCTTCAGCTCACGGCTGCGCGCCTCTACGCCGATCCGACGGGCAGGCGGCTGCTGCACGACTTCGGCGCCATGGAGCCAGCGCCGGCCGACGCCGGGGCCGAGCCGGCAACGGAAAGCGGCGACCGCTTGGTCGTCTCCGCGGTGCCGCCGGCTGCGCTGCTGTACAGGCTGGCGCCCAAGGACTTCGCAGACGACGAGATGCTGCAGCTCGCCAAGCGTCAGATCGTCCAAGAGCAGCAGTGGCTTCGGTTCCCCGGCTACCGGCGGATCGGTCCAAGCCTCTTCACGAAGGAGGAGATCGAGGGCCGCGTGCCCGACTTCGTCGCGCAGGAGCTGCTCGGCGCCTACCGAGAGCGCATCGGTCAAGCGGTCGCGGCGATCCCCCAGAAGCTGACCTTCAGTAAGACCGAGCGCATCAGCTTCCTCGAGTACGCGGACGGCGAGCTGCGGCGGCGCGCGACCGGCTCGGCTAGTCCATACAGTCTCGTTGCGCCGGCGCTCGTGAACGAGGCGGACAAGCTGAAGCTTCCCCGGCTGGGCGCAATGGAGGTGATGTGGCTTCCCACGCTCGTCGGCCCGCTGCCGGCCGCGGGTCTGCCGGAGTCGATCGCGAATGACAAGATCGGGCGCACGCCCTATCTCGGCCTCGACCGGGTGCCCCGTATTCCGCCGCTCGCGCTCGGTCGCCGGAGCGCCGAGCACATCTGGAAGCGGCCGGACTGCTCCACCGACCAGATGACGTATCTCCGGGCGGGTATGGGCCGAAGCGAGGCCCAGGAGGCCGCGGCGAGCTGCGGGCGACTATTGTCGCGCTATGGGTCAATGCCGGAGATCCGGGCCGAGCTCGACATCGAGGTCGAGGAGGCGGCACTGAAGGACGGCCAGTGGATCCTGAAGGCCCGGCTCCTCGGCGCACGCCTTTACGACCCTCGCGGCGAGCTCTTGAAGACCTATCGGAGCGAGGACTTCCCGCCTGCGGTCGATGTCTGGGAAGCGGCCGAGGCTGCCAAGGCGGCGAGCGGGCGGCAGGTGGCGGAAGCCGGCGCGGCGCGTGCGGCGCGCGTTGAGGCCGAACAGCGAACGACACTGGGCGCGACGGAGACGAGGCGCAGGTTGCTCGCCGACGCCGATGTCGCGGGTGTGCGCCTGGGCATGGGGCTCGACGAGGCCGAGCGCATCGCCCGCTCGACGATGAACGTCGGCTGGGTCGCGACGTTGCGGGAAGCCGGTGACCGGGACGCGTTCGGGTCTCCCGACCCGAACAGGCCCTTCAGCCGGCTGCGAAGCTTCATCAGCACCGAGGGCGATCAGCAGCTGGTGCTGTTCAGCGATCCGGCACGAGGCGATGAGGTGCTGGGCGTGGCACGGATCATCTTGCTCCCGAGGAATGTCACGGCCGATAGCGTCGCCGGACAGCTCATCGAGAAGTATGGCCAGCCGGCGATGGGCTACGACCGCAACGGGCGGAGCAGCGCCCCCCTCATATGGACGGTCCCATCGGACCCCTCGACGTGGCGCAGCAGCTGTGCGGTCCAGCCGGGCTTATGGGGCCTCGGCTCGCTGAAGATCCTGGAGGGCCCCTCGAATGGTGACGGCAGCGTCAGACGCGAGGACCTGCGCAAGATTCGCGTGGGTCTCCCGGACATCAACGTGTACGGCGGTCGCTCGAAGGGCCCGAGGAACGACCGGGGCATCTACCACCCGGAGGCGTGGCTGTCCTGCGGTCCCAGCATCGTTGCCACCATGGTCGATCGCGGCGCCGGCATAGAGCTGAGCTACGCGCTCGTCGACCTCGGCGCCTACGCCAAGGTCTATCGGGTTCCCGATACCGCCCAGGCCGCGGCGAAGGTGCCCAAGCTCTGAGCCCGGCGAGAGTGGCCCGATGTCGCGGCGGGCGCCACCAAGCTGCAGTGGAAGCAGGACGACCTGCTCAAGAGCACCAAGAGCACGTCCTGAGCGGCGTGCCGGCGCTCGAAGATCCGTGAGGTAGAAGAGCCCGCGACCAAGCTGCACCTTTACGGACGGCGCGCGCACGCCCTAAAGATTCCCTGGCCAACCGTGGCCGTCACAGCCCCGGCAGGCAGGTCGAAACGACCGTCGTAGGGGGAAACATTCTAGCCGATCCCGCCTGGGAGAGTGCCGCCCGAAGGCTCGCGGCGTCGTGCCCGGCTTACCGTCAGGGGAGCCGCGGGTGATCGCCGGGCTCTGGCGCCGGATCGCCGCCCTTCCGACCCGGCTCCTCGGCCACCACGGCGCCGAGATGCTGGGCGTCGGCGCCGGCGGCTTTGTCGTGCGGATCGTCGGCACCGTCTTGATGATGGGCCTCACGATCGCGATGACGCGGACGATGGGCGCCGCGGGCTACGGCGCCTACGCCTACGCCATGGCCGTCTCCTACATCTTCGTGGTGCTGGCGACCTTCGGCCTGCCGATCTCCTCCAACCGCATCCTGACGCGCTACTTCCACCGCGACCGCCGCGCCGCGGCGGCGAGCTTCTCGCTGTTCTCGGTCGTGGTGATCGGCATCGTCACGCCGATCGTCGGCGCCGTCGCCGCCTGGCCGCTGCGCCTTCTTTCCGATGCCGCCGCCGTCGCGGGCGACCCGCTGATCCTGGCCATGCTCGTCCTGGCCGTGGGCCTGATGCGCTACTTCTCGGAGTCGACCCGCGCGCTGGGCCTGCCGCTCGCGGGCATGGTCTGGGAGAACATCGCCCAGCGCCTGCTGTTCGCGGCGATGTTCTTCGGCCTGTGGGCGCTGCTCGGCGGCCGCATCGGCGCCACGGGCGCGGTCGTGGCCTATATCGTGGCGACCTTCGTCGCCGTCGCCGCCCTCGCCGCCCAGACCGCGTCGCGGATCGGCTGGGTGGACCGCCGCTGCCTCAGCTTCCGCCCCTGGCGCGACTGGCTCGGCATCTCGCTCCACATGGTGACGACGCCTGTCTTTTACTTCTTCGTTTCCGAGACGGACGTGCTCATCATCGGAGCGCTCCTCGGGCCCGGCGAGGTGGGGCTCTACCAGGTGGCACGGCGCCTCGCCGACCTCGTCTCCTTCGCGTCGGGGGCGATCAACGCGCTGGGCCTGTCGCGCATCGCCCGCTTCCGCGCCGCCGGCGATACCGCAGCGCTCGGCCAGACGATCGGCGCCATCAACTGGGCGGCCATCACCCCGGCCGCCATCGGCTGCGTCGTGCTCGCCGTCGCCGGCTATTGGATCCTCGGCCTCTTCGGCCCCGAGTTCCCCCAGGTCTGGGGGGTGATGCTGGCGATCACGGTTGCCCGGCTCATCGACATCCTCTTCGGGCCGACGAGCGAGATCCTCCTGATGAGCGGCTATCACCGCGAGGCGAGCCGGCTCAACACCGTCCTCATGGTCGCCAACATCCTCCTCAACCTGGCCCTGATCCCGCTTCTCGGCCTGTGGGGTGCCGTGCTCGCGACGAGCTTCATCGTGATCGTCTGGAACGTCTATCAGTACCGGCTCGTCCGCCGCGCCCTTCATATCGACGCCTCCCTCGTCGGCCGGGCCCTGACCCACCTGCTGGGCCGACGCGCGGCAGCAGCCGGCTGACCACCGAGGGCAGGTGGAGCGATCCCCGGGACGGCGAAAGCTCGCACAAGGCTTCAAGACAGGGCCCGACCTGCTCGACTAGCGATGCTGGACCGGCACGAACAGCGCAGCGAGCGCGTGATGGCACGCCCGAAGGAGATCGGCTTCATCGGCCTCGGCGTGATGGGAGGCCCCATGGCGCTCAACCTGGCGAAGGCGGGAACGCCGCTTGTCGTCTGGAACCGCTCCGCCCACAGGTACGAGCCCTTGCGCGAGGCCGGCGCCAGGGTGGTGGAATCCGCCGCCGAGGTCTTCCGCGAGACCGAGATCGTCATCCTCATGATGGCCAACGAGGCGGCGCTCGATGCGGTCCTGGGCCGCGGCACGGCCGACTTCGGCACCCATGTCGGCCGGCACACGATCGTCCACATGGGCACGGTCTCGCCCCGCTATTCGCAGGCGCTCGAGGCCGACATCCAGGCCGCCGGCGGCCACTATGTCGAGGCACCCGTCTCCGGCTCGCGCAAGCCGGCCGAGGCCGGCCAGCTCGTGGCGATGCTGGCGGGCGACCCTGCGGCCGTGGGGCAGGTCCGTCCGCTTCTCGGCCCGATGTGCCACGAGGCCGTGCCCTGCGGGGCGGTCCCGAACGCGCTCTTGATGAAGCTTGCCACCAACGCGTTCCTCATTCCCATGGTCACGGCGCTCGTCGAGGCCTTTCATTTCGCCGAGCGGCACGGCCTCGACACGCGGCAGCTTCAGGCCGTGCTCGACGCCGGCCCGATGGCGAGCAGCGTCTCGCGCGTGAAGGCGGCGAAGCTGGTGGCCGGGGATTTCGACGTCCAGGCGGCCGTCACGGACGCGCTCAAGAACAATCGCCTGGTCGCCCTGGCCGCGCGCGACGCAGGGCTGGCCTCGCCGCTGATCGATGTCTGTCAGGAGCTCTATGGCGAGACGGAGGCACAAGGGCTGGGCCAGGCCGACATGATCGCCGTGCTGCGCGCCGTCGAGGCACGCACGGAGGCATGCAGCCCCCGAGAGCCTCCGTCCACGCGCCCGACCTGACCGGGCCCGCCCCGGGAAGGAGACGAGCTGCCGTCCGACCTGGCATAACCCGGCCCGGGCCCACGAAGGCCGGCCGGGCGCGGGTGGCAGCTACCTGAAGGCCCTCGCGCAGAGGCTGAAGATCTTCGCCCTGTTCTCCTTCGCCTGATCCCTCCACTGGCCGCAACGTCGCCGGCCCCCTTCAGGCTGGGGTAGCGAGCGGCAGCCGTGCCCTGCCCGGCCGGGCCTGTTGATCGAGCAGCGCGATGGCCTCGCCCAGGGCCAGCGCCTGCCGCCGGCCGTCACGCCAGCGCAGCGCCACGCCGCCGCCGGATGCCTCGGCAGCACCCACCACCGCCACGACCGGCACGCCGCGCTCGCGCGTGGCGACGATGCGGCGGGACAGGCTCTCGCCGGCACCCTCGACCGCGGCCCGCAGCCCCGCCGACAAAAGCTCGGCCGCCACATGATCGGCGTAGGCCTGCTGGCCGTCGGATACGGGCAGCACGGCCACCTGCTCGGGCGCCAGCCAGAAGGGCAGGTCGAGACCGTGATGCTCCAGCAGCACGCCGATGAAGCGCTCGAGGCTGCCCAGCACCGCGTGGTGGACCATCACCGGCCGCACGCGGTCGTCCTCGCGGCCGACGAAGGAAAGGTCGAGGCGCTCGGGCAGGACATAGTCGAGCTGGACCGTGCCGCATTGCCACGAGCGGCCGCGCGCATCCTCGAGGATGAACTCGAGCTTGGGCCCGTAGAAGGCGCCCTCGCCGGGCTGGAGGGCATAGTCGAGCCCCGCGGCACCGGCGGCGCGGGCCAGCATGGCCTCGGCCCGGTCCCAGAGCCGGTCGTCGCCCGCCCGCTGCGGCGGCCGCGTCGACAGGCCGACCCGGAAGCGGGGAAAGCCCAGCTCGGCATAGACCTGGCGCAGGAGGCCGCAGAAGCGCAGCACCTCGCCCTCGACCTGCCCCTCCTCGCAGAAGAGGTGCGCGTCGTCCTGCACGAAGGCGCGCGTGCGCATCAGCCCCAGCACGGCACCCGAGGGCTCGTCGCGGTGGCAGAGGCCCTGCTCGGCGTAGCGGACCGGCAGCTCGCGCCAGGAGCGGCGGCGGCTCTGGAAGATCCGCGCATGGCAGGGGCAGCTCATCGGCTTGAGCGCCATCGCCCGCTCGCCCTCGCCCAGGACGAACATGCTCTCCCTGAACTTCTCGGCGTGGCCGCTCTGCTGCCAGAGCCGCATCGGCTGCAGCACGGGGCTGCGCACCTCCGCAAAGCCCAGCTCGCGCATGCGCAGCCGGACATGGTCCTCGAGCACGCGCCACAGGATCGTGCCCCTGGGATGCCAGAACACGAGCCCCGGCGAATTGTCCTCCAGATGGAAAAGCTCGAGGCGCCTGCCCAGCGCCCGGTGGTCGAGGGGATCCCTGGCCATCTCCGTCTCCGTCGCCTCGCGGCGGGAACGGGGCCCCTGAACATGCAAAAGGCCCCGTCCGTCGCCGGCGGGGCCCTTGGGGGTGGAACGTCGCGCTGTCCTAGCGCACGGCACCATCCGCCGCCCCGGTGGTCCGGGTGGTGGTGGTCGTGCGCGTCTGGAAAGATGCGATCGTCATGACGCGATGATGGCGGGCGGAAGCATCCGCGGTCAAGGCCGATGCAGGCCGCCCTTGGAGCGCGCCCTACTCTGAACTATCGTCCATCCTGCTGTCGGCCACGCAGCGGCAGCAGGACGGGGCTGCCGGCGCGGGCTTGCCCGAGCGGCGCCCCCAACAAGGGAGGCGGACATGAGAGCTCGGGCTTCCGGCGCGACAACGGCGCAGGCCGATTCTCCGGCCGACAGCAAGCGGCGGCGGCTCATCCGCCTGGTGGGTCTGGGCGGCGCCATCGGCCTGATGGGCGCGCGATCCTTGGGCGCGCGCGCCGCCGACTCGGTGACGCTGCCCTTCGCCAACGGCACGCGAGCGCTCGTCACCTACCCGCAGAAGCGTCAGCTCATGCTCTTGACCTCGCGGCCGGTGCAGCTCGAGACGCCGATGGCGCTCTTCGACGACGGCGTGATCACGCCCAACGACGCCTTCTTCGTGCGCTGGCACCTCTCGGTGGTGCCCACCGAGATCGACCCGGCGGCCTTCCGGCTCAAGGTCAGGGGGCGCGTCAAGACCCCGCTCGAGCTCACCCTCGAGAGCCTGGAAAAGGACTTCGATCCGGTCGAGATCACCGCCGTGTGCCAGTGCTCGGGCAACAGCCGCGGCCTCTTCGATCCGCGCGTGCCGGGCGGGCAGTGGGGCAATGGCGCCATGGGCAACGCCGTCTGGAAGGGCGCCCGGCTGCGCGACATCCTGGACAAGGCGGGGCTCGAGGCCGACGCGCTGCAGGTGACGTTCAACGGTCTCGACGAGGGGCCGCTGCCCGAGGTGCCGGACTTCATCAAGGCCCTCGACCTCGACCTCGCCCGGCATCCCGACACCATCGTCGCCTACCGGATGAACGGCGAGGCCCTGCCCGTCCTGAACGGCTTTCCCATTCGCCTCGTGGTACCCGGCTACTATGCGACCTATTGGGTCAAGATGCTGGACGACATCGAGGTCATCCCGAAGGTCGACGACAATTTCTGGATGGCCAAGGCCTACCGCATCCCGGCCGATGCGTGCGGCTGCATGACGCCCGGCCAGAAGAACGTGAAGACGGTGCCGATCAACCGCATGACGGTGCGCTCCTTCGTCACCAGCCAGGCCGAGGGTGCCACGGTGCCGGCCGGCCAGCCGGTCACCGTGCAAGGCATCGCCTTCGACGGCGGCTACGGCATCGCGCGCGTCCTCTTCTCGCCCGACGGCGGCACCAGCTGGACCGAGGCCAAGCTCGGCCAGGACCACGGCCCCTACAGCTTCCGCCAGTGGCAGGCGAGCTTCACGCCCCAGGCCGGCCAGCGCTACGCGCTGCAGAGCCTGGCGGTGAACACCATCGGCGAGTCGCAGCGCTCGACACCGCGCTGGAACCCGGGCGGCTATCTCCGCAACGTCGTCGAGACCACCGTCGTCCAGGCGAGCTGAGGGAGACGCCGCGATGCGAACGAAGCCCATCATCCTCGGCGCCGCGATGCTGGCGATCGGCGCCCTGCTCGCCCTGGGGCAGCCCGTCACGGCCGCCGATACCGTCTCGATCACGCTGCCGGAGGATCACGACAGCTACAAGGACGGCCCCCATCTCGATCTGGCCCAGGGCTATTGCGCGGCCTGCCATGCGCCGGACTATATCTACATGCAGCCGCCGCTCACCAAGGCGCAGTGGCATGCCGAGGTCACGAAGATGCAGCAGACGTTTCATTGTCCGCTGCCCGACGAGGCCGTCGACGGGCTCGTCGACTATCTGATGAGCCAGAACGGCAAGGCCGACTGAGCAGCAGGGGCCTCCCGATGGCGCCCGGCCCGGAACGGTCCTAGGATCGAGGCGTTCCGAGCAGGAGAGATCGGTCGTCGGAACAGAAGGAAGGTCGAGGTCATGTCGCAGTCACGCGTCGATGTTGCCCGGACGGGCGACGAGCGGGAAACGCCCGTCACGGCGAAGGGGTCAGGCGCCCTGTCGCGCCGCGGGATCCTCGTCATGACGCCCGCCCTTGCGCTCCTCACCCTCGCGGGCGCCGGCACCGCTGAGGCCGCCACGGCGGCGGAGATCGACCGCGACGCCCGAAACGCGCTCGAGCGCCTCTACAGCTCCACGCCGCCCGCCAAGATCCTCCGCGACAAGGCGAAAGGCATCCTGGTCTTCCCCAGCATCATCAAGGGCGGCTTCGTGGTGGGCGGGCAGTACGGCCAGGGCGCCCTGATGGAGGGCGGCAAGACGGTCGCCTACTACAACATCGTCGCGGGCTCGATCGGCTGGCAGATCGGCGCCCAGTCCTTCAGCCAGGCCTGGTTCTTCATGACCGACGAGGCGCTGGGCTATCTCGACAAAAGCAAGGGCTTCGAGGCCGGGGTCGATGCCACGGTGGCCGTGGCCGATGTGGGCAAGGGCGGCGATCTCTCGAGCACCACCCTTCAGAGCCCCATCATCGCCTTCGTCTTCGGCCAGTCCGGCCTGATGGCCGGCCTCTCGCTCCAGGGCTCGAAGGTCACGAAGATCAACCCGAGCTAGCGACGCCCCCCGGCAGGCGCCTTCAGCGAGGCAGCGCCTCGGGAACCAGATAGATCGGCGAGGTCCAGGCGGCGTGACCGTCCTCGAGGACGACCTTCGCCCAGAGGGCCGTGTCACCCTCCGCATTGCGGCGGATGCGGCGGGTGATGCGCGCCTGACGATGCGGGTTGGCATCGGGCAGGCGGAACAGCCGCAGCTGCCGGCCGAGCCCTCCGGCCTTGAGGACCGTGTCCTCGAGGCCGAGGTCGGCCACCGCCAGCTCGCCGCTCACATGGGGTGTGGTGAAGCGCAGGATGCCCGCGGACCGCTTTTCCAGCACCGCCTCGAAGCCGCCGAACCCGCCCGTCGTCACCGCGGTCCATGCGACCTTGGTGGGCGAGACGAGGTCGCAGCGCTTGTCGAGATTCCAGCGGTTGATCGGCCGCATCGAGACAAAGGCGTTGCCTTCGAGAGAGGCTTCGCCGTCCCAGAAGCATTGACGACCGCGCCCCCGATACTCGGCACCCTCCCAAAGAAACCGAACGCGGCTGCCCAGATCTTCCTCGGTATAGGGTCGCCAGACCTCGAGCAGCCGGGGCCCGTCGCGCAGCTCGATGCGCTCGATGGGAGCACCCGCGCTGACCTCGAGGGAGAAATCCACCTCCTCGGGGCCGCCCACGAGAATGTCGCCCATCAGGGCCTCGCGCACGGACCCCACGGGGGCGGCACCGGTGGCCGGATCGTCCTCGTAGAGTGCTGCCTCGCCCGCCAGCGCCACGCGCGCGTCCATGAAGAGGCGCGTGCCCGTGGTGCAAAAATGCTTGCGGCGCTTCAGGGCCTGGAAGATCGCCGGTCGCGACAGCTCGGGCGCCATGAGGCAGGTGAGCCCGCCAAAGGCGCCGAACAGGGAAGCACCGGGATGGCTGGCGCCGTGGCGGCCCTTGTGGCCGTCGGAATTGGCGACGATTCCCACGCGGCAGCCCGAGCGGAAGGCATCCTCGGCCAGCCACTCGAACGTGCCCCAGTCGGAATGGATCTCTATCTGGCGCTGCAGGAGGCGGTCGTGGCCGCGGCCGGTGATGTCGGCATAGCGCCCGCCCACATGCGCCATGACCAGCGCCTCGCGGCCGCGCAGCTTGTCGAACAGCGCGTCCACGGTGAACGCGTCCTGGTCCGCATCGGCGAGGTCGCCGACCAGGCATGGCTGCTGCGGTGGATTTTTTCTCCTTCCTTCAGGAACAGCACGTTGCGGTCGCCGCCGAGGGCAGTATTGCCGCTCCACTCGTAGCCCGGAATGAAGACAAAGCGCCCCGGGCAGGTCGAGCTCTGCTGAGACCGCGTTCAGCTCCGCCCAGAATTCCTCGGTGATCTGAAAGTCGTTGCCCTGGTGGCACATGACGTCGAGGAAGGCGCAGTCCCTGGCGAACGAGCAAAAGCTGCGCAGCGGGTTGGTGCCGATCGTCTCGCCCGACTGCCCGTGCAGATCGGCCCACCAATGCAGCAGCGGCGTTTTTTCAGTGATGCGCAGCGGGTTGGAGACGCAGAGCTCACCGCCGTCGGCGTCGCTGACGCGCACGACGATCTCGCCCGGCCCGGTCGCGCGCAGCCCCTCGACGCGCAGGCTGCGCTGGCCCGGAACGACAGAAACCTCCGCCGGAAGGCCCTCGATCGGCCCGGTGCCCTCGAGCCGCAGGGAGCCCTCGACCCTGCCCGTCGGGTTGCCCCAGGCATCGTCGGCGCGCAGGCCGAGTGAGAAAGGCTGGCCGACCGTGCGGAGGGTGGGCAGGACGGCGCGCCAGGACGCCGGCGGGCCGGCCACGATCTCGATCGCCGGCTGCTCCGGCACCTCGCACCAGTTGAGCGTCGCGAACGGATCGGCCAGCGTGCGGAACTGAAAGAAGTCCTCGGCGAAGGTCTGGAGCCGCATGCCGGGCGAGCCGCCGCTGGTGTCGCCGAAGACGACGGTGATGGTCTCGCCTTCCTTGAGGAAGCCGCGGACCACCTTGACGCGCAGCGCCTTGTCCCAGGGCCGGAGATGCCCCTTCACGTCGAAGGTGAGCGCCAGCACGGCGCCGTTGGAGGCGCTGGCCGTCACATAGTTCGCGGCCTTGGGATCGCCGAACTGCGGCGTGCCCATGTCGGACGCAAAGCGAAAGGTGACAAGAATCCCGCCGGTGTCGTCGACGCCGAAGCGCCCGGCCGTGTAGGTGAGCCGAAAGGTCTCGAAGGCGCCGGCGGTGAAGGCGCCGCTCCGATCGAGCCGCGCGGTGCCGATCTCCTCCCGCATGTAGTCGGTCAGGCCGACGCGGTGTGTCCTTCCCATGCCTTCCCCCTCGAGCGCATGACCCGGGATAGCAAGAGGAAGGCTCGGCCGGCCAGCGCGATCTGGGCTCGCGCTCCTGGTCGACGAGCCGGGTGCGTGGAACAGGTGCGCCCGCCCAATGCCCGGAAGCGGACGGTGATGTTGATGGTGGGCCGCCTTTCCGCTAACCCTTCCGCCAAGGCACGGCCCGTGCCTCTCCCGACGGTAGGGGAAGCCTCCGACATGCGGGGCGCACGTTGCCTCGAGCCGCTCCGATCGAGCATGCGCCTAAGGCGGGGTTGCGAACGTCGCTCCATCTGGCACCCGATCAGGTGGCTCGGCATGACGGCTTCCGAAGCTGGAGCCATCTGGGCCGTCGAAAGACGCTGGAAGCCTGCTTCACGCGGTCAAGAGCTGCACGCTGCGCGGTCCGAAGCGGGCAAATAGGAAATCCAGCGGGAAATGTCGGCTATGAAACAAGCTCCCGCACCTCACCGGCCGTTGCCTTGCGGTTGACGCCGGGCCAATAGACGCATGCATGATGTCGTGTAAGCCGGAGGACGCCGCCAGATGGACAAAAGCCTTCAAGTCTTGCCGTTGCCGGTCCCCGATTGGGACCCGTCCTTATCGAAAATTGTCGAGGACATGCACGGCGCCCCAATCAATGTGCACGGCCTGATGGCAAACCATCCGGCCTTGCTGAAGGCGTGGTGGAATTTCCGGAATTATTCCGTGAACGGGGGCGATCTTGGCCGACGCAAGGGCGAGCTGGTCATCCTGAGGGTCGCGACCCATCTGCGGGCCTGGTACGAGTGGGGGGCCCACGTGGAGCGGGCTCTTGCCTGCGGCATCCCCCGCGAGGACATCGAGCGTGTCAAGCAGGGGGCCGACGCACCCGGATGGGATCCGAGCGAGGCTCTCCTGCTCAAGGCGGTCGACGAGCTGTTCGAGATCTACCGACTATCCGAGGAAACCCACGCTCAACTAAGAGAGCACTATTCCGTAAAGCAGATCATGGATCTGATCGCGATCCAGGGCATGTATTTTATTCTGGGCTGCATGATAAATACCTGGGGCCTGGAGCTGGACGAAAGGACCAGGCGTAAGCTTCCAGGCGACGTCACCCAGGATCGCTTCGAGCGCGAATTTCCGGCCAGGGGATAAGAGCGGTGCGAGAAATCAAGAAGGTGGCGGTGATCGGCGGCGGGGTGATCGGCATGAGTTGGGCGAGCCTGTTTCTCGCCCGCGGCCTGCGCGTGGTCGTGGTCGACCCGCGGCCAGCAGCCGAGGGCGAGTTGGAGGCCTTCGTCCGCAAGGCCTGGCCAATGATGAAGGCGCTCGACCTGACTGTGACGGACGATGTGCAAAAATCGGACTTCAGCAACCACGTCGGTAGCCTGACCGACATCGATCTCGTGACGGAGTGCGGGCCGGACCGGATCGACGTGAAGCACGCGATCATGCGCGAGCTCGAGGCTGTCATTGATCCGGATGTCATCATCTCCTCGAGCACGTCTTCGCTCTTGGCGTCCGATATCCAGAGCGGGGCGCGCCATCCGGAGCGGATCATGGTCGGCCACCCGATGAACCCTCCGCACATGGTTCCGATGGTCGAGATGGTCGGCGGCCGGCTGACCTCGGAGCAGACCTTAGAGGACGCCCAGATTTTCTACGAGAAGATGAAGCGGGTGACCATTCGCGTCCGCAACGAGGTGGTTGGGCATCTTGCCAACCGGCTGACCTCGGCCCTCTTTCGCGAGGCGGTCAGCATCGTCGATCAGGGAATTGCTTCCGTCGAGGACGTTGACAAGGCGATCACCTATGGTCCGGGGATGCGCTGGGCGCTTATGGGGCCGCACCTCACCTATCACCTGGGCGGAGGCAGCGGTGGTTATCGTCATTACCTTGACCATCTGGGGCCGACGCAGGAGGCGCGTTGGAAGGAGCTGGGCACGCCAAAGCTCACGGCGGAGCTGAAAGAGGCCCTCATCTCAGGCCTCGACAAGGAGCTCCAGTCTCAGGATGTCTCTACATTGACGGAGCGCAGGGACGAAGCACTGGCCGAGCTTTTTCTACTGAAGCAAAAGTATGGATTTTAGCTCTGCGACGTATCGTCGACGCCGATGCGGCCGGCCGTATAGGTGAGATGGAAGGTCTCGAACGCGCTGGCGGTGAAGGCGTCGCCCCGGTCGAGCCGCGCGGTGCCGATCCGCTCCTGCATGTAATCGGTCAGCCTGACGGGATGTGTTTTCTTCACGCCTCCCCCAAGCGCCGTCGGCCCGATGGTTGCAGGATGAGCCTACGGCTGGCCGGCAGGATCTGACGGCAAGGTCCCGGCCCGCGACGCGGCGCAGGTGCCAGACGAAGCTCCATGCCATGATCGAATGGGGCACAGCACGCACGCGCTCGTGAGGGCGTGTTACGGGACACCCCGCCCTCCCCAGGCGTAAGGAACGGGCGCGCGGCCGGCGGTTCCCCCGGACCTGCCCGCCGGCCGCGCTTCGCCTGACCTGCGGAGACCTGCGATGCCCACACCGCCTCGCCCGCCGACGCCCTTGCGTCGGCTTCTCGGCACCGACAAGCCCATCCTGGGCGGCCTCGTCGTCATCGCCCTCGTGGTGGGCGGCACGGCCGCCGCCTTCGCCTACACGGCCGGCTGGCTCAGCCCCGGCCGGCTCACGCCCGGAAAGATCGTCGATGCCCTGAGCGAGCGCGGCGGCGATCCGGCCGGCCATCGCCGCAACCATTCCAAGGGCATCTGCTTCACCGGCCAGTTCGAGGCGAACGGCGCCGGCGCCAGGCTCTCGACGGCGCCGATGCTGGCCTCGGGCAGCTACCCGGTGATCGGTCGCTTCGCGATCGCGGTGGGCGATCCGAAGGCGCCGGACGCGAGCGCCCGGGTGCGCAGCATGGCGATCCGCATCGTCGCGCCGGACGGCCAGGAGTGGCGCACCGGCATGAACGACATGCCCGTCTTCGTCGTCAGGACGCCCGAGGAGTTCTATGAGCTCACGCGCGCCACCGACGTCGATCCTGCGACAGGCAAGCCGGACCCGAAGGCGGCACCGGCGTTCTTCAGCACGCACCCCGACACCCAGCCCTTCCTGGCATGGGCCAAGACGGCACCCTGGACCACGAGCTACGCCGACAAGGCCTACAACAGCCTCAATGCTTTTTTCTTTGTCGACGCGAGCGGGACGAGGCACGCCGTGCGCTGGTCGATGGAGCCCACCGTCGAGCCTCATACCGTGCCGCACGACCAGCTGGCCTCCCTGGGCCCGGACTTCCTCGAGAAGGACCTGAAGGAGCGCCTGGGTCAGGGCCCGCTGCGCTGGCACCTCGTCGTGACGCTGGCAGGCGAGGGCGACCCGATCGACGACTCCACCAAGGCCTGGCCCGCCGACCGCGAGCATGTCGATGTCGGCACGCTGGTCGTGCAGAAGGCCCTGGACGAGGCGGACGGGCCCTGCCGCGACTACAACTATGACCCGCTGATCCTGCCCCGCGGCATCCAGGCCTCGGGCGACCCGATCCTCGCCGCCCGCTCCTCGGCCTACGCCAACTCCTTCGACCGGCGCACCGCCGAGGCCGGCGACTATCCCCGGGCCCCCGCCGCGGGAGCGCAGCCATGACCGGCACCCCCGACCGCTTCTCCACGCTGCAGCGCACGCTGCACTGGCTCATGGCCGCCATGGTCCTGGCGATGCTCTTCATCGGCATCGGCATGGTCTCGACCGTGGCGCCGCGCTACGGGACGCTCGTGTCGATCCACAAGCCCCTGGGCATCTCGATCCTGCTGCTCGTCCTCATCCGCCTGGGCGTCAGGCTCTGGAAGGGCGCCCCGGCGCTGCCCGCCGACCTGCCCGGCTGGCAGGCCAAGGCCGCCAAGGCCTCGCACCTGCTGCTCTATGCCCTCATGATCCTGATGCCGCTCATCGGCTGGTCGATGCTCTCGGCCGGCGGCTACCCGATCGTGCTCTGGAGCGGTGTCCAGCTGCCCCCCATCATGCCCCACAACGACACGCTGCACGCGATCCTCCGAGGCGCCCACACCTGGCTCGCTTTTTTGTTCTTCATCACGATCCTCGGGCACCTCGCGGCCGCGCTCTTCCATGGCCTGGTGCGCCGCGACGGCGTTCTTTGGACCATGCTGCCCCGCCTTCAGGCGAGGCCCGCCGGGCGCTAGCCCACCATGGCACCGGGGGCCGACATGGGCCTCCCGGCGCCAAGAGATCGCGCAATATCGTCGGAAGATCTGCGGGCGCGACGCAAAGTCTAAGTGCCCGAAACGCGGGCGAGGGCAACCGTAAGGTGAGAACGAGGCGGTGCGCCCATGCAACAGTTTGCGGCCAGTAGGAGCAAGATCTTGTATTCATCGTGCGTCGCGGCCGCGACGGGCGCAGATTGAACGACACTGTGCCGGCGCCGGGCGGAGGACGAGGGTCTCGCATCGTCACGCCCGGCCGACCGGACACCCTCTCCAATGGCCGCAAGGGATAGAAACATGAAGAGGATCGCCATCATCGCGGGTGCCAGCCTGGCCCTCGCCTTGGCCTCGGCGCCGGCGTTCGCGGCCGGCGACAGCACCGGCTGCGGTCTCGGCACCACGATCTTCGACGGGCAGCAGGGTCTGGCCCCGCAGGTCCTGGCCGTGACGACCAACGGCACCTTCGGCAACCAGACCTTCGGCATCTCGTCCAACACCCTGGGCTGCGAGCGCGACGGCACCGTGACGCCGGCCAGCAAGGTCGCGATGTTCATGGGCTCGAACATGAACAAGCTCGCCATGGACATGTCGCGTGGCCAGGGCGAGACGCTCACCACGCTGGCCGACATGATGGGTGTGCAGCCCGCCGACCGCGAGGCCTTCTACAGCCTCGCCCAGGCCAATGTCGGAACGATCTTCCCGAGCACCACGACGACGGCGGGTGAGGCGCTGGCCTCGCTCGACCAGTCGCTGAGCCAGGACCCGCAGCTGCGCCGCTACGCGCTGGCCTGATCTCCGGGACCCGCTCGCCGGCGACGGCCGTCTCCGGCGAGCGGCAGGAGGCATGGATCGATCCGCCCTTCGGACGGCGGCTTTTTTTGTCGTGCTCTCGGCGCTGCTCGCGGCGGCGGCTCCTGCTGTGGCGGCCGAAGCCGACGCGCTGCGCGCGCAGGCTCGGGCGCAGCACCTGGCGGACGACCCGCAATGGCTGGCACTGCTCCACTATCATGAGCGGCCCTGGCCTCTGGCCCCGCAAAGCCTCATCGACGATCCGGCCTTCTTCCTGGCGCCCGACGGCGCCTCCGATCCCGCGGCCGAGCTCGACGCTACCCTCGAAGCGTTCACGGCACCGCCCACCGGCACCGACAGCGATCCGCGCTGCCTCTGGCCCGCCCGCTGGCGCTGGCTGAGCAGCCGCCTGCCGCTCGCCCCCGACGGCGACGGCGGCAAAAAACCCGTCTGCCCCGCGCTGGACGCCTGGCTCGCCGCGATCGACCCCGGATCGGCGACGCTGGTCTTCCCCGCCGCCTATCTCGACAACCCGTCCTCGATGTTCGGGCACACCTTCCTGCGCATCGACCCGCCCGGCCGCCAGGGCACCCTGCCGCTCGCCTCCTATGCCGTGAACTACGGTGCGGTGACCGGCGAGGACGTCGGCGTGCTCTTCGCCGTCCGCGGCCTGATCGGCAGCTACAAGGGCTATTATTCGATCCAGCCCTATTACGTCCTCGTGCGCAGCTACAGCGATCTCGAGAGCCGCGACATCTGGGAATACGAGCTGACGCTCGCACCCGCCGAGGTCGATCTCATGGTGCGCAACGTCTGGGAGCTGCGCGGCCGCGGCTCCGACTATTATTTCCTCAAGGAGAACTGCTCGTTCATGCTGCTGTCGCTGCTCGACGTGGCGCGGCCGAGCCTCCATCTCGATGAGGGCTTCGATCTCTACGCCATGCCCAACGACACGGTCCGCCGCGTGCTGGAGAACAAAAAGATCCTGCGCGCCGCCGTCTTCCGCCCCTCGTCGCGCACCCGCATCGACGCCCTGCGTCAGAGCCTGCCGCCGGCCGAGCAGTCGCTTGCGCTCGATCTTGCACGCGGCACCCGCACGGCGGACGATCCGGCGCTGAAAAGCCCTCCCGCCCGAGGCCCGGGCCCGCGTCATCGAGCTCGCCCAGGACTATCTCGAATACCAGCTCGACGGCGGGCACTGGCCGCGCGACGTCGTGGCCCCGCGGGCCCTGGCCCTCATCCAGGCCCGCAGCCGCATCAAGGACGTGGGCGGACCGCCCGACCCGCCGACACCGCCGGTGCGCCCCGATCAGGGCCACCTGCCCGGCCGCGCCCTGCCGGGCGTCGGCATGACCGGCCCCAGGCCCTTTGTCAGCCTCGAGCTCAGGCCGGCCCTGCACGGCTTCCTCGATCCCGCGGCCGGCTACCTTTCGGGCGCCTCGATCGAGGTCCTGGACGGCGAGCTTCGCTACTACCCCTCGCACGGCCTCTCGCTCGAGCGCTTCGATGCGGTGAGCATCGAATCCCTCACCCCCGTCGATCGCCTCTTCCGCCCGATCTCCTGGCGCCTCGACGTCGGTGCGGAGCGCTGGCGCGAGCGCGGCGACAGCGGCGGCGAGCTGGTGGGCGGCGCCGGCGGCGGTGCTGGCTACGCCATCGCACCCACCCACGGCCTCCTCATCGCTGCCATGCTGGGCGGCCAGCTCCTCGCCGACCGCGACTGGCCGCATGGCCGCCTCCTGGGCCTCGGCCCCTCGCTCGACCTCGTCTGGTCGCCCACGGAAAGCTGGACCGTGACGCTCGGCAGCGGGCTCCAGGCCGTCATGGGCGACGGCCTCGACGGCCGCTACGCCCTCACCCTCGGCCAGAGCCTCGCGATCGACAGAAACCTCGCCCTCAGGCTCGACGCCGCGGTGAAAGACGACGGCGGCGACGCCTACACCGAGTGGCGGGCCGGCCTCGCCTTTTTCTTCTGATGCGCCGCCGCACCCTCCTCGCCCTCACGGCCGGCACCACGCTCGCCGGCTGCGACAGCCTTTTGTTCTATCCTTCGCCAAATCTGCCGCTGGACCCGGCCCGCCTCGGCCTCGCCTACCGCGACGTCACGATCGAGACGAGCGACGGCGTCCACCTCCAGGGCTGGTTCCTCCCGAGCCGCGGCCCGCAGCGCGGCACCGTTCTTTTCTTTCACGGCAACGCGCAGAACATCGGGGCACACCTGCCCAACGTCGCCTGGCTGCCCGACCAGGGCTTTTCCGTTCTTCTGTTCGACTATCGTGGCTTCGGCCGATCACAAGGAAAGCCCACGCTCGAGGGCGTGGGCCTCGATGGCGAGGCGGCGCTGCGGCAGGTCTTCGGCCTCGCGGGTGTGGATCCCGACCGCGTCGTCGTCTTCGGCCAGAGCCTGGGCGCCGCCATCGCCATCAGCGCGCTGGCGCGCTCGCCCGAGCGACAAAAATTCCGGGGCCTCGTGGTCGAGGGGGCGCTCGCCAGCTACCGGCAGGTGGCGCAGGAGAAGCTCGCCACGCTGTGGCTCACCTGGCCCTTCCAGGTGCCGCTCTCCTGGACCATCAGCGACAGCCCGCGCCCGGTCGACGACATCCCTCTCCTGGCGCCGATGCCCATCCTCATCATCGAGGACGGCGCCGACACGGTCATCCCCAGGGGCCAGGCGGCCGAGCTTTTCTCAGCCGCCCGCCCGCCCAAGACCTTCTGGGAAGTCCCGGGCGCCGATCACATCCAGGCCATGACCCTCCCCGCCAACCGCACCCGCCTCGTCGCCTGGATCGAAGGCTGCGCGTTGGGCGGGAGCTGCCCGGAGAGGATCGAGAGCGAGAGCTGAGGACTGCCTCAGGGCTTGGCCGGCATGGTCATGACCATGCCGGCGTCGGTCATGAAGGTGGGCAGGGCCTGCGGTGCCGCCAGCACCAGGATGCCATAGGCCACCAGCGCTGCCGCCGTCGCGCGCGCGATCGGGCGCCCCCAGGGCAGCGTCTTCTCGGCGAAGACCACGAGCGTGATAATCGCCATGGCCGCGATGTTCATGATGCCGAGCGGAAAGAGAATGACGAACAGCAGCCAGCAGCAGCCGAGGCAGTAGGTGCCGTGCTCCAGGCCCATGCGCACAGCACCCAGCGTCCCGTCGCGCCAGGACGTCATGATGAAGCCGAGCGGCGTGCGGCACTTGGCGAGGCAGCGATCCTTGAGGGGGGTGAGCTGATAGATGCCCGCCGCGACCAGCACGATCCCGCCGATGCGGGCGGCCGTCGCCGGTGCGAGCATCCAGCGGGCGCTGACGGCCTCGGCGGCGAGAGCACCCGCATAGGCTGGAATGCCCGAGAGCGCCCACACCAGCATGTAGGCCGCAACGAACACCCAGGTCGCGACGAAAGCCTCGCCGCGCTGGCGCTTGCCCGCCTGCACGCGATGGAAGGCGAGGATCATGGGGGCGGCGGTGGGGAACATCATCGCCACCATCATGACCACCCACATCGCAAGGAAGAGCGGGGCGCGCATGCCCATGGTGGGCGAGCCCATCGCCATGTCGCCCCCGGCGCCCGACCCCAGCCAGACGAGCCACGCCCAGGCGATCGCCGCCACTCCCAGGAGCAGGCCCAGGATGACGTTGCGCTGCAACGATAAAAGGTCGGTTCCGGCGCGTTCCACTGGCGGCGCTCCTCACGGCCCTCGATGGCGCCGCGGCGAGGATCGCGGCCGCGGCGCGAAGAGACCGCCTCCCGCTAGCTCGACCAGCTGATCGGCGCGTAGTGGCCGTTCTTGCCGGAGTTGTCCCAGCGCATGCCGTGGTCCGCGAACGTGCTGCCGTCCCGGCCGATCGCGAAGGCCAGCCTGTCCGGCGCCACCGGATGGCCCATCGCACCCCAGCTCTCGCCGCTGGCATGCATGCTGCCCGCCGGCTCCACCGCCATGTGCAGGATGTTCGGGATCTCGGCCGAGCGGACATTGCCGTTGATGGCGTAGCTGATCGCCACCTTCTTCACGCCGAGGCGCTTGCCGACCAGCGGCGCCAGGAGCGCCATCGGGCCGCCCTCGCTGCCGCCGAAGATGGCGCCGAGCGCCGCCGTCTGCTCGTCGTCGGCGCGCTCGTCGATATAGGCCGCCACCGTCCAGTTGCCGTCCGCCATGGGCCCCGGCGCGTGGCTCATCACGGCGACGTTGAGCCCGTCCAGCGGAACCTCGCCATACCGGCCCTCATCGATGTGGAAGACCATGGCCACGTCGCAGACGCCCTGGCTCGGCAGCGCCGTGTTCGGCGCCATGGACGAGACGAGGCACGGGCACACCACATCGCAGTTGCAGTTCTCGAAGTAGTCGCCCGTGAGACGCCATTTGGTCTGCGCTGCCAAGTCGCCCTCCCTGTATGACGGCCACACGGTGCATCGACTCCAGACCTGCCAGCACATCGTCAGCCGATCTTCTGCGCGATCAGCATAATCGGCATGGCTGCGTGACGTCCACGTCGAAAGGGGCTGGGCGGAATCAGCTGCCTCTCGTCTGCGCCTCGTGTATGCGACGAGTTGACGCCACGATGACAACCGGTCCACTCGGACGCATGATCGCAGCGTAGCCGCAAGACGCACAACCGTTCCGACAAATGCCGAGGTCACGCCGATAGAGCTCCACCTCCCACACCCGAGCAGGCTGCCGCGGGTCAAGCCGCACGACGACAGGCTGCATGCGAGCTCGAGGGGTGCCCGGCCCGGTGTCGCCTTCCTGTTCTTCCCCGCGATCCCGCTGCACCTCTCCGCCGCCCTCGTCTGCCGCGACGGCGTCGCGCGGGGCGCGCTCCCTTGGGCACAGACCTCGCCGATGCCGCTCCTCGTGCTCGCCGGCGGCGCAGCGCGGATTGACCGTGGAGCTGTCGATCATGGCGATCTCCGCAGAGCGGGCGCAGGCGGCAAGATCGCCGAAGGCGCAGCCAGCATGGCCAGCATCGGCCCAGCTCCAACGGCTCCAAGAGCCGGAGACCGCGCCCTAGGGCCCACGCTCGAATGAGAAGGCACGCCGGCGATGGTCTTCGCGTAGCCGGTGGACGATGTCGCCCGTCACGCTCCGTGTCCGGGCGCAGACCTCTCACAACCGTGGCTCGACTACCGCCCGGCGCCCCTCATTCAGCCGGAACATTCGCCAGATGGCTCGTCCCCCGTGGGCGCGCAGGATGGAATAGACCAGGCAGCTTCACGTCACTTGCACACAAGCCCTAGAAGCCGAGCGCGCCGAAGCGCTTCTTCAAGGAGCGAGGGAGAAGATGGGTCGGATCGCTAAGCTCGACGGCTTGCGGGGCTACTTCCTCGTCATCATGCTGTTGAATCACCTCGCTTTTCCAAGAAGGATCACGCTTCAGAGCTTTACCAGGTTCGAGTACGCCCTGGGCGTGGACGCGCAGGGCTTCGTGTTCCTCTCCGGTCTGCTGGCCGGCCTGGTCTACACCGCGCATCTCAGGCGCAATGGCTTCGGAGCGGCTGCCAGCCGCATGCGGCGGCGCGCCTTCGAGATCTACATCTACGCACTCTGCTGCCTCGCGATCGTGCTGTCTTTCGCCCTGACGCTCCCGGGCGCCTCCATTTTCTGGTCCAAGACGCTGGGGCCGCTAGCCGAGCCGAGCGTCGGCTCGGCAGCTGCTGGCGCCATCTTCCTGCTGCAGCCGCCGTTCATGGACATCCTGCCGCAATATGTCCTCTATCTGCTGGTGGCGCCCCCGCTTGTCTGGCTGACGGCCAGGGGGCGCTGGGGCTTGGTCATCGGGCTCTCCGTGCTGTCCTGGACGGCCGCGCAGCTCGGCGGGGGTGCCCTGATCATCGGCGGCGTGGATGCCGCGCTCAATGCGCTGCAGCCGGGTCTTCACTACGGGTCCTTCTTCAACCCGTTCGCCTGGCAGGTGCCGTTCATGGCCGGTCTCGTTCTGGGCACGCTCACCGCCTCCGGCAGGATCGACTGGCACCGCGTGATGCGGCCCGACCGCCCGGGGCCCGCCATCGCCGCCGGGTGCATCGTCGCCGCGATCGTCGCCATGCGATCGCTTGGAGGGCGGGGCTATCTGCCGCCCGAGGTCAACGCCGTCTGGGACATGCTGGGCGAACGCGAGGACCTCGGCCTCCTTCTCGTCGTGAACTTCGCAGCGCTGGCCTATCTCGTCGGCTGGCTGCTCATATCCGGGCGGGAGGCGAGCCTGCCCGGCGCCAAGCCCACTTCCCGTCTCCTCCATCGGCTTCTCGACTGGTCGTTCCTGCGCCTGCTGGGCCGCCATTCGCTGCAGGTCTTTGCCTATCATGTGGTGCTCATCTACCTGCTGATCGCGGCCGAGTGGCATCTCGGCCCCTGGCGTGAATCGACCGCGACCGTCATCGCGCTCCTGGCCATGGCCAGTCTTGCCCTTCCAGCACGGCTGCACGAAAGCCTGACCGTCAGGCAAAGGGCCCAGGTGGCCGTCGCGGGCTGACCCGTCGTCGCACGAGACGAGCAGGCAGGCGCCTCACCGCCACCCGCCTGGGACTCCCGGCATCGACCATGAAGGCGGACAGGACCTGTGGCACGGCCGGGAGCAGCTGGCTCTTGGCCCTCGAGCCTGCGCCGCGCCCTGCGCGATGCCGAGCGTCTCACATTCAGCGGGATGACCCTCCATCTTCAGTCGGCGTCGTCTGCACGCTTGCTGCCCATCGTCAGGAAGGAAACCGGCATGTCCCAACTGAAGGACCGCGTCGCTCTGGTCACCGGCGGCTCGCGCGGCATCGGCGCTGCTATCGCCCTTGCCCTGGCCGAGGCGGGGGCGAAGGTCGCCGTCAACTATCGTGAGCAGAGCGGGCAGGCGGCGGCCGTCGTAAAAACCATTCGCGAGCGCGGTGGTCGGGCCGAGGCGTTCGCCGCCGACGTCTCGCTCGGCACCGCCGTGCAGAGCATGGTCCGCGAGGTCGAGGAGCGCCTCGGCCCGGTCGATATTCTCGTCAACAACGCCGGCATGGCGACGATGCGCGGCCTCGACGACATCACGGAAGAGGATTTCGACCGGACCATCGCCGTGAACCTGAAATCCGCCTTTCTCTGCACCCAGGCCGTCCTGCCCGGCATGCGGGCGCGGCGCTGGGGCCGGATCGTCAACATGTCCTCGATCGGGGCGCGCGTCGGCGCCGGCTCGGTCAGCATCGCCTACGGCACGTCCAAGGCCGGGCTCGAAGGCCTGACGCGCGCCTACGCCGTGCGGCTGGCACCCGAGGGCGTCACGGTCAACGCGGTGGCGCCGGGCCTGATCGACACCGACATGGGCAAGCCCTTGATCGAGGCCGGCGTCCCCGCCCGCATCCCGGTCGGACGGGTCGGAACGGGCGACGAGATCGCCCAGGCGGTCATGCTGCTCGTCGGCAACGGCTTCATCACCGGCCAGACGATCCCGGTCAACGGCGGCGCGCTCTTCTCCTGAGGCTCTTTTTGTTACTTGGCCGCGCCGGGTGCCGCCGCCAGCACCTGCCGCAGAATCTCCCCCATGCGCGCGTGGCTGATGCCGTAGTCGACCCTGGCCACCCTGTGCACCAGGGCGAGATCCAGCGCCGGCACGATGATGATGTACTGCCCGCCGAACCCGCTCGCATAGACCATGGGCAGATGGGTGCTCATGGGATCGCCAGGAGCGTCGGCCTCCGCGGTCCACCACAGATAGCCATAGCCGCGCCCGCCGCCGAGATCGGACTGGGCGCGCGTGCTCTGGCACACCCAGCTCTCCGGCACGAGCTGCCTCGACCCCCAGCGGCCCCCGCGCAGATAAAGAAGCCCGACGCGGGCGAGGTCGCGCGCCGTCATGCGAAGCTTGTAGACCGGATGCCGGGACTCCGGGCCGCGCTGGAAAAAACCGTCGGACGGCACGAAGTCCTGCATGCCGAGCGGAGCCGCAAGGCGCGAGGCGAAGGCCTCGAAAAGATCCTCACCGGTCTGGCGCTCGAGAATGGTCCCGAGCACGTTGAAGTCCCAGTTGTTGTAGAACCAGTGTGTTCCGGGCCGATGGCTTCCTCTTGGGGGCCGCCCTCTGTCGGTGTTGTAGACCGACGGCAAATAGACACCCGATCGCGCCCGCAGGAGATCCTTCACGGTCGCCTGCTTCTCGACCGGCGTCAGCGGCTCCTCGTCATCGATCCCCAGCTCCGCCAGCGTCGCGTCGAGCCCGATTTTTTCCTCTGCGAGGTAGATGCCATAGAGGACGTTGATGAGACTCTTACGCACGGATGCGACGGAGCACTTCCGCGCCACCTCGCCCCAGCGAAAGACGACGCTGCCGCCCTGGACGACCATGAGCGCCGTCGATCCCCCGCCCGAGATCTCTCGAGGCAACGAGGCGAGCTTTTGCGGCGACCAGCCAAATCTCTCCGGCCCCGCCTCGTCCCATTCGATGCCTGGGACATGGCCGTCGCGGACCGGCTCATCGGGTCGTCCGCCATGGCTTCCCCCTCTCCCGTCGGACAGCCGTCCTCGCGGAGCCTGAGCAACCGGTCAACTCGTGGTACCGAGCAGCTCCACGCCGAGCCGCGACCCCGCCGCGCGCAGCTCGCGATCGAGCGTAGCGAGCGGCAGGGCACGACGCTGCGCCAGCTCGAGAAAGACCGCATCATAGAGGGTCAGGTCGAAGCGCTCGGACAGACGCAGCGCCGTGGTCCAGGCATGGACATCGGTTGCCGGATCGACGGCGATCGGCATGGCCGCCAGCTCGGTCAGCACGGCATCGCGGTAGGCCGCATCGATGCGCTTGCGCCGGATCGCCATCTGCAACGTGTTGCCCACCTCGAGCCGCCACAGCGTCGGCACGACGGCGCCCGTCTCGGTCACGCGGTCGAGCACGCCTTCCGTCGCCGCCGTCGACTCATCCTCGAAATACCATGCCATCGTGACCGACGTGTCGAGCACGAGGCTCACGGGCGGCCTTCGTTGATGAGATCTTTGATCCGCAACCCGCCGAGCGTGACGCCTTTGCGCATCACGCGTGTGCGCCGTGCGGCGGCACGCGCCCGCTCGCGGTCGATGCCCGGCCCATCGGGCGGCACCAGCTTGGCCACCACCTTGCCATGCCGGGTGATGACGATCTCCTCGCCGGCCTCGACCCGATCGAGGAGCTGGCCGAGCTTTGTCTTGGCCTCGAACGCGCCGATCTCGCGCATGACATCCCTTCCAGGATACTGGGAACGTCCCGCCCGACCTAGGTGAGGTAGAAACAACAGCTCCCCCTCCTTCCGTTTGCGAGAGTTAGGTCTTATCCAGCTAATTAGTAAAGGGATTAGTGGTTGACGGCCTGCTCACGCGACAGTAAACCTTTCGGCGAGCAAGCCGTATGCATCTGCCCAATCTTCATATCGAGCCGGCTCGCCTTTACCGATGCCCGTTGTGCACACGAAGAAAGAAAAACTGGAAAGACAGTGTTGATCTCCCTTCACTTAGCTGCAAGCATTAAAATGATCCTTCTCTACGTGCAAAACCGTAGAAATGTAAAAGCACACGGTCGGATCTCGGCAAATGTAGACTTTGAGTCCTCGACATCAATCGATCAGGAAGTGATAGGCGGGAAGAATACGATCAATATAAATTCACTTATAATGATCGTCTTATCGATTATTTCTCTCGCGGCGCTCTCTGGATGCTCTGACGTTATCACCTCGACCCCGTTGCCTACGGAGGCCGAGGCCGATCAGATCGCGCCTGAGAACGCCCGAGATAGCACCAATACTGCGCCAGCCGCCCAGGGGATTGTCTACTCTCTCCCTAAAGCCCAGGTGCAACTTACCGCCTCTCGGAAAACGATCACAACCCAGGATGTGACGGTTGCCCGCAAGGCAGCGTCAGCTGCCGCCGCGCCTCTCAACTCGGATACCTCGGCTCTGGCTCTTGCGAAGGACCGGCAGCTGGCAGACCAGGGGGCGCTGGATCATGCGGCCGGCACCGCCGCGAAGGACGAACTGACCAAACAGGTTGAGCTGGACAAGGCTCGCGTTGCCTATCTCACGGCAAAGCTCGCCGCGGACCAGAAGGCTGCTAAGGCTGCGGAGACAGCAGCGGAGCAAGCGGCCCAAGAGATGGGCAAAACGGTAGAAGGAGCGACCTTTACCGTACTGCCTCCCGTGCCCGATCCGAAGTTCCGATACTCGGCCGCGCTCGCCCACGACCCAACCCGAGACGACAACATTAAAATTTCCCTCAGCAACGATATGCTGTCAACGGCAAGTGCCACCGAGAAGAGCGAGCTACCAGAGATCATCGTCAGCGTCGCTTCGGCCCTCGCCTTGTTTCTTCCGGCGCCTGTACCGGGCTTGCCTACGCAGACGGCTGCGCTTTTGGAGAAGAAGGCAAGCTATCCGGAGTGGTGCGGCAAGAGCAGCTATCAATATTCAGTTATATTCGACCCCACCAGCAAGCAAGAAACAGTGGCAGCGTTGGGTCGTCTGTCTTCTCATATGCCGAATATTGTCGTTTCGGTAAATACCTCGACGGGGTCGTTTAGCACCATGCCAGATGATGGCACGACAAATTATGGTAGAGATTTAAGCGTGGCCGGAAGTGGAAAAATCACGAAGACATATGCGGCAGCGGGTACTTTGGGCAAGGAATATATAGCTCATGGAATCGTCTATCGGGTGCCAAAACAGGTTGTCTTCTCGGTTTCGCCGAAGACGCAAGTAGACCTCAAAACTCACATGGAACAGTCCTGTTTCATGTCGTTACCAGATGCCCAGTCTACTGTCGCGGCTTTACCTGACTCATCGGCTAGCTACGTACTGCCGATCAGTGCTGGTGCATTCACGACGACCACGCTTGCCTATACTTTCAAGGACGGCATGTTGAGCGACTATTCGGCGGATGAGCCGAGTGAGGTGGCCACAGTTGCTAGCATCCCGGTAGACGTCGCAAAGGCAATCGTATCTGTCCCCGCGGAGATCTTGCAACTTCGGGTAAACTACGACAATCAGGCCGCGGCGCTGATCAATGCGCGAGCGAGCGAGCTCCAGGCGCAGCTCGCGCTAGTGGAGGCGCAACGGGCATTGGAAGCTGCCCGCGCCCAGGGGAGCGCCGGGGCGAGTGGAGGAGCGAGCGCCCAGCCGCCTACGAGTGGCTCTACGCCCTGATCTGGCAGCGTGTTGATTCGTGCGCCAGGGGGTGGTCCGTGGATAGGTGTCACGATTTCCCTGTACGAGGTCGATCTTGGTTCGCTCTCCGGTGTGAGGAGTACGGCAGTTGCAGATTGAAGCAGTGTTGGCTCGCGCACAATCCGCTATCGGGCAAGGAACACACTACGGTCTGGGTAAAGGCGGAATGAACCCTGGCTCACCGACGCCAGCGAGCTCTGGCAAATGCGACTGCTCCGGCTTCGTCGCGTGGTGCCTAGGCATGAGCCGCAAGATGACTGAGCGTTTCTATGTACAGTTTGACGGCGGGTGGTTCGAGACAACAGCAGTCTGGAACGACATCGGCAGGCCGGTGGGGATTTTCGAAGAGCTACGAGTGCGCAAACCAGGTGGTGTACTCGTCTATCCGGATGCGGAAGGACATCAAGGGCATATTGGAATCATTCTCGATGACCACCGGGTTGTCCATTGCTCGAAGGGCAACGATCAGCACTTCGGCGATGCCATCCAAGCAACCGCGTCCGACGTGTTTGATGCTAACCCGAGCACGCGCATTGGTTGGCTGATCGGTCTGCACTCTATCGTGTGATCGCTGCGTAACAGGTTGGCCGGGCCGTCTGTGAGAAGTGACAGAACAGGGCCGACGCGGGCCGCTGTGATGCAATGGTATCCTTGGCAGTCGTAGCCACGGCGGCATCCGTCTCAGTCACACGGTCGAGCTCGTCTTCGGTGGCCGGCGTCGCCTTGTCCTCGAAATGCCATCCCATCGTGATCGATGTGCCGGCCACCGGGCTCACGGGCGGCCCTCGTCGATGAGGTCTTTTATCCCCAACCCGCCGAGCGTGATGCCTTTGCGCATCGCGCGGATGCGCCGTGCGGCTGCGCGCGCCCGCTCGCGGTCGATATCGGGCTCTCCAGCCTGCACCAGCTTGGCCACCACCTTGCCGCGCCGGGTGATGACGATCTCCTCGCCGGCCTCGACCCGATCAAGCAGCTGGCCGAGCTTCGTCTTTGCCTCGAAGACATCGACCTCACGCATGATATCCGTCCAAGGGGGTGAAACCGACTGATTGAGGCTGGACCGATCGTAGCGGATCTACAAGTGCGGCGAGATGATACCACAAGAAAGTACGCCGACACTAAAGCGCTGCGGCTGCCTCGCCGATGAAATGATGTCCAATGAAGTGGAGCAGCCCGGTGCAGGGCGCACCATGGACATGAGCTGGATGACTTGATGAAGCTGCGATGGCGCATGGAAAACCCTGATCGCCTGCATCGGGAGGGCGCGACCAAGCCACCGTTGCCGTTAGCACAGTGCCACGCCAAGCGGCCGCCACATTGAGCGCAAGAGCTACGGCAAGAAGAGCATGGTCTGGCTTGCGGCAGCCGCTTCGTCGATCCTCCTGCGCCTGCTCGCTCGCCGCCGCACAGGCCTGGTCCGACCCTAGACCGTCAGGGGCTCATCGTAGCTCGACGAGCCCTCCTGTTCATGAGTAGCCCCCTACGTCCCCATCATCACATAAACCGAATGCACCCAGCCCATCGTCAGCGCCGTGTACCAGCCGATCACGGCAACGACGAGAACCGTGCAGACCACCGCACCGCTGAGCCCCATGCGATGCGTCTCGATGAAGGTGCGCGTGGGATAGGCACCGAACGCCCGCGACTCCATCGACATGGCCATCGTCGAGGCACGCCTGAGGCTGCCCACCAGCACCGGCATCGCGTAGCGCTTCATGTCGCGGAAGCGGCCCATCAGGCCGCGCTGCAGGGCGACACCCCGCACCCGCTGCGCCGCCCTGATGATCTTGATCTCTTCCTCGATCGTGGGGACGATCCTGAGGGCTATGAAGAACGCATAGGCGATGCGGTACGGGATTTTTACTTGTTCCACGAGCGCTATCGCCAGCGCCCGGGGATCCGTCGTGCGCACGAAGACGAGGGAGGCCAGGAGGATCGCGTAGATCCTGAGCGCCGAGGCCAGGGCATAGTCGATGGCCTCGGCCATCACCGGATGGCCCAGCACGTGGAACGCCACATGCTGGCCCGGCAGGCTCACCGCCTGAATGAAAAAAAAGCTGGTGCAGGCGATGATGAAGAGCCAGGTGCCGCGCACCACCTCGAGCGGCCTGATGCGGCCCAGGACGATGGCCGCGAACAGGATGAAAAGGGTCACGACGACCTGCACCCAGGCGATGTAGACGCCGAAGGCGAGCAGCGAGACCGCGAAGAGCGCCACGAGCTTCGTCAGCGGGTCCAGGCGGTGGAGGACCGAATTGTCGGCCCGGTACTGGTAGACGAGGTTGGATGCCATGCCCTCAGCCTCCGATGGCGCCCGCTGGCGCCGTTGCGGCCGTCGTGCCGGTGAGCCAGCCCACGAGCTGGCCGAGGTCGGTCGTCGGCCGCGGCACCGCACCTGGGAAGCGCTGGGCCAGGGTGCGGCTGAGGCCGTGGATCGGCGGCGCCAGCAGGCCGGCGGCCGAGAGGATCTCGTCCTCGAGGAAGAGCGCCTCGGGCGTGCCGTCGAAGCAGAGCCGCCCGCCCTCGAGCACCAGCGCGCGATCGGCCCACTCGGCCACGAGGCGCATGTCGTGGGTGATCATGAGGATCGTCGTCTGGTAGCGCTCGCGCAGCCGGGCCATCAGCGCCATGAGCTGCTGGGCCCGCTCGTGGTCCTGGCCGATGGTGGGCTCGTCCAGGATGAGGAGCCTGGGCTCGAGCACCAGCATGGTGGCGACGCTGAGCCGCCGCCGCTCGCCCAGGCTGAGGCTGAAGGGCGAGCGCTCGCGGTAGCGTGCGAGATCGACGATCTCCAGCACCTCGCCCACCCGCGCCTCGATCGCGTCGTCGGCGAAGCCCCGCACCTTCATCCCGTAGGCCACCTCGTCCAGCACGCGGTCGGTGACGAACTGGTGGTCCGGGTTCTGGAAGACGTAGCCCACGCGGGCCGCGAGCTTGGAGGCGTCGAGCGTCGCCGCATCGGCGCCCTCGATCATGATGGCACCCTTGGGCGGCGGGTTGATGCCCATGAGCGCGCGCGCCAGCGTCGACTTGCCCGAGCCGTTGCGGCCCAGCAGCGCCACCATCTCGGCCGTGCCGAGATCGAGCGAGACGCCGTCCAGGATCGCCGGCCCGCTCCGGCCATAGGCAAAGCGCAGGTCGCGGATCGTGACGAGCGTCCGCTCGCCGGGCTCGGGCGCCGGCCCGGCCGGCGGCGACGCCACCGCCGGGGCCGGCGCGCGGCGCCTCACATAGCTCTCGGCCAGCCCCAGCGCCTCCGGGACGTCCAGGGGAAAGCGCCCGGGCTCGATCGGCGTGCCCGAGGCCTCGCCCATGGCCTTGGCGAGCTCCGCCACCTGGGGAAACCAGGCGCCCACGATGCCGCCGGCCCGGTTGCCGGCATGGCGGTCCTGCGCGAAGGCCTGGCGCGGCGGCCCGTCGAAGGTGATCCGCCCGTCGGCCATCATCACGACCCGGCTGATCTTGTCGGCCAGCTCGTCCACCCGGTGCTCGACCAGCACGATCGTCATGCCGTGCACGCGGTTGAGGCGCTCCAGCACCTCGAAGACCTCGCGCATGCCCTCGGGATCGAGGTTGGCCGTGGGCTCGTCCAGCACCAGGAGACGCGGCTGCGCCGCCAGGGCCGCTGCCGCCGCCACGCGCTGCTTCTGCCCGCCCGACAGATCGAAGACGGAGAGATCGGCCGCATGGGGCAGGCCCACGAGGTCGAGCGCCTCCTTCTGCCGGGCCAGGATCTCCGGCACCGGCCGCTTGAGGTTCTCGAGCCCGAAGGAGACCTCGTCGCCGACGCGCGTGTTGACGATCTGCGCGTCGGGGTCCTGGTAGACCATGCCGATCTCGGTCGAGAAGGTCGGCACCTTGGTGGTGTGCACGTCGAGGCCGCAGCTCCAGGCCTCGCCCTCGAGCTTGCCGCCCAGGCTGTGCGGGATGGTGCCGTTCAGGACCTGCAGGAGCGTGCTCTTGCCGCAGCCGCTGGGCCCGAGGATCAGCACGAGCTCGCCCGGCCAGATGTCGAGCGAGATGTCCTGAAAGACGGGCTTGGGCTCGCCCGGGTAGGTGTAGGTGAGACCCTTGAGCCTGATCAGCGGCTCGCTCGGGGCGAGGGGTGCCTCGGCCGGCCCGGGCGTGGCGTCCTCGGGGCCGGCCGAGGCGACCGACGGGGCGAGCCCGTCGGCCGACTCGTCGATCCTCACGCCGCCTGCACGCCCATCTTCTCGGCCGCAACCTCGTCGGCGAGCGCGGTGCCGCGCAGCACGCCGGCCCGGGCGAGGCCATGCGCGATCGGCTTGACGAGGATCACGGCGTAAAGCGCACCGCTCACCATGCGGATCGCCAGGGCGAGGAGGTTGTAGGCGAGGCCCATGTCGCCCACGCCGAAGAAGTAGACCTCCGGGATCTGCTGGAGCAGCGGCGCCAGGGCGCCCGAGAGGGCGATCACCGCCGTCGTGTAGCGACGATAGCCGAAGAAGGCGAAGGCGAGGTCGGACATGAAGCCCTGCAGGAAGCCCGCCCCCAGCACCATCACGCCATTGGGGTTGCCCGAGAGCACCTGGGCCACACCGTTCATCGTCTCGGCCAGGGTGGCGGCCCCGGGCTTGCGCACGATGTAGGCGCAAAGCGGCCCCGAGATGTAGAAGCCGCCGCACACCGCGGCGAAGGCGAGGAAGCCGTAGGAACCCGAGAAGGTCATGAAGAAGCGGCCGAGCATCGCGTTGGGCGTGCCCAAGACGCCGTTCACGACGCCGATGATGGCCATGATGACGATCTCCATGAGCGTGAAGCCCACGAAGAACTTTCCGGACGTGCGGTTGCGCAGATAGGCGAAGAGCGCGAGGACCGCGCCGATCAGCAGCACAATGAGATAGAGGACGCCGACGGTCATGGTGCTCATCCCCAGGGCTGGTGGCGCTCGGGGGACGGCAGCCTGGCGGCCGCGCGTCGTCCCCGAGTTGATGCAGGCGCCCCGAGCAAAGCAAGTTGCGTGCCATGCACCGGCGGCGTCTGGCCCGGCTCTCTTGTCCCACCTGCCGCCCGCGTCTAGCCTGGGCATGCTGCGACCGGCCGGCATGGAGCCACGAATGAACGAGCAAAAAAGCGCCCGCTGGCTGATGCTTTTGCTCCTCTTCGTCGCGCGGGTGGCGATGGGCTTCCAGTTCCAGTCGGTGGCCTCGACGGCACCCTTCCTCGTCCGGGACCTGGGCATCGGCTACGCCCAGGTGGGCACGCTCATCGGCCTCTACATGCTGCCCGGCGTGCTCATCGCCCTGCCGGGCGGCCTTTTGGGCCACCGCCTCGGCGACAAGGCCATCTGCGCCTCCGGCCTTGCGCTGATGATGGCGGGCGGCCTGATCATCGGCACCGCCCACGGCTACGGCATCGCCGTCCTCGGCCGCCTCTTGAGCGGCGTCGGCGCCGTCCTCTTCAACCTCGTCCTGACCAAGATGACCACCGACTGGTTCGCCGGCCGCGAGATCGTGCTGGCCATGGCCGTGATCCTGTCGAGCTGGCCCTTCGGCATCGCCGCCGGTCTCTTGTCGCAAGGCCTGATCGCCCAGGCCGCCGGCTGGCCAGCCGCGATGCACGTGGCGACGGCGCTCTGTGCCGCAGCCCTCCTGCTCCTGACCGCGCTTTACCGCTCCCCGCCCGACGCCGCATCCGCGCCCCCGACAAAAGAGCGACGCACGCTGCCGCCCCGGCGCGAGCTCTTTTCAGTCATCGCCGCCGGCCTCGGCTGGGGCTTCCTCAATCTGGGCTTCGTCCTCTTCTTCAGCTTCGCCCCGGCGATGCTGGTGGAGCAGGGCATCCCCTCGCTCGGCGCCGCCTCCTGGGCCGGCACCACCCTTTGGATCACCATGCTCTCGATCCCCCTGGGCGGCCTCGCCGTGCAGCGCAGCGGCAAGCCCGACGCCGCCATCCTGATCTTCTCCTGCGCCACGGCCGCCGTCATGGCGCTGCTGCCGACGGGCGCCTCTCCACTTCTGCTCTGCATCCTCCTGGGCCTGCTGCTGGGCCCGGCACCGGGCGCCGTCATGGCCCAGCCGGCCCGCGTCCTCGCCCCCACCGACCGCGCCGCCGGCCTCGGCGTCTTCTTCACCTGCTACTATGCCCTCCTCGCCGCAGGCCCGGCCCTGGCCGGCCTCCTGCGCGACCGCACCGGCACGGCCTCGGCACCGGTGCTGCTGGGCGCGCTGACTTTTTTCATTGTGCCCGTGTGCACGATGGCTTTTCGGGCGCTGGCCGCGAAACGGACGGCTGTGGCGTGAAGCTCCGGGGCGCAAAGACCGGCGGACGTTCATTGCTGGAGGCGCCAGCCCCGTGGCAGCTTGGCGTCGTGGGTGTCCATCCTCAGGCTGCATGACGCCGGCCAAAGAGAAGGTGAAAGCATGCTCCGGTACAAAGGTTATTCCGGCATCTTCGAGGCTGACGAGGACGGCCTCGTCGGCCGGGTGTCCGGCATTCGCGACATCGTCACCTTCGAGGCCCGGACCTTGGACGAGCTCGTCCAGGCCTTCCATGACAGCGTCGACGACTATCTCGCCTTCTGCGCCGAGCGGCTCCCGGATCAAGGAAACGAGCCCGGCAGCGCCGCATCGACGATCGACCGCTCTTCCAATCCGCCTCGCTCGCCGCTACGTTGAATTCCGAGGAGCATATCACCCGCATGGCGATGGCTTCGGCTGCCGCAGCGGGCTCGTCCTCACCATCGGACGCAGTGATGTTGGCGGGGGCCCGCACCCTGCTCTGATTGGCGCATGGTACCTCGAGACCGGAAGTCGGCATGACGCTGGATTGACGATGCCGAGTGTGAATCCCGAGATTTTGCGGTGGGCTCGCGAGACGGCAGGTCTCACCCTGGACGATGCGGCCGCGAGGCTTGACCTTGCCGCCGCTCGCGGCGTGCAGGGCGCCGAGCGACTGGCAGCCCTCGAGGCCGGGGATAAGCAGCCGACGCGCCCCTTGCTGCTGAGGATGGCCAAGCAGTACCGCCGCCCCTTGCTGACGTTCTATCTGTCTGCCCCGCCACGTCAGGGGAGCCGCGGAGAGGATTTCAGGACGCTTCCGCCGGAGCACTCCCGGCGCGACGCCGCGCTCGTCGATGCCCTCATTCGAGATGTTCGGGCCCGGCAGGGAATGGTGCGTGCCCTCCTCGAAGCCGAGGACGAGGCCGTTCCCCTGCCGTTCGTAGGCTCGATGACCTTGCACGATCCCGCGGAAGCCGTGCTCGCGGCCATCACGCGCATCTTGAAGCTGGACCTCGACCGCTTCCGCCATGGCTCGGCAGGATCTCCCAGGAGCGCGACCAAGGGGTTTGCGTATCTGCGCGAGCGGGCCGAGGAGGCAGGCATCTATGTCCTGCTCATCGGCAGTCTCGGCAGCTATCGCAGCACGATCGACGTCGAGATTTTCAGAGGCTTTGCGCTCGCCGATCCCGTCGCCCCCTTCATTGTCATCAACGATCAGGATGCTGAGGCGGCTTGGTCTTTCACACTCCTGCACGAGCTTGCTCACATCTGGCTCGGTCAGACGGGCATCAGCGGCGCCAATCCAGCTTCCGAGGTCGAGCGGCTCTGCAATGACGTGGCCGGGCGGTTTCTCCTCCCCGCGCACGAGATTGCCAAGGAGACGCACCTTGGAGACGCTCCGTTCGACGTCATGGTCGCGCGGGTAGGAGAGATAGCAAAGCAATGTCAAGTGAGCGGTTCACTCGTCGCCTACAAGCTCTACAGGGAAGGCATACTGGGTCCGGATCAATGGAATTGGCTTCGCCAGCTCCTCCGTTTACAGTGGCTGAAGAGCAGGAAGGCGCGACATTCCCGAGATCGAGAGATCTCTGGCGGGCCCAACTACTATGTCGTACGCCGGCATAGGCTGGGACGGCGCCTGACCGACTTGGCCCGTCGTATGGTCGTTCAGGGGGCTCTGACTCCGTCAAAGGCCGCGACGATACTCGATATGAAGCCTGCCAATGTTTACAATCTCATATCGTTGGATGCGACGATCCCTCCTGGCCGGGCGGCTTAGGAGTGGCACTTGCTCCATATCCTCGATGCCAATGTCCTGATCACTGCCAACAGACAATATTATCCCCTGGATCGGGTACCCGAGTTCTGGGAGTGGCTGGTCCACATGGGGGCGGCCGGCCTGTTGAAGATGCCACGAGAGATGGTGGAAGAGATCAGAGAAGGAAATGATGATCTCGCCAAGTGGCTATCGGAAGAGCAGCTCGATGCCCTTCTCCTCGACGAGGAAGCCGATATCGCGCTGGTGCGCGTCGTTACAGAGCGAGGATACGCCGATGATCTCGACGACACCGAGACGCCACGGCTGGGGAACGACCCCTTCCTCATCGCCTACGCTCTACGAGATCCCGTCAATCGCTGCGTCGTTACCACGGAGGTCTCCAAGCCCACAAGGCAGCGAGCGAACCGTCATATACCTGATGTATGCATGACTCTCGGCGTACGCTGCATCCATAGCTTCGAGATGGTGAGATCTCTCGACTTCTCGACTTCCTGGCGGTCTCGCCTCTAGCGCCATTGGGCTGTCCTCGAGGCACAGACCCGGCCTCGGACTGTGGCCGGGTCTGCGCCTCGACGTTGGCCGTCACACCTTCACGGTCGACGCCCGATAGATCTCGTCGATCGCGCTCGCCAGCGCCGCATCGAACTCTTCCTTCGTCATCCCGTTCCGAAGATCCTCGACCAGCGCCCGGGAGAAGCTGGCGATCATGCCGTGGTTCTGGGCCAGGCGCTTGCAGGCCTCGGCGCGCGAGTAGCCGCCGGAGAGCGCCACGACCCGCGCCACGCGGTCGTGCGCGATGAGCGGCGCGTAGAGGTCCGGGACGTCCGGGAGGGTGAGCTTGAGCATCACCTTGCGGCCCGCGGGCAGCGCATCGAGACCCTTCTTCAGCTCCGCCAGGAGGATGGCCTCGGCCTCTTTTTTGTTCGGGCTCTTGATCGAGACCTCGGGCTCGAGGATGGGCACGAGGCCGTGCCTGGCGATCTGCTCGCCCACCTCGAATTGCTGGGCTGCGATGGCGGCGATGCCGTCCTTGGAGGCCAGCTTGATGACCGAGCGCATCTTGGTGCCGAAGACGCCCAGGCCCACCGCCCGCTCGAGCAGCGCGTCGAGGCCGGGGATCGGCTTCATCAGCTGGACGCCGTCCTTCTCGGCCTCGAGGCCCTTGTCGACCTTCAGCACCGGCACGACGCCGCGCGTCTGCCACAAGTAGGACGGCACGGGCTGGCCCTCGACCTCGCCGTCCATGGTGCGCTCGAACAGGATGGCGGCGATCACCTTGGCGCCGACGAAGGCCGGTGCGGTCATGATCCGGGCGCGCATCGCGTGCATCAGCCGGAACATCTCGGTCTCGTCGCTGTAGGCGGTCTCCGGGATGCCGTACGCGCGCAGGGCGCCCGGCGTCGATCCACCGCTCTGGTCGAGCGCTGCGATGAAGCCGTCCTGTCCTGAGATCTGAGCCATCATGCGGTCATCGGTCATGGCAGGTGCCCCCCTCGCTTCGGTGAACGCGTCGCGCATAGCCTTCGTTCCCGAGGCTCGCGGTACAGGGAGGATGCCAGAGAACGGGCAGCAGGCAAGCGGCGGGAGCGCATGGGCCCGAGGCCGAGCGCACAAACGACAGAAGAAAGCGCTCAATCTCCGGTTGACAGAAGGTTCTTGGTCCTATAGATAGACCCACATGCCTCGCGTGCTCACCCGTTCCCCATCAAGATGCCCGGCATCCGCCAGTGCCGGCTCGCCCGACGTCTCGCCGCCGGCCTCTCCCCGGCCGAGATCAGAAGGCTCGACACGGCGACCGAGGAGGACATCGAGGCTTTTGTCAGCGACCGGGACCTCTCCCGCCTGGTCGACCAGTACGCCGCCGTCCGCAACCTTCCCCTGGCCGAGCGGCAGGCCCGCCTGTTCGAGACGGCGTGGCTGGAGCTCTCGAGCCTCATCGACGTCGGCGATCGACGGGCCATGCTCTTCGTCGTCTACCAGGCGAACCGGGCCCGGCATCCGGTGCGGCACCTCGTCAAGCTGGTGGTCGAGCGCTTCGAGAACGTGCGCCAGCCCTACGAGCGCCGCGACACGCCTTCGCCCGCCGGCTCCTCGCCCGAGACGATGCAGGGCTACGGCCAGCATCCCGCTGGGCCCGGCGCAGGAGGCCATCAACCGCCTCGTCGACTTCCTCCCCGCGCAGGCTGGCGAGGCTGTTCTTGTCAGGGCCGAGCTCGAGCCGGCAGCGGCCGAGGCTCCCGTCGAGGAGCCGGCCGCGGCAACCGAAGAAATTCCCCCCGGCGATGCTGGCGATCCCGCCTCCGCCGATTCCTTGTCACCCCTCGCCGCCATGGCCCGGGCCAACCCGGCTTTGGCGGACTGGATCATCGGGCGCATCGAGAAGCGCCTGGCCGAGCTCGGCGCCGAAGAGCCCGAGCCCGACGACCCAAGAAGAATCAGCCGGCCGAAAACCCCTCGGCCCCTAACCGACAAAAAGTAAAAAAAGCTCTTCCTCAGCCACTCAAGCTGCCGCGCTCTCGCTCACGACGCCCTGCTCGATCAGGGCGTCGATCTCGGCGTCGGTCATGCCCGATTCGCGCAGCACGGCGCGGCTGTCGGCGCCCAGCGCGGGTGCCGGGCGGCGGAGCTGGCCGGGGGTGGTGTCCAGGCGTGGCGTGATGTTGTGGGCGAGGATGCTGCCGACGTCGGGGTCGGGCAGGTCGACCAGGACCTGGCGGGCCTGGACGTGCGGATCGGCGGCGAGGCCGGCGGCGTCGTAGATGGGGCCGGCGGTGACGCCGCCTTTCTCGAAGACCGTGAGGCAGTGGGCCAGGTCGTGGGCGCCGATCCAGTCCTGGATGATCCGGTCGAGGTCGGCATTGTGGTGCACGCGGTCGCTGTTGGTGCGAAAGCGCGGGTCGTCGATGAGCTCGGGCCGGCCGATGGCGCGGAACAGGCGCTCGGCCATCGACTGGATGGAGGCCGAGATGGCGACGTGGCCGCCGTCGGCGGTGGTGTAGACGTTGCGTGGGGCCGAGGTCTGGGAGCGGTTGCCGGTGCGCTCGGGCAGGCGGCCGAAGAGCTTCCAGATGGCGGGGTCGGCGCCCAGGAAGGACACGAGCGGCTCGAGCAGCGAGAGGTCGACGACCTGGCCGCCGCCTTTTTCGCTGCGTGCCTGCAGGGCCACCATGGTGGCGAAGGCGCCATAGATGCCGGCCACCATGTCGGCCAGCGGCACCGAGGGCAGGATGGGTGGCCGGTCGGGATAGCCGCTGCGCGCGGCAAGCCCGGACATGGCCTCGATCAGGGTGCCGAAGCCCGGGCGGTCGCGGTAGGGGCCGGTCTGGCCGAAGCCCGAGATGCGGACCACCACGAGCCTGGGGTTCAAGGCATGAAGGCGGGCGGGGCCGAGGCCCATGCTCTCGATCGTGCCGGGCTTGAAGCTCTCGACCAGCACGTCGGCGAAGCAGGCGAGGTGGCTGACGACGGCGCGGCCGCCGCGCGAGCGCAGGTCGAGCGCCAGGCTGCGCTTGTTGCGGCCATAGACCTTCCAGAAGAGGCTCTGGCCCTCGGCCTTCCAGTCGCGCAGCGGGTCGCCCTTGGCGCGGTCCTCGATCTTGACGACGTCGGCGCCGAAGTCGGCGAGGCTGACGGTCAAAAGGTTGCCGCAGACCAGCCGCGACAGGTCGAGGATCTTGAGGCCGGCCAGCGGTCCGGCGGCGTCGGGGTTCCAGTCCATGGCGCCTCGGCGGGTAGGGGCAGGCCCATCCCTGCCCAAGCGGGGCGCCGCGCGCAAGCGCCCTGGCTACTCCGAGGCCAGCACCGCCCTCGTGATGCGCAGCAGGAGCGGCCGGGGAACGAGGTGGCTGGTGGCGGTCATGAGCTTGTTGAGGGTCCCGGTCACCACGACGGGCCTGCCCGCCAGCAGCGCCCGGCAGCCCTGCTCGGCCACCTCGGCCGAGGTCATCACATGGGCCAGCCGGCGCTTGAAGAGGCGGCGGTTCTGGGCGTTGGCGGCGGCGGCGAACTCGGTGGCGGTGGCCCCCGGGCAGAGGGTCGTGAGGGTGACGCCGGTGCCGCGCAGCTCCTCCGCCAGCGCCTCGCCGAGGCTGAGGACGAAGGCCTTGGTGGCGAAGTAGACGGCCATGCCGGGGCCGGGCTGAAAGGCCGCGGTCGAGCCCACGAGCATGATCCGGCCGCGCCCACGGCCGAGCATGCCCGGCAGGACGAGGCGCGTGAGCTCGGTCAGCGCCACGATGTTGAGCTGCAGCATCGTGGCGATCCGCGCCGGCTCGGCGATGGCGAAGTCGGCGGCATCGCCGAAGCCCGCATTGTTGACCAGCACCTCGGGTGCCAGGCCACGCCGCTCGAGCTCGTGCGCCAGCCGGGCGGCGGCCCCGGCCTCGGCGAGGTCCATGGCGATGACGGTGGCGCCTGCGCCCGCCTTCCTAAGCTCATCGGCCAGCCGCTCGAGCGCCTCCTGGCGGCGGGCGACCAGGACGAGATCGTGGCGCCTCTTGGCGAGCTGGCGAGCCAGGTCGGCGCCGATGCCGCTCGAGGCGCCGGTGACGAGGGCCAAAGGCCTCGTGGGCAGGGTCATGGCGAGGCTCCCGGGACGCTTCGGCCCCGGTATCGCACAAGCGCACGCCCGGGTCGCCTGCCGGCCCCGCCCTGGGACGCCGGCTCAGTGGCCGCCGCTGGTGCCCGCCGTCTCGTCGAGCCAGGTGTCCTTGTCGGCGAACTGGCCACCGGCGTCGACCACCCGCCAGAAGGTGTAGTCGGCCCAATGGACCATCGTGTTCTCGAGCGAGCGGACGAGCAGCTCGCCCTCGCCGGAGTGGGCGGCCGCGGTGTGCGCCACCTCCTCGGGCAGGCCAAGGGTCAGGCAGATGTGGATGCCGTAGCCCGGATGGCGCAGCGAGGGCATGCCGGTGGCGCGCGGATCGGCCTTCCAGCGCTTCACGTTCTCGGGGTCGAACTCCCAGACCTTGCCGATGTCGTGGCACAGGCCGCCGGCGATCAGGAGGTCCCGGTTGTAGCGGAAATGGGGAAAGAGGCTGGCCATCTCCTCGGCGGTCTTGAGCGCCAGGCGGGTGACCGAGCGGATGTGGTCCGCCTGGGTGCCGGTGCGCAGCGGCATCGAATTGTAGTTGCCGGACGGCTTCATGTCGCCGATGCGCGAGAGGCTGCTCGAGGCCACGGCAGCGGCCCAGGCGTCGGTGACGCGCAGCCGCAGGTCGGCGTCCTCGATCCAGTCGATCTCGGGCATCTCCTCGAGGATGCGCGCCCGCATCGCGTCGTCGATGGTGATCGTCTTGCCGCGCAGCTCGACGGTTCTGGGCTCAGCCATGATGGCACTTCCTTCCTGATGCGATGGAATTGGCGGGGCGGCCCGGCGCGTCAAGGACCGCCGACCAGGCGCGGCAGCCACAGGACGATGCCGGGGACGAAGGCGATGAGGCCGATCATCAGGACGAGGCTGACGATGAACGGGATCACGCCCAGCATCACGTCGTTGATCGAGCCGCGGCGGCGCACGCCCTGGACGACGAAGAGATTGACGCCCACCGGGGGCGTGATCATCGCCGTCTCGCACAGGAGCACGATCATGATGCCGAACCAGACGGGATCGAAGCCGGCCGTGACGATGACCGGCGTGATGACCGGCACCGTGACGATCATCATCGGCAGCGGCTCCATGAAGCAGCCGAGCACGAGATAGAAGATGACGACCGCGACGAGCGTGCCGGTCGGGCTGAGGCCCAGGCCCGTGATGAAGTCGTTGAGGGCGCCCACGAGGCCGATGGCCGAGAGCACGAAGTTGAGGAACCAGGCGGCCGCCACGATGAGCATGATCATGCCGGTGGTGCGCATCGTGCCGTCGATCGCCTGGATCAGCATGGCGACCGTGAGGCGACGGTTGATCGCAGCCAGCACGAGCGAGGCCACGACGCCAAGGGCGGCCGATTCCGTGGGCGTGGCGAGCCCGCCATAGATGCTGCCGATGACAACGACGAAGATGGCGAGCGGCGGCAGGAGGCCGGTGAGGCCGGCGATCCTGTCGCGCCAGCTGGCCCGGCCGGCATCGCCCCGCCAGTCGCGCCGGATCAGGCAGCAGAGGACGATGGTGGCCATGAAGATGAGGCCCAGGATCAGACCCGGAACGAAGCCCGCGAGGTAGAGCTTGGGGACCGATGTCTCGGTGAGCCAGCCATAGATGATGAGGTTGATCGAAGGCGGGATCAGGATGCCAAGGGTGCCGCCCGCCGCGAGGGACCCGAGAAAAAGGCGCTCGCCATAGCCGTAGCGCTCGATCAGCGGGGTCGCGACGGTGCCTATGGTGGCGGCGGTGGCGACGCTGGAGCCCGAGGTGGCGGCGAAGACCATGCAGGCGCCGACATTGGCGTGCATGAGGCCGCCCGGCAGCCACGAGACCCATTGGCTCATCGAGGCGTAGAGCCGGTCGGCGATGCCGGACCGCAGCAGGATCTCGCCCAGCAGCACGAAGAGCGGGACGCTGACGAGCAGGAAGTTGGTCGAGGCCGACCAGACGATCTCGCCCATCGCCAGCTGCAGCGGGATCGTCGTGAAGAGCTGTCCGAGGCCCAGCGCCAGAAAGGCCAAGGCGGCGGCAACCGGGAGGCTCAGCCCGAGAAGGACGAGCAGAAGGCCGAGGGCGGTCGGGACCATCAGCGCGAGCCCACCTGCTCGGCCACCGGAGCGACCTCGGCCAGGAGATCCTCGAACTCCTCCTCCGCACCAGCGGGCCCCGCCATGGCGAGCACGCCCGTCAGGTTTCCGCGGGCCAGCGTCAGGAGGGCCATGACGGTCTGCTGGAAGGCCACGATCGTGAACCAGACGAGCCCCCACACCCAGAGCGCCTGCGGGATGACGAGGGGTGTGGCCAGTGGCGTGTTCTCACGGGCACCCAGGCTCCACGAGGTCGCCATGGTCCCCCACGCGTGCCAGGCCAGGAGGAGCCCCAGGGCCGCCAGCGAGACCAGGGCCAGAAGATCGAGGGCGGCGCGCCCGGCGTCGGGCAAGAGGCGGCGGATCACGTCGATCCGCACATGCGCACGGTGCAGAAGGGCGTAGGCGAAGGACCAGCTGGCACCCACCGCCAGCGCATAGGTCGAGAGCTCGGTGCCGACGTCGAACGGCAACAGCAGGACCTTGCGGGCGACGATCTCGACCGAGACCAGGATGGCTGCCAGCAGGAGGAAGAGGCCGCCGATCCGCCCCATCCAGAGCGAGACGGCGGCAATGACGTGATCGAGGCGACCGGTTCCGTCGCTCAAGGCACCGGCGCCGAGACGCCCGCCACCTTGCCGACGGTCGCGTTCCACTCCTTCGCGCAGTCGGCGCCACAGCGGGCGGCCCAGCCGGCCAGAACCTTCTCGCTCACGAGCTTCTGCGCGGCGGCATGATCGGCGTCGGAGACCGGCACGAGGGTCATCGGCGGCTTGGCCTCGATGCCGTCCTTGCACGTTCCCTTGCCGGTGTCGCAGTTGATGCCGTCCTGGACATCGGCGCCGGCCTGCGCCCACTCGCGCTCCTCCATGTCGGCGAACTCCTTCTCGAGGAAGGTCCGCACGGATGGATCAAGGCTCTGCCAGCGCTTCAGGTTCGCGCCGAAGAAGGTCATCGACCAGCCCATGGGCATCACATAGAGGTGGTCGGTGACCTCCCACCAGCGGGCCGTGTTGCCTGCCGAGGTGCCGGTGATGGCGCAGTCGGCGACGCCGCGCTGCATTGCCGGGATGACCTCGGCGAAGGGCAGATTGATGGTCGAGCCGCCGGCCCCCTCGACGAAGTCGGCCATGGCGCGGTTGAAGGTCCGGACCTTCTTGCCCGCAAGCGAGCTCAGCCCGGTGATGTCGCCCTTGCAGTAGAAGACCTGCAGCGCGATGGGGCTCATCGTCAGGAGCTTGGTGTTGAACTTCTCGGCCATGATCTTGGCGAGCACGGGCCGGTAGGCCTCTGCGGCCTTCCTTTGGGTGTCGATATCGAGCGTGACACCAGGCAGGTCGAGGCCGTCGAAGTGCGGGTCCTCGCCGGCCATGTAGCTGAGCGTGCCCTCCGAGATGTCGAAGACGCCGAGCCGCAGGAGGCGCAGAACCTCCGGGCCCTTCATGCCCAGCTCCTCGAGCGAGCCGAAGGTCGTGGTGATGGCTCCGCCCGACTTCTCCGTCAGCTCCTTGGTGAAGAAGGGCTTGTAAATGTACCGGAACATGTTCTGCGTCTGGTTGCCGCCCGACACCTTGAGGTTGACGCTCGGCATGTCGGCAGCGTGCCCGACGCCGTGCAGGGCGAGCGCGGCAGCGAGACAGGTCGTGGCGAGGCTGAGCTTGCGCATCGGTGCGTTCCTCTCCCTTGGGGCGAGCGGGCGGACCCGCTTGGGGCATGGGCCGCTGCTGCGGCGTGCCAGCAACAGGCATCGACAGAACCTTAGGGGCCATTTGCACGGCAAATCCAGTTTGAATATCTTTGGGTAACAGATTTGGATTCCTGATGAATGAAACCTACCCTCGCCCAGCTTGAGGCCTTCTTCTGGGTGGCGCGGTTAGGGTCGCTCCAGAAGGCCGCCGAGCAGCTCCACCTCGCCCAGCCCACGGTGTCGTTGCGGCTCCGCGATCTCGAGCGGGTCGTGGGTCAGCGGTTGTTCGAGCGGTCCGGCCGCGGCGTTCGGCTGAGCCAGGAGGCGCGCCCGCTGCTCGAGCATGCCGGGGTCATCATCGGCGAGGTCGAGAAGCTGCAGGAGCGCAGCGGCACCAACCACATCGAGGGCGTGGTGCGGCTGGGCGTGTCGGAGACCTTTGCCCTGGTGTGCCTGCCGGCGCTGCTGCGCGAGCTCACGCGCGAGCACCCGGCGCTGCGGCTGGACCTTGTCGTGGCAACGAGCGTCGAGCTTGAGCGCGAGGTGTGCGAGCATCGCCTTGATTTGGCCTTCGCGGTCAATCCGATCAGCGATCCTCGCCTGCGCATGCTGCCATTCGGCATTCAGGAGACGATCTGGACGGCAAGCCCGGGCTGGAAGCTGGGCCCGACCGTACGTCCGGCAGACCTGTACCAGCTGCCGGTGCTCACCAACCCGCATCCCTCGGCGATGTACCGGCAGATCGGCGACTGGTTCAGGGTGGCCGGCCTCGATCCCCTCCGACTCGACCTCTGCACCAGCGTCACGGTCATCGCCCATCTGGTCGCTGCGGGTGTGGCGGTGGGCTTCCTGCCGAGGCGAATGATCGAGCGCGAGCTGGCGGCCGAGATGCTGGTGGCACTGACGGCCCGTCCCCCCGTCGACCCGGCACGGCTGTATGCCGTCTTTCGTATCGCCGACGGGAACGCACGGATCGACGCCATCGTCCGCGCAGCCCGCAATGTCCTGAGCGAGATCGACTTTCTGCGGCCCGTCGACGGCTAAGGGATCCCGATCATCGGTATGACCGGGTCCGGATCCCGGCCGCCTGTCCTCTCGCCTGGACGCTGTCCCGCAAATGTATAAGAATTGTCACGAAACCGCCCCGGGCACTGCCTAAGGGGCCACGATGTCGATCAGGCGCGAGGCAATTCTGACGTCGACCTATCTCTCCGTGGATGGGCTCAGGGTCCGTTACGGCCGCACGCGTGTTCTGCACGACCTCTCACTGGAGGTCACGCGGGGTGAGCTGATAGCGCTCTTGGGCAGCTCGGGCTGCGGGAAGACCACGCTGCTGCGCTCGATCTGCGGCTTCGTGCCGATCGAGGACGGCCAGATCCTGGTCTCGGGCAGGGACATCGCCCGGCTGCCGCCCGAGCGGCGCGAGACGGCGCTGGTCTTCCAGTCCTACGCGCTCTGGCCGCACATGAGCGTGGCGCAGAACATCGGCTATGGGCTCAAGGTGCGCGGCTGGGGCAAGGGCCGCATCGCCGCCCGTGTCGACGAGATGCTGGAGCTGCTGCAGCTTCCCGGGCTTGCCGAGCGCAATGTGACCGATCTCTCAGGCGGCCAGCGTCAGCGGGTGGCGCTGGGCCGGGCATTGGCCGTCGAGCCCTCGCTGCTGCTGCTGGACGAGCCGCTCTCGAATCTCGATGCCCGCATCCGCCAGGAGCTGCGCCACGAGATCCGGGCGCTGCAGCAGCGGCTCGGCATCACCGCGCTGCACGTCACCCACGACCGCGAGGAGGCCATGGTGATGGCCGATCGCATCGTCGTCCTCGACCAGGGGCGGATCGCGCAGATCGGCACGCCGGAGGAGCTCTTCGAGCGCCCGGCCTCGCCCTTCGTCGCGGCCTTCATGGGCGCCGACAATGTGATCGAGCTCGAGGCCGAGCCCGAGGGCGCCCGGGTGCGGATCCGGGCCGGCACGGATCACGACGCCGCCACGCTGCCGGCAGGGCCGGGCGGCGTGCATCTGTCGGCCGGTGCCGGCGGCCCTGTCCGCGCCCACTTCCGCGGCGGTGCTGCGAGCCTCCTGCAACCGGGAGCGGCCGGGGCGCAGGCCCTGGTGCTGCGCGGCAGGGTGATGCAGTCCGCCTATCTCGGCGCGGGCTGGCGCTACAGCATCGAGATCGGGAGCCGGCGCTACCTCGTCGACGACCCCCAGCGTCTCCAGGTCGGCGAGGCCGTGGCCGTGGCCGTGCCGCCCTCGGCCCTGCACCTTTTTCCCGCCAACGCCTCGACGCCTGCCAACCGTCCATGACCAAGGCCCAAGGAGAGCACCTCATGCACCGAAGAGCAGTCCTCACGCTCGTCTCAGCAGCAGCGCTGGCCGCGATGGGCAGCCTCACGGCTCGGGCCGAGACGGTCCTCAACGTCGTGACGGCCGGCGACCAGAACATGGTCGACTACGTCAACCAGTATCTCGGGCCGATGTTCGAGAAGGACAATCCGGGCGTTAAGGTGCGCGCCGCCGGCACCGGCCCGGGCGACGCGGGCTCGCAGAAGATCTTCGAGAAGCTGGATGCGCAGGCCAAGGCCGGCGCCAAGACCTGGGACATCGACGTCGCCGTCGTCCATCAGCGGATGGCCGGCACGATGGTGAAGGACGACCTGCTCGCCAAGTATGTGGGCTCGATCGACACCGGCAAGATGGCGACCCGCGACGACACCAAGAACGCGTTGGGCCAGCCCGTCGGCGGCTACGTGATGCCGATGTTCCACAGCCAGATCGCGCTCGCCTACAACCCGGAGCTTGTGAAGGATCCGCCCAAGACCTACGAGGATCTCGCCGCCTGGGTGAAGGAGCACCCCAAGCAGTTCGGCTACAACGGCATCAAGAACGGCATGTCGGGTGTGGGCTTCGTCATGGGCTGGGCCGCGGCACACATGCCGGATTCGAAAAAGCTCTATGACGGTCCCTACGATCCGAGCCTGAAGCCCGAGCTCACGAAGTCGCTCGAGGGTCTCAAGACGTTCGACCAGAGCGTCACGATGACGCCCGGCAATGCCGGCACGCTCGATGCGCTGAACCGCGGCGAGATCAGCATGGGCCCGGTCTGGGTCGACATGTTCTACTCGTGGCAGGCCGACGGCCGCCTCAATCCCGACCTCAAGCTCGCCCTGATCGGCCCCGGCATGCCCGGCCAGCCGATGTACTACGTCGTCCCGGCCGAGGCGGCCCACAAGGAGCTGGCCGAGAAGTTCATCGCGCTCGCCACCAGCCCCACCGTGCAGGCGGACGGCATCGTCAAGAAGTTCAACTGGTATCCCGGCATCGACCCGCAATACGTCAAGCCCAAGCTCGACGAGGCGACCTGGGACAAGCTTTTTGCGAACGTGACGCCCGAGGACCTGGCGAGCAAGGGCAAGCCCTTCCCGCTCACCCAGTACTTCAGCGACATCCTCGAGGCGTATGAGCGCACGGTTGCGAACTGACGCGCTGGCGACAGCGTCCGACCGGGGACGGTCTGCCGTTCCCGGTCGACGCCTGATCACGGGTGAGCGGCTGGGCGCCCTGGCCCTCACCGTGCCGGCGCTGGCGACGGTCGCCCTCTTCTTCATCTATCCCTTGGGCTTCTCCGCGGTCGACGCCTTCGCCGATCCGGCTGGCGGCTGGTCGCTGGCCAATTTCTCCAAGGCGCTCGAGCTCTACAGCACGGACATCGTCTTCACGCCGATGGTGGTCCTGCTCGCGACCGCTCTCGTGGCCGTCCTCTCCGTCGCGATCGGCGGCTACCTGACGCTGGGCGAGTGCGGGCCGGCGGTGGCGGCGCTGCGCTGGCTCTATCGCTGGCCGCTCTTCATCCCGTTCATCGTGGCGGCGCAGATGATGCGCTCGTTCCTCGCCAAGAACGGCCTCATGAACAACGCGCTGGTGGCCGCCGGCATCCTCACCCCGCTCGACACGCAGAGCTTTCTCGACTGGCGAGGCATCGTCATCACCTTCGTCTGGAAGCAGACGCCCTTCGTCGCCCTGATGGTGGCGGGCGCCATGGCCTCGCTCGACCGCTCGACCATCGAGGCCGCGCGCAACCTCGGCGCCGGACGTCTGCGCATCCTGCTCGAGATCGTGCTGCCGCAGGTGCGCCAGACCCTGCTCGTCGGTCTCGTCCTGTCGTTCGTCACGATGATGTCGGTGCTGTCCGTGCCGATCATGATCAACGCCGGGACGCCGACGCTCATCACCGTCGACATGGCCTACCGGATCGACGCGCACGGCGACTATGGCGTCGCCAACGCGCTGGGCGTCATCTCCTACCTCGTGACCGGCCTCGTCGCCTGGATCTATCTCCGCCACGGCATCCGCCAGGGTCGATCGACGTGACGGCAGGCAGCTCCTGGCGCTGGATCCCGCGCGCCCTGATGCTGGGCCTCCTGATCTTCGTGGTGTTCGGGCCGCTTCTCAATCTCGCCCTCTGGGCGGTCGCCGAGAAATGGTACTTTCCCCACAAGCTGCCGAATCAGTACGGCTTCAGCTTCTGGGCCAGGGTCTTCGCGCCGCGCGGTGATGCGCTCGTCTCGCTCGGCAACAGCCTTGCGATCGCGACGCTCACGGTGGTCCTGAGCACGCTCATCGCGATGCCCGCAGCCTACGCCATCGGCCGCCTCAGGCTGCCCTTCCGCGGGCTCATTCTTCTGGCCTTCCTGCTGCCCCAGGCCTTTCCCAACCTGCCCGTCTACATCAACGTGGCGCGGATCTTCTATACGATCGGGCTGAACGGGACGATGCTGGGCGTCGTCCTCGTGCACACCATGCACGCGCTCGTCTTCTCGGTGTGGATCGGCAGCGCCGCCTTCGCCGCGATCGACCGCTCTCTCGAGGAAGCGGCCCGCAACATCGGTGCCGGTCCCATGCGCTGCTTTCTCACCGTGACGCTGCCGCTCGCCATCCCCGGCATCATGGCCAGCGCCATCTTCGTCTTTCTCGAATCGCTGGACGAGTTCACCGGCACCTACTTCGTGGGCGTTCCGGACATCGTCACCCTGCCGCTTCTCATGTTCAACGCCAGCATGGGCGGCAACTATCAGATCGCCGTCGATCACGGCCCTGATCCTGCTGCTGCCGTCGATCCTCTTCATGCTGGCGATCGAGCGCTTCCTCAGGGCCGACGTGCTGGCCAAGGTCGGCACCTGATCGGCCCCTATGCGGCCGGGTCCGGCGGGTCCTGCCTCAGCGCCTCCCGGTAGGTGCGCAGAACGCGGGCCCTGGTCTCCTCGGGCTCTGCTGCCACCGCCTCCGAGAGAGCGCGCAGGCGGCGGCGGGTCGCGTAGAGCTGGTCGAGCAGCGAGAGGACGACCGGCAGCGACTCCTCCTCGATCTCGAGATCGTGGCGGAGGTCGCAGATCAGCCGCACCCGTGCGACGTCGGTCTCGGTGAAGCGGACCTCGGCACCGGCACCTTCGGCGCACACCCAGGCCTCGGCGATCCAGCTGCGGACCTCCACCTCCTCGACGGTGCCGATCTCGGCCAGAAGCTCGCTCATCGTTCTCATCGTGCCGCCTCCCGCATCAGCTCGGCGCGGGGAGTCTCCGCATGGCCGGGGGTCCAATCCTTGAGGAACGCCTCGAGCGCCGGGTCCGGCTACCTTCGGCAGGACGACCTCGAGCCTCACATACTGGTCGCCCGCCGGGGCGTCGCCATGGGCGGGAATGCCTTTGCCGCGCAGCCGCAGGGTCGAGCCCGTGTTCGAGCGCGGCGGAATGCTCAGCATCACGGGCCCGCTCACCGTCGGCACCTCGACCTTGGCACCGATCATGGCCTCCTTCACGGAGACCGGCAGGGTCAGATGGATGTCGTCGTCCTTGCGGCGGAAGACCGGGTGCGGCGTGACGTGGATCTCGACATAGGCATCGCCGGGCTCGCCGCCACCGATGCCGGGGCCGCCCAGGCCCTTGAGGCGCAGGGTCTGACGATCCCGCACGCCGACAGGGATGGTGACGTTGAGCGTCCGACCGTGCGGTGTGGTGATGGTCCGCTTTCCCCCTCGCGCGGCGTCGAGAAAGCCCACCTCGAGCGTGTAGGAGACATCGGGGCCGCGCATGCGGACCGAGCCCGAGCCGCGGCCGCGCTGCCCGAAGAGATCGGCGAACACCCTCCCCAGGTCGGCCTCGTCCTCGAAGATCTCGGTCCGCGCATAACGCTCGCCGGCGGGACCGTCGGCGAAGCCGCGATAGTACTCGTGCTGCGGCCGCTCGGCGCCGCTCGCGTCGATCTCACCCTTGTCGAAGCGCGCCCGTTTTTCGGGGTCCGAGAGAATCTCGTTCGCCTGCGACAGCTCCTTGAAGCGCTCCTCCGCCGCCTTGTCGCCCGGATGGAGGTCCGGGTGGCTCGTTTTGGCGAGCTTGCGATAGGCCTTGCGAATCTCTTCCGGCGTCGCCTCGCGCTCGAGCCCCAGCACTTCGTAGGGGTCCCGCATGCCTCGTCTCCCAGGGCCAACCTGGCGCTCGCGTCGCACTCCGGGCGCGACGGGTCAAGGCCAGGCGCCGAGCTTTGCTAGGAAACCTTGGCCGAGGCCGTCTGGAAGCGGTGATCCTCCTTGTGCTCGAGGGCCTCCAGCAGGTTGGCGCGGCTCACGATTCCGACGAGCTTGCCGTCCTCGATGACCGGCACGCGCTTGATCCGATGGTGCTGGAGGAGGCGCGCCACCTCGTCGAGCGGCGTGGCGGGACCGACCGAGACGACCTCCTTGGTCATCAGGTCCTTGGCCTGGCGGCCGCCGGAACGGATGTAGCTCAGGAAGTCGGGCGCCAGCTCCGTGCCCTCGGCGATCACCTGGAGCCACCATTCGCTGCGCTCGTCGAGCTTCATGTCGCGATGGCCGGCGAGATCGCCTTCGCTGACCATGCCGATAACGGCACCGTCCTTGTCGACGACCGGCACGGCGCTGATGCGATGGCGCACCAGGAGCCTCGCGATGTCCTGGGCCGTCGCCGCCGGCGGCACGGTGACGACCTTTCTCGTCATGACGTCGGCTGCCTGCATCGCCATCCTCCTCTCGACGCCGCCTCGCCGGCGGCACGCGACCATGGAGCTTCTCCTCGTCCATGACCTTGAGGAAGATCAAGCTGCAGGATCGTCGCTCCCCGGCCAAACATGCCGGGGAGCGACGACGGAACCCGATCCGAGGGCGGCGCTAGTTCTGGGCGACGTCCAGCGCCTCGGTGAGGTCGCCGAGCGGCGGCTCGCCGTTCTTGGCGACGGCCTCGTCACGCGCCTTGATGCCGGGCAGGGTGGCGAGACCGAACCTGTTCGTGATGAAGCGCAGGATGGAGGTCGTGTCGTTGGGCGTGTGGTCGACGAAGCCCTTCTTCGCGAAGGGCGAGACGATGATGGCCGGGATGCGCGATCCGGGCCCCCAACGGTCAGCCTTGGGCGGTGCCACGTGATCCCAGATGCCGCCATTCTCGTCGTAGGTCACGACGACGAGCATATGGGCCCATTGCGGGCTCTTCTGGAGGTGCTCGATGACGTTGGCGATGTGCTCGTCACCCGCCTGCACGTCGGCGTAGCCCGAATGCTGGTTGAGATTGCCCTGCGGCTTGTAGAACGAGACCTGGGGCAGCTTGCCCTCGTCGATCACCTGGATGAACGAGACGCCCGCGAGGCCGGCGTCCTTGAGATGCTCCGCCCTCGCCTGCGTGCCGGGCGCATAGCGGGCAAAGTAATTGAAGGGCTGGTGATGGTACTGGAAGTTCGGAACGGGCTTCGTGTTGCCGTTGTCCAGGACGTACTGCCAGCCGGCACTGTACCAGGCCCAGGTGACGTCCTTGGCGCTCATCAGATCGCCGATCGTGAGCTGGGTCTGCGGCGGCAGGGTCGTGGCGCTGGCGGGATCGGCATAGGCCGGGTTCTCGCCGGCAGCCGGCTTGTTGCCGCTCGGCTGGTAGGGAGGCTGCATCGTGTTGACGGCATAGAAGTCGGGCGTGAGGTTGCCATCACTCACGAACTTGGGAATGCCGTCCATTGCGGAGGCGGGCGCGTTGTCCGCCACGGTCAGCGTGACGCCGTCGGGATCGACGACCGCGATCGTGGGCTTGGCCGGGCTCGTGCTGGCGTCCGGATAGTAGGGCGCGCAGGCGCAGGCCAGCCATATGTGATTGAAGAACGAGCCGCCGAAGCCGCCCATGAAGAAATCGTCGGCCAGCGTATACTCCTTGGCAATCTGCCACATCTTCATCTTGGAGCCATCGAAATGGCCCATGACCATGCCGCCTGAATCACCCCAGGCCACGAACTTGTCGTTCTTGCCGCCGTCGATCTGCATCTGGTTCTGATAGAACCGGTGCCAGAGGTCGTGCGTGATGACGTCCAGGCCGACATTGAAGCCCTTGGGATCGTCGATGGCGAAGGGCCCGTTCGGAAGATGGGCGGTCTCGGCCTGGGTGACCGGCGGCGTGACGCCCTTGCCGGTGAGGCCGCCCCAGACCGGGGGAAGCTGCTTCAGCGCCGAGCCGTCACGGTCGACCTGGGACTTCTCCGCCTCGGTGGCATCGGCGATCCCGTTGGCACCGGGAAAGGAGCCGTAGATATTGTCGAAGCTGCGGTTCTCGGCAAAGATCACCACCACCGTCTGGATCTCGTCGAGCTTCTTTTGATGGGTGGCCGCGTCGTCGGCCGCAAGGACCGGGCGAAGGGTGCCGAGCGCCGTTCCGGCCAGCATGGCTGCGACGAGAAGCGTTCCTTGTCTCATTAATGAAGGCCCTCCCTGGGCATGACTTTTTGGCTAGGCCCGATGCTGGAAGCTCGCCCACGACGTTGAAGCGAACAACCGCGGCTGTTATACGCGGCCCACGTAAATATGACAACGACATGACAATTCGATGACTCACCTGCCATGCCGTGGGCCCGCCCAAGGAAGATGGTGGCGCTCCGGAGGGCTCGTTCGCATCAGGGAACTGGCTCTGGCGCTGGCGCTGCTGGCGGTGACGTCGATCCAGCCGCGGGCGGACGAGGCAGCAACGCTCGATCCGGGCCCGATGAGCCGGGCTCAGGCCCGCGAGCGGGCCCACGCGCTGTCTGCGCTGGGCCGCAAGCTCTTCCTCGAGAAGGCGCTCTCGGCCTCGGGCAAGATCGCCTGCGCCACCTGCCACAGCCCCGAGCACGCCTTCGGCCCGCCCAACGGGCTCAGCGTCCAGTCCGGAGGCTCCGACCTGGCCCAGCCCGGCATCCGCGCCGTCCCGTCGCTCAAATACCTGCAGGTCGTGCCGGCCTTCACCGAGCACTTCTTCGACTCCGAGGATGACGGGGACGAGAGTGTCGACAACGGTCCGACCGGTGGGCTCACCTGGGACGGCCGCGCCGACCGTGGCGCCGATCAGGCACGGATTCCGCTCCTGTCGCCCTTCGAGATGGCCAATGCCGATCCCACCGACGTCGGCCGGCGTGCCCTGGCCGCAGGCTACGGCCCGAGCTTGCGCGCGATCTACGGCGATGCGGTGCTGGGCGATCCCGATGCAGCCTTCATCGGCGTTCTCGAGGCGCTCGAGGTGTACGAGCAGGACTGGCGCACCTTTTATCCCTACTCGAGCAAATACGACGCCTACCTCGCCCGCAAGACGACGTTGACGCCCGCCGAGCGCCGTGGGCTCGAGCTGTTCGAGGACCCGAAGAAGGGCAACTGCGCCGAGTGCCACATCAGCGAGCGCGGCAACGACGGCACGCCGCCCCAGCTCACCGACTATGGGATGATCGCGATCGGCGTGCCGCGAAATCCGGAGATCCCGGCGAACGCCGATCCTGCCTACTTCGACCTCGGCCTATGTGGGCCGCTCCGCACCGACCTTCGCGATCGCCTTGACTATTGCGGCCTCTTCCGGACGCCGTCCCTGCGGAACGTCGCGACGCGGAAGGTCTTCTTCCACAACGGCGTCTTCCACACCCTCAGAGAGGCGGTCGCGTTCTACGCCGAGCGCGACACCAACCCCGCGCGCTTCTATCCGCGCAACCCCGACGGCACTGTGGCCAAGTTCGACGACCTACCGCCGCAGTACTGGGAAAATCTCAACACCGATCCGCCGTTTGACGGGCACAAGCCCGGCGATCCTCCGGTGCTCACCGACGCCGAGATCGACGACGTGGTCGCCTTTCTGCAAACGCTGACAGACGGATGGAGGCCCTAGCCCGCGCCGGCGAACGGCGCGGGCCCTGGATGCCTACTTGCTCTCAAGCTCCGTGATCTTCTGGCCGGCGACCTTGACGCCCGCCATCAGGCCCTGCTGGCCCCAGACGAAGATGACGAGCGGCTTCTGGAGCGTCGAGCTCGAGATCTGGCCCGACGCGCCGATGTCGGCGACGGCGAAGTCCATGCCGGCGCCGACCTCGAAGCCCTTGGTCTCGTGGAAGGTCTTCAGCGCCTCGGCCGTGGTGAAGAAGTAGGCCTGGGAGAACGACTGCGCACCGATCTGCAGCCCAAGCGAGCCGCCGGCGATGTTATAGTAGCCCTTGGACTTTCCATCCTCGAAGAGAACACCCTGACCATATTGGCCACCGACGACGAGGCCGGCCTGGGTGATCGACGGAAAGACGAGCACGCCAGCAGAGTGCGCGTAGAGATCACGCGCCGCCGGGACCTTCTGGTAGAGGTCGTCCAGCGCGACCCGAGCGCTCTTGGTGATATCGGTCCGCGAGTCGCTCGTGGTGCTGCATCCGGCTGCGAGCGTCACCACACCAAACGCGGCAACGGTGCTGCCGAGGAGACTCCGACGAGAGTAAGTCATGCTTCGTTCCCTGCCCGCTCGTGTCTGCTTGTCGAATGCCATCGTCCCTGAGCGCCGCCAACTGTTGCTTTGCTCAGATGCCAACTCACCGGGGCGCTCTCGACCCGGCGTCCGCGGACTTGGACGCCGACGCGAGTTATGCGTCGTTCGCCTCGCCAGGGTAAGGAGATTCTGCGCGAGGCCATGCGACATCGCGGCCGGCCATGGCTTTCAACAGATCGCGGAGGCCTATGTTCCGCGGCGTGGACAGCACGCGACGATATTGACCGCGATCTGACAGCAGGCTAACATTTCAGTGCAGGGGGCGAAGGAACAAAGATGGACGGGCCTTCGAGGGCGGATCGAGCTTTGGCAAGCAGGATCATGCGCAGACGCCGTTGGCACCAGCGGCGTCTTAGGTTCCTGCGCGCGACCGCGGCGGCCGGCCGATGACGGAGATGGCTGCCGCCGTAGCCCCGACACGGCGTCGCATCGAGCAGCCGATGCTGCGCGAGCGCGCCTATGACGAGTTCAAGCGGCGCCTGTTCCTCGGCCACCTGCAGCCCGGCCAGTTCGTCAGCCAGCGCGAGATCGCCGACCTTGTCGGCCTGCCACTGGCGCCCGTGCGCGATGCCGTCAAGCGGCTGGAGGCCGAAGGGCTGCTGCGCATCATCCCGCAGCGCGGCATCTCCGTCGCCGAGGTGAACGTGCGGTTGGTGCGCGAGGCGTTCGAGCTCAGGGCCGCGCTCGAGACCTTCGCCGCCCGGCGGTTTCCGGGCCACGGCGACGCACCCGCCATCACCGCCATCGGCGAGGAGCTGCAACGGCTGCTCGCCGAAGCGGAGAGGAGCTTCTCGGATGTCGTCGCCGATGCGGTCATCCTCGCAGACTGGCGACTGCACGAGGAGATCGTGGCGGCCCTCGACAACGAGATCTACACCGAAACGCACCGGCGCAACTTCGATCGCATCCGGCTCATCCGGATGAACCGCCGCTACACGCTCGATCGCCTGAGACTTGGCATCGAGGAGCACCTGGCCATCATCGCTGCCCTCGCGGCCGGCGACGGCGAGGCCGCGGCGGCCGCGATCGCCTCGCATCTCGATGTCGCGATGCGCCGGTCGATCGGCCTGGACGGATGAGGCCATGAGCGAGCAGCGCCCGGATCTTCTCTTCATCTTCTCCGATCAGCACACGCAGCGCGTGGCCGGATGCTACGGCGACGAGGTCGCCGAGACGCCCAATCTCGACGCGCTCGCCCGTCGCGGCGTGGTTTTCGAGAATTGCTACACGCCCTCACCGATATGCACGCCCGCGCGGATGTCGATGCTGACGGCACGCCATCCGAGCCGTCAGAGCGTGTGGACCAACGAGGACATGCTGGCCTCCGACATTCCGACCTTCGCCCACGCGCTGGGCGCCGGCGGCCATCGGCCGATGCTGGCGGGAAGGCTTCATTCCCTGGGACCCGATCAGCTGCACGGCTATGTGGAGCGGGCGGTGGGTGATCACTCGCCGAACTGGCCGGGCGTGCCGCGGCACGACATGGGCGTGCTGGCCGAGACCAACAATCCGGCCCGGGTCAGCATCGACCGCTCCGGCGCCGGCCAGAGCGCCTACGAGCTGCTGGACGAGGACACCTGCGCCGCCGCGCTGGAGAAGCTCGACGGGATCGCCCGGCGACGCCGCGAGGGTGATGACCAACCCTTCGCGCTCACGGTCGGCTTCATGCTGCCCCACGCGCCCTACGTGGCTGCACCCGAGGATCATGCGCGCTTTCTCGATCGCGTGCCGCCGCCGCGCCTGGCACCGCCGGCCTCCGGCACCGAGCATCCCTGGCTCGCCTGGTGGCGCGCCGATCGCGGCATCGGGCAGGTCGACGAGATCGACTGCCGCCGTGCCCGGGCCGCCTACTATGCCCTCACCTACCGGCTCGACCAGATGGTGGGCCGCGTGCTCGACCGCCTGCGAAAGCTCGGCCTCGCCGACAACACGCTCGTCGTCTACGCCTCCGATCATGGCGACCAGATCGGCGAGCGCGGCCTGTGGTGGAAGCACACCTTCTACGAGGATTCGGTGAAGGTGCCGCTCATCCTCTCATGGCCGGGGCGCCTGCCGGAAGGCGAGCGCCGCTCCGCCGTCGTCAACCTCATGGACGTCACGGCGACGATGCTGGAGGCGACGGGCGCTCCGCCCCTGCCCCAGGCCAACGGGCGCAGCTTCTGGCGGCTGGCGCAGGACGGGCGCACGCCCTGGCTCGACCACACGCTCTCCGAATACTGCACAGACGCCACCCCCTACTGGACCGGCGGCATGGCCGTGCAGCAGCGCATGCTGCGCTGGGGCCAGTGGAAGCTCGTCTACTATCACGGCTATCCATGCCAGCTCTTCGATCTCGCGGCCGATCCCGACGAGCTGCACGACCGGGCGGGTGATCCCGCCTACGCCTCGGTCCGCGATGCGCTGCTCGAGCGGCTTCTCGCCGACTGGGATCCCGAGGAGGTGGCGCGCCGGATGCTGCGCCGCGTTGCCGACAAGGGCCTCGTCGGCCAGTGGGCGCGCGCGACGCGGCCACCGGACACGATCCGCTGGGCGCTCACGGCCGACCAGAACCGCCTGGAGGGCTGGGCGGCGGAATAAGGACCTGACCGGGCCGGAGATGCCGGCCGCAATAAGAGGGAGGCGAACATGATCGGGAAGCTGACGGCACTGGCGCTCGCAGCGGTCGCTACGCTGGGCGTGGGCGCAGCCAGGGCCGAGGCGCCGCTCGAGCTCAAGCTCGGAGTAGCGACCTCAACCTTGCACGCGCCACTCTTCATCGGGGTCGAGAAGGGCTTTTTCGCCGCCAACGGTCTCGACGTGAAGACCGTCATGTACCAGTCAGGCGTCGAGATGATCAATGGCCTGCTGGCCGGTGCCCAGGACGTCAACGCCATGGGCTCGATCCCGTTCCTCGCGGGCGTCTCCAATGGTTTCCCGCTGGTCCTCATTGGCCATCTGCACGGCGATCCGAACCGCGACTACTACGCCGACAACAACGGCATCGTGGTGAGCGCCAAGTCCGGCATTGCCAAGGGTGATATCGCCGGCCTCAAGGGCAAGACCATCGGCCTGCCGCGGGGCACCGGCGCCGACGGCTATCTCCTGGGTCTCCTCGGTCAAGCCGGGCTCACCGAGAAGGATGTGACCCTGGTCAATATCGGCCCTTCGGAGCTGTCGAGCGCACTGCAGAACGGCGATGTCGACGCGATCAGCATCTGGGAGCCCTGGGTCAGCACGGCCACCGACAAGGTCCCCGGGGCAGAGCTGATCATCGCTGGCGGCTGCAAGACCTGCTACGATCCGGGCACGCTGCTGACCACCAGGCAGGTCGCGGAAACCAAGAAGGAGGCGCTCAGGCGCTTCATGGTGGCCTTTGCCGAATCAGCGCAGTGGGCCCGCGAGCATCTGGACGAGGCGGCGGCGATCAATGTCCGTTGGATCCCGGGCGTCGATCTGCAGGTCATGAAGGATGCGCTTCGGCATGGCGTGATGGACCATCGCATGTCCAAGAACACGCCCATGGGCTACACCAATATCACACTGCCCGAGCTGGAGGCCGCCGGCAAGATCAAGAAGATGTTCGACCCCATGACTGCGATCGATCCCGAGTTCTCGGCCTATGCCGAGGAGACGGCTCCGCAATACTATAGCGACCTTCCCAAGATCCCCGCCGACATGCAGCTGCGCTGAGCTCTGAGCGGAGGCCCGCCATGACGCCGAAGATCCGAATCAGCGACCTCGCCATGGAATACGTGAACGAGGAGCGCCGCGAGCGGCATCTGGCGGTGGCGGGCCTCAATCTCGACATCTTCGCCAACGAGTTCCTGTGTGTCGTTGGCCCGTCGGGTTGCGGCAAGTCGACCCTGATCTCAGCGATCGCGGGCTTCATGAAGCCCAAGAGCGGCAGGGTCGCCATGAACGGCCGGCCGATCATCGGCCCCGGCGCCGATCGGGGCGTGGTCTTCCAGGAATATGCGCTTGCTGCCCTGGAAGACGGTCCGGGACAACGTCGCCCTCGGCCTCAAGTTCAAGGGTGTCGCCAAGGCCGAGCGGCAACGGATCGCCGACCGGTATCTCGAGCTCACCGGTCTCGCCGGCGCCACCGACAAGTACCCGCATGAGCTGTCGGGCGGTATGAAGCAGCGGGCGGCGGTGGCCCGCACGCTCGCCAATGCGCCCGAGGTGATGCTCCTGGACGAGCCCTTCGCCGCGGTCGACGCCCAGACACGCATGACACTCCAGGAGGAGTTGCTGCGCGTCTGGGAGGAGTCTCGGCTCACCGCCCTCTTCGTCACCCACAGCGTCGAGGAGGCGGTGTTCCTGGCTGACCGGGTTGCCGTGCTGACGCCGGGGCCCGGGCGGGTCAAGGAGGTCGTCGACATCCCGATCCCCCGCGACCGCCGACAGTGGGCGAGCCTCGAGGGCGACCCCCTGTTCCATCAGTTGCGCGACCGGGTGATGCAGCTCGTCCGCGGCATTGACCGCGCGGCCGCCTGATGCGCTGGCTCAGGGCCCGCCCGGTCTGGGTGACGCTCCTGCTGCTCGTTCTCTGGGGCGGCTACGAGACCCATGCCGTCTGGTCGGGCGAGCGGAAGCTCGAAGCGGCGGGCTATGCCGACGACCAGGCCAAGGCGGACCTCGCGGTCACCCTCGATTTTCCACCCGAGGCCTTCCATCTGGCGCTCCTGCAGCAGGCGGGGCGGCTGATCAAGGTCGAGGACCGGACGGCCTTCCTCGTGGATGTGCCGGAGCCGGCGGCGCGTGATCTGGCCGAGCGCTACTGGGTCGAGACGATCAAGCCCTGGGCCGGCAGCTGATGCGGAGCACCGCCCTCCCGGCCGCCGTCGGCAACACCGATCGCGGCTTCCGCCTGCCGGTCTCCCCGCGCACCCTCAAGGGCACCCTGGGCCTCGTCCTCTTCCTTCTCCTCTGGCAGGCCTCGGTGCCGCTGGTGGGCCTCTCCAGCTACTTCTACCCCGCCCCCACCGACGTATGGGCCGCCTTCCTCGATCTGATGCGGAAGGGCATCCTGCCGGTCTATGTGGCCGACAGCCTCGGCCGCTATAGTGTCGGCGTGACGTTGGGCTCGTTCGTGGGAGTCAGCCTCGGCCTCGTCATCGGCCTCAGCCCCTTCGTGGCCCGGCTCTTCGGACCATTGATCAATTTCTTCTACGCCATCGTCGAGGCCGCCTGGCTGCCACTGTTCGTCATCTGGTGGGGCTATGGCGGCAAGACGATCACGCTGCTCCTGATCTACGTCGTGACCTTTCCCTTGCTCTACAACACGCTGAGCGGCGTGCGGACCGTTCCGGCCGTGCTGGTCAACGCCGCCCGCTCGCTCGGCGCCACCCGGCTCCAGGTGCTCGAGACGGTGATTCTGCCGGGCATCCTGCCGAGCGTGATGACGGGCTTTCGCGTCGGCGCCGGCTTCGCCTTTCGTGGCCTGATCATCGCCGAGATGATCGCCGCCAAGACGGGCCTCGGCTACCTCATCTTCGAGGGCACCGCCCACCACGAGACGGCGCGGACCATCGTCGGCATGATCTGCATGGGCCTCCTCTGGCTGTTCATCGACCTCGTCTATCTCCGCCCCTTCGAGCGGGCGACGATCGAGCGCTGGGGCCAGGTGACCACGGCCGAGGCCAGGGAATAGGCCCATGCCCCATCGCCTCCTTCCCCGCCTCGAAGGCTTCCTGCCCTTCCTCGTCCTGCTTGCAGGCTGGTGGGCCCTGCCGCACCTGGCCGACATCCCGGCCTACAAGCTGCCAACCCTCAACGACGTCTGGGCGCGCCTCGAAGCCATGACCCTGGACGGCTCGCTGCTGGGCCATATCGAGGCCAGCCTCTGGCGGCTGGTTCAGGGCTTCGTCGTCGGCAACGCCTTGGCCATCCCGCTCGGCATCGCCATTGGTCTCAACCGCCACGTCGCCGACCTCACCCGACCGCTCCTCACGTTCCTCCAATCGATCGCCGGAATCGCCTGGATTCCGCTTGCCGTCATCTGGTTCGGCATCGGCAACGGCGCGGTCGTCTTCGTCATCGCCAACATCATCTTCTTCTCCAGCATCTACAATGTGGTGGTGGGCGTGGAGAGCATTCCCGCCGTCCTCTACCGCGCCGCCCGCTGCCACGGCGGTCGCGGCCACCAGATCCTCACCCAACTCGTCCTGCCCGGCGCGCTCGTGCAGATCATCGTGGGCCTCCGTGCCTCCATGGCCTACGGCTGGCGTGCGCTGGTGGGTGCTGAGTTGATCGCGGGCACCAGCGGCATCGGCTACCTCACCATCGACGCCGTGCAGTGGTACCAGACCGACACCGTCGTGATGGGCATGATCCTGATCGGCGTGCTGTGGCTCGTGATGGACCGTCTGCTGTTCGTGCCGCTCGAGCGGATGACCGTCATGCGCTGGGGCCTGATCCAGCGCTGAGCGCGCTTGCCGGCCGCGCTGCCGGGGCTTAGGTGGTCACGGGTCACCCGCCGACGATCGGATCGCCATGCCAACGCCCCGCACCCTCGACATGCTCCGCGCCCTCGTGGGCTTCGACACGGTGAGCAGGAACTCGAACCTCGCCCTCGTCGACTATGTCCAGGACTATCTCGAGAAGCAGGGCGTCACGGTGCGGCGGCTCACCGATGCGGAGGGACAAAAGGCCAATCTTCTGGCGACGATCGGCCCCGCCGACGTGCCGGGCTATGTCCTCTCGGGCCATACCGATGTCGTGCCGGTCGACGATCAGGAGTGGACCTCCGATCCCTTCACGCTGCGGATCGAGGGTGACCGGGCCTACGGCCGCGGCACGGCCGACATGAAGAGCTTCGATGCCTGCGTGCTGGCGAGCGTGCCCGAGATGCTGGCGGCACCGCTGAAGGTGCCGCTGCACCTGGCCCTTTCCTACGACGAGGAGGTGGGCTGCCAGGGGGCCAGGGAGATCATCGCCGACATGCGGCACTGGCAGCCGCGGCCGCTCGGCTGCTTCGTGGGCGAGCCGACCAGCATGGACGTCGTGATCGCCCACAAGGGCAAGAAGAGCTTCCGGACCGAGCTGCGGGGTACCAGCGCCCATTCCTCGATGGCGCCCACGGCGGTCAACACGGTCGAGTATGCGGCCGAGCTCATCGTCAAGATCCGGGAGATCGGCCGCCGGATGGCAGCCGAAGGCGCCCGGGACGCGCTGTTCGACGTGCCGCACACGACGGCCCACACCGGCCAGATCCATGGCGGCAGCACCGTCAACATCGTGCCCGAGCTATGCTGGTTCGACTGGGAGTTCCGCACGCTGCCCCAGGACGACCTCGATGGTCTCGTGGCCGAGGTTCAGACCTATGCGATGGAGGTGCTGCTGCCGCAGATGCGGGCCGTGGCGCCCTCGGCCGACATCCTCTTCCATCCGCTCTCGGTGATACCCGCGGTCGACATAGCACCCGAGGCCGAGCTCACCGTGCTGACCAAGCGGCTGGCCGGGCGGAACGCGCACCGCAAGGTCGCCTACGGCACCGAGGGCGGCATGTACCAGGACGATGCCGGCGTGCCCTCGATCATCTGCGGCCCCGGCTCGATCGAGCAGGCGCACAAGCCCGACGAGTTCGTGGCGCTGGAGCAGCTCGACCGGTGCGAGGCCTTCCTGGCCGACCTGATCGACCATTGCAGGGCGTGAGCCTTAGCCAGGGCGGCCTCGCGATTCAGCGCGGCTGAGGAGCGGCGTCACCAGCTGCCGGCATGGGCGCCATCTGCCGGAACAGGCGATGGCCGAACAGCTCATGAAGCAGTGCCGCGCCCACATGAACGCCCAAATAGCCCCAGAGCACGTTGGCGAGCGTGCCGTGCGTCTCGAGGATCAGCCAGGCCGCGCCCGACATGGGCGTTCCGGGCGTCCAGAGAAAATAGCCGGTCGTACCCAGGGAGGCCACGACGAGGACCAGGAGGAGACCCAGGCCCTGGACCGCCGAGGGCAGTGCCTCGGCCGCCTCCGGCTCGGGCAGCCTGAAGCGTAGCGCCTCCCGGCCGTAGAGAAGAACGGCATCCCAAAGATCGGAGAGCCGGCGGCGCGAGAGCCAGGGGAAGAGCTGTCCCAGCGGGGTGCCGCCGCGCCGGATCAGCAGCCAGATCCAAAAGAGCACGATCGCCGCCGTCGCCGCCAGACCGACATATTGGTGAGCCGCAAAAAGGGCAGACTCCGTGGCGCTCAGGGTGCGCCCGGCCCTGGGCACGCGCATGACCTGAGCGTCGAGCAGCTGGAAGACGATCGCCGCTGCAACGAGGAGGTGCAGCAGACGTGTCATCATTGAATATTTCTTCACCCGCAGGTCTTCCGTCCTGATGAACTCATGTTGCAGCGCAACAATAGCTGGTGGTGGCACCCATCGCTGTCAATTTACCAGCTGGTAAGGAAGGGGCGGGAGCAGCCATCAAGCGGAGATCTCAGGGAAGCACGCGGTTGCCGCGAAACTCGTCGAGCAGCTCCAGGACCCGCTCCTCGGTGTCGATCACCTCGGTGAAGCCGTGGCGGATGCGCTTGCCGTCGTCGAGGATGAGGTCCCAGTCGGTGTCGAAGACGAAATCGGCGAACGGCCAGGCGGCGACCTCGTCATAGCCGTAGCGGGCGAGGCCGTGCTTGCGGACGATCTCGTCCCAGATCGGTCCCTTGTCGGCCATGAAGCGTGTCAGATCGAGCTTCTGGGGGGCCGCCACCTCCATGTCGAGGAGCCGTGCGATGCGTGGCCAGAGGCTGTCCCAGCGGAAGCTGTCGCCGTTCGTGACGTTGTAGGCCTGGTTGGCGCAGACGGGGGCGGTGGCCGCCCAGAGCGTGGCGCGGGCCAGGAGGCCGGCGTCGGTGAACTGCATCAGGGCATGATAGGCGCCGGGCTTGCCGGGAAAGCGCAACGGCAGGCCCAGCTCCTTCGAGATGGCCGCATAGACGCCCGTGACGAGGAGGATGTTCATCGGGTTCTTGACGGCAAAGCCCAGAACCGCCTCGGGCCTGACGGCGGACCAGGTCCAGCGCTTGCCCTCCTGCAGCCGGCGCAGGAAGTCCTCCTGGTCGTAATAGAAGTTGGGCGGCATGGAGCGCGGATCGGTCTCCTTGGCCGGCGTCTTGAAGGGCCCGAGATGGCGGCCGTAGACCTTGCCGCCCTGCGTGAGGACGATGCGCTCGAGGCCTGTCGCGATCGGCTCGACGATCTCGACCGGATTGGCGAGAAGGGCGAGGTTGCGCTCGACATTGTCGGCGTTGATGCCGCCGTCGAGCCCGCAATAGAAGATGTGCGTGACGTCGCCGAGGCCGGCCAGTCCCTTCTCGGCGGCGGCCCGGTCGAGCAGGTCGATCGAGAGATAGCGTGCGCGCGTCTCGAAATCGGGACTGCGCCGGGAGACCGCCACGACCTCCCACGCCTCGTTGCTGCAGAGCTCCTCGACGAGGCGTCGGCCGATCACGCCGAGACCGCCGATCACGAGCGCCTTCTTGGACGGCATGCCGGAACCTCCCGTCTCGACTTCTCCCGGCCCTGCCCCGGGCTTTTGCCCGGGGCAGGGTGTGCCGGGCTACTCGGCCGCCTTGAGGCTGGCCTGGTGGCTCTGCAGCTTGGGCATGACCTGCTCGGCCAGAAGGCGCATCGAGGTCTGGTGCAGGGCCGGGCGGTCCCAGTCCTTGTGGGTGAGGAGAAGCGTGCCGAAGCCGCCCACCTCGTCCACCAGCGCCACCAGCTGGTCCAGCACCCGCTTGGGCCCGCCGCTGATCACCATCCACTCCATGCATTTCTGCACCGTCACCGCCTCGTCCGGCAGGCTCAGGTCCGGCTTGAAGATCTTGAGGAGCTTGAAGGTCGCGAGATTGTCCCGGAGATAGGCGTAGTACCAGCCGAAGGCCGAGGCGTCGTTGGCCAGATAATCGGCCGCCTCCTGGTCGCTCTCGGTCACCAGGATCGAGCGCGCGAGGCGCCAGTCGGCGCGGTCCGGCCGCCTTCCCGCCGCCTCGGCGCCGAGGCGATACTGCTCCCAGTGGCTCTTGGCGTGCGCCACCGGCATGAAGTTGGCCGAGACGAGGCCCCAGCCGCGCTCGCCGGCCAGCCTTGCGGTGCTCGAGGACGGGCTCATCGCCGAGACCGCCAAGGGCGGGTAGGGCTTCTGCAAGGGCTTGAGCATCGGGCCGATGCCCAGCTGCAGCTGGCAGGCCTCGTCGATCGTGATGTCCCAGTGCTTGCCCGGGATGTGGTAGGGCGGATCGCTGGCCCAGATCTTGTGGATGATCTCGATCGCCTCGACCATCATCTCCGAGCGGTTCTTGTCCATCGTCTTGAAGAGCTCGAAGTCCGAGCCCAGCCCGCCCGGGCCCACGCCCATGATGTAGCGGCCACCCGAGAGATGATCGAACAAGGCCACATTGCCCGCCACCTGGGCCGGGTGGTGCTGCGGCAGGTTGATGACACCGGTGGCGAACTTTATCTTTTTCGTCTGGTGGATCAGGGTCGCCATGAACTGCAGCGGATCGGGGATCGGCTCGGTGCTGCACGAATAGTGCTCGCCCACCCAGGCCTCGTCATAGCCCAGCTTCTCCGCCAGCAGGATCGCGTCCAGATCGTCCCGCAACACGTCCCCGTAAGGCCGCTTCGGGTCGTGAAGCGGCATCATGAACAAGCCAAGCTGCATCGTAGGTCTCCCGAATGGATCCGATGTTGAGCTGCCTGCCAGGAGCTAGGCGCCCGTGCCCGCGCTACGGCCGTGCAGTAAGAGCATGCTCACGATGACGACGCCGTAGATGATCTGTCGACTGGCCTCCGGCATCTGCATCACCGACAGGGAGCTCGAGAGCAGGGTGATGACGAGCGTGCCGGCGACCGTGCCGAGATAGCTGCCCCGGCCGCCCAGGATATGCGTGCCCCCGAGCACGACGGCGGCGACGGCGGGCAGCAGGTACTCGTTGCCCATGCCCTGGTAGGACTGGTCCAGGCGGCCGGCCAGGAGAACACCGCCCAGGGCGTTGCAAAAGCCGCTGATCACGAAGGCGGTGAGCAGGACGCGGCTGGTCCGGATGCCGGAAAGGTAGGACGCGCGCTCGCGGTTGCCGATGGCGTAGATCGCCCGGCCAAAGGTCGAGCGCCCGAGCATCAGGACGAAGGCGACGCCGACCACCACCCACACCCATAGGATGTTGGGAATGCCGAAGATGCCCATGTCGCGGCCGATCACGAGCATGAGCGGCGAGGCCTTGGTCTGCGGCGCGAACCCGCCGGTGTAGACGACCGCCAGACCCAGCAGCACGGCGTTCATCGCGAGTGTCAGGATCATCGAGGGCAGGCGCAGATAGCCGACCCCGAAGCCGTTGAGGAGCCCGACAAGAGCGCCGACGGCGAGGCCCGCCGGAATGGCGAGATCGGCATAGACGCCACCAAGGCCGGCAAGCGTGGTCGCCATCATCGCCGAGACCGTCATGACCCACGGCAGGGAGAGGTCGATATGGCCGAGCAGGATGACGGTCATGGCACCGCTCGCCACGAGGCCGAGGATGACCGCGATGCGCAGCTGCTGGACGAGATAGCCGACCGAGAGGAAGGAGGGCAGATAGAGGCTGCCGATCAGCACGATCAGGACGATGGCCGCGAGCGAGACCAGCACCGAGTTGTCGAGACCGGGCACGAGCGGTTTCTGGGCCGGCAGGCGCCGGCTGACCTCCTGACCGCTCATCAGGTCGAGGCGGTTCTTGAGACGGAGGACGCGGCCGGCGCCGAGGCCGATGGCCGCCAGCAGGACGATGCCCTCGAAGAGCGGCTGGGCCAGCGGCGAGACACCGGAGAAGAACAGGACGCCGTTGATCGTGCGCAGGACATAGGCGCCGATGATCGAGCCCACCACCCCGCCGCTGCCGCCGAGCAGTGAGGTGCCGCCGATCACGACGGCCGCGATCGAGCGCAGCGTGTACTCGTCGCCGACATGGGCATCGCCGCTCAGCGTCTGGAAGCCCAGAAACAGTCCCCCGCAGGCGGCGAGCACCCCGCCCAGCCCATAGGCCCAGAGCTTGGCGCGATCGGTATCCAGCCCCGACATATAGGCCGCGCTCTCCGAAGAGCCGGCCGCAAAGCAAGCACGGCCAATCATCGATCTCTTGAACGGCACCCAGACGACGAGCACGACGGCGACGAGGAGAATGAGCGCGGTCGGCACCAGCCCGAAGACGTCCGTCGTGAGAACGTCGCCCAGCGTCTCGTCGATCTCGCCCCCCGGGATCGGCCGCACCAGATAAGCAAGGCCGGTGAAGATGGCGGCGGTGGCGAGGGTCGCGATGATCGGCTGGATCCGGCCATAGACGACGATGATGCCATTGAGGAGACCACAGGCGGCGCCGGTGGCGAGGACGAGCACGATGCCGCCTGCGACCTGCAGAGGCGGGCCGTTCACGACCACCGATGCAACGCAGTTGGTGAGCGCCACCACGGTGCCGACCGAAAGGTCGAGGCCTCCGGTGAGGACCGGCAGGGTCTGGGCCATCGCCGCGAAGGAGAGAGCCAGCCCCTGATTGGCGGCGGTCTCGATGACGAAGAGGCTGAGCCCGCGCGGATGGATGGTGATGAAGGTCGCGAAGAGGACGACGAAGACGAGAAGCGCCAGGAGAACGCCCTGGTTACGCCGCAGCCAGAGGGCAAGGTCGGGCGACAGCAGGCCACCCGACGCGCGGGGCAGTGTCCGGTCGATGGAGAGCTCCTGCCTCGCCATCAGCCTGCCGCCTCGTCGGCGAGCGGCATGGCGAATGCCGCACCGACGATATTGCTCTCGGTGATCTCGGACCCGACGAGCTCGCGGACGACACCGCCCCGATAGAGGATGACGACCCGCTCGCACATGCCGAGCAGCTCCTCATAGTCGGTGCTGTAGAAGAGGATCGCGGCTCCGGCGTCGGCCAGGCGTCGCATCAGCTCGTAAATCTCCTGCTTGGTGCCGACATCGATGCCGCGCGTGGGATCCATCAGCAGGATGACGCGGGGCTTCGTCAGCAGCCACTTCGCGACGACCACCTTCTGCTGGTTGCCGCCCGAGAGCGTGCCGACCGGGCTGTCGGCCGAGGGTGCCTTGATCTTGAGACTTCTGGTCGCCTCGTCGACGGCGGCCTGCTCGAGCTTGGGGTCGATGAGAAAGCCACGGGAAAGCCTGTCGAGCGCCGCCAGCGTCACGTTCTCGCGTACCGACATCGACAGCATCAGGCCTTCGCTCTTGCGGTCCTCGGGCACGAGCGCGAGGCCCAGACCTGCGGATTTGGCGGCCGCGGGGCTGCTGAGGGTGACGGGCTTGCCGTCGACGGCGATTGTGCCGCGCACGTCGCGGAGAACGCCGAAGAGGGCAAGGAGCAGCTCGCGCTGGCCCTGGCCATCGAGTCCGCCCAGCCCGACGATCTCACCCGCCGAGATGCCGAGCGAGATGTCGTGGAGGCGGTCCGTCCAGGAGAGCCCGCGCACCGAGAGCACGGGCTCGGCATGCGGCCTGGGCGCCGGCTTCGGCGGATAGACCTGGGAGATCTCGCGCCCGATCATCATCTGGACGATCTCGTCCGGCGTGCGCGAGCCCTGGGCGAACGTCTCGATGTGCCGTGCGCTGCGGAACACCGAGCAGGTATCGGCCAGCGCGTCGACCTCGTGCATGCGGTGCGAGATGAAGAGGATGCCGACGCCCTCGTCGCGCAGGCGGTAGAGAATCTTATAGACGGTCTCGACGTCCGCCGAGGTCAAGGCGGAGGTTGCCTCGTCGAGGATCAGAAGCCGCGGACGCCGACCAAGCGCCTTGGCGATCTCGATCAGCTGGCGGCGCGACAGGGGCAGGTCGCTGACCGGCTGCCTGGGATTGACATCCGGACAATGGACGAGCTCGAGAAGCTCCTCGGCCCGGCGCCGCTGAACGGCTCGGTCGACGAAGCCCCAGCGCCCGGCCGCCGTGGTGATGCAGATGTTCTCCTCGACACTGAGGTCGGGAACGAGCGACAGCTCCTGGAAGACCGAGACGATGCCGCGATCCACGGCATCGCTGGGGCCGCCGAGCCGGATGTGCTCGCCGTCGAGGATGATCTCTCCGGTGTCGGGCCGGACGACGCCGCTGATCACCTTGATCAGGGTGCTCTTGCCCGCCCCGTTCTCACCCAGGACCGCATGAATCGAGCCCTGATGCGCCTCGAAGTCGACCTCGTTCAGCGCCACGACGCCGCCGAACGCCTTGCTGATGCCGCGCAGGCTCAGGAGCGGCGATTCGCTCGGTTCCCGCTGGCGCATCGCCGGCCCCGCTGACATCGCGGAGGCCGGCGATGCCGACGATGAGAGTGTCGGCATCGCCACGACCCGCTGTCCCGCTCAGGTATTGTCGGGGGTCTGCTTCAGGAGATCCTTCGGCGGAATGACCACGTTGCATTCCGGGATATCGGCGCCATCCTGGAAGTTATCCGGCAGATCCGCGAAGTAGTTCACGCCCTCCTTGAGATCCTTGGAGTAGAGCGTCGGGATCGGCAGGGCGATCTGCTGGGGCAGCACATGGCCCTGCAGCTCCGCGATCGCCGCCTGCATCGCCACGACGGCCATGTAGGGCGTCTGAACGCGGGCGATCGCGGTCCAGCCACCGTCGTGGATCATCTTGAGCGACCCGTTCTCGCCCGAGGTGCCGAGCGGGATCTTGGGATGCTTGGCGTCGTTCAACGCGTTCAAGAGGCCCGTGGAGGCGTGCTGGGCCACGATGCCGATGAAGTTGCCATAGGTGGCGATGGCGTCGCTCACCACCTTCTGGGTGGTGCCGTCATCCCAGTTGCCGACGACGGTCACGACCTCGATGCCGGGCTGATTGTCGAACACCATGTGCATCGCCGCCGAGCGGTCGCGATCGACCGAGTTGCCGGGCAGGCCGCGCACCTCGAGCACCTTGCCGGTCTTGGTCTCGAGATTGTCGTAGACGAACTGCGCCTTGACCTTCTCGAACTCGATCTGCGGCTCGTTGACGACGATGATGTCCTTCGAATTGATCGCGTTGTCGAACGACACCAGAACGGTGCCGGCGCGGTTGGCGCGCTTGATCACCGGACCGAACGAGGTCGGGTTGACCGCGTTGATGATGATGCCGTCATAGCCGGCCGCGATCAGGTTATCGACAGCGCCGATCTGGGCGGCGACGTCCGTGCCGGTGCTGACGATCTTGAGCTCTTTGATGTTCTTCGCGTTCTGGGGATCGGCCGCCCATGCCTTGAGCCCCTGGATCATCTGGATGCGCCAGCTGTTGCCGACGAAGCCGTTGACCAGGGCGAGCCGGTAGGGGCCCTGCCGGGCCTTCATCGAGAGGGTCTTGGTGACCCCCTCGGTGGGTCGGAAGCAGGTCGGGTTATAGGTGTCCGCGGCCCGGCTCGGGCCCGTCATCGCGGCGAGGAACGCGCCAGCGATGGTCAGCGCCGTGATCACGGCTCTCCGACCAAGCTTGTACTCTCTCATCGTTGTCTGCCTCCCCTTTTGGGCTTGTTACGCTCCAGCCGGGCCTCTCGGCATTCAGCCTGCCCGAGACCCTGCTTCGCACCTTTCTCTTTGAGGCCATTGCCCTTCGACGGCAAGAGCCTGACCACCCTCGTGCCCCAGCACTAGCGGGTGCCCGGGCATCACCAAAATAGTGATTTCATGGGAGAGTCATAGGATTTTGCGATGACGCTTGGCGTGCTCATCATGCCAGCGAGCAGCTTCCCAGTCCCCCACGTTCTGCTATAAGCGCTTCTCGTCAGGGAACACCCTCGGCCCCAGGGCGATCAGACCCGCGAGGAGGCCAGGAGAGATCGGGAGGCGAAAGCAATGACGAGCGAGCGCGAGCAGCGCGAGTTCGAGGCTGGGCTCCGCGAGGACGTCGACGCCTGGCTCAGAGGCGACACCTCGAGGCGCACATTCCTCGAGCGCTTGGCGATGCTGGGTGGAGCGGCGCTCATCGGTGGCCCGGCTCTCCGATTGGCGGGGCTCGGCGTCTCGCCCGCCCATGCCGCCGAGAGCGTCGACCTGGCGTCGCCCGACACGCCTTTGGGCAAGGCGCAGGCCGCCGCGCTCGAGGCCTCGACCAAGGGGCCGACCGACGGCTCGGCCTATCGCGCGGTCGAGGCCGCAAAGAAGCTCTCGGGCGTCACCCTCAACATGACCTACGAGGCCGGCCTCCAGGCCCTGGAGCCCCGCAACTTCTCGGGCCCGCTCTGGAAGCAGCTGACCGGCGCCGACTTCAACGTGGTCGAGCTTCCGCATCCCGACCAGTACTCGAAGCCGATCGCCGAGCATATCGCGATGTCGGGCGCCTACGACATTCTCGACATCGAGCCGTCGTGGATTCCGCCGCTCGCCAATGGCGGCGTGATCGCGCCGATCGACGACTATGTAACCAAGTACATGAACCAGGCGGATCTTGACGATTACCATCCGCTCTACAAGGCGATGCCGACCTACAAGGGCAAGCGCTGGGGCGTCTTCGACGACGGCGACGTCTTCGCACTCTACTATCGCAAGGACATCTTCGGCGACGAGAAGCTGAAGTCAGCGTACAAGGCCAAGTTCAAGCAGGACCTTCAGGTGCCGCGGACCTGGGACGAGTATGCCCAGGTGGCGCAGTTCATCACGGACCAGCTGGCGCCCAAAGTGTATGGCTCCGTGCACTTCAGGAAGGCCGGCAGCCCCGGCAACCAGTTCGCCTTCGAGCAGCAGTTCCGCGCCAACGGCGGCGTCTTCTTCGACGACAAGACGATGAAGGCGCAGCTCGTCTCCGACGCCGGCATCAAGACGCTGCAGCAGATGGTGGCGCAGAACAAGGCGTCGATGCCCGGCAACAACGACATGGACGCCGTCGCCGCCTGGGCCGCCTGGCTGCAGGGCAAGAGCGCCATGCTGTTCTCCTGGCCGCCCACGGGCCGGATGTCCGAGAACTACTCGCAGCGCGCCAAGGCCATCAACTTCGTGCCGTCCTCGGAGATCGTGGGGAAGGTCGGCTACGCCGTCGTGCCCGGCAACCCCCAGCACGCCTCGGGCTACGTCAAGGCTCTCGCCGCCGACTCGGCCAATCCCGAGGCCGCCTATCTCTTCATGCAGTGGGTGACGAGCCCGAGCGTCTCGCTCGTCCGGGTGATGCTGCCCTACACGCTGCGCGACCCCTACAGGCTGTCGCACTACACCTCGCCGCTCTATCGCTCGCTCTGGCCGGACGCCAAGGACTACCTCATCAATCTCAGCAACTCGGCCAACGTCGCCGTGATCGACATCACGATGCCGGGCTCGCAGGACTATGCGCTCTCGCTCGACCGGATGTGCACGGCGGTCTGGGCCGGCGAGGATCCGAAGGCGGCATTGCAGCGGGCCGCACAGGAGTGGGATTCGGTCACCTCGAAGCTCGGCGTCGACGCCCAGCGGGCGGCCTACGAGCAGTTCCAGAAGCTCCCCGGCTCCTACAAGGACCATACGGTGGAGGCCCTGGGCGAGGCCGTTCACCTGACCTGACAGGATCGCCGCCCGCCGCCGTTCTCGCCCGCGGCGGGCGGCTCCTCGACCTCGAGCGACAAGGACGAGCATGGCGCAGGGTGCCCCCGCGCAGAACCTCCCGGCCGGTCGGTCCGCGGCTGGCCGGAGCGCCGGCCGGTGGGGCTGGGCCGACCGACATATCGGCCGGCTCATGGTGCTGCCGGCCGTCCTGCTGATCCTGGCCTTCTCCGTCTATCCGCTCGTCTACTCGGTCTGGGTGGCGTTCGTTAACTACGACTTCCAGATTCCGGGCCACGCCTTCGTCGGGCTGCAGAACTTCGCCCAGGCGCTGGGGGATCCCCTGTTCGGCTCGTCGCTCGTGATCACAGCGATCCTCTCGGCCGGCAGCGTGATCCTGGAGTTCGTGCTGGGGCTGCTGCTGGCGCTCGCCATGACCGACCGCTTCCGCGGCCGCGGCATCCTGATGACGATCTTCCTGATCCCGCTCTTCGTCAGCCCGGTGATCGTCGGCCAGTTCTGGTCGCTGCTGCTGCAGCGCCCGTTCGGCCCCGTCGACTATCTCTTGAGCCTCCTGCTGCAACGGCCGGTGGAGATCAGCTGGCTCACCGAGAGCCCCTGGAACTTCATCGCGATCATCACGGCCGATGCCTGGCAGTGGACGCCCTTCATGTTCGTCATCCTGCTCTCGGGCCTGACCGCGATCGCGCCCGAGCTCTACGAGGCGGCGGCGCTGGACGGCGCGAGCCGGCTGCAGACCTTCGTCCACGTCACCGTGCCGCAGCTCCTCCCGATCATGCTGCTGGCGCTGACGCTGCGGCTCTTGGATGCGATCAAGCTCTTCGACATCATCTACGTGATGACCGGCGGCGGGCCCGGCACCAGCACCTACACCACCTCCTATTATCTCTACGTCACGGGCTTCCAGCAGTTCCACCTGTCGGTCGCGACGGCCGGAAGCTGGATCTTCCTCGCCATCACGGCGGTCATCATCGCCGTGCTCGTCCGCAAGCTGCTGCGTCCGGAGGCGGTCTGATGGCCGAGATGGATGGTGTCAGACGAAGGGTGCCGGGCGGGCTCGGCGGCGAGATCCTTCGCTTCGGATTCATCGCCCTGATGGTGGCGTTCGTGCTTTTGCCGCTCTACTGGGTGATCATCACCTCGATCAAGCCCACCAACGACTATCTGGCGATCCCGCCGGTCTGGTTCCCGTCGCAGCCGACCTTCGTCCACTATACTGCGGCGCTCTTCTCCTATCGCGGACTCGAGGGGCTCACCAACAGCTTCGTGGTCGCCACCACCACGACCGTGCTCTCGGCGGTCCTCGGCACGCTCATGGGCTACAGCCTCGCCCGCTTCAACACCGGCGGCCAGCACCTCGCCTTCTGGGTCCTCTCGCAGAAGTTCCTGCCGCCGATCGCCATCGTGCTGCCGGTGTTCCTCCTCTATCGCGGCTACGGCCTCTACGACACGCGGATCGGGCTCATCCTGATCTACACGGTGATGACCCTGCCTCTTTCCGTGTGGATGATGTTCGCCTTCTTCCGCCAGCTCCCGAAGGAGATGGAGGAGGCAGCGCTCGTGGACGGCTGCTCGCGCTGGCAGGCCTTCCTCAGGGTGGCGCTGCCGCTGTCGGCGCCGGGCATCGTCGCCACGGCGGTCTTCGCCTTCATCGCGGTCTGGACCGAGTTCTTCTTCGCGCTCAACCTGACGAGCCGGCACGCCTTCACGCTGCCGACGATCTTCCGCGCGTTCCTGGGCTTTCAGGGCGCCCAGTACGGTGAGGCCAGCGCCCTTGCCGTGATCTCGCTGGTGCCGTCGGTGGCGCTGGGGATCCTGGTCCAGCGCCACATCGTGCGCGGCCTGACGATGGGTGCCGTCAGGTAGCCTTGCCCTGCCGGGCGGGCGACGCCCGAGACGTCAGCCGCCTCCGAAGAGCCTGTGATAGATGACGGGGACCGCCGCCACGGCGATCAGGATCCCGCCCCAGATGGCGAGCGTCAGGAACTGGCTGATGCCCAGGAGATTGAAGGCCGAGGAGATGAGCTGGAGGATGATGAGGGCGAGCACGAGGCCGCTGACCCGGCCGAAGCCGCCCATGGGATCGATGCCGCCCAGCACGGCCGCGAGGATGGTCACGAGCAGATAGCTCTCGCCGTAGGACGCGTTGGCCGAGTTGAAGCGCGCCATCATCACGACCGCGGCAGCGGCGGCGAGCAGGCTCGAGAGCAGATAGACCTTGAGCAGCACCTTCCTCGTGTCGATGCCCGAAAAGCGGGTGGCGCGCTGGTTCGAGCCGATCATCGAGATCGAGATGCCGAGCGGCGAGCGCGTCAGCATGATCGCCAGCGGGATCGCCACCGCGGCGAAGACGAGGAGCGCCATCGGCACGCCGAAGACCGTGCCGTTGCCGATGAACACGACCCAGGCCGGGAAGCCCGAGATGACGTTGCCGTGGGTGAGGCCGATGGCGATGCCCTTGACCATCGTCATCGTGCCGAGCGTCACGAGGATCGGCGAGACACCGACATAGGCGACGAGCAGGCCGTTGATGAGGCCGATGACCGCGGCCACGAGGAAGCCCGACCCGATCGCCACGACCTGCCAGACGAGCCAGGGCACGCCCGAGGTGTAGGGCAGGTCGAGCGTCAGCATGAAGGCGATCGCCAGGCCGCAGAGATCGGCCGTCGCGATGATCGAGAGGTCGAGCCCGCCCGAGAGCAGCGCCACCATCATGGCGAGCGAGAGGATGCCCAGCTCCGGCATCTGGAACGCCATGGACTGCAGCGCCGCCACCGAGAAGAGGCCCCGGCCGATCAACAGGCCGAAGACCACGATCAGGATGGCCAGCAGAAACAGGAGCCGGAGATTGGTCCCGCCGTCGCTGGACTTTCTCAGCCACTGCAGCGGCGATGCGGCGGGCGGCGCCTCGAGAGCGCGGCTCATGCCACAGCGCTCCGCGCGCGCCGGCTCATCGAGGCGCGTGCCGTCGAGCTCACCGCCAGGAGGATGACGAGGCCGGCGAAGAAGTCGAGCCAGTAGGAGGAGACACCCAGGATGATGAGGCCGTTCTCCATCACCGAGAGCAGCACCAGACCGAGCACGGTGCCGAGCACCGTGCCGACCCCGCCCAGCAGGCTCGCCCCCCCGAGCACGACCACAGCCAGCACGTGCAGCTCCTTGCCGACGAGCACGGTCGGCGCCACCGACTGCGCCAGCTGGGCCTGGACCAGCGAGGCCACGCCGGCCGTGAAGCCCATATAGCCGTAGCTCAAGAGGTTGAGGCGGAAGACGTTGAAGCCCAGGCGCTGCGCCGCATCGCGATTGCCGCCGAGGGCATAGATCTGCCGGCCGATGTTCGTGCGGGTGAGAAGAAGCCAGGTGAGCAGGAACGTCCCCACCAGGGCCAGGATCTGCAGGTTGAGCGCGTAGGGGTTCTGGTCCGCGTCGGTGTAGAGGACCCAGTAGGCGCCGTTACTGAACCAGTCCGGAAGCGAGTAGATGTAGTTGCCGTGCGTGGCGAAGATCAAAAGCCCGTAGAAGACGTTCAGCGTCGCGATCGTGACGATGATGCTCGAGATCCGCAGATGCGTGACGAGGATGGCATTGATGAGACCGCAGACGACGCCGATGCCGATGGCGATGGCGAAGACGCCGATCCAGCCGACATTGGCGTTGTTCGCGACGGTCAGCGCCACGTACTGCGCGACGGTGGCCGAAGCCGTGAACGAGATGTCGATGCCGCCCGAGACCAGAACGACCAGAAGCCCCGCCGCCAGGACGCCGGTGAAGGCGTAGGAGGTGAGGAGATCGAGCAGGTTCTGGACCGTGAAGAAGCCGTTCGTCGAGACCGCGAGGGCGGCGATCAGGACGACCGTGACGACGAGGAGGGTGAACTCGTGGCTCTGTCGGAAGCGGGCGAAGGCGTCACGCATTGATGGCCTCGCCGAGCTCTGCCTCGGAGGTGTTGTGCGGCTGGAACTCGCCGGTGATGCGGCCGCGGCGCATGATGAGGATGCGGTGGCTGTGATAGAGAACCTCGGGAACCTCGTCGGAGATCATGAGCACCGCCAGCCCCTCGGCGGCGAGGCGTTTGACGATCTCATAGATCCCGTCCTTCGCGCTGATGTCGACGCCCACGGTCGGGCTGTCCAGGATGAGAAGGCGCGGCTCGGTGGCGAGCCACTTGGCGAGCACGACCCGCTGCTGGTTGCCGCCGGAGAGCGTCTTCACCGGGTTCGAGGGATCGCTGGTCTTGATGGCGAGGTCCTGCACCCAGCGCCGCACGGTCGCGTCCCGTGCGCGGGTCGGGATGAGATTGAGCGTGCGCGCCAGGCGGTCCAGCACGGTCAGGACGATGTTCGTCGAGATCGGCTGCTCCAGGACGAGCCCGAGGCCGAGGCGGTCCTCCGAGACGTAGGCGATGCCCTTGGCGATCGCCTCCTTGTTCGAGTGGAGGGCGACGGGCTCGCCGTGCAGCCGGATCTCACCCGAGTCGGGCGTGGTCATGCCGAAGAGCGAGAGCGCCAGCTCGGTCCGGCCGGAGCCGAGCAGCCCGGTGAGCCCCACGATCTCGCCCGCCCGCACATCCAGGCTCACCGCCTCGTACTCGCCGGCGCGGGTGAGGTCCTTGACCGACAGCACGACCTCGGCCGTGGACAGGTCGCGCTCCTTCAGGTCGTAGTGGAACTCCTTGCCGGTCATGAGGAGGGCGAGGCGATGGTCGTTCATCTCCCCCGCCTCGTAGGTGCCGACCTTCTTGCCGTCGCGCAGCACGGTGACGCGCTGGGCTATCTCCATCACCTCGTCGAGGCGGTGGCTGACGAAGACGATGGCGATGCCACGCCGCTGCAGCTCGAGCGCGAGGGCCAGGAGCGAATTGACCTCGTGGCGGGTCAGGGAGGCGGTGGGCTCGTCCATGATGACGAGCCGCGCCTCGGCCGCCATGGCCCGGCATATCGCGACCAGCTGGCGGTTGGCGATCGAGAGGTCGGCCACCTTCGCGGCGGGGTCGAGCTTCACGCCCACCCGCTCCATCGCCTCGGCCGCGTTGGTGCGGATGGCCTTCCAGTCGACCGGACGCGGCCGCCCCAGATGCCTTGCGATCGCGATGTTCTCGGCCACCGACAGGTTCGGGAAGAGCGACAGGTCCTGGTAGATGACCTGGATGCCGCAGCGCGTGCTCTCGATGGGCGTCAGGTGCGGGTAGACCTCGCCCGCGATCGCGATCCGCCCGCCCGGCTCGGGGGGCTGCACGCCCGAGATGATCTTGATGAGCGTCGACTTGCCCGAGCCGTTCTCGCCCACGAGGCAGTGGATCTCGCCGGCCTCGATGGCGAAGTCGACATCGTCCAGCGCCTGGACGCCGCCGAAGCGCTTCGAGATATGGGTAAGCTCGAGGAAATCGGCCACGACGGCTCCGGATCCGAGGCACGACAGCCGGCATCCGGACGCAGAGCGCCCGGATGCCGGCGCAAGATCAGAGGCCCTGCGCGATCAGGCCGTCGATCGTCTTCTTGTTGATCGTCAGGATGTCGTTCCAGGCCACGACCTTGTTGGCCTCGTCGACCGTGGCCTTGCCGAGCCCCTTGATCTCGAAGCCGCTCTCGATCGGCTCCTTGTTGAGCACGCGCTGGGCCACGGCGACCATCGCGAAGCCGGCGTCGATCGGGCTCCACAGGAAGCCCTCGCGGATGACGCCCTGCATGATCAGCGGCTTGGCCTGGCTCGGCACGACCGTGCCGATGATCGCGATCTTCTTCTGCAGGCGCTTCTCGCGCACCGCGTTGCCGGCGCCGATCGGGCCGTTCGAGCCGAAGCCCAGGATGCCCTTCAGCTTCGGGTAGGCCTTGAGCACGTCAAGCGTGGTGCGATAGGCCGTGTCGATCTCGTCGGCACCCGGGAAGCGGCTGGCCGCGAGCTTCATCTTGGGATAGTGCGCCTTCTGGTAGGCGATGGCGGCGTCGGCCCACTTGTTGTGCAGCGGCGTGGTGAGCGTGCCGACATAGACGACATACTCGCCCTCCTCGCCCATCTCCTTGGCGAGCGCCTGCATCTGAACCTCGCCGAACTTGACCGAGTCGATCAGCTCGACGTCCCAGGTGCGACCCTCCTGGTCCGGACCCTCCTGAGTGATGACCGGGATGCCGGCATCCTGGGCGCGCTTCAGAACCGGCGCCAGGACCTTCACGTCGAGCGGCACGAGGCCGATGACGTCGACCTTCTTGGCGATGAGGTCCTCGACCAGCTTGACCTGCTGGGCGGGATCGACGTTGGCGGGCCCGACCATCGAGACGTCGAGGCCGAACTGCTTGCCGCCGCGCAGGAGCCCCTTCTGGACGAGGTTGAACCACGGGATGCCCGTGATCTTGACCACCGTCACCATGGTCTTCTCGGCGGCGAGGGCGCTCGTCGGCCCGATCGCCGAGAGGCTCATCGCCCCGACCGCGCTGGCACCCAGCAGCTTGAACGCGTCGCGTCGCTTCATCGGCTTTCCTCCCTTACCTTCCCAATCGGCGGCGGGTATCGGCAACGAAGGCCACGCCGTCCGATGATCAGCTCCGCGACTGGTTAGAGCCAAAAAAGCGCGAGTCAAGAAGCGCCGATCGCCCAAGGCCTTCAGCCTTCGGATTAAAATGGCGCAATCCACGTCCGCGCCGCGCGGTGCTCAACTGCACGGGACGACGCAGCTCCAAATGGTCATTGCCCCACGCCTGGCAGTCGTCTTCTTGCCGCCGCGACCGCGATGCTTCGGCGGTCGCGGGGACTGGCGCAGGCAATGCGAGCAGAGCCCGCGCGACCGTCAGCGCGGCGCCAGGAGACGGTCCACCGCGGCGCCGGGCGCCAGCTCGCCCGCAGCGACGGCCCGCTCCGCTTCTTCCAGGCGCGCCTGGGTCGCGGGATCGCGACGGAAGGCCTGGCGGAGGCGCTCGTCCAGCAGCGAGCGGAACCAGCCGACCATCTGCTCCCGCCTCTGCCGGGCCAGCTCGCCGCTCGCCTCGAGGGTCCGACGATGGCGCTCGATCGCCTGCCAGAGCTCCTCGATGCCCGTCTCCTCGAGGGCGCTCAGCGTCAGCACGGGGGGACGCCATTGCGGCGAGCGCGGCTCGATGATGTGGAGCGCGTTCCGATAGTGCCGGGCCGCCTGCTCGGCGCGCAGCCGGTTGTCGCCGTCGGCCTTGTTGATGGCGATCATGTCGGCGAGCTCGATCAGGCCCTTCTTGATGCCCTGCAGCTCGTCGCCCGGCGCCCGGCAGCATCAGGGCCAGGAAGAAGTCGACCATCTGGGCGACCAGAACCTCGGACTGCCCGACCCCGACGGTCTCGACCAGGACCACGTCGAACCCGGCCGCCTCGCACAGCAGCATCGTCTCGCGGGTCATTCGCGCGACGCCGCCCAGGGCGCCCGAGGTCGGGGACGGACGGATGTAGGCGGCCGGATCGGCGGCGAGACGGGGCATGCGTGTCTTGTCGCCCAGGATCGAGCCGCCGGTCCGGCTCGATGACGGGTCGATCGCCAGCACCGCCACACGATGCCCCGCGGCGGTGAGGAAAGCTCCCCAGGGCCTCGATGAAGGTGCTCTTGCCCACGCCGGGCACGCCCGTGATGCCGACGCGATAGGCGTTGCCGGTCTCTGGCAGGAGGCGGGTCAGCAGCTCTTGGGCTTTTGGCTCGTCGTCAGCGCGGGCGCTCTCGATGAGCGTGATGGCACGCGCCAGCACGGGACGGCTGCGGGCCTCGATCCCGGCCACATAGTCGTCCACCGCAAGATCCCGGTGCCGCGTCGTCGTCACCGTCCCTCAACTCAGCCCGACGGAGACGGCCATCTAGCAGCGACGAGGCATGCTTGGCGAGCCGGCCCGCTCCAAAAACGCAAGCAGCCCGGCACCGAGGCGCCGGGCTGCCTACCACCTGAAGCCGATGAGGGCCCGTCAGGCAGCCGGATCGGGCGTCAGCCGGAGATAGGGCTTCAGCTCCTTCACACCCTTGGCGAACTTCTTCCTCGCATCCTCGGTCGAGACCGACGGAACGACGATGACGTCGCCACCCTTCTGCCAGTTGGCCGGCGTGGCTACCTGGAACCTCTCGGTGAGCTGCATCGAGTTGATCACGCGGAGAATCTCGTCGAAGTTCCGGCCGGTGGTCATCGGATAGACCAGGATGAGGCGGATCTTCTTGTTCGGATCGACGATGAAGACGTTGCGCACCGTGGCGTTGGTGGCGGCCGTGCGTCCCGTGGAGCTGTCGCCGGCGTCGGCCGGCAACATGTCGTAGAGCTTGGCCACCTTGAGGTGCGTATCGCCGATCATCGGGTAGTTGGGTGCCGTGCCCTGCGTCTCCTTGATGTCGGCGGACCAGCGCTTGTGATCATCGATCGGGTCGACGCTGATGCCGAGGATCTTGACGCCGCGCTTGTCGAACTCCGGCTTCATCCGGGCCATCGTGCCGAGCTCAGTCGTGCAGACGGGCGTAAAGTCCTTGGGATGGGAGAACAAAACCGCCCAGCCGCTACCGATCCAGTCGTGAAACTTGATGTGACCTTCGGTGGTGTCAGCCTCGAAGTCCGGCGCCGTATCGCCGAGTCTCAGGGTCATCGTTCGAGGTTCCCTCGGGTTCTTTGCACATTGCCTTCAAGCGGGAAGACCGCACGCGCGACCAAGCGCGAGCTGTCACTGCCCCTCTCCGGCGTCACTCATGTCAGATGGGAAACCCGTGGCGGTCGACAAGAGCGCGTTATATTGGAGCCTTGCTACCCGCCCGAGCCGTCCGCGCCATGCATGGCCCGCGGCGGCCTCAGGATCCATGCCGAGCGGCTCCGGTCACACGCGGACACCGCCAACCGGGACCGAGGTCGCGAGGTCCTGCCTGCCGGCCACGCCGCCGGCCTCAGCTCCGCCCCCTGTCCTCCCTGGGCACGAGCTCATTGGCGATCGCGGCCCGGATCTTCTCCATCTCCTCCGGCGTAAGCTCGTTGAACCACGCCCACGCGTCCCCGACCGATTGCCGCTTCAGGGCCCGGTAGGTCGAGAGAAGGGTGACGGTGTCGTCGCCCGGCTCCGCGGGCGCCTGGGGGGCGGGCTCCTGGAATTCGTTCGTGCAGAGATCGGCCTCGGCCGGGGCGGGCTCCGGAGCAGCGACGGGCGGGATGTTCTCGTTGGCGAATTCGTTCGTGCAGAAAGCCGACGCCTCGACAGGGATGGTGGGATCGGCCACGGCGGCCTCGGCCGCCTCTTCCAGCAGCTCCGCCCGGCGGGCCTTGCGATGGCACCAGAAGAGGTCGGTGGCGCGCTTGGTCTCCATCTGCGCATGGGTGCGGTAGCGCAGCGCCGTGGTCAGGGCGGCGCGCTCCTCGCGGCCGTAGAGGTCGGTGCCATGGCCGTGGCCCTTCATGCCCGGCTGGTTCCCCGCCATCACCTCGGTCTCGACGCGGTCGGCGCGGATCTCCCGCCACATCGCCACCGCGATCGCCTCGACATGCGCGGACTCGACCGCATCCTCGGGGCCGTAGGCGGCCCGGATGTCCGAGACGAGCGACGCGAAGTCCTCGGGGTCTTCCTCGGGAAGCAACAAGAACCTCTTGGAGCGGAGGCCGTGCTTCAGGGCGTTCATGGAGGAGCGCGCCTTGCCTTCTGGCGTCTTCGGGCCGCGCTTCTTGGGGCTGGTCGGGGCGGGATCGGGCATCGCTGTGAGCTCCGGCGGGCTAACAAAAACCGAGAAGCCTATGCCACAGCACGTGTCTTATGTAAAGGATTCTCATCCTATATACTGAGCTAGAGCCCAGTACTTGCTCTGCCTCTCCCGTCGCCAGGCGCTGCGAGCCTGCCAGGCCGTCTCGCGCCAAGCGAGTGCACGGCGCCTGTTGTGACTTCCGAAGGAAGCTCAAGAACCCGGGGCGCGAGCGGCCAGGGCCCGCTACAGCATGGCCAGCGGCTGCTTGCGTGTCGGCGCGGGGAAGGTGCGGTCGAGGGCGGCCAGATCCTCGGCCGTCAGCTGCAGGTCGAGCGCCCGGCGGTTGGCCTCGACATGCTCGATGCGCGAGGCCTTGGGGATGGCGATGACGCCCGGCTGGGCCAGGACCCAGGCCAGCGCCACCTCGAGATGGCCGACGCCCAGGCGCCGGGCGATCTCGCCCAGGGCTCCCTTCGCCGGGAGCCGCCCCTGCTCGATCGGGCTGTAGGCCATCGCCGGCATGCCGCGCTCGCGGCACAAGGGCAAAAGATCCCATTCCGGGCCGCGCCGCGAGAGGTTGTAGAGCACCTGATCGGTGGCGCAGCGATCCCCGCCATCGACGCGCTGCAGCTCCTCGAGATCGTCGGTATCGAGATTGCTGACGCCCCAATGCCGGATCTTGCCGCCGCCACGCAGCCGCTCGAAGCCCTCGACCGTCTCGGCCAGCGGATAGCGGCCCCGCCAATGCAGAAGATAGAGGTCGATGCGGTCGGTTCGCAGGCGCCCGAGGCTGCGCTCGCAGGCCGAGACGACACCCTGCCGCGACGCGTTGTGCGGGTAGACCTTGCTGACGACGAAGACAGAATCGCGGCGCCCGGCGATCGCCTCGCCGACGACCTCCTCCGCTCCTCCTTCGGCGTACATCTCGGCTGTGTCGATCAGCGTCATGCCGAGGTCGAGGCCATGTCGAAGCGCCCGAACCTCGTCCGACCGCGCCGCCGCGCTCTCCCCCATGTACCAGGTGCCCTGGCCGAGCACGGGCACGGCCTCGCCATCCGGTAGACTGACCGTGCGCATCGTGCCTCCTTGCTCGTCGCTGCGGGAATATCGGGGTGGCTGTCCGACGGCGCCACCTTCAGGCTGCTGACTGCTTGTAGATGGTCTCGGCCTGCGGCAGGTCGGCCTCGAGCTTCTGGATGCGCTCCTGGTCGGACGGGTGGGTGGAGAGCAGCGCCGGCGGACTCCCGCCGTGGCTGGCCTTCGTCATGTTCTGCCAGAAGACGATCGCCTGCTCCGGGTCGTAGCCCGCCCTCGCCATGTAGATGATGCCCAGGTGATCGGCCTGCAGCTCCTGCGAGCGCGAGAAGGGCAGCATCACACCGTACTGGACGCCGGCACCCAGGAGGTTGGCGATCTCCCCGGATCCGGCCACGCCGCCGATCTGGAGCGCCGCCGAGACCACGGCCACGCCCATGTTGGTGAGCTCGGCCGTGCCGATGCGTTGCGCTGCATGGTGGGCGTTCACATGGCCCACCTCGTGGCCGAGCACGGCCGCGAGCTGGGCGTCGTTCTGGGCGACAGTCATGATGCCCCGATAGGCCCCGATATGGCCGCCCGGCAAGGCGAATGCATTGATGTCGGGCGTGTCGAAGACGACGAACTCCCACTTGTCGACCGGTATGGTGGAGCCGCTGGCCTGCACGACCCGCTGGCCGACGCGCGTCAGCCGCGCCTGAAGGGCGGGGTCGCGGGAGATCGGGGTCTTTTGCTTGATCTGGGCGAAGGCCTCGCGGCCGAGCTGCTGCTCCTCTTGCGGCGACACCATCGAGGCGCCGAGCTCGGAGAGGCCGCTGGAGCTGGGATCACAGCCGGTGACCGCCAAGCTGGCGCCGCCGAGCACGAGGCCCAGGGCGCCGCGCCGCGTCATCGCGTGCGACACGTGCCGACCACCAGCGCAGCAGGCGCAACAGACCATCCAGCTCCTCCCGGCCCGCCGGTCCCTCCAAAGGGATCAGGGCCACCGTTGAAAGGAGAGATGGGGGCGAGGCGCCTCCGGGGCCAGCCCGACGGTCAGGGCTGTGGCTTGCCAGGCGCCGCCGGGACGTCTCTGTCCGTCTGGTCCATCAGCTGCTGATAGAGCTCATCGACCTCCTTGGCGTCGCCCTGCGAGGTGTCGACCGAGGGCGTGGGGCAACCGGCCTGGGCCGCCAGGTCCTGGAGCTCGCTGGGCGTCGGCTGACGATCCTTGCCGCCGACGATCGCCCGCTGTTGCACCTCGCAGCCCGTGGAGCCGCCCGCCGCCTCGGATGAAGGGGCCAGGGCGAAGGCGGCCAGTCCCGCCAGAACGGCAAACGTCACTCTCATGCTACCTCGCCTCATCCGTCGATCATCGGCCGCAGCGGCCCGGTCCCTTGAAGTCTCCACGACACCAGCCGCACCAGGATATCCCGTCGTCGGAACGGCGCCAACGCCGACGCGCTTGACCTCGACCGGCGCCAAGGTACTCTCATGTCAGCCGTTGATCGTGCGTGGGAGAGACCGCCCGTCCTTCGGGACGAGCGGCGCCGAAGGAGCAACCGCCCCGGAAACTCTCAGGCAAAAGGACCGCGCGCGAGCTGGCTCTCTGGAGAGTGGGTGCCTTTGTGTCTCGATTGTGTCGGGCACCCCACCGAAGGGGACGGTCTGGTCCTAAGCGGGCCAGGACCGGAATCTCTCAGGTCGCGGACAGAGGGGGCTGGATCGTGCGGTGTCGTGCCGTCACGACGGCCTGGAGTCCCGACTGTTGAGCGAGCTCAAGCGTACGCCCCTGTTCGAGCTTCACCGTGAGCTCGGCGCCCGCATGGTGCCTTTTGCCGGCTGGGAGATGCCGGTCCAATATCCGAGCGGGATCATCGCCGAGCACCAGCAGTGCCGGACCGCGGCAGCCCTCTTCGACGTGTCGCACATGGGCCAGGTCACGCTCAGCGGACCCGAGCCGGCGGCGGCCATCGAGCGCCTCGTGCCCGGCAACATCAAGGGCCTGAAGCCCGGCCACGCCCGCTACACCGTTCTCACGAACGAGAGCGGCGGCATCCTCGACGACCTGATCGTCAGCAACGCGGGCGACAGCCTCTTCGTCGTCGTCAACGCCGGCTGCCGCGACGAGGACATCGCCCATCTGCGCCGCCATCTCGAGCCCGAGCATGAGGTCGTCGAGCACGCCGATCGGGCGCTGCTGGCGCTGCAGGGGCCGGCCGCAGCGACCGTGATCGGCCGGCTGGCCCCCGAGGCGCCCTCACTCGGCTTCATGGCGACGATCGAGACGAGCGTCGGTGGTCTCCCGTGCCGGATCTCACGGCTGGGCTACACGGGCGAGGACGGCTTCGAGATCTCGGTCGATGCCGGATATGCGGCCAAGCTCGCCCGCACGCTTCTGGCGGCCGAGGAGGTGGCGCCGGCGGGGTTGGGCGCTCGCGATTCGCTGCGCCTCGAGGCGGGCTTGTGCCTCTACGGTCACGACATCGACACGACGACGTCGCCGATCGAGGCGCAGCTCGAGTGGACGATCGCCAAGCGCCGACGCGAGGAAGGCGGCTTTCCCGGCGCCGAGCGCATCCTGGGCGAGCTGCGCGATGGCCCCGCACGACGGCTGGTCGGCATTCGCCCGGAGGGCCGCACACCCGCCCGCGAGGGTGCGGAGATCCAAAAGGGCGGCCGCACGGTCGGCCGGGTCACCAGCGGCGGCTTCGGGCCCACGATCGGCGTGCCGGTGGCGCTGGGCTATGTCGAGCGCGACCTCGCCGAGCCGGGAACGGCGGTCGAGCTCATCGTTCGCGGCAAGCCCATTCCGGCCTCCATCGCCTCCCTTCCGTTCGTCCCACACCGCTACCACCGCTAAAGGGAAAGCCCACCATGGCGCTCTACTACACCAAGGACCACGAGTGGGTCCGCGTCGATGGGGACGTGGCCACGATCGGCATCAGCGACCATGCCCAGGAGCAGCTGGGCGATGTTGTCTTCGTCGAGCTTCCGGAGATCGGCAAGCAGGTGAAGCAGGGCGAGGAGGCGGCCGTCGTCGAGAGCGTCAAGGCCGCGAGCGAGGTCTACGCACCCGTCAGCGGCGAGGTCGTCGAGGCCAACTCGGTCCTTGTCGAGAAGCCCTCGCTGGCGAACGAGGATGCGGAGGGTGCTGCCTGGTTCTTCAAGGTCAAGCTCGCCGAGCTGGGCGAGCTCGACGATCTGATGGACCGCGACGCCTATGAGTCCTTCCTCGAGACCCTGAGCTGACGCCAGGACCCATCCAGCTCTGCCCTGCGGGAGCCTTTCGATGACCGACCTGCGCGCCACCCTGCGCGACCTCGAGCCGGCGGGCGAGTTCGTCCGACGGCATGTGGGGCCGAGCGCCGACGAGACGAGCGCCATGCTCGGCGTCGTCGGCGCGGCCTCCCTCGACGAGCTCGTGGATCGGGCAGTTCCGGACGCGATCCGAAGCGCTCGGCCGCTGGAGCTCCCTGCGCCGCTGGCCGAGCATCAGGCGCTGGCACGCCTCAAGGCCATGGCGGACGCCAACAAGGTCGCCACATCGCTGATCGGCATGGGGTATTACGGCACCATCACGCCGCCTGTGATCCTCCGCAACCTGCTCGAGAATCCAGGCTGGTACACGGCCTACACGCCCTACCAGGCCGAGGTGAGCCAGGGCCGGCTCGAGGCGCTCTTGACCTTCCAGCAGATGGTCGTCGACCTCACCGGCATGGAGATCGCGAACGCCTCCCTGCTCGACGAGGCGACCGCGGCGGCCGAGGCGATGACGATGGCGCATCGCATCTCGAAGAGCCGCTCCGACCGCTTCTTCGTGGACCGGGACACCCATCCGCAGACGCTGGCGGTGGTGCGCACGCGGGCCGTGCCTTTGGGCATCGAGGTGGTCGAGGGCGATCCGCTGACCGATCTCGAGGGTGCGGATGTCTTCGGTGCCCTCCTTTCCTATCCGGGCTCGTCGGGGGCCCTGCGCGACCTGCGCCCCGCCATCGAGGCCGTGCACGCGTGCCAGGGTCTCGTCGCCGTGGCGAGCGACCTGCTGGCGCTGGTCCTCCTGACCCCGCCAGGCGAGCTCGGCGCCGACATCGTGCTGGGCTCGAGCCAGCGCTTCGGCGTGCCGATGGGCTATGGCGGCCCGCATGCCGCCTTCTTCGCCACCAAGGACGCGCACAAGCGGGCGATGCCCGGGCGCATCATCGGCGTCTCCGTCGACAGTCGTGGCCGGCCGGCCATGCGCATGGCGCTGCAGACCCGCGAGCAGCATATCCGCCGCGAGAAGGCGACCTCCAACATCTGCACGGCTCAGGTGCTTCTAGCCGTGATCGCCGGCATGTATGCCGTCTGGCATGGGCCCGAGGGCCTCAGGAAGATCGCGCGGCGCGTTCACCTGCTGACCCATCTGCTGGCCGAGAGGCTTCGCACCGCCGGGGTCCGTCTGGAGCACGACAGCTACTTCGACACGCTGACCCTCGTGCTGCCGGGCAGAGCGGCCGAGCTCGTCGCCGCCGGGGCCGACGCCGGCATCAATCTCCGGATGGTCGACGACCACCGGATCGGCGTGTCGCTGGACGAGACCTCGACGCTCGAGACCTGCGCCCGCCTGATGGGCCTTCTCGGGAGCCCGGTCGATGCCGCAGACCTCCGGACAGGGCCGGCGGTCGACATTCTGGAGGGCGTGCCCGAGGCGCTGCGGCGGACGAGCGGGTTCCTCACCCATCCGGTCTTTCACGCGCATCGCAGCGAGACCCTGATGATGCGCTACCTGCGGCGCCTGCAGGCCAAGGACATCGCCCTCGACCGGGCCATGATCCCGCTGGGCTCCTGCACGATGAAGCTCAACGCCGCCGCCGAGATGATCCCGGTCACCTGGTCCGGCTTTGCCGATCTTCATCCCTTCGCGCCGCGCGAGCAGGCGGCCGGCTATGCCGAGCTGTTCCGCGACCTCAAGGCGTGGCTGGCCGAGATCACGGGCTTCGATGCGGTCTCGCTGCAGCCCAACGCGGGCAGCCAGGGCGAGTATGCCGGCCTCCTCACCATTCGCGCCTATCACGCGGCGCGCGGCGAAGGGCGACGCGACATCTGCCTCATTCCCTCCTCGGCGCACGGCACCAACCCGGCGAGCGCGGTGCTGGCGGGCATGCGTGTCGTGGTCGTGGGCTGCGACGAGCGCGGCAATGTCGACCTCGCGGACCTCACGAGCAAGGCCGAGCTGCATGCGGCCGAGCTTGCGGCCCTGATGGTGACCTATCCCTCGACGCATGGCGTCTTCGAGCGACGCATCAAGGAGATCTGCGACATCGTCCACGAGCGCGGCGGACAGGTCTACATGGACGGCGCCAATCTCAACGCGCTGGTCGGCATAGCGCGGCCGGCCGAGCTCGGCGCCGACGTCAGCCACATGAACCTGCACAAGACCTTCTGCATCCCGCACGGTGGCGGCGGACCCGGCATGGGGCCCATCGGCGTCAAGGCGCATCTTGCTCCGTTCCTGCCCGACCACCCGGTCGTCAAGGGCCTGGACCTGGCGAGGCGCGACGACGGCGAAGGCGCTGTTGCGGCCGCCCCATGGGGGTCGCCCGCGATCCTGCCGATCTCCTGGGCCTATATCGCCATGATGGGACCGGACGGGCTGCGGCGGGCCACGGACATGGCGATCCTCAACGCCAACTATGTGGCACGCCGCCTCGCCCCCTATTACCCGATCGTCTACACCGGCGAGAACGGCATGGTGGCGCACGAGTGCATCATCGACCTGCGCGCCATCAAGGCCGCGTCCGGCATCACCGCCGAGGACGTGGCCAAGCGGCTCGTCGACTATGGCTTCCACGCGCCCACCATGTCCTGGCCAGTGCCCGAGACGATGATGGTCGAGCCCACCGAGAGCGAGTCCATGGGCGAGCTCGACCGGTTCTGCGACGCGATGATCGGCATCCGCCAGGAGATCAAGGCCATCGAGGAAGGCCGGGCGGACCGCAGCCAGAACGTGCTGAAGAACGCGCCGCACACCGCCGACCTGCTGGTGGGCGAGTGGGACCGGCCCTATGGCAAGGACGTGGCTTTCTTCCCGATCGAATCATGTCGCGAGGACAAGTACTGGCCGCCCGTCGGCCGGGTGGACAATGTCTACGGCGATCGCCACCTCGTCTGCGGCTGTCCCCCGATCGAGTCCTACGCCGAGGCCGCCGAGTAGCCGCTTCCCGGGCCGCGAGGCCCCGTCGCCGGGAGGGCTAGGCCGCGGTTCCCCGGTACCTTCCGGAAGCTCCTCCTCGACATGCCGCGGCGATTCTCTGAAGACGGCCGGCAGCGGGCACGACGATCCCGCCGCCGGCCGCCTGCTTTATGACCTCCAGGCAATGAGCCGCCACCGTGCCTGTGCCGAAGCGCGACCCGCCCGACCGCTTGCCGCGCCCCACCGGGCTCAGGGGATCAACAGCCCGCCGAGCAACGGCAGGTTGACCCCCAGGGGCTCCCTGCCTATCGTGACCCTAACGACAAAGTAACATTTCAGGGAGTGCACGATGCGCAGGCGATTCCTAGGCAAGCTTGTGCTCGCCGGCGCGATGGCGGGGATGCTCACCAACGCGGCCATGGCGGAGGACGTCAACCTGACCTTCCGCTACGCCTACGACAATGTGGACCAGATCCAGGCCGGGCTGGACGCGTTCGAGAAGCAGAACCCGGGCATCAAGGTCACGCTCGAGCGCATCGCGTTCAAGGATGCGCGGGACCAGTTCCTGCGCGAGGCCGCGACCGGCGCCGGCCCCGACGTCGTTCACCTCGCCTTCGTCTGGATCAAGGATCTCGGCACCGCCGGGGCCTGCATGAAGCTCAACGAGCTGATCGACAAGGAGGGGATCGGGGAGAAGGGCTGGGACGACTTCATCGCCACCGACCTCACCTACGGGCCGGAGGGCAAGAGCATCTACGGCGTGCCGTTTGCCACCGACACCTGGGCCATGGTCTACAACACGGAGGTCATGAAGGCCGCCGGTGTTGAGAAGATCCCCGAGACCTGGGACGAGCTTCTGGCCGCGAGTAGGGCAGTCAAGTCCAAGACAGGCAAGATCGGGTTCGGCTTCGCAGCCGGCTCGTCGTCGGCCAACACGATCTGGTTTCTCGCCAATTTCTACTGGTGGTCGGACGGCGGCTCGCTCGTCGTGAATGACGGCAAGGGCGGCTACAAGCTCGGCATCACGTCCGCAGAGGTGGCCAAGGTCATCGACTACTACAAGACTTATCTGAAGGAGGACCTCACCACCCCGGGCAGCCTCGGCATCGACGCCTGGAACGCGCCCGAGGTCACGGAGCCGATGATCCGTGGGGATCAGCTGGCCGCGAGCATGCCCGTCTTCACGGCGGTCCAGATGTTCAAGTCCTGGCGCGAGCGCAACCCGGGCAAGGAGCTGCCCTTCACGACCGCCATGACGCCGCACGGCTCGGGCAAGCCCACCACGCATCTGGGCGGGCAGTCACTCTGCGTGAACGCCAACACGGAGCACAAGGCCGAGGCCTGGAAGCTGATGCAGTGGCTGAACTCCTGGGAGTTCTGGGAGAAGTACAACACGGCCTACTTCCCGGCCCAGAAGAGCCTCCTCGCCAAGCGGCCCTTCCCGCCCGAGATGCAGGGCTTCCAGAAGCAGTTCACCGAGGGTGCCCGCAGCTGGGGCCCCTATGCGCGCGGCCCCGCCGACATCGGCAGCATGTGGAATCAGACGTCGCGCAGCTTCGGCCAGGCCTTCATCGGCGAGCGGACCTCGATGCAGGCGGCGGACGAGCTTCTGGCGTTCGTCCAAAAGCAGCTGGGCTCCTGAAGCCCGAGCGGAGGACGGTACCATGCGGTTCATGATCAAGGGTCTGCTGGTCGCAGCGTCATTTCTCGCGGCCGGTCAGGCGCGCGCCGAGGTGCAGCTCACCTTCCGCTATGTCCAAGACAATGTGGGAGAGGTCCAGCAGGGCATCGCCGAGTTCGAGCGGCGCAATCCGGGCATCAAGGTCAACTTCGAGCGGATCGCCATCAAGGACGCCCGCGACCAGTTCATCCGCGAGGCGGCAACCGGCGGCGGCCCGGACGTCGTCCATCTGGCGTTCGTCTGGGTCAAGGATCTGGGCGTGGCCGGCGCCTGCATGAAGCTCAACGATCTGATCGAGCACGAGGGCATCGGCGAGAAGGGCTGGAGCGACTTCATCGCCACCGACCTCACCTACGGCCCCGAGGGCAAGAGCATCTATGGCGTGCCCTTCGCCACCGACACATGGGCCATGGTCTACAACAAGAAGCTGCTCGAGACGGCGGGGATCGCCAAGGTCCCGGAGACCTGGGACGAGCTGCTCGCGGCCTCGCGTGCCGTCAAGGCCAAGACAGGCAAGACCGGGTTCGGCTTCGCCGGCGGCGTGTCCGGCAACGCCGAGATCTGGTTCCTGGCCAACTTCAACTGGTGGTCCGACGGCGGCTCGCTCGTCGTCGACGACGGCAAGGGCGGCTACAAGCTCGGCATCACCGCCGATCAGGTCGCCAGCGTCATCGACTACTACAAGACCTATCTGGACGAGGGGCTGACCACGCCCGGCAGCGTCGGCCTGAGCGAGGTCAACGCGCCGGAGCTGGTCGAGCCGATGCTGCGCGGCGAGTCCGCCGCGGTGATCCTGCCGGTCTTCAACGCTGTCTCCCTGTTCAAGGCGTGGCGCGAGCGAAACCCGGGCCAGGAGCTGCCCTTCACCACGGCCATGACGCCCCACGGCTCCGGCAAGCCCACGACCCATCTGGGTGGCCAGTCGCTCTGCGTGAACGCCAACACCGAGCACAAGGCCGAGGCCTGGAAGCTGATGCAGTGGCTGAACTCCTGGGCGTTCTGGGAGAAGTACAACACGATCTACTATCCGGCGCAAAAGAGCCTGCTGGCGAAGCGGCCCTTCCCGCCCGAGATGACGGGCTTCCAAAAGCAGTTCACCGAGGGCGCCCGCAGCTGGGGGCCTTATGCCCGTGGTCCCGCGCCGATCGCGGGGATGTGGAACCAGGTGGCGCGCAGCTTCGGCCAGGCGTTCATCGGCGAGCGCACGTCGAAGCAGGCGGCCGAGGACATCCTGGCCTATGTGCAGGGCCAGCTGAAGCAGTAGAGAGAAACGGGAAGGCGGCCGGACGAGGGCGACAGCCGAGAGGGAGGATGATTTGATGCGGCTCTTGGGACTGGGTTTGATGCTGGCGCTGGGCCTCGGGGCTGGCGCCGCGGCCGCTGCCGACACGACGATCACCTTCCGCTTCAACGACCCCGAAGCGCCTCAGATGCAGCAGGCGCTCGACGTCTTCGAGAAAGAAAACCCCGGCATCAAGGTCGAGATGCAGCGGGTCACCTGGGGCGACGCGCGCGAGCAGTTCGTGCGCGAGGCGGCCACCGGCGCCGGTCCGGACGTGCTGCAGCTGGCCTTCGTCTGGCCCCGCTCGCTCGGCGCCGCGGGCGCGCTTCTGCCGCTGGACGATCTGATCAAGAAGACGGGGATCGGCGTCGGCGGCTGGGACGAGTTTGTCAGCACGAATCTCGCCTACGGCCCGGACGGGAAGATCTACGGCATCCCCTTCACCACCGACACCTTCGCGCTGGTCTACAACAAGGAGCTGCTGAAGGAGGCCGGCATCTCCGAGATGCCCAAGACCTGGCCCGATCTCCGCAAGGTCAGCAAGACGATCTTCGAGAAGACGGGCAAGGCCGGCTTCGGCTTCCCCGCCGGGAGCTGCGGCACGCCCACGATCTGGTTCCTCTTGAACTTCTATTGGTGGTCGCATGGCTGGGCCATCATCGACCAGAAGCCCGACGGCACCTACTTCATGAACATCACGCCGGCGCAGATCGCCGAGGGCTTCGACTACTACAATCAGTTCCTGAAGGACGGCGACAATCCGAAGGCCAACCTCTCGATCTGCCTGTGGGGTGCCCCTGAGATCGTCGAGGGGATGGTCAACGGCTCGATCGCGATCGCCAGCGTGCCGGATACCGTGGCCACCCAGATCGTCAAGACGTGGGACGCGCGCAACCCGGGGAAGACCTCGCCCTTCGGCGCCGCTCCCCATCCGGCGGACGTCAACGGCTCGAAGACCTTCTTCGGTGGGCGCATGATCGGCATCAACGCCAACACGACCCAGGTCGATGCGGCCTGGAAGCTGGTCCAGTTCCTGGTCCAGCCCGATCCGCTGTTCACGAAGTACTATACGAACTACGTGCCGGCGCAGCGGCCTGTGATGAGCTACAAGCAGCTGCCCCAGGAGATCCAGGCGGGCTACGACGCCCAGATCAAGACGGCGCGTAGCTGGGGTGCCTACAGCACGGGGCCTGTGTCGATCCCGTTCATGTGGAATGCGGTAGGCCGGGCCGCGGGCTCGGTGTTCATCGGCAGCAAGACGTCGGCCGATGCTGCGCAGGAGCTCTACGACGCGATCAAGCGGGAGTTCGAGAAGAACAGCAAATCTTGAGGATTGGGGAGAACGTCGGCATGTCCCTCGCGACGGTGAGTGGAAGATCTGATCGGGCGCTTCCCGCGCCGCGTGTGAAGGCGCGGATTCGCGGGGAGCGCGCCTTCGTCCTCTTCATGCTCGTGCCCGCGTTCTTCTTCCTCGTCATGTTCTACGCCTACCCGATGGCGTACAATCTCTTCAACAGCTTCACCGACCTCTCCCTGTTCGGCCTGAGGAAGGGCGGTCAGTGGGTAGGTTTCGCCAACTATACTGAGCTCCTGACCAGCCCGGACTTCGGCCGGGTGCTCTGGAACACGGTCTTCTGGCTCACCTTCGTCGGCGTGACGGTGCGCATCGCGCTGGGGCTTGGGCTGGCGCTTCTCCTCAACTCGCGGGTGGTCGAGAAGTACCGGCTCAAGACCATCTCCCGAGTGCTGCTGCTGGTGCCCTGGGCCACCCCGCCGGTGGTGGCCATCGTCGCCTGGCGCTGGATCCTCAACCCCGAGCTCGGCGCCATCAATCGGGCGCTCCTCGGCCTCGGGGTCATCGACCAGCCGATCGCCTTCCTGGCCGAGCGCCTGTGGATCTGGCCGTCGCTCATCACGATCATCACCTGGAACACCCTGCCGCTCGTGACCTTGACGTTCCTCGCGAGCCTGCAGTCCCTGCCCAAGGAGCTTCTCGAGGCGGCCGAGGTCGACGGCGCCCGCAAATGGCAGCTTTGCCGCTTCGTGATCCTGCCGCATCTCAAGCCGGCCATCATCGTCATGACGCTGATGTCGACCTTCTGGACGTTCAACAACTTCGTCTATGTGTGGCTTACCACCGCGGCCGGCCCCGGCCTCTACACCAACGTCATGGCGACGGACGTCTACATCAAGGCCTTCATCGACGCGCGGCTGGGCTACAGCTCGGCGATCGGCGTCGTGATGGCGGCGATCATGACCGCCTTCGGCATGATCTACCTGCGCGTGATCGCCCAGCGCGAGATGAAGGAGGTGTTCTGATGGCCGCCGGCTCCGCCCGACGCCTCGATCCGGCCTTCCGCGTCTCGATCCGCACCGGCTTCGGGCTGCCTGGCGAGCTCTTGCTGGTTGCGCTGACGCTGCTTACGCTCGTCTTCCTCGTCTATCCGACGCTGTGGGTGATCCTCGCCTCGTTCCAGACGCCGGGGACCATGTTCTCCTCGTCCATCTTCAGCTTCACCCTCGCCAACTATGCCGGTCTGCTGAAGACGGGATTTGCGCGTAACATCTTCAACAGCCTTTATCTCTGCATCACCTCCGTCCTCGTCTCGACGTTCGTCTCGGTCCTCGCGGCCTACGTGTTCTCGCGCATGCGTTTTGCCTTCAAGCGTCAGATCTTCGGGTCGGTCCTGCTTGGCCAGTGCTTTCCCTGGATCATTCTCGTGACGCCGCTGTTCATCCTGCTCGCGCGGCTGGGCCTGCTCAACAATCATCTCTCGATGATCTTCGTCTATACGGCGGTGACGATCCCGTTCTCCGTCTATCTGCTGGTGGGCTATCTCGAGTCGGTGCCGCGCCAGCTCGACGAGGCGGCGATCATCGACGGCTGCTCGCGCTTCCAGGTCATCTGGCGGATCATTTTCCCCGTCATGCTGCCGGGGATCGTCGCCACCGCCACCTACGCCTTCATGCTGTGCTGGAGCGAGTATCTCTTCGCCCTTGCCTTCCTGACGAAGACCGACCTCAAGACGATGCCGCTGGCGCTCTACGCGTTCTTCGGGGAGAACGTGACCGAGTGGGGCAACGTGATGGCGGCCTCGGCGCTCACCACCGTGCCCACCCTGCTTCTCTTCCTGCCGCTGCAGACGAGGCTCACCTCGGGCCTGGCCGCGGGCTCGGTGAAGCAGTGAGGCTCGCGCAGGGCCACGAGCGTGCTGCCGGCGCCACGGAGGACGTCCGGACGCTGGCGCGGCCCCGATCGAGACCTGCTCGCCTTGACAGGGGTAGCCGCCTCTAGTCTACGAGGCATTGTCGCACTCCCGGCTCGGAACCGCGCCCAGCATGGACATCTATCTGCCGATCGCTGAGATGTCAGTGAACCTTTTCCTCGTTCTCGGGCTCGGCGCGGCAGTGGGCTTTCTCTCAGGGGCGTTCGGCGTCGGCGGCGGATTCCTGATGACCCCGCTGCTCATCTTCATCGGCATCCCGCCCGCCGTGGCCGTCGGCTCGGGCACCGTCCAGATCATGGCCTCCTCCGTCTCCGGTGTGCTGGCCCAGCTGCGCCGCCGCGCCGTGGACCTGCGCATCGGCATGGTCCTGACGATGGGTGGCTTCGCGGGCTCCGCCGTCGGTATCTTCGTCTTCAGGTTGATACGCTCCACCGGCCAGATCGACACGTTCATCACGCTGTCCTACGTGCTGCTGCTGGGCGTGGTCGGTCTCTTGATGTTCGTCGAGAGCGTCGGTGCCATCTTTCGGCGGCGACGCCTGCCCGATCTGCGTCGGCGGCTGCACCAGCACTATTGGCTGCACGGGCTGCCGCTCAAGATGCGCTTCCCCAAGTCGCGGCTCTACATCTCCGCGCTCATGCCGCTCGCCACGGGCATGTTCATCGGGCTGCTCACCGCCGGCCTCGGCGTCGGCGGCGGCTTCATCCTCATCCCGGCGATGATCTATCTGATCGGCATGCCCACCGGCGTCGTCGTCGGCACGTCGCTCTTTCAGCTTACCTTCGTCACCGGTCTGTCCGGCTTCCTCCATGCCTTCGATACGCACACCGTCGACATCATCCTCTCGCTGCTCCTGATCGCCGGCGGTGTCGTCGGCGCCCAATTCGGCAGCCGGGCCGGCGCGTACCTGCGCGGCGACCAGCTCCGCATCCTGCTCGCGCTGATCGTGCTCACGGTTTGCGGCAAGCTCGTCTGGGATCTCGTGGCGCGACCGCTCGAGCTCTATTCGATCGCGCCGATGGTTCCCTGAAGCCGGCGGGCTGGTTGCAGGAGGATCAAGGTCGAGCGTTGCCCGCGCGTCGCTTGCTCACTCCTCGAGGATCGCATCGATCGCCCGGCGGTCCTCGTGCATGGCCTGGAAGACGCGGTAGTCCTTCGCGAAACCCGCCGCCTTGGTCGCATCGGGCTCGCGAACGCTCGACTTGCCGGCCATTGCCGCCGCGGCGGTCGGGAGGTCGGGATGCAGCCCGCCCACGACGCTGGCGACGACGCCGGTGCCGAGGAGCACGGCATCCTCCGCCTCGGGAATGACGACGCGACAGCCCGTCGTGTCCGCATAGAGCTCGACCAGCAGCGGGTTCTTCACGTGACCGCCCGCAAGATGCAGCGTGTCGATGGCGTAGCCCGAGGCATTGAGCGCATCCAGGATATGCCGCGTGCCGAGCGCGATGGCGACGGCGGTGCGATAGTAGAGCCGTGCCAGCGCGTCGACCGAGGCGTCGAGCGTCAGGCCGCTGACGACGCCTACGGCGTGCGGGTCGGCCAGCGGCGAGCGATTGCCATGGAAATCCGGAAGGACCTGCAGGCGCCGGGCAAACGCAGGGCCCTCCTCGGCGCGCATCGCGGCGATCCGCTCAACGATGGCCTCGTGCGGCCTGGGCCCCAGCGCCTGCGTCGCCGCATGGAGCGCCAGCACATGGTCGAGCAGCGCGCCGGTCGCCGACTGACCACCCTCGTTGAGCCAGAGCCCGGGCAGCACGGCGCCGAAATACGGGCCCCAGATCCCCCGCACGCTGCGCGGCTCGGCCGAGAGGGCCATGTGGCAGGTGGACGTTCCGGCGATCAGCGCGATGCTGCGGTCGAGGGCGCCCGGACCCTGCGCCGCCGTTCCGCCCAGCACGCCAAGAGCGCCGGCATGCGCATCGATCAGGCCCACGCCGACCCGGCAGCCCGTGGTGAGCCCGAGCGCCTCGGCGGCCGCAGGGCTCAGTGGGCCGAGATCCGTCCCGATCGGGCTTGCCCGCTCCGGGAGCGAGCCGCGCTCGATCAGATCGGCCACCCCGCGCGCCGCGAAGAAGTCCTGCTGCCACCCAGGGCTCTCATGGGCGAGGTAGGTCCATTTGCAGGTCACCGTGCACTCGGAGCGCTCGAGCCTGCCGGTGGCGCGGTAGGTCAGGAAGTCGGCAAGATCGAGAAAGAGACCGGCGCGCGACCAAGCCTGCGGCAGATGGCGCTTCAGCCACATGAGCTTCGGCGTCTCCATCTCGGGCGACATCACCCCGCCCACATAGTCGAGCACCCGGTGTCCGCTGGCCGTGCACTCCGCCGCCTCGGCCACGGCACGGTGATCGAGCCAGACGATGATGTCCCATTTGTCGTCGCCCGTCGTCGAGACCGAGACAGGGCCACCATCGCTGTCCAGCACGACGAGCGAGCAGGTGGCATCAAAGCTGATCCCGGCGATGCGCTCCGGGCCCACCCCGGCCGCCTGCAGGGCACCACGCACGCTTTCGCCTATCGCCTGCCAGATATCCTCCGAGCTCTGCTCGGCATGATCCGGCTGCGGTCGATTGAGCGCGATGGGCCGCTGGTCCCGACCGAGCAGCTGGCCCGTCCGATCGAGGATGCCCGCCCTGGCGCTGCCCGTTCCGACATCCACCGCGACCACCAGATCCCGCATCGTCATGCCTCCCTCGATCGCCGGCACCCCGTGACGGCGCGCCACCGGCGACCCACTACGGCCGCAGGGGCGGCGGAGGCAAGGTCTCCACGCCAGAGGCCTCGTGAGCCGCCCGCGCGTGCATTCGAGGCATGCCCATGCGGATCTGGAGAGTCCGCCGTGCCCCAGCACCCTTGTGCTGAGGGCGTTTTCGCGCAAGGTCTGGAGGAGGCGGTGGATCGGGATGCGGCGCCGGCGGGCGCCCTGGGATGTGAATGGTGCTGACCCGCGAGCGCATTCGCGACGGCTGGGTGCAGAAAATGATCATGCAGGGTGAGGAGGGTGTACGCCCCCTCACCGAGGAGGAGCTGCTGGCGTCGCGCCGCGCGATCCTCGCGGACCACCCGCCAGGCGAGGATCTCTGGCTCTTCGGCTATGGCTCGCTGATCTGGAATCCCTGCTTCGAGTTCGTCCAGCAGCGCGTCGGCCGCGTTCTCGGCTATCATCGTCAGTTCTGTCTATGGACCCATCTCGGCCGTGGCACGCGTGAGCGTCCTGGCCTCATGCTCGGTCTCGAGCGCGGCGGCTCCTGTACCGGTGTGGCCTTCCGCATCGCTGCTGACCTCATCGACGTGGAGCTCGACATCATCTGGCGGCGCGAGATGGTGACCGCCGCCTACCGGCCGAGCTGGGTGGCGCTCGATCTTGGCGGCGAGCGGCGCAAGGGCGTCGCCTTCCTCATCAATCCCGCGCACGACCGCTATGCCAAGAATCTCACGGAGGCGAGGGTGGCCGACGCGATCGCCGTGGCGGGTGGGCCGCTGGGCCCCTGCTCCGACTATCTCTTCAACACGGTGACGCATCTGCGGGAGCTCGGGATCGCCGACCGACGCCTGGAGCGCCTAGCCGAGGCGGTCCGTGTGCGTCAGGCGGCTGCCCCGCCGACCCCGGAAGGCTCGACCGTCTCGACGACCGGAACGGCGGTCTGACCCATGAATGCCAGCGCACTGCCGATCTTCGACGGCCACAACGACACGCTGCTGCGCCTCCATCGCAGGGCGGAGAATCCTCTCCTCTTCCTCGAGCGGCGCGAGGAAGGGCATCTCGATCTGCCCCGGGCACGCGCGGGCGGATTTGTCGGAGGTCTCTTTGCCGCCTTCACGCCGTCCGAGCGCCCGGCCAGCGGGACCGTCGTCCTCGAGGGCGGCGGCTATACCGTGCCGATGCCGGAGCCGCCTTCGCTCGCCGAAGCGCAGCGCGTCACGATCGCCCTTCGCGCCGCGATCGAGCGCATCGTGCGGGCCTCCTCAGGGGCCGTGCGCCTGTGCGAGACGGTTGCCGAGATTCGGACCGCCATGGCCGAGGAAGCCTTGGCCGTCGTGTTCCACATCGAAGGGGCCGAGGCGATCGACACGGGCCTCGATGCGCTCGAGGTCTTTCACGCCGCCGGCTTGCGCTCGATCGGTCCCGTCTGGAGCCGCCCGAACGCTTTCGCGCATGGGGTGCCCTTCCGGTATCCCAGCACACCCGACATCGGGCCGGGGCTCACCGAAGCCGGCAAGGAGCTGGTCCGCGGCTGCAACGCGCTGCGCATCGTGATCGATCTCGCGCACCTGAACGAGCAGGGGTTCTGGGATGTGGCCAAGCTCTCGACGGCACCGCTCGTCGCCAGCCATGCCAACGCCCACGCGGTCTGCCCCGCCTCCCGCAATCTCACCGACCGGCAGCTCGACGCAATACGAGAGTCGGGCGGCCTTGTCGGGCTGAACCTCTCGGTCAGCGAGCTTCGCCCCGACGGCAACCGAAGCGCCGATACGCCCCTCGAGATGGTGGTTCGCCACGTGGATCATCTCGTCGAGCGGCTGGGTATCGATGGCGTCGGGCTCGGCTCCGACTTCGACGGCGCGATCATCCCGCAGGCCATCAAGGACGTTTCCGGGCTGCCGCGCCTGTTCGAGGCGTTGGCCGAGCGCGGCTACGATCGCCCGTCGCTGGAGAAGCTCGCGTACCGGAACTGGCTTCGCGTGCTCGAGCGCACCTGGGGTGCCTGAGCGCACCAGCGGTAGGCCCATGCCGGCGCGCGCCGCTGGCCATGGCGGCCCGCCGGGACCACCATGGCGCTGCAAACGCGCGGCAGGTAGCCCAAGGAGCAATCGGCGATGCGCAAGGCACTGATCGTGGGCGCCGGGAGCGGGCTCAGCGCCTCCCTCGCCCGGCTGCTCGCGGGCGAAGGCATGAGGGTGGCTCTTGCTGGACGACGTCCCGGCAAGCTCGAGGCCTTGTGTGGCGCCATCGGCGCGCGTGCCTACGCGTGCGATGCAACCAGTGGCGATGAGGTCAGGACGCTTTTCGAGAGTGTCGAGCGCGATCTCGGGATCCCCGATGTCGTGGTCTACAATCCGAGCTACCGATGCCGCGGCCCGCTCGTCGACCTCGATCCGGCAGAGGTTCAAAAGACGCTGATGGTGACCGCCTTCGGGGGCTTCCTCGTCGGCCAGGAAGCAGCCCGGCAAATGCTCAAGACCGGCCGCGGCGCCATCCTCTTCACCGGGGCCTCCGCCAGCATCAAGGGCTATTCGCGCTCCGCTCCGTTCGCGATGGGCAAGTTCGCGCTGCGCGGGCTGGCGCAGAGCATGGCCCGCGAGCTGGCACCTCTCAATATCCACGTCGCCCACTTCGTCATCGACGGCGCCATCCGGAACCCCGGGCGGAGCGAGGCCGACGACAGACCGGACAGCATGCTCGATCCGGACGCGATTGCACGGACCTACCTCCACGTCCTGCGCCAGGAGCGAAGCGCATGGACCTGGGAGGTCGAGCTGCGCCCCTGGGTCGAGAACTTCTGAGGCGCACGGCCCCGGCCCGCCTCGCCGCTCAGATCCAGCCGGCGCGCCGGAATCGCAGAAAGAGAACCAGGCAGATCGCCGCCATGCCGCCGATGACCACGAAATAGCCGAAGCGCCAGTCTAGCTCCGGCATGAAGTGGAAGTTCATGCCGTAGATACCGGCGATGGCGGTCGGCACGGCCAGGATGGCGGCCCAGCCGGCGAGCTGCCGGCTCACCGTTCCCTGCCGCGACGATTCGGTGAGCAGGCTCGCCTCGAAGGCGAAGGCCAGCATCTCGCGCAGCATGTCGATCTGCTCGAGCGCGCGGTTGAGGTGATCGATGATATCCCGGTAGTAGGGCCGAAAGACGGGGTCGATGCCGGGCAGGTCCGCGTGCTCGAGGCGTCGACATACCTCCGCGGTGGGGGCGACGGCGAGCTTCAGGCGCTGCAGCTCGCGCCTGAGCGCGTAGATGCGCGCGATCTTGGCCTCGCTCAGCGGAGGCTCGAGGATCGTCTCCTCGAGCTCCTCCACATCGTCCCGCAGCCGGTCGACCACGGCCAGATAGTTGTCCACGACGAAGTCGACGATCGAGTAGAGCACGAAGTCCTCGCCGTTCGCGAGGCGCGCAGGGGCCGATTCGGCGCACTGGCGAACCCGCGCATAGGACGCGGACTGGCCGTGCCGCACCGAGATGATGTAGCCGCGGCCGACGAAGAGCGCCGTCTCGCCCAACGCTATGTGGCCGTCGATGACGAAGGCCGTGCGCAGGACGAGGAATGCCGTGTCGCCATACTGCTCGACCTTGGGGCGCTGGTGGGCGTGCAGCGCATCCTCGATCGCCAGCTCGTGCAGCGCGAACTGACCCTGAAGCTGGCGCAGCTCCGGCTCGTCCGGCTCGTGAATGCCGATCCAGACGAAATGGCCGGGCTTGGCGGCCCATGCCCCGCTGTCCTCGATCGCGATGTCCTGGACCTTGCGACCTGCGCTGTAGGCCGCGGCAGCGATCACCTCGCCCATGCCCCGCTCCCCGACTGAAGGCTTCTCGACCGACGCCCAGAGGGCGACACGCGGCCGGCGCGACGCTCCTAGGATGACCGTCTCTATGTGTCGCGGGCAGCGGCGTCGATCCAGGGCGGAGGCGCCCGATCCCGGGCCAGGACACGCGCGGGGCGCAGGTGGCTCCTGCGCCCGTCCCGCTGGACAGCCATGGCCCCCGGGCCTAGTTTTCGCGCTTATCACTGATCAGGGGGCAATCGATGCGTGCGAACGGGATCAAGCAGAAGTGGGCCAGCGGCAAGGCCACGATCAATGGCTGGCTGTCGATCCCGAACAGCTTCGCGGCTGAGGTTATGGTCCAGGCCGGCTGGGACAGCCTCACTGTCGACATGCAGCACGGCGTCGTCGACTATCAGGCCGCCCTCGGCATGCTGCAGGCCATCTCGACGAGCGAGACGACGCCCATCGTCCGCGTGCCTTGGCGCGAGCCCGGCATCATCATGAAGTCCCTGGACGCCGGCGCCTACGGCGTCATCTGCCCGATGGTGAACAGCGCCGCGGAGGCCGAGGAGCTGGTCTCCTACTGCAAGTATCCGCCGCGCGGCCAGCGCAGCTTCGGCCCCATCCGGGCCATGATGTATGCGGGTGCCGACTACCCGAAGCACGCCAACACCGAGACGCTGGCGATCGCGATGATCGAGACGGTGAAGGCGCTCGAGAACCTCGAGGAGATCCTGGCCACGCCGGGCCTCGACGGCATCTATGTGGGGCCGGCCGATCTCTCGAACTCGATGGGCTTCACGCCGCGGCTCGATCCCGAGGAGCCGAAGGTGGTCGAGGCCATCAAGAAGATCGTCGACGCCACGAAGCGCCACAAGGTGGCATCCGGCATCCATTGCGGCTCGGTCGAGTTCGCCAAGCGGATGATCGGCGACGGCTTCAACTTCGTCAGCATGCTCTCCGACAGCCGCCTGATGAGCATGAAGGCGGCCGAGATCGTGAAGGCGATGGGCGAGGAGCCGACCGGCACGCAGCCGCGGGTCGCCGGCTACTGAGCGCCGGCAGCTGAAGCGTCATGTCAGTCGTCACGGTCGCAGGCCGCGTTCATGAGATCGGTATCGAGGTGCTGCGACGGCACAAGGGCATCGAGATCAGGGTGCTCGATGATCCGACGCCCGAGGTCCTGACCGAGGCGCTGCGGACGAGCGACGGCCTGCTGCTGCGCATCGCCAAGGTCACGGCGACGATGATCGAGGGGGCGCCGAGCCTCAAGATCGTCTCGCGGCACGGCGTCGGCTACGACAATGTCGACGTCCCGGCCTTGACCGCCCGCCGGATTCCGCTGGCCGTCGCGGCGACCGCGAACATGGTCGCCGTGGCCGAGCATGCGCTTTTCATGATGCTCGAGCTCGCCAAGCGCGGGCGGGCCTTCGATGCGGGCATGCGGACCGGCGGCTGGGCGTTCCGCGACCGTCTGCGACCCTTTGAGCTCAGCGACAAGACCTTGCTGATCGTGGGCTTCGGTCGGATCGGCAGTCGTGTCGCCGCTCGCGCGCTGCCCTTTGGCATGCGCGTTCTGGTGGTGGATCCCTATGTGCCGGCGGAGCGTATCATCGCTGCAGGCTGTGAGAGGGTGTCGACCCTCGATGCGGGCCTCGCCGCCGCCGACATCGTCTCGCTGCATCTGCCTCTCAGCTCGGAGACGAAGGGGCTGATCGGCCGAGAGGCGCTGGCACGAATGCGCCCCGGCGCGCTCTTGATCAACACGGCCCGAGGTGGGCTCCTCGACGAGGCAGCCGTGGCCGAGGCCGTTGCGAGCGGCCATCTGGGAGGTGCCGGCATCGATGCCTTCGAGCAGGAGCCACCTCCGGCGGGACATCCCATGCTGGCGGTCGAGAACATCGTTCTGTCACCCCACATCGCCGGTGTGACAGCCGAGGCATCGGTTCGGATGGCCAAGGAGGCGGCAGCCAACATCGTCGCGGCGCTGGAAGGCAGGCTCGATCCCACCGTCGTCATCAATCCCGAGGTGCTGTCGCCGTGAAGCGGCTGAATGTCGGCCTGATTGGGTCGGGGTTCATGGGACGCAGCCACGCCCTGGCCTGGCGGATGGCGCCCGCGGTGTTCGAGCTTCCGGTCCCCACCCGGCTGGAGATGGTGGCCGACATCGACGACAAGCGCGCTGCCGCCGCTGCCCGCAGCTTCGGCACCGAGCGCTGGACGGGCGAGTGGCAGGAGCTGGTCGCGGACCGGCATGTCGATCTCGTCGACATCACGACGCCCAACACGTTCCACAAGGCCATGGCGCTGGCCGCGATCGCCGCCGGCAAGCCCGTCTATTGCGAGAAGCCGCTGGCCCCGACCGCGGCCGACGCGCTGGCCATGGCGGAAGCGGCCGAGAAGGCGAAGGTGCCGACCTTCGTGGGCTTCAACTACGTCCGCAACCCGATGACACGGCTGGCCCGCCAGATGGTGGAGGCGGGCGAGATCGGCGAGGTCTGGGCGTTCCGCGGCATCCATGCCGAGGACTATATGAGCGACCCCGAGGCGCCCTGGACCTGGCGGCTCGACCCCGAGGGCGGCGCCGGTGCGGTGGCCGATCTCGGCAGCCACATCATCGCGATGGCGCGCTACGTGGTGGGGCCGATCGCCGAGGTGATGGGCCAGGTGAGGACGGTGATCACCGAGCGCTCCTCGACGCGCGGCGGGCTCCCCGATCGGCCGGTCGAGGTTGACGACGAGGCCCGCGCCCTGGTCAAGTTCGAGAACGGCGCTGAAGGCACGCTCGAGGCGAGCTGGATCGCGACCGGCCGCAAGATGTACCTCGCCTTCGAGCTCACGGGCTCGAAGGGCTCGATCATCCTCAACATGGAGCGGATGAACGAGCTCAAGCTGTTCCTCAAAGGCGGCGCCAAGGGTCGGGAAGGCTTCGTCGAGATCCCGGCCGGCCCCGATCATGTCGACTATGCCGGCTTCTGCCCGGCACCCGGTCACCAGCTCGGCTTCAACGAGATCAAGACGATCGAGGTCAAGGACATCGTCCAGGCGCTGGCGGACGGCAGCTCGTTCCTTCCCGACTTCCGCGAGGCCTACGAGGTGCAGCGGGTGGTCGACGCGATCCTGCTCTCCGCGCGCGACGAGCGCTGGGTGGACGTCTCCTCGATCGGCTGATCCCGGCGGGCGCCTGCCCGCCGCCTTCGCTTAGCCGACGCCGAAGCCGAGCCGGTTGCCGCTCTCCACGAGCGATCTCGCGAGCTCGGCCGCGGGCCCCCTGGAGCCGGTCGCACCCGCCGCGACGAACTCGATCGTGCCGAGCTCGGGCAGGCCCGGTCCCGCCGGAAGCTCGTCCAGCCCGGCGGTGATCGTGGCACGGGGCTGGACGGTGACGCCGAGCCCGGCCAGCGCCGCCGCCCTCAGACCGCTCAGGCTGCCGCTCGTGCAGGTGATGCGCCAGCTCCGGCCGGCGCGGGTGAGCGCATCGAGAGCGATGGCCCGGCTGATGCTGGGCTCCGGGTAGAGGACGAGCGGCAGAGGACGCTCGGGATCCGCCAGCGCCTGGCTCGTGCCCGTCCAGACGAGCGGCTCGCGGCGAACGAGCAGGCCGCGATCGCCGCCGGGGCGCCGCTTTCCGAGGATCAGGTCGAGCTGCCCGGCGTCCAGCAGCTCGAAGAGCGTCCCACTGAGCGCCACGGTGAGCTCGAGGTCGACCAGGGCATGCTGCCGCGTGAACTCCCGCAGCACGTCCGGCAGGCGGGTCATCACGAAATCCTCCGCCGCGCCGAAGCGCACCCTGCCGCGCAGCTCCGAGCCTGCGAAATGGCGCCGGACCCGCTCGTTCGCCTCCAGGATCGCCCTGGCGTGCCCGAGCATTGCATCGCCGTCCGCGGTCAGCGCCACGGAATGGGTGTCGCGCAGCAGCAGACGCCGGCCGACCGTCGCCTCGAGCTTGCGGACATGCTGGCTCACGGTCGACTGACGCAGCCCGAGGCGGCGGCCGGCCTCGGTGAAGCTGCGCGCCTCGGCCACCTGCACGAAGGTCAGGAGAAGCGTCGGGTCGAGCAGAAGCACGGCGCTCATCACAGAATGCAATCACTGTAAGCTTGGCAAACGGTCTACACAATGAGCGCGCGCTCGCCAACTCTGGGATCAGGCCGGCATCGTCGGCCGCGGACAGGCTCCGGCGAGAAAGGTGCTTTCGACCGTGCGCTCCCTGACCAGCTTTCGCCCCGACGGCTTTGTCATTGCCCTGCTTGCCACGGTGGCCCTCGCGTCGCTTCTGCCGGCGCACGGCGACGCGGCGACGCTCGTCGCGGGCGTGAGCAAGGCGGCGGTGGCGCTTCTGTTCTTCCTGCACGGCGCCCGGCTGCCGCGGCAGGCGGTGATCGCCGGCGCCAGCCAATGGCGCCTCCACCTCCTGGTGCTCGCCACGACGTTCCTTCTGTTCCCCGCGCTGGGGCTCGTGCTCGACCGGCTGCCGCCGGCGCTGCTGGCGCCGCAGCTGGCGACGGGCGTGCTCTTTCTCTGCACCCTCCCCTCGACGGTGCAGTCGTCGATCGCCTTCACGTCGATCGCTCGAGGCAACGTCGCGGCGGCGATCTGCGCTGCCTCGGCCTCGAATCTCCTGGGCGTCCTGCTGACGCCCCTGCTCGTGGGCATGCTCATGGGCGGCCACGGCGGCGGGCTCTCGCTGCATGCGCTCGAGGCCATCGTCCTGCAGCTCCTCCTGCCCTTCGCCCTGGGGCAGCTCGTGCGCCCCTGGCTCGGCGCCTGGGCCGGTCGACACGGCCGGCTCCTGGGTCTCGTCGACCGCGGCTCGATCCTGCTGATCGTCTACGTCGCCTTCGGTGCCGCCGTGACGAGTGGCCTGTGGGCGCGGGTGCCGCCCGTGGCGCTGCTCCAGCTCGTGCTGGCCTGCGTTGCCCTGCTGGCGGTCGTGATGGTGCTCACGACCCTTTTGAGCCGGACCCTCGGCTTCTCGCGCGCCGACGAGATCGCGATCGTCTTCTGCGGCTCGAAGAAGAGCCTGGCCAGCGGCGTGGCGCTCGCCAGCATCCTCTTCACGAGCCAGACGGCGGGCATGATCGTGCTGCCGCTGATGCTCTTCCACCAGCTTCAGCTGATGGTGTGCGCCGCCCGGGCGCGAAGCTACGCGACCGCAGAGGCCGGCGTGACGAGCTCGCGCACGGCCAGCGCCTGAGCCTGCAGTTCCGGACGCGCAGCGGCCGGCAAGCGGCAACCGCCCCCGACCCGGCCGTCGGACAGCGAGGAACAGGAATCATCCCGGCTGGCGGGAGGTGGGCAGGCCTGGCCTCGCGCGTTGCGAGAATGCCGCACCGTGCGGCGAAGACGCCATTTCGCTGAACAGGCGAATGGCGGCCGGAGAGGAATCAACCTAGGCAAGTCGATAGACCACTCTCGACGGTCAGCCCGCAGGCGGACGGCAAGCGACGAGAGAACGACGATGCGCCGAGCCAGTCTCGTCAGGCTGATGGTGCCGCCGATGCTCCTGGCGGCCCTTGGCCAAGCGTCCGCCGCCGGCCTCTCGATCCGCGAGCAGTCGAGCACGGCACAAGGCACGGCCTTCGCCGGCAGCACCGCCGGTGCGCTTGATCCCAGCTACATGTTCTTCAATCCGGCGGCGCTGGCCTATCAGGAGGGCGGGCAGTCGCAGATCTCGGTGAGCGTGATCGGTGCCCATTCGCGATTGCGTCGCTCGTCCGGAAGCACGGTGGCCGGGACGCCGATCACCGGAACGGACACGGCCGGGGACGTAGCGGACAACGCCGTCGTGCCGGCGTTCTACGCGACCCTCGAGCCCGTGCCGGGCTGGCATCTGGGGCTCGGCATCAACTCGCCGTTCGGTCTGGGCACGAGCTACTCGGACAACTGGGTCGGTCGCTATCACGCGATCGATTCGAGCCTTCATACCGTCAACATCAACCCGGCCCTGGCTTGGCGGCCCACGCCGTGGCTCTCGCTCGGCGCGGGCCTGCAGGTGCAGCGGGTGGACGCGCGCCTCACCAACGCCATCGACTTCGGCACGATCGGCGCGGTCAACGGGTTTCCCGTGTCGCCCGCGGGTGACGACGGCAGGGCGGAGCTGCAGGGTGACGACTGGGGCGTCGGCTACGATCTGGGCATCATCGTCGAGCCTCGGCCCGGCACCCGGCTCGGGCTCTCCTACCGCTCGGCGATCGATCAGACCCTGCGCGGCAACGCCAACTACAACCTGGACCAGGCGGGTGTCGGCGCCTTCCTCAGGAGCACGCAGGGCCTCTTCACCAACGGCAATGCCACGGCCAAGCTCGAGACGCCGGCCACCCTGTCCTTCGGCGCCTATCAGGCCATCTCGGAGCGCTGGGCGGTGATGGCCGATGTGGCCTGGACGGACTGGAGCGTCTTCAACGAGCTGCGCGTGAAGTTCGACAACCCGGCCCAGCCCGACAATGTCACCGAGGAGAACTGGACCGACACCTGGTTCGCCGCCGTGGGCGCCACCTGGAAGGCCACCGACACGGTGACGTTCCGGGCAGGTGTGGCCTACGACAAGAGCCCGGTGACGGACGCCAACCGCTCGCCGCGCGTTCCCGACAGCGACCGCTACTGGGTGGCGGCCGGGGCTTCCTACGCGCCGCGCGGCTGGATCTCGCTCGATCTGGCGCTGACGCACATCTTCATGCCCAACGCCTCGGTCGACCAGACCACGGGCGGCACGGACAACACCTTCCGCGGCAATCTCAACGCGCGCTACGAGAACAGCATCGACATCATCGTCCTCGGCGGTCGCATCACGTTCTGACGGCGCGCCGCCTCGGCCGCGCCAGGATGGCATCGAGGCCGATCGGGGCGAACGCCCAGGCGTCGACCCCGACATCGACCTGCCGGAGCAGCGGCGCCAGTCGCCCGTGGCTGTGGCCGTGAAGGTTGATCGCACCCCGGGCCATGCCGTTCCAGGAGCGCAGCGGATAGTGGCACAGGACGAGCTGGCGGCCGCCCAGGCTGAGCTCGCGATAGTCCGCCACGCTGGCCCAGTCCGGGAAGGGCGCGGATCTCGGGCGTGTCGTTGTTGCCGGCGATGAGATGCTTGCGTCCGGCCAGACGGGCCAGCACCGCCACGACGCGCTCGAGGCGCTGGCGGACGGCCACGTCACCCAGATGCCAGACCTCGTCGCCCTCGCGGACGACGGCGTTCCAGCGCCCGATGAGCGCCTCGTCCATCGCCGCCACCGAGTCGAACGGGCGGCGAAAGAGCCCGAGCGCGCCGCCATGGCCGAAATGGGTGTCGGCTGTGAACCAGACCGTCGCCGGCGAGGCGGCCTCGCCCATCAGGCGGGCCGCTCATGCTCCCGCAGCCGAGGCAGCAGCTCGGCGAAGTTGCAGGGCTTGTGACGGATGTCGAGCTGGGTGACGAGGATATCGTCCCAGCCGTCACGGCAGGCGCCGGGCGATCCGGGCAGGCAGAAGATGTAGGTACCCTTGGCGACGCCGGCATCCGCCCGGGACTGCAGGGTGGACGTGCCGATCTTGGCGTAGCTCAGCATACGGAACAGCTCGCCGAAGCCGGGAATGGGCTTCTCGATCACGCGCGCCAGCGCCTCGGGCGTGACATCGCGCCCGGTGACCCCGGTCCCGCCTGTGGTGATGATCACCTCGATGGCAGGGTTCTCGACCCAGTCCCGGAGTTGGGCCGCGATCTTGTCCACATCGTCCGCGACGATCGCGCGATCGCTCAGATGGTGGCCTGCGCCTGCGATGCGCTCGACGAGCACAGACCCCGACCTGTCGGTCGAGAGATCACGGGTGTCGGAGACGGTGAGCACCGCGATGTGGAGCGGCGCGAAGGGGATCGTCTCGTCAATTCGCGCTGGCATGCTGGGTCTCGCCCTCGATCGGAAGCTCGATGTCCGGCCACCGGTTCTCGGCGAGCGCCCTGAGCGACGGGCTGGCCTGGCCGAGACGTGCCCGGTAGGCCCAGAGGTTCGCGAGCACCTTCTTGACGTAGCTCCTCGTCTCGCGAACGGGAATGCTCTCGATGAAAAGAATCGGATCGTCGGAGGCTGGGCCGAGCTGGTTCTTGAGCCAACCAGCTAGTCGTGCCTGACCGGCGTTATAGGCCACAAGGAGGTGGATGAGGCTGTGCCCGGCCCGCGGGCCGCTCGCCAGCATCTGGATCCAGGCCTGCCCCACGGCGAGGTTGACACCGGGCTTATAGAGGCTGGCGCTTCCGCTGTAGCTGACGCCGCTCGCATCCGCGACGACGGCCGCCGTGCCCGGAAGCAGCTGCATGAGCCCGCGTGCCCCGGCACTGCTCTCCGCCTCCACGTCGAAAGCGCTCTCGGCCCGCACGATGGCGTAGATCAGGGCCGGCGAGACGGCGAAGCCACCTACCGGCTGCCAAGCGGGAAGCGGATAGAGAGCACCGTCGTGACGCCGCCCGTCGATCAGACGGAGCTGCTGGGCGACGCGCATCTGCGCCGCCGGCAATCTCGTGGCCTCGGCGAGAGCCGCGAGCGCATAGATGGTCTCGGGGCTGGCACGCGCTGCGAGCTTACGAATCTCCTCCTCGGCCAACGCGCCCTGACCGACCTGGGCCAGCGCCACCGCTCGGCGCGCGGCTGGATAGCGCATCAGGACATCGAGCGTGTTCTCGTTGAGGCTATCCTCGTGCCAGTCGAAGCGGATGGTGTCGCCAAGCAGCGCCTGCGCGAGCAGCCCGTAGAACTCGTCACTCGCGCCCGCAGCGATGCGCAGGAAACCGTCGACGAGACGCGGTCGACCAGCCACCATATGCGCCCGGGCCGCCCAAAAGGCGCCCGCCGCGACGTCCTCGCCGGCTGCGCCATCCAGGCTTGCAAGCTTCGCGAACTGTGTGGCCGCCTGATCGAAGGCGTGATCTCGCCACGACGCGATGCCCGAGGCGAAGAGGCGGCGCGCCGCCGCCATCGTCTGCGCGTCCGCGACCCGCAGCTCCTGGCCATGGCCGCCGAGATATCCCTCGACCGGCTGGGGCGGCGAGGCGGCGTCGTCGGGCCTCCGCGTCATCGCCAACCTGTAGATTCGCTTGGCCTCCGGATAGTCACCGAACCGGCTCAGCCAGGCGGCCAGCTCGTGGTACGATGACCGATAGCCGGTCGGATGCAGGTATCGCTGCGCCAGCACGTGCCCCATCAAGAGCGGGTCATCGAGCTGTGCTATGAGCCGATCCGCCTGCCGCCAGCGCGCGTGCTGCTGAAGCTCGAAGATCAGCCGATACCGCCCCTCATCCGCCGCATCCAACGGCTCGGGCACAGGGCCGAGATGCGTCGGCCCTCCATCGTCCGTCGTCAGCCGCGCAATCTGGATGTCTCCTTCCGCGCCCATCGCCTGACCCGCCGCCAAGGCGGACCACAGGCCGACAGCAAACGCGACGGAGATCTTCAGGGCCGCCCCTGCTGTTTCATTTGTTCTCATTGGTTGCTCGCTCGACGGCCCCTATTCACGACGTTGATGGACTCCCGACGGTCAGGCGAAACCGGCTGCTGGCTCACCTCCAAGAGCCGCGGCGCTCGAGAGGAGCCCCCGCTCCTCCAACTCGAGCCGCAGGCGCAGAAAGTCGCGCCACACCAACCGCTTGTTGATCGGCTGGCGCAGCAGATAGGCTGGATGGAAGGTGACGAGCGCCGGTATCGGGGCCCCGCCACTCGGTGGCTCATAGATGTAGCGCCGACCACGCATCTTCGTGACGCCCTCGCTCACCCCGAGCAGGGCGCGGGCCGCGCTACCGCCAAGAAAGACGATCATCTGGGGTGCCAGAAGATCGATCTGACGCTCCAAAAAGGGCTGGCAGATAGCAAGCTCGGTCGTGGTCGGCGGGCGATTGCCCGGTGGCCGCCAGAAGATCAGGTTCGTGATGTAGACCTGCTGCCGCGAGAGCCCGATCGTCGCCAACATGCGGTCGAGCAGCTGGCCGCTCGGCCCGACGAACGGCTTGCCCTGCCGATCCTCCTCCGCGCCCGGCGCCTCGCCGATGAGCATGATGCGAGCGCCAGGATCGCCGTCCGCGAAGCAGAGCCGGGTGGCCGTCGCCTTGAGGGGACAGCCGTCATATTCTTGCAGCGCGGCCTCAAGATCAGCCAGACGATCACATCGCTGCGCCAACGCTCGCGCTGATTCCGCCCGGGTCGGTCCCGGCTGAGCCGATGCGAGCGCGCCCACCGGCCTGGACGTCTGGGGCCTGCTCGCCCGGGCGTCAGGCGACGCCGGCGGCGCCTGCAGCTCGCTCGCGCCATAGAGGCATCGTGGGTCGCTCTCGAGCGTGTCGGACACGCCCATGGCACTGTGCCAATCGAGCCACGCAGCCACGCCTGCCGCGGGCCATGCCGCCCGATGTGCCTCGTCGGTTCCTTTCGAGGTCATCACGATGCCGGTTGGACCCCGCTCTTCTGTTCTTCTGACGCAAAAGCGTCACCCAGCCGGCACGTCACAGCACCAAGCTGAGCTGCCGACCGTATCGGTCGCCCTCCGCTATCCTTCTGACGCCCAACGTCCGACCGCGAAACCCTGCCAGGGGGCGACTCCCCCGTGTCACCCTGACAGACGTCAGCCTTGCGCGATTATTCCGAGCCGGCTGACTTAAATGTCGCGATAGGGGATCGGCTTGCCACCCCGCTCCAGGACCAGCTTGCCGCCCTCATCCTGCGCCGCTATGTAGCGGCCGTGGCCGACCGCGGTGCCGACATAGAGGGCAGGCTTGACCTTTTTGCCCTCGAAGGTCTTTGACTGTTGCGCTGGACCACGCGCGGTCGGGTCGTTCTTACTCTTGGATGTCTTCAGCATCGTGCAAACTCCGCACGCGACGTTGATCTGCCGACGGCACGCCGCGCCGCCGAGTTGCACTGTGTTTGGCCAAATCGTCTCGGATCGTCAAGTGGGACGCCCCGCCTCTTGCCGGCGCCGCCCTCGCAATCGCACAATGGCATCATGATCGATCGCGCTGCGCCCCACCCAATCTTTCCGTCGCCGAAGCGCCATGCCGCAAGGCTTGCGACTGCTGCCGCAGTCGCCTTCAGCCTGCTGACGGGCTGCTCGGCCGCGTCCTCGCCGCGCCTGGCGCAGGGCTCGGGCGAGCCCCAGCTGACGGCGAGCGGTGAGTCCATCCCGACCGGCTCGGCCGCGGCAAGCTACCTCATCGGACGCTATGCGCTGAGTGCCGGCCTGATCGACACGGCGGCGCAGGAGCTGCAACAGGCGCTCAACGCAGCGCCCGATGATATCGACCTCCGCCGCCAGGTCTTCCTGCTGGATCTCGCCGGAGGCTACGAGGACAGGGCCATCGCCGGCGCGAAGAGCCTGGTCGAGGTGACGCCGGATGCAGACGAGGCCCACCTGCTCCTCGCCTTCGTCGCCATTCGTGACAACCAGCCGGCCAAGGCCAGCACGCAGCTGGAGGCCGTCTCGGCCCAGCGGATCAGCGCGGTCGTGCTGCCGGTGCTGCGGGCCTGGGCCGAGTTCGGCGAGGGAAAGCGGCAGGCGGCACTCGATCTCCTGGCTGCGCCAGCCAAGGCGGACAGCTTTGGGACGCTCAAAGACTACCACCGAGCGATGATGCTCGCGGCCAGTGGCGATGACGCGGGGGCCCGCAAGCTTCTGTCACCGCTCGTGGCGCCGGATCAGCCGGCGCCGTTTCGTCTCGTCGAGGCCCTCGTCAGCATCGATGCGCGCAGCGGGCACCGCGATGAGGCGCTGGCGCTGATCGACAGCCAGCTCAAGGTCGCGTCGGATGACTATGCGCTCTCCTGGCTGAGGAGGGAGACCGCCGCCGGCCACCCGCCGGCGCCACCTGCCCACGATGCGCGGACCGGCATGGCCGACGCCGTGCTGAGCCTTGCCTCCGCGCTCCAGGACCAGCAGATCAGCGCCCAGGCCCTTCTCTATGCACGGATGTCGGCGTTCCTCACGCCGGACGCGGGAGACGTCTGGCTCCTCATCGGGCGCGTCGGCTTCTCCGAGGGCAATGCCCAGATGGCGTTGGACGCGTTCGATCGCGTGCCGAAGGGCTCCCCCTATGTGTGGCAGGCCCGTCTCGCCGCCGCACAGGCGCTGGCCCAGCTCGGGCGCAAGGAGGAGGCCGAGGCACGGCTCAGGGCCATGGCGACCGAGGAGCCCAAGCGCACGGAAGCATTGGTGGCGCTCGGCGACATGCTGCGCCAGGATGAGAAGTTCGCAGAGGCCGCCGACGTCTACACGCAGGCGCTCTCTCGCATCGCGGTGCTGACCAGGCCCGACTGGCGCATTCTCTATGCCCAGGGCATCGCTCTGGAGCGTACCGATCATTGGCCGCAAGCCGAGGCCGCGTTCGAGCAGGCTCTGAAGCTCGATCCCGACCAGCCCTTCGTCCTCAACTATCTGGGCTATAGCTGGGTGGATCGGGGCGAGCATCTCGACGAAGCGAAGGAGATGCTGAACAAGGCGGTGGAGCTTCGGCCCGACGATGGCTTCATCGTCGACAGCCTGGGTTGGGCCTACTACCGGCTGGGCGACTACGGAAAGGCCGTCACCTTCCTCGAGCGGGCGGTCGAGCTCGAGCCTGCCGATCCGGTCATCAACGACCATCTTGGCGACGCCTACTGGCGCGCCGGGCGGCAGCGCGAGGCACGCTTCCAGTGGCAGCGGGCGCTGACCTTCCACCCGGAGACGAGCGCCGTGGCCGGTATCGAGCAGAAGCTGCAGAACGGCCTGCCCGCTCCCGCACCGAGCCGTGGCTGAGCCTCATGTCGTCGAGACGGCCCCGGCCAAGCTCAATCTCGACCTTCTGATCCTCGGCCGTCGGCCGGACGGCTATCACGAGCTCGACAGCCTCGTGACCTTCGTCACCGTTGCCGATCGTCTGAGCTTTGAGCCTGCGGAGGGGCTCGAGCTCAGCGTCACCGGGCCGACGGGCGCGGCCGTGCCGGCGGGCGGTGACAACCTCGTGCTCAAGGCGGCGCGAGGGCTTGCGAGCGCTGCAGGGCGTCGTCCGCTCGCACGGATCCAGCTCGAGAAGCACCTCCCGGTGGCCGGGGGCGTCGGCGGCGGCTCGGCCGACGCGGCCGCCACGCTGCGCGGCCTCGTGCGGCTCTGGAACCTCGACCTGCCCCTTGCGACGCTGTCCTCGGTCGCGCTCGGCCTGGGCGCCGATGTGCCGGTCTGCCTCTTCGGCCACCCTGCACGGATGCGGGGGACGGGCGAGCGGCTGGACCCGCTGTCTCGGCTGCCGTCTTCTCCGGCTCTTCTCGTCAATCCCCGCGTAGAACTCGGCACGGCGCAGGTCTTTGCCGGCCTGGGCCCCATCTCTGGGGAGCGCGATCGTCGCGAGCTTCCTGACTGCGTCGATGCGGAGAGCCTCGCCGGCGCGCTCCGGCGGAGCCGCAACGATCTCGAGGCGCCGGCGCAGCGGCTGCTTCCCGTCATCGGCGAGGTGCTGGCGGCCCTTGCCGACCTGCCCGGCTGCAGGCTCGCGCGCATGTCCGGCAGCGGGCCCACCTGCTTTGCCCTTTTCGGGACGGCCGCGGAGGCGGCAGCCGGAGCGCGCCGAGTGGCCGCGCGGCAGCCGGGATGGTGGGTTGTGCCCACCGCCACCCTGGGAGCGCCACCGTGATCTTCGTCTTCACCGACTTCGGGGTGGAGGGCCCCTATGTCGGACAGATGCGGGCCGTCCTCCACCGCCTGGCGCCCGGCGTGCCTGTCGTCGATCTCATGGCCGACGCGCCGGCATTCGCACCCGAGCCGGCCGGCCACCTGCTGGCAGCGCTGGCATCGACCATCGAGCCTGACGATGTCGTTCTCGCGGTCGTCGATCCAGGCGTCGGCACGGCCCGCGAGCCCGTGGCCGTCGAGGCCGACGGCCGTTGGCTGATCGGCCCGGACAACGGCCTCTTCGAGCCACTCGTCCGTCGCTCGGCCGTGGTCAGGAGCCACCGGATCGTCTGGCGCCCGCCTGCGCTCTCGGCGAGCTTCCACGGCCGCGACCTCTTCGCCCCGATGGCCGCGCGCGCGGCGCTCGGCGACCGCAGCGGCCTCGAGCCCTGGCAGCTCGCGCACTTCCCGCAGTGGCCCGACGAGCTGCCGGCGATCATCTATGTCGATCACTACGGCAACGCGATGACGGGGCTGCGTGCCGACGAGCTGGGTCAGGATGCCGTCCTCGAGATCCGCGGCCGGCGGCTCACCTCCGCCCGAACCTTCGGTGAGGTGGGCCGGGGCGAGCTCTTCTGGTATGCGAACAGCATCGGGCTTGCGGAGATCGCCGCAAATGCCGCCAGCGCTGCTCACCTTCTCGATCTGGCTGTGGGCGACCCAGTCAGCGTTGCCTGAGCGCCAATTGCCACGCGTGGCGCCCGACTGCTATCTAGCAGGCGTCGCGGTGGGGCGTCGCCAAGTGGTAAGGCACCGGATTTTGGTTCCGGCATCCGCAGGTTCGAATCCTGCCGCCCCAACCATCCCTGGGTAGACCCCCTGGACTCACGCGGGATGTCCTCCCGGCCGATCGCGCGGTGTGTCCCACTGTGGCACTCGCCTGTCCCGAGACCCAGGATGCCTCACAATCGGTTTCTCCAGCGCCGCGGCTAGCGATGGTACGTCCGCTTGCGGGTTCCGGCGCCCCTCGTTCCGCAGACTGGCAAGCAGCACATCCTCCGATCCCTGCGGGCCCAGGATAGCGAGGCGATTGTCACGGAAGCGTCTCAGCGCCTGGCAGCGCGACCTCTTCGCGAGCGGGCACATCGTCGACCTGATTCTCGGGTTCATGGCCCTTGAAGGCGTAGTGCTGCTCGCCTATGGCGCGAGAACGGGCAGAGGCCTCGCGCCGGTCGATCTTCTGATCGGCCTCGTGCCGGGGGCTTTCCTACTCCTGGCGCTTCGTGGCGCTCTGGTAGCCTCGTCGTGGCGCTGGATCGCCCTCTTCCTCGTGGCGCCTCTCGTCGCCCAACAGAGCGTAGAGCGTCACAGGCTCCAACTTACCGCGGACGGCCAAGCGGTCGAGCTCCAAAAACGCCATGGGTACAGGGCATGCAGCCACGGTGGCCTCTCCGACGACGATGGGCAAACCATAAGTCTTCGTCAGCCCTTCGAGACGTGAGGCAAGGTTCACGGCGTCGCCGAGCGCCGAATAAGCAAAGCGAACATCGGAGCCGATATTGCCGACAACGGCCTCGCCGGTGTTGACGCCGATGCCGACATGGAGTGGTGGCAGATCCGGTTGCTCGCGTGCGACCGCCGAGCTCATCGCCTCGACCGCCTCGAGCAGCGCCAGGGCGCAGCGGCAGGCATGGAGCGCGTGGTCCGGATCGTCGAGCGGCGCGTTCCAGAAGGCCATGACGCAGTCGCCGATATATTTGTCGACCGTGCCGCCGTGCTCGCGGATCACGTGCGTGGCGACCGAGAGGAAGCGGTTGACGAGCTGGGTCAGGCGCTCCGGCTGGGCCTGAAGCCGCTCGCTGAGCTGCGTGAAGCCGCGGATGTCGCAGAAGAGGAAGGTCATCTGCCGGCGCTCGCCGCCCAGCCGCAGCCGGCCCGGATCTCGGGCGAGACTATCGACCAGCTCAGGCGCCAAGTAGCGGCTGAATGCAGCTCGAATGAACTGGCGAGCCCTCCGCTCGCTGAGATAGGCGGCCGCGCCCTCGGCGATGGCGGCCAGCGTCACCCCGGCTGCGGGCCCCAGCGGCGGCAACCAGCTCCCGGGCTGCTGGGCCAGGAGTGCCAAGCTACCCGCGCAGGCGGCCGATCCGCCAACCACGATAGCCATACCGGCCCGGAGCGGGGTCCAGCGGCGCAGCCAAAGCCCTGTTGCGAGAACGGCGATGGCCGTGACCGCAAGCACGACAGGCAGGGGCAGAACAGCGATCCAGAGGCTGCCGCGAAGGTTGGCGAACGCCGTGGCCTGGATCTCGGCTCCGACCGCCAGCCTTCCATCCGTGAGCGTGAGCGGGGTGAGGAAGGTGTCGGGCGGATGCGTCGTCGGGTCGGGCGTGCTCGCCACAGCGAGGCCGACGAAGACGACACGATCCCGGAACAGACCATCGGGGAGCATCCCCTCCGGATCGAGTGCCTGGTAGTATGAGACCCGCGTGAAGTCTCGGTCGGGCGGAAAGAAGCGCATCAACGCTCCCGGGGGCGTTGGCACCGTGGCGTCGGCGACATCACCCGAGGCGCCAAGGACGGCACGAGCAAAGCTGTCGGGCGCGGGCGGCAGGCGGCGAACGACCCCATCCGCGTCCAGCTCGATCCGGGCCGTGCCGGTCAGGGCGCCGGCTGCGATCAGCTCCGGCAGGGGCTCTATCCTGACGTGCTGGCTTGCCTGTGGCGTCTCGATATTGGCTTCGTCCGTGGCCAGGATGACAGGGCCGTCTGCGGCAATGGCCGCTGCAAGGGCCGCATCCTCGGCCGGCTGTCCGGGCTCGGCGAAGACGATGTCAAAGGCGACGGCGCGCGCGCCCGCGGCGTGCAAGCGGGAGAGGAGCGTGGCGTGCAGGTCGCGCGGCCACGGCCAACGAAGCCCCAGATCGGCGAATGAGGGCTCGTCGATCGCGACCAGGACGACGCCGTCCGCTGCACGAGCCGGTGGCGGCACCAGGCGGCTCAGCAGGTCGTAGACGCGGCTCTCCGCCATCCTCCAGCCGGCCGTGGGGCTCAGCAAGCCCAGTGCCAGGATCAGGACCGCCGCACGTATCAGCCAGAGCGGAGGACGGAGCGGCCGCATCCGCGACGTCCTCAAAAGCGGACGCGAGCCGTGGCCAGGACGGTGCGCCCCGGCGCTGGGAGATTGGGCCCCAGCTCATTGTCGTCGTCGAAGATGTTGAGCAGCGACAGACCGAGGTCGAGATGCTTCTCCAGCGGCTGCCAGCTCACCTGAAGGTCGGTCGACGCGTAGGTGTCGAGGTGAGCGTCCCCCGAAAGCTCCGAGGTCCGATCGTCGAGCATCGTGGTGGACAGCGTCACGCGGACCTGGGTCGGATGCACCCAGGTGATCCCAGCCCGCAGCTCGCGCCCGGGCACCAGCGGGACCTGCTCACCATGGCCGGGCCCGTCGCTCCGGTTGTCGCTGTGCCGGAGCGTGCCGGTGGCGAAGAGCCCGAGGCCGCCCACGAGCCAGACGTTCGTTGCCAGGGTGACGCTGTCGACATCGGCCGCGTCGGCCTGGAACCTCGCCAGCGTGCCGGGCAGCTCGATCGTGATGTCGCTCAGGTCCTGGTGCTGCAGCTCGAGCGAGGTGAAGAGATGCGGCATCCACTCCGCATCCCAGCGGGCGATGAGCGCCTTGACGGTGCCGGTCGCGTTGAAGGAGCCGAGATCGGGGTAGAGACCGACCACGGTGACGGGTGCCAGCGTGACGTCAGCATCCGTCAGCCGGTCGTCCTGCCAGGACAGGCGGAGCCATTGGTCGCGGATCGGCTGCCAGGCGAGACCGAGGCGTGGTCCCGCACGCGGCCCTTTGGCGTTGCCGTCCTCAAAGCGCTGCTCGGGAAACAGCCCGGCCTCGACCTGAAAGCCCGGTGTCGCCGCGTAGAGAAGGTCGAGATGGCTGCCGAGCGTCCAGGTTCGGGTGTCGTCGCGCGCGCTGGCATCGCCGAAGATGATGGTCCTGACGTCGCCGTTCGACTGCGTCCGGCTGCCGAGGGCCTCGACGCCGGTGCTGACCTCGAGCTTGCCGAGCGTCACGGCGTGACGAAGCTGGAGCCCGCCATTCAGGGTATCGGCCTTGCTGTCGATCGTCGTCGCAGGATCGGTCGACCTGAGGTCCGCCTCCTGACGCTCGACGAAGACGCGGCTCATCAGCTCGTTGCGCGCGCCGAAGCTGTGGCCGTAGCCTAGTCCCAAGCTGTAGTCGTTGCCCCTGACCCGGCTGTCGACGGCTGTTTGGGTGTCGAAGCCGGGCAGGTTGCCATTGGCGTGCGAGGCCGAGCCGACCAGGCTCAACGTGTCGAAGGGCGTCAGCTCGGTTCCGGCCAGGGTCGTGAGCTCGTAGCTCTGGGTGTCGCTGTGGGGGCGGTCGCCGTCGGCGTCCGCCGCTGTGCCGACTGCCGCTATGGAGACCGGCCTGCCCAGGTCATGGTAGGCCTCGACGTCGAAGCTGCCGCTGCGGCTCCACGCACCGCTCGTGTTGCCCAGCGAGCCGCCGATCTCGACATCCGTGAACGGGCGGCGCAGCAGGTCCGTGTAGCGCAGCCTGCTCGATGCGCCGAGCGGATCGAGGATCAGGCCTTGGGTGACGGATGACCGGCGCACGCGGTCGTCGGTGGCCGTCGTACCCCGAAAGAAGAGGCTCCCGCTGTCGAAGTCGCTGAACAGCCGGTCCGCGTAGAACCGACCCCAGCCATCGAGGTCGAGGAAGGTGAATGCCGAGCCGAGATTGGTGGCGCCGCCGCGGCTGGCAGAGAGAAAGCTCTGGCCGCTGCCGCCGGAGCGCTCGATGCGGGCGTTGGCCTCGCGCGCGAGAAGGATCGACTGGTCCGCCCGGGCGAGATCCCGCGCGATCACCGATCCCGCTATCGCCGGGTTCGGGTCGTTGGGGTCGAGCCGCAGCGCATCATCGATCGCCTGGCGGGCAGAGGCGAAGTCCTCCTTGGCGGCATAGGCGATGGCCGTGCCGAGCGTCGCGTCCGCCAGCGCCGGATTGGCGGCCACGGCCTCGAGGAAGAGCTGAAGCGCGGCATCGACGTCGCCGCGGTGGAAGGCCAGCCGGCCGGCCGCGGTGAGGCCGCTTGCGAGCGACGGATCGCGCGCGCGCAGCTCGGCGATGGCTGCGGCCGCCTCGCCGAGCCTGCTCTCGTCGAGGAGAATGATGGCGAGGTTGGCAAGGAGCACCGCGTCCAGCGGGTCGATCGCCAGGCCGTGACGCAGGGCCGCCTCCGCACCGCGCCGCTCGTCGATGGCGTAGAGGGAGAGCGCCAGCTCGTTCAGCACGTCGACGTCATTGGGCGTCAGGGCCAGCGCCTTGTGGAAGGACGCGATCGCCGCCTCCGAATCGCCGCGGACGTCGGCATCATAGATGCCACGGGCAAGCCAGCTCTGCGGCTCGTTCGGCAGGGCTCGGACCGCAGCGTCAGCAGTGCTGCCGACCGCCTCGGTCCGGCCGAGGAGCAGGTTGATCTGTGCCTGCAGCAGCCGGAAGGCCGCCACGTCCGGGAACCGCCGAACGCCATCCTGCGCCAGCGCCTCGGCGGTCTCCAGATCACCCAAGAAGCCTGCCGTCACCAGAAGCACGAGCAGCGCATCGGCCGAGCGCGTCGTCAGCGCGCGGATCTCGACCTCGCTCGCACGCGCCCCATCGGCATCGCGTGCCAAGAGCTGCGCCAGGTAGCGCTCTGCCAGGGCGCGGGTCGTGCGAAAGGCGTCGAGGCCCACGACCTTGCCGAACCGGGCGGCCGCCGCGGCATGGTCACGGGCGTAGGCGGCCAGATAGCCATCGACATAGGCCAGCCGCGGCGATGTCGGCGCGGCCGGCCCCAGGGCCTTTGCTGCCTTCTCGCGCGCCGCCCGGGCCGCCGGCCACGCCTCGTCGGCGATCAGGATCTCGGCGAGGTCGAGCCAATCGTCAGCGCTCCGCTCGCTCGGCGGAATCGCCTCGAGCCGCTGCCGGGCCGCGCGGCGCTCCGGCGTCGAGCCGGGTGCCGGCGGCAGGTAGCGGAAGGTGCTCGAGAGGTCGGCGTAGAGGATCAGCTGGGGCCGCTCGCTCGGGTTGACCAGGAAGGTCTTGGTGGGCGGCTGGCCGATAAGGGCCGTTGCGATCTCGCCGGCCTGGACGGTCAGCGTTCCAGCCGCGTTGGCGAGCTGGACCTCGCCCGAGAGAACGATGAGGGTCGTCCGGCCCTGGCCATCGACGCTGAGCGCCCAGTCGGTGCCCCGGATCGCCGCCGTCGCTGCCGGCGTCTCGACCCGCACCCCGCTGCCCCCCGTCTGGGCGCGCGACCAGATGGCACCGCGCGCCAGGTCGAGCAGTGTGTTTTGTGCCGCCGACATGGCGACGGCCTTCACCTTCAGCTCGCTGTTGCGCTGGACCCGGATCTGGGTGTGGTCGGAAAAGAGGAGCGCGAGCGCGCCAAGCGGTCCCGTCCTTAGGTCATCGCCGGTCAGGAGGTCCTGCCGCACCTCGACGATCCGCCAAGCCCGCGCCTCGATCAGGCTGATCTCGGCATCGCCACGGGCGCTCACGACCAACCCCACGGGCTGTGCTGGTCGCGACACCGGAGCAGCCTTCGCGAAAGACGACCCGACCATCCCGGCCACGCACAAGGCCAGCAGGGCTCCCAGATACGCGCGGTAGCGCTTTCCCCCGCTTCTTCTTGGCATCACCCGTCAGGAGCCACCGCCAGGTCGCCTCGCGACCGCGAGCGAACTATCGAAGGCGGAATGAAGGAATGTCAATGATTCCACTGACCCTGCGAGGGCCGGTCGAAGACCTTCCTTGACACCTCTTCGGGGCCTGCCTTTCATCCGGGCAAGCCAAGCACTCAAGTTCAGGCACATCGACAAGCCGGAAAGGAAAGGCGCCCTCATGACCGCCAGATCGCACCCTTGGACCCGCCGCGGTGTGTTGACCACGGTGGCCGCCGGAGCGCTGGCCGCAGGCACGCGCGGCTCGCGTGCGGCCGACAAGATCAAGGTTGCCGCGGTCCACGCCTCGCCGGTCGAGAATGCCTGGAACTCGCGCCTCCAGGAGGCGCTGGAGCAGGCCGCCCACGACGGGCGGATCGACTATGTGTTCTCCGAGAGCGTCGCCAACACCGACTATCCCCGGGCGATGCGGGAGTATGCGAGCCAGGGGGCGAAGCTGATCGTCGGCGAGGCCTATGCGGTCGAGCGTGAGGCGCGGCAGGTGGCCAAGGACTTTCCGGACACGGCCTTCCTGATGGGCTCGAGCGGCGGCCCGGCCGGCGACAATTTCGGCGTCTTCGGCACCTGGAACCACGAGGCCGCCTATCTCACCGGCGTGCTTGCCGGGCATATGGGCAAGACCGGCACCTACGGGTCGGTCGGCGGCTATCCCGATCCCCGAGGTGAACCGCCTGATCAACGCCTTCCGCCTGGGCGTGCGCGAGGGCAGCCCCAACGCCAAGTTCCTGGTGGGCTTCATCGGCACCTGGTTCGATCCCGCCAAGGCCAAGGAGGCGGGTCTGGCCCAGATCGACGCCGGCGCCGACATTCTCTTCGGCGAGCGCATCGGCACGGCCGATGCCGCCAAGGAGCGCGGCAAGCTCGCCATCGGCTCGCTGCTCGACTACACGCCGCGCTATCCGAAGACCGTCTTCGCCAACGCGATGTGGTACTTCGGGCCGATCCTCGACCATGCGCTCGCCGACGTGAGCGACGGCAAGCCCGCCGGGCGCGACTACAGCGAGTACAGCTTCATGAAGTACGGTGGGAACGACTGCGTCTACTCGAAGGAGCTGGTGCCGTCGGACGTGGCCGCGCTGATGGAAGCCAAGCGCAAGGAGATCAAGGCCGGCACCTTCAAGGTCCCGGTCGACGACAGCAAGCCAGCCTAGGCGTGCGCCGGTCGGCCGGCGCCTGGCCCCACCGCTGCCTGGCGGCGTGAATGATCGAGGGCGCTGAGCCTGTCCTCAGGGTCGAAGAGGTAAGCAAGCGATTCGGTGGCATCCTTGCCAACGATGCCATCTCGCTCGAGCTCGCGCAGGGCGAGATGCTGGCGCTGCTGGGTGAGAACGGCGCCGGCAAGACGACGCTCGTCAACATCATCTTCGGTCACTACCGCGCCGACAGCGGTCGCGTCCTGGCGTTCGGCGAGGAGCTGGCGCCGGGGCAGCCCGTGGCGGCGATCGCGGCCGGCCTCGGCATGGTGCATCAGCACTTCACGCTCGCCGACAATCTGACCGTCCTCGAGAACGTGATGATCGGCACGGAGCGGCTCTGGCGCCCCTGGAGCGACCGCGCTCGAGGCCGGGCGCGGCTCCTGGCCCTCGGCAGCGAGTTCGGGCTCGAGGTCGACCCCTCGGCACGGGTCGGCGATCTCTCGATCGGCGAGCGGCAGCGCGTCGAGATCCTGAAGTCGCTCTATCGCAACGCACGTGTCCTGATCCTCGACGAGCCCACCGCCGTGCTGGGCCCGCGCGAGGGCGAGCGGCTGTTCGCCACCCTGCGGCACATGGCGGATCGGGGCCTGTCGCTGATCTTCATCTCGCACAAGCTCGACGAGGTCCTGGCCGCGGCCGGTCGCGTCGTGGTGCTGCGCGGCGGGCGGGTCGTGGCGCAGCGGCCGACGCAAGGCACGACCCGCGGAGAGCTGGCCGAGCTGATGGTCGGCCACAGGGTGGTCCGGCCTCGGCGGGATGCCGGCCGCGTCGGCGAGGTCCTGCTGCGCTGCGAAGCCATCGAGCTTGTGCAGCGCGGCCGACGCGTGCTCGATCGCGTGAGCCTCGAGGTGCGGGCCGGCGAGATCCTGGCCGTCGTCGGCGTCGCCGGCAACGGTCAGACGTCGCTCGGCCGGCTCCTGAACGGTCTGGCCCAGCCGAGCGCAGGGCGCATCGAGCTGTTCGGGCAGCCGATGCGACGGCTCGAGCCACGTGCTCTCGTGGCAGCAGGCGTGGGCCGCATTCCCGAGGACCGCCTGGCCGAGGGGGTTCTGGGCGACCTCGACGTGTCCGAGAATGTCGCGCTCGAGCGGCTGAAGGAGAAGCGCTTCGCGCGTCTGGGCATTCTGCGCCGCAGCGCTGCGGCACAGGCGGCAGCGCAGATCATCGAGCGGTTCGATGTGCGCGGCGCCGAGCCGACGACGGCGGTCCGTCTGCTCTCGGGCGGCAACATCCAAAAGCTCATCCTGGGCCGCAACCTCGCGCGGGAGCCACGTCTGCTGATCGCGAACCAGCCCACGCGTGGCCTGGACGAGGGTGCCGTGGCGGCCGTGCACGCCGATATCCTTCAGGCACGGGCATCGGGTGCGGGCGTGGTCCTGGTCTCCGAGGACCTGGACGAGGTGCTGGCGCTGGCCGATCGGGTCCAGGCCATGGTGCGGGGCCGGCTGTCTGCGCCCATTCCGGCGTCCGAGGCCGATGCGCAGCGCCTTGGCCTGCTGCTCGCCGGCCTGCCAGACGAGGCCGGTCATGCGGCTTGAGCGACGCGAGCGCGTGCCCGTCGGCCTTGCAGTCGCCGCCCCCTTCGCGGCATCGATCGCCGCGCTGGCGCTGGCCGCCGTCCTGATCCGCATGGCTGGAGCACCCGTGCTCCCGGCCTTTGGCGACCTCGTCATCGGCGCCTTCGGCTCGAAGCTCGCGATCACCGAGACCCTCGTGCGGGCGACTCCACTCATCTTCACAGGTCTTGCCGTGGCCGTGGCTTTCAGGGCCCGGCTCTGGAACATCGGCGCGGAGGGGCAGCTCTATGCCGGCGCGCTGGCCGTTGCCGCGTTGGGCTCGGGTGCCATCCACCTGCCGGCACCGCTGCTGATCCCGCTTCTCCTCGTGGCCGGCGCTGCCGCCGGGATGCTTCTGCTTTTGGGACCGGTCGTCCTGCGGCTGCGATTCGGCGTCGATGAGGTCGTGACCACGCTTCTTTTGAACTTCGTCACCCTGCTGTTCGTCTCGATGATGATCGAGGGGCCACTGCGCGATCCGCTGGCTTTCGGCTGGCCGCAATCGGCGCCGATCATCGATGCGGGAACCCTGCCGAAGCTCGTTGCCGGCTCCAGGCTGCACGCAGGGCTGCTGCTCGCTCTGCTGGCAGCCGCCGTCACCGCGCTGGTCCAGAGCCGCACGGTGTTCGGGCTCGAATCGCGGGCGATCGGGCTCAACGCGGCGGCGGCTCGCTTCGCCGGGGTGCGCGTTCCGGCCGTGCTGCTTGGCGTCGCCTGCCTCTCGGGCGGGCTCGCGGGCCTCGCCGGGGCCGTCGAGGTGATAGGCCTGAAAGGCTACCTCACGGCCGACCTGTCGCCCGGCTTCGGCTACACGGGCATCGTGGTCGCCATGCTGGCCGGGCTACATCCTCTGGGCGTGGTGGCTGCGGCCCTCTTCGTCGCCGCCATGTTCGTGGGCGCCGATGCGATGAGCCGCGCCGTCGCGATCCCCACCTATATCGCCGACGTGACGGTGGCGATCTCGCTGCTCACCATGCTGCTGGCGCTGCTCCTGGCGAGCTACCGGGTGCGCCGATGAACGCCGTTCCCGACATCCTGGTCTCGGCCAGCCTCTGGGCGGCAGCGCTCAGGATCGCAACGCCGCTCATCTTCGGCGCGCTGGGTGCCCTGCTGTGCGAGCGGGCCGGTGTCCTCAATCTCGGCATCGAGGGCATCATGAGCTTCGGCGCAATGATCGGCTGGCTCGCCGTCTATGGCGGGGCGCCGCTCTGGCTGGGCCTCGCCGCCGCGGCCCTCTCGGGCGCCCTTTTCGGCCTTCTTCATGCCATGCTGACGGTGCCGCTCGGCCTGTCGCAGCACGTCACCGGCCTCGGCATCACGCTGCTCGCCTCCAGTCTCGCCTACTATCTCTTCCGGCTGGCCGTGCCGCTGTCCTCGAGCCCGCCGACGATCCACGCCTTCCAGCCGATCGCGATCCCCTGGCTGTCCGGCGTGCCTTTCGTGGGACCCGTCCTCTTCTCGCAGACGCCACCATTCTATCTGGGCGTGCTGCTGGTGGGCTTTTGCGCCTGGGTGCTCTATCGCACGCCGCTGGGCCTCGCGATCCGCATGGTCGGCGAGAACCCGCTGGGCGCGGAGGCCCAGGGCATCGACGTGACGCTGTTGCGGACGGCCGTGATCGTCTGCGGCAGCGCGCTGATGGGCCTCGGCGGCGCCTATCTCACGCTTGCCGCGTTCAACAGCTTCTTTCCGACCATGGTGCAGGGCCGCGGCTGGGTGTCACTGGCGCTCGTCGTCTTCGCGTCGTGGCGTCCCGGCCGAGCCCTGCTCGGGGCCGTGCTCTACGGCTTCTTCGATGCCTTCCAGCTGCGCCTGCAGCAGGCCGTCGGCAACGCCGTGCCCTATCAGCTCTTCTTGATGCTGCCCTACCTGCTCTCGATCCTGGCGCTCACCATCATGGCGCGCAGGGCCCGCGTGCCGCAGGCCCTGATGCAGCCCTACAGAAAGGGGGAGCGCTGATGCTCGCGCACCCTTTGCCTTGCAAGATTAGGGACTTGGCTCAGGCCAGCCCCTCCTCCTGAAGAGCCTGCTGCACCTTGGGCCGCGCACCGACGCGGTCCATGTAGGCCCTCAGCCTGGGATAGGGCGTCATGTCCAGCTTGAGGGGCACCGTCCAACGCAGAACGGTGAAAAGATAGGCGTCCACGGCGCTGAAGGCGCCCATCAGGAACCCCTCGCCGATCCGTTCCTCGAGCCATCCGAAGCGGGCCGTGAGCTTGTCCTTGGAGAGCTGCTTCGTCGCGTCCGGGGTCGCCGGATTGAAGAGCGGGCTGAAGCTCTTGTGGATCTCGGTACCGATGAAAGTGAGCCACTCCTGGAGCCGATAGCGCTCGAGTGTCCCGGCTGGGGGCGCGAGCTTCGAGGCTGGAGCCTTGTCGGCGAGGTACTGGACGATCGCCGGCCCCTCCGTAAGAAGCTGACCGTCGTCCAGCTCGAGAGCCGGCACGTAGCCCTTGGGGTTGACCGCATAATAGTCGCGACCGTCGGCGACCTTGTGCGCCTTCAGGTCGACCTTGACGAGATCCGCCTTCTGCTCCGCCTCGCACAGCACGATATGCGGCGAGAGGGAGCAGGCACCGGGAGCATAGTAGAGCTTCATCTCTCTGATCCTGATTGCCATTCTGCCGTTGCCGGGCAGGGACCCGCAGGCCGGGCGATGGCTGCGGCCTATAACCAGAGAGCTAGGCTTGGGGACCGCGACAAGCTACGGAAATAACCGCATCGGACCACTGCGCTGCTGCAAGATGTTACCCTGGCGGCTAGGGTCGGGCCGCAAGGAAGCCGTGTGGCGGCTATGCGGGAGTGGCGTTGGCTCCGGGCACCGTTTCAAAAGCAGGAGGCCTCGCTGAGCGCGGCGCCTCCGGTCGGTCGAGCAGCGCCCAGGCGAGTGCCGCGCCGCCTATGGCGGAGCTGCAGGTCGATCCCGACGACAACGCCCGGGCGACGCTGCGGCTTTCGGGAAGCTGGCGTGCGCGGGCGCCGTCGCCTGACGATGCACTGCTGGACCGGCTCTTGCCCCTGCGCGAGGTGGTGGTGGAGGCCGGCGGCCTGGAGGATTGGGGCTCGGCCCTTCTCGCCTATCTCTGGCCTATCGACCGCCGGCTTGCCGCCGTCGGCGGGCAGCTCAAGGACGGGGGCCTACCGGACGGCGCTTCCCGCCTGCTCGCCCTCGCTCGAGCCGGCGTCCGCGCGAGGCAGGAGGACCGCACACCCCGACCCGACAGCTTCCTGGCACGCATCGGAACAGGGTCCATGGCCATTGCCGCCGCCGGTGGTGCGGCGCTGGGCTTCTTGGGCGAGGTCGCGTTGGCGATGGGTGGGCTGGTTCGCGGGCGAACGCGCATGCGCGGCCGTGACCTCGCGCTCGCGATCGAGGACACGGGCGTCCGGGCCCTGCCGATCATCTCCCTGATCTCGCTCCTCGTCGGCGTCATCCTGGCCTTCATCGGGGCCGCCCAGCTGTCTCAGTTCGGCGCCGAGATCTTCGTCGCCAACCTCGTGGCGATCGGCATGCTGCGCGAGATGGGGGCGCTGATGGCCGGCGTGATCATGGCGGGCCGCACGGGCGCTGCCTACGCAGCCGAGCTCGGCACGATGGAGGTCAACGAGGAGATCGACGCGCTCCGAACCATGGGCGTGCCGCCGATCGACTTCCTGGTCCTGCCGCGCGTTCTGGCGCTGATCTTGATGCTGCCGCTGCTCGCGATCTACGCCGACCTCATCGGCATCATCGGCGGAGGGCTGATGGGGGTCGTCGTCTTCGGCATCGATCCGGCCGCCTACCTCGACCAGACATTCCGCTACCTCACCGTGCGAGCAGCCATGGTGGGCATCGTGAAGGCGGTGATCTTCGCCATCGTCGTCAGTCTCGCCGGCTGCTACCACGGCATGCGTGCCGAGCGCAGCTCCTCCGCCGTCGGGATCGCCACGACCCGCGCCGTCGTCTCCGGAATCGTCCTCATTGTCATCACCGATGCCATCATGACCGTGCTCTTCAATGCCATCGGCTTCTGAGACTGTGGCGAAACCACCGCCGCCTCGTTGAGGTTCGCGGGCTGACCATGGCGTTCGGCACGCGGATCGTTCAACGCGACATCAGCTGCCGGATCGCCGCCGGCTCCATCTTCGTCATCATGGGCGGCAGCGGCAGCGGGAAGAGCACGCTGCTACGCCACATGATCGGGCTTCAGATGCCTCCGGCGGGCGAGGTTCTCTACCATGGCCGGAACTTCCTCTCCGCCAGCCCCGAGGAGCAGCAGGCGATCCGACAAGGCTTCGGCGTCATGTATCAGGATGGCGCTCTCTGGAGCTCGATGACCTTGGCCGAGAATGTGAGCCTGCCTCTCGAGGAGCACACGACGCTGCCTCCTGCATCGGCCCGCGACCTCGCCGCTTTCAAGCTGGCGCTCGTTGGCTTGGCCGGCTTCGAGGACTTCTATCCGTCGGAGATCAGCGGGGGCATGCGCAAGCGTGCGGCCATCGCCCGCGCGATGGCCCTCGATCCGGAGATCGTCTATCTGGACGAGCCGAGCGCTGGGCTCGACCCGTTGACTGCGCGGCGCCTCGACGATCTCGTGCTCGAGCTCAGGGCGAGCCTCGGGATGACATTCGTGGTCGTGACGCACGAGCTCGCCAGCATCTTTGCGATCGCCGACGATTCGATCTTTCTCGACGCCGACCGAAGAACCATGATCGCCTGTGGGAACCCGCGTCATCTCATAGAGGAGGAGAGTGTGGACCCGAGCGTGCGGGCTTTCCTGACGCGCGGCGGGACGAGCTCGCTGTGAGTCGTCGCGCCGATCCTCGTCTCGTGGGCGCCTTTGTCCTGGGCGCCGTTGTCATTGCCGTGCTCGGGCTCCTGGCACTCGGCTCCGCTCGCCTTCTCTTCGACCGCAGCGACAAGTTCGTCATCTATTTCAACGAGTCACTACGTGGGCTCCGGATCGGCGCGCCCGTCGCTTTCCGTGGCGTCGATATCGGCAGCGTCACCGGAATCCACGCCTACTTCAACAATGAGGGCACGAACATCGAGGTGCCGGTCGTCGTCGAGCTGCGGCGTGACGCCGTGCTTCTCGAGGACGGCAAGGAACCGACGCCGGCGGTCATGAAGCTGCTCGTCGAGAAGGGTGCCCGAGCGCAGCTGCAGCTCGAGAGTGTGCTCACCGGGCGCCAGTATATCGGCATCGACTTTTATCCGGACACGCCAGCAACGGTCGTCAAAGGGCCGATGGACCTACCTGAGATCCCATCGATCCCCTCACCCTTCGCAGGACTGCTGCGGTCGGTCGACGATGTGTCGATGAGCGCGCCCGAGCTCATGCGCTCCGCAAGCGACCTCCTGCACACCGCCCAGCAGTTTCTCCAAGGCCAGCCGGGCAAGGATCTGGCCTCGATCCTCCATGATACGGCTGCTGCCGCGCACCAGCTCGGGGATCCCGACGGCCCGCTCGCCAAGTCGCTGGCGGCCCTGCCGACCCTAGCGTCCAAGCTCAACGACACGGCCGATGGGCTCGACCGCCTCGTGAGCGACCTTCAGCCCGCCCTGCGCGATCGCAACGCCCAGCTCACGAAGCTTCTCGGCAATCTGGACGACACTTCCACCAGCATCCGGCGCGCGAGCGATCAGCTGGGCGAGCTCGCACGCGAGAACAGGTCGGGCATCCGCACTTTCACAACGCGCGGCCTGCCCGAGCTGACCGGGCTCATCGAGGACAGCACCCGCATGGTGAACGAGCTGAACGGCACGCTTCGGGATCTGCGACAGGACCCCGCTCGCTTCTTCTTCGGCAATCGAACCCAAGAAGGAGTGCGACTGCGATGAGCGATCGTCCTGTCGCCCGCCGCTCGCCTCTCGATCGCCGTCACCTGCTGCTGCGCGGCCTTGCTCTCGCGAGCACTGCCGGCCTCGGCGCTTGTGTCCCAAGCCTGCCGGGCCAGGGCCCCGCGCCCCGCGAGTTCCGGCTCACGCCCAAAACCACCTTCCCATCCGACCTTCCCAAGGTCAGCTGGGGCCTTGCCGTTGCCGAGCCTGTTGCCGACAGGCCGCTGGACACGGTCCGCATCGCTCTCATTCGCGATGGGCTCCAGGTCGAGTACGTCGCCGATGCCACGTGGTCGGATCGTGCGCCCGCCATGATGCAGAGCCTCATCGTCGGATCATTTGCCGCATCCGGGGCGATCGCCGCCGTCGGAACCGATCGCGACCGCCTGAGCGCGAACTTCCTCCTCCGCTCATCGCTTCTCGCCTTCAATCTGCTCCGGCATGAAGGAGCGTCGACCATTGTTCGTATCCGCCTCGACGCACAGCTGCTGAGGCTGCCGGGACGGGAGCTGGTCGGCGGGGAGAGCTTCGCTGCGAGCGTGCCCCCTTCAAGCGAGAGCCTCGATGCTGTGATCAAGGCATTCGACGAGGCTACCGACGACGTGCTCAAGCGGCTCGTGATCTGGACGCTGGCAACTGGCCGGAGCAGCCGTGGAACCGGAGCGTGACGCAGGTGATGTCGTCCGCCTGAGGGGTATCGCCGGCAAACTGGCGGACCTCCTCGATGACCCTCTCGCCGACCTCGCGCACCGCCGATCCCGCAGCCTCCCGCTCCAGAACGGCCTCGAGGGCGGCGGTCCCGAACTCCCTATCCTCGTTGTCGATCGCTTCCGTGACGCCGTCGGTGAAAAGAAAGATCGTGTCCCCCGGCTCGAGCTGGAACGCCGTCTCTTGATAGGCCACGTCCTCCATCACCGCGGCGGCCATGCCACCCGTGGGCGGCAATGGAGCGAGGCGGCCTCCTGCGTCAATCCGGTAGGGGTGGTTGTGTCCGGCGTTGGTGTAGGTGAAACGGCCGGTTCTGAGATCGATCACACCGTAAATCAGCGTGACGAACATCATCTGCTCATTCTCTGCGGCGAGCAGATTGTTCAGGCGCTCGACGCATGCGCCGGGGGAGGTGATGAACAAGGCGGTCGCCTTGAGCAAGGTTCGGGTGATCGCCATGAAAAGGGCGGCCGGCACACCCTTGCCGGAGACATCGGCGACAACGATGCCGACGCGGTTGGCGTCGATCGAGAAGTAGTCGTAGAAGTCGCCGCCGACCTCCTTCGCCGGGACCATTCGGCCATCGAGGTCAAGCTCGGCAAACCGCGGTGGCGCCTGGGGCAGGATCGCCGTCTGCACCTGCCGTGCGATCTCAAGCTCCTGCTGCAGGCCGGCCAGCTTGGCGCGGGTCACGACCGCTTCCTTGAGCTCCTCGATCAGCTCGGTGAGCCGAGCGTGCTGCGCCGCGATCCGTGCGGCCATCCGGTGCAGCACGGCGGCGAGCAGACGAAGCTGATCGTCCTCCGCACCGCCCCGCGAGCCGCCCGGCTCGACGACGACAGTGCGAAGGTCCTCGATGACCATGTCGCGAGCCTCGGCCTCGAGGGTCGCGGCAAGCTGCTCCATCTGTCGGCGGATCAGGCGCTCTTGCCGGCGGCGTTGCCGATCGACCTGCTGGCGCTGATCGCTCAACGCTATGGCGTTGCTACGAAAGACACTGACCGCCTGAGCGATCCGGCCGATCTCGCCCGCACCCTCGGCCTCGAGCGTGACGCTCGTGTCGCCCTCGGAGAGCGCCCTCAGGACGTTGATCGCACCTTCGAGCGGTCGGAAGGCGTGGCGCAGGTAGACATAAAGCCCGAGAATGACGAGGCCGAAAAAGAGCACTCCCCCGCCGATAGCGATACTGCCCAGTCGTCGTGCCTTGGAGAGCGCCTCTGTCGCATCCTTGAGTGTAACCAGAGCGCCTGTGATCTGCTCGTCAACGTCGCGGATCGGCGCGCTGGTGAGTGAAAGAACCTGGCCCTCGGCAGCAAGGACCGAGAAACTGCCCTCGCGTACCGGGATGTCGGCGGGAATACGCGTACGAAGCCCCGTGTCAGTACCTTGGACGACCCGCCCACGCAGGCTGACGAGAAAGGCCGAGGCGGTCATGGATCTGGCGAATCGTGTGAGCGCGCGCCTTGCGTTGACGACCAAGGTCGCCACGCCGACGATATCGCCGTCCGCGATCAACGGCGCGCCCATCGCAACGACGTAACGGGTCGGCCCGTCCTGGACCAGCCCGGCTACGGTGTTGCGCAGCGCGATGATGCGGTGCAGCGAGCCGACGTCGAGCACAGAGCCCGTATCGATCCGCGAGGCACTCGAGAAGATGCGGGCGCCATCGACTGTCGTCAGCTCGAGCTCGTCGACGCCTCCCGACGATGTCAGCGCATCTGCGAGACCGCGCGCGATCTCGACGACCTTGTCGCGTTGCTTCGCCTGCAAGGCGGCCTTCAGTGCCGCGTTTTCGGTCACCTGATCCATGAAGGTGCCCAGGCGATGGGCCTCATCAGTGACAATATGACCCCAAAGCGCCTGCTGACCGCTGATCGCAACGGTAGCGAAGCTCTGCTCGAGCAGACGCTCGCGCTCGGCTGCCGTGAAGGCGAGGCCGCCCACGAGCACCAGAAACGCCAGCGAGACGAAGAGCGCCAGGCGGGTTCTGAGCAGCAAGGCTCACCTCGTCCCGTCGGAAGCGGGGAGGGTGCGCTCTGACAAGAGCACGAGCAGCAGCGCCGCTCCTCCTATCGCCATGGCGCTGAGCGCTGCCCCGGGCAAGGCAAGCCCGAGCTCATGAGCGGCCGCGGCCGTCATGCCACCGAGCGCCGTGCCGAGCGCTACGAGCGGCGCGCCGGCGCGCGACCACACCTTCGTGCCGAGCCAGACCAGAGCGATGCCGGCAACCGTGCCGACTGCCACAGCGGTGAGAAGGCTGATGTAGGCGACAGGCAGGCCGTGGGCCAATCCCGCGCCCACCCCGAGGGAGGCAATCAGCGCCGCACCAAGGCATAGCCAGGGCGGGACGACCATCGAGACGACAAGCGCCGAGGCATAGCCGGCAAACGCGAGCCCCAGCAGGGCGAAGTCGGCACGCTGAGCAAAGGCAGGCAGAGCCGTCAGCATGAACCACCCCACCGCCGCCGAAACGAGCACAATGATGACGGACTGGAGGCCCCTCGGACGCCTCGAGACCAGCGCCGAGCCGATCCGGCGGCGGCCTGGCGCGAGGGCAACGAGGGCTGGACCGATCATGAGGAGGATCAGCACACCCGCTGTAGCGAAGGTCGAGCGACGGCCAGTCAGCTCGGCTACGAGCGTACCGAGGACCGGGCCGACGGCCACGGCCGCAAGGATCCCTATCGGAATGGCAGGCAGGCGCAGCCGGCGACCCGGAGCGCCCAGAAAGCCGGCGACGGCCACCGGAAATGCGAGCGATGCGACCCCGCGAGCCACGAGGTAGAGGTCATAGTCACGAATCCACGCAACGCCGCCGGTCGCGAGGCCAAGAGATAGCAGAGCGATCGCCGTAAGCATTCGGGACGGGACGGCCCGAGCCGCATCGATGACGATGAGAGCGAGAATCGTGAAAACACCCTGCACCGCCGCCAGGAAGGCGACCGCCGACTCAGGCGACGTGCCGACATAGGCGCGGTCGGTGGCAAAGCCTGTAAGGAGGGGCGAAACCATCTGGGCCGCAGCGATCACCGGCAGCGCCCACCATCCGGCCCAGAGCGCCGAGCGGTCCTCCTGTGTCCCGCGGCGGACAGGTTGCGAGGGGCTCGTACCGCCGGAGAGACCTGCCAGCGCACGATCCACGCGCGGCCCGAGGCTGTTGTCGAAGTCGATCGCGCGGATCTCCTCCGCCTGCCTGATCACATCCTGCCGCTGCTCGTGCAGAGGCTCGGCAAGCAGCCGTACCGCGCGATAGAGAGGTTTGAGAGGGCTTTCCTTCGGTGCTCGAGGTACCTCGACCAGCACGCCCCTACTCAGCGCCCCGAGCGTGGCTTGCAGCCGGCATCGTGGCAGGTCGATCGCCTCGAGGAGGAAAAGGCGTACAAGAGACGCGACGAGCAAGCTCGCGACGAGGACAACCGCGGCCATGCACCAATAGAGGCGGGCGAGCGCACGCGCGACGATGCGCGATGCGGGCGTTACGAGGACCTCGCCCACAAGCTCGCCCGAGGCTCGGATCGGGAGGCGGATCGCCTGCATCGGAGACGGCTCGACGGTGTCGCTGCGATCCACCGAGAAGAGACGCACGCCGCTCGAATCGACGACCGTGATCGCCGTCACTTCTCTGTTGTCCGCTATGATCTGTTGCAGGTAGGCGTCGACCGCATAGAGCTTCGGCAGCGGAATGCCGAGATCGACGGCACGCTGGATGGCCCCGGCCGCGGTCCGGCCAATCGCCTGCGAGACTTGCGCTGCCGCGCTGTCCAGCCTCGCCGTGTACTCTCTCTCCAGCCTGCCGGCCAAGAGGAGTGCCATGCCACCGAGAAGCACCAGCACGATCAACCCGGCGGCAGCAGCCAAGCGGTTGCCGCGCCGAACGCGCCGCAATGGATCCGACGGGGAGCGCTCAGAGCTCTGCATCGACGCGCGCGAGCTCGCCCGAGACCTCGTCCAGCGCGGCTTGGCGTGCCGCGATCGCGCGTGTTGCACGATCCGCCGCGGCCGCCAGCTCCGGATCAGAGGTAGGAGCAATCAAGTCGCCCGGGCCGGCTGGGCCGCCCGCGCCTCTATCGAACGGGCGCCTTGCAACAACGGCGATCAGGATACCCGCCAGCGCGGCCAACGGCAGGATCGGCGCGATGAACAGGGCTCGGGCGCCCGTAAGCCAGAAGCCTGACGCCTCCTCGCTCGCGAGGCTGCTCTCCGAGACCTCGATCGCGATCTGTCCGACGGTCTGACCGAAGTCTCCTTCGATCGCCGTGCCGAAGATCGCCTCGCCACGGTCGAAGGCCCGCCACGTGGATGCGCCTCGCTGGTCAATCTGAGCCCGCCTCCAGGCCTGGGGCACGGCATCGCCAATCGCACCACGATCCGTGCTGAAGACCGAGACGCCGTCAGGGGTCGAGACATCGATCGCCTCGATCGTCGGATCGGCAGCCTTCTCGCGCTCGATCAGATCCTGTATCTGCTGGACGTCTCGGAGGCCGAAGCCGAGATCGAGATTTGCCTCGACGGTGGATCTCAACGAGAAGAGGACAAAGCTTAGTCGTGCCTCTCGCAGCTCGGTGAAGGACCGGTCCACCAGCCATCCGCCGAGCACGACGAGATAGATCCCGGCCGCGGTCGAGACCGCAACGAGCGTCAGAGCAAGCTTGGCGATGAAGGCCATGGAAGCGCAACCGTCGGGATACGTCTCTCGTCTGGCAGAACCAAGCGCCCGACGCAATTCCTCTGGGGCCCCGGAGCCAAAGAGGACGGCCGAGGCAGGCGGCGACGCCAAGGGCCGGCCGTGCTTCGTCTAGCTCTGTTTTTCCTCGGTGCGGTCGCCGTGGTGACCAGTCTGGCCATCGGGCTCGGCGCGTACCTGAACTACGGCAGCGTGCGCTCAAGCTATATGAGCCTCGTCGATGCTCGAATGACGCGACACGGCGAGGGCATCGCGAGCGACATTGAGACGGCGCTGTCGCTGGGCCTGCCCCTCGCGGGCCAGCAGACCCTGAGGGGCCTTCTCGCGCGCGAGAAGGCCAGTGATGCCTTGATTGCCACGATCGATGTGCTCGACGGCGCGGGGGTCGTGCTGTTCAGTAGCGATCCATCGCGCATCGGACCCGATGCCGACCAGCGCCAGGCGGCAGATGACGGGCTCGTTCGAAAGGTGCCGATCACCAACGACTTCGGTGCGGAGGTCGGGACTGTGGCCTTGTACGCGGACGCGCCGACAATGAGCCGAGCGCTTGGAGAGGTGGCGCGGTCGATCACCGAGGTGGCGGTGCTGGCGCTTGTCGCGGCGCTCGCGGTCGTCGGCGCTTGCACGCTCTTCCTGCTGCGACGCCTGCAGGCAGAGATCGCTGTCATCGACCCCGGCAGGGATGGCACCCATGCCCATCCGACGATCGTTGAGGTAAGACGACGGCAGGATGCGATCGCGCTAGCGATGAATGACGGCCGCCTGCGGAATGACAGCTGATGCGTAGGCTCGATGCTTTCGTTCTCATCGTGATCGTCGGCACCTTGCTTGCTGCTCTCGGGGCAATCTCATGGGTCGCAGTCGGCAGTGCCGAGCGCATTCTCCTGCCGCAGCTCGATCGCACAGCAGAGACGGTCGGCCAATCTCTCGCAGGACAGGTAGCCCAGGCCATCGCCGATGGCATTCCGTTCGACCGCCTTTACGGCGTTGAGCCCGTTCTCGATGACGTCTTGAAGAACAACACGCTCTTTGCGGCGGTGGCCTTGACGACCGCCGACGGCTCGGTGGCGCACGCAATCCTCCGTCAGGGCGAACGGTTGGTCGTGACCAAGACCTTGCCCAGCGATCTTCTGCGGGTCGAGACGCCGGTCGAGGTTGCGGGCAGCCGAGTAGCCCGGATCATCATCGGCATCCCGCCAGCTGCCGTCGAGCGCGCCGTGCGGCGCATCTGGCTTGATATCGCCGTGGTCTTGCTGGCGTCGGTTCTGGTCACTTTAGAGGCTCTCACCTTCGTCCAGGGCCTCCCCCTTGGCGCAGCTTTCCGCGGTCTCGCCGAGCGCGTGCAAGCGATCGGCGCCGGCAACCTGCGCCACCAGGAGCCGATCGCTCCGGACGGAGCCTTCGGCCAAGCGGCTCAACGCATAGATCGCGCCATCGACGCGCTTCGCACCCGGCAAAGGGAGCTCCAAGCGACAGCGGCCGCCCGCAACGATACGCGCTCGCTGAGTGCTGCCGCCGAGCTTGAGCAGGCCTATCGCCTCGATGCTCTACCGCCCGCCACGCTCGGCAGGCTCGTCGTGGTCCGGACCCCGCTGTTCCTCTTCTTCTTCGCCGAGGAGCTGACAAGGCCGTTCCTTCCCGGCTTCATCGCCACGCTCGACCCCGTCATTCCCGGGCTGTCCCCACAGCTCGTGATAAGTCTCCCGATCGTCCTTTTCATGGCCATCGTGGCGATGAGCCAGCTCTTCATGAATGCGCTCACGGAGCGTCTTGGCCGGGGCCGATCGCTACGGCTCGGCGCAGCCTTGGGCATCGTCGGGTTCATCGGCACCGCTCTCGCCCATACGCTGGTCGAGGTCCTGATCTTTCGATCCTTCACGGCCTTCGGCTACGCGGCGACCTTTGTGGCCGCACAGGGCTTCATCATCGACCGCACGGCCGACGACAGCCGCGCGCGCGGCTTGGCGCTCCTCGTCAGCGCGATCATGGTCGCGGCCCTCTGCGGACCGCCCGTCGGCGGCATTCTGGCCGACAGGGTCGGCATCAGGGAAGCCTTCGTGGTCTCGGCGGCGCTCGCCGCTGCCGCGCTCCTCTGCGCCCGCATCACCATGCCGCCCGATCGGCGCCCCTCTGGTTCGCCATCCGCCAGGGGCTGGGGACTTGCAGGCGCTCGACACCTGTTGACGCGGTTGCCCCTAGTCACCCTGCTCGTGGGCTGCGCATTGCCCGCAAAGCTGATGCTCTCCGCGGTGTCCTTCTATCTCGTGCCGCTCTTCATTGCAGGCTCCGGCTTCGACAGCGCGACAATCGGCCGGATCCAGATGCTCTATGCCGTCGCGATGCTGCTCCTTGTTCCCCAGGCCGCGCGATTGGCCGATCGTTGGCGCGCGCGGCCCTGGTTCGTCGCCGCAGGAGCGCTCATTGCCGCGCTCGCGGTGGTTCACGTCTATCTTTGGGGGCCGGCGGTCGGCGCTGCCCTTCTCATGCTGCAACTTGGCATCGGCCAGGCGATAAGCATCGCCCCGCAGTCGAGCCTGGTGGGCGAGCTCGGACGACGCTTCGCGCCCGACTTGCCGGAAGGCTCGGTCTACGGCTTCTTTCGGCTGATCGAGAGAGCCGGCAATGCCATCGGCCCGGCCATTGCTGCTATGATCTTCGCGCGATACGGGTTCGACGTCGCCGTGCTCGTCGTGGCGATTGTGGTTGCAGCCGGCGCGCTCGCACTGGTGGCCGTCATGGGTGCGCTTGCACCAGTCGCGGTGTCACCGGCGCAGCGCGGCTGAGGGGAGGTACGAGCCATGGGCTCGTCGATCGACCGGCGCTCGATACTTGCGATGGGAGCTGGCGCCGCCATCGCCCCTGCAGCTGCGCTTGGCCAGGCCCAGGATGGCTCCGGCGGCCGCCGCTACCGCATCTACATGATCACCTATCGCGGCCGCACCGACGTCGAGCGCGGGTTCGAGGACTATCTGGCGGCACGCAAGGTCCCAGTGGACCTGATCCATCGGGACGCCAACAGGGACATCAGCCGCGTTGCCGGTTTCGTCGAGGAGATCAAGCAGACGCGTCCGGACCTCGTCTACACCTGGGGCACGCCGGTGACGCTCGGCGTGGTCGGCCCATATGACGCGGCCGATCCCGCGCGTTATGTCACCGACATTCCGGTGGTCTTCACGCTTGTCGCCGCGCCTGTCCAGGCCAAGATCGTTCCGTCTCTCGCCTCGTCCAAGCGAAACGTCACCGGGGCGTTTCACGTCGTGCCGCCGGCGACCCAGATCCGCGCCATCCAGTCCTACCGTCCGTTCGACGTGCTGGGCGCGCTCTACACGCCGACCGAGCAGAACTCGTTGGTGCTGGTCGAGGAGCTGCGGCGACTGGGGCCGGAGATGGGCTTCCGGCTCGTCGAGCGGCGCTTCACCCTCGGCGCGGATGGCCGACCCGTGGCGGACGGGTACCAGCAGCTGTTGGCGGAGATCAAGCAGGCCGGGGCAACCTGGCTCTACCTGTTGCCCGACACATTCTTCGGCACGATCTGCGATATCGTCACGCCCACGGCGCTCGATCTCGGCCTGCCGGGATTCGCGTCCACCGAGCTTGCCATCCGCCAGTGCGGTGCCCTGGCAGGGCTGATCTGCAGATACTACTCGATCGGCCAGCTGACCGCGTGGATGGCAGAGCAGATCCTGGTGCAACACGTTCCGCCGGCTTCGATCCCGGTCCAGACACTGAAGCGCTTCTCGCTCATCATCAACATCGAGGTTGCCAAGCGGCTGCAGCTCTATCCACCGCTCGCCATGCTCAACTATGCCGAGATCATTCGTGGCTGAGGTCGAGGCGCCGGCCGGTTCCGGGCTCGAGTGGAGCGAGCTGGCGCTGGCCGACCTGCCGACGGTAGTGGCGCTGCATCATGCGGCCCTGGCCGATCTCCCGCGCCAGGGCATCGTCAATCCCGAGAAGCCCGAGTACTTCGAGAGCGTGCTGGCCGGCGACGGCCATATCCTCGGCGTCCGCAGCGCCGGCCGGCTCGTCGCCTATGGGATCCTTCAATGTCGGATCGCTGCAGACGATGGTGCCTGGCAGGAGCTGGGCTTGCCGGTCGGCGGGTCGCTCGCCAAGGCTTCCGGCTGCGCCGTAGCATCGGCACAACGGGGGCAGGGCCTGCATCGCGAGCTTACACGGCGACGAATCCTGATGGCCGAGGCAAGAGGCATCACCGACCTTTATGCGACCTCGGCTCCGGCGAACTATCCGAGCTGGCGCAATCTGCTTGCCAACGATTTCGAGATCGTCGCGGTCAAGCTCAAGTATCAGGGGCTTCTGCGCTACATCCTCCATCGTTCCGGGAGCCGTTGCGGCGCCGTCTCGAGCCGGAGCCCTGCCCCCGTGCGCTGGCTGGCCGTGGATGACGTGGCCGGACAGCAGGCGCTTCTGGAGACCGGCTGCCGCGGCGCACACTGGCGTCACGGCGTGCTTGGCCGAATCGAGGTCGGCTTTTGTCCGCCGCCCCGATGAGCCGCGCGATCGATATTCTCGCTGCCGATGCGTCGACGGCCCGACTGACGGTCGACCTCGACGCGATCGAGCGCAACTTCGCCTTCGCGCGGCGACGATTCGGCGGACGTACGCTCGGTGCCGCGCTCAAGGCCGACGCCTACGGGCTCGGTCTCGAGCCGGTGGCGCGGCGGCTGGCACGCGCAGGGTGCGACACCTATTGGGTCGCGGACCATCTCGAAGGCATGAGCCTTCGAAGGTTGTTGCCCGAGGCCCAGATCTTCGTGCTGCACGGGCTCGCGGGGACGTCTCCCGCCCTCTTTCGCGCCCATCGTCTCGTGCCGGTCCTGGCCTCCTTGCCAGACGTTCGTGCGTGCCTGGCCGATGATCAGGCGATGGATGTCGCAATCCAGCTTGATTGTGGGCTGACACGTCTGGGCCTGTTGGACGACGAGGTGGCGACAGCTGCAGCCGAGCCGGCTTTCGGCCGGCTGAGGCTAGCCGCGCTGATCACACAGCTCATTCATTTCGCCGAGCCAGGGTCGAGCGCCAATCTTCGCCAGCTTGAGCGGTTCCGGCGGCTCGCCGCGGCACTCGGCCCGGCGCCGCTCAGCATCGCCACATCGGCCTGCCTCGATCTCGACCAACGCTTCCATCTCGACATTGCCCGCATCGGCGGTGCCCTCTTCGGGCTGCAGGCGGCGACGGACGGGCACCAGCCGATCGAGATCGCCTACCGGGTGACGGCGCCCGTGCTGCGCGTGGCTGCCCCTGGCTCGGGGGTGGGCGTCGGCTACGGCGAGACCTACCGCACGCGAGGACAGGAACGGATCGCGACGATCGGCGCGGGCTATGCCGACGGCGTGCCGAGCGGGATCGCCGGCCGCGGCTTCGTCATCGCAGCGGGCTCTGCCGCACCGTTCGTAGGCCGCGTGTCGATGACGCTTTCGACGGTCAGCCTGGCGACCTTGGGACCGGAGGATATTGCCGCTGGCGCCGAGGTGGAGCTGGCAGGGCCGGCACTACCGGTCGAGGCCCTGGGGCGCCTCGTTGGTGCCAGCGGCGCCTCGATCCTCACCGGATTCGGCCGAGCGGTTCGGCACCGCCACCTGCCATCGCGCCACGGCAACTAGGCCGAGAGCGCCGTATCGCGATCCGGATGGACCTCGAGGATCGAGACGAAGCCGCTGATCTCGAAGACCTCACGCACAGAAGGGTTGAGGCCGCACAGCACCAGCGCGCCGCCGACGCTCTTGAGCCGCTTCGCCGCGATCAACAGGACGCGCAGCCCGGCGCTGCTGATGTAGGCAAGCTGACCCAGGTCGAGGACGACTCTCTTCGCACCTGCATCGATCTTGCCGATGAGCGCGGTCTCAAAGTCTTTGGCCGTCACGCTGTCGAGGCGCCCGGAAGGTTCCAGGACAATGGCATTCGCAGTCTGCTCCTCGCCGATCGATAGTACCGACATCGGTCCTCCCCAACGCCCCTAGCTCATGATTCCGTCATATCCGCCGACCCGATCGGCACGGTGAAGCGCGTTCGGTTCTCGTCTGGACCCCGATCGTAGATCAAACTCTGGACCAGCGTGCGGACCAAGTGGATGCCGAGGCCACCGATCTCCCGGCTCTCCAGCGCGCCGTCCAGATCCGGCATATTGGCCGTTGTGGGATCGAATGGACGGGCCCGATCCACGATCTCGACCCGAACATTTGAGGCTTCCCGCTCGATGCGGATGCGGATTCTCTGGCCGACGCCTCGATCCGCATAGCCGTGCACAATGACATTGCTCAACAGCTCGTCGAGCGCCACGGCGAGCACGTGACTGGCCCGCGGCGACAACGAAGCATCACCCGCGAACCTCTCGACCGCATCCTGAACTCGGGCGATCTCCCCAATGTCGGCGCTGATCGAGAGCTCGACTGCCGCGGTCATTTCGACGACGAGCTCGACCCGGGACGTGACCCACCGGCCAGCCGCCAGATTTCACTGCTCCGACGCCGTCCAGTCATCTCGTACTCTGCGGTCGCCGCGTCACGGAGAGGTTAGCACGGCAGGCACTCCCAGAGGAACAGGTGAGGTCGAGCGGCTCGCTCGAAGGGCGATCAACTGATGCTTGCCAAACCCTCATGCGCGCGCGACTTTGGCCGGGGGCGGCGCGGCTCGGAAATCCTGGCCAAACTCGGCAGCGATCGTAGCAAGCCGCCCGGCGGGCCGGAGATGGTCACCTTTGCCGAAGAGATATTGCTGCTGTCGCACGACGAGACGCGAGACCGCTTCCTCGACATCAACGAGCTGCTAATCAACACGGCGCTGGCCGGCGCCGTGCTCATGGATCTGGCGATGCGAGACCGCATCGACACGGACCTCGAGCAGCTGATCGTGATCGATGCCACGCCTACGGGTGAGCCGCTCCTCGACTGTGTCCTGGCCGATCTCGCCGACGCCGGCACGACCCCGAGCACAGCAGCATGGCTCGAGACCCTCCGGCATCGCGGCCCCGAGCTCTACAATGCCGCTCTCGACAGGCTCGTCGAACGGGGCATCTTACGAATCGAGAACAGCCGGGTGCTCTGGGCCTTCGAAACCCGCCGCTATCCGCTGATCGATGCTCAGGAGCAGCAAGAGGTCAAGCTGAGGATCACCGACCTGCTCGAATCCGACGACATCCCCGATCCACGCGATGTCATGATCATCGCGCTCGCCGATTCCTGTGGCCTTCTCGAGCGGGTGTTCCCGGCCAATAAGCTGCATGCGGCTCGCGCACGGATCGATCAGATCGTCAGGCTCGACCTGATCGGCCGCTCGGTGGGGTCGGTCATTGATAGCCTGCAAAGCTCGGTGATCAGCATGCTGGGCTACGCCAGCATTCGGTAGGGTGCCGATCGGGGCGGTGGCGCTTGGTAGCGTCCGGCGGTCCCACCTATGCTGTATCTGAGCGGCAACTGATATGCCGCCTCCCATTGGCGGCGGGGTCCGAGAATGACAGCAGCGGGGCGCCACACGGCCGCCATCCATGAGAGCATCCTCATGCAGATGAGCGACGGGGTGCTCACCATCGACCTTTCGGGAACCGTCGTCTCGCTCAACCCGGCGGCTGGCGCCATCCTGGGTCTCGACCCAAGCGAGGTGCTCGGCCGGCCTTTCGCCGAGATCTTTCTGGTCGAGCCCTGCTTCGAGGCGCTGACCGAGCTGATCCTCAAGGCCATCTACGAGGCCGAGACCACCCATAGCGAGGAGCTCGAGCTTGCCCGCGGCGGCGAGAACCATAGCTTGAGCGTGAGCACGACCTTCCTTCGGGCCCCGAGCGATGCGGGCGGCGAGCGGATCGGCGTGATAGCGGTCCTGCGCGACATCACGGCAGAGCGCCGGCGGCAGCGGCTGCAGCGTCTCTTCGGCGAGTATCTGGACCCCCGCATCATCCGTCGCCTCGTCGATCAGGCGCAGGATCTCGAGCTGGGATCCCGGACCGAGGTCACCGTCTCCTTCCTCGACCTCGAGGGCTTCACCGGCCTCACCGAACGGCTGCCCGCTCCAGCGCTGATGCGCTTCCTCAACGCCTATATCGCGACGATGGCGCGCCCGATCGGCGATCGCTCGGGTGTAACGGACAAGTATATCGGCGACGCCATCATGGCTTTTTGGGGTCCGCCCTTCACCGAGCCGACGGATCACGCCGGCGAAGCGTGTGCCGCTGCGCTTGATCAGAGGGAGCGACTGCCTGCCTTCCGTGAGGCGCTTCTGGCCGATCCCGACCTTGCGGCGGTCGCGCCGGGGCTCGAGATGCGCGCGGGGATCGCCACGGGCGGCGTCGTGATGGGCAGCATCGGCTCGGCGCGGGCCCGCAACTACACGGTGGTCGGCGATACGGTGAATCTGGCGGCGCGTTTGGAAGCCGCCAACAAGGCCCTCGGAACGCGGATCCTCGTAGCGCAGGCGACTTGTGAGGCTGCCCGCGATCTCTTCGCCTTCCGAGCCGTCGATATCGTCCGCGTGCGCGGCCGCACACGCCCCGAGCCGGTGTTCGAGCTGATGGCGCCGCGGCCGACGTTGGAGCCCGCCGCCGCTCGTCTCATCGAGAGCTTCGAGCTGGGCCTCGGAGCCTATCGTCGTCGTGACTGGAACCTGGCGCGCAAGTCCTTCCGGTCCTGCATCGACCTCGTCCCCGACGATGGTCCGAGCCGCGTCTTCCTGCGCCGCCTCGAGCTGCTCGAGACCAACCCGCCGGCCGAGAGCTGGGACGGCAGCTGGGCGATCGGAAGCGGCTCGGATCCCGCCGCAAGCTGAGCACGGTAGTGGACGATCGGATTGGTTGACCCCGTCGTGATCGCGAGGGCGCACGGCCGGCGCCCCCTCGACGAGCGTGCCCTCGTGCTGATGGCGGTGGGTATCGAGAGCATGGTGATGCCCGCGGACGGCGGGATGACGCTGCTCGTGGCTACCGACGACGCTGAGAGAGCGGGGGCGCATCTCAGAGCCTATGACGAAGAGAATGCGTCATCACCAGAGCCACCCCTCGGCCCAGCTCTCGCAGGGCTGGACGCGGCAATCGCCTACTGCGCTCTCATGCTCTTCTTCTTCGCGGTCGATCAGCGGCACGCTTTCGGCATCGACTGGTCGGCGATCGGTGCTGCGAATGCCGGCGAGATTCGCGAAGGCGCGTGGTGGCGAACGATAACAGCGCTCTGCCTCCATGTGGGCCTGCTCCACCTCCTGGGTAACATCGCCTTCGGCGTGCTGTTCGGCCTGCTCGCGGCGCCGGTGCTGGGCTCGGGGCTCGCCTGGCTTGCGACCCTCCTTGCCGGCGGGCTCGGCAACGCTCTGAACGCGCTCCTCCAGCCCCCGGACCACACCGCGGTAGGCGCCTCGACGGCTCTCTTCGGCACGGTCGGCATTCTCGCCACACACGCCTGGCTCACGCGGCCCGTACGCTGGCGCGGTGGGTTGCGACGCTTCGCGCCTCTCGGCGGGGGCGTGATGCTGCTCGCGTTTCTCGGCTTCGGCGGCAAGGATGTCGACATCGGGGCCCACGTGCTGGGCTTCCTGGTCGGCGGGGCGATAGGGGCGGGCCTTGTTCTGGGCGGCAAGCACATCCCCCAGGGACGGAACGCTCAGCGAGCCTATGCCGTTGTAACGCTAGGGATGCTCGTGCTTGCCTGGGTGATGGCCGTGCTGGCCTGAACGGATGATCGGCCTGCTCGAGCGGCGGCCTCGGCTCGGCTTCCGGCGCAGATCCCAAAGGCTTGCGCCGTTGGATGCCTGAGCCAGCGACGCAGCGTTCAACGCTCGGCCATGGTTATGCGTGATGCCGGAAATCACCTTGCATAGAGATCGCTCGTGAGTAGAAGAGGACCGGGCGTTCCGGACAGCCGGCAACCAGGGAGCGAGAGCAATCCCATTCAGTCTGGCGTCCCATCGAGCGCGACAGCAACGAGCAAACAAGTAGGGCGGGCAATGGCGGCCGATCGATGAGCGAGGCTATTCAGGCGCGGGCCGACGTCTGCGACCAGGTGATCCGGCGAGCAGGAGCGCTTGCGCTCGACCGATTCCGTGACCGAGGTGGGCTCTCCGTCTCACTGAAGGGACCTCAGGACTATGTGAGCGAGGTCGACATGGCAGTCGAGCGACTGATCGGCGAGACTGTGTCCAAGTCCTTCCCCGAGGACGGGTTGCTCGGTGAGGAGGGAGGGGGAGAGATCAGGGATTATCTCTGGGTCGTCGACCCGATCGACGGCACCGCGAACTTCGTGCGCTCCATCCCGCATTTTTGCGTCTCGATCGCCTTTCTCGCAAACGGGATCATCGAGCTCGGGGCGATTCTCAATCCGGCGACCGACGAGCTGTTCTTTGCACGGCGTGGCCGTGGCGCCAGCCTCAACGGACGACCGATCACCGTTGCGGCCACGACAGAGATGGCCACCGCTTCCGTCGAGCTCGGCTGGTCGACACGGACGCCGACCGAGCGATACTTCACAATTGCCCGTCGGGTGCTCGACGCCGGCGCGAGCTTCAGGCGGTCGGGCTCGGGAGCTCTCGGCCTCGCCTATGTCGCCGACGGCCGCACCGACGCCTATGCCGAGCACCACATCAACGCCTGGGATTGTCTTGCAGGCATCTTGCTCGTCACGGAGGCCGGGGGCCGCGTCAACGACTTCCTCGCAGGAGACGGCCTCGTGAAGGGCAATGCGATCCTTGCGACAGCGCCCGGGGTGGCCGATGCAATGGCTGCGCTGACAGGCATCGACCTAGCTCGATGAGCTCCACAAAGTCACAAGCGAAATCCAAGGCCAAGCGGCAGCCCGCGCCGGACAGGCTTGCCGGCACCGCTGCTCAGGGCGTGGACCGGCTTGCCCTGCTGGCCGAGGCCCTTCGCGCTCACCCCGAGACGCCGGTGACGCCGCGTACCGCCAAGCTCCTCGCCGCGGGCGTCGCCAAGATGGCGCAGAAGGTCGTGGAGGAGGCCGCCGAGGTGGCCATCGACGCCGTCCGCGCCGAGCGCGAGGCAGTGGTCCGCGAGAGCGCCGACCTCCTGTACAATCTGACCGTGCTGCTGACCGAGCTCGGCATCCACCCATCCGAGGTGTGGCAGGAGATGGACCGCCGCCGGGAGGCCTACGGCATCGCCGAGAAGCTGCCCAAGCCGGCCTGCGACGGGGCGGAGCGCGCTTCCTTGTCCTCAGGCTCCGCCCCGCTGCCGGAGAACGAGCGGCCAAGCTGAGGAGGCAGCCGGTCCCGGGCACGCGCCGCCCATCAGCCGCCTTGATCGCCTTCGCCCGCAACCCGGCCTGATAGCGCTCTGGGCGTCGCGGGCCTTTGACAGATCTTGATGACAACGTTAGCATCGCCCGGTTGTCATCGCCGAAGCTCAGTGATTCAAAGACGGCCATAAGGTCGAGGCAAACGACGCACACCATGCAGCGTCGAAAGGGAGGCAGGGCAATGACGAAGTCAGAGGAGGCTCGTGGCGCCATCGCGACCACCCGTCGCGAGCTGATGCGCTTGGGGGCGGGTGCCGCGGCCATCGGGATGGCAGCACCCTGGGTTCTGCGGTCCGCGCGCGCGGAAGGCATGGATCTGGCCGCCTATGAGAAAGCCAAGATCGACTGGAAGCAGGTTTCAGGCGAGTCGATCCAGGTAGCAGGCATTCCTTTCGCCGGCACGGACCGGCTGCTCGCGCGCCTGCCCGAGTTCAAGGCGCTGACCGGCATCGACGTTGCCTTCCAGAAGATTCCACCGCTCGACCTGCGCCAGAAGGCCGTGCTCGACCTGTCTGCGAAAACCGGCAATCTGGCGAGCTCGCAGACGGACCCCATGTATTATCCGCTCTATGTGACGAACAAGTGGATCGACCCACTCGACATCTATCTGAACGACAAAACCCTCACCGATCCCGAATGGTTCGACGTCGAGGACATCATTCCAGGCTGGCGGGCCGCGACGTCCATCGACGGCAAGCTTTACGGCCTGCCGTTCGACGGTGAGGCCACCATCCAGTTCTGCCGCAAGGATCTCTATGCGGCAAAGGGCCTGCAACCGGCCGAGACGCTGGATCAATATGTCGCCAACGCGGCGGCGATCCACGATCCCGACAATCACATCTGGGGGGCGGCGCTGCGAGGCTTCGCCGGCCCCGGCCAGAACATGTACATCTATCCGTCGATCTTCTGCGAGTTCGGCGGGAAGTGGTTCACCTCGAGCGGCAAGCTCGACTGGAACACGCCCGAGGCACTGGCCGCTCTCGAATGGTACATCGACCTCGAGAAGCGCTTCGCCCCGCCGGGCGTGGAGAACTGGAACTGGCCGGAGCTTGGTGACGCCTTCGGCCAGGGAAGGCTCGCCTCCTACATCGACGGCTTCACCCAGGCCTATCTCTTCTCCGATCCGAAGCGGTCGCGGGTAGCCGGGAATGTCTCCTGCGCCCGCTGGCCCAAGGGCCCCTCCGGTCGTCGCGTCACCTCGATCTGGAACTGGAGCTTCCAGGTCAACGGCGCGCTCTCCGACCGCGCGAAAAAGGCAACTTGGCTGTTCGTGCAGTGGGCCACCTCCAAGGAGACCCAGATTCGCACATCCTACGGCGGCACCGGCCCGCTGCGCTTCGGCGTGAATCGCACCTCAATTTGGGAGACGCCCGAGTTCCGCAAGATCCTCGAGAGCGGCGGCGAGAACTTCATCCAGGCCGCGACCGAGTCGATGCAGCAGGATACCGATGCGGACTGGCGGCCGCGCGTGCCACAATGGCCGGCCGTGGGCACGGAGATGGCGACCGCCGTTCAGGCCGCTCTCGTCGGCCAGATGACGCCGAAACAGGCTCTCGAGACGTCGCAGGCGAAGATCGACCGCATCATGGGGCAGTAGGCTGGCTCTCGTCGGCGAGCGGGAAGCGTGCGAATGGGTGCCAGAATTGCTGCCGCCATCAAGGGAGAGCGGGGTTTCGCTCTCGTCATGGTGGGACCGGCCTTCCTGATCCTCCTCGTCACCACCACCTTCCCGCTCGCCTACCTCATCTGGAACAGCTTCTTCAGCATCAACCTCTCGATGCCGTTCATGAACGGCTTCGTCGGGCTCGCCAACTACAAGGACATGCTGACCGACGCCCGGTTCTTCGAGGCCTTGCGGCTCAGCGCCATCTACACTTCCGTCACGGTGGCGCTGCAGCTCGTCATCGGGCTCGGCCTGGCGCTGCTCGTGATGCGCGTGCCGGCCGGACAGCCGCTCTTCAGGGTGGCAGCGATCCTGCCGATCGTGCTCGCACCCGTCGTCATCGGTCTGATCTGGCGCCAGCTCCTGTTCACGCCGAGAACGGGATTGCTCGATCTGGCATCGATCGCCTTGGGCCTCGGCTCGCACAACTGGCTGGGCGACCGCACCATGGCGCTCGTCTCCGTGATCCTGGTCCACACCTGGCAGTGGACGCCCTTCGCCTTTCTCGTCTTTCTCGCCAGCCTCGCCTCCATTCCGGCCGATCTCTACGAGGCCGCGCGCATCGACCGCGCCAGCACCCTAAAGCGCTTCCTGTACATCACGCTGCCGCTGCTGCGACCTGCGATCATCATCGTTGTCATCCTGAGAATGGTGATGGCGCTGTCGGCGTTTGACGCCATCCTGGCACTCACCGGGGGCGGCCCTGGCACGGCCACGCAAATCCTCAACCTCTATGCCTATCGCACCTCGTTCATCGAGCTGAACTTCGGCTACGGCTCTGCCCTCGCCGTCGTGCTGCTGATCATCTCGCTGGGCATCTCGGGCATTCTCATGGCGCTCAGGACAGCCCGATGAAGGGCAGTGGCCTGCGCGCCCTCCTGCTGGTCGCCCTTGCCTCGCTGGTCATGGTCCTTTGGGCCTTTCCCGTGCTCTGGACCTTCGTGACGTCGCTCAAGAACGAGATCGACGTCATGGCCTATCCGCCACTCTTCATCTTCAGCCCCGTCTGGCGGAACTACCCCGACGTGATCTTCGGGGCGACCTCCATTCTGCCGCATCTCGCGACCAGCCTTGCCGTCGCCATTCTCACCACGATCGTCACGATCGTGGTATCCGTGCCCGCGGCCTATGCGTTCGCCCGGCTGCGCTTCTTCGGGCGTCGCCCGATCGGCTTCTACATCCTGGCCACGCAGATGCTGCCACGCATCGGCTTCGTCATTCCCTTCTTCCTGCTGTTCAACAAGATCGGCTGGATCGACACCTATCGCGGGCTGGTCACGGTCTATCTGACCTTCTCGCTTCCCTTCGCGATCTGGCTCCTCGTCTCCTACTTCGAGGACATCCCGCGGGAGATGGAGGAGGCGGCTCTGCTGGATCGGGCCAATCGCTATCGCGCCTTTTGGTACGTGATCCTGCCGCAGGTCCGGGGTGGCATCGCCGTCACCGTGGTCTTCGTGTTCCTCAATGCCTGGAACGAGTTCCTGTTCGCGGTGCTGCTCGGCGGGAAAACCATCCAGACGGTGACCGTCTACATGTTCAATTTCGTCGGCATCGAGCAGACGCAGTGGGCCAAGCTCAGCGCCGCCGCGATGATCGCCATGGGCCCCGTCATCATTCTCGGGCTCGTGGCGCAGCGGCACATCGTCAAGGGCCTCACGATCGGGGCCGTCAAGGGTGGGGGGCGGCGATGACCGGTCTGGGTCGGGTGGGCATGCGGGGGATCGTCAAGACCCACGGGGCGGTGACGGCGCTTCGTTCCCTCGATCTCGATGTCGAGCCCGGCGAGTTCTTCGCGTTGCTGGGACCGTCCGGGTCGGGCAAGACCACGACGCTGCGCATCCTGGCCGGCCTCGAGAAGGCGGATCGGGGCCAGGTGCTGGTCGACGGCGAGGATGTGACGCGGCACGAGCCCGGCGATCGCGACGTCGCGATGGTGTTCCAGAGCTACGCTCTCTACCCTCACATGACCGTCCGTCAGAACATCAGCTTTCCGCTACGGATGGTGGGCACAGCGAAGCGCGAGATGGACCAGGCGGTGGCCGATGCCGCTGCCCGGGTCAGGATCGGTGAGCTGCTGGAGCGCAAGCCGGGCCAGCTCTCGGGGGGCCAGCAGCAGCGAGTAGCGCTGGCACGGGCGATCGTGAGAAAGCCGAAGCTCTTTCTGCTCGACGAGCCCCTCTCCAATCTCGACGCCAAGCTCCGTGTGGAGACACGGGTCGAGCTCATGAAGCTTCAGCGCTCCTTGGACGTGACGACGGTCTACGTCACGCACGATCAGGAGGAGGCGATGACGATGGCAGACCGGATGGCCGTGTTCTTCGAGGGCGAGCTGGCCCAGATCGGCTCGCCGGAGGACGTCTTCGACAGGCCCGCGAGCACGCGCGTCGCCAGTTTCCTCGGCAATCCGGCAATGAACCTCATCCCGGGCGAGCTCAGCGGCCGTACGATCTCGATCGAAGGCCAGACACTCGAGCTCCCCGTCGCAGAGTTGGGAACGGGCCAGCCGCGGACCGTCGTCCTGGGGGTCCGGCCGGGCGATGTGCGGATCGGCGTCGATGGCTTTCCCGCCAGCGTCTACCTCACCGAGATTCTGGGCGACAGCTCGATCGTCAACATCCGCTTCGGCAGCAGCCTGATCAAAGCGCGGCTTGGCGAGAAACGACGCCTCGCGGAGGGCGAGCCGATCGGCATCACTTTCGCGCACGAGAATTCTGATTCTCTTTGACCGGACGAGCGGCCAGCGGCTCGATCTGTCGTGACGAGCAGGGGGCCAGCCAGCGACCCGGGCCCATGGGATCGCCGGTTCCGGATCATCGCTGCTCGGGCTCGCGGGCCGACCTGGCCCTACCGAGAAGGCCGCACAGCGCTGTCGCGGCACCAAGGAGGAGGCGGAGAACGGCGTTAGCCGGGCGTTAACCAGCGCGACCATAATCTTCCCGAAGCCGGATAGGGCCGCATGGTCCGATGCCGCCGGCCACTGACAGCTCGGGGAGAAGGCCATCATGCCACGATGCTCAGCCAGGCTCCTGGCGCTCCTGGCTCTCGTCGCGACCTCGGTCGCCGCCCACGCCGCCGGCGATAGCGGCACGCTCGACGTTCGAGTTGAGGTCGAGGTGACCTGCACGGTTAGCTCGAGCTCGATCGATTTTGGCACCTATGTCAGCGGCCAGCGCGATCCGCTCCTCGCGGAAGGCAGCATCGGCTACGACGACTGTCCCGCGAGCGACCTCCTGATCGAGCTGGATGGCGGCCAGGGTGGGACCGCTAAGACCCGCATGATGGCGAGCACCGGCGGCGATCGGATCGCCTACGATCTGTACAAGGACGACGCTCGGAAGTCCGTGTGGCAAACCGGCAAGGCCGGGCAGACGATCACCCTCACGGACCGAGGAAGTGGCACGGTGCCGGTCTACGGCTCGATCCCGGGGCGTCAGTCCGTGCCGGCAGGGGTCTATGTCGACACGGTGAACATCACGCTGAGCTTCTGATCTCGACGCTTACCTCAGCTGCAGGGCCTCGACGAGCCGGCCCATCGCCGTAGGATGATCCGCGGGCCGATGGGGCCGCGGGAGCCGACAGTTGGCGCTGCTACAGGAGATCATCCGCCGGAAGCGGCTTGGCGAGACGCTCGACCAAGCAGCTATAGGCGAGCTCGTCCAAGCGCTGGCCTCGGGCACCGCCAGCGACGCCCAGGCCGGCGCCTTCGCGATGGCCGTCTGCCTCAAGGGCATGAGCGAGGCCGAGACCGTGGCTCTGACCCTCGCGATGCGCGATTCGGGCCGCGTCCTGGCTTGGGACGAGCTGCCGGGCCCCGCGCTCGACAAGCACTCGACGGGCGGGATCGGCGACAAGGTGAGCCTTCTCCTCGCCCCGATCGTCGCCGCCTGCGGCGGCTTCGTCCCAATGATCTCGGGCCGTGGCCTCGGGCATACCGGCGGCACGCTGGACAAGCTCGAGAGCATCCCCGGCTACCGCGCAGACGTCGACACGCCGACCTTCCGGCGGGCCGTTCGCGAGGCTGGTTGCGCCATCGTCGGCGCCACCGCGGATCTGGCCCCGGCCGACCGCCGACTCTACGCCGTTCGCGACGTGACAGGGACGGTCGACAGCCTGCCGCTCATCGTCTCCTCCATCCTCTCGAAGAAGCTGGCCGGCGGCGCCCGGGCGCTCGTGATGGACGTCAAGACAGGCTCCGGCGCCTTCCTCGCGACCCGCCATGAGGCGGAGACCTTGGCGACGACAATCGCTCGCGTCGCGGGCGGCGCAGGCCTGCCCTGTCGCGCGCTGCTGACCGAGATGGGTCAATGCCTCGGTCGCACCGCAGGCAACGCCCTCGAGGTGGGCGAAGCGGTGGCGGCGCTTCGCGGCGAGGCCCTCGACCCGAGGCTTTGGGCGGTTACCCGCTCGCTGGCCGCGCACCTCCTGGCGCTGGGCGGTCTTGCCCCGACGCTCGAGCGCGCCCAGGCCATGGTCGAGCAGGCGCTCCGCTCCGGCGCCGCCGCCGAGCGGCTCGGTCGCATGATCCATCTGCTGGGCGGGCCCTCGGACCTGCTCGATCGCCCGACCCTCCATCTGCCGCGCGCCCCGGTCTTGCTGGCAGTGCAGCCCCGAGAGGCCGGTTGGGTTATGGGCATCGACGCCAGGGCGCTGGGGCTGGCTGTGGTGAGGCTTGGCGGCGGCCGATCAGCTGCGGGCGCGAAGCTGGACCACAGCGTCGGCCTCGATGCGGTCAAGGCAGTTGGTGAATGGGTGTCGTCCGACGAGCCGCTCGCTCTGATCCACGCGCACGACGAGGCATCCGCGGCGCGAGCAGCCGCCGACTTGTCAGCCGCCTTTCAGATCGGGACGTCCGCTCCGGCGCCATCGGCACCCGTGCTCGCCACGATCGGCTGAGGAGGCCGCGGTCCAGCTCCCATACCGAGGCGGGAGCTCAGTTCTCGCGACGAACCGCGCTTTCGTGCCAACGGCGAAGGCAGAGATGCGAGAGCAGGGTGAAGAACAGGAAGATGACGATGCCTGTCACCGAGATGAGGATGAGCGCCGCGAACATGCGGGGGATGTTGAGCCGGTACCCGGCCTCCAGGATGCGATAGGCGAGGCCGGAGCCCGTTCCCGCCGTGCCCGCGGCGAACTCCGCCACGATGGCGCCGATCAGCGACAGGCCGCCGGCAATCCTGAGGCCGCCCAGAAAGTAGGGCATGGCAGCGGGCAGGCGGAGATAGCGAAGCTCCTGCCAGCGTGACGCTCCATAGAGCTCGAAGAGATTGCGCAGATTGTGATCCGCGCTGTTGAGGCCGAGCGTGGTGTTGGAAAGGATGGGGAAAAAGGCCACGATCCAGGCGCAGATCAGGAGCGCCGCGTAGGTATTGTCGACATAGATCAAGATGAGGGGCGCTATCGCGATGATGGGCGTTACCTGAAGGATCACAGCGAAGGGAAAGAGCGCGAGCTCGATCCACCGCGAGACGCTGAAAAGCACGGCCAGCCCGACACCGCCGACGATGGCGACGCCAAGGGCCATAAAGGTGATCTTCAAGGTGACGAGCAAGGAAGGATAGAGCGTGCCCCAATCCGTCCACAATGCCTTGGCCACCAGAAGAGGGCCCGGCAGGATATAGGGCGGGATGTGGTTGATGCGGACCACCAGGTCCCAACCGAGCAGTGCCAGGAAGGCGAGGGTGAGGGGGGCCACGATACGGGCGACCGCCTCGACCCGGGCCGGAGTCCAGCGCCCCGGCTCCTCGGCGCCGACCGACACATTCTCGCGCCTGATGAGCGTCGACATCGGCTCAATCATCCATCACGCGGTGCAGCGCGGCGGAGGCCGCCCGGCAATCGGCATTGTAGAGCTCGGACGTCCGGTAGGACTCACTCCGTGGATAGGGGGCTGCGATCTCAAGCTCCTCGACCGCACGACCCGGACGCGGCGCCATGACGACGATGCGGCTCGAGAGGTAGACCGACTCGTAGACGCTGTGCGTGACGAAGACCACGGTCCAGCTCTGCCGTTCCCAAAGGCGGAGCACATCGTCGTTCAGCCGATTGCGGGTGATCTCGTCCAGAGCGGCGAAGGGCTCGTCCATGAGAAGAAGGCGGGGACGGGTGATCAGCGCTCTCGCGATGGAGACGCGCATCCTCATTCCCCCGGAGAGCTCACGCGGATAGGCCTCAGCGAACTGATCGAGGCCGACCAGGGCCAGTGTCTCCATCACCTCGTCGCGCACCTGCCGGCGCGACTGCCCCTGGAGGCGAAGGGGCAGCCACACATTCCCGAACACCGTGGCCCAAGGCATCAGCGTCGGCTCCTGGAAGACGAAGCCCACGTCGCCGCGCGCGCCGCCCGAGGGCCAGTCGATCGTGCCCCCGGAAACCTCTCCAAGCCCCGCGATGAGGCGCAGCGCCGTGCTCTTGCCACAGCCGGACGGACCGAGAAGGCTCAAGAACTCGTGCTCGCCGACGACAAGATCCAGGCCATGCAGGGCCTGCGTGCCGTTGGAGAAGACCTTCTCGACGCCGCGAAGCCGAACCAGGACCCGCGACTGGCCCGCCAGCGCCGTCCGGGAGGGCACCGTCGCGGTCGCCATGGCTAGTTGCCCAAGAGCTTCTTCTTGAGATCGAGGCCGACGCCCTTGTCGACGAAGGCCAGCGTGAACGCCTTCTCGAGGGGCAGGTCGGCCGGATAGAGACCCCAGCTCACGGCCTTCTTGAAGAAGCTCTCCCAGCGCGCCTTGGTCATGGCGCCAATGCCCATCGTCAGGGCGTCGCCGGAGTCCACGATCCCGTATTTCTTCAGGGCCGCCAGCGTGAATGCCAGCTGGCCGTCCGTCATCTCGGGATTGTCCTTCTTGATGAGCGCGTTGGCCTTCGTGTTGTCGCCATAGAGATAGTTGTACCACCCCTCGATCGACGCGTTGAGGAAGCGCTGGACGAGGTCCGGGTGCTTCTCGACGGTCTCGGCCCGGGCTTGGATGGTCGTCGAGTAGGTGTCGTAGCCGGCATCGGCCAGCATCAGCACCTCGGGCTTGAACCCAGCCTGCTGCTCGATGGCATAGGGCTCCGACGTGACGTAGCCTTGCTGAACCGCGTTCTTGTCGGCGATGAAGGGCGCCGGGTTGAAGGTGTAGGGGCGAACCTGGTCGTCGGTGAGGCCGTACACCTGCTTCAGCCAGAGAAAGAAGGTGTTCCGTCCGTCGTTCCCGAGGAGCAGCCGGTGTCCCTTGAGGTCGGCCAAGCTGCTGATGCCGGTGCCGGGGTGGGCGAGCAGGACCTGTGGCTCTTTCTGGAAGATCGCGGCCACGGTGACGATCGGCACGTGCTCGCGCAGGAAGTTGAATGGCCCGAAGAGATTGCCACCCATATTGAGGTCGACCCGGCCCGCTGCCAGCAGCTGGTCATGGTTGACCTGCGGCCCACCCTGCCGGATCGTCACATCCAACCCGTATTTCGCGTAGGTGCCATCGGCGATGGCCTGATAGAACCCGCCATGCTCGCCTTCGGCCTTCCAGTTGGTTCCGAAGGTGACCTTGTCCAAGGCGAAGGCCGGCACTGCCAACGCCAGGACACCAACGGCCACGCAAACACTGACGAGCGCCTGCCGCGCTCTGAGCCACGAACCCACCATCCCGTCTCTCCCTGCCCCTCGCTGCTGCAACGAGCGTACCACAAGCGACCACGCCCGAGGCGCGGCCGCGGCGGGCGGTGCCGAATGCTCACGGCATGAGCACATGCCGCCCGGCAGCGCAGCATGTGGCCTCCGCCCGGGATCGTCTGTTAGGACATCGCAGGTGTCGAAGGAAGGATGCAGCCCCGTGATCACGTCGAGAAAAGCGTTCGGCGCCTCTGGCGCCGCGCTCGATGAGCTCAAGGCGTTGCTGGGCGAGCGGCTCAGCTGCAATGCCTCCGTCCGTGAGCAGCATGGGCGAGGTGAGGCCCATCATCCGCCGCAACCGCCCGACGCCGTCGCGTTCGCCCGCTCGACGGAGGAGGTGGCGGCGATTGTCGGGATCTGCGGCCGGCACCGGGTTCCGGTGATCCCGTTCGGCGTAGGCACGTCGCTCGAGGGCCATGTGGCGGCGGTGCGAGGCGGCATCGCCATCGATCTGTCCATGATGGGTGCCGTTCTCGAGGTCAATGAGGCCGATCTCGACTGCCGCGTCGAGGCCGGTGTCACGCGCAAGCAGCTGAATGCCCATCTGCGCGATCGTGGGCTCTTTTTTCCGATCGACCCGGGCGCGGACGCGACGCTGGGCGGCATGGCGGCGACCCGCGCTTCCGGCACCAACGCCGTGCGCTACGGAACGATGCGGGAAAACGTGCTCGGCCTCACGGTCGTGCTGGCCGACGGCCGGGTGGTTCGGCTGGGCGGCCGCGCCAGGAAGTCGGCCGCCGGCTACGACCTCAAGGCGCTAATGATCGGCTCGGAGGGGACGCTGGGTCTCATTACCGAGCTGGGACTCAAGCTCTACGCCATTCCCGATGCCATCTCGGCTGCCGTCTGCACCTTCCCGAGCGTCGAGGCCGCGGTCGAGGCGGTCATCCAAACGATCCAGCTGGGGATCCCGGTGGCCCGGATCGAGCTGCTCGACGCCGTACAGATGCGCGCCTGCATTGCGTTCTCGAAGCTCGAGGGCCTGATCGCGGCACCCACTCTGTTTTACGAGTTTCATGGCACCGGCGCCGCCGTCGCCGAGCAGGCCGAGCTGGCGCGCGAGGCGGCCGAGCAGCATGGCGGGGGTCGCTTCGCCTGGGCGACACATACCGAGGAACGCAACAGGCTGTGGCAGGCGCGGCATGATGCCTACTACGCCGCCCTGGCTCTCCGGCCGGGTGGGCAGGCACTGGTGACGGATGTCTGCGTACCGATCTCGTCCCTGGCCGCCTGCATCCGCGCGACCCAGCAGGACATCGAGGCCTCCGGGCTCGTGGCACCCATCCTGGGTCACGTGGGCGACGGCAACTTTCATCTGGTCATGGTGCTCGATCCGGACGACCCTGCCGAATGGCGGCGCGCCGAGGCCGTGAACGAACGGATGGTCGACCGCGCGCTCTCGATGGGTGGCACCTGCACCGGCGAGCATGGGATCGGCCTCGGCAAGATGCAGAGTCTGGTTCGGGAGCACGGTGGCGCGGTCGAGATGATGGTGGCCATCAAGCGTGCGCTCGATCCGGACGACATCATGAATCCCGGCAAGATCTTCGTTCTGCCCGAAGCCGCCAGATGAGCGGCGGCGTGCTACCAGCTGGGTAGGGCACGGACCGCGTCGAAGAGGATCGCGTGGCGTGCGACCAGCGCATCCAATGCCGGGGCATACCCGCCCCCGACGACGCAGGCGAGCGCCACGCCGCGGGCGCGGCATGCATCGAGCACGAGGCGCTCGCGCTCCGCAAGACCCGCATCAGACAGCGCGAGGCGACCCAGTCGATCATCGACGTGCGGATCGACGCCGGCGTTGAGAAAGGCGAGATCCGGCTGAACGCGATCGATAAGCGACGTCAAAGCCCGCTCGAGCGCGGTGAGATAGTCATCGTCTGTGGTGCCCGGATCGAGGGCGACGTCGAGGTCGCTCTGGCGCTTGCGCGCCGGGAAGTTGGTGCGACAATGGACCGAGAAGGTCACCACCCTCGAAATCACCCTCGAAGATGGCGGCGGTGCCGTCGCCTTGATGCACGTCGAGATCCACCACCAAGACCCGATGCACCGTGCCCTCCTCCAGCAGCAGGAGCGCCGCTACGGCCACGTCGTTGAAGACGCAAAAGCCCGTACCGCCCTCGGCAAAAGCGTGATGACTACCGCCGGCGGTGTTGCAGGCGACGCCGTGCTCCAGAGCGAGCCTAGCCGTCAGCACCGTCCCGGCCGTGGCGGTCCGGCTCCGCATCGCCAGCTCCGGGCTGAGCGGCAGGCCCAGGCGCCGCACGGCCTCGGGATCCAGGCGCTGCTCGAGCACCGCAGTGACATAGCTCGAGCTGTGCGCGAGCTCGAGCCATGAGCGCGGCGCCGGCAACGGCTTGGCAATCTGGGCCGGGAGGGCCAAGCCTGTATCGCACAGATAGGCCATGAGAGCTGCGAACTTACCCATCGGGAATTGGTGCGACGCCGGAAGAGGCACGGTATAGGCAGGGTGGTGGACGATGGGTGAGCGCACGTTCGACGCCGTTCCTGGTGTTGCGACCGGGCGGGAGCCTAACCCGCTCAGCCGGGTTCAGGGATAGGATGCATGCGGAAAGCGGATCAAGCGGTGACACGAGGCGGAGAACGAGCTTGAGCCGGCTCGACACGGTGATCCATCGGCTGATGGCGCAACGCGCGTGCCTCGATCTCGCTTTCGAGCTGATCTCGGACATGCACGGACCTGTCATCGAGCTCGGGCTCGGCAATGGGCGGACCTACGACCATCTGCGCGAAGGACTTCCTGGTCGCGAGATATTCGTCTTCGAGCGGCGCCCGGCGCCACACCCCGGCTGCCTGCCTCCCGACCCCTATCTCGTGGTCGGGGACTTCGCGGCGACCGTTCCGACAGCCCTGCAGCGAATAGGAACACCGGCGGTGCTCCTCCATAGCGACATCGGCACGGGCGACGAGGCGCGGAACGCCCGCCTCGCCGGCTGGCTCGCGCACCTGCTTCCGCCCATGCTCGCCGAAGGCGCCATCGTCGCCTCGGATCAGGACTTGCGGACGCCGGGCCTGCGGCCACTCCGCCTGCCGGCCGCGGTTCCAGAGGGTCGGTACTTCATGTACCGGCGCGTTCTGTCCTCGAGCGGCTGAGCGCGCATGAGGTTGCCGGGACCTTCCATTCCTGCTTCTCTCGCTGTGAAGGACCCGACGAGAAGGGGCATGGCGGCGAAGCGCGAATTCTCCGCCCGGTTCTGGGGTGTTCGCGGCACGATACCCTGCCCGGGGCGCAAGACGGTGCGCTACGGCGGCAATACCGCCTGCGTGGAGGTTCTCTGCGCCGGCCGCCGAATCATTCTCGATGCCGGCACCGGGCTGCGCACGCTTGGCAACACGATGCTGGAAGATGACCAGCCGATCGCGGCGCACATCCTGCTCTCGCACACCCACGTCGACCATATCACCGGCCTGCCGTTCTTCCGCCCGGCCTACCGGCAGGGCAATTGCTTCGAGCTGTGGAACGGGCATCTGCGACGCCAGAACCGCAACCTCGAGAGCGTGCTCTGCAGCCTGATGGATTCGCCGTTCTTCCCCGTGTCCCTCGGCATTATGCACGCACACATGGCGTTCCACGACTTCGACGCCGGCGTGACCCTCCATCCATACGATGACGTCGCCGTGCGGACCGCTGCCCTCAATCATCCCGGCGGCGCCACGGCATACCGGATCGAGTTCGATGGCCGCTCGATCTGTTATGTCACCGACACCGAGCATCCTGCCGAGGGCCGGGATTCTCGCATCCTCGAGTTGATCGCCGGCAGCGAGATCGTCATCTACGACGCCACCTTCACGGACGAGGAGTATCCGCAGTTCAAGGGCTGGGGTCACTCGACATGGCAGGAAGGCGTCCGGCTCTGCGAGGAGGCGGGCGCCGGCCGGCTCGTCACCTTCCATCATCTGCCAGAGCACGACGACGTCGAGCTCGACAGGATCGCCGTGGCGCTTGCCGACGCCCGCCCTGGATCCCTGGTCGGACGCGAGGGCCTGGTTCTGGAGCCTTGAGCGCTCCTCGAGCCTCCGGGCCGTGCTCGTGACCCACCCGCGCTGGCGAAGCCTGTGGCTGAGGCTGGGCACCCTGACGGGCCTCGCGCAGGGTGGATTCTTCATCCCCTTTCGCCATGCCGCAGCATGTCACCCGATCAGCTACCCCTTCATCGAGGAGCAGCTGCGGGCGGCGGAACCGTCCTTTTCGAGCCTGCTTGGAGAGATCGACCGACATGCCGATGCCCTGGCCGCTTTGAAAGGCCCGGCGCCGGAGCCTCGGTTCGATCAGGACTGGTTCCCACGACTTGACGCTGCGGCCGCGTACGCCATGGTCCGCCGCCTTCGGCCTCGCCGCATCGTCGAGGTGGGCTCGGGGCACTCGACCCGCTTCATGACTAGGGCGCTCCGCGACGGTGGCATCGATGCTGAGGTCACCTGCATCGATCCGTCACCCCGCGCAGCCCTCGCCGGGCTGGCCGTGCGACACCTGCCAACGCTGGTGCAGGATGCGGGTGACGAGCCGTTTTCGGCGCTGGCCGAGGGCGATATCCTCTTTATCGATTCGGGCCATGTAGCGATGCCGGGGACCGATGTTGACCATCTGCTGAACCACCGGCTCCCGTACCTTGCGAAAGGCGTTGTCGTCCACGTCCACGACGTCTTTCTACCCGATCCCTATCCGGCAAGCTGGAGGTGGCGCGGCTACAGCGAGCAACTCCTCATTGCTGCTCTCCTGCAAGGAGAAAGCGTCGAGCCGCTCTTCGCCAGCCACTATGTCGTGACCCGCATGGCTGGACCGCTCGGCGCATCGGTGATCGCGAGCCTGCCATTGGTCGCGGGCGCATTCGAGACGAGCCTATGGCTGCGCAAGGTCGCAAGCTGACGGCAGAGGGGCTCTAGCTGCTCGTGTACCAGAAGGTATCGGGCCGATAGATGCCGATCTGGGCGTGGGGATCCCAGTTGTAGAGGCCTTCTTCCGGCACGTTGACCATGTTTCGGCGCATGGCGATCGGCTGCTTGACATTGGCCACCGTGCCGATCGTGAAGCATTCCGGCGCATAGATATCGAGCATCTTCTTCCAGATGTCCCGCCGCTGCTCCGTGGTCTCAGAGACGTTCCACTGTTGGAACAGCTCGAGCAGCTGCTTGGCGGCGGGGTCGGCAGGCGGCTCGCCCGCCTGCCCCTTCGTCTCGTAGTATTGGCCCCATTTGGGCCATTGCGGCTGATCCGCCTGGCTCGTGGGGGCGAAAGCGCCCGGGCTCCAGTCGGCTGTGGGAACGCCGTTCTCGATCCCGTACCAGATCGTCATCAACGCCTCGCCCGAGAAGATCCGATTTCGCAGAACCTCCCGATCCGACGGCTTGGTGTGGATGACGAAGCCGATCTTGCGCCAGCTGTCGCGAACCAGCTCCAGGACATCCGACTGCTCGCTGTCCTCCCCGGCTGTCTCGACGATGAGCTCCATGGGCCGCCCGTCCTCGAGCTTGCGCACGCCGTTCGAATCCGGCGCGCTGAGCCCGACCTCGTCGAGAAGGCCGTTCGCCTTCTTCACATCGTAGCCCAGGCCCGCCTCACCTATCGCCTTGGTGTAGAAGGGACTGTCCTGGAGAAGGGTGTTGTTGGCCGGGGTCGCGAGGCCGAAATAGAGGTACTGGTTGATCGAGTCCCGATCGAGCCCGTGCGAGAGGGCCAAGCGAAACCGCCTGTCACGGAAGAGCTTTTGCCAAACGGGATCGGCCGCGTTGAGATTGGGATAGAGCGCCAGATGCGCGCTGCGGGCCTCACGCCAGAGAAGCGTCGTCAGGCCGCTCCGCTTCTCGCTTTCCTTGAGGAACGTATAGTCCTTGAAGGCAAGGCCGCGGAACTGAAGATCCGTCTGGCCCGCGCCCGTCTTGATGGGAATGAGCTTGCTCTCGACCACCTCGAGGGTGAAGCGGTCGAAGTACGGCAGCTGCTGCCCATTCGGGTCGACGCGATGGAAGTGCGGGTTCCGGACGGCGATGTACCGGTCCGCCGGTGGTGGGGTCGTCAACATCCACGGCTGCAGCGTCGGCAGGTCGGGATTGTCGAACTTGTCCATCCGCTCGCGGCGGCCGAAGAGCTGCGCCCAGTCGCGTGACGTGGTCGCCTGTACCATCGCCTCCAGCTTCGCCGGATCGGCGTACCGCACGTGGAACTGCTTGAGGTAGTGGGCCGGCATGTAGATGAACTCGGGCGATGCGGCCGCGATCATCGGAATGAAGTTGGGGTTCGGCCGGGACCAGCTGTAGCGGATGGTCCGCTCGTCCACGATCTCGACCTTGGGCGCCTCTCCCTCCACCAGCATCGCTATAGGTGGACCGGTCGGCCTGAGCTTCCGATTGAGAGCGACATCCTCCCAATAGAAGCGGAGATCCTCGGTCGTGAACGGGTGCCCGTCTGACCAGCAATGCCCTCGCCGTAGCCGAAAGGTAAAAGAACGCCCATTCGCTACATCGTAGGATGCCAATATATCGGCGAACAACTCGAGGTTGGGTTTGTAGTTGACCAGGCGCGCATGCCCATAAACGAAGAAGAGGCGGGTATCTTTGGCACGCTGCACCAGCATTCGAAGCGTGCCGCCCGGCTTGCCGATCTTTGGTATGTCGGAGAGGACCAGCGGCTCCTCCGGGGGGGCGGCGCGCACTGGAGTGATTCCGAGGGCGAGAAGCCCCACGGATGATGCGATGAGTTCCCGTCTCTTCATTCTCGTTCTCACGCCTGAACCCTGACCAAGTGATGCGGCCCGACCTCTCGAAGCACACCGCCAGCCTCGCTGAGACCATAGGGAGCAGGCCATTCCGCGGGGTCGGAGGCCTTGCTGGCGAGCAGCGCCGCGAGGTCGAGCGAGGCTTCCGGATCCGGCTCCGGCACCGCCGCGAGCAACGCTTTCGTGTAGGGGTGCGTCGGATGACTGAAGAGCCGCTCCGTTGGCGCGATCTCGACCATCCGTCCCGCGCACATCACACCGATCCGGTTGGCAATGTATTTCACGACGGCGAGGTTGTGGGAGATGAAAAGATAGGTCAACCCGAGCTCGGCCTGGAGATCCTTGAGCAGGTTCAAGATCTGGGCCTGCACCGAGACGTCGAGGGCGGATACCGGCTCGTCACAGATCAGGAGCTGCGGCTCGAGCGCCAGAGCGCGGGCGATGCCGATCCGCTGGCGTTGGCCGCCGGAGAAGCTGTGCGGGTAGCGTCGCAGGTAGCGCGGGTCCAAGCCGACGGCGCTGATGAGTGCCTTCACGCGCTCGACACGCTCTCGGCTACTCCCGATGCCGTGAATCACGAGGGGCTCCTCGACGATGTCGAGGACCGTCATCCGTGGATTTAACGACCCGAAGGGATCCTGGAAGATATATTGGATCTTCCGGCGAAAGCTCGGCAGATCCGCCTCATCCAGCTGCAACACGTCGATTGGACCATCTCGGTCATGGAACACGACCCGACCAGTGTCGACGTTGACCGCCCGCATGATGATCTTGCTTACGGTCGTCTTGCCCGAGCCGCTCTCTCCGACGATGGCGAAGCTCTCGCCTCGGGCGATCTCGAAGCTCACATCGTCGACCGCAATGATCTCCCGTCCCTCTCCGCCGAACCAGCCGGAGCGGCGGGTAAGAAAGGCCTTGCGGAGCCCATCGACCGTAAGAAGCGGCCCCTTCGAAGCCACCCTGTCGGCTCGCTCGCCGAGCTTCAGCACGGCGCTCGCCTCGGCCGATACCTCTCGCAGGGCAACCAGTCGCTCGCCTGGGGGCGTATGGAGCCTGGGGACAGCTCGCATCAGGGCTTTGAGATAAGGATGCTCGGGCCGCGCCAGCAGCTCGCGGCACGGCCCGCTCTCGACGACGCGGCCCCGGTACATGACCACGGTGGAGTTGGCGATGTTGGCGACGATGCCCAGATCGTGCGTGATGAAGAGGATCGCCATGCCCAGCTCTTCCTGAAGATCCTTCATCAGCTTCAGGATTTGCGCCTGGATGGTGACGTCGAGCGCCGTCGTCGGCTCGTCCGCGACCAACAGCGCCGGATGGCAGATCAGAGCCATGGCGATCATCGCGCGCTGCCGCAGACCGCCCGAGAGCTCGAAGGTATAGGAGGCGTAGGCGCGGGCCGGGTCCGGAAAGCCGACCTTGGCCAGCATGTCGATCGTCTGCTCACGCACCTCCGCGGCCGATGCCGGGCGATGCGTTGCCAGCGCCTCGCCTACCTGATCGCCGATCGTATGAAGGGGCGAGAGCGAGCTCATCGGCTCCTGGAAGATGATCGAGATCCGGTCACCACGGATGCTTCGTCGCAGGGGGTCGTCGTCATTGAGCGCAGCGAGGTCCACCGGCCCCCGATTGGATTGAGGATCGTCGAAGCGGATGGCCCCGCGCGTCACGCGCGCATTGGACGGCAGGATGCCGAGAACGGCTTTCGAGACGACGGTCTTGCCCGAGCCGCTCTCGCCAACCAAGGCGACGGTCCGGTCGCGCGGCACCTCCAGCGTGGCACCCTTGACGGCCTGCACCTCACCCTCGTCGGCCGCGAAGGACACGCACAGGTCCTCGATCGTCAGCAGCGGTCCCGTCATCCCCCCTCCCGGACCAGATCGGCGGCCCGCACCATGCGAGCTTTCGGGTGTTTCATGATGACGGTCAACAGGCGATCGAGCGTAGCGAAGCCCAGCGCGTCCATCACCACATGATGGCTCAGGATTCCGATCGGCCCGGAAGGGCGGCTGCGCACGAGAGAGGCGAGGCTCGACGTGAGGGCGACGAGCGGCCGCACGCTGCGCGTCTGCCGCCAGTCGACAATGTCCAGATGAGTATCGAGACGGCGCAGCTCCTCCATCTCACACCATTCGGCATCGTGCCAGGCGGAGAGCACCTCGAACCCGAGGGACGGCAGCCGCTTGGCGATCGGCCGCTCGATCCTGTTCCACGGCGGCACCATGACCGGCAAGAAGCGTGCGCCGAATGCACGAGCGAGCCGGTCGCGACCGGCGGCAAGGTGGCGCAGCAGACGATCCATGTCCTCGGCGCCGCCGAGCTCGATCTTCCGCTTGCCCGCCTGCGCGTGATTTTCGTGCGCCCAGCCGTGCTGTAGGACATCGACCGATGCTTGGCCCGTGATCGCTCCGGCGGAGGGAGGATCCAGCCAAGCTGGCACCACAGCGAGCGCCAGTGGTGCGGCATGTCGCGCCGCCAGGTCGAGCAAAGGAGCCAGCGTCGGCTCGAGGCGGCCGGCATCGTCGTCACGCCACCAGAACCGGACCGGGGACGATGCCTCGTCGAGAGCATCGATGAGCGATCCCGCCTCAGTCATGCGCCCCCCTGTGCCCGAGCCCCACGAGGAGATCGGCGGAGCGCTCAGCGCCGTCGATCCCGATCGAGCTGGCCACCGACATGTCGAGAATGAGGGCCTCGTCGATGGCGGCCGCAAGACGAGCGGGCCCCAACTCGCTCTCCGGAACCACGGCAGCGAGCCCGCGCTTGGCAAGCCATGTGGCGCGCACCGTCTGCTCGTCCTCGCCCGCTGCCGCGAAGGGCACGAGGACCATCGGCGTGGCGCAGAGGAGGGCCTCGACGGTCGTATTGTAGCCCGCCTGGGAGATCGAGACAGCGGCGGTCGCGACGAGGTCGAGAAGGCCATCACGAAAGCGCTCGATCGTCACGTGAGATGGCAGGTCGTGCTCGAGCATGATCGCGTCGGCCTCCGACAGCCGGGACCCGGTAACAAGGCGCCAGGGCGCCTCACACAGCCGGCAGCTCGGGCGGGCGGCCAGGGCCGTCCGCAGCAGCGTTGCGCCCACAGCGCCGCCACCGGCCGAGACCAGCACGCCAAGCCGCTGTCGCGGCGATCGCGGTCGTCCCGCCTCGGCCACATAACCTGTATGGACCAACTCTGGCGTCAGCTCCCCAGCAAGCGGAAAGGTCGCGGCGAACGGAAGCACCGCCTCGTCACCATGGACGAGGACGAGCTGATACCAGTCGTTGCAGAGGTCGCGCATGTGCTGGAGCTTCTGCGGGTCGTTCTTGGTCACGAGGATGTCTCGGACCGAGGACGCCACCGGGACGCCACACGACCGCGCGAGCTCGAGCAGCGGCAGCAGCTCCCGCTCGAACTGACGTCGTCCGAAGGGAAACATCTCCGTCAGTAGAATTGTGGGTCGAAACGCAGCGAACGCGTCGAGAATCAGCCGACGGCGCTCCTGCCACAGCTCGTACGCGGCGGGCGCTCCGTTCTCGTCGACCACGCCTCGAAAGCTCGGATCGGAGGCGCTTATCGGCGGCAGCTGCAGGAGCCGCACCCCGGGCGCCATTGGCCAGGGGACGGGCAGCCCCCCGCTGACGACGACGACCTCGACGCCGCGCCGGCCGAGAGCACCCGCAACAGAAAGGGCGCGCCTTAGATGGCCCGTGCCGAGCAGGTGCTGGACCCAAAGAAGGCACCGCTGACCGCCGGCGTCAGCCATCCTCGAGACCGACGACTCCGGCCTCGACCAACCGTCCCTCCGGGCTCAGCTGCGCCAGAAGGCCGGTCGCCCCGCGCAGCCTGATTGGCGGCCGTTCCACCATGGTCCAGCCAGTGGCAAGAGCGATCGCTGCCCTCAGCACCCCCTTGTGCGTGACCAGCACGTGCTCGGAGCCCTCGCTGCTTGCGAGATCGCCCAGCAGATCAGTCAATCGTGCGCAAACCATACGCGGACTCTCGCCGCCCGGCGGCCTGAAGTCCAGACCACGCTCCTCCTCGGCGGCGAAGGTGGGACCGCCAGCGCGACGAAGGGCGGCCAGCGTCCTGCCCTCACAGTCGCCCCACGCCATCTCGATCAGCCGGGGCTCGATCGCCTTTATAGTGAGACCCAGGAGCTCGGCGGTCTCGACGGCCCGCCGCAGGGGACTGACGAGCGCAGGCGCGTCCGCGAACCCATCCGGGAGGCGCCACCGACGCACGCTGTCACGCCCGGCAGGACAGAGCGGAACGTCGCTGCGACCCTGGATCCGACCTTCGAGGTTCCAGCTCGTCGGACCATGGCGGAGCATCAACAGCCGCAAGGCGATCACCCTGACATCGCCGGGCGCCCTGCCCGGATGGATCGTGCCGCCGCCAGCGCTTGGTCCAGGCGATCCGACGCTGCCGCCGTGCCATGGCAGAGGCGCACATGGCACTGCGCCGCCTGCCCCATGGCTCGGCGCCGCGTCGGGTCGGCCAGGAGCGTACGCACGTTTCGCGCAACATCCGCGGGATCGCCGCCCTGACACAGGAGACCCGTGATGCCGTCGCGTACGATCTCGGGCACGCCGCCCTCGGCGCCGACCACGACCGGAAGGCCGCTCGCCTGCGCCTCGAGGATCGCCATGCCGTACGCCTCCCTGAGCGCGGGCCAGACGAAGAGGTCTGCCGAGACACAGATCTCCGGCAGCGCCTCGGGCGGCACCGCGCCGATCGCATGGAGCCGGCCTGCCGCCACCCGGGTCAGCTCGCCGACAACGGCGTCGCGGGCCGGGCCGTCGCCTACGACGACGAGCTGCCACTCGAGCCCGCCGAGCAAAGCCAGCGCCTCCGCGAGGACACCGTAGGATCTTCGCTTCACGTCGTCGCGCATCATGGCGATCGTGAGCAGCCAGGGCTGCCGCGCATCGAGGCCGAGCCGCGCGGCGAGCGCCGCTCGGTGACGCGCACGGTCCTCGCAGGCGCGCTCGAAAGGCAGGGTGTCGAGGAAGGGCGGAAAGAGCACGAGCTGGGCCGGCGGCCGCACGATCGCTGCCAGGCCCCGGCGATCGTTCTCGGTCATTGCGAGGACCACATCGGCGGAGGCAAAGCTCTGGAGCGACGCCGCATAGCCCGTCGCCCACGGCCCGTTCGCCTGCTTGGCCGCCAGCGACGCCTCGGCCACCAGATAGGGTATGCCCAGCGCGCGGGTGACGTAGGGACCCAGATGGTCGGGGGCCTTGTGGTAGACGTGATAGGTGAGCCAGGCGTCCGGACGACGATCGGGAGGACGGGCCTCGAGACGTGCTGCAAGGCGTCCGGCGAGCCCCGCGCCGAGGGCTGTCAGGCGCTCTTGTCGCTCGCCGTCGCCGTTGCGGTCATAGCTCCTGAGGCGACAGGCGATCTCTGTCTCATGGCCCGCTGAGGCAAGAAGCCCATGGAGCGCCCGTGCCATCCGTCGATCCCCGGAAGGTGCCGGATGGTCGAGCTGCTTGAGGGGCGCATAGAAGGCGACGCGCATCAGGCGGCTCGGGGCAACGCCCCTGGCAGCCCGAGGCGACGAGCGAGGCGGTCGATACCGGCATCGGAGGCGAACCGCTCGAGGACGCTGGCACGGGCAGCAAGACCCAGCCGTCGCCGACGCTCGGGATCGCGGATCAGAGCGTCCAGCGCCTTGGCCAAGGCGGGCGCGTCGTCCGATGGCACCAGAACGCCCGTGAGACCATCGCTCACCGCCTCGGTGATGGCCGAGACGGGCGTCGTGACGACGGCCAGCTCCATGCTCATCGCCTCGAGGAGCACGTTCGGCAGCCCGTCGCGATCCCCATCGGGCGCTATGCGGGCCGGCAGGCAGAAGATGTCGCCTCGGTCCAGCAGGGCGATCACTTCGTCCTGATCCATGCTGCCCGCCCAGCGCACGCGCGCGCCCAGACCCAGAGCCTCGGCCTGCCTCTCCAGCTCGCCACGAAGCTCGCCACCTCCGACATGCGTGTAGCGCCAGCTCAATTCGGACGGCAGCAGCGCCAACGCTGCCAGAAGGGTGTCCAAGCCCTTCTTCGGCACGCAGCGGGCGATCGAGAGGATCTCGACGGGCGCGGCTGCATCGGTCCCGTCATTCCGCCGCAAAAGCCGGCTCGAATGAAAGCGGTCGGCATCTATCCCATGATAGAGCAGCTCGATGTCGGCCTCCGGCGCCAGTGCCGCCAGATGGTCGCGGTTGGCCCGCGTGCAGGTCACGGTCCAGCTCGCGGCACGGAGCTTCTCCTGCTTCTCCCAGGCCGGCGTGGTCCAGATGTCCTTGGCATGGGCGGAAAGGCTGAACGGCAAACCGAGCATCGCCGCAGCGTAGCGCGCCGTCGAGGCGGGGGTGTGGAGATAATGCGCGTGGATGTGCGCGACGCCGGCCGGCAGCTCGGCCGCGAGCACGGCGGCCTGCGCGAGCCGCCGTGCTCGATTCGGGGTAGGGTCGCGACAGAGGTCGCGGAGCCAGAGGCCGAGCGCGCGGCCGAATCCGGGCAGGCGGACGGCACGTAGCAAGGAGCGGCCGACCCGGCTCGGCGCGTCCTTGACGTATTCCGGAAGATAGAGAACGTCCGCGTGGATACGCCGGTGGAGGTCGTGGACCTTGGTGTCGTAGGGCTGGCGAAGCGAGACGATGACGAACCGCAGCCCGCGCTGCTGCAGGGCCAGCATCTCGCGGGCGATGAAGGTCTCCGACAGCCTCGGATAGCCTTTGACGAGGATCGCCACCTTGGCCTGCATCTCACGCTCTTCTTGATCGTTTGGGCTTGGCGTGTGTTGGCGCGAGGGTTGGCTGGGCGAGTTGGGCGATGGCATCGAGGCCCTGGAGCATGCGGGCTCGTGTGGCCTCGGGGGCGATGGGGAGGTGGGGGAGGGCGCGCAGGAGGTAGGCCATGCGGGCGGGGTCGCGGCCGCCTTCCTCGGAGAGGACGCGGAGAAGGCCCAGCTTCTGGGCGCGCTCGGCGCGCAGCTGCTGCTCGAGGCGGGGCTGGCTGCGGGGCAGGATGAGGGCCGGCTTGCCGAAGGAGAGGATCTCGCAAAAGGTGTTGTAGCCGCCCATCGCGACGACGCCCAAGGCGCGCTCGTAGAGGGTCTCGATGTGGGCCTCGAAGGTGACGGCGCTGAGGCGGGGGTCGCGCTCGACGCGCTCGAGGAAGGCCTGGCGCTGCTCGGGCGGCAGGAAGGGGCCGAAGAGGATCAAGGCCGGGTGAGGCAGCTCGGGGTCGGCCTCGTAGGCGGCGATGACCCACTCGATGAGGTCGGCCCCGTCGCCGCCGCCGCCGGTGGTGACGAGGATGAAGGGCTCGTCCGGCACGCGGTGGTCGGGCACCGGGCCCGGCGCGTCCGGCACCTCGCGCCTCAGATAGCCGGTGAAGTGCATCTTCTGCGCGAGCTGCTCGAGGCCGGGGATCTCGGTGACGGGATCGAAGATCTCGGGCAGGCCGTAGACCCAGATCTCGTCGTAGAGGGCATCGAGGGCGGGAAAGACGCCCTTGCGCTGCCATTCCTCGACCAGCACGACCGGATCGTCGACGACGTCCCTGAGGCCCAGCACACAGCGCGTGCCTCTGGCGCGCAGGAGCTCGAGCGTCGCCAGGACCTCGCCGTGCAGGCCCAGGGGCTCCTTGTCGACGAGGAAGAGGTCGGGGGCGAAGACCTCGGCGGTGTGCTGGATGATCGAGCTGCGGATGGCGATGGTCTGGTCGATGTCGATGTGCAGCTTGAGGGAGGTGTACTCGCCGTTCCTGAGCTTGATGACGCCTGGCACGCGGACGAAGTCGACGCGGGCCTTGAAGTCGAAGGAGCCGATGATGGGCGAGCCCGAGAGGATGAGGACGGAGAGCTCGCGGAAGCGGCTGACGAGGTCGTGCGCGATGGCGCGGCAGCGGCGCAGATGGCCGAGGCCGAAGCTGTCGTGGCTGTAGATGAGCAGCCGGCTGCCTGCGCGCATCGTCATCCGCCGCGTTTCCCTCAACGCCCACTATGGCAGATCGGGCGGTCGGGTGCAGGGGAGAACTGGGGGCTGGTGTAGGGATTGACAGCCGAACAGAAAGAAGATATTCCTTCACTCAACGATCTCTTCGGAGGAAGGTCCTCCAACGGAGACACCCCACCGGAGCCCTCCCGATGAGCCTCCTTTTGCCCCTCGACGACAACGGCCACCCCATCGCCATCCTGGGCTTCGACTATCGCGGCACGCAGAGCCTTGCCGTGAGCGCGACCTCGACCCGCAACGCCACCCCGATCCCGGCCGACATCGAGGTCGTCTCGCTCATCGCCACCGGCCCCTGCCGCTTCGAGATCGGCGATGCCACCGTCACCGCCGATGCCGCCACGAGCCCCTTCCTCCAGCCCGGCATCTATCTCGACATCCCCCTCAGGCCAGGCGAGCGACACATCGCGCTCATAGCCGAGCAGGACCCCTGCACCGCGCACATCATCCAGCGCGTCTGACGGCCACAACCCATGAAGCTCAAGCTCGGCCTCGCGCACATCGGGCCAGAGGAAGCAGCGGCGGAAGGCGCCAGCGCTCCCCAGCCGCCGCAGGTCGTCTACCTGATGACTGACAGGGACGAAATCCTCGCAACGGAGGCCGGCGATCAACTCGTCGTGGAAACCGATCATGGCCAATAAGCAGCTCCACGAGCTCCCCGATGCCGGCCCGCTCGCGTCGGACGATCTCATCCTCGTCTCCACGACGGAGGCGCACCTCGCTCGAAGGGCGTCGCTGGCGTCCCTTCCCTACCAGCGGGCGGACAGCGGCATCGCGCGTCGGATCGGGGAGCGGCTCGATGACAGCGTCTCGGTCAAGGACTATGGCGCGATAGGTGATGGGGCCACCGACGATGCGCCTGCCTTCCAGGCGGCGCTCGACGCTCATGCGGCCATCCTCGTGCCTGCCGGCACCTTCCGCCTTGCCACCGAGATCCACATCAAGCCCCGCCGGCGGCTCGTCGGCGCGGGGCGCGACGCCACGCTGATCACCGCCGAGGCGGCACACGCCTTCACCTTCCATCGCAATGCCGACGCCTACACCGTGGACCCGAGCGGCACCGCGGACTGGAACCGCGCATCGCTCGCCGATCTCTCGATCCACATGACGAGCGGCGGTGTACGGGTCGAGGGTCACGGCTTCTTCGCTACGCGCCTGCGCTTCTCGGGTGGCGCCCCCGACGGCTGGTGCCTCGAGATGGTCGATGCCAACGAGTGCGGGCTCCGCGATCTCTCCGCCGGCTATGGCGGCGGCGCCGAGACTCTGCTCGCGAGCGGCATCCGTTGGGTCGGCGTGAGCGCCGGCGTCAACTATGGCGACAGCACCATCGAGGAGGTGAGCATCAAGCTCGCCGCCGCGAATCTTTATGGCGTGAAGGTCGAGCACACGGGCTCCGCGCAGAGCCTCGTCAACAACCTGATCTTGAGCCGCGTCCAGGTGAATGCGCCGCAGGCGAGCGGCGCCCCCTTCCCGGGGACGATCGGCATCTCGCTGAGCCAGGCGAGGCGCTGCCTGCTCGAGCAGGTCGATGTGGAGGTGGTCGAGACCGCGTTCGAGGAGATCGGCACGGCTCCGGGCGGGAACAGCGGCGCCGTTTCCCTCGTCTCCTATCTCGGCTGTCACGCCCTCAACTGCACGACCCCGTTCCGTGACAGCAACGATCAGCCGGGCCTTGGCGGCTCGGCGATGCGACGGACGTTCCTTGGCTCGACCCAGGTTTTTCCCATCAAGGTGGGAACCGACTCCGGCGATACCTCCGTGCGCGCCGGGCTCGGCGACACCCTGTTGCCGGCAGGCGTCTGGATCCCGGAGCCGAGCCAGGGCCAGCTCGGCGTGCAGCTGCGCTCCCCCGATGTCGGCCAGCTCGTGGTCACCGGGGACTTCCCAGAAACAGGCACGCTCTTCGACGGCCACCCCAAGAAAGCGCAGGCCCGTCAAGCTCTCGGCATCGACGTCACCAGCTTCAACGTCACGCGCGTCTATCGACCGCGCGGCTATTCCGAAGGCAACGAGAGCCGGCTCGCGATCGGCAATGGCGAGGATCATACGAGCGGCGGCCTCCACCGCGTCGAGGTCGCAGATCCACTCTACCTGACGCCGCGTGCGGCCGAGCCACCGCAGCCCCGCAACGGCGAGGTCATTTACTGCGAGAGCAGCGCGCCCTTGCCGGTCGGCTCGCCCTGGATCGGTGCCGGCTGGTACACCCGCCTCGCCGGTGGCTGGCTGCCGGGAGTGACGCCGCTTGGTCGCTTCGCGGACAAGGAGCGAAATAACGACTTCTCTCTCTCTCCGCTCGACTTCGGCCTGGTCCACCGGGTCAACAACAGCGCCGATCGAACAGTCACCATCGCCTCGACCTACGACATCGGGCAAGGGCCGCAGCCCCTCTTCCAGCCAGGCGACCCCGACGCCGTGCTCTGGCTCGTCCGCCAGGGCACGGGCCGCGTGCTGCTGGCGGCGGGCGATTCGGGCGTCGTCCTCAACCTGCCGGGCGGCAAGAACACGATCGCGCGGCAGTACCAGCTCGTCATGGTCGTGCTTCGCTATGATCAGGCAACGAGCAAGATCGAGGTCTACGCGGACGTCCTGCCGGACGGCGAGACGACCTACGAGGAAGCGGTCCACTGGACCACGGCCAGCACGGATCCGGCCAACCCCTACCTCGTCTCGAGCGCCCATGTCGGCAAGCTGATCCGCGTGAGCAACACTATCGACACCTATGTCGCCTTCGCCACCGGCTTCGTGCCGACCGGGCTGGCCGCGGCCACCGTGCGCCTGATGAAGGCGTCCGCGGGCAACGTCAACATCGTCGCCGGCAGCGGCCTCACGCTAAGGGCACCGGACGGAGCCAATCCCCTACCCGCTCGTCGACAACAACAAGATCGTCACGGTCCACGTGACGAGCAGCCTCGACACGAATCAGGGCAACTCGATCTACGTCGAGGACTGAGTGAGGCGACGCCGAAGGTCATCACCCCGGACAAGGAGCTGCAACATGGCTCTCATGATGACAATTCGCGAGGCGGCGATGGTGGCCGGCCTCCGCCTGGCCATCGCGGCGCTGGGCCTCGTGGCCGGGCAGCTCGGTCTCTCGGCCGAGGAACGCCTGGCGGTGGTAGCGCGGGTCGGCCGCGCGCTGAGCGTGGACTCGCCAGCACGTTGATCTGGGTCAAGGTCGGCTCGGCCGCCGTGCTCTAGCAGGGCATTCTTGTCGGTGTGTCCGCCCGGTCCGATCTGCCGCCATCATCCTGGGCCGGACGAAGACCCGGCAGGCTTGAACGTTTCCGGTCGGCAGCGATCAGCGCTGGCCGAGGCGTTCGGGCGCGGGGATGGATCCTGCCAGCCGTCCCCGCGCCTTTTTCCGCCTCGCTTGCTCCGCGCACCTTCGTGGGGGTAGGGTCCGAGCCGGAGTGCCGGCAGGGGTGCGTCGCCGATGGTCGATCCGAAGCTTCCGAAGTTCGACACGCTGGCACTCCATGCCGGGCAGGTCGTCGACCCGCTCACGGGCGCCCGCGCGGTACCGATCTATCAGACCACGTCCTATGTCTTCCGCGACACCGACCAGGCGGCCAGCCTTTTCAATCTCGAGCGCGCCGGCCACATCTACAGCCGCATCTCGAACCCTACCGTGGCCGTGCTGGAGGAGCGCGTGGCGGCCCTCGAGGGCGGCGTTGCGGCTGTCGCCACGGCCAGCGGCCAGGCGGCGCTTCACCTCTTGATCGCGACCCTCATGGGTGCCGGCTCGCACATCGTGGCCGCCCGCAACCTCTACGGCGGCAGCATCAACCTCCTGCGCCTGACGCTGCCGCGGTTCGGCATCGAGACCAGCTTCGTCGACCCGCGCGAGCCCGACATGCTTGCCGCCGCGATCAAGCCCAACACACGGCTTGTCCTGGCCGAGGTCGTAGGCAATCCCGGCCTCGAGGTGCTCGACATTGCTCGGGTTGCGGCGATCGCTCACGAGCACGGCGTGCCGCTCGCGATCGACAACACCTTCACCACGCCCTATCTCTGCCGCCCGATCGAGCATGGCGCCGATATCGTCTTTCACTCGGCCACCAAGTGGCTGGGTGGCCACGGCGTAGCGATCGGCGGGGTCGTTGTCGACGCCGGCCATTTCGACTGGTTCGCGTCCGGCAAGTTCCCGACCTTGAGCCAGCCCTATGAGGGCTATCTGGGCGTCACTTATGCCGAGACCTTCGGGCCCGCCGCCTTCTCGGCCCGGGCCAGGACCGAGGGCGTGCGGGACTTCGGCGCCTGCCTCAGCCCCCAGAACGCCTTCTACATCCTGCAAGGCATCGAGACCCTGCCGCTCAGGATGGCGCGCCACATCAGCAACACACGCGAGGTCCTGGCCTTCCTCGATGGCCACGAGGCAGTGAGCTATGTCCGCCATCCGAGCCTCGAGAGCCACCCCGATCACGCGCTGGCGGCGCGGCTCCTCCCCAAGGGGGCCGGATCGATCATCAGCTTCGGCGTCGAGGGTGGACGCGCTGCCGGGGCCCGCTTCATCGAGGGCTGCCGCCTCGCCTCCCATCTCGCCAATGTCGGCGACGCCAAGACGCTCGTCATTCATCCCGCCTCGACGACGCATCTGCAGCTCGGCGAGGAGCAGCTCCAGGCGGCTGGCCTCAGGGACGACATGATCCGTCTCTCGGTAGGGCTCGAGGATCCGGCCGACATCATCGAGGATCTGGCGAGAGCGCTTCGCGCCTCGCAGCGAGGCTGAGCGCAACGATCAGGCGAGGCGGTGCATGACCATCCCGGCCGACCCGATCTTCATCTCGACCTATGGCCGCACGGCCGTGCGGGGCGCACGGGCGGCTTTTCTCCTGCACGGCGCCGGCATGGACCAGAGTGTCTGGACCCTCCAGGGTCGGCACCTCGCCTTTCACGGCTGGAACGCCATGGCCGTCGACCTTCCGGGCCACGGCCGATCCCACGCCCAGCCCCCGCTCGCCAGCGTCGAGGAGGCGGCCGACTGGATCCTCGAGGTCGCGGCAGGCGCCGTCGAGGGGCCCGTCGTGCTGATAGGCCATTCGCTGGGTGCCCTGATCGCGCTCGAGGCGGCCGCGCGCGGGGGCGATCGCGTTTCCCACCTCTGTCTGCTCGGCGCTGCCGCGGCAATGCCCGTCCACAAGGATCTTCTGGCGCTCGCCGATGCGGGAGATCGCAAGGCCGTGGATCTCATGCTCGACTGGGGCTTCGGCCGGCGCGGCAGGCTGGGTGGCAGCGCCATGCCCGGCGGCTGGCTTCTCGGCACCGCCCGCAACCTGCTGCTGCGCGGCAACCCCGCCGTGCTCGCGAGCGACCTCCACGCCTGCGCCGCCTATCAAGGTGGCGAGGCAGCGGCCGGCCGTGTGCGCTGCCCGACGCTCGTCATCGTGGGCGAGGAGGACCGGATGACGCCTGCACGGTCCGGGCGCGCGCTGGCAGGCAAGATCGCCGACGCCAGCGTCGTCGCGATCGAGGGGGCGGGCCACATGATGATGATCGAGACTCCGGACGCGACGCTCGACGCCCTGCGTGGCTTTCTCGGCTAGCCGGGCCCACGCCTCGGCTCGGCCGTCGCGTCGCTCACAATCCGTCCATCGACCAAATGGATCCGCCGTTGCGTCCGCCCGGCAAGCTCGCTGTCGTGGGTGACGACGACCACCGTTCGCCCCTGTTCGCCGGCCAGGCGCTCGAAGATGTCGAACACCGTGGCGGCATTCCGAGTGTCGAGATTGCCAGTCGGCTCGTCGGCCAGCACGACCGAAGGGCCGTTGGCAAGCGCGCGCGCGATCGCCGCCCGTTGACGCATCCCGCCCGAGAGCTGATCCGGATACTTCCCGGCGGCATCCGCTAGGCCGAGCTCCTCGAGCAGATCCATGGCGCGGGCGCGCATCAATGGAGGCGTCAGCTGGCCGTGCCTGCGTATCGGGATCAGCACGTTCTCGATCGTCGTGAACTCGGGCAGGAGAAAATGGAACTGGAAGACGAAGCCGAACCGCGCGAGCCGCAGCTCGGCCAACCCCTGGCGGGAGAGACCCGCGGTATCGCGGCCTTCCACCAGGATGTGGCCTCGGCTCGGCCGGTCGAGCAGCCCCAGCAAGTAGAGGAGCGACGACTTGCCCGAGCCGGAGGGACCCGTGACCGCAACAAACTCGCCCTTGCGAAGCACCAGATCGATATCGGTCAGGATGGTCACCGACGGTGGCCCCGGCAGGGTGCGCGCCACGCCTCGTGCCTCGAGCAGCGCGGGCTCGGTGCCTGCCCTCACGCCGCCCCGCGAATGATATCGACCGGATTCAGCCGCGCCGCCCGCCGCGCGGGGATGAAGGCGGCCAATCCGGACGCGAGGAGCGCGAAAGCGCCGCCGGCGAGATAGGGCCACAGCTCGCGCGCCAGGATGAAGCCCTCACGGCCGCGCAGCACCGTCCCCGACCCCTGGAATCGCACCTGCGCCAACAACTCGATCATGCCGAGGCCGACGAGCGCGCCGAGCAGCGCGCCGAGGAGCCCCACCGCGACCCCCTCGACCACGAAGATCGCCTGGATGTCGCGCTCGGTAAGGCCAAGGGACTTGAGAATGGCGATGTCACGGGTCTTCTCGTAGACGACTGTCGAGACGATATTGTAGATTCCAAAGGCCGCGACCAGCAGGATCGCGCCCACGACCGAGTAGATGATGGCGTTTTGGATGACGAACAGCGAGAGGACGTTGCGGTTCGTTTCCTCCCAGCTCTCCGTGCGGTAGCGGAAGCGGTCCTCGATCCATCGCGCGACTGGCTCGGCCCGCCTCACATCGGCTAGGCGAATGCGGATCTGATTGACGACATTCGGCCGGTCCTGAAGGACCTGGGCGGTCTTGAGGAGCGCGAAGGCCTGGCCGGCGTCGATCGAGGCGAGGCCCGTCTGGATGAGCCCCGCGATCTTCATTGTGAGCGTGACATTGGCGGGTGACACAACGGTTATGGTGTCGCCTACACCAGCGCCGAGCTTGCCGGCGACATCGACGCCAAGGATGAGCGCGTTGGCCGTCGAGCGCAAATCCTCGAGGTGGCCCGCGATCAGATCCTTCTCGATATTGGTGACCAGCCGCTCGCGCTCCGGCTCGATGCCCAGCAGCGTGGCAGTGACGTCGCGGGTGCCGTAGCGGAGGATTGCCTGGCCGATCAGCGTTGGCGCCACCTCGACGCCCGACATGGCCCCGATTGCCGCGAGCTTGGCCTCCGCGTTCCGGATGCCACGCGGCTCGTCCTTGGGCTTCAGCCCCTCGAGTTCGAATGGCGGCTTCGGGGAAGGCGAGGTCGACCGGCTGTATATCGGGGCGGCGGAACTCGTCCTTGACGACGACGTGCGGTGCCACGTCGATGATCTGGGCGACGAAGTACGCCTGGAAGCCCCGCATCAGGGCGTTGACGGCAACGAAAAAGCCGACGCCCAACGCCACGCCGAGGACCGAGACCACGGTCTGCCGCCTGCGGTGCCTTAGATGGCCGAGGGCCAGGTCGAGAATGAGCGGTAGCGCCATGATCGGCCTTACGAGGCCTGATCGGCAGGCGCTGCGGGCCGCGGCCGCACCGCCCGGCCGTTGGTCAGCCCCGCTGGCGGCTCGAGTATGACGGTCTGGCCCTCTTCGAGGCCCTTGCGAATCTCGACGAAGCGGGGACCGACGATACCGGTCGTCACGGCGTGGCGGGAGGCTGTGCCGTCCCGCACGGTGAAGACCACCCCGTCCTCGACGGCCCGCGCCGGCACCAGCAGCGCATCTGGGCGCTCCTCGACGATGATGTTCGCCTCGACCGTCATGCCGATCATCAGCGGCGTGTCGTCCGGCAGGCCGATCCGGACCCGGAAGGTCTTCATGACCGGATCGCCCTTGGGCGTGATCGCATCGACCGTGCCGGCGAGCGGGCGACCGGGGAAGGCGTCGGCCTTGAGGAGTGCCCGCTGACTGACCCGCACCTTCGGTATGTCCTCCTCGTCGACCTCGGTCGTGGCCCTGAGCGGGTGAAGATCGCCGATCCAGTAAACCGTCTGGGTCGTGTCGACCACCTCCCCGGGCTCGCCATCGCGACGCAGCACCACGCCATCCATGGGCGCGCGGATGACGTAGTCGTCGAGGCGACGGCGGGCCGCCTCGGCAACGGCGGCGGTGGCATGCGCCTCGCTCTCCGCGGCATCGAGATCGCTCAGCGACGCCGCGCCGCGTCCGGCTAGTCGCCTAAGCCGCTCCCAGTCAGCCTCGGCAAAGCGCGCCCTCGCCTCTGCCTCGGCCACCTGCGCCGCTATGACCGTGCTGTCCAGGCGGGCGATAAGCTGGCCCTTTTGGACCTGCTGGCCCTCCTTGGCGTCCAGCTCCACAAGACGGCCCTTGAGCGCCGCCGCCACGCTGGCCCAGCGCACGGGCTCCACCACCCCCGTGGCATAGACGGCCTCGACCGCCGTACCGCGCGTAACTGTCGCCGTCTCAACCGAAAGCGGCCGCTGCCACCAGTACCAAAGCGCCAGAACCGCCGCGAGCGCGGCTAGGAGCACAAGGAGGAAGCGGAGGCGATGTGCCATGGTGTCGGATCTCTCTCCTGGCCCCTTAGCACGGGCCGGAAGATCACCGAGCCTGATGCGGCGATGGGCGCGTCTTCTGCAGCGACCTCAGCCCATCCTCGCTGCCCGTTGCCTCAGCTCGTACTTTTGGATCTTGCCGGTGGAGGTCTTGGGCAGGGGTCCGAAAACCACGTGCTTCGGCACCTTGTAACGCGCCAGATGCTCGCGGCACCAGGCGATGACTGCCTCAGCCGTAAGGTTGCTCGCGGAGGGCTTGGGCGTCACGAAGGCACACGGCGTCTCGCCCCACTTGGCGTCGGGCCGGGCCACCACGGCGGCCTCCATGATCGAGGGATGGAGATAGAGCACCTCCTCGACCTCGAGCGAGGAGATGTTCTCGCCGCCCGAGATGATGATGTCCTTGGAGCGATCCTTGACCTCGGCGTAGCCGTCGGGATGGAGAACGGCGAGATCGCCCGTGTGATACCAGCCGCCGCGGAACGCGTCCTCGGTGGCCGTCGGGTTCTTGAGATAGCCCTTCATCACCGTGTTGCCGCGAAGCATGATCTCGCCCATCGTCATGGCGTCGGCCGGCACCGGCTGCATGGTCTCCGCGTCCGCCACCATCATCTGGCTCATCGTCGGGTAGCGCTGTCCTTGCCGCGCCATCAGCGATGCGCGCCGGTCCATCGGCTGCTCTCGCCACGCCTCGTGCTCCACGCACCAGGTGGCCGGCCCGTAGACCTCGGTCAGGCCGTAGAGATGCACCACATGGAATCCCAACGCCTCCATGCCCGCGATCACGGCGCTGGGTGGTGCTGCTCCGCCGGTCGCGATCTCGACCGTTTGCGGGAAGCGGCGGCGCGTCTCCTCAGGCGCGTGGATCAGCGTGGTGAGCACGACAGGCGCCCCGCACATATGCGTCACGCCTTCGCGCTCGATCAGCTCGAAAACCCGGGCCGGCTCCATCTTCCTGAGGCAGACATGCGTGCCACCGACGGCGGTCACGGCCCAGGTGAAGGTCCAGCCGTTGCAGTGGAACATCGGCAGCGTCCAGAGATAGACCGAGCGCGGGCTGAGGCCGAGAACAAGCGCGCTGCTCATGGCGTTCAGGAAGGCGCCACGATGATGGTAGACGACGCCCTTGGGGTTGCCTGTGGTCCCTGAGGTGTAGCAGAGCGAGATCGCATCCCATTCGTCCTCGGGCGGCGCCCACGCGAATGAGGGGTCGCCGGTGTCAAGCAGCGCCTCATAGTCCATCACCCCGAGACGCTCGCCCGGTGCAGCCGGATCGACGATGTCGATCACGACGATGTCGCGTCCGGCATGGGCCAGCGCCTCGCGCATCACGGGCGCGAGCTCGCTGTCCGTCAGCAGCACCTTGGCCTCGCCATGCTGCAGGATGAAGCCGATCGAGGCGGCGTCGAGGCGGATGTTCAGAGCGTTGAGCACGGCCCCCAGCATCGGGATGCCGTAGTGCGCCTCGAGCATCGGCGGCGTGTTGGGGCACATCACCGCCACGGTGTCGCCGCGGCCGACGCCGAGCCGCGCAAGCGCGCTCGCCAGCCGGCGGCAGCGCGATGCGACCTCGCCCCAGCTGCGGCGTTCCTCGCCATAGATCACCCCGGTGCGCTCGGGAAACACCGCCTCGCACCAGGCAAGAAAGTCGAGAGGCGTGAGGGCGACATGGTTGGCGGCCCCGCGCGCCAGTCCGGCGTCGAAGATCCCCTGTGGGTTGCCCACCGTCATAGCTCGCCTCCCTCACCTCATCCTTGGGCCGACGTGGCCTGGGCTCCAATCGGGCCCTGGGGGATTCTATCGCGGCGGGAAAGCGTCGTCAGCGGCCCTGCGCCTGCGGCCCGTTCCTCCTCGATCGTCTGGATCAAGGTGGCGAGGACGAGGATCAGGCTGGTCGATTGGTAGATGGCGTTCAGATAGTTCTGAAGGAGGCATTGGGCGACCATGTCCGCCAGGATCGCCAGGATCAGCGCCCGACGCGTTCCGTCTCCGTCCAAGCGGGCGGCACGGACGCCGCGGCTCAAAAGGAAGCCCAGCAGCAGGAGAACGAAGGCGAGGCCCAAGGGGCCAGCCTCGACGTAGAAGCGAATGAGCTCATTGTGCGGCCATTCGAGCAGCCCGCCGCCGCCGAGTGGCGGACGCGTCCTGGCGAGCGTGTCGCGAACCGCGCCGAGGCCCAGACCCAGGGGATGCTCCAAGGCGGACCGCAGCCAGTGCAGCTGGCTGGTCCAGCGACCCGAGGAGTAGTCGCCCACGCCCTGGCCCAGCAGCCGGTGAAGAAACGCGTCGCTGACGAGCCAGGTGTGCAGCAGGAAGGCGAGGGCCAGCCCCCCGGCCAGAGCGATGGTCCGCCTCAGGCAGCGCCCAGGCTCACAGGCAGCCAGGGCTTGGAGAAGGACGAAGAGGGCGAGCGTCACGAAGATGGTGCGCGTCGCGGTGAGAAAGATCGTCACGCAGGCCACCGCCGCAACGAGCATGTGGGCGAGCCAGACGGGCCTGCTTCTCAGGCCAGGGAGGCGCGCAGCCGTCACGAGCAGCGTGATGACGGCGAGGCTGCTGTAGGCAACCACCGAGCCGGAGAAGTCGTAGCGAACGAGCTCGTCGTGCCCTTTGATATCGGGCTCGACAAGGCCCGCCGCCGAGGTCGCAACCGTGATCAGCAGGTAGAAGGCGAGAAGGCGCCAGACCAGCTCGGCGAGGTCGGTCGAAGCCAGCGCGCGGGCGAGGCTGGGGGCGATCAGGAGCACGATGATGGGCAAAAGGATCTTGTAGTCGAGCAGCTGCGTGCGAGGGCCCGTATCGAGGATTGCGATCGCCGCGAGGAGGATGAGGAGGAGGATCGGGACCGTTCTCGGTCGGCCGGACGAGGGCGGATGCGCCAGCAGAGCGAAGAGCCCGAATGTGCCCAAGGCGGCGAGATAGCCCGTGATCCTAAGCTCGGCCACGCCCAGCGCCTGCGTCACATCGGCCGAGAGAAACATGAACAGCATCACCGTGATCAGCAGTAGGCGCGCCAAGCCGGTCTCCCCTTGAAGCTCAACCGACTATCGATGCCATTGACGCCTCTTTCAACTAATGATTGATTAGCGATCCTCGCATTGAGCCATATGATGATCGCACCCAAGCCCAAAGCCTTTCCGATCGTCCCATCCGCGCCATGGCTCGCCACGGTCATGCAGAGCTGCGTCTGCATCCTGGCCATCAACTGGCTGTGCCAGGGCATGCGGGGCATGGATGGAAAGGAGCTGTCCTTCAGGCTCCTTCTCGAGCTGGCCGTCTGGCTTCTCGTTTTCGCGGGACTTGCGGCGGCCGGGGCAGGAGGCGCGACGGCCGCCATGATTGGCTTGCCGGCTGCGCACAGCTTCGGCTTTCTCGCAAACGGCCAGCTCTGGGTTTGCGTCCGGTACTGCCGCTTCTACGACCGCGATCCTCGGGCGCTCGATCGGTTCCTCGACCGCGCCACGGTCACGCTCCGCCGCTGTCCGTGGCTCGAGGAGGCCATGTGCATCGGCTCACAAGGAGCGGGGGCGCCTACCCGGCGTTCCGACATCGATCTCCGCCTGATCTTCCCGCGTGGGGCTGCCGCCTGGGTCCGGACGAACCTGCTGCTGCTACGGCTGCGCGCCTGGGCCCTTTTTGCCCGCATTCCGCTCGACCTCTATGCCTACAGCTCGCTGGGCTCGCTCAAGAGATTTCGCCAGAGCGAGCCACTGCTCGTCCTGGTTGACAGGCGTAACCGCATCCGCGACGGCCTGGCCCACCGCACGCTGGTGGTCAGGCCGTGAGCGCGCCTAGGTGGATCGAGCGTCGGCGCACCTGCCTTGCCTACTCGGCTGGCGGTCACCTTGCGGAGCTGGAGCGGGCGACCGAGGGGATCGTCTTCGAGGACTGCTTTCACGTCACCTACGCGGGAGGACGGGCGCCCGAGCGATCGGGCCGCATCCACCACGTCCTCCATCCGCGACGGACCGTATGGCGCACCCTCGTCAATGCAGCCCAGGCATTGCTCATCCTTGTCCGACAGAGGCCTCGCCTTATTGTCTCGACCGGAGCGGACGTCGCCGTTCCCATTCTCGTGCTGGGCAAGCTCATGGGGGCGCGAGTTGTCTTCATCGAGACCGGCGGCAGCCTAGAGCCCAGCCTGACCGGGCGGCTGGTCTACCCGATTGCAGACCTCTTCCTCGTCCAGTGGCCGGAGAAGCTGCGCGCGTTCCCCCTGGCTGTGCTGAGCGACGGCCTGCTCCTGTGATCTTCGTTGCCGTCGGCACCTTCATGCACGGCTTCGACGAGCTTATCGAGGCCGCGGATCGTGCCTGCGCCACCCTCGGGTTGGCCGGCCTGGCGCAGATCGGCCACTCGCTTGCCATCCCACGGTGGCTCGCCTGGCAGCGCTTCCTCGCCCCCGAGGCGCTCGCGCGCGAGATCGGCCGGGCGAGCATCGTCGTCTGCCATGGTGGCATGGGCCTTCTTGGAGAGGCCATGCGCGCCGGACGACCCATCGTGGCCGTACCGCGCCGTGGGCCCACGAGCCGCTTCCATCCGGCGGGCGACCAGCTGCCGTTCCTTCGACGCCTGGCCGAACGGTATCCTATCCATCTATGCGAGCAGCTCGATGACCTGGAAGGCTTGCTCGCTCATGTCGCCGCCAGGGGCCGGCCGCCGGTCGACTACGAACTCAAGACCGATCTGCCAGACCGCCTCGCGTCCTACCTGCGAGCGACCTCCGTCGGTCGAGACGGCTGAGGATGCCGGTCAGCGACCGGCTTCATCGTCGTAACCTCGCCAGTGACTGACGAAGACGAGCGCCATCAGGCCTGCCGCCAGGAGGATGGTGAGCGAGACACCGAGACCGAGCGCGATCATCCCATGAAGGGTGATCACGGTATTGCCGATCTGCTGCCACACCCATATCGAGACGAGCACCGTGGCGACCAACAAGGCCCCCAAGACACCCGTGACGGCGACGTTCATACGCATGAATGCCTCGATGCCCTCGAACGGGCATGGTCAAGAAGGGAAGGACCGCTTGTGCCCTCGTATGCTTGGTAGGTAAGACGCCTCGGCCATCCCTTCCAGGCCGATAGTGAATGACCGATCTGCGCCTTCGTCGCCACACCGAGGTCCTGGCTGCCACGGTCCCGCTCGCGGGCCGGCGTGTGGTCGAGGTCGGGAGCGGTGCCGGCGCTCTCCTGGGCTGGGCGCGACGCCAGGGTGCGATGGCCATAGGCGTGGAGATCGAGCAAGGGCAGATCGAGCGCGCCGCCAGATCGCTCGGCACGGCGAGCCTCGTTCGCGCCGGGGGCGAGGCGCTGCCGCTCAGCGCCGAGACCATGAACATCGTTCTCTACTTCAACAGCCTCCATCACCTCGCCCCGGCCGTCCATCCTGCAGCCCTGGTCGAGGCTGCCCGCGTGCTTGTGCCGGATGGCGATCTGGTCGTCGTCGAGCCCTTGGCAGAGAACGACTATTTCGAGCTCCTGCGCCCCATTGAGGACGAGACCGAGGTAAGGGCGGCAGCCACAAGGACCCTCGCCGATCCTGGGCCGGCGTGGCTGCATGTGGCCGAGGAGCGCTACCTTACCTACGTGACCCAGCGCTCACCTGAGGATCTCGCGCGCTCGTTCCTGGCAGCCGACCCTACGCGCGAGGCAGCGCTGCGCGCGAACCGCGCCTTCCTCGCCGAGGCTTTCGAGCGCCTGGGCGAGCCGGTCACCGAGGGGCGCCGGTTCGCCCAGCCGATGCGCCTCAGCCACCTGCGGAAGGCCGCGCCCGGCTGCTGCGTCATCGAGGAGGCCATGGGTGGTGCCGATCGCGCTGCCGCTTTCGCTATCCGCCTCGAGGTCTTCGTCGCGGAGCAGGGGGTGCCGCCCGAGGCCGAGCTCGACAATTGGGACAGGCAAGCCAGGCACGCGCTGGTCCGGCTCGACGGCCAGCCGGTCGCGACACTCCGCTGGCACGGCACGGACGACGGTCGGGCCGTCCGAATAGGCCGCGTGGCCGTGCGGCGCCTCTATCGGGGTCGCGGCATCGGGCGCCAGCTGATGGCCTGGGTCCTGAGCCGCCTGGATGGGGAAGGCAGCTCAACCACGCTTCTTCATGCGCAGGTCCAGGCCCGAAGCTTCTACGAGCGCCTTGGCTACGTGGTAGAGGGCGAGCCCTTCACCGAGGACGGCATCCTCCACATCGCGATGCGGCGCGGTCCAACCGTCAGATAGTAGATCAGCTACGCCGTCGACGCCCCGTGGCCCGCTCACGCGGAGCCGCATCGGTGCTGGGCGTCGCCACCGGCCCGAGGGCAGCCTCGATGATGGCCAGGTCCGGCCGTTGGCCGGGCGACGTGCGATCCAGCTCGTGGCGCATCGCGGCCAGGTGCTCGGGCCCCGTCCCGCAGCAGCCGCCGATGATGCGGGCCCCGGCATCGCGGGCGAGACGGGCATAGGCGGCCATGATCTCCGGGGTGCCGCTATAGTGGATCTGGCCATCGCGGAAGACCGGCACACCGCAGTTTCCCTTGGCAACGATGATCTCATCGCCATCGCCTCGGCCGGCCATCGCGAGCAGTGTCATGAGCAGCTGCGCCGGACCGATGCCACAGTTCGCTCCATAGGCGCTGGGTCTGGCAGGCAAGCCTCGGAAGAGATCGATCGCCCCCTCTGGGGTCGTGCCCATCATGGTTCGACCGTTGGTATCGAAGCTCATCGTCGTGACGATCGGAAGACCGGTTCGGCTCGCGCCAGCGACTGCCGCCGCGAGCTCCCCGCCGGCCGACATCGTCTCGATCCAGAGCAGATCAACCCCGCCCTCTGCCAGGGCCCAAGCCTGCTCGGCAAACGCGTCGATGGCCTCCGCCGGCTCGAGCGTTCCGAGAGGCGCAAGGATCTCGCCCGTCGGTCCCATCGACCCAGCAACGAGGACGCGCCGATCTCCGTCGAGGGCTGCGGCGCGGGCGGCGCGGGCCGCGGCACGATTGAGCTCGGCCACGCGATCCTGAGCGCCGTGGAGCTTCAGCCGGAAGCGATTGCCGCCAAAGCTGTTCGTGAGGATGATGTCCGAGCCGGCCTCGACGAACGAGCGATGCACGCTCGTCACCCTCTCGGGATGCTCGACGTTCCAGAGCTCGGGGCTGTCACCGCTGGTGAGTCCGCGCGCGAAGAGCCCCGTCCCCATCCCACCATCGGCCAGCAACAGGCCACGCTCACCGAGGAGTCGTTGCAGCATCGGTCAGTCCTCGGGTGAGCCGCGTCGACGCGGCCTGCTATCCATCGGGCTCGTCCGCCCCATCGCGCGACGACGCCTGCGGAGCTCTTGAACAATGGCGAGCTTCTCGCTTTCGTCGGCATAGGACCATCGCGCGATCTCGCGCGGCGTCCGCAGGCATCCTTCACAGATCTTCGTCACGGGATCGAGCCTGCATACGGCGATGCAGGGGGAAGGGATCGCAAGGTCGCTCATCTGCTGCCCACTACACCATCGCGTTCGGCTACGTCTCTCCCTTAGAGCAGCCAGCGACATCGCCTTCGGCGGTCGCGACCCCGACTGTCGTCCCCACGCCCGAGCCCCGGCACGATAGGGTGCCGCGGCCACCCGGTGATGGCACCGTGGCTCGCCCCATCGCCGCCGTGACCACTACCAGGGCCATTCCCCCTCCGCAGGCACGTTGTTCTTGTCGACGACGACCGTGTCGACGAAGAGATAGGGCCCGGTGGCGATCTGATCCTTGGGCATGCCGGAGAGCGTGTCCTCCATCGCGTCCGCCGCCGTCTCGCCCAGAAGCTCATAGGGAATGGCCACGGTGGCCGTCATCAGGCTGTCGGGATCCCGGATCCGGCCGAACGCCTCCTGGCTGCCCCCGACACCCGCAAGCAGCACTTGGCCCTTCTTGAAGCCCATCGCGCGGAGGGCGTCGTCGACCGCGAAGGCAGCGGCATCGGAGGCAGCCCACACGGCCCGAGGCTCCGCCGCATCGCCAGGCAGCAGCGTTGCGAGCCTGTCCTTCAGATCATCCTTGCTCTGTTGCGCGCCGGTCATGTCGAGGGAGCCGAGGAGCCTCACAGCTGGAGTCTCACCGAGCACCAGGTCCATGAGCTTGCCGCGGATTCTGGTCGCCACCTGACTCTGGTCCCGCACCATCGCGACGCTGCCGGTGTACGACATCAACCCCAGCAGCTCGGTCGCCAGCTCGGCCCCGACCACATACTCGTTGACCGTCACATCCATGAGGACGCCCGGGCTGGAGCCGGACATGACCGAGATCACCGGCACCTTCTTGGCCGCCGCCTCCTTGAGGGGGGCGGCCAGGTCCGACAGGGGCGCCTTCACCAGGATCAGAGCGTTGGCGCCGGCGCCGAGAGCCTTCAGGATTTGAGCAGAGAGATCGGCGGCAGAGCCTTTGGCGTCGGCCAGGGTAACTGCCCAGCCCTTGTCCTCGCCGGAGGCCTCGATCGCGCTCGCGGTGCGCTCCGAGGCGGCATCGGCGAGCTGGAAGCCGATCACGCCTAGGGTCGTCGCCGAGCCGCGGGCCCCACAGCACAGACAGAGCAGAACGGCAAGGCCAACGCCCGCTGCCTTGCTACGCATCACAATGTCTCCGAGGCCCGATGTTCAAGCCCGACGATGGCAGGCCTCTTATTCTGAGGTCAATGCCGATGAGGCCGCGAAGCAGGATGCCGCATCCTCGGTGCTCGGATACGCCTCCGAAACTCCGGATATGGGCGCGCGATTCCCTCGCCGCCGGCGACCTCAGTTCACATAGTACTTCTGGTATTTCCCATAGTACTGCCCGACGTCGCCGTAGCCGTAGTGGGCGTGCTTTCTCACATCGACCTGCGTCAGGACGACGCCGCCGATGCTGGCGCGGACCTCGTAGAGATGCGCAAGGCCGTTTCTGGCCGTCTCGGCGCTCGTCTTCTCCCATTGGGAGGCGAAGACCACCTTGTCGGCCAGCACCGCCGCCACCTTCGTGTCGGTGACGCCAAGGAGGGGGGCCGAGTTGATGACGAGGTAGTCGTAGCGGGACCGGAGCTCCTCCATCAGGAGGCGCATCTTCTGGCTGCCGAGGAGATCCGTCGGATTGGCCGTCTGGCGCTTGACGGGCAGGTAGTCGAGGCCCGTCTCCTCGTCGTGGAAGATGATCTCGTCCAGATGTTTCTCGCCGCCCATATACTCGACGAAGCCGTGCGGCGGGCTGACGCCCAGCTCGCGCTGGATGCTCGGATGGCGCAGGTCGAGGTCGATGAGCAGGACCCGCTGGGCCGATCGCGCGGCGAATGTGGCAAGGCTCAGCGCCAGCGTCGTCTTTCCCTCCTGCGGCAAAGCCGAGGTCACGAGCACGAGCTTGGGTGGATTGTCCACATCACTCAGCTGAAGCGAGGTGTAGATCGCCCGGATCGCCTCGGCATAGGCCGATAGGGGCTTGGCGATGAGATACTGGTGGGGCTTCTGGCTGCGCTTCATCCGCTCGAGCCTGGGCACGAGGCCGAGCGCCGGGAGATTGAGCCCCTGCTCCACCTGCCTGGCGCTCCGCAATCCGCTGTCGAGGCGCTCGAGCAGGAGGGCCAGAAGCGTGCCGAGCATCATGGCGGCAGTAAAGCCGACGGCGCCGAAGAGGACGGGTCCGGGCGTGCTGGGCTTGGTCGGCGGCCTCGCCGTCGCGATCACACTCGAGTCGGCATCGATCGTGCCCTGCTGCTCGCGGGTCGACTTGAATCGCTCCAGAAACGTCTGATAAAGTTGCTGATTGGCGTCGGCCTCGCGCTCGAGCTGGCGAAGCTGCACGTCGAGATCGCGCTCCTTCTGGTTCTGCTTGGTGAGCTTGTCCAGCTGCGCCTGGATCGTGTCCACGCTCGCCTGTGCTGCCTGGACGTCGTTCCCCACATTCGCGATGACCCGATCGACCTCGGTGGCGATCTTTCGCTCGAGGTCCTGCTTCTGGCTGAGCAGCGCCTGCATGACGGGATGCTTCTCGCCGTAGTCCCGGCGCGCCTGCCCGATCTGCTGCAGGATCGTCGATTCCTGATTCCGCAGGTCGATGATAACCTGCGAGTTCAGGACCTCACCCATCGAATCGAGCGCGCCTGCTCCCTTGGCGCGGAGCTCCTTCATGAGCCGCAGGCGCGCCTCCTTCTGGGCAAGATCGGACTGCGCCTGGAGAAGGATGTTGGAGACGTTCGCGAGCTCCTGCTGCTTGAGCTCGATGCCGTTGACCGAGCTCACCATGTCGTGCTTCTGGCGGAATGCCTCGACGGCCGCCTCGCTCCGCTCGACGTCCTGCTTGAGCGAGTCGAGCCGGTCGGCGAGAAAGCCCGACGCACGCATGGTCGTGTCGAGCTTGAGCTGTTTTTGGCCCTCGATGTAGAGGCCGGCCAGCCGGTTGGCGATCGCGGCGGCCTTCTGAGGATCGACCGACGTAAAGGAGACCCCGATGACGTACGAGCGACCCTGCTGGGCCACCTTCAGGTTCTTCTCGAACGCATCAATGGCGTCCTGCTGCGTTGCCGGATCCTGATCGGTCGTGGCCATAGGCAGCGGCTCGTCCGCGAGGCCGGTCGCGATCAGCCATGAGTCCGGCATCCAAGCCACGAGCTTCTGTAGCGGCCCTCCGAACTTCAGGGCCAGCTGGCTGTCATCCTGCTGCAGGGTCTGATTGAATTCCGGGTCGTTGAACAACGACAGGGAGTCCATCACCTGCGCGGCCAGATCCGGCGATTGCAGCACATTGATCTGCGTCTCGACGGTTGCCGAATCCGTCGTGAGTCCCTGGACGACCGCCTGCAGATTGACCACATCCGCCTGCTGCGGGTTGATCATGACCATCGTCGTGGCGGTGTACTTTTTGGTGATCTGCAAACCGATCAGCACCGACAGGGTCGTCAGGATGAGCGCCGTGCTGATGATCACCCATTTGCGGCGACGCAATATCGCAATGAGGTCCTTGATGTCGACGCCGCCGGCATACTCCGGCGTCGGACCCGCGACATCAACGGCGCCCTGTTGAGACTCGACGATCGAGGTGCCCATCCGTCCCCGCTTGCTGGAACTCGCCTGAAAAACACACACCGGCCTGCGGCCGACGAAAATCTTGGCGGCCACCTAGCCCTGATACACGATCCGCCCAGCTTCCGAAAGATAGTTAACGAATTCCAAGCTTACCGTTCGGCGTCTCGATGCAACCCGCAAGCTCCCCGTTTACACACGTCGTTCCCCCTCAAGAAGTTGATTTATTGTTACGGTTCTAACGCATATGGTTCGTTTGACGAGCCATCGGATCGCCAGCGCGAGCGATGGGGGAAGCCAAGGCCCGCTGCGCTGCAGCATGAGCCTTGGACCGTTGGGGCCCGCGGACGGGCAACTCTGGCGTTGAAGGAAGCGTCCAGCGATGATGGACTGGCGATAGGCGGGAATGGGCACAGGCGTCGTGAGGGCTCATGGGCGAGCGAGATTCTACGCTTTCTCAGGGATCGGAGGGCCACGGGTGGGAGGAGTGGCTCCAGCTGGTCACGCGCATCACGGGCGCCGACGACCCTGAGCACAAGCTGACTAGCCCGACAGAGGACGGGATAGAGGTGTCACCACTCTGCGCGGCGGCCATCCCCAGGAAAGCAGCTGACTATCCCGGCTGCCCCCCCCTCCGCAGAGGTGCCTCGGCAGCTCAGGGCGTTGATGGATGGGACATTAGGCCGCAGCGGGCCCAGCTCGATCCGGCGGCCGTCAACGCGGCCATCCTCGAGGATCTGGAACAGGGTGCGACGTCGATAGCTCTCTGTCTCGACGTCGCTCTGGCGCGGGGCTCAGCCTTGCCCGAGGCGACTGCCGCCTACGACCTCCCTGCCCTTGATCGCGCGCTCCGTGACGTTCCGATCGATCATGTCCTCGTGGCACTCGAGAGTGGCGAGCGGTTCGCCGAGGGCGCGGCGCTGCTTCTTGCGCTTGCCGAACATCGCGGCGTCGCGGCGACCGGCCTACGGGCGCTGCTTGGTGCCGATCCGCTTGCATGCCTCGCCTGCGGCGCGAGGCTCGATCCTGACGCAGCGCTCGCCTCCGCGGACGACCTCTCTTTGTATGCGCGGCAGCGCTGGCCCTTGGTCCTACCATTGGTCGCCGACGGCAGCCCGTATCATGAAGGAGGGGCGACGGCAGCGCAGGAGCTCGCCTGCGTCATGGCCACGGTCCTTTACTACCTTCGCCGTCTCGAGAGGGCGGGAATGCCGGTCGAGGACGCCTTCGGCGCCATGGCCTGCACCTTGACCGTGGACGCCGATCTCTTCGTCAGCATGGCCAAGCTGCGTGCCGCGCGCGAGCTCTTGGCAAGGATGGCCGAGCTCTGCGGCGCGTCCGATGCCGGCGTGCCCGTCATCCAGGCGGTGACGAGCCGGCGCGCGCTTGCCAGCCGCGAGCCCTGGACCAACCTGCTGCGCTCGACCATCGCCGCCAGCGCCGCGGCGCTCGGCGGTGCCGAGAGCCTCACGATCACGCCGATCGACCGCGACGGCTCCATCGACCCGGGGACGGTCCGCCGCCTGTCGCGAACCACACAGCTCGTCCTTCAAGAGGAGAGCCGGCTGGGCGCGGTGATCGATCCTGCAGGCGGCAGCGGCTATGTCGAAACGTTGACGGACGGTCTTTGCGCCGGGGCCTGGGACATTCTGAGGACGATCGAGGAGAGCGGCGGCATGCTCGAGGCGCTGCGCCGCGGCTCGATCCAGGCCATGATCGCCGAGGCACGGCGTGTGCGACGGCAGGCGACTGCAAACCGAGATCAAGTGCTTGTCGGCACCAACAGGTTCGTGGTCCCGGTTGAGGCCGGCGGGGGTCACGATGCCCCCCCGAACGACAAAGATGCCGGCGCTCTCCGGCAACGTCTGCTCGCCTGCGAGCGGTCCACGAGACCGTTCGCGGATCTTCTCGCCGCGGCGGCCGACGGCGCGCTCCTCGCCGGGCCGCCCGCCCGAGCCAGCGGCGTGCGTCCGATCTGTCGACATATGCTCGACGAGGACTGGGCTCGCCTCCGTCTTCGCAGCCAGGCCGCCTTGGTGCGAGACGGTGCGCGCCCGTCCGTCTTCGTTGCCAATCTTGGCCCGACCGCGCGGCACGCCGATCGCTTGGCCTGGACCCGGGATCTCCTCACGGCAGGAGGCATCGATGCGGCACCGAGCCCACCGATCCTCGGTGCGGATGACCTCGCGTCTGCGATTGGCTCCTCTGCATCGCCCGTCTGCATCATCGTCTGCGGGGGAGAGATCGACCTGCAGCTGGTTCAGGCCGTTGCCACAGCGGCCCGCGACCGGGGAGCCATCCGCGTCGATCTCTCGGCGGGCTCCGAGGTGGACGAGGCTGAGCGCGCCCAGCTCGGGGTGACGGACGCCATCGCCGATGGCCGAGATCTGGTCGCCTGGCTGAAGGCGCTGCACGACGCGCTGGATAGTCCGCAGGCCGCGGAGGAAGAGGAGCGATGAGCACGCGCATCCCCGACTTCAGCCAGCTCGCATGGCAGCCCGCGGCCGGCCGCGGCTCGGCGGAAGCGTGGCGGCGCGCCTTCGCCGCCGAGACCGGCAAGGCGCCCGACGCTGCGGGCTGGGAGACGGCTGAGGGAATCCACGTCGACCCACTCTTCACCGCGCACAGCCGTGAGGGGCTGGACTTTGTCGACAGCTATCCGGGCCTTCCTCCCTTCGTTCGCGGCCCCTATCCGACGATGTACACGACGCAGCCGTGGACGATCCGCCAGTATGCGGGCTTCTCCACCGCCGAGGAGTTCGAACGCCTTCTACCGCCGCAACCTTGCGGGCGGTCAACGCGGCCTCTCGATCGCCTTCGATCTCGCCACCCACCGCGGCTACGACAGTGACCACCCGCGGGTCGCTGGCGACGTCGGCATGGCCGGTGTGGCCATCGATTCCATTCTCGACATGCGCACGCTCTTCGACGGCATCCCGCTCGACCGGACGAGCGTGAGCATGACGATGAACGGTGCGGTGCTTCCGATCATGGCTCTCTATATCGTCGCCGCCGAGGAGCAGGGCGTGCCGCCGGAGAAGCTCGCCGGCACGATCCAGAACGACATCCTCAAGGAGTTCATGGTCCGGAACACCTACATCTTCCCACCGGGCCCCTCGATGCGGATCGTCTCCGACATCATCGCCTACGCGGCAGGGCACATGCCGCGGTTCAATCCGGTCAGCATCTCCGGCTATCACATGCAGGAAGCAGGGGCGACGGCCGACCTCGAGCTCGCCTACACGCTGGCCGACGGCATCGAGTATATCCGCTGCGGCCTGAATGCCGGGTTGACGGTGGACCAGTTCGCGCCGCGCCTCAGCTTCTTCTTCGCCATCGGCATGAACTATTTCATGGAGGTCGCGAAGCTTCGCGCCGCACGCCTGCTATGGGCGCGGCTCGTCGAGGAGAAGTTCCAGCCGAAAGACCGGCGCTCCCTCCTGTTGCGCACGCACTGCCAGACCTCGGGCTGGTCGCTGACCGCCCAGGATGTCTACAACAATATCGTCCGCACCTGCATCGAGGCGATGGCCGCCGTTCACGGCGGTACCCAGTCGCTGCACACCAACTCCTTCGACGAGGCATTGGCGCTGCCAACCGATTTCAGCGCGCGGATCGCCAGGAACACCCAGCTCGTCCTCCAGCACGAGAGCGGCGCCACGCGCGCGATCGATCCCTGGGGCGGCAGCTACTACGTCGAGTGGCTGACCAACCAGCTGGCTACACGTGCGCTCGGGCACATCGAGGAGGTCGAGGCCTCGGGCGGCATGGCGGTGGCGATCGAGCAGGGCATCCCCAAGCTGCGCATCGAGGAGGCTGCGGCTCGAACCCAGGCACGCATCGACAGCGGCCGCCAGACCGTGGTCGGGGTCAACCGCTATCGGCCCGAGAGGGCGGAGCAGATCGACGTGCTCAAGGTCGACAATGCCGGCGTCAGGGCGCGGCAGATCGCCAAGCTCGAGCAGCTGCGGCGGGACCGGGACGAGCTCGCGCTCCGACGCACGCTCGATGCGTTGGAGCGATCGGCGACGACGGGCGAGGGCAATCTGCTTGCGCTCGCGGTCGAGGCCGCGCGGCAAAGAGCGACCGTCGGCGACATCACCTCGGCGCTCGAGCGCGTGTGGGGTCGGCACACGGCCCGGATACTGACGGTCGCCGGCGTCTATGCGAGCGAGGTGGGTGAGGCCATGTCCGTCACACGGGTCCGCCGCATGGTCGAGGCCTTCGCGAAAGCGGAAGGGCGGCGACCACGCATCCTGATCGCCAAGATGGGCCAGGACGGGCACGACCGCGGCCAGAAGGTGATTGCTACCGCCTTCGCCGATCTCGGTTTCGACGTCGACATCGGACCGCTGTTTCAGACCCCGGAGGAGGCGGCCCAGCAGGCGGTCGACAATGACGTCCACATCATCGGCGCCTCCTCGCTCGCCGCCGGCCACCTCAGCCTCGTGCCAGAGCTTCGGGCCGCGCTCGAGCAGCTGGGTCGCCCCGATATCATGGTCGTCGTCGGCGGCGTGATCCCGCCGCAGGACTTCGAGGCGCTGCGGCAGGCCGGCGCCAAGGCGATCTTCCCGCCCGGAACCGTGATCGCGGAGGCGGCGATCGACCTGCTTGAGATGCTGGCCAGGGATCTGGGGCACAATCTCGAGGCGGCCTGAGCCTCGATCGACGGCGCCGCGCTCCACGCACTCGGCCGAGACCGCATTTGCGCACCGCCGGACCGCGCCCTTTGCGCCGGCGCAGAGCCGGCTCTATGACGTCGCGCCTCCGACCGTGTTCTTCCGAGGTCAGTGCCGATGTCCAATGTCCCGGAGCAAGCGCTCGCCGATGGCGCCGTCCCGACCATTCCCCTCGCCGCAGCTGGTCGGGATCCCCTCTTCTTCTTCGGCACGCTGATGGATCGCGACGTGCTGGGCCATGTGCTCGGCCGCCCGATCGATCCCGAAGACCTGCGGCCCGGAGCGCTGGCAGGCTTCCGTCGCGTACGGGTTGTCGGCCGCAGCTATCCCATGCTCGTGGCCGCCCCGTCCGCGAGCGTGCAGGGCTGCCTCTTCCACGGGCCGACGACGCGCGACATCCATCGGATCAACCACTTCGAGAGTGGCGAGTACCACGCCGCTCGGTGGCGGGTGCAGGAGGGGAGCGGAACCAGCCACGAGGCATGGCTCTACGTCGCGCGCGAGGAGGTGCTCGTGCCATCCGAGGCGCCATGGACCCTGGAATCATGGGTGAGAGACCACAAGGCCGCCTTCTTTGCCGCCTGTGACGGATGGATGGCCGACTGCCCCCCTGAGGGCGGATAAAAGCACATTAATTATAGTGGATTGACCGACCCATAACGCCTCCCATATGTGATTTCACGCGATCACACCGGGAGCCGTCGAGATGCGTCTCACCACACCGCTCGCCTTCGGCGCGCTGCTCGCTATCGGGCTGGCAGGGTCCGCCTCCGCTGCGCCGCTCGTCGAAGCACCCTGGCTCAGGGCGCATCTCGCCGAGAAGGGCCTGGTCGTCCTCGACATCCGTGATGCCGGCAAGGGCAAGGGGCCAGCGCCGTTCGAGGCCGGGCATGTGCCGGGTGCCGTCTCCGCGGGCTTCGCCAGCGCCGGCTGGCGGATCACGATCGACGGCGTGCCCGGCATGACACCGCCCAAGGCCGAGCTCGAGCGGCTGATCGGCGGGCTCGGCATCGGCAATGCCAGCGACGTCGTCATCGTCTCGAACGGCGGCAGCGATGTGAACGACCTGGCGGCTGCCGCCAGGATCTATTGGACCTTCAAGTATGCCGGGCACGATGCCGTCTCGATCCTGGATGGCGGCTGGCAGGCCTGGACGGCCGATCCCGCCGATCCCGTGGCCACCGGCCCCAGCAACCCGACGCCTGTGACCTTCACGGCAACGCTCCGGCCCGAGCTGCTCGCGGAGACGAGCGAGGTGGCGGCGATCGTGGACGGCAAGAGCCATGGCGTGCTGATCGACGCACGCCCCGAGAGCCAGTATGACGGCAGCGTCAAGAGCCCGGTCGATCGGGTGCCCGGCCATCTGCCTGGGGCGGTCAACGCGCCCGAGGCCGCTTTCTTCGATGCGGGTCAGGGCAAGCTGAAGCCAGCGGCGCAGCTCGCGGTGCTCGTCCCCGCCTCGGCACGTGCCGGCACCGCGCCCGTCATCTCCTACTGCAACACGGGCCACATGGCCTCGACCGACTGGTTCGTGATGCACGAGATCCTGGGTCAGCGGAACGTGAAACTCTACGACGCCTCGATGTCCGCCTGGACCAAGGACCCGGCCCGCCCGGTAGCGACCGGCAACTGAGCCCGGCCCGGCGCGACCGGCCTCAGGAGCCTACGCGCCGCCGGCCGACCCTGCCGGCGAGGGCCGCCACGGCAAGCTGCAGCAAGGCGAGGATGACCAGCAGCACGAGCGTGGCAGGCATGAGGCCTTCCCCGACGCCCGCGGGTACCAGCGCCAGCATGGCAAGCAGATGCCCAGCCATCAGAGCCAGAACGACCCGACCCGATCGCCCGCCCAGACTGAAGCCGCCCAGGCCAGCGGCCACCATCATGAGCGGTAGCGCGGCCAAACAGTGGACGCCCGAACCCCAGGCTCCGCGCTGAGGCAAGACACCAAGGGAGATGCCCAGAAGCCTCGGCAGCAGGACCGGGAGCGCCCAGGAAAGGCTGCCGCTCAGAACGAGGCCCGCCAGGATCTCGAGCTCATGTGAGCTGGAGGAACTGGGGCCATGGGCACCGTCGGTCTCCATTCGGACATCATCGTCGAGGTCGGCTAACAGCAGGTTAAGACGGGCGCCGTCGCCTGGCGTCCCGGCGCGATCCATCAGCTCAGGGTGTCTGATGCAGGCTCACCTGACGCTTGACGCCGTGCGGGCGGGTGAGCTCGTTCACACGATCCTGCGCCTTGAAATAGTCGGCATGCGGCGGCCGTGGGACGTTCCGTCCGGCACCCCTGCGCGGATCGAGCTTGCCGTTCTTCCAGACCACCTTCCCCTGGCTCACCGTCACCGCCGGCAGCCCCATGACGGCCATGCCCTCGAAGACGTTGACGTCCATCTTGCTGTGATGGGCCTTCTGATTGATCGTCGCCGTCGCCTTCGGATCCCAGACAACGAGATCGGCGTCGGCCCCGACCATGACCGCGCCCTTCTTGGGGTAGAGGTTGTGGATCTTGGCGCAGTTCGTCGAGGTCACGGCCACGAACTCGTTGGGGGTCAGCCGCCCGGTGTTGACGCCCGCCGTCCAGACCACCTTCATCCGCTCCTCGACGCCGCCCGTGCCGTTGGGGATCATCGTGAAGTTGTCGATGCCCATCTTCTTCTGCTCGATCGTGAAGGCGCAATGGTCCGTCGCCACCACCTGGAGCGAGCCCGAGACGAGGCCGTCCCACAGCGACTTCTGGTGCTCCTTCGAGCGGAAGGGCGGGCTCATCACGCGGCTCGCCGCCAGCGCCCAATCGGGGCTCGAGTAGACGGCGTCGTCCAGCACGAGATGCTGGGCCAAGGGCTCGCCATAGACGCGAAGCCCGCTCTCCCGCGCCCGCTTGATCGCCTCGTGCGCCTCGCGGCACGAGGTGTGGACCACGTAGAGCGGCACACCCACCGTTTGGGCGATCATGATCGCCCGATTGGCCGCCTCCGCCTCGACATGCGGCGGCCGCGAGAGGGCGTGACCCTCGGGCCCGGTGATGCCCTGATTCAAGAGCTGCTGCTGGAGCAGATAGACGGCGTCGCCATTCTCGGCGTGGACCAGCGGCAGGGCACCCAGGTCGCGGCAGCGCGAGAAGCTCTTGAAGAGGATCTCGTCGTCGACCATCAAGGCGCCCTTGTAGGCCATGAAGTGCTTGAAGCTGTTGACGCCCCGGTCGACGCACTCGGCCATCTGCTGCTCGACGCGCTCCGACCACCAGGTGATGGCGACGTGGAAGGCGTAGTCCGCCACCGACTTCTTGCCCCATTCCTGCCACTGGTCGAGCGCGTCGGTCAGGCTCTGCTGCGGCGAGGGGATGCAGAAGTCGATGATCATGGTGGTGCCGCCGGCGAGGGCGGACGCGGTGCCGCTCTCGAAATCCTCGCAGGCGACGGTGCCCATGAAGGGCATCTGCATATGGGTGTGCGGGTCGATGCCGCCGGGCATCACATAGGCGCCGCCGGCGTCGACGACCTCGGCGCCCGCGGGCGCCTCCAGCCCCTCGCCCACGGCGCGGACCACACCGTCCTCGCAGAAGACGTCGGCGCGGAAGCTGCGATCGGCGTTGACGACGGTCCCACCGCGGATGAGCAACGACATGAGCGGCCTCCTTGGCGCCGAGGATGACGAGCGAAGATTAGCTCATCACCATGCGCTGTCCACCCGGGGAACCGCCTCACCTCGATGCCGAGCGGGACGACCAGGGCCAGATTGTCGGCGTGGTTGACAGCGGGCAAGCGCCTGGGACACCTGGAGTGAGGGCATCCACCAGGTGACGAGCGATGAAACCATGATCTCGAGGCGCGCCTTGACCGGCAGCATCGTCGGTATGGGCCCCCTTCTCGCCGGGTCGCGCCGGTCACGGGCCAGCACCGTCGAGGATCCGCGAGGCTACGTCTTCGTCGTGAACGAGGCTTCGAAGGATGTGGCCGTCCTCGACGCGGGCGAGGCACGTCTCGTGGCCCGCCTACCGCTTGGCCATGCGGCCTTCCAGATCGCCATCTCGGCCGACAGGCGCCTGCTGCTCGCGAGCGACCTGCTGGGCAAGAAGATCAGCATCGTCGATCTCGTCACGGGCGAGATGCGGGCACCGATCGAGCCCGGCTTCCTGCCCGTCTACATGCAGCTGGCACCGACCGGTGATCTGCTTCTTGTCAATGGCCTGCCCGAGGACGGCATGTGGCTCGTCCCCCTGGACGCCCCGGATCGGCGACGCCGGATAGACGGCCTGATCGAGCCGCACAACGTGATTTTCGACAGCGAGGCCCGCTCGCTCACCGTCGCCGACCTCGGCAGCCGCGCCCTGGCCATCGTGGACGTGGCCCAGGCCTCGGTGGTCGCGATGGTCCCCACGGACGATCCCTCCCTTCCGCCGCCGGAGGTTGGATCGAGCGGCAAGCTTCCCACGCTCACCAACCTCTCGATCACGCCGGACGGCAACCATGCCGTCTGCCTCTATGTCTCGGGAGGTCGCGTCGTGATTGCGGACCTCGCACGGCGTCGGCCGGTCGCAGCGATCGATGTCGGCGGCACCGCATGGCGGGCCATTCCGGTCGGGTTCCAACAGCTCGTCCTCATCCCCAACCTCGAGATGCCGACCCTTTCGCTCGTGTCGATGGAGAGCTGGCGCGAGGTCGCGAGGCTGCCGACCGGCCGCGAGGTGACGGCGGTTGATGTGGCCTGGCTGGGCAGCGTCGCCTTCGTCATGGACCGCAAGGCCCGCGCCGCGCAGGTCCTCGACCTCGACCGCCGGGCAGAGGTGGGGCAGATCCCATTGCCGGGCGCGCCCATGGCGGCCGTCACCGCGCCGGACAGCACCCGCGTCTTCGTGGCGCTGCGCGATCCCGACGGCGTTGCCGTGATCGACGCCCGCGAGCACCGCGTGACCAGCCTCATCGACGATGTCGGCGGCGGCCCCAGCGACATCATCGTGGTCGGCAGCCGCAACTTCTGCAGCTGAGAGAGGTCCCCTCAGCTCACCTCGTCGAGCACCGAGCCCAGGGTGTCGACCATCTCGTCGATCTGCTCGCGCGTGACGATGAGCGGCGGGGACATGGCGATGGTGTCGCCCGTGATGCGGGTCATCATGCCCTTCTCGAAGGCCAGGAGCATCGCGTCGTAGGCGCGATCGCCGACCTTGCCCGGCCTGGGGCTCATCTCGACCGCACCCATGAGGCCCAGATTGCGGATGTCGATGACGTGACGCCGCCCCTTGAGGCCGTGCAACCGCTCCTCCCAATAGGGAGCCAGCTCCGCCGCCCGCTCGAAGAGGCCCTCGTCGCGGTAGGTGTCGAGCGTCGCCAGCGCCGCGGCACAGGCGAGCGGATGGGCTGAGTAGGTGTAGCCGTGGAACAGCTCGATGCTGCGCTCCGAGGAGTCGGCGTTGGTGACGATCGCGTCGTAGATGCGCTTTGAGGCCATCACGGCGCCCATCGGCACCGTGCCCGATGTGACGCCCTTGGCCGACGTGATGAGGTCGGGCACGACGCCGAAATACTCGGCCGCGCTGGGCTTGCCGAGCCGGCCATAGGCGGTGATGACCTCGTCGAAGATCAGGAGGATGCCGTGCTTGCTCGTGATCTCGCGCAGCCGCTCGAGATAGCCCTTGGGCGGCGGGTAGACGCCTATCGAGCCTGCGACGGGCTCGACGATGACGGCGGCGATGGTCGAGGCGTCGTGCAGCGCCACGAGCCGCTCGAGCTCGTCGGCCAGATGGGCGCCCCACTCGGGCTGGCCCTTCGAGAAGGCGTTGCGCTGGAGGTCGAGCGTGTGGGGAAGGTGGTCGACCCCCGCCAGCAGCGAGCCGAAGAACATCCGGTTCTTGACCATGCCGCCGACCGAGATGCCGCCGAAGCCGACACCATGATAGCCGCGCTCGCGCCCGATGAGCCGGGTGCGCGTGCCCTGGCCGATGGCCCTTTGATAGGCGAGCGCGATCTTGAGCGCGGTATCGACCGATTCCGAGCCCGAGTTCGTGAAGAACACATGGTCGAGATCGCCCGGCATCAGCGCGGCCAGCCGCGACGCCAGCTCGAACGCCCTGGGATGGCCCCACTGGAAGGAGGGTGCGAAGTCGAGCTCGGCAGCCTGCCGCTGGATCGCCTCGACGATCCCCGGCCGGGCGTGGCCGGCATTGCAGCACCACAGCCCCGCGGTGGCGTCGAGAATCCGACGCCCGTCCTGGGTGGTGTAATGCATGCCCTCGGCCTTCGCGAGCAGGCGCGGATGCGCCTTGAAATCACGGTTGGCCGTGAAAGGCATCCAGAAGGCTTCGAGATTGTTCGGCGCCGTCGCGATGTCGCGGGTCAACATGCTCCCATCCCCCAGGGTGAGCGCACATTGTCCGCCGCCCGATCAGGCGGTGTCAATCAGCGGGGCCGCAAAGCCCCGCTGTCACGTTCGGATCGCGATCGCTGGCAGGGGTTCAGGCGACGCTGACGATCTCGACCTCGAACGTCAGGTCCTGACCCGCGAGCGGATGGTTGGCATCGAGCTTGACCGTCTCGTCCGCGAGCTCGTGCACCGTCAAGATCATGGTGCGCCCCTGCTGGTCGGTGCCGCTGAGCTGGCGGCCGACCTCGAGATCGAGCCCGTCGGGCAGCTGGCTGCGCGGAACCTCGTGGACCAGCGCTTCCTGCCATTGCCCATAGGCATCCGCCGCATCGACCTTCACGGTCTTCGTCTGCCCCTCATCCATGCCGACGAGCGCGCGCTCGAAACCCGGGATGACGCCGCCCTCGCCCAGGGTGACCTTGAGCGGCTCTCTGCCGCGCGAGCTGTCGAGAACATTCCCGCCGTCGTTGGTCAGGGTGTAGTGCACCTGAACGGTGTCGCCGATGGCTGCTGCCGTCATGCGTGTTTCTCCTCGCTGGAGGCGCCTGAACCGGCAACACGACGCTGTGGCCGCCCAACCGGAGGGTGTGACGAAATCCCGCCACGGGAGCGGCGCCGATGGCAGATAGGTTTTCAGGTGGGGCCGAGGCTGGGCCTGTCAACCCGGGTGGGCGTGAAGCTCCGGGTTTTCCGGCCCAGAAGGGAGCCTGACGGACGCTGAGCTGTTGCCCATGGGCCGGAAGCGGGAGGGCACGCGATGCCAGAAGGTATGAGCCTGGACGAGCTGCGGCGGGAGGCGGCGCGCTGCCAAGCATGCCCTCTCTACCGGAACGCCACCCAGACGGTCTTCGGCGAGGGCCCGGCGCCCGCTCCCATCATGCTGGTCGGCGAGCAGCCGGGCGATCAGGAGGATCTCGACGGCCGCCCCTTCGTCGGACCGGCGGGCCAGGTTCTCGATCGGGCGCTGCTCGCCGCAGGCATCGATCGCAGCGCGGTCTATGTCACGAACGCGGTCAAGCACTTCAAGTTCACGCCGCGCGGCAAGCGCCGGCTCCACCAGAAGCCGGACGCCGGCGAGATTTCCGCCTGCCACTCGTGGCTCCTGGCCGAGCTGGAGACCGTGCGACCCGGCAGAGTGATCGCCCTCGGCGCCACGGCCGCCCACGCGCTGCTGGGCCGCTCGGTAACGATCGGGCGCGAGCGCGGGCAGCTGCGGGCGCTGACGCCCGGACGCCAGATCCTGGTGACCGTTCATCCCTCCTACATCCTGAGACTCCCCGACGAGCGGGCAAAGCAGGCCGAATATGCCCGCATGGTCGCAGACCTCCGCACCGCGGCGACCGGCGACCTTTCAGCACCCGAGCCGGAGAAGGGCGGCCAGCTCGGTCTCTTCTGATGCCGCTCCGGCGGCCGGCTGCTAGGCTGGAGCCAGAGCGGAACAGGGAGGATGGGCCATGGCCGAACCGCAGCAGCTCGCCGGCAAGATCGCCGTCGTCACCGGAGGAACGCAGGGTCTGGGCGAGGCGATTGCCCGCCTTCTCGTCAAACGCGGTGCAACGGGCATCGTCTTTTGCGGCCGCAACGAGGCGCGCGGCGCCAAGGTCGAGGCGGCGCTTACCGAGCTCGGTGCCAAGGCGGTCTTCGTCCAGGCGGACCTGGCCGACATCGATCAGGCGCGAAGCGTCATGGCGGCCTGCGATCGAGCGTTCGGCCGCGTCGATTGTCTGGTCAACGCCGCCGCGCTCACCGACCGCGGGACGATCCTCAGCACGACGCCCGAGCTCTTCGAGCGCATGTTCAAGATCAACACCGAGGCGCCCTTCTTCCTGATGCAGGAGGCCATCCGCATCATGAAGCGCGAGCGCATCGAGGGCGCCATCGTCAACATCCTCTCCGTCTCGGCGCATGGCGGGCAGTCGTTCCTCGCGGCCTACGCGGCCTCGAAGATGGCGCTGGGCACGCTCACCAAGAGCACCGCCTTCGCCGCCCTGCCCGACCGCATCCGGGTCAACGGCCTCAACATCGGCTGGATGGACACGCCGGGCGAGCACGCGATCCAGAAGAAGGGCCCACGATGCGCCTCCCGACTGGCTCGCCGGCGCAGAGGCCGCACGCCCGTTCGGTCGCCTGCTCAAGCCGGACGAGGTGGCGCGTGCCGTGGCTTTCCTGTGCTCGGCGGAGAGCGGGATGATGACCGGCTCGCTCGTCGACTTCGACCAGACGGTGCTCGGCTGCTGGGAGGATGCCCCCTTCCCGCAGCAGCGCCTCTGAGCCTCCGAGAGGCGTTCCGCGTCACGCGCGCCGCCTGCTATCGGGCGGCGAGTGTGACGGATGTCATGTTCTGGCGCGCGGAACTGGTGCATCGCTCGATCCAGGCCGCAGCGGGTGGGTGCCCACTGGGGTCGATGTCGAGGGCGAGGACAGCGCTCTGTCCGCGAATTCACGGTGCCGATCATGATGTCACTGATAGACGGGACCATCGGAAAGGCTTTCGGACCGGCGATGATGGAAGAGGTTCATCTCGGCGAGTTTGCCCTATCCCCGCAGGCGGCGGCGGCCGAGGTGGGCCGTGCCTACGGGTTCGCGCTCGAGGCGTCGAAGGCCGGGCTGTCGCTGGCAGCGCTGCTGCGTCGCGAGCTCGGCGCGAGGGTCACGGTCGGCGAGCGTCTGGCTCTGGGCCCGGTCGAGCTGGTTGTCCGGGCGGTCGACGAGCATGGCGCAGTGCAGGCCATCGGCCTCGCCCTCGAGCCAGAGGGCGCCTGGCAGCTCTAGTGCCCGGGATCGGGTTGGCCCGCAGTGGCCGGTGATGGATTGCCCGGCCTAGATGCCCTATCCTCTACTGTCGGGAATAGTCTCGCCGCGGACGCCGGGTCCGATGGAGGACGAGCGGCAGGAGCCGGGCGAGCGACCGCAGAGGAGAGCCGATCATGCGCGTGAGCGAGATTCTCAGCGTCAAGGGAGCCTCGGTCGTCACCATCCGACAGGACGCCACGATCACGGCCGCCATCCACCGCATGACGCTGGAGCGCATCGGCGCGCTCATCGTGAGCAATGACGGGCACCGTATCGACGGGATCCTCTCCGAGCGCGACATCATCAGGGCCCTCAGCCACGAGGGCGCTTCGATCCTCGAGCCGGACCGCAAGGTGGCCGAGGTGATGACGCGCGACGTCGAGGTCTGCGCCGCCGACGATTCGATCAAGGACGTGATGCGGCGCATGACCGGGCACCGTATCCGCCACCTGCCCGTCGTCGAGGGCCATCGCCTGGCCGGCATGGTCAGCATCGGCGACGTGGTGAAGAACCGCCTCGAGGAGCTCCAGCTCGAGACGGGCGTGCTGCGCGACGCCTGGATTGCCGCGCACTGAGCAGCCCTTAGCCGATGTTCAGATGACGTTCCGCTCGACGAGCGGCCTGCCCTCGAGCAGGCGCTCTGGTCCGAGCGGCGCAAGATCGAGCGTCCTGTAGGCGCCGTGGACGATCAGCTCGGCGATGCCGCGGCCGACCGCCGGCGCCTGCTGGATGCCGTGGCCCGAGAAGCCGTTGGCGAGATAGAGATTGTCCAGCGCCGGATGGCGGCCGACGATCCCGTTGTGGTCGAAGGTGTTCATCTCGTAGTAGCCGGCCCAGGCGCTCACGACCTTGAGCCGCTCGAAGGCCGGCACGCGGTGCGCGAGGGCCGGCCAGATCGTCTCCTCGAACAGCGCGTGCTCGGGCTCGAGCGGCAGGTCGTCCAGGTCGTCCTCCGGCGCCGGCGGCGCGCCACAGATAAAATGCCGGCCTTCCGGGCGGAGCCAGAAGCCGGACGGGTCGATGACGAGCGGGCAGCCCGGGATCCGCTCGGGGCAGTCGAGCACGAAGACCGAGCGCCGCCGGGCGCGCACGGGCAGCTCGATCTCCGCCATGGCCGCCACCGATGCAGCCCAGGGCCCGGCGGCGTTGACCAGCGCATCGCATGCGAGGCGGCGTCCATCGGCCAGCAGCACCGCCGTCGCACGCCCGCCGCGGCGCTCGACCGCCACCGCCTCCCCGGCGACATAGTGCGCCCCCTGGGCCATGGCCTTGCGCCGGAACCCGCGCATCAGCCCGTAGCCGTCGAACCAACCCTCGCCGCTGAGGCCGAGCGACCCGCCGGCCAGCCCTTCGAGGTTGAGCCAGGAAAACCGCTCCGCCAGGCCGCTGGGCTGCAGGATCGCCACGTCGGCGCCGGCCGAGCGCTGGACCTCGTGGTTGGCGAGCAGTGCTGGCATGCCAGCCTCGGTCGCGAGGTAGAGATAGCCGGGCTCGACGAGGCCGATCTCCGGCACCTCGCCGTCGACCGCGAGATGGTCGGCAAGACGGCGTAGAAAATCGATGCCGAACCTGCCGATCTCGATATTGACGATGGTGCTGTATTGCTGGCGGATCGAGCTCGCCGACAGCGCCGACGAGGCCTGCCTGTAGGCCGGGTCGCGCTCGATGACGGTCACGGTGCCGTCGAAGGCTGGATCCAGCGTCAGCCAGTAGGCGATGGCGCTGCCCACCGCTCCGCCACCGATGATCGCGACCCCATGATGCATGTCAATGACCTCCACGGCCGCCCGTGACCCTCTCCCACGCGTCACGCAGCCGTGCAACCGAGGAGACCGATGATCGTAGGCGGACCCATGCGAGGCGATGAGGTGTCGGTGGCCGACAGGCGGGGCTGGCACGAGCTCTCGGTCGAGGACGCGATGCGTCGCCTCGACGCTGGGCCGCAGGGATTGAGCGAGGAGGAGGTGGCCGCCCGGCTGCGCCGGCACGGCGCAAACCGGCTGCCTCAGGAGGCCCGCCCCAGCGCCCTGCGGCGTTTCCTCCGCCAGTTTCACGACGTGCTGATCTACGTGCTGCTCGCCTCCGGGACCGTGACGCTCCTGCTCGGCCATCTCGTCGATGCCAGCGTCATCTTCGGCGTGGTCCTGATCAACGCGGTCATCGGCTTCATCCAGGAGGGGCGGGCCGAGGCTGCCATGGGCGCCATCCGCAGGATGCTGGCACCCCACGCCAACGTTCTGCGTGGCGGTCGCAGGCGGGCGATCGACGCCGAGGAGCTCGTGCCGGGCGACCAGGTCCTGCTCGAGCCGGGCGATCGCGTCCCGGCCGATCTGCGCCTCACCCACGCCCGTGGCCTCGCCGTGCAGGAGGCGGTTCTGACCGGCGAGTCGGTGCCGACCGAGAAAGGCACGAGGCCGGTCGTCGGCGAGGTCCCGTTGGGCGACCGGTCCTCCATGGCGTATTCGGGCACGCTCGTGACCCGCGGCTACGGCCAGGGCATCGTCGCGGCCACAGGCGGCGCCACCGAGATCGGCCGGGTGAGCGGCATGCTGGGCGCCGTCGAGACGCTCGAGACGCCGCTGGTCCGCCAGATGGCCGTGTTCGCACGCTGGCTCAGCGCCGCGATCCTGGCCCTGGCAGCGGCGACGATCGCCTTCGGCATGCTCGTCCGCGGCCTGCCGCTTCTCGACATGTTCATGGCCGGGGTCGGCCTTGCCGTGGCCGCCATTCCCGAGGGGCTGCCGGCGGTGATGACGATCGCGCTCGCGATCGGCGTGCGCCGCATGGCCGCGCGCAACGCCATCATCCGCCGCCTGCCGGCGGTCGAGACGCTGGGCTCCGTCAGCGTCATCTGCTCGGACAAGACGGGCACGCTCACGCGCAACGAGATGACCGTCGAGCGCGTGGCGCTGAGCGACATGATGCTGACCGTCACCGGCCAGGGCTATGCCCCTGCGGGCGAGGTCCGCCACGGCGACGAGCCGCCCGACCTGCTGGCGGAGGCCCGGCTGGTGGACCTCGCCCGCGCGGCGCTGCTCTGCAACGATGCAGCGCTCCACGAGGCGGACGGCGCCTGGCGGGTCGAGGGCGATCCGATGGAAGGCGCGCTGGTGGCCTTCGCCATGAAGCTCGGCCTGGAGCCATCCGACGAGCGCCGGCGGTGGCAGCGGCATGACCTGATCCCGTTCGACGCCGCTCACCGCTTCATGGCTACGCTGCACCGGGGCGAGGACGGCGTGGGTCTCGTCTGCGTCAAGGGTGCGCCCGAGCGGCTTCTCGAGATGTGCGCGATCGAGCGTCGCCTGGGCAGCATCGAGCCGCTCGACCCCGAGCTCTGGCTCGGGCGCATGACGGCGATCGCAGGCGAGGGCCACAGGCTTCTCGCCGTCGCAGCGCGGCCCGCCTACCCGGACGAGGAGGAGCTGGATCCGGCCCGACTAGGCGGGGATCTCGTCTTTCTGGGTCTCGTCGGGCTCGTCGATCCGCCCCGCGAGGAGGCGATCGCCGCGATAGGCGCCTGCCACGGTGCCGGTGTCGACGTGAAGATGATCACGGGCGACCATGCCGCCACGGCGCTGGCCATCGCGGACCGGCTGGGCCTTCCGACGAATGTTGGAGCGCTCACCGGCGTGGAGATCGACCGGCTTTCCGACGACGAGCTCGGGCGCCGCGTCGACGAGGTGCACGTCTTCGCGCGCACCAGCCCCGAGCACAAGCTGCGGCTCGTTCAAGCCCTCCAGGCAGCAGGCCGCGTCGTCGCCATGACCGGCGATGGCGTCAACGATGCGCCGGCGCTGAAGCGCGCGAATGTGGGCATCGCCATGGGCGCCGGCGGCACGGAGGCCGCCAAGGAGGCGGCCGAGATGGTCCTCGCCGACGACAATTTCGCGACCATCGCCGCAGCCGTCGAGGAAGGCCGCGGCGTCTACGACAACCTCAAGAAGGCCATCGCCTTCATCCTGCCCACCAACGGCGGTGAGGCGCTCATCCTGGTCGCCGCCATCCTGCTCGGCCTCGAGCTGCCGATCACGCCCGTGCAGATCCTCTGGGTCAACATGATCACGGCCGTCACGCTGGCCCTGGCACTGGCCTTCGAGGAGGTCGAGCCTGGGGTGATGCAGCGTCCGCCGCGCCCCGCCGGCGAGCCGCTGCTCTCGGGCTTCCTGATCTGGCGCGTGGCCTTCGTCTCGGCGCTCCTTCTGATCGGCGTCTTCGGCCTGTTCGCTGCCTACCGCGCCGCCGGCGCCGACCTCGACCGTGCGCGGACCGTCGCGGTCAATACCCTCGTCCTCTTCGAGGTCTTCTATCTGCTGAACTGCCGCCGGCTGCTCGACCCGATCCTCTCGCGCGAGGGGCTGCTCGGCAGCCGTCCGGTGCTGGTGGCGATCGCGGTCGTGCTGCTCCTGCAGCTCGCCTACACCTACCTGCCGCCGCTCGATCTTCTCTTCGCCACGACACCGCTCGGCGCCCTCGACTGGGCCCTGATGATCTTCGTCGCGTTCTGGGTGCTGGCTCTCGTCGAGGCCGAGAAGTGGCTGCTCAGCCGCTGGCGCGCGCGAGGTGAGCGCCCTAGTCTCCACCAATAGCCTGGATCGGAGGCGAGATGGCGGGGAGGCGCGGCGCGGCGCTCGTGACGGGCGCCAGCACCAGGATCGGGCGTGCGCTCGCCCTGCGGCTCGCCGCCGAGGGCTACGACGTCGCGGTCCATTGCCGCCAGACACGCCGCGCGGAGGCGGAGGCCACGGCCGCCGCCATCGAGGCCCTGGGCCCTCGGGCCGTCCTGGTTTTCGCCGATCTGGCCCGACCGGAGGAGGTCGACCGCATCGTGCCGACAGCTGCAGCGGCACTGGGTCCGCTGCACGTGCTCGTCAACAACGCCGCCATCTTCGAGCTCGACCGGCTCGATACCCTGTCTCCCCGCTCGTTCGAGCGTCATGTGGCGATCAACCTCAGAGCACCCGTCTTCCTCGCCAAGGCGTTCGTGGCGCAGCTGCCCGAGGGTGCCGAGGCCGTCATCGTCAACATGATCGACGAGCGCGTCCTGAACCTCACGCCCAACTTTTTGTCCTACAGCATCGCCAAGAGCGGTCTCTGGGCGGCAACGCAGGTCCTGGCCCGGCAGCTCGCGCCCCATGTGCGGGTCAATGCCATCGGCCCCGGCCCGGCCATGCCGGCACCCGGCCGGACGGAGGAGGAGTTCGAGGCGCTCTGCCGCAAGATGCCGCTCGAGCGCGGAACGAGCCCCGAGGAGCTGGCCGACGCCCTGGCCTTCATCCTGCGGACGAGGTCCATGACGGGGCAGCTCCTGACGCTCGACGGCGGCCAGCAGATGGGCTGGCTCACGCCCGGCTGGGCCGACAGCGAGTAGGTGAGGCGATGACGGAGCCCGTGGCGATCCGGGCGGCCCGAGACCTAGGCTACGCCACCTCGCTCGTGGACGTGGGCGAGGTACGGCTCCACTGCGTGCGCCACGGAGAGGGCACCCTGCCGCTTCTCCTCCTTCATGGCTGGCCCGAGCTGTGGCTCACCTGGTCGCGGGTCGCCGGTCCGCTGGGGCAGCAGCACCCGCTCATCATGCCCGACCTGCGCGGGTTCGGCGCCAGCCGCCAGCCGACGGATGGCCCCTCAGACAGGGCGGGACCGGATGTCCACGCCAACGACCTCCTGGCGTTGCTGGACAGGTTGGGCGTCGAGCGTGTGGGTATCGTCGCGCACGATGTGGGCTCGCTTGTGGCGCAGAGTCTCGCTCGCGCCATGCCGGACCGGATCGCGGGCCTCTTCTTCTTCAACTGCTTCTATCCGGGCATCGGGCAGCGCTGGCTGGTGCCCTCCCAGATCCCCGAGATCTGGTACCAGACCTTCAACCAACAGCCCTGGTCGGCGGCGCTCGTCGGCAGCTCGCGCGACAGCTGCCGCCTCTACATCGGCCACTTCCTGCGCCACTGGGCGGCCGACCCGCATGCCTTCGACGAGGTGCTCGAGACCTGGGTCGACAACTTCCTCGAGCCCGGCAATCTGCAGGGCGGGTTCGACTGGTACAAGAGCGTCGCCGAGGCGCGACGGCGGATGATGGAGGGAACCGCACCCGCCCTTGCGCCCATCGACCTGCCCACACGGGTCCTCTGGGGCAGCGAGGATCCCGTGCTTCGGGCGGCCTGGATGGATCGGCTCCCCGACTTCTTCACCCATGTCCGCGCCTCGGTCGCGGAGGGTGCCGGCCACTTCGTCCACTGGGAGCAGCCGGCTCGGGCCGCGGCCGAGATCCGGGCCTTCTTTGCCGGCTCGAGCTGAGGCCCCTGGGTCAGCCCGGACGTTCCGGAGGCCCGGCCGTCCCGCCCTGCTCGGGCGTCTCGTCCGTCGGCTCGTCCTCGTCAGTGGGTGGCTCGTAGGAGGCGATCTCGGCGAACGCAAAGAGGAGGAGGACCACACCGAAGAGGATCTCCGCCACGACAATGAGGCGCGCAATCCCTGAGGTGGGCGTGATGTCGCCGTAGCCGATCGTGCTCAGCGTGACGATCGAGAAGTAGAGCGCGTCGGCGAAATTGAGGCGCGCGGTCGTCCCGGCGTTGGAGAAGTTCGGCGCATGGGAGAAGTGGTCGAGGATCGCGTAGAGCGTCCCGAAGATCACGACGATGAAGCCGAACACCACCAGAAACGAGAACACGGGCACGCTGCGACGTGCCATCCGGCTGACGAAAGTCTGGAACAGATGGCCCGTCTCGTTCAGCAGCGCAGCGGCGTCCACGATCAGAACCCATGTGATGAGCCCGATCCCGAAGGTGACGACCAGCAGAGCCAGGCTGTGCACCAACATGTCGGACCGTACGGGGAGGGCGAGATCGACGCCGACACCCAGCGCGGCCGAGGTCGCGAGCCAGATGAACCCCCGCCCCAATCCCGCGCTGCCGCGTCGATGGGCGAGCCGTCGAGCGATATCCCGCCGCCGATGCCATACGCCTCCCGCGAACGCCACGATGGGAATGGCAAAGCCGCCGAAGACGACGGCGGGATGCGCCGCCGGAAAGGTCTCCTCCACGGCAACGGCGTAGATGCTGGCATAGAGCGGAAGCTCGATGGCCAGGGTCACAGCCAGCATGGGCTTGTCGGGCACGGCCGAGCGCACGACCCATACGGCCCCTCCGATTCCCACGAGAAGGAGGGCCACGATGGCCGGATGGCGGGCGCCGACGGCGAGCGTCACGAGAAGCGTCGTGACGATGGCTATGGCTGCGCCGCTCGTCACAAGCCGATCATCTCGATGGCGCGTTGCAGGATCGGTTCGCATAGGGAGCTTCCCCTCCTCCCGCAGTGCTCTGGCCCTGCTGCCCTGCTATCAAAGATCCCATGCCATGTCGCCCCGTGGATGGGCGCGCGGCGCACGCAACCTCGAGCGGCGGATTGGACGCCTGGGGAGGAGGTGGCCGGTGTCATCCGTCAGCGAGGCCCAGGGCGACGATCATGCACTCGGCCCCTGCCCGATCTGCGGCCGGCCGATGCTCGCGGGGCCCAGCGTCGATCGCCATCATTTCGTCCCGAAAAGCCGAGGCGGCCGGGAGACCGGGCACGTCCATCGGATCTGCCATCGCAAGATCCACAGCCTCTGGACGGAGCGGGAGCTCGAGCAGGCGTGGAGTGACCCTGAGACAATCCGCACCCATCCCGCGATGAGAACCTTCCTCGCCTGGCTGGCCGACAAGCATCCCGAGTTCTATGTCCGAACCAGGGACTCGCGAGGCCGTCGGGGACGCTGAGCGTGCTGCAACGGCGCTCGGCACGATGCGAGCCGTCACGGCTGCCTCTCGGGCCCGACCAGGACAGGGAGCCAGGTGGAATGAGCGCATCTGACGCGCAGCACGAGACGATCATCACGCTGGAATCCGCCCAGCTCCGCTACGGGCCGGGTGCGGTCGACGATGTGGGCTATGAGCTCGGCCGCCTCGGCACGCGGAGCGTGTTTCTCGTGGCCGACCCGACGCTTCGCGGCTTCGGCGTGACCGATCGGGTGATCGGGCTGATCGAGGCTGCGGGGATCGAGGTGACGCTCTTCGAGGACATCCACGTCGAGCCGACCACGGAATTGCTCGCCCGCGCCGCCGCTGTCGCGACCGAGGCCGATGTCGACGGGTTCGTGGCGCTGGGCGGCGGGTCGACCATCGACACGGCCAAGGTCTCGAACCTCATCAAGCGCCATGGCGGCGAGGTCATGGACTATGTGAACCCGCCGGTGGGCGCCGGCCGCAAGCCGCCCTCGCCGCTGTTCCCGCTCGTCGCCATCCCGACCACCTCGGGCTCGGGCTCCGAGGCAACCACGGTGGCGGTCCTCGACATACCGGACCTGAAGATAAAAAGCGGGATCTCGCACCGCTTCATGCGGCCCACGGTGGCGGTGGTCGATCCCGAGCTCGCGCGCACGACGCCCGCCGGTGTGACCGCCTCGGCCGGGCTCGACGTCATCTGCCATGCCGCCGAGTCCTACACCAACCGACCCTTCGACAGCCGGCCGAAGCCGAAGACGCCGGACGAGCGGCCGCCCTACCAGGGCTCGAACCCGATCGCCGACATCTGGTCGATGAAGGCCTTGGAGTTCGGCGGCCGGTTCCTCGAGCGGGCGGTCAAGGACGGCGACGATGTCGAGGCGCGCGGCACGATGATGCTGGGCGCCACCATGGCCGGCATCGGCTTCGGCACGGCCGGCGTCCACATCCCGCACGCCTGCGCCTACCCGATCGCGGGCCTCAAGCACACCTACCATGCGCCCGGCTACAGCCGGAACCACGCCTTCGTCCCGCACGGCTACTCGGTCATCGTGACAGCACCGGCGGCCTTCCGCTTCACCTTCGAGGCCAATCCGGAAAAGCACCTCGAGGCGGCGCGTCTGCTGACCGGCGGCGAGCTCGAGGATCCGGGGCCGGAGAGCCTGCCCAAGGCGCTGATCGCCCTGATGAAGGCGGTGGGTGCGCCCAAGGGCATCGCCGAGCTGGGCTATGGCGAGGCCGACATCCCGGCGCTGGTCGAGGGTGCCCTGAAGCAGCAGCGCCTGCTGTCCTTGAGCCCACGTCCGACCGAGCGCGCCGATCTCGAGGGCATCTTCCGCGCCTCGATGGCCAACTGGTAAACGCACCCCGCTGCGGGATGCTCTCGGAGAGCAAGATGAGCGACATTCGCCTCTACATGCTGCAGACCGGCACGCTCAAGTGCAAGGTCCACAACATCAAGATGAACCAGGGCGACGGCGCCCCTTACGAGATCCCGGTGCCCTGGTTCTTCATCCAGCACCCCAAGGGCAACATCGTCATCGACGGCGGCAATGCCGTGGAGCTGGTGGACGATCCGCGCGGCTATTGGGGTGGGGTGGTGGACGTCTACTGGCCGGTGATGGACAAGAGCGAGGGCTGCGTGACCCAGCTGCGCGAGCTGGGCTTTGCGCCCGAGGATGTGCGCTACGTGCTGCAGTCGCACCTTCATCTGGACCACACGGGCGGCACGGGGCGCTTCCCCAACGCCACCCACGTGGTGCAGCGGCGCGAGTACGAATATGCCTACACGCCCGATTGGTTCGCGGCGGGCGGCTATATCCGCGCCGACTTCGACCGGCCGGGGCTGAAGTGGCAGTTCCTCGATGCCGAGCATACCGACTTCTGCGACCTCTATGGCGACGGCACGGTGCAGATGATCTTCACGCCGGGCCATGCGGTGGGGCATCAGTCCTTCCTCATCAAGCTGCCCAACACGGGCCACGTGCTGCTCACCGCCGATGCGGCCTACACCATGGACCACTGGAACGAGACCGCGCTGCCGGGCTTCCTCGCCTCGACCGTCGACACGGTGCGCTCGGTGCGTAAGCTCCACACCGTGGCCGAGCGCACCGGCGCCATGGTCGTCACCGGGCACGATCCGGAGGCCTGGCCGACGTTCAAGAAGGCGCCCGGCTACTACGACTGAGGGCCGGCAAGCGGGGGAGGGCGTGGGCGTGGTGGACTATCTGGCGCTGCAGCGGCTGGACGGGCGGGTGGCGCTCGTCACGGCGGGCGGCAACGGCATCGGGCGGGCCACCGCCCACGCCCTGGCCCAGGCGGGGGCCCATGTGGCCGTGACCGATCTCGACGGCGAGGCGGCGGCCCGCGTGGCCGAGGAGATCGACGGCAGCGGCGAGGCCCACCGCCTGGACGTCACCGACGAGGCGGCCGTCGTGGCGGTGGTGGGCGAGGTCGCCAAGCGCCGCGGCAGGCTCGACATCCTCGTCAACAATGCCGGCATCGGCGCCCGCATGCCCACCGTCGACCTCACCACCGAGCGCTGGGAGAAGGTGATGGCGACCGGCGCCTCGGCCAGCTTCTGGTGCGCCCGCGAGGCCGGCCGCCACATGCTCAAGGCCGGCAGCGGTGCCGTGGTCAACGTGGCCTCGATCATGGGGCTCGTGGGCACCACCCGCTATCCCAACATCGCCTACCACGCGTCCAAGGGGGCGGTGGTGAACATGACCCGGGCGCTCGCCTGCGAATGGGCCGCGAGCGGCGTCCGCGTCAACGCCGTGGCCCCCACCTTCGCCCGCACCAAGCTGATCGAGCCCCTCCTCGCCGACGAGGAAATGAAAAAAAACCTCCTCGCGGACACGCCGATGGGCCGCCTGGCCGAGGCCGAGGAGGTGGCAGCCGCCATCCTGTTCCTCGCCTCCGACGCCGCCAGCATGATCACCGGCGCCATCCTGCCCGTCGACGGCGGCTGGCTCGCACGCTGACAAGGCCAGGGCAAGCGCCAACGGCGCCTGCCGAAGCCTGCGGAGAGTGACAAAAGAAGGGTTTTTGATTTTTGTCGGTTAGGGGCCGAGGGGTTTTCGGCTGGCGGCTCTTCTTGGGTCGTCGGGCTCGGGCGGCTCGCCCAGCTCGATCAGGCGCTTCTCGATGCGCGCGATGATCCACTCCGCCAAAGCCGGGTTGGCCCGGGCCATGGCGGCGAGCGGTGACAGGGGATCGTCGTCGGCGGAGGCGGGATCGCCAGCATCGCCAACGGGAATTTCTTCGGTTGTCGCGGCCGGCTCCTCGACGGGAGCCTCGGCCGCTGCCGGCTCGAGCTCGGCCCTGACAAGAACAGCCTCGCCCGCCTGAGCCGGCAGAAAGTCGACGAGGCGGTTGATGGCCTCCTGCGCCGGGCCCAGCGGATGCTGGCCGTAGCCCTGCATCGTCTCGGGCGAGGAGCCGGCGGGCGAAGGCGTGTCGCGCCGCTCGTAGGGCTGGCGCACGTTCTCGAAGCGCTCGACCACGAGCTTGACGAGGTGCCTTACCGGATGCCGGGCCCGGTTCGCCTGGTAGACGACGAAGAGCATGGCCCGCCGGTCGCCGACGTCGATGAGGCTCGAGAGCTCCAGCCAGGCCGTCTCGAACAGGCGGGCCTGCCGCTCGGGCAAAGGCAAAGCACGGAGCGGCGGCGTACTGCTCGACCAGGCGGGAGAGGTCCCGGTCGGTGACAAAAGCCTCGATGTCCTCCTCGGTCGCCGTGTCGAGCCTTTTGATCTCGGCCGGGGAGAGGCCGGCGGCGAGACGTCGGGCGAGCCGGCACTGGCGGGTGCCGGGCATCTTGATGGGGGAACGGGTGAGCACGCGAGGCATGTGGGTCTATCTATAGGATCTTATGCGTCATGTCAACCATAGATTGAATCTTTTCTTCTGCTACTCACGCGTCCCGCCGGCGACCCGCTCTCGCCTCTTCGCTCGTCCGGCGTTCCCTGGTAGGTTGAGCGCCCAGGAGGGTGGATCGCCATGGCGACGCGACGCGAGGAGCTCTACGAGGAGGACTTCTATGCCTGGACGCAGGATCAGGCTGCGTCCCTGCGCCGGCTCGCCGCCGAGCGCTGGAACGGCCCCCTCGACCTCGCTCACCTGGCGGAGGAGGTGGAGGCTTTGCGGGAGGGCGGAGCGGAATGCGCTGTTCAGCCAGATCGAGCGCCTGATCGAGCACCTCCTGAAGCTGGAGTACGCCTCCGCCACCGAGCCGCGCCGCCAGTGGATCATCTCCGTCGACGACGCCCGCCGCGGCCTCGAGCGGCACTTGACCCCCTCGCTCCGCAAGAGCCTCGAGGCGGCGCTCCCCGACCTCTATGTATTGGACCTGAATCCTATTGTCAAGGGAAAGTTTCTGCGCACAGTTTGGCACGGAGCGGGCTTCGTCTGGTTTGGGACAACCGAGCGTGGCGCCATGTCCCTTTAGGGGCTATTGTGCTTCCCACGAAGCCTACCGACTGGTCTCCAATGGCGCGCGCAGAGTTGGTCAAGAAGCTGCTTGCAAGCTATGGCCGAGACGAGGAATTTCGGGCGGTCGCCGAGCAGATCATTCTTGAGGAAGAGCAAAAGAACAACCGCGTGCTGGCCCGCTCGCTCCGAAAAACTCTCGACAACGCGCCGGCTCAGCCAAGCCGACCGAGGGGCTTGGCGCCGCTAATCCCATTTCCAGACGCGGCGAGTGAGTTTGTTGAGCGGGTGGAGCCCGAGCATACGAAGCATGACATCGTGCTCGGTGCTCCCAGCGTCCGTGTCTTTGAAGGATTGATCAGGGAGTTCAGGCGAGGCGATGGGATTCGCCGGCGCGGATTCCCCGTACGCTCCAAGCTCCTGTTCTGCGGGCCGCCCGGCCTGCGGCAAGACACTCTGCGCGGAGGTGTTCGCTCGGGGAGCTTGGCCTGCCTCTGTTTGTTAAGTGAAGATGGACCGGCTGATCTCATCCTATCTGGGCGAGACGGCTTCGAACGTACGGAAGATTTTCGAATTCGCCCGAAAGCAGCCATGCGTGCTATTTCTGGACGAGTTCGATGCGCTAGCACGATCGCGGGAGGACAGGAGCGACCACAACGAGCTTCACCGCGTGGTCAACAGCCTTCTCATCTTCATCGACCGGATCCGCACCCAAGGGCTTTCTGGTCGCGGCCACGACCTTGACCCAAGCCTCTCGATCCGGCCGTCTGGCGCCGCTTCGACGAAGTTATCTGGTTCGAACAAGCCAGACCGATACATTCCGCGGTCTCTTGAAACTCAAGGGTTCAAGCAATGTGGAGACGAGCTTCGATCCGCTCACACGCACCCGGGTCCGCTGGAGGGCTACACCTACGGCGAGATCGAGCGGATCTGCATCCAGGCAATCAAGGCGGCACGTGATCGACCGCCGCAAACAAGGTTGGGATAAGAAGCGGATTTCGCTGCAGGCCATTCGCCAGATGAGGTTCGGCGACGCTCCGGCACGGCCCGTCTCGCCAGTCCACTCTTAGGCGCCAGCCGGCATGGCGCGCTCGACTCTACAGCTTGTTTCGACTACCTGAGCAGCCTGGAGCGTCGAAAGCATGGCGGCGGCGGCCGCATGCCCTGCAGCGTGAACCACGGCACGGCGATTCCCGCCAGGCTTCGAACAGAAGCTGGACCGGGGGCCATCCAGCAGAGCAGCGACGCAGGCGTGCTCCAGATTTGTTGATCCGTCGCTGATCCTGCGTGTCCGCATGATCGATATGACGCAGGAACAGGAGTGGGAGAGGCTCGGCCTGACCGTGCTCGCCAGTGACGACGACAAGACCCTCGTTCTGTTCGCCTCAGGTGAAGACCTGGAGGCGTTCCGCCAGCAACTCGACGCCTACGCGCGCGGGACGCAGCCGCGCCGGAAGAATCCGGCTCACGCGGCATTCATCACTCGCATCCAGGAAATCGGCGCTGTGGAGCCACGGGACCGCATAGGCATGCGCCTGCGCCAAGACGGCTTCACCACACCTGAGGATTTCGAGCCGGAGCACCTCTATCTTCTGGACATCGAGCTTTGGGACTTCGGTCGACGGGAGGCGAGAACGCATAAGCTCGACGAGATCGCCAACTACATTGAGACCCACGGTGGCGAGGCGCTCGACCGCTATGTCGGCCCCTCAATCAGCATGCTGAGAGCACGGATCACCGGAGATGTCGCTCGCACGCTACTCGGCTCCGTTGAGCAGATCGCCGAGATTGATCTTCCACCGCGACCTGATGTCGGAGCTGCAGAGGCACTGGAGCTGGAGCTGGCCGATCTGCCACCTGTGAACGAAGTGCCGGATGACGCTCCGCTGATTGGAGTGATCGATAGTGGTGTTAACGCCCACCCGCTCCTCGAGGACGTGTTGGTCGGGGCCATCGGTGTTCCAGAGTATCTCGGGACCGCGGATGAGTACGGGCATGGCACACGTGTCAGCGGCATCGCCCTGTTTGGCGACGTTAGGAGGCAGTTGGCCACGGACGAGTTGGTTCGCGTCGCCCGATTAGTATCGGCAAAGGTGGTCAATGGCCGCGGTGCGTTCGACGAGCGCTCACTTGTTCCTTCGCAAATGCGCGAGGCACTAACAATACTAAACCGGCACTATGGATGTCGCCTTTTCGCAGTGGCTCTTGGCGATAGAGACCTTATTTATGGAGGAGGTAAGGTTGGTGCCTGGGCAGCAACCCTCGACGAGTTGGCGCGGGAGCTCGACGCATTAATTGTCGTATCGGCCGGGAATCGTACGCCCCGCGTCGGACAGCACCTCGAGCAAGCCATCACAGAGTACCCGGCCTATCTTCTCGAGCCGAACAACCGGCTCTTTGAGCCCGCCGGTGCGTTGAACGTGCTCACGGTCGGCGCTCTCGCTCATGGGGAAGGCCTAGGAGAGGAATTCGAACGGGACGTCTATGTCCGGCCGATCACCGAACCGATGGAACCCTCGCCATTTACCCGCATCGGCCCTGGCGTCGGCGGTGCCATCAAGCCCGACCTGATCGACATTGGCGGTACGCTGGTTTTCGATCCCGCCGTCGCGCGCCTCAGGGACGGAAGGGACCTACCGAGCGCCGGTGTGGTTACGCTGTATCATCAGTTCCTCGAGCGGCTGTTCACTTCGGGCTCAGGCACCTCCTATGCGGCACCTCTGGTGGCATTCAAGGCCGCCCAAATCCTCGCCCGCTTCCCTAACGCCTCTGCTAACCTGATACGCGCACTCTTGATCAACGCTGCACACGTACCGGGCGAGGCGTATGCCAAACTCCGTCCGCTGGGCGAGGCAGCTGTGGAGAATGTGTGCGGCTACGGCCAACCCGACGCAGAGGAGGCCGCCTACTCTGACGACCATCGAGTTGTTCTCTATGCCGAGGACAGCCTCGCTCTTGATCACTTCGCCGTCTATCAGGTTCCGATCCCGGAGCTGTTTCAGAATGGTGGCAAGCGAACGATCCGCGTCACCCTCGCCTTCGACCCGCCGGTACGCCATACCCGCGCAGACTATGCTGGGGTGAGCATGAGCTTTCGGTTGGTGCGTGGTCGCCACCCTGCTTTGATCTTCGAGCATTTTCGGCGACGGCGGGAAGACGAGGGCCCCTTCCCGGAGATCGATCAGAGGTTTCGCTGCGAGCTTCAGCCAGGCCCGCGCTCGCGAGAGCGCGGCACGGTGCAAAGCGCAGCAGTTACATTCTCACGAGGCACTGAAGCCTATGGGGATAACTATTATCTTGTGGTGCGTTGCGAAGGACGCTGGGCCTCCGTCTTCGAGCAACAGCAACGCTTCGCCGTAGTCGTCGAGCTAACCCATCAAGCCGAGATACAGCTCTACGCACGACTGCGAGCCCGCCTCCGTGCCTAGGCTTTGCGAAGCGACATGACGGCACCCAGCAGCTTCAACGCCCCCGACTATGACCCTCGGTTGCTGCTTCCGCCCACCTGCGCGCTCAGACGCCGCGACCGGGCTATGCCTATTAGATCAGCGGCTCGATGACCCGCCCCCGCTGCCCGGAAACGTCGGGCGGGGCTTGCGGGTGTTGAGGTTGACGGGCTTCGGGCCGGGCGGCACGGTCGTATCCGGAGGCAAGGCAGGCGTGGCGTGACGCCCTGCCATGAAGGTCCGGCAGCAGCGCCGGCGGATCGGGGTGGGCATGGACAGCGGCGAAGAAGCCGGCGGCGGGGCCGGCGAGGTGGATGTGGTCGTCGTGGGGGCCGGGTTTTCCGGGCTCTACATGCTGCATTGCCTGCGCGGGCTCGGCATGTGCGCGGTGGTGCTGGAGGCCGGGAGCGATGTCGGCGGGACCTGGTACTGGAACCGCTATCCGGGGGCGCGCTGCGACGTCGAGAGCCTGCAATATTCCTACAGCTTCTCGAGCGAGCTGCAGCAGGAATGGGACTGGAGCGAGCGCTACGCCACCCAGCCCGAGATTTTGTCGTATGCCCGGCACGTGGCGGAGCGGCTGGACCTGAGGCGGGACATCCGCTTCGAGACGCGCGTCACGGCGGCCAGCTTCGACGAGGCGGCCGGGCGCTGGACGGTGCGGACCGACAAGGGCGATGCGGTCACCGCACGGTTCTGCATCATGGCGACGGGCTGCCTCTCGACCGCGCGGGTGCCGGACTTTCCGGGGCTGGGGACGTTCAAAGGAAAAATCTATCACACCGGCGCCTGGCCGCATGAGGGGGTGGACTTCAGCGGGCAGCGGGTGGGGGTGGTGGGCACGGGCTCGTCGGCGATCCAGGCGATTCCGGTGATCGCCCGGCAGGCCGGGCATCTTTTCGTCTTTCAGCGCACCGCCAACTACAGCCTGCCGGCGCATAACGGGCCGCTGACGGAGGAGGCGCAGCGGGCGTGGAAGGCGGACTATGACGAGAAGCGGCGGCTGGCGGCGGCCAACCGCAACGGCATTTTTTTCGTTCTCAACGACGTGAAGGCGCTGTCGGTAGGCGAGGAGGAGCGCGCCCGGGTCTATGAGGAGCGGTGGGGGGCGGGCGGCTTTCCGTTCATGGCCTCGTTCAACGACCTCTATCTCGACCGTGGCGCCAACGAGACCGCGGCCGCGTTCGTGCGGAAGAAGATCAAAGGAATCGTGCGGGATCCGGCGGTGGCGGAGCTTTTGACGCCGCGGGATCATCCGATCGGCACGAAGCGGATCTGCATCGACAGCGGCTATTTCGAGACGTTCAACCGGGAGAACGTGACGCTGGTGGACGTGCGGAGCGCCCCCATCGAGGCGGTGACACCCGAGGGGCTGCGGACGACCGACAAAAACTACGAGCTGGACAGCATCGTGTTCGCCACGGGCTTCGATGCGATGACGGGCACGCTGTTGGCGATGGAGATCACCGGGCGCGGCGGCAAGGCGCTGCGCGAGGTGTGGAAGGACGGGCCGCGCAGCCATCTGGGGCTGATGGTGGCGGGCTTTCCCAATCTTTTCACCATCACGGGGCCGGGCAGCCCGTCGGTCTTGAGCAACATGATGGTGTCGATCGAGCAGCACGTGACCTGGATCAGGGACTGCCTCGCCCATCTGCGGGAGCGCGGGATCGGGACGATCGAGGCCACGGACGAGGCCCAGGAGGCGTGGGTCGCCCATGTGCGGGAGGTGGGCGAGCGGACGCTCTATCCGCAGGCCAGCTCCTGGTACATGGGCGCCAACATCCCGGGCAAGCCCAGGATCTTCATGCCCTATATCGGCGGCGTGCCGGTCTATCGGCGCATCTGCGAGGAGATCGCCGCCGAGGGCTACAAGGGGTTTCGGCTCGGCGGCGGCTAGGCCGGCGACGCACCTCGCGCTGGCCGCCTTACGCCACCTCGCGCTGGCGTAGGGCGCGCTTGCGCTCGTGGGGGTCGAGGTGGCGCTTCCTGAGGCGGATGCTCTTGGGCGTCACCTCGACGCGCTCGTCGTCGGCGATGTAGGCGATGGCCTTTTCCAGCGTCATGCGGATGGGCGGCGTGAGCGAGACCGCCTCGTCCTTGCTGGTGGTGCGGATGTTCGAGAGCTTCTTGCCCTTCAAGGGGTTCACCTCGAGGTCGTTGCCGCGGGTGTGCTCGCCGATGATCATGCCGGAATAGACCTTCTCGCCCGGCGTGATGAACATCGGGCCGCGGTCCTCGAGGTTCCAAAGGGCATAGGCCACCGCCTCGCCCAGGTCGGAGGAGACGAGGACGCCGGTGTGGCGCTGGGCGATCGGGCCCTTCCAGGGCTCGAACGAATGAAAGAGGCGGTTGAGGACGCCGGTGCCGCGGGTGTCGGTGAGAAACTCGCCGATATAGCCGATCAGCGCGCGCGAGGGGGCGTGGAAGACGAGGCGCTGCTTGCCCGCACCGGCGGGGCGCATGTCCTTGAGCTCGGCGCGGCGCTGGGTCAGCTTCTCGACCACGACGCCCGAATAGTCCTCGTCGACGTCGACGACGACCTCCTCGATGGGCTCGAGGCGCTGGCCGGTCTCGGGGTCGGTCTGGAACAGCACGCGCGGGCGGCTGATCGAGAGCTCGTAGCCCTCGCGGCGCATGGTCTCGATGAGGACGGCCAGCTGCAGCTCGCCGCGGCCGGCGACCTCGAAGGCGTCCTTCTCCTCGCTCAAGGCCACCTTGATCGCGACATTGCCCTCGCCCTCGCGGCGCAGGCGCTCCCAGATCTGGCGCGAGGTGACCTTGCTGCCCTCCTGGCCGGCATAGGGCGAATCGTTGACCGAGAAGGTCATGGCGATGGTGGAGGGGTCGATCGGCTGGGCCGGGAGCGGGGCCTCGACCGCGGGATCGCAGAGCGTGTCGGCGACGGTGGCCTGGCTGAAGCCCGCCAGCGCCACGATGTCGCCCGCCCCGGCCTCGTCGACCGGCTGCCGATCGAGGCCGCGGAAGGCCAGGATCTTCGTCACGCGCGTGCTCTCGACCGCAGCACCGTCGCGGGAGAGCGCCTTGAGCGTGCTGTTGGCGCGCAGGCGGCCCGAATAGATGCGGCCCGTGAGCAGGCGGCCGAGATAGGGGTTGGCCTCCAGCGTGGTGGCCAGCATGCGGAAGGGGCCCTCGGGATCGGCCTCGGGCGGCGCCACATGGCTCAGGATGAGGTCGAAGAGGGGGCCCATGTCCTTGCGCTCGTCGGCGAGGTCGCGCACGGCCCAGCCCTGCTTGGCGCTGGCGTAGACATGGGGGAAGTCGAGCTGGTGCTCGTCGGCGTCCAAGGCGGCGAAGAGGTCGAAGACCTCGTTCAGGACCTCCTCGGCGCGCTCCTCGGGCTTGTCGACCTTGTTGATGACGAGGATCGGGCGCAGGCCCTGCTTCAAGGCCTTGCCGAGCACGAATTTTGTTTGTGGCATGGGCCCCTCGGCGGCGTCGACGAGGAGCAGGCAGCTGTCGACCATCGAGAGGATGCGCTCGACCTCGCCGCCGAAATCGGCGTGGCCCGGCGTGTCGACGATGTTGACGCGGGTGTCGTGCCAGACGACCGAGGTGCACTTGGCGAGGATGGTGATGCCCCGCTCGCGCTCGATGTCGTTGCTGTCCATCGCCCGTTCCTGGACATGCTGATTGTCCCGGAAGGTGCCGGACTGCTGGAGCAGGCGGTCGACCAGCGTCGTCTTGCCGTGGTCGACATGGGCGATGATGGCGATGTTCCTGAGGTCCATGGGAATAGTCCGGTGGCGGGCGGGCAGCAGACAAAGCGCGGCCCGGAGCCCGGACCGCGCGCTGGCCCCTATATAGGGGCTCCGAGCGGCTGATGGTAGCGGCGCGATGCCGCCCTGGCGCCGCGACGCCTATAGTCCTAGGCTACCGCGCCCGCACCACCTTCGCGCGAGGCCATGCGAGCCGTGCCCGCTTTGCCCTTCATCCGCCGCCGCCTGCGGATCACGCTCGTGCTGGCGCTCACGATCGGCGGCCTCGTGCTGGCCTCGACCGCGACGGCGCTGCTGCTCGAGTGGATGCTGGCGCGCAAGCTGACGATCGAGTTCCTGAACGACCGCGTGCTCTTCACGATGGACGCGATCGAGCGCGGCATCCACATCCATCTCGATCCGGCACGGGAGGCCATCGACGATCTGGCCGGGCTTCTCGCCGACGGCCAGATCGACGCCAAGGACCCCAAGGCGTTGACGGGTGCCTTGCTGGCGGCGCTGGCAGCGCGGCCCGAGCTCAGCGGCGTCGTCTTCATCACGCCCGAGCTCGAGCAGCTCACCGCGGTGCGCGACCCGAACGGCAACCTCACGCTTGCCACCAAGACCCGCATCGACGACCCGGCCGCGCTGGCCCGGCTGCACGAGATGCGCGACCGCCGCAAGGCCTTCTGGGGCGACGTGCTCTATGTGCCGACGCTCAGGCAGTCGATCATCAATGTGCGCCGCGCCGTCTACCAGGGCGACACCCTCCTCGGCTATCTGGCGGCAGCCGTCACCGTCGGCGAGCTTTCCTCGCTGGTCAACGAGCTGGGCCGGGGCGGCAACGAGACCGCCTTCATCCTCTATGGCAAGGACCGTGTCCTTGCGCATCCGCGCCTGATCGGCAGCCAGCCCGAGGGGGCCAAGGACGTCCCGCTCGAATCGATCGACGCGGTGGCCGACAAGGTGCTGGCCAACCTGCCCTCCGCCGAGCCGGTCGAGCTGTTCCAGCAGGCAGGCAAGCGCATGGAGGTCCGGCGGGTCGCTGCCGGTGCCGAGGGCTCGAGCATCGTTCTGACGCGCACCATCCACGACTATGGCGCCGTGCCCTGGACGATCGGCGTCTGGTTCCCGGCGAGCCGGCTCGAGCAGGCGACCCAGCCTTTGCGCGAGGGTGCCATGGCCGGCTTCCTCGTGCTGGTCGTCGCCATCGCCGCGACGGTGGTGATCGGCAGGCGGATCGCACGGCCGATCCACGACGTGACCGAGCGGGCGAGCCAGATCTCGAGCCTCGATACGAGCGAGGTGGAGCCGCTGCCGCCCAGCCGCATCCTCGAGATCGACGAGCAGTCCAGGGCCTTCAACGCGATGCTGGCGACGCTGCAGGCCTTCGAGACCTATGTGCCCCGCTCGCTGGTGCGCCGCCTGATCCGCTCGGGCAGGCCGGATGCCATCGCCTCCCGCCAGCGCGACCTTACGGTGATGTTCACCGACATCGTGGGCTTCACCCGCCTTTCCGAGCGCCTTCCGCCGGAGGCGGTGGCCCAGCTTTTGAACCAGCATTTCACCCAGGTGGCCCACGCCGTCGAGGCCGAGGGCGGCACGGTCGACAAGTTCATCGGCGACGGCCTCATGGCCTTTTGGGGCGCGCCCGAGAAGCTCAAGAACCGGACAGCCAGGGCCTGCCGTGCGGCGTTGGCGATCCGGGCCGCGATCGAGGCCGGCAACAAGGAGCGGGTGGCGGGCGGCCTGCAGCCGATCCGGATGCGGATCGGCCTGCATCGCGGGCCGATCGTCGTGGGCAATATCGGCGCACCCGACCGGATCAACTACACGGTGGTCGGCGATGCCGTGAACCTCGCCCAGCGCCTCGAGCAGCTGGGCAAGGCCATCGGCAGCAGCGAGGAGGTCGTGATCCTCCTGAGCGACGCCGTGGCCCGGGACCTCGCGGGCCGTTTCGCGCTGGCTCCCGTGGGCGAGCTGGAGGTGCGCGGCCGCAACGAGCCTGTTCAGGCCTTCAGCCTGCTCGGCACGATCGAGGCGGCATCGCCCGCCTCCGGCACCACCGAGCTGCTGCCGGAGACAGAATAAACCTCATCAATAATGTAGAATCTACCTATTTACATTTGGTTCTGCATATTCAATTTAAAGGCCGTTCGCGACGTGATGAAAGGCGACGGCCGTGAGCGGATTGATCGATCGGCGTGGGGCACGCGCCCACTACGACGCTGAGCAGGCCGCAGGCGAGCTTGCCCCGCTCGAGGGCCTCGAGCTCATCCGGCAGGCGCTGACCGGCCCGCTGGCCGGGCGGGTGGCGCTGGTCTCCTCCTTCGGCGCCGAGAGCGCCGTGCTGCTCGACATGGTGGCCTCGGTCGACCGGGCGACGCCGGTGCTGTTCATCGACACGGGCAAGCTCTTCGAGGAGACGCTGGCCCATCGGGACGAGCTGGTGCGCACGCTGGGCCTCAAGGACGTGCGCAGCGTGCGGCCGGCGGCCGCGGATCTGGAGCGCCACGATCCTTCGGGCGAGCTATGGCGGACCGAGCCCGACTTCTGCTGCCACATCCGCAAGACCGAGCCGCTCGATCTCGCGCTCGACGGGTTCGATGCCTGGATCACGGGCCGCAAGCGCTTTCAGGGCGGCCTGCGCGCCGCGCTGCCGACGGCCGAGATCGACGGGCCCAGCGGCCGGCTCAAGCTGAACCCGCTGGCCGGCTGGTCCCTGGACGACATCCGCCACTATCGGCGTCTGCGCTCCCTGCCGCTGCATCCCATGATCGTCAAAGGCTTCGCGTCGATCGGCTGCGTGCCCTGCACGACCCCGACCGCGCCCGGCGAGGATGCGCGGGCCGGCCGCTGGCGCGGGCTCGACAAGACCGAGTGCGGCATCCATGGCGGCGGGATCTGAGGGAGGGTCGCGCGAAGCCCCGGTTGGCCGGTCTGCTTCAGCTCGTCATGCGGCCAATCTGTAGGCACCGGTGCTGGATGCATCGATCCTGATCATCTCGATCTCGGCGTGCGGCATGCAGCGACGCGCCAGCTCCTCGATGCTCTCCTGCGCATCCAGCCCCAGGCGCTCGATCACCAGCCGACGGATCAGGGTCTCGGCAGCGGGCTGAATGGGTGTCTCGCCCCGCTCCCATCGGCCGATCGTCTGCGAGTCCACATGCACCACCTCGGCAAGCCCGGCCTGGGTCATGCCGACCTCCGTCCGCAGGAAGCGAAGCTCCTTTGGAAGGATCGCGGCACGGCGCGCCACAATCCCGTGCGCGATCGTCCGGTGCAGGGCCTTGATGTTCGGGATGGAGATCACCTCGTCCTCAGCGTCCCGCGCGATGTGTAGCGCTTCGATGATGACGCTATCGAGCCCGGACTAGGTGTAGCAATAGCCACGCATCTCTCGGATTCCTCGGAAGCTTTGCCGCGGCTAGTCGGCCCACATGACCATGGCTATCCTCTTCACGCGAGCATCGGAAGACGGAACGAGCACAATGTGCACTAACCGTTCCCTCGAGTATCGGGGTCGTCCTGCCTTCCTTTGCTCAGTGAGCTCGCATCGCCGTCGCCAGGTCATGGAAAGACCCGGGTCATAGGTTGATGCGAGCCGCGGCCAAGCTCAGTGGGAGGAGCGGCTCAGGCCTTCTTTCCCTTCCGCTGAATGTCCGTGTAGGGCGTGCCGTCCGCTCGCGTGTAGGCGGCAGGCTGGCCCCCGGCGGGGGCCACGAGGTCGATGTCGGGGTAGTAGGCGCCGTCCGAGGCGATCCGCGTGCCGATCTCGAGGATGATCGCCTCCGACGATGACCGGTTCTGCAGGCAGTGGCCGTTGCGGTCGCCCGCCTTGAAGCCGGCTGCCTCGCCGGCCTCCAGGATCTCGTCGCCCTCGTCGCTCACGAGGGTCACCTCGCCGCTCAGGACGTAGATCAGCTCGTCCGATTCCGTGTGCCAATGGCGCTGGCTCGACCAGGCGCCCGGCGGCAGGCGGAGGAGGTTGACCCCGAACTGGGTGAGACCGGCGGCGTCGCCGAGCCGCCTGCGCTCGCGCGCGAGGCAGGGCCTGTCGAAGGGTGCCGGATATGTCGTCCCCACGATCGGTGCGAGCGCGGCGATGTCGATTTTCTTGGTCATGCGCCATTCCCCATTCGTGCCGGCCCGCCTGTCCGGATCGCCGGCGACCATCGGCTCGTCGCCGACAGGTCTACACCAACGCCGGCGCGCAAGGGGGGCTCCGCAGTGACGGGGTGCCTCGACCACCGACGAGGCGGCATCCGCGGGGAACCGGCAAGCCCATGCGATTCCGGCAAGGAGGCCTCCCGGAGCGGCCGTTGACTCCCGCGGTCACGGCAACGAGATTTGGTGACCATGGTGACCGCTTTGGCGAGCCGAAACGGTCTTGCCCAAAGCTCGCTGAGGAGCGCCCCGTCACGCGCGATCGAACGTTCCCCGCCCGCCCGCCGGCACAAGGGGGCGGGCCTGCCCCGATGCCGCCCGTGGATCGCCGCGAGGGTCGAAAGACGGCCTCAGGCGCCGGCGGGCTCGCCGCTCGCGCATTCCTGCGCCTCGGGCCGTGGGCCGATGCGGTCGAGAAGGGCGATCAGGGTCTGCTTGTCCTCGGCACCCAGCGGTCGCATCGCCCGGCTCAGGACCCGGTAGTAGCCGGGCAGGACCGCGGCCAGAAGGGCTGCACCCTTGACCGTGATCCTCATGATGGAGGCGCGGCGGTCGGTCTCGTGCGCGGCGCGGCTGATCAGATCGTCCTGCTCCATGAAGGCCAGAAGCCGGGCCGTGTTCTTCTTCGAGATGCCCATCTGGCGGGCGATCTCGACCGGCATGAGCTGCCGGGCCGGGTGGCGCTCGAGCACGAGAAGGGCCAGGAATCGCGCCTGGGAAAGCCCGTGGGCCGCGAAGTGATGCTCGAGATCGCGGAGCAGGGTGCTGGCGACCTTGAGGAGGCGGAGACAGGCCGCCGTCGTGTCGATCTCCATCTCCGGGAAGCGCCTGGCGAAGCTTTGCAGGGTCAGGGCATCCGGCAGCTGCGCCAGCAGGAACATCCATCACCTCCCCATTTAGGGACCATGGTGCTCATATGATGTGGCGACGTCAAGCGACGCGACAGCCGACGGGCCTGTCGATGATGCAGGTGCTCGTGATGGCGGCCGCGGCCGGCGTCACCGTGGCCAACATCTACTACAGCCAGCCCATTCTTCCGGCCATGGCCGCCACCTTCCACGCCTCGCAGGGGCAGATCGGCTGGCTGCCCGTGCTGACCCAGGCCGGCTACGGGATCGGCCTTCTGCTGCTCACGCCGCTGGGCGACATGGTCGACCGCAAGAGGCTCGTGATCCTGCTCGAGCTGCTGCTGTCGGTGGCGCTGATCGGCATCACGATGGTGGGCAACCTCGCCGGCCTCTATGTGGCGAGCTTCCTCATCGGCGTGCTCGCGGTCTCGGTGCAGATCATCATGCCGCTCTCGGCGGCGCTCGCGGCCAAGGAATCCAAGGGAAAGGTGGTGGGCATCGTCTTCACCGGCTGCCTTACCGGCATCCTGGCGGCACGGATCATGAGCGGCTACGTGGCGGAATGGCTGGGATGGCGCTTCGTCTATGGGATCTCGGCGGGCATGGTGCTCGCGGCGACGCTCGTCGTGGCCCTGACGCTGCCGACGCTGCCCTCGCATCATTCGGGCAGCTACGGCGCCCTGCTGCGCTCGACCCTCTATCAGGTGAGGCGCTTTGCCGTGCTGCGCCGTGCGACCCTGCTGGGCGTGCTGGTGTTCGGCACGTTCTGCTCGTTCTGGACGACGCTCACCTTCCATCTGAGCGGCCCGCCCTTCGACTATCGAAGCGACACGATCGGCCTCTTCGGCGTTCTGGCGATCGCGGGCGCCCTGGCCTCGTCCCTGTTCGGGCGGCTGGCCGACAAGCGCAACCCGGCAAAGGCGCAGCTCTTGACCATCGGCCTCATGGTGGTGAGCGTGCTCTGCGTCCAATGGCTGCCGCATTCCGTGGCCGCGCTCATCGTCGCGACGGTGCTCTTGGACGTGGGCGTGCAGGCGACGCAGGTGACGAACTTGGCCCAGATCTATGCGCTGGACGAGACCGCGCACAGCCGCATCAACACCGTCTACATGACGACCATGTTCATCGGCGGCGCCATCGGCACCTATGCGGGCGTGCTGGCCTGGACGATGGGCGGCTGGGCGCTGGTGAGCTGGCAGCTTCTGGTCTGGACGCTGCTGGCGCTGGCACTCGTCATCGCGAGCCAATGGGGCAGGGAAGGTGCCCTGGCGCCGGCCGCCGATGCCGCCGGCCGTTGAGGCCCGAGCGATGGCGGAGCCCGTCGTTCACGAGGTGACGATCGAGGAGGTGCCCGCCCCGGGACGGCCCATTCTCGAGCGCCTCCTCCAGCTCTACCTGCACGATTTCTCCGAGCACGCCCCGCTGGGCAGCCCGCACGGGGAGGTGGGGGAGGACGGGCTTTTTGTCTATTCCTGGCTCGACGGCTACTGGCGGGAGGAGGGACGCGTGCCGCTCCTCGTCCGCGCCGACGGGCACATCGCCGGCTTTGCCCTGCTGAACCGCTGGTCGGCGCTCGATCGGCCGCTGGACCGCTCGGTCGCCGAGTTCTTTGTCTTGCGCAAATACCGGCGGGCACGGGTCGGCACCCGCGCCGCCGGCCTGATCTTCCGACGCTACAGGGGTCGCTGGGAGGTGCCGGTGGCCGGCTACAATCCGCAGGCGCTGCGGTTCTGGCGCAGCGCCATCGACGCCCTGGGACCCCAGGGCGTCACGGAGCAGATGGGCGACGGCGGGCGCTGGTCCGGCCCGGTGCTGTGTCTCGAGACCTGACCGGCGCCCGAAGAAGCCGCCTCAGCCTGTCTGGGCCTGCTGGGTCCGCTGGCGCAGCGTGTCGAGGAAGCCGTCGATGCCTTTCTGCTGGACGAGGCTCGTGAACTCGTTGCGCTGTGTCACGACGAGGCTGACGCCCGCCACCACGACGTCGATGATCTGCGGCTTGCCGTTCTCGGGACGGATGCGCCAGTCGACCTTCACCGGCTGACCCTTGGGCTGGATGATCTCCGAGCGCACGATCTCGTCGCCGTTGGAGGCCTTGTCGCCGCCCGTCACCTTGAGGGTCTGGCCGCCATAATCCTCGAACTTGGTGCCGTAGGTGGTGAGCAGATATTTCTCGAACAGGCCCTGGTAGGCCTGCCGCTGCTTGGCGTCGAGCTCGCGGTAGCTGTGGCCCAGCGCCAGCTTCGAGAGCAGGGGCAGATCGAAATTCTCCTGAAGAAGCTGCTCCAGCTGCTGGTGGCGCTTGGCCGCGCTCGTGCTCTTGTCGCCCAGGATCGAGACCGTCTGCTGGCCGAGCTTGGCGATGAACTGCTGGGACGTCTCTGCCGCCGCGGGCCTGGCGCCGACGAGGCCGATCGCCACGACCACGCCCAGCATCGCCCGCCAGATGATGCGCATCGGGGTTCCTCCGGCTGTGCTGCCGGAGGAACGGGCGACGCGGAGGCTAGGTTGCGCGGCGGCGACCGGACGGCGGGCTCAGATCGTCATGCCGCCGTCGATGATGCTGATCGTGCCGGTGGTGTAGGCGCTCTCGTCGGAGGCGAGGTAGAGGGCCAGGGCCGCGATCTCCTCGGCCCTGCCGAGGCGGCCCATCGGCTGGCGCGCGATGAAGGCGGCGCGCGCCTTCTCATAGTCGCCCTGGGCCTTCATGCGGCCCTCGAGGGAAGGCGTCTCGACCGTGCCGGGGCAGATGGCGTTGCAGCGGATGCCCTTGCCGACGAAGTCCATCGCCACCGACTTGGTGAGCCCGATGACGGCGGCCTTGCTGGCGCCGTAGACGAAGCGGTTGGGCACGCCCTTCACGCTCGAGGAGACCGAGCTCATGTTGACGATCGAGGCGCCGCCGCGCTCGAGCATGGAAGGCAGCATGGCGCGGATCATCCGGTACATGGCGCGCGCGTTGAGATTGAAGGAAAAGTCCCAGTCCTTCTCCTCGCAGTCGAGGATGGTGCCGTGGTGGACGAAGCCGGCGCAGTTGAACAGCACGTCGACGCCGCCATGGCGCTTGGCGAAGTCCTGGATCGCTGCCGGGTCCATCATGTCGAGCCGCTCGGTGCGGCAGCCCTCGAGCTCCCCGAGCTTCGCCTCGTCGATGTCGGTGGCGATGACCTCGGCACCCTCGGCCGCGAAGAGGAGCGCGCTTGCCCGCCCGATCCCCGCCGCCGCCGCCGTGACGACCGCCTTCTTGCCTGCGAGCCTGCCCGCCATCGAAGCCTCCTCCACCACCGTGCATCGGAACGGCGGCAGCTATCGCCCGAGGCGCTCCGACGTCAAGAGCGGGGGTAGGGAGGGGACGGGGGTCAGCCCATCACCGCGTCGACGAAGGTCGCGCGGACGCCATTGAAGGACCAGAGAACGAAGACGAGCCCCAGGACGAGCCAGGCGCCGGGGCCTACCTCGACGACGAGGTCGAGCACGGCCAGCGACACCGCCGCGAAGGAGAGCGCAGCAGCGCCCCGGCTGCGCCGCCGGCTGATCTGGCGGGCGACGAGGATGGCGAAGGCCGCGACCGCCACCCAGATCCAGGCATAGGCGAAGGGCGAGCCCAGAAGGTCGTGGCCGCCGAGGACGGCGTGGGTGGCGTTCAGGGCGGCGAGGAGAAGGACGATGACCCAGGGCACGACCGCAAGGCGGGTCGCGTTCTGGATCTCGTAGCCGCGCTTGAAGGTGGGCCAGATGAGCTGGCGGGGCCCGCCGCGCCGCCAGGTGGCCCAGACGAGGCCGATGAGGAAGCCGGCGAGGGACAGGGCCGCCGTGAGGAGCAGCGCGTCGCCGACCTCCGTCATGCTGGTGCCTCCCCGCTGCGATCGCCGGCGGCCGGACAGGCCGGCCATACCTCACGGTATTAAGGATCTCTCATCAATATGCACGCCGGTACCGACCAAGCAAGACACTTCGACGTTGATGGATGAAAGTGAGCCGGTCGCGCGTCACGCGACCTTGGGCAGGCAGGCCGGGCCGGTGGGCTCGAACTCCTTGTAGCCCATGATGAACTCGCGGTGGCCCAGCGCCTCCGAGGCGGTGCGCTCGCCCGATGCGACGCGCTCGATGAGCCCCACGATCTCCCGGCCCACCGCGTCGAGGGTGGCCTTGCCCTCGAGGATGCGGCCGGCGTCGACGTCCATGTCCTCGCCCATGCGCCGCCAGGTGCCGGGGTTGGCGCAGACCTTGATGACGGGGCTGATGGCCGAGCCCACCACCGAGCCGCGCCCGGTGGAGAACAGAATGACCTGGCTGCCGCAGGCGATGAGCTCGGCGATCTCGGCATTGTCGTTGATGTTGGGAAAGCCGAAGCGCGGCTCGCCGTCGGGCACGACATCGAGAAGAAAAAGCCCGCCGGCCGGCGGATAGTCGCCGGGCTTTATCAAGCCGCTGATCGGGGAGGCGCCCGACTTGGCGTAGGCGCCCATCGACTTCTCCTCGATGGTGGTGAGCCCGCCCTCGGCGTTGCCGGGCGCGAAGGAGGACTGGCCCATCACCTTGTAATAGCGGGCGGCCTTCTCCACACAGGCGACGATCGCCCGGCCGAGCTCGGGCGTGGCGGCGCGCTCGGCCATGTGGCCCTCGCAGCCGATCAGCTCGCCCGTCTCCTCGAAGATGCAGCGCGCACCCTCTGCCACCAGAAGATCGAAGGCGCGCCCCATGGCGGGGTTGGCGGTGAGGCCCGAGGTGGCGTCCGAGCCGCCGCAGATCGTGCCGATGGTGAGGTCCGAGAGCGCCACCGGCACGGTGGGCATCGCCGCCAGCTCGCCCAGCGTCTGGCGCACCCATTCCCGCCCGGCCTCGACCGTGCGCCGCGTGCCCCCGGCCGCCTGGATGACGATCGTCTTCACCGGCCGCCCGGTCGCCTCGACGGCGGCGCGCACGCCCGAGCGATCGAAGCTCTCGCAGCCCAGCGAGCAGAGCAGCACGGCGCCGACATTGGGATGGGTCGCCAGCCGCACCATCATGTCGTAGGCGTAGCCGTTGCGGTAGCAGCCCGGAAAGCCCACGACGTGGACGTCCTCGTCCTCGAACGGCCGGGCGATGGTCTCGGCCGCATGCCGCGCACACTCGACGAGATAGGCGACGACGATGGTGTTGCGGATGCCCTTGCGTCCGTCGCTCCGCTGCCAGCCGCGCATGGTCATTTGCCTGTCTCCCCGATCCGGTGCTCAGAGCTTCATGCTACGCCTTTCGCAAGGCGGCGTCAGGCCCCGGGCGGGGATGCCGGGCTTCGGCGCCGATCAGCCCGTCACGTCTCCCGACATGCCCTGCACCATCCAGCCCGAGCCGTCCCGCGCCAGCGTGAAGACGCGGGTGGCCATGCCCGAGCAGTCCATCCCGGCCTTCTGCGGATCGACGGTGCTGAAGCTGTAGCCCACCTGGAGCGTGACGGCGCCCTGCTTGCTGGCGATCGTGGGCGCGCTCAGGACGCTGTCCATCGTGACGGGGCCGCAGCTGGCGCCCTCCTGGGCGTGGGCCGCGTAGTAGCGCTGGATGAGGCTCTGGACGGCGGGATCGCTGCCGATTCCCGCGACCGGGGCCGTCATGGGAGTCACGGTCGTAGCCGCCGGCATGGCGGCAAAGGAGAGCGGGGCCGCTCCGAGACAGAGAGCCGCGGTAAGAGCGGCGGCAGCGGGGAAGGCGCGCATGATCAATCCCTCCAGTCATCCAGGCCCGCCCCGCCATGCGAGGGCGGATCCACCCGATTCAATGGGCCGGACGGACGGCCGTTCCAGGCGCTGGAAAGGAATTCATCGGGGCTTCATCATGCGGATGCGGACCCGGGCACCGATCTGCTCTATCGGTGCCTTTCCTGCCGGCCTTCTGTCAGCGGCCGGCCCGTCGGTGCAGGTGCCCATGCAGCGCAGGCTCCTCGGCCTTCTGGCCTTTGTTCTCGTGGCGGCGCCCGCCGCGGCCCACGCTTTCACGCTGCCCGACGTGCGCCGCGACGTGCAGGTGCAGGGCACGCCCGTCACCATCGTGGCGCACCCGCAGGTGGCGCTGGGCCTGGGCTGGAGCGGGGTGACGGCGCAGGTGGTGACCGACGTCGACCTCGGCGACCTGCAGCGCAAGCTGCCGGCGATCCTCGCTGCCTCCGCGCGCAAGGAGCGGTGCGGCGAGCGCGCCACGGTGAGCGACGCCACCTCGACGCCGGCACCGCCCGCCGTCAGCCTGACCGGCCGCATCCACTACGAGCAGTGGGCCTGCTCGCCGGTGGGCGTGCCGCACCTGAAGGACGGCCACGTCCGGCTCGAGGGCAAGGACGAGCCGACGCGGATCGCCGCCACGACGGCCAAGGTGTGCATCGACCTCACGCCGCGCATCGAGGGCAACAGGCTGATCCTCGCGGCGCGCACGCGCTGTCTCGAGCCCGAGGGCGAGGCCGGGCAGGTGGTCGACCGGCTGCATCTCGAGAAGACGCTCGAGCAGCTGGCCGACAAGGCGCTCAATCAGGCGCTGGGCCACGAGGACCTGACGGCCATGCTGCCGGCAGAGCTGCGCCCCTACCATCCGACCTTCACCGACGCCCGCTTCACCCAGCTCGCCGACGGCACGCTGGGCCTGCATCTCGAGGGCACGCTCAGCGCAGGAGCCGCCGATCTCGCGGCCCTCGCCCGCCGTGCCGTAGGCGGCTGAGCGGGGCTTTTTCCGGCTGGCGCCCCGGCGCGTCGCCCCTACTGCAAGCTGTAGCCGCGGGCCTGGAGGCAGGCAGCGAGCGCGTTGTTGTAGGCGCTGGCCTGCTGTTGCTGCTGCTGGGTCGTCTGGCGCCGGTCGCGACGTGCCTGGCGCTGCCGGGCGCCGCCGGCCATGGCACCGACCTTGGCCCCCGCCTCCATGGCATCGTCGGTCTCGGTGTTCTTGGTGACGTTGCTCGTGACCTTGCCGACCGCGGCACCTCGCGCAGCGCCGGCCGCGCGCTGGCCGACGACGGGCTTGCCGGTCGTCGGCTGGGGCGCCGCGGGATTGTAGCCGCTCTGGGCCGTTGCCTGCTGGGCGCATGCCTGCTGGTCGGTGGCCATCTGCTCGGACGTCTGGCCCTTGAGCGGCACCACCGTCTTCGTCTGCGCGGAAGCCGGATGCGCGGCGACCAGCGCCAGGAGCGCGAGCGCTGCAACGGCAGTCCTTGTCTCGATCTGGTGGCGTCTGGCGAACATGAGGCGTGACATCTACGCATACTCCTGCGGCGGGCCGGCCCTTCCGCTTCTGACATAAGGTAATGCCGAGCGCCGCGGGGCGCGAGCCGCGCAAGCGAGCCCGCGACGAGGAAGCGCGCTCCTCGCCACAGCCGCGTGGCGCGTCAGCGCATCTCGTGGCCTTCGCGGTCCCAGGTGGGGATGTAGTCGGAGCCCAGATTGTGGGTGTGGACGTAGGCGCCGGCGATCGAGCAGCCGACCGCTGCGAGGAGAATGGGTCGGTCAGAGCACAACGTCTTCCCCGAGCGAGACGTCCAGCCGACGCCTGAGATCGCGAACCTCCTCCCCAATCAGCGGTTGGTCGCCCAACCGGCTCATGGCGTCACTTGCGAGCTCATACGCGGCTGTGACTTCTTGTTCCAAGCCCTCGGTCGACTTACCCGAGACGATGGCCCTCCACAAGCGATTAAAGACCTTCAGATAAGGAAGAGAGGCGCGGGCCGCTTCCTCAGTTCTGAACAGCCATTCGGCGGGGCTCAGCAGCAACCCGATACGGGAGCGCATCCGCATCGTTACCAAGTAGCCACTCGCTACCCGCACGATCCGATAGAGATGCTCCTCGTCCGCATCCCGCTCAATCACAGATACATCTGGAGAGGCCGCCGCCTCGGTGGGCGCCGCGTCACCAATTGGGCCGGTCTCCGCGTCATGGGCGCCCAGCTCCTCGAAGGGTGCGCCCAACGCCTCGGCCAGCGCAGCTAACTCCTTTGCCGACGCCTCTCTCTCCCCGCGCTCAAGTGCGGCTAGTCTGCCACGCGGCAAGGCGCAGGTGCGCTCCAGCGCCGTGCGTGACAGACCGCGATGCTCGCGCCACACAAGCAGAGAGTTCTCGCCAGCGAGGAGGCGCTCGACCTGATCAATAGGCAGATAGGAACGGCGCGCCTCGTCCTTCCCAAGCTTCCCTTCGCGCTCCTCCACGCCTACGAGCGTCGCGCGATCCTGAGCATCCTCCAGCTCAGCCAGAAGGGCTTCATAAGCGCTGCGGCTGACGGTGACAGTGGCTTCGGCAGTCATCGATAGGCTTCCCGGCGGTGCCGGATCGCGTCGACAACGACAGCATCCGACTCACGGTCCACCCTATATAGCGCACGCCAGTCGCCATGACGAACCCGGAAGCCCTCACCGCCCTTCAGGGCAGATGCTGCTGCGTGATGCGCGAACGGCTCCTCGGCGATCGCCCGGAGCTTGGCGATGAGAGCCTGCCGCTCTTTGGCCGGCATGGCCGCGAGCGCCTTTCGTGCCGCTGGGGATAGCAACAGCTGCAAGATGCTCGTCCGCAGCCGACGGCCGACCCCGCCGTCAGCGCATCTCGTGGCCTTCGCGGTCCCAGGTGGGGATGTAGTCGGAGCCCAGATTGTGGGTGTGGACGTAGGCGCCGGCGGGGATGGCGGCGCGGGCGCTGCCGATGGGGGCGCCGTATTTGACGATGCGCTCGCCCTCGGCGATCGCGCGGCGTGCCAGCTTGTGACCGGTCGGGACCGCCTGCTCGAGCCTGACGGCGGCACCGTCGATCAAGAGCTCGGTGCCGGCGTCGAGGTCGGCGCAGGCCACGGCCACATTGTCCTCGGGCGAGAGAACGAGGACACGGCGGTCGGTGCCGGCGTCGTGCAGGGCGCCGTCGACGCCCTTGGTGTGGATGCTGCTCATGGGGCGCTCCCTGGCTTCTGGGACCCGGCCGCCGCATCGAGGGCGGCACCGGAGAGACGATAGAAGGTGGCACGCTGACGCTCGGCCCCGACGCTGCCGTAGAAGCGGGCGAGATCGGCGTTCGCCGCGTCGGCGGTCCAGTCGATGCGACAGAAGCCTTCGTCCAGGGCCAGCCGGGCCGCGGCTTCCACCAGCGCGCGACCCACGCCCCGGCCCTGGGCCGCAGGCATGACGAAGAGATCCTTCAGGAAAAGAGCGTGGCCGAGGTCGTCCGCCGGAAAGAGACGGTTGAGAATGGCGATGCCGACGAGATCGCCGCCACGCGCGGCCACGAGCGCGATCGGCCCGGACGGCCCAGGCGCCGTCAGCAGGTCGAGCGCCGGATCGAGGCCTTGCGGCGCCCTTTCCTCGTAGTGGCGCAAAAGCGCCTCGAGCAGCGGCACCAGCGCCTTGCGGTCGGCCGGGTCGGCGCGGCGGACGGTGATGGTCATCGCGGCGCCGCCCGGCCCGGTCAGAACTTGCCGTACTTCAAGTAAGCCTCCTGCGGGTTCATGCCCTCCAGGATAGCCTTGCGGATCAGGTTCTCGGTGTTGATGGCGGTCTCGCCGGCCGTGACGATCTCCTCGGCGCGATCGGCCGGCAGGATGACGATGCCGTCGCGATCGGCCAGCACATAGTCGCCGGGACGGATCGTGACGTCGCCGATGACGATAGGCTTGTCCATGGCGTCGGGCAGCCAGAAGCTCACCACGTCCTTGGGCGTGTAGTGCCGGAAGCAGACCGGGAAGCCCATCTCGAGGATGAAATCGACGTCGCGGCAGGCGCCATCCACGATGTAGCCGCGCACGCCGCGGAACTGCAGCGTCTCGGCCGAGAGCTCGCCCATCAGCGCCACGGCATGGGTGTGCGGCTGGCACAGCACGACATGGCCGGGCTTGGCGGCCGCGAGGAAGCCGGTCCATTCGAGCAGGGTCTTGTGCGCGTCCGCCGCCTCGTCGACATGGCCCTGCAGACAAAAGACGGGGCCGGCGAGCTTGCGCTCGGGGAAGAGGGGGCGGATCTCCGGCGGCAGCACGAAGTTCCTGAGCCCCATGCCGCGCATCACGTCGTTCAGGATACCAGTGTAGCAGCGCTCGAGACGCTCGGTGAGCGCATCGCCGGTCGCGGTCATGGGGGCCTCCTCGTTCTCGACCGGCCGCAGATAGCACGGTGGCCGGCGTCGTGCGAGACGGCGCCGGCCGGGATCGTCAGGCGCTCGCCGTGCCGAGCATCCTGCGCAGCGTGCCGTCGCGATCGATCAGATGGTGCTTGAGCGCGGCCAGGACGTGGACCGACACCAGCACGAGGACGGCATAGGCCAGCAGCTCGTGGACCTCCTTCGTCAGGTGACGCAATGTCGGGTCCGGCGCCACGAGGGGCGGCAGGGTGACGAGGCCGAACCAGCCGATCGGCTTGCCGGCCACCGAGAGCATCATCCAGCCCGACAAGGGCAGGGCGACGATCAGCGCCAGGAGGGCCAGCTGGACGGTCCGGGCCGCCAGGCTCTGCCAGCGCGGCATGCCCGCCTCGGGCGCCGGCATCGGGCTCGCGAGGCGCCAGAGGAGCCGCAGCGCCGTGAGCGCGAGCACGGTGAGCCCCAGCGAGATGTGCAGGAACCGGGCGGCAGCCTCGAGCGGGGTCCGCTCGAGGCTCTCGAAGCCCAGCCCGATGCCTAGCGTCGCCAGGAGGATGGCGGCCGAGGCCCAGTGGAGCGCGATGCTCACCGAGCCCCAGGCCCTGCGACTGTCACGGAGTGGCATCGGAGGCTCCGCCTAGTCGTCGTTGTCCGGGCCGCCAGGACCGCCGGGGCCGGCGGGACCGCAGCCAGGACCGCCCGGACCGCCGCGCGGGCCCCTGGGCCCGTGCTCGCCCCGGGCGAAGGGCGGCCGCATGTCGTCCTTCGAGATCGTGCCGTCGCCGTTGCGGTCGAAGCGCTGCATCATCCAGTCGGCCGGCTGCTGGAACTCCTGCTCGGTGACCTCCGCGTCGCCGCTGCGGTCGAGGAACTGGAAGCTCCTGACCATGCGCTCGTGCATCATGTCGGTCCAGAACGCCTGGTACTCGTCGAGCGACAGCTTGCCGTCGTGATTGGTGTCGTACTTGGTGAAGGCAGCCTGGATCGCCGCGTCCGCCTGCTCCTTGGTGAGCTTGCCGCCGTTCTGCTGCATCTCCTGGAACAGCATCATGCCGATCGGCCCCGGCCCGCCCATCATCGGGCCACCCATCATCGGACCGTGACCGCCGGGCCCGCCGCGCCAACCCATCGGGCCGTCGGCGCTGGCGCGGGTGGCGAGAGCGCCCACCGAGGCGGTGGCGAGAACGCCCGCGACGATCAGGACCTTGGTTCTGGCTCGCATCGCTTTTTCCTTCCCGTGAAAACGATGCGCCGGAGTTGACACCTGCCGCGTCGCGAAACTTTGCCAGGGCCCCCGGAAGTTTGTCGCAGTCTGTAACGGCCCGATGCTGCGCCACGGTCGGTTACATCTTTTGCCTCCCCTCGGATCGCGGCCGCGAGGCATAGTGTCGGCCGACCGGATACGACTGCCGCCATGGAAGAGACCGCCCCGCACATCCTCGTCGTCGACGACCACCGGGAGATCCGCGATCTCCTGGGCAAATACCTGACGCGCCAGGGCTATCGGGTGAGCCAGGCCGAGAGTGCCGCGGCCGCCCGCCGGGTGATCGAGGCGGGTGCGGTGGCGCTGGTCGTGCTCGACATCATGATGCCCGGCGAGGACGGGCTTTCTCTTTGTCGCTGGCTGCGCGAGCGGCACGATCTGCCGGTCATTCTGCTGACCGCCGTGGCCGAGGACACGGACCGCATCGTCGGCCTCGAGATGGGGGCCGACGACTATGTGACGAAGCCGTTCAACCCGCGCGAGCTGCTGGCGCGCATCAAGGCGGTGCTGCGACGGAGCTGGAGCCTGCCGCCGCAGCGCGGCGGCGGCCCGGCCGGCCGGCTGGGCTTCGACCGCTTCGTGCTCGACACCGCGCGGCGCGAGCTGGTGGGCAAGGATGGCGTGGCGATCCCGCTCAGCACGGGCGAGTTTCTCCTCCTGCGCGCCTTCCTCGATCACCCCCACGTCGTGCTGTCGCGCGACCAGCTGCTCGACCTCACCCGCGGGCGCGAGGCCTCGCCGTTCGACCGCAGCATCGACAACCAGGTGAGCCGGCTGCGGCGCAAGATCGAGGCCGATCCGCGCCAGCCCAGCCTGATCAAGACCCATTGGGGCGGCGGCTACAGCCTCGCCGCGGACGTGCTGCGGCTATGAGGCGGCTGTGGCCGCGGGGCATGGCGGGGCAGCTCACCCTGCTGGCGCTGATGGCGCTGGTCGGTGCCCAGGTCCTCAGCTTTTGGATCTTCGCGGGCGAGCGCCGCAGCGCGCTCGAGGCGCTGCGCGGCGATCAGGTGATCGGCCGGGTGATCGCCGCCGTCGACCTGATGGCGGCAGTGCCGCCGGAGGTGCGCCCGCGCGCGCTGGCCTCCATCGCCACGCCCCAGCTCGAGATGACGCTGGACCCGGCGAGCGCGCTCGCTCCGGGCGATGCCGATCATCGCTTCGGGCGCCTGCAGCATCGGCTGGCGGCGGCGCTGGGCCCGCTGGCGCGGACCGTCCTGGTCGACCGGGCGGACATCGGGCCGCCCCCGTCTCCACCACCGTGGCGGCGCGGCGACGACGAGTTGGAATGGCACGGGCCCGGCGATCGGCCGCACCGCCCGCCGCTCGGCATCGGCACGACGATCGCGATCGAGCTGCCGGACGGGCTCTGGCTCAACGTGCGCACGAGGCTGCCGCCCATCCTCTTCTCGCCGGCGCTGTCGGTGCTGGCCTCGCTGGGTCTGACGGCGCTGGGCGTGGTGCTGGTCGTCATTCTGGGCGTGCGGCGCATCACCTCGCCGCTCAGGGACCTGGCCCTGGCGGCCGATCGGGTCGGGCGCGGCGAGCGGGTGCCGCCCCTGAGCCCGGGCGGCCCGATCGAGGTGCGGCGCACCACCGGCGCGTTCAACCGCATGCAGGACAGGCTCGAGCGCTTCGTCGACGACCGGACGCGCATGCTGGCGGCCATAAGCCACGATCTGAGGACCCCCATCACGACGCTGCGGCTCCGCGCCGAGTTCGTCGAGGACGAGGAGGAGCGGCGCAAGATCCTCGCGACACTGGACGAGATGCAGCGCATGACCGAGGCGACCCTGGCCTTCGCCCGCGAGGAGGCCTCGCGCGAGGAGACGCGCACGGTCGACCTGCAGGCGCTGGTCGAGAGCGTGGCCGAGGATTTTTCCGACCTCGGGGGCGACGTGGAGACGACCCCGGGCACCCGCCTCGCCTATCCCTGCCGGGCCCTGTCGCTGAAGCGCGCGCTCCGCAACCTCGTCGAGAACGCGCTCGCCTATGGTGGCCGGGCGCGGCTCCAGGTCGAGCGGGACGCCCAGGGCGTGCTCATCCATGTGGACGATTCCGGGCCGGGCATCCCCGAGGCGGACATGGAGCGGGTGTTCGCACCCTTCGTGCGGCTCGAGGGATCGCGCAACCCGGAGACGGGCGGGATCGGCCTTGGCCTCTCCATCGCCCGGACGGTGGCCCGCAGCCATGGCGGCGACATCCGCCTCGAGAACCGAGCCGAGGGCGGGCTGAGGGCGACGCTGGCGCTGCCGGCCCCGGCGGCGGAGGCGCGCCAGCGCTAGGGCGCTCGCGGGGGCTTGCCTCGAGGGCGAGGGTGCGCGACAGGATGCGTGTTCCGGGCGCGAGGCCCGATCGCTCAGGGGGCCCCTGCCCGTGTCGCCGCTGTCGCCCGAAGAAGCCCGGCGCCTCCTCGGTGTTTCACGTGAAACAATGGCGGCGCTCGACGCCTATCTGGGCCTTCTGCGCCACTGGCAGCGCGCGATCAACCTGGTCGGCGCCTCGACGCTGGCCGACCCCTGGCGGCGCCACATCCTCGATTCGGGCCAGCTCAAGGCGCATCTGCCGGCCGACGCCCGGTCCCTCGTCGACCTCGGCAGCGGCGCCGGCCTGCCCGGGCTCATCCTGGCGATCCTGGGCGTGCCCGAGGTGCATCTGGTCGAGAGCGACCGGCGCAAGGCCGCGTTCCTGCGCACCTGCGCCATGGAGCTGGGCCTCGCCGGGGTCCGCATCCACGCCGCGCGGATCGAGGCGGTGGCGCCCTTCCCGGCCGACCTCGTCACGGCGCGCGCGCTGGCGCCGTTGCCGCGCCTGCTGGAGCACGCGGCACCGTTCCTGGCACCGACGACGCGCTGCCTCTTTCTCAAGGGTCGCGAGGCCGAGGCCGAATTGACCGCGGTCCGCGAAAGCTGGACAATGCGCGCCGCCGTCGTGCCCAGCCTTTCGGCTGACGATGGCAGCATACTCCTGCTGGACGAGGTGACGCGTGAACGCTCCTGCGGAACGGCGCTCGAGCCCTAGGCGGGTGCTGGCTGTCGCCAACCAGAAGGGTGGGGTCGGCAAGACGACGACGGCGATCAATCTCGGCACGGCGCTCGCCGCCGCCGGGCGGCGTGTCCTGGTCCTCGACCTCGACCCGCAGGGCAACGCCAGCACCGGCTTCGGCATCGAGCGCGACGCCCGCAAGCTCACGGCCTACGATGTCCTTCTCGACGGCGTGCCGCTGGCGGATGCGCGCCTTCCCACCCTCGTGCCCGGCCTCGAGATCGTGCCGGCCACGGTGGACCTGTCCGCCGCCGAGGTCGATCTCGTGGCCGATCCGCGGCGTGCCTACCGGCTGCGCGACGCCTTCGCCAAGAGCCGCCCGCCCGACGACTACGTGCTGATCGACTGCCCGCCCTCGCTGGGCGTCCTCACCGTCAACGCGCTCGTCGCGGCCGATGCGGTGCTGGTGCCGCTGCAGTGCGAGTTCTTCGCGCTCGAGGGCCTCTCGATGCTGCTGCGCACGATCGACCAGGTGCGCCGCACCAACCATCCCGGGCTGCAGATCCACGGCATCGTGCTGACGATGGTGGACCGGCGCAACAACCTCTCGGAGCAGGTGGAGACCGACGTGCGCAGCTTCATGGGCGAGCGGGTGTTCCGCACGGTGATCCCGCGCAATGTGCGCATCTCCGAGGCGCCCTCCCACGGCAAGCCCGTGCTGCTCTATGACGTGCGCTGCGCAGGGGCGCAGGCCTACGCCCACCTCGCGGGCGAGCTGCTGCGCCGCGACCGGGTCGAGGCGCTGGCGTCGTGAGCGGCGAGAAGAGCCCGTCCCGCCGTCGCGGCCTCGGCATGGGGCTCTCGGCGCTGCTCGGCGAGGAGGCGCATACGCTCGCAGGTGGCGCGCCCGATGCGCGGCTCGTGCCCGTCGAGCAGCTCAGCCCCTCCCCGCTCCAGCCGCGCCGCAGCTTCGACGAGGACGAGCTGGCGGCGCTGACCCTCTCGGTCCAGGAAAAGGGCGTGCTGCAGCCCTTGCTGGTGCGGCGTGCGCCGGGCGACGCGCAGGGCTTCGAGATCGTCGCGGGCGAGCGGCGCTGGCGGGCCGCCCAGCGCGCCGGCCTGCACGAGCTGCCCGTCGTCGTGCGCGACCTCGCCGATCAGGAGGTGATCGAGGTAGCACTGGTCGAGAACCTCCAGCGCGCCGACCTCAACGCGCTCGAGGAGGCCACCGCCTATCGCCGCCTGATGCAGGAGTTCAGCCACACGCAGGACGCGATCGCCCGGGCGCTCGGCCGCAGCCGCAGCCATATCGCCAACACGCTGCGGCTGCTGGGGCTGCCCGAGGAGGTCCAGGAGCTGCTGCGCGTGGGCGCCCTCACCGCCGGCCACGCCCGCGCCCTGCACGGCCGGCCCGACGCCGTCCGGCTCGCCCGCGAGGTGGTGACCCGCGAGCTCAACGTGCGCGAGACCGAGGCGCTGGCGGCCCGTGCCGACCGCAAGGCCAAGGGCGGCCGCGGCGCCGATCGCGCCGTCGACCCCAACATCCAGGCGGTCGAGCGGCAGCTCGGCCAGGCCCTGGGGCTCGCGGTCGCGATCCGGCCGCGGCGCGGCGGCGGGACCCTCACCATCCGCTATAGTCGGGCCGAGCAGCTCGAGTCCGTCATCGAGCGCTTATCTTTCGGTGGATAACTCTACCTGTTGTGGCATCGCGAGTTGACATGCCGCAGATGTTGTGGAGTTATCCGATCCCGAGGAGATCTACAGGAAAGAGCCCGGATATCGCCCGGGCGGCGCCAGGAAGCGGGCAGTAAAGCCCGACAAGGCGCGCCGACGTCCGCTTGCCCGCCGACGTCTTGCCAGAAACAGACAATCCCTTTGCCCATTCTCACTCGGCTGCTCGCAGGAGCGGCCGAGCCCTTGTCGTGCGACTGCGACGGCCGCCCGACGCAAGAAGCCTCCCCGCCACTCAGGCGCCCCGGGCCCGTTGTCGGTCGCCTAGCGCGTCGGGAGAATTGCATCCTTTTTAAGTCCGGCATAGTATCATTAAGCCTTGGTCTTCGCCATCGGCATGGCGATTTCGATGGATTCGTACCTGTGTATCGATAACAGGCCTTCATCCTCACCCAGAAGAGCGCTCTATGCTTTACTCAGCACCTCACAACTTAAATGCGACCATAGATCAGAAGCATGCGCGGCCCATCAAACTTCAACGACATTGATGGGCACGCCTTGTCACCGAATGATTGCGTCGCCGATGCCTGCGCCTTCCGCGAGCGTGCGCCGATCGGCGCCTCCGTCATCGGGTGCGCCACGGCGCAATCGCGACGGAAGGTCGTTTCCTTGCCGATCCCAGGGTGAGCCGTGGCCGAGCATCGCCGCCTCCTGATCGTCGACGACGACCCCAGCATCCACGCCCAGCTGAGGGGCGGGCTGACCGGCTATCACCTCTTCGACGCGGCCGATCGGGCTGGCGCGCTCGCCGCGCTCCGCGCCCACGAGCCCGGCGTCGTGCTGCTCGACCTCGGCCTGCCGCCTGATCCGACCGGGATCAGCGAAGGGATGTCCACCCTCGAGGCGATCCTCCGCCTTACGCCGCAGACCAAGGTCATCGTGCTGACCGGCGGGTCGGGCGAGGCAGTGCCGCTCGCGATCGAGGCCGGCGCCTACTCCACGCACCGCAAGCCGGTCGATGTCGATGTCGTCGGCGGCATCGTCGAGCGCGCCTTCGCCTCGGGCCGCAGCGAGCGCGAGAGGGGCAGCGCCATCGCGAGCGGCGCCTCCATGCCGCTGCCGGGCCTGATCGGCCAGAGCAGCGCCCTTCGCACCCTGAGCAGGACGATCGAGAGGGTGGCGTCGGCCAAGGTGAGCGTCGCCGTCCTGGGCGAGAGCGGCACCGGCAAGGAGGTCATCGCGCGCGCCATCCACGAGCTGAGCCCGCGCCGGGCGGCGCCCTTCATCGCCATCAACTGCGCGGCTATACCGGCCCCTCTCCTGGAGGCCGAGCTTTTCGGCTTCGAGCGCGGCGCCTTCACGGGTGCGGTGAAGCAGACCCAGGGCAAGGTCGAGCTGGCCCACGGCGGGACGCTCTTTCTCGACGAGATCGGCGATCTCTCGCCGCCGCTGCAGGCCAAGCTCCTGCGCTTCCTCCAGGACCGCACCATCGAGCGGATCGGCGGGCGGCGCTCGATCACGCTCGACATCCGCATCGTCTGTGCCACCCACCGCAACCTCGAGCAGGCGATCACCGCGGGCGCCTTCCGCGAGGATCTCTTCTACCGCCTGACCGAGGTCGTGGTGGCGGTGCCGTCCCTGCGCGAGCGGCCCGGCGACGCCATGCTGCTGGCCTGGCACTTTCTCGCCGTGAACAATCAAGAGCTGGGTCGCACGATCAGCGGCTTCACCCTCGACGCGGCGCGGGCGATCGACGCCCATCCCTGGCCAGGCAATGTCCGCGAGCTGCAGAACCGCATCAAGCGTGCCGCCCTCCTCTGCGAGGGACGCTCGATCACCGCGGCCGACCTCGATCTTGCCGGCGTCGCCCCGGAGCCCCTCAATCTCCGGCACATCGTTGCCGAGGCCGAGCGCAACGCGCTGCAGCGTGTCATGGCCCAGACCCAGGGCAACGTCTCCCTTGCCGCCAAGATCCTGGGCGTCAGCCGGCCGCGCCTCTACGACCTGCTCCGGCGCCACGGGCGTCGCTGAGCGCTCACGCCAGGTGCGGCGGAGCGCCGACGCCTATCCCGTCCCGCCCTTCAGCCGGTAGGGCGCGCCGATGGCATCGGCGCCACCGACGCCGCACTTCAGGTCGTGCAGGATGCCGTCCTGCAGCCGGTAGACCCAGCCATGCACGCGCAGCGGCTGGCCGCGCGCCCAGGCATTCTGGACGATCGGCGTGCGCGCCACGTTGAGGACCTGCGTGCGGACGTTGAGCTCCACCAGCAGGTCCTGGCGCTCCTCCTCCGAGGCGGCCTCGGCCAGGCTCTGCTGATGGCGCTCGTGGATGTCGCGGACATGGCGCAGCCAGTGGTCGACCAGCCCCAGCTCCCGATTGTCGAGCGCAGCACGGATGCCGCCGCAGCCATAGTGGCCGGTGATGATGACGTGCTCGACGCCCAGGAACTCGACCGCGAACTGCAGCACCGAGAGATAGTTCAGGTCGCTGTGCACGGCGAGGTTGGCGACGTTGCGGTGGACGAAGACCTCGCCCGGGTCGAGGCCCATGATCTCGTTCGCCGGCACCCGCGAGTCGGAGCAGCCGAGCCACATGTAGCGGGGCGCCTGCTGGCGCGACAGCCGGGCGAAGAAGTCGGGATCGGCCTCGACCCGCCGCGCCGCCCAGGCGCGATTGCGCTCAAAGAGATCCTCCATCGCGACCTGACCTCCGACACGTTGCTCGCGAGCGCAGCAATGACAGGCCGGGCCTGCCCGAGGCAAGCTCGGCGGCGGGGCGGCCGGGAGGCCGACGGGCGCCCCAAGCCCGACTGCCAGGAGCGGTGCCGATGCTGCTGCACATCCTCTATCTGGTCGCGATCGTCGCCGAGGCCATGACCGCAGCGCTGGCAGCCGGCCGTCGCAGCATGGACTGGGTCGGCGTCTGTCTCCTCGGCTGCGTCACGGCGCTGGGCGGCGGCTCGGCCCGCGACATCCTTCTCGGGCACCACCCCTTGTCGTGGGTGGCCAATCCCTACCTGCTGCTGGTGACGACGGGAGCGGCGCTGGCGACTATTCCCGTGGCACGGCTGATGCGGCGCCTGCGGCGGCTCTTCCTGCTGCTCGACGCCGTCGGCCTCGTGGTCTTCACGATCATCGGGTGCGACGTCGCCCTCGGCATCGGCGCTCCGCTCATCATCGTCGTCGTCGCCGGCATGATCACGGGTTGCGTGGGCGGCGTGCTGCGCGACGTGCTGTGCAACGACGTGCCGCTTCTGTTCCGTAGCGAGCTCTATGCGAGCGTCTCGATCGTGACGGGGCTTCTCTATGTCGGTGGGCTCGCGACGGGGCTCGCGCACGGCATCGTCACGGGCGTGGCGATGGCGGCGGGCCTCGCCCTCCGCCTCCTTGCGATCCGCTACGCCTGGAACATGCCGCGATTCATCTACACCCAGGATCTGCACTAGACGCGGGGTCGCGCCCCCGGCGGACGGGCGGGGGCGCGAAGCCTGCCGCGTCAGGCAGCCTTGGGCCGCGCCGTCTCGTCGCCGGTGAAGGCGCGCACCATCCGGTCGAGGCCGGTGAAGAAGAGCTCGACCCCGTAGCCCGCGAGAAAGGCCAGGCCCAGCGGGGTGATGGCGGCGACGCCGGTGAGGTGGGCCGGATCGAAGAAGAGCCCGACCGTGACGCCGCCCAGCATGCCGAGCGGCCATCTGAGCGAGTAGCGGATGGCCGAGCCGCGGGTGAAGGTGACGTTGCGGATGTCGCGCGACAGGGTGCGCAGGATGTAGGCGAGCGACCCGAGGAGGCCGTAGAGCAGCGGCAGCACATACTGGCTGAGGACCTCGAGGATCGACTTCGAGTTCAAGAGCGCCTTCTCGGCCGTGAGCTGATCCCCGACGAGCGAGCGCTCGACGTTCGTGAGGCAGTCGTAGAGGCCTTCCTGGGAGTCACCCGCAGACGCCGCCCCCGCGAGCGAGATGTACATGGCCTCGCAGGTGGCCGACTTGTCGATGCCGGCATCCCCGAAGCCATCCTCCGCCAGGACCTGCGAGGGGTCGGTGAGCCACGAGAGCGCCCGGTTCTCCCGGTAGAGCATCGACTTCACGCGCTTGCCGCGCAGCGCCTTGTTCTCGACGTCCAGGATCACGCGCCATTCCTCGGTCGCCCTCACATAGTCCGCGACCTTCCCTCGGCCCTGCGGCGCGGGCTCGGCACCGCTCGGCACGAGCATGCCGGCGGCCGCGGTCACGCCCGCGCCCTGCAGCGCCGTGGCGCCCAGGAAGTAGTGGTTGGACCTGATGTCGAGGATGACCTCGCGGAAGGAGCCCGCGATCTTGTCGAGCTCGGTGCGATGGCTCTCGAGATCGGTTCGCACGGTGGCCACGACGAGCCAGTAGATCTGCACGAGCAGAAGGACGATCAGCACGCCCAGGGCGCCGGCGCTGTACCACTTCTTCGTCTTGGCCGCGTCGCCCAGCGTGCGCCTCGAGCGGCGCGGCCGGGTGCCGAAGGGGTCGCCGTAGGTGGCAAGGATCGAATCGACCGACACGGGCTGGACCACGCCCGCCAGCTCGCGGAAAGCCACCCAGAAGCGGGCCTCGACCCCGGCGCTCGACGCGCCCCCGTCCAGGGCCGAGCGGGCGGTCACGATGTCGTCGACGGTCTTGTCCGCGACCGGCTTGCCCTCTCGTGTCGCGTACCACAGGAGAACGCTCGCATCCTCGAGCGCCTCGCCGAGTGCTCTTTCCTGCGCCGTCGCGGGCGCTGCCGCCGCGTCGCCGCCGGTCGACCTGGTCGTTGCCATGATGACCTTCCTCCCCCGGGGTCATCCGCATCGCAATCGCACGATGCGCCTATCGTCGCTGAAGAAAGCACAGGTGAAGCGGCTTGTCTGTGAGGCTGATCACACCCCGCCGGGGGCGCGGGGGGCGAGGATGCCTCCTAGCCGCCGCTCTCGATCTCGACGCCGGCCACGCCCACGGCCTTGGCGAGCTGGCCCAGGCGGTAGCGCACCGCCTCGCTGTCGGGGGCGCAATCCTCGTTGACGACGCGCAGGCGGACCGCGTCGGCGTCGATCGCGAGGCTGGCGTCGTCCAGGATCTCGGGCACGCTGCCCGAAAGCCGATAGCCCACCAGGATGGCGCGGCCGAGGATCTGGGCGCGGCGGATCTGGGCCGGCGACAGGAGCTTCAGGGCGGGCTCGAGCACCGGGTCCGCGGCCTTGCCGTCGTAGCGGGCGTGGATCGCCGTGGCGATGAAGGCCCGCTCCGCATGGTCGAGGCCGATGAAGGGGAACTGGATGAGCCGGTCGAAGCTGTCCCGCGCCTGGACACCCGCATGGTCGACCCAGGCGATGTCCGACACCGCGCAGACGGCAAGGCGCAGCCGCTTCTCGGTCGGCACCTCGCCGGCGAAAAGGCCATCCGTCCAGCGCGCCAGCGCAGCACCGAAGGCGGCGACGCGCGCCCGCGGCAGGCCGAAGGCCTGGGCGCCCTCGACGAGGCCGTCCCGGTACTGCTCGTCCTTCGGGAGCTGGGCATAGAGCCAGCCCTCGCGCAGGCCGAGCGCGGAAAAGACGACACGCTCCGGCGCCAGGCGCTTCAGCACCCGGTCCATCACGAGCGCTGCCGCCGGCAGGGTGGCGAGACGGCCGCGGGGCGCCCCGGGCAACGCCGCCACCTCGGCCTCGGGAAGGCGCCAGATCCGCTTGGCAAGCTCGCGGATCTCGCCGCTGGCGACGGCATAGCCGTGGACGACCCGCAGCGGGGCCGCGCTCTCCTCCATGTGGATCCGCGCCAGGGCGCGCCAGCCGCCGCCCACGGGATAGAAGACCGGCTCGGTCAGCTGCGGCGGCAGCGTGTCCTTCAAGATCCCGTCCACCTCCCGGCGCGCATCGCGGCCATGCCGGGCCAGGAGCGCGCCGACGGGCAGGGCGCCCAGCGGCAGGCTCGCCGAGCGCTCGCCCACGCGGTCGTCCAGGACCTCGGCGATCTCGAGGCTGCCGCCGCCGATGTCGCCCACGAGGCCGCGCGGCCGGTAGAAGCCCGCGATCACGCCCAGGGCGGAGAAGTGCGCTTCCTCCGCACCGCTGAGGATGCGCACCGGCAGCCCCGTGCGGTCGGACACCACCTTGACGAACTCGGCGCCGTTCGCGGCCCTGCGCACCGCCTCGGTCGCCACCAGGTCGACCCGGCCCGCCTCCATGGCGCGGGCGATCGCGGCGTGGCGGTGGATCGCCTCCACCGCGGCGCGCATGCTCGCCTCCGAGAGCCGGCCCGTCTCGGCCAGCCCCTCCCCGAGGCCGCAGAAGGACTTCTCGTTGAAGCGCGGGAACGGCGCCCGGCTCAGCGAGTTGTAGACGACGAGGCGCACCGAGTTGGAGCCGATGTCGACGACCGCGAAGTGCTGGCCGCGCCCCGCCAGCACGCGGCTGGGGTCGAGATCCAGCGGGCGCCGGGTCTGCCGGGCCGACTTCGCCGCACGAGCCGCCATGATCGCCTCCCCGCCATTTTCTGCAGCCGACACCCGGCGAATCCAGCCGGAGCCTGCCCATCCGGGGGTGCGGCCGTCAAGGCCGGACAGGGCGCAGGTTGCCGCACGGCCGCGTCTCGACCTCTCCCGGTGCTTCTGGCATGATCACCTCGGGTGGAAGCGAACGGAAAATAACTCATTTCCAGGTTGTCCTGCATCCTCGTGTCCAGGCGGCCTCGGTCATGGCTGTGACCGAGCCCTATCGTCATGGCGATCAGCTGGCGGCGGCGCTCGATGCGCGCTTCTGCGGCGTCGCCTTCAGCGGTCTCGATATCGAATCCACCCTACGCTACCTCGAGAGCCGCACCGCGCGGGATCCCTTCGCCTACATCGTCACGCCCAACGTCGACCATGTCGTGCGCCTGTGGCGGGCCGAGGCCGCGGTCCGCGAGGCCTACGAGGACGCGGACCTCTCCCTTTGCGACAGCCGCATCCTGGGCGGGATCGCCAAGACCTGCGGCGTGAGCCTGCCGATCGTCACGGGCTCGGACCTCACCGCCATCCTCTTTCGCCACTTTCTCGGGCCCTACGACCGGATCGTGGTGATCGGCGGCACGCCCGAGCTCGTCTCGCGGCTGCAGAAGGCCTACGGGCTGCGCGAGGTTCGGCACCACAACCCGCCCATGGGCTTCATCCGCGACCCGAAAGCCGTGGCCGCGGCCGCCGAGTTCATCGAGCGATGGCCGGCACGCTGGATCTTCCTTGCCGTCGGCTCGCCGCAGCAGGAGCTGCTGGCCCATGCCGTGAAGCGCCGCGGCCGGGCGACCGGCACGGCGCTGTGCATCGGTGCCTCGCTGCTGTTCCTGACCGGCGATCTGCGGCGGGCGCCCGAGTGGATGCAGCGCACGAACCTCGAGTGGCTGCACCGGCTGGGCACCGAGCCCTTACGCCTGTGGCGCCGCTATCTCGTTGACGGGCCGGCGATCTTCAAGATCGCGGCCGAGCACGTCAAGGCACGGCACGGCGAGGAGAGCAGGGGCGTGCAGGTCTCGGTCGTCATCCCGACCTTTCGCCGCGAGCACCTCCTGCCGCGGCTTCTCCAGCGCTGCGCCGCCCAGGAAGGGATCGCGCCGGACGGCTACGAGGTGGTCGTCGTCGACAACACGCCCGAGGCCACGGCACGGGTCATCGTCACCAACCTCGCCTCCCGGGCACCCGTGGCGATCCGCTACGTGCACGAGCCGCAGGCCGGCATCTCCCATGCCCGCAACCGGGGCATCGCCGAGGCGGAGGGCGAGCTGATCGCCTTCGTCGACGACGACGAGATCCCCTCGCCCGGCTGGCTCGCCTCCTTGATGCGGGCCCAGCAGACCTTCCGGGCGGACGTCGTCCTGGGCCCCGTGCGGCCCATCTTCGAGGCCGCCCCGACCCGCTTTCTCGGCCTGTTCCGCGCCTTCTTCACACAGTCCAGCGATGCCGACACGGGCACGCGGGTGAGCCCCAACACGCCGTTCCGCTTCGGCAGCCGGGGTGCCTGCTATCGGGCGATGGCCTCGAACAACGCGCTGATGGTCAGGTCCCGGTGCTTCACGAGCGCCACGCCGTTCGATCCCCGCCTGGGCCTGACGGGCGGCGAGGACACGCTCTTCTTCAAGCAGCTCCACATGGCGCGCCGGCGCATCATCTGGTGCCGCGAGGCGCTCGTCCACGAGCACGTGCCCAAGGAGAGGCTGACCGGGCGCTTCATTCTCCGCCGCAAGTTCCGCGACGGCCAGATCACCACCTCCACCTGCCTGATGGTGAGGCCGCGGCGGCTCTTGGAGCTGCTGATCTGGCTGGTCGTCGGCCTGATCCAGATCGCTGCCGGCTCGATCCTGGCCGTCCTGAGCTTTCCCTTCAGCCGGGCGCGCAGCCTGAAATCCCTCTCCATGGCCGCGACCGGGCTCGGCAAGCTCGCCTTCATGTCCAACCTCAAGCAGCATCAATACGGTGTCGATGCGCGTGCCTGAGCCAGCCGCCTCCCGCGCCGGCCCGCGCCCGCGCGTTCTCGTCCTCGCGGAGTCGGCGCATCCGCAGGCGCAGAGCGTCTCCTGGATTGGCTGGGCTCACAGCCGGGCCTTGGCCGAGGTGGCCGACGTCCATCTCGTGACCCGCCAGGCCAACCGCCAGGCCATCCTCGAGGCCGGGCTGGCCGAGGGCCGGGACTTCACGGCGATCGACACGAGCGGCCTCGAGCAGGCCGTGGGCCGCGTGGCCGGCCTTCTGCGCGGCGATCCCAACAAGGGCTGGACCACGCTGATGGCCCTCTCGCTGCCCGCCTACTGGGCCTTCGAGCAGGCAGCCTGGCGACAGTTTGCCCGCCCGCTCAAGGCCGGCGCGTTCGACCTCGTGCATCGGATCACGCCGGTGAGCCCGACCATGCCGAGCCTGATGGCGGGACGCTGCAAGCGCCTGGGCGTGCCCTTCGTGCTGGGCCCGCTCAATGGAGGGCTGCCCTGGCCGCGGCAGTTCGATGCGGTGCGCCGTGCCGAGCGCGAGTGGCTTTCCTACGTGCGCGGGATCTACAAGATGGTGCCGGGCTACCGTGCCACACGCCGGCATGCCACGGCCATCCTCGTCGGCTCGCGCGCGACCCTGGCGGAGATGCCCACCACCTGGCGATCCAAGACGATCTACATGCCGGAGAACGGCATCGATCCGGCGCGCTTCCCGCCTCCGCCGGGCCGCGTGCGGCAAAGGCCCCTCAAGGCGCTCTTCATCGGCAGGCTGGTGCCCTACAAGGGCGCCGACATGGCGGTTGCTGCCGCGGCACCGCTCGTGCGGCAGGGCGGCCTCGAGCTCGATATCGTGGGCGACGGGCCCGAGCGCCCCGCCCTTGCAGCCCAGATTGCCGAGGCCGGCCTCGGCGATCGTGTGCGGCTGCACGGCACCGTGCCGCCCGACATCGTGCACCGGCACCTCGAGCGGGCCGACATCCTGCTCTTCCCGAGCATCCGCGAGTTCGGCGGCGGCGTCGTGCTGGAGGCCATGGCGATGGGGGTGGTGCCGCTCGTCGTCGACTATGGCGGGCCGGGCGAGCTGGTGAGCCCCGCCACGGGCATCGCGGTGCCGATGGCCGATCGCGCCGGCATCGTCGCGGCGCTGGGTGCGGCCCTGGAGCGGCTGGCCGCAGCACCGGGCGATCTCGACGGGATGGCGGCCCGCGCGCGGCAGCGGGTCGAGCTGCTCTTCACATGGCGCCGCAAGGCGGAGCAGGATCTTCAGGTCTATGACTGGGTGCTGGGCCGGCAGGCGGCGGCACCGTGCTTTCCCTTTCTGGCGGCGGAACGGCCTCAGGCCGAGCGCCCGTACGCCATCTCGTCATATCCGTAACGCCGATGCGCCCGTGGATTGACCCGCGTGAGCACGGTGCCGAGCGGCACGACGCCTACCGTGGCGAGCTTGTGCAGGGCGAGGCGCAGCGTGGACGCCCGGGTCCGCTCGAAGCGAACCAGGAGCAGCATGGCATCCGCCGCCGTCGCCGCCATGAGCGTCTCCGGAATGGCCAGCAGCGGCGGCGCGTCGAGCAGGATGAGGTCGTAGCTCGCCCGGCAAGCGTGGACGGCCCGCAGCACCTCGCGCACGGCCTCGGGCTTGTCGTCCTGCTCGTGCGCCCGGTCGCAGACGGCGGCATCGAGGCGCACGACCGGATCGCGCATCAGGATCGCAGGACCGAGGCGCATCGAGGTCGACTGCAGCCCGACCAGGGGCGCCTGGCGCTGAAGATCGGAGCGCCAGAAATCGAGGTCCACGATCATGACGCGCCGCTCCTGCTGGGCCAGCGCACGGCCGAGCGAGAGCGTGAGCAGCGACTTGCCGTCCCCGGATTCCGCCGAGCTCAGCAGGATCATCGGTCCACCGGCTCGCCGGGCCATGCGGCGCTCGAGCGCGACCGCAAGGCTGCGCACCGAGCCGTCGACCTGAAGATGGGGCCCCGGCGCCAGCGCGGCACGGAGCTCGCGACGACGCAGCTCGGGCAGGATCTCGAGATTGGGCAGCCCCGTCGTCTGCTCGAGCGGGATGGCGCCACCGAAGCCACCGCGCCAGAAGCCCAAGCCGATCGCCAGCAGCACGCCCACGATCGCCGAAGCGACGCCGGCCCCGATGAGCAGGAGCTTGCGCTTGGGCCCGCTCGGGTTGAGCGGCGGCTGCGCGCTGGTCGCCAGCCGCGCGTCGGCGCTCGGACCCTCCGATTCGGCCAGGGTCGTGTTGAACTGTCGCAGGAACTCGGAATAGACGTCGCGGCTCACCGCGGCATTGCGCTCGAGCTGCGTGAGCTCGGCCTCCGGTGCAGCCTGCGCATTCCTATCCTGCTCGAGCTGGGCCAGCTGGCGGTGCAGCGACGCCAGCTCCGCCTGCGCCGCCGCCTGCCGCTCGCGAAGGTTGCTGAAGATGCGTTGCACCTCGAGACGAATGTTCTCCCGCACCGCCTGCAGCTGGGCCTCGGCTGCGAGCCGTTCCGGGTGCTTCTCGAGGAGCGTCTGCTTGAGCAGGCCGAGCTTTGCCAGCAGCCCGGCCTCCTGCTCGCGCAGGGCCTGGATCGTCGGCGAGGCCATCACGCTCGAGATGCTCGAGAGATCGCCCCGACGCAACGCCGCCTCGGCATCGGTGACGTCGGCAGAGGCCTTGTCGGCCCTCGTCTGAGCGGCGATGAGCGCCGCGTTCACCTCGTTGAGGCGCGCGTCGACAAGGCTCTGCTGGGCACCCTTCCCCAGCTGATGCTTTGCGCGATAGGTCTCGAGCGCCTGCTCGTTGGCAATGACCTCGGCCCGCATGGACTTGAGACGCTCGGCCAGCCACTTCGACGCGCTGGCCCTGGCCTCGCCCTGCTCGCGCGCCTGCGCGGTGAGATAGACCTCCGCCAGGCCGTTAGCGAGCCGGGCGGAAAGCTCCGGGTTGTCGGACTTGGCGACGATGCCGATGGCATAGGAGCCCCCGTCGTTGGTGAGCTCGATCATCCGCGAGACGGCGTCCACGGCATGTTGGACCAGCGTCTCGACGGGCACCTGCGCGCTGGCCGCAGCGTCCAGCCGCCCGCCCGGCAGATGGAGCTTGGCGAGCAGGCCCTGGATGCGGTCCTTCAAGGACGGGCCGCCCGCAGGCGGGTTGAAGGCCGGGTCGTTCAGCAGGTCGAGCTGAAGCACGAGCCTGCGGAGCAGGCGCCCCGACTGCATCACCTGCATCTCGGTCTGCACCACCGAGATGTCCGTCTGGCCGCGGGAGAGGAGCGTTCCGGTCGAGGAGGCGAGCTCGGCGATCTTCGGCTGGCGGAGGTTCAAGACGACCAGCGCCTGGGCCGCATACTGATTGGGCAGACGCATGATCACGAGGCCGGCGACGATGGTTAGCACCAGCGTCGTCAGCACGGCCACGTGCCAGCGCCGTCGCAGCAGATGGAAGAGGGAGGCTATGTCGATCCCGAATTCCGACACGGAAGGCGCGCTCGCCGGGGCAGGGGCAGGGGCAGGGGCAGGAGCCGGCCACGGCGGCAGCTCGGCCAGATTCTCCGGCATGGGCCGCGCGGCGAGGAAGCGCGCCAGCCGCCCCCCGATCATGGCCTTGCCGAGCTGTCGGCGCACAGCAGATGGCCGAGCCGAGGCCGGGACAGGGAGTATCCAAGTGCCGAACGCATGTCGATATCGCTCGCAGTCAGGCGGTACCTGTTCACCATATAGTCGATCCTGTCACCAATCGATGCTCGTCGCCTCAGGAATCCTCGACTATGATGCCACAGGGAATTGGATTGGGATTTTCATCCTAAGGCGCCCGGCGCAATCAGCGGCGGCCAAGCGTCCTCATGATAGACGAGCATGAATACTAACGTCCTCCTGCGCCACAAGAACCGTGCAGCACGCCGGCCGCGTCTCGGCTACGTGGCCAAGGCGACGACGGCCCGGCTGATGTTTCTCGCCGACCTGCTCGTGATCCTCGTGACCCTCGGCCTGACACTCTGGCCCATGCCGATCGCCGGCTCCGCCAACAGGGCGGAGCTCATGCTCCTGCCGGCGGTCGTCTGCTTCCCGCTCGCCAAGCTGATCTCGGGCCTTTATCCGGGCCACGGCCTGATCCGCTCGCTCCGGCTGCGCCAGGCGCTCATCGCCTCCGGCCTGGCGTTGCTGGCCGCGCTCGCCCTCGAGATGCTCCTTCATCTCGTGCGGTATGAAGACTACGCGCAGACCAGCCTGCGATCCCTGCATGTGGCCGAGGTCCTGCTGGCCGCTCTGCTCGTCATCATCGATCCGATCGCCCGGCGCATCCTGATCCGGCTCGGCCGCTGGCAGGAGCCCGCCGTCGTCTTCGGGGGCGGCGACGGCGCCGCCGAGGTCGTCCGCCAGCTGCACCTCGACCCGCATCTGGGCTACACGCCGATCTGCGTCGTCGACGACAACTCGATCTACCTGCCCGAGGACGAGCAGGGCGTGCCCCTGGTGCGCTCCAACGAGCTCGCGCGCGTCAGCAGCCAGCTGCAGCTCTGCACCACGGCGATCGTGATCGAGCGCCTGATCGAGCGCAGCACGCTTCTCAGGCTCTATACGTCGGGCATCTTCGAGCGCGTGCTGCTGGTCCCCGAATGTCACGATCTGATCAGCCTCAAGTCCGAGGTGCGCAACCTCGGCGCCCTCTTGACCATCGAGGTCAAGAGCGACCGCCTCTCGCCACCCGCGGCGTTCGTCAAGCGCACCTTCGACATCGTCGCGAGCGCCTCGGCGCTGATCCTCCTGTTCCCGATCCTCGTCCTGCTGGCACTCATGGTGAAGATCGACAGCCGGGGCTCCGTCTTCTACCGCCAGCCGCGCTGGGCAGGGGACGAGCGGAGCTTCACCGCGCTCAAGTTCCGCTCGATGCACATCGACGGCGATCAGCGCCTGCAGCGCTACTTCCTCACCAACCCCACCGCCCAGGCCGAGTACGAGCGCTTCCACAAGCTGACCAACGACCCCAGGGTCACCCGGGTGGGCAGGCTGCTGCGAGCCACGAGCCTCGACGAGCTGCCGCAGCTCATCAACGTCCTGAGGGGCGACATGAGCATGGTCGGGCCCCGCCCCTACACCTTCGACGAGCTCAAGAAGCTCGGCCCCGCCCGAGCGATCCTGAGCCTGATCCGGCCCGGGATCACCGGCTACTGGCAGGTCTCGGGGCGCAACCGGCGCACCTTCCGCGAGCGGATCGCGATGGACACCTACTATGTCCGGAACATCTCGGTCTCGCTCGACCTCTGGATCATCTATCGCACCGTCATCTCGGTCCTGACGGCCGACGGCAAGTAGCGGCGGCGGAGCAGCGGTGGGCGACGCGCCCTGCGGCGACGAGACGGGCCCGGCCGTGCAGCCGCGTCCCCGCCCCATCCTCCACGCGCCGATCCGAGGCTGAGCCCGATGCGTATCGTCTACCTCACGACCTGCGCTCCCGAGCCGCCGCGCTCCGGCCACAGCCTGCGCGTCAACGCGCTGTGGCAGGCCCTGCAGCGGCGCGGCGCCGTGCGCGTCTATGCGATCGACGCACGACCACCCCTCGACGAGCGGCGCCACGCCCTGACGCAGGACATCCACGCGCTGGCCCCGCGGCGTCAGTCCAGGCTGGGCGTGCTCACCGGCCATCTCCGGGCCTTTGCCGCGGGCGAGGGCATGCTCTACGCCAAGGCGCTCTCGCCCCGCAGGATCGCGCGCCTGCGTCGGGCGATAAGCGACCTCAAGGCCGACCTCGTGGTCGTGGGCGACACCTGGCTCGCCCATCTGGCACGACCGCTCGAGGGCTGCTCCAGGCACCTCGTCGTCGACACCCACAATGTGGAATTGCGCCTGTGGCGCGGCATTCTGGCGGAGCAGCCCTGGGCCGCGCGACCCAAAGCCTTCCTCTTCTGGCGCAATGTGTGCGCGCTCGAGCGCCGGCTGCGCGAGGTGGACGCCGTCTGGGCGGTCTCCGCCGCCGACGCGGCCATCTACCGGGACCAGCTCCGGCTGCCGAGGGTGGCGGTCCTGCCCAACGCCATCGACACCGACGCCTACGCTCCCGACGGCACCGCGCCCGAGCCCGGCCTCATCGTCTACACCGGCTCCTACGGCTACTGGCCCAACAATGCCGCGGCCCTGCACCTGATCGAGACGGCGCGGCGCCTTGCCGCCGCAGGCGTGCCGCACCGCGTCCAGCTCGTCGGGCGCGATCCCACGGCCGAGATGCAGGCCGCCGCGGCGCAGGTCCCGTCCGTCGAGATCACCGGCGCCGTCGACGACATTCGCCCCTACATCGCGCGCGCCGCGCTCGTCGCGGCACCGCTGACCTCGGGCTCGGGCACCAAGTACAAGATCCTCGAGGCGCTCGCGAGCGGTCGCCCGGTCGTGACGACGCCGGTGGGCGCCGAGGGCCTGGACCTCGTGGACGGCCGCGACGCCGCCATCGCCACCGATCTCGACGACCTCACCGTCCGCGTTCGCGAGCTTCTGGCAGCACCCGAGCGCGCGGAGCGCCTTGGCCGCTCGGGCCGCGACTGGGTCGTGTCGACCCATTCCTTCGCCGCCCTCGACAAGGCGCTCGCGGACGCGCTGGACGAGCTCGAGCAGCTGCCTCCCCGAGGCTGAGCATCCCCGATGCCTAGGCCGTGGGCGCCGTCGCCCTGGACTGGCCGCCGCGCGACGCCTGGGAGCCTGTGCCGGCGCGCGCCTCGATCGCGCGGAGGAGGCGGGCGGGTCCGACATCATCGCCGAAGGCCCGCTCGGCCTCGCGGCGCGCGGCCCGCCCCATCTCGGCGATTCGGGCGCGGTGCAGGGCGAACCAGCGGATGGCCTGGGCGATGGCATCCACGTCGGTCTGCGGGACGAGGAGGCCCGTGACCTCGGGCTCGATCATGGTCTCGGCATCGCCGACCCGGCTCATGATCACCGGCATGCCGCTCGCCATCGCCTCGCGGATGGCGATGGCGGTGGTCTCGCCGTCGCCGTAGCTCGTGAGCATGGCCACGTCATGCTGGTGCAGGAGCTCGACGACCTCCTCCTGGCCGCGCGGGCCGAGAAAGGAGACCCGGTCGCCCAGGCCCAGACGTCGGACATGGTCCAGAATGTCGCTCTCGTGCGGGCCCGAGCCGACCAGCGTGTAGGTGACGTCGACCTCCCCGCGCAGCCGGGCGATCGCCTCGAGCGTGAAGCCGATCCCCTTGCAGTGGTCCATGCGGCCCACGCTGATGAGCCTCAGCCTGTCGCCGGGTGCCCGCTCGGCGAAGGCGAAGGTCTCGAGGTCGACGCCGCAGGCGATGTCCTCCGGCAGCGCGATGCCGGGCCGCACCGCCTCGATCTCCTCCCGCATGCTCGCCGAGACGCCGCAGGCGAAGGCGGCATGGCGGAGCTTGGCCGCGTGATTGAGCCCGTAGACCCTGAGGCCGCCATGAAGGACGGGGCTATAGGGCACGCCGCAGACGAGATGGGCCAGGGCTGCGAGATAGGCGCTGTCGGCGAAGGAATGAACGTGGAGATGGTCGATCCGCGCGCTGCGCAGGAACGATGCGAGCATCCAGCTCGCCGGCAGCATCGCCAGAACCTTGAGCCGCTCGCGCCAGCCGCCTTCCGCGAGGCCCAGCGCAAAGCGGATCTGTGCCACGAGCTGCCCCGGGCGAGGCAGGCCGCCCAGCACGGCGCGCGTCGGCGGCCAGGCATAAAAGCAGGGCTCGGCGGCGAAGCGATGCGGCGGCAGCTGCTGCGGTCGCCGCGTCGAGGCGATCCGGACCTCGGCACCGCGCTCGCGCAGGCGCCGGACCTCGCGCCAGAAGAGCACGTGCGTCACGCCGGGAAACGCCGGGATCAGGTAGCAAAGGGTCGTCATCGCGACGTCCGTTCCACGTGCTTCGGCCGCTCCTGGGGCGGTCGGCCGCCCTACTGCGAGGCCGCGTCGGCGGGCGCCACGAAGTAACGGGACACCCAGGCCGCCTTCTCGTTGGGTGCGCTCGGAAAGTGGAACGCGTACCAGCCGCCCTCCTCACGCGTGACGAGGAGGCGCTGGCCGGGATGGAGAAAGCCCAGCACGTTCGACGTCAGGCTGGGAGCGTCGCGGTACTGCACGTCCGAGCGGACGATGTAGGGCGCTCCGGCGGCGACGGGGGTCGTTGGGCCAGCCTGGACCGTCGAAGCCTGCTCCCCGCCGCCGGCAGACGCTGATGTCTCCCGCGCGCCCGGCGACGCCGCAGCGGGCTCGGCCGGAGGCGCTGCGGGCGCCGCCTGGACGGGTCCCGATGCCGGAGCCTTGGCGACACCAGCGTCAGGCAGCGCGGTGGCCTCGGCCGGAGGGGGCTCGCGCAGCGGTTCCGCCACAGCCCCGCTCGGCGCGACCGTCCGGGGCGAGGGTCCGGGAGGCTGCGTCGGCACGGTCCCGGCATCGCTGGCCTGCAGCACCACGGGCAGCTGAGCGGCAGGTGGCGGCGACACCGATGCCGCCGCCGCGCCTTGCGGCTGCGGCGGAGCGCCGGATGCCTTCGTCTCCGCCGGCGGCGGCGTTTCAGCCACGACATCCTGAGGCGTCTTGAGCGGCGACGGCGTCGGCAGCGGCCGCGGGGGCAGCCTCGACCCGCGAGACGGGCGCCGTCTGCTGGGTCGGCGTCGTCTGCTGGGGCGGCACCGGGGGCTGGGCAGGCGCCACGGCGGCCGGTGCTGCGGGCAGAGGAGGCACCCCCTGCTCGCCCGGCATCGCCTCGAGCGCCCGCACCGGAACATAGCCGAGCGAGCCGTCGGCGAGGCGGAACCGATACCAGTCACCGCTGCGGCCCAGGACGCGGACCCGCTGACCCTTCACGAGCCGGCCGCCATAGGACTGATCATCGCCGGGGCCGACACGATAATAGATGTCCTGCGTGGCGACGAGATCGAGGGCGGTCGCGGGCTGCGTCTCGGCGGACGACGGGGTCGAGGTGACCGACGCCGGCGCCGAGACGGGCGGCGCGGCAGCGGCCGTCGCCGCAGGCGAAGCGACCGGCTCTGCCGATGGCGCCGGGGCATCGGCGTCCGGCTTTACGCCAGCAGGCTCCGCCGCTGCCGGCCTGTCCGGTGCCCGAATGCTGGTCGTGACCGGCCCTGCCGCCGGCGCGGGCGCCGGCGCCGGCACGGCGGCTTCGGCTTCTGCAGCGACCGTCGCAGGAGTAGCGATGGCAGGAGCAGGGGCGGTGGCGGGCCCCGGCCCGGTCGCGACCTCCTGGGCCGGCTCGCCCCCGAGAAGGTGGCGCACGGCGCCGGTGAGGGTCGGGCCGAGGAGCGCCTCGCCGGGTGTCGCGCCCACCGAGAAGCGGTTGGTCGACTGAAGCCAGGCGTTGATTGCCACGGCTGAGATCGCCACCAAGGCGATATAGATATAGATGCCTGGCCCGACACGGGCCCGCGCCGGGGGCCGCGGCGCCGGCTCGGGCGCCGGTGTCGGCTCGACCATCTCGAGCTTCGGCGCGGGCTTTGCCCGCGACCGACGCTCCGCCTCGGGCTCGAACCGCAGACGCTGGGGCCTTCCCCGCCGCGGCCCCAGGGCCCCGTCGCCCAGGTCGAACTCGCCCGCAATCGAGGCTCCGGTGAGGACCTGAATCTGTCGGGCCTTGTCCTCCCGGCTCGACTGCCAGAATGCTGCCATCTATGCCTTCCCCTCGAGGCGTTCCGCCATAGGGCTCCGAAGATCGCGAGCCGACCACCGCGCCGCCGGCTGGACCAAGCCGCCGTCCTCAAGGGTGCATTCCTGCCCACCTCCAGGATGACGCGAATATGTCTCTGGTCACGTCCGACGATGCAAGGATAGTATAAGCGCCAAAGTCGGTGAAAAGGAAAACATGCCCGAGACTCCCCCCTTCAGACATGCCCCAAGGGATGGCGTGGCGGGTGGGTCGTGCGGACCTGCCACGGCAGTTGAGGCCTCATGTCGCTGATCCGTCGCGTGATCGACTCCATCCGTGGCAACGGATCGGGCCCGTCGGACGGCCCGTCGCCGCGAGGCAAGGTGCTCATTGTCGACGACGACGCGAACCTGTGCGAGCTCCTCCGCGTGGCGTTCACGACCCGAGGCTATGCCGTCGTCACCGCGCGTGACGGGCAGGATGGGGTCGAGACGGCCCAGCGCGAGCAACCCGACGCGATCGTCCTCGACGCCTCGATGCCGGTGCTGGACGGTTTCGGCGCGCTCAAGGAGCTGCGCCGCCGGGGACGGACCTCCAGCATTCCCGTCGTGATGCTGACTGCTCGATGGCAACAAGGCGATGTCGTCGCCGGCCTTCGCTACGGGGCCCAGGAATACCTCACAAAGCCCGTGGCAGTCGAAGAGGTGATCAAGACGGTGGAGGTGTTGCTCCAGGGGGCATGAGCCGGCGACGAGTATCGCCTCCGCAGAACCGGGCGATACACCGCCCGATGCAAAGGACTCCCCAGGAGGTGACTTCTCTGATATGCACATCGCCCGCAAAGAGACCAAAGAAGCGCCCATCAGCCCAATGAACGATCAGATCCGAGGACTCCTCCAAGAGCACCTGCAACTGTCGGCGGACATCAGCAGCCTCGCCGACGATGCCGACCTCTACGCTGCGGGACTGTCGTCCTTCGCGACCGTGCACTTGATGCTCGGCCTCGAGGAGACGTTCGACGTCGAGTTCCCCGACCGCATGCTGCAGCGCAAGACGTTCGAGAGCATCGCCTCGATCCAGGCTGCCGTGAGCGAGCTCATCGCCGAGAAGGACGCGGCGTGAGCTCCCTTCTCGGCCGGGCCAAGCAGATCGCTTCCGGCGTCGCGGCAAGCCACGCAGACCAGGTGGATCGGGAAGCCAGGTTTCCGAGCGAGGCGATCGCGGCGCTCAAGGAAGAAGGCCTTCTCGGCGTCATGGTGCCGACCGAGCTGGGCGGAGCCGGCGTCGGCCTCACCGAGGTCGCGGCTATTTGTCACGCCCTGGGTCAGGGCTGCTCCGCCACCGCGATGGTCTACGCGATGCACCAGATCCAGGTGTCGTGCATCGTGCGGCATGGCCTGAGCTCCGAGTGGCATCGGGGCTTCATGCGACGATTGGCGGGCGAGCAGCTGCTTCTCGCCTCGGCCACCTCGGAGGCCGGCATCGGCGGCGACGTCCGCAGCAGCTCCTGCGCCGTCGCGAGGGACGAGGACCGTTTCTCGCTCGAGAAGAACGCCACGGTCATCTCCTATGGCGCCCATTCCGACGCCATCCTGGCCACGGCACGCCGGACGCCCGAATCGCCGCCCTCCGACCAGGTGCTCGTGGTGGTGCCCAAGGAAGAGAGCCGCCTCGAGCCGACCTCGGGCTGGGACACGCTGGGGATGCGGGGCACCTGCAGCAACGGCTACATCCTGCGAGCCTCGGGCAGCACCGACCAGATCCTGCCGATCCCCTATGCCGACATCTCGGCGCAGACCATGCTGCCGGTCTCGCATCTTACCTGGAGCAGCCTCTGGCTCGGCATCGCGACCGATGCGGTGGCGCGGGCCCAGGCCTTCGTGCGCGCCGAGGCACGCAAGAAGCCGGGGCAGACGCCGCCCGGCGCCCTCCGCCTCGCCGAGGCGGTGAGCATGCTGCAGCTCATGAAGTCGAACGTCGTGGCCGCCCTCAAGCGCTACGCCGAGGCCACCGAGCATCCCGACCGCGTCTCGTCGATCTCGCTCGCGGTCGAGATGAACAATCTCAAGACCGGCACCTCGCAGATGGTGGTGCAGGTCGTGAACCACGCGCTGCTGATCTGCGGGATCAACGGCTACAAGAACGACACCAAGTTCAGCGTCGGCCGCCACCTGCGCGACGTCCTCTCGGCTGCGCTGATGGTGAGCAACGACCGCATCTTCGGCAACACGGCCAACCTGTTGCTCGTGCACCGCCACGATCTGGAGCTCGTAAGCTGACCATGGATGACAAGCCGCCCTTCCTCACCGAGCTGGTCGAGCACGGCTATCTCATCCCGATGGGCGTCGACGGCCTCTATGGCCGCAGCGGCGCCTTCGAGCAGATCGTCGAGTCGTTCAACAACCTCGTCACCCGCTACGGCGAGGGCGACGGGGCCGAGGTGCTGCGCTTCCCACCCGGCCTGGGCCGCAAGCATTTCGAGGAGAGCGAGTACTTCAAGAGCTTCCCGCACCTCGCCGGCACCGTGCACAGCTTCGAGGGCGACGACCGGGCCCATCATGCGGTGCTGGCCGATCTCGAGGGCGGCCTGGACTGGACCCGCGGGCAGAAGGCCACCGACGTCGTCGTCACGCCCGCCGCCTGCTACCCGCTCTACCCGATGACCGCCTCGCGCGGCCCGATGCCGCCCGAGGGCAAGCTCTACGACGTCTTCTCCTATTGCTTCCGCCACGAGCCCTCGACCGACCCGACGCGGATGCAGCTGTTCCGGATGCGCGAGTATGTGCGCATCGGCACGCCGGAGCAGGTGATCAGCTTCCGTGAGATGTGGCTCGAGCGCGGCCAGCGGCTGATGACGTCGCTCGAGCTCGACGTGAAGCTCGATGTCGCGAGCGATCCGTTCTTCGGCCGGGTCGGCAAGTTCATGGCCAACAGCCAGCGCGAGCAGCGGCTGAAGTTCGAGCTCTTGATCCCGGTCGTGAGCGAGGAGAAGCTGACCGCCTGCCTCAGCTTCAACTATCACGAGACCCATTTCGGCGACATCTGGCAGATCAAGACGGCCACGGGCGAGATAGCACAGACGGCCTGCGTCGGCTTCGGCATGGAGCGGGTGACGCTGGCCCTTTTGAAGCGCCACGGCTTCGACCTCGACAAGTGGCCGACGTCGGTGCGGAACCTCCTCGGATTCTGAGCCGGTGCTCCAGCCCCTGCTGCCGCGCCTCGATCCGGCGACCTACCGCCCGCACGCCCTGCACGGCTCGGACCGTCAGTGGCAGGAGACCAACTGCTACATCGATCTGTGGATCGAGATCCTGGGCGCCATCGGCCTCGACCCGGAAGCCGCGCTGGGCTTCACCGTCACGCAGGACTTCGAGGGCGATCAGTTCACCTTCTTCAAGTTCCTGCCCGAGGACCTCGAGGCGCTCTTCGGGCTCAAGGTGCAAGAGCTCGCGGTCTATGAGGGCCTCGATGCGCAGATCGGCGAGCAGCTGAGGCGGGACCGGCTGCCGCTGGTCGAGATCGACAGCTTCTATCTCCCGGACACGCACGCGACGGCCTACCGGCGCGACCACGTGAAGACGACGATCGGCGCCGTCGAGCTCGACGTGCCGGCGCGGCGGCTCGGCTACTTCCACAACCTCGGCTACCATGTGGCCGAGGGCGAGGACTTCGACGGGCTGTTCCACCGCCTGCCGCATCAGGCCTCGAACCCCGATCTGATGTTCCCCTACGCCGAGTTCGTGAAGCGGCGGCGCGCGCCGCTCGAGGGGCCCGAGCTGACGCAGGCGTCGCTGGCGCTCCTGCGCCAGCACATGGGCCGCCGGCCCGAGCAGAACCCGGTGAGCGCCTATCGCGCCGAGTTCGGCCGCCACATCGAGACCCTGGCCTCCCGGCCGATGAGCTACTTTCACCTCTACTGCTTCAACACGGTCCGCCAGCTCGGTGCCAATTTCGAGCTGCTGGGCAGCCATCTCCGCTGGCTCGATGTCCGCACAGGGCTCGGGCTCGAGGATCTGGCCGCCGGCTGCGGGCAGATCGCGGGCGACGCCAAGGTCCTCCAGTTCCAGCTGGCACGCTCCGTCCGGCGCGCGCGGCAGGACGACTGCACGCCGGTGCTCGAGCGGCTGGAGGCCGCCTACGCGCTCGTCATCGGCGGTCTCGAGGCACGCCTGCGATGAGTGGGACAGCCGGGCCCCAGGCCGCCGGCTGCGCGTTGCCGGACCCCACCGGCGAGACCCTTCGCGGGCGCTAGGCATGGCGAGGGTCGTCTCCGTCGCCGGCCGCCATAGCGTGCCCCTGGACCGGGGATGGGAGCTTCTCGGGACCCAGGCCGGAGCTGCCGCCGCGCCGCATGATCTGCCGGGCGATGCCGGATGGCTGCCTGCGATCGTGCCGGGCACCGTCGCCGCAGCGCTGCGCGCCGCCGGCGCCTGGAGCCTCGAGAGCCCGGCACCGCTGCACGATCGCGACTTTTGGTATCGCACGCGGCTGCGCGCGAGCGGCCGGCGGACGCTTCGCCTGGGCGGCCTCGCGACCCTCGCCGAGCTGTGGCTGGACGGGCGCCAGCTGCTCACCTCCGACAACATGTTCCTGGCGCACGAGGTCGAGCTCGACCTTGCCGGCGAGCATGCCCTCCATCTGTGCTTCCGGGCGCTCCATCCGGCCCTGGCGCAACGCCGCGGGCGGGCGCGCTGGCGGCCGCGCATGGTGACACCGCCATCGCTGCGCTTCGCCCGGACGACCCTCCTGGGCCACATGCCGACCTGGTGCCCTTCCGTCCACGCGGTGGGCCCGTGGCGGCCGATCGAGCTGGTCGAGGAGCAGGGCCCGCTGCGCGTCCGCAGCGTCGACCTCGGCACCCGGCTCGAGGGCAAGGAGGGTCGCGTCTCCTTCAGGCTGGCCCTCGACGGCCCGCCGCCGCGGAACGGCACGGCGAGCCTTCGGGTGGGCGACAGCGAGGCGGCGCTGACGCCCGACGCCGCAGGCGGGCTCGCCTGCGAGCTGCGCCTGCCCGAGGTCGAGCCCTGGTGGCCGCACACCCATGGCAGCCCCCGGCTCTACGACGTCCGCGCCAGCATCGGCGATGTCGCGATCGATCTCGGCCGCACCGGCTTCCGCTCGATCGAGCGCGATGGCGGCGCCGACGGCCGAGGCTTTCAGCTGCGCATCAACGGTGAGCCCGTCTTCTGCCGCGGCGCCTGCTGGAGCACGGCCGACATCGTGTCGCTGCCCGGGACCTCGGAGGCCTATGCGCCCTGGCTCGAGGCGATGCGCGCCGCCGGCATGAACATGGTGCGCGTCGGCGGCACGATGGCCTATGAGAGCGACGCCTTCTTCGGCCTGTGCGACGAGCTGGGCATCCTGGTCTGGCAGGACTTCATGCTGGCCAATCTCGACTACCCGGCCACCGATCCAGCCTTCGTGGAGAGCCTGCGGCGCGAGGCCCGGCAGCTCCTCGATCGCACCCAGGCCTCGCCGTCGCTGGCGGTTCTCTGCGGCGGCAGCGAGGTGGCCCAGCAGGCGGCGATGCTGGGGCTGCCGCCGGCCGCCGGTGGCGGGCCGATCTTCGACGAGCTGCTCCCTGCCGTCGTCGCCGAGAGCCGGCCCGACGTGCCCTATGTCCCAAGCTCGCCCTCGGGCGGCGAGATGCCCTTCGTCACGAACGCGGGCATCACGCATTATTACGGCGTGGGCGCCTATCTCCGCCCCCTCGAGGATGCACGCCGCGCCGAGGTGCGCTTCACGAGCGAGTGCCTGGCCTTTGCCAACCTGCCCGACAGCCGCACGCTCGAGGCGACGCTGCCCTCCGCGCAGCCGCATGACCCGCTGTGGAAGGCGGGCGTGCCGCGCGATGCCGGCGTGCCCTGGGACTTCGAGGATGTGCGCGACCACTATCTCGAGCTGCTCTACGGGGTGACGCCGGCGCGCCTGCGCTACGAGGAGCCCGACCGCTATCTGCGCCTCTCGCGCGCCGTCACGGCCGAGGTGATGGAGGCGACCATCGGCGAGTGGCGCCGCGCCGCCTCGCCCTGCGCCGGCGCCCTCGTCTGGCTGCTCCAGGACCTGCGCCCCGGCGCCGGCTGGGGCGTGCTCGACATCAAGGGCGCCCCCAAGGCCGCCTGGCACGGGCTGAGGCGCGCCTGCCGGCCCATTCAGCTGATTCTTACGGACGAGGGGCTGAACGGGCTTGCCCTCCACGTCGTCAACGAGAGCCCGCGCCAGATCCGCGCGCGTCTTTCGCTGGCATGCCTGCGGGCGGGGTCGGTTCCCGTCGTCCGTGCCGAGCGCGAGCTGACGATCGCCGCCCGCGAGGCGCTCGAGCTGTCCTCCTTCGAGCTGCTGGGCCGCTTTTTCGACATCACCTATGCCTATAGGTTCGGCCCGCCGGCGCACGACGTCACCGTGGCGCGGCTGGTCGACGCGGAGAGCGGCGCGGCCCTGGCCGAGGCGTTCCATTTCCCGCTGGGCCGGGCTCTTCCCGTGGCAGAGCTGGGCCTCGAGGCGAAGCTCGACCAGGACGAGCGGGGCTGGCTTCTCACGCTCGCCTCGAGCCGCCTCGCGCAGTCGGTGCATATCGAGGATCCGCACTTCCGCGGCGAGGAGGAGTGGTTCCACCTGGCACCGGGAGCCCCGCGGCAGGTGCGCCTCGTGCCGCTAGGCGAGCCCGGCGTCCGCCCGGACGGTGCCGTCCACGCGCTGAACGGCACCTCACCTGCGAGGTACCGCCCATGATCTCGGTCCCCGTCGCGTTCGATGACTGCTTCGGCTGGTTCCACCCGGCACCGGGCGGGCGCGGCGTGATCTTGTGCAGCGCTCTCGGCCACGAGGAGCTGTCGGCGCATCGCGCCTGGCGCGATCTGGCCCAGCAGCTCGCGGCGGTGGGCCTGCCCACGCTGCGCTTCGACTATCACGGGACGGGCGATTCGTTGGGCGACGACGAGGAGCCGGAGCGGCTTCGCGCCTGGACCGACAGCGTGCTCGCGGCCGTGCGATGGATGCGTGAGGAAGCCGGCGTCAGCGAGGTCGGCCTGGTCGGGCTGCGCCTCGGTGCGGCCCTTGCCGCGAAAGCCGCCTGCGAGCTCGACGGCGTCGCCGCGCTGGCTCTTCTCGCGCCCGTCGTCTCAGGCCGCGCCTATGTGCGGGAGCTGAAGGCGCTGGCGAGGCTGGCGCCGCCGCTGCCGGGAGCGCCGCCCGCCGCGCGGGCCGGCGACGATGGGAGCCTCGAGGTCGGCGGCTTCGTGTTCACCGCCGCCACCCAGCGGGAGCTCGGCACGATCGACCTCGCCAAGCTCGACCGTCGCCCGGCCCCGCGCATCTTGATCCTGAAACGCGCCGATCCGGCGGAAGCGCCGCTGGCCGACAGGATGCGCGAACTCGGCGCCACGGTCCAGGAGGCGGCGTTCACGGGCTACGCCTCGTTGATGCGCGACGTGAACTTCGTCGTCGCCCCGGACCAGGCCTTCGGTCTGGTCCGGGACTGGATGGCGGCGGGCGCGACCAGACCCGGGACGCGGACGGGTCACCGACCGCAGCCGGTGCGGCTGTCGATGCCTGAGGCGGTCGAGGAGCCCGTGTTCCTCGGGGACGAGGCCCGCCTGTTCGGGGTCGTCTGCCGGCCCACCCGTGCGAGCGCCGATCTCCCCGCCGTCATCTTCATCAATACCGGTGCTAACCATCACGTCGGCCCGAACAGAATGACGGTCGGCATAGCGCGGCGCCTCGCGGCGCTCGGCATCACGTCCTTGCGCATGGACGTCGCCGGCATCGGGGAGAGCCCGGCGCCGCCCGGCCAACCCGATCATCGGCTCTATGCGCTCGAGACCTGCGAGGACGTGCGCGCCGCCCTCGACTGGCTCGAGGCACAAGGGCATCGCCGGGTCGTGGCGATCGGCCTGTGCTGCGGCGCCTACATCGCCTTTTACACGGCGCTTCGCGATTCCCGGATCGCGGGCCTCGTGATGGCGAACCTCCAGCGCTTCCTCTGGCGCGAGGGCGACACGCTCGAGGTCAGCCTGCGACGCTCGTTCCAGTCGAACAGGTACTATGCGGCCATGGCGCGCCACCCGGACACCTGGCGCCGCGTGCTGCGCGGCGAGGTCAATGCGCGAGGTATCGCCACAGCCCTGATGCGGCGCATGCGCAAACGCGTGGCGATGCGCGCTCAGGACTGGTCCGGCCATCTGATGGGTCGCCGCAGCGCCCGCCAGGGTGTCGTGCGGGGATTTCAGGAGCTGGCTGCGCGAGGCACCGAGATCCTTCTTTTCTACAGCGCGTCGGATGGCGGCCTCGACGAGCTCGAGACCTATTTCGGGCGCGACGGGCGGCGGCTTCAGCGTCTCAAGCAGGTCCACCTCGAGATCCTCGACGGTGCCGACCACACCTTCACCGCCCGCTGGGCCCGCGAGCGGTTCACGGCCCGGATCGAGGCCCATCTCGACCGGGTCCGGAGCACGAGTGGGCAGCGGCCTTTGGTGTCCTACACCGAAGCGACCGGCGGCGGATCCCGCCCCCTGCCTTCGATCCCTCCGGCGCGCCGACACACGGCCTAGGCTTCCAGCCTCATCGAGAGCCGGACGTGGCCGCCACGATCCCGCTCGCTCGAGCGGGATCGCGCGATGCGCCGCGGGCAGGCTGCCTCGGGCTCAGGAGGGAAGGTCCTTCGCGGCGTGGGCGATGGCCGTCTTGGCGGCCTGCGGCGAGATGTTGACGCCCAGGTCATAGACCAGATGGCCGCCATAGTAGGCGGTGACGACGATCAGGAGCGCAACGGCGACCTCGACCCCGGCAAGGGTGCCGGCGCGCCTGCCCTCGAGCGGGCGCGCCTGCCACCAGAGCCAGGCGCGAAGCAGCGCCCAGATACCGAGGATGGTGGCGGTGGCCGTGCCTAGCCAGGCATGCAGGTCGAGCGGTGCTGCCGGATAGCCCTTGGCCATGGCGGCGTCGTAGGCGGCGTCGCCGAAATAGTAGGCCACCACGGCGCCGAGCCCGGCCAGCACGGCCAGACCGGCGGAGACGTTGGCAATGGTCGAGCGGCTGCCCAGCCCATGGCCGCGCAGGAGGACGATCGTGTCGAAGGCGGCGAGCGTCAGCAGAAAGACGATCGGGAAATGGACCGCGATCGGATGAATCTGATCGAAGGACGGCATGGATGTCTCACCTGTGATTGGGCGCTTGTCCGGAATGCCGGCGCAAAGCCCGGCGCAATCGTGACATGAGAACGAAAGAGCGAGCGGAGCACGCATGACCGGCACGACGGCAATGACGCCGTGCAGGTCGACGGCACGCTCAATGTCGACATCGGACCGCGCTTGCCGCAGGAGCGAGGCGCTCCGAGACGGGGCCGACGCCGCTCATCCCGCGTGCGGATGCTCGGCCAGCGGCCCACGCCGGCGCCCTTGTGTCGTCCAACCCTTGCCGCAACCTGACCGGCCGCCCGCCGCGTCGGCGGCCGACCGTCGTGGCCGACGCAAGCCTGGCCGTCGGGGATCGGGCGCCGCCCGGGTGGCTTTATCCCGCGAGACCGGGGCGGTAAGACGGCGCATGCCTTTGTTTCCGCCTGCCGGCATGGTCATCGAGCGGAGCGCCCGGGTCGCTGCGGCCTGGCCCCCAGCCGCAGCGCGCCCCGCCATCTCATGATCGCCACCGCCTACACCCTGATCCCGCTGGCAGCGATGGTCGTGGGTGCGGCCGTGGCGGCCTTCCGGGCGCCCGGCCCCGCGGTGGAGAGCGGCATCCAGCATTTCGCCGCGGGCGTGGTCTTCGCCGCCGCGGCCGGCGAGATCCTGCCCGACCTCAAGCAGTCGGGCTCGACGCTGGCCATCGTCGTCGGCGGGCTCGCGGGCCTGGCAGCGATGCTCGCGATCAGATGGCTCGGCCGCCGCGTCACGAGCGGCGTCGGCTCGGTCGCGGTCACCGGCATCGACCTCCTGGTCGACGGCCTGGTGCTCGGCATCGGCTTTGCGGTCGGCGCCCGCCAGGGGCTCCTGCTCACGATCGCGCTGACGCTCGAGGTCCTGTTCCTCGGCCTGACCATGGCCCTCGCCCTGCGTCCCCGGATCGCCTCGGGCGCGCGGACGACGGCCATCGTGGGCGGTGTCGGGCTGCTGCTGCCGCTCGGCGCCTGGATCGGCAGCATGGCCGGCGGCCTTCCGCCGATCGGGCTGGCGGTGCTCCTGGCCTTCGGCCTGATAGCACTGCTCTACCTGGTCACCGAGGAGCTGCTGGTCGAGGCGCACGAGAAGCCCGACAGCCCCATCACCACCTCGATGTTCTTCATCGGATTCCTCCTGCTCATCGCGCTGGAGGAGCTCGTCTAGCTGTCAAAGCTATGGAGGTTGTTCATCCGGGGCCGAGGTGTGAGGCTGGGGTTGCGAAGCCGTCCGACTCCGACCGGAGCACCCGGATGAACATCCACCAGAATGCGCATCTCACCCCGCAGGGTCGAGCCCTGTTGGTGAGCCGTATCCTCGACGCGGGCTGGCAGGTGGCGGGGAGCTGGCGACTCCTGTCCCATCGCACCGTGTCACCTGATCCTCCGGTCAAGCCGGAGGATGACAATAGAGGCGTGACGCGAAAATAGTGTGGCCAGCCTCCGACAGTTGGCCCCCCGATCACGTCGGGGGGCGACGAAGGAGTTTGTCCGCGGCCCTTGTTGTCACCGCCCGATTTAATCGGGCGGTCAGGTGGCGGGGACTACGCGACTCTGTCCCGTCGCGCCGCGTCACCTGATCCCCCGGTCGGAGCCGTGGGATGACGGAAGAGGCGCGTCCTCGCGTCGTGTCGAGCACGCGAGCGACAGGAACCAGCAGCCGCCCAGGCCCTACCGGGAGAGAACGGGGCCGAGGCGGAGGAGCAGCAGGGGAGCGTGACGAAAGAGCAAGCCGACCCACCCCCTCTGGTCATCCCCCGCCTTGAGCGGGGGATCAACGGGCGGTCGTGACGCGACCCCAGCGTGGCCAGCCTCGAGCCGTTGCCCCCCGGTCTAGCCGTGAGGCGACGAAGGAGCGGGGGCCCCTCCTGCCAGGCACGCGGACGACAGAGGAGAGCCGGTCTCCCGAGCCATCGATCCATCAATCGACACCCCGAACCTAGGGTACCTCGCCCAGACGCGCGACGAAGCGCGGGTAGGCCTCCGCCAGCCGACCCAGCACCGGCCCGCGGATCGAGGCGAGCGTGGCGGCGTCGGGCTCGGGCGTGACGGGCACCTCGGCCGGGCAGTCGAAGACAAAGCCCGTGGCGGCCCTGATCTCCTCGACGCTCTGGCCCGGATGGCGGCTGACGAGACGGAAGCGGCCGTCGGCGAATGAGAAGAGACAGCGGCCGGTGAGCAGCGCCTTCGGGCCGCCGGGGCGGTGGATGGCGGGATCGGAGGTGCCGGGCGCGCTCACATAGTCGACGCGCTCGACCAGGGTTTTGGTCGTGTGCTCCTCGCGGAAGAGGATCAGGCGCGGGACGAGGAAGGCGAGGTAGGCACTGCCGAAATTGCCCGAGAAGCGCTTTTTCAGGGCCGGGTACCGGCCGAGGCCCAGGAGGTTGACGTTGCCGGCCCCGTCGATCTGCACGCCGCCGAGAAAAAAGGCGTCGATCCGGCCCTCGGCCGCCGCGTCGAAAAGCTCGACCCCGCCATTGGTGAAGGTGTTTTGCTTCTCGCTCCCGAGCAGGCTCACCAGAAGGCGGCCGCCCGAGCGCTCGCGGGCGAGCAGCGCGCCCGCCGCCGGGATCGGCGAGGCGGCACCCACCGCCACGTGCCGGCAGCCCTCGAGCAGGCCAGCGATCGTGGCGATCAGCAGCTCGCGCCGGCCCGCTGGCTCACCCATCGGCGAGCCATCGCTCGAGAAATGTCGCAAAACCCTCGGCCGTGCGGGCCTGCTCGGCATAGCGGGCGATGGCGTCGTCATCGGGCGGGTAGCAGCCGAAAAGGCCAAGGGGTGCCGCGCCCATCGGCGCCTCGACGATGCCGTCCACATAGAGCCGCGGGATGGTGCCGGCGGCCAGCGCCGGGTCGCCCAGCAAGGAGGCGTCGTCGAGCCGCTCGACCGTGACGAGGCTGGTGCGGGCGGCATGCGCCATCACCATCAGCTCGCGGCGCACGCCGATCCACACATTGCCGTCCTCGTCGCCCCGGGGCGCATGGAAGAGGGCAAGATCGGGCCGGATCGCCGGCACCAGCACGATCTTGTCACTTGGCGGGAATGGGTTGGTCGTCACGACCCAATCGGGCCGGCTCGCCAGGAGATCGGTGCCGAGGATGCCGCGCACGGGCATGAAGGGCAGGCCCTTCTCGGCCGCCTGGAGCCCCGCGTGGATGGCGGGGCAGGTGCTGTCCCTGACCTCGATCCGGCCCTCGCCCCAGAGCCTTTGGAAAGCCGGTGCTGGACCCAGCTCGCCCAGCGAGATCGCCGCCGTCTCGATGGCCCGCACGCAGCCGGCGCCGATCAGGATGTCGGCCTGCAGGCCCAGCTGGGGCGCGCCGACGAGAAAAAGGTCGCGCGCGGGGCGTCGCACCAGCTCGCGCACCAGGGCCAGCGAGCAGCCGGAATAGTCCGGGGCGAGCACGATGCTGGCACCGTCCGGCACGCGGGCGGCGAGGGTGGCGGCGCTTGCCGCAGTCATGCAGGCCTCCAGGGCCGGTTGTCGCCGGAAGAGTGGGGCGGGGGACCGGCCGTGGCAAGGGCAGCGCGCCAGGCACCAGGGGTGAGGCCATAGCTGCGCTTGAACATGCGCGTCAGATGGCTCTGATCGGCAAAGCCCGCCTCCAGCGCGGCCTCGGCCGGGGGCAGGCCCTGACGCATCAGCCGGCGCGCCCGATCGAGCTGGCGCATGGTGCGAAAGCGGGTTGGGCTCGTGCCGAACGCGGCGCGGAACTGGCGCGCCAGCGTCCAGCGATCGAGGCCCGTCAGCGCCTCCAGCTCGCTTGCGGCCGGACGCTCGCGGGGCTCCTGGGCGATCCGGTCCCGCGCACGCCTCAGCGCCGCCAGCGCGAGCGGCCCCTGCCGTCGCGCAGGCACGCCCGAGGCGGCCTCGAGCATGTCGGCGATGCCTATGACGATCTCGGCTTTCGCCACCTCGTCGATCGGCTCGTCGAGGTCGGCAAGGATGGGCCGGAGTGCCTCCAGGGCCGGGCCGTGGCCGAGGATCGGGTCGGCGACGAAGGGCAGGGCACGGCCGCCCAGGGCCTCCTGGACGAGCGCCGGATCGACGTAGAGGATCCGGTAGCAGAAGCCGGCCTCGGTGCCGGCGGCGCCGTCGTGGGTCTCGTCCGGGTGAAGCACGTGGCACTGGCCGGGCAGGCAGACCCGTCCAGCACCGCGATAGCCGAAGCGCTGGGCGCCGGCGAGGGTGATGCCGATGGCGTAGGTGTCGTGGCGGTGCGGCGAGAAGGCACGGCCCTTGAGATGCGCCTCCAGCCGCTCGATGCCCTCGCAGCCCAGCCCCGGCCGGATGGCGCCCTGTCCTGCCCGCGCGGCGCCGCCGGCCTGCTCGCACAAGCCTTCAAGACGCCCGCCGGATCCGTCGCCTACCGTCGCTGCCATCGGCACGAGACTAGCGGAACGCCCATCGTGGAGCAGCTTCCTTCCCTGGCCGGCATGGCCTGGCCTCTCCTGGCCCTGATGCTGACCTCGCTCGTCGTGATGGGCAGCCCCGGGCCGGCGACGATCAGCGTCGCCGGCGTTGGTGCTGCCTTCGGCTTTCGCCGCTCGCTCCCCTACATGCTGGGCCTGATCCTCGGCACCTGCTCCGTGCTCTTCGCCGTCGCGGCGGGTGCCGTGTCGATCCTCGCCTCGTTCCCGGGCCTCGCACCGGTGCTGGCCGTGGTCTCCGCCCTCTACATGCTTTACCTGGCCTTCAGGATCGCCACGGCACCACCCTTGGAGAGCAAAGGCCCGCGGGCGAGCGCACCGCCCCTTGCTGCGGGGCTTCTGCTCGGCATCGCCAACCCCAAGGCCTATGTGGCGATCACGGCGGTGTTCACCGGAACGATCGTCGCTGCCGGCGCCCCGCTCCTCGATGGCCTGGCCAAGCTCGTGGCGCTGTCGGGCATGATCGTCCTCATCCATCTCTGCTGGCTCGTCGCCGGCAGCTCGTTCGCCCGCTTTCTCCACGACCCGCTGCGCTCGCGCGTCGTCAACATCGCGCTTGCGGTGCTCCTGATCGTCTCGGTGACGCTGGCGCTGCTGCGATGAGAGAGGCGAGGAACCATCACGGTCCGCCGCCCAGGCCCAGAGCCCGCCGCAATGCCGGGGTGGGGCCCACCAGCTCGGCCAGGACGTGGGAGTCCAGCGCCTCGAGAAAAGCGCTCGTCGCCTCACCGAGGATGCCGGTGAGCCGGCAGGGGCCGGTGATGCGGCATGCGCCGCCGTCGGCGCGCAGGCATTCCGCGAGCGCCATGTCGGGCTCGAGGGCGCGCACCACATCGCCCAGACGGAGCGTTGCCGGATCGCGGGCGAGCTCGAGACCGCCGCCGCGGCCGCGGCTGGCGGCGACGAGGCCCGCATGGGCGAGCGCGCTCGCGACCTTCATCAGATGGTTGCGGCTGATGCCGAAGCGCTCGGACGCCTCCTCGATCGTCACGAGCCGGCCGGGCTCGAGCGCCAGGAGGATCAGGAGGCGCATGCCGTAGTCGGTCTGCAGGGTGAGACGCATGGCCGCTCCCATCGTTCGGCCCGTTGCGCGGGCGGGCGACGGCCATAATATGCATCCAGGATACACCTTTAAAAAGGCGCTACCGATGCCGCCCCTCGATTCCCGACCCTCGCCCTTCTCGCCCGGCGCCGCCGTCGGCATCGACGAGGCGGTGATCCGGGATGTCGTGCATGCCTTCTATGGCCGCATCCAGGAGGACGCGCTGCTTGGGCCGATCTTCGGGCAGGCCATCGAGGACTGGGACCGCCACCTCGCCAAGATGTGCGCCTTCTGGTCGTCGGTGCTGCTGATGACCGGCCGCTACGCCGGCAAGCCGATGGTGGCGCACATCCGGCTGGGCGGGCTCGAGGCCGCGCACTTCCGCCACTGGCTCTCCCTGTTCGAGGCCACGGTGACGGAACGCTGCGACGAGCAGCAGGCGGCGCTCCTCATCGACCGGGCGCGGCGCATCGCCCAGAGCCTGCTCATGGGCATCACCGTCCATCGCGGCGAGGATGCCGGTGCTGCGGCACGCGCGCTCGCGGAGCACCGGCCCGCCGCCTGACGGTGGCCGGCCGGCACGAAGCCGCTCAGTCGAGGATGCGGACGGCGATGTCGGCCGGCGAGCGCGAGGCCCCGTTGACCGGCGTCACGTCCTGCGGGCAGGCCGAGAGCACGACAAGAAGCGGCATCTGGGCGCGCAGCACGACCAGATCGCCGGGGCGCGCCGTCGGGGGCACCCGGTCGATCGTGCCGTCCGCCGCCACCGGCACGTTCATGAAGAGGTTGAGCGGCGCCGGTGTGAAGGGCAGGGCCTTGCCCTGCTCGGCCAGGGCCTCGGTGAAGTTCTGGGAGCAGCTGCGATGATCGGGCGTGCAGCCGAGCTCGCGGTAGATCGCGGCGTTGCAGGCGCACAGCAGCATGTCGTGCACGCCGGGGGAGGTGTCGGCCTCGAAGGCCAGCATCGGATCCCGCCGGTCGCTCATCAGCATCATGCCGGCGCGCGCGAAGATCGAGCTGTTGACCGAGCGCGTCTGCGCCATCGACATGATCTGGACCGGCTCCCCGGCGCTGACCGCCCAGGTGTCCACGACCTGATTGCCTGCGATGTTGAGGATCTCGATGGCCTGGCCGCGCTCGAGCCTGAAGGCGGCGCCGAAGCGCGCGGGCACGATCTGGTGGCCGGAAAGGTCGGTCATGAAGGGTCGCTCGCCTGGACTGTTCGGACGCGCGCGAGGAGACCATGCTCGGGCCCGGTCCGCAACTGCAGGCGCGTCCTCCGCCGCTGCCCGCCTGCCAATTTTCTGTTGCGCCGCCGCGGCGAAGGCATGAAGGTTCCTTCAGCCTGCCCCTGCACCGGAAGACCTCAGCCATGCGCAACAGCCCCCGCCGCCTCGCGGCGTGCGTCCCCGCCATGATTCTAGCTGCGGCGACGGTCCTTGCCGCGGCTTCCAACCCGGCCGCCGCCGGACTGCTGGACAAGATCGATCAGTCGAAGGTGCTGGTGATCGGCACCTCGAACGACGCCCCGCTGTCCTATGTCGAATCGGGCACGAACAAGCCGGTGGGAGCCCTGCCCGACGTCCTGCGCGAGGTGCTGAAGCGGCTGGGCAAGGACGCCAAGCTCGAGGTCGTGGCGATGCCCTTCGCCAGCCTGATCCCCTCCATCCAGAGCGGGCGGATCGACCTCATCGGCGACGCCATGTACATCCGCCCGGCGCGGCAGGAGGTCATCGACTTCACGGACGTCGTTTTCTACAATCCCGAATCGCTCGACGTCCCCAAGGGCAATCCGCTCAATCTCCATCAGCTGAGCGATCTCTGCGGCCATTCGGCAGGCACCTATCAGGGCACCACCTATGTCGAGCTGCTGAAGAAGACGGCGGCCTCCTGCCCGGCCGACAAGCCTCTCGACATCAAGCAGTACCCGACGATCCAGAACGTCTTCGCCGACCTCGCGGCCGGCCGCCTCGACGCCGCCACCGTGGACGCCTCGCTCTCCGCGTACGCGCTCAAGGAGAACCCTGCCCTCGGCTTCGAGCTCGTGGCCGACTACAAGCCCGAGAGCAAGGGCACCTCGAACTGCGCCTTCGGCCTCGCCAAGGGCAACCCCGACTTCCTCAAGGCCTTCAACGAGACCTACGAAGCCATGAAGAAGGACGGCACGGCGGCCAAGATCTTCGCCAAATGGGGGCTGACGCCCACCGACTTCTTCCTCAACCCCTGAGACGCGCCGGTCCTTGAGACTGCTTCCTAGAGACTGAGACCGAGCCGGCCTGGCAGGTGCAGCAGTTCCTCGCCGATCTCGTGAGCTGGGCGCCCGATCTTCTGAGGGGCGTCCGGTACACCATCGTGCTCACCTTCGCGAGCATGGCGCTGGCCCTTGTCTTCGGGCTTCTCCTCGCCTTCGCCCGCATGAAGCCGCCCCGCAGCGCGGTGAACATCGCCGCCTACGCCTTCGTCGAGCTCATTCGCGGCACGCCGCTCATCCTCCAGCTTTTCTATATCTTCTATGTCTTTCCCTTTTTCGGTCTCAGGCTCGGCAACATCGAGGCCGGCATCCTCGGGCTCGCCATCAACTACAGCGCCTATCTGAGCGAGGTCTTCCGCGCCGGCATCGAGGCTGTCGACAAGGGCCAGTGGGAGGCGGCGAACGCGCTCGGCATGTCGCGCCGGCTGACCATGGCGCTGATCATCCTGCCCCAGGCCATCCGCATCGTCATTCCGCCGCTCGGCAATTATTTCATCTCACTGTTCAAGGATACGGCTCTCGCCTCGACCATCTCCATCTCCGAGCTGATGTTCAGCGGCCAGCTTCTGGCGGCGGAGTCGTTCAAGTACCTGCAGATCTACTCCATCATCTTCGTGATGTACTTGATCGTCAGCTACCCGGCGAGCCTGGGCGTGAAGTGGCTGGAGCGACACATGAGCCTCGCCAAGCACGGGCCCAGCCGCATCTAGCCGGGCAGCCGGGCCGGAAGGCCAGCAAGACGACGAGGCCCGCTCGGGCGAGGCGCCCGGTCTGATCGTGCGCCGTTCGTCGGGCCCGTAAGGTTCCGGCAAGGATCGGGGCCCTTGGTCCTGGCCATGCAGCGTATCGACCGACGAGCCAACGAGGGGCCGACCCCCCGAGATACAGTCGAAGCGGCGGGCCGCCGGCTCTGGGCCTATGTCGCCGCCCGACCGGCAGGGCCCACCATCCAGGTCTGGGACCTGGGCGTCCGGGCGTTCCATTGGCTTCTGGTCACTGCCGTGATCGTCGCGGCCCTCACGGGCTTCGTCCTCGGCATGACCACGCTCGAGGCGCATCTGATCGCCGGCATCGGCGTCGCGGCCCTCGTCGGCGCACGCGTCGTCTGGGGCTTTCTCGGCCCGACCCATGCCCGGTTCTCACGCTTCGCCTATGGGCCGAGGACGGTGCTGGGCCACCTGCGCCACATACGGGCCGGCGGCCAGCACCGGCATCTGGGGCACAATCCCCTGGGCGCGATGATGGTCTTCGCGCTCCTCCTGGTGCTGGCGCTGATCGTGCTCACGGGCACGCTGGCGCTGGGCGGCATGTTCAAGCAGGGGCCGCTCGCCGCCTTCACGAGCTTCGTTGCGGGCCGGCAGCTGCTCGGCCTCCACCAGGTCCTGGCCATCCTGCTGCTCTTGATGGTGGGCGCGCATCTGGCCGGCGTGGCGTTCGAGAGCCGACGCAGCCGCGAGAACCTCGTGCGCGCCATGGTCACCGGCCAGAAGGAGACGCAGCCGCCGGCTGCGAGCGCAAGGCCGGCAAGGGCGTGGCCGCGGCTGGCGGCCGCGATCGTGCTCGGCGGCGGGGCGGCGCTGACCCTGGGCGTCGTGGCGCTTGCGCGCCTGCCGGTCCCGGGCCTGCCCCCGGCCCACCTGGACCCGCTCTACAAGAGCGAGTGCGGCGCCTGTCACTTCGCCTATCCGCCCAGCCTCGCCCCGGCCGCCACCTGGTCGGCCATCATGGACAATCTGCAGAACCATTTCGGCGAGGATGCGAGCCTGTCGCCGGCCAAGACGAAGGCGATCAAGGCCTACCTTCTCGCGAACGCGGCCGGGCACTTCGACACCCTGCCGGCAAACGCGCTGCGCATCACCGATCCGGCCGATCCGCTGCGCATCACCTCCACGCCCTTCTGGCGCCACATGCACCGCCACATCCCGGCCGCCGTCTTCAATGCGCAGGCGGTGGGAGGGAAGGGCGAGTGCAACGCCTGCCACCATGACGCCAGCACGGGCCGTTTCGCCCCACAAGCCATCGGACTGCCGGAGAGTGTCGAATGATGATGAGAAAGGCGCTGCCCCTGCTGGTCGCCGTCGTGGTGGGCGGCGCCGTCGCAGGTGCTGCCGCCACGACCGGACGGCAGGCCGTGCTCGACCACTATGCCACGGAGGCGAAGAAGGAGGACCCGCACTTCAAGGCGTTCTCCGCCGCCGCGGGCAAGGCCTTCTTCCTCGCCCACCCGGGCACCGGCCGCCCCCAGACGCCCTCCTGCTCGTACTGTCACACCACGAACCCGCGCAACGACGGCCGCACCCGCGCCGGCAAGCTGATCCAGCCCATGGCGGTCTCGCGCACGCCCAGCCGCTTCACCGATCTCGACAAGGTCGAGAAGTGGTTCAGGCGGAACTGCCATACCGTCTATGGCCGCGAGTGCACGGCCGAGGAGAAGGGCAACTTCATCACCTTCATGGCGAGCGAGTGATGCGGCGGGCCCGGACGAAGCGGCCGAGGCGTGGCGCCGTGCGTCTCCTCGTGCTGCCAATGCTGGCTGCCACGCTCGCCATGCTCGCCTGCACGCCAGAGCTGCCCGCAGCGCCCAGCCAGAGCGGTGGCTCGGCTGCCGTCAAGACGTGGCGAACCGAGTGCGGCGCCTGCCATCTGCCCTATCCGCCGCAGGTCCTGCCGGCGCGCTCCTGGCGCAAGCTGATGGCCAACCTCACCAATCATTTCGGCGAGGACGCGAGCCTTTCCAAAGCCAAGACCGAGGAGATCACGCAGCTGCTCGTCTACAACGCGGCCGACACGCCGCGCGGCGTGCACGCCTTCCTGCGCGGGCTCAGCCCCTCCGAGACGCCCATCCGAATCACCGACACGCCCGAATGGCGGCATATCCACGACTGGCTGCTGCGTCCCGGCGTCGGCACGGGGCCCGGGATCCGCACCGCCGCCAACTGCGCCCGCTGCCACCATGGGCTGGGCGAATAGCGGCAACGGTGCTCGCCAACAGCCGGCCCGATCATGTCCGCACGGAAAGGCACGTTTGCCATGTCGGCGGGCGCGCGCGATCGGGCGAGCCGAAGTCCCGAGCGCGCGGCCGCCGGCGTGTCACGGACATCATCAGGCGGCAGAGACCGGCGGCTAGGCGCGCATCGGATAGTTGGCACCAACACTTCTGAGTCCCATAAGATGAACCGCCGTATAGAAAGATCCCGTTGTCGCATCAATCACTCGAAATAACTTTAATAATCTTCCCTATCGACTTGCTCACGTCAGCCACCCACCATTGATCGTCACGAGATGAGCCGACCCCACGGGGACGGCGCATTGTGGGAGGCGTAATGGCCGCTCAGGCAGAACGGGCCTGCGGCGAGCAAGCGCGGTGGCGCGTGACGCCGCGCCAGGCTCATGCCGATCTCCGTGCAGCATGGCCGATCAGCTGATCAGCGTTCAGGCGCCGGCGGAGCCCCCTCCGCCCAGGACGCCGCCACACCATGCGGCGATCGGGCTCCTCGGCGACATCCTGCTTATCCCCTGGGTCGGCGTGCTGCTGGCCCTCGTCGTGATCTCGGCCGCCATCACACTCGTCTCGCCCTACTTTCTCACGACGAGCAACATCCTCGGCACCGTTGCCGTCTACTTCTCATGGATCTGCATCTCGGGCTTCGGCGAGGGGCTCGTCATGATCGGCGGCGGGCTCGACCTCTCGGTGGGCTCGACCATGGGCTTTGCCGGCATGATCTCGGCCCTGGCGCTCACCGCGCACTGGCCGTTATGGCTGGCGCTGCTGGCGGAACTCGCCGCCGGCGCCGCGATTGGCGTCGCCAACGCGCTCGCCATCATCGTGATCGGGCTCAACCCCTTCATCGCCACGCTGGGCTCGCTCAGCGTCGTCCGCGGCCTAACCTATGGGATCGTGCAAGGTGCTGCGATCACGCCGCCGGACAATGCGGCCGGCAACGCGTTCGCGGTGCTGGGCACGGGCACCGCCTGGGGTGTGCCGGTGCCGGTGCTGATCATGCTGGCGCTGGGGCTCGTCACGCTCGTCGCGCTGAACCACACGCGCTTCGGCCGCCACGTCTATGCGGTGGGCGGCAACGAGCCGGCGGCACGGCTGCTCGGGCTCAAGGTGAGCCGGGTCAAGCTCGCGCTCTACGTCATCTCGGGCATGCTGGCGGCCGTGGGTGGCATTCTCCTCACGGCCAAGTCTGGCACCGCCCTGCCGGACGCCGGCACCGGCTACGAGCTCAGCGTGATCGCGGCCGTGATCATCGGCGGGGTCAGCCTCTATGGCGGGCGCGGCACGATACCGGGCGTGCTGATCGGCGCCGCCCTTTTGGGCGTCATCAACAACGGCATCATCCTGGTTGGGCTCGCAGGCTACTGGCAGGAGCTGATCACCGGTCTCGTCATCGTCGCCGCGGCGACGCTCGACATCATGCGACAGCGCCTCGAGGCCCTGCGCTCGCGCTAGCCGGCCAGTGAGAGGGAGGAATTGGTCATGACCGAAGAACGGAGGGAGCAACGATGACGAAGCTCGATCTGTCGGCCTCGACGACCAGGCGCGACCTATTCCGCGCCGGCGGAGCCGGGCTGGCGCTGGCCGCCGCCAGCGGGATCGCGATGCCGCATGTGGCGCGTGCAGCCAAGAAGCTCACCATCGCGGTGATCCCGAAGGCGCTCGACAACAGCGTCTTTTATTATGCGCATTACGGTGCGGAGAAGCGAGCCAAGGAGCTGGGCGACGTCGATGTCATCTGGACCGCGTCCACCACCTCCGACGCGAACCAGGAGGCTCAGGTGCTCCAGGGCCTCATCTCGCGCCACGTGGACGGCATGGCGGTCGACGCCAACGCGCCCGAGCCGCTGATCGGCCCAATCAACCAGGCGATCGCCCAGGGAATCAAGGTGATCACCTGGGATTCCGACGTGCCGGGCAGCAAGCGGCCGGTCTTCTACGGCGTCGACAGCTACAAGATGGGCCAGAGCCTCGCCGAGCAGACCATCAAGTTCATGGGCACCTCCGGCACGGTGATCCTGGTGAGCGGGGGCCCCGGCGCCACCAACCTCAATGCCAGGCTCAAGGGCGCCACCGACGGGCTCGCGAAACATCAGGGCATCAAGACGCTCGGGCCCTTCTTCCACGACGACGACATGGTGAAGGCACAGCAGCTCACCAACAACCTCCTGATCTCCCACCCGGACGCAGGCGCCATCCTGATGGTCGCTGGCGTGCCGTTCTTCGGGAAGATGAGCGCCCTGCCGGAGGTCGTGAAGAATAAGGGCAAGGTCAAGATCATCACGACCGACGTCCTTGCACCCGAGCTGCCCTTCGTGAAGGAGGGCCTGGTTCAGGCGCTGGTCGGCCAGGATTATTGGGGCTGGGGCTATCAGTCGGTCAGCATCCTCCACAACATGCTGACGCAGAAGGACTGCCATTATCCCGAGCTGGTGCCGCAGGCGATGCCGGTCGTGACCCACGCGAACGTCGACCAGTGGATCGCGCGCTGGAAGGAGGCGTCGACAGCGGCCGGTGCCGCCAAGGCCTTCAAGGAGGCGCCGATCGGCTGCATGTGAGATGAGCCAAGCCCGCCCCGTTCTCGAGCTCGTCGACATCTACAAGCGCTTCGGGCCGGTGCACGCCCTGGACGGCGTGTCGTTCACGCTCCGCGAGGGCGAGATCGTCGGCCTCGTCGGCGACAACGGGGCGGGCAAGTCTACGCTGGTCAAGGTGATGTCGGGCGCCTTGCAGCCCGACGAGGGAGCGATCCGCTTCGAGGGCAAGGAGGTCACGATTCCCTCGCCCCTAGCGGCACGCAGCCTCGGCATCGAGACGGTCTACCAGGACCTCGCCGTGATCCCGCACATGGACGTGGAGGCCAATCTGTTCCTCGGCCGCGAGCTCACAGGCGGGCAGTGGTGGAACGGCTGGCTGCTCGACAAGGGGGCCATGCGCCGGCAGGCGGCCGAGCACATCGCCTCGCTCAAGGTGGGCCTCAAGTCGGTCCGACAGGCGGTGGGACTGCTCTCGGGCGGGCAGCGGCAAAGCGTGGCGGTGGCGCGCTCGATCTCCTGGGGCCGCAAGGTCGTCATCATGGACGAGCCCACCGCGGCCCTGGGTGTACGCGAGTTGCGCGGCGTGCTCGATCTCATCAAGCGGGTGAAGGAGCGCGGCATCGCCGTCGTGCTGATCAGCCACAACATGCCGCACGTCTTCGAGCTCGCCGACCGCATCTTCGTGATGCGCCACGGCCGCGAGGCAGGCACGCTGGTGACCGAGCAGGCCGAGATGCGCGACGTGCTGGGCCTCATCACCGGCGTCGACGTGCCGCGCGCGGCGGTCTGAGCCGCAGCCTTCCGCGCCGGGCTCGCGCCCCTACTTCACGGTCAGGCAGGCGCAGGGGGCGAGCTGCGCCACCTTGTGCGAGACGCTGCCGAGCAGCAGCCCCTCCAGATCGCCGAGGCCGCGCCGGCCCATGACGATGAGGTCGACCTTGTGGATGCGGGCGTGCTCGCTGATGACGCCCGCGGCTTCGCCCTCCTCGGCGAGCAGCGTGACCTCCTTCGCACCCGCCTTGCGGGCCTGCTTGTCGGCCCGCTCGAGCAGCTCGTCCGCCGCCCTGCGGATCAGCTCGGCCACCGTGACCTTCATGTGCTCGCTCTCGGCATAGCGCTTGAGCTCGTCGAGGCGATGCCCGGCCACGTCGTGGGGCAGGACGTGGAGCAGCGTCAGCGCCGCGCCATACCTTCCGGCAAGATCGCCTGCGAGATCGAGCGCCCTCTCGGCATGCTTCGAGCCGTCCAACGGGACCAGAATGTGCCTGATCGTCATGACTGCCTCCGATCTTGCCCGCCTGGGACGCCTTTCGCGCCCTATGGGCACAATGGACCGACGCTACCGCCGCCGTCCTTGATCCCGCTCAAGACGATACGGCCTGCGGAGCCGGGTCGTCGGCATGTGAGGTCCACCTGAGGGGGACGGCGGGTGGGTTGCAGGTGCCGGCGATTGGCCTAGACTTCTCCTCAACCGTCGCTCAGGGACCTACGCACCGGACGGGAGGCTGGGCATGAGTTCGAGAACGCCGGACGCCGATCACAAGAACCTGGAGCCACGTGCCTCACGCTTCATATCGCCCGACGAGCTGCCCTGGCGGCGCACCCGTTACCCCGGCATCGAGATCAAGGTGCTGGTCGAGGACGGCGAGACGGGCCTGTGGACGGCGCTGCTGCGCTGGGCCCCGGGCGCGCAGCTGCCGCTGCACGAGCATGTCGACATCGAGCAGACCTACGTGCTCGAGGGCAGCTTCGAGGACCATGAGGGGGTGTGCAGGGCTGGCGAGTTCGTCTGGCGGCCGGCGGGCAGCCGCCATGAGGCCTGGTCGGAGGAGGGTGCTCTGATCCTCGCCCTGCTCCTCAAGCCGAACCGGTTCCTCGATGAGATGGGTCGGATGTAGGTCGTCGCCAAAAGGGGCGGCAGCCGGGGAAAGGGCGGCGTTCGCGTCGCCTGCAGCAAGGAGCCGGAATGGCGGGTGAGCTGACGCCTGCGGAAACCGCGCCCGGGGCAGCGCCTGTCGGGCCGCCCAGGGTGGTGGCCGAGGACGAGGCGAGGCGCATGGGCCTGCCGATGCTCTCGATCCTGGCCCTCCTGATCGGTCTCGTCACCGGCCTCGGCGCCTTCGTCTTCCGCGAGCTGATCGGTCTCGTCCACAACGTCCTCTTTCTCGGCCGGCTGTCCTTCGCCTACGACTTCGAATGTCTTCACGCCGCCCCATCCCTGGGGTGCCTTCGTCATTCTGGTGCCGGTGATCGGTGCCATCGGCGTCACCTTCCTCGTCGTGCGCTTCGCGCCCGAGGCCAAGGGTCACGGTGTGCCCGAGGTGATGGACGCCATCTACTATGGCAATGGCGTGATCCGGCCCGTCGTGGCCGTGGTGAAGTCGCTGGCCTCGGCGTTGGCCATCGGCAGCGGTGCCGCGGTGGGCCGCGAGGGGCCGATCATCCAGATCGGCTCGGCGCTGGGCTCGACGCTGGGCCAGCTCCTGCCGATGTCGGTGGGCCAGCGCATCACGCTCGTGGCCGCGGGCGCCGGCGGGGGCATCGCCGCCACCTTCAACACGCCGATCGGCGGGGTGCTCTTCGCCACCGAGCTGATGATGCCCGAGATCAGCGTCAACACCTTCCTGCCCGTGGCGCTGGCGACCGGAACGGCGACCTTCGTCGGCCGGCTCTTCTTCGGCGACCAGCCGGCCTTCGTCGTGCCTGCCCAGCTGGCCGCCATGCCGACCACGCTGGCGGGCGTGCCGCTGCTCTTCCTCTATGCGCTGCTGGGGCTGGTCGTCGGCGTCGGCGCGGCCGCATTCATTCGCGGGCTCGCCTGGGCGGAGGACGTCTTCGACCGCGTGCCGGGCCGCTACACGCGCCACGCGGTCGGCATGCTGCTGGTCGGCATCCTGATCTATGCCCTCCAGCAGACCACCGGGCACTACTATGTGGAGGGCGTCGGCTATGCGGCGATCCAGTCGATTCTGGGCGGGGGCCTGACGGCGCCGCTCTTTCTTCTCCTCCTCTTCGTGGCCAAGCTCGCGGCCACCACGACCAGCCTGGGCTCGGGATCATCGGGCGGGGTCTTCTCGCCCTCGCTCTTCATGGGCGCCACCATCGGCGCGGCCTTCGCCGCGATAGCGAGCCACCTGGCGCCAAGCCTGCCGATCAGCCCTCCGGCCTTCGCGATGATCGGCATGGGAGCGATGGTGGGCGGCGCCACCGGGGCGGCGATGACGGCCGTCACGATGATCTTCGAGATGACGCGCGACTACGACATCGTGCTGCCGATGATCGTCGCCGTCGCCATGAGCCTCGGCACGCGCCGCCTCCTCTCGCGCGAGAACATCTACACCCTGAAGCTCTTCCGCCGCGGCCACATGATCCCGAAGGCGCTGCACGCCAATCTCTTCATGGTGCGACGTGCCGAGGACGTGATGGAGCGGGACATCCTGGTGCTGGACGCGACGACCGGCTTCGAGCGCTTCCTGGATGAGGCGGGCAGCAAGGGCGCCCTTCGCCACGTCGTGGTCACCGACGGGCCGCGCATCAAGGGTGTCATTCGCGTCAATACCGGCCTTCGGCGTGCCGTCGGCAAGGTGGACGCCCAAGTGACGCTGGGCGAGCTCGCGAGCCCACATTTCACCATCGTGCGCGCGGGCGACGCGGTCTTCGACGTCATTGCCCGCCTCGGGCGGCGACGCGCCTGGATGGCGATCGTCGTCCGCCCCTGCCGGGTGCCGCGCGCGAAGGACGTGGCGGGCGTGATCACCAAGGAGCACGTCGCCGACTCGGTCGCGGGCAACATCAAGATCTACTCACGCTGAGACGACCGATGGCGACGTGCCTGCGCGTCGACCATGATGCAGCACCGCAAAGGGAGCAAAGAGCATGGCCTGGATGGTGACCTTCGACGACGAGCCCTCGCGGGCAGGGCTGCGCGCGACCCACACCGACCGGCACCTCGCCTATGTGCGGAGCGTCGCCGACCGTATCCTCTGCTCGGGGGCCTTGCGCGCCACGCCGGACGGGCCGCAGACGGGCGGCATGTGGGTCATCGACCTGCCGACCCGCGAGGAGGCGGTGGCCCTGTTCGAGGCCGATCCCTTCTTCCGCGAGGGGCTCCGCGCCAATGTGCGCTTCGCGCACTGGACCAAGGGTGTCTGGGAGGGAAAGCTCGGCGGGTAGCGGAGAGGCGGCCCCTCGGGCCCGCCAGACGGGCTAGGCGAGCGGGGCGTCGAGGCCGCTCAGCTCCGGGTGCCGCCGCACCTGAAGCATCTGGAAGATCGTGGCCGCCGTCTCCTCGACCGAGCGCTTGGTGACGTCGATCTCGGGCCAACCCATTCGGGCGAAGAGGCGGCGGGCAGCGATGAGCTCGGCCCTGATGCGCTGCAGATCCGCATAGTCGCCGCCAAAGCGTCCACCATCGGCCGGCTCGAGCCCCAACAGCTGCTGCCGTGTCTCGCGGATCTGGACAAGGGTGTCAGGGCTGATCGTGAGCCCGACGACGAGGGGTCGCTTGATGTGCTCGAGCGTCTCCAGCCGTGTGGCGTCGACGACGATGGGCACGTTCGCGACCTTCACGCCGCGATTGGCGAGATAGACGCAGGTCGGCGTCTTCGAGGTCCGCGACACGCCCACCAGCACGACGTCGGCGGTCTCGATCTCCTCCATGCACTGGCCGTCATCGTGCCGCATGGCGAAGTCCATGGCCTCGATGCGCCCGAAGTAGCCGGCGTCCATGACGTGCTGACGACCGATCTGCGGCCGCCCGGCGGAGCCCAGCAGAATGGTCAGCGCGTTCATCACCTCGTCCAGGACGGGCACGCAGGGGATGCCCAGCGCCCGGCAGCGCTCGTGCAGCACATGGCGGAGCTCGGGCGACACCAGGGTGTAGATGACGAGGCCCGGCAGCGTCTCGATGATCGCCATCACCTTGTCGAGCTGCATCGGCGTGCGGACGAAGAACCACACATGCTCGACGGGCACCACGTCCTCGAACTGGGAGACGGCCGCTCGGGCGACCGTCGTCACGGTCTCACCGGTCGAGTCGGAGATCAGGTGGAGATGCAGGCGCACGATGACCTCATGCTATCGGTCTGACAGACACTGGATCTCTTGTGGATGAAATGTGTGCCTGCGCCCGCCCTGCCACTTTTGGGGGCGACACCGCGGCGCCATCCACGATCCCGGTCGGCCTAGCCGGGTTATGCTCAGCACCCACCGCTGAGGAGCGACGGGATTGATTATCCCCATGTTCCACGCCATGCACAAGCTCACGCGACGGCACGCCAGCGGGGCTTCGCCGCCTTCGTCCGCAGACTTGTCCCGCGACGACGGCTTTTCACCGTGAGGGGATGGCTCTGAGGATGAAAGCCGGAGGATCGATAATCCCCGCATCACACCGACCAACATCAACCGCTACCCTTTCTGATTCCTAGAATGCAGTAGATGCCCTCGATGCGGACAAGTGACCCAACCCCAGCCACCCGGATGCCCCCGATGTCCCCTGGCATGCTCCGAAAGCCGCTGCTCGAGCGCCTGGCAGGCGTCACGGGCGATCGACCGGCGGTGTGGCTGATGCGGCAGGCGGGCCGTTATCTGCCCGAGTATCGGGCGGTCAGGTCCACGGTTCGGCACTTCCTCGAGCTCTGCTACACGCCGGCTCTGGCCGCGGAGGTGACCCTTCAGCCCGTGCGCCGATTCCCACTCGATGCCGCCATCCTGTTCTCGGACATCCTCGTGGTGCCGGACGCGCTCGGCCACGAGGTGCGGTTCGTGGAGGGCGAGGGGCCGAGGCTGGCGCGCCTCGGCACCCGAGATGATCTCGATCGGCTCGATATGACGCGGCTGCACGGCCATCTGCAGCCGGTCTACGAGGCCATCCGGCTGATTCGGCCGCAGCTCCGCCCCGAGGTTGCCTTGATCGGCTTTGCCGGCGCGCCCTGGACGCTGGCCGCCTACATGATCGAGGGTGGCGGCTCGAAGGACTTCCAGGCCGCGCGCCTCCTGGCGCGCCGCGAGCCCGAGCTCATGGACGAGCTCATCGAGCTGCTGACCTTGTCGGTGATCGAGTTCCTGGATGGTCAGATTCGGGCCGGCGTCGAGGTGGTCCAGGTGTTCGACAGCTGGGCAGGCGTGCTCTCCCCGTCACAGTTCCAGCGCTACTGTGTCGAGCCCACGAGGCGCATCGTCGTCGAGCTCGCCGCGCGCCAACCAGGGATTCCGGTCATCGCCTTTCCGCGCGGCGCCGGCGCCGGCTATCTCGATGTGGCCCGGCGGGTGGCGCCAGCGGGACTGGGCCTCGATACCACGGTGCCCATGGGCTGGGCGGCCAAGGAGCTGGCATCCCATGTCCGATGTCTTCAGGGGAATCTCGATCCCTTGGCGCTTGCTGGGCCCCGAGGCAGCGCTTCTGGGCGAGGCCAAGCGCATTGTCGCCGAGAGCGCTGGCACACCGTTGATCTTCAACCTGGGGCACGGCGTCGTGCCGGAAACGCCGCCGGAGCGGGTGGGATCGCTCGTGAGCTACTTGCAATCCCTCGCTGGATGAGCCATGTAGCGGGCGGGCATTTCTCCGCCGATAGGCCAGCCCTCAGGTCCATCTCCCTATGAGCGACGTTTGAAGGAGCCGTGCCGGGATGCTACCCGGGAGTACGCTGCTTTGTGGGTGTCGCGCATCTTGACGGCGGGTCGCTTCGGCCATCGGAATGCTCTGGCTTAAGGCTCTGCACATCATCGCCTTCGCGGCCTGGATGGCAGGCATGTGGTATCTCCCACGGCTGATGGTCTATCATAGCGAGGCTGCGGTTGGCTCGGAGACCTCGGAGCTCCTGAAGGTGATGGAGCGCCGGCTGCTTCGGGCGATCGCCACACCGGCTCTCGTGGTGACGATCGTGGCCGGACTGATGCTCGCCAGCTGGGGCGACTGGTGGTCGGCCGGCTGGCTCCACGCCAAGCTCGTGCTCGTGCTTGGCATGGCGGCCTGTCACGGCGTGCTCGCCGGGCAGGTGCGCGCCCTAGCCGAGGACCGCCGACCACACAGCGCCCGTTGGTACAGGATCCTCAACGAGATCCCGACCGTCCTGTTCATCGCAATAGTTCTGCTCGTCGTGCTGAAGCCGTTCTGACGGGGCTCTCCACCCCACGCTGCTCACAGGTGACCGACCTTGTCTGATACCGACGTGAAAGAAGCCCAGCTGCCCTTCGAGGATCAGGCCAACGAGGAGGGTGGCGAGACGAAGTCTCCGCCACGCCGTCGCCGAAGCCGAAGCCGAAGCGAGCGCGCTGCGGCGAAGCCCGAGCCGACCAGCGAGGCCTCGGAGGCCCCGACGGCTGCCGAGCCGGCGCCCGAGCAGGAGAGCGCCGCGCCGAGCGAGGCGTCGGACGACGACGATGCTGCCGCTGCCATCTTCGGTCTCATGGGGCCCGGCGAGGATCAGCCGGCCGAGGTCGAGGAGGTGTTCGAGCGGCAGCCGACGCAGCGTGATCGCCCGAGGCGCGATCAGGGCCGACGTCAGGTGGATTACCAGGGCGGCGAGCGTGATCGGCGTTACGGGGATCGCCGCTCGTACGAGATGCGCGAATCGCGCGACGAGGGCTACAGGCAGGCGCAGCCTTCCGTGCCGTCGGAGCCGCTGCCCGCCATGAACCTCACGGAGTTCAGGCGTCGCTCGCCGGCCGAGCTTCTGAAATATGCCGAGGAGATGGGCATCGAGGGGGCAAGCCTCCTCAAGAAGTCGGATCTCGTCTTCGCGACGCTGAAGCGGCTGGCCGAGACCGATGTCCAGATCAATGGCGAGGGTGTCTTGGAGATCCTCCAGGACGGCTTCGGCTTTCTCCGCTCGCCCGATGTCAACTATGTGGCCGGGCCCGACGACATCTATGTGAGCCCCTCGCAGATCCGCCGCTTCGGTCTGCGGACCGGCGACGTGGTGCAGGGTCAGGTGCGGGCGCCCAAGGAAGGCGAGCGCTATTTCGCGCTGCTCCGCGCCAACACGATCAACTTCGACAGCCCCGAGGTGGCGCGCCATCGCGTCCACTTCGAGAATCTGACGCCCTACTTTCCGACCGAGAAGCTCAAGCTCGAGGCGGAGGGGCTGAAGGACGTCTCGTCTCGCATCATCGACATCGTGGCGCCCTTGGGCAAAGGGCAGCGCGCTCTGATCGTGGCGCAGCCCCGCACCGGCAAGACGGTGCTGATGCAGAACGTCGCGCACGCGATCGTCGCCAGCCATCCCGAGGTCTATCTCATCGTGCTGCTCATCGACGAGCGGCCCGAGGAGGTCACCGACATGCAGCGCTCGGTGAAGGGCGAGGTCGTCTCCTCGACCTTCGACGAGCCGGCCTCCCGCCATGTGCAGGTGGCCGAGATGGTGATCGAGAAGGCCAAGCGGCTGGTCGAGCACGGCCGTGACGTCGTGATCCTGCTCGATTCGATCACGCGTCTCGCCCGCGCCTACAACACGGTCGTGCCGTCCTCGGGCAAGGTCCTGACCGGCGGCGTCGATGCCAACGCGCTGCAGCGGCCGAAGCGGTTCTTCGGTGCCGCCCGCAACATCGAGCAGGGCGGCTCGCTGACGATCATCGCGACCGCGCTGATCGACACGGGCTCGCGCATGGACGAGGTGATCTTCGAGGAGTTCAAGGGCACCGGCAACGCCGAGATCGTTCTCGACCGCCGCATCGCCGACAAGCGCACCTTCCCCGCCATCGACATCAACAAGTCGGGCACCCGGAAGGAGGAGCTGCTGGTCGATCGGGCAACGCTGTCCCGGATGTGGGTGCTCCGGCGCATCCTCAACCCCATGGGCACCGTGGATGCCATGGAGTTCCTCCTGGACAAGATGCGCTACGCCAAGACCAACGAGGACTTCTGGTCGTCGATGAACTCCTGAGCCGGGCTTCCCGGCTCGAGGCTCGACCCTTGGTCGCGGGTCCGCTCCGGTGAGCGGCTAGCGGATTGACCTTGGCGCCCTTGGCGGTCAGGGTCTTCCGGGAGCCAGTCCCCGGAGCGCCACCTTCCGATGCCGCCGCACGCTAGTCCTTCCCGCCAGCTCGGGACGGAGCCGGTCGACCCCGGCCGACCGTCCGTCTACGGGAGCACCCGCGATCTCGCCCAGCCGGTCGTCGACGTGCCGCCGGGCCTGGCGCTCGATGGTCCCAACGCGATGGACGGCCTCGAGCTGCTCGGCCTCCTGCCGACGGCAAGCTTCCCGCTCGTCATCTTCGATCCGCAATACCGTGGCGTCCTGGACCGGCAGCGCTACGGCAACGAGGGGGCCCGCCAACAGCAGCGCGCGACGCTCCCGCAGATGACGGAAGCCCAGATCCTCGCCTTCATCGCGGCGATCGACCGCATCCTGATGCCGAGCGGCCATCTCCTCCTTTGGATCGACAAGTTTCACCTCTGCATGGGTATCCAGCCCTGGCTCACCGGCACCGGGCTCGCCACGGTCGACCTCATCACCTGGAACAAGCTGCGCATGGGCATGGGCTATCGCACCAGGCGCGCCAGCGAGTATCTTCTCGTCCTGCAGAAGGCCCCGCTCCGCGCCAAGGGTGTGTGGCGCGACCACGGCATCCGGGACGTCTGGGACGAGCGCGTCGACGGTGGCTTCACCCACGCGAAGCCGCTCGAGCTGCAGGCCCGCCTGATCGGCTCGCTCACCAACCCGGGCGAGATCGTGGTCGATCCCGCCGCCGGCAGCTACACCGCGCTCGAGGCCTGCCGACGGATGGGACGACGCTTCCTCGGCTGCGACATCCGCACCTGAGACCTGCCGCCCTCAGCCGCTGAACGGATAGGGCCCGGGCGCCTTCCCGATGAAGACCTGATGGGTCACGAGCCCGGTGCCCTCGATCCAGGCGTGAAGATGGAACGAGGGCGGCTCGAGGCAGAAGCTCGCCGGCGCCTCTGGCCGCAGGTCGAGCGAGACCTGATGCGCTGCACCCGGGCAGGTGCTGGCGAACGTGCCGGCGAAGCGCACCTGCATCGAGCGATGCACATGCCCGCAGACCACACGCTCGACCCGACCGTGCTGGGCGACCACCGAGGCCAGGGCCGCGCCATCCTCGCACCGGATGCGATCCATATGCGTGACGCCGCAGGCGAAGGGCGGATGGTGCAGCATGACGAGCGCCGGACGCGTCGGCTCCTTGGCCAGCTCATGATCGAGCCAGCCCAGCTGCTCCGCCCCCAGGCTGCCGCCGAGCGCGTCGGGTATGGTGCTGTCCAGCGCCAGGACCCGAAGCTCGCCCACCTCGGCGGCGTAGGTGATGCGCTGGCCCTCCGGGCCGGCCGGGATCCAGGCCCCCAGCGCCGCCCGGAAGGCCTCGCGGCGATCGTGGTTGCCCGGAATGACCCACGTCGGCATCGGCAGCCGCGCGAGCTCGGCTGCGACCGCCGCGTACTCCTCCGGCTGCCCGTCATAGGCGAGGTCGCCGGAGACCAGCACCGCATCGGGCACCGGGTCGAGCGCCAGGACGGCGTCGATCGCAGCCCGGGTCATGCCCAGCGTGTCGACGACGCCGTAGGCAAGCTCGCCCTTCGGCTTGACGTGCAGATCGCTGATCTGGGCGATCAGCAAAGGCCGGCTCACGGGATGAGGAGCGTCGAGCCGGTGGTGGCGCTGCCCTCGAGCGCCCGGTGCGCCGCCTCGGCCTCTGCCAGCGGAAAGCGCTGGTGGATCTCGATCTTGACCTTGCCCTTGGCCACCACGTCGAAGAGATCGTTGGCGCACTCGAGGAGCTGTGGCCGCGTCGCGGCATAGGTCATCAGCGTCGGCCGGGTCACATAGAGCGAGCCCTTCTGGGCGAGCAGGCCCAGATTGAACGCGTCGACCGGGCCGGAAGCGTTGCCGAAGCTCACCATCAGGCCGCGCGGCGCCAGGCAGTCGAGGGAGGCCAGGAAGGTGTCCTTGCCGATGCCGTCATAGACCACCGGCACGCCATGGCCGCCGGTCAGCTCCTTGACGCGCTTGGGCAGGTCCTCCTCCCTGTAGAGGACGACGTGATCGCAGCCATGCGCCTTGGCGAGCTCGACCTTGGCCTTGCTGCCCACCGTGCCGATCACGGTGGCGCCCAGATGCTTGGCCCACTGCGAGGCGATCAGGCCCACGCCACCCGCCGCGGCGTGCAGCACGATCGTGTCGCCGGGCTTCACGACATAGGTCTGGCGCAGCAGATATTGCGCGGTCATGCCCTTGAGCATCATCGCGGCCGCCACCTCGTCCGAGATGGCGTCGGGCAGCGGCACCAGCGTCGCGGCCGACATGGTGCGCCGCTCCGCATAGGCGCCGGTGGCACCCGAGCCGTAGGCCACGCGCTGGCCCACCTTGAGATCCGTGACGTCCGGGCCCACCGCCTCGATCACACCGGCGGCCTCGAGGCCCGGCGTGAACGGAGGCTTGGTCGGGTAGAGCCCCGAGCGGTGATAGGTGTCGATGAAGTTGAGGCCGATCGCCGTATGGCGCAGCGTCACCTCGCCCGCCTGGGGTGCGGCCGGCTCGTCGTCGACGACCGAAAGAACCTCCGGGCCACCGTGCTTGGTGGCGACGATCCGCTTGCTCATGATGCGACCTTCCCCCTTGGCGCCTGCCCTTACGCGCGCGCCCGCCCCGCCGTCTCGGCGAGCCGAGCCCGGAGCGTCTCGGGATCGGTTGCCGGCGCCAGGCAGACGGCACCCACGCACACATAGGCAGTCGGCCGACCTTCGACCATCCCTTTGCCCGCCGCCGGATGGCCTTCGGCGAGCATGCCGGGATCGGCGACGCGCGTCAGAAGCCGCGTCGGCAGGGCGGCACCCGCCGCCACCTCGACCAGCCCGGCCATGCCGTCTGTGTCGGCGGGCCCGACCAGCACGATCTGCACGGCCTCGGCCAGCATCAGCGTGGCGCCCAGCAGCGTCGCATGGCTGAAGGGATTGCGGCGTGCCTCGCCGGAGAAGGCGGCAATGATGGCCTCGGCCCGCTGTCGATGACGATCCTCGCCCGTCAGATGCCAGAGCGCTGCGCTGGTCTCGGCAAGCGTGCCGTTGGCCGAGGGTGTGGGCCCGTCATGCGCGTTCTTCGGGCGCACGATCAGGCGGTCACCCTCGCTGGCGGTGAGGAAGTAGCCGCCGTCGGCGTCCTGGAAGTCGCGGTCGCACACCTCGAGCCAATCGCCTGCCCGCTCGATCCATGCGGGCTCGCCCGTGGCCTCGAAGAGCGCCACGGCGGCACGGGCGAGCTGGGCATAGTCGTCGAGGAACGCCATCGGCAGCGCCCGTCCCTCGCGCCAGCTGTGCCGCAACCGGTCGCCCTCGCTCATATGCTCGACGATGGCATGGAAGGCCGAGGCCGCCATCTCGACCCAGGCCGTCTCGCCGAAGCGCAGGCCAGCCTCGGCGAGGCCCCGGATCATGAGGCCGTTCCAGTCGGCCAGAAGCTTGTCGTCCCGTCCCGGCGGCACCCGCCTGCTTCGAACGTCGAGCAACGTCGCGCGACAGCGGGCGAGGCGTGCTTGCTGGTCCGCCGGCGGCAGGCCCGGCTCATGCAGCCGGTTGGGGATGTTGTGACCCTCGAAGTTGCCGTGTGCCGTAATGCCGTAGGCGAGCTTGAAGAGGCCTGCGTCGGCGCCCAGAAGGCGGTCGATCTCCTCAGCATCCCAGACATAGTACTTGCCTTCCTCGCCCTCACTGTCGGCGTCGAGGGAGGCGGCGAAGGCTCCGGCCGTGCGCATCTCGCGCTCGAGCCATCCCACGGTCTCCCGGGCCCGCTCGGCGAACAGCGGATCGCCCGTGGCCGACCAGGCCTCGCCCAGCAACCTTAAGAGCTGGGCATTGTCGTAGAGCATCTTCTCGAAGTGGGGGACCAGCCAGTAGGCGTCGACGCTGTAGCGGGAAAAGCCGCCGCCCAGATGGTCGTAGATGCCACCCTGCGAGATCCTGGTCAGGGTGTGAACGAGCCGGCGCGCCAGAACATCGTCGCCCGTCAGCAGCGCCGCCTTCCAGAGCAGGTCGAGAACGGGAGCCTGCGGGAACTTGGGAGCGCCACCGATGCCGCCATGCACCGCATCGATCTGCTCGCCGATCGCACGCGCCGTCTCGAGCGCGATCTCGGGCTCCACCGAGGTGCCGGGCTCGGGGCGGGCGAGCCGTCGCAGCGCCTGCTCGAGCTGGGCGCGGTTGCCCTCGATCTTGTCCCGGTCCTCACGCCACAGCCGCGACACCTGCTCGAGAACCTGCGGCAGGCTCGGCCGGCCGTAGCGTTGCTCGGGTGGGAAGTAGGTGCCGCCCCAGAAGGGCTCGCCCTCGGGTGTGAGGAACATGGTGAGCGGCCAGCCGCCCTGCTGGCCCATCAGCGCCAGGGCCTGCTGATAGATCGCATCGAGATCCGGACGCTCCTCGCGGTCGACCTTGATATTGACGAATCCGCGGTTCATCAGCGCCGCGATCTCGGGCTTCTCGAAGCTCTCGTGCGCCATGACGTGGCACCAGTGGCAGGCGGCGTAGCCCACCGAGAGCAGGATCGGCCGATCGGTCTTTCGGGCGAGCGCCAGCGTCTCGTCGGACCATTCCCGCCATTCGACGGGATTGTCCTTGTGCTGGAGCAGGTAGGGGCTGGTGGCGCGGGCGAGCGCGTTGGCCATGAGCGTTCTCCCTTTGGCGCAGGACTGGACCTATAGTGGTGCCCTAGAGGCCAGACAGCCAGCCAGGGGTTTCATGAAATTCAACATCGAGATCGACTGCACCCCCGAGGAGGCACGCCACTTCCTGGGGCTGCCGGACGTGGCGCCGATGCAACGGGCGCTGATGGAGGCGATGGAGCAGCGTCTCCACGAGGCCATCGCCACGACCGACACCAAGGCGCTGCTGGATCAGTGGATGCCCTTCACGGTGAAGGGGGTCGAGCAGTGGCAGACCATGTGGGCGCAGATGGCGGCTGCGGCCGCGGGCGCCCAGAGGCGGCCCAAGACCGACAAGAAGGACTGACGCCGGCCACCATCTGGGCGCCGGCCACCGCCGTCGGCCGTGCCGGTCTGTCGGTTCTTCGCATCTCCGGCCCGGCCGCTCGCGACGTGGCTCGGGCCCTCACCGGCCGCGAGCCGCCGCCGGAGCGCCGGGCCTCGCTGCGCCGGCTCGTCGACCCCTTGAGCGGCGAGCCGATCGACAGCGCCTTGCTCCTCTTCTTTGCCGGGCCGGCGAGCTTCACCGGCGAGGACGTTCTCGAGATCCATCACCATGGCGGGATGGCCGTCCTCGCCGCGCTCGGCGCCGCCCTTTCGGGCCTGCGCGGCCTGCGGCCGGCCGAGCCGGGCGAGTTCACGCGCCGCGCTTTCCTGAATGGCCGCCTCGACCTCACCGAGGCCGAGGGCATCGCCGATCTCGTCGATGCCAGCACGCGCGCCCAGGCGCGCCAGGCGCTCCGCCAGATGGAGGGCGAGCTCGGCCGCCTGCTCGAGGGCTGGCGAGCCGATCTTCTTCGCGCTTTGGCGCTGGTCGAGGCCGAGATCGACTTCGGCGCGGACGAGGCGGAGGTGGGCGACGATCTTCTGGCGTCGCAGCGCCCGGCACTCGAGGCCGTGCGTCTCGCCATGACCGAGCGCCTGGCCGACGCCGGCCGTGGGGAGCGACTGCGCGCGGGGCTGACCGTGGCGGTGCTCGGACCCCCCAATGCCGGCAAGTCGAGCCTCGTCAACCTTCTCGCCCGCCGCGACGTGGCGATCGTGACGCCGATCGCCGGGACGACCCGAGACGTGCTCGAGGTGGCGCTCGACCTCGAGGGATGGCCGCTCACGATCCTCGACACGGCGGGCCTGCGCGAGACCCTGGACCCGATCGAGCGCGAAGGCGTGGCCCGGGCGCTGCGGCGGGCGGCAAGCGCCGACCTCCGGCTTCTCGTGCTCGATGCGCTGACCGACGTCTCGGCCGATCTGGCCCGCTACGGCGCCGACGCCGATCTCGTCGTTCTGAACAAGCAGGACCTTGTTGCCCGGCCGCCGGCGCTCGACGTCGGACGTCCCGTGATCGTGATCTCCTGCGCCACCGGTGCCGGCATCGAGCGGCTGCTTCAGGTCTTGGCCAGGGAGGCCGCGCATGCGATGGACACAGGTGGCCTCGCGGTGCTGGCGCGTGAGCGGCACCGCGCAGCGCTGGGCGAGGCGGCGCAGGCGCTCGAACGGTGCCTCGACGCTCCGGCCGGCACCGAGATCGGCCTCCTGGCCGAGGATCTTCGGGTGGCGGCGCGAGCGGTGGGGCGTGTAACCGGACGGGTGGATGTCGAGGCCGTGCTCGACGAGGTGTTCAAGCAGTTCTGCATCGGAAAATGAGCGAGGATCCCGGCACGGCGCGGGGGAGCCCGCTGACCGACGGGAGCGAAGGGACGTAGAGATGCCGGCAGCAGGGAGCCCACCCATTGCCCCCAGCCGGCGTCGCTTGCTGACGGGGGGCGTTGCCGGCGCAGCCGCTCTGGCGCTCGGCTTTCCGAGGCCGCTTCGGGCCGACTCGCCGGCCATCAAGGTGGGCCTGATCCATCCCGTCACCGGGGCGGCGGCACGCGCCGGCAACCAGTGCCGGGAAGGGGCGCTGCTGGCGATCGCGGCCATCAATCAGATGGGTGGCATCCGCAGCCTCGCGGGCATGAAGCTGGTGCCCTTTCTTGCCGACAGCCAGTCCAACGCGGAGGTCGCCGCTACGCTCGTGACGCGGGCCGACGAGGAGGGCGTCTCGGCCATCATCGCCGGCTGCACCTCGCCCGTCACGGCTGCGACGATCACCGCTGCAGCCGCCCGCGGCATTCCCCACATCGTCGATGTCGCCGTGGACGACGATCTCCTCGCCCGAGGGCCCGGGCTCGCGTTCCGCTTCATCGCCGGCCAGGGGGCGATCGTCACGCAGGCCGTCTCGGATCTCGCGGCGATCAACGACGCCGCCGGACGGCCCGCGCGGACCGTCCTCATTCTTCAGGACGAGAGCCCGCTTGCGGCCCGGGCGGTGGCCGCCCTGTCGCCGGCGCTGCGGGGCAAGGGGTTCGAGACGTTGGGCGTCTTGCATCACACGACGCCGATCAGGGACGTCACGCCCATTCTCGATCATCTGCGGCGCCTGTCGCCCGACATCGTCGTGCCCGTCGACAGCTACGAGGCCGCGACGACATTGATCCGGGCCATGCGGCAGCGCGGGCCGCACCCCAAGAGCATCTACTCGGTGCTGGACGGCGGGGGGGCGGGGTTCCGCTTCCTCAAGGAATATCCGGAAGCCGCTGCCGATCTGATGGACTGCGTGAACTGCTACAACCCGCGCAGCAGAGCGGCGCTCGACCTCAAGGGCAAGGTCGAGGGGATGGGCCTTTATTTCACGCCCGAGCTGTTTCTCACCTACGAGGCCGTCCTGCTGCTCGCCGACGCTCTCGAGCATGCGGGCAGCACCGATCGGGCACAGATCGCCCAGGCGCTCGCCGCCAGTCAGTGGCAAGGCCATTTCATGCCCTACGGCCTGACCCGCTTCGTTGATGGCCAGAACAGCGGCGCGCGCGCCGTGACCACGCAGGCGATCGAAGGCGATGTCCAGATCGTGAGCCCAGCCGACCTCGCCACCGCCCGGGCTGTCTTCCCGCTGCCGGCCTGAGCGGCCGATATCACCGCGCAGTATCCCGGCCTCGTCCTCCGCAGTTGCCGAATCGCATTCCTTTGTGCAGGGTGCGTGCATCCGAAAAGGCGGCCGTCCGGATCGACGGACGCGAGATCAGAAGAGGGAGTGCAAACAAGTGACATTGATAACCCGCAGAGACACGCTCAGACTAAGCGCTGCCGCGGCAGGCGGGCTGGTGACGAGCGCGTCCGCCCTGGCGCAGGTCCCGACCAAGGACGTCAAGACGCCCGAGTTCAAGATCGAGAAGGGCGCATCGATTCGGGTGCTCCGCCCCTCGAAGTTCGTTGCCGGCGACGAGCAGCTCTTCAACGAGAACACCAAGAAATTTATGGATGAGACCGGCGTCCAGGTCATCGTGGACTATGAGAGCTGGGAAGATCTGCGGCCCAAGACGGCGGTCGCCGCCAATGTCGGCAGCGGACCGGATGTCGTCTATGGCTGGCTCGACGATGCTTTCCAGTTTCCCGACAAGCTCCTCGATGTCACCGATATCGCCGAGTATCTCGGCGAGAAGTACGGCGGCTGGTACGACGTCCCGATGCTCTACGGCCGCAAGGAGAACGGCCGCTGGATCGGCATGCCGTTCGGTGGCAGCGGCGCCTGCATGGTCTACCGCAAGTCGTGGATGAACGAGGCCGGATTCCAGGAGTACCCGAAGGACCTGGACGGCATGCTGAAGCTCGCCCAGGCCATGAAGAAGAACAACCATCCGATGGGCATGGCCCTGGGTCACGCCGTCGGTGACGCGAACAACTTCCATTGGATTCTCTGGGCCTTCGGCGGTGCTGTCGTCGACAAGGACAACAAGGTGATCCTGGACAGCAAGGAGACCGTCCAGGCCCTCGACTACGCCAAGGAGCTCTATCAGACGTTCATCTCCGGCACGACGGCCTGGCTCGATCCATCGAACAACAAGGCCTATCTTGCCGGCGATATCGGCATGACGCCGAACGGTATCTCGATCTACTACGTGGCGCTGAACTCGAAAGACGAGGCGATGCACGCGATCGGCGAGGATACCTATCACGCCAATCTGCCGATGGGACCCATCGGCCGGCCGACCGACACCTCCTCGATCATCACCAACTTCATCTTCAAGCATACCAAGTATCCTGAGGCCGCCCGGGCCTACTCGACCTACATGTTCGAGGATGCTCAGTACGGTCCCTGGCAGACGGCCTGCATCGGCTACTGGGCGCCCTCGCTCAAGGCCTATGCCAAGCTGCCCTTCTGGACGGCGGATCCGAAGGTGACCCCCTACCGGGACATCGACGAGCGGATGCTGTGGTTCGGCTACCAGGGCGATCTGGGCTTCGCCTCCTCGGCCACCCTCGCCGACTACGTCGTGGTCGACATGTTCGCGAACGCCTGTACGGGCCAGCTGTCCCCGAAGGACGCGGCCGCCGACGCGGCGAGGCGTGCCAAGCGCAACTACCGGAGCTGATCGGGCTCAGGGGTCCGGCCGCATGCCGGCCGGACCCCCGCTTGACCGTGCATCGATAGCCGACGCGCATCGTTACGGGAGCGAGGCGGCATTTCCGCCGGGACCGCCGGACGAGCAACCTCGGGCTCAGGACGTTCTACCCGAGGAGTACCGACCATGACGTCACCCGTCGCGGCTCTCGACCGGCTCGCCAGGCGGCCTGCAACTGCTGCCTGGGTTGCGGTGCCGTATCTGCTCGCTGCCTATATCGTCTACATTCTGCTCTGGTACCTGCCCTTCAAGTTCGCGCCCGACAGCTATCTCTTCAGCGTGATCGCGAAGTGGGTCGGCATCCCGAGCTTCGAGCCGTACTTCCGGTACTTCACAGGCGGCGTCGAGGCGGTGGCCTGCCTGCTGCTCGTCATCCCGGGCCTCCAGGTGGCCGGCGCAGCGGTGGCGCTCGGCACGATGTCCGGCGCTCTCTTCTTTCACCTGTTCACGCCGCTCGGCATCGATCCCTACCACGATGGCGGCACGCTCTTCCGCGAGGCCTGCACGAATTGGGTCTTCGCGATCGCCATCCTCGTGATACGGCGCCACGAGATCCTGCCGCTGCTGCGCCGCCTCGTCACCGATCCGCTCTTCGTCGCGGCGTTGCGCGAGCCACCGACGGCCCGTGTGGTGGGCCACGCCTCCGTGCCGAGCCGTTGAGACCTCCGCCTTCCGCGAAGGCCTGAGCGCTTCTCGCCGGCCGATCGGCGCCCTCGGACCTCTCCGCCCGAGGGTGCCGGCCCGTGGGCTTGGCTCCGGCCGGCTGACGACCTACCCTTTCCTCTTCCGGCATGCGGCGGGAGGCGGGCATGGGCAGACGCTATTCTTTTCTGCAGATCGACGTCTTCACGACGGAGCCCTTCGCCGGCAATCCGGCCGCCGTGGTCCTGGACGCGGACGATCTAAGCTCGGCGCAGATGCAGGCGATCACCCGGGAGATGAATCTCTCGGAAACCGTCTTTCTCCTGCGACCCGAAGCTTCCGGAGCGGACTATCGAGCACGGATCTTCACGCCGGCCTCGGAGCTTCCCTTCGCCGGCCATCCGACCATCGCAGCGGCCCATGCCCACCTCGCGCGCGAGGTGGCGGCCGGCCGTGCCGTGCCGGCGAGCTGAATCAGGAATGCGGCATCGGAATCGTGCCGGTGGAGCGCCGCGAGCAGGACGGTCGCGCCTTCCTGGTCATGACCCAGGGGCGTCCCGAGCGGCAGCCGGTGGAGATCGCGATGGCCGAGCGGGCAGCGATTATCGGCTGTGAGGTGCGGGCGCTGCTGGACCTTCCGGTCGAGACCGTCTCGACGGGCATCCCCTGGCTCGTCCTGCCGGTCCGCGAGGCGGAGACCGTTGCAGCCATCCGGCCCGACCTCCCTGCGATCGAGGCCTGCTGCAGGCGCTACGGCGCCGGCGGCCTCGCCGTCTTCGCGCCGCGGGCGCTCTCGCCAGGGATCGACCTCAAGCTGCGATGCTTCGCGCCCGGCGACGGCGTGGCCGAGGACCCCGTGACGGGCTCGGCCAACGGCTGCGTCGCCGCCTACGTGGCGGCACACAGCCTGTTTGGCGGGCCAGACGAGCTCGTCTACTGGGCCGAGCAGGGAGCCGAGCTGCACCGCCCCGGGCAGGTCTATCTCGAGTGCAGCCGGACGCAGGCTGGAGGCGACTGGCGCATCCGCGTCGGCGGACACGCCATTACCGTGATCGAGGGCACGATCGTCGTCTGAGCGCCGCCCGTCCCGAGGAGCGGGCTACTCGGCCGCGCGGGCGCTGGCCGTCGCGGTCTCCTCCTCGCTCAGCGTGTCGTGGGCCGCGATGGCCGCGACGTTGAGCATGTCCGAGACTGTGGCGTTCATCGGCACGATCTGGATCGGCTTGGAAAGGCCGGTCAGCAGCGGGCCGATCACCGTGCCGTCGCCCAGCTGGTGGAGCAGCTTGGAGGCGATGTTGGCCGTGTGCAGCGCCGGCATGATCAGCACGTTGGCCGGGCCCTTGAGACGGCAGAACGGGTAGAGCGCCATCAGCTCGGGATCGAGCGCCACGTCGACGCCCATCTCGCCGTCATACTCGAAGTCGACCTGCCGCCGGTCCAGCTCCATCACGACGTCGCGGATGCGCGCCGCCTTCGAGACCGGCGGGTTGCCGAAGGTCGCGAACGAGAGAAGCGCCACCCGCGGCGTGAAGCCCATGCGCTTGACCATGCGCGCCGTCTGCGTGGTGATGTCCGCGAGCGTCTTGGTATCGGGGAGCTCGTGGACCGTGGTGTCGGCGATGAAGACCGTCCGGCCCTTCGCCACCATCATGGTGAGGCCGAAGACGCGCTGGCCCGGCATCGCGTCGACGACGCTCAGGACGTCCTCGAGCACCGTATGGTAGCTGCGCGTGAGGCCCGTGATCATCGCATCCGCATGGCCGTTCGCGACCATGCAGGCGCCGAAGACGTTGCGGTCCTGGTTCACCAGCCGCTGGCAGTCGCGGAAGAGAAGGCCGTGCCGCTGCTGCCGCCGGTAGAGATAGTCCCCGTACGCGCGGTTGTGCTCCGAGATCCGCGCATTGTGGATCTCGATACCCTCGAGCTTCGAGAGGCCCATGCCCTGCAGCGTGGACGCGATTCGGTCCTCGCGACCGATCAGGATCGGCATGCCGAGCCCGTCATTGCGCCAGGCGAGGGCCGCGCTGATCGCCTTTTCCTCCTCGCCCTCGGCGAAGACCACGCGCTTGGGGCTCGAGCGCACCCGGTCGATGATGAGCTGCATCCGGCTTGCCGCCGGATCGAGCCGCGAGCGCAGCACGTTCCTGTACTTGTCGACGTTGACGATGGGTTTGCGCGCGACGCCGCTCTCCATCGCCGCCTTCGCGACGGCGATCGGCACGGAGACGATCAGGCGCGGATCGAACGGGGTCGGGATGAAGTAGTCGGACCCGTAGCGCAGGCGTCGGCCGCGATAGGCGGCCGTCACCTGATCCGGGACCTCCTCGCGCGCCAACCCGGCGATCGCGTAGGCGGCGGCGATCTTCATCGCGTCGTTGATCGCCGAGGCGCGAACGTCGAGGGCACCCCGGAAGATGTAGGGGAAGCCCAGCACATTGTTGATCTGGTTCGAATAGTCGGAGCGACCCGTCGCCATCAGCGCGTCATCCCGCACCTCGCGCACCTCCTCGGGCGTGATCTCGGGATCGGGGTTCGCCATGGCGAAGATGATCGGCTTGTCGGCCATCGAGGCGATCATCTCTTTGGAGAAGGCCCCTTTGATCGAGAGCCCGAACACGACGTCGGCTCCCTTCATCGCCTCGGAGAGGGTGCGCAGCTCCGTCGCGACGGCATGGCCCGACTTCCACTGGTTCATGCCATCGGTGCGGCCCTGGTAGATCACCCCCTTGGTGTCGCACAGCATGACATGGTCGTGCGGCACGCCCATCGCCTTGATGAGCTCGGCACAGGCGATGGCGGCAGCGCCGGCGCCGTTGATGACCACGCGGACGTTGGCGAGGGAGCGGCCCGTGAGGTCGAGGGCGTTGACGAGGCCGGCAGCGGCGATGATGGCCGTGCCGTGCTGGTCGTCATGGAAGACCGGAATGTCCATCAGCTCGCGCAGGCGCTGCTCGATGATGAAGCATTCGGGCGCCTTGATGTCCTCGAGATTGATGCCGCCGAAGGTGGGCCCGAGCAGCTTCACGCAGTCGACGAAGGCGTCGACGTCCTTGGTGTCGACCTCGAGGTCGATGCTGTCGATGTCGGCGAAGCGCTTGAAGAGGACGGCCTTGCCTTCCATCACGGGCTTGGCGCCCAGCGCGCCCAGATCGCCCAGCCCGAGGACGGCCGTGCCGTTCGAGATCACCGCAACGAGGTTGCCCTTGGTGGTGTAGTCGTACGCCGCATCGGGGTCCTTCGCGATGACGAGGCAGGGGGCGGCGACACCAGGCGAGTAAACGAGCGACAGATCGCGCGCGGTCGTGAGCGGCTTGGTCGGCGTGATCTCGATCTTGCCCGGCCTGCCGCTCGCATGGACCTCGAGCGCCTCCTCGCTCGTGACCTTGGCCTCCGCGGTGCTTCGTCTCGAGCCGCTCAGCCAATCTTCCTGCGCCTGCATACATCGCCTCCCGCCTGGGAATGGTCTCGGGCCACCCTCGCGCCTCGAAGGATTGTCCTACCTTGGCGCCGAGTCACGCAAGCAATGGCGCCGTGCCTTGGCGGGAGGCTGCTCAGCTCCTACCTCAAGGTTGCCCATCTTGAAGCGAGCGCGGACCCCGATGAACATCGTTCGCACCGGCCTTCTTCTCGCCGCCCTGACCGGGCTCTTTCTCGCCGTCGGCTTTCTGATCGGCGGGCAGGCCGGTCTCGTCATCGCCCTGCTGCTGGCGGTCGGCATGAACGGCTTCGCCTATTGGAACTCGGCCGACATGGTGCTGAAGATGCACAATGCGCGGATCGTGACGCGCATGTCGGCGCCGCAGCTCCATGGGCTCGTGGAGCGCCTGGCGCAGCGCGCGGGGCTGCCGATGCCCAAGGTCTACGTGATCGAGAGTGATCAGCCCAACGCCTTCGCCACCGGCCGCGACCCGCATCATGCCGCGGTGGCCGTCACGACGGGCATCATGCGGACCCTGAGCGAGGACGAGCTCGCCGGTGTCCTCGCCCACGAGCTGGCCCACATCCGCAACCACGACACCTTGACCATGACGATCGCGGCGACGATCGCCGGCGCCATCGGCTTCCTCGCTCAGTTCGCCTTCTTCTTCGGTGGCATGTTCGGCGGCTCGCGGGACGGGGAGCGGGCCAATCCGCTCGTGGCCCTGCTCGTGATGCTGCTGGCGCCCCTGGCGGCTGCCCTTGTGCAGATGGCGATCTCGCGCACGCGCGAGTTCGCGGCCGACCGGGGCGGTGCGGAGATCTCGGGTCACCCGCTCTCGCTCGCCCGAGCGCTGCAGCGGATCGAGAGCGTGGCGGCCGGTGCCGATCTGCCGTCGGCCGACCGCAACCCGGCCACGGCGCATCTCTTCATCATCAACCCGCTGCACGGCGGCGGGATGGCCAACCTCTTTCGCACCCATCCGCCGACCGAGGAGCGGATCCGCCGCCTTGTGGCATTGGCCGGTGGGAGGGAGGGGCCCTCGGTCTCGGCGACCGCGAGCGAGCCGCGTCGGCCGACCGCCGCGCCACGCGCCGTGCGCCGCGGCAGCGTGCCGAGCACCGGCGGTCGAGGTCCCTGGCAAGGCTGACGGCAGCCCTGGCGCCATGCCGCGCCGCAGGGGGGCGCAGCAGCCCCCCGGGCCTCAGGTCAGTCCGCGCCGGACGAGCTCGCAGCCAAGCGCCAAGAGCCCGATGAAGAAGAGCGCCCGGAAGATGGCGGGGCTCAGCCGCCTGCGGAGCGATGCGCCGATCATCATGCCCGCCAGCGCCGGCCCGAGGGCAAGCAGCGAGACGCCCGTTGCCCTGAGCGGCAGCGCACCGTGGAGCGCCAGGCCGGCAGCGAGAGCCAGGGTCGAGACGGTGAACGACAGGCCGAGCGCCTGCACCAGCTCGTCGCGCTTCAGGCCGATCGAGCCGAGATAGGGCACGGCCGGCATCACGAGAACGCCCGTGGCGCCGGTGACGAGGCCCGTCGTCACACCAACGAGGGGTGCCAGCCAGCGCTCGCTTGCGGACGGCACCCGCAACCGGGCCTTCTTCAGGAGCCCGACGATTCCATAGAGCATCAGGGCGCCGCCGAGCGCTCCCGTGGTGAGGCCCGCCTCGGCCCCTGTGATCACCCCGGAGGAGGCGAGCGTGCCGACCGCGACGCCCAGCATCATGGGCCAGAGGCGGTGAAGCACGGGAGCAAGACGCGGTCCGGCCAGAAGCTGCCATAGATTCGTCACCAACGAAGGCACGACGAGCATCGCAGCCGCCTCGACAGGCGGCATGAAAAGGCCCAGCAGGCCCATAGCGATCGTCGGCAGGCCCAGGCCGAGCACGCCTTTCGTGAGACCGGCAAGGAGGAATGTGCCGGTGATGGGCAGCGCAAGAGAGAGGAAATCCGCCATGCGTCGGATGCTGCGGTCAACAGCCCTGCCCCACAATGAGCGATTGGCATAGCCTGCCTCCGTCTCAAACGAAGGCAGGCCGGCGGAGCGAGGAGCCATGCATTTCGACCTGACGGACCTGCGTCTCTTCCTGCATGTCGTCGAGGCAGGGAGCATCACGGCGGGCGCCGCCCGCTCGGGTCTCGCCCTTGCCTCCGCCAGCGCACGGGTGCGGGGCATGGAGGAGCAGGCGGGCGTGCCGCTTCTCGAGCGCGGACGGCGTGGCGTCGAGCCGACCTCCGCTGGCCGGGCGCTCGCGCATCACGCACGGCTGCTGACGGCTCAGCTGGAGCGGATGCGGGGCGAGCTGGGAGACTATGCCCGCCGGCTGAAGGGCCATGTCCGGCTGCTGGCGAACACGGCCGCCACGGCGGAGTTTCTGCCCGAGACGCTGGCGCGCTTCCTTGCGGCGAACCCGAACGTCGACGTGGAGCTGGACGAGCGACCGAGCGTGGAGGTCGCACGCTGCTGTCGCCGAGGCGCAGGCCGAGATCGGGATCGCTGCCGACCACGCCGATCTGTCGGGGCTGGAAGTGATGCCGTTCCGTGCCGACCGCCTCGTGCTCATAGCGCCTCAGGGCCATGCGCTCGCGGGCCGGACGCGACTTGCCTTCGCGGAAGCGCTGGCCAGCGAGTTCGTGGGCCTTTCCGGCGACAGCGCGCTCGGTGGGCATCTGGCCGCGCACGCGGCACGGACGGGTGGCCGGATGCGGACGCGCGTGCGGGTGCGCGGGCTCGACGCCGTCTGCCGCATGGTCGCGCTCGGCGCCGGCGTGGCGGTGGTCCCCGAGGCAGCGGCCCGACGATGGGATGCCGGGGGAGCGCTTACCCTCGTGCCGCTGGAGGATCCGTGGGCCGAGCGTCGGCTCGTGGTCGCCGTGCGGCGGCTCGATGCCCTGCCCTCCCACGCCAGGCGGCTGGCAGAGCATCTGACCGCGTCAGCGTAGGCTCGTCCGTTCGGCGCATAGGAAAAGGCCCCGGGCGACAGGGCGCCCGGGGCCCGGAAAGCCGGACGGCCCGAGGAGGAGGGAGGAGGAGCAGGGACCGTCCGGAAGGGGCTCGCAGGCCTTGCTCAGGCCGCGGCGAAACCCTTGATCTCGTCGATGTTCGCGGCGGCGCGCTTGGTCAGGATCTGAGCGACCTCGCTCTGCGCCTTCACGCCGAGATCGAAGCCCTGCTTGGCCACGGCCATCGCCTTCTCGGCATTGACCTTGGCGTCCGCCAGATAAGCCTCGGGCTTCTTCTGCGCGTCGATCTGGCCGACGCCCTCGAAGCCCTTGAAGACCTCCTGGACCCAGTTGTGCTGCAGGCGAACGATCGCCTGGGTGGCATCAACCCAAACCTGCTGCGCCTGGGTCAGGCTCTCGAGGTTCGCCCGCTGCAGGGCGAACAGGCCATCGAGGTCGAACTTCGGAAGGGCAACCTTGGGAGAGGTGGTGCGGGCCATCGGTGAACTCCTTGCCATGCTGCACTGCACAATAATAAAGGGACGCCGCAGCGATCATTCAAGGGACAGCGTGACGCAGTGCAGCATGGCGTGGCGATCTCCCGGCCAGCGGGGCCTCGCTCAGATGTGGATCGGCTTGAAGAAGGTGGCGAGCGCCGCCTCCTTGATCGCCTCCTCCATCGTCGGATGCGCATGGCAGGTGCGGGCGATGTCCTCGCTCGACGCGCCGAACTCCATGGCAATGCCGATCTCGCCGATCAGCGTGCCGGCCTCTGATCCGATGATGTGGGCACCCAGCACGCGGTCGGTCTTGGCATCGGCCAGAAGCTTGACGAACCCGTCGGTGTCGCCGGTGCAGCGCGCACGGCTGTTGGCCTGGAATGGAAACTTGCCGACCTTGTAGGCGGTTCCGGCCTCCTTGAGCTGCTCCTCGGTCTTGCCGATCGAGGCGACCTCGGGGGCCGTGTAGACCACGCCCGGGATGATGTCGTAGTCGATGTGGGGGTGCTGCCCGGCCAGCTGCTCGGCGACGCAGCTTCCCTCCTCCTCGGCCTTGTGGGCCAGCATCGGGCCGCGGATCACGTCGCCGATCGCATAGATGCCCTCGACGTTCGTGCGGAACTGCTCGTCCACCTTGACGCGGCGACGCTCGTCCAGCTCGACCCCCACGCCCTCGAGGCCCAGCCCTTCCGTGTAGGGTCGCCGGCCGATCGAGACGAGGACCGTGTCGGCCTCGATCACCTCGGGATCGCCGCCCTTGGCGGGCTCGACCGTGACCGCGAGGCCGTCGCCTTTGGCCTCCACGCCGGCGACCTTGGTGCCGAGCTTGAAGGTCATGCCCTGCTTTTGGAGGATGCGCTGGAGCTGCTTGCTCACCTCGCCGTCCATGCCGGGCGTGATCCGGTCGAGGAACTCGACGACCGTCACCTTGCTGCCGAGACGGCGCCACACGGTGCCCATCTCGAGCCCGATATAGCCGCCACCCACGACGAGCAGGTGCTTTGGCACCTCGTCGAGGTCGAGGGCGCCCGTCGAGGAGACGATGCGCTCCTCGTCGACCGTCACACCCGGCAGCGGCATGCTGTCCGAGCCCGTGGCGATCAGGATGTTCCTGGTCGAGAGCTCCTTGGCACCGTCCTTGGTCTCGGCGGCGACCTTGCCGGGCGAGACGATCCGGCCGCTGCCGATCGACGTAGTCGACCTTGTTCTTCTTGAAGAGGAACTCGACGCCGGAGGTCAGGCCCTCGACCACCTTGTCCTTGTTGTCGAGCATGGCGCCGAGGTCGAGGTCGAGGCCCTTCACCTTGATGCCGTGCTGCTTGAAGCCGTGGCCGGCCTCCTCGTACAGATGCGAGGAGTGCAGCAGCGCCTTCGAGGGGATGCAGCCGACGTTGAGGCAAGTGCCGCCGAGCGTGCCGCGCTTCTCGACGCAGGCGACCTTGAGGCCCAGCTGGGCTGCCTTGATTGCCGCCACATAGCCGCCCGGCCCACCGCCGATGACGACAAGATCGTACGTGGCATCGCTCATGGCGTTTCCTTTGCGTCAGGTTCTTTGGGTTCAGCCGGCCAGCGCTACACGCACGTCCGTCTGGGCGAAGTCGTCGCCCTTGAACAGGAGCGGCGCGTCGAGATGCCGCGCCAGCGCGTAGGCGAAGAGGTCACCGAAATTGAGGACGGCCGGCGGCCTGCCTCCGCCCTTGCCGAAGCGCGCGTGCCCTTCCTCGGCGAAGCGGATCTGACCCTCGTCGACCGAGACGATCTCGGTCTCGGTGCTCTTGAGCAGCAAGGCGATCCGCGAGCGCAGCCGCGGCGTGCGGTTGCCGACGACGCGAAAGCACTCGACGACATTGGCGGCGGAGATTGCCGTCTCGTGGCTCGTGATGGCCTTGAGAAATGTCTGCCGCTCGGGCTCGGCGAACAGGATGGCGATCACGGCCGAGGTGTCGACCACGATCATCAAAGCACTGGATCGCCATTCTCGTCGTAGAGGTCTTTGTCCGTAAAGCCCGGCGCGAGATCGGGTTCGGCGTCGAATTCGGCGAGAATCGCATCGATCTTACGGCGGCGCTCGGCGCGCTCGTCATCCAGCTCTTTCAGCCGATGCTCCAGCGCGACCCGCACGGCTTCGGTGACGGTGCTACGGCTGAGCGCCGCTACCCGGTCGGCCAGCTCCTTGACCTTGTCGTCGCGAACGTAGAGCGGCATGATGACACTGCATATTCAGCTTCGCTGGCATGAATATACGCACGCGCCGGCGACCCGGCAACGCAGGCAGGGCCGCTATGCGTCGAGGAGGATCCGCTGCGGGTCCTCGATGCACTCCTTGACCCGGACGAGGAAGCTCACCGCCTCGCGGCCATCGATCATGCGATGGTCGTAGGAGAGGGCGAGATACATCATCGGCCGCACCTCGATCTTTCCGTCGACCACCATCGGCCGCTCCTGGATCTTGTGCATGCCGAGGATCGCCACCTGCGGCGGGTTCAGGATCGGGGTCGACATCAGCGAGCCGAAGATGCCGCCGTTGGTGATCGAGAAGGTGCCGCCCGTCAGCTCCTCCATCGCGAGCTTGCCCTCACGGGCGCGCTTGCCGAGATCGCCGATCTTCTTCTCGATGTCGGCGAGGCTCAGCACATCCGCGTCGTGCAGCACCGGCACCACCAGGCCCTGCTGGGTGCTCACCGCCACGCCGATGTCGTAGTAGTGCTTGTAGACGATCTCATCGCCGTCGATCTCGGCATTGGCGGCGGGGAAGGCGCGCAGCGCCTCGATCGAGGCCTTCACGAAGAAGCCCATGAAGCCGAGCTTCACGCCGTGCTTCTTGGTGAAGCTGTCCTGATAGCGGCCGCGCAGCGCCATGACCGCGCCCATGTCCACCTCGTTGAAGGTGGTGAGCATGGCGGCCGTGTTCTGCGCCTCCTTGAGGCGCTCGGCGATCCGCTTCCTGAGGCGGGTCATGCGCACCCGCTCCTCGCGTCCCGAGGCGCGCGGCGCCGGGGGCTCGGCCGCAGGCGCCTCGGCAGCCGGGGCGGGCTTGGCTTCCCCAGCGGTCAGAACGTCGGCCTTGGTGACGTTGCCCTTGGGGCCCGTCGGCGGCACGGAGCCGAGATCGATCCCCTGCTCGGTCGCGATCTTGCGGGCCGCGGGGCCGGCCTGCGCAGCACCGTCGCCCGAGGACGGGGCCGGCTTCTCGGTCTTGGCGGGCTCGGCCTTGGCAGCGGCGGGCGCTGCCTTCGCGGCAGGCTCGGGCTTCGCCGCCGCGGCTCCGGCACCTTCCTCGATGCGGCCGATGACGGTGCCGACCTCGACGTCGGCGCCCTCCTCGACCAGCACCTCGGCCAGCCTGCCCGCAGCCGGGGCCGGCACCTCGAGGCTCACCTTGTCCGTCTCGAGCTCGACCAGCGGCTCGTCGGCCGCGACCTGGTCACCCGCCTTCTTGATCCAGCGGGCGATGGTCGCCTCGGTCACCGACTTACCGAGCGTTGGGATGCGGATCTCGACGCTCATGTCTTATTCTCTCCGGCTCGTCGGTGGCTCAAAGCGTGAAGGCATCCTCGACCAGCTGGCGCTGCTCGCGCTCGTGCTGGGCAAGAAAGCCGGTGGCAGGCGATGCTGCAGGCTTGCGGCCGGCATAGACGAGCCGGCGCTGCTCCTTGGCCTGCGCTTCCATGATGTTCTCGGTGCGCGGCGCCACGAAGAACCAGGCGCCCATGTTGCGCGGCTCCTCCTGGCACCAGACGTAGCGGGCCGTCGCCGGGTAGCGCGCCAGCTCCTCGGTCAGGACCTCCTCGGGGAAGGGAGCCAGCTGCTCGAGGCGGACGAGCGCCACCTTGCCGTCGAGGCCCAGCTCCTCGCGCGCCTGCAGGAGGTCGTAATAGACCTTGCCGCTGCACATCACGACGCGCTCGATGCTCTTGTCGGCCGGGCTCGGGGGGGTCTCGTAGAGCACGCGATGAAAGCTCGTGCCCGGTCCCATCTCGGCCAGCGACGACACGCAGCGCTTGTGGCGCAGCAGGGACTTGGGCGTCATCACGATCAGCGGCTTCCTGAAGTCGCGATGAAGCTGGCGGCGCAGCGCGTGGAAGTAGCTCGCAGGCGTGCTGGGATAGACCACCTGCATGTTGTCCTCAGCGTACAGCTGAAGGAACCGCTCGAGGCGCGCCGAGCTGTGCTCGGGCCCCTGGCCCTCGAAGCCGTGCGGCAGCAGGCAGACGAGCCCGCACATCCGCAGCCACTTGGCCTCGCCCGAGCTGATGAACTGGTCGAAATAGACCTGGGCGCCATTGGCGAAGTCGCCGAACTGCGCCTCCCAGATCACGAGGCAGTTGGGATCGGCCAGGCTGTAGCCGTACTCGAAGCCCAAGACGCCCTCCTCGGAGAGCAGGCTGTCGAAGACCTCGAAGCTGGCCTGGCTCTTCGAGAGATTGGCGAGCGGGACCCAGTGCTCCTCGGTCTCCTGGTCGGAGATGACGGCGTGCCGCTGGCTGAAGGTGCCGCGGCCGACATCCTCGCCCGAGAGGCGGACCGGATAGCCTTCGACCAGAAGGGTCGCCAGCGCCAGATGCTCGGCCGTGGCCCAGTCGATGCCCTCGCCGCTCTCGATCGCCTTGTGCCGCTGGCCGATGACGCGCTTCAGCCGGGAATGCACATGGAGGCTCTCGGGCAGCTCGGTCATCTTGAGGCCGAGCTCGCGAAGGCTGTCGGTGGCGCTGGCGGTGCTGCCGCGCTCGTAGACCATCGGGGCCTTGCGCAGCCCCTTCCAGGCACCCTCGAGCCAGTCGGCACGGTTGCCCTTGTAGCTCCGGGACGCCTCGTGCGCCGCCTCGAGCTGCTGCAGGAAGGTGTCGTAGAGCTGCTGTGCCTCGCCCTCGGCCAGGATCCCGCGCTGCTCCAGCCGCTGCGCATAGACCTGACGGGTCGTCGGGTGGTCCGCGATCTTCTTGTACATGAGGGGCTGGGTGAAGCCCGGCTCGTCGCCCTCATTGTGACCGTGGCGCCGGTAGCACCACATGTCGATCACGACGTCCTTCTTGAACTTCTGGCGGAACTCGGTCGCGAGGCGGGAGACGTGCGTCACGGCCACGGGATCGTCGCCGTTCACGTGGAAGATCGGGCACTGCACGCCGCGGGCCACATCCGAGGGATAGGGCGAGCTGCGCCCATAGGTCGGGCTCGTCGTGAAGCCGATCTGGTTGTTGACGATGAGATGGATCGTGCCGCCGGTCCGGTAGCCCTTCAGCTCCGACATCTCGAGGCATTCGTGCACGACGCCCTGGCCGATGAAGGCGGCGTCGCCGTGCATCAGGACGCCCATCACCTGCGCCCGCTCGACATCACCCCGCTGGCGCTGCTTGGCGCGCACCTTGCCCATCACGACAGGGTTCACCGCCTCGAGATGCGAGGGGTTGGCCGTGAGCGAGAGGTGGACGTGCTTGCCGTCCGGCAGGTCGCGGTCGGTCGACGTGCCCAGGTGATACTTCACGTCACCCGAGCCCAGGACCTCGTCATAGACGGCGTGGCCCTGGAATTCCGAGAGGATGGCGGCGTAGGGCTTGCCCATCACGTTGGCGAGGACGTTGAGGCGGCCGCGATGCGGCATGCCCAGGACGATCTCCTCCACACCGTGGCCTGCCGCCGTGCGGATGATGGCCTCGAGCGCCGGGATGGCGCTCTCGCCGCCGTCGAGGCCGAAGCGCTTGGTGCCGGGGAACTTGACCTGGAGGAACTGCTCGAAGCCCTCCGTCTCGGTCAGCTGCTCGAGGATGGCGCGCTTGTCCTCGGCCGTCGCGTCGAAGATGCCGCCCGTGCCCTCGATCCGGGACTGGATCCAGCTCTTCTGATCCGGCTCCTGGATATGCAGGAACTCGATGCCGACGGTCGAGCTGTAGGTCTTCTGCAGCACCTCCATGATCTGGCGGAGGGTCGCCGTCTCGAGGCCCAGCACATGGTCGAGATAGAATGGCCGGTCGAGATCGGCGTCGGTGAAGCCGTAGGTGCGGTAGTCGAGCTCTGGATGATGGTGGCTGCCGGTGAGGCCCAGGGGATCGAGCCTCGCGATCAGATGACCGCGCACGCGAAACGCCCGGATCAGCATGATGACCCGGAGATGGTCGTGGATGAGCGCCTTGACCGCCGGCTCGTCGAGACTGACCCCGGCGGGCAGGTTGACGTTGGCGGGCGCCGGCCGCAGGTCACGCGGCCGCGGCGTCAGCGCCGCCCGCGCGCGCTGGAACAGTGTCCGGTTCTCGGGGCCCAGATCGTCGAAATAGGCCCGCCAGCTCGCATCGATCGCCGACGGGTCGATCAGGTAGCGAGCATAGAGCTCATCGAGAAAGGCGCCGTTGCCGCCATAGAGGAAGGAGGTCTGCTCGAGCTCAATACGTTTCGCCATGGTCCTCGCCTCTCGCCGCCTCTCTATGTACGCCGAGCGACGCGGGTGCCAAGCGGCCGCCTCGTCGCTAGCCGCCCATCGCCTCGAGCATGGCCTTGCCGATCGCCGCCGGGCTCTCGGCGATCCGGATGCCGGCCGAGCGCATGGCCTCGAGCTTCTCCTCGGCACCACCCTTGCCGCCGGAGATGATGGCGCCCGCATGGCCCATTCGCCGGCCCGGCGGGGCGGTGCGCCCGGCGATGAAGCCGGCCACCGGCTTCTTCGTCTTGGCGCTCTTGATGATGGCCGCCGCATCCTCCTCGGCGCTGCCACCGATCTCGCCGATCATGATGATGCCCTCGGTGCCGGGATCGCCCAGGAACATCTCGAGCACCTCGATGAACTCCATGCCCTTGACCGGGTCACCGCCGATCCCGACGCAGGTCGACTGGCCGAGCCCGGTCACGGTCGTCTGGGCAACGGCCTCGTAAGTCAACGTGCCAGAGCGCGAGACGATCCCGACCTTGCCCGGAAGATGGATGTGACCGGGCATGATGCCGATCTTGCACTGGCCGGGCGTGATGACCCCTGGGCAGTTGGGGCCGATCAGCCGCGTGGACGAGCCGCACAGCGCGCGCTTCACCTTGATCATGTCCATCACCGGGATGCCCTCGGTGATGCAGACGACGAGCGGCACCTCGGCGTCGATGGCCTCGAGGATGGCGTCGCCCGCGAAGGCGGCCGGCACGTAGATGACCGAGGCGTCGCAGCCGGTGCTCTCGCGGGCCTGCTTGACCGTGTCGAACACGGGCAGGCCCAGATGGCTCTCACCACCTTTGCCAGGGGTCACGCCACCCACCATCTTGGTGCCGTAGGCGATCGCCTGCTCGGAATGGAAGGTGCCCTGGGCGCCGGTGAAGCCCTGACAGATGACCTTGGTCTCGGATCCGACGAGAACGGACATCAGGCTGCCTTCCTGACGGCGTCGACCACCTTGGCCGCAGCATCGGCCAGATCGTCGGCGGGAATGATGGGTAGACCGGACTCGGCCATGATCTGCTTGCCGAGCTCGACGTTGGTGCCCTCCAGACGGACGACCAGGGGCACGGTGAGGTTGACCTCGCGCGCTGCGGCGACCACGCCCTCGGCGATCACATCGCAGCGCATGATCCCGCCGAAAATGTTGACCAGCACGCCCTCGACGTTGGGATCGGACAGCAGGAGCTTGAAGGCCGCGGTCACCCGCTCCTTGGTGGCGCCACCGCCGACGTCGAGGAAGTTGGCCGGGCTGCCGCCATAGAGCTTGATGATGTCCATCGTCGCCATGGCGAGGCCGGCGCCGTTGACCATGCAGGCGATGTTGCCGTCGAGACGGATGTAGTTGAGCTCGTGCCGGCTGGCCTCGATCTCCTGCGGATCCTCCTCGTCCAGATCGCGCAGCTCGACGATCTTGGGCTGGCGGAAGAGGGCATTGCTGTCGAAGTTCATCTTGGCGTCGAGGGCCACGAGATCACCATCGCCGGTCACGACCAGTGGGTTGATCTCGACCAGCGAGGCGTCGCGCTGGACCAGGCAGTCATAGAGGCCCTTCATGAAGGCCACCGCCTTTTGCACCTCCTTGCCCTTCAGCCCCAGGCCGAAGGCGACCTGGCGGCCGTGGAAGGGCATGAGCCCGGTGACGGGGTCGATCGCTACCTTGAGGATCTTCTCCGGGTTCTTGGAGGCGACCTCCTCGATCTCCACGCCGCCCTCGGTCGAGGCCATGATCGTCACCCGCGAGGTGGCACGGTCGATCACGGCGCCCAGATAGAGCTCGCGGGCGATATTGCAGCCGTCCTCGATATAGACGCGCTTGACGACGCGGCCCTGCGGGCCGGTCTGGTGCGTCACGAGGGTCATGCCGAGGATGTCGGAGGCATGCTGGCGCACCTCCTCGATCGAGCGGGCAAGCTTGACGCCGCCAGCCTTGCCGCGGCCCCCGGCATGGATCTGCGCCTTCACCACCCAGATCGGGCCACCGAGCTTGCGCGCGGCCTCCTCGGCTTCCTCGGCGGTGTAGGCCACATGCCCACGCAGAATGGCGACGCCGTGCTCGGCGAGCAGCGCCTTGGCCTGGTACTCATGGATGTTCATATCGGCTCGCCCTTCGGGGGCTCAGAGCTTCACGGCGTCGCAGAGGCCCCTTACGGAGGCCACCGATTTGTCGAACGCGGCCTTCTCGGTCTGATCGAGCTCGATCTCCACGATCCTCTCGACACCGCCGGCCCCGAGCACCACCGGGACGCCGACATAGAGATCGCTGACACCGTACTGACCGGACAGATGGGCGGCGCAGGGCACGACGCGCTTCTTGTCCTTGAGGTAGCTCTCGGCCATCGAGATCGCCGAGGCGGCAGGTGCGTAGAAGGCGGAGCCGCTTTTCAGGAGGCCCACGATCTCGGCACCGCCGTCGCGCGTGCGCTGCACAATCTGGTCGAGCCGCTCCTGGGTGGTCCAGCCCATCTTGACGAGGTCGGGCAGCGGGATGCCGGCCACCGTGGAGTAGCGGACCAGCGGCACCATGCTGTCGCCGTGACCGCCCAGCACGAAGGCCGTGACATCCTCGACCGACACCTTGAACTCGTCGGCCAGGAAGTAGCGGAAGCGGGCGCTGTCCAGCACGCCGGCCATGCCCACGACCTTCTCGGGCGGCAGGCCGCTGACCTTCTGCATCACCCACACCATCGCATCCAAGGGGTTGGTGATGACGATGACGAAGGCCTCGGGGCAGTAGCGCTTGATGCTCTCGCCGACCGCCTTGATCACCCCGGCGTTGGTCGAGATGAGGTCGTCGCGGCTCATGCCCGGCTTGCGCGGGATGCCGGCGGTGACGATGACGACGTCGGCCCCACTGATGGCCGCGTAGTCGCTCGTCCCGCTCATCGACGAGTTGAAGCCCTCGACGGGAGAGCTCTGGACGAGATCGAGGGCTTTGCCTGCGGGCATGCCTTCGACGACGTCGAAGAGCACGACGTCGCCGAGCTCCTTCAGGCCGACCAGGAGGGCGAGCGTGCCGCCGATCTGACCGGCACCGATGAGCGCAATTTTCTTTCGAGCCATGAGCAGCCGGGCTCCCTCAAGATGACGGTGCACCTGCGTGTGCGAGGAGCAAAAGATCGAGGCCTGTCTACCCGCTGCGCTGCGGCACGACAAGCAGCCCGGGCGATGCAGGGTGGCTCGAAACGCCGCACCGCTGTCAGGTGGCTCAATCGCGGTGGCGAGAGGTGGGCAGGGGCCGACAACGATGCCGGCCCGCAGCCTCAGGTGGTGGCGCCGTCCGTCGCGTGACCATAGGTCGTGGCGCTCGCGATGGTGAGCGAGGCCGGGTCCGACTGGTTCATCAGATGGAAGGCCACGTGCGACTGATACTGGTTGCCGGAGCCGTCCCGGTCCACGACGACATCGACCTCGTGGCTGCCCACCTGCTGGAAGCTCAGATAGCTCGAGGCGTCGGCGGCGTGGGGGTCGAAGCCGGTGCCCTTGAAGAACTTGGTGAGATCCAGACGATCGCCTTCGCCCGTGTTGAAGTCGACGATCGTGTCGGTGCCGTCGCTGAGCGCGGTGTAGACGAAGGTATCGGCGCCGGTTCCGCCCCAGAGCGTATCCGCGCCGGCCGAGCCCTGAAGCGTGTCGTTGCCCGCGTCGCCATAGAGGAAGTCGTTGCCGGAGCCGCCATTGATGATGTCGTTTCCGGCGGCGCCGTGGATCACGTCGCTGCCCCCGAGCCCCAGGATGGCATCGGCGTGGAAGGTGCCGGTGTAGGTGTCGTCGCCGGACGTCAGCACCTTGATGTTGTTGGTGATGTCCATCACGGTGCTGGCGGGATCGCTGGTGTTGCCGGAGTCGTCCGTCACGGTGACGGTGATGGTCCGTTCGCCCGCGTCCGGGGAGCCGGCGGTCGACGTGTAGGAGATGGCGTCCAGCACGTCGGTGTAGTGCTGCACGGAATCGACGCCAGACAGCTGGATATCGGTCGGCGAGGCGAAGTGCACGGCGATGTTCGTGCCGGGGACGACGCCGTCGCCCGTCAGGCCGGGAATGTAGAGCTCGTCGCCCGCGTGCAATCCGGCCGTGATGCTGACGTGCCCGGCCTCGAGCTGGGTGCTGTCGGCGTCGGTCACCTGGGCATGGAGGAGCCCCTGCGAGTCGCCCACCGCCACCTGATGACCGTCGACGGTGTCGTTCGGCTGGAAGCTGAAGGTCGCATCGTTGAAGTCGCGATCGCTCTTCGGATACCCGTCCTCGAACGAGAAGAGCGTGCCGCCCGTCTCGCTGTCGTAGCCGTGGATGACGTGACCCTGGAAGCCGACATTGAGCCGGTTGTGGTCCGGCGTCCACTCGCTGGCATCGGAGGTGAAGAAGGCGAAGCCGTTGAGGACCGTCTCGCTGCCGTCGGCCGCGACGTGCACGAGCTCGGGCGGCTGACCACCGTCCTGGTAGTCCATCGTGTTGATGTTGAGCGGCTTGCCGGTGTTCGGATCGATGATCTCGATCGTGCCGCTGGTCAGCAGATCGTGCGCGTTGATGTTCCAGGCGTTCTGCAGCAGCGCGAAGCCCAAGGTGGTGCCAGCCGCGTAGGTGCCCAGTGAGAACGAGTTGCCCGGATGGAGCGGCCCGGTGCCGTCCTGGAACGAGGGGGTTGTGGCGAAGCTGTTGACGTCGGGAAAGACGACCTTGGCGTTGGTGATTGTGCCGTCGGAGCCGACCTCATAGGCAACGAGCGCGTTCTTGTAGAGCGCCACCTCGTTGTTGAAGACGATGTCGACGCTGCGCGTCTGGTCGAGGGTGACGAAGCTCGCCGGCAGGCCGTTGATCTCGTTCTCGGCCAGCGTGTGCCCTTCCGAGATGGTCGGCAGCGGCGAGTCCGACGGCGGGTTGTAGCCGTCGGTGTTGATGCCGATCACGCCGGTCACGTCATTGGCGACCGTGACAACGGGCGCGGCCCCGGAGCCGCCGCCGCCACCGTTCTCCTGCGTGACGTAGAGGGTCGGCTCGCCAAACTGGACGCTATGGGAGAAGCCCACGGGTCCCTGAGGCCCGAGCGGCTCGAGGCCGGCGCCGATGGTGCCAGGGTGGAATGGGGTGAACTGCGCGGGTCCGGTCAGGTTCGGGTTGGTCTGCCCGACCGAGGGCTCGATCTGTGTCACGTCCGCCACGGCCACCGATCGCTCGAGCAGGACCGGGGCCGGCACGGCAGGACCGTCCAGAACCGAGAGCGTGGGCGGCGTGCCATGCGTCTCGAAGAAGTCCGTGACCGTGACGACGGCCCCGTTGTGCAGCGTCACGACCAGGTTGCCGTGGTCAACCGTGTAGTGCGCGTCGCGGGGATCGAATGCCTTGTCCGGCAGGGAGATCTCTTCGCCGGGCTGGGCGTGGATCGTGACGAGCTCGCCCGGCGAGGGCGGCGGGACAACCTCGACGGCGGCGTGGGCCGGCGGCGCGGAGTTGGGCGCCTCGGCGGTCGTGCTCGTCCCAGCCTGCGCCTGCGCGACGACGATCTGACCCGCCGCCGCTGTGGGTGCCAGCTTTGTCGTTGGCTCCGCCCGCTCGCTCATCTGTCCGCTCCCGGCTCGAAAAAATGGGCCTCTGGGAAATTATATGCCGATAGGCGTTTAGCTTAAGGGTCTGATAACCCTTGCGACAGCATTATCCGCCCTCAACGGTGATCTCGCTTGCATGGAAGTATTATGGTGCGTATCAGAACCGAGCCGCGCGTGAGGGCTGACGCATGATTCGAAAGACCATGCGCATCGGTGAGGTGCGCACCTCGATCAAGCTCGAGGCGGAATTCTGGAGCTATCTCAAGGAGGTGGCTGACAGCCGCTCGCTCAGGCTGTCGAGCCTCGTCAACGAGGTGGCCGAGGCAACGCCCGACCGGACCAACCTCGCCTCCACGTTGAGAACCTTCTCGCTCATCCATGCCCGCATGCGCGGGCAGAGCCTCGAGCGTGAGCTCGAGAAGCTGGCGCTCGCGGGCAACACCCAGGATCTCGCCCGCGTGCTCGAGGCGTGCCCGCTGCCTAGTCTCGTGCTCGACGCGGAAAGGAGCGTCAGGCAGCTCAACCGCGCCTTCGTTCTCTGGCTCAATCTCGACGCGCGGGCGACCGTCGGCCAGCGGCTCGACAACATCATGATCCTGCGCGGCCCAGGCATGAAAGAGATGTGGGCGAGCCTCTTGGAGGGCCGGCTCGGCCGTGGCGGGTTCAACGCGACCTACGTGTCGCCCGGCAAGGTGAGAACGTCGCAGGCCGTCGTGATGGCGCTTGGCGGCGGCACCGCCGGCGCCACGCCGCGGCGTGGCTACATCGTGATGTTCGAGACCCTCGCCGGGCGCACCTGAGAAGGTCCGCCTCGCCCACGCTCGAGCGATCGTGCCGGGCCCCGCCACTCAGCGTGGTGCGCGCTTCGAGAGGATGCGCTGCAGCGTGCGGCGGTGCATGCCCAGGCGCCTAGCCGTCTCGGAGACGTTGCGGTTGCACTGCTCGAAGACCCGCTGGATGTGCTCCCAGCGGACCCGGTCGGCCGACATGGGCGTGTCGTGCTTCGTATGGGCGTCGGCGCCGCCCGCGGTCAGGGCTGCCACCACGGCCTCGGCGGCGACCGGCTTCGCCAGATAGTCGACAGCGCCGGCCTTCAGCGCCAGGACGCTCGAGGCGATGCTGTCGTAGCCCGTCAGGATGACGATCCGGCAGCCCGGATTCATGTCCCGGAGCGTGTCGACCAGCTCCATGCCGTGGCCGTCCTCGAGGTTGAGGTCCAAGACGGCATAGTCGGGGACCTGATCGGTGGCGGCGACGAACGCTTCCTTCAGCGTGCCGACCGAGGCGACGGCGAAGCCGCTTCGCTCGAGCGCCCGCTCGAGGTTGCGCCGCAGCGGCGCGTCGTCATCGACCAGCAGGAGCTTGCGGCTTGCCTGGCTCGCCGTGGCGAGGATCTCCTCGTTCTGCATCATTGGCCGCCTCCCCTTTTGGGCTCCCGGCGCGAGCCCTGGACGGCCTATTCGCGCGGGGCCCGCTTGTTCAGTATCCGCTGCAGCGTGCGACGGTGCATATTAAGCCGTCGCGCGGTTTCCGACACGTTTCGATTGCACTGCTCGAAGACGCGCTGGATATGCTCCCAGCGCACGCGATCGGCCGACATGGGATTCTCGGGCGGCGGGGGCAGGCTCGAGCCCGAGGCCAACAGCGCGTTGATCACCTCATCCGCGTCGGCGGGCTTGGCCAGGTAGTCGATGGCGCCCGCCTTCACCGCGGCCACCGCCGTCGCGATGTTGCCATAGCCCGTCAGGATGACGATGCGGACCTTCGGGTGCAGCTCGCGCAGTCGCTTCACGAGCTCGATGCCGCTGCCATCCTCCAGCCTCAGGTCGATGACCGCGAAGTCCGGCCGGATCGTATGGGCGAGGTTCAAGCCCTCGCGCAGGCTCTCGGCCGCGAACACGCGGAAGCTCCGTCGCTCCATCGCGCGCTGCAGCGTACGTCGCAGCGGGGCATCGTCGTCGACGAGAAGCAGCACCGGCCCCTCCGCGGGGGCGGTGCGCACCGGCGTGCCTCTGGCTGTCGTGCTGCTCGTATCGATGATCTCATCGGCCATGCTGGGTCTCCTGGATCAGGCTCTCGAGAGCCTGCGGCGGCCAGGTGATGCGGACGCGCGCCCCCTTTGCACGATTCTCAAAATGAAGCGAAGCCCCGGCGCGAGCAAGCAAGGTGATGGCGATGAACACGCCGAGCCCCAGGCCGCCCTTGCCACTGCGCGACGAGATATAGGGCTCGCCGAGCCAATCGAGCACCTCCGGCGCGAAGCCCGGCCCGTCATCCTCAATCAAAAGCTCGACGCCTGCCCGGCTTGGGCGGATCGAGATCAGCACCTCGGTCTCGGCGAACTGGATGGCATTGTCGATGAGGTTGGCCAGCGCATGGCGCATCTCGGGCGCCAGCTCGAGGCTCGGCTCGGCGGTGTCGTCGGCCGGCTCGACCGCGACATCCACGGCGATGCCGGGTCGGCCGAACTCCTCGGCGATGCCCTCGAGCAGGGTCGACAGCGGTGCCTGCGTGAAGGGCCGATGCTCGTCCGCCGAAGGACGCCGGCCCAGTGTCTGCAGGATCTCGCGGCACCGCTGGGTCTGGCCCAGGAGCTCCTCGGCCTCCTCGAGAAGCGGGCTGTCCCGAGGCAGCTCTCGCACCAGCTCCCGTGCGATCACGTTGATCGTGCCGAGAGGGCTGCCGAGGAGATGGGCGGCAGCGGCCGCTTGGCCGCCCAGCGCCGAGAGCTGCTGCTCGCGCGCCAGGGCGAGCTGCGTCGCCGCCAGCGCCTCGGCGTATCGTCTGGATTCTTCGGTGCTGTTCCAAGCGAAGATCGAGATCAGGATCATGGCCGTGCAGAGCGCGGTCCAGCTCGCGAGCACATAGAGGGCAGGCAGCGCCATGCCGCCTCCCCGCCAGGGCAGATCGGTCGGAAAGAGTGCCAGCAGGCTGGTGCCGAGCAGGGCCAGCGCGGTGAGGCCCAGGGTGGCGCCGAAGCCCAGGGTGCCAGCCGCCAGCGCCACCGGCAGCAGCAGCAGGATGGAGAATGGATTCTGGAGCCCGCCCGTGAGGGCCAGGAGGTAGCAGAGCTGGACGATGTCGTAGCCGAAGAGCACGGCAGCGCTTCGCTCCGACAGCCGGGTCGGCCCTGCGAAGGTCAGCGTCAGGACGAGGTTGATCGCTGCGGTCAGCGCCACCGCAGGCAGCATCGCTGGGAGTGGCAGGTTGATGCCCAGCGAGAACTGCACGAAGAGAATGGTGAAGAGCTGGCCACCGACCGCGATCCACCGCATCACCGTGACAGTGTGCAGGCGCACCCGTCCGGGCGCGTCGCCACCGAAGCCGACAAGGGAGCGCAGCCGTCGGCACAGATCCGCTGCGCGCTCGAGAGCCCCCATCATCGAACCGGCACGACGTCGCTGCTTGGCGTCTGCTTGGCCGTGTCGGGATCGCTAGATGCGGCGACTGGCATGCTGGCCATATGCAGCCCTCGGCCCTGTCTTGATCGTGCCCTGACCGACCCTAGCCCGGCGCGGCGCAGCTGTCGCGGCCCGCCCAGCCGATGGAGCGTCGCCGAGCGCCGCGCCGCCAGAGACCGCCGGCAAGCGCTGGCCGGGCGGGTAGGCATGGTCGCTAGAGAGGAGACCGGCCCAGCATTCCCCTTCGAGCGCCCGTTGTGGCGCGACGGCACGCGAGCGGATACCATAGGGCCGTCCAAAAAGAACGATCTCCTCAGCCGGGAGCCCTGACGTTGACATCGGATGAGCGCCGTCGGCGCGTTTTGTACGTTGACGATGAGCCGGACATTCGCGAGCTCGTGACGATCGCCCTGCAGTTCGACGATGATCTCGAGGTTCGTACCTGCTGCTCCGGCGCTGAGGCGCTGGGCATGGTCGAGGAGTTTCGCCCCGACATCGTCCTGCTCGACGTGATGATGCCGGAGCTCGACGGGCCGGGCACCCTTGCCCGTCTGCGCCTGATGCCTGGCTGTGCCGGCACGCCGGTCGTCTTCTTCACGGCCAAGGTCCTGCCCGGCGAGATCGACCGGTTCAAGCAGCTCGGGGCCACAGCCGTGCTCGCCAAGCCGTTCGATCCGCTCACCCTGGCCCAGCAGGTGCGGCAGATGCTCGACGCGTCCGACTCGTCCTGAGGTGGCGTGATCCGCGTCTCAGGGAAGGTTGCCGCGCAGGGAGTTGAGCAGAGCCTCGACCGCTGCGCGGCTCGGGTGCCGGCCGGCCTCGCGCGCCGTGTGCAGCAGCTCCTCGAGGGCGGCGGCATGGTGGCCGATCTCGGTGAAGCCGAAAGACCCGCTCGTTCCTGCGAGCCGATGGGCGGCTCGCTCGAGGCCGGCCAGATCCGGGGGCGTGAGCTCCCAGCAGGCCTGGAGCTCTGCCACCTTTTGCCTCAGACCCATGGCATAGCGCCGTCGCAGCCGCTCGAGGGCGGCCGAGGTGCCGGCCGTGCCATCACCTGTGCCACCCGTCCGGGGCTTCAGGGCCTCGTCCATCGTTCTCCATCCACGTCGGCCGCCGCGGCGAGGCGGGTGCCGAATCGGCAGCGACCAGGGGCGCCCGCGAGGATACCGAGCATCACCCGGCTCCCACGGCTGTGCAACCTGGACAAACAGGTTCGAGGATGGAATGCCTGCTAGATGGCAGCGGTGGGGCCCGCCAAAGGGGCCCAGCCGACGATGATCAGCAATCTGGCTTGGAAAGCGCCCGTGCATGAGACGCGCGACAATGCCAGCCGGGAGGGGGTCAGCGCATCCACGATGCGCATCGGCGGTCCCCGCCAGACATGGCCCTGGGCGCTTCTCCTGCTGCTGGCGTTCTCGATCGTCGGCGCAGCGCTGTGGATCGCCGGATCGCACGAGAACCGTACGGATCTGCGGGTCGAGCGGCGGATCGTCGTGGCGCAGCGCGACGAGCTTCTGGCTGACCTTTCCCGCGTCAGCATCGACTATTCGTGGTGGGACGAGGCCTTTGAGCGGGTCAAGGCCCGCGATGTCGCCTGGCTAGACCGGAACTATGGCGAGTTTCTCTACAAGGTGCATGGGCTCGATATGGCCGTGATCCGCTCGCCTTCGGGCGACCTGGTCTATGCCAGCGTGGAAGGGGTGCGCGTCGAGGAGGATCCGAGCCGGCGCTTCGGTGTCATCCTGGACCGGCTGCTGGCAAGCTTGCAGGGCAACAACCTGATCGGGCCAACGCCGGTTGCAGCGGTGATCCGGGGCGGCGGTGGCGTCTACGCCGTGGCAGCGAGCGCCATTCTGCTCGAGCAGGACACGCCCAACCGCGTCACCGCCGGGGAGGCCGGCAGGCTCATCTTCGCGCGGCAGATCGACGAGCGGCTTCTCGGGCGATTGGAGCGCGACTATGGGATCGACGACGCTGCGCTCGTGGACCATCCGCTTCCGGGCAAGGAGAGCGTCGAGCTCGACGGGCCGGACGCTGTGCCGGTCGCCTACATCGCCTGGCAGGCTAGCCTTCCCGGGGCCAGCCTCCAGCGCTGGCTGATGATTGCCCTACCGGTTGTCTTCGTGCTCCTGGCCCTGCTGTCCTGGGTCGGGTTCGTCAATGTGCGCAGCGCCCTCGCCGCCTCGCTCGAGCGCGAGGACGCCCTGAGGCGGCTCGCCGAGGAGCAGCGTCTCCAGCGCTTTCGCGCCGACTTCGTGTCGATGGTCAGCCACGAGCTTCGCTCCCCGCTGACGAGCGTCATCGGCCATTCGGCCCTCATCAGCCAGGCCCAGCTGCCGGAGCAGGCCCGTCGCCAGGGCAGCATCATCCATCGGGCGGGCGAGGCCATGCTCCAGCTCGTGAACGATCTCCTGGATATGGCGAAGCTCGACGGCGGGCATCTCGAGCTCGAGGCCATCCCCTTCGACCTGCGCCGACTGGTCGAGGAGTGTGGCCAGCTGCTGGGCCCACAAGCTGCCGCAAAGGGCGTGGAGCTCAGGCTGCCGGCTCCCGAGGCGCTGCCCGAGGAGGTGATCGGCGACCCCGGTCGCCTCCGTCAGGTCCTCATCAACCTGCTGGGCAACGGGCTGAAGTTCACCGAGCAGGGCAGCGTCGCTCTCGAGATGGAGCTCGAGCCTGAGGGCGAGAGTGCCCTGTTGCGTGCCGCCGTCACCGATACGGGACGCGGCATCCCGGCCGAGCGGCTGGATGCGATCTTTCAGCCCTTCAGCCAGGCCGACGTGTCGGTGGCGCGCCGCTATGGCGGCACCGGTCTCGGTCTCAGCATCTGTCGCAGGCTGATCGAGCTCATGGGCGGAACCATCGGCGTGCGGAGCCAGGAGGGCCGGGGCAGCACGTTCTTTTTCACCGTCCGGCTGGGGATGCCGGCGCCTGTCCCGGTCGAGGCGGGGGCGCGCGCCTGATGTCGGCGAGCGACCGCCTCCAGCCGCTCTCCGAGAGACGTCTTCAGAGCTCCGGAGCGACGGCCTGAGCTTGGCCGTCGCGGGCAAGCCGCTGGCGTCGGCGCGGACCCAAGGGTCATGGCGGCTCGGCCGGCTGTCGGTGAGGTCGAGCCCTGCTGCTTCCCCATCCCGTCACCTGCGCGAGGCAAAGCCCCGGCGCCTTGAAATCCTCTGCGGCAGCCTGCATTCTAGAACGAGCGAGCTAAAACCCAACGCGCGGCATCTGCTGACCCGTCAGGAGAAGCTCCCGATCCGATCCCATTTTCGGCGAGCCGTTGCCGGCGCGAGTTCCCCCCATTCCATCGAGCTATCGATCAGCGGCATGAAGCCGTCACTTTTGGCGCCTGGAGATCGACGATGACAGAGCAGTCCGAGTACGTGCCACCGAGGGTTTGGACCTGGGACAAGGAGAGCGGTGGCAGATTCGCGAGCATCAACCGCCCGATCGCCGGGCCAACCCACGAGAAGGAGCTGCCGGTCGGCCGGCATCCGCTCCAGCTCTACTCGCTTGGAACGCCCAATGGCGTGAAGGTCACGGTGATGCTGGAGGAGCTGCTGGCCCTCGGGCACGAGGGTGCCGAGTATGATGCGTGGCTGATCAGGATCGGCGACGGCGATCAGTTCGGCAGCGGCTTCGTCGCCGTCAATCCGAACTCGAAGATCCCGGCTCTTGTGGACCGCAGCGGCCCGGAGCCGATTCGCGTCTTCGAATCCGGCTCGATCCTTCTTTATCTCGCCGAGAAGTTCGGCGCGTTCCTGCCGACCGAGCCGGCCCAGCGCGCCGAATGCCTCTCCTGGCTCTTCTGGCAGATGGGGAGTGCCCCCTATCTCGGCGGTGGGTTCGGGCACTTCTATGCCTACGCGCCGGTGAAGATCGAGTACGCGATCAATCGCTTCGCGATGGAGGTGAAGCGTCAGCTCGACGTGCTGGATCGCCGCCTCGCAGAGACCCCTTACATCGCGGGCGACACATACACGATCGCCGATATGGCCATCTTCCCCTGGTATGGCGGCCTGGCGAAGGGCTGGTGGTACGGCGGCGCCGAGTTTCTGAGCGTGCAGGACTACGAGCACGTCCGGCGCTGGGCCGACATGCTGCTCGAGCGTCCGGCGGTGCAGCGTGGGCGGATGGTCAACCGTCTGAGCGGCGAGCCGTCGAGCCAGCTGCACGAGCGCCATGATGCGAGCGATTTCGACACGAAGACCCAGGACAAGCTCGAGGCTGCGAGCTGAGGAAGGGCTCCGGGCGGGTCGGCGGTCACGGATAGAGATCGTCGGCCGGGCTCGATGGACTGGTTGGTGGGAGACGGTGGCGCCGCTGCAGGGCCTCCGTCTCTCAACCAAGCGGATTGGAGTGGGCCGATCACGGGACCCGCTCGCTATGCCCCGGGATGTGGACGCACCTGCTCCGCTCCGGCCTGAGGCCCCCGCGATTGGTGACGGGTGGGCGTGCCGGACATCCTGTCCGGCACCGTCACAGATTGCCCGCGCCGCCCTCGACCAGCGGCTCGGTGCCGACGACGAAGGCGGAGTCGTCGGAGGCAAGGAAGATGGGCGCCTGGGTGAGCTAGAGCTGGCCGAACGCCGGCGTCTCGGTCGGGCCGGGGCTCAGTCCATCGACGTGGATGCCGCGGTCTTTCAGCTCCCCGGACAGGCGTCGTGCCCGTCGCGCTCACGGCCTGGGCGACGGGCCGCGCTTGGAACTCGGCCGTGCGTTCGGGGTTGATCGTGACGGGTGCCGGCTCGAGGTCGGCGCGGTAGCGAGGTGGATGCGCCGCACCGATTCCGGCCGCCGCCGCTCGAGCAGGGCGCTTCGTCCGTCCCCGGGTGCCGTGGCGCGCTGCCTTGCCCGTGAGAGGATCGACATTCGGCCCATGCCGCCCAGATGCCGAGAGACCGGCACCTCCCATCGGCGACGGTGCCCTCGAACGGGATCAAGCAGCCGTTGGTCCGACAGCTAGAGCCCCTGACTTCCAGCTCACCGGGAAAGCTCCCATGCCGACAGCACAGCAGATGGCCACGACGGGCGAGGAGACGTCAGGCCTGCGACAGCGCTATGCGCGCGTTCGCGGGCTGACGCTCGATCTCGCCGCCCCTCTCTCGGACGCCGACGCGTCGGCGCAGTCGATGCCGGACGCGTCGCCCGCGAAATGGCACCTCGCCCACACCACCTGGTTCTTCGAGACGTTCGTGCTGCGCGACCATGTGCCCGGCTATGCGCCGTTCGATCAGCGCTGGGCCTTTCTCTTCAACAGCTACTACGAGGCCGAGGGCGCACGCATCGCCCGGCCATCGCGCGGGCTGATCACGCGCCCCTCGCTCGACGAGGTGCGGGCCTATCGCGCCGCGGTGGACGAGGCCATGGACGCCGCGATCGACGATCTCCCGTCAGCGGCACGCGCGCTCGTCGAGCTCGGATGCCATCACGAGGAGCAGCATCAGGAGCTGCTCCTCACCGATCTCCTTCATCTCCTCGCCCAGAACCCGCTGTGTCCCGCGGCCTATCCTGCCCTGCCGCACCGGCCGAGCGCGGCACCCGATGCGCTGCGCTGGGTCGAGGGGGACGTCGGCACCGTCGAGATCGGGCATGACGGCAAGGGCTTCGCCTTCGACTGCGAGGGACCGCGCCACACGGTCTGGCTGCAGCCCCATGCGCTGGCCGACCGACTCGTCACCAACGCCGAATGGCAGGCGTTCATCGCGGACGGCGGCTACGCCACGCCGGCGCTGTGGCTATCGGACGGCTGGGCCTGGGTGCGCGACAACGGCATCGCGGCGCCCGCCTACTGGCGCCGCGACGAGTCCGGCGCCTGGTCGCAGCGGTTCGGGCTCGACGGGCTGGGTCCGATCGACCTCGCGGCACCGGTGCGGCATGTGAGCTACTACGAGGCCGATGCCTTCGCCCGCTGGGCCGGTGCGCGTCTTCCGACCGAGGCGGAATGGGAGAGCGCTGCGGCGGGATTGAATCCGACGGTCGGCAACTTCCTCGATCGGGCCGTGGCCGTCCGGCCGATGCCGGCGCAGGGTGCTGGCCCGCTCCGCCAGATGTTCGGCGACGTCTGGGAATGGACCGGGTCGGCCTACCTCGCCTACCCGGGTTTCCGCGCCGCCGAAGGAGCGATCGGCGAGTACAACGGCAAGTTCATGTCGGGTCAGTTCGTGCTCAGGGGCGGGAGCTGCGCCACGCCGCGCGGTCACGCGCGGGCCAGCTACCGCAACTTCTTCTATCCCCATCAGCGCTGGCAGGTCACGGGCGTGCGGCTGGCAAAGGATCTTTGACGATGCTTCTCGAGCTCGACAGGCCCGCCCCGAAGAGCCCTTCCACCGCGGTTGATCCGGCGTTCCGGGCCGACGTCCTGGCCGGCCTCGGTGCCTCGCCCAAGGCGATACCGGCGCGCTGGCTCTACGATCGCCGCGGCTCGGAGCTGTTCGAGGCGATCACGACGCTGCCCGAATACTACCCTACGCGCGCCGAGCGCAGCATCCTGGCCGAGGCGGCGGGCCAGATAGCCGAGCGCACCGGGCCCGGCCGGGTGGTGGTCGAGTTCGGGTCGGGCTCGTCGACGAAGACCCCGCTGCTGCTGGGTGCCGTCGCACCGTCGGCCTATGTGCCCATCGACATATCGGGTGCCTTCCTGCGCGACAGCGCCGCCGCCCTCGCACGGACCTTTCCCCGCCTCCCCATCCATCCCGTCGAGGCCGACTTCCTCGAGCCGCTCGTCCTGCCCAGGGAAGCCGGCAGGGCACCACGGCTCGGGTTCTTCCCGGGCTCGACGATCGGCAACATGGGTGCGGTTGCCGCGGTCGACCTGCTCCGCGCCATGGCGGCGACGCTGGGCGGCGGCGCGCAGCTCCTGATCGGCATCGATCAGATCAAAGGCAAGGAGATGCTGATCCCCGCCTACGACGATGCGCAGGGTGTCACCGCACGGTTCAACCTCAACCTTCTCCACCGCCTCAACCGCGAGCTGGACGGCGACATTCCGGTCGATGCCTTCCGTCACATCGTGCGCTGGAACGACGATGCGGCCCGGATCGAGATGCATCTCGAGGCGAGGAGGAGGGTCGACTTCTCCGTTGCGGGTGCCGGCTTCGCGATGGCGGCGGGCGAGACGATCCACACGGAGAACAGCCACAAATACGGCCACCGCGACGCGACGCTGCTGCTGCGTGCCGCCGGCTGGTCGCCGATCGCCGAATGGACCGATCCGCAGAAGCTGTTCGCGGTGATCCTGGCCCAGGCGGCGCCCGAGCCGGCCGCACCCTGAGCTTCCGGCCGCGCCGTCGGCGATTTCGAGATGCGGAGCCAGGACAAGCTCGAGGCTGCGAGCTGAGGACGGGCCCGGGGTTGCCGGAGGCCCCGGCCCCGGTGCCCCACCCCGCCGACTTAGAGGTGTCGACGGCGACCATGCTCGGCCCTGGCAATCAGGGCCGCGTCACATCTCGAGGACGATCTTGCCGAAGGGGCCGCCATCGAGATGGTCGAGGGCGGCGGGCAGCTCGGCGAGCGGGTAGCGCCGGTCGATCACGGGCTTGATGCCCATCTGGTCGACGGCGGCGACGAGGTCTTCCAAGGCCCTGCGATGGCCGACGCCGATGCCTTGGATCGTCAGGTTCTTCAGCATGAGAGGCCCGGCGGGTGCCGTCACCTCGAACCCTTCCAGCACGCCGATCTGGCTGATGCGTCCGCCGACGGCCGCCGCCTGCACGGCCCGGCCCAGATGCGGTCCGCCGACCAGCTCTAGGAGATGTTCCACACCGCGGCCGCCGGTGATCCGCAGCACGGCCTCGACCCAGTCCTCGACCGAGCGGTCGATCCCATGGTCGGCGCCGAGCGGTCTTGCGCGTGCCAGCTTCTCGGCGCTGCCGGAGACGAGGATGGTCTCGGCGCCGAGCGCCTTGGCGATCTGTAGGCCGAACAGCGCCACGCCGCCCGTGCCTTCCACCAGCACCGTGTCGCCGCCACGCAGCCGGCCCAGCTCGACCAGCGCGAACCAGGCGGTGAGCCCGGCGCAGGGCAAGGTGCAGGCCTCGGCATCCGATGTCGTGGCGGGTGCCCGGACGAGCCAGTCCTCCGGCATGGCGACATAGTCCGCGAGCACGCCCTGATGAACTCCGCCGAGCGTCCGGTAGGGCGGGATGCGGGCATCACCCGGCGGCAGGCCGTCGATCCAGCCGGGCGCGAAGGTCGAGATGACGCGCTCCCCGGGTCCGAAGCGCTCGGCCCCCTCGCCCAGCGCCGTTACTGTGCCGGCGAGATCGGAGGCCGGTGTGAAGGGAAAGGCGAGCGTCCAGGCCCATGCCGCCCTCGATCACCAGCTTGTCCCGGTAGTTCAGAGCGGCGGCCGCCACCTTCACCAGCACCTCGCCGGGGCCCGGCTGTGGTGCCGGCACCTCCTTGAGGGTCAGCCGGTCACGGCCCAGCCCGTCCATCTCCCAGCGTCTCATCGTCGCGACCATCGCGCGCTCCTTCCGCGTTGCTTGGCGCGATGGTTCTATCGTTGATGACAGAGCTTCGGTGGCGACGACTTTTCCGATGATTGGCGCGTTTGATGATACAATTGAGATGAGCGACATCGCGGACGGCATCGACGCTTTTGTCGTTGCGGTGGAGACCGGCAGCTTCGCGGCCGCCGCCGAGCGGCTGCATCTCAGCCGCTCGGCGGTTGCCAAGTCCGTGGCACGGATCGAGGCTCGGCTCGGCGTCCGGCTGTTCCATCGCACGACGCGCAGCCAGTCCCTCACCGAGGACGGGCAGCTCTATTACGAGCGCTGCGTGCGGGCGCTGGAGGAGCTGAGGGCCGGCGAGGCGATCCTGGAATCCGGCCGTCGCGAGGCGTCCGGCCGCCTGCGCGTGTCCGTCCCGGTGCTGTTCGGCAGGCGCTGCGTGGCACCCGTGCTGGTGGAGCTTGCCGACAGCCACCCGAAGCTCGAGCTGGACCTTTCGTTCAGCGATCGGCCGGTCGACCTGATCGAGGATGGCTTCGACCTCGCCATCCGCAACGGTGCCATCGGCAATGGCGTCGGGCTGATGACGCGCATAGTCGCGCTGCAGCGGATGACCGTCTGCGCGGCGCCGGCCTATCTCGCCCTCCGGGGCCGGCCCGCGCGGCCGGAGGATCTGGCCCGCCACGACGGCGTCGTCTACGGCCGGGCCGGACGTGTCGGCGCGTGGCGCTTCCCCCTCGGTGCCTCGGCACCTGTCGAGGTCACGCCGCCGAGCCGACTACGCTTCGACGATCTCGAAGCGATCGCCGATGCGGCCGAGGCCGGCCACGGCCTTGCCTGGCTGCCTTGCTGGCTGATTCGCGACCGGGTGCGCGCCGGCACGCTGGTGCCGCTGCTCGAAGGGTTGCCGCGCTTGGTCCTGGAGACGCACGCGCTCTGGCCGCAGACGCCGCACCTGCCCATGCGGGTGCGGCTTGCCATCGACGCGCTGGCCGACGCCCTGCCCGGCAGCGCGGAGCTCTAGCGCCGGCGCCGCGGGCACGGACCTCGTCCGACGAGGAGGTTGGCCTTGCCGGCCTCAGCCGTAGACGGCGTCGCGGATGTCGGTGACGAAGCGGCCGTTCACGCCCTCGACGGCCGTGTTGGTGAAGGCGACGACGGAGAGCTCGCGGGCCGGGTCGACGAACCAGGTGTGGCCATAGGCGCCGCCCCATTGCAGCGTGCCCTTGGACTGCGGCGTGGCTGTCGGTGCCGGATCGTCCAGCACCGCCCAGCCATAGCCGAAACCCCAGCCGGGGCCTTGTGTCTCCGCCTGGGTGCCGACCTGGTCGCGCATCATCGTGGCGACCGTCTCGCCCTTCAGGATAGGCGCGCCGCCCCTGCGGATGACCTCGAGGAAGGCGAGGACGTCGCCGGCCGTGCCGGCCATGCCGCCGCCCCCCGACGGGTAGGATGCGGGATCGAAGATGCGGTCGGGCGTGAAGCGAAGCACGCCCTCGTCCATCGCCAGCGTCGTCGTGCCCTCCATGCGGACCGGTGCTTCCGGGCCGTCGGCATAGGCAGCGGCCAGCCGGGCCCGGTCGACGACGCTGAAGTCCGTATCGGCGAGCCCCAATGGGGCCATGACCTCGTCCCGCACGATGTCGGGCAATGACTTTTTCGTGACCGCCTCCATCACGCCGCCCAGCACGTCGATGCCGAGCGAGTAGCGCCAGGCGCTGCCGGGTGCGAAGAGCAGCGGCGCCTGCGCCAGCCGGCCCAGATTCTCGGCGAGCGATAGCCCCGGCTGGTCGAGGCTGTCGGAGACGTTCAGGCGATGATAGGCGCTCTCGGGCGGCTCGCAGAAGCGGTAGCCCAGGCCCGAGGTGTGGGTCATGAGCCGCGCCAGCGTGATCTCGGGCTGCGTGCCGTCAGGCAGCGTGGGCCGGAAGGACGGAAGATGGCGCGTCACCGGATCGTCGAGCGCGATCAGCCCACGCTCGACGAGCCGCATTGCCGCCGCCGTCACGATGGGCTTGGTGATCGAGGCGAGCCGGAAGATCGTGTCCTCGCGCATCGCCAGGCCGGCCTCGCGATCGGCCAAGCCCGCGGCGCGGCGGTAGGCCGGCTCGCCATGCTGCGCCACGAGCACGACCGCGCCGACGATGCGGCGCGTCCGCCAGCGCGCCGTCGATCACGGTGTCCAGCCGGCTCTCGATAGGCAAACTCATCCGCTTGGCCCTCCCTTTGATGAGAATGACCGCTCCTTAGTACCCGGGCCGGGTGATGTCTTCCGACGGATCGACATGACGGGCGGGCGCCCGGCGCGTCACCGCGTCGGGTTTTGGTGCCATGCCTCGATCCCCCGCTGCAGGGCTCGGTCGCGGATTTCGGCTATCGCCATACTGGCCGTGGCGACAAGCTGCCCTTAAAGCTGCTTAAGAGCGATCCTATTCCCATGATGCCGAAGGGGCAGGCACGATGGGCCAGCGGGGTACCTTCAAGGAGGCGCTATTCGCGATGGTGGCCGACGGGTCGCTGTCGGCCGCGCAGGCGCTGGCTCTGGTCCGAAAGCTCGAGACGGCCGTCGATCGCTTCGATCTCGACCGGAACGCGGCGGACCTTCTTTCTGTCCCGACGGCGGGGACTGGCAAAGGCGAGCCCATCGCCGTTGTCGGGATGGCCGGCCGGTTCGGCGACTGCGCCGACCTCGAGGCCTTCTGGGCGATGATCGAGGCCGGGCGGAGCTGCGTCCGCCCGCTGCCCGAGGGTCGCTGGAGCGACACCGGCCGCACGGTGCGGGGCGGCTTCCTCGAGCCCGCCACGGTGAGCGCTTTCGACCCTTTTTTCTTCCGCATCTCGCCGACCGAGGCGGCGCTGATGGACCCGCAGCAGCGCCTGTTCCTCGAGGTCGCCTACGAGGCCTTCGAGGATGCGGCCTATGGCGAGGCCCTGCTCGCGGGGCGCCATTGCGGGGTTTTTGTCGGTGCCGGGGCCGGCGACTACAGCCGGCTGCTGGACGCCTCCGGTGCCGTGGCCTCGCCGCTGGCGCTCATGGGCAACGTCGCCTCGATCCTGGCGGCGCGCATCGCCTATCATCTCAACCTGAAGGGTCCGGCGGTAGCCCTCGACACTGCCTGCTCCTCCTCGCTCGTGGCGGTCCACCTCGCCTGCGAGAGCCTGCGCCGGGGCGAGTGCGACATGGCGCTGGCGGGCGGCGTGTGCGTCATCAACACCGGCCGCTTCGCCGCCGCGATGACCGAGGCAGGGATGCTTTCCCCCTCAGGCGCGTGCCACAGCTTCGATGCCCGCGCGGACGGTTTCGTCTGTGGCGAGGGTGCCGGGGCCATCGTGCTGAAGCGCCTGAGCGACGCGCAGCGCGACCGCGATTCCATCCGCGGCGTGATCCTGGGCAGCGGGACGAACCAGGACGGGCGCACCAACGGCATCACCGCCCCCAGCGCGCCGGCCCAGGCCGAGCTGGAGCGGGCGGTCTATGAGCGGTTCGGGATCGATCCGCGCGCGATCGGCTATGTCGAGGCGCACGGCACCGGCACGCCGCTGGGCGATCCCATCGAGGTCGAGGCGCTGACGAAAAGCTTCGGCGAGGTGCCGGCCGGGCGCTGTCCGATCGGCTCGGTGAAAACAAACCTCGGTCATGCGCTGACGGCGGCGGGCATCGCCGGGGTGATCAAGCTGCTCTTGATGCTGCGGTCGGGCACGATCCCGGGAGCGCCCGACTTCGAGGAGCCCAATCCGCGGCTGGCGCTGGAGGAGACGCCGTTCCACGTGCCCACGCGGGCGTCAGCCTGGATGCCGCCCGAGAGCGGGCAGCGCACGGCGGTGGTGAGCTCCTTCGGCTTTTCCGGGACGAACGCGCATCTCGTCCTGGCCGAGGCGCCGCCCGGTCCGGTGCCGGAGCAGGAAGGGACGGGCGGCCATGCGCTGCTGCTCGCGGCCAAGTCGGAGAGCGCCCTGCAGCGTCAGGCCGGGGCGCTGGCGCGGGCTTTGGCCGAGCGGCCCGGCTTGCGGCTCGAGGATGTGGCCTTCTCGCTAGCCTGCAGGGCCACGCCCTTCGAGCACCGCGCTGCCGTCGTGGCCGCCGACCGGCCGACTGCGATTGCGGGTCTTGGGGCGGTTGCCTCGGGCGCCATGCTCCCCCCGGTGCGGGACGGCTCGGCGGCGGCAGCGATGGCGCTGCTCTGGGTCGAGGACGGCAAGGTCGAGCTGGAGCCGTTGAAGGGGCGGCGGGTGCCGCTTCCCACCTATCCCTTCGAGCGCATGCTCTGCCTTCCGCCGGGCATGGCGCAGGCGGGAAGCGCGAGGCCCGAGAAGGCAGCTCCGCCCGAGGAGACGCTTTCAGAGGTGCGGGCGAGCCTTTTGGATGCCGAGCCTTCTGCTCTGTTCGCCGGGCACGGGGAGGGCTTCGGCCGGGTCGAGGCGCTGGGGCGGCGGCTGGCTGCGGCCGCGCTGTTCGAGGCCGGGCTGGGCGGGACCGATCGGCGCGTCCACACCCGCGCCGGCCTGGCGCGACGCTTGGGCGTCGTCGCGGAGAGGGCGGGCCTGTGGGATGCCGTCCTCGACATCCTGGCGCGGGAAGGCCTGATCGGCCTGGAGGGCGATGTCGTCCGCCTGGGCCCGGAGGATCCCGAGCCGCGCTCGCGGCTGGAGCAGGAGGCGGCGGCGCTGGCCGCAGGCCGAGCCGGCGCTGGCGCCCTTTCTCGACCTGCTCCTGCGCACGACGGCGGGGCTGCCCGAGGTGTTGCGCGGCGAGGTGGCGGGCACCACGCTTCTCTTTCCCGATGGGCGGCTGGATCTCGTCGAGGCGATCTATGCCCACAACCCGCTGGCGGAGCATTTCAACGCGCTGATGGCGCGCGCGGTGCGGGCGCTGGTCGCTGCGGTGCCGGGCGGGAAGTCCGCGATCCTCGAGGTGGGGGCCGGCACAGGTGGTGCTACCGGCGGTATTCTGGAGGCGCTGGCGAGCCTGCAGCCGCGGCCGTCCTATCTCTACAGCGACCTTTCCCTGGGGTTCCTGCAGCACGGGCACGAGCGGTTCGGCCAGCGGATCGAGCCGCTGATCCTCGACGTGACGCGGCCGGGCGAGCCGCAGGGGGTGGCGACCGGCAGCTGTGCTGTGATCGTCGCCTCGAACGTGCTGCACGCGACGCCGGACCTCGAGGCGACGCTGGGACATCTCCGGCGGCTGCTGGCGCCCGGCGGCTTTCTGGTCCTCAACGAGGTGACGGCGGTCCAGGACTTTGCGACGCTCACCTTCGGCCTTACCGACGGGTGGTGGGCGTTCGAGGATGCGGCAGCGCGCCTGCCGGGCGCACCGCTGCTTGACGTGGGCCGCTGGCGCGAGGCGCTGGCCCGCGCGGGCTTTTCCGATCTGACGGCGTTGGGGCTGCCGGGCCAGGGCGACGAGGCGGCGATGGGCCAGGCGGTGCTCGTCGCCACGCGTGACGAGCGTCCCGTCGAGCCCGCGGCGGTGGGTCCGCGCCAGAGCTGGCCGCCGGCAGCGCTGCCGCGCGCGGCGTCGTCGCCGGCGGGTGGCGGCCGGGATCTCGAGGCGGTGCTCACGGAGGAGCTGGCGTCGGTGCTGGGGGTGGCGCCGGCGGCGATCGACCGGCGCGGCCGCTTCATGGACTATGGCGTCGATTCGATTCTGGGCGTGGGCTTCGTCTCGCGGGTGAATGCCCGGTTCGGGCTCGACCTCAAGCCTACCATCGTCTTCGCCCGGCCGACGGTGGCCGATCTGGCGCGTCACCTGAGCGCGGATCTGGGCGTGGAGGCTGCGAAGATGCCGCCAGCGCCGGAGAGCGTCGGAGCGCCCGTGGTGGCGCCGGTCGCCCGATCGGCGGACGAGCCGATCGCGGTGATCGGCATGGCCGGGCGCTTCGCCAGCGCCGGCGATCTCGAGGCCTTCGCCGCGATGCTGGCCGAGGGCAGGAGCGGCATCGGCGACCTTTCCGCCCGCTTCGACCTCGATCTCGACAATCCGCCGGAGCATCTGCGCTCGGCAGCACCCTATCTGCGCTCGGCCGGGGCGCTGCCGCGGATCGATCTTTTCGATCCACTTTTCTTCCGGATCTCGGGACGCGAGGCCGAGCTGACCGATCCGCAGCATCGCATCTTCCTCACCGAGGCGTGGAAGGCGCTCGAGGATGCGGGCTATGGCGACGTGGCGCTCGATGGTGCGGACTGCGGCGTCTTCGTCGGCTGCCATGGCGGCGACTACACCCACCGCATGGCGGAGCTGGGGATCGTTCCCGACAGCAACGCCTTCACCGGCAACGCCGCCTCCGTGCTCGCCGGCAGGATCGCCTACGTCCTGAACCTCAGGGGGCCGGCGATCGCGGTCGACACCGCCTGCTCCTCCTCGCTGGTGGCGGTCCATCTCGCCTGCCAGAGCCTGCGCACGGGCGAATGCCGCATGGCGCTGGCAGGCGGCGTCTTTCTCAGCACGACGCTGGGCTTCAACGTGGCGGCCGCCAGCGCCGGCATGCTGTCGCCGCGCGGGCGCTGCGCCACCTTCGACGCCGAGGCCGACGGGTTCGTTCCGGGCGAGGGTGCCGGGGCCGTCCTCCTGAAGCCGCTGTCGCAGGCGCTGGCCGACGGCGACCATGTGATCGCGACGATCGTCGGCAGTGCCGTGAACCAGGACGGCAGGACGAGCGGCATCACGGCGCCGAGCCCGCTGTCGCAGGCCGAGGTGATCCGCCGCGCTCAGGGCCATGCCGGGGTCAGGCCCGGCGAGGTCTCCTATGTGGAGACGCACGGCACCGGCACCCGGCTGGGCGACCCGATCGAGGTGGAGGGGCTGACGCGCGCCTTCGCGGCGGAAGGCACCGCGCCGCATCGCTGCGCGCTGGGCTCGGTGAAGACGAATGTCGGCCACGCGGCGCACGCGGCCGGCATCGCCGGGCTGCTGAAGACGCTTTTGAGCTTCGAGAAGGGTGTTCTTTACCCGAGCCTTCATTTCCGGACCGAGAACCCGGTCCTCGAGCTCGCTAAGACACCCTTCTTCGTGCAGACCGAGCTGACGCCGTGGGATCGTCCGGCGGACGGGCGTCGGGTCGCGGGCGTCAGCTCCTTCGGCTTTTCCGGCACGAACTGTCATCTCGTCCTGGCCGATGCGCCGGCGGTCGTGGAGCGGCGAGCGGCTCCGCCAACGGCGGTGCTGGCGACGCTGTCGGCACCGACACGCACCGCCCTTGCCCAGCGTGCGCGCGATCTCGCGGCCTGGCTCGGGCGTCATGGCGAGGCCCGGCTCGACGATGTGGCCTTCACGCTCGGCGCGGGGCGCAGCCATTTCCGCGAGCGAATCGCCATCATCGCACGCTCAGGCGAGGAGCTGCGGGCGCATCTCGACGCGGAGCCGGAAGCGGGCAGCCTCGTCGGCGATCGGCAGGTCGACGCTCGCCTCGCCGAGGCCGGCCAGCTCTACCTCGACGGCGGCGAGCTCGATTTTCGCGCGCTCTTCCCCGAGGCGCGGCGGCTGTCCCTGCCGACCTATCCGTTCGAGGAGACCTCCTACTGGCTGACGCCGCCCGAGCAGTCGGTCGCGGTGGCGGCGTCATCGAAGCCCGTGGCCGCAGCGGAGATCACGCTGCCGTCGCTCCAGGCGCCGGCCTGGGTTCCCGTGCAGCCGACCGAAGAGGAACGCGGCAGGCGGGTCCTGGTCGTGGGTGGTGCCGAGGATGACGGGCTCGTCGAGGCGCTGAGGGCGGCCGGGCATCAGGTGAGCCGGGCCGAGGATGCCGCGGGCCTCGGCGCCGTCGATGCCGAGGCCGTTCTGGTGCGCACGAGGGGCGGCTCGGGCGCCGCGGCGCTGGCGCCGCTCTTCGCGCTCGTGGGCGAGCTTGTCGGCAGGGCCGGCGCCTCGGTGACGGTGGTGCATGTGCATGATGGTGATCCGGCGGCGGCTGGTGCCGCGGCGGTAGCACCGTCGCTCGTGTTCCTCGGCTCGTCCGTCCGGTTCCGCAGCGTCGGGCTCGAGCCCGGCGCCGATGCCGGCGTGGTTGCCCGGAGCATCGGTCAGGTCCTGGATGGCGATGCGTCCGACCTTTTGCTCGGTCGGGATGGGCGGCTGCGGGAGCGGGTTCTGGCGCCCGTGGCCATTCCCGCGAAGCCCTCCGGCCGCGACTTCGGCGGGGTGTGGCTCGTCACGGGCGGGCTCGGGGGGCTGGGCCGCCGGTTTGCCGCGCACCTCGCCCGCACGCGCGGCGCCCGCATCGCGATCGTCGGACAGGGCGCTCTCGATGCCGAGCGGCGTGCGCGCCTCGATGCGCTGCGGGCGGCGGGGGCCGAGGTCGCCTATGCCCAGGCCGATGTCGGGGACAGGGATCAGCTGACAAGAGCCATCGCCGAGCTCGAGCATGCGCTGGGGCCGGTGACGGCCGTGCTGCACGCGGCCGGAAGGCCGGGCGGTGCGGTGATCGGCCAGAAGGGCTGGCGGGAGATAGAGCCCGTCCTGCGCGCCAAGATCGACGGTGCGCTGGCGCTGGACGCGATCCTGGCCGACCGGCCGCTGAAGGCTTTTGTCGTCTTCTCGTCGCTGGCGGCGGAGCATGGCGATTTCGGGCAGTGCGACTATGCGGTGGCCAATGCCGCCCTTGTGCGCTTTGCCGAGTGGCGGGCGGAGGAGGTCCGGCAGGGACGTCGGCACGGCCGCACGCTCGCCTTGTCCTGGCCCATCTGGAGCGGCGGCCACGCCGCCCTTTCGAGCGAGGGTCAGGCGCTGTTCAGCCAGGCGCTCGGCATGCCGTTCCTCGAGCCCGAGGCGGGCATCGCCACCTTCGAGGCCGGCCTCGCCGCGGCCGATGCCCCTGCGTCGCTCGTCGTGACCACGGGCACGGCCGAGCGCTCGGGTGGCGCCGGTGGAGATGACAAAAGCCGTCTCCGGAGCCGGCGAACGAACGAAGGGCGGCGACGTTGCCTGACATCTCGAGCCGCCATCGAGCGGCGGCTGGTCGAGATGGTGGCGAAACAGCAAAAGATCGATCCGGCGCGTGTGCGGCCGGAGGAGGGGCTTGCCACGTTCGGGTTCGATTCGATCGGGCTCAAGGAGCTGGCGGTCGGCCTCAGCAGCGCCTTTGGCGTCGAGATCACGCCGGCGGTCTTTTTTGCGCACGGCTCGATCGGGGCCCTCGCGGCGCACCTGATCGAGGAGCACGGCGACGCGCTGGCGATGGCCCGGACGCCACCCGCTGCGCCGAGCGGGGCGCCTGCCGAGCCCGCGCCCGTGGCGCGCGCGAAGGCGGCTCCTGCGGGCGATGATGCGGGAGCCGTCGCGATCATCGGCATGGCCGGACGCTTTCCGGGTGCTGCCGACCTCGGGGGCCTGCGCTCGCTGATCGAGGAAGGGCGCCAGAGCGTGGGGGCGATGCCGGAGGCGCGCCGGCGGCTTCTGGGTCTCGAGCGCGAGGCCGATCCGCTGACGGCAGGCTATGTCGACGGGATCGAGCTTTTCGACCACCAGCTCTTCCGCATCTCCAGGCGCGACGCGGTGCATATGGACCCGCAGCACCGGCTGGCGATCGAGACGGTGTGGCAGGCGCTGGAGGATGCGGCGATCGCGCCGGCCGGGACGGCGGGCAAGGCCGTGGGCGTCTTCTTCGGGCAGCAGGTGAATGGCTATGCCGGGCTGATCGAGACCGAGGAGGGCGCACGCTCGCAGCTGGCGCTGGGCAACATCGCCTCGATGCTGCCGGGGCGGATCTCCTTCGCGCTGGACTGGCACGGGCCTGCAGAGGCGATCGACACGGCCTGCTCCTCCGGGCTCGTGGCCGTGCATCACGCGGTCCGCGCGCTGCGCGACGGCGAATGCGAGCTCGCCGTGGCGGGAGCCGTGAGCCTGATCCTCGACCCCGAGGACGTGCGGACGACGGGCCAGCTCGGCGTGCTCTCGCCCGACGGCCGCTGCCACAGCTTCGATGCGCGCGCCAATGGCTATGTGAAGGGCGAGGGTGTCGGCGTCGTCGTGCTGAAGCCGCTGGCCCGGGCGCTGGCCGATGGCGATCCGATCCATGCCGTGATCCGCGGCTCGGCGGTCAATCACGGCGGCCGGGCGCATTCGCTGACGGCGCCCAATGCGCAGGCGCAGCGCCGGCTCGTCGAGACGGCGCTCGCGGACGCGGGCCTGTCGGCTGCCGCCATCGGCTACATCGAGGCGCACGGCACCGGCACCGAGCTGGGCGATCCGGTCGAGATCGAGGCGCTGGCGGGGGCGTTCGGCGAGGGTGGCGGGCCCGGAAGCTGCGCCATCGGCACGGTGAAGGCCAATATCGGCCATCTGGAGCCGGCGGCCGGCATCGCCGGACTCCTGAAGGCCGTGCTCGCGGTGGAGCATGGCGTCAGGCCGGCGCTCGCCGGGTTCGAGACGCTGAACCCCTATATCCGCCTCGAGGGCACGCCCTTTTATATCCCGACCGCGGCCGAGCCGTGGCGGGGTGCCGGGCGGCGGCGTGCGGGCATCAGCTCCTTCGGCTTCACGGGCACCAACGCCCATGTCGTGATCGAGGAGCCGCCCGCTTCGGCCGATGCCAGGATTGCGGCCGAGGAGCCTGTGCTGCTCATGCTCTCGGCGGCCGATGGAGCCCAGCTCTCGGCGACCGTCGGGGCGCTCGCCCGCAGGCTCGAGGCGGAGCCGGGCCTCGATCTGCGCGATGTCGCCCTGACCTTGATGCTCGGGCGGAACGCGATGCCGCTGCGTGCGGCGGTGCTGGCTCGCCCGGGCGCTTCCGTCGTTGCGACGCTCGATGCCCTGGCGGCCCATCTGGACGGGCAGGGTGCGGCACCCGCCGAGTGCTGGGTCGGTGGCGGCGACGGCAAGGCGGCGCTGCTGACCGACGATCCGGAGGACCAGGATTATCTGTTGAGCCTGTGCCGGCGGAACCGGCTGGATCGCGTGGCGCGGCTCTGGTGCGCAGGCGCCTCGCCCGAGCCACGCATGCTCGCGGAGGCGATGCCGTGGGCGCGCGTGGCACGCCGCATCGCGCTGCCGGGTCTCGCGATGCGCAGGTCGGTCTGCTGGGGCACGCTGCGTCGTGCCGGGTCGAGCGCCGGCACGGCCGTATCGGCGGCTGCTCATATCGAGCGTGCGGTGCCGGTAGCACCGGTGGTGGTGCCGGTCGCTCCGGAACCGATGCCCGCTGCGTCGCAGCCTGCTCCGAGCGCACCGCAGGCGGCGGAGGTGCTGACGAAGCTGCGCGCGTTGATGGCGCAGGCGCTCTACCTGACGCCCGACGACATCGACGACACGGCCGGCTTCATGGATCTCGGCCTCGATTCGATCCTCGCGGTCGAGGTGGCGAAGTCGATCAACGACACGTTCGGCACGGACCTGCAGGCGACGCGGCTCTTCGATCACCCGAACGTGGCAGCGCTCGCCGGCCATCTGGTCGAGCGGCTGAGCGAGGGCGACGGGCCCGCGGCGGCGGCGGTGGACGAGCGCGTGGTCGGGGAGGTTGCCGACTTCGTGCGGGCGCGGCTGGCCCTGGCGCTGGGCATCGATGCCGCGGAGGTGGCGGCCGACCAGCCGCTCGACAGCCTGGGCGTCTCGCCCGAGATCGCGGCCGGCGCGCTGGATGCGCTCAACCGGCGCTTCGGCGTCGCGCTCGACCTGGGGGAGCTTGCGCGCTGCCGCGACCTGCGCGCGGTCTTTCTCATGGTGGCCGGTCGGATTGGCCGGGCGCCCGAAGAGCCGGCGGCCGCCGAGCCCGTCGTCGCGGCACCCGTCGTGCCGGCCAAGCCCGCGCCGGCTGCTACGGCGCCCGCGGCCATGCCCCTGCTCGCCCGGGAACTCGCCGGTCTCTTGTTCGTCGAGCCGGACGCGCTCGATCCCGACCTGCCGCTGGCAGAGCTGGGCCTCGACATCGTGCTCGCGACGGAGCTGGCCGATCGGCTCGTTTATCATTTCGGCGAGGATGCGCCGGGGCCGCGGGCCATCCTGACGGCACCGGGTCTGCGCCAGCTTGCGGACTCGCTGGGTCAGCCGCCGATCGAGGCGTCACCCGAGCCGCATCCGGTTGTCGTCGAGCCGGTGCCCGCGGCGACCAGGGACAACGAACAAAAAGTAGCGGTGGTCGGGATGGCCTGCCGCTATCCGGGGGCACCCGACAAGGATGCGTTCTGGCGCCTGCTGGTCGAGGGGCGGAGCGGCATCGGGCAGGTGCCGGCCTGGCGCTGGCGGCAGGAGGAGGCCGAAGCGCGGCTGCAGACGCCCGAGCAGCGCAGCGCCGTGCGCTGGGGCGGCTTCATCGACGGGATCGACCGTTTCGATCCGCTGTTCTTCAATCTTTCGCCGCGCGATGCGGTGCTGATGGATCCGCAGCAGCGCCTGTTCCTCGAGGAGGCGTGGCACGCCTTCGAGGATGCCGGGCTCACGCGCGAGCAGCTTCGTGGCTCGCGCTGCGGCGTGTTCATCGGTGTCGGGCAGGGCGACTACAGCCGACTTCTGCCCGAGGACGACGATCGTCTGACGGGCCAGCTTCTGCTCGGCAACACCTGCAGCATTCTCACCTCGCGCATCAGCTATCTGCTCGATCTGAAGGGCCCGAGCGTGGCGCTCGACACGGCCTGCTCCTCCTCGCTGGTGGCGGCCGATCTGGGGGTGCGCGCCATTCGCGAGGGGCGCTGCGACACGGCGCTGGTGGGCGGCATCAACCTGATGACGACGCCGCAGATGCTGGTGATGACGGCGGCGAGCGGGATGCTGGCGCCGGACGGGCAGTGCAAGACCTTCGACGACCGCGCCGATGGCTTCGTTGCCGGCGAGGGCATCGGGCTCTTGGTGCTGAAGCGGCTGGATCACGCGCGGCGCGACGGCGACCGCGTCTACGGCATCGTCCGGGCCAGCGGCACCAACCAGGACGGCAAGACGAGCGGCATCACGGCGCCCAATGCGAAGTCGCAGGAGGCGCTCGAGGTCGAGGTGTGGGAGGGCGGCGGCATCGACCCGGCCGGGCTCGGCCTGATCGAGGCGCACGGCACCGGGACGCGGCTGGGCGATCCGATCGAGATCGACGCGCTCTCCAGGGCGTTCAAGAGGGTGGCGAGCGGGCCTTCCCGCTGCGCCATCGGCTCGGTCAAGACGAACATCGGGCACACGCTGGCGGCCGCGGGTGCGGCGGGGCTCATCAAGACGCTCCTGGCGCTGCACCATCGGACGATCCCGCCCTCCATCCACTATGAGCGGCCGAACCGGCACATCGACTTCGAGGCGACGCCGTTCCGTGTGGCGACCGCGGCCGAGCCGTGGCGGGAGCGGCGGCTGGCGGCGGTGAGCTCGTTCGGGTTCAGCGGGACCAACGCGCATCTGGTGATCGAGGGCGTCGAGGCACCGCCGGCCGCGGCGCAGAGTCTCGGCGGGGCCGCAGCTTCTCCTCGTCAGCGCGCGCGACGAGGAAGGCCTGGTCCGTCAGGCGGCGAGCCTCGCGGCGGGGCTGGCGCAGGATCGGCCGCGGCTCGAGGACGTGGCCTACACGCTGGGCTGCCGACGCACGCATCACGAGTGGCGCGCCGCCATCCTCGCCGGGTCGCTCGACGAGGCGCTGGCGGCATTGGGCGCTGTGGCCGAGGGGCAGGCGCACCCGTCGGTGGTCGGGCCGCGGAAGGTGCTGCGCGCGAGCGAGGTGGCGGCAGCGGCTTCCGGTCTGCGCGGTGCGGCGGAGAGCTGGGCTGCCGGTGGGCCGGTGCCGGATGCTTTGCTGCATGGAGGGCGGTTCGTCGACCTGCCTCTGACGGCGTTCGCCGGCCTGCGCTGCTGGCCGGAGCGGCGTGAAGCGACGGCGGCCGGCGAGGCGGGCTATCTCGCGCTTGCGGCCGGGGATCCGGTGATGGCGAACCATCGGGTCCAGGGCGTGCCGGTGCTGCCGGGCATGGCGGCTTTGGCCATGCTGGCCGCGGCCGCGCGCAAGGAGGGTTTCGAGGGGCCTCTCGAGGAGATCGCCTGGATACGGCCGGTGGCGGCGCCGACGGCCGTTCGCGTGACGTGCGAAGTCAGGGGCGACCGGCTGGCGCTGCGGCTCGTCGACCGGGAGGAAAAGGTATGCGCGCGGGCGATTGCGCGGCGCGAGCCGGTGCCGGTGCCGCCCGATCTCGATGGTGCCCTGCTCGGTGGGATGGGCGGCGCCTCGATCGCGCCTGACGCGGTCCGGGCGTTCCTCGAGAAGGCCGGCATCGAGCATGGCGCGCCATTTCGCCTGCTCACGGGCATCGAGCGGCGGGAAGGCTGCCTGCTCGCCCGTCTGGCGCCGGGGCGGTCGGAGGCCTGGGCGCCCGTCGAGAGCGGGCCCGTCTCGCCGGCGGCGCTCGATTCGGCGCTTCAGGCGCTGGCCGCGCATGCGCTCGGGGTCGGGTCCGATATGGCGGGCGACGGGCGGCCGTTCCTGCCGGCGGGGGTGGGCCGGTTCGTCTGCCATCGGCCGATGGAGGGCGAGCTGATCGCACGGATCGAGGTCGACCCGGCCGCGACGGACGATGCGCGCCTGACCGCCGATCTTTTGATCGTGCGACCGGACGGCGAGGTTGTGGCGGAGCTGCGGGGCTTCGTGGCGCGGCGGCTGGAGCGTGGGCTCGATGCGCAGGCCGGCGAGGCGGGTGGCGTCGTCTATCTGCGGCCGTTCTGGGAGCCGATGCCCGTTCCGGCAGGGGCGAGCGCAAGCGCCGCTGGTGCTGCACACGCCGGGTGCCGGCGCCTGGGCGGCGGCGATGGCGCGGGAGACGGGTGGTCGTGCGCTTGCGGCGGGGGCTTTCGATCCGGCCCGGCTCTCGGCTCTTTTGGGCGATGGGGCGGCGTCTGTCGTATTCGCGGCGTGGGACGAGGTGCCGAGGCGGGCGCTGGAGCTTGCCGGGCCGGATCTCGCGCTCGTCGAGCGGGACGCGGTGGGGCCGATGCATGCGCTGCTGCAGGCGCTGGCCCAGTCGGGCGCCGCCTGCCGCCTGACCCTCGTGACGCGCGGCCTCGCCGCCGTGCCGGGCGAGGCGGCGATGGCGCCGGCCTATGCGGCGCTGCCGGGGCTCGTCCTCACCGCGGGCCGGGAGCTCGCGAGGCTGGAGGCGGCGCATGTCGATCTGCCGCTCGCGGCCTCGGAGGAGGACGAGCAGGCGTATCGATCCTGGATTCTGGGCGAGGCGGGCGGCGGTGCCGTCGTCGCCTATCGTGGCCCGCAGCGGCTTGTGCGGGCGCTCGAGACGGTCGTGCTCGAGGAGGGGGCGAGCCGAGGAAGCGCTCGACGGTTTGCCGGAGCGGGCGGCCTGCCTGATCGTCGGGGGGGCCGGCGGCCTGGGTCGGGCGCTGAGCCTGCATCTCGCGCAAAAGCTGCGCGCGAGGATCGCCTGGATCGGCCGCAGCGCCGAGGATGAGCGGATCCGTGGCGCCCGCGAGGCCGTCGAGGCAGCCGGCGGCGAGGTTCTCTACCGCCAGCTCGACGCGGCGGACGAGGCGGGCTTGCGGGGAGTGGTGGCCGAGCTGAGGGAGCGCTGGGGCGGGATCGACCTCGCCGTGCACAGCGCGCTTGTTCTGGCCGACCGCTCGCTCGCGCAGATGACGCCGGCCGAGCTGGATGCGGCGCTGCGCCCGAAGACCCATGGGCTGGTGGCACTGGCGCGTGCGCTCGCCGACGGGCCGCCGCCGCGGCTTTGCGCCTTCTCCTCGGCCAATGCCTTCACGCTCAATCCCGGCCAGGCCAACTACGCGGCCGGCAGCACTTTTTCAGATGCCTACGTCCTGGCGCTGGCGCGGAGCGCCGGGTGGAACGCCACGATCCTCAACTGGGGGATCTGGGGCGAGACGGGCATCGTGGCGCAGGAGAGCTTCATCGAGCGCGCGCGCCGCGAGGGCATTCTGCCGCTGTCGACGGCCGAGGGGATGCGCGCTTTCGATCTGGCGCTGGCGCGGTCGCTGGATCAGGCGATGGTGCTCAAGGTGGCACCGGAGCATCGGGCCAGCTTCGAGGGCGCTCAGGCGGCGCGGGCCAGCCGCGTCGATGCCGAGGCCGTGCTCGACATGGCGCGCGGGGCCGCGGCGCTGGCTGGGGCCCGTGTCGGTGCGGAGGCGGCCGACATGGCCGGGGCCGCGGCGGGGATGACGGCGCTCGTCCGGCATGCGCGCCACGAGCTTGCCCGCGTCTATGAGGGGCTGGGGCTCTGGGGTGCGGCACCCGCCGCGATCGAGGCGATGGCGGATCGGCTGGGCATCGTTCCTGCCCGTCGCCGGCTGCTCGAGGCTCATCTCGAGATCCTGGCGCGGGCGGGCTGGGTGAGGCTCGAGCCCGGGCCCGAGGGGTCGATCGTCCACCCGCTGGCGGGGAGTCGCGAGGAGGCAACGCCGGAGGTGGCTCTGCCGCCGGGACCGCTGGCCCTGCTCGAGGCGGCGATCGGCGGCACGGCCGATCTTCTCCGCGGCCGTCGCGAGGCCACCGACATTCTGTTCCCGGGCGGCAGCACGCATCTCGTCGATGCGGTCTATGCGGGCGATCGCGCGGTCGATTTCTTCAACGGGCTCGTCGCGGCGGCGGTGCGGGAGCTGGCCGCCGATCGGCCGCTGCGTGTTCTCGAGATCGGCGCCGGGACGGGCGCCACCACGCGGCGGGTGCTGGAGGCCCTCGGGGAGGGCCAGCTCGAGAGCTACCATGTCACCGACATCTCGCCGCGGCTCGTGGCCCAGGCGCGCGAGACTTTCGGCCGTTATCCGGCGGCGCGGTTCGCGACCTTCGACGTCACGCGGGACCCGGGCGAGGCCGGGCTCGAGGAGGGTGGCTTCGACGTCGTGCTGGCAGCCAATGTGCTGCACGCGACGCCGCATCTCGCGGTCACGCTGCGCAACGCGAAGCGGCTGCTGCGGCGGGGCGGTGCCCTGATCCTCAACGAGGCGACCGCGGTCAGCGACTTCGCGACGCTGACCTTCGGCCTCACCGACGGCTGGTGGGCGTTCGAGGATTCTTGGTTGAGGCTGCCGCATGCGCCGCTTCTGTCGGTCGACCGATGGCAGGCGCTGCTGGCTGTCGAGGGATTTTCAGCGGTTGCGGCGGGCGGTCTCGAGGGCGGCGGGCAGCATGTGATCCTGGCCGAGAGCGACGGTTGGCTGCGTCGCACGGGGCAGGTTGCGGCGGCACCGGAGCGGCCGGCCCGGCCGAGCGTGCCGATCGCGGCCATCGCAAGGGATGGCGAGCGCGCTCGACATCGCGCGGGAGGCCCTGGCCACAACCTTGAAGCTCGAGCCGCATCGGATTGACGCGGAGGCGCCGCTCGAGCGCTACGGTGTGGACTCGCTGGTGGCGGGCGAGCTGCAGGCGCGGCTCGAGGAGATCTATGGCAGCCTGCCGCGCACGCTCGTCTTCGAGGCGAGGAGCCTGGCGGAGCTGGCGGCTGCCCTGTCGACGCGCACGGTTCAGCGTCCCGCGGCTTCCAGCTCAGGTGTCGGCGCCGGCGCTCGCACCCGTTCGCGCCGGTGCATGACGATGCGATCGCCATCATCGGGATCGCCGGGCGCTATCCCGGTGCCGAGACGATCGAGGCGCTCTGGGACAATCTCGAGGCGGGTCGCTCGGCCATCACCGATGCGCCCGCCGACCGGGCCGCGTTCCGCGCGCTGCGGGCCGAGGAGGCAGCGCTCCGGCGGGGTGGGTTCCTGGCGGACGTCGCGGGCTTCGATCCGCTGCTGTTCGGCATCTCGCCGGCCGAGGCCGCGACGATGGACCCGCAGGAGCGGCTGTTCCTCGAGACGGTGTGGGCCGGGCTCGAGAATGCCGGGCGCCTGCCCGAGGCCTGGGACCGCGAGGTCGGCGTTTTCGTCGGCGTGATGGGCACGGATTATGGCAGGCTTGCGGCCGAGGAGGCGGCGCGCGGCGGGCCGGGGCTCGGCAGCTCCGCCTTCTGGTCGATCGCCAACCGGGTGTCCCACGTCCTCGACCTCACCGGCCCCAGCCTCGCCGTCGACACGGCATGCTCCGCCTCGCTGGCAGCCATCCACCTCGCGGCCGAGAGCCTGCGTCGCGGCGAGTGCCGGGCCGCCATCGCCGGTGGCGTCCACCTGATCCTCCACCCGGCCTCACGCCGCGGTCTTTTGGCACTGGGCCTGCAATCGCCGACCGGCGAGGCGCGGGCGTTCGCGGAAGACTGCGGACGGCCTTGTCGGCGGCGAGGGTGTGGGATGCGTGGTGCTGCGCCGCCTCGACGACGCGGTCCGGGACGGGGACCGCATCCTGGGCGTGGTTCGTGCCACGCACATGGCGGCCAATGGGCGGGGCCGTGCCTACATGGCGCCCAACGCCGGCGGGCAGGCGAAGGCGCTGGCGCGGCTGCTCGAGCGCGCCGCGATCGAGCCCGGCAGCATCGGCTATGTCGAGAGCCAGGCGACGGGCTCGCCGCTGGCCGACCTTTTCGACATCACCGGGCTCGCGCGCACGGTGGGGGGCGCAGGAAGGGCGGCGCCGCTGCCGGTCGGCACCCTGAAGTCGGCGCTGGGCCATCTCGAGGCGGCCTCGGGTGTGGCCCAGGTGACGAAGGTGCTGGGCATGCTGGAGCGTGGCGTCCTGATGCCGACCCCGGGCGTGGGGGCGTTGCATCCGGACATTGCCGCCGCCGCCGGGGCCGAGCTCACGGTGTGCCGGGCTCGGGCGCCATGGCCGAGGCATGACGGAGAGCCGCCGCGGCGTGCCCTGGTCGAATCCTTCGGCGCCGGCGGTGCCACCGCCTTTGCGATCATCGAGGAGTGGCAGGGCGGCGAGGCGGCTCCGCCGTCGCCCGAGGCTCGCCACGTCGTGCCGCTCTCGGCGCGCACCGCGACCGCGCTGCGGGCCCTTGCCCAGGCGCTTCTGGAGCATCTGCGGACGGGTGACAGCGATCTCGCCGCGCTGGCCTGGACCCTGCAGACGGGTCGCGCGGCGCTCGACCATCGCCTGGCCTGCGTCGCCGGCTCCGCCGAGGAGCTGGAGGAGATGCTCGAGGCCTGGCTCGACGGCGAGCCAGGCGGCTGGCACGAGGGTGTGCGCGCGAGCAACGGCGGCGCGCCGACGGAGCCGGCAGGAGCGGCCCAGGACGACCTTGCGGCCTTCTGGGCCGCGGGTGGCAGCCTCGATTGGGCCGCGCGCTGGCAGGGGTCGCGGCCGAGCCCGGTGGCCCTGCCCACCTATCCGTTCGAGCATCGTCCCTATTGGCTGAGCGGTGCCCCGGCGGTGGCGGCGCCGATAGCCGTGGCCAAGCGCCGTGCGGTGGTCCTCGACGGGCCGGCCGATATCGATGCGCTCGTGGTGCGCGAGGTTCCGCTGGAGCCGCCGGGCGAGGGCGAGGTGCAGATCCGCGTGCGCGCCTTCGCCCTCAACTTCGCCGATCTTTTGTCACTTCGCGGCCTCTATCCCAATCTCGACCGCTATCCCTTCCTGCCGGGCTTCGAGGTGGCGGGCGAGGTGGTGGCCGTTGGTCGGGGCGTCCAGAAGCTGGCCATAGGTGATGCGGTGATGGCGCTGGCCGGCGGGCATGGGGGGCAGGCCGATCATGTGAACCTGCCCGAGGCGGTGGTGGCGCTGAAGCCCGAGGGGATGGGCTGGGCCGAGGCGGCGGCCTCGCCGATCGGCTATCTCACCATGCGCCTTGCGCTGGACCGTGCGGACCTGCAGCCGGGCGAGACCGTGCTGATCCAGTCGGCTGCGGGCGGCACGGGGCCGTTCGCGGTGCAGATGGCGATCGAGCGCGGGGCCACGGTCATCGCGACGGCAGGATCCAGAGCCAAGCTCGCCATGCTGCGGCGGCTCGGGGTCGAGCATGGCATCGACTATCTCGCTGAGGATTTCGCGGCCCGCGTGCGCGAGATCACCGGGGGTCGCGGCGTCGACGTCGTCCTCAACACGATCGGCGGCGAGGCGATCCAGAAGGGCGTCGACCTCCTGGCGCCGGGCGGGCGCTACGTCGAGATCGCGGTGGGCGGCCTCGCCAGCGCCGGTCCCATCGACCTGTCGCGCCTCACCGCCAATCAGAGCATCATCTCGGTCAATCTGGGGCGCCTCCTGGCGAACGGCGTGGCCGCGCGCCGGGCGCTGGATGCGATGACGAAGGATCTGGCTGCCGGACGGATCCGTCCCGTGATCTCCGAGACCTTCCCATTCAACAGGCTCGAAGAGGCCTATCGCCAGATCGACGAGCGCCGGAATGTGGGCAAGGTCGTGGTCTTGGTCGACGAGGGCGAGCTGCCGGCGGTCGTCGAGGCTCCAGTCAGGGCGGCGCCCGCGAGGCCGCCGGCCCCTGCCGCCGGGAGCATCGGCCCGGCCGTGGCGGCGATCGTCGGCGAGATCCTGGCGCTGGACGAGGCGGATCTCGATCCCGACCGGCCGTTGCAGGAGATGGGGCTGAGCTCGGTCAGCGGGCTCGCGATCATGCGCGCGATCCAGGACCGGCTGGGCATCGCGGCGCCGACGACCGCGCTGTGGCAGCATGGGAGCGTGCGCGCCCTCACGCTCTATCTGGAGGGGCTGGGTGGCGCGCCGGCCGCGGCGCCGCAGGATGCGGCTGCCCTCCTGCTGTTGCGGGAGCGCGGCGAGGGGCGAGCCCATGATCCGCTGGTGCCGATCGAGACGCGCGGCACCAGGCCGCCGTCGTTCTGGGTGCACGGCGCGCCGGGCGAGGTGAGCTGGGTCGTGCGGCTCAGCGAGGCGCTGGGGCCCGACTATCCGGTCTTCGGCATCGAGGCGCAGGGTGTCGGCGACGGGGCGCCGCCGCAGCGGAGCATCGCGCGCATGGCGCAGCGCTATGTCGAGGCGATGCGCCGCCAGCAGCCCGAGGGGCCGTACCGCCTGGGCGGCTATTCCGGCGGCGGGGTCATCGCCTTCGAGATGGTGCGGCAGCTGCAGGCAGCGGGCCAGGAGGTCGAGCGCCTGGTCCTGCTGGACGCCTGGGCGCCGGGCAATCCGGCGCTCGCCGGCATGGAGGAGGTCTACGGGCCTTCTTTTGTCTTTCTGCTGGCGGTGAACTGGCTGGGGAGCCGCTGGGGGATGGCGGCGCCCTTGCAATCCGAGACGCTGGCCGGGCTCGGCCGGGAGGCGGCGCTGGAGAGGGCGCTCGATCACCTCTATGCGCAGGTGTCGCCCGCTATCGGGCGCGAGCGCGTGAGGGCGGTGCTGGACGGCATGGAGCGGGTGGGGCGGGCGATCGGGCGGGCCCTTTCGCGCTACACGGCCGAGCCGCTGGCGCGGCCGGTGGGCGAGGTGCTGATGATCCGCTGCGCGCACGACATGAGCCCCGAGGGCAACCCGCTGGCGCTGCCGGCCTTCCTTGCCGAAGCCGACTACAGGGCAGGCTGGGAGGAGCTGCTGGGGCACGCCATGCGGAGCGTCGAGGTAGGCTGCGATCATTTCAACCTGCTGGCCGATCCCTTTCGCGAGGAGGTGGCCCGCGCCATCACGGCCCTCGATGCGTCGTCGGCCGCGTCCAAGGGCAACGGGCACGAGAAGGATCGCCTCCATAAGGTCGTCGAGGAGCAGATCCGCGCCGTGCTGCCGGACCTGCCGCAGGACGCGATCAGGCCGGGCGTGACGCTGACCGAGCTGGGCGCCACCTCGATCGACCGTGCCGAGGTGGCGTCGGGCTCGATGGAGGCGCTGGGTATCGTCGTGCCGCTGGGCGAGCTGGCTGCGGTGGCGGACGTCGATGAGCTGATCGCGGTGCTGGCCCGGCATCTTCCCAAGCTCAACGGCTCCGGAGGCCATGGCCATGAAGTGGAGGGTGTGGCTTTGAGGAGCAGGGCGTGAGCGTTCCAGCCTGCGGCGCCGGGGGGGCCGGCCGTTGAGCGCGCCCTCGACGGTGCCCACAAGCTTTCAGGACCAGATAGTCCAGATCATCTCGGACATGGGGGCCTCGGGTTATGTGCGGGCGGTGCTGCGCTTCGGCGCGGCGATCGACGAGGCGGTCCTGAGCCGGGCGGTCCGGCTGCTCTATGACCAGGAGCCCGTGCTGGCCTGCCGCTTCGATGCGACGGTCTCGCCGCCCGTTTGGCGGCGGCGGGACGATCTGGACGCCATGGCCGAGGTCGCGGTTCTCGAGACCGACGACGAGGCGGAGGCTCTTGGCCGCGTCCAGGCGAAGCGCTTCCCGCAGGCGGATTCCTCCGGTCCCCCGGACAATCTCCGCGCCAGCCTGATCCGGATGGTCGGGGGCGACACGCTGGTCGTGACGATGAGCCATGTGCCGGCGGACGGGACGGCGCTCCTCGACACCTGCCAGAAACTGGCCAGGCTCTATACGCGGCTCCTGGCCGAGCCGGGGTTCCGCCCGCCGGTCAACTCGGCGAGCCGCGACAGCTTCGACTGGATGCTGTCGTTCCGTTGGCGCGACTATCTTGGCATGCTGAAGGCGGACATCGCGGCGGCGCGGCGCCGCCGCGGCTCGTCCTGGGGCATCCGCAGCGACTGGGCGACCTTTCAGGCGAGGCGGCCGCAGGTTCGAGCGGCCTATCACGAATACCGGATCGGGCACGACCGGCTGCTCGTGATCGAGCGCTATGCGCGTGCTCACCAGGTCACCCTCAATGACGTGCTGGCGGCTGCCTATTTCCGCGCCTATGCGGCGATGCTGCCGCCCGAGCCGGGCGCCCGGCTCGAGCTGACCGTGCCGATCAACATGCGCCGCTACGCCCCGCGCCAAGCCGATCCCGCGATCCGCAACCTCGGGAGCATCATCTATCTGACGATCGGCAGCGATCTCGGTGCCACCTTCGAGGACACGCTGAGGCTCGTCGCCGAGGAGACGCGGCGGCACAAGCGACGCCTGCTCGGGACGGAGTTCCAGGCGCCTCAGCCTCTGCTGCGCAGGCTGCCCTTCTCCTGGAAGCGTGCCCTGCTTGGCAAGGCTCTGCGCAGGCAGTTCAAGCAGTCGAGCCCTCCCGCCTTGACCAATGTCGGCGTGCTGCGCCCGGAGGCCGTGCGATTCGGTGACAGTGAGCCTCTGAGCGCGCTCGTGCTCACCGACGCGGCCCCCTTGCCGATCTTTCTGGTGACGGCGATCCGCATGGGCAGCGGGCTGGCGCTGGGATTGGGCTACGATGCGGGCGAGCTGTCGCCCGCCACCGTCGCCGCCTTCTTCGATGCCGTCGACCGCAACCTTCCTTTCGAGACATCAGCCGAGCCTGCCCACCATCATCTGGAGGAGACGCCGTCATGACGCGGGAGGAGCTGCTTCAGGCCTTCGACAAGATCACCCATTCCCCGGCCGGGACGGCCAGCGAGGATCGCGTCCTCGAGGGCCTGGCGGGCTGGGACTCGCTGGCCGCCGAGGAGTTCAGGATGCTGTCCGAGGAGAAGCTCGGCATCGAGCTGGACGGCCTCGCGGTCGAGAAGGCCCGCACGGTGGGCGATCTCGTGGCCCTCGTCGCCCCGAAGCTCGAGAGGTAGGGCGCGCTCAGCCCGCCGGCCGGAGCGGCCCCTCGACCCGGAGCCTGATGCCACCGCGGGGCGCCATGATCCCGGTCTTCCAGACGCGGCGCACGGGCTTGGGCTCCTCGAGCCCGAAGCGCCAGCGCGTCAGCAGCGTCGCCAGCACGACGCGCATCTCCTGGAGCGCCATGACGGCGCCGAGGCAATGGCGGCGGCCACCCCCGAACGGAAAGAAGGCCGACGAGTTGGGGGTCCGGTCGAGGAAGCGTTCCGGGCGGAAGCGCTCTGGCTCCGGGTAGCGCTCCGGGTCGCCATGGGCGAGGTCGATCGACAGCATCACGATGTCGCCTGCCGGGACCTCGTGCCGGCCGAGGGTGAGCGGCACCGTGAGGCGGCGGGCGACGCCGGGTGCGACGGGCTCGATCCTGAGCGCCTCGCGGCAGACGGCATTGAGATAGGGGGTGGCCGCGAACTCGGCCATCTCGGGCGCGTCGCCGAGCTCACCCAGCTCGGCCAAGAGGCGGTCCAGCACGCCCGGCTCGCAATGCACCCAGTAGAGGGCCCAGGAGAGGGCGTTGGCGGTGCTCTCGTGGCCGGCGAAGAGCAGGGTCAGAAGATTGTCGCGGATCGCGGCGTCGGTGAGCGAGACCTCGCCCGAAGGCTCGCGGGCGCGCGCCAGATGGGTGAGGAGATCGCCCCTGCCTTCCGCGCCCTCCTCTGCCCTGGCGGTAGCGATCATCGGCATGAGGACGGCATCGACTCTGGCGATCGCGTCCTGGAAGCGCGACCAGGGGCTCCATCGTCCGAGGCGCCGGCGCAGGGCCGGGATGAAGACGAGCCACACGTTCATGGTGTCGCGAAGCTCGAGGAGCGCCGTGCGCAGGCGCTCGATCTCGCCACCTTCGGAGGCGCCGAACACCGTGCGCAGGATGATCTCGAGGGTGATGGGGCGGCAGAGGCTGTCGGCGGTGATCCGCTCGCCTGTGCGCAGCCCCGCCGTCTGGCGCAGCGTCGCCTCGCGCATGATGGCGGCGGCCTCGCGCCTGCCGCTGATCAGCGGCGCGTTGAGCAGCCGCCGCATCCGTGTGTGGGCCTCGCCCTCCAGCACGGTGATCGAGCCCGGCCCGTAGAACAGCCCCGCGGCCTTGTCGACCGTGGTGGTGTCCGAGGCGGAAAGCGCGAAGGCCTTTTGCACGTGCGCTGGGCAGGCCGAGACGCTCATCCTGCCGCCAAGCGGCGAGGGCACCGAGAAGGGGTCGCCATAGCGCCGCTGCAGGGCTTGGTAGCATTCCCGCGGCGCCCTGAAGAAGGCCAGGAGATGCGGCACGAGCCGGCGTGGCCCGGGAGGGGACGGTGCCGGCGTCGATGATGCGGCGGGGCTCGTGGCCTGTGTGGCCCGGGCCATCAGCGCATACCTTCGAAGCGAAGCCGACCCGGGCCCGGGCCCATCAGGAAGCCCATCCTGCGCAGCTCGATCGGTCCGTCGTCCGGCAGGGTGAGCCGTGTGCGCGCGAGGATCGTGGCCAGCACGATCTTGACCTCGAAGGTGCCGAAATGGTTGCCGACGCAGATCCGCTCGCCGCCACCGAAGGGCATGTACTCGAAGGCGCTGTAGCGTCGCTCGAGAAAGCGCTCGGGGCGAAAGGCGTGGGGCTCGGGATAGAGATCGGGATCGGCGTGCATCAGCGCCGCGCAGGCGGCGACGTTCATGCCGGGCGGCACGGTCCAGCCGCGGATCTCGATCGGCCGGGCCACCATGCGCACCACCTCGGGCACCGCCGGATAGAGGCGCAGCGCCTCCTTGATGACCGCGTCGAGGTAGGGAAGCTTCGCGATGGCGTTGGTGTCGGCGGGATCGGCGAGGCCGTCCACCTCCGCCTGCAGCCTTGCGCGCACGTCCGGATGGCGGGACAGCCAGGCGAAGCACCAGGTGAGCGAGAGGGAGCTGGTCTCATGGCCGGCGACCAGGAAGTTGACGAGATTGTCGAGCAGCGCCCGGTCGGTCAGCGCGGCACCATCGTCGTAGCGCGCTGCCATGAGCTGGGAGAGGATGTCGGGCCGATCGGTGCCGTTGCGCCGCCGCTCCTCGATGTTCTCGCTGATGAGCGCCTCGAGCTGCCCCCGGATGCGCGTGAACCGGGCGTTGGGAGGCCAGCGGTCGCCGGTGAGCCCGGTGATGGCGAGGAGAAGAAAAGGCAGGTTGCCGAAGGCGCGGGTGAAGGCCAGCACGGCCTGCCTGAAGGCCGGCAGGCGCTCGGCCTCGTTCACCCCGAAGACGGCCTTGATGATGACGTCGAGCCCGATCTCGAGCATCCGGTCGTGCACCGCCATCGTCTCGCCGGGCACCCAGCGGCCGATCGCCTCGAGCGCGGTCGCGCGCATCATCTGGCCGAGCGAAAGGAGGTGGTGGCTCGTGAAGGCGGGCGCCACGAGGCGCCGGGTCCGGCGGTGCTGGTCGCCCTCCTGGCCCGAGAGGCTGAGCGGTCCGAGGATACGGCCCTGGCTCTCCGGCAGGTTGGCGTGGTAGGCGCCGGCGGGTGCCTGGAAGACCTGCCGCACGCCGTCCGGCCGTCCCGTCACGACCGTCAGAGCGTTCGTCCGCACGGTGAAGGGATCGCCGTAGCGCTCGCGGCAGCGCGCAAAGAACGCGTAAGGGTTGCGCATGTAGCCCGGCGCCGGGAGAGCCCGGAGCCACGGCCCCGGAGGCAGCTGACCGCTCCTCGTCGTCTGTCCCGCGAGGACCGACTTCTCGCCGACGCTCATTTCGGATTCCCGAAGAGGATCCTCGTCGCGCGGCGAGGATACCCAGGAGGCGGGCGGCTCGCAACGAGCGGTAGAGGCGGTTATGCGCGGCCAGGGGAAGCCTCGTGCCTCGAGGGCACGCTCGTCGGGCGGCTCCGGGCACGGCTCGACGATGACGCTGGCCGCTCCCGCGGCCCCGGTCACACCAAGATTTCCGAGGAACTTGGAGCGGGCGAAGGGATTCGAACCCTCGACCCCAACCTTGGCAAGGTTGTGCTCTACCCCTGAGCTACGCCCGCGCGGCCGCTCGGCCGATGACCGGCGCCATGTAGCGGAAGGTTTTGGCTTTGGCAAGCCGGCGGTGCGGCGGGGGCAGGCCGAGGGTGCGTCGGGCTTGGCCGTGACCTCAGGCCGTGAGGGTGGCGTCGAGGTCGAGGAGCCTCGGCGTGTGGCCGGTAGCCTCGAGGAAGCGCAGCAGATCCGCAGGCGCCAGCGCCGTGGTCGCGCTGTTGACCAGCGGGTGGACGTTCAAGAGATCCACCTCGAGCAGCTTCTGGTCGAGCAGGAAGCTCACCCGGCGATGCGGGTCGTTGACGAGCGCCAGCGGCGTCACCGAGCCCGGCTCGACGCCCAGCACCTCGCGCAGGCGCTCGGGCCCGGCGAAGGCGAAGCGAGGGGCGCCCAGGAGACGGGCGAGGCCGTTGACCTTGACGACCTGACGGTCGCGGCAGGTGAGAAGCCAGAGCCCGCCCTTCTTGTCCTCGAGAAAGAGGTTCTTCACGTGCGCTCCGGGCAGGTGGCCCGTGGCGGCCTCGGCCTCCTCGACCGTGAAGACCGGTGGATGGTGGTGGGTCACGGCCTGGATGCCCAGGCTCTCCAGATGGGCCAGCATCGCCTCGGCGCCGCTCAGCATCACGGCCTCGTTCTCCCGTCGCTCACGCGCCCGTCACGGGCTCGTTAGTTGCAGGCCCGGCCCGCCGGCTCTAGCTGCAAGGCTGGGTGGTCCGGCTGATCGGATCGGTGCATGCGGACGGACGCTGTGGGTGGCGAGCGGCAGGCGGGGTGGCGGCGGGGCCTGCGCCGCCTGCTGCCGCTCATCCTGCTCCTTCTCGCCATCGTCCTCGTCCTGGCGAGTGGGCTCGACCGCGAGCTCAGCCTCGAGGCGCTCAAGGCCAATCGCGGGCGGCTTCTCGACCTCGTCCAGGCCCATCCGGTGGTCGCGGGGCTGGGCTACCTCCTGCTCTATGCCGTCGCGACCGCGCTCTCGATCCCGGGCGGCACCATCCTCACGCTCGCCGGCGGCTTTCTGTTCGGGACGGTGCTGGCGACGGTGCTGGTCGTGGCGGGCGCCACGCTGGGCGCCATCACGGTCTTCCTGATCGCCCGCAGCGCCCTTGGCGGTCCGCTCCGCGCCCGGGCCGGGCCCTGGCTCGGACGCATGGAGACGGGCTTTCGCGAGAACGCGCTGAGCTACATGCTCGTGCTGCGCCTCGTGCCGATCTTTCCGTTCTGGCTCGTCAACCTCGTGCCGGCATTCCTGGGCGTGCGCCTCAGGACCTACGCGCTCGCCACCTGCCTCGGCATCGTGCCGGGCACGCTCGTCTATGCGAGCATCGGCAACGGGCTCGGTGCCATCTTCGACATGGGTGGCGAGCCGGACCTCAGGATCATCTTCCAACCGGCGGTCCTCCTGCCGCTCCTGGGCCTGGCGGCGCTGGCCCTCCTGCCGGTCGCCTATCGCCGCCTGCGCCGCCGCCGGGACGGACGGCCCAGGGCCTGACGCTCAGCCCTCGGGCAGGCGGCCCATGGCCAGATATTTCTCGTGCCGACGCCGCCGCAGCTCCGGACCCGGCACGTCGACGAGATCGAGGAGATGGCGGGCCATCGCGTCGCCGACGCTGGCGATCGTCGTTGCCCGGGCGCGATGGGCGCCGCCCAGCGGCTCCTGCACCACCTCGTCGATCAGCTTCAGCTGCAGCAGGTCCTGGGCGGTGAACTTCATGGCCTCGGCTGCGGCCTGCGCCTGCTCGGCGGCACGCCACAGGATGGCGGCGCAGCCCTCGGGCGTGATCACGGCATAGATGCTGTGCTCGAGCATCAAGACGCGATCGGCGGTGGCGAGCGCTATGGCGCCGCCCGAGCCGCCCTCGCCGATGACCACGCTGACGATGGGCACGGTGAGGTCGAGGCAGCAGCTGATCGAGCGGGCGAGCGCCTCGGCCTGGCCGCGCTCCTCGGCATCGATGCCCGGATGGGCGCCCGGCGTGTCGACCAGGGTGAGGACCGGGAGCCGGAAGCGCTCGGCCAGCCGCATCAGGCGGATGGCCTTGCGGTAGCCCTCGGGCCGCGCCATGCCGAAATTGTGCCTGACCCGGTCCTCCGTGTCGGCACCCTTCTCGGTGCCGATGACCACGACCGAGCGGCCGCGGAAGCGCCCGATGCCGCCCAGCACGGCCGCATCATCGGAAAAGGCCCGGTCGCCCGCGAGCGGCGTCAGGTCCTCGATCAGCTCGGCCGCATAGTCCTTGGCGTGCGGCCGATCGGGATGGCGGGCCACCTGCGCCTTCTGCCAGGCGGTGAGCTTGCCGTAGGTCTGCGACAGGAGCTTGGCGGCGCGCCCCTCGAGCCGGGCGATCTCGTCGGCGAGATCGAGCTCGGAGCCGCTCGCCAGATGGCGCAGCTCCTTCACCTTGCCCTCGAGCTCGGCGATCGGCTTCTCGAAGTCCAGAAGGCTGCTCATTCGCGCTCGGGCACCGTTGGCGATCGGGCCCGCTTGTGGGGCCTGCCCCGGGGGATGTCAACGCCGCCCCGGGCGGCAGGATGCCGTAGGGCTGCGCCACCCGGCCGCTCCCTTCGCGCGCTATTCCGCGCTAGAATGCCCGTGGCTGATCGTCCAGCATGGAGCATCCCTGATGCCGCTCTACACCTATGCGTGCAGCCAGCACGGCGAGTTCGCCGCCTGGAACCCGATGGAGAAGTCGGAGGCCCCTCAGCCTTGCCCGACCTGCGCCAAGGAGGCGCCGCGCGCCCTGGCCCGCCCCGCCATCGCCGGCCGCTCGGCCTCGGGCGATGGCGACTTCGGCGGCGGCGCCGATGACGGCGGGATGGGCGGCGACGCCATGGGCATGGGTGGCGGCTGCGGCTGCGGCGCCGGTCACTGCATCCACTGAGCGAGGCTCGCTCGCCTTTCGCGGCCAACCCCGCGCGGTAGGGCGGGACGCGGCTCTTCCGTCATCCTCGCGGCGTGACCCGGGGATCAGGTGGGGCGGCGCGACGGGACAGGAGTCGCGTGCTCCCCGCCACCTGACCGCCCGATTAAATCGGGCGGTGACATGAATGCGGGGTCGCCGTGGACGCGCCTCTCTCTCCTGTCGCCCCACGGCTCGACCGGGGGGCCAACGGCTCGAGGCTGGCCACGCTAGCGTCGCGTCACGACCGCCAGTTGATCCCCCGCTCAAGGCGGGGGATGACCCGGAGGGGGCGGGCCGGCTCGCTCTTCTGTCACGATCCTTTGCTGATCTTCTCTTCTTTCACTCTCCTTTTTTGCTCCTCCACCGCCCCGGCCCCGCTCTCTCCCAGCGCGGCGTGGCGGCTCTCGGCGTAGCGCAGGACCCAGTCGGCCACGTCCGGGTTGCTCCGGGCGAAGGCGAGGAGGTCCGAGACAAGCTCGGCGGCGACGGGATTCTTCGACGCCTGGATGGAAGGCTCCGACGCGGGGGCGTCTCGGCCGGCGCCGCGCCGATCTCGTCCCCAGCACGCAGCTCGGGATCGCGGTCGCTCGTGCGCGTCACGAGGCGGCGCAGGCGGTTTTCCGGATGGCGGCCGCGGTTGCCCTCGTAGGCAAGGAACAAAAGAGCTTTGGTGTCGCCCATGTCGGCGAGGTGCTGGAGGCTGGCGAACGCCGTCCTGATCAGGATCTCTTCGCGCTCGTCCTCGGGCAGCTCGGCCTCGCGCCGGTAGTTGGCGACGTGTTTCTGGAACTTCTCGTCCGCGAGGAGCGCCAGAATCTCGTCCTCGTCCGTCCCCTCGTGCCTGGCGACCTCGGCGGGCGTCATGCCGCCGGCGAGTCGCCGCGCCAGCCGCACGGTGCGGGCCGCGGGCATCGAGGCGGGGGAACGGGACGGGTAGGTAGAAGGCATTTCGGCGTGATATAGGAAGAAGAGCCGTTTGTCAACGGGAAGGTGATTCTTTTCTGTTGTCACGCTACCTGCGGGTGTGCCGAGGCTGGCGTCGCCTCTTCGCCCGGCCTCCTGAGAGACTGCGCGATGCGCGGGCGCGCGGTCCCTTGACGCTGTCCTTGTGTCGCGCATCGTTGGCGCTGCTCTTTCTTCTCACCTCGAAGGCATGGCGGCCGCCGGCGAGGCGCTACCCGAGCCCGGCGACCTCGATGCGCCCCTGCCCGACTGGCTGGCCCCGGAGGAGGGCGAGGCGCCGGCGGAGCCCGTGCGCCTGCTGGTGCCCGTCGAGGCGCCGGGCCGCGCCGTGCGCGTCACCATCTCGATGGACGAGGGCCTGGTCGCCCGCCTCGACGCCGCCGCCACCCGCCGCACCATGTCCCGCTCCGCCTTCCTCGCCGAGGCGGTCAGATCGGCGCTTTCGCGGAGAAGGCGGAGGCCTGAGAGGCGGCCTGTCGGTTGGACGCCGCTGGAGAGACGGGGCGCGAGGCTCCCTCGTCTTTCGGGGGCAACGATGCGTGGTTCGAAGGAACCCATCACCCATTAGATTATCGCTGGTCAAGCCGGCGATAGAATTTGGTCAGCGCTGGCGTCTGCGTGGTGTCCAGATACGTGAAGCAGTTTGACAGGTCGTCGACACTCCCCAACACGCCTATGAGCGCATAAGCGTTGAAGGGCGTCCCGGCTCCCGTCTCATAGTGGCTCACGAAATTTGAGACGATCATCGGGTAATGGCGTTTGTTGAGATCGTCTAGCTGCTGCCCAGTAAGCACGCAGACGCCGGCCTTCTGGAAGAGCTGCACAGCTCCGATGATCGCACCGAGATAGGTTGTCAGTGTGCGGCGATCACCTCGAGTTGCGTAGTCAGGTGGCACAGGGACCTGGAGCCGAGAGATAATCTGACTGAGTTTATACTCGATATATTGCCGCACAAGCGGAGCCCCGATATCAATCTGCCCCGCATTAAGATGACCAAGTGCATCGGCCTTTAGGCGATCGGCTTCTTGAGAGCTAATCATAACTCGCCCAACGGGCGGCATGCCTTGAAGCTTCTGATGTCTCCAGTCAGACGTCCCATTAAGAGTATCAAAGTATTTCTCTAGAGCAACGTCGTGGCTTAGAATTATGAACTGAAGCCCGTCAGGGTTTGTCGGCTGCTGTAGTTTGCAGCGAACGCGCTCCATCAGGCTGAACTGATGGCCCGCATCGAAGCTCGACGTGATGTCGTCGAGGATCATGAAACGTGGCCTGCCTCTGTGCTTGACCGCAGCTGCAAGAAAGATCGATGCGGCAACAGCATTGCGATAGCTCTCCGAGAGGAGGGCCCTGGCGCTAACCGCACTTAACCCATGAAAGTCGGCAAGCAACAGTTCCACATGCTCGGTATTCTGTGCCCTGGTCAGAGTAGGCTGTACGTTGGGACCACCTCTGACCAGCTCTCTAAAGAACTCTTGGTAATCCTTTTCAATGTCATTGATGCGCTGGGCTGCGAGCGCCGACTCTGCCGCTGCAAAGGCATCCGCTACCTGTCCAACGAAGACGCGCCAGTCCTGGCGCGCCCTCAGTCGGCGCCGATTGCGGATGAGCGCGTCGGTCGCGGTGCGGTGGCTCGTGATCGCCCTGCGGAATCGCTCAGCAGCGTCGAGCACTCTCGTCACAGCGACAAGTGACGGCGGCAGCTGCTTCTCGATAGCTGCCAGCTCCTTCTCGGCCTGACCCAGCAACAATTTCCGCTTGACGTCGTGATTATCTAACGCGGAAAGTGCCTGCCGCAGGCTATTGGCCGTGAGCGTGCCGTTGTTCGCGGCGGCCGTAATGATGGCATGACGATGCTCCGCAGCGGGCACCGCAAGGTGAACGGATAGCTCCAATTTGCCGAGGCGAGCTACGGAAGCCGCACCGGCAACAGATGTTCGTATCTGCGCGTTGAGTTGATCGGCGCCACTGTAGGCCGCGAGTTTTGCTGCAATGTGCGCATCGAGCCGATGCTCGGTCTGCGTGTCGCAGACCGGGCATAGGTATGGATTACTCCAGCTTGCTTCGCCAACGACCGCTGATGCTGATTGATAAAGCTCGCGAAGCAAAGACGATCCGGCATTAATTAGCGCCTCATCGCGCCTCGCGATAAGCTCAAGAAGACTGGCGTTTTCCACCGACTCTCCGGGAGTAGGTGCCTGCTCCTTGAGGCTAGCGACCTGCGCAGAAAGGGTCGCAAGTTGCTGTCGCAACGGTCCGCCTTCGGCAGCCTCGACTGCTTTGTAAAGCGCGATCATGTCAGCAGCTAGGACGTCGGTCGTCCCCAAACTCTCCTTCAGGAGGTCAATGCCGCGGAGCGCCTCAGTCACGGAAGTGCACAAGGCCGGGATGTCAGCGAGGTCGGTAGCGGTTTGCCCTGTCACCTCGGCATAGGCATCCAAGGCTAACCGATCCCATTGTGACTGCTCTCGCTCTGAGCTGCTCACCTCCGCTTCAACGGCTCTTATGTCGAAGTCGGCGTTAAATGATTGCGTATGCTTCGCACCCTCAAGCGCCCGTCTCAGCGCGGAGTAACGGCTGAGCCCGACGAGGGCCGCGAAGGAGCGCCCGCGGACAAGGGGAGTCTCGTCGATAAAGCGCGCGAACTTGCGGTAGTCGACAAGAACAAAATCTTCCCGAAGCGCCCGCAGAAAGCCCTCGGGATCAGGGTGGCCGGTCGCAGAACTCGCGGTGCGGATACCCGCTGCGCTACGCTCCACCGAAATTTGCACGTCTCCTCCGCCGTCGTCGGCAGCGAACGTCATAGCAATCGTAGCGCCGCCGGGATGGAAGCGGTTGTTGATATACGTCTGAGGTTGTTCGGCCGCTTGTAGCTCAGCTAGCCGCGGTACCTCGTCGAATATGGCGTAGTGAATTGCCTCGAAGACGGATGTCTTGCCAACCCCATTCGGTGCAGAGATTGAATTTACTTTGCTGGCCGAGAGTTTGATTCGGAGCGGGTCGCCAATATTGTTAATGCCCCGAAAGCCCTCGATACTGAGGGCGATAAGGTAGTAGCGGGTCATGACGCCTCGTCGAAAGGCAGCGGTGCTGCCTCTAGATCGGCTAGCACGGAACGATTGAACGCTGATCTGTTGGCCCGGCCGCCGGGGTCCTCTCCGGCCAATAGCGTGTCAAGGTGCCTGAGCAGGATCTCGGCCATCGCCGGATTGAGCTTCGTTATGTGCTCCTCGAAGAGCCGAATGTTTTCCTCATATGTCTTGTCAAGATCGAATGAGAGGTCAGGCATTTTAGTGACCTGCGGCGCAATACTGAGTGAGAATCGATCCGACATGGCAGCTACGCTCCAGCTTCAGGCAGTGCTCGATCAGCCGGCGGAGCTGGCTTCTGACCGCGTTGCGGCGCTCGTCGCCCAAGTCCTCCACCTCCTCGGCCAGGTGCTCGAGGTCGAGCGGGCCGTTCCAGCGCTCGGCCGACAGCCGCCGCAGCGCCGCCGCCTGCTCGCGGCTCCACTGATAAAAGTCTTCGTCGTAGAGCTCTGTCCGTTGCGCTGCCACGGCGATCTGCCCTCCTCGGGGATCAACCTAGCAGGGAACGGGCGGTGGGCGAAGAGGCGATGGCGCGCGCCTTTGGGGCCGCCTGGGTCCCCGCCTGCGCGGGGACGAGCGGGTCGGAGTGCTTGGCGCTCCAAGTGAGACGATGAAGTCTGGGTCCCCGCCTGCGCGGGGACGAGCGGAGGGACCGCTCTCACCGCTCATCCCCGCGAAAGCGGGGATCCATCATCCACGGGCGACAGGCGAAGAGGCGCCGGCCGAGCGGGCAACCCAGATGCCGAACCGACAAAAAGACAAAAAACCTTGAACGCTCCTCTCTCGACGCTCAGAGCAGCGACTTGGCGTGCTTGAGGACCATGTCGCAGACCTCGTGCGTCACCTGCTCCTTCATGCCGCTGCCGCCCAGGGCGTAGCTTTGGTTGTTGTCGGTCTGCAGCAGGCCCTTGGTGCCCGCCTCGAAGCCGCTGCCTTGGGTGTTCTGGCCGGAGCCCGTGAGCTTGCCGAGGACGGAGCTCGCCCCGCCGCCGCTCAGATAGTTGTTCTGGATGCAGTATTGCAGCAGGCCCGTGATGTTGCCGGTGCTCGCCTGATCGAGCGACGGCATCCCGCCGCCCGCGAGGCCGCCCAGCGCCCCGCCGCCGCTTCCCGAGCCCATCAGCCCCTTTATGTCGTTCAGCGACTGCGCTCGGGCGGCCGGGCCCGTGAGCGGCGAGGTGGCGAGGAGGGCGAGGGCGGCGATGACGAGGCCGGTGTGCCGCCGGGCGGCGGCCCTGGTGGCGTGCTGGAACAGCCGCATGGTGTGGTGTCTCCGGTTGGGGCAAGGACGAGACATGCTGCCGCCGGTCACGGCGTTGCGCCCGACCCCTCGGTGGCGCGGACGAGGTGCCGGGGCTCCGCGGGGGAACGGCTGGAGCACAAGGGCGAAGCTGGTCGCCCGCCGCCTGCCGGTCAACCGGGGCGCTGCCGGGCAAGGCTGTCCCGCGCCGCTGGCCCCTGGCATCGCTCGGCCCGGGCGCTATGATCGGGACCACCAAAAGCATCGCGCTCATCGAAGGCCAAGCCCATGACGACCGTTCCGCTGACCGTCCGCCTCAACGCCGCCGACAACATCGTCGTCGCCCGCCTCGACGTGCTGGAGGGCACGGCGCTCGCGGGCGAGGATGTCGCGGCGGCAGAGCGCATACCGGCGGGCCACAAGGTGGCGACCCGGCCGATCGCCAAGGGCGAGCCGGTGCGGAAGTTCGGGCAGATCATCGGCTTTGCCAGCACCGACATCGCGGCCGGCCAGCACGTGCACGTGCAGAACTGCGCCATGGGCGATTTCGAGCGCGACTACGCGATCGGCCAGGACGTGAAGCCCATCTCCTACGTGCCCGAGAGCGAGCGGCCGAGCTTCAAGGGCTTCCTGCGCGACAGCGGCAAGGTGGGGACGCGCAACTATATCGGCGTGCTCTCGACCGTGAACTGCTCCGCCACGGTCTGCAAGTTCATCGCCGAGCGCTTCCCGCAGGAGGTGCTGGCGCAATACCCGAACGTCGACGGGGTGGTCGCCATCACCCATTCGACCGGCTGCGGCATGGCCGACCGCGGCGAGGGCTACGCCACGCTGCAGCGCACGCTCTGGGGCTTCGCCGGCCATCCGAACTTCGCCGGCATCCTGATGATCGGCCTGGGCTGCGAGGTGATGCAGATCGACTTTCTGCTCGAGGCCTACCAGATCAAGCCCGGCCCGTGGTTCCGCACCATGACGATGCAGGACACGGGCGGCACGCGGAAGACGATCGAGCGTGCCCACAGCATGATCAAGGAGATGCTGCCCCACGCCAACGAGGTGGCGCGCCAGCCCGTCTCGATCTCGGAGATCAGCATAGCACTGCAGTGCGGCGGCTCGGACGGCTATTCCGGCATCACCGCCAACCCGGCGCTGGGCCACTGCGTCGATCTGCTGGTGCGGAACGGCGGCACCGGCATCCTGGCCGAGACGCCCGAGATCTATGGTGCCGAGCACCTTCTCACCCGCCGCGCCGTCGACGAGAAGATCGCGAAGAAGCTCATCGACCGGATCCATTGGTGGGAGGAGTACACGAAGATCAACGGCGGCGAGATGAACAACAATCCCTCGCCCGGCAACAAGAAGGGCGGCCTCACGACGATCCTCGAGAAGTCGCTGGGGGCGGCGGCCAAGGGCGGCACCACCAACCTCGCCGGCGTCTACAAATATGCCGAGCCCGTCACGGCCAAGGGTTTTGTCTATATGGACAGCCCGGGCTACGACCCGGCCTCGGCCACGGGCCAGGTGGCCTCGGGCGGCAACGTCATCGTCTTCACGACGGGCCGCGGCTCCTGCTTCGGCTTCAAGCCCGTGCCGTCGATCAAGGTTGCGACCAACTCCACCATGTATCGCCGCATGGAGGAGGACATGGACATCAACTGCGGCACGATCATCGAGGGCGAGGAGACGATCGAGCAGGCGGGCAAGCGCATCCTCGACAAGGTCGTGGCCGTGGCCTCGGGCGAGAAGAGCAAGAGCGAGGAGCTGGGCGTGGGCGACCACGAGTTCGTGCCCTGGCAGATCGGCGCTGTGATGTGAGGGCGAGCCTGCCTCGCCACGCGCTCCAGCGAGGCGGCGGCCGGGGATGGCCCGGCTGCCCATCACGTGCTGATGGGGACGATGCCCGCCGCGGCGCGTGAGCCCTCCGAGCCCACCGAGGCGCTGCTGCACGAGCGGGCGCTGCGCTATCTGGCCCGCTATGCGACCAGCCGGGGCAGGCTGCGCACGGTTCTGCTGCGGCGCGCCTTGCGCGAGGCCCAGGCGCTGGACGTCGAGCCCGAGCTGGTCCGCGGGCGGGTCGAGGCGGTGCTGGCCCGGCTCACCGCGGCGGCGCTGCTCGACGACGAGGCCTATGCGCGGGCCAAAGCCAGAAGCCTCCACGAGCGCGGCAGCTCGCCTGCGCGCATCCGCATGGAGCTGCGCGCGCGCGGGCTCGGTCGCGAGCTGCGGGAGGCGGCGCTGCGCGACCTCGCCCGCGAGGTTCCGGATGCGGAGCTGAGCGCCGCCCTCACCCTGGCGCGCCGCCGGCGGCTTGGCCCGTGGCGGCCGGCCGAGACGCGGGATGCCATGCGCACGAAGGATCTGGGCGCCCTGGCGCGGGCCGGCTTCAGCCGGGCGGTGGCGGTCGAGGTCGTCGACGCCGCGAGCATCGAGGCGCTGGAGGACGGGCCGGCAGGTGGCGGTGCTGCCCGATGAAGGAGACGCTGAGCCTGGCGCTCTGGGCGACGGCGATGGGCTGTGCGCCGCGTGATCGTGCCGGTTTCGTCGAGCTCGCGGCCGAGCGCATCGCCGTGGCAGCACGGGCCGGTGCCGAGCTTCTGGTCATGCCCGAGCACGTGGCCGAGGCTCTTCTCACCTACGCGCCGGCCGGGCTGCCGGAGACCGAGGAGGTGGCCTGGATGGCCGCGGAGGCCGGGGCGATCCTGCCGCCGCTGGCGGCGCTGGCGCGGGAGGCGGGGATGGCGCTCCTCGCCGGCACGGTGCCGGCTCGGGTCGGTGACGGCGGCTTTCGCAACCGCGCGCATCTTTTCCTGCCCGACGGCCGCGTGGCCGTGCAGGACAAGCTGGTGCTGACGCCGGACGAGCGCGACCCGGACGCCTGGATGCTCGAGCCGGGGGACAGGCTCGAGGTGATCCTGTGGCGAGGCTGGAGGATCGCCATCGTGATCTGCCTCGACATCGAGCAGCCGGCGCTGGCGGCGCGTCTGCAGGCGTTGGACCTCGACCTCGTGCTGGTGCCCTCGGATACGGCGCTGGCTTCCGGCCATGCGCGTGTCTTCGGCTGCGCCAGAGCGAGGGCGGTGGAGCTTTTTTCCGTCGTGGCGGCGGTGGGTGGCGTCGGCGCGATCCCGCTCGAGCCGCCTCGGCGGAACATGTCGGGGGCCGCCGTCTTTCTTCCCTGCGAGGCGGCGCTCGGCTCGACCGGCGTGCTGGCGGAGCTGTCGGCTTCCGACAGCGCCATCGGCGCCGGCGAGCTTCTGTTGGCGCCGGATGCGCCGCTGGGCCTGGTACGTCGCCAGCGCCGCGCCGGCGGCGAGGTCTGGGCGGGCCCCTGGAGCGCGGTCGGCGTGGCGGTCGTCGAGCCTGTCGAGCCCGGCCCGGGCGCCGCCGGGAGCGGATCCGCTATGCGCTGATGTCGAAGGCTCGGCCGCGCAGCTGATCGAAGGCCGGACGCAGCCGCCGACGGCGCTCAACCGGCCTCGACCGCGCGGCAGGAGCGGCCAGGGCCTGGGCAGCATACCGGCCCTGCCCCAGCCGGATCACCCGGCCGTCGGGGAGGATGAGCTCGATCACTGCCTCTTTCTCGGACGCGGCCCACCTCATGCGGCGCCTCGCATTAATGCTGAATTAAGCTTCCAAGCTTAGGTTGATGGAGCAGTGGCCGAAGCTCAAGAGGTGATCGCCGGCGTGCATCCGGCCGTATGGCGCGAACGTAACGTTGTCGATCTGCGGTGGTCATGTGACGCACATCTTGTGGTCTGCGCGTCATAGGCGGGGACCGGTAGATGGTCTAAGGATACGGGATAAGCAGCAGGCGGATCTTGGCCAGCAACATGCGACGACTATTCGGTACCGATGGCATCAGGGGCACCGCCAATCGCGAGCCGATGACGGCTCTGACGGCGCTCCGCGTGGGCGAGGCGGCGGGCCGCCTGTTCCGGCGCGGCACGCATCGTCACAGAGTTGTGATCGGCAAGGACACCCGGCTGTCGGGCTACATGATCGAGCCGGCCCTGACCGCGGGCTTCGTCTCCGCCGGCATGAACGTCATGCTGGTCGGGCCCCTGCCCACGCCGGCCGTGGCCTTTCTCACCCGCTCGCTGCGCGCCGATCTCGGCGTCATGATCTCGGCCTCGCACAACCCGTTCCACGACAACGGGATCAAGCTCTTCGGCCCGGACGGCTTCAAGCTCTCCGATGCGATCGAGGCCGAGATCGAGAGGGCGATGGAGGCGGTCGGCGGCGACGGTGCCGCCGAGCCGGGCGATCTCGGACGGGCGCAGCGCATCGACGACGCGCGCGGGCGCTACGTCGAGAATCTGAAGAGCAGCTTCCCCAAGGGGCTTACTCTCGAGGGTCTGAAGATCGTCGTCGATGCCGCGAACGGCGCCGCCTACCGGTTTGCCGAGCTCTTCTGGGAGCTGGGCGCCGACATCGTGTCCCTGGGCGTGGCGCCCAACGGTCTGAATATCAACGATGCGTGCGGCTCGACCCATCCCGAGGCGCTGAGCCGGGCGGTGCTCGAGCATGGGGCCGACGTGGGCATCGCCCTCGACGGCGATGCCGACCGTCTCGTCCTGATCGACGAGAAGGGCCAACAGGTCGACGGGGATCAGGTGCTGGCGATCATCGCCCGCAGCTGGTGCGCAGACGGCCGGCTCCGGAACGGCGCCGTCGTCGCGACCATCATGTCCAATCTCGGCCTCGAGCTGTTCCTGGGCTCTCTCGGCCTTCGGCTGCACCGGACCAAGGTCGGCGACCGCTATGTCGTCGAGGCGATGCGCCAGCACGATCTCAATCTCGGCGGCGAGCAGTCGGGCCACATCATCCTCACCGATTTCGCGACCACGGGCGACGGCCTGCTCGCCGCGCTGCAGATCCTGGCCGTGCTGCGACGAGCCGATCGCCCGCTGAGCGAGGTCGGTCGCGCCTTCACGCCGGTGCCCCAGCGGCTGCAGAACGTGCCGGTGGCGCGCAGGATCGATCTCTCCACGCCCGAGATCACGAGCCTTCTCGACAAGGAGCGCGAGCGGCTGGCGGGGCGCGGTCGCCTGGTCGTCAGGCCGTCGGGCACGGAGCCTCTGATCAGGGTCATGGTCGAGGCGGAGGACGAGCGGCTGCTCGGCGACATCCTGCGCTCGGTCAGCTCGGCGATCGAGGCCTTTGCCGCTCGCGCGACCTAGCTGCGCATATTTCTATTATAAGTTGATCCATGCTATGAAGCCCCAATCTTCGGTTGGGGCGTTTCATGGCACCGTGGCACGGCCGCTGCACTCTGCTCGTGGGCATGGCCCTGGCCTTCTCGGCGTGCGGCGCCGGCGGCCGGGCAGGGCGGCCTGACGCGACCGCGCGGTCGGCCCCGTCTGCCCGGCCGGCGGAGACCGGATCGGCCGGCTGGCCGGCGCCGACCGACTGCCGCGAGGTCGCCGCCCGGATCGGCGCCATGAAGGAACGGCTGCCCGGCTCGCCCTCGGGGGCACCGCTCGGCGTGCTGATCCTTGGCGACACGCAAGGCCTCCGCGTGGAGCAGGACGTGGCCCTGCCGGTCGCCGAGGACGGCCAGCCGCCCCCGGCGCCCTGCCTTCTGGTCGTGGAGCTGCCGTCGGGCCCGCCCAGCGCGACACGGCGCAGGCTCGGCACCGACACGGTGCTCTCCGAGTATCAAAGCGGCACGCACGAGCGGGCCAATCCCGCCTATGCGGAAGCCCGACGCGAGGTCAGCGAGGCTGCTGCCGCCGACCGGGAGACGAGCGGCAGCCGGCTCAGGTCGACCGGCGACCTCACGCTCGACCTGATAGGCCTTGCCGCCAACGGCCTGATCCGCGGCGTGGGGGCCTATGTCGACGGCCACCGGAGCGAGGCGGCCCAGGCGAAGCTCGCCGCCACCCCGCCCACGATCGAGGAGCCCGTCTATCGGTCCTATCGGCTCACGGTCGAGGACATCGTCACGGAAAAGGAGGTCCGCACGCGCGCGGCCCTCGTCGATCGACGCTCGGGTGAGGTCTGGGAGGCGCCCCGCACCGTGACCGCCCGGCAGGAGATCGAGATCGCTCAGGGCCTGCACCCCCGCGACCGTGCGATGGCCGAGGGCAAGGCCGGCTATCACGCGCCGGCCGAGCTGCGTCGGTGGGAGCAGGCGCCGATCGGCATCGACCTCTCGGACCTTCTGGCCTGGACCGCCTCGGCCACGGCGACGAGGCCGCCCGGGCGCGAGGGTCTCGAGCCGCTCCTGGCGCGCTGGCGATCCGAGGCGCTCCCGACACGGCTTGCGACCGCGGCGCCCGTGGAGCGTGGATCTGTGGGCCCTGCGCGTCTGCCCGAGCCCGCGGCCGGTCCGGCGCTGCGCCCTCCGGCCTCGCCGGGCCCGAGCCTCGTGTCGGTCGAGGGGTTGGGGGGTGCCGGCGGCGGGTTCTACGTGACGGCCGAGGAGATCCTGACCGCACGCAGCCTGGTGGGCGACACCAGCCTCGTGAAGGTCCGCACGGCCAGCGGTCTCGTCACCTACGGGATCGTCGAGCGCGACGATGCGGAGCTCGACCTTCTCCTGGTGCACGTCCAAAAGGACGGTCCGCCCTTGCCGCTCGCGCCGGACGACGATGCCCCTCTCGACGTCGACCCCAACACCGCCATGGGCACGCCGATCCTGCGCGATGGCCGGGTGGCCGCGGTCATGACCGGCACGGCCGGCGGCCAGCCGGTGGGCGCCGCCCGCCTTCGCGCCTTCCTCACGGCCGGCCAGCCATGAGCGGCCGCGGGTTGCCCTCAACGCCCACGCCTTGATCATGACCGGCTTGTCGTGCCGAGCGAGAGTGCCGACATTAGGAGTCGGTTGGGCGCCGATCGGACGGCGGGTTTCCAGCGTCCCCCAGTGTGGACGAGACTACCGGATGAGGTCGATCATGAGGTTCATCATCCTTTCAGCTCTGCTGCTCGCTGTGGCCGGCTGCACGGCTCAGCAGCGCGATTATTCGCCCGTCGTCGATCTCGAGGGCTCCCACAAGACACAAGCGGAATACAATACGGATCTGGCGCAGTGCCAAGCGCTCGCCTCGGAGCGCAATCCGGCGGCCGGCACGGCGGCGAGCACCGGCATCGGCGCGGTTGCCGGCGCTGCCGCCGGAACGCTGCTGGGTGTCATCGGCGGCAAGCCCGCGCATGGCCTCTGGCAGGGCGCTGCCCTGGGCGGTCTGGGTGGTCTCGGCTATGGCGCCTTCACGGGCTACACGGACCAGCAGGACATGGTGAAGAACTGCCTCCGCGGCCGTGGCTACATCGTCGTCGGGACCTGAGCGGACGGGCCGCGCCGGAAGGCTTGGCGCGGCCCTCTAGCGGGTGACGGGCCCCCGTCGCAGCAGGCTCAGGATGACGAGCAGCCAGCCCACGAGGAAAAGCGTGCCGCCGACCGGCGTCACGAGCGCCACCCAGACGGGCGCGCCGAACGCCAGGGCATAGAGGCTGCCCGAGAAGAGGATGCAGCCGGCGAGGAAGGCCAGGCTTGCCCCGATGTCGTCGAGGCCCAGCGCCACCACGCCCAAAACGGCCAAGGCGTGCCACATCTGGTAGCGGCTGCCGATCTCGACCAGATCCGCGGCATGAGCGTCACCACTGGCGTTGAAGCCGTGCGCGGCGAAGGCGCCGGCGCCGACGGCGAGCAGGCCCATCAGCGCAGCGATCACGAGAACGGCTCGCTGGTCGCGCATTCGCGGCATCTCCCGTTGCCATAGCCCGGCCCTTGTGGCTTCTCCTGGCGCCGGGAGCAACGGTGCCATGGATGTGGCGGTGATGGTGCCAGTAGGGGTGGAGGTGTGGCGCGGGCGGCGGGTCGAGAGCCGCCACCGGGTCAGCCTGTGCGTGAGCGACGCCGCAGGCCAGATCGTGCTCGGCATCGGCGACCTCGATCAGCGGGTCTATCCGCGCTCCGCGATCAAGCCTTTCCAGACGCTGCCGCTGGTCGAGAGCGGTGCTGCCGACGCGTTCCACCTCAGCGAGGAGGAGCTGGCCCTGGCCTGCGCCTCGCACGGCGGCGAGCCCATGCATGTGAAGCGCGTGGCGGCCTGGCTGCGCCGCCTCGAGCTCGACGAGGACGCGCTCGCCTGCGGGCCTCATCCGCCCTCCTTCAAGGAGGCCGCCGACGCTCTCGTCCGCGCCGGCCGGTCGCCTGGACGGATCCACAACAACTGCTCGGGCAAGCATACGGGCATGCTGACGACGGCGCGGCATCTGGGGGCCCCGATCCAGGGCTATGAGCAGCCCGGGCATCCGGTCCAGCAGGCGGTGGCGCAGGCGCTGAGCGAGCTCACAGGCACCGAGGATCTGGGGACGCCCGGCATCGACGGCTGCAGCGTGCCGAGCTGGGCTATCCCGTTGCGCGGGCTGGCCCGCGCCTTCGCCCGGCTCGCCGACCCGACCGGCCTCCCGGCGACGCGGGCCGCGGCCTTCGAGCGGATCGGGCGGGCGATGCGCCGCCATCCGGAGCTCGTGGCCGGCACCGGGCGGTGCTGCACCGCCATGATGCGAGCCCTGCCGCAGGCCGTGGTCAAGACGGGTGCCGAGGGGGTCTATGCCGCAGCCTTGCCCGAGCGTGGCCTGGGGGTGACCCTCAAGGTCGAGGACGGTGCCGGCCGGGCGGCCGAGGTGGCGATCATCGCCGCGCTGGCGACGCTGGGCGAGATCGGCGCCGCCGCAGCCAAGGCGCTGGCTCCCTTCGCGCGGCCGACGCTGCGCAACTATGCGGGCACGATCGTGGGCGGCATAGCGCCGGCCGACGGCTGGCCATCGCGCGCGGCCTGAGGTCCGAGCGCATGGAGATCGTCGCCGGGCTGGACGAGGTCGGCCGTGGGCCGCTGGCGGGTCCCGTCGTCGCGGCTGCCGTCGTGCTGCGCCGTCCCATCCCCGGTCTCGCCGATTCGAAGGCGCTGACGGCAGCGACGCGCGAGGCGCTCTGCCTCAGGATCCTCGAGCAGGCCTGGGTTGCGGTCGGCGCCGCGTCGGTCATCGAGATCGACCGGATCAACATCCTTCAGGCGAGCCTGCTGGCGATGCGCCGGGCGGTGGCGCGTCTGCCGACCGTGCCGGCCCGCCTCCAGGTCGATGGCAAGATCCCGCCGGGTCTGGCGATCCCGACCGAGTGCATCATCGGCGGCGATGCGCTCATCCCTGCGATCAGCGCCGCCTCGATCGTCGCCAAGGTGACGCGCGACCGCCTGATGCGGCGGCTGGCACTGCGCTATCCGGGCTACGGCTTCGAGCGCAATGTCGGCTACGGCACGCCCGAGCATCTCTCAGGGCTGAGGCGTGTCGGTCCCACCTGCCATCATCGGCGCAGCTTCGCTCCCGTCGCCCGCCTGCTCGTCGTCGGCTGAGCCGGCCGGCCGGAGAAAGACGAGGCGGGCGGCGCCATAGCGGCGCACGTCCTCGACGCTGAAGCCCGGCTGGTCCGGCAGGGGCTCCGCCGCGCCGAGCTCGACCACGATGCGGGCCTCGGGGGCGAGCCAGCCGCCGCGAGCGAGGCCGGCGAGCGCCGTGGCGACGAGGCCCGAGCCATAGGGCGGATCGAGAAAGACGATGTCGAAGGGCTCGGCCGCCCGACCCAGTCGGGTCGCGTCGCCGGGCCGAAGGGTGACCCGGTCCGCCTCGCCCAGATGGGCGATGTTGGCCCTGGCGGCCGCCTGCGCCGCCCTCGCCTTCTCGAGAAGGAGCACGTGGCCGGCGCCGCGGGACGCGGCCTCGAGGCCGACGGCGCCGCTGCCCGCAAAAAGGTCGAGGAAGCGGCAGCCCTCGAGCGGTGGCTCACCGTGCTCGAGAATGTTGAAGAGCGCCTCGCGGGCCCGATCGCTGGTCGGGCGCGTGTCGAGGCCAGGGGGTGCCATGAGCTTTCGCCCACGATGGCGGCCGGCGACGATACGCATCGCTCAGGTCTCGCGTCTGGGTGGCCGGCGTTGCCGGGCGGGCGGTGCCACGTCCTTGCCCAGCTGCTCGCGCAGGACCTTGCGCAGCACCTCCTCGATGCCCCGCCGCGGCAGCGAGCCCAGCTGGAAGGGTCCGTAGGCGACGCGGATGAGCCTGTTCACCTGAAGGCCCAGATGCTCGAGGACCCGGCGCACCTCCCGGTTCCTGCCCTCGCGAAGGCCCATCCTCAGCCACACATTGTCGCCCTGCAGCCGGTCGATCCGCGCCTCGATCGGGCCGTAGGCGATCTCGCCGATGGTGATGCCGCGGGCGAGATCGGCCAGCCGCCGCTCCTCGATATGGCCATAGGCCCGCACGCGGTAGCGGCGGATCCAGCCGGTGGCGGGAAGCTCGAGGCGCCGCTTGAGGGCACCATCGTTGGTGAGGAGGAGGAGGCCCTCGGAGTTGAGGTCGAGGCGGCCTATGGGCATCAGGCGCGGCAGGCCCGGGGGCAGGGTGTCGTAGATCGTCGGCCGGCCTTCCGGATCCTGCGCCGCCGTCAGGACGCCACGTGGCTTGTGGTAGCGAAAGAGGCGGGCGGGCTCGGCATCGGGCAGCGGCTTGCCGTCGACCGTGACGATCTGGCCTTCCGTCACGACGCAGGCCGGCGTCTCGAGCTTCTGGCCGTCGACCGCCACGCGGCCGGCGAGGACCCAGGCCTCGGCCTCGCGACGGGAGCAGAGGCCGGCACGGGCGATGCGCTTGGCGACCCGCTCGCCGGCGGAGGGAGCGGCCTCGGTCATGACGGCTCCCCGGCAGCGCGGACGAAGGCCTCGAGAATGAGCCGATCGCCCGGGCTGATCAGGTATTCCGGATGCCATTGCACGCCGAGGCAAAAGCGCCGGGCCGGGGCCTCGATCGCCTCGATGACACCGTCCGGTGCCCGGGCGCTGACGATGGTGCCGGTGGCGACCCGGTCGACCGCCTGATGATGCGCGCTGTTGACGGGAAGGGTCAGCGCGTCCGTCACGCGATGGAGAAGCGTGCCGGGCTCGATCGTCACCTCGTGCCCCGGCTCGGTTCGAGGGTTGGGCTGCTCGTGCGGCAGCCCGTCCGGGACCCGGTCGGGCAGGTGCTGGATCAGCGTGCCGCCCAGGACGACGTTCAAGAGCTGCTGGCCGCCGCAGATGCCGAGGACCGGCATGTCGCGCTCGATGGCGCCCCGCGTGACGGCATGCTCGAAGCGGGTGCGGCGCTCCTTGAGGATTACCGTGGCGTGGCGCTCGCCGCCGCCATAGAGGGCGGGATCGACGTCGAAGGCGCCGCCCGTGATCAGAAGGCCGTCGATCAGGTCCAGATAGTCGGGCGCCAGATCGGGCTCGTGCGGCAGCGCCACCGGAAGCCCACCCGCCGCCGCGACGGTGTCGAAATAGTTCTCGCGCAGGGCATACCAGGGGAGCTTGCTGTAGCCGCCGGGCGGCTCGCTATCGAGGGTGATCCCGATGAGGGGACGTCGTCCGGCACGGTGCTTCATGGCGCCCTGAGGTAATGGCCCGCCGGCCGGGGAACAAGATGCTCGAGCGCCGCCCGGCCGAGCGAGCGGCCGGGCCGCCTCAGGTCTCGCCGTAGAGACCGCTCTCGATCGACTCGCACCAGGCGACGAGGTTCGGGAACTCGGCTGCCGCGCGCTTGAGCTCCGTCTCGACCGGCACGAACAGGATGTTCGCCAGGAAGCCGTAAGCGACGGCGTCGATCGTGGTGAGCTGCTCGCCCATGAAGAAGGGCTTGTCGGCGAGGAACGCGCTCACGGCGTGCAGGTCCTCGCGGCCGAAGGCATAGACCTCTGCCGCCGAGTGGCGGGCGATCCCCTGGGCCCAGAGCATCCGCCGCATCCGCATGCGCAGGAACACCGACGCCGCAGGCCGCACCGCTTTGGGCAGAAACTGGAGGAAGGCAGGGCCCACGGTGGCGAAACCCTCGGGATCGATCCACCGGCTATAGGCGAGGACGAAGTAGAGATGGTCCTCGAACAGCCGCTGCAGGGCCACCGCCTGCGCCATCTCGTCCTCGTGCAGCGCCGAGTCCGGGTCGATCGCGCGCGTCTCCTTGAGATGCCGGATCACGAGGCTCGAATTGCCGATCGTCAGCGGGCCGTCGTGGATATAGGGGAACTTGCGCTTGGGCGCCTTGTCGAGCTTGAGCGAGGTGCTGACCTCGAAGGGAATGCCCGAGAGGCGCAGCCAGGTCTCGAGCTTGAGCCCGAAGGGGCTCACGTTCCGCCCCCAGACGGGCGGGAACTGGACGAGCCTGATGATCGGGCCAGCGACGCCGGTCGTGGCCGTGGCCCACGGATCCCCCTCGGCCGACGTCTCGGCGGTCTCTAGCGGAGCTTGAGAATGAGGCACGTGGCAATCAGTGTAAAAGCCGATGCCACAGCATAGGCTGGGCCATAGGCTCCAGCAATATAGACGGTCAGGCTGAAAAGCGGCGGCCCCACCACCACGCCGGCGAAGGTGCAGGTCAATGTTCCCGCAGTGGCGGCGCCGGCGGTTCCGGGCGGCGCGACCCGTACGACCTCCGCCATGAAGATGCCGTTCCACGCGATGCCCGTGGCACCGAGCCCGATACAGAGCAGGGCCAGGGCGAGGATCGACCAATCCGGCTGGATGAAGGCTGCGATCCAGGCGAGCACGGTCACCGCCCCGGCAAGGCCCGCGAGCGTCAGGCGGGCCGAGCGGAGAACATCGGCCACGGCGCCCCAGGCGAGGCGGGCCACGATGCTGGCCGCCTGCGCGAGCGCGAAGAGAAAGCCCGCCTGGGGCAGGCTCAGGCCCGCCGCCACGACGAGGGTCGTGACGAGCGAGGTGGTGATCGAGAGCTGCATGGCCGACAGGCCGAAGCTCGCTGCGGCGAGGCGGCGGAGATCCGGATGTCCAAGCACCAGCCGCAGCGGGGCCACCGGCCTGCTCCCAGCGACGGGCTGCTCTTTCTTATCGAGCCGGGGCCGCAGCGGGGTCAGCGCCAGCGCCACGGCCAGGCAGAGGCCGGACACGCCGGCTGCCGCGAGGCGCCAGCCGCCGATGCCCAGGAGCCAGGGGACGAGGGCGCCCGCGACCACGCCGCCCAGCGGCACCGCCGTCTGCTTGATCGAGAACACCGTGGCACGGATCGCCCGGGGCGTCGCATCGAAGAGGATGCTGGTGCCGGCGGGGTTGGTGAGGCCGTAGCCCATGCCGAGCAGCGCGGCGCCCGCCGCCAGCGCCACGAGGCTGCCGCTCGCCACGGCCAGCATGCCGGCGCCGCAGAGGAGGATGGCCAGAAGGCTCGCCGTCATGGCGCCAAGGCGGTCGAGCGCCACGTGGGCGAAGGCGCTGTTGAGCGAGGCGCCGAGATAGACGATGGCGATGAAATAGCCGACCCAGCTCGCCGGCACGCCCACGCCCGCGGCCAGCTCGGGCGCCATCACCGGCACGGTGAAGGAGACGGTCGAGGCCGTGGCCTGGACGGCCAGCGCCACGCCGAGGGGCAGGGCCACGTCCCGCAGGCCCGGGATTCTCACGACGGCGTCGGACCGGGAAGGTTAGGACCTGCAGTCCTCGAGGCGGATCTGGCGTGCATTCAAGCCCAGATAGTCTCTCGGCCGGCAGGTGAGAACGATGATCTGCAGATCCCTGGCCGCCCGCTCGAGGATGGTCTTCATCGTCTCGAAGCGCGTCTCGTCGGCATAGACGAGCGCGTCGTCGAGGATGAGGCAGGACGTCTCGCCCTCGCGCTCGAGCAGAAGCCTCGCGAAGGCGAGCCGGACGAGCACCGCGATCTGCTCGCGCGTGCCGACGCTGAGGCTGGCGAAGGGCTCGTCCACGCCGTCGCGGCGGAGGTGCGTCAGCGCCAGATGCTCCGGGTCGAGGCGCGCCTCCGCCCTGGGAAAGAGGCGCGCCAGATCGGGGGCGAGACGCTCGCGGACCGGCTCGATCAGCGCGGCGCGGACCTCCGCCTCGGCGGCCTCGACCTCCTCGTGGAGCATGCGCCAGGCGCGCGCCTCGATCCGCACGCGCAGCAGCGCCGCCTCGGCCGGCACGAGCTCGGTCTCGACCTCGGCCAACCGCTCGCCCGCCGCGTCGCCACCCAGTGCCCGGAGCTCGACCTCGAGATCGCGGAGGCGCCGCTCCAGCGCCTGGCCCTCGGCCTCCTCGGCGAGGACACGGCGCTCGGCCAGCCGCAGGCGGTCGCGGGCCGCCTCGGGATCGGCCAGCCGCAAGGCCTGCTCGGCCGCGTCCCGCTCTGCCGCCGCGGCCGCCAGCCGCTCACGAGCCGCCAGCAGCTCGGCCTCGAGCGTGGCATCGTCGCGGATGCCGCGCTCGCGCTCGAGACGCTGCGCCACCGCCTGCTGCTGGTCCACGAGCGAGGCGCGCAGCCCCTCGAGACGCACGAGCTCGGCGCGCTGCTCGCCCACACGTCCGGCGGCCGTGCGAAGGGCCTCTGCCGCCGTGGCGCTGCGTTGGCTGGCCTTTGTCAGGGCCGCGGCGGCCTCCTCCGGTCGCGGCGCGGTCGCCTCCTCCGGCGCGTCGCCGAGCTGCGAGGTCAGCGCATCGAGCTCGCCCTCCGCGACATCGACCATCTGCGAGAGCGCATCGAGCGAGGCGGCGCCCGCGGCCTCGAGCACGGCCTTCTCCCGCGCCTCGCCGGCGGCGAGCTCGGCCTGGAGCGTCTGCCGCTGCGCCGCCAGCTCCTCGGCCGCCGCCAGGCTCTCGGCCCCGACCTCGCGCAGAGCCTTGGCAAGCGCCCGCTCGGCCTCGCCGAGGCGGCCTCGCCGCTCGGCGATGTCGGCGCCGCCGGGCACCACGACGACCCGCCCATAACCCTCGAGCTCGAGCTCGGTGCGCTCCACCAGGCGCACGGGCGTGCCGGTCGGAATAGCACGGCCACCCAACCTCGCAGCCTGTCCGGTGGCCGGATGCAGCTCGACCTGGGTGGAGGCGGCCTCGAGCGCCGCCATGGCCTCGCGGCGCGCCGCCGCGAGCTCGCGGAGAGCGCCCAGCCGCTTCGGGGTGGCGAGGTTGGCGGCGAGCCGACGCCGGCCCTCGCCCAGCTCCTCCGCCGTCGCCCGCGCCGCCGCCATCGCCCGCGCCAGCTCGGCCCGCCTTTGGCGCGAGGCCTCGGCACGCACCAGGAGGCTCGCCCGGGTGCGCGCCGCCTCCGCCACCTCGAGCGCGGCCCGGGCCGCCTCGTCTTCCGCCTCGGCGAGGAGGAGCGTGGCGGCCGCGCGATCGGCGGCCGCGCGGACCTCCTCGAGGCGCTGGCCCACATGCTCCATCTCCTGGGCCCGCGCGCCGATCTCGGCCTGCCAGTCCAGACGCTGCCGTGCAGCGGCGTCGAGCTGCGCCGTCTCCGCCTGGGCCGCCTTGGCGCGCTCGACGACCAGCGACAGCTGACGGTCGAGGGCCTCGATCCGCGCGATCTCTGCCCTCGCCTCCTGGAGCCGCGCCCTTGCCTGGCCAAGGGCATCCGTGTCGGCGCGATGCCGCGACAGGCCGCGGAGCTGGGCCAGCTTGTCCACCTTGCCCTCATAGAGACGGGCGCGCTCCTGCAGCCCGCGCCGCTCGGTGCGCAGGGCGTCGACGCGCTGCTGGGCTTTGGCCTGCTCGCCGGTCTCGCGCCAGGTGGGCGTCCAGAAGCGTCGGCACGCCGCCTCGGCCGTCCTTGCGAGGTGGCGCCCGTGCCCGCCGCTCGCGACGGTGTCGACCTCGGTCGCGATCGCGGCCGAGAGACGGGCGCGGGCCGCCTCCGTCGGCTGCCAACCCTCGTCAAAGGTGGTGCCCTGATCGATCCAGAAAAGCGCCTGGAGGCCCATATGCTCGGGCTTGCTGGAGCCGCGTCCCGGCCGCTCGAAGCGCAGCAGCTCGGCCAATCGGCGCTCGGCCGGCTCGCCTTCGAGCTTGGTGCGTGGCCCCTCGAGGCTGCAGCCGCCACGCCGGAAGGCTTTCGTGAGCCACCAGCGCTGGCCCGCCGTCTCGAACTCGACGCGGACCTCGGGCGTGCCTTCCCCTCCCCAGGGGTTCATCGCCTCGCGCGCCGCACCGGTCATGGTGTGCAGCTCGAAGAAAGCAGCCTTCAGCGCCGCCAGCAGGCTCGACTTTCCCTCCTCATTGTCGCCCGCGACGATGGTGAGCCCGTCGCCCAGCGTGTCCAGCCGGACCGGGCCCTCGAGGTTTCTGAAGCTCCGCACCTCGAGCCGGGCGAGCCTCATGACGCGGCGTCGCCGGCACGGCTCTCGCGCCACAGGAGGCGCAGCGCCAGCTGGGCGGCGGCGCGCTCCTCGGGGTCCTGGGCGCGCGCCCGCTCGCGAAGGGCACGGGCGACCCGCTCCAGGGCCGGGTTGGCGTCGAGCGCCAGCAGGTCGGCATCGGCCGGCGCGAGGCCGAGGCCGCTGTCGTCGAGCTCGAGGTGCAGGCATTCGCCCTGGCGCCGGGCGACGAGGCTTTCCAGCGCCTCCCGCTCGGCAAGCCCGACGACGCCAACGAGCTCGAGACGCACCACCGCCCGCTCCGGGTCGATGATGGCGGCGAGCAGGTCGTCGAGCGCCGCGGCGGCCCCCTCCCCGGTACAGTCGAGCGCCACGCTCTGCCAGCGATGGCGGCCCACCGCGAGCCGCTCCACGGCGGGCGGCGCCCCCGGCCCAGCCAGCTCGACCAGCAGCGCCATGCCTGCGTCGTTGGCTCTGAAGCGGTCGGGCTCGGGCGTGCCGGCGTACCAGGTGCGGGGTGCTATCTCGAGGCAGCCGTGCCAGTCGCCCAGCGCCAGATAGTCCAGCCGGGCGCGGTCCGCACGCTCCGGATCGATCGGGTTCGGCGCCTCCGAGGCGGCGGGCAGGCGGCCCGTCACCGAGCCGTGCGCCAGGCCCACGCGCAGCACGCCTGCGGGCGTCGGCGCATCGTCCATCCAGGCCGTGAGGTCGTCGAGCGACCGCCGCTCGGTCAGGGGTGCGGGCAGCACGACGAGGCGGCCGTCGGCCAGCGGCACCGGGCGCGGCTCGAGCAGCGGGATCACGTTCTCGGGCGGGCTCAGGGTCAAGAGCCGCGTCCAGGCGGACGCCGCCAGCGCTGCATCGTGGTTGCCAGGCAGGAGTAGCCAGGGGCCGGCGAAGCCGCGCATGGCCGCCAGCGCCCGGCTCAGCGTCGCCTCGCTCGCGAGGTTCGAATCGAAGACGTCGCCGGCCACCAGGACCGCGTCCACCTCATGCTCGCGGGCCAAGGACGCGATGCGCCGGACCGCCTCGAAGCGGGCCTCGCGCAGGATGGCGCCGGCGTCGCCGGGCACATTGCCGAACGGCTTGCCCAGCTGCCAGTCGGCCGTATGGAGAAGTCGAGCGCCCACGCAGGTCCCTGGAGCTGTGGCGGCAACGCCGCCCTGCGCTCACCCCTCGCGCGAAAGGCTCTTTTCTTCAAGGGCCTTCAGATAGGCGCCCCAGATGCCGGCCTTCTCCCGGCCGAGCCGGTAGAGATAGGTCCAGGCGTAGATGCCGGTCTCGTGGCCGTCGTCGAAGCGGATACGCACGGCGTAGTTGCCCACAGGCTCGATCTCGACGATGCCGACCTGGCGCTTGCCCGGCACCGTCACCTTCTGGGAGGGGTTGTGACCCTGCACCTCCGCCGAGGGGCTCTCGACCCGCAAGAGCTCGGCCGGCAGATCGAAGCTGCTGCCGTCGTCGAAGTCGATCTCGAGGCGGCGCTCGTCGCGGACGACCCTGAGCTCGACGGGCCAGGGGGCCTGTGCCTTAGCCGTCGCCACGCCGCAGCTCCTCCGGGATGCCCTCGTCCTCGCCCAGGGTGCGGGCCTCGTCGACGAGCATGATCGGGATGCCGTCGCGAATGGGGTAGGCGAGGCCGGCCTGATCGCTGATCAGCTCCTGGCGCCTGCGGTCGTAGCGCAGCGGCCCCTTGGTCAGCGGACAGACCAGAAGCTCGAGGAGCTTCGGGTCGATGCCGGCGGGCTCGACGCCCGGCAGGCCGTTCTCGTCGCTCATGCCCCGACAGCCCTCAATGCTTGTAGCCGCTCTCGACGGCACCGTCGGCCAGCGCCTCCATCTCCATCAAGGCGACCAGCAGCTCGGCCTGATCGGTCATCGCCGGCGCCTCGAGCAGCGCCTGCTTCTCCTCGGCCGCGAAGGGGCAGATCATGGCGAGCGAGGTGACGAGCGCCGCGAGGGGCGCTGCCCTCAAAGCCTGCCAGTCGGCCTCGATATTGTGCCGGCGGAAATAGACCTCGAGCGCACGAACGAGGTCGTCCTTGAGCCTGTCCGGCGGGGGCTCGGGCTGGAGATCGCCCCGCCAACGCACGAAGCTGGCGACGACCTGTCGGTACGGTGTCGTCACCTCGAGCTCCTGGGCGATGTCGAAGCGACAGACCCCGGTGAGCGTGATGAGGTAGCGGCCGTCCTGCGTCTCCTCGAAATTGCTGATGCGCCCGGCGCAGCCCACCTGGAAGACGGGAGGCGCGCCGCCGCCATCCTCCTCGGATCGCGGCTGCACCATCCCGATGACCTGGTCCGTCTGCATCGCGTCGCGCACCATGGCCAGGTAGCGCGGCTCGAAGATGTTGAGCGGCAGGTTGCCGTTGGGCAGCAGAAGGCAGCCCCGGAGGGGAAAGATCGGGAAGCGCGTCGGCAGGCTCTCGCCGCCGCTGGCCATGGGATCCTCCGTCAGGAGAACAGCACCGACGACAGCATCCGCCGGCCCTTGAGCGTCGTCGGATGCTTCGGGCCCAACGCCTCGAAGAAGCGCACCATCTGCTTGCGCGCGCGCTCGTCCTCCCACATGCGGTCGGCCTTCACGATGCGGCAGAGCTGCTCCATCGCCGGCTCGGCCTGGCCGCGCAGGAAGAGAACGGTGGCCAGCTGGTAGCGCGCCTCGTGATCGTTCGGGTCGGCATCGAGCCGCGCCGTCAGCGCCTTGGGGTCGCCCAGCTCGCCCGACTCCTCGGCAAGCTGCAACGCCGCCTTGGCGCCCACGACCTCTGCGTGGGTGGCCGTCTCCTTCGGCGCCTTCTCGAGCCAGGCTGCCGCCTCGTCGAGCTGGCCGGCGCTGATCAGGCAGCGCGCAAGGCCGCCGATGGCCTCGGCGTTGCCCGGCTCGTCACGCAGGATGGCGTTGTAGATGGCGGCTGCCGTGGGCGTGTCACCGGCCTCGGCGGCGGCCTTCGCCGCCTCGAGGTCGGCCGCTGCCTCGTCCTCGACCGGGGCACCGCCGAGGAGGCGCTCGATCAACGCCTTGATCTGGCTCTCGGGCTGGGCTCCGGCAAAGCCCGTGACGGGCTGGCCGCCGACGAAGGCATAGACCGTCGGCACCGACTGGATGCGGAGCTGCTGGGCGATCTCGGGGTTATCGTCGATGTTGATCTTGACGAGCCGGACCTTGCCGCCGGCCTGCTTCACGACCTTCTCGAGAACCGGGGTCAGCTGCTTGCAGGGGCCGCACCAAGGTGCCCAGAAATCGACGAGGACCGGCACCGCCATCGAGGCCTGGATGACGTCCTCGGCGAAGGTCTCGAGGCTGCCGTCCTTGATGACCGCCGCGTCGCCGCCAGGCTTGTGAGCCGGCTCTGCGCCACCGAAAAGCTGCATGGGAAAGGCCCCGTCCTGTCGCACGAAAGACTGATGAAGGTGCAGCCGATGGACCGCCCCCACGGCCGGTTAGATGGCCAGGGCCGCCCAGCGTTACAAGGGTGTCGGGAGCTTGCGGGCGGGCCCGGGAGCCCCCCTCAGCTCTCCATCGCCTTGACGATCTCCTCGGTCATCTTCTTGGCATCACCGAAGAGCATCATCGTGTTGTCCTGATAGAAGAGCGTGTTCTCGATGCCCGCATAGCCGGCCGCCATCGAGCGCTTCACGAAGAAGACGGCCTTGGCCCTGTCGACGTCCAGGACAGGCATGCCGAAGATCGGCGAGGCCGGATCGTTCTTGGCGGCGGGGTTGGTGATGTCGTTGGCGCCGATGACGTAGGCGACGTCGGCCTGCTGGAACTCGCCGTTGACGTCCTCCATCTCGTAGACGACGTCGTAGGGGATGTTGGCCTCGGCCAGCAGCACGTTCATGTGGCCCGGCATGCGGCCGGCCACCGGGTGGATCGCGAACTTCACGTCGACGCCTTCCTTGCTCAGCACGTCGTAGAGCTCGCGCACCGCGTGCTGCGCCTGCGCCACCGCCATGCCGTAGCCCGGCACGATGATGACCTTCTGGGCGTTCTGCATGATGAAGGCCGCATCCTCGGCCGAGCCCGGCTTGACCGTCCGGTCGCCGGCCTCGGCGACGGCGCCGCCGGTCTCGCCGAAGCCGCCCAGGATGACGCTCACGAACGAGCGGTTCATCGCCTTGCACATGATGTAGGAGAGGATGGCGCCCGAGCTGCCGACGAGGGCGCCCGTGATGATCAGCGCCGGATTGTGCAGGGTGAAGCCGATGCCGGCTGCGGCCCAGCCCGAGTAGGAGTTCAGCATCGAGACCACGACCGGCATGTCGGCGCCGCCGATCGGGATGATGAGCAGGATGCCGATCGCGAAGGCGAGGAGCGTCATCAGGAAGAAGGTGATGCCGTGCTGACCCAGGATGAACCAGATCAGGAGCAGCACGATGAGCACCGCGATCGCGATGTTGATCGCGTGCCGGGCCGGCAGAAGGATGGGCCTCGAGCTCATGGCCGGGCGGATGACGCCCATGAGCGGGCCCAGGGCGCTCTCGACATTGGCCGGCAGCTTTGCCTGCAGCTTGCCGAAGGCGATGATGCTGCCCGTGAAGGTGATGGCGCCGATGATGACGCCCAGGCCCATCTCGAGCAGCGAGAGCCCCTTGATGGCCCCGCTCGGCAGGGTGATCCCGAACTCGGACGGGTTGAGGAAGGCCGCGGCCGCGACGCAGACGGCGGCGAGGCCCACGAGCGAGTGGAAGGCCGCCACGAGCTGCGGCATCGCCGTCATCTGGATTCGCCGGGCGACCACGAAGCCGATGCCGCCGCCGATGACGATGCCGATCAGGATCAGCACGTAGTTCAAGACGCTGCGGCTCGGCAGGACGAGCAGCGTGATCACCACGGCGATCGTCATGCCGATCATGCCGAGGCGGTTGCCGGTGCGCGAGGTGGCGGGTGAGGAGAGGCCCCTCAGCGCCAGGATGAAGCAGACCGCGGCGACGAGATAGCCGAGGGCGGCGAGGTCCGTGGACATGCGTTCTCCCTCAGCCGCGCTTCTTGAACATGGAGAGCATGCGCTGGGTCACGGCGAAGCCGCCGAAGATGTTCACGGATGCCAGGATCACGGCGATGAAGCCGAAGATGGTGGCGGCGCCGAAGCCAGCGGCCCCGGTCGCGATCAGGGCGCCCACGATGATGACGCTCGAGATGGCGTTCGTCACCGACATCAAGGGCGTGTGCAGCGCCGGCGTGACCGACCAGACGACGTAGTAGCCCACGAAGATCGCGAGCACGAAGACGATCAGGTTGAAGATGCCGGGATCGATCTCGGCCATCGTCCTTGCTCCCCTCAGCTCGCGGGCTGGAAGTTCGGGTGCACGATGCGGCCCTCGTGGGTCAGGAGGGCACCCTTGACGAGGTCGTCCTCGAGATTGATGGCGAGGCCGCCTTCCTTGTCGACGATCAGGGCCACGAAGTTCATCAGGTTCTTGGCGTAGAGCACGGTCGTGGCGGGCGCCAGCCGGGCCGGCAGGTTCCTGGCGCCGATGATGGTGATGCCGTTCGCCTCGACGCTCTGGCCGGCCTCGCTGCCCTCGATGTTGCCGCCGCTCTCGGCCGCCATGTCGAACAGCACCGAGCCCGGCTTCATCGTGCGCACCATCTCGGCCGTGACGATCCGGGGCGCCTTGCGGCCCGGGATCTGAGCCGTCGTGATCACGATGTCCTGGCTCTTGATGTGGTCGGCCACCATCCGCGCCTGCTCGGCCTGCTCCTCGGCCGTGAGAGGCCGCGCATAGCCGCCCGAGGTGGCCCCGTCCTCGGGGATGAAGCCCACGAACTTGGCCCCCAGGCTCTCGATCTCCTGCTTTGCCGCGGGGCGCACGTCGGTGGAGGTCACCACGGCCCCCATCCGCCTTGCGGTCGCGATCGCCTGCAGGCCGGCCACGCCGGCGCCGACGATGAAGATCTTGGCGGGCGTCACGGTGCCTGCCGCCGTCATCATCATCGGCAGCACGCGGCTGTAGGCCGCCATCGCCTCGATCACGGCGCGGTAGCCCGCGAGATTGGCCTGGCTCGAGAGCACGTCCATGGCCTGCGCCCGGGTCGTGCGCGGCAGGAGCTCCATGGCGAAGGCCGAGACGCCGGCCTGGGCGTAGGCCTCGACCTGCTCCTTGCTCATGTACGGATCGAGGCTGCCGATCAGCACCTGGCCCTGACGCAGCATCGCCATCTCGTCGTCGGTCGGGCGCTGCACCTTCAAGACGATCTCGGCAGCGAAAGCCGCCGCCTCGTCGGCCATGGTGGCGCCGGCGGCCGCGAACGTGTCGTCCAGGATGGCGGCGCCGATGCCCGCACCGGCCTCGACGACGGGCTCGAGCCCCATCGTCTTGTAGCGCTTCACCGTCTCCGGTGAGGCCGCCACCCGACGCTCGGGCTCGCGGCGCTCCTTCGGGATCCCGATCTTCATGGGCGTGCCATTCTCCCCCCACCGGCGGCCCCGGAAGCGCGATAGTTTGCCGACCACCGCCGAGCGGCCGACCCATTCCGGAGCTTTGTGTAGGGGAAAGCCCCGATGATTGGCAATGCCGGAGCCGTGACGCCGGCAGCTCGATGGTCCCGCGCCCGGCTCAGCCGGCGGCCAACACCCAGCCCAGAGGCAGCACCACGAACCAGAGGATATAGAGCAGCCCCGAGGCCATCAGGCCGTCGATCCGGCCGTCGCGACTGCCGGCCCGGTGCGCCCGCTCGAGCTGGCGGAGCTGGAAGAGGGCATGCGGCAGGGCCACGAGCGGCACGAGAAAGAAGGCGCCGCCCGCGGCCCCGGCAACGGCCAGCACCGTCGCCAGCAGCGCGGCTGCGAGCGTCGTCGCCTGGGCGAGGCGCAGCGAGCTGCGAATGCCGAGCCGCACCACGAGCGTGCGCTTGCCCACGGCGGCATCCGCCTGGCGGTCCGGCACGCCGGAGAGGAGGATCGCCGGGAAGACGGCGCAGGCGAGGGGCGCCCCGAGCAGCCAGGGCAGCGGGCTCGTCACGGCCCCGCCCGTGAGCAGCCAGCCGATCAGGACGAGCGCGAAGCCGTGCGTGACCGCGACGTCGAGCTCGCCCAGCCCGCGCCAGCACAGGCGCAGCGGCGGCATGGTGTAGCCCAGCGCCAGCACGGCCAGGACGGCGAGCGCGAGCGGCACGGCGGGGCCCGCGGGCGCCAGCGGGACCGCGGTCGCGACGAAGGCCGCGGTCATGAGAAGCACGCCCCAGCGCAGGTCCGCCATCGCCATCCTGCCGTCGACCAGCACCCGCGAGCCGCCGGTGAACGGCCCCCAGTAGCGGTTGAGGCGATCGCTCGGCAGGTCGACCAGCTCGTTGGTGAGGACGGTCGCGACCTCGAGAAAGAAGAGGCTGGCGAGGCCGAGCGCGAAGGTCGCGGGCGCCAGATGCCCGCCCTCGCGCAGGCCCAGGATGGCGCCCAGCGTGTAGGCGAGCCAGGCCATCACATGGAATTGCAGGCGGAACGCCGTGAGCCACGCCACAAGCCGCTGGCGATGGTGGAACCAGGGTCCGCGCGGGCTGCGCTCGAGCCCCTGGCCCAAGGCGCGGGCCTTGGCGAGCCAGGCCTGCCGGCGCTCCGCCGTCGAGTCCTTCACCGATCCGAAGACCGTGCGACGCACCGGCGTGACGCCGCAGAAGCCGAGGGTCGCCCTGGCGAGGCCGTTGAGCCCGGGCGACCGATAGACGAGGCGATGGATCAGGGGCGGGGTGTCCATCGTGGCGATGAGATGGGCCGACTTGCCGCCCAGCAGACCCTGGTAGCCGGTTCCGCCCTCGCATTCGACGAAGGCCCAGCCGGGCAGCAGCACGCGGTCGAGAAAGCCCTTGAGCAGTGCCGGCATCGTTCCCCACCAGGTGGGGAAGACGAAGACGAGGTGATCGGCCCAGTCGATGAGCTGGATCGCCTCCTCGACGGCGGGCTCGAGCTCCTGGTCGCGGGGCGAGCGGCCCAGCACGTTGAGCTCGAAGGCGGAGCCGGCGAGGCCGAGCCGCCGCACCTCCGCTCCGGCGCTGGCCGCCCCCTCGGCATAGGCATCGGCGAGCGCTCCGCACAGGCTCGCCTCCCGCGGGTGGCCCAGGACGACGAGAACGCGAAGGGGCTCTGTGGTGGGCATCTTCCGGGCCGGATGGCTCCCGATGGCAGTTGTTCCTGGCAACGGCGGCGAGGCGGGGAAGGTTGCGCGGGCTCGGGCGCTGACGCATCGACCGGCACCGCCGCAGCGGCTAGATCGTAGCCGATGGCCCTTTGCTTTCCAGCGGGGCTCTCCAGTGGGAGGCGCGGCCTTGTCGGCACCGATCAGCGATGACGGCGATCTCGAGCAGATCCGCCTGGGCGTGCGCGCGCTCTGCGCCCGCTTTCCCGGCGCCTACTGGCGAGGCCTCGACCGCGAGCGCGCCTATCCGACCGAGTTCGTGCAAGCGCTGACCGAGGCCGGCTGGCTCGCCTGCCTCATTCCCGAGGACTATGGCGGCAGCGGGCTGCCGCTCGCGGCCGCCGCGGCGATCCTCGAGGAGATCCACAAGAGCGGCGGCAACGGTGCCGCCTGCCATGCCCAGATGTACACGATGGGCACGGTGCTGCGGCACGGCAGCCTGGCCCAGAAGCGGCGCTGGCTGCCCGAGATCGCGGCCGGCCGGCTGCGGCTCCAGGCCTTCGGCGTGACCGAGCCCGGGGCCGGCACCGACACGACCGCCATCCGCACCACCGCCGTGCGCCGCGGCGACCGCTATGTCGTCGACGGCCAGAAGGTCTGGACCAGCCGGGCCGAGCATTCGGATCTGATGCTGCTGCTGGCGCGCACCACGCCGCGCGATCAGGTGGCACGCCGCACCGAGGGCCTTTCCGTCTTCCTGATCGACATGCGCGAGGCGCTGGGCAAGGGGCTCACCATCCGGCCCATCCGCACCATGCTGAACCACGCCACCACCGAGGTCTTCTTCGATCAGCTCGAGATTCCGGCCGACGGGCTGATCGGCGAGGAGGGGCGCGGCTTTCGCTACATCCTGGACGGCATGAACGCCGAGCGCATGCTGATCGCCTCGGAATGCCTGGGCGACGCGCGCTGGCTGATCGAGAAGGCCACGGCCTACGCCAAGGAGCGCGAGGTGTTCGGGCGGCCCATCGGCCAGAACCAGGGCATCCAGTTCCCGATCGCCCGGGCCTACGCCCAGACCGAGGCGGCAGCGCTGATGGTGGAGCGGGCGATCCAGCGCTACGACGCCGGGCTTCCTTGCGGGCCCCAGGCCAACATGGCGAAGCTCCTGGCCTCGGAGGCCTCCTGGGCCGCGGCCGAGGCCTGCCTGCAGACCCATGGCGGCTTCGGCTTCGCCGAGGATTTCGACATCGAGCGCAAGTTCCGCGAGACCCGCCTCTATCAGGTGGCGCCGATCTCGACGAACCTCATCCTCGCCTATCTGGGCGAGCACGTGCTGGGCATGCCCCGCTCCTACTGAGCGGCCGCCGCGGGACGGGCCGGGGCCGACGCCGCGCGCCGGGACGCCGATGGCGATCGCGTGGGGTCCATGGCGCTCAAGACCTGACCGAGCGCCGCCAGCCCGTCGCGCAGCTCCGGCTCCTGGACGGCGGCATAGCCGAGGATCAGGCCGTTCGGCCCCTGGCCGTGTCGGTAGTGGACCGACAGCGGCGTCACGTTCACCCAGCGGCGCCTCGCCTGCTCGGCCAGGGCGAGGTCGCTGATGTCCTGCCGCAGGAGCCAGGTCGTCTGAATCCCGGCAGAGCCCTCGATGCGGCGCAGCCACGGGCCGAGGGTCCGGGTGCAGAGCTCGATGAAGAGCTGGCGGCGCTCGGTGTAGAGGCGGCGGGTCCTGCGGACATATTTGGCGAAATGGCCGCGCTCGATGAACTCGGCCAGGGCACCCTGCAGCACGAGCGGCGCGAACTGGCCGGTGATGGCGCTCGCACGCTTGAAGCGCGCCGCCAGCGGCTGCGGCAGAACCATGAAGCCCAGCCGCAAGGAGGGGAAAAGCGTCTTCGAGAAGGTGCCCACATAGATGGTGCGCCCGGTGTGATCGATGCCCTGCATCGCCGGGATGGGCTTGCCGCCGAAGCGGTACTCGCTGTCGAAATCGTCCTCGATGATCCAGGCGTCGTGGCGATGCGCGATCTCGAGCAGGCGCAGCCGCTGGTCGAGCGGCATCGTGATCCCGAGCGGGAACTGGCAGGAGGGGGTCGTCAGGATCAGCCGCACGCGCCGATCCGGCTGCCGGTCGAGATCCCAGCCGCTCTCGTCCACATGGAGCGGCAGCAGCCGGGCACCCGCACCCTCGAAGGTCCCGCGCACGCCCAGGTGGCCCGGCTCCTCGGCCCAGACGGCATCGCCGGGATCGACCAGCAGCCGCACGAGAAGATCGAGCGACGCCTGGGCACCCGTCGTCACCAGGATCTGGTCGGGCTCGCAGCGCACGCCGCGGGCGCCCTCGAGATAGCCGGCGATGGCCTCGCGCAAGGGCGGATGGCCGGCGATGTCGTGATAGCCGAAGAGGTCGTCGCCATAGGGGCGCAGCCGCCGCGCGATGAGCCGGCGCCAGAGCGCGAAGGGAAAGCCCCTGACGTCGGGGGAGCCGGGATGGAACGCCGTGTGGCCCGGAAAGCTGTCGTGGCTGGGCAGGCGGGTCAGCACGTCGCCGCGCCGCGAGAGCTGAGGCTCGGCCTGCTCCGGTGCCGGCGGCCGGGCCGGCAGGGCAGCACCCGGGAGGTCGACGACGTAGCTGCCCGACCCGTGCCGGCTCTCGATGTAGCCCTCGCTCTCGAGACGGGCGTAGGCGCTGATCACGACGTTGCGCGAGATGCCGAGATCGGTGGCCAGCGTGCGGCTCGAGGGCAGCCGCGTTCCGGGCCTGAGCGTGCGCTGCAGGATGAGACCGCGGAGACTGCCGTAGATGTGCTGGTGCAGGGTGACGCCGGGCGCCCGGGGCGCGGCCAGGGCCTCGAGCGGCATCAGCGGCGAGCGAGAAGTGGTGCACACATTTCTCACGAAACTGGATCTCGCTGTGGGTCCACCACGCTCCTAACACTTTTCATGCCAAGATTATCGAGGCGGAAGAGTCGAGCGGCCCGCATCCTCGGGCGACGCCCTCGACGTCGGGCCGCCCGCCTGTCTGGAGCCGCGCGGCGCCGGGCTCGCGCAAGGCAGCGTCTCGTTCAGCAACCGCCAGAAGGGGTGAGCTTCCTCATGACCCAGCAAGGCCAGAACGTGCCCGACCTCGTGAGCGAGGCTTTCGCACATTGCATCTTTCCGCTCACCCCGAGGGCCGAGGTGCATGCCGAGGGGCCGCTGATCTTCGCCGAGGCCAGCGGTCGGCACATGACCGACATCGAGGGCCGCACCTATCTCGACATGATGAGCTCGCCCTCGCGGGCCAACTCCCTGGGCTACGGCAGCGAGGAGGTGGCCAAGGCGATGTACGAGCAGGCGGTCCGTGTCCACTATGTCGGCACGGGCAGCTTCATGAGCGAGCCGATGATCCGCCTCGCCGGCAAGGTGGCCTCGCTGGCGCCGGGCGAGCTCTCGAAGCTGATGTTCGTCAGCGGCGGCTCGGAAGCCGTCGAGGCGGCGCTCAAGGTCGCCAAGCAGTATCAGCAGGAGAGCGGCAACAAGCCCAAGGCCTACAAGACCATCAGCCGCTGGAACGCCTATCACGGCTCGACCATGGGTGCCCTCTCGGTCACCGACTGGCTGGCCGTCCGTGAGGTCTTCGATCCGCGCGTGCCCGGTCACAGCTTCGTCGCCAGCCCCTCCTGCTACCGCAATCCCTACGGCATGGAGGAGGAGGCCTACGCCGAGCTCTGCGCCAAGCATCTCGAGCGCCAGATCCAGTTCGAGGGGCCGGACCTCGTCGCCGCCTTCATCGGCGAGCCCATCATGCAGGCCAACGGCGTGCAGATCCCGCCCAAGTCCTACTGGCAGCGGGTGCGCGAGATCTGCACCAAGTACGGCGTGCTGCTGATCGTCGACGAGGTCATCACCGGCTTCGGCCGGGTCGGCCACTGGTTCGTCAGCGAGCATTTCGGCATCGAGGGCGACATCATGACGATGGCCAAGGCCATCACCGGCGGCTACGCGGCCATGGGTGCGGTCATCACGCGCCCCGACATCGCCGATGCCCTGCCGATGTTCCGCCACGTCCACACCTTCAGCGGGCACGCCACCGCCTGTGCCGCGGCCAACGCCGTGATCGCCATCAAGGAGCGCGAGAACCTCATCGCCAAGGCCAAGGAGAACGGCGTCTACTTCCTGGACGCCCTGCAGCAGGCGGTGGGCTCGCACCCGATCGTGGGCCAGGTCCGCGGCATGGGCCACTGGCACGCGGTCGACTTCACGGCCGACCGCCAGACCAGGGCGCCCTTCCAGGACGACACGGTGAAGGCGATCGTGAAGCGCATGCGCGAGCGCGGCGTGCTGGCGAGCGCCATCGGCACCGCCCTCGAGATGGCACCGCCCCTGACGACGACCCGGAGCGAGCTCGACGAGGCGGCAGAGGTGTGCGGCCGCTCGATCACCGAGATCGCCAGCGAGCGGGGGCTCGTCTAGCGACGGAGCAGCCGCGATGGCCGTGCCGGACGTCGATATCTACCGGACGACGATGGCGACCGATCGGGCGGCGGCGCTCCGCCGCGGCTGAGCTCGACATCCGACCGGCATTCCGGGTCGCCGATGTGCCTGCCGACGTTCTGGCCTGCTGTTGCCGAACTTAGCGCAGGCCGTGCAAATCTTGCGTCTTCTCTCGGTCACGCCTTGCCCGAACAATCCTCTCCCGTCGGATGGTGCGCGTCTGGGGACGCTGGGGACCATCCCCATCCGCCGCGGAGATTGCGATGACAAGTCTGCCCGTGAGCCGCCGCCGTTTGTTGTCCACTGCGATCGGCGGCGTTGGCGCCAGCCTGCTCCTGCCGTCGCAGAGGGCACGGGCCGCCGTCTCCGAGCTCGTCTGGGCCACCTGGGATTCCAACGGCAAGCCCGAATATGTGGCGCCCTTCGAGAAGGCGACCGGCACCAAGATCCGCCTCTCGTTCCTGAGCAGCGAGGACGCCCAGTTCGCCGCCTTGAAGACCGGCTCCGCCTCGGACTGGGACATCGTCAATCCCTCGATCAACGGTGCCTGGCGCTACATCGACGCCAAGGTGCTGAAGCCGCTCGACGTCTCCAAGATCCCCAACACCTCGATGATGTACTCGCCGTTCAAGAAGACCGACCGCGTCAAGGACAAGGAGGGCACGACCTACGCCATCCCCTATCTCTGGGGCCTGAACCCGATCATCTACCGGACCGACAAATATCCGGGCGAGGCCGACTACGGCACGCTGTTCGATGCGCGCTACAAGGGCCAGCTCGCCATGCGCGACTACGCGCTCGAGAGCATCGCCATCGCCGGGCTCTATGTGGGCGTGCCGCGCGATCGGGTCTTCTCGATGACCGATGAGGAGCTGGCGGAGGCCAAGAAGGCGCTGATCGCCCAGAAGCCGCTCCTGCGCACCTACTGGCAGACCATCGGCGACCTCACCAACCTCTTCGCCACCGGCGAGGTCACCTGCGCCTTCTCCTGGCGCGTGCCCTATGACGAGCTGCACGACAAGATGCCGGTCGCCATGGCCAAGCCCAAGGCCGGCATCATGGGCTGGTGCGACTGCTTCGCCATGCCGGCGGACCTGCCCGACGACAAGGTCGACGTCGCCTACGCGTTCGGCAACTACCTCCTGGGCCCGGACTATTCCTACGAGATCGCGATGCTCGGCAACTACGCCACGACCTCGAGCGTCGTCCGCGAGAAGCTCTCGCCCGAGAAGCGCGAGGCCATCTTCATCGACGATCTCTCGGTCATGGACACGTTCATGTGGCCGGTGGCGCCGCCCAACTATTCCCAGTGGATCAAGCTCTGGAACGACGTCAAGGCGGCCTAGCCATGGCTGCCGCGGCGGGCTCGCCGGCACTTCTGTCGGCGCGCGGCCTGACCAAGAGCTATGGCCGCGCCGTCGCGGTGGCGGGCGTCGACCTCGACATCGAGGAGCGGGTCTTCACGACCCTTCTGGGTCCCTCGGGCTGCGGCAAGACGACGATCCTGCGCATGATCGCGGGCTTCGAGAAGCCTTCCTCCGGCAGCCTCACCCTCGACGGCCGCCCGCTCGACGGGGTTCCGCCCGAGCGGCGGCCGGTGAACACCGTCTTCCAGTCCTACGCGCTCTTCCCGCATCTCAGCGTCGCCGACAATGTGGCCTTCTCGCTGCGGCTCAGGAGCGGCGCCCTCGATGTCGAGGGCAAGGTGCAGCGCGCGCTGGACGCCGTGCACATGGGCGCCTTCGCCGACCGCTTCCCGCACGAGCTCTCGGGCGGCCAGCAGCAGCGGGTGGCGGTCGCCCGCGCCATCATCGCCGAGCCGCAGATCCTCCTCCTCGACGAGCCGCTCTCGGCCCTCGACCGCAAGATGCGGGCGCACCTGCAGATCGAGCTCAAGGACCTGCAGCGCCGGCTCGGCATCGCCTTCGTCTACGTCACCCACGATCAGGAAGAGGCTTTCGCGCTCTCCGACCGCGTCGTCGTCATGAGGGACGGCCGGATCGTCCAGTCCGGCGCGCCGGCCGAGATCTACGACCGGCCGGCCGACGCCTTCGTCGCCGACTTCATCGGCGAGGCCGCTCTCGTGCCGGGCACGATCCGCACGACGAGCCGGGACCAGGCCGCCATCGACACGCCCCTCGGGCTCTTCGCCGCGGCCTGCGTGCCGGGCCTCGAGACGGGCGAGAGCGGCTACCTCGTCGTCCGGCCCGAGCATCTCTCGCCGGCGGCCGCCAAGCCCGCCATCAGCGGGACCGTCTCGCACATCGTCTACCAGGGCGCCCGCTCGCTCGTGGAGGTCGAGACGGCGGGGCCGCTCCTGCGCTACGCCAGCGACGCGCCGCCGCCCATCGGGGCAGGGGTCGGGCTCGACCTCGCGGCCAATCGCTCCTTCATCACGCGCGCCGCCTGAGCCGATGCAGCTGGCGCTCAGGCGTGCCCATCTGGCGGCTCCGGTGGCCCTCGTGCTGGCCCTGGGCTGCGCGCTGCCGCTCCTCGTTCTCGTTGTCTTCAGCTTCTTCACGGTCGAGGACTTCGACCTCGTCCCCGCCTTCGACCTCGCGAGCTGGCACGAGCTCTTCACCCACGCGACCTATGCGATCCTGATCGGCAAGGCCGTGCTCTGGGGCGCCGGCACCGCCGTTCTCGCCGCAGCGCTCGGCTATCCGCTGGCGCTCTCCCTCGCGGCCCTGTCCACGGCCTGGAAGGGTGTCGGCCTCGTGGTGCTGCTGACGCCGCTCTACACGGGCGAGATCGTGCGCATCTACGCTTGGCGGCTGGTGCTCGGCCGCGAGGGCCTCGTCAACAGCCTGCTCGAGGGCCTGGGTATCATCCACGAGCCCTTGAGCTTCCTGCTCTTCACGCCGTTCACGACCCACCTCGTGCTGCTCTACAACAACCTGCCCTTCATGGCGCTGGCGCTCTGGGTCTCGATCGAGCTGGTCGACCAGCGTCTGATCGAGGCGGCACGGGATCTGGGCGCCCGGCCGCTCCAGGCCTTCGCCCGGGTGACCCTGCCGCTGACGGTCCCGGGTCTCGCTGCCGGCGGCTTTGCCGTCTTCGCGCTTGCGGCCGGCGACATGCTGACGCCGCAGCTCCTGGGCGGCACCTCCGGCTCGACGGCGATGACGATGATCGACAGCCTGTTCGGCACCGCCTTCAACTGGCCGATGGCCTCGGCTCTGGCCCTGGGCCTGCTGCTCACCCTGACGCTCACGGCCAGCCTCGGCGCCAGCCTCCTGATGCGCATGAAGGGCGCGCGCGCCGCCGTGGCGAGCCTCGGCCGATGAGCCGACCTGTGATGCTCGTCCTGGGCGCCTTCGTGGCGTTCCTCTATCTGCCCATCGTCGTGCTCGCGATCTTCTCCTTCAACGACTCGCGCCTGATGGCCTTTCCGCTCAGCGGCTTCACCTTCGACTGGTACCGGGAGCTGGCCGGCAACGACGCCTTCATCGGCGGCTTTCTCACCAGCTTCCTCGTCGCGCAGCCGGTCGGCATCCTGGGCACGCTGATGGGCCTGCTGGCCGGCCTGGCGCTTACCGCCCCGCGCTTCCGTCTGCGCCTGCCTTTCCTCCTCCTCGTCCTCGTCCCCTTCCTCGTGCCGAAGAGCGTGCTCTCGATCGCCCAGGCGATGATCATGAGCCGGGTGGGCTGGACCCGCGGCGCCACCTCCCTGATCCTCGCCCAGACGATGATCGTCGTCCCCTTCACGACCTGCATCCTGGCCTCGGTGCTCCTCCGCCTCGATTCCAGGCTCGAGGAGGCGGCGCGCGACCTGGGCGCCACGCCCTGGCAGAGCTTCCGTCTCGTCGTCCTGCCGCAGCTCAAGCCGGCGCTGGGTGCCGCCTACTCGATCGGCGTCATCCTCTCGCTGGCCGACCTCACCGTCGCCCTCTTCCTCGCCGGCCGCACCCAGCCGCTCTCGCTCATCGTCGCCTCGCAGTTCCGCCGCGAGCTCAGCCCCGATCTGAACGCCATGCAGGTCGTGGTGCTCGTGCTGACCGCCCTGATCGTCGCGGCGAGCGCGCTCTATCGCCGCCACAGGACCCGGCGCGCGCGGAGCAGGGCCTTCGTCCCCGCCGGCGAGCCTTTGGAGGTTGCACCATGACCGCCATTCCCGTGATCGACCTCGCGCCTGCCCGGCGCGGCAACGAGGCGGCAAGGCGCGCGGTCGCGGCCGAGATCGACAAGGCCTGCCGGTCGCTGGGCTTTCTCGTCGTTTCGGGCCACGGCGTGCCGCAGGACCTCGTCGTTGCGACCAGGGCCGCGGCCTTCGCCTTCTTCGCGCTGCCCGAGGACCAGAAGCTCGAGGTGCGCATGCCGCCCGGCGTCTATCGCGGCTTCACCCCGATCGAGAGCGAGACGCTGGCCCTCTCGCTCGACCAGGCGACCCCGCCCGACCTCAAGGAGGTCTTCAACATCGGCCCGGTCGACGTCGGCAGCGAGGCCTACTTCACCGCGGCGGAAGGACAGGGCTTCTTCGCCCCCAATCTCTGGCCGGCAGCGCTGCCGGAGCTCAGGCCCGTGCTCGAGCGCTACTACCGCGAGATGACGATGCTGGCGCGCGAGCTGATGCGCCTCTTCGCGCTGGGCCTCGGCCTCGACGAGCCCTGGTTCGACGACAAGATCGATCGCCACATCACGAACCTCTCCTTGCTCCATTATCCCGCACCCGTCCGGCCGCCCTTGCCGGGCCAGCTCCGCGCAGGCGCGCACACGGACTATGGCAGCCTGACGATCCTGCAGCGCGACGAGACCCCGGGCGGGCTCGAGGTCAAGAGCGGCGGCGCCTGGCTCCCGGTGCCGGACATCCCGGAAAGCTTCGTCGTCAATCTGGGCGATCTCATGCAGGACTGGACCGGGGGTGCCTGGACCTCGACCCTGCATCGGGTGGTCTGCCCGCCGGAGACGGCCACGGGCGACCGCCTCTCGATCGCCTTTTTCCACCAGCCCAATTGGGATGCGATGATCGAGCCTCTTCCGGTCGCTGGCGCCCGGCCGCGCGGCTTCGTGCCGGTCAACTCCGGCGCCCATGTCCGCGCCAAGATCGCCAAGCACCGCGCGACCGAGGCCGAGACGGCATGAGCTCCGTCCTGCCCTCATCCCTCGACGAGCTCGCCCACCAGGCGCGCGCGGACCTGGAGCTTCTGGCCTATCCCGCGACCTCCTGGGTGACGCCGCGGCGGACCGCCGACGGGCGCCCGGTGCAGGCCGTGCTGGTCGTGGGTGGCGGCCAGTCGGGCCTCGTGGTCGCGGCCGCCCTCCGGCGCGAGGGTGTGCCCGACGTCACGCTGCTCGACCGCCAGCCCGAGGGCTTCGAGGGCGTCTGGGAGACCTTCGCCCGCATGCGCGAGCTGCGCACGCCCAAGGCCCTGAACGGCATGGAGTTCGGCTGTCCCAGCCTGTCGGTGCAGCGCTGGTACCAGGTGCGCCACGGCATGGAGGCCTGGCACCGGATCGAGCGCATCCCGCGCCGCGACTGGATGGACTATCTGCGCTGGTACCGGGCGACGCTGGCGCTGCCGGTCGAGAACGAGGTCGAGGTCGTCGACGTGCGGCCGGAGGCGGGCGTCGTCGCGGTCGACATCCTGCACCAGGGCCGGGCCGAGACGCGCCTCGCCCGCACCGTCGTGCTCGCCACCGGCTACGATGGCGCCGGCCGCTGGCGGGTTCCTGATTTCGTCAGCGAGAGCCTGCCGCCCGAGCGCTATCACCACACCAACGGCCCGATCGACTTCGCCCGCCTCGCCGGCAAGCGGATCGGCGTCCTCGGCCACGCGGCCTCGGCCTTCGACAATGCCGGCGCTGCGCTGGCCGCCGGCGCCGCCTCGGTCGACCTCTGCTTCCGCCGCGCCAGGCTGCCGCGGGTCAACCCGCATCGCCATCTCGAGACGGCGGGCATGATGAGCCATTTCGCCCAGCTCCCGGACGCGATCCGCTGGAGCGTGGCCCGCCACTTTCGTCTCTTCGACCAGCCGCCGCCGACGCTCGCCTTCGAGACCGCGATGGCCCATCCGCGCTTCCGCCTGCATCCGGGCCGCCCCTGGACGAGCCTCCGCCTCGAGGCGGGCGAGATCGTGATCGGCACGCCGCAGGGCGAGCTGCGCGTCGACCATGTGCTGCTCGGCACCGGCGTCGTCGTCGATCTCGAGGCGCGCGGGGAGCTGCGCACGCTGGCACCGCTAATCCAGCGCTGGCGCGACCGCTACCAGCCGCCGCCCGAGGAGGCCGACGAGCGGCTGGGTGCTCTGCCCTATGTGGCGCCCGATTTCGCCTTCCTGCCGAAGGACCCGGCCGATGCCTGGGTCCAGCGCGTCTTCTGCTTCAACGCGGCGAGCAGCGTCAGCCATCCGCCTCACGCCGCCTCGATCAGCGGCCATAGGCATAGCGCCCGATGCGTCGTCGACGGTGTCACGAGGCGCCTCTTTCTGGAGCAGACCGAGGAGGTGCTGCCCGACCTTCGCGCATTCGCGACGGTCGATCTGCCCATCGCCGAGGATTTCGAGGAAAGCTACCGGGCGGCGGCGCTGCCGGCCGCCTGACCAAGGACGGGGAGTTCTCGCATCATGACCAGCGACGGCCTGAAGCTCACCGAGCTGCCGATCCACACGCTGACACAAGAGGCGTTTGCGCCCTACGGCACCGTGATTCCGCCGATGGAGGACGGCCTGCCCTTCGGCCCGCAGGATGCCCAGCTCGATCTCACCGGCGGCACGCCGCGCTTCTATGCCATGCGCGTGCCGGCGCGGGGGCTCGTGGTCAAGCAGATCACCCGGCACCGGCACGTGACCCAATCGCTGGCCTCCGTGGGCGGGCATGACTGGTGCGTCGCGGTAGCGCCGCCGCTGGATCTCGACCGCGAGGATGCGGAGCCGCGGCTCGAGGACATCAAGGCCTTCCGCGTGCCGGGCGACGTCGCGATCATGCTCTACAAGGGCAGCTGGCATGCCGGGCCGATGTTCGAGGGCGAGGAGCAGTCCTTCTTCAACCTCGAGCTCGCCGACACCAACATCGTCGACCATCACACCTGCAAGCTCGTCGAGCGCTACGGCACGGCCCTGAGGCTCGTCGGGTGAGCCTCGGCCCGAGCGCCCGACACGGCGCGCAGCAGGCCCTCCATCGCCGGCTCGGGCCAGGGCTGCTCCCCGGCATCGCCGAGGCTCGAGAGCGCCCCGGCCAGCCGGTCGGCGAAGACGGCGGCGGCGACCGGCAGCGTCCGGCGCGCCTTGACCATCGCGACCACGCTCTCGTTGTGGAAGCTGCGCTCGACCACCGGCACGAAGGCGACCTCGCCGCGGGCGATCTCGCCGCGGATGCCGACGCGCGAGCGGATGCCGATACCGAGGCCGGCTTTGACCATGGCGGTCATCGCCTCGAAGGAGGTCGTCTCGGCGACCCGGAAGAAGAGGCTGTCGCCGCTGCCGTCGAACTGGCCATCGAAGAGATGGCGAAGCGAGTAGCCGGCGTCGGGCAGGATCAGCGGCTCGCTCATGAGATCGGCCAGACGGAGCACGGGCTGGGCCGCCAGGGCATGATCCGGCCGCATCACGGCGCCGATCGCCACCGCCACCTCGCCATGGCGGCGCACGCGCGGATCGCGGATGGGGTTGAAGGCGATGCCGATGTCGGCGCTGCCGTCGCCCACCTCCTCGACCACGCCCTCCATGTCGCGCACGCGGACCGCGAAGGTGACGTGCGGGTGGTGCTCCCGGTAGCCGACGATGAGGCCGGGCAGGAGGTCCTTGGCCAGCCCCTCCTCGCAGGTGAGGGAGACATGACCGCGGCGGATCCGGCGCAGCTCGTCGATCTCCGAGAGCGCCCGCGCCAGGTCGTTCTGCGCCTTCAGCACATATTGATGAAAGACGTCGCCGGCCGAGGTCGGGCGCACGCCGTCGGCACAGCGCTCGAAGAGCTGGCAGCCGATCTGCTCCTCGAGCTTGATGATCTGCCGGTTCAGCGCCGAGGGGGCCACATGCAGCCGCTCCGCCGCCTTGCGGATCGAGCGTGCGTGAACGACCTCACGGAAATATTTGAGCGCGATCCACTGGAAGTGCATGGCGCTTCCTCGTCGTGGCTGGAGCCGTCGCCGGTGAGAGCAGCAATCCCTGTGCCACATCCATGACCCGGCCCTCCTCCCGCTGGTGGTGGGACCTCTCGACCCGCGAGTTCGCGGCCCTCGACCTCGCCGGCACCGTGGCCATCCTGCCCGTGGCCGCCGTCGAGCAGCACGGGCCGCATCTGCCGGTCCGCGTGGATGCGGCCATCAATGCGGGCATCCTGCGCCGTGCCGTCGAGCTGATGCCCGACGAGCTGCCGGCGCTGGTCATGCCGGCGATGCCGGTCGGCAAGTCCAACGAGCACCTGGCCTTCAAGGGCACCTTGAGCCTCGGCCACGACACCCTGGCCCGCCTCTGGCTCGACCTCGCCCGCTCCGCCCACCGCGCGGGCATCCGCAAGCTGATCCTTTTCAATTCCCACGGCGGCCAGCCGCAGGTGATGGAGATCGTCTGCCGCGAGCTTCGGGTCGAGCTCGGCATGCTCGCCGTCGCCTGCTCCTGGTTTCATCTGGTCGAGATGGACGATCTCTTCTCGGCGACCGAGCGGCGTCACGGCATCCACGCCGGTGCCATCGAGACGAGCCTGATGCTCCATCTGCACCCGGAGCTGGTGACGATGAGCGAGGCCGCGGACTTCGAGCCGAGCTCCGTCGCGATCGAGCGCGATTTCCGTCACCTCACCGCCGAGGGCGGCATCAGCTTCGGCTGGCAGGCGCAGGACCTTCATCCGACAGGTGCTTGTGGCGACGCCACCAAGGCCGACGCCGCCACCGGTGCCGAGCTGCTCGAGCGGGCGGCCCGGGCGTTGGTCGATCTCGTCGCGGACGTCGCGGCCTTTCCGCTCGAGAAGCTGACGGCGAGAACGGCCTTCGATGACGGCTGAGCTCCTGCCCGTCGCCGAGCCCGAGACCCGGCGGCTCCGGCTCGAGGACGGCGTCGAGCTCGCGGCCGACATCTACCGCCCCGTCGGGCCCGGCTCCTTTCCGGTGCTGCTGATGCGCCAGCCCTATGGCCGCAGGATCGCCTCGACGGTGACGCTCGCGCACCCGGCCTGGTACGCCGCCCGCGGCTACATCGTCGTCGTCCAGGACGTGCGCGGACGGGGCGACAGCGGCGGCCGCTTCCAGCCGCTCGAGAGCGAGGCGGCCGACGGTGCGGCGACCCTCACCTGGGCCGCCGACCTCGCCGGCTCGAGCGGTCAGGTCGCGACCTACGGCTTCAGCTACCAGGCGATGACCCAATATCTGGCCCTGGCCGGTGCCCGCCGGGCCGGCGGCAAGGTGCCCGACGCCATGATCCCGGCCATGGGTGCTTGGACCGTGCGCGACGACTGGGTCTTCGAGGGCGGCGCCTTCCGCCTCGCCGGCAACCTGCTCTGGGCCTGCCAGATGGCGGCCGAGGCCGCCCGCCTGTCGGGTGACGCCGATGCCTTCACGGCGCTCTCCGCGGCCGGCAACGGCGCTCCATGGTCGGGGCCGGTGCCGGCACGGCCCGAGCTGCTCGAGCGCTACGCCCATCTGACCCACTATCATGCCTGGCTCGCCGACGACGAGGCGCTGTGGCAGGCCATCGCCCCCGCGTCGCGCCTCGCGGACGATCCGCTCGACGTGCCGTGCCTGCATGTCGGCGGCTGGCACGATTTTCTCCTCGACGGCACCCTCGAGGCCCATGCCGCCTTCCTCGCCGGCCGGAGCGCGGCGCAGCGGCTTCTGGTCGGTCCCTGGCTGCACATGCCCTGGGGGCGGCAGCTGGGTGCCCTGGATCTGGGGGCGCAGGCCGTCTCACCGGTCGACGGGGAGGCGTGCCGCTTCCTCGACCATGTCCTCAAAGGGCGCGGCGAGGCGGGCGATCCGGTCCGGCTCTTCGACATCGGCGCCATGATCTGGCGCCGCTTCGAGGCCTTCCCCGACCCGGAGCCCTGCAGCCTCTTCCTGTCGTCCGACGGCCTCGCTGCCACCGCCTCGAGCGGGGCGCTGGCCGCCGAGCCCGGCCCCGCCCGCGTCGACCGCCTCGTCCACGATCCCTGGCGGCCGGCGCCAGCCCTGGGCGGGGCTCTGGGCACGCCGGCCGGTCTCGTGGACCGCGCGGCCATCGACGATCGCGCCGACGTCGCGGTGTACACCAGCGCCCCCCTGAAGGAGCCGCTGCTGCTCGCCGGCAAGATCGCAGCCGAGCTCGCCGTGGCGTGCGACAGGCCCAGCCACGATCTGCATGCGGCCCTCTCGCTGGTGACGCCGGACGGTCGCGCCATCACCCTCGCCACCGGGCATGTGCGGGTGGCCGACGCTGCCGTGCCCGGCCCGCGGCGGATCTCGCTCCACGCCACATGCTGCACGGTCGCCGCCGGGACCTGCCTGCGCCTTTCGATCCAGGCCGCCGCCTGGCCCGCCTTTGCGGTGAACCTCGGCACAAGGGCCCGCCCGGACGAGGCGCGGGCCATGGACGCCCTCGTCACCACCATCGCCATCCATCACGGCACCGCCGCACCGTCGCGGCTGCTCCTGCCGATCCTGGGTGGAGGGTTTGTCTAGTACTAGAGCCGTGTTTCATTGGAGGCTCGTCGGTCCCACTGGCGACGGCGAGCACCCCATAAAATACGCCTGTAGTACTAGGACGACCGAGGCGGGAACGACATCAGATTGACCGGCGTCTGCCACGGCCAGTTGCACGCTGCGTGGGACACCTGTTTGGTCGAGCAGGCCGTTGGGAGCGATCCCATGGCGGCGGCTGACCGGCTCGAGCAGGAGATCACGGCCGAGGACAGGGCGTCCTGGATCACCACCGGTCCGGTCGACTGGACCAATGAGAGATTCGCTATCACAACAGCGGCGGCCGCCAACTGCTGCGTCGAGGAGCAGGGCTCCTGCGACTACGAAGTGGGCAATGTCAAGCTCGAGCGGAGGCGCACTGCTGGAACCCGACGCTCGAGACGGCACCAGCGAGCAGTCCAACGGAGTAGTCCTTGGTATATCCCATCCGCGCGGGCCGCCCGATGACCTCCGATACAAGGGAGCGTCGTTGCTTTCGCTCGATCGACCAAAGTTCGTATGACCTACAGCGTTACAGTCGTTGAAGCCCTGAGCCAAGAGCGAGTCGATTCAATCGCGTGCCCGGTGGCGAGCGGCCATCTCGACGCGCGAAGCGAAATCCTGTCGCGCGGCCAAGTCCTGTCGCGCAGCAAGGTCCTGTCGTGCCGACATACCACTCCCTCCCCCAACGACGGCCTCCAGCAGCACATCGTTGACGAAGCCGGATGTGATGTCGATGCGGAGTATCACGTCCTCCTTGTCGACCTCCCATACCCTCACGTCATCCGCGAACATAAAGTCCTTGTATTCTATGCCCCAGTTTTCCACGGATGCCGGCCGGTTCTCAAGACGTGAGCGGCCAATTCCGTGCACGAGATAGATGTATGGCTTTGCCAGCTTATAGTAATGCCCCTCGAAGCTGAAGGCATAGATCCGCGCCAACGCGGCATCCTTCATCAGGAGCTTCTTCTGAAGTAGCTTATTGCTATAACGGTACTTCCTGATCTCGTCGGCATCGAGCTTCAGACTCAAGAATGCAACGCCAAAGAGGCGTACACGCGAGGGCTCCAGGACATCTTCACCGCTGTCGAGCAGCGCCGCCGTCAGAGGGTCGCGTTCCGCCTCCTCGACATACTGTGTCTTGATCGGCTGTTCCGGCTGTTCCGGCTCAGGCGGCTGGGCGGCTTGCGATCGCCGGAAACATCTCTGGAAACTTCTTGCGGCTCGGCGAGCGAAGTCGAATAACATGGCAGCGCTCCCTCATCGGGCAGTCGGCGTCGCATGAGCCTGGCTGCACTGCTCGATTCTCAACTATGACTCTGTGCAACGTCGCCGTAAAGCCCGTCTGCTCAGAGATGCCGGAGCGTGGTCAGATCCGCATGACGAGGTGGCTGCGTCAACGCAGATGCCAAAGTGACACCGCGCCAGGCAAAGCAGTCATCGATGACGCCTTTGAACCGTCCTCCACTCATCTCCCGATCGGCGGCGAGTAGCGCGGCGCCGACACCGGAGAATGCCAGATCCCCAGGCCAGATGTCCTCGCACAGACGCGCGAGCGCGAAGCCCGTATAGTCTCGCGCATAGACCAGCGCCTCCTTGAAGGCGTGGTGCCGGCCGGCATAGGCCTGCGCGAAGCCCGCTCGGGCAGCCTCGATCCGGTGCGGATCACGCTCGCCGCTGCGGGATAGGCGGTCGAGCCATGGTGGAATGAGCGAGCGCTCGACGAGGATCTCCTGGTAGATCTCGACGATGACGTCGAAGATCGCGCCCGAGAGCGGCAGGCTGAGGTCGTGCGCGTGACGGCCCCGCCCGGAGGCATCGTGCCATTGGCCCTCTGCATCGAGCCAGATGTCCGCGACGTCCGACATCTTGAGATCGTTGCTGACCACCCGGATCTGCTCTGTTTCGGAGAGCTCACCGATCCGATTGATCTCGTTCTCCAGATAAATACTGCCTTTTGTCTTCGACAGCGCATCGTCGAGGACCGCATTGAACTGGGCCACGCAGACGAGCGACATCAGATCCGCGGCAGCTTCGTGAAAGGCCAGGAACTCGGCCGTGCGGTGGATGCCAATCGGGATTCCCACCTCCGAGAAAAGAATGCTGTGGCCGATCTCATGGCCGATGGTGTCCATGCTCAACGCGAAGCGAAGGACGGCGCCATCCCTGTTCCGCTCCCAGCCCGTCTCGACGAAGCCGTAGCCGGAATGGGCGTTGTCCCAATCGAGAAACGGCACCAGCTCGAGCCGCGGCAGATCCCGGCGAAAGAACCAGGGAATCCGCCGCCCGAAGTAGCGCTCCCAGACGTCCATCGCAAAGCGCACCGCGCCGAAGAGATGGGCCGCGCCGAACTCGCGGCTGCCCGGAACCAGGTGGTCGAAGTGACCATGCGGTCCGGGGCGCACCGGCGGGTGAACCGGGCCGGTCCAAGGGGGCAGGTAAGGAAACTCGTACGGCGTGCTCTTGCCGATGGCGTCGGCCACGTAGCTGAGCGCGTCGGACGGCCCCGGCTCGACGCTGCGCGTGGCGAGCAGACGTAAGCGCTCGGGCTGCCGGAACGCCGACAGCACCGGGGCCTGAGGAAACAGAAGAAAGCACGTGCCCTCGGGATGACCGAGAACAGAACCGGTCTCCTCTCTGGGCGCATTCGCGGTCATCGGTCCGGACCGCGCACGACGAACTGAAACTCGCGCCACAGCATGCGCCGCAGCATGTCCGCATCGATCACACCGAGCTCGCGCGCATAGGCCTCCAGATCGTCCGGAATGGCAGTGTTGAGCCTCTCATGGAAATACCAGGTGAGAACGCGAAGGTCGCCGGGCGTGTCCGTCTCGGTCTCGACAGCTGCGAGGCGTGACAGAAGGGCCGACTTGGCCTCAGCCCGCTGACGCAGCTTCGCGTAGCGCCCCTCGGCGCGTAGCCGATCGACCATAGGTTGTGCTAGCTCGCCGGCGAGCTCGCGCTCGAGCCGCCGCAAGGCAGCCTCTTCCTTTCCGGGCCTTCAGAACGAGGGCTCGTGTCATTGTCCCTCGCCCAAGAATTGAGCGCCACACGATCGGCGAGCCCGAGACCCTCGCGGAGGTCGGCGAGGGCCGCTCGCTCGTCTTCCGGCGCCGCCGCCGTGCGGGCTGCGACCAGCTCGTCAAGCAGGGCGGCGCGGCGCGTCCTGCGCCAGGCCGAGGGATCGAGGCGCAGCTCGTCCATGACCGCAAGTGGTCCCACGGCCTCGCTCCGGGTGACGTCCAAACGCCTCATACCCGCCTCCGCGACGGCGGCCGCCCACATGCCCGTCCTCTCCAAGGAGAAGCCCACCTTGAACGGCGCATGTGGCTCCGCGAGAAACCGGGCTATCTCGTCCAGCAGCATCCGGGCATCTGCGCGCTTCTGCAGGACGCGGTTATGCCGAGCCACGACTCGAGGCGGCCCTCCGGGCGGGCTCAGACCCGCGCCCACTGCATGCTCGAGGATGGGGGCCAGACCCGTTCCGCAAGAAGATCGCCTTCGCCTCGTTGAGGACGAGCGCACGCTCCGATGGTGTCAGCACGCCGTCACGCTCGGCCGCTGCGAGCGAGCAGCGGATATCGACCATCGCTTCGGACAGTGCACGCCATCCGGCCTCGGCCGGCCCATGCACGACCGCAACCTCGTCATCGTCCTCGAACGGGACGTCCCCGGTCGGGCCGAGACGGCCCTCGCTATAGGCCCGGAAGACGACCCCGACGCCACGCATCCCGAAAGGCGCGAGCTCGGCTGCCCTGAGCGCCCCCATGCTGGCCGCGCCGATGACGTGGATGCCCTGGGTCAGCGCAAAGAGGATCTCCTTGTGCCAGACGGCCGGCGCGTGAGCGAACACGCCGTCGATGATCCCGATCACCTCGGGCCTCAGGGTCGTCGCCGCCCGCCAGACGTCGCCCTGCGCCGCTGGCGGCAGGTAGGTCGCATCGAGCTGTGATCGTGCCTCGTCCACCGACAGGCTGGGGCCGAGGAAGACGACGGCGCTCATGGCCGCCTTTCCAGCACGGCTCGTGCGCGCCGGCCCGGTTGCCAGGCCACCTGCGGGCGAAGCGGGCCCTCGAGCCCAGGGACCACCATGCGCACGACGGGAATGCCCAGCGCCGGCTTGGTGAGGTCGACGCGAATGATCTCGTCGAGACCCGCGGCTCGCAGGCTGCTGCATACCCGGGCCAGGTCGATCCCGGGGCAGCCGCCCGCCATCTCGGGCGCGCCGCTGAAGCTGCGGTGGGCCTGCGTCGGCGCGGCCAGCCATGCCTTCGCCCGGTCGCGACGCTGCCGGCGTGCCGCGGGCGCATAGAGGGAGGGCAGGAGGTCGTCGCGCGAGGCGGAGACGAAGCCCACGCGGGCCTGCGCCGCCTCGGCCAGGGCTCGACAGAGCGCCACGCCCCGTGCCGGATGGCATCCGGCACCAAGCTCCGGGTCGGGTCCGTCTGCATCGCCGTCCACGAGCACGACGAAGCTCGGTACGCCGACATCGGTGGTCGTCTCCCAGGCCGCTACCGCGACGCCGGCCCGTCGGAACCGCCGCAGCAGCTCGAGAGCGTGCGGATCATCGACGCTTTGAAGATCCAGTCTCGTTCGCGCCCGCTCTTCGGCATCGCCGAGATGCCAGAGGGTCGTCGCGTCCCGCTCGATCAGCTCGCACAAGGCGTGCAGGCAGGCCTCATCGTGCGTGTTGCCCGCGGCGAGACCGTTGGTCGTTGCCTGAAAGTAACCGGAGCCCGGCGGTTGCGGCAGGGTGTAGTCGGTGCTGACGGTCTCCAAAGGCAGCCACAGCGACGTCCGATCCCGACCGCTACCCTCCGACATCTCCCGGCCCTCGATCCAAAAGATGCGCTCGTCCAGGGGTAGAGGCTCCGGACGACAACGCGGCAGGGATTCCAGACCGGCGAGCGCGCCCGCTTGCGCCATATCGGCCCGCCGCGCGTAGCGAACCGGCGCGGTTATCGTCTCCGCGTGATAGGCCTCCACTGCCTCCATGATACCGGACGCCTTGGCGGCCGCGAGATCGAGCCCCTTGCCCTGGGCCACCGAGATCGAGCGGCTGTTCGGCCGGCAACAAGAACGGTCGGGATGCCGATGCGGTCGAGGCCGGTGATATTCCCGATCCTGGTGATTCCCATCGCCTCGAGCGAGGGCCTCACCCGCGCGAGCGTCTCGTCAGGCGTCGCGACCCGGTGCGTTCCCTTGAGATAGACCTTGCGCGCCGGCGACGCTTCCGTGGACTCGAGCGGGGTGCCGGGACTATCCATGTCACTCGTCCCCCACCGCGCCCGCATCGACCCCGAACCGGACAGCGCGCTTGTCCGCCGCGCCTCCGGACCCGGTGCGACTGGACGCGATCTTGGCGCCACCAGCTCCATGGCTACGACGCAGGCGCACGAGGCTGCTCGCGGCCCTCTCGAAGAGCGCGGACGCCCCCTGGTCGTCCGCGCTCGTCATGGCCCGCTTGAACCAGGCCTCGGCCTCCGCATGGGAGGCCGGACCGCGGCTGACGAGGAGCTCCCCGTAGCAGCGCTGCAGCTCCGGAAGCCACAAGCTCAGCGAGCCCCGCGCCATGTCGTCGAGTGTCTGCTGGAGCTCGGCCAGGGCAGCGTCGACCTCGCCGACCATGCCCAGGAGCTCCGCATGAATATTGGCGAAGAAGGGCGAATCCGAGCTCGTGCTCACCTCGCGGAACTTGGTGAGACCTTCGCCCGCCATGTCGAGGCCCTGGGCGACGTCGCCATCCTGCGCCGTCACCCAGCCCAGATAGATCTTCGCCTTGGCATGATAGCCGGCGAACTTGTGCTCGGCCGCGAGCAGCATCAGCTCGGTCGCCAAAGCCCGCAGGGTCACCGGATCGCGGGCGAAGAAGCTGACCTGGCTTGTCGATTCGAGCGCATGCACCTGGCTGGCGACGTGGCCGATGCGCCGCGCCCACGCCAGGACCTCTGCGATGCGCCTCTCGGCCAGAGCAGCGTCGCCGAGCAGCCAGGCGACGATCGCCGCGTTACCCAGCCCGCACACCTTGGCATCGTGGCCGCCATAGAGCGAGATCTCGTCCTCATAGGCACCTGCGTCGTAGAGAGCGAGACCCGTATCGACATGCTGGCGACAACGGTGCAGGTGGCCGAGGTTGAGCTGTGTTGCCCACTGGCAGTGGTGGGCCTGCATGATGAGCCCGTTGTCGCGCAGGCGTGCGGCAAGGTCCAAAAGGTAGGCGCCGCGCTCCTCCTGCTCCTGGTGGTCGGCCGAGATGTGCCACCAGCCCCAGTGCGCCGCGAAATGGGCTCGAGTCTCGGGAAGCGTGTCCGCAAGGGCGAGGGCTTCGGCATAGTTCTCCGCAACCTCCCTCGTGGCGGCGCCGTAAAGGACGATTTGCGGGGGGCCCCGGCTGATCAGGAGCTCCAACGCGCGCTGGCGGTGCGCCTGATCGTCGGGCAGCCGCTTCAATAGCTCCAGCCCATATGACAGGTGCTCGATAGCCTCCCGGTTGGCCGAGAGCGCCGTTGCACGGCGGCCCGCCTTCAGCCACTGGTCGACTGCCTCGACGAGCTCGCCGGCCTCAGTCAGGTGGTAGGCGAGCAGCTCGGGCCGAGCCTTGCAGATCTCGGGCTCGCATTTCCGCAGGGCGCGAGCGATGCGCGCGTGCAGCTCCTGGCGGCGAGGCCGCACCAGGCTGCTATAGGCGATGTCGCGGATAAGGACGTGGCGGAAGCTGTAGCTCGGTCCCGCACCCGGGCCGGGAGCTATGAGGTCCGCTTTTGCCAGCTCATCCAGGGCCTGATCGCAGGCGCTCGGCGGCGGGCCAACGACCTCGCTCAGTAGATGGCGTGTGAAGTCGCGGCCGATGCATGCAGCGATCTGCGCCACCTCCTTGACAGGCGCCAGCCGGTCGAGTTGTGCCATCAAGGAGTCGTGCAAGGTCGCGGGGATTGCGAGCGGCGGCAGGGGGCGGACGAGCGCGTACCGATCGCCGGAGTCGGCGATGAGGCCGGATTCCAGCACCGTCTTGGTCAGCTCCTCAACGAACAGCGGGACACCGTCGGTTCTGGCGAGGATCGGCTCGAGCACCTCCGCGGGCAGCCGCTTGCCACCGGTGATCCGCCCGATGAGGTCAACACAGTCGCGCCGGTCGAGACGGCCGAGCTGGAGCTGGGTAACGTGGCCGAGCCCCTTCCAGGGCGGGTCGAGCTCCGGCCGGAAGGTGACCAGCATCAGGACCGGGAGGGCGCTCAGGCCCTCGATCATCAGCCCCAGCAGCTCCAGGGTCGTGGGATCGGCCCATTGCACGTCCTCCCACAGCGCGAGCACCGGCTGGCGGGCTGCCTGCTCCGCGAGCTGCCTCGTCAGGACCTCGAGGGTGCGCTGCTTGCGGCGTTCCGCGTCAAGGGCGAGCGGGGGATAGCGCCGACCCGTCTCGATTCCGAGGAGCGCAGCCAGGAGTCGCACCTTCTCGGCGTCCGCCCGACCGCCCCGTGCGAGCGAGGCCTCCAGCTTGTCTAGCCTCGTCGCGGCGGGATCGTCGTGCGTCAGGTGAGCTGCCCGTTCCAGGAGCACGGTCACGGGGTAAAGCGCCGTGTTGGTGTGGTGGGGCGAGCATCCGTACGTGATCACCGCAAGGGACTCGCCCGCGAGGCGCTCCCGCAGGGCCCGCGCGATACGCGACTTGCCGATCCCGGCCTCGCCCGAGAGGAGCACGACCTGGCCTTGGCCCGCCTTCGCCCGCTCCCAGCAATCGAGGAGCAGGGACAGCTCACGTCGGCGTCCGACGAAGGCGGCGAGCTGCGCGCCGCGAAGCGCCTCGAAGCGGCTGACCGCCTCGTGCTCGGCGATCACCCGCCATGCCTGCGCCGGGGTCGCGATGCCTTTGAGATCGTGGGTGCCCAGGTCCTCGAGCTCGAACAGATTACCAAGGAGACGCCTCGTGCTCTGCGCCAGCACCACTTGGCCTGCATCGGCTATACTCTGCAGGCGAGCCGCGAGGTTGGGCGTCGCGCCGACCACCGCCTCCTCCTGCGCAGCACCCTGGCCGACCAGATCGCCAACCACCACGAGCCCGGTCGCGATCCCGATCCGACAGGCGAGCGGCTCACCAGAGGGTGCCGACAGAGCGCGCACCGCCTCGACGATGGCAAGGGCAGCTCGCACCGCCTGCTCGGGTTCGTCCTCGTGGGCCCTGGGCCAGCCGAAATAGGCCAGCACACCATCGCCCATGAACTTGGCGACATGCCCCTCCAAGCGCCCGATCTCGCAGGCCACCGCCTTCTGGTAGGCCCCGATCACCTCGCGCATGTCTTCGGGATCGAGCTGGCTCGATAGTGCCGTCGAGCCCACCAGATCGCAGAACAAGACAGTGAGCTGGCGCCGCTCGGCCTCGGGCCGGACGACAGCCGTGTCCATGGAGGCACCTACCGGCGTCTGGGAGCCGAGGACGGCGATCGCTTCCAGCAGCTTCTTGCGATGGCCAAGAGAGGTGACGCCGAGCTCCTTCAGGTCTTCGGCGCTCAGGGTGCGCAAGACGGCAGCGTCAATGTCGTTGTCGCGGAACGCCGTCCCGTAGCGCTCCAGCCCCAGCTCCCGCAGCCACGCCGAGATGTCCATGGCGTCTCCTCGCCATGCCAAGGAGTCCACGACCGGCGACAGTATCAGAACGACGGACCTCCAGCCAGAAAACGCCCGCCTTCCCTGCCTCGAGAGCCAGTCCGTATCGCGAGAGGAGGTCCAGCTAGACCCAGGCGCGCCCTGGAAGACCGTCGCGATCAATGCCGGCTACGTGGGAGCGAGCGCCCCTGCTCATCCGGATTGGCCGGCGTGAGCTGGCATGTGCTTGGTGCGCCTGCTCGACGATGCGCTGGCCCCGCGACGAAGGAGGCGGTCGCATGTCACTCAGCTTTCGCTTTCTGATCCCGGCGAATCGCGATCCGTGGTGGCGGGCCAATCGCCTGCCGCCGCCCGACGACTGACCTGGACAGGCGAGCGGCTATCTCGGCAAATGCCACCATAAGCGAGCGTTGCCCAGGCGGGCCGGAGCAATATCACCGCGAGCAGCCCTGGGAGTGTTTCGAGAGAGTCGTCCCGCCAGAGCCCGACTTCGCCGTGCCGATCACGCTTGTCGCGATCTTCGGACTGGCGCCCCCTGTCTTGGTTCTCGGGCTCGGCATGGTCGGTGCGTGGGTCATTCGCGGTGTCCGCACCCGGTAGGGGCCACGCCCGACCCGAGCGAGCCTGAGGGGTCATCAGAGCCTCCGAGCCCCTTACCCAGCTCGCTGCTGCTTCCCAGAGCCGCTTCCTGGGAAGCAGCCACTCCGAAGATAGGCAAGAGCCCCTTGATCTTCTTGGTGGAGCCGATCGGGATCGAACCGACGACCTCCTGCGTGCAAAGCAGGCGCTCTCCCAACTGAGCTACGGCCCCACGGGCGGGTGTATGCCGCTATTCGGCGGGCTGGACAAGGCCGGGAAAGGAGCGCCGGGCGAGCGCGTCGATCGCCCGGCGGCGATGGCTCATGGCGTATTTCTCAGGCGCTGGCATCTCGCCGAAGGTGCGGGTCTCGCCTTCGGGGACGAAGATCGGGTCGTAGCCGAAGCCGTGGGCACCCCTGGGCTCGGGCACGAGCGTGCCCGGGACCCGCTCCTCGACCAGCTCCTCGTGGCCGTCGGGCCAGGCGAGGCACAGCGCGCAGACGAAGCTCGCCCGCCTGTCGGCCGAGGCCCAGTCGCCGAAGCGGGCGAGAAGCTCGTCCCGCACCCGGCGCATCGCCTTGGAAAAGTCGCGCTCGGGCCCGGCCCAGCGGGCCGAGTAGATGCCGGGCTGGCCGTCCAGCCCCTCCGCCGCCATGCCGCTGTCGTCGGCCAGCGCCGGCAGGCCGCCCGCCCGCATCGCCGCCACGGCCTTGAGCCTTGCGTTGGCGGCGAAGGTGAGGCCGGTCTCCTCGGGCTCGTCCAGGCCCAGATCGCCGGCGCTCAGGACGGCGATGCCCTGCGGGGCGAACATCGCCCGGAACTCCTCGACCTTGCCCTTGTTGTGCGTCGCCAGGATCAGGCGGTCGCCCGAGAAGATGCGGCTCATGCGCCCTCGAGTCCGGCCAGGGCCGCGCGCTGCAGCGCCACGAGCTCGGCGATGCCGATCGCCGCCAGGCGCTCGAGCTCGCGCACGTCGTCGAGATCGAGGGGCGCCTCCTCGGCGGTGAGCTGGATCTCGACGATCCCGCCCGATGCGGCGAGGACGAAGTTGGCGTCGGCCTCGGCCGTGCTGTCCTCGGCATAGTCGAGATCGAGCACGGCCTTGCCGCCCACGAGGCCACAGGAGACGGCCGCCACCGGCTCGCGCAGCGGCAGGCGCGGCAGCTCGCCCGCGGCGACGATGCGGGCCAAGGCCTGGTGGAGCGCCACATAGGCGCCGGTGATCGAGGCCGTGCGCGTGCCGCCGTCGGCCTGCAGCACGTCGCAGTCGAGGATCACCTGCCGCTCGCCCAGCATGTCCAGCTCGGTGACGGCCCGCAGCGAGCGGCCGATCAGCCGCTGGATCTCCTGGGTGCGGCCCGACTGCTTGCCGCGCGCCGCCTCGCGCGGGCTGCGCGAGCCCGTCGAGCGGGGCAGCATGCCGTACTCGGCCGTGACCCAGCCCTTGCCGGTATTGCGCAGAAAGGGCGGGACACGCTCCTCGACGCTGGCCGTGCACAGCACGTGCGTCTCGCCGAAGCGGATCAGGCAGGACCCCTCGGCGTGGCGGTTGGTCCCAAGCTCGATCGTGACGTCGCGCAGCTCGTGCGCCGCGCGGCCGGAGGGTCGCATGGAGGTCTCCTCGGGAGGGGGAGCCCCTCCTACGACGGGCCCTCCCCGAATTCAAACGAAGGCGGCAAGCCTCCCTGCGCGCCCCGGCAGCCGGCCTCAGCCGTTGACCGTGTCGCGGAGCCCCTTGCCCGGCTTGAACTTCACGGCGCGGCTTGCGGCGATCGTGATCGTCTTGCCGGTCTGCGGGTTGCGACCCTCGCGCTCGGGCCGGTCGATCGTCTCGAAGACGCCGAAGCCGGCGATCGACACCTTGTCGCCCTGCTTGAGGGCGCCCTGGATGCTCTCGAGCACGGCATGCACGGCCTTGGCCGCGTCCGCCTTGGTCTTGCCCGTCGCCGTCGCCACCGCCGCATTCAGCTCATCAAGGGTCATCAAACGCTCCCGTTCGTCCGTGAAAGTGGAGGACGCCCATATCATGGATGCCAGGGCCTGCAAATACCTCAACCATTGCGCGACCCCCTCCTCGCGGCTGAAAACAGGGCGAATCCGCGGCTGCCAAGGCTCCGGCCGGTGAGCGCGACGGCGCGTCGGGAAACCTGGACGGCCGCGCCCTGACCCGGCGAGGGCCGACGCCTGCCGATCTGATCCAGATCATTTTAAGTAAATATGGAATAGATTGTGAGCATCGCCGCAGGCGGTTGCTTGCCAACTCGCGGCTGCCTGAGCTCTGATTAGAAGTGACGGCTGGCCGTGTCGCCTTTCCATCCGGCGGCGACAGTGATAATTATGATACTTCTTGGCGCATCCAGGTCCAAATGCGCGATCTCTGTCTATCAGGGCTGGCGTGCCGTCCCAAGTCGCGCTAGTGTCGCACCCATAGGCCGAGTCCGTCGATCGTTGCGAGGAAACCTGCTCCGTCGCAACACCGGCTCGCAAGCCGGGCGCTCGCTCGGCTCGGTCACAGAGGCCAACCACCGTGACTTGACGATCGCGCGGCGATCGTCGGCGCCCCCTGCCGACGCTCTGCGCCATGGTGGAGTTCGTGAATGGCTTCGACAATCCTGACCCCCGTCGATGCGGTGTTCCGTGCGCAGCCTGCGCTCCGCGGCTTCCTCGCCCGGCTCCTGGCCGCCGGCGCCGCCACGGCTCTCGACAGGACGCATCGCTCGCTGCTTCTGCTTCGCTTCGCGCTTCTCAACCTCACCGCGACAGCGCTCGTGCTCGCCGCCGCGGCGCAGGGCTGGATCGATCCGATCCTCCGCACCGACACGCTCCATATCGTGAAGCTGATCGCGGCGGTGTTCGTCCTCGGCCTCATCCAGTGCACGGGCCGCATCCTCAAGCTCGGCCGCGAGCTGGACGGGCTCGAGCACGGCGCGCCGGCGCCCGGCACCCGGGCCGCGGCCTTCCTCGACTCGATCCGCGGGCTCGACGGCCAAGGCCGCGCGACACTGGCCTCGGCGCTGCGCCTCAAGCTCGCGACCAGGCTCGGCGGCATCAAGCACACGGCGAGCATGCTCGTGCTGCTGGGCCTCATCGGCACGGTCGTGGGCTTCATCGAGGCGCTGGCCGGCGTCGACCCTTCGACCGTGGGCGACGCGGCCGCGATCGGGCCCATGGTCTCGAGCCTGCTGCACGGCATGGCGGTGGCCCTCTACACGACGCTGGTGGGCTCGATCCTCAACATCTGGCTGATGCTCGACTACCGGCTGGTCGAGGGCGGGACGGTCCATTTCCTCACCCGCCTCGTCGAGATCGGAGAGCGCCATGGGCGGTCTTGACCCGAGCGAGAGCGACGACGGCTCCACGGTCTTCCGCGACGTCATCACGCTGGCGCTTGCGGGCTTCGTCGTCTGCGTCGTCCTGATCCTGCCGCACCTCAACCCGCCGGGCGCCAAGACGGTCGAGGGGCTCGAGCCGCCCGGCAACGTCATCATCGAGGCGCGCTGGCCCGACCAGCTCGATGCGGACGTGGACCTCTGGGTCCAGGGCCCGGGCGACGTGCCGGTCGGCTACTCGAACAAGGGCGGCAAGCTCTTCAACCTTCTGCGCGACGATCTCGGCACGCGCGACGACGTGTCGGGCATCAATTACGAGGTCAGCTACTCGCGCGGCATCGTCGCCGGCGAGTACACCGTGAACGTCCACCTCTACCGCAACGAGAGCAACGTCCTGCCGGTCGCGGTCAAGGTCGTGGCGAGCGTGAAGCGCACCACCCAGGAATCGGCGCGGCAGATTCTCGTAAGCGACGTGGCGCTGCAGAAGGAGGGCCAGGAGCTTACCGTCTTCCGCTTCCGGCTCGATGCCACGGGTGCTCTCGTGGCCGGCAGCGTCTCGACCCTCCAGCGCCCGCTGCGCTCGCTCGGACAGAGCTGATGGGCGATCTGTTCCCGACCTTCGGGCTCGCCACCATCATCGCGGCCGCGCTCGCCAGCATCGCCATCTGGGCGCCCCGCCGGCTGATCGTCCGGCTCCTGGCCCTGGGGGCCGCGGTGCTCTTCCTGCCGACCGGCTATCTCGCCCTCGCCGATCTCCTGAGCCGGCCCAAGCCCACGAGCCTCGAGTGGCTGCGCGGCCGCACCGCCGAGGCGCAGGTGCTGGGCAGCAGCGTCGACGAGGGTCGTGCGATCTATGTCTGGCTCAGGCTGCCCGGGGAGGCCGAGCCGCGCGCCTACAGCCTGCCCTGGAGCCGCACGCAGGCCGAGCAGCTCCAGCAGGCCACGCGCCAGGCCGAGGCGGCGGGAAGCGGTGTGGTGATGCGCATGCCCTTCGAGCGCTCGCTCGACGACCGCACGCCACGCTTCTACGCCCCGCCCCAGCCGGCGGCACCTCCGAAGGAGCGGGCGAGCGGTCCGGCGGTCCGGGTGATCCCGCACGGCGGCACCGGCTGAGCGGGGCTCAAAGCGCCAGCTTGTTGACGCTGAGCACGGCCGTCAGGATGGTCGTGACGATGGCGCCCACAAGGATGCCCATGCCGATCACCGTGGCGGGCTCGATGAGCGAGACCAGCCGGGTGAGGCGCGAGGCGACGCGCTCCTCGGCCGTGTCGGCCAGATGCGCCGCAACGGGGGCGAGGCGCCCGCTTTCCTCGCCGACGCGGAGCATCTGCAGGCCCATCGGCGTAAGGAAGCCGGCCTCGGTCAGGCAGTCGCTCATGCGCCGGCCCTGGCGGACGCCCGACACGACGTTGCCGAGGGCCGCGCGGGCTGCCCGGTTGCTCAGCATCTCCGTGGTCATCGCGAGCGCGCTCGGCAGCTCGAGGCCGCCGGCCAGCATGGTCGCCAGCCCGCGTGCCGTCTGCGCCGTCGCCCGCTCGCGCGACAGGAGGCCGAGCAGCGGGGCGTCGAGGAGCATGCGGTCGATCGCCTCGCGCATGCGGGGCCGACGAAGCGCCAGGAGAACGAGCAGGACGAGCCCGAGCAGGCCCACGAGCAGAATATCGCCGTTCGCCCGCAGCCCCTGCTCGATCGCGAGCAGGACGGCGGCGCTCTCGGGCAGGTCCTTGCCGGCCTGGGCGAAGAGCGGCTCGAAGCGCGGCACGACGACGGTCATCAGCACGATGATCGAGCCCAGGGCCGTCAGCGCCAGGATCGAGGGGTAGATCAGGGAGGAGACCACCTTCTCCTGGAGCTTCTGGCTGCGCTCGCGAAGGACGGCCAGCTCGGTGAGCGCCTCGCCCAGGCGCCCCGCGCTCTCGCCCGCGCGCACCATGCCGACATAGACCCGGGGGAAGACCGTCGTCGCCTCGGCCATGGCCTCGCTCAGGGAGCGGCCGCCCCTGACCCGGGCCAGCACCTGGGCCAGGGTGGCCTTGAGGCGGCGGCTCTCCACCGCCTCGCCCAGCATGGCCAGGGAGGCCTCGATCGTCAGGCCGGCGCCCAGCAGGGTCGCAAGCTCGCGCGTGGCCTCGGTGAGCGGCCGCCCGAGGCCACCGAAGCCCGACAGGCCGGTGAGGCCGCCGCCCTCCAGGCGCTCCGCCACCGGCTCGGCCTTGATCGGGATGAGCCCGCCCGCCTGGAGACGCTGGATCGCCGTTCGCGAATTGGCCGCCTCGATGCGTCCGTTCACCTGCTCCCCTGCGGCCGTCAGGGCCCGGTAGGCGAAGGTCGGCATGTGCGCGGATCCCTCAGCCTTCCTCGGTCACCCGCAGCACCTCCTCGAGCGTCGTGACGCCGGCGAGGCAGCGGGCCATGCCGTCGGCGGCCATGGTGCGCATGCCGGCCTCGAGCGCCTTGGCGAGGATGGCCTGGGTCGGGGCGCGGCCGCGGACCAGCTCGCGGATCTGGTCGTCGACCTCGAGCAGCTCGAAGATGCCGGTCCGGCCGACGAAGCCGATGCCGTCGCAGCGCGGGCATCCGCCCTCGTGGAAGAGAGCGGCGTCGGGGCCGAGCGGCATGCCGGCCCGCTCCAGCAGGCGGCGCTCCTCCTGCGTCGGCGCGTGCGGCACCTTGCAGTGTGGGCAGAGAATCCCCACCAGGCGCTGGGCCACCACCGCCTTGATGACGGATGCCAGCAGATAGGGCTCCACCCCCATGTCGAGGAGCCGGGCGAACGCCCCGGCCGCGCTGTTGGTGTGCAGGGTCGAGAGGAGGAGGTGGCCGGTGAGCGCCGCATGCACGGCGATATCCGCCGTCTCGGGATCGCGCGTCTCGCCCACCATGATGATGTCGGGGTCGTGACGGACGACCGAGCGCAGCACGCGGGCGAAGTCGAGGCCGATCTCGGGCCGCACCTGGATCTGGGTCACGCCGTCGATCTGGTACTCGACCGGGTCCTCGATGCTGACGAGCTTGGCGGTGTCGCGGTTGAGCCGCCGCAGCGCCGCATAGAGCGTCGTGGTCTTGCCGGAGCCTGTGGGCCCGGTGACCAGCATCATGCCGTGCGGCGCGGTGAGCCTGCGCACGAGGCGCTCTGCCACCGCGGGATCGAGGCCAAGATCATCCAGCTGCACGCCGGCCGCACCGGTATCGAGCAGACGGATGGTGAGGCTCTCGCCATGGGTCGTCGGGACCGTGGCGACGCGCAGGTCGACCCGGCGGTCGTCGAGGTCGATGCGGGCGCGACCATCCTGGGGCAGGCGTCGCTCGGCGATGTCGAGCTTGGCCAGGATCTTGATGCGCGAGACGATGGCGGCGGCCAGCCGGACGGGTGGTGCGCCGATCTCGCGCAGCCGGCCGTGGACGCGATAGCGGACGCGAAGATGGTCGCGATAGGGCTCGACATGGATGTCGGAGGCCTGCACGCGGAGCGCGTCGGACAGGAGCTGGCTCACCAGCCGCACGACCGGCGCCTCCTTGGCGCTGTCGATCAGCCGCTCGACATCCTGATCGAGGTCGACGGAGGGCCCCTCGCCGACGTCGCGGGCGAGGCGCTGGAGGGCGGCGCCACCGCCGTCGAACCAGCGCGCCGTCGTTCGTGCGATGTCCTCGGGCGTCGCGGCCACAGGCACGACCACGAGGCGGGTCGCGAGCTGCACCGCCCGGATGGTCTGCTCGTCGGTCGGATCGACCATCGCGAGCCGGACCCGCTCGGCATCGGCCGAGAGCGGAAGGACACCCGCCTGGCGGAGGAAGCGGGGCGAGAGGGCATCGGCCAGGACGGGCTCGGACGGATAGTCCTCGGTCGCGGCCGTCTCGAGCCCCAGCTCCTCGGCCGCCGCCCGCGCCCAGTCGACACCGCGCACGAGCTGCATGCGCGCCAGCAGGGCGCCCACGCGCTCGCCGCCCTGGGCAGCGAGCAGCGTCGCACGGCGTGCGTCCTCGAGGCCGATGCGGTCGCTCTTCACCAGCCGCAGCAGCACGGGGTCGAGCCGCGTGCCCTCGAGGCTCGGGGCCACCTTGGCCTGCTGATCGGATCGCGATCTGGTCGGCTGAAGCATCGCTCTGGCTGGCTCACACGCGGGACCTCAGCATCCTACAGGCCTCGGACGGAGGCAACACCGGTCGCGACGAGGTCGCACCGCATCGACGGCGGGGCGCCGAGGACCCACATCAGGGCGGGGCCGGTTAACGAGGCAGGAGCCGCGGATGCGGGCGGACACGCTGAGCTCGATTGGGGCGTGGTTGATCGGCGAGGGGCTGATCGGCTCGGACGAGGGGGCGCTCGTCTCCGGTCTCGGTGAGCGGCTGGTGGCGGCGGGCCTGCCGATCGCGCGGATCTCCACGGGGACCGACCTCCTGCACCCGACGCTGGGCGCGCGCGGCTTCATCTGGGTCGACGGGCAGGGCGTGTCGCGCGAGGACTTCGCCCGGCACGACGGCAGCCCCGAGCGTCAGGCCGTCTGGTTGAGCAGCCCCTTTTATTTTCTCGTGCAGTCCAACAGCGACGAGATGCGACGCGATCTCGCTGGCGACTACCGGCGCGGCGAGTTCGAGCTGCTCGATCGGCTGGCGGATCAGGGTTACGCCGACTACCTCGCCTTCAGGATCTTGTTCGGCGAGAAGGGCGGGCTGGGCGAGGCGCGAGGCATCGTCGTCTCGTTCGTCGCGCGTGGCCCGGAGCCGTTCAGCGAGGAGGAGGTCGACCTTCTCCGTCGAGTGAGCCAACCTTTCGCCCTCGCCTACAAGGCCAGCTGGACGCTCGGCACGTCGCGCTCCCTGATGGAGGTCTATCTGGGTGCCGACGCAGCGGGGCGGGTGTTGCGGGGATCGATCACCCGCGGCCGCGCCGAGACCATCCGCGCCGTCATCTGGTACAGCGATCTCGAGGGCTTCACCCGTCTCGCCGACACATTGCCGCGCGACCAGGTGATGGCTTTCCTCAACGACTATGCCGGGACGCTGAGCGACCTGATCCATGCGCAGGGCGGGCAGGTGCTGAAGTTCATGGGCGACGGCATCCTCGCCATCTTCGACATCGACCGCCTCGAGGGGGCTTGTGCTCGTGCGCTGGAGGCGGCGGTGCAGGCGCAACAGGCGGCGGCGACGACGCTGGCGTCCCGGCGCGAGCGAGGCGAGCCCGCAAGCCGGGTCTTCATCGGCCTGCATGTGGGCGACGTGCTCTATGGCAATATCGGCGGCTCGGAGCGGCTGGACTTCACCGTCCTCGGCCCCGCGGTGAACGAGGCAAGCCGGATCGAGCGCATGGGCCGCTCGCTCGAGCAGGGCGTGGTCGTCTCCGAGGCCTTTGCCGCCGCCTGCGGCGACGCGCGCTCCCGCCTCGTCTCGCTGGGCCGCTACGCGCTCCGCGGCGTCCGCCGCCCGCAGGAGCTTTTTACCCTCGAGCCGGAAGGCTGAGGACGGAGACGCTCGATCGGCGCTGCGACGAGGCTTCTACGAGTTGATCGAGCGGGCCAGCACAGCATCGGGGTCAACGATCAGTGGCGCCTCTGTTTCGTCTGGCGGGACGATGGTGCCCATGAGGTCGAGCTTGTGGACTATCATTGAGGTATGCAGGTCATGGTCGTGAGGATGGAGGATCTTGAAGCGGGTCGCATTGACCTGTCGGACGTCGTCGAGCCCGGCGCGGAGCGGCTTCCGCCCGTCGTTCCAGGCGAGGTTCTCGCCGATTGGATGGAGGATGCCGGGCTCACCGCCTACGGCCTGGCGCAAGCGCTGCGCGTGCCCCGTAACCGGATCGGCGCCATCCTTGCCGGGCGAAGGTCCATCTCCGGCGACACGGCCCTGCGTCTCGGCCGCTATTTCGGCACCGGCCCGGCATTCTGGATGAATGTGCAGGGGCACTACGACATCGAGGCTGCCGAGCGCCGAGCCGGCGCCACGATCGAGCGGGAGGTGACGCCGAGGGCCGGTTGACGGCCGAACGGCAGGCTCAGCCGCCGAGCGTCACGCTGCCGTCCTCGGCGATGGTCCAGGCGGGGTTCCAGGCGATCTCCCAGGGATGGCCGTCCGGGTCGGCGAAGTAGCCGGCATAGCCGCCCCAGGCCGTGTCGGCGGCGGGTCTCAGGACCGTGGCGCCCGCAGCCAGAGCCTCGGCCATCACGCTGTCCACCTCCTCGCGGGAGCGGGCGTTGTAGGCCAGGGCCATGCCGCCGAAGCCGCTGCCTGGCAGCGGCAGCCTCGCGTCGGCGGCAAGCTCCGCGTTGCTCCAGAGCCCCAGGATCATGCCCTGAAGCTGAAAGAAGACGACGTCGGGATGGTCATTGCCGCGTCGCCAGCCGAGGCCCTCCTCGTAGAAGCGCCGCGCCCGCTCGAGATCGTCCACCCCAAGCGTCACCAGGCTCAGCCGCTGCTCCATCGTCCTTCCGATCGATCCCTCGGCTCCGCCCCGCCGTCAGACGACGGTGAGGCTCACCGGCACGTTGTTCCGGGTGGCGTTCGAGTAGGGGCACACCTGGTGCGCCTTCTCGACCAGCGTCTCGGCCTCGGCCCGGGCGACGCCCGGAAGGTCGATCGCCAGCTCGACCTCGAGCCCGAAGCCGCCCTCGGAGCGCGGCCCGATGCCGACCGTCGCCGTCACGCTGGCGTCGCCCGGCACCTTCGGGCCGCCCTGGGAGGCGACGAACTTCATGGCGCCCAGGAAGCAGGCGGCGTAGCCGCAGGCGAAGAGCTGCTCGGGATTGTTGCCGGGCCCGCCGGCACCGCCCAGCTCCTTGGGCGTGGCCAGCGTGACATCGAGGCTGCCGTCCTTGGTGGCGGCGTGGCCGTCGCGGCCGCCGGTGGCCGTGGCGGTGGTGCGATAGAGCACGTTGACGGGCATCTCGCGGTATCTCCTGATGCTTCGAGCGCACGAAGCCTAGGACCTGTCGCGCACCGTGTCCCCAACGATCTCGTGCGGCTCGCCTCACGATCAGCTCACCGCGGCCGCGCGCCTCTGGACTCCATCCTGGCGAGCGGTCATGCGGGTCGGGTGAAGCCTCATCGCCCCGGGGACAAAATGGCCAGCCAGCTTCTTCAACTCGAGCGTGCCGGCGCCGTCGCAACGCTGGTCCTGAACCGGCCGGAGAAGCGGAACGCCATGAGCCTCTTGATGTGGCAGGCGCTGCCGACCCTCCTGGACCGGGTCATGGCCGACGTGGCGATCAAGGTGCTTATTCTGCGCGGGGCGACGGACGAGGCGTTCTCGGCAGGCGCCGACATCGCCGAGTTCGAGCGCGTCGGTGCCAGCGAGAGCGCCGCGCGCGAGTACAACGAGGCCGTCGAGACCGCGCTGCGCCGCCTGGCGGGTCTCGAGAAGCCGACCATCGCGCAGATCGCGGGCGCCTGCGTCGGCGGCGGTTGCAGCCTTGCCGTCGCCTGCGACCTGCGCTTTGTCGCCGAGGGTGCGAGGCTCGGCATCACGCCGGCCCGGCTGGGCATCTGCTACAGCCTCGAGGATACGAGGCGCCTCGTCGACCTGATCGGCCCGGCGCGGGCCAAGGACATTCTCTTCTCGGCGCGGTTGCTGGACGCCCGGGAGGCGCTCGGCATCGGCCTCGTCGACCGCGTCCTGCCCCGGCACGAGCTGGCCGAGGCCGTCCAGGGCTATGCCCTCCTGCTGACTGAGCGATCTGCCTACACGATCGGCAGCGCCAAGCGCATCGTCCGCCTGATCCAGTCGGGCACGCTGGCGGAGACCGACGAGACCAGGGCGCTGCGGGACGGGTCGTTCGTCGGCCCCGATTTTCGCGAGGGCTATCGGGCCTTTCTCGAGAAGCGGAAGCCGCGGTTCGGCTGAGCGATCGCTTCCCCGGCCCTCAGTGGCGCATCGCCCAGCGACGCCACATCGGCGCACGCACGATCGTGCCGCTGGCCACGCCCCGGCGCAGCAGCATCTCGCGGCGGAGGATGTAGAGGCCGCTGCCGATCACGATGGCGCCACCGAGGAAAAGGCTGCGGTCGGGGACGTGGCCGAAGATGACGAAGCCGACGAGCAGGCCGTAGGGCATCTGGCTGTACTGGAAGGGCGCTATCACGACGGCCGGTGCCCGGCGGTAGGCCTGGATGAGCATCAGGAAGGCGCAGCCGCCGAGCGAGCCGCCGAGCACGCTGAGCCCGAGATCGGGAAGGGTGGGCATCCGGAAGACGAAGGGCAGGACGAGGCCGGTGCCGATCATCACCGAGAGGTTGCCGTAGACGCCGAAGGCCGCCGAGCTCTCGGTGCTCTGGAGCTTGCGCAGGATGATGATTCCCAGGGCGCCGCAGAGGGCACCGCCCAGAGCCGACAGCGAGGCGAGCTGCAGGACGCCGGCACCCGGGCGCAGCATCAAGATCACGCCCGCGAAGCCGACCAGCACCGCGCACCAGCGACGCCAGCCGACGCTCTCGCCGAGGAGCGGCACGGAGAGCGCCGTGATCAGGAGCGGCGTCGAGAAGAGCAGCGCGTAGGCGTCGGCGATCGCCATCCGGCTGTAGGCATAAAAGGCGAGTGGCACGCCGATGATCGAGGTGAGGCCGCGCAGCGCGTGGAAGAGCGGCCGCGTCGTGCGCAGCTGGCCCACGCCGCCCCTGAGGACCAGGATGCTCATGGGCCCGAGCGCGAAGAGGGAGTTCAGGAAGGCGATCTGGAAGGTGTCGTAGTGCGCGCCGGAGAGCAGCTTGACGGTGGTGTCCTGGCCGGTGAAGAGCGCGAACGCGGCGGCTGCGAAGGCTATCGCTATTCCGATGGAGGCCTCGCGCGGGCGCTCGCTCGATTTCGCCATATCCTGCTCCCGCCTGCTCGTCCGGACCGCCGCGCCGCCATCCCTAGCGCGCCCTGCGGGGGATCACCATTGCCTGCGGGCACCACTTGACCCCTCGCCTGCGCGGGGCCTAGCGAGGGTCCGGCTGCCAGCGGCAATGGAGAGAGGTCGTGACGCTCACCGTCGATCTCGGGGGGGCCGTGGCGCTCGTCACGGGCGCGTCGAGCGGCCTCGGCCGACACTTCTCCCACCTGCTCGCCGCGCAGGGGGCTGCGGTCGTGGTGGCGGCGCGGCGCCGCGAGGCTCTGGACGAGGTCGTGGCCGAGATCGTGGCGGCGGGCGGCAGGGCCATGGCGGTGACGATGGACGTGACCGACGAGGCCCAGGTCGATGCCGCGCTCACCGCGGCCGAGCGAGCGCTCGGCACGCCCACCATCATCGTCAACAATGCAGGCATCCCCGGACCGAGCCGGCGGATGGTCGAGGTCGATGCGGCAAGCTTCGGCCAGGTCCTGGACGTCGACCTCACGGGCGCCTTCCGTGTCGCGCGTCGCGGCGCGGCGGCGCTGATCGCCGCCCGGAAGGGCGGCAGCGTCATCAATGTGGCCTCGATCCTGGGGCTCAGGGTGACGATCGGCGTCGCCGCCTACGAGGCCGCCAAGGCCGGGCTCATCCAGCTCACCAGGGCCATGGCGCTCGAATGGGCGCGCCACGGCATCCGCGTGAACGCCCTGGCCCCGGGCTATATCGAGACGGACATCAACCGCGCCTTCTTCGAGACCGAGGCGGGCCGCCGCGTCGTCGGCCGCATTCCGCAAGGACGGCTGGGCCAGCCCTCCGATCTGGACGGGCCTTTGCTGCTTCTCGCCTCCGATGCGTCGCGCTACATGACGGGCGCGGTGCTCGCCGTCGACGGCGGGCACCTTGTGAGCGCGCTCTGAGAGCAGGGAGAGACCGCCGATGATCGTCGACCACCGTACCTACACGCTGAAGCCCGGAAGCCTGGCCGAGTATGTCCGGCTCTACGAGACCGAGGGCTACGCCATCCAGACCAAGCATCTCGGGCAGCCGGTGGGCTGGTACACCTCGATGGACATCGGCGACCTCAATCAGATCGTCCATCTCTGGGCCTATGACGATCTGGCCGACCGCGCCAAGAAGCGCGGCTCGATGGCCGCGGACCCCGAGTGGCAGGCCTATGTCAAGAAGATCCATCCCCTGCTCATGAGCCAGTCGAACAAGATCCTCTCGCAGCCCGGCTTCATCAAGACGCGCTAGGACCGGCCTTGGATCTCTCGCTCGATCCCGCGCTCGAGGCGCTCCGGGCAAGGGTTGCCACCTTCGTCGACGAGCAGATCCTGCCGCTCGAGGAGGATCCGGCGAGCTTCGGGATCGGCGAGCAGATCCGGGAAGATCTTCTCCAGCGGCTCCGCACCGAGGTGAAGGCGGCGGGCCTCTGGTGCCCGCAAATGCCGGCCGAGCTGGGCGGGCTCGGCGTCGGGCCGGTGGGCATGGCCGTTCTCTACGAGGAGATGGGCCGCTCGCGCTTCGGGCCGCAGGCCTTCAACTGCGCCGCGCCCGACGACGGCAACATGTGGGTGCTGGAGCGGGTGGGCACGCCCGAGCAGAAGCAGCGCTGGCTGCAGCCCATCGTGGACGGCAGCGTCCGCTCGGCCATTGTCATGACCGAGCCTCATCCCGGCTCGGGGTCCGATCCGGCCGGCATGATGCTGACCCGGGCCGAGCGACGGGGCGACCGATGGGTCGTCCACGGCCGGAAATGGTTCATCACCGGGGCCGAGGGTGCATCCCATTTCATCCTGCTGGCCCGGACGTCGGACGATCCGCGCCACGGCCTGACGGCGATGCTGTTTCACAAGGATCAGCCGGGCTGGCGGATCCTGAGGCGCATCCCGATCATGGGCCCCGAGGAGCATGGCGGCCATTGCGAGCTCGAGATCGACGGGCTCGAGGTGCCCGCCCAGAACGTGCTGATGGGCGAGGGCCAGGGCATGAAGGTGACCCAGATCCGCCTCGGCATGGCGAGGCTCACCCACTGCATGCGCTGGCTCGGCATGGCCCGCCGGGCGCTCGAGATCGCCGATCCCTACATCCGCGAGCGCCGCGCCTTCGGCCAGGTCCTGGCCGAGAAGGAGAGCGTGCAGGGGCTTCTGGGCGAGGCCGCGATGCAGATCGAGATCGGCCGCCTCCTGACGATGCGGGCGGCGATCGAGCTCGAGGCCGGCGGCCGGGCCCGCAAGGCCGTCTCGATGGCCAAGATCCAGGTGGCCGATGCGCTGCACCGGGCCGTGGACACCGCAATCCAGCTCATGGGCGCCAAGGGCTATTCCAAGGACGTTCCGCTCGAGTGGATGTATCGTTACGCCCGTCAGGCGCGTCTGGTCGACGGCGCGTCGGAGGTCCATCGGATGCTGGTCGCCCGCCATCTCCTGGCCGAGGGCCGGGGCTTCTTCGCGTGGCCCTGAGCGAGGCCCGGCAGGCGGCGCTGGCGGCCTGGGCCGCCCAGCGGCTCGACGCCGACCTCGTCGTGATCGAGCGTTGCGAGCGGCTGGCGGGCGGTGCCATCCAGGAGAATCTGGGCCTCGATCTTCGCATCGAGGGCGGCCGCAGGCCGGGCAGCCATGCTCTCGTCCTGCGCACCGACGCCTCGTCACGCGTGGCCGAGAGCTGGGGCAGGGCGGAGGAGTTTCGGATCCTCGAGGTGGCGCACGGCGCGGGCGTGCTGGTCCCGGAGCCCTGGCTGCTGTGCGAGGATCCGGCCGTGATCGGCGGGAGCTTTTATCTGATGGCGCGGGTCGGCGGCGAGGCGCGCGGTACCCGCCTGGTGCGCGACCCGGCGCTGCGCGAGAGCGGCGATGCCCTGGTAGCCTCCCTCGCCTGTGAGATCGCCCGACTGCACGCTTTGACGCCGCCTGTAGCCGCCCTCGACTTCATGACGATGCCGGGCCAGAGGCCCACCGCCCAGCGCATCGCGGAGCTGCGCCGGCATCTCGACGCGATGGATGAGGTCCAGCCCGTCATCGAGTGGGGCCTGCGCTGGCTCGAGCGGCATCTGCCGGACGTCGAGCCGGTCCGGCTGATCCACGCCGACTTCCGGACCGGCAACTACATGGTCGAGAAGGGACGGCTCAGCGCCCTGCTCGACTGGGAGTTTGCCCGCTACGGCAATCCTCTCGAGGATCTCGGGTGGTTCCTCGCTCGCTGCTGGCGCTACGGCCAGTGGGAGCGCGAGGCGGGCGGCATCGGCAGCCGCGCTGCCTTCCTCGATGCGTACGAGACGGCCGCGGGCCACCCTATCGAGCGGGCGCAGATCCCGCTCTTCGAGCTTCTGGCGACGCTGCGCTGGGCGGTCATCGCCCTGATGCAGGCGCGACGCCATTACTCGGGCGAGGAGCCGTCGCTGGAGCTGGCGCTCACCCTGCATGTGGTTCCGACGCTCGAGCAGGATATCCTGGCCTATGTCGAGGCGATCGAGCGGGGACGGGCGGCATGAGCATCACGGCCGACATCCTGAGCCTGCTGTCCGCGGCACATGACCTCACGCGCGGCGAGCTGGCACCCCGCCTCAGCGGGGAGGACCGCTACAAGGCGGCCATGGTGGCGAACGCCCTGGCCATCACGCTGCGCTCGGTGGAGAGCGGCCCGCCCGACGCCGAGCGGGGCGGGCTCGACGAGCTCTACCCAGAGGCGACCGACCTGACCATCGAGGCGCTGCGGCGACGCCTCGTGGCCGATATCCGCGCCGGCAGGCTGGATGGCAAGGACACTTTTCTCGTCAATAAGGTGTTGCGCCCGCGCATCGCCGCAAGACTTAACGTGAGCCATCCAGATTATGACGCAACCCTCAGATCCATGGAGAATAAGGGTATTTGAGGCTAAGCCGCCCGCAAGCCGGGTGGTGCCGACCCATCCGCCTGTTGCGGCAGCGCTGGTCAGCGCATATGGGCAACAGAATGAACGCCCGAGTCGATCGTCGTAGCTGGGCCGATTGTGGCTCCGATGTGCTGGCCTGCTCCGCAGGGCTCCTTGCGGTTGGGCGGGGCGCAGAGCTTTGGAGAAAGAACCTGCTCATGCGCAACACCGCCTGGCGCCGCCGGACCGCCCCTGCTCTTGTCTTCGCTACCCTGGCGGTCATCCTCGGCGCCTGCGCCGCGCCCGACGAGGGCCCATCGCGGGTCAACGAGGCGATCGACAATCTTTCCTTCGCCGTTCCACCTCATGCCGCCACCGCAACACCTGTTTCCTCGTCACAGGATACGAGCCAAGGTCGGGCCAGCGCGCTCAAGCCGCAGATTTACGTCGGGCAGGGAGCAGGCGCGGCCGGGACCAACGGGAGCGCGCGCCGGGAGGGCGACGGCGTCCAGGTCAACTTCGACGGCGCGGACATCAAGGATGTCGTCAAGGTGATCTTGCACGACATCCTGCACGCCAACTACACGATGAGCCCCAAGGTATCGGGGCAGGTCACGCTGTCCACTGGCGCGCCCCTTCAAGACCGCGACCTGCTGACCGTTCTCGAGACGGTGCTACGGATGAACGGAGCAGGACTGGCCACCGTCAACGGCACCTACGTCGTGGCGCCGGCGGATGAGCTCCCGCAGACCGCGCAGGTCACCCCGTTGGGCGGCGCCTCGGCGCCGGTCCTGCCGGCCGGTGCAGGCATCACGATCGTGCCGCTGCATTATCTCTCCGTCACCTCGGCCGCGCAGTTCATCCAGCCGCTCCTGCGCCGGCCCGAGGACATCCGCATCGACCCCAGCCGCAACCTGATCCTGTTCTCGGGGTCCGGGATCGAGCGGCAGAACGTCGTCGACACGCTGGCGGCGATCGACGTCGATTGGCTCGCCGGCAAGTCGGTCGGAATCTTCCCGCTTCAGCGCGCCACGCCGGAGGCGATGGTGCCCGAGCTGCAGGCTCTCTTCTCCCGAGCCGGCGCGGCAGCGCAGGGGCAGGCCGAGTTCCAGAGCGTCCAGTTCATGCCGGTCTCTCGCCTGAACGCGATTCTCGCGATCGCGACCTCCGCCGAGCAGATCCGCGAGGTCCAGCGGTGGGTGTACCGGCTGGATCAGGGCGGAGGCAGCGGTGTCCAGTTCTATGTCTACGAGCTCAAGCACTCGCCCGCCGAGGACGTGGCCAAGCTCTTGAGCGATGCCTTCGGCGGCTCGCTGACCACCACCTCGGCCTCGGCTGCTGAAAGCGCTCCCTCGCTTTTCTCCGCCGGCGTGGTGCCGTCTGCCGCTGCCAACGCAGCTCAGGCCCAGCGGGCCGGAGCGCAGGCCGGCTCCGAGGACTCGTCCGCCGGGACGGCATCGAGCAGCGGCGCGACGGGCCTCTCGGCGGCCCTGCAGGGCGTCAAGGTCATCGCTAACAAGTACAACAACACGCTGCTGATCAGGGCCACCCCGCAAGCCTATCAGATGATTCAGGCGACGCTGAGCCGGCTCGATACGGCGCCGCTGCAGGTGTTGATCGAGGCCACGATCGCAGAGGTGACGCTCAACAACGCGTTGCGCTACGGCATCCAGTACTATCTGCATCAAGGCAATTTCAGGTTCGGCTTCAACACCACGGCCAACGGCGGCGAAGGTGGCTCGGTCACGCCGAACAATCTCAATCCTCTGGCCAACGTGCCAGGGTTCAACTTCATCTTCAGCGGCGGCAATGCGGACGTGACGATCGACGCGCTCTCGCAGATCACCCATGTGCGCGTGCTGTCCTCGCCGTCCGTCGTCGTCCAGGACAACAGCGAGGCCGTGCTGACGGTCGGCGACGAGGTGCCGATTACGACCAGGACGGCCGTGAGCGTCGACAATCCCGACGCGCCGGTGGTCAACAATATCGAGTACCGCAACACCGGCGTCATTCTTCAGGTCAAGCCGCGCATCAACTCGGACCAGGTCGTGGCCCTGCAGATCGGGCAGGAGGTCAGCCGGGTCGTCAACACGGCACAGCTCGCGACCAACTCGCCGACGCCGACGATCCAGCAGCGCAAGATCACCAGCACCGTGGATGTGCAGTCCGGCCAGACCGTGGTGCTGGGCGGTCTGATCCAGGACTCCGAGCAGCGGAGCAACGGCAAGGTGCCGGTGCTGGGCGACATCCCGATCCTCGGGCCGCTGCTGGGCAGCAGCACCAACAACGCAGACGCCCGCACCGAGCTCATCGTCTTCATCACCCCGCGCGTCATCCGCGATGCCCAGGATGCGCGTGACATCAGCGAGGAGCTGAGGTCGCGGATGCGCGCGCTCGGCTCGCAGGAGGCCGTGCCGGCGCCCGGCACGCTGGCCCCAAGGACGGTGCCGGCCACGCCGAGCGGGCCGGCGCCGCTGGTGCCGACACCGCCGGGCACGAGTGGTCGGACATCGCAGCTCCTGACCCCGGCTTCGCCACCGGAGGGAGGCTTCGTGACGGTTCGCCAGGCGGAGCTGGCCGCCGCGAGCGCTGAGCCTCCGACCACCGTCGTGGCCGCCATTGAGCCGGCAGCTCTCCGTGGCGTGCATCCACATCCACGCCCGGTCGCCGTGAGGCTGCTGGCTCTCGGGCCCCCGCCCCCGCGCCCACGGCTTTCAGAGGAGCCTGACGTGGTATCGCCCCCACGCCAGCAGCCGGCACATCCGCCGAGCAGGGGAGTAATCTCTCCCGATCTCGTCGCTGTGATGTAGGGCCACGGTCGGCAGTCTCTGGCCCGTCGGTCTGGGGCTCCTGACGGCACTCGTCGTCGGCAGCGCCATCGGATCCTTCGCACGTCGCGACGCGAGCGGGCGGCGCGCTTGGCTTCACGGGCGCTCCCACTGTCTGAGCTGCGGCACGGCGCTCGGGCCGCTCGACCTCGTGCCGCTGGCGAGCTGGGTGGCGCTACGGGGTCGCTGCAGGCACTGCGGCGCTCCGATCGGGCGCTGGTATCCGCTCGTCGAGGGCAGCGCGCTCGCCATCGCGATCGTGTCCTTCGGCCTTCTGCCGCCACCCGCTGCGTGGCCGACGGCCGCCGTCGGCTGGACGCTCCTGGCCCTCGCCCTGATCGATCAGCGCGAGCTCATCCTTCCGGACGTCCTGACGCTGCCGCTCATCCTGGCCGGCCTGCTCGTCGCCGCGCTCGGTCCGCGCATCGGCCTGTCGCCGCTCGTCGACCTGCCTGAGGCCGCGATCGGCGCCGCTATCGGCTTTGCCAGCTTCGCCGTCCTGGCATGGGCCTACAGACGGTTCCGTGGTCGCGAGGGGCTGGGGCTCGGCGACGCGAAGCTGCTGGCCGCCGCCGGCGCATGGCTCGGTGCAGCCCAGCTGCCCATGGTCGTGCTCCTTGCCGCTCTGGTCGCGCTGGTGGTCGCCCTGGCGCGGGGCTGGCACCGCCATCCGGCCATGCAGATCCCCCTGGGCCCCTATCTTGCTCTCGCGTTTTGGTTGATAATGCTGCAGAGATATTTCGCCCCATGGGTCATGGGCTGACCGAGGTCCTGCAGCGCAGGCAAAGGCGATGCGACACGCCCTATCCCTTCAGGCCCTGGCGCTCTGCTCCCTCGTCTCGGTCGCCAACGCCGCGGCACTCGATGAGGCGGGGAGGAGCCTGGACGGGGCGTCGGCGGCGCTGGCCGAGGCCGACCCAGCGACGGCGTTGCGGCGGACGCTGGATGCCGCTGTGGCGATCGCCCGCGCCATGCCGCTCGGGATCGCCCGGGCCGAGCTCGTAGAGCAGCGGGCGCCCGGCTACGCCGCCGAGACGCCGCGGGCCGACCACCTATTCCAGGCAGGCACGCCCATTCTCGTCTATCTCGAGCCGGTGGGGTACCGCTTCGACATCGCGGACGGAACGGTGTTCTTCGGCTTTGCCGTGGACATCGCGCTCATCGACGGCCAAGGCCGCGTCGTGGCGCGGCGTGACGATTTCGGCTCCTGGACGTTCAGGACCCGCCGCCCGCGCCTCGAAACCTTCGTGGACCTCGCGATCGCGACGGACGGCGTGCCGCCCGGCACCTACGCGCTGCGCATCTCCTTGCGGGATCTGGTCGACCCGTCGGCACGGGCCTCCGCGACCCTGCCCGTCACGATCGAGGCCGCACCGCAGCCTCAGCCCGCAAGCTCGAGCCCGGCCCCATCCAGGGCAACCGTCAGCTCGCGATAGCCCATCCGCGCATACTCGAGCGGGTTGGCCTTCTTCGGGTCCTGCTCGGCCTCGACGACGATCCATCCCCCATAGCCGATCTCCTTCAGCACCTTCGCGAAGGCACGGAAGTCGATGCAGCCCTCGGGATCGCCCGGCACGGTGAACACACCCTCGAGCACGCCCTTGAGGAAGCTCCAGCGCTCGGCCTTGAGGCGCTCGAGCACCGCCGGCCGGATATTCTTCACATGCACATGGTTGATCCGCTTGCCCCAGCGGCGCGTGGTGGCCGCGACGTCGCCGCCCGCGAAGGTGAGATGCCCTGTGTCGAGCAGCAGCCCGACCTCGGGGCCGCTCGCCTGCATCAGCTGATCGATCTCGCTCTCGACCTCGATCACCGTGCCCATGTGGTGATGGAAGGCCATGGGGCAGCCCTCGGCCTTGAGCCAGGCCGCAAGCTCGGTGAGCTTGGCGCCGTAGCGCTTGATCGTCTCGGGCGCCAGGCGGATCCGGTCGTCGACGGGTGTGCCGATCTGGCCCTGCACGGTAGCCGTCGTCTCGGCATAGACGATGACCGGGCAGGCCATCGCGAGGAAGAGGTCGAGCTGGCCGCGGATGCGCTTCTTCTCCTCCTCGATCGTCGTCTCGAGGAGCCGGCCGGAGAACCAGCCCGATGCCAGCGCCAGGCCCTGCTTGCCCAGCGCCTCTCGCATCGCGCCGGCCTCGCTCGGGAACTTGCCGCCCTTCTCCACCCCGGTGAAGCCGGCCTCGCGGGCCTCAGACAGGCAGGTCTCGAGCGGGATGTCGCCGCCGAGCTGCGGCAGGTCGTCGTTGGTCCAGCCGATCGGCGCGATGCCGAGCCTGATCGCCATAGAAAAGCCCTCCTGACACGTGCGCGAGGCGGAACGTCATCCAGAGCCGCGGCGGCGTCAATGGGCCTCCTGCCCGGTTGATGGCCGAGGGCAGGTCCGGCCGGCTTCCTGAAGACGATGGTTAAGAACCAGACACCAAATCGTGCTCAGGCTTTTCTGGCTGCGATCGGCGCGCCAAATAACCCGTTATCATCTCCTTAACCGCCTGATGACGGTAGGGGCAAGGGATGGAGATGCCGATGGTTGCGATGCTGTCCGTCTACAAGAGCCTGGACGGCCAAGTCTTCTTCCGGGTGACCGCAACGAGCGGCCGCACCCTTCAATACAAGATCGCAGCGGAAACGAAGGAGCAGCTCGAGCGCTGGCTCAGGGTCAACGGCTTCGAGCGGCTCCCGGAGGCGCACGCGGCCGGACACTGAGGCCGCTGAAGCCAGGCCTGCCGCGTGACGCCGGGACGACGGATCGCTACCCGTCACTCCTCCCGGGCTTCCTGAGTCGTGGCCTTCTCGGCCTCGGGCTCCTGGCCCTCACCTTCGGACGGGGCCTTCTTGGCCGCCTTCTCGGCCTTCTTGGCTGCCTTCGCGCGCTCGCGCTCCTGGCGCTCGAAACGATAGTTCGGTTTGCGTGCCATTGGGCTCCAATCGGTTCGGGGCTCAACCGCCCGCACCTTTCGGCGCGTGGTCGAGCCTCATCTTGCGGACCGTGAGAGGCACCCGGGCGGGATTCCCGTCCGGGCGACGGCCCGCGCTTCCCTTCCCGCTCGGGAAGGCACGGGCCAGCTCACGCCGCCATCCAAGATCGTTCATCCAGGCCCCGCGGGCAAGGCCGAGCCGTTGGATAGGGGCATTGCCCGGTCCTGCCGGGCAGACGCCGCGAGCGCGCGGGCCGCGGCCCCGCGCCTTCCGGGGGAAGCGGCTAGACGCCCTGGCGCTGCCGCTTCTTGCCGTCCTGGTGCTCCTTGAGCGCGGCCTTCACACCGTCGCGCGCGCTGACCTGGGGCGTGCCGCACTCCCACCAGGAATGGTTCTCGCCGGTCCAGTCGGTGGGGTGCACGTCGATATGGATCACGGTGGTCCGATCCGCCGCCTTGGCGGCGCGGATGGCGTCCTCGAGGTCGCCGATGCTCTTCACCCGCACCCCGATCGCCCCCATGGCCTCGGCATGCTTCGCGAAATCGACGCGGGCACCGGCGGCGGGTCCCGCCGTCTTGGCCGTCTCGAGGCTGTTGTTGAAGCTCGGGATGCCCTTGGCGCGCTGCAGCCGGTCGATGACGAGGAAGCCGCCATTGTCGCACACCACGACGATGAGCTTCATCCCGGTCATGACCGAGGAATAGATGTCCGAGTTCATCATGAGGTAGCTGCCGTCGCCGACCATCACGAGGACGTCGCGCGACGGATCGGCCATCCTGGCACCCCAGCCGCCGGCGATCTCGTAGCCCATGCAGGAATAGCCGAACTCGCAGTCGAAGGTGTCGATGCCCTTGGCGCGCCAGTTCATCTCGAGCTCGCCCGGCATGCCGCCGGCGGCGGTGAGGGCCAGATCGCGCTCGCCGGCGAGGCGGTTCACCGCACCCACCACATGGGCGTAGGTCGGCAGCTCGGCGTTGGTCGGGCCGCTGCGCCGGTCGATATAGGCATTCCACTCGGCGTAGAGCTTGGCGCTCCGCTGCGTCCAGCTCTCGGGCCCGCGCCAGTCGCCGAGCGCTGCCGAGAGCTCCTCCATCGCGACCTTGGCATCGCCCACCACCGGCAGGCTCTTGTGCTTGCGCGCATCGAAGCGGGCGGCATTGAGGCCGATGAAGCGGGCATCGTCGGCAAAGAGCGTCCAGGAGCCCGTGGTGAAGTCCTGCAGGCGCGTGCCCACGGCCAGGATCACGTCCGCCTCGGCGGCGAGATCATTGGCCGAGGAGGATCCCATGATGCCGATCGGACCGGCATGCATCGGATGGTCGTGGAGCAGCATGGTCTTGCCGTTGAGCGTCTCGCCCACCGGGATGTTGTGCCGTGTCGCGAGCTCGGCCAGCACACCCTCGGCCTCGCTGTAGCGCACGCCGCCGCCGGCGATGATGAGCGGCTTCTTGGCCGTCTTGAGCAGCGCTGCCGCATCGGCCAGCTGGGCCGTGTCGGGGCGCGGGCGCGGGATCCGGTGGACCGTCGGCTCGAAGAAGCGCTCCGGATAGTCGAACGCCTCCGCCTGGACGTCCTGGCACATGCCGATGAAGGCCGGCCCGCAGTCGGCCGGATCCAGCATCATGCCCACGGCCTGGGGCAGCGATTCGATGATCTGCTCGGGCCGCGTGATGCGGTCCCAGTAGCGGGTGACGGCCTTGAAGGCGTCGTTGACGCTCAAGGTGGGGTCGTTGAAGTGCTCGACCTGCTGGAGGACCGGGTCGGGAAAGCGCGTGACGTAGTAGTCGCCCGACAGCAGCAGCACCGGAAGGCGGTTCGTGTGGGCGACGGCCGCGGCCGTCACCATGTTCGTGGCGCCGGGCCCGATCGAGCTCGTCGCCACCATGATCTGCCGCCGGCGCTTGGCCTTGGCATAGGCGATGGCCGCCAGCGCCATGGACTGCTCGTTCTGCCCGCGCCAGGTCGGGAAGTCGTCCTTCACCGCCTCGAGCGCCTCGGAAAGGCAGGTGACGTTGCCGTGCCCGAAGATGGCGAAAATGCCGGGAAAGAGCGGCGCATCCTTGCCGTCGATCAGCGTCCGCTGCGCCATCAGATAGCGCACGAGCGCCTGTGCCATGGTCAAGCGAACGGTCGCCATCTTTTGTCCCTCCCCGGTCTCGCGAAGGCCGCCACCATAGCCCTAGCACCATGCGTGGTGAAGCGGCGAGCTGGCCTTGCCGGCGGCCGCTGGGCGGCATAAATGACCATTTGGATGACTATCTGGAAGCCTGCCATGCGCAACATCAGCGTCGCCGAGGCGAAGGCGCATCTGAGCGAGATCCTGACTGAGGTGGAGCGGGGCCACGAGGTCGTGATCACCCGCCGCGGCAAGCCCGTGGCGCGTGTCTCGGCCATCGAGGCACCCCCGAAGCCGCTCGACCTCGAGAAGATCCGCCGCCATTTGGCGAGCATCGACTGGCAGGTGGAGGATAGCGAGACGCCATAAGACGCCTGCGCGACGAAGCCCGATACTGAGCGTGCCCTACCTCGATACCAGCGCCGCTCGTTCCGCTTGCTCATGCCGGAACCCAGCTCACCGGACTGTGCAGGATTGGATGCACCTTGCTCGGGCCGGAACGGCCCACGTCAGCGGCTGGACCTGCACAGAGGTTGTGAGCGCGCTCGGCAGCAAGGTTCGGCATGAGTGCTGTCGGTCAGCAGGCTCGGGCTGACCCTCGGGCTATGGCAGAGGACGCTGCCTCCGCGCTTCCTCATGGGCAGTCGTTGGAGGACGATGACTTCTGGCAGCCGACGCCCTCCTCGAGCGTTTCGAGCTCGGGCTTCGGGCAGGCGATGCGCTGCACCTGGCGATCGCCCAGCGCCTGAGCGAGCCGCTCGTGACGCTCGATCGCCGGCTCGCTCAGCGGCGGAGGCCGACGGGGTGGAGGTGGTGCTTCCCGGCTGAGTCGGCTTCGGCAGTCAAATTGACAACGCTCGGCTGGCGGTGCTTCACACTGCGCGTCGATCGATGAGGGAGGTCTCGTCCATGATCCGGTTCGCGCTCTTTGGCTGCGGCCGCATCGGCAAGATGCACGCCGACTATGTAGCCGCCCATCCCAGGGCCGAGCTCGTCTCGGTCTACGACGTCCACGGCCCCTCGGCCGAGGAGGTGGGAAAGCGGCACGGGGCCAAGGTGGCGCCCAGCGTCGACGCGGTAATGGAGGACGCCTCGGTCCAGGCGGTGCTGATCGCCTCCTCGACCGACACGCACATCGATCTCATCACCCGGGCGGCCAAGGCCAAGAAGGCCATTCTCTGCGAGAAGCCGATCGACCTCGACATCAAGAAGGTCGACCGCTGCTGGCAGGAGATCGGCCCGCTGAAGCCCATCGTCCAGCTGGGCTTCAACCGGCGCTTCGATCCCTCCTTCGCTGCCGTGAAGAAGGCGATCGACGCGGGCGAGATCGGCCAGGTGCGCCAGGTCATCATCACCTCGCGCGATCCGGACCTGGCGAGCGAGGCCTATCTCAAGGTGTCGGGCGGCATCCTGCGCGACATGACGATCCACGATTTCGACCTCGCGCGCTTCTTCCTGCCCGAGGAGCCGGTCGAGGTGATGGCGATGGCGAGCGCCCTCATCGATCCGATGATCGCGCGTATGGGCGATCACGACACGGTCATGATCATCATGAGCACCCGGTCGGGCGTACAGTGCTGCATCACGAACCACCGCCGCGCCGTCTACGGCTACGACCAGCGGCTCGAGGTGCTGGGCGAGAAGGGCATGCTCAAGGCCGAGAACAGGCGGGGCACGACGATCGAGCGCTGGACGAAGGACATCACGGCCGCCCAGGACCCGCTCCTCAACTTCTTCATCGAGCGCTACCGGGAGGCCTATGGGGCCGAGCTCGACGCCTTCATCGACGCGGTGGAGAAGGGGGCACCTGTGCCGGTCGGCTTCGAGGATGGGCGCCGGGCGCTGCTGCTCGCCAACGCGGCCTACGACTCGCTCGCCGGCAAGAAGGCGGTGATGCTCGACGGGGCCTGAGGGTCGGTCACCGCGCGGTGGCCAGCGCCGTCGCATCGCGGCCACCCTCGGCCTCGAGCGTCTCGTAGAGGAGGGCTGCGTCGCCGGCCTGGCCGCGACGCAGGCCGAGCCCGGTCACGCGGACCACGCGGATCAGCGAGGGTGCCGTCAGCGTCACCACGTCGCCCGGGCGGACGACCTGATGGGTCTTCACGACCACCTGGCCGTTGACCCTGACGCGACGTGCTGCGACCAGCTCGGAGGCGACCCGGCGCGTGCGCACGAACCGCGCGTGCCAGAGCCACTTGTCGAGGCGGAGACCGCTTTCGCTCACGTGGCGAGCTTGAGCGCGGCCAGCGCCGCGAAGGGGGATGCGGCGGCCTGGGGCGGCCGGCGGTCGGGGCGCGGCGGTGCCGCGCGGCGTCGGCGACGCGGCTCGAAGGCCCAGGCCGTCCGTCCGGTCTCCTTGTCCTCGCGCGCGCGGTAGCCCAGCTCGGCCAGCACCGTCTGCAGCTCATCACGCGTCAGGCCCGCCTGGGCGCCCAGCTCGACGGGCAGCTCGAAGCGGGCGGCGTCGCGCGCGCGGGCGCGGATCGCCGCGGCCAGCCGCTCGGTCACGTCCTGACGCAGGGCGAAGGCGGTGAAGGGCGCGAAGCCCGAAGCGAGCGTCGCCTCCGCATCCATCCCGCCGTCCGGTGCTCTGAGAACGGTCCTTCCCGGCTCGGGCAACAGGAGCCGCTGGCCGCGGGCGATCCGCCACAGGCGCGCTCGCGCCTCGACCGCCGCCGGCTTCAGAAGCTTCGGCACATAGAGATAATCTCGGCCCAGCCGGACACCGAGGCGGGCGAGGCGCCGCCTGTCGCCCTCCTCGAGCCTCACGATCAGGGATTCCGCGTCGCCGCGGCGGGCGCTGCCCAGCGCCTCGACCAGCATGAAGGCGATGCCGCGCCCGGGGCCACCGAGCTCGCTGCCCGAGGCGGCCTTCCTTATCGCCTGGAGCGACCCCAGGCGTCGCTCGATCCAGGCGGTGAGCCAGCGCTGGAGGTGCTGCTCCAGGGCCGACTTTGACTGCATTCCGAGCTCCTCGTCCGCCAGCAGGCGTAGCCGCGGCCGCAGCACGTCGTCACCGGCCTCGAGCCGGGCGATGACGGAGCCCTGCCAGGCGATGCGGTCGGCCTCGTCGAGCTGGAAGGCGTCGTCGTCGGCGCGCAGCATCCCGGTCGCGCGGCGCTGGAGCTCGGGGATGACGGCCCGGCGCGCCGCCGCGGCCAGAACCCGGCGCTCCACATCGGCCGCCGCCACCGCCGGCGTGAAGCGCAGCCCGTCCAGCCTGCCGACGCCATGGCCGTCGACGACGACCTCGCCATCGTCCTCGACGGCCGTGTCGACGATGCCCTCGCCGCGCAGCGAGCGCATCAGGCTCGAGGTGCGGCGGTCGACGAAGCGCTGCGCCAGACGCTCGTGCAGCGCGTCGGACAGCCTGTCCTCGACCTCGCGGCCCCGTTCCTGCCAGTGGCGGGGATCGTCCAGCCAATCATCCCGATGTGAAAGGTAGGTCCAGGTCCGCACATGGGCGATGCGCGTAACCAGCGTGTCGATGTCGCCGTCGACGCGGTCGAGCCGGGCGATCATCCGGCCCACCCAGTCGTTCGGCAGCTGGCCGCGGCCGCTCGTCACGTGATGGTAGACGGTGGCGAGGAGATGCAGGTGCGCATCCGTCAGGGTCTTGCGGAAGTCGGGGATCTGGCAGACCTGCCAGAGCAGCCGGACGCGATCCTGGCTGTCGGCGCGGGCCCGAACCGCGTCGCGTCGTGCCAGCATCGCGAGCGAGCGGTCGTCGAGCGCGTCCCGCGTGCGGATGAGCCCGGCTGCGGGTGGCGGCGCCTCGAGGCTGCGCTGCAGGGCATCGAGGCTGCGGAAGTCGAGATCCGAGCTGCGCCAGCGCAGCGCCTTCAAGGGCGGAAAGCTGTGGCTCTCCACCGCCTCGACGAGGCGGTCGTCCAGCGGCTCGCAGCCATTGGTGGTGCCGAACGTGCCGTTCGCCATGTGCCGGCCGGCGCGGCCGGCGATCTGCGCCACCTCGGGTGCGGTGAGGCGGCGGTCCTCGCGGCCGTCGAACTTGCGCACGCTGGCGAAGGCCACGTGGCCGAGGTCCATGTTGAGGCCCATGCCGATCGCGTCGGTCGCCACCAGATGGTCGACCTCGCCGGCCTGATACATCGCGACCTGGGCGTTGCGCGTTCTGGGGCTCAGAGCGCCCAGAACGACCGCGGCACCGCCGCGCTGCCTCCGAATGACCTCGGCCAGCGTATAAACATCGGATGTGGTGAAAGCGACGATGGCGCTCCGCCTGGGCAGACGATTGAGCTTTTGATGACCACTGCACGCGAGGATCGAGAAACGGGGCCGGGTGACGATCTCTGCTTCCGGCACCAGACGCTTGAGGATCGGCCGGATGGTCTCGGCACCCAGGAACATGGTCTCCTGATAGCCGCGGGCATTCAGCAGCCGGTCGGTGAAGACGTGGCCGCGCTCGGGGTCGGCGCAGAGCTGGATCTCGTCGACCGCGAGGAAGGCGGTGTCGCGGCTCATCGGCATCGCCTCGACCGTGGCGACGACGTAGGGCGCCGTATCGGAGCCGATCTTCTCCTCGCCGGTCATCAGGGCGACGGAGGCGGCACCTTTGAGGCTGACGATGCGGTCGTAGATCTCGCGGGCGAGGAGCCGGAGGGGAAAGCCCATCATCCCGGAGCGATGCGCGAGCATCCGCTCGACGGCGAAATGCGTCTTGCCGGTGTTGGTCGGACCCAAGACCGCCACGACGCGGGAGTGGTTCGAGCACACTCGAGCCATGTCATCACCATCGTTCGCGCAAGCCCGCTTGGCAAGGGGCTATGCGCCTTTCCCATCCCTAGATGCAGGGGTATTGCAGAACAATGAGCGCAATCCCTGGATCACGGGCTCGCCAGAAAAATTCGCGATCGTCCTCCGTCGCCCGCACCTTCACGCGCAGCTTCGCGGCCCCCGCTGCCCGCATGTGGACGGCGCTCGCCGACACGCGCCGCTACAACGAGGCCTCGGGCCTGCCGAGACAACGGATCGAGGAGCGGGTCGCTCCCGACGGCACGGTCGTGTTCGTCGCCCGGGCGCGGTTCGGCCCGTTCGAGCTGGTGTGGGACGACCTTCCCTGCAACTGGATCGCCCAGCGCTGGTTCGAGCACGCGCGTCTCTTCCACGGCGGCCCGTTCCGCAGCCTCACGGCCCGCTTCGACCTGACGCCCGAGGGTGCCGCCTGCCGCGGCGACTACCGCCTCGAGGTCGAGCCGCGCGGCGTGCTCGGGCGGCTCATCCTGGCGGCGGGCTTCATGCGGGGTGCCGAGCGCGGCTTTCGCCGGATGGCGGCCCAGGCCGAGGCCTTTGCCCGCGGCAGCGCTGACCTGCCCTTCCAGCCACCGCCGCCGAGATTGCCGGCCGCGGCGCGCGAGCGTGCGCTCCGGATCGGCCGCGAGCTCGAGGCCGACGCCTACGGTCACGGTCTGGCCCGGCGGCTCGTCGACCTCGTGCTGAGCGGTCCCGAGACGGAGCTCGAGCATCTTCGGCCGCTGGCGCTGGCCCGGCGCTGGAAGGTGCCGCCGCGCCACGCCGTCGAGCTATGCCTCGAGGCCACGCGGCTGGGCCTGCTGCAGCTCCGCTGGAGCCTGCTGTGCCCGCGCTGCCGCGGCGCCAAGGCCGACAGCGCCAGCCTCGACCGCCTGCCCAGCGGCGCCCATTGCGGCACCTGCAACATCGACTATGGCCGCGACTTCGCCCGCAATGTCGAGCTCAGCTTCGCCCCGGCCGAGGCGATCCGGCCGATCGCCTCGGGCGAGTTCTGTCTGTTGGGCCCCATGAGCACGCCGCATATCTGGGCGCATCTCACCCTGGATCCCGGCGAGCGCCGGCTCGTCGATGAGGCGCCGGGCCCCGGCCTGTGGCGCTTCAGGACCCTCGAGGCGGGCGGGCAGCAGGACGTCGACGTGAAGGAAGGCGGGTTCCCGACCGTCATGGTCGTCGACGGCGGCGTCCAGAGCGGGCCGCCACCGGCGGAAGGCGGCCTCGCCCTCGAGAACCACGCGGAAAGATCCCGGACGGTGGTGATCGAGGACCGGCGCTGGACCAAGGACGTGCTCACGGCCGACCGGGCTGCGAGCTTCCAGGCCTTTCGCGACCTCTTCTCGGCCGAGGTGCTGCGGCCGGGCGACGAGGTCGGGATCGAGCGGGTGGCGCTTCTCTTCTCCGACCTTCGCGGCAGCACGGCGCTCTACACCGCGATCGGCGATGCCGGCGCCTATCGTCTGGTGCGCGAGCATTTCGCCTATCTGGCGGCCATCGTCCGCGAGCATGACGGGGCCATCGTCAAGACGATCGGCGACGCGGTGATGGCGGCCTTCCACGAGCCGACCCGGGCGCTCGAGGCGGCGATCGCCATGCAGGAGCGGGTGCAGGGCCTCAATGCGCGGACCGGCCGTCCGGTCGTCCTCAAGCTCGGCCTGCATGCCGGCCCCTGCATCGCCGTCACGCTCAACGACCGCCTGGACTATTTTGGCAGCGCCGTGAACCTCGCGGCGCGCCTCCAGGGAGAGAGCCATGGCGAGGACGTGGTCGTGTCCGATGCCATGGCCGCAGACCCGGAGGTCGTGCCGATGCTCCAGGATCTGGCACCCTCCCACGAGCAGGCCCGGTTGAAAGGCTTTGCCGATCCGGTCGGCTTCGTTCGCCTGTCCTTCCCGGAGCCCGTGGGAGCACCCCCGGCAACGCCCACGAGGGCCGGCGCCGGGCCGGCCCTCGCGTGACTGACGGAAGAGCCTGCCGTCAGGCCTGCCAGTCGCGATTCCAGTGCTCGGGGACGGCCTTCATCAGCGCCGCGCCGTCGAGTGCCGGGGCATAGGGCCGGCCATGCGCGCGCGTCACCGCGGCCAGCTCGGCCAGCCGGCGCACGGCGTCCGCCGCCGCGGCCTTGCGCGCGCCCGGCTCGTGCGTCGAGACGGCATCGCGCCAGATCGAGCGGCCGGCGAGGAAGCCCGAGGCGCCGGCGGCGCAGGAGATCTGCACCTGAGCCTTGAAGGCGTCGTAGCCGACGCCCGCCGAAAGGATCACCCAGGGCACCGAGACACCGGCGTCGAGCTCTTTGCAGGCCAGGGCGGCGGCGGCGCGCCCTTCCTCGGTCTCGACATAGCCCGGGAACTCGACCTTGAGCATGTCGACGCCCTGCCGCTCACATTCGAAGGCCGATTCGATGATGCCCTCGACGCGCCGCTTGCGCCACTCCGGGCTCTTGGGGTTCTCGCCCGCCAGCGGGTACCAGATGGGCTCGACCACGAGCGGCAGCGAGAGCGCAGCGCACTCCTCGACCAGCTTCGCCACGACGTCGCGCTGGTGTGCGGCCGTCTCGGCCTCGGGCCGGTAGAACCAGAGGAGCTTGCAGACGTCGGCGCCGATCATCTTGATGCGCCGCGTGCCCCAGTCGGCGCGGAAGCGCGTGCGGCGCTCGCCCGGCCCATGGTCGTAGTCCTCGTCCTCCACGCTCGCCATCATGCCGATATTGGCCGGCAGCGCGCGCGACAGGATGGCCTGGGCGAGGCCGAAGCGCGCGTCGAGCAGGAAGGCGCTCACCTCCGAAGAGAGCGTGCGGATCAGGTCCAGCTTCGCCTCGACCGTCATGCGGTAGTCGACGGTCGAGGGGTCCTTCGCCAGCAGCTGCTGGAAGTCGGAGAGATGATCGAGCGCACAGATGAGGAAAAAGCCGTCGTGCGATGTCACGCGCTGCAGGCCGCGTGCCTTGCCGGGGTCCAGGACCGCCTTTGCGGGGCGGCCGGTGTTCTGCGAGCTCATGGGCATACCTCTGGAACGGGTGGAAGGGAGGGCGATGGGACCGGCGATGTCGCCTGGCCCAGAACGAGAAGGCTGCCGGCGAGGAAGGTGTCGCCGAGGCCGATGGTGGCGGCCGGTCGGGCCAGATGGGGCGAGGGGCAGCAAAGGGTGGTCCAGCGGCCGCGCTGCGTGATCGGCGGCAGCGGTGTCTCGCCGAAGACGGCACCCGACGGGCATCCCTCGGGCACCGTGGGCCGGCCATGCTCGGCGCGGGTGGCGGCCAGCAGGCATCCGACCATCAGCGCCATCAGCTCGCGATCGGGATCGGCGGTGGTGACGCTGGCCGCCCAATGGTCGGCATGGGCCGTGGCGCGTGCGAGACCGAGACGCTCGGCCAGCGCGTGCAGGCGGTCCGCCACGGGACGTCCGTCAGGCACAAGCTGGTCCAGCTCGGAGAGGCTCAGACCTAGTGAGGTGGCCTCGGCCCCGAGCACGGTGAGCACGCGGTCCATCCAGTCGACGCTCGGCGAATCGCCGAGCTCGAGATGGACCCACGCGAGGCCCGCCTCGCGCCAAGCCCGCGCGATGCCGGCGGCCGTCTCGAGCGAGCTCTCGAGATCCTTCTCGGCCACCTCGTTGAAGCCGGAGAGGATCCCGGCGCCCGCGGCCGGCGCCAGGGCGAGGCTCGCCTCGGGAAACCAGGGATCGATCTCGAGCGGATCGTCGGCGAAGCGGACGATCGTCCGCGAGGAGCGCCGTGGCACGACCTCGCCCACCCGTGTCCCCGCCGTGAACTCGAAGATGTAGTGGGGTGCCTTGCGCGACTCGGTGCTCTCGACCGAGGCAATGGAAGCCGTGCCTGTCGCGGTCGCCACCTTCACGGCGGGGTCGATCAGCCCGCGCTGCCGCGGGCTCCGATCGTTCAGTGACAAAAGCGTCGGCGCGCCCAGCATCGCCAAGGCCTGGGCCGCCTGGGCGGCCGTGCCGCCGAGGCCCTGGCGGTTGGGCAGCCGGGCGTCGAGCCAGGCGGGCCCGTCGGGCCAGTCGAGATGTACCTCCCCGCCTACGCCTCGTGCCGCCCGTCCGAGAAGCTCGCGCGCCAGCGCGGCGGCAGGCGTGCCGGTCGGCGCGGTCAGCAGGGCATGCGCCTGCTCGAGGCGGACATAGGCGTCGACGCAGACGCTGAAGCCGCACAGGGTCGGCCGTGCCATACGCCCCAGCTCGGGCAGCAGCCGGGCCAGGGCATCGTAGCGGTGCCGCCAGTCCGTGCTCATTCCCTGACGGCTCCCTGGGTGAGGCCGTCGATGATGCGGCGCTGGAAGCCCAGCACGAGGAGCACGAGCGGCACCGTCACCACGGTCGAGGCGGCCGCCACGTCGCCCCAGGGCACGTAGTAGAGGTTCTGGAAGTTGGCGATGCCGACCGGGATCGTCTGGTGCCCGATGCCCGAGGTGAAGGACAGCGCGAACATGAACTCGTTCCAGGCCGCGATGAAGGCCAGGAGGCCCGTGGTGACGACGCCCGGCAGCGCCATGGGCAGGATGATCTGCACGAGGATGCGGATGGGGCCGGCACCGTCGATCTTGGCCGCCTCGTCGAGATCGCGCGGGATCGACTGGAGATAGCCGAAGAGCACCCAGACGACGAGGGGAAGGCCCAGCGCCAGATAGACGATGACCAGCACGGTATAGGTGTCGAGAAGCCCGATGCTCGACATGAGGAGGTAGAGCGGCGCCACGATGGCGATCTGCGGGAACATCGAGACGGAGAGGATGACCCCCAGGATGCCGAAGCGTCCGCGGAGGTTGAAGCGGGCCAGCGCGTAGGCGGCAAGGAGGCCGAAGACGAGGCAGAATGCCGTCGTCGCCAGCGCCACGATCCCCGAGTTCAGGATATAGTATTGGAAGTGCTTGACCGCGAAGACGTTGTAGAAGTGCTCGAGGGTCCCGGGCCAGGGGAAGATGTGCGGGGGCGACGCCATCAGCTGGGCGTCCGGCTGGAAGGCCGTGCTGACCTGCCAGAGGAAGGGGCCGAGCGACCAGGCGGCGATCAGGAACGCCGCCAGGCGGAGCGCCCAGCGCCGCAGCAGCAGCTTCGGTGACCGGCGCGGCTCCGGCGGCAGGGGCAGGGCGACGCTGGTGCTCATGCCGAGGTCCGCCGCATGCGCGGGATCAGGAAGACCGCGAAAGCCAAGGCGATCAGGGCCTCGGTAACGAACATCGCGGTCGCCAGCGCCGAGCCGTAGCCGAACTGCAGGGCCGAGAAGAGCGTCTTGTAGGTCAGCGTCGAGAGGGTCTCGGTCGAGTCGGCCGGGCCGCCGCCGGTCAGCACATAGACGAGATCGAAGATCCTGAAGGCGTCGAGCGCGCGCAGCAGGGCTGCGATCAGCAGCGTCGGCATCAGGAGTGGCAGGCGCACGTGCCAGAAATACTGCCAGGCGTTGGCACCATCGATATAGCAGGCCTCGGCCAGCGAGCGCGGGATCGTCTGCAGGCCGGCCAGGAGAAGCAGCGCCATGAACGGCGTCGTCTTCCAGACGTCGGCGATGATGATGGTAAGGAGCGCGTAGTCGGGCGAGCTGTACCAGCCGATATTGTGCGAGATCAGGCCCGACCCGACCAGGATGTGGTTGACGAGGCCGTTCTGCCCGTCGAACAGCCAGCCGAACATCTTGGACGTCACGACCGTGGGGATGGCCCAGGGCACCAGCATCGCGGCGCGCACCGCGCCCCGGCCCTCGAACCACTCGTTGAGCACGAGCGCCATGCCGAGGCCCAGGATCGTCTCGAGCAGCGTCGAGGCGCCGGTGAACTCGACCGTGTGGATCCAGGCGTTCCAGAACTGGCCGTCGGCCAGGAGCTTGGTGTAGTTGGCGAAGCCTATGACCTTGTCGGTCTGCGAGATGAGCGAGGTGTCGCGAAAGGAGAGCCAGAGGCCGTTCAGGATCGGATAGACCGAGACCCCGAGCATGGCGGCACAGGCCGGCAGCAGGAGCACGAGCGGCGTGAGCCATGAGCCCACCCGCCAGCGCTCCCGACCTCCGGCGAGGCGCGGAGCCAGGGCCTCGGCCATCATCGATCCGATCCCGTCATGCCGCTTTCGTCACGCCTTGACGATGGCCTCGATCTTCGACTTGGCGCTCGCCATCGCGCTCTTGACGTCGCCGCTGACGAGAGCCTTCGAGACCTCCGACTGCAGCACCAGCGTCACCTGCGAGTATTTGGGCGTGACAGGCCGCGGCGTGGCGCCGACGAACACCGGCTTCAGCGTCTTCATGAAGGGCTGGGCGGTGCCGAGCGACGGCTCGTCGAACACGGCCGGGCGGGTCGGCGCCAGGCCGAGCTGGGTCGCGAAGCGCAGCTGTGTCGCCGGCGAGGACATCCAGGTGACGAACTCGATCGCCGCGTCGCGGTTCTTGGTGGCGGCATTCACACCGTACTGATAGCCGCCGAGGCAGGCGGCGCTCTTGCCGCCCGGGAAATGCGGCAGCGGCGCCACGCCCACCTTGCCGACCACGCTCGACTCGGCCTTGTCCTGCGCGATCGACCAGACATAGGACCAGTTGCGCAAGAAGACGGCCTGGCCGGCGGTGAAGGGCCGCCGCGACGGCTCCTCGTCCCAGCTCAGCACGTCCTGCGGGCTTATTTTGTACTTGGCGATCGTGTCGTGCATGAGCTGCACGGCCTCGACCACGGCGGGCTCGGCCACGTCGACGGTCGTGCCGTCAGGGCCGAGGATCCTGCCGTTGTTGGATGTGATGAACGAGACGAGATCGCAGACCAGGACCTCGGCCTGCTTGCCCTGCCAGAGAAAGCCGAACCGGGCCTTGCCGTCCTTCGTGAGCTTCTGCGAGGTCTCGACCAGCTGCTCCCAGGTCTCGGGTGGCTTGGCATCGCCCAGAAGGTCGGTCCGGTAATAAAGCATCCCGGAATCGAGATACCAGGGCAGTGCCGTGAGCTTGCCCTGCCAGGTGCAGGCCTCGACGATGCCCGGGAAATAGGCCTTGCGCGCCGCCTGATCGACGACGTCGTCCAGCGAGAGCGCCCAGCCGGCCGCGGCGAACTCCGCGATCCACACGATGTCCTGGGTGAAGACGTCCGGATTGCCGTTGCGCCGTGCCAGCTGCTGCACCAGCGACTGGTGCACCTCGGTCGACGAGCTGGGCGGCGGCAGCTCGACATAGGTGACGTGCACCTTGCCTTGCGACTGATTGAAGGCGTCGACCACCTGCGCCATCGTTTCTTTGCCGAAGAACTTGGCGCTCGCGAAGGTGATCTCGGTGCGCCCGGCCGCGCGTGCGCGCCGTGGCGCGCCGGCCGTGGCGATGCCGGCCCCGGCGGTCGTCGCCAGGGCCACGCCCGAGCGCTTGATGAACTCGCGGCGGACCATGGGCTCGGCGCCGGCCTGGGGTGCGGCCGGCTTCTTTCCATCTGTCATCTCAACCTCCGAGACCTGCGCTGTTATGCAGTTTTTCGCACTGTTGTGCGTGTTCATGCGGAGAATATGCAGGCGATTGTGGCATCGTCAAGCGGTCTGGCTTATGAATCTCGAAGGAACCGGGCCACTGGAGGCCGACCGATGAGCGAAGCCGATTCGCTAGACAATGCCCTGCCGGCGCGGCGACGGACCGAGCTCGTGCGGCTGGCTAGAATGCGTGGCCAGGTCACCGTCAGCGAGCTTGCATCTTTGTTCGAGGTATCGAGCGACACGATCCGGCGCGATCTCGACCTTCTGGCCGAGAAGGGCCTCCTCGCCCGTACCCATGGCGGTGCCGTGCCCGCCGACCAGCTGGCCGCGCGGGACACCCCCTTCACCGAGCGGCTGATGACGGAAGGGCCGGCGAAAAGCCGCATCGCCCGTGCCGCCGTCATGCTGATCAACGACAACGAGACCCTGGTCATCAACGGGGGCTCGACGACACGCGCCTTCGCGGCCGAGCTCACGCCGCGGCGCGGCCTGACGGTCGTGACCAACAATCTGAGCCTGCCCTCGGTCCTGGGCGGGGAGGCCGTGCGCGACGTCTACGTGCTGGGCGGCCAGTACCGGTCGGAATCCCAGGTGACCCTGGGCGAGGTGCGCTTCGCCTCGGTCCCCGGCATCAGCGCCGACACGGCGGTGATCGGTGTCGGCGGCATCACCGCGGCGGCCGGCCTCTCGACGTCGTTCCTGGCCGAGGCCACGATGATCGCCGACATGATCGCTGCGGCCAAGCGCACGATCGTGCTGGCCGATGCGAGCAAGTTCGGCCACGCCGCCTTCGCCCACATCGTGCCGCTGTCGGCCGTGCACATCCTCGTCACCGACGCCGAGCCGCCGGCGGAGCTCGCAAGGGCGCTCGTGGAGGCCAAGGTCGACACGGTCGTGGCCGGGCCGTAGCCGGCAGCCGGCTCAGGGTGTCTTGGCGGGGTCGGCCGTGTTGCCGGTCTCCCGATCGAGGACGGCGATGGTCGCCCGGAACAGCTCCCCTGCCCGCTCGGGCGTCGGTCCGACCGCCACCATGCCGAGCTTGCCGAGCTCCGAGAGCGCGCCGATGAGGTGGAACACCACCCCCTCCTGCCGCGCCCGGTCGAAGTGCAGATCCTCGAGCAGCGCCAGGTCCACGAGATCGTCCGGCGTCAGGCCGCGATAGGCCTCCGCCTGCACATTGTCCGACGCGTGATAGCAGCAGAGCTGCCCCGTGGGCGTGGCGAACGTGCCGGTCGCCGGCTGATAGGCGCCGCCGGTCATGAACTGCAGCATGAGATTGGGATGCGTGGTGCCGCCCTTGCGGAGATTGACCTCGATCGCGTGGTGCTCCCAACGGCGGCCGCGCTGCACCGAGATGAAGTCGATGCCGAACCGGCCCAGCACCCCGTGCTCGCGCAGCCGCAGCGCCGCCTCGCGGCCGGCCGCCTGGATCTCCAGGCGGTAGGCGGGATCGGCCGGGAACTCGCAGCCGAGGAAGATCTGCCCCGAGGGTCCGCCCAGCACCTGGTCGTGGGTCGACACCATGTCCAGCGAGCCGTCCGGCTCGACCCGGTACTGCGCCGAGGGCGAGCGCTTCTCCCGGCCCTCGATGAAGGCCTCGGCGATGGCGCCCATCTGGCCGAGCTTGGCCCGATAGGTCTCCCACTCCATGCCTTGGGCCTCGAAGCCGAGCTTCGGCAGCCGGCCGGCGACCCAGCGGCGCAGGCCGGAGCCGGTGGGGGCGCCCGCGAACGAGAAGACGGCGTTGCCCTCGCCGGAAAAGCCCTCGTTGAGCTTGACCACGGCGCGGCGCAGCTCGGGATCGCGCGAGCGCAGCTCGGCCAAGGCTTCGGCCAGCGCCTGCTCGTCCGTGATGTCCTCCACGCCGGCCGGCATCCCGATGCCGGCCTCGCGGAAGATCTTGCGGCTGCCGCTCTTCGAGCCGAGATCCGCCAGATCCGGATCGCAGCCATAGATCGGCACGCCCAGCCGCACGGCGAGCGTCCGCTCGGCCGGCGACACCGTGAAGCAGCTCAGATGCGCCGATGCGGGATCCCGGATCAGCTCGCGAATGCGCTCCACCAGCCGCGGCCGGCCGAGCAGCTTCTCGGCGAGCGGATGCTCGGTGGCGTCGTGGCAGCAGATCATGTGCAGGCGTGCGCGCGCATGCGTGTGCGGCACGCCGGGCAGCAGGCCCAGATAGTACTCGATGGTCGACTCCGCCACAGGCTGGCTCGAGACGAACACGAGCTGCGTGCGCGGCAGCCGCAGAAGCAGCAGCATGCAGAGCATGCGCTCCTCATAGTGATGCGCGCCCGCGATGCGGGCCAGCACGCCGGTATCGAGGCTCAGGCTGGGCAGGACCACCACGGTGCGCGGCGCTTTCGGATTGGCCGCGAGGTGGGGCCAGGCTTCGGCGAAGCCCGCCTGCAGCTCGCGGAATCGTGCCCGCTCCTGCGATCCGTTGGCCTCGATCCCCGTCAGCTCTGCCGATGCCACGCGCGCCAAGCCCGCCCTTTCGCCGATGGTCGGTCCGACCGGCCTCTCTCCGATCCGCCATCGTAGGTGATCGGAGCGCCACGGCAAACCGGAGAGCGCGCCCGGCTCACGAGGGTCGTGCCGGCAGGTCCGCCGCCGTCAGCGCGCCCGGGACCAGGGCGGCTCGAGCAGGGGCGCCTCTCGCCGGTCTGGCTCGGCGGGGACGACGTCGTCCAGGGCATGCGCATCGAGACGGAAGATCGCCTTGGCCTCGTCGACCGCCCGCTCGTCGAGCGGCGGCGGCCGGAGATCCACGCCGGCGGCCAGGACCTCCGTGATGGCCCGCAGGCAGGCGAGGCGCGCATGCTTCTTGTCGTTGGCCGGGATCACGTGCCAGGGCGCGCCCCTCGTCGAGGTCCGCTCCACCATGTCCTCGATCGCCCGCTCATAGTCCCGCCAGTGGCGGCGGTTGCGAAAGTCCTCGTAGCTGAGCTTCCAGCGCTTCAGGGGATTGCGCAGGCGCTCCTCGAAGCGCCGCAGCTGCTCGTCCTCGGTAATGTGCAGGAAGAGCTTCACCACGCGCGTGCCGTGGTCGAGCAGGAAGCGCTCGAACTCGTTGATCTCGCCATAGGCGCGCCGCCACTCGTGCTCGGCGGCGATGGCCTCGACGCGCTCGACCAGCACGCGGCCATACCAGGAGCGGTCGAACACCGCGATGGCGCCCTGCGGCGGCAGGCGCTCCCAGAAGCGGAACAGATAGTGGCGCTCCTTCTCGAACGCCCGCGGCGCCGCGATCGGCCACACCTTGAAGCCGCGGGGGTCGAGCACGGCCGACATGCGCCGGATGGCACCGCCCTTGCCGGCGGCATCCCAGCCCTCGAACACGATGACCGCGCTGTCGCCGGTGAAGAGATAGGCCTGCTGGATGCGCTGCAGCCTGAGCTGCAGGTCGGCCAGCTCCTTCAGATAAGCCGAATGGCCGACGGTCCCGTGATCGCCCAGCCGGCTCAGCCGGATCTTTTTCTTTTCCAGGGTGATCTTCGATCGTCGCGTCATCCTGTGCTCCCCGCGCGCCGGCACCCTCGATGCGGATAGCACAAGGACGGCATGCGGCAGAGCAAAGAGCGAGCGACGGCCTCCATCGCGAGCCGCCTCCCGGCCTCGGCCGGCACGGATGCTTCGTGATGCCCGCGAACACTCGACCCGGCGCCGGCACCGTTGAAGCCGCGGGAGGCGCTTCCTAAATCCCACGCACCCAGCGGATGCCATCGTCGTTTCAAGGGGAGCCTGGTCGAGCCATGCAGGAGACCGTCCAGCCGTTCGAGGCGGAAGTCGGCCGCGTCCTCGATATCGTCATCAACTCGCTCTACAAGGAGCGCGCGATCTTCCTGCGCGAGCTGGTCTCGAACGCGTCCGACGCGTGCGACAAGCTGCGCTACGAGTCGCTGACGAGGCCCGAGCTGCTGGGCGACGATCCCGAGCTCAAGATCCACGTCATGGCCGATCCCGACGCCGGCATCATCTCGGTCACCGACAACGGTGTCGGGATGGACCAGGAGGACCTCGTCGCCAACCTCGGCACGATCGCCCGCTCCGGCACCAGCCGCTTCCTCGAGCAGATGTCGGGCGACCAGCGCCAGGATCTGAAGCTGATCGGCCAGTTCGGCGTGGGCTTCTATTCGGTCTTCATGGTGGCGGACAAGGTGATCGTCCGCTCGCGCAAGGCCGGCGAGCAGCGCGGCTGGCTCTGGGCCTCCGACGGCCGCTCGGGCTTCACCGTGAGCGAGGCCGAGGAGCCGGGGCCGCGCGGCACCTCGGTGACCCTCCACCTGAAGGAGGACGCCAAGGAGTTCCTGGACGAGTGGAAGATCCGGGAGACGGTGCGCAGCTACTCCGACCACATCGCCATCCCGATCATCCTCGAGGCGAAGCCCAAGGCCGGCGACACCAAGACCAAGGCAGCCGAGCCGCAGCAGATCAACCAGGCCTCGGCCCTATGGACGCGGCCCAAGGCCGAGATCACCGAGGAGCAGTATCGGGAGTTCTATCACCACGTCGCCCACGCCTTCGACGAGCCGTTCGCACGGGTCCATTTCACGGCCGAGGGCACGCTCAGCTACACCTCGCTGCTCTTCGCGCCGGGCATGCGGCCCTTCGACCTCTTCGATCCGAAGCGTCGCCACGGCGTGCGGCTTTATGTGCGACGCGTCTTCATCACCGACGAGATGGCCGAGCTGCTGCCGCGCTATCTGCGCTTCGTCGCGGGTGTGGTCGACAGCGAGGATCTCCAGCTCAACGTCAGCCGCGAGACCCTGCAGCACGGCGCCGTCATCGCCCGCATGCGCAAGGTGCTGACCAAGCGCATGCTGGACGAGCTGGCCCGCCGCGCCAAGGACGAGCCGGAGCCCCAGGCCGCCGATGGCGAGGCGGACGGCAAGGACGAGAAGGACGAGAAGCCCGAGGCCAAGAGCTATGTGGACTGGTGGGCCGATTTCGGCGCCGTCCTCAAGGAGGGCCTCTACGAGGACCAGGAGAACCGCGAGCGGCTGCTCGAGCTCACCCGCTTCAAGAGCACGGCCGGCACCGGCTGGGTCTCGCTCGAGGAGTATGTGGGCCGCATGAAGGAAGGCCAGGACGCCATCCTCTACATCAGCGGCGAGAGCGCCGAGGCGCTGCGCACCAGCCCGCAGCTCGAGGAGGCGCTGGCCAAGGGCGTGGAGGTGCTGCTGCTCGAGGACGCGGTCGACGAGTTCTGGCTGCCCGAGGTCAAGGACTTCAAGGGCAAGCCCTTCATGTCGCTGACCCGGGGCGAGGTCGACCTCGCCAAGGTCAAGGGCGGCGAGGAGCGGATCGAGACGCCGGACGAGCTCTATGACGAGGACATCAAGCGCCTCATCGCCAAGATCAAGGTGGGGCTGGGCGACGAGGTCAAGGACGTGCGCCTCAGCAAGCGGCTCAGGGACAGCGCCGTCTGCCTCGTGGCCGAGGAGCAGGGCATCGACCTTCGCCTCGAGCGCTTCCTCAAGCAGCACAGCCAGGTCGACCAGCTGAGCAAGCGCGTGCTCGAGATCAACGGCAAGCACGAGCTGATCCGGCGCATGGCCGGGCGTGCCAAGGACGAGACCAAGGGCCAGGAGCTGGACGATCTGGCGCATCTGCTGCTCGACCAGGCGCGCATCATCGAGGGCGAGCCCATCCCCGACCCGGGTGCCTTCTCGAGGCGCATGTCCGCCTTCCTCGCTCGCGGCATCGTCGCCTGAGCCGACCGGGCCTGCGCTCTCGGGTGCGCCGGCCGCTTGGGGTGGCCGGCGCGGAGCGCTAAGGTTCGCCGCTTCCAGCCAGACCGGAGGTATCTCGTGCGCATTCTTCTTCGTCTCGCCTGCGCTGCGGCCGTGCTGGCGCTTGCCCCGGCCGTCGTGCTCGCTGCCGACGTCACCGGTGTCTGGCGCTTCGATCCCGCCTCGAACGCGGCCTATGTCGAGAAGGCCTCGGCCGCCATGGCGTCCGCCTACACGCCCGAGCAGCGCCAGAAGATGCAGGCGACGATCGAGAAGGCCGAGGCCCAGGTGGCGGAGCTGCAGGCCAAGAATCCTGCCGGCGCCGCCCGGCTGAAGCAGGCCGTCGACAGCATGCGGCAGCTCGCGGAGGATCCCCAGGCCTTCTTCAAGAGCATGCTGCAGGAGAACGCCAAGGTGCTGGCCGACGCGACGATCGAGCTGCGGCCCGGCGGCGAGGTGATCTCGAAGACCGGCGACACCCCCGAGGACGTGGAGCAGGGCAGCTGGACGCAGACGGGCGATCAGGTCGACATCGTGCTCGGTGAGGACAGTGACTCCGAGATGAAGGGCACGCTCGCCGGCGACCGTCTCGAGATGCGCTCGGTGATGGCGGTGGACCCGAACGATCCGGCCAGCGCCCAGATGGCCAAGGCCCTGGAGGACGTCACCTTCGTGCTGGTGCGCAAGTGAGCCGGACGGTCGCCGCTCGCGGCGACCGTCCTCTCCTCGTGCTCAGCCCTTGGGAGCCTGCGGCGCCGGAGGCGCGGCCGGCGTCGTTGCCGGCGCGTGCTCCAGATGGGTGTCGACCAGCATGGTGCGCACGATCCGGTGCAGATGCAGATGGCCCTCGGCTCTGGCGGTGATCGCCCCGATGGCGCCCACGGCCACGATGGCCACCGCCGCCGCGCCGATCCGGATTGTCCTGCTCATCCTCGATCATCCTCGTCCTGCTGCCGGGCCGGGCCCGGCGAACGCCCCGAGGCTAGGCGCCGCTTTCTGAACCCGGCAGTGAAATCCGAGACAGCGGCCACCGGCCTTGGCGGGGGGCACGGGGCCTCCTAGGCTGCCGGCGCTCCAGCGGACCGGAGGCTTCGGGCTTGGCCATCTCCCCCTATCTCCGCCACCTGCGCCAGCGGGTCGGCAACGATCTTCTTCACGTGCCGTCGGTGGCGGTGATGATCGGCGACGAGGCGGGGCGCCTGCTCCTGATGCGCTCCGCCGAGACCGGCCTGTGGCAGACCGTGGGCGGTGCGGTCGATCCCGACGAGCCCTGGGCCGATGCGGCCGTCCGCGAGGCCCGCGAGGAGACGGGCTACGAGGTGGCGATCACGCGCGTCATCGGCGTCTATGCCGGCCCCGAGTTCCGCCTCACCTACCCCAACGGCGACGTCGTGGCCTACGCCTCGGTCTCCTTCGCCGCCCGCATCGTCGGCGGCGAGGCCACGCTCGACGGCGACGAGACGGCCGAGCTCGCCTGGTTCACCGACCCCGAGGCGCGGGCGCTCGACCTCGAGCCCCACACCCGCGTTCTTGTCAGCGACGCCTTTCTGCCGGCGGGGCCCGCGCGGTTCGACTATCCCGCACGTTGAGGCGCGGCGGGAGCGGCCTGACCGAGCGCTCCCGCCTCTGCGCAGCCGCCGGCCCGTGAGGTCGAGGAAGGGCATACGGGGGTGGACAGCGGTTTCCAACGCGTATTCAGTGGGCGCTATTTCCGCGCGAGGACGCTCGTGGAGGAAGCCTGCTTTGTTTTCGTGGCGGAGGTCCGAGGGAGCGCGAGTGTTGGTCGCCGAGGGCAGTAGCGGGCCGGCGCAGGACGTCGCGCGGTCTCTACGGGCGATCGGGTGCGCGGTCCTGGGGCCGATCGGATCGGCGGCGCAAGCCGTCAACGTCCTCTGCGATGGCCGCCCCGAGATCGCCATTGTTGGCACGCAGCTGCAGGATGGCAGCGCGATCCCGCTCGTGCAGCACCTCGTCAACGCTGATGTGCCGTTCGCGCTGCTCGCATCGAACGACGACCGGATGCTCGACCATCCTCTGGTCCGCACCTCGCGCCTTCTGCCCAGGCCCTACTCGATCCCCGAGCTGCGCGCCTCGACGCATCACTTTGTCGTCGACACGCTCGAGCAGGCGCTGCGTCAAAGCGAGCAGCGCATCGAGCGGGCCGGACGCAATATCGCGATCCAGCTCCGTATCGTCGATCGGCTGGCATCGGCCGGCCACGAGACGAAGCTGGCGAGGGAGCTGCTGCAGGCCTACGAGCAGGCCCTCGTCCTCCTGCAGGCTCGGCAGGAAAGGCTCTTCAAGGAGCTGACCCGCTTGAGCCTCAGCCGACCGGCTCGACGCTGAGCCTTTGCGCCATCACCGTGCTCTTCCTCGAAGGCCTGCACGACAGAGAGAGCCAGCCGCCTTCTTTTCGCGCCAGGAACACGGAGCGCATCCAGCACCTTGCGCAGCGAGACGATCCGCCGCCACGCTCGAGGCGGATGAGGATGGAAGCCTGACGATCTGCCCTCGACCCATGCGTCGTCTGGCCGGCTCCATCCCGACCGGGCCCAGCCCCCATGCTTGCGGGCGAAGCTGCCGCGCCTAGATCATGGGCAGGCGGGGCTGCCGTCCTGGTCCCTGCCGGCCCCATCGCGAGCGAGGGAGGAAGCCATGGCGACGGCGCTCAAAGAGGCTCTGGTCCAGCTGACCGACAAGAAGCTGTTCAGGCAGCAGGGCTATGTCGACGGGGCCTGGGTGGATGCGGACAGCGGCAAGACTCTTTCTGTCACTGATCCCGCCACCGGCGAGGCCATCGGCACGGTGCCGTCGATGGGCGTGGACGAGACGCGGCGGGCCATCGAGGCGGCCGAGCGGGCGCTGCCGGCGTGGCGGGCGCGGCCTGCCAAGGAGCGCTCGGCCATCTTGAAAAAATGGTTCGAGCTGGTGATGGCGGCCCAGGACGATCTGGGGCTCATCATGACGCGCGAGCAGGGCAAGCCTTTGGCCGAGGCCAAGGGCGAGGTCGCCTATGGCGGCTCCTTCATCGAGTGGTTCGCGGAGGAAGGAAAGCGCGTCTACGGCGACACGATCCCCCAGACCGTGGCCTCGCGCCGCATTTTGGTCATGAAGCAGCCGGTGGGCGTGTGTGCCGCGATCACGCCCTGGAATTTCCCGATCGCGATGATCACGCGCAAATGCGCGCCGGGCCTCGCCGTCGGCTGCACGATGGTCGTGAAGCCCGCGAGCGCCACGCCCTATTGCGCCCTGGCGCTGGCCGAGCTCGCCGAGCGGGCGGGCATGCCGAAAGGTGTGTTCAACGTCGTCACCGGCAGCGCCTCGGTGATCGGCGGTGAGCTTTGCGCCAACAAGACGGTCAGGAAGCTCTCCTTCACCGGCTCCACGGACGTGGGCAAGCTGCTCTTGAAGCAGTGCGCCGACACGGTGAAAAAAGTGAGCATGGAGCTGGGCGGGCATGCGCCCTTCATCGTCTTCGACGATGCCGACATCGACGCCGCGGTGCAGGGGGCCATCGGCTGCAAGTTCAGGAATGCCGGCCAGACCTGCGTGTGCACCAACCGCATCTATGTGCAGGCCGGCGTCTATGACGCCTTCGCCAAGAAGCTGGCCGAGGCCACGGGCAAGCTCAAGGTAGGCCCGGGTGTGAAGGCCGGCAGCGAGATCGGCCCGCTGATCGAGGCCTCGGCGGTCGACAAGGTCGAGGAGCATGTGAGCGATGCCGTGGGCAAGGGTGCCACGATCATGATCGGCGGCAAGCGCCACGAGCTGGGCGGCCTCTTTTATCAGCCCACGGTGCTCGCCGGCTGCAACGCCAACATGAAGATCGCGCACGAGGAGACGTTCGGGCCGGTGGCGCCGCTCTTCAGGTTCGAGACCGAGGAGGAGGTGATCAGGCTCGCCAACGATTCCGATGTGGGTCTCGCGGGCTACTTCTACGCCCGCGACATTGGCCGCGTGTTCCGCGTGGCGGAGGCCATGGAGGTGGGGCTCGTGGGCGTCAATGACGGCCTGATCTCGGTCGAGGTGGCGCCGTTCGGCGGCGTGAAGGAGAGCGGGCTCGGCCGCGAGGGCTCCAAGTACGGCGTCGACGAGTATCTGGAGATCAAGTACGTCAGCCTCGGTGGCATTTCCTGAGGCGCGCGAGGGCACCGTGGCGGATTTTGATCTTTTCGTGATCGGCGGCGGGTCGGGCGGCGTGGCCTGTGCCCGCCGCTCGGCCTCGCACGGCGCCAAGGTGGGCCTGGCCGAGAGCTCGCGCATGGGCGGCACCTGCGTGATCCGCGGCTGCGTGCCCAAGAAGCTCATGAACTATGGCGCCCATTTCGGCGAGCTGTTCAAGACCGCCCGCGCCTATGGCTGGCAGGCGGAAGGGCTGCGTCATGACTTCCGCACGCTGCTCGAGGCGCGCAACAAGGAGATCGCGCGCCTCAACGGCATCTACATCCAGATGCTCGAGAAGGCGGGGGTCCAGATCTTCACAGGCTATGCTCGCCTGCTGGGTCGGGACGCGGACGGCACCTTCCGCGTGGATGCCGCGGGCCAGGAGGTCACGGCAAAGCGGGTGCTGATCGCGGTCGGTGCCAGGCCCAGCCTGCCCGATCTGCCGGGCATCGAGCATGCCGTCACCTCCGACTTCATCCTCGAGGAGGTGTTCGACAGGCCGCGGCGGCTGGCCGTGATCGGTGCGGGCTACATCGGCATCGAGCTTGCGAGCGCCATGAACGGGCTCGGTGTGGAGACGCATCTGATCTACCGCCGTGAGCTGCCGCTCGGCGGGTTCGATGAGGACATCCGCACCGAGATGGCGGGCCAGATGGCCCAAAAGGGCATCGTCCTGCATCCCTCGACCCGGGTCGAGCGGATCGAGAGGACGGCGTCGGGCGGCGTGGTGCTCAGCACGACCGAGGGCCCGCTCGAGGCCGACATGGCGCTCTACGCCACGGGTCGGGCGCCCATCCCCAACACCCAGCACGTCGGGCTCGAGAAGGTGGGCTGCCGGATGAGCGAGACCGGCGCCATTCTCGTCGACGGGAGCTACAAGAGCTGCGTCGACGGCCTCTTCGCGGTGGGCGACTGCAGCGACCATGGCGGGTATGGCCTGGAGCCCGGCAGCAACGACCTCACACCGGTCGCCATCGCCGAGGGCCGGGCGATCGCCGAGCAGCTCTTCAACAACCGCTCCTGCCCGGTCGCCTACGACACCATCCCGACCGCCGTCTTCGGCCTGCCGCAGGCGGCGACCGTGGGCCTCACCGAGGCGCGCGCAAGGGAGCTTGGCCACGACGTCCAGGTCTTCCGCGCGCGCTTCCGGCCGATGATCGAGACCCTGCCCGAGGGCGAGGAGCGGGTCATGATGAAGCTCCTCGTTGACAAAAGCACGGACAAGGTGATCGGATGCCATATGGTGGGGAGCGAGGCTGCGGAGATCATCCAGATCGTCGCCGTGGCGCTTACCACCGGGGCCACCAAGGCAGAGCTCGACGCCACCGTCGCGCTCCATCCGACCGTGGCCGAAGAGCTGGTGACGATGTACCAGCCGGTCTCCTGAGTGGATCGGCACGATAGGGAAGACGAGAATGGGTCGGGATTGGCAGCCGGGTAGCTGGCGCGCCTTGCCGCGTCGTCAGATGCCCGACTACGAGGATGAGCAGGCGCTGGCCGAGGTCGAGGGTCGTCTCTCGACCTTTCCGCCGCTCGTCTTCGCGGGCGAGGCCCGCGCGCTCAAGGAGCAGCTCGCGAACGTGGCCGCGGGCAAGGCTTTTCTGCTCCAGGGCGGCGACTGCGCCGAGGCCTTTGCCGACTTCGACGCCAACAAGATCCGCGACACGCTCCGCGTGTTCCTGCAGATGGCGGTGGTCTTGACCTTCGGCTCGGGCATGCCGGTGGTCAAGGTGGGCCGCATCGCCGGCCAGTTCGCCAAGCCACGCTCGGCGCCGACCGAGACGGTGGATGGCGTGGAGCTTCCGGCCTATCGCGGCGACATCGTGAACGGCCTCGAGTTCGACGCCGCCTCCCGCCGGCCCGATCCGTATCGCCAGGTCCAGGCCTACAGCCAGGCGGCAGCGACGCTGAACCTGCTGCGCGCCTTCACCCAGGGCGGCTACGCGGCCCTGACCCGCGTCCATCAGTGGACGATGGGCTTTCTCGACCGCTCGCCGCAGGGCGAGCGCTACCGCGACATGGCCGGGCGCATCACCGAGGCGCTCGAGTTCATGCAGGCCTGCGGGGTCACGGATCTCAACACGCCCGAGATCACCCGCACCAACTTCTACACCTCGCACGAGGCGCTGCTGCTCGGCTTCGAGCAGGCGCTGACCCGCATCGATTCGACCTCGGGGCGCTGGTACGACACCTCGGCGCATCTCGTGTGGATCGGCGATCGCACCCGCCAGCTCGACGGCGCCCATGTCGAGTTCTGCCGCGGCATCGCCAACCCGATCGGCATCAAGTCGGGGCCGAGCCTGTCGCCGGAGGAGCTGCTGCGGCTCCTCGACGTGCTCAACCCGACCAACGAGCCGGGGCGGATGACGGTGATCTGCCGCATCGGCCACGAGAACGTCGAGCGCCATCTGACGCCGATGATCCGTGCCGTGCAGCGCGAGGGCCGCTCGGTCGTGTGGACCTGCGATCCGATGCACGGCAACACGATCAAGTCCTCGACCGGCTACAAGACGCGGCCGTTCGATCGCATCCTGGCCGAGGTGCAGGCCTTCTTCCGGGTGCACAAGGCCGAGGGCACGCATGCCGGCGGCATCCACCTCGAGATGACCGGCCAGGACGTCACGGAGTGCACCGGCGGCGCCCAGGCGATCACCGAGGCGGCGCTGTGCGACCGCTACCACTCGCACTGCGACCCGCGGCTCAACGCGCAGCAGAGCCTCGAGCTGGCTTTCCTGATGGCGGGCGCCCTCAAGGAGGAGCGGGAAGCGCTGCGCGAGGCCTCCTGAGCAGGAGACGGTGCTGCGGCCGTGGCGTCGGGGTGTGACGACGCCACGGTGCGCTTCGCGAGCCGTTGATCGGACCGGGCCTGCGGGGTAAGGCTGAAGCTCGCGGTAGACGTGAGCTCTTGCCCGGCGAGGACCAGCGATGAGCGTAGGCGTTTCCGACAGCCTATCGGCCGAGGCGCGCCTGCTCCTGCAGCTCTGCAGGGCCTATGTCGGGGCGACCGATGCCGCGGCGCCGAGCCTTCCCGGCGAGGCTCCGCCGGATTGGCAGCGCCTGCTTCGCCTCGCCAGCCGTCACAAGCTCGTCGCTGTCCTGCATCGCGGCTTGCGCGGCGCTGGCGATGCGGCGCTGCCGCCGGAGGTCGCGGCGGCGCTGCGCGAGCATGCCGAAGGCACGCTTCGGCGCAACCTTCTGCTGGCGCACGAGCTGGCAACCCTCCTCGGCCGCTGCGCCGAGGCGGGGCTGCGCGTGATGCCGATCAAGGGACCCGCCTGGGCGCAGGCGCTGCACGGCTCGATCACCTACCGCCAGTTCTCCGATCTCGATCTTCTCGTGGATGAGAGCGAGGTCGAGGCCACCATCGCGGCGCTCCGCGGCTGCGGCATCGAGATGGGCCATACGCGGCCGCCGCGGATCTGGGGCGAGTACCCGCTGGCGAGCGCGGACCAGCTCGTCAAGATCGACCTGCACTGGCGGCTGGCGCCGACCTCGATCCACTTCCCGCTCGGCTTCGAGCGGCTCTGGGAGCGCCGGCGGCAGGTGCGCTGCGCCGGTGCCGACATGCCGCTGCCGGCCGCCGAGGATCTGCTGCTCATTCTCTGCTTCTACGCGACCAAGGAGCTGTGGTGGGTCTCGCTCAGCTACCTGGTCGACCTTGCCCGGCTGCTGCGCGCCGAGCCTGCGATCGACTGGGAGGGCGTGCTGCGCCGGGCAGCCGAGCTGCATGCCACCGGCATGATGCTGCTGGCGCTCGCCCTGACGGATGAGCTTTTGGGCCTTGATGCCCTGCCGGCGGAGGTGGCCCACCGCCTGCCGCCGCTTCGGCCGCAGGTGGAGGCCGTGGCGCAGGCCATTCTCCGCGATGCCGATGCCGCCTCCTGGTATCCCTCGCACTATCAAAAGTGCCTGTGGCACTGGCGGGCGCGCGAGCGCTGGCACGACGGCCTCAGGCCCGTGGCCTATCTGCCGCTGCAGACCCTGGCGCCGACGGCCAAGGAGATCGAGCAGCTGGCGCTGCCGCGGCAGCTCGCTGCCCTCAACTACGCGGCAAGGCCGCTCCTCGTGGTGTCACGCACGCTGCGCGGCGTGCCCTGGCGTGGCTGAGGGGTAGCGGACGGCGCGCTCGTCGGGCGCGCGTGGGTGGCTGTAGAGCCCGTGCGTGACGCCCGCCCCGGTCATGTCGACCTCCTCGACGAGGCTTCCGCCGACGGTCACCCAGGCATGGCTGCGCAAGCGGTCGCCCGCCGTGCGCCCGGGCTCGATCACCCAGTGCAGGCGCATCTCGGCCTCGCCCGGATCGAGGAACCGGTACATGCTGAGCGCCCGCATGAAGCAGGTATTGTAGGGCGCCAGGGCGGGAAGGCCGAACCACATGCCGCGCAGCCGGCGGATGCGCTCGACGTCGGCCTCGATGGCCCCGCTGCCGGAGCGGGGGGCCGCGCGGATCGCATCCAGGAGCTGCGGCAGCGTCGCCGTGCGCATCCGGCGCGGCAGCCGCCACATGAACCAGGCGAGCTGCAGCGACAGCAGGGCATCGGCGGGCCGTCGGATGCGACGTCTCAGGCGGCGCAGGAGTCCCGGGGCGCGCGCTCTCGGGCCGCTCGACCTCCACCCGCCATCGGCGCCGCTCCGCCGGTGACCAGTAGGCCTTCACGAAGCCCAGCCGCTGGGCCAGATCCTTGAGGAAGCTCCCCCGCCGCACGAGGGCCGCATCGTCCTTGCCGCCGAGGCAGGCGGGGAGGGAGGCGGCGAGCCGTCCCCAAGCCTTGAGCTCGGTGAGCGCCGTCCAGCCGACCTCGCCCCGATGGCGCAGACAAAACTGCGCGAGCCCGCGGCCGTAGTTCCGCTGCTGCCGGAAATACTGCCCCCAGGTGGCGCGGTGGCGGTGCAGGACCAGGGCGCGCGGCGCCAGGAGGAAGCTGCCCGGCGGCGGGCGGAGCCTGGTGTGGAGGTCGCAGGCGTCGTAGGCGGCATAGCGCTCGTCGAAGCCGCCCAGGGCCAGCACCGCGTCCCGCCGATACATCACGTTCGCCGTGGGGGCGAAGGGCCAGCGGGCGTGGCCGAGATAGCGCGCCGGATCGAGGCCGCCGCTGAGGTCGACGAAGCGCGCGGCCGGCGTGGCGGAGCCCAGGCCCGTCGTCGTGCCGGCGGCGCCCAGCGCCTCGGGATGTCGCTCGACGGCTGCCAGCAGCTGCTCGAGCCAGCGTCGGGACGGCACGCAGTCGGCGTCGGTGAAGGCGACCCAGGCACCCTGGGCCGCGCGGAGGCCCGCATTGCGCGCTGCCGGCGCACCCTGCTGGCGCTGTCGGATCACCTGCACGCCGTGCCGCCGGGCGAGCTCGGCGCTGCCATCGGTCGAGCCGTCGTCGACGAGGATGATCTCGTAGTCGGCCCGCGGCAGGCTCTGGCGGGTGAGGGCCACGAGGCAGGCCTCGAGATCGTGCCCGCCATTGTAGACCGGGACGACGATGGAAGCCCTGAGGCTCATGGAGGCGCCATCCGGCCGGCGCGGAGCATGCCGCTGAAGAAGCCGCGCCACCACCACCAGGTCCAGGCGCGATGGTAGATCGCGAACTCATGCCGCTCGGTGGGGATGCGGCCGAGCAGCCGCCCGAGGCCAAGCCCTACCGGCGCCAGACCGCGCTCCATGAGCACGCGGCCGACCCGGAGCGTCTTCGGCAGGTCCCAGCGGACGACGTTCGGATAGCGCCGATAGATGTCGGCGACGCCGCGCCCGTAGCACCAGGCCTGGCGGCGCAGCCCCTTCTCGGTGGTGCGCTCGTGATGGAAGGCGATGGCGCGCGGCGCGTAGACGATCCGGCTGCCGGGATGCGTCACCAGCACCCGATGGCAGAAGTCCACATCCTCGGCATAGGGCAGCTCCTCGGCCCAGCCGCCGGCCGCCACCGCGGCGTGGCGGCGCACGGCCAGGTTCTGCGACGGCGCGAAAGGGAAGGGATCGCGCTGCACGTTGTGCTCGGGCTCGAAGCGGCCGCTCTGCGCCGCATAGCGCTCGATCGCGTTCTGCGGCGGGTAGGTGAGCGTGCGCCCGCCGACCAGGACGGCCGTCGGGTCGTCGAAGGGACGCGCGATCTCGCGCAGCCATCGGCTGGTCGGCACGATGTCGGCGTCGACATAGACGACGATCGCGCCCCGCGCCTCGTTGAGGCCCATGTTGCGCGCGCAGGATGGCCCGCGCTTGGGCTGCTGCAGCAGGCGCACGTCGAAGCGGCCGACGATCTCGCGGGTGGCGTCGGTCGACCCGTTGTCGACGACCAGGATCTCGACGTCGGGCCCGGCCTGAGGGGCGAGCGCCGCCAGTGTCTCGCCGATGGTCCGAGCACCGTTCAGGACCGGAAGGACGACGCTGACCGCCGGCTCCCCGCTCACGCGAGCGCCTCCACGAGCGGCAGGCTCCAGCCGGGGGTGGCGTAGGCTTCCTTGCCGATCACGAGGTCCAGGCCGCGCAGGCGCTGGGCTGCCGCGGCAACGGCGGTCAGGATCGGCCGCGCGATGGCGCGGTGGCTGGGGATCACGGTCTGGCGCAGCAGCGTCGGCAGGACCTCGGCCTGCGGCATCGGGCGGACGGTGACGCCGCAGGCATCCTCGCGCCGGTCGAGCCGCAGGAGGTGGGTCGGGAAGCCCTGGCGTGCCACGGCACCGGGCCAGATGGCCTCGGCGCTGACCTTGCGCTTGTCCGTCCAGGCGGAATAGCGCGGCAGGCCGGTGAGGTCGCCCACCTCCGGGAACCAGCGCCGCGACTGCGGGTGCAGGTTGAAGCGGTCGATCAGCGCGGAGACGCGGGGGCGACCGTCCTGCTCGAGGTCGAGCAGCATCTTGTCGTCGCCGAGCGTCCGCCAGCCCTCGCGGATCATGGCCGTCGTCAGCGTCGTCTTGCCGCCGCCCGAGGGCGCGCAGAGAAGGGCACAGACCTCCCCCTTCAGCACCGAGCCCACATGCAGGGGCGCCATGCCGAGCCCGCGCCAGGCGGTCGTGAGGATCAGGCCCGCCAGATCCTCGATGTCCTCGGGCACGGCCTCGCCGGTCGTGCTGGCGCGGGGCACGTCGATCCTCCAGCGGGTGCCGCCCGAGGACGAGCGACAGGCAGCTCCCGAGCGGCAGGCCGCCACGAGATCCTCGCCCGCGCGGTCGACATGCATGCGGCCGCAGCGAAGCACCGCGCCTTCGCCCATCGCCGCAGGGCCGTCGACAAAGCCCGCCTCGACGTCGACATGCCGGCGTGGCTCGCCCCACCGCACCGTGTAGAGCTCGAAGGTCTCGGCGAGCTTGTCGCGCAGCGCGGGCGTGCCGGCGCGCAGCTCGACCTCGACCGGGCCGCAGGGGAAGCGCTCTCCCGCGACGGGGGCGGCGCGCGCAGCCGCAGCCGTCATTCGGCGAGTGGCAGGCTCGGATCGAAGGCGCTGGCCATGATCCGCTGCAGCGGCTCGCGCTGCCGCTCGATGGTGGGCGGCTGCCACGCCGCATCGAAGCTCACGGCGGCCGTGTCGCCCGGGGCAGGAGACGGCTCGATCAGCCTGTCGTCCAAAAGGCGCGTGAGAAAGCCCTGGACCTCAGCGCGGTCCGTGTCCGGCATGCCCCAGCTGGCGCAGCGCGCCAGCAGGTCGCCTGCGGTGACGCCGTCCTCGAGCATGGCGATGATCGCCTGGCCCGACCGGTTGACGGTATAGAAATACTTGCTGTCCAGGTCGAGGAGCACAGCACCGTCGTCGACGATCGTCGCGACGACATTGGCTCCCAAAGTCATGGCCTCGTCCGAGTCCACCGAGGATGCTTGCGACATCATGCTTGGTCCTTCTTCCTTTTCCGCATGTTGGCGTGCGAGCGCGGCCGCATCGGGCCATCTCGTCCGTGGTCGCGGGGCAGGACGGCTCGCTGGCAAGGCGGTCGGGGCCGTCCTTGGTGCTCGCTGCGCGCACGACGGCCCTTGGGCAACAGCGCCAGGGCGCCTGCGAAACTGACTTCTTCTCCTCCTTCTCGCTCCGTGACCCGCTCGGGCGTCAGGCGCTCGCAGCGGGCCCTTTCGGCACGGGCCGTGGGGCAATAGGTTTCAAGTTTCTAGGAGCCCGACCGACAGTACTACTGTTCGGTGCCCTATCTTGCTGTCAACCCTCCGCGTGATGCTTGTGACAGTTCCATGCCAATGAGTGCTTCGCGCCACACCACGAGCTGACGTTGCACGGGGCGGCGGAGGGTGTTGCGGCCGAGCGCCTTCTGCCCCCATCGTGCGCCGATGCAGCGTCAGCATCTCGGCAAGGGGCTCTTCTGGTCCGCGGCGGAGACGTGGGGCCAGTGGTCGGTCGGGCTCGCGATCTTCTGGATCCTGGCCCGGCTGCTGGGGCCCGAGGCCTGGGGGCTCATCGGTCTCGCCACCATCTGGACGACCGTCGCCGAATCGCTGCTCACCACCGGAGGCTGGGCCGAGGCGCTCGTCCAGCACCGCAAGCTCGAGCCCGGCCATGCGACCGCTGTCTCCTGGTGGCTCATGGCCCTGGCGGTGGGGGGCATGGTGATATGCGTCGCGACCGCGCCCCTCCTTGCCTGGCTGTGGGACGAGCCGCAGCTCATGCCCCTCACCATCGCCGTCAGCCTCGTGCTGCCGCTGCGCGCGGTCGCCGCCGTGCCCATCGCCATGCTGCGCCGGGAGCTGCGGTTCAAGCCTCTGGCGCTGAGGGCCTTTCTCGCGGTCGCCGGAGGTGGCGCCCTCGGGATCGCGGCTGCTCTGGCCGGCCTGGGAGCCTGGAGCCTCGTCATCTACCAGATCGCGAGCGCCGCCATCGAGGCGATCGTGCTCTGCCTGACCTACCCGATCCGCCCCGGGCTCCGGCCGTCCTGGCCGCATCTGCGCGAGCTCAACCGCTACGGTTACTACTCCTCGGCCGACCGGGTCCTCATCGTGCTGGACACGGTCGTGCTGCGTGGCCTCGTCGGCTGGGTAGGCGGGGTGGACCAGGTAGGCGGCTATGGCTTCGCGCGCTCGCTTCTGGGGCTGGGCTCCCAGCTTCTGCTCTTTCCCATCAGCCGGGTGGCCGTTCCCGTGTTCGCAGGGCTCCAGGGCCAGCCCCTGGCCCTTGCGGACTCGCTGCGCGGCTTCAGCGTGGCGAGCTGCGCCGTGGGGCTGCCGGCCTTCGTCGGTCTCGCCCTGGTGGCCGAGGATCTGGTCCCTCTGATGTTCGGCGCATCGTGGCAGCCCACCATCCCGCTCCTCCAGCTCCTGGCCCTGGCCGCCGCGGCCCTGCCGCTCGGCAACATCGACGTGGCCCTGATGCGGGGAACGGGGCGGGTCGGCCTGCAGCTCGCGCTCTCGGCGATCTCGAGCGGCCTCCTGGTTCTCCTGGCTCTGCCGCTGGCCGGGATCGGCGTGGTCGGGATCGGCTGGGCCTGCGTGCTGCGCGGCTGGCTGATGCAGCCCCTGCGCCATGTCGCGGTAGGCCGGGCCCTCGGCCTCGACCGCGCCGGCGCGCGTCGCGGTCTCGTCGCCATCCATCTCGCGACGGTGGTGATGGCTCTTCTGGTCCTGGCGTGGCGGTGGACGATCGGCCCGCATCTGCCGCCCATCCCGGGCCTTGCCGCCTTGATCGTGGTCGCCGCGCTGACCTACGGGCTGGCGGTCCTGGCGCTCGACCGAAGCGTGCTCGGCCAGATCTGGACCTGGCTCGGCCGGGCCGGCGCCGCGTAGCGCGCCCGCGAGCGGCTCGCTCAGCGCGCGGGCAGGAGAAAGCGGCCGAGCTCGGTGATCGTCCGCTCGGGTGCCTCGGCATGCACCCAATGCCCGGCACCCTCGACGGTGACGATCTCGGCCTCGGGGAAGAGCCGGCGGATCGTGGGCTCGTGCTCCGGACGCACATAGCGGGACAGGCCGCCGCGCAGAAACAGTGTCGGACCGTCATAGCGGCCGGGCGCCGGCGGCTCGGGAAAGCCCTTCAGCGCCTCCATGCCGGTCAGCAGCGCCTCGAGGTTGGGCGCCCAGGCGAGGCGGCCCTCGCGGGTCTCGAGATTGCTCGCGAGGAACGCGCGGACACCCGCGTCGGGAACGGCCGGGGTCAGTGCTTCCTCGACGTCGGCGCGACGAGTCGCGGGCAGGAGCTCGACCGCCAGCATGGCGCGGATCAGATCCTCGAATCCGGAGCGGTAGGCCACAGGTGCTATGTCGACGACGGCCAGCCGCTCCACGAGGTCGGGGCGGCGGAGCGCCAGGGCCATGGCGACCTTGCCGCCCAGGCTGTGGCCGACGAGGGCGACGCGGCCCAGCCGGCGGCTCTCGGCAAACGCCACGAGATCGTCCGCCATGGCGGCGAAGCCCACCTCGTCCGACCAGGGCGATGCGCCATGGTTGCGCAGATCGAGGAGATAGAGGCCGAGGCCGGCCTGCTGCAGGCGCCGGGCGATGGCCTGCCAGTTGCGGCTCTGCCCGAGCAGGCCGTGGAGAACGAGGACAGGCGGCCCCTCACCGAGGCGACGGAAGGCGAGCTCGAGTGGCAAGGCCCTACTCGGCCGCGCGCTGCACCTCGCCACGCTGCGCATCGAGCCCGCGCTCGTGGTCGGTGATGTAGTCGCGCGTCAGCGGCACGGCGAGGCGGTCCTTGGCGAGCTGGATCTGGAAGATGAAGCCGTCCTGGCGGCTGAAGAACAGCTCGGTGCCGATGAGGTAGACCTCCCACATCCGGCAGAAGCGCTCGTCGTAGATCGCCTTGGCCTCGTCCCAGTGCTCGCAGAAGCGCTCGCGCCAGCACCGCAGGGTGTGGGCGTAGTGCAGGCGCAGGACCTCGAGGTCCGTCATCCACAGGCCCGAGCGCTCGATGGCGGGCATCAGCTCCGACACCGCCGGGGCATAGGAGCCGGGGAAGATGTATTTGCGCAGCCAGGGATGGTTGTAGCTCGGACCATCCTTTCGGCCGATGCCGTGGATCAGCGCCACGCCGTTCGGGTTGAGGAGGTCGTGCACCTTCCGGAACATCGTCCCGAAGTGGTTGACGCCCACATGCTCGATCATGCCGATCGAGGTGATGCGGTCGAAGGTGCCGGTGACGGCACGATAGTCCTGGACCAGGAAGCGGCACTTGTCGGCGAGGCCCAGCGCCTGGGCCCGCTCGTTGGCCCAGTTGCACTGCTCGGTCGAGAGGGTGACGCCGGTGACGTTGACCCCGTAGTGCCGGGCCAGATAGATGCCGAGCGTGCCCCAGCCGCAGCCGATGTCGAGGACGGTCTGGCCGGGCTCGAGCAGCAGCTTTGCTGCGATGTGCAGCTCCTTGGCCCGCTGCGCCGCCTCGATGTCCTCCTCCCCGGTCGGGAAGTAGGCGCAGGTGTACTCGCGCTCATTGTCGAGGAAGAGGCCGTAGAGCTCGCTCGACAGATCATAGTGGTGGTGGACGTTCTCGCGCGAGCGGCCGGGCAGGTTCAGCTGATGGATCCTGCGGGTCAGCAGCCCGACATGATGGGCCACCTGCATCGGCAGGCTCGAGGCGCCCTCGTGCAGGTTCGAGACGCTGAGATCGAAGAACTCGAAGGTGGTACCTTCCTCGATCGTCAGCCGCCCGTCCATGTAGGCCTCGGGCACGGCCATGTGCGGATTGAGCATGATCTGACGCTCCAGCGCACGGTCGTGCAGCCGGATGGTCACGCGATGAAGATCCTTCTCACCGCGAAAGACGTGCTTTTGACCTGCGGCATCGATGACCGTCAGCTCGCCCGCCCGGATCAGGTTCCTCAAGAACTTCTGGATCAGCATGCGTCCCTCACTCCCGACGCTCCGATAGTCGGCATGGGACAACCTGGCCCGGCATGCCTCCCATCGGGTCCATGCCTCAATCTTGCCCGAGCTGTGCTTCCCGGGGCACGATTCATAATGCTGCGCCCTGAGCTTGCCAACCCGCTGACAATGCAAGCCATACTCACGGAAAGCGAACGCTCACGAGGGAGCCCAGATCGTCGAAATCGAGCGGCTTGTCCGGGCGAATCAGCACCTGGGCCAGCCGCGGCTCGACCGGCAGCTCACGCACGCCGGGAGACATCGCGAGCAGCTGTGGCTTGAAGTCTATACTGTCGATCTGCCCCAGCACCGGCTGCGGCCGGCCCGGGATCGCGATTTCGGCGACATCGCCGGGCCTCAGGCGCTCGGCGGCGCGAAACGGAACCTGCGCCCGAACCAGGAGCGGCTGATCGGCCGCGACGAGCTCCACCACCGGCTCGCCCTGGGCCACGAACTGCCCGGACGCGATGCGCCAATCCAGCACCACGCACTCGCAGGGGCTGGTCAGGCCCACCGCATCGGCGCCCGTGGGCTGGATCTTGCCCAGCGGCGAGCCGTTCTTGAGGATGCCCTCGGCACGCGAGGCGTCGAACATGCCGCTGACCGGCGCCCTGACCCTGAACATCGACGCCTCGATGACGGCGCTCCGGGCCTCGACGGTGAGCCACCGGTCGCGGACGCCCAGCGCCACGAGGCCGGCAAGGGCGAGGGTCAAAAGGCAGAGAAGGGCCACGCTGACGATGCGGCCGAAGCGGCGGCCGAACCGCTCCTCCTCCTGGTACGGATTGAAGATCGGGGGCTTGGCGCGGGCCTCGCCGGGCTTGGGCCGTCCGGCGATCGCGAGCACGTCGCCGGCGCTCACCATCTCGCCCGTCAGATAGGCGTCCATCAGGTAGCGGAAGAGCGCCAGCTGGCCGGGGCCCAGCTCGACGAAGCGGCAGCCGAAGCGGCTATTGTCCTCGGTGATGTAGACGAGCTGGCACTCGACGTGCAGCGAGACCTCGAAATCCTCGAACGGGAAGAGGATGCGGGCCGGAAGGCGCTCGCCCACCTGCCGGGAGGTCATCGCGTTGGCCACGCCGAAGCCGCCCATCGACCAGTCGTCGACATGATAGCGGGTGCCGTCGATCTCGATCGTCAGCGGGATCTTCAGCCTGACGTGCTGACGGTGGATCTCGGTGTCGTGGGCGATCTGCGAGGCCATGCCGATCCCCTAGAACGTCCGGCCCAGGACCGGAAGATGCGGCAGGGTCAGCGCGCCGGTGGCAAAGCCAGCAGCAGCAAGAAGCGTCAGGATGGCAAGACCGTCGGCCCAGGCCGCCTCGGCGCGCGCGGCGAGGCCGACCTTGCGCGGCGTGTCTCCGGGCATCGCGGGGCGGCCTGCGGACGGCCGCACCCTGCTCCGGACGATCGGGGCCCAGAGGCGATCATACCCGACGAGCAGCGGGGCAAGGATCTCGGGGCGGGGCCGGACGCTGAGCAGGACGAGCGCCTCGATCAGCCAAAGGCACATCAGCCAGAGGAGATAGGCCAGGAGGACGCCCGGCCCGACCGCGACGGCGGCGAGCAGCGCTGCCACCGGGGCCAGGAGGTCGAGGGCTGCGCCGAGGCGCTGGTCCACCAGATAGCCCCAGAGCAGCGGCCCGAGCCGCATGGGGTCGGGATCCCAAAGACCGCGGAATGCCGAGGCCAATCCCCCGGTCTCGACCTGGAGCAGGGCGGCCGAGGCGCGCAGGAAGCCGCGCTCCGGCGCCCGCTCGATCAGGAGCACCCGAACGTCCGGCACATGGAGCCCGGCGAGGCCCTGTCCGACGAGCCACCGCCAGATCGTCCCGTGGGCGCCGACCGACGCCTCGCTTCCATCGGGCCGCGGGCCGCCCGGTCCCTCGTCGCGGACGAGCGCCAGCAGGTCCGGCCGGGTCGCGAGCCCGATCGGGAGGATCAGCAGGCCGTCCTCGCCCGGGGGCGCGCGATCGCCCAGCGCGAAGGAGCTGCACAGCAGCTGCCGACGGGCCAGCCTGAGCGCCCGCCAGGCGGAAAATGGGCCGCTCCCGGTGGGCGCGGCGTCCTGATCGGTTGTGACGAATCCGAGCTCGGGCCGGAGTGCCAGGAAGGGAACGGTGCGCTCGAGCGTGCCCGGCAGCAGCACGGCGCGCGGATCGAGAAGGAGAAGCAGCGCCTGCGGCGGCGGCCTCAGCCGGCTGACGGCGATGAGACCGGCGGCGAGCGCCGCGCGCGGCCCCGGGTGGCGCGGGGCCACCAGCACGAGGCGCACCCGGTCGGGAGGGGAGGCCTCCTGGAAAAGGCGTCTCACGAAGCGCTCGTCGCCGATCTCGCCCGGCGTCGCGACGATGGTCAAAGGCCGTGGATAGCCTTTCGCCTGCTCGATCAGGCTGCGGAGAACGGCAGCCGTCGTCTCCGCAGGCTCCCGGCCGATCGGGAGGAGCGCCACCAGCTCGGGAAAGAGGGCCGCGCGATCGGCCTCGTTCTCCTGCGCATCCTCGACGAGCCGGGAGAGCCCCGCCCGCCGGCGCGGAAAGACGAGGCGCCGATAGACGAGCGCGCGGACGAGGTGGACGAGGCTCCATCCGTAGCGCCATGCCGCCACCGCGCCGATGAGGAGCGCGAACGGCCAGACGGCGGGCGCGAGAGCGGCGGCGGGAAGATGCAGGGCGAGAGCCGCCATGGCCGTGATGAAGAGAATGAGACCCACCTGCCCCCCGTGCCGGCGCTCGATCGGCCTGGATCCGGCCGCTAGCTCATGGCCATAGCGCCGATTCTCCGCGTGTGCGACCGTGAAATGCCGGGTCGGAGGGTCGCTGCGCGCGGGACGCTTCCGACCGATGCTCCGAGAACACGGCCCAGTCTCTTCACCGCCGTCCTCCGCACCGCTAGAGTTGTCTCCTTCGAGCGAGCAAGCATCCCGGGGCCGCCCAACATATGCCGACATCGCATCGCATCTTGGTCATCGACGACGATGATTCCTTCCGTCGCGAGCTGGCCGAGCAGCTCACCCTCCATGAAGGCTTTGCCATCACGGAGGCGAGCAGCGGCAAGGAGGCGCTGGAGGTCGTCGGCGGTCATGCCTTCGATGCCGTCATCCTCGATGTCGGGCTCCCGGACACCGACGGGCGCGATCTCTGCAAGCTGCTGCGGCGCCACGGCGTCAAGGCGCCGATCATTATGCTGACGGCCCACGACACGGACGCCGACACCATCCTCGGGCTCGAGAGCGGCGCCAACGACTATGTGGCCAAGCCCGTCCGCCTGGGCGTGCTGATGGCCCGGCTCCGGGCCCAGCTGCGCCAGTTCGAGCTGAGCGACGATGCGACCTTCCAGATCGGGCCCTACAGCTTCCGGCCCGCCGCCAAGATGCTGGTCGTGGGCCCCAAGAAGGTCCACCTGACCGAGAAAGAGACGGCGATCCTCAAATATCTCTATCGGGTCGGCGACCGCCCGGTCTCGCGCGAGGTGCTGCTGGGCGAGGTGTGGGGCTACAATGCCGGCGTCACCACCCACACGCTCGAGACCCACATCTACCGGCTGCGCCAGAAGATCGAGCCCACGCCCGGCGAGAACAGCCTCCTGGTCACGGAGCCCGAGGGCTATAGGCTGGTGCGCGAGGCCGCGCGCTGAGGCGCAGGCGGCGAGGCTCGCAGCGGCTATCCTAGAGGGTCGACAAAGAGGCCGCCCTTGCGAGGCGACCGGATAAAGAGGAGGAGGCCAAACGATGTGCCGGATCTATGCCGGAACCGATCCCGCCGAGTATCAGCCGGTCACCCGGTCGCTGCGTCTGCACGGCGCCGTGACGAGCATCCGGCTCGAGGCGCGCTTCTGGGCTATCCTCGACCGCATGGCCGGCGTCGAGCAGGTCTCGACGCCACGCTTCATCGGCCTGCTCTATGACGAGGTGCTGGAGCTGCAGGGCGATGTGCGGAACTTCGCCTCGCTTCTGCGCATCGCCTGCACCACCTTCCTCACACGCGGCGCCGAGGATGCGGCGCCGGCGAGCCGGGAAGAGGCGGGGCACCGCCCGCCAGCCATTCACTGACCGGCCGCGGCGCGCCCATCCTCGATCAGCCCTTCGGCCGCAAGGTCCGTCCACAGCGCCTCGGGAGTGGTCGCCCGCGCCAGCGCCACCGTCGCCTCGACCTCGCCCGCGTCGACCATGCCAGGGATCAGGCAGGTGATGGCCGGGTGGCGGAGCGGGAAGGCCAGCGCGGCCGCGGGAAGCGGCACCCCGTGGCGCGCGCAGACCGCTTCGATGCGCCCGACGCGCTCCCGCACGCCGGGCGGCGCCGGCAGGTAGTTGTAGAGCGCCCCCTCGACGGCACCCGTCGCCAGGATGCCGCTGTTGTAGGGGCCCCCGATCACGACGCCCATGCCGCGCTCGAGGCAGAAGGGCAGGAATGCCTGGGCGGCGCACTGCTCGAGCAGCGTGTAGCGGCCGGCCAGCAGCACGAGGTCGATCGGTGCCCGGCGCGCAAAGGCCTTGGCTGGCTCGGATTCGTTGACGCCGAGGCCGATGGCCCGGATCACGCCCTCGGAGCGCAGGTCGGCCAGCGCCCGGTAGGCGCCGTCCAAGGCCTCGGCGAAGCGCCGGGGCTGCTCGGCCCCATGGGTCCAGACGTCGATGTCGTGGATCAGGGCGATGTCGATGCGCTCGAGCCCCAGCCGCTCGAGACTGGCCTCGAGGGAGCGCTTCGCTCCGTCGTAGCTGTAGTCGTAGACGATCTCGACCGGCGCTTCCGGATCGGCCGAGGACGGCACGAGGAGCCGGCCCACCTTGCTCGACAGCAGGAACTCGGCGCGCGGCCGTGTGGCCAGCGCCCGCCCCAGCCGCCGCTCGCTCTTGCCGTGGCCGTAGAGCGGGGCGGTGTCGAAGTAGCGGAAGCCCGCTCGCCACGCTGCATCGACGGCCGCCGCGGCCTGCTCGTCGGTCACCTTCTTGCGCAGCCCGCCGATAGGGGCGCCGCCGAAGCCCAGCACGGGCAGCTCGAGGCCGCTCCGTCCAGCCGGCCGCCGCTCCCACTCGCCCGTCATCGCTTTCTCCCGACCCAACAGTCCGCGCGACTTCTGCCACGCGCCGACCTTGCGCGGCAAGGCTGCCGGGGGATCGGAGCCCCCATCCTGCTCCGGTAGTATCGCGCTAATACCACAGCGGCCCGCGTCTGCCGTAGCCTCTCGGCATCAAGCCAAAGGGAGGAATAGGCCGTTGGCCAAGGCCATCCACGCCATGGTGCGGGTCCTCGATCTCGAGCGCTCGGTCGCCTTCTACCGTGAGGCGTTCGGTCTCGAGGTCGCCGACCGCTTCGATTTCGAGAGCTTCACGCTGGTCTACCTGCGCAATGCGGAGGCGGACTTCGAGGTCGAGCTCACCCTGAACAAGGGGCGCACCGAGGCCTATGGCCATGGCGACGGCTACGGCCACATGGCCTTTTGCGTCGACGATCTCGATGCCGAGCATCGGCGCTTTCAGGCGGCGGGGCTCTCGCCCGCCGACATCAAGGAATTCTTTCGCGAGGGCGCGCTGATGGCGCGCTTTTTCTTCGTGCAGGACCCCGACGGCTACAAGATCGAGGTTTTGCAGCGGCATGGGCGCTACCGCTGATAGGCGCGGATCGGGGAGGCCAGTAATGAGCAAGCGAATCATGGATCGCCGCGCGTTTCTGAGAACCGCGGCGACGAGCACGGCGATGGTGGGCGTGGTCTCGGGCATCACGATGATCACCGCCAGCGACGGCGCATGGGCGATGGAGCTCGGCGCGCTCAAGGACGGGGAGGCGCGCTCGCTGCTGCTGATGATGCGCGCGATCTACCCGCACGACATGCTGGGCGACATCTACTACGCGACCTCGGTCGAGGAGCTCGACGCCAAGGCCGCCAAGGACCCGGCGCTCGCAGCGCAGCTCAAGGAGGGGATCGCGGGGCTCGACAAGGCCCTGGGCGTGCCCTTCCACGAGCTCTCGGACGGCACGCGCGTCGAGGTGCTCAAGAGCATCGAGACGACGCCCTTCTTCCAGGCCGTTCGCGGCCACACGGTGGTGGCGCTCTACAACAACCAGCTCGTCTGGGCCGACTTCGGCTACCAGGGCAGCTCCTTCGAATATGGCGGCTACCTCCTGCGAGGCTTTCAGGACGCCGGCTGGACGATGCAACCGGACGCGGCGGCCAGCCCCGCGCCGTATCTGGGCTGAGGGGGGATGGCCATGGCCAGCTACGATCTCAACGACGATGGCGTCGTTCTCATCGTCGGCTCGGGTGCCGGCGGCGGCACGCTCGCCAACGAGCTCTGCCAGAAGGGCATCAAGGTCGTCCTCCTCGAGGCGGGGAAGCACCACACCATCGACGATTTCGTCAACGACGAGTGGGCGGCCTTCGCGCAGCTCTCGTGGCTCGACAAGCGCACCACCTCGGGCACCTGGCGGGTCGCCAAGGACTTTCCCAACCTGCCGGCCTGGATCTGCAAGACGGTGGGCGGCACCACCGTGCATTGGGCCGGTGCCTCGCTCCGGATCCAGGATCACGAGCTCAAGACGCGCACCGTCTATGGCGATCTCGAGGGTGCTGCGCTCCTCGACTGGCCGGTGACGCTCCAGGACCTCGAGCCCTACTACGCCAAGGCCGAGGACAAGATGGGCACGACCCGGACCAACGGCATTCCGGGCCTGCCGGGCAACAACAACTTCAAGGTGATGTACACCGGCGCCAAGCGCGTCGGGTACAAGGAGGTCAGCACCGGCCGGATGTCGATCAACAGCCAGCCGCGCGACGGGCGCTCCTCCTGCCTGCAGATCGGCTTCTGCTTCCAGGGCTGCAAGTCGGGCGCCAAATGGTCGACGCTCTACACCGAGATCCCGAAGGCGCTGGCGACCGGCAAGCTCGATCTCAGGCCCCAGTCGATGGCGCTCCAGATCCAGCACGACGATGCCGGCAAGGTCACGGGCGTGCTCTACGCCGACAAGGACGGCAACCACCAGGTCCAAAAGGCCCGCGTCGTCTGCGTCGCCTGCAACTCGATCGAGAGCCCGCGCCTGCTCTTGAACTCGGCCTCGGCGAAGTACCCGGACGGGCTCGCCAACAGCTCGGGCGCCGTGGGCAAGCACTACATGCGGCACATGACGGGCTCGATCTACGCCGCCTACGAGCAGCCGGTGCACATGTACCGCGGCACCACGATGGCCGGCATCGTGCAGGACGAGGTGGGCAACAACCCCAAGCGCGGCTTCGTCGGCGGCTACGAGTTCGAGACCATCTCCTTGGGCCTGCCCTTCATGGCGGCCTTCCTCGATCCCGGCGCCTGGGGCCGCGACTTCACGCGGAAGCTCGAGACCTACAGCCACATGGCGGGTGCCTGGATCGTGGGCGAGGACATGCCGCGTGCCACCAACCGCGTCACGCTCCACGCGACCGAGAAGGATCAGTTCGGGCTGCCCATCCCGAACGTCCACTATGACGACCACCCGAACGACATCGCGATGCGCAGCCACGCCTACACGCAGGGCCGCGCCCTCTACGAGGCGGCCGGCGCCACCGAGGTCTGGGAGGTGCCGCCCTATCCCTCGACCCACAATCTGGGCACGAACCGGATGAGCGCGGAGGCCAAGGACGGCGTCGTCAACAAGCACGGCCAGAGCTGGGACGTCCCCAATCTCTTCGTCTCGGACGGCAGCCAGTTCACGACGAGCGCCGCCGAGAACCCGACGCTGACGATCGTCACGCTCGCCATCCGCCAGGCGGACTACATCGCCGAGCAGATGGGCAAGAAGGAGATCTAGGCGCGACGCGCGCCCGGAACTGCAACACTCCACCGCTAGGTTCCCGCGCGTCGGCAGCGCGCGGGGGCCGAGCGTGGGTTCTGTCTTTCTGGTCTTCCGTCCGTTCGTCGGCAAGGGCTGGCCAGGACTGGCGCGCTGGCTCATGCGCCGCCTCGTCCTGCACCCGCTTCTCGGCCATGTGAGCGTGCTGCGCTACGACGCCCAGGGCTGTGCCTGGCTCTGGGTCGATCACGGCGGCGCCAGGCTTCGCGTGCGCGTGATCGCCGGCGGCCCGGACGATCTGCGTCGCGTGCTGAGGGACCTGCCGCACAGCGTCGTCATCGAGCTGCCGCCCGGCATGGCGCGCGGCCGGCGCTGGCCGATCCTCTGCTGGTGCTGCACCCGGACCGCGCAGAACGTGGCCGACGTCGAGCTCGGGGCCATCCGCCCCTACAGCCTGGCGCGCAAGGCCATCAGGCGCGGCGGCCGGCTCATCGTCGGCGCCGAGGGCCTGTCATTCGAGGCCGCGGCGGATTCGGCGGGCTCGCCCGGCGGCTGGCGCAGCAGGCGGCGCCTCACGGGCGTCGTCCGCCGCCTGCGGGCCGACGACGCCTCGCGAAAGCCTCAGACCTCGAGCTCGACCGTCACCGGCACATGGTCGGAGGGGCCGGGCCAGCCGCGGGCGTCGCGGCGCACCTCGGCCGTGACGAGGCTCGGGGCCAGCTCGGGCGAGAGCCAGACATGGTCCAGCCGCCGCCCACGGTCCGACGCTTCCCAGTCGCGGGCCCGGTAGGACCACCACGAATAGAGCTTCTCGGTCGGGGGGACGATCGCCCGCACGGCGTCGACGAAGCCGTAGGCCTGCTGCAGCCGGATCAGGCCCTCGGTCTCGACGGGGGTGTGGCTCACCACGTCCAGGAGCTGGCGGTGGCTCCAGACGTCGGTCTCGAGCGGGGCGATGTTGAGGTCGCCCACCAGCACCACCCGGGCGCCGTCGCCTTTGCGGCCGCCGAAATAGTCGGTGAGCTCGCGCAGCATCGCGAGCTTGTGGCGGAATTTTGGATTTTCCTCGGGGTCCGGCACGTCGCCGCCGGCGGGAATGTAGAAATTGTGCAGCTCGATGCCGCCCGGCAGGCCGCAGACGCAGTGGCGGGCATCCTCGACCCCGCACCATTTGCGCGAGACACAATTCTCGAGCGGCACCCGCGAGAGCACGGCCACGCCGTGATAGGCCTTCTGGCCGTGGATGTAGCGATGGGAGAAACCCAGCTCCTCGACCATCGCGAACGGGAACTTGCCGTCCTCGACCTTGGTCTCCTGCAGGCAGAGCACGTCGGGGCGGATCTCCTCGGCGATCCGCTTCAAGGCCGTCTCGCGCAGCCGCACCGAGTTGGCGTTCCAGGTCGTGATCCGTAGGCGCACGCGGCTGCCCTTTCCCGTCTGATCGAGGCGCGTGCTACCTATCGGCTGGCGATCAAGCTGCCAAGGGCAGCAGCTAGCGGAGGAGCCTTGGCCCTATCCCTGCCCCGTGCCGATCCCGCCCCGCGACCGCCCGGCCTCGCGCGCTCGGCGTTGCCGGTCGACACCGCCGAGCTCGCGCGCTTCCTGATCGGCAAGCTCCTCGTCCACGATGTCGACGCCGGGCGCCTCAGCGGGCGCATCGTCGAGACCGAGGCCTACGTCGTGGGCGATGCCGCCGCGCATGCCTTCATCGGCGAGACGCCTCGCAATCGGGCTCTCTTCCTCGAGCGCGGCCACGCCTACGTCTATCTGAGCTATGGCTGCTGGTACTGCCTGAACGTCAGCGGTGAGACGCCGGGCGTGGGTGCCGGCGTTCTCCTGCGGGCGCTGGAGCCCGTCGAAGGTGCTCCGCTGATGGTGCCCGGCAGCAAGGCCGTACGCCCCCACGACCTCGCCCGCGGGCCCGGCCGCCTCGGGCGGGCCATGCGCATCGACCTCGCTTTGTCCGGCCGGGACCTCTGCGCCGACGGGCCGCTCCGCCTCGCTGCGCCCGATCGCCCGACGGGCCCCATCGGCACCAGCGTGCGGATCGGCATCAGCCGCGAGGCGCACCGCCCGCTGCGCTTCTACGAGCGCGGCAACCCCGCCGTCAGCGGCCCGCGCGCGCTGAGCCCGTAGAGGCCTCGCCGTCGCCCGCGATGCTCTCGTAGATCTCGTCCTCCTGCGCGAAATGCAGGCGCAGGATCGCCTCGAGGCTGTAGAGCGTGCGGCGCAGTGCCGGCAGCTCCTCGGGCGACGGCCCGTCCGCCGGCAGGTCGGCCACGAGGCGGCCCAGTCGCCGCGCCAGGTGAACGATCTCGCGGTGCGTGCGGCTGATCGCGGCCATCGGGTCGTCGCCGCCCAGGAGCGGGGAGATCTGCGGATGGAGCTGCTGCTCGTCGGCCCGCTCGTGCGGCAGGATGCGCTCCCGGACCTCGCGCTCGACCGCGACCAGCTCCTGCCTGAGCCCGCCATCCGCATCCAGGCCCAGCCGGTCGGCCAGCGCCCGCATCCGGTCCAGCACCGGGCCCATGCTGCTGTGGTCGGCCGCGAGGCGCTGCACCTCCGCGGGGGGCAGCCGCAGGGCCCGGCGGCGCCCGTCGCCCACCGCGCGCAGCGCGTTCAGGATCACCGCGACGTCGATCGCCTCCTGGGCCAGGGCACCTGCCACCGGTGGCAAAAAGCCCAGCGCCGCCGCGATCATGCCGAGCGCGGACAGGCCGATCCCGACCACGACGCTCTGGAGCGCGATCCGCCGCGCACGCCTGGCCACCGCCACCGCGTCGGCCAGGCGGTCCAGCCGGTCGACGAGCAGCACGACGTCGGCCGCCTCGCTGGCGGCACCCGCCCCCCTGGCGCCCATCGCCACGCCCACGTCGGCTGCGGCCAGCGCCGGGGCGTCGTTGATGCCGTCGCCCACCATCACGGTGACGGCCTCGGCCCGCTCGGCCCGCACCGCGTCGACCTTGTCCTCCGGGCTGCGCTCGGCCAGCACCGTGTCGACGCCCAGCGCTGCCGCCACCGCCTCGGCGACATCGAGCCGGTCGCCGCTCAGCATCACGATCTTCTTGATGCCGGCGCGATGCAGCGCCCTGAGCGCGCGGGGCGTCTCGCCGCGGATCTGATCGGCCAGCACGAGGGCACCGGCGAGCGCGCCGTCCACCGCCACGAAGACGCTCGAGGCACCGTCGCGGGCGGCCCGGCGCAGGACCTGGTCGGCCCATTCCGGCACCTGTGCTGCGCCCGCCGCATAGGCGAGGCCGCCGAGACGCACCTCCTGGCCCTCGACCCGCCCGGTCAGGCCGATGCCTGGCGCCTCCTCGACGTCGGTCGTGAGCGCGAGCTGCAGCCCGCGATCATGGGCGGCACGGACGATGGCCGCTGCGATCACGTGATGCGAGGACTGGTCGAGCGACGCCGCCAGCCGGAGGACGTCCTCAGGCGCACGGCCGGCCTCCGTCTCGATCGCCTGGAGACGGGCCATGCCGGTCGTCAGCGTGCCCGTCTTGTCGAACATCACGGTCCGCGCGCGGGCCAGGGTCTCGAGGGCACCCCCGCCCTTGAAAAGGACGCCGCGGCGGGCGGCGGCCGAGAGCCCGCCCACGATCGCCACGGGCGCTGCCAGGATCAGCGGGCAGGGTGTCGCCACCACCAGGACGGCAAGGGCCCGCACCGGGTCCGCCGAGATCAGCCAGGCGAGGCCGGCAAGGCCCAGGGTCACCGGCAGCATGACCACGGCCCAGCGGTCGGCGAGCCTGACGAAGGGCGCCTTCTCGGCCTGGGCCGCCGCCACCAGCCGCACGATGCCGGCATAGGTGCTGGCACCCGCGGTGGCCGTCGCGCGCAGGAAAAAGGGCGGCCCGGCCGAGGTCGTGCCGCTGCCGATCCGCTCGCCCACCGCGCGCTCCACCGGCAGCGCCTCGCCCGTCAGCGCCGACTCGTCGAGCACGGCCGGCGACGCCTCCACATCGCCGTCGACCGGCACCTGCTCGCCGCTCTTCACGAGCAGCCGATCGCCCGGCTGGATCGCCTCGACCGGCACGTCCTCCAGCACCCCGTCGCGCTCGCGATGTGCCGTGCGCGGCGTGCGGTCCAGGAGCGCCGTCAGCTCGCGGGTGGCGCGGCGCTCCGCCACCTCCTCGAGCACATTGCCGCCGGCCAGCATCAGCGCGATGACGACGCCGGCCAGATGCTCGCCCAGGAGCAGCGCGCCCAGCATCGAGAGCGCCGCGATGATGTCGACGCCGGCCTCGCCCTTGAGAAGGCTCCGGACGATCTCGACGATCAGCAGGGCCAGCACCGGCACGATGCCCGCGGCCCAGACGAGCGCGGCGGTCCTGCTGTCTCCCAGAGCCCACGCGCCGATGCCGACGAGCAGCGCGGCACCCGCCCAGCCGAGCCCCAGCCGGCTCGGGCTCGCAAGGCCCCGCAGGGCGCCGGGGCTGGCGGGCGTGCTCACGGTCGACGCGGCTCCGACGGCATGGGTCTGACGGGCTCCCTCACGGCCCAGGTTAGCAGGCCTCCCAGGCTGTCCGCGAGGGTTGCGGCGCGCCGTTCTCAGCCCGCCAGCCCCCGCTCCCAGGGCGGGACGCCCGCGAAGCGCTGGCGCAGGAACGCGATCAGGTGCCTGACCTTGAGCGACGGCCGGCGGCCGGGCAGGTAGACCGCGTGGACACCGATCGCCGGCGCCCGCCAGCCCGGCAGCAGGGCCTCGAGGCGGCCGGCCGCGATGTCGGGCCCGACGATGAAGCTCGGCTGCATGATGATGCCGCGGCCGAGCAGGGCGGCGTCGCGCAGGACGTCGCCATTGTTGGCGGTGAGGCTGCCCTTCACGCGCACGCTCTCGAGCCGGCCCTCGCGCTCCAGCTCCCAGCACGCGGGATCGCGGCTCAGGCTGTAGGTCAGGCAGTCATGGTCCTTGAGGTCGGCCAGCGCAGCGGGGCGGCCGTGGCGGTCGAGATAGGCCGGTGCCGCGCAGACGATGGACCGGGCCTCGGCGAGACGGGTGGCGATCAGGCGCGAGTTGGGCAGGGCGCCGGCGATCCTCACCGCCACGTCGAAGCCCTCCTCGACGAGGTCGACCATCCGGTCGTTGCAGATCAGCTCGACATGCAGCTTCGGATGCTCCTGGGTGAAGGCGACGACGGCCTCCGTGAGGTAGGCCCTGCTGAAGGCGAGCGGCGCGTTGATCTTGAGGACGCCGCGCGGCTCGCTGTCGAGGCCGGCCACGGCGGCGTCGGCCTCGGCCAGATCGGCCAGGATCTGCTGGCAGCGCTCGAGATAGGCTCGGCCCGCCTCGGTGAGGCCGATGCGCCGCGTCGTGCGTGTGAAGAGCCGGGCGCCGAGCTGGTCCTCGAGGCGGCCGATCTGCGCCGCGATCATGCTGCGCGACAGGCGGAGGTGACGTGCCGCGTCGGAGAAGCTCTGGCCCTCGGCCGCCCGGACGAAGATCTCGATGGCGCGCAAGCGGTCCAAGGGCCCTGCCCGAATGTCTACTCTGTGAGGACAGAGTGCGGCCGGATCGGACGATTGTCAAAGCACGGCGGACCATGACATCTCCGGCACCGGGGCACGGCTGCCGATGTCCCGACCGCCGGAGACCAACGCATGATCGATACGCGAACGGCACCCTACGCCGCCTTTCTCCTCCGCATCGGCCTCGGCGCCGTCACGCTGGCGCATGCCGCGCTGAAGATCTTCGTCTTCACACCGGCCGGCACTGCCCAGTTCTTCGCCTCGCTCGGCCTGCCGCCCGGGCTCGCCTATCTCACCATGACGGTCGAGGTCGTGGCGGGCGTGGCGCTCATCCTCGGCGTCCATGCCCGGGTTGCCGCGATCGCGCTCATGCCGATCCTGATCGGCGCCATCGTCACCGTGCACGGCGCCAATGGCTGGCTCTTCACCAACAAGGGCGGCGGCTGGGAGTATCCCGCGTTCTGGGCGCTGGCGCTCTTCGTGCAGGCCCTGCTGGGTGACGGTGTCTGGGCGTTGCGGCCCACCGTCTTCCGCCCGGCGCCGGTGCCGCAGGCCGCCTGACGGCAGCACTCCTCGCCCGGGCCCGAGGCTCCCTCGCAGGGAACCGTGGGCCCGCTCCGCGCTATAGGGAGGTGGGTGAGGGAGGTGCCGCAGGGGCGCCCCCGAGACGAAAGCCTCCTCGCATGATCGAGCGCGCCTTCGGCATCCTTTTTCGCGACGGCCGCGTCCTGCTCGGCCGTCGCGCGCCCGATCGTCAGGTGCGGCCCTGCTGCTGGGACGTGATCGGCGGCAAGGCCGAGCCAGGCGAGACGCTGGAGACGGCGCTCGTTCGCGAGGTCCGCGAGGAGATCGGCGTCGAGCCCACGGCGTTCCGTCGGCTCGCGACCTTCGAGGAGCCGGGCCCCGGCGACCGGGGCGGAGGCCCTCATCATCTCTATCTCGTCACCGCCTGGACCGGTGAGCCCGAGGTCATGGACGCCGAGCACACCGAGCTGCGCTGGTTCCCGATCGGGGAGGCCTGCACCCTGCCCGACCTCGGGCACGAGGCCTGTCGCCCGCTGTTCCAGGCCCTGGCCGACGGCCCCGAACCCTCTTCCCGCTGACATCTGGCATCGAACATGCGAGTACCGGCCACGTTGTCGGAGTCCGTGGCGGCCGTTGGGGTCGTCGGGGCTCGTGCTGGAGAAGGCGGTCGTGCATCCGAGCGGCATCCCCCTTTGACCGTCGCCGAGACGTCGATCCCGTCGTCGCCCGGGTCGCGCCGCCGCTGGCGGACCCGTGCCGATGCGCTGCGCGAAGGCATCGCCGAAGGGATCCTCAAGGGCCAGTTCGAGCCCGGCCAGCGCCTCGACGAGCACTCGCTGGCCCAGCAGTTCGGCGTCTCCCGCACGCCGGTGCGCGAGGCGCTGAAGCAGCTGGCGGCGATGCAGCTCGTCGATCTCCGGCCGCACCGGGGTGCCGTGGTGGCGGGCCTCACGCCCGGCCGCGTCGCCGAGCTCTTCGAGGCCATGGGCGAGGTCGAGGCCGCCTGCACCCGGCTCGCCGCGCTCAAGATGTCGAGCCTCGAGCGCGAGCGGCTGGAGAGCCTGGCCGGGGTCTGCGACCGTGCCATGGTCTCGGGCAGCCTCGTCGACATCGACGAGACCAACCGCGCCTTCCACGCGGCGATCCACGACGGCTCGCACAACGCCTATCTCTCCGAGACCGCGCATGCGCTGCGCCGCCGGCTGGCGCCCTTCTCGCGGCTCCAGTTCGGCCTGAGCGGCAGGCCCAGCTACTCGAGGCGCGAGCATGCGGTCGTGCTGGCGGCCGTCCTGGCGGGCGACGGCGACGCGGCCGAGGCGGCGATGCGCCGCCACCTCGCCAGCGTCGGCCGCGCCTTCCAGAGCTGGATGGCTGAGGCCGATCAGCCGCCCGCCGAGGGCTGAGCCACGGAGCGCCGCCAGGCGCGCCAGCCGCCGAACGCCGTGATCTCCAGGGCATCCTCGAGCGCCATCGGCTCGCAGACGAAGCCCTTGACGGAGCGGCCGTCGGCCAGCTCGAGCGTGCCGATGGCGAGGGGTGCGGGCACGCCCGCCACGAACCGGCCGAAGGCCTCTTCCGAGAGGCGCCACACCTCGACCTCGATCGCAGCACCGCCCTCCTTGGCCCGTGCGAGGCCGGGCTTGGCCGGCCGCGTGCCGTTGAGCGCGAAGAGGCGATAGCAGTCGGCCGTGCGCGTGGTCTGGGCCAGCCGGGCGTCCAGCGCCTGCAGCTCGCCGTTGAGCGGCTCGCCCGTAAGGTGGGCGCCCACCACGGCGAGCTCGATCCCGCCCGGGGCGTCGGGCAGGGCCGGCTCGGCGGGGTCGAGCCCGACGCCGGTGGCGCCGAGGGTCAGGCCCTGCTGCCGCTGCCAGGCCTGCCCCAGCCGGGCGAGCGCTCGATCCGTGAAGGCCGGCGCCAGGAGCGTGATGCCCGAGGGCAGGCCGTCGGGGCGGAAGGCCGCCGGCAGGGCCAGGGCCGCCAGGTCCAGAAGGTTCACGAAGTTGGTGTAGGTGCCGAGCTTGCTGTTGAGCCGCACCGGCTCGGCCTCGACCTCGGCCAGGCGGTAGATGGTGGGGCTGGTCGGCAGGCAGAGGATGTCCATCGCCCGCCAAGCCAGGGCCGCCTTCCGCCGCAGCTCTTCCAGGCGGTACATCGCCTCGAAGGTCTGGGTGGCGGTGAGGCGCTCGGCCGTGGCGATGATGGCGCGTGTCGTGGGCCAGACATCGTCCGGATGGGCCTTGATGAAGGCGCCCACCGCGGCATGCCGCTCGGCCACCCACGGGCCCTCGTAGAGCAGCGCCGCCGTCTCCGTGAACGGGGAGAGGTCGATCTCGACGATGCTGGCGCCGAGCTCGGCCATGCGGCCCAGCGCCTCCTCGTAGAGCCGCTCGGCCGTGGCATCGCCGCAAAAGACGCGCTGGTCCGGCCGCGGAACGCCGACACGGAGCGCTGGCCAGTCGGGCAGCGTCCGGTCCTCGAGGGCGCGGCTGTAGGGATCGTCCGCGTCCGGCCCCGCCGCGACCTCTGCCACCGCAAGCGCGTCGGCAGCGGTCAACGCGAAGACGGAAACACAGTCGAGCGAGCGGCAGGCCGGCACGACGCCCGTGGCCGGCAGCAGGCCGCGCGTAGGCTTCATCCCGACGAGGTTGTTGAAGCCGGCCGGGACACGGCCCGAGCCCGCCGTGTCGGTGCCGAGCGCGAAGCTGACGAGGCCCGCGGCTGTGGCGACGGCCGAGCCCGAGCTCGAGCCTCCCGGCACGAACGCCGCATCGAAGGGGTTGCGGGCGGCGCCGAAGGGCGAGCGGACGCCGACCAGGCCGGTCGCGAACTGGTCGAGGTTGGTCTTGCCCACCATGATCGCCCCGGCATCGAGCAGCCGCTGCACGGTCGTGGCGGAGCGCTCCGGCATATAGGCGAAGGCGGGGCAGGCGGCGGTCGTCGGGAAGCCCAGGACGTCGATATTGTCCTTCACGGCGAACGGCACGCCATAGAGCGGCAGGGCCGCCCGGGTGGCCTCGGGCAGGGCCTCCAGCTCGGCGGCGCGGGCACGCAGCTGGTCGGCCGTCGCCCGGGTGATCCAGACCGCGTCACCGTCGCTCGCCTCGAGCCGCGGCAGCAGGCCTTCGACGAGCATGGAGGGCCGGAGCCCCTCCTCGGCGTACGCCCGGCGGAGACGGGTAAGGTCCAGACACTCGGGCACCATCGACACGATCAACTCTCCCCATCGCTCCGCGGTCTGCGAGCCCGAGCAAGGCTCGTGCCGCCATTGCATACAATACCCGTCCACCAAGCGCGCGCTTTCGCGCGTCGTGAGCCCGAGCCACCTCATTGCATACAATCGGGGCAGAGCGTGCCCGAAGCGTAGGCAGCAAAGCAGCCGACCGTGGGCCCGGTCCCGTCAGCCGCATGCTGGCACATCGCTTGCCACGGGGGATCGCACAGCTGAAGGAGGCCGCCATGTCCGACAAGCCCGAGCCCGACGAGGCCGCCGCCGCGGCGTTCGTCGACGCCGCGAGCGCCCTCGAGGGTCTGCCCATAGCCCCGGCGTATCGCCCGGGCGTGATCCGCAACATCATGCTCCTGACGCGCATGGCGGGGCTCGTGCTCGAGCACGAGCTTGGCCCGGCGGACGAGCCGGCACCCGTCTTCCGCGCGTCGGAGGACCGTCCATGATCGGGTCCTGGACCACGGCGGCCGAGACAGCAGGCCTCGTTCGCAAGGGCGCCGTGAGCGCCGTCGAGGTGGCCGAGGCGGCGCTCGCCCGCATCGAGGCCGGCAATCCCAGGCTCAACGCCTTCACCGAGGTCATGGCCGAGAGGGCCCTGGGCGAGGCGCGCGCGGTCGACGAGGCCCGGGCGGCCGGCGCCGAGCTGCCGCCGCTGGCAGGCGTGCCCTATGCGGTGAAGAACCTCTTCGATCTCGCCGGCATCCCGACCCTGGCGGGCTCGCGGATCGAGCGCGACGCCCCGCCCGCGGCCCGCGACGCCTTTCTGGTCGAGCGCATGGGCGCTGCCGGCGCCCTTTGCCTCGGCGCCCTCAACATGGACGAGTACGCCTACGGCTTCACCACAGAGAACGCCCATTACGGCCACGCCCACAACCCGCACGACCTGGAGCGCTCGGCCGGCGGCTCCTCAGGCGGCTCCTCGGCCGCGGTAGCCGGCGGTCTCGTCCCGCTGACGCTCGGGAGCGACACCAACGGCTCCATCCGCGTGCCCTCGTCGCTCACCGGGATCTTCGGCCTCAAGCCCACCTACGGCCGGCTCTCGCGCAGCCGCACCTTTCCGTTCGTCGCGAGCCTCGACCATCTGGGCCCCTTCGCGCGCAGCACGGCCGACCTCGCCCTGGCCTATGACGCGCTGCAGGGTGCGGATGCTGCCGACCCCGCGCAGACGCCCCGCCCCCTCGAGCCCGTGCGCCGGGTGCTGGGCAGCGGCACGGGCGGGCTCCGCCTCGCCGTGGCCGAGGGGCACTTCGCCCGGAACGGCCTGCCGGAGGCGTTCGAGGCGGTGGCACGGGTCGTGAAGGCCCTGGGCGTCGAGCGCCGGATCGAGCTTCCCGAGGCCGCCCGCGCCCGCGCCGCGGCCTTCGTCATCACGGCGGCCGAGGGCGGCAATCTCCATCTCCCCGACCTTAAGCAGCGCCCGCAGGACTTCGACCCGGCGACACGCGACCGACTTCTCGCCGGCGCGCTCGCCCCCGCCGCCTGGGTCATCCAGGCCCAGCGCTTCCGCGCCTGGTATCGGGCGCGCATGGCCGAGCTTTTCGGCGATGTCGACATCGTCATCGCTCCGGCGACGCCCTATGTGGCCCCGCTGCTGGGCCAGGAGACGGCCGTCGTCGACGGCGTGGAGATCCCGGTCCGGCCGAACCTCGGCGTCTACACCCAGCCCATCTCCTTCATCGGCCTGCCGGTGCTGGTGGTGCCGCTGCCCCGTCCGGGAGGCATGCCGATCGGCGTCCAGCTCATCGCCGCCCCCTGGCGCGAGGATCTTTTGTTCCGGGTGGCCGACGCGCTCGAGCGCCTGGGCGTGGCCCAGGCCCCCCTGCCACCCAATTCCTGAGGAGGAAAACCGTGCCCGAGATCAACATTCCCGAGGTCCTGGCCGAGGTCGAGGCCGTCTTCGAGCGCTACGAGCAGGCGCTCGTCGCGAACGACACCGAGGTGCTGGACGAGCTCTTCTGGACGAGCCCGCTCACCCTTCGCTACGGCGTGGCCGAGAACCTCTATGGCATCGAGGAGATCCGCGCCTTCCGTGCCGGCCGGCCCAAGGCCGACCTCGCCCGCGACCTCACCCGCACCGTGATCACCACCTACGGACGCGACGTCGCCACCGCCAACACCGAGTATCGGCGCCAGCTCTCGGGTCGGCTGGGGCGCCAGAGCCAGACCTGGATTCGCATGCCCGAGGGCTGGCGGATCGTCTCCGCCCATGTGAGCCTGCTTCCGGAGCCGAAGTGAGATTGCACACAATCGGCACCTCCGATGCCCGCAAACCTGCCTGTGAGGGCAGCAGCGGGCATCGATTGCATACAATCTAGGCAATCGTCCCGCCGTCCTTGGGCCTCGCATCCAGGAAATCCGCGCCATTCGGGCGTGGCACGATGCTTGCGTCTGACAAGACAGCGGGCCGGCCCGGTGGAGGGCCGGCAGGACGGAGGCAGCGCCACCATGATGAAGCTCGATCGTCGCAGGCTCCTCTCGAGCGTCGGTGCCGGCATGGCGACCGGCGTCGTCATGGGCGGCCTCGGCATGCGTCCGGCAAAGGCGGCCGACCTCGTCGTCGGCTTCATCTATGTCGGACCCAAGGACGACTACGGCTACAACCAGGCCCACGCCGAGGGCGCCGCCGTCATCAAGAAGATGAGCGGGGTCCAGGTCGTCGAGGAGGAGAACGTCCCCGAGACGGTCGACGTCGAGCAGACCATGGAGAGCATGATCAACCTCGACGGCGCCACGCTGCTCTTCCCGACCTCGTTCGGCTACTTCGACCCCTACATGCTGAAGATGGCGAAGAAGTATCCGGACGTGCAGTTCCGCCACTGCGGCGGGCTGTGGAACAAGGACAAGGACCCGATGAACGCCGGGTCCTACTTCGGCTATATCGGCATGGGGCAGTACCTGAACGGCATCGTCGCCGGCCACATGTCGAAGTCGAAGAAGCTGGGCTTCGTCGCCGCCAAGCCGATCCCCCAGGTCCTTCTCAACATCAACAGCTTTACTCTGGGCGCCAAGTCCGTCGATCCCAGCATCACGACCCAGGTGATCTTCACGGGCGAGTGGTCGCTGGCCGTCAAGGAGGCCGAGGCCACCAACGCGCTCATCGACCAGGGTGCCGACGTCATCACCTGCCACGTCGACAGCCCGAAGGTCGTCGTCGAGACGACCGAGCGGCGCGGCGCCTACACCTGCGGCTACCACGCGAACCAGGCGCCGCTGGCACCCAAGGGCTACCTCACCGGTGCCGAGTGGAACTGGCAGGTCGTCTATACGATGTTCGTCGAGAAGGCCCTGAAGGGCGAGCCCTTGCCGAACTTCGTGCGCGGCGGCCTCAAGGAGGGCTTCATCAAGATGAGCCCCTACGGGCCCGCCGTCACCGACGCCGCGCGCAAGAACGCCGACGAGGTGAAGGCCCAGATCATGAAGGGCGGCTACTCCGTCATCAAGGGACCCTTGAAGGACAACACGGGCAAGGTCGTCGTCCCCGCCGGCACCGCCTACGAGGAGACGGCGATCCAGCTCGAGAGCATGAACTACCTGGTCGAGGGCGTCGTCGGCTCGACCTCCTGACGGGCAAGGAGCATGTCCATGCAGGCCGCAGCCGAAAGCCCGCCGCTTGCACCCTGGGCAGCGCGGCGCCAGGAGATCCGCGATTCGTTCGGCCGCTGGGCCGAGGGCGTCGTCATTCCGATCGGCGCCCTCCTGCTGGCCGGCGTGATCTTCGCGATCTTCCTTCTCCTGATCGGGAAGTCGCCGCTCCAGTTCTACCAGCTCATGTACAAGGGCGGGTTCGGGACCTGGTTCTCGATCCAGAACACGCTCGAGCGGGCCTCGCCGGTGCTGCTGACGGGCCTCTGCGTCGCCCTCCCGGCGCAGATCGGCCTCGTCATCATCGGCGGTGAGGGTGCGGTCGTCCTGGGCGGCCTCGCCGCCGCCGTCATGGCCCAGCCGCTCCAGCCGCTGTCGCCCTTCATCGTCATCCCGGCGATGGCCGTGGCCGGCATCGCGATGGGCGGCATCTGGATCGGCCTCGCCGGGGCGCTGCGCCACTATCGGGGCGTGAACGAGACCATCTCGAGCCTGCTCCTCACCTACATCGCGATCGCGATCATGAACCAGCTCGTCGAGGGTCCGCTGCGCGACCCGGCGAGCCTGAACAAGCCCTCCACCTATGCCGTGGGCCAGGCCAACATGATCGGCACCATCCCCGGCATGGAGGTGCATTGGGGGCTGGTCGTCGGCATCGTGCTCTGCATCCTGCTCTGGGCCCTCATCTACCGGACCAGCTTCGGCTTCGCCGCCCGGATGACCGGCGGCAATGTCCGCGCCGCCCGGCTCCAGGGCCTGCCGGTCGGGCGCCTCATCGTCACCACCTGCGCCATCGCCGGCGGCTGCGCCGGGCTCGCCGGCATGCTCCAGGTGGCCTCGGTGCTGAGCCGCGCCAACGGCTCGCTCGCCGTGGGCTACGGCTACACCGGCATCCTCATCGCCTTCCTCGCCCGCCACAATCCGCTGGCCATCATCCCGGTCGCCATCCTGATGGGCGGGATCGACGCGGCCGGCGGCCTGATCCAGCGGCGCATGGGCCTTCCCGACGCCACGGTGCTGGTGCTCCAGGGCGTCATCTTCGTCGTCATCCTTCTCTCCGACACCGCCTATGGGCGGCTGCGCATCTTCTCCGGAGGGTCCGCCAAATGATCGAGCACGATCTCGGCTGGTGGGGCGTGGCCCTGGCGGTGCTGGGCGGCGCCATCCGGGTCAGCACCCCTTTTATCTTCGTCAGCGTCGGGGAATGCCTGACCGAGAAAAGCGGGCGCATCAACCTCGGCCTCGAAGGCACGCTCGTCCTGGGCGCCATGTCCGGCTACGGCGCCTCCTACCTCACGGGCTCGCCCTGGCTCGGCGTGCTTGGCGCCGCCATCGTCGGTGCGGCCTACGGCGCCCTTCACGGCTGGCTGTGCAGCTTCAGGAAGGTCAACGACATCGCCGTCGGCATCGCCATGATGCTGCTGGGCATGGGGCTCGCCTTCTTCTTCGGCAAGCCCCTGATCCAGCCCTCCGCGCCCATGCTCCACTCGATCCCCTTCGGCTTCTGGTCGGACGTGCCGCAGGTCCAGGCGGCGCTGAAGGTGAACGAGCTCTTCATCGTCGGCATCCTCGTGGCCTTCGGCATGTGGTGGGCCTTCCGCTCGACGCGGCTCGGCCTCATCGTCCGCATGGTGGGCGACAGCGCCGATGCCGCGATGGCGATGGGCTACTCGGTCGACCGGGTCAGGCTGCTCGCCACCATGGCCGGCGGCTTCCTCGCCGGCATCGGCGGCGCCTATCTCTCGCTCTACTACCCCGGCAGCTGGAACGAGCGGATCTCCTCGGGCCAGGGCCTGATGGCCGTGGCGCTCGTCATCTTCGCCCGCTGGAATCCCATCTACTGCCTCCTCGCCGCCCTTCTCTTCGGTGGCACCGGCGCCCTCGGCCCGGCGCTGCAGTCGGTGGGCGTCACCCAGGGCTATTATCTCTTCTACGCCGCCCCCTACGTGCTGACCCTCGTCATCATGATCCTCTCCGTCTCGCCCGAGCGCAGCCTCGCCGGCGCCCCGGGCGAATTGTCGATCACCAAATAGGAGCGAGGCTCGATGGAGCGCCCGGACGTCACCGCGAAGATTCTTTCCACCAAGCGCCGCAAGGGCCTGACCTGGGCCAAGATCGCGGACGAGATCGGCGGCAACTCGCAGCTCTTCGTCACCTCGGCCCTTCTGGGCCAGATGACGCTCACCAAGGAGCAGGCTGCCAAGGCCGCCCCGATCTTCGAGCTCGACGAGGAGGAGACGGCGCTTCTCACCGAGGTGCCCTACAGGGGCTCTCTCCCGACCGCCATCCCGACCGATCCCCTGGTCTATCGCTTCTACGAGATCATGCAGGTCTACGGCACGACGGTGAAGGAGCTGGTCCAGGAGGAGTTCGGCGACGGCATCATGAGCGCCATCGACTTCGACATCGCCATCGAGCGCCAGCCCGATCCCAAGGGCGATCGCGTCAAGGTCGTCATGTCGGGCAAGTTCCTGCCCTACAAGCGTTTCTGAGGAGCCTGCATTGAGCGGTCTAGGAGGCCTCAACAAGTCGCGGAACGGGGTCGTCATCGGCCTCGTCCAGCTCCAGCTTCCCGTCGTCGAGACGAAGGCCGACCTCGAGCGCCAGACGGAGAAGGTCTGCGCCATGGTGGCCAAGGCCAGGCGTGGCATGCCGACGACGGATCTCGTCGTCTTTCCCGAATACGCGCTGCACGGCCTCTCGATGGACACGAGCCCGGCCATCATGTGCAGCCTGGACGGCCCCGAGGTCGCAGCGCTCAAGGCCGCGTGCGCCGACAACCGGATCTGGGGCTGCTTCTCGCTGATGGAGCAGAACCCCGACGGCAACCCCTACAACTCGGGCATCATCGTCGACGACCAGGGCGAGATCCGGCTCTACTACCGGAAGCTCCACCCCTGGGTCCCGGTCGAGCCCTGGGAGCCGGGCGACCTCGGCATCCCGGTCTGCGACGGCCCCAACGGCTCGAAGATCGGCCTCATCATCTGCCATGACGGCATGTTCCCCGAGATGGCGCGCGAGTGCGCCTACAAGGGGGCCGAGATCATGATCCGCACGGCCGGCTACACGGCGCCCATCCGCCACGCCTGGCGGGTCACGAACCAGGCCAACGCCTTCTCGAACCTGATGGTGACGGCGAGCGTCTGCATGTGCGGCAGCGACGGCACCTTCAACTCGATGGGCGAGGCGATGATCTGCGACCTCGACGGCACGGTCATCGTCGAGGGCGGCGGCATCCCCGACGAGATCATCACGGCCGAGGTGCGCCCCGACCTCGTGCGCGAGGCGCGCGCCGGCTGGGGTGTCGAGAACAACATCTACCAGCTGGGCCACCGCGGCTTCACCGCCGTGCTCGGCGGCGCCCAGGACTGCCCCTACACCTTCATGCAGGACATGGTGGCCGGCCGCTACCGCCTGCCCTGGGAGGACGAGGTCGAGGTCAAGGACGGCACGAGCTGCGGCTTTCCTGTGCCGAACCGCGTCTACAAGCAGAAGCTGCGGGATTAGGCGCCCGGATAATGACCCTCGCGCAGCATCACCGAGCCGATCTCGGGCGAGGATGGCCAGCAGCCTTTTCGGCTGCCGTGGTGCACGACGAGGCCCTCGAGCGAGGCAGGGTCGTCGGGATCTGGCTGCGCAAGGCTCCCGTCCGCGCGGAGCAGGGCGCCGAACTCGAGGTTCTTGGGCAGGCTCGCGACGAGCCGTTCGGCCCGGCTGGTTATGTCACGGAGGGTGCGATTGAGATCGGCGGCGCTCATTGGCTCAAGGAGATCTACCTCCCTGAGGTGATAGTCCTGATAGCGCGCTTTCGCCTTCACCTCCTGGAGAAGACCCTCGGGCATCCAGCCCGGATCCTTCTCGACGGCTGCCCAGGCGATCGCACCCAGCGGCTGAATATTTCTGTCGATCCAGATCAAATCGATGGCGTCGCGAGGCACGAAGCGACTGGCCGCTGCGGCAATCTTGTTGGTTGCCAGATCGATCGGGTGCAACACATAGCCGAATTCAGGGTCGCTAATGGTCGGGAAGAACCGAAAGTCGGAATCACTCACCCACTCGACGCGCGTCTCGAACTCACCATCGCCGACCGTGCCGCGAAAGAACGTGCCTCCCTCGATCTCCCAGCGGACGGTAAGGTGGGCCTCTTCCAGCGCGGCAGCGTCGCCACGAGCGATGGCTTCGACCTTTTCGTGGTCGTGGAAGATGTCGATGTCCTTCGAAAGGCGAATGCCCCTTCTTTGAAGCACTGTTTCACCGGCAACATAGCTGTCGGGGCTACGTCGGCTGGAGATGGTCGCGAGAATTCGATGCTGCAAAGGCGTCAAGGGCATCGCTCAGCTCCTCCAGCCGGAGAACAAGCGGGCGTGCACGGGCCGGCGCCTCCAGGCGGAGATTGTGGGCGATCCACCGTCCCGTATCGGCATCAACATCCGCGGGCCGGCGATAAGACCAAAGCGCGAGCACGCCATACCGGTCGAACGCCTCGCTCACCGCGGCCTCCAGCTCGGCCTGCAGCTCCTCGCGTGATTTCGCTGCGCTCGTCATCAACCGTCTCCCGACTGCAACCCCTATAGCACGGTCCGCCCTATGCCCGAGACCATGATCGCCGCCGACCCGTATCCCTGGCCCTATGACGGCGACCTCGGGCCCGGGAACACGACGCTCATCGTCATCGACATGCAGACCGACTTCTGTGGCGAGGGCGGCTATGTCGACAAGATGGGCTATGATCTCTCGCTCACCAGGGCGCCGATCGGGCCGATCGGCAATGTGCTCGCGGCCATGCGGGGCAAGGGCTACCACGTCATCCACACCCGCGAGGGCCATCGCCCGGATCTCTCGGACCTGCCCGAGAACAAGCGCTGGCGCTCGAGGCGCATCGGCGCCGGCATCGGCGATCCGGGGCCTTGTGGGAAGATCCTCGTGCGCGGCGAGCCCGGCTGGGAGATCATCCCCGAGCTGGCGCCTGCGCCCGGCGAGGTCGTGATCGACAAGCCCGGCAAGGGCAGCTTCTGCGCCACCGACCTCGAGCTGATCCTCCGAAGCCGCGGCATCCGCAACATCGTGCTCGCCGGCATCACGACCGACGTCTGCGTCCACACGACGATGCGCGAGGCCAACGATCGCGGCTTCGAATGCCTGCTCTTGGAGGACTGCTGCGGCGCCACCGACCACGGCAACCATCTGGCCGCGATCAAGATGGTCAAGATGCAGGGCGGCGTCTTCGGCGCCGTCGCGACGTCCGAGGCCTTCGTGGAGGGGCTGCCATGAGCACCGAGGGCACGTTCGGCATCACCGCCTCCGGCGTGACGAAGCGCTTCGGCAGCTTCACGGCGCTCGAGGACGTGGCGCTCACCGTGGCGCCGGGCACCGTCCATGTGCTCCTGGGCGAGAACGGTGCCGGCAAGTCGACGCTCGTGAAATGCATCATGGGCTACTATCAGGCCGACGCCGGCACGATCGTCGTCGACGGCGAGCAGCGCACCATGGCGAGCCCGCGCGATGCGCAGAAGCTCGGCATCGGCATGGTCTACCAGCACTTCACCCTCGTCCCCGCCATGACCGTGGCCGAGAACCTCGTCATGTCGCGGGCCGAGGTACCGGCCATCGTCGACTGGAAGAAGGAGCTCGAGGCGCTGGACGCCTTCATGGCGCGCATGCCGTTCAGCGTGCCGCTCCGCGCCCGCGTCCACGAGCTCTCGGCGGGCGAGCGGCAAAAGACGGAGATCTTGAAGCAGCTCTATCTCCAGCACCGCTTTCTGATCCTCGACGAGCCCACCTCGGTGCTGACGCCGGGCGAGGCCGACGAGGTTCTGGGGCTTCTCAAGGGCATGACCGAGGCCGGCAAGCTCACCATCCTGATGATCAGCCACAAGTTCCGCGAGGTCACGGCCTACGCCGATGAGGTCACGGTGCTGCGAAAGGGCCGGCTCGCCGGCACCGGGCGCGTCGCCGACCTCAGCCGCGCCGACATGGCCTCCATGATGATCGGCACGGCCGAGCTGCCCGAGGGTGCTGCCCGCGAGGGCGAGCCCGGCACCGTGCCGGTCCTCGTCGTCGACGAGCTCACGGCCGCCGACGCGCGCGGCGAGAAGGACATCCGCATCGACCGGCTGGTCGTCAACAAGCACGAGATCGTCGGCGTCGCCGGCATCTCCGGCAACGGCCAGAAGGAGCTGGTCGAGGTCCTGGGCGGCCAGCGCCACGCCAAGTCCGGCCACATCCTGGTCGAGGGCGAGGCGTACCACGCGAGCCGGGCCGAGGCGCAGACCCTCAAGGTCCACACTCTGCCCGAGGAGCCGCTCAAGAATGCCTCGGTCGGGCGGATGTCGGTGGCCGAGAATCTGGCCTTTCGCAGCTTCGACCGCGACCGGGCGGGTCAGGCCAGCCTCTGGCTCGACAAGGGCTGGATGGCCGAGCGCGCACGCGCCCTGATCGGCGCCTACGGCATCAAGACCAGCTCCAAGGACGCGCCCTATCGCCACGCTCTCGGGCGGCAATGTCCAGCGCACGGTGCTGGCCCGCGAGCTCTCGGCCGAGGTCCACCTCCTCGTCGTCGCCAATCCCTGCTTCGGCCTCGACTTCGCGGCCGTGGCCGAGATCCGCTCGCAGATCGTCCAGGCGCGCAACCGCGGCACGGCCGTGCTGCTGGTGAGCGAGGATCTGGACGAGATCCTCGAGCTCGCCGACCGCATCCTCGTCATGAGCGACGGCAAGATCGTCTACGAGACGCCGGCCGCGGCGGCCGACCGGCAGACCATCGGCAGCCACATGGCGGGTCATCACTGAGCGATGCGCCAGGCATTCGTCCATCGGCTGAGCGCCGCCTCGCCCGACGATACGGCGCCGATCGAGCAGGCCATCGCCCAGGGCCGGATCGAGCCCCAGGGCATCGTCGCCATCCTCGGCAAGACCGAGGGCAATGGCTGCGTCAACGACTTCAGCCGCGGCTTCGCCGCCCGCGCGCTCAAGGACCTGCTGCGCCGGCACCTCTCCGCTGAGGCGGCGGGCGAGGTGGCGCTCGTCATGTCCGGCGGCACCGAGGGCGGCCTCGCTCCCCACTGGCTCGTCGTCGAGCGCCGCGAGGTGGCGGAGGCTGCAGGCGCAGGCCCGGCGCTCGCCGTCGGCCGGGCCCGCACGCCCGACCTGCCGCCTCACGAGCTGGGCAGGCTGGGCCAGGTGGCGGCGGTGGCGCGCGCCGTGGAGGCGGCGATGGCCGACGCCGCGATCGAGACGCCGGCCGACGTCCACTATGTCCAGGTCAAATGCCCCCTGCTGACGGGCGAGCGCATCGAGAGCGCCAAGGCCGCCGGCAAAGCCGTCGCCACCACCGACACGCTGCGCTCGATGGGCCTCTCGCGCGGCGCCTCGGCCTTGGGCGTGGCCCTGGCGCTGGGCGAGGTCGAGACGGCCGCCGTCACGGAGGCCGCGATCGGCGCCGACTGGGGCCTCTGGTCCGGCGTCGCCAGCTGCTCCGCCGGCATCGAGCTTCAGGCGAACGAGGTCGTCGTGATGGGGACCAGCCGCCATTGGGGCGGCCCCTTGCGCATCGCCCACGCCGTGATGGCCGACGCGCTCGACGTCGAGAGCGTGCGCGCGGCGCTGGGCCGGCTCGGCCTCGATGCACCAGGCCAGCTCGACCCCGCCGCCCGCCAGCAGCTCGTGGCGCTCCTGGGCAAGGCCGAGCCGTCGCGCAACGGCCGCATCCGCGGCTTTCGCCACACCATGCTGGACGACAGCGACATCTCCGCCACCCGCCACGCCCGGGCGCTCGTGGGCGGCGTGCTGGCCGGCCTGATTGGCCACGCCGAGCTTTTTGTCTCGGGCGGGGCCGAGCACCAGGGGCCGGACGGCGGCGGCCCGGTCGCCCTCATCGTCGACTCGCGCCCGAGGAGCCCTGCATGATCGAGGTCGACGCCCAGCCCTTTGCGTTCCGGGCGCCGCCCGGCCGTCTGGGCCTCATTGTCATCGACATGCAGCGCGACTTCGTCGAGCCCGGCGGCTTCGGCGCCTCGCTCGGCAACGATGTCGGGCGCCTGCAGGCGATCATCCCGACCACGCGCCGCCTGCTCGACGGCTGCCGTGCTGCGGGCCTGCCCATCATCCACACGCGCGAGTGCCACAAGCCCGACCTCTCGGACTGCCCGCCCGCCAAGCGGCTGCGCGGCGCGCCGACGCCTCAGGATCGGCGACGAGGGCCCGATGGGCCGCGTGCTGATCTCGGACCAGCCGGGCAGCGCCATCGTGCCGGAGCTCGCCCCGCTGCCGGGCGAGATCGTTCTCGACAAGCCCGGCAAGGGCGCTTTCTACGCCACCGAGCTCGGGCCCATCCTCGAGCGCCTCGGCGTCACGCACCTGGCCTTCGCCGGCGTCACCACCGAGGTCTGCGTGCAGACGACGATGCGCGAGGCCAACGACCGCGGCTACGAGTGCCTCCTCGTCGAGGACGCGACCGACAGCTACTTCCCGGAGTTCAAGGCGGCGGCGCTGGCCATGATCCGCGCCCAGGGTGCGATCGTCGGCTGGACCGCCACCACGGACCAGCTCCTGGCCGCGCTCGCCGCCTGAGACAAGGCCGCGATCCTCAGGCCCCGGCGGGTCCACGGGCTGCCTCGATCGTCTGCTGCCTCCGCTCGTGCCTGAGGTCCAGCTTCGCCCTCTCGGCCAGCAGCATGATGAGAAGGAACAGGAAGCCGATGCCGTCGCCGGGACGGAAGAGGTAGCTCTCGAGCAGGTTGTTGAGGACGATGCAGATCGCGAGGCAAAGGAGGCCCGTCAGCGCCACGCGCTCGAAGCGGTCCTTCGTCGCTGCGGCAGCGCTCTGCAGCGCGTAGAGGCATCGCGCGATCGCGAGAAGGCCCAGCGAGAAGCCCACGATGCCCGTCTGCAGGAGCTGGTCGAGATAGCCGTCGTGGGCGGTGTTGATCACCTGGGCGTTCATGAAGAACTCGTTCCAGGGCGCATTGAGCGGGTTGAGCCTGAGGCCCACGTCCCAGAACGAGCCGAACCCGTGACCGATCCACGGTCGCTCGGCGATGGTGCGGACCACAGCCGCCCAGATCGGCGTCCTCAGGCTGAAGGTGAGGTCGCCGAACATGGCCAGCGTCACCTCCTTTTCGGTGATGCCGCTGGCGGAGCCGATGACCACGGCGCCGAGCGTCACCGCGATCGCCGCGAGCAGCGTCAGCAGCCGCACGCCGCGGCTCTGCTTCAGGACGAGGTAGAGAAGGGGCCCAGCCACGCTCATCACGGCGGCGACGCCGATGCTGGTCTTCGAGCGCGTCACGATCAGGAAGTACCAGGCGAGCACATAGACGAGGATGAGGGGCAGCCGCGTCCAGCGGTGCTCCGCCATGAAGAGCGAGGTGCCGAGCATGACGGCGGTCAGCATCGCCATCGTCCCCGCCGAGTTCTTGGCATCGAAGATCCCGCTCTCGCCGATGGGCGTCCAGCTCACCGCCGGCATCGCCACCATGACGAAGATGTTGAGAAGCGTGATCAGCACGAAGACGGCCGTGAGCGCGCGGAACACGGACGCCGTCGAGCGGGCGATCGCGACGAGGCAGAGCAGCGTGAGGTAGACGATGAGATAGGCGATGCCGCGCCTGAAGGAGAGGTCCGGGAAGGTGGCCCAGAGATGGCTCGTGAGCGACCAGGCGACGATCAGGCCGCCGATCATCCCGGCGATCGCAAGCTCGATCACGCGGCCCACCCGGACCATCGCCAGGAACAGCGCGGCGCCGAACGTGCCGAAGATCAGGAGCCGGTTCAGCATGCTCCCGCTCTCGGTCGCCGCGGCCTTGCTCACGGCGCTCGTCGCGAAGGGGTGGTCGCCGATCAGGTAGAGCGCGAAGAAGACCATCACGAGGACACTCGCGAGCCTGGCCGCGAGCTCCCGCTGCATCGCGAGGTCGAAACGGTGCTGCCGGGGAGGTGCGACGGTCTCAGCCGTCCATGGCAGGCCCAGCTGCGCCATGCCGCCTCATCCCAGCGTCGTCAGCATGCCCAGCCGTTCCCGCGGCACGAACCAGACATTGTTGACGTAGCTGCTGTCGTGGGTGTCCTTGACGATGTCGCCGACCGCGACGCCTTTCTGCAGCTCGGCGAGGCGCTGGGCGTCGGCGGGCTCCATTCGGCCCCGCAGCAGGACCCGCGCCTCGTAGTCACGCTCGGCGAAAAGCTCGAAGATGGCGGGCACCGGCGCCCCGTGACGATACTCGGTCTCGACCATCACGATGGGCCGGTGCTTCTCGATCGTCGCCTTGGCACCCTCGAGCACGGCGTGCTCGTGCCCCTCCACGTCGAGCTTGATGAAGCCGATCGTCTCGCCGGGGCGCAGATGCTCGCCGATCACCTCGTCGAGGCGCGCCGTTCTCACCTCGTGGGTGCACAGTCTCGATTCGGCCCCGGTGACCGGGTTGTTGGCGGCCGCGATGGTGCCGAGCCCGGTCACCTCGGCGGCCTCGACCGGCACCTTGAGCATCGCCGTGCCGCTGCTGTCGGAGAGTGCGATATCGACGATCTCGCAGTGCTCCAGCTTGATCGCGCGCAGATGGGCGAGGCACACCGGGTTCGGCTCGAAGGCGATCGCCCGGCTGGCATGACGCGCGAGCACGTCGAGAAAGTCGCCGATATTGGCCCCGATGTCGATCGCCACCTTGCCCGGATCGACGAGACGCGGCAGCAGGGCCAGCTCGGGCTCGCCCTTGCCGAGATAGCGCACCTCCATCCGCCGCTTCAGATGCTTCATCTTCGGCGTGTAGTAGGAGCCGAGCATCGACTTGATGAGCTGCTTCATCGTCTCTCCGCGTCCTGGCATGGAGCCCACGACGTCATGCCGGCCGCATGGATCGACAGGCGATCTCAACCGTCTTCCGGTCGCTTTCGGAGCGTAGCTGGCCGCTCCTCTCTCCGCTAGAGCGCCGAGCGTGCCATGATTGTGGCATTTCATCCTAGCATCGGATACTCTCGCCCAGGTAGAATAGCCAGACGGATCATCGCCATGACGAGCAGCGACCGCGCCGCCCGGGCGCGCCTCAACGGCTCCCTGTCCCGAGGCCCTGTGACGCCGGAAGGCAAGGCGCGGGCCGCCCTGAACGCCACGCGCCACGGCCTCTCCGGCAGGCGCTTCGCCCTCCTGCCCGACGAGGATCCGGAGGAGTTCCAGGCGTTCGCCGACGCGGTCCTGGCCGATCTGGCTCCGCGCGACGCGCTCGAGGAGGCGGAGGCGCGGGAGGCGGCGAAGGGTCTTTGGCGCCGCCAGCGGGCCGACCGGCTCGAGGCGCGCATCGTGGGCGCCATGCTCGAGGAGAAGGAGGACGGATCGCTCCTGCCCGGCATGGACTCGGTGCGGGCGCTGGGCACGCTCCTGCGCTACATCGGCCGCATCCAGCGCGACCTCGATCGGGCCCTCGCCCGCCTCTCGGCCCTGCAGACAAGGCCGCTCGCCGCCCCGGCGGCCGAGGTGGCGGACATCGACCCGCGGCCGGAAGCGCAGCCCGGCGAGCCATTGGCCCGCGCGACAACCGCGTGGGTGCGAAACGAACCCAGCGAGGCGCCCTCGCCAGCCGAGCCGACGCCGCCCAACCGCCAGCAGCGCCGACGTCGCGAGCGCCTGGCGCAGAAGGTGAAGCGGCGGGAGCGGCCCGCCGCCTGACGCTTCGCCGGGCTAGAGCTGCACGCCCTTCGTCAGGGCGCCGTCGATCACGAGGTTCGTGCCGGTCGTGAAGCTCGAGGCCGGGCTCGCGAGGAACACCGCACCCCGCGCGATCTCCTCTGGCTTGGCCATCCGCCCGGTCGGGTTGAGGGCCAGCGCCGCGTTGAAGAGGTCGGGGTTGTTCTCCTCGATCCAGGCCCAGATGCCGGGCTTGAAGTAGACATTGCCGGGCGAGACGCTGTTCACCCGGATCATCTTGGGCGCCAGCTGCACGGCCAGGCCGTGGGCATAGTGGATGAGCGCTGCCTTGGTGGCACCGTAGGAGCCCGCGAAGGCATCCACCTCCCGGCCCGAGACGCTCGAGATCACGGTGATCGAGGGCGCCTTCGACTTCTCGAGCGAGGGCATCGCCGCATTCACGGTCCGGACCGTGTGCATGATGTCGACCTCGAACTGCTTCTTCCAGGCCTCCTCGTCGCCCTCGCCGGCCAGGGCGCTGACGTTCGCGACGACGATGTCGATGCCGCCCAGCGCGTCGGCGGCCGCCACGACCCAACCCTCGAGGGCCGGCTTGTCGGCCACGTCGAGGGCGCCGCCGAACGCTTTCACACCCTTGGCCTCGACCGCCTTCACGGTCTCGGCGACCTCGTCGGCGTCGCGGGCGCACAAGCCCACGTCGCAGCCCTCCTCGGCGAGCAGGTCGACGATGCTCCGGCCGATGCCTTTCGTGCCGCCGGTCACGATGGCCCGCAGGCCCTTCAGTCCGAGATCCATGGCCTGACCCTCCGTAGGACCGGCGTATCTTGGCCAGCGCGGGCGGCAGGTCAACGGGCGACCGTCTCCATCCCGTCAACGGCGCTTCCGCCCGACCGTCCAGCCCTCTAGGGTGAGACACAAGGGCTTCGGGGGAGGCTTGTCCGCGTGACCACCGCGATCTTCCTTGTCTACCTGCTGGGTATGCTGGCGGGTTGGATGCGCTGGCGCCGGGTGGCGCTCGGCTGCTTCGCGCTCGCCACCGTCGTGGCCTTCCTCTGGCTCGGCCATCACATGACCGACCCGCTGGGGATCCAGCTGTGAGGGCGCGCCCGGACGCGACCGCCATCGCCCTGGCGCTCAACGGCGCCGGCGCCCTGGGCCTCGCCTTCGTGCTGCTCCTGGCCCACATCCTTCAGCTCGTGCTGGGCGAGCTGCCCTGCCCGCTCTGTCTGCTCCAGCGGGTGGGTCTCGTCGCCACCGGCTTCGGCCTCATCCTCAACATCCGCTGCGGGCCCAGGCCGCTCCACTACGGCCTCGTGCTGATCGGCGCCCTCTTCGGCGCCGCTGCCGCGGGGCGCCAGGTGCTGCTGCACATCGTGCCCGGCAGCGGCGCCTACGGGGCACCCTTCCTTGGCCTGCACCTCTACACCTGGTGCCTGATCTTCTTTCTCCTCGCCATCGCGGCGGTGGCGGTGATGCTGCTGCTCGAGGGCCAGTTCGCCTCCCCCGGCTCGGTCGTGCCGACGCCGCCCCGCTGGGTCGAGCTCGCGGCGGCGGCGCTCATCGTCATGACGACGCTCTGCGTCGTCAGCACCTACGTCGAATGCGGCCCGCGGGAATGCCCGGACGATCCCACGAGCTACTGGCTCTTCCAGTAGGTGCCCGGCGACGGCTCAGCGCGCGAGGGGCCCGTCCTTGAGGTTGGAGAGCGGATAGCGCGTCATCTCCTCGAGCAGGGCCACGAGGCGCCCGGCCACATGATCGAGGATCGCCCGGCCCGTCTCGGCGGTGCCGCGTGTGGCGTCGCCGGCGGCCCCCGCCTCGTGCAGGTCCTGCGCCTGCCAGCCGAAGCCCGCCGCACCCAGCCCCATCAGAATGGGAAAGTCGTTGGCGGCGCGCTTGCCGAGCGGCACGAAGTCCCGAGCCTGCTCCATGCGCACGAGATCGGGCCTCAGCGCCAGCATCATCGCGGTCTCGACCTCGCCCGCATGAATGCCGTGGCGCTGCTCCTCCGGGTCGACCAGCCCCGGGGGCAGGCCCAGCTGGCCCCAGGACAGCGAGGCCACGAGCATGTCGTGGTCGATCCTGAGCTGCCGGGCCACGATCTGCATCACCTGGATCTGCCCGCCATGGCTGTTCAGGATCAGGAGCTTTCTTACGCCGGCCCGGGCGACGGAGGCGCCGATCTCGTACCACATTCGGATCAGCGTCTCGGCCGTGTGGGTCAGCGTGCCCGCATAGTCCACATGCTCCTCGCTCCGCCCCACCCAGCTCATCGGCAGGACCAGCGCCGGCAGCGCCTCGGGCATCAGCTCAACGGCGCGGCTCACGATGCCCTGATTGATGCAGGCATCGACCATCACGGGCAGATGCGGCCCGTGCTGCTCGATCGCACCCACGGGCAAGAGGGCCACCGTCCGCTCGGCGTCCAGCCCAGCGAAGTCGGGGCTCGCCAGCTCGTGCCAATAGCGCCTGGGCGCCGTCATCGCTCTCTCCTTGCGGCCGGGTATGCTCTTTGCTTAGCAGGCAGATCAGCAACCGCCGAGGCCGCGCGATGACCGATCCTCTGGATGCCCTGGGCGAGCCCAGCTTCACCCTCGCCCGCGCCAGCGTGCCGGCCTGCCTCGTCGACACGGCGCCGCCCGGGGCGGTCGCGGACGCCACCGGCCTCATGCTCCTCGACCTCGTCATCGAGGAGGGCCGCATCGCCGCGATCCAGGCCTCCGGCCCCGCCTCGAGCGGCCTCGATCTCGCGGGCCGGATGGTCTGGCCGTGCCCGATCGACCTCCACACCCACCTCGACAAGGGCTTCATCTGGCCGCGCGCGCCCAACCCCGACGGCACCTTCATGGGCGCGCTCGAGACGGTCCGCGCCGACCGCATCGCCCATTGGAGTGCTGCGGACGTGCGCGCCCGCTTCGAGTTCGGGCTGCGCTGCGCCTGGGCGCACGGCACGCGCGCCATCCGCACCCATCTCGACTCGATCGCCCCGCAGGACGCCGTCTCCTGGCCGGTCTTTGCCGAGCTGCGCGACGCCTGGGCCGGCCGCATCGAGCTGCAGGCGGTGAGCCTCGCGATGATCGAGCACTATGCGGGCGAGGTCGGCCTGCGCCTCGCCGACCGCGTCGCCGAGCATGGCGGTATTCTGGGCCTCGTGCCGATGATGCAGCCGGGCATCGAGGCCGAGCTCGACCGATTCTTTCGCCTCGCCGCCGACCGCGGCCTCGAGATCGACTGCCACATCGACGAGACGAAGGACCCGGGGGCGCGCACGCTCCGTCTTCTGGCCGAGGCCGCCATCCGCAACGGCTTCGAGCGGCGGATCGTGGCCGGCCATTGCTGCTCGCTGGCGCGGCAGGAGGCGAGCGAGGTCGACCGCACGCTCGACCTCGTGGCCGAGGCCGGCATCGCCGTCGTCTCGCTGCCCATGTGCAACATGTACCTGCAGGACCGCGAGGCCGGCCGCACGCCGCGCTGGCGTGGCGTCACCCTGCTGCACGAGATGCGCGCGCGCGGCATCGAGGTGGCGGTGGCGAGCGACAATTGCCGCGACCCCTTCTATGCCTATGGCGATCTCGACCTGCACGAGGTCTTCCGCGAGGCCGCGCGCATCGCCCATCTCGACCATCCCGTGGGCGACTGGCCCCTGGCGGTCACCGGCACGCCCGCCTGCATCATGGGCCTCGAGCGCATGGGACGCATCGCCGCCGGTGCCGCGGCCGACCTTCTCGTCTATCGCGGACGCAGCTACAGCGAGATCCTGTCGCGGCCCGAGACCGGGCGCGTCGTGTTGCGCGGCGGGCGGCGCATCGATACCGCGCCGCCCGACTATGCCGAGCTCGACGGCGTCGTCGGCCCGGCAGAATGGAGAAGAGCATGAGCAGCGCCGACCCCCATCTCGTCACCGAGCTCGAGACCCTCGAGCGGCTCTACGGCGCGGCCTCCCCGCCCTCCATCGCCAAGGAGGTGGACCATGTCCACCCGGTCTACCGCGCGCTGATCGAGGCCTCGCCCTTCGTCGTCCTGGCGACCAGCGGCCCGGACGGGCTCGACGCCTCGCCGCGCGGCGACGGGCCGGGCTTCGTCGTGGTCGAGGACGAGCGCACCCTCCTCCTGCCGGATCGGCGCGGCAACAACCGGCTCGACAGCCTCAGGAACATCGTGGCGGACCCCCGCGTGGCGCTTCTGTTCCTCATCCCCGGCGTCGGCGAGACGCTTCGGGTCAACGGGCGGGCCGCGATCTCCGTCCGTCCCGACCTGCTCGAGCGCTTCGTCATGCAGGGCAAGCCGCCGCGCTCGGTGCTCGTGATCACGGTCGAGACGGTCTACTTCCAGTGCGCCAAGGCCCTGATCCGCTCCGGGCTCTGGAACCCCGAGAGCCGGGTCGAGCGCAGCGCGCTGCCGAGTGCCGGGACCATCCTGGCAGCGGTCAGCGAGCGGCGCCTGGGTGGCGAGGAGTATGACCGGGCAGCACCCGCGCGCCTGCGCGAGACGCTTTACTGACGGCGCGGGTCGAGAGGCGAGGCTGCATGACGATCGAGAGGCTCCTGGGCGAGCTGGGCGACATCCCCGTCGAGACGCAGCCGCAGCGCGTCCGGCGCCGCTCGCGCGACTTCTACTGGTACAGCCCGATCCTGAAGCGCGCGCTGGACGGTGTCACCGCCGACGCCGTGGTGACGCCGCGGGGCGAGGCCGAGGTGGTGCGCACGCTGGCGCTGGCCCACGCCCACGAGGTGCCGGTCACCGTGCGCGGCGGCGGCACGGGCAATTATGGCCAGGCCATGCCGCTCAGGGGCGGCATCGTGCTCGACCTGTCGGAGATGACCGCCATCAAGGCCATCGGCCCCGGCCGCGTGCGGGTGGAGGCCGGGCGCAAGATCGCCGATGTCGATGCCGCCTGCATCGCCCATTCGCGCCAGGAGCTGCGCCTCCATCCCTCGACCCACAAGACCGGCACGATCGGCGGCTACATCGCCGGCGGCAGCTCCGGCATCGGCTCGATCACCTGGGGGCTCCTGCGCGATCGCGGCAACATCCTGGGTGCCCGCGTCGTCACGATGGAGGCGGAGCCGCGCCTGCTCGAGCTCGAGGGTGCCGACATCCAGAAGGTGAACCACGCCTACGGCACCAATGGCGTCATCACCGAGCTCGAGATGCCGCTGGCGCCGGCCTGGCGCTGGGCCGAGCTTTTGGTTGCTTTCCCGGACTTCATGACGGCCGCCCGCTTCGCCGACGCGCTGGCGCGCGAGGACGCCATCCTGAAGAAGCTCGTCACCGTGATCGCCGCTCCTGTGCCCCACACTTTTCTCTTTGGCGATCAGGTGGCGCCCGAGGAAAGCGTCGTGCTGCTCATGGTGGCCGACATAGCGCTCGATGCGCTCCGCGACCTGATGGAGGGCTGGCCGGCGCGCGTGGCCCACGAAGGCTTCCTCGACGAGCGGCCGGCGGGCGAGCTGCCGCTCTTCGAGTACAGCTGGAACCACACCACGCTGCACGCGCTCAAGCACGACCGCACCATCACCTACCTGCAGACCCTCTTTCCGCCGCCCGGGCATCTCGAGCGCGTCGAGCACATGTCGAAAAGGCTCGGCGACGAGGTGCCGATGCATCTCGAGTTCGTGCGCTTCGGCGGCCAGATCGCCTGCTTCGGGCTGCAGCTCGTCCGCTACACCACGGACGAGCGCCTGCTCGAGATCATCGAGGAGCACAACAAGAGCGGCTGCCCGATCTTCAATCCGCACGAGTACACGCTCGAGGGCGGCGGCATGAAGAAGGTCGACGCCCTGCAGCTCGCCTTCAAGCGCGAGGCCGATCCGAAGGGCCTGCTCAATCCCGGCAAGATGATCGGCTGGGACAACCCCGCCTACGACGAGAGCCACGACCGCCGTTTCTTGTACGAGGGCGGCTGAGGCAGGCCCGGCCCGCCGGGAGCCTGCCTGTAGGGGACATTCCGTTCGACGACGGCACAGCCAGCAGCGGGCGCGGCTGGGCGACGCTCGACACGGATGGCCGTCTCGTCGGACGCATCTTCATCCACAAGGGCGACGAGCAGGGCTTCGTCGCCCTGCGCGACTGACCGCCGCGACGTCTAACGATGGGCGGCGTTGAAGGCGTCGAGCGCCTTGGTCGGCGGCACGAGCTGCTCGTCGCCCAGGCTGTTGAGCGGTGCCGCCACGGTGCCGAGCGCCTCGTGCAGGTCCTCGGCGTCGGGGTCGAGATAGAGAAGGCCCGTGGGGATCTCGCCCGCGGCCTGGCGCTCCTGGAGGAAGGCCATCGCGGCGACACGGTCGTGGGGATCGTAGTCCGGTGCCGCCTTCCTGAGGCGCAGGACCGAGCCGTCGTGCTGGGTGACCTCCTCGAGAGCACCGGGCGCATAGTCGGCGGTGATCTCCTCGCGCGGCACCATCACGTCGAGCGCGTTCACGGCCTCGTTGTGGGCGCGGACATACTCGTAGCTCTTGGTCGAGCCCGGATGGTTGTTGAAGGCGACGCAGGGGCTGATCACGTCGAGGAAGGCCGCGCCCCCGTGCGCGATGGCGCCCTTGATCAGCGGCACCAGCTGCTTCTTGTCGCCCGAGAAGCTGCGCCCGACATAGGTGGCGCCGAGAAGAAGCGCCATGCTGACCATGTCGATCGCGCAGTCCGCGTTGGCCACACCCTTCTTGCTCTTCGAGCCGCGGTCGGCGGTGGCCGAGAACTGGCCTTTCGTCAGGCCGTAAACGCCGTTGTTCTCGACGATGTAGACCATGTTCACGCCGCGCCTGATGCAATGCGCGAACTGGCCGAGGCCGATCGAGGCCGAATTGCCGTCGCCCGACACACCCAGATAGATGAGCTCGCGGTTGGCGAGGTTGGCGCCGGTGAGCACCGAGGGCATGCGGCCATGGACGCTGTTGAAGCCGTGGCTGCTGCCCAGGAAGTAGGTGGGCGTCTTCGAGCTGCAGCCGATGCCCGAAAGCTTGGCCACGCGGTGCGGCTCGATGTCGAGCTCGAAGCAGGCCTGGATGATGGCGCCGCTGATCGAATCGTGGCCGCAGCCGGCGCACAGCGTGGAGACCGCACCCTCATAGTCGCGATGCGTGAAGCCGCGGCTGTTCTTGGGCAGGCCCGGGTGATGGAGCCGGGGCTTGGCGAGATAGGTCACGACACGGACTTCCTCAAAGGCACGACATTCAAGGCGCCCAGGCGCTGCTGGACCTCATTGGCGATGAAGCGGGCGGTGATCGGGGTGCCGTCATAGTGCAGCACAGGCACGAAGCGCGCCGGGTCGATCGCGCACTCGTTGACCAGAAGGGCGCGGAGCTGGGCGTCGCGGTTCTGCTCGACCACGAAGACCTGATCGTGCCGGGTGATGAACTCGGTCACCTCCTCGGCGAAGGGGAAGGCGCGGATGCGCATCACGTCCAGATGAACGCCCAGCTCCTCGAGGGCGAACATCGCCTCGCGCACCGCCGGCGCGCTCGAGCCAATATGGATGAGCCCGTAGCGGGTCGGCTGGTCGGCCGGTGTCACGACCGGCTGCGGCACCAGGCGCTTGGCCGTGTCCAGCTTGCGCAGCAGGCGCTTCATGTTGTCGACGTAGACGGCACCGTCCTCGCTGTAGCGGGCATAGCGGTCACGCGAGGTGCCGCGCGTGAAGTAGGCGCCGCGGGCGGGGTGCGTGCCGGGCAGGGTGCGGTAGGGGATGCCGTCGCCATCGACGTCGAGATAGCGGCCGAAATCCTTGCCGGCCTCGAGCTCCTCGAAGGTCATGACCTTGCCGCGGTCGAGGCTGCGGGCGGGATCCCAGGCGAAGGGCTCGCAGAGCCACTCGTTCATGCCGATGTCGAGGTCCTGCAGCACGAAGACCGGCGTCTGCAGCCTGTCGGCGAGGTCGAGCGCGTCGGCCGCGAGCTCGAAGCACTCCTTGGGGTCCTCGGGGAAGAGGACGACGTGCTTGGTGTCGCCATGGCTCGCATAGGCGGCGGAGAGGATGTCCGATTGCTGCGTCCTGGTCGGCATGCCGGTCGAGGGCCCGCCGCGCTGCACGTCGAAGATCACGGCCGGGATCTCGGCGAAGTAGGCGAGCCCGATGAACTCCTGCATCAGCGAGATGCCGGGCCCCGAGGTGGCCGTGAAGGCGCGGGCGCCGTTCCAGGCGGCGCCGATCACGACGCCGATCGCCGCCAGCTCGTCCTCGGCCTGGACGATGGCGAAGCGATTCTTGCCGGTCTCGGGATCGACCCGGTAACGGCCGCAGTGGCGCTGGAACGCCTCGGCCATCGAGGTCGAGGGCGTGATGGGATACCAGGCAGCCACCGTGGCGCCGCCATAGACGCAGCCCAGCGCCGCGGCGTCGTTGCCGTCGATGAAGATCCGATCGCCCACCGCATCGGCGCGGCGGATGTCGAGGTCACAGCGTCCGGCGAGCTCCTCCCGCGCGTGATCCCTGCCCATGTGCAGGGCCTCGATGTTGGGCTGGATGAGCTTGTCCTTGCCCTTGAACTGCTCGCCGATGAGCTTCTCGATCTCGGCCAGCTCGATGCCGAGCAGCTCGGCCAGGGCACCCACATAGATGATGTTCTTGAAGAGCTGCCGTTGGCGGGGATCTCGGTAGGTGGCGTTGCAGATGGCCGTGAGCGGCATGCCGATGACGGTGATGTCGTCCCGGAACTTCTCGGGCGGCATCGGCTTGGTCGAGTTGTAGAAGAGGTAGCCGCCGGGCTCGATCGAGGCGATGTCCTGATCCCAGGTCTGCGGGTTCATCGCGACCATGAGATCGACGCCGCCGCGCCTGCCGAGCCAGCCGGCCTCGGTCACCCGCACCTCGTACCAGGTGGGCAGGCCCTGGATGTTCGAGGGGAAGATGTTCCGGGATGCCACCGGCACACCCATGCGCAGGATCGACTTCGCGAACAGTCGGTTGGCGCTGGCCGAGCCCGAGCCGTTGACGTTGGCGAACTTGACGACGAAATCGTTGACGGCCTTCAGCGGCTTCGACATGCGGGTCCGGCCTGCGTCGTTTCGAGGAGGAACTTCTGCATGTCCCAGGCACCGGTCGGGCACCGCTCGGCGCAGAGGCCGCAGTGCAGGCAGACGTCCTCGTCCTTGACCATGATGCGCCCCGTCTTCAGCGCGGGGGAGACATAGAGATCCTGGGTCGGGTTGGTCGACGGCGCCATGAGGCGCGTCCTGAGCTCGTCCTCGGCGCCGTTCACCGTGAAGGTGATGCAGTCCATCGGACAGATGTCGACGCAGGCGTCGCACTCGATGCACAAGGGCTCGCTGAAGACCGTCTGGATGTCGCAGTTGAGGCAGCGCTCCGCCTCGCGCCAGCCGTCGCGCCGGTCGAAGCCCAGCTCGACCTCGAGCTTGAGGTTCTTGAGCGCGATCTCGCTCGCAACCTGCGGCACACGCAGCCGCCCATCGAGCGACACGTCGTTGTCGTAGGACCACTCGTGGATGCCCATCTTCTGGCTAGCGAGATGGGTCATGGGGGCCGGCCGCTCGCGCACGTCGTGGCCGTTGCAGAAGCGGTCGATCGACACCGCGGCTTCGTGCCCGTGCGCCACCGCCCAGATGATGTTCTTGGGCCCGAACGCCGCATCGCCGCCGAAGAAGATGCGGGGATGGGTGGACTGCATCGACACCGGATCGACGACCGGCATGCCCCAGCGGTCGAACTCGAGGCCGATGTCGCGCTCGATCCAAGGGAACGCATTCTCCTGGCCCACCGCGACCAGCACGTCGTCGGCCTCCATGTGGACGTCGGGCTCGCCCGACGGCACCAGCGAGCGGCGCCCCTTGTCGTCGTAGCGCGCCTCCACCTTCTGGAAGAGCACGCCGGTGAGGCGGCCGCCCTCGTGCGTGAACGCCTTCGGCACGAGGAAGTTGTGGATCGGGATGCCCTCGTGCATCGCGTCCTCCTTCTCCCAGGGGGACGCCTTCATCTCGCCGAAGCCGCTGCGCACGACCACGTGCACCTCGCTGCCGCCGAGCCGCCTCGAGGTACGGCAGCAGTCCATCGCCGTGTTGCCGCCGCCCAGCACGATCACCCGCCGGCCGATCTTCTCGATATGGCCGAAGGAGACGCTGGAGAGCCAGTCGATGCCGATATGGATGTTGGCGGCGGCCTCCTCGCGGCCGGGGATGTCGAGATTGCGGCCGCGCGGCGCACCCGAGCCCACGAAGACCGCGTCATAGCCCTCGTCGAGGAGGGCCTTCAGGCTGTCGATGCGTTGGCCCAGGCGCAGCTCCGGCTCGAGGCCCAGAATGTAGCCCACCTCCTCGTCCAGCACCGTCTCCGGCAGGCGGAACTTGGGGATCTGCGTGCGCATCATCCCGCCGGCCTGCGGGTCCTGGTCGTAGAGCACGACCTGGTAGCCGAGCGGCAAGAGATCGCGCGCCACAGTGAGCGAGGCCGGGCCGGCGCCGATCAGGGCCACGCGCTTGCCGTTGCTGACCTCGGCCGGCCGCGGCAGCAGCCGGCTGATGTCGTCCTTGTTGTCGGCGGCCACCCGCTTGAGGCGGCAGATCGCCACCGGCTCCGCCTCCACGCGGCCACGCCGGCAGGCCGGCTCGCAGGGCCGGTCGCAGGTGCGCCCCAGCACGCCCGGGAAGACGTTGGAGCGCCAGTTGACCATATAGGCGTCGGTGTAGCGGCCGGCGGCAATCAGCCGGATATATTCGGGCACCGGCGTGTGCGCCGGGCAGGCCCACTGGCAGTCCACGACCTTGTGGAAGTAGTCGGGATCTCGGATGTCCGTCGGGCTCATTCCCGGCCGAGGCGGCGCCTCGTCCGGGCGACGCTTCTCGATGACCGAAGTCTCCATGCCCTAATCCTGATCCGAAAGCCAAAACCGCCCCATGACCCCGGGCCGCCCCGATAGGTCCACAGTCATGGGCTCGGTGAGATCACAGGCAGGCCGGCTCGCGCGCCAACCCTCGTTACCGTCCCTCGGCATCGCCTTACACGCTTCCCGTCCCATGCCGCAACAGCCAGCCGCGGTGATTCGCCTCACTTGGCATCGACGCTCGCCAGCGTCTGCTCCCGCGCAACACCCGTCACCGGCTCGAGCCACACCGCCGTGTCGTGGAACGCCGCACCGCCATCGGGAGGTGCCGCGTCGGCACCGATCAGGCAGTTGATCCCCACACCCTCGAGCCAATAGCGATTGGGCCAGATGCTCTCGACGACAATGGTCGTGGGATGCTGGCCCTGACGCTCCTTGATGTGAAGAGCGACGCTGCCCCGATGGTTCCCGAGCCGCACGACGTCGCCGTCGGCTAGTCCGAGCTGCGCCATCGTCGCCGGATGCAGGAGGGCGGTGGGCCGGACCTCACGTGCCCGCGAGGTCGGCATCTCGGTGAAGCTGGTATTGAGAAACTGCCGCGATGGGGCCGCCACCAGCCGGTAGGGCCGCTCGGGCGTCACCTCGTCGGTCACGGCCATATGATCGGGCAGCCGTGGCATGCGCGCGTGATCGGCGCCCAGCGAGGCCCAGTCCGGCTTGAAGCGGAAGCGGCCGTCCGGCGTCGGGAAGCCTTCCAGATGATGGGCCTGCTCGAAGCTCGGCAAGGTGTCCCAGCCGCCCGCATCCCACACGGTCTGCGCATCGGGCCAACCGGAGCGGGTGAGGAGGTCGTCGATCAGCGCCCACTCGCTCATCGCAAAGCCGGGATGATCCGCACCGACGCGCCGGGCCAGCTCGGCGATGACCCAGTGGTTGGGACGGCATTCGCCGTGGGGCTCGAAGAGCTTGCGCGCGATCTGGATGCGCGGGTGGGCAGAGGCCTGATAGATGTCGTCGTGCTCGAGGAACATGGTCGCCGGCAGCACGATGTCGGCCATCCGCGCCGTCTCGGTCAGGAACTGCTCGTGCACGCACACGAAGAGGTCGTCCCGCGCGAAGCCCTCGTGCACCTTGCCGAGCTCCGGCGCCACGGCCATCGGGTTGGTGTTCTGGATGAGCAGCGCCGTGACCGGCGGGCCACTGCCCAGGTCCTTCCGGTCACCCGCCAGCACGGGCCCGATCCTCGACTGGTCGAGCGTGCGGACGGCGGGGTCGACGGCGTCCAGCCCCTCGATCAGGTTTTTGTCCCAGCGATAGAGGTCGCCCATATTGTAAAGGGCGCCGCCGCCCCGATGCTGCCAGGCGCCGGTGACCACCGGCAGGCAGCTCGCGGCGTGCATGGCGGCAGCGCCGTTGCGCGAGCGCGTGAAGCCGAAGCCGAGCCGGAGATAGCTCTTGGCGGTCCGGCCGTAGAGGCGGGCGAAATCCTCGATCTCGGCAACGGTGAGCCCCGTGATGGCGCTGGCCCATTCGGGTGTGCGGCTGGCCAGATGGCGCTCGAGCTCCTCGGGCACGTCGGCATGGCGGGCCATGTAGGCGCGATCGGCCAAGCCCTCGCGGAAGAGGATATGCATCACGCCGCAGGCGAGAGCGCCGTCCGTACCGGGCCTGAGGGCGAGGTGGATGTCCGCCTGTTCGGCTGTGGGCGAACGGTAGGGATCGACGACCACGAGCTTGGCGCCGCGCTCCTTTCGGGCACGGGCGATGTGGGTCATCAGATTGACGTGGGTCGAGACGGGGTTGCAGCCCCAGACGACCACCAGCTCGCTGTCGGACGCGATCTCGGTTGCCGGAACGCCCCAGCGCGCCCCGTGGCCTGCCTTCCAGCCGGTGTCGGACAGGCGGACGCAGATCGTGCTCTTGAAGCGCGACCAGCGCTTGACGTGGGTCAGCCGCTGGATGCCGTCGCGCTGCACGAGGCCCATCGTGCCCGCGTACCAGTAAGGCCAGATGGTCTCCGGGCCGTGCCGCTGCTCGGCCCGCAGGAAGGCCTCTGCCACCTCGTCGAGCGCCTCCTCCCAGTCGATCCGCTCGAAGGTGCCGGAGCCTTTCGGGCCACGCCGCCGCATCGGGTAGGTCAGCCGGTCGGGATGATGGAAACGCTCGTGGTAGCGGCCGACCTTGGCGCAGATGACGCCCGCCGTGAAGGGATTGCGCTCAGAGCCACGGACCTTGCCGAGCCGCCCGTCGGCCCGCCGCTCCACCTCGAGCGCGCAGACGCTCGGGCAGTCGTGAGGGCAGACGGAAGCCAGGAGCTGAGAAGTCATGCGAGGCATCCCGGAAGCACGGCAGAAACATGGTAGCTCCCGGTCTTTAAGCAACCACCAACGTCTACGCCAGCGCCGCTTGGGGTGGTGCCAATCGGGCCTTCGCTAATGGGGCCGCGCCCGAAGGTGGGCGAACCAGTGGCGCTCGAGGAGCCTGAAGCCCCCGACGATGACGAAGGTGAGCGCCAGGTAGAAGGCGGCGGCGGTGAGGAAGGCCTCGTAGGGGCTGTAGTAGCGGGCGTTGACGAGATCGGCGGCGCCGGTGATGTCGACGATCGTCACGACGCTGGCGACGGCACTGCCGTGCAGCATGAGGATCACCTCGTTGCCGTAGGCGGGCAGGGCGCGGCGGAAGGCCGAAGGGAGGATGATGCGGCGGTAGCACAGCGCCGGGGACATGCCGCAGGCACGGGCTGCCTCGACCTCGCCATGTGGGGTGGCGAGGATGGCGCCGCGGACGATCTCGGCCGTGTAGGCGCCGGTGTTGAGCGCGAAGGCGAGAAGCGCGCAGAACCAGGCGTGCGTCAGGAGCGGCCAGAGGATGCTCGAGCGGATCGCCTCGAACTGCCCGGAGCCGTAGTAGATGAGGAAGAGCTGAACGAGGAGCGGCGTGCCGCGGAAGCAGTAGGTGTAGATCCAGACGGGAAAGCTCAGGAGAGGATTGGGCGAGGCGCGCAGAATGCCGAGCGGCACCGCGATCAGCAGGCCCGCGATCAGCGAGACGGCCACGAGCCAGGCGGTGGTCACGAGCCCATTGAGATAGAGGGGCAGGCTCGCCCAGATGATGCTGAAGTCCATCAGGCCCGCCGCGTGAAGCCGGCGCTGTAGTGGCGCTCGGCCCAGGTCAGGATCAGCGTCGAGACGCTCGTCATGGCGAGATAGATGAGGCCGACGGCGAGGTAGAAGGTGAAGGGCTGATGGGTGTTGCCTGCGGCGAGGCTGGCCTTGCGCAGCATGTCGTCCATGCCGATCACCGACATGAGGGCGGTGGCCTTGAGCAGCACGAGCCAGTTGTTGCCGAAGCCCGGCAGGGCGTGGCGCATCATCTGCGGGAGCAGGATGCGGCGGAACACGAGCATGCCGCTCATCCCGAATGCGCGTCCCGCCTCGAGCTGACCGCGCGCCACGGCCAGGATGGCGCCGCGGAACGTCTCGCTCATGTAGGCCCCGTAGATGAAGCCCAGGGTCAAGACGCCGGCGACGAACGGGTTGACGTCGATATAGTCCTCGTGACCGAGCATGGGCGCCAGCTCGTTCACCAGCATCTGGCCGCCATAGAAGATCAGGAGCATCAGGACGAGGTCAGGGACGCCACGGATCAGGGTCGTGTAGACGTTCCCCGCGGCCCTTGCCGGGGCCAGCGGAGAAAGCTTGGCGCCGGCGCCGAGCATGCCCAGCGCCGTCGCGACCAGAAGCGAGACCAGCGCCGCCTTGATGGTCAAGCCGGCGCCGCTCATGATCGAGGGCCCGTAGCCGTGCAGGTCGAGCAACATCCTCGCTGCCCTGCCGACCCTGTTCCCTGCCCGTCGACGCTATCGCGTCAGCTGCTCGAGCCGTAGATGTCGAAGTTGAAGTACTTGGCAGCGATCTTGTCGTAGGTGCCGTTCTTGCGGATCGCCTCGATGGCCTTGTTGAGCGCCAGCCTGAGATCGTTGTCCTGCTTGCGCACGGCGATGCCGGCACCTTCGCCGAACCATTTGGGATCGGTCAGGTTGGGGCCCACGAACTCGAAGTCCTTGCCTGCGGGCGTGTCGAGGAAGCCTCCCTGGAGCGCCACCGAATTGGCCAGCAGCAGGTCGAGGCGTCCGGCGACCATGTCGAGATTGGCCTCGTCCTGGGTCCCGTAGCGGACGATGGTGGCGATGTTCCCGTAATTGTCGGTGGCATAGCGGTCGTGGATCGTCTCGCGCTGCACGCCGATCCGCTTGCCCTTGAGGCCCTCGGGCGTGATCGCGATGTCAGCGCCCTTCTTCTCGACGAACTTGGCCGGCGTCTGATAGTACTTCTCGGTGAACGCGACCTTCTTCTTCCGCTCCTCGGTAATCGACATCGAGGCCACGATCGCGTCGAACTTGCGTGCCAGGAGCGCGGGGATCATCCCGTCCCACTCCTGCTTCACGATCGTGCACTGCGCGTGCATCTCGGCGCAGAGGGCTTTGGCGATGTCGACGTCGAAGCCCTTCAGCTGGCCGTCGGGGCCGACCTCGTTGAAGGGCGGGTAGGCCCCCTCGGTCGCGATCCTGATCTTGGTCCAGTCCTTGGCCTGGGCCGCACCGGCGCCGATGGCCAAGGCCACGACGATCGCTGCTCCGAGAAGCTTCCGCATACCTGCCCCTCCTTGTCTCATTCATTGGCGATGGTGGAGCGCTCCGGCGACCGGCGTCAAGGGACTAGCGCCTAGTGGCCGTCTATGTCGAAGGCGAAGTAGCGCTCGGAGATCCGCTTGAGGACGCCATCGGCACGGATGGCGTCGATGGCGCTGTCGAACTTTGCCCGAAGAGCCCCGTCGCCGGGCTTCACCACGACCCCTACCCCGTCGCCGAACCATCGCGGGTCGGTGAAGGACGGTGGCACGAAGGCGAAGTCCTTGCCTTTTCTCGTCTGGAGGAAGCTCAGGTCGAGGGCCAGGGCGTCGCCGAGCACGACGTCGACCTCGCCACGGGCGAGCGCCGCGGTGGCTTGTGGCAATGTCGCGAAGCGGACGATCGTGGCGGTGGCGCCGAACTGCGAGGAGACGAAGTCGTCATGCGTGGTGTGCGCCTGCACACCGATCCGCTTGCCGCGCAGCGTGGCCGCGTCGGCCTTCTTGATCGTGCCCTTGCGGGCGATGAACTCGGCCGGCACGTGATAGTAGGGCTTGGTGAAGGTCGCCGTGCGCTCGCGTGACGGCGTGATGGACACCGAGGAGACGATCGCGTCGATCTGGCTGCCAAAGATGCCGGGCCGACCCAGGATGGCCTCCTGCAGGGTGCTCCAGGGGCGTTGCACGAACACGCAGCGGACGCGCATCTGACGGCAGAGCGCCTCGGCCACGTCGATATCGAAGCCTGCAGGCTTGCCGGTGGGGCCGATCTCGTTGAACGGCGGGTAGGCGCCCTCGAATCCGATGCGCAGCACTGCCTCGGCCCTGGCCGTGCTGGAAACGGCGAGCAGCAGGGCAACGATCATGAACATCGAGCGACGCATCCGGGTCTCCACGTGGTGAGGAAAGGCGACGCTAGAACGCCAGACGGCGGTTCCGCGTCAAGGGGCTTTCCTGCCTCACACCGGTCGCTGGCTGCCCGCCAGGAACTGGCGGAAGCGATCGGTGGGCGGCGCGCCGAAGACGGAGCCGGGCGGACCCTGGCATTCGATCCGTCCCTCGTGGAGAAAGATCACCTCGCTCGAGACGTCACGGGCGAAGCCCATCTCGTGCGTCACGACGACCATCGTGCGGCCCTCGAGAGCGAGGTCGCGCATGACCTTGAGGACCTCGCCGACCAGCTCGGGGTCGAGCGCCGAGGTCGGCTCGTCGAAGAGCATCACGGCCGGCTCCATGGCGAGCGCCCGCGCGATCGCCGCCCGCTGCTGCTGGCCGCCCGAGAGATGCGAGGGATAGTAGTCGCGCCGCTCCCAGATGCCGACCTTGGCCAAGAGGGCGTCCGCCCGCTCGATCGCTTCCTTGCGGGGCACGCGGAGCACGTGGACAGGCGCCTCGATGACGTTCTGGAGCACGGTCATATGTGACCAGAGATTGAACTGCTGGAACACCATCCCGAGCTTGGCACGGATGCGCTCGACCTGCCGGCGGTCCTGCGGCACCGACCCGCCGCCGCGGCCGGCGCGCATTCTCAGCTCCTCGCCCTGGACGACGATGCGTCCGCGATTGGGCGTCTCGAGCAGGTTGATGCAGCGAAGGAAGGTGCTCTTGCCCGAGCCCGAGGCGCCGAGCATCGCGATGACGTCCCCTTGATGGGCCGCCACCGAGACGCCCTTGAGAACCTCGATGCTGCCGAAGCTCTTGTGAACGTCCTCGGCGATCAACGCCGGCTGCGGCTCCGCCATGCCCGTACTCTCACCCGGCTCGTCGAGGATCCCTGCCTCTCCCGTCCTTGCGGGCAGGAAAGGCCGATCCGACCGGGGCCGTCAAGCGGAAGGCAGAAACGGATACATACGTACGCTCGTTGGCGCCCCATCCCAGAAGGAACGGATGGCGGAGACATGGACGAGACATTTATGAGCCGAGTTTGGCGAGCGTGCCTTCGGGGGAAGGCACCAACGCGAGGTCCGTCACGAAAGGCTCGCCAGTTCTCGCGACGGCAGGGTCGAACCGTACTAGAAACCACAAGGCTAGGAACAACAACTCATGTCAAAGGCTCTGGGCGCAGAGTTCTTTGGAACATTCTGGCTCGTCCTCGGCGGCTGCGGCAGCGCTGTTCTCGCAGCGGCATTTCCCAACGTCGGCATCGGGCTGCTCGGCGTCTCGCTGGCGTTCGGGCTCACGGTGCTGACGATGGCTTATGCCATCGGCCATGTGTCGGGCTGCCATCTCAATCCAGCCGTGTCCATCGGGCTCTGGATCGGCGGTCGCTTCGAGGCGGGCAAGCTCATTCCCTACATTGTCGCCCAGGTGCTGGGTGCCATCGTCGGGGCGCTCGTTCTCTACCTCATCGCCAGCGGCAAGGTGGCGCCTGAGGGTCAGGCGGGCTTCAGCCTGGCAGACGGCTTCGCGGCCAATGGCTATGGCGAGCACTCGCCGGGTCACTACTCTCTCCTCGCGGGGTTCATCTCCGAGGTGGTGATGACCTTCTTCTTCCTCTTCGTGATCCTGGGCGCCACGCACGGCAAGGCGCCGGCCGGCGGCGCGCCGATCGCGATCGGTCTCTGCCTCACGCTGATCCACCTGGTCAGCATTCCGATCACCAACACCTCGGTCAACCCGGCGCGGAGCACGAGCCAGGCGCTGTTCGTCGGCGGCTGGGCGCTGAGCCAGCTCTGGCTCTTCTGGGTCGCGCCGATCCTGGGCGCCGTGATCGGCGGTCTCGTCTATCGCTGGGTCGGCGAAGCCCGCGAGGAGCCGATCTCCGGTGACATCCCGCGTCCCTGACGCGATCTGGCGCTTGTGACGACGGAGAAGCCGGCGGCTCGGCAAGCCGCCGGCTTCTTTTGCTTCTGGCCGAGCGGTGGTGGCCCGGCTACTCGGCCGCCATCGCCTCGGGCCTGATCGTGACACCGAGAGCCTTGGCGACACCTTCGCCGTAGGCCGGATCGGCCTTGTAGAAGTGGCCGAGCTGGCGCTGGACGATGAAGTCCGGAACGCCCGCCATCGCCTCGGCGATGTTCCGGAACAGCCGCTCCTGCGAGTCCTCCGGCATCAGCCGGAACAGGTTGCCCGGCTGCGTGTAGTCGTCATTGCCGTCGCGATGGTTGTAGCGGTCGGCATCGCCGCTGATCGTCAGGGGCGGCTCCCTGAAGCGCTCGTCCTGCACGGGCCCATTGAAGCTGTTGGGCTCGTAGTTCACGGCGGCGCCGAAGTTGCCGTCGAAGCGCATCGCGCCGTCGCGGTGGTAGGTGTGATAGGGGCAGCGCGGCCGGTTCGGCGGCAGGGCGGTGTAGTTGGTGCCGATACGGTAGCGATGCGCGTCGGCGTAGGAGAAGATCCGCGCCTGCAGCATCTTGTCCGGGCTGTGGCCGATGCCGGGCACGACGTTGCTCGGCTCGAACGCCGCGAGCTCGATCTCCTGGAAGTAATTCTCGGGGTTCCGGTTGAGCTCCATGACGCCGATCTCGATCAGCCCCGGCCATCGCGCGCGCTCGTGCTCGTGTGGCGGCGGAGCGATCCGCGCGAGGCGGCGTTGCGTCTGCTGGGGACCGTGCTGGCAGATGCCGTGGCGGCGATCTAGGTGCTCGATGCCAGGCGCCGCCGCCAGCCTCTGAGCCGATCGAGCTTGCTGGAGCCCGCCGAGGCCGCGGCTTCGGCGGGCTGCGGCAGGGTCCGGGCATCGGCCAGCACGAGAACGGCAAGGCTGCCGCCGCGACCCGGGAGCTCGATCTCGCGGAGCTGGAGATCGTCGTGCGCCACGCCGGCCCGGCGCAGCAACGCCGCCGAGACGATCAGCTGGGCGCCCAGCTCCTTGGTCAGAGCCTCGAGGCGGCTCGCGACATTGACGGTGTCGCCTATCGCCGTCAGCGACACGGCTCGCCCGTAGCCCATCTCGCCCACGATGGCCTGGCCGAAATGAAGGCCCACACCCATGCGCAACGGCTCGGGCAGGTCGGCCCTCAGGTCGCGGTTCAACACCTCGAGCGCCTCGGCCATGCGGCGCGCGGCCACGAGGGCGGCACCGGCCCCCGCCTGGGGCGGGCCTTCGATGCCGAACAGGGCCATGATCCCGTCGCCGATGAACTTGTCGATCCGGCCACCCGCGCCTTCGATGGCGACACCCATCGTCTGGAAGTACCTGTTGAGGACAAACACCGTGTCGTAGGGCAAGCGGCTTTCCGACAGCCGGGTGAAGCCACGCAGATCGGCGAACATGACGGCGATCTCCCGCTCGCGACCCTGGCCCGGGTTCATGGGTCGGAGCGAGGCCGCGGCCGGTGTCTCGGCCGGCAGCAGGGGCGTGACGATGAGGTCCGTGGTTGGCCGGATCTGGCAGGCGAGGCGGACGTCCTCGGCGGCGCCGACGCGGGTCAGGACCCTCCGCTCCTCGGCGCTGGGTGGCTGTAGGCGCTCACTGCCCCGGCCCACGCGCACGCGGCAGGTCGAGCAGCGCCCCCGGCCGCCGCAGACGGCGGCGTGGGGAATGCCCTGCGTGCGGCTGGCCTCGAGCACGGTCAGGCCCCGTGGCACCGTGAAGGTCCTGCCGCCGGGATAAAAGAGGCGCACGGTGCGTCGCCGCATCACGAGGAAACGGACCGCACGCAGGACGAGGATCGAAAGGGCGAGGGCGAGGAAGCCGTCGACGATCAGGCGCGTCGGCCGGTAGACCCAGGCCTCCCTGACCGCCTCGTCGAGCATCCAGCCCTGAGCTCGACCGAGGGCCGCCCAGGCCTCCGGATCGACGGTGCGCAGCAGCGCCACCTCGCGGCCGGCGGCGAGATAGCCCGTGAGAGCCAGGGTCGGCAGCAGCACGGCACCACCGGCCAGCCACGGGCGGAGCGCATGATAGAAGGGCTTGAGGCGCAGCCAGGCACGAATGCCGATGCACCCGTGCAGCCAGACGATCATGAGCATGATGGCCTGTTGCAGGGCGCCACCCGGCCAGACCAGATCGAGAAAGTAGGCGTAGCTGTCCTTGACGCCGCAGCAAAGGCTGAGCCAGCGGGTGCCGAGAATGTGGACGACGAGCCAGCTCGGAATCATGAGCCCGAGCGCCAGCTGCGCCGCCTCGAGCGGTGCCAGGCGAAAGCCGCGGCGCTCCCACAGACGATGGAGGCCGAGCGCCACATGGAGGATGAGGGAGAGAAGGAGGACGATCTCGATGGGCGGGAGACGCCAGAAGCCGAGAAAGACGTGGCGGCCCTGCTCCATCGCCGCGAGGGAGATCAGCCCCAGGGCGTGATTGGCGAGATGGGTCGTGGCATAGATGAAGAGGACGAGGCCGGTGACGAGGCGAAGGCGTACGAGCCGGGGCGCCCAAGGCTGCGGCGGGGCGCGGGGTGGCGCGTCGGGCATCGAGGCGCTTTGGCTCACGCGGTCATCTCGGATGGTTGGGATATCGGCCATCTGGCTTCGTCTTCGAGCATCGGGGAGCGTCCTCGACGGTCGCCGCGCCAGGCCCAAGGAGGGAAACGGTCGTGTGGGACAGCCTCTGGGTCAATGCCCGTTTCGCCACGATGGTGACAGGCGGGTCGCCTTACGGTGCCATCGAGGACGGTGCTTTGGCAGTCGCCGATGGACGCATCGCCTGGATCGGGGCCCGCGCCCAGCTGCCGTCCGAGACGGCAGCCGAGGTCTTCGATCTCGGAGGTGCCTGGGTCACGCCCGGCCTGATCGACTGTCATACCCACCTCGTCTTCGGCGGCGATCGTGCGGCCGAGATGGAGGAGCGGCTGACTGGGGTCTCCTATGCCGAGATCGCGCGCCGCGGCGGAGGGATCTTGAGCACGGTGCGGGCGACGCGCGAGGCGGCCGAGGTCGATCTGGTGGCACAGGCGGACCGGCGCCTCGAGGCGCTCCGCGCGGGCGGTGTCACGACCATCGAGATCAAGTCGGGCTATGGGCTCGACCTCGAGACCGAGAGCAAGATGCTGCGTGTCGCGCGGACGCTGGGCCGGCGGCCCGACATCGATGTGGTCACGAGCTTTCTCGGCCTGCACGCCGTGCCACCGCCTGACGAGATCGGGCGCGCCGCCTATGTCGATTCCGCGTCCGGCACGATGCTCGATGCGCTCATCGCGGAGGGCCTGATCGACGCCGTCGACGCCTTCTGCGAGGGGATCGCCTTCAGCCGCGAGGAGATCCAGCACTTCTTCGAGGCGGCGAAGGCGCGAGGCCTGCCCTTGCGGCTCCACGCCGATCAGCTCTCGGATGGCGGCGGTGCCGAGCTTGCGGCGCGGCTCGGGGCACTTTCCGCCGATCATGTGGAGTATGCGCACGAGCTGGGCGTCAGGGCGATGGCAGGGGCCGGCACGGTCGCCGTTCTCCTTCCGGGGGCATTCTATGTGCTCGGCGAGAAAAAGAGGCCGCCGGTCGCGGCGTTCCGCGACGCGGGCGTGCCGATGGCGGTGGCGACGGACGCCAATCCGGGCTCCTCGCCGCTTCTCTCGCCGTTGCTCGCCCTCAACATGGCTTGCATCCTCTTTCGGCTCACGCCGGAGGAGGCACTCCGCGGCATGACCGTCCACGCTGCCCAGGCACTGGGCCTCGACGATCGGGGCACGCTCACCGTGGGCAAGCTCGCGGATCTTGCCGTCTGGCGGATCGATCGGCCGGCCGAGCTCGCCTACTGGATCGGCGCTAGTCCGCTCGAGCGCCTCATCAAGGCAGGCCGGGCCACCGACCGGCCTGGGGCGGGCCCGGGCTGGCGTGCCTGACCGGTGCCACATCCGGCCAGGCTGTCGAAGGCCGATGCTCCGGCAGTAGCGATTCCCGCACGCCGCGCCTAAGGTCTCGGCAGCCCGACCCGGCTCCTGTGCGGGCGAGGCGGCAGCGGGCGCATTCGCGCAAATCGAGGGGGGGAGAAGCTCGCATGAGCAGCCTCATCGTGGCTGCGATCTTCCTCGTGGGGACGCACTTCGGCATCGCCAGCACAAGCCTGCGCGGGCAGCTGATCAGCTCGATCGGCGAAGGGCCCTACCGCGCCCTCTACTCGCTCGTGGCCATCGTGGCGGTGGTCTGGCTCGCGCTCGAATATCGCGCGGCCCCGACCTTGTGGCTCTGGCAGCCCGAAGGCACCCTCGCCGTCGATCTGCCGGTGGTCCTTATGCCCTTTGCGTTGCTCCTGACTGTCTGCGCCCTCACGGCGCCCAATCCCACCGCGGTAGGCCAGGCGCCCGACGCCGACGCGATGGAGCCCGCGCGAGGCATCCTGCGTATCACCCGTCATCCGCTGATGTGGGGCATCACGCTCTGGGCCATCGGCCACATCGTGGCCAAGGGCGACGCCGCCTCCCTTATTTTCTTCGGCGCCTTCGCCGTTCTGGGCCTGGTCGGCGGCGGCCTCATCGACGGTCGCAAGGCTCGGGAGAGCCAGCCCGGCTGGGGTGTCTTCCTGCAGCGGACCTCGCATCTTCCGTTCCAGGCGATCATCGAGCGCCGACAGAAGCTCGCGCTCAGGGAGATCTCGCTGACCCAGCTGGCGCTGGCCCTGGGCCTCTATGTCGTGCTCATCATCGTCCATCCCTGGCTATTCGGGGTGCCGGCGCTCGGCTAAGGGCACATTGGGCTTCAGGCGGCCGGGATCTGTGCGCCGCCGCAATGGGCCACGATGGCATCAAGGACCAGGGGACCCTCGATGGAGACCAGGATCAGGCGGCTCGCATGGCCGGATGCGAGCCTGCTCGAGCTCAACAACGAGAATGCCGTCGAGACCTCCTGGCTCGCCGACCCGAAGCTTCGCTCGATGCTTTCCCAGGCCTTCCTGGCGACGGGTATTGGTGATCTGGATGCCTTCCTGATCGCATTCGACCAGGGCGCTGACTATGACAGCCCCAACTTTCTCTGGTTCCGGGACCGGTTCGAGCGGTTCGTCTATGTCGACCGTGTGGCCACGGCCTCCGCGTATCGGGGCCGCGGCCTGGCGCGTCGGCTCTACGCAGACCTCATCCAGCATGCGCTTCGGGCGGGCCACGAGCGGATTTGTTGCGAGGTCAATCTGATGCCCCCTAATCCGGCTTCCGACGCATTTCATGCCGCGCTGGGCTTCGAGGAGGTCGGTCGAGCGACCCTCGGGGATGGGAGCAAGAGCGTGCGTTATCTGACGAAGACCCTGGACACGCGGGGATGAGCGGGGACGAGCGTCAGATACCCGATCAGAACCCGTTCAGCGGGCCAGGGTCCATTGGATCGTCATCACCACCGCATAAACGAGGCCGAGCCCCAGAACGCCCCACGCGGTGAGCTGCAGCCACCTGCGCACGGCCGGAGGGACGCGCTGCTCGCGCGCGAGCAGCCAGAACAGCAGCGCCAGGAGTGGTACGATCGCGAACAGCTTGTCGTCGCTCATCGCTTCCACGCTCGAGAAGGTCAAGCTCCTGGCCCGCTCTGACATTGCGATCAGGAGCGGGTCCCGCGTCCAGAGGAGATGGCCTCGGCAGACCGGTGCCACAATATCAGCGGTCGCACGGGCGCTCAGATCGCGCGATCGATCCCGAACGCGGTCGGGTAATCGACCCGGCCCGACCTTCCGTGGAGGGCACCCGGAGCCAGCTCCAGCGCCATGAAGGCCGGGCCTTCGAACGGCGCCGCCAGGATGGCGGCCGCCGCGCTGGAGAACCCGAACCGCCCATAATAGCTCGGGTCGCCGAGCACGATGATCGCCTCCTGGCCTTGCCGGCGCGCAGCCGCGATGCCGGCATGAACAAGCGCAGCGCCCACGCCACGACGCTGGTACGCCGGCAGCACTGCCAGAGGCGCCAGCGCGGTGGCATGGATCGGGCGCCCGTCCACCTGGACCGGCAGGCGCGTGAGCAGAAGGTGGCCGACGATCGCGGTCGCAGCCTCTGCGACCAGGGCCACCTCGACCAGCCCTTCGGTGCGCAGCCTGGTCACGAGGTCGGCCTCGTCCGGCCGGCCGAAGGCGAGCCGCTCGACCCGATCGACGCCGCGCCAATCCGCCTGCGTCTCGTTGCGGATCTGCACAGGGCCGGCGGGAGGCGGATTGGGCTCGAGAGGCATTGCGTTCCCCGCCGGGCTAGAAGAGCCCTTCGATGCGCCCGCTCGCGTCCACGTCGATATGGAAGGCCGCGGGAAGCTTGGGGAGACCGGGCATCGTCATGATGTCGCCACAGATGGCAACGAGGAACTCCGCGCCGGCGGCGAGCCGCACCTCCCGGATCGGGACGGTGTGGCCGCTGGGCGCACCTTTGAGCTCGGGATCGGCTGAGAAGCTGTACTGGGTTTTGGCGACGCAGATGGGAAACGCGCCGTAGCCCTGCTCCTGCAGCTCGTCGAACCGTCGACGCACGGGAGTCGCAGCCGCGATGTCGGCGGCGCCATAGACCTTCTGCGCGATGGTCCGCATCTTGTCCCAAAGCGGCATCTCGTCGGGGTAGAGGAGGCAGAATCCACCCTTGGGGGATGCCTCCCCGCCCTCGCACAATGCCACCACGCGGCGCGCCAGCGCTTCGGAGCCCGCGGACCCCTCGGCCCAGTGCCGACAGACGAGCGCGTCTACCCCGTGCCGCTCCCGGCAATGCTCGATGACGAGATCGAGCTCCGCCTGCGTATCGCTGCCGAAGTGGTTGATCGCGACGACCGTCGGCACGCCGAAGGCCGCCAGGTTGTCGAGGTGCCGGTCGAGGTTCGCGAAGCCGCGCTGGAGCGCTCCGAGGTTCTCGCGACCGAGGTCGGGGCGCCCCACGCCGCCTTGGCTCTTGAGCGCCCGCACCGTCGCCACCAGCACGGCCGCGGCCGGCGTGAGACCGCCTTTGCGGCATTTGATATCGAAGAACTTCTCGGCGCCGAGATCGGCGCCGAAGCCTGCCTCCGTCACCGTGTAGTCGGCGAGCTTGAGCGCCGCGCGCGTGGCGATCAGGCTGTTGCATCCATGCGCGATGTTGGCGAACGGGCCGCCATGGACGAAGGCGGGCGTTCCTTCGATGGTCTGCACGAGGTTGGGCATGAGCGCATCACGAAGGAGCGCCGCCATGGCGCCCACCGCCTGGAGGTCGCCGGCTGTGATCGGGCGCTTCTCGCGCGTGTGGGCGACGATCATGCGTGCCAGACGCGTCTTGAGATCCTCGAGACCTCGCGCCAGGCAGAAGACGGCCATCACTTCCGAGGCGACCGTGATGTCGAACCCGTCCTCGCGCGGAAACCCGTTAGCGACGCCGCCGAGACCCGCCACGATCTGACGGAGCGCTCGATCGTTCATGTCAACGACACGGCGCCATGTCGTGCGCCGCTCATCGATCGCCAGCTCGTTGCCCCAGTAGATGTGATTGTCGAGCAGTGCTGCGAGAAGGTTGTTGGCGCTGCCGATGGCGTGGAAGTCGCCCGTGAAATGGAGATTGATCTGCTCCATCGGCAGGACCTGGGCGAGACCGCCGCCGGCTGCGCCTCCCTTCATCCCGAAGGACGGGCCGAGCGACGGCTCCCTCAGGCAGATGACGGCGCGCTCGCCTATCCGGCGCAGCCCGTCGCCCAGCCCCACCGTGGTCGTCGTCTTGCCTTCGCCCGCGGGCGTCGGGCTCATCGCGGTGACGAGGACGAGGCGCCCATCACGCCGATCCTCGAGGTCTCGGATGAACCCGAGATCGACCTTCGCGATGTGGCGCCCATAGGGGCTCAGCGCCGCCTCCGGGATGCCCAGCGACTCGGCGATCGCCGCGATCGGCTTCAATCTTGCGCGCGACGCGATTTCGAGATCGCTCATCGCCTGTGTCATCACCCCGGCCTCCTCGCTCGCCCGCCCATCGGCGAACAGCCCTTCCTATGGGCCGCCCTGCCACCCCTCTCTTGCCACATCGACCGGACAGCTAGCGAGGAAGCGACATGCCGTTCGACGTGCAAGACTGGGTCAACCGCGGGGACTGGGATCGGTTTGCAACACAACCACAAGCTGACAGATCTTAGCGCTTGTCAAACTCGGAGGGTTGCCGCACAAAGCTAAGGAAGGCAAGTTCGTGTCATTCTCTCAACTTGAGAGTGATCATGAACTTGATATGCGGGGGTCATCGAGGCAGGCCGAGACCGCCAAAGCTGAGTTGGGTGGGCAATCCGAACAAGCGGCGACGGCGGGTAAGACGGAGAGTCGCCCGGGAAGTAAAACCATGTACGCGAGGCTCCTCAGCAGAGTCAGAACACGGCCTGAGAGGCGAGACAACGCGCCCGGGTCAGAGATCACGGTGTCCTTAGCCGCGATGGGCATGGTGCCATGTTCAGAGGGCTGGACAACCGTGTTGCTAGGTCTGTGCGTGGCGACGGCGGCGACCGGTGGGGCGCTGCTGGCCTGCAGCATTCACGCAGGTGGCCCCATCAGCGCGCTGCTGCTGGCGTTGGCCGGCGTCGCCTGGCTGCTTGCCGGGCTGTCGGTCGGGAGAGGCAGCGACAGGCTCGATCCGGGCGAGGTGCGGGGCCGTGGTGCCCTCGACAGATCTGGCATGCTTTCCGCTGGTCGCGGCGGGCCGACGGCGGACGAGGCAGAAGACCCCGATCAGGAGGGCTCTCCTGCGGGACCGCGAGTGGACAGGGACGAGCTGACGGGGCTTGTCGGGCGTCATGGCCTGAAGCTCCATACCCGTATCGTTCTGCGTCGAGCGAGGAGTGTGGGGCGGCGGGTAGCTCTTCTTGCCTTCGACATGGATCGTCTGAAGGATATCAACAGCTTCTGTGGCTATCGCGTCGGCGACGAGGTGCTTCGACATTCGGCCCACAGGCTTTCCGCCTTCTCCGACGAGGGCGTGCGAATCGCGCGAGTGGATGGCGACCGCTTCGCCATCGTGGCCTCCGAGCTCGAGAGCGCCGACGACGCGCAGGGCCTTGCCGACCGGGCGCTGGAGCGCCTGGGCCGCCGCATCCAGGTCGAGGGCAGCGAGGTGGCGCCCTCGGCTAGCGTCGGCATCGCGCTGTTCCCGGATCACGGCGGCAGCTTCGATCAGCTGATGCGATGCGCCGAGATGGCTGTGGACGAGGCCAAGCGGGCCGGTGGCAATCGCTGGCGCCTCTTCAACCCGCGCATGGACCACGCCCTGAAGCTGCGCAAGGCGATGGAGCGTGAGCTTCGTCACGCGATGGATCACGGTGACCTCTCGCTCCACTACCAGCCTCAGCTGGACCTGCGGACTGGCGAGATCATTGCCTGCGAGGCGCTGCTGCGTTGGACGCATCCCGAGAAGGGGGTGATACCGCCCACCCAGTTCATTCCTATCGCCGAGAGCAGCGGCCTCATACGGCCGATCGGGGCGTGGGTCCTGGCGGAGGCCTGCAGGACGGCACGTCGTTGGCGCGATGCCGGCCACCGCATGCGGATGGCGGTGAATGTGTCGGTGGCGCAGCTGCGCCATCAGGACATGGTCTCGGTGGCCACCCGCGTGCTCCATCAGACCGGCATGCAACCGGACTGCCTGGAGCTCGAGGTGACGGAGAGTCTCTTCGTCGATCCGGCACAGCTCGCGATGCGCCGCTCGCTCGAGGGCTTGGCGGCCATGGGTCTCGGCCTGTCGATCGACGATTTCGGGACCGGCTATTCGTCCCTGGGCTATCTTCGGCGATTGCCCGTGAGCCGCATCAAGATCGACAAGTCGTTCCTCCGGCACGTCGGCGCCGATCCTGTCGACGATGCCATCGTGCGGGCCATCATCGGCCTCGCCCGGACCTTCGATCGGCGGGTTCTTGCCGAGGGCGTCGAGACGGAGGCGCAGCGCGCGTTTCTGATGCGCGAGGGCTGCGACGAGGCGCAGGGCTATCTTTTCGCCAAGCCTATGTCTGAGTCCGAGTGCACAGCCTTTCTTGCGCGCCAACCGGTCGGGCAGGTCTCGACACTGTCGGTTGTGGGGCAGGCCTAGCGACCGTCTGTCCGGTGCGCCGAGCGGTGGCGCGGCAGAGGGCGTTAGCCTCCATAATAGAGCGTTACCGTGTGTCGCGCCTCGGCGAAGAAGAGCCAGCGCTCGATCAGCAGCGCGGCCACGAGCGAGAGAAGCGCCAGCAAGGTGAGCAGGGTAGCGATCGCGCCGACGCCGATGGCGAGAGATAGGGCAAGAAGCGGAACGGGCAGCGCCACCCCGAGGATCACTGCCCTCCGGCGCAGCGTGGCCGCGTGCTTGCGGGCGATCTGGAAGCCCATCTCGTTCATGAGGTAGTTGCTCGAGGTATGCGGCGGCTCAAGCAGGCGGACCTTCCCCCGGCCGCCCAGGCCGGTAGCGCTCTCGGGCGTGCCGGCGAGCGGTGTCTCGTCCCCCTCCCGCCACCAGAGGAGCTTCAGGAGCCAGGCCGCCGGTACCGCGATCAAGGCGAGCCCGCCCGCCCAGCCGGCAGCGCGGCCTGTCGCCTGAAGGACGAGCGCCGCGCTTAGGGTGCCGCTGGCGAGCGCGAACAGGAGATAGCAAGGCGTCGTGAGCGGTTGGTGCCACCGTGCCACGGGCTTGAGCGACGCGTAGATCTGACCCGTGCAGGCCACGGTGACCGTTGCCCCGGCGGCGGCAAGGACAGCCATAGGATCCCAGATGTGCCCCATGAGGACCCAGCTCAGGGTCAGCGCCAGGGTCGGGACATAGGTGAGCAGGGCGAAGAGGCCCTCGCGCGAGAGCCACGACGATCGCCACTGGCTGATCGCCCGCCACGCCCGCTCCGGGTGGCGCAGGTGAAGGGTCGAGGAGAGAAGGCCGCCGGTGATCAGCAGGAGCGCGAGCCCGCAGGCGAGGGCTCCGAGCCAGGGCGAGGCGGGGAAGAGACCAAGGAGAGCGCCGAGCGCCACGACGGCAAGGAGACCGTAGCCCGCACCGGTGGCAGTCGTGAAGACGATGACCGAGAGCGCCGGATGCACCTGTGTCGAGCCTCAGCCGCCCAGCAGCCGGTCGACCCAGCCAAGGAAGCCACCGGTCGGGGCTGGCTCGGCGAGCGGCGCGAGCATAGAGGAGGCTTGCGGCTCGGGCCGCGGGCGCGGCGGCAGGTACTTGTTGGTCGGGCGGTAGCCGAGCTCGGGCATCAGGTCCATGCCGCCCCGTTCCTGCACGAGCCGCGAGACGTCGCTCTCGGGATCGCCGAGGTCGCCGAAGTGCCGCGCCCGCGCGGGGCAGGTGGCGACGCAGGCCGGCTCGCGCTCCTCGGGTGCCAGATGCTCATTGTAGATCCGGTCGACGCAGAGCGTGCACTTCTTCATGACACCGTCCAGCGGATCCATCTCGCGGGCCCCGTAGGGACAGGCCCAGGCGCAGAGACCGCAGCCGATGCACTTGCTCTCGTCGACGAGCACGATGCCGTCGGCCTGCCGCTTGAACGAGGCGCCGGTCGGGCAGACCGTGACGCAGGCAGCGCTCTCGCAATGCAGGCAGGACTTCGGGAAATGGACCGTTCGCCCGTCCGCCCCCTCGCCGGCCTCGAAGGTGTGCACGCGGTTGAGCCAAGCGCCGATGGGCTCGGCACCATAGGGCTCGGCGTCGGAGAGGGGAGCCGGGTGACCGCCCGTGTTCCACTCCTTGCAGTTCACGACGCAGGCCTGGCAGCCGACGCAGGTGTCGAGATCGATGACGAGGCCGAGGCGCGTCCGCGACGGGGTCGTGGGGAGGCTGGTCATGTTTCGCTCCCGCTCCGCCTGAACCAGGCGCCATAGCGCAGCGCCTTCGTCGGCTCCTCCGCTCCGGGGAGGCGGGGCAGCACCGAAAAGCGCGGCTCGGTCTCGCCGACCTCCATGGGCTCTGCCTTCTCGATCCGGACGCGGAGATCGAACCATGCCGCCTGGCCCGTCACCGGATCGGCGTTGGCGAAGCGGTAGCCGCCGTCCGCTGCCGGCAGCAGATCGTCGATCAGGTGGTTGAGAAGAAAGCCCTTGCGGCTCTCCGGCGCATCGAGGCCGAGACCCCAGGCGCCGGCCCGCTTGCCGATCGCGTTCCAGGTCCAGACCGTGTCGACGTTGACACCCTCCATCAGGCGGAGCTGCGCCTTGATCCGGCCCTGGCGGCTCGTGACCCACACCCAGTCGTCGTCCTCGAGGCCCAGCGTCTCCGCCCTCGATCGGCTCATGTAGAGCCTGTTCCGGCCATGGATCTGGCGCAACCAGGCGTTCTGCGAGTGCCAGCTGTGGTACATGGCCATCGGCCGCTGGGTCACGGCATGGAGCGGGAAGCCGGCCTCGCTCTCGAGCTCCTCCTCGATCGGGCGATGCCACATGGGCAGCGGATCGAAGTAGGTCTCGATGCGGCCGCGCTGCGGATCCGGCGGCTGAAGCCTGCCGTGGCCGCGGGCGGCGAGCCGGAAGCGCTGCAGCACCTCGCTGTAGAGCTGGAGCACGATGGGCTGGGGCGAATCGATGAGGCCGATCGCCGTCGCATGCTCGAGATAGGCTTGGTTCGCGTGCTTGAAGAAGCGCGTCTCGGGCGGCAGCTCATGCTCGAAGAAGCAGCCATTGGCGATGTAGCGCTCGAGCTGGCGCGGATTGGGCGCGCCCCGGCCAACCGCCTCGCCGTCGGCACCGCGCCAGCCGGCGAGCGGGCCAATGCCGGGCCGGCGCTCGTGATTGACGATGTAGTCCGCATAGCCGCCAGGATAGGTGGGCGCGCCGTCATCGCCGACGAAACCGGGAAGCCCGAGCCTCGCACCCAGGTCGATGATGACGTCCTGGAAGGGCCTGACGTCGCGATCGGGCTTCAGCACGGGCTGACGGATGGCGTCCGCCACCCCATCGGCCGAGCAGATGGGCCGGTCGAGGAGCGAGATGCAGTCGTAGCGCTCGAGATAGGTCGTGTCGGGAAGAACGAGGTCCGCGTAGGCGACCATCTCCGAATAGTACGCGTCGGTGTAGATGATCTTCGGGATGCGATACGCGCCCGTCGCCGGATCGCGATCGGTCAGCATGCGGATGGTCTCGGCCGTGTTCATGGCCGAGTTCCAGGCCATGTTGGCCATGTAGAGAAAGAGGACGTCGATCGGGTAGGGATCGCCGCGCCAGGCGTTGCCGATCACGCTGTGCATCATGCCGTGGGCCGCGAGCGGGGCATCCCACGAGAAGGCCTTGTCCAGGCGTCGCGGCGAGCCGTCCGCCTCGAGGACGAGGTCCTCGGGTCCCTGAGGATAGCCCAAGGGCACGCCCGAGAGCGGCTCGCCGGCCTTCATCTGCGCCGGCCGGCCCGCCGGCTTCGGCCCCGGCGGTGCCGCCTTCGGATAGGGTGCCTTGTAGCGGAAGCCGCCCGGCGCATCGATCGAGCCCAGGAGGATCTGCAGGATGTGGATCGCCCGGCAGGTATGGAAGCCGTTGGCGTGGGCCGAGATGCCCCGCATCGCGTGCATCGCGACGGGCCGGCCGATCATTCGCTCATGACGCTGCCCGGTCCAGTCGGTCCAGGGCTGCTCGATCACCACCTCCTCCTCGAAGGCCGCGTGGGCGAGCTCGGCGGCGATCCGCTGGATGGTGGCGGCAGGAATGCCCGTGCGGTCGGCAACCGCGGCCGGCGCATAGGCCGGATCGAGACATCGGCGCGCCAGAAGCTCGAAGACCGGAACGGCGGAGCGCCCGTCGGCCAGCATCGTTCGGCCCTGCAGCGCCGGCGCCACGGTTCCCGGGACCATCGGCACCACGCTGCCGCTCCGTCGGTCGAGCGCCAGCGGACGGCCCTTCTCGTCGCGGGCGATGAGCCCGTCCTCGGCCGTACCCGGCGCCTCGATCACCAGCCAGGGCGCGTTCGTGTAGCGGCAGAGATAGTCGATGTCGACGCGCCCGGCCCGCATGAGCTCGTGGCAGAGCGCCATGACGAAGAGGCCGTCGGTGCCGGGCGTGATGCCGAGCCACTCGTCGGCGATCGCCGAATAGCCCGTGCGCACCGGGTTCAGGGACAGGATCTTGGCGCCGTGCGCCTTGCAGGCGGCGAGCCCCATCTTGATCGGGTTGCTGTCGTGATCCTCGGCGATGCCGAAGAGGACGAGATAGCGGGTCCGCTCCCAGTCGGGCTCGCCGAACTCCCAAAAGCTGCCGCCGATCGTGTACATGCCGGCGGCGGCCATGTTGACCGAGCAGAAGCCGCCATGCGCCGCGTAGTTGCAGGTGCCGAACTGGCTGGCGAAGAAGCCGGTCAGCGCCTGGCTCTGGTCGCGGCCGGTGAAGAAGGCGAGCTTCCGGGGGTCGCTGGCGCGGATCGGGGCGAGCCAGCTCACGGCCAGCTCCAGTGCCTCCTCCCACTCGATCTCGACCAGCTGGTCACGCCCGCGCTCGCCGACGCGCTTCAGGGGCTTTTTGAGCTTTGCCGGCGAATGCTGCTGCATGATGCCGGCCGAGCCCTTGGCGCAGAGCACGCCTCGGTTCACCGGATGCGCCCGGTTGCCCTCGATGTAGCGGAGCTGGCCGTCCTTCAGATGCACGCGGATCCCGCACCGGCAGGCGCACATATAGCAGGTGCTGCACACCACCTCGTCGGAGACGACGGGCGACAGCAGGACCTCGGGTTCCGCGGACAGCGTTGCGCTCCCATCCGATGACGGCTTCGGGCTTCGTTGACCGCCCGATCACCGGGACTGTCTTAGCGGTGGCCTCGGGTGGCCGGCAAGGACGGCTCTCGTCCGCTGCGATGGATGGTAGCAGGCTCAGCAGCCGCTATCGGCGGAAGGCTCTCAGCCCTCGCGACCGGCGACGCGGAGGAGATCGTCGAGCAGGCTCGATGCGCCAAGGCGGAAGCGGTCCGCCGTGGCCCAGTCGGCACCGAGCATCGCATCGGCGAGATGGAGATAGGAGGCGGCATCGGCCGCCGTGCGGATGCCGCCTGCCGCCTTGAACCCGACCCGCCCATCCGCCTCGACGATGACGGAAAGTAGGAGGGCGGCCGCCTCGAGGGTGGCGCCCGTGGCGGTCTTCCCGGTCGAGGTCTTGAGAAAGTCGATGCCGGCCATGACGGCGGCGCGGGCGGCGGCCGAGATGATCGCTGGCTCGCCCAGAACGCCCGTCTCGAGGATCAGCTTCAGCTTCGTCGACGGGTTCACCACCGCCCGGCATGCCTGCACGAGCTCGCCCACGAGCCCGATATCGCCTTCCATGATCGAGGCGATGGGCGCCACCAGGTCGATTTCGTCGGCGCCGTCGGCCACGGCGGCCGCGGCCTCGTCGGCCGCCTGGATGATGTCCTCGCCCCCATGCGGGAAGTTCGCGACCGCGGCGAGCCGCACGCCGCTGCCGGCCAGAAGCCCGCGCGCAAGGCGAAGATGCTTCGGGTAGATGCAGACCGCCGCCACCCGATGACGGGTTGCCCGGCGGCACAGCGCCTCGATCGCCGCCTCATCCTCATCGCCGGTGAGGCTGGTGAGATCGACGAGGCCGATCGCCCGCTCGGCCGTGGCGGCGTCAGCCGTGGCTGTGCGGGCCTGCTCGATCAACGCTCGCGAATCGACGGAGGTCACGCGCCCTCTCCCGGCTTCCCGTGCTGGCCGGGTGTCGTCTCCAGCGTGAAGCCGTAGGGAAGGAGCTCACCCAGCGTGGTGGCGAGACGCAGCCCTTCCGGACCGCAGACATGGACGGGTGTCTCGGGGCCCGCGAACTCGGCGAGGCGCTGGCGGCAGCCGCCGCAGGGCGTGCACGGGCTGTCCCCGCCGCCGAGGACGAGAACCTCGATGATGCGCTGCTCGCCTGCCTGCACCATGGCGGCAATGGCCGCGGTCTCGGCGCAGCCGCCCAAGGGGTAGGCGGCGTTCTCGATGTTGCAGCCGGCATAGACGCGCCCGCTGGCACCGCGGATCGCGGCTCCGACGTGAAAGCCGGAGTAGGGGGCATAGGCGCGCTCGCGCGCGGCTCGGGCGGCGTTCAGAAGGTCATCCATGGCGCCTGGATAGCACCGCAGGCGATGCGGATCACCGCTCCTTGACGTAGGGCCGGCCGATCGCCTTGGGCGCCACGGAGCGCCCGACGAAGCCCGCGAGCAGCAGGATGGTCAAGAGATAGGGCAGGGCCTGGATGGCCTGGGTCGGCACCTCGCCGATGACCGGCAGGACGACGCCCTGCAGCCGGGCCTGGGTCGCGTCGGCGAGCGCGAACAGCAGGCAGGCCAGCATGGCCGGCACCGGCCGCCACTTGCCGAAGATGAGCGCGGCCAAGGCGAGGTAGCCCTTGCCCGCGGTCATGTCGCGCAGGAAGCCGGCGTTCTGGCCGATCGAGAGATAGGCGCCGGCGATGCCGCAGAGCAGGCCCGTCACCATGAGGGCCCTGTAGCGCAGCGCCTCGACGGCGATGCCGGCGGTGTCGACCGCCGCAGGGTTCTCGCCGACCGCCCGGAGCCTGAGCCCGAACCGCGTGCGGTAGAGCACCCAGGCGACCAGCGGCACGATCATGACGGTTAGATAGACGATGACGTTATGGCCGCTGACCGCGTCGTCATAGAAGGTGCCGACGATCGGGATGCCGTGCAGCAGATCGACGCCGGGCAGGGTGATGGGCGGGAAGCGGGCGTCGGCGCCGGTCACCGGCACGCGGCCCGACTGGCCGAACCAGGCCTGCGCCAGGGTGGGGCCGAGCCCGGCCACGGTGATGTTGAGGGCCATGCCCGAGACGACCTGATCGCCCCGATGCGTGATGACGGCAAAGCCATGCACCATCGCCAGCGCCCAGGAGAAGGCCATGGCGGCCGCAAGGCCGATCCAGGCCGAGCCGGTCGTCTGTGCCGCCGCCGCGGCGGCGAAGGCAGCACCCAGCATCTTGCCCTCGAGCCCGATGTCGACGACCCCGCTCCTCTCCGAGAAGAGCCCGGCCAGGGCCGCCAGGACGAGCGGCGTGGCCAGCCGGATCGTGCTGTCGAGAAGAAGGACGAGCTGGAGGTAGGTGTCGGCCATCAGGCGAGCTGCGGCCGTGCCGGCATGAACAGGCTCTCGAGCCAGGGGCGGAACAGATGCTCGAGCGCGCCGGCGAAGAGGATGACGAGGCCCTCGATCACCACCACCATGTCGCGGCTGATGTGCGGCATGTCGAAGGCGATCTCCGAGCCGCCCTGGTAGAGGGCGCCAAAGAGGATCGCGGCCAGGACGATGCCGAACGGGTGGTTGCGGCCCATGAGCGCCACGGCGATGCCGACGAAGCCGTAGCCGCTGGTGAAGTTGAGGAGAAGGCGGTGCTCGGAGCCCATGAGCTCGTTGAGGCTCATGAGGCCGGCGAGAGCACCCGAGACGGTCATCGCGAGGATGGCGATCCAGGCGGGCGAGATGCCGCCATAGACGGCTGCGGGCTCGCTCTGGCCCACAACCCTGAGCTCGTAGCCCAGCCGCGTTTTCCAGATGAAGAGCCATACGAGCACGCAGCAGGCGAGCGCTATCAGGATCGAGAGGTTGGCGGGTGCAGCACCCAGGTCGACGCCCAGGGGGCGCAGCAGATCGGCCAGCTGCGGCAGCCAGACGGATTGGGGGAAGCCTACGCTCTCGGGGGAGGACTGGCCGGGCTTGATCAGGATGTTGACGAGAAGATAGGTCATGATCGAGGCGGCGACGAAGTTCAGCATGATCGTCGTGATGACGACATGGCTGCCGCGCTTGGCCTGGAGCCAGCCGGGGATCAGACCCCAAATGCCGCCGAAGAGCGCTGCCGCCAGCACGGCCAGCGGCAGTGAGATGGGCGCCGGCAGGAAGCCCAGATAGATGCCGACGAGACCCGCGCCGAGCCCGCCCAGATAGGCCTGTCCCTCGCCACCGATGTTGAAGAGCCCGGCATGGAAGGCCACCGCCACCGCGAGGCCGGTGAAGATGAAGTTGGTCGCATAGAAGAGCGTGTAGCCCACCGCCTCGCCATAGCCGAAGGCGCCGTAGATCAGCAGCTTCACGGCCTCGAGCGGGTTCTCGCCGAGGATGACGACGACGAGCCCCGAGACCAGGAAGGCGAGCCCCAGATTGAGAAGCGGGATCAGCCCCAGATCGACCCATGCGGGCAGCCGCGAGCCTCGCGCCATCAGGCCGCTTCCTTCGTCACGCCCGCCATCAGTAGCCCGATCTGGCGCTCGTCCGCCTCCGCGCCCGGGATCTCGCCCGTGATGCGGCCGTCGAACATGACGAGGATGCGATCGGCCAGGGACAGGATCTCGTCGAGCTCGACCGAGACGAGGAGCACGGCCTTGCCGGCGTCCCGCATGGCGATGAGGCGGCGATGGATGAACTCGATGGCGCCGATGTCGACGCCGCGGGTGGGTTGCCCCACGAGCAGAAGATCCGGCCCGTGCTCCATCTCGCGGGCCAGGACCAGCTTCTGCTGGTTGCCGCCCGAGAAGGAGAGGGCCTGGAGCATGGGCTCGCGCGGCCGGACGTCGTAGCCTTCGAGCCAGCGCCGGCAGGCGGCGATGATCTTCCCACGCTTCAGGAAGCCCCAGACGCTGTAGCTCTGCAGCCCCTCGTAGCCGAGGATCGCGTTCTCATAGGCCGCGAACCCCGGCACCAGCCCCATCTGCAGGCGGTCCTCGGGCACATGCCCCATGCCGCGGCCGCGGGCGTTGCGGGCATCCTCGATCGGCCGGCCGCGCAGCAGGATGCGGCCGCGGCTGGGCTGCCGGATGCCGGCGATGGCCTCGAGCAGCTCGCTCTGGCCGTTGCCCGCCACGCCGGCGATGCCCACGATCTCGCCCGCCCGCACCGAAAAATCGATGCCCTTGACGCGTGGGACGCCCTTGTCGTCCAGGACCTCGAGATCCGAGACCTCGAGCACCGGCTCCTTCGGCCGCGAGGGCGCCTTCTCGACCCGCAGCAGCACCTTGCGGCCGACCATGAGCTCGGCCAGCTCCTCCTTGCTGGTCTCGGCGGTCCGTCGGTGCGCCACCATGCGGCCCTGGCGCATGACGCTCACATTGTCGGTGATCGCCATGATCTCGCGGAGCTTGTGGGTGATGAGGACGATGGTGCGGCCCTGCGCCTTGAGCCCGGCCAGGATCCTGAAGAGATAGTCGGCCTCCTGGGGGGTGAGGACGCCCGTGGGCTCGTCCAGGATCAGCACATGGGCGCCGCGGAAAAGCGCCTTCAGGATCTCGACCCGCTGCTGCACGCCGACCGGCAGGTCGCCCACCCGGGCATCGAGATCGACCGCGAGCCCGTAGTCGCGCTCGAGCGCCTCGAGCTCGCGGCGGGCACGGGCGATGCCGGCCTTCAGCGTCAGCCCGCCCTCGGCGCCGAGGAGCAGGTTCTCGATCACCGTGAACGGCTCGATCAGCATGAAGTGCTGGTGCACCATGCCGATGCCGGCGCGGATGGCGTCCTCGGGCCGGCCGATCCGCTGCTCTGCGCCGTCGATCAGGATCGTCCCCTCGTCGGCCTGGTAATAGCCGTAGAGGATGTTCATGAGCGTCGACTTGCCGGCACCGTTCTCGCCGACGATGCCGTGGATCGTGCCGGCCTGAATGACGAGGTCGATCGCCTGGTTGGCCTGCACCGCGCCGAAGCGCTTGCTGATGCCTTTGAGCTCGACGGCGGGCGGCAGGAGCCGTCGCTCGGCGACTATGCTCATGCCTCGGGCAGGCGTCGGCGCCGCTCCGCTACTTCTGCGTCGAGTAGTAGTCCTTGACCGTGAGCTTGCCGGCGATGATGTCGGCCTTGGCGGCGTTCATCTTGTCCTGCATCGCCTGGGTCAGGAGATCCTTGTTGCACTTGTCGACGGAGAAATCGACGCCGTCGTCGGCGAGACCGAGGCTCAAAGGCCCGGCCTTCCAGTTGCCGTCGTAGCCGGCCTTGAACGACTTGTAGACCGCCACGTCGACGCGCTTCAGCATCGAGGTCAGCACGTGCCCCGGGAACAGGCAGTCCTGGTTGCTGTCGACGCCGATCCCGAGCTTGCCCTTGTCGGCCGCCGCCTGCAGCACGCCGCGGCCGGTGCCGCCGGCGGCGTGGTAGACGACGTCGGCGCCGCGATCGAACTGGCTCACGGCGAGCTCATACCCCTTGGCCGGGTCGTTCCAGGCAGCCGGCGTGTCGCCGGTATAATTGACGAGAACTTCGGCCTTCGGATTGACGTACTTCACGCCCTGCTCATAGCCGAGCTCGAAATTGCGGATGAGCGGGATGTCCATGCCGCCGACGAAGCCCACCTTGCCCGTCTTGCTGGCCATGGCGGCCGCCATGCCGACGAGGAACGAGCCCTCGTGCTCCTTGAAGGTGACGGACTGCACGTTCGGCTTGTCGACCACGGAATTGATGATGGTGAAGTCGGTCTTGGGATACTCGGTCGAGAGCTTCTCGAGCGGCGTCGCGAAAGCGAAGCCCACGGCGACGACGACGTTGGCGCCACGACGCGCCATCCGGCTCAGCGCCTGGTCACGCTGGCTCTCGTTCGTGACCTCGAACTCGAGATAGCTGATACCGGTCTCTTTCTTGAACTTCTCCGCGCCGTGATAGGCGGCCTCGTTGAAGCTGCCGTCGAACTTGCCGCCCATGTCAAAGATGATGGCGGGCTGGAACTCCGCTGCCGTGGCCGCACCGGCCGACAGCAGGCCCGCAAGGAGCGCGGCGCCGAGCGTTCGTATCATCTCTGGGCCCCAAAGCCGATTGCGCTTGGATCAGCGTAGGCAACCGCCTCGGAATTGCAACGACCTTCGCGTAGCTCGTCAGCCGCCGGTGATGATGGCGCGTGAGGCGGTGGCCTGGGTCTCGAGCCAGGCGAGGAAGGCCCTGACGCGCGGGTTGCGCTCCCGGCCCTCCAGCGTCACGGCATAGTAGGCATAGTCGGCCGGCCGTGAGACGGGCAAGGGACGCACGAGCCGGCCGGCTGCCAGGTCGTCGGCCACGAGCGCGCTGCGGCCGAGGGCTATGCCCATGCCGCGCACGGCAGCCTCCATCAGCATCACCGCATCGCTGAACCCCGGGCCGCGCTCCGGATCGATGTCGGCGAGGCCGGCGTCCCTGAGCCATTGCCTCCAGTGCAGCGACGGCTCCTCGCCGGAGAGCTGACGGTCATGCAGCAGCGTGTGATGTCGAAGATCCGCCAGGCGGCGAAGCGGTTTCGGGCTGTTCAGAAGGCTCGGCGCACAGACCGGGAAGACATCCTCGGTGAGCACCAGCGTCGCGAACAGCCCCGGATAGACGCCGTTGCCATAGCGGAGCCCGACGTCGACGTCCTCGCGGGTGAAATCCGCGTTGCGGAGCTCGGCGATGATGGTGACGTCGATGTCGGGATGGGCCTCGACGAAGCTGCCCAGTCGCGGCACCAGCCAGCGGGTTCCGAAGGACGGGATGACGGTGATGGCGAGCCGCCCCGACAGACCGCCCCCACGCATGTCCTCCACCGCCCGCGCGAGATGCGCGAAGCCCCGCCTCAGCTCCGGCATGCAGGCCCGGGCCGCCTCGGTGAGCTCCAGTCCGCGCGCCAGCCGGCGGAAGAGCACGATGTCGAGGATGGCCTCGAGCTGGCGTACCTGCTGGCTGATCGCAGCCGGCGTCACCGCGAGCTCGTCGGCCGCCTTGACGAAGCTGGCGTGGCGCGCAGCCGCCTCGAAGGCGCGCAGGGCGGTCAGTGGAGGCAGACGGTCAGACATATCGAGGCTAAGCCCATCTTATCCATAGGGCCAGATCTTATCGTTTGTGAGGTAGTCAGGCTATCCCTACCTAGGGGCTGCGCGATGTTCAGCGCGGATGGAGAGTGAGATGACGCGGAGCGACGCACTGTTCATGCCGAGGGTTCCGGCCGCGAGCGCACCCCGGACCACCCGCAGCCGGCTTCTGGCGATCGTAGGCTTGGTCGATCTCTGGCTGGAGCGCCGTAGCCAGCGACGTGCCCTCCTCGAGCTCAACGACGCGCTTTTGAAGGATATTGGCGTGTCGCGCTACGAGGCCTCCCGTGAGGCGGCCAAACCGTTCTGGCGCACCTGAGGGCCGTTTCAGGAGCGCGGCGCAGCGGCCCGGCGTAGGCGATCGCGGATCGCCTCGCCGAGGCCCGTCGCCGGGATCGGCATCACCGCGATGCGAGAAGCGCCACTCTGATCGAGCTGCCGCAGCATCTGGAAAAGGTTCCGCGCGGCTTCCTCGAGATCGCCCTTCGGGCTGAGATTGAGACAGGCCTGTCCGCCGGATGGCACCACTGGGCCGAAGGCGAGCAGGGCCTCGTCGGAAGACACATCGGTAGCATCGAGTTCGAACCGGCAGTCGCGGCGCATAGTGGCTCGCGAGCTGGCCCGGCGCTCGTGGTGCTGCCGCATCCTCAAGCCCAGCGGCCAGCGGGCCCGTTATGTGCTCGATGGCCGCGCGTCCGAGACCGCCCGGCCGCAGCAGCGTGACGGCTGTCTCCTCAGAAAGATCGACGACGGTGCTCTCGAGCCCGACCGGGCAGGGGCCGCCGTCGAGCACGAGTGCCACGGCGTCGCCGAGATCGTCCGCCACGTGCCTGGCGGTGGTCGGGCTGACCCGGCCCGACGGGTTGGCGCTCGGCGCCGCCACCGGCAGACCGGCCTCCTTGAGGAGCGCGACCGCGGCGGGATGCGAGGGAACGCGCAAGGCGAGCGTCGGCAGGCCGGCCGTCGCGAGGGCGGCGATCCCGGCATCGGGACGACGCCGCAGCACGAGGGTCAACGGCCCAGGCCAGAAGCGTTGCGCCAGCCGCATGGCGCGCTCGTCGAGGTGGGCGAGGGCGTGGGCCGCCTCGAGGCTGGGAACGTGCACGATCAGCGGATTGTGCGGCGGCCGATGCTTGGCCTCATAGATGGCCCTGACGGCGGCATCGCTCGTGGCGTCGCCGCCCAGGCCGTATACCGTCTCGGTCGGGAAGGCGACCAGCGCGCCTTCACGCAGAAGCGCTGCCGCCCGCCGGATCGCCTGGGGCGTTGGCGGCAGCAGAAGGGCCATCTCAGCTCTTGGCGTCGAGCCGCCGCCTCATCATGTCCCGGCCGGCCTCGGTGAGCGCCGTCACGAGCAGAAGCTTGAAGAGGTCGCCCAGCAGGAACGGCTTGACGCCGGCCGTGATCGCCTTGGCGGGCCCGATCAGCGTGGCGAGCCAGCCGGCACCGAGCAGGTAGATGGCCGCCGTGGCGATGGCGACACTAAGGCCGGTCACGATCATGCCCCGACCGCGAAAGATCGGCAGACCTGTGATGGCTGCCGCCACGGCGAAGCCGACGAGATACCCGCCGGTGGGGCCCGCCATATAGGCGAGCCCGATGCCGAGCTGCGGCGTTCCCGCGAAGACCGGCAATCCGGCCGCCCCTTGCGCGAGATAAAGGATGACGGTTGCTGCACCCAGCCGCCAGCCATAGGCGATACCCAGCAGGAACGCGACGGCCGTCTGCAGCGTCATCGGCACCGGGTAGAAGGGTACCTGGATCTTCGCTGAAAGGGTCAGGAGAAGAGAGCCGATGACGGCGAGGCTGAGATCCCGTGCAAGCTGAGCGCCGCGCGTACGCGCTGGCCAAGCGACGGTGACGAACGGCGGTGTCGACGGCAGCGAGGCCATTGCTTCCCTTCCTGCGCTAGCTTGAAGCATTGTCATCATAGAAGCCGCGCTTCGGCCGCGGCAAGACCGCGCTCAGGGTCTGGGCTCGAGCGCCCGCCAGCCGATGTCGCGCCGGCAGAAGCCATCCGGCCAGTCGAGCCGGTCGACCGCCTCGTAGGCCCGGCGTTGCGCGTCCCTCAGCGTGGCACCGAGGCCCGTGACGCTCAGCACGCGCCCGCCATCGGCGAGCCAGCGCCCGGTCTCATGGCGCGTGGCGGCGTGAAAGACCAGAAGGCCATCGCCGCTCTCGAGCCCATCCAGGCCTCGAATCTCCGTGCCCCGGCGGTACGTCTCGGGATAGCCACGGCTGGCCATCACGACCGTGAGCGCATGCTTGGGGTACCAGCGGAGGCTCATATGAGGCAGGGCGCCATCGAGGGCGCCCACAAGGAGCTGGCCCAGATCGGTCATGAGGCGCGGCAGCACGACCTGACACTCGGGATCACCGAAGCGGACATTGTACTCCACGAGTTGCGGGCCCGTCGGTGTCAGCATCAGGCCGCAGTAGAGAAAGCCACGGAACGGCGTGCCCTCGTCCGCCATGCCTTTCAGCGTCGGCTCGATGATCTCGCGCATGACACGCTCGATCGTGGGCGCATCGAGAATAGGGGCAGGCGAATAGGCGCCCATGCCGCCGGTATTCGGGCCCTGATCGCCGTCGAAGGCGCGCTTGTGATCCTGGGCGGTCCCGATCTCAAGGGCGTGCGCACCGTCGCAGAGCGCGAAGAGGCTCGCCTCCTCGCCCGTCATGAGCTCCTCGATCACCACGGTGGCTCCGGCCTCGCCGAAGAGCCCGTCGAAGGCCGCGTCCACCGCCTTCCTGGCGTCGTCGACCGTCGTCGCGATCACGACACCCTTGCCGGCGGCAAGGCCGTCGGCCTTGATGACGATGGGGGCGCCCTCACGCTCGACGTGGCGGTGGGCCGCCTCGCGCTCATCCCTCCCAAAGACGGCAAAGCCGGCAGTCGGGATGCCGTGCCGGGCGCAGAACGCCTTGGCGAAGGCCTTCGATCCCTCGAGCCGCGCGGCCGCGGCGGAGGGGCCGAAGGCGCGGATACCCGCCGCCTCCAGCCGGTCGACCAAGCCCAGGACCAGGGGCTGCTCCGGCCCGACGACCACGAGCTCAACGCCCTCCTCGCGGCAGAAGGCGACCAGCCCCTCGACATCGGTGGCCGCGATGTCGACCAGGCGGGCATCCCGACCAATACCGGCGTTGCCGGGCGCGCACAGGAGCTCGCTCACCAGGGGCGAGGCGGCGAGAGCCCAGCAGAGCGTATGCTCGCGCGCGCCGCTGCCAACGACCAGCGTCTTCATGCCGGCTCCGCCGACCATGGAGGCCGGGCCGCGCCTAAACGATCGATTGGGTCCAATGGGGCCTGCTCATCATGGCATGTCCTAAAGCTGCGTCCGTTGCTATCCTGTCGGCGATGGCCACATCAACTGCCTTCGTCTTTTTTCCGGAGAGCGCTCGATGAGCGAGATGGTGCGGATCGGGATCCTTGGTGCTAGCGGCTACACCGGCGCGGAGCTCCTGCGCCTCCTGGGCGACCATCCGCGAGCCGAGATCCGCGCCCTCACGGCCGAGCGGCAGGCGGGCAAGGCGATCGGCGAGGTGTTCCCGCAGCTCGCCGTCTACGACCTGCCGCGGCTGACCCGGATCGAGGAGATCGACGTCACGGCGCTGGACGTGGTCTTCTGCTGCCTGCCCCACGCGACCACCCAGACGATCATCCGGGATCTGCCCCGGGGCCCCAAGGTGGTCGATCTCTCCGCCGACTTCCGGCTCAGGGATCCTGCCGTCTACGAGGCCACCTATGGCCACGCGCATCAGGCGCTCGAGGCGCAGGGGGATGCCGTCTACGGCCTTACCGAGCATTATCGCGACGCCATCCGCAAGACGTGGCTCGTGGCCAATCCCGGCTGCTACACGACCACGGCCGAGCTGCCGCTGGCCCCGCTCCTCAAGGAGCGGCTGATCGATCCGGACGCCCTCATCATCGACGCCAAGTCCGGCGTCAGCGGGGCCGGCCGCGACGCCAAGCAGGGCAGCCTCTTCACCGAGGTCACCGAGGGCGTGCACGCCTACGGCGTCGCGACCCACCGGCACACGCCCGAGATCGAGCAGTGCCTGGCCGATTTCGTGGGCCGGCCGCTGACCGTGACCTTCACGCCGCACCTCATGCCGATGAGCCGTGGCATCCTGGCCACGATCTATGTGCGGTTGCTGGCCGGCGCCGGTCCTGCCGATCTCCAGGCCAGCCTCGAGCGGACCTACGCCGACGAGCCCTTCGTCCATGTGCTGCCCTTCAAGACGATGCCGGCCACGCGTCATGTGCGCGGCACCAATCTCTGCCTGATCGGTGTCCATCCCAGCCGCGTGCCGGGCCAGGCGATCATCGTCAGCGTCACCGACAATCTCGTCAAAGGCGCCTCGGGGCAGGCGATCCAGAACATGAACGCCATGCTCGGGATCGACGAGCGGCTGGGCCTCGGGCAGCGCGCCGTCTTTCCTTGAGCCTCGGGGACAGGCGCTTGGTCGGGCTCGACGACATCCGGGCCGCGGCCGAGCGTCTCAAGGGCCAGGTCGAGCGCACGCCCTTCCTCCGCTCGCGGACGCTATCGGAGATCACCGGCGCCGAGCTCTGGCTCAAGTTCGAGAACCTCCAATACACGGCCTCGTTCAAGGAGCGGGGCGCCCTCAACCGGCTGGCCCAGCTTTCGCCCGAGGAGCGGGCCGCCGGCGTGGTCGCCATGTCGGCCGGCAACCATGCCCAGGGTGTCGCCTACCATGCGCGGCGGCTGGGCATGCGGGCGGTGATCGTGATGCCCGAGCCCACCCCCTTCGTGAAGATCGAGAGCACGCGCAAGCTCGGCGCCGAGGTCGTGCTGCGCGGTGAGACGGTGGAGGACGCCGCGGCGCATGCTCGGGCGCTGGTCGAGGAGCGGGGCCTCACCTTCATCCACCCCTTCGACGATCCGGAGATCATCGCCGGCCAGGGCACGATGGCGCTCGAGATGCTCGAGGACGTGCCCGATCTCGACGTCGTCGTGGTGCCGATCGGTGGGGGCGGCTTGGTGAGCGGAGTCGCCACGGCAACAAAGGCGCTTCGCCCGGATCTGGAGGTCATCGGTGTCGAGGCGGCGCTCTTCCCGTCCGTGGCGAGGCGGCTCCGCGGCGAGCCGGCGGGGCCGGGCGGACCCACCATCGCGGAGGGGATAGCGGTCAAGCATCCAGGCGCCCTGACGATGGCGATCATTGAGCGGCTGGTGGACGACGTCGTGCTGGTCGACGAGCCGGAGATCGAGGCGGCCGTGCTCCAGCTCCTCGAGATCGAGAAGACGGTTGTCGAGGGAGCCGGCGCGGTAGGCCTCGCCGCCATGCGCAGTGATCCGGAGCGCTTTCGTGGTCGTCGCGTGGCGCTCGTCCTCTCGGGCGGCAATATCGACAGCCGCCTTCTGTCGGCCGTCATCCTGCGGGGGCTTGTCCGCACGGAGCGCCTCGTCCGGCTCAGGGTCACCGTGCCGGACAGCCCCGGCAGCCTCGCCCGGCTCGCGATCGCCATCGCCGAGGTGGGCGGCAATGTCGTCGATGTGGCGCATCAGCGCGCTTTCGCCCGCCGCTCGGTGAAACAGGCCGACATCGAGGTGACGATCGAGACCCGCAACGCCGCCCATGCGCTCGAGATCGTCGCCGGCCTCTCCGCGCGCGGCTTCGAGGTCGTCAAGCTCGGCGAGGACCCGCCTCCGGCTCGCGACGGCTGACTAGGAAGTAAATCTTTACTCTTCCCGCTCTATCAGCTATTATTCCTTCTCTGCGCCGTTGGAGCTTCGGCGCCCAGCTGCGAAGGAAGCTGCTGCCGTGCGCGTTCTGTTGGTCGAGGACGACGTCGCGGACGCCCTCCTCGTCGAGGAGGCTCTGGGCCCGCATCACGACGTGCGCACGATAGCGAGCGTCCAGGATGGTCTTCGCCAGCTCGCAGGCGACGACTGGCGGCCCGACGTGATCGTCGTGGACCTCGAGTGGGACGATGGTGAGACCCGCTCCGCCCTCGAGAGCCTGCGAGCGGCGGTTCCCGAGATACCGGTCCTGCTCAGTGCCGCCGGGCTGATCGACGCTCTGAGCCGCCAGCGCGCGCCGGCTGTGGGCATCGGGCCGATGGGAGCGCCCGCCGAGCTCGTCCTTCTGCGCGCCCTGGCCCGGCAGCAGCAGAGCTTCAACCGTGTCATCTCGGGCCAGCGCGTGCAGATCATGGCCGAGATCGAGAAGGTGGCGATGCAGGCGGCCGAGACCGTGGTATCGCGTGCCGTTGACGAGCTGATGGCACGGCTCGGCTTCGACGACACGGAAGGCGTGCGCTTGGCCGTGCGTCTCGCCCGCGGCTGGGAGGCCGCCAAGGCGCGCTTCGTCTCGGCGCTCGCGACCGGCATCGCGTCGGCCCTGCTGGTTGCGATCGGCGCCGGCATCATTGCCATGCTGCGACAGAACTCGACGAAATGAGCACCCGGCGCCCGATTGGAGCCCGATCAGCCGCCGTTCCTGTGGCACTGCGGCCGCCGTCAGATGCCTTTGTCGTGCAGACCCTGTCCCCGATAGGCCCCTTTTGATCCATCGCCGTCGGCTGGCCGTAGAGATCACTGTTGCTTGGCGAGAGGGGCCCCATGGCTTGCGCGGTCACGATCGATGTGCCGGGAGCGGCGCGATATCGCATTGCGCCCAGACGGCGGCGACGGTTCACTGCGAGCATGAGCACTATCGACGATGGTTTGAATGCCTCGCTCGAGGCCGATGCCAAAGCGGTCGCTGTGCTTCGGGATCGCGAAGCGTTCCATCGATTGTTCGATCACTATGCGCCGCGTGTGAAGTCCTATCTCAGGCGCCTCGGCGCCGGCGAGGACGTAGCCGAGGACCTCATGCAGGAGGTGATGCTGACGATCTGGCGTCGCGCCGAGCAGTTCGACCCGCGCAAGGCCGCGCTGAGCACTTGGATATTCACCATCGCCCGCAACAAGCGGATCGATGCGATCCGGCGCGAGCGCCGCCCGGATTTCGATGCCGAGGATCCTCTGATCGAGCCCGACAGCGCGCCACGTGGCGATCGAGCGCTGGAGGCGGCGCAGCTGTCCCGGGCCATGATGGAGGCGGTGCGGACCCTTCCGGAGGAGCAGAGCAGTCTCTTGAGGATCTTCTACTTCGAGGACAAGACGCACAGCACCATTGCCGAGGAGCTGGGGCTGCCGCTGGGCACCGTGAAGTCGAGGCTCAGGCTGGCACTCGGCAAGCTTCGCACGATCATGAGTGGTCTCGATCAATGACCAAGGACCTCTCCCTCGACGATCTCCTCATCGCCCATGCGGCCGGGAAGCTTGCCGAGCCAGTGGCGTTGGTCGTTGCGACGCATCTGGCGCTCTCGCCGGAGAGCCGTCGTCGCTATGCCCGCTACGAGGCGGTGGGCGGGCTGCTGCTCGAGGGCCTACCCGAGGAGGAACTGGCCCGAGATGCCTGGCAGAAGGTGGCCGCACGACTGGACGAGCACGACGTGGCGCCGACGAGCCCTCGACGACCCACGTCCAGCCATATGCCGGCACCGCTCCGGGACTATCTGCCGGAGAGCCTCGATGCCATGAGATGGTACCACTATGGGACCGCGTCCGAGGCGGACCTCATGATCGCCGCGCCAGGCTACCGTGCCCGACTCATCCGCCTCAAGGCTGGGCGTGGCGTGCCGCGGCACACGCATGGCGGCAGCGAGCTGACCGTTGTCCTTGAAGGGTCGTTCAGCGACGAGACAGGTCACTACGCGCGAGGCGATCTCGCGATTGCCGACGGAACGGTAGATCATCGGCCGGTCGCTGACGACGGCATGGACTGTCTCTGTCTCGCGGTGACGGACGCGCCGCTCCGGCTCACCGGACCGATAGGACGATTCCTCAATCCGTTCCTTCGCATCTGAGCGCTCCGATCGGGGCGGAACGCCCTCAGCGCTCCGCCGCCGGCAGCATGGCGCTGAGAAACCTGACGCCCTCGGCTATGCCGAACGGATCGATGCTGTGGGGCAGGCCTGGGCGCACGATCCACTGCACCGGCACATCAACGGCCTGAAGGGCGTTGACCGCGAGCGGCAGCGACTCCACCGGCACGACATCGTCGGCATCACCATGGATCAGCATGACCGGTGGCCGCGAGAGGATCTCGGCCGCCAGCGTCTCCGGCCCGATCAGCCGCCCGGAGAAGCCGAGCACGGCCCCCAACGCCACCGGACGTCGTGGTGCCACGTGCAACGCCATCATGGTGCCCTGGGAAAAGCCCACGAGGGCGAGCCGCGAGGCCGGCAGCTGATAGCGCTCCAGCAGCGCGTCCAGGAAGGCATCGAGCTGTGGCGCCGCCTGCCGCGCTCCGGCGAGCATCCGGGCGGCCGTGCGGTCCTGGACGCTGAACCACTGTCGGCCGTAGGGCGCCATGTCGCAGGGCTGCGGCGCGTCGGGTGCGAAGAACGCGGCATGGGGCATCTGCTCGGCCAGTGCCGGTGCCAGGCCGATCAGGTCCTGGCCGTCCGCTCCCAGCCCATGGAGCAGCACGATGATCTCGCGCGGCGAGCCTCCAGCGCGGGGCGGCATCGATGGGCCATGTAGCATGCGATCATCCCTGGTTGCGCTAGCGGCCCTTGCGCCGATGCGGCCGGCGCATAATGATCCGGCGCCCGGGCGATCTCAATCCACGCGTGGACGAACCGTTGTGAGCCTTTCGACGACGACGCCCTACTCGCTTGCTGGGCAGGATTTCCTGCCGCTGCCGGAGGGCGAGGGGCCGGGGCATGTGACACGCTTCGCGCCGAGCCCGACCGGCTACCTTCATATCGGCCATGCCTACGCTGCGCTTTTCGCCTACGAGGCGGCGCGCGCGTCGGGCGGCTCCTTCCGTCTGCGGATCGAGGATATCGACCTGCAGCGGTGCCGGCCGGAGTTCGAGGTGGCGATCCTCGAGGATCTGCGCTGGCTCGGCCTCGGCTGGGACGGAGCGGCGATCCGCCAGTCGGACCGGTTCCCCGCCTACGAGGCTGCGCTCGCGAGCCTTCGCGAGCTTGACGTCATCTACCCCTGCTTCTGCTCACGCAAGCAGATCAGGGCCGAGGTTGAGGAGGCCGGCCGCGCGCCGCACGGGCCGGTAGGCGAGGTGATCTATCCGGGCATCTGTCGCCGACTGGATCGCACCGAGCGGGACTATCGCATGGCACGCGGCGAGCCCTTCGCCTGGCGTCTCGACGTGGGGCGGGCGCTGGCCGCGACCGGCCCCCTTTGGTGGTACGACATCCGGGCCGGATGGATCGCCGCCGACCCCGCATCGCAGGGCGATGTCGTCATTGCCCGCAAGGACACGCCGACGAGCTACCATCTGGCGGTCACCGTCGACGATGCCGAGCAGGGCGTCACGCTCGTCACGCGCGGCGAGGATCTGTTCACGGCGACCCATGTGCACCGCCTGCTGCAGGCGCTCTTGGGCCTTCCCGCGCCCAGCTACTATCACCACAACCTCGTGGCCAACAGCAGCGGCGAGCGGCTCTCCAAGCGCAACCGCGCGGTGACGATCCGCCATCTCCGCGACATCCACCGCACGCCCGACGACGTCTGGGGGATGATCGGCTTGGAGCCGCCCGTCACCTCGTCGGCGATCAGGTGACGCGCGCGCTGCTCGGGCTTCTGCTCCTTCTGGCCTGCGGTGGCTGCACGACGATGATGCCGCCGCCGCCCATCATCGCGGACGCGCCCGTGGTCTCGTGGGCGCCCAAGGGCCCGGCCCATGCCGTGATCATCGCCGTCCACGGCTTTGATGACCATATGACCGCGTTCGGCGGCCTCGGTCACTATGCGGCCACGCACGGCGTGCGCGTGATTGCCTACGACCAGCCCGGCTTCGGGCTGCAGCCTGACCGTGGCTACTGGCCGGGTGCGGCGGCCCTGGACGAGGCGTTGGCAGCACAGATCCGGCAGGCGCGCGTCGACTATCCGGGCCTGCCGCTCTTCGTCCTGGGTGAGAGCATGGGAGCCGCGGTCGCCGTGACCACCCTGGCGCGCCCCGGTGCGCCCCAGGTCGACGGCGTCATCCTCTCGGCCCCGGCAGTCTGGGGCGGCGACGCCATGAGTCCCCTCTACCGGACTCTGCTGACCATCATGAGCCACATCGCCCCCGACCTCGAGCTCACCGGGCGCGGCCTCGGTATCCAGGCATCGGACAACATCCCGATGCTGATGACGCTCGGCCGGGACCCGCTCTTCATCAAGGCGACGCGTGTTGCCGTGATCGACGGGTTGGTGCGTCTGATGGACGAGGCGCGACAGGCGGCCCCGCATCTCGAGACACCGACCTTCGTGCTGATCGGCGAGCACGACCAGGTCATTCCACCTGCGGCGCAGTGGACCTTCGTTCGTCAGATCGGCACGGCCAGCTGCGCCGTCGCCGCCTACCCCAATGGCTGGCACCTTCTGCTTCGGGATCTCGATCGGCGGCTCGTCTGGAACGACATCCTCGCCTGGATCGGCCGCCGGCCGGTGCCGTCGGGCCTTGCGCGGCCCTGTCGACCGATGTCCAGCACACCTGTGGTTCTTTACGATCCTTTAAGCTTTCGCAGTGCAGCACCCGGTTGACTCCCGCGGAGCCGCCGACCAGCATCCGCGCCGCCATCGACCCAGCGGCATCTCCGAGCCTCGCCGGCGGCGGCGCTTCGGAGCGAGGACGTGACCGCGAGGGTTGGAGCGCGGGGGATATAGTCTTTGGCCGATCCTTATGTCATGGCGCAGGCCGTGCTCCTCGGTGTCGTCGAGGGCGTAACTGAGTTTCTTCCGGTCTCATCGACGGGGCATCTGATCCTCGCCGGCTATTTCGTCGACTTTCCCGAGCCGTTGGGGAAGATCTTCGAGGTGGTGATCCAGCTGGGCGCCATCCTCGCGATCGTCGTCCTCTACTGGGGGAAGCTGTGGGGCGCTGTGGTCGCCCTGCCCAGCAGCGCGCGGGCGCGGCATTTCGCGGTCTCGATCATCGTGGCCTTCCTGCCGGCGGCGGTCATCGGCGCGGCGCTGCACGACTTCATCAAGCGCGTGCTCTTCTCACCCTGGATCGTCGCGACGATGCTGGTCGTCGGCGGCATCGTGATCCTTCTGATCGAGCGCCTCGCCCTTCGCGCGCGCCACCACGAGTCCGACGCGTTGCCGACAGGCACCTCCTTGGGCATCGGCTTCTTTCAGTGCATAGCGATGATTCCCGGTGTCTCGCGCTCGGCTGCCACGATCCTGGGTGCCATGCTGCTCGGGGTCGACCGGCGTGCTGCCGCCGAGTTTTCGTTCTTTCTGGCGATCCCGACGATGCTCGGTGCCACCGTGCTGGATCTCTACAAGGGGCGGGCGGCGCTGACGCTGCACGACTACGAGATCATCGCCGTCGGCTTCGTCGTCGCGTTCATCTCGGCCGTGATCGTCGTGCGCGCCTTTGTGGCCTTTCTCCAGCGTCACACCTTCGCGGTTTTCGGCTGGTACCGGATCCTCATCGGCCTCGTGATGATGCTCGTCCTCTGGCACTACGCATGACGATGCGGCCCCTAGGGCCGGAGGACCCACGGAGGATGCCTTGTGACCGACGATCCCGAGCTCGTCCGCTGGAACGAGCGTTTCTCAGGCAGCGACTATCACTTCGGTACCGAGCCTAGCCCCCTCCTCGTCGCCCATCGCTCGCTTCTGGCGCCCGGCTGCACCGCCCTTGCGGTAGCCGACGGGGAGGGCCGGAACGGTGTCTGGCTGGCCGAGCAGGGGCTCGATGTTCTCTCGATCGACTTCTCGACGCAGGCGCTCGCCAAGGCGCAGAGGCTGGCCGCGGCCCGCAACGTTGCAATCCGGACCCAGCAGGTCGACCTCGCGGCCTGGACGTGGGAGCCCGAGCGCTTCGACGTCATCGTGGCCGTCTACATCCAGTTCGCGAAGCCGCCGCTGCGTGAGAGGATCTTCGCCGGCATGCGCCGCGCCCTGACGCCCGGCGGGCTTCTGTTCCTCCAGGGTTATCGGCCGGAGCAGCTCGCCTACGGCACCGGCGGCCCGCCCTTCGTCGAGAACCTCTATACCGGCGACATGCTGCGCGAGGCTTTCGGCGATCTCGAGATCCTGCACCTCCGCGAGCACGATTCGGTCATCGTGGAGGGCAAGGGGCACGCGGGCATGTCGGCGCTGATCGACCTCATCGCCCGCAAGTAGCCTCCGCTCAGCTGGGCGCCACGACGACGTCCAGCAGGGCCGGGCGCCGCTCGCGCCGCACCGCCTCGATCGCGCGGCCGAGCGCGCCCTCCAGCTCGGCACCGCTCTCGACGCGCTCTGCGTGGGCACGGCTCGCCCGCGCCACCATCGCGTAGTCCGGCGCTGGCGCCAACGAGGTGAGTGGCATCAGGTTCGCCCGGGCGGCATGGCCGTCGGGATAGACCGCCTTGGTCGACTTGCGGACTGCGTCCCAGACGCCGTTGTTGAAGACGATCGTGAGGATCGGCAGGCCAAGCGCCTCGGCGAGCTGATGGCAGGCGACGGGATTGGCGAACATGTAGGAGCCGTCGCCGACGCAGGCCAGCACCAGCCGGTCGCGGTCGGCCAGCTGGGCGCCAAGCGCCGCAGGCATGCCCCAACCGAGGCCGCCGGCCAGCGAGTGGCCGAAGAGCGTGCCGGCGCGCTCGAAGCTCATGACCGAGGGATCGCAGGCGAGCTCGTTGAAGACGACGGCATCCTTGCCGATGCGCTCGGCGATGGTCCGGCTGACGAATGCCGCCGACATGGGCCTTCCGCTGCCGGCGGCCGCCGCCTCGAGCAGGGCCGCACGAGCGTCGCCATTGGCTTTCGCGATGCGCTCCCGGCGGGAGGCAATGGAACCGTCATGGCCGGCAAGCCTGGCCGCGAGGGGGCCGCTCAGCGCCTCCAGCACCGTCGCCACATCCCCCTGGAGGGTGACGTCGGCCGGGAAGCCACGCACCGGCACCGAGGCGAAGAGCGGATCGGGGCCGGCCTGGATGACGCGGCAACCCGCCTTCGGCGTGTGGCGGAGCGGGATCCAGGGCACGAGCGCATCGAGCACGAGAACGGCGTCGGCCTCCGCGAGCAGCTGGCCGGGATCGAAGCCCGCATGCATCGGATGCGCGCTCGGCAGCGCGTTGCGTGCGGCCCAGAACTCGACGACCGGGATCGCGAAGCGCTCCGCGAAGGCGGCGAGCGCGCCGAAGCCCTCTGCACCCCGACCGGCGCGGGCGGTGACGATCATCGGGTGCTCCGCCTCGGCCAGGATCTCGGCCGCCGCCTCGAGCGAGTCGGCGCCGGGCACGATATCGCCCACCGTAGCCTGGAGTGGTCGCTCCGAAAGGGAGATGCCGGCCATCGGGGCGCACAGCACCTCGCGCGGCAGGCTCATATAGACTGGTCCTGCGGGCGCGCTCGAGGCGATCGCCAACGCCCGATCAACGAGCAGCGGGATCTGGTCGCCGAGCCGCAGCTCGTAGTCCCACTTGACGACCTCGCGCACCATCGCGCCCTGGTCGCGCATCTCCTGACCCCAGTGGATGCCGAGGTCGCGCGAGCCCAGATGGCCGCTCTCGGTGAGCGGTGTCCTGCCCGAGAGCACCAGCATCGGCACGTTCTCGCGGGCGGCGTTGATGATGCCCATCAGACCGTTCGCGAGGCCCACATTGACATGCATCATCACCGCCTGAGGCCGGCCGGTGACGAGCCAGTAGCCGTGCGCCATGGCGACCGCAGCCGTCTCGTGCGGCACGACGATCGGCTCCGGCATCGGCAGGCCGGCGGCAGCGCCGCGCACCATCCCCTCGATCAATGGCGCGCAGTCCGTGCCCGCGTTGGTGAGGAGGTACTCGACGCCGCGCTGGCGCAGCTGGGCGAGCAGCGCCTCGGCGACGGTCTGGACGTCGAAAGCGTTCGTCTGCACGGGACGGCCCCTGTGGCTCTTGGACACCAATTCGCCCGCCAGCATGCCAGGAACTCGAGGGGCTGGCGAGGAGCGGGGAGCGCTCTAGATGATAAGCATTCGGTCCTGACGACCGCTTGCCCCGCCCTCGTCGCTGAGGGAGCCAGGGCGGATTTGTCGGTCAGTAGACGGACTTGGCCGGGGTACGCCGCGGCGATCCACACCTGCCTCAACAGGACTGTCCACGAGTTTGTGGATAAACTGTCATCTTGACGTCACGAGCCTCTCGCCATTTGTCGGCGTCGGCTCTGGCCTTTGCTTCCCCTTCAGCGGACCCCGGCGACGATGGCGATCCCCGATCCGGCAATGAGCGAGAACGGGCGGCTTCGCCGTCTCGCGGCGACAGCGAGCCTCTCGGTCGCGATCGTCCTCGTGCTGCTGAAGACGGTCGCGGCGCTGCTCACGGGCTCCATCGCGGTGCTGAGCTCGCTTGTGGACAGTCTGGCCGATATCGGCGCCTCGGCGATCACGTTCCTCAGCGTCCGGGTGGCGCTCCAGCCGCCCGATCGCCGGCACCGCTACGGCCACGGCAAGGCCGAGTCCCTGAGTGCCCTGGCGCAGGGCGCCCTTGTCGCCGGCTCGGGCGTCTTCGTGCTGGTCGGCGCTGCCCGGCGTCTGCTGAACCCGGAGCGCGTCGATCAGACGGGCATCGGCCTTGCTGTGATGATCTTCGCGACGCTCGCCACCCTGGCCCTCGTCGTCTTCCAGCGGTACGTCGTGCGGCGCACCGGCTCGCAGGCGATCAGCGCGGACAGCCTGCACTACGTAAGCGACCTCCTCACGAACCTCGGCGTCATCGTCTCCCTGTTGGCGTCGCGCTGGCTGCACGTGCTGTGGATCGACCCGCTGATCGGTGCGATCCTCGCCCTCTATCTGCTGAAGACCTCCTTCTCGATCGTCTCGACCGCCATCGGGACGCTGATGGACCACGAGCTGCCCGCAGGCGACCGCGAGCGCATCGCCGCCATCGTCCGAAGCCACGCCGAGGTTCACGATCTCCACGATCTGAGGACGCGCGAGGCCTCGGGCACGCGGTTCATCGAGTTCCACATCGAGATCGATGGCAATATGACGGTCCGCGAGGCGCACGATGTCACCGACGCGCTCGAGGACGAGCTGGGACGTCTCTTCGTGGATGCGGAGATCATCATTCACCAGGAGCCAGCCGGGCTCGAGGACGCGCGCCTCGACGACCGGATCCGCGCGGCGTCCGATCCGCCCGGCGCATGAGCCGGAGGCTCGTATCGGGCTCGTGAACGCCCAGGCTCTTCCTTCGATCCCCCCGGCAGCCACATGATCGCCGCAGGCCACCACGGGGTCTCGCAGGCGATGGACAGCGGCCGAGTGACCGACACGGACATGCTCGTCATTGGCGCAGGCTCCGCCGGGCTCAGCGTCGCGGCTGGCGCCTCCCAGCTCGGCGCGCGTGTCGTCCTCTGTGAGAGGGCGAAGATGGGCGGCGACTGTCTCAACTATGGATGCGTGCCCTCGAAGTCGCTGATCCGCGTTGCGGAGGTCGCTCATCAGGTCCGCTGCGGCTCCCGCTACGGCGTGAACGGTCACGAGCCCGCGATCGACTTTTCTGCCGTGCGCGGCCGCATCCGAAGCGTGATCGACGCCATAGCCCCGAACGACAGCGAGGAGCGCTTCACCGGCCTTGGCGTGCGTGTCGTGCGCGCGGCGGCGCGCTTCGTCGGGCCGAGCGAGGTCGAGGCCGACGGAGAGCGTTTCCGGGCAAAGCGGATCGTGATCGCCACAGGCTCCAGGCCTGCCGTGCCGCCGATCCCCGGCATCGAGCATGTGCCCTATCTCACCAACGAGACAGTCTTCGAGCTGGCCGAGAGGCCCGAGCACCTGATCGTCATCGGCGGCGGCCCGATCGGCGTCGAGCTGGCTCAGGCGCATCGCCGGCTCGGCGCTCGCGTGACCCTGCTCGAGCGGTTCGCGATCCTGCCCAAGGACGAGGCCGACGCGGTCGATCTCGTCCGCAGCGCCATCACGGCCGAGGGCGTCACGCTGGTCGAGCGGGCCGAGATCAACGAGGTCGGCGTCGAGGGAAACGGCGTCGCCGTGCGCTATCGGGCCGGCAACGGCAATGAGATGCGCATCCTCGGCAGCCATCTGCTGGTCGCGGCGGGCCGTCGGCCGAATGTCGATGATCTGGGTCTCGAGGCCGCTGGGGTCGTCTCCTCGAGCAAGGGAATCGAGGTCGATGCGCGGCTCAGGAGCAGCAACCACAAGGTCTACGCCATCGGCGACGTCACCGGCGGGTTGCAGTTCACCCACATGGCCGCCCATCACGCGAGCGTGGTGATCCGCAATGCCCTCTTCCGGATGCCGGCCAAGGTCGACCTGCAGGCGGTGCCCTGGGTCACCTATACCGATCCGGAGCTTGCTCAGGTGGGCCTCACCAGGTCCATGGCCGGCGAGCGCGGCCTTGCCGTCGAGGCGGTCAGTGCCCCGTTCGCCGACAACGACCGTGCCCAGGCCGAGGGCGAGCCTGTGGGCTTCGCCAGGATCCTCGTCGATCGGGGCGGCCGCGTGGTGGGTGCCACGATCGTCGGTCCCAGGGCCGGCGAGCTGATCCAGCTCTGGGGCCTCGCCATCCAGGAGCGGATCAAGCTCTCGCGCGTGGCCCAGATGATTCTCCCCTACCCGACGCTGAGCGAGATCAACAAGAAGGTGGCGGGGAGCTATTTTACGCCCCGGCTCTTCAGCGACCGCACGCGGGGCCTTGTCCGGCTGCTGCTGCGTCTTCCCTGAGCCAGAGGAGGCCCGATCATGGATGCCGACGAGCTGCGCGCCCTGCAGGCGCCGTTGAAGGACCGCTACCGCGATGAGCCGGAGGCGGCCGTCGTGACGCTGCGCGCCGCCGGCGAGATCGGCGGCGAGGGGGTGGCCTGCAAGGTGGACACCGGTCGGGCCCTGGTTGAGGCCGGCCTCCATCCGGCGACGGGGGGCTCCGGGCTGCAGGCCTGCTCGGGCGACATGCTGCTCGAGGCGCTCGTGGCCTGCGCCGGGGTGACCCTCTCGGCGGTGGCCACAGCCCTGGGCATCGAGGTCAAAGGCGGCACGGTCCGGGCCGAGGGCGATCTCGACTTCCGCGGCACGCTCGGGGTCGACAAGACTGCACCGGTAGGCTTCCGCGACATCCGCCTCACGTTCGAGGTCGACACCGACGCCGCGGAGGAGCAGCTGCAGACGCTGCTCCGGCTGACCGAGCGCTACTGCGTCGTCCTGCAGACGCTGCGCAGCGCGCCGCCGACCAGCGCGACCCTGGGCCGCAGCGCCTGAGCCGATCTCGACGTGGCACCGGCGGCGTGCGAGACCAGCGCGCGCTCTGCTCTCGGAGACGGTCCATGCGGCTCGTGCCCTTTCGGTGGTTCCTCCTCGGCCTCCTGATGCTGGCGCCGTTGTCGGCCGCCCATGCGGACGCTCCGACTGAGCAGCTGGTCGTCCAGACCGCGAAGGCGCCTCTGACCTTCGTCGTCGAGGTGGCGGCGACGCCGGAGGAGCGTGGTCGTGGCCTGATGTTCCGGGAGCATCTGGCACCACTGCACGGCATGCTGTTCGACTTCGGGACGGTCCGCCCCGTCATGATGTGGATGAAGAACACGAAGATCCCGCTCGACATGCTCTTCATCGACCGGACAGGACGCATCGCGCACATCGCCGCGAACACGGTGCCGATGTCGGAGGCGATCATCCCCTCCGAAGGCCCGGTGCGCGCCGTGCTCGAGATCGGCGGCGGCGAGAGCGCCCGGCTCGGCATCAAGGAGGGCGACAAGGTCCAGGCCTCGCTCTTCGAGGGCCAGTAGGAGGGCTCCCATGGCGGAAGGCGTCGTTCGTCTCCGGATCGAGGGCATGGGCTGCGAGGCCTGCGTCACGGCCGTCGACGAGGCGCTCCGCGGGGTGCCGGGCGTGGAGCACGTCACCGTCGACATCGCGAGCGGGCTGGGCGAGGTGCGGGTCCAAGACGGGCTGATCGCGGCCGATCTCGTCGCCGCGGTCGAGAAGGCCGGCTACGAGGCGGCGCCGGCCTGACCACCTCAGGCCGCCGGCAGGTTCTCGATCGCCAGCGCCGGCAGGGGCTCGGCCGGCTCGATCCCGAAGATCCGGCAGTAGAAGGCCAGCTCCGCCAGGAGCGCCTGCTGGATCGTCTCGGCCTTCCTGAAGCCGTGGCCTTCGCCGGGAAAGGCCAGATAGGCCACGGGCAGGCCCTTCTTCCGTAGCGCCTCGACCATCGCCTCGGCCTGGTTCGGCGGCACCACCTTGTCATCCAGCCCCTGCAGGAAGATCGCCGGGCAGGAAAGGCGGTCGGTGAAGTGAATGGGTGAGCGCTCCCGATAGAGATCGGCCCGCTCCGGATAGGGCCCGACCAGCCGGTCCAGGTAGCGGCTCTCGAACTTGTGGGTGTCTCGGGCCAGCGCCTCCAGGTCGCCGATGCCGTAGTAGCTCGCCCCCGCCTTGAAGACGTCCGTGAAGGTCAGCGCGCAAAGCGTCGTGTACCCGCCGGCGCTGCCGCCCGCGATCACGAGGCGCGCCGGGTCGGCTGCTCCCTCGTCCGCGAGATGACGCGCCGCCGCCACGCAGTCCTCGACATCGGCGATGCCCCACACGCCGTCGAGCGCGCGCCTGTAGGCGCGGCCGTAGCCGGTGCTGCCGCGATAGTCGACATCGACGATGGCAAAGCCCCGGCTGGTCCAGAACTGGTAGGCGAGGCGCAGCGCCGGCGAGGCCGAGCTGGTCGGTCCGCCGTGGCTGCGCACGATGAGAGGCGGCCGCTCGCCAGCCGGCGCCGCGTGGTCGGGGTTGGTGGGCGGATAGTAGAAGGCGTGCGCCTGGTGCCCGCCCGCGGTCGGAAAGCTGATGGAGCGCGGCTCGGCGATCCAGCCCGCCTCCAGCGACAGCTTGCCGGCCGAGGCAAGGCGTTGGATCGAGCGCTCGGGCTCGGACGCGCCGATCTCGATCAGCGCCGCCGGTGCCGTCGACGACCCGGCGATGAGCGCTGCCCGCCCCTCGTCGCAGGCGATGTCGCCCAGCACGGCATAGGGCAGATCGAGGCGCCTTCCCGGCCCGCCCTTCAGCGGCAGGAGCCAGAGGTGGGAAAAGCCGTCCTCGCTCAGCGTCGCGATCGCGGTCTCGGCGTCGAGGAAGCCGTACCAGCGGCTGCCGAGCTGCCAGAGCGGGCCGCCCAGCTCGCCCGGTGGCGCCGCGACAAGCTCGACGCCGCCTTCGGCGAGCCTGTAGAGGCTCCAGCGTCCCGCGCGGTCGGAAAGAAAATAGAGGCGTCCGTCGGGACCCCATTCCGGCTGGAGGACGGCCTCATCCGAGCCGCCGGCCACGGCCTCGGGCGCCGGCACCTCGCCCTTCTCGTCGAGATCGGCCACCCACAGCGTCGTCCCATCCCAGGGCATGGCCGGATGGTCCCAGGTGAGCCATGCGAGACGCCGGCCATCCGGGCTGGGCCGCGGATAGGCGAAGAAGTCGTGGCCCTCGGCCAGAACGAGGCCCTCCTCCGGAGGGCCGTCGAGCGGCAGCGCCACCAGCGCCGTCGACGGCTCGCCCGGTCCCCGATGGTCCTCGCGCACGGCGATCGCGCGGCCGTGCTCGGGATCGAGCGCCAGATCACCGTAGCGGAGCTGGCCCCCACTCTCGGGCGTCAGGGGGCGCGATCCCACCCCGGCCAGCCGCCAGACCCGCTGGTCGGCGAAGCTGATGCCCAGCACGATGTCGCCCCGGGCGACATAGGCCACGCCCCCGTATTCCTGGATTCTGGTCCGGAGATTGAAGGGCGGGTGTGTCACCTCGGTGACATTGCCGTCGCCATCGCGCCGCATCAGCGTCGTGCGCCCGCCCTCCTGCGGCCGGCTCTCGCACCAGTAGGTGATGGCGCCGTCCCGCGACGGGCTGCCCAGCCCGACCTGTCCTGCCGTGATCATGTCGGCGCCGATGGGCGAGCGCCATGCGCCGTAGGGTGCGATCCGGTCCTGCTCCTGGGTCAACGCGCTTCCTCTCGCTGATCGGGTGGTTCTGGCAGAGCGGCGCGTCGACGAGACTCGACGCGCGCCCCGCGTCATGCTACCCGATGTTCCTGTTCTGTTCTCATCAGGAGGGCTCCAGCATGTCCCTCACCATCTTCAAGGGCCGTGGCGCCACCATCAACCCCGACGGGCGCTTCGAGCGGGCGCGCCGCGCGCTCGAGGACGATGGCTGGGGCGGCCTCGACGCCCTGAGCCAGGACGCCGGGCCCCGCACCGAGATCTTCCGCGACACCTCGCGCACGGTCATCGCGCGCAACGACAGCCCCGACGTGCCCTTCGACCAGTCGATCAACCCCTATCGCGGCTGCGAGCATGGGTGCATCTACTGCTACGCTCGGCCGAGCCACAGCTATCTCGGCCTCTCGCCCGGCCTCGACTTCGAGACCAAGCTCTTCGCGAAGCACGACGCGGCCTCCCTGCTGCGGGCGGAGCTGGCGCGGCCCGGCTACACGCCCAGGGTCATCGCCCTCGGGGCCAACACCGACCCCTACCAGCCGATCGAGAAGCGCCTCGGGATCACCCGGAGCATCCTCGAGGTGATGCTCGAGGCGCGTCACCCGCTGGGCATCGTCACCAAGTCGGCGCTCGTCCTCAGGGATATCGATCTCCTGGCCGAGCTCGCCCGCCTCTCCCTCGTCCGGGTCTTCCTCTCGGTGACCTCCCTGGATCCGGCGCTGGCCCGGGTGATGGAGCCTCGCGCCTCGGCCCCGCACCGGCGCCTCATGGCGGTCGAGCAGCTGGCGGATGCCGGCGTGCCGGTGGGTGTCATGGTGGCGCCGATCATCCCGGCCATCAACGATTCCGAGATCGAGCGTATCGTCGCGCGCGTCGCCGAGGTCGGCGCCGTCGGGGTCTCCCACACCCTGGTCCGGCTTCCGCACGAGCTGAAGGACCTTTTCGGCGCCTGGCTCGAGGAGCATTTCCCCGACCGGGCCCAGCACGTGCTCTCGCTCGTGCGCCAGACCCGGGGCGGGCGGCTCTACGATTCCGATTTCCGGACGCGAATGCGCGGCACCGGCCCGATCGCCGATCTCATCCGCGACCGGGTCCGCCGGGCCGCGATGCGCCACGGCCTCTCGGGCCGCCGCTATCCACAGCGCACCGACCTCTTTCGCCCGCCGCGCCTGGATGGCCAGATGGATCTCTTCGGGACGCTGAGCGCGCCCGCCTGATCGAGAGTGCCTCGATCGGCGGGCGGCCTGGCCTCGGCCGACGCGGTCGGTCTCCGCCTTCGATCAGGCGGCGGCGGGAAGCGGCTGAACCCGCTCCATCACCTCGAAGGCGTCGTGACGGACGTGGTTCTGGCGCATCTCCTCCTTCAGCATCGCCTCGGAGACGATGCCCTTGTCGACGCACTCCTTGAGCAGGCCGAAGAAGAAGCGCTCCTGGTTGGGGTCGGGATGGCGCTTGTAGGCACCGAGCCCGCCATAGCGGCCAAAAAGGGCCTCACGGGCGCGGCGATAGATCCCGATCACCGGTATCGTGCCTCTCTTGGTCGAGGGCGTGAAGTCCACCGGCAGGCCCGTCTTCCAGGGCTGGGTCCAGCGCTTGGTGTTGTGGAGGAGCTTCGTCTGCGGCGTCAGCCGGTCGAAGTCGTTCCACTCTTTCTCGAACAGGCCCACGGTCTCGACCGGCTCGAGCTCGAGCGAGATCCACTTCATGTAGTCGCGCTTGAACTCGAACATCTCGTTGAACTGCTCCTCGCACTTCCAATGCGTGAGCTTGGGGCAGTCGAGCAGCATGACCGAGGTGGCGAAGGCCTTGCCCGAGATGCCGCGTGGCCGGCACATCACAGCCTTGCCCTGCATGTCACGGGTAAGCAGCTCGTTGATGTCGCCGACGGCGAAGACGTCCGGGTCGACGACCACGGCCCGGCCCTCGTAGCCCAGAAGCTCGGGCGGCGTGAAACGCAGCGGCGTGAAGGACTGCAGATCCTCCATCAGCCACTCACGCTTGAGCTTGTCGCGGAGGTAGACTTGGCCTTCCTTGGCCGCGAGGAACGGGAAGTCCTTCGTGTGGATGATCCGCACGTCGAACGCGTCGGGGCTCTTGCTGTTGCGCCGCATCGAGTACTCCGACACGAGCGCACCCACCATCTGGCGATGGTTGGTGTGGATGAAGACCGTGTTCCTCACGACCGTCTGCCCTCTCTCGAGGTTAGGGGATCAGCCTTCAAAGTAGGGTCCGCAGGCCCCGTCCGCTAGGCTCCTGCGGCAACGGGTGCCTCTGGCTGCCCCGTCTCGTCATAGCCGAAGACGGGATCCAGCCGATCGCGCACGATCTCCTCGATAGCCGTTGCCTCCTCGGCGCTGAAGTAGTCGCGCCAGCCGCCGACCTTGCCACGCCGCGTCTTGAACGAGTTGGGATTCTTGCGGTCCTTGGCAACCATGCGCCCGCCCGAGAACCAGAACGCCCGCCTCTCCTCGAGCTTGCGCATGTTCTCGAACGACGAGAACCGAACCGCCTCCTCGATCTCGTCGGCGGTGCCCGGTGTTCCCATGAACTCAAGCATCCGGCCCAGCTCCCTTCCGGGATCGGCTTTCATGTCCTCGTAGCGCACGAGCAGGACGTTGGGCAGAGCCGGCAGCGCCTGCGCCCAGCCGTTCATGAAGTCGATGACCTTGGCGAGCCCGGCCTCGTGGTGCGCCACGAAATCGAAGATCGAGACCTCCTGGCCATGCTCCGGATAGTCGTTGATCGCCTTCTTGTGCGGCCGCATCCGGAACTGCCACTGGTGGAACTGGGAGACCGCGACGTCAGCCGGATCGCGCACCAGCAGGATCACCTTGGTGGAGGCATAGTCCTCCTTGGTGTCGGCGTGGCCGGTGTAGTCCTTCAGATAATTGTCGTGCGTGAAAAAGATTTTCGGGATCGCGCGGTTGCGCAGATGGAAATTGTCGAAGCCGATCAGCAGCCGGTCCGAGAGCCCGTGCTTCACCTGGAAGGCGCGGGACAGCATCACCCGGAGCCACGTCCGGCCACTCTTGCCGAACGAGACGATGGCGACGTCGGCGCGGCGCAGCTTCTCGGCCTGCTCGCGGCCCCTGATCCAGCGCTCGAGGTGGATCTTGCGCTCGGCCGGCAGGAAGAAGAGAGGTGTGAGCACGGCCCAGCGCTGCAGTCTCTTCGAGACACTGGAGAGCGCCGGAAGGACGACGGCGAGCATCAGCGGTTTCCGGTGGACGGCCTTCCTTCAGGAGAAGGCCTCATACAAGCCCAGGCACCTGGGCGCAACGCCACGATCGTCACACCCGGCCGAGCTTCGCCCGCGGGGCGTGTCGCGTGCGCGGTGTCGGTGCCTCCTCAGGCGCGCCGGCGGCGTGACTTCGCGAAAGTGTCGAACGCTACGGCCAGCACGATGATGACCCCGATGATGATCTGCTGGACGTAGGAGCTGACATTGTTGAGGACGAGCCCGTTCAGCAGCACGCCGATCAGGATGGTGCCGACGACGGTTCCGAAGATCGTGCCCACCCCGCCGAAGAGCGAGGTGCCGCCGATCACGACCGAGGCGATGACGGTAAGCTCATAGCCGATGCCGGCCACGGCCTCGGCGGAGTTGAGCCGCGACGACAGGACGAACCCGCCGAGCCCGGCGAGGAAGCCGATGATCACATAGACCGAGAGGGTCAGACGATCGACGTTGAGGCCCGACAGCCGTGCCGCCTCGGGGTTGCTGCCGATCGCGTAGACATGGCGTCCGTAGCGCGTGCCGCGCAGCACGACATGCGCCAGGACCGCGAGCAGGAGAAAGAGGATCACGGGCACCGGCATCGGCCCGACATAGCCCTGCCCCCACCAGCGATAGGCCTCGTCGAAGCCGCTGATCGGCCCGCCGCCGGCGAAGAGAAGGGCGACGCCACGGAATGCCGACATGCCGCCCAGCGTCACGACGAAGGGCGGTACCTTGAGCTTGGTGATGGCAACGCCCTGGAGCCAGCCCGCAGCCGTGCCGGCGACGAGCGCGGCGAGCAGGGCCAGCGGCCAGCCGAACCCGTGCGCCTCGGCGTCGGCGCCGGCAGCGAAGCGGTATTGCAGGCCTCCCTTGGCGACGGCTGCCGCCACGAGGCCCGCGAAGGCCACGACCGAGCCGATCGAGAGATCGATGCCGCGCGTCAGGATGACGAAGGTCATGCCGATCGCCAGGATCCCGTAGATCGACACCTGGCGCATCACGTTGAAGAGGTTGAGCGGCTTGAGGAAGCGGGGATCGAGGATCGCGAAGGCACCCATCAGCACAAGGAGAAAGATCAGGGGCGCATAAGCGGCGAGGAAGCCGAAGAGGTCGAAGCTCTCCCCGCGCCCGCTCGACTCCACCTTGGTGCTCATCTGTCTTTTTCGCTCCCTGATTATCCGCCGCCGACGATGCTGGATCCGATCGATGGTCGATGTTGCGCAGCCCTCACGCCGATAAGCCCGCGCCCAGCAGACGGCCCTGCCGGCTCACCATTGCGCCGGAGCCTGGCGGGGAGGGCGCCTGCCCACCTCACGCCGCCCTCGACGAGCCCCTCGTCATGAGACGCATCAGACGCTCCTCGGTGGCCTCGGCCGCGGCGACCTCGCCGGTGATCCGGCCTTCGCACATGGTCACGATGCGATCGCTCACGGTCAGCACCTCCGGCAGCTCGGAGGAGATGGCGATGACCGCCACCCCGCTGTCGGCGAGCTGGTAGAGCAGCTGGTGCACCTCGGCCTTGGCCGCGACATCGATCCCACGCGTAGGCTCATCGACGATAAGAACCTTCGGCTGGAGCGCCAGCCATCGGGCCAGCACCACTTTCTGCTGGTTGCCGCCCGAGAGGTTCGCCACCGCCTGACCGGCCCCCGCCATCTTGATGTTGAGCTTCTGCCGGTACTCCTCGACGAGCCGCTCCTCGGCCGAGCCGTCGACGAGGCCGAGCCTGCCGCAGAGCCTGTCCAGCGCCGCGATCGAGAGATTGCTGCGCACCGCCAGCGCCAGAAAAAGCGCCTGCTGCTTGCGATCCTCGGGCACGAGGCCGACGCCAGCGCGGATGGCGTCGAGGGGCGATCCGATCGTCACCTCCTGCCCGTCCAGGATGATCCGGCCGCCCGCTATCGGATCGGCGCCGAAGATCGCCCGAGCGAGCTCCGTCCGTCCGGCCCCGACCAGCCCGGCCAGCCCCAGGATCTCGCCATGGCGGACCTCGAGGGTCGCGTCCTCGACCACCGTCGCATGCGGGTTGGCGGGGTCCCGAAGCCGCGCCAGCGCCTCGATACGCAGAGCGACCGATCCCAAGGCAGTGGTGCCCCGGTGGCGGAACAGCCGCTCCACCTCGCGGCCGACCATCAGGCGGATGATCTCCTCGATCGAGGTATCGGCGATGGCGCCGCCGCCGACGCGATGTCCGTCGCGCAGCACGGTGAAGCGGTCGCAGATCTGCATCACCTCGTCGAGCCGGTGGGTCACGAAGATGACGCTGATGCCCCGCGCCTTGAGGTTGCGGATGATCTCGAAGAGCTTGCGCACCTCGTGCTCGGAGAGGGCCGAGGTCGGCTCGTCCATCACGACGACCTTCGCATCCATGGAGAGGGCGCGCGCAATCTCGACCATCTGCTGCTCGGCCACCGAGAGGTCCGAGACCTGCCGCATCGGATCGACGTCGAGGCCGACCTCGCTGATAATGGCACGGGCGCGTCGCGCCAGCTCCCGCCAGGCGACGAACCCGCCCCGGGTCGGCTCGCGACCGATGAAGACGTTCTCGGCAACGCCGAGATGTGGCAGCAGCGTGAACTCCTGATAGATCGTCACGATGCCCTGGCTCTGGGCATCCATCGGGCTCGCCAGCTCGATCGTCTGACCCGCAAAGACGATCTGCCCGAGGTCAGGCTGCTGCGCGCCCGACAGGATCTTGAGCAGGGTGGACTTGCCTGCGCCATTCTCGCCCAGCAGCGCATGCACCTCGCCCTGGCCGACCTCGAGGTCGACGCCCTCGAGCGCCTGCACGCCCGGGAAGCTCTTGCCGATCCCGGTCATGCGGAGGAGTGGCTCGGTCATCAGTCCATCCCTGTCCCCTCCCGGTCGGCCGGGAGGGGACATCGAGGTTGGTGCGCGGCTACTTGAGCTCGTCGAGCCTTTCGGCCTGATTGAGATTGTCCTTGGTAATGGCCACCGGGGTCAGCAGGACGAGGCGCTCCTCCGGCATCTTCTTGGTCCGCAGATACTCGACCATGATGTCCATGGCTTTGCGCGACTGCCCACCCGGGAACTGCTCGATCGTGGCCGCCTCGCCGCCGTCACGGATCGATCCGAGCGCCTCGGGCAGGGCATCGAAGCCGATGATCTTGATCTTGTCCTGAAGGTTGCGCGCCTTGACCGCCTCCAGCGCGCCCAAGGCCATGTCGTCGTTGGCGGCGACGATCACGTCGGGCGGCGTGGTCATGCCGGCGAGCAGGCTCTCGGTCACGGAGAGGCCCTGGTCGCGGGCGAAGTTCGCCGTCTGCTCGGCCACGAACTTGTATTTGTCCTTGTGCTGGTCGAGCACGTTGTGCAGGCCCTTGTTGCGGTCGATGGCGGGCGAGGCCCCGGGCTGACCCTGGAGGTTGATGATCGTGGCGCCGTCGGGGAAGGTCTTCATGACCCATTCGCCCTGCGCCTCGCCGCCCTTGACGTTGTCGGCGCCCACATGGGCGATGATCCCGTCGACCCCTTCAACCCGGCGGTCGATCGTGACGACGGGCACGCCGTTGTCGATCGCCGTCTTGATCGCCGGCGCCAGCGCGTTGACGTCCAGCGGGCTGATGACGATGCCGTTAACGCCCTGCACCACCGCCGCCTCGATATCGGCGGTCTGCTTCGTGGCGCTGTTCTGCCCATCGCTCTCGATCGTCTTGACGCCGAGCGCGTCCGCCTCCGCCTTGAGCTCCTTCATCATGTGCACGAAGAAGGGAAAGGCGAGGCTAGGCCCCGAGGTCAGGATGACGATGTCATCCGCATGGCCGGGCGCTGCCGAGAAAGACAGCAACGCCGCGGCGGCGGCACCGATCAGGAACCGTCGCGTTCTGCGAACCATTATAGCCTCCCGCTTCAAGTTTTTCGGGTCATTCGCCCGATCTTCCACAGCTTCGATGCGACCTTGCCGGCTGTCAATCGCCCGAAGCATGGATCTGGCCGGCACAGAAGATCGTGATGCGTGCCTCGAGACCGCTGGACTGCGCCCGGCGAGATTTGGACTCGCTAAGCGACGCTCGACGCGCTTTGTGGCCGTCCATCGGAGAGGAACGGCATCCGACGGACGGGCACCACGCCGTCGAGTGCCCGGCCGGAAGGAGGAAACCCCATGAGCAAGCTGCGCTTCGGCGTCCTGAGCACCGCCAAGATCGCCCGCGAGAAGGTCATTCCGCCGATCCAGCAGGCCGAGCTCTGCGAGGTCACGGCGATCGCCTCGCGCGACGAGGCGCGCGGCCGCGAGGTGGCGGGCAAGCTCGGCATTGCCAAGGCCTACGGCTCCTATGAGGCGCTCCTGGCCGACCCCGAGATCGACGTCGTCTACAACCCGCTGCCCAACCACCTCCATGTCGAATGGAGCAGGCGGGCCGCCGAGGCGGGCAAGCATGTCCTCTGCGAGAAGCCGATCGGCATCACCGCCGCTGCCGCTGAGGAGCTGATGGAGGTCCGGGACCGCACCGGCCGGCGGATCCAGGAAGCCTTCATGGTCCGCACCCACCCGCAGTGGCTGAAGGCACGGGACCTCATCGGCAGCGGACGGATCGGCGACCTTCGCGCCATCAGCGGCTTCTTCAGCTACTTCAACGTCGACCCCGCCAACATCCGCAACATGGCCGACATCGGCGGCGGCGGCCTTCTCGACATCGGCTGCTATCCCATCACCACCACCCGCTTCGTCACGGGCGCCGAGCCGGCCAGGGTGGCCGCCCTGATCGAGCGCGACCCGACGATGGGCGTCGATCGCCTGGGCTCGGCGCTTCTCGACCTCGGCAGCATCCAGGCGATCTTCACCTGGTCGACCCAGCTTGTGCCACGCCAGACCATGCAGTTCTTCGGGACCAAGGGCAGGCTCGAGGTCGAGGTGCCCTTCAACGCGCCTGTGGACCGGCCATGTCGCCTCTTCGTCTACGACGACGGCGATCAGGGCATGCACGTTGCGGAAACGATCGAGATCCCGACCTGCGACCAGTACGGCGTCATGGCCGATGCCTTCGCCCGCTCGATCATCGAGGGCACGCCGCAACCGGTGCCGCTCGAGGACAGCCTCAAGAACATGCGCGTGATCGATGCGATCTTGCGGTCCGCCGAGAGTGGCAGATTGGAGAGCCCCTGAGCGCGACGGCGAAGGCACGCTGCCGCGTCGGCACCTCGGGCTGGAGCTATGCCAACTGGCGCGGCAGTTTCTACCCGCACGGCCTGAGGCAGGCGGCGTGGCTGTCTCACTACGCGACGGCGCTCGATACGGTCGAGATCAACGGCACCTTCTACCGTCTCCCGCCACCTGAGTGGGTCGGGCGCTGGTCGCGCGCCGTGCCGGAAGGCTTCGTCTTCGGCATCAAGGCCTGGCGCGGCATCACCCACTACAAGCGCCTCGAGGATTGCCAGGACCTGGTCGGCCGGTTCCTTGCGGCCCTGGCGCCGCTGGGCTCGAGGATCGGGCCCGTGCTCTTCCAGCTCCCGGCGAGCGTCCATCCCGATCCCGCCCTGCTCGAGGCCTTCCTCGCCGGCCTCCCGCCGGGGCATCGCTACGCGTTCGAGTTCCGCGACGAGCGCTGGCACACTGACGCCACGCTCCGCTGCCTCGAAAAGGCGGGTGTCGCCTTCTGCTGCTTCGAGCTTGGAAAGCTGCGCTCGCCCAGGCTGGTCACGACGGACTTTGTCTATGTCCGCCTGCACGGACACGAGCGCCCGTACTACGGCGCCTACGGCACAGCCCTGCTCGAGGAGTGGGCGGCCTGGCTCAGAGCGCGCGTGGCCGAGTGCCGCGATGCCTATGTCTACTTCGACAACACGGCCGTGGCCGACGACGCGGTCCGCAACGCCAGGGAGCTGAGGGCGCTGGTCGGAGGCTGATACCGGAGCGAGCGCTGCCCTCGGAGTCGACGGCAACCACCGGCCGCATCATACCGTTGAGCAGGTCGAGGGCGCAGCGCACGGCGCGCCGAGGGTAGGTGTGGGCGATGGCAAGGGCAGGCGAGCAGGAGCGCGGCATCGCCCGCGACCCCGCCGGGCGGGCTCCGCTCGCCGGGCCCTCGGCCGGCCTCGCCTGGATCCTGGCCGGGCTGGCCGTTCTGCTACTGCTCGCGGCCGGCGCGGTCCTCGCGCTGCCACTGACCCGCGGGCTCACCGAGGGCCGGATCGAGGCCCTTCTCGACGGCATGGGCCCGTGGGCCGCGGCCGTCTCGATCGGGCTCCTCGTCCTCCACTCCTTCGTGCCCTTCCCGGCCGAGCTCGTAGCGCTGGCCAACGGCATGTGCTTCGGCGCGGTCTGGGGCACCCTCGTCACCTGGACCGGCGCCATGCTGGGCGCGCTGTTCGCCTTCTTCCTCGCCCGCCGCCTCGGCCGGCCCTTCGTCGGCAGGATCCTGCCGCCCCGCCATCTCGAGCGCCTCGAGCGCGCCACCGCCCATGTGGGATGGCGGACGCTTCTCGTCGTCCGCCTCCTCCCTCTCATCGCCTTCAACCTCATCAACTGGGGTGCGGGCCTCACGCCGGTAGGCTGGCTCACCTTCGCCTGGACCACGGCCCTGGGAATCCTGCCTGTGACCCTGCTCATGACCGTGATGGGCGACCAGATGGGCCATCTCCCCTGGCGCATCTCGCTCGCGGCGCTGGCGCTCCTCTGCGCCCTCTTCGCCGCCTCCTACGCGTGGCGCCGGCTCCTGCGCCGTCGCGCAGGCAAGCGCCTTCCGCCGCCCCGGCTCTCAGCGCTCCTGTGACGGCCAGCCCGGCTCCGCTCCCGCCGCTGGGCCCGCCGCTCCGGGAGAAGCGGGGCTCGGACCGGGGTGCTCACGGGGTGCCGTACGCAGCAGCTCGGCCCGGGCCCGCTCCAGCTTGCCAATAAAGGCCGCATGGTGCGCATCGAGCCGGTCGGCTGCAGCGAGCGCGCGGAGCAGGGCCAGCGCCCGCAGAAGCAGCTCCTCCGCCTCGTCGCGTGCCGCCGGCTCGCTCACGTCGAGGCCCCGGGCGAGGCCGGTCAGCTGCCTGACCGCCATCATGCTGTGCTCGACGCCCTCGTCCGACGAGTGGGTCGGCGAGCCGCTCGGCTATCGCCAGCCCCTGGCGCCATGCATCGCGCGCGCCCTCGAGGTTCCCCAGCTCGTCCATCGTCGTGGCGATCGCATGCAGGGTGGAGGAGAGAGAACCCTGCCATCGGGCGTTCCGAGGATCGATCGCCACCAGTCTCTCGAGGCTGCTCCGGCTGCGCTCATAGGCCCGAAGCGCGGCCTCCAGCTCGTCCTGGCTGTCGCGCAGGTCGCCGATCTGCCGCCATCTGCTGGCGAGATCGCTCTGCCGCTCCGCGCTCTCCGGCTGGGCCGCAGCGAGCCTCTGGGCGATGGCGAGACCCTCCTCGAGCTCACGCAGGGCGGCGACGAGCTCGCCCCGAGCCATCCGGACTTCCGCCACCCGCTCGAGGCTCGTACCCAGCAGGCCTTGCAGTTCGGCGTCGAGGGGGTCGGCCGCAGCAAGCCGGCGCGCTATCGCCAGATGCTCCTGGCGGGCCAGGAGAGCGCCCTTGAGATCACCCCGGTCGAGGCGCGCGACGGCGATATTGTTCCAGGTGATGGCGAGATCGCGCTGGGGGCGCGGAAGGCCAGGCTCGGCTGCGGCCAGCTTGCGCGCGATGGCGAGGTCCGCCTCGAAGGCCCTCAGCGCTCCGTCGGGATCGCCCTCCGACAGGCGGTTGAGCCCGATCTTGCTCCAGCTTACAGACAGCTCGCGTAGCGCATCGGTGCTCTCCGGCGCCAGGGCCACGAGCGCCTCACCGATCCGAAGGCTGGCTTCGTAGCACGGCAAAGCTCCTTTGAGGTCGCCTTGAGCCCTGCGGGCGTCGCCGAGCTCAGTCCAGCCGATCGCGAGGTCGCGCTGCAGGAGAGCGCTGTCGGGTTTAATCGCGATGAGCCTCTCGGTGATCTCGAGGGCCTTCTCGAAGGCCTCGAGCGCACCCCTGAGGTCCTTTCGGGCAAGCAGCGTCTTGCCGATCGTTTCCCAGCAGATCGAGACATCGCGCTGAATGTCGAGATTGTCAGGAGAGGCAGCCGCGAGCTGCTCGGCCTGAGCGAGCTCGTTCGCCAAGTCGAAGAGCTCGTTCTCGAACCGCTCGCGGCTGCTGTCGGCGCCACTCATGTTGGGCCGCTGGCTCTGAAGTCTCTGGTTAGGCAAACTCGTGGTTCGCCGTCAGAACCCCGCTGCCTTTCCCGCCGGGCGGCGGTCGTCGTTGGCGCCGTAGAGCAGTCCCGGCAGGCCGTTGGCGGCGTGCATCGTGTCGTCGCCGCCCCCTGCCGACGGCATCTGGCCTTCGTTCTCGCGCCCGACCATGATGGCTTCGGCGGCGCCCCAGGGGTTCTGCTCGACGATCGTGTAGCCCATGCCGCTCAGCACCTTCTCGGTATCGGCCGAGAGCGCCCGCGGCTCGACATAGACCCTGTCGGGCAGCCACTGGTGGTGGATGCGCGGCGCGTCGACGGCGGCCTGGACGTCCATGCCGTAGTCGACGGCATTCATGATGGTCTCGAGCGTGATCGTGATGATCCGCGATCCGCCCGGGCTGCCGAGCACGAGAAAGACCTTGCCGTCCTTTGTGACGATGGTGGGGCTCATCGAGCTCAGCGGCCGCTTGCCCGGGGCGATTGCGTTGGCCGCGCCCTGGACGAGGCCGAACATGTTCGGCACGCCGGGCTTCGCGGTGAAGTCGTCCATCTCGTCGTTGAGGAAGAAGCCGGTGTCGCCGGCGATCACCTTGGCCCCGAAATAGGCGTTGATCGTGTAGGTTACGGCAACCGCGTTGCCGGCCCTATCGACGATCGAAAAGTGTGTTGTCTGTGTCCCCTCATGCGGCGGCGTGCCGGGCTTCAGCTCGGCCGATGGCGTTGCCCGGTAGGGATCGATCGTCGCCCTGATCTTGGCCGCATAGTCGTCCGAGAGGAGGCGGTCCAGCGGGTTGTTCACGAAGTCGGGGTCGCCCAGCTCCGTGTTGCGGTCGAGGAAGGCGTGGCGCAGCGCTTCGACGAGGTAGTGGACGCTGGCCGCTGAGTGGAAGCCCAGGAAGCCCATCGGGTAGCCCTCGAGGATGTTGAGGGTCTCGCAGATGGTGGTGCCACCCGAGCTAGGCGGCGGCGACGAGACGACGCGATAGCCGCGGTAGTCGCATTCGACGGGCTTTTGCTCCTCGGCGGTGTAGCTCTCGAAGTCCTTCAGCGAGAGAATGCCTCCGTTGGAATCGCTGGCCGCGACGATCGCCTTGGCAATCGGGCCCTTGTAGAAGGCGTCGGGGCCGTCCTTGGCGATCGCCTCGAGCGTTCGCGCGAGATCGGCCTGGACCAGCCGGTCGCCAGCCGCCAGCGGCTTGCCATCCTTGAGGAAGACCTTTGCGACATTGGGCTGCTCGCTGAATGCCTGGACCTTGCTGTCCAGGATGGCGGCATCGCCGGGTGTCAGGACGTAGCCCTCGCTTGCGAGCTTGATCGCAGGCGCCATGGCGGTCTCGCGGCTCATCGTTCCGTAGCGTTGCAGGGCCATGTCGAGGCCCATCACGGTGCCCGGCACGCCCACGGCCAGATAGCCGTCCAGGCTGAGGCGCGGCACGACGTTGCCCTTAGCGTCCTGGTACATGGTGGCCGTCGACCGCGCCGGTGCCTTCTCTCGGAAGTTGATGAAGGTCTCCTTGCCGTCGGCCAGGTGGATGGTCATGAAGCCGCCCCCGCCGAGATTGCCGCAGCAGGGATGGACGACGGCCAAGGCGTAGCCTACCGCCACCGCCGCATCGATCGCATTGCCGCCCTGCTTCAGGATCGCGACGCCGACATCGGTTGCGAGATGCTGGGCGGTGACGACCATGCCATCCTTCGCCTGGACTGGCTCGGGATAGACGGCCGATGCCGGCTCCGGCGTCAGTGCGACCGCGGCCACCATAATGGCGGCGCCAGCGACAACGATGGCAGGCTTTCTCGTCGGCATGGTTTCCCCCGATCAATGACGCTTGCGCCAAGCTGGCCCGGCAGCAGCCCATCCTCGTAAGCTTAGGGGAGCGAAGGGCGCACGGGAAGCCGTGGAGGGCGTGCCCGAGTGCCCGCTGAGGCCCGAGGTGCCCCGGCTGTCTGCGGTGGCTCTTGCGCCGGCGCCCGCTGTCGTGCTTCTGCGGCAGGCAGGCGATCAGGCCCGCAGACGTGAGCGGACCCTCGCTGCGTGCCACCAGCGCTCAGGCCCTATGCTCGATATTCTGCTCCGCTTGGGATTGCCGCTGCCGCGTCGGGCCAGCATCGACCCCAGCTTCCCGGAACGCCGGCCGGTAGGGAGCCTGCGCAAGCTGTGGCGGGCGGGACCGGGTCGATTGGCCGATCTTGGACGCCTGCGTCTCCGCCGCAGCAGCTCGCCGGCGCTTCCGGCGGTCGTGCCCGGCGACTCGGTCGACACGCGCATCGTCTGCTCCGTTCTGGAGATGCGCCCGGCGATGCTGCTCTTCGATCGTGACGGCAGGCGCTCGGCGCTGGCAGATGGCGGCCTCGACCTCGTGATGCTTCGACGCGCGGTCGCCGCCGCCAACGCAGCCTCATCCCATGAGCTGGCCCTGGCGGTCCTGCTTCCATTCCCGGCCCGCTCGCTGCGTCGCCGTTGGCTTAGACGTGCCATCGCGCTGGAGTGCGAGGCCCTGGATGCGGGAGCGCCGCTTGTCTTCGTTCTGCGTGGCAGCCGCGACCCGCTACAGGACGCCCGTCGTGCCCGTCGCGACCTGCCGGCCGTCACGGGCCTGGGGATCGAGATCGGCGACCTCCGCCCCTACGACAGGCTTTCTCTCGGGCTTGCGGGCGTCACGCACGTGCTGGTCAGCTCGGCGGAATCGGGCCTGATTGATCTGCCTACCGCTGCTCTGGTCGAGCAGCAGCTCAGGCTCCTGGCCTCCGCCGGCATCCGCGTCCTCGCCACCCGGGCCGACACGGTGGCTTCCCTCCGCGACGTTCTGCGCTGCGGCTTCGACTTCGCCGAGGGTCGCATGGTCGATGCCCTCTATAGCCAGCGCTAAGAACCCGGCTTGTCGACCATCATCCGGGCCTGTTGACCGGCCCAAGCGCTCTACCGCCCGCTATCGTGCCGATAGGGACCGGGCATTGGCCCGGCCGCGCTGATTGCGGCATCGTCCATTGAGCGCCGACTTGGGATTGAGCCCCGGGAAGGCAGGTGCGGCAACATTTTCGCGTCCGATAGGCGCAGGGTGAGACGTGCCATGAAGGCTCTCTTGGCTGCATTGGCGTTGGTCGGTGGGTTGATCGCGGCGCCCAGGGCGTGGGCCGGGCCCGGCCTGGAGGTGCAGACCCTCTACATGCGCTTTCTCGAAGCGCAGAATGCCCGCGACCTCGGACGGGTAAGGGACGCGCTTCTCGAGTCTGACAAGTTCCTCTGGGTTAGCGACGGCATGGCGATATGGGGACCAGACGCTGTCCTGCAGCGCATGGCGCTCTTCCAGAAGGCCGAGGTGTGGCATGTCGAGCCGGATCTCGCCCGGGCCGTGCCGGTCGAGGTGGCCAAAGGGGTGGCGTATCTCCACCTTCCACTGACCTTGGTGATCGGACAGACGGCGCGTCCCGACCGACTACGGTTCCTCGTCAGCGTTCTGGGTGTCGAGACCCCGGCGGGCTGGCGGATCGCAGCCCTCTTCACGACCACGGAAAAGGCCCGCTGATCCCCGGCGCAACGCTCAGATCGGCAGGCAGGCCTGCGTCAGCCAGGATGCCGCCGCGCCGGTCAGAAGGGGCGCCAGCTGGTCATGGACGCGGGCGTGATAGCCATTCACCCAGGCCTGCTCCCCGGCCGTCAGGAGGGCCTTGTCGATGAGGCGGCGGTCGATCGGGCAGAGCGTGAGGTTCCGAAAGCCCAGAAGGGGGCGCTCGCCGCCGGGAGGCTCCTCCCGAGGCTCGACGACGACCAGGTTCTCGATCCGGATCCCGTAGGCGCCGACCTTGTAGTAGCCGGGCTCGTTGCTGATGATCATGCCCGGCCGGAGAGCCACGCCGCCGCCGGCCTTGCTGATCCGCTGCGGTCCCTCGTGCACGCAGAGATAGCTGCCGATTCCGTGCCCCGTGCCGTGATCGAAGTCCAGGCCATGTTGCCAGAGGGCCAGCCGGGCCAGGGTATCGAGCTGGGCGCCGGTGCTGCCCACGGGGAAGAGGGCGGTCGCGATCGCAATGTGACCCTTGAGGACGAGCGTGAAGCGCTCGCGCATCTCGGCCGGCGGATTTCCCAGGGCGACGGTGCGGGTGATGTCGGTCGTGGCGTCCAGATACTGCCCGCCCGAATCCACAAGATAGACCGTGTCGGTGGAGAGGGGCCGGTTTGTCTCCGGCACCGAGCGGTAGTGGGGCAGGGCGGCATTGGGCCCGTGCGCCGAGATCGTAGGAAAGCTCTCACCCTGAAAAAGAGGATCCTTCGCCCGCTCGCTGGTGAGCCGGTCCGCCGCCTCGAGCTCGTCGACGCTGTCGGGTGGCTGGCTGTCGAGCCAAGCGAGAAACCGCACCATGGCGGCACCGTCCCGACGCTGGGCGTCGACCGCTCCCTCGATCTCGGTCGCGTTCTTGGTGGCCTTGGCCAGCAGGATCGGGTTGTCCGCCTCGACGAGACGGGCGCCGGCGGCCTCGAGCCGCTCGAGGTAGCCCAGATGCGCTTCCTGCGGGTCCACGACGACACGCATCCCGGTGAGGCCGTCGAGCGCGGGCAAGAAGGTGTCGATCGGCTCGATCGCTACCGCATTGCCGAGCTCGAGCCTGTCCGGCAGCTTGCGCGGTTCGACGAACCAGCGGCAGGTGCCGTCGGCTCCCAGCAGCGCAAAGCTCAGGCAGAGCGGGTTGTAGGGAATGTCGTGGCCCCGGATGTTCAGGAGCCAGGCTATCGAATCAGCACCCGTGAGGAGAAGCCAGTCGGCGCCCTTGCGGCCGATCTCCGTGCCGATGCGCTCGCGCTTGAGGGCGCTGCTCTCGCCCGCATAGCGATCATCGAGCTGTGTTACTGTCGAGATCGGTGGCGCCGGCCGATCGATCCAGATCGAATCGACCGGATTGGGGCTCAGCGGCACCAGCGTCCCGCCCTTGTCCGCCACGACTCTGGCCAGACGGTCGCGCTCGGGACGACGGACCAGGAAGGGATCGAACCCGAGTCGGCCGCCCTCGGGCAGGGAGTCCTCCAGCCAGCGGCTGGGCGGGTGCTCGATGACGTGCCGGCGCTCGAACAGGGCCTCGTCCACCTCGGCGGCGATCTGCACGGTGTAGCGGCCGTCGGTGAAGACGGCAGCCTTCGCCATCAGGACGATGACCTGGGCAGCGGACCCGGTGAAGCCCGTCAGCCAAGCAACGCGCTGGGCATCGGGCGGAAGATACTCGCTGCCATGATTGTCGGTGCGCGGAAGGAAGAAACCGTCCACGCCCAGCTCGCCGAGCCGGCCGCGGAGCGCCCGCAGCCGCTCGCCCTCCGGCAGGCTCACTTCAGGGGTGCCATCACCATGACCATCTGGCGTCCCTCGAGCTTTGGAAACTGCTCGACCTTTGCCAGATCCGCCATCTGCTCCCGGACCTTGTTCAGGATGCCGACAGCGATCTCCTGGTGTGCCATCTCGCGCCCGCGGAAGCGCATGGTCACCTTGACCTTGTCACCCTCGTCCAGGAACTCCCGGACCTTCTTCATCTTGATGCCGTAGTCGTTGTCGTCGATGCCCGGGCGCATCTTGATCTCCTTGACCTCGATGACCCGCTGCTTCTTTCTGGCCTGGGCCGCCTTCTTCTGCGACTCGTACTTGAATTTTCCATAATCGAGGATCTTGCAGACGGGCGGGCTAGCGGTCGGCGAGACCTCCACGAGATCGAGACCGGCCTCATCAGCCCGTTCCAGCGCCTCTCGGATAGGCACAACCCCCACCATCCCGCCGTCCTCGTCGACAAGGCGGACCTCGTGAGCCTCGATCATCCTGTTGATGCGGTACTCGTCCTCGCGTGTCGTGGTCGCCATCGGCGCCGTGCTTCCTCCATGTTGCCAACACAAACGGGCCGCACCGGGTATCTCCCGGGCGACCCTGCATCCCGCCGGTCGGTAGGGCCGTCCTCAGCCTTCCACCCGATCCGGAGCAAGAGACTCCCGCTGACACAACGCAACGGCCTCGTCAAGCCCGAGGCTCTCCTGGCCCGTGCCTCCCAGGCGCCTCAGGCTGACCGTGCGCTCGGCCGCTTCGCGGCCACCCACGGCCATGATCAGCGGCACCTTGGCCAGCGAATGCTCGCGCACCTTGTAGCCGATCTTGTCGCTGCGCGTGTCCACCTCGACCCGGATGCCGGCGGCGCGCAGCCGGTCGCCGACCTCCCGAGCATAATCGTCGGCCTCGTTCGTCACCGTCGCGACGGCGACCTGAACCGGCGCAAGCCAGAGCGGCATCCTGCCCGCATAGTGCTCGATCAGCACGCCGATGAAGCGCTCCAGCGAGCCCAGGATGGCCCGATGCAGCATCACGGGCCGGTGCTTGGCCCCGTCGGCGCCGACATAGTTGGCGTCGAGGCGCTCGGGCAGGACGAAGTCGACCTGCAGCGTGCCGCACTGCCAGTCGCGGCCAATCGCGTCCCTCAGCACGAACTCGAGCTTGGGCCCGTAGAAGGCACCCTCCCCCGGGTTGAGCGTGACCTCGAGACCGGCTGCCTTGACCGCGGCCCAGAGCGCTTCCTCGGCCTTGTCCCAGATCTCGTCCTCGCCGGCGCGGACGGGCGGCCGGTCCGAGAACTTCACCCGCACGTCGGTGAAGCCGAAGTCCTTGTAGACGCTCATCAGGAGCGCGCAAAACTCGACGCTTTCCGCCGTGATCTGGTCGGGCGTGCAGAAGATGTGCGCGTCGTCCTGGGTGAAGGCCCGCACCCGCATGATGCCGTGCAGGGCACCCGAAGGCTCGTTCCTGTGGCAGGAGCCGAACTCGGCCATCCGTAGCGGCAGGTCGCGGTAGGAGTGCAGCGACTGATTGAACACCTGCACGTGGCAGGGGCAGTTCATCGGCTTGATGGCGAAGGTCCGCTTCTCCGCCTCGAGGAAGAACATGTCGGAGGCGAACTTGTCGGCGTGACCCGAGCGCTCCCAGAGGACCTTGTCCACGAGCTGGGGCGTCTTCACCTCCTGATAGCCGCTGTCATCGAGCCGGCGGCGGACATAGCCCTCCACCTGCTGCCAGAGCCGCCAGCCCTTGGGATGCCAGAAGACGGCGCCCGGCGCGTCCTCCTGGACGTGGAAAAGGTCCATCTCGCGCCCCAGGCGTCGATGATCCCGCCGCTCGGCTTCCTCGAGCTGGTGCAGATAGGCGGCGAGCTCCTTCTGGCTCCCGAAAGCCGTGCCGTAGATGCGCTGAAGCTGGGGCTTGGTGGCGTCGCCACGCCAGTAGGCGCCTGCCACCTTCATGAGCTTGAAAGCGCCGATCCGGCCCGTGGAGGGGCCGTGCGGCCCGCGGCAGAGGTCGAACCAGCCGCCCTGGTGATAGATCGTGACCGGCTCGTCCTCCGGGATGGCGTCCAGGAGCTCGAGCTTGAACTGCTCGCCCATCGCGGCGAAGCGCCGGTGCGCCTCCTCGCGCGTCACCTCCTCGCGCTCGAAGTGGCGGTCGGCGGCGACGATCTCGCCCATCCGCTGCTCGATTCGGCCAAGATCCTCCGTGGAGAACGGCTCATTCCTGAAAAAGTCGTAGTAGAAGCCGTTCTCGATCGATGGCCCGATCGTCACCTGCGTGCCGGGGAAGAGATCCTGCACGGCCTCGGCCATGACATGCGCGCAGTCGTGGCGGATCAGGGGCAGCGCTGCGTCATCCTGGGCGCGGATGATCCGCACCCTGGCGTCGTGGGCGATGGGCCGGTCCAGGTCCTGGAGCTCCCCGTCGACCTCGACCGCCAGCGCCGCCTTAGCCAGCCCCTTGCCGATCGAGGCGGCGAGCTCGGCGCCGGTGACCGGTCCCGCGAAGCTCCGCGTCGTGCCGTCAGGCAGGGTGATGACCACCCGACCCGAAAGCGCAACCGCCTCGGAGGACTGGACGACGCTGGACATGATTCTCTCACTTCCCGATCGATCGAGGAGCCCTCATGTGGGCTCGCGCTGCGGCGGCGGCAACCGTGCCTTCGGCCACGATCCCCGTCAATCGGCCGCCGGCCGCACCGCCTCCACCGTGCGTCGGGCGACCGACCTGCCGAGCTTGCGGCCCAACAGCTCCTGGTACACGGAGAGGGTCCGGGCAGCCGTCTGCTCGAGGTCGAACTCTGCCCTGACGAACGACCGCGCCCGTTCCGCGAGCCGCTGGCGCACCTCCGGGTCGAGCGACAGCGCCCGCTCGATGGCCCAGGCAAGCTCGCCGACGTCGCCGGCCGCAACGAGCCAACCGGTCATGGCCGGCATCACCAGCTCCGGCAGCGCGCCGACATTGCTGACGACCACGGGCTTGCCCATGGCCTGCGCCGCGATCACCGCGCGGGCGGCCGGAAGGGGCTGGATCGCAGGCAGAACGACGAGGTCGGCCATCTGCATCGCGGCCGGCATGTCCGGGCAATCGGCGGCGAAGCGGACATGCTCGGCGATGCCGAGCCGGCTCATGCTCTGCTGCAGGGTCCTGAGATAGCCGCTGCCCGCCTGCTCGGGACCGAGGAGAAGCACGAGCAGATCATGGCGGTCGAGCCGCGCCACCGCCTCGAGCAGCAGATGCTGGCCGTAGCCCTCGGCAAGCGGGGCCGGCAGCAGCAGGATCCGCAACTCGGCGCCGAGGTTCCACCGCTCGGCCAGTGCTGCAACCCGGTGGCCCCGAACGCCCTCGGGGTCGAGCTCAACGAGATCGACCCCCGACGGGATGGTGCGCAGCCGCTCGCGCTCGACGCCGGGCATCGCTCGCAGCTGCTCGGCCAGGTGCTCGGACACGGCGATGACCAGGTCGCCCAGCGCCCGACTGTCCGCGCGCGCTCTCTTGTGCGGCTGATCGCCGGGCTCGTTCCGCATGCTCTGGTGGACGGTGGTGACGAGCCCGACCCCGAGCCGCCCGGCCGCCGACGCCGCCAAGCCGATTGAGGATGGCTCATGAGCGTGCACCAGGGCCACGCCGTGCCGTTCCCCTGCGGCGGCGAGCCGACCCAGCGTCCGCCACCTCGCGAGCAGCCCACGATCGGCGAGCGGCATCACGTCGACCGCCGCGCCACCGGCAATGGGCCCTTGTGCCAGCGATCCGCCGGAGCAGGCGATCACGGTGCGCCAACCTTGCCGCCCGATCGCGCGGGCGAGGTCGAGGATCCCTCGGCCCAGCTCGTCGCCGTCCAGACGCGGAAGAACGTGCAGTACGCAAGGGCCATCGCGGCCCGGAGATGCTCCTGTCCCCATCCTTCGTCCGTCCGAACGCCTCCGCTGCAGCGCACGACCGTCGACGGCGGACCTTCGACGGCCGATGCTGAAGCCCTGCTAACATGGAGCGGTTGAAACGCAAGCCGGGATCATCGCGCATGGAGAGCGTCGCTCGTACGATTCGAGCTGATGGCGGCACACCGCTTGCCGTTCGCACGACTAGCGGCCGGGCTCCCACCGTCGTGTTCCTGGGCGGTCTCGCCTCGGCCATGAGCGGCACGAAGGCGACCTTTCTCGAGACCCACTGCCGCGCTCGAGATCGCGCCTATGTGAGGTTCGACTATCGAGGGCATGGGGCCTCGGGCGGCCGGCTCGAGGACGGCTGCATCGGTGATTGGCTCGCGGACACGCTGGCCGTGCTCGACCAGGTGACGGACGGCCCGTTGGTCCTGGTGGGCTCGAGCCTGGGCGGGTGGCTGGCGCTGCTGGCGAGCCTTGCACGGCCCAAGCGCGTGGCGGGGCTCGTTCTCGTGGCGGCGGCGCCGGACTTCACCGAGCGACTGCTCCAGACGAGGTTGAGCGAGGAGCAGCGCTCGACACTCGAGGCCACAGGCATCGTGCGGCTCCCCTCTGCCTATGGCGAGCCGCTGCCCATCACCCGGCGCCTGGTCGAGGAAGGTGCCCGGCATCTGGTGCTCGGGGCGCCAATCCCGATCCGCTGCCCGATCCATCTGCTGCACGGCCAGCAGGATCCGGACGTGCCCTGGGCCACCAGCATCGACCTCGCCGCCCGGCTCGAGGGCGGTCGCGTGACCGTCGAGCTGATCAAGGACGGGGACCACCGCCTGTCGCGCGAGGGCGATCTCCGGCGTCTCGCGGCCGCTCTCGACCGTGTCCTCGAGCAGGCCGGCTAGCGCCGGCCCTCGCTGTCGGCGAGGAGGCCCAGAACCAGCGCCACCCAGGCAACGGTGAAGAGGCCGGCCGCTACGGCATGCCCCAATTCCCACTGAAGCCTGACCGCCTCCCAGTCCGCGGGCATGCTCGTCGCAGTCGCTGCCGCGATGATCTTGTTGAGCGGTGCCACCAGCATGAACCAGCTCGCGAGGCCGGCGACGGCGCAGAGCGTGGCGAGGAGGGCAAGGGCACCGGCGGGCCGACGGTCGCGCAGCAGCACGAAGAGCCAGCCGCTGAAGACGATGGCCCCGATCTCGCCGATCGCACCGACCCAGGCGAAGGTGCCGTAGAGGTGATGCTGCACGGCGAGCCAGACGTCACCCGACAGAGCGAGCTTGCCCGGCATCTCGAGCACGTGGCAGAGCGTCAAGGCGAAGGCGATCGTCGTGCAGAGCAGGCTCAAGAAGCGCACGGCGACGAGCATGGAGGGTTCCTCCGTCCGGAGCTGCGACGAGCCTTCTTAGCAGGCGATCGGGATCGGCGGGGCGACCGCCCGAGCGAAGGGGAGACGATATGGCTGAGGTCTTGTGGGGAAGGCTGACGGCTGAGGCGCTGCGGAGCCTGGCCCAGCGCAATGCCGTTGTCGTCGTGCCCGTGGCGGCGATGGAGCAGCACGGGCCCCACCTGCCGACCTCGACTGACACCTTGCTCGCCAAGGAGGTGGCGCGACGGGCCGCGGAGATGGCGACGCCCCGCCAGCCCACGGTCGTCACCGAGTGCATCTGGACCGGCCTTTCCGAGCACCACATGGCCTTCGGCGGCACCATCACGCTCGATTTCGCGACCTTCCAGGCGGTGATCCGGGGCGTCGTTCGCTCGCTGAAGCGTCACGGCTTTCGACGCGTGCTCCTCGTCAACGCGCATGGCGGCAACGTGGCGGCGCTCCGGACGATCACGGACGAGCTCACCTTCGAGCTCGGGGTTCCGGTGGTCGCCACGACCTACTGGCTCCATGCGGCTGCCGAGCTTGCGCCGGTCCTGGAGCGCCAGAAGGGCATTCGCCATGCCGGCGAGGCCGAGACCGCGATGGTCATGGCAATCGCACCCGAGCTGGTTCACGGCGACCGGCTGGCCGAGGCCGATTGTCCCGACGAGCGCGACGGCAACGCAGCCGAAGGCGACGCCTATCGCTGGCGCAGCTTCGCGGAGAGGACGCGCAGCGGCGCTCTCGGGGTGCCCAGCGCCGCAACGCCCGAGAAAGGCGAGAAGCTGCTCGAGATTGCCGCGCGGCGCCTTGCCGACCTCATCGTCGACGAGACCACGTGGCAGGACCCCGTTCCCGTCTAAGCGCTCCTGTCGTGCCCATCAGCCTCCGCCGGGAGAAGGGCTGACAGCCCCTCCCGATAGGTCGGATAGGCCAGACGGACGCCCAGCTCGCGCTTGATGAGGTCGTTCCGGACCCGGCGACTGTCCCGATAGAACGTGCGGGCCATCGGGGAGAGGTCGGCCGTCTCGTAAGGCTGCTCGGGCGGCGGCACCACGCCGAGCAGTGAGGCGGCGTAGGTCACCACGTCCTGGGGGGGCGCCGGCTCGTCGTCGCAGACATTGTAGATCGCTCCGGGGCGGGGCCGGGCCATCGAGGCCTCGAGGACGGTGGCGATGTCCTCGACATGGATGCGCGAGAACATCTGGCCGGGCTTGACGATGCGCCGGGCCGTGCCCTCGCGCAGGCTCACGAGCGCGTTGCGTCCCGGCCCATAGATGCCGGCGAGGCGAAAGACATGGGTTGGCAGGCCACTCAGGAGCCACGCCGTCTCGGCGCGCGCGCGGCGATCCGCACGGGCGAGCGTGGGCTCGATGGCCGTCGTCTCGTCGACCCAGCCACCTTGCCGGTCACCATACACCCCCGTCGTGCCGAGATAGCCGGCCCAGCGAAGGGTCGGTATCGCACGCAGGTCGTCGAGGTGGCGGTCGAGCACCGGATCGCCCTCCGCGTCGGGTGCGATCGACGTCAGGAGATGGGTTACGCCATCGAGCGCGAGCCGCGGCTCCACGAGTGGCTGCTCGCGCGAGAAGATGAAGGCGCCGATCCCCTCTGCCTCCAGGGCGGCCCGCTTGGCCTCGCTGCGGGTCGTGCCGCGCAGGGCCATGCCGCGCGCCCGGACCCGTTCCGCCAGCACCCGAGCCGAGTAGCCGAGGCCGAAGCAGAAAAGGCAGCCACCCGCAGTCATCAAACGGCCCCCGCCATCTGCCACTCGGCGCGGACCTCGACGTCCGCCTCGTCCCTGGGCAGGTCGCCCGCAACCTCTCGCAGCCGCTCGCCGGGCACCAGTCGGGCGAGCGCCCAGATCGCCATCCCGCGGACCAGAGGCGAGGCGTCGTCCAGCCTCGCCTCGGCAGGAGGCGAGAGCGCCGCGTCGCCGCTGTTGCCGATCGCCACCAGCACGTTGCGGACGAAGCGGTCACGGCCGATGCGCTTCACCGGCGATCCTGCAAAGCGCCGCCTGAAGCCGGCATCGTCGAGGTCCACCAGCTCCTGCAGATCCGGGGCCAGGAGGTCGGCGCGGGCCTGCAGCTTCATCTCGCTCGCAGCCGTCGCGAACTTGTTCCAGGGGCAGACGGCAAGGCAATCGTCGCAGCCATAGATCCGGTTGCCCATCGGCTCACGGAGCTCCCGCGGGATCTGCCCTTTGTGCTCGATCGTGAGGTAGCTGATGCAGCGGCGCGCATCGAGCTGGTAGGCGCCGGGAAATGCGTCGGTCGGGCAGATGTCGAGACAGCGGCGGCAGCGGCCGCAATGGTCCCGCTCCGGCTCGTCCTCGGGCAGGTCGAGATCGGTCAGGATCTCGCCCAGAAACAGCCAGGAGCCGTGGCGACGCGAGACGAGGTTGGTGTGCTTGCCCTGCCACCCGACCCCCGCCGCCTCGGCCAGGGGCTTCTCCAGGAGCGGTGCCGTGTCCACGAACACCTTGACGTCGGCGCCGCTGCGGTGATGCAGCCACTGCCCGAGCTGCTTGAGGCGCCCTTTGAGGATCTCGTGATAGTCGCGGTTGCGGGCATAGACGGATAGATACCCCCGGGACCGCTTGTGGAGCTCGGGCAACGGGTCCGCTTCCGGCCCATAGCGCATCGCGCAGACGATGACGCTGCGCGCTGCGGGCCACAGGTTTTCCGGCGCCGCGCGGCGCTCCGGCGTGCGTGCGAGCCAGTCCATCGTGCCGTGCCGACCGAGCGCCACGAAGCGACGATAACGCTCCTTCGTCGCTTCCGGCAGGCGCGCCGGGCCGATCCTCAGCTCGTCGATCCCGAGATGCCGGGCCCGCGCGCGCAGCGTGTCGACGAGATCAGAAGTCTGGATCGTCGTAGTGCTCCGGCGGCTTCATGCCCGTGACCCGCTCCAGGAGGATCGGGCGCACCGAGGGCCGCGACTTCATCTTGGCGTACCAATCCCGAGCGAGGCCCGCCTGCGCCCAGGGCACATCGCCCATGTAGTCGAGAACCGAGATATGTCCCGTCGCCGCGATGTCAGCCATGCTGAGCGCGTCGCCCGCCAGCCATTTGCGCTGGTTGAAGAGATAGTCGATGTAAGCAAGATGGAAGCGGATGTTCTCCGCCGCCTGGCGCATCGCGTCGGAGCGAGGAAAGCCCTGGCGCTTCAGGCGCTTGAGGAACTTCTCGCGCCACAGGAGGTCGGTCACCTCGCGCGCCATCTTCGAATTGAACCAAGCCACGAGACGCCGCGTCTCGCTACGCTGCTCGAGGCTCTTGCCGTAGAGCGTCGCGTCCGGATAGGCCTCCTCGAGATAGTCGCCGATCGCCTGACTGTCGCAGATCACGAGGTCGTCGTCGACGAGAACGGGCGCCTCGCTCGCGGGGTTGAGGCGAAGGAGGTCGTCGGTGTGCTCCCAGGGCTGGACCTCGATGAGCTCGGCCGTGAGGCCTTTCTCGCGAAGGGCGATACGGATCTTCCGGGAGAACGGGCAGAGCGGGACGTGATAGAGGCGCAGCATCGAGCGCTCCGGAGGCGGGCGCGCCTTGCGCCGCCGTCATTGGGGTCCGTTAAAGCCCGAAGCCGTCACCGATCGCAAGCCTGACGGCCTGACCTTGCGCCAGGTCAAGGCATCTCGCCGCCACGGCAGGTCGAATGCCCTCGGACAGATCGCCTGAGCAGAAGGCAGCCACAGCATCCGCCGCATCGTTCAACCTTCGCTGGAGTGCTGGATCATGGCCAAAATGAAGGCCGCCATCTTCGTCGAGCCCGGGCGCATCGTCCTGGACGAGAAGCCCGTTCCGGACGTGGGTCCGCTCGACGCGCTGATCCGCGTCACGACCACCACCATCTGCGGCACCGACGTTCACATCCTGAAGGGGGAGTACCCGGTCGCCAAGGGCCTCACCATCGGTCACGAGCCGGTCGGCGTGATCGAGAAGCTGGGCTCGGCCGTGAGCGGCTACGCCGAGGGCCAGCGGGTCATCGCCGGCGCCATCACGCCTTCGGGGCACAGCTACGCATCGCTCGACGGCTGCGGATCACAGTGTGGTGCCGGCACGAAGCACGGCTTCAAGGCGATGGGCGGCTGGCGGTTCGGCAACACGATCGACGGCTGCCAGGCCGAGTATGTGCTCGTTCCGGACGCCCTGGCGAACCTGGCGCCGGTGCCCGACGGCCTGACCGACGAGCAGGTGCTGATGTGCCCGGACATCATGTCGACCGGCTTCTCGGGCGCCGAGAGCGGCCAGATCCGCATCGGCGACACGGTCGCCATCTTCGCCCAGGGTCCGATCGGCCTCTGTGCCACGGCGGGCGCCAAGCTCAAGGGAGCGACACGGATCATTGCCGTCGACACCGTTCCGGCCCGGCTCGAGATGGCCCGCAAGATGGGTGCCGATCTCGTCGTCGACTACAAGAAGGTCGACCCGGTCGACGAGATCATGCGGATCACCGACGGTCGCGGCGTCGACGTCGCGATCGAGGCTCTCGGCACCCAGCAGACCTTTGAGTTGGCGCTCCGCGTCCTGCGTCCCGGCGGGACGCTGTCGAGCCTCGGCGTCTACTCGGCTGACCTCCGGATCCCGCTGGGGCCGTTCTCGGCGGGCCTGGGCGATAACAAGATCGTCACGACGCTCTGCCCGGGCGGCAAGGAGCGGATGCGACGGCTGCTGAACGTCGTCGCATCCGGCCGCGTCGACCTCGAGCCGCTCGTCACGCACCGCTTCAGGCTCGACCAGATCGAGGCTGCCTACGACCTGTTCGCCAACCAGCGGGACGGCGTGCTCAAGGTGGCGATCACGCCCTGAGCGACCCTCGCCGCTTGCCCCGACCGTCCTGCCGGACTAAGGCGCCCTGCAGGACGGCCAAGGGGGAGAGGCATGGCGCAGGCGAGGCGGCACCGCATGGGCATCATCGGGCTCGGCATGGCGGTGAAGCCCCATGCCCTGAGCCTGCGCGATCTCGAGGATCGGGTGGAGGTGGCGGGCGGCTTCAGCCCCAGCGCCGAACGGCGGGAGCGCTTCGCTGCCCAATATGGCCTGCCCGTCGTCGACAGCGCGGAAGCGCTGATCGACGATCCGACGGTCGATTCGGTCCTGCTGCTGACGCCGCCGGACGCGCGCACGGATCTCGTCGACCGGCTGGCTGCGCGCGGCAAGCACATCTTGATGGAAAAGCCGGTCGAGAGGACGACCCCGGCGGCCGTGGGCATCGTCGAGCGCTGCGAGCAGGCCGGCGTCACCCTCGCCATCGTCTTCCAGCACCGCTTCCGGGAAGGCTCCGAGACGCTGACCAGGCTGATGCTCGAGGGCGCGCTCGGTGATCCGGCCTTCATCCATGTCGTCGTCCCCTGGTGGCGGCCGCAGAGCTACTATGACGAGCCGGGCCGTGGCTCGCTTGCGCGCGATGGCGGGGGCGTCCTTCTCAGTCAGGCCATCCATACGCTCGATCTGCTCTTGAGCATCACAGGGCCGATCGCCGAGGTCGCGGCCATCGTCGGAACCACCGGCATGCATCGCATGGAGACCGAGGACGCGGCCGGCGCCGGGCTGCGTTTCGCTAACGGCGCGCTGGGCGCCCTCATGGCGACGACGGCTCAGTATCCCGGGCATCCCGAGGCGATCGAGATCACCGGGACGAAGGGCAGCGCTACGCTCACCCGTGGCGAGCTGACCCTCCGCTTTCTGGACGGGCGCGAAGACCGCCATGGAGAGCCGGCACCCACCGGCGGCGGCGCCGATCCCATGGCCTTCCCCTATGGCTGGCACCAGGCGGTGATCGAGGATTTCCTCGATGCCATCGAGGAAGGCCGCCCGCCGCGCGTCAGCGGCCGCGATGGCCTCGTCGTCCATCGGCTGATCGACGCGTTGCTCGAGTTCGTCGAGGACGGGCCGCCGCGTCGCGGTGGCCGGCTGATCAGCTCGGGACGATGGCCAGGCGAATGAGCCAGGCCACGCCGCTCACCACGACCACGCCTGCCACATAGAGACCGACGAACCAGGCAAGGCGCCGCGCACGTCTGGCGCCGGCGCCGTCAGTGGTAATGGCCGGCATCGCTGACCTTCCCCCGAAACACCCAGTAATTGTAGCCCGTGTAGGCGAGGATGATCGGGATCATGACCGCCACGCCCGCCAGCATGAACTTCTGGCTCGCCACCGGCGAGGCGGCCTGCCAGATCGAGATGGAGGGCGGGATGACGTTCGGCCAAAGGCTGATCGCGAGCCCGATATAGGAGAGCAGGAAGAGGAAGAGCGTGAGGAAGAACGGCACCCGCTCGGCCCGCAGCTCGACCGCGTGCCACACGCCCAGCGCCGAGAGGAGGACGAGGATCGGCACCGGCGAGAAGTAGAGGATGTTGGGCAGGGAGAACCAGCGCTCGAAGATGGAGTGGTCGAGGAACGGCGTCCAAAGGGAGACCGCGCCGATGCCGACGAGCAGGGCCACCAGCAACGGACGGATCCGGCTGAAGGCCCAGGTCTGCAGCGGCCCCTCTGTCTTCATGGCGAGCCAGCCGGCGCCGAGAAGCGCGTAGCCGACCACGAGAGCGAGACCTGTGAGGATGCTGAACGGCGAGAGCCAGAAGAAGGAGCCACCGACGAAGTCGCGCCCGTCCATCGGCACGCCCTGGATGAACGTGCCGAGCACGATGCCCTGGGCGAAGGCAGCGACGGTCGAGCCCAGAGCGAAGGCGCGGTCCCAGACATAGCGGCTGGTGCGCGCCTTGAAACGGAACTCAAAGGCCACGCCGCGGAAGATCAGCGCGATCAGCATGACGATGAGCGGCAGGTAGAAGGCGGAGAGCAGCACCGCGTAGGCGATGGGAAACGCGCCCAGAAGGGCCGCTCCGCCGAGAATCAGCCACGTCTCGTTTCCGTCCCAGACCGGGGCCACCGAGTTCATCAGCTTGTCGCGATCAGCATGGCTGGGCGCGAACGAGAAGAGGATGCCGATGCCCAGATCGAAACCGTCGAGCACCACGTAGACGAACACGCCAAAGGCGATGATGCAGGCCCAGACGAGCGGCAGGTCGATGTACATGGCGCTTACTCCGCTGCCTCGATCGCCTCATCGACAGCGGCAAGAGGCCGGTTGCCGCCACCCTCCGGAGGAATCCACGACTCGGGTGTTGGCCCGATGCTGATGAGCCGAAGCATGTAGTAGAGGCCCATCACAAAGACGAGGAGATAGGTCACCACGAACAGGAGAAGCGAGAAGCCGATGTCCGGCGCCAAGACCGGGCTGGTGGCGTCTGCGGTGCGCACGAGGCCATAGACCACCCAGGGCTGCCTGCCCACTTCCGTCGTGATCCAGCCTGCGAGGATGGCAACAAACCCCGAGACGCCCATCAGCAGGGCGCCCCGGTGGAACCAGCGGGCATGGTAGAGCTCGCCCTTGTAGCGCAGCCAGAGCGAGACGAAGCCCGTGAGCGCCATCAGGATGCCCAGGCCGACCATGACGCGGAAGCTCCAGAAGACGATCGGCGCGTAGGGGCGGTCCTGCTCCGGAAACGCCTTCATCCCCTTGACCTCGCCATCGAGCGAGTGGGTCAGGATGAGGCTGCCGAGCTTCGGGATCTCGACGGCCCATTTCGTCGTCTCGGCCTTCATGTCGGGCATGCCGAAGAGGATGAGCGGCTGGCCCTTCTTCGTGTCGAAGTCGCCTTCCATCGCGGCCACTTTGACCGGCTGATACTCCAGCGTGTTCAGGCCGTGCTGGTCCCCGGCCAGGATCTGGATCGGCGCCACGATGGCCGCCATCCACATGGCCATCGAGAACATCCGCTTGACGGCGGGATCGCGGCGGCCGCGCAGCAGATGCCAAGCGGCGACCCCGCCCACCGCGAACGCCGTGCTCAGATAGGCGGCGAGCGACATGTGGACGAGCCGGTAGGGGAAGGACGGGTTGAAGATGATCTTGAGCCAGTCGGCCGGCTCGAAGCGGCCGTCGACGATGGCGTAGCCTTGCGGCGTTTGCATCCAGCTGTTGGCCGACAGGATCCAGAACGCCGAGACCAGCGTGCCAACCGCCACCATGCATGTCGCGAAGAAATGCAGCCCGCGTCCGACCTTGTTCCAGCCGAAAAGCATGATGCCGAGGAAGCCCGCCTCGAGGAAAAAGGCGGTCAGCACCTCATAGGCCAAGAGCGGCCCGAGAATGGCGCCGCCAGCGTCGGAGAATCGGCTCCAGTTCAAGCCGAACTGGTAGCTCATCACGACGCCGGAAACGACGCCCATGCCGAAGGAGACCGCGAATATCTTGATCCAGAAGCGATAGAGCTCGCGATACTCCTCGCGCTTGGTCCAGAGCCAGAGCCCCTCCAGCACCGCGAGGAAGCTCGCGAGCCCGATCGTGAAAGCCGGGAAGAGGATGTGGAACGACACGGTAAAGGCGAACTGAACCCGCGCCAGGATGAGAGGATCAAGCGAATGCATGGCTCACTCCTCTGCCGCAAGGCAGTCAATCGTGTCGTCTCTTTGAGGCCCTGTCTTGCCCGAAGACATGCGCGAGCTGAACCGTCCGTCCATTTTTTGGGGCCATCGGTCGCACCGAGCGTGTGGGTCAGGCAGATGCTCGCCCCAGACCGTGCGATGAGCTTTGTGCCGCTTCGGTAGTAGCGGCGTTCGCCAGGGTCACGCCCCGATAGACGGCGTCGAGCCGCCGCACGACGTTGTCCCAGCCAAAGAGCGCCTCGGCCCGCTCGCGCGCCGCCCGGCCCATTGTCACTCGCCGTTGGGGATCATCGAGAAGCGTCTCGATCGCCCGGGCGAGACCCTCGGCATCGCCGCGCTCGACCACGAGCCCCGTCCGGCCTGCCTCGACCAAATCGGGCAGAGCACCGCTCCTCGAGACGATCACCGGCAGGCCACAGGCCATCGCCTCCGCAACCGGGAGGCCGAAACCCTCGCGGCAGAGCGAGGGCATGACCGCGATGGTGGCTTCGTTGTAGATCCCGACCAGCTGCTCGTGGAGGATCTCGCTCTCGAGCCGCACGCGCGCCGCAACGTCGACCGAGAGGCGCGCCAGGAGCTCGCGATCGAACCCTCCGCGACCGCCGAGAAGCTGCCGTCGTAGGCGGTCGATTGGCCCGTTTCCGTAGAACCCGGCGACCGATGCCATCGGCTCGTCGTTCATGAAGATCCGCACCCAGTCGAACGGCAACAGGCCGCCGGCGCCGACCAGCGACAGGGAGACGTCCGGCCGACGCCGCGCCAGCTGGTCGAAGGCGTTGATCAGGACATGGACGCCTTTTTCCGGCGAGCGGCGGCCGACATAGACGATCCGTTCACCAGCGCCGCCCGCGGGCCGCTCCGGACGAGGCCTGAAGAGGTCGAGGTCGACACCGTTGCCGATCGTCTCGATCCGCCCTGCCAGAGCGGGAAAGCGCTCGCGCATCGCACGCGTGATGTGCTCCGCCACGGTGACGATCGAATCGAAGTCGGCTAGCCGCCGTTCCCAGCTTTGCGGGAGGACGAGGAACGCGATGTCGTGAACATGAAGGACGATCTTGGCTCCAGGAAGTGCCGCCCGTAGGAGCCGGCCGTACTGCGCCAGGGCCGGCAGATGAACGATGTCCGGCCGATCGGCGCGGAGATGGGTGAGCATGGCCGCGACATACTCGCGACCGAAGAGCGGCGACATCAGGTATGGGGGCGCGCCGGGTGTCAGGGCGTGAGCCAAGCCGACCGCCTTGTGGAACCGCGGCCAAGTGCCGGGCATGCGCCGGATCAGAAAGCCCGGGCCTTGCTCCTCAGTGGGCTGGCTGGGCTCACCCGGCGCGTAGACCGTTACCTCATGGTGGGAACTCAGCCGCTGCGCCAGCTGCCAGTGGATGATGGCGGCTGAGCCGTGCTGTCCAGGTCCCTGACGCAATGGCTGGCCAGGATAATTGATAAGGGCGACTCTCATTGTCCCTTACCGCCCATCATTTTTTGAATCGCATACGACGTACTGAAGGTGCCCCGTACAGGCTGAATGGCAACGGTCTCATTCGATCATAGGCCCGTCAAGCTGATTAAGCCGGTGTAATGTTTGATCGCGCTCGAGCGTGTCCATTGAGCCCGTGGCAGGTGTTCGGATAGGCCGCCGGGCGGCGAGCTCGGGCTCAAAAAGGTGGTGGCGGCGCTCATGTGGCCACCAACGCTGGCGTCAATGGCTGTGGCCCGATCACAGCTACGCGCGGCCGCCCACCGCAGCGGGGGCAGGGCGACTTGCTCTATATCCTTCGAGGTGAGCGTAGAGGTCCCTCGCCCATCGCGGGGAGAGCGCCATGGCGCAATGCGACCTCGCGGTGGCGGCACGGCGGCAGAGGTGGAATGCCCTTACGCAACTCGGACGAGGCCTGGGGCCTGGTGGCGCAGGGCCTGCACTGGCTGATGGCGGCGCTCGTCATCGGCCTCTGGCTGCTTGGCACCTACATGATCGGCCTTCACCCGAGCCCGCCGCGGGCGCGGCTCTATGCCTTCCACGAGACGATCGGCCTCACGATCTTCGTTCTGGCGCTGGTCCGGGTCGCCTGGCGGCTGATGAACCCGACGCCGCGGCTTCCCGATTCGCTGCTGCGGCCGGAGCGCGTGCTGGCGCGCACCAGCCACGCCATGCTCTATCTTCTGATCCTGGTGCTGCCCGTCACGGGCTTCATCCGGGTGCAGACGGCGCCGCACATGCCGCCCGTCATGCTTCTCGACCGCTGGCCGCTACCGGCTCTTCTGGCACCCAGTGCCGCGGCCGCGCGCTTCTTCTCCGCCTTGCACGAATCGCTGACCAACCTCTTCGCGATCCTGCTCGTGCTGCATATCGTAGCGGCGCTGAAGCATCACCTCGAGGGCGACGACATTCTCCGGCGGATGCTACCCGGCCTCGGCCGGCGCGGACGCTCGGGCCCGGCCTGAGCGCGCGGCCTCGAGCGCCCGTGGCTCGGGCCCGCCCGTGGCCCAGTCGAGCAGCTCCACCGTGTGCAGGACCGGCAGGGCGGTGCCGCCTGCGATCTGGGTGATGCAGCCGATGTTGCCGGTCGCGACGAGGTCGGGCCGGGTGCGCTCGATGTTCTGCACTTTGCGGTCGCGCAGCCGGGTCGCGATCGCCGGCTGGAGCAGGTTGTAGGTTCCGGCCGAGCCGCAGCAGAGATGGCCCTCCGGGACGTCCTTGACCGTGAAGCCCGCCGCGGTCAGCAGCCGCTTGGGCTGCGCCGTGATGCGCTGGCCGTGCTGCATCGAGCAGGCCGAGTGGTAGGCGACGGTGAGATCGACGTCGCGTACCGCCGGCATCAAGCCGAGCTCGTCCATCAGCTCGGTGATGTCCTTGGTGAGCCCGGCGATGCGGGCCGCCTTGGCCGCGTAGGTCTCGTCCTCCCGCAGCATGAACCCGTAGTCCTTGACGGTCGTGCCGCAGCCCGAGGCGTTGATGACCACGGCATCCAGCCCGCCACGCTCGATCTCGCGCGTCCAGGCGTCGATGTTGGCCTTGGCGGCACGGAGGGCCGGGCCCTCCTTGCCCATGTGATGGGTGAGGGCGCCGCAGCAGCCGGCACCGGGCGCCACGACCACCTCGACGCCGTGACGGGTGAGGAGGCGGATGGTCGCCTCGTTGATCTGGGGAGCTAGCACCTGCTGGGCGCAGCCGGAGAGCAGCGCCACCCGGGCGCGGCGCTGGCCGGCTGCGGGAAAGATCTGCGGCCGGTCGACGGACGACGGCGAGGGGAGCTGCCGGGGCACCAGCCGCATCATTGCGCCCAGCGGTCCGGGCAGGAGGGCGGCCAGCGGTCGGGCGAGCCAAGCGCCGATCAGGGCGGGCCGGAAGAGCCACGGGTTCGGTAGCACCGCCGCCAGCATCGTGCGGATCCACCTGTCCGCCGAAGGCCGGCGGTAGGTTGCCTCGATATGCTTTCGGGCATGATCGACCAGATGCATGTAGTTCACGCCCGAGGGGCAGGTCGTCATGCAGGAGAGGCAGGAGAGGCAGCGGTCGACATGCCGTACCACCCGCTCCGTCGCCGGGCGGTCGTTCTCGAGCATGTCCTTGATGAGGTAGATTCGCCCCCTCGGGCTGTCGAGCTCGTCGCCCAGCAGCACGAAGGTCGGGCAGGTCGCGGTGCAAAAGCCGCAATGGACGCACTTGCGGAGGATCGTCTCCGACTCGCGGACGTCGGGATCGCGAAGCTGCTCGTCGGTGAAGGTCGTCTGCATCGATCAATGATCCGGATAGAGGCGGCCCGGGCTCAGGATGCCCTTGGGGTCGAAGCTCGCCTTGACGCGCCGGCTCAGCGCCGCGAGCGGAGCCGTCTGCGGCTGGAACACCGGGACCTCGCGCCGGATCGCCTCGGAGGCCCGCACCAGCGTCGCGTGCCCCGTGCCGCCGAGTGCGGCACGCACCGTGGCGGCACCGGCATCGGCCGTATCCTCGAGCGCGACCCAGACGAGCCCACCGGCCCAGTCGAAAAAGAGCTCGGCCGAGAGCGGCGCCACGGCCTCCGCCACGGCCTCGGCTGCCGTGGGCGCGCAGGAGAGGCGCCACAAGATCGGTCGCCCGGCATCGAGCAGCCGGCCGTCGCGGATCTCCTTCCACAGGCGCCGCGAAGCTGGGCCGTCCAGCGTCAGCGCCTCGATCCCCGGCTGGAGCAGCATGTCGCGCAGGGTCTCCAGCCGGTAGGCGACCGAGGGCGGCGCTCCCTCGAGCCTGAGGCAGGCGAGCGACCGGCCGGCGCCGGCGACCGTGGCCACGGCCGAGCGCGCCGCGACCGCAGCCGGCAGCATGGCGGCACCCGAGACCTCGTGCGGCGTGGCGGTGGCGATCCTGAGCGCCTTCAGCAGGGCGGGCCTGCTCTCGCCGGCGAGCAGGAGGGTGGCAGTCTCCTCGCCGACCGGCATGACCTTGAACGTGACATGACTAAGGACGGCCAACGTGCCGAACGAGCCGGCCAGGAGCTTGCAGAGATCGTAACCTGTGACGTTCTTGACCACCCGCCCCCCGGTCTTGATCGCTTGCCCGTGACCGCTGACGCACTGCACCCCCAGCAGGTGATCGCGCGCGGCACCTGCCTTGAGGCGCCGTGATCCGGCGAGGTTGCAGGCGATCACGCCGCCGATGGTCTGGCGGCCCGCGTCGCCGCCCAGGATTGCGCCATAGTCTGCGGGCTCGAAGGCCAGCTCCTGCCGACGTTCCGCCAGCGCCGCCTCGACCTCGCTGAGCGGCGTTCCGGCACCGGCCGACATCACGAGCTCCTCGGGCTCGTACATGTCGATCCCGGCGAGGCCCGAGGTCGTGAGGACGTCGAGCGCGTCCACCGGGCGGCCGAAAGCGGCCTTGGTCCCGGCACCCTCGACGCGGAGCAGCCGCTCCTCGCCCGCTGCCCAGCCCACCAGCTGCTCGAGCTCCTTCAGGCTGGTCGGGCGATAGGACGGCATGACGATCGTGACCTCCCCTGACGCTGCCGACATGACAGCCTAAGCTAGCGGCGCGAGGCCGGACCGGCCAGCGCGATGGGGAGATAGCATGGAGCGGCCAGCACGCGACCCGATCCTCATCGTCGGCGGCGGGGCGATGGGCCTCTCGATCGGCTGGCGGCTCGCCGCCGCCGGCCGTCGGGTGACCGTCCTCGATGCCGGCAAGGCGGGGCGGGGCGCCGTCTGGGCGGCAGCCGGCATCCTCGCGGCCCGGCTTCAGGGAGCGAGCGACTTCCTCTCACGCTTCCAAAGACACAGTCAGGACCTCTGGCCCGATTTCGCCGCCGAGCTCGAGGCGGCGGCGGGCGCCAGGGTCGGCTACCGACGCGAGGGCACCATCGTCCTGGCCCACGACGAGGCCGAGGCGGGGCAGCTGCGCCGACTGGCGCGGGCTGGCCATGATGAGGGGTTTTCCTGGCTCGACCCTAAGGCGCTCCGCGAGCGCGAGCGACATCTGCCGGATGGCTCGCCGGGCGGCCTTCTCAGCGCCCTCGACCATCAGGTCGACAACCGGGCCGTGGCCGAGGCGCTGGCGACCGCGCTCGCCCGCGCCGGCGGCGCGCTCGAGGAGGCGACGGCGGTGCGCCGGTTGGTCGTCGAGCGTGGGTGCGTCACGGGCGTGGAAACGGAGGAAGGCTTCCGGACGGCCGGAACGGTCGTGCTGGCCGCAGGCGCCTGGTCGGGAGGGATTGCAGGCCTGCCAGTCGGGGCCGCGCCGCCGGTGCGTCCGGTGAAGGGGCAGATGCTGGCGCTGCGGATGGACCCCCAGGCGCCGCTGCTGAGCCACGTGCTCTGGGCCGGTGGCGGCTATCTCGTGCCGCGCGAGGACGGCCGACTGGTCGTCGGCGCCACCACCGAGGACCGGGGCTTCGATGCGCGCCAGACGGCCGGCGGTCTGTTGTCGCTTCTGGCGACGGCCAGGACCGCGCTTCCCGCCTCGGCCGACCTCGAGATCGAGGAGACTTGGGTCGGCTTCCGCCCCGGCTCGCCCGACCATGCGCCGATCCTCGGCCCCTCGGGCATCGAAGGCCTCGTGCTTGCGACGGGCCACAGCCACAACGGCATCCTGATGACGCCCGCCACGGCGAGCCTCGTCAGCCATCTTCTCCTGACCGGCGAGCTCGATCCGATGCTGCGCCCATTCACCATCGACCGCTTCCGCCGCGCGCGGACGGGTGTGTGAGGCCCTGAGCCGTCCCTAGAATCTCGGCAGGTCGGGGAAGGGGATCTGGCCCTTGTGGATGTGCATCCGACCCAGCTCGGCGCAGCGGTGCAGCGTTGGAAAGACCTTGCCGGGGTTGAGGATCTGAGTCGGATCGAACGCGCATTTGACGCGCTGCTGCTGGTTCAGGTCGTCCTCGGTGAACATCACCGGCATCAGGTCGCGCTTCTCGACGCCGACGCCGTGCTCGCCCGTGAGGACCCCACCCACCTCGACGCAGAGCGTGAGGATGTCGGCGCCGAACTGCTCGGCGCTCTCGAGCTCGCCCGGCTTGTTGGCGTCGAAGAGGATGAGCGGATGGAGGTTGCCGTCGCCGGCGTGGAACACGTTGGCGACACGGAGCCCGTGCTCGACGGAGAGCTCCTCGATCCGGCGCAGCACGAGGGAGAGCTGCTTCCTCGGGATCGTGCCGTCCATGCAGATATAGTCGGGCGAGATGCGGCCGACGGCGGGGAAGGCTGCCTTGCGGCCGAGCCAGAAGCGGTTGCGCTCCTCCTCGCTCTCCGAGGCCTTGACGTAGGTCGCGCCATGCTGGCGGGCGATCGAGGTGACGACGCCGATCAGGTGGTCGACCTCGGGTGCCGGCCCGTCCAGCTCGCAGATGAGCAGCGCCTCGACGTCGAGCGGATAGCCCGCATGGCAGAAATCCTCGGCCGCGTGGATGGCCGGCCGGTCCATCATCTCGAGCCCACCCGGAATGATGCCCGCCGCGATGATGGAGGCGACGGCATCGCCGCCCTTCTCGTTCGAGGGAAAGCCCATCAGCACGGCCCGCGCCGTCTCGGGCTTGGCGAGGATGCGCACCGTGACCTCCGTGACGACGCCCAGCAGGCCCTCGGAGCCGGTCATCAGCCCCAGCAGGTCATAGCCCTCGCTGTCGAGATGCTTGCCGCCGAGGCGGATGACCTCGCCGTTCGGCAGGACCATCTCGAGGCCCAGCACATTGTTGGTGGTGAGCCCGTATTTGAGGCAGTGCACGCCGCCCGAGTTCTCGGCGATGTTGCCGCCGATCGAGCAGGCGATCTGCGAGGAGGGGTCGGGGGCGTAGTAGAAGCCCTGGTCCTCGACCGCCCGGGTGATGCCGAGATTGGTGACCCCCGGCTGTGCCGTGACCGTGCGGTTCTCGAGATCGATGTCGAGGATGCGGTTGAACTTGCCCATGCCCAGCACGATGCCGTCCTGGAGCGGTAGCGAGCCGCCCGAGAGCGAGGTGCCCGCACCGCGCGGCACGACCTTGATCTTCTGCCCGTCGCAGAGCCTGAGCACGGCCGAGACCTGCTCCACCGTGCTCGGCAGGACGACGGCCATCGGCACGGTGCGGTAGGCGGAGAGCGCGTCGCACTCGTAGGCGCGCAGCTCGTCCTCCGCGGCGATGACACCCTCGCCGGGCACGATGGTCCGCAGTGCTGCGACGATCTCCTTGCGCTTGGCGAGGGATTCCTGATCGGGCTCCGGCATCAGCATGGCGGTGTTCCTTAAGGAAGCGTCGGGAGGGACGCGCCCAGGCTGGGCCAGATGATGGCCCGAAGGGCGATGCGGTCAACCTCGCAGGTCGCGGCGCTGAGGGCTGTTGCCCGGTCCGGATCGGCGACATAGCGTCGACCATGCGAGCGGAAGCTGAACAACAGCTCGCCTTGTACCCTTAGGGAGAGAAGCAGACCCATGCAAACCGATCGCCTTGGAAGGCTCGCCGCGGCCACGCTGGTCTCGCTGGCGGCCATGGCGGGAGGCGCCTATGCCGCCGACGACACGCATCTTTGGGACGTCTACGAGCAGCAGCTCAAGGGTGCGAAATACGTGTTGCTGTCACACGTCATCACCCCCGACGTCCCAGTCTGGCACGGCTTCGGGCCGTCCAAGTTCGAGCCCACCGTCGATCCGGCGACGGGCAAGCCCTACACCTACGAGAAGGACGGGTTCGAGGCGACCCGCTACATCCTCTCCACCGACCAGCTCGGCACCCAGCTCGACCCACCGGCGCACTGGGCGCCCGAGTATCCTTCAATCGCCGAGCTGCCGGCGACCTACACGCTCCGCCCGCTGGTCGTGATCTCGATCGTCGAGCAGGTGAAGAAGGATCCGGGCTACGCGCTCACGGTGGATGACGTGTTGGCCTGGGAGAAGGTGCACGGGACGATTCCGGAGGGCTCGGTCGTCATGGTCCGATCGGACTGGTCGAAGGACTGGCCCGATCCGGCGCTGGCAACCAGGACGCCTTTTCCCGCCGTCTCGCTCGATGCCCTGAAGTTCCTGCACGAGCAGCGGCATATCCTGTTCCACGGCCACGAGCCGCTGGACACCGACAACACGCCCGACCTCGAGGGCGAGGCGTGGCTCATGCATCATGGCTACACCCAGGCCGAGGGTGTGGCGCATCTCGACGAGGTGCCGGAGGCCGGCGCCCTGATCGCGATCGGTTTCCCGCGCTTCAAGGGCGGCACCGGCGGCTATGCGAGCTATGTGGCGATATGCCCGCCCGACTGGCCGCATGGCGTGAGCGTCGGGCAGGTGCCCGAGGCGCCGCTTCCCAAGTCGGACAAGCCGCTGCATTGGGACGCCACGGCCGGCACGCGCGTGCGTTAGCCGCGGCATAAGGGCGCCCCAATCGAAAAGGGCCGGGACCCCCGCGGGTCCCGGCCCTTCCGCGCCTGTGGGCGGCGGGCTTGCTAGCCCTGGCGCGCCTTGAAGCGGGGGTTGGTCTTGTTGATGACGTAGACCCGGCCCTTGCGCCGCACGAGACGGCAATCCTTGTGGCGGGTCTTCGCCGTCTTGAGTGAGTTTCGAATCTTCATGGCTGGATTCCCTCGCGTCCGGAGCTACTTCTTCCGCCGGAAGCTCTGGAAGCGGCGGTTGAACTTCTCGACCTGACCACGCTCGATCACCTGAACGGACCCGCCGGTCCAGGCAGGATGCGACTTCGGATCGACGTCCAGCGTCATCGTGTCGCCTTCCTTGCCCCAGGTGGTGCGCGTCTTGAAGGTCGAGCCATCGGTCATCACGACCGTGATCTCATGGTAGTCGGGGTGGATATCGGGCTTCACGACACTTTCCTTCGGCACGGGCGCCGGGTACATAGCGGCCTGTCGTGCCGAGCGCAAGGCGGCGCGCGCCTCTGGTGCTGTGTCCAATCGGAATTGCCCCGGCGGGAATAGACCAGCAAGAGAGGCCAGCATATGGCATCCCACGCCCGTTCGAGCCTGCGCCGCACCGACCGTGCCCGCAGCCGCGACCTCGGCTCGCTCAAGCGTCTCACCGTGTATCTCAGGCCGTATGGCTGGCGGGTCCTGGGCAGCTTGGTCGCGCTCGCTATCTCCGCCTCGGCCGTGCTCTCGCTCGGCGTCGGCGTGCGCTACCTCGTCGATCGCGGATTTGGGATGGGGCGTGCCGTCGCCCTCGATCATGCCCTCGAGGCGGTCCTGCTCGTTGTCCTGGCGCTGGCCTTCGCCACCTTCCTCCGATCCTACCTCGTCACCTGGCTGGGCGAGAGGGTGGTCGCCGACCTCAGGCGCCAGATCTACGCCCACATCATCCGCCTTTCGCCGGGCTTCTTCGAGGTCACGCGAACGGGCGAGGTGACCTCGCGCCTGACCACCGACACGAGCGTCATCCAGGCGGTGATCGGCACCAGCGTGACCCAGGCGCTTCGCAACCTCCTGATGCTGATCGGCGGCCTCGTCCTTCTGATTGTCACCAACCCACGCCTCACCGGGCTGATCCTGATCGTCGTGCCGCTCGTCGTGGTCCCGATCATCCTCGTCGGTCGCCGTGTGCGGATCTACTCCCGCGCCGCGCAGGACAAGGTCGCCGCCGTCAGCGGCCACGCCGAGGAGACGCTCAATGCGGTGCGAACCGTCCAATCCTTCGCCCAGGAGGCCCACGAGAGCGCCCGCTTCTCCGATCTCGCCGAGGCGGCCTTTCGGTCGGCGGCGCGCTATGCCGCGGCGCGTGGCGTCCTTGCCGGTACCGTCATCGGCCTCGTCTTCGCCGCCATCGTCGTGGTGCTGTGGGTCGGCGGCAACGACGTCCTGGCGGGTCGCCTGTCACCGGGCGAGCTCGCGTCCTTCGTTTTCTACGCCACGGTGGTTGCCAGCTCTGTTGGCGGCCTCAGCGACATCGTGGGCGACCTGCAACGGGCTTCGGGCGCCGCCGAGCGTCTGTTCGAGCTGCTCGATACCCAGCCCATGGTGAAGGCACCAGCGTCGCCCCGGCCGCTTCCGGCGGTGGCTCATGGCACGCTGCGCTTCGAGAACGTGACCTTCGCCTATCCCTCGCTGCCGGACCGGCCGATCCTCCACGACTACAGCCTCGACCTGCGCGCCGGCGAGACGGTGGCGTTGGTCGGCCCCTCGGGCGCCGGCAAGACCAGCGTGTTCCAGCTTGCCATGCGCTTTTATGACCCGCAGGAAGGGCGCATACTTTTCGACGGCGTCGACCTGCGCGAGCTCGATCCGACCGAGCTGCGCTGCCGTCTCGGCCTGGTGCCTCAGGATCCGGTCGTCTTCGCGGCCGACGCTTGGACAAACATCCGTTACAGCAAGATCGACGCGTCCGACGCGGCTGTGCGTGCCGCCGCCGAGGCTGCCGCGGCGGCCCAGTTCCTGGACGCGTTGCCCGAGGGGTTCGGCAGCTTTCTTGGCGAGAAGGGTGTGCGCCTCTCCGGTGGTCAACGCCAGCGCTTGGCCATCGCGCGGGCTCTCCTGCGCGATCCCTCGCTGCTTCTCCTCGACGAGGCGACGAGCGCCCTCGACGCCGAGAGCGAGCAGCTCGTTCAGGGCGCGCTCGAGCGGCTGAGGCATGGGCGGACCTGTCTCGTCATCGCTCACCGGCTCGCGACCGTCCGCAAGGCCGACCGCATCGTCGTGATGGACGAGGGCCGCGTGATCGATCAGGGCCATCACGACGAGCTGGTTGGTCGGGGCGGGCTCTACGCGAGGCTGGCCTCCCTTCAGTTCGGCCTCGACCGCGCCGCCTGACGGACGGCTGCTCCGACGGAGGAGCAGCCGCGTCCATCGCGGGCCGGGGGATGCCGACCCCATCAATGGCGGCGGCAGCGCAACGTTGTGCGATAAACGGTTGAGTGCGCGCGAGGATTTGTGCCATTCAAAGTGGCATGCCGCCTGACCACCGCTAGAGTTGCTGGCGGATCTTCCATCACAGGTACGACTGGTCGCCGATGACCAACCCGCAACGCTTCATCAACCGCGTGATCGTCTTCCTGATCTTCGCGTGCGTGGTCGTGGGCGTGCTGTCGCAGATCATCTGGGCGGCCTTCCTCCACAATCCGGCCCTGAACGGCCTCATCATCTGCGTCCTTGTCGTGGGCATCGCCTACAATCTTCGGCGCATCCTTCGGCTCAAGCCCGAGACGCGCTGGATCGAGGCCTTTCGGACCGACGCCGTCGGCTTTTCGCTGCAGGAGGCGCCGCGCCTCATAGCGTCCATCGCCGCGGTGCTGGGCGAGCGCGACCGGCGCGGCCGTGCTTCTCTCTCGGCAGCGTCGATGCGCTATCTTCTGGACAGTATCAGCACCCGGCTCGACGAGAGTCGCGATATTGCCCGCTATCTCACCGGGCTCCTGATCTTCCTGGGCCTGCTCGGCACCTTCTGGGGGCTACTCCAATCCATCAACGCGGTGGGCGGCGTGCTCACCGGCTTCTCCGCCAACTCGACCGATGTCCTCCAGCTCTTTAACGATATGAAGGCCGGGCTAGCCCGTCCGTTGGCCGGGATGGGCACGGCGTTCAGCTCCTCGCTCTTCGGCCTCGCGGGCTCGCTCGTCCTGGGCTTTCTCGACCTTCAGGCGACGCAGGGGCAAAACAGCTTCTATAATGATCTCGAGGAGTGGCTCTCGGGCATGACCCGGCACGGTACCGCCGAGGGCGTGACGGGCGAGGTTGGCGTGGGCCCCAGTCTCCCGGTCTACGTCCAGGCGATGCTGCAACAGGCGGCCGAGAGCCTCGACCGCCTGCAGACCGTGGTGGCCAGAGGCGAGGACCAGCGCGTGCAGCTGAGCAAGGTGCTGCTCCAGCTCAACGAGCGCTTAGGGACGCTGACCGACCGGCTGGGCGGCGAGCAGGAGATTTTGGGCCGGCTGGCCCACGGGCAGGAGGTGCTGGCCGAGCAGCTCGGCCGACGCGATGGCGCGCCACTGCTCGACGAGCGGACCAGGCAGCATCTGAGCCACATCGATGCGCAGCTGGGCCAGGTGCTGGACGAGCTGGGCCGCGGCCGCGACGAGCTGACGCGCGAGCTGAAGGGCGAGATCAAGCTCGTGGCGCGGACGATCGCGATTGCCGCCGGCGAGCCGCAGCTTGTGAGGGAGTGAGCCATGGCGCGCTCGCGCCGTGACGTTCGTCAGGTCGACATCTGGCCCGGTTTCGTCGACGCGCTGTCGACGCTGCTCCTCTCTGTCATCTTCCTGCTGGTCGTCTTCGTCCTCGGTCAGTTCTTTCTGAGCCAGGTGCTGCAGGGGCGCACCGAGACGCTCGATCACCTCAGGGCCACGGTTCACGACCTGACGCAGAAGCTGGGGCTCGAGCAGGACAATGCGGCCGACCTGCAGCGCAACGTCCAGCGCCTGTCGTCCCAGCTGCAGTCGGTCGTGGCGGACCGTGAGGACCTAAGCGCCCAGCTCAAGCAGAGCGAGGGCGACCGCGCGTCGCTCGAGGACCAGCTGGCCCAGGCCTCGAACCAGCGCCTCAGTCTGCAGCGCACGCTCGACGAGATGCGTGTCGACCAGGGCACTGCCAAGGCGCAGATCGGCTCGCTGCAGAAGGACCTGGATGAGGCGCGCCAGACCATGGCGGCCGACAAGGACAAGATCACGGCGCAGCTGGGCCAGCTCGTCCAGCTCAGGCGCGACATCGACGCGCTCACCAAGGTCCGTGGCGATCTCGAGGCCCAGGTGGCCGGCCTGTCCACAACCGTCCAGCAGTCGAAGGAGCAGCAACAGCAGCTTCTGGCCCAGCTCGGCACGGCGCGCGACCAGAGCAAGGCGCTGGAGGCCAAGCTCGCCGACGAGCAGCAAAAGACGATGCTGGCCCAGAAGGACGTGGCCTCGCGCGATCTCAGGATCGAGGAGCTGCTCAAGAGCGCCGCCACGCTCGAGAGCGCCAAGACGAGCGCCCTGAGCGACAAGGAAGCCGCCCAGCAGCAGGTGCAGCAGCTCAATCAGCGCCTCCAGCAGCTGAGCGTCCAGCTCACGCAGCTCGACGCGGCGTTGGGCGAGAAGCAGACCGAGATCGACCGTCAAAACGCCACGATCGCGGATCTGGGCCAGCGGCTCAACGTCGCGCTCGCCAACAAGGTCGAGGAGCTCTCCCGCTATCGCTCCGATTTCTTCGGCAAGCTTCGCCAGGTCCTCGGCACCCGCGACGACATTCGCATCGTGGGCGACCGCTTCGTCTTCCAGTCCGAGGTGCTCTTCGGCTCGGGCGAGGCCGACATCAATCCCAGCGGACGCGAGAAGCTCGCCGAGCTTGCGACCACCCTCAAGGAGATCGCGAAGGAGATCCCGCCCGACCTGCCCTGGGTCCTGCAGGTCGACGGTCACACCGACCGCCGGCCGATCAGCAACGCGCAGTTCTCCTCCAACTGGGAGCTGTCGACCGCGCGGGCGATCTCGGTGGTGAAGTTCCTGATCTCCCAGGGCATCCCGCCCGACCGGCTGGCAGCCCGCGGCTTCGGCGAGTTCCAGCCGCTCGACACGGCCGATAATGACGACGCCTACCGCCGCAACCGTCGGATCGAGATCAAGCTCACCACACGTTGACCTTCACGTACCGCATACCGACCACATCCTGTTGCATTTGCTCAGCCGGCTGGCGAGAGTAGAGCCGACAGGCGGCGTCTCAACCGGCGCCAGAATGGGGGGATCCGGATGAGCGAGGGCGTCGGCGTTCCGCGCATGTTCGCGCTGGCTCCGACGGCCGCGGGCCGCGTCCGTTCCCTCGTGTGGGCCTCGTGCCGCCGCTCACGCGAAGCATCCGGAGCCTGAGATGGCCAACGCAAGTCGTCCCCCCACACCGCAAGGCAGCGACGCACGCGGCGGGCAGGGCGGAATTACGAAGGCAATCCTTGTGGCCCTGGTGCCCGTCCTCGCGGCTGCCGGTTGGGCCTTGTACGCGCAAAGCCGGACCGAGCGCGTCGAAGGCGGCCTCAAGAGCACGCTCGATGCTGTCGACGCGCCGGCGGCACCCTCGCCCGGCGTCAAGGGCGAGCTCGAGCGGCTGGGTGCCCTGAAGGACGAGATCACCACCCTGCGAGCGCTGCCCGACAAGCTCGCGGACACCGAGAAGAAGCTCGGGGCGACGACGGGCGATCTCGAGCAGGCGCAGGGCCGGCTCCGGGCGACGTCCGACGAGCTCGAGAAGAGCAAGGCGGCGTTGGCCTCCCTCACGACAGAGCGTGACAAGCTCGAGGGCTCGACGGCAGACCTGCAAAAGCAGCTGGACAGTGTCGAGGCGGCGCTAGCCGACGCTCGGACAACCAATCAGGAGCAGACGCGGACGCTGGCCGAGCGGGACGCCAGCCTGGCCGCGCTCACGCAGGCGCGCGACGCGCTTTCCGCGCGGCTCGATGCCCTCACAAAGGAGGCGGCGGACACCGCAGCGGCGCGCGATCGTCTTCAGTCCGAGCTGGCCGAGCTGCAGACGGCGAAGGCTGCCCTGGAGGGCACCGTCGAGCAGCAGGCCAAGGAACTCTCGGCGCGCGACGGGAGCATCGAGTCGCTGACCCAGGCTCAAGGTGCCCTCGAGCGCAAGCTTGCGGCACAGCAGGCGGCTGGCCGCGACGTCGCCAAGCAGGTCGAGGCCCTCACCGCCAAGCAGGACGAGCTGCAGAAGGCAGCGGCGGCCGAGCAGCAAAAGCTCACGCAGGCGACGAGTGAGATCGGCACGCTCACCGCCGATCGCGACCGGCTGACGAAGGCGCTCGCTGCCGCCGCCGGCGAGAAGCAGGCGCTCACCACGACCGTCGACCAGCAGAAAGCCGAGCTCGAGACGCGGGAGGGCACGATCGACGGGCTGACGCAGGCACGGGATGCCCTAGCGCGGCAGCTGGCAGCGACGCAGGCGGCGGCGCGGGATGTCGCAAAGCAGGTCGAGACGCTGAGCGCGAAGCAGGAGGCGCTGCAGCAGTCGGCGAGCGATGACGCGCAGAGGCTCAGCGCTGCGAAGGCCGAGGTCACCTCCCTCACGGCTGAGCGCGACGGGCTTCGGACGCAGCTCGAGACCAGCATGGCCGCGGCGAGTGACCTCCAGGCGAAGCTGGCGGACGCCACGCAGGAGATGAGCAAGCTCAAGGCCGACATCCAAGCCGCCCCGGATGTGCAAAAGGTACAGGCGCTGCGGACGCAGGCCGAGACGGCAACGGCCGAGCGTGACCAGCTGGCTTCTCAGGTTGGCACCCTGGAGGTCGCGGGCGAGCGTCTGGTGCAGGCGCTGAGCGATGCACAGGCGACGGCGGCTGCGCTCGGGCAGGAGCGCGACACGCTTCGCGCCGAGCGGGACGATGTCAGTGGCAAGCTGGAGGCTGCCCGCGCCCAGCTCGCCTCCCTGGGCGCGCAGCAGGGTCGTCTGCAGACCGTGCTCGATGCCGCGCTCAGCAAGCTCGCCGCAGCCGAGGAGACACGGCAGAGCCTGGAGACGGCAGGCGCGCAGGCCCAGGCTCGTGTGGGCGAGCTGGAGGGTCAGATCGCGACCCTGAACAAGCAGAAGGACGAGCTCGCCGCAACGGCCGCCGCCAGGGCCAATCAGATCGCAGGCCTGCAGGGCGCGCTCGACGCCGCGCTCACGAGGGTGGCTGCGGTCGAGCAGGCCAGGGCCGCGCTCGCAAAGTCGAGCGATGAGGTGAGCAGCCGCGTCAAGGTGCTCGAGACCCAGCTGGCGAGCCTTCAGCGGGAGCGGGATCAGCTTGCCAGCAGCAGCGACGCGCGGACGAAGCAGCTGGCAACGCTGCAGCAGTCGCTGGATCAGGCGCAGTCCAAGCTCACGGCGGCCGAGGCCGCCCGCGACGAGGCGAGCAGCCGGGTGGAGGCGCTTCAGGGCCAGCTCGCGGCACTCGAGCAACAGCGGGACAAGCTTACGGCCGGCGATGAGGTGAAGACGAAGCAGCTGGCAACACTCCAGCAGGCGCTCGCTCAGGCGCAGTCCCAGGCCACGGCGGCCGAGGCCGCCCGCGACGAGGCGAGCAGCCGGGCGCAGGCGCTCCAGGGCCAGCTCGCGACGCTTGAGCAACAGCGGAACAAGCTCGCGGCCGGTGACGAGGCGAAGACGCAGCAGCTGGCAACACTCCAGCAGGCGCTCGACGAGGCGATGGCCAAGGCGAAGACAGCCGAGGCTGCCCGGGAGCAGGCGAGCGGCCAAGCTCAGGCCCTCCAGGGCCAGCTCGGAGCCCTCGAGCAGCAGCGGAACAGGCTTGTCGCTGGCGATGAGGCGAAGACGAAGGAGCTGGCGGCACAACAGCAGGCGTTGGACACGGCGACGGCGGGTCGCGCCGATGCAGAACAGAAGGCCGCGGGGCTTCAGGCGCAGCTCTCGGCCGCGGAGGGCGACCTCGTCCGGCTCCAGTCGACATCGGCCCACGATCTCGACGGGATGCGCCAGCAGATCGCCGAGCGGGACAGGGAGATCGCCGATCTCAGGACCAGGACGGTTGCGTTGAGCAGCCAGCTGGATCAGGCGCTGGCCACGGCGAAGGCCCAACCGGCACAGACCGACGATGGGCACCAGCGGGTGGCGGACGCGGCGGTCCTGGCTGAGATCACGCGCCAGCTCGCCAGCAGCATCGAGCCCGCTGCCGGTCCCACGCTGGCGCGCCGAGCCCAGCAGGCCAAGGAGCGTCAGGCGCTGCTCGTGGGTGATGTGAAGGCGAACCTGCCCGGTGTGCAGGACATCAACTATGTCAGTCAGGACGGTGTGGTGCTCGGTGCGAGCCTGCTCTTTCCTTCCGGGAGCGCCAAGCTCACCGATGAGGGCATGACCGAGCTGGATGGTATCGTGCCGCGCCTTCAGTCTGCGATTGCCAGCATTCCCGAAGGCACGCCCTGGGCGCTGCAGATTGCCGGGCATACCGACGATCTGCCTGTCGTCAGTGGTCGCTACCGCTCCAACTGGGAGCTGTCGGCGGCGCGGGCCAGCGCGGTGGCGACCTACCTGGTCGAGCGGGGCATCCCGCGCCAGCACCTCATGATCGCCGGGCTGGCCGACACCGAGCCGGTCGCTCGCAATGATTCGGAACAGTCCCGGCAGCTCAACAGGCGGATTGAGATCCAGCTGGTGAGTCGCTGACGCAGGGTCGGGGAGGTCCGTCAGATGCCAAGTGTCCGGCCGGTGGGGTACCGGCCGGACACGCGGTCAGGCCAAGCCCGCGATGCTGGCCTCAGCCGATGTGGTGATGCGCCTGATGGACCAGCGTATCGAGGTCGACGTGACTGCTTGCCATGCTGACGCTGGCGACCGAGGCATGGCTTGATGACCCGCCGTCGGCGTTGGAATGGCTGCTGCCAATGTCGTGATCGGTGGAGAGGACGTCGCTGAGCTTGAGGGTGGAGCTGCTGCTCGATGCCTTGACGTTGAGCTTTACCGTCGCGTCGTCCGTGTTGTTGTTGGCGTCTGAGACGGTGTAGGTGAAGGTGTCCTTGCCGTGGAAGCCGCTGTTCCGGCGTGTAGGTGAGGCTGGACCCGTCATCGGCGATCGTCACCGTGCCGTGCTTGGCCGCGCCCACGTCAGAGATCGTGAGGTCGGTGCCCTTGTCGTTGATGAGCACGCTCAGGTCCGTGCTGCTATCCGTCGGGACCTTGAACCTGTCATTGTGGGCGGAAATCTGGTCGCCGCCGCCTTTTCCGCTGCTCTCGATGTTGAGGTCGACGGTGGCGATGGCGCTGTGCCCACCCTGATCCTGGGCCATGTACGGGAAGCTGTCGGCGCCGGTGTAGCCGGCGTCGGGGGTGTAGGTGATGCTGGTGGCCGTTTGGTCGATCGCGACAGTGCCGTGGGCGGCCTCGCGTCGTCGACGATGGTCAGAGGCGATCCCTTGTCGTTCTTGAGGACGTTGAGGCTGGAGCCGGTGTCGGCCGTGACTTGAAGCTGTCGTTGTGGACGGTCAGGACCTTGCCCGCCGCCGCCTCCGCCGCCACCACCGCCGCCACTGCCCTGCTCGACAGTCAGGTTGACCTGCGCCTACGCTGCTCAGGCCGTCCCATTGAAGACCTTGTAGAAGAGCTGGTCGTGCCCGGTATAGCCGCTGTCGGCGTGATAGATGCAGCTCGCTGCCCTTCAGGTCCACCGTTCCATGCTCGGCTCGTTAGCCCCGGTGACCAGCAGCTTGCTGCCATCGCCGCTGTCGTCGTTGGCGAGCACGTCGAGCTTGGCCGACGAGGTGTTGCCGACCGTGAACGTGTCGGCGCTGGCCTTCGGCGCCACCGCCTCGGCTCGCCAGCGGATTGTCCGTCACGGCGACGGAGATGATGCCGTACTGGGTGTCGCCGGCGCTGTCGGTGCACCGAATAGCGGAAGGTGTCCGTCCCCTCGAAGCCCGCCTCCGGCGTGTAGATCACCGTGCTTCCCTTGACGGTGATGTAGCCGTGGTGGGAAGCGTCGCCGTCGGGCTCGGTCATGAACGAGTCGAGCTGGAGATGGTCGCCGGTATCGTTCGCAAGCGGCGAGATCTTGACCGGGTCACGCCCTGTCGTGGATGCGGTATCCTCGACGATGGTCATCGTACCATTTGCAGCAGCCACCGACAGGTCGGTGACCTGTGAGACAGGTTCAGCCATGTTTCCTCCTTGGGATCAGGACGAGCCCTGGTCCGCGCCTGATATCGCGTTCGCGCCGCGTCCCCCCGGATACGCTGCAGCGCGACAGCTTCTTGCCGTCGATGTCGGTCCAGCCGTTCCTTTCTTCTGCGCAGCGGGCAATCCGTCTCAGCTCACCGCTGAGATATGGCAATGATGGCCGATCTACGCGCCTCGACCCGTGGCTCGCAAGCGGTATGCATGCCACCGGAAGTAACGGCGGTTGGCCTGTGGCGAGGGCAGTGCTGTCGCGACCATGTATTTAGCAACGGATTCCCGGGTTTTGGGAACATCGCAGGTGGCGACTCGTTCGTTTGTTGATCTGTGGCTTAAGAAGGTCTCGCACGCCCAGGCCAGGACCGGCCGAGCTGCCTCGCGCCCGCTGAGCGGTCACGTCCCAGCGCGCGGCCGGCGTCTCGTCCCCAGCCCGGCAAGCGCGGGCGCAGCCCGCGCCTCCGCCCGAGGCGCGCGACGGCCTCATCCCGTCATGAGCCGCGCGAAGGGCGCCGTGGGCACCGCGCTCCGTGCGACATGCGCGTCAGCCGCCTGCTCTCTCGGGGCGCGGCAGCACCCGGCTCAGCACGACGAGGCCCAGGACCGCTGCCGCCACCGAGGCAGCCAGAACGCCGATCTTGGCTTGGTCCAGAGAGACCTGATCGGTGAAGCCCAGATTGGCGATGAAGAGCGCCATGGTGAAGCCGATGCCTGCGACGCAGCCTATGCCGATGATCGTGCCCCAGCTGGAATCGCTCGGCAGTCGGGTCAGCCGCAGCAGGCATGCGAGCGCGACGAAGCCCACGATGCCGAGCGGCTTGCCGACCAGGAGGCCGAGGAAGGCGCCGATCGTGGCGGTGCTGATGAGCGCCGCGTCGCCCGCGTGGAGGACCGGCACGCCGGCGTTGAAGAGGGCGAAGACGGGCATGATGACGAATGCCACGTAAGGCGCCAGCGCGTGCTCGAATCGGTGCAGTGGGCTCTGTGCCCGCGAGAGGACCCCTTCGAGATGGCTGATCTCGACCTGGCATTGCTCGAGGGGGCCGCGCCCGACCTCGGCGGCCAGCTCCTCCTTGAGCTCCGCGGACGACATCGGCTGGACGAGAGGCACGCTGATCGCCATCAATACGCCGGCGATGGTGGCGTGCACGCCTGATAGGAACATGAAGTACCAGACGACCATACCGAGCAGAAGGAAGACGAGGGGACGTCGACCACCCATCGCTCCATAGGCCACCGCGACCAGCCAGACGACGAGCGAAGTAACGAGCGCCCACATCTGGAGGTTGGCGGTGTAGAAAAGCGCGATCACCAGGACGGCGCCGAGATCGTCGACGATGGCGAGCGCCAGGAGAAAGACCTTGGCGCCCAGAGGCACGCGTTTGCCCAGGAGGGCGAGCACGCCGACGGCGAAGGCGATGTCGGTTGCCATCGGCACGCCCCACCCGGCAGCGTAGGGCGTGCCGTGGTTGAAGGCCGTGTAGATCAGCGCCGGCACCACCATGCCGCCAAGTGCGCCGGCGATCGGCAACACCGCCTTTTGAAAGCCGGCCAGCTCGCCCACCAGCGCCTCGCGCTTGATCTCGAGCCCGACCAGAAAGAAGAAGACGGCCATCAAGAGGTCGTTGATCCAATATTCGAGCGACAGCTTGAGCTCGAACGGGCCCACGCTGACGCCCGCCGGCAGCATGCGCATCGCCTCGTAGCTGTGCTCCCAGGGGGAGTTCGCCCAAGCGAAGGCGATCACGGCCGCGATGATGAGGATGATGCCGGAGGCGCTCTCGGTGGCGAGAAGCTGCTCGACAGGCTGGATCAGCCGTTTGACGGGCTCGGGCGTTACCAGTCGGCGGCGCACGGTTGCCACGAGAGCATATCCTCCTGCTGCCGCATCCAGAGAGCCGGCGGCATGATCATCCGGCGGGGCGTCAGATGCCGAGCGCCATGCCGTCCTTGCGCGGATCGGAACCGCCTATCAGCACGCCCCGGCGGCGGTCGACGATGATCGCCTGGCCGCCGCCAAGCGGGCCCTCCGGCTCGATCAGGCTGTGTCCGCGAGCGGCGAGCTCGGCCCGGGCCCGCGCAGGCACACCGCGCTCGACCTGCAGGTCGACCGGGTAGGACATGAGACGCGGCGCGTCCAGCGCCTCTTGCGGGTCGAGCCCGTGATCGACGATGGCGCTGATCACCTGAGCGTGGCCCACGGGCTGATAGTCGCCGCCCATCACGCCGTAGCTCAGCCATAGCTCGCCGTCGCGGAAGGCAAGGCCCGGGATGATCGTGTGCATCGGGCGCTTGCCTGGGGCGATGCAGTTCGGGTGCTCGGGGTCGAGCCGGAAGGCGCGCCCCCGATTGTGGAAGAGCACCCCGGTCTGCTCGCAGACCAGGCCCGATCCGAAGGTGTCGTAGACCGAGTTGATAAAGGAGACGGCATTGAGGTCGCGGTCGACGACCGTGAGATAGACCGTATCCGGATGGGGCTCCAGAAGGGGCGGCGGCATGTCGGTCATGGCCCGGTCGGCGCTGATCTGCTCGCGCAGCTTGATGGCGTAGGCCTTGTCCAGCAGCCGCTCCACAGGCACGGTCGCCTGTCGCGGATCGGCGAGGAAGGCATCCCGGTCACGGAACGCCAGCTTCGTGGCCTCGGCCAGAAGGTGGAGCCGCTCGCCCGATAGCATGTCGAGCTTGGCGAGGTCGTAGCCCTCGAGGATGTTGAGGAGCAGGAGGGTGACGATGCCCTGGCCGTTGGGCGGGCACTGATAGACGCGGACGTCGCGGTAGCTGGTGTGGATCGGCTCGACGATCTCGGGTGCTGCCGCCGCAAAGTCCAACTCCTCATGGAGGCCGCCGAAGCCCTTGAGCGTGGCGCACATCGCGGCCGCGATCTCGCCCTCGTAGAAGGCCTTGGCGCCGCCCTCGGCGATTCGCCGCAGGGTCCGCGCCAGCGCCGGCATGCGCATGATCCGGCCCGCCCCCGGGGCCCGCCCGCTCGGCAGATAGAAGGCTTGGCCGCCCGGACTGCGCCGCAGCGTGTCGCCGGCCCGGCGCCAGTCGAACGCGACCCTGGGCGTTACCGCGAAGCCGTCCTCGGCGCAGCGGATGGCGTGCGCGAGGAGCTCGCCCAGCGGCCGGGTGCCGTGGTCGGTCGCAAGCCGCTCCCAGGCAGCCACCGCACCGGGCACCGTGACCGCGTGGGGGCTGCCGGCCGGCAGCGTCGTCAGGCCCAGCTCCCGCAGGCGCTCGAGCGAGGCAGCGGCGGGTGCAGCACCCGAGCCGTTGAGCGCGATGACCCCGCCCGAGGCCGGCGCATAGAGCGCAAAGCAGTCGCCACCGATGCCGGTCATGCCGGGCTCGACCACGCACTGCACCGCGACGGCCGCGATGGCGGCGTCGATGGCGTTGCCGCCGTCCCTCAGCACATCGACCGCGGCGAGCGTGGCCATGGGGTGCGAGGTCGCGGCCATGCCCTTGACGCCGTAGGCGGTCGACCGGCCGGGCAGGTGAAAATCGCGCATGTCGGTATCTCCTCCGGCAGGCTTCTTAATGGATGTCGCCCGGGCTCGTCGAGCGTCGCTCAGGCGCGGTGATAGGGATGGCCGGCCAGGATGGTGCTGGCCCTGTAGAGCTGCTCGAGGAGGAGGACGCGCACCAGCTCATGCGGCCAGGTCATGGGGCCCAGCGCCAGCACGAGATCGGCCCGCTCGAGCGCCGCGGCGCCATGGCCATCGGGGCCTCCGACCAGGAACACCACCGGCGAGCGGGCCTCATCCTGCCAGCGGCCGAGCCGCTGCGCCAGCGCCTCGCTGGAGAGGCTCTGGCCGTGCTCGTCGAGCGCCACCACGATCGCCTGACCGGTCAGGTCGCCCAGAAGCAGCGCCGCCTCCGCCTCGCGTCGTCTGGCGGCGGGGACCGTGCCACGGAGCTGCAGCTCATCGATGACGACAGGCCAGGGACAGCGCTGCCGGTAGCGGGCGACGAGCGCCTCGATCGCCGGGTCACGCGAGCGGCCGATGGCGCGGAGCCGAAGCTCCACTCAGCTGCCGCCGCCCGCCGCCCGCAGCGCTGGGCGGCTCGCCGGCGTCACCGACCACAGCTTCTCGATGGCATAGAAGTCGCGGGTCTCGGCGCGGAACAGGTGGACGATCACCTCGCCCGCGTCGATCAAGACCCAGCTGCTGTCGCCCAGACCTTCCGCGCCGACCGTGGGATGCCCGGCCGCCTTGAGGCGCTCGAGGAGCTTGTGGGCCATGGCCGCCAAATGGCGCTGGGAGGTGCCGCTGGCGACCACCATGTGATCGGCCACGGCCGTCTTGCCTTCGAGGTCGATGACCACGGGCTCGATGGCCTTGTCGTCCTCGAGCGAGGCGGTCACGATGTCGAGGATGGAGGTATCGGGAGACGAGGGCCGAGGGTCGATGGCTATGAGTCCGACTCCGTCTTGTCCTGCGCGCCGCCCTCCCTTTCCGCGCCGCGGCGTCGGATCATCGTGCTCGACGCGGGGTGCGGCCGCAGACGCAGGAACAACCATGCCGGCGGATCGAGACTGGCAAGCTCCCTAGCCCGCCCCTCGCTCAGCCGAGCCCCGGCGAAGCGCGTTGCCGCCTCACCCACCAGGGCAGCATAAGAATAGGGATGCCGCTCGAACACCGCAATGGGCGAGCGCTGCATGATGTCCGTCCAGCGGCGCCAGCGCGGCAACTGGGCCAGATTGTCGGCGCCGAGAAGGAAGACGAGGTCGAGGTCCTGGCGCGCGCGCAGGCGGCGGAGCGTGTCGACCGTGTAGCGCGTGCCGAGCCTGGCCTCGAGCGCCGTCACCTCGATGCGCGGATGGCGGGCGACGGTGCGTGCCGTTGCCAGGCGCTCCGCCAGCGGCCGCATGCCGGCCGTGGGCTTCAACGGGTTCTGCGGCGCCACGAGCCACCAGACGCGGTCCAGGTCGAGGCGGCGCAGCGCCTCGACGCTGAGATAGCGATGGCCGTCATGCGCGGGGTTGAAGGAGCCGCCGAGGATGCCGACCCTGAGCCTTCGCGGCGCCGGCGGCTCGGGCGCCGGGCTCTCGACCGGCAGCAGCAGGCGGACGCGCCGCCTCAGGCCGCCGGTCGGGTCCGGGGTCATACGGGCCTGATCTGGCCGCTGCCGCGCACGACATACTTGAAGCTCGTGAGCTGCTCGACGCCGACAGGGCCGCGGGCATGAAGGCGGCCGGTGGCGATGCCGATCTCGGCCCCCATGCCGAACTCGCCGCCGTCGGCGAACTGGGTCGAGGCGTTGTGCAGCACGATGGCGCTGTCGACCTCGGCGAGGAAGCGGGCAGCCGCCGCCGCGTCGCCGGCGACGATGGCGTCGGTGTGGTGCGAGCCCCAGGCCTGGATGTGCGCCATCGCGTCCTCGAGCCCGTCCACCACCTTCACGGCGATGATCGCGTCCAGATACTCCGTGGCCCAGTCCGCGTCCGTGGCGGGCGTGGCGCGGGGCTCGAGCTTTTGGACGGTGGCATCGCCGCGGATGGCGCAGCCGGCCTCGATCAGCGCATCGAGCACAGGCGGCAGCAAGGTCTCCGCCACCGCGCGGTCGCAGAGAAGGGTCTCGGCGGCACCGCACACACCGGTGCGGCGCATCTTGGCGTTGACCGCGAGCCGCACCGCCATCTCGGGATCGGCGCTCTCGTGCAGATAGAGATGACAGTTGCCGTCCAGGTGGGCCAGGACCGGGATGCGGCTCTCGCGCTGCACCCGCTCGATCAGCGAGCGGCCGCCGCGCGGCACGATCACGTCGATATCCTCGCTCATCGTCAGCATGATGCCGACGGCGGCACGGTCGGTGGTGGGCAGCATCTGGATCGCCGCCGCGGGCAGGCCCGCCTCCGAGAGGCCCTCCTGCAGGCAGCTCAGGATGGTGCCGCTCGAGTTGAAGGACTCCGAGCCGCCCCTGAGGATCGCGGCGTTGCCGGCCTTGAGGCAGAGGCCGCCCGCGTCGGCCGTCACGTTGGGCCTGCTCTCGTAGATGATGCCGATGACGCCCAGCGGCACGCGCACGCGGGCGATGTCGAGGCCGTTGGGGCGGGTCCAGCGCGCGAGCTCGGCGCCGACCGGATCGGCGAGGCCGGCGATGGTCTCCAGCCCCTCGGCCATGGCCGCCACGCGCTTCGCGTCGAGCTTCAGGCGGTCGAGCAGGGCGCCGGTGAGGCCGCGGCCGGTGGCGGCCTTCATGTCCCTGGCGTTGGCGGCCAGGATCTCGGGCTCGCGGGCGCGGATGCGGGCAGCGGCGGCGAGCAGGGCCTTGTCCTTCTGCTCGCGTGGGGCGGTCGCGAGGCCGTGGGCCGCCGTCCGGGCCGCCCGGCCCAGCGCCTGCATCCGCGTCAGGAGATCGTCCTTGATGACCGTCGCCATGGTTCCAAGCCCGTGATGTTTGGGCAGCACGCTTAGCAGAGCCGCCGGCCGCCGTCACGCGGCCGGCGGCGGCGCCTCAAAGGGCGGTCTTGGGCATCATCATGTGGCAGCCCTTGTTGCCGTCGACCGTCTGGGTGACGCGCAGATCGCCGGCGAGCGAGCACAGCATGTAGGCCTGGTTGCGCGACAGGTTCGTCCGCCGCGCGATCTCGCGCACCATCTCGCGCACCGCTTGCTTCGCCGCATCGTCGAGGTCCTCGTCGATGCCGATCGAGATCAGGTGGGTGTCGTTCTCCGCGAACGGCATCTTGAAGGAGAGATCCTTCCGTACGGTCAGGCGGAAGGTGCCGGTGAGCCCGGTCTCGAGCGCCGTGATGCAGACCTCGCCGTCGCCCTGCACGCCATGGCCGTCGCCGGCGAGGAAGAGGGCACCCTCGGTCAGCACCGGCAGGTAGAGCGTGGTGCCCTTGCGCAGCTCCTTGTTGTCCATGTTGCCGCCGAAGGTCCGCGGCACGTTCGAGATGCAGCGACCCCACTCCTTGGGCGGTGCCACCGAGATCACGCCGAAGAACGGATCGAGCGGCAGATCGGTGCCCCAGGGGAGCTTCGTGACCCCGCGCTCGTGGTCGATCAGCGGGTGGATCGTCTCGTACTCGGTGAACTCGTCGGGCAGCGTGCCGAGCAGCGGCATGATCGCGACGAAGCCCCAGTCCTGGTTGACCGTGACGTCCAGGATGTCGACCTGCAGCACGTCGCCGATCTCGGCACCGCGGACATAGGTGGGGCCGGTCAGGATGTGGGCGCCGGGGCCCTGCACGACCTTGTCCAGGATCTCCCGATAGGCCGGCGTCACCAGGCTCCTGTCCGGCGGCAGGGAGGCCTCGCCGCCGGCCGGAACGGCATGCAGGACCACCGTGTCGCCGGAATCGACCTCGAGCACCGGCGGTGTCGACGCATCGATGGAGCCCCAGACGACAGTATCCGGCCGGGCCGGCAGCTCGTGTGTCTGTGCCATGCAGGTCCCTCCTCGCTGGATTGTGCGGCGAGCCTATCGGCACGACACGCCCGCGACCAGCGCCAGCGACGCCTGCCGGGGCCTGCGTTTCATGACGAAGAAGTTTTTTTCAGTCTTTTTCGGTCAGGGGCCGAGGGGTTTTCGGCCGGCGATCCTTCTTGGGTCGTCGGGCTCGGGCGCTTCGGCGCCGAGCTCGACCAGGCGCTTCTCGATGCGCCCGATGATCCAGTCCGCCAGCGCCGGGTTGGCCCGGGCCATGGCGGCGAGCGGTGAGAGGGGCTCGTCGTCGGCGGAGGCGGGATCGCCAGCATCGCCGGCGGGAATTTCTTCGGTTGTCGCGGCCGGCTCCTCGACGGGAGCCTCGGCCGCTGCCGGCTCGAGCTCGGCCCTGACAAGAACAGCCTCGCCAACCTGCGCGGGGAGGAAGTCGACGAGGCGGTTGATGGCCTCCTGCGCCGGCCCCAGCGGATGCTGGCCGTAGCCCTGCATCGTCTCGGGCGAGGAGCCGGCGGGTGAGGGCGTGTCCCGTCGCTCGTAGGGCTGGCGCACGTTCTCGAAGCGCTCGACCACCAGCTTGACGAGGTGCCTCACCGGATGCCGGGCCCGGTTCGCCTGGTAGACGACGAAGAGCATCGCACGCCGGTCGCCGACGTCGATGAGGCTCGAAAGCTCCAGCCATGCCGTCTCGAACAGGCGGGCCTGACGCTCGGCCAGGGGGAGGTCGCGGACGGCGGCGTACTGGTCGACCAGGCGGGAGAGGTCCCGGTCGCTGACAAAAGCCTCGATGTCCTCCTCGGTCGCCGTGTCGAGCCTTCTGATCTCGGCCGGGGAGAGACCGGCGGCGAGACGTCGGGCGAGCCGGCACTGGCGGGTGCCGGGCATCTTGATGGGCGAGCGGGTGAGCACGCGAGGCATGTGAGCCTAGGTATAGGAGTGATTGGCTATTGTCAACCTTCGATTGAATGATTCCTGCGCTGGCTCGCCGCTATCGGCTGGGTCACGCCGGGCGCGTCTCCTCGACCATCCAGCTCATGGCCTCGGAAATCGATGGTCAGGGCGCGGTCGCCGCGATCTGTCGCCGCGGTCGGATGCGTCGCGCGATGCGGTGCTCGAGAGGAGCACGCCGGCCCGCCAGAACCGCCAATCAGGAACAGGACGCCCATGGCTCCACAGGTGGGTCAAGGACACTGATGATGCATAGTCCTCAAGGCTCTCCGCGCACGACAGCAAAGTGACAGAGAGCCGGCCCAAGGAGTGGGAAGACCGTGCGTTGACCAGGATCAACCATCGCAGACATGCGGGCCGAGTCTATCTATTAAGAGTTGATAAAACCGGCAGTCCGGCCCCTTCCTGATTGACATGTGGGACTGGCGGCGGCAGCATTTCTGTGGAGAACAAGTCGCAAAAAACGTCGAAGAGAGGACCATAATAATGGCGGTGCTCGCTGGTCGCAGGGCCGTTGCATGGGCAACGGCTCTGCTCCTCCTTGTCGGCTCGCTGGTGGTTGCGCAGCAGCCGGCGTTCGCCAAGTCCCACCATAAAAAAGGCAATGAGACCGGAGATCAGTCTGGCGATCAGATGAATCGATCCGAGTTACTGTCACAGGCGATACCAGCAGCTCTGTGCTTTCAGTATGCCACAACCAGATCTACGCGTTGTGCGCAGCCGCGAGCTGCTTCGTCTTCAACGACGTCGCCTATTGCACCTGTGACATAAAGAAGGGCACGAGCATCAGCGAGTCCTATGAGTTCGGCTCCCACCAGAACGTCTGCACGGTCAACGCCCAGGGCCCCCTGAACGGCTACATGGTGAGCCTGTACAGCCTGCCGACATCCGTCCTGGCCCCCGATGGGAACCAGGCGGTCTATACCTGCCCCGGAGAGACGGCGAGCGGGGCCTATGCGCAATGCGATGGCGCCTTCTGCTATACCAGCTCGGCGGCGCAGAGGTTTCCTCCCGGATCGCACGAGCAGCTGAGGCCCGACCAGATCGTCTGCACCTGCCCGATCACGGTGTCCTCCCCGCCCGCGACCTCGGGCTATCAGATCATCGGCCCCTATCCCTGCAAGAAGAGCTTCTTCAAATATTGCAACAGCAAGGTTGCGAGCACCGATACAGCAGCCAAGATCTACTCGGGCGCGCCGACCGGTGCGGCCGCTGCGCTGACGACGGCGCTCTACGGCTCCGTTCCGCCGTTCAACACCTGCAGCCCGCCCGACGACCCCACCAGCTCCACCGAGCCCTGAGCGCCGCTCGCGGTCGATAAGCTCATCCTGCGCCGCGCCCTGGCCCGCCGCTCGGCGGCTCGGGGCGCGGCGCAGACGGATCGGGCGCTCGGGCGGTGACCGCGAGGCTCACGGCTCCCGGGCGTCCTCCATGCCGTCTTCCGGCTCGACGTCCGACCGCGTCGTGGCGAGATAGCCGACGAAAAGGACGATGAGGACGAGCAGCACCAGGCTCACCGGCCCGGTGCCCCAGTCGAGGCCACCGCGGTGGTGATCGACGCCCATCCAGTCGGCGAAGGAAGCCCCGAGCGGCCGGGTCACGATGTAGGCGCACCAGAAGGCCGGAATCTCGGGCAGGCGAAGCTTCCAGTAGGCCAGCGCCGGCATCGCCATCACCAGGGCGAACATGATGCCCGAATCGAGATAGCCGAGCCTCATGCTTGCTGCCGTCATGTCGCCGGCCGCGGTGCCCAGCGCGAAGGTGGCCAGCACGGTCGCCCAGTAGAACATCTCGCGCCGCCGTGTGTGGATGCTGTGGATCGCGAGCGTCCCTTCGCAGCGGTGCCAGAGCAGGAAGATCGCCGCGAGCGAGGCCGCGAAGAACGTGGTCGAGACGGTGTAGGGGACGCCGAAGCCGATATGCAGCACGTCGGCCGCCATCGTGCCGAAGACGCTGACCATCACCACGGCGGCCCAATAGATCCAGGCGTTGTAGCGTGGTGCTGCGAGCTGGAGGGCCAGCGCGCAGACCAGCCCCGCAAAGCCGATCAGCACCGCAACGGGCGGGTCGATGTGGTGGGCCAGGAAGTCCGACGTGGTCTCGCCCATCCCGGTCGTCAGCACCTTCACGATCCAAAAGATCGCCGTGATCTCGGGAACCTTGGAGAACGGGCTGCGCTGCGCCGCGTCGGGAACAGCAAGGAGCACGGCGGACTGGGTCATACGCGGACTGTCCCTGGTTGGGTTGGGTCTCCGCCGACCGGCACCGTATCGACGGCGCTTATCGCCTAACCGAGTTGCTGCAGGAGCGAAACGAAGGAGGCGCTACCTTACGGAGAAACAAGGCTGCCCGATCTGCGCGTAACGAGACGAAGCGGCCCAGCCGCTGCCGCGTCCGCCGCGGCGCGGCTCGAGGCGCCGGCGGCCGGATGCCCTAGAAAAAAGAGTCGAGGAAGCTCGCAGCCTCGTCCGAGATACCGACGATCTTGTCGGTTGCCTGACGGTAGAGCATGAAGTTGAGCTCGGTGCCGGGGCGGCCGTCGTTCCAGTCGGTGAGGGGCTTCAGCTCGCGGCGGCCCAGCGGTCGCGTCGCGAGGTCGGTGCGTCGGATGGAGACGGTGACGCAGGGCGTCTGACGGGCGAGACCGGGTGTGCGGGGGATCGCCTCGGCGGCGGTGACGACGCCGCGCGCGACGAGGCCGCGGCCACCCTCGTTCTCGCTCGCGAAGAGGAAGATTGGGTCGCCCATGGCGATGCGCTTGCCGCCATACATGGTTTTCTGCGCGGTGAAGGCGAACGTCTCGGCCTGGGGATTGCGGATCTCGGTCTTGATCACGAAGGCCATGCGCCTTCTCCCTCGTGCCGGCGGCCGCGCGGGCGCGGCACCGTGCTGGTTGCCTCGCGGCCCGCCGGGGCGGCATATCTCTTGCTTGGCGAGCCGTCGCCAGCGGATTGCTCGAAGTTTGGGAGTTTCATGAGCACGACCTGTCGTGTGGGTGTCGACATCGGAGGCACCTTTACCGATCTCGTTGTCGAGACACCGGCGGGGCTCGTGACCCGCAAGGTGCTGACCACACCCCGGGCGCCCGAGGAGGGCGTGCTCGCAGGCCTCGAGAGCGCGCTCGAGGCCGCCGGGGTGACGCCCGGCCAAGTAGGCCTCCTGGTTCACGGCACCACGCTTGCCACCAACGCCATCATCGAGCGCAAGGGCACGCGGACGGCGCTGGTCGCCACGGAAGGCTTTCGCGACACGCTCGACATCGCCGACGAGGGCAGGTTCGACCAGTACGACGTGCTGATCGAGAAGCCCAAGCCGCTGGTGCCCCGCCACCTGCGCTTCACCGTGCCGGAGCGGGTGAGCGCTGCGGGCGAGGTGCTGCTGGCGCTGGACGAGGCGGCGGTGGAGGCGCTGATCCCGCGGCTGCGCGAGGCCGAGGTGGGTGCCGTCGCGGTGGCGCTGATCCACGCCTACGCCAACGCGGACCACGAGCGGCGCATCAAGGAGATCCTGGAGCCGGCGCTGCCGGGGGTCACGATCTGCCTCTCCTCGGAGGTGTGCCCCGAGATCCGCGAGTATGAGCGGACGTCGACGACGGTCGCCAACGCCTATGTGCAGCCGCTGATGGCGGGCTATCTCGGGCGGCTGGAGCAGGCCCTGGCGGCGCGCGGCTATCGCTGCCCGGTTTATCTCATGACCTCGGGCGGCGGGCTCAGCACCATCGAGGCGGCCAGGCGCTTTCCCATCCGTCTCGTCGAGAGCGGGCCCGCGGGCGGCGCCATCCTGGCCACGCAGCTGGCGGCCCGGCTGGGCGAGCGCCAGGTGCTGAGCCTCGACATGGGCGGGACGACGGCAAAGGTCTGCCTGATCAAGGACGGCAGGCCGCAGACGGCGCGGACCTTCGAGGTCGACCGCTCGGCGCGCTTCATGAAGGGCTCGGGCCTGCCGGTGCGCATCCCGGTGATCGAGATGGTCGAGATCGGCGCCGGCGGCGGCTCGATCGGCCGGGTCGACCAGCTGGGCCGCATCACGGTGGGGCCGGACAGCGCCGGCGCCGAGCCCGGGCCCGCCTGCTACGGCCGCGGCGGCCGCGAGCCTGCCGTGACCGACGCCGACCTCGTCCTCGGCCGCCTCGCCGCCCAGGGTTTCGCCGACGGGCGGATGACGCTGGACGAGGCTGCGGCCGGGCGGGCGCTGCTGGATTCCGTGGGCACGCGGCTCGGGCTCGACGAGGTGGGAGCGGCCTTCGGCGTGTCCGAGATCGTCGACGAGAACATGGCGAACGCGGCCCGCGTGCATGCCGTCGAGAGCGGCCGCAACGTGGCCGAGCACGCGATGATCGCCTTCGGCGGGGCCGCACCGCTGCATGCGGCTCGGATCGCCGAGAAGCTGGGGATCACGAAGGTCGTGGTGCCGGCCGATGCGGGCGTGGGCTCGGCCTTGGGCTTTCTTGCGGCACCGGTGGGCTACGAGATCGTGCGCTCGCGCCACATGCGGCTGGACCAGCTGGACCCGGCCGAGCTCGATCGGCTGTTCGCGGGCATGCGCGAGGAGGCGCTGGCCGTGGTGGCGCCGGGGGCGGGCAAGGCCCCGCTGGTCGAGAAGCGCCTCGCCTACATGCGCTATATGGGCCAGGGGCACGAGGTGGCGGTGGCGCTGCCGGTGCGGGCCTATGAGGCCGCCGACGCCAAGCTGATGCGCGAGCGCTTCGAGCAGGCCTATGCCGAGCTTTTCGCGCGCAGCATCCCGGGTGCGGTGGTCGAGGCGCTGACCTTCGCGCTGACCCTCGAGACGGAGGTGAAGGGCCAGGCGCCGATCGAGGCGGTCGAGCCGGTGGCCGGCCCCCCGCCCAAGGGCGGACGAAAGCTCTACGATGTGGGCAGGCGGGAGCATGTGGAGGTGCCGGTCTACAAGCGGGCCGACATGGCGATGGGTGCGGTGGTCGCCGGGCCCTGCCTGATCGAGGAGGCGACGACGACGACGCTGGTGGCCGCGAGCTTCGATGCGCGGATCGACGGCGGGATGAACCTGGTGCTGGAGCGCAAGGAGACGGGGCGATGAGCGGGCTCTCGCGGATCGACCATCAGATCATGTGGAACCGGCTGATCGCGGTCGTGGAGGAGCAGGCCCAGGCCCTGCTGCGCACCGCGTTCAGCACGATCGTGCGCGAATGCGGCGACCTCTCGGCCGGCGTGTTCGACACAGCGGGCCGGATGCTGGCCCAGGCGGTGACGGGCACACCCGGCCACGTCAACTCGATGGCCGAGAGCGTGAAGCATTTCTTGAAGGCCTTCCCGGTCGAGACGATGGCCGAGGGCGACGTCTACATCACCAACGACCCCTGGAAGGGCACCGGCCACCTCAACGACTTCGTCGTCACCACGCCCTGCTTTTTGAATGGCAAGCTGGTCGGGCTTTTCTCCTGCACCTCGCATCTCACCGACATCGGCGGCATCGGCTTCGGGCCGGACGGCACCGACGTCCACATGGAGGGGATTTTCCTCCCCTTCCTCAAGATCATCGACAAGGGGCGGCTGAACGAGGCGATCCTCGACATCTGCAAGGCCAACTCGCGCCTGCCGGTGGAGATGGAGGGCGACATCTACTCGCTCATCAACTGCAACGATGTCGGCTGCCGGCGGCTCGTCGCCATGATGGAGGAGTTTTCCCTAGACAGCCTGGACGGGCTGGCCGCGCACATCCTCGAGAGCTCGCGCGCGGCGGTGCTTGAGGGGCTGCGCGACCTCGGCCAGGGCAGCTACCGCTATGCCATGACGATCGACGGCTATGACGCGCCGGTCGAGCTCGCGGCCGCGGTGACGATCGGGGCGGACAGGGTGACGGTCGATTTCGACGGCACCTCGCCCGCCTCCAAGCGGGGCATCAACGTGCCGCTGGCCTACACCACGGCCTACACCTGCTTCGGGCTGATGTGCGCGCTGGCGCCGAAGGTGCCGAACAATGCGGGCTCGCTCGGCGTCTTCTCGGTCACCGCACCCGAGGGCTCGATCCTCAACGCGCCCTATCCGGCCGCCGTCTCCTCGCGTCACATCGTGGGCCAGATGCTGCCCGACGTGGTCTTTGGATGTCTCAGGCAGGTGATCCCCGAGCGCTGCCCGGCCGAGGGCACGAGCTGCCTTTGGAACATGACCTTCCGGGGGAGACAGAAGGGCCAGAACGAGGGCCGGCACGGCTATGCCATCACGGTGACGAGCAACGGCGGCACGGGCGCCCGGCCGATCCGCGACGGCCTCTCGGCCACGGCCTATCCCTCGGGCGTGAAGGGCACGCCGGTCGAGATCGTCGAGGCGATGACGCCGCTCGTCTTCTGGCGCAAGGAGCTGCGCCCGGGCAGCGGCGGTGCCGGGCGCTATCGCGGCGGCCACGGCCAGATCATCGAGGTGGGCAACAGCGAGGGCACGCCTTACGAGATCCTGGCGGCCTTCGACCGCATCGACCATCCGCCGCGTGGTGTGGCGGGCGGAAGCGACGGTGCCGCCGGCCAGCTCGTCACCTCGACGGGCAGGAAGCTGAAAGGAAAAGGCTTTCAGACGCTGGCGGGCGACGAGCGGCTGGTCGTGATGACGCCGGGTGGCGGCGGCCTGGGCGCGCCCGAGGAGCGCGATCCTGCGCTGATCGAGCAGGACCGGCTGAACGGGCTCATGGGGGCCGCGGTGGCGTAGCGGCGGGGGAGGCCGGCCTCGATGGCAGACCGCAAGCGTGGCGTCGGGTCTCGTCTTGTCTCGGTGAACGTGGGCCTGCCGCTGCGATGTCGCGTGGCGCGGAAAGACGGTTCGCACCGGCATCTGGAAGGCGCCCGTCTCGGGCCCCCGCATGGCCCGGCGGCTCAACATCGACGGCGATGGCCAGGGGGACCTCGCAGGCCACGGCGGCGAGCATCGGGCCGTTCTCGTCTATCAGATCGCTTCCTATCGCTACTGGGAGGAGCAGCTCGGGCGGAGCGGGCTCACCCATGGGCAGCTCGGCGAGAACTTCACGGTCGAGGGCCTGCCCGACAGCGAGGTGTGCATCGGGGATCGCTACCGGATCGGGGGCGCGGTCTTCGAGGTGACGCAGCCGCGCGTCACCTGCTACCGCCTCGGCATCCGCATGGACGAGCCGCGGATGGCAGCGCTTCTCGTGGCGCACGGCAGGCCGGGCTTTTATCTGCGCGTCCTCGAGGAGGGCGAGGTCGAGGCCGGCGACGAGATCCTGCCGGTCGGGGCTGCTCCCGAGCGCATGACCGTCGAGGAGGCGAGCGCGCTGCTCTACAAGCCCGGCCATCCGCGCGCCCGGCTCGAGCAGGCGTTGCGCATCGCAGCACTCAGCCCTGGCTGGCGCGCCTCCTTCCAGGCGCTGCTGGATCAGGAGCGCGGCGGAGGTGCCGTCAACGGCAATCCGGGGCTCACCACGGCCGCCGGCCCAGCCACCCGCCTGGACGGGCTTTCGGGCCTTGCGCGTGTCGGCCAAGGCCCGCGAGAGCGCCGATGTGACCTCGCTGACGCTCGAGCCGACGGACGGGCATCCTCTACCCGCTGCGCTGCCCGGGCAATTCATCGTGCTGCGGCTGAGGCCGGCACCCGACGCGCCGGCGCTGCTGCGCAGCTATTCCGTGTCCGGCATGCCGGGCGACGGCCGGTACCGCGTGAGCATCAAGCGGGCGCCCCACGGCGTTGCCGGGACCTATATCGACGCGCAGCTCCAGGTCGGCGACACCATCGAGGCCGCAGCGCCGCGCGGCAGCTTCACGCTGAGCCCGGGCGACGGACCGGTCGTCCTTCTCAGCGCCGGCATCGGTGCCACGCCGGTGCTGGCGATGCTGCACGCCCTGGCCGCGGAGACCTCGCCGCGCGAGGTCTGGTGGATCCACGGCGCCCGCAGTGGCGAGGAGCATCCGTTCGCTGCGGAGGTACGCGAGCCCTGCTCGGAGGCGCTGCCTCGCGGGCACAGCCATGTCCGCTACAGCGCGCCCGGGCCGCTCGATCGCCCGGGTGTCGACTTCGATGCAGCGGGGCGCCTGGACCCGACCCTCATCGCGAGCCTGGGGGTGCCGCGCGAGGCCGATTTCTATCTCTGCGGGCCGTCTGCCTTCATGGACGAGATTGCGAACGGGCTCGAGGCCTGGGGTGTCGCCGCCAATCGCATCCACACCGAGATCTTCAGCGCAAGACCGCAACGGACGCCCGGCATCGCAGCGGAGCAGCACCGGCCGCCCCATCAGCCCGAAGGGCCAGCCGGTGTCGGCCCGGTCGTCTCCTTCGCGCGGAGCGGCCTGGATGTCCGCTGGAGCCCGGCCTTCGGGAGCGTCCTCGAGCTCGCCGAGGCGTGCGATGTGCCCGTGCGGTGGGCATGCAGGACAGGGGTCTGTCATTCCTGCGAGACGGGGCTCATCCAGGGCTCGGTCGACTACGCGCCGGAGCCCGTGGAGCCGCCGGCCGAGGGCAACATGCTCATCTGCTGCTGCCGGCCCCGGGGCGAGATCGTCATCGACCTTTGATCGGAGCGAGCGGGCCGGGCGTCAGCGGCGCCCGGAGCAGAAGCGGCGAGCCGCTCAGCCTATTCAATCGGCCCGGGGAATGAAGCCCGGCACGCCGGTCTCCACCACCGTGTTGAACCGAACGTTCGTCGTGATGGCCTCCCGGATCTCGCGCATGGCGTCGTCCGGCAGGGTCGAGATCTCGAGGCTCTCCTGGATATGCCGAGGCGAGGTCGAGGTGGTGAGGAAGGCGGTGCCGCGCTGCACCGCCCAGGCGAGCGCCACCTGGGCGGGTGTCTTGCCGACACGCCCCGCTATGGCCGTGATGACCGGGTCATCCAGCATCCTCGGGCTGAGACCGTGCCCCAATGCGGCAAAGGCCAGAAGCACGATCCCCTGCTCCTTGCAGTAGTCGAGCAGATCCCACTCGGGAAGATAGGGATGGGATTCGACCTGAACCACGGCGGGCTTGATCCGTGCGGCCGCAACGACCTCCCGTAGCCTCTCCAGCGTGACATCCGACAGGCCGATGGACCTGCACCGGCCCTCGTCGACCAGGCGCTCGAGCGCCTGCCACGTCTCGGCCAGCGTGACCCCGGAATCATAGATCACCTGACCTTGCTCGTTCCTCGGGTCCTGCTCCTCACCCGGTTGGAAAGCGAAGGGCGTATGGATGATATAGCAATCGACGTGGTCGACCTGCAGTCGCCGGCGGCTGGCATCGAAGGCGGGCTTCACACGCTCGGGACGATGATTGGTGTTCCAGAGCTTCGTGGTGACGAAGACATCCTCGCGCCGGACCGTGCCTGCCGCGAACACCTCGCGCATCGCGTCACCGACCGCCTCCTCGTTGCGGTAGCGCTCCGCGCAATCGAGATGGCGAAACCCGGCTTCCAACGCCGCCTTCGTGGCCTCCTGCGTCGCGAGAGGATCGGGGATCAGCGTGCCGAACCCGACGGCGGGTATCGCACCCGACCCATGGGCGAGAGGAATCCTCGTATCGCGAAGCCGATCGACGGTTGCCATGCTCCCGCTCCTGCTCCTCGTCCGGGGCCCGCGGCAGACGCTGCTGCTGACCCGATGCACCCCCTGCTTCCCGGTTCTCGTGCTCGATCAGCCGATGAAGAACGGCCGAAACCGGGGTGCCAGGACATACTCTTCCGGGCACCCCAGAGAAGCACAACATTGCTGTGCCGGCTTCATTCGATTCGCTCGACCCACTGGGCGCGCGAAGGTCCGGGCTCGAACGGGTCGGCGAAATACTGGGTCTCCCGGGCCACCTTGCCGTCCACGAACTCCATGACACTCACCGACCAGGTCGGCCTGTCGTCATAGGTGAGGATGAATTCCGTGACCCAGAGGTCGCCCGTGCCGACGATGCGCCGCACGGCGAAACGCTTCGCGCTCGGCTGCGCTACGCGTGAGGCCTTGATGTTGTGCCGGCCCCTGATCCGCTCGCCCGATTGCGGGTACTCGAGCAGCGCGTCCTCCCGGTAGATGTCGTGCTCGGCATCGACGTCGCTCGCATCCGAGGCGGCCCAGTGCCGGAGGAGCGCCTCGCGAATTTCGTCCTCACCCATCCCGCTACTCCCGTTCCGGACATCGGGATCCGGCGACACAGCGTGGGCGCGGGTCGATGCCTGGACCATCGCGATCACCTGAGCCCCAGCGCAGAGACACGATCGACAAGCCGCCCTATGATCGGCGACTGGCCGATCGATCCCTCAACACTAGCAGAAGGTCGGAGGCGAGGAACGGTCAAGCAGGTTGGTGCAGAGCTCAAGCGCAGCGTGAGGAGCTGGAAGACGCCCTCCTCCTCGATGCGGCTCGAGAGACTGGCGGGCACGGTGAAGTTGGCCCTGCTTGTGGGCGTGCTCCATTGGCGCTCGCGGGCACCGAGCGCCCGGCGCACGCGCAGATGGCCGTCGGATGTATCTCAGCTTGCCCTCCGCGCCACCGAGGCCAGAAGGGCACGCCGTGCCGGCCCGAGGAGTGGGATCCTCGCTCCGCCGGCCAGAAAGGCAAAGGGCGCCAGCGTTGCCGCCGGCGCCCTAGAGACGACGCCGCGCACGGGCTTGCTTTCGCCCCTTGCGCGGCCGCCCCTGGTGGGGTCTTAAAGCCCGATGCCGTCGCCGGCAGAGCGGGGACAACAATTATTAGGACTCGGAATGTGAAAAGTCAAGACCGAAGGCCGAGCGCTGACAGAACGCATCGTCTAATTTTAGCTAAATTCTCCACACCAACATTGCGCTGAACATATTTTCGCTTTCCCTGGGAATCCTTTGGGCCGCGAACGAGCTCCAGTCTCTTGAAGGACACTGTCGCAATCATGTCGGCCTTCACCCAGACGATCTTGGCGTCCCATGGCCTCGGTAGCGGCTCTTCCACTGTGATGGAGCAGTGATAGTCCCGTGGCGACCTGCCGTGAGCTGGCGGTGCTCTGCCAGCTCGAGTCCGAAGCCGGTGCCGGTCCAGGCTATAGAACGGGTCAGGCCGTCGTGCATGCCGTCGAAGAGGATCAGCGCCATGGCGCGGGCGCTGGGGAAGATCGCGCCCGACATCTTTGCCGCGACGGGCGATCTTCGGACAGAGGACGCCGGAGAGGCAACATAGGGGACCCTGCGCCGCCTCGGGGGCCGAGCGGCTTGCCAGTGGTCATTCGACGATGTCATCCTGGATGCTGGCTTGGCGCTGGATCCTCGCCTGATCAAAGGTGCCGACTGGTGGGCCGGTTCAGCGAAGCTCGAAGAAAGCTTCAGTGGGGCTCGAGCAGGACGCTCTGCCTTACCGTCAGCGCTGAAAGCGGGGTAGCAGAATCAAAAAAATGAAGATCGCCGTTCTTGCCCTCATGGTCGTCTGCTTTGTCGATGTGATGGGCCAAGGTCTTGCCTTTCCCATTTTCGACGAGCTGATGTTGCAGACAGGATCGGGCTTCCTTCCGGCCGGGACGACGGAGGACGAAGGCGAGAAGCTCTACGGCATAGCGGTAGGGACGTTCTTCATCACCTGGTTCTTCGGTGCGATCTACATCGCTCGTCTTTCCGACAGCATAGGCCGGAGGCTGGGCATCCTGATCTGCCTCGCGGGAGCGTTCGCGGGCTATGTGCTGGCCGCCGTGGCGATCACGGTCGACAGCTACTGGCTCCTCGTGGCCTCGCGCGCCATCACGGGCTTCACGGCCGGCACGCAGCCGATCGCGGCGGCGGCGATGGTCGATCTCGCCCCCAGCGAGGAGGAGCGGACGCGCAACCTCGGGCTCGTGACCGTCGGCGTGAGCTTCGGGGTCGTCGTGGGCCCGATCATCGGCGGCGTGTTCTCCGACCCGGCGATCCTCGGCCGGTGGGCATCCCTCGTCCTTCCGTTCGAGGTGGGGGGCGCCCTCTGCCTCGTGGCGCTGCTGCTCGTGGCGCTGAGCTTTCGCGACGTCGTGGAGGCGCGTGCGCCGCTCAGGCTGAGCCCCCTCGAGGTGCCGCGGCTTCTGGTCCATGTTCTGGATCGGCGGGGCGCCCTCGAGATCTCCTATGTCTTTTTCGCCTACATGCTCTGCTTCATGGGATTCTACGTCTTCGCGGCTGCCGATCTCACGGCGCGGTTCGGCATGGGCGCGCAGGCGGCCAGCATTGCCATGTTCCTGCTCGGCGCCGGCCTTGCTCTCGCCAGCGGCTTCCTGGTCGGGCCGATCAACGATCGGCTGCCGGCGCGCCCGATCCTGGTGGTCGTCACGCTCCTGCTCTGCGCCGTGATCTCGCTCTTCGTGCTCATGCCGACCGTGGCGCTCGCCCTGGCGCTGCTGCTGCCGGCGGGGGTCCTGCACGGTGTCGGCTATCCGACGCTTCTGTCCGCGTTCTCGCGCGCGGCGGGCAAGGACGAGCAGGGCTGGGTCATGGGCTTCTCGACGGCGCTTTTCACGCTGGCCGCCGCGATCGTCTCCTTCGCCGGCGGCGCGCTGACGGCGGCGGGGCCGGTGGCACCGTTCGTGTTCGCCATTCTGTGTGGCCTTGCCGCGATCCTTGCGGCGCTCGGCCTGTGGCGCAGGCCGCCTCTTCCGCCCGCCCCGGCGGAGACGGCCGCCATCTGAGCGGCGCAGGTCCAGGGGCGCCACGAGCGTTCGGACGGCCTCGCGTTGCCTTGGCCAGTCACGGCTCTTCGGGTGACCGAAGGTGGCCGCCGCGGCCCGTCGTCACCTCGACAAGCCGAGGGCGTGCCGGCACTGACGGGCGCGCCGGCCGGATGGGCCGGAAGAGCTTCTCGGGATGAGGGAAAAGGCGATGCCGGTTGTGTCGGAGCGCGGGATGCAGATCCTGGGCTGGCTCTTGTTCGTGGCGTCGGCCGTGGCCTTCACCGTGCAGAGCGTGCGCGCCCACGATCTCCTGGGGCTGATCGGCAGTCTTTTGTTCCTGCTCGCCTGCCTCGTCTTCCTGGCGCCGCTGCTGCGGCGGCCGAAGGCTAGCCGTGCACCATCATCTGCACGGGCCAAAGGGCGAGGCCGGGCACGAGCCAGATGATGACGATGCCGAGCAGCATCAGGAAGAAGAAGGGTATCGAGGCGCGCGTCACGGTGATGATGTCGCGCCCGGTGAGGCCCTGCAGGACGAAGAGGTTGAAGCCCACGGGCGGGGTGATCTGCGCCATCTCGACGACGATGACGGTGAAGATGCCGAACCAGAGCAGGTCGATATGGTGCTTTTCCACCATCGGCAGGACCACGGCCGAGGTGAGGACCATCATCGAGACGCCGTCGAGGAAGCAGCCGAGGATGATGTAGAGCACCGTCAGCACGGCCAGCAGCATGGTGGGCGAGAGGTGCCAGGCGTCGACCTGGGCCGCCAGCACGCGCGGGATGCCGGTGAAGCCCATGGCGATGGAGAGGAAGGCGGCACCGGCCAGGATGAAGGCGATCATGCACGAGGTGCGCACCGCACCCATCAGGCTCGCCATGAAGGAGGAGGGCGTCAGGCTGCGCGTCCAGGCGGCGAGGACGAGGGCGCCCAGCACGCCCAGGGTGGCGGCCTCGGTGGGGGTGGCGTAGCCGCCATAGATCGAGCCGATGACGAGAAAGATCAGCAGCACCACGGGGATGAGGAGGCGCGAGCGGCGCAGCTTCTCGGCGAAGGAGGTGCGCTCCTCCTCGGCCGGCGCCAGGCTCGGGTCGAGCTTTGCCCGTATCATGACGTAGATCATGAAGATCAGGATGATGGTGAGGCCCGGCAGCACGCCGGCGATGAAGAGGCGCGAGATCGACTGCTGGGCCAGCACGCCATAGACGATCATCATGATCGAGGGCGGGATGAGGAGGCCCAGCGTGCCCGAGCCCGCGAGCGTGCCGATGGCGAGACCCTCGTCGTAGCCGCGCTTCTTGAGCTCGGGGATGCTCATGCGGCCGACGGTGGCGCAGGTCACCGCACTCGAGCCCGCCACCGCCGCCATGACACCGCAGCCGACGATGTTGACGTGCAGGAGCCCGCCCGGCAGGCGCGCCACCCAGGGCGAGAGGCCCTTGAACATGTCCCCCGAGAGGCGCGTCCGGAACAGAATCTCGCCCATCCAGATGAAGAGCGGCAAGGCTGTGAGCGCCCAGTTCCAGCTGGCGTCCCAGACGGTGCTGGCGAGCAGCGAGCCCGCGGGTGCCGGGGAGAAGAAGAAAAGGGCGACGAAGCCCACGGCCGTCAGGCTGACGGCGACCCAGATCCCGCTCGCCAGCAGCAGGAGCATGATGGCGAAGAGGGTGAGGGCGATGGCACCGGGCTCCATCACGTGGCCTCCTTCGTGGTGGCGGGGGCGGTGACGGGCCGGCCGGGCTCCAGGCGGGAGGTCTCGCCCTCGATGGGCTCTTCCTCGCCTTCGGCGGGCAGCACGGTCTCGGCGTTGACCTCGTAGCTGGGCTCGTGGCCGCGCCAGATGAGGACGAACTCGTCGGCCATGGCGACGGTGAGGAGGATCACGCCCAGGGCCATGCCGCTGCGCGGGATCCAAAACGGCATGGCGAGCAGGCCCGGGCTGATGTCGTTGAACTCGTAGGAGTAGCGGACGAGATCGATGCACCAGTAGCTGAAGTAGGCGAGGCCCACGGTGGCGAAGCCCGTGCACCACAGCTCGAACAGGCGCCGGACGCGCGGGCCGAGGCTGCGCAGCACGAGATTGACGCGGATATGGGCGCCCTGCTTCAGGGTGTAGGGCAGGCCCAGGAAGGTCGAGGCGGCAAGGCAGAAGCCGGCGCTCTCGGTCGAATTGATCGTCAGGCCGACGAGGCGGCCGACGATCTGGGCGATGATGGTGACGGCGATGCCGACGAGGAAGAGGGCCGAGAGCCAGGCAGCGCCCAGATAGAGGCCGTCGAGAAAGCGACGCATGCTCACCGCTGAAGGCAGAAGGGACGAAGGGGACGCGGCGGGCGGCAGGCCTGACCGCGCCCCATGATCATCGAGGTCAGTCCTGGAGCCCCAGGTAGGAGTCGAGGACCGCGTTGGCGTCGGGGCTGGCGCCCTTGCGCCAGGTCGCGACCATCGCCTTGCCGACCTCCTTCATGCGCTCGACGACGTCGGCCGGCGCCTTGTCGACCGTCATGCCGTTGTCGGCCAGGGTCTTCTCCTGCGCCACGGTGGTGGCGGCGCTCATCTCCCAGCTGCGGATCTCGGCGTGCTTGGCCGCCTCGAGCACCGCCTGCTGGTCCTTGGGCGACAGCTTGCTCCAGGCGCTCTCGTTCACGATGACCGCGTTCTTCGAGAAGATGGCGCCCGTGTAGGTGAAGTACTTGGTGTTGTCCCAGGCCTGGATGTCGATGCCGGTCTGCGGGCTGGTGAAGAGCGCCTCGATGAGGCCGGTCGAGAAGGCCTGCGGGACCTCGGCGAAGGGCAGGATGGTGGCCTGGAAGCCCAGCATCTGGCCCATCTGCTGCGTTGCCGTCGAGTAGATGCGCAGCTTCTTGCCCTTGAAGTCCTCGACGCTCTTCACCGGGAACTTGGTGTAGAAGCCCTGGCCGGGCCAGACCTGGTAGAAGAGGACGCGCATGCCGTTCTTGGCGAAGAGCTTGTCGAAATAGGGCTTCTGCAGGTCCTTCAGCAGCCAGGCCGAGGCGTAGTTGGGGGCGATGTAGGGCAGGCCGCCCAGGATGTACATCGGGTCCTCGTTGCCGTAGACGCCGAGACGGATCTCACCGATGGGCACCTGGCCGCGCTGGACCGCCGTCTTGATCGCGTCGAGCTTGATCAGCGTGTCGTTGGGGCTGAGCTCGATCTTGAGGTCGCTGTTCTTCTGAACCTCGTCGATGAACTTCATCACGTTCTGGGTGAGGAAGTTCGAGTCCGGATAGCCCGAGGCCATGATCCAGCTGGTCGCCGCTGCGGCCGGCCGGCTGAGGCCGAGAGCCAGCATGCCTGCGATCATCATCGAGGCCAAAAGACGCGCCATCAATCCTCTCCCATTGTCCACGCCGGTCCGGATCTCGATGCCACGGCACGCATGGCACCCTTGCGGCCGGGACGGCCATTGGGAGCCCGGTTGCAAGGGACATGCCATCGCCCTCGAGCGGCGTAGGCGCCCCGAGGCGCGCGCCGATGCCCAAGGGCTGGGCAGGATGCGCAAGGAAGGGTCAGTGGGGACCCCGGCCGGGCGACCGAGGCCCGTCAGGCCGGCTCGGAGAAGAGGGCGGCCTCGTCCCGGCCCGTCATGTCGATCGCGTGGGCGAGGACGAGGCTTTGGGAGGCCTGCCTCAGCTCCTCGACCAGGGCGGCGCTGGCCGGCGAGAAGAAGCCGCGGCGGCGGTAGCTGAGCCCCACGGTGCGATGCCAGACGGCCTCGGGCACCGGCAGGGCCACGAGCCCGTCCTGGTCCTTGAAGAAGTCGATGAGCTGCTGCGGCATGAAGCTCAGCATGTCCGTCACCCGGAGGAGGGACATGATGTGCAGGACGGAGTTCGTCTCGATCACCGTTTCCGGCGGGGGCAGCTGGCGCTCGCAGAAATAGCTGTCGATCTGCTGGCGCGTGAGGACATCCCTGCTGGGCAGGACCCAGCGCTCGCCCACCAGCTCCTCGAGGCCGAGCCGCCGGCCGCGTGCCAGGGGATGGCCGGCCCTCGCCACCACCCGGACCTGATCGCCGACCAGCTTCTCGTGCGCCAGCTCCGGCTCCGGCTTGATGGAGGGCAGGGCGCTGACGACGAAATCGAGCGCACCCTTGTTGAGGTCCATGAGCAGGGTGTCGATGAGGCCGCCGCTGACGGTGACGCGGATGTCGGGATGCCGCCTCAGCAACGAGGAGATCGCGCGGGGCAGAAGATGGGTGAAGCTCGCGGGTGCTGCCCCCACCCGGACGCGGCCCTGGCGCGCGCCGCGCAGCCCGGAGATCGTGCTCAGCGTGTGGTTGACCTCGACCGTGACGAGCTCGGCATGGCGGGCCAGGGCCTCGCCGAACACGGTGAGCGTGACGCCGCGCGGCTGCCGATCGACCAGCTGCACCCCCAGCTCCTGCTCGAGCCGCTTGATGCTTTTGCTGAGCGCCGGCTGCGTGAGGTGCAGCTCCTCGGCCGCGCGCCCGATATTGCCGTGCCGGGCGACGACCAGGAAGTGGGCGAGCTGCCTGAGCTCCATCTGGCCTTCCTGACGGTTATGGTTTCCAAACTTAAACTCGTTTGTCCGTCATGTGCGACCATGCGACGCTGCGGGTCAAGGCGCGGTCGGTGAGGCGGGGCATGCCTCGACCATGGCCGCACAAAGAACGGATGGGAGGCGTCGGGGTCATGGCTGGCAAGCTTTCACGGCGTGGATTCGTCGGCGCGTCGACGGCCATCACGGCAGGGATCACGCTGGGCGGCCTGGTGCCCAGGGCGCTCGGCGACGATGCGTCGGCCATCAAGCGCGGCGGCACGATCAAGACCGTCGACATGAACTGGACGACGATGGACCCGACGGGTCAGGTCGATCCGGCGTCCTATCAAAGGATGGTCTACGATTCGCTGATCGACGTGCTGCCGGACCTGACCTACCGGCCCGGCCTCGCCGAGGAGCTGCCGGAGCAGGCGAGTGAGAGCAGCTACACCTTCAAGCTGCGCCAGGGCGTCACCTTCCACGACGGCACGCCCTTCGACGTGGAGGCGGTGAAGTACAATGTGGACCGGGTGGTGGCGGGCAAGGCCGTGACGCCCATCACCGGCCTGTGGCGCGCCTGGCTGGACAAGCTCACGATCGTCGATTCCTCGACCGTGCGCTTCGACCTGAAGCAGCCCTGGCCCGACTTCTACTGGAGCATGGCGAGCACGCTGTTCTTCGCCTCGCCCGCGATGCTCGAGAAGCACGGGGCCGACTACGGGACCGGACCCGATGCCACCGCCGGCACCGGCCCCTTCATCATGACCTCCTTCGCGCCGCGCCAGAAGATCACGCTCAAGCGCAATCCCAAATACTATCGCGAGGGCGAGCCCTATGTGGATGGCGTCGAGGGCAGCTTCATCGCCTCGGGCAGCGTGCGGCTCTTGAGCCTGCGGCGCGGCGAGCTCACCAACGTCTACACCTTCCCCGAATCCCAGCTGCCCCTGATCGAGGGGGCCAAGAACGTCGAGATCAAGGAGGGCAAGGCCAGCACGCTGTGCGTGTTGGTGGTCAACACGAAGCTCCCGGCGCTGCAGGACAAGCGCGTGCGTCAGGCGATCCAGCATGCCGTCGACGGCGAGGCCATCATCAGCCAAGTCTATCGCGGTCGGGGCGAGCCGATCGAGAGCGTGTTCCCGCCCTGGCACCAGGGCTTTCTCAAGGCGGACGACCTGGCACCGATCCGCCCCAACCTCGCCAAGGCCAAGGAGCTGCTGGCCGCGGCCGGCTACGGGCCGGACAAGCCGCTCAAGGTCGAGCTGCAGAGCTACAACGCGCCGGCCCATGTCGAGCGCGCGGTGCTGATGCAGGCGCAGCTCAAGGAGGCGGGCGTCGTCGTCGAGGTGCGCAGCATCCCCTCGGGGCAGTCGATCAACAACATGCAGACGGGCAAGTTCGAGCTGTCGCTGTGGCAGATGAACGGCGGGCCGTCGCTGCTCGACTACACGTGGAGCCTGCTCTCGGGCAAGTCGGGGCTCAACAATACCGCCTACAACAAGCCCGGCGGCTACCAGAACCCGGAGATCGAGCCGCTGCTCGAGACGGTGAGCCGGGCCTTCGACCCGCAGAAGGTGGAAGCGGAGATCCAAAAGATCCAGGAGATCGCCTTCGACGACGTGCCCTACATCTATCTCAACTGGCGCAATCACCGGGACGCCTGGCTCTCGAGCGAGCGGAACTTCGACGTGAGCAAGCTCAAGAACCGCCAGGACTTCAGGACGGTCTGGTTCGACAGCTGACGCGGGCTTACGGGCCTCGACAGCCGTCATGTCGCTCGAGCTGCTGATCCGGCGCCTGCTGCTCGCCATACCGACCCTGCTGGGCGTCGCCGTGATCGTCTTTTGCCTGGGCTATCTGTCGCCGGGCGATCCGGCGCTCACGGCGCTGGGTGTCAGCGCGGAGGGCACCAGCGCCGTCGACCCGGCCGAGGTGGCGCGCACGCGCCATCAGCTGGGCCTCGACCGCCCGGCCTATGTGCGCTTCGGCGACTGGCTGGGCCACGCGGCCCTGGGCGATCTCGGCCGCTCCTACGTGCAGCCCTTCGAGGTGTCGGACCTGATCGGCAAGGCGCTGCCCGTGACGCTGACGCTCATCGTGGGCACGATGGCAGTGGCGATCCTGATCGGCATTCCCCTGGGGATCGTCTCGGCCGTCTTCCAGGGGCGCTGGAGCGACTATCTCGCCCGCATCATCGCCATCGTCGGGGTCAGCACGCCCACCTTCTGGCTGGCGCTGATCCTGATCCTGATCTTCGCCTACACCTTCCCGATCTTCCCCATCAATGGCTCGCTCGAGACCGACGGCATCAAGGCGATGGTGCTGCCGGTCCTGGCGATCGCCACGCATCCCGCAGCCCTCCTTGCCCGGATGATGCGTGCGAGCATGCTCGAGGTGCTCTCGGAGGACTATATCCGCACGGCGGCGGCCAAGGGCCTCTCGACCTGGCGCATCATCCTCCGCCACGCGCTCCGGAACGCGATCAACCCGGTGATCACGGTGATCGGCTTCCAGTTCCCGAACCTGATCGGCGCCGCGGTCGCGGTCGAGTTCATCTTCGCCCTGCCGGGCCTCGGCACGCTCCTGATCCAGTCGATCTACGCCAAGGACCTGCTTGTGACCCAGGGCGTCGTGCTGGTGATCTCGGTCGTCTTCATCGTGGCCAATCTCGTCGTCGACGTGCTCTATGGCATCGTCGACCCCAGGATCGGCAATTGAGCGCGCCGGGGCCTGCCATGGCGCAGCCGCCGCAGGGGCCAGGGGCGCTGGGGGCGACGGTGCCGGAGACCTCGCCCGCGCGCGCCCGGCTCGTGGACGGCCTGCGCGACTTTCTGAGCGATCCGCTCAACCGGATCAGCGCGGCGCTCGTCGTCATCCTGCTGGCGCTGGCGCTCCTTGCCCCCGTCATCAGCCCCTACCCGCCCGATGCCGTGTCGCCGGACCAGCAGTGGCTGGCGCCCAGCATGGAGCATTGGATGGGCACGGACGAGCACGGGCGGGACGTGATGTCGCGCGTGCTCTACGGCGCCAGGGTCTCGCTGTTCGTCGGCATCGTGACGATCATCGTCGCGATGCTGGTGGGCGTGGGCCTGGGTGCCATCGCCGGCTATGCGGGCGGGCTCCTGGACGAGCTGATCATGCGGCTCGTCGACATCCTCATGTCGGTGCCGGGCGTGGTCCTGGCGCTGGCCATCGTCGGCACGCTGGGGCCCAGCCTCACCAACGTCATCATCGCGCTTGCGGTCTACCGTGCCGCCCAGTTCGCACGGGTGGCGCGCGGCTCGGTCCTGTCGGTCATGGCGCGGGACTACATCACCTCGTGCAGGGCCATCGGCATGGGTGGCGGCCGGATCGTGCTCGTGCATGTGCTACCCAACTGCTCGAGCGCCATCATCGTGCTGGCCACCGTGCTGCTGGGGAACGTGATCCTTACCGAGGCGACCTTGAGCTTTCTCGGCATGGGCATCCAGCCGCCCCAGTCGAGCTGGGGCGTCATGATCGCCGGCGGCAACGAGTATCTGATGTTCGCGCCCTGGATCTCGGTGTTTCCGGGCGTCTTCCTGCTCGTCACGATGATGGCCTTCAACCTGCTGGGCGACGGCCTGCGCGACTATTTCGACCCGCGCGGACGATCGGTGCTCGGGGGAGCCCAGCCCATGACGTGATCCAGCGCCGTGCCTGCCACCCTCATCATCATCATCGCCTGCCAGGGAGGAGTAGATGGCTTCCCGCCCGAATATTCTCTTCATCACCTCGGATCAGCAACGCGGCGACTGCTACGGCTTCGCCGGCCGCAACATCCGCACGCCGCATCTGGACCGGCTGGCGCAGAACGGCACCCACCTCCAGACCTGCATCACGCCCAACCCGGTCTGCCAGCCGGCGCGCGCCTCGATCCTGACCGGCCTGCTGCCGCTGACGCACGGCGTCCACGACAACGGCATCGACCTCGATCCCAAGATCGGCGCCAGGAGCTTCGCGGGCCAGCTCTCGCAGGGGGGCTATCACACGGCGCTTTTGGGCAAGGCCCATTTCGCCACCGCCCACACCTTCGCGCCCACCGGAACGCCCGAGTGCCGGCGGAGCATGCAGAACTACGGCCCCGACTGGTACGGGCCCTATATGGGCTTTGATCATGTCGAGCTGGTGGTCGAGGGCCACAACCACATGCTGCCGATGAAGCCGCCCTCGGGCCAGCATTACGAGCGCTGGTACTATGGCGACGGCCTGGGCGAGGAGAAGAACCGCCTCTACCAGACGCATCTGCCGCCCGAGACCGACGCAGCACAGACCTGGCACTCGGCGCTGCCCACGGCCTGGCACAACTCGACCTGGGTGGGCGACCGGACCATCGCGCACCTCCGCGAGCACAAGGACGAGCCCTTCTGCATCTGGGCGTCCTTCCCGGATCCGCACCATCCCTTCGACTGCCCCGATCCGTGGAGCCGGATGCACGATCCGGCCGATGTCGACCTGCCCAAGCACCGCACGCAGGATCTCGACCGGCGCCCCTGGTGGCACCGTGCCAGCCTCGAGGGCGTGCCCGATCTGAAGGACGAGTCGCTGCGCAACATGCGCCAGAACTACTCGCGCATCCCGCCCCAGACGGACGAGCAGCTGCGTGCCCTGATCGCCAACTATTACGGCATGATCTCGCTGATCGACCACAATGTCGGCCGCATCCTCACCGAGCTCGACACGCTGGGCCTCGCCGAGAACACGATCGTCGTCTACACCTCGGACCATGGCGACTGGCTGGGCGACCATGGCCTGATCCTCAAGGGGCCGATCCCCTATGACGGCCTGCTGCGGGTGGGGTGCATCGTCTCGGGGCCGGGCGTGCCCAAGGGGCAGGTGGTCACCGACCCCGTCTCGACCCTCGATCTCGGTGCCACCTTCATCGACTATGCGGGCGTGGAGCAGACCTCGCCCATGCATGGCCGCTCGCTGCGCGGCCTCGTCGAGGGCAAGGGCGACACGCGGGACTTCGCCTTGAACGAGTGGGACCTCCACGCCTCGCGCTGCGGCGTGGCGCTGAAGCTGCGGACCGTGCGGACCAAGACCCACCGCATGACCATGGAGCTCGGCTCGGGTGCTGGCGAGCTCTACGACTTCGTCAACGACCCCGACGAGATGGACAATCTCTTCGACGATGCGGGGGCGCGGGCGGTCCGCAAGGAGCTCGAGGACATGATCAGGAGCAGGCCGGACGACATCATGGATCCCCTGCCGCAGCCGGTGGGCATGGCCTGATGCAGGCAGCGGCCCGTGCGGCAGGTCGGCCCGTGACGCCGGAAGGCGCCACGCCGTCCGCGCGGGCCGCGGTCCTCGAGCTCAAGGACCTTCGCACCCACTTCTTCACCCGCCGCGGCGTGGTTCGCGCCGTCGACGGCGTCTCCTACGCCCTGCGCCCGGGCAGCACGCTGGCGGTGGTGGGCGAATCGGGCTGCGGCAAGAGCGTCACGGCGCTCTCGATCCTCCGCCTGGTGCCCTACCCGCCGGGGCGCATCGTCGGCGGCGAGGTGCTGTTCGACGGCGACGACCTGCTGCGCCTGCCGACCGAGCGGATGCGCGCGATCCGCGGCAACCGGATCTCGATGATCTTCCAGGAGCCGATGACCTCGCTCAACCCGCTGCTCAAGGTGGGCGAGCAGATCTGCGAGCCTTTGGTCCTCCACCAGGGGCTCGGCCGCGCCGCCGCGCGCGAGCGGGCCGTCGAGATGCTGCGGCTCGTGCAGATCCCGGACGGCGAGCGCTGGCTCGGCGACTATCCGCACCGCATGTCGGGCGGCATGCGCCAGCGCGTGATGATCGCGATGGCGCTGGCCTGCAATCCCGAGGTGCTGCTGGCCGACGAGCCCACGACGGCGCTCGACGTCACGATCCAGGCGCAGATCATGCGCCTGATCCGCGAGCTGCAGGTGCAGTTGGGCACGGCCGTGGTGCTGATCACGCACGATCTGGGCGTCGTCGCCGAGACGGCGCAGCGCGTGGTGGTGATGTATGCCGGCCGCAAGGTCGAGGAGGCGGACGTGGAGCCGCTGTTCGACCGGCCGCGCCATCCCTACACAAGGGGCCTGATGGCCTCGATGCCGCGGGTCGACGAGCTCGCGACCGGCGGCAAGCCGCACCGCCTGTCCGAGATCCCGGGCCTCGTGCCCTCGCTCGACCGGCTGCCCGAAGGCTGCGCCTTCGCGCCGCGCTGCGGCTTTGCCACCGAGCGCTGCTGGCGAAAGGCACCGCCGCTCGAGGAGCATGCGCCGGATCACTGGTCGGCCTGCTGGGAAGCCGCGCGCGTGGCGGAGGCGCCTGGTGTCGGGGCCTGAGGCGACGGCCGGCATGGCCGGGTCGCCGCCGCTGCTGCGGGTGAGCGGGCTCACCAAGCATTTCCCGATCCGCAAGGGCGTCATCCCGCGCGTGCGGGGGCTGGTGCATGCGGTCGAGGACGTCTCCTTCGCGATCGACGAGGGCGAGACGCTGGGCCTCGTGGGCGAGAGCGGCTCCGGCAAGTCGACGCTGGGGCGCTCGGTGCTGCGCCTGGTGGAGCCCACGGCCGGGCGCATCGAGCTTGCGGGCGAGGACATCACGGCCATACCGGCAAAGCAGCTGCGGCCCTATCGGCGGCGCATGCAGATCGTCTTCCAGGATCCCTATTCCTCGCTCAATCCCCGCCTGACGGTGGGGACGATCGTGGGCGAGCCGCTGTTGGTCCATGGCATCGCCAACGCCGCCGAGCGGCGCGATCGCGTGGCCGAGCTGTTGCGCCGGGTCGGGCTGCGGCCCGAGCAGATGAGCCACTATGCCAACGAGTTCTCGGGCGGCCAGCGCCAGCGCATCGGCATCGCCCGGGCGCTGGCCCTGAGCCCCAGCCTGATCGTCGCCGACGAGCCGGTCTCGGCGCTGGACGTCTCGGTGCAGGCGCAGATCGTCAACCTCCTGATGGACCTGCAGGAGGAGCGCCGTCTTTCTTATCTGTTCATCGCCCACGACCTTGCCGTGGTGGGGCACATCAGCCGGCGCATCGCGGTGATGTATCTGGGCCGGATCGTCGAGCTGGCCGACCGGCCGATGATCTTCGGCAACCCGCTCCATCCCTATACGGAGGGCCTTTTGGCCTCGGTGCCGGTGCCCAGGCCCTCCTTCAAGCGGCCGAGCGGCACGGCGCCCAAGGGCGACATCCCGAGCGCCACCCACCGCCCCAAGGGCTGCCACTTCCACACGCGCTGCCCCTATGTGCGGGACGAGTGCCGCACGGTGGAGCCGGCGCTGCGCGAGGTGGCGCCCCGACACTGGGTCGCCTGCCATCTGCGCTGAGGGGCGGGCGGGCTCCGCGATCGGGCCGCTTTTCTCGTCCGCGCCCTGCAGCCGGCAGTCGCGCTAAAGAGAAGGATTGTCCAGGCCCAGGCCCATCAGGACCTTGCCATAGGTGCCGCCGTTCACGTCCCAGTTCTGGGTGAAGTGGCGGTTGGCGGCGGCCATGTCGCGAAAGAGGCGCGACATGGGATTGCTCTCGTAGATCCCGGCACCGCCGCCCGCGTCCCACAGCAGGTTGACGGCGCTCATCGCGAGGCGTCCGGCGTAGGCCGTATGTGCGCGGAACTTCGCCCGCTGCTCGTCGCTCGGCAGCGCGTCCCGGCAGGCCAGCGCCATGGCCTCGCGGCAGACCTCGAGCATCATCGTGCGCGCCGCGGCGACGGAGGTGGCGGCGTCGGCCACCTTGACCTGCTGGGTCAGGTAGCCTTCGACCTTGCCGCGCGACATCAGGGCCACCCGGCCCCTGGCGCTCTCGATGTAGCGCTCGAGCGCCGCCTCGGCGATGCCGAGGCAGGCGCTGGTGATGAAGACGCCGAAGATCGGGTAGCTCGGCACGCGGTAGACGGCGGCGGTGTTGAGGCGGTTGCCCGGGGTCGGGCCGCCCCTGAGATGGGCGATCGAGAGGGTCATGTGCTCGGGCACGAAGACCTCGTCGACCTTCACGTCGTTGCTGGACGAGCCCTTGAGGCCCATCGCCCGCCAGGTGTCGATGATCTCGAACTGGCCGGCCTTCAGCGCGAAGTGGCGGTCGACCGGCGCCTCCCCGCCCTCGTCGGTGTCGGCCGAGAAGAGGCACCAGTCGCAGGTGCTGACCCCGCTGACCCAGGGCCAGCGGCCGGAGAGCACGTAGCCGCCCTCGACCTTTCGGGCGCGCCCGCAGCGGGCGATGAAGATGCCGCTGAGAAAGGCCTCGGGGTCCTCGCCCCAGACCGCCTGCTGGGCCTCGTCCGGCCAGTGGGAGAGCATGAAGTTGTGGCTGACATGCTGCGCCATGATCCAGGCGGTGGAGCCGCAGCCGCGTGCCACCGCGCTCAGCCCGTCCACCACCGCCTCGAGCCCGGCCTCGCGGCCGCCATAGCGGGCCGGCTGCAGGATGCGCGCGGTCCCCGCGGCCTTGAGGTCGCGCACGCTCGCCGCCGGCATGGCGCGCAGCTCCTCGCACTCCGTTGCCCGGGCGCGGAGTGCCGGGATGAGGGCGCAGGTGCGCTCGACGATGTCGCTCGCATCGCCGACGAAGCCCGGGGGTCTGGGCTCCTGCGCTAGCATTGGGCCGTGCGCCAGGTCCGGCTCGGGGACAGGTTGGCCAGCGCATGGCCCTTCTCGCGATCGAAGAGGACGAGGCGGTCCGGCCTCAGCGTGAGCCAGGTGCGCGCACCCTGATGAAACTCCTCGTTCGAGCGGACGACGGCGATGAAGGGCTCGGCGTCGCTCGTGACGTTGTCGATGCCGTCGACGGCGAGGACGATGTGGTTGACCGAGCCCATGGGCTCGATGATGTCGATGCGGGCCGCGACGGCGTCGGGCTCTGGCTCGTGGAGGAGAGCCACGGCCTCGGGCCGCACCCCCAGCACGGCCTGCCCGCCCGCCTGGCGCAGAAGCGGCATCACGTCGGGCTCGGCCGGGATCAGCGCCCCGCCGAGGAGGGCCCCGGTGGCGGTGAGGCGCAGCGTCAGGCCTCCCGCCTCCTCGCCCACCGTCACCGGCAAGAGGTTGATCGAGGGCGTGCCGACGAACTTGGCGACGAAGATCTCGCAGGGGCGGTCGTAGATCTCCTGCGGCGTGCCGACCTGGAGCAGGTTGCCGCCGTTCATGATGCCGATGCGATCGGAGAGGACGAGCGCCTCGGCCTGGTCGTGGGTGACGTAGATCGTGGCGACGCGCAGCTGCTCGTGCAGCTTCTTGAGCTCGGTCCTGGTGCGCTCGCGCAGCTTCAGGTCGAGATTGCTCAAGGGCTCGTCCATCAGGAAGATGTTGGGCCGCCGGATCAGCGCCCGGCCGAGCGCCACGCGCTGGCGCTGCCCGCCCGAGAGCTGGCCGGGCTTGCTGTCCAGGAGCCGCTCGATGTCGAGCATGCGGGAGACGTCCTTCACCCGCTTGTCGATCTCGGCCTTCGCGACCTTCTTGACCTCGAGGTTGAGGACGAGGTTCTGGCGCACCGTCATGTGCGGGTAGAGCGCGTAGCTCTGGAACACCATCGCGACGTCGCGCTCGCGCGGGTGGGTGCGGGTGAAGTCCTTCCCGTTGATCGCGATGCGGCCGCCGGTCGGGATCTCGAGCCCGGCGATCATCCGCAGCGTCGTGGTCTTGCCGCAGCCGGAGGGGCCGAGGAGGGTGAAGAACTCGCCCTCCCCGATCTCGAGGTCCAGCCCGTGCACGGCCTGGAATCCCGAGGGGTAGACCTTCTGGACGCCCTGGAGGGAAAGCGTCATGGCGTTTGCTCCGGACTGCCGCAGCGATGGCTGCTCACTTGACCGCGCCCAGCGTCATGCCGCGGACGATGTGGCGCTGGAGGAGGAAGACGACGACCAGCATCGGGATGAGCTGGATCACGACCGCGGCGCTGAGGTCACCCCAGAGAATAGAATAGGGCATGATGAACTTCGTGATCGACACCGGCACCGTCACCGCGTCGACCGAGGTCAGGAGCAGCGCCATCAGATATTCGTTCCACATGAAGACAAAAGTAAAAATCGCGGTCGAGGCGAGGCCGGGCAGCGCCACGGGCACGACGATCCGGCGGATGATCTGCAGGCGCGAGAGCCCGTCGAGCAGCGCCGCCTCCTCGAGCTCGATCGGCACCTCGGCAAGAAAGCCGCGCAGGAGCCAGATCGCGAAGGGCAGGTTGAAGGCCACATAGACCAGCACCAGGCCCGTCCAGCTGTCGAGCAGGTTGAACTTCTGCCATTCGAGGTAGAAGGGAATGCCCACCGCGATGGCCGGAATGAAGCGCAGCGAGAGGATCCAGAGCGCTATGTGCTTGGCACCCGGAACCTCCATGCGCGCCAGGGCGTAGGCGGCGAGGACGCCCAGCACGATGACGAAGGCGCAGGAGATGCAGGAGATGGCGATGCTGTTGGTGAGAACGTGGGCGAAGTCGAACTGGCCGAAGAGGTCGCGGTAGTTGTCGAGCGTGGGCGTGGCGAGGAAGGTGGGGGTGGGATTGTTGATCTCGCTCGCCGGCTTGAACGAGGTGAGGACGATCCAGTAGACCGGGAAGAGCCAGGCGGCGACGACCAGGACGGCCGCCATCTTGAGCAGCCCCGGCATGATCCGCCCGGCCTGCGCCCGTGCCCCGCCGGCACCCGCCCGGGCGAAGACCTTGGCGTCGCGCGTCTCGATCACGGATCTAGCCCTCCGCCTTGGCCAGCGTGCGCAGGAAGAGGATGACGAGCAGGTTGATCAAGATCACGGTGATCCAGGCGATGGCGGCGGCGCTGCCCATGTCGCCCGCGGTGAAGCCGGTGACGTAGCTGTAGATGCTCAAGATCTCCGTGGACGAGCCGGGCCCGCCGCGGGTCAGGACGAAGATGAGGTCGAAGGTGCGGATGGCGTCGATCAGCCGGATCAGCACGACGACCATCATCACCGGATAGATCAGCGGGATGATGATGCGCCGCAGCTTCTGCCACTCGGTGAGCCCGTCGAGCGAGGCCGCCTCGACGACCTCGACCGAGACGCCCTGGATGGCCGAGAGCAGGATGAGCGTGACGAAAGGCGTCCATTGCCAGACGTCGACCAGGATGACCATCGGCAGGGACCAGGTCGTGCTGACGATCCAGTCGACCGGCGGCAGGCCCGCCTTCTGCAGGAAGTAGTTCAAAAGGCCGTAGCTGGGCGCCAGGATGTAGCGCCAGGTGAGCCCCATGCCGACCGGCGAGATCAGCACCGGCACGATCAGGAGCGTGCGGAGAACGCCGATGCCCAGCATCTCGCGGTCGAGCAGGATAGCAACGGCCAAGCCCAGCACGAGCTCGATCGCGACCGCGGCCAGGGCGAAGATGACGGTGACCTTCAGGCTTTGCCAGAAGACCTCGTCGCTCCAGACGAGCTGGAAGTTCTCGAGCCCGGCGAAGGACACCATGTCCGGGCGGTAGAGCGTGTAGTTCTCGAAGGCGAGCCACAGCGAGTAGATCGTGGGATAGATCGCCATGACGAAGAGGTAGAGGACGCTGGGTGCCAGGAGCAGCAGCGCCACGAAGCGCTCGTCGCGCCGCCAGCTGCGCCCGCCGAGGGTCGCCGCACCTTGCGCCGTCATACCAGCGTCCCCTTCCTCATCCTGTCTCCAGACCTACGATCGTGGTCTACGTCCTGTAGTAGCCGCCGCGGGTCATGATGCGGGTCGCCTGGGCCTGCATCGACTTCAGGGCATCGGCCGGTGACTTGCCGCCGGTCACCACGCTCGAGACCTCCGTTCCCACCATCTCGTAGAGCGCGTTCGATTCCGGGATGGGCAGGAAGCGCATCGCGAGCGGCAGCGATTCCATCATGCCGGTGAAGTAGGGGCGGATGTTGCTGTACTCGCGCAGCAGGGAGAGACGCGCAGGCTGGCCGGTGTTCTCGACCCACGCCTTGCCGATCGCCGGGTCCTGCTTGTCGCCGCTGCAGCAGAACTTCACCCACTCCCAGGCGGCATCCTTGTTCTTCGAGAAGGCCGGGATGATGAGGCCGAGGCCGCCCATGTGCGGCGCGAAGCGGCCGTCGGGATTGGCGCCCTTGGGCACCACCGCCACCTTCCATTCCTCGGAGAACTTGGTGAACTTCGGGTCGTTCATCGTCGACCCGCCCCACTGCGCCGGCGCATAGAGCCAGGTGCCGTTGAGCATCGCCGCGTTCAATTCGTCGTCCGAGGCGTTCAAGGCCGTGGGATCGAGGAAGGGCGTCAGCTTCATCAGCGTGTCGAAGGCCATGTGGCCGGCGTCGGTGTCGAGCGCCGGGTGCCAGCCGCCCGGCGCCATCTTGTCGAACCAGTCGCCGCCATGGCTGCGCAGGAGCGTGATCAGCACGGTGCCGGCCCAAAAGCCGCGCTTGAGGCTCGTGCCCACGACGCGCTTCTTGCCACCCTCGGAGATCGTCTTGGCGATCTCGATCGATTCTTCCCAGGTCTCGGCCGGCTTCTTGAAGCCCGCCTTCTCCAGCACGTCGGCCCGGTAATACTGGAGCTGCGTGTTGCTGTCGGGCGGCAGGCCGTAGAGGATACCGCCTTCGGCTGCCGGCTTGTCACGGTAGAGATCGAGCACGTTCTCGGGAATATCGGCCAGGATGTCGGCCTTGTAGGCCGGGTCCTTGTCGAGATAGGGCTGGATCGGCTCGACCGCCTTCTGCGCCATGAACTGGGGCAGATAATTGTAGTCCTCGTGGATGACGTCGTAGCGGTCGCTCTTCGATGCCATCGCGATCGCCGACTTCGGCAGCATGTCGGCGATGGGCTCGGCCACGAAGGTGACCTCGATGTCCGGGAACTTCTTCTGGAACAGCGGGTAGACCCCGCGCTGCGGGAATTCCCAGCGCTGGCCCGCGGAGGCATAGGAGACGATCTTGCCCGAGGGCGTGTCCGCCGCGGCCGCGCGGCCGAAGCGCATCACCGCGGGTGCTGCCACCACACTGCCGAGGGCGCCCAGTGCCAGACGCCGGCTGAGGCCCCTGCCACCCGTCGGCGGGCCCTTTGCCCCGCCATCAATCCTATCTGTCATGCCTGCCTTCCTTGCTTGGTCAGGAATCCGCCGATGGCGGGGCAGCTGGCGCCGGGGAATCCGGGCGCGCTGCCATCAAGGCGAGAGCTTGTAGGTTTCGGTTGCGGCCTCTTTGGAGATGTAGCCTTCGGCGAGGTCTTCCTTGACCGCCTCCGGGTCGCGCTTCAGCGGATCGCCGTAGCCGCCGCCACCCGGGGTCCAAAGGCGGATGCGATCGCCGGGCTCGAGCTGGATGTTGGCGTATTTGCTGGAGCTGACCTTGCCGTAGAGCTGGCACACGGTGCGCCACTCGTCGCTGCCGGCCTTTTGGATCAGCGTGCCGCCATTGCCGCCGGGCTCGCCGCCGAAGATCGCCCAGGGCCTGACCTCGTGGCGGTCGCTGCACTGGCTGCCGGTGATCGGCACCTTCGTCGCCTTGAGGGTGCGCCGATAGCCGAGCCCGCCCCGCCACTGACCGGCGCCGCCCGAATCCGGGATCAGCTCGCAGGTCTCGACCATGAACGGGAACCGCGCCTCGAACACCTCGGTGGGATTGAAGCGGCAATTGCCGTTGATGGCGATGACGCAGTCGTTGCCGTCATGACCGAAGCGCCCGCCCCAGCCGCCGGACATCAGATCGTAGCAGGCGAAATACTCGTCATAGTCCGGATGATTGCCGCCGAAGACGAAATTGGTGCCGGTGCAGCTCTCGGATGCCATGACCCGCTCGGGCACGCAGGCGCCCATCGCGCCGATCACGATGTTGGCGAGGCGGGGATGGGTCTCGGTGTTGCCGGCGACGAGCGGGCCCGGATAGTCGACGTTGATCACCTTGGCCGGCGGCGCCACCACCCGGATCGGCCTGAAGCAGCCGGAGTTCTTGGGGATCGAGGGATCGGTGACGTGGAGGAGGCCGTTATAGACGGCACCGGTCGCCACACCCAGGGTGGCGTTGACCGGCCCCTTGGCCTGCGGCGAGCTGCGGCTGTAGTCGGCCACCACCTCGTCGCCCTGGATGTAGAGGTCGATCGCCACCGTGTAGGGCTTGAGCTCGATGCCGTCGTTCTCGATGACGTCCTCGAAGCCGTACTTGCCGTCGGGGAAGGAGGCGAGCTCGGCCCGCATCCGCCGCTCGGCGTAGTCCATCAGGTCCTCGCAGGTCTCCTGGAAGACCTCCTTGCCGTATTTGTTGATGATCTCCGTCGTCCGCGCGACGCCGAGATCGACCGAGGCGATCATCGCGCGCAGATCGCCGTAGTTCTGGCGCGGCGTGCGGGTGTTGGCGAGGAGCAGCTTCCACACCTCGTCGACGTCCTTGCCCGCCTTCTTGATGTGGACCGGCGGCACGCGGAGGCCCTCGTGGAAGATCTCGGTGGCCTCGCCGCAGAAGGCGCCGGGCACCATGCCGCCGATCTCGGCGATGTGGCCGATGCAGACGGCAAAGCCCATGAGCTTGCCGTCGACGAAGAAGGGCTTGAAGAAGGTGTGCTCGGGGCAGTGCAGCCCGCCGCGATAGGGATCGTTGTGGAGGATGACGTCACCCTCCTCGAGCGTGTCGAACGGGATCTCCTGCGCGCAGGTCTTTATCAGGAGCGGCATGCCGCCGATCATGGTGGGGCAGAACTCGGCGCAGGCGATCATGTCGCCCTTGGCGTCGGCCAGAGCACAGGTGAAATCGAGGCCCTCGTTGAAGATCGTCGAGTAGGACGTCTTCATGAGGAGGATGCCCATCTCGCGGCAGATCGACACCATGGTCGAATCGAGGATGGTCATCATCACCGGGTCGGGCGGCGCCAGACGCTCCGTGCGGAGCTTGGCCTTCTCCTCGATCGGCAGCTTGGGCTGGACGATCGGCAGGCTGACATAGCCGGGATCGGCGTCGGTGAGGGCAGCCCACTCGACGCACCAGTCGGTGCAGAAGATGGCGGGCTTGCCGCGACGCTCGCCCTTGATGCCGGGCCCGTAGACCAGCATGCCGCAGCAGGCGCACTTGACGTACTTCTCGATGTAGTAGCCGTTGCTCGCGAAGCGCATCGCTGGCTCTCCCGGCCTAGACGGTGGTGTCGATGAGGAGGTGGCCGAACGCGTCGACCGTGAGGCGATGGCCGGCGTCGAGCATGGTCACCGACGCCGCCTCCTCGATCAGGGCCGGGCCGGTGATCCGGTCGCCGGCGCGCAGCCGCTCGCGATCGAAGATCGGCACCTCCTGGGGGCCGCCCAGAAGCCAGACGGTCCGCCGCTCGGTGGGCTCGGGGTTGCCGCCGCCCGCCTCGATGCGGGCGATCGCGGGCTTGGGCGTGCGTGCGGTCACGGTGACCGTGTAGTTCACGATCTCGATGATCTCGCCCGGGATGCTGAAGCCGAAGCGCGCCTCGTGCGCCTCGTGGAAGGCGGTCCACAGCCGCTCGCTCGTCGTCTCGTCGAAGCGCTCGAAGGTGAGCGGCAGCTCGAGCTCGTAGTTCTGGCCGAGATAGCGCATCTCGAGGCCGCGATAGACCTCGAAGCCTTCCTTCAGGCCCTGCGCCTCGAGCTCGCCCACGCTCTCGGCCACCAGCGCCTCCATCACCTCGTTGGCCCGCTTGCCGTCGAAGCCCTTCGAGGTGAGCTGGGTCGTGCGCTGGCGGTCGACCCTGGGGTTGGTGAGGATGAAGCCGTAGGCCGAGAACTGGCCGGGATTGAGGGGCACGATCGCCTTGGGGATGCCGACCTCGCCGCACAGCTCGCTCGCATGCAGCGGCGTGGCGCCGCCGAAGGCGCACAGCGTGAAGTCGTGCGGGTCGAGGCCGCGCTCGATCAGCACCGAGCGCAGGGCCGCTATCATGTTGTTGTTGACGATGCGCACGATCGCCATCGCGGTCTCCTCGACCCCGATGTTGGGGCCCAGGGCCTGGGCGACCCTGCCGATGGCCGCGCGCGCCGCCTCGACGTCGAGCTTCATGCGCCCGCCCAGGAAGTTGGCGGGGTTGATGCGGCCCAGGACGAGGTTGGCGTCGGTGACGGTGGCCTCGGTGCCGCCATTGCCGTAGCAGGCGGGGCCCGGCCGCGCCCCGGCGCTCTGCGGGCCCACGCGCAGGAGGCCGCCCTTGTCGATCCAGGCGATCGAGCCGCCGCCCGCACCGATGGTGCGGATGTCGATCATCGGGATCTGGATGGGCACGCCCCACTCGATCTCGAAGGCGGTGGTGAAGCTCTCCTTGCGGTCCAGCACGGTCGAGACGTCGGTCGACGTGCCGCCCATGTCGATCGTGACCAGCCGGTCGATGCTCAAGAGCTCGGCGATGTGGCGGCTGGCGATGACCCCGCCCGTCGGCCCGGACAGGACCAGGTTGACCGGCGCCGAGGCCGCGGCGTCGAGCGTCATCTCGCCGCCGTTCGACTTGATCACGACGGCACCCGCGCGATGGCCCGCCTCGTCGAGCCGCGCCCGCATCCGCGAGAGCTGACGCGTCACCACGGGCCGCAGATAGGCATCGGCGATCGTCGTCGAGGCCCGCTCATACTCCTTCCACTTGGGCAGGACCTCGTAGGACACCGAGACCGGCATGTCCTGGCCGAGCTCGGCCGCGAGGATGCGCTTCACCATCAGCTCGTGCGTCGGGTTGAGGTAGGAGAAGAGCAGGCATACGGCGACGGCCTGGATCTCCGGGCGCGCCCGGATGCGGCGGGCCACCTCGACGACCTCGGCCGGGTCGAGCGGCGTCAGCACCTCGCCATAGGCGTCGATGCGCTCGTTCAGCTCGAAGCAGTGCCGGCGCTGCACCAGCGGCTTGGGCTTCACCCAGCTCATGTCGTAGTGCCAGCGCCGGTTGCCGCGCTGGATGAAGACGGCATCCTGGTGGCCGCGCGTCGTCACATAGGCGACGGTGGCACCCTTGCGCTCGAGGACGGCGTTGGTCGCCACCGTCGTGCCGAGGCGGATCGCCTCGACCGATGCCTTGCCGGCAAAGCCGTCGAGCCCCGCCAGAACGCCCGAGACAGGGTCGCCCGGGACGGATGGAACCTTCCAAACTTCGACCGAGCGTCCGGAATTGTCGTAGGCCACGAAGTCCGTGAACGTCCCGCCAACATCCACACCCAACAATATGCCCATGGGGATCCCAAGCTTCTTCGTGAGTTGCGGTCAGCATGGCGATTGGACGACGCCCCGGCTCTCTTGGGCACCGGTGCGGAAGACCGGCCGTCGCCTCGACGAGGTGATGGCCGCCGACTGTGATCACATGCGTGCCAAGCAGGATGCGTGCCAGTTCCCGTCCGGGCCTGTGACGGGTAGAAAACGCAGGGCCTGCGACAGCCTTGCGCGGGCAGATCACGGCACGGGTGGCCCTCTTGGCGGTGGCGCGGCAGGAAGCAGGTGCATATTTGATGGTCACTGCCGCCTGTGATCACAGACGCGTGAGGCGGGATGCCGTGCCGGCGGCTGCCTTGTGCATGCAGATCTCGGCATGCTCAGCGCTGTTGCTGTTGCCGCGGCGGACGGCAGATGCGCGCTTGATAGTCACAGCAGCGAGCGCCGCGGGGCCGCCGCGGAGCGCTCGAGTCCCGGGGCCGCTTCCACCTGCGCCACGCCACCGGAATCGTCCGCCGACGAGGAGACGTGTCAGCCTGAAGCTGTTGCCTCGGCGTGATCCCGCGCGGCCGAAGCCTATGGCATGCATTATGCACATCGGCGCATGATGGCCTGCCTGTGGAAGAGGCATCACCATCCACTCCCTTGGACCGGAGGCTTTCCATGGACGACCGGACGATGCTCGTGACAGGCGGCGGCATAGGCATCGGCCGGGCCACCGCCCTGGCCTTCGCCAAGGCGGGCTATCGGGTGATCGTGACCGATGTTCTCGAGAAGGAGGGGCAGGAGGTCGCGACGGCGATCGTCGAGGGCGGCGGGCAGGCCGAGTTTCACATGCTCGACGTGCGCAGCACGAGCGCGACCGAGGCGGTGGTGGCCAAGGTCCAGGCGGCCTACGGCCCTCTCGACACGGTGATCGCCAACGCCGGCATCGCCCACAAGGTGCCGCTGGCGAAGCTGGACGACGACAAGTGGGATCACACGATCGACATCGATCTCTCGGGCGTCTTCCGCATCATCCGCGCCGCGGCCCCGGCGATGCGCGAGCGGCGCAAGGGTGCCATCGTCGCGCTCTCGTCCATCATGGGCGTCGCCTATGGCTGGGACGAGCATGTCCACTACTCGGCCGCCAAGGCGGGGGTGGTGGGCCTGGTCCGCGGCCTCGCGGTCGAGCTGGCCCGCGACGGTGTGCGCGTCAACGGCATAGCGCCGGGCTACATCCGCACCGCGCAGGCCCTCTCCGAGGTGCATTCGCTGGGCGAGGCCGGCCTCGAGGCCGCCGCCTCCTTCCTGCCCATGGGCCGCGTCGGCGAGCCCGAGGATGTGGCCGACGTGGCGCTCTTCCTCGCCTCCGAGGGCGCCCGCTACATCACGGGGCAGGTGATCGTCGTCGACGGCGGGCTCCTCGTCGGCCGCTACTGAGCATCGCCAGGCCTCGAGGCGGAGGGCATCAGGCCCTCGTGGGTGCCGCCGAGGAAGCGCTTGCGTCGCCCGTGAGGGGATGAAATCATTCTTGTGGTCGGAAAGGCCACAGAATGAGGGAGGCGCGGCTCCTGGAGCCGGAAGCCAAGAACGAGGTGGGCGCGCGGATGGCGGGTACCATCGGGCGCGAGGCGGCGACATCTGCCGGCCGGCGTCAGGACGGCCCCGGCGGCGAGGTCGTGGCCCGCCTCCATCGGGTCGGCAAGGCGTTCGGCGGTACCCTCGCCGTTGATGATGTCTCGCTCGAGCTGCGGCGGGGCGAGGTGCTGGCGCTCCTGGGTGAGAACGGGGCCGGCAAGAGCACCTGCGTGAAGCTGCTGGCGGGCGTCCTTCGCCCGGACGAGGGCGAGGTGCTGCTCGACGGCCGTCCGGTCGAGCTGCGCACGCCGCAGGACGCGCGCCGCCACGGCATCGCCGTGATGCATCAGCATCCGGGGCTGTTTCCCGATCTCGGCGTCGCGGAGAACATCTTCGTCGGCCGCACCGAGGCCGTGGGCCGCCGCGGCGGGACGCTGATGCCGCTCGACCGGGCGGGGATGCGCCGGGAGGCGGAGCGCCTGCTGGCGCTGGTGGGCCTGTCCGCCGATCCGGAGGCGCCCCTGGGGCGCCTGCGCAGCTCCGAGCAGCAGCTGGTCGAGGTGGCGAGAGCGCTCTCGGCCGAGGCGCGGGTGCTCATCATGGACGAGCCCACCGCGGCCCTGTCGCGGCGCGAGGTCGACCGGCTGTTCACCGTTGTTGACGGGCTGCGCGAGCATGGCGTGGCGATGATGTTCGTCGGGCACCGCATGGAGGAGGTCTACCGCGTCGCCGACCGGATCGCGGTGCTGCGCGACGGCAGGCTCGTCGCCACCGCGGCGGCGGCCGACATGCCGCACGAGCGGGCCGTGCGGCTGATGGTGGGCCGGGCGCTCGGCGACATGTACCCGCGGGTGTCGGACAAGCCCGGCCGCGTCGTCCTCGAGGTCGAGGGGCTGACGCGCGAGGGCGCCTTCGCCGATGCCTCCTTCAGCGTCAGGGCGGGCGAGATCGTGGGCTTTGCCGGCCTCGTCGGCAGCGGGCGCACCGAGATCGCGCGCGTGCTGTTCGGCGTCGACCGGGCCGATGCCGGCACCGTCCGCCTCGACGGCCGGCCCGTCGCCTTCCGCTCGCCCGCCGCCGCCAAGCGGGCCGGCGTCGTCTATCTCTCCGAGGACCGGATCGGGCAGAGCCTGGTCATGGAGTTCGGCATCCTCGCCAACGCCTCGCTGCCGGTCATCGGCCGCGCCGCCCGCCTGGGCCTCGTGCAGCGGCCGCGCGAGCTGGCGCTGGTGCGCCCGCATCTCGAGCGGCTGCGGCTGCGCTTCAGCGGCGACTATGCGCAGCCGGTGCGCACCCTCTCGGGCGGCAACCAGCAAAAGGTGGTGCTGGCCAAGTGGCTGGCGGCCGAGCCGCGCCTTTTGATCCTGGACGAGCCCACCCAGGGCGTCGACGTGCAGACCAAGGCCGAGGTCCACAAGCTCATCGCCGACCTCGCCGCACAGGGCATGGCGATCCTCCTCATCTCCTCCGAGCTGCCCGAGCTGCTGGGCATGTGCGACCGCATCCTCGTGCTGCGCGAGGGGCGCATCACGGCCGAGATGGCGCGCGGGGAGGCCACCCAGGAGCGCATCCTGCACGCGGCGATCGACACCGCTTCGGCCCCGGAACCGGATGCCGATGCGGGAAGGCCGGCCGCGGCCATGGCGGCCGCACCTCCCGAGCCGCCGCGGCGTCCCTCCTGGCTCGGCAGCCTCGCCGCCAAGCGCGAGCTCGGCCTCGTGCTCGCCATGGCGGCGGTGATCCTGCCGGTGGCCGTGGTGAACCCGCGCATGCTGAGCGGCTCGAACCTCACCGCGCTCTCGCTCGACGCAGCACTCCTGACGATCGTCGCGGCCGGCCAGATGCTGGTGCTCATCACGCGCAACATCGACCTCTCGGTGGCCTCGGTCATCGGGCTCACCGCCTATGCCTCGGCGGACATGATGCATCTCCATCCAGCGCTGGGCGTGTGGGCCGGGATCGGAACCGCCGCGGCGCTGGGCATAGGATGCGGTCTCATCAACGGGCTCGTCGTGACCTTCGGCCGGGTGCCGGCCATCGTCGTCACGCTGGGCACGCTCTCGCTCTTTCGCGGGGCGACGAGCCTGCTCGCGGCCGGGCACCAGGTCAGCGCCGATCAGGTGCCCCAGGCCTGGCTCGACATGACGAGCCGCAGCGTTGCGGGCGTGCCCGGCATCGTGCTGATCGCGCTCGTCGTGCTTCTCATCCTCGCCTACCTGCTGCGCGCCACGGCGATGGGCCGCGAGCTCTACGCCATCGGCTCGAACCCGGACGGGGCGCTGCTCGTGGGCATCCCGGTGCGTCGCCGGGTGCTGGGCGCCTTCTGCGCCGCGGGGCTGCTGGCCGGCCTCGACGGTGCCCTTTGGGCATCGCGCTACGCCACGATCGATGCGCGCGTCGCCACCGGCTTCGAGCTCACGGTGATCGCGGCCGTGGTGGTGGGTGGTGTCGCGATCCGCGGCGGCTCCGGCACGGTGCTGGGCGTGGTGCTGGGGGCGCTGACGCTGCTCGTCATCCGCAACGGCCTGACGCTGGTGCGCGTCGATCCGCTGTGGCTGCAGGGCGTCTATGGGCTCGTGATCCTGGTGGCGGTGGCGATCGACGCGATGGTCGGCCGCCGCTCGGCGCGCGCGGCCCTGGGCCGGCCGGGGTGACCGCGGTCGCCGCAAGGCTGCTGCGGCAGGCCGGCTGGGAGGCGTTCCTTACAGCCGCGGCGCTGGCGATGGTCGTCTATGCGGTGGCCTTCGTTCCCAACTTCGCCACCGCGTTCAACATCTCGCAGGCGGCGGCCGGGGTCTCGGAGAAGGCGCTGCTGGCGCTGCCGCTCGTGCTCCTCATCATCGCGCGCGAGATCGACCTCTCGGTCGCCAGCACCCTGGCGCTGACGAGCGTCGTCCTGGGCGTGCTGGTGCGGGCGGGCGTGCCGATGCTGGCGGCCCTGCCGATCGTCTTTCTCGCAGGCGCCCTTGCCGGGGCGTTCAACGGCCTGCTCGTGACGGTTCTGGACCTGCCCTCGCTCGTCGTGACGCTGGGCACCCTCGCCCTCTTCCGGGGCATCGGCTACATCATCCTGGGCTCGGGCTCGGTCAACGTCTTCCCCGAGTTCTTCACCGACCTCGGCATCGGCACGGTGCCGGGAACACCCATTCCCTACACGCTCGTCCCCTTCCTGCTGCTGGCGCCGGTCTTCGCCATCGTGCTCCAGCGCACGCCGGTGGGACGGCGGATCTACGCCATCGGCGGCAATCCCGACGCCGCCCTCTATGCCGGGGTCGAGGTGCGCCGCGTGCGCTTTTGGCTGTTCGTCGTCTCGGGCCTGACCTGCGCGCTGGCCGGCATCGTCTTCACGGCGCGGCTCTCGAACGCGCGGGCGAACAACGCCTTCGGCTTCGAGCTCGACGTGATCACGATAGCGCTTCTGGGCGGGATCAGCGTCTTCGGGGGGCGCGGCCGGCTCACCGGCGTCTTTGCCGCCCTCGTGCTGGTGGCGACGCTGCGCAACGTGCTGGGGCTCAACAATATCGGCGGCGACGCCCAGGGCATCGCCATCGGCTTCCTGCTGATCGCAGCCCTTCTTCTCAACAGCGCCGCCGAGCGCTTTCTCGGCGGCCGGAGCGTTTCCCGCGCGGCGGCGGGGCCGGAGAGCCGGGCCGCACCCGATCTCGACGAACGACCAGAACCAGGGAGGACCATCTCATGATGAGGACGACGCGACGCTTTCTTCTGGCGGCCGCCCCGGCAGCGCTGATGCTGCCCGGCATGCTGGGTGGCGCCATGGCGGCCGAGCCCGCCTGCGCCAAGGAGCCCGTCACCGTGGGCCTTTTGCCCAAGCTCGACACCGACCCCTATTTCGGGGTCGCCCGCACCGGGGCCGAGGAGGCCCAGGGCGAGATCGGCGGCAAGGTGGTGCAGCAGGCGCCCTCGCAGGCGACGGCCGACGCCCAGATCGAGTTCATCAACAACCTCGTGTCGCAGCAGGTGGGCGTGCTGGCGATCGCCGGCAACGACGCCAATGCGGTGGCACCGGCCCTGAAGCGCGCGGCCCAGCAGGGTGTGCGGGTCATCGCCTACGATTCGGACGTGGCCAAGAGCGCCCGCACCCTCTTCATCAACCAGGCCAAGTCGGACAGCCTTGCCGAGCAGATGCTCGAGAGCATGGGCAAGATGATCGACTACGACGGCGAGTTCGCGATCCTCTCCTCGACGCCCACGGCGACCAACCAGAACGCCTGGATCGCCTTCATGAAGAAGAAGCTCGAGGGCGAGCCCAAGTTCGCCAAGATGAAGCTCGTCCAGGTGGCCTATGGCGAGGAGAGCGAGCAGACCAACCAGCAGCAGGCGCTGGCGCTGGCCGAGGCCTTCCCGAAGCTCAAGGGGATCATCGTGCCGGCCGGCATCGGCCTGCCGGCGGCGGCGCGCGCCTTCGAGCAGGCGAAGCTCCTGGGCAAGATCAAGCTCACGGGCCTGGCACCGGCGACCCTGATCAAGAAGTATATCCAGGAAGGCTCGGTCCAGGACATCTGGTGGAACGTGAAGGACCTGGGCTACCTCACCTACTACGCGGCCCAGGCGCTGGCCGAGTGCAAGATCACCGGCAAGGAGGGCGAGACCTTCAAGGCCGGGCGGCTCGGTGAGTACACGATCGGGGCGGACGGCGAGGTGGTGCTTGGCCCCGCCGTGATCGTGACGCCCGAGAACGTCGACACTTTCAAGTTCTGAGCGCGGGCGAGCCTCGCGAGGATCCTCGTGGGCCGCACCGACGGCCCACGAGGTGCTGGGCTCAGCCCGCGTTGCTGTTTTTCACGACGTCGCTGCAGGCGTTGTCGCTCTTCGCAGGCCCGGCGATCATCGAGCCCAGGGCCGTGAAGGGGCGCAACAGGACGCCGAAGGTGGCGGCGGCGGCACCCCGGGCGAGGAGGGTGCCGGTCTCGAGGCCGATCTCTGGCTTGGCGAGCGTGCCCGTCACCTTGATGCCCGTCCGGCCGCTCGGGAGGGGTGAGCCTTTCGAACGGGCGATCAGGGCGATATCGATCTTCTCCGTGCCCAGATCGATGGTGCCCTGGCCGCCGATGTCGGCCGGATCCGTGTCGATCACGAGCGACTGCGTGGTGAGGACGCCGTTCTTGAGCGCCAGATCCGCGAGCGTGCAGTTGAGATCGAGCTCGGCCGGGGCGCCGCCGATGAGCGAGCCCAGCATGCCCAGGAGATCGAAGCCAAGCGCCTCGACGATCCGGCGATCGATGCTCCCGCCCACCATGACGAGCGTCAGCTCGCCGTTGCCGCTGTCGAGAATGTCCTTGAGGCTGAGGCCGCGGCCCGTGATGTCCATGCCGCCGCGCGCCCGGCCGGAGAGTGTCGCGACCTTGCCCATCTGGATGTTCAGCCGCTTGAGCATCACGCCCACGGGCAGCTGGGTGGCGGTGAGATCGAGATCGGCTGCGGCCGGGGTCTTGCGCGTGTCGAGGCCCACATGGCCCTCGACCGTGCCCCGGCCCATCTGCAGCTTCACGGGATCGACGCGGAGACGGCCATCGTCGAGGACGACCTCGAGATCGAAGCCGTCGAAGGGCAGCCTGCCCGCCACGACCTTCTCGGCCGTGAGCTTGACGTCGGCATCGAGCCTGCGCCAGCGCGCAGGATCGAGCTTCTTGTCGGGGATGACCTCCTGCTTGGCCGCGTCCTTGCGGGCCTCGTCCTTCTGGCGCGCCGAGGCCGTCTCGCCCGGGGCGGTCGAGGGCTCGGCGCCGACGAGCCCGCCAAGATCGTCGAGATCCAGATGGTGGGAGAGGAGGTTGCCCGTGAGCTTCGGCCGCGGGCCGCCGAGATCGAGCGCCATCTCGCCCGCGACGTCGCTGTCGCCGACCTTGCCGTCGAGCTTCTGGAAGCGCCAGGCGGCGTCCTGCCGCTTCAGATGACCCTCCAGCCGATAGGGCGGCAGGTTGACGGCGGGGAGATCGAAGAGCGCCATGACGGGGCCGGGGTTGGGGCCCTCGATCGACAGAGCGAGGTCGGCCTGCCCGGACGAGAGAGGCCAGCCCAGGCTGCCCTCGGCCGAGGCTTTGGTCGGACCCAGGGTGAGCCCGACGCTCAACGGATAGGCCTCCTGGCGGAGCAGAAGCGAGGGGTCGCCGCCACGGGCGTCGATCTCGAGCGGTGTGTCGCCCACCTCTCCCTTGGCGCTGATGGTGAGCGGCCGGTCGCCCTTGTCGGCGAGCTCGACATCGAAGGAGAGCCTGGACAGGCGATCGCCCAGCTTCGGCAGCTCGAGCTTCTCGATCCCTCCCTGGAGCTGGCCCGTGCTCTGGCGTGCTATCGCCTCGACATCGTTGCCGCGCAGCATGCCCGTGAGCTTGGCCGACACGATGCCACCGAGGGCGACGCCCTTGGGCATCAGCGCGCCGAGGTCGACCGACTTCGCATCCAGCACCACCTTCGCCTCGAGCGGCTTGTCGAGCGGGCCGGTGACGATGGAGCCCGAGAGGGCGCCCGGGCCCACCGCCAGCTTCAAGGGGTCGACCGTCAGGCGGCCCTCCTGAAGGGTGAGGGTCGCCGCGATGTCGTGCGCCGTGCCCTTGGGCAGGCGGGCCTGCGCCACCTGTAGCGCGATCCGGCCGTCGAGGCTGGCCAGGGCGGAGGGCGAGGGCGGGCTTTTGGTCGATGGCTCGGACGGCTTGGCCGCAGGCTCGATGGGCTCGCCTGCCAGCGCCTGGAGGGCCGGGACGTCGAGCATCGAGGCGTCGAGCTGGCCCTCGATGCGCGGCCGGGCCGCGGTCGGGTCGTAGCGCAGGCTGCCGGTGAGGGCGCTGTCGCCGTAGGTCGCTTTCAGCTTCTCGACGGCGACGACGCCGGCGTCGCGGGTCACCGTCATCTCGGCCGAGAGCGGCTGTGGCGCCGCCGTGCTGTTGCGTCCGAGAAGCGCCATGAGCTGGTCGGGGTCCTTGGCGGCGATCTGCAGCGCCAGGGTCACGCCGTCGAGCGCCAGGGGCTTTTGGGCGTTGCCCTCCAGCTCCACCTGGGCGCCCGGCACATCGAGATGACCCTTGATCGGGAAGGGCTGGTCGGGCCGGCCCAGCATCAGGGGCGAGCCCACCTCGAGGGCGAGGTCGACCTCGTGCCCGCGCAGCTTGCCGCCGCCCTTGACCTCGAGCCTGGCGAAATTCTCCGCCCCTGCCGGGGCCGTGGTCGAGATGCCGGCCGTCATGTCGACCGGGACGGCGGGATCCCGGTAGGTGACCTTGCCGTCCTCGATCGTCAGCGCATCGATCTGCGGTGCGGGGCTGTTGTCCTGGGCCGTCTGGTCCTTGCCGGCGCCGAGACTTTCCGGCCAGCTCGTGCGGCCCTGCGCGTCCCGCTCGAGGAGCAGCTGCGGCCGATCGAGGTCGATCCGGGTGAGGTGGATGGTGCGGTCGCGCAGGTAGGCCAGCAGGTCGAAGCCCACCTTCAGCCGGGCCAGCGAGAGGAGGTCGGGCGCCGAGGCCCAGCCCGGCGCCTCGACGCGGATGTCCTGGGCCTCGAGCTGGACGACCTTGCCGAGATCGAGGGCGAGCGGCCCCTCGATCCGCACCGGCATGCCGACCCGGTCGCTGGCGATACGCTCGATCGGGCCCTTCAGGACCCCCGGATAGAAGGTGATCCACGCCAAGGCGCCGACGATCAGGATCGCCAGGCAGAGAACCACAGCCGCGGCGATCACCGCCACGCGTCGGAGCATTGGTGCCTCCCGATCCCTGGAAGATCGAGAGCAACCGTGACATGCCGTTCATGGTTCCCGCCGAGGGAAAAAGCTCGGCGGGGCGGAGGCTACCGCCCTTCGGTCAGCCAGGTCAGGGACTGGCGCCACAGGCGGGCATAGCCCGGCCAGTCGGCGAAGGGCTGGGGCAGCCAGTGCGGGCCGATGTCGGAGGTCCAGGCGAGCGTGCGGCCGCGGCCGAAGGTGCCGGTGGCGAGCAGCGGGTGGCCGCCCTGGGCCTCGGGCACGCGGGCGAGGAGCTGGACGCCGGGTCGGCTCTTCAGCGTCACCTCGTTGACGCCCAGGAGAACGGGCCAGGTGCCGCCCATGCCCTCGAGGATCGGGTGCTGGGGCTCGACCAGCTCAGGCTCGAAGCCTTCCGGGATCTCGACCCGGTCGTCATAGGGCAGGCAGTCGACGGGGAGCGTCTCCTCGACGGCGGTCTTGTGGTAGCGAGCACCGCCATTGATGCCCTGGAAGCTGTAGTAGCCGCCGATCATCATCAGCGCCCCGCCGCCCTCGACCCAGTCGCGCAAGAGGCGCAGGCGGTTGGGGACGGGCTGGCCCTTGAACCAGACGTCGGGATGGAGAAGGAGCGTGTTCGAGCCGAGATCGGAGAGGATCACCGCGGCGTAGGCGTCGAGCTCTTCCTTTTTCAGGGGGAACTCGACCGCGGCCTCGTGCGCCTTCATGTAATGGAGGTCGAAGGGCGAGTCCTTGAGCGCCGCCACCAAAGGCTCGGCGCCCAGATGAAAGCTGATGGTCGGGAACTGGTCGAAGCCCTTGATGTGCGTGGACGTGCTCGTCCAGGACTCGCCGGCAAGCAGGATTCTCTTCTTTGCCATCGGCTCGGATACTCCGTCGGATCAGGCGTCGCGCCACTTCTGACTGAAGACGCGGCGCGGATTGGTGACCATGAGGCCGGTGAGCACGGGCTCGGGCACGCCCAGCCGGCGCAGGCGCGGCAGGAAGTGGCGCAGCACGTGCGCGTAGCCGTTCCCGCCGTAGCGGGTCAGCATCATTTTCACGAAGACGTCCTGCGAGAGCAGGACGCGGTCGCCATAGCCCCAGTCGATGAGCCGCTTGATGGCGGCCGCCACCTCATGGTCGGCCGGGCACTGCACGCCCTGGTCGGCATAGAAAAAATCCATGCCGATCATGTCGTACTCGATGAAGGCGCCGCGCCTCGCAAGGCTGGTCTGGTAGTCGGGATCGTCGAGGCTGGGGTTCATGTGGCAAAGGACGGTGTGGCGGGGATCGCCGCCCTCGGCCTCGACGATGTCGAGGACCCGATGCGCGTGGCGGAACCAGCCGGGGAGGTGGACCATCAGCGGCAGGCGGGTGCGGGCCTGGGCGCGGGCGGCACCCCGGAGCGAGCGCTCCTCGTCGGGCGTGAAGTCGCTGCTGACGCCGATCTCGCCGATGAGGCCGATGCGCACGCCATCGATGCCGTCCACCGCCTCCATGACGATCTGATCGGCGATCGCCTCTGCGTCCATCGAGGCGAGCTCGGGCGGATGCGAGGTCTGGAGGTAGTAGCCGGCACCCATGACGATGCCGAGGCCGGTGGCCTTCGAGATGCGCTGAAGTGCCGAAGGGTTGCGGCCGATGCCGCGGCAGGTGGGGTCGACGACGCTTTTGCCGCCGAGCGCCTTGAAGGGCGCAAGCTCCTCGATGACGGCCGCCTCGTCGTCGAGCGCGCAATTGTGCTTGTTGACGAAGGGATCCATGCGCAGCTCGGCCAGGATCTCGGGGCGCACCGGGCCTTCGGCCAGGTATTGGCGCTCTGGCGTCGTGGGCGGGTTCCACCAGCAGCGGCAGTCGTTCAGGAGATGCTCGTGCATCAGCGTGACGCCCAGATCCTCGACCGGGATCGGGCCCAGCACGGTCATGACCTGGCCGCTGCCGACATGGGTCGGGCTGAGATCGCTCATCGGCTCCTCGCGAGCAGCGTGGTGCGGAACACACGGGTGTTGAGCCAGATCGCGATCAGGATGATGAGGCCCGTGACGATCTGGGTGAAGAAGGGCGAGATGTGGGCGAGGATCAGGCCGTTGCCGATGACGGCGATGGTGAGCGCCCCCAGCACGGTGCCGACGATCGTGCCGCGCCCGCCCATCAGGCTGGTGCCGCCCAGGACCACGGCCGCGATGACGGTGAGCTCGAAGCCGACGCCGGCGTTGGAGGAGCCGCTGCCGAGCCGGCCCGCGATGATGAGCCCGGAGAGGGCGGCCGCCATGCCGGAGAGGACGTAGGTGAGGGCGGTGACACGCCTGACGTCCACGCCGGAGCGGCGCACCGCCTCGGCGTTGGCGCCGATGCCGGTGACGTAGCGGCCGAAGCGCGCTTGCGTGAGCGCCACCCAGCCGACGATGGAGACCAGCACGGCCAGGATCGCCGGCAGCGGGACGCCGAAGAGCCAGCCGCGGCCGAGCTCGACGAAGGCGCCGGGCGCGATCGGGATCGAGTAGCCCTGGGTCATGAGCAGGGCGATGCCGCGGAAGATGCTCAAGGAGGCGAGCGTCACGATGAAGGCGGGGATGCCCTCGTAGGCGGTGACGAAGCCGTTGGCGAGGCCGACCAGGGCACCCAGCAGCAGCATCGCCACGATCACGATGGGCCAGGGTATGCCCATCTGCAGCAGGATCGCCGCCGAGGCGTTCACCAGCGCCAGCACCGAGCCCACCGAGAGATCGATGCCGCCGGTGGTGATGACGAAGGTCATCGCGATGGCGGTGATCAGCAGCGGTGCGCTCTGCCGGAGCAGATTGAGGATGTTCGTCTCGGAGAGGAAGGCCTCGGTGCCGAGGCCGAAGCCCACCGCCATCAGGACGAAGAAGGCGGCGATGCTGAGGACGGGCGCGTGCGGCGTGAGGAGATCGCCGAGGCTGCGGCGCTCCTCCTTGGGGCGGTCGGCGACGGCGCTCACAGGGCTTCTGCCCGGGCGCGGGCCAGCCGCTCGCCCACGATGAGGCCCACCAGCTCCTCGAGATTGGTCTCCTCGATCCGGCGCTCGGCCACGTTGCGGCCCTCGTAAAGGACGGTGATGCGGTCGCAGACGCGAAAGAGGTCCTGCAGGCGGTGGGTGATGAGGATGACCCCGACGCCGCGCTCCTTGACCCGCGTGATCAGGCGCAGCACGGCCTCGACCTCGGCCACGGCAAGGGCGGAGGTGGGCTCGTCCATGATGAGCACGCTGGGCTCGAACGAGACGGCACGCGCGATCGCGACCGACTGGCGCTGGCCGCCCGAGAGGCCGCCCGCGAGCGCCCGGAGGCTCGGCACACGGATGTGGAGGGCGTCCAGCATGGCCCTCGCACCCTCGCGCATGCGGGCATGGTCGAGCAGCTGCAGGGGGCCGCGGCCGCGCAGGGGCTCGCGCCCGAGCCAGAGATTGCCCGCGACGTCGATCGTGTCGCAGAGCGAAAGGTCCTGATAGACCATCTCGACCCGCCGGGCGCGGGCCTCGGCCGGGCTGGTGAAGCGCACGGGCTCGCCGTCGATCCGGATCTCGCCCGCGTCGGGCTCGGTGGCGCCTGCCAGGATCTTTGTGAGGGTCGACTTGCCGGCGGCGTTGTCGCCGACGAGGCCCAGCACCTCGCCCGGCATCAGGCGCAGATCGACGCCCCGGAGAGCCTCGATCGAGCCGTAGCGCTTCCTGATGCCGGTCATCAGGACGCGCTCGGGGCCCGAGGCGGCGGGAGCCGCCGCCTCGTCGCCCGCGATGTTGCCCGTCTCGCCGCTCACTTGAACATCGAGCGGAACTTGTCGACGTTCGCCTTGGTCACGATGGTGATCGGCACCTCGATCTCCTTGGGCACGGTCTCGCCCTTGAGCGTCTTGAGCGCGGCCTCGACAGCGGCGGCACCCATGCCCATCGGGTCCTGCTGGACGACGGCCACGACATAGCCCTCGTCGATGCCCTTGATCGCCTGGGCGCTCAGATCCCAGCCGAAGATCTTGACCTTGTCCTGAAGTCCCTGCAACTCGACGGCGGCGATGGCACCGATGAGCGCGGGCTCGCCGGTGGCGTAGACGGTGTTGAGGTCGGGGTTGCCGGTCATCAGGTTCTCGGCCGCCGTCATGGCGTTGTCCTGGATGTTGCGACCGTCGACGACGCCCGCGATCGTGACGCCCGGGTCCTTCTTGACGACGTCCTCGAAGCCCTTCTGGCGCAGGTTCTGGATGAAGGAGTTGAGGGCGCCGACGATGCCGAGCTTGGCCTTGCCGCCGTGGGCCTTCACATATTTGAGGAAGTCATCGCCGATCAGGCCGCCCGCCTTCTCGTTGTTGACGCCCACCTGGCTCTTCTGCGGGCCGGCCGGCAGGATCGCGTCCACCGCGAAGACGGGGATGCCGGCGTCCGACGCCTCCTTGACGGCCGGCATGATGCCGTTGACGTCGATCGCCTCGACGATGATGGCGCTGACCTTCTGCGCGATATAGGTCTCGATCGCGTTGTTCTGCGCCGCCGGATCGTTGTTGGCGTTGAAGATGACGAGCTTGGCGCCGCCGGCGTCGGCCGCCTTCTGCGCCCCCTCGTTCATCTGGTTGAAGAAGAGCGCCTGCTGGTTGATCGTGACCAGGGCGATGGTCGGCTGATCAGCCGCCCGGGCGAGCCCGGGCAGGCTCGACGCGGCCAGGGCCGCGGTTGCGATCATCATTCTCCGCGTGATCAGCATCTTTGCGTCTCCCACCCAGTTGGACCTTTCAAGAACACCACCTTCGGATCGCCAGCGCCATGATCTTGGTGGCGGCGACGAGGTCGGCGATCGGGACGAACTCGTTGGGCTGATGGGCCTGCGAGGGATCGCCGGGGCCGAAGTTGATCGTGGGCGTGGCGCCCAGCCCGCAGGGCAGGCCCATGTCGCTGTGGGCGCCCAGCCCCCAGAAGCGCGGCGGCTTGCCGCTCGCCCGCACGGCATCCTCCATGGCGCCGATGAAGGGATGCTCGACGGGCACCTCGGCGCAGTCGGCATCGAGGATCCACTCGATGCGGGCCGGGTGGCGGCGGAGATAGGGATCGGCGCGGCAGATCTCGGCCAGATGCGCCTCGATCTCGCGCTTCACGGCACCGCCCAGGCCCACCTCGTCCTTCTCGGCCGGGAGATATTGGGCGTCGATGATGATCTCGGCGGCACCGGCGAAGGAGCTGGGGTGCTCGCCCGCCTTCACCTGGGTGACCAGGACCTGGTTCGGCAGGTCCATCAGCGGGTGGCGCTTTCTCGGGTCGTTGGCCCAGCGGCGGTTCAGGATGTCGATGCCGTCCATGATCTGGCGCATCAGCCAGACGGCGTCGACCGGGCCGCCATCGTCCCAGGCCTTGGGCAGCAGCTCGGCATGGCCGCCGATGCCGTCGATCAGGATGCGGCCCCAGAGGATGCCGTGGCAGACGGGCGAGATGGCGAGCGCCGTGGCCTCCGGCAGGATGCCGGCATCGGCGCGGTAGCCGCGATCGACCATGGCAAGCGCCCCCATGCCGCCGATCTCCTCGTCGACGACGGTCGTGAAGACGACGTCGCCCGAGAGCGGCAGGCCCTGCTCGCGCACGAGGGCGGCCGCCATCAGCATCGAGGCGACGCCGCCCTTCATGTCGACCGAGCCGCGGCCGGCGATCCGCCCGTCGGCCACGGTGGCCTTGAAGGGATCGGTGCGCCAGTGGGAGGCGGGGCCCGGCGGGACGACGTCGATATGGCCCGTCAGCATCAGCGAGCGGCCGCCGCCCGTGCCCTCGAGCGTGCCGGCCAGGATGGGGCGGCCCTCGAAGGTGCGGCCCTTGTGGGCGCCGGGCCGGCCTTCGTATTTGGCATAGAGCGCCGGGCCGTCGGGATCCCACAAGTCCGTCTTGAAGCCGAGCTCCTTCAGGCGGTCCCGGAGATAGGTCTGGCACTCGCGCTCGGCCGGGCCGGCCTTGGTGGGGTCCACCGGCACGATGCTGGGGAAGGCGATGAGGTCGGCGAGCGTCTCGGTGATGCGGTCGGCAGCCCGCTCGACCGCGTCGAGGAGCGCCTTGTCGGTCGTGTCCATCAGCCTCTTCCCTTCCATGGCCGGTCGGCGAGGACGGAGAGGATGAGGAGCGCCCCTATCCCGCCCACCTGCCAGATCGTGTTGATGTTCGCGAGCTGGAGGCCCGTCTTGAACGTGGTGAGGAACAGCACCGCCACGAGCGGGCCCAGCACGCTGCCGTGGCCGCCCTGGATCGCGATGCCGCCGAGGAGAGCTGCCGTCAGCGATTCGAGCTCGAGATTCTGGCCGATATTGGGCCGGGCGCTCAGCAGCCAGGCGTTGGCGACGACGGCCGCGAGCCCGGCCAGGCCGCCTGAGACGGCGTAGAGGACGAGGCGCAGCCGGTCGACCGGCACGCCGGTGAGCCGGGCCGCCGTCTCGTTGCCGCCCGTGGCGATAAGCCAGCTGCCCCACGAGGTGGCGTGGAGGAGCAGGGCTGCCACGAGGAAGAGCGGCAGCACGAAGGCCAGGAAGTGGATCGGCAAGGGCCCGATGGTGCCGCGGCCGAGGGGCGCCAGCAGGGCGTCGATGCCGCCCACGGGCCGGCCGCCGGTGAGGGCGATGGCGAGGCCGCCATAGACGTAGAAGGTGCCGAGCGTGGCGATGAGCGGCACGAGGCGCACGCGGGTGACGAGCCAGCCGTTGAAGGCGCCGAGGAGGAGGCCCGCCACGAGGGCAGCGGCGATGCCGAGCGCCGGCCCGCCGAGCTGGCCCATCCACGCCATGGCGAGGCCGGCCAGGGCCACGGCGCCACCGACCGAGAGGTCGATCCCGCCGCCGCCGGCCAGCACGACGAGGCTCTGGCCCAGCGTGACGAGGGCCAGGATGGTCGAGAACTGGAGCACGCTGCGCAGCGTGTCGGGGCGGAAGGCGTCGGGCACGGCCACGGCGAAGACGGCCAGCATCAGGCCCCAGAGGACGAGGAGGGCCAAAAGCTTGGTGCGGGTGGCGCTCATGCCTGACGCGGCCGGAACAGAAGGCCCGGGCGCTCGAGGCCGAGGGTGACGAGCAGGAGCGCCCCGATCACGACCTGGCTCCACAGGCTGGGCACGCCCACGAGGACGAAGCCGTTCTGGAGGATGCGCACGAGCAGCACGCCAAGGGCGGTGCCGACGAGGCTGGCGCGGCCGCCGGTGACGCTGGCGCCGCCCAGCACGGCCGCCACGATGGCGTCGAGCGCGATGGTCCCGCCGGTGGTCATCTCCACATTGCGGTACTGGGCCACGTAGAAGGTGCCGGCGAGCCCGGCGAGCGTGCCCGAGAGGACGAAGGCGGCGGCGCGCACGCGGCCCGTGGGCACGCCCGCGAGGCGGGCCGAGGGCTCGTTGCCGCCGGCGGCGAGCCACCAGACGCCGAGCGGCGTGCGCCACATCACCATCCAGGCGAGCGCGTAGAGGACCAAAAGCTCGAGGGCGACGATGGGCACACCCAGGAGCGTGGGCTTGACGAGCCAGCCCAGCGTGTCGGGCAGGCCCGAGAGCCAGCTGCCGCCCAAGAGGAGATAGATGAGCGCCCGCCAGACGCCGAAGAGGCCGAGCGTGGCGATGATGGGCGGCACGCGGCCCAGGACGACGATGGCGGCGGCGACGAGGCCCAGCACGAGCCCGCCCAGCGGCCCCAGCAGCGCCACGATCGGCCCGGGCCAGCCGGCCGCCAGCGCGGTGCCCACGAGGATGGCGCTCACCCCCATGGCGGCGCCGACCGCGATGTCGATGCCGCCGGCGGCGAGCACGATCGTCATGCCCAGCGCGATGATCAGGAACTCGACACTGCTGCGGGCGATGGTGGCGAGATTGGCCGGCAGCAGGAAGTAGGGCGAGGCCAGCGCGAAGACCAGCCCCGCCGCGAGGCAGGCGCAAAGCAGCAGAAGCTCACGCCTCACCTGCATGAAGGGTTGCCCGACGCTCGATCAGAAGTCGAACTTGTCGACATTCTCCTTGGTGAAGACGGCCGGCGGCCCAAGCAGCAGGACCTTCGTCTTCGCGTCGTAGCTGATCTTGTGATCCATGCCGGGCACCGTGTTCTCGGCCTCGAAGGGCTTCTTGTCGATGAGCTGCTTGCCGGCCCAGACGGTGAGGTAGCCCAGCGCTGCCGGATCCCAGAGCACCGTGAAGCCCATGGCGCCGGACTTGATGTAGGAGCGCGCCGTGTTGGGGCTGCAGTAGCCGGTGCCGACGACCTGGCCGATCTTGCCGGCGCTCTCGATCGCCTGCGCCACGCCCGGGCAGGTGGTCGAGGCCACGCCGATCAGGCCCTTGAGGTCGGGGTTGGCGGTCATCAGGTCGGTCGCGATCTGGCTCGCCTTCTGCGCGCTGCCGCCGGCATATTGCGGCGCCAGCAGGGTGACACCCGGATATTTCTCCTTCACGCGCTGCTGCATGAAGCCGATCCAGGCGTTGAGGTTGGTGGCCGTGGGCTCACCCGAGACGATGCCGATCTTGGCCTTGTCGCCGACCCGCTTCACGAGCTCGTCGATGATCGTGAAGCCGAGGCCCTGGTCCGTGGCCTGGGCCACGTAGACGGCCCGGCCACTGTCGGGCGCGTCGCTGTCGGAGGTGAAGATGGTGGTGCCCTTGGCCTCCGCCTGCTTGATCACCGGGGCCAGCGAGGAGGCGTCGAGCACCGAGACGGCGATCGCCTGCACGCCCTGATCGACGAGGTTCGAGAGGATCTGGAGCTGGTCGACGGGGTTGGTGTCGACCGGGCCCTGATAGATGAAGTCGACGCCCAGCGCCTCCCCCGCCTTCTTGCCCCCGGCCTCCATCGCGTTGAAGTAGGGGATGCCGATGATCTGCGGGATAAAGGCCACCTTGGGCTTGTCGGCGGCGTTGGCACCACCGGCCATCAGGGCCACCGCGCACGCGGCCGCCAGGAATCCGAGCTTCCGTCTCATCACGCGTTCTCCCTCACCCTTGCTTCATGCCATGCCTCAGGCCGCGGCCTGCTCGAGCCCGCGCAGGCTCGGATGGGCGCCGGTGATCAGCGCCACGATCTCCTCGGGATCGGTCAGGGCGCGGTCGCGCTCCGCCACCTTGCGGCCGCGGCGGAAGACGATGATGCGGTCGGCCACCTCGAAGACGTCGGCGATGTTGTGGCTGATCAAGAGGACCGCACGGCCGGCGGCGCGCAGGCTGCGGACCAGCTCCAGCACCTTCCTGGTCTCGGCCACGGCGAGCGCTGCCGTGGGCTCGTCCATGATGACGAGCCTGGCCTCGAGCTCGAGTGCCCGGGCGATCGCCACCGCCTGGCGCTGGCCGCCCGAGAGCGAGCCCACCTGGGCCTGGATGTCCGGGATGTGGGCGTCGAGGTCGCGCAGGAGCTTTTGCACCTGCTCGCGCATCGCGCGGCGGCGCAGGAAAGGGATGCCGAGGATGCGGCGGGTGCGCTCGCGGCCGAGAAAGACGTTCTCGACGACCGAGAGGTTCTCGGCCAGCGCCAGCTCCTGGAAGATCGTGGCGATGCCCTGGGCTGCCGCGTCCTGCGGCGAGCGCAGCATGACACCCTTGCCCTCGACCAGCAGCTCGCCCGAGGTCGGCTCGTAGGCACCAGACAAGGTCTTGATGAAGGTGGACTTGCCGGCACCGTTGTCGCCGACCAGCGCCGTGACCGTTCCCTGCTCGAGCGTGAGGCTCACACCCTCCAGCGCCTGAAGGGCACCGAAGCGCTTGCCGATCCCGCGGGCCTCGAGGAAGGGTGCCACGTTCCCCCAACGGCTGAGTTAAACGTTTCAATCACGATGCCCGGCCCGTTCGGCGTCGTCAAGCGGCACGATCAAGCGGCGAGGTCGGGCCCGAGCAGGGCGGCCGCGGAGAGCGTCATCTCCTGGGCGCCCGCCACCGTCACGGACCGGCTGGCGGCGTGGACGGCATGGCCCAGCGCCGTCTCTTCGGCAGCGCCGTTGAGCCAGGCGGCGAGGAAGACGCCGACGAGGCAGTCGCCGGCACCTGTCGTGTCGACCGGCTGGACGGCCGGTGCCGCAATCCGGAGCGCCTGCCGGCGATCACGCAGCAGGACGGCGCCTTCATGGTCGAGGGTCAGGACCAGGCAGCCGGCGAGGCTTTCGGAGCAGCGCGCGAGGGCCTCGACCAGCGCCTTGGTGGGGCCCCGGACGCCGGTGACCAGGGCCGCCGTCTCGCGGTTCATGACGACGAAGTCGAAGGCCGAGAAAAGCCTCGAGACGGGCTCGGGCCGGTGCCAGGGCTCGGGGAGGCCGGTGAGGTGGATCGAGGTGGCGAGCCCCAGCGCCCGCGCCTTCGAGACGCCTTCCAGGAGGTCGGGCGCGTGGTGGCCCTGGATGTGCAGCGCATGACGGACGGTCGGGCGGGGCAGGCCGGCCAGGTGGTGGCGCAGGGCGGCGGACGGGATGGCGAGCGGCTCGTAGAGGATGGTGCGGGCACCGCTCGCCTCGACCAGGACGACGGTGCGGCCCAGCCGCTCGCCCGAGCGGGTTGCCACCGGGACCGCGGCGACCCGCCGCTCGGCCAGAAGGTTGATGGCCCAGTCGCTGTCCGCATCGTCGCCGAAATGGCCCAGCACCTCGGCGCGGACGGCCCAGGGCGCTCCCAGGCCGCCCGCCATCACGGCGACGTTGGCGGCGGGGCCGCCCAGCGTCTTCTCGATCGAGTGCGCCCGGGCGCGATCGCCGCGGTGCGGCAGCACGTCGACGCGGGCGGTGTAGTCGACGCTGACATAGCCGACGGCGGTGAGCCGGGGGGCGCCTTCGGGCATGACCGGGCCGCCGCGGCCACGGCGGCCGATCAGCGAGCGCGCGGCATGGTCGGGCCTGAAGCCCAGCTCGGCGATGGCGCGCTCGACGCGGGCGGCGGTCTCGGCGCCGACGGGGCGCTTGCCCGTCAGGACATGGCTCACCGTGCCGACCGAGACGCCGGCCCGGCGCGCCACCTCGCGGATCGTCGGCGGCCTTGCGCTCATGAGGGCCACAGCCCGGCGAGCTCGGCCGCGGTCGGCAGCGCGCCGAGGGTGCCGGGGCGGGTGACGGCAAGCGAGGCCGCGCGCACCGCCCAGAGCAGCGCGGTCTCGACGGGCAGCCCCTGGACGAGGCCGGCCGCCAGCACGCCGCAGAGCGTGTCGCCGGCGCCTGCCGTGTCGACCGCGCGCACGACCGGCGCCTTTATCGGCAGCTCGCCGCCGTGGTCGCGCAGGAGGGCGCCGGCGGCACCTTGCGTCGCGACGAGCTGGCCGACGCCGCCCGCGAGAAGGAGATCGGCGCCGCCCAGGGCCTGCAGCTCCGGCTGGTTGACGATGGCGAGGTCGATGAGCGGCAGGAGCGGGCGCCAGTCGAAGGCGATGGGGGCGAGGTTGGCGATGGTGCGGACGCCGCGTTGGCGTGCGGCCTCGAGGCAGGCCCGGGTGGTGGCGGCGGAGAGGTTGCCCTGGAGGAGGAGAAAGTCGGCAGGGCCGAGGTCGGCGAGGCAAGCGGGCGGCTCGAGGGCCGCGGCGGCTGCGGCGGTGCTGGCGATGGCGTTCTCGCCCTTGGCGTCGACCATGACGACCGAGAGGTCGCTCTCGCCATCGATCCGGACGAGGTCGTCGGCCGACAGGCCTTCGGCCACGATGGCGGTGTTGAGGAAGGACCCCCTGGCGTCGGTGCCGAGGGCGGCCGCGAGGCGCACGGAGGCACCGCCGCGGTGGGCCGCCACGGCCTGGTTCAGGCCCTTGCCGCCGGGCTCGCGGCGGCTGCCCGAGGCGAGGCGGGTCTCGCCCGCGGCGGGGAGCCGGTCGAGGGTGAGGACGATGTCGAGGCAGGCGTTGCCGACGACGAGCAGGCTCACGGCAATGCCGCCACCCGGGCGGCGAAGGCGGCGACGCGGTCGGGGTCGACCTCGTTCCACCACACGCCGTCCCGCTTGAGGGCGCTTGCGATGATGACGCCATCGGCGGTTTTCAGGATGTCGCCGACATTGCCGGGTGTCACACCGCTGCCGACGAGGAGGGGCAGCCGGGTTGCCGCCCGGACGCGGTCGAGCTCGTCCAGCTTGGCGGCGTCGCCGGTGCGCTGGCCGGTGGCGATGACGGCATCGGCACCCGACCATTCGAGGTCCCGGGTCAGCTCCTCGAGGCTGCGGTCGGCCGTGATGGCGTGGGCGCCGTGCTTGACGTGGGTGTCGGCGAAGATGCGCACCTCCTTGGCGTGGAGCCAGCTGCGGTAGCGCATGGCGGCCGCGGCCTCGCCCTCGAGCAGGCCCTCGTTGGCGACATAGGCGTTGGCCCACTGGTTGACGCGCACGAAGGCGGCACCCGCGGCCTTGGCCACCGCCAGCGCCTGGATGACCGCGTTGGCCAGCACGTTGACGCCCACCGGCAGGCCCGTGGCCTCGCGCACCTTGGCGGTCATCACGGCCATGGCGGCCGCCGTCTCGGGGCCGAGTGCGGTGGGTTTCGAGAAGGGGATGTCGCCGTGGTTCTCGACGATCAGGCCATGAAAGCCGCCCGCGGCGTAGCGCCGGCCTTCCTCGACCGCATGGTCGTAGATGGCCTGGACGGGCTCTCCCTCATAGGCCGGGGAGCCCGGCAGCGGGCGGGCGTGGATGACGCCGATCAGCACGCGCGAGGGCTTGCCGAAGATCGCCTGGAGCGCGTGCGGGCCGGTGGGAGCGACGGGTGCGGCGGTCATGCGCGCTTCTCGAGCCTTGATCGTTGAACCGTTTCAGCCGGATCGTGGCAGCCGCCATCCGCGGGGTCAAGCAGGGCGGTCCAGCGCATGACGGCTGCGGCCGGCGCCCGACGGGAGGCCGCCGGGCGCCATGGAGCATCGAGCCCGTCTCGGTCGGTCCTACTGCTGGGCCGCCGCCTCGGTGCTCGTGATCGACGGGATCGCGGTCAGGTAGACGTAGATGTCGAAGATGTCCCGGTCCGTCATGTTCTTGTAGGCGGGCCAGGGCATGACCTGGAGGAGCCGGGTCGAGTTGTCCGGGTCGACGCCCGTGCGGAACACGTTGAGGAACTGGGCGAAGGTCAGCCCCGCCGGCTGACCGTTCTTGTCAGGCGTGATGTTGGGCGAGATGATCGGGCCGAATGGCCGGCCACCGGCGAGGTAGCCTGCCGTGTTGATCTGCTCGGGCCTGGCGCAGAGGGAGTATCCGTATAGGGATCGCCGCCGGCCGCGAAGTTGGGCCAGGTATGGCAGTCGTTGCAGCCGCGACCGCGTTGACGAGATAGCTGCCGAGCGCGACATCCTTCTTGTTCCGACCGGCCAGATTGAGCGGTACCGGAGCGATGGCGAGCCCGATCTTCACCTTCTCGCCGTTGCCACCGCCCGATGGCGCCTTTTCCTTGGCCTGGATCGCCGCATCGTTGGCGTTGAGATCGTTGAAGAGCGACTGCGCTCCGGCGGACGCCGCGATCGAGACGATGCGCGATCGCCGCCGTTACTATGCGTAGCCCCCACATGGATCGTTCCTTACTTATGCCTGCGAGCCTTCGGGACGCAGCGTCAGGGCAGGCTCTTGAGGCGCTGCCGCCCTGGCGCTAGCGCGACTTCTTTTGTCTTGGCGATAGGAAATATAGAGCCGGCACGAGTATTTTCGGCGCGCTGTACCATGCCGGCCGCTTTCTCCCGAGCATTTCCCCGTTTCATGGAATCCGACCTGCCAGTCCGATCCCGCCGGTTGAGCCGGCCTTGCAGGACGACGCGAACATTGAGCTGTCATCTCGCCTGTCGCGTGCTAGGACCGGGGCCGGCGGAAGCGGCAGTCGCCGCCTGCGACAGGGTTGGGCCATGACGAAAAGAAGAATGCCACGGAGCGGGGCTCGGCGCCTTGTCGGCCTGTGGTTCGTCCTGACGGTCGTGATCGCGCCCGCCTTGCCGTCCGTGGCGTCGGATCAGCCGACCCCGGGCGCGATCCGGCGGGCCCTGCTGGCGGCGCCCGCCGACGGGACGACGCCCCCTGAGGGCTACAGGCTCGGCCGGACCGTCGACATGAACGTGGTGGACAAGGCTCGCGCCACCGGGGTCGCCTCGGAGGTCGAGATCGAGCTTTCGGGCGCCACCACGGCGGCCGTGCAGTACCGGATCTACGACAGCCGGGCGGATGTCGAGCGCAGCCTGGGCTCGCTCTCCAAGGGCTCCGGCACGCTGCCGGAAGAGCAGGCGCCGGTGGGCCGGGACACGATCGGCTTCGTGCAGCGGGGCGGCAGCATCGACCGCCCGCGCGCCGACGGCACGACGCAGCATGTCGAGCTGGGCTGCGTTCTGATCATCGACGTGACGCGGAAGGTCAGCGCCTCGCGCTGCGCCGCGCTGGCGCCCGGGCTGCCGGTGATGGTCGTGGCCTATCGGCAGGAAGACTTCGAGAGCGCCCTTGCCAACAAGGGCCAGGTCGAGACGGTCTATGTGCCGAAGCTCGTCCCGCTGCTCACCTGGGGGCTCGACCATGTGGAGGCGCTGGAGGTTCCATAGGCGCAGCTTTAATGGACGAACTCACGAGGGGTGCGGCGATGAGGGCCAGTGGCAGCCCGGCGCGTCTGCTCGGGTGAGATCGGCATGGCACTCCCGATGCGGCCAAGCCCCTCCAGGTTGACGAGTGTCAGCTGTTAGCTTACATATCATCATGATACAGAGTTTTCGCAGCAAGCCGTTGGCTGACCTATGGGCGACGGGAAGAACCGCGAAGATCGATGCGAGGCTGCATCGGCGCATCCTGCTGAGGCTCGATCGGCTTGATGTTGCGTCTCGGCCGGAGGAGATGAATGTGCCGGGCTTCGACTTTCACGCTCTGAGGGGTTTCAACCCCACGCGTTACACGGTCCACGTCAACGGCCCCTGGTGCCTCACCTTCGAGTTTGAGGAAGGCGATGCCGTTCGGGTTGATCTGGAGCAATATCACTGAAGGCAAGCGCCATGAATGAGTATCGCGCCATCCGCGATCCCGATCGCTGTCCGGCTCATCCCGGGGAGCTTCTGCGCGAGGTGATCATTCCGGCGACCGGCCGCTCGAAGAGCGAGCTGGCCCGGCTGCTCGGGATCTCGCGGCAGCATCTCTACGACATCACCGAGGGGCGCAAGCCGGTGTCGCCGGGCGTGGCCGTGCGCCTCGGCAAGCTCTTCGGCGACGGGCCTATGGTCTGGTTGCGCATGCAGGCAGCCTACGATGCATGGCACGCGATGCGCGAGGTCGATACCAGCAACATTCCCACCATTGCCGCCGCGTAGGCGGGCCGCCTCGCCTCAGGCGGCGCGGCGGGCGGGGCGGAGCGAGAGGTCGTCGCGGATGCAGGCCTTGGCGTGGCCTTCCGCCACCTCGCGCAGTGGCGGCACGGCGTCGGCGCAGGCGGGCAGGGCGTAGCGGCAGCGGGTGCGGAAGGCGCAGCCCGAGGGCGGGCGCGAGGGGCTGGGCATGTCGCCCTTGAGGATGATGCGCTGCTGCCGGACCTCGGGGTCGGGCACGGGTGCCGCCGAGAGGAGCGCCTCGGTGTAGGGATGGCGCGGATCGCCCAGGAGAGCCCGCGTCGGCGCAATCTCGACGATGCGGCCCAGATACATGACGGCGATGCGATCGGAGATGTAGCCCACCACCGCGAGGTCGTGGGCGATGAAGAGGATGGTGACGCCGAGACGTCGGCGGATCTCCATCAGGAGGTTCACGACCTGGGCCTGGACCGACACGTCGAGCGCGGAGACGGGCTCGTCGGCGACGAGGAAGGCGGGGTCGAGCATGATCGCGCGGGCGATGCCGATGCGCTGGCGCTGACCGCCCGAGAACTCGTGGGGATAGCGCTCGGCGTGGGCCGGGCTCAGGCCCACGAGCTCCAGCACCTCGCCCACGCGCGTGCGGGCCTCGGCCGCCGTGCGCACGCGATGATGGATGCGCAAAGGCGTGCTCAGGATCTCGCCCACCGTCATCTTCGGATTGAGCGAGCTGTAGGGGTCCTGGAAGACGAGCTGCATGCGCGGCCGGAACGGGCGCAGCTCGCGCCGGCCCAGCTTCGCGATCTCGGCACCCTCGAAATTGATGCTGCCGCCGGTGGGCGGATCGCCCAGCCGGATCACCGTGCGCCCGATCGTCGACTTGCCCGAGCCCGACTCGCCCACGAGCCCCAGGATCTCGCCCCTTCTGACGTCGAACGAGACGCCGTCGACCGCGCGCACCACCGCGAGCGGCTTGCCGAGAAAGCCGCCGCCGATCGGGTACCATTTGGCGAGGTCGCGGACCTCGAGGAGGTTGTCGTGGGTGCTCATGGTGCGGCAGCCCCCTCGATGTCGCGCCAGCGCAGGCAGCGGACGAGATGCTCGTCGCCCGCCTGCTCGAGCGGCGGCCTGTCGGTGTCGCAGAAGCCCTCGACGCTGTGGCCGCAGCGCGGGTTGAAGGTGCAGCCCCGGGGCCAGTGGGCGGGATCGGGCACGGCGCCCGGGATGGCCTCGAGCGGCGGGCGGGCCTCCTCGAGGAGGTCGAGCCTGGGGACCGAGCCCAGAAGGCGCCGCGTGTAGGGCATGAGCGGGCGGGCGAAGAGGGGGCGGACGGGCGCCTGCTCGACGACGCGGCCGGCGTACATCACGACGACCCGGTCGGCGATCTCGGCGACGACGCCCAGATTGTGGGTGATGAAGATCATGGCCATGCCGGTCCTGGCCTGCAGCTCCTTCAAGAGCTCCAGCACCTGGGCCTGGACGGTGACGTCGAGGGCGGTGGTGGGCTCGTCGGCGATGAGGAGCGAGGGCTCGCAGGCGAGCGCCATCGCGATCATGACGCGCTGGCGCATGCCGCCCGACATCTGATGCGGGAAGGCCAAAAGGCGCTGGCGCGGGTCGGGGATGCCCACGAGGTCCAGAAGCTCGGCCGCCCGCTCCCACGCCGCGCGGCGGCCGATGCTGCGGTGGAAGATGATGGCCTCGGCGATCTGGTCGCCCACCCGGTGCACGGGGTTGAGCGAGGTCATCGGCTCCTGGAAGATCATCGCGATGTCGTTGCCGCGCACGGCGCGCATCTGCGCCTCGGGCAGGCCCAGCAGCTCGCGGCCGGCGAGCGTGATGCGGCCCTCGATCGTGCATTGCGGGGGCGGCGGCAGGAGGCGCATCAGGGCCAGCGCCGTGACGCTCTTGCCCGAGCCCGATTCGCCCACGACGGCCAGCGTCTCGTGCGGCCGGACGGTCATGGCGAGGTCGTCGACGACGGTGACCTCGCCGCCCTCGGTGCGGAAGCGGACGCGCAGGCCCTCGATCTCGAGGAGGTGGGGGCTCTCAGCCACGGTGGGCCCTCCCGTCGCGGGCCGGCCTCACTGGTCGAGCCTCGGGTCGAGGGCGTCGCGCAGCCCGTCGCCCACGAAGTTGAAGCTCGTGACGGCAAGGGTGATGGCGATGCCGGGGCAGAGCGCCAGCCAGGGCGCGCTCACCAGATATTGCTGGGCGTTGTTCAGCATGTTGCCCCAGCTCGGCAGCGGCGGCTGGATGCCGTAGCCCAAGAAGCTGATGTAGGATTCCATCAGGATCGCGCGGGCGACGTTGAGGGTGGCGGCGACGACGATGGGTGCCACCGCGTTGGGCAGCAGCTCGCGCAGCATGATGCGCGCATCCGATTCGCCGATCATCAGGGCCGCCGTCGCATAGTCGCGCTCGCGCAGCGAGCGGAACTGCGCCTCGACGACGCGGGCCACCTCCATCCACGAGGTCGCGGCGATGATGGCGGTGATGGTCCACACGCTGGGATGGATGAAGGCCGCGAGCGTCAGGAGAAGAAAGATGCTGGGAAAGCAGAGCATCGCGTCGACGAAGCGCATCAGGCTCGTGCCGACGAGACGGCCGTAATAGCCGGCGACGGCACCGATGACGGTGCCGAGCGCGGTGCTGAGGATCATGGCGGCGAAGCCCACCGCCAGCGAGATGCGGCCGGCCATCATCAGCCTTGCCAGCTGGTCGCGGCCGAGCGGGTCGGAGCCCAGGATGTGCGGGCCCATGAAGGGGGCCTGGAAGCGGTGGCGCATGTCGATGCGCAGATCGTCGAAGGGGATGAGGTGGGGGCCGACGACCGATGCCAGCACGAGGAAGATGATGACGCCAAGGCCGATCATCGCCAGGCGGTGACGGAAGAAGCGGCGGAGCGCCCGGTGGCGTGCGCGCGGCGGCTCGGCAGTGGACGTGGCGGCGGTGCCGGCGAGAGCGGGATCGAGGGCCTGGGCCATGCCGCCTCAATCGAGCCGGATGCGCGGGTCGGCCACCGCGTAGGCGATGTCGGCCGCGAGGTTGCCGATGAGGACGAAGACGGCTGAGAACATGAGCACACCCATCACGACGGGGTAGTCACGGTAGTTGAGCGAGTCGAGGAAGAGCCGGCCCATGCCGGGCCAGGTGAAGACCGTCTCGGTGACGAGAGCGCCCGAGAGGATCATCGGGATCTGCATGCCGGCGATGGTGATCATCGGCAAAAGCGCGTTGCGCATGGCGTGATGCACCAGGACGACGCGCTCGGGCAGGCCCTTGGCGCGGGCGGTGCGGATGAAGTCCTGGCCCTGCACGTCCAGCATGGCCGAGCGCATGTAGCGGCTCCAGATCGCGACGGTGACGAGCGTCAGGACGATGCAGGGTGCGATCAGATGGTGGACGTAGTCGAGGAACGAGCCGTTCCCCACCGTGTACATGTTGCCGCCCGGCAGCCAGGCGAGCTTGACCGAGAAGATGTAGATCGTGACGAGGCCGAACCAGAAGGTGGGGATGGAAAGGCCGATCATGGCGCCCACCGTCGCCAGATAGTCGAAGAGCGAGTAGCGGCGGATGGCGCCCAGGACGCCGACCCAGGTGCCGAGCAGGATGGCCAGCAGCGTCGAGCTCACCATGAGCTCGAGCGTCGCCACGAGATGCGAGCCGATGATCGCGAGGACGGGCTGGCTGTCGCGGTAGGAGTGGCCCCAGTTTCCGACCAGCAGCCGGCCCAGCCATTCGAGATACTGGATCGGCAGCGGCCGATCGAGGCCCATCTGATGCGCGATGCGGGCGAGGTCCGCCTGGGTCATGCCCGGCACCAGGGCGAACATCGCGAGCGGGCCGCCCGGCGCCAGGTAGAGGACGAGGAAGCCGATCAGCGAGACCAGCCACAGAAGAATGATGCTCTGTATCAGACGGGAGAGAATATAGCGCAGCAAGAAGGAGGCCTCGCGTGCTCGAGGAGGTTGGGCCGCCTCGGCTCCCCGGGCCGGGAGCGCCGAGGCGGCCTGCCGGTGCTCAGCTGGCCCAGTACCAGTCGCGCGCGTTCCAGGCGTTCGACTGCACGTTGATGTTCGCCTCGTAGCCCAAGAGGTTCTTCTTCGTCCCCTCGATCCAGGCATACTGGAAGAGCGGCAGGTAGGGCAGCTCGTGGCGCGTGACCACCTGCATCTGCTTGTAGGCGGCGGCACGCTTGGCGCGGTCGAGCGTGGCCGCCCCCTCGGCCAGGAGCTTGTCGACCTCGGCATTCTTGAACTGCGTGGTGTTCTGGCCGCTGCCGTGCTGGGCGTTGATCTGCTGGCTGCCGAAATAGTCGGTGGCGTCGGGATCGGGGCCCACCATGAAGTCGATGCCGACCATGGCCGTGTCGAAATTCGACATCATCCAGTAGTCGCCCCACATGACGGCGGGCGGCAGGTTCTTGATCTCCATCTTGATGCCGACGTCCTGCCAGTTCTGCTGGAGGAGCTGCTGGGCCTGCTCACGGAGATGGTTGCCGGCCGTGGTCGAGTTGGTGAAGGAGAGCTGCACGCCGTCCTTCTCGCGCACGCCGCCGGCACCCACCTTCCAGCCCGCCTTGTCCAGCATCTCCTTGGCCTTGTCGGGGCTGTACTCGTGCTTCGGCAGATCGGGGTTGAAGGCCCAGGACTGGCGCGGCAGGTAGGACTCCGACGGCTTGGGCAGGCCGTAATAGACGCCGTCGATGACGCTCTGCTTGTCGGTCGCATAGTAGAGCGCCTGACGGACGGCGAGATCCTGGAACTGCGGCTTGCCCAGGTTGAAGGCGATGTTCTCGATGAAGGCGGCCGGCACCGGCGTCACCGTGCGATCGGCCAGCTTCTTCGCTTCCTCGTAGTGGTCGGCCGTGATGCCCTGCAGGCCGATATAGTCGATGTCGCCCGTCTGGAACTGGGTGTAGAGCACCGTAAGATCGGGGATGTACTTGAAGATCAGCGTCTCGGCATAGGGGCCTTCGCCGAAGAAGTCGGGGTTGGCCGCGAGCGTGATGTGGTCGCCGGCGACACGCTCCTTCCACTTGAAGGGGCCGGTGCCGATGGGGTTGGTGTTGAGCGAGGAGGTGTTGGGATCGTCCGCCTTCTCCATGATGTGCTTGGGCACGATGAAGGTCCAGGCGAGGATCGAGGGGTAGGGCGCGTAGAGCTTCTCCATGTGCCAGACGAGCTCGGTCGGGCTCTTGACCTCGATCTTCTTGACGAGCTCGTGGCCCTGGCGCTTGCCGGCCCGGAAGTTGGGGTTGTTCAGAAGCTCGATCGAATATTTGACGTCGTCGGCAGTGAAGGGGGCACCGTCGTGCCACTTCACGCCTTCGCGCAGCTTGATCGTCCAGGTGAGGCCGTCGGCGGAGATGAGGCCATTCTCGACCGTGGGCACCTCCTTCACCAGCTGGGGGATGAAGTTGCCCTTGGGATCAACGCCCCAGAGCGGGCTGTAGAGGTTCCAGTAGACGCCCTCGTCGACCTCGATGTGGACCATCAGGGGGTTGAAGACCGTGGGCTCCTGCGAGATGCCGGCCACGATCTGGCCCGTGGGCTTGGCGGGCGGCGTTGCGGCCAGCGCACCCCTTTGCCAGGGCGCCGCCCAGGCGGCGAGCCCGGCGCCGGCGCCGAGCTGGAGGAGACGGCGCCGGGGAAGCAGCAGACCCGGCTTGCGGTCGCGGGACGTCATGAGGCGATCCTCCTTGTGAGCCGGTCAGAAGCCGGCTTCGGGGTCGAGCCGGTCAGAAGCCGGCCTCGGGCTTGGGATGCGAGCCATCCGAGAAACGCGAGAGGCGGAAGTGGTGCGGATCGACGATCGGCGTGGCGCCGGTCACGAGGTCGGCCATCAGGCGCCCGGCGCCCGGCCCGATGCCGAAGCCGTGGCCCGAGAAGCCGGCGCCGATGAAGAAGCCCGGCAGCTGGTCCACGCCCGAGATGACCGGCACGGCGTCGGGTGTGACGTCGATCAGCCCGCCCCAATGCTGGGCAGCCTTGGCCTTGGCGAAAGCCGGGAAGTCGCGGGCGAGCCGGCTCAGGGCGCCATCCGAGGAGTGCCGGGCGGGCTCGGGATCGAGCACGCGCACCCGCTCGAAGGGCGAGGGCTCGTCGAGCCGCCACTTCTTGGGCGTGCGCCACTCCTCGAGCAGGCGCCCGTTGACCCTGAGCTTGAAGGAATCCCACTCCGAGCGGATGGCCGGGAGGAAGTCCATGAAGAAGGCGAAGCTGTCCGGCACGATCGGGTGAATGTTGGCGTGGCCGGCGGCGATGTTGTAGCCGCCGTCGAGGCGCCGGCGGAAGGCGTAGTCCTGGCAGTAGAGCGCCGGCCCCGGCCCGTCCTCGACCGGCTCGGTGCGCAGCACGGAGGCCAGGACCTTGAGCTGGGGCAGGCGGATGCCGAGGCTGCCGCTGAAGAGGCGTGCCCAGGCACCGCCCGCCAGCACCACCGAGGAGCAGGCGATCCGCCCCTTCTCGGTGACGACGCCCGACACGCGCCCGCCCGAGGTCTCGATGCCCCTGACGGCGCAGCCGGTGAGGACCTTGCCGCCCTCGCGCCGCGTCGCGGTGGCGATGGCGGGTGCGGCCTTCTGCGGCTCGGCGCGGCCGTCGCTCGGGGTGTAGAGAGCGCCCTTGAAGCGACGCTGCGTGTCGGGCAGCAGCTTCGCCAGCTCGTCGCTGCTGAGCAGCTTCGAATCGAGCTGGTAGGGCTGGGCCAGCTCCAGCCAGGCCTCGCGCTCGGCCAGGTCCTTCTCGGTGTCGCAGGCATAGAGGATGCCGGTGCGGCGAAAGCCGGTCTCGGCCTCGACCGCCTCGTTGAGGCCCTCCCACAGGCGCAGGCTCTCGATGATGAGCGGGATCTCGCGGCTGTCGCGACCCTGCTTGCGCACCCAGCCCCAGTTGCGGCTCGATTGCTCGCCGCCGATATGGCCCTTCTCGCAGAGCGTGACGTCGACGCCGCGCTGCGCCAGCGCCCAGGCCGTGCTGGTGCCCATGATGCCGCCGCCGATGACGACGACGTCGGTGCGCTCGGGGAGCTTCGCGTCGCTCTCGACGGGGTCTACGACCGGTCCCATCAGATCAGGCGTCCTTTCGATTCGATCAGGTTCGGCCTTGCAGGCGCCGACGTCAAAAGGAGTCCTCGAGCGTCCAGTTGACGGGGATCTCGGCGATGCTGGCGGTGTTCGGCAGGTCGAGCACGAGGCTCACGATGCGCGCGATCTCCTCGGGCTGGGTGGCCCGGCTCATGTCGATGTTGGTGAGGCCCGCCGCCATGTCGGTGGCGACGAAGCCGGGGCAGATGGCGGTGGCGCGGATACCCGCCTCGAAGCCCGCATGGCGCAGCCCGTGGGTCAGGGCCAAAGCCGCGAACTTGCTGACGGCGTAGCTGGCGGAGCGCGCCGTCTTCACCCGCTTGCCCGAGAGCGAGACGATCGTGACGATGCGCCCCGCGCCGCTTGCCGCCAGATGCGGCCAGGCGGCGCGCGCCAGGCGCAGCGGCGACTTCACGTTGACCTCGAAGAGGGCGTCGATCTCCTCGTCCTCGATCTCGATCACCGTCTTGGGGATCATGATCCCGGCGTTGGCGACGAGGGCGTCGATGCGGCCGAAGCGCTCCATCGTCGCCTCGACCCAGCGGCGCTCGGAGGCGCGGTCGGTGGCATCGAAGGGGACGGCCAGGATCCCGGGCCCGGCCAGCGCCTGCGGCAGCTTCCCGGGCGAGCGCACGCCCAGGCTCAAGGACCAGCCCTCGTCGAGAAGACGGCTCGCGATCGCAAGCCCGATGCCGCGATTGGCGCCCGAGATCATCGCCGTGCGCGGCGCGCTCAAGGCCGCGCTCCGGCGAAGGAGGATCGGCTCAGGCGCCGGCGATCGGCAGGTCGGCCTCCATCGGCAATGTCGCCACATGGGCCTCGTAGAGCTTCTTCAGCCCCTTCAGCAGGCCCGCCTGCTCCTCGCCCGTGAGGACGCTGAAGAAGCGCTCGTTCTGGCGCAGCGTGATGGCGCGCACGCGGCTCGCCAGCGCCTTGCCCTTGGGGGTGATGAAGAGCTCGTGGGCACGCCGCTCCTGCTCGGAGACGCGCTGCTCGACGAGGCCCGCCCGCACGAACTGGGCCAGGAGCCGGACCATGGCCGAGCGGTCCTTCAAGATGTAGTGCGCGATCACCGACGGGCGGATGCCCGGATTGGCCTCGATCAGGAGCAGCGTCGAGATCTTGCCGGTGCCGGTCGCGATCTGCGGCAAGGGCGACATCTGCGCGTCGAGATCGCGGTTGAGCGCCAGGACCACGGTGCGCGCGTGGAAGCTCAGGAGATCCGCGAAGATGTCGAGATCGACGCGCGAATGATCGATCGTCTTGGGCGGCGGCGGCGTGCGCTGCTCGACCACCACCACCTCCGTCCGGCGGACGGCCTGCCTCGCTTTCATGCCCGGCCCTGCTCCAGCGCCCTGTCGTGGGCGGCTTCTTAGCGTTCGAAAGCGGCATCAAGAAGCTCTCCTTCGCTCAGAACGGGGGTGCCTCGACGTGATCACGCCGCAGCAGCCGCGCATCCTGGAAGCGCGACCAGGCGAGGAAGGCACGCGGCGCGAAGCTCATGTAGAAGGGGGCCTTCTTGAGCGGCTCGGGCCTTAGCGTGAGCTCCGAGGGCGACATGCCCATGGCCCAGTCGGCGAGCACGGTGCCCATCATGGTGCCGGTGGGCACGCCGCGGCCCGAATAGCCGAGCGAGGCGACGATGCCAGGGGCCAGCTCGAAGAGCCTGGGGATCGTGCGCGGCTGCATGTCGAGATCGCCGTACCAGTAATACTGCCAGTCGATCTCGCCCAGCTGGGGCAGCACCCACTTGAACTTCTCGGTCATCATCGCCTTGGTCCAGGCGATGTCGGTGCCGCGCCGGCCCTCGACGAAGGTCGAGGTCACGAGCCGGCCATCCTTGTTGTACTTGTAGATGAAGCTGTCGCCGCGGCTGTCGACGACGGTGTTGTTCTCGGGCGCTATGCTCTTCTTGACATTGTCCGAGAGCGGCTGGGTCGCCAGCACCGCCACCGTGATCACCTTGAAGGTCTGGTCGAGCCCGGGCCAGAAGCCGGTCGTGTAGGCGCCGGTGCCGCACACCACCTTGTCGGCGAGGACGGAGCCCTTGGGCGTCTCGACGCGCCAGCGGCTGCCCTCGGCCCGGATCCCCGTCACGGGCGACTTGGTGTGGACCGTGGCGCCCAGCGACTGGGCGGCGCGGGCGAGACCGCGGGCGTAGCCCAGCGGGTTCAGATGGCCGCCCTCGGGATGGAACCAGCCGCCGTGATAGCGGGGCGAGCCCGTGAGCCGCTCGACCTCGGCGCGGTCGAGGACGCGCGTCGCCTTGCCGACCGAGGCGTAGTCGCGCGCCTTCTGCTCCATCTTCTTGACCATGGCCGAGGCGTGCGCGACCTGCACATAGCCGTTCTGCACGCCCTCGCAGTCGATCGCGTAGCGGCGGATCAGGTCGAAGACGAGGTTGGCGGCGTTGGTCTGGCGCTCGATCAGGCGCGAGGCGTAGGGCTCGCCCAGCATGCGGCGGATGGTGGGGAACTCGTAGAAATGGAAGGTGGGCGTGCAGTGCCCGGCGTTCCTGCCCGACCCGCCGAAGCCCACCTCCTCGGCCTCGAGCACCACCGCCGGCACGCCACGCTCACCCAGATGGATGGCGGTCGAGAGGCCGGTATAGCCGGCGCCGATGACGCACACCGGCGCCTCGACGGTACCCTCGAGCGGGCGTGTGTCGGGGGGCGGGGCTGCCGTCGCGTACCAGAGCGAGGGCTCGAGTGGCGCGCGCCTGACGCTCGCGACCATCGATCAGGCCGCCGCGCGGCGAGGATGAGCAGAGCTGTTCGAGGACAAGGCATGACCCTTCGTTGGCGGAACCCGTCCGCCGCTCCCACGATTCTGTGGCATGCCCGATGGCAATAGTGGATGACATCAACTGTGGACGCCGTCAAGCGGCTGCTCGCCCGGGCATCGGCACCGCCTGGGCCTGAAACCCGGCGTCTTCAGGCCTATCTCTTAACCCTGTCGGCTGTAGGCTCGGAGCCATGAGAACCAGATCGCGACCCGCGGACGGCCCTGCCTGCCCACCGCCGCTTCTCGTTCAGTCCGCCGTGCGGCTCGGTGAGCTGATGACGGCGCCCGCCTGGCTCTGGGCGCAGGCGATGTGGTCGGCCGTGCATCTCCTCGATCGCCCGCCCGCCGGCCCTGCCGGGCCCACGGGCAGGGCGGCGCGTGCCCACGCCGATCCATAGCTCTGGAGATCCACAGCGCTGAGCCTCGGGGCGAACGGGGAGCGGCGCCGGGCGAAGGCCGCCCGGCTCGCGGGACGGCGAGGTGTCGAGAGAGGCCCTGGGGGCCCGGAGGTCAGCCTTTGGCGGGACCCTCGAGGGCTCCTGGCTCGAAGGCGTCCAGGGCGGCCAGCGGATCCTCCTCGCCGGCGCTCGACTGGTTGACGATCTCCTGCTCGGCCAGGAGCCAGTAGTCGAGGGCACGGCCCTCGGGGCGGCCGGCCTCCTCCCAAAGGGCATAGGCCCGCTTCTCGACGGCCTGGCGCTGGCCCTCATCCAGGGCCTCGGCCCGCTCCTCCAGCTCCGGCGGCAGGTCCATGCTCATCCCGCTTCCCTCCCCTGGCCCGTTCCGGGCGCGGCGCCACACCGCACCCTGACGCCAGCCATTGGAGCCGGAGAATCCGCCCAACCGGGGCGGCGCGCAAGGGATGGCATCGGGCCGGAGCGCCTCGGGCGACGCCAGGCCAAGGCGGCGGGGGCCGGGCCATCGACCTCGCGTGGGCGGAACGTTGACAGCGACGGGGGCGGTCACTATCTGTCCGCCGTCCTGCGCGGGGACGTAGCTCAGTTGGTTAGAGCGCCGGCCTGTCACGCCGGAGGTCGCGGGTTCAAGTCCCGTCGTCCTCGCCATCATCTGCCCTCCTTGAAATCTCCTGCTCAAGATGCTCCGGCGCCGTCGCGCCGGAGGCTCCGGCCCCTGGCGACGCGGCTTGGCTTTTGCGATGCAGCGCCCTATGTTCCGCACCGACGGCGGCCGGGCGCCCGCCGCCACTGCACTGTCATAGAAGAGCGCGAGGACGATGGAGACCTATCTCGCCAACTATCTCCCGATCGCCGTGTTCCTCGCGATCGCGGTCGGTCTGGCGCTGGTCATCCTCGTGGCCTCGCTGCTGGTGGCGCGCCAGCGGCCGGACGCCGAGAAGCTCTCCGCGTACGAGTGCGGCTTCGAGGCCTTCGACGACAGCCGCGGGCGGTTCGACGTCCGCTTCTATCTCGTCGCCATCCTGTTCATCATCTTCGACCTCGAGGTGGCCTTCCTCTTTCCCTGGGCGGTGACGCTGGGGAAGATCGGCGTCGCCGGGTTCTGGTCGATGATGGTGTTCCTCGGGATCCTGACGGTCGGCTTCATCTACGAGTGGAAGAAGGGAGCCCTCGAATGGGAGTGAGCACGGCGGCAGGCAGCCTGGCGCCCACCGCGACGCCCGGCTCCAGCCTGTTCGAGGACGTCAATGAGGGGCTCGAGAAGCAGGGCTTTCTCGTCACCAGCCTCAACGATCTCGTCAACTGGGCGCGCTCCGGCAGCCTGTGGCCGATGACCTTCGGCCTTGCCTGCTGCGCCGTCGAGATGATGCACGCGGCGGCCGCGCGCTACGATCTCGACCGTTTCGGGCTCGTCTTCCGGCCGAGCCCGCGGCAGTCGGACGTGATGATCGTCGCCGGCACGCTGTGCAACAAGATGGCGCCGGCGCTGCGCAAGGTCTATGACCAGATGGCCGAGCCGCGCTACGTGATCTCGATGGGCTCCTGCGCCAACGGCGGCGGCTACTATCATTACAGCTACTCGGTCGTCCGGGGCTGCGATCGCATCGTTCCGGTCGACATCTATGTTCCGGGCTGCCCGCCGACGGCGGAGGCCCTGGTCTACGGCATTCTGCAGCTGCAGAAGAAGATCAGGCGGACCGGCACCCTCGTCCGCTGACGAGCCGGTTGCCGCGGGAGGAGCCATGGCGGGTGATGCCGCAAAGGAGCGCGAGGAGGCGCTTCGGGATCTGTTGGGCTTCATCGAGCCGACGCTCGGCGAGGTCCTGGTCGAGAGCCGCATCGATCGCGGCGAGCTCACGATCGTCGTGCCCGGGCACGCGATCGTCCGCGTGCTGACCTATCTTCGCGACGACCCCAACATGGCGTTCAGGCAGCTGGTCGAGCTGTGCGGCGCCGACTATCCGGAGCGCGAGAGCCGCTTCGACGTCGCCTACCACCTCCTCTCGCTCAAGCATAACCAGCGCATCCGCGTGAAGGTGCGCACCGACGAGGCGACGCCGGTGCCGTCGGTGGTCGGCGTCTACTCGACCGCCGGCTGGTTCGAGCGCGAGACCTGGGACATGTACGGCATCCTCTTCAGCGACCATCCGGACCTGAGGCGGCTGCTGACCGACTATGGCTTCGACGGCCATCCGCTGAGGAAGGACTTCCCGCTTACCGGCTACGTCGAGCTTCGCTACGACGACGAGCAGAAGCGGGTGGTCTACGAGCCCGTCCAGCTGCGGCAGGACTTCCGCTCCTGGGACTTCCTCAGCCCCTGGGAGGGCGGCGGCGGCCTCCTGCCGGGCGACGAGAAGGCCGAAGCCTGACCGGTGGCTTCGGCTTGTTGGCGGAAACGGCGCCCGCAAGGGGGCAAGGTCGCGGCATTCGACGCGAGATGTGAGGCATGGCCGATATTCAGCTGAAGAGCTTCAACCTGAACTTCGGGCCGCAGCATCCGGCGGCCCACGGCGTCATGCGTCTGGTGCTCGAGATGGACGGCGAGATCGTCGAGCGGGCCGACCCGCATATCGGCCTTCTCCATCGGGGCACGGAGAAGCTGATCGAGTTCCGCCCCTATCTTCAGAACATCCCCTATTTCGATCGCCTCGATTACTGCTCGATGCTCTGCCAGGAGCACGCCTACGTGCTGGCGGTCGAGCGCCTCATGGGCGTCGAGGCGCCGATCCGGGCGCTCTATATCCGCACGCTCTTCGACGAGCTCACCCGCATCGCCAATCATCTCCTCAACATCACGACCATGGCGCTCGATATCGGCGCCATGACGCCGCTCCTTTGGATGTTCGAGGAGCGGGAGAAGCTGATGGGCTTCTACGAGGCGGTGAGCGGTGCGCGGATGCACGCCAACTACTACCGCTTCGGCGGCGTCAACCGCGACCTGCCGGCCGGGATGCCTGCGCAGATGAGGGCCTGGATGGACCAGTTCGTCCCCAAGCTCGACGACGTCGACAATCTCCTGACCGAGAACCGCATCTTCAAGCAGCGCACCGTCGACATCGGTGTGGTCACGGAGGACGAGGCGCTGGACTGGGGCTTCACGGGGCCCATGATCCGCGCCTCGGGGCTGCCCTGGGACCTCAGGAAGTCGCAGCCCTATGCGGTCTATGACCGGATGGACTTCGACATCCCGGTCGGCCGCAACGGCGACTGCTACGACCGCTATCTCGTGCGCATGGCCGAGATCCGGGAATCGCTGAAGATCATGCGGCAGTGCCTGGATCAGATGCCCGAGGGGCCGGTGCGCGTGGCCGACCAGAAGGTGACGCCACCCAAGCGCGCCGAGATGAAGCGCTCGATGGAGGCCTTGATCCACCATTTCAAGCTCTATACGGAGGGCGTGCACGTTCCCGAAGGCGAGGTGTACGCGGCGGTCGAGAGCACCAAGGGCGAGTTTGGCGTCTATCTCGTCTCGGACGGCACCAACAAGCCCTACCGCTGCAAGATCCGCTCGCCGGGCTACGTCCATCTGCAGGCCGTGGATTTCATGGGCAAGGGGCACATGCTGGCCGACATCGTCTCGATCATCGGCTCGATCGACATCGTCTTCGGCGAGATCGATCGATGAGCGGGCCGGCCGGCACCGTCGAGGTCCGGGGCGCCATGGCGCCCGATTCCCCGACCTTCGCGTTCTCGACCGAGAGCGCCGAGCGGGCGAAGGTGATCGTCGCCAAATATCCCGAGGGAAGGCAGGCGAGCGCGGTGCTGCCGCTGCTCCATCTGGCCCAGGAGCAGCATGGCGGCTGGCTGCCGCGCGCGGCGCTGGACTATGTGGCCGACTATCTGGGCATGCCGCGCATCCGCGTCTACGAGGTCGCCACCTTCTACGACATGTACAACACGGTGCCGACCGGGCGGGTCCAGGTCCGTGTGTGCACGACCACGCCATGCTGGCTCTGCGGCTCCGACGAGGTGGTCAGGGCCTGCAGGGAGGTGCTGGGCTGCGACATGGGTGAGTCGACCGAGGACGGTCGCTTCTTCGTGCGCGAGTTCGAGTGCCTGGGCGCCTGCGCCAATGCGCCGATCCTCTGGGTCGACGATGTGTTCTATGAGGACCTCGACTATGAGGGCACGAAGCGCATCCTCGAGGCGCTGAAGCGCGGCGAGACGCCGGAGCCCGGGCCGCAAAACGGCCGGCACGGCTCGATGCCGATCGGTGGCAAGACCACGCTCAAGGATGCGGCATTACGCCCGCGGCCGGGAGCGTGGCGAAAGGACGAGGCGGCGGACGGTCAAGGAGACGGTCAAAAGCCCGAGGGCGGGAGCGGCCATGCTCAGTGACAAGGACCGGATCTTCTGGAACCTCTACGGTGAGGAGCCGTGGGATCTCAAGGCCGCGCAGGACCGCGGCGACTGGGACGGCACCAAGGACCTGATCCTCAAGGGCCGGGACTGGATCGTCCAGGAGGTCAAGGACTCGGGTCTGCGGGGGCGCGGCGGCGCCGGCTTCCCGACCGGCCTCAAATGGTCCTTCATGCCGAAGAAGCCCGATGGGCGCGCATCCTATCTGATCGTCAACGCGGACGAGTCCGAGCCCGGGACCTGCAAGGACCGGGAGATCATGCGCAACGAGCCGCACAAGCTCGTCGAGGGCTGTCTTCTGGCCGGCGTCGGGATGGGCTGCACCGCCTGCTACATCTATATCCGGGGCGAGTTCGTCCAGGAGGCGCTGGCCCTCGATGCCGCGATCGCCGAGGCCTACGAGGCAGGCCTGATCGGCAAGGACGCCTGCGGCTCGGGCTACGACTACGACATCTATCTGCACCGCGGTGCCGGTGCCTACATCTGCGGCGAGGAGACGGGGCTCCTGCAGAGCCTCGAGGGCAAGAAGGGCCAGCCCCGGCTGAAGCCGCCCTTCCCGGCCGCGGTGGGCCTCTATGGGCGCCCCTCGACCGTGAACAATGTCGAGACGATCGCGGTGGCGCCGACCATCCTGCGGCGTGGCGGGGCCTGGTTCGCGGGCCTCGGCCCGGCCAAGAACTCGGGCACCAAGGTCTTTTGCATCTCGGGCCACGTGAACCGGCCCTGCACGGTCGAGGACGAGATGGGCATCCCCTTGAAGGAGCTCATCGAGCGTCATGCGGGTGGCGTGCGCGGCGGGTGGAACAACCTGCTGGCGGTGATCCCGGGCGGGGCCTCGGTGCCGCTGCTGCCCAAGGAGACCTGCGACACCATCGCCATGGACTTCGATTCCCTGCGCAACGCCAAGTCGGGCCTGGGCACGGCCGGCGTCATCGTCATGGACAAGTCGACGGACGTCGTTAAGGCGATCTCACGGCTCTCGAAGTTCTACATGCATGAGAGCTGCGGCCAGTGCACGCCGTGCCGCGAGGGCACCGGCTGGCTCTGGCGCATGATGGAGCGGCTGGTGCGCGGCGATGCGCGCATCGAGGAGATCGATCTGCTCCAGGACGTGACGACCGAGATCGAGGGTCACACGATCTGCGCTCTGGGCGACGCGGCGGCCTGGCCCGTGCAGGGGCTGATCCGCCATTTCCGGCCGGAGCTCGAGCGTCGCATCAAGGAGCGGCAGGCTGCCATGCCGCTTGCGGCCGAGTGACGGCACGGCGCTGCCGAGATGGATTTGAGGTGAAGGACGGCTGATGCCCAAGCTCACGATCGACGGTCAGGAGGTGGAGGTCCCGCCGGGCTCGACCGTCCTGCAGGCCTGTGAGGCGGCCGGCCGCGAGATCCCCGTCTTCTGCTTCCATCCCAGGCTGAACATCGCCGGCAATTGCCGGATGTGCCTGGTGGAGATGGAGAAGTCGCCCAAGCCCATCGCGTCCTGCGCGATGCCGGCGGCGGACGGCATGGTCATCAAGACCGACACGCCCCAGGTCCACAAGGCCAGGAAGGGGGTGCTGGAGCTGCTGCTCATCAACCACCCGCTGGACTGCCCGATCTGCGACCAGGGCGGCGAGTGCGACCTGCAGGACCTGACGCTGTTCTACGGGCCCGATCATTCGCGCTTCAAGGAGAACAAGCGGCCGGTCAGCGACAAGTATCTGGGCCCGCTGATCTCCACCCACATGACCCGCTGCATCCACTGCACGCGCTGCATCCGCTTCATGGACGAGGTGGCCGGCGTGAGCGAGCTCGGCGCCACCGAGCGCGGCGAGCACATGCAGATCACGACCTGGATCGAGGCGGCGCTCGATTCCGAGATGAGCGGCAACATCATCGATCTCTGCCCGGTGGGCGCGCTCAACTCCAAGCCCTACGAGTATCGCGCCCGCACCTGGGAGCTGAAGAAGACCGAATCGATCGACGTCTTGGACGCCGTCGGCTCGAACATCCGCGCCGACAGCCGTGGCGGCGAGGTGATGCGCGTCCTGCCGCGCCTCAACGAGGACATCAACGAGGAGTGGATCTCCGACAAGAGCCGCTTCTCCTATGACGGCCTGAAGCGGCGCCGGCTCGACGTGCCGATGGTGCGCACCGACGGCAAGCTCGGCCCCTCGGACTGGCGCAGCGCCTTCGCCGCGATCAAGGGAAGGCTCGACGGCCTCGACCCGTCGAAGGTGGCCTTCATCGTGGGCGACCTCGTCGATGCCGAGACGATGGTGATGGTGCGCGAGCTGGCGGCCGCCATCGGCACGCCCCATGTCGACTGCCGCCAGGATGGCGCCCGCATCGATGCGGCCTGCCGCGCCGGCTATCTCTTCAACACGACGATCGCCGGGATCGAGCAGGCGGATGCCTGCCTGCTGGTGGGCACCAACCCGCGCTGGGAGGCGCCGCTCGTCAATGCGCGCCTGAGGAAGCGCTGGCGCCAGGGCGGCTTCAAGGTCGCCCGGATCGGCGAGCCCTTCGATCTGACCTATCCGGTCGAGGAGCTGGGCGCCGGGCCCGAGACGCTCCAGGCGCTGGTCCAGGGCGAGATCGCCTTCGCCGAGACGCTGAAGGGCGCCAAGCAGCCGATGCTGATCGTGGGCGCCGGGGCGCTGGCACGGCCGGACGGTGCCGCGATCCTGTCCGTGGCGCGCGGCCTCGCCGACGCCTGCGGCCTGGTTCGCGAGGACTGGAACGGCTTCAACGTGCTGCATCGGGTGGCATCGCGTGTGGCGGGCCTGGACCTCGGCCTGCTGCCCGGCCAGGGCGGCCGGGACGTCGAGGGCATTCTCGAGGGTGCCGCCAGCGGTGCGATCGAGGTCGTCTTCCTGATCGGCGCCGACGAGATCGACATGGGCCGCCTCGAGAGCGCCTTCGTCGTCTATCAGGGCCATCACGGCGATGCCGGCGCCACGGTGGCCGACGTGATCCTGCCCGGTGCCGCCTACACCGAGAAGAACGCCACCTACGTCAACACCGAGGGCCGGCCGCAGCGCGCCAAGCTCGCGGTGTTCCCGCCGGGCGAGGCACGGGAGGACTGGAAGATCCTTCGCGCCCTCTCCGAGGTCGTCGGGCACACGGTGCCGCTCAACTCGCTGGGCGAGGTGCGGGCGCGCATGGCCGAGCTGGCGCCGCAGCTGGCGGCGATCGACAGCATCGAGCCCGCCGCCTGGGGTGCCTTCGGCACCGAGGGCAGCATCGAGAAGGAGGCGTTCGCGAGCCCGGTCGCGGACTTCTACCGCACCGACCCGATCAGCCGGGCCTCGACGGTGATGCGACAGTGCAGCGAGCTCTTCGTCGAGCGCGCGGCCCAGAGGGCGACCGGCACCCATGGTTGAGTTCTTCACCGGCATCGTCTGGCCGCTGATCATCCTGACGGTCGAGATTCTCTGTCTCGTCGTGCCGCTGCTCGTGGCGATGGCCTACCTCACCTATGCCGAGCGCAAGGTGATCGCGTCGATGCAGCTCCGCCAGGGGCCGATGACGGTGGGGCCCTACGGGCTCCTTCAGCCGCTTGCCGACGGCCTCAAGCTCTTCGTCAAAGAGACGATCATACCGACCTCGGCGAGCAAGGTGGTCTTCATCCTGGCGCCGATGCTGACCTTCGTGCTCGCGGTGATCGGCTGGGCCGTCATCCCCTTCGGCCACGGGCTCGTCTTCGCCAACATCAATGTGGGCGTGCTCTATCTCTTCGCGGTCAGCTCGCTCGGCGTCTACGGCATCATCATGGCCGGCTGGGCGTCGAACTCGCGCTACGCCTTCCTGGGTGCCCTTCGCTCCTCCGCCCAGATGGTGAGCTACGAGATCGCGATCGGGCTCATCATCCTCTCCGTGATCGTGACCGCGGGCTCGCTCAACCTCTCGGACATCGTCGCGGCCCAGGCGCGCCAGGGATGGTACGTCTTCTGGCACTTCCCGATGTTCATGATCTTCATCGTCTCGATGCTGGCCGAGACGAACCGTCACCCGTTCGACCTGCCCGAGGACGAGGCGTCGCTGGTGACGGGCTACAATGTCGAGTACAGCGCCATGACGTTCGCCCTGTTCTTCCTGGGCGAATATCTCAACATGATCTTGATGAGCGGCATCGCGGCCGTGCTCTTCCTGGGCGGCTGGCTGCCGATCCTGCCCTTCTGGCCGTTCGTCCTGATCCCGGGCCCGATCTGGTTCATCCTCAAGATCTGCATCGTGCTCTTCATCTTCATCTGGGCCCGCGCGACGCTGCCGCGCTACCGCTACGATCAGCTCATGCGGCTCGGATGGAAGGTGTTCTTGCCGCTGTCGCTCGCCTGGCTCGTCCTCGCCTCGGGCGTGCTGGTGGCGTTCGACCTGTTGCCGAAGTGAACAAGGCCAGCACCCCGGTCCGGCGTGGCCGGGCGGGGTGGGGCCGAAGGCCGCCGGGACGGATCGCCGCCCGGCCGGCCGTGGAAGGTGGGTGACCATGCTCGCTCTGGATCGCGCGGCCCGTACCGTGCTCTGGCAGGAGCTCGTAGTCGGCTTTGCGATGACCTTTCGCTACATGTTCAAGCGGAAGGCGACGCTGAACTATCCCTACGAGAAGGGGCCCTTGTCGCCCCGCTTCCGTGGCGAGCACGCGCTCCGGCGCTATCCCAACGGCGAGGAGCGCTGCATCGCCTGCAAGCTCTGCGAGGCGATCTGCCCGGCCCAGGCGATCACGATCGAGAGCGAGCCCAGGGCCGACGGCAGCCGGCGCACGACGCGCTACGACATCGACATGACCAAGTGCATCTATTGCGGCTTTTGCGAGGAAGCCTGCCCGGTCGACGCCATCGTCGAGGGCCCGAACTACGAGTTCGCCGCGGAGACCCGCGAGGAGCTCTTCTACAACAAGGAGAAGCTGCTCGCGAACGGCGAGCGGTGGGAAAGCGAGCTGGCGGCCAACCTTGCGGCCGATGCTCCCTATAGGTAGGAAGGCGCCGGGCGCCCAGGGCGGCGCGCGGCGACGGCAGGAAAGCGCCTCCTCATGACGGTCCCGCTGTTCATTTTCTATATCCTGGCCGCGGTGGCGGTGGCGTCGGCCGTCATGGTGGTCAGCTCGCGCAACCCGGTCCACTCGGTGCTGTTCCTGATCCTCTGCTTCTTCACGGCGGCGGGGCTCTTCGTGCTGATCGGGGCCGAGTTCCTGGCGATGGTGCTGGTCATCGTCTACGTCGGCGCCGTGGCGGTGCTCTTCATGTTCGTCGTCATGATGCTCGACATCAATTTCGTCCGCCTGCGCGAGGGCTTCCTGCAGTACCTGCCGGTGGGGGCGCTGATCGGCATCGTGCTCCTGGTCGAGCTCGTGCTCGTCGGCAGCACCTGGGCGCTGGGCGGCGCCGGTGGGGCCGTGCCGCCCACGGCGGCGGGGGCCACCGCCCTGACCAACACCCAGGCGCTCGGCATGGTGCTCTACACCGACTATTTCTACCTGTTCCAGGCGGCCGGGCTGATCCTCCTCGTGGCGATCATCGGCGCCATCACGCTGACGCTGCGCCGGCGGCCCAACTCGCGACGCCAGGAGATCGCCCAGCAGGTCCACAGGCGGCCCGCGCATGCGGTGGAGCTTCGCAAGGTCCGCTCGGGGAGCGGCGTCTGATGAGCAGCATCCCGCTTTCCAACTTCCTCACGCTGGCGGCGATCCTTTTCACGCTCGGCATCTTCGGGATCTTCCTCAACCGCAAGAACGTCATCGTCATCTTGATGTCGATCGAGCTGATCCTCCTTGCGGTGAACATCAACTTCGTGGCGTTCTCGACCTACCTCGGCAACCTCGCCGGGCAGGTCTTCGCGATGTTCGTCCTGACGGTGGCGGCGGGCGAGGCGGCCATCGGGCTCGCCATCGTCGTCGTCTACTTCCGCAACCGCGGCTCGATCGAGGTCGAGGACATCAACCTGATGAAGGGCTGAGCGCCTCGCATGCTCCACGTCATCCTGGTCTTCGCGCCGGCCCTGGGGGCCATCATCGCCGGGCTGTTCGGCCGCGCGATCGGCGATCGGGCGTCTCAGATCGTCACCTGCGGGCTGATGGCGGTCACGGCGCTGCTCGCGTGGGTCGGCCTCTTCGCCTACATGGGCGCGCCCGAGTTCAAGGTGCACCTGCTGCGCTGGGTCACGGTGGGCGGCTTCGAGGTCGACTGGGCGCTGCGGGTCAACTCGCTCTCGACGATCATGATGCTGGTCGTGGGCTTCATCAGCTTCCTGATCCACGTCTACTCCATCGGCTACATGGCTCATGACAAGAGCATCCCGCGCTTCATGAGCTACCTGTCGCTCTTCACCTTCGCGATGCTGATGCTGGTGACGTCCGACAACCTCGTTCAGCTCTATTTCGGCTGGGAGGGTGTTGGCCTCGCCTCCTATCTGCTGATCGGCTTCTGGTACACGAAGCCCTCGGCCTGCGCCGCCGCCATCAAGGCCTTCGTCGTCAACCGGGTGGGCGACTTCGGCTTCATGCTGGGCATCGCCGCCACCTTCCTCGTCTTCGGCAGCCTGCAATACGACACGATCTTCGCCGCCGCCGTGAAGATGGCGCCGACCACGATCGTCGTGTTCGGCCACAGCTTCGCCGCGCTGGAGATCGTCACCTTCCTTCTCTTCATCGGCGCCATGGGCAAGTCGGCGCAGCTGGGCCTTCACACCTGGCTGCCGGACGCGATGGAGGGCCCGACCCCGGTCTCGGCCCTGATCCATGCCGCGACGATGGTGACCGCGGGCGTCTTCCTCGTGGCACGCATGTCGCCGCTGTTCGACCTCGCACCGTCGACCCTGGCCTTCGTCACCTTCATCGGCGCCTCGACCTGCTTCTTCGCGGCGACGATCGGGCTCACCCAGTTCGATATCAAGCGGGTGATCGCCTACTCGACCTGCTCGCAGCTGGGCTACATGTTCTTCGCCTGCGGCGTGGGCGCCTATTCGGCCGGCATCTTTCATCTCATGACGCACGCCTTCTTCAAGGCGCTGCTGTTCCTGGGCGCCGGCTCGGTGATCCACGCGATGTCCGACGAGCAGGACATGCGCAAGATGGGCGGCCTGTGGCGGCACATCAAAATCACCTACGTCGTGATGTGGGCGGGCTCGCTGGCGCTTGTCGGCTTTCCCGGGTTTGCCGGCTACTTCTCGAAGGATGCGATCATCGAGGCCGCGTACGCCTCGACCAACGCGCTGCACCTCTATGCCTTCTGGATGGGCGTGGCCGCGGCGGCCCTGACCGCCTTCTATACCGGCCGCCTGATGTTCATGACCTTCCATGGCGAGCCGCGCGCCGATCACGAGACGATGCACCATGTGCACGAGAGCCCGCCGGTGATGACGGTCCCGCTGATCGTGCTGGCGCTGGGCGCGGTCTTTGCGGGCTGGCTCGGGCACGGGCTCATAGCGCCCAACCACCATCTCTGGGGCCACGCCATCTTCACGCGAGAGGGCAATGACGTGCTCGAGACGATGGAGCACGTGCCGGGCTGGGTGAAGCTGGCGCCGTTCCTGGCGATGGCAGGAGGCCTCGCGGTCGCCTGGGTCTGCTACATCGGCGTGCCGACGCTGCCGGCCAGGATCGCCGGCGCCACGCGCCCGCTCTACCTCTTCCTCTACAACAAGTGGTACTTCGACGAGCTCTATGATCTCGTCTTCGTGCGCACGGCCAAGGCGATCGGGGTCGGTCTCTGGCAGGGCGGCGATCAGGGTATCATCGACCGCTACGGGCCGGACGGGGTCGCGGCCTCGGCGATGGCCACGGCGCGCCGCGCTGTGCGCCTGCAGACCGGCTACGTCTACCACTATGCCTTTGCCATGCTCATCGGCGTCGCGGCGCTCGTGAGCTGGTACCTCTTCATCGCGCGGGGCTGACCACCGATGAGCGACTGGCCGCTTCTCTCGCTCGTCACCTTCCTTCCGTTGGTCGGTGCGGCGTTCATCCTCTTCATCCGCGGCGACGCCGAGATCGTCGCCCGCAACAGCCGCAGCGTCGCCCTTTGGACGTCGCTCGTGACGTTCCTGCTCTCGCTGATGATCTGGGCCAACTTCGATCCCAGCCAGGCGGGCTTCCAGCTCGTCGAGAAGGCGCCGTGGCTCGAGGGCATCGGCATCAGCTACCACATGGGCGTGGACGGCATCTCGCTCTGGTTCGTGCTGCTCTCGACGCTCCTCACCGTCGTGGTCGTCATCGGCTCCTGGCATTCGGTTCATACCCGGGTGAAGGAGTACATGATCGCCTTCCTGGTGATGGACACGTTGATGGTGGGCCTGTTCTGTGCCCTCGACATCTTTCTCTTCTACGTGTTCTTCGAGGGTATCCTGATCCCGATGTATCTCATCATCGGGGTCTGGGGCGGCCCGCGGCGCATCTACGCCTCGTTCAAGTTCTTCCTCTACACGCTTCTGGGCTCGGTGCTCTTCCTGGTCGCCATCATCGTCATGTACGTGAAGGCCGGAACGACCGACATCCCGGTCCTGATGACCCACAATTTCGATCCGAGCCTGCAGATATGGCTCTGGCTCGCCATGTTCGCGTCCTTCGCGGTCAAGGTGCCGATGTGGCCGTTCCACACCTGGCTGCCGGACGCCCACGTCGAGGCGCCGACGGCGGGGTCGGTGCTGCTGGCGGGCGTGCTGCTGAAGCTCGGCGGCTACGGCTTCCTGCGCTTCTCGCTGCCGATGCTGCCCGACGCCTCGACCTACTTCGCGCCCTTCATCTTCGCGCTGGGCGTCATCGCCATCATCTACACCTCGCTCGTGGCGCTGATGCAGTCCGACATGAAGAAGCTGATCGCCTACAGCTCGGTGGCCCATATGGGCATCGTGATGATCGGCCTCTTCACGCCCAACGCGCTGGGCATCCAAGGCGGCATCCTGCAGATGCTGTCGCACGGCTTCGTCTCGGCCGCCCTCTTCATGGTGGTGGGCGTCGTCTACGACCGCATCCACAGCCGCGAGATCAGCGCCTATGGCGGCCTTGCCGAGCGCATGCCGGTCTACGGTTTCGTCTTCATGCTCTTCATGATGGCCTCGGTCGGCCTGCCCGGCACCTCGGGCTTCGTCGGCGAGGTGCTGATCATCGTCGGCATCTTCCAGACCAGCTCCTGGGTCGCGTTCTTCGCCGCCACGGGCTCGATCCTGGGCGCCGCCTACATGCTCTGGCTCTATCGCAGGGTCGTCTTCGGCGCCTTGACCAAGGAGGGGCTGAAGGTGATCAAGGACATGCGCGTCAACGAGATCGTGGCCTTCGCGCCGCTCGTCGTGCTGGTCTTCGTGATGGGCATCTACCCCTCGCTCTTCCTTGATCCGATGAACGCATCCGTCGGCAGCCTGCTCGCCCGCCTCACGCATCAGGGCGCGGCGCAGACGGCGATGCTGCTACATTGAGGGCGCTTCGATGATGGCCAACGGTTTCAACCTGGCAGCCGTCGTGCCGGAGCTGCTCTTGGCGGTGGGCGCGCTGGCGCTTCTCGTGCTGGGCGTGTTCCGCGACGAGGAAGGCGGGCGCGTCGTCACGCCGCTTGCCGTGATCACCCTCGTCGTGGCCGGCATCATCGCCATGGTGCTGGACCGCTCGCCGGCCGAGGTGTTCTACGGTCACTTCATCTTCGACGGCTATGCGGGCTTCCTCAAGCTGCTGATCTATGTCGGCGCGGCGGCGGCGCTGATGCTGTCGCCCGGCTATCTGCGGGACGAGCGCATCGAGCGCTTCGAGTATCCCGTGCTGGCGCTCTTCAGCACGCTCGGCATGGGGATGATGGTCTCGGCCAACAGCCTCCTGGCCCTCTATATGGCGCTGGAGCTGACGAGCCTGCCGCTCTACGTGCTGGCGGCGATCAACCGGGATTCGCTCCGCTCGACGGAGGCCGGCCTCAAATACTTCGTCCTCGGCGCCTTGGCCTCCGGCATGCTGCTCTACGGCTGCTCGCTCATCTACGGCTTCACCGGCTCCTTGATGTTCGAGGGCATCGCCAAGCTCCTGGGCAGCGGCACGGCGGACGCGCATCTCCCGCTCGGCGCCCTTGTGGGCCTCGTCTTCCTGATCGCGGGGCTGGCCTTCAAGATGGCGGCGGTGCCGTTCCACATGTGGACGCCCGACGTCTACGAGGGCTCGCCGACGCCAGTGACCGCCTTCTTCGCCGGCGCGCCCAAGATCGCGGCGATCGGGCTCACCGTGCGGGTGCTGATGGAGCCCTTCGGCCACTTCGTCGTCGACTGGCAGCAGATCATCGTCGTCGTCTCGATCGCCTCGATGGCGCTCGGCGCCTTCGCCGCCATCGGCCAGACCAACATCAAGCGGCTGATGGCCTACTCCAGCATCGGGCATGTGGGCTTCATGCTGGTCGGGCTCGCGGCCGGCACCGAGCAGGGCGTGCTGGGCGTGCTCGTCTATCTCGCGATCTATCTCGCGATGACGATCGGCACCTTCGCCTGCATCTTGATGATGCGGCGCCAGGGCCGGTACGTCGAGACGATCGACGATCTGGCCGGGCTCTCGCGCCAGCAGCCGCTCTTCGCCGCGGCCCTGGGCATCTTGATGTTCTCGCTGGCCGGCATCCCGCCGCTCGCCGGCTTCTTCGGCAAGCTCTACGTCTTCATGGCGGCGATCAATGCGGGCCTCATCGGCCTTGCCGTGATCGGCGTGCTGGCCTCGGTGGTGGGCGCCTACTACTATCTGCGGGTGATCAAGGTCATGTACTTCGACGAGCCGGTCGAGCGGTTCGACGAGCTGCCCTACCCGATCCTCACGGGCCTCGCCGCCCTGGCCTCGGCCCTGGTCCTGATCTTCATCGTCATCCCCGGGCCCGTCATCTCGGCAGCCAGCACCGCCGCCGCAGCACTCGCCAAGTGAGCCTTGCCGAGGCGGGCTTTCGCCTCCGCGAGCTCGAGACCGCGACCAGCACGAGCGACCTCGCGCGCGAGGCGGCGAGCCGGGGCGAGCCGGAGGGTCTTTGGATCCTCGCGGGCGAGCAGACGAAGGGCCGTGGCCGCCACGGTCGTTCGTGGCACTCGCCGCCCGGCAACTTCTACGGCTCGCTGCTCCTGCGGCCGGCCTGCAGCCTGAGGGAGGCGGCGAGCCTCTCGCTGGTGGTGGCGCTGGCCGTGGCCGAGGCGGTGCATGAGGTCTCCGGTGGCCTGCTGGCGCCACGCCTCAAATGGCCGAACGACGTGCTGCTGGGGCCGGCGAAGCTGGCCGGGATCCTGCTCGAGGGCGCCGAGGGGCCAGGCCGACGCAGCGCCTGGGTGGTGATCGGGCTGGGCGTCAATCTGCGGCATCATCCGCCCGAGGCGCCCTATCCGACGACATCGCTGGTGGCGGCGGGCGGGCCGGAGCTGACCCCTGCGGCTTTTCTCGAGGCGTTGGCGGCGCCACTGGCAAGACGGCTGGGCCTGTGGCGGGAGGAGGGCTTTGCCGCCTTGCGCGAGAGCTGGCTCGCTGCGGCCGCCGCGCGCGGCGAGCCGGTGCGCCTCAAGGTCGGCGAGACGGCGCGGAGCGGGCGCTTCGTCGACGTCGACGGCGACGGGACGTTGCGCCTCGAGCTCGAGGACGGGACCCTCGCGCGCTTCGCCGCGGGCGAGCTCTTCTTCGCCTGAGAAGCGTCGAAGTGCCTCGGGGCTGGTCCCGCGGCCGGCCGAAGGGTAGAAAGGCCGCCGGCTCATTCGTGTTATTTCAGGATCTGCGCGATGCTGCTCGCGATCGACGTCGGCAACACCAACACGGTGTTTGCGCTCTACCGGGAGCGCGAGCCCGTGGGCCAATGGCGTCTCTCGACCAACCGCGAGCGCACCGCCGAGGAGTATGCCGCGGCGTTGATCCAGCTGATGAGCCTCAAGGGCCTGGCCCACCGTGACGTGGCCGCGGTCCTGATCTCGAGCGTGGTGCCGCAGGCGGTCATCCCGCTGCGCTGGATGAGCCGCGACTTCTTCGGCCGGCGGGCCTTCGTGGTGGGCGAGGATCTCGACTATCCCATTCCCATCCGCCTCAACAACCCGCGCGAGGTGGGCGCCGACCGCGTGGTCAACGCGGTGGCCGCCGTGAAGCGCTACACGCCGCCGCTCGTGATCGTCGACTTCGGCACGGCCACCACCTTCGACGTGGTCGACGAGGAGGGCGCCTATCTCGGCGGCGCCATAGCGCCCGGCATCAATCTCTCGATCGAGGCTTTGCACCGCGCCGCTGCCAAGCTGCCGCGCATCGCCATCGAGCCGCCCGAGACGGTCATCGGGCGCTCGACGATCGGCGCCATGCAATCCGGGATCTTCTGGGGCTATGTAGGGTTGATCGAAGGCATCGTTGCACGAATCAAGGCGGAGTACGGCAAGCCCATGACGGTGATCGCGACGGGCGGCCTCGCCCCGTTGTTCGGCAAGCGCTGCCCGGTGATCGAGCGGGTCGACCGGGACCTCACCATGGCCGGGCTGCTGGAGCTGTTCGAGCTGAGCCGCGAGCGGATCCTCGACGCCTCGGGGCAGCCCTCATGAGCTCGCAGGAGCTTCGCTTCGTCCCGCTGGGCGGGGTCGGCGAGATCGGCATGAACGTCTACCTCTATGGGTTGGACGACAGCTGGCTGATGGTCGATCTCGGCCTCACCTTTGCCGACGACCGTCTGCCCGGTGCCGACCTCGTTCTGCCGGACATCCGCTTTGCCGAGCAGGAGCGGGACCGGCTCAAGGGTCTCGTGCTGACCCACGCGCACGAGGACCATCTGGGTGCCGTGCCGCATCTCTGGCCGCGTCTCCGCTGCCCGATCTGGTGCAGCCCCTTCACCGCGGCCGTGCTGCGTCGCAAGCTCGCGGAGGAGGGCATCTCGGCCCAGGACGCGATCCGCGTGGTCCAGCCCAACGAGCGTTTCACGGCCGGGCCGTTCCGCTGCCGCCTTCTCCACGTGACCCACTCGATCCCCGAGGCCGGTGCCCTCGTGCTCGAGACCGACCGGGGCACGGTGCTGCACAGCGGCGACTGGAAGCTCGATCCGGCCCCCATGGTGGGCGAGCGCACCGACGATCTCGCCTTCGAGGAGCTGGGCAAGAGCCGCGTGCTGGCGCTCGTCTGCGACAGCACGAACGTCCTGACACCCGGAACCTCGGGCTCCGAGGCCGAGGTTCGAGACAGCCTGATCGATCTCATCGCCGGCCAGCCGGAGCGGGTGGTCCTCACCACCTTCGCCTCGAACGTCGCAAGGCTCGCGACCGCGATCACCGCGGCGCACGCCGCCGGCCGCGAGGTGTGCGTCGTCGGCAGGTCGATGCGGCGGATGATCGATGCGGCGCGCGAGGTGGGCTACCTCGAGGACTTCGCCTCCGTTCTCGACGAGAGGGAGGCGGCGGCGCTGCCGCGCAAGCGCATTCTCTATCTGTGCACCGGCAGCCAGGGCGAGGCCCGCTCGGCGCTGACGCGGATAGCGCTGGGCCAGCATCCAAGGGTCCGCCTCGAGCCCGGCGACACGGCGATCTTCTCCTCCAAGATCATCCCGGGCAACGAGCGCACGCTCTACAACCTGCACAATCAGCTCGTCGGGCGCGGTGTGGAGGTGATCACCGAGGAGGACCATTTCGTCCACGTCTCGGGCCATCCCTGCCGCGGCGAGCTCGAGCAGATGTATCGCTGGATCAAGCCCGAGATCGCCGTGCCGATCCATGGCGAGGCGCGTCACCTGGCAGCGCACATCCGTCTCGCCCGCGATCTCGGCGTGGCGCAGGCCATGCTCGTCAAGAATGGCGACGTGCTGCGCCTGGCCCCCGGAGCGCCCGCGGTGGTGGGCGAGGTGCCGGTCGGCCGCCGGGTGCTCGAGAGCGACGAGCTGGTCGACGCGACCGACGATCTCTATCGCGAGCGGCGCCGGCTGATGAACCACGGCAGCATCTTCGTGACGCTCGTGCTGGACGAGCTGGGCACCATCCTGGTGCCGCCCCGGCCGACGGCGCTGGGCGTTCTCGAGGGCGACCGGCTCGATCGTGTGCAGGACGCCCTTCAGGCCGCGATCACGGGTGCGGTCGAGCAGCTGGACGACGAGGCGGTGCTGAGCGACGGGCGCATCCAGGAGGCGGTCCGCAGCGCCATCCGCCAGGCGCTCGATCTCGGGCGTGACAGGCGCCCCTTCATCGAGGTGCAGGTCGTCCGGCTGAGCGCGGATGCGCTCGACACGCTGGAGGACGAGGAGGCCGGGGCCACCTGATGATCGGCCGGCTCAACCACGTGGCGATCGCGGTGCCGGACCTCGAGGCTGCGGCGCGGACCTACCGCGAGGTCCTGGGTGCGGTCGTGTCGTCCGCGGTCGACCAGCCCGAGCATGGCGTGCGGACCGTCTTCGTCGAGCTGCCGAACACGAAGGTGGAGCTGCTGGGCGTGCTGGGCGACGCATCGCCCATTGCGGCCTTTCTCGAGCGCAATCCGTCCGGCGGCATCCATCACCTCTGCTACGAGGTCGACGATATCGAGGCCGCGCGGGACCGGCTCGCCGCCGCGGGTGCCCGGGTGCTGGGCGACGGGCGGCCGAGGATCGGCGCGCACGGCAAGCCCGTTCTCTTCATCCACCCCAAGGACATGCACGGAACGCTGATCGAGCTCGAGGCGGCATGAACTGGCTGGGGATCGTCTTCACCTTCATCATCTGCTGGTGGCTGCTGCTCTTCATGGTTCTGCCCTGGGGCGCCCGGCCCGACGAGAACCCGCTGCCGGGCAGCGTGGCGAGCGCGCCCGCGAAGCCGCGGCTTCTGCTCAAGTTCCTCGTCACCACGGTCCTCGCGGCCGTTCTCACCTGCGTCGCCGTCTGGGTCGCGGACACGGGCCTCATCCAGTTCCGGCCGCCGCCGGCCGGCTGACGGTATCCCGGTGCCGCATCCGGCAGTCTTCATGTCCGGCGATTCGTGGCTATCGTCTAAAATTTTATGAAATTGATAGCGATAGTTTACGAAAACAAGTCTACGAAAGTTCTACCATTGCGCGATTTTTCTGTTGTCAGCCACCGCGACGGGAGGCATACTCCTCGTCGTGTTCATGGGAGTTTCCTGTGACACCCGACTTGAGGCGTTTCCTCCCTATCACTGCCGGGGCCTTGGCCCCGGCTTTTTCTTCTTAAGATTACCGCTCCTCTGTGAGGCTGATCAGCTCTTCCATGCTGATGAGGCCGTCTTCTCATGGTTGACGGTCTTTAGCGTCTCCTCCGGGTCTTTCTGCTAGGCTGTCTCCATCAGCCGGCAACGACCGGCAGATCGGAGGAAACGTCCATGGCTGAAGGCCGGCACGGTCGCGGTGTCGCTGCTCTCGTCTTGGCTGCTGCTGTCGTATCGTGGGCCGGCATCGCGTCGGCCGCATCGCCCGCCGCCTCGCGGGGAACCCTCTCGGTCGGCGTGACCGTCGTGGCTCCCTGTGACGCAGGGGCGTCCAGTGCCGCTTGTGCCGATCCGCTCGGCCGGCCCAGCCCGTCGGAGGAGGCGGTGAGGTCGCAGAATGCAGCCCCCGTGGCAGTCCAGCTCGGGACGGATCCCGAGAGCGGAGCTGGCACGCTGACCGTGGTTTACTGATCGTCGTTCAAGTGATGTCTTCACAACACGGTCATCTGCGTTAGGATTGCCGTAGTCGCATCCTGGTGTGCTGAGGACGAGATTGGTGCAGCTCGACCGTCGCCTGTTGCTCGGCGCCCTGCCGTTGGGCGCGCTGGGCCTGGCGCTGCCGGCGGTGGCCGCGGAGCCGTTCGACGTGTGGCTCGACGGCGTCCGGCAGCAGGCCCTGGCCGCCGGCATCAGCCGGCGGACCGTCGACCAGGCGCTTTCGGGCCTGCAGCCGATCCCGCGGGTGATCGAGCTCGATCACCGCCAGCCCGAGGGCCGCATGACCTTCGGCGAATACCGGTCCCGCGTGGTCAGCGACCAGCGGATCCAGCGGGGCGCGGCGTTGCTCCAGCAGAACGAGAAGCTGCTCGATAGCATGCAGGCCCGCTACGGCGTGCCGCCTACCGTGGTCGTGGCGCTGTGGGGCATCGAATCGAACTTCGGTCGGACGCAAGGCTCCTATTCGGTGGTGGGCGCGCTCGCCACGCTGGCCCACGAGGGCAGGCGGGCCACCTTCTTTCGCGGCGAGCTGCTCAAGGCGCTGGCGATCCTCGATCACGGCGACGTCGCCACGAGCGGCATGACGGGCTCCTGGGCCGGTGCCATGGGGCAGTGCCAGTTCATGCCGTCGACCTATGTGGCCTACGCGGTCGACGCCGACGGCGACGGCCGGCGCGACATCTGGACGAGCGTCCCCGACGTCTTCGCCTCGATCAGCAACTTCCTCGCACGCTCAGGCTGGGATCCCCACTACATCTGGGGAAGGCCCGTCCGTGCGCCCGAGCGGGTGGCCGGTCAGGATCAGGGTCTGGACGGCAAGGCGCCGCTCGCGGCCTGGAGCCGGCGTGGTCTGCGTCGTGAGGATGGCGGGCCGCTGCCGGTGGCGCCGATCGATGCGGCGCTTTTGCGCATGGATGGCCCGGGGACGACCGACTTTCTCGTCTATCACAACTTCCGCACGCTGATGGTGTGGAACAGGTCGACCTATTTCGCGCTGAGCGTGGGGCTTCTGGCCGATGCGCTGGGCGACGCCACGACCTCCTAGGGTCGGGTGGAAGGCAAAGGACGCGGGGGATCGAGTTGGCGATGCGGCATGGACTTTGGGTGACCGTCTGTCTGGGGCTTCTGGCGAGCGCCTGCGCGTCGCGCCCCCCCGAGACATCGCCCACCGTGGCGAGCGGCGCGCTCAAGGTCGGCCGCCCGTACCAGATCAACGGGAAGTGGTACTATCCGAAGTACGATCCGAGCTACGACAAGGTTGGCGTGGCGTCCTGGTACGGCGACGATTTCGACGGCCTCGCGACGGCCGACGGCGAGATCTTCGACAAGAACAAGATCAGCGCCGCCCATCCGACCCTGCCCATCCCCAGTCTCGTCCGCGTGACGAACCTCGAGAACGGCCGATCCATCGTGGTGCGCGTCAACGACCGCGGGCCGTTCGTCGACAACCGGCTGATCGATCTTTCCGAGGCCGCAGCGCGGAGGCTCGGCTATCAGCGCCAGGGTCTGGCCAAGGTGCGGGTCACGTTCCTGGGGCCGGCCGATGGCAATGAGCCGCCACCCGTCTTGGCACCCGCACCCACGGCGCCGCCGACGACGGCCCCGGCCCCGCCCGTGGCGGTCGCGCGTGCCGAGCCGTCTCAGGCGCCGGTGGTCGTCGCGCAGCTTGCTCCATCCTCCCGTGCGCCCTTCGGGTCGGGCCGCGCTCCCGGCCCGGTGCCGGCCCCGGCACCCATGAAGGAGGCGGCCCCGAGGGTGCAGCTCGCGAGCGCCCAGGCCTGCATCGCCGGCCCGCAGTTCGTCCAGGTCGGCGCCTTCAGCGAGACGACGACGATAACGGCGGCGCAGGAGCGGCTGGCCGGCCTGCGCACCGTCCATATCGTGCCGGCCTTCGTCAACGGGACGGCGGTCGCCAAGGTGCGGGTGGGGCCCGTCGACGGCACCAAGGCGGCGGAAGCGCTGCTGCAGACCGTGCGTGCGCGGGGCTATGGTGATGCATTCCTGACGTCGGCGTCGGGCGTGCCCGACAGCGCCTGTTGAGCCGCCTCGGATCGGACGCCATTGTCGGGCCCGCGTGAGAGGAGCGCTCGGCATGCCTCGCCTCTGGTCCCTGTCGCTGCTGGTCCTGCTGCTCGCGGCACGGCCGGCGGCGGCCTTCGATACCGCCGCCAAGGCGGCGATCATGATCGACTACGCCTCGGGCGACGTCCTGATGGCGAAGGACCCCGACGAGGCGCGCCCGCCGGCCTCGCTCACCAAGCTCATGACGCTCGACCTCGTCTTCTCGCGGCTGAAGAGCGGGAACCTGAAGCTCGACGACGAGCTGCCGGTGAGCGCCAAGGCGTGGCGAACCGGCGGCTCGAAGATGTTCGTCAAGGTCGGCGACCGGGTGAAGGTGTCGGACCTGCTGCGTGGCGTGATCGTCGATTCGGGCAATGACGCCTGCGTCGTCCTCGCCGAGGCGCTGGCCGGCAGCGAGGACGCTTTCGCCCAGCGCATGAACGAGCAGGCCAAGGCGATCGGCCTCGAGCACAGCAGCTTCGTCAACGCGACCGGCCTGCCGGCCGACCCGAGCGACATGATGAGCGTGCGCGACCTCGCCACGCTCGCCCACCGCATCATCCACGACTACCCCGAATACTATCCGATCTTTGCCGAGAAGACCTTCACCTACAGCGGCATCACCCAGCGGAACCGCAACCCGCTGCTGGAGGCGGGCGTGCCCGGCGTCGACGGCATGAAGACCGGCTTCACCGATGCCGCGGGCTATGGGCTCGTCGCCTCCGCCGAGCGGGACGGGCGCCGCATCATCCTGGTCCTGGCCGGGCTCGAACTCGGTGCAGCAGCGCCGCTCGGAGGGCGAGCGGGTGCTCGACTACGGCTTCCGGGATTTCCAGCAATACACCATCTTCGCGGCCGGGCAGGCGGTAGCGACGCCCCGGGTGTGGCTGGGTGCCGCCCCGACCGTGCCGCTGGTGGCGGAGGGGCCCGTCAGCGCCGTGCTGTCGCGGGACGCGCGCAAGGGGCTCTCGGTGACGCTGCGCTATGCGGCTCCGCTGCCGGCTCCCATCGCAAAGGGCCAGAAGCTGGGCGAGATCGAGATCGCGGCACCCGGCATCACGACACGCATCGTCCCGCTCTACGCGGCCAACGACGTTCCGAAGGCTGGCATGATCGGCCGCATCGCCGATGCGTTCGCCTATCTCGTCTGGGGCGGCGGCTGACCGGGGTGCCGACCGGGCGCGGAGTCTTCCTCACGATCGAGGGCGGCGAGGGTGCCGGCAAGAGCACCCAGCTTGCCCGCCTCGCCCAGTGGCTCGAGAGCCTGGGCCGCGAGGTCGTCCGCACCCGCGAGCCCGGCGGCACGGCCGGTGCCGAGGCGATCCGCGCCCTGCTGGTCGAGGGTGCGGTCGAGCGCTGGGACCCGCTGACCGAGCTTTTGCTCTTTGCCGCCGCGCGGGCGGATCATCTGGCGCGGCTGATCGAGCCCGCGATCGCGCGCGGGGCCATCGTGCTCTGCGACCGCTACGTCGATTCGACCCGTGTCTATCAGGGGCTGGCCGGCGAGGTGGGGCTCGAGCGGGTCGACCGGCTGCATCGCGAGGTGCTGGCGGCCCGCGCTCCCGACCTCACCATCCTGCTCGACCTCCCGGTCGCGACCGGGCTGGAGCGGCGCGAGGCCGAAGGCGGCGGCAGCCGTTTCGAGGCCAAGGGGCAGGCCTATCACGAGCGCGTCCGGCGGGGCTTTCTCGAGCTGGCGGGGCGCGAGCCGGCGCGCTTCCTTGTCGTCGACGCGGCCCCGGGGGTCGAGGCCGTGGCAGCCGCCGTGCGCCAGGGCGTGGCCCGGCGCCTCGGCCTCGCGGCGTCTTGATGCTATAGCTCCGCGGCATGGACCCCGGACCGATCGAGCTGTTGGATCTGCCGTCGTGAGCGAGCCGATGGCCCCCGTGAGCAATCCCCATCTCGTCGGGCATGAGCGGGTGGAGTCGCTGGTCCTCGAGGCGTGGCGGCGCGGGCGCCTGCCGCACGCCTGGCTCCTGACCGGCCCCAAGGGCGTGGGGAAGGCCACGCTCGCCTTCCGCCTCGCGCGTCGCTATCTCGCCGGCGATCCATCCTCGGACGCTGCGCACGATCCCGCGCACGCCGTGTTCCGCCAGATCGCGAGCGGGGCGCATCCGGATTTTCATCTCCTGCAGCCGCGCAGCCGGGGCAGCCGTCGCGGCCAGCGGGGCGAGGAGAAGGTGGATGTGGTGCGCGAGCGGATCGCAGCGCTGCACCGCACCTCGGCCGGTGGCGGAGGCCGGCGCGTGCTGCTGGTCGACGAGACCGACGCGACGCTCAACATGTTCGGCTTCAACGCGCTTTTGAAGCTGCTGGAGGAGCCGCCTCCGGGCCTGCTTTTCCTGTTGGTGTCGGCCCGGCCCGGCGCCATGCCCGCCACCATCGCCTCGCGCTGCGCCCGCCTCAGGCTGGCACCGCTGGGCGAGGCGCTGGTCGAGCGGGCGCTCGGGCTCGTGGCGCCGGAGATCGAGGAGCCGGCCCGGCATCGCCTCGCCGTCGCGGCGGGCGGCAGCGTCGGCCGGGCGCTCCTTCTTCACGAGAGCGGCTGGCTCGACAGCTATGCCGGTCTGATCCAGGCGCTGGCGGCAGCGCCCCAGTCGCTCGCCGCCCGGCTCGAGGCGGCCGAGCTTCTGTTGCGCGTGGCGCAGAGCCAGGGGATCGGCATGGCGGCCGAGCTGGTGGGCCAGCTCGTGCGCCGTGCGGCGCTGGGTGCCGCCGGCTCGCGGCCGGGCCCCGACCTCGTCGAGGGCGAGGGGCCCCGGCTCGCCGCCCTTGCAGCGAGCCAGGGCCTTGATCGCCTGATCGCCTTGTGGGACAAGCTGCACGCGCTCACGGGCCGCGCCGAGGCCCTCAATCTCGACCCGCTGCAGGCCTTCTTCCGGGTCGTCGAGGCGATCGCCGACCCGGCCCGGGACCTGCTGCCGTCAGAGCGCTGATCGTTTCTGGAGACGCCCGGATGGCCGCGCCTGACGCCTTCTACGTCACGACGCCGATCTACTACGTCAACGACTCGCCGCACATCGGCCACGCCTACACCACGCTGGCCTGCGACGCGCTGGCCCGGTTCATGCGTCTCGACGGCCGCGCCGTCCGCTTCCTGACCGGCACCGACGAGCACGGCCAGAAGGTCGAGAAGGCGGCGCGCGACAAGGGCGTCGATCCGCAGACCTTCACCGACGAGGTCTCGCAGCGCTTCCGCGACCTGGCGCGCGTGATGGGCTACAGCCAGGACGACTTCATCCGCACCACCGAGGAGCGCCACAAGCGCGCCGTCCAGGCGCTGTGGGAAAAGCTCGTCGCGAGCGGCGACATCTATCTCGGCAAGTATGCCGGATGGTACGCGGTGCGCGATGAGGCCTTCTATGCCGAGAGCGAGCTCGTGGGCGGCAAGGCGCCGACCGGCGCCCCGGTCGAGTGGGTCGAGGAGCCGTCTTACTTTTTCCGCCTCTCCGCCTGGCAGGATCGCCTGCTCGCCTTCTATGCGGCCAACCCGACCTTCGTGATGCCCGAGACGCGCTTCAACGAGGTGAGGAGCTTCGTGCAGGGCGGGCTGCAGGATCTCTCGGTGTCGCGGACCACCTTCAACTGGGGCGTTCCGGTGCCGGGCGACCCGGACCACGTGATGTATGTCTGGCTGGATGCGCTCACCAACTACATCTCGGCGCTGGGCTGGCCGGACGACGCGGAGGGGCTCTACTCTCAGTTCTGGCCGGCCAACTACCACGTGGTCGGCAAGGACATCCTGCGCTTCCACGCCGTCTACTGGCCGGCCTTCCTGATGAGCGCCGGGCTCGAGCCGCCCAAGCACGTCTTCGCGCATGGCTGGTGGACGAACGAGGGCCAGAAGATCTCGAAGTCGCTGGGCAACGTGATCGACCCGCACGAGCTGGTCGATCGCTACGGCCTCGACCAGACCCGCTACTTTCTTCTGCGCGAGGTGCCGTTCGGCCAGGACGGCGACTTCAGCCATGCGGCGATGGTCCGGCGGATGAACCACGACCTCGCCAACGACTTCGGCAACCTGGCCCAGCGCGTGCTTTCCATGATCGCGCGCAACTGCGGCGGCAAGGTGCCCGAGCCCGGCCCGCTGTCGCCCGAGGACGAGGCGCTGCTCGAGGCCGTGCGCGGGCTGCTGCCGCGCCTTCGGCCGCTCGTGGGCGATCTCGTGCTGCACCGGGCGCTCGAGCAGATCTGGGAGGTGGTGAGCCAGGCCAACCGCTATGTCGACGCGCAGGCGCCCTGGGCGCTGAAAAAGACCGATCCGGCGCGCATGGGCACGGTGCTCTGGGTGCTGGCCGAGACGCTCCGGCATCTGGCGGTGCTGACCCAGCCGGTGGTGCCCGGCTCGGCGGGGCGGTTGCTGGACCAGCTCGCCGTGCCGGCGGACCGGCGGAGCTTCGCCGCCCTGGCGGAGGGCATGCTGGTTCCCGGCACCGAGCTGCCTGCGCCCGCGGGCATCTTTCCCCGCCACGTCGAGCCCGAGCCGGCATGATCGTCGACAGCCATTGCCATCTCGACTTCCCGCAGCTGGCAGAGCAGGAGAGCGAGGTGGTGGCGCGGGCCGTCGGCGGCCGGCGTGCGCCTGATGGTGACGATCGGCACGCGGCGTGAGCGCTGGGACGCGGCCGAGGCCATCGCAGAGCGCCATCCCGAGGTCGTCTGCGCCGTGGGCGTGCATCCGCACGAGGCCGGCAGCGAGGGCCTGGACGATCCGGGCGTGCTGCTCGAGTGGGCGCGGCAGCCGAAGGTGGTGGCGATCGGCGAGAGTGGGCTCGACTATTTCTATGACAAGGCGCCGCGCGACCGGCAGGCGGCGAGCTTCCGCACCCATGTGCGGGCCGCGCGCGAGACCGGGCTGCCGCTCATCGTCCACACCCGTGATGCCGACGAGGACACGATGGCGATCCTCGAGGAGGAAATGGCGGCGGGGCCCTACACGGGCGTCATCCACTGCTTCAGCTCGGGCCGCAGGCTGGCCGAGCGGGCGGTGGCGATCGGCCTTCATCTCGGCATCGGCGGGATGCTGACCTTCCGCCGCTCCGAGGAGATCCGCGCCATCGTCAAGGACATGCCGATCGAGCGGCTGATCCTCGAGACCGATTCGCCCTATCTGGCGCCCGTGCCGATGCGCGGGAAGACCAACGAGCCGGCCTTCACGGCCCACGTGGCCAAGGTCCTGGCCGAGCTCAAGGGCGTGGGCCTGGCCGAGCTCGAGGCCGTGACGACCGAGAACTTCTTCGCGCTGTTCCGGAAGGCCCAGGCCTTCCGACCCGCGGCATGAGGGTCACGATCCTGGGTTGCGGCACCTCGGCCGGGGTGCCGCAGATCGGCTGCGGCTGCCCCGTCTGCACCTCAACCGACCCGCGCAACAAGCGCCGCCGCTGCTCGATCCTGATCGAGGCGCAGGGGCTTTCCATCCTCGTCGACACCGGCCCGGATCTTCGCGAGCAGTGCCTGAGCGCCGGGATCGGCAGGATCGACGCGCTCCTCTACACCCATGCCCATGCCGACCACATCCACGGCATCGACGATCTGCGGGCCATCAACAACCTCATGATGGCGCCGGTCGAGGCCTATGCCCACACGAGCGTCTTCGAGCGCATCCGCAGCCGCTTTCCCTATGTCTTCGAGGGCGGGCGCAGCGATTTCGGCTACTGGCGCCCGGAGATCAGGACGCATCCCATCGACGGTCCTTTCCGTCTCGGCGAGGTCGAGGTCGACGCGTTCCGCCAGAAGCACGGCCGAGGCGAGAGCTGGGGCTTCAGGATCGGCCGCTTCGCCTACTCCACCGACACGGACGGGCTGGACGACAACGCCTTCCGGGCTCTCAGGGGTGTCGACGTCTGGGTCGTCGACGCGCTGCGCGACCGGCCGCACCCGAGCCACGCGCATCTCGAGCTGACGCTCTCCTGGATCGACCGGCTGGCGCCGAGCCGTGCCTTTCTGACCCACACCAACCACGAGGTCGACTATGCCGACTGGGCCAGTCGCCTGCCGGGTGGGGTGCTGCCGGCGCATGACGGGCTCGTGATCGAGCTGCCGGGATGAGCGCGCCCCTGCAGCTGACGCGCAACGGTTACTACGAGGTCCCGCCGGGCAGGATTGCGACCGTCGTGACCTTCCTCGAGATGACCGAGCGGCCGGCCCCTCGACCGTCGCCGCCGCGCCCGGATCTGGCCCTGCGCCGCGTCGAGCGGCCCGATCCCGTCTGGTATCGCGACCTCTACCGTCGGATCGGCGAGGACTGGCTGTGGTTCAGCCGCCTCAGGCTGACCGATGAGGAGCTGGCGCGGGTCATTCGCCATCCGAAGGTCGAGGTCTGGGTTCTTTCAAAGGACGGCGCGGACGTCGGGCTGCTCGAGCTGGACCGGCGGACGCCGGGCGACGTGGAGCTTTTGTTCTTCGGCCTCGTGCCCGAGCTGGTGGGCGGTGGGGCCGGCCGCTTCCTGATGGAGCGTGCCATCGAGATCGCCTGGTCGACGGCGCCGCGACGCTTCTGGCTGCACACCTGCACGCTGGACCATCCGGCAGCGCTGGCGTTCTACCGGCGCTCCGGGTTCCGCGCCTATCGCCAGACCATCGAGATCGACGAGGATCCGCGCCTCACGGGCGAGCTGCCGCCCGGCGTCGCCCCGCACGTTCCGATCATTCCCTGAGCGGCCGTCAGCTCGAGACGGGGGTGTCCGGCTGGGCGCCCCACTCCGACCAGGAGCCGTCGTAGAGCGCCACGTCGTCGCGCCCGAGGGCGAAGAGGGCGAGGCTGATGACGGCGGCCGAGACGCCCGACCCGCAGGTCGTGGTGATGGGTGCCTCAAGATCGACGCCCGTGGCCTCGATGCGCTGCCGCAGCTCGGCGGGCGGGCGGAGCGTGCCGTCCGGGGCGATCAGGGTGTTGTAGGGGAGGTTCAAGGAGCCCGGGATGTGCCCGGACCGGAGGCCGGCGCGCGGCTCCGGCTCCTGGCCGCTGAAGCGGCCCTTCGAGCGGGCGTCCAGGACCTGCTCCCGCCGCTGGGTCAGGTTGGCGCGCATCTGGTCGATCTCGCGCAGCAGGAGGTTGTTCTGCCGGGCGGTGAAGTGCCGCTCCCTGGGCGCCACCTCGTCATCGTCGACCGGCCCGCCCTCGGCCTGCCACTTGGCGAGCCCGCCGTCGAGCACGTCCACGTCCTCGTGGCCGAAGAGGCGAAACATCCACCAGGCCCGGGCCGAGGCGATGAAGCCGTTGTTGTCGTAGAGCACGATGCGCACGCCGTCGCCGAGCCCGAGCCGGCGCACCCTGGCGCTGAACTTGGCGGCGCTCGGGATCATGTGCGGGTAGGCGCTGTCGTCGGCGGCGATGTCGTCGATGTCGAAATAGACGGCACCGGGGATGTGCGCCGCCTTGTACTCCGCAGCCGCGTCGCGGCCGGCCGCCGGCATGAACCAGGTGGCGTCGGCGATGCGGATGTCGGGGGCACCCAGATGCTCGGTGAGCCAAGCGGTGGAGACCAGGGGAGACGCCATGAAGCCCTCGCTCATTCGAGCCACTCGGGGACCGGCAGCCCCTTCTCGCGCAGGAACGCCGGGTTGAAGAGCTTGCTCTGGTAGCGCGTGCCGAAGTCGCAGAGCACGGTCACGACCGTATGCCCGGGACCGAGGTCCTTGGCCACCCGGACGGCGCCCGCGATGTTGATCCCCGACGAGCCGCCCAGCACGAGGCCCTCCTCCTTGATGAGGTCGAAGATGTAGGGCAGGGCCTCCTCGTCCTTGATCTGGACGGCGCCGTCGATCGGGGCACCCTCGAGGTTGGCGGTGATCCGGCCCTGGCCGATGCCCTCGGTGATCGAGCTGCCCTCGGCCTTGAGCTCGCCATGCTCATAGTAGTTGTAGAGGGCAGCCCCCATCGGATCGGCGCAGACGATGCGCACGTCCTTCTTCTGCTCCTTGAGATAGAGCGCCACGCCGGCAAGCGTGCCGCCGGTGCCCACGGCACAGGTGAAGGCGTCGACCTTGCCGCCGGTCTGCTCCCAGATCTCGGGGCCGGTGGTGCGGTAGTGGCCCATGCGGTTGGCCACATTGTCGAACTGGTTGGCCCAGATGGCGCCGGCGGGCTCGCTCGCCGCCAGCTCCTCGGCCAGCCGGCCCGAATATTTCACGTAGTTGTTGGGGTCCTTGTAGGGGACGGCCGGCACCAGGCGAAGGTCGGCGCCGCACAGGCGCAGCATGTCCTTCTTCTCCTGGCTCTGCGTCTCCGGCATCACGATCACGGTACGATAGCCGCGCGCGTTGCCGACGAGCGCCAGCCCGATGCCGGTATTGCCGGCCGTGCCCTCGACGATCACCCCGCCCGGCCGCAGCAGGCCTTTTTGCTCCGCGTCCTGGATGATGGCGAGCGCTGCGCGGTCCTTCACGCTGCCACCGGGGTTCATGAACTCGCACTTGCCCAGGATCTCGCAGCCGGTCAGCTCCGAGGCGCGCTTGAGGCGCACGAGCGGCGTGCTGCCGACGAGCTCGGCGAAATCCGCGCGGATCTGCATAATGGCCCCGTGGTTATGCTGCTCTTCCTGCCTGCTGATGTACGAGGCGAGGACCCCTGCGACAAGGTCCGGAGGCGGGGTTGCGCCGGAGCCGTCGGATCGCGCACACTTGGTCTCTCGGGCAGCATGAGGGAGAGCCGCCATCTCCGGTGGGGGTGTCGAGAGCGGGCAGCAGGCGGTCGTCTCCTTCCTCGAGAAGGGCGCCCTGGGCGGCTCCGTGGAGCGCGTCGATACCCACGGCGCGCACGTCTTCCTGGTCGGCGAGCGGGCCTTCAAGATGAAGCGCGCGGTGCGCTTCAGCTTTCTCGATTTCTCGACGCTGGAGCGCCGCGAGACGGTGCTTCGAGCCGAGCTCGAGCTCAACCGCCGCACAGCCCCCATGCTCTATCGCCGCGTCCTGCCGGTCACGCGTGACGAGGCCGGAGCGCTGGCGCTCGACGGCGACGGCGAGCCCGTCGAATGGCTGCTCGAGATGCGGCGCTTTCCGTCCGAGGCGGAGCTGGACCGCGTGGCGGCACGGGGGGAGCTGGACCTCGATCTGGCTGCGAGCCTGGGCGAGACGATCGCCCGCTTTCACGAGACGGCCGAGCCGCGCCCGGAGGGCGGCGGCTATGCGGCGATGCGCGAGATCATCGAGGGCAACACGGGCGATCTCGGCCGGCTGGTCCCGATGCTGCTCGACCGGGACGAGCTCCGGGCGCTGGATCAAGCGACCCAGGCCCTGCTGGAGCGCCAGCGGGCCCTGCTCGACGCGCGGTGCGCGGCTGGCCGCGTGCGCCTCTGCCACGGCGATCTTCACCTCGGCAACATCGTGCTTCTGGACGAGCGCCCGGTGCTGTTCGACTGCATCGAGTTCAGCGAGGCGCTGGCCACCTGCGACGTGCTCTACGATCTGGCCTTCCTGCTGATGGATCTCGTCGATCGCGGGCTCGGGCCGCAGGCGCAGCGGGTGCTGCAGGCCTACAACGACCTTTCGATCGAGGATGAGGGCCTGGCGCTGCTGCCGCTCTTCATCTCGGTGCGCGCTGTGATCCGGGCCAAGGTCTCGGGCTTCAACGCGGAGGTGCTAGAGGACGGGCAGGCGCGCGAGGAAAAGCTGTGCCCAGGCCCGGGGCTATCTGGCGCTGGCGCGCCGCGCGCTCGAGCCGGTGCCGCCGCGCCTCGTCGCCGTGGGCGGGCGCTCGGGCACCGGCAAGTCGACCCTGGCCCAGGCCCTGGCACCCGATATCGGCGCCATGCCGGGGGCCGTGGTGTTGCGCAGCGACGTCATCCGCAAGCAGCTCTTTGGTGTGGCACCGACCGAGAAGCTGCCGGAGAGCGCCTACACGGCCGAGGTCTCCGCCCGCGTGTTCGAGACCATCGCGCGTCGCGCCGCGAGGCTGCTCGCGGCCGGCCGGGCGGTCGTGGCGGACGGGGTCTACGGCAAGGAGGAGCAGCGGGCGGCGATCGAGGCGGTGGCCCGGCAGGCCGGTGCGCGGTTCGACGGGTTCTGGCTGATGGCGCCCGAGGCGGTGCTGCTCGAGCGGGTCGAGGCGAGACGGGGCGATGCCTCGGATGCCGACCGGCGCATCGTGCTGGCCCAGCGCAGGATGGACGAGGCGTCCGTCGCCTGGCGGCAGCTGCGCGCCGACCGGCCGATCGCCGCGCTTTGCGCCGAGGCCCATTCGATCCTGGAGAGCTGAGATGTGTGGGCGGTTCGCGCTGTCGATCACGCCGGCCCAGTTCCAGCGCGTCTTCGGCGTCAGCCCGCCCGAGGGCTATCGTCCGCGCTGGAACATCGTGCCGGATTCGCCGGTGGTCGTCGTCCGCGTCGACCGGGAGGGTGCTCGCGAGGCCGTGGCGATCCGCTGGGGGCTGCTCGGGCCCTGGATGAAGGAGGCGAACGATCCGGGCCGGCAGATCAACGCCCGCTCCGAGACCGCGGCCGAGAAGCCGATGTTCCGCGACTCCTTTCGCCGCGGCCGATGCCTGCTGCCGGCCGACGGCTTCTACGAGTGGCAAAAGCAGGCGAGCGGGCCGACCCGGCCTTTTTTCGTCGGTCGCGGCGACAGCGGGCCCGTGGCCTTCGCGGGCCTCTGGCGGGCCAACCGGCTGGCCGACGGCTCGGTGCTGCACAGCTGCGCCATCCTGACGACCGACGCGCAGCCGCGGCTCCGCGCGATCCATTCCCGGATGCCGGTGATGCTCGACCCCGCCCGCTGGGACGCGTGGCTCGATCCGGCGCTGCAGGACCCGTCGCTCGTGCGCGAGCTGATCGAGCCCTTGCCCGAGGAGGACGTGGCGGCACACGAGGTGGGCCGCCGCGTCAACAATCCGCGCAACGACGACGCCGGGCTTGTCGAGCCGCACCATGCCGTCGAGCCCGAGCCCGACGCCATCCAGCCGCGTCTGCTCTGAGGAGCGCTACGATGTCCTTTGTCCTGCGGACGCTTGCCTTGGGCGTCCTTTTGGTTGCTGCCGCCTTGCTGATGCCAGCGGTGGCATTTGCCGCTCCGGCCAAGGCCGACGTCTCGGGACAGGCGGCCACTGTTTACGCCGACTGCGTGCAGGCCATCGCCTCGCTCGAGGGGCGGGAGGCCAATCCGTGGCGGGCGGCGCGCTGCATCGACTGGATCGACGGCTTCCGCTCTGGCTTCGCCTTCGCCGCGCGCGGCGCCGCAATCATGGCGGGCCGCAAAGGCCTCGACGACCGGGTGGCGCAGACGATGTTCGGCTGCCCACCCGCCTTGACGACGGAATTGTTCATCCGGGTCTTCGTGCAGGGCATGCAGGCGCGACCCGAGCTGTTCTCGGACGACTTCTATGACGCCGTGCGCTCGATCTTCCGAGCCCGCTACCCCTGCGGGACGGGCCGCTGAGCCGCCGCCAGCCCATTCGCCTCGGTCATTCAGGAACACCCGCCAAGCGCAGCGCGTCGACATAGCGATCGGCGAACGTCTGGTCGCGCCACGGGTTGATCTGGCGCTGCAGGGTGAGCGTGTAGCTCGGAAAAGCCTCCATCAGGCGACGCGCCGCCGCCTGCGCATCGTCCAGCCGGCCCAGGCCGACGAGCGCGCCGATCACGACCCGATGCGAGGAGCCGTAATTGGGCATCTCGCGCAACGCATGCTCACCCCAGGTCAGGGCCTCCTCGAACTGCTCGAGCATCAGGTAGCTCATGCCGATGCCGGAGAGCGCTATGCCCTTCTCGGGGTCGACCGGGCTCAGGCGCATGGCTTTGTGGAAGTGGTCCATGGCGACGAGCGGCTGGCTCGCATGCGCGTTGACCCAGCCGCCGCCGGTGTAGCTCTGGGCCGAGTTCGGGTTGAGGGCGAGGGACCGCTCGATCGTCGCCAGCGCCGTCTCGTAGTCCTTGGCGCTGTAGGCCAGCACCTGGGCGGCGAACCGCAGGCTCGTCGGGTCGTCGCGCGCCTCCGCCAGCGCCTCGCGCGCCATGCGGACCGCCACCCGCACATCGTCGGGGCGATGCCAGCATTGGCTCACCGAGATGCTGCGGATATAGGCGCCCAGCGCCTTCGCCAGCGTGAAGTCGGGGTCGATGCTCAAGGCCTCGTTGGTGAGCCTCCGGACGTCGGCGAAGCCCTCGCGCGTCATGCTGTAGAAGCCCGGCAGGGCGCGAAGATAGAGATCATAGGCCGTGATGTAGTTCGTGGGCTTGGTGCGGGCCTGCCTTATCTCCTCGAGCCGGATGTTCGGCTCGACGGCGCCCACGACGCTTTCCGTCACCCGGTCCTGCAGATCGAAGATGTCGTTCATGTCGCCGTCGAAGCGATCGGCCCAGAGGTGATGGCCGGTGGTCGCGTCGACGAGCTGGCCAACGATGCGAACGCGCGAGCCAGCCTTGCGGATGCTGCCCTCGAGGAGATAGCGAACGCCGAGCTCGCGCGAGACCTGCCGCACGTCCACGGCCCGGCCCTTGTAAGTGAAGCTCGAGTTGCGCGCGATCACGAAGAACGACCTCACGCGGCTGAGGGCGGTGATGATGTCTTCCACCAGACCGTCGGCGAAATATTCCTGCTCGGCGTCGCCGCTCATGTTGGTGAAGGGCAGGACGGCGATGGAGGGCTTGTCGGGGAGGGAGGGTGCCACCGTGTGGGGGCCACTCCCGAGAGCCACCCGGTAGGCCCGCACGGGCCGCTCGATATTCTTGAGACGCAGGTCACCCAGGAAGGCGAAGCCGCAATCGAGCTTGCCCTGGAGATGGTCGTAGGCCGTGCCCGAGACCACGATCCCGCCCGGCTCGGCGACGCTCTCCAGGCGGGCGGCAATGTTCACCCCGTCGCCGTGGAGGTCGCCATCCTCGTCACAGACGACGTCGCCGAGATTGACCCCGATGCGGAAGCGGATGCGCTGGGCGTCGGGCACCTCCACCTCGCGCTCTTCCATGCCACGCTGGATCGCGGTCGCGCAGGCGACGGCATCGACGATGCTCGCGAACTCGCAGAGCGCGCCATCGCCCATCAGCTTGACGATCCGTCCGCGGTGCTCGCGGAGTACCGGGACCAGCAGCTCCTTGCGGTGCGCCTTCAGGCGCTCGAGCGTGCCATGCTCGTCGCGCTCGATCAGACGCGCATAGCCGACGACGTCGGCAGCCAGGATCGCCGCCAGTCGTCGCTCCACCCGGGCCACCGTCGTCATGGCAGTCCTTCCCCGCACGGTCACGACCCGGCGCCTGCGGCGACATCGCTGGCAGGCCGCTCGGCTGGCGGATTCGCCTCTGACACCGGAGCATGATAGCCGGAGCGCGCCTCTGCGACGACGGCGCTCGTCCCGCGCCGGCGACCCGAGGCCATGAGAGCGCGGTGATGTCTGCGGGCAAGTCGGGCGAGCCCTGCGGAGCCGGCCTCACATTCTCGTGAGGCCGGGCGCCGGATCAGGCCGGCGGCACGCGCCGCCCGCGCGCCCTGGCCGTCAGAGGGGCCGGCCGGGCAGCCCCCTGGCGCCGTGGCGCGCGTCCCAGTCGTCCTGGACCGTCTGAAGAATGCGCATCGCCGGAAGCACCGACGGCCCCGAGGCGCGCGGCTGGCGCCCTTCCTTGATCGCGTCGAGGAAGTCCCAGGTCACGCGCCAGCAGTTGTGCTCCTCGTCCTCCATCTCGATGGCCTTCTCGCGGGTCTGCAGCGAGCGCTTCAGGATGTCGAAGAAATAGGTGTCGCGGTCGGTGACGAAGAGCTTGTCGTAGAGCCGGAAGGCCGCGTGATAGGAGCCGTGGACCATCCAGGACTGGTCGGCCGTGGTCTCGGCGAGCACCACGCACTCCATCGGGATGCCGGTCAGGGGGTGCGGCTGGCCCATGTAGCTCTGCACCCGCGCCACCGTCTCGCCTTCCAGCATCCAGCTGAAGACGTCGACGAAATGACAGAAGTGATGCCAGAGGATGTTGTCGGTCCAGCTTCGCTGGTAGCCCGTGGCGCCGACGTTCTTCAGCCGGGGGATGAAGAAGCGCCCGGCCATGTGGCGGATCTTCTCCTCGCCCTTGGCGACCCGCTCGCGCATGGGCTCGCGCTCGCGCCGGAAGCGCATCGGGTGGCAGAGGCCATAGACCTTGCCGCTGCGCTGGCCTGCCTCGACCACGCGCTCGGCCCCCTTGAGGCTGAGCGCTATCGGGATCTCGATCAGCGTGTGCTTGCCGGCCTCGAGGCAGCGGATCGCGTGATCCTCGTGCTGCTCGCTCGGGCTCGCGACGATCACCGCGTCGATCTCGGGATCGCCCAGCATGCTGTCGAGGTCGGTCGTGTGCTTGCGATAGCCGAAGCGCGCCGCGAACTCGGCCGTCGGCTCGGGCCGCCGGCCGACGGCGGTGTGCAGGACCACATCCTTGCGCTGCTGCAAGGCGTCGGAATGCCAGACGCCCATCATGCCGTGGCCGATCATGCCGATGTTCACGACTAGTCCTCCCTGCGGCAGCCGATCCTGCCGGTCGAGGTAGACGAGACCGCCCGCGGTTGCCAGAGCCACGTCCCGCCATCGGGCGTCTTCCCTCAACTCATGGGCGATCGCTTTGCGATAAATCCCTTGTTAAGCGATATAGCTTGGTGAATAATCTCCCGCCGGTTGTGCTGGCATGCCGCCGACGCGACGGAGGGAGAAGATCTCATGACATTGCGCCAGAGCTGGCGGGCCCGCATGGCCGCAGCCGCAGCGCTGTCGGGCCTCGTCAGCTCGGCCTTTGCCGGCACCGACACCGATACGCTGACTGTCACCGCCACCGTCCAGAGCGGCTGCGCGCTCACCGGCGGCACCCTCGACTTCGGCCAGTATGTCTCGGGCCAGGCAAGCAATCTCGACGTCACCGGCGCCATCAACTTCGTCAACTGCGCCGCCGGCACGCTGACCTTCGAGCTGGATGGCGGCGGCAGCGGGAACGTCAACAACCGCCAGATGAGCAGCGGCAGCAACAAGCTCAGCTATCAGATCTTTCGCGACCCGGCACGCACCGCCAACTGGGCGACCGGCGCCAACGCCAAGTCGACCCAGCTGCTGTCGACGCAAAGCGGCAAGGTCGACGTCTACGGACGGATCCCCGGCGGCCAGACGGTGCCGGCCGGGACCTACACGGACACCGTCACCGTCACGATGACCTTCTGATCCATGCGACGCCGCCCGCTTCTCGGCTGGCTGGCCGGCACGGCCCTCGGCTGGCGCCCGCAGGAGGGCAGGAGCGGCGCCTTCTCCGTCACGCCGACGCGCATCGACCTGGCGCCGAGCCGCCGGACGGGTGTGGTGACCCTGCGCAACGACGCCGCCGACCCCGTTCTCGTCCAGGTGCGGGTCTACGCCTGGACCGGCCCGCCGATCGCCGAGGGCATGGCTCCTACCCACGATCTCCTGGCGGTGCCGCCGATGTTCGAGCTGGCGCCGCAGGGCGAGCAGGTGATCCGGGTGGCGAGGCGCAGCCCCGGGACCGGCCCGAGCGAGGAGGCCTATCGCCTGCTGATCAGCGAGGTGCCGCAGGCCGCATCCTCGAGCGGCGTGCGGTTCGCGCTGCGCCTCAGCCTGCCCGTCTTCGTGACGCCGCCGGGAGCGCTGCCCCGGCCCGTCTGGTCGCTGGTCCGCGCCGACGGCGGCTGCGTGCTGCGGCTCGCCAATCGCGGCACCGCCCATCTTCTGATCCGTCAGCTGACCTTGCGCGAGATGTCCGGGTCCACGCGCCAGCGCTTCGGGAAGAGCGTCTATGTTCTGGCCGGCGAGGCGGCAGACTGGCGGCTGGACAGGATGCCCGGGGCGCGCGAGCGGCTGACGGTCGAGGCCGAGACCAGCCGTGGCAAGCTCGACGTCGATCTGCCGCTCCTGGGCGGCTAGGCTCGCGGCCGCGGTCGCGCTGAGCGCGCTCTGGACGGCGCTCCACGCGCTGGGCGGCGAGCCCGCGGACGGCCCGGACGGCGCGCCAGCTCGGGCCACCACGGGCAGAGCCTCGGTGCCGACGGGGCCCAACCGCATGCTGGCCCTCCTGCTGGCTCGGCGGCAGCGGGACGCCGGAGCGTCGGGCGAGGGTGCCCTCGCGCCGATCGAGCCTGCCGCCGGGCCGGTCGGGCCGCCGATCCAGCTCGTCGCCGCCGACGGGCCGACATCGACCGAGGTCGTGCCGGCCGAGGCCGCCGGCACGCTCGAGACGATCGAGCGGACGCCCGAGGGCTGGCGCCCGCTCGCCCATCCGCCCACCGGCGCGCCGCCGGCGCCCGTATCCATTGCCCCGAAGACACCGCTGCCGGTGCATCTGGGCGAGCGGCGTCGTGACCCGGTCGAGCCGCCGCTCGTTCCGGGCGACGGCTGGCACGAGCTTCTCCTCTCGGTCGTGCTCAACGGGCGCAAGGTGAGCGAGGGCGCCTTGTTCCTGCGCGATCCGGCGACCGGCCGGCTGGCGGTGGCGCTGGACCAGCTCGCCGGCTGGCGCATCGCTCCGGACAAGCGGAACCCCATCACCTTCGAGGGTCAGGCGTTCTACCCGCTCGATGGCATCCCGGGTGCCGAGACCAACCTCGATCTCGAGACGCTCTCGCTGCGTCTCGACGTGCCGCCCGAGGACTTCGCGCCCTTCGCCTTCGGCGCGGCGCCCGAGCCCACGCCGGCCCCGGTCATCGGCAAGGGCGCCTTCGCGGACTACGACCTGCAATACACGGCCGGTGGCGGTGTCCAGGAGCGGCTGGACGGGCTTCTCGAGCTCGGCAGCTTCGGCTCGCCGGGCGTGCTCGACACGAGCCTCAAGCTCGACGATCTCCTGGGCTCCCCCGGTGTGACGCGGCTCGAGACGCAGCTCACCAAGGACCTTCCCGGCGCGCCGCGAGACGTTCCGCCTCGGCGACAGCCTCACGGCCGGCGGCTCGTTCGGCCAGCCGGTGCGCTTCGGCGGCATGCAGTGGGCCACGAACTTCGCCACCGACCCGAGCTTCGTCACCTTCCCCCTGCCGGCCATCGGCGGGCTTGCCGACCAGCGCTCGGTCGTGGACGTCTTCGTCGACAATCTCCGGCGCGCCAGCGGCGAGGTGCCGCCCGGCCCCTTCAGCTTCCGCAACATCCCGGTCGTCACCGGCGCCGGCGAGGTGCAGCTCACCGTCAAGGACCTGCTGGGCCGCGAGCGGGTCGTCACCCAGTCCTACTATGTGAGCAGCCGGCTTTTGCGGAGCGGGCTGCAGGACTTCTCGTTCGAGGCCGGCTTCGAGCGCAAGAGCTACGGCGACAAGAGCTTCGACTATGGCGAGGCGCTGGCGGCGGGGACCTACCGCTACGGCCTGAGCGACAGCCTGACCGCCGAGGCGCACGGCGAGCTGCAGCCCGACCGCCAGAGCCTGGCGCTCGGCGGGTCGTGGCTGGTCGGCCGCTGGGGTGTGGTGAGCGGCGGGCTCGGCGCCAGCCATGACGACGAGCAGCAGCTGGGGGGCCTCGCCCAGCTCGCCTACGAGTACGATGCGCAAGCCTTCAATGTCGGCGTGCGGTCCCGCTACACGAGCGGCGGCTTTCGCGAGCTCGGCATCGACAACGGCCACACCCGGCGCGTCGATCAGCTCAATCTCGGCCTCGATCTCGCCGGCGCCGGCCGGCTTGGCATGCTCTTCATCAACGAGGACCGGCGCAGCGACAGCGACCGCCGGCTCGCCACCGCCACCTGGTCGCGCCAGCTCGGGCCCGGCACGGTGATCCTGAGCGCCGGCCAGACGCTGGCGCCGGGCCACGAGACGACCGTCATGCTGACCTACGCGCTGCCGCTCGGCGGCAACCGCAGCGTCTCGGCCGAGGTGCGGACGCGCGACAGCGACGCGCTGGGCCGGCTGCAGCTCCGCCAGAGCCGCGGCGCCTCCGATCTGGGCCTCGACTACCGCGTCGCCGTCGAGGCCGGCAGCGAGTCCCGGCCGCTGGACGCGCGCCTCGGCTATCAGACCGTCTATGGCGGCGCCGACCTCGAGGTCGAGCATGTGGACGGCGACAACAACATGCGGGCGGGCGTGGACGGCAGCCTCTCCCTGATCGACGGCAAGGTCGCGGCGTCGCGGCGGCTGGGAGCCGCGTTCGGGCTGGTCGAGGTGCCGGGTGTGGCGGGCACGCGGGTCTATCTCGACAATCGCGAGGTCGGCCGCACCGACGCGGATGGCCGGCTGCTTCTGCCGGACCTCCGTCCCTACCAGGCGAACCATGTCCGCCTCGCCGTCGACGACCTGCCGCTCGATGCCAATCCGAGCGAGACCGAGGTGACGGCCGTGCCCTATGCCGGCAACGGGATCCCCGTCCGCTTCGAGGTCAGCCGCGCCCGTGAGGCCACCGCGATCGTCCAGGGACCCGATGGCCGACCTCTGCCCGCCGGCCTCAAGCTCCTGAGCGAGGACGGCAAGGCCAGCCTCTGGGTCGGCCGCAACGGCTTCGCGCAGCTCTCCGGCGTCGGCGCGGCGCCGGTGCAGGTCTCAGCCGAGGCCGAGGGCAGGCGGATCGTCTGCACCCTGCCCGCCGTGGCCGAGGACGCGCTCATTCCCGATCTGGGGACGTTGCGATGCGATTGACTGCCCTAGCCCTCCTGGCGCCTCTCGTTCCGCTCGCGGCGATGCCCGCCGCTGCGGGTGGCCTCTGCCGGGTCGACGTCCGCCCGGTCGTCTTCGGGTCGATCGAGCCGATGCGGGCGTCCTATGGCAAGGGCACCGTGGTCGTCACCTGTGACGCCCCCGCCCGCTTCGAGGTGGCGATCGGCGAGGCGGACGGGAGCAGCCGCAAGCTCATCGGGCCGCAGGGAAGGAGGCTACGCTATGGCCTCTACCGCGATCCCTCCTACAGCACCGCGTGGGGCGACGGGGGCAGCCTCGGCTCCACCGTGAAGGGTGCCTGCGACGGCGAGAGGCCGGTGCGTCTCACGATCTACGGCGTGATCCCGGCACAGCGCGGCGCCACGCCCGGTCCCTATGCGAGCCAGATGACGGTCGTTCTCCGCTACTGAGCGGCGCCACGCCCGGGCCTGCGCCATCGGGACGCGGCCACCCCCTTCGGCCGATTGACGTTGAAGAGGAGGCCGGCGCTGCCTAGATTGCGCCCCGCTCCGCAACCTACCCCCGGAATCAGGATGCGCCTCTCCCGCTATTTCCTGCCTGTCCTCAAGGAGGCGCCGGCCGAGGCCGAGATCGTCTCTCACAAGCTCATGCTGCGGGCGGGCATGATCCAGCAGCTCTCGGCCGGAATCTACAGCTGGCTGCCGCTGGGCTTTGCCGTCTTGAAGAAGGTCGAGCAGATCGTCCGCGAGGAGATGAACGCGGCCGGTGCCATCGAGATCCTGATGCCGACGATCCAGCCGGCCGATCTCTGGCGCGAGAGCGGCCGCTACGAGGCCTACGGCAAGGAGATGCTCCGCATCCTGGACCGTCAGGACCGGGAGATGCTCTACGGGCCGACCAACGAGGAGAACGTCACCGACATCTTCCGCCGGCACGTCCGCAGCTACCGTCAGCTGCCGCTCAATCTCTACCATATCCAGTGGAAGTTCCGGGACGAGATCCGCCCGCGCTTCGGGATCATGCGCGGCCGCGAGTTCCTGATGAAGGACGCCTATTCCTTCGATCTCGACCATGAGGGGGCGAGGCGAAGCTACGACCGGATGTTCCTGGCCTATCTCCGGGCCTTCAATCGGATGGGCCTCACCGCGGTGCCGATGCAGGCCGAGACCGGCCCGATCGGCGGCAAGATGAGCCACGAGTTCCAGATCCTGGCCTCGACCGGCGAGAGCGCGGTCTTCTACGACCAGGCGTTCGAGGAGATCGACTTCGCGGCCCCCGACCTCGACATCGAGCGGCTGAAGACGCTCTACGCCGCCACGGACGACATGCACGATCCGGCGAGCTGCCCGGTGCCGGCCGAGCGGCTGCGGACCGGCCGCGGCATCGAGGTCGGCCACATCTTCCACTTCGGCAAGAAGTACTCCGAGCCCATGGGGGCCGTGGTGATGGGCCCCGACGGCAACGAGGTGGCGGTCGAGGGTGGCTCCTACGGGATCGGCGTCTCGCGCCTCGTGGGCGCCCTGATCGAGGCCTTTCACGACGACAACGGCATCATCTGGCCGGAGCCCGTGGCACCCTTCCGGGTCGGGCTGGTCAATCTCCGCCCCGACGACGCCAAGACCTCGGCGATGGCCGACGACCTCTATGCCAAGCTCACCGCGGCGGGCATCGAGACGCTTCTCGACGACCGGGACGAGCGGGCCGGCGTCAAGTTCGCCACGATGGAGCTGATCGGCCTGCCGTGGCAGGTGACGGTAGGCCCGCGTGGCGTCGCCGCCGGCACGGTCGAGCTCAAGTCGCGGGCCACGGGCGAGCGCCAGGAGATGACGCCGGACGCGCTGCTCGGTCGTCTCGCCGGCTGATGTTCAGGCCGGTCGAGCGGCTCGTCGCCTGGCGCTATCTGCGGCCGACGCGCGAGGAAGGCTTCGTCTCGATCATCACCGCGTTCGCGCTGATCGGCATTGCGCTGGGCGTCGGCACGCTGATCGTCGTGCTGGCGGTGATGGGCGGGTTTCGCGTCGAGCTTTTGGGCCGCGTGCTGGGCTTCAACGGCGACGCCACGGTGGTGGCCGGCCCGCGGGGCCTGGATGATTTCGACGCGTTGGCCCAGCGCCTTCGCACCGTCCAGGGCGTCACCGGCGTCACGCCCTATCTCGAGGGCCAGGTGATGACGAGCGCCAACGGCGTCGCCTCGGGTGCGGTGGTGCGCGGCGTGCGGCCGAAGGAGCTCGAGCAGCGCGAGATCTTCAAGGGCGCCGTCATGGCGGGCTCGCTCGACGCGCTGGCGCAGAGCGGCAATGCGGCGGTCGGCGCGCGCATGGCCGCCCGCATGGGCCTCACCGTCGGCAGCTCCATCACCCTGATCTCGCCGCAGGGTGCCGCCACCGCGCTCGGCACGGTGCCGCGCGTCAAGACCTTCAAGGTCGCGGCGATCTTCGAGGTCGGGATGTACGAGTACGACAACGGCTTCGTCTACATCCCGCTCAGCGACGCCCAGGCCTACTTCCAGCTGCCCGACCGCGTGAACGCCATCGAGATCATGGTCAGCGATCCCGACGCCATCGGCAGCTACCGGGCGGCCCTCACCTCCAAGCTCGACGGCCAAGGCCAGCTCGTCGACTGGAAGCAGCTCAACGCCCACTTCTTCGAGGCCCTGAAGGTCGAGAAGAACGTGATGTTCCTCATCTTGACCCTCATCATCCTGGTTGCGGCCTTCAACATCATCACCGGCATCACGATGCTGGTGCGCTCCAAGAGCCGCGACATCGCGATCCTCCGGACGATGGGCGCCACGCGCGCTTCCGTGATGCGCATCTTCTTCCTCTCGGGCGCCAGCATCGGCGTTGGCGGCACGTTTCTGGGCTTCGTCCTGGGCCTTCTCTTCGCCCTCAACATCGACGAGATCCGTCGCTTCCTCGAGCGGCTGACCGGCACCGAGCTCTGGTCGCCCGAGATCCGCTTCCTGTCGGATCTGCCGGCCAAGGTCATGCCGGGCGATGTGGCCTCCGTCGTGATCATGGGCCTCGTCCTTTCCTTCCTCGCCACGATCTACCCGGCCTGGCGCGCCGCCCGCCTCGATCCGGTCGAGGCGCTTCGCTATGAGTGAGGTCTTCCGTGGCTGAGCCGGTGCTGCGGCTGGAGGGCATCCGCCGAGCCTTCCGCCAGGGGAGCGACCGGCTGGACGTGCTGCGCGGCGCCGACCTCGAGCTCGAGCCCAGGAGCCTCGTGGCGCTCGTGGGCCCTTCCGGCTCCGGCAAGTCGACGCTGCTTCATATCGCCGGCCTGCTCGAGCGTCCGAGCGAGGGCGACGTCATCATGGAGGGCAAGAGCTGCCGCCGCCTGCCCGATCGGGAGCGCACCCGCCTGCGCCGCGAGCGGATCGGCTTCGTCTACCAGTTCCATCACCTTCTCCCCGACTTCACCGCGCAGGAGAACGTGATGATGCCGCAGCTCCTTGCGGGCCGGCCGCGCGCCGAGGCGCGCCGCCGTGCCGACGAGCTGCTGGCCGCGACGGGCCTTGCCGACCGGGCGAGCCATCGCCCCGGGCGCCTCTCCGGCGGCGAGCAGCAGCGGGTCGCGATCGCCAGGGCCCTGGCCAACCGTCCGGTGCTCGTGCTGGCCGACGAGCCCACCGGCAATCTCGATCCGCACACCGCCGACGGCGTTTTCGACCTGCTGCTCGACACGGTGCGCTCGACCGGGGCGGCCGCCCTGGTCGCCACCCACAACCCCGAGCTTGCGGCGCGCATGGACGCGATCTTGACCCTGCGCGACGGCCGTCTCGATCGGCTGCAGGCGCCGGCCGTGGCATCCCCGACGCCAGCCCCGGCGGCCTGACCGGCCCTCTTTTGATCGCGCAGGCCGGGCGCGCGTCAAAAGCCCCTTGACGGCGGGGATGGCGGGCGCCTCGGTAAGGGCGCGCGCGGTCTCGCCCGAGCCAGATGCGCTCTGCCAGATGCGCTGGCGAAGAACAGAGGGAGGACGAGCGGCATGACTCTCGGCATCGGTGTCATCGGCGCGGGCGTGATGGGCGCGGACCATGCGCGTATCATCGGTCGGGAGGTGGCCGGGGCACGGCTCGTGGTGATCGCCGACCCCGACGAGACGCGGGCCAAGGCGGCGGCCGAGGCGAGCGGCGCGGCGCGTCAGGTGCGGGACCCGATGGCGGTGGTCGAGGACCCCGAGGTCGAGGCGGTGCTGGTGGCCTCGCCCGACGAGACCCATGCCGACCTCGTGCTCGCCTGCCTGAAGCTCAAGAAGCCGGTCTTGTGCGAGAAGCCGCTGGCGTCGACGCCGGAGCAGTGCCTGCAGCTGGTGGAGGCCGAGGTCGAGGGCGGCCGGCAGCTCATTCAGGTCGGGTTCATGCGGCGCTTCGATCCTCCCTATAACGAGCTGCGCGACGGGCTGCGCGCCGGGGCCATGGGGCGGGCGCTCCTCCTTCACTGCGCGCACCGCAACGCCGTGGCGCCGGCCTGGTTCACGCCCGAGATGGCGCTCACCAACGCCGCCGTGCACGAGATCGACATCGTGCGTTGGCTCCTGAGCGCGGAGATCGAGGCGGTGACGCTGGCGCGCTCGCTCTCCAAGGGCGACGGCAAGCTCAGGGATCCGCTGATGCTGCTCATCGAGATGGGGAGCGGCGTGCTCGTCGACGTCGAGGTCTTCATGAATGCGGCCTATGGCTACGACGTTCGGGGCGAGCTGGTCTGCGAGGAGGGGACGATGGAGCTGGCCCGTCCCGCGCCGGCCGAGATGCGCCGGGGCGGCGCGCAGTCCCGCGCCTACCCGCCGGACTGGCGCGGGCGGTTCGCCGAGGCGTACCGCAGGCAGGACCAGGCCTGGGTGCGGTCGATCATCGATGGCGGCCCGCCGGTCGGCGCCAGCGCCTGGGACGGCTATGTGGCGACCGCCGTCGCGGATGTGGGGCTCAAGGCCCTGGCGAGCGGCGAGCGTGCTTCTGTGGGCCTGGAGCAGAGACCGAGCCTGTACGCGGAGCAGCGGGCGTGACGAGGGCCGGGGCTGCGGCGCCGCGTCTGGATCAACGGGCTCCGAGCACCTATGTGATGCCGCGAAGAGCAATGGGAGGCCGGTAGGTGCCGAAGATAGCTGTCGTGGCGGGAGCGAGCGGGATCGCGGGGCTCAATCTCTGCCGGCTTCTCGTGGACGAGGGGTGGACCGTGCACGGGCTCGCCCGCAATCCGCCGGCCGACCTTCCGGGCGTGTTCCCCGTTCGGGCGGACCTGACGCAGCCGGAGGCGCTGGAGACGGCGCTTTCCCAGCTGCGGCCGACGCACGCCTTCATCACGGCCTGGATGCGCCGGCCGACCGAGGCCGAGAACTGCGTCGTCAATGGCGGGATGGTGCGGAACCTGCTGGCGGCGCTTCGAAGGGCGCCGCTCGAGCATGTGGCGCTGATGACGGGGCTCAAGCACTATCTCGGGCCGTTCGAGGCCTATGGCAAAGGCAACCCGCCGCTCACGCCCTTCCGCGAGGAGCAGGGCCGCCAGCCTGTCGCCAATTTCTACTACACGCAGGAGGACGAGCTTTTCGCGGCGGCCGAGCGGCAGGGCTTCTCCTGGAGCTCGCACCGGGCGCACACGGTCATCGGCTATGCGCTCGGCAACGCCATGAACATGGGCGTGACGCTCGCGACCTACGCCACGATCTGCCGCGAGACCGGCCGGCCCTTCCTGTTCCCGGGCTCGCCGATGCAGTGGCACGGGCTCACGGACGTCACGGATGCGCGGCAGCTCGCCAGGCACATGGCGTGGGCCGCCACGGCCGAGACGGCCCGGAACGAGGGCTTCAACATCGTCAACGGCGACATCTTCCGCTGGAACTGGCTGTGGCCGCAGCTCGCGGCCTTCTTCGGCCTCGAGGCGGCGCCCTACCCGGAGAAGGTGACGTCGCTCGAGGGGATCATGAAGGACGACGGGCCGGTGTGGAAGGAGATCGCCCAGCGCCACGGGCTGGCCGAGCCGGACCTCGCCCGCCTCGCCTCGGCCTGGCACACCGACCTCGACCTCGGCCGCGAGATCGAGTGCGTGACCGACATGACGAAGAGCCGCAAGGCCGGCTTTCTTGCGTACCAGGACACCCGCGACAGCTTTTTCGACCTCTTCCGCCAGCTGCGGGCCGAGCGGATCATTCCCTGAGATAGGGTCGGGCGGGAGCAGGCAGTCGATAGTCAGGTCTGTTGACTGTCCTGCTTCATGCCTTGCCATGTCCCTATGGGCATGGATGAGAGCCGGGCCTACGAGGTAGCCTTTCCCGCGCTGCTACGCGGCGCTCGGGCCGCCTACGGTGCTGTGGTCCAGGAGGCATTGTCGCAGGCGGGCTATAGCGACGTGCCGCGCAACGGCTCGTTCGTGATCGGCGCCATCGCCCGCACGGAAGCGCCTCTCAGCAGGATCATCGCCAGCCTCGGGGTTTCCAAGCAGGCCACTGGTCAGCTCGCAGCCCTTATCGAGGCGCACGAGGAAATGCGGGGACGCCGCGGTGAGCGGCAAGCGTAGCCGTCGCCGTTCGGCGCAGGAAGGCGGATCGATGCTAGCACGCCCGGGCCTCAGCCTGATGACAGCCATCCTGCCGTGCAACGACCTCGACGCCTCCGAGCGCTTCTACAATCGGCTCGGGCTTGCGAGGCGGGACGACGAGAAGCCTGCGCCGGGCGAGCCCGACACCTATCGCATCCTCGGCGACGGTAAGGGTGCCCATCTGCACCTCACCGCGGCCGTGCCGGGCTGGCTCGTGCCGGGGCGCAACCCGTTCGGGCTCTATCTCTACATCGAGGACGTGGACGGCGTGGCCGAGCGGTTCGCCGGCGAGCTGCTCGGCGGGCTGGCGCCCGCGGACAAACCGTGGGGCATGTACGAGATCGCGCTCTCAGACCCGGACGAGACGCTGGTCCGGGTTGGCTGGCCCTCGCGTCTGCGTCAGCGGCCTCGCTTGAAGGCGACCAGCTCGGCCAGATAGGCGTCGCGCCATGCCTTGCGCTCGGGCAGCGCGTCGGCGGAGGTGCGGGTCCGCAGCTCGGCTTCGATCTTCTCGACCAGCTCGGGGCTCCATGGCCGGGGATCGGCCTGCTCCTTGGCAAGGTCGTGGTACATCGGGCCGAGGTTCCTGCAGTATTCGGCGATGCCGCTCGGCGCGTTGAGGTCGATGGTCTCGAAGGGGCCCATGAAGAGCCAGCGCAGGCCGAGCCCGTCCGAGATCGCGCGATCGACCTCGCCGGCATCGCAGATGCCGTCCTCGACCAGCCGGAACGCCTCGCCCAGGAGGGCGCTCTGCAGCCGGTTGACGACGAAGCCGTTGATCTCGCGGCGCAGCCGGATCGGCGACTGGCCGATGGCGCTCATCAGGGTGGTGGCACGATCGACCGTCTCGGGCGCCGTCCAGGGGGCCGGGATGATCTCGACCAGCGGTACCAGATGCGGCGGGTTGATCGGGTGCACGACGAGGCAGCGCTGCCGGTTGGCCAGCCCCTCGGTGAAGGACGAGGCCGGCAGGCCCGAGGTCGAGCTCGCGAGGATGGTCGAGGGGTCCGCCACGGCGTCGAGCCGCTCGTAGAGCTTTTGCTTGATCGGCAGCCGCTCCGGAGCGCTCTCCTGAACATAGTCCACGCCGTCCAGGGCCTCCTCGAGGCTCGAGGCCACCTTCAGCCGCGAGGGAATGGCCTTGAGGTCCTCATCCGAGACCAGGCCCAGCGCCGAGAGCCGCTGGAGGGCGGCCTTGGCGAAGTCGATCACCCTGGCGGCGGCGGCCGGGTCCGGGTCGTGGACCGACACCTCGAGGCCGGCGCGCGCGAAGACCAGGGACCACGAGGAGCCGACGAGACCGGCCCCGACCAGAGCGACACGAGTCATGAAGAATCCCTCGACGATTGAGCAGGCCACGCGGCCGGCAGGATCAGGCCTTACGGGACCTGCGCGCCGCGCGTGTTGAGATAGATGGCATAGAGCGAGGTGAAGCCGCAGATGAAGAGGCGGTTGCGGGCGGGGCCGCCGAAGCAGACGTTGGCGACCTTCTCCGGAACGGGGATCTTGCCGATCGTATCGCCGCCCGGCGTGATGCAGTAGACGCCGTCGCCGGCGCTGGACCAGATGTTGCCGTCGACATCGACGCGGAAGCCGTCGGGAATGCCGGGCGACACCTCGGCCAGGACGCGGCTGCCGGACAGCGTGCCGTCGTCGGCGACGTCGAAGGCGCGGATGTGATGCGGCCAGTCCGGGTTCGGCCAGAAGCCGGAATCCGCGATATAGAGGATCTTCTCGTCCGGCGAGAAGGCGAGCCCGTTGGGCCTGCGGAAGTCGTCGACCACGACGCGCAGGCTGCCGTCCCGTGGATCGAGGCGGTAGACGTTGCAGCTGCCGATCTCGCTGTCCGCCTTGCCGCCCTCGTACTCGGCGCTGATCCCGTAGGTGGGATCGGTGAACCAGACGGTGCCGTCGGATTTCACCACGACGTCGTTGGGCGAGTTGAGGCGCTTGCCCTCGTAGCTGTCGGCGAGGACCGTGATGGCGCCGCTCCACTCGGTGCGGGTGACGCGGCGGCCGCGATGCTCGCAGGTGACGAGCCGGCCCTCGCGATCGCGCGTGTTGCCGTTGGAGAAGTTGGACGGCGAGCGAAAAACAGAAACCTGCTCGGTCTGCTCGTCCCAGCGCAGCATGCGGTTGCTGGGAAGGTCGCTCCAGATCAGGCAGCGCTGGTCGCCGAAATAGACCGGGCCCTCGGCCCAGCGCAGGCCGCCGTGCAGCTTCTCCAGGAAGACGATCGGCAGCGTGTACCGTGCGAATTGCTTGTCGAAGACCTCGAAGGCGTCCATGGCGCCGTTTCCTCCCCTAGGACTGCTGCGGCCCCGCGCTGGTGGCGGCGCGCTGGCGCCGCCGTGCTGCGTAGACCGACAGGCCCACCGCGACGATCAGGATGCCGCCGTTGAAGAAGTATTGAATATAGAAGGGTGCCCCGAGCTGCTGGACGCCGGAGAAGGAGAAGGCGAGGACCAGGACGGACAGGATCGTGCCCACGACGTTGACGCGGCCGGGGCGGATCGAGGTGGCGCCGAGCAGCGCTGCGGCGAAGCCGGGCAGCAGATATTCGGGCCCGACGCTGGGCGTGCCGGTCTGGAGGATGCTGCCGAGGACGATGCCGGCGAGGCCGCTCAGGAACCCGGCGATGACGAAGGCGCCGATCATGTGGCGGGAGACGTTGATGCCGGTGAGCTCGGCTGCCCGGACGTTGGCGCCGATCACATAGAGGTTGCGCCCGACCGGCAGCCTTTCCGTGACGCACCACAGCACGATCGCAGCGATCGCGACGTAGACGGCCGGCAGCGGGATGCCGTGCCAGATCGCCGTGAGGTTCGTGAAGCTGTCGGGCAGGCTCATGCCGACGATCTGCTCGCCGTTGGTGTACCAGTTGCTGATGCCGTAGAGCAGCGTGCCGGTGCCCATGGTGGCGATGAAGGAATTGATATTGAACCAGGTCACCAGGATGCCGTTGACGAACCCGACGATCAGCGCCGCGACCAGGATGAGCGCCGCCGCCTCGAGCCAGCCCATGCCCTGCTGCACCTGCAGGCCGATGATGAAGACCTGGGCCATGCCCAGATGGTAGCCGACGGAGAGGTCGAACTGCTTGGTCGCGAGCGGCACCATCACGGCCAGCGCCAGCAGGGCCGTGACCGACTGGCTGACCATGATCGAGTTGATGTTGATGATGCCCAGGAAGCTCTCGGGCTTGAGCGCGCCGAAGACGACGAGCACCAGGATGAAGACGATGAGGAGGCCGTAGACGGCGAAGAGGTTCGAGAGGGAATGCGCGGTGAGGCGCCGGCGGGGTGCGCTCGGAGGAGCCTCTCCCTGAAGGGCCGAACGGGACAATCTCTTCTCCGCCATGTCAGTGGGGCGCCGGCGCAGGCGTGTCGCCCAGCGCCGAGCGCGTGATGAGGCCATCGAGCGTCAGGGATGCGCCGGACAGCTCCCCGGTGATCACACCTCGTCCGACCACGAGGGCACGGTCGCACAGGGAGGCGACCTCCTCGAAGTCCGACGACACGACCAGGACCGCGGCACCCGCGGCCGCGATGTCGCGCAGCATGCGATGGATCATGCCCTTGGCGCCGATATCGACGCCGGCCGTCGGCTCTTCCATGATGTAGAGCTTGGCAGAGGTCGCGAGCCAGCGGCCGACGAAGACCTTCTGCTGGTTGCCGCCGCTCAGCCAGTCGATCAGCGCTGCGCTGTTGCGCGGCCGAACGTCGAAGCGCTCGAGAACGTCGCTCGCCCGTGCGATCTCCCGATCGACCCGGATCGGGCTGAACGTGCCACCGGCGACGTTCACCGTGTTGGGAAAGAGGTTCTCGCGCAGCGACATGCCGCTGAGAGCACTCTCCCTGAGCCGGTCGCCGGCGAGAAGCGCCATGCCCTTGGCGATACGGCCGGAGATGGGCAGGTCCGGCGCGATCGCCTGGCCGGCGAGACGGATCGTGCCGGCGGCCTGCGGATGCGCGCCGAAGATCGTCCGGCCGATCACCTCGTGGCCGGCGCCGCGCAGCCCGACCAGGCCCAGCACCTCGCCGGGTGCTATGGAGAAGCTCAGCGGCCCCTGGCCGCCGGCGCGAAGGTCCGCCACCTCGAGGACGGGCGGCTCGGCGCTTCTGCCGCCGGCGGCGCTGTGATGGACCTCGAGATCGCGGCCGAGCATGTCCCGCACGATGGCGTCGGGCGTCAGGTCGCCGATGGCGCTGGAGCGGACGTGCCGGCCGTCGCGGAAGATGGTCACGCGATCGACGAGGCCGAAAAGCTCGTTCAGGCGGTGGCTCACATAGAGGATGCTCGTGCCGCCGCTGCGCAGCCGCTTCAGGATCTCGAAGAGATGCTGGGCGTCGGGCTCGGGCAGCGAGGCGGTGGGCTCGTCCAGGACGACGATCCGGGCCTTCTGCGAGAGGGCCCGGACGATGCCGAGCACGGCCTTGCTGGCGGCGTTCAGCGTGCCGACGAGGGCCCGCGGGTCGGGCGGCTCGACGCCCATCGTGCCGTAGATGCTCCGCGCCTGCGTCCAGACCTTTCCCCAGGAGATGAACCCGCCCCGCCGCGGGAAGCCCGCGACGAGGGCCACGTTCTCCCCGATGCTCAGATCGTCGACGAGGCCCAGGTCCTGATGGACGAAGGAGATGGGCACATGCTCGCCGTGGGGATGGGCCACCTTCCCGTCGATGCGGATGGTGCCCTCGTCGGCCTGATAGATGCCGGCCAGGATCTTGATCAGGGTCGACTTGCCAGCGCCATTCTCGCCGACCAGCGCGTGGATCTCACCATGCCCGATGGTCAGGTCCACATGGTCGAGCGCCAGCGTGCTGAGGAAGCGCTTGGTAAGACCGCGAATCTCGACCGCCGGAGCAGGCTCGGACGCCAATTCCAACCTCGCTTTCTTCTACCTGCGCGGGCGAAGCGCGGCGCTGGCGCACGCTTCGCCCGGCATGGCCCCTACTTGCAGGCGTTGTCCGTGCCCTTCCAGATATTCATGTAGTGGCACGCGAAGTTGTTGCTCGGGACGAACTCGTTCTTGTCGCCGCCTTCGCTGTCGACGTTCTCTTTGACGATCAGGAACGTCGGCTGGATGAACTTGGCAGGCGGCTGGCCGGCCATGGCGCGGATGACGGCGTCGACCGCCTCATAGCCGAAGAGCGAGCTCGGCTCCGGCACGCTCGCCACCTCGAAGCCGCCCTTGCGGATCATGTCGTAGGCCGAGGGAGGAGCGTCGGCGCCCACGAGCTTGATCTTGTCGGTCGAGGCGCCCGAGGCGCGCAGCGCCGCGGCGACGTTGGTGTAGTAGCCGTCGCAGCAGGTCGTCATCCACCAGCTGTCGCCATGCCGTGCCAGGAGCCCCGAGACCGCCGAGCTCATGCGGGTCGAGGCGTCGCCCAGCGGCATGTTGATCGTCTCGAGCATCTTGCAGCCGGGGCAGTTCTCGATGGGCGTCACCGTCGCCTTGGCCTTGAAGCGGGCGATCGCGTAGCTGTTGTCGACCATGTGGATGTCCTTGGCCGTGCCGTTGGACATCGCGATCACATAGGCCGCCTCGGTCTGCCCGATCTCGGCCGGGTTCGAGACGATGTTCTGATAGAGGCCGAGCTGGGGGTTCGGGCCGGGAAAGGCGGTGGCGTGGATCCCGATGACGGGGATATGCGCTGCCACGGCCTGCTTGATCGGCTTTTGCAGGGCGTTCGCGTCGGCAGGCGTGATGATCGCCGTGGGGTTCGAGGCAAGGGCCTGCTGCATGGCCGAGAGCGTGCCGCTGACCGTGCCACGGCCGTCGAACGTGATGACCTTCCAGCCCAGCGCCTTGGCGGCATCCTCGACACCTTTGCCCCAGAGCACGTGCGGCGTGTAGGCTTGGTCCGGAGAGACGTAGGCGATGGTGAAGTTGCCCTCGGGCGCCTTGGGCCCGTCGGTCGGTCCCTTCCACTCGGTCTGCGGCTTGGTGCGCTCGGCCACGATCGCCTTGGCCTCGTCGACCGTCATCTTCGGGTTGATCACCGGGTCCGGCCAGGCCGGGAACGGCTCGGAGCGGACGGTGCCCTCTGCCACGGCCTGACCGGACAGGACGGCGGCGCCGATCAGTGCCGCTGCCGTGAGGGTCTTTCGTCCGGTCAGGGGGTCCAGCAGACGTGCGAAGAGCGATCTGGCCATTTCTAGTACTCCGTTGGCGATGAGGAGCCGCTTGCTTGATTGACGGCCTGGGGGTGATGGCAGGGCCACTGGAGAGGATCTGGCTCTGGCCGGGCCGCGAGGTGGCGAGGCTGCAGCGTGAGCTCGACCCCGATCGGGCCGTCGACGCGCTCGATCATCGTTCCTCCCTGACCCTCTTGCTTGATTGAAATGTCTGATATTATGAAGATGGAACAGACGCGGCGTGTCAAGCGGGTTTCAGCTCGACCGCCTGTCAATCAGGGAGACGACGATGCCAGCTGCCCGGCCGAGGCCGCCGACGCGATCATGCGGCGGTCCAGCGCCTACACCGTGACAGCCGAGGAGGCCGCGCTGCAGCCAGGTGGTGTTTCCGGCCAAGGCGCCTTTGCTGCCTGCCGAGCCAGGCCTCCGGTGCCCGGGTCGCCCCGATGACGGAGTCGGACCCGCTCATCCACCCGGTCAGCCGCGCCACCCTTCCGCAGGAGATCGTCAAGGCTCTGACCGACCTCATCATGAAGGGCGTGTGGAAGCCGGGCGACCTCATCCCCAGCGAGAAAGAGCTGGCGAGCCGCTTCGGAGTAGGCAGGTCGACGGTCCGCGAGGCGGTGAAGAGCCTCGTGGTGATCGGCGTGCTGGAGGCGCGCGCCGGTGAGGGCTCGTTCGTCCGGGAGGCGACGTCGGAGCTTTTGTCCGGAGCCTTCCGCTGGGGCCTCCTGCTGGGCGAGCGGAACCTCGACGATCTGGTCGACGTGCGCGTGCTCGTCGAGGTCGAGTGCGCGCGCCGCGCGGCTCAGCGCGGAGACAGCGGGCTGCCTCGCCAGCTCTTCGAGTCGATTCGCGACATGCGGGCCCGCCAGACGGATCACGACGCGTTCAAGGACACCGACACGCGGTTCCATCTCGCCATCGCCCACGCGGCGCAGAACCCGATCTTCGAGAACATCGGTGCCACGATCCAGTCGATCGTGCGCATCTGGTATCCCAAGACCTACTACATCCCGGAGACCAAGGGCCTGACGATCGCGGAGCATCGCCTGATCGCCGAGGCGATCGAGGCACGCGACGCCGATGCCGCCGGCGATGCGATGCGGGCCCATCTCGAGCGGGCCGGGGCCCGGCTGCGTCGGATCCTCAGCCCCGACGCCGCACCGCCCTGAGGGAGGCCCGAGGGGCCGGAGACCTCGCCTGCCGGCGGCTCCGTCTCAACGGCGCAGCGATGCGGCGATGGCCTCGATCGAGCAGAACAGCACGAGCGGATCATCGCGCGATGGAACGAAGCCGCGCCGCTGCCAGAACGCGGCCGCCTCGGCATCCACGGCGTTGACCATGAGGGCGCGCCCGCCGATCAGCACGGCCGCCTGCACGCAACGCTCGAGCGCATGCTTCAGCAGGCCCGTTCCGATGCCGCGGCCAGCCCAGCCGCTGTCGGTGGCGAGCTGGCCGAGGAGGAGGCACGGCACGGGATCGGGGGGCTGCTCGGTGCGGATCGATCGGGACAATGGGTTCGGCACAACGGCGGTTGGCGCGAGGCCGTAGTAGCCGACGACGCGGCCGTCCTCGTGCACCACGAGGACGGCGGTAAATCCCTTCACCTGATTGGAAAGCGCCCGTGTCCTGAGCCAGTGGTCGAGGGCGGGCTTGCCGCAGGAAAACTGGGACAGGTCGTGGGCCGCCGTCAGCAGTTCCGGGGTCGAGAGCGGCACAGGCAGGCGCGTCGCGAGCTAGCCCTGTTCCCAAGGCGCAGGACGGCGCACCAGCTCGACCATCTCCGGCACAGGTGCTGCAGGTGCCGACAGAGCGTCCATGAACGCGGCGAAGCCTTCCGGGCTCATGCGGATGAGCCGGCTCTCCATCAAGACGTCCTCGGCGGCGCGGACAGCGGCCTCCCGCACGAAATCCGTGCGGGACCGGCCGCGCAGCCCGGCAGCGCGATCGATCATGGCGATGTCGGCCTCCGGCAGGCGCATCGAGATCGGGTGTTCCTTGCGGTCAGTGTCTGCATGGTCCATCCGGTCCTCTCCCTCGGCGCCGATGCCTCGCCGCCCTGGTGAGGCGTCGGCGCCGAGCCTCGTCAGCTCCTGGGTGGCGTGACGACGACCTTGCCGGTCATGTGCGGGTGGAGCGAGCAGAAATAGGCGAAGGTGCCGGGCTGGTCGAAGCGCCGGGCGTAGGCGTCGTCGGTATCGAGCGGCTCCGAGCGGAAGGCACCGTCGGCAGCGGTGACGGTGTGCGGGATGTCGTCACGGTTGGTCCAGGTGACGGTGGTGCCGGCCGGGACCGTCACGACGGGTGGATCGAAGGTGAAATTCGCGATGGCGACGGTGGCCGCGGGCGCCGCCGTCGTGGCGGGCGCTGCCATGCAGGTGGCGGCGCCGGCAAGAGACACCGCGCAGCCGACGACAAGCCAGGAGGGCACGAGCATGGCCTCAGCCCCCCGCCAGCGTGTGGTCGACGAGGGCGAGCTCGCCGGCATGGCCGCGCAACGCCACGTCCGTCGTGCCGAGGAGAGACCGGAGCTGGTCGGCCGGCACCTTCATGGGCCCTGGCGAGGCGGCCTTGCCCGGTGCCGGCTGGGGAAAGGCGGTAGAGAGGGCCGTGTGGAACGTGACGTTGCCCTCGACCTTCTGCATGACCTGATGGATGTGGCCGTTGAGGACGGTGACCGAGCCGAAGCGGCGGAGATAGGAAAGAGCCTGGGCGGCGTCGTCCGTCCCCCAGCCCCAGGCCGGATAGACGCTCCAGAGCGGGATGTGGGCGAAGACGACGATCGGCTGGGAGGCCGGGCGGCCGCGGAGGTCGTCCTCGAGCCATTCGATCTGCTCGGTGCCGAGGCGGCCGAGCCCGCCGGCCTTGAGGTCGACGACGTTGACCAGGCCCACGAAGTGGACGCCCGAGGCATCGAAGCTGTACCAGCCGGCTCCCTTGGTGCCGCGGCCGAAGCGATCCCGGTAGGCGGCCCCTTCGTCGACCAGCACGTCGTGCTCGCCGGGGACGTAGTGGACGTCGAGCCCCGCGCCCCGGATCAGCGCCTGTGCCGTGTCGAACTCGGCCTCCTTCGAGAGGTGGCTGATGTCGCCGGTGTGCAGCATGAAGGCCGGCTGTGGCCGCAGGGCCTTGATCCGGTCGATGGCCAGGCCGAGCGTGCCGGTGACGTCGGTGTTGGCGGCCTTGTTGAAGCCGATGTGGCTGTCGCTGATCTGGACGAAGCTGAGCCCGCCCGTGGGCGGCTCGGCCGCCTCGGCGGCACCGATCAGCCGCGAGCGCGGCACGCCGCCGGCGATCGTCCAGAGCACGCCCGTCCCGACCCAGGCCATGCAGCCCAGCAGGCCGCGCCGGTCGATGGCTTTGTCACTCATCTGAGGCTCCTCGAGGTGGGTTGACCACCGTCCGGATCGAGGGACGGGGCCGGTTATTCCCGCCCGAGGGGCCCGGGAATAAGATCGCCCGATCGCCGGTATGACGCTGGACGAGGGCCATCCTGGCCCGGAGGGCGGCGGCTTGGCCGAGGACGAGGAGCTGGCGCGGTTCGAGGCGATGGCGCTGTCCCATCTGGACGCCGCCTACAATCTCGCCCGCTGGCTGACGCGCAGCGCCGCGGACGCCGAGGACATCGTCCAGGAGGCGGTGCTGCGGGCGTGGAAGTTCCGGGCGGGCCATCGCGGCGGTGGTGGCAAGGCCTGGTTCCTCGCGATCGTGCGCAACGCCGCCTGGTCCTGGCTCGAGGCCAACCGCCCGGCCAATGTCGTGCCCATCTCGTCCGCCCAGGGCGACGAGGAGGGCAGCTCGCCGATCGCGACGCTCGCCGACTCCGCGGACGATCCGGAGCTGGCGGCGCTCAAGCGCGACGACCGGCGGCTTCTCGACCGGCTGATCGCGGAGCTGCCGACGGAGTTCCGCGAATGCCTCGTGCTCCGCGAGCTCGAGGAGCTTTCCTACAAGGAGATCGCGGCGGTGACCGATGTGCCGATCGGCACCGTCATGTCGCGACTGTCGCGCGCGCGGCGCCTGCTCGGCCAGCGCCTGGACGGGCCTTTCAGCGAGGAGAGAGCCGGTGGGCTGTGAGGCGATCGCGCCCCTGCATCAGGCGGCCCTGGACGGCGAGGCCGATGCGCTGGCGATGCTGCGCTACGAGCGTCACGTCGCGGGCTGCCCTGCCTGCGCCGCCGAGAAGCGGCGGCTCGAGGCCTTGCGGCAGGTCGTCCGCGAGCAGGCCACCTATCACGTGGCCCCCGAGGGGCTGCGCGGCCGGCTGCAGGACACGCTTCGCGCCACAGCGGCCGAGGCTCTGCCAGCACCGGTGTCGCCTTCGATCGCGCGGTGGCGAGCGCCGCTCGGGGCGTTGCGGAGAGCATCGGCCGCAAGGGCGTGGCCGGTGGCGGCGGCCCTGCTGCTGGGCCTGGTGCTCGGTGCAGGAGGCACCAAGCTGTGGCCCGGCAGCGAGCCCGCGCAGGGCAGCCTGGTCGAGGCCCTGCTCACGAGCCACGCACGCGCGCTGCAGCCGGGTCACCTGATCGACGTCGCCTCCTCGGACCACCACACGGTAAAGCCCTGGTTCGCCGGCAAGCTCAGCTTCTCGCCGCCGGTCAAGGATCTGGCGTCTGCGGGCTTTCCGCTAGCCGGCGGGCGGCTCGACGTGCTCGAGGGGCAGACCGTGGCGGTGCTGGTCTATCGTCACGGCGGTCACAGCATCGACCTCTACGTCCGGCCGATCGCCGGCGCACCGGATCAGGCGCCCCGGGCAGTCAGCCGCGACGGCTTCAACATGGTCGGCTGGCGGGAGGGCGGCTTCGCGCTCTGGGCGGTCTCGGACATGAACAAGGACGAGCTTGCGGGCTTCGTCGGTGCCTGGCGACAGGAGGCCGGATGAGCGGATGCGTCCCTTGCGAGCGCTTTCGACAGTTTCCGTCTGCTGCGGCCGGAGGTGGTGGAGCGGAGCCTCTCCCTTAGCCCTGAAAGATCAAAAGCACAAAAGCCAGGAAGAGCAGGACGTGGACGGCGCCCTGAAGGAGATGGGTGCGTCCGCTCGAGAAGGTGATGATGCTGACGACAAGCATCAGCAGCAGGAGCACCAGCTCCGTGGGCTGCAGACCCAGGATCAGATCGAGCCCCGCCAGATGCGAGATGACGAGCATGGCCGGCACGGTCAGCCCGATGGTCGCCAGGACGGACCCGAGGAAGATGTTCACCGAGCGCTGCAATTGATTGCGAAGCGCCGCCCTCACCCCGCCGATCGCCTCGGGCGTGGCGACCAGGATCGCCATGATGACGCCGCCGATCATCGGGGGCGCCCGCAGGGACTCGATCACATAGTCGACGGGCTTGGCGAGCTGCTCGACGAGGAAAACGACCGGCACCATGTAGGCCAGCAGAAGGAGGACGTGTGGCAGGAGAGGTCCATCCTCCTCGTCCGGCCCATGCTCATGCCCGTGCTCGGGGCCGTCATCGGGCGTGGCGAAGTAGGCGCGGTGTCGGCCCATCTGGATCAGCAGGAAGGTGCCATAGAGCCCGGCCGCCATCAGACCGACCATGCACTCCTGGAGGCCCGAGAGGGTCGGGCCCGTCGTCGAGCGGGTGAAGTCCGGCAGGACGAGGCTGAAGACCGCGAGCGGAACGATGACGCCGAGATAGGCGTTGGCCCCCTGAAGGTTGAAGCCCTGCTCGTGGTGACGGAGCGCGCCCAGAAGCAGCGCAGTTCCCACCATCCCGCCCAGCACGATCATGACGACGGAATAGAGCGTGTCACGCACGAGCGTGGGATTGTCGGCCCCGTGCATCATGATCGCCGTGATGCTCAGCACCTCGATCGCTGTGATCGAGAGGGTGAGCACGATCGTGCCGTAAGGCTCGCCCAGCCGTTCCGAGACGAGCTCGGCGTGACGGACGACGCCCATGGCCGAGCAGAGCACGACGGCGAAGAGCCATAAGAACAGCGCGGCCAGCCACGCGGTATTGTCGAGGCCGTGAAAGAGATCGTGCTCGAAGAGGAGAAAAATCAGGCTCGTGAGGGCGGCGACGGCCAGAAACCATTCACGACGAGCCTTTTTCCAGAAAGAGCCATGGTCCCGGGCTCCTGCTGCTCGCACATCGTCAGCGTATCGCGCCATGCGCCTTCCCAATGAGGACCCAGTCGGGTCTCGACCGAGCTTGCCCGCCCCGGCGCGGTGGGCGCGGCCCCGCCTGCATCCCGCGGCCCGATCTTGCGCAGTGGGACGAAGGTGGCAAGGCAATGGCAGCGTCGCTCACCACCAGCGTCGAGCACGTGTTGCCCCGACGCCCCGGCGCTACTCAGTCGCCGCCATATTCCGAGGTATCACCCCAGCTGGCCTCGCCGTTCTGGATGCGCTCGTAGGCGGGCATGTCGCCGGCTTCCCAGGCGTTCTGGAGCGCCGTCTCGCGGGCCCAGTCGTCGCCGTTGTCACCGCTGCCACCGCCAGAATCGCCGCTGCCCGAGCTTGAGCTCGAGCCGCCGCCGCCGCTCGAGAAGGAGCTGCCGTGGCCATGCGGTGCTGCCCGGGCGAAGAGGCGGCGAAGGCCGGCGATCGCCTGCTGCCACTGCGCGTTGTAGGCCGCGACGTAGCCCGAGAGATCGCCTTCCAGCACGACGCCGGTGGCGCCGTCGATCTGGCCCCCGCGCGCGTTGGCCTGGGCCGAGGTGAAGGTCCAGGCGAGCACGGGATCCTGGCCGGGCGGATGCCAGATGCTGAGCGTCGCACGCTTCAAAGGCGGCGGCACGCCCTCTTGGCGCGCGATGCCCCAGGCTTCCGGAAGGTCGAGGAAGCCGGGCGGGATCGTGTCGGAAGAGCCCCCACCACCGCGCAACACGAAGAAGCTGGTGCCCTGAGGTGTCGTGGTGATCGAGAGCCCGTTGCCGCTTCGCATCGAGGTGAAGCGCATCGCGAGGCGAGCGCCCAGGTTCATCTCGGCCGCCTGGAACTCGAGCCGCGCGAGGGCGGCGTCCGGCTGCCAGGTCAGGGCCAGCGCCGATGCGCGATCGGCGAGCTCGGGCACGCCCTCGGGGATCCTGTCGGCAGCGATCCGGGCCAGCTTCAGCGTCAGGGCGGGATCGCGCCGGTGCCAGCGGCCCGTGCCGCCGCGCGCGTGGTTCACGAGCGTCGCCCAGTCGGGCATCTCGTAGGTGCCGCCATCCTCGAAGGCGCTGGTCGTGGCGTGCAGCGTCCACTTGCCGTCCTGCGCCGTCATCGTGCCGGCGTGGCTAAGCGAGCCCGCTTTGATCGCGTAGGTGCCATCGGGCTTGATGTGCCAGAGGACGGGCGTCGGTCCCTGCGGCGTCATGAACTGGACCTCGAGCTCCCACCAGCCGACGATGGCGGGGTCGACCTTGGAGACGGGCTCTGGCTTCTTGGTGCCGGGCACGTAGCGCTCGCCCGTGACCGCGACGCCCTTTTGGTTCTGGCCCGCGAGCGAGCTGCCGTCGGGCGAGAGATGCAGCGTGTCGACGAGGCCCTGCTGCCAGGCGACGGTGATGGTGCGGGTGCTGGGATCGCAGCTCCAGGTGGCGTCGAGCGAGCGAGGCGAGTCCGGGGTCGCGCGCCACACGACCTTGCCGTCGGCCGAGAAGCTGGCCAGGCCGCCGATGAACCAGCTCCACTCGCCGGTGACGGTGCCACAGCCCTCGCCGGGTGGCCCGGCGGGCTTCGGAGCGGCACCACCGGCCGTGGCCGCGGGAGGCCCTCCGATGGCCTCCTCGATCGGGCCGATGGCAAGCTTGAGCGCCAGGGCCGCGCTGTCGAGGTCCGCGGGCCCATAGACGCTGCCGGCGACCTTGTGAGGCGCGGGGCCGAAGACCGTGGCCAGGACCTGGCTCGAGGGCAGGTGGTAGCTGCAGCGGAGAGCCGGGCCCTGTGCGCCCGATCGGACGCCGCAGGCGAGCTGCACGGCGCGACCGTCGGTCGGCGTGACGATCCTCGGCGTCAGGAGCATAGGCGTGGCGGACGCGTCCGGCGGCCAGCCTCGGCGCGTGGCGAAGGCCTGGTCCGCCGCATCCGCGCTGTCGTAGACCAGGAGGTCGAGCGCCGCTCGGTCCGGCTGGATGCCGAGGCCGTAGCGGATGCGCGAGCGCATGCCCTCGGAGCGCTCGGCGGCGTCAGGCGTCATCACCTGGCGACGGCTGGGGGCGCCGAAGGGCTGGAACGTGGTGCCGCTGCGCCGTGCGACCGCGTCTCCCGTCGAGAGCTTGTCGGCGAGGCTGGCGTAGAAGGCGTCGCCGGCCAGTGCCCGTGCCAGGGCGACGGCGCGGTCGACGCCGTCCTCCCGCTCTTGGACGAGGTCGGGGCTGGTCGCGGCGCGGGCTGCGCCGGGGACGGCCGGAGCAGAGAGCCCCGCCAGGATCAGGGCGGCGACGCGGGTGGCGTGGCGGAACGGCCGTAGCATGCTCCGATCTCCCCCGCACGCGGCACGTCTTGTCTGACCGGAGGCCGCTGGCGCCGCGGCGGCTCTATCCCGATGCCGGGCTCGAGCATAGCGCCGTGGGCGGCGCCGGGCCAGAATCGAGGCCGCCCGTCTCCTGTGGGCGGGTCGCGCCAAGGACCGGCGCCGCTATCGCCTGGTCATGAGGGCGGCGACGCTCACATAGTGGAACTCGTACCGATCGGGGTGCTCGCGAACCAGGCGCTCGGCGCGCTCGTAAACCTCGTTTGCCAGTCGATCGGGGTCGTCGTCCGGGAAGGCCGCGCGCAGGACGGGCTCGGTGAAGGCGCGAAAGAAGTCGGTATAGCTGCGAGCGTAGGTGGTCACGTCGCCGGTGCGGCGGAATTCCTCGACGAACGGCACGGCGACCTCGTAGGTCTCGGCGCGCTCGAGGCTGAAGAGCGACGCGAGCGTGGCGTCGGGCGTGGCGACGGGAGCCGTGAGCTCCTGGAGCGTCCGGAAATAGACAGGCTGATAGAAGGCCTCGTAGCCCGGGCGGTCGATCAGGCCGGCATCGACCACCTCGAGCAGGGCGTCGTTGAAGGCATCGTAGATGCCGTCGCAGGTGCGGGCCTTCTCGCCCGAGCCGAAGACCTCGACGAGCAGCTTGCCGCCGGGAACCAGCTCGGCCGCGCGGGCCTGGAGGAAGCTCTCGAGATCGGCCAGCGCCTGGGCCGCGAAGGCCTTGCGATCCGCCTCGCTGACCGAGCCGATGCCGCGCCGGGCACTCGGCCCGTTCGGGAGGATATAGTCGGGAAGCCGCTCGACCGGCCGCCGGCCCAGGAAGCCGATTGCGTTGAAGGTCATCGCCATATGTGTCGAGCGCGGCGGCAGCAGCCGATCGAACATCGAGCCGCCGACCACCGCCGAGAAGACGTCGTCGCCGAAAGCCGACAGCCCTTCCGGGCGGAGGTTGCGCAGCAGCCAGGTGTAGTCGTTGGTCGGCAGGTCGCTGTGGATCGTCAGCACGGGGCGGGAGGCGCGGGCACGCATGGCAACGACAAGACGCTGCATGACCTGAACCGAGTTCCGCCCCTCCGAGCAGCCGAAGTCGGCGATCCCGATCGTCGCCGGCGGATCGGCCAGGGGCATCTGGGCGATGGCCTGCTCGAGCCACGGCAGAACCACCTCGATTGCCGCCCATTGCGTTGCCGAGTTCCGATTGTAGAAGCCCCGCCCTACCATCCCTGTGGTCACCGCCATTTCTTGCTCTCCCCCATGATTGCCATAAGCATCGAGGATGCAGGCGCGTGCATCAACCGCAGCAGCTTCAGCGCTGGACTTGGCATCCGGCCCTTCCGCCGGGCTGGAATTGAGCTCGCGGCCATGGACTCCATGAGCTCGTCGATCGCTGCGCGCGCCGGCCCGATCGAAGCCTTGCACTGTGCTCCCGGCATCACGCCACTATTCGTCATTCATCGCCGAGAGCGCAATGCTCCCGGGACGCCCCGCGCGGCTGCTCGGCCCGGCGGAACTGGCCACGACATCGCCGGAGCGGAGGCCGGCGCTCCATTGACGCCGCTGATGATGATCCTACGTGATGGCGCAGGGGATGGAGTCCCCCCTTCCAAACCGCCGCCAGGGCTGATGACTCCTACCGCACGACGCCGGAGGCGGTAGGCATGCTCATCGTCGATTGCGGCCACCTTGGCGCATCGCAGCTCGATATCGGCTCGCGGGCTTGCCACCCGCGCCGGCGGCGATGCGTTGTCTCCATGCGCTCTGGGCCGGCCACGGGCGGATTGCAGGTGCATGGACAAAGATCGGGGCAAGGGGCGGCACGATGGTCATGACATTCCCGGGGATTCTGTTCGAGCGACCAGAGGACCGGGAGGCCGTCGAGAAGGCCAGCGCGCCCGATTTCTTCGGTGACCTCAATCTCGATCAGATCGTCGATACGATCACGATGGGCAGGGACGAGTACGACCTCAAGCCCTTCTTCCATGTCCCGCTCGGGGACGTCGCAGCGGTCCGCTATCGCCACGAGATCTTCAAGGAGCTGGAAGGCGAGGCGCTCAGCGCGCAGATCAGGTCGTTCGGCGAGAAGATGCGCGGCATGCGCGAGCGCCTGGAGCGGGCGGGCAGGCTCCACTACAAGCTGCAGAAGGAGCGCTGGTTTCTCGATGCCGTGGCTTTCTACTGCGAGGCCGTCCTGGCGCTCGCGGACGATCTCGCCGGGCACGAGCTGACGTCTCGCGGGCTCCTGGCCTTCCGGGACTACCTCGCGGGCTATGCACGATCGGCGAGGTTCACCTCGCTGCGCGAGGCTACCCGGAAGCTGCAGGAGGCGCTCGCCTCGGTCCGATACACGATCCGCATCAAGGACGACTGGCTCGAGGTCAGGCGCGCGGAAGACGAGGCCGACTACAGCCAGGAGATCGAGGCCACCTTCGCGAGGTTCAAGCAGGGTGCGGTCAAGGACTACCGCTCGAAATATCGCGACGAGCCGGACATGAACCACGTCGAGGCGAAGATCCTCGACTTCGTGGCCTACCTGCATCCTGACATCTTCGCGGCGCTCGCCGCTTATTGTGCCGAGCGGCGGGACTATCTGGACCAGACCGTGGCTGCCTTCGACAGGGAGATCCAGTTTTATCTGGCCTATCTGGCGCATATGGCCTTCATGAAGCGCTCGGGGCTGGGGTTCTGCTATCCCGAGCTGTCCCTGACCTCGAAGGAGATCGCCGCGCGCGACACCTTCGATCTGGCGCTCGCCAACAAGCTCCTGCGCGAGAACGTCCCGGTCGTGCGCAACGAGCTTCATCTGCAGGGGCAGGAGCGCATTCTCGTCGTCTCGGGCCCCAATCAGGGCGGCAAGACGACGCTCGCCCGCACCTTCGGCCAGCTCCATTATCTCGCGAGCCTGGGCTGTCCCGTTCCCGGCAGGGGTGCCAAGCTCTTTCTCTTCGACCGGCTGTTCTCGCACTTCGAGAGGCAAGAGGACCCGCACGATCAGCGCGGCAAGCTGCAGGACGATCTTTTGCGCATCCACGCCATCCTCGACGCCGCGACGCCACGGAGCATCATCGTGCTGAACGAGATCTTCAGCTCGACCAGCCTCGAGGACGCGGTCTTCCTGGCGCGGAAGGTGATGGACCGGATCATGGAGCTCGATCTGCTCTGCGTCTGCGTCACCTTCATCGACGAGCTGGCCACGCTGGGGCCGCAGACGGTGAGCATGGTCAGCACGATCGTCCCCGACAATCCCGCCGAGCGGACCTACAGGATCGAGCGAAGGCCCGCCGACGGGCTCGCCTATGCCCTCTCGATCGCCGAGAAGCATCGCCTGACCTACGACCTCTTGAAGGAGCGGCTGGCGTCATGAAGGCGCATCTCATGCACAAGGACCGCGACTTCGACCCGGACCAGGAGCTCCCGCCGAACGCGGAGGCGCTGACCCAGGATCTGGGGCTGGGGGCGGTGCTGGCCGCCATGGCGCAGGAGGACGACTTCCTTCTGGGCGTGGCCGAGCGAGCCCTTCTATGCGGGCCCGGGAACGACGTGGAGACGATCCGCTACCGTCAGGACATCCTGCGCGACTGCATCGAGAACGCCCAGCTGGTGAAGGGCATCTATGCCCTCACGGTCGAGGTGATCGACGCTGAAAAGAAGCGTTATCTGGGCATCCTCGGCAAGTATCCGGGCATCATCCTCAATCGGTCGGTCGAGGTGCTGGGCCTGTTCGTCCAGGCGCTGCGACGTCTGCGAGGCATCGCCGACACCGAGGCTGCGGGGTTCCGCTCCGAGGGCTTCCAGGTGCTCTTCGCGATGCTGCGCCGTGAGCTCGACGACGATTACTTCGCGCTCCTCGAGCGGCATCTGCGGCGGCTGAGGCTCAAGCGCGGCGTGCTGATCAGCGCCGGGCTGGGAGAAGGCAACAAGGGCGCCGGCTATGTGCTCTGCACCCAGCCGGACGAGGATCAGGGCTGGATGCGGCGGCTGCTGGCCGAGCATCCGCCCTCCTTCAGCTACCGCCTGCCGCCGCGGGACGAGAACGGCGACCGGGCGCTCGCCGAGCTGCGCGACAGGGGCCTCAACCTCGTCGCCAACGCGCTGGCGCAGTCGACCGACCATATCCAGAGCTTCTTCGTGATGCTGCGCACGGAGCTGGCCTTCTATATCGGCTGCATGAACCTCCGGGACCGCCTGGCGGGCCAGGGCCAGCCCACCGTCTTTCCTGAGCCCTCGGCCGCGGACGGCCCGCGCCGCCTGTCGTTCCGGGGCCTTTACGACGTGGGCATGGCGCTGAGCCTGGGGCAGCGGGTCGTCGGCAACGACGCCGATGCAGACGGCAAGGAGCTCCTGATCGTCACCGGGGCCAACCAGGGCGGCAAGTCGACCTTCCTGCGCAGCATCGGCCTTGCCCAGATCATGATGCAGGGTGGCCTCTTCGCGCCGGCCCAGGCCTTCGCGGCCGACATCGTGGATGGCGTCTTCACGCACTACAGGCGTGAGGAGGACGCGAGCATGAGGAGCGGCAAGCTCGACGAGGAGCTGGTGCGGATGAGCGCGATCATCGATCAGCTGGGCGCGCGGCCGATGCTGCTGTTCAACGAGTCCTTCTCGGCCACCAACGAGCGCGAGGGTGCCGAGATCGCGCGCCAGATCGTGACGGCCCTGATCGAGCGGCACGTCAAGGTTCTGTTTGTCAGCCACCAATATGCCTTCTCGGGCGGCTTCCACGACCGGCACCTGCCCCAGGCCATCTTCTTCCGCGCCGAGCGCCGGGAGGACGGCACGCGCAGCTTCAAGCTGGTCGAGGGAGCGCCGCTGAGGACGAGCTATGGCCAGGACCTCTACCGCGCGATCTTCGACGCCCCGCGCGGCGGGCGAAGGGCCGGCCCGGGGGCGGAGCGCCGAGGAGAGCAGGCGCGTGGCCGCGGCGTGATAGCGGCCGGCGGGCCGCGGCGTGTGCCGGTGGGAGATAGTGTCCTGATATCGACCTCGTCATCGTTGGCGGAGCTTTGGGCGTGACAGCGGTCCCTGGCGATCTGCGCCGCTTTCACCCTGATCTGATAGCCCGGTAGGTGCGATCTTGGTCCTGTCTGTCGGGCGACGCTCGTCTGATCGTACATCTTCTTCCCCATGTTGCTGTCCAGGCTACCATGAGGACCTCGTCTCGATGGCGCCGGTTGGATGTGTTTTGAGGAATGCCCCGACTGCCTACATCTCCGGGGCTGCTTCGGATCTTCTTCGGAGCCAAAGAAATGAGGCCATGGCGCCTGCCGGCTCCGCGGACGTACGGCGCTGCTAGCATGGTTTCATTTGTGCAGATGCGGCGATCTCGAACATCCCATATTTGGGGGGTGGTGTTTCCTCGCGGGTTGGATGGTTTGCCAGTCTACTACCGAGGCGCGACGGCTTGGGGCGGGCGGCCTAGTCGAGGAAGCACTGCAGCCGGCTCGATCAAGAAAGAGAGACCGTGTCGGCCTGCCGGCGCAGCGCGGTGATCGAGATCACTGACGCCGCCGATTTATGAACGCTAGTTCATTATGATGAACGAGTGTGGAGGCCACGGCAGAGGGCCTAGGGCGACCCGCGCCGTCCACGAGCAGGCGCCTAGCCGCGGCGTGATGGGATCCGTGCTGGACTTTCCCAGACGCCGGCCGACGGTGCCACGCCGGCACCAACGCTCGAAGGGTCGAAACGATGGACCTGTCAGGTTGGAGCAGCGGGCTTATCGATCGGGTCTATGCATGCCTTCTGGGCGAGACATGTTGGACGGACTTTCTGGCTGCGCTGGCGGCGCCATTTCCTGAGGGGCGAGCGACGCTTCTCGCGCACGACGAAAGAAGGGGTTGCGGTGATTGCGTGATCAATCACGGCTTCGAGGAGGCGAGGCTCCGCGACTATGTGCAACACTTTAGCCGGGTCAATCCCTGGCTACCGCACCTCGAGCGACGCAAGGTGGGGCAGGCTACCAAAGCTGAGTGGGCCTATCCTCGCGAGGATTTGGTCCGTACCGAGTTCTACAGCGACTTCCTCCGCCCCCAGCGTCTGGAGACGGGCTACGGTCTCACGATTTATCAGGACGGGACGACCCGGATGGTGGTCAGCGTGCTGCACGGCGGCATCGACGAATCCCTCGACGAGCCGGTAACGGACGCTATCGCTGCCCTGCACCCGCATCTGCGGCGGGCCTTCGACTTCGCGCGTCGCACGGCGACGGGCCAGCACGGGTTCTGCGGCAAGGACGCCCTGGTTAACGCGTTGAATATCGGCGTCTTCTATCTCTCGGCCGACCGGCGCATCCTCTATCAGAACAAGCGGGCGTCGGATCTGCTGGAGCGCGGGCATGGTATCGGGCTCGACCCGACCGGGCGCCTTGCCGTGGCCGACCGGCAATGCGCGGAAGCCATCGTCGACCTGCTGCTCTGGGCGAGGTCGTGGGAGAGCCCGATCGTACGGGTCGCGGCGATCCGCCGAGGCGAACGAGAGAGGCCTCTTCAGGTGGTCCTGCTGAGACCTGCGCGCACCGCAGCCGAGGCGTTCTTCCTCGGCAGCCTCGTCATTCTCCTCGTTGCCGACCCGGACGAGCCCGCAGGCGCCATCGGCAATACCCTGGCTGCCGCCTACCGGCTCTCCCGCGGCGAGGCCAAGCTCATCGACGCCCTGGTTGGCGGTCTCAAGCTCAAGCAGGTGGCGAGCCGAGACCGCGTGTCCGTCGAGACCGTGCGCTCACAGCTTCGTGACGTCCTGGGCAAGATGGGGCTGCACGGTCAAACGGACGTGGTGCGCGCCGCGCTGAGATCGCCTTGCGCCTATCTTCGGGCCGAGGTCTGAGCGATCGCTGTCGAGCCGCTCCGCGCCTCCGCCTCAGATGACGTTGGCGGGGGCCTGGGGGCAGGTGGTGGTGCCGTCGCCGGATTCGACCTGGAAGGTGGCGTGGCCGATGCCGAAGCGGTGCACGAGCTCGTGGCGCGCCTCCTCGAGCAGCGCGTCGTCGACCGGCATGCCGGGGCGGACGAGGTGCACGGTGAGCGCCGTCTCGGTGGTGCTCATGGCCCAGATGTGCAGGTCGTGGACCTCGCAGACACCGGGAAGGCCGGCGAGGTAGCTCTCGACCGCCCGGTGGTCGATGCCCGACGGCACGGCGTCGAGGGAGAGGTTGACCGAGTTGCGCAACAGTCCCCAGGTGCCGATGAAGATGACGACGACGATGGCGAGGCTCACCAGCGGGTCGAGCCGGTCCCAGCCCGTGACCGAGATGACGAGCGCCGCCACGATGACGCCCACGGTGACCCCGGCGTCGGCCAGCATGTGGAGGAAGGCGCCGCGGATGTTGAGGTCGCCCTTGCTGCCCCTCATGAAGAGGAGCGCCGTGCCGAGATTGACGGCGACGCCGATGGCGGCGACCCAGATGACGGTGCCGGTGGCGACCTGCTCGGGCACGATCAGGCGCTGGATCGCCTCGACCAGGATGGCGCCCAGCGAGACCAGCAGGATGACGGCGTTGGCGAGCGAGGCCAGGATCGTGCTGCGCTTGAAGCCGTAGGTGTGGCGCGGGGTGGGCAGGCGCCGCCCCAGCCAGACGGCGCCCCAGGCGAGGGCGAGGCCCAGAACGTCGCTCAGATTGTGGCCGGCGTCGGCCACCAGCGCCATCGAGCCCGCGAGCAGGCCGAAGACCACCTCGGCCGCGACGTAGGCGAGGTTGAGGCCGATGCCGATGGCGAAGGCGAGGTCGTGGCGCTGCGGCGCGTGCGCATGGCCGTGGTGGTGCCCGTGGCCATGTGCGTGGTCATGCCCGCCATGGGCGGCATGCTGGTGAGCCAAGGTCCTCTCCTCGGACGGCGGCGCCCGGCGCCGGGCGGGGCCCGGTCGCCCGAACAGGACCGTGAAGCCGCCGCCGGGTCAAGCACCGGACAGCCTCCTCGTCGCCGGAGGCTTGCCCGGTAAACAAGAACGCCCCCCGAAAGGATCCGGAGGGCGCCCCGAGTTGAAGCTCGAGAACCGCGTGTCAGCCGACCCGCTTGAGGTTCTCCGCCGAGCTCTTGCCGTTGTTGCCGCGGACCAGCTCATACTGGACCCGCTCGCCTTCGCGGAGCGAGCCCAGCCCCGCGCGCTCGACGGCGGAGATATGAACGAAGGCGTCCGGGCCGCCGGTCTCCGGCTGGATGAAGCCGTAGCCCTTGGTGGCGTTGAACCACTTGACGGTACCAGTCTGCAAAGCGTGACCTCATAACGATAAGTGCACGCCCGACAACGCATCGGGGCGTGAGGCCGTCTCGTCGTCAACTCTTGGGTGGAGGCGGTCTTGACCGCCAGGCCGGAGTGTCGGGAGAAAACCTCCTTCCATTATGCGCGTGTCATGCTCCTGGCGCAAGGCTGGTCACTGGGTTGCGCGTGATCCGGCGGAGCAATGTCTCGAGCGGCGCCCCCCGCGGTGATGATCGGCCCGCTGGCGGCCGCTACCACCGGGGGCCCGATGGTCGAGGCCGTCTCAGCCGCGCTCGGGCAGCAGACGCCGCACCCCGCCCGCCCCCGCCACCTGGACGCTGGCGGCGCGGCCGATGAAGAGGCCGGTCTCGACGAGCCCGACCAGGCGGCGCAGGCGGCAGTCGAGATCGGCGGGATCGGGGATGCGGCCGAACGCGCAGTCGAGGATGAGATTGCCGCCGTCGGTGCGGTAGGGCCCGCCCTCGGCCTCGCGCAGGACCGGCTTGCCGCCCAGCGCCTCGATGCGGCGGGCCACGGCCTGCCAGCCGAACGCCACGACCTCGACCGGGACGGGCAGCGCCAGCGCCGGGGCCAGCTTCTGCTCGTCCACGACGATGACGAGCCGGTCGCTGATGTCCGCCACGATCTTCTCGCGCAGCAGGGCGCCGCCCATGCCCTTGATGAGATCGAGGCTGCCCAGGGCCACCTGATCGGCGCCGTCGATGGTGATGTCGAGCCGGCCCGTGGCCTCGAGGTCGGTGAGCTCGATCCCGCCCGCCCGGGCCTGGGCGGCGCTGCGCTCCGAGGTCGGGATGGCGATGATGCGCAGCCCCTCGCGCACCCGGCCGATCAGCGCCTCGATGGCGAAGGCGGCGGTGGAGCCGGTGCCCAGGCCCACGGCCATGCCGTCCTGCACCTCGGCCACGGCGGCCTCGGCCGCGGCACGCTTCAGGGCATCCCGGTCGGGAGATGGTGCGGCGCTCTCGGCATTGGGCATGGCGGGCCTCCTCGTGGCTGCGCGGACCCTACTGGAGAACGGGTCCCGGGCGAAAGGGCAAGGCTGCGCCGTTCTTGTCACCCTTCTGCTCGATAGGGCGAGCCCGGGCCAGAGCAGGGCGTGCTCCTGCGGACATCGCACGACGCCGGCCGCTTTTCCGTGTCATCCTCGGGCGCTTGACCCGAGGATCCATGCGCACGCTCGCGAGGGCGCGCCGGGACGGGGCATGGGCCCTCGTGTCGGGGCACGAGGGTGACACAAAAGAGAGACGCGGCGACGCGAGGATGCGCTTCTTCCGTCATCCCACGGCTCCGACCGGGGGATCAGGTGACGCGGCGCGATGGGACAGAGTCGCATAGTCCCTGTCACCTGACCCGCCGGTCACGCCGTCGGGTGACAAGAAAGAGACCTGCGGACGCGTCTCTCCCTCGTCGCCCCACGGCTAGACCGGGGGGCCAACGGCTCGAGGCTGGCCACGCTATCGTCGCGTCACCCCTGCCCGTTGATCCCCCGCTCAAGGCGGGGGATGACCCGTGGGGTGGCCGGCTCGCTCTTCTGTCACGATCCTTTGCTGATCTTCTCTTCTTTCACTCTCCTTTTTTGCTCCTCCACCGCCCCGGCCCCGCTCTCTCCCAGCAGGGCCTGGCGGCTCTCGGCGTAGCGCAGGACCCAGTCGGCCACGTCCGGGTTGCTCCGGGCGAAGGCGAGGAGGTCCGAGACAAGCTCGGCGGCGATACGCTTGTCGGTCGCCTGAACGGCTGCATCGGCCGGCTCCGCACCGATCTCGTCCCCAGCACGCAGCTCGGGATCGTGGTCGCTCGTGCGCGTCACGAGGCGGCGCAGGCGGTTTTCCGGATGGCGGCCGCGGTTGCCCTCGTAGGTAAGGAACAAAAGAGCTTTGGTGTCGCCCATGTCGGCGAGGTGCTGGAGGCTGGCGAACGCCGTCCTGATCAGGATCTCTTCGCGCTCGTCCTCGGGCAGCTCGGCCTCGTGCCGGTAGTAGGCGACGTGTTTCTGAAACTTCTCGTCCTCGAGGAGCGCCAGAATCTCGGCCTCGTCCGTTCCCTCGTGCCTGGCGACCTCGGCGGGCGTCATGCCGCCGGCGAGTCGCCGCGCCAGCCGCACGGTGCGGGCGCAGGGCGTCGAGGCGGGGGAACGCGAGGGGTAGACGGAAGGCATGGGAGGTGTATGTAGGAGAAAATGCCGTATGTCAATTAGAATCGGATCAAGTTCCTTTTTTCTGTTTGATGCTGAAGCTCGGGCCATGCGTGAGCTCTGATCGCGATCAGGTGCAGCCCGTTCGCAGAGGGGCTCCCTCTGTCGCTGCGAAGAGCTTCCTCGATGCTCTGCGGCCGGTGGTCGGGCGTGCCGACAGGCTTGGTCAGCGCCAAGCAGGGCAGGACAGTCGTCTCCTTCGATCAGTGACTTTCCTTGGAGGTCCGACCGCGCGCCAAGTCGATGTCCCGTCCAGACTCTGCACCGGCTTTTTCCGAGGCGCCCATTGGGCTTTCGCTTGTCAGCACTCATATATGGAGAGTGCCAACAATCAACTAGAACCAGCTCCAGAAGGCCGAGCCATGAACTTCAGACCACTGCACGACCGCGTCGTTCTCCGTCGCCTGGAGGAGGAGCAGAAGAGCAAGGGCGGGATCATCATTCCCGACACGGCGAAAGAGAAGCCGATGCAGGGCGAGGTGGTGGCCGTCGGCCCCGGCGCCCGCAACGAGCAGGGCCAGGTCCAGCCGCTGGATGTCATGCCGGGTGACCGCGTGCTGTTCGGCAAGTGGTCGGGCACCGAGGTCAAGATCGACGGCGAGGAGCTGTTGATCATGAAAGAGAGCGACATCATGGGGATCATCGAGGGCGTGGCCGCCGCGAAGAAGGCCGCCTGAGCCGATCTCCCAATTCATAACCAAAAGGACCAGCCATGGCTGCCAAGGACGTCAAATTCTCTACCGATGCGCGCAACAAGATGCTGCGCGGCGTCGAGATTCTGAACAGCGCGGTGCGCGTCACGCTGGGCCCGAAGGGCCGCAACGTGATCCTGGACAAGAGCTTCGGGGCGCCGCGGATCACGAAGGACGGTGTCACCGTCGCCAAGGAGGTCGAGCTCTCCGACAAGTTCGAGAACATGGGCGCGCAGATGGTGCGCGAGGTGGCCTCGAAGACGAGCGATGTCGCCGGTGACGGCACGACGACGGCGACCATCCTTGCCGCCGCCATCGTGCGCGAGGGTGCGAAGTCGGTGGCCGCCGGCATGAACCCGATGGACCTCAAGCGCGGTGTGGACATGGCGGTCGACGCCATCGTGGCCGACCTCGCGAAGCGCACGAAGAAGGTGACGACCTCGGAGGAGATCGCCCAGGTCGGCACGATCTCGGCCAACGGCGATGCCGAGGTCGGCAGGATGCTGGCCAAGGCGATGCAGAAGGTCGGCAACGAGGGTGTGATCACGGTCGAGGAGGCCAAGAGCCTCGAGACCGAGCTCGACATCGTCGAGGGCATGCAGTTCGACCGCGGCTACATCTCGCCCTATTTCGTGACGAACAGCGAGAAGATGCGGGCCGAGCTCGAGGATCCCTACATCCTGATCCACGAGAAGAAGCTCGGCAGCCTGCAGGCCATCCTGCCGCTGCTCGAGACGGTGGTGCAGAGCGGCAAGCCCCTTCTCATCATCGCCGAGGACGTCGAGGGCGAGACGCTGGCGACCTTGGTCGTCAACAAGCTGCGGGGCGGGCTCAAGGTTGCGGCGGTGAAGGCGCCTGGCTTCGGCGATCGCCGCAAGGCGATGCTCGAGGACATCGCGGTCCTGACGGCGGGCCAGGTGATCAGCGAGGATGTCGGAATCAAGCTCGAGAACGTGACCCTCGACATGCTGGGCCGTGCGAAGCGCGTCGTGATCGAGAAGGAGAACACGACGGTCATCGACGGTGCGGGTGCCAAGGAGGAGATCACCGGCCGCTGCAACCAGATCCGGGCGCAGGTCGAGGAGACCACCTCGGACTATGACCGCGAGAAGCTGCAGGAGCGTCTGGCGAAGCTCGCGGGCGGTGTTGCGGTGATCCGCGTCGGTGGTGCCACCGAGATCGAGGTGAAGGAGCGCAAGGATCGCGTCGACGATGCGATGCATGCGACCCGCGCCGCGGTCGAGGAGGGCATCGTGGCCGGTGGCGGCGTGGCGCTGCTCTACGGCCTCAAGGCGCTCGAGGCCCTGACGCCCGAGAATGACGATCAGCGGGTCGGCATCGAGATCGTCAGGAAGGCCGTCCGCATGCCGGCGCGTCAGATTGCGGAGAATGCGGGCATCGACGGCTCGATCGTGATCGGCAAGCTGCTCGAGAGCAAGGACACGAGCTGGGGCTACGACGCCCAGGCTGGCGAGTATGGCGACCTCGTGAAGAAGGGCATCATCGATCCGACCAAGGTCGTGCGCAGCGCTCTTCAGCACGCGGCCTCGGTGGCCGGCCTCCTGATCACGACGGAAGCGATGATCGCCGAGAAGCCCGAGAAGAAGCAGCCGATGCCCGACGGTGGTGGCATGGGTGGAATGGGCGGCATGGGCGATATGGACTTCTGATCGGCCCGCTCACCGATCGGAGACGCCGAGAAGGGCCGCGGGCAACCGCGGCCCCTTGGTGCGCAGCCGGGGCGCCGAGCAAGGGCGCCGCCTGGGCAAGGAGCCATCGAGGTCCGCACGATATAGCTGCAGGTCGCGATCCGTTTCGCTGCCTGATGGGATGTCCCGCTGTCAGCCTGCATACCTGCCATGGGAGCATCGATGACCCTGCGCACGAGCTGTACGACCGTCACCTTCACGCGGCCCTTTCTCCTGAAGGGCATCGACGCCGAGCAGCCGGCCGGGACCTACAGGATCGAGACGGAAGAGGAGGCACTCGAGGGCTTGTCCTTCCTCGCCTACCGGCGGGTCTCAACCACCATCTTCCTGCCTACGCTGCCGGGCAGCGCTGTCTCCGGTCGGGTCGTGACCATCGATCCTCTGGAGCTCGAGGCCGCGCAGGCCGGAGACGCGTCGCGCCGATGACGTCCCCTCGAGCCGGAGAGGGACAGAAGAAGCAAGCATCAGGATGCTCTGGGTGACCAGCCCGACGCAGACCGCCTGAAGTCATCCCGGCATCGTCGTCGGAGACCGGGATGCCAACGCCAAAGGCACCAGGGCTGCCCGGCTCGGGAGACTTCCCGAGATGCCGCAGGCACCGGACCGGCCATCAGGTGCCGACCGTGCAGCAGGCGCAAGGTCAGCGGCTTGTCTCGATGTGTCGAGCTGAACGGAAAAGGCCTCGCCGCTCAGACCTTGGACACAGGCGAGGCGTAGCCGCCGATCACCGGCGCTCGGAAGGCCGAGAGGCGAGCGATCGCCTAGTAGATCATGCCGAGCTCGAGCTGGGCTTCCTCGGTCATCATCGAGGGGTGCCAGGGGGGCTCCCAGGCGAGCTCGACCTTGCAGCCCTTCACGCCCTCGACCGATTCGACCTTCTCCTGGACCTCGATCGGCAGGCTCTCGGCGACCGGGCAGTGGGGCGAGGTGAGGGTCATCTCGACCTTGACGCTGTCGTCGTCCTCGATGTCGATGCGGTAGATCAGGCCCAGCTCGTAGATGTTGACCGGGATCTCGGGGTCGTAGCAGGTCTTGAGGGCCTCCACGATCTGCTCGCCCAAGGCCTCCGCGTGCGCCTGGCGCTCCTTGGCGGGGGCGTGCTCGTCCGTCGCGAGCATGGCAGCACCACGCTCGACCGGCGAGCCGTGCTCCATCTCCATGCCTTCCTCCGTCATGCGACCTCCGGCTCCTCAGGCGAACATGGCAGCGATGCGCCGCAGCGAGGCGGCGAGCGCGTCGAGATCCTCGGGCGTGTTGTAGACGCCGACCGAGGCCCTGGCCGAGGCGGTGAGCCCCAGCCGCTCGTGCAGCGGCATGGCACAGTGATGGCCGGTGCGGATGGCGATGCCGTCGAGGTCGAGCATCGTGCCGACGTCCTGCGGGTGGACGCCCGTGAGCTCGAAGGCGATGACGCTGGCACGCCGGGCCGGGTTGCCGATCAGCCGGACCTCGGGGATCTGGCCCAGCGCCCGGAGGCCATGGGACAAAAGCTCGGCCTCGTGGCGCTCGACCGCGTCGAGCCCGATCGCCTGGAGCCAGTCGGCGGCAGCGCCCAGCGCCACGATGCCGGCGATGTCGGGCGTGCCGGCCTCGAACCGGAAAGGGATCTCGTTGTAGGTGGTGCCGGCGAAGGAGACGCGCTCGATCATGTCGCCGCCGCCCTGCCAGGGCGGCATCGCCTCCAAAAGCTCCGCCCGCCCCCAGAGCACGCCCACGCCCGAGGGCCCGTACATCTTGTGGCCGGAAAAGACCAAGAAATCGGCGCCCAGGGCCTGGACGTCGACCGGCATGTGCTGGACCGCCTGGGCCGCGTCGAGGAGGACGGGGATGCCGCGCCTGCGGGCCATGTCGATGAGGTCGTCGACCGGGTTGACGGTGCCCAGCACGTTCGAGACGCAGGCGAAGGCCGCGAGCTTCGTGCGCGGGGAGAGGCGCTCCTCGAACGCCCTGAGGTCGAGCTCGCCCGCGTCGGTGACGGGGGCGGCCACGACCTTCGCACCCGTGGCCTCGGCCACGAGCTGCCAGGGCACGATGTTGGCGTGGTGCTCCATCTCGGTGACGAGGATCTCGTCGCCGGGGCCGAGCTTGGGGCGGAGGAAGCTCTGCGCCACGAGGTTGATGCCCTCGGTGGCGTTGCGCACGAAGACGAGCTCGCGCCAGTCCGCGGCGTTGATGAGGCCCTGGAGCTTGCGGCGGGCCGCGTCGTGGGCCGCGGTGGCGCGCTGGCTCAGCTCGTACACGCCGCGGTGGATGTTGGCGTAGTCCTGCTCGTAGAAGCGCTTTTGCGCCTCGATCACGGCCGAGGGCTTCTGGGTGCTGGCGGCGCTGTCGAGATAGACGAGCGGCCGGTCGTGGACCTTCGTCCCGAGGATCGGGAACTGGGCCCGGATCGCCTCGACGTCGAGATGGTCCGCAGGGGCCGGGCGGCGCATCGCCGTGACGGCGCTCATGAGAGAAGCTCCCCCAGCGTCTCGCCGCCGGGCAGGCGGCGGAGCGCTGCGCGCGTGGCGTAGGCCTTGACCGTGGGGTCGGTGAAGCGGGTGATGACCTCGCCGGCGAAGGCCCAGGTCAGCATGCTGGCGGCGGTCTCCCGGTCGAGGCCGCGCGAGCGCAGATAGAAGAGCGCCGTCGGGTCGAGGTCGCCCACGGTGGCGCCGTGGCTGCACTTGACGTCGTCGGCGTAGATCTCGAGCTCGGGCTTGGTGTCGACCTCGGCATCGTCCGAGAGGAGGAGGTTGGCGTTGGACTGGAAGGCGTTCGTCTTCTGCGCCTCCTTGTGGACGATGATCTTGCCGGCGAAGGCGGCATGGCCGCGGCCGTCGACGACGCCCTTGTAGAACTGGTCGGAATGGCTGCCGGGGGCCAGATGGTGGATGCGGATGAGCGTGTCCACATGCTCGGCACTGGTCGGCATGTAGAGGCCGTTCAGCAGGCACTCCACGCCCGAGCCCGTGATGCGGACCTCGCTCTCGTTGCGGACGAGGGCGCCGCCGCCGGTGGAGATGGTCTGCACGTAGCGGGCGCCCTCGGCGGCCTCGAGGTCGGTCTTGCCGATGAAGGTCGCCTGGTCCTGCAGGCTCTGCAGGCGGTCGTGGACGAGCTGCGCCTGCGGGCCCAGCGCGATCTGGGTGACGAGGTTGGTGAGGCCGTGGCCGCTGCCGACGGCGGCATGGGTCTCGATCAGCCGCAGCCTGGCGCCTTTGCCGAGGCGGATCACGCAGCGCGGATGGGTCATCACGGCACCCGGCTGGCCCACCGTGAGGAAGACGAGCTGCAGGGGCTCCTCGACGACGACGCCGTCGGCGAGCTCGATCCAGGCGCCCGCGCCCGCGAAGGCGGCGTTGAGGGCGGTGAAGCTGCGATCGTCGGCCATCGCGGCCAGGGCCGCCGCCGCCTTCTCCGGCTCCTCCTCGAGGACGCGGCCGAGGCTGCGCGCCACCGCACCGGCCGGCAGGCCCTGGGCGTGGCAGAGCTGCGGCACGAGATGGCCGTTGACGAAGATGAGGCGGCGCGCCTTGGGGCCGCCCAGGAGATGCGGGCTCAGCGCCTCGAGGCCGATCTGGGTCGAGGGCGCCAGCGCCATGGCGACATTGGCCTGGCGCGCGACGCCGGTGTACTTCCAGGCCTCGGCGCGCTGGGTCGGGAAGCCCTCATCGGCGAAGCGCTCGAAGCTCGCCTCGCGCAGCTGGGCCAGGGCGCTGCCGCCGGGCAGGCGTCCCTTCACCTCGCCGAAGAGCCGCGCGAAGGCCGGATCGGGGGCGACGCTGTGACGGGAGGGCTGTGCCATGCTCGCCGTCTCCTCAGGCCGCGGCCCTGGCGCCGAGCAGCGCCTCGTAGCCGCCCTTCTCGAGCTCCAGCGCCAGCTCCTTGCCGCCGCTGCGCTGGATGCGGCCCTCGGCCAGCACGTGCACCCGGTCGGGGACGATGTAGTCGAGCAGGCGCTGATAATGCGTGATGACGATCATCGAGCGGGCGGGATCGCGCAGGCCGTTGACGCCGTCCGCCACCGTCCTGAGCGCGTCGATGTCGAGGCCGCTGTCGGTCTCGTCCAGGATGGCGAGGCGCGGCTGGAGCATCGCCATCTGCAGGATCTCGTTTCTTTTCTTCTCGCCGCCGGAGAAGCCGAAATTGAGGTCGCGCTTCAGGAGATCCTCGCCGACCGCCAGGACCTTGGCCTTCTCGCGCAGGCGGCGCATGAAGTCGGCGGCCGAGATCTCGGGCTCGCCCCGGGCCTTTCTCACCGCGTTCAGGGCCTGGCGCAGGAAGTACATGTTGGAGACGCCGGGGACCTCGACCGGATACTGCATGGCGAGGAAGACGCCGGCCGCGGCCCGCCCCTCGGCGTCGAGCGCCAGCAGGTCCTGGCCGTCGAAGGTGGCGCCGCCCTCGGTCACCTCGTAGCCCTCGCGGCCGGCCAGGACGTAGGCCAGCGTGCTCTTGCCCGAGCCGTTGGGGCCCATCACGGCGTGCACCTCGCCGGGCTTCACCTCGAGCGACAGGCCCTTGAGGATCGCCTTGCCGCCGACGGCGACGTGCAGGTTCTCGATTGTCAGCATGCTGGGCTCTCTATTCTCGACATTCAGGCGTCTCAGCCGACGCTGCCCTCGAGCGACACGCCCAGGAGCTTCCTGGCCTCGACGGCGAACTCCATCGGCAGCTCGTTCATCACGTCACGGCAGAAGCCGTTGACGATCAGCGCCACCGCGTCCTCCTCGGGAATGCCGCGCGAGCGGCAGTAGAAGAGCTGGTCGTCGCTGATCTTCGAGGTCGTCGCCTCGTGCTCGCACTTGGACGAGCGGTTCTTGACCTCGATGTAGGGCACGGTGTGCGCGCCGCAGCGGTCGCCGATGAGAAGCGAATCGCACTGGGTGTGGTTCCGGGCGCCGGCGGCACCCTTCATCATGCGCACGAGGCCACGATAGGTGCTGTCGGACTGGCCGGCCGAGATGGTCTTGGCGACGATGCGCGAGCGCGTGTTCTTGCCGATATGCACCATCTTGGTGCCGGTGTCGGCCTGCTGGCAGTTGTTGGTCACCGCGACCGAGTAGAACTCGCCCACCGACTCCTCGCCCTGCAGGATGCAGGAGGGATATTTCCAGGTGATGGCCGAGCCCGTCTCGACCTGGGTCCAGCTGATCTTGCTCCTGCGGCCGCGGCAGGCGCCGCGCTTGGTGACGAAGTTGTAGACGCCGCCCTTGCCCTCGCTGTCGCCCGGATACCAGTTCTGGACCGTCGAGTACTTGATCTCGGCATTGTCGAGGGCGATCAGCTCGACCACCGCCGCATGCAGCTGGTTCTCGTCGCGCATCGGCGCCGTGCAGCCCTCGAGGTAGCTCACATAGGAGCCCTCGTCGGCGATGATCAGCGTGCGCTCGAACTGGCCCGTGCCGGCCGCGTTGATGCGGAAATAGGTCGAGAGCTCCATCGGGCAGCGCACGCCCTTGGGCACATAGACGAAGCTGCCGTCGGAGAAGACGGCCGAGTTGAGGGCCGCGAAGAAATTGTCGCCCTGCGGCACGACCGAGCCCAGATATTTCCTGACGAGGTCCGGATGCTCCTGGATGGCCTCGGAGATCGAGCAGAAGACGATGCCCAGCTCCTCGAGCTTCTTCTTGAAGGTGGTCGCGACCGAGACGCTGTCGAAGACGTAGTCGACGGCGACGCCGGCCAGCAGCTCCTGCTCCTTGATCGGGATGCCGAGCTTGTCGTAGGTCTTGCGGATCTCGGGGTCGATCTCGTCCAGGCTCTTCGGCCGCTCCTTTTGCTGCGGGGCCGAGTAGTAGCTGATGCCCTGGTAGTCGATCGGCGGGTAGGTGACCTTCTGCCAGCCCGGCTCCTCCATCTGCAGCCAGCGCCGGAAGGCGCCCTGGCGCCACTCGGTCATCCAGGCGGGCTCGCCCTTCTTGGCCGAGATGAAGGCAACCGTCTGCTCGTCCAGGCCCATCGGCGCCCGGTCCTCGAGAATGTCGGTGGAGAAGCCGTACTTGTAGTCGCTGCCCTGGTACGAGCGAACCGTGTCGAGCGCCGTCGCCATCATGAAACTCCGATCTCGCTGTCGCCGAGGGCGCCTTGGATGCCGGCCTTGCCGGCGCTGCGACCGTCCTGCTCGGGCAGGAAGGCCCACGGGATCGAGAAGGCCATCTCGCTGAGGCTGACACCGTCCAGGGCCTCGCGGATGGCCTCGTTGATCCGTTGCCAGTTGCCTCTGGCGGGGCACAGCCGCTCGATGCCGCAATCGCTCGTCTCGGTGTCGACGCAGGCGGTGAGCGCGATGGGCCCGTCCAGCGCCTCGATGATCTCGCCCACCGAGATGGCCGAAGGCTCGCGGGCGAGGCCGTAGCCGCCATAGGCACCACGATGCGAGACGAGCAGCTCGGCCCGCGCCAGGGCCTTGAGGATCTTCCCCGCCATCGGCTGGGGCACGCTCGTGGCCAGCGCGATCTCGGGCGTGGAGACGGACCGGCCGTCGCCGTGCGCCAGATGCGTCATGATGACGATGCCGTAGTCGGCAAGCTTGCTGAGCCTGATCACCGATGCCTCGCGATCGCTGCGCTGGCTCTTAATTAGAACCATTCCGGTCCCTTTTAAAGCCCCTGCTGCGCCGCAAAGAAGGTCCCGGCGGTCGGTCGCTCATGAACCGTTAATCCTTGGGGCCCATGATGCCGGCAGACGATCTGCGGAGGGGGTGGTGTCGTGCTGGCTCAGGTCCTGACAGGCTCAGCGCTCGTGCCCTTGCCGGCCTCCCGGCCGGGCCTCGGCGAGGCGGCGTCCGAGCGGCCGGCCGGGGTGCTCGGTCACCTCCGCGCCTGCCTCGAGCGGTGGCCCGCCGCGCTCATTGTTCCTCTCCCGCTTCTTCTGGCCCCGGCCACGGGCAGCCCTTCGGATCTCGGCCGCATCGGCCTGCTCGTCCTAGCGGTGATGCTGATGGCGCAGGCGGGAGCCGTGCTGGGCCGGGCCTGCCGTTGCCGGTCGGCGGGGCGCCTCATCGAGGCGGTCGCCGCGGCAGCGCTTCTGGGCGGAGCCGGGTGCCTGCTTGCCGGGATGCTCGACCCGGCGCTCCGCGTGATGGCGCTTTCGCTCCTCGCCGTGGAGATCGCGCTGGGCCTCGGTCATGGGCGGTGCCTGCCGCTCGTCGTGGCGCTGGCGGGTGCGGCGGCAGCACTGCGCCTCGAGGCCGCGACGCTTCTCCTCGATCTGCGCCACGGGCTCGGCCTGGCACTCGCCGGGTTTCTGCTCGGCGCCCTGGTGGCCCTGGCCTGCGCGCGGCGGGAGCGGCAGCTCCGGGCGCTGGCCGCAGCGCCCGGTGCCGGCCCAGCCGGCGGGATGCTTCTCGAGCTCGGCCTCGGCGCCGCGGCGGCCGCTCTCATCGGAGTCTATCTGGCGCTTCTCGCCGCGACGCCTGCCCTCGCGGCCGATGCCGGGCCGCTCGCCTACCTCTCCGTGCCGCTGGCCATGGCGGCCCTCCTTCGCTGGTGGCAGCTCGCGGTCGGCCCGGGGGCAGGGTGCGCGCCGGCCCGTTGGCTGCGCGATCCGGCACTGGCCCTGCTGCTGGGCGGCTGGGGCATCTCGCTGGCGCTCGTGCTGCATGTCCTGCCGGCGACGGATCGGGCGTCGGGCATGCTCCACCTCATGGCGCCGATCTGGTAAGGAGCGGCCAGGGGTGACCTGGCCTTGCCGGTTGCCCGCCGACCGCCGGATGGAGGGCTGCCGATGGCGCCGCGCGCGCTCGAGGGACTGCGAATCCTGGATCTCACCCGCATCCTGGCAGGGCCGACCTGCACGCAGCTCCTGGGCGATCTCGGCGCCGACGTGATCAAGATCGAGCGGCCGGGCGAGGGCGACGACACGCGCAAATGGGGGCCGCCCTACCTGCCCGGCAAGGACGGCGCGCCTACCCATGAGAGCGCCTACTATCTCTCGTCCAACCGGAACAAGCGCTCGGCCGCGATCGACATCGCGCGGCCCGAGGGGCAGGCCCTGGTACGGCGCCTGCTCGCCGGCTGCGACGTGCTGGTCGAGAACTTCAAGGTGGGCGGGCTCGACAAGTACGGGCTGGGCTACGAGAGCCTGCGGCAGGATTTCCCGGGGCTCGTCTACTGCTCGATCACCGGCTTCGGGCAGACCGGGCCCTACGCGCCGCGCGCCGGCTACGACTATCTGGCCCAGGGCTATGGCGGGCTGATGAGCATCACCGGGGCGCCCGACGGCGAGCCGATGAAGGTCGGGGTCGGCATCGCCGATGTGATGTGCGGCATGTATGCCACCGTGGCGATCCTGGCGGCGCTGCGCCATCGCGATGCCACCGGCCTGGGCCAGCGCATCGACATGGCGCTTCTCGACACCCAGGTCGCCTGGCTCGTCAACGAGGGCATGAACTATCTGGTCTCGGGCGTCGTGCCGCGCCGGCTGGGCAACGAGCATCCCAACATCGTGCCCTACAAGCGCTTCGACACGAGCGACGGCGAGGTGCTCTTCGCCATCGGCAACGACGCCCAGTGGCAGCGCTGGTGCCGCTTCGCCGGTGCCGACGAGCTTGCCCGGGACCCGCGCTTTGCGACCAACCAGCTGCGCGTGAGGAACCGCGAGGCGCTCTATGCCTTGATGCCGCCCTATGTGGCGAGCAGGACGACCGGGGAATGGGTCGACGGCCTGGCGGCGCTGGGCGTGCCCTGCGGCCCGGTCAACACGATCGACCAGGTCTTCGCCGATCCGCACATCCGGGCCCGCGGCATGCAGATCGAGCTGCCGCACGCCGAGGCGGCGTCGGGCACGACACCCGCCATCGCCAACCCGATCAAGATGTCGGCCACGCCGCCCGACTATCGGCGCGGCCCGCCGGTCCTGGGCCAGCACACGCAAGAGGTGCTGGAGGAGCTGTTGGGTCTCGGCCGGGACGAGATGACGGCGCTGCGCGAGCAGGGCGTCATCGGCTGAGGCCGGCGTCGTGGTCGGGGGTCCGGCCGGCCCCGTGTGCGCAGGGCGCAGGGGAGAGCGGCCGGCCCATGGCTTGAGGCGGCCCGCCGCATCGCGTATCGCCTGCCCGGTCCACCGAGGGCCGATCCGGGCAGCCGCTGGACGCGGGGGAAAGGATGCTGATCGAGGAGCTGGAGCGCCGGGTCGCCGCGGGCGAGCTGGTCTTCGATCCGCTGCAGCGGGCAGCCGCCCAGCAGCTCGACCGCCTGGCCCGGGCGCTCGACGGCTACCACCTGGCCACCGAGCGGCCGGCCAACGGCTTCTTCGCGCGGCTCGTCGCGAAGCCGGCGCCCGTGGCGCCGCGCGGCCTCTACATTCATGGCGATGTCGGCCGCGGCAAGTCGATGCTGATGGACCTTTTCTTCGCCGCGGCGCCGGTCGAGAGAAAGCGCAGGACCCACTTCCACGAGTTCATGCTCGAGGTGCAAAAGCGGCTGCACGCGATGCGCCAGGCGGGCCGCGGCGAGGATCCGCTGGTCCCGCTCGCGGCCGAGATCGCGGCCGCGAGCACGCTCTTGTGCTTCGACGAGTTCCATGTGGTCGACATCGCCGATGCGATGATCCTGGCCCGTCTGTTCACCGGCCTTCTCGATCGGGGCGTGGTCATCGTGGCGACCTCGAACTGGCCGCCGCGCCGGCTCTACGAGAACGGCCTGAACCGCGACCGCTTTCTGCCGTTCATCGATCTGCTCGTGGCGCGGCTCGACGTGCTGGCGCTCGAGGGGCCGGTCGACTACCGGCTGAGCCGGCTCAAGGATCTGCCCGTCTACCAGCACCCGCTGGGCCCGGAGGCCAGCGCCTGCCTCGAGCGCGTCTTTCACCTCCTGACCGATGGCCTGCCGGGCGCGCCCGAGGAGGTGGCGGTGGGCACGCGCCAGCTCCTCGTGCCGCGCGCGGCGGCCGGGGTGGCGTGGCTCGACTTCCAGGCGCTGTGCGCGAGGCCGCTGGGCGCCGCCGACTATCTGGCCCTGACCGAGCGCTATCACACCCTGATCCTCGAGAACGTGCCGCTGCTGACGCCCGACCGGCGCAACGAGGCGCGGCGCTTCGTGACCCTGATCGATGCCCTCTACGAGCGGCGGATGATGCTTTTTCTCTCGGCCGAGGCGCCGCCCGAGGCGCTCTATCCGGAGGGCGACGGGGCGTTCGAGTTCCGGCGCACGGTGAGCCGGCTGGTGGAGATGCAAAGCCGCGGCTATCTCGAGGCCTGCCGCGACCGCCACCCCGACAGCCTGCCCAAGAGCTTCACGCCCTTCGCGCTCACGAGCGACTTGGTGTGAGCATCGCCGGCGAGCGCGAGGCCGCCCTCAGATAGCGGCCGATGGGCCAGTCGAGCTCGATCCAGCGATGCTGCCAGCGGTCGATGGCGATCTCGCGCGGGCAGTCGTTGCGACCGACGGCGGTCATCCGCCGCATCACATCGGCGAAGGGGAGCAGATAGGCCTCCCGCCCGGGGCCGGCGACGAGCGCCAGATGGCCGCGCCGGCGGCCGATGCTCCCGACAAGGATCTCCCAGGGCGTGCGCGCGATCGCATAGCGCTGGGGGTTGAAGCCGCCGACCGACCAACGCGCCTGCAGCACATAGAGGATCTGGTCCTCGGCCTCGAGCAGGTCCGGGAAGCCGCCCACGGCGGCGAACGGTCCGGCGACGCCATCCAGGAGCGAGGCCGCCAGCGCCGACCGCCCCATCCGAGGCACGGCCTCGGGGGTCTCCTGCGGGGCAGGGCTGCCCAGCAGCATCCGCCGAAGCGCATCGGCCGGGGCCTCGAAAGGAGGGCGGGCTCGCGCCAACAGCAGCGCGTAGGTGGATTCGTCGACCTCGATGAGTGGCACGCTGGCGCTCCGCTTCGACCTGCGTGCGCCATTAGCGGCCGTCATGGTTAAGATCCCGTCAAGGGCGCCTCGGCCTCAGTCCTCGATCGCGATCTCGAGGCCCAGAACGAGAAAAGAGAAGCTCTTGCCGTGGCTGTCCTGGTTGAGGGAGCTGTTGACGCCGCCCTCGAGGGCCTCGTGGAGGACGAGGTTGAGGCCGTGGAGGTGGGGCAGCTCGTGGCGCTCGATCGGTCCCCGCAGGAGCCGGGGGAAGGCCGCCTTCAGGCGCTCGGGTGTGAGCTGGGCGCGGACGGCCTCGTAGTGGCGGGGGTCGTCGACCCAGACCGAGATGCTGGAGATGTCGCCCTTGTCGCCGGCGCGGGCATGGGCGATGGCGCGCAGCGGCACTTTTTTCACGCCTCGAGCACCTCGACACTGGTGGGGACGCGGTCGCGGGCGATGCTGGCCGAGCGGGTGACGACCGAGGGCGTGATGCTGCCGCGGAAGCCGCCGCCGCCGGCAGGGCCGCAGCAGAGCATCGCCTCGACCTCCCATAACAAAAGCTCGGCCCAGCGGCGCTCGGTCGAGCGCAGCGCCGCCCGCACGCGGATGTCGCGGCTGTCGGTGGGGTAGGCCTGCGCCGTGCCGTGCAGGCTGTCGACGCCGATGAGGTCGAGGCGGAGCTCGCCCTCGTAGCCCTGGACGTCGCGCATCCGCGCCCTCAGCACGTCGCGGGCGAGCGCGGCCCGGCCCTGGGCGCCGGGGCCGGCGTAGGAGATGCCGGCCTCGGCGAGGAAGCCGCCGTCGAAGCCCACCGTGACCTTGAGCTGCTCGGGCCGGGGGCCGCCCGTGGCGCCCGTCACCCGGACCCGGTCGGGGGCCAGCTCGGCGACCCTGACGCGGGAGAAGTCCGCCGTGACGTCGGGCGTCAGGTAGCGGGCGGGATCGTGGACCTCGTAGAGGAGCTGCTCCTTCACCGTCGCCGGCGTGACGCAGCCGCCGGTGTCCGGAAGCTTGGTGATGACGGCGGCACCGTCGCTGCCGATCTCGGCGATCGGGAAGCCGCAATGGGCGAGGTCCGGGACCTCCTTGCGGCCGGGATCGGCGAAGTAGCCGCCGGTCACCTGCATGCCGCATTCGAGCAGGTGGCCCATGAGCGTGCCGGCGCCGAGCCGCGGCCAGTCGTCCGGGGCCCAGCCGAAGGCCGCAGCGCAAGGTGCCGAGAAAAGAGAAGGATCGGCGGCCCGGCCGCAGAGGACGAGATCGGCACCGCTGGCGATCGCCGGCAGCAGCGCCTCGATGCCGACATAGGCGTTGGCGCCGACCAGCTCGAGGCCGGTGTCGGCGACCGTGCCGCCCTCCCAGAGCGGCGTGTCGGGTGCCATCCGGTCCGTCACCTCGTCGCCCGCGACCCAGGCGATGCGCAGGCCGTGCAGCCCCAGCTCGCGCGCGATGCCCCTTGCGAGCTCGGCCGCGGCGCCCGGGTTGGCGACGCCCATGTTGGTGAGGATGCGGGTGCCGCTGGCCCGGCAGGCGGGCAGCACGGCCCGCAGCCGATGGGCGAGGAGGCTGTTGTAGCCGAGCGCCGGGTCGCGCCGGCGGTCGCGGTGGCCGAAGGCCATCGTGCGCTCGCCCAGGCACTCGAAGACGAGCCAGTCGAGCTGGCCGCGCCGGGCGAGGTCGACGGCCGGGTCCAGCCGGTCGGCGGAAAAGCCGGCGCCGCAGCCGATGCGCAGCGTCTCGGGCATGGCTCGGTCTCGTGCTCCCTGTCTGGCGGTCGACGCTCTGCCTTGCCCCCTGGATGAGCCGAGGCAGGCCGGCTGTCCAGATGGGACGGCGGCCCTCCGCCCGCGGTGCGGCGAGGTGCCCTCCGTCACGCACGGCCCGGCGCATTCCGGCGCGTGCCGCCTCGGGTGAGCCGGATGCCGAGGAGGATGATGGCGCCGGCCAGGAGGAGGGGCGGGGTCAGGGGCTCGCCCAGGAGCAAGGCGGCGAGGAGCACCGTGACGATCGGCTGGGCGAACTGCCAGGTGGCGATGCGCACGAGCCCGCCGCGGTCGAGCGCCCAGTACCAGGCGATGTAGGCGAGCACGGTCGATCCCAGCGCCAGATAGAGGATGGCGGCCCAGCCGCCGGCATCGACGGCGGCCCAGCGCGCATCCGTGAGGAGCAGCAGGGGCAGGGCCACGACGGCGCCGATCGCCACGCCCCAGAAGGTGATCGCCAGCGAGGGCATGCGCCGTGCCAGCCGCCCGCCCGCCACATAGCCGCCGCTCGAGGCGATGCAGGAGACGAGGACGGTGAGATCGCCGCCGAGGCTGCCCGGTGCCAGGGTGAGGTCGCCCATGCGGAGCGAGACGAGAAGCGCCTCGCCCGCGAGCGCCACGCCGGCGCCCAGCCACCATCGGCGGGCCGGCAGGCGGCGGTCGACCAGCGCCACGATGAGCCCGGTGAAGATCGGCAGCGAGGCCAGGATGAGGCCCGCATGCGCTGCCGAGGTGTGGCGCATGCCGAGGCTGAAGAGGATCGGGAAGATCACGGCCCCGCCCAGCGAGGCCGCGAGGAGGAGGCACCATGCGGCCCTGTCGGGCGGGCGCGGCAGGCGGAGCAGCAGCGCCAGGGGAAAGGCCACGAGGCCCGCCAGCACCGGCCGCAGGATCCCCACCGCCAGCGGGTCCAGCACCGCCACCGCCCAGCGGGTCGCGATCGGCGTCGCGGCCCAGATCAGCACCGCGAACGAGGCCGCGGCGGCGATGCCCGGCCCGAGCCTGGCCTCCGCCTGCGGGCCGGCGCCGGCCGGCTCTGCCGCTTTCATCGGCGCTCGCCTCTCCTCAGCCGGGCACCCGCTCGAGGACGGCGTGGCGGATGCGCTGGCGGCGCCATGTGTAGGTCATGTGGATGCGGCCGTCGCCGGCCTGGATGAGGGCCGGGTAGGAGTACTCGCCGGGCTCGTCCTCGAGCACCAGGATGTCCCGCCAGAGCCGCCCGTCCGCCGAGAGGGCAAGGCTGAGCGGCGTGCGCGCGGTGCGGCTCGGATTGTAGAGGAGCAGATGGCGGCCGTCGGCCAGGGTGAGGGCGTCGATGCCGCTGTTGGGGTTGGGAAGGCCGGTCGTGCGCATGCGCGACCAGGTCCGGCCACCGTCCTCCGACCAGGATTCGATGATCTCTCGCTCCTTGCTGCGGCAGAGCGCCTGCAGCCGCCCGTTGCCGTGGCAGAGCAGCGTCGGCTGGTTGGCGCGAAAGGTGAGCAGGGGGTTGAGGATGGGCGAGCGGCTCCAGCTGCGGCCCTGGTCGGCCGTGAGCTCCATGCGGCAGCGCCAGCCCAGGAGCTCGGTGCTCGAGGGGCAGACGAGCGTGCCGTCGGCGAGCTCGACGGGCTTGGCCCTGATGGGCCCATAGATGCCGCGCGGCAGGCGCTCCGCCGCCGACCAGCTTTGCCCCTCGTCGGTCGAGCGCATGAGCATGCCCCACCAGAGCTTGGGGCCCGGGCCCACCTTGTAGAAGAGGAGGAGCGGGCCGCCGCGGGGCCGGAACAGCACGGGATTCCAGCAGGGCAGCTGCCGGCCGCCCGGCCCCTTGCCGCTGGCGACGAGGCGCGGCTCGCTCCAGCCGTCCTCATCCCCGTCCGCGAGCCAGATGCCCACATCGGCGGCCCCTTCGCGCGTGCCGCCGAACCAGGCGCAGACGAGCCGGCCGGGTGCCGCCTCGACAATCGTGGACGCGTGCGCCGATGGAAAAGGGGCGGCCTCGAAGACGAAGCTCCGGCGCAGCCCGGTGCTCGGGCTTGGGTCAGACATTGCCCGCCGCGTTCAATGGAAGCGCATTTGCCCAAGTCGTCAAAACATGGCAGCTATGCATTCCAGAGCACGACCCTGCGGTCACGAGCCTCGAGCGAGCGCTCTGCCGCGCAAGAAGATGTGGAGGCACTGCCATGCTCAACCGTCGCTCCGTCCTGTCGCTCGGCGCCGCCGGTGCCGCGGCCACCGCCTTCGGCTTCAGTGGTGCCGCCGAGGCCAAGGTGATCACCATCAAGTTCAGCCACGTCGTGTCCGCCGACACGCCCAAGGGCCAGGGCGCCTTGATGTTCCAGAAGCTCGCCGAGGAGCGGCTCAAGGGCAAGGTCAAGGTCGAGGTCTACCCGAACTCCCAGCTCTTCGGCGACGCCAAGGAGATGGAGGCCCTGGCGCTGGGCGACGTGCAGATCATCGCGCCCTCGCTCTCCAAGTTCGACCGCTACACCAAGAAGCTCCAGGTGTTCGACCTGCCCTTCATGTTCGACGACATGGCGGCCGTCGACCGCTTTCAGAGCGGCGAGGTCGGCAAGGGCATGCTGCACTCGATGGACGACAAGGGCTTTCACGGCCTCGCCTACTGGCACAACGGCCTGAAGCAGCTTTCCGCCAACAAGCCGCTCAAGATGCCGGGCGACGCCGCCGGCCTGAAGTTCCGTATCCAGAACTCCGACGTGCTCGTCGCCCAGTTCGAGGCCTTGAAGGCCAACCCGCAGAAGATGGCCTTCTCCGAGGTCTATCAGGCGCTTCAGGTCGGCACGGTCGATGGCCAGGAGAACACCTGGTCCAACATCTATTCCCAGAAGTTCTACGAGGTCCAAAAGTATATCACCGAGAGCAACCACGGTGTCATCGACTACATGCTGCTGACCTCGACCGACTTCTGGACGGGCCTGCCGGGCGACGTGCGCGACGAGCTCGAGAAGATCGTGGTCGAGGTGACCACGGCCACCAACAAGCAGGCGGGCGACCTCAACGAGGGCGACAAGGCACGGATCGTCAAGGCCGGCACCAGCGAGATCATCCAGCTCGACAAGGAGCAGCGGGCCGCCTGGAAGGCGGCGATGACGCCCGTGTGGGACAAGTTCAAGGGCCAGATCGGCGAGGATATCGTCGAGGCGGCCAAGGCCTCGAACACGAGCGCGAGCTAGGCCCCGAGGCGGGGGACCGCCGGTGATCGGTCGGATCGTCGGGCGCGTCGAGGAGGGGCTCCTGGCCCTGATCCTGGCAGCCATGACGCTCCTCACCTTTCTTCAGGTGGTCCTCCGCTACGCCTTCAACTCGAGCCTGCTGTGGGCGCTCGAGGCCGATTCCTATCTCTTCGCCTGGCTTATCCTGATCGGCATGTCGTACGGCGTGCGGGTGCACGCGCATATCGGCGTCGATCTCGCGGTCAAGTCGCTGCCGTCGAGACTCCGGCGCGCTGCGGGCCTGCTGGCGATCGGGCTGTGCCTGCTCTACGCCGGCCTGATGTTCTATGGCGCCTGGTTCTACATCGCCAAGCTCCACATGCTGGGGGTCCTGGCCCAGGACATCCCGGTCCAGCGTTGGATCCTGAGCCTCGGTCTGCCGATCGGCTTTTTGCTCCTTTTCTTCCGCCTCCTCGAGCCGGCCATTTCGATCCTGCGCGGTCGTGCCCAGGGATTCGAGCTCGCGGACGAGGCCGCTGATGTCTTGAAGGAGCAGAGCCTGATGGGCGGCGGGCACTCGGCGGAGCCGCCCCGCCCATGACGACCGCCTTCCTCTTCGCGAGCCTTTTCGTCTTCCTCGTCCTCGGCATGCCGATCGCCATCGGGCTCGGCCTCGCCAGCCTGCTCACCATTCTTCTCTTCGCCGACGACAGCCTGGCCTCGCTGGTCCTCAAATTCTTCCAGACCAGCGAGCAGTTCACCCTGCTCGCCATTCCCTTCTTCATCCTCGCCGGCAACTTCATGACCACCGGCGGGGTGGCACGGCGCATGATCGACTTCGCCATCGCCTGCCTCGGCCATTTCCGCGGCGGCCTCGCGATGGCGTCGGTCCTGGCCTGCATGCTGTTCGCCGCCGTCTCCGGCAGCTCGCCCGCGACGGTTGTGGCGATCGGCTCGATCGTCATCGCCGGCATGGTCCGGATCGGCTACAGCCGGGACTTTGCGGCCGGCGTCATCTGCAACGCCGGCACGCTCGGCATCCTGATCCCGCCGTCGATCGTCATGGTGGTCTACGCGGCCGCCACCGACAGCTCGGTCGGCCGCCTATTCATGGCCGGCGTCATTCCCGGCATCCTTCTCGGCCTGATGCTGATGGTGGCGATCTGGGTCGTGGCGACGATCAAGAAGCTGCCGCGCCAGGATCGCTCCGGATGGGCCGAGCGGCTGCGGACCGGCCGCGAGGCGCTGTGGGGCCTGCTCCTGATCGTCATCATCCTGGGCGGCATCTATGGCGGCATCTTCACGCCGACCGAGGCGGCGGCCGTGGCCGCCGTCTATGCCTTCATCATCGCCGTCTTCGTCTACAGGGACCTGAAGCTCAGGGACGTCGGGCGCGTCCTGGTCGACAGCGCCCGGGTCACCGTCATGCTGCTCTTCATCATCAGCAACGCCATGCTGTTCGCGCATGTGCTGACGACCGAGCAGATCCCGCAGGCGATCGCCGAGCAGATCCTCTCGGCCGGCCTGGCACCCTGGCAGTTCCTGATCGTCGTCAACATCCTGCTGCTGGTGGCCGGCAACTTCATGGAGCCGTCGGCCATCATCCTGATCCTGGCGCCGATCCTCTTCCCGATCGCGACCAAGCTCGGGATCGACCCGATCCATCTGGGCGTCATCATGGTCGTGAACATGGAGATCGGCATGGTGACGCCGCCGGTGGGGCTCAACCTCTTCGTCACCTCGGGCATCACCGGCATGGGCGTGTTGCAGGTCGTCCGCGCGGCCTGGCCCTGGCTGATGGTCCTTTTGGCCTTCCTCCTGATCATCACCTACGTGCCGTGGGTCTCGCTCCTCCTGCCCAACGCCCTCTTCGGCAACGCGCTGGTGCAGTAGCGAGGCCGCCCCCGAGGCGGGGCGGCTGCTCTCAGGAGCCGGAGCGGTCCGAGTCGCCCGGCAGAGCGGCGCGGTCGGTCGCCGGGGCGGCCGGAAGGAGGCTCTCGAGGGCGCTCACGACCTTGGGATCGGACCAGTCCGCCCCGCCCAGCACCCGGCCGACCTCCTGCCCCTTCGGGTCGAGGACGATCGTGGTCGGCAGGCCCGGGCTCTTGACGGCGCGGATTGCGGACATGTCGGGGTCGCGGTAGACGCTGAGGTGGCTGACGCCGATGTCCTTGAGGAAGCTCAGGACGCGCTCGGGGCCGGCATGGTCGACGGAGAGCGCCACGACGAGGATCTTCGAGGGATCGACCTCCGCCTGCAGACGGTCCAGCGACGGCATCTCCTCGCGGCAGGGTGCGCACCAGGTAGCCCACATGTTGAGCACGACGACCTTGCCGCGGAACTGCTCCAGCGAGGCGGCCTTGCCGTCCATCGTCTCGAAGGCGAGCGGCGGCATCGGCTTGGGGGCACCCACCTGGACCTCGGCGGCGGTGGCGGCAAGCGGCCAGGCGATCACCGCCAGGGCCAGCCAGCTCATCGGGCGCATCGGCAACTCCAATCGACGGAACGAAGGCAAATGACGGACAAGCCCGCAGGAGCCCGTGATCTCTGGGGCGCCCACTTCGAGGCGGGCCCGGCGCCCCTGATGGAGCAGATAAATGCGTCCATAGGCTTCGACAAGCGGCTGTGGGCTCACGATATCGCGGGCTCGATGGCGCATGCGCGGATGCTGGCGGCCCAGGGCATCGTCACGGGCGAGGAGCGGGACGCCATCCTCTCGGGCCTGGCGCAGATCGCCACCGAGATCGAGTCCGGCGACTTCGTCTTCGACGCCAAGCTCGAGGACATCCATTTCAACATCGAGGCCCGCCTCACGGCCCTGGTCGGCGAGCCGGGCCGGCGGCTGCATACCGGCCGGTCGCGCAACGATCAGGTCGCGACCGACATGAAGCTGTGGACGCGCGACGCCTTCGACCGGGCCGAGCGCCTGCTCGAGGCGCTGCAGGCGGTGCTGCTGCGTCATGCCGAGGCGCATGCCGCCACCGTGATGCCGGGCTTCACCCATCTCCAGGCGGCCCAGCCGGTGACGCTGGGCCATCATCTTCTGGCCTATGTCGAGATGCTGGGTCGCGACCGCTCGCGCTTTCGGGACGCCCGGGCGCGCGCCAACGAGTGCCCGCTGGGCGCCGCAGCACTGGCCGGCACGAGCTTTCCGATCGACCGGGGGGCGACCGCAGGCGAGCTGGCCTTCGACCGGCCCACCGCCAACAGCATCGATTCCGTCTCGGACCGGGACTTCGCGCTCGACTATCTCTCCGCGGCCGCGATCTGCGCCGTCCATCTCTCGCGGCTTGCCGAGGAGCTCGTCCTCTGGTCGACGCCGCAGTTCGGCTTTGCCCGCATGAGCGAGGACTTCACCTCGGGCAGCTCGATCATGCCGCAGAAAAGAAACCCGGACGCGGCGGAGCTGCTGCGCGGCAAGTCCGGCCGGGTGCTGGGCCACCTCCAGGCCCTGCTGGTGACCTTGAAAGGCCTGCCGCTCGCCTACAGCAAGGACATGCAGGAGGACAAGGAAGGCCTGTTCGACGCGGTCGACACGCTCGAGCTGTGCCTCAAGGCGGCGGCGGCGATGCTGGACGGCATCACCTTCAACCCCGAGCGGATGCGCGCGGCGGCGGGCGTCGGCTTCACGACCGCGACCGACCTCGCCGACTGGCTCGTGCGCGTCCGCAACGTGCCCTTCCGCGAGGCGCATGGGGTGGCAGCACGCGCGGTGAAGCTGGCGGAGACGCGGGGCTGCGGGCTCGAGGATCTCGGCCTCGAGGAGCTGCGCGGGCTGGACGAGCGTCTCGAGGCCGGCGTGCTCGAGGTCTTGGGCGTCGAGCGCTCGGTCGAGAGCCGGCGCAGCCTGGGCGGCACCGCGCCCGAGCGGGTGCGCGAGGCGGTGGCGGCGGCGCGCGCACGGTATCTCGTGGGAGCGTAGCGGGGCTCAGCCCGCCCCGTCGGCGGCCAGCTCGGCCAGGAGCCAGTCGCGGAAGGCGGCGATGCGAGGCTCCTCGAGCCGGCCGCGCTCGGCGAAGAGGACGTAGCCGGTCTCCTCCCTCACCGTGAGCTCGAAGGGTGCCACGAGCCGGCCCGTGGCCAGCTCGTCACGGACGAGGTCGCGATCCGCCATCGCCACGCCGAGGCCGCCCAGCGCCGCCGAGATCGCCATCTCGAGGGTCTCGAAGACCTGCCCCTCCAGGGCCCGCTCCTCGGGCAGGCCGGCGGCGCGGAGCCATTTGCGCCAGTCCTGCCGGTCGGGGGTGGGGTGGAGGAGCACATGGTGCTCGAGGTCGGCGGGCTGCCGCAGCGGCCGGGCGTCTTCCATCAGGCCGGGCGCGTAGACGGGGGTCATGGCCTCCCGCCGCAGCAGCACCGATTCGAGGCGCTCGGGCCGTGAGCGGTCGGCCTCGACATCGATGATGCCGACGTCGAAGCCGCCGCTGAAGAACTCGTCGAAGTCCCAGAGGATGCCGAGGGTCACGCGCGACGCGGGGTGAAGCGCCTGGTAGCGCCCCAGGCGGCGCACCAGCCACCGTGATGCGAAGGTCGGCACCGTCGCCACCCTCAGCTCCCGATCGCTCAGCGCGACCTGCCGCACGGCGCGGGCGATGCGTGCGAGCGAGGCGGTGAGCTCGGGCAGGAGGGTGCGGCCCGGCCCGGTCAGCTCGATGCCCTGCGCCCGGCGCCGGAAGAGGGCCACGCCCAGCTGCTCCTCCAGCAGCCTCACATGCCGGCTGACCGCACCCTGCGAGACGTGCAGCTCCTCGGCCGCGCGCACGAAGCTCTGGTGCCGGGCGGCGGCCTCGAAGGCGCGGAGCGCGTTGAGCGGCGGCAGGCGCATCTCTTGCCCAAGCCTCAGAAAAGCTGAGCCTCAGGCCAAGCTAGCTTGGTTTGCGCCCGGGAGAAAGCAGGCCTTTGATCGGCCGCATCCTGAGACGTCACCGAATCGAGGCCGACATGCGTGCCGTGGACAGCCTGCCTTCGATCTTGCCGGCGCACGACCAGCCGCTGCGCAGGCGCGTTGCCGGGCTGGGCGGAGCGATGCTCGCCATGCCGGGCCTCTGGTGGCTGCGCCGGTGCGAGCGGGCCGATCTGCGTCGCCTCTTGTCGCTCGCACCCTATCTCGTCGTCGACCTCGGGCTCAGCATCGCGGAAGCCGAGGAGGAGGCGCGCAAGCCGTTCTGGCGCGCCTGAGGCCACTCCCTGCTCCGCCTGCTAGGGGTCGCGGCTTTCGGTCGGCCGGCCACGCAGCCGCTCGCCGAGCCGCTGGCGGATGCGTCGCCAGGGATGCCGGCCTTCGGTCTGGTCGGCCAGCCGCAGGGTGGCCAGGGTGACGCGCGTCGGGTCGGTGGCGCGCGCCACGAGGACGGCGTTGCCGAGGTCGAGGCTGTCGCCCTCCTCGGGCACCTCCTCGAAGCGGTGGGCGAAGAGCTCGGCCACGGTCATGGCGCGCTCCGCCTCCGCGAGGCGCAGGCCGTAGAAGTCGGCGAGCGGGCCCACCTCCACGTCGGTGTGGACGGGCAGCTCGCCGAAGGTCGTGGCGGCGGCGTCCGGGTCGCTGGCCGCCAGCAGCCGGTCGAGCCGTGCCACGCGGGCGGGCGGGACCAGGAAATAGGCATAGTCGCCGCCCTCCAGGGGCCCGGTGGCGGCCGGGTCGAGGATCGCGTTGCCCCGCACGACCAGCGTCAGCCGGGCCCAGTCCGGCAGGGCGCGATGGACGAGGATGCGGCTGCCGCGGGGGATGGCGTAGCCGACCATCTCCTGGTCGAGCTGGCCCGGCAGATCGAGCTCGACGCGCTTGGGCACCGGTGCGGTGCGCGGCAGCGCCAGGCCCAGGCGGCGCGCCGCGGAGGTCAGCGTCCAGCCCTGGACGAGCAGCGAGACGAGCACGACGACGAAGGCGACGTTGAAATAGATGTAGGCGCCCGGGGCCCCGGCCAGCGTCGGCACGGCGGCGAGGAAGATGCTGACCGCACCCCTGAGGCCCACCCAGGAGATGAAGGCGGTCTCGGGCAGGCTGAAGCCGAACGGGGCAAGGCAGAGCGCCACGACGAAGGGGCGGCCGACGAGGATGAGGAAGGCCGCGATGAGCAGCGCCTCGGGCAGGTAGGGCAAGAGGTTGCTGGGCGTCACCAGGAGGCCCAGGACCACGAACATCACGATCTGGCAGAACCAGGTGGCGGTCTCGTGGAAGCTCTGGATCGTGGGGAAGGCCCGCACCGGCCGGTTGCCGACGACGAGGCCGGCCAGATAGACGGCGAGAAAGCCGCTGCCGTGCGCCCGCTCGGCCAAGGCGAAGATCAAGACGGCGCTCGCCATGACGAAGAGGGGGTGGAGGCCGCTCGGCAGGTCGACCCGGTTGAGGAGGCGCACGACGGCGAAGCCGCCTGCAGCACCCAGGGCGGCACCGACCACGCCTCGCTCGACCACGTCGAGCACGAGCTCGAAGGTGGAGGGCTCGTGGCCGCGGAGCACGATCTCGGTCAGCAGCACGGTGAGAAAGACGGCGACGGGATCGTTGATGCCCGATTCGATCTCGAGCACCGCGCCCACGCGCTGACGCAGCTGCAGCCCGCCGCCCTGCAGCAGGAACATCACGGCGGCGGCGTCCGTCGAGGCGACGATGGCGCCCAGCAGCAGGCCGCGGGCCGGCGGCAGATGGAGCACCTGGGCGGCGATGAGGCCGGTGAGGCCGGCGGTGCCGACGACGCCCAGGGTGGCGAGGAGCACCGAGGGGGCGAGCGTGCCGCGGAAGCGGCTGAGCCTCGTCCGCAGGCCGCCATCGAACAGGATGATGGCCAGCGCCAGCGAGCCCACGAGGTAGGTCGCCTCGTAATTGTCGAAGCGGATGCCACCCGGCCCGTCCTCGCCCGCGAGCATGCCGATGCCCAGGAAGACGAGCAGCAGCGGCGCCCCGAAGCGGGTGGCGACGAGGCTCGACAGGATGCCGGCCAGCACCAGCGCGGCGCCCAGGAGCAGCGCGGTCTGGACGAGCGCCACGCCAGTCATCGCCTCGGGTTTCTCCAGGAGGGGGGAAAAAGCGGCAGTCGAGTCGAGGTTAACGTCAGCACCATCGGCGGGCAATGTGGGCGACCGGCCGCACGGACCTACGGGAATGCAGCCCCGTCCTCGTGGGCGGTATCGTGTGGTTGTGCTAGCTCTGGGCGATCGGCACCCTCGCGGATCGGTCAGAGGTCATGTGGCAGCGGCGGACGCTTTTTCTTTCACTCTTCTCCTTCATGCTCGTGCTGGGCCTGACCGGCTGCGGGCGGCGCGGCGCGCTGGAGCTGCCACCCGGGCAGAAGAGCTCGGCAACGAAGGACCAGGAGCCCTCGCCGAACGCGCCCCCGCCCGGGATCGATGGTGCCGGACCCGCGATGCACACCGGGGGGGCCACCCAGTGAAGGCCTTCACCTACCGGGACGGCGCTCTCGCCGCCGAGGAAGTGCCGCTGGCACTGATCGCCGCCGAGGCCGGGACGCCCGTCTATGTCTACTCGGCCGGCGCCATGCGCGGGCGCCTCGCGGCCCTGCAGCGCGCCTTTCGCGGGCAGCCGGCGCTCTTCTGCTATGCGCTCAAGGCCAACAACAATCTGGCCGTGATCCGCACGCTGGCGCTGGCCGGCGCCGGCGCCGACACCGTGTCGGGCGGCGAGATCCTTCGTGCCACCGCTGCCGGCGTGCCCCCTGAGCGCATCGTCTTTGCCGGTGTCGCCAAGACCGACGAGGAGATCCGCCACGCGCTCGGCGTGGGCGTCCTTCAGCTCAACGTCGAATCGGTCCCCGAGCTCGAGCGGATCGCCGCGATCGCCCGGGCCATGGGCCGCACGGCACCCGTGGCGCTGCGCGTGAACCCGGATGTGGCGGCCTCGACCCACGACAAGATCAGCACCGGCCGCAAGGGCGACAAGTTCGGCATTCCCATCGCCGAGGCGCCCGCCGTCTATGCGCGCGCGATGGCGCTGGACGGGCTGCGGCCGGTGGGCGTGCATCTTCACATCGGCTCGCAGATCACCAGCCTCGAGCCGTTCGAGGCCGCCTACGCGCGCGGTGCGGCGCTGTTCCGGGCGCTCTGCGAGCAGGGCGTGCCGCTGCGCCGTCTCGATCTCGGCGGCGGCTTCGGCGTGCGCTATGGCGACGAGCCGCCGTTCGATCCCGAGGCCTTCGCCGCCATGGTCCGGCGCGTCACGGATGGCCTCGACTGCGAGCTTCTGTTCGAGCCCGGGCGCTATCTCGTGGCCGAGGCCGGCATGCTCGTGGCGTCCACGATCTATGTGAAGGAAGCCGACGACCGCCGCTTCCTCATGCTGGATGCCGGCATGCACACGCTGATCCGCTCGGCGATGTACGGCGCCCGTCACGAGATCTTGCCGGTACGCGAGGCGGCGGGGCTCACGCGATTGTCGATGGACGTCGTTGGGCCCATTTGCGAGAGTAGCGATATCTTCGGTCGGAGCTATGCCTTGCCGATGCTCGAGCCGGGCGATCTCGTAGCCTTCGCGACCGCCGGCGCCTACGGCGCCGTGATGGCGTCCGACTACAACTCGCGCCCCGGGCCGGCCGAGGTGCTGGTGGACGGCGATCGCTTCGCCGTCATCAAGCCGCGGCGCGAGCCGGCGGCCCAGCTTGCCGACGACCGCATTCCCGCTTGGCTGGAGCCCGGCGGGGCCGGAGCGACCCCTCCCGAAGGAGGCCCCGACCCATGACCGATGCAGGCACCGCCGCCCCGGCGAGACTAGCCCAGCGCGTCGGAGCCGCGCGGGCGGTCGTCACCTTCGAGCGCCTCTATGCGGCCTTGTGGCCGGTAGGCGGGGTTCTCGGCCTCTTCATCCTTCTCACCCTCTTCGACGTCTGGCAGCTCCTTCCGCCTTGGCTCCATGTGCTGGTGCTGGCGGGCTTCCTCGCGGCCGTGGGCTGGCTTCTGTGGCGGGCCCGCCCGGCCTTCGCGCCGGCCGACAAGGCCACGGGCCTCGCGCGCCTCGAGCGCGACAGCGGCATCAAGCATCAGGCGCTGAGGGCGTTGGGCGACCGGCTGCCCGAGCAGCTCGCCGATCCGGCGACCCAGGCGCTGTGGGAGCGGCATCGCCAGCGGCTGCTCGAGCGGGTCGGGCGCCTGCGGCTGCGGCCGCCGCGCTCCGAGATGCCGTCGCGCGACCCCTGGGCGCTGCGCGCGCTCCTCGTCCTCCTGATCGCGGTGGGGCTGGTCGACGCGCGCGGCGAGCTCGGCACCCGCTTCCTCAGCGCCTTCACGCTTCACGGCGGACCCGTCGCCGCCCCGCCCCAGCCGCGCGCCGATCTTTGGATAACGCCGCCGGCCTACACGCACCGGGCCCCCCTGGGTGTCGAGCAGACCCACGGCCACGACAGCCTATCGGTGCCCGTCGGCAGCGAGGCGCTGGCCCAGGTGCACAACCTCGCGGCCGACACCATGACCAAGGTGACGATGGGGATCGGCGCGACCAGCCATCCGTTCAAGGATCTGGGCGGCGGTAGCGGCGAGGTGCGGGCGAAGCTGGACCAGTCCGGGCGCCTGGTGATCAAGGCCGCCGATGGCAGCGAGCTCGCCGCCTGGACGGTCGAGGCGATACCGGACAGGCCGCCGACGGTGGCGTTCGGCAACCCGCCGCGCCCCACGGCACGAGGCGTGCTTCGCATCGACATCGATGCCAAGGACGACTACGGCGTCCGCGAGGTTGCCCTCGAGCTGGCGCCCCAGTCGCGCCCGGGCGAGACCGAGCGCCTTTCTCTGTTGAAGCCACAGGCCGAGCCGGCGGCGCTCAAGACCGCCACCTATCTCGATCTGACGGCGCATCCTCTGGCCGGCCTGCCCGTGATCCTGCGCCTCGAGGCCGTCGACGGGCTCGGTCAGAAGGGGCTGAGCGAGCCCGTGCAGATCACGCTGCCCGAGCGGCAGTTCAACAATCCGCTGGCCCGGGCGATCATCGAGCAGCGCAAGGCGCTGGCGGCGGACCCGAGCGCCAAGGACGACGTCGCCGACCGTCTCGATGTGCTCTCGACGACCGATGTCGCCCGCTCGATGCGCGCCACCGTGCCGCTCTCGCTCATGGTGGCCGCCGACCGCGCCCGGGCGGCCGGTGACGCCAAGGCGATCCGCGGGGTGATGGATCTCCTTTGGGAGCTGGCCCTCTATATCGAGGACGGCTCGCTGTCGGCTGCCGAGCGCGAGCTGCGGGCGGCCCAGGAGCAGCTCCGCGAGGCGCTCATGAACAACGCGCCCGACGCCGAGCTCGAGAAGCTGATGAACCAGCTTCAGCAGGCGCTGGACCGCTATCTTGCGGAGCTTACCCGTCAGGCGCTTCAGCAGGCCCAGCGCAATCAGCAGCAGGGCCAGCAGCAGCAGATGACGCCCGTCGACCCGTCGCAGATGGTCGATCGCAAGGATCTGCAGTCGATGCTCGATCGGGCGCGCGAGCTGATGCGCAGCGGTGCCCGCGACGCGGCCCAGCAGCTTCTGTCCCAGCTGCAGCAGATGCTGGAGAACCTGCAGGCAGCGACCGGCCAGACGCAGCAGAGCCCGCAGCAGCAGTCGCTGGGCGATCTTCAGAAGATGATCCAGCTCCAGCAGGATCTCCTCGATCGCAGCTATCGCATGCAGCAGGGTGGCGAGGGCCAGCAGCAGCAGGGTCAGCAGGGGCAACAGGGCCAGCAGATGCCGGGTGGGGGCGAGCGCGACAGCCAGCTGCCCGACTCGCCGGGCCGGGCCGCGGCCGAGCAGGAGGGGCTGAGGCGTGCCCTGGGCGAGCTGATGCGCCGCATGGGCGAGCAGGGCATGCAGATCCCGCGGGCGCTGGGCCAGGCCGAGCTGCAGATGCGGGGCGCCCGCGACGCGCTGGGCCAGGGCCAGCCGGCGGACGCCGTGCCCTCCCAGTCGCAGGCGCTGGACCTGATGCAGCAGGGCGGCCAGGCGATGCTGGAGCAGATGCAGCGCCAGGCCGGGAACGGCCAGGGGCCCGGCAACAACCGGATGATGGATGGGCGCCGCGGCCGGGACCCGCTGGGGCGGGCGCAGTTCAACGATGGCGGTTTCGATCCGAACGGGACGCAGGTGCCCGAGGAGGCCGACCTCGGCCGCGCCCGGCGCATTCTCGAGGAGCTCTACAAGCGCTCGGGCGAGCGCGACCGGTCGCCCGCCGAGCTCGAGTATTATCGCCGCCTGCTGGATCGCTTCTGACCGGGGTGCTGGTCCGGCAGCACCCCTCGCCCAACTGGAACGAGCGCCCGCCGGGTGCGGTGCCGGACCTGATCATCCTGCACTATACGGGCATGCTTGCCGCGTCGGCGGCGCTGGAGCGGCTGTGCGATCCGCATGCGGCGGTGAGCGCCCATTATCTGCTGCTCGAGGATGGCGGGATCCACGCCCTCGTGGCGGAGGAGAAGCGCGCCTGGCATGCCGGGGTCAGCGCCTGGCAGGGCCGCGAGGGCCTCAACGACAGCTCGATCGGCATCGAGATCGTCAATCCGGGCCACGGCAACGGCTACCGGCCGTTCCCGGAGCCGCAGATCGCAGCGCTCGTTCGCCTCCTGCACGACGTCATGGCGCGATGGTCGATCCCGGCGGCCTGCGTGGTCGGGCATAGCGACGTGGCGCCGGATCGCAAGATCGATCCGGGCGAGCGCTTTCCCTGGAGGCGCCTCGCCGCGGAAGGCATAGGCCTCTGGCCGACGGCCGCGGTGGCCGAGATGCCGGATTGGCGCCGCGCCCGCATGCTGCTGCGGGCGATCGGCTATCGGCCGTGCCGAGGGCCCGACGACGAGGCGCTGACGCTTGCCGCCTTCCAGCGTCACTTTCGCCCCGACCGCGTCGACGGGCGACTCGACGCCGGCACGATGGCGCGCCTGACGGCGGTCGCCTGCTTGCTCGCGGTTGATCGCCGGCCTATGTGAGGCCCGGCGGAGGCGGCCGGGCGGCCGCTCCCAGGCTTGTCCTGGGGGAGGAAAGTCCGGGCTCCACGGAAGCACGGTGCCGGGTAACACCCGGCGGGGGCAACCCTAGGGAAAGTGCCACAGAGAGCAGTCTGCCCGCCGGGGCGGCTTCGGCCGCCTGCGGGTCAGGGTGAAAGGGTGCGGTAAGAGCGCACCGCGGCCACGGCAACGCGGCTGGCACGGCAAACCCCACCGGGAGCAAGACCAAGTAGGAACGACGGCACCGTCCTTCGGGGCGGGGCAGGCCAGCATCCGGGCCGGTCGTTCGGGTAGGTCGCGCGAGGCGTCCGGCGACGGACGTCCCAGAGGAATGGTCGCCCCCCGGCCTCGGCCGGGGACAGAACCCGGCTTACAGGCCGCCTCCGCCTTTCCTCTTTCGGTCGCTTATTATCCCCGAGTTATCCACAGAAGTGTTATTTCTAGCATCTTTTCCATGTTCTCAGTGATTTAGATGGATATCTCTACAACATGCTTGACCGTAGGGTGCATGCCGGATAGCTTACTTCAGCGTTTCGCCCGTCGCGAACGCCCGGGGAAACTCTCATAGTCTTGGTGTGATTAGGGGCTGGTCTCGTCCAGTATTTTGGACGGGACGCCGTTGGTCTATTGTCTCCGTTCAAAGATGCCAGATGGCTTGACCTTTGTTGTTCTTGGCGCGTGATTGGCGTGGTGCTGTTCGGCTATCGCGGACGCGGCCGACAGAGGCAATTCTTTGGATAAAGCAGCACTCCTGTACCTATGGAGACCTGGTGACAGGGCGTGGCGCAAATGACACGACTGGACAAAAACGCGCGGCTCCTTTAGCTGTAGGGGTCACGCGGGCCGTCGTCGCCGGGAGCTCAGGATTTGGCCTGTGGATAACAAAGCGGGGAAAAATCTGGGACACGAGCCGGTGCTGCTGGACGAAGCGATCGCCGCGCTCCGACCGGAGGCAGGCGGCCTTCACGTCGATGCGACGTTCGGCGGCGGCGGTTACACGCGCGGCATCCTGCAGCGGGCACCGGCCGCGCGCGTCGTGGCGGTGGACCGTGACCCCGAGGCCGTCGCGCGCGGCCGCGCGCTGGCGGCGAGCGAGCCCGGCCTCACGATGGTCGAGGGGCGGTTCGGTGATCTTGCGACGCTGCTCGCCGGGATCGGCATCGAGCAGGTCGACGGCATCGTCGCCGACGTGGGTCTGTCATCCTACCAGCTGGACGCCCGGGATCGCGGCTTCGCCTTTGCCGAGGACGGGCCGCTCGACATGCGCATGGGCCCGGACGGCCCGACGGCGGCCGAGCTGCTGGCGACGCTCGACGAGGCCGAGCTGGCGCGGGTGCTGCGCGACTACGGGGACGAGCCTCAGGCCCGCCGTATCGCACGGCTGATCGTCGAGCGACGCGCCCGGGAGCCCATCACCCGCACCCGCCAGCTGCGCGAGCTCGTGCACCGGGCCAAGCGCGGCGGCCATGGCCCGCGCGATCCCGCGACGCAGACCTTCCAGGCCCTTCGCATCGCGGTCAATGACGAGCTGGGCGAGCTCGAGCGGCTGCTCGAGGCGTCCGCAGCGCTGCTGGTGCCGGGTGGCCGCCTCGTCGTCGTGAGCTTCCACTCGGGCGAGGACCGCATCGTCAAGCGCCTCGTCGAGCGGCCCGGAGGCCAGGTGCCGGGGCGCTCGCGCCATCTGCCGCCCGTCGAGCTGCCGCCGCGTCGCTTCGTCTGGGCGCAGCGCGGCATCATCCGCCCCAGCGTCGCCGAGGTGGAGCGCAATCCGCGCGCCCGATCGGCGCGCCTCAGGGTGGCGCTGCGGCTGCCCGTCGAGGAGGAAGCGGTGGGCGGCGATGCGTGGAGGCTCGCCGCATGATCTCGCGGGCGTCGATCGTGGCCGGCTTCTGCGCGATGCTCGCTGCCATGCTCGTCTTCCATCTCAAGTATAAGGTGCTGGGGCTCGAGCGCGAGCTCACCAGCGTGCAAAAGGAGGTCGTCTCGGAGACCTGGCGGCTCAGGACGCTGCGTGCCGAGCTGGCCTATCTGAGCCGACCCGAGCGGCTGGCGATGCAGGCCAAGCAGCTGGGCATGCATCCTGCCGGCGCCGAGGCGCTCACGAGCGTGCCCGAGATCGCCAAGCTCTACGATCGCAGCCTGAGCGGCCTGTCGCTCGCGGTGGTGCTGCCCTCGGGCAATCAGGTGCAGCTCGCGGTGAAGCCGCGACCGCCGGCAGTCCCCCCAGTGGAGGAAGGAAGGCCGTGATCGGCAAGGTGACAGCCTATGGAGGCGAGGCGGACCGCGCGGTGCTGGCGGGACGGCGGCGTCTCCGCGTCGTGGGTGTCGTTTTCCTCCTGGGCTTCTTCAGCATCGCGATCCGCCTCGTCCACATGATGCCGGCGCCCTCCGTGTCGGCCCCCTCCGCCATCCCGGCGGCGGAGGCGATGACGGCCCCGCGCGGCGTCGCCACGGCACCCCATGCGCGGCCGGACATCACCGATCGCAACGGGGTCATCCTGGCGACCGACCTGCTGATGCCGTCGGTCTACGGCGATCCCTCGCTCATGCCGGACCCGGCTCTGGCCGCGCGCGAGCTGGCCCACGTCCTCAGCGACGTCGACGCCGGCGAGCTGGCACGCCGCTTTGCCGCCTCCAGGCGGTTCGCCTGGGTCAAGCACCAGATCACCCCCAAGGAGCAGGAGGCCGTCCTCGAGCTCGGCATTCCGGGCGTCAGCTTCCGCACCGCCGAGCATCGCGTCTATCCGAACGGCCGTCTCGCGAGCCAGGTGCTGGGCTTCGTCGACATCGACAATCGTGGCCTGTCGGGCATCGAATACGCGCTCGACCAAGGCACGCTGGGCGATCATCAGAACGGCGAGCCGGTGGCGCTCAGCCTCGACCTCCGCATCCAGGAGGCGGTCACGAGCGAGATGCGCACGGCCATGCAGCGCTTCCATCCCAAGGGAGCGTGCGGCCTCGTGCTCGACCGCGTGACGGGCGAGATCCTGGCCATGGTCAGCCTGCCCGACTTCGACCCGAACCAGGCCGACCAGGCTCCCGCCGTGACGCGCAAGAACCGCTGCACGGGCGGGACCTACGAGCTGGGCTCGCTCTTCAAGATCGTCTCGCACGCCATGGCGCTCAACTCGGGCAAGGTGAAGCTCACCGACACGTTCGACGCGACCCAGCCCCTCCAGATCGGCCGGTTCAGGATCCATGACGATCACGGGCTGCGCCGCTGGCTCTCGGTGCCCGAGATCTTCATGTACTCCTCGAACATCGGCACCGCGCGCATGGCCTTTGCGGCCGGCGGCGCCCCCGCGCTCAGGGGCTTCCTGCGCCGCATCGGCCTGCTCGAGAAGGAGTTGCTCGAGATTCCCGAGGTGGCGAGCCCGCAGCTGCCGCGCCGCTGGTCGGACGTGACCACGGCCACGGTGTCGTTCGGGCACGGCATCGCCGTGACCCCGCTGCACTATCTGGACGTGGTGGGCGGCCTGGTGGGCGACGGCACGAGGATCGCGCCGACGCTGCTCGAGCGCTCGCCCGACAACCTGCCGCCACGCGAGCGCCTGGTCTCGGCCAAGACGGCCCAGGACCTGCGCTTCATGCTCTGGCTCACCGTTGAGAACGGGACCGGCACGAAGGCGCAGGTGGCCGGCTACATGGTGGGCGGCAAGACCGGCACGGCCGACAAGGCGGTGGCCGGCGGCTACTCCCACCACCAGGTCCTGGCCTCCTTCGTCGGTGCCTTCCCGATGAACCAGCCCCGCTATCTGGTCCTCGTGATGCTGGACCAGCCCACCGGCGACGCGCAGACTTACGGGCTGCGCTATGGCGGCTGGACGGCGGCACCCGTGGTCGGCGACATCATCAGCCGGATCGGGCCGATCCTGGGCGTGCCCCGCTCGCCCGTCGCCGCGATCGAGGCGATGCGTGCCCGGATGATCGCCGCCAAGCTCAATGGCGACGGCTCGGGACTGGAGAAGCCTGGTGCGGCTGTCGTCGCTCGCGACTGATGCCGTGCGCATGATGGGCGCCGGCGATCCGGAGGTGCTGGGCCTGGGCTCGGACTCGCGCGCCGTCGAGCCGGGCTGGCTGTTCGCCGCCCTGTCCGGTGCCCGGGACGACGGCCGACGCTATATCGGGGACGCGCGCACGCACGGCGCCGTGGCACTGCTGGGCGATCCGACCGTGGCGCCGAGCGGGCTCGAGCTCGGGCTTCCGGTTCTCGTGGCCGACGATCCGCGCCGCGCGCTGGCCCTGACCGCGGCCCGCTTCTACGGCCGCCAGCCGCGCACGATCGTTGCCGTCACCGGCACCAACGGCAAGACCTCGACGGTGAGCTTCGCGCGGCAGCTCTGGCGATGCCTGGGCGTGGCGGCGGCGAGCGTCGGCACGCTCGGCATCACGCGCGAGAGCGGCACGCAAGGCTATGGGCTCACCACGCCCGATCCGGTGCGGCTGCACGCCATCCTGGCCGAGCTGGCGGGCGAGGGCGTCCAGCATGTGGCGATGGAGGCGTCGAGCCATGCGCTGGACCAGCGCCGCCTCGACGGCGTGGCGCTGCGTGCCGCGGCCTTCACCAACCTGTCGCGCGATCATCTCGACTATCACGGCACGCTCGAGCGCTACCTCGCCGCCAAGGCGCGGCTTTTCGAGACGCTGCTGCCGGCGGGCGGCACCGCGGTCATCAACGCGGACGTGCCCGAGCACGACCGGCTGGCCGCCGTCGCCCGGGAGCGTGGCCTCGAGGTGCTCGACTTCGGCCGCGAGGCGGCGGCGCTGCGGCTCCTCGACCAGCGGCCGCATGCGAGCGGCCAGCATCTCGACCTCGAGCTTCTGGGCAGCCGGGTCTCCTTCGACTCCCCGCTGGTCGGCCACTTCCAGGCGGCGAACCTCCTGGCGGCGATCGGCCTCGTCGTCGCCGCCGGCACGCCGGTCTCGGATCTCGTGCCGCATCTCGGCAGCGTCGAGGGCGCGCCCGGGCGCATGCAGCTCGTGGCGCGCCATCCGAGCGGTGCCGCCGTCTTCGTCGACTTCGCCCACACGCCCGACGCGCTCGAGCAGGCGCTTTCCGCCCTCAGGGCGCACACCGCCGGCCGCCTCGTCGTCGTGTTCGGCGCGGGCGGCGATCGCGATCCGGGCAAGCGGCCGCTGATGGGCGCCGCCGCGGCCCGCTGCGCCGATCGCCTGATCGTCACCGACGACAATCCGCGAACCGAGGACCCGGCGCGGATCCGCCGCGAGGTGCTCGCAGGATGCCCCGGCGCCCTGGAGGTGGGCGATCGTGCCCAAGCGATCCGCCGCGGGCTGGAGGGGCTGGCCGCGGGCGATGTCCTCCTCATCGCCGGCAAGGGGCACGAGCCCGGCCAGATCGTCGGCGACCGCGTTCTGCCCTTCGACGATGCGACGGTGGCACAGGCCGCCGTTGCCGCCCTTGCCGGAGCCGCGTCGTGAGCCCGCTTTGGACCTCGGCGGAGATCGCCCGGGCGGTGGATGGCCGGGCTCTTGCGGCATTCGCGGCCGACGAGGTCGCGATCGACAGCCGCTCCTTGCCGGAACGGGCGCTCTTCGTGGCGCTGCGCGGCCCCAACCACGACGGCCATGCGTTCGTGCCGGCGGCGCTCGCGGCCGGTGCCGCAGCCCTGGTGTCCTCGCTGCCCGAAGGTGTGGGCGAGGGTGCGCCGCTCGTTCTCGCCCCGGATACCATGCAGGCCCTCGAGGCCCTCGGACGTGCCGGCCGGGCCAGGAGCGCCGCGCGGATCGTCGGTGTCACGGGAAGCGTCGGCAAGACCGGCACGAAGGAGGCGCTTCGCCATGTGCTGGCGGGCGCCGGACCGACCCACGGCAGCGCTGCCAGCCACAACAATCAGTGGGGCGTGCCGCTGTCGCTGGCCCGCCTGCCACAGGCGGCGCGCTTCGGCGTCTTCGAGATGGGCATGAACCATCGGGGCGAGATCGCCGATCTCACACGTCAGGTCCGGCCGCACGTCGCCGTCGTGACCTGGATCGCCCCGGCGCACCTCGAATATCTGGGCTCGATCGAGGCCATCGCCGACGCCAAGGCCGAGATCCTCGAAGGGCTGGAGCCCGGCGGTGTGGCCGTGCTGCCCCGTGACAGCGAGCAGTTCCCCAGGCTTCTCGCCCATGCGGAGAGCCGGGGGGTCGCGCGTGTTCTGACCTTCGGCCAGCACAGCGATGCGGACTGGCGGCTCCTCGACGCCGATCTCGGCGCCGAGGGCAGCAACGTCACGGCGAGCCGGGCGGGCGTCGGCATCGGCTTCACGCTGTCGCTGCCCGGGCGGCATTGGGTGATGAACGCGCTGGCGGTGCTGGCCGTCGTCGAGGCGTTGGGCCTCGAGGCAGCGGCGCTTGCGCCCCGCCTCGCCACGATCCCGGCACTCGCCGGTCGGGGCAGACGATGCACGCTCGCCGTCTCGGGCGGTACCGCCACGCTGATCGACGAGAGCTACAACGCCAATCCCACCTCGATGCGGGCGGCCCTGGCCGTTCTGGGCACGGCGCCGGGCCGTCGTCTGGCGGCGCTTGGCGACATGCTGGAGCTGGGGGGCGACGCGCCGCGCCTTCACGCCGACCTCGCGGCCGAGGTGGAGGCGGCGGCGATCGACCAGGTCTTCACCTGTGGCCCGCTGATGGCGGAGCTGTCGGCGGCGCTGCCGGCTTGCCGCCGCGGGGCGCATGGCGCGGATTCGGCGGCGCTGGTGGCACCCCTCCGGGCGGCGCTGCGCGATGGCGACGTGCTGCTGGTCAAGGGCTCGCTGGGCAGCCGGATGGCGACGCTCATCGCCGGCCTCGAGGCCGACAGCCTGGCCGTGGCCGGGGGGGCGCGGGGCTGAGATGCTCTACCTCCTCCTCTACCCGCTGGCCGAGCACATCGCGGTCTTCAACCTCTTCCGCTACATCACCTTCCGCTCGGGCGGGGCCGTGCTCACGGCGCTGTTCATCTGCTTCTTCTTCGGGCCGCGGATCATCCGCTGGCTCCGGGCCAAGCAGAACGGCGGGCAGCCGATCCGCGCCGACGGCCCAGAATTGCATCTCCTGACCAAGCAGGGCACGCCCACCATGGGCGGCGTGCTGATCCTTCTGGCGCTCAGCGTCGCGACGCTGCTGTGGGCCGACCTCGCCAACGGCTTCGTCTGGGTCGTCCTGCTGGTGACGCTGGGCTATGGCCTGATCGGCTTCCTCGACGACTACCTCAAGGTGACGCGCCGCTCGAGCGGCGGCCTCTCGGGCCGGCTCAAGCTGATCGGCCAGACGGCCATAGCGCTGGCTGCGTCCGTGATGATCGCGCACCTCACCGAGCCGGCACTGGCGACCAGCGTCGCCGTGCCCGTCTTCAAGGGGCTGCTGATCCATCTGGGCGCCTTCTTTCCGCTGTTCGCGACGCTCGTGATGGTGGGATCGTCCAACGCCGTGAACCTCACGGACGGGCTGGACGGCCTTGCCATCGTGCCGGTGATGATCGCCGCAGGCTCGTTCGCGCTCATCGCCTACCTGGTCGGCAACGTCATCTTCGCGGGCTATCTGGGCATTCCCTATGTGGCCGGCGCCGGCGAGCTTTCCGTGTTCTGTGGGGCCATGGTTGGCGCGTCGCTCGGCTTTCTCTGGTTCAACGCGCCGCCGGCCATGGTCTTCATGGGCGACACCGGCTCGCTCGCGACAGGCGGGGCGCTCGGCACGACCGCCGTCATCGTCAAGCACGAGCTCGTGCTGGCCATCATCGGCGGGCTCTTCGTGCTCGAGGCGGTCTCGGTCATCGTCCAGGTCGCGTCCTTCAAGCTCACCGGCAAGCGCGTCTTCCGGATGGCGCCGCTGCACCATCATTTCGAGAAGAAGGGGTGGCAGGAGCCGACCATCGTCATCCGCTTTTGGATCATCGCCTCGATCCTGGCCCTCGTCGGGCTCTCGACGTTGAAGCTGCGGTGACGGCGATGGGGGGGATCCAGCGCTTCGCGGGTCGGCCGGTCGGGGTTCTGGGGATGGCCCGAAGCGGCCTTGCCCTGGTGCGGGCGCTCAAGGGCATCGGCGCGGAGCCTCTGGCCTTCGACGACGAGCCCGCCGCCCTCGAGGCGGCCCTGCGTCTGGGCGCCAGGCAGGGGGATGCGGCGGCGATCCCGAGCCTCGCCGCCCTCATCGTCAGCCCGGGCGTGCCGCTGACGCATCCGGCACCCCATCCGCTGGTGAGCGCCGCGCGTGCCGCGCACGTGCCGATCACCGGCGACATCGAGCTTTTCTGCGCAGCGCTGGGTGGGCGTCGGCTGATCGGGGTCACCGGGACCAACGGCAAGTCGACGACGGCGTCGCTGATCCACCATCTGCTGCGCGAGGCCGGCAGGCCGGCGCAGCTGGGCGGCAATATCGGCCGTGCCGTCTTCGATCTCGAGCTCGGCAGGCCCGACGAGACGATCGTGCTCGAGCTCTCCTCCTACCAGCTCGATCTCTGCGAGACCGTGCGCTGCGACGTGGCCGTCTGGCTCAACCTCACGCCCGACCATCTGGAGCGGCACGGCGGCCTCGAGGGTTATGCGGCCGCCAAGAAGCGCATCTTCCGCAACCAGCAGCCGGGGGACATGGCGGTGGTGGGGCAGGGCGACGCGATCTCGCGCGAGATCGCCACGACGCTCGCGGCCTGCGGGCGACGCGTCGCCCGGATCGACGGCACCGACCTCGTCCCCGGCGGCGTCGGCGTGTTCGAGGGGCTGCTGATCGACGGGCTCGACGGTGCCGGTCGTGCCGTGGCCTCGCTCGACGGGATCGGCTCGCTTCGCGGCGCCCACAACCTCGAGAATGCCGCCGCGGCCTACGCGGCGGTGCGGCTCCTCGGCCTCCGCCAGGAGGAGGCGGCGCGCGGCCTTGCGACCTTCCCCGGCCTGCCGCATCGGATGGAGGAGGTCGGGCGGATCGGAAGGGTGGCGTTCGTCAACGACAGCAAGGCCACCAACCCGGAGGCCGCCGCCCGCAGCCTCGATTCCTTCCCGGCCGTCTTCTGGATTGCCGGCGGCCTCGCCAAGGAAGGCGGGTTCGCCAGCCTGGCACCGCATCTGGGTGCGGTGCGCCGCGCGTTCCTGATCGGCAAGGCGGAGGAGGCGCTGGCAGGCTTTCTCGAGGGCCGCGTGCCCTTCGAGCGTTGCGGCACGCTCGAGGTGGCGGTCGACGCCGCGATCGCCGCGGCGCGCCGGAGCCGCGACGCGCAGCCGGTCGTTCTGCTGGCGCCGGCCTGCGCCTCGTTCGACCAGTTCCGGAGCTTCGAGCACCGGGGCGACACGTTCCGGAGCCTCGTGCGGGCGCGGGCGAAGCGGGCCGAGACGGAGGCCGAGGCATGAGCTTCCTCAGCCGCACCGACCGGTCGGTCTTCGGCACCTGGTGGTGGACGGTCGACCGCGTGATGCTGACCGGCTTCGCCCTGCTCGCGGCGATCGGCGTGATCCTCGTCTTCACGGCGAGCCCGCCGGTCGCGCGCACCCTGCACATGAGCCCGGACCACTTCATCCTCAAGCACATCTCCTACCTCCTGCCGGCCGCGCTCATCCTGCTTGGCACCTCGCTGCTCTCGCCCTTGGGGGTGCTTCGCCTCGCGACGGTGATGCTGGCCGTCTTCGCTGCGCTCATGGCCCTGACGCTGCTCGCCGGCGCCGACATCAAGGGCGCCACGCGCTGGCTCGCCTTCGGCCCGCTCCTCATCCAGCCGAGCGAGTTCGTGAAGCCCGCGCTGGCCGTCGTGACGGCGCGGCTGATCACGCGAAAGCCCGGCCTGCAGGGCCTTCCCTGGACCGTTCCGCTGGTCGGCTTCTGCCTTCTCGTCCTGTTCAGCCAGCCCGATCTCGGCATGGTGGCGGTCGTGGGGCTGGTCTATGCGATCCAGCTTTTCCTCGCCGGCATCCCCTGGGCCATCGTGCTCGGCCTCAACGGCATCGGCGTCGCCGGCGGCTGGCTCGCCTACACGCTGTTCCCGCACGTCTCCCGCCGCATCGACACCTTCCTCGATCCCAACACGGTGGGCTATCAGGTGGAGATGGCGCTCCGTGCGGTCGCCTCGGGCGGCCTGCTGGGCCGGGGTCCCGGCGAGGGTGTGGAGAAGTTTCTGCTCCCCGACGCCCATACCGACTTCGTCTTCGCGGCGGCGGCCGAGGAGTTCGGCATCCTGGCCTGCCTGATCATCGCGGCACTCTTCGCCGGCGTGCTGGTGCGCGGCCTGTGGCGCATCCACGAGACGACCGACCGCTTCATCCAGCTCGCGGCGGCCGGGCTCGTCTCGCAGTTCGCGCTCCAGGCGCTGATCAACATGGCGGTCAACCTCAACCTCATGCCGACCAAGGGCATGACCCTGCCCTTCATCAGCTACGGCGGCTCCTCGACCATCGCGCTCGCGCTGGGCATGGGCATGCTCCTGGCCCTGACGCGGCGCGGCGCCCGGCTGGAGGTGGTCGAGTGAGCGCGTCGGTCGTCGTCGCAGCCGGCGGCACCGGCGGCCACATGTTCCCGGCACTGGCCGTGATGCGGGCGCTGCGCGAGCGGGGTGCGGAGGTGACGCTGCTCACCGACGCCCGGGGCGCGCGCTACGCGAAGGGCGAGGCCGCGTGCCGGACGATCGCCGCGGCGAGCCCGAGCGGGAGCCTGCTGGCGCGGGCCAGCGGCGTCATGAGCCTCGTGCAGGGCACGCTGCAGAGCCTTTTGATCCTTCGTCGCCTGCGGCCGGCCGTGGCCGCGACCTTCGGCGGCTATGCGTCGGTGCCGGCCGCGATGGCGGCGCTTCTGCGCCGCACGCCCTTCCTGATCCACGAGCAGAACGCCGTGCTGGGCCGGGCCAATCGGCTGATCGCGCGTCGCGCCGGGATCGTCGCCCTGAGCTTCGAGCGCACCGCCGCCGTGCCGGATCTGGACGGGCGGCAGCCGCTCGTGCTGGGCAATCCCGTGCGGCCGGGCTTCGGCGCCGAAGGGGCGGGGGCGGGCCACGCCGAGGCCGATCCGGCGTTTCGTCTGCTCGTCATCGGCGGCAGCCAGGGTGCGCGCATCCTGAGCGACGTCGTGCCGGCGGCGGTGGCCCTGCTGGCGCCCGAGCTGCGGAGCCGGCTGCGCCTGGCGCAGCAATGCCGGCCCGAGGACCTGGAGCGGGTGGGCGAGGCCTATCGGGCCATAGGCCAGACGGCCGAGATCGCCTCCTTCTTCGAGGATGTGCCGGCGCGCATGGCGGCGGCCGACCTCGTCATCGCCCGCTCGGGTGCCTCGACCATCGCCGAGCTTCTGGCGCTGGCCCGGCCGGCGCTGCTGGTGCCCTATCCGCACGCGGCGGACGACCATCAGACGGCCAACGCGCGCGCCCTGGCCGAGGCCGGTGCCGCCGTCCTGGTGCCCCAGACGGAGCTCTCGGCCGAGCGGCTGGCGGCCGAGCTCGAGGGGCTGATGCGCGATTCCGGGCGGCGCGACGCGATGGCGAGCCGTGCGGCAGCGCTCGCCCACCCCGATGCCGCGGCACGCCTTGCCGATGCCATCTTGGGCCTCGTGGCCCGGGGGGCGCGCCCGTGAGCCAGATGCCGCTCGACGTGGGGCCCATCCATTTCGTCGGCATCGGCGGGATCGGCATGAGCGGGATCGCCGAGATCCTGCACAATCTGGGCTACCGCGTGCAGGGCTCCGACCTGGGTGAGAGCGCCAACGTCCAGCGCCTGCGCGCCCTGGGCATCGAGGTCGCGATCGGCCATGCGGCGCGCAATCTGGGCGAGGCCCGGGTCGTCGTCGTCTCGACGGCCGTCAAGGGTGGCAATCCGGAGGTCGATCTGGCCCGCGCGCGGCGCGTGCCGGTGGTGCGCCGTGCCGACATGCTGGGCGAGCTGATGCGCCTCAAGCGCTCGATCGCGGTCGCCGGCACGCACGGCAAGACGACGACGACGGCGATCGTGGCGGCGCTGCTCGACGCCGCCGGGCTCGACCCCACGGTGGTCAATGGCGGCATCATCAACGCCTATGGGACCAACGCCCGGCTGGGCAAGGGCGACTGGATGGTGGTCGAGAGCGACGAGAGCGACGGCAGCTTCCTGAGGCTGCCGGCGACGATCGGCGTCGTCACCAACATCGACCCCGAGCACATGGACTATTGGGGCAGCTTCGATGCCGTCCGGCAGGCCTATTACAGCTTCATCGAGCGTCTGCCCTTCTATGGCTTCGGCGTGCTGTGCATCGACCATCCCGAGGTGCAGGCGCTGCTCGCCCGGATCACCGACCGGCGGGTCGTGACCTACGGCTTCAGCCCGCAGGCCGACGTGCAGGCCTCGGGCCTGCGCTTCCAGAATGGCGGCGAGCTCTTCGATGTGGCCGTGCGCGACCGCGTGACGGGCAGCACGCGGCTGATCGAGGGCGTGAAGCTGGGCCTGCTCGGCCGGCACAATGTCGCGAACGCGCTGGCGGCGGTGGCGATCGCGCGGGAGATCGGCATCGGCGATGCCGTCGTGCGCGAGGCGCTGGCGGGCCTTCAGGGCGTCAAGCGGCGCTTCACGAAGACCGGCGTCGTGGCCGGCATCACGATCATCGACGATTACGGCCATCATCCGGAGGAGATCCGGGCCGTGCTGCGGACCGCGCGCGCCGCGGCGCCGGGCCGCGTCATCGCCGTCGTCCAGCCGCACCGCTACTCGCGGCTGCAGGGGCTGCTCGAGGAGTTCTGCACCTGCTTCGGCGATGCCGACACGGTGGTGGTGGCGCCGGTCTATGCCGCGGGCGAGGCGCCGATCGACGGCATCGACCGCGAGGCGCTGGTGCGCGGCCTGCGCGCGCACGGCCAGCGCGACGTCCGCGCCATCGAGGGCCCCGAGGATCTGGCCGCGCTGGTACAGGAGGTGGCTCGCGAGGGCGACTTCGTCGTCTGCCTCGGTGCCGGGAGCATCACCCAGTGGGCCAACGCCCTGCCGGAGGCGCTGCGCGCGCGCCTGGGCGAGGGGGGCTCCGCATGACGGGGACCGCACGCGACCTTCCCGAGCTGCGCGGCACGCTGAGGCCGGACGTGCCGCTGGCGCCGCTCACCTGGCTCCGGGTCGGCGGGCCTGCCGCCTTCGTCTGCCAGCCGGCCGACGCCCAGGACCTGGCGTCCTTTCTCGCTGCGCTCGATCCGGCCCTGCCGGTGCTGCCGATGGGTGTGGCCTCGAACCTTCTCGTGCGGGACGGCGGCTTCGAGGGGGTGGTGGTGCGGTTCGGCGGGCCGCTCGCCCGCGTCGAGGTCGAGGGACCGGTGGTGATCGCCCATGCCGGGGCGCTGGATCAGCGGGTGGCGCAGACGGCGGAGCGGGCCGGGCTCTCGGGCCTCGAGTTCATGATCGGCATCCCCGGCACGGTCGGCGGTGCCGTGCGCATGAACGCCGGGGCCTTCGGCGGCGAGACGGCGGAGCGGCTGATCTGGGTCGAGGGGCTGGACCGCAAGGGCAGGCTCCATCGGCTGATGCCGGCCGAGCTGGGCTTTGCCTATCGGCAGAGCGCCCTTCCCCCGGGCTTCGTCGTGCTGCGTGCGGCCTTCCGGCTGGTTCCGGCCGAACGGGAGGCGGTGGCGGGGCGCATGGCGGCGATCCGCGAGGAGCGCGAGGCGGCCCAGCCGCTGCGCGTCGCGACCGGCGGCAGCACCTTCAAGAACCCGCCGGGCGGGAAGGCCTGGCGGCTGATCGACGAGGCCGGCTGCCGCGGCCTCAGGCGCGGAGCCGCGATGGTCTCGGACAAGCACTGCAACTTCCTGATCAACACCGGAGGTGCCAGCGCCGCCGACATCGAGGGGCTGGGCCTTGAGGTGCGCGACCGCGTGCGGGCGCGAACGGGCATCACGCTCGAGTGGGAGATCATGCGCATCGGTGTGACGGCGGCTGCGGAGGCGCTGGCATGAGCCGGTCCGTGGCCGTGCTGATGGGCGGGCTCTCGGCCGAGCGCGAGGTGTCGCTGGTCTCCGGCGATGCCTGTGCCAGGGCGCTCGAGGAGCGGGGCTTTGACGTCACCCGGGTGGATGCGGGTCGCGATCTGGCCCAGGTCCTGACCGAGCTCCGGCCCGACTGCTGCTTCAATGCGTTGCACGGGCGCTTCGGCGAGGACGGTCGCGTTCAGGGCGTCTTGGACCTCCTGGGCATCCCCTACACCCATTCGGGCGTCCTCGCCTCGGCGCTGGCCATGGACAAGCCCATGGCCAAGCGGCTCTTCTCGAGCCTCGGCATGCGCTGCCCGGAGGGTGTGGAGACGAGCCTGGCCTCGCTTCTCGAAGGCTCCCCGGTCGACGGGCCGATCGTCGTCAAGCCGGCGGCCGAGGGCTCCAGCGTCGGCGTCTTCATCCTGACGAGCGGGGATCCGCGCCCGATCTTCGAGCGCAACGATCTCGATCTCGATCAGCGCGTGATGGTCGAGCGCTACGTCCCGGGCCGGGATCTCACGGTCGGGGTGATGGACGACCGCCCGCTCGCCGTCACCGAGATCAGGCCGCACGAGGGCTTCTACGACTACCGCGCCAAGTACACCGAGGGCTTCGCGACGCATCTCGTTCCGGCCCCCCTGCCTGAGGCGGTCTACGCGCTGGCGCTCGACTGGTCGCTGCTGGCGCACCGGACGCTGGGCTGCCGCGGGGTCAGCCGTGCGGACTTCCGCTGGGACGAGTTCGCCGATGCCGAGGGGCTCTATCTGCTCGAGGTCAACACCCAGCCGGGCATGACGCCGCTCTCGCTGGTGCCCGAGCAGGCCGCCTATTGCGGCATCGGGTTCGCCGACCTCGTCGTCCGCCTGGTCGAGGAGGCCCGATGCGACAGGTGAACCGCCTGGCCCATCGGGCCCGCAACGTGCTGCGGCGGCCGCCGCCGCCGCGCTGGCGCAAGCCGGCCTTGTGGGCCGCGGCGGTGATCCTGGTGCTGGGCACGCTCGGGGGCGGCGCCTGGTACGCCGTCGCCTCCGGCCGCGTCGCCGCCGCGCGGCAGGACCTCGTGGCCCTGGCGGTGCGATCCTCGCCTTCCCTGGGCCTCGTGGTGAAGGACGTGCTGATCGAGGGCAGGGAGCATACCTCGCGCGCGGACGTCGCGCGGGCGCTTGAACCTTTCATGGGACAAAGTATACTAACGGTTGATATCGATGGCATTCGGCGAAACCTGGACGATTTGCCCTGGGTCCGTACCGCTACCGTCTCACGCGAGCTGCCCGGCACGCTCTTCGTGCGGCTCGAGGAGCGCCAGCCGCTGGCGCTCTGGCAGGACGGCGATAGCAGCCGGATCCTTCTCGTCGACCAGGATGGCCTGACCTTGGCCGTGGATGACCTCACCCCCTATCGGAGCCTCCCGCTGCTGAGCGGCCCGGGCGCGCCGCTCGCCGCCCCGGCGCTCCTGGGCATGCTCCAGGCCGAGCCCGCGCTCATCCACCACGTCACCGCGGCCAGCTACATCGGCCGTCGCCGCTGGAACGTCTATCTCGACGGGCGGATCGAGGTCCGTCTGCCCGAGGACGGTGCCGAGCTCGCCTGGCATCGGCTGGCCGCGGCGCAGCAAGCCGACGACATCATCGATCGCGACATCGACGCGGTCGATCTCCGCAACCCGGAATGGCTCGTCGTTCGACCCATCGACGCGGCCGCACCCACGAACTCAGGCCGCCCCTCATGACGACGATGACGACCGCCTGGCGCCATCTGATGCCCGCCCGAGCCGCCCAACGGGGGGCACCGCAGGCGGTGCTGGACATCGGGACCAGCAAGGTCTGCTGCTACATCGCCAAGGCCCGCCCCGGCCGCGGCTTTGCTGTCCTGGGCCGCGGCTATCAGCTCGCCGACGGGCTCAAGGCGGGCGAGATCGTCGACGCCGACGCCGCCGAGGCCTCGATCCAGGCGGTGCTGCACGAGGCCGAGCAGCTCTCGGGCGAGACGGTACGCGGCGTGGTGGCGGCCATCGGCGCCGGCCGGCTGCGCTCGCGCCTGATCAAGGTCGATCGCCCGCTTCACGGGCGCAAGATCGCCGACGACGACATCCGCCGCGTGCTCGAGCGGGCTCGCGAGGAGGTCAGCGATCCGGGCATCGCGATGCTGCACGTCATCCCGGTCGAGATGGCCGTCGACGGCGGCCGGCCGCTCAAGGACCCCCGCGGCATCGCCGGCCAGACGCTCGAGGTGCTGGTGCATCTGGTGCTGGCCGACATCCAGCCGGTCAGCAACATCATCGCCTGCCTCGAGCGCTGTCATCTCGAGGTGAAGGGGCTGATCGCTGCGCCCTATGCTGCCGGCCTCGGAGTCCTGACCGAGGACGAGATGGACGAGGGCTGCCTCGTGGTCGACTTCGGTGCCGGCGCCACGCAGATCGCCCATTTCGTCGGCGGCAGGCTCGCCTTCCTCGACCAGATCCAAAGGGGCGGCGCCAAGATCGCCGCCGACCTCGCCTACGGCCTCAAGACCAGCCAGCGCGAGGCCGAGCGGCTGGTGGGCCTCTATGGCGGCGTGCTGATGCGGAGCTGCGACGACAATGTGCGGATCGACGTGCCCCTGATCGGCGACCGCGCCGGCCTTCCCACCGGCGAGGTGCCGCGCACCAGGGTCACCTTCATCATCCGCTCCCGCGTCGAGGACATCCTCGAGGCCCTGATGGCGAGGCTGGGCAGCGCCCGGGATCTGATGAAGGCGAGGCCCCCCAAGAGCGTCGTGCTGACGGGCGGCGCCTCGCAGATCGAGGGCATGGACGAGCTTGCAGAGGAGATTTTCGGCCTGCCGGCACGCCTGGGGCGGCCGCAGGGCGTGCATCTCGACGACGAGCACGAGGAGGATCCCTGCTGCGCCGTGGCGGCCGGGACCCTGGCGCTCGCGGCGGGTGGCGACGACGGGTTGCTCTGGAGTGCGAGCGCCGATCGCCGTAGGTTGGCTCAAGGTTTGGCGCGCTGCAGGGAGTGGTTTCGACAGAACTTCTGACGCGCGGGGATTGACGGAACGGTCGGATTGCCCCCGGCCGACGGCAATGGCGGAGATCAAGGCCGCCCTGGATCCGAGGAGGAGAAGCAGTGACGATCAACATCAGCATTCCGCACACGCACGAGCTGAGGCCCAAGATCACCGTCGTCGGCGTCGGCGGCGCCGGCGGCAACGCCGTGAACAACATGATCACCTCGCATCTCGAGGGGGTCGAGTTCGTGGCGTGCAACACCGACGCGCAGGCGCTCGGCAACTGCCTCACGGAGCGGCGGATTCAGCTCGGCGTCACGATCACCCACGGGCTCGGCGCCGGCGCCAGGCCCGAGGTCGGACGCGCTGCTGCCGAGGAGGCGCTGGACGAGATCCTGGATCAGCTCCAGGGCAGCCACATGGTCTTCATCACGGCCGGCATGGGCGGCGGCACGGGCACCGGTGCGGCTCCTGCGATCGCCCGCGCTGTCCGCGAGCAGGGCATCCTCACCGTCGGCGTGGTGACGAAGCCCTTCCACTTCGAGGGTGCGCATCGCATGCGCCTCGCCGAGTCGGGGCTCGCCGACCTGCAGCAGTATGTCGACACGCTCATCGTCATCCCGAACCAGAACCTGTTCCGCCTGGCCAATGAGCGGACGACCTTCGCCGACGCCTTCCGGATGGCCGACGAGGTCCTCCACATGGGCGTGCGCGGCGTCACCGATCTCATGATCATGCCCGGCCTCATCAATCTCGACTTCGCCGACATCCGCACGGTGATGAGCGAGATGGGCAAGGCCATGATGGGCACCGGCGAGGCCGAGGGCGAGAGGCGGGCGATCGAGGCCGCCGAGGCCGCGATCAGCAACCCGCTCCTCGACGAGGTGTCGATGAACGGCGCCCGCGGCGTCCTCATCAACATCACCGGCGGCATGGACCTGGCGCTCTTCGAGGTCGACGCCGCGGCCAACCGTGTGCGCGAGGAGGTCGATCCCGACGCCAACATCATCTTCGGCTCGACCTTCGACAGCTCGATGGAAGGCCGGATGCGGGTGTCGGTGGTGGCGACCGGCATCGAGGCGCCGGAGGTGCGTGCGGCCGCGGCCGCGATGGCGGCCGAGCAGCAGGCCGCTGCCAGCATGGCGACCTCGTCCGCGGGCCTGCGCTTCCAGCAGCAGCCGCATCGTCAGCGTCCTGCCCCCTTCGGCATGGCGCCGCGGTCGTCGACGCAGCGCGCCGCCGAGCCCAGCCCCGCCATGACGCTGCGGACGGCCAGCGGAGACCGCCCGTCGGCGGTGCCGAGCTTCGTGCCTCAGCCGCTTCCCGGCAGTGGGCGGCCGGTTCGCGCCGAGGCGCGGCACACCGACCTTCCAGGGCGTGCCCTGGATGATCGGCCCCTAAACCTCTTCGAGCGCATGAAGGGGTTGGCCTTCCCGCGCGGCACTGGCGGGCCCGAGTCCACGGAGCCGTCCGCCCAGCCGTCCGCCCCGAAGGAAGAAGCGTCGGGCGCGCGCTCGACGACCGAGGCCGAGGTCGACAACGACCTTCCCGCTTTCCTGCGGCGCGAGCAGGAGCAGCGCGAGCGCGAGTCGGCTTAACTTCTCTTCATGTCCCTCAAGGACGCCGTGTAACATTTTGACACGGTTTGTGATTTTGCCCCCCTCATCGGTCCCTGTAGGGAATCTGGTGAGGGGGGCCGTGGTCCCGCCTCCTTGTTCTTCCGGGGCGCTCATCGGAGCTACCTCCCGGAAAAGGCACTCGACGGTGGGAGGACCCATGGGTCAGAGCGAGAGCTCTCTCCGGCAGACCACCCTGCGGCATCACATCGGCTGCGTCGGTGTCGGCGTTCACAGCGGTGCCCGTGTCGCGGTAACGTTGCGTCCGGCCGGACCGGGCGAGGGTATCCGCTTCGTCCGCATCGACAGGGCGGAGCGCCCGACGATACCGGGCACGCTCGATGCGGTGGTCGAGGCGGAAGACTGCGTGGTCCTCGGCAATGCGGCGGGTGCCCGCATCGCGGCCGTCGAGCATCTGATGGCGGCGTTTGCGCTCTGCGACATCGACAATGCCGTGGTCGAGGTCTCCGGACCCGAGATCCCGGTGCTCGACGGCAGCGCCTCTCCCTTCACCTTCCTCATCGAGTGCGCGGGCCGGGTGGAGCAGGAGGCGCACCGCTCCTCGGTCGACATCGCCAGCGGCGGCGCCCTTTCCTGGGGAGAGGCCGAGATCAGCCTCGCTCCGGCCGAGGCACTGCATCTCCAGTGCGAGGTGGACCGCTACAGCCCGGCGATCGGGCGCCAGCGCCTTGTCCTTGACGGGCCCGCGGAGCTGCTCAAGACGGATATCGCTGCGGCCCGCGACGTCGTTCTCGGGCATATGCCGGTGGGCGTCGTCCCGCCCGGGCCGATCCGCATCGACGCGACGCGGGTGCTCAACCCGGAAGGCCTTCGGTTCGACGACGAGGTGGCACGTCACGACCTTCTCGACACCCTGGGCGCGCTCCGGCTGTTGGGTGCCGTCTCGAAGATCGAGCTCTCGAGCCGCAACGCCACCCACGCCATCCGGATCGAGCTGTTGCGGATGGTCACGGGCCTTCCGACCGCCGGCCGGCACGTCGAGCCGATGCGTGGCCGCGCCAGGGCCGGCCATCAGCAAGCCGCTCTCACGGCGCTTGCCTCCTCGGCCTGATCCTGGCCGGAAGCTGCTGCACCCGTTGCGTGGGCGGCGGTCAGTCTCCATAGTGCAGGCCGGATCAAACCGGCTGGACGAAGGGGGCATCAGCGGATGCGCGAACTGCCGGCGAGCCGGTCGGGACCTCTGCTGAGGCTACCGACGGGCGGGAGCTCGTGCCTGCTCCGATGATCGGGGTGATCGATCGGCTCTTCGTCGACAGGCACGTCTACGAGCGGCGGCCCAGCGGCGGTCATGTCGTGACCTTCACGCGGCGAGCCCAGCTGGGGCTCGTCGTGGTCATGGTCCTGCTCCTGGCGCTCTGCCTGGGCCTGGGTGCCTCCGCCGCCTATCTCTGGCTGGCGGCGCAGCCTTCGCTCGGGCAGGCGGCCCGGCCGACGCCGGGACCCTCGGCGACCGCGGACGCGAGCGGCCGTGTCGCCGACCTGACGCAGCAGGTGAGCGCGCTGCGCAGCCGCAACGAGGATCTCGCGCGCCGGCTCGAGGCGGCGAGCGGGAACCCCCCGGCCGCTGAGAATGCCGACAAGATGCGCGCCGAGATCGTCGCTCTCAAATCCGAGCTGGCAACGGTCACGGCTGCGCGCGTCAAGCTTGCCGACGCGCTGCATGCCGTGCAGGCGAGGACCCCGACCGAGAGCGCGCCCGCGGCCGGCCTGCCGCTCGCCTCCGATCCGGCGGACCGAGATGCATCGTCCGGCAGCGCCAGCCCGCTCGAGCTGGCCGTGGTCCTCCGCGAGCGGAACGCGGCACGCCAGCAGCTCGACAGCCTCATGGCGAGCACCTCGAAGCTCAAGGCCGAGCTGGATCGCCTGAAGGCCAAGGCCGCCGCCGCGCCGGCGGAGTCGGCTGCGGAGCCGCAGCCGGCCAACGAGCAGCACGCCGTGCATCTGCAGCACGATGTGGACGACATGGAAACCGCGGTGAACACCCTGACCAAGCAGCTGCTCGACGGCAAGCGTGAGGCGGCGGCACGCGAGAGTGAGCTTCAGGCCAAGCTCGGTCAGGCGCGCTTCGACCAGCAGGCTGCTGCAGCCGAGGCCGACAGGCTGCGACAGCGCGTGGCCGAGCTCGAGGCCCAGCGCGGTCCCGGCGGATCCCATCCTGCCGACGCGCCGCCGGCCGATGCGGCGCTACGCTCCCGGCTCGATGCGGCGCTGGCACGCCTGCGGACGCTCGATCCGGCTTTCGCGCAGACACTCGAGCAAGGCCAGCCGCCCCCGCCACCCGCGCCGTCGCCGCAATAGCCCCGTCCCCAAGCCCAGGATTCTCGACCATGATGATCGACGAGCTCGAGACACCCGCCGTGGTCATCGACCTCGACAGGGTCGAGCGCAATCTCGGCCGCTGGCAGGCCTATTGCGACCAGCACGGCATCGCCAGCCGTCCGCACATCAAGACGCACAAGGTGCCGGAGCTGGCGCGCCGCCAGCTCGAGCTGGGCGCCGTCGGCATCGCCTGCCAGAAGCTGGGCGAGGCCGAGGTGATGGCCGATCAGGGCTGCAACGACATCCTGATCCCCTACAACCTCCTGGGAGCGAGCAAGCTCGCCCGGGCACGCGCGCTGGCCGGGCGGATCCGCTTTCGCGTCAGCTGCAACTCGATCGAGGTTGCGCGCGGCCTCAGCGAGGCGTTTGCGGGCGCGGCCCAGCCCCTGGGGGTGCTCGTCGAGTGCGACACCGGCGCTGCGCGCTGCGGCGTGGCCTCAGCCGAGGCCGTCGTCGAGCTCGCCACCCGGATCGACCGGCTGGAGGGGCTCGTCTTCGCGGGGCTCATGACCTATCCGGCGAAGGGCGGCACGGCCGCGGTGCAGGCGTTCATGACCGAGGCCAAGGCTGCTCTGGGCCGGGCCGGGCTCGAGGCCGGCATCGTCTCGAGCGGCGGCTCGCCCGACATGTGGCGCGCGCACGAGGCCCCGGTCGTGCAGGAGTACCGTGTGGGGACCTACATCTACTACGACCGCTCGCTGGTCGCGGCCGGCGCGGCGACGCTGGACGACTGCGCGCTCCGCGTGCACGCGACCGTGGTGAGCCGGCCGACGCCGGACCGGGCCATCCTCGACGCCGGCTCCAAGAGCCTGAGCTCCGATCTCCTCGGCCTGTCGGGCCACGGGCTGATCGTCGAGTATCCGATGGCGGAGATCGGCGGCCTGAGCGAGGAGCACGGCCATGTCGATCTCAGCCGCAGCGCGGCACGTCCGGCCGTCGGCGAGCGGGTCACGATCGTGCCCAATCACGCCTGCGTCGTCAGCAACCTCGTCGACGAGGTGGTGGCGGCGCGCGGTGACCGGGTCGAGCGACGCTTCGTCGTTGCGGCCAGGGGTCGCGTGCAGTGAGAATGAGCGCCGTCCGGCCTGCCTGTCCCACCTCTCAATGTGAGAGAAGAACAGGGATCGTCATGTGGGCCAGGAGGTGCGCGGTGGTGCCGCCGAAGACGATCTCGCGAAGGCGCGAATGCCCGTAGCCGCCCATGACGATGAGATCGGCTCCCTGATCGCTCGCCGCCGAAAGGAGCACGTCGCCGACACCGAGCCCCGCGGCGGGCTCCGTCTTGACCTCGACCCTTACGCCATGGCGTGCCAGGAAGGTCGCGACATCGGCGCCCGGCTGCTCGCCCACCCGATTGCCCAGATGCTCCGGCCGAACGACCATGAGGGTGACGGAGGTGGCCGAGGCGAGCAGGGGCAGCGCGTCGCGCAGGGCCCGCGCCGCCTCCCTCGAGCCGTCCCACGAGCAGATGATCTGGCGGGGCGGCACCGGCTTCGCCCCGATATAGGGAACGATCAGCGCCGGCCGGCCCTGTGCTCATGAAGGCGGTCTCGACGAGCATCGAATCGCCCGCGCTCACCGTATCGGGATCGGGCTGGCCGACGATGACGAGATCGGCGTGCCGGCCGTGCTGCGCGAAGACGTCGCCCAGATTGTCCACCAACGCCGTCTCGCGGCGCGTGTCGATCGGCACGCCGGCGCGGTCGGCAGCCGCACGCACCCCCGCCAGCAGCTCGTCGGCACGAGCCTCGCTGCGCTCGCGCTCGGCATTGAGGAGATCGATCGGAAAAGACACGCCCATGGCGGGATAGATCTGCGGCTCGCCGACCAGGCTCAGCGCGACCAGATGGGCCTCGCAGGCGGAAGCCAGCGCCAAGGCCACCTCGAGGCGGTTCGTGGCGGCTGCGTCATCCCCGGTCACGAGCAGCAGAATAGTCTTGTAGCCCGTCATGATGGCTCTCTCCCGGCGGCGTCGATACGTCCATGCTGCACAGAAGCGCGTCGCGCTCCAGAAGGGATTGATCTGGATCAGGCCCGCCTGCATTCCATCGTGCATCCTTTCCATCGTCCATCCCGACGCCGCATCGGGGCCCGCCTATGAGCGCCCATCCATGAGCAAGGCCAACGGCGGCGCGCCGCCGCGCGAGGTCGAGCTGAAGCTGCGGGTAGCGGGTGCTGCGGTCGAGCAGGTCCGCGAGAGCGAGGTGCTGCGCGCCCATGCACGTGCCGTGGGCTCGGCGCAGCGGCTTCACAGCACCTATTACGACACCCCGGATCATCGTCTGGCGGGGCGCATGATGGCGCTCCGCGTGCGCCGGAAAGGGCGTCGCTTCGTTCAGACCCTGAAGGCTGCGAGCGACGGCGACGGTGCCGCTCAGGACAGGCCGGAGTGGGAGGTGGAGCTCCCGGACGGAACGCCCGATCTGCGGGCCTTCGGCGACCCCACGGTGCTGGAGCGCACCGGCCTCGTTCTCCCCGAGGAGCTCTCGCCCGTCTTCGTCAGCCGGATGCAGCGCGAGAGCGTGCTGGTGGACTGGCCCGTCGGCAAGAGCAGCACGACGCAGATCGAGGTCGATATCGACGTGGGTTGGCTCGAGGCCGATGGCCGCAAGGAGCCGCTGGCCGAGATCGAGCTGGAGCTGAAGCAGGGCAGCCCCGTGGCGCTCTTCGAGCTGGCCCAGGCGCTGCGCCGCTCGGCGCCGCTTGCCATCGAGACGCTGGACAAGGCGGCGCGCGGCTACCGGCTCGCCACCGGGTGCGTGCCGGCGCCCGTCTGGGCCCAGATGCCCCATCTCGACGGCGACGGTCCGCTCGAGCTCGCCATGGCGACGATCTTCCGCCAGGGCCTGGTCCAGTGGATGCGCAACGAGGCGCCGGCCATCGACGGGCGCGATCCGGAAGGCGTGCATCAGCTCCGGGTGGCGCTTCGTCGCCTGCGCTCGGCCCTGGCGCTGCTCAAGAATGTGCTCGCCCCCGAGGCGCGAGATGGATGGAACGGCGAGCTGCGCTGGCTGCTGGGCTGCCTCGGACCGGCACGAGACCTCGACGTGCTGCTCACGGAGCTGCTGCCGGCCGTGCAGCCGGGCCCCGGGCTCGAGGACGAGGTGGGCGCGTTGCGCGAGGCGGCGACGCGGGGCCGTGCCGATGCGTACGCCCAGCTGGGCGAGGCGATGACCTCCGAGCGTTATGCCGATCTGCTCTTCGGGTTCGCCTGCTGGATCGAGCGCAAGGGCTGGCGCTCAGGGGTGGACGTCGACGTCATCCTGGCGCAGCAGGAGCCGACCGAGGCCTTCGCGCGGCGGACGCTCGGGAAGCGCTGGCACGGCATCCGCAAGCGGCTCCGCCGGGTCGCCGACCTCGATCCGGAGCAGCGCCACGAGCTCAGGATCTCGCTCAAGAAGCTGCGCTATGGCGTGGACTTCTTCGCCGGGCTGTTCCACGGGAGCGACGCCAAGCAGTTCCGCAGGCGGCTCGCGGACCTTCAAGACGTGCTGGGCCACCTGAACGACACCGCCGTGGCGCGGCGGCTGGTCACCGAGGCGGTGACGACGCTCGAGGGGCCTGCCCGTCGCGATGCGGCCGTGCTCGGTGCAGGCATCCTTCTGGGATGGTATGCGGGTCGCGCCGGCGACACGCAGTCCGCGCTCGCCGGGAGCGTGGCCAAGCTGCTGGAGGCGCGGCCCTTCTGGGAAGATCAGGGGCAATGATCCGAGTGCTCGTCACCAACATCAAGGGCGGCTGCGGCAAGACCACGCTCGCGACCAACCTCGCCGGCGCCTTCGCCCACGGCGGCCTGCGGACGGCGCTGGCCGACGTGGACCGGCAGCGGTCCAGCCTCGGCTGGCTGAAGCTGCGCCCGCCCGATGCGCCCGCCATCGCAGGTCTGGATTGGCGCAAGGACACCGGGCCGGTGCCGGGCGGCACGCTGCGGCTGGTCATCGACGCGCCGGCCGCGCTCAGGATGAAGCAGGTCGAGACGCTGATCGCGGAGGCCGACATCATCGTCGTGCCGGTGCTGCCGTCGCTCTTCGACGAGGGCAGCACGGCGCGTTTCCTCGATCGGCTGGAGGAGCTGAAGCCGATCCGCAAGGGGCGCAAGGATGTGCTGGTCGTGCCCAACCGGATGCGCGCCCGCTCACGCGCGGCGGATCGGCTGCTGAGCTTTCTCGAGGGGCGGTCGGCCACACCCACGGCTCTTTTGACGGACCGCTCCGTCTATGGGGAGGTGGCGGTGCGGGGGCTTTCCATCTTCGATACGAAGGGTCGGGCCGTGGCCGGCCTGCACGAGGAATGGCGGCCGCTGCTGCGCGCGGTGGAGGATGTGGCCTAGAGGGCCATGCCGATCAACGCCGGCTGGCGAGGCGTCGCCGGCTTGTCTATGGTCGAGCACGGGATCTGGGCCCCGCCCGGGCGCGCCGACACGTGGCGAGATGAGGAGGCGGCGCTTCTGCCGCCGGGGCTTGACTGAGGAAGGCGACTGTTGATGGGCTTGTCGTTGGCGTGGCGAGGCTCGGCCGCTTGGCGTTCCGCGCTCTGTACCCTGTGTCTGGCCGCAGCGCTCACCGTCTCGGCCTGCTCCAAGGACAAGAAGCCCGAAGAGGTCGATGAGCCGGTCGACAAGCTCTACAACAGCGCCCAGGATCTTCTGGAGAAGAGCGACTTCGAGGGGGCAGCGAAGGCCTTCGAGGAGGTGGAGCGGCAGCACCCCTACTCGCCATGGGCGACGCGTGCCGAGATCATGGCAGCCTACTCGTACTACCAAGCCGACAAGTACGACGAGTCGATCGGCGCTGCCCAGCGCTTCATCGATCTGCATCCCGGGCATCAGGATGCGCCCTACGCCTACTACCTGATCGGGGTCGATTACTACGAGCAGATCTCGGATATCCGACGCGACCAGGAGATGACGCAAAAGGCGCTGGCCGCCCTGGGCGAGGTGGTGCGTCGCTACCCCGACTCCGCGTACGCGCGGGACGCACAGCTCAAGATCGACCTCGCCCGCGACCATCTGGCCGGCAAGGAGATGGAGATCGGCCGGTACTATCAGGATCGGAAGGAATATCTGGCAGCGATCAATCGCTTCCGGACGGTCGTCGAGCAGTACCAGACCACGAGCCAGGTTCCCGAGGCGCTCATGCGCCTGACGGAGTGCTACCTTGCGTTGGGGGTGCACGACGAGGCGCAGACGGCGGCTGCGGTCCTGGGCTACAATTACCCCGGCAGCAAGTGGTATGAGCGCAGCTACGCCCTTCTCGAGGAGCAGCATCTGCAGCCGAAGAAGAGCACGGATTCGTGGCTCAGCCGCTTCTTTTGACGGGCTCCCACCGCGGCCGGCGTCATGCTGACGAGCCTTGCGATTCGTGACATCGTCCTGGTCGAGCGCCTCGACCTCAGCCTCGGCGAGGGGCTGACCGTCCTCACGGGCGAGACGGGTGCCGGCAAGTCCATCATCCTGGATGCCCTCGGGCTGGCGCTCGGCGGCCGGGCCGATCGGGGCCTGGTGCGCAGCGGCGCCAAGCATGGCTCGGTGACCGCCTGCTTCGAGCCGCCGCCCGATCATCCGGTCTGGCCGCTGCTGGCCGAGCAGGCGATCGAGGCCGAGGTCGAGCTGGTGCTGCGCCGGACGCTCGGCGCCGACGGGCGCTCGCGAGCCTTCGTGAACGACGAGCCGGTCTCGACCGGCCTCCTGCACCGGCTGGGCGACCTGCTGGTCGAGGTGCATGGCCAAAACGAGCAGCGCGGCCTTCTGAGCCCGGCGCTGCACCGTCATCTTCTCGACGCCTTCGGCGAGCATGCAGGCCCCGTGGCAGCGGTGCGCGAGGCATGGCGCCTCTGGCGCGAGGCCGTCGACGGGGCGGAACGGCTGGCCCTGGAGATGGAGACCGCGCGGCGCGAGGAGGACTATCTGCGGCATCGCGCGGAGGAGCTTCGCGATCTGGCACCCGTCGCGGGCGAGGAGCCGGGCCTGGTCGAGCAGCGCTCGAGGCTCATGAACCGCGAGAAGCTGTCGGCCGCGCTCGACGAGGCGCTGGCCGCGATCGCCGGCGGCGGGGGCGCTCGCGAGCTGCTCGGCACGGCCGAGCGGCGGCTGGCGCGCAGCGCCGACCTGGCGCCCGAGTTCCTGCGCCCGGCCACCGAGGCCCTGGGCCGGGCGCTGATCGAGGTGGGCGAGGCGGAGAACGCCCTCGAGGAGGGCTTGCGCGATCTCGATCTCGACGTGGGTGCGCTCGAGAAGGTCGAGGCCCGGCTGTTCGCGCTGCGCGACGCCGCGCGCAAGCATCGTGTCGCCGTGGACGAGCTGGAGCAGCTCCTGACCGATACCGAGGCCCAGCTGGCGCAGATCGAGCATGGCGCGGACGCCCTCGAGGTGGCGCGCGAGGCCGCCGATGCCGCCGGCGACGTCTACCGTGCCCGGTCGGCGGACCTGTCGGAGCGCCGCACGAGCGCCGCGGAGCGGCTGGCGGCCGCCGTCGCGAAGGAGCTGCCGCCGCTCAAGCTCGAGCGGGCGAGCTTTCGCGTCACGCTCGATCCCCTCGAGGAGGAGGACTGGAGCGCCGAGGGCTGCGAGCGCGTCCAGTTCGAGGTGAGCACGAACCCGGGCCAGCCCTTCGGGCCGATCGCCCGGATCGCGTCGGGCGGCGAGCTGTCGCGCTTCATGCTGGCGCTCAAGGTCGTGCTGGCCGGGCTCGATCCCACCGAGACGCTGGTGTTCGACGAGATCGACTCCGGCATCGGCGGTGCCACGGCCGATGCGGTGGGCGAGCGCCTCGCCCGGCTGGCCGAGGAGCGCCAGGTGCTGATCGTGACCCATGCGCCGCAGGTGGCGGCCCGGGCTCACCACCACCTGACGGTGACGAAGCGGGTCGAGGGCGGTGCCACACGGGTCGAGGTGAAGGAGCTGCCGCCCGTGGAGCGTCAGCAGGAGATCGCGCGGATGCTGGCGGGTGCGGAGGTGACCGATGCCGCGCGCGCCGCCGCCTCGAGCCTGCTCGAGAAGGCTGGGCAGCGCTGAATGGAGAAGCCAGGAACGCTCGGTCGGCCGGTGGACGGGCTGGGCGAGGATGAGGCCCGGGCCGAGCTCGCCTGGCTCGCGCACGAGATCGAGCGCCACGACCGGCTCTACTACGCCAACGACGCGCCCGAGATCTCGGACGCCGACTATGACGAGCTGCGGCGGCGCAACGATGCGCTCGAGAAGCGCTTCCCGGCCCTGATCCGCTCGGACAGCCCCTCGCATAGAGTGGGCGCGCCGCCGGTCGAGGCCTTTGCCAAGGTCCGCCACGCGGTGCCGATGCTCTCGCTCGACAACGCGATGGCCGACGAGGAGATCCTCGAGTTCGTCGCCCGCGTGCGCCGGTTCCTCAACCTGCCGGCCGACGCGCCGCTGGATCTGATGGCCGAGCCCAAGATCGACGGCCTTTCCTGCTCGCTGCGCTACGAGCAGGGGCTTCTCGTGACAGGCGCCACGCGCGGCGACGGGACCGAGGGCGAGGACGTGACGGCCAATGTCCGCACGATCCGCGACATTCCCCAGCGTCTGGCCGTCGAGCCTGTGCCGGCCGTGCTCGAGGTGCGGGGCGAGGTCTATATGGAGCACCGGGACTTCCGGGCGCTCAACGAGGCTCGCGAGGCCGCGGGCGAGCCCATCTTCGCCAATCCCCGCAACGCCGCCGCGGGCTCGCTGCGCCAGCTCGACAGCGCCATCACGGCGCGGCGCCGGCTGCGCTTCTTCGCCTATGCCTGGGGCGAGGCCGACCCGCCGATCGAGGGCACCTACTCGGGCTTTCTCGAGCGGCTGCGGGCGATGGGCTTCAGGGTCAACCCGAGCAGCCGGCACTGCCCCACGGCGGAAGACGTCATCGCCTATCAGCACGAGCTGGGCGCCGAGCGGGCGGATCTCGGCTACGACATCGACGGCGTCGTCGACAAGATCGACCGGATCGATCTGCAGCGGCGGCTGGGGTTCGTGGGCCGGGCGCCGCGCTGGGCCATCGCCCACAAGTTCGCGGCCCAGCAGGCCGAGACGGTGGTCGAGCGCATCGGCATCCAGGTGGGCCGCACCGGCGCCATGACGCCGGTGGCCGAGCTGAGGCCGGTCACCGTGGGTGGCGTCGTCGTCTCGCGCGCGACCCTGCACAATCAGGACTATATCGAGAGCAAGGACATCCGCGAGGGCGACCACGTCGTCATCCAGCGCGCCGGCGACGTGATCCCCCAGGTGGTCGAGGTGGTGCTGGGCAAGCGCCCGGCCGGCGCCAAGCCTTTCGTCTTTCCCGATCGCTGCCCCGAATGCGACTCGCTGGCCGTGCGGCCGGAGGGCGAGGCGATCCGGCGCTGCACGGGCGGCCTGATCTGCCCCGCGCAGATCGTGGAGCGGCTCCGGCATTTCGTGTCGCGCAGCGCCTTCGACATCGAGGGCCTGGGCCGCAAGCAGGTGCCGCAGCTCCTGGAGGCCGGGCTCGTCAAGGCGCCGGCCGATCTTTTTCGACTGCGCGACGACCCTGCGCGCCTCGAGGCGCTCGAGGCCCTGGAGGGCTGGGCCGAGCGCAAGGTCGAGAAGCTCCTGGCGGCGATCGAGGCTCGGCGGAAGATCCCGCTCGAGAGATTCATCAATGCGCTGGGCATCCGCTTCGTCGGCGACGTCAATGCGAAGCTGCTCGCCCGTCACTATGGCAGCTACGACCGCTGGTACGAGGCGATGAGGAAGCTGGGCCTGGGTGACCTTGAAGTCCGGGCCGAGCTCGACGATGTGGACGGGGTGGGCCCGGCCCTGGTCGAGGCCCTGCACGAGTTCTTCGAGGAGCCGCACAATCTGGCGGCGATCGAGGATCTGGCCGGCCAGCTCGAGATCGAGGCGCCGCCGGCGGTCGGGGTGGGGGCGTCCGAGCTCGCCGGGAAGACGGTGGTCTTCACGGGCACGCTCGAGCGCATGACCCGGGCCGAGGCCAAGGCGCGGGCCGAGACGCTGGGGGCGAAGGTGACGGGGTCGGTCTCGAGCAGCACCGACTTCGTCGTCGCCGGTGCCGAGGCCGGCTCGAAGCTCAAGCGGGCGGCGGAGCTGGGGGTGCGGGTGCTGAGCGAGGCGGAGTGGCTCGAGATGGCGGGAGCAGCCTGATGCGGATCGCGATGGTGGCGCTGGGCTACGGCTTCCTGGTGCTGGGGGTGCTTGGCCTCGTCCTGCCCATCCTCCAGGGGTTTCTCTTCATCGCCGTGGGCCTCCTGATCCTCGGTCGCTACGCCCCCTGGGCGAGCCGCCTTCTCGATCGGGCCTGCGCGACCCACCCGCGCGTGGCCTCCGTCATCGAGAAGGCGGAGAGCGTCGTGGCGCGGGTCGAGGAGCGTCTGGCCGCTCTCTGGCAGCGTCTCTTTCCGTCCTCGACAGGCTGACGCCCGGGGGCGGTCCGCTCAAAGCGGGTGCTCGTAGACGATGGCAGGCTTGCCGAGGAGCTCGATCCGCTCGGCCGGCCGGGCGCCCAGCTTCTCGGCGACGCGGATCGAGCGCTCGTTCCTTGGATCGATCAGGCTCACCAGCCGACCCGGGGCCAGGGTGGCGATAGCCCAGCTGCGGGCCGCGATCGCCGCCTCGGTGGCGTAGCCTTTGCCCCAGGCGGGGCGCGCCAGCGTCCAGGCCAGCTCCAGCGCAGGCCAGCCCGGCGGCCGGAGCAGCCCGATGCGGCCGATCACGGTGGCCGTTGCGATCTCCTCGACGGCGAAAAGCCCATAGCCCAGCAGCGCCCAGTGGCCGAGCATGGCGGCCAGCCGCTGCCACGATTCGTCGTCCGACAATGGCTCGCCGCCGTTCAGGAACGCCATGACGCTCGGATCGGCCGTCATCGCGGTGAAGGCGGGCAGGTCCCCGAGGTCGGGCAGGCGCAGCCGGAGGCGGTCGGTGACGAGGGTCGGCACCTCGTCGAGATCGTGAAGCATCGGTTGTCGCCCTCAGGGGTCTCTGCGCGCTGCGAAGAAGGCGCGGAGCATGGCGGCGCTGCGGCTCTCGGCGATGCCGCCGTAGATCTCCGGATGGTGGTGGCAGGAGCTGCTGGCCAGGACGCGGGGGCCATGCTCCACGCCGCCGCCCTTGGGATCGGCCGCGCCGTAATAGAGGCGGCGGATGCGGGCGAGGCCGAGCGCGAAGGCGCACATCGGGCAGGGCTCGAGCGTGACGTAGAGATCGCAGCCGACGAGCCGGGGCGTGCCGAGCCGCTCGCCGGCGGCCCGAAGGACGAGAATCTCGGCGTGGGCGGACGGGTCGGCCAGCTCCTCGACGCGGTTGCCGGCGCGCGCGACGACGGCTCCCTCGGGGTCGACCAGGACGGCGCCAACCGGCACCTCGCCACGCGCCGCGGCCGCCTCCGCCTCCTCGAGGGCCAGCTCCATCGGGCGGGCCCCCGAAGCGCTCTCAGGGCGTGTCGCGCAGCGTGACACGGAAGCTCTTGGCGTTGGGCGGCGGCTCGACGAGACGGGCCTCGAAGCGCGTCATGCCGCCCGGCGGCAGCACGCGGCGCTCCACGTCGAAGAGGCCGGAGTTGATCTCGTTGCGATCGGCGTCGAGAAGCGCCACCCGGACCGGCGGCAGCTGGCGGTCGCTGCCGGAGACGTTGTGGATCTCGCCGCTCACGACCAGCACGGCCTTGCCGTCCTCGACGGCGCGCGTGGAGGTGAGGCCGCTGATCTCGAGCCCGCTCTCGATGGTGAGCGGCAGGCCGGCCATGCGGTAGTAGGGGATGAGGCCCGGCGCCATGGCGACGATCTGGTCGCGCCCGAGGATCGCCGCCGCCAGCGCCAGCACCACGAGCGCCAGCAGGGGCCAGGCGGCGAGGCCGATGCCCCGGGTGCGCGCCGCTGCGGGGAAAGGCGGCGGCGCATGGAGGGGCGGCGGAGGCTCCGCTTCCGGCGCCTTGGCTTTCCCGGCATGCGCCGCGGCCGGCGCCGGCGGCTCGGCGGGGCCGATGCCGGGCGCTGGCGGCGGCGCTGGCGGGGCTTCCCGGACCGCGGATGCCGGCGCCGTGGCGTTGGCGGGGGACGGCTCGGCCAAGGGCGCTGCATGCCAGCGCTGCCCGCATTTGGAGCAGCGCACCATCCGGCCCTTGGCGCCCAGGGACCCGGGGGCGACGGCGAAGGACGTGGCACAGCTAGGGCAGGTGAGGATCATCCGCTCCACCGCACGGTTTGCTTTCCCCGCGTATTCCCGTTAAGGTTGATTCCGTGGTAGACGATTATACCCGGAGTCCCAAGGGGGCTCGTACGGGCCACGGTGGGCCGAGACGGGCTTGAGCAACGCCCCTTCGACCATACTCCAGCTGCAGCACGCCGCCATGCGCTACGCCGCCGGCGAGGAGGTGCTGCGCGATCTCGATCTCACGATCGAGGCCGGCAGCTTCCACTTCCTGGTTGGCCCAAGCGGCGCCGGGAAGACATCGCTGCTGCGGCTCATCAGCCTCTCGCACCCACCGTCGGCCGGGACGATAACACTGTTCGGGCGGGATGTCCTGAAGCTCGACCGCGCCGGCCAGGGCGCCATGCGGCGGCGAATAGGCGTGATCTTTCAGGACTTTCGCCTCCTCGACCACATGTCCGCGTTCGACAATGTGGCGCTGCCGCTCAGGATCGGAGGGGCCGACGAGGATCAGCTCGGCCGGTTCGTCTCCGAGCTTCTCGCCTGGATCGGTCTCTCCGATCTGATCGAGCACCGGCCGCCCGAGCTCTCGATGGGCCAGCGCCAGCTGCTGGCCGTCGCCCGCGCGGTGGTGACACGGCCGAGCCTGCTGCTGGCCGACGAGCCGACGAGCAGCGTCGACCCCGTGCGGGCCGACCGGCTGATGCGCCTGTTCGTCCAGCTGCACCGCCTGGGCACGGCCGTGATCCTCGCGACGCACAGCCGCGACCTGCTGCGCCGCCACCCCTTCACCGTGATCGAGATGGCGGCCGGCCGGATCGTCGGCGTCCACCCGCCGGCCCTGGCGGCGGCGGAGTAGGGCCGGCGCCATGGCGGCACCCCAGCTCGACCTGCCGCTCGCCGACACGCCGGCCAGCCGCTTCCTCGCCTGGACGATGGCCGGCCTCGTCTATCTCGCGGTGATGGCGCTGGCCGTCGCCGCCATCGCCAACGGCACCCTGCTCCGCATCGCGCAGGAGCCCCGCGTGCTGACGGTGGCCCTTCCCGCGACCGCGGACCGCCCGACCGGCGAGGCCCTGACGCAGCGCGTCGTGACGCTGCTCAGAGGCATGGATGGCGTGGCCTACACCGACCTCGTCTCGCAGGACGAGATGGGCAAGCTCGTCGAGCCGTGGCTCGACAAGGAGGCCGGCGCCGCACCGCTTGCGCTGCCGCAGCTCATCGACGTGGCCTTCGATCCGGGCGTCGTTCCCGATGCCGCCTTCGTCGAGAGCCGGCTCCAGGACGCGGCCCCGGGCGCCACGGTTGGCGACACGGCCCCGGAGCGGAGCTCGACCCAGCACGTGGCGAAGGCGCTGCGAGCGGCAGGGGCCGCAACCGGCGCTCTCGTCCTTCTCGTGGTCGCGGCCGCGGTCGTGGTGATGACGCGCATGAGCCTCGACCTTCATCAGGAGACCGTCGACCTCCTGCGCCAGATGGGCGCGCCCGATCCCTATGTGGCGCGCCAGTTCGAGCAGCATGCGCTGACGAGCGGGCTGCGCGGTGGCCTGCAGGGGATGGCGCTCGGCATCTGCAGCGTCCTGGCGCTTCTCTATCTGCCGATGGCGGCGGGTGGCGGGCGCCTCGTGGGCTACGAGATGCAGCCGCTCGACTGGATCGGGCTCGCCGCGGTGCCGGTCGTGGTGGCGCTCATCATCACGATCGTCGCCCGCCTCGCCGCGATCCGGGGCCTGCGGCAGCTGGGCTGACGGGCCGAAGGCGAGGCGCCTCCCGAGCGGAGGCTTGCCAAAGCGGCCTCGCATCGCTTTGCTCCGCCACGTCCCGACGACGGAGCCCGCCCCTTGGCAACCACGCCTGTCCTCTGGCTGCGCGCGCTGGCCTTCAACATCTTCTTCTTCGGCTGGACGGCGCTGCTGGCCATTCTCATTGCCCCGGCGGGGCCGTTCATGTCGCCGGGCGGCATGCGGCGTTTTGCCGGATTCTGGCAGCGGGGGATCCAGACCGGGCTCGCGGTGCTCGTGGGCCTCCGCTACCGGGTCGAGGGCCTGGAGCATCTGCCGCCGGGGCCCTGCATCATCGCCTCCAAGCACCAGTCGGCCTGGGAGACCCTGTTCTTCCACATAGTCCGGCCGGACATCATCATCGGGCTCAAGCAGGAGCTGCGGCGGATCCCGCTCTTCGGCTGGTACCTCGCCATCGCCCAGAACGTCTTCGTCGACCGCGGCGGCGCCGCGAAGGCGCTTCGCTCGCTGATCGAAGGCTGCAAGGCGGCGGTGGCGAAGGGCTGGTCGATCCTGATCTTCCCCGAGGGAACCCGGCAGGTGCCGGGGGCCCCGCCCGACTACAAGTCCGGCGTCGCGGCGCTCTATGCGGCGCTCGAGATCCCCGTCGTCCCGGTGGCCCTGAACTCGGGCCTCTTCTGGCAGCGGCGCAGCTTCATCAAGCGGCCGGGAACGATCACCGTGACCTTCCTCGAGCCGATCCCGCCGGGACTCGATCGCCGGGCCTTCATGCACGTCCTGGAGGAGCGGATCGAGGGCCGCATGAAGCAGCTCATTCCAGCCGATCACGTGCCTCCGGCCTAGGGGGACGGCGCCCCCCTCTCTTTGCCGTCCAGCGCCTGGAGCGCCGGCCGCGGCCGGCGGCGTCTGCTATATGTTGTAGCGGCTGTGCCAGGCGACGAAGCGGGGAAGGCCGTCCTCGATCGGCGTGGTGGGCGCCCAGCCGAGATCGCGGCGGGTGGCCTCGATGTCGGCGAAGGTCTCGACGACGTCGCCCGGCTGCATCTCGCCGTAGCGGATGATGGCCTTGGCGCCCATGGCCGCCTCGAGGACCTCGACGAAGCGCTCGAGCTCGATCGGCTCGTTGTTGCCGAGATTGTAGAGCCGGTGCGGCGGCTCGCCGGGCTTCGCGGCCGGAGGGCGCTCGAGAGCGCGCATCACGCCGTCGACCACGTCGTCGATATAGGTGAAGTCGCGCCGCATCTTGCCCTGATTGTAGAGCGTGATGGGCCGGCCGGCGGCGATCGCGTCGGCGAAGCTGTAATAGGCCATGTCGGGCCGGCCCCAGGGGCCATAGACGGTGAAGAAGCGCAGGCCGGTCTGCGGGATGCCGTAGAGATGGGCGTAGGCTTGGCTCAGGAGCTCGTCGGCGCGCTTGGTGGCGGCGTAGAGCGAGACCGGGCGGTCGACCCTGTCCTCGACGCTGAACGGCACCTTGGTGTTGCCGCCATAGACCGAGCTCGAGCTGGCATAGACCAGGTGCTGCAGCGCCGGCAGATGGTGGCGGCAGATCTCGAGGATCACCATGTGGCCCTCGAGGTTGCTGTGCACATAGTCGAAGGGCCGCTCGATGCTGTAGCGGACGCCGGCCTGCGCTGCGAGGTGGACGACGCCCTCGATGTCGGCGCCGTGCTCCTCGGCCAGCGCCCGCATCGTCGGCTCGTCGGCGATGTCGGCCTTGACGAAGAGGAAGCCCTTCAGCCGCTCGAGCTGCTTGATGCGCGCCTGCTTCAGGCCGGGATCGTAGTAGGTGTTGAGGCTGTCGATCCCGATGACGCGCTCGCCGCGATCGAGCAACGCCGCCACCACGTGCATCCCCACGAATCCCGCGGCACCGGTCACGAGAATCGTCATCGGCGGTCTCCTGCCCGGACCAGCCTGCCCGCGGTCACTTCAGGTCGGATGCCACCCGCACCGTGATCATCTTGTCCGGATGGGCCGGCGGCTCACCCTGGGCCAGCTTGTCCACGAGGTCCATGCCCTGGATGACCTTGCCCCAGACCGTGTACTGGCCGTTCAGCCAGGTGGCCGGCGCCGTGCAGATGAAGAACTGGCTGTTGGCGCTGTTGGGGTCGTTGGTGCGCGCCATGCCGACCGTGCCGCGCTCGAACGGGACCTTCGAGAACTCGGCCTTGAGATTGGGCTTGTCGGAGCCGCCGGTCCCGGTGCCGGTCGGGTCGCCGGTCTGGGCCATGAAGCCCGGGATGACGCGATGGAAGACGATGCCATCGTAGAAATGCTCGCGGGCCAGCTCCTTGATCCGGGCCACCGTCTTGGGTGCCACGTCGGGGAGCATCTTGATCACGACGTTGCCGGTCGCGAGCTGGATGACGAGCGTGTTCTCGGGATCGCTCACGGGCGCGGCCCCGGCGGTGCTGGCTGTGGTCACGAGCAGGATGGCTCCGGCTAGAAGGTTGCGGCGTCGCATGCGCTCTCTCGGCAGGCACGGGGAGCCGGGCCAACGATACCCGACGGCCTGCTTCCTAGCCCAAAGCTTGCGAAGGATGAACCCAATTCGCCCGCAGGCGTGCGTCACGTCGTCGGGGTCTCACGCCTGCGTCTCGCAGTCCTGGCAAAAGGCGATCGCCGGATCGGTCTCCAGCCGCGCGCCGCCGATCGGCGCGCCGCAGCGCAGGCAGTAGCCGTAGCGGCCGCTCTCGATGCGCTCGAGCGCCGCATCGATGCGGGCGAGCGCGCGAAGCTCGCTGTCCGCGAGCCCGCATCCGTGGGCCTCGGGCTGCTCCGGCCGGCAGGGGGTGCCGGATCCTCGCGCAGCTCGCAGCCGAGAGCGTCGGCCGGCGACGGCGCGTGGCTCGGCTTCGACCTGGGAAGGGCCGGTCTTGCTGCCCCTCGTCATCGCGGCGCTCCCGGTTGAGCGGCTCATCGCGCACGATTTCGCTCAGAGACCGAGCATCATGACAGCGACTTGGTCCGGTTGGCTAGCCTCTCCTGCCGGCCCCCTTCGGCGGCGCTCAGGGTCGGGCGCTCAGGAAGCCGGCTTCCGGCATCGGGAGGGGCGCTGTCCTCAACCCTTCCAACCCCGTAGGATAGAGACTACATGCGGCCATGGTTCCGTCCGGACCGGCAGTCGCTCAACCTGCGGGCATGCTCGAGGCCGGGTGGCCTGATCCTCGACCGGAGCTCCATTTGACCTCGACCCTGACCCAGCCGGTCTCCGCGGTGGCCGAAGCCGCCGACCGCCGCCGCACCTTCGCGATCATCTCGCACCCGGACGCCGGCAAGACGACGCTGACCGAGAAGCTGCTCTTGATGGGCGGCGCCATCCATCTCGCCGGCGAGGTCCGGGCCAAGGGCGAGCGCCGCCGGGCCCGGTCGGACTGGATGAAGATCGAGCAGGCGCGCGGCATCTCGGTCACGACCTCGGTCATGACCTTCGATTATGCGGGCTGCACCTTCAACCTGCTCGACACGCCGGGCCACGAGGACTTCTCGGAGGACACCTACCGGACGCTCACGGCGGTCGACAGCGCGGTCATGGTCCTGGACGCCGCCAAGGGCATCGAGCCGCAGACCCTCAAGCTCTTCGAGGTCTGCCGGCTGCGCGACGTGCCGATCATGACCTTCATCAACAAGATGGATCGCGAGGCCAAGGACCCGATCGAGCTTCTGGACGAGGTCGCCGATCGGCTGGCGCTGGACGTGGCGCCGATGAACTGGCCCATCGGCATGGGCCGGAACTTTCGCGGCGTGCAGGATCTGCGCTCCGATGCCGTCATCCTGCTCGACCCCGAGCGGGAGGGAGCGCAGGAGGAGGTCGTCCCCGACCGGCGCAGCAACAGCCTTCGCGATCGCATTCCCGAGGGCGAGCTCGAGGCGCTCGACCAGACGCTGGAGCTGGTCACGGGCGTGCTGCCCGCCTTCTCGCTCGAGGCCTATCGCGGCGGGCATCTCACGCCTGCCTTCTTCGGCAGCGCGCTCAGGAGCTTCGGCGTGCGGGCGCTGCTCGATGCGCTGGCCGAGCTGGCGCCGAGCCCGCGGCCGCAGCCGACCACGACCAGGACCATCGATCCGGGCGAGGAGCGGGTGACGGGCTTCGTCTTCAAGGTCCAGGCCAACATGGACCCGAAGCACCGCGACCGCGTCGCCTTCGTCCGCCTGTGCTCGGGGCGCTTCCAGCGCGGCATGCGGCTCCAGATGGTGCGCACCCACAAGCCGCTCGCCGTGGCGAGCCCGATCTTCTTCCTCGCCCGCGAGCGCGAGCTTGCCGAGGAGGCCTATCCGGGCGACGTCATCGGCGTGCCGAACCACGGCCAGCTCCGCGTCGGCGATGCGCTGACCGAGGGCGAGGACGTGCGCTTCACCGGCATCCCGGACTTCGCGCCCGAGATCCTGATGCGCGTGCGGCTGGGCGATCCGATGCGCGCCAAGCATCTCAGGAAGGCGCTCGAGGACATGGCGGAGGAGGGCGTCACCCGCGTGTTCCGGCCGCGGCTGGGTGCCGACTGGATCGTGGGCGTCGTGGGCCAGCTCCAGCTCGATGTCCTGAAGACGCGCCTCGATGTGGAGTACGGGCTGCCCATCGACTTCGAGGGGGCTCCCTTCATCACCGCGCGCTGGTGCGACGCCGACGATCCGCGCGAGCTCGAGCGGTTCGAGCAGGCCAAGAAAGCGAGCCTCGCCGACGACCGCGACGGCAACCCGGTCTACATGGCGCGGAATGGCTGGGATCTGAGCCGGGTCCAGGAGGACTTTCCGAAGATCCGCTTCACGGCGACCCGCGAGCGGCACTGAGAGGCCCGTCCGGCCGGGTTCGGCCAAGCCTGGCCTTGCGTCGGGGAGGATGACGATGTTCGCAGCCGGTCTGCTCGACGGCGTGCATGTCCTGATCACGGGCGGCGGAACCGGGCTCGGCAAGAGCATGGGCCGGCGCTTTCTCGAGCTGGGCGCCAGCCTCACGATCTGCGGCCGGCGCGAGGCGGTGCTCGAGGCGACCGCGGCCGAGCATCGGGAGGCGACGGGCGGCACCGTCCGCGTCTTCTCGCTCGACGTGCGCGATGCTGCGGCCGTCGACGCGATGATCGAGGCGGCGTGGCAGGCGCAGCCGCTGGACGTGCTCGTCAACAACGCCGCCGGCAACTTCATCGCCAAGAGCGAGGAGCTGTCGCCGCGCGCGGTCGATGCCGTGGTCGACATCGTGCTCAAGGGCTCGCTCAACGCGACGCTCGCCTGCGGGCGTCGCTGGCTCGCCGCCGGCCGGCCCGGCACGGTGCTGAGCATCGTCACGAGCTATGCCTGGACCGGCTCGGCCTTCGTGCTGCCTTCGGCCGTGGCCAAGGCCGGCGTTCTCTCGATGACCAGGAGCCTCGCCGTGGAGTGGGGCGGACGCGGCGTGCGGCTCAACGCGATCGCACCCGGCCCCTTCCCGACCGAGGGCGCCTGGGAGCGGCTGGTGCCGCGGCCCGAGGTGGCGAAGGCCTTCGAGACGAAGAACCCGCTGGGCCGCGCCGGCCGGCACGAGGAGCTGGCCGACCTTGCCACCTACCTGATCGCGCGCGGCAGCGGCTACGTGAACGGCGAGGTCGTCACGATCGACGGCGGGGAATGGCTGAAGGGTGCTGGCCAGTTCAGCTTTCTGGCCGAGATGATGACCGAGGCCGAGTGGGCCTCGCTGCGGCCGGCGCGCAAGGCCCGAGGACCGGCGTCGGGGGCTAGTTGACCGCCTCCTCGATGCCGGTGGGATCGCCCGGCTCGACCGTTCGGTGGACGGTGCGGTCGAGCGGCGCGATCACCGGGTTGCGGCCCTGCGCGTAGCTTTGCTCCTCGACGATCAGGCGGTAGGCCTTGTCGAGGGTCAGCGCGCGCTCCGGCGAGGGCATGACCAGCGGGGCGATGCTCTGGGCGAGTGCTGCCGCTGCGCTTGCCTCGAGATGCCCGCTCGCGTCGAAGAAGCGGCGCTGCACCTCCTCGTTCGAGCGGAACTCGTCGCCGGCGCCGTTGCGGCGAAGATAGGTGACGTACTCGCCGTCCCGATCGGGGAGCTCGCCCAGCGGCCGCGCCGACCAGTAGTACCAGCCATAGCCGTGCGCAGGGTCGTCGACCTTGCGGGCGAGCGAGAAGACGCCGTCGGCGGTGCGGCCGATCCCGCTGTGGCAGCCGATGCAGGTCATGCTCTCCTCGAAGCTCTGCGGGCGTAGGCTGCCGTCCGTCGCCTCGATGAAGCCCTGGTAGACCCAGCCCTGGCCGTTGCCGAGCCCGTGCTCGCTGTCGCCGCGGATCACGCGCAGGCGGTCGGGGAAGTCGTGGGCTTCCTTGATCTCCCCGAGCGCCTGGTCCTGGAGCTGCGGATAGGTGTGCCAGCCGATCTTGCGGGCGTAGCGCAGCTCCTTCATGCGCGGGGCTGCCACGACCGATCCGTCCGGCGCCACGTCCAGATAGCGCAGCGAATGGACGAGCTCCGTGCCCTCCGGAAGGAGGCCCGCCGCCAGATGGATGTCGCCGGCCTCGAGCCGCTCCTTCGCCTCGCCCACATAGCTCATCGTGACGCCCTGACGCGGATCGAAGGCGAAGGCGATCCGGGTGGCGGTGCCGAGCCTGCCATCGCGGTCGAGATCGACGCCGAGGCGGCGCTCGTCGGTGGGCGGGATGGCGACGTCGGCCTGCTTGGCCAGCGCCTCCACGATCGCGAGATTGGTCCGGTAGACGAGATCGTCCGGCGTGCCGTCGGCCGCCCGGCGAAAGCTCAGGGGCAGGCGGATCGCGACGTCGTCGGCCGAGCCGTTCGTCGGCCAGAAGCCGCCGGGCAGCGGGTAGTAGGCGTAGGCGCGCCAGCCCGTTGCCTGCCCGTCCGGGGCATGGTCGAAGCCCTGGGCGTCGAAGTCGAAATAGACGTCGGGCACGAAGCCCGACCACGTGCCGTCCTCGTCGACGTCCCAGGCCGTGGGCGGCGAGGCCAGCGTCTCCTCGAGGGCGATGCCGCCTTGGCCGTCGCGATAGTTGTCGGTCCGCACCCAGTTGAGCGTGTCGCTGTCGCTCTGGGCTGCGATGCCGGGACGGCGGTCGACGAAAAGGTTGCTCCAGCGGTTGATCGCGGCCGGGTCGGGGAAGTCGTAGGCGAGCTGGAGGTCGTCGTCGTTGACGAAGTTCGGCACCGTCGACGCGGTGTGACAGGTGAAGCAGGGATTGTGGACGCCGCCGGCCGCGTCGAGCGTGCGCGTGTAGCAGGCGGGCGGGATGAAGGCTGTGGGGTTGGCCGGCAGCCTTGTCTCGAGGTCGACCTCCCCGGCCGCGAGGGCCGGGGAGGCGACGAGCAGCAGGCCGGCCAGAGCGGCCCGACGATGGAGCGGCATGGGCCGGCCCTTCCGGTCAGTCGAGCTTCGGCATCGGGCCGATATAGCCCAGATAGGCCTGCGACTGGTCGGGCGACTGGAGCTTGTCCTCGTCCGACTCGCCGTAGGGATGCTGGATCACGCTCATGATGTAGGCGTGCCCGTCGACGTTCGGGTAGGCGTAGACGGACGTGGTCTCGGACCCGTAGGGCGTCGTCTGGATGCGGGTCAGCGTGCCGCTGTCGAGATTGTAGGACCAGACCGCGTCGTTCTGGTGGCCGGTCTCGGTGTCCTCGCCGATCAGCAGCGTCGAGCGGCCGGGGATGTAGCTGATGTTGTCGGGGTTCGCGAGACCGTCCATGTCGCAGGTGTTGCCTGCGTACGGGCTGTCCTTGGCGTAGGTCGTGGGCTTGCCCATGAGGACGCCCTTCATGGTCTTCGCCACGAAGTCGCTGCCGATGGTCTCGTCCTTGGCGAGGTCGAGCGCGTAGATCCCGCCGCAGGGATTGTAGCCGACGCGGATGGCGTTCTCACCGCCCGCCTCGTACTTGGTCGAAGGCTTGCCCTTGCTCTGGGCGTCTTCCATGCCGTTCGCGATCTCGCTCATCGCGACGTAGAGGCGGCCGCGATCGGGATCGTAGGTGACGCCTTCCTCCTTCCGGAGCTCGGTCGTGGCGCCGAGCATCGAGGCGTAGCGACGCGTCTCGAGCCTGGAGGCGGCAAGCTCCATGCCGGGCTTGACCTTCAGGCACTCGGTGACACCGTTGGCGTTGGAGCCCTTGAAGCCCTCGGGGCACTTGCCGTCGTCACCCATCTTCGCGACCTCGAAGATGTCGGAGAACGTGGTGCCCTTTTGGATCAGCGCCTGGACCGACGCGCTGTCGGCATGGCCGAGGTCGACCCAGCCGATGTCGGCGGTGCCGCCGTCCTCGGCCGAGGTCTGCGACCACTTCATGGCGTAGAGCTTGCCGGCATCGAGCTTGCCCGCCTCGTCGGCGACGAACATGAAGAGGCCGGTGTTGGTGCCGTCGTCGGTCAGATAGACGGTCTTCTGGTCCGGCAGGGCATATTCGAGCTCATGCGCCATGCGGCCCATCGCGTAGTGCTTGGCCGCCTCGGTCTTGCCGCTCTCGTCGACCGTGATCTCGGTCGCCCAGCCATAGTTGTAGGGATTGAAGACCTTGCGGAAGCCGTCGGCCGTGGCGTCCGGAGCGTAGGGATCGTAGCCGAAATAGAGGGCCATCGGCAGGTTGTAGTCGCCGATGTCCTTGATGGTCTTGGCGGCCTCGATCTTCCTGGCGTCGGGCTCGTACTCCTCGCTGCCGAGATGCGTGCCCCAGGGCGTCACCGAGCCGGCGCAGGGAACCCAAAGGCCGCCCAGCTTCGAGAAGTCGACGGGTGCCGTGCTCACGGCGGTGAGCGCGCCGGTCGCCGGATCGCGCTTGACCTCGGTCACGTAGACGGCCGCCGGGCGCGTCTCGAAGTGCGAGACGATGAAGAGCTTGTCACCCACCTTCAGCAGCGAGCTGAAGTCCGTGGCGTTCGAGATCGTGGGCGCGCCGTCCTTGCCGAGGATGGGCTTGCCGTTCTGGTCCAGGATCTCTCCGAAGGTGCCGTCGCCGACCTTCTGACCGGAGCGCAGCAGGGTATGATAGCCGACCGGCGCCGAGGCACCGTCGACCGTCACCTCGCCGGTGGCGAGCACTGCCCGCTTGTCGGAATCGCTCGTCGGGGCCGGGACGGCCTGGAAGGTCAGGCCGTCCGCCGCCCGGGCCGGGCTGCCGGCAAGGGCGAGCCCGACCGACAACAGCGCCGTCGTCGCATAAAGCGTCGAACGCAGCATTCTCATCCTCCTGTGCTGATGTGGGTCCGTCTGACACACGAGGATGACAGTTTTGTAACATTGGCCGCCCGGTAGGCGGGCGCGTCCGGAACGTCAGAAGGCGACGGGCTCGAAGGCCGTCCGGTCGGGTGGGCCGTCGGCATAGAGCCAGATCGGCCGCAGGATCGGGTCGGCGGCCAGGGCGAGCAGGCTGCTGCTGCGCGTCCCATAGTCCTCGCCGGTGTCGATGCACATGGCGTCGCGGGGATTGCCCGTCTCGGTCGCGCGCGATCCGAGCAGCAGCTGCCAGTCGGACCAGTCGCCGGCCTCGACGTCCGGCTGCCCGGCGGCGAGGAACAGCGGGCGGTAGCGGCGGATCCGGGGCGAGCCTGGATCGTCCAGATCGAGGGCGGTGAGCATCGAGAGGCCGGGCGGGATGTCCTGCACCGCGATCTGCCCGTCGCCCGCGTGGCGCACCCAGACGGCCTCCTCGGCGCTCGCGACCACGAGGTTGAACGGCCGATAGGCCTCCGGGTCGAGGGCCCCCAGGGCCGCTGCGGCCTTCTGCACCTCGGCGTGATCGAGCGCCTCGAGAACGAGCTCGCCTCGCGAGCGTTTGCCTGCTTCCGGGCCCAGCGTGCCGCGCCGGTTGAGCACGGCCGCCATCAGCCCGTGGTCGTTGACGCCCATCCACGAGCCGCCGGCCAGCACGTCCAGGCCCGCCACGACATCGTCACGATCGTGCCAGTGCCGCCCCGGAGGTCGGCTCGGCCGTGAGGCCAGCTCGTCTCGGTTCGCGGCTACGAGCAGCGGCCAGGGATGTCCGGGCCGACGCATCAGGACGAGGGTGCACAATGGATCTCTTGCTCCGGCGGCGGATCGGTAGCGTTGCGGTCTACCTCGACCTATATAAACCGCGTGTAAGGCTCCACCACGGATAGGGCGCATGACCACCTTCGACGAGCGCGAGCGGATGGCCGAGCAGAAGTTCAGCCGTGACGAAGAGCTGGCCTTCCGTGCCCGGAACCGGCGCAACAAGCTCTTCGGCCTCTGGATTGCCGAGGATTATCTGGGCCTCTCGGGCGAGGCCGCTACCGCCTACGCCAAGGACGTGGTGATGGCGGATTTCGATCTGCCGGGCGACGAGGACATGCTGGGCAAGGTGCGGGCCGACCTCGAGAAGGCCGGCAAGAGCCTGAGCGACCATCTGCTCCACAAGCATCTGGCCGAGTTCATGCGGATCGCCCATGAGCAGGTGATGAAGGAATAGGCGCAGCGGATGTCGGAGCAGCGTCCGGGAACCGCAGCCGAGGGTGAGGCCGAGGCGCCGCGTCCGGCGGTCTCGCCGTCGCAGACCGGCCCAGCCCAGCCTCCGGGCGAGGTCGACGGGCCGAAAGGCCCCGAGCCCACGCGGTACGGTGACTGGGAGACCGGGGGTCGCTGCAGCGACTTCTGATCGCTGCCGGTCGGCGGGTCCTGCTGCCCGCCCGGAGAGCATGATGAGACATGTCGCTGCCGGACGTTCCGGGGAGGGGGACGCCGGCACCGGTGCCGTGAGCCTTGTGGCACTGGTGGTCGCCGTGACCCTCCTTTGGGGCTTCAACTGGCCGGTGATGAAGATCGCGCTGGCCGAGATACCTCCGTGGAGCTACCGGGTTGTCTGCGTCTATGGCGGCGGCGTGACTCTCATGCTGCTCGCACTCCTGACCGGCGAGCGCGTCGTGCTCGAGCGGCGCCAAGTGCTGCCGCTCATGCTCGTTGCCCTCTTCAGCGTCACGGGCTGGCACATGCTGACAGCCTACGGGCTGCGGATGGTCGGTGGCGGCAGGGCGGCGATCATCGCCTATACCATGCCGATCTGGGCCGCCATGTTGAGCGCCGGCATTCTGGGCGAGCGCCTCCAGCGCAGGCATCTGATTGGCCTCGGGCTTGGGATGCTGGGCATGATGGTGCTGCTCGGCCCGGACCTTGTGGCGATTGGCCGGGCGCCGCTGGGCTCGCTGCTGGTACTGGGCGCCGCCTTCTGCTGGGGTGCCGGCACGGTCGGCGTCAAGGCCTTCGACTGGGGCATCGGCACCAAAGCGCTGGCTTCCTGGCAGCTGCTGGTTGGCGGGCTGCCGATCCTTCTATTTCGGCCTCTCGTCGAGCCCTGGCCCGACTTCGCGAGCTTCAGCACCTCGGCGCTGCTCGCCACGGGATACACGGTGTTCGTGGCGCTGGTTTTCTGCTTCACCTCCTTCATCTGGCTGGTCCGCCGGCTGCCGGCCACCGTGGCGGCGATCAGCACGCTCGCGATCCCCGTCGTCGGTGTCGCCTCGTCGGCCTGGATGCTGGGCGAGCAAGTGGGCATGAGAGAGGCGCTCTCGCTGCTGCTCGTCTTGTCGGCCCTTTCGCTCGTCCTCCTGCCGCGTCGGGCTCGAGCGTGACGTTCGGGGCGCGCGCACGTTTCCCACAAGGCTCCGGCCGTGCGAAGATCGCTTTCCGGGCGGCAGCCGTAGCTTTATACACTCCGGAAGAAATTCGCGCATAGAGAGAGGATCATGGCAGAAACGGTGGTGAGCCGCCGCGCCGGCGACGAGCGCCAGCGCGCCCTTGATGCCGCGATCACGCAGATCGAGCGTGCCTTCGGCAAGGGCTCGGTGATGCGTCTCGGCGCTTCCGACCGGCTGGTCGAGATCGAGACCGTCTCGACGGGATCTCTGGGCCTCGACATCGCGCTCGGCGTGGGTGGCCTGCCGCGCGGCCGGATCATCGAGATCTACGGGCCCGAGAGCTCGGGCAAGACGACGCTCACCCTTCATGCCATCGCCGAGGCGCAAAAGCAGGGCGGCACCTGCGCGTTCATCGACGCCGAGCACGCGCTCGACCCCGGCTATGCGAGGAAGCTCGGCGTCAACCTCGACGAGCTCCTGATCTCGCAGCCCGACACGGGCGAGCAGGCGCTCGAGATCGCCGACACGCTGGTGCGCTCCGGCGCCATCGACGTCATCGTCGTCGACAGCGTGGCGGCGCTCGTGCCCAAGGCCGAGCTCGAGGGCGAGATGGGCGACAGCCATGTGGGCCTGCAGGCGCGCCTGATGAGCCAGGCCTTGAGGAAGCTCACGGCCTCGATCAGCCGCTCCAAGTGCATGCTGGTGTTCACCAACCAGATCCGCAGCAAGATCGGCGTGATGTTCGGCAGCCCGGAGACCACGACGGGCGGCAATGCCTTGAAGTTCTATGCCTCGGTGCGGCTCGACGTGCGCCGCATCGGCAGCGTGAAGGACAAGGACGAGGCGATCGGCAACCAGACCCGGGTCAAGGTCGTCAAGAACAAGGTGGCGCCGCCGTTCCGCATCGTCGAGTTCGACATCATGTACGGCGAGGGCATCTCCAAGACCGGCGAGCTGATCGACCTCGGCGTCCGCGCCGGCCTCGTCGAGAAGTCGGGCTCGTGGTTCTCCTACGCCGGCCAGCGCATCGGCCAGGGCCGCGAGAACGCCAAGACCTACCTCAAGGAGCATCCCGAGGCCGCGGCCGAGCTCGAGAAGGCGATCCGCGGCCATGCCGGCATCGGCGACGGCGCCGGCGGCCTCGATCTGCTCGACGAGGACCCGTCGGTCGAGGAGTAGCCGCCGGGGCGGCCGTCTTCGTCCCGACGGCCAAGCCTCGCTTCGGCGGCGGCGGCGGCGGACGGCGCGGCGCCGCCGACACTGGCGGGCGCTGGCTTGGCTCCCTATAAGGGCCGCAAGCGGTCAGCTCTTGTCTGGCCCACTTTCCGTTCGCGAGCCGTGAAGCATGCAGACCGTCAACGAGATCCGCACGACCTTCCTCGACTATTTCAAGCGCCACGGGCACGAGATCGTGGCGTCGAGCCCGCTCGTGCCGATCAACGACCCGACGCTGCTGTTCACCAACGCGGGCATGGTGCAGTTCAAGAACGTCTTCACCGGCGTCGAGCAGCGCCCCTACAAGCGCGCCACCACCTCGCAGAAGTGCGTGCGCGCGGGCGGCAAGCACAATGATCTCGACAATGTCGGCTACACGGCGCGGCACCACACCTTCTTCGAGATGCTGGGCAACTTCTCGTTCGGCGACTACTTCAAGGACGTCGCGATCGAGCTTGCCTGGAATCTCGTGACGAAGGAATACGGGCTGCCGAAGGATCGGCTGCTCGCCACCGTCTATGCCGAGGACGACCAGGCCTTCGATCTGTGGAAGAAGATCGCGGGGCTGCCGGACGGGCGCATCATCCGCATCCCGACCTCCGACAATTTCTGGGCGATGGGCGATACCGGCCCCTGTGGCCCCTGCTCCGAGATCTTCTATGACCACGGGCCCGGGATTCCGGGCGGGCCGCCGGGCAGCCCCGACGAGGACGGCGACCGGTTCATCGAGATCTGGAACCTCGTCTTCATGCAGTTCGAGCAGGTGACGCCCGATCGGCGCGTCGACCTGCCCCGGCCCTCGATCGACACCGGCATGGGCCTCGAGCGCGTGGCGGCGGTGCTGCAGGGCAAGCACGACAATTACGATATCGATCTCTTCCAGCAGCTCATCCGCAAGAGCGTCGAGCTGACCGGCACCGACTTCGCCGGTGCCAAGGCGCCCTCGCACAAGGTGGTGGCCGACCATCTGCGCGCCTCGGCGTTTCTCGTCGCCGACGGCGTCATGCCGGCCAATGACGGGCGAGGCTACGTGCTGCGGCGGATCATGCGCCGTGGCATGCGTCATGCGCACCTCCTGGGCGCTGCCGAGCCGCTGCTGTGGCGCATGGTGCCGACGCTGGTCGAGGAGATGGGCAAGGCCTTCCCCGAGCTCGGCCGGGCCGAGGCGCTGATCTCCGAGGTGCTGAAGCTCGAGGAGACGAACTTCCGGCGCACGCTGGAGCGCGGGCTGGGGCTGCTCGAGGAGGAGACGGCCCGCCTGCCGGCCGGTGCCGCCCTGCCCGGCGAGGCTGCCTTCAAGCTCTACGACACGTTCGGCTTTCCGCTCGACCTCACGCAGGATGCGCTGCGCGCCCAGGGCCGTGCCGTGGACCTCGAGGGCTTCGAGACGGCGATGGAGCGGCAGCGCGAGGAAGCGCGCAAGAGCTGGCGCGGCTCGGGCTCGCACGCGATCGAGCCCATCTGGTTCGAGATCCGCGAGCGGAGCGGCGCCACCGAGTTCCTCGGCTACGAGACCGTGCGCGCCGAGGGCAAGGCCGTGGCGCTGGTCAGGGACGGCCAGAGCGTCGAGCGGGCCGGCGACGGCGAGACGGTGATGCTGGTCGCCAACCAGACGCCCTTTTATGGCGAGTCCGGCGGCCAGATCGGCGACACCGGCCTCATCGAGGCGGGCGACGCCACACTCACCGTGACCGACACGCAAAAGTACCTGGGCGACCTCTTCGTTCATGTCTGCGAGGTCAGGGGTGGCGAGGTCAGGGTCGGCCAAGTTCTGGACATGCGGGTCGACGACGCGCGCCGCCGGCAGCTTCGCCGCGCCCACTCGGCGACCCACCTGCTGCACGCCGCGCTGAGGCGCCACCTCGGCACCCACGTGACCCAGAAGGGCTCGCTCGTGGCCCCCGATCGGCTGCGCTTCGACTTCAGCCATGCGAAGCCGATGACCGCGGAGGAGCTCTCGCTGGTCGAGCGCGAGGTCAATTTCTACCTTCGTCAGAACGATGCGGTGACCATCCGGCTGATGGGGCGCGACGACGCCATCGGCGCCGGCGCCATGGCCCTCTTCGGCGAGAAGTATGGCGACGAGGTGCGCGTCGTGACGATGGGGCACAAGGAGGACAAGACGCCCTATTCGGTCGAGCTTTGCGGCGGCACCCACGCCCAGCGCACCGGTGACATCGCCCTTTTCGAGATCACGGGCGAGAGTGGCGTGGCCAGCGGCATCAGGCGCATCGAGGCGCTGACCGGCGAGGCTGCGCTCGAGGATCACCTGCACGGGCGGGCGCTTCTGGGTGGCATCGCCGACCAGCTCAAGGTGCCCGTGGGCGAGGTCTCCCGCCGCGTCCAGGATCTGGTCGACGAGCGCCGCCGCCTCGAGCGCGAGCTCGCCGAGGCGCGCCGCAAGCTCGTGACCGGCGAGGGCGGCGCCGCCGAGCGCTTCAAGAGCGTCGGCAGCATCCGGCTGGCGGCCCGGGTGCTCGAGGGCGTGCCGGCCAAGGAGCTGCGCGGCACGGCCGACGCGCTCAAGAAGGAGCTGGGCTCGGGCGTGGTGGCGCTGGTCAGCGTCAACGACGGCAAGGCCGCGGTCGTGGTGAGCGTGACCGAGGATCTGAAGGATCGGATCGACGCCGTCAGCCTCGTTCGCGAGGGCGTTGCCGCCGTGGGCGGCAGCGGTGGCGGAGGCCGCCCGGACTTCGCCCAGGGCGGCGGTCCCGACGGTGCCAGCGCCGGGGCTGCGCTGGCGGCGATCGAGGGTGCCCTTGGCGCCTGAGCAAGAGGGCACAGCAGCAGCTTGATGTTCCTTTATGAGATGATCGAGCTGCAGCGCCAGATGCTGCGGCCTTTGCGCGGCACGCTCGAAGGCTGGGCCGCGGGCGGCACGCCGGCACCCTGGCCGGGGCTTGCTTCCTGGATGGTCCAGGGACTGCGGACCGGCGATATCGGCGGGCAGCCCATCGAGGAGGCGGTGGCGGCTCAGCTGGGCCGTCGGCTGCGCCACGAGCTCGTCGCCGAGACACCCTTCGTCCGGCTGCTGCATCTCGGTGCCGGGGCGCTCGGGCGGCGCATCGTCCTTCTGGTTCCGCACTCGGGCTATGCGACCAGCGTGCTGACCGATCTCGTGATGGTCCTTCTCGAGCTCGGCGAGGTGATCGTCACGGACTGGACGGATGCCCGGCTCGTGCCCGCCGAGGCAGGGCCGTTCGGCCTGGAGCAGCAGCATGCCGTGGCGCTGGCGGCGCTGCGTCACGCGGGCCTGGGGGCCGATCTCGTCGCCGTGTCGCAGAGCGGCTGGGCCGCCGTCGCGGCGCTGCGGACGGTCGCCGCCGCGGCACCCGAGGTGACGCCCCGCAGCGTCGTGCTCCTGGGCTCCCCAATCGACCCGCTGCACCGCCCCGTGCCGCTGCAGCAGATGGTGGCAGCGCTGCCCGAGCCTTTGGAGCTGAGCGGCCTGCTGACGACGGTTCCGGGAACCCAGCCCGGTGCCGGGCGGTCGGTGTTCCCCTCGCTGATCCAGCTCGCCGCCGTCGCCTCCTCGGCGCCGTCGACCTATGCCGAGGTTCAGCTTGGCACGCTGCTCGAGCATCTGGGCTGGCTCGATCGCGGCTATCGCGAGCAGCATCGCGACCTGCACGCCCTCATCGACGTGCCGGGCGAGCTCTTCACCGATCTGGTGACGCTCCACAAGGGCCGCGACCTCGAGCTCGGCGGGGCACCCTGGTCCGAGACGCGGCCGCTCCTTGCGGCGCTGCAGCCGGCGACGCGTCTTGTCACCGTCGAGGCCGCGGCCGACAGCCTCGTGGGACCGGGCCAGACCCATGCCGCCCAGGACCTGCTCGGCACGGCGGACAGCGTGCGCCTGACCGTGGAGGGTGCCGAGCACCAGGATCTTTTCGTCGGCCCGCTCTTCGCACGACGCGTCGCCCCGGCACTCCGCGACTTCCTGGCCTGAGCGGGACGTCGGCCCGCCCTTTTGGGCCTAGCGGGCGTCGCGCTCTGCGGGCGGGTCGGGCCGCACGACGCTCAGCGTGGCGTGGCGGACGTCGATCACGACCTTGCCGCGCTCGGTGAAGTTGACCGTGACCCGTGTGCCGATCACGGACTGCACCTGGCCGATGCCCCAGTCGGGCTCGGCGTCGAGGCGCACGAAGGCGCCGGGTACCAGCGTCAGATCCAAGGCTTCTCTTCTCGTCGGGCTGGGTGAGGCCGGCCGACCCGCCTCAAGCGGAGCGTACCGCATCGCCGACGCCCATGGCATCGGCGATGGTGAGAAAGTCCAGCTCGGTGACGGCCAGCAGGCTGCGGCGGAAGTGAATACCCCAGCGGGGATTGCCCGCCGTGAGGCCCAGTCGGTCGAGAAGCGGCCTGATCGAGGCCTCGCGGGCGGGAAGAAAATCGACGGCTCGACGCCAGGGCGACAGGCCGGAGGGGAGCGTCACCTGATAGGGCGGCCCGTTCTTGATCCGCCCGAGTGCCGTGAAAGCCTGCAGGGGCGTGCCTCCCTCGAGCGCGCTGCGTGGTGAGTAGTAGACCAGCCAGTTGCCGGGCCCGAGCCGGCGAAGGGCGGCGGCCGCGCCGTGGCCGAGCTGGCAGAAGCCGCCCGACACACCGGTCAAGACGTGGTCTCGTGAGGCGACGCCGATCCAGAAAGGCATGCGGGCCCTCAGGCGACCTGGTGCAGAAGCGGTGTCCCGTCGCGCAGGCGCCGGCAGTTCTCCACGGCCACCTCGATCGATCGCCCGAGCGTCTCCTGGGTCAGCCAGGCCCGATGCGGTGCCACGACGACCGGGTCCAGCGCCAGCAGCGGGTTTCTCGCGTCGACCGGCTCCTCGGCGAAGACATCGAGCCCGGCGGCGGCGAGCCTGCCGCCGGTCAGCGCGGCGACCAGCGCCGCCTCGTCGACGAGGCCGCCACGCGCCGTGTTGATCAGGATGGCTCCCGGCCGCATCAGGGCCAGGGCCGCCTCGTCGATCATGCGGGTCGTCTCGGGCACCAGCGGCAGATGCAGGGAGACGATGTCGGCGGCCCCCAGGAGCCGGTCGAGCGGCAGCCGGCGCCAGGGCAGCTCCGGATGCTCGGAGCGGTTGGCGTAGACCACCTCCGCGCCCAGCGCCTCCAGCACGGGCGCCAGCCGGCGCGGCACCGCGCCCATGCCCACGAGCCCGACGATGCGGCCGCCGAGCTCCCCGTAGCGATCCTGCTCCTCGGCCGGCAGCGCCCAGCCGCGGCCAGCGCGGGTGGCGCGGTCGAGCTGGGGCAGGCGCCGCAGGCAGGCCAGCATCAGCGCCAGCGTCATCTCGGCCACGGCGGCCGTGTTGGTGCCCGGCATGTTGCAGACGGCGATGCCCCGTGCGGCGGCCGCCTCGAGGTCGATGGTGTTGACGCCCACGCCGATCTTCTGGATCAGCCGCAGACGCGGTGCCGCCTCGATGATCGCCGCGGTGGCGGGGGTCAGCACGTGCCAGAGGATCTCCGCGTCGGCCATCGCCGCCCGCAGGCCTTCGGGGTCGTCGGGGGCCACGCTCACCTGGAGGCCCTGCTCGCCCAAGGCGGCCAGCCGGGTCCGTAGGGCCGGCCCGGCCTCATGATGGAAGACCACACGTTGCATTGCCGTTGCACCTGAAGCAGGTTGCGGCGCCGACCCTAACGCCCGTCGGTCCGGCCTGCCAGCCCGAGAAGAGGAGCCGCTGCCCGCCCATGGCCTCCGAGCCGACCGAGATCCTGGCAGTGCTCCGTCGCGGCGGGCTCGTCGCGGCGGAGGATCGTCCGACGCTCGCACCGCTCACGGGCGGCGTCTCCTCCGACATCTGGCGGGTCGACCTGCCGGACGGCCCCGTCTGCGTGAAGCGGGCGCTGGCCAAGCTCAAGGTGGCGGCCGACTGGCGCGCACCCATCGAGCGCAATGCCTACGAGGCCCTCTGGATGGCGACGGCGGCCAAGGTCGAGCCCGCGGCCGTGCCCGAGCTTCTCCACCTCGACCGGGCGGCGGGCGCGCTCGTCATGCGCTATCTCGATCCCGACCGCTACCGCCTGTGGAAGACGATGCTGCGTGACGGCGAGGCGGAGCTGGCGGACGCGGCCGCCGTCGGCACGAAGCTTGCTGCCATCCATCGGGCCACCGCCCATGATGCCGGCGTGGCAGCACAGTTTCCGACCGACACGATCTTTCAGGCCATCCGCCTCGAGCCCTATCTCCTGGCCACGGCCCAGGCGCACCCCGACCTCGAGCCGACCCTTCGCCGCCTTGCCCGGCGCACCGCGATGACCAAGCTGGCGCTGGTGCACGGCGACGTCAGCCCCAAGAACATCCTGATCGGGCCCGATGGCCCGGTCTTCCTCGACGCGGAATGTGCCTGGTACGGCGATCCGGCCTTCGACCTCGCCTTCTGTCTCAACCATCTCTTGCTGAAATGTCTGTGGACGCCCGAGGCTGCCGCCCGTTTTCTCGGCTGCTTCGATGCGCTGGCCGAGAGCTATCTCGAGGGTGCCATCTGGGAGCCGCGGCGCAGGCTCGAGGCGCGGGTCGCGGCACTCCTGCCGGGGCTCTTCCTCGCTCGGGTCGACGGCAAGTCGCCGGTCGAGTACCTGACCGGGCAGGCACAGCGGGACATGGTGCGCAAGGTGGCGCGCGAGCTGCTGCAGCAGCCGCCACGCACCCTGGCGCAGATCAGGGATGCCTGGGGGGAGGAGGTCGGGGCATGACAGGAGCGACGATCGAGGCGGTACGCGCCCGGCGCGTCTGGGACAGCCGCGGGAGGCCCACGGTCGAGGCCGAGGTCTCGCTCGCGGGCGGCGCCATGGGCCGCGCCATCGCACCCGCGGGCGCCTCGACCGGGTCGGGCGAGGCCCTCGACCGGCGCGACGGCGGCCAGCACCTGGGCGGCATGGACGTCGCGGGCGCCATCGCCAGCGTGAACGACACGATAGCGCCGGCGCTGATCGGCATGGCGGGCGACGATCAGGCGGCGGCCGATGCCCGCATGATCGAGCTCGACGGCACGCCGCAGAAGATGCGGCTCGGCGGCAATGCGACGATCGCGGTCTCGATGGCGCTGGTGCATGCTGCCGCCGCGGCGCGCGGGCTGCCGCTGTGGGCCTATCTGGCAGAGGGGCGCGAGGTCGCCCTGCCGCTTCCCGAGATCCAGATCTTCGGCGGCGGCAAGCACGCCCAGGGCCGCGTCGACATCCAGGATTTCTTGATCGTCTGCCCGGGGGCGGCGACCTTCGCCGAGGCGCTGGTCTGGACGGCCGAGGTCTACCGGGCGGCGGGCCTGCTGATGGCCGAGGCCGGCCGTCTCAAGGGCGTTGCCGACGAGGGCGGCTACTGGCCCGAGTTCGAGAGCAACGAGGATGCTCTGGGCATGCTGACGCGGGCGATCGAGCGGGCAGGGTTCCGGCCGCTGGAGCAGGTCGCGATCGCGCTCGACATCGCAGCCTCCTCGTTCGGGTCCGCCGGGCATTACCAGCTGGGCCTCGAGCGCCGCGAGCTCGATACGGACGGCATGATCGCGATGCTGTTGGGCTGGCTCGACCGCTATCCCATCGTCTCGATCGAGGATCCGGTGGCCGAGGACGACGCCCCGGGCTTTGCCCGTTTCACGGCGGCCGTGGGTGGCCGTTGCCAGGTGGTGGGCGACGACTTTCTCGTCACCAGCGCCGATCGGGTGCGTCGGGCGGCCGCTGCCAAGGCCTGCACGGCCGTGCTCCTCAAGCCCAACCAGTGCGGCACGCTCACCGAGACCAAAGCAGCCTGGGACGCGGCGCGCGAGGTGGGCATGGGCGCCATCGTGTCCGCGCGCTCGGGCGAGAGCGAGGATGTGACGATCGTGCATCTCGCTGTCGGCTGGGGCGTGCCCGAGCTCAAGGTGGGCTCGTTCAGCCGCTCCGAGCGCATGGCCAAGTGGAACGAGGGCCTCCGGATCGAGGAGGCGCTGGGCGAGCGCGCGCGCTTCGCCGGTTCTGCGGCACTGCCGCATCTCTGAGCCGGGCGGGAGCTCGGACTGCAGGGCCGCGGCAGCGGCTTCCGGTCGCTACGAGCTGGTGGCTGCCGGCGGGGCGGTCGCGCCCTGCGGCCCTGCGGCAGCCCGCTCGGACGAGCTCGGCATGTAGCGGGCCATGAAGCCCTCGATGAAGTCGGTCCCGGCATAGCCGATCGCGATGACCGTCAGGACCTGGTTCATCATGATCTTCTGCGCGTCACCGTTGATGACGGTGAGGATGCCGAGCGCGCCGGCGATGAACCCGATCAGCAGGCTCAAGACGAGCCGGCTCGGCTGAAACTTCGCCGCAAAGGATGTGCCCTGCGCCGCCGCCGCATCCTGATGCTTCTTGAGGCCCACGATGACGCGGAGGCCTTGGCCCACCATGCCGAGCAGGCCGCCCAGCAGCACGGCGATGGCGAGAGAGGCGACATCGAACGAGCTGGACGCGGGCATTGGTGGTTCTCCGCTCATGGTGACGGCGGGTTTTCGTGCTTTTCAGCCTCGTTCCACGTGTATTGGCAGCGGGCGCGGCGGTAAAGGTCGAGGACGGGAGGCCGGACGCGGCGCTCGCGCGGCTCAGCTCGTCCCGGGCGTCAGATCCAGACCCGCATAGATCTCGTCGACGGGCAGCTCGATACCGAGCGCATCGAGCCTGAGCGCGCCGCCTTCGCGGAGCGTCTCGCTGCTCCAAGCCACGCCGGCGCGGCGCCAATGCTCGACGAGCACGGCCTCGCTCGAGACAAGGAGGATGTGGCGCAGCGAGGGCAGCAGGCGGTAGTTGGGCAGCTTCTCGTGCCTGACCTCCCCCTCCGTCGACGGCGAGAGGACCTCGACGATGAGGACGGGATCCGGGCACCATGCGCTGGTTCCGAGGGGCACGCAGGTAACGGCGATGTCGGCGACATAGAAGTCCTGAGCGCTCTGCGGCAGAAGAATTCCGGCCTCGCTGAGCGTCTCGCATGTCGGCCGCAATCGTCCGCCCAGTGAGCGAATCACCCGAGCCGACAGCGCGCCATGTCGCGGCGCTGGCGGCGCCATCATGACGATGGCGCCGCGGATCAGCTGATACCGCCGATCCGAGCGATCGTCCCAGCGCAGAAACTCGTCGACGGTGACGAGATCGAGAGCTGCTTTCGCCATCTCTCACCTCCGAGGCCGAGTTTAGCATGGAAGCCGCTCTGCCGTCAGGGCGGCGGCGCACCTTGCATCGTCGGGGCGCGCGCGACATCTTTATTTTCATGGCCTATGATCTCGCCCAGCTTCCCGTCGCCGATCGTGCGCCCGACGAGCGCACCTTCTGGAAGAAGCTCGCCCGCGTTGCCGCGCGCATCCCCTTCGCCGAGGATCTCGTGGCCGCGTGGTTCTGTGCTGCCGATCCGACGACGCCGGCCCGCGTGCGGATGATCCTGTTCGGCGCGCTCGCCTATTTCGTTCTCCCGACCGACGCCATCCCCGACTTCATCGCGGGGCTGGGCTTCGTCGACGACGGCACCGTGCTGGCGCTGGCCCTCTCGGCGCTGGGCCGCCATCTCCGGCCCGAGCATCGCGAGCGTGCCCGCGAGCGCTTGGATCGCCTCTCCGCCTGAGGGCTCCGTCCGCCGAGGCCGGGGCAGTTGACCCCTTCCGCCGCGCGTGCCAACCATCGCAGAAGGGCGGGTCAGCTGCCCCAGAACCGCCGCAACGACGGAGGCATCATGAAGAAGACCGTCCTGGGCGCGGCCCTCGCCGTGGCGCTCGCCACGAGCGCCGCCCACGCCGAGACCTGGGATATGCCGATGGCCTATCCCGAGACCAACTTCCACACTGAGACCGGCAAGGCGTTCGCCGCCTGCGTCAAGGACGGCACCAAGGGTGCCCTGGACATCGTCGTCCACAGCAACGGCTCGCTTTTCAAGGGCAACGAGATCAAGCGCGCGGTGCAGACCGGGCAGGCCCCGATCGGCGAGCGCCTCCTCTCGGCCCACGAGAACGAGAACGCGCTCTTCGGCTTCGATTCGGTGCCCTTCCTCGCCACCTCCTATGAGGAGTCGGCAGCGCTCTGGAAGGCCGCGCGACCGGCGCTGACGAAGCTTCTGGACAGCCAGAACCTCGTGCTCATCTACTCGGTCCCCTGGCCGCCGCAGGGCATCTACACGAAAAAGCCGCTCATGAGCGGCGCCGACATGAAGGGTGTGAAGTTCCGCGCCTACAACGCCGCCACCGCGCGCCTGGCCGAGCTTCTGGGTGCCGTGCCGGTGCAGATCGAGGCGGCCGAGCTCAGCCAGGCGCTCGCCACCGGTGTTGCCGACAGCTTCATCAGCTCGGGCTCCACGGGCTATGACAGCAAGGTCTGGGAGCAGCTGAGCTACTTCTACGACGTGAATGCCTGGCTGCCGCGTAACTCCGTCTTCGCCAACAAGCAGGCCTGGGACGGGCTGGACGACGCGACCCGCAAGGTGGTCGACGACTGCGGCGCCAAGGCCGAGGCCGCCGGCACGAAGAAGTCGCAGGAGCTGGCCGGCTGGTACGTCGAGCAGCTCGCCAAGAACGGCATGAAGGTCGAGAAGCCGAGCCCCGAGCTCAAGGCCGATCTCGCCAAGATCGGCGAGACCATGACCGCCGAGTGGCTGAAGAAGGCCGGCCCCGAGGGCGAGGCCATCGTCGCTGCCTACAAGAAGAGCCAGTGAGCCCAGGCGCTGCACCAACAGGCGCGGCCGCGTCCCGTCTCAGGCGCGGCCTCGACCTACTCTATGACGGCGCCGGCGTGCTGGCGGCGCTCTTCCTCGCCCTCATCCTCGTCATCGTCGTGGCGCAGATCGTGTTCCGCCTCCTGGACATCGCCCTGCCCGGCGCCACGGACTATGCCGGCTACTGCATGGCGGCCGCGTCCTTCCTCGGCTTGGCTCACACCTTCCGCCGCGGCAGCCACATCCGGGTCGAGCTGATCCTGCAGGGCTTCTCGGGCGCCCGCCGCCGCATCGCCGAGGTCGTGGCCCTGCTCATCGCCTCCGGCCTTGCCTGGTTCTTTTGTCTCTATGCGATCAAGGCGGTGCGCGTCTCGCGGCTGATCCACGACATCAGCCAGGGCCAGGACGCGACCCCGCTCTGGATCCCCCAGCTCGCCATGGCCGCCGGCACCCTCATCTTCGCCATCGCCATGACCGACCGCCTCGTCTCCGTCCTGCTGGGCGCGTCGCTGGAGCGCCCTGTGGAGACCTCGCTGCAGCAGGATTGATTCCACGCCTCGAGACGCCGCTCGGCGCAGGCGCCGCCAGCCTCGCACGTTGCGCCATAGGCTCGAGACGCTGAGGAGGAGAAAGGCATGGAGCAGATCTACCTGACGGGGCTTCTGCTCTTCGTGCTCTTTCTTCTTCTGGGCGGCGGGGTGTGGATCGGGCTGTCGCTGATGGGCGTGGCGCTCTTCGCGATGGATCTCTTCACCACGCGCCCCGCCGGCGACGCGATGATCACGACCATCTGGACCTCGTCGTCCAGCTGGACGCTGACCGCCCTGCCGCTCTTCATCTGGATGGGCGAGATCCTGTTCCGGACGCGGCTCTCGGAGGACATGTTCAAGGGCCTCTCGCCCTGGATGACCGGGCTGCCGGGCCGTCTCCTCCACACCAACGTCGTGGGCTGCGCCATCTTCGCCGCGATCAGCGGCTCATCGGCCGCCACCTGCGTCACCATCGGCAAGATGACGATCCCCGAGCTCAGGAGCCGCGGCTATCCCGAGCCTCTCATCATCGGCTCGCTCGCCGGTGCCGGCACGCTGGGGCTCATGATCCCGCCCTCGCTCACCATGATCGTCTATGGCGTGGCGGTGAACGAATCGATCGCCCAGCTCTTCATGGCCGGGGTCTTTCCCGGCATCGTGCTGGCGCTGCTGTTCATGGGCTATCTGGCGATCCGTGGCATCCTCCAGCCGGATCTGGTGCCGCCCGAGCCGCCGCGCAGCCTGGCCCAGCGTCTGCGCGCCAGCCGCTCGCTCATCCCCGTCATGCTGCTGATCGTGGCCGTCCTGGGCTCGATCTATGCCGGCATCGCCACCGCCACCGAGGCCGCGGCGCTGGGCGTCGTGGGCGCCTTGGCCCTGGCGCTGGTGCAGGGCGCGCTGACGCTCGAGAGCTTCCGCACCAGCCTCATGGGCGCCATGCGCACCTCGGCCATGATAGCGCTCATCCTGATGGGCGCCTCGTTCCTGTCGCTCGCCATGGGCTTCACCGGCCTGCCCACCGGCCTCGCCGAGTACATCGCCTCGCTCAACCTCTCGCCGGTGGCCCTGATCGGCGCGCTCATGCTCTTCTACATCGTGCTGGGGTGCTTTCTCGACGGCATCAGCTGCGTCGTGCTCACCATGGCGGTGATCGAGCCGATGATCCGCCGCGCCGGCATCGACCTCATCTGGTTCGGCATCTTCATCGTCGTGGTGGTCGAGATGGCCCAGATCACGCCGCCCATCGGCTTCAACCTCTTCGTCCTCCAGGGCATGACCGGCCACGAGATCAACTTCATCGCCCGCAGCGCCGTCCCGTTCTTCCTCCTGATGATGGTGATGGTCGCCATCCTCGTGCTCTTCCCCGAGCTTGCGACCTGGCTTCCCGCCCACATGGTGCTGCGCCCGGGCTGAGCCGGCCGGGCGGGCTTGGCTTTGCCTGCCGGATCGACCATCTGGAGACCCATGTCCTCCCCACCCCGCATCTTCGATCGGCAGGCCCTGAGATTGCGCCGCGAGCGCCTTGCGCATCGGCCAGGCGACGCCGGCTTCCTAAGGACGGAGATCGTCGACCGTCTCGTCGACCGGCTGGCGGACATCAAGACGGCGTTCCCGACCGTGCTCGAGGTCGGAGCCGGGGCTGGCGAGCTCGCTGCGGCGCTGGCGGCAGCGGGACGGATGCCCACGACGCTCGTCGAGATGGACCTCGCCGCGGCGCACTTCGGCCGGGACCGCCCCGGCATCGTCGGCGACGCGGAGCTGCTGCCTTTCGGCGCCGACCGTTTCGACGCGGTCCTGAGCGTCATGGCGCTGCACAACGTGAACGACCTGCCGGGCGCGCTGGCGCAGATGCGCTACGCCTTGAAGCCAGATGGCCTTCTGCTGGCCGGGCTGCCCGGTGGCGAGACGCTGCACGAGCTGCGCTGGGCGCTGACCCAGGCGGAGCTCGAGCTGACGGGCGGGGCAGCACCCAGGGTCTCGCCCTTCGTCGACATCCGCGACGCCGGCATGCTGCTGCAGCGCGCCGGCCTGGCGCTGCCCGTGGCCGACATAGACCGCCTGACCGTGCGCTACCGCGACCCGTTGCGGCTGGTGAGCGACCTCAGGGCCATGGGCGAGGCGAGCCTGCTCGTCGAGGGCCGCGCACGGCCGCTCCGGCCAGTCGTGCTCGCCCGCGCCCTGGACCTCTACCGCGAGCGTTTCGGCGACGGCGACGGGACCGTGCCGGCCACCTTCGACATCCTCTTTCTTATCGGGTGGAAGCCGCACGAGAGCCAGCCGCGGCCATTGCGGCGCGGCAGCGGCGCTATCGATCTGGCGAAGGCGTTGGGCGTGCCGCTCGATGTCCTCGAGGGCCGCGCCCGACGCGATTGAGGACGCCTGCTCAGGGCGCTGCGACCTGCGGCAGGTCGTTCCTGGCGGGTGTCATCGGTGGCAGCCTTGCCAGGACGGGACTGCACGTGTCCGCCACCGGCTGCGCCCGGTCCGGGCGGCGTAGCTCGTAGTAGGTGACCCTGCTCTTCCCGGTGTCGGGATCGAGATAGAGGAAGATCGCCAGCCTGCAGCCATGCTCGTTGTAGAGCCAGTACTGGGCGTGCCGGTCCTGGCGCTCCAACGTCGGCTCGCCCAGCGCGGCGGTCACCGCCTGGGCATCCATGCCGACCAGGGACAAGGGCTTCGGGGGCGGAGGCGGTGCCGCGGCAGCAAGCTTGGCAGGAGGCGGCTCGGTCGCCGCGCAGGCACCGAGGAGCGCTGCAATCAGCACGACCGAGCTTCGACCACTTCTGGGCCGAGGCCACATCACGGCATCCCTGCCGCCCGCAGCCTTCATGCGTTGCTCCGCGGAGAGTTGGGCGACGAGCGCCCGGCCAAGGACTGTTCGTTGGTCGACGGGGCTCTCGAGGCTAGGTGGTCTCGTCGAGCATCGAGACGGAGCCGGTGAGCTTGCCGCCGCGCTCGATCTCGAGCTCGCCGTAGCGGACGGTGCCCTTCACGCGTCCCGTGCTGCGGATCAACAGCCGCTTGTGGACGGTGAGATCGCCCTCGTAGACGCCGCTGATCTCGGCCTCCTCGACCTCGGCCTTGCCTTCGGTGAAGCGGCCGGTCTGGGTGATCTCGATCGCCCGGGTCTGGTTGAGCGTGACCTGCACGCTGCCCTCGACGACGAGACGGTCGCAGGCGGTGATCTCACCGGCGAGGCTGATGCCGGTGCCGACGATCAGCCGCTTCGGCTCGGGCTCGGGCTTGGGAGCGGGCTTCTCGGCGGCGGCGTTGGTGGACGCGGAGGGCAAGTCGACCTGTCGGCGCGGGATTTCCGGCTGCACCTTGGGCTCCGTTCGGGCGATGGGGGGCTCTGGCATCCTCTCCGCCGACGACGATGGGCGCGTTGGCTCGTTGTCCTTTTTACGAAACATGAGGACATCACCCTTGTGCTTGGCACCGGGCAACTGGCCTCCCGGTGCTGAATGCGGTGGAGGGAATGGAGGGGCACAGCATTAGTCAGTGACGTGAAGTAAGTCAAACCAAAGAATACCCTTCGGTTGTATCGTGGGGTCGTTCCGCTCGGTGGACAGGCCGCCCAGGCCACCTATACTCGGCCCCATACAACCCCCCGGAGTGACGGCGCATGCAGGAGGTGGAGCGGCAGACGGGCCGCATCGACGTGCTCGGCCTTGGCAATGCCATTGTCGATGTGGTGGCCTACGCCGAGGACGCGCTCATCGACGAGCTCGACCTCGCGCGTGGGACGATGACGCTGGTCGACGAGGAACGCATCGAGTTCCTCTACCGCAGGATGGGACCGGCCCGCGAGGTCTCGGGCGGGTCCTGCGCCAACACGATGGCGGCGCTCGCTTCCCTGGGCGGCTCGGCGGCCTATGTCGGCCGGGTCAAGGACGACGCGCTCGGCCGGGTCTTCAGGCACGACATCCGCGCCGCCGGCGTCGTCTTCGAGAGCGAGCCCGCACCCGAGGGGCCAGCCACCGCGCGCTGCCTCGTCTTCGTCACGCCCGACGCCCAGCGCACCATGCAGACCTATCTCGGCGCCTGTGTCGAGCTGGGCCCAGAGAATGTGGACGAGGAGCTCGTCGCCCGCGCCGACATCACCTACCTCGAGGGCTATCTTTGGGACCGGCCCGAGGCCAAGGCCGCATGCCGCAAGGCCGCGGAGATCTGCCACCGCCACGGCGGCCGGCTGGCGCTCACGCTGTCCGATCCGTTCTGCGTCGACCGCTGGCGTGGCGAGTTTCGCGAGCTGGTCGAGCAGGACGTCGACATCCTCTTCGCCAACGAGGCCGAGATCACCTCGCTCTACCAGGCGAGGGACTTCGACGACGCGCTGCAGCAGGTGCGGCGCGAGGTGCACTTTGCGGCGCTGACGCGCGGGGCCAGGGGCTCGGTCGTCCTTCGCGGCGACGAGGTGCACGTGATCGACGCGGCGCGGCCCCGGGAGGTGCTCGACACCACGGGAGCGGGCGATCTCTACGCCGCAGGCTTTCTGCGCGGGCTGACGGCGGGGCTCGATCTCGCCGCCTGCGGTCGCCTGGGCTCCATGTGCGCGGCCGACATCATCGCCGAGTATGGCGCTCGGGCCGCCCATCCCCTGGCGCCCCTGGTCGAGCGCGCGCGAACGCCGAGCTGACCCGTCGCCGGCTTGCCGGGCCCTCCGTCGGGCCCGGCAAGGCCGCCGGTCGCCACAGCGTCACCTTCGAGCCTTCTCTCTGCGCCCATAGCACCACGCCGCCCGTTCCTCGCCCGGGATGAGCGTGGGGCCTTGCCATGCGCCGGCAAGTGAGCGTTGCGTCAGCGTTGCTTTCGGGCGTAGGGTCGATCCCAAAGGGCGGGCTCAGAGCCCGATCCCTATCGGTCACGACAGAACCGAGCGATCAGGGGTGCGAAGCCATGAAGGACCGGGAGACGCATGGTCGTCCACTGGCGGCCGACGCGACGTGGCGCGCGGCGGTGCTGCATCGCCGGGGTGTTCTGCGGGCCGCCTTGGGTGGCACGGCGGCGCTCGCGATCGGCGTGCGCGCTCCGGCAGCGCGCGGTCAGGCCAAGCCGTTCTCGGGCGTGACCATCAACGGCGCCGGCTTCCAGCATGTGTCGACCCAGAATATCAAGGACCTGCTGCCGGAGTTCGAGCAGGCGACCGGCATGAAGGTCAATTTCGACCTGCAGGCCTTTCCGGTCTACAATCAAAGAATGGATCTCGAGCTGTCGACCGGCGGCTCGGCCTATGACTTCTGCAATATTACGTTCATCTATTCGGGACGCTGGATCGGCGCGGGCTGGCTCGCGCCGCTCGACGACTTCGTCGCGGATCCGAAGATGACGCCCGCGGGCTGGGACGCCGAGGACTTCGTCGCCGGCTCCCAGAAGGCCATGCAGGACGCGAAAGGCCGCACCTACGGCTTCGCCTATCTGGCCGGCGCCATGATCATGGGTGCCGCGCGTGGTGACATCCTGACGGCGACGGGCCTTAAGCCGCCTGAGACCTTCGACGAGCTCATCGCCGTTGCGCAGGCGACCCACAAGAAGGAGGGTGTCGCGGCGTTCGTGGCGGATCGCCTGCATCACTGGAACTGGATTCCTTATCTCATGGGGTTCGGCGGCACGGTGTTCCGTCATCCGCCCGACGATCTGCACCCGATGCTCGACACGCCTGAGGCGGCCCAGGCGGCCGAGTGGTACGCCCAGCTGCTCGCGCGCTACACGCCTTCGGGCGTTCTCTCCTTCAGCGACGATCAGGCCCTGCGCACCCAGCTCGCCGGCCGGGCGGACATGCGCACGCCCAATTCCTCCCAGGTCGCGGCGCTGGCGGTGAGCCCCGAGAGCAAGGTCAAGAAGACCGTGCTCTATGCGCCGATGCCGAGGGGCCCCAAGGGCTTCTTTCCCGGCCTCAACAGCCACGGCTTCGGCATTCCCAAGGGATCGAGAAACAAGGAAGCCGCGTGGGCGTTCATCACCTGGGCGGTGAGCAAGGACACGGTGCGACGGATGGCGCTCGAGAAGGGATACACGGCGGTCTGCCGCCGCTCGGTGATCGACGATCCTGCCTACCGCAAGCAGATGACGCTGAACGGCCAGGACGTGGCCTCGCTCTATCTCCAGGTGCTCGAGACGGCCGGCAGCTCGGACTACATGCTCTACCGCACGGTGCCGGTGTTTCCCCAGGTGGGCGACAAGATCAACAAGGCGATCGAGCGCATCGCGACCGGCCAGGCCGACGCGGCGACCGCCATGAAGGAGGCGCAGCGACAGGCCATCGAGGATCTCGCCAAGGCGGGCGTGAAGCTTTGATGGACCATCGCCGCCCTGTCTGCAGAAGGGCTTTTGCACGATGACCTCGACGGCGGATCTTGTGCTCGATGCGGGCGCCATGTGCGGCGAGTTGCCGGTGTGGGACCAGGAGGCGGGCGTCCTGTGGTGGACCGACATCCCGGCCCGCACGGTCAACCGCTTCGACCCGGCGACCGGCAGCAACCAGGCGACCGCGGTCTCCGATCGCGTGGGCTGCCTGGCGCTCACCGGCTCGGGCGGGCTCGTGGTGGGGGCGGAGCGGCGCTTCTGCAGCCTCGATCCGGCGAGCGGCGCGCTCGAGACGCTGGCGAAGCTCGAGGGCGAGGATCCCCAGAACCGGCTGAACGACGGCCGCTGCGACAGGCGCGGCCGCTTCTTCGCCGGCACGATGAACGAGCCGCGGGCGCGCCGCTCCGGCAAGCTCTGGCGGCTCGAGCCGGGCGGGTCGGCCAAGGAGATGGCGCACGATGTGCTCGTCGCCAATGGCCTTGCCTGGAGCCCGGACGACCGGATCATGTACTGGTCGGACAGCAGGCGGGGCCTCGTCTTCCAGTTCGACTACGACATCGAGACGGGGACACCCTCCAACCAACGGCTCTGGCTCGAGACGGACGACAGCATCGGCCGACCCGACGGGGCCGCGGTCGACAGCGAGGGCTGCTACTGGAGCGCCCGGTTCATGGGCGGGCGGGTCATCCGCTTCCGGCCCGACGGCACGATGGACCGCGAGATCAGGCTGCCGGTCAGCCGGGTCACGATGTGCGCCTTCGGCGGCGCGGACCTCCGCACCCTCTACATCACCACGGCGAGCGAGGGCATGAGCCCCGAGGATCTCAAGGCCGAGCCCAAGGCCGGTGCCATCTTCGCCGTCGATGCGGGCGTGGCGGGGCTGCCGGAGCCGCGCTTCGCCGGGTCCTGAGCCGCCAGGGGAGCAGAAGAGATGCCGGGATCGCTGTCTGCCGAGGCCGTCCGCAGCTACCGCCAGAACGGCTTTTTCTTTCCCCACCGGGTGCTGCCGCGCGAAGAGGCGCTGGCGACCGGCGAGGCCTTCATCCGCTTCACCCAGGGCCCGACGGCGCGCCGCTACCCCGACCCGCAGAACCAGCTCTACCTCCTCAAGGCGCATCTCCTGTTCCGCTGGGCCGATGGGATCTGCCACGATCCGGGGCTGCTCGACGCGGTGGAGAGCCTGATCGGGCCCGACATCATGGTCTGGTCCTCGGGCGTCTTCTGGAAGGCGCCCCATTCCGGCAGCTACGTCTCCTGGCATCAGGACTCGACCAACTTCGAGCTCGAGGGTGCCGAGGGCGTGGTGCGGGCCTGGGTGGCGCTGACGCCGGCGACGCTCGAGAACGGCACCATGCGCTTCCTGCCGGGCCGGCAGCGGCTGGGTCAGGTCCGCCATCGCGACCTCAAGGCCGAGGGCGAGCTCCTGTCACGGGGCGAGACGATCGATCTCGCGATCGACGAGGCCGAGACGGTGCCCGTGCTGATCGATGCCGGCGAGGTCTCCTTTCATCACCTCCACACGCCGCACGGCTCGGGCCCCAACGGCAGCGACCGGCCGCGCGTCAACTACGTCATCACCTACGTGGCGCCGAGCGTGCGGCCCAGGGTGGGGCCGGACAGCGCCGTCCTCGCCCGCGGGACGGACACCTACGGGCATTTCGAGCCCGAGCCGCGACCGGCGGCCGACTTCGATCCCGCGGCCTGCAGGGCGCACCGCACCTACCTCACGATGCGCAACGCCATCCTCTATCGCGGCGCCACGCCGCCGCCGCCACCCGACCACCGCGTCTGAGCGGGGCCGGGCGGCGCGCTCTGCCTCAGGCCGCGGCCTTCAGGGCCTGGTCGAGGTCGGCGATGATGTCCTCCACACTCTCGATGCCGACCGAGAGGCGGATGACGTCCGGCCCGGCGCCGGCCGCCACCTGCTGCTCCTCGCTGAGCTGGCGGTGGGTGGTGGAGGAGGGGTGGATGATCAAGGAGCGCGTGTCGCCGATATTGGCCACGTGGCTCAGCAGCTCGCAGGCGTTGACCACCTTCACGCCCGCCTCGTAGCCGCCCTTCACGCCGAACGTGAAGAGAGCGCCCAGGCCGCGCGGGCAGTATTTTTCCACCGTGGGGGTGCGGTTCTGCGGCAGGCGGGCATAGGAGACCCAGGCCACCTGCGGATGCTCGTTGAGGAAGGCCGCCACCTTGTCGGCGTTGGCGACGTGGCGGTCCATCCGCAGCGGCAGGGTCTCGACACCCTGGAGGATCAGGAAGGCGTTGAAGGGGGCGAGGGCGGGGCCCATGTCGCGCAGGCCGATCGCCTTGTTCCGCACGGTGAGGGCGAGGTTGCCGAAGGTCTCGTAGAAGCGCAGGCCGTGATAGGCCTCGCAGGGGTCGGCCAGGAGCGGGAACTTGCCGTTGCTCCAGTCGAACTGGCCGCCCTCGACGATGGCGCCGCCGATCGAGTTGCCCTGCCCGCCCAGATACTTCGTCAGCGAGTGGACGACGATGTCGGCACCCCAGGCGATCGGGTTGCAGAAGTAGGGCGTGGGGATGGTGTTGTCGACGACGAGCGGGATGCCGTGGGCGTGGGCGATCTTGGCGATGGCCTCGATGTCCGCCACGATCCCGTCGGGGTTCGAGGCGCTCTCGATGAAGAGCGCCCGGGTGCGGTCGTCGATGGCCTTGGCGAAGCTCTCGGGCTCGCGCGGGTCCACATACTTCACGCCCCAGCTGAACTGGGGAAAGGTCTGCTTCATCTGGCTGATCGACCCGCCATAGAGCTTGGTCGAGGCCACGAGATTGTCGCCGGGCTGCATGAGGTTGAGGAACGTCAAGAACTGGGCGCTGTGGCCCGAGGCCGTGCAGCAGGCGGCCGTCCCGCCCTCGAGCGCCGCGATGCGCTCCTCCAGCACCGAGACGGTGGGGTTGGTGAGGCGCGAGTAGATGTTGCCGAACTTCTGCAGATTGAAGAGCGCTGCCGCGTGGTCGACGTCGTCGAACACGTAGGAGGTGGTCTGGTAGATCGGCGTGGCGCGCGCACCGGTGGTCGGATCGGGTGCCGCCCCGGCATGGATCGCCAGGGTCTCGAAGCCATAGGTGCGCTCGGTCATGCTCGCCTCCCAACTGACAGGGCCGCGCAGGCTTACCCGATCGCCCGTGCGCGGTCCAGGCCGCGACCGCGCGGCCGCAAGGAACGGGCTCCGCCCTCGGCGCAGAGGGCGGGGCGCTTTTCTTTCACGCGTTCTCGGGCCCGGCCCGAGGGGGCCTTGCTCAGGCTCGCGGGGGCACGCCAGGACGTGTCATGGACGCTCGTGTCGGGGCACGAGGGCGACAAGAATGGGGCGGGGTGGCCGCGGGGCAGACTCCTTCCGTCATCCCACGGCGTGACCGGGGGATCAGGTGACGCGGCGCGATGGGAAGGAGTCGCGTAGTCCCCGCCACCTGACCGCCCGGTCAAGCCGGGCGGTGACATGAAGAGAGGTCGGCGGACACACCTCTCTCTGTCGCCCCCGGCTTGACCGGGGGGCCAACGGTTCGAGGCTGGCCACGCTACTGTCGCGCTCACGGCCGCCAGTTGATCCCCCGCTCAAGGCGGGGGATGACCAGAGAGGGTGGGTCGGCTCGCTCTTCTGTCGCTATCCTTTGCTGATCTTCTCTTCTTTCACTCTCCTTTTTTGCTCCTCCACCGCCCCGGCCCCGCTCTCTCCCAGCGTGGCTTGGCGGCTCTCGGCGTAGCGCAGGACCCAGTCGGCCACGTCCGGGTTGCTCCGGGCGAAGGCGAGGAGGTCCGAGACAAGCTCGGCGGCGACGGCGTCGTTGGCCGGCGCCGCGGCGATCTCGTCCCCAGCACAGAGGTCGGGATCGCGGTCGGTCGTGCGCGTCACGAGGCGGCGCAGGCGGTTCTCAGGATGCCGCCCGCGGTTGCCCTCGTAGGTAAGGAACAAAAGCGCCTTGGTGTCGCCCATGTCGGCGAGGTGCTGGAGGCTGGCGAATGCCGTCCTGATCAGGATCTCTTCGCGCTCGTCCTCGGGCAGCTCGGCCTCGCGCCGGTAGTAGGCGACGTGTTTCTGGAACTTCTCGTCCTCGAGGAGCGACAAAATCTCGGCCTCGTCCGTGTCCCTCGTGCCTGGCGACCTCGGCGGGCGTCATGCCGCCGGCGAGCCGCCGCGCCAGCCGCACGGTGCGGGCCGCGGGCATCGAGGCGGGGGAACGCGAGGGGTAGACGGAAGGCATGTGGGCTCGATATAGGAATGAGAGCCGTCTGTCAATCAGAAGTTGATAGATTTCGTTCGTGCACGCGCAGCCGCTTCCGCGTCGTGTGCCGCCGGGCCCGCCGCCGGGGCGCTCATGCCCTGAGCTCGTGCCCGGCCTTGGCCTGGTCCGGTTCCGCCGCCAGCGATCCTCCATCGCGAGCTGCCGCACGGCATGAGGCGACTCAGTGATGTGCATGAGAAGCTCACACCAAAAGCGGGTCGGGATGAGATGCTTAAAGCCGTAAGTAATTCGGTGGCGGCCCAATGCAACGACGCGGGGTTGCCAGGAATGATGCCCCTATCGGCCCGACGGCGGATTGTGCCGAATGTCACTGCGGCGGGACGCGGACAGCATTAGGCGAGAGCGAGGCAAATAGCTGCGGCCCGCGGATGAAGGCCGGCCTCAACCCACATCGAGGCAGGGGGCATCGTGAGCAAAGACAACAAGACCTTCGAGCTGGGCCTGACAATGGCGGGCGCTGTCTCGGCAGGTGCCTATACGGCAGGCGTGCTCGACTTTCTCTTCCAGGCGCTGGACGAATGGTACGAGGCGAAGGCGAGGACGCCAGAGAAGGTGCCCAGCCACGATGTGGTCATCCGGGTGATCTCGGGCGCCTCGGCCGGAGGCATCTGCGGTGCGCTGGCGCTTGTGGCGCTGGCGGGTGGCAAGGCGGCAGTGCCGGCGCAGGCGGCCGGAGCCTCCGGGACATCGGCGCCGTCCCCCGGCCGGCAGCGCTACCGCTGCTGGGTCAAGCCGCTCTACGATGCCTGGGTCGAGAAGCCCGCCCTTGTCTCGGACAGCGGCGGCCCCGACCTCCTGGGCGCGCGGGATCTGGACTCCTCCGGACCCGTCCCCTCGCTCCTGGACAGCACGCTCCTGGTCCAGATCGCCCAGCAGGCGCTTGAGGGCACCAACGTCAAGGAGCTGCGCTATCCCTGGCTTGCCCAGGACCTTCATCTGTTTCTGACCGTGAGCAACCTCCGGGGCGTGCCCTATGCCGTGCCGTTCGAGGACTCCGAGGAGGGGCACGCCATGTCCCTCCACGCCGATCGCGTTCACTATCGGGTGGCAGGCCTGGGCAGCGTGCCGGGTGCCAGTCCCTGGCTCGACGACGCCGGCGACGTCGGCGAGACGCTCGAGCTTGCCGCGGTCACCGGTCAGCAGAGCGGATCGGCCGCGGCCAAGACGTTCATCCAGAGCGTGCTGGCGACCGCGGCCTTCCCGGTGGGGCTGGCCTCCCGGCCGCTGGGTGCGCCCCTCGGCTATTACCAGAAGCGGGCGTGGCCCTTCCATCGCAAGGGGGGCGTCTATCCCGAGCCCAGGTGGCCGCCCAACAGCCAGGGCAAGGACGCCTATCCGACGCCGTTCGTGGCGGTGGACGGCGGGATGCTCAACAACGAGCCCTTCGAGCTCGCGCACTGGACGCTGATGGCGGCACCGCCGGTGCCCAACGACCGCAGCGCCAGGACGGCCGACCGGGGTGTCGTGATGATCGACCCCTTCCCCGAGCCGCCGGCCTTCAATCCCAATCATCCGACCACGCTCGAGGAGATCGGCCCCGCCGACCTGGCGCTGCTCTCCGTCGTCGGCGGGCTCGTGCCGTCGCTGATCGACCAGGCGCGCTTCAAGGTCGAGGAGCTGCTGGACGCGATGGACCCCGAGGTGTCCAGCCGCTTCATGATCCAGCCCAAGCGGACCTTGCGGGATGGTGGCGAGGGGGCGGGCAAGGAGGCCGAGGTCAAGCCCGCGCTTGCCTCGGCGCTGCTGGGCGCGTTCGGCGGGTTCCTGGCGCGCGACTTCCGCGACCACGACTTCCAGCTCGGCCGGCGGAACTGTCAGCAGTTCCTGCGCAACGCCCTGGCGGTGACGGCCGGCAACAAGGTCGTGGACGGCTGGCCGATCGCCTCCATGGCGCCCGAGGATCGGGCGCGCTTCGAGTTCTCGGCGCCGCTGAAGAAGGGCGACCCCGAGGAGCCGTGGCGCGTGCTGATCCCGCTCGTCGGCAGCGCCGCCGACGAGGTCCCGCTGCCGGAGCCATGGCCGGTGATGCAGACGGCAGCCATCGACACGCTGATGAAGCGCGTGGGCGGGCGTGCCGACAAGGTCGTCCGGTCTCTCATCACCGATCGGACAGCGAACCGGCCGCTGCGCTTTCTCCTCCAGGCCGGTTGGCGCGCCAGCCGAGACCGCGTGCTGGCCTATATCCGGGGCGTGATCGAGCAGCAGCTGATCCGCTCCGGCCAGCATGGCGGCTGGGCCGACCTCACCAACGACGCGGAGCGGGCGGTCTTCGCCGCCCTGGCGGATCCCAAATGGACCTACCGGACGATCGCCGGCATCGCGCGGTCCGACCCCGGTCTCGCGGAGGCCACGGTGGACGAGGTGCTGCGCCGCTACCCGAAGCGCGTCTATTGGGGCCCGCTCACCGGCAAGGACGAGAAGACGGTGACGCTCGACAGCCGCAAGCCCGGCTGGGTCACGCGGCTTCCGGGGGTGCGGCAGCTGGCCGACTGGTGGGACACGCCGGCCATCAGCTGAGCTTTCGGCGCCGGAGGCCGTCCGAGGCGGCCCGCCGAGGCCGCGGGCTCATTTCGGCGCTGGAGGCGGGGTCCTCGCGGGCTGGCATCGGGAGGTGGTGGCGCCCAGCCGGCTACGGGCCCTGGAAGGGCAGGCCCCGATATTGGAGCTCCGTCACCGGGCGGCCGTTGCGTTGCAGGCCGTCGAGCAGGGTCGTGCCGTTGCCTGTGGCGGTCTGCCAGGCCGGCAGGGACTTGAAGACAAAGACCATGTCGTAGTCGAAGGCGGTCGTGAGGCTGTCCTGCGGCTCGTCGCCGGCCCGGCTCTGGAACCAGCGCCGCCAGTCGCGTTTGCCGGGTTGCGGCATCAGGATGTAGTCGTCGTCGATGATCGTGGGCGGCATCGTCGTGGCCGGCAGCAGGAAGGACTGCATCGGCCACTCGGCCACCCCATGGCAGCTCATGCAGGAGGAGGAGGGCAGGTTCTTCACCTTCTCGACGGTGCCCTTGGCCTCGAACGCGGCGTCGTTCACCGCCCCGTCGTTCGGCCCCGAGAGCCGGCCGCCCCAGCCCAGCGTCTTCGTGGCGTAGACAGGGGCGTTCGGGTTGATCCAGGTCTGCTTGAGCTTGGCATTCGGGTGCTTGGTGCTGTTGACCTTGGGATCGTTGCCCCACATCGCCCCGAGCGGCACCATCTTGTCCCACACGTCCTTGCCCGGCGCGTCCTTGTCGTAGACCAGCGTCGCGAACACCCAGCCGGTGCGGCGCGCGGAGTGGGTGTCCTTCACGATCAGGTCGAACTGCATCAGCGAGGTCTTGTCGACCTCCGGCGTCGCATGGTTGCCCGTGGTGGCGTTGGTCGTGATGTAGAGCGGCCATTCGATGGTGCCCTGCATCACCGGCCAGACATCGGCGTTGGCGGTGGTGAGGGCCACCTTGATGACGACCCCGCCCTCGGGAAACTGATTGGCCTTGGTGTCGATCGTGGGCGTCATCGCCGTCTTGCCCCAGACCTTGGCGAGCGGCACGGCGGCGGTGTGGTCGTAGTAGGTGAGCACGTAGGTGGAAAAATCCTCGGTGAGGCCGGTGCCCGCGAACTGATCCTTCGGGAAGTCGTCGCTCCCGACATAGGTGCCGTGGATGCTCTCGCGGAGGCTGCCGAGCCAGGGCTCGTTGTACCAGCCGCGCGCCGCGGCATCCCAGTGCGCGTAGTCCTCGAGCAGCACCCGCATGTCCGGGCCGACATAGTCCTTGAGCGCCTGGACGTAGGCGGCTGCGTTGTGGGTCGTGATCGGCCCGTTGTGGATGGCCTCTCGCCAGGGCATCGGCTGGGGGCTCTTGGGCGTCGCCGGATAGTCGTGGCTGAGCGTGAACAGCGGTCCGCTATAGGCGCTCTTCGGGGGGATCGCGCCGTCGTTGCTGGCGAACGGGTCGAGGGACGTCGCTGCCAGGGCCGGCGAGGCGGCAAGCAGGGACGAAAGGGCCAGGAGCGCGGCGCGTGTCGTGACGACGGTATGACGGCTCATCCGGGCAAGGCGCGTGTAGACCGGCATCTTTCCTCCCGATTGCTGTGACGGGGGCTGCAGCTGGCAGCCTCGCTGCGACCCTCCCCCTGAGATCGAGGGGCGGCCCGCGGGCACGGGCCCGGCGCCCGCTGGGCCTTGGCGATAGAGGCCCGCCATCGGACCCGGCCTATCGCAGCTTTTGGATGGCGGGCGGGACGTAGTCGCCGCTGGCGACGCTTCCTTCCGGGCCGTAGACGCGGAGCATGACGTTGAACGGCCCCTTCGGGATCGGCAGCCAGTTGGCGATCGGCTTTCCCGGCGGTGGGCTCTGGGTCAAATAGATCGAGAGCGAGCCGTCCTGGTCGTAGGTGAGATTGGGCGTATACCGGGCGACCAGATATTTGTTCGCAGGGTTCGGGACCAGCTCGACCGCGTCCGGCGTGTAGGCGGTGATGGACCAGAAGCGGCTGGCGTCCGGCGTCCCGTCCTTGGGGAAGGTGAGCACGTAGCCGCCCCTGCGCCCGCCGCGCAGCGGCTTGCCCTGGCCGTCCTTGAAGGCGTGGAAGTAGGCCGCGGTGTCGAACCCGTTGCCGTACTGGATGAACTCGGTGATGGACGAGCGGTCGAGGACGTTGTCGCCCCAGTCGCCGATGTTCTCGAAGTTGATCCAGTTCGTGGCGCCGGTGTGATCGAGGTAGTTGTCGAGGATCATCTGGTGGGCCGCCTGCGCTCCGCGACGGAACTCGAGCCAGTGGTCGCCGACATTGCCGCCCTGGAAGAGCTGATCGAAGGCATCCGACAGCGCCTTCTCCTTCGCCGTCAGCGGCGGCGTGTTCGAGGAGGCGACGGCGATCTGGAGCTGCCTCAGGAACTCGATCGGCAGGCGCGTGGCAAGAAAGTCGGCCGTCTGCTTGAACGGCTCGCTGAAGACGATCTCAGGCAGGATCAAGGTGGCGCCGCCGGATTTGTCGCTGGGCTTGCCGTCGGGGCAGGGCGCATTGAGATAGTCGCAGAGCAGCTGCATCGTGATCGACTTGCGGAACGTGTTGGCCGCCTCCGTCTCATCCTCGTTGCTCGAGGAGTATCTGTCGGCCCTGAAGATGATGCTCTGGAAGTCGAGGGGCAGGTCGATGCGCGTGACCCCTTGGGGAAGCGTGCCCTTGTAGCGGGGGCCAACGAGCCCGTAGGTGCCCGACGTCTCGGAAGGGATCTTGGTCTGGAAGATGTCGCCATAAGGCGTGAGGGTGAGCAGGGAGTAGCGGACGGTGGTCTCCGGGATGGTGAGGATCACCGGCTGCCCCGTCAGGTCGAGGAAGGTGCTGCCATAGAGCGTGTCGTCGTTGATCGCGACCACGGCCTTGTAGATGGGCGAGATGCGCTCGGGCCCGATCAGGCGGTTGCGGTTGCCGATCACCGATTGATAGTAGGTGAACCACAGCGGGTAGAACTGGACCACATAGTCCACGGTCGTCTTGAACGCCGGCGTCTGCAGGTGCTGGCCGTGCTTCTTCAGCGCCGAGTCCACGCTCGACGAGGGCTGGGCAGCGCTCGCAGCTGTTCCCACCGCGAGCGCCAGCCCCGCAGCGAAGCCGCAGGCCAGCCATCGCCGAAGCAGGGATCGCAGGCCATTGGTGCCGATGGCGGGCGGGGCAGCCCGCAGAGGCGACCGCGCGCCAGACAAGCTGACCATGAGAACCTCCCGGTGCTCGTGCATTCATTGAGCCGCCGCGTTTCGGAACGGTCGGAGCACGGATTATCGTTACCGCATCACTGTGGGCGGTTGGTGTTGGACACTCCCGCGTCACATGGGCATTTTATCGGCGACGGGGCATCTCTGTCGTTGGACGGCCGTCTCAACCTTTGTTGGACATCCGTCTCATGCAGCCTCGCCGCGGCCGCGATGCCGGGCGTGCTCAGACCTTGGCTAGCCAGTCGCCGAAGAGCCGGAGCGAGCCCGAAGGCGCGCCTCCAGCGACGGCCTGCGCATCCCCGAGTGGCTGCGGTCGGCCGGCGCCCAGACAGCCGGACGGGGCGATGCCGAACCGCTGCCTGAACAGGCGATGGAAGTGGCTGGCATCCTCGAACCCCCACCGCGCGGCGACCGTCCGGACGCGGCTCCGTGTCGGGGGCGCTGCCGTCAGCGCCGCGAAGCATCGATCGAGACGTCGCTGACGGATGTAGCGATCGACGCCGCCCAGCTCCTTGAACTGGCGATAGAGCGTCGCCCGCGACATGCCGAACCGTCGGCACAGCAGATCGACGCCCAGATGCGCGTCCGTCAGATGGCGATCGATGAAGTCCTGCACGCTCGCCAGACCGGCCGCGGCAGCGGTCGCCATGGCTGCCTCGGAGCGGTCGGGGAGCAGGAGGGTCCGCACGAGGCCGGCGAAGGCGGCCGCAAGCACCGGCGCATCGGCCTCATCGAGCGTCGGCAGCTGGCTCGACAGCGCACGAAAGGCGGCAAGGAGCATGCGGCCCTTCGGCGACTCGGTCGGGAACGCGCAATAGGGGTTGTGCCGGGAGGGGTCGTAGCCGACGGCTGCGTGGGGAATCACGACGGCCGATGCCCTGACGTCGCCGGTGGCCGTCCGGTAGCGGCGGGAGAGATCGACCAGGTGGATGCGCCGGCTGTCGACATAGGTGGGCGTGTCGCCGACGATGCCCCGACCACATCCCTGCTCATAGAATTCCAGCAGGAGGTGGTCGTTGTCGTAGCGGGTCAGGGCGCGCGGGTCGTGATCGAACAGCTGAGCCGAGAAGCTGACCCGCGCGATGATCAGCTTGTCCAGTCGACAGAGCTCCCACCCCGCATCGAACTCACGATCAGGAACGAGCGCCGAGACCGCGAACACCGGGCTTGCCAGCTCCTGCCATGCCTCGAGGCGCTGCCGTCGTGGGACAGCCTGCGGGTCCATCCGCAGGATCGGGACGTTCACACTGTCCGTCTTGGCCGCCCGCAGCATCGTTCTGTTGCCCTGGTTTCCGACAGGCGCATTGAGGCTAGAATAGCAAAGCTTCGCGCCGACAGACACCTTGGAAGTGATGTGGGCACCCCGGATGAGATGGCCGTCGTCTCGCGGTCATCGACATGGGCCACGGATCACCGCGGATCGGGGGAGGCTCTCCGCTCGCTCAACGACCGGGCAAGCCTTCCTCCGGCCACCGCCGGCCGGCAGGACGTCACCTGCGCGGCGCGAAGCGGGCGAGCTCGCCTGTGTAGGTTTTGGGCAGAGGGGGAGCGTAGCCCCCGATCTTGCTGGTCTTGAGGCCAAGGCCCACCAGGGCTTCCACCAGCTTGGTCGCGGCGGCGACGCCGTCGATCACCGGCAGAGAGAACTCGGCGGAGAGATCGCGGGCGAGGTCGGCCATGCCGGCGCAGCCCAGGAGGATGGCCTCCGCACCGTCCTCCTTGATGGCTTTCTCGATCTCGGCGGCGAGGCGATGGCGCGCCGACGAGGCCGGGTCCTCGAGCGCCAGGACCGGCAGGTCGACGGCGCGGACACGGCGGCAGCGGCGCTCGAAGCCGTAGCGCAGCGCCAGATCCTCGATGACCGGGATGGCGCGCGGCAGGGTGGTGACGACGCTGAAGCCGTGGGCGACGAGCGTCGCCGCGTGCATGCCCGCCTCGGCGATGGCGACGACAGGCTGCGGGACGAGCGCCCGGGCGGCGTCGAGACCCGAATTGTCGAAGCAGGCGACGACGAAGCCGTCGACCCCCTGGGCCGCACCCTTGGCGATCTCGTCGAGGAGGCCCGGAACACAAAAGACCTCGTCATAGTAGCCCTCGACGCTGACGGGTCCCATGGACGGCGTCGCCGAGGTGACGGTGGTGCCGGGAGCGGCGACGCTCTTGGCCGCCGCCTCGATGAGGGCGGTCATCGAGGGCGTGGTGTTGGGATTGACGACGAGGATTCTCATCACCGCCTCACACCATGCCCTTGCCGGCGTCGGAGATCAGGCGGGCCTTGCGGGCGGCGAGCCAGCGGACCGTGACGAGCGCCGTCGTGATGACGACGAGGGAGAAGGCGGTGGTGAGCGTGCCGAGCGCGTAGATGACGGGGGTGGTGGCGTTGGTCTGCATGGCCTGCAGCTCGAGCGGCAGGGTGTTGAGGGCGCCCATGGACTGGGAGCTGCGCGCGAGCTCGTCGTAGGAGAGCGTGAAGCCGAAGAGGGCCACACCCACGAGGGCCGGCGCGATGATCGGCAGGATGACGTAGAGGACGGTCTGGAAGCCCGAGGCGCCGAGGTCGCGGGCGGCCTCGTCCAGCCTCTTGTCGAAGCGGTTGAAGACCGAGAGCATGATGAGGAGGCCGAAGGGCAGGGTCCAGGTGAGGTGCGCGCCGAAGCCCGAGCTGTACCAGGCGCGCGGCAGGCCCAGCAGCTCGAACAGCGAGCCGATGCCCAAGGAGACGATGATCGAGGGCATGATCAGGCTGGCGACGACGACGTAGAAGACGACGCCGCTGCCCAGGAAGCGCCGGCGGAAGGCGAGGCCGGCGAGGAAGGACAAGAGCACGGTCGTGACACAGACGAGGAGGCCCAGCATCAGCGAGCGCTGGAAGCTGCCGTGGATGTCGCCCACCGACTGCGGCAGGAAGACCTCGGCGAACCAGTGGAACGAGAAGCCGTTGATCGGGAACATCAGGCCACCGTCGAGGCCCTGGAAGGAGAGGACGGCGATCGTGATGGTGGGCCCGTAGAGGAAGAGGACGAAGAGCCCGAAAAGGACGGCTAGCGCCACGAAGGTGCGCGGATGGGCCTCGCGCAGCATGGGCTCAGAGCTCCTTCCTGATGTCGATGATGCGGGTGAGCGCCACGATCATCAAGATGACGGCGGCAAGGAGCACCATGGCGGTGGCGGCGGCGGGCGGGAACTGGAGGTCGTTGAGGTCGGTCCAGATGATCTTGCCGACGCTCGCGACCTTGCCGCCGCCCAGGACGCTGACGGTGACGAAGTCGCCCATGACCATGGTGATGACGAAGATCGAGCCGATGGCGATGCCGGGCTTGGTGAGCGGCATGATGACGTGGCGGATGACCTGCCACTCGGACGCGCCCGAATCGACCGCCGCCTCGATCAGCGACTTGTCGATGCGCACCATGGAATTGAAGATCGGCACGATCATGAAGATGGCGTTGACGTGGACGAAGCCCACGATGACCGAGAAGTCGGAGTAGAGCAGCCATTCCTGGGGCTGGTGGATGACGCCCAGGCTCATCAGCACGTCGTTGACGACGCCGTAGCGGCCGAGGAGCGGAATCCAAGAGATCATGCGGATGACGTTCGAGGTCCAAAAGGGGATGGTGGTGAGGAGGAAGAGCCCCATGAGGACCGGCAGGGAGCGGATGTAGAAGGCGAAGAAATAGGCCAGCGCGAAGCCCAAGACGAGCGTGATGGCCCAGACGATGACGCAGAACTCGAGCGTCTTGTAGAAGGTGATCCAGGTGATGCTGGAGGTGAAGACGTCGATGTAGCTCTGGACCGTGAAGGTCGGGATGATGACCTGGTAGGTCTCGTAGTCGAAGAAGCTGACGGCGACGACGAGCGCCATCGGCACGAGGAAGAAGGTGAGAAAGACGAGCGCCAGGGGCGAGATGAGCAGATAGGGCGCCCATCCGCCACGGCGCGGCTCGCCGCGGCTCCGACCGCGCGGGACGGCGCCCGCGCGGTCGGCGACCTCGACGTCCGCGGTCGAGCCGAGCCGTGTGCTCATCGGATCAGGCCGCGACGAACTCGTTCCACTTGCGGACCATGTACTTGTCCTCGTCCATCACAGCGTTCCAGCATGCGATGTGGCTCATGCGCTCGAGGAAGGAGCCGCCGTCGCGGGTCTCGCCGGCCTTGGCGATGACGTCGCCCGTGGGGCTCTTGATCGGCTCGACGGCGGGCTTGCCCTCCATCCAGTAGCCCCACTCGTTGGGCGTCATGTCCTTCTTGGCCGTCTCGAGCACGGCCGTATAGTAGCCCTGGCGGTTGAGGAAGGCGCCGGCCCAGCCCGAGAGATACCAGTTGATGAACTCGTAGGCCGCGTCAAGCTGCTTGCCCTTGAGGTGGGCGGGAATGCCGAGGCCCGAGGCCCAGGCGCGATAGCCTTCCTTCAGGGGCTGATAGACGCAGTCGATGCCCATCTGGCGCACCTTGGTGATGGCCGGTGACCACATGGACTGGATGACGACCTCGCCCGAGGCCATGAGGTTGACGCTCTCGTTGAAGTCCTTCCAGAGCGCGCGGAACTGCCCGGCCTTCTTGGCCTCGATCAGGACGGCGATCGTCTTGTCGATCTCCTCCTTGGACATGTTCCCCTTGTCCTTGTACTTGATCAGGCCCTTGGACTCGCAGGCCATGGCCGCGTCCATGATGCCGATCGAGGGGACGTTGAGGATCGAGGTCTTGCCCTTGAACTCGGGGTTCAAGAGCTCGTACCAGTGCTCGATCGGGCGCTTGATGAGGTCGGGGCGGATACCCAGCGTGTCGGCGTTGTAGACGGTCGGGATGAGCGTCGCGAACTCGGTAGGCTCCTTCGAGAACTTCTTGCTCGTGACGCCCGTCATGTATTGGACGGTGAAGGGGGCGGTGCCCTGGGTCGAGACCTTCGTGCCGTCGGGCAGCGTGCCCTTGGTGAAGATCGGCACGATCTGGTCGTAGAGCTTGACCTTCTTGGTCTCGATCCCGTGCACCGTGCCGGCGGGGATGATCTTCTTGATCATCCAGTACTCGGCATCGAGCATGTCGAAGCTGCTGGGCTGGGTGATCGCCCGCTTGACGACGTCGTCCGAGGTCAAGGTCGTGTACTGGATGGTGATGCCGGTGTCGGCCTTGACCTTGTCCGCGATCTCCTTGAACGCGTTGACGCCGGTGCCCGCATAGCGGAGCGTGATCGGGTCGCCCGCGTGGACGAAGGGTGCCGGAAAGCTGCTGAGCGCCACGCCACCTGCCGCGAGCGCGGTGCCGCGCAACAGGTCGCGACGCGACAGGCCGCCCGTCCGGTCAATGAGGCGATAGCGCGTGCCGGTCATCGAGGTGTCTCCCGTCTGTTGTCTGAAGGCCTTGGAAGGGTCAGTGGAGCGGCTGGAGGTCGTCGCGGGGCAGGCAGGCCGTGACCTGCTGGCCCACCTGCACCGGCGCCGCATCGAAGGCTTCCTCGGGCAGGCTCACGATCATCTCCTGGCCCATCGTGTCGAGCCGGAGCTGGATCGAGCCGCCCTGATACTCGACCAGGCGCACGGTGCCGGGCACCGCGCACTCCCCGCCGGTCGGCGTGCCGATCCGGATGCGGTCGCTGCGGATCGCCACCGCCGCATCGGGACGGCCGACGATGTCGCCGGGCAGGACGTTGTGGCCGCCCATGAAGCGCGCCACGAAGGGGTCGGCCGGCCGGTTGAAGACGGCGCGCGGCGTGCCGGCCTGGGCGATCCGGCCGTCGTTCATCACGACGACGAGGTCGGCCAGCGCCATCGCCTCGTCCTGGCTATGGGTGACGTGGATGAAGGTGAGGCCGAGATCGGTCTGCAGCCGCTTCAGCTCCTCGCGCACCTTGATCCGCAGGAAGGGATCGAGTGCCGAGAGCGGCTCGTCCAGAAGCAGGACCTGGGGGTTGGTGATGAGCGCCCGTGCCAGCGCCACGCGCTGCTGCTGGCCGCCCGAGAGCTGTGCCGGCAGCCGCTGCGCATAGTCGCTCATATGGACGAGCTCGAGCATCGCCGCGGCGCGCTTGTGCCGCGTCTCCTTCTCGACTCCCTGCATCCGCAGGCTGAAGGCGACATTGTCGAGGCAGGTCAGATGCGGGAAGAGCGCGTAGCTCTGGAACATCATCGCCGTGGCGCGCTTGCCCGGCGGCAGGTCGTTGACGATCGTGCCGCCGATCATGATGTCGCCGTCGCTGACCCATTCGTGGCCCGCGATCATCCTCAGGGTCGTGGTCTTGCCGCAGCCGGACGGCCCGAGCAGACAGCAATAGGACCCCGCCCCGATCTTGAGGCTGACACCGTCGACCGCGACGGTCGGACCATAGCGCTTGACGACGCCGGCAAGCTCGACGGCAGCCCCTGTGCTCATGCCCGATCCTCACAACCCTTGTTGGCATGGGGTCGAGCAAGGCTTGTGCCAGGAGCGGAGGCGTTCGGAAAGGGAGGGCCCGGAGTCGCGGGGCGGGCATCGAATGCCTAAGAATAAGGCAAGTTGCTTATAGGATACGCATCTTTGGCCAGCCAGGACAGCGCCGCGCGCTCGACCGGCGGCCCGAGCGGGAATTCCTGGCCAGCTCGCCGATCAGAGCGCGGTTGAGGTCTACCGCCCGCGAGCCAGAGCTCCGGCGAGGCGAGGGCCGGGGTGCGTGAGGCGAGATCAGGCGGCGATGGGCAGCCGGCCGTAGCGCTGCTCGTCGAGCGGCGGCACGCGTGCCATCACCTCGAGGGCGTCGTGGCGGATATGATCCTGCTTCATCTCGGCCTCGACCATCTCGCGGCTGACGACGCCATGGTCCATCGCGTCCTTCAGCAGGCCGAAGAAGAGCGCCTCCTGATTGGGATCGGGGTGCTGCTTGTAGGTGCCCGAGGTGCCGTAGTCGCCCAGGAACTGGCGCCGCGCCCGCTGCACCCAGCCACGCGGCGGGAACCAGCGGAACTTGTCGGCCTCGACGAAATCGACCGGGAGCCCCGACTTCCAGGGCTGGGTGTGGCGCTTGGTGTTGTGGATGAGCTTCGTCTTCTCGTCCAGGTGGTCGAAGTCGTTCCACTCGGGCTCGAAGAGCCCGATGCTCTCAGCGGGCTCGGTCCTGAGCTCGATCCAGTCGACATAGTCGAGCTCGAAGCGGAAGAGGCTGTCGAACTGCTCAGCACACTTCCAGTGGGTGAGCCTGGCACAGTCGAGCAGCATGCAGGAGGTGGCGTAGCCGTCCTCGGGCCGCGTCTTGCCCTGCTTCTGCCGGCACATGATGGCCTTGCCGCCCATGTCGCGGGTCAGGAGCGCGTGGATGTCGCCCACGGCGAAGATGTCGGGATCGACGATCACGGCGCGGCCTTCGTAGCCCATCAGCTCGGGCGGCATGAAGCGGAGCGGCGTGAAGGACTGGAGGTCGTCCATGCGCCACGGCCGCTTGAGCCCGCCGCGCAGGAAGAGCTGGCCCTCCTTGGCGGCGAGGAAGGGATGATCCTTGACGTGGACGATCTGGATATCGAGCTCATCCGCGTGCCGGCTGTTGCGGCGCATCGAGTGGGCCGAGACGAGGGCACCCAGATACTGGCGCTCGTTGGTGTGGATGAAGACCCCGAGTTTCACTTTGAGCGGCTCCTCGAACGCGATGCGGCTACCGGAGCTTGATACCAGAAGGCGCCTGCAGCGCCAAGTCGCGGCCCCCGGGCAGCAGGGCTCTCATGGAGCGTCGGGCAGCGCGTAGCCGTTGCCGGCGAGATCCAGGTCGAAGGCGCGGGCGAGCTCGGCATTGTCGTCCGCGCACAGCTCGCGGATGTGCAGGCGCACCTTCTCGGGCACCTCGATGCGTGCCGGCGCGCCGCGCCGCAGCGTGTCGCTCCTGGCCCACTCCCGCACCAGCTTGCGGGGCAAAAGATGGCCGAAGCGCCGCCAGAAGGCGAGGTAGCGGTGCGACATCGCCGCGTTCTCGCGCTTGCCGGACATGAGGCGGTGGAAGGTGTCGGCGTCGACGCCCAGAATCTCGGCGAAGGCCCGCGCATAGCCCTGAGAGTCGCGACGCAGCTGCTCGAAGAGCAGCACGCGCACCCGGTCCCGGCCGAAGAGACTCGCATAGTAGCGGATCATGCGGCCGTAGCGGAGATCGTCGATGATCGTCCGGTGCGGCTCGCGCTCACCCACCCAGTACCATTCCTCGAACGGCACGTAGGCCTTGCGCTTGATGAGCGTGCGCAGCTTGGTGAGGTACCAGGAGACGACGAGGTCCTCCTGGCGGCGGATGGTGAAGACGATGCGCGCGTCCGGGAAGAGCGCCTGGAGGCGCTGGGCCACCAAGCCCTTGTCCTTGGATTCGTGCAGGGCGAAGTTCTCGTAGGAGAGAAGCGGCGTCCTGGGCGGATCGGACGGGGTGAGGGCCGCGTCGAGGACGGCTTTCAGGCGCTCGGGCTCGTAGTCGATCGAGTTGGCCTGGCAGATGTGGCGCAGCGCCCACTCGAGCTCGGGCGTGGGGGCGGGCAGGCCCAGGAACTGGATGCCCGGGTGGCGGCGGAAGACGTGCTTTTGCAGCGTCGAGGTGGCCGTCTTGACGAGGCCCGGATGGATGACGACGGGATGGGCGGGGGCGCTCAAGCGGGCTCGTCCGCATAGCCGTAGACGGGGGCGAGCCGGGTCTGGACCAGCGCGTCGAGACGGGCGGCCTGGGCCGGCTCGACATGGCGGCGATAGCCGCCCACCACGCCTTCGCGCACCTTGTAGCTCTCCGGATCCTGGGCGTCGGTGGGGCCGAGCCGGCGCGACTTGAAGAAGCCGTCCCGCTCCTTTTCCTTCATCCGATCGAAGGAGGCGAAGGCGACGGCCTCGCCGATCTCGGCGGGTGTCGCCGCCACCCCCATGAACTCGAGCAGGCGGCCGAGCTCCCGCTCCGGCTCGGCGCGCAGGTCCTCGTAGCGCAGGCACATGGCGTGCGGCATGCCCGGCAGCTCCTCCGCCCAGCGATTGAGGAAGCCGATCACGCGCGGCACACCCAGCCGCTCGTCCTCGAGGAACCGCTCGAGCGGCAGGTCCCTGGCCTCGGGGGGAATGCCCTTCCTCGCCAGCTCGTGCGGGCTCGCGCGCTTGAGCACGTGGAAATAGAAGGACACGGCGACGTCGCGCGGGTCGCGGACGAGGAAGAGGACGCGCTGGCCGGGCGCCACCCTGGCGGTCGCCTGCTGGCCGCTCTCGGCCGGCCAGACGGTGTCGCGGGTGAAGAAGACGCGCGGCACCTCGGGTGCCAGGCGCTGGAAGTTGGCGCCGCCGATCAGGAGATCGCTCGCGATGCCGTGCTGCTGGTGGAACACATGGGAGAGCATCACCCTGAGCCAGGTGCGGCCGCTCTTGGTGTGCGACACGACGAGCAGCTGGGCGCCCGTGAACAGCGCCACGCGCTCGCGGGCGAGGCGCCTCTCGCGCCGCCAGGCCTTCAGCCGGGCAAGGAGGCTCGACCGCCCAGAGGCCGGCTGCGGATGCGTCTCTGTAAGAATGGCCATCTCGAACGCGGAGATATAGCGTGGCGGCCGCCCGCGCCAAGCTCTTTCGCCGGCCGGCGCTGCGGCGATGCCACGGTGGCACCCTTGCCGGCGCCTGCGACCCTCGATCCCTTTGCCAAGCGCAGGCAGCGTCACTACCTGAGGGCACGTCAGGACGATCAGACGTGGTGGGTGGGCCCGTCGCCGCCGGTGGGCCCCGCGGAGTAAGAGACGATGCGCTTCTCGCTGGAGAACCTGAAGCTTCGCTACGAGCCCTTTCCGATCGGGCTCGCGAAGCCGATCATGCCCGACGAGACCTACCGCGAGTTCCTTCGCACCTACCCGCCGCAGGAGCTGTTCGAGTACATCCCCAAGGTCGGGCACAAATACTGTCTCTCCGAGAAGTACAACGGCGAGAAGTACCAGGATTGGGTCAAGAGCCACCCGGGCTGGAAGGAGTTCCACGCCTGGATCAAGGGCGACCGGTTCATCTGGGAGGTGATGGAGGCGCTCAAGGAGCGTCACATCGATCTCGGGTTCAAGCCGATCTCGACCCAAAAGCGGCTGAGCAAGCAGCTCAAGGCGCTCTCAGAGGGCAAGTGGTGGAAGTCGCCCGAGCGGCTCTCGGCGCGCTTCGAGTACTCGATGCTGCCGGCGGACGGCGGCTCGGTGACGCCCCACACCGACAATCCGGACAAGATCGTGACCATCGTCGTCTCGATGGCCGAGGAGGGCGAGTGGGACCCGGCCTTCGGCGGCGGCACCGAGGTCGACCGTCACAAGGATCCGGCGCTGAGCTTCAACCGGATGAACGGCAAGGCCGAGTTCGAGGAGATGGAGGCGCTCGACACCTTCGAGTTCGAGCCCAACCAGTGCGTCCTCTTCGTCAAGACCTTCAATTCCTGGCATTGCGTCCGGCCGATGCAGGGCCAGGGCTCGAAGGCGATGCGGCGCACGCTCACGATCAACATCGAGACCGCGCACTAAAGGCCCGTCAGGCGCTCCTGCTCGACGCGATCTCTCTCAAGAGCATCCGGACCGCCGCCGGGACGGGCTCGACGATCGGCGTGGGAAAGCGCCGGCGCAGCCTTGCCGCGGTGTCGCTGAGCGGCCCGCCGCCGATCACCACGGCTTGGGCGCCGTCCTGCTCGATGCAGGCGGTGGCAGCGGTTGCCAGCGCCTCGTCCTGCGCCTCAGGGTCCGCCGCGAGCGACAGGGGATGGGCATCCGACAGGCGGATGCCGCTGAACTGCTCTTGAAGGCCGAGGTCGCGGATGCAGGCCTCGATGGCGCGAACGAGATCGGGCGTCGTCGTCGCGATCCCGAAGCGCGCGCCGTCGGCGGCGGCCTCGAGGATCGCCGCCTCGCCGATGCCTACGACCGGAACCGGCAGGAGCTCCCGCAGCCGGGCCGCTCCGGGATTGCCGAACGCCGACACGATGATCGCATCAGCCCGCGCTGCTTCCGCGAGCGCGATCCGGACGACCTCCTCCGCCGAGGCCGCGAGCGCGGCCTCGTCCAGGATCATGGCGGGCCCTGTGGCGGCCGTCGCGCCCCGAAGGAGCATGTCTGCCGGGAGGAGAGGCCGGGCGACGGCGAGCATCATCTCGGTCGTCCGGGCCGAGCTGTTCGGATTGATGAGGAGGATCGTCGTCACGGGGAAGCTCCTGCAGCCCGGGCGGTGCCCTGCGCTTGGCCGGGCCCTGTTACCTGGGCTGGGGCGAGGGTTCCACCGGCATCCTCGTGCAGGAGACAGGCCTTCTCATGCCGGACCCAGGGCGGCATGCTCTGCCCCGGTCAGCCGGAGGGGAGAAGCGCTCGATGAAGATCAGGGACGTCATCACGCACGTGCTGGAGGCGCCGCTCAGCCGGCCCTTCTCCTGGTCCTTCTCGGGCACCGACCGGCGCACGGCGCTGATCGTCGAGATCGTGGACGAGGACGGCACGGTCGGCTTCGGCGAGTGCTACGGGCCGGCGCGGCCGAATGCGGCGGTGGTGGCGGCGATGCGCCCGCTGTTGCTGGGCCGGGACCCGATGGCGACCGAGGCGCTGTGGGAGCGGCTCTACGACCAGTTCCGCGACCACGGCCAGCGCGGCCTCGTCGTCCAGGCGCTCTCGGGCATCGACATCGCCCTTTGGGACCTCAAGGGCAAGCTTCTGGGCCAGCCGATCCACCGGCTGATGGGCGGGCCGCTGCGTGAGCGCATCCGCGCCTACGCCACGGGCCTCTACCGGCGTCCGGAGGGGCAGCCCGAGGCCTATCTCGCCCAGGAGGCCGAGGGCTATGCCGCGGAGGGCTTCTCGGCGGTCAAGCTCAAGATCGGCTTCGGGATCGAGGAGGATCTGCGGAACGCCAAGGCCGTGCGCCGGGCGATCGGCCCGAATGTCGAGCTCATGGTCGACGCCAACCACGGCTACAGCGTGACCGAGGCGATCAGGCTCGGCCGGAGGCTCGAGGCCCTGGAGATCGGCTGGCTCGAGGAGCCCATCGTTCCGGAGGACATGGAGGGCTACGCCGAGCTGCGCCAGCGCCAGCCCATTCCGGTGGCCGGCGGCGAATGCGCCTTCACGCGGCATGATTTCAAGGCGCTCTTCACCCGCCGCGCGCTCGACATCGCCCAGCCCGACACCTGCGCTGCCGGGGGCTTGAGCGAGTGCAAGAAGATCGCCGACATGGCGATGGCCTTCGGCGTGCGCTACGTGCCGCATGTCTGGGGCACCGGCGTGGCGCTGGCGGCAGCGCTGCAGCTCCTGGCCGTGCTGCCGCGCACACCGCCCCGGAACGAGCCCCTGGAGCCGGTGCTCGAGCTCGACCGCACCGAGCATGCGATCCGCGACGCCATCCTGGTCGAGCCCATCCGGCACGAGCAGGGCTGGGTGGCGGTGCCCACCGGCCCGGGCCTCGGCATCGAGATCGACCGGGCCTGCCTCGAGCGGTTCGCCGTCGGCGCCGCCTGAGCGGCCGTTCCTTGCCGCATCAGGGGGCAGGGATGGCTTCCGCCTCGACCATGCCGAGGAAGTTGCCGAGCGTGGGCGCCTTGTCGTCGCGGCGCCAGACGATGCCGGTCTCGAGCTGCGGCGCCTCGCCCTCGAGCTCGAGGTAGCGCACGCCCGAGCGTGCCAGATGGCGCAGCGAGGCGGGGACGAGCGCTATGCCCATGCCCGCCGAGACGAGGCTGATGATGGTCTGCATCTGGATGGCGTGCTGGGCGATGTGCGCCTTGCCGCCGCGTGCCGCGTAGTAGCCGGTGACGAGATCGTAGAAGGAGGGGGCGGCACGACGCGGGAAGACGATGAGCGGCGAGGAGATCACGCTGGATGAGGGAAGCCGGTCCAAGGCGGGAGCAAGACGCCATTCCGCGATCCAGCTTTCCGGCACGGCTGCCACCAGCGGCTCGGAGGCGAGCCTGCGGTAGGCCAGCGGATCGGGCAGCGGCGCCTCGCCGTCGGGGATGATGATCCCGACATCGCTCCTGCCATGGAGCAGCGAGGCGATCTGCACGTCGCTCGTGGCTTCCGTCAGCGCCAGCTCGACCGCCGGATAGAGCTGCCTGAAGCGGTGCACCAGCGCCGGCAGCACGCTGTAGTCGGCGGTGCTGACGAAGGAGAGCTCGAGACGGCCCTCGTCGCCCTCGCGGATGCGCCGGGCCGTGTCGGCCAAGGCTTCCACCCCGCCCAGCGCCGCGCGGACATGCTGCAGCCATTGCTGGCCGAACGGGGTGAGCGCCACGCTGCGCTTGGTGCGCTCGAAGAGGGCAGCGCCCAGCTCGCGTTCCAGCGCCCTGATGGATTGGCTCAAGGGCGGCTGGGTCATGCCGAGGCGCCCTGCCGCCTTGCCGAAATGCAGGGTGTCGGCCACGGCCACGAAGTGCCTGAGCTGGCGGGTGTCCACGTCTCATACCCTGAGCGACCTAATCATCGCTCAATAATATATTTCACGCGCTTTTGCGACAGGGCTAGCTTGCGCCACCCAATAAGCTCGGGAGGGATCATGCCGGCCTATCGCTCAAGGACCACCACGCACGGCCGCAACATGGCGGGTGCTCGCAGCCTTTGGCGGGCGACCGGCATGAAGGACGGCGACTTCGGCAAGCCGATCATCGCGATCGCCAACAGCTTCACGCAGTTCGTGCCGGGCCATGTGCACCTGAAGGACCTGGGCCAGCTCGTCGCCCGCGAGGTCGAGGCGGCGGGCGGTGTCGCCAAGGAGTTCAACACCATCGCGGTCGACGACGGCATCGCGATGGGCCATGGCGGCATGCTCTACTCGCTGCCCTCGCGCGAGCTGATCGCCGACGCGGTCGAGTACATGGTCAACGCCCATTGCGCCGACGCGCTGGTCTGCATCTCGAACTGCGACAAGATCACGCCCGGCATGCTGATGGCGGCGATGCGCCTCAACGTTCCCGCGATCTTCATCTCCGGCGGCCCGATGGAAGCCGGCAAGACGGTGATGAAGGGCAAGAAGCAAGCGGTCGATCTGATCGACGCCATGGTGGTGGCGGCCGACGATCGCTACAGCGACGCCGAGGTGGCGACGATGGAGCGGTCGGCCTGCCCGACCTGCGGCTCCTGCTCCGGCATGTTCACCGCCAACTCGATGAACTGCCTGACCGAGGCCCTGGGCCTCGCCCTGCCGGGCAACGGCACGATCGTGGCGACGCACGCCGATCGCGAGCTCCTGTTCCGCGAGGCGGGCCGCCAGATCGTCGATCTCGCGCACCGCTGGTACGACCAGGACGATGCGACGGCGCTGCCGCGCGGCATCGCCACGCGCGAGGCCTTCGAGAACGCCATGAGCCTCGACATCGCCATGGGCGGCTCCACCAACACGGTCCTGCATCTGCTGGCGGCAGCGCAGGAAGGCGGGGTGGATTTCGGCATGGCCGACATCGACAGGCTGTCGCGGCGGGTGCCCTGCCTGTGCAAGGTGGCACCGTCCGTGAGCGACGTGCATGTCGAGGACGTGCATCGCGCGGGCGGCATCCTGGGCATCTTGGGCGAGCTCGACCGGGCGGGCCTGATCGACACGAGCCAGGCCACCGTCCACGCGCCGACCGTTGGCGCTGCCCTCGAGCGCTGGGACATCATGCGGACCGGCGACGAGGCGGTCCGCAAGCTCTATAGCGCAGCGCCCGGCAACGTGCCCTCGCAGACGGCCTTCAGCCAGGCCGCGCGCTGGGAGGAGCTCGACACCGACCGGGCGAAGGGCGCCATCCGCTCCGCCGAGAACGCCTTCAGCAAGGACGGCGGCCTCGCCGTTCTCTTCGGGAACCTCGCCCCCGAGGGCTGCATCGTGAAGACGGCTGGCGTGGATTCGTCGATCCTCGTCTTCGAGGGCAAGGCCATCGTCTTCGAGAGCCAGGAGGAGGCGGTCAGCGGCATCCTCGGCAACAAGGTCAAGGCGGGCGACGTCGTGGTCATCCGCTACGAGGGCCCGAAGGGCGGCCCCGGCATGCAGGAGATGCTCTATCCGACGAGCTATCTCAAATCGAAGGGCCTGGGCAAATCCTGCGCCCTCGTGACGGACGGCCGCTTCTCCGGCGGCACCTCGGGGCTCTCGATCGGCCATGTCTCGCCCGAGGCGGCCGAGGGGGGGATCATCGGCCTGATCGAGACCGGCGACACGATCAAGATCGACATCCCGGGCCGCACCATCAATCTCGATCTCGACGACGAGACGCTGGCGGCGCGGCGTGCGGCCATGGAGGCCAAGGGCCGGGGCGCCTGGAAGCCCGTGCAGCGCGACCGCGTCGTCTCGGCCGCCCTTCAGGCCTATGCGGCGCTCACCTCCAACGCCGCGCGCGGTGCCGTGCGGGATGTGACGCAGGTCCGCTCGCGTTGATCGCAGGGGCAAGGCCTGGCCCGTAGATCCATGCCCCGTCGAGCACCGGGCTCGACGGGGGCTTTGTCGACCGGGAGCGGGCCGGCGAGACCGCCGGCCCGGGCCTCGGTATCGAGATCGGCCGGACCCCGCCCAGGCGGTTCCGCGCCCGGGTATCCCGAGGGACCACCAAGAAGGCGCGCATTTTATTAGAGTTATGGTAAAATTATTCGGATCTTCGATAAAGTGATCGATTTCTGACCAAATTTTTATTTTACTGCCGACTGCGGCGGGAGGATTGTGTGGCCCCGCTGGATCGGTCGCTGACCTGCGCGGCAGGCGAGCCGATCCATTGCGGGTCGGGAACCTCAGCCATGAAGATCTCAAGCCTCGAGGCCAGCGGCCTCGGCATTTCCCCCAACGAGCTCTGGGCGAGCTTCGCGCCCTTCATCCTTCCGGATGGCGACAGGCTCGAGGCGGTCTGGCGGCGTGAGCTGCCCCGACGGCGGCTGGCTCTGCTCCGCAAGGTGGCGCGGGGGCTGCTGCGCGGCCGCCGCGTTCGTGATGTCGACGCGATCCAGCAGGAGTACGATCGGGCCTGGTCGCGTCTCGACATCGAGAGCTACCTGCCGAGCCACGCGGCGGACGAGGGCGTGCCGTGGCAATGGCGGCAGCATCGCGCGCTGGCGCCGGAGGTGGGCGGCGCACGCTTTCGGCTTCTTCTCATCCGGCGGGCGATCGAGCAGCTCCAGCCGGCCAACGTCCTCGAGGTCGGCTGCGGCAATGGGATCAATCTGCTCACCCTCGCAGGCTGCATGCCCGAGGTGGAGCTCACAGGCATCGAGCTGACCGAGGCCGGCCATCGCGCGGCGCTGGCGATCCAGGACGAGCCTGCGCTGCCACAGGCGATCCATGACTATGCCCCGGTTCCGGTTCGTGACCCCGAGGCCTTCAGGCGTGTGCGCTTCCTCAAGGGCAGCGCCGCCGAGCTGCCCTTCGCGGATGGCGCCTTCGATCTCGTGATCACCGTGCTGGCGGTCGAGCAGATGGAGCGCATCCGCTCCAAGGCGCTGGCCGAGCTGGCACGGGTGGCGCGCCGCCACGTGCTGATGATCGAGCCCTTCCGGGACGTGAACCGCAGCCTGTGGAGCCGCCTCAACGTCTACCGGCGCGACTATTTCCGGGGCTCGATCGACGAGCTTGGCCGCTATGGCCTGAAGCCGATCCTGGCGCTCGACGACTTCCCCCAGGAGGCCTTTCTCAAGGCCTGCATGGTCGTGGCACAGAAAGAGGCCTGAGCGGCCGACCGGCGCTAGCCCAGACGGAGGTCGGCGGCGGCGTAGCCGAGCCGGGGCGAGAGCCGCTGTGCCACGAGCGCGTCGATCCGCTGCAGGACCCTCTCGTCGAAATAGTCGCGATAGCCGCCGATCTTGCCGCGCCGCACCTTGAAGGAGTCGGGGTCGGCCGGATTGCCCGCGCGGATCTTCTCCGAGTGGAAGAAGTCCTGCCGTTCCTTCTCCCGGAGGGCGTCGAACCCGGCGAAGGCGATCGCGGCCTCGAGGTCCGCGCGGCCCGCCTCGGTGCCGAGGAAGCGCATCACCCGATGGAGCCAGGCGGCAGGCTCGGCGCGCAGGTCCTCGTAGCGCAGAACCAAGGCGTTGCCGTGCTGCGCGGCGAGCCGCTCCCAGCGATTGAGGAACTCGATGCAGGCGGGAAGGCCGTAGCGCCTGTCGAGCACGAAGGCAGACATGGAGGTGCGCTCGATATCGGCCGGAAGGCCCATGCGCTCGCGCACCCGCGCCGTCGAGCGCCTGCTGTGCTCGAAATAGAACGAGACGACGATGTCGCGGGGGTCGCGCACCATGAGCACGAGCGGGCGACCCGCGATGAGACGCGGCAGGCGCCGGCGGATCACCCGCGGCTCGTTGTGCTCGTGCGTGAAGTAGATGGACGGGATGTTGGCGTGGTGCCGACGCAGATTGTCGAGGTGCACGATCTCGTCCACGGGCGTTCCGTGGAGCCGGTGCCAGACGTGCGACATCAGCACGCGAAGCCAGGTCCGGCCGCTCTTGGCATGCGAGAGGAAGACGACGTCGGCGGCTTCGAGCTGCGGGCGGCGCTTGCGAACGCGGCGTCGCTCATCGAGCCAGGGGCGGAGGAACTCCATCGGCACCAGGTATCGTTTCAGTGTTCTAGGAAAATGCTGGCTCGAGACTAACAATCGGTCGGTCCGGCAACTACCCTCGTGTCGGCAAGGGAGGTTCCCGGGCGGGCCGTTCCCATGCTGCTCTCGCCGCCGACGGCGTGCTATCGACCTCGACGCAGCCGAGCGCGATCGGGCGGGCCGCCGCGGTTGGGACGGGCGCCTCCGATCACGGCATGAGCTGGAAGAGATAGGGAGGCCGGATGAGACGTCTAGCTTGCGCCGTGGCGCTCGGGATCTCTGCGGTGTCGCTGGCCTACGCGGCGGAGCCGAAGGTCGTCGTCGAGCCCGTGACGACGACGGACCGGACCTGGACCGGCCAGCCCATTCACCTGCCCCAGGGCGACGCGACCGTGACGGTCACGACCTACGACATCCCCGGCGGGGCCGTCCTTCCCGAGCACGAGCATCCGTTCCCGCGCTACGCCTATGTGCTGTCGGGATCGATCGCCATCACCAACACGTCCGCGGGCAAGGTGCAGACCTTCAAGGCCGGCGACTTCATCGTCGAGGCCGTGGATCAGTGGCATCACGCGGTCAATCCCGGGACGACCGAGACGAAGCTGCTGGTGATCGACCTCACCCCCGGGCCGGGCGGCAACACCATCCTGCAGAAATAGTCAGCCCTCGGCGGGCGCGAGCTCCACGCGGGCGATCGCGATGCCGCTCTCGCCGCCGACGGCGTAGAGCAGGAAGATCTGCACCCGCTTCCTCGTAGATGGCCGGGTCGCGGAGCTGGTTCACGACGCCATAGGCGGTGCTGCGGACGGAGGGCAGGAGCGGGGCGTCCGCCCCTTCCCAGGCGCGCTCGGGACGCAGCACCTCGACCGCGGGCCCGTCGCGCCAGCCCTGCCAGTCGCCGTCGAGCGCGATGCGGCTGAGGAGGATGCGCTCCGGCACGTCGCCGACCTGGGTCCAGAAGACGAGGAGGGTGCGGCCGCGCTTGAGGAGAGCGGCGTGGCGCATGTCGGGATTGAAGAGCGTCGGCCCCGTCTCGAAGCCGCCCAGGCCGTCGGCCGAGCGCGACAGGATGCCCGGCATGGCGAGCGCGTAGGTCATCCCGTCATGGTGGAAGATGCGCATGTAGGAGCGGCCGATCACCTCGGGCCGGGCCGTGAAGTCGATGCCGTTCTCGGAAAGCGCTACGCGCGAGACCTGGTGCCCGACGCCGTCCAGGCCATGGAAGTACATCACGATCCGGCGTCGCTCCGGATCCACATGGACGTCGGGGGAGGCGATGTGCGGCGTGGTGATCTCGGCCAGCACGTCGTGCGAGATGGCACCGCGGGCACGATACCGGGCCTCGTGTCGGGCCAGCTCCTCCGGGGAGACGGTGGGCGGGGCGGTGAGAAAGCCCGACTGCGCCAGGTGCAGGCTGCCGGGCCCATGCACGCGCCACGGTCCCCTGAGGTCGTCGGCATAGGCGAGGCGTATGTAGCTGCCCTTGTGGTCGGCGAAATAGAGATAGTAGGCGCCCAGACGGTCCTCGATCCACTCGGGCACGCGGATCAGCGACGGGCCCTGGATGTTCACGCCGATGCCGGGGTCGAGGTCGGGCCCGACGATCGGGCCGTCGACAAGGCGGGTGACGCGGATGCTCATGGGACTCCTGCTAGTCTGCGGCTGCCGGCCAGAGCGGCACGCCGGTCCGCTCGTGCACCGTGGGCTCGGTCGTCAGCAGGCGGGGTGCGGTCTCGGCCAGGCGGCGGAGGATGGCGACGTCGGTGTCCGCGTGCTTGCTGAGAGCGTTGCCGCGCTCGACGATGAGCGGGTTGGTGCCGTAGGCATGGGTCAGGGTGAAGTCGAAGCCGCTCATGACGATCCGCTCGAAGCGCGGGTCGTCGATGCCCAGCGCCACCGCGATCAGGCCGGTCGAAGGCTGCTTCGTGCCGATCAGGGAGTCGATGGCCGGATCGTCCCGGCAGAGGCGGCGCACCAGCGCGTGGTAGCGACTGGCGGGCCAGACGGTCATCTCGTCATAGTGGTAGCCGAGCTCGCGGAGCCGGCGGCGCATGTGGCGCGGTGTCAGATGGCGCATGCGCCAGAGGAGCTTCCATGCCCGGAGGCCCGTCGCCGCCTCCGCCTTGGGGCGCGGCAGATGGTAGAGGCGATGGGTGCGGAGGCCCTCCAGACGCCGCAGCGAATGCTCGTCCGATCCCTTGCCCGAGGTCAGGACGGCCGTCATCACGGTGAAGTCCGGATCGGGCAGGCCGTGCTGGCGGGCCGAGAAGCCCGACGCGTTGGCGCAGGCCACGGCATCGATCAGGTGCCGGGGCGGCAGGACCGGCTCGGGCTTCGAGCCGAGGACGAGAAGCGTGGCCATGCCCGGGTAGCGGCGGCTGCGCCCGGTCAGTGCCCGACGAGACCGCGGATCGCCGCCGTCAGCGCGTCGCTGAGATCGCCCACGGTCTTGCTCAAGGCCGTCGCCAGGGCCGGGTAGCCGGCATCCGCGAGCTTCTGCGTGAAGGTCTTGCGGTCGGTGACCCTGAGGCGCGAGCCTTCCCGGTCGTAGATGCGCCAACGGGCATCGAGGATCGCCTCGTCATTCTCGGTGCCCTCGAAGCGATAGATGTCGAGGATGACGAGATAGTCCAGATGCTGGTCGCGCTGCAGCGGCAGCTGGAAGACGTTGGGGGTGTCGAGGCGGCTCGCCATGTCCTCGGCCAGCGTGCGCCCGAAGAGCTGATCGAGGCGCTCGCCCCACTTGTCGAACTCGCTCAGCACGAGCCGGTTGGCGCCCCGGCGGATGACCATCTCGGGCCGGTCGAGATAGTCCGGCAGGTCGATGGGGGCGATGCCCACCGAGAGCTTCGATGCCGGAGCGGCGGCGCCTTCCGGCGGCGGCTCCGTGTCGAGCACATAGAACCTGGTGGGCGTGGCAGGTGCCAGGCAGCCGGCGAGCAGCGTGAGGGCGCCCAGCCCGACCGCGCGCCGGGACCAGGACACCATCGGGGCGGGCGTGGGCTTGCTCGTCATTGGCCGTAGGCTCCAGATCCGGTCTTGCCGCGTATCAGGGCCTCCGGATGGCGATCGAGATAGTCCGCGAACACGCGGATGGATCGTGCCGCCGTGGTCAGCTCGCTGATCAGGTTGGTCATGTTGTAGCGCATCTGAGAGTTCGGGCCGAGCATGTCGCTGGCCGAGGCCATGGTCACCTTCATCTGGCTCAGCGCCTCGTCGGCGTTGTTGGCGGCGTCGCGCAGGGTCTGCATCAAGGGCCCCGTGTTGGTCTGGAGCTGCTTGGCCACGGTGTCGACGGAGCCCAGGACCGCGTTGAGCCGATCGACGGTCTCTTTGATCGCCGGCGAGCTCACCGTGGCGTTGATCGAGTTCACGGTCGTGCGGAGGTCGGCGATGAGCTGCGGCAGCGGCATCGAGGAGAGCTGCTGGAGGATACCGTTGAGCGAGGTGGTCAACGCCTCGAGCTGGGTCGGGACCGAGGGAATGGTGGGATAGGGCTCGGTCATCTCGAGCTTCGCGGGCGCCGCCTCGGGATGGAAGTCCAGCGACACGAGCAGGTCACCGGTGAGCAGGCTTCCGGTCACGAGCTGCGCGCGCAAGCCCTTCTCGACCAGGCGGGCCATGCCGTCGTAGGGCTTCATGGCGCCCAACGGCCCGGACAGCTGAAGACGCTGTGGCTCGATCTCGATCAGAACCGGCACGGCTCACGGCGTTCGTCTGGGGGTTGTATTCCAGCCGGATGTCGCTGACCGAGCCGATCTTGAGCCCGCGGAACTCCACCGGCGCGCCGACCTTGAGGCCGCGGAGCGACCCCTCGAAGCGCACCATGAAGGGCATTCGCTCGGTGTACGCATTCTCGTCCACCGCCGCGCGGCTGTCGAAGAGCTGGAACGAGGCGTCTCGCCTCCGCGACCTTGCCCGTCTCGAGACGGGTCGGCGTGTCGAACTCCACGCCACCTACGAGCAGCGACTGCACGGAGGCCATGTGGACGGAGACGCCGTTGGCGCCGGTGGTCAGGCTGAGGCCGCTCACGTTCCAAAAGCGGCTGTCGGTCCGCACCAGCTTGTCGTACGGCGTCGCGCACGAAGATGTGGATGATGAGGCTCTTGTCGTCCTTGGCGAGCTCGTAGCCCAGGATCTGGCCGACATCGATGCCGCGATAGTAGATCGATGCCCCGCGCGAGATCGAGCCGAGCGACGGCGCCATCAGGGTATAGGTACGGCCGGGCACGTTCGAGTGGATGAGCGGCGGGACCTCGAGGCCGGTGAAGTCGCGCTCGGCGCTGCCCTTGGCCGCGCCGGGGTCGACCTCGACATAGGCGCCGGACAGCAGCGTGCCGAGACCCGAGACGCCGCCTGCCCCGATGCGCGGCCGCACGATCCAAAAGCGTGCGTCGCTCGTCAGGAAGTGGGACGTGCCCTTGTTCATCTCGGCCGTCGCCATGACCCGCTGCAGGTCGTCGCTGATCTTGACCGACTGCACGACGCCGATGTCGACGTCCTTGTACTTGACCTTGGTCTTGCCGGCCTCGAGGCCGTCGCCGGTCTCGAAGCTGATGGTGATCACCGGACCCTGGTTCAGATAGGTCGTGACGGCGATGTACCCCGCGACGATGGCCGCGACGATCGGGATGGTCCAGACCAGCGAGATGCCACGTCGCTTCCTGACGTCGACCTCGGCGATCGTCACGCCATTGTCCGCCTGCGCCCGCGGGCGCGGCGTCTGATCAGACGCGGACGAGCCCGGATCCATCGGCATCCTCCTTCTGGACGTCCCACATCAGGCGGGGATCGAAGCTCATCGACGCGAACATCGTGATCACGACAACGGCGGCAAAGCAGATGGCGCCCGGCCCGGGCTCGATCGTCGCCAGCGCGCCCAGGTTCACGAGCGCCACCAGGATCGAGATCATGAAGATGTCGACCATGGACCACCGGCCAACACCCTCGATGATCCTGAAGATCTTGGTTCTCTCGCGGGTCCGCCAGTCCGAGCCCCGGTGAACGCTCACCAGGAGGGTCACGAGGCCGATGAGCTTGAGGACCGGCACCGTGATGCTGGCGAAGAAGACGAGAAGCGCCACCGGCCACATCCCCGCAGCGAGGAGCTCGCGCACACCGGTCAGGATGGTGTCCGCCTGGCCTTTGCCGAGGCTCGTGACGCGCATCACCGGTAGCACGTTGGCGGGGATGTAGAGGATGGTCGCGGCGGCGACCAGCGCCCAGGTCCGGGCGAGGCTGTCGGGCTTGCGGTGGTGCAGCGGCGCCTCGCATCGCGGGCACCGGCCGTGGCCATGGAGGCCGGGCGGCATGGCCACGAGCTGGCTGCAGGCGTGGCAGCTCACCAGGGCGTGGGGCGGGTTGGGCCGGACGATCCTGGCGTCGCTCTGCCGGCCGAACCGTTCCCAAACGGCATGCGGCTCGAGCGTCGCCTCGGCGGCGATCATCAGCACGATGAGGGCCACGAAGGCGAAGAGGGCTATGTCGAGCCTCAAGGTGGCGAAATCGCTGAGCTTCACGTAGGCCACGATCACGCCCAGCAGATAGACCTCCATCATCGCCCAGGGACTGCAGAGCTCGACGAGGCGGAAGACCTGGGCGCCGAAGCGTACCCGGCGACCGAGGTGGAGCGGCAGGAGCACGTAGACCGAGGCCAGGAGCTTCACCAGGGGAATGACGGTGGCGACCATGAAGACGAGGATGGCCAGCGGCCATACGCCCTGCTGATAGAGGCCGCGGGCACCCGAGAGGAGCGTCGAGGTGTCACCCAGCCCCTTCATCTCGAAGGTGAGGAACGGAAAGGTCTGGGCGATCACGAACAGGAAGAGAGCGGCGAGCGAGAGGCCGAGCGCGCGCCCTATGCTGTCCCGGACGCCTCGATAGAGGGTGGCGCCGCAACGGATGCAGCGCGCCTTCTCGCCGGCGGGCAGCGGGATCACATGATGGATGGTGCCGCAATCATGGCACGCCACCACCGGCTGTTGTGTTCCCTTCTCGGGCGTCTGATCGCTCATGACCTCGGCTTCGGGCGGTCGCGGAGTAGTCAGTGTGCCCCGGCCGCGCGGTCGAGGTCCAGCTTCGGGAAGGCGAAGGCCGCTCAGGGTGCCCGAATGTGGCCCCGCCGCACGCTCAGCGCTCGATGCGGACCCAGCGCCAAAGGAACTGGTCGTCGGGTCGCTGGACGAGCGTGACGCCGTCGCGCACGCCCCAGGCGAGCGCCTGCTGGTGCAGGGGGAGATAGCCGACATCGTCGTGCAGCAGCTGCCAGGCCTGCTCGATCAGCGCGCGGCGCCTGGCGAGGTCGGTCTCGCCCATGATCCGGCCCGACAGCGCGTCGATGGCCGGGCTCGAGTAGCCGCCGAGATTGAAGGCGCCGGCCCCGGACGCCGGATCGCGTGTCTGGACGACGTTGAAGAGCGTGCTCCAGCTGTCGTTGCTGGTCGGTGTCCAGCCGAGCAGGTAAAAGCTCGTGTCGTAGCCGCCCTGGGCCAGGACCTTGCCGAAGTAGAGCGCCTTGGGCTTGGCCTCGAGACGCACCTTGATGCCGATGCGGGCGAGCATGCCGACGATGGCGACGCAGATGGACTCGTCGTTGACGTAGCGGTCGGTCGGGCAGTCGAGGGTGACGCCGAAGCCGTCCGGATAGCCCGCCTCGGCGAGGAGCCGGCGGGAGGCGGCCGGGTCGTAGGGATAGCGCTCAAGATCCTTGGGATAGCCCTCGACGCCGGGTGCCACCATGGCGGCGGTCGGCGTCGACTGGCCACGCATGATCTTGGCCTTGATGGCCTCGATGTCGATCGCCTGGTAGAAGGCCAGGCGCACGCGCCGGTCCTTGAAGGGGTTCTTGCCTTTCACGGTCGCGTAGAGGAGCTCGTCGCGCGACTGGTCGAGCCCGAGGAAGATGGTGCGCAGCTCGGGTCCGCTCAGGACGTGGGTTCCGGGATTGCTCTCGATCCGCCGCACGTCCTGGACGGGCACCGAGAGGATGACGTCGAGCTCGCCCGAGAGGAGGGCGGCCACCCGGGTCGAGTCGGTCTTGATCGGCTCGAAGACGACCTCGTCCAGATTGTCGGTGCGCTGGCCCCACCATCCGTCGAAGCGCCGGGCGGTCGTCCTCACGTCGACCTCGCGGCCAGTGACGGCGAAGGGGCCCGTGCCGTTGGCGTGCATGTCGGCATAGGTGCCCGTCGGATCGCCGGTTCGCGTCGGATGCTGGGCCCCGTGCGCGAGGGCCCACTCCCGATCCATGATGTACCAGGTGTCCCACTCGGCATTGAGGATCGGGTTGGGCGTCTCCGTCACGAAGTCGACCGTGCTGTCGTCGACCTTGACGACCTGCACGACGCCCGCGAGGCGGGCCTTCAGGTCCGAGCCCGCCTCGCGGGCCCGCGTCGCCGAGAACAGCACGTCGTCCGCATCGAACGCGTCGCCGTTCTGGAACTTGACGCCCTTGCGCAGATGGAAGCGCCAGCGCGTCGGCTCGACGATCTCCCAGCGCTCGGCAAGGCCGGGGACCAGGGCGAGATCGGGACCGCGAGCCACCAGACCCTCGTAGATGTTGCCCAGATAGCCGAGCGTGAAGGTCTCGTTCAGGCCGTAGGGATCGAGGCTGCCGATGTCGCCGCGGGCAGAGAACCGAAGGGTCTCGCCGGCCACCGGCGCCGCGACGAGGAGGCCGAGCGCGGCTCCCGCGGCACAAAGCTTGCCGACAGGCATCGCTGATTTCCTTGGCGACCTACCCAACCGACAATCGCCAGGGAAACCTGATATGTCAACCTGGAATTGATCGCGCTGCCCGGAGCTCGCGTGTTTCGTCTGTCGGGTGGCTCAACGCTCGGCACTGGCCCATTGCTCGAGGAGAGGCCCCCGGGACCCGTAGAGGGGATCGCTCGCCGGCAGCGGCACGGCCGCGATGCTCTCGAGCACACGCGGCCGCTCGCCGGGCTCGCCCCGGCAGAGATCGTAGTCGCGACCCTCGGGATAGGCGCCGACGACGAGAAGGTCGGGCGAGCTGCCTTCATTCTTGTGGCCCACGCCGGCAGGGATCACGACGACGTCGCCGGCCGTGACCTCCACGACCGGGCCCTTCTCCCCGCCGAAGCGCACGCGGGCGCTGCCGCGTGCGATGCCCAGCACCTCGTGGCTGGTGCTGTGATAGTGATGAAACGGAAAAATCCCGTTGCGCCAGCTGCCGCGCCACCCGTTGTCGGCGAAGCGCTGCTCGAGCGCGCCGGCGAGGTCATCCGTCTCGCTGGCGATCGCGCCCGCATAGAGCAGCAGCGGGAGAGGGCTGTTCGGAATCCGGCCATCGTCGTCGAGCCGCAGGGTACGAACGCTCCTGTCCTCATCCATGGTGGTCTCCCAGAAACTCCGGCGCGGGCGGTCCGTCCTTCGGCAAGGGGCGCTCGGCAGCGCGGCCGCTCCTCAGCCCGAGCAGGAAAGCCCGAACGCAGCCAGGCCTTCCTCGAGATAGTCGGACAGCACCGGGATGCCGAGAAGGTAGAGCGAGGTGGGACCGGTCCTGCGGCCACGCGCCGTGCGCCGGGCCTCGTCCCACTCGTCGATCGAGAAGTCGCCCCGCCCGAGCCAGGTCAGGGCCACGAGATCGGCCTGCTCGTCGTCGTTGAGGTCGTCGATGACGCTTTTCAGCTCCTGGAACGTCGAATCGTCGCCGTGGGCCTCGAGGACGCTGCGGAAGCCGTCGTCGATGGGGCTCGAATCGTCGTCCTCGTCGACGACGGCCTCCTGGACGTCGAACTCCCGTGCCTCGACGATCAGGAAGCAGACCTTGTCCAGGGCGATCTGCAGCTCCGGCATGCCATTCTCCTTCGCGTTGCCTGCGGTCGCGCGAGCGACGGCCATGGCAAGGCGGATCGACCCGGGCTCGCCGGCCAGCCGAGCCCGGCAGAGTCGATCCGAGATCCAAGCATCTAGATTCGCGGGTGCGACACCGCGTTGACGAGGATCAACGGATGAGGTGCCCTTTGGCTGCGGGTCAGGCGGCGACGACGAGCGGGTCCGGCAGGTCGTACCACTCCTCGTCGCGCGCCGGATCGCCGGTCATCGCCATGAGCACGACGAAGGTGCCGGGGTCGTCCAGGGTCGCCATCGGCAGATGCCAGGTGTCGATCGCATAGGCGATGCCGAGGTCGCCCGGAACGATGAAGGCGCAAAGCGTCGCCGGATCGGGCGCGTCCGCGCCTGTCGCGACGACGGCCAGGTAGCTCGACGCCGCGATGGGCACGAAGAGCTGCACGGAGCGGCGGTGCCGCTCCATACGGGGCGCCTCGAGCGGCAGGCTCAGCGGCTCGCGCATGGTGAGGAGCACCTTCAGCCGCGCTTCCTCGTCACGCTGCTCGATCAGCGCGTCGAGAGACGGCCGCTCGGGCCCGCGCGGCCGCTCGACGAGACGGCCATAAGGCTCGAACAGGCTCTCCGATATCGCCTGGGCCACCAGTTTCATCGGGCTTCCCACCTCCATCCCATCCTATGTCCAGATTGCTCGCGCTGGCGCGCGAAGGGCGCATCGCCGTCGGGCGGCTCGTAAGAGCTCATGCCGAGGGCAGGCAATGGCTTGCCCGCAGCCGCTCGAGGCGGGCGAGCAGCCGGCCGATCTCCGCCCGTGTCTCGGCGCTCAGCCCGGGTGCTGGTGCTCGGAGCGTCGCCGAGGCGATGGCGCCCCGTTGCTGCAGCACGTGCTTGCGCACCACGAGCCCCATGCCCGGCTGCTGCTCGTAGCGGACGAGCGGCAGATAGGCATCGAAGAGGTCCATGGCCTCCTCGCGCCGCCCCGCCGCGGTGAGCGCGCAGACGCCGACCAGCATCTCGGGGAAGGCAAAGCCGGTCATGGCCCCATCGGCCCCGCGCTCGAGCTCGAAGGGCAGGAAGAGGCCGCCATTGCCCACGAGGATGCTGAGCCGCCGGCCCTCTTCCGCCTCCATCGCGCGCAGCGCCGTGATCTTGTCGAGCCCGGGCCAGTCCTCGTGCTTCAGCATCACGCAGGAGGGGCAGGCGTCGGCGATCCGGCGGATCAGCGCCGGGCTCATCGGCGGGCTGCCCGACAAGGGGAAGTCCTGGAGCACCCATGGAGCGTCGCGCAGCGTGCGGCTCACCTCGCGCGCATAGCCGAGAACGGCCTCGTCGCCTTTGAGCGTTCCGGGCGGCGCCACCATCAGGCCCGCGGCACCGGCATCCATCACGGCCCGGCCCAGCGCCTGCATGGTCGCAAAGCCCGGGCTCGACACGCCCACCACCACCGGCACCCGCCCGTCGACGCGGCCCAGCACGCGCCGCGCGAAGGTCACCGCCTCGTCCTGGGTGAGCTTCGGGGCCTCGCCCATCATGCCCAGCACCGTCATCCCGTGCACGCCGCGCTCGAGGTAGAAGTCGACGAGCCGGTCCGTGCTCTCGAGGTCGAGAGCACCCCGCTCGTCGAACGGCGTGGCGGCGATGATGAAGACGCCACGCGCGCCTTCGTCCAGCCTCGGCATCAATCCGATCCTCCTCGTGATGGCCGCGCCCCCGCGGCCCGCTCCCCGGCCGGACGGCGTGCGACCGCGACAGGCGGCCACGGCGCCCGGCCCCGTGCCTCGTGCGGCCTGCTGGTCAGGACGCTTCGTCGAGACGGGAGTGGCGTGTCAGGACGAGCTCCCGACCGGGCGTACGGCGCGCCATGGCGCCCTGCGGCACGGACACGTAGCGCCGTCTCGGCGCGCGCCGCCTCGCCGGCTCCGGCCGGCCGACATAGATGCGCTTCTCGGCCTCGATCATGATGACCCCAGCGACCTGCGGCATCAGGCGCAGGCCGATCCGCTCGGCGGGGATTGCCGCCCGCAGGAGCAGGGTCGAGGTCGTGGGCGGCAGATAGAGCGCTCGGCCCTGCTGCACCGGGGCGAAGAGATGGCGCTCCAGCATGTTCTGCAGCTGGGTGAAGCTGTAGGGCTGGCCGTAGCCGAAGGGCGTGCGGTCGCTCCAGCACCAAAGGCCGCGGCGGTTCGGGACGACGGCCAGGATGCGGCCGCCGTCGGCGCAGACCCGCCAGACCTCGCGCAGCAGACGGCTGAGATGCTGCGCGCACTCGAGCGCGTGCACCAGCAGCACGCGGTCGAAGCTGCCGTCGGGCAGCGGCAGCTCGTCCTCGCGCGCCAGGACGACGCGGTTGCGCCCTTCCGGCGCCCAGCGGGCCGCCCCCTGGGTCGCCGGCATCAGGCCGATCGTCCGCTCGGCGCGATCGAGCGCGGCCAGGAACGGTGCCGGATAGCCCACGCCGAGCACGCTCTGGCCCGCCACATCGGGCCAGAGGGCACGGATCTGGTTATTGAAGAGGCGCCGCGCCAGCTGCCCCTGCCGGGTCGCGTAGAACGCCGCGAGATCGTCGATGTCAGGGCGCATCCTGCACGCCGGCTCCCGTCAGAAAAGCGCATGACCTGCCTTCAAGATAACCCATTTGGGCGCTATCTGCATCAACAGGCGCTTTGAGTGGGGGTGGGGACATGGCGGGCAAGCTCGAGATCGAGGTCGTTCCGGCGCTGAGCGACAACTACATCTTCATGGTCTTCGAGCCGGAGAGCGGCACGAGCGGCGTGGTCGATCCGGCCGAGGCGGGACCGGTCCTGGCAAGCCTCAAGGCCAGCGGTCGCGGGCTCGACTGGATCATCACCACCCACCATCACAGCGACCATGTGGGCGGCAATCTCGAGCTCAAGGAGCGCTTCGGCTGCAGGATCGTCGGGCCGCGCGCCGACCGTGACCGCATTCCCGGCATCGACGTCGAGGTCGGCGAGGGCGACACGTTCGAGCTGGGCAAGGCGGTGGCCAAGGTTTTCGACACGCCGGGCCACACGCGTGGCCACATCAGCTACTGGTTCGAGGAAGCCCGCGCCCTCTTCTGCGGCGACACCCTCTTCGCGGTCGGCTGCGGCCGCCTGCTCGAGGGCGATGCGCCCACCATGTGGTCGTCCCTCTCGAAGCTCATGGTCCTGCCCGACGACACGAAGGTCTATTGCGGGCACGAGTACACCCTCTCCAACGCCCGCTTCGCCCGCACCGTCGATCCGGACAATCTGGCGCTGAGCCAGCGGGTGGCGCAGATCCAGTCCGCGCGCGGCCGCAACGAGCCGACGATCCCCACGACCATCGGCCGCGAGAAGGCGACCAATCCCTTCCTTCGCGCCGGCAATGCGGACATCCGGCGGCGCCTCGGCATGGAGGACTCCAGCGACGCCGAGGTGTTCGGCGAGATCCGTCGGCGCAAGGATGCCGCCTGAGGCCCGGGACGAGAAATGCGGCGTCACGGGCACCCGTGACGCGACCGGACGTTAGTGCCCCGAGCGACCTGAACGAGATTGAAGGGGGAAACGCATGGGCATTCTCGCCTGGATCGTCTTCGGCCTGATCGCCGGCGCCATCGCCAAGCTCTTGATGCCGGGCCGCGACCCGGGCGGGTTCATCGTCACGATCCTTCTGGGCATCGTGGGTGCCGTCGTCGGCGGCTTCATCGGCAACGCGATCGGGCTCGGCAGCGTCAGCGGCTTCGACATCCGCAGCTTCGTCGTGGCCGTGCTGGGATCCATCGTCCTGCTGATCGCCTATCGCGTCCTGCGGCGGTGAGCGGGCGAGGGCGCCTCGTGCCTCAGGCGGCGGCGCGCGGGGGGCGGGCGCCGAAGATCGCCGTGCCGACCCGGACATGGGTGGCGCCGAAGCCGATGGCGGCCTCGTAGTCGGCGCTCATCCCGATGCTCAGCACGCCCAGGCCATGCCGGGCGGCGAGCTTGGCCAGCAGGGCCGCGTGCAGGGCCACGTCCTCGTCGGCCGGCGGGATCGCCATCAGGCCGGCGATCTCGAGGCCCAGCTCGTCCCGGCAGTGCCGGAGGAAGCCCTCGAGCTCGGCCGGCACGATGCCGGCTTTTTGCGGCTCCTCGCCGCTGTTGACCTCGACGAGCAGACGCGGGTGGCGGCCCTGCCGCGCCATCTCCTTGGCGAGCGCGGCTGCCAGCCTCGGCCTGTCCACCGTCTGGATGACGTCGAAGAGCGCCACCGCCTCGGCCGCCTTGTTGGACTGCAGCGCGCCGATCATGTGCAGCTCGACGCCGGGAAAGCGCTCGCGCAGCGCCGGCCAGCGGCCGGCCGCCTCCTGGACGTAGTTCTCGCCGAACACGCGATGCCCGGCGGCGAGCGCCGCCTCGATGCGCTCGATCGGCTGGGTCTTCGAGACGGCGATCAGCGTGACCTCGGCGGGGTCGCGCTCGGCGGCCGTCGCCGCCGCGGCGATCCGTCGCCGTACCTCGGCGAGATTGGCGGCGACATCGACCGGCGCCTCGCCTTGTCCCTCGGTTGCGGCCATGTATGCTCCCCTGGCGACGCCCGAGAGGGTGAGGACGCTCGGCCAGGAGTCAAGCCATGACGACGTTCGAGGACATCGTGGCGCCGCTCGGCGCCGAGCGTTTCCTGGCCGAGCATCTCGGCCAGCACCCGCTTCATCTCGAGGGCACGCCCGAGAAGTTCGCCGCGGTCATGAGCTGGCCGGTTCTCAACCACCTGCTCGGCATGACGAGCATCTGGTCGGCCCAGTCCCTGCCGATGGTGCTGGACAAGGAGCCCATTCCGCCAGGGGCCTATGCCGCTGCAGCGGTCGGGCGCGACGGCGGGCAGGTCCTCCGCCCCGACCCCGCCCGCGTGCAGGCCCTGCTCAAGCGGGGCGCCACGCTGGTGGCCAACGACATCGACCAGCTGACCCCCGAGCTCTCGACCTTCTCGCGCGCGCTGGAGGAGGCCCTGCACGGCAAGGTGCAGGCCAACCTCTATCTCTCCTCGAAGCGCAAGCAGGGCTTTCGCGTCCACTACGACACGCACGACGTCTTCGCCGTCCACTGCATGGGCGAGAAGACCTGGATGGTGTTCGAGGGCCGGGCCGAGAGCCCGATCGCCCATCCCGCCTTCAAGAGCCAGCCCCAGGAGCATCACGACAAGGCCAAGGGCGACCTCTGGAAGGAGGTCCGGCTCAAGCCGGGCGATCTGCTCTATCTGCCCCGCGGCCAGTACCACTATGCCCTGGCCGACGACGGCCCTTGTGTCCACATCGCCTTCGGGGTCACCTATCCGATCGGCCTCGACGTGATGACCTGGCTCTTCGAGCGCATGATCCAGGAGCCGCTGGCGCGGGCGAACCTGCCGAGCGGCGGCGCCGCTGCGCTGGGCGAGCGGCTGGGTGCCCTGGGCTCGCGTGTCGCGGAGATCCTTGGCACGCCCGAGGCGACCGCGCAGATCGCGGCCTTCATGGGCAACTTCCAGTATTCGCGCGAGACCTACGACCTGCCCGGCATCATCGAGAACGCCGAGGAGCGCTTCGCGGTCAGGCGGGACCTGCGCCTCGTCGAGCAGGGCGGGCGCTGCGGGCTCGTCAAGACGGGCTCCCGCGAGGCGGTCGAGGTGCCGATGGTGGTCCGGGATCTCGTGGCCTGGGTCGTGGCGCGGGAGAGCTTCGGGCGCGGCGAGCTCGGCAACGCCTTCGCCAGCGAGCCCGCCGCCAAGCTCGACCGCTTCCTGGCGGACATGCAGCGCATGCAGGTGATAACGCCCGCCCCTTGAGCGTCTGGCGCTTCTCGGGGGCCGCTGGCGGGTGCTAGTCTCCCGTCGGTCATGGCATCCTGGAGGCCTCCCCGATGGACATCGGCGTCCCGCTTCGTGATCTCGGCGCGGTCGACGTCGGCCGGCTGATCGAGATGGTCGGCGCGTTGACCGAGGACGACTGGACGGCCAACACGTTCCGCCGCGACGCGCTGGCCGCCAGCGCCCATGCGGTCACGGACAACATCCTCTTCAAGACGGAGTGGCACGCCTCGGCCAGCACCACCGGGATCCAGCACTTCGAGGATCTCGTCTATGTCTGGGCCAAGGAGCGGGGCCTCGATCCCGAGCGCTACCTGCCGGTGGGGCGCGAGGATACCGACCTCTGGCCGGTCTTCACCATGCCCGATTTCGAGCGCTTCAAGGATGTGCTGGCGCCGGTGGTCGAGCAGGCGATAGCGCCCCTCAAGCGGCCGGGCGGGGTGGTCACGCGGCTGGCCCTGGTCCGGCTCCAGGCGGGCGGGCACATCGCCCCCCATGTCGACGGCCATGCTATGGCCGAGAAAGCACACCGCATCCACGTCTCGCTGAGCTCGACCCCCTCGGTCGAGTACAAGATCGGTGGCCGCCGCTTCACGATGCTGATGGGGCACGCCTACGACTTCAACAACCGCCTGCGCCATTCCGTGCGCAACAAGGGCAGGCGGCCGCGCGTCAACCTCTTCGTCGACTACTACGCCAATCCGGGCATCGTGGTGCGGAATCCCTTGAGCGTGGCCGCGCCGCTCTACGCGCCCCGGACCCCCGTCCTCAACTGATCGCCCTTTCGATCGAGGCGCCCCGGCTCGCCCATGGCGGGCCGGAAGGGCGAACTCGTCCTCACGTCGCCCGACGGGCTGCCTATTTCGGCGGCGACATGGCTATAGTTTTATGACGCGCAAGTAATGATCGCGCCGATTCCAAAGAAACATTAATCTGGGCGGTATTCGGAATCGGCGCTATCGGACCGTCACGTGGATAACGCGAAGAGCCGGGACGGGTTTTTGGGTCTGGCGAGCTTCGCCTCGGTGTTTGGGGCTGCGGCAATCACCCTCGGCGCGGGGGTCTGCAGGAGAATAAATGCGATGGCATTGAAGAAGGCACTACTGGGCACTACCGCTCTGCTCGGCGCCGGCATGATGGCTGGTGCCGGCTCGGCTGTTGCGGGCACCGTGACGACGGCATCTCCATTCGATCTGACGATCGGCGGTTATGCCCGGTTCGATGCGGTCGGCGGCGCCATCGGCGATCGCCAGTACACGAGCGACAAGAACTCGAGCTTCGACTTCCGGACGGACTACCGGCTCGAGATCGACGGCCAGGCCAAGGACGAGTCGACCGGAATCCAGTATGGCTTCCAGATCAGGGTGAACACCAACACGGATAGTGGCGGCACCAACACCGACGAGGCCTGGACCTGGATGCGGGGCTCGTTCGGTGAGGTTCGCTTCGGCGAGGAGGACGGCGTCACCCACAACATGTCGCTGGGTGCCTGGTCGATCGCGGTCGGCACGGGCGGCCTGGACGGCACGCTGGTCGACCTCGAATCGACGACGTTCGTCGGCAACACCGGCGACTCGACGAAGATCATCTACTACTCGCCGACGATCGCCGGCTTCCAGTTCGGCGTGAGCTACGACCCGCACACCAGCAGCGACGGCAACGATTTCGCCGTCACCAACGCCAACGGCATCAACGACGTCCAGGACCTGGTCGACGGTGGCGTCACCTATTCCGGCAGCTTCGGGGCGATGGACGTGAAGGCCTCGGTGGTCGGCGATGTCGGCCGCGCTCAATCGGGCAGCGGCAACACCAAGGGTATCCAGCCGGGCCTGGTTCTGTCGTTCGGCAAGCTCAGCATCGCCGGCGCCTACGGCTGGGACGAGACAAACGACGCCAGGCACTCGTTTTACAACGTTGGCGCGGCGTACCCGATCGGGCCGGTGGCTCTCTCGATCAACTGGGGCCAGGTGCTCGACACGAACAACGCCTATCGCACCAACGAGCCTAACGGCCTGCCCGCGGGCAGCGACAAGTCGAACGCCGTCATCCTCGGCGCCCAGGTGGGGCTGGTGCCCGGCGTCTGGCTGAGCGGCGAGGCATCGCACTTCGACCTCGACTCGGGCGGGGGCGACAATGGCTGGCTCTACATCAGCCGCCTCCAGTTCACGTTCTAACAGGCCGCGCCTCAGCCTCTGATCGGACCTCTGTCGCCGCGCCACCCCGGCCCTTGTTGCAACCCCGTCACAGTGGTTGCGCAAAGGCCGGGGGGTGCCCGAGCCATCCTTGCTTCGTGTACCAACAGTTAGAATAACGACCGTGGTTGGGAGCGAGGCGTGCCGCTGTGCGAGGCGCCTGCTCTCGAGGCACAGGGCGACGTCCGTTGCCGTGTGTGTTGCGAGCTGCGGCTAGCACCCTCGGCGCGGGGGTGTGGAGGAGAACGAAGCGATGGCACTCAAGAGGGTATTGCTAGGCACCACCGCTCTGCTCGGCGCCGGCATGATGGCGGGCGTCAGCCCGGCTTCCGCAGGCACGGTGACGACGGCATCCCCGTTCGATCTGACGATCGGCGGCTACGGTCGTTTCGAGGCATTTGGTGGCGCCGTCGGCGACCGCCAATACACGAGCGACAAGAACTCGAGCTGGGACTTCCGGACCAACTACCGGCTCGAGATCAACGGTCGTGCTCAGGACGAGTCGACCGGCATCGAGTACGGCTTCCAGATCCGGGTGAACACCAACTCGAACAACGGTGGCACGAACACCGACGAGGCGTGGACCTGGATGCGGGGCTCGTTCGGTGAGGTCCGCTTCGGTGAAGAGGACGGCATCACCCACAACATGGCCCTGGGTGCCTGGTCGATCGCCGTCGGCACCGGCGGCCTCGACGGCACGCTGGTCGACATGGAGTCGACCACGTTCGTCGGCAACACCGGTGACGCCACCAAGATCATCTACTACTCGCCGACGATCGCTGGCTTCCAGGCCGGCGTGAGCTACACGCCGCACACCGACAGCAACGGCAACGACTTCGCCGTCACGAACGTCGACAGCGTCCAGGATCTGGTCGAAGGCGGCATCACCTATGCCGGCAGCTTCGGCGCGATGGACATCAAGGCCTCGGTGGTCGGCGATGTCGGTCGCAAGCAGCAGAGTGGCGGCGGCGACACCAAGGGCATCCAGCCGGGCTTGGTGCTGTCGTTCGGCGGCTTCAGCATCGCCGGCGCTTACGGTTGGGACGAGACGCTGGGCGCGAGGCACCAGTTCTACAACGTCGGTGCTGCGACCAAGCTCGGGCCGGTGGCTCTCTCGATCAACTGGGGCCAGGTGATCGACACGAACAACGAGTATCAGCAGAACAATCCCGTTGGTCTGCCGGACGGAAGCGACAAGTCGAACGCCGTCGTCCTTGGTGCTCAGATCGGGCTGGTCCCGGGTGTGTGGCTGAGCGGCGAGGCGTCGCACTTCAACCTCGACCAGGGTGGCAGCGACGACGGCTGGCTCTACATCAGCCGGCTTCAGTTCACGTTCTGATCCACACCCTGCGCAGTCATCCTCGACAAGGGCCGCCCGAAAGGGCGGCCCTTTCCCTTTCGGGCGGCTGGCGCAGCCGCCTCCGCGACCGGTGGTCACATCATCGGGCCCGAGATCGCGGATTTCCGGCACTGTCACCCGGCGACACTGCACGGTGCGATCCCGGCGTGCTATAGAAGCGGTCAGACGGCTGCTCTACTGGATGTCTCGCGATGCGGCGTCATCGTCGCCTTTCTTCTCTATTGATCTCGATGCTGGGCGTCGCGCTTGCCGCGGCGTCGCCGGCGAGCGCTGCCCAGCTCGTGCGAGGCGGCTACATGAGCGGCTCGCCGGTGCCCGCCACCGAAGGGGCCGGGCCGGACGAGCTCTCGAGCAGCAGCTTCTCGCTGAGCAACGACAATCCAGGCTTTCTGATCGACTTCACCCCGCGCGGCGGCGGCAGCGTTCTGCTCGACGATCTCGGGCTGAGCGGGCTGGACATGCCTCGGCTGCGTCTCAACATCTCGGGCTCGTCGGGCGAGCCCAGCGGGCTTGGCCTGCTCTCGGGCGGGCGCGATGTCGCTCCCGCACCGGGTGCGCCATCGAGCGATGCGGGCACGCTGGCGTTGGGTGGTGCCCTCGAATGGTCGAGCTTCTCGATCGGCGGCGCGCTCTCGCGCACCAACCTGATGGGTGCCGAGACCGACATGATGGGCGCCACGGTCGGCTATGGTGCCCTCTCTGCCCGTCTCTCCTACGGCGAGCAGCCGCGCAGTGGCGCGCCCAATCGTGACTTTTGGATGTTCAGCACCGATCTGCTGGCGCTGCCTTGGCTCTCCCTCGAGGGCGATCTCGCCGTGCAGTCCACCCCGGACGCCGAGCCCTCGACGATGGGGCGGCTGGGCGTTCGCCTTCGCTTCTAGGGCAGGGCGCGCCGGCTCTGGCATTTGTCGGGTCCTGTGCTATGGTCCGGCCCGCTCGCTTCGAGCGAGCAGCCGCTCGGTTGGTGCTGCCTTGTCATGATATCGCGAAAGCTGCCTTTGCTCAGGCTCGGTGCCCTGTTCCTGATCGCTCTCCTCGCGGGCTGCCAGTACATGCAGACGCCCGACATGAGCACGCGCGATCCCCGGGACCAGCGCCAGCGGGACCAGTACGGCACGATCGAGGGCTCGGACGGCTTCTCGCTGTTCGGCGGGGGCGGCAAGCGGGACAATGCCGACACCGGCGGCAGCGGGGGCATCGGAGTCAACGCCTATCTCTGGCGCGGCGCGCTCGACACGATCGACTTCATGCCGCTCGCCTCGGCCGATCCGTTCGGCGGGCTGATCATCACCGACTGGTATCAGCCGACCTCGGCGCCGAAGGAGCGCCTCAAGGTCCAGGTCCAGATCCGCGACACGGTGCTTCGCGCCGATGGCGTCAAGGTGACGGTTTTCCGGCAGACCGAGGATGCCGCCGGGCACTGGCTGGATGCGCCGGTCGACCCCAAGACATCGGTCGAGCTCGAGGACAAGATCCTGACCCGGGCGCGGCAGCTGCGCATCTCGAGCCTGCAGGCCGCGAGCTGAGGCTTTCGATCGAGCCCGTGCCGCGACGGCCGGCTGCCGGTCATCCTATCCTTCGTCGGCCCCGTGCCGACAGCTAGCTCCTGACGAGACGAGACATGTCCCGCTATCCCTTTCGCGCGACCGAGAGCAAATGGCAGAGGATCTGGGAGGAGCGCCAGGTCTTCCGCGCCGAGATCGACCGGTCGCGACCCAAATATTTCGTGCTCGAGATGTTCCCCTATCCCTCGGGCCGCATCCATATGGGCCATGTGCGCAACTACACGCTGGGCGACGTGGTGGCCCGGCTGAAGCGCGCCCAGGGCTTCAACGTGCTCCACCCGATGGGCTGGGACGCGTTCGGCCTGCCGGCCGAGGGTGCCGCCGTGCGGCGCGGCATCCATCCCAAGACCTGGACCTACGGCAACATCAAGGAGATGCGCGACCAGATCCGGACGATGGGCCTGTCCCTCGACTGGACGCGCGAGATCGCGACCTGCGATCCCGAGTACTATCGGCACGAGCAGGCGATGTTCCTCGACATGCACGAGCGGGGCCTCGCCTATAAGAAGGAAGGCTGGGTCAACTGGGATCCGGTCGACCAGACCGTGCTCGCCAACGAGCAGGTGATCGACGGCCGGGGCTGGCGCTCGGGCGCGCCGGTCGAGCGCCGCAAGCTCAGCCAGTGGTTCTTCAAGATCACCGCCTTCGCGGACGAGCTGCTGGCCGCGCTGGACGGTCTCGAGCGCTGGCCCGAGAAGGTGCGGCTGATGCAGCGCCACTGGATCGGCCGCTCGCAGGGGGCCAGGGTGTCCTTTGCGATCGTCGGCCGCGAGGCGCCGCTCGAGGTCTTCACGACCCGGCCCGATACGCTGTTCGGCGCCGCCTTCATGGCGATCGCCCCCGACCATCCGCTGACGACGGAGCTTGCTGCCGGCGACCCTGCGCTCGCCGCGTTCGCTGCCGAGTGCCTGCAGGGCGGCACCAGCGAGGCGGCGCTCGAGACGGCCGAGAAGCGCGGCTACGACACCGGCCTGCGCTGCCGGCATCCCTTCCTCGATGGCGTGGAGCTGCCGGTCTACGTCGCGAACTTCGTTCTGTCGGAGTACGGCACGGGCGCCATCTTCGGCTGCCCTGCGCACGACCAGCGGGACCTCGACTTCGCCCGACGCTATGGCCGTCCCGTGCTGCCGGTGGTGCTGCCGCCGGGGCAGGATCCGGCCAGCTTCGAGATCGCGGGCGAGGCCTATGTGGGCGACGGGCTCCTCTTCAACTCGGGCTTTCTCGATGGCCTCGACGTCGAGGCGGGCAAGGCGCGGGCGATCGAGGAGCTGGAGCATCTTGGAGTCGGCGAGGGCCGGGTCAGCTATCGGCTGCGCGACTGGGGCGTGTCGCGCCAGCGCTATTGGGGCTGCCCGGTGCCGATGATCCACTGCCCGCGCTGCGGCACCGTGCCCGTGCCGCGCAGCGAGCTGCCGGTGACCCTGCCGGAGGACGTCGACATCACGGGTGTGGGCAATCCGCTCGACCGCCATCCGACCTGGAAGCATGTCCGCTGCCCGGGCTGTGGCGGCGAGGCGGAGCGCGAGACCGACACGTTCGACACCTTCGTCGAGAGCTCGTGGTATTTCGCCCGCTTCTGCTCGCCCCATGTCCAGGACCGGCCGTTCGACCGCGCGGAGGTCGACTACTGGCTGCCGGTCGACCAGTATATCGGCGGCGTCGAGCACGCCGTGCTGCACCTCCTCTACGCGCGCTTCTACACGCGCGCGATGTCGGCCTGCGGGCTCATGGACCTCGCCGAGCCCTTCGCCGGCCTCTTCACCCAGGGCATGATCAACCATCTGACCTTCAAGGACGAGAAGGGCCAGTGGCTCGAGCCCTCCCAGGTGACGAAGGACGAGGCCGGCGGCTGGGTCACGGTCGCGGACCGCCAGCCGGTGTTTCCGGGCCGGGTCGAGAAGATGAGCAAGTCGAAGCTCAACACGATCGACCCCACCGAGATCATCGAGGCCTATGGCGCGGATACGGCGCGCCTCTTCATGCTCTCCGACAGCCCGCCCGACCGCGATCTCGAATGGACCGAGGGCGGGATCGACGGCGCCTGGCGCTACATCAACCGCGTGTGGCGCCTGGTCGACGAGGTCCTCGGCCGGCTCGCGCCCGCTGGAACGCCGCCGGTCACCGCCGGGCTCGAGGGCGACGACCTGGCGCTCAAGCGCCTGATCCACCGCAGCATCGCCGACGTGTCGGAGGCGCTCGACCGCTTCCACTTCAACAAGGCGGTAGCGCTGGTGCGCGCGTTCAGCAACGGCATCGAGGCCTATGGCGGCGGCAACGGGGCCCTGCTGCGCGAGGCCTGCGAGACCCTGACCCACCTGATCGAGCCGATGACGCCGCATCTGGCCGAGGAGCTGTGGTCGCGTCTGGGCCACGAGACATTGCTGGCCACGCACGCCTGGCCCGTGGCCGACCCCTCGTTCCTCGGCGAGGACGAGGTGTCGGTGGCCGTGCAGGTCAACGGCAAGCGTCGCGGCGAGGTGCGCCTGCCCAAGGGCAGCGCCAAGGAGGCGCTGGAGCGGGCCGCGCTGGCGGAGCCCAACGTGCAGCGGGCGATGGAGGGGCGGCCGGCGCGCCGCGTGATCGTCGTCCCGGACAAGATCGTCAATGTCGTCGTCTGAGCGGCCGAGCCGGCGCCGCCTGCTGGGGGCGGCCGCCGCCCTGGCGGTGCCAGCGCTGCTCGCAGGCTGCGGCCTGCACCCCCTTTATGGCGGCGCCGTGGGCCGGGAGGTCAATCCGGCGCTGGCCTCGGTCGACATCCGGACCCCGAACAACCAGCTCGGGCAGCAGTTCAAGGTGGCGCTGGTCGATGCGCTCAATCCGGCCGGCCTCTACGAGCCCGAGCGCTACAATCTCGACGTCCAGCTCGACCAGCAGTCGACCGCGCTCGCCATCCAGCTCAACGACAACATCACGCGCTACGACCTGACGCTGATCGCGACCTACCAGCTCCGTCGGCGCGACGACGGGGCGGTGCTGCTGCGCTCGGCCACGCGCCGCGTCGCGAGCTACAATGTCGTCAAGGCGCCCTACGCGACGCTCGTCGCGAAGCAGGACGCTGCCCAGCGCGCGCTCGTGGAGATGAGCCAGGAGATTCGCGACCGGCTGGCCATCCACTTCGCCGACAGCAAGACATGAAGGTCCAGGCGCGCGACGTGGAGCGCCTTCTCCGCGCGCCGGACCAGCCCGTCATCCTCCTTTATGGCCCGGACGCCGGGCTCGTCGCCGAGCGGGCGACCCGGCTCGGCCGGAGCGTGGTCGACGATCTCGAGGATCCGTTCCGGGTCAGCGAGCTCGCCGGCGAGCAGCTCCAGACCGAGCCCGAGCGCCTGGCCCTCGAGGCCCAGAGCCTCTGCCTTCTCGGCGGCCGGCGGCTCGTGCGCGTCCGGCGCATGGCCGATCTCGCCACCCGCGCCCTCGAGCTGCTGCTGGGCCACGAGACGATCGAGGCTCTGGTCGTTCTGGAGGCCGAGGAGCTGGGCACGAGCTCGAGCCTGCGCAAGCTGGCCGAGCGGTCGCCCGCGGTGGCGGTGATCGCCTGCTATCGCGAGGAAGGTCGCGATCTCGGCCGAAGCATCCGCACCCAGCTGAGCGAGGCGGGCCTCGAGCCCGAGCCCGACGCGCTGGCCTATCTGGAGGGGCATCTCGGTGTCGACCGGGAGATCACGCGTCGCGAGCTCGAGAAGCTCGCCCTCTATGTCGGCCCGGAAGAGAAGCGGGTGAGGCTGGGCGACGCCGCGGCCGTGGTCGGCGACAGCGCGGCGCTCGCGATGGACGATGTCACCTTCGGCTGGATCGGCGGCGACCGCGCACGGCTCGAGCGCAATCTCGACCGCCTGCTCGGCGAAGGGATGGCGCCGATCGCCATCCTCCGCGTCTCGGCAAGCCTGGTCGTGCGGCTTCTCCGCCTGCAGGCCGAGGTCGAGCGCGGGAGCGCGCCGCAGGCGGCCGTCGACGGTGCGAGGCCGCCCATCTTCTTCCGTGTGCGGCCCCAATATGTGGCGGCGCTCGGTGCCTGGCCCGCAGCCCGGCTGGCCGGAGCGCTGGCCGTCCTGCAGGACGCGGAGATCCGCTGCAAGAGCTCTGGTGCCCAGGAGGCGCTGCTCTGCCGCCACGCTTTGGCCGAGCTTGCCGATCGTGCCGGGCGTCGAAGCAAGGGCTCGAGTGACCGGCGATCCGATCGCTGAGCAACGGAGGCGGCTGCCGCGACCTTACCGAAGGGTATCTTGCCCGCCGGCCGGGTGTCGGCGATCAGCGTTCGGTCTTCCAATCTTCCGTCTGCTGCTTCGGTGCGATGGGCAGGGCCCGGCCTCCGCCGTTTGACTCGGGCGGCGGCGACGGGCAAACCGGCTCTTCCGGGAGAGGCATCGCGAAACCGAGCGCAAGAGAGCAACAGTCGCAAAAGGGCGGGGCGTCATGGATCCGCGGATAACGAAGAAGCAGGAGCCCTTGCGGGAGCGATCTGCCGTCGTCGAGCTTTGGATGGCGCACAAGGACCGGCGCCGCCGGGTCGAGAAGCGGCTGCCGGCGCTCGCCCGTGCGGACGTGATCTTCCTCTCTTATGCGAAGAGCGGCCGGACCTGGCTCCGGGCGCTCGTCTCGCATGCCTGGCACCTGATGTATGGAACGCCCGAGGACGATCTCGTCGAGGGCGGCAATTTCAAGGCCATCGACGCTCGCATTCCGGACATCTACTTCACGCACTGGATCAACGAGCCCTGGATGCTGCGCTGGCGCATCGGCCGGCGGATGCGCTCGAAGCCCGTGGTGTTCCTGGCGCGCGATCCGCGCGATGTCGCGACCTCCTGCTATTTTCATCATACGAAGCGCTCCGGGCCGCGCACGCGCCGGCGCCTTGGGATGCCGGCGGATCTCGAGGCGATGTCCGTGGCGGACTTCATGATGAGCGACCGCTTCGGGGCGCGCGCGATCGCTCTTTACAATCGCCGCTGGGAGAGCCGGGTCTCCGACCTGCCCCGCGGTCTCGCCCTGCGCTACGAGGCGATGCGCCGACAGCCCCTCGAGCACCTGCGCGAGCTGATGGCCTTTCTCGGCACGCCCGCGACCGACGATGTGCTCGAGGCGTCGATCGCGTTCGCCGACTTCGAGGCGCTCAGGCGCAGGGAGCGCGAGGGCTTTTTCGCGACCGACAAGCTGCGCACCGCCAATTCCGCCGACGACGACGCCTTCAAGGTGCGTCGCGGCAAGATGGGCGGCTACCGGGACTATCTGACGCCGGAGCAGCGACAGCGGGTGGACGACCTCGTAGCCGGCCTGGTCCCGTCGAGCGGCGGCGCATCGATGGCGATCCCCGCCACGCGCAGCCGGCCCGCCGACGCAGGCGGCTAGCTTTTCTCCATCCGTCCCGGCCCTGATCGCCGCGCCGTGCGGTAGCGCGGAGATCGGTGTCGCCAGCCGCCGCCATAGGATGCAGACTGGGTGCGGGTCGGCTCCTGTGCGATGGATCGCATCGCCGCTCTCGAACGGGCGGGTGGGCGAGCCCATCTCCTGGGCAAGCTTCCCTCGACCGGACCGGTGGCGACGATGGACCAGACGGACGCGCTCAACGCCTTGGACCTTCTCAAAGGGCTGTCGCAGCAGCCGGAGCTGATCGAGCGGCCGGAGGCCGGGCGGCCGTTCGAGCTGGTCTCGGAGTTCCAGCCGGCGGGTGACCAGCCGCAGGCCATCGCCGAGCTGATCGACGGGCTGCGCCGGGCCGAGAAGGACCAGGTGCTCCTGGGCGTCACCGGCTCCGGCAAGACGTTCACGATGGCGCAGGTGATCAACACGCTGCAGCGCCCCACGCTCATCCTGGCGCCCAACAAGATCCTGGCCGCCCAGCTCTATGGCGAGATGAGGTCGTTCTTCCCCGGGAACGCCGTTGAGTATTTCGTCAGCTACTATGACTACTATCAGCCCGAAGCCTATGTGGCGCGCTCCGATACCTACATAGAGAAGACGTCGGCGATCAACGAGCAGATCGACCGCATGCGCCACAGCGCGACGCGCGCGCTGTTCGAGCGGGACGACGTGATCATCGTGGCCTCGGTCTCGTGCATCTACGGCATCGGCTCGCCCGAGGTGTACGCGCGCATGACGCTGACGCTCCGCCCGGGCCAGACGGTCGAGCGCGGCCGGCTCCTCCGGGCGCTGATCGAGCTTCAGTACAAGCGCAACGAGATGGAGTTCGCGCGCGGGAGCTTTCGTGCCAAGGGCGACGTCATCGAGATCTTCCCGGCCCACCTCGAGGACCGTGGCTGGCGGGTCTCGCTGTTCGGCGACGTGGTCGAGGCGATCCACGAGTTCGATCCGCTGACCGGCGAGAAGATGGGCAAGCTCGATCAGGCGCGGCTCTATCCCAACAGCCACTACGTGACACCCAAGCCCACGCTCCAGCAGGCCTGCGAGAAGATCAAGGTGGAGCTGGCCGAGCGCCTGGAGTTCTTCCGCAGCACCGGCAAGCTGCTCGAGGCCGAGCGGATCGAGCAGCGGACGATGGCCGATCTCGAGATGATCGTGACGACCGGCTCCTGCCCGGGCATCGAGAACTATTCCCGCTTTCTCACCGGCCGCCAGCCGGGCGAGCCGCCGCCGACCCTGTTCGAGTACATCCCCGAGCGGGCGATCCTCTTCGTCGACGAGAGCCATGTGGCGGTGCCGCAGCTGGGCGGCATGTTCAAGGGCGACTGGCAGCGCAAGTCGACGCTGGCCGAGTTCGGCTTCCGGCTGCCCTCCTGCACCGACAACCGGCCGCTCAAGTTCGAGGAGTGGGAGGCGATGCGGCCGGAGACGGTGTTCGTCTCGGCGACGCCCGGCCCGTGGGAGCTGGATCGCACCGGCGGCGTCTTCGTCGAGCAGGTGATCCGGCCCACGGGCCTCGTCGATCCGGACGTGATCGTCCGGCCCGTCGAGCACCAGGTGGACGACCTCCTGGCCGAGTGCCGGACGGCGCGCGAGAAGGGCCTGCGCGTGCTGGTCACCACGCTCACCAAGCGCATGGCCGAGGATCTTTCCGAATATCTGCACGAGCAGGGGGTCAAGGTCCGCTACCTGCATTCCGACATCGACACGCTCGAGCGCATCGAGATCATCCGCGATCTGCGGCTCGGCAAGTTCGACGTGCTGGTCGGCATCAACCTGCTGCGCGAAGGCCTGGACATCCCCGAATGCGGCCTCGTCGCCATCCTCGATGCCGACAAGGAGGGCTATCTGCGCTCCGAGACCTCGCTGATTCAGACGATCGGCAGGGCCGCGCGCAACATCGAGGGTCGCGTCATCCTCTATGCCGACACGATGACGAAGTCACTCAAGGCCGCGATCGACGAGACCGATCGGCGCCGGACCAAGCAGACCGCCTACAACGAGGCGCACGGCATCACGCCGCAGAGCATCAAGCGGCAGATCAGCGACATCCTGCAGTCGGTGGCCGAGCGCGACTACGTCACGGTGGACATCGGCGAGGGGGCGCCCGCCCACCTCACGGGCATGGATCTCAAGGGCTACATCGCCGACCTCGAGAAGCGCATGCGCGAGGCCGCCGCCGACCTCGAGTTCGAGGAGGCGGCGCGCCTCCGCGACGAGATCCGCCGCCTCGAGGAGGGCGAGCTGGGCCTGCCGGCGGGGCCGGCGCCCGGCGCCCCACGCGGCTTCACGCCGCCGCAGAAGAAGAACCTGCGGGAGGAGAAGCGGCGCATGGCCGAGGCCCGCAAGCGCGGCCAATCGCGCCGCCGTGTGGGCAGCTGAGGCGGCTCGCCTGCGGGCTATTGTCGCCTTCCCGCCGGGGCTCGCCGCCCTACCTCCTGGCACAGGTGTCGGCATGCCGATGCCGATGCGGGGGAGGAGTGGGCCATGAAGAAGCAGCGACAGCGCCGGCGCCCGGCCTCGACCCCCAAAGGCGGCTCCCCGCGCAAGCCGCGCGCCGCTCCGCGCCCGGAAAGGGGTGGGGTGTCGGACGGGAAGCCCGTTGCCGTCGGTACCGGAGCCTCGCCCACGACGGACGCGCGATCCTCTGGCGTGCCCCTTCGGCGCCGCTGGGAGAGCAGGAACCGGGTTCTCCTGATCGGCCTCTTCGCCTTCGCCGCGATCGCCTTCGTCACCGCGATCACGGTGGGCGTGATGGTCGACCTCAAGGAGCATGGTCGCACGCGGCTCGAGGCCCTGGTGGGCGTCGGCCCCAGCCATGCGCAGGGCGCACCTTAGAGCTGTCTAATTATCCCTGGCGGCCGGCCGAAAAGCGCGCAAAAAAATAAGGAGGCCTGGGGCCTCCTTCTCAGATCGGACCTGCGTGTGTGGGCTTGCGCCTCGTTATGAGGAAAGGTTTAGACTTCGGGCGGCGTTCCGCCAAGCCCACATTTTAGCGAACGCTCAGAGCTTTCTCTCTACTATAAGTTGCTTAATCCTGCCGATGGCCTTCGCGGGGTTGAGGCCCTTCGGGCAGGTGTTGGTGCAGTTCATGATGGTGTGGCAGCGGTAGAGCTTGAACGGGTCCTCGAGCGCCTCGAGCCGCTCGCCGGTGCCTTCGTCGCGGCTGTCGGCGAGCCAGCGGTAGGACTGGAGGAGCGCCGCCGGGCCGAGGAAGCGGTCGCTGTTCCACCAGTAGGACGGGCAGGCGGTCGAGCAGCAGGCGCAGAGCACGCACTCATAGAGGCCGTCCAGCTTCTCACGCTGCTCGGGGCTCTGCAGGCGCTCCTTCTCCGGATGCGGGCCCTTGGTCTGCAGCCAGGGCTCGATCCACTCGTACTGATCCCAAAAGGCGGTGAAGTCGACGACGAGGTCCTTCACGACCGCCATGTGCGGCAGCGGGTAGATCGCGACCGGCCCGGGCAAATCCTCGATCGCGCGCGTGCAGGCCAGCGTGTTGTGGCCGTCGATGTTCATGGCGCAGGAGCCGCAGATGCCCTCGCGGCACGAGCGGCGGAAGGTCAGCGTCGAATCGACCTCGGTCTTGATCTTGATGAGCGCGTCCAGGACCATCGGGCCGCACTCGGCGAGATCGATCTCATAGGTGTCGACCCGCGGGTTCTGCTGGTCCTCCGGCTCGTAGCGGTAGACCTTGATCTCCTTGAGCTTCTTCGCGCCGCCCTGATGCGCGTAACGCTTGCCCGGCACGGGTCTGGAGTTCTTGGGGAGCGCGAACTCGACCATCGATAGCTGTCCTCCTCGGCCCCTGGGCCTCGATCAATAGACCCGCTTGGCGGGCGGCACGGGCTCCACCTCGTTCGTCAAGGTGTGCGCGTGCACCGGCCGCACATCGAGCTGCGGCGTGTGCGTCCCGTCGACCCAGGCGAGCGTGTGCTTCATCCAGCTCTCGTCGTCGCGGTCGGGGAAGTCCTCGCGGGCATGGGCGCCCCGGCTCTCGGTCCGGTAGGCGGCCGAGCTCATCGTGGCCACCGCCTGCAGCATCAGGTTCTGCAGCTCGAGCGCCTCGACGAGGTCGCTGTTCCAGACGCGCGAGCGGTCGCTCACCCGGATCTCGGCCAGGCTCGCGGCGACCTCGCCGATCTTGCGGCAGCCCTCGTCGAGCGTCGGGCCGTCGCGAAAGACGCTCGCATGCTTTTGCATCGTGCGCTGCATGTTGAGCCGGATCTCGCCGGTCGAGAGGTCGCCCTTGCTGTGCAGCAGCCGGTCGACCCGTGCCACCGTCTCGTCGCCCGCGTCCTTGGCCAAGGGCTTGTGGGCGCTGCCGGGGGTCACGAGCTCGGCCGCCCGGTGCGCCGCGGCGCGGCCGAAGACGACGAGGTCGGTCAGCGAGTTGCCGCCCAGCCGGTTGGCGCCATGGACCGACGGGCAGGACGCCTCGCCGACCGCCATGAGGCCGTGGACCGGATGATCCGGGTCGCCGTTGCTCGGCCCTACGACCTCGGTCAGATAGTTCGTGGGGATGCCGCCCATATTGTAGTGGCAGGTCGGCACGACGGGGATCGGCTCCTTGGTGACGTCCACGCCGGCGAAGATCCGTGCCGTCTCCGAGATGCCGGGCAGCCGCTCGTGCAGCAGCTTGGGCTCGAGATGCTCGAGATGCAGGTGGATGTGGTCCTTCAAGGGGCCGCAGCCCCGGCCCTCGTTGATCTCGATCGTCATCGCCCGGCTGACGACGTCGCGCGAGGCCAGATCCTTGGCGGTCGGCGCGTAGCGCTCCATGAAGCGCTCGCCCTCGGCGTTGGTGAGATAGCCGCCCTCGCCGCGCGAGCCCTCGGTGATCAGGCAGCCGGCGCCGTAGATGCCGGTCGGGTGGAACTGCACGAACTCCATGTCCTGCAGCGGCAGGCCGGCGCGCAGCACCATGGCGTTGCCGTCGCCGGTGCAGGTATGGGCCGAGGTGCACGAGAAGTAGGCGCGGCCATAGCCGCCGGTCGCAAGGCAGGTCTGATGCGCGCGGAAGCGGTGCAGCGAGCCGTCCTCGATGCAGATCGCGATCACGCCGACGCAGGAGCCGGCCTCGTCCATCAGCAGGTCGAGGGCGAAATACTCGTTGAAGAACTGGACCTTGTTCTTGAGCGCCTGCTGGAAGAGCGAGTGGAGCAGCACGTGGCCGGTGCGGTCGGCGGCAGCGCAGGTGCGGTAGGCCTGCCCCTTGCCGAAGCCGACCGACTGGCCGCCGAAGGCGCGCTGGTAGATCTTGCCCTCGGGCGTGCGGGAGAAGGGCACGCCGTAATGGTCCAGCTCGTAGACCGCGGCAGGCGCGCTCTTGGTCATGTACTCGATGGCGTCCTGGTCGCCCAGCCAGTCCGACCCCTTGACGGTGTCGTACATGTGAAAGCGCCAGTCGTCCGCGTTCATGTTGCCGAGAGCGGCGTTGATGCCGCCCTGTGCCGCCACGGTGTGCGAGCGCGTCGGGTAGACCTTGGTGACGCAGGCGACGTTGAGGCCGGCCTCGACCATGCCGACGGCGGCGCGCAGACCGGAGCCGCCGGCGCCGACGACGATGCAGTCGAAGTAGTGATCGGTGATCGGATAGGCCGCGGCCATCGGCTCAGCTCCCGAGTGACACTTTGAGGATCGCGACGATGGAGCCCAGACCCAGCGCCACGATCACGAAGGCGAGGACGATGAGCGAGGCGAGCTTGGCACCCTCGTGATGCACATAGTCCTCGATGACCTCCTGAAGGCCCAGCTGGGCATGCCAGAAGGCCGAGACGACGAGGAGGATCATCATCGTCGTGTCGAACGGGCGGGCGAGCCAGGCCTTCACCTCGGCATAGCCGACGCCCGACAGCGAGATGCAGCTCCAGACGAACCACAAGGCCAGGATCGCGGTGGCGATGGCCGTGAGGCGCTGCAGCTTCCAGTGTGCCAGACCCTTGCGGGCCGAGCCCTGGGCCTTGAACCGGACGGTGTCGGTGCGGGCTGCCATCGCGTCTTCTCCCTCAGCGGACGATCAGGGCGGCGATCCAGGCGAGGATCGTGAGCGCTCCTGCGGCGGCGATGACGAGGCCACCGGTGAGCTGTGCCGTCGGCAGATCGAACCCGAAGCCCATGTCCCAGGCGAGATGGCGGATGCCGTTCAGCAGATGGAAGAACAGCACGAAGGTGAGCCCGAAGAGGATGAGGCCGCCCAGGAAATTGTCGGTGACCGCCTGGAAGGTGGCGAACGAGTCGGGTCCGCCGGCCAGGGCCATCAGCCACCAGGCGAGGAGCAGGAGACCGACCGCCAGCGCCACCCCGCTCACCCTGTGGGCGATGGACAGAGCCATCGTGAAGTACCAACGGTAGACCTGGAGATGGGGGGACAGAGGCCGGCCCGAGGTCGCCATTTTTCTTCCTCCTGATCACCACCCGCCCGTAGCGAAAGGTGCCGCAGCTGCGAGATAGATCAAATACGCCCGGACGCCTAGGGGCGCAGCGCGACCGAAGGGCGCGCCGGGCCGGGGGATGGCAGCATGGGTGCGATGCGTCATTCTAGAGGGACCTGATCGAGCGGGTCCGGACGGGGGAGAAGAAATCGGCATGCTCATTCGCCGACGGTCGCTGCTGCTCGGCCCGCTCGCCCTGCTGCCGGGCTGCGCCAGCATCGGCAGCGTGACCGTGGGCCGCGACAGGCTCAACTACGGCACGGCGCTGGCCGCGTCGATCAAGCAGCAGACGCTCCTCAACATGGTGCGCCTGCGCTACGCCGACGTGCCGACCTTCGTCAGCGTCTCGCAGATCGTGAGCGGCTACACCCTCGAAGGCTCGGTGACGACGGGCTTCAACGTCCTGCCGGACTTCCGCGAGCTCTCGGGCGACGTCGCGTTGGGCGGGGGCCTCAACTACACCGACCGGCCGACCATCACCTTCACGCCGGTGACGGGCGAGCAGCTGGCCGAATCCTACCTCACCGCCATCCCGCCCAGCGATCTCTTCTTTCTCATCCAGAGCGGCGTGCCGGTCGATCTCGTGCTGCGCGTGGGTGTGCAGTCGATCAACGGCCTGCGCAACTGGAGCAGCACGATCTCGGGCTCGTCCATGGCGGCACCGGCCTTCTACGAGCTGATCGACCGCCTGCGCGAGATCCAGAACGCCGGCGCGCTGGGCCTGCGCGTCGACCAGTCGAGCGGACGGCGGCGTGCCTTCCTCACGCTGCTCGGCACGGACACGGACCCCTCCCTGGCCTCGACGATCGCACAGGTGAAGAAGCTCCTCGGCCTGGACGCGAAGCACGACGAGTTCGAGATCGTCTACGGCCGCGTGCGCAGCGACGACGACACCATCGCCGTCCTGACGCGCTCGGTGCTCGAGATCCTGAACGAGCTGAGCTCGCTCATCACCGTGCCGATCGAGGACGTGGCGGCGGGCCGCACCTCGGCCACCGTGGTCGAGAGCGACGTGGCCGACGTCGAGCCGCTCTTGAAGGTGCGCAGCGGCCCCAGCGCGCCGTCCACGGCCTACGTCGCCGTGCGCTACAATGACTCCTGGTACTGGATCGACGGCGAGGACTACCGCTCGAAGGTGGTGTTCAGCTTCGTCCAGCTGCTGCTCGCGATCGCCGAGAAGAGCCGCGGCGGCCAGGGGCCGCTGATCACCATCCCGACCGGGTGAGGGGCGCCCGCGACGTTCAGAGCCGCCCGACGCCGGCCGCCGTTGCGGCCGCTCGGAGCTCAGCGTCGAGCGTCGCGAGCGGCAGGCCGCGGCGCAAGGCCAGCTCGAGATAGGCTGCGTCGTAGGTGGTGAGCTTGTGGGTCTCGGCCAGGAACGAGGTGTCGCTCCACGCGCGACCCCAGGTCTCCGCGTCGGCCTCGATGGGAAGCACGGCGAGGTCGCGCAGTGAGTCCAGCCTGTCCTGTCGCGAGGCCCGGCCGCGGCGCTCGGCCATCAGCAGGGCGTTCGCGACCTCGAGGCGCCAGTGACCAGGCACGATCGCCCCGGCCTGAGCGACCCGATCAAAGACCGCGACGGCATGCTCCGTCGCCTCGTCCTCCATGATCCACGCCAAGGTCACCGAGGCGTCGACGACGAGGCTCAATATTTCCGCCCCTCGTCGATCAGATCCTTGATCTTCAAGCCCTTGAGGCTCATCGATCCGCGCCGCTCGGCGATCCGGCGCATGGCGGCCTCGACGGCGTCCAGATCGTGCGCGGATCTGGCCGTCACGAGCCTCGCCACGGGCTCGCCGTGGCGCATCACCGTGATCTCCTGTCCCCGCTCGACCCGCGCCACGAGGGTGCCGAAGGCGATTGCGCTTCCTACCGCGCTCTCCTCAATGGACGACGCGTCGGCGCCGGGCAAATCGGCCTTGCCGGCCGGCTGTGAGCCCACCGCTGCGGCCCGATCGGAACTCTCGAGCACATTGCGGACATGCTGATAGAGAATGCCGGTGACCTTGCTGATCTCGGCCCGCTGCCCATCCCTCCGACGCTCAGCGCGCGGATGCACTCGCTGATCTGGGCCGCCTGCATATCGCTCGGGAAGCCGGTAAGTCGTGTTTCCTCGAGGACTCGGCACCTCGACGAGTCGGTGGCCACGGTGCTCGCCTGCGTATCTCGTCATCTCCGTCAATCTTCTCATTGAGCAACCTATCTATCAATCTTATCTGATAGATAGTTAGTCAAGGAGATCGTTCGTGTCCATGGCGCTGGCTTACGCGATCGGCGTGCCGTCTCGGGCGGCCATCGTGCCGGTGCGCAGCGGCATCAGGGCCCAGTAGTCGAGGTCGAGCAGGACCTCGGGCAAATAGCGGCCGTCGGGCCCGCGCAGGGGAAAGTCGGCGCAGGGCCGGTTCTTCGTGGCGACGAGGCGGAGGCGGAGGGCGCCGGCGTCGGCGCGGCCCGGGAGCTCGGCTTTGCCCAGAACCTCGGACCAGGCGTAGATCGTGTCGCCGGCGATGCAGGGGTTGGCGTGCGTGCCGGCGTTGATGCCAAGAAGCAAAAGCGCGTTGGCGAGGCCGTTGGCCGAGAGGGCGCGGGCGATCGAGATCACGACGCCGCCATAGACGATGCAGGCGCCGAGACGCCCCTGGCGCTCCACATGGTCGTTGAAGTGGACGCGGGCGGTGTTCTGATAGAGGCGGGTGGCGAGGCGGTGCTCGCTTTCCATCACCGCCATGCCGTCCACATGGTCGATGCGCTCGCCGACCGCGAAGTCCTCGAAGAGATGGGGCGACCCGGTGGCCGCCGGGTCGATGTTCCAGGCGCTGAAGCCTTTGGGCACGACGAGGCGCTCGGCCGGCAGCGCCGGCGCCAGCTCGGGAACGGTGGTCGCCGGCGGGGCGCTCTCCTTGTCGCGCTTGCGCACGAGCACCCAGCGGACGAACTCCAGCACCGGCGTGCCGTCCGCGAGCGAGCCCTCGGTCCGCACCCAGACGATGCCCGTCTCGCGCGACGAGGTCTCCTTGAGGCCGATCACGGTCGAGACGGCACTCAGCGTGTCGCCGGGCCGGACCGAGCCCAGGAAGCGCCCCTCGGCGTAGCCCAGATTGGCCACGGCATTGAGCGAGACGTCGGGGACCGACTTGCCGAAGACGGTGTGAAAGACGAGGAGATCGTCGAGCGGCGCGCCGGCGAGACCGAGGCTGCGCGCCAGGGGATCGCTGCAGTGGAGACCGAAACGGGAGCCGGTGAGGGCCAGATAGAGGGCCCGGTCGCCTTCGGTGAGGGTGCGCGGCGTCGCGTGCCGGATCGTCTCGCCGAGGCGGAAATCCTCGAAGAACCGGCCCGTGCCCGCCTTGGCCGGGACCGGGGATGCCAATGCCGGCTGCGTCATCCTCGTCTCCCCACTCTGGCCGCCGACCGGACGGCTCGCCGCCCGCCCGGCGGGCCGGCGCAGCCATAGCGCATGCGGGCGCTGCCGCCGCGCGCCGCGACCTCCTGCCACACGCGCCTCGGAGCCTCCCTCTTGCCACTGCCGGGCCCAGGGTCCAAGTGAAGCGCCAGTTCTGAACTGAACCGTTCAGTTCACCGGTCCGTATGGCCCGAGCGGAGCCGATCGTCGACAGGCCGGGCATGCCGGCGGGAGCGAGGCCATGGCAGCCGCAGAGACACGCCGCGCCAGCAATGGGAGCCCCGGTAGCGGGGGCGAAGGCGCACCTGCGAAAGACGGGGCGAAGCGGCGCAAGAAGAAGCCCTTCATCATCCTGGGTGCCCTGGTGCTGGTCGGCGCCATCCTCGGCGGCACCTACTGGTGGCTTCATCGCAACGAGGAATCGACCGACGACGCCTTCGTCGACGGCAACATCGTGCAGATACGCCCGCAGGTCTCAGGCCAGGTCGTGGCGCTCCACTTCACCGACAATGAGGAGATGCCGAAAGGCGCCCTCCTGATCGAGATCGACCCGCGCGACTACCAGGCGGCGCTCGAGCGCGCGCAGGCCAATGTCGATGCGGCGATCGCGAGCCAGGGGGCGGCCGAGGCCAATCTCGCGCTCACCAAGGCCACCACCGAGGCCGACATCCAGCTGGCGCAGGCCTCGCTCGAGGCGGCGCGGCATGCGGTGGCGCAGGACCAGTCGCAGGTCGAGGCGGCTTCGGCCGATGCCGATCTCGCCAAGTCGACCCTCCGCCGCGTGCAGGATCTGGTTCGGCGCAAGTTCGACTCCCAGCAGCAGCTCGACGATGCCCAGGCGACAGCACAGGGCACCGAGGCGCGTTACCAGGCCGCTCTCAAGGCCGTGGCGCAGGCGCAGTCCCAGGTGGCCGAGGCCCAGGCACGTCTGGTGCAGGCGCGTACCGCACCCCAGCAGCTGGCGGTCAAGCAGGCCGCGGTCGAGACCGCCAAGGCGCAGGTCGAGCAGGCTCAGGCGGAGCTGAGCACGGCCCGGCTCAACCTCTCCTACACGAAGATCCGGGCCCCCCAGGCGGGCCGCATCACGAAGCGCGCTGTCGATGTGGGCGACGTGGTGCAGGCCAATCAGATCTTGACCAGCATGGTCGTGGGCGAGCCCTGGGTCACCGCCAACTTCAAGGAGACCGAGCTCACCCGGATGCGGCCGGGCCAGCCCGTGACGATCGAGATCGACACCTATCCGGACCAGAAGCTCAAGGGCCGCGTCGACAGCATCCAGGCCGGCACCGGCAGCCGGTTCAGCCTGCTGCCGGCCGAGAACGCCACGGGCAACTATGTGAAGGTGGTGCAGCGCGTGCCGGTGAAGATCGTCTTCGACGACCCCCGGGCGATCGACGACTTCCTGGCGCTCGGCATGTCGGTCGTTCCCACCGTCGACGTGGCGGCGGCTCCGAGCCCCGCGGCGCAGACCGCCGCCAAGGGAGCGGGCGCACAGTGAGCAGCCGGCTGCCCGCCGCCGACGGCCCGCGGGCGCCGGCGGCCGGAAGGCCGCCGCGAGAGCGCGCCAGCTTTTGGGTGATCGCACCGCTGGTGGCGCTGGCGGCGTTCATGGAGGTGCTGGACATCTCCATCGCCAACGTGGCGCTCCAGCATATCGCCGGCGACCTCTCGGCCGGCATCGACGAATCCACCTGGGTGCTGACCTCCTACCTCGTCACCAACGCCATCATCCTGCCGGCCAGCGGCTGGCTCTCGACCGTGCTCGGCCGCAAGCGCTTTTTCATCGCCTGCATCCTCGGCTTCAGCGCCAGCTCGCTGCTCTGCGGCCTCGCCCCCAACCTCGGCGGGCTGATCCTGTTCCGCGCCATCCAGGGCCTGACCGGCGGCGGCCTGCAGCCCAGCGCCCAGGCGATCCTGAACGACGAGGCGCCGCCCGAGAAGCGCGGCATGGCCTTCGCGCTCTACGGCATGGCGGTGGTCTTCGCGCCGGCGATCGGGCCGACGCTGGGCGGCTGGATCACCGACAATGCGAGCTGGCGCTGGGTCTTTCTCATCAACGTCCCGGTAGGCATCGTGCTGGCCTTCGTCGTCCAGGCGATCGTCCAGGACCCGCCGGAGCTCATCGCCGAGCGCAAGCGTCGGCTCGAGATGGGCGTCCGCATCGACTATATCGGCTTCTCGCTCCTGGCGCTGGGGCTGGGTGCGCTTCAGGTCGTCCTCGACCGCGGCCAGCAGGACGACTGGTTCTCCTCGGGCTTCATCCTCGCCCTGTCGGCGCTGTCGCTGCTGGCGCTTGTGACCTTCGTGGTCTGGGAATGGGGGCATGACGATCCGATCGTCGATCTGCACCTGCTCAAGAGCCGCAACTTCGCGCTCGCCAACATCCTGATGGTGATGCTGGGCTTCATCCTGCTCGGCAGCACGGTCCTGATCCCCGAGCTGGTCCAGCAGCTCTTCGGCTATACGGCGACGGACGCGGGCTTCGTCATCTCGCCCGGCGGGTTCGCCGTGATGGCGCTGATGCCGATCATCGGCCGGCTAATCGGCGTCGTCGACGTGCGGCTCATGATCGTCTTCGGCCTGGTCGTCTCGGCGGCGGCGCTCTGGCACATGGGCGGCCTGTCGCTCGACGCCGACTATGCGACCTTCGCCTGGGCGCGCGTCTATCAGGCCTCCGGCCTGGCCTTCCTCTTCATCCCGATCAACACGGTGGCCTTCGTCGGCCTGCCACGTACCAAGACCAGCAGCGCCTCGGCCATCATCAACCTTTCCCGGAACGTCGGTGGCGCCTTCGGCATCTCGCTCGTCACGACGGAGCTCGCCCGCGCCGGGCAGCGGCACCAGAGCTATCTCAGCGCGCACGTCACGCCGACCGCCCCCGCCTATCGCGAGCAGATCGAGAGCCTGACGCACATGTTCCTCGACAAGGGCTACACGATGGCCGAGGCTCTTCATCACGCCCAGGCGGTGCTCTACCAGACCATGCTGAAGCAGGCGCAGATGCTGGCCTATCTCGACGACTTCAGGATGCTCGCCGTGATCTTCGCCGTGCTGATCCCGTTCGTCTTCCTGCTGCAGAAGCCCAAGGCCGGCGGGCCCGCGGCCCCGGCGCACTGAGCCATGAGCGACGCGCGCCTGCCCGTCTCGGTGATCACGGGCTTCCTGGGCTCGGGCAAGACGACCTTGCTGAACCGCCTGCTGCGCCATCCGCGCTTCCAGCGCACCGCCGTCATCATCAACGAGTTCGGCGAGATCGGCCTCGATCACGACCTGGTCGAGAAGGCGAGCGAGGACGTGGTGGAGATGCGCGGCGGCTGCCTTTGCTGCACCATCCGCGGCGATCTCTCGCGTGCCATCCGCGGCCTCAACCTGCGCCGCATCAAGGGCGAGGTTCTGGATTTCCGCCGCCTCGTGATCGAGACGACGGGCCTCGCCGACCCCGCCCCCATTCTCCAGACGCTGCTCACCGACCCCATCATCGAGCATGATTTCCGCCTCGAGGGTGTCGTCACGCTGGTCGATGCCGTGAACGGCATGGCCACCCTCGACGCCCAGCCCGAGGCGATCAAGCAGGCGGCGGTGGCCGACCGCCTCGTCCTCACGAAGGCCGACCTCGCGGGCCCCGACAAGGTGGCGGCGCTGCGTGAGCGGCTGAGGGAGCTCAATCCTTCCGCCCCGATCATCGAGGCGGCGAAGGGGCAGGTCGATCCGGGGCGGCTCTTCGATGCCGGCCCCTACGATCCTGCGAGCAGGCGCCCGGACGTGCTGCGCTGGCTCGACGAGGCGGCGTTCGACGCGCACGAGCATCATCATCACGCGCACGACGTGAACCGCCACGACGACCGCATCCAGGCCTTCTGCATCCGCCGCACGGCGCCGATCTCCGAGACCGCCGCCAGCCTCTTCCTCGAGCTGCTGATCGGCCAGACGGGTCCCGATTTGCTCAGGATGAAGGGCATCCTCAAGATCGCCGAGACGCCGGAGCGGCCCCTCGTGATCCAGGCGGTGCAGCACGTCGTCCACGAGCCGGTTCAGCTCGACGCCTGGCCCTCCGAGGACCACGACACGCGCCTCGTCTTCATCACCCGCGACGTGCCGCGCAGCACGATCGAGCCGCTGCTCGACGCCCTCTCGAGCCCGGCCTAGGGGGGCTGCTCTCAGCCCTTGGCGGGAGGCGACGTGCCGGCCGAGGCGCTGCCTTCGCTGCCCCCGACCCGGACCTGCACCGTGATCGTCCCCGCATGGGCGAAGACGAGCTGCATCGGGAAGCTCTGGCCGGGCGCCAGCTCGTGGTCGAGATTGATCAGTGCCACGTGGATGGCGCCGGGCTGCAGGACGGTCTCGCTCGTGGCCGGAACCAGCAGCGGTTGCATCACGCTCATTCTCGGGAAGTCGTTGGCGTCGATGATGCTGACGTCGACCAGCGCGTCCTCGGCCACCGCGGTCTTGGCCTCGAGCAGCTGGTCCGGGCGGTCGCCGGTGTTCTTGATGGTGAGATAGACGTCGCTCGAGGGATCCCCGCGCGTCGAGGGGGTGGCCCAGGCATCCTGGACGGTGATGGGCCCGGATGCGGCGTCGCTCGCAGCGATCGCCGGGGTGAGCCCCAGCATCAGCGCCAAAAGGGCCATCGAGGACAAGAAACGGATCATCGGCGTCAGCTCCCAGCACCCGGCCACGCCATGAAACTAGAAGGCGGGAGCGGCCGGAACAGGTCCCGCGCGCTCAGCCGGCTGCGGCATAGTCGGGGAGCAGGAAGGGCGCGTCGGCGGCCAGCGGCAGGTCGACCCAGCGGCCCTCGCGCATCGAGAGATAGGCGGCCTGGACGACCTCCTGGGCCTTGAGCCCGTCCTCGCCCGAGACAAAGGGAGGATCGCCGGTGCGCACGCTCCGGCAGAAGGCGGCAAGCTGCGCCTCATAGGGGTTGGCCCGCGGCGGCTTCAGGGTGATCCAGCCGCCCTCGAAGCCCTTCCACCAGGCCTCGGGATAGTGCGCCTCGCGCAGCACCTCGGGCAGGTCTGCCGCCTTGCGCTCCGTATGGACGGCGAGCGGGACGGCGTGGAACGGGTTGAGGGTCTCCGTCGCCAGATGGATCGTGCCTTCCGAGCCGTAGATGTCGGTGCCGTCGCCGATGGCGGGCGAGTAGCGGTCGGAGGAGAGGCAGCCGCGGGCACCGCCCTCGAGGCGGGCGAGGAGCCAGACATTGTCGTCGATCGCATCGGGCACGACGCTGTGGGCGAGCTCCGCCATCACAGAGCGGAACTCGCCCAGCAGATGGCGGATAAGGTCGATGCGGTGGATCGTGAGGTCGATGATGGTGGCGCCGCCCGAGAGGCCGAGGTCGTAGCGGTAGCGGGTGGCCGCCGGGTAGACGTTCCAGCGCTCCGCATAGATCGAGCGGAAGCCGTGCACCTTGCCGATGACGCCCTGCTCGATCAGCGTCTTGGCGATGCGGACCTGGTTCCAGTAGCGCTGGTTGAAGCCCACCTGGAGCACGACGCCGGCGGCAGCACAGGCCTCGACCATACGCCGCGCCGCCTGGATGTCGATCGCGAGCGGCTTCTCGCAGAGCACGTGCTTGCCCGCTGCCGCGGCGGCGATCACCGCGTCGGGGTGGTAGCGGTTGGGTGTCGCCACCACCACGGCGTCGATGTCCGGGCGCTCGAGCAGCCGGTCGAGCTCGTTGCAGGCGGAGGCACCGAACCCCTCGGCCAGGCTCCTCGCCCGCTCGGCGTCCTGGTCGAAGACGGCCACGAGCTCGGCATCGGCCGAGCGGCTGATGGTGGGCGCATGGCTGAGCCGCATGATGGCGCCGGCGCCGATCAGCCCGAAGCGGACGGGCGGTTCCACGGGCGTCGCTCCCATCATCTGCCTCCCTTTTTTGTCTGCCGCTCGGATCACGCCCGGCAACTTCTTCGGGAACAATGCTCTTTTGACCCTGTTCCATCGGCACTGCCGACGTCGCTCAAGGCGACAGCGCGGCAAACGACAAAATCGGGAGAAGAGCCATGAACTGGGACATCATCAAGGGCAACTGGAAGCAGGTCCAGGGTCGCGTGAAGCAGGAGTGGGGCAAGCTCACCGACGACGACGTGACCCGGATCGACGGCAATGTCGACGAGCTGCGCGGCAAGCTCCAGGAGCGCTACGGCATCGGCAAGGACGAGGCCGACAGGCAGATTCGCGAGTGGGAGCAGAGGCTCTCCTGAGCTCGATCGATGGGCGGGCCCCCTGGGGGCCCGCCTTCTTGTCCCGAGCCGCTTGATGCAGGCGCATCGGTAGCTAAGCTCCGAGCCGTCGGGCACGGTCCAGTTGTCGGCCGTGCGGCATGGTAGGAGCGGGCATCTGCATCAAGCGGCGTGGTGGCATGGCCGGTCCTGACGAAGGCCGTCCTTCGGACTCCCGGACGGCCATCGTTTCGCCGGCGGGCGCGCCGCCGGTGGTGCTCGCGTCGGGCAGCGCCACTCGGGCGGCTCTGCTCAAGGCCGCAGGGGTCTCTTTCTCCGTCGTTCGGCCCGTGGTCGACGAGGCCGCGATCCGCGAGGCGCTGCGCGCCGAGGATGTTCCGGTCGAGGATGCGGCGACGGCGCTGGCCGAGATGAAGGCGCTGCGCGGGGCTGCCGGGCGGCCTCCCGATGCGATCGTCATCGGCGGCGACCAGCTCCTCGATCTCGATGGTGACTGGCTCGAGAAGCCGTCCGACCGTGCAGCCGCCAGGGCCCAGCTTCTCCAGCTGCGCGGCAGCGCGCACAGCCTCGTCTCGGCGGCGGTGGCGGTCCGCGACGGCGTGCGCGTCTGGCACGCCGTCGACAGCGCCAAGGTCTGGATACGTCCTTTCAGCGAGACGTTCCTCGACGCCTATCTGGACGCCATGGGCGAGGCGGCGCATGCCAGCGTCGGCGCCTACCAGCTCGAGGGCCTGGGCGGCCAGCTCGTGAGCCGCGTCCAGGGCGATCACTTCACCGTTCAGGGCCTTCCGCTCCTGCCCCTGCTCGCCTTCTTGCGCGAGCAGGGCGCGCTGCTCCGCTGACGCCCATGCTGCTCCTGGGGCTCACCGGCTCGATCGCGATGGGCAAAAGCCATGTGGTGCGCCTGTTCCGCGCCTATGGCGTGCCGGTGTTCGATGCCGACGCCGCCGTCCATGCCCTTTTTCGTCCGGGCGGTGCTGCGGTGGCTCCGGTGCTCGAGGCGTTTCCGGGCGTCGGCGACGAGGCGGGCGGTATCGACCGCCGTCGGCTCGGTGCCGAGGTGATGGGCGAGGAGCCGGCGCTGCGCCGGCTCGAGGCGATCGTGCATCCGCTGGTGCGTGCGGCCGAGCGCTCTTTCCTGGAGCGCCAGTGCCGCGACGGGCGGTCGCTCGTGGTCCTCGACATTCCGCTGCTGCTGGAGACGAAGGGCGAGCGGCGGGTCGACCGGGTGGCCGTGGTGAGCGCGCCGGCGGCGCTTCAGCGCGACCGTGCCCTGCGTCGGCCGGGGATGACACCGCCGCGCCTCTCCGCCATCCTCGCCAAGCAGATGCCGGATGCCAAAAAGCGCCGCCGTGCCGATTTCGTCATCCCCTCGGGCTACGACCGGGGGGCCTCGGCGGCGGCGGTGGCCGGGCTGATCCAGCGTCTCTCCGGCGAGCCGGGGCGGGCCTGGCCCGACCTCTGGCTGCGCCATGGCTGAGCGGGGAGCTGGATGATCCGCGAGATCGTGATGGACACCGAGACGACAGGCCTCGACCCGGATTCGGGCCATCGGCTCGTCGAGCTGGGTGCCGTCGAGCTGCTCAATCACCTGCCCACCGGCCAGACCTTCCACAGCTACATCAACCCCGAGCGCGACATGCCCGAGGAGGCGTTCCGCGTGCACGGGCTCAAGGCCGAGTTCCTGGCCGGCTATCCCGTCTTCGCCGAGGTCGTCGACCCCTTCCTCGAGTTCGTCGGCGACAGCAAGGTCGTCATCCACAATGCGGGCTTCGACCTCAAGTTCATCAATGCCGAGCTGAAGCGCCTGGGTCGCGATCTGTGGCCGGCCGAGCGGGCGATCGACACGCTCTATCTGGCCCAGCGCCGGTTCCCGGGCTCGCCCAACAGCCTGGACGCGCTCTGCAAGCGCTTCGCGGTCGACGCCTCGGCCCGCACGAAGCACGGGGCCCTCCTCGACAGCGAGCTTCTGGCCGAGGTCTATCTCCACCTCCTGGGCGGCCGACAGACGGATCTGGGCCTGGCCCTGCCCGGGCGGCGCGAGGCCGGCCAGATCGCCGTCGCGCGGACGGTCCGCCCGCCGCGCCCGCATGCGCCCTCGGCGGCCGAGCTCGAGGCGCACGCCGCCTTCCTGGCCCAGCTCACCGATCCCCTATGGCAGGCCTAGGGTTGCGACGCCCGGCCGCTTGGCAGCTCTTCGCCGCGTCGGCTAGAAGGCGCGGGCCTCCGTCGGTTCGCGATCGGCGGCGCGTCCCGGTCCGCGGGCGCGATACCGCAATGGGAGTCTCCTGATGCAGAAGATCAAGGTGGCAAAGCCGATCGTCGAGCTCGACGGCGACGAGATGACCCGGATCATCTGGCAGATGATCAAGGACCAGCTCATCCTGCCCTTCCTCGACGTCGAGCTTCTCTACTTCGATCTCGGGATCGAGCATCGCGACGCCACCGACGACCAGGTGACGATCGACGCGGCGAACGCGATCAAGGAGCACAATGTCGGCGTGAAGTGCGCCACCATCACCCCCGACGAGGCCCGGGTGAAGGAGTTCGGCCTCAAGAAGATGTGGCGGTCGCCCAACGGCACGATCCGCAACATCCTGGGCGGCACGATCTTCCGCGAGCCCATCGTCTGCAAGAACGTGCCGCGCCTCGTGCCCGGCTGGACCCAGCCCATCGTCATCGGCCGTCACGCCTTCGGCGACCAGTACCGCGCCACCGACTTTCTGTTCCCGGGCAAGGGCCGGCTGACCGTCAAGTTCGAGCCCGAGGGCGGCGGCGAGCCCATCGAGTACGAGGTCTTCAAGGCGCCGGGCAGCGGCGTCGCGATGGCCATGTACAATCTGGACGAGTCGATCCGCGAGTTCGCCAAGGCGTCGATGAACTACGCCTTGATGCGCGGCTGGCCGCTCTATCTCTCGACCAAGAACACCATCCTCAAGGCCTATGACGGCCGCTTCAAGGACCTCTTCGAGGAGGTCTTCGAGGCCGAGTTCAAGGACCAGTTCGCCGCCAAGGGCATCACCTACGAGCACCGCCTCATCGACGACATGGTGGCCTCGGCCTTGAAATGGTCCGGCGCCTTCATCTGGGCCTGCAAGAACTATGACGGCGACGTGCAGTCCGACACGGTGGCCCAGGGCTTCGGCTCGCTCGGCCTCATGACCTCGGTGCTGATGACGCCCGACGGCAAGACGGTCGAGGCCGAGGCCGCCCACGGCACGGTGACGCGCCACTATCGCGAGCACCAGAAGGGCAAGGAGACCTCGACCAACCCGATCGCCTCGATCTTCGCCTGGACCCGGGGCCTCACCTACCGGGCCAAGATCGACGGCTCGCCCGAGCTCGAGGCCTTCGCCCACAAGCTCGAGGCCGCCTGCGTCGAGGCGGTCGAGAGCGGGTTCATGACCAAGGACCTGGCGATCCTGATCGGCCCCGACCAGCCCTGGCTCAACACGACCAAGTTCCTGGGGAAGGTCGAGGAGGGCATCCGCGCCAAGATGGGGTGACGCTCGGGGGCCTGTCTGCGCCCCGATGGACCGGGGGCCGCAGCGATGGTAGATTTACGGAGTGATTCGCCATTTCACTCCGTAAATCCGTGCTCCAGCCGCTCGACCCCGCCTTCGTCACCCTGCTCGCCGAGCTCGGCGATCGCGTCGCCGACGCGCGTCTGATCGAGGAGCTTCCTCCGGGCGGCACCTTCGAGCTGCGCACCCTGAGCGGTCGGAAGTACTGGTATCACCGCGCCTACAGCCGCGCGACCGGCCGCGACGTCAGTCGGTATGTGGGCCCTGCCTCGGCCGATCTGGATGCGCGCATCGAGCGGCATGCGGCGCTGAAGCCCGATGTGCAGGGCCGCCGCCGGCTCGTCTCGGCCCTGCGCCGGGCAGGCCTGCCGGGACCGGATCCGTTCACCGGCGAGGTGCTGGCCGCCCTTGCACGAACCGGGCTGTTCCGGCTTCGAGCGTGCCTCGTCGGCACGGCCGCCTTCCAGCTCTATGCCGGCATGCTGGGGGTGAAGCTGCCGGGCGCAGCCATGCGCACCGAGGACATAGACATAGCCCAGTTTCACGGGATCGCCGTCTCGATCGAGGACGAGGTCTCGCCGTTGCTCGATGCGCTGCGTGAGGTCGACCGGAGCTTCAGCCCGGTTCCGAGCCTGGGCTCGCGCACGCTTTCCAGCACCCTTGCCAACGATCGAGGCTTTCGCCTCGAGCTCCTGACGCCGCATCAGGGCAGTGACGAGCGTGCCGGCGCCCTCATGCCGCTGCCGACGATTCCGGGGCTGGGTGCCCAGCCGCTGCGCTTTCTCGATTTCCTCATCCGCGACGAGGTACGCGCGACCGTCCTCTACGGGCCGGGCATCGCCGTCAATGTGCCGGCGCCCGAGCGCTATGCCGTCCACAAGCTGATCGTCGCCACCAGGCGCTTGCGGAACGACCGGCCGAAAGCGCTCAAGGACGTGGCCCAAGCCTCCGTCCTGTTCCAGGCGCTCTCGCAGGCACGTCAGGGTGCTCTTACGGCCCAGGGATGGCAGGAGGCGTGCGCGCGTGGGCCCGCATGGCGGCGTGCGCTCGAGGAAGGAGCAGCCCGCCTCGACGCCGACGGGGCCGAGGCGCTGCGTGCGGCGCTCGCGGCCAGCCCCTAGAGGATGAACCTCGAGAGGTCGGCGCCGGCGACGAGGTCGCCCACCTGGTGGCGGACGTAGGTCTTGTCCACCGTCACGGTCTCGCCGTTGCGGTCGGAGGCGGTGAAGCTCACCTCCTCGACCAGCTTCTCCATCACCGTCTGCAGGCGCCGGGCACCGATGTTCTCGACCCGCTCGTTGATGTCGGAGGCCAGCGTCGCGATCTCGTCGATCGCCTCCTCGGAGAAGGCGAGCTCGACCCCTTCGGTCTTGAGCAGCGCCACGTACTGCTTGAGCAGGCTCGCCTCCGGCTCGACCAGGATGCGCCTGAGATCCCCGCGCCCGAGCGGGTCGAGCTCGACCCGGATCGGCAGGCGCCCCTGCAGCTCGGGCAAAAGGTCGGCCGGCTTGGACAGATGGAAGGCGCCCGAGGCGATGAAGAGGATGTGATCGGTGCGCACGATGCCGTGCTTGGTGGTGACGCTGGTGCCCTCGACGAGCGGCAGCAGGTCGCGCTGCACGCCCTCGCGGCTGACGTCGCCGCCCATCCTGCCCTCGCGGCCGGCGATCTTGTCGATCTCGTCGAGGAAGACGATGCCGTTCTGCTCGGCACTGCGGATCGCCTCGCGCATCACCTGCTCCTGATCGAGCAGCTTGTCGCTCTCCTCGGCCATCAGGATGGGGTAGGAATCGGCGATCTTCATCTTGCGCCGCTTGGTGCGGCCGCCGAACGCCTTGCCCAGCACGTCGCCCAGATTGAGCATGCCCATCTGGGCGCCCGGCATGCCCGGAATGTCGAAGGTGGGCATCGAGGCGGAGCCGGTGTCTTGCACCTCGACCTCGATCTCGCGCTCGGCGAGCGAGCCTTCGCGCAGGTTGCGGCGGAACTTCTCGCGCGTGTCGCTGCTCGCGGTCGGGCCGACGAGCGCGTCCAGGACCCGGTCCTCGGCGTTGCGCTCGGCCTTGGCCTGGACCTCGCGGCGCAGGCGCTCGCGCGTCATCTTCATCGCGACCTCGACGAGATCGCGCACGATGCTCTCGACGTCGCGGCCGACATAGCCGACCTCGGTGAACTTGGTGGCCTCGACCTTGATGAACGGGGCCTGCGCCAGGCGGGCGAGGCGCCTTGCGATCTCGGTCTTGCCGCAGCCGGTGGGCCCGATCATCAAGATGTTCTTGGGCAGCACCTCCTCGCGGAGCTGCTCGTCCAGCTGCTGGCGGCGCCAGCGGTTCCTCAGCGCGATCGCGACGGCGCGCTTGGCGGCTCCCTGGCCGACGATGAAGCGATCGAGCTCGGAGACGATCTCGCGCGGCGTAAGAGCTGTCATGATGCCTCGATCGTCTCGAGCGATATCTCGGTGTTGGTGTAGACGCAGATCTCGGCGGCGATCGCCATGGCCTTGCGCGCGATGGCCTCGGCCGTGAGGCCCTCGACGTCGAGCAGCGCCCGTGCGGCGGCGAGCGCGTAGTTGCCGCCCGAGCCGATGCCGATGAGGCCGCGCTCGGGCTCGAGGACGTCGCCCACGCCCGTCAGCACGAGCGAGACCTCGGCGTCCGCCACGGCCATCATGGCCTCGAGCCGGCGCAGATAGCGGTCGGTGCGCCAGTCCTTGGCGAGCTCGACGCAGGCGCGCGTGAGCTGGCCCGGATGGCGCTCGAGCTTGCTCTCGAGGCGCTCCAGCAGGGTCAGCGCGTCGGCCGTGCTGCCGGCGAAGCCGGCCAGGATCTTGCCCCCGCCGATCCGGCGGATCTTGCGCGCGTTACCCTTGATGATGGTCTGGTTGAGGCTGACCTGACCGTCACCCGCGAGGACCACCTGGCGGCCCTTGCGGACCGAGAGGATGGTCGTCCCGTGCCAGGTCGGGATGTTCGGGCTTTCCAAGGCGCCTCCGCGTCGGCGGGAAGGCCGCGGCGAGCGGCCGCGACGACGCGGAGGATGTGGGCGTTGCCGGGTGGCCGGTCAACCCGCGCCAGGGCCTGGAGATGACGGGGCTCAGCCCGCGGCCCGTGCCCGCTCCAGGGCGTCGACGGCCTGCGAGAGGGCGCGCAGGGCCTCCACGAGGCCGGCCTCGTCGCGCATCCTGAAGGCGCAGCAGGTCAGCACCGCGGCCGTGACCACCGGCTCCGTCTCCTGGATCTCCTCGCGCAGCTGCGCGCAGAGGCTGTCGACGTCGCTGGTGTTGGCGGGCTTGGGCAGGCTGGCGGCGTCGGACGATCGCAGGAATGCGGCACGGGTCATCGCTAGGTCCTCACTGATGTCGGAGGCCGCGGGACTCGCGGCCCCTCCAAAAAAGGAGCCCCCGAGCCATCGCTGGTCGGGGGCCGAGTAAGGGAGGGAGGCACCGTCTGACTTGACATCTCGACGACTACAGCAGATCGACACATCGATCAAGACGAAAATGATCATCTAGTGGGGATTCGAGCAAGATTGTCTGCCGTAAGCTTTAGTAGCTTGTGAGCCTATTTTATCTTCAACTTTAGGGAATTTCAGGGCGTCGTTCGCCACGCTGCAGAGTAAGCGTCATTTCAGCGCGTCGTCGCAGCAGCTTAGACGACACAATGCATTTTACTTAAATTTGTGCTGAGGGCGCCTGCTACGGCGCGACACGCCGGCAACCCGGCGCCGCGCGCAATCGATCGGAGGAAGAATCCACCATCAAATGCTGAGGCAGATTCTAACTTAAACCAGATAAAGGCATGTGTTAAGAGGTTTTTTGCACGCCCGAAGCCGGGTCAGACGTCGGCCTGCGCGGCTCGGCGCGGTCGAACCGGGTCGCTTGGGCTGGTGGGATGTGCTTCTGGCCGCAGCCGGGCCTAGTCTGCTATATCGCGGGCTCCTAACCCCTTCCCTCCTCGAACGACAATCATGGCTGGTCACTCACAGTTCAAGAACATCATGCACCGCAAGAGCCGCCAGGACGCGGCTCGGGCGAGCAAGTTCACCCGCCTCATCCGCGAGGTCCAGGTCGCCTCGCGAAGCGGCATGCCGGATCCCGCGCACAATCCGCGCCTGCGCTCCGCCATCCAGGCGGCGCGGGCCGAGAACGTGCCCAAGGACAATATCGAGCGGGCGATCAAGCGCGGGCAGGGCGCCGACGGCGAGGACTATCAAGAGGTCCGCTACGAGGGCTACGGCCCGGGCGGTGTCGCGATGATCGTCGAGGCGCTGACCGACAACCGCAATCGAACCGCGAGCGACGTCCGCGCCGCCTTCACGCGGTTCGGCGGCAGCCTCGGCGAGACCAACAGCGTGAGCTTCCAGTTCGATCGCGTGGGCCAGATCCGCTATCCGGCGTCCGTGGCCACGGCCGACGAGATGCTCGAGGCCGCGATCGAGGCCGGTGCCGAGGACTGCACCAGCGACGATGACAGCCACGAGATCACCTGCGGCCCGGACGACCTCGCCGCCGTGCGCGACAGCCTCGAGGCGCGGTTCGGCCCGCCCGAGCAGGCGCTGCTCGGCTGGCGGCCGCAGACGACGGTGCCGGTCGAGGACGACCGCGCCGAGACGCTCTTCAAGCTGCTCGAGACGCTCGACGACAGTGACGACGTCCAGCGCGTCGTCGCCAATTTCGAGGTGTCGGAGGCGGCGCTCGAGCGTCTGGGCAGCTGATGCGCCTCCTGGGCCTCGATCCCGGCCTCCGCCACACCGGCTGGGGCGTGATCGAGGTCCTGGGGACCCGGCTGCGCTTCGTCGCCTGCGGCGCCGTCGACAGCGCCAGCGCCGACGACCTCGCGACCCGGCTGGTGACGCTGTATGATGGGCTGGGGACGGTCATCGAGCGCTTCGCGCCGCTCGAGGCCGCGGTCGAGGAGACGGTCGTCAACGTGAATGCGAGCTCCTCGCTGAAGCTCGGCCATGCGCGCGGCGTGGTCGTCCTGGCGGCGGCCCGGGCCGGCCTCGCCGTCAGCGAGTATGCCTCCAAGCGGGTCAAGCGCTCGCTCACCGGCACCGGAGCGGCGAGCAAGGACCAGGTCGCGATGATGGTCCGCACGCTGCTGCCGGGTGCGACGGAGGGCTCGCGCGATGCCACCGACGCGCTGGCCGTCGCGATCTGCCATGCGCATGTGCGCAGCACGATGGCCAGCATCGCGGTGGCCGTGGGCGGTGCCCGGTGATCGCCCTGCTGCGCGGCAGGGTGGCGAGGCAGGGTGACGGCCAGGCCGTGATCGACGTCAACGGGGTGGGCTATCTCGTGCAGGCCTCGGCGCGCACCCTGAGCCGCCTGCCCGGCGGCAGCGAGGTGGTGGAGCTTCTGGTCGAGACGCAGGTCCGCGACGACAGCATCGTCCTCTTCGGCTTTGCCGACGACGGCGAGCGCGCCTGGTTCCGTCTGCTGCTGACGGTGCAGGGGGTGGGCAGCCGCGTCGCCCTCTCGCTTCTGGGCGCGCTCGGCCCCGACGCGCTGGCGACGGCGGTCATGGCCCAGGACAAGGCGGCGCTGAGCCGAGCACCCGGCATCGGCAGCCGGCTCGCCGGTCGTATCGTGGCCGAGCTCAAGGATCGGATGGGCGACATGCCGGCAAACCTCGGCGTCGCCGTGCCACCAGCGGCCCAGTCCGAGACGGGCAGCGGCCCGGCGGCCGATGCGCTGCTGGCGCTCTTGAAGCTCGGCTTCGGCCGAAGCGAGGCCGTGCTGGCGCTCGGGCGCGTGCAGACGCGGCTGGGCGAGCCGGCCACGGTCGAGGCGCTCGTCCGTGACAGCCTTCGGGAGCTCTCGACATGAGCTCCCGGATCGTAGGCACCGAGGCGGCGCCGGACGATCTCGACACGGGCCTTCGCCCGCGGCGGCTCGCCGAGTTCATCGGCCAGGCCCAGCTCCGGGAGAACCTTGCCGTCTTCATCGAGGCCGCCCGGAGCCGGAACGAGGCGCTCGACCATCTCCTGTTCGCGGGGCCGCCCGGCCTCGGCAAGACGACGCTGGCCCAGATCGTGGCGGCCGAGCTCGGCGTCGGGTTCCGCATGACCTCGGGCCCGATCATCGCCCGCGCCGGCGACCTCGCCGCGATCTTGACCAACCTGCAGCCGCGCGACGTGCTCTTCATCGACGAGATTCACCGCCTCTCGCCGGTGATCGAGGAGGTCCTCTATCCGGCGATGGAGGATTTCCAGCTCGATCTGATGATCGGCGAGGGACCGGCCGCCCGCTCGGTCAGGATCGACCTGCCGCCCTTCACCCTGATCGGCGCCACCACCCGGACCGGCCTCCTGACGACGCCGCTGCGCGACCGCTTCGGCATCCATGCCCGTCTCGACTTCTATGCCGTCGAGGAGCTGCTGGCGATCGTGCGGCGGGGCGCTCACCTGCTGCGCTTCGATCTCGCCGAGGACGGGGCCGGCGAGATCGCGCGGCGTGCCCGGGGCACGCCCCGGGTCGCGACCCGCCTGCTGCGCCGCGTGCGCGACTTCGCGACGGTCGACGGCCAGGGTGCCGTCGATGCGATCCTGGCCGACCGGGCGCTCCGCCGCCTCGAGGTCGACGGGCTGGGCCTCGACCGGCTCGACCGGCGCTATCTCCAGGTGATCGCCACGGGCTATGGCGGCGGCCCGGTCGGCATCGAGACCATCTCGGCAGCGCTCTCCGAGCAGCGCGACACGCTCGAGGAGACGATCGAGCCCTTCCTTCTTCAGCAGGGCCTGCTGCAGCGCACGCCGCGCGGGCGTCTGCTGACGCGGCTCGCCTGGCGCCATCTCGATCTCGAGCCGCCGCGCGACGCATCGCCGCAGCCCTGGCTCTTCGACGGGCCCGAGCAGCCGTGACCGCGCCGCACCGGCACGAGGTCCGGGTCTACTACGAGGACACCGATGCCGGCGGCATCGTCTACCATGCGAGCTATCTGCGCTTCGCCGAGCGCGGCCGTACCGAGATGCTGCGCGCGCTGGGCTTCGATCATCAGGGGCTGCGGCGCGAGCAGGGGGGCCTCTTCGCCGTGCAGCGCTGCGCCCTCGTCTTCCGCCGGCCGGCCAGGCTCGATGATCTCCTTGTGGTGGAGACCAGCGTGCGCCGCGCCACGGGCGCCCGCCTCGAGCTCGATCAGCGCGTCTGCCGCGGCGAGGAGGTGCTGGTCGAGATCGAGGTGACCCTGGCGTTCCTGGACGAGCGCCTGAGGCCGCGGCGCCTTCCAGGGCGCCTCGGTGGCTGATCGCCCGCGCGTTACGCGACAGCTCTCTTGAGATGCATGCGCAATCCGGATATCAGCAATCGTCGCGGCGTCCTGCGGTCGCGCTCCGGCACGTCTCCTATGGCCATCCCGGCTCGGATGGGCAGAATGGGAGAATGCCCCGTCGCCCGAGCACGACGATGGTGGCCCGCCAACAGTCAATCGACCAGCAAGCGGCCGCACTTGCCCGCGGCCTCCCGGTCGCGCATTGAGATTCCAGACCATGGATCAGAACGCCATCACCGCGGTCGGCATCGCCGGATCGAAGGCCGGGCCGAGCATCATCGGGCTGTTCCTCGAAGCGGACATCATCGTCAAGGTGGTGATGTTCCTTCTGGTCCTGGCCTCGATCTGGTGCTGGGCGGTGATCTTCGACAAGGGCTTCCGTCTCGCCCGGCTGAAGCACAAGACCGGCGCCTTCGAGCGCTCCTTTTGGTCCGGCGCGCCGCTGGACGAGCTCTACCGTCGGCTCGGCAAGCGGGCGGACCACCCGATGGCGCTGATGTTCGCGACCGCCATGGACGAGTGGCGCGAGGCGGGCCGCGTCAACGAGGCCGAGGGGCGGCGCGGCCTGGTCGAGCGCGTCGGCCGGGTCATGAGCGTCACCCTCGACCGCGAGATCCTTGCCCTCGAGCACCATCTGCCCTCGCTGGCGACGATCGGGGCCACGGCGCCCTTCGTCGGCCTCTTCGGCACGGTCTGGGGCATCATGAACAGCTTCACCTCGATCGCGGCGACCAAGAACACGACGCTCGCCGTCGTCGCACCGGGCATCGCCGAGGCCCTCTTCGCCACCGCCCTTGGCCTTCTCGCCGCCATCCCGGCGGTGATCGCCTACAACAAGCTCTCGGTCGATCTCGACCGCTACGCGGACCGGCTGCAGAGCTTCGCCGACGAGTTCGCCGTCGTCGTCTCCCGTGAGCTCGATGGCGGCCGGGTCGACTGAGCGATGGCTGCAGGCATAGTCGGGGGCGGGCGATCGAAGCGCGGCCGTCGGTCGAGGCGGCGCCGTCAGATGTCCGAGATCAACGTCACGCCGCTCGTCGACGTGATGCTCGTGCTGCTCATCGTCTTCATGGTGACCGCTCCGCTGCTGACGACGGGCGTGGCCGTCGATCTGCCCCAGGCCTCGAGCTCGCCCTTGCCGGGTCAGGACGAGCCGCTGGCCGTGACCGTCTCGGCGAGCGGCAAGATCTACGTCCAGGACACGGCGATCGAGCTCGACCAGCTCGGGCCGCGGCTCCTGGCGATCACCCAGCGCAACCCCGATGCGAGGATCTTCGTTCGCGGCGACAAGGCAATCGACTACGGCACGATGATGGCCGTGGTGAGCGCCATCAACCAGGCCGGCTTCAAGAAGGTGGCCCTGCTGACCGAGCCGCCGCGGCCGCGGCGGACAGCGGCGGCGTCGGGCGGCACGCCCTGACGATGCCCTCGGGACGGCCGCGGGCGGCGTAGGAAGGGAACGGGCGACGCCATGCGCCGCGCGATGCTGATCTCGGGTGCCTTCCACGTCGTCGTCCTGACGACGATCTTGATGGGCATGCCCAGTCGGCCGGCCGATCTGCCGAGCGAATCGGCGATCAGCGTCGACATCGTGACCGAGCCGACGCCGCTCGCGAAGGCGCCGGCACCGGAAGCGGCGGAGTCGGCGCCTCTGCCCAAGCGCGAGGCGGCAAGCCCGACGCCGCGGCCGGCACCCCCGGTCAAGCCCGAGCCATCGAAGCCTGCCCAGCCGAAGACGCAGTCCGCCGAGGCCGAGCCGCCGAAGCCGGCACCCACGCCGGCGCCGCCCCCAGCCATACCGCAACAGCTCTCGGCCCCTCCGGCGCCGCCGCAGGTTCCGCCGCCCGCCTCGGCGCCGGCAAAGGTCGCCGAGCCGCCACCACCACCGCCGCCGGCACCGGCCGCGACGCCGAAGGTCGCCGAGGCGCTGCCCACGCCGCTCGAGGCCCCGGCCGCGAAGCCGGAGAAGCCCAAGCCGGTCGAGCAGGCGGCAGCCGAGCCGCCCAAGCCCGCGCCGGCCGCGAAGGCGAAGCCGCCGGAGCCGGCCAAGAGCGCGCCGCCCAAGGTGGAGCAGGCGAGGGAAGCCGTGCCGCAGATCGCGGCACCCCCGCCTTCGCCCAAGCCGCCCGAGCCGCGGCGGACCGAGACGGCGCAGAAGGCCGAGCCGAAGAAGGCGCCGCCCAAGGTCGAGGCCAAGGTCGAGGAGGCGAAGAAGCCGGCTCAGCCCGAGGACTCCTTCGCCGCGCTCCTGAAGAGCGTCGAGCAGCTGAACAAGCGGGTGCAGAGCCCGACGACGCGCTCCGGCAAGGGCTCGGCCGAGGCGCCGGGCACGGCGTCAGGCTCGTCGCGCAGCACCGGCCTGTCGCCGGCAGCGGTGAATGCGATCGTCGTCCAGGCCAGCCACCAGATGGCGGACTGCTGGAAGATCCAGGCCGGCCTGCCCGGCCTCGACAAGATCCAGCCCTTCGACGTCAACGTCGAGTTCAATCCGGACGGCACGGCGGCGCGGGTCGACATCGTCGACAAGGCCCGCCTCTCGAGCGACCCCCTGTTCCGGGTGGTGGCCGAGAGCGCGCAGCGGGCCGCCTGGAGCTGCAGGCTCACCCTGCCGGGCGACAGCTATGGTATCTGGCGTAGCATCACCTTCAGCTTCGACCCCAAGACGGCGGTAACCGGATGAGAGAGCCTGTCTGCACGCGCCGCGTCCTGCTCGGCGCCTCGGCCGCGAGCCTGGCGCTGGCGGCGTTGCCGGGAAGGGCCAACGCGCAGCTGCGGGTCGACGTCAACCGCGGCACCGTCGAGCCTTTGCCCATCGCGATCAGCCCGCTCGCCGGCGATGGCCCGCAGGGTGCCCAGGTCGGGACGAGCATCGCCGACGTCGTGAGCAACGATCTCGACGGGTCCGGTCTCTTCCGGACCATCGACCGGCGCGCCTATATCCAGACGCCGGACGATCTCCGCTCGACGCCGCGCTTCGCCGACTGGCGCCAGATCAATGCCCAGGCGCTGGTGACGGGCGTGGCGCGCAGCGATGGTGTGTCGCTCACGGTGGAGTATCGGCTCTGGGACATCTATGCCGGGACCCAGCTCACCGGGCTGCGCCTGCAGACATCGAGCGCGCAGTGGCGCAGGGTTGCCCACAAGATCGCCGATTCGGTCTATGAGCGGCTCACCGGCGAGGGCGGCTACTTCGACACGCGCATCGCCTATGTCGCCGAGAGCGGGCCGGCCACGCGGCGGGTGAAGCGGCTGGCGCTCATGGATCAGGACGGCGCCAACAACAGCTTCCTGACCGACGGGCGCGACCTCGTGCTGACGCCGCGCTTCTCGCCCGATGCCCGGCAGATCGCCTATCTCGCCTTTCGTGGGCATTCGGCCCGTGTCTATGTGCGCGATCTTGCGAGCGGGCGGGATACCGTCCTCGGCTCGTTCGCAGGCATGACCTTCAGCCCACGGTTCTCCCCGGACGGCCGCACCATGCTCATCAGCATGTCCTCCGGCGGCAACTCGAGCCTCTTTGCCTACGACCGCGCGAGCGGCCGGACGACGCGCCTGACCAACAGCGGCGCCATCGACACCTCGCCCAGCTACGCGCCGGACGGCAGCCAGATCGTCTTCAACTCGGATCGCGGTGGCACGCCGCAGCTCTATGTCATGCCGGCGTCCGGCGGCGGGGCGAAGCGGATCAGCTTCGGCGACGGCAGCTATGGCAGCCCCGAATGGTCGCCGCGCGGCGATCTCATCGCCTTCACCAAGATCCTGAGGGGCTCGCTCATGGTCGGGATCATGCGCCCGGACGGCAGCGACGAGCGGACGCTCACCAAGAGCTTTCTCGATCAGGGCCCGAACTGGGCGCCCAACGGCCGCGTCATCGTTTTCGGCCACAAGGACGAGGCGACCGATAGGGCACGGTTGTTCACGATCGATATTACCGGCTACAATCTACGTGAGCTGCCAACGCCGCAGGATGCCTCCGATCCCGACTGGTCACCTCTTCTGCAGTGAAGCCCGCATGGTGCACGTCGTCGGGCCGAGCGCTCGCAGCCTGTCTCCTTGCCAGACACACTCTTCGCCAAGCCGAGGAATGAAGCGGATGCGACTGAAGCTGGTCATCATGGGCGCGGCCCTCGTGCTGCTCGCCGCCTGCAGCTCGAGCCCGGAAACCACCAAGGGCACGACCACCGGCGGGTCGGGCGCCGCCGGTGCCGGGAGCGAGGCCGGCATAAGCTCCTCCGCGCTCGGCGCGGGCGCGGGCGAGGCCGGCAGCGTCACGCCGGGCAGCCAGAAGGACCTCGAGGTCAATGTGGGTGACCGCGTGTTCTTCGCCTTCGACAGCTCCTCGCTCGACGCCAAGGCGCAGGAGACCCTCGATCACCAGGCGGCCTGGCTGCTCCAGTTCCCGTCGCTCACGGTGACGGTCGAGGGCAACACCGACGAGCGCGGCACGCGCGAGTACAACCTCGCTCTGGGCGAGCGCCGTGCCGACGCGGTGAAGAGCTATCTCGTGGCGAAGGGTGTGCCGGCGAGCCGCGTCGTCACCATCTCCTATGGGTCGGAGCGACCCGCGGATCCCGGCCACAATGAGACGGCGTGGGCTCTGAACCGCCGCGCCGTGACTGTCGTCAACGTCTCGAGCTGATGGGCCCACTCTCTCTTCTTCGGGTGCCGCATCCGCGCCGCGGGCGGGGTTGCTGCCGTCGCGGTCCTGGCCCTTGCCGGTGTCGCGGCGCCGCACCCGGCAGCGGCGCAGCAGCCGGTGCAGGTGGCGCAGGCGAGCGACAGCGATCGCCTGGCCGGCGCCATGGCCGAGCTCGACCAGCTCCAGGAGGAGCTGCGCCAGCTGCGCGGGCGGATCGAGGAGCTCGAGCACGCCCGCGCTACCGACGAGGCGCGGATCGGCGCGCTCGAGACGCGGCTCGCCTCGCAGCCGGCTGCCGCGGCTGCGGCTCCCTCCGGCACCAGCGGATCGGCGTCCCCGGCGCAGCCGATGCCGGCCCAGCTCTCGGCCAACACCGGGGCGACGGTAGCACCCTCGGCACGGAACGGCTCGCCCAGCCCCGACCCGAACGCGCGCACGGGCAACGTCCTGGGCACGGTGCCGCGGGCAGCGCTGCTCAACCTGCCCTCGCCGGGCAGCCAGGGGGGCGCGGCTGCGCCGCCCCCGCCGGCGGGCGGCACCGAGCAGCAGAGCTACGATGCCGCGATGGGCATGCTTCAGTCGGCCAACTGGGACGGCGCGCAGCAGGCCTTCGAGGGCTTCCTCGCGGCTCACCCCAAGAGCTCGCTGGCGCCCAACGCCGCCTATTGGCTGGGCGAGACCTATTATGTGCGCAAGGACTACGCCAACGCTGCGGCCACCTTCGCGCGCAACTACCGGACCTACGGGCCGGATGCGCCCAAGTCGGCCGACGATCTCTTGAAGCTCGGCATGTCGCTCGCGGCCCTGGGCGACAAGCAGAAGGCCTGCGAGACCTATACCGAGCTGCAGAAGCGCCATCCGAATGCCGGCATCGCGATCCGTCAGGCCCTGGTGCGGGAACGCGCCGCCGCCGGCTGCTGACCCGGCTGCACCGCTGGAGCCCGAGGAGCTCGCGGCGGCCATGGCGAGGCTCGGCCCGTTCGAGGCCGGCCCGGCGCTTGCCGTCGGTGTCTCCGGCGGCGCGGACAGCATGGCCCTGGCCATTCTGGCCGGCGCCTGGGCCAGGGCGCGGGACGGCTCGATTCTCGCCTTGATCGTCGATCACGGCCTCAGGGCGGACTCGGCAGAGGAAGCGGCGAGGGTGGCCGGCTGGCTCGCCGCCCGTGGGCTGCCCTCGCGCATCCTCGCCTGGAGAGGCGCCAAGCCGCGGACCGGCATCCAGGCTGCGGCGCGTGAGGCTCGCTACCGCCTGCTCGCCGAGGCTGCCGCGGCGGCCGGCATCCTTCATCTCCTGACCGCCCATCAGCTCGAGGACCAGGCCGAGACGGTGGCGATGCGCGCAGCCCACGCAAGCGGGCCCGCCGGGCTCGCCGGCATGGCGGCGGTGCGCGAGCTCGAGGGCGTGCGCCTCCTGCGCCCGCTCCTGGGCGTGCCCAAGGCGCGGCTCGAGGCGACCTTGCGCCGGATCGGCCAGCCCTGGGTCGAGGATCCCAGCAACCGTCATCCCCGGTTCGAGCGGGCCAGGCTTCGTGCCTCGGGCCGGCACCTCCCGGCCGATCCCTCGGCCGTCGAGGCCGCCGCGACCCGACGTCGCTGCGAGGAGGCGGCCGTGGCCCGCCTGCTCGCGCGGTGCGCGACCCCGCATGCCCTGGGCTGGGTCACGCTGGCTCGAGAGCCGCTCGATGCGGCCGATGGGGCGCTGCGCCGGGCTCTTCTGGCGGCCGTGCTGCGATCCATCGGGGGTGCCATCTTCGCGCCAAGGCGCGACGCCGTGGACGCTCTGCTCGAGGAGGGGGGCGACCCGTTGACGCGACGGCGGACCCTGGCCGGCTGCATCCTCGCCATGCGCGCGGATCGGATCACGGTGTGCCGGGAGCCCGCGGCCGCGCGGGATATCCGAGTATTGCGACCGGGCGATCGTCTGCTATGGGATGGTAGGTTCGAGGTTATGCTGGGAGGCTCTGGCGCCGCTGTCGAGGTGCGGCGGCTGGGTCGCGCCGGCAGACTTCGTTTGCCGCCCGGGTTGCGCGATGCGCTTCGAAGGACGAATGTGCCGGTTGCTGCCGTGGAGGCTCTGCCAGCGATCTGGCGAGGAGAAGAGCTGCTGGACTGCCCGCCGCTGCGGAACCATGGGTTGAGCCCGGTCGGGGTCGCCGCGGTGGCGCGCCCGTCACCCCATCACCCGCTCGCGGTGGCACCCTTCGGGCGGCTGAATGTTGTTTAAAGGTGCGCGGGCTTTATCTAAGCTACCAAGGGCGGTCGCTTGGCGTTCGCAAGGAGGCTTGTGCCCCGCCAAGGCGACCCCGCGGCTCGCCGCGACATCGGACGGGACGGGAACGTGAACAACTTCAGCAAGAACTTGGCTCTCTGGGTGATCATCGGGCTTCTCCTGATCGCCCTCTTCAACCTGTTCCAGAGTCCCTCCTCGCACGGGCCGCAGACGAGCCTTGCTTTCTCGGACTTCCTGTCCGAGGTCGGGGCCGGCCGGGTCAGCGACGTCACGATCCAGGGCAACAACATTTCCGGGCATTTTTCCGACGGTCGCCCGTTCTCGACCTACGCCCCGACGGATCCGGGGCTCGTCGACAAGCTGACCGGGAACGGTGTGCGGATCACGGCCATGCCGGTCGATGACAACATGCCCTCGCTGCTGGGCGTGCTCGTCTCCTGGTTCCCGATGCTGCTCCTGATCGGCGTGTGGATCTTCTTCATGCGCCAGATGCAGTCCGGCGGCGGCAAGGCCATGGGCTTCGGGAAATCGCGAGCGCGTCTCCTGACCGAGAAGCACGGGCGCGTCACCTTCTCCGACGTCGCCGGCATCGACGAGGCCAAGGAGGAGCTGCAGGAGCTCGTCGACTTCCTGAAGAATCCGCAGAAGTTCCAGCAGGTGGGCGGCCGCATCCCCAAGGGCTGCCTCCTGGTCGGGCCTCCCGGCACCGGCAAGACGCTTCTCGCCCGCGCCATCGCCGGCGAGGCCAACGTGCCCTTCTTCACCATCTCGGGCTCGGACTTCGTCGAGATGTTCGTGGGCGTGGGCGCCTCGCGCGTCCGCGACATGTTCGAGCAGGCGAAGAAGCACGCGCCCTGCATCGTCTTCATCGACGAGATCGACGCCGTCGGCCGCCATCGCGGCGCCGGGCTCGGCGGCGGCAATGACGAGCGTGAGCAGACGCTGAACCAGCTCCTGGTCGAGATGGACGGCTTCGAGGCCAACGAGGGCGTCATCCTGATCGCCGCCACGAACCGCCCCGACGTGCTCGACCCGGCGCTGCTGCGCCCCGGCCGCTTCGATCGTCAGGTCGTCGTCCCGAACCCCGACGTCATCGGCCGCGAGAAGATCTTGAACGTCCACATCAAGAAGGTGCGGGTCGGGCCCGACGTCGACACGCGGGTGATCGCGCGCGGCACGCCCGGCTTCTCCGGCGCCGATCTCGCCAACATCGTCAACGAGGCAGCGCTGCTGGCGGCACGCCAGGGCAAGCGCCTCGTCACCATGGTCGACTTCGAGGCGGCCAAGGACAAGGTGATGATGGGCGCCGAGCGGCGCTCGATGGTGATGACCGAGGAGGAGAAGCGCCTGACGGCCTACCACGAGGCCGGTCACGCGGTGCTCGCCTACTGCTCGCCGTCCTCGGATCCGATCCACAAGGCCACGATCATCCCGCGTGGCCGTGCGCTGGGCCTCGTCCAGCAGCTGCCCGAGCGCGACCAGCACTCGCACACGCGCGAGTGGCTCACGAGCCGTATCGCCGTGGCGATGGCCGGCCGGGTCGCCGAGGAGCTGGTCTTCGGCCACGAGCGGGTCACGAACGGTGCCGCCTCCGACATCCAGCAGGCGACCAAGATCGCCCGCTACATGGTCACGCAGTGGGGCATGAGCGACGAGCTGGGCCCGGTGGGCTACGACGAGAACACGCAGGAGGTGTTCCTCGGCCACTCGATCACCCAGTCCAAGAACATCTCCGAGGCCACCGCCCAGAAGGTCGACGAGGAGATCCGCCGGCTGATCGTCGACGGCTACACCAAGGCACGCGAGATCCTCACCTCGCGGCTCGATCTGCTGCATGCGCTGGCCTCGGCACTCCTCGAGCGCGAGACCCTGAGCGGCGAGGAGATCGCGGCCCTCATGCGGGGCGACCCGCTTCCGACGAAGAAGGCGGCCGACCCTTCCGGCCCGACCTCGCAGCCGGGCAAGCGGGCCTCGGTCCCGACCACGCGCCCGACAGGCGGTGATTCGGGCTCCCCCGGCGTCGAGCCGACGCCGCTGCCCGGCACCTGAGGGGCCAACGCGGCGCTCCTTCCTCCCCACCTCGAGGCTTCGTTCTGAGGCGTCGGCCGACCGGTCCGGCGCCTCAGGCGTCTTCCGGCCGAGGCTCGCGGCCGAGAACGCGCTTCGCATAGACCTCGTAGAGCGGTGCCGCGAGGGCCGTCACCAGGGTCAGACGGACGATGTGGTGGGTGGCGACGAAGGTGGCGTCGACGTGGAGCGCCAGCGCCATCAGGCCCATCTCGGCGACGCCGCCGGGCACGAAGGCGAGCATGAGCTGGACCGGCGGCAGCCCCGTCAGCCAGGTAAGGCCGATGACGAAGAGCAGGGCCACGAGCAGCATCGCCAGCGTCAGCCCGATGCTCTGCACGATGACGATGACGAGGCGTACCGGATCGACCCCGCGGAACCGGCAGCCGACATAGGCGCCGACGATGACCTGGGTGACGGCGACGGCCGATGGCGGCGGGGCGCCGTGCATGAGCCCGGCCACGTGGCCTGCCGCGGTCGTGAGCATCGGTCCCAGCATCGTCGGCGCCGGCAGATGGAGCACGACGCCGACAACGCTTCCCACGATGGCCGAGACGACCATCAGGCCGATCTCATGCGCGCTCGTCGCCTGCACCGCGTCGGCGATCGGCGGCACGTGCAGGCCCTCGAAGACGCTGAGTGCCAGGGGGATCGTGAAGACGACGAGCAGCACCCTGACGGCGTGGACGAGCGTGATGGTGAGCAGGTCGCCGCCCATGCGATCGCCCAGGATCACCATGATGCCGAGCCCGCCCGGCGTGGCGCAGAAGAAGGCCGTCTGCGCGTCGAGACGGGCCACGCGACGCAGATAGATGATCGAGAACACGGTCGTGACGCCGGTATAGACGATCATCAGCCCGAGGCTGGGCAGCCAGCGCCAGAGGCCGAGCAGGTTCTGCTCGTCGAAGCCGCTTCCCAGCAGCACCCCCAGCACCGCGATGACGGGGCTCCTGAGCCAGGCGGGCACATCGACCGTGAGCCGGGCGAGGCCCGCCACCGTCGTTGCCAGCATGGCACCCAGCATCCAGGCGAGCGGCAGGCCGAGCCAGGTGAAGAAGGCGCCGCCCGCTCCCGCGACGACCAGCGCCGTCAGGAGCGCCCGGATCTTGGCCGGCGCCAGCGCCGCGCGCGTCGCCGTGCGGAGATCGGGGAGCGCCGGGAGCCCGACCCTCAGGGCTCGATGCCCGCCATCTCGGCGAGGAGACGCCAATGCTCGTCGCCTATGGGCATCACCGAGAGGCGTGACTGGCGGACGAGGGCGAGATCGGCAAGACGCGGGTCGGCCTTGATGGCCTTGAGGCTCACCTCCTGAGCTACGGGACGGTCGGGCTTGACCTTGACCAGCACGAACTTGCCGGACGCATCGCTGGGGTCGGGGTAGGCGGTGGCCGAGACGCGCATCACCCCCACGATCGCAGGGTCCACCACCGAGCGGTAGAAGAAGACCGGATCGCCCTTCTGCATCGCCCGCATGTTGGCGGCGGCCTGAAAGTTGCGCACGCCGCTCCATTCGGTCTCGCGGTCGGCGACCAGCTGGTCCCAGCTGTAGTCCCCGGGCTCGGTCTTCATGAGCCAGTAGGCCATGCGAGGCTCCTCGAGGAAGGACGATGCAGGGACAGGACCCTAGCCGACGGGTGGCCCCCCGAGAAGCGGTGCCTGGGCCGGCATGGTCCCGCGTTTCTGCAGGTCCACGCCCGTTCTACGGGCTGCCTGCAGGCTTGTTGCCGCGACGGCCACCCGTCTGCCGATGCCACCGACCCCCCGCCGGGGCCTCGGGCGCGCTGTGGGGCGCCGTCGCTGGCCGGTGGTGCGGTGAGCCCTCGGGCGGGAAGGCCAGCGTGTCCGTCATCCGCGTCCGCTCCTCGCTCTCGAACTCGGGGAAGGGCAGCTTTTGGGCGGCCCGCCAGGCCTCGACCTCGGTTGCCACCGTCGCCGCCCGCTCGGCGCTCGGGGCCTTGTCGCTGGCCATGTAGGTGGTCCGCGAGGGGAAGGCGAAGCCGGTGCCGGCCTCCTCGACGATGTCCTTGATCCGAAAGTTGAGATCCTCGCGGATGCCCAGATACTCATTGTAGTCCGCCGAGCTCACATAGGCGAAGATCTCGATGTCGAGCGAGGACGCTCCGTAGTCCATGAAGCGGACGCGGCGCCGGGTCGGGGCTGACCCGGACATGGCGGATCAGCATCTCTCGGATCCTCGTCAGCACGTAGCGCAGCTGCTCGCTCGTGGTCTCGTAGCGGAGCCCGATCACGGAATGGAACAGCATCCGGTCGCGGCGCGTGAAATTGACGATCTGGAGCTGCGAGAACTCGGCGTTCGGCACCGAGATCACGGTGCGGTCGAGCCCGCGGATCCTGGTCGAGCGCAGCCCGATCTGCTCGACCGTGCCCTTCTTGTCGCCGAAGACGCAAAAGTCGCCGACGCGGATCGGCTTGTCGGCGAAGAGCACGAAGCCGGCGATGATGTTCTCGAGCAGGGGCCGCACGGCGAGCGCTATCGCGAGGCCGCCGACGCCCAGGCCCGCCAGTAGCGGCCCTACCGGCACGCCCAGCAGCGTCGCCGCGTGGATCGCCACATAGAGCACGGCGAGGATGCTTAGGAGCTGGAACAGAAGGCGGACGAGCTGCGTGTCGAGATTGGCCGGGCGCATGCCCTGGCTGCGGACGATCGCCTCCCCGATCCGGTTGACGGCCAGGGCGGCGAGCCAGGCGATCGCGGCGTAGCGCACGGCCTCGATGGCCGACGAGACGAACGCGCCCACCTCGCCCGTCAGCCGTAGCGCGTAGAACGTCGTAAAGCCCAGAGCGAAGGTCAGCATGATGGTGACGATCGCCGCCAATGGCTGCCCGATCCTGAGTAGCACCGGGAGGTCCTGAAGGCGGCGATCGACGCGCTTGCCTAGCCAAGCGGCGATCCCGATGGTGCCGGCGGCGATGAGCGCGAGGATCGTCAGGCCCGCCCACTTCCACACCGGCTGATCGAGGAAGGTGGCGTAGGCGCCCGCAGGCAGGCGCTGGATCCAGGTGGCGAGCGCGTGCGGCATGCTCCGGCCGGGGCCGAGACGATAGGCGTCGAACGCATCGGGTGTCGCGGTGGGGCTGGGCCTGATCAGGCAGATGCTGAACGAGCTCGAAGAACTTGGGAAGCCGGGCGACGGTCTCCTTGGTGAAGAGATACTCTCCGGCGCGCGCGCCCTTCTCCTGGCGGCCGATCGCGATCTCCGTGTCGGGGATCCGCCAGCTCTCGAGCGGATGGGCAGCTACCGCATCCTTGCCCGGGACCTGCTCCGGCGGCGGCAGCGCGATGCGCTGAAGCACGCCCTTGAGGAGGAAGCCCATCTCTACCCCTCGCTGCTGGTAGGAGGCCTTGGGAATGTCGCTGAGGTCGAGGCATCGGAGCGCCCGAATGAGCGGAACCTCGACCTTGCCGATCGGGGCGCCCTTCTCCCAGCGGACGACGGCCTCGTGGAAGTTGTTGAGGAAGCTCTCCAGCGTATCGCGGGGGCTCGAGGTATCGGGCGGTGCCAGCGGACTGTCGCTCCCGGGTGTTGCGGACGTAGCCGCCTGGATAGGTCGCGCGGGATCGGCCCGAGCCGTCGCCGCCGCGAGCAGGACGAGCGCGAGGGCAAGCAGCATGCGCAGCGGGTGCCTGCGTGTCGGATGGTTGCCGATCACATCACGTTCCCCCGTGCAGTCGGCGCTTCCGGCCCGGGCTGCTGTCTCGTTGCTTCGACGGGTTGCCGACTCTTGACCGGACAACTCTGCCGGCCTCGCGCGCTTCCGGCAAGCGCTCGTGGCCGTCCGCCGAACGGATCGGCGAGGCCAGATAGGCCAGACGGCGGCCATTCTCCTCGGGGCCGCAGATATTCGGTGTCGCGCGAAGTGGGCCGGCCGCTCATCGGCGATGGGCGGCCTTGCCCGGAGAGAAGCGTTAGCGGCACGCTGCCGGCGGGCGGCCCCCGAACGAGCGGCGGACGACCTTCTCGGCCTCCTTGCTCCTGAAATCGAAGCCTGTGCTCGACGCGATGCCACTGACCGGAGCGCTCCAGAGAAAGAGCCCCTCGAGCCATCCCTGGCCGGACTCAGCAAGGACGGCGAGCTCGGCGCCCAGGGCGTTGGCCTGAACAGCCTGGTCGGGCACGCCGCGTGTGCTCCAGTCGCCCTGATCGTCCAGCGCCCCATCCTTGCTGCGGAAGCCCGTCTCGGTCAGCAGCACGGGAACGCCGGCAGAGCGGCCCAGCTTGCGGAGCTGCCCCACGATGTCCCTCCCCTGATCGTTCTTGTGGAAGCGCCTGCGCAGCTCGGCCGTGCCGAGCTCGTCCTTGGCCGTCAGCCTCGGATAGAGGTTGAAGCCGGCCTCGTCGAGAAGAGGCCAGAACGAGACGAAGGCAGCCTCGTTCGCGCTGGGCGAGTCCGGCCAGGTGGCGCTGACGCCGGCAGCGTAGGTCAGCTTGCCGGGGAAGACGCGCCTGATCCTGGCGATCAGCTCGGCCCAGTGGTCATAGTTCGCTGCGCCCGTGATCTGCCCGCCCATCTCCGTGCCGATCACGAGCCGTTCGGCACCGCCCTCGGCGGCGATCGCGGCGTAGCGGAGAAGGCTTCTCGTATAGGCGCCGAAGAACCTCGCCACCGAGCGCGGGCTGTAGACCGGGTATTGGAGATTGTCGCCGCTCGATGCGCTGATGAAATGCGGTTTGACCGTCACGCGGAGGCCCGCCGAGCGGGCGTAGCGGATGATGGCCAGCAGATTGTCGTTGGGCCCGGCGAGATTGTTGGGGGAACGGATCTCATCCGTGTCGGGGTCGACCAGATTTTCCGTCGTGATCGCGACGTCCGTGGCCCCGAGGCATCTCGCCCAGTCTATCGTCCCCTTGGCGCTGGCGTCGCCATAACGGTCATGGCCCCAGGAGGTCAGGTTGATGCCCTTGATGCCAAGCGCCAATGCGGATGCGGGCATCAGGACGGTTGCGAGGCAAAGGAGCAGGGCTCGCAGCATCCTTTCATCCTTCGTGTAGGCTTCGAGTTGTTGGAGGGGTAAGGCCAAGGGCGATCAGCGCGGCGTCCTGGAGCGGGCCGCAGGAGAACGACCGCGGCTCGTCGGTACAGCCCGTCGTGATGCCGAACAGCCCGGCATACTCCCAGACGGTCCAGGGGATGTTGTGGTGCTCGAGGGCGGTGCGGGCGTCGCGCAGCCAGGCGAGGCGCGAGGCGGGATCGATATAGGTGCGCATCACCCCGAACTCGGTGCAGAGCAGGGGTGCCTTGTGCCGAACGGACCAGAGAGCGGCGCGCTCGATCATCCCGTCGATGCGCGCAGCGTTCCAGCCCTGGCGGCGATACTCGCTCACGGCGCGGGCAGCGGAGGGATGCAGCCACGACCAGCCGACGCCTCCGCCCCAGTCGCCCGGGCGGTCGGCGGGATAGGGAACATCCCGGATGTCGGCCAGGCCCGTCGGGTCGGAGGCATCCCAGTTGGCGCCCTGATGGGTGACGACGAAGGGGTCATAGAACTGAAATCCGTAGATGATGTTGGGGTCGGGGAGAGGCGTGATCGTGCGCAGCGACAGCTTCTCGTCGAAGAGGCCGTTGATCAGCACGCGGTGCGACGGGCGGACCTTCCGGATGGCCGCGAGGACCGTGAGATTGAGGTGCGCCAGCTGCCGCCGCCCACGGATGAAGCGGTGAGGCTCGTTCGCGATCTCGAAGACGATGCGGTCGACCGGATAGGTCCCGTACCGCGTGGCGAGGCCCGTCCACAGCCGGGCCAGCGCCGCTGCCGCATCGTCTTGGCGGAGCTGACCCACCAGGCGATCACCGGGGTGGACGTCGAGGATGAGATTGAGATCGCTCGCCAGGATCCGCGAGACCGCCGCATCCAGCGGCGCCAGTCGTGGCGGCAGGGTGCCGTTGCCGGCCGGCGACCAGCCCAGCAGGCCCGGATCGACGGGCAGGCGCACATGGCTGAAGCCGACGCGACGGAGCGTGGCCAGCTCGGCGTCGCTCGGCGCGAGGCGCCGCGTGAGGCTCATCCACCAGCTGAGATTGACGCCGCGCTTCATCCCCGGCGCCGAGATCGCCTGCGTGTTCCCCGAGGGCACCGTGTCGTAGGCACCGGCGTCCGGATCCGGGTCGAGCACGCAGCTCGCCAGTCCCGTGGCGATGGTGCCGAGCACGAGGCGCCGCCGGCCCATGGCTCGTGGCCCAGGGCTGGCATCGCCGCTCTCAGCGCCTGCCACCGCGCCGGCTGCACTCAGCGCCATCGGCGCGTCTGAAGCATCCCGCCGCAGGCGACGCTCCAGCGCTGTGCCGGGCCAGCGACGCGGCCGGCTTGGCGACTTCATGCCGTTCTCCCTCCGATGGACCGCCCCCACGGCTGACCCCGGTCGAGCGAGGCTGCGAGGCCGCGTCGGCCGAGGCCGCGACGGACTGGCGCCAGGCGCTGGAAGGCAGGGTCTTGCCGCGCCCGGGAAGGAGTATCGTTGTCGGCTGCTTAGGTTATGGTTAAGAAAGCGCTCGGTATACCATCATATTGCTGTCGAAGGCGGGCGCTTTTCTCTGGTGAATCCGAGGTTGCTCGCATGGAGCGGCGAGACCAACGAGCCGGTTTGCCTGACTGATCGGCCCCGGGATGTTAAGGATTTCTGTAGAGATCGAGGGAAGCAGCGCGGGCACAGGCCTGCCGGCCCGAGGCGAGGGGAGAGCAACGATGCCGCTGCACATCACACGCGAGGAGCTCGATGCCCGCCGCGAGCGGACGCTTGCCGCCATGGCCGAGGCGGGCCTCGATGCCCTCTTATGCTTCAAGCAGGAGAGCATGTACTGGCTCACCGGCTATGACAGCTTCGGCTTTTGCTTCTTCCAATGCCTTCTCGTCCGGGCCGACGGGGCGATGACGCTCCTCACCCGAGCCCCTGACCTGAGGCAGGCGCAGCAGACCTCGATCCTCGAGGACATCCGCATCTGGGTCGATGGCGACGGCGCCAATCCGGCGCTGGAGCTGAAGGAGCTCCTGGCCTCCAAAGGGCTCGCCGGCAAGCGGCTCGGGGTCGAGTGGGACAGCCACGGCCTTCCCGCCGCTGCCGGCATGCGCCTGGCCGTGACGCTCGACGGCTTTGCGACGATGGTCGAGGCCTCGCTCCTCGTCTCGGGCCTCCGTCTCGTCAAGTCGGCGGCCGAGCTGGGCTTCGTGCGCCGCGCCGCCGAGCTCGCCGATGCGGCGCTCGAGGCCGCGATCCAGGAGACGCGGCCGGGTGCCGAGGAGGGTGTCATCCTCGCCCGCATGCAGGGTGCGATCTTCGAGGGCGGCGGCGACTATCCGGGCAACCCCTTCATCATCGGCTCCGGCCCGCAGGCGCTGCTCTGCCGCTACCAGTCGGGCCGCCGCCGGCTCGAGGCGCCCGACCAGCTCACCCTGGAGTTCGCCGGCGTCTGGCGCCAGTACCATGCCTGCCTGATGCGGACCCTTCTCACCGGCTGGGCCGACGACGAGCATCGCCGCCTGTTCGACGCGGCCCACGAGGCGCTTCTGGCCTGCGAGGCGGCGCTCCGGCCCGGCGCCACGATGGGCGAGGTCTTCGCCGCCCATGCGCGCATCTTCGATGGCCATGGCCTGGCCGCCCACCGCCTCAACGCCTGCGGCTACTCGTTGGGCGCCGTCTACGCGCCCTCCTGGATGGACTGGCCCATGTTCTACGAGGGCAACCCCGCCCGGATCGCCCCCGGCATGGTCTTCTTTCTCCACATGATCCTCGCCAACTCCGAGACCGGCCACGCCATGACGCTGGGGCGCACCTCGATCGTGGGCGAGGGCGGTGCCGAGCCCCTCTCGAAGCTGCCGCTCGAGCTCGTCGTGCGCAACTGAGCCGAGCGACGGCTCAGTAGCCGGTGGCCTGCTGGAAGACCTGGCCCTCGTGGCCGAGCCAGAGGAGCAGCGCCAGAAGGATCAGGGCCACGATCACGGCGCCGGCGATCTTCCAGACGCTCCACGGCCGCTCGCCATGGACCTCGCCGGTGCGGCCGTTGACGACGAAGCGGTAGGGCTTGCCCAGGAACTGGAAGGCCGCGACCCAGACCGGCAGCAGCACGTGCTTGAAGGTCTGGTTGTCGTAGGCCACGCCCATGCGGGCGATCTGCTGCTGGTCGCCGCCGATGTCGGCCCGCACGTCCATCGCGATCACGTTCTGCATGATCTCCTTGGCCTGCCCCAGGCCCTGCTCCAGCGGGACCTGGTAGAGCTCGCTCTCGAAGCCCGACAGGAAGTCCGGCGCGTAGGGCTTCATCGCGTCGAGGTCCCAGGGGTCGAGCCGCTCGACGAGATTGCGCGGCAGCGTCTCGCCCGCCACGACGAGCACGTCGTCGAACGACCGCTGGACCCGGCCGCTCACCGGCGTCCAGGCGATGCGCGGCACCTGGACGGCGCGCTGCACCTGGCGGCCGTTCACGACCTCGGTGACGAACTGGGTCTCGTAGTAGACGTCGCCGCGCTGACCCACATAGTCGGTCACCGTCTCGGCGTCGAAGGTCCAGTAGGGCACGTAGAGGCCCTTGAGCCTGCTCGCATGCCGGGCGTCCTTGCTGACGCTCGAGGGCGCGAACCAGAGGCCCTTCAGCCAGTCGCGGACCAGGCGGCGCGCTTCCTGCTCGCCGATCACGAAGGGCAGCAGGCCCTGCGGATGGATGCGGCGATAAGGTGTCGGGTCCGCCACCACGGCCATGTTGCAGAAGGGGCAGGCGCCCGCATGGATGTTGGGCGCAAAGCTGAAGTCGGCGCCGCAGCTCTGGCACTTGGTGGCGATCGGGTCGCTTGAGAGCTGCTCGCCGGCGAGATCCTGGAGCACCGGCGTGAGGTCGGTCTCGGTGACCTCGACCGGGCGCTCGACGATGTGGTTGCTGTGGCCGCAATAGGTGCAGACCAGCTCGGTCGTGCCGGGGCTGTAGCTCAGGACGGCACCGCAGCTCTCGCAGGCGAAGTTGCGGGGCGCGGCGGTGGAGACGGTGGCAGCGCCAGCGGCGGTCGCCGCCGAGGCTGCGGCCGGGTGGGCCCCCCAGGGGCCGGATCTGGGCGGCATGCGGGTCAGGCGGCGCCGGGCAGGGGTGGCGGCACCGAGGCGAAGAGCGGCGCCAGCTCGGCGACCTCGCCGGCCTTCTGCCAGCCGGACATCCCCTCGGTCCAGACCAGGGTCTCCCGCTGCAGCGAGCCCGCCTGGGCCTGATCGCGCAGCGCCGCGATCGGGAAGGGCCCCGCGGGCTTGCCGTTCGAGGCCACGTGGTAGAGCTTCCCGCCAGGCAGCGGCGGCGGGCTCGCTGCGGCCGCTGCCGGCTGGGCGGCCGGCGCTGCCGCAGGGGCGGCTGCCGCAGGAGCGCCCCAGGGGCCGGCCTGCTGGCCCAGCCCCATGCCCACCATCATGCCCACACCGGAGCCGGCGGCACCCGGGTTCTCGGCCGCCGCCCGCATCGCCTCGGCCGCCTGGAACTGCGCATAGCGGCCGAGATCGCCCACCACACCCATCGAGGTGCGGCGGTCCATCGCCTTCTCGACCTCGGGCGGCAGCGAGACGTTCTCGACATAGAGCTTGGCGAGCTCGAGCCCGAGATTGGCGAACTCCGGCGCGATGCGGCCGTTCACGAAGTCGCCCAGCTTCTCGTAGTTGGCGGCGAGGTCGAGGACCGGGATGCCGGCACCCGCCACGATGTTCGAGAAGCGCGAGACGATGGTGTTCCGCAGCTGGTCGCTGATCTCGTCCACGGTGAAGTGGCCGTCGGTGCCGACGACCTCGCGGATGAAGACGGCCGGGTCCTTGATGCGGATGGCGTAGGTGCCGAAGGCGCGCAGCCGCACCGCCCCGAACTCCGAATCGCGCACGATGACGGGGTTCTTGGTGCCCCATTTGAGGTCGGTGAAGATCCGCGTGCTGCAGAAATAGACCTCGGCCTTGAAGGGGCTCTGGAAGCCGTGCGGCCAGGCCTGCAGGGTCGATAGGATCGGCAGGTTCTGGGTGTAGAGCTCGTACATGCCGGGGCCGAACACGTCGGCGATCTCGCCCTCGTTGACGAAGACCGCCATCTGCCCCTCGCGCACGGTGAGCTTGGCGCCGTGCTTGATCTCGTTGCCCTGGCGCTCGAAGCGCCAGACCATCGTGTCCGGGGAGTCGTCGAGCCACGTGATGACGTCGACGAACTCGCCCATCAGCTTGTTCCAGATCAAGGCAGCCTCCGTCTCGTGGTCAAAACGGGCTCCGGCCCGGCGGGCCGGACACTAGCGAACCTCGCCCTCGATCAGAAGCCTCGCCGGCCGATGACCCGAGGGGGGATGTCGTGCCGGGGACTAGGCCGCGGGCGGCGTCGGGGGCGGGGCGCCGGCGGCGCGGGCCGAGGCGGCGGAAAGGACCTTCCTGAGCTCGCTCTCGCACTTTTGCAGCTCGCCCTCGGCCTCGGCCCGCTTGCGCTTGCCCTCGTCGGCGATGCGCAGGCTGTCCTCGATGGTGGCGATCAGGTTCTGGTTCGCGGCCTTCACGGTCTCGATGTCGAAGACGCCGCGCTCCATCTGCTCCCTGACCTCCTGGTTCGCGGTCCGGAGATTCTCCGCGTTGCTCTTCAAGAGCTCGTTCGTGAGGTCGGAGGCGGCCTTGACCGCTTGCGCGGCCTTGCCGGAGCGGAAGATCGTCACCGCCTGGGCCAGCTGCTGCTTCCACAAGGGCACGGTGTTGGCGATCGTCGAGTTGATCTTGGTGACGAGCGACTTGTCGTTCTCCTGGACGAGGCGGATCGAGGGCAGGCCCTGCATCGTGACCTGCCGGGTCAGGAGGAGATCGTGCACCCGCCGCTCGAGATCGTCCCTCGCAGCCCGCATGTCGCGGAGCTTTTGGGCGTCGATGACGTCGTCGGCCTTCTCGGTCTCCTGGGCGAGCTTGGGGAGGATCTGCTCGTCCAGCTCCTTGAGCTTGGCGCGGCCGGCGGCGATGTAGACCTCGAGCGTGCGGAAATAGTCGAGGTTGGCGTCGTAGAGCTTGTCGAGGCTCACGATGTCGGTGAGCAGCTTGGTCTTGTGCCGCTCGAGATCGTCGGTGATGCCCTCGATCTGGCCCTTCACGTCGTCGTAGCGGTCGAGGAACTTCTCGATCTCGCTCTTCACGCCGAACAGGCGCGAGATGATGCCCGGCTTCTCGCCCGGCTTCACGTCGGGGACGTCGAGATCCCGCAGCCGCTGGACCATCGTGTTCAGGAGATCGCCCGCCGGGCCCACGTCCTTGGTGCGGACCTTGCCCAGCATCTGCTCGGAGATCGTGGAGAGCTGCTGCTGCGCCTTCGAGCCGAAGAAGATGATCGAGTTGGTATCGCTCATGTCGAGCTCTTTGAGGACCTGGCCCACCTGCTGCTCGACGGGCCCGTCGAGCTTGATCTGCAGGTCCTGGACCAGCTCCTGCCCGAACGAGGCGAGCTTGACGTCGAGCCCGTCGGGCGAGGTGGTGGCGGCTGGCGTCGGCGCGCTCGGGGTGCTGTCGGCGGTCATCGTTCCCTCTCCCACGTTCTCGTTTGGCCCACATTCTCGTTCGGGTAGCGCTGTGGCCCTCTCAGTGGACGCCTTCGCGCTTGAGCTGGGTCTCGAGCACCTCGATCTGGACCTCGAGATCCGTCTTGTCGTCCTGCTTGAGGACCTCTTCCTGCTCCTTGAACACCTGCTCGATCGTCGTCAGCACGCGCCGGAAGTTATCGGCGAGCGGCGTGTCCGCGAGGTCTTGCTGCTGGGCTGCGTACTTGGTGACGACGTCGCGCGTGCCGTCGAGATAGGTGACGAGGAAGCGGCGCGCCCGGGGCAGGTCCTTCGGGTCCTTCTCGAGCTCACCCAGCACGACCCGCGCCTGATCCGTGATCCGCTGCATCCAGCCCTTGAGCTCGCGCGAGTTGAGCTGGGCCGAGGCGGCCTCGATCTCGCGGATCTTGCGGCTGGCCTCGTCGATCGTGTTGCGCACCTCCTGCGGTGCCACGCCGGCCCGCCTGGCCGCCACCTCGAGCGCGCTGTCGTCCACCTTCGGATCGTTGCCGTAGGCGAGAAAGCAGGCAAAGCCCGTGAGGCAGGCGAAGAGCAGCGTGGCGAGGACCCCGCACTCGGCAGCCCCCAGGCCGATCACCGCGGCGCCGAGCCCGGCGACGACCGCACCCGCGAGCTTCCTCGGCAGGCGCGGCGGGCGGGCGATGCGGCGCGCGGCGAAGTCGGCCTCGATGTCGAGGCCCGACCGGATGATGCTGCTGGCCGCGAGGAAGAGGGCGATGCCGACGATCAGCGAGAGCGCATCGGTGCCGGCACCGCGCAGAAGATGCAGGATCAGCGGCAGGACGAAGGTGAGCGCCATCAGGCGCAGCAGCCAGACCGACGCTCCGCGAAAGGAGCCCGACAGGTCCGGCATGCCGGACGGCCGGTCGGGCCGGGCCGACCCCGCGGCCGCGGAGCCGATCCGGCGCGAGTGCTGGCTCGTCTCGGCCATTGCGTGGATGCTCCCCTATGGCCTGCCTAGATGATCCAGCTCCATGTCGCACGAAGCCACAAGACGGCCAGCACGGTCGCAAGAAGAAGAAATCCGCCAACCGATCGTGCGTTCAGCATTGTCTGGCCTTCCGGTGCGCTGCTCGAATGCCCTTTACCCGCTATGACAATCTAGCGTCGTGGTTCGGGCACGCAAGGTTGCCGGCATCCGGGCTCGATCAAGCCCTAGGGAGGGGAGGCCGGGACCCTCGGGACGTGGTGCTGGCGCTCGATCTCGTAGAACTGGCAAAGCTCTTCCCGGCCGCGCGTCGGCGCGTAGACCATGCGCTGGCCAGCGGGCCTCATGCCGCAGGCCCGCATGATGGCGAACGATCCGACGTTGGCGAGCTGGGCTCCCGCCTCGATCACCTCCAGATCGAGCCTCGCGAATGCGGTCGGCAGCGCCGCGGCCATGGCCTCGCGCATGTACCCCCTGCGCTGGTAGGCCTCGCCCAGCCAGTAGCCCACGGCGCCACGCTTCCCTGTCTCTCCGTCCCGCTCGATCACGACCCAGCCTGCCAATGCGGCGCTGGCCTTCTCGACGACGGCCAGGGGCATGGCGCTCCGCTCGACAGCCCGCAATCGCAGGCTCTCGATGCGCGCGGTGGCCATCGCGGGGGTGAAGGGCAGGGGCCAGGAGGCGAGCCAACGGCTGACCTCCGGGGTCATCAGCGCGGACGTGGCCGCCGCATCGTCAGGAGCGACACAGCGCAGCAGGAGCCGCGCCGTCTCGAAGGGTGGAAAGGGGTCATCGGGCATGGCCCAACCTAGCCCCTCGGCAAGTGGCGGCAAGCGACGGCTGGCCGTCTCTGCGGGCCCTCTAGACACGAGCCGCGCTATGACCTTTTGCTTGCTTGCTCCTGGCGAAGGGCGTGCGCTAAGCGTCGGCTCGCCGCAGTGGGCGCGGGGGAGGGGATGCTGAAGCAGTACGTCGCCGTCGGGGCCATCGTCGGCGGCGCCAGCGTCCTCCAGCTCGGCAACACCCTTCTGGCCGTTCTCATACCGCTCCAGCTCAATCTCGCTGGCGTCTCGGCCGTGGTCGTCGGTCTCGTCGCCTCGGGCTACGGGCTGGGCTTTCTCGTGGGCTGCTTTCGCGCCCAGTCTCTGATCCGTTCGGTCGGCCACATCCGCGCCTTCGCCGCCTTGGCTGCCGTCTGCGCCATCATCAGCCTGGCGCTCGCGATCGGCCCGGATCCCCGCCTCTGGTTCGCGCTCCGCCTCGCCTTCGGCTTTTGCGTGGCTGGACTCTTCATCGTCGCCGAGGGGTGGCTCAACGCGGCGACGCCGCGGACCGAGCGCGGCCGGGTCATCGCGTTCTACCTCGTCTCCACCAAGCTCGCGATCGTGCTGGGCCAGCTGGCGCTGGCTCAGGGCGGTGCCGGCGGCGCCACCTTCCTCATGGTGGCCTCGGCCGCCTTCTCGCTGTCGCTCGTGCCGATCGCGATGACCAGCACGCACGAGCCACCGCCGCCGCGTCTCGTGCTCATGGGCTTTCGCGAGCTCTATCGGCTTGCGCCCGCGGCCATCGTCGGCTGCATCGGCTCGGGCCTCCTCAACAGCGCGTTCCAGAGCATGACGCCGGTCTACGGCGCCGATCGCGGGCTCTCGGTCGCCGTGATCGTGATCCTTCTCTCCCTGCCGCAGATCGGCAGCCTCCTCGTCCAGTGGCCCCTGGGCTGGCTCTCCGACCGCATCGACAGGCGCCTCGTCATCATCGGCTGCACCAGCTTCATCGCCCTCGTCTCGCTCGTCATCCTGCTGACGGCGCCGCGCCACGCCCCGAGCCTGGGCGTTCTCTTCCTGCTCTGGGGCGCCAGCTCCTACTCGGTCTACGGCGTCTGCGTCGCCCATGCCGGCGACTTCGCCGAGCCCGACCAGATGGTGGGTGTCAGCAGCGGCGCGCTCTTCGCCTGGGCGGTGGGCTCGATGCTGGGCCCGAGCCTTGCGGCACCGGTGATGGCCGTGGGCGGCCCGGGGGGCCTTTTCGCCTACACCACGGCCATCGCGCTCGCGGTCTCGCTGTTCTCGATCTGGCGGATGACGCGGCGGCGGCCCGTGCCGTTGGAGGAGCGCACCGACTTCGTCAACCTGCCGGCGACCAGCCCGGCGCTCGCGCGGATCGATCCCCGTGTCGACGGTGCGAGCGGGGGCAACGGATGAGGGCGCCTGCGCCGAGGCGTCCGGATCACGTGCAGGCCGGACTCCCCGGTTGCTCCTCGGCCGGCCCCAAAAGCTCGTAGGCTGCGAGCGACCCGCTGGCGCCGCGCGGAACGATCTCGGCGATGAAGCGGAAGCGGAACGCGTCGCCGACGGCGCTGCGCACCGGCTCGCTCACCAGGATCCTCGTGCCGTGCTCCTTGTTGAGCGCCTCGAAGCGCGCGGCCACGTTCACCGTGTGGCCCAGGGCCGTGTAGTTCATCCGGTCGATCGAGCCGACATTGCCGACCACGGCCTCGCCGGTGTGGATGCCGAAGCGCGTCCGCATCGGCGGGCGGCCCTCGGCAACGAGCTGGGCGTTCAGCCGGTCCACCCGAGCGGCGGCGGCCAGCGCGCCCCGGCAGGCGCGGCGCACATGGTCCTCCTGGGGCTCGGGCGCGTTCCAGAAGGCCATGACGCTGTCGCCGATATACTTGTCGATGGTGGCGCCCGTGGCGATCAGCTCCTCGGCCACGGCGCTGAAGTAGCGCGAGGTCGTGACCATCAAAGCCTCCGGATCCATGCCTTCCGCGAGGCTGGTGAAGCCGGCGACGTCGGAGAACAGGACCGTCAGCGGCTGGCGCCTGCCGCCGAGGGTGGGGAGCTGCTTGTGCGCGACGATCCGCCGGACGATCTGGCCCGGCACGTAGGTGACGAAGTTCTTGAGCGTGAGGTCGAGAACGGTCAGCGCTGCGCCCAGCGCCTCGATCTCGCGAATGCGCGAGGAGGGCGGCCGGACATCGTCCGGCTCGAAGCGCATCACATGGCCGATCTGGCCGGTGACGAGGCTGAGCGGGCGGCTGATGCCTCGCGCGGCGGCCAGCACGATCAGAACGGCCAAGAAGATGGCGACGAGGCTGATGCCGAGCGAGGCGATGCCGATCCTGTCTGCCGGATCCACCACATCGTCCAAGGGGAGCGCGATGCCGATGGCGAGGTTCGAGGCGGGGGAATCCAGCGTCTCGAAGCGAGCGAGGTACTCCTCGCCGCCAATCGTCAGCGCAAGCGTCTTGCTCTCGGGGTCGGCATGGAAGGCGCGGTAGAGGCCGGCGAGAACCGGGTTGCCCAGCTCGGCGAGGTGAGCCGGGCCGTCGAGATGTCCGGCAGGAGCCGACGCCCGCAGGGCGGCGCCATCCGGCGAGGCGACGAGGGTGCCGTCATGCTGGAAGATGACGAGCTGCTGGTCTGACGAGCTTTTGAGCTCTGCGAGGAACCGGTCGAGCGCGGCCAGGGTCACGTCGACGCCGAAAACGGCGCCCTGCTCGGTGCGCGAGCGGCGCGCCAGGGTCAGCCCCGTCTCGGGCACGTCGGCGAAGAGGTAGGGCGGAGTTGTCACGGCATTCGGGCTGGCCAGCGCCGCCTTGTACCAGGGCCGCGTCCGAGGATCGAAGTCCGTCGGCTCGGGCTCGGCGCTCTTGATCACCTGTCCGACGGAGTCCGTGACCTCCCAGCGGGCGGTGGCGCCGTTCGCGCCCCGCGTGACCAGCTCGACCTCGTAGGCGGCTTCGGGGCCCGCCCGCTCGGACGGTCCTTCAGGCCGGCGGGGCAATCGACGGGCCATGACGAGGCTGCCGTCCCGGCGACCGAGATAGAGGGCGGTGGTTGCTGGGAGGACCCGATCGAGGTCGCCCAGCATGCGCGCCAGGATCTGCCGCAGAGCCTCCGGTGGGAGATCCAGCGGCACGGTCAGCGACGCCGTGTCGAGCACGGCGGTTGCGAGGTTCACGCGATCCCGGATCTCGCCGCGGATCTGCTGGCCTATGTTCGCGAAGCGGGCCTCGGCGTCCTTTCGGACAAGTCGTGTGGTCTCGCGATGATTGTACCAGACGAGCTCACCGGCGATCGCCAGCACGATGGCGGCAAAGATGGTCGCCACCACGAGCTGGAGCCCCCAGGTCCCGCGCTGGCCATGCTTGCGCATCGTTTCGGTGTCGCTCCCTGGCCGCGGAACTCGCGACCCTGCCGCCGACCCTAGAGCGGCCGCCCATGCCCGGGAAGCCCGGAGCCCGGGATCAATCGCACCACCCCATGTTCAGGCGGCCCGCGGCTTCTAGATGAGGACTGCTGCAGAGCGCCGCTCGGCTGTGCGTCGGCGCCGGCAGCGAGGCCCGGTTGCCTGGGAGACCTGGGATGCGTGCCATCGTCGTTGCGGCTGTCGCCTCGCTCGCCGCGCTATCGCTACCTCCGCCGGCCGGTGCCGCTTCCAGCGGCAACGCGCTGAGGGCCGGCCAGGATGCGTTCGGCAGCTGGCGCGAGGATGCGCCAGGCGTGCGGCGGCTGATCCCGCCCTCGGACCTGCCGGCGCCCTATGCCTCGCCGTCGGTGGGCAACTCGGCACGCGTCGCGGCCCGGCCCGCTGGTGCTTCCCCGCATACGCTGCCGGGGTTCAGCGTGTCGCTCTTCGCCGACGGGCTGGAGGGTCCGCGCAGGCTTCAGGTCGCCCCCAACGGCGACGTCTTCGTGGTTGAGAGCCGAGGCAGCCGGATCCGTGTCCTGCGGCCCAAGGCAGACGGATCGGGCGTCGCCAGCTCCGAGACCTTCGCCTCGGGCCTCGACCTGCCCTACGGGATCGCCTTCTACCCGCCAGGGCCCGACCCGCGTTGGGTTTATGTCGCTACCATCGGCGAGGTCGTGCGCTTCGCGTACCGCCCTGGCGAGCTCAAGGCCGAGGGCGCGGCGCAGCTGGTGATCGGCGGCCTGCCCGAGGGCGGAAGCCACTGGACCCGCGACATCGCCTTCTCGCCGGACGGCAGCAGGCTCTATCTGGCCGTGGGCTCCAGCAGCAACGACTTCGAGGGTGCCCGGACTCCGCCGAAGGCCCAGTTGGCCGATCTCGAGCGGCGCGAGGGCAAGGGCGCGCTCTGGGGACGCGAGGCCGGTCGGGCCGTTGTCCTCTCCTACACCCCGGACGGCTCGGACCGCCGTGTCTACGCCACCGGGATCCGCAACTGCGGCGGCGGCCTCGCCGTGCAGCCCACCACGGGCACGGTCTGGTGCTCCACCAACGAGCGCGACGGTCTCGGGGACAACCTCGTGCCGGACTATGTGACCCGGGTGCGCGAGGGCGGGTTCTACGGCTGGCCGTGGTTTTATATCGGTGACAACCAGGACCCGCGCCACAAGGGCGAGCGTGCCGATCTTGCGGGCTCCGTCCTCGTGCCCGACGTGCTGCTGCAGGCCCACTCCGCGGCGCTGCAGATGACCTTCTATCAGGGCGACCAGTTCCCGCCGGCGATGCGGGACGACGTCTTCGTCGCGCTGCACGGCTCCTGGAACCGCGCCGGGCGTACCGGCTACAAGATCGTGCGTGTCCCGATCCAGGATGGCAGGCCTACGGGCATCTACGAGGATTTCGTCACCGGCTTCGTCGCCAGTGACGACGAGGTCTGGGGTCGTCCCGTCGGGATCGCCACCGCCAAGGATGGCTCCCTCCTCTTCAGCGAGGACGGCAACGGCACGATCTGGCGCGTCACCTACACGGGCGGTGACGATACGGCAGGCTCCGGCGACTGAGTCTGAGCCGAGGTCGCCGCCTGCCGCTCCAGCCAGGTGATGAAGGTGCGGATGCGCGGGTCGCTCGCGTCCTCCTTGCGGCAAACCGCCCAATAGGCGCCGTCGCCCTCGGTCGTCAGGCCCAGAGGCTGCGAAAGCCGGCCGGCCGCAAGGTCGTCGTCGGCGAAGGGGCGATGCGCCAGGGCCACGCCGAGGCCGGCCTTGGCCGCCTCCAGCGCCTCGCTCGAGCTGTTGAGCACAAGGCGATGGGCGCCGATCTCGGCCGGCAGGCCTGCGGCCTCGAGCCAGCGCGGCCAGTCGCGGTCGCGGGGTGCTGTCGTGACGACCAGCAGGGTGTGGCGTGCGAGGTCGGCCGGGCTCTGTAGCGGCAGGCGGGCCAGCAGCGCCGGGCTCGCCACCGGCGCCAGACTGTCCTGCATGAGGCCCCGGGTCTCGCAACCCGCCCAGGCGCCGTCGCCGGTGCGGATCGCGAGATCGACATCGTCCGCAAGCGCCACGGCCGGGCTCGGCGTCGTGGCGATGCGCACGGCGATTGCCGGGTGGCGGGCCTGGAAGTCGGGCAGGCGCGGGATCAGCCAGCGGGTGGCCAGGGTCGGCAGCAGGGCCACGGTGAGCACGCCCGCACCCCGGCGCGCGCGGCAGCGCTCGGTGGCCGCCCGCAGCTCGTCGAAGGCGCGCGCCAGCGCCAGGGCGTAGGCTTGGCCCTCCGGCGTCAGGACGACCTGACGCCCGCTTCGGCGGATCAGCCGGACGCCCAGCGCGGCCTCGAGCCGCCGCAGCTGCTGGCTCACCGCCGGCTGGCTGACCCCGAGCTCGCCCGCGGCCCGACCGACCCCGCCATGGCGGGCCACGGCCTCGAAGGCCCTGAGGCTGGAAAGCGGCGGCAACATCGCGAGACAGATAAGCCAGGCTTATGAATGAAGCCAGCATTTCCGATTGGTGCGGTGCCGGCGCGCCGTGCTAGGCCGCTTTCATGATGACCGGCATATGGATACCCATCACCATCGTGGCTGCGGTCTTTCAGGCCCTCCGAACGGGCCTGCAGAAGCAGCTGGCCCTGTCGCTGAGCACGAACGCCTCGGCCTTCACCCGCTTTCTCTACGGGCTGCCGTTCGCGCTTCTCTACCTTATGATCGTGCTGCTGATCGGCGGGCACGGGCTGCCGCCGGTCGATGCAACCTTTCTCATCTGGGTGCTGGTCGGCTCGATCGGCCAGAGCGTGGCGACGGCGCTGCTCGTCGCGGCGATCGGCATGCGCAGCTTCGCCGTGGGCGTGGCCTATTCCAAGACCGAGGTGATTCAGGCGGCGATCGTCGGCCTCGTCCTGCTGGGCGAGCCACCGACGCCGGGCGCCACCATCGGCATCGTGATCGCCACCCTTGGCGTCATGGTGATGTCGATGGCGCGAAGCAAGATGGGCTTCCGGGCGCTCGTCACGGCGTTGCGCGAGCGGTCGGTGCTGGTGGGCCTCGGTGCGGGGACGGGCTTTGCCGTGGCTGCCGTGGGCTTCCGCGGTGCCGCCCTGGAGCTCGGTCTCTCGAACGTCGTGCTGGCCGCAGCCTACACGCTGGCCTGGGCCACGGTCGTGCAGACGGTGACGATGGGCGCCTTCCTCGCCTGGCGCGAGCCTGCGCAACTGGTCGCGGCGTTCCGCAGCTGGCGCACGGCAGGGCTCGTCGGCCTCACCAGCATCCTGGGCTCGGCCTGCTGGTTCACGGCGATGACGGTCCAGCTCGTGGCCTATGTCCGCACGCTGGGCCTGGTCGAGCTGATCTTCACCTATGCCCTGACGCGCCTCTGGTTCAAGGAGCGGGTTCACAAGGGCGAGCTGTGGGGCATGGTCGCGGTCGTGCTGGGGATCGGCTTCGTCCTGCTGCGCGGCTGATCCCTAGCGGCCGGATGCCGCGACGGCCGCAGATGACGGGGCCCGGGCGCTCCGCTAGTGAGAGCGCTTGCCCACCATGCCCGAGCGCCCGACATGCCCGATCTCGCCACCTTCGCCACGACCTGGAACTATCCGACCACCGTGCTCTTCGGCGCCGGCTCGCTGAGCCGGGCCGGCAGGGCCGCGGCGCGGGCGGGCATGCGGCGCCCGTTGCTCGTCACCGATCCGGGCGTCGCGGCCCTGCCGATGACGGAGCAGCTTATGGGCCTGCTGCGCGAGGCGTCGCTGGCGCCCGCGCTGTTCACCGACGTCCGCCCCAACCCGACGGCCGCCAATGTCGAGGCCGGCCTCGCGGCGCTGCGGGCCGGGGGCCATGACGGCGTCGTGGCGCTGGGCGGCGGCAGTGCCCTCGACACGGGCAAGACCGTCGCCTTCATGGCGGGCCAGAGCCGGCCGCTGTGGGATTTCGAGGACCTGGGCGACAATTGGAAGCGCGCCGATCCGGCGGGCGTGCTGCCCGTCGTCGCGATCCCGACCACCGCCGGCACGGGCAGCGAGGTCGGCCGGGGCGCTGTCGTCACCGACCCGGGCACGCACCGCAAGCGGATCATCTTTCACCCGACGATGCTGCCCAAGACCGCCATCCTGGACGCTGCCGTCACGGTCGGCCTGCCGGCGGTCCTCACCGTCGGCACCGGCATGGATGCGCTGGCCCACTGCCTCGAGGCCTATTGCGCCCCGGGCTTCCATCCGATGGCCGAGGGCATCGCCGTCGAGGGCATTCGCCTGGTCAAGGAGGCGCTGCCGACGGCGGCGCGCGACGGCAGCGATCTTGCGGCGCGCGGCATGATGCTGGCGGCCTCGGCCATGGGGGCGGTGGCCTTCCAGAAGGGCCTGGGCGCCATCCACAGCCTCTCGCATCCCGTGGGCGCCCTCTACGATACCCATCACGGCATGACCAACGCCGTGGTCATGCCCTACGTCCTGGCCAACAATCGCCCGGTGATCGAGGATCGGATCATTCGCCTGGCCGCCTGGCTGGGCATCGAGGGGGGCTTTCCCGGCTTTCTCGACTGGGTGCTGGCCTTCCGGGAGAGGCTCGGCGTGCCGCCGACGCTGGCGAAACTGGGCGTGCCCGACGACCGTCTCGAGGAGATGGCGGCCATGGCGCTCGAGGATCCGACCGCCGGCGGCAATCCGGTGCCGCTCGACCTGGACGACATGCGCCGCCTTTATCGGCACTGCCTCGACGGAACCGGCGTCTAGACTGACCGGGGAGCGCCCGACGCCATGCAGACGGCGCTCCTGAAGGACTCGCTCTGGGTGCTCGGCACCCGGCTCGTCATGCGTGGCGCCAACTTCGTCGTCTTCATCCTTCTCGCCCGGGTGCTCACCGCGGGCGAGTTCGGCTTCTACGGCTACGTGATGTCGACGGCGCTCGTCCTCTCGGTGGCCTTCGATCTCGGGCTGCGCCAGTCGACGGCCTTCTTCGTGGGCCACGAGCCCGAGAACGCGGCCGCCGTCTCGACCCACCTTCTCCTCCTCTGGTGCATTCTCGCCGCCACTTCCGTCCTCGTATGCTGGCTGATGCTCGGCTCCGGCGGCTACACGACCGATTTCGGCACGCTCGCGATCGTTGGCGCAGCCAACACGGCACCCATGCTGCTCTTGCGCATGGGGCAGGGCATCTTTCTCGGCCGTGGAAACCTCAAGGCGCTGAACCAGTCCGAGCTGATCTCGCGCGCGGTGATGGTGCTGGGCTCGCTCGGCCTCTGGGCCGGCGGCCACCTCGACGTGGCGACGGCGATCTGGACGCTTCTCGCAGCCCACGCCCTGGCCTCGCTCTACCTCCTGGCCCAGGTGTGGCGCGAGATCAGCCTTCGCACCCTGCTCGATCCCGCGCTCGTGCGGCGCATGCTGACCCACGGCTTCGTCTTTGCCAGCGCCACGATCCTGATGATCGCGCTCGGCAGGGTCGGCATCTGGCTCGTGAGCGACCTTATGGGTCCCGCCGCGCTCGGCCGCTATTTCGGCGTGCAGCGCCTGGGCGAGATCCTGGTCGAGGTGGCGACGGCCGTGGGTGTCGTCATCTTCAGCCATGGCGTGCGCGCGCCCGACATCCGCGAGTCGGCCGGCGACGCGATCCGGATAGCACGGCTCGTCACCGCGCTGATGGCGGTCGGCGGCCTGTGCTGCATCATCGCGGCCGAGCCGCTGCTCAGGCTCACGCTGGGCCCCGAGTTCGCCGCCGAGGCGCTGGCCTTCCGTCTCATCATGATCGGCACGCTCGCCAACTGCTTCACGACCATGCTGTTCCCCTGCCTTTCCTCGCAGGGGCTGGCGCGCGTCGGCACCGTCGCCTTTGCGGTGGGGATCGCCGTGGCCGCGCTCGCCTGCTGGGGCCTCGTCCCACCCCTGGGCCTGGCAGGCGCCGGCATCGCCTACATCCTGGCCCAGGGCGCCGTGGCCCTGATCATCGTGCTCGCCTACCGGTCGCGCTTCGGCTTCAGCACGGCCGAGATCCTGCTGCCCCAGCGCGAGGACGCGGTGGCCATCCTGAGCCTTGCGCGTCGGCTGCCCGCCTATCTTCGCCGCCCGGCTGGCGGCTGATGGCGCCCCCGGGGCGATCGCGGACGTCGCTCGGCGGTCGGCGGCTTTCCGTCCGACCCGCCCGCAACTCAGCTCTCGAGGCGCTCGAGGGCGACCCTGTCGCGCAGGATGATGCGTCGCGAGGTGCTGCGGTGGATGGCGCCGGCGCTTTCGAGCTCCGAGAGCGTCCGGCTTATGGTCTCGACCGTCAGGCCCAGATAGTCGGCGATGTCGCAGCGCGACATCGGCAGGTCGACGGTGGGGGCGCGCCGCTGCCGTGCCGCCATCTCGAGGAGGAAGGCCACGACCCTCTCGGTGGCGCTCTTGCGGCCGAGCAGCAGCATGTGGTCGTGCGCATGGCCAAGCTCGCGCACGGTCATCGTCAGGAGGCGGCCTCGGAGATCCCCGTCTCGCTCGGCGGTGGCCATGATCGTGCGCCGGTCGAGCACGAGAATCACGCTGGCGGTTACCGCCTCAGCCGAGAAGCGATGGAGCGGCCCGGCCTCGAGGCCGAAGATGTCGCCCGGGAAGAGAAAGCTGCAGACCTGGCGCCGGCCGTCGCTCAGGAGCTTCGAGGTCCGCACCGCGCCGCTCTGCACCTGATAGATGAGCTGCGCCGGCTCCTCCTCCGCATAGATCTCGGCATTCGCCCGATAATTGAGCGCGGTGCCCAAGAGATCGAGATGGCAGGCCTCGGTGGGGACCGGTCGGCAGGTGGGTCCATCCATTGCCAGCGCTCGCAGCGCCCCGACGGATCTCTCGGCCATGTCCTGAGACAGCATCGGATCGCCTCCTCGTCCTATCGACGGCCATCCGTTAGCCCCATTGGCGTCGCTCGGGAAATTCCGGTAATCCCCCTACGTAGAGTTCCGGAGGCTCGGACGCTCAGCGACAGCCGTCATCCTCGGAGGCGGCTGATTCGGCGGGCTTGTCGATGGCGGCATCGAGACGAGGTGCAGGCGCTGACGCCATGAGGATGGGGGGATCTCCGCATGGTCGAGGCAGCCTCAGCGCGCCCACATGCTACACGATCGCCGTTGTTGCGGTCGTGCTTGCCACCCTCGCCCGCAGGCTGCTCGAGGTCCTTCTCGACAATCGTCCGCTATTCGTGATCTTCGTGCCGGCCGTGCTGGCGGCGAGCGTCGTCGGCGGCTTCGGCCCGGGCGTGGCGGCGACGCTGCTCAGCGTCGTCGCCGGAAGCCTTTTCCTCCAGTACGCCGACCTCGCCTCGCTCGGCGGAGCCGTGAACATCGGCGTCTTCTCCCTGGTCGGTCTCGGCATCGCCTGGTTCGGCGGCCGTCTCCATCGCAGCCGCCGGCTCCTCGCGGAAGGAACCCGCGAGCTCCTGGCGCGGGAGGCGCATCTGCGCTCGATCCTCGACACGGTGCCGGACGCCATGATCGTCATCGACGAGCGGGGCGTGATCCAATCCTTCAGCGCCGCCGCCGAGCGGCAGTTCGGCCATGCGGCGCAGGAGGTCATCGGGCAGAACGTGACCTGCCTCATGCCCTCGCCCTATAGCCAGGAGCATGACGACTACCTCGCCCGCTACCGAGCCACGGGCGAGCGGCACATCATTGGCATCGGCCGCGTCGTCGTCGGCGAGCGCAAGGACGGCTCGACCTTCCCGATGGAGCTGTCGGTGGGCGAGATGCGCTCGCCCGCGGGGCGCTTCTTCACCGGCTTCGTCCGCGATCTGACGGAACGCCAGCAGACGGAGCAGCGTCTGCAGGAGATCCAGGCGGAGCTCGTCCACATCTCGCGGTTCACGGCCGTGGGCGAGATGGCCACGACGCTCGCGCACGAGCTCAACCAGCCTCTGGCCGCGATCACCAACTATCTGCGTGGCAGCCGGCGCGTGCTGGATCGGATCGACCATCCCGGCCTCGTGCTTGCCCGGGAGGCCGTCGATCGGGCCGCCGACCAAGCCCTCCGCGCAGGCGAGATCATCCGCCGCATGCGCCAGTTCGTGGCGCGGGGCGAGAACGAGCCGCGCGAGGAGAGCGTCAGCAAGATGGTCGAGGAGGCGAGCGCGCTGGCATTGGTCGGCGCCCGGGAGCTGGGTGTGCGCGTGCGGCTTCAGCTCGACCGGGAGGCGGACCTCGTGCTGGCGGACCGGGTGCAGGTGCAGCAGGTTCTGCTGAACCTGCTGCGCAACGCGCTCGAGGCGATGGCGGACTCCGAGCAAAAGGAGCTCGTGGTGAGGAGCCGTCTGGAGGAAGGCGGCATGGTGGAGATCGCGGTCATGGATACCGGCACCGGCATTTCCGAGGAGATCGCGGCCCAGCTCTTCCAGCCTTTCATGACGACCAAGCGCCACGGGATGGGCGTGGGCTTGTCGATCTCGCGGACGATCATCGAGGCCCATGGCGGCCAGATCCGGGCCGAGCCCAATCCCGGCGGCGGGACCGTCTTCCGGTTCACCCTCCCAGGCGCGCCGCGGGAGCTCTCCGATGAGCGATGAAGGGACCGTGTGGATCATCGACGACGACGACGCCGTCCGCGATTCGCTTGGCTTCCTGCTGACGGCCGAAGGCATGAGCGTCGAGACCTTCGCGTCGGCGGAGGACTTCCTCGCGGGATCGCGGCAGGCCGGGCATGGCTGCGTGGTCACCGATGTGCGCATGCCCGGCATGAGCGGGATCGACCTGCTCGACCGGCTGGCCAGGTCCAGCCGGTCGGATATCCCCGTCATCGTGATCACGGGTCATGGCGACATCCCCCTGGCGGTCGAGGCGATGAAGAAGGGTGCTGCCGACTTCATCGAGAAGCCGTGCGATGACGACCGTCTCATCGCCGCGATCCGCGCCGCGCTCGGTCGGCCTCACGCGGCGGGCGAGGTGGATGGGCAACGGGCCCAGGCCCTCGCTCGCCTCGCGACGCTCTCCGCGCGCGAGCGTCAGGTGCTGGACGGCCTGGTCGCGGGCAGCGCCAACAAGGCGATCGCCTTCGACCTCGGCATCAGCCCGCGCACGGTCGAGGTCTACCGGGCCAATGTCATGACGAAGATGCAGGCGTCGAGCCTGTCCGAGCTCGTGCGGCTCGCGCTCCTCGCCGGCTCGGACGGCGGCTAGCCGGGCATCGCCAGGAACGGGCCATGCGGTCTTCTTGATCCAGGTCAAAGCTTGGCGCGCTGTGCTGACCCAACCTCTTTTCATCCTGCCCGCGGGAGGCTCAGGGAGAGGTATCGGGGAGCATGGTCGCGGAGTCGCCCGAGCAGCCGTCGCTCATCGTCCTCGTCGACGATGATCCTGCTGTTCTCGTCTCGACCCGGTTCATGCTCGAGGTGGAGGGCTACATGGTCCTCGCCCACGCCACGGGGGATGCGCTCCTGGCGTCCGGAGTGCCGGCCCACGCGACGTGCCTCGTCATCGACTACTTCATGCCCGACGGCAACGGCCTCGATCTCATCGAGCGGCTGCGACGGGATGGCGTCAGCACGCCCGCGGTGCTGATCACGGGCCGTCTGCAGGCGGCGCTGACGCACCGCGCGCGAGCAGCGCAGGTGCCGGTGGTCGAAAAGCCGCTGCTGGGGCGGGCGCTGATCGAGGCCATCATGGCGGCGACGGCCTGAGGACGGCCGTCGTCCTGCCGCGCGGTTGACGATGCCGCCGGGTGGCGCATCGCCCGCGACGCTTGCTCCGCGGGGCTGGCGCCGTTATTTCACGTCGTCATGATGGTGTTTGCGAGGCCGACGAGCCCTGCGCCGGCCAGCGGCTCGGGGATGCGAGAGCAGGCGCTCGGAGCGGGATGATCGTGACGACGCTCGGTCGGTCCCGTCGCCGGCGCGGTCGTCGCTGGCTGTGGCGCTCGCTTCGCCTCGCCATCATCCTGGGCGCCATCGTGCTGAGCCTCGGGGCGGCCTACGAGGCCGGGCGCTCGCAATCCGACACCGAGGCTGCCCGGCTTCTCGAGGACCTCCAGAACCAACGTGAGACGAACCGGCAGCTCGACGCGAGGCTCGCCGACCTCCAGCAGCGCTGGGCCGGGGCCAGCAGCACAGCAGCGCCGCAGCCGACGACGGTCGATCCGGTCGAGGCGACGCCGACGGCCGGTCTCATGGCGCTCATCCGCAGCAAGCTCGCCGATGGGGTGGAGCCCGCTCGTCTCGGCGCTGCGATCGAGGGCGTGACACGCGAGCGGCGGTGCGATCCCGCGGTCGAGACACACCGCATCGTGCTCGGGACCCCGGTGTCGCGGGATGCGACCAGTGCCGTCTTCGCCGGTGGTCGGCTCACCGTGTCGGGCAAGGGCGTCTCGGTGCGCGACGCCGCAGGGCTGCCCGAGGCATGGTTCGACCCGGCCCAGCCGGTGGAGCTCGAGATCAGGACGAGCGACGGCAGGATCGCGGGTGCCTCGGGCCTGCTGCCGCTCAAGCACACGATCGTTCAGGCGTCGCATGAGTACGCCCTCACCGCCAAGGCCGGCCAACGCCGCGGGGTGCTCGATCTGTCGGTCCAGGTCTGTGCCTATCCCTGAGGCTCGCCCAGAAGGCTGAGCTGGAGGCTGGAGCTTTCCTCGATCGGGTTGGCGACGCCGAGGCCGAGCAGCCTCACAGGGCGCTCGGGGAGCGTGGGCCGGTGGAGGAGGCTCGAGGCGGTCGCCCGGATCGCATCGAGGCTGTCGAAGGCTCCGGGCCGCGTGGTTCGACGCGTCTGGATGCGGAAGTCCTCGTATTTTATCTTCAAGGTCAGTGTTCGCGCCCTGAAGCCGGCGCGGCCAAGTCGCGGGACGAGCTCGATCGCGAGGGCGTCGAGCTCCTCGGCCAGCCGCCGCGGGTCGATCAGATCCGCGGCGAAGGTGGTCTCGACGCTGAGCGAGCGGCGGGGCCGATCCGGCTCGACGGGCCGATCATCCCGGGCATGCGCGAGGTGCCAGAAATGGGCGCCCAAGCGGCCGATACGGGCGACGAGGGCGGCCTCGTCCATCGCCTGGAGGTCCGCGCCCGTCCGGATCCCGAGCGCGTGAAGGCGCGCCGCCGTACGAGGCCCGATACCGTGAAAGCGCTCGATCGACAGCCCCGCCAGGAACGCTTTGGCCATGTCCGGCCGGATGACCGCCAGCCCGTCCGGCTTCCTGAGGTCGGAGGCGAGCTTCGCCAGGAACTTGTTGAAGGATACGCCGGCGGAGGCGGTGAGGTTGGTCGTCTCGCGGATCTCGTCCTTCAGCCGCCGGGCGATCGTGACGGCCGGCATCGGGCCTGGTAGCGGGTGGGTCACATCGAGATAGGCCTCATCGAGCGAGAGCGGCTCGACGAGCGGCGTGTAGCGCTCGAAGATGGCGCGGATCGCCGCGCTCGCGGCCTTGTAGGCACCGAATTGGGCCGGGACGAACAGGAGGTCGGGGCACAGCCGGCGCGCCACGGCCGAGGGCATCGCCGAGCGGACGCCGAAGGTCCGCGCCTCGTAGCTCGCGGTCATGACCACGCCACGGCCACCGGCGCTGCCGACGGCGATCGGCCGGCCGCGCAGCGTCGCATCGTCGCGCTGCTCGATGGCGGCATAGAAGGCGTCCATGTCTATGTGCACGATCTTGCGCATCCGCCCACCCTGGCGCGTGCCGCGGGTCCCCTGATCTGTGGCCGGAAATCAACGGTCTCACGAATGCGGGTCTGCCCCGCGCGGCGGCTCGTCTGGAAAAGGTTGCGTGCATCTGTGGCAGGAACCTACCCTTGGTCTACCTTGGTGTTGATGCGGAAATGGCGGCGGAGGACGCGGTGAGCAACAGTCGGATAGCGAGGCTGGCTCGCCGGTTGGCGATGGGCGTCGCGCTCATAGGCTTGATCCCATTGGGCGCGGCGCGAGCCGATACGGTCACCGAGGCTCTGGTGCAGGCCTATCTCGGCAACCCTCAGCTGCAAGCCGGGCGTGCCCAGCTTCGTGCGACCGACGAGCTCGTGCCTCAGGCCCTCTCGGGTTATCGTCCGCAGGTCTTCGGCAGCGTGGGTGTCCAGCGCACCCAGGGCCAGGCGGGCACTGGCAATGGCGGGCAGGATTCAGACATCAGGCAGACCGAGCAGAGCGCCAGCCTGACGGTACAGCAGAATCTCTACAATGGCGGCGGCACGGTCGCCTCGACCAGCCGCGCCGAGAATCTCGTGCGTGCCCAAAGGGCGAGCCTCATCTCGCTCGAGCAGCAGGTGCTGCTGAGCGCCGTCAACGCCTACACGGAAGCTTGGCGGACCCAGGCCACCCTCGATCTCGCGCTCAACAACGAGGAGCGGCTGAGACGCCAGCTTCAGGCCACCCGGGATCGCTTCCAGGTCGGCGAGGTCGCGCGCACGGACGTGGCGCAGGCCGAGGCCTCGCTCGCCGGCGCACATGCCGACGTCGAGGTGGCAAAGTCCAATCTGTCCTCTGCGAACGCGACCTACCTGCGCATCATCGGCCATCCGCCCAAGAACCTCGCCCAGCCGAAGCCCTACACGGGCCTGCCGAAGACGATCGAGGACGCGCAGGCGCTGGCTACGGCCAACCCCGACATCATCCAGGCCAGCTTCAGCCTCGCGGCGGCGCGCGACGGTGTCGACGTGGCGTTCGCCCAGCTGCTGCCCAGCCTGCAGGCGCAGGCCCAGGTGGCGGCGATCGACCAGCCGACGCCCAACGTGCCCTGGCAGCGTACCGCCAGCGTCGGCGTCACCCTGACCATCCCGCTCTATCAGGGCGGGGCCGAGTACTCGCAGGTCCGGCAGAACCGGCAGACGGTACAGCAGGAGCGCAACACGCTCGAGAACTCGCACCGTACCGTGGCGGAGACCGTGAGCTCGAGCTGGGACCAGCTGCTCGCGGCGACGGCGACCATCCAGTCGCTGCAGTCCGAGGTGCGCGCCAACCGGATCGCGCTCCAGGGCGTGCAGGAGGAAGCGCTCGTCGGCTCGCGCACGGTTCTCGACGTGCTGGACGCCGAGCAGACGCTCTTTCAGTCGCAGGTGAACCTCGTGACGGCCCAGGCCACCGAGGTCAAGGCGAGCTACACCCTGAAGTCGGCTGTGGGCCAGCTCACCGCCACCGGGATCGACCTGCCCGTCAAGCCCTACAATCCGGATACCTACTACAAGCAGAACCGGAACAGGCTCTTCGGCATCGACGACCCCGCGACGCCGCAGGCGGCAGCTCGAAAGTAGGCTTCCTGCGACAGGCGGGCCGGCGACGGCCGTCCCGCTTGTCGTCCAGGCCGGGCGCGTGGCACCGCTGATGCTGCGCCCGCCCGGCCCTCGGCCGGAAGCTTCCGGTCGGGGGCCATCACCCAGCCCAGGCCCCCGGCCTCTCTGCTTCCGGCGCCTCTCGACCGGGCCCTACTGGCCGCCGCCGAGAGAGTGGACGTAGACGGCGAGCATCTTGATCGTCGCATCGTCCAGTCGTCCCTGCCAGGTCGGCATCACGCCGAGCTTCGGCTGGTAGATCTGAGCAGCGATGGCATCGGGTGTGCCCCCGTAGAGCCAGACCGCGCTGTTGAGCGCGGGCGCGCCCAGCTGGGTGTTCCCCACGCCGCCCTTGCCATGGCAGACGACACAGTTGTCCTCGAACAGCTTGGCACCCTTCTCGGCCGCCGCCTGGTCGGTGGCGCGCTTGGTCAGCGACAGCACATACTGCGTGACGTCCCCTATCTGTGCAGACGTCAGGATGCCGGTGGCGCCGAAGGCCGGCATGGCATTGTCACGTGCCTGCGGATCCTGGCCGTTGCGGATGCCGTGACGGATCGTGAAGACGATGTCCTGCAGCGTGCCGCCCCAGAGCCAGCTGTCGTCCGCGAGCGTCGGATAGCCCTTCTGGCCGGCGCCGCCCAGGCCGTGGCAGGGTGCGCAATTGTCCTTGAAGGCGACCGCGCCGCCCGCGATCGCGAAGGCCCGGAGCTCGGGATCCTTGGCGATCGTCTCGACATTGGCGGCCTGGATCTTGCTCAGCCAGACGCCCCGGGCCTTCTCGGCCTCCGCCATGCGCCGATCGAGGTCGGTCCGCTGATTGTAGCCGAGGAGGCCGTGCCAGTAGCCGTGCACCCAGGGCCAGGAGGGATAGAGCACCCACCACACCACGGCAAAGGCGATGGAGGCGTAGAAGACGAGCAGCCACCAGCGGGGGAGCGGGTTGTTCAGCTCCTTGATGCCGTCCCACTCGTGACCGGTGGTCTCGACGCCGGTGACGGCATCCTTCTCAATCCTGGTGGGCATGGCCCGCCTCCTCGTCGTCGAGTGGGATACGGGCGCAGTGCTCCATCTCCTTGCCGCGCGACGGCCACAAGGCCCAGATCACGATGCCGGAGAAGAGAAGGAAGGCCCACAATATCCAGAGCTGGTGGAGCACGTGGAGTATCTGCATCACCGGCTCCTCTTACTGCTCGAGGTCATCGGTGCGGATGTTGGTGAAATCGACCATCCGACCGAGGATCTGCAGATAGGCCACGAGCGCGTCCATCTCGGTCAGTCGGCCCGGCTGCCCGTCGAAGTCGCCGACCGCCGCCTTCGGATAGCGCTTGAGCAGAGCCTCGTGGTCGGCGTCGTTGCTCGCCTGGTTGGCGAGATCGTCCGCGGCGCTCTTGATCATGTCGTCCGAGTAGGGAACGCCCACCTCGTGCAGCGTCTGCAGATTTGCTGCCACGTCGGTGAAGTCGAGGTCGCGGTCGCGCAGGAAGGCGTAGGTGGGCATGATGCTCTGGGGCACCACGCTGCGCGGGTCGATCAGGTGCGCCACCTGCCATTCGTTCGAGTACTTGCCGCCGACCCGAGCGAGGTCGGGGCCGGTCCGCTTGCTGCCCCACTGGAACGGATGGTCGTACATGCTCTCGGCGGCGAGGCTGTAGTGGCCGTAGCGCTCGACCTCGTCACGGAAGGGCCGGATCATCTGGCTGTGGCAGTTGTAGCAGCCCTCCCGGATGTAGATGTTGCGGCCGGCCACCTCGAGCGGGCTGTAGGGGCGCATGCCCTGCACCTTCTCGATCGTGGTCTCGATCGTGAAGAGCGGCGCGATCTCGACGATGCCGCCGATCGACACGGTGATCAGGGTCAGGACGAGAAGGAGGAGACCGTGCGTCTCGATCTTCTCGTGGTGCCTCATCAAGGACATGGGGTGCCGCTCCTGCTCAGATGGCAGGAGCGGCGCGCGGACGGACGGTGGCGCCAAGCGCCTCTTCCGTCCTGATGTCTCCCGCAGCCGTCCGCCAGAGATTGTAGACCATGATGAGGGCGCCCGTGAGGAACAGCACGCCGCCCAGGGCACGGATGACGTAGAAGGGGTGCATCGCCGCCACCGTCTCGATGAACGAGTACTGCAGGAAGCCCATGCTGTCGTAGGACCGCCACATCAGGCCCTGCATGATGCCCGAGACCCACATCGCGGTGATGTAGAGGACGATCCCCAGGGTCGCGATCCAGAAGTGCCACTCGACCAGCGCCAGCGAGTAGAGGCGCTCGCGCTTCCACAGGCGCGGCACGAGGAAGTAGACCGCGCCGAAGCTGATGAAGGCGACCCAGCCCAGAGCGCCCGAGTGGACGTGGCCGATGGTCCAGTCGGTGTAGTGCGAGAGCGCGTTGACCTGGCGGATCGACATCAGCGGGCCCTCGAAGGTGCTCATGCCGTAGAAGGCCACCGACACCACGAGGAAGCGCAGGACCGGATCGGTGCGCAGCTTGTCCCAGGCGCCCGAGAGCGTCATCAGGCCGTTGATCATGCCGCCCCATGAGGGCATCCACAGCATGACCGAGAAGGTCATGCCCAGCACCTGCGCCCAATCGGGCAGGGCGGTGTAGTGGAGGTGATGCGGGCCGGCCCAGATATAGAGAAAGATGAGGGCCCAGAAGTGGATGATCGAGAGGCGGTAGGAGTAGATGGGCCGCTCGGCCTGCTTGGGCACGAAGTAGTACATCATGCCGAGGAAGCCGGCGGTGAGGAAGAAGCCCACGGCGTTGTGGCCGTACCACCACTGGGTGAGCGCATCCTGGACGCCGGAGAAGAGCGAGTAGCTCTTGGTGCCGAAGATCGAGACCGGAACCGAGAGATTGTTGACGATGTGGAGCATCGCGATCGTGACGATGAAGGCGAGGTAGAACCAGTTCGCCACGTAGATGTGCGGCTCCTTGCGCCTGAGGATCGTCCCGAAGAAGACGACGAGATAGACCACCCAGACGATCGTGAGCCAAATGTCGGTGTACCATTCGGGCTCGGCATACTCCCTGCCCTCGGTGACACCGGTGACGTAGCCGAGCGCCGCCAGAACGATGAAGAGCTGGTAACCCCAGAAGAGGAAGGTCGCGAGATGCCGGCCGCCGAACAGCGTGACGCGGCAGGTCCGCTGGACCACGTAGAGCGAGGTCGCCAGCAGCGCGTTGCCGCCGAAGGCGAAGATCACGGCCGAGGTGTGAACCGGCCGCAACCGCCCGAAGCTGGTCCATTCGAGACCGAGATTGAGGACCGGAAAGGCCAGCTCGAAGGCGATCCACACGCCCACGGAAAAGCCAACGATACCCCAGAACATCGTTGCCACGGTGAACCAGCGGATGACGTCCTCGTTGTAGGGCGTCGCTTCCGCGGTTGTGAGCGCGGAGCCTGCGGCTGCCATGATCTCTCCTTCCCCCACCGGCCAGACGCCGGACCAGCATCCGTCGGACGGATGCTCACCGGCGCGCTGGAGCTATGGGGCTGGCGCTCATGGTGCGACATTGATCTAAGTCAAGGTTGATGGACGAGGCTTCACGCTAAGGGGCTGAGTCTGGGCCTTTGTGGTGCGTCTGATGGGGGGTTAAAAACCGTGGCCGAATCCGTTCCGGTGCTCGCTCGCCCGATGCCGGTGATCCGCCGGATCGAGCTCGATCGGCCATGGCGATGGCTCGAGGCCGGGCTCCGCGATATCCGCGCGACACCCCTGATCAGCCTCGGCTACGGCCTGCTCGCCGCGGTGACCGGCTATGTGCTGACGCTCGGACTCTTTCTGGGCGGGATGATCTATCTGATCCTGCCCCTGGCGGCGGGCTTCCTGATCGTCGGCCCGATCCTGACGGTCGGTCTCTACGAGGCCAGTCGGCGCGGCGAGACGGGCCAACGGACCACGCTCGCCCATGCGCTCGCGGCCTACCGACGCAATGGCAGCCAGCTCGCCCTCATGGGCATGGCGCTGCTTCTCTTGATGTTCGCCTGGGCCCGCCTCGCGGCGCTGCTGTTCCTGCTCTATTACGGCCTCGAGCCGCCGTCGTTCGAGCACCTGATCGTGCAGACGTTCCTCACCGGCGCCGGCCTGCCCTTTCTCGTCATCGGCACCGTGGTCGGCGCCGTGCTCGCCTTCATCGCCTTCTCGATCAGCGCCATCAGCATTCCCCTGCTGCTCGATCGCGAGGACGCCAACGTCATCGACGCCATCGCCACGAGCGTGCGCGCGGTGCAGGTCAATCTCGTGCCGATGCTCTTTTGGGCGGCGCTCATCGTCGTCTTCACGGCGGCGGGCATTGCCACGCTCTATGTGGGCCTGGTCCTGACGCTGCCGCTGATCGGCCACGCCACCTGGCACGCCTATCGCGACCTCGTGGCCTTTCCCGAGGCTTGACGGCACTGCGCGCCGGCGCTCTTTCCACGGACACCGACAGCTATTTCTGGGGGAACGATTCGATGGCGAGCTGCGTGTTCGGGGCGATCATGGGGATTCTCAGCATCGTGGGGCTGCTGCTCGCGAGCGGGGCGCACGAACTCGATGATGTACGTGGCCGGCCTTCTCCTGTTCCTCTTCGGGGTGGCCATGATCTTCGGCCTGATCCATCGGGCCACCGCCTATCCGCCGAAGTGAGGCGCTTGGAGCCGGTCAGGGGCCTGGGAACAGGCTCGGCGTCCAGCCTCTGAGGTAGTAGTAGACGAGGCCCACCCACTCGTGGGCCGCGTCGTCGATCACGGTCAGTCGATCGGCGACCGACCGGCTGAGCTGCATCTCGAGGTGCGGTCCGGTCTCGTAGTCGACGGGCCACGGCACCACGGTCCAGCCGACGCGGCGGAAGATGCCGACCGATCGTGGCATGTGCGCGGCCGAGGTGACCAGCAGCCAGACCTGCCCCGGCGTCGGCTTCACGAGCTCCTTGCTGAAGACGGCGTTCTCCCGGGTGTTGCGCGAGCGGTCCTCAAGGACGATCCGGCCTGGGGCGATGCCCGCCTCGGTGAACCATCGATCGGCGACCTGCGCCTCGGTGGCGCCATCCGGGAGGATCTCCGAGGAGCCGCCGGTGTGAACGAGCTCGGCTTCGGGGTAGCGTCGTGCCAGCGTCACCGCGGCCATGAGCCGCTCGGCATGCTCGTTGACCGTGATCGCGTGGCGGAAGGCGGTGATGTCGGGATTGACGGCGCCGCCCAGGATGATGATTCCATCGACGTGGGGCGGTGGCTCGGCCGGCCGCGGGAAGCGGTCCTCCAGCGGGCGGATCAGGATCTCGTCCACCGGAAGGACGCCCACGACGAGCAGGATCCCAGCGAGCGACAGCGCCAGCATGTTGCGCCGACCACGCCGCTGCCGCCTCAGGCAGGCGAGGAAGACCAGAACGACCAGTAGGTTGCTGGGCGTAAGGAGCCAGCCGAGGAGCTTGCTCAGGACGAACATGGCATGTGCTCGCTCGACGCCGGTGATCCTTGTGCGGCCCGCTGCCTAGCACAGGGCTCGCCGTTGCGGCAGGGGGCCAAGGGTGCTTCATGGACGCGGCTCGGCCTGCAACGACGGAAGGACCCCATGCTCGGCAAGATCGACATCGAGGCGCTCGGCGATCTCGTCGCCTGTGGCGAGATCGACACGGTGGTGGCGGCGTTCACCGACATGCAGGGCCGTCTCATCGGCAAGCGGGTCACGGGCCGCCACTTCCTCGAGACCGTGAAGGACGAGTGGCACGCCTGCGACTACCTCCTCACGGTCGACATGGAGATGGAGCCGGTTCCGGGCTTCAAGGCCGCGTCCTGGGACAAGGGCTATGGCGACTTCCTGCTCCGGCCCGACCTCGGGACCATGCGCCGCATCCCCTGGCTCGACGGCACCGTGCTCGTCCTGAGCGACGTGCTGGACCATCACGGCGAGGAGCTGGCGATCAGCCCGAGAGCCATCCTCAAGCGGCAGCTGGCACGCCTGGCCGAGCGCGGCCTCGGCGCCAAGATGGCCTCCGAGCTCGAGTTCTATCTCTTCGACGAGGATTTCCGCGGCTGCCGCGACAAGCGCTATCAGGATCTGCGCACCTCCGGCTGGTACATCGAGGACTATCACATCCTTCAGACCACCAAGGTCGAGCCGCTGCTGCGGGCGATCCGCAACGGCATGGAGGGGGCGGGGATTCCCGTCCAAGAGAGCAAGGGCGAATGGGGGCCGGGGCAGCAGGAGCTGAACCTCGTCTATGCCGACGCGCTCGAGATGGCCGACCGCCACGTCGTCTACAAGAACGGCGTGAAGGAGATCGCCTGGCAGCAGGGCCGGGCGGTGAGCTTCATGGCGAAGTGGAAAAAGGAGCTCGCCGGCAACAGCAGCCACATCCACAGCTCGCTCTGGCACGCCAAGGACGACACGCCGGCCTTCGCGGACCCGTCCGCAGCGGACGGCGTCACCCCGCTTTTCCGCCACTTCCTGGCGGGCCAGCTCGCGGTGGCGCGCGAGCTCGCCTATTTTCTTGCGCCCTACGTCAACTCCTACAAGCGCTTCCAGGCGGGCTCGTTCGCGCCCACCAACGTCGTCTGGAGCCGCGACAATCGGACGGCGGGCTTCCGCGTCATCGGCCACGGGCCCGGGACACGGGTCGAGTGCCGTATCCCCGGCGCCGATGTGAACCCCTATCTCGCCTTCGCTGCCCTTCTGGCCGCCGGGCTGCACGGCATCGAGGAGCGGCTCGAGCTCGAGCCTCCCTTCTCGGGCGACGCCTACAAGTCCGCCGCGGTGCCGTCGGTGCCGCACACGCTGCACGATGCCGTGGCGCTCCTGGACGGCTCCTCGACCATGCGCGCGGCCTTCGGCGACGAGGTGATCGAGCACTATGTGCATGCCGCGCGCTGGGAGCAGGCGCAGTACGACGCGGCCGTCACCGACTGGGAGCTCGTGCGCTATTTCGAGCGGGCGTGAGGCCGGCATCACGCCCTTGTTATGGCGCAAGCCCATGACGCCGCTGCCGCTCGCGCTAGCATCGGCTCCGCCCCTCACGTCTCCGGAGCCGTCATGGATCTCAGCCGCCGCAGCCTTCTTCTCGGGTCGGCTTCGCTCCTCGTGGCCGCGCGCGATGCCCAGGCGCGTGATTTCGCAGCCGTGCGCGAGCATGCCCGTGGCCAGACGGTCTATTTCTATGCCTGGGGCGGCTCGCCGCAGATCAACGACTATATCGGCTGGGCAGGTGCCGAGCTTCGCGCCCGGTTCGGCGTCGGGCTCGTTCAGGTCAAGCTGACGGACACGGCCGAGGCGGTGAGCCGCGTGCTGGCCGAGAAGGAGGCGGGCCGCGGCAGCGGCGGTGCCGTCGACCTCGTCTGGATCAACGGCCAGAACTTCGCGGCGATGAAGGAGAAGGGCCTGCTCTTCGGGCCCTTCGCGCGCGACCTGCCGAATTTCTCCCTGGTCGACACGGTGGGCAAGCCCACGACCCTCGTCGACTTCACGATCCCGACGGAGGGCTATGAGAGCCCCTGGGGCATGGCGCAGTTCGTCCTGCTCTACGATCAGGAGCGGGTGCCCGAGCCGCCGCGCAGCGCCGAGAGCCTGCTCGCCTGGTGCCGCGCCCATCCGGGGCGCTTCGCCTACCCGGCGCCGCCGGACTTCGTGGGCGTCACCTTCCTGAAGCAGATCCTCTACGAGACGATCGCCGACCCGGCACGGCTCGAAAAGCCGGTCACGGAGGCCGCGATCGGGCAGCAGTCGGCCCGCCTCTTCGCCTGGCTCGAGGCGCTCAACCCTCATCTCTGGCGGGCAGGGCGGACCTATCCCAGCTCCTACGAGGCCCAGCACCAGCTCCTGGCCGACGGCGAGCTCGATTTCTCGATGAGCTTCAATCCGGCCGAGGCGTCGAGCCTGATCCTCGCGGGCCGTCTGCCCAAGAGCGTGCGCACGGCGATCTTCGCGAAGGGCAGCATCGGCAACACCCACTTCGTGGCGATCCCGTTCAACGCGGCGCACAAGGAGGGTGCCATGGTGGTGGCCGATTTTCTGCTCTCCCCCGAGGCGCAGGCGAGAAAGGAGGATCCCCGGTTCTGGGGGGATCCGACCGTGCTGGACGTGGAAAAGCTCACGGCAGCGGAAAGAAGGCTGTTCGCCGGTCTCGACCTCGGGCCGGCGACGCTGCCGCCGGAGAAGCTGGTGCCGGTCCTGCCCGAGCCGCATCCTTCCTGGATGGTGCTGCTCCAGAAGGCCTGGCGGGTGCGATTCGCGAGCTGAGGGCCTCCGGCGGCGCCCCCTTGCTGCGCCTCGCGCCCGCCCTGACGGTGGCCCTCTTCCTGGGCCCCGTCGCAGCCGGGCTCGTCGCCACCGTCCTTCCCGCGTTCGGCTGGCTGCCGGCTCTCGGCCATGCGACGCTGAGCCTGGCGCCGTGGCGCGCGCTGGCGGCCGAGCCGGGGCTCGGCCTCGCGCTGGCGCTCAGCCTCTTTTCCGGCGTCGCTGCGACGCTGCTGGCGCTCCTGCTCGCGATTGCCGCCGCCGCGACCCTGCATGGTCGGGCGGCGCTCCGCTGGGTCCGGCCGCTCCTCGCACCGCTGCTTGCGGTTCCGCATCTTGCCGCCGCAACGGGCTTCGCGTTCCTCGTCGCACCGTCGGGGCTGTTCTTCCGACTGCTCTCGCCCTGGGCCACCGGCCTGCATCAGCCGCCCGACCTTCCCACGCTGCAGGACCCCTGGGGCGTGGCGCTCGCGATCGGCCTCGGGCTCCGCGAGGCGCCGTTTCTCCTCCTGGCCATCCTCGCAGCCCAAGAGCAGCGGGGCCTGGAGCATCCTCTGGCGGCAGCCCGCACGCTGGGCTGCGGCCCGGCAGGCGCCTGGCTCAAGGTGGCGCTGCCGGCGATCTGGCCGCTCGTCCGCCTGCCGACGCTGGCCGTGCTCGTCTTCGGGCTCTCGGTCGTCGACGTCGCCATCGTGTTGGGCCCGAACGCGCCCCCGACCTTCGCCGTCCTCCTCCTCGACTGGTTCCAGGCCGTCGATCTGGACCGGCGGCTCGAGGCGAGCGCCGGTGCCCTTCTCCTGCTCGTCCTCGTGGCCGTCACCGCTCTGGTGCTGGCGGGCCTCGAGGCGTTGGCGCGTCGCTGGGGCCGTGCGTGGGCGGCCTCGGCATCGGGCCCGCGTGCGGAGGTGATCTATCGGTGGGTCGGTGGCGCTGCCGTGGCCCTGATGCTCGGCGCGGGCATCCTCTCGATCCTGGCGCTGGCCGCCTGGTCGATCGCCGGGCCATGGCCCTTCCCGCGGCTGCTGCCGCAAGGGCTCGATCTGCGCACCGTGACGGGCCAGCTGCCCGCCCTGGCCGGCCCGCTCGGCACCACCATCGGGATCGCGCTCGCGAGCGCCGTCGTGGCGCTGGCCGCAAGCCTCGGGTGTCTCGAGCACGAGACCGAAGGGCGAGCGCATGGCCGCGCGCCGCGCGCGCTATGGCTCGTCTATCTGCCGCTGCTCGTTCCTCAGGTGTCGTTTCTGTTCGGGCTCGAGATCCTCTTTCTCGATCTCGGCATCGACGCGAGCTGGCCGGCGCTCGTCTGGTCGCATCTCGTCTTCGTGCTGCCCTACACCTTCTTGATGCTACGCGACCCCTATCGGCGCCTCGACCGCCGCCTCGTGGCGGTGGGCAGAACGCTCGGGCGAGGGCAGGGCGCCGTGTGGGCCCGCGTCAAGCTGCCGCTGCTGAGGACGCCCATTCTGGTCGCCTTCGCGATCGGGTTCAGCGTCAGCGTGGCCCAATATCTGCCGACGCTGCTGATCGGCGCCGGTCGGTTCCGGACGCTCGCGACCGAGACCCTGGCCCTGGCGGTGAGCGGCGACCGCCGGCTCGCCGGCGTCACCGGCCTCGTGCTGGCCGCTCTGCCGCTTCTGCCGCTGGCGATCGCGCTCAGCTCGGCAGGGGCGCGAAGAGGGCCTCGACGTCGTCCTCGCTGAACGCGAGCGATCCGGTGTTGCCGCCGAGCAGGCCCTCATAGAGGGCCTTCTTGCGCGCCTGCAGCTCGACCATCTTGTCCTCGACCGTGCCGCTCGCGATCAGCTTGTAGACGAAGACCGTCTTGTCCTGGCCGATGCGGTGCGCGCGGTCGGTGGCCTGGGCCTCGACGGCCGGGTTCCACCAGGGATCGTAGTGGACGACGGTATCCGCGGCCGTCAGCGTCAGGCCCACGCCGCCCGCCTTGAGGCTGATGAGGAAGATCGGCACCTCGCCCGCCTGGAAGCGCTTCACCGGCGTCTCGCGGTCGCGGGTGCGCCCGGTGAGCTTGACGAACGTCAGGCCCTCGGCGGTCAGCGCCTCGTCGATCAGGTCCAGCATCTCGACGAACTGCGAGAAGACGATGATCCGCCGGCCGGTCTCGACCATGCTCGGCAGCATCTCCATGAGCAGCTCGAACTTGGCGGAGCCGGTGGCGGCGTTTCCATTGCCGTTCTTGAGGAGTTGCGGGTCGCAGCAGACCTGGCGGAGCTTCAGGAGCGCCTCGAGGATGGCGATGTTGCTCTGGCCCAGGCCCCTGGCCTTGATCTCGGCGCGCACCCGCTCGTGCATGGCCAGCCGGACGCTCTCGTAGAGATCGCGCTGCGTCTCGCCGAGGTCGACCTCGCTCAGCACCTCCGTCTTCGGCGGCAGCTCGGACGCCACCTGGGCCTTGGCCCGACGCAGCATGAAGGGCCGCACGCGGGCGGCGAGCAGCGACTGGCGCTCGATGTCGCCGTCCTTCTCGATCGGGTTGCGGAAGATCCGTCGGAACTGCTCGCGGTCGCCGAGGAAGCCGGGCATCAGGAAATTGAACACCGACCAGAGCTCGCCCAGGTGGTTCTCCATGGGCGTGCCGGTCAGCGCCAGGCGGTGCTCGGCGCGGAGCTGGGTCGCCGTGCGGGCGAGCTTGGTCGTCGGGTTCTTGATGGCCTGCGCCTCGTCGAGGATGACGAGGTGGTAGTCCTGCGCGATGAGCAGCTCGCGGTCGCGGACGAGAAGCGCATAGCTCGTCAGCACGACGTCGTGCTGGTCGATCTCATCGAACAGCTCGCGCCGCTCGTTGCCGTGCAGGGTCAGCAGGTTGAGGCTCGGCGCGAAGCGGGCGATCTCGTTCCGCCAGGTCGGGATGAGGCTGGTCGGGACGACGACGAGGCAGGGCCGGTCGAGCCTGCCCAGGCTCTTCTCGGTCAGGATGTGGGCCAGCGCCTGGAGCGTCTTGCCCAGGCCCATATCGTCCGCGAGCACGCCCGAAAGGCCGAAGCTCGAGAGGAACTGCAGCCAGGACAGGCCCTGCTGCTGGTAGCTGCGAAGCTGCGCCTTGAGGCCGGCCGGCTGCGGGACGAGCGGCACCTCGCTCACCTCGCCGAGGCGCCGGGCCATCGCCATCAGCTGCTCGCCACCCTTCCAGGAGAGCCCGCCTCGCGGCATGCCGCGCTCGAGCGCGGCCAGGCGGGTCGCTTCCATGCGGTCGAGGCGCAAGGTGCCCGTATCGTCGATGCGGTGGCTCGCGAAGAGCTCGTAGAGCGATTCGACGACGGCCTTGAGGCGCGAGGCGGCGATCGGGATGAGACGGCCATCCGGCAAGGTGCCGTAGATGGGCTCGTCGCCGAACTCCGCCAGCGCCTGCGGCGTCATCTCCTCGGGCGCGCGCCGGAAGAGGTCGAGCAGCACGGGCAAGAGCGCGACACGCTCGCCATCGACCTCGATGCCGACATTGACCTCGAACCAGTCGATGCCGCTGTCGTTGATCTCGACGTTCCAGCGATCGTCTGGCCGGACGACCTTGTAAGGGTAGTCGGGATCGTAGGTGATCCGCCAGCCTTCCACGGCCAGCCGCGGCAGGTCGCCGTGATTGAACTCGACCCACCTCAGGCTGACATCGTCGTCCTCGTCCTCCTCGAAGGTGAAGTCCTGCCGCGAGGCCTCCGGCGCGAAGCGGCCGAGACCCGTGGGGCCCAGGGGCTGCAGCCCGAGCTGGTTGAGCCTCTCGACGCTCTGGACCTCGAGAACCGTGTCGCGCGGCATCACCATCAGCCGATTGTCGGCCACGTGATTGATCTCGCTGCGGCCGTCCTGCCAGCCGATCTCGAAGCCGGCATAGTCGAAGGTCACGCGGGCGAGCGGCAGGTCGACCTCCTGCTCCTCGCGCTTCCAGCCGAGCCCGCGGCTCACGGTGACACGCGGGCAGTGCAGGTGGAGAACCGGAATGGGCTTGACCTCGACGCGGTCGCGCCGCCTCAGGGACTCGGGCAGCGGGACGACATCGCCGATCGGCTGCAGGCGCTGCCGGACAAGGGTGGCGGCGGTGGCCGGCACGGCCGGCGCTCGGAGCAGCACGGCCGAGACCGGGTCCGGCACCTCCGTGCGGATTGCGCCGCAGGTGTGCTGCTCGAGGTCGATGTACCAAGGTGCTCCAAGGGCCAGGATGACGACGTCGCCGCGCTGCTCCTCGAGCTCGCAGATGACGTGCTGTTGCCCGTCGGCGTCGAACCGCCAGCCGAAGGTGCCGCGTCGGGGCTCTCCCACGGTGAGCGCCATGCTCCTGCCGTTGCGCCAGTGACAGCGGCCGGTCTCGAGCATGCGCCGCAAGGTCTCGGCATCAGCGGGGCCGCCCAGGCGACGGTGCGGGCCAGCGCCGGTCGAGAGCAGGCGCCCGATGATCTGGTCCTCGAGGCGAAGAAAGCTCGGCGCCTCCTCGCTCGTCAGGGTGCCGATCGCTATCGGCTGCTCGCGACCATAGGCGCCGCCCTGCAGCTGGCGAGCCCGGACGGTCGACACCGCAATCGGTTGCGCCACGCCCGTGTCGCGCCAGGACCGCTGGCTCGGCTCGAGGAGATAGAGAACGCATTCGCCACCGTCGGCAGCGCCGTTCATCGCCACGACCTTGGCAGCGCTGGTGACCGTGCCGATCCAGCTCTCGAGCTCGCCGTCGACCGCGGCCGCCGCCTCGTCGGGGTCGGGAGCCGACGAGCGGTCGAGGACGCCCACCAGCGTCGCTGCCGCGTGCTCGCACTCGGAATAGACGAGGCAGGTGCAGGTGCTGGTGAGGCGCACGCGCCCGCCACGCCCGTTCGCGATCTTGACGCGGGTCAGATAGGGAGCGCGGCGCTCGCCCCTCACCCGTCCCGTCACCGAGCGACCGTCCCGCTCGACCTCCACGTCAATTACCGCGCCTGCCGACGCGAGCTCTTCGCCCTTCCGCCAGATCTGCTCGGGGAAGAGGCGCTCAAGATCGGATCGATTGAACGGTAGCATCGGGTCCAGACACAGATATCAGTTGTTCTTAGATTTTCGTAATCGAAAACCGCCAGCTATGGATGCTCGCATATCCGCCGTTTCGAGCCAAGTGGGCTTATTGTCCGACAGGTCGAATTTCGCGCGTATAGTGTATCGCGGTCACCTGCCATGCACCTGCCGCAAGGCTGTGCTGCTGTCGGGCGTGAGCGTTGTCAGGCGTCTATCCGGGATACGGACCCAGCCGTGGGAGGTGCTCACCCGAAAGGTGCGAAATTACGTTCTGCTCACGTTATTCGCTCCGAAATACCCGAGCAGACCGATGCGCCCAGGCGGGGCGCCTTCCAGCGTGCAGGAAAGAGCCCGATCGTGTGGCCCTCCATCTGGCGCCGCCCATCGCCAGCCCCAAGATATCTTTCGGCTGGGCTTCGTCGTGCCTCGCCGGCCGCGATGCCGGAGCTGGCCCTAGCGCCGCTCCGGTGGGACGATGGGAGGTGGCCGGGGATGCGACGCCTGGGAGCCGAGCCGACCGGCTCACCGATTGCGGAGGCAGGCTCGATGATCCCCTTGCAGATCACCTTCCAGAATATCGCGAGGTCGGACGCGCTGGAGGCGCGGGTGCGCGAGCGAGCCGGTCGGCTCGAGCGGCTCTGCCGGGACATCTTGGCCTGTCGGGTGGTCGTCTCCATCCCCCACAAGAGCGCCGGCAGCGGCAAGAATGCGCTCTCGCTGGCTGTCGAGCTCGACGTTCCCGGTCAACGGCTCGTCAGCCGTCGCGAGCAGATGCCGCGCGACACCAAGGACGGCGTCGCTCATGTCGTGGTCGAGGTGTTCGACGCGCTCGAGCGACAGATCGAGGACTACGCGCAGCTGCGCCGGGGCGAGACCAAGGCCCGCGGCGCAGATCAGCTCCAGACGGGCCGCATCGTCCACCTCTTTCCCGACCAGGCGTACGGGTTCGTCGAGGTGGGCGGCAGCCCCGATTTGCACTTCACGCCGCGCGCGCTCCAGGGCCTGGAATTCGATGAGCTCGCGGTGGGCATGGAGGTCGCCTGCACGCGCTCGGCGCAGGACGGTCCGATGGGCCCGCAGGCGAGCTCGGTTCGTCGCATCGGCGAGCAGCAGCGGATGAGCCGGGTCTAGCCGGCGCCGGCGGCACCTGCCTGCGGTCGGCGCGTCAACGCCACCTCGGTCGGGCGCCCGGGCAGGTCCAGGCGCGCCGTGCGTGGCGGGCTGGAGGCGATGGTGCGGCCGCCGCGCACGACCTGCAGCCGCGCGGCCTTGAGGCGGATGGCCTCGATCGGATCGGCCGCCTCCAGGACGACGAGATCGGCGCGGCAGCCGGGCTCGAGCCCGTAGCCGTCCAGGCCGAGGATCCGGGCCGGACGCCGCGTCACCGCGTCGAAGCAGGCGGCCATGCCGTCGAGGCTGGTCATCTGCGCCACGTGCACCGCCATGTGCGCGACCTCGAGCATGTCGCCCGAGCCCAGCGAGTACCAGGGGTCCATGACGCAATCGTGGCCGAACGCCACCTCGATGCCCTGGGCCAGCATCTCCGGCACCCGGGTCATGCCGCGCCGCCTGGGGTAGGTGTCGTGGCGGCCCTGCAGCGTGATGTTGATGAGCGGGTTCGCGATCGCGGCGACACCGGCCTCGGCGATCAGCGGCAGCAGCTTCGAGACATAGTAGTTGTCCATGCTGTGCATGGAGGTGAGGTGCGAGCCGGCGACCCGTCCGCCGAGCCCGAGGCGCTGCGTCTCGTAGGCCAGGCTCTCGATGTGGCGCGAGAGGGGGTCGTCGGTCTCGTCGCAGTGCAGGTCGACCATGAGCCCGCGCTCGGCCGCGATCTCGCAAAGCTCGGTCACCGAGCGCCGGCCGTCCTCCATGGTGCGCTCGAAGTGCGGGATGCCGCCCACGATGTCGATGCCCATGTCGAGGGCGCGCAGCAGGTTCTCCCGGGCACCCGGCGAGCGATAGAGCCCGTCCTGGGGGAAGGCCACGAGCTGCAGCTCCAGATAGGGCTTCACGCGCCGCTGCACCTCGAGCAGCGCCTCGGCGCCGATCAGCCGGTCGTCGCAGACATCGACATGGCTGCGGATGGCGCCGATGCCCTGGGCCACCGCCATGTCGCAATAGGCGAGCGCCCGCTCGGCCACGGCCTCGACCGTCAAGAGCGGCTTCAGCTCGCCCCAGAGGCCGATGCCTTCGAGCAGCGTGCCCGAGCGGTTGAGGCGTGGCAGGCCCAGCGACAGGGTCGCGTCCATGTGGAAATGGCAGTCGATGAAGGGCGGGGTGACGAGCCGGCCCGTAGCGTCGATCTCCTCGCGGGCCGCCGCCTCGATGGCGGGGCCCATCTCGGCGATCAGGCCGTCCTGAATGAGGATGTCCACGCCTCGCTCGCCCGAGGGCAGGTTGGCGCGGCGAATGATCAGGTCGGGCTGCATCTTGTCCTCATCGGTTGGGCCCGGCGGGCCCGCTGGGCGGCCGCGGCTGGCGGAAGGCGCAGGGGCGAGAAGGCCCGGCAGCGCGCCGGCCTGCCGGCAGCCCGCTCCATCTCGCCCGGATGCTTGACGCTCGTCTCGCCTGCGACGAAGACGGCATGAGAGGCGGGAGCCCGAGCTGCTGGGCGCCGATCGTCGGAGCCGCGCCCGGAGATGACCGTCGTCATGCCATGTAGCCGATCTCGAAGCGTCCAGCCACGGTGCCGCAGATCTTGCACGATCCGGCCGACGGGCCAAGGCCCGGGGGCGCGCATCGGTCCCCGACAGGCGTCCTGAGGGCAGGGGCCGAGGCGATGGGCCCGGCATCCTCCGGAAGGCTCGTCCTGCGTCCGGGCGCGCTCGCCGACCTCGAGGCGCTTCTCGATCTCGAGACGCGCGCCTTTGCGGGCGATCGGCTGAGCCGACGCAGCCTTCGCCGGCTTCTCGGGCGACCGAGCGCGCATCTCATCGTCGCGGAGAGCGAGGGGCGGCTCGTCGGCTACGCCCTGGTCCTCTTCCGGCACGGCAGCTCGATGGCGCGGCTCTACTCGATCGCGCGGGACGGCACGACGGCACCGCGCGGCACCGGGCGGGCTCTGCTGGTGGCGGCGGAACGGGCTGCGGCGGCAAGGGGGGCCTCGGGGCTCCATCTCGAGGTCCGCCCGGACAACGCCAACGCCTTGCATCTTTACGAGAGCAGTGGCTATCGGATGACAGGTCGACGGGCCCGCTACTACGAGGACGGCGCGGACGCGCTCCGCATGGCCAAGACGCTCGGGAAAGAAGACGCATGTCCGGCTGGCTGATCGTCGTCGACAGGCTCACCGATCTGCCGCCGTCGCTCGAGGGTCTGCCGGTCATGACGACCCGCGACTACATCCAGCGCCCGCGCGCCGCCGGGCGGCAGCCGCCCAAGGTGCTCAACCTCTCACGCGACTACGGCTACCAGACGCTGGGCTACTTCTGCTCGCTGCTGGCGGAGGCACGCGGCCACAAGATCGTGCCCAGCGTCACGACGATGCTGGAGCTCAGGCGGCGCAACTTCTACGCCTACGCCCTGCCTGACCTCGAGGAGCTGCTCAACCGTACGCTGCGTCGGCTGGCCGAGCCGCCCCAGACCTCGTTCCGCCTGCTCGTCTGCCTCGGCCACGCCGACGACACGCGCCTCGTCCGGTTCGGCCGTCAGCTCTTCGACTGGCTGCGCTGTCCCATCCTCGAGGTGTTCGTCCAGGCCGGCGAGTGGTGGCGCATCAAGCGCATAGCGCCGGTCCGCATCAACGAGCTGGGCCCGGACGGCAAGGCCATGCTGGCCCAGGCCATCCGCTCCCAGGTCAAAAGCCCGTGGCGCGATCCCAGGGCCAAGGTGCTGCCCCGCTATACCGTGGCCGTCCTCTACGACGCGAAGGAGAAGCTTCCGCCGAGCGAGCCGCAGAGCCTGCGCCACTTCGGACGCGTCGCCGAGCGGCTGGGCCTCGGCGTGGAGCTGATCACGCGGAAGGACCTGGACCGCCTCCCGGAGTACGATGCGCTCTGGATCCGCGAGACCACCAACATCGACCACCACACCTTCCGCTTCGCCAAGCGCGCCGAGCAGGAAGGGATGCCGGTCATCGACGATCCAACCTCGATCGTCCGCTGCACCAACAAGGTCTATCTGGCCGAGCTCATGGCGGCCAACGATGTGGCCACGCCCAAGACGGTGATCATCTCGAGCGTGCGCGAGCTCGAGGAGCTCGAGCGACAGCTCAGCTACCCCATGGTCCTCAAGATACCCGACGGGTCCTTCTCGCGCGGCGTGAGCAGGGTGGGGAGCCGGGCCGAGCTCGAGCGCAGCGTGCGCGGCATGCTCGAGGATTCCGATCTCATTCTGGCCCAGGAGTTCATGCCGACCGACTATGACTGGCGTGTCGGCGTGCTGGACGGCGAGCCGCTTTTCGTGACGCAGTACAAGATGGCGCGCAACCACTGGCAGATCGTGCATCACAAGGAGGGCGGGCGAACCGTCGAGGGCGGGTTCCTCACGGTCCCGATCAGCGAGGCGCCGGCGGCCATCGTCCAGGTCGGCGTGAAGGCCGCGCGCCTGATCGGCCGCAGCCTCTACGGCGTGGACATCAAGCAGAACGATCGCGGCGTTTTCGTGATCGAGGTCAACGACAATCCGAACCTCAACATGGAGGTGGAATCCAAGGCGGAGGGAGACGAGGTCTGGAGACGGCTCGCGCAGTGGTTCCTGAAGCGTCTAGCCTGAGGCAAAAAAAGAGGCTCCCCGCGGGGGCGGGGAGCCTAGAAGGTCCAACCGACAGGGAGGACGGATGCGAAACGCCCGGGGAGACGGAAGGCTCCCCGGATGGTCGAAGGATCATAGCGTGTTTCGGCGACCGCGCATGACGTGGACCACCAGGCTGATCACCAGAAGCACGAGGAACACGAAGAACAGGATCTGTGCGATCCCGGCGGAAGCCGACGCCACACCGCCGAAGCCGAAGAAGGCGGCGATGATGGCAACGACGAAGAAGATCAAGGCCCAGTACAGCATGGTCGGATACCTCTCAGATGACGAGCGAACGAGTTCATCGTCTTTGGTGTGATCGCGGAAGCTTCGCGCTGCTAGGCGGCCCGGCGATCGATGTCGGATCAAACCGCTGGGCAGCCCGCGGGTTCCACACCGGGGAACCGGCCTTCCGATCCGACGTTTCGCTTTCGACCATGGCGTGCGATCCTCTGGGTCGTGCGCCGTGCGCTTCGGTCTGCCAGCCGTCGAGGGAGGATGGGCGATGACCATGGACGACCCCGGGAACATCGATGTCGCGACCCTGCAGCGTGACATCGCCAAGCTGAGAGAGGATCTCATGAATCTGCGCGATCATCTGAGTGAGGGTGTGAAGCAGCGGACCGACGAGGTGCGCGTTGCCGCCGAGCAGCGGATCGGCGAGCTGCGCGAGGAGCTGGAGCGCCTTAGCGGCGACCTGCAGGGGCATGGTCGAGATGCGATGGTGGGCCTGGAGCGGCATATCCAGGAGCGGCCGATCACGAGCGTCACGATCGCCTTCGGCCTGGGCATGATCCTCAGCCGGCTCTTCCTCGGGCGGCGCTAGGGCGCCGGGTTACTCATGCTCTCATCCTTGCTTGACGTCGCAGGAATCCGCTGGCGCATCAAAGGCATCGTGCTGCGTCTCATCGCCCTTGGGTTCGCGCTGGTTGGTTGCGGATTCCTCCTGGGCGTCGCGTGGTGGGTTTTGGGTCTCTATCTGCCGCCACCCTGGCCTGCCGCCGTCATGGGCGGTGGCTTTCTTCTGCTCGCCGCGCTTTTGCTGCTCATCGCGGCGCTGCGCCGACCGCCGCGGCCGGCCCCGTCACCGCTCGCCTCTCTGGGCGTGGGCGTTGGCGTGGGCGAGGCGACCTCGATGTTCGGGTTGATCAGGCGCTATCCCATGGCAACCTTGCTCGTCGCGGTAGCGGCCGGCGTGGCGGCCGAGTGGATCGCTCCCAGCCGACGCCGGTGATCTGCCTGGGAACCCTCTCGCCCCTCCGCTCGTTGGCTTTCACGACGCCAACGAGCGGAGATCTCTACCCATGGCAGATGACACGCCGAAGCCTGGCACCGGTCAGGATCCTCGTCTTGCCTTCGGAACCCCGGAGGCGGTGCTGGGCAGGGCCGATCTGGCGACAGCCGAGAAGCGACGCATTCTCGAGCAGTGGCGGTATGACGAGCAGCAGCTTTCGGACGCGACGGCCGAGCATATGGAAGGCGGCGAGGAGCCGATGCTGGGCCGCGTCGACAGGGCCCTGCGGCAGCTCGACGATCACGATGCGGGCCCAGACACCACCTACCTCCTCGTTGCGCTGTTCGACGAGCCGTCGAGCTTCTCCGGCGCCGCGGAGGAGCTGGCAAAGGCAGGGGTTGGGCAGGGCGAGATCAACGTCCTGAGCTCCTATGACGGGCTGAAGCGCGCCTATGGCGACCTCGTGCCGCCCGAGGCCGAGCTCGCAAAACGGATCCGCGATCCCGACGCCGGTGTCGGTGGCCAGGAGAATGCGGGCACGGCCATGGGCGGCATCGTCGGTGGCGCGGCCTATCTTGGCGCTGCGCTCGGGCTTGCCGCCGCCGTTGTCTCCGGTATCGGCTTCGTGCCGCTCGCCATCGCCGGCGTTGCCGGCGGCGGCGCCGTGGGCGGTCTGCTCGCCAAGGTCGCGAGCGACTACAATCTCGACCGCTACAAGGATCAGCTCGAGAAGGGCGCGCTCCTCGTGGCCGTGGCGACGAGCGACGAGGCGACCAGAAAGGCGGCCGAGCGGGTGCTCGCTTCCCACGGCGCCCAGGAGATCACCCTCGACCGGGCCGACGGCCGCGCCGCCTGATCCGAGCGGGTCCGCCGACGGCCGATCGAGGAGCGGCCGGCAGCGCGGTCGAAGCCGCTACTCTGCCGCGACCGCCGCGGCCTGCTTGCCGAGCAGCCCGGCCTCGTCAGCGAGGCGGCGTAGCGTCGTGCGCTCCTGGTCGCTCACGCCGAGCTGGGGCCGGCGAACCGTGGCATGGCTGAACAGGCCCTGTGCCACCAGCACCTCCTTCATTCGTGGGCGGTAATTGCGAAGGGGTGCCCGCCAGCAGTAGCGGGCGAGCGGCCCCAGGCGGTTCCAGATGGCGTAAGCCGTTCTCACGTCGCGGGTGGCTGCGGCCTCCTGCATCGCGACGAGCTCGGCCGTGGCGGTGCCGGCGAAACCGATGAGAGCACCGTGGCAGCCGATCAGGAAGGCCTCGAGGATGATCGTGTCCGAGCCGGTGAGGATGCCGATCTCGCGCGGGGCGGTGCGCGCCGCCTCGATCGACTGCAGGGTGTGGCCGGTATCGAACGAGGCCTCCTTGAGCGCCACGAGCTGGGGGATGCCGCAAAAGGCATGGATCACCTCCGGCGTGTAGTCGGGAGCCCGCTCGATGGGCTGCTGGAAGGCGATGATCGGCAGGTCGGCCGCCTCCGCGACGGCCTTGTGGTAGCCATAGATCATCTCGGTCGGGATCGGCTTGCCGAGGCTGATCGGCAGCGGCGCGAAGACCGCGAGGCCCTGCGCTCCCGCCGACTTGAGCTGCCTCGCGAGATCGACGGCCTCGGCCGTGAAGCGCGCGATGAGGCCTGAATAGAGCGGCACCTTGCCCGCGATGGCGCGTCTCGCGACGCGCATCACCTCGAGCTGCTCGGCCAGGGTCAGCGCCGTTCCCTCGCTGGCGTCCATGTTCATGGCGATGGCCGCCGGCCGCTGGTCGGCCACCCAGGCCATGTAGCGGGGCAGGCATTCCCAGTCGATCGATTGGTCGGGCAGCATCGGCAGCAGCGGGGCGGCGACGATGCCTTTGAGCGCCGGGCGGGTCATGAGCGGATCTCCTCGGGCAGGGCGGTCGGCGTCATTCGGCGGCGCGGCTGTGGGCGCCGTCGATGAGGCCGGCAGCGAGCGCGAGGCGTCGCAGCTCGGCCCGCTCGGCGTCGTCCACCGGCAGCTGCGGCGGCCGGACGGCCGCGGACGGGAAGAGGCCCTGCAGCACCAGCACCTCCTTCATGCGCGGCCGGTAGTCGCGGATCGGAGGCCGCCAGCAGAAGCGCGCGAGCGGCCCCAGCCGATCCCAGATGGCCCAGCCGGCCGCGTAGTCGCCGTCGGCCGCGGCCTTCTGCATGGCGACGATCTCGGCCGTGGCGGTGCCGGCAAAGCCGATCAGCGCGCCGTCGCAGCCCATCAGGAAGGCCTCGTAGATGAAGGTGTCGGAGCCGGTGAGGACACCGAACGGGCGCTCCAGCCCGGCCACTGCCGCTATCGTCTCTCGGGTGTGGAGGAGGTCGAAGGACGCTTCCTTGAGGCCCACCACCCCCGGAATCTTGCTCATCGCCTCGAGGACGGGCGGCGTGAAGTCCGGGCCCATGCCGATCGGGAACTGGAAGCCGACGATCGGCACGCCCGTCGCGTCGGCGATCGCGGCATGGAAATCGACGATCATCTCCGTCTCGACCGGCTTGCTCAAGAAGACCGGGACGGGCGGAAAGATGACCAGCCCCTCAGCGCCTTCGGCCACGAGCTCCTTGCCGAAGGTTGCGGCGTCCATCGTGCTGTTGCTCAGGAGGCCCGAGAAGAACGGGCAGCGCCCGCGTATGGCACGCCTGCTGACCCGCACCACCTCGAGCTGCTCGTCGCGCGTGAGCGAGGTGCCCTCGCTCGCGTCCATGTTCATGGCGATGGCGGCAGGGCCCTGACCGGCGATCCAGTCGAGGTAGCTCTCGAGCGTCGTCCAGTCGACCGTGTGGTCGTCGTGCATCGGCAGGAAGGGCGCGGCACAGATGCCCTTGAGCGCTGGATACGACATGATGCTCACTCCGTTTGGCATCTCATTCGGCGGCCGTGGCCGTGCCCGGCTGGTCGAGCAGCCCGGCGGTCGTGGCGAGCCGGCGAAGAGCCGCTCGCTCGGCCTCGTCGACCGGTCGTTGCGGTGCCCGCACCGCGGCGCTGGCGAAGCGCCCTTGCATGACGAGCAGCTCCTTCATGCGCGGGCGATAGTCGCGGACCGGGTCCCGCCAGCAGAAGCGGGCGAGCGGGGCGAGCGGCCGCCAGAGGGCGAACGCCCGCGCCACATCGCGCCGACGCGCCGCCTGCTCGAGGGCGACCAGCCGCTCCGTGGCGATGCCGGCGAAGCCGATCAGCGCGCCGTCTCCGCCGACGAGCAGGCTCTCGAGGATCACCGGATCGTTGCCGGTGAGGAGGCCTATCCGCCTCGGCAGGGCGTCGAGGATGGCGATGGTCCGCAGCATCTCGCCCGTGTCGCGCATCGCGTCCTTGACGCCGATCAGCTCGGGAATATCGGCGAGGCGGGCGTAGGTCTCGCTATCGTAGGGTGCCACCCAGCGCATGCGGAAGGCGATCAGCGGGACACCGGTGGCGGCGGCGATTGCCGCATGGTGTCGATGAACCATCGCTGCTGGTAGCGGCGTGCCGAGGAAGCTCGGGAAGGGCGGGAAGACGATGAGGCCCTCGGCGCCCGCTGCCACGAGCTCCTTGCCGTGCGCCACGGCGATGGCCGTCCCGTCGGCGCTGAGCCCTGAAAAAAGCGGGCAGCGGCCGCCGATGGCCGACCTCGCGACCCGCACGACCTCCAGCCGCTCGTGGGGATCGAGCGAGGGGCCCTCGCTGGCGTCCATGTTCATCGCGATCGCGGCGGGCCCTGCCGCCGCAACCTCGGCCATGTAGCGCTCGAGCCCGCGCCAATCGACGCTGGCGTCGGGCCGCATCGGCAAAGGCGGTGCGGCGATGATGCCGCCGATCGCAGCCCCGCTCACCGCATCTCTCCTGATCCTGCCGTGCCGGCCAGCGCCGAGCGGCGGGACAGCACGCCTCGGGCGAGAAAGATTCCGGTGATCAGCTCGTTGGCCTCGGTGAAGGCCGGGAGCTGGCGCGCGTCGATGCCACGCGGCCTCGGCATGTCGATCTCGACGACCCGGTCGATGCGGCCGGGCCGCGGGCTCATGACGACGACCCGGTCCGAGAGGAGAATGGCCTCGTCGATGCTGTGGGTGATGAAGAGCACCGTCTTGCGCCCCGCCAGCCACAGCTGCTCGAGGTCGATCCGCATCTGCTCGCGTGTCAGCGCGTCGAGGGCGCCGAAAGGCTCGTCCATGAGCAGCATCGGCGGATCGTGGACGAGTGCCCGAACGATCGCAGCGCGCTGCCGCATTCCTCCGGAAAGCTCGTGCGGATAGCGATCCTCGAACTCGCCCAGCCCCACGGCATGAAGAAGCGCGCGGGCCCGCTCGCGGTAGGCATCGGGATCGAGGCCGCGCAGCTCGAGCTGCACCATGACGTTGCCGAGCACCGTCCGCCAGTCGAGCAGCACGGGCGCCTGAAAGACGATGCCGAGGCGGGTCACCGGGCCGGCGACGTGCCGGCCGAGCACCTCGGCCGAGCCGGTCGAGGGCGGCAGCAGGCCGGCCACGATGCGGAGCAGCGTGCTCTTGCCGCAGCCGGAGGGCCGACGATCGAGACGAACTCGCCCTCGCCGACCGTGAGGTCGACGTGGGCCAGCGCCTCGGTCTCCAGGCCGTCGCGCACGAACGTCTTGCTGACGCCAGCGATGTCGATGGCCGAGGCGGTCATCCCGACCGCCTCGGCATCCTGCTGGGCCAGCAAGGCTGACGCCATCAGGTCACATACTCGTTCGTGTAGAACGTCGTCGCGGGCTTCTCGGTCTTGAGCCCCTGATAGGTTTTCATGAGATCGAGCGTCTGGGCCCAGACCTCGGGCGGTCCCCAGCCGATCGGCTTGCCCGCCACCAGGCCTTCCTTGGTGCTGGCGTTGGTCCCGAGCACCTGCTTTTTCAGTGTCTCGAGGTCGAGGTCCGGCTTCATCTTCTGGACCGCGGCCGCCGCGGCGTCGGGATCGTCCAGCGCTGCCTGGACCGACTGGCCGGTAGCCTTGACGAAGCGGCGCACGAGATCGGGGTTGGCCTTCACCTTGTCGGGGCGGCCCACGATCGTCATGCCGATGGTGTTGACCCCCACCTCGGCGAAGGGGATCACGACCACCTCAAAGCCCTTGGCGCGCATCAGGTTGGGCTGGTCGGAGATGCCGCCCAAAAGCGCGTCCACCCGGCCCTCCATGACCGCCACCGGCTTTGCCGCCGCGTCCATCATGACGAGCTTGATCTTGCTGGCGTCGAGCTTGTTGGCGGCAACGACCGCCGGCCAGAGCTGCGTGAGCGCGTCCCCGGCCGTCACGGCCAGCGAGCGGCCCTCGACGTCCTTGATCGTCTTGATCCCGCTCTTGGCGAGCGCCGCGACGCAGAAGGTCGAGACGTTGATCAGGGACATGACGGCCAGAGCGTCCAGCCCCTTGGTGACGCCCGTCATCAGGCTGCCGGCGTCGGCCATCGCCAAGTCATCGGAGCCCGCGCTGACGAGCTGGACCGAGCGGGCGGAGCCGCGCCCCTCCTGGATCTCGATGTCGATCCCCTCGTCCTTGTAATAGCCACGATCGCGGCCGAGGACGAACGCCGCATGGCTGCCGCCGAGATACCAGTTGAGGCGGAAGGTCACCTTGTCGGCTGCCAATGCCGGCCGCCGGGGCAAGGAGCCCAGCGCCAGGGCTGCGGCGCCGGTCGTCAGGATATGACGTCTCTTCATTTTTAGCCTCCGTTCTTGCTTGGTTTAGCCTTTTTCCCTGTTTCTTCAGCTATTGGCGGTCAGCTCGTCCCGGCGTTGCGAGACGTGCCAGGGGATCGTCACACGCTCGAGCCACTCGACCGCGTAGTAGAGGGCAACGCCGATCGCGCAGAGGACGAGGATGGTGGCGAACATCGCCGCCGTGTCGAGGTTGCCGTTGTACTCGAGCAGCAGGTAGCCGAGCCCCTTGTCGGAGGCGACGAACTCGCCGACGACAGCGCCGGTGGTGGCGTTGATGGCGCCGACCCGGGCGCCCGTGAAGATCGAGGGCAGAGCCTGCGGAAGGCGGATCTTCCTGAAGAGCTTGAAGCCCGACGCCCCGGTCGAGCGGGCGAAGTCCATGATCTCCGGGTTGACCGAGCGGAAGCCGGCGATGTCGTTGACCAGCATGGGAAAGAACGAGAGCAGGAAGACCAGCAGCAGCTTCGGCATGAGCCCGAAGCCGAACCAGATGATGAACAGCGGTGCTATCGCGATCTTCGGGATGATCGTGAAGGTCACGATGACCGGATAGATGTGCCGCTCGATGAAGCTCGAATAGGCGATGGCGACGGCCAGGGCGAGGCTGGTCACGACGGCGATCGCATAGCCCAGCACAATCTCGACGCCGGTATAGCGCAGCCCCTCGAGGATGCGGGGCCAGCGCGTGGCGTACTGGGCGAAGACCTCGCTGGGTGGTGGAAGGAGATAGGAGGCGACGCCGAAGAGCCGCGTCAGGCCCTCCCACAGCAGCAGAACGATCAGAGCCGTGATGACCGGCCCTCTCAGCCGGGTCGCGAGCCGACCGATGCGGCCGGGTAGCGTCGGCGCGACCATGCGCGTCTGGACCGCCCTCATCGGTCCAAACCCGCGGCGGCGAGCGTCGGCGCCCCCGTGAGGCGCTGCTGGTACGAGCGGATCGGCCAGATGGCACCAAGCTCGCGGGCAGCCTCGAGGAGCATGGCCGCGAGCTCTGCCACACGCGCCGGGGTGAAGCGGACGGACGGCCCGGCGATGCTCACCGTTCCCACCGCGGGCTCGGCCCCATCGGTGGAAGGGATGGCCACGGCCACCGCTGCCATGCCGAGCACGCCGCTGTCGGCGACGGCCGCCCAGCCCTTCTGCCGTGCCAACGCCATGCGGGCCAGCAGCTCGATGTCGCCGCTCGGCGCGCCGGGCTGATCCGCGCCCGGCTCGGGCCATCCCTGGCGTTTGGCGAGGGAGAGCGCCTGATCGTCGCCATGCGTCGCGAGCCAGGCATGGCCTGTCGCGGTGCACCAGAGGCGCGGCTCGCCGCCGGTCTCGACGTCGTAACGCAGACCCCAGCGTGCGCCTTGTGCCTTGGCGACCCAGATCAGCCGGCCGTCCTCGGCGACGGTCATCCGTGCCAGCTCCCCCGTGGTGGAGGCGAGCCGGTCGAGCACCGGCTGCGCCACGTCGGGGAGATGCGTGCTGGAGAGAAAGGTCAGGCCCAGGCTCGTCAGCCGCATGGTCAGACGGTAGTGCCGGGTCACGGGGTCCTGCACGACCCAGTCGCGCTCGACGAGCGCCGTCAGCAGCCGATGCCCGGCGCTCTTCGGCACCCGCATCCGCTCGGCCAGCTCACCCAGCGCCAGCCCGTCGGGATGCGAGGCCAGGATCTCGACGGCCTCGAGACACCGCGTGACCACTGCCATTCGAGAATAGCCTCCGTTTTCGGAACGCTATTCCGATTTCGTGGTCGAGTCAAAGAGTGCCTGATGCCGCCTCGCCGACACTATCGGCGACGCGGCACGTCACCTCGCGAGGAGGCGACCTCTCAGAAGCGGAGCGCCTTGAAGGCTGCGGTCTGGGCGGTCAGCGCCTTCTCGGTCGGCAGGCGCTCCATCGAGGAGGCGCCATAGAAGCCGTGGCAATGCTGGGTGTGCTGGAGGACGTAGGAGGCGTCCTCCGGCATCGAGATCGGGCCGCCATGGCAAAGGACGATGATGTCCTTCCTGACCCGCATCGCGGCCTCGGCCCACGCGTCGATCAGCGCCGGGCAATCCTCGAGCTTGAAGGCCGTCTCCGCGCCGATGGCGCCACCCGTCGTCAGGCCCATGTGCGGCACAAGGATGTCGGCGCCGGCCTCGGCCATCGCCACCGCCTCCTCGGCCGAGAAGACGTAGGGTGTGGTCAGCAGGTCCTGCTCACGCGCGGCCCTGATCATGTCGACCTCGAGGCCGTAGCCCATGCCGGTCTCCTCGAGCTGCTTTCTGATCGTGCCGTCGAAGAGGCCCACGGTCGGGAAGTTCTGCACGCCGGCAAAGCCCATGTCCTTGAGCTGCCGCAGGAAGTGATCGCGGAGCATGAACGGGTCGGTGCCATTGACGCCGGCCAGCACCGGCGTCTTTTTCACGACCGGCAGCACCTCGTGCGCCATCTCGACGACGATCTCGTTGGCGTTGCCATAGGCCATGAGCCCGGCCAGCGAGCCGCGTCCGGCCATCCGGTAGCGGCCGGAATTGTAGATGACGATGAGGTCGATCCCGCCCGCCTCCTCGCACTTGGCGGAGAGCCCGGTGCCGGCACCGCCGCCGACGATCGGCTCGCGGCGCGCCACCATGCCCTGGAACTTCTCCAGCAGCGCCTTGCGCTCGAAACGGGGCATTCCTTGTCTCCTAGGCCGCAATGTCGCGGAAATTGCCCACCAGCGCCGCGACGAAGGCGGGGTCGTTGATGGCATGGGGCAGGCGGACCAGCTGCCGGCTCGACGTCGGCCGGAAGCGTGCCGTGAGCGTGTCGAAGAGCGCCTTGTCCGCCGCCGGGTCGTGGAACGGCTGGCCCGGGACGTCGATCAGCGAGACGCCGCCCTCGGGCAGAAGGAAGCGCACCGGCCCTTCCATCTGGTTCAGGCGCTCGGCGATCCACTCGGCCATGCGCACATTCTCCTCGGGCGTCGTGCGCATCAGCGTGACCTGCGGGTTGTGGACGTAGAGGTTCCTGCCGCGGAACCGCTCGGGCACCGTGTCCATCGCCCCGAAGTTCACCATGTCGAGGGCACCCACCGAGCCCACATAGGGCACGCGCGAGCGGATCACCGCGCCGAAGCGGTCCTCGGTGCAAGGAAAGACCCCGCCCATCAGGAGGTCGCAGACCTCGGTCGTCGTGATGTCGAGGACGCCTGCCACGAGCCCGCTGTCGACCAGCTTCTCCATCGACTGGCCACCGGTGCCGGTGGCGTGGAAGACGAGGCAGTCGTAGCTCGACGACAGCTCGGCCGTGACCATCTGGACGCAGGGCGTGGTCACCCCGAACATGGTGAGGCCCAGCGCCGGCTTGTCGGCCGTGGCCGGCGTGGGAATGGCGTTCAGCATCATGCCGGCCAGCGCGTGCGCGGCGTTCCCCAGCACCCGCCGCGAGATGCGGTTCAGCCCCTGGACGTCGGTCACCGAGTACATCATCGCGATGTCGGACGGGCCGACATAGGGGGCGACGTTGCTGCTGGCGACGGTCGAGACGAGCACCTTGGGCGTGCCGATCGGCAGCGCGCGCATCGCGGGCGCCACGAGTGCCGTGTTGCCCGAGCCGCCGGCACCGATCATGCCGCCGATATCGTCGCGTGTGCGGACGAAGCGCTCGAGGGCCACGGTCATCGCACCGACGGCCTTGCCGCGATCGTCGAGCCCGAGAACCGCATCGACCCCGTCCGGATGGTGCGCTGCGACCTCGGCAGGAGCCACATCCACGCCCGTCAGCCGCGCTCTTCGTTCCGACATCAACGGTCAGCACCGAGACGCCGGCGGCAGCCAGCCGCTCCGCGATGTAGCGAAGCTCGTCACCTTTGGTGTCGAACGTGCCGACGACGTAGGCCGTGCTCACTCCTCAACCTCCCTGCGCGCCCGCCGCCTCGTCAGGACCCGGGCCTATCCTCCATGCTCGGGCGAGAGAATAGAGTGCCAGCCGCAAAGGCCAAGCACCTCGCCCTTCCGGCGCTCGCCGCTTTCCGTGAGCCATCGTCCGTACTAGGTGGAGAGGGTAGATCAGGCGGACGTTTTGTAATGGCAATGCCCAAGGACGGCTCGACGCAGGGCCGGGGGAAGGGGCGACGGGGCCGTTCGGTGCCCAAGGGGCGCCAGCTCGATCCTCAAGCGCTCGAGGAGGTCCAGGCCGCGCTCGGCGCGATGCCGCGTCGTCGTGATCTTCTGATCGAGCATCTCCATCGCATCCAGGAGGCGTTCGGCCATCTCTCGGCCGCCCATCTGCGGGCGCTGGCCGAGGAGCTGCGCCTGCCGCAGGCCGAGGTTTTCGAGACGGCCACCTTCTACGCTCATTTCGACGTCGTGAAGGAGGGCGAGGCGCCGCCTCCGCCCGTCACCGTCCGCGTCTGCGACAGCCTCACCTGCGCCATGCTCGGCGGCGAGCGGCTCCTCGCCGACCTCCACGACGCTCTGGATCCGGCGCAGGCGCGCGTGGTGCGTGCGCCCTGCATGGGCCGCTGCGCCGAGGCGCCGGCCTGCACCGTAGGGCATCACGACATAGCACCCGCCTCAGTCGAGGCGGTCCGCGACGCCGTCGCTCAGCGACGCCTCGAGCCCGAGCTTCCGGCGTACATAGGCCTCGACGCCTACATCGACGGCGGCGGCTACGGCCTGCTGCGCCAGCTCCGCGGCCATGCGCCCGAGCACCTCCATCCCAAAGGCGCGTTCGAGGAGCTCATCGATGCGCTGGAGGGCTCGGGCCTGCGTGGGCTGGGCGGTGCCGGCTTTCCGACGTTCCGCAAATGGAAGCTCGTGCGCGACCAGGCGAAGCCCCGCTACCTCGCCGTCAACGCCGACGAGGGCGAGCCCGGCACCTTCAAGGACCGCTTTCATCTCGAGCGCGACCCGCACCGCTTCCTCGAGGGCGCGCTGATCGCCGCCTGGTCGATCGACGCGGACCGCGCCTACATCTATCTGCGCGACGAGTACCCGCACATCCGCCAGATCCTCGAGCGCGAGATCGCCGCCGTCGAGGCGGGCGGGCTCGCATCTCCGGGCTATCTCGAGCTGCGCCGTGGTGCCGGCGCCTATATCTGCGGCGAGGAGTCGGCGATGCTCGAGAGCATCGAAGGCAAGCGCGGGCTGCCCAGGCACCGGCCGCCCTACGTGGCCGAGGTGGGCATCTTCGGCCGCCCTACCCTTGTCAACAATGTCGAGACGCTGTTCTGGATCCGCGATATCGCCGAGAAGGGGCCCGCCTGGTTCGCCTCCCAGGGGCGCAACGGCTCGAAGGGCTTGAGAAGCTTTTCCGTCAGCGGCCGGGTGAGCGAGCCCGGCGTCAAGGTGGCGCCGGCAGGCATCACCTGCAGGGAGCTGATCGACGAGCTCTGCGGCGGCATGGCGCCCGGCCACGCCTTTCGCGCCTACCTGCCCGGCGGCGCTTCCGGCGGCATCCTTCCGGCCTCCATGGCGGACATCCCGCTGGACTTCGGCAGGCTCGAGCAGCATGGCTGCTTCGTCGGCAGCCATGCCGTCGTCATCCTGTCCGACCAGGACGATCTCAAGGCGGCCGCGCTCAACCTGATGCGCTTCTTCGAGGACGAGTCCTGCGGCCAGTGCACGCCCTGCCGGGTCGGCACCGAGAAGGCCGTGAAGCTCATGGAGCGCGACATCTGGGACGCGGGCCTGATGGGCGAGCTCTCGCGGGCCATGGCCGACGCCTCGATCTGCGGCCTCGGCCAGGCGGCGAGCAACCCGCTGAAGTGCCTCATCAAATACTTCCCCGAGGAGCTCGACCTTGGCGATCGGGGACCTGGGGCTTAATGTAGGTACGTACCTACAGGGATGACCTGAGCATGCGTAGCGTGTCAGCGCGCGAGGCCAATCAGCAGTTCTCGAAGATCCTCGAGGCCGCCGAAGGCGGCGAGGTCGTGGTGATCACCAAGCGTGGGAAGCCGGTGGCGAAGCTCGAGCGTATCGGCGATCCGGCAGCGGAGGCCGAACGGCGGCGCCGGATCGACGAGCTGATGGCCCATCTCCGGGAGGGCGCGCTACGCGGCGGCCGGATCGTTGATTGGACCCGCGACGAGCTCCATGAGCGTGAAGTGGCTGGGTGATGCGCGTGAGCCTGGATTCCAACATCCTTGTCTATGCGCTGCACGCCGATGATCGACGCAACGCCCGCGCTGTCGAGGTTCTCGGGCGGGCGGCTCTCGGCGATTGCATCCAGACCCTGCAGAGCATGGCCGAGTGCTTCAATGTGCTGGTTCGCAAGCGCGGCTTCGCGCCAGCGGCGGCGCGCGAGGAGGTGCTCCGCTATCGCCGGGCTCTTGATTGCGCGGCGCCTCAGCCCGTCGATCTCGACGAGGCGATGCGCGCGGTCGTCGCGCACAGGATGTCGTTTTGGGACGCCATGCTCTGGGCGACGGCGAGGCGGGCAGGGTGCGAGGTGATCCTGTCCGAGGACATGCAGGACGGCAGAGACCTCGAGGGCGTGCGCTTCATCAACCCGTTCAGGCCCGAGAGCCGGGAGCTGGTGGACCTGATCCTGCCGCCGTTGGAGGCATGATGCCATGACCGAGGCCATTCGCTTCATCCTCGACGGCCGAGAGGTCGAGGCCCTGGCGGACGAGACGCTCTGGCAGGTTGCCGCGCGACACGGGATCGACATCCCGCATCTGTGCTGGCTGCCCGAGCCCGGCTATCGCGCCGACGGCAATTGCCGCGCCTGCATGGTCGAGATCGAGGGCGAGCGCGTGCTGGCCGCCTCCTGCATCAGGAAGCCCGCGGCCGGGATGAAGGTGCACACCGGCAGCGAGCGCGCCCGCACCGCGCGGCGCATGGTGATGGAGCTGCTGCTGGCCGACCAGCCGCAGCGCGCCGACGCCCACGACCATGGCAGCCGCCTCTGGCAGTGGGCGGAGCGCCAGGAGATCGAGGCCAGCCGCTTCCCGATGCGCGAGCAATGGGCGCCCGATAGCTCGCACCCGGCGATGGCGGTCAATCTCGACGCCTGCATCCAGTGCAATCTCTGCGTGCGCGCCTGCCGCGAGGTTCAGGTCAACGACGTCATCGGCCTCGCCTATCGCGGCCACGGCGCCAAGATCGTCTTCGACCAGGACGACCCGATGGGGCTCTCGACCTGCGTCGCCTGCGGCGAGTGCGTGCAGGCCTGCCCGACGGGTGCTCTCATGCCGGCGACCCTGGTCGATCCGGCCACCGGCCGCGGCGATCGGCGGGTCGACCGCAGCGTCGACAGCGTCTGCCCCTATTGCGGGGTCGGCTGCCAGATCACCTATCACGTCCGCGACGATTCCATCGCCTATGTGACCGGCAGGAACGGGCCCTCGAACGAGAGCCGCCTGTGCGTCAAGGGCCGCTTCGGCTTCGACTATGTCCGGCATCCGCAGCGGCTGACCCGGCCGCTGATCCGCAAGGAGGGGGTGCCCAAGGTCGTCGACGACCCGATCGATCCCGCATCGCCCTGGACGCACTTTCGCGAGGCCTCGTGGGAGGAGGCGCTCGAGGTCGCGGCCGCCGGGCTGCGCCGGGTCCGCGAGGCGGGCGGCGGGCGGGCGCTCGCCGGCTTCGGCTCGGCCAAATGCTCGAACGAGGAGGCGTATCTGTTCCAGAAGCTGGTCCGCACCGGCTTCGGCTCGAACAATGTCGACCATTGCACCCGGCTCTGCCACGCCTCCTCGGTGGCGGCGCTGATGGAGGGCATCGGCTCCGGCGCCGTCACGGCACCCTTCAACGACGCGCTCAACGCCGATCTGATCATCGTCATCGGCGCCAACCCCACCGAGAACCACCCGGTCGCCGCCACCTTCTTCAAGCAGGCCACGAAGAAGGGTGCCCGGCTCGTCGTCATGGACCCGCGCGGCCAGGCGCTCAGGAAGCACGCCACCTGGATGCTGCAGTTCCGCCCCGGCGGCGACGTCTCGATGCTGAACGCGCTGATGCACGTGATCGTCGAGGAGGGGCTCTACGATCGGCAGTACATCCAGGCCCACACCGAGGGCTTCGATCGCCTGAAGGAGCATCTGGCGGCCTTCCCGCCCGAGAGGATGGCCGAGATCTGCGGCATCGATGCGGCCACGCTGCGCGAGGTGGCGCGCGCCTACGCCAGGGCCGAGCGGGCGATCATCTTCTGGGGCATGGGGGTCAGCCAGCACATCCACGGCACCGACAATGCGCGCTGCCTGATCTCGCTGGCGCTTATGTGCGGCCATGTCGGCCGGCCCGGCACCGGCCTGCATCCGCTGCGTGGGCAGAACAACGTGCAGGGCGCCTCGGATGCCGGCCTGATCCCCATGGTCTTTCCCGACTACCACAACACGGGCGACGACGCCTATCGAGGCAAGCTCGAGGCGCTGTGGGGGGCAACGCTCGATCCGGAGCCCGGCCTCACCGTCGTCGAGATCATGGACGCGGTCCACGCCGACCAGATCCGCGGCATGTACATCATGGGCGAGAACCCGGCGATGTCGGACCCGGACGCCCACCATGCCCGCCAGGCGCTGGCCAGGCTCGAGCATCTGGTGGTCCAGGACATCTTCCTCACCGAGACCGCCATGTATGCCGATGTGGTGCTGCCGGCCTCGGCCTGGCCCGAGAAGGCCGGCACCGTCACCAACACGAACCGGCAGGTGCAGATGGGCCGCCCGGCGCTGCCGCTGCCGGGCGAGGCCAGGCCCGACTGGTGGATCGTCCAGGAGATGGCGCTTCGCCTCGGCCTCGAGTGGCATTATGCCGGCCCGGCGGACGTCTTCGCCGAGATGACGAAGGCCATGCCGTCGCTCGACAACATCACCTGGGAGCGTCTCGAGCGCGAGAGCTCGGTGACCTATCCCTGCGAGGCGCCCGACCAGCCGGGACAGGGTGTGGTCTTCGGCGACGGCTTTCCGACCGCGAGCGGCAAGGCCACCATGGTGCCGGCCTCGATCATCCCGCCGGCCGAGCGGCCGGATGCGGCCTATCCGATGATCCTCACGACAGGGCGCACGCTCGAGCATTGGCACACCGGCGCCATGACGCGCCGCGCCGCCTATCTGGATGCGCTCGAGCCCGAGGCGTTCGTCGCGATGAACTCCAAGGATCTTCGCCAGCTCGGCGTGCCAGCGGGTGGTGCCGTCAAGGTCGCCACCCGACGCGGTGCCATCGAGCTGATGGCGCGCCAGGACAACGCCGTGCCCGAGGGCGTTCTCTTCATTCCCTTCTGCTATCGCGAGGCGGCGGCGAACCTGCTGACCAACCCGCAGCTCGACCCTTACGGGAAGATCCCGGAGTTCAAGTTCTGCGCTGCTCGCGTGGAGCCGGCCATCGCGCAGGCGGCGGAGTAGCCCTCGGGCCAAGCCGGTGCTGTACCGGCATCGGCTGGCGGTGGCCGCTCAGCGCTTGCGCAGGCGCGCCACCAGCGCGTCGATGCCGAGCCAGACCAGCGTCACCGGAAAGAACGCCAGCATCACCACCTGCATCGGTCGCATGACGAGGGCGAGCAGGCGCTCGCGGTGGCGGCTGTGCGAGAACAGATGCTTGAGCTTGCGGACCTCGGTCTTCTGCTTGCCGTCGGCGAAGTGGTCGCTGGGGCTCGCGCTTTGGACCGCGATCATCGGGAAGAGGGCGTAGGTCCGCGGCAATAAGGCAAAGGCGGAATCGATGCCCTTGCCGGCGACTTTCACCCGCCTTACGCCCGGGGATCCGTAGGGATGATCCGCCAGCCAGTCGAGCAGGCGGGTGCTCGCTATGTAGGCGTGGGCGGCCGTGGCCGAGATCCTGAGCACGCCCCATCCCACCGGATAGGCCCAGCGGGTCATCTCGCCCAGATAGAAGATGGTCCAGTCGGGTGGCAGCGAGGCCAGCGCGCGCGCGACGCGCCTCGTGGTGCGGCCATCGACCCTGCCCAGGAAGTGCGCGTCATCCTCGAGCACCAGCACGCGGGAGCAGCCGTCGGCACGTGCGTGCAGCGCCACCGCCCGGTGGGACTCCCATATGCCGGTGACCGGGCGGGTCGGATGCTTGATGGGACGGTAGAACAGCGCCTGGCGGCACAGGCCGGCGCGATGCAGCTCTTGCGCTGCCGCCTGGGCCCGATCCTCGCGGCTCTGCAGCGAGATGCAGTAGACCCGGTCGAGGAAGGACCAGTCGGCATCGGCCGCGGGCGACGTCGTGCCGCAATAGGGGCAGCTCGGGTCCGTCGGGCAGGGGTGGAAGAAGGCCGAAGCGTCGGCCCTGGCACTCGGCCGCTCGCTCGTCAGCGTGGCTCCCATCTCAGGCGACCGGTGGCTCGTGACCCTGCGGCCAGCGGCGCTTGAAGCACAGCCATTGGCCGGGTCGCTCCCGGATCCAGCTCTCGAAGAGAAGGTTCATCCGGCGTGTCAGCTCGCGTGCCGCCTCGGCCTGCGGGAGCTGCTCGAGGCCTTCGGTGCTCAAGGGCTCGAAGGCGGTCACCCGGAATCGCGATCCCTTGAGGCGCTCGACGCGGACGGGCACGAGATCACAGTCGAGCCGCAGCGCCAGCATCGCCGGCATCACAGCGGTGGGCGTGTCGATGCCGAAGAACGGCACGAGCTCGCCCCGGTCGTGGCGCTGGTCGGTGATCCATCCCAGGCTGCGGCCTTCCTGCACCTCGCGGATGAGCTGGCGAAGCCCGCCCTTGCTCGGAATGAAGCGGCAGCCCACCACCTCACGATAGCGGTCCAGCGCGGCCCGGACCAGCGGGTTGGCCTGGGGGGTCGAGACGATGCTGAGCGGCACGCCGTTGAGGGTAGCGGTGGCTGCGCCGAGCTCGAAGTTGGCAAGGTGTGCTGTGAAGTACATGGCCGGCCGGCTGCCGTCACGGGCGCGGGTCGGATCGTGATGCAGCACGAACTTGAGGCGCTCGGCCCGCTCGCTGCCGCAGATCCGGTCCAGGAGCGCGAACTCGACCATCACGCGCCCGGCCTCGGCCCAGATCTCCCGGGCGACGGCCTCACGCCGGCGCTCATCGAGATCGGGGAGCGCAATCTCGAGATTCCTCAGGATCACCTTGTGCTTCTTGAGATGCGGTCCGACCGCCCGGCCAAGCATGGCACCGAGCCCGCTCGCCTGGTCGGTCGGCAGCCAGCGCGCCAGCCACCAAGCCAGCCGAGGCACGGCAGCCTCGGCCCACAGCAGCGGGCCATCGATGCCCGCCCAGGTGGGCAGCGCCTTCTGCATCCGCCCAGCAAAGTAGAAGCGGGCCATGAAGGCCTCCAAACTCGACACCATGACCGTCAGGCCCGGCGTGCCTGCGGAAGGTTACCGAGATAGGCCGAATCTAGAAGAACCACCAGAGGGCCACATTATTACCTTATCGTACACTACGGACGGGGATGCCTCGTGCCAAGCGGCGCCGCGAGGGTCCCCGATGGCCCGGCCACCGAGCCGGCGACACGCTGCCCGTTCGTGCTTTCATGACGGCATCGACGAGGCAGCCGGCAGCCACGAGCCATAAAGCGGGTGCGTCGCGGATAGGGGCAGGGCCACGGTCTCGCCAGAGCGGGCGGCATGATAGGCCCCCGTCACGAGCTCGAGCGAGGCCCGGGCATCCTCCAGCGTCACCGGAGCGACCGGCTCCCGCCCCTCCAGATGCTCGTGGAACAGCTCGAGCATCCTGGCATAGCTCTCGCTGGCGGCCACCGGCTCGGCAACCGCCGCGTCGATCTCGGCCTGGCGGTCCGGCTCGCGCGCGACGAAGCGCCAGGGGCCACGGCCGGGGGCGTAGGGCTCGCGTCCCTCGTTCTCGGCCGTCAGATGCTCGAAGCAGAAGCGCAGGCGCGAGATCTCGTCGGCGGAGCCCAGGGTCACCGAGGAGGTGCCGAGAGCGCCGTTCTCGAACGTCATTGCGAGCGCGGCGCAATCCTCCGTCTCGATCCGATTGACGCTCGTCGCGGTCATGGCATTGAGGCGCCGAATGGGCCCGAGCAGCCATGTCAGCAGGTCGTGGATGTGAATGGCGTGGCCCAGCAGGCAGCCACCGCGCTCCCCGGCCCAGGTGCCCCGCCAGGGCAGCGCGTAGTAGGCGGCCTTGCGGTTCCAGTGCACCTCGGCGGAGAGCGCAAAGGGCCGCCCGGCGAGGCCCCGATCGATCAGGCGCCTGAGGCGCTCGATGCCAGGCGCGAAGCGGTACTGGAAGACGGGCAAGAGCGCCCGGCCACTCTCTGCCCGGCAGGCATCCAGCCGATCCATCTCGGCGAGGGAGGTCACGAGAGGCTTCTCGGCGATCACATGCTTGCCCGCACGCAGCGCCGCCTCGCACATCGGCAAATGGAGGTGCGGCGGGGTGCACACATCGATGATGTCGATGTCGTCTCGGGCGATCATCGTCTCGAGCGACGGGGTGAGCATCTTGGCCCCGAAGCGGGCGCCAAGCGCCTCGAGCCGGTCCTGCTCCAGCCCGCAAAGGGCGGTGATCTCGTAACGCTCGGGAAGCTGGGCCAGGGCCTCGAGATGCTTCTGGCCGATGTTGAGGCCTACGAGGCCCACGCGGTAGCGGCGCATCTCAGCCACGGCCCGGCGTCAGCCTCACCGCTTTCGCCTGCGCCTCGAGCGCCAGCTGCGAGGCGAGGAAGCAATGTGCCTGGCTCATCGCGGTCTCCGTGCGATCCCGAACGTCGGCCAGGAGCTGCTTGGCATAGGGAAGCTCGACATCCCCGCAGTCGATGCGCTGGACCTCCTTCCCGTCGACGAGGAAGAGATGGTCCCCCCCGGGGCTGCCGGCGATGTCGACATACTTTCTAGCCTCGATATAGCCCTCGGTGCCGAGGATCGTCAGCCGGCCGTCGCCCCAGGTGGGGAGGCCGTCCGGCGTGTACCAGTCGAGCCGGACATAGCCGTTGGCGTGCTGGCTCCTGAGCACCATCTCGCCGAAGTCCTCGAGCTCGGGATCGCCCGGGTTCGCATAGTTGCCCACCGCGCTGTGGGCCACCTCGGCCTCGGTGGAGCCGGTGTAGAACAGGAACTGGTCGGCCTGATGCGAGCCGATGTCGCAGAGGATGCCGCCATAGGCCTCGCGCTTGAAGAACCAGTCCGGCCGCGACGGGCGGTTGAGGCGATGCGGGGCTAGATTGACCGTCTGGACGACCTTGCCGATGGCACCGGCCGCGACCAGCTCGCCCGCCTTCACCGCCGAGCGCACCTCGAAGCGCTCGGAGTAGCAGATCGAGTAGATGCGCTTGGTCTCGGCCTGGACGCGCCGCGCCTCGGCCAGCTGCGCCAGCGTCGTAAATCCGGGCTTGTCGGACATGAAGTCCTTGCCGTGGCGCATCGCCTCGATGCCGAGCGGCGCCCGATCGCAGGGCACGGCCGCCGTGACGATGAGCTGGACCGTCGGATCCTCGAGCGCCCGGCGTGGATCGTCGAGCTCGGGCAGGTCCGGGAAGCGCTTCTTGAAGCCCTCGGTGATGTGCGGGTCGGCGAGGCCATGGTAGCCGACGCAGACAGCGCCCGCCTCGATGAGGCCTCCCACCTGATGATAGATGTGACGATGGTCCAGCCCAATCGCGGCAAAGCGGATCGGCTCGGGCATAGCGAGATGGCCTCCCGGGTAGCGTCGGTCGACGCCTCCTATGCTCCCCGGAAGGTCCGCGAGGCAACAGGCAAGGACGGCCCGTCCGAGTTGTGCGCGTCCGCCCGTTGGGGCAGGATGGCGGCACTCGACGGGCTGAATTGCCCGCAGCGATCATCAGGGAGGAAGCCACGATGCGGGCGGGTCTACGCCATCTTGCATGGGGCTCTGTCTTCGCCGTCCTGGCCACGGGGAGCGCCCATGCCGCGGTCGAGCTGCACTTCATGTGCTATGGCGACGGCAACGAGTGCGCGGTAAGCCGGCAGATCCTGGACGGCTTCGAGAAGGCGAACCCCGACATCAAGGTCACCGTCGACACGGTGCCCTACAAGGCCATTCTCGAGAGCCTGCCGGTCCAGCTCGCCGCCGGTAGCGGCCCGGATCATCGCTCGCGTGACCGACCTGGGCGGCCTGCACAAATATTATCTCGATCTCGCGCCCTTACGTCGATCGCGCCTACTGGGAGAAGAACTTCGGCGACACGCTGGACTGGTTCCGTGCCGGGCCCGACGACAAGGGCATCTACGGCATGATGACCCAGCTCACCATCACCGGCCCGTACATCAACAAGACCTTGTTCGATCAGGCGGGCGTCAAGGTGCCGGGTCCCAAGGCGACCTGGGACGAATGGGCCGAGGCCGCCCGCGAGGTGGCGAAGAAGACCGAGACGCCGTTTCCGATGGCCATGGACCGCTCGGGCCATCGCATCGCCGGGCCCGCCATCTCGATGGGCGCCAAGATCTTCGATGCCGAGGGCAATCCCGCGCTCGTCGATCCGGGCTTCGAGAAGTTCGCCTCGATGTTCGTGAAATGGAACCAGGACGGGACCATGGACAAGGACGTCTGGGCCGGCAAGGGCGGCGCCGCCTATCAGGATGCGGCCCAGGAGTTCATCAACGGCCAGCTCGTCTTCTACTATTCCGGCAGCTGGCAGGTGGGGCGGTTCGACAAGGCGATCGGTGATGCGTTCGACTGGGAGGTGGTGGGCTCGCCCTGCGGGCCCGCGGCCTGCACCGGCATGCCCGGCGGCGCTGCGATGGTGGGCTTCAAGCAGACCAAGCATCCGGCCGAGGTCGCCAAGGTGATCGATTACTTTGCCCAGGTCGACCAGTACACCAAGCTGATGGCGCTCACCGACAACGTGCCGGCCAACAAAACCGTCGCCGCCCAGGATGTCGACTATCAGGGCGTCTCGCCGCAGGCCAAGACGGCCCTTCAGACCTGGTCGAAGCAGGTGCCGACGATCTCGCCCATCGCCTACAAGTATCAGGGCTACCCGCTCAATCGCGCGATGTTCAACGCGACGGTGCAGCGCATCACGCAGGCGATCGTCGGCGAGCTGACGCTGGACGAGGCGATGAAGCGGCTGACGGCCGACGTCAAGGAGGCCACCGCCGCGGCCAAGAAGTAGGCGCCAGGCGGCCGCCAGGGCCATGGCGAGCGGCAGCTTCCGGGGCGTGCGCGGGGTCCGGCAAGGGCTCCTCCTCGTCCCGTTCCGCATGGTCATGGGCCTGCTCGAGCGGCCGATGGGGTGGCTGCAGGCACGTCTTGGTGTCCGGCGGTTTCCCTGGGTCTTCCTCGCCCCCAACCTTCTGATCTTCGGCCTCTTCACCTTCCTGCCGATCATCCTCAATTTCTTCTATGCGACGACCGGCGGCCTCAATGTCCTGCTGAGCAATCGGCCTTTCGTGGGGAACGCCAACTTCAGGCAGCTCCTCACCTGCAAGGACTATCTCGACCCCAACAGCTGCACGAACGACCTCTTCTGGAAGGCGCTCTTCAACACCGCCATGTTCGTGGCGCTCCAGGTGGGGTGCATGGTGCTGATGGCGTTGCTGACAGCGCTTGTCCTCAACCGCGAGATCCGGGCACGCGGCTTCTTCCGCAGTGTGTTTTTCTATCCGGTCCTGCTGTCGCCCGTGGTGGTGGCGCTGATCTGGAAGTGGATCATCCAGCGCCAGGGCATCTTGAACGGTTGGCTGGCGAGCGCCGGTCTCGATCCGGTCGACTGGTTGCTCAATTCCCACTGGGCGTTCTTCTGGGTCGTGTTCGTCAGCGTCTGGGCGCATATGGGTTTCTACACGCTGATTCTCCTGGCCGGGCTGCAGTCAATTCCGAAGGACGTCTACGAGGCGGCCGAGATGGACGCCGCCACCCCCTGGCGCACCTTCCGACGCATTACCCTGCCGCTCCTGATGCCCACGATGGTGGTCGTGCTGGTGCTGGCCCTCATCAAGGGGGTGCAGACCTTCGACGAGGTCTATGTGCTGACGGGCGGCGGACCCGGCTCGGCGACACTTCTCATCGTCCAGTACATCTACGACACCGGCTTCGCGAGCCAGCCTCGTCTCTTCGGCCTCGCCGCCGCGGCCTCGATCATCCTGGCGGCGGTGCTGATGGTGCTGACCCTGATCCAGCTCTGGATCAACCGCCGGAGCTACACCGGTGGCTGAGACCACGCCCGCCACGGGCGTGGTGCCCTTTCTCACGCGCCGGCGTGGCCGCGGCCGACTCCATTGGACCGACTGGCTCACTTACGCCTATCTGCTGCTCGGCGTCGTCTTGATGTTCGGGCCGGTCGTCTGGGTCGTCTTCTCCTCGTTCAAGACCGAGACGCAGCTCCTGGAGTTCCCGCCCAGCCTTTTGCCCTACGGTCAGGTCTCGACGCATGTCGAGGGCTACGACCACGCCCTGCCGCTCTTCAAGGTCACACTGCCGGGCGGGCAGGAAAAGGAGATGGCGCAGATCAGGCGCATCGGCATCATCGCCCAGCTCGTCGACCCGAAGAATCCCAAGGACATCGTCAAGGTCAACATCCGCGACCGTGTGCCGGTGCGCAGCTTCGCTGTCGCCTGGAGCAACTATACGGACCTCTTCAGGCTCTTCAGCTTCGGCCGCTATCTCTGGAACAGCGTTTTCATCACGGTTGTTGCGACGGCCATCATGCTGCTCATCAACTCGATGGCGGCCTTTGCGCTGGCCAAGTACGACTTTAGAGGGCGGTTCTCGGTCCTGATCCTGGTCATCGCGACCTTGATGATTCCCCCTACGATCGTCCTCGTGCCAACCTTCCTGGTCGTCTCGAAGCTGGGCCTGATCAACAGCCTCTGGGGCGTGATCCTGCCGGGCGCCGCCACGCCGACCGGCGTTTTTCTCCTCCGGCAGTACATGCTGACCATCCCGGACGAGCTGATCGACGCGGCCAGGATGGACCATGCGAGCGAGTGGAAGATCTACTGGCGGATCGTGCTGCCGCTCTCGGCTCCGGCGCTGGCCGTGCTCGCCATCTTCGCCATCATGTGGCGCTGGAACGACTTTCTCTGGCCGCTGATCGTGCTCACCAGCAACGACAAGTTCACGCTCCAGCTGGCGCTCAACTCGTTCCAGGGCGACCTCATGACCAAGTGGAGCAGCCTCCTGGCCATGACGGTGCTCACGCTGCTGCCCATCACCTGCGTCTTTGCCTACTTGCAGCGCCATATCACGACCGGCATCGCCAGCACGGGCATCAAATGAGCAGCGGCAGGCCCCTCGTCCTGATCGACCCCGACCCGCGCGACCGGGCCATGATCCTGACCGACGAGGCCTGGGACGAGCTGCACGGGCTAGCACGGGTCGTCGCCTGGCTCGAGGGCGGCCGCATGCCCGACGCCGTGGTCGAGGAGCATCTGGACCAGGTCACCGTCATCATCGGCCAGACCCACCTGCCAGCCGAGCGGATCGAGCGGGCGTCAGGGCTGCGGGCCGTCATCAACGTGAAAGGCAACTGGGAGCCTACGGTCGACTACGCCTTCTGCCGGGCGAGGGGCATCGAGGTGCTCTCGACGGCACCGGCGATGGGGCAGGCCGTCGCCGAGTGGGCGCTGGGGGCGGCGATCGACCTCGGCCGTGGAATCACGCCAGCCGACCGCCTCTTTCGCGCCGGCGAGGAGCGCTACGGCATCCGCGGCAATGGCGCGGCGAAGAGTCTCTTCGGCGCTCGGGTCGGGCTCGTGGGCTACGGCAATCTCGGCCGCGCGCTTCGCCCGTTGCTGGCGCCCTTTGGCTGCGAGGTTATGGTCCACGACCCCTGGCTGCCAGCAGGCTGGCTTGCCGAGCAGGGGTGCAGGCCGGCTCCGCTCGACGAGGTGCTCGAGGAGGCCGCTTTTCTCTTCCTCCTTGCCGGAGTGACGACGGAGAACGAGGGCTTTCTCTCTCGGGAACGTTTGGGGCTGATCGCCGAGGATGCCTGCGTTGTCCTCGCCAGCCGCGCCGAGATTGTCGACTTCGAGGCCTTCGTGGCGCTGGCGGAGGCCGGCCACTTCCGGGCCGCCATCGACGTCTTTCCGATTGAGCCGGTGCCGCCCCACGATCCCGTCCGGCATACCTCACATATCCTTCTCTCCTCGCATCGTGCGGGCGGCATCTGGCATTCCTACCGGCGCATGTCGTCGATGCTGATGGACGATCTCCGCCTCATCCTGGCGGGCCTGCCGCCCGTCCGCCTGCAGCGGGCCGAGCCGCGGCAGGCGGCCATGATGCGCAGTCGCTGAGGCATACCGAAATGTCCACGCTCGAGCTCGACCATGTGGAGAAGCGCTACGGCGATGCGCGGGTCATCCACGGCGTCGACCTCAGGGTCGAGGAGGGCGAGTTTTGCGTGTTCGTCGGGCCTTCCGGCTGCGGCAAGTCCACGCTGCTTCGCATGATCGCCGGGCTCGAGGCCATCAGCGGCGGCGAGATCCGCATCGATGCCGTGCGGGTCAACGAGCTGCCGGCGGCGCAGCGCGGTCTCGCCATGGTCTTTCAGTCCTACGCGCTCTATCCGCATATGACGGTGCGGGACAATCTGGCCTTCGGGCTCGAGAACATCGGCACGCCCAAGGACGAGATCGAGCGGCGCATCGCCGAGGCTGCACGCATGCTGCAGATCGAGCCGCTGCTAGCACGCCGGCCGCGCCAGCTCTCGGGCGGCCAGCGCCAGCGGGTGGCGATCGGCCGCGCCGTCGTGCGGGAGCCCGGCATTTTTCTGTTCGATGAGCCCCTCTCGAACCTCGACGCCGAGCTGCGGGTGCAGATGCGGGTCGAGCTGTCCGACCTGCACCGCCGGCTCGGCAACACGATGATCTACGTCACCCATGATCAGGTCGAGGCCATGACGATGGCGGACCGGATCGTCGTGCTGCGTGCCGGCCGGGTCGAGCAGGTGGGCCGCCCCCTTGATCTCTACAATCATCCGGCCAACCGGTTCGTTGCGGGCTTCATCGGCAGCCCACGCATGAACTTTTTCGACGGGCCCATCGAGCGCATCGACTCGTCCGGCATCGATGTCGCGATCGAGGGCCTGCCCATCGTCCGCGCCGCGGCGGCGCCCGGCGGCTGCAAGGTCGGCGATCCCGTCACGCTGGGCGTGCGCCCCGAGCAGCTGAAGGGCGCCGAGCCTGGCGAGGATGGCCTGACCGTCGAGGTCGACACCGTCGAGCAGCTTGGCAGCGACAGCTATCTGTACGGCCGCTTCCCGGCCGGCCAGAGCGTCACCGTCCACCAGCCGGGCCAGGCCAGGGTCGGCCGGCGCGACCGCGTGGCGCTCAAGGTGGACCCGACCGGCTGCCACCTCTTCCGGCGTACCGAGGGCGAGCCGGCCCTGGAGGCTCGGCGGGCGTAGCCGAGGGCAGCCCAAGGTCGTCGAAACGGGGCATCCCTGTGCGGCAATGCCCTGCTACAAGTCCGATTGCCGACCAGGACGGACCAGCAGGAATCCTTCATGCTCGACACCATCATCGGCGTCTTGGCCACCGCCATCATCGCCGTCATCTCCGCCGGCGGCTATGCCGGCATCGTCCTGCTGATGGCCATCGAATCGGCCTGCATTCCGCTCCCCTCCGAGATCATCATGCCCTTTGCCGGCTATCTGGTCTCGACGGGCCGCTTCGATCTCTTCCTCGTCGCCACGGCCGGTGCCCTCGGCTGCAATCTCGGCTCGGCCGTGGCCTACGCGGTCGGGCGCTATGGCGGGCGGCCGGCGATCGACCGCTGGGGCGCCTGGGTGATGCTCAGCCACGCCGACCTCGATCTCGCCGAGCGGTTCTTCGCCCGCTACGGCAGCATCACCGTCTTCGTCGCTCGGCTCCTGCCGGTGGTCCGCACCTTCATAGCCCTGCCCGCCGGCATCGCGCGGATGCCGCAGGTCCGCTTCCATATCTACACCTTCCTCGGCTCCTGGCCGTGGTGCTTCGGGCTCGCCTATGTGGGCATGAAGCTGGGCGAGGCGTGGGACTCGAGCCCGATGCTGAAGTCGGTCATGCATCGCCTCGACGTCGTTGTCGTGCTGGGGATCCTGCTCCTGGTCGTCTGGCACGTCCGGCGCCATCTCAAGGGGCGCGCGAAGGCGCGTGTGACCGTCCGGCGTTGACGCCTACTCAGCCCCCGCTGGGCCCTGCGCCCGGCAGCCGGTCGGCCTCCTCGCGAATGCTCCTGAGCACCTGACGCTGCAGCGCCAGAAAGCCGGGCTCGGTGGTCATGGCCTCGAGGCGTGGGCGCTCGAGCCCGACGGCCACCTCCTCCTTGATCCGGCCCGGCCGGTTGGTCATCACGAGCACGCGGTCGGAGAGATAGATCGCCTCCTCGACATCGTGGGTGACGAAGAGGACGGTGAGCCGGTGATGCTCCCAGATGCCGGTCAAGAGCTCCTGCATCTGACGGCGGGTCAGCGCGTCGAGGGCGCCGAAGGGCTCGTCCATCAAGAGCATCTGCGGGCGGTAGGAGAGGGCGCGGGCGATGGCGACGCGCTGCTTCATGCCGCCCGAGAGCTGACCGGGGTAGGCATCGGCAAAGGCCTCGAGGCCGACGAGGCGCAGATGCTCCCGTGCCACGTCGCGCCGCTCGGCCGGCCGCAGCGGCTCGTCCAGGAGCGCGAACTCGACATTTTTCAGTGCCGTGAGCCACGGCAGGAGCGTGTAGCTCTGGAAGACGACGCCGCGGTCGCGGCCCGGCCCGTCGATCGGCTGGCCGTCGAGAAGCACCTCACCCTCGTCGAAGTCCTGCAGCCCCGCCACGATCGACAAGAGCGTGCTCTTGCCGCAGCCGGAGGCGCCGACCAGCGAGACGAACTCGTTCGCGGCGAGCGACAGGCTCACCTTGTCGAGCGCGGTGACGGCGGCGCCCCGGCCCTCGAAGCGCTTGGTCAGCGCCTGAACCTCGAGCTTGGGCGGGCTCAACGTGACGCCTCGCTATAGCGGAAGAGGCGCCGCCCCACGGCCTTCATCGCCTGGTCGGTGACGAGGCCGAAGCAGCCCAGCACGAGAATGTAGCCGATGATCGTGTCGGTCTGGAAAAAGCGCTGGGAGACGGTGATCCGGTAGCCCAGGCCCGAGGTCGCGGCCACGAGCTCGGCCAGGACGAGCCACGTCCAGGCCCAGCCCAGGCTGATGCGGAGCGTGTCCCAGATGCCGGGAAGGGCGCAGGGTACCACGATCCGCCAGAGGATCTGGCGGTCCTTCAGCTCGAGCGTGCGGCCGACGTCGATGAAGTCCAGGGGCACGCGCTTGACGTTGTCCATGACCAGGAGGACCTGCTGAAAGAAGGTGCCGATCCAGATGATCAGGAACTTCTGGATGTCGCCGGTGCCGGCCCAAAGGATGGTGAGCGGCACGAAGGCCACGACCGGCATGTAGCGGACGAAGTCGACGAGCGGCTCGACCGCTGCCTCCCAGCGCCGGTAGCAGCCGATGAGCACGCCGATCGGCAGCGCCATCACCGAGGCGAGGAAGAAGCCCACGACGATGCGGTAGATGCTGATGCTGGCGTCCTGCCAGAGCTGGCCGCTGGCGGCCAGCTCGGCCAGGCGTCGCCAGACGGCGAGCGGCGAGGGCAGGAAGAGCGGCCGCACCGCCCCTGCCGCCACCGTGACCTGCCAAAGCAGCAGCAGGCCGACGAACACGGCGACGGCGATGGCCGCGAACACGCGGCCATCCATCGCCTGCATCAGCCGTGAGCGCCGCCGGCGACGGCGCCCGAGAAGGGGATCAGCCCTTCGCGGCGTCGACGAAGCGCGCATCGATCAGCTTGGGCGCGTCCACGTCGCTCGTGAGGATCCCCGCCTTCTTGGCCGCGTCGGCGACGTCGACGATCGTCGTCTTCAGGAACTCGCCCTCGAGCATCTTCTTGTTCTCGGGCAGGCCGTAGAAGCCGACGCCCGCGAAAGCCGTCTCGAGCTCCTCGGGCTTGGCGCCGACCGACTTCGAGATGATCGCCTGGCCGTCCTTGGGATCGGCCTTGTAGGCCTCGACGCCGGCATTCCAGGCCTTGATCAGGGCCAGAACCTGCCCCGGCCTCTTTTCGAGCACCTCCTCGCGAACCACGAAGACGTCGCTCACGAGGCCCGGATCCTCACCCGCCGTGTAGAGCAGCTTGACGTTCTTGTCCTGGTTCATGGCGAGCGTGAGGTAGGGCTCGTAGGTGACGGCTGCCGGCACCCGTCCCGCAATCAGCGCCGAGCCCGCATCGGCCGCCGGCATCGGCACCTTCTTGATGTCGTCGATCGTCATGCCGTTCTGGGCCAGGGCATAGTTGAGCAGGATGTCGCTCGTCGTGCCCTGCTCGAAGGCCACTTCCTTGCCCTTCAGGTCCTTGATGCTCGTGATGTCCTTGCCGGCGATGATGGCGTCGGCCTTGAGGCTCACATCCTCGAGCATCACGATCTTGATCGGCAGGCCGGCCGCGGCCATGGCAAGCGCCGTATGCGTCGCGATGTTGGCGCCGTCGAGCTGGCCGCTCGCGAGCGCGCTGTTGATGTCGGCGTCCTGGGTGAAGTTGACGATGTCGACCTTCTCGAGGCCCTGCTTCTCGAAGAGGCCCTTGGCCTCGGCGATCCGCCACGGGCCGTAGCCGAGCCAGGGCTCGATGCCCATCTTGAACGTGCCGGGCTCGGGCTTCGCCGGGATGTCCGCGGCATGGGCGGGCATGCGGGCGGCCAGCGCCACGAGCGGCACGGTCGCTGCCGTCGCCAAGAGCTGTCGTCGCGTCGCCATGAGCGTCTCTCCTATCGTTGCCGGCAGGTGATCTCAGCCGCCCTGCCGGATGCGGATGGCTGCGGCATGCGCCGGAAAGCCCTCGTGCTCGGCATAGGTGAGCACGGTGGGCGCCAGCGCCTCGAAGGCCTCGCGGCTGGCCTTGGCGATCGAGCTGCGCTTGGTGAACGCCTCGACCGTGACGCCGGAGGCCACCCGCGCGAACCGGCCGGTCGGCAGTGCTGCCGGCACGCCGATCACATAGTTGGCGGCCGAGACGGGTGTCCACTGCCCGATCAGAATCTCGCCGGCATTCTTGAGGAGGCCCAGGATGCGCTCTTCCTCGCGTGCCACGAGCTGCATGTGCTCGGGCGCTATCTCGTTGGTGACAGCAGCACCCTCGTCGAGGTCGGCCACGATGATGGCCCCGCCGTTCTCGCCCAGCGCCTTCCTGGCATAGCCGCGGCGCGGCTCCGGCAGCGCCTCGAGCTGACCCACGAGCTCCGCCTGCGCGCTCGCGACCAGCGCCTCGCTGTCCGTCACCAGAATCGAAAAGGAATCCGGACCGTGCTCGGCCTCGTTCAGGAGGTCGGCCGCAAGGAGCCGGGGATCGGCGCTGTCGTCGGCGAGGATCAGGCTCTCCGAGGGGCCGAGCAGCAGGTGCGCCACGCAGCCCTCCTGCTGCACCTCGATCTGGGCCGCCGCCACCGGCGGGCTGCCGGGCCCCAGGAGCTTCACGACCTTGGGGATCGAGGCTGTGCCCAGCGCCAACGCCGCGATGCCGGCGGGGCCATTGGCCCGCACCACATGCTCGATGCCGAGCAGGTCGGCCGCCACCAGCACGGCAGGATCGACCTCACCCGCAGAGCCGGGCACCGGCGGCACCACGACGACGATCTCCGGCACGCCCGCCACCACGGCCGGCGTGCCGATCTGCACCAGCACCGAGGGAAACGAGCCTTTGCCACTCGGCACGAAGAGACCAACCGACTCGATCGGCGTCGCCTTCTCGCCGACCTCGAGGCCGGGCGAGATCTCGATCCGCCAGTCGCGATGCTGCATCAGCTGCTCGTTGAAGCGGCGCACGCCCTCGATCGAGCGGCGGATCGCCTCCACCAGCTCGGCCGGGATCTTGTCACGCGCCGCTTCGATCTCCTCCCTGCTCACGCGGAGTCGGTCGGGCGCCACCTTGCAGCCGTCGAACTTCTCGAGCGCACGGGCCACCGCGACGTCGCCATGGGCGCGCACGTCCTCGATGATCGCGCGCACGCCCTGGCGCAGATCGGCATCGAACATGCGCCGGCTCGCCGGCCGCAGCAGCCGCTCGCGCGCGGTCGCATCGAGCCCGGCCCAGCGGCTGACCCGCATCGGCCCCGTCCCGCCCATCGGCGTCTCCCTCAGCTCTCGTCGGCGCCCCTTTTCGCGATGCAGCGGGCGGCTGGCAAGCCGCAGGGCTCAAAGGGAGGCGAGGACTCCTCCGTCGACGTAGAGGATCTGGCCCGTCACATAGGCTGCGGCATCCGAGCACAGGAACACGGCAGCACCCAGGAGGTCCTCGAGCCGGCCCAGCCTGCCCAGCGGCACCCGCGCCGTCATCCGCTCCTCCCAGCCCTCGGCCGCGAAGAAGGGCTCGGTCATGGCGGTGCGAAAGTAGCCGGGGCCGATCGCGTTGACGCGCACGCCCCGGGGTGCCCACTCCACGGCCAGCGCCCGCGTCATGCCGAGCAGCCCCGTCTTCGAGCTGCCGTAGGGCACCGCCGTTGGAATGCCGATCGCCGAGGTCAGCGAGCAGAGGTTGAGGATGACGCCACCCCCTGCACCCGTCATCACGCGCCCTGCCGCCTGGGCACAGAAAAAGGCGCCCTTGAGGTTGGTGTCGACGATCCTGTCCCAGAGCGCCTCGTCGACGTCGAGCGAGGGGGAGACCTGCTCGATGCCGGCGTTGTTGACCAGGATGTCGAGCCCGCCCAGCGCCTCCTTGGCCTCCTCCACCGCATGGGCGGCGGCTGCGACGTCGAGGACGTCAAGGGTCAGGGCGACAGCCGTGCCGCCGCGGCCCCTGATTTCCGCGGCCGCCGTCTCGACCTCGTCCCTGTCCCGGGCGGCAAGCGCCACAGAGGCGCCCGCCTCGGCGAGGCCCACGGCCAGGGCCCGGCCGATGCCGCGGCTGGCGCCCGTGACCAGCGCCCGTCGGCCCTCGAGGGAGAAGAGATCGAGCCCCAACTGCGGCTACCTCCGCTCCTCGCGCTCCGCCCGCCATTCGGCATAGCTCTGGCGGACAAGCTCGAACTGGTCGCGCGTGCGGCAATAGAGGTTGGCGAAGAGGCGCCCGACCGGCCGGTAGGCGCCGAGATTGATGCGCAGCGTCGCCGGATCGATCAGCCCCTCGCGGGTGTGGATCGCCAGGACCTCGCCCAGGATGAGCTGGCGGCCGTGGCCTGGGTCGAGGTTCAGGAAGAGACGGCACTCGAGCGCCGCCGGCGCCTCGGCGATGCGGGGCGCCTTGACCCTGGCGCTCGGCGCCAGCGACAGGCCGGCCGCGTCGATCTCGCTCTCCTCGGGCGGGAAGTCGACGGCGCAGACGTTCATGGCCTCGGCCAGCGCCTCGTCGACGAGGTTCACGACGAACTCGTGCCGCTCCACGAGATTGAGGCCGGTGTCCTTCGGCACGCCCGGGGCCCTGCGCTCGACGCCGAGCACGACGATCGCCGGCTCGTGGCTGAAGACGTTGAAGAAGCTGTAAGGGGCCGCGTTCACCACGCCCTCGGCCGAGAGGCTCGTGACAAGCGCGATCGGCCGCGGGATCACGAGCGAGCTCAGGAGCTTGTAACGGTCCCTGGGCGCCAGGTCGGCGAGGACGTGGTTCATGGCATGGCCTTCGGCGGAGGGGCGGACGCGCGTCGGGCGCGCAGACAGATGAAGCCGGGATTCCGGTCGAGCTTGGCATGGAGCTCCGCGTTGACCTCGCGGAGCCGATCGACCGGCCTCGGCTCGAGGACGCGCTCGAGATGCCAGCCGGCGTCGAGGAGCGGGTTCAAGATCGCCTGGAGCGGCCGGCGCCAGCCTTCGACCCAGGGCTTGGGCTCGCCGAACCCGCTCCAGTGGAAGCCCACCAGCTCGATGTCGAAATAGCTTCCTTCGGGCTGGACATTCCAGGCGTGGAAGGGGTGGTCGAGCGAGACCACGAGCCAGCCTTCGGGGCGCGTGATTCTGGCGAGCTCGCCGAAGACGGCGCCGAGGTCCTCGAGATAGTCGAGGACGAGCGTGCACAGCACGCCATCGCAGGAGGCATCGTCCAGCCAGTCGAGGGGCTTGGCCAGGTCTGCGAGCCGGAAGTCGACACCGAGGCCCGCACAGCGGGCGCCGGCGAGGTCCAGCATCGCGGGCGTCACGTCGCAGGCGACGACCGTGGCGCCGGCGCGCGCCAGATGCTCGGTCGTGATGCCCGGCCCGCAGCCCGCATCGAGCACCCTCGTCCCGGCGAGCTCAGGGAGAAGCGAGAAGGAGGCGGGGCGCTCATAGAGGGCATTGTAGGGCTTGGCCGGCGCGTAGCGGGCGTAGCGCTCGGCGAAATCCTGATACATCCGCCGCCCCAGCGGCTCGTCATCCTCGCTCATCGGCCGTCCATTGCGCGACGCAGTGGATGGCGGCTCATGCCGGCGGCTTGGCGCCCGTCTGGGCGCAGATGGGTCCATAGTGCTCGATGCGCCGATGGCGGGCGAAGTCGAAGATGGTGGCCTTGCCGAAGCGGGTCTTGTCGAGGTCGCAGTCGGCGACGAGCAGCTCGTCGCCTTCGGTCTTGGCCTCGGCGACGATCATCCCGTCCGGATCGACGATGAGCGAGCCCGCGATCAGCGGGTTGCCGTCCTCGACGCCGGCCTTGGCCACGGCGACGGCCCAGGTGCTGTTTTGATAGGCACCCGCCTGCACGACGAGCCGATTGTGGAAGAGCCGTCTCTCCGGCCCTTCCTCGGCCTTCTGCGAGTTCACCGAGGGCGTGTTGTAGCCCAGCATGACGAGCTCGACGCCCTGCAGCCCGAGCAGGCGCCAGCTCTCGGGCCAGCGGCGGTCGTTGCAGATCATCATGCCCATGACGCCGCCCATCGTGCGCCAGGCCGGAAAGCCCAGGTCACCCGGCTCGAAATAGCGCTTCTCGAGATGCTGGAAGGCGCGCTCCGGGTCGAGATCCGTATGCCCCGGCAGGTGGACCTTGCGGTACTTGCCGACGATCGTGCCGCCCTTGTCGACCAGGATCTGCGTGTTGAAGTGCCGACCCTCGGGCGTCAGCTCGGCATAGCCGATCGAGAAGCCCATCCCGGCCGCTTTGGCGCGCTCGAAGAGTGGCTGCGTCTCGGGGCCCGGCATCTCGTGCTCGAACCAGCCGTCGACCTCGGCCTGATCTTCCATGTACCACCGAGGAAAGAAGGTGGTGAGCGCCAGCTCGGGGAAGACGATGAGATCGCAGCGCTCGGCTGCCGCCTGATCAAGCAGCGCCAACAGTCTCCTCACCACCTGCTGGCGGCTCTCGGCTTTCTGGATGGGGCCGAGCTGAGCCCCTGCGACGCGCAGGTTGCGCATGGCTTTCTTCCCCTGATGAAAGGCGCGGCTCAGCGCGCCGTGAAGGCGCCGTCGACGAGGAGGTCGGTCCCGGTGACATAGGAGGCTTCCTCACTGGCGAGGAAAAGCACGGCGCGTGCCACTTCCTCCGGCAAGGCCAGTCGCCCCATCGGATGAACCGGGATCATGGCCTCGCGCGCCGCCTCCATCGTCCCGAAGCGCCAGGTGAGACGCTCGGTCTCCACGCCGGCCGGGGACACCGTGTTGAAGCGGACGCCGTCGGCGATGTGCTCGAGCGCCAGCGCCTTGGCGAGGTTCAGGAGGCCCGCCTTGGCCGCGCAATAGGAGGTACGCCCCGGCTGGCCCACATGAGCGAGCTGCGAGGCGACGAAGACCATAGCACCCTTCGTGCGCGCCAAACGAGGCGCCAGGGCGGCTGCAAGGATCGCAGCGCTCACGAGGCTCACCTCGATCGTCCTGCGCCACGCCGGGATAGCCTCCAGCGTCAAGGGCGTGTCGGGATCGCGGGTGGCAACGGCACTGCAGGCTGCCGAGACCGGCGGCATGGCGGCCTCAATCTCGGCCACGACGGCGGCCACGCGATCGGCATCGGTCACGTCGATCACCCAGGCGCGCGCAGGCGTGCCGCCATCGGCCAGGACGCCCGCGACCTGCTCGACCCGAGGATCGAGATCGAGCAGCGCCGGCACCCAGCCCCGCTCGGCTGCCAGCCGCGCGACGGCCGCGCCGATGTCGGAAGCGCCGCCGGTGATGACGAAAGTGCCTCTCTTGCTCACGGACCCGGCCCTCCAGCTTCAGCGCTCGCGCCGAATAGCCGGCAGCTGCCGATAGCTGTCAACCGTGGCTGCAGCCCGTCAGGAGAAGGCTGCGATGCGCCGCCGGCTTAGGGCTCGCGGTCCGCAGAGGGCAGGAACTGGACCTCTCTGCTTCAAACGGCGGCTCCCGGAAGGAACGGATCGGGCTCGAAGCCCGAAAGCGGATCCCGATCGCCATTGCGTGCCGCCGGCCGGTAGCGGTGGGTGCTGCGTACGCCCTCGCTGTCCAGGACCTGCTCTGCCTTCTGCTCCTCGTCGCCTCCTGCCACGCGAACCCAAAGCAGCATGGTGCCTGACGGAAGTGCCTCGGCGGCGGGCTCAAGGCGGCACCCCAGGAGATGCAGTACCTGGCTGGGGTCGGATACAGCAGCGGCGGCGTCGACGACCGCTCGCAGAGCCGTGCCGGAAACGGCCAGCGGCTTACCGCCGGGGCCTTGTCCCACCTGCTCGACGCTGCCGGTGCCGATGCCGGCGGGTGCCGTTCCCAAGGGAGCCACGAGCCCGAGGGCCCCGGCGACAAATCCTTTGTGCTGCAACTCGTCGGCTGCGGCTTTGAGCCGCGCTGGGTCGGCAAACACGCCCACGACGGCGCGCTGCTCCACATCGACGTTCGCCCGCTGAGTCATGGCCAGTCTCGATGTCCATGCGATGTTCGATACTGGCTCAACATCGAGCTCCCCAGATGGTTGCGAGGGCGCCGGCTCCTGGCAGGAACGCGGCGCCTGGCCGGCGCTGATGGAGGACCGAGGTCGGGGGGCGCTCGAATGACGGGCGACTGAGACAAGAAATTGTAAACCTCGCGTCCCTCGACAGGGTTCCGGGCTCTGGCTATCGTTCGGCCCGAGCGACCGTGGGCCCTCCCGTCTGGGGCAGCCAAAGACCAGCCCCGTCTGGGGCAGCCAGAGACCAGCAAGGAGTCGAGCATGATCGCCACCCCGACCCGGCCCGGGCTGGAGATCGGCCGGCTGGCCAGGATACCGCTAACCCTGGCTCTGGCGGCCTTCCTGCTGGCCGGCTGCGGCAAGGACGAGGAGAAGCAGGCGGCCACCCAGGCGCCTCCGCCGGCCGTCGGCGTCGTGGCCGTGGCACAAAAGGACGTCGCCTCCAGCTTCGACTTCACCGGCCGCGTCGAGGCCATCGACACGGTTGACCTCCGCGCCCGTGTGGAAGGCTTTCTCGAGCAGCGCAATTTCGAGGAAGGCAGCGAGGTCAAGAAGGGTCAGCTGCTGTACGTCATCGAGCAGGCGCCCTACAAGGCCCGGGTCGATCAGGTCGAGGCCAGCATCGCCAAGGCGCAGGCGGCCCTCGACTTCGCCCAGATCCAGGAGAAGCGCTATGCCGACCTGGTGAAGCGCCAGGCGGTGCCGCAGCAGCGCCTCGACGAGGTGAACAACCAGCTGGCCCAGGCCAAGGCCGATCTGTTGAACCAGCAGGCCTCCCTCGAGGAGGCCAAGCTCAATCTGAGCTACACCGAGATCATCGCCCCGATCAGCGGCAAGATCGGCCGCTCGAACTACAGCGTCGGCAATCTGGTCCAGCCCGCAAGCGGCACGCTCGCCACGCTGGTCAGCCAGGATCCGATCTACGTCACCTTCCCGGTGAGCGCGCGGCAGCTCCTCGATGTGCAAAAGGAGGAGCAGTCGAGCCAGGCCAACGGCGAGCGCTTCGATATCAAGCTCAAGCTGCCCGACGGGACGATGTATCCCGAGGTCGGCAAGGTCGACTTCGTCAACGTCCAGGTGGACCAGTCGACCGACACGGTGACCGTCCGCGCGACGTTCCAGAATCCGAAGCGCCTGCTCGTCGACGGTATGCTCGTAGGCGTCGTCGTTCAGGCCGCGAAGGCAACGCCCAGCCTCGTCATCCCGCAGGCGGCGATGCTGGTCGATCAGGTCGGGCCCTACGTGCTCGTGGTCGACAAGGACAACAAGGTCGAGCAGCGGCGGATAGAGATGGGCCCGGCGGAAGGAGCCGACACCGTCGTCACCAAAGGCCTGCAGAAAGGCGACAGGGTCATCGTCGACGGGATCCAGAAGGTCCGGCCGGGCATGGTGGTGGAAGCGAGCGACGCCGGCAAGACCGGAGCCTGACCGATGATCTCGAACGTCTTCATCGAGCGGCCGCGGCTTGCGTTCGTCGTCTCGATCGTCCTGACGCTGGCCGGCCTGATAGCGCTCCTGACGATCCCGGTGGCCCAGTTCCCCGACATCGTGCCGCCCCAGGTGCAGGTCTCGGGCTCCTATCCTGGTGCGAGTGCTGACGTTGTCGAGCAGACCGTGGCCCAGCCGATCGAGCAGCAGGTCAACGGCGTCGACAACATGCTCTACATGCAGTCGACCTCGGGCTCGGACGGCAGCTACACGCTGACCGTCACCTTCGCGCTCGGCACCGATCCGGACATCAACACGGTCAACGTGCAGAACCGGGTGAGCCTCGCCGAGCCGCAGCTCCCGCAGGAGGTCACCCGGCAGGGCCTGACGGTCAAGAAGGTGTCCTCGGCCCTTCTGCAGGTGGTTCAGTTCTACTCGCCCAACGGCACCTACGATCCGCTCTTTCTCAGCAACTACGTCACGATCAACGTCCTCGACGCCATCAAGCGGGTGAACGGCGTGGGCGACGCCAACCTGTTCGGCCCGCTCGACTATTCCATGCGGATCTGGATCGACCCGCAGAAGCTCACGAACTTCAACCTGACGCCCAACGACGTCATCAACGCGATCTCCTCGCAGAACGTCCAGGCGGCCGTGGGCCGGATTGGTGCTGCGCCCATCGGCAAGGACCAGCAGTTCCAGCTCACGATCAACACCCAGGGCCGGCTCACCAACGCCGACCAGTTCCGCAAGATCATCATCCGCGCCAACCCTGACGGCTCCTTCGTGCGCGTGGGCGACGTGGCGCGCGTCGAGCTGGGCGCCAAATCCTCGGACCGCTACTCGCTCTTCAACGGCAAGCCGTCCGCCGCCATCGGCATCTATCAGTCGCCCGGCGCCAATGCCGTGGCCGTGGCGGAGCGCGTCAAGGAGACGCTGGAGCAGCTCAAGACGCGCTTCCCGCAGGATGTCGACTATCAGGTGATGTACGACACGACCGTGTTCGTCACGGACACGATGCACGAGGTCGTCAAGACGCTGCTCGAGGCCTTCGTCCTCGTGGGTCTCGTCGTCTTCCTCTTCCTGGGCAGGCTGCGGACCACCATCATTCCGCTGATCGCGGTGCCGGTGGCCATCATCGGCACCTTCGCGGTGCTTCTGGCGATCGGCTACTCGGCCAACACGGTCTCACTCCTGGCGCTCGTGCTCGCGATCGGCATCGTTGTCGACGATGCCATCGTCGTGATCGAGAACGTCGAGCGCGTGATGGAGGAGGAGCCGCACCTCACGCCCAAGGAAGCCACGAAGAAGGCCATGGGCGAGATCGTGGCGCCGATCGTGGCCATCACGCTCGTCCTTCTGTCCGTCTTCGTGCCGGTGGCCTTCATTCCCGGCATCAGCGGCCAGCTCTTCCGTCAGTTCGCCGTGGCGGTGTCGGTGTCGATGGTGATCTCGGCGATCAATGCGCTCACCCTGTCGCCTGCCTTGTGCTCGATCCTTCTCAAGCCCGGCCATGGCCGCCCGCGCGGCCCGATCGGCTGGGTCCTGACGGGCATCGACAAGGCCACCGCAGGCTATACGGCGGTCGTCCGCCGTCTGGTGCGCATGGCCATCCTCTCGCTCGCGATCGTCGCCGGCGCTCTCGTTGTCACCGGCGGCCTCTTCGAGGTCACGCCCAAAGGCTTCCTGCCGACCGAGGATCAGGGCGCCATCTTCACCGTGGTCCAGCTCCCCGAGGGCGCCTCGCAGAACCGGACGGGCGAGGTCGTGCAGCGCGTCAACGACATCCTCCAGAAGGATCCTGCCGTCCAAAGCGTGCTGGGCGTCGTGGGCTACGACTTCATCAACTCGATCGCCTCGTCCAACAAGGGCTTCTTCGTCGCCGAGCTCAAGCCGTTCGATGAGCGTCAAGCGTCCAATCTCAGCGCCGAGGCCGTGATTCAGCGCCTGCGCCGCGAGCTCGCCTCGATCCAGGGTGCCATCGCGGTGCCGCTCAACCTGCCGCCCATCATCGGCCTCGGCAGCACCGGCGGCTTCCAGTATGTGCTCGAGGCGCTGCAGGGCCAGGCCTTCGGCGACATCGCCAGGGTGATGCGCAGCGTCATCGTGGAGGCCAACCAGAAGCCGCAGCTGGCGGGCATGTTCTCGACCTTCTCGGCCGACACGCCGCAGATCTATCTCGACATCGATCGCGACAAGGCGCAGGCGCTGGGCGTCAACATCAGCGACATCTTCGATGCGTTGCAGGCGACGCTGGGCGGCTACTACGTCAACGACTTCAATCTCTTCGGCCGCACCTGGCAGGTCAACATCCAGGCCGAGGCCGCCGACCGCAAGAGCGTCAACGACATCTACAGGATCTACGTCAAGAACAAGCAGGGCCAGATGGTGCCGATGCGGGCCCTGGCCTCGGCCAGGCTCGTGCTCGGGCCCCAGGCGGTCAGCCGCTACAACAACTACAGGGCCGTCATCATCAACGGCTCGGCCGCGCCGGGCTTCAGCACGGGCGATGCGCTGGCGGCCATGGAGAGCCTGTCGAAGACCGCCCTGCCGGCGGGCTACGGCTTCGAGTGGACCGGCACCGCCTATCAGGAGCAGCTGGCCGCCGGCAAGACCAGCATCGTCCTCGCGCTGGCCGTGCTCTTCGCCTATCTCTTCCTCGTCGCCCTCTACGAGAGCTGGAATGTGCCGATACCGGTGCTGCTCTCGGTGAGCGTGGGCGTGCTGGGTGCCGTCTTCGGCGTCTATGTCACGGGCCTTGCCTTCGACGTCTATGCCCAGATCGGCCTCGTCGTGCTCATCGCCCTGGCGGCCAAGAACGCGATCCTGATCAACGAGTTCGCGCTCGAGCAGCGGATGCACGGCAAGGGGATCGTGGATTCCGCCATCGAGGGGGCGCGGCTGCGCTTCCGGCCGGTGATGATGACGAGCTTCGCCTTCATCCTGGGCCTCGTGCCGCTCGTGATCGCCAAGGGAGCCGGGGCCGCGAGCCGGCGGGCCGTCGGCACGCCCGTCTTCGCCGGCATGATCGCCGCGGCCATCGTGGGCGTCCTCGTCATCCCGATGCTCTACGTCGTCTTCCAGTGGATGCGCGAGAAGACCGGCTGGCGGCCGCCGTCGGAGCAGCGCGCGAAGCCGCCGGCCGAGGCCCACACGGCCGGGCCCGCCGAGACGCCGGCCGAGTAGGCAGCGGGGCGCCGACCGACCGGCCGGCGCCCTCGCATGCCGCTCAGTCGGCGGGGCCGCCTGAGGCGAGCCAGCGGGCGCAGGCCGGGCCCAGCCGCTCCACGGCCGTGCTCTCGTAGCGCCGGCAGTCCTCGGCCGTCAGCACGTCGCGCCAGCGCTCGTTCGTGCCCTTGTGGATGAAGGTCTGGGCACCGCCGTCCCACATGGCGCCGCCCAGCGGCGCCACCCGCTCCGCGTGCGCCTTCATGTACTCGAAGGTGCAATGCTCGGTGACGCGCGCATGCGTCGCGTCGTCGAGGGGGATCTCGAGAAAGCCCGCGATGCGCCGGATCTGGCCCGGCAGGTCCTTCTTGAGATCGGCGAAGTGGAGCAGCATCACATTGGGCAGATGGCGGACCCCCCACCAGGAGGCCACGTTCTCCCAGAACGGCCAGAAGGGATAGCCGTCGCCGTCCAGCCACTCCAGGAAGTACTGGCGGATCGAGTCCGGGGGCTCGGGGATGGGCGGGCCCACCCGGCCCGGCGTGTCGTTGATCTTCGCATACCAATCGCCGTTGGCGCGGGCGTGGTGGTTGTAGAGGCTCCAGACCACGTCCCGGCCGTCGCGGGCGACGTAGAGATATTTGGCCTCGGGCGAGAAGACCAGCGCGTCGACCGGCAGATGCGTCTTCACGAAGCGCCGGTGCAGCTGCTCCTCGATGGCCGCGAGCTTGATCTCCCTGGGCGGCACGCGCAGGTCGACCCAGGGCGAGAGCTCGCCCACCTCCACATCCTCGCGCCCGCCGAGGACGAGCTGGCCCACGATCTGCTGGGTCCAGGTGGTGCCAGACTTGCCGTAGGTGGCAACCACGATGTCGTCCGGCCGGAACGCGAAATGGTTCCAGACCGTGGAATCCATGTGATGGTTGTGGATCTCGCGCTGCTTGCGCGGCCAGGCTATGGCGTTCGTCACCTTGTTCAGCCTTCTTCACAGCCGAGGGTCGCCGTGTCGGCCGTCGCTGGCGGGATCCCGACACGGCTGGATCGCTTCGATCCAGGGACTGCTCTTACGCCTTAATCCGCCCGTCTCTGTGATCCCCGTCACGCGGCCGCAAGGCGGCCGGCCGCTCAGCCGTGATGCGCATGCCAGTGCCGTGCTATGTCGACGCGCCGCGTGATCCAGACCTTGTCGTGCTTCCTTACATGCTCGAGGAACCGCTCGAGGCCCTTGAGGCGGCCCGGGCGCCCGGTCAGGCGGCAGTGCAGCCCCACCGACATCATCTTGGGCGCGTCCTCGCCCTCGGCGTAGAGCACGTCGAAGGTGTCCCGGAGATAGGCAGAAAACTGCTCGGCCGAGCGCCGGCCCATGTGCCCACCTTGCGGTCCCTCGGCTGGCTGGGTTCGAGGGATGGCTCATCTGACGCCAAGCGTATCGGCGTCCTGAACGGCCACCTCCGGCAGTCCCAGCCGAGCCAGGGCGGTAGCCAACAGCTTCGTCTGGGGGCCGTCACGGTAGTCGCTCTGCGAGCGCCATTCGGCCACCGACTTGTAGGGGAAGTAGGCGAGCATCGCGCTGAACTCATGGGCCGCGGCCTCACTCCGCCCGGCATAGAGATCTGCCGTGGCCAGGCTCTGACGGCAGCTCCAGGAGTTTGGGAGGCGCCGAACGCACTCGCTCAGATAGGGGATCGCTCCTTCGAAGTCCCCGCTGAGCAACAGGGCGCGACCCATGTAGTTGTCGTACAAGGGCGGGTGAAGCGGATCCAGGAGAAGGGCCCTGCGCATCAGCGGCACCGCCTCCTTTGCCCTGTTCATGAACAGCAGCACGTTGGCCAGCCCTGCATGGGTATCGGGATCATTGGCATTCAGGGCGATCGCCTGGCGATGCCATCGCATCGCCGTCTCGACGTCACCGCTTCGCATCACGAGATTGCCCATCACCGTGTGCGCCGGGGCCAAGGACGGGTCGAGCGTCAGGGCTCGCTCGGCCAGGCGCAGGCCATCGGCGATCGCCTCCGCGCGGCGCTCCGGACTCCAGCGACGCGCTATCTCGCGGTAGTAGGTGAACGCCAAGTCGGCGTAGGCCGGCGCGAGCTCGGGATCGCGCGCGATGGCGTCCTCCAAGAAGCCCCGAGCCCGCAGCATGTCGTCCTTCGAGGCGGAGCGGAGAAGGATGTCGCGGCCTCGGAGAAAGGCATCATAGGCGGTGAGATCCGAGGTGGGCTTGTGCCGTGCCGCGCTGATCTCGGCGCGCTCGATACGGTTGGCCAGCCGTGCCGCGATCGTGCCCGAGATCTCGTCTTGAACGGCGAACACGTCCCCGAGGGGCCGGTCGTATTTCTCGGCCCAGAGGTGGCCCCCCGTGCGTGCGTCGATGAGCTGCGCCGTTACCCGGATCTGGTTGTCCTCGCGCTGCACGCTCCCCTCGAGCACGTAGCGTACCCCCAGCGCGCGGCCGATGTCCGTCACATCGACAGCCTTGCCCTTGTAGGCGAACGACGAGTTGCGGGCGATGACGGTCAGGTCCGGGGACCGCGCCAGGGCGGTCAGGATGCCCTCGGAGATGCCGTCGCTGAAATAGTCCTGGCCAGGATCGCTGCTGAGGTTCGTGAACGCCAGCACCGCGACCGACGGCTTCTGCTCTTCGGACAGGGGTGCTGGGGCCTCGCTGGAAGGGGCCAGCCATGAACGGGCGCTCATCCCTATTGCGGCGACGAGAATGATGCCAGCGCAGGCTGTGACGAGGAGAGCCACCCGGCGACGCGTCCACCACCCCGGGCCGGGCTCCGCGATCGCGGGCTCGGGCCATCCGGCCGCGTCCCAGGCGACGTGGAAGACGCCCATCGGCTGGTCGATGTTCTTGAGGGTATGGAGGCCCCGGTCCTCGAACCGGACCGGCAACCGATCGCCCACCGCCTCGCGCACGCTGCGCGAGACGGCGATGCCGCCCGGCGGTGCCGCCGCCTCGAGCCGTGCCGCGACATTCACGCCGTCGCCGTAGATGTCCTCGCCGTCGAGGATGATGTCGCCCAGATGAAGGCCAGCCCGGAAGACGAGGCGCTCGTCCTCGGGCACCCGGTCGTTCAACGCGGCGATGGCGCCTTGCGCCTCGACGGCCGCGGCCAAGCCTTCGGAGACACTGGGGAACTCGACCAGCGCCCCGTCACCGATCAGCTTCACCAACCTTCCACCATGCCGCTTCAGCGCCGGGTCGACGGCCTCGCGGCGATAGCTCTTGAGCCGTCGGAGCGTCCCGGCCTCGTCACGGCCCATCAGCCGGCTGTAGCCGACCACGTCCACCGCGAGAACGGCCGACAGGCGCCGCTCGACCTTTCGTTCCATCACGGGCCTCTGCACGACCGGAGCTGCCGGTCAGGGCAAAGGCTAGCCTAGCAGAGATCGAGGCGGCAAGGATACGCGAGGAGGACCCCGCGGGCCATGGCGCCGGGGCAGGGCGGCCATGGACCGGCGAGCACGCGACCAGCTTGCCGGGCCGCTCAGCCGTGATGCGCATGCCAGTGCCGTGCTATGTCGACGCGCCGCGTGATCCAGACCTTGTCGTGCTTCCTCACATGCTCGAGGAAGCGCTCGAGGCCCTTGAGGCGGCCCGGGCGCCCGGTCAGGCGGCAGTGCAGCCCCACCGACATCATCTTGGGCGCGTCCTCGCCCTCGGCGTAGAGCACGTCGAAGGTGTCCCGGAGATAGGCAAAAAACTGGTCGGCCGAGTTGAAGCCCTGGGCGGTGGCAAAGCGCATGTCGTTGGCATCGAGCGTGTAGGGCACGATGAGCTGCCGCTTGCCCTCCACCGTCACCCAGTAGGGCAGATCGTCCGCATAAGAATCGGCGCAGTAAAGAAAGCCGCCCTCCTCGGCGCAGAGCTTGAGCGAGTTGGGGCTGTTGCGCCCGATATAGAAGCCCAGCGGCCGCTCGCCCGTCACGGCCTTGTGGATGCGGATCGTCTCCTCGAGATGCCGCCGCTCCGCCTCGATGCCCATATACTGGTAGTCGATCCACCTGAGCCCGTGCGTCGCGATCTCCCAGCCGGCCTCGTTCATGGCGGCAGCGGCGTCGGGATTGCGCTCGAGCGCCAGGCCCACCGCATAGACGGTGATCGGCATGTCGAAGCGCCTGAACAGCCGCCACAGCCGCCAGAAGCCGGCCCGGCTGCCATACTCGTAGATCAACTCCATGTTCATGTTGCGCACGCCCATGAGCGGCTGCGCGCCGATGATCTCCGAAAGAAAAGCCTCCGAGCCCGGATCGCCGTTGAGGATGGTGTTCTCGCCACCCTCCTCGTAATTGATGACCATCTGCAGCGCCAGCCGCGCCCCGCCCGGCCAGTCCGGGTTCGGCGGATTGCGCCCGTAACCGACCATGTCGCGCGGATAGGACTGGCTCATGAGGCTCCCCCTCTCGCTTGCTCCAGCAACCCTACCACACCCCACCGGACCCGACACCCCAACGCCAGCACCGACGCGCCGACCAGGCAGAGCGTCGTGAGTGAGAAAAGCAGTCTTTTGTCTTTTTTCGGTTAAGGGCCGAGGGGTTTGAGGCCGGCCATTTTTCTCGGGTCGTCGGGCTCGGGCGGCTTCGGCGCCGAGCTCGGCCAGGCGCTTCTCGATGCGCCCGATGATCCAGTCCGCCAGAGCCGGGTTGGCCCGGGCCATGGCGGCGAGGGGTGAAAGGGGCTCGTCGTCGGCGGAGGCGGGATCGCCAGCATCGCCGGCGGGAATTTCTTCGGGTGTCGCGGCCGGCTCCTCGATGGGAGCCTCGGCCGCTGCCGGCTCGAGCTCGGCCCTGACAAGAACAGCCTCGCCCGCCTGAGCGGGGAGAAAGTCGACGAGGCGGTTGATGGCCTCCTGCGCCGGGCCCAGCGGATGCTGGCCGTAGCCCTGCATCGTCTCGGGCGAGGAGCCGGCGGGCGAAGGCGTGTCGCGCCGCTCGTAGGGCTGGCGCACGTTCTCGAAGCGCTCGACCACCAGCTTGACGAGGTGCCTTACCGGATGCCGGGCCCGGTTCGCCTGGTAGACGACGAAGAGCATCGCGCGTCGGTCGCCGACGTCGATGAGGCTCGAGAGCTCCAGCCACGCCGTCTCGAACAGGCGGGCCTGCCGCTCGGGCAAAGGCAAAGCACGGACGGCGGCGTACTGGTCGACCAGGCGGGAGAGGTCCCGGTCGCTGACAAAAGCCTCGATGTCCTCCTCGGTCGCGGTGTCGAGCCTTTTGATCTCGGCCGGGGAGAGACCGGCGGCGAGACGTCGGGCGAGCCGGCACTGGCGGGTGCCGGGCATCTTGATGGGGGAACGGGTGAGCACGCGAGGCATGTGGGTCTATGTAAAGGAACATATACCGCATGTCAACAGGGATTCCTGCTAACGGCAACATTGGCTACAATGCCATGGCGGTTGGGACGGTCGCGCGGCTCTCAGCGGCGGCGGAGGTGCGATGATGCGTAGGAGTATCCCAGCGGATGAGGCGCTCGCCGAGTGGCACCGGGACCCGGCCTATGTCGAGGCCTATGACGCCCTGGAGGAAGAGTTCACGCTGGCGGGGGCCTTCATCCGTGCCCGGGCGCAGGCGGATCTCATGCAGGCGCTCAGGGAGACGTACGCCAGGGGGAGCTAAGCGCCTGCCACGCGCTCTGCCGGTTCCTCTAACGCATACGCCGCTTGATGCCAGCCACAGCGTCCTCGCGGCTCGCCTCCTCCTCGTAAGTTCTGACCATGCCCATCAATAGGTTTGAGGCAACGAACGGATGCGAGTAGTGGAGTGCCTCAGCCCAGCTACGATATCTATTTGCTAGTTCTCGCTCCTGACCACCGCCCTCTCCACGCCAATGTACACCACGTGAATTGTAAAGGCCAGTATGTGCCCCGTCGGATATCCTCTCTGACTGTATATCCTCCATTACATCTCGTACGGGCTCACATGGCCAGACACCGTCTTTACCGGACGGTGCGCTCGCAAACAGTTTTCCAAGCCAAGTATCACCGATCTCGGTTCGACCAAGCTTACAGCACGCATCGCGGACAGTCTTGACCCACTCCGCTAGCTCCTCGGTCTTCAGCTCGCCGAATTCGTTATGGCCAGGAATTCCCTCAAGGGCCTCAAGAAGTTTGTAACCGCGCTCAGCCAACGCTGTAATTTTCTCAGGGGCGACCTTGAACTCTTCCGGATCTTCTCCCCCATCCTGCCGCTTATACACCCAAACAACGGCTTGAACGAACACCTCCGGGTGATCTTCGATATATTTCTCGAGATTCGGAGATACCATGTCCCTCATGGCGGCCCCAGGGGCGCGCTAGGGCTTCAAGGTAATCGAACTCCAATCGCGCCTTCTGCTCGACCGTTAGCTCCGGGTGCCGATCTATTAGGACGAAGGCGCGCTCGATGTCGTACCGCTCCAGTTGATAGCGCCCAGGCTCCTCATTCCCGCCTCGTGCCATTTCGGTCAGCAATCGAAACAGCAGGGAAGGCTCGACCTTTTCCAGCTCAAGACGAACACACGAGAAAGCGGCTCTAGGCCGTTGCGCAGCCATCAAGCGCTGCACGCCTTCGGCGTTCTCCGTGTCGGAACGGCGAGTCCAATCCGGCACCACCTCGGTCCAATAGGCGCAGCGGCGCGCTTCATCCAATGCGTCGACCATCGTCCACGTGCCGCGACAAAAGGGCGCGAGCAGCAAAAGGCGCGTGAACTCCGCTTGCGAGAGCCGGTCTGCAGCTATCTTTAAAATGCACGCGCGCTCGGCGTCGTCATCAACAGAGCGCAGGGCACCCGCTATGAGATCCGTCTTAGGCGACGCCTCAGCCTCGGGTGCCCACCCTAATGCGGCAATCAGGAAATCGGAGACATCTTTCTTTGGAAGCAGGTGCCCTGCTAGTAACCAGCCTATCTGAGCCGCCGCGTTTCCGCGTTCCGCCAGCTCGAAGACGCCGGGCAGCCCGCGTTGCGTCAGAACCTCACGCAATGCATCGACGCGAAGAGTTTTGATGCGCTCCTCGTGCTGCTGATAATCAAGTATCTCGTCCGAAATCTCCTCGGCCGTCTCTTCAACCCAACCGTCCCGAAAGAGCCACTCGTGCCTGTTCAGCAGGTCTCGGGGGGTAAGCGCCGCATACGCGGCCTTCGCCGAGGCCGTAAGTTTGGCGGCGCTTCCATTCTTGGAACGCATCGCTCCACGGCGCGACAGAATTGTGACGCGGATCTTTTCCCGCAGAACGGCTCTGTCGGCGTCCGATGCACGTGTGCCGGTCCAGGACGCGACGAGCTCCCACACCGTAGCCTGTGCCACATCATCTATGCCATGAAGACGCTCTATTAGGTCACCAAGCATTTCGCGCGAGTGGTCTTTCCAGGTAAGGGCCATGGCTAGCGTTTCGCGCGCGAATGCAATGTGCGGTCCCACGGTCGGAAACGGTTCGCCAAAGCCATAGCCGTCGGCGCGCCATCGAGGCTTGTAAGAATAGATTCCTGCCTGATCGGACGGGTCGAACTGCGCGATGCATAGCTTCCAGGCAACATGAGGATAGCTCCCTGCGAGCTTCTTCATGAGGCGGAGTTGTTCATCGTGGTTCGCCGAAGTCTGCGGCATCCACGCCCGGAAGATAGCGCCTAACGAATGAATGGGTTTGTTGGCCCAGTTGTCGTTGATCTCGGTCTGCGCCAGACGTGCGAGAATTAGAGCAGCGCGAGGCAGGGTCGCTGGGTTCCAGGAAAGCCCCTCCAAAGCCCACAATAGGCCAGACCTACTGGGGCCACCACCTAATACACCTGAATTGGCCGGCCGTAGCAGATCAAGGACGGCGGGCCGTTCAGTCTTCAGATCGCGCTCAATGATCGACAAGAATGCGTCCGGAGCGGCTTCAGCGTAGGTCGGAAGGTCATGATTATTGGCTTCCAGCATACGTGTCGTAAGTGGCGTTGGAAGAAGGGCCTGCACGACCCGGTCAACTTCTCTTTCGGCATCAAAGCCGAGGCGATGCTTAAAGAGGCTGTTTCCGTGGACGGCAAGCAGCACGAGTGTCTCGGAGAGTCCGTTCCGAAAGGCAGCCGAAAATTTTCTCGACCGGGGAGCCATCCAGCGCTCACTCTCCGGAAGGTCCAGTGTCTTATCGTCCTCAGACAAAATGCGTGGTGCGAGCTCGAGGTAACGCTCTAGATCCGGAACGGTGAGGAACCCGCTGATCGCGAATAGCAGGTCGAGCTTTGATATTACGCCGCGATAGTGACCGATGGACCACATCGGAGCATCGATTGAGTTGCGTAAGGCGCTGGCATTCCGTTTCGAGCGTTTCATATGGCAGGCCGTTTGCTAGCCGTGACAGTGCCGACCGGTCCGCGTCATTCTGGGAGTGCCATGCACCGACCAACAAAAACGGAGCGAGGCTAGCCGCGGTCGCTGCGTCAGCGGCCCACCCGGGAGTTCGAACGGCCGGAATGGTGGAGAGGCGTCGGCGGAGGACGGTGAGCGAACGGCCGGATTGGTTACTATATTTTGCTACATTATCGCGGTCGTAGCCCATACCCTCGAGCGCGACTTCGGAATGTTTCGTAGCCTATCGGTTCAAGAACTATGTGCGGCGTCGCGGTCACCGCATTCCGGGGATAGACGATGATGGATGGCTGCGACGTTGTGAGCAGGGCAAGCTCACGCTCGACCTCTCGGTTGGCAGCGACGGCGATGAACCCCTGCGTTCCGTGAGCGAGACGTGGGAGTGTACCGGGCTTGTCGAACACAAGGACGCGATCCCGATACAATGCGAGCTCCGCGCCGCCGCTCTCACTGAAGAGGGTGGACAGAAAGGCGAGCGCCTCCTCGACGGAAGTCAGCGGCGATGATGGTAGGCCCGTCAGGCGGCTGCGTTAGGCGAGAGAGCATTGTACGTTTGGCAGCATCGATAGCGGAGCTGAAGAGGGCTTCCGACAAAGGCGGGCTCGCAACGCCGGCCCAGTCCCGCCAACATTTGTCGAGGGAGCGGACCCCATCGGATGGATGGTGGGTCTCGTTCGCCAGCCATGTTTGGCCTGCGATGGACTGTTCCAGCCACTGCTCTAGATCCTGAGCGTCGTAAGCTCGTACATCGTTCCACTGCTTCTTGGCCTTTGCCTCGGCGAGCCATGCGCCTTTTCCGGGCCAGCGTCGGGGCGTTACGAAGACGAATGTCATACGGAGACGCTCAGCTTTGCTGAGAGCCTTGATGCTCTTCGCGAAATCCGAGTCGGCCTTGCCTTTGATGTTTCGGTTGGTGCCGAACTCCCAGCCGGAGGGCCCGTGAGGAATCCAAGGGGTCCCCGCACTTGCTTCCACAAAGCCATCCCAGCCAGGCTGTTCAGCGTCGTCGTTACCGGGAAAGTCGACTTTCGTCAGGCCCACGGCTGTCGAGTGCACTAGCGTGCGAAGGAACACCGAGAGGCGGATACGTGCCGGGATATTTTGCGCTGCCCATTGTTCGATATCATTGGCTTTTAGTGCGAGGAATGGCGGCACATACACCTTCGTATTAGAGGGCGCGCCCTTCGATCTAGCCTCAGCCGCGTCATATGCCGCCTGCATATCCAAAAGCGTCTGTGTCGGGATATTGAATGCGCGCTCAATTCGCGTCGCCATTTCCGGTGTAGCCCCGACCTTGCCGTTTAGGAAATTGGATGCGCTAGGCCTACTGATGCCGATCAGCTTCGCGGCGTCGGTCACTGACATCGCCTTTGGCGTGAGAACTGTCTCGCGGACGTATTTCCCAGGATGGAGCGGCGCGCCATTCTTACGCGCCGAGGCGGTCCTAGAGGAATTCGGCTTTTCCGACATGAGGATGCTCCTAAAGCTCTCGGAAGCATGTCAGAGTGTAAGGTGTAAGGCAACACATTACACAGTTCAATCTGAAGGCGGCACCGTCAGGGCCTCGCCTCCTAGGCCCTGACGGTTTCGTGGCGATGGCCGGCTGGCGGCGCCGCCACAGCGGCGCTCCCTGCCGCCACGCGCGCGTCCGTCGGCTCGTAGCTGCCGACACTTTGGGGTGATAGACGAAGCCCACCGGCTTCGGGAGCGGCGGCCAGGCCATGCGGTTCATCGAGAGCTTTCAGCTCTATCCCTTCCTCGACAGCGTGGTCAGCCTGGGCTCGGCCTTCGTGCTCGGCACGCTGATCGGCATCGAGCGGCAATATCGCCAGCGCACCGCCGGGCTTAGGACCTGCGTCCTGGTGGCGGTGGGGGCCGCCGCCTTCGTCGACGTCGCCGCGCGGATCGGCGGAGGCGTCGAGGCCGTGCGGGTGATCTCCTACGTCGTCTCCGGCGTGGGCTTCCTCGGCGCCGGCGTGATCATGAGGGAGGGCATGAACGTGCGCGGGCTCAACACGGCGGCCACCTTGTGGTGCGCCGCGGCGGTGGGGGCCTGCACCGGGGTCGAGATGGTGGCCGAGGCCGCGCTGCTCACCTTCTTCGTCATCGCCGGCAACACCCTGCTGCGCTCGCTCGTGAACGCCATCAACCGCATCCCCTTCAACGAGCGGGCGCTCGAGGCGACCTACGAGGTGCGGCTCGCCACCGATCCCGCCTCGGTGCCGGTGGCGCGCGGCCTGCTGCTGCAGCAGCTGGAGGCGGCGAGCTATCCGGTGGGCGACGTCAAGGTGGTCCAGCGCGGCGAAGGTGTTGCCGAGCTCGTCGCCACGCTGGTGAGCACCGCGGTCAATCCCAGGGAGCTCGACCAGGTCGTGGCCCGCCTCGGCGGCAAGCCCGGCATCGGCCATGCCAGCTGGGCTGCCAGCACCAGCGCCTAGGGCTCGCTTTCGGAGCCGGTCGAGGGCAGGGCTTCCTCTACCCCCTGACCGCCTCGTGGTGGCGGATCACCTCGGCGATGACAAAGGCCAAAAACTTCTCGGCGAAGGCGGGGTCGAGGCGGGCGGTCTCGGCCAGCGCCCGCAGGCGCGCGATCTGGCGGCCCTCGCGGGCCGGGTCGGCGGGCGGGGCGCCGTAATGGGCCTTCATGACGCCGACCCGCTGGGTGAGCTTGAAGCGCTCGGCCAGCATGTGGATGAGGGCGGCGTCGATATTGTCGATGCTGGCGCGCAGCTCCGCGAGCTCGGCCTCGTAGGCCGCCATGCTCTTGTCGGCCTTGGTCTCTGCTGCGCTCATCGGGCGGTCTCCTTCATGCTTTCTTCAGCTTTCGCGGCCAAGCTCGGCCTCACCTTGCATGGCGAGGCGCCCCTCCGGCCCCTCCGCCCAGGTTTTTGTCAGCTGGGCGTCGTCGGAATTGGGGGCGGGATCGGGGTCGGCATGGATCGTGAGGGGCTCGCCGGCGAAGAGGGGAGCGGTGGCCCTGAAGGAGAAACGACGGATGAAGGTGCCCGGGCGCTCGCGGCGCAGCAGGTCGAGCATCAGCGTCGCGATGAGCGGCCCGTGGACGACGAGGCCGGGATAGCCCTCGACCTCGGTGACGTAGGGATGATCGTAGTGGATGCGGTGGCCGTTGTAGGTGAGGGCCGAGTAGCGGAACAAAAGAACGGGATCGGGCAGCCAGGAGCGTCGCCATCGCCCGGGCGGCGGCGCCTTGGGCGCTGCCGGCGGGGGCGAGGCGGGGGCCTCGCGGTAGACGATGTCGTGCTCCTCGACGAGCGAGAGGCCGTCGGGGCCGGAGAAGCGATGCTCGACCGTGACAAAGACAAGAAGGCCGGTCTTTCCTTTTTTGTCACGGATGGCCTTGACCGTGGAGCGGCGCTCGATGGTCTGGCCGATGCGCAGCGGGCGGTGCCAGACGAGGCGGCCGCCGGCCCACATGCGGCGCGGCAGCGGGACGGGCGGCAGAAAGCCGCCGCGGGCGGGGTGGCCGTCGGGGCCGGTGGCGGAGGCCTTCGGCGCCGGCAGGCCGTAGAGGTGGTGCCAGAACGGGGGAAGCGGAGCGCCCTCGGCCGGCGGGTCGTCGCGGTCGAGGGCGGCTGTCAGCGCCGCCGCGGGCCAGGGATCGAGGCGAAACCGTGAGGTTTCGGTGCGGCCGATCCAGGCCCCGAGGCCGTCCGGGGTCGCCCCGGTCACCTGCGCAGCGCCTGGTCGAGGTCGGCCTGGAGGTCCTCCAGCCCCTCGAGCCCGACCGAGAGGCGGATCAGCCCCTCGGTGATGCCCAGCGCCTGCCGCTCCTCCAGGGGCACCTTGGAATGGGTGGTGGTGGCGGGGTGGGTGACGAGGCTCCTGGCGTCGCCCAGATTGTTCGAGATGGCGATGAGCCCGAGGCTGTTCATCACCGCGAAGGCCCGCTCCTGGCCGCCCTCGACATAAAAGGCGATCATGCTGCCGGCGCCCCGCATCTGGCGCCGCGCGAGGGCGTGCTGGGGATGGCTCTCGAGGCCGGGATGGAGGACCTTCGTCACCTTCGGATGGGCCTCGAGCCAGCGGGCGAGGGCGTCCGTCGTGGCGACGTGGCGGGCGAGCCTGAGCTCCAGCGTCTCCAGGCCCTTCAGGAGCACCCAGGCGTTGAAGGGGCTCAAGGCCGGCCCGGTGTTCTTGCACCAGGGCTGTATTTTGTCCTTCTTGAGCTGGGCCGAGGACAGGATAGCACCGCCCAGGCAGCGGCCCTGGCCGTCGATGTGCTTGGTGGCCGAGTAGACGACGATGTCGGCGCCGAGCTGCATCGGCTTTTGCAGCAGCGGCGTGGCGAAGACATTGTCGACCACGACGAGGGCGCCGGCCTTGTGGGCGAGGGTCGCCACGGCCTCGAGGTCGACCAGCTCGAGCGTGGGGTTGCCCGGCGTCTCGAGGAAGACGAGGCGGGCGGGCTTGGCGAGCGCCTGCTCCCAGGCGGCCAGGTCGCGGCCGTCGACGAGCTCGATCGCGATGCCGAAGCGGGGCAGGATCTCGGTCAGGATGTAGTGGCAGGAGCCGAAGAGCAGGCGCGAGGCCACCACCCGGTCGCCGGCCTTGAGCAGCGAGAGCAGCGCCGCGTGGACGGCGGCCATGCCGGTGGCGGTGGCCGTGGCCTCCTCCGCACCCTCGAGCATCGCCATGCGCTGCTCGAACATCCGCACCGTGGGGTTGCTGACGCGCGAGTACATGTAGCCGGGATCGCGGTCGGCGAAGCGCGCCTCGGCGTCCTCCGCCCGGCCATAGACAAAGCCCGAGGAGAGGAAGAGGGCCTCGCTGGTCTCGCCGAAGGCCGAGCGCATGCGGCCGGCATGGACGAGCTGGGTTGCGAGGCTCCAGGAGGGTTGCTGCTCCGACATCACGGCATCTCCGAAACACGAACGCCCCGGCCTGAAGGGTCGGGGCGGTCGTGCATCCCGACCTTTTAGCGGATTCTTTAACGTGGCCCGCAAGCCGGCCGGCCCAAATCACCACGTGCCAGCGGTCTTAGGCGCGAGGCGAGGCGGGGTCAAGCGGGGAGGGAGGGATGCGTCCATGGAGGGGCGCCGCCGCTTGACTTCAACATTACGAACATGAAACCTGTCACCCGACGTTCTCCGGGACCAGGAGAGGCCGTTCCACCCGCCGCCCGCACGGGGCCGTGGGCCGGGGCGAAGAACCAGAAGGGGAGGCAACGATGAGGCATTCGGACGGGAAGCCGGGTCAGCTGTCGCGCCGGGCATTGCTGCAGACGACGGCGGGTGCAGCAGCGCTGGCCGGGGTCGCATCGCCCTTCGTGATGCGCCGGGCGAAGGCCGCCGAGGGCGGGTTCGATCCGATGCGTTTCAAGGGCCAGCACATCGAGGTGCTGCTGGCGAAGGGGCCGCGCGGCGACCTCCTGCAGAAATATGAGAGCGAGTTCACCGAGCTCACCGGCATCAGCGTCGGCTCCGAGCAGGTGCCCGAGCAGCAGCAGCGCCAGAAGGCGGTGATCGAGTTCACCTCGGGCTCGACCTCGTTCGATGTGCTGATGCTGGCGCTGCACGTGCAAAAGCGCCTGGTCGCCAAGGGCAAATGGCTGGTCGACGTGAAGTCGATGCTGGCCGACCCGCAGCTCACCTTCCCCGACTACGACTTCGCCGACTTCTCGAAGGCCGGGCTCCTGTGGGCGACGCAGGCGGACGGGCGCATCGACACGCTGCCGATCAACATCGACTACCATCTCGTCTACGCCAACATGGACCTCTTCGAGAAGAAGGGCGTCGCCTATCCCACGACGTTCGACGAGATGGTCGAGGCGGCGAAGGCGCTGCACGATCCCTCGAACGGCGTCACCGGCTGGGTCGACCGGGGCATCAAGAACGCCAACGTGCCGGTCTGGACCAACCTGCTGCTGGGCTGGGACGTCGATTCGATCGACGACAAGGGTGTCATGCACACCACCGGCGAGCCCGCCGTCGCCGCGGCCGAGCTCTACAAGACCTTGAACGTGAAGTACGGGCCTGCGGGCGTCAGCGGCTTCAACTGGATGGAGGCGCAGGCGAGCTTCATGCAGGGCCGCGCCGCCATGTGGCTGGACGGCATCGGCTTTGCCGTCCCGGTCGAGGACAAGACCAAGTCCCGGGTCGCCGGGCGCACCAAATATGTGATGCAGCCCAAGGGCCCGGTGGCGCAGCATTCGGGCAGCTTCGCCGACGGCATGGGCGTGTCGGCCTTCACCGACAAGAAGGAGGCGGCGTTCCTCTATTGCCAGTGGGCGACGAGCAAGGCGATGGCCGCCCGCCAGCTCCAGGGCGGCTACGGCGCGCCCGGGCGCACCGGTGTCTACGAGGACCCCAAGGTGCTGGCCGGCACCACCTCCTCCAAGGACGTCGTCCAGGCGATCGTCGAGTGCAGCAAGATCGGGCGGCCGAGCCTGCCGGTCGTCATCCCGGTGACCGAGTTCCGCGACATCTTCGGCATCGGGCTCACCAACATGATCAACGGTGCCGAGGCCAAGCCCGAGCTCGAGAAGGCGACCGAGCAGTTCAAGCCGATCCTCGAGAAGAGCGAGAAGGCCTGAGCGCCCTGGCCTGTCGATGAGCAGCAGCGTCACCACGGGCCCGGCCGCCGCGCGCAAGGCGGCCGGGCCCGCCGCGGCCGGGACGCCCTACAGGCGCCGCTGGCGCTATCTCCTGTTCGCAGCACCGGCGCTGCTCGTCATCTTCGCCGTGATCGTCTTTCCCTGGGTCTTCACGATCTACCTCTCGGCGCACGATTGGCCGATCGTGGGCGAGCGGCAGTTTGTGGGGCTGGGCAACTACGCCCAGCTCCTCCACGACAGCCGCTTCATCGGCGCCATCGGGCGGACCTTCTATTTCACCTTTCTGGCCGTGCTGCTGCCGGTGGCGCTGGGGGTGGCGGCTGCCGTCGTCTTCCACCGCGAGTTCCCGTTCCGCGGCGTTCTGCGCACGCTCTTCATGATGCCGATGATGGCGACTCCGGTCGCCATCGCCCTCGTCTGGACGATGATGTTCCATCCCCAGCTGGGCGTGCTCAACTATCTCCTCTCGCTCGTCGGCATCCCGCCGCAGCTATGGGTCTTCGCACCCGACACGGTGATCCCGAGCCTCGTCCTCGTCGAGATCTGGCAGTGGACGCCCTTGGTGATGCTGATCGTCCTGGGCGGCCTCGCCTCGCTGCCGACCGAGCCCTACGAATTGGCGCTCATCGACGGCGCCTCGGCCTGGCAGATGTTCCGCCACATCACCTGGCCGCTCGTCCTGCCCTTCGTGATGGTGGCCGTCGTCATCCGCACCATCGACGCCCTGAAGGCCTTCGACACCATCTTCGTCATCACCCAGGGCGGCCCCGGCACCGCGTCCGAGACGATCAACATCTTCCTCTATCTGCAGGCCTTCGCCTTCTACAATATCGGCTACGCCTCGGCCGTGGTCGTCGTCTTCTTCGTCATCATCATCGCCATGACGCTGCTCCTCCTGTGGTCGAGGCAGCGCACCCAGTGGTCGCTCAAGACATGACCCCCTCGCTCAAGGGCGCCTTCGCCCACTCGACGGCCTTCGGCCTCCGCGTGCTGTTGAGAAAGATCCTCTTCGCGCTCGCGGTGTTCGTCATCGTCTCGCCGGCCATTCTCGTTTTCCTGTGGATGCTGTCGCTGTCCTTGAAGAACGAGATCGACAACGCCGCCTATCCGCCCGTCTTCTGGCCCAGGGAGTTCGCCTGGCAGAACTACGTCCAGATCTTCCAGCAGAACCCGTTTCTGCTCTATACCTGGAACAGCATCATCGTCTCGGGCGTCTCGACGCTCGTGGCTCTCCTCGTGGGCGTGCCGGCGGGCTATGGCCTCGCCAAGGCGCGGGCGGAGGGGCTGGGCCTTCTCGTCCTCGTCTCGCGCATCACGCCGGGCCTGAGCTACCTCATCCCGATGTTCATCATGTTCCGCTTCCTGCACCTCACCGGCACGCTCTACCCCTTGATCATCATCCACCTCGTCATCTCGGTGCCGATCATCGTCTGGGTGATGCTGGGCTTTTTCGAGAACCTGCCGGGCGAGCTCGAGGAGGCCGCGCTCATCGACGGCGCCAATCTCTGGCAGGCCTTCTGGCGCGTGGCCCTGCCGCTCGCGCGCCCCGGCATCGTCGTGGGCGCCATCCTCTCCTTCATCTTCTCCTGGAACAATTTTATCTTTGCCGTGGTCCTGGCGGGGCGCGAGACGCGCACGCTGCCCGTGGCCGTCTACAACTCCTTGAGCTTCGAGCAGCTCTCCTGGGGCCCCTTGGCTGCGGCCGCGCTCGTCGTGACGCTGCCGGTCCTCATCCTCACCGTCTTCGTCCAGCGCGAGATCGTGAGCGGCCTCGCGGCCGGGGCGGTGAAGGGGGGATAGAGCGCGGGCTGCATCTGATATTCGAGCGCCATGCGCATGGCTACCTTTTGCCGAGCTCTTCGGCCAATCCGATGAGAATTCCTTCGGGGCCGCGGATATAGCAGAGCCGGTACGCGTCCTTGTATCGTACGACATCGCCGACGAGCTCGGCGCCGCGCGTCCGGAGCCTGTCCAGCGTCTCGTCGATGTCCTCGACGGCGAACATGATGCGGAGATAGCCGAGCGCGTTCACCGGGGCACGGCGGTGATCGGCGACCACGGACGGGGCGAGGAATCGCGAGAGCTCGAGACGGCTGTGGCCGTCGGGCGTAGCCATCATGGCGATCTCGACACGTTGATCGTCCAGTCCGGTGACGCGTCCCGCCCATTCTCCCTCGATCATCGCCCGCCCTTGGAGCGTGAGGCCAAGCTCGGTGAAAAAAGAGATGGCCTCATCAAGCGATTCCACCACGATGCCAACATTGTCCAGTCGGGGCAGTGAAGATTTCTTTGACTGCACGTTCTCGGTCTGGCCTGTCATTACGTGATGACCTTCCTATTGATATGAGCCCGCTGGGGAGCCTCATCTGCGGTCTCTCTGATACCGGTGCCGTCTACGAAGGCGACGGTCGATCCGAAACGCGCCGCGCCGCGCGGCTGGGCCGTCCGCGCCTGTGCCGTGACCAGCGCTGCATTGCGATGATCTCGCGGCGGTCCGGTCGCGGGTGTGCCGTCACTACGGGTGGACCGCCAGCACCCTCGGTCAGCGCGACGATGCCGGCAAGCCCTCGCCATTTTGCGGGGTGGCTCTCGATGGGGAGGGCGCTACACTCGAATCGGGGTCGGAGGCTCGCCATGGTGAAGGCGCGGCGTGCCGGTCGAGGACGGAGGCGAAAATGCTCGAAGGTGGATGTCTGTGCGGTGCCGTGCGCTACCGGATCGACGGCCCGGTCCTGGTGAGCGGCATCTGCCATTGCCGCACCTGCCGCAAGGTGGCCTCGGCCCCGAGCCTGCCGTTTGTCTGTGTCCCCTCGGCCGCCTTCACCATCGTCAAGGGAGCGCCCGCCGAGACAAAATCCTCGCCGCCCGTGACGCGGAGCTTCTGCGGGGCCTGCGGCTCGCCGCTCACCTACCGCAGCGACAGCGAGCCCGAGACCATCGACGTGATGACCGTCAGCCTCGACCGCCCGGAAGCGGCACCGCCCACGCTCCATGTGTGGACGAGCGAGAAGCTGGCGTGGGAGGTGATTGCGGATGGGCTGACGGCTTATCCGAGGGGGCGGTCGGAGGCTTAGGTTGAGGACCGCCTGGGCGCTCCTCGTCCTCTTTCAGTGCCAGTCGAGCCTTACCCTCACTCACAAATCGCCTTTCCCGCATACGGCCCCTCGCTGCCCGTCTCGAGGATCTTGATGAAGCGGCGCAGGATGCGGGCGGGGACGTCGTCGACGTTGGAGGCGTTGACGAGGATGACGATGGTGCTGTCGGTGTCGGTGCGACGGAACACGGCCGCGGCGAAGCCCAGGCCCATGCCGGTGTGGCCCCACCAGCCGTCGATCTCGCCGATGCCGAGGCCGTAAGCGTCGTAGTCGGGCCCGTTGGTCCTGGGGTGGGTGACGAAGCGCTCGGCCTGGAGCTTCTCGGGCAGCAGGGTGCCGTCGACCAGGGCGCCGGCCCAGGCCTTGAGGTCGTCCAGATCCGAGGCCATGGCGCCTGCGGCACCGAGCGAGGTGAAGCTGGCGTCGATCGGCTGGGGCTCGCCGTTCGCCTCGCCCTGATAGCCCTGGGCGCGCGGGCCGGGGATGCGGGTGCCCGACAAATAAGAGGTCTGGCGCAGGCGGAGCGGGCGGAGAATGGCCGTTCGCAGCTCTTTGGCGACGCTGCGGTGCGTGACCTTCTCCACGACCTGGCCCAGCAGCAGCGTGTTGGTGTTCGAATATTCGTAGGCGGTGCCGGGCGGGAAGTTGGCCTTGTGCCTCAGCGCGAAGGCGATGAGCTCGGGGTCGGTGAACTTCTTGAGCAGGTTGTCGCTGAACGCCTGGATGAAGCCGTCGTCCTTCACATAGTCGAAGACGCCGCTCGTCATGTCGGCGAGCTCGCGCAGCGTGATCGCGTCGCCGTTAGGCACACCTTCATAATATTGCGCGATCTTGTCGTCGAGCGAGAGCCGGCCCTCGGCCGCGAGCTGGAGGATCAGCGTGACGGTGAAGGATTTCGTGACGCTGCGGATGGCGAAGTGATCGGCGAGGCGGACGGGGCGCCCCTTTGCCACGTGGCCGAGGCCGAACGGGCTCTCGAGATCGCCTTGGGGCGTCCAGACGCCGATGAGGGCGCCCGGCACGTCGCATTGGGTCATGGCCCGTGTCACGACCCCGCTCAGCGCCTGCTGCGTCGCTTCGGGCAGGGTGCTCGCCGGCGGCTTCTTCGCCGAGAGCGCGCCCGACGGCAGCTCGCCCGAGGGAACCTCGCCGGAAGGCACCTCGCCCGCCATCGCCGGCGCTGCGGCCATCAGGAGCGCCGCCAGGGCGATGCCCCGGCCTCTTCTCGATCCGCCCATCTTCTTCCCCCTTCGGCCGGCCCATCGTGTGGCGGGAGATCCCGGGCCGGCGGGACCTCCCCATGGAGGAGGAACGGCAGCGATTGGCTCGTCTTTCGTGGCCTCGGGGGCAGGGCGGCGCCGCGTCCCGGCCGTCGAGGCCGAGGCGCGGCGCCGCTGGCTTGCCCGCGGGCGCTACTTCACGGACGAGAACGCGGTGGGCGTGAGGAGCTGGCTGCTCAGGTGCGACAGGATCGGGCCGTCCTTCTCGCTGTCGGCGCGGGCCTTTTGCCAGACCGGGTCGTTCATGAAGGCCGTCCACTTGGTCTCGCGCTCGGCCAGCGACTCCCAGGCCAGCATGTAGGTCAGCTCGTGGTTGGAGTTGCCGATCAGCGTGGTCCAGAAGCCCGCCTGGCGGATGCCGTGCTTCTCCCAGATCTTGAGCGTGTGGTCGTTGAAGCGGGCGAGAAGCTTGGGCATCTGGCCCGGCAGGCAGTGATAGTTGCGCATCTCGTAGATCATCGCTCGATCCTTCTCGAGGTTGAGGATTTTTGTCGGGTTGCTGCCGGGGGCTCAGCCCGAGCTGTGGGTGCCGCCGCGTCTCGTCTCGGCCAGCGGTCGCACCTCGCCCAGGGTCGGGCAGCGGGGGCGGTCCGGCTCGGGCTCGGGCAGCGGCTCACAAGGCACCAGCGTCGCCCGGGCGCGCCGTGCCAGCTCTTGATATTCTCGCGTTCCCGAGGATTTCCAGGCGATCTCCTCGGGCGAGAGGGCGCGCACGATCCGCGCCGGCAGGCCCGCCGCCAGCATGCCGGGCGGCACCTCGAAGCCCGCCTTGATGAAGCTCATGGCGCCCACGAACGCGTTCTCGCCGACGACCGCCCCGTCCATGACGACGGCGTTCATGCCGATGAGCGCGTTTTTTCCAACACGGCAGCCATGGAGGATGGCGCCATGGCCGATGTGGCCGTCCTCCTCGACGACGCAGTCCTTGCCGGGAAAGCCGTGCATCACGCAATTGTCCTGCACATTGGCGCCGCGCTCGACGACGAGCCGCCCCAGGTCGCCCCTGAGGCTCGCCCCGGGGCCGACGAACACACCCTCGCCGATGATCACGTCGCCGATCAGCACGGCCTCGGGATGCACGAAGGCTGTGGGATGCACCACCGGCCGGATCCCGGCATAGGCATAGATGCGCGCCATGAATGTCCCTAGCTGTGGCCGCGAGCAGGTCTCACGCGGCCTCGTAGTTCTTGATGAAATCCTCGGGCGGGGTCGGGCCCCACATGTAGAAGGCGTCGTGGGGCGGGTGGTCGCCTGCCTGCCAGTCCTGATCGCAGGGGATGTAGTCGATGTCGGAGGAATATTCGGAGAAGCTGCCCCAGGGTCCTGGACATAGTGAAAATAGTTGGAGCCCAGCACGTGGCGGCCGAGGCCCCAGCCTTTGACGAAGCCCTTGTCCGCCATCTGCATGGCGCCGAGGCCGATCTCGTTGATGGAGGCCACGTCCCAGCTGCAGTGGTGCAGGCCCGGGCCGTCCGACTTGGCGAAGGCGATGACGTGATGGTCGCTGCCGTGGACGCCGTGCATGAAGGCGATGCCGTCGCCCGAGCGGTCGGACAGGCGAAGCCCCAAGACCTCCTCGTAGAAGCGGATCTGCCGCGGCACGTCGTTGCTGAACAGCAGCACGTGGGCGAGGCGCCGCGGCCGCACGAAGGGGGCATGGCTGCGGTTGGGCGCACCGGCCACGCCCGCCGGCGAGGAGGGCATCTCGAAGCTCGCCTTCGCATCGGGCGAGCTTTTCTCGGCCACGCGGATCTCGACCAGCGTGCCGTCCGGATCGCGGCACCAAAGCCCGTTGCTCTCGAAGCCCGCGGGCGGATCGAGCCGCTCGATGCCCAGGCGCTCCAGCCGCAGGCGGAAGCGGTCGATATCGTCGGCGAAGGCACCGAACGCCACGTGATGCAGCTTCTTGCGCGCGCCCTCGACCAGCGTGCCCCAGCGATGATCGCTGCCTGCCGTGTGGAGCTGCAGGGCACCCGCCTGCTCGCGCAGCTCGAGCCCGAAGCCGCCATAGAAGCTCTTGGCCTTCTCCATGTCGGGCACGGTGAGGCTGAAATGGTCGAGCGAGTGCACGCCCAAAACGTCGGGTCGCCGGGCCGGCGGGATGAAGCCTCCGATCTGCGTCATTTTTTGTCACCTCCTCGCCCCTCGCCGCCGCCTCGTCCAAGGGCAGCCGCCCAGGGCGCGACGGAAGCTGCGCCCGAGCGCCGCCAGGGTCAATGGTGCGGCTGGGTGGGCGCCATCGCTTTGTGGCGATCCCCGGCCCCGCGGCCGATACGAGCATGGCCGATCGGCTGTCAGCCCATGCGTGCGACGACGGCGGTGAGGCGGCCCGCCGCCGTGGTCTCGATCCGCGCGAGCCCCGCCGCGCGTAGCGCCTGCTCGACCCAGTGGGCCGGCAGGCGGAGCTTGTCGTAGGCGCTGGCGCGCATGCGCCAGCCTTCGCCCGCGCGCTCGTGCAGGATGTCGTGAACGGTGACGTGCAGGGGGAAATATTCAAGAAAGCAGGTGAGGATCCTGTCCGCGTCGCCGGCGACCTGGATGAGCCGGTCCGTGCCGGCGAGCGCGGGCGTAAGGTCGCGGTAGGTGATGGCGAGCAGGCCGCCCGGGGCGAGGGCGGTGACGGCGGCGGCGAAGAGCGCGCGGACCTGGTCGCGGTCGCCCAGATGGGTGAGGGTGTCCCCCATGCACGAGACCAGGTCCGTCGAGCCGCGCGCGACACCGGCGAGATGTGCCACGAGATCGGCCTCGACCGTCTCGATGGGATGATCGCCTTTGCGGCGATCGAGCTCCGCCAGCAGCGTCGGGCTCAGATCCACGGCGACGACGCGGCCGAAGCCGAGCTCGGCCAGGGCGACGCTCTGGAACCCCGATCCGCAGCCGAGATCGAGCGCCAGCCCGCGTGACGTCGGCAGGGCGTCCAGCTGCTCGAGAAGCCGGCGCTGCTCGGCCACCTTCAGGGCGAACGGCACGCCGAACATCCAGCTGTAGTGCTCCGCCAGGAGCGTCTCGTAATGATCGCGCGTCGTCATCGTCCGATCGCTCACCACCTAGGCCGAGACCGCGGCGGCCCCGCCTGCCAAGATCATCGTCGCCAACCGGCCATCATGATTGTCGCTGAACACAGGCCCGCTCTCAGCCCTTCGAGCAGCTCTGGTGACGGCCAGCAAGCCAGCTACCGTGGATACGAAGCCGTCGCGAGCCGAAAGCATGAGAGTAAATGAGGCTGATCCACTCGGCCAAGCCCCCACGACGGGCGGCTACAAATTGTCTCGCATGGCCAAGCCTCGAGCAGTAATGGTTGCAGGGCGCCAGCGCGGTCGAGCCGCTGCAAGCGGGTGCTCCGCCAGGGCGCTAGCGGAGATCAACCAGAACAAGGCGGCTGCCACGATCCGCCCGGTGCCGCGCGCGACTTCACTCCAATTGGCGTCAGTCACCATGAGGTCGAGCCGCTCTAGATTGGCAGGATAGAAGAGCTCGATCCTCGGGGACTCTTCAACGTGACACAGGCTCGAGAAGACGACCAGCCACGCGATCGACGGCGGGTCGCTTCGGCCGTCGCCGCACCGACCGGTTGTGGCGTCGCTCAAGAAGACCTGCGGCCTCGGCCCGCAGCACAGCCGACACGCCGGACTCCCGAGCGACGAGCAATGGCCCGATCGGGCCGACGAGATGATACCGGCGGCCGCCCGCCATGGCCGCGTGCGGTTGTGGGCGGCGCCTCTTCGATCAACGACGTGACAATCCTGCTGGTGGCTTTGCTCAAGCAAGCGACAGGATTGTCACGCCAGAGCATCTTCATTGTATAGAATCGATGCCTGTGATTCGACACTACCGGTGGGGTCTGTAGGAGGATCAGGATGACGGCGCCGTTGTCGATGGACCTTCGCGAGCGGATCGTGCGCGCGGTCGAGAGCGGTAGCTCGATGCGCGAGGCGGCGCGGCGCTTCGAGGTGAGCGCGTCGGCGGCGATCAGGCTGATGCAGCGTGTGCGTGAGACGGGCAGCGCAGCCCCGGCCCAGGCGGGCTGGCATCGCCCGGCGGCCCTGGCGGGGACGAGGTCGAGCTTGCGAGGATCGTCCAGGCGATGCCCGACATCACGCTGGCCGAGCTCCAGGTGGCGCTGCAGCGCCGCCTCGGCCTCAGGCATAAAAAGATCATTGAGAGCGGCCGAGCAGGATCGGCCCGACGTCGCGATCCAGCGGCGCCGCTGGTGCTCATGGCAGCCCCTTGTGGATTCCAGCCGCTTCGTGTTTCTCGACGAGACCGCGACCGCCACCAACATGGCGAGGCGGTATGGGCGCTGCCTTTCGGACGAGCGCCTGGTGGCGGCAGTGCCGCACGGCCATTGGGCGACCACGACCTTCATCGCCGGCCTGCGGCAGAGCCGGGTGATCGCCCCGCTCGTCCTCGATGGACCGATGAGCGGCGCCGCCTTTAAGGGGTATGTCGAGCAGGTCCTGGCACCGGCACTCGGCAAGGGTGGCGTGGTGGTCATGCACAGCCTCGCCGCGCATAAAGTCGACGGCGTCCGCCAAGCTGTTGAAGCGGCTGATGCCTCCGTCCTCTACCTGCCGCCATCGGCCACAGACCGATCCCACGGAGTGATGTCAACGAAGCTGACAGGGTCACCCGACCTCAATCCGATCGAGCGGCTCTTCGCCAAGCTCAAGGCCCTGCTCCGGAAAGCCGCAACCCGGACCAAGGGCGCGCTCTGGACGGCCGCGAGCGACCTGTTGGCTAGCTTCACATCTGACGAATGCGCAAACTACCTCGTCAATTAGGGGTATGGCACTACACAGAACATGCGCAAGATGGGGTTTTCAGCCGCTGGCTGAGCGAAGCGCCCTTCCTATGAAGACGTGCGGCGTCCGCTGTCCTGTCGACCGTGGCTCGGTCAGCCGAACGGCCATTGCGCGGGGTTCAGCGGGCGCGCCGCCATCGTCGGGTCCGCCGTCGCTGCCGCCCCAGGTGGCCCGCGCTTGCCGCCGGCGCCGTCACCCGGCCTATCGGCCCTCGTGCCTGTGGTTCCCGTAATGGATCCCGTTGGAGTGGGCGCTCTTGCCGCCGCGGTGACGAGCACCGCCATGGTCGCCGTTGCCAGGTCTGCCGTCCTTGACGCCGCCCCGCGGCCCACCGGGATTGGTGGGGTTGCCGCCATTGCCGGGCCCAGTCGGCCGGCCACCATTGGCCGGTCCAATGGGTCCTCCGGCATTGCCGCCGCTAGGCGGCCCGGATGGGTCTGTGCCGGGGTTGGCGCGGGCGCTCTTGCTTCCGGCGGTGGCGAGCACCGTAACGGCCGGCACCGCCGCCACGCTGCCTGCTCGCCTGAGGAACTTCCGCCGCGTCTCTGATCGCTTGTCCATCGGATGTGAGTTCCCTTGCTGACAGCTCACTGTGCGGAAGCCATATTCTATGGACGAAAGTTCACAAAAGATCAACACAGTCGCACGCGTTGTCACGAACCATCAAGTTGCCGCCGCCTTTCTGATGATCAAGAACAGTAAAAATTCTCCTTCAAGTAGTGAAGGCATCAGAAATATTTTTTACTTAGCCGGACCAACGGTGATCTGTGCTATTCTGACGCCATGAAAATCCGATAGGTCTGGCGAGACGAGTATGGCCAGAGCTGCGGGTGGCTCGCAGGAGCCGAGGGCTCTAAGGATTTCGCGGCAACAACCGCGCCTGAGGCAAAGGCTAGCGCTCCCTCCGCAGCGCTCAGGCCGCCGGAGGCAAAAGTCCTCCTCAATCCCGATCGGGCGCGCCCAGCGGAAAATACGAGCGAAACGGCCGCGCCTCGTCGACGGCCCTTGCGAAGGACGGGCGGGCGAGGAGGCGGGCGCGGTAGGCGCGGAGATGCGTGAGCGATGCGTCGATCTCGTGCGCCCAATCGGCATAGAAAAGAGAAGGGGCGGCGGCGCAGTCGGCGAGGCTGAAGGTTTCTTCCACCGCCCAGGTCCGGCCCGCCATGCGCTGGTCGAGCCAGCGATAGATCTTGTCCAGCATCGCGCGCGCCTCGGCCACGCCGAAGGGATCGCGGTCGGCCTCCGGCGCGGAGCCTGTCGCCCACGATCTTCTGCATCGGCGTCATGACGTAGTTGTCGAAGACGCGATCCAGCATCCGCACCTCGAGCGCCGTTTTTTTGTCGGTGGGCACGAGGCGGACGGGGCCGGGGTGATGGAGGTCGAGATGCTCGATGATGATGCTGGCCTCGAGCACCGTGCGGCCGTCGTCGACCAGGACGGGGAAGCGCCTGCAGCGGCCAGAGCGCCTCGAGCTCCGGCATCGTCTCGGGGCCCACCATGCGCGGCTCGAAGCGCCGTGCCGTTCTCGTAGAGCGCCGTCAGCGCCTTCTGGCAATAAGAGGAAAAAGGGTGGCTGTAGAGGATCAGTGCCATCTTTTTTCTGTCTCCTACTTCGCCTGGTGTTGGGTGCACTGCATGTCCTTGCCGTCCCAGGTCACCATGGCGTTGCTGCCCTTGATCCAATAGACGACGTTGCCGCCCTCGAAGCGGGCGCCGTCGGCGGAGATGGTCTGGAACGTCGTGACGGTGCGGTCGCCATGCTCGACCAGGCTGACCTCGGGATCGGTATGGTAGATCCGCGCCACCAGCTCGTTCGCCGGATTGCCATCGCAGACGTAGAAGGCGCGCACATAGAGCGGCACGAGCCCGTAGACGGCCTGCAGCTCGGCGATCCGGTGCTTGTACTCCTCCGTCGTGCAGGCGGTCTTGTCGTCTGCCTTCCAGCAGTCGTTGCGGCCCTTGATCCAGCCCCGCTGCTCGGTGCGCAGATATTTTGTCGTTCGGGCGTCCGTTTTCACCTTGGCCTCGGCCTGGGCAAAGACAGACGCCATCTGGTTGTCGAGTGCTGCCAGCGCATCGCTCTTGCAGATGAGCTCCTCGATCTCGTGGCTCGCCTTAGCACAGTCGAAGCTCGGCTGGGCGGCCAGGGCGGGCGATGTCATCGCCACTGTCGCCAGCGCCAGCAAAAGTCGTCGGGTCATGGTGCTCCCTTCCTGTCGGCGGCCGCCCGCCGCTAGCGCAGCGCCTTTTCCATCAGCCGAACGGCCAGCCGCGTGCCGTCGGCGAGCACCGCCTCTTCCTGCCCGATCTCGACATAGCCGTTGCGCTGATAGAACAAAAAACCGCTCAGGGTGGCGCCGAGGCGGGCGCGCGAAAAGCCGGCGGCGCGGGCGCCGTCCTCGGCCGCCGCGAGGATCGCCCGGCCGATGCCGCGCCGTGCTGCATCGGGGGCCGTGAACATGGCGCGGATGCGGGTGGGCTCGCTCGCGGGATCGAGCCTGCCCGCGTCGTCCGGGGCGTGGGCGGGGCCGGCATAGGCCTTCCTGCGCAGGCTCCAGCCGCCGCAGCCGACGAGGGCACCGTCCGCCTCGGCCACGAGGTAGGTGCCGTCCTCGATCAGGCCACGGTCGGGCACGGCGACAAAACGGACGGCCGCCTCGACCTCGGCCGGGCTGTAGTAGCCGGCACCCAGCGCACGCATGGAGGCCGCCTGCAGCAGGGCCAGCGGCTCCACATCGTCCAGCGTTGCGGTGCGAACCAGAACGTCGTGCATCCTCTCCCCCGGGGCCAAGCGATGAAGCGTCCGCCTGTTCAAGCATCGGGCGGGTCGCCTATCCTGGCACCGATGACGGCGACGGGGAAAGGGGCCATGGGCGAGCGCACGGTGCGGGTCGAGCGCGAGGGTGCGGTTCTCCGGCTGACCCTCGACCGACCGGACAAGCTCAACAGCTTCAACGAGGCGATGCATGCCGAGCTGGCAGCCGCGCTGGACGGTGCGGCGGGCGACAAGGATGTGCGGGCCGTTCTTCTCACCGGTGCCGGCCGTGCCTTCTCGGCCGGCCAGGACCTGGGCGACCGGGCGATGGGCGAGGACGATGCGGCGCCCGACCTCGGCCTCACGCTGGAGCGCTTCTACAACCCGCTGGTGCGCCGGCTCAGAGCGCTCGACCGGCCGGTCGTCGCCGCCGTGAACGGCGTGGCGGCCGGTGCCGGCGCCAACATCGCCTTGGCCTGCGACATCGTGCTGGCCGCGCGCTCGGCCTCCTTCATCCAGGCCTTCTGCCGGCTGGGCCTCGTCCCCGACGCCGGCGGCACTTTTTTTCTGCCCCGGCTCGTCGGGGCGGCACGGGCGCGGGGTCTCGCCATGCTCGGGGACAAGCTCTCGGCCGAGCAGGCCTTCTCGTGGGGCCTGATCTGGCGCGTCGTCGACGACGCGCTTTTGGCGGATGAGGCGATGGCGCTCGCCCGCCACCTCGCCAGCCAGCCGACCCATGGGCTCGGCCTGATAAAAAAGGCGCTCGACGCCTCGTCCGGCAACGATCTCGACGCCCAGCTCGACCTCGAGCGGGACCTGCAGCGCGAGGCCGGGCGCAGCGACGACTACCGTGAAGGTGTCAAAGCCTTCCTCGAGAAGCGCCAGCCGGTGTTCTCCGGCCGATGAGCGACGCCGACAACAAACAGCGGCTCGCCCTGGCGGTCGGCCGGCAGATGATGGCGCGCGACCGCGCCTCCCAGTCGCTCGGCATCGAGCTGATAGAAATAGGGCCGGGGCATGCGCGGCTGCGGATGCGGGTGCGCGGCGACATGCTGAACGGCCACGGCACCTGCCACGGCGGGTTTCTTTTCAGCCTTGCCGATTCGGCCTTCGCGTTCGCCTGCAACGCCGGGAACGAGGTCACCGTGGCGCTGGCCTGCCAGATCAGCTTCGTGGCGCCGGCCAAGGAGGGCGATCTTCTCGAGGCCGAAGCGATCCAGAAGGCGGCCGGCGGACGTACAGGCGTCTACGATGTCGAGGTGCGGAACGGGCAGGGCGCCCTGGTCGCGCTTTTCCGCGGCAACGCCTACCGCACGCGCGGCTCGGTCATCGAGACGGAGGAGGAGCCACCTTGCACGTGACGGCGCTCTACGCGGCGCTCCTGGCGCTTCTGCTCGTCTATCTGAGCGCGCGGGTGATCGTCCGGCGGCGTGCCATGCGCATCGGCATGGGCGACGGCGACGACCCGCTCCTCGCCCGCTGGGTCCGCGCCCAGGCCAATCTCGCCGAGTACGCGCCCCTGGGCCTCCTGCTCATCCTGATCCTCGAGCTGGGCGGCTGGAGCTCCTGGCTCCTCCACATCCTGGGCCTTCTCCTCGTCGCCGGCCGCTGCGCCCACGCCTACGCCTTCACCGTCGTCGAGCCCCGCCTCATGGCCCGCGTCCTCGGCATGGTGCTCACGCTCACCTCGATCGGCCTTGCCTCGCTCTTTTGTCTGTTCCAGGCGTTTCTGGTGGGCTGAGCAGGGCCGGGTCGCTAGAGCAGGCGCTTTCCCTCCGCGAACACCTGCGCCCAGGCGAGAACGCGCACCTCCTTGCGCAGGCCGGTGGGCCAGAACGGGTCCTCCTCGCAGAGCCGCCCGACCGCTTTCTCGTCGCTCGCCTCGACGAGCCAGAGCCCGCCCCGCACATCGCCCGAGGCCGGGTTGCGCAGCGGCCCGGCGGCCCGGATCGCCTGCCGATGGCGCTCGAGAAAGGCCAGGTGGCTCGCCATCAGGCGCTGCCGCACCTCGCCCCGATCCTCATTGTCCGTAAACAGCACCGCGAACAGCATGGTGGTCCGTCTCCGCTCAGGCCGGTCGTGGGATCCGGCGTCGGCACGCAGGCTAGGGGCGGACGGGTCGCAGAAAAATGAGGAGAGCTGCCGGCAGGATCTGCAAGAATGCAGGCCCATGGACGCGCGCATGGACTGGGATCATCTCCGCTTCGTTCTGGCGGTGGCACGGGCCGCCACGCTCGCGGGCGCGGCGCGGCGGCTCGGGGTCGATCAGACGACGGTGGCGCGGCGGCTGGCTGCGGCCGAGCTTCTTCTGGGCGCCCGCCTGTTCGAGCGGGTCGAGGGGACGCTTCGCCCGACCGCCGCCGGGGAGAGGGCGATCGCCCGCGCCGCCCGCATCGAGGAGGAGGTGCGAGCACTCGGTGCCGGCATCGACGATGGCGATGCCACGGCCGCGGGCGTCGTGCGGCTCACCGCCGTGCCGATCCTCGTCAACCGGCTCCTCGTCCCGGCCCTGCCGCAGCTGCGGTCGGCGCAGCCGCGCATCCAGCTCGAGCTCGTGGCCGAGCCCAGGAATCTCAGCCTCACCCGGCGCGAGGCCGACATGGCGCTCCGCCTGGCGCGGCCCGAGCGTGGCGGCTCGGCGGTGACGAGACGACTGGGCCTGCTGGGCTATGCCGCCTACGGGCCGCGCGGGGTCGCCGCCCGAGGGCTTCCGTGGATCGGCTACGAGGAGGGACAGCGCCATCTGCCGCAGGCGCGCTGGCTCGCCGCCGCGGCGCAGGGTGGGCCGCCGGCACCGCTTCTCGTGAACGATGCCGAGACCCTGGTGAGGGCCGTCCAGGCCGGCCTCGGCAGGTCGCTGCTGCCCTGCTGCATCGCCGATGGCGACGAGCGCCTCGAGCGGCTCGGGCCGGAGGTCGCCCTGTCGCGCGAGGTCTGGGTGCTGACGCATGGCGACCTGCGTCGCCACGCGCGCATCCAGGCCGTCATCGCCTGGCTCGAGGCGCTTTTCGCCGGGCTCTCCTGAAGCGCCGGCGGCGCGCCGGGCGGGGCGGCTATGCGGAGCCCACAGGAGGCGTGGGCTGCGCGTCCCCGTCTGCCCGCCGGAAGGGCCTGGGAGACCTCTCTTCCAGCAGCCCCTGAACAGCGCGGAAGAGCTCCTGCTGATCGAAGCGCCCCTTGACCAGTGCTGCGGAGACCGCTCCGGCGTAGGGCTCCTCGCACTCGGTCGCCGAGAGCACCAGGATCGGCGGCGGCGGCGTCAGGCTGCGGATCGCATCGAGGAGCTCATAGCCCGATCCGTCCGGCAGCTCGACATCGATGATCGCCAGGGCGATGTGCCCCTCCCGAAGCCTCGTGCGCGCCTCGCTCAAGGAGCGCGCCGGCACGATCTCGACAGCCGAGGCCAGGGTCGCCGCGACGACGGCGATCATGTCCGTGTCGTCCTCCACATAGAGGATCCTGGGCAGTCCGCCCTCCTCGCCCGGCCCGGTCCGTCCCGCGGCGCTCCGCGGGCGGGATCGATCGACGGTCGTGGCCTCCGCGCTCCGGGCGGCGTCAGGCTCGCCCTGGCCCGCGAGGCCGCCTCCCGCTCGCGGGTCGAGCACGAGCGGGAGGGTGAACCAGAACCGGGAGCCGCCCTCGGCAAGAGGGCTCTCGAACCCGATGCGACCGCCATGCCGCCGGATGATCGCCTGCGAGATGTTGAGGCCGAGGCCGGTGCCGCCCGTGCTGCGGCCATCGCTCGAATCGGCCTGGGCGAAGCGGGTGAAGATCAGCGGCTTGAACGCCTCCTGGACGCCGGCGCCGAAGTCGCGCACCGCGATCTTCGCCTCCTCCGCCTCGCGGCTCAGGCTCAGCTCGACGCTGCTGCCGGGAGGCGAGAACTTGACCGCGTTCGAGATGAGGTTCGCCAGAACCTGGGCCAGCCGGATTTCGTCGCCATACGCTCCGAGCGCCTCGTCCGGTGAGGAGGTCAGCCGCAGCTCGATACCACGCTCGGCGGCGAGGCCCCTGCCAGCGTCGATCGCCTGCCTGACGACCGAGGCGAGGTCGAGGAGCCTGCACTCGAACTTCGACCTCGCCGATTCTAGTCTCTCGATATCGAGCAGATCATTGACCAAATAGGTCAGACGTATGCTGCTCCTGTAGGCGATCCCGACGAGATTTTGGGCCTTCTCCGGCGCCTGATCGGCGCCGCCGGCGGTCAGCAGGCCCAAGGAGGCCCTGATCGAGGTGAGCGGTGTCCGCAGCTCATGGCTGATCGTGGAGACGAATTCCGTCTTGAGCCGATCCAGCCTCTGTCGCTCGCTGACGTCCCGCAGCACGAGCACGCGCCCGTCCTCGCCGTCCAGATCATAGGAGCCGACCGACAGCTCGGCCGGGAACTCGCTGCCGTCGAGGCGTCGCGCCGTCATGCCCCGGACATCGCCTGCGCCGAGCTCGATGCCGGGCAGGAGCTCGCCTGCCTGACGCCCGCGAAGCCCCTCGCCCGGAGCGCCGAACAGCCTCTCGCAGGCGGCGTTGGCGAGGCGGATGCTGCCCTTGCCGGTGGCGACGAAGATCGCGTCCCGCGCATTGTCGAGGATGGCCTGCAAATGGCGCTGGCTCTTCGCCAGCGCCCGGTTGAGGGCGTCGGTCTCCTCCTTGGCACGGCCCAGCTCGACATAGCGCCTCAGATTGGCCTTCAGCTGGCGAACCAGGAGGACGAAGGCCAGCGTGCTTGTCAGGACGGCTCCGACGAAAATGGCGACCATCAGCCTCTTCAGGCACGCATCGGTAACCCGATGGCTCTGCGAAGTGATCCCGGAGGAGCTGCCTCTCCCGGAACTCGAGGGCGTCCAAGCCTGCGACTGCGGGACGGACCCAGTGCAGCGCCTCCGCCCGCCGTCTCAGCGCCAGCTCCCACTTGCCCTCGCGCACGAGCTCGAGAGCCTGGTCGGTCGCCACCCTGGCGAGACGCATCTTAGCGGCGATATCGCCAAGTCGTGACAGTTGGCCGGGATCGTCCCTGACGAGCTCCCTCAGTCTATTGACTCGCGTATCGAGCTGCTCCCGCGCAGCCTGATATGAGGTCCGACCGATCGTCGGGGCTCTGCTCGAACGCATCGTCGTGAGCGTTGCGCAGACGGAGCATCGAGATCCTGACCGACGCCACCTCGTCCACGACCTCGTAGCTATGATCCAGCATCTGCCGTGTGCGGCTAGCGTCGTGCACGGAGCGCTCGATGGCGAAGCCGCCTGCGGCAAAGGCCGCGACGAGAGCAACGGAACCAAGCAGCTTCGTCGCCCGGATGGAGCGCGACAATTGCTCGATCAAGCCGCTTCCCCCAAGGGCAGCCTTGCTGGCTTCTCGACGGCAGGATGCCGCTGGGGTTGTGTTGGGGAAACTTCTTCTGCATCCCCCCTCGCCCGTCCGGCGATGGCAAGCGGAGCCCTCATCGGACGCCCGGCCCGCCATCCGGGCGAGCCGTGCGCGCTGTCTCGACGGGAGGCCGGCTACTGGGCATGGTCCTCGGCTCCCTGTGACCGCCGCCCAGGATCCAGGCCGGTCACCGCGCCGTCATCGTCTACTGCCATTCCCAGAAGTTGCGGCGACGCGTTCGTCGCCAGAGGGCGCGCACGACGAGCTGTGGCCCGAGCGAGCAGACGAGAATGATGCAGATGCTGACGACGATGCGCGGGACCATATGCCCACTGCCGTCCATGCTGGCATCACGGACGAGAGCGGCTACGATAAGCAGCCCGATGGCGGCGCCAATGATCGACGAAATTCTTCCGATACGCTGATATCTACGCCGGACAATCCAGGACGTCCGAAGTCGCGACTCCTGCATGACTTCCTCTGAACAACGAAGCGTCTTGCCAGACCATGTGGCTGGGACTAGACAAAATACCAACGCACAAGCGTGGTCGTTCGCCTTTTGATATTAAAGTGCGGTCAGGTCATCTCGTTTTATACTTTAGGCTGAGTTAACGGTCTGCCACCTCGTTCTTCAAGGTCAGCAATGGGCAGGGCTTTATCTGAACTGTTGAGTCGGCTTTAGATCAGCTCGGCAGGACCGTCAACCGGGAAGCGAGAAATAATCGTCACAAAGAACCTGAAAGTGGTAGATTCAGAATGGCATACCATTGCGTAACGGTAGAATTAGCGAGACGTGAATATCCGTCCTGATCGTCAATGAAATATATTCCTTCGATCGGACGCGGCTGGATTGTCCAACCCGATGACGGCCAGTCCGATTGTGCTCATCTAGCAGTTCAATGTTATGGAAATAACGTGCTCATTCTGTAGGCATGTTGGCGATGGAGGCGGCAATGGCAAAGGAGACAATGACCAGCTGGTAACGATACTCTGACCCTGCGGTGACGGTCGGGCCTTGCGCGCCTTCGTCGCCGCTCGCGTCCGGCCAGCATCGAAGGGCTTCCGGAGCCGGTCACCAGCCTTTCCCGACGGCGCCGACCTGCCGTCGGCCCGGGAAAGGGACTTGCCTGCGTCCGCGAATTGAACGATCCTCGAGGTGTGGGCCCTTGGCTCGCGCAACCGATCGGGGAGGATGACAATGCCAGAGAGCGTCTACAAGGTCGTCGAGCTCGTCGGCACCAGCACGGAATCCTGGGAGAAGGCGGCCACGGCCGCCGTCGAGCGCGCCGCCTCCTCGCTCCGCGACCTCCGCATCGCCCAGGTCGTCGACCAGGACCTCGTCCTCGAGAACGGCAAGGTTAAGATGTACCGGTCGAGGGTAAAGCTGTCGTTCAAGTACGAGGACTGAGGGGCAAAGCGCAGCCGGAAGCGGCTACAGCCTCTTGTTGCCGACCGGCGACGGTCCGCTGCCGGAGATCCTCGAGCAACGTGTGGCGAGGGGCCGTGGCGGCCGTTGCCGCGCGGGGGCACAGCGCACGTGGAGCGGTTATCCGCTCCGGCCCCTGTCCTCGCATCCCACCGCCCGGATCGCCCTCGCCGCGGCCGTGCCGATCGCTAGAGCAGCGGTGTGGGCGTCAGCCTCCACGTTCTGTAGTTTGCCAGGCTCGGTATCTCCATATCGAAACAGATCTCCTGCCTCTCCTCGACGTTCTGCGCCGGGACCCGGAAGAGAAGGTTCTGCCAATGATACGCCCGCCCCTTGGCCGTCGGGTGTGTCGTGCACAGCAGGCTCTCGTCGAACCTCGCCTCCCAGAAAAAGCAGAGGCCGTCCAGAATTCCGGGGCGCGTCACGGTATACCGACAACGCAGACGCCGAGGGACGTCACCCGGCTCCATGGTCTCCATGTCGAACTCGAACAGCGGAGTCGGATCGCTGAGGAGGCAGTCGATGCTTGCGCTCGGCACCACCCTGAAGGAGTGCTGATCGGGGATTTGACGACCGAGGTCCTTGTAGCCTGAAAAGCTAATGCCATCGACCTCCTGATCCCAAAGAAACGGAACGCGATCCTTGGCGTGCAGCTGCACGGGCTCCATGAATACCTTGAAGTGATTTGGAAGGATCCTGCCGCCGGGGCGCAGCACTCTGTCTCTCAGGTCGGTAATATTCGATATCATGTCATCTTCGTCAATATAGTTCCCCATCTGCTCATGAACGACGACATCAGCCTTCTCTTTGATCTGCAATTTGCGGCTGTGCGTTCGAACGAATTCGATGTTCGGATAGTTGCTCCGATGGGCGAAGGCTTTGGCCAGCTCGATGAATTTCGAGATGTCTATGGCATACACCTTGCTCGCGCCGGCCCTCGCGGCCAGCATGGAGAGCACGCCGGTTCCTGTTCCCAAGTCGACAACGACATCGCCGGGCTTGACGTGGCGAGCGATCGCCTGGGCATAGATATCCACGCGCGGCCGGTCGGCGACCATTCTTTCATGGATGTAGTAATTATTATAGTATCGTGCTCGATCGATCAGCAGCTTCCAGCTGCGCAGCCCGGACACGCTGAAGATGTCGGCTAGTCCCATCACCCGCTCCTCCTGTCCGACCATTTACAAGTTGGCAATGGGTGTTGCCAGTGCCGCCGCGACCGCCGTTATGGACCGCCCCTCGATAGGAGAAGCAGAGGTCAGTCATCGCCACGAGGCCGAGGCCACGTGTCATAAGCCGTGCCCGTCCTAAATCGGCGCCGCCGCCTCATCATGAGGCATCCCGTCGGGCGCACGGCTCTTAGATCGTCACCGTTGATCGCGGGAACATTCTGCGCACAACCATAGCAATCGGCTATGTCTCCGCATAGCATCATTTTCGCGAGGCTGAGGATGTATTGGTAGGTTATTAAGCGAACGCGGGGAAACACGCAGGACGTTGAGGCCGAGGCACTCGCCTCGAAGCGTCGTGCCGCCTCAGGGATCGAGCTGCCGCGCTCGGTCGCGCGCACGATCGGCCGATGCAGCTCGATCGCCGACAGGCCAACCCTCATTCTCGAGCATCATGGATGCCCTAACGGCACGAGCAGGCTCCACGTGGTTGCCTCTCGCTCGGTCCGTAGGTGCGGATGGCGGCGAAGCTCGCCCTGACCGAGAGCGCCGCGTGCGGGGATCAGGCGAGACGATAGAGCGTTTCGCCCTCGACCACGGGCACCTCGGCCATCCGCCCGACGTCGATGCAGAGCTTGCCGCTCCTCACATAGCTGCCTTTGTCCGTCATCACCGTCTCGAGACCCGCCCGCGCGCCCGCGTCGAGGCCGGCGCTGTGCTCCAGCAGGACGTGGAGGAGCAGCGCCTTGTCGCGGTCGGTGCCGGTGGCGAAGCGCACCGTCTCATCGGGCATCGCGATGCGGTCCGGGTCGTCGAAGATCGATTCGCTTCCGGGGATGGCGGCCACGTAGGCCATCGCCTCCTCGACCGTCGCGGTGCGGGGCAGGAGGTCGCCGATCCGGAGCGAGTGACGGGCCGCACGCAGATAGATGGACGGGTCGGGCACGTCGAGCGCGCGGTAGGCGTAAAGCGCGCGCAAGGCGGGCTCGTGTCGGTTGTCGACGGCCGCCCGGCGCAGACGCTCGCGGACCTGGCCGGCGTCGGCGGCGGATGCTGCGGCCTCCACCAGAGAGGCGACGATCGGGGACTCCAGGGGCTTTGGCTGCTGCTTGAGGGCGCGGTCGAGCTGTGCCGTACGGAGCCCGAAGAAGGCATCGAGCCGGGCCACGAGCTCGTCGAGCTGCGGCGCGGGGATCGAGGTCTCCCCGGTCGCGAAGACGAAGCTGCCGGCGCTCGTGATGATCCGATCGAAGCCCGGCAGCCGGTCGTCGAACGCCATCTGGGCGTCGCCGGCATAGGTCTCGGCCACGAGGCCGGACCAGGAGGCAGGTGAATGAAGCTCGTGCTTGGAGTGCAGCCACCAGGCGCCTTCGGCCGTCCAGGCGACGACGCTGTAGTGCGCGGGCGAGCCGATGAACGCGATGTCGATGGCCGAGGCGCTGGCGAGCGGCAGGACGAGGGCCGCGAAGATCGCAGCCTCGTCGAGGCAGCAGGTCAGGCCGTAGGGCTTGTGCTTGCGCCGCTGCAGCAGCCGCCGGCTGGCCCGGGCCTCGTCGATCGTGGCGTAGGTGTAGGCGGGGAATTTCCGCCTCTCGATCAGATCGAGGGGGAGCGCGTCCTTCTCGATCGTGCCGCGCTCCACACGCCACTTGAAGGTCGAGAGGATCTCGGCGCGCGCATAGTCGACGATCTCGGCGCCGTAGCGCAGGGCCAGCGCGTCGAGGTCCACGACGCCGTTCATCTCGGCCACGCGGGCGGGTGCCACATGCTCGAAATGCCGGTCGAGCGACTGCTGAAGACGTTCGACGGCACTTTCCTCCTGGTCTCCGGCATCGGCCGGAGGCGCCATCAGACGCTCGCGCAGATCCCACAGCCGATGCGACATCAGGTTGGCGAGGACGAGAACGAAGACGAGGTCGGGGTCGACGATCACGTCGAAGAGATTGGGCGCCACCGCGCGCTCATTGTGGTGATCGCTCATGCCTTCTCCCCGGCTTCCTCGAGCGCATCCGCCAGCTCGGGCGATCCCGGCGGCCGGCCCAGCATCATCGCCGGCACCAGGGCCGCCAAGGCGATGACGGTGGCGCACCAGAACACGGCGTGAAACGCGGCCTGCATCGCGACGAGCGTCGGGCCCTCGGCCGCGGCGGCGAGGTCGACATGCAGCGCGGTCGGAAAGATCTGCGAGAAGATCGTCTCGAACAGAACGACGCCGATGAGCTGCGCCAGGACGCGCACGGTGGCCTGAAGGCTGGAGGCGGAAGGTGCGAGGTCGCCTGGAACATTGGCCATGCCGAGCTGGATCAGCGTCGGATAGTAGAGGCCGGCACCGGCGCCCATCAAGACGAGCGCCGCCATCGGAACCGCCACGAGCGCGTCCCGATCCGCCAGCGCGAGCAGGGCAGCCCCGGCGGCCATCAGCACGACGCCGGCGAGGCACAGCAGGCGCCGGCTGGTGTCCGCGAGAAAAAAGCCCGCGAGGGTGGAGACGGCGATGGTCGCGATCGGCTGGACCATCAAGACGCGCCCGACCATGTCGGCATCGGCCTTGCGCAGCCACTCGAAGTAGAACGGCACGATGAAGACGCTGCCGCCGAAGACGATGAGGAGCGGGAAGAAGACGGCGGCCGACGTCACGAAGTCCTTCGGCGCCAGCGTCCGCCGGTCGACGAGCGGTGTTCCTGCGCCGCGCTCCATCAGCACGAGGAGCGATGGCGGCCGCGATCGAGGCCAGGAACAGCAGGATGACGGCGGGCGACAGCCAACCCCATTCCTGGCCCTGGTTGAGCGCCAGCAGCAGCATCAGGAGGCCGGCGAACGCCAGCGCGGCGTTGACGGCGCTGGGCATCGGGGCGACCGGCTTCCTGTCGGTCGGCGTGTCGGCGCTGCCCGCTCCGGCGGCGCGCAGGAGCAGGATCGCCAGCAGGGCCATCAACAGGCTGAAGACGAAGATCGCCTCCCAGCCGAACATGGCGGTGAGCTGGCCGCCCACAGCAGGGCCCGCGCAGAGGCCGGCGGTGGGGCCGGTGGAGAAGATCGCGAAGGCGCGGCTCTGCGCCTCCTTCGGGAACGACGTCCTGATCAGCGCGGGCCCGATCACGAACATGACCGAGGCGCCGATGCCCTGGACGGCGCGCATGGCGACGAGCAGCCACAGGCTCGAGGCGAGGGCGCTCGCGAGCGACGCCAGGGCGAAGACGGCGAGGCCGCAGGTGAGCGCCCGACCATAGCCCAGCCGCTTGATCGCGGGCCCGGTCAGCAGGGTGAGCGCCACCATGACGAGCATGTAGGCGAGCGCGATCCAGGAGATGGCCGAGGTGCCGACGCCGAGCTCGGCCGCCAAGGTGGGCAGGGCGACGTTGACGGCGGTGTAGTCGAGGCTCACCAGGAACGCGGCGAGCCAGACGGCGGCGAGCAACAGCCGGGGCATGCTAAAGGCGCCGCCCGGCGAGGGGTGGCCGCCTCATCTCCGGCATCGCCGCGTCATGCGCCCCCAGCTTGCTGCGATGGATGCTTCCGGGCGTCCTAGCCGCCAACGGGGCTGGTCACAAGCGTTGCCGGGCTCGAGCGAGCCGGCCCGGAGATGCTCGAGCGCCCCTCCTGTTGATCCAGCGCAATGGCACGCTCGCCTATTCCATGCAGGATGGGACCGTCGGGATTGCCGTGCAGGGACCCGCGCGGCGCGCTCGGGGCGAGGCTTGTCGAGGGTGAGGCGGATGCCGCTGTGGCTGGTCAGGACTTCCTGGAAGGATGACGAGGCCGAGGTGACGCAGCGCTGGGAGGTCAACGCGCCGAGCGAGGCCGCAGCGCTGTGCCAGGTCGAGATGATGCTGGCGCATCGGGCCGAGAGCATCGAGGCCAGGCCTTTGCCGGACGGTGCGGCGCCTGACCTGGCACCGGGCGAGGTCCGGCAGCTCTCGTGACGACCCCGTTGCGCTCTCCCGACCGAAGGGCAGCAGCATTGGAGCAGCCGTCATGCCGACCGAGATTCGCGAGGCCGTTGCCGTCTTCCACGACACGGCCTCTCTCGAGGATGCCGTCGACGATCTCCTGAGCTCCGGCTTCAATCAGGCGGAGCTGAGCCTTCTCGCCGGCGAGAAGGCGGTCGAGGAGAAGCTCGGCCATCACTATCGGAAGGTGGCGGAGGTCGAGGACGACCCGCGCGTGCCGCGGATCGCCTTCGTCTCGACCGAATCGATCGGCGACGCCGAAGGCGGGCTCATCGGCGGCCTGATGTACGTAGGTGCGGTGGTCGCGGCGGGAGCCCTGGTGGCGTCCGGCGGCACGCTTGCCGGCGCCTTCGTGGCTGCGGCACTTGCCGGCAGCGCCGGCGGCCTCGTCGGCTCGGGCCTCGCCAAGATGCTCGAAGGCCATCACGCCGACTATCTCCAGCGCCAGCTCGACAAGGGCGGGCTCGTCCTCTGGGTCCACACGCGGGATGCCGCGCACGCGGCGCGGGCGTCCGAGATCCTGAAGCGCCATTCGGCCGAGGACGTGCATCTGCACGCGCTCTCGGCCAGTGACTATCTGGGTGCCGTGGCGGAGGCTGGCGACCTCGAGCGTGCGCTCCTCGACCCGACCTCGGTCTTCACCGTGCCGGAGCAGGTGCTGGCCCGACAGGATCTCTCGCGCGGGCAGAAGGCGACCATTCTCCGCCGCTGGGCGTTCGATGCGCGCGAGCTCGAGACCGCCCAGGACGAGGGCATGCCGGCAGGCGGGCCCGATCTGCTGGCCCGCGTGCTCGACTCGCTGCGCCGCCTGCGCGCGGAGGCCGGGACCGTCTGAGAGGCCGGCTGCCGGGCCGGGCGGGAGCCCGGCCGCTCAGCCGACGAGCGTGGCGTCCAGCGTGATCTCGGCCTTGAAGAGCTTCGAGACCGGGCAGCCCGCCTTCGCCTTGGCGGTCAGCTCCTCGAAGGTCTTCTGGTCGGCGCCGGGAATCTTGGCCTTGAGCGTCAGATGCACGGCCGTGATGGCAAAGCCGCCCTCGACCTGCTCGAGCGTCACCGCGGCGGTGGTGTCCATCTTCTCCGCGGTGAGGTTGGCCTCGCCCAGGATGTTCGAGAGCGCCATCGTGAAGCAGCCGGCATGGGCGGCGCCGATCAGCTCCTCGGGATTGGTGCCGCGCTGGCCCTCGAAGCGGCTGGCAAAGCCGTAGGGATGCTCCTTGAGCGCCCCGCTCTCGGTCGAGATGCTGCCGCGGCCGTCCTTGAGCCCGCCGCTCCAGCTGGCCGACCCTGTCCTCTTGATCTTCATGCCGATTCCTCCTTGATAGGACCTGCGCCTGCTCGAGGACGAGGCGGCATCGAGGCCTGCCTCGCCATGCGTCGGAGCTGAGGCGCGCGGATACCCTGGTCAAGATCCGGCGCCGCGGAAGGTTGCGCCGGCGCGACCACGGAACGGCCTCCGCTCCACCCCGCGCTTCCCGAGGAACCGCCTCTCCGAAACGCGGCGCTCTCGTGCCCACCGCGACCGCCTGATATCTTAAGGTGTATATCTGTCGTCGACTTCCGCGCGCCAGGATAGTATGGGACACGCCGAGCGACGAGACCACGTGGAAGGCTAAACTGTGGAGGAGCGCCGGATGAGCACTGCCTGGCTCGTCCGCGAGCGGTACCGCCATGCTGCACGGATTGCTGCGGTTTTGGGTGCGCTCGTCGGGCTCATGATCGTGGTATCGACCGTCGGGGTCATGGCCCCCCATGTCGACGGGTCGCCATCCGGCCTCATCGTCGCCGGCTTTGCGATCATCCTGGCGACCACGCTGGGGCCGCCGCTGGTCGTCGGGCTTCTCGGGCGTCGGGCCTACAGGCGTGAGATCCTGGCCATGCCTGTGCCGGACCATGGGACGGAGGGCTGAGCCGCCCGAGCATCGCCCAAAGCGCCATGAGGCCGCTCTCGAGCCCTTCCGCTCAGGGACCCCGAGAAAGCCGGTGCTGTTCGCGCGGTCACGTCGTCATGAGCAGGCCCACCGGCGGCTCCGCGTTGGCCAGCCATTCGACGATGGTGGAGGCCGCGGGCGGCTGCCAGCCCGCCACCGTCACGACGACGGTTCCGGTGGTCCTGCCGGCGCGTTGCCCCAGCGCCACGATCACGCCGCGCACGATGCTGGCGGGCCGCCGCAGCCCCAGCACATAGGCCTCGACGAGGCGCCCGTCGGCGGCGGGCGCGCCGAACACGAGGCCGGGGAGGGGTCTGTTCGCCGGGCCGGTCGCCGCGCCGGCCAGGACCACCACCGTCATCTTGCCGATCCAGCTGCGGTCTAGCGGCATCTCTCTGCTCCTTGCGGCACTGCCGGGCTCGATCAGGTCTACGCCCCGGCAGGTGAGCCATCCATCCTCAGCCTGACGACCCAGAGGGCCATCACGTCGCGGGCGGCTACCATCCAAGCCGTCCACGGCCGACTGGATAAAGGCCTGCGCGGCGTGACCGTTCCCCGAGACCGGCGCGGCCGGGAGCCGTCGGCGCGATCCCGACCGCCCGCTTGCCTAGGCCTTCGGGCTTCTCTAGAGCCTGGGACGCTTTGGACCTGCCGCCGAGGAAGCCGCCCATGATGACGCCCGTCCTGCTGATCCCGAAGCTCGTAGCCATCGCCGATCGGGCCAGCGCCGTCGTGCTCGAGCACTATGAGGGCGGCACGACCGTCAAGACCAAGGCCGACAGCTCGCCCGTCACCGAGGCCGATGGCGCTGCCGAGGCGGTCATCCTGGAAGCGCTGCGCGAGCTGACGCCCAGCATCCCGATCGTCGCCGAGGAGGAGGTCGCGGCCGGCCGGGTGCCGACGGTCGGCGAGGGGCCCTTCTGGCTCGTCGACCCGCTCGACGGGACCAAGGAGTTCATCTCGCGCAACGGCGAGTTCACGGTCAACATCGCGCTCATCGAGGGCGGCCAGCCGCTCCTCGGCGTGGTCACGGCACCGGCCCGCGGGATCGCCTGGTGGGGTGCCATGGGCCACGGCGCCGTGCGCCGCGAGGGCGGCGAGGCCCAGGCGATCCGTGTGCGCCAGCGCCCGGCCGCGGGGCCGGTGGCGGTCGCCAGCCGCTCGCACCGCGACGCCGCGACCGACGCCTGGCTCGCCGAGCACGGCGTCAAGGACACCGTCTCCGCCGGCAGCTCGCTCAAGTTCTGCCTCGTGGCCGAGGGCAAGGCCGACGTCTACCCCAGGCTCGGCACCACGATGGAGTGGGACACAGGCTGCCGGCCACGCGGTGCTGCGGGCAGCAGGCGGCCGGGTGCGGCTCCTGGACGGATCACCCCTGACCTACGCCAAGCCCACCTTCAAGAATCCAAGCTTCGTCGCCGAGGGTGCCTGAGAGCGGGCGGCTTCAGGTCGACGCGATGCCCGCTCGCCTGCTCCGGCTGCTGCCGCCCGAGACGGCGCACCGCGTCGCCCACGCCTTTTTGGACTTTATCCCTTCTCGCGGCCCGAGGCGCCGCCGCGGCTGGCCGTCGATCTCGCCGGGCTGAAGCTCGGCCACCCGATCGGGCTTGCCGCCGGCTTCTCCAAGGATGCGCGATCGATCAAGGGCCTGCACCGGCTGGGCTTCTCGTTCCTCGAGGTCGGCACGGTCACGCCCCGGCCGCAGGCGGGCAACAAGAAGCCGCGTCTGTTCCGTCTGACCGAGGATGCGGCGCTGATCAACCGCATGGGCTTCAACAATGCCGGCCTCGAGGTCGCGGCAGCACGGCTCGCGGTGCCGCGCCCGCAGGGCTCGATCGTCGGCGCCAATATCGGCATCAACAAGGACAGCACCGACCCGGTCGGCGACTACGCGCTGGGGCTGAGGAGGCTCTATCCGCTTGCGGACTATGTGACGGTCAACATCTCCTCGCCCAACACGCCGGGCCTGAGAGCCTTGCAAAAGGCGGAGCGACTGCGCGAGCTCACCGCAGACCCTCGTCGCCGAATGCCGCCGGCTGGCCGCGACGGCCGGCAAGAAGCCGCTGCTCGTGAAGCTGGCGCCCGATCTCGAGGACGAGGAGCTGGAGGCGATCGCGGGCGTGGCGGTCGAGAGCGGCGTCGACGGCCTCATCATGGGCAACACCACGATCGCCCGCCCACCCGGCCTGCGCTCCCCGCACGCGGCCGAGACGGGCGGCCTCAGCGGCCGGCCGCTCCTCGAGCCCTCGACCGGGCGCCTGAGAAGCCTCGCCCGGCAGGTCGGCGGCCGCCTCCCGCTCGTCGGCGTCGGCGGCATCGCCACGGCCGAGGATGTGCTGGCGAAGATCAGGGCCGGCGCCACCGCGGTCCAGCTCTACACGGCGTTTGTCTATGACGGCCCGGGGCTGGTCCGGCGCCTCCTTCGCGACCTCGACGCCCTGCTCGAGCGCGAGGGCTACGCCCGCCTCGCCGATGCCATCGGGGCGGATCTGTGACCGCGCCCGCCTCTTGCGGCGCGCCGTGACGAGCATGGCCCACGCGCCGGCGACGACGAGGTGATGACCCGTCAGCCCGGGCCCTCGGCCAGGGTCGGGTTGCCAGGGAGGCGATGCTGTTGCTAGGGCTCGGGAGTCCATCCCGAGGAGCGTCGCAGCCCTTGAGTCATCATGACGATCCGGGTCCCCGCCTGTTCAGCTTTGCCGTGATCGCCGACAGCCATGTCGAGCCGCCACGAGCCGACGAGCCGCGCTCGAACAGGCGGCTGCGCCTGACCGTGGCCGCGGTGCGGGCGCTCCGCCCCGCCTTCGCGCTGCATCTGGGCGACATCGTTCACCCGCTGCCGGAGCTGGCCAGCGCCGCCGCTGCTTGGGACGAGGCGCTGGCCCTGCTCGACGGGCTCGGCTGCCCGCTGCACGTCACGCCGGGCAATCACGACATCGGCGACAAGCCGAACCCGATGATGCCCGCCGCGGCGGTGCGGCTCGACTGGCTGAAGCGCTACACCAGGGTCGCCGGTCCGGCGCGCAAGGTCGTCGATCACGCCGGCTGCCGTCTCGTGCTGCTCGACTCGCCCTCGATGAATGCCGACCCCGTGGCCGACGCGGAGCTCCTCGCATGGCTCGAGGCCAGCCTCGCCGGGGCCGGGGGGCGGCGGCTGCTCGTCGCCACCCACTACCCGCTCTTTCTCACCGCCCCGGACGAGCCGGGCCACTACGACAATATCGACCAGCCGGTGCGCGGCCGCCTGCTCGGGCTCCTCGAGCGCTTCGCGGTCGAGGCGGTGCTCACCGGCCATGTCCACAATCTCTTCCTCAACCGGATCGGCCGCACCGCCTTCTACGGCGTCCCGTCGCACGCCTTCGTCCGGCGCGACTTCGCCGAGCTGTTCCGCGTCGCCCCGCTCGCCGAGCACGGCCGGGAGGACCCCGAGAAGCTCGGCTTCCTTCTGGTCGACGTGCACGCGAAGGGCCATGTCGCGCGGTTCGTGCGCCTGCGCGACTATGCCGAGCAGCCGGGCAGGGTGGTCGTGCCGGGGCATCTCGCGGCGGGTGCCACGGCACCCTTCGGGGTCGATCTCCGCCATCCCTGGGCCGAGACCGTAGCCTTCCCGTTCAATCCTCCGACCGATGCCTTCGCGCGCAAGCGGGTGCGCGACGACTACCCGGTCCAGGCGCTGCTCGATCTCGGCCTCCGCCACGTCCGGGTGCCCCTCGAGGATCTGGAGGAGTCGGCGACGCGTGCGCGGATGGCGGATCTGGGCAGGCTGGGCATGCGCTTCACGGCGTTCGCGGCGAGCGCGCCCGACGCCCGGCTCGAGGCGGCGCTGCGTGCCGCACCCGAGGCGCTCGACACGCTCGAGCTCATCGGCCTGCGCGGCGACCTGCTCGACCGTGCCGCCGCCGTCGCCGACCGTGCCGCGAGCGCGCGCATCGCCGTCGTCCTGAACGAGCTGCGCCCGGCCGGTGCCACGTCGGACGCGGCGTGGCGTGGCAAGAACCGGATCGATGTCGGCCAGTCGGTGGATGATCCGGACGCCGCCGCGGCGCTGGCCCGGGCGATTCCCGGAGGCGTCAGCCGCCCCGGGCTCGTCTTCCGGGCGCGCGCGGAGGCCGTGAGCGCGGCCCTGATCGCCGGGCTCGAGCGCTTCGCCGCCGCCCATGGCGTCGGTGTGGTCCTGCACATCGTCTGGGCCGCCGAGGACATGTCGGCGGACGCGGCCGACGCGGACGGGCCGGTCGCCCTTGTCGAGCGCCTGCTCGCGATGCCGCCGCCCGGGCCGGGCCTGCGGCTTTTTCTCGACACCTTCATGGACATCGACCGCGGCTACCATGTGCGCCGCGGCCTGATCGATCGCCGCGGCAATCTCACCCGCGCCGGTCTCGTGCTGCGCGCGGCGCTCGCCGACCGCGAGCGAGCGCGCCGTTGAGCGCGGCGCCCGCCATCCGCGTCATCCCTCCGGTCGTCCAGACCTTCCTCGACGAGCCGTGACCCTCGGCAAAGACTCCCTAGTACTACGGCCGTGCTTCATTGGAGGCTCGTCGTCGCCAGTGGGACCGACGAGCGCCCAGCCGGCGGCGATGACGGCCAAGCCGGCGAGCAGCACGCGTTGATGGTGGCGCATGATCGACCTCCCCTCGATCGCCCCGTGAGCGACCGGGCGCCTGCGGGCATGCCGCGGCGCCCCGTCGGGCGCAGATGAGGGACAGTCCCGCCCTCTCTGTGCTTCGGCCCGGGCGAGTGGGCTCTCAGCATGCATCGTCCGCCTGCTCGGGGCAGACCCTCAAGTTAACAAGGCTTCATCATCGACGGTGCTACGGTGGCCTACGGACCTTACTTGAGATTTTCGGGACGACGGGTCCCTTCCTATCGTACTATCTGCTGTTGGCGTGCTCACGGGCGGGCCCGCTCGGCTCGATCATGGGGCGCCTGCAGACAGGGAGGGCCCCATGCGCAGCATCATCGTCACCCTCACGCTCGTGGTCTGCATGGTGGTTCTCGGCAGCCGGGCCGCCGCCGCCCGGCAGGCGGAGGACATGAAGGCCGTGCTGACGGTCAATCAGGCCTTCTACGAGGCGGCATCCGGCCTCGACGTGGCCCGGATGGACGCGGTCTGGGCGCACGCGCCCTATGTGAGCGCCATCCATCCGGGCCAGCCGATCCAGAAAGGCTGGGACGAGGTGCGGCAGGGCTGGGTGAGCCTGTTCGGAAGCTTCTCGGCGATCGAGGTCGCGATGCCGGATCCCCTGATGCGTGTCGACGGCGACACCGCCTGGGTCGCGGGCGAGGAAGCGTTCCGCGCCCGGCTGACGTCGGGCAAGGAGGTCGAGCAGACCCTCCTCGCGACCAGCGTTTTCGAGCGTACCGGCGATGGATGGCGGATGGTCCACCACCATGTCTCGGTGTTGCCACCACGGCCGTAGCGCCGGGGCCGCCTGCTCAGCTCTGCCGGCTGTCGTCCGTTGGCGGCATCAGAAGTCCGGCAACCCGCTCGACGCAGGCCTCGAGCGACGCGTGCGAGGTATCGAGAATGGCGCAGCCGGCCGCCTGTGCCTCGCGTCTCAGAAAGGCGGCCCAGGCCATCATGTCGGGGCTCGCCAGCTCGGGTTGGCCCCGGCTCTCTGCGAGGCGCCTCATCCAGTCGAGCGTCATCGCCCGCTGCCAGGCGTCGGGCGAGCCCCATCCTGCCGTCATGGCCTCGACGGACGGCACCCCGATCCGGTCGACGTGGAGCACGTCGATGAGGTCGGCCCACTCGAGCCGGATCGCCTCGGCGATCGTCGTCTTGCCCGAGCCGGAGGCCCCCGTGAGGATGACGAGACGCATGGCGGATCAGGGTCTATGGATGGCCGCCTCGCGGCGGGGAGCCTCGGGCCTCGAGGCCTGCTCTCCAGCCATACCGAGGAGGAAAGGATGATGTCGAGAAGGCTTGCGATGATCCGGTCCGCGGTCTGGCTCATCGCTCTTTCCATGCCGATCGCGATGCCGGCAGCGGCGCAGGCGCCCGGTCCCGGCTGGGAGCACGGCCCCTGGATGATGGGCGATGGCGGCTGGGCCTGGATGATGTTCTTCGGCCCGCTCGTGATGATTCTTTTCATTGCCGCCGTCGTCGTCCTGGTCGCCTTCGCGCTGCGCTGGCTGACCGGGCACGGCGTGCATGGGGCGCCTCACGCCGGCACCCTCGCCGCCTGCCAGGACGCCGCTCGACATCCTCAAGGAGCGCTTCGCGCGCGGCGAGATCGACAAGGCCGAGTTCGAGGAGCGGCGACGCGTCCTCGGCGAGTGAGGGCGTAGGGCGCCCCGCGGGAAGGGGGCATTTGCCCTTCATTCCGGGTTGGAGGGATCGGTGGCTTCAGCCTTCCCGGACGGCCGCTGCTGACGCTCGTGGAAGACGCGCAGGATCTCGACCACGTCGTCGCGCACCCGATAGGGAATGAGATAGCCGAGCCGGGGAAGCACGAGCTCGCGCGTTCCGGGCCAGCGGCCCGGGCGGCCGCGATGAGGCAGCGTGTCGAGACTATGTGCCGCCTCGCGCAGGACGCTTACCATATGTGCGGCCGCCGCAGGGTTGCGCTCAAGAAGGTAGTCCTGGATCGCCTCGAGATCAGCGACGGCGCTGCGAAGCCAGCGAACCTCCATCGCACAAGACTAGGAGCTGATCGGATCTGGTCGCTTCGGCTTGCCACCTCGCGCACGGGCCTCGAGATACGTCATCACGTCCTCGTGCCGATAGAAGGGCTCACCGGCATCGGCTTGAGCGACAGCCTTGCCGATCTCCTCGATCTGCCAAGCATTGGCGGCAAGAAAGTCCTCCACCGCCTCGGCCACGAGAAAGGTCTTGCTCCGACCCGTGCTCCTTGCCAGGGCATCGAGCCTCTGTTGCGCATCCTTGGACAGCTGCACGGTCAACGCCGTCGTCTCAGCCATGCTCTGCTCGCTGCTGCTCACATGCGCGGAGGCTACCTCCGCCAGGATTTCGCGTCAAAGGCACGTCCCTGCAAGATGGATCATAGCGGTGAGCTCGGCCCCGAGATCTCTCGCAGCCTTTCCCGCTAGCTGATCTTCTGGCCCGTCTTGATCTTCACCTCGGGAAACTCGACCTCGACCGGCTCGGCGAAGCGGCGGCCGTTGATCTTGTCGTGGCGGCAGAAGGTCGGCGGCTCGATGCGCACCCTCAGCTTGTAGGTGCCGTCGCCCGGCACCTGCCAGTTGCGGCCGTAGTGGTAGAGCCAGGGATGCCAGAGGAAGGGCTGACGGTGCGTGCCGACCTCCTTGCCGTCCGGGCCGATCAGCGTGGCCTGCACCTCGAGCCCGGGGATGAAGCGGCCGTCCGAGGCGTCGCGCACGGACACCTCGACATGGGCGTTCTCCTCGGTCGGGTCCTGCCACACAAGCTCGCCCTGGCGCAGCTCGTACATGCCCTCGGCCTCCTCGACGGCATAGCCCACGCGATAGTCGCCCGCATGCTGCTCGCCGCCGTCGTCGGCCTCCTCGCCGGTCATGTAGGCGAGCGTGCGCCCGAAGGCGTCGCCCTGCTCGCGCGCCATCTCGAGGGTCTTGGGCTCCGCCTCGTCGCTCTTGCGCATCGGCGGCCGCCGGTCGGTCGCGCTCATGTCCTGTTCCTCCGATCGTCTGGTCTCGGGTCCCGCGGCCGGCCATGGCCGGCGCGCCACTCGGCCTGCCAACGAGCGAGGATCTGGCGTAGTTCCATGCTCCGGCGCGATCCGTCACCGGCCCGGGCCTATGGCGGCCTCCGCTTCTCGGGACGCGAGCTCGGAGATCCGCCCGACGATCACGAGATCAAGCGGGCTCCGGATTGGCGCGGCGACGCCCGCTTTCTAGCGATCCAGCACGCCGGCGATGGCGTCGACGATGGCGCGGGCGGACGCCGGCTTTGCGAGGAGGGTCCTGTCCGGCCATTCGGTCCGGACCGGATCGGCCTCCGCCTGTCCTGTATAGAACGCGAAGGGAACGCCGCGTGCGCTCAGCTCACGCGCGATCGGCGCTACCGTCTCCTGCCCGATGCGGATATCGAGGAGGGCGGCGTCGATGCGCTTCGTCCCGGCCAGTGCCCGTCCCTCGTCCACCGTGTGGGCAAGGTGGACCGTCTCGGCGCCGGCATCCAGCAACGTCGCCTCGACGTCGAGCAGGATGATGAAGTCGTCCTCGACGACGAGCAGATGCGCACCCTCAAGCGGGCGGGGGCGGATCGTCGGCTCCGTCACCTTGGTCGGCCTTGAAGAGCGGAAGCTCGATCGTGCAGGTGAGGCCCTCCGTGTCGAAGCTGCGCCTGACCTTCGCCCGGGGAAGACCTCGATCGATCAATGCGCTTCCGAAGCCGGTCTGCTCCGGCTGGAGCGCGGGAGGACCATTCCTCTCTTTCCACGCAACGGTGAGCAGGCGCTCCGGGTTCCGAGCCTCCACGGTCCACGCGACCTCGACCCTGCCGCAGGCGACGGAGAGCGCGCCATACTTGGCGGCATTGGTCGCGAGCTCGTGGATCACGAGGCCGAAGGAGGTCGCGAGGCTGGCGGGTAGCAGGACGGTCTCACCCTCGATCCGCAGGCGATCCCCGTCCCGGGTGACGTAAGGCTCGAGCTGGTCCCGTATCAGCTCGCCCAGGTCCGCGCCCTGCCAGCTCGTGCCGACCAGCAGAGTGTGTGCCTTGGCCAGGGCGTTGAGGCGCCCATCGAAGCGCTCGACGAACTCGTGGCTGGCCCGTGAGCCGCGCAGCGTCTGATGCGCAATCGACTGAACGACCGTCAGGATGTTCTTGACCCGATGCGTCAGCTCGCTGAGGAGCAGCTGCTGCTGCTTCTCCCATCGCTTGCGCTCCGTGATGTCGCGCGTGCTCTCGAGCACGAGGCGTTGGTCATCGAACACCTCGAGCTGCAGCCGGCTCTCGACGATGAGCTGGCGGCCGTCCTTGGCCTTGTGGTGCAGCTCGCCGGCCCAGCTCCCCGTCTTGAACAGCGTGGCCCTGAGCGCGTCGAAGGAGGAGCCGGGCACCACGGTATGAAGCAGCTCCTGCTTTCGCCTGCCCATCACCTCGTCGCGGCTGTAGCCGTAGAGCTCCTCGCTGCCGCGGTTCCACTCGAGGACCCCGCCATCGAAATCCCAGATGAAGATCGGGTCCCGGGACAGCTCGACCAGACGCCTTTGCTGCTGCAGCTGCCGCTCGCTCTTGCGCAGCGCCTCCTCGATCTCGAGACGATCGGTCACGTCGACGAAGGTGATGACGACGCCGTCGATCTTGTCCTCGACGGTCCTGTACGGCCGCAGCCTCACGTCATACCACTGGCCCGTGTCGCTCTCCACCTCGCGCCGGATCGGAGCGAGATCGGCCAGCACCGCCCGCGCGTCCGCGATCAAGCCGTCATAGTCGAGCCGATGGGCGAAATCCGCGATCGGCCGCCCCTCGTCGCTGGGCGTGAGCCGGAACAGCCTCGTGACCTGATCGGTGAAGCGCTTGATGCACAGGTCGGTATCGAGAAACAGCGTCCCGAAGTCGGTCGCCGCCATCAGGTTCTGCAGGTCGCCGTGGGCCCGCGAGATGCCCTCGAGCTTCATCTTGAGCTCGCTGTTGACGGTCTGCAGCTCCTCGTTGATCGACTGCAGCTCCTCCTTGCTGGTCTCCAGCTCCTCGGCGGTCGATCGATATTCCTCGTTGATCGACTGAAGCTCTTCGTTGGCGGCGCGAAGCTCCTCGTTCGCCGCATCCGCTTCCTCGCGTACCGTCCTCAGCCGCGCCTGGGTGAGCTCCAGCTCCTGGGTGAGGCGTCGCACCGACTCGTCCGTCTCCTGTGGGCTCGCGCCCAGCAGGCTCTCGTCCACCGCCTCTCCCTCGATGAACATCACGAGCGCGCGCCGAGGCTGCGCCGTCTCGGCCTCAGTGGCGGGCTGGACCAGCAGATGCACGCGGTGCGGCGCGCCGTTGAAGCGGACCAGGATCGGCAGGCTCAAGGTCGAGCGATGCTGCTCGAAGATGCGGTGCAGGGCGGATCGCAGCTCGAACCGGAGCTCGGGCCGTACCAGATCGGCCAGGTCACCGCTCAGCGGCCCGCCGGCTGGCATGATGTAGCGTCCTGCCGTCTCGGACAGATGCAGGACACGTTGGGCCTCGTCGACCAGGATGCTGGGCGGCGCGAACCTCTCGAGCGCCCGCCGGTGCAGTGTCGCCTCGTTGAGGGCAGCGCTGGGGCTCATGGGGGTGCCGAACGGCGCCGCCTGACCGCCCGGGCGGACCGTTCCGAGCAGGCGCGGCAGCAGGCGCAGCTTCTCGCCGGCCTGTCCGGTCGTTTGATAGAGCCGCACCTTCCGGTCGATGATGCGGAACAGCCCCGGCGGGTTGTCGGCGCCCTCCGAGGAGCCGAGGAGGAGGAAGCCCCCGGGGTTCAGCGCATAATGGAAGGTGCTGCAGACCTGCTCCTGCAGCTCGCGATCGAGATAGATGAGCAGGTTGCGGCAGGAGAGGAGATCGACGCGCGAGAACGGCGGATCCTTCAGGAGATCGTGCACCGCGAACAGCACGATATCCCGCACTTCCTGGCGAACCCTGTAGTGATCGCCGTCGCGCAGGAAGAAGCGGCGCAGACGCTCCTCGGAGACGTCGGCTTCGATGGCTGCGGTGAAGCGCCCCTCGCGTGCGGTGGCGAGGGCGCGCGTATCGAGATCGGAGGCGAAGACCTGAATCGACGGCAGGCTGCCGCGGCGTGCGGCCTCCTCGAGCAGCAGAATGGCGATCGTATAGGCTTCCTCTCCCGTGGCGCAGCCCGGGACCCAGACGCGGATGGCCTCATTCGGGTCCTTGCCGTCGAACAGGGCTGGAAGCGCGCGTTGGCTCAGCGCCTCGAAGGCCTCACCGTCGCGAAAGAACGCGGTCACGGAGATGAGCAGGTCGCGGAGCAGCGCCTGCGCCTCGTCGGCGCTGCCCTGAAGCAGGTCGTAATAGTCTTTGTGGTTGAATGTCCTGGTGACCTGTATTCGCCGTGCGATGCGCCGGAGAACCGTCGAGCGCTTGTACTGGGAGAAGTCGTGCCCCGTGCGCGAGCGCACATGGCCAAGGATCCGGCCGAGCAGCTCCTCGTCGACCCGGGATGCGTCCGGCGCGGGCGCGCTGGCCTTGGCGCGGATCAGGTCCGCCAGCTGGATGGCCAGATCGTGCACGGGGAGGACGAGATCCGCCACGCCGGTCGCGATGGCGCTGCGCGGCATCGATGAATATTCGGCCTCGCTCGGATCCTGAACCAGGATGATGCCGCCCGCCTCCTTGACGGCCCTTGCGCCGATGGCGCCGTCGGAGCCGGCGCCGCTCAGGATGACGGCAAAGCCCTCGCCGAGCCGCTCGGCCAGCGATCGGAGGAAGAGGTCGATCGGCACACGATGCCCGCGCGGCTCGTCGAACGCGGCGGCCGAGATCTCGTGGTCGACGAGCTGGAGGCGGCGATCGGGCGGGATGACGTAGACATGGTTCGCCAGCAGCTTCTCGTTCGCGTCGACCTGGATGACGGGCATGGACGTCCACCCGCCCAGGATGCTCGGCAGCTCGGTCCGGCGCTGGGGATCGAGATGCACGACCACGACGAAGGCGGCGCCCGTGTCCGGGGGGATGGCGGTGAAGAAACCCCTTAGCGCCTGAACCCCGCCGGCCGACGCCCCGATCGCAACGATAACCGGCCCTTCGGCCCCCCGCTGCGCAGCAGGCCGTCCGCTCTCTGCCTCCGCCATGATCCTGCCCCCAGATCCGGCGCTCCCGCCGCCGGCCAAGATAGGTGCTAATCGAGCGGGCGACAACTCAACCGGCCAGGCTTGGGAGAGGATCGGCAGGGGGCGCTGCCCGCCAGGCCGCCGCCGACCATGCGACAACTGCCGATGCCGCCGTGGCGACAGTCGGCGCCGAGAAAAAGCTGCGGTCTTTTATTTGCCGGCCGGAGCTCCGGCCTGGATCGCCCCGGCGATGCTGGCCGAAAGCGCGTCGATCGCACGGCGGAAGGCCGCCACGCGTGCCGGATAGGACATCGGGTCGGCGACGGGCTGGGCCACCTGCTCGCGCCTGGTCGTCACGAGCCGTCCGTCGGGGCTGCGCAGCAGGGTCCAGCGCGCGTCCACGACGGCCCGGTTTTGCGCGTCGACATCGAAGCGCAGCACGTCGACGGTGAGGCGGTAGGGGGCGTCGAAGTCGAGGCGGGGAGGGGTGGCCATGACCCGGTCGGGGCCGAGCCGCCGGCCGATATCGTCGACCAGCGTCGTGGTGACGAGGTTGCCGATCGGCTCCGCCCACACCTGGAACTCGGCGAAGCCCACCTGCCCGTCGGCCTGGCGCGTCACCATCTGCGAGCGGTCGGCATAGGCCGCCACGACCACCGGATCGACGAACAGCAGCGGCGTGCCCGGCTTTGCCGGCTGCGGGGCGGCCTGCGATGAGGCCTGTGCCGCCTCGTCCGCAGGCGGGCCCAGCAGAAAAAAGTGCGAGGGCGGGGTGCCGGCGCAGGCGCAAAGCCCGAGGGCCGCGGCGAGGGCGAGGGGTCGCAAGAGCCTCGTCGTCATGGCGTCTGCTCCGACTTGCCGCGGATGAGCGCGTCGGGGTGGCGCTCGAGATACTCGGTCAGCAGGCGGGCGGCCCGGCTCGCCCCCGTCAGCTCGCGCAGCAGGGCCTGCACCTGGGTCCAGATGGGGGCCTGGGCGCCCACCGTGCCGTTGAGCTGGGCGATCGTCCGGCTCGCCTGCTGGACCGCCTCGCGCGTGGCGTCGGTGGTCCGCGTGATGCTCGCGATCAGGGGATCGGCGCGCGCGTCGAGCCGGCCCGCCACGGCCCTCAGCTCGTCCGTGGTGGCGACGAGATTGTCGAGCGCGCGCTTGATGTCCGGCCCGGTGACGAGGCCCCGCACGTCGAGGAGCGTCTCCTGGGCGCTCTGCGCCAGGCCCGGCAGGACCTGGTCCAGGCTGGTCGCAGCGCTGCGAAGCTCGGCCGTGGTCTGGACGAGATTGTCCAATGCCTCCTTGGCCTGCGGCCCGACCAGGAGGCTCTGTGCTGCCAGGAGCGTCGTCTGCGCGTTCCTCGCGAGGTCCTCGAGGGGCAGGGCGTTGACCCGCTGGATCAGCCTGTCCAGCGTCGCGCGCAGCGGATCGGGCTGCGGCGGCAATGTGGGAATCAGCGGATACTCGCCACCGCGCTCCAGCGTCGCCGGCGCCGCGTCGGGTGCCAGGTCGAGTGCCACGAAGGGCTTCCCGCCCATGAGACCGCCCGCGGCGATCCGGGCGCGCAGGCCCTCGGCCACCAGCGTCGCCACGGCGTCGTAGGTGGCCTCCGGTGTCGAGGGCGTCTTGCCGTCCACCGTCAGCTTGCCGGGCACGAGCTCGATCACCACCGGCACGTCCAGGGTGGCACCGGTGGCGCCGGGCTTGGTGTCGAAGGTGATGCTCACGTCGCGCACATGGCCCACCGGGATGCCCCGGATCCTGACGGGCGTGCCGGCCTCGATCTCGCCCACCTCGCCCGGAAAGCGCAAAAGGAACGGCACGCCCGGCTCCTGCGCCTCGCGCCTGTCCCGGAGCGCGCCGAGCTTCTGGGCCACGAGCGGGGCGATGCGCTCGGCCAGCCCGTCCGGCGCATCCTGCTGCTGGGCCAGCACCGGCACCGACAGAAAGGAGGCGGTCGCAAGGACGAGGCAGGCGAGCAGCGGCAGCCGGCCCGCCCGCCGGGCACGCCGCACCTCTCCGGCCGCCGATGGCCATGCCCGTGCCATGGTCCTCTTCCCCCGCCGCGACTTTGCGCGACTATGACGGGGCCGTAACGAAACACAAGCCGCCCGAGCCCGGACCCGGCATCTCGGCCAGGTGGCAAGAGCTGGCTGATGGACGGGACGCCCGGCCCTGTTATCGTGGGAGAAGCGCGCGGTCGGGAAACACCGACCCGCCATGAGGGCAGGCATCATGACCGACAAGGACAAGGTCTTCGCGGGATCGATACCCGAGCTTTACGATACGTGGCTCGTGCCGCTGATCTTCGAGGCTTTTGCGCGCGACCTCGCGCATCGGGTGGCGGCAGCGCGCCCGGCCCGGGTGCTGGAGACGGCGGCTGGCAGCGGCGTCGTGACCCGTGCCCTGGCCCCGCTGCTCGGCCCGGACGCCCGCTACGTCGTGAGCGACCTCAACCCGCCCATGCTCGAGCGGGCTGCGAAGCGCCAGGGCCCGGACGAGCGCATCACCTGGCGCCAGGCGGATGCCCTGGACCTGCCGTTCGCAGAAAAAAGCTTCGATGCCGTGTGCTGCCAGTTCGGTGCCATGTTCTTCCCCGACCGGGCCGCCGGCTACAGGGAGGCCCGCCGCGTCCTCGCTCCCGGCGGTCTTTTCCTCTTCAGTGTCTGGGACCGGATCGAGACCAACGACTTCGCCCATATCGTGACGGAGGCTGTGGGCACGCTTTTCCCCGAGGACCCGCCGCGTTTCCTCGCCCGCACCCCGCACGGCTATCACGACGTCGCCCTGATCGAGGCCGATGTGCGCGCCGCCGGCTTCTCCGCGATCGAGCTCGTCACGCTCGAGATGCGAAGCGATGCCCCGAGCGCCCGCGACGTCGCCTTGGCCTATTGCCAGGGCACGCCTTTGCGCAACGAGATCGAGGCGCGCGACCCCGCCGCCCTGGATGCGGCCACCGCCTGCGCCGCCGAGGCGCTCGCGCGAGCCTTTGGCGAGGGCCCGGTCTCCGGCAGGATCCAGGGGCATGTGATCACGGCGCGGGGGTAGCGTGGCGCCGCCCAGGGCAGCCTGCCGAGACGATGCGCCCGGCAAGGAGGCCCGCTGCGCCCCTCAGCCGTTGCGGAAGGTGTAGCTGTAGCCGTTGATCGCCGGCACGCCGCCCAGATGGGCATAGAGCACCTTCGAGCCGGCAGGAAAAAAGCCCTTGTGCACGAGATCGATCAGGCCCTGCATGGATTTGCCCTCGTAGACGGGGTCGGTCATCATGCCCTCCTGCCGGGCGGTGAGCCGGATCGCCTCGAGGGTCTCCTTCGAGGGCACGCCATAGGCAGGATAGGCGTAGTCCTCGATGAGGACGATATCGTCCGCCGTGATGTCCTTGCCGCCGACCAGGGCCGACGTCTTCTGCGCGATGTCCAGCACCTGGGCCCGGGTCTGGGCCGGCGTGAACGAGGCGTCGATGCCGATGACGTTGCGCTGCCGCCCGTCCTTGGCGAAGCCCACGACCATGCCGGCATGGGTGGAGCCCGTCACCGTGCAGACCACGATGTGGTCGAACCGGAAGCCCAGCTCCTTCTCCTGCGCCCGGACCTCCTCGGCGAAGCCCACATAGCCGAGGCCGCCCAGCTTGTGCACCGAGGCCCCGGCCGGGATGGCGTAGGGCTTGCCGCCCTTGGCGCGCACATCCTCGAGCGCCGCCTCCCAGCTGGCGCGGATGCCGATGTCGAAGCCCTCGTCGACCAGCTCCACCTCCGCTCCCATGACCCGCGAGAGAAGGATGTTGCCGACCCGGTCGTAGACCGCGTCGTCATGCGGAACCCAGCTCTCCTGCACGAGGCGGCACCTCATGCCGATCTTGGCCGCGGTCGCCGCCACCTGGCGGGTGTGGTTCGACTGCACCCCGCCGATCGAGACCAGCGTGTCGGCGCCGCTCTTGATGGCGTCCGGCACGATGTATTCGAGCTTGCGCAGCTTGTTGCCGCCGAAGGCGAGGCCGGAGTTGCAGTCCTCGCGCTTGGCGTAGATCTCCACACCACCACCCAGATGGGCCGAGAGCCGCTTCAGGGGCTCGATCGGGGTCGGGCCGAACGTCAGCGGGTAGCGCTCGAACTTCTCCAGCATGGCATCCTCTCCTTGCAACCACCGCGGCGCGGCCGGTGTATCAGGCGGCTTCGGCGCCGGCCATCGACACGAGGAGCGGCGCGGGCCGGAAGAGAGGGGAGCAAAAGATGGCCTATGACGAGAGGACGGCGGAACGGGTGCGGCGGCTTCTCGCCGGCCGCGAGAACGTGGCCGAGATCCGCATGATGGGCGGCCTCTGCTTCATGGTGGGCGGGCACATGGCCTGCGGCGTCAGCGGGGATGCCCTCCTGGTCCGCGTCGGCCGCGACGGCTACGCCGCAGCGCTGGCCCAGCCCCATGTGCGGCCGATGGAATTCGGCGGCCGCCGGCCAGGCGGTTTTGTCTTTGTCGACCCGGAGGGCCATCGGGACGACGCGGCGCTGGCGGCGTGGGTGCAGCGCGGCACCGATGTGGCCGCGGCGCTGCCGCCCAAGAAGCCCGCGTCGGAGAAGAAGAGTGGGAGAAGAACGCGCGGCTAGCGCTCGCGTGACGAACGGCGGCCGATGCGGCGCCGGTGCCGACACCGACGGGCCTTCGAGGCTACCATAGGCCGGCGATCCTGAGGCCAGTCCGCTGGAGTTGAGCCAGCAATGCCGATCTTGTTCAGGATTCCGAGGGTGTTTTTGTTGGTCGGCCTGGTGGCGTCGCTCGTCGGCCCGGCGACGGAACGGGCTTTTGCGCAGCAGGGGACGCCCGACCCCTATCCGCTGCGGCCGCCCAACACCGCGAGCCCCAGGGATACGCTGCAGAGCTTCGAGACCAGCGCCGCCGAGCTGGTCAGGCGGGTCAAGGCGCGCGCGTCGCCGGCAGCCATCGATGATGCCTCGGCGCGGATGCTGCGCTGCCTCGATCTGAGCCAGCTGCCGGCCGCCGATCGCGCCGACCGCGGCGCCGCGCTGGGGCTTCTGCTTCTCGAGATCCTGGGCCGTGTCGAGCTGCCGCCCCTTGAGAAGATCCCGGGCACGGCCGAGGTGGCGGCGGGCGGGATCTCGCGCTGGACCATCCCGAACACCGAGATCGAGATCGCCCGAACGGCCAAGGGCCCGGACGCGGGGACCTTCCAGTTCACCGCCGAGACGGTCGCGCGGCTGCCGGCCTTCTATGAGCGGGTCAAGGACCTCCCCCACAAGCCCGGGGCTCCCGTCGGCGTCTATCGGGCCTACGTCTACTCGCCGGGACCGTGGCTGCCGCTGGGGCTGACGACCGGGCTGCCGGCCTTCGCCTACACGGTCCTGCTCGGTCAGATGCTGTGGCAATGGGTGGCGACCCTCGTCGTCCTGGCGCTCGGCGTGGCCGTCATCGCGCTTGCCTATCTCTCCGGCCGGCGCCTCGATCGAAGGCTCGGCCGGTCCGGCCATCCGCGTCAGGCGGGCCGGATGATCGCGATGATGGTGGCGGTCCCGCTCATCTACCTCATCTCGCTCTTCCTCGATCATGGCGTGAACCTGATCGGCAGCCGTCTGTTCTTTCTCGACCTCGCCCTGCGCGTGGCCGAGGCCATTGCCGCGGGCTGGCTGCTCGTGCTGGTCGTGCACGCGGTGGGCGAGGCGATCATCCGGGCGCGCAGCCGGACCGCCAGCAGCCTCGACGACCACCTCGTCAGGCTCGTCACGCGCCTCGTGGCGATCCTTCTCCTCATCTACCTCGCCGTCTATCTCGCCGAGACGTTCGGCGTGCCGGTGGCGCCGCTGATCGCCAGCCTCGGCGTCGGCGGCTTGGCGCTCGCGCTGGCCGTCCGGCCGACGCTCGAGAACGTCATCGCCGGCTTCATCCTCTTCGCCGACAAGCCCGTTCGCGTCGGTGACTTCTGCATGTTCGGCGGCACGATGGCGACCGTGGAGGATGTGGGCCTGCGCTCGACCCGCCTTCGCGCGCTCGACCGCACCCTGATCACGGTGCCGAACTCCGCCTTCGCGCAGATGCAGATCACCAACTTCAGCCGGCGCGACCAGTTACAGCTGCAATCCACCCTGGCGCTGCGCTACGAGACCACGCCCGACCAGCTTCGCTACGTGCTGACCAGGCTGCGCGAGATCTTCGTCGCCCATCCCAGGGTCTCGGCGAAACCGGCACGTGCGCGCTTCATCGGCTTCGGTGCCTATTCCTTGAACGTCGAGGTCTCCATCTACATTCTCACGCAAAGCTATGAGGAGTTCCTGGGCATTGCCGAGGACATCAACCTCAGGATCATGGAGGTCGTCTCGGAGGCCGGCACCGGCTTCGCGTTCCCCTCGCAGATCGCCTATCTGGCGAAGGACAAAGGCGTCGAGGCGGAGCGGTCCCGTGCGGCCGAGGCCGCGGTCGAGGCCTGGCGTGCCGAGGGCGCCCTGCAGTTCCCGACGCTCGACCCAGAGCGGGTGGCCAAGCTCGACGGCACGCTCGATTTTCCGCCCAAGGGCTCCGCGCACGACAAGCAGGCGGCATCGGCGCAGGCCGAGCGGGCTCGAGGGGCGCAGCAGGAGAGCAAGCCCTAGGCTGGCTCCCTCAGGCCGTGGCGGGCGCACCCTCGGCAGCGCCCGATCGGCCGGCCGCGACCCAGCGTGCGCAATCCGGCGGCAGCATTTTTTTCACCTTGGCGTCGTAGAGGGCCAGATCCTCCTCGTGAAAGACGCCGCGCCAGCGCTCGTTCGTGCCCTGATGAAAAAAGCGCTTGCTGCCGCCCTCGAAAATCTCCGCAAGGCGGTCCAGCAGCACGGTGCCGTCGCGGCGCATGGCATCGAAACGGGCAGCGTCGACGAGCGTCGGCCAGAGATCCGAGGGCAGGGAAATGTCCAGAAAATCCGCCACGCGACGCATCTCGCCGGCGAGGTCGGCCTTGAGGTCGTCGTAGTGGACGAGCAGCACGTTCGGCCGGTCGCGCACCGCCCACCAGGTCCGCTCCATGGTGAAGAACGACATGAAGGGCGTGCCGTCCTCCTCGCCCGCGGCGGCACCTTCCGTGATCCAGCGATGGAAGTACGCGGCCGGGTCGACGGGGATGCGTGGGTAGGGGCGGGCGATCGTCTCGTCCCCGAGGCCGGCCTCATCGAGGCCCGCCAGCATCTCGGGCGTCAGGCCGAAGCCGTGATTGTGATAGGACATGCAGGCGTCGCGCCCGTCGCGGGCGACGTGGATGTAGCGCACCTCGTCGAAGAGCGTGAGGCCGTCCGCCGGCACATGCGCCTTGAGGAAGCGGCGATGGGTCTGGGCCTCGATGCGGGCCATCAGGGCCTCGACCGGCTCGGGAAAGCGCCGGTCGACCCAGGGCGAGATTTTGGTCACCGGCCGGGCTTCCGGCGTCTGGAAGACGAGCAGATCGACGATCCGCTGCATCCAGGTCGTGCCGCATTTGGGATAGGTCGCGATCACGACGTCACCGGGCCGCGGCCGGTAATGGGCCCAGCGCCTGCTGTCCAGTGTCCACACACGATAGTCGCGCCGGGCTGGGCGGTTAGTCATGACAATCTCGACTTCGTCGGCTACTCGGGAATCGTCTCGCCCGAGCCGCCCATCTCCTTGGGCAGGTCCTTCATCTTGGGCAAGCCGTCCCTGATCGGGAGAACGCTCTCCCCGTAATGCACATGCAGCTGCGGCACGAACTTCAGACCCGGCAGGATGGCCGCGTAGATATCGATCAGGTTCCAGTAGGGATGCGCCGTCATCAGATGGCCGCCGCAGGCGCGGCAGAACTGGCGGTCGCTCCGGTCCGTCCTGCTGTAGGCGCCGACGACGTCGCCTCCGCTCGTCACCGTGACATTCTCGGGCTTCCACAAGGTGAAGGCGTTGACAGGGGCTGCAGCCCAGGACCGGCAGGAGCTGCAGTGACAATAGCCCATGGCCTCGGGCGCGCCGGTGACCTTGATCTCGACGGCACCGCAAAAGCACTGACCCTTCAGGCTCGACTCGGTCATTCTTCGCGTCCCCGCTGGCTTCGTCTCGATCGGCGACCATGCGCCTGATCTGCCTGGAAGACCACTCATGAGATCCGCCTGTAGGATCGACGCGCCTCAGCGTTGGGCGGCAACGAGCAGGAAAGGCGGCCGCTCGCGCTCGACCGCCCATTCGGGCCGCTCGCGCACCTGCTCCTCGCTCGGACCCCACTCGTCGATGTGCGTCAGCCGGAACCCCCTGCGGATCAGGAGGTTGATGTAAGTGGCGAGGGTCCGGTGCTGCTTGATGACCCCCTCGGCCAACCAGTCGGTGGTGCGCGGACCCTCGTCGAGATAGCCGTCCACCGGCCAGCGCCTGCGGCCGCCCGTGCCCTCCGCCCAACCCTGGGGCGTGGGTGCCGTGAAGATCGGGTGCTCGACGGAAAAGACGAAGCTGCCGCCCGGGACGAGCGCCCGGTATGTCGTGGCCAGCAGGGCTTCCAGATTCTCGACGTAGTGAAAAGCAAGGGAGCTGTAGGCGAGATCGAACGCCGCCTCGGGCAGCTCGAGCGTCTCCATGTTGCCGCGCCTGTAGGTGATGGCCGGGTCGGCGGTGCTCTGGGCGGCACGCTCCAGCATCCGCTCGGAGACGTCGATGCCGAGCACGCTCGAGGCACCCTGCTCGCGCGCCCAGCGGCAGAACCAGCCGAAGCCGCAGCCGAGGTCGAGCACGCGCAATCCCTGCATGGCCGGGAGAAGCGCCCGCAGCGACGGCCACTCGGCGGCGCCGCCCAGCCCGTGGGTCGAGCGCTCGAGCCCGCTATAGGCGCTGAAAAAGCCCGGATCGTCGTAGATGTTCTGGGTCACCGCCATTCCTGTCGCCGGGCAGCGCCGCCCGGTCCGCCGGGCCCGATGCCCCGGTTGGCGACGATCACGCTCCCGCGCGCGGCACAATCCTTGCTTCAAGACCGGATGACAAGGGCCACTCGCCCGCCACGCGGCGCATGGCGCCGGGCAGGCGATGCCGTGAGGTCGAAAGCATGTCGGCAGGGCTGAAGGGTTGGCGGCGCTGCGGGATGGGCGCGCGGCCGGGCGCTGCCACAGGGCTGTCATCTGATCGTCATGGCACGGGAGTAGCTCCTCCCGCGAACGAGGCCGACCGAGACCGACCCGCAAGGAGGGACAGCCCAATGCGCTCAAGGCTTCTGCTGACGGCGGCTGCCGCCGTCATGACCGCGACCATGGCGACCGCCGCCTTCGCCGAAGGTGTCGTCACCATCTACAGCGCCGACGGCCTGCACGATGGCAGCCCCAACTGGTACCAGACCCAGTTCGACGCCTTCACCAAGGCCACGGGCATCAAGGTCCAGTATATCGAGGGCGGCTCGGGCGTCGTCGTGCAGCGCGTCGCCAAGGAGCAGTCGAACCCGCAGGCGGACGTGCTGGTCACCCTGCCGCCCTTCATCCAGAAGGCCGCGGCCGACGGCCTGCTCCAGCCCTACACGTCGCCCGAGGCGGCGGCGATCCCGGCGGAGTCCAAGGATCCCAAGGGCGACTACACGGCCCTCGTCAACAACTACATGAACTTCATCTATAACAGCGAGGCGCTGAGCGCGGCTCCCAAGACCTACGCCGACCTGCTCGACCCCAAGTTCAAGGGCAAGCTGCAATATTCGACGCCCGGCCAGGCCGGCGACGGCACGGCCGTCGTGCTGCAGGTGGTGCACGCCTTCGGCAGCAAGGATGCGGCCTTCGATTACCTGACGAAGCTGCAGGCCAACAATGTCGGCCCGTCCTCCTCGACCGGCAAGCTGGCGCCGCTCGTCAACAAGGGCGAGCTCTACGTCGCCAATGGCGATCTGCAGATGAACATGGCGCAGAAGGTGCAGAACCCGAACCTTCAGGTCTTCTGGCCGGCGGGGCCGGACGGCACGCGCTCGACCTTCGCGCTGCCCTACTATATCGGCCTCGTCAAGGGCGCCCCCGACGCCGGGAACGGCAAGAAGCTGATCGACTTCCTCCTTTCCAAGGAAGCCCAGTCGAGCCTGTCCACCATCGCCTGGGGCCTGCCGGTCAGGAGCGACGTGACGCCCACCGACGACCACTACAAGGCGATGCACCAGCTCATGGAGGGCGTCACGATCTGGACGCCGGACTGGTCCTCGGTGCTCGACAGCCTCGAGGCGGACGTGGCGCGCTGGCATGAGGCCACCGGCAGCTGATGGCCGAGACGGTTGGTATGGAGGGCGTGGCCTACGCGCCCTCCGCCGTCGGCACGATGACTGAGGGCGGCAACAGCATCGGCTTCGAGGAGGTCTCGGTCGCCTATCGCGGCACGACGGTCCTTTCGGACTTCACGCTGCGGGTGGCGCCGGGCGAGATCGTGGCGCTTCTGGGCCCCTCGGGCTCGGGCAAGACGACGGCGCTGCGCGCGGTCGCGGGCTTCGTCCGGCCCAGCCGGGGCCGCGTCCTGATCGGCGAGACCGACGTCACCGCCCTGCCGCCCTATGCCCGCGGCATCGGCATGGTGGTGCAGAACTATGCCCTCTTCCCGCATATGAGCGTCGCCGAGAACGTGGCCTTCGGGCTGCGGGCGCAGGGGGCGGACCGGGCGCTGGTGGCGGAGCGCGTCGCCTCCAGCCTCGACATGGTGGGCATGGGCGCGTTCCGCTCGCGCTATCCGCGCCAGCTCTCGGGCGGCCAGCAGCAGCGGGTCGCGATCGCCCGGGCGCTCGCCATCCGGCCCAAGGTGCTGCTGCTCGACGAGCCGCTCTCGGCGCTGGACGCGCAGATCCGCCGCTCGATGGTGGAGGAGCTGGCCCGCCTGCACCGCGACCTGCCGCATTTGGCCGTGCTCTACGTGACCCACGACCAGAGCGAGGCGCTGACCCTGGCCGAGCGCATCGCCATCATGAAGGACGGCAGGCTCGCGGCGCTGGGTGCCGCGCGCAGCCTCTACCGGCGCCCGCCCAGCCGCTTCGCCGCCGAGTTTTTGGGCCGCGCCAACGTCCTCGCCTGTCGCGTCTGCGGCACCGGGCCCGGCAGCGAGACGGTCGAGATCACGGTGGCCGGGGAGCGGATGAGCGGCCTCGCGCGCGAGGCCCTGGCCCCGAATGCGCCGGCGCTCCTTTGCATCCGCCCGCACGACCTGAAGCTCGTGCCCGACGCGAGCCGGCCCAACCGGCTGGCCGGCACCGTGAGCTATGTCGACTGGCAGGGCGAGGTCGAGACCATCACCGTGGCCCTGGGCGAGGCGGAGGTCAGGATCGCGGCACCACCCTCCTCCTCGCCGCCCAGCCCCGGCGATCGCATCGAGCTTTTCTTCGCCACCGAGGACGCGACGATCCTCGCCGACGAGCAGGGCCTTGGCTGAGGCGGGCGCAGCGCCGGCGCCGATGGGCCATGGCGGCAGGTCCGGGCTATGGGTGCTGCCGCCGCTCCTGCTCTCGGCCTGCCTCGTCCTCTACCCGCTGGCGCTCGTCCTGGGCGAGGCGCTGACCGGCGGCAAGACGGGGCTCGATCTCGGCCCGGCGCTGCGCGTGCTGGGCTCGCGGCTCTTCGTCAATGGCCTCTTGAACACGCTCCGCATCTCGCTCGGCGCCAGCGCCGGCTGCCTTCTCCTGGGCTTCACGCTGGCGCTTGTTTTGTCTTTTGTGCCCTTTCCGGGGCGCACGATGGCCTCCCGCCTGATCGAGACCTTCATAGCATTGCCGACCTTCCTCGTGGCGCTGGCTTTTACGTTCGTCTATGGCTCGGCCGGCATGCTGAATGCCGGGCTGATGGGGCTCACCGGCGCTGCCACCCCGCCCGTCGATTTTCTTTATTCCTCCTGGGGCGTGATCCTGGCCGAGGTGACGGTCTACACGCCCTTCGTGCTGCGCCCGCTGATGGCCGCCTTCTCGCTGATCGAGCCGGCCCAGCTCGAGGTCGCATCGAGCCTCGGTGCCCGGGCGCCGATGATCATCCGCCGCATCATCCTGCCGGCAGCGCTCCCCGCCCTGATGGCCGGCGGCAGCCTTTGTCTCCTTCTCACCGTCAACGAGTTCGGCATCGTGCTCTTCATCGGTGCCAAGGGCGTCATCACCCTGCCGCTGCTGGTCTACGACAAGGCGATCCAGGAGTTCGACTACACGACGGCCTGCGTCATCGCCGCCGCCAACCTCGTCCTGTCGCTCGGCCTCTACGGGCTCTATCGGGCGCTCCTCGGCCGTCTGGGAGGCGCTCGTGCTGGTGTGGTCTAGGGGCGGGCGCGCCCTTGCCTGGAGCATCGCGGGCGGGCTGATCCTCGTCGTCTACGTGGTACCGCTGGCCGTCATCGTTCTCGCCAGCCTCGCCGGGCAGTGGAACGGCGTCTGGCCCAGCCATCTGGGCTTCATCAACTACGTCCATGCGCTCCAGGGCCAGCCGGGCGAGGCGCTCAGGGCCAGCCTCGTCACCGCCATGGTGGCGAGCGCCGTGGCGCTGCTGGCCGGCACCTGGGCGGCGCTGGCGCTGCGCGACATGGCGCTCGTGCCGCGCCGCATCCTCGACCTCGTCTTCTTCATGCCCAGCGCCGTGCCCTCCGTCTCGGTGGGCCTGGGCCTGCTCGTGGCCTTCAGCCGGCCGCCGGTGCTCCTCAACGGCACCACGCTCATCGTCGTGATCGCCCACCTCGTCCTCGTCTCGGCCTTCACCTATGGCAGCGTCACCGCCGGCCTGATGCAGCTGCCCCGCGACTACGAGCAGATGGCCGAAAGCCTGGGCGCCAGGCCCCTTTATCGGTTGCGAAGAATCACCCTGCCGCTGCTCACGCCCTATCTCGCGGCAGCCTTCAGCCTCAGCTTCGCGCTCTCGATGGGCGAGCTCGGCGCCACCGCCATGGTCTACCCGCCGGGCTGGGTGACCATGCCCGTCAGCATCTTCGCCCTCACCGACCGCGGCGACGTCTTCGAGGGCGCCGCGCTCACCGTGCTGTTGATCGTGGCGACGCTCGTCATGCTGGCGATCCTCTCGGTGGCCTCGAGAAGGCCCGCTTCCTAGTCCGCGGCCATCGCGCGCGGTGCGGGCTCTCCGAGCCTCGTGATGCTCCACAGCGTCAGCGCGGAAGCCACGAACACGAAGGCCGAAACCCCGTGCGTTCGCCGTGAAGTCGGCGCGCAGCCCATAAAGCCAGGCGCTCGCCAGCCCGCCCACGGTCGCGCCCGTCTGGTAGACCGCATTGAGCGTGGCATTGAGGCTGCCGCGTGTCGATGCGGGGACGAGCAGCATGGCACCGCCCAGGATGAGGGCCAGCATCAGGCCGCCGCCCATGGCGGCCCGGGAGCCTTCAGCGGACTCGCTGAAGAGCGTGCAGGCCATCCTCGATACGATCGACACGCCGGCCTATGCGCGGAACAGCCGTTTCGACGTGCTGGCATGGAACGGCGCCAACACAAGCATGTTCGGCGACTTCGAAAAGCTTCCCGCGGAACGGCGCAACATCATCCGCCGCATGTTCACGAGCCCCTACCACCGCCGCACCATGCTGCGTTGGGAAGAGGATGCCCGACGTCTGGTGGCGAAGTTCCGCCTGGGCCTCGGGCAGGCGGCGGACCGCCCGGCGCTTTTGTCCTTCGTCCAGGAGATGAGCTGCCTGAGCGAGGATTTCGCCCGCATCTGGAAAGACGCCGAGGTCACCGACGCCGGCGAGGGCGTCTATCTCTACGAGACCGAGAAGCACGGAACGATCGCGTTCCAGCATTCGACCCTGATCCCCGAGATACGTCCGGACCTGAGGATCGTGATCTATTTGAGAGCGGACCACGTCATGGCGCGCGCCGGGTCATCCGGCACGAGAAAGCTTCCCGAATAGCCGCTGCGAATTCCGGCGAGCGGCATCGATCGGGATCATGCCGCGCCGGCGCGCAGGCGGGATCCGATCCCAGCGATGGCGGCGAGCGCCAGGACGGTTGCCGCGATGGGCACGAACGACAGCCAGAGGATCGTGTCCCAGCCGAAGGAGGTGAGCAGGCTCCCGGAGAGGAAGGAGCCGAACGCCATGGTCCCGAACACGGCGAAGTCGTTGAGCGACTGCACCCGCGTCCTTTCCTCCGCCCGGTGACATTGCAGCACCAGGGCCGAGGCGCCGACGAAGCCGAAGTTCCAGCCCAGGCCCAGCAGGACCAGCGTCAGCCAGAAATGCCCGGTGTCCGTGCCCGTCAGCCCGACCATGGCGGACGCGGCGATCAGGACCAGCCCGGCGGCGATCACGCGCGGCGCGCCGAAGCGGGCTGATCAGCCGCCCGGTGAAGAAGCTGGGCGCGAACATGGCGATGACGTGCCACTGGATGCCGAGATTGGCGGTCGTCTGCGACAGGCCGCACATGCGCATGGCCAGGGGTGCCGCCGTCATCAGGAAGTTCATGAGCACGTAGGAGACGACGCCGCAGATCACGGCGGCGATGAAGCGCGGCTGGCGCGCGATGGCGCCGAGCGGGCGGCCGCCGGCACGCTCGGCCGCCGTCGGCTTCGGCAGCCGGACACCCAGGAGGATGAGACCGGCCAGCACGGCCACCGCCGCCTGCGCCAGATAGGTGGCGGCGAACAGGTAGGGCGCCCACAGGTCCATGGTGAAGGTGACGAGCTGCGGGCCCACCACCCCGGCCAGGACCCCGCCCGCCATGACGGCGGACAGCGCACGGGCACGCCGCTCCGGCGGCGCGCAGTCGGCGGCAGCGAAGCGGAAGGAGAGGACGACCGCGGCGTAGGCCCCGCCGAAGAAGGTCGCGACACAGAGCAGCCAGAAGGAGCCGAGCAGCACCGCCGCCGCGGCGAGCAGGCCCACCAGCACCCCACAGCCGGTCCCCGCCAGGAAGGCGGCGCGACGACCGTGGCGGTGCGCGATCATGCCGGCCGGCAGGGTGCAGACGGCCATGCCCACCACGAAGACGGAGATGGGCAGTGTCGCCAGGGCTCTGTGGGGCGCCAGCACCTCGCCGACGATGGCGGCCGTCGCATAGACGACCACGGAGTTCGCTCCGGCCAGCGCTTGCGCTGCGGCGAGCCTCAGGACGTTGCTGCGCTCGTGCCGATAGGAAACCTCCGATGCCGGCTCGGTCGCGGTCATGGCAGTCGCGTGGGACATGAAGCTTCCTCAGGCAGCGAGAAGGTCGAGCCAGCGCGTGTCGCGGGGCGACGGGCGGCGGTGCAGACGATGGTCGAGGAGGGCCCGCGCCTTGGCGCTCTGGCCGCTCCGCATCAGGGCCTGGAGGAGCGTGTCCTCCACGACCTCGCGCTGTGCGCCGCTGCCGCCGATACGCACGACCTCGGCAGCGACCGGCTCCAGGATGCGCACGCAGCCGGCATAATCCTCCTCGGCGAACGCCAGCGCCGCCCGGCAGAGCGCGGGCGCGACGGGCCCCGCGGGCAGGCTTCCCGCCTCGAGCAGCTCGGTCAGCGCTGCGATGCGCTGCTCGACCGCGGCCCTGTCGCCCGTGGCCGCGGCGAGGAGGGCCATGTGGACGTCGACGAAGGCGAGGCCGGCCTTGGCGAAGTGCGGCGTGGCATAGGCGTAGGCATCCTCCCACAGCCCCTCGGGCACCGCGTGGCCGTAGGCGTGCAGCCGCCACAGGAGCGAGGCGCTGTCGGTGACGACATTGATCGGCATGCCCAGCGAGGCCGAGGGCTGGACATACCGGGCGTAGATCTCGAGCGCCCGCTCCGCATCGCCCCGCTCCAGCGCCACCAGTGCCGCGTGCCAGGCGATGTGGCCATGCAGGGGGCCGCTGCGGTCGTAGCCCGGCAGCCAGCCGGCGATCAGCGCGCCCGCCTCCTCGCCCGCACCACCCTCGAACATGGCGTGCGAGAGCGCGTGCAGCGCGTTGGCGTTCTCCCGCCGCAGCTCGTGGGCGCGCTGCGTGAGGTCGCGGCCGAGCGTGACCGCGCCGTTCTCGACGTGGGACCAGCCCCGGTAGTTGAGGAACCACCAGTCGTCGTCCGCGAAATGGCGGGCATGGCGCTCGCAGAGGTCGACCCGCGCCTGGTCATGGTCCGCCATGCCGGAGAAGGCGAAAAGCCCGAAGGCGCCGAGCGGCAAGGAGAGGATCAGGACGTCGCGCGGCCAGCTGTCGACGTGCGCCAGCGCCCGCTCCAGCGCCTTGGCCGATTGGCCGTTGATCGCAAGGGAGAGGACCTCGACATGGCTCCGCTCGCGCTCGCTGCCGCTCCCGGGCGACGATCTCTTCTGCCGTGGCGATCCTGGCCCTCGCCTGGGCGGGCTCGGCGCGGATGGCGTGCAGGCGGGCACGCGCCGCGTGGGCGAGGGCGAAGTCGGGGTCGGCCGCGACCGCCTCCTCCAAGGCCTCGGCGGCACCGGGCCAGGCGGACAGCAGAAGGTCGACACCGTCCCGATAGCGCTCGGCCGCGAGGTCGGAGGTGGTCGAGAGTGGCAGGCCGCGGCGGTCGAGGCGGGCCATGACGGGGTCCTCACGCTGAGACGAGGCGGGCTCCGGACGGAGACGGTTTTCTGGCCCGGTCGGCCGGGCAGGCCGGGGCACCATGCAACCGCCATCTTATCGCGCCGGCCCTTGGCTGTCTTTCGATGGAATGACAATCTGTGTAGAATAGCGGCCAAACGCCGGGGGTGAGCATGAGCTGGGAGACGATCGCGGCACCGCCCGGCCTGCCTCCGCCGCGGCCGATGACCGTCCGCGCGCAGTCCATTCCGCCGCGCCACCACTTCCCCGAGCACGCGCATCGCTGGAACCAGGTCGTCTACGCGATCTCCGGGGTGCTGACGGTGGCCGTCGAGGGCCGCTCGCTCGTGATCTCGCCGGAGCAGGCCGTGTGGCTGCCGACCGGCCAGCCGCATCGCGTGGGCTCGCTGCTTGGTGCCGAGTTCCGCAGCCTGTGGATCGCCGACGAGGCCGGCGCCGGCCTGCCGAGGAGCCCCACGGTCTTCGGCGTCAGGCCGCTGCTGCGCGCCCTGATCGTCGAGGCCGCGGCGATCGAGGGGCAGGACGACGGCGACGGCTATGCGGGCCGCGTCGTCGGCCTCATTCTCGATCAGCTCCGGCGCGCGCGGTCGCTCCCGGGCGCTCTCCCCTGGCCGCGCGGGGGATCCCTGGCCCGGCTGTGCGAGGCGCTCTACACCGATCCTGCCGATCCGCGCGGGCCCGAGGCGTGGGGCCGGGAGCTCGGCATGTCGGGGCGGACCCTGGCCCGCCGCTTCGACGCGGAGCTGGGGATGAGCCTGCGCTCCTGGCGGCGCCGCCTGCGGCTGTTCAGGGCGATCGAGCTGCTGGGCGGCGGCCTCGGCGTGACGCAGACGGCGATGGAGCTGGGCTACGGCTCGACCTCGGCCTTTGTCTATGCGTTTCGCACCGACATGGGCTGCAGCCCCCAGGCCTACATGCGCGGACGGGTGGCGGCCTCGGGGCAGGTGGCGTCGTCGTGACCTAGGCCCTGCCGCCGCTCCCCGGGATCTCGATGACACCCTCCACCCCGCGCATGATCGAGACGGCGCGGTCGGCCAGCGCCATGGTGGGCGCGTTGGTGTTGGCCGAGACGAGCTTGGGCATGATCGAGGCGTCGATCACCCGGAGCCCCTCCACGCCCTGCACCTTGAGGTCCGGCGTCACCACCGTGTCCGGCGCCCCGGCGGCGCCCATGCGGCAGGTGCCGACGGGATGGAAATCGGTGCGCGCCGAGCGCCTCAGATGGGCCGCGATGTCCTCGTCGCTCGTGGCGTCGGGGCCCGGCAGCAGCTCCGCCGTCAGCACGTCCGCCAAGGGCCGCGTATGCATCAGCTCGCGCGCCGCCCGGATGCCCGCGATGTGATGCGCCATGTCGTCCGGATGGCCCAGATAGTTGGGGTTCACGAGCGGCAGGTCGCCGGGCTCGGCCGAGCGCAGCCGCACCCAGCCTTTCGCGCGCGGCCGCAGCATCACCGTGTGCAGCGTCACCCCGTCCACATTGGGCACGCCGCCCGCATAGCTCGTGGTCGGCACGCAGTAGATCTGCATCACCGGATCGCCGCTGCCGTCCTCGGGCACGTGGAACGAGCAGGCCTCGATGCCGGTCGAGGTGATCCGGCCGCGCCCGAACATCATGTACTCGAGCCCGTTCATCAGCAGCTTCAGCCCGCGCTCCTGGCCGAAATGCCCATAGCTCTCCCGCGTCGCCGCCACCGTGGGCGAGCCCGGATGGTCCTGCAGGTTCTCACCCACGCCCGGCAGGTCGACCTTCACCTCGACCCCGACGCTCTCTCAGATGATCCGCCGGCCCGATGCCCGACAGCATCAGGACCTGCGGCGACACGAAGGCGCCCGAGGCTAAAAGAACCTCGCCGTCGGTGCGGACGGTCTCGATCCGCCCATGATGCGAATATTCGACGCCCACGGCCCGGCCGCCCTCGATCAGGATGCGCGTGACCTTGGCCTCGGTCCTGATCTCGAGCTTCTTGTCCGTCATCAGCGGGCGGATATAGGCGTCGACCGCGCTGCAGCGGCGGCCGGGCGTGCCGGTGATCTGCAGATAGCCCACGCCGCTCGGGTCGCCATTGTTGAAGTCGTAGCGGAAGGGCAGCCCCAGGCCCTGGGCCGTCCTGACGAAAATATGGCTCATGTCGCAGACGAAGCCGGCGCTGCCGACCTTCAAGGGCCCGTCGATGCCGTGATACTCGTTGTTGAAGCGCTGGTTTCCTTCGAGCGCCCTGAAATGCGGCAGCATCGTCTTCCAGGACCACAGATCGCTGCCGCTGGTCTCGCCCCAGCTGTCATAGTCGGCCTTGCGCCCGCGCATATAGGCCTGCGCGTTGATGCTGCTGCCGCCGCCCAGCACGCGTCCCTGCGGGATGGTCAGCACGCGGTCGTCGAGCTGCGGCTGCGGCACGGTCAGGTGCTGCGTCATGTAGTGCGGGTGCTCGAGCAGCTTGATGAAGCCCGCCGGCAGGTGCAGCAGCCAGTTCTTGTCGGGCTTGCCCGCCTCGATCAGGAGCACCCGTGCCCCGAACGCCGACGTCAGCCGCCAGGCCGCCACGCAGCCGGCGCTGCCGCCGCCGATGATGATGTAGTCGTACGCCAAGACCGATCTCCCCCCGCTGCCCGGCCGCAGGGATGCGGCGGCGGGCGCGCGGGGTCAAGGGCGGCGCGGCTGCCGTCCTGGTGGCGGACGTCGGCAGGCAATATTTGACGATGGCCCTGTGCAGGCTCAGTCTCCTTCCCGTAGCCTGGATGAGTCCGAGAATCGTGGCCTGCGGGGGCGAGGGTGGCGGCAAGCGACGACAGGACGGCGCGGCTGGCCGAGCTGCGCAAGGCCGTGGACGAGGCCGCCGGCCAGGCGCGGCAGCTCACCTTCCTGATGCTCACCGTGGGGCTCTATATCGGCATCACGGGCCTCACGACGACGCACCGGATGCTGCTCGTCGGCGGCACGATCCAGATGCCGATCCTCAATGTCGGCGTCGACCTCGTCGGCTTCTACGCCGCCGCACCCTGCTTTTTCCTCGCCCTGCACATCTGGCTGCTGGGTGCCATGCTGTCCCTGTCGCGGCGCGTCGATGCCCTGAACCGTGAGGTCGAGCGGCTGCCGGGCGTGGAGCGGCGCTACCAGAGCGGCCTCGTCACCGCCTTTCCGTTCGTCGAGTGGCGCGCCGGCTTTCTCGTCAAGCCGATCGATCGTCGCCTGTCGGCGGCGATCAACTGGGCCATCTATGTAGGCTCGCCCGTTCTTTTGTTCCTTTGGATCCAGGTGCGGTTCCTGCCTTACCAGGACATCCGTATCACGGGCCTGCACGTCTTTTGTCTTCTGGCCGACCTGTTCGTTCTCTGGCTCACCTGGCCCGAGATCAATGGGCCCGGAACATCCAGGCTCCACCGAATGTCGGGTGCGCTCGGCACCGCCCTGGCGGGGCTGGCGGCCGTCCTGCTGGCGGCCAACGGCCCGCTGCCATGGGTCCGCCAGCATCTTCCCGCCGACTGGACTAGGCTGAAGGTCACGAACCAGATCCTCATGAAGCGCGAGCCCCCGCCGCAGGTCGTGGCGGTCTTTCTCGCGAGGGCCGAGAAGGGCAGGGAGGAGGAGGCGCAGCTCGAGGCCTTCCTCGACAAGGACATGGCCGTTCCGCTCAACCTGAGCGGTCGCAGTCTGCGCCATGCCGATCTCACCCGGTCGCGCATGCCGGGCCTCGTCCTCGACGGCGAGACCGACCTCGACGAGGCCGACCTCTCCAGCACCGATCTCACGAAGGCCGTCATGTCGGGCGCCTCGCTGAGGGGCGCCGGTCTTGTGGGCGCCTCACTGGAGGGCGCGAGCCTCATCGGCGCCTCGCTGCAGGGTGCGAGCCTCCAGGGCGCGTCGTTGCAGCGGGCTCGCCTCGACGGCGCCTCGCTTCAGGGGGCCGGCCTCGAGGGCGCCCTGCTGCAGGGTGCGAGCCTCGTCCATGCCTCGTTGCAGGGCGCCGGCCTCAACGATGCGTCGTTGCAGGGCGCCACGCTCGCTTACGCCTCGCTGCAGGGCGCCATCCTCAGCGATGCTTCGCTGCAGGGCGCCAAGCTCGCCTACGCCACGTTGCAGGGTGCCAGCCTCGTTCGCACCTCGCTGCAGGGCGCCAGCCTTTGGCGCGCGTCCCTCCAGGGCGCCAATCTCGACGGCGCCTCGCTGCACGGAGCCGATCTGAGGCGAGCGGAACTGTGGCGCGCTCTCATCCCCCCTGGAACGGACCTGGCTCTGGCCGATCTGCGCAAATCCTCGCTCCACGCCCCCGGGCGCGTCGAGGCGATGATCAAGGAGGCGCTCCGCCGCATCGACGATCCGGAGGTGGCGGGAGTCGTGGAACACCGACTGGCGAGGGTGCTGAGCGTCGACCATGGCCCGTGGCTGGCTCCGGCCGCCTCGAAACGGAGGAACGCGCTCACCGATGAACGCGCCGAAGCCATCCGCGACTTGCTGACGCTGGGCCCCAGCACCGATCTCGCCGTCTACGCTGCTCTCCTCAACGACATGATGGCGCCTCTCTTCTGCTCCGATTCCTGGGTGGCACAAGGCCTGCTCGCGAGAGCCCGCTTCGAGGGGGCTGGCAGAGCCGAGCTCTCGGGTCGCCAGTGGCCCGAGCTCGCGCGTCGGGTCACCGATCCTATGAACGGCTGCCCGGCGATCGTCGCGCAGCTCAGCGATTACGACCAAAAGGCTCTGCAGGAACTTGCCGCCGCTGGCGCACCGGAGCCAAGCTTCAGGGGCAAGTAAGCAGCGCCGCACGGGCCTTGTCGAGAATCTCGCCGCCGACGGCCAGTATTTTGCCATTTTCACCGACGGCCACCATCGTCAGCTGCCGCGCCTCACGGGCGGGCCGTTCCTCTACAAGACCGATGCCTCGTCCTCGGTCGAGAAAGCCATTAAAAAACACGGCTCGCCGGACGTGGCGCGCGACATCGCGTTCAAGAAGATCGAATCGCGCGTGAAGGGTGCGGCGCTGGCGTCCGAGGCGCTCAAGATCTGAGGCGGCAAGGCCGCCGTGGCAGGGGGCCGGGCTTCCCGACCCCCGGCACCCTCAGCCCACGTGCACGTCCTTGGCCACGATGTGGTCGAGGTCGGTCGCCGTCGCCATGCTCGCCGCGGCACCGAGAAGAGCCGGGCGGCCGTGCGCGTCGGCGCCGATCCTGATGCTGCCGTCGTCGAACTGCAGGATCTCGGCCGTATAGATCTTGTCCTTCCCCTCGCCGCCCGGCGCATGGTCCGTCTCGGCCACCTGCACGTAGCTTTTTTTCGCCATCACCGCGAAGGCGGCGAGGTCGCCGTGGAAGACGACGGTGTCGTTGCCGCCCTCGCCGTAGACCTTGTCGTTGCCGGGGCCGGGCATGAGGGTGTCGTTGCCGTCGCCGCCATAGAGCTTGTCGTTGCCGGCACCGCCCTCGATGAGGTTCGCCAGGTCGTTGCCGTGGATGACGTCCTTGCCGCTGCCGCCCTTGGCGTTCTCGATCAGCGTGCCGCTCTCGATGAAGAGCGTCGTCTTGTAGCTGCCGCCGGGATAGTGATAGGGCTGACCGAGATCGCTCCAGCTGCCGGGCTCGAGGTCGATCACCGCTGCCGACTTCTGATTCGACCAGTCGATCGTGTCGGTGCCGCCGCTGTCGACGATGGTCTCGAGGATCTGCTGACCCGGGCTCCAGCTGTAGGTGGTGTTGCCGGCGTGGATCGACGGGTTGGCGCCATAGAGATACTGGATCGCCTGGACGTCGTACTGCATCGGTGTCGTCGGGAAGAAATCGATATTGTAGGCGCCCCCGATCGCCCCGCCCTCCGAGGTACGATAGGTCATGAGCGAGGTGCCGAGCCAATCCTCGGAGGAGGGCAGCACCACGCCCGAGCCGCTGTCCTCGAACGGATGCTTGAGACCGAGCGCATGGCCGATCTCGTGCATCAGCGTGACGTTGTCGTAGGTGCCGGGCGCGAAGCCGCCCTCGGCCCCGATGTCCGGCCCCAGCCACACGTCGCCCGCCGACGGGCTGCCGCCCGGCGCGTAGGCCTGGGCCGTCGGGACCGCGTCGCTCTCGCCGAAGCGGATGTCGCCCACGCTGCCGCCGGTGTCCGCCACCAGAACGAAGCTGATGTTGGCAAGGCTCGACCAGGCCTGGAGCGCCGTGCGCACCGCCGCCTGCTCGTCCGCGCTCAGGGGCGAGAAGCCGTGCGTGGGCTCGTTGTCGGGGCTGTAGCCGCTGGCCCACACGGCCCCATAGCCGGGAAAGCTGTAGGTGATGGTGGCGCCCGTGCCGACCCCGCCGCCCCATTTGACGCCGGTGAGCAGGCTGTCCGTCTCCGTGACGCCGCTGTCCGGCACGGTCGAATAGCGCCCGGACCCCGAGGGCGCCACGCTGGCGATCGAGGCCTGCTCTTCCCGCGTCGTCGGCATCCCGGCTGCTCCGCTGGCCAAGGTCGTCTTCCGCCAGCGTCATGCTAGCACGAGCCCAGGCTGGGCTGGAAGGCCACCTCGCCGACCGCGGCCGAGGCCGCTATGCTGGCCCCCATGATCCGTATCACCGACCACCTCGCCATCGACGAGAGCGAGCTCGAGGAGAGCTTCGTGCGCGCCTCCGGCCCGGGCGGGCAGAACGTCAACAAGCTGGCGACGGCGGTCCAGCTGCGCTTCGACGTGCGCCGCTCGCCCTCGCTGCCCGATGCGGTGCGCGAGCGCCTCGAGCGCCGCGCCGGCCATCGGCTGACCCAGGAGGGTGTCCTCGTCATCAACGCCCAGCGCTACCGCACCCAGGAGCGCAACCGCGCCGACGCGCTGGAGCGCCTCGTGGCCCTGATCCGCGAGGCCGCCATCCCGCCGACGCTGCGCAAGAAGACCCGGCCCACCGCCGCCTCGCGCCGCCGACGTCTCGAGGCCAAGACCAGGCGCTCGGCGACCAAGGCCACGAGGGGCTCCCCGAGGCACGAGGACTAGATCGGGTCGCCGGCCGGCACGGGGCGCCGCCACCACCTCCCACCGGCAGGCGGATGGTGTCATATACAGTGAATCGTAAGATAAATAATTCCATGACAGTTACGTATATTTAAAACGTTTCTTTTAGAGAAAAATTGTAGACTAGTCGACGCTAGGCTGAGTAGTTATAATAATATATGGAAAAAGCGCTTCTTTATTATTGGTTATCACGACGATCGGCGATGATATCCGTGCGAAAGCTCTATGAGTCTTGATATATCATGTTGGAAACGACGGGCAGCGTCCCGCTTAAGTCTCTGATCATGTGATAAATATCACATGCCTCTCTCTCGCGTATCGGTAGTCAGCCCCACGCGATCGCACGCGCGAAAGGGGGGAGCTATGCCCAAGAGGATGCTATTCTTACTTGCCTTGTCGCCGGCTTTCTCGGGCTGCTCACCCTACGTGTACAAAACCGAGACGGCTGGCTTCTCATCCGGTGTCGATCAGCTGGAGGCGGCCCAGAAGGCGGCGATGGCGGGGTTGGCCGCCGACCGCGAGGCGAGCCTGCGCTATTTCGCGATCGCCACGCGGACGCCCGTCATGCCTTCTCCGGACTGCGTCGAGCCGACGCCCGACGGTGTCGGGCTCTGCAGCATGGTCGGGCTGGCGCGGGGAACGCTGCCCGCGGAGATCCGAGAGCAGGTCGAGATGGAGCAGGCGGCCGCCCCCGCGCTGCAGTGGCTCACCGCCCTGGCGCGCTATGGCGCGGCGCTCGCCGCGATCACGGATGCGACGGATCGTGCCGCGCTGCAGGCAGACCAGGAGAAGCTCGCCGCCGCCGTCCAGACGCTTGCCAGGCAACATGACGAGGCCCTTGTGGCTAGGGCCAAAGCCGGCGACGCCGAGGCCAAGGCGACGCCGCTGCTGGGTGACGCGGCTGCGGCTTCCGTCGGCGCCATCGCATCCGCCGCGGACGCGGCCTTGGACCGCCAGCGCCTTCAGGCGCTGAAGGCGGCCGTCGACCAGGCCGACGGTCCGGTGCAGGTCCTGGCCGCCCTCATCGGTGACGAGCAGGCGGCCATCCAGGCGAAACGACGGGCGAGCCTGGCCCAATACGCGACCGAGGTGACGGGGAGGCTCGGGCCCGTCTCGACCCCGGCCAGCTACGCCGAGCGCCTCGACATCGCCATCGCGGCCACGCAGCAGATCAACGCGATCGCCGCAGCGGATCCTCGGCAGGCGGCGTTGAAGATGGCCCAGGCGCACCATGCGTTGCGCGAGGCGATCGACGCCGGCAAGGGCCAGGATCTGCAAGCGATCGTGCTCCTGACCGAGTTCGTGGCGGCCGCCGGCGCCGTGCGCGACGGGTTCAAGGAGACCGCCGGGTCGGCGCTCGCCGACTCCGGCACGAACTAGCACGCGACAGGCCCGGGGGACCAATCCACATGTCGAACGCGAGCCTCAGTGCCCGGCAGCGGCGGCGGAAGATCGGCCACGCCGTTCACGAGCTGGACCGCTCGCTGCCGCGAGCTCGTTGCTGGTCAGCTGAATGAGATCAACGAGAGCCCGGAGGTGGAGCAGGCTCTTGCTCAAATAAAGGCAGTGACAGAAAGCCACGGCAAAGAGGAAAAAAACATCAAGGACGTCGCCACTGCCGTCTCGGCTGCTGCGGCCGTCGTCGGTCTGGCCGCGCAGCTTCTGGCCCTGCTGGCGCCGTTTCTGTAACGCTCGGGGCAGACCCGGCAAGGCTTCTATCTGCAGCGGCCATCATGGCCCGGTGGCGGGGCCGCGAGAGCGCAAGGTCAGGGGCGCCTGGCCGAATAAAGAGCCATGCCTCCATGGTCGAGCAACAGACGAACGTCGACAAAGCCCGCGGCGGCCAGTGACGCGGGCTGCTCGTCGCGTGTCGGATAGAGCTGGGCATGCTTGGCGCTGCCCTCCTCCGCGTAGTGATCGCAAAAGAGAAAAAGACCGGCGGGCCGGAGGCAGCGGCCGACGCCCTCGAGCAGCGCCGGGAGGCGGCTCTTGTGGCGCACCTCGTGCGCCGCCTGAATCGTGACGACGGCATCGACCTGCCCAACCGCGGCTGGCCAGTCGGCCCGCCGAAAGTCCTGCAGAAGAAATGCCACGCGACCCGCGTCCTGCCCCAGATGCTCGCGCGCGAGCTCGTGCATGGCCGGGGAAAGATCGAGGGCGGCATAGCTTGCGACATCACAGCCGCGCAGCACGGCGGCGGCCAGATGCCCGGGTCCCGAGCCCAGCTCCGCCACGCTGAACGGCTCGGGGAAATGGTCGTTCAGCGCGGCCACGAAGGCCTGGAAGAAGCGCGGTCGCCAGGGCCGGCGGGCGACCGTGCTCTCGACCCAGGCGCGCGCCTGGGCCGGGTCGTGGAAGTCGATGGGGCTGGGGATGTCGATCGGGTCCGGAAACGATGCCATATCGGTGCGCCTCGCAGGAGGACGGGCATCGCTCAAGAAGGCCCGTCCGGGATGACGGGCCTGAAGGACATGCCGTGCGCTACGCGCGCGCGACCTCCACGCCCGAAGGGCGGAAGCGTTTGACCTCGAAGGTGGCTCGCATGCTCGGCATGCGCCGTTGCTAGGGCAATCTCCGGGCTCCGGCAAGTGGTGCGGGACAAGCTTGACCGGAGCCGGCGGCCCGCCAACAATGGTGTGATAGCAGGGAGGAATCAAAGGCATGTACACCAAGCAGGCGTTGCGCGAGCTGGGCATGGGCGACGGCATTCTGGACACGGAGCAGCTCCGCGCCCTCGATCAGGACGGCTTCATCATCATCGAGGGCGTCTATTCCCCGGCGGCCTGTCGCCGCATGGCCGAGGCCTTCGACCGTCTGCACGCGGCCGAGGGCGAGCGCGGCGGTCACGAGGTCCATGTCGAGCCCGGGGCACCCAGGGTCTCCAATATCTTCAACAAGACAGACGCCTACGATGACTGCCTCGCCTGCGCCGAGCTGCTCGCCGCCTCGCATCACATGCTGGGCGAGTTCAAGCTTCACGGCGCCAACCTGCGTGAGCCTGCCAAGGGCAGCGGCCACCAGGACCTGCATTGCGACGTGCCGAAGAAGTTCGCCGACGACTGGTGGGTCACCAACGGCCTGATCCTGTTCGACGACATGACGCGCGAGAACGGCCCCACCCGCGTCGTGCCGGGCTCGCATCGCTGGCCGCCGATGAACGTGCCCCACGTCAACCGTGCCGATTGGGAGCCCGCGCCGCTCAGCGCCGAAGAAGAGGCGCGGGTGCCGAAAGATCTGGCGGCACCCTATCCGGGCGAGGTGCTGGTGACGGCACCCGCAGGCTCGGTCGTGATCATCAACTCCTCGATCTGGCACGGCGGCACGCGCAACGACAGCGGCGCCCGCCGCCGCGTCCTGCACCTCACCTACACGCGCCGCGACCTCCCGCAGCAGCTTTACCAGCGGGACTATCTGACCAAGGAGCTCTACGAGCGGATGAGCCCGGCCCAGCGCTTTCTTCTCGACATCGAGCCGCTGACCGAGGGCGCCGAGCCGGGGCGCATGCCCAAGCGCGACGGCAAGAGCTGGTGGAACTGACGCGTTGACGCGCCTGCTGGAGGCCGGCGCGAGTGAAAGGAAAGAAGAAGAAAAAGAGAAAATCTGTCAGCAGATCGCCCCTGCGATGATCCTCAAGCTGGCGATCGAAAGAACGGGAGGATTTGGACCGGGCGCAGGGCTGCCGTCACGATTGTAGACTGGCGCTTCTCTGCAGCGATGCGCCGAGGTCGGGCGGTGAGGTTGATCCAGGTCTGCGGAATGCGGAGGCTCGAGCGGGGTCGGCGGCTGTTGTAGAAGCAACCAGGTGCTTACGAGCAACGTGGCCGACTACGTTTCTTTGACAACTCCGATGGGGCAGGGTTGCACGTTCGGCAAGTCGGCTTGCCGCGTGCGACATTTCATTGGACGGCAGATTGCTATCTGCATCGCCATCTCTGAAGTCGATGGACCTCGAGCAGCAGAGATTCTCTATCGGCCGTCTGCGATGCTGGGTCCAGACAGACGCGTCGGCTCAGCGAGCTGACGGGGCACGAAATTCTATGCGCGCTCAGGTGAGCGCCGGGCTCGGCCAAATCCCGAGGGGCGACCGGCGCCACGGTCGGCGCCGGCCAGGGACCCTCAAGCTCTGGCTGAAGCCGAAGAGCCCGACGTGCTCTTGCGGCGACCGCGAGCCTTGACGGGGGCGGGCTCCGGCGCCGCTGCCACCACCTTGCGCGGACGGCCACGCTTTGCCGCCGGCTTGCTTTCCGCAGCGGGCGCCGGCGGAGGCGGGGCGGGCTCGGCCGCCGCCTTCTTCGCCGCCGGCTTCGTCGCCGCCGCCTTCGCGGCCGGCGTCGGCTTCGCGGCGGGCGCGGTCTTCTCTACCGGCGTCGTCTTTTCTGCCGGCACAGCGCTCGCGGGGCGTAGAACGAGCGCGCCGTCCCGTGTCTCGACGTCGAGCTCGTCACCCGCCTCGAGCCGAAGGGCCTGGCGAACTCTTGCCGGCAAGGCAATCCAGCCATCGAAGTGGATGCGGATCTTGGACATACGGGATCCTTGTGATGCTGATTAACAAAGGGAAAGCCCGAGCCGCTGGTCAAATCTTGTCCCGAGCCTTCGAGCACACTTGGTGCGGCCAGTGCGCCATGCCAAGCCATGCCTTCGGATTTTTCTTACGCGGGAATTGCAAGAAAAACCAAGAAAAATCGTTTGTCGGCGGCAAAGCAGGGTGTGGTGGTGCCTGCTCATCGGCGGCAGCGGCGGGATCTGTCGCCTTCCTCGACAGGTCGGCATGATGGCATGTCGGTCTCTTACCGCAGTCGAAACAAGTCCCACTGTCGTAACAGGTGTCGGCATGGCGCGGGCGAGGAATAGTTGAGAAGAAGGATCGCTCCTATAATGGGCAGGGTCGTCTTCCGTGAGCTACGAGGTTGCGCCAGGATTGTTGCCTCGTCTTCGGCGGGTGGCGGCCACGCACGATAGGCTATCCGACTTACTGAAACGTAAATCCGGGCGGAGTCGTACACCAGTGCAGATGGGGTGGCGTCGCGTCGGCCCCGCAGGCCAAGCAGACTACACCGCGCGTCAAGCGCTGCTTGCAGAGCTTCGCCAAGAAGCCGTCCACCGCATGGAGCCAGGAACAGGATGCGCCGTATGTGATGCCCTTACAGGGCCGGGCGTTATCGGTCAGCGCCGATGACGCGGCTCTCTCCGTCGAAAATCATCATCGGCAGGGCATCGGCACGCACGGGAGGAAATCCCGGATCACCGGTCGTCGCGAACCCAGCCCAGCGACGCATCATGTGGGCGGACAGTATCTCGACCGCTGCCTCGTTCGCGCCGGCCATGATGGGCGCCTTCATCCAGGCGCGCCAGGTTCCGAGCGCGAACGGAATGTCGAGGGTATGGCACGCCCCAAGAGCTGCAAAGGGAGATTGCCAATCGAAGCGATAGAGGAAGGCGCGGCCGCCGGCCTCTGCGATGGCGCATGCGAGCGCTTTGCAGGGCGTGGCCCAGGTCGTCTCGGACATGAGATCGAGAAGAATCTGGCCGGGCGCAGCGCCCGGACGCGCGGCGCGTGCAGCGGCGATCATCGTGGCGGCGGACGAGCCCGCGATCGCGGCGGCGCCGTGCTCCAGCTCAGCCTCGCCGATCGTTGCCAAGGCGGGATTGCTGGCGACATACAAATTCGCCTCGTCGTGGGTCCAGCCGATGAGAATGTCGACGCCGCGGGCCACCGCATGCGCCGCCGCCCGCTCCGCCAGCTCAGGGCCAGGAAAATCGTGAGGCGGCCCCTCCGCCGGCAGGAATGGCGGACGCAGATCGCCCTTCTGCGAGGCGCCGAGCGCGGCCATGGCTTTGACTTGCGCCGCAAGAAGTTGCGGGACAGAAAGCGCGCGCAGAGAATCGATCAGATCCGGTTGGCCTGGATCGAGGCCAAGCTCCCTCAGGAAAAGCCCGCCGCGGCGCGCCGATTCGGCATACGACATGAGGCCGATCCCCAAGGGTGGGCTTTGCAGGACGGCGCGGCGAAAGAGGCCTTCGGTGCCACGGATCGCGAGCATTGAGACGATATTATGCGCACCGCCCGATTGCCCGATCACGGTAACGCGGTCCGGATCGCCGCCAAAGATGTCGATATGTCTCTGCACCCAGCGCAGTGCCGAGATCTGATCGAGCAGGCCGAGATTGCCCGGAAGCCGACCCGGCACCGCAAGAAAGCCGAGCGCGCCCAGCCGATAATTGACGGCGACGACGACAACGCCGTGTCGTGCCGCCAGATTGCCGCCGTCATACCAAGGAAGCGAGCCAGCACCGCTGATGAAGCCGCCGCCGTAAATCCAGACGATCACGGGTGCCTTCTGCACGGTATCGGCGGGAGTCCAAATGTTCAGGCTCAGACAATCCTCGCCCTGCGCCAAGGTGATCGAGCCCATCGTCCCCTCGACCCGCAATGGCGGCTGCGGCGCGATTGGTCCGTTGGTGGTGGCGTCGCGCATCCCCTGCCATGGGATCGGCGCTTGCGGCGGCAGGAAGCGCTGCGACCCGAGCGGCGGCGCCGCATAGGGAATTCCGCGAAACGTCACGACGCTGCCTTCGGCACCTTCCGCTGCGCCACGAACCGAGCCGAGCCCCTTTATATGACGCTCGAGGTCACGCGTTGACACGTCTGCTTCCGCCATCCGGGTCGGCAATTGTCATTGGATATCTCAGGCGATGCGATCGCGCGATCCTCGCATCCTTGGACGGCCTTGTTGCGTAAGCCGGGCCCTGCTCGACTCCGCTGCGGCCGATGAGCCTGTGCCCGCGCGCTCCGCGCTTGTCGCGCCGACACCTCGGGAAGGCATCTGGCGACCCCGGCAGGGCTCGAACCTGCAACCCCCGGCTTAGAAGGCCGGTGCTCTATCCGGTTGAGCTACGGGGCCAGCGGGCGCCTTGGGTGCCGCGCGAGCGCTTATAGCAAGGCTGGGCCGGCTAGTCGAACAGACGCTGGGCAAAGCGGCGCTGCGCCAGGTGCGCGGCGAGCCAGCCGGTGATGGCGATATAGAGGATATGCAGCGCTGCGGCGCCCGGGCCCAGCGCGTGGCCCAGCATCAAGGGGCGGATCACCGCGATCAGGTGCGTCATGGGCAGGAGCCAGACGATCGCGCGCAGATAATAGGGAAAGCGGCTGATCTCGAAGAAGACGCCACAGAAGAGAAACATCGGCGTCACCCAGAACGAGAAGAAATAGCTGAAGAATTCCCATCCTTTGGCGAGCGAGGTGGCGAAAAGGCCGTAGGCGGCGAAGGCGAGGCAGGCGAGCACGATCACCGGCAGGCTCAAGAGAGCGCCCGTGGGCGACACCACGCCGCCCCAGATCCACGCCACGACCAGCACGCAAAGGCCCGCCAGCACCCCCTTCGAGGCGGCCCAGGCGATCTCGCCCCAGATGATCTCGGAGAGGCGTATCGGCGTCGCCAGCATCGCGTGCCAGGTGCGCTGCAGGTTGACGCGGGAATAGACGCTGACCGTCGCCTCGAAGCTCGGCGCGAACATGGCGGCCTGCGCCATCATGCCGGGCACGACGAAGGCGAGGTAGCTGACGCCGTCCAGCGTGCCCACGACCGCACCCAGGCCGAAGCCGAAGGCGAAGAGAAAAAGCACGGGATTGAAGACGTTGGTCGCCATCGACGACCAGAAGAGCTCGCGCCAGACGAGGAAATGGCGGTACCAGATGGCTGCCGTGTAGCGGTTGAAGACCGGTGCCTCGATCATCGGCTCAGGCCTCGCGCAGCGCGCGGCCGGTGAGCCGGAGAAACGCGTCCTCGAGGTTCGCCGGGCGATGGAGATAGACCGTGTCCTCGGGCAGTCGGGCGATCACCTGGGCGGCGCTGGTCGTGTAGAAGAGCACGGCATCGCCGATATCGTCCCGCGTCAGCGTCGCATCCTCGAGGGCAGGGGGCAGGGGCTTTTTCACCTCGATCACCTCGCCCTTGACGTGGCGGCCGATCAGCTCCTCGGGCGTGCCCTCGTCGAGGATTTGCCCGCCGTCGATCAGCACGATCCGATCGCACAGGCGCTGCGCCTCGTCCATGTAGTGGGTCGTCAGGAGCAGCGTCTTGCCCTGGCTCTTGAGCGTGCGCAGCAGCTGCCAGATGACGACGCGGGCCTGCGGGTCGAGCCCGGTCGTGGGCTCGTCGAGGATCAAGAGCTCCGGCTCGGCGATCAGCGCGCGGGCGATGACGAGCCGGCGCTTCATGCCGCCCGAGAGCTGGTTGACGCGGGCGTCCGCCTTCTCGCTCAGCTGCACGAAGGCCAGCAGGCGGTCGATGCGCTCGCGCACCAGGACCGCCGGCAGCGCGAAATAGAGGCCGTAGACCTCGAGGTTGCGCCGCACCGAGAGGTCGGGGTCGAGATTGTCCTCCTGCGGCACGAGGCCGATGCGCGCCCGCTCGGCGCGCCCGAGGCGCTCGACGGCCGTCCCGAAGACGCTGAGCGCGCCCTCCGAGGGCTTGGCGAGGCCCATGATCATGCGCATCGTCGTCGTCTTGCCGGCGCCGTTGGGGCCCAGCAGGCCGACGCAGCTCGCGGCCTCGATGTCGAAGGAGATGCCGCGCACGGCATGGGCGGCGCCGTAGCGCTTGTGGAGCGCCCGGGCCTCGATGGCGGGCCCGCTCAAGGCGTTGTCCCTGCTTGGCGCCCTCAGCCGCGGCCGGTGAAGTTGTCGGCGTAGGCCTTGGGGCGGACGATGCGCTTGTGCGGCTCGGTCACGACATAGTCGATGCCGCGCCGCTCGCAGTAGGCGATGGCCTCGTCCTTGGTGTCGAAGCGCAGGCTGAGCTGGCGGTCGGTATCGTCCGAGCCCACCCAGCCGATCAGCCGATCCGGGCGCTGGGCCGAGCGCGGCTCGAACTCGACCATCCAGAACCGGGTCTTGAACCGGCCCGACGAGACGGCCGGCTTGGCCGGCTGGTAGATACGTGCCTGCATCGACCTGCTGTGACCTCGTGCGCTGACGGACGTGCGCGCCGACCGGCGCCGCCTCCAGCTAGACGAGAGGGGCCGGGATGGCAAGCGCCGGCGGGGTGGCGGGCGGCCAAGCGCCGCGCTGTCGGCCTGCCGGATCTGGCCGCCGGCGCTCGGACGGCACGAGCTGTCAACTCGGAACCTCGGCGACGGACGTCACGAGCTCGATCCAGCGCTCCCGATCGACGAGGCCGTAATGCCCCGCACCCTCCCAGGCGTGCGACGTGCAGCGCTTGAGCTCCGCGCACAGATGGAGCGGCATCCTGGGCGAGATGATGTCGTCGGCGGTGCCGTAGAAGAGCTCGACCGGCTGGCTGATGTCTCGGGGCGAGAAGCCCCAGTCCCACAAAGCCATCGTCATCTCGTAGATGCCTTCCTCCTCCTGGATGTAGCCTAGACGAAAATTCTCCTCGAAGAGGGCCTGCTGCTCCGGATTGCGCAGCATCGTTGCTGCCTCGCCTGGCAGCTCGTCGACCATCGCCTCCACGTAGGAGGGGATGTCCTTCATGATCTTCTTCGCATCGAAGCGCATCGCCCACCGGAGCAGGTGATGGAGGTGCCGCAACCTGGCGATCGTCCGCAGATCCTTCATCACGAGCATGCTCGTGACGCCCGGCTCGTCGAAGGGCGCCACCGGCGACGCCAAGGCGACCCTGCCGACGCGATCGGGCATATGGATGGCAACCGCGAGCGCGTGCGGCCCACCCCCCGAATGACCGGCGGCGTTGAAGCGCTGCAGACCGAGATGGTCCGCCAGCTCTTCCATGTCGGCGCCCCAGTCCACCGTCCTGCGGCGCTTCTTCGGGCTCGAGCCGCCGACGCCGGGCTGGTCCGCCGCGATCCAGCGCACGCCGAGCGACGCGGTCAGCCCATCGTCGGGGTGGCGTAGCACGTGGGAATCGGAGAAGCCGTGACTGAAGATCACCGGGGTCCCATCCGGCGCACCATAGCTATCGAACGCCAGCGTCCTGCCATCGCTGAGCGTCATCGTCTCGGCCAAGAGCGCCTCCCGATTTTTGTCTGTTGTGGGGCAGGCGCCGGAATGGCTGACCGCGCGAGCTGCCCCTGAATGGGGCTGGCGTCGGGCAAATCTATTTGAGCGCCGATTTCCTGTCCACGCCCCCGAGCTGCCGAGCCCCTCTCCCGACCATCAAGAGGGCGGTGGCGGTCGAGGAGTATCCGGAACCCGCGGCGCGGACGGCTTCAGCACGTGCAGGCACCACCGGCGAAAGCTCACGGATGTGGCGGCCTTCGGCTCCACGAGGCGGCAGCGCAGCATCTCGACGTGATCTTCGCGAAGGTCGAGCGACGGGTCCGTGATTGTCTGGAGGCCTGCTTCGACGTCCCGGCGCCGACCGCGGTTGACCTGACCTCCGGCCGAGGACGAAACTCGGCCGCGTTCGGTACGACAGCGATCCAAGGGAGGGACGAATGCCCGGCTTCACGCCCGCAGAGCAGGCCCTGATCGACGTGTGGGATGCCCACACCGCAGCCGAGTTCGAGCACAAGGACGCCGACGCGGCGATCGCCACGATGACCGAGCGTCCCGTGCTGATCCACGTGCCGGTCGGCACGGGCGCCACCGGGCGGGAGCCGTTGCGCAAGTTCTATCGCGAGATCTTCATCCCGCAGATGCCGCCGGATTTCGCGCTCGACCTCCTGACCCGCACGATCGACCGGCATCGCCTGGTCGACGAGTTCATCGTTCGCTTCACCCACACGGTGCGGATGGACTGGTTCGCGCCCGGAATCGAGCCCACCGGGCGCCGGCTCGTCGTCCCCCATGTCGGCATCATCGCGTTCGAGGGGGGCAAGATCAGCTCCGAGCACATCTATTGGGACCAGGCCACGGTCCTCCTGCAGCTCGGGCTTATCGAGGACGGGCTTCCGGCGCTGGGCGCCGATCAGGCGGATCGCCTGTCTGATCCCGACGCGCCCGCGAACACCCTGATCGACCGGCTCGCCTGAGGCTCACGGCGTCAGCGTCGCCTTCACCGGATCCACGGCACGCAGGCTCAGCGCCGCGATCGTCAGCGTCGGATTGGCCGTCGCCGACGTCGGGAAGACGCCCGAGCCCAGGATGAAAAGATTGGGGTGGTCGTGGCTGCGGAGGTCGGCGTCGACCACCGAGCTCGTCGCATCGCTACCCATCCGGGTCGTGCCGATGATGTGCCCGGCACCTTGCGCGGCATCGTCGTGATGGATCTCGCTGGCGCCGAGCTTTTGGAAGATCTCGCCATGCGCCTCGCGCGCGGCGGCAAGGCCGTCCTTCACATAGGCGTCCAGGCGATAGGCGATGCGCGGCAGCGGCACGCCGTAGGCGTCCACCTCCTGCGGGTCGAGGGTGACGCGGTTCTCCGGGTCGGGCAGCTCCTCGACAAGCGAGGCGAGGCGGATGTGGCGGGATGCCTGCGTTCGCAGGGCATCGTCCAGGGCCTTGCCGCGGATGCCCTGGCGCGCCAGCTCAGCCGCCGTGCTCATCGGCGCGCCCGTAGGCCACGACCACCCGTCATTGCCGATCTCGATGCGGAAGGCGGGCCGGTCCTTGCGGAACGGGCCGTCGCGCAGGTTCTCGATGCCGGAGGTCGACAGCGGTCCGCGGTAGGGCCACACGGGCTTCGCTGCCAGCGCCCAGCTCAGCTGCGTCGGGTGGTCCATGAGGTTGCGGCCGACCTGGTCGGAGCCGTTGGCCACGCCGCTCGGTCTCGCCGCCGTGCGGGAATTCAGCAGAAGCCTCGGGATCTCGATCGCGTGCGCGGCCAGGACAAAGGCCTTGCCGGAAGCGACGCCCTCGCTGCCGTCCCAGCGCTTGAAGCGGATGGCGGTGATGCGCTGGTCGGGACCCACCTCGACCCTTGTGGCCGTCGTCTGCGCATGGATGGCCGCACCCTTCTCCCCCGCACGCGACAGGTGCACCGTCGCGTCGTACTTGGCCTGGATCGGGCAGATGGGGATGCAGCTGGCGTTGCCGCAGCAGCCCGGCCTGTCGTCGCGATAGGTCGCGTTGCGGCCCTGCGGCGTCGCCCGAACCTCGTAGCGCGTCCCGGCGAGCGCCCCCGCGAAGGCCTTGTCCACGAAGGTCTGCGGGATCGCCGCCATCGGATAGTCGGTGGAGCGCGGCGAGCCCAGCGTCTCGGCGGAATCGCCCGCCACGCCGATCGCGTCCTCGGCCTGGCCATAGAAGGGCTCGAGGTCGTCATAGGCGATCGGCCAGTCGACGCCGCGGCCATAGGCGGTGCGCAGGCGAAAATCGTTGGGCAGCAGGCGCAGGCAAGTGCCGAGCCAATGCCAGGTCGTGCCGCCCACGACCTTGATGTAGGTGCTCTTGAACCTGTCCGGCCCGACCTGCCGGTACCAGTGGCCCGGATCATTGCCGATCGGGTGATCGGCCTCGGGGCTCGGCGGATAGGGGCATTCGGGCACCTTGATCGCCGCGTCCCAGAAGAGCTGCGTCGCCTCGGCCCGATCGACCGGTGCGCCCGCCTCCAGGATGGCGACCTTGACCCCCGCCTCGGCCAGCCTCGCGGCGAGCAACGCGCCGGCAATGCCCGATCCGACGATGATCACATCCGCTTCGATATCGGCCATGGTGGGAAAGGGCCCGTCAGGAGGGCGGATCCGCCCAATATCCGGTCTCGCCGCCACAGACGGCGGGCGGCTTGGTGAAGTCGAGGGCGTGCCACAACAGCGCGTCGGTGAAGCCCGCCACGGCCGGGCCCGTGGGGGTGTCGTAGGTGCCCGAATACCAGGCGGCGACGATGTCGTCGGCGAGCTTCCCGGTGCCGGTCGATGGATCGGCGGCCAGCCGGGCCAGGTCGGCTCCGCGCCCCATCGACACGAAGCCTTTCAAGAGCTTGCCGGCCGTCGTCGCGTCGAGGCTGGAGACGGCCGTGCCGGTGAGCCGTGCGGACAGCCCAAGGAACTGATCGACCGTGATGGCCTGCTGGGCGTCGGCCAGCCGCGAGAGGCCGCCAGCCAGGACCACGGCGCCGGCACCGCCGACGACGGCCGTGCGCCGAGTGATCGGCGGCCCCATGCCAGCCTCCCTGCAGCTGCGATCTCCTGCACGGTCTATCAGCCGCGAGGCAGCGTCGCCAGAGCGGCGAGGGCCGCGGAAAACGCGCCGAGCAGCAAGGCCGCGCCGCAGCTTTCGACCTCGCGGACCCGGATCCCCCGCCGCTGCTGCCCCGTCACGCTCGGGATCGTCGCAGGAGGGATCGCCGGGTCCGCGGCGTCACGGCGTCAGATCACGCCGTCATCTCGCGCTCCCAGAAGCGGAGCTTGCGGCACAGCGCGATGAAGGCCGTCGCGTCGTCCGGCGCCTTGAGCGCGATGCAGCCGCCGTCCAGCATGACGCCCGCCTTCTCGAGCAGCGGCTTGGCGCTCTCGACATAGGCGATGAGCTTGGCATGCGCGAAGGCGTCGGCGACGAAATCCCTGGCCGCCGGCTCTTGGGCCAGCTTCTCGACCCCGCCCGCCGAGGCCAGGATCGCCACGGCGTCGTAGAGCACCGAGGGGCCGCCGCTCACCTGCTGCTGCGCCGGCCGCAGCTTGCCGTCGCTCGCCTTCACGCCGCCCACCTTGGGCGCCACCAGCTCCACCGCGGCACCCTCGGCCTTGGCCGCCTTCATGAGCCCATCGAGGAGCCCGGCATCGACGCCGTCCGTGACCAGCAGCCCGAGCTTGCGGCCCTTGAAGCTGTCGGGGCCGTTCTTGAGGATGCTGAGCACCGGCGAGGGCGGCAGGTCCTCGATCACGGCCCGCGCCGGCTCCGCCTTCTCCGGCATCTTTTCGAGCCCCAGCCCGTCCGCCACCTTCTTGGCCAGGTCCGCATCGACGTTCATCAGGTGCGACACCACGCGGGCGCGGATTGCCGGCGTCTGCACCTTGCTGAGCTCGAAGACAAAGGCGCTCTTGATGTGCGCCTGCTCCACCGGCGTCTGGCTGACGAAAAACTGCCGCGCCTGGCTGTAGTGATCGGCAAAGAGCTCGCCGCGCTCACGCACCTTGCGGCCGGCCTCCTCGGCGGGATGGCTTTTGAAACCTTTGCCCGGGTCCTCGCGCGGGCCGCCCTCGGCACCGCCCCACGAGTTGGGCTCGTAATTGGCCCGGCCCTTGGGGTTGTGGAAGGCCATGTGGCCGTCCTGCTGGAAGTGGTGGAACGGGCAGCGCGGCGCGTTCACGGGCAGATGGGTGAAGTTGGGGCTGCCCAGCCGCTTCAGCTGCGTGTCGAGATAGGAGAAGTTGCGGCCCTGCAGCAGCGGGTCGTTGGTGAAGTCGACGCCCGGCACGATGTTGCCGGTCTGGAACGCCACCTGCTCGGTCTCGGCGAAGAAATTGTCGACCACCCGATCGAGCACGAGCCGGCCCACGCGCCGCACCGGCACCTCCTCCTCGGGGATGATCTTCGTCGCGTCCAGGATGTCGAACGCGAAGCGGTCGGCGAAGTCCTCGTCGAAGAGCTGCAGGCCCAGCTCCCACTCGGGATAGTCGCCCTTCTGGATCGCATCCCAAAGATCGCGGCGATGGAAGTCCGGATCGGCCCCGTTGAGCTTCACCGCCTCGTTCCACGCCACCGACTGCAGGCCCTGCTTCGGTTTCCAGTGGAACTTGACGAAGGTCGACTTGCCCTCGGCGTTGACGAGCCGGAAGGTGTGGACGCCGAAGCCCTCCATGAAGCGGAACGAGCGCGGGATCGTCCGGTCGGACATGATCCACAGCGCCATGTTGATCGCCTCGGGCGACAGGGAGATGAAATCCCAGAAATTGTCGTGGGCGGTCTGCGCCTGGGGAAAGCCGCGATCGGGCTCCTGCTTCGCCGAGTGGATCAGATCCGGGAACTTGAGCGCATCCTGGATGAAGAACACCGGGATGTTGTTGCCCACGATGTCCCAGTTGCCCTCTTTGGTATAGAGCCGCACGGCAAAGCCGCGCACGTCGCGGGCGAGGTCGGCCGAGCCCTTGTTGCCCGCCACCGTCGAGAAGCGCACGAACGCTTCTGTTTTTTCTTTCGCCCGCTGGAAGATGTCGGCCGAGGTGATGTCCGAGAGCGACTCGTAGGTCTCGAAGAAGCCGTGCGCGCCGAAGCCGCGGGCATGCACCACGCGCTCCGGGATACGCTCGTGGTCGAAATGAAAGATCTTCTCGCGGAAATGAAAATCCTCGAGAAGCGTGGGCCCACGCGCACCCACCTTCAGCGAGTTCTGGTCGTCGGAAACCGGCGTGCCCTGCTGCGTCGTCAGCACGGGCACATCGCCGCCGGCTACCTGATGCGTCTCGCCGCCGGCGCCGCGGTGGACCTCGGCGTCCGCCATCCTGGCGCGTTTGAGCTTTTCGGCCTGCGTTGCCTTGGCCATGCGTGATCTCCTGATGGTGGCTGAACCTGCTCGCCATCCTGTCGGTCGGGCCGTCCACGCAAGCGCGCGTTGGCAAAGGAACGAGGCGCGCGGCCGTCCGTTCCGCGGCCCGTCCAAAGAGATCGGACGTCGGCAGGCCGTGGCAGCCGACGCTCGGGCGCTCGTCGCAGAGCGGGCCGTTTGACATCCTGCCTCGCCGCCTTGCATGCTCTTGCGGAAGTGGCCGCAGGCAGCTGAGGGGCAGAGACGACATGTCGGAGACGCAGGCCCATCTCGGTTCGGCCCCGATGGAGGGCCACGGCGCCTACAATCGCAGCTCCTTCGTGCAGGCGGCGGGGTCGATGCGGCCGGCAGCGCTGCTTGAGCGCGCGGCCGGTTCGGCCGATCTGCCCGCAGCCTCCGAGCCCATCCTCATCGCCGACTACGGCTCCTCCCAGGGTGCCAACTCGCTGGCACCGATCGGCGCCGCGATCCGCGTTCTGCGGGCGCGGACGGCGCCGGACCACGAGATCTCGGTCGTCCACACGGACTTGCCGGACAACGATTTTTCCTCGCTGTTCCGGACCCTCGCCACGAGCGAGACGAGCTATCTGCGCGCCGATCCCGCAATATTCCCCTCGGCGATGGGGCGCTCCTTCTACGAGCAGATCCTGCCCTCGGGGAGCGTGACGCTGGGCTGGAGCTCCTGGGCCGTCCAGTGGCTGAGCGCCGCCCCGGGCCTGATCCCGGATCAGGTGCAGGTGGCGTTCAGCCGGGACGCGCCGACGCGCGCCCTTTTCACCGAGCGCGCCGCAGAGGACTGGCGCACCTTCCTCACCCATCGCGGACGCGAGCTGCGGCCCGGCGGACGGCTCGTCGTCCTGACGATGGCGCTCACCGACGAGGGGGCCTTCGGCTACGACCCGGTCCTCGAGGCGATCTACGCGACGCTCGAGTGCCTCGTCCGCGATGGTTGGCTGAGCCCGGACGAGCTACGCCGGATGGTAATCCCCACCGTCGGCAGAAGCCTCGCCGACATCGAGGCCCCCTTCGCCGACGGCCGCTTCGGCGGCCTCGCGCTGGAGCATGCCGAGGTCTTCCAGGGCGAGGACCCGGTCTGGGAATGCTTCGAGAAGGACGGCGACGCTGCAGCCTTCGGCAAGGGCTGGGCCGCCTTCTCGCGCGCCTCCGTGCTGCCGACCCTGGCCCGCGACCTCGACGGCGGCCAGGACGATCCCCGCGCCGCCGCATTCCTCGATCGGGTCGAGGCCGGCATGGCGACGATCCTGGCGGCAGCGCCTCAGCCGATGCTGATCCCCCTCGCCACGGCGGTGCTCGCGAAGGAGCGGGGCTGACGGGCGGCCAGCTCCTCCCCGCCCCTCGCAGGTCGCGCTCCCATCCTCCTCGGCTGGGCGGGCAGCCTTCACGCGACGCCGAATTGTGTCAGGATCTTCTCGGCCACGGTGATGAAGCTTGTCGCGGCCTTGAGGGCCCTGGTCGCGTTGCGCATCTCCTGAACGCCTGCGGCAAGCTCGCCGGTGAGCTGCGTCAGCTCGGCGATGTTGGCCAGAACGGCCGGATCCTTGTCGATGATCACCAGGTTCGCGCGCATGATGCGGCGCTGCTGCACGTCGATGGCATTGCGCTTCTCGATCAGGGCGTCGATCGTGTCGAGGTTGGTGGACTCCATGGCGAGCCCACGCAGGCGGGCCTGAGCCTCCCCCATGGCCTGGGAAGTAAGATGAAGCACATTGGACGGGGTCGCGGCCATAGCTGGCTACCTCTCACGTCTCGGTTGGCGTTTTTTGTTACTTGTTGGCGTCGCTCGTCTTGAGGACGTCGGCCAATGCCTTGGCCTTTTCGCTCAACGTGGCGATGGATTGCTTGAGAGCGTCGATCTGGGTCCTGGGATCGTTGAGCGCGGCGAGCAGGTCGTGATGCGCGTCCGCCACCGCCTTGAAGACATCGCCGGGCGCGGCGGCGAGAACGGCGAGATAGGCCTGCTGCTGCGTGGTCGCCTCCTTCACACGAGACGGGAAGGAGCTGCTCGGCTCGGGCACGGCCCGGAAGACGGCATTGTCCATCGCCGCGAACGCCGGCTGGACCTCGTTGATGTAGTAGAGCTGGCTCGCGAAGATCGAGAGCCGGCCGCTGGCGTCCTGGACGACCGGGTCGGCCTTCGTGACCACGCGCTTGAGGATCTCGAAACGCTTCGCCTCCAGCCCGATCCTGAGCCCCGAGGCGATGAAGCTGGCGATGGGCCCGACGTCCACGGGCGTCGCCGACGGGTTGGAGGCTGCGAGCTTGTCGGCCAGCGATTGGACCGCGGCACCGGCGTCCGTGGCAGCTGCCTCGAGCGCGTCGCCGTCTGACGCAGAGACGATCGCACCGAGCTCGGCGGCGTAGCCGCCCAGGGCCCCGGCGAGGCGGAGATGGTTCTGCGCATCCTTGGTCGACGCGAGCGGCACGGCCTCGTAGGAGCCGTTCTGCATCACGCCGATGTCGCATTGCTCGAGCTTGGCCGGCAGCGGCGCGAACGGCACCGGCTCGGCGCAGCTCGGCCTCGGCACGCTGGACGGGTCCTGGCGGAACAGGCTCCAGCTCGCGAGGCAGCTGTTCTGCTCCTCGATGAAGCCGTCGATCCCGGCGCAGCTCGGGTCGAGCGCCAGACGTGCCTTGTCGTCGACGAATTGCTTGTTTCTGTCCGTCAGGTCGTTGGTCGCATTGGTGTTGACGAGAAGTCTTGAAAGACGTCGTCGCCGACCCGATGCCCGCGCTCAGCTTCTCCACGTCCGGCTTGTAGACGGTGGGCGTGCACGCGGCGGCCACGAGCAGCAGGCCGACAGTGACCGCGCTCGCGAGAGAGGCTCTGGACGATCGTGCCCGGGGTAGGCTTGGCGACGGCGTCATGATCTTGCGCTCACCTTCGATCGGTTAGCGAGGCTCGTGCCCTTTGCTGCAGGCATCTTCTCCAAACCCACAGGAACGGCCGAGAACCCGAAGCCTTACACGGATCCGAGGGGAGCAATATGTTGAAGATCACATGCGAGGCGAATATGAGGAACTGTTGCGCGACCGGCACGATGGTCCTGTCATCCGGCCCTGGTCGAGTTGACCTCGAGGACGTAGGCGCCCCGATAAGGGCTCGCCAGCTTCTTCATGACCACGGACAAGGTCGCAGGCAGCTATGGATCGCGCAAAGATCGTCTCGAGGCTGACGGAGCATGAGGCTGGGCTAAGACGGCTTGGCGTCCAGCGTCTCTATCTGTTCGGCTCAACGGCACGCGGCGAGGGCCGGGCGGTATCCGACGTCGATCTCTTTTTCGATCACGGGCACGACAAGCTCGGTCTTTTTGCTTTGATGGCCACCCGGCCGCCCGCGCCCCGTCTCGCCGAGTTGATCGAGGCCATCTCCCGCGCGACAAGCACAGGGTTGTCCGGGTCTACACCTCCGCCCCCGCGCCCGTCCGCTCCTCCCTCACATGCACGATGCGGTCGATGAGGCCCCATTCGAGAGCCTCCTCCGCCGTCATGAAGCGGTCGCGATCGAGCGTGCGCTCGACCTCCTCATAGCTGCGCCCGCAATGCTGGGCGTAGAGGCGCGTGATGCGCCGCTTGGTCTGCTGCATCTCCTCGGCATGGATGAGGATGTCCGAGGCCTGTCCCTGGAAGCCGCCCAGGGGCTGGTGCACGTGCAGGCTCGCATTGGGCAGGGCCGCGCGCTGGCCGGGCTCGCCCGCCATCAGCAGGAAGGAGCCCATCGAGCGCGCGGTGCCCATGCACAGCGTGTGCACGGGTGCCCGGATGTAGCGCATGGTGTCGTACATCGCGAGGCCGCTGGTGATCACGCCGCCCGGAGAGTTGATGTAGAGGCTGATCGGCTTTTCCGGGTTCTCGGCCTCGAGGAACAACAGCTGCGCGCAGACGAGCGCGGAGACGGTGTCGTTAACCTCACCGTTCAGAAAGATAATCCGCTCGCGGAGAAGACGCGAGTAGATGTCGAAGGAGCGCTCGCCTCTGCTCGATTGCTCGACGACCATCGGGACGAGTTGCATGGCTTCACCCATAGGCGAGGTCCGACTTTCGCGATGTAGCGGCGTGGCGCGCCGGCTCAGGCCGCGAGCATCAAGGACGGGCTGTTGCCGTTCGCGGCCATCGACGGCCGGCCGAGCCTCGCGTCCACGAGCCGGTGAACGATCCTGAGCCTGGTGCCGCCGCCGTCGGTCGGGGAAAGCTGGAACGTGACGGCACTCTCGAGAAAGGGCGGCTCGCTGTCGCGCAGGCGATAGCGCACCTCCTGCCCCGGCACGAGATGGGTGGCCTCGGGATGGGCCAGCGCCTCCTTCGGCAGCCATGCCTCGCGAAGCTCGGGGCAGCTCACCGCGCGCCAGACCTTCTGCGGCGGCTCGTCGAGCTCGTATTCCAGGACGATCGTCTTGGTGGGATCGCCGTTCTTTGCGTTGCTCACCTGTCCATGTCCTTCAGCAGGGCCTTGAGGGCGTCGATGCGGGCGGGCCAGTAGGCGCGATACCTCGCCAGCCACTGCGCGATCATCATGAGACCTTCCGGATCGACCTCGTAGTTCACGAAGCGCCCTTGTCGCTCCTCGCGCACCAGCCCCGCACGCCGCAGCACGGCCAGATGCTGGGACATGGCGGGCTGGCTGATCGCCATGCCGCGGCGCAGGGCGCTGGCGTTCATGCCGCCGGTCGCCAGCTTCTCGAAGACGGCGCGCCGGGTCGGATCGGCCAGCGCCCGGAAGATGTCGTTCTCGATCATGCGCTCACATAAGTAGAAACTTATGTGATGCGCAAGCCTTTTCCGGCTCGGCGATGAAGCGTCTCGAGGTGTCAGTGGTCGAGCAGGAGCAGGGTGCGGCGGACGGAACGCTTGGGTCGGCAGGGTCACCTGCTCGGCTGCACGGACCCGGCGGAGGAGCGCCGAGACCGCGGGCCACCGTTCGCTAGCCTCCGATCCCCGCCCACGCCCGCCGCAGGCGCGGCTCTGTGGGTCTCGAGATAGAGCAGCGGCACGATCGCCGTCACCGCCGTGATCCCGCCCTCGCGCAGCAGACAAAAGGCGTCCTCGGCGGGGAGGGGATGCGCGAGAATATCCTCGTGCTCGGCCGCCTCGCCGTGGATGGCCGTGCCGTCCGGGGCCTCGACCTCGGCGACGAAGGCCGTCACCGCTTCGGTGGTCGAGCCGGGGCTCGAGCGGTAGACGCAGATTTTCTCGAGCCGCTGGGCCTCGAGGCCGCATTCTTCCAACAGCTCGCGGCGGGCGACCTCCTCGGGCGTCTCGCCGGGCTCGCAGATGCCGGCCGGGGCCTCGATCAGCCAGGCGCCCTCGGCGGCCTCGATGGCGCCGGCGCGGAACTGCTCGATCAGGACGACGCGGTCGCGGACGGGATCGTAGGGCAGGATGACGACGGCCGCGCGCTGGCACCACAGCTCGCGGTCGAGGGGAGGGCTCCAGGCGCCGTCGAAGCGCTCGTGGCGCAGCTTCAGGAGATCGAGCGCGGCAAAGCCGTCATGCAGGCGCCGACGCTCGAGGATCTCGAAGCGCCGGGCCGGCCGCGGCTGGTCGCCCGGCACCGGAGGCCTCAGCTGAAGGCCTTGAAGGTGATGAGGGTGAAGGTGTCCTTCACACCCTGCAGGGTCTGCACCCGGCTGGTGACGAAGTGGCCGATGTCGACGTCGGCGCCGAGGTGGAACTTCAGCAGCAGATCATACTGGCCGGAGGTGGAGTAGACCTCCGAGACCTCCTCGATCGACTGCACGGCCTCGTCGGCCACCTCGTAGGCCCGGCCCAGATCGCACTTCACCTGGACAAAGATGGTCTGCATCACTCGGCCTTGGCGCGCGCCACGAGCTTGGGTGGAATCGCCTGGAGCAGGAAGCGCGGCACATGCTCGCCCATGCCGACCACCGGCCCCTCGGGCTCGCGTCTGCGGTCAGGCTCGCGCTCGCGCCGACGGTCGGGCTCGCGCTCCTGCCTGCGCGGCGGCCGACGGGTCGGCGCCTTCTCGGTCGGGGGGGCTGCGCTTGGGGCAGGCGCCGCCTCGCCCACGGGGGCCGTGTCGGACATGGGCGCTGCGTCGGCCGTGGGCATCGCGTCGGCCACGGGCGCCGCCTCGCGGGGCTGGCGCACCCGGCGGCGTCGCTCGCGCGGCGGCCGCTCCGAGGTGGCCGGGGCCTCCTGCGGCATCTGCTCCGCGGCGGCGTCGACCGGCTCGGCCACGGCCTCGGCCTTGCCGTTGAGCTCGAGCCGCGTGATCGAGCGGCCCATCAGCTTCTCGATATTGCCCAGGAAGCGCGCATCGGTCGGGGAGACGAGGGTGAAGGCGCGGCCCTTGCGCCCGGCCCGGCCGGTACGGCCGATGCGGTGGATATAGTCCTCCGGGTTCATCGGCACGTCGTGGTTGATGACGACCGGCATCTCGGAGATGTCGAGGCCGCGGGCGGCGACGTCGGTGGCGACGAGGAAGTCGATCTCGCCGCGCGTGAACTGGTCGAGCGTCATCTGGCGGTGATGCTGCTCGAGGTCGCCGTGCAGGTCGCGGGCATGCAGCCCGGCGCGCTGCAGGTGGCGCATGACGCCACCGATGTCGCGCTTGCGGTTGCAAAAGACGATGGCCTTGGACACCCCCTCGCGGCGGATGAGCTTGACCAGCGTCTCGCGCTTGTCGTCCCTGGTCACCGGCACCATCACGTCCTCGACCAGCGCTGCCGAGGTGGCGCGGGCAGCCACCTGGATGACCATCGGCTCCTTGAGGAAGCGGTCGGCGAGGCGGCGCACCTCGGGCAGCATCGTCGCCGAGAACAGCAGCGTCTGCTGGCGCTTGATGAGGAGGCTCACGATGCGCTCGACGTCGGGCATGAAGCCCATGTCGAGCATGCGGTCGGCCTCGTCGATGACGACGATCTCGATGCCGTTCAGCATGAGCCGGCCGCGCTCGAACCAGTCGAGCAGCCGCCCCGGCGTCGCGATCAGCACATCCACGCCCTTCTCGAGCGTCTTTTCCTGATCGCCCATGCCGACGCCGCCGATCAGCAGCGCCATGCTGAGGCTCAGATACTTGCCGTAGATCTCGAAATTGCGCGCCGTCTGGGTCGCCAGCTCGCGCGTGGGCGAGAGGATGAGCGAGCGCGGCATGCGCGCCCGGCTGCGGCCCGAGGCCAGGATGTCGAGCATCGGCAGCACGAAGGACGCGGTCTTGCCGGTGCCGGTCTGCGCGATCCCGATGAGGTCATGCCGCTGCAGCACCTGGGGGATTGCCTGGGCCTGGATCGGCGTCGGTGCCGTGTAGCCGGCCTCATCGATCGCCTGGATGATCTCGGGCCGAAGGCCCAGATCCGCAAAGCCGGGCACCGCCACGTCTGCTACGTCCGCCACGTCTGATGTCAGCAAGATGACCTGTCGTCGGGCTTGAATTTACGGGTGACCCGCATGTAGGTGAGATCGGCGCAATGTCAACTTGCCGGCGGGCTCGCGGCCCGGCCGGTGATGTCGGCTGCGCCGCGACCCACCGTCGCGGCCCGTCCGCCGGGGAGCAGCCCGCGCGTCAGGGCCCGGACGTCAGGAGCCCGCGCGCCAGGGAGGAAGTGCCTGCATGCTGATCCGCGCGGCCGAGAGCCTGCTGCTTCTCGTCGACGTCCAGGAGCGCCTGGCGCCAGCGATCGACGGCGGAGAGCGCGTGATCGAGCGCGCGTCCATCCTGCTGCGCGCGGCCGGCCGCCTCGGCATCCCGATCCTCGCGACCGAGCAATATCCCAAGGGCCTGGGCCCCACCGTCCCGGCGCTGGCGGCCCTCCTGGGCGCGGCACCCGTGCTCGCCAAGACCGCCTTCTCCGCGGCGGCCGAGCCCGCCATCGCCGCCGCGGTCGCCCGCACCGGCCGGCGCCGGATCCTCGTCTGCGGCACGGAGACCCATATCTGCGTCCTCCAGTCCGCCCTGGGCTTCTTGTCGATGGGCTACGAGGTTCTCGCGGTCGCCGACGCCGTGGGCTCGCGCCGCCCGGAGAGCCGGCAGCTCGGCCTCGAGCGCATGCGCGCCGCGGGTGTGGTGATCGTCGATGTCGAGATGGTCCTCTTCGAGTGGCTGGAGCGCGCCGGCACGGATCTCTTCCGCGAGATCAGCCGGCTCATCAAATGACGGGCCTGCCCGGCACCGACCGACAGCGAGTGAGAGAAAACGAGATGGCCGAGCCCCTTCTGTTCCTGCCGGGCCTCCTCTGCGACCGCCGGCTCTACGCCGCGCAGATCCTGGCGCTCGGCCAGGGCCGCGACATCGAGGTGGCCGACCTCACCCACGACGACGGCATCGCCGCCATGGCCCGGCGCGTGCTGGCCGGTGCCCCACAGCGCTTCGCGCTCTGCGGCCTGTCGATGGGCGGCTATGTGGCGCTCGAGATCATGCGCCAGGCGCCCGGGCGCGTCACCCGGCTGGCGCTGCTCGACACCCAGGCGCGCGCCGACACGCCCGAGATCACCGCCCGCCGCCGCGGCCTCATCGAGCTCTCGCAGAAGGGCGAGTTCAAGGGCGTCACGCCCCGCCTCCTGCCGCTCCTCCTCCACCCCGACCGCCTGAAGGACGACGGCCTCGTCGCCACCGTCATGGCGATGGCCGAGGCGATCGGCCAGAAGGCCTTCCTGCGCCAGCAGCAGGCCATCATGACCCGCAGTCGACAGTCGCCCCGATCTTCCGGCGATCGCCTGCCCCACGCTCGTCCTCTGCGGCCGCGAGGACGCGCTGACACCGCTGCCGCTGAGCGAGGAGATGGCGGCGGCCATCCCGGACGCGACCCTCGTCGTCCTGCCGCGTTGCGGGCACCTCTCGACCCTCGAGCGGCCCGACGCCGCCACGGCCCAGCTCAGGACCTGGCTGTCGGCATAGCTCCTTTTCTTTTTTGTCGGTTTTTTCTTTGCCGTTACTCGGGGCGGACGCCCAGCTCGTCCAGGTGGGTCATCAGCATCGCAGGGTCGTCGTAGACGCGGTAGGCGCCCGAGCGCTCCAGCTCCTCGGCACCATAGCCGCCCGACAGCACGCCCACGCCCAGGGCCCTGGCACGGCGCGCCGCCAGCATGTCCCACACGCTGTCGCCCACCACATAGACATCCGCCGCATCGACGCCGAGCTTCTCCACCGCGGCGAGGAACAGATCGGGGTCGGGCTTGGCGTGGCGCACCAGATCGCGCGTCACGATCGGCACGCCGTCCGGCACGCCCAGCATGTCGAGCGCCGTCTGCGCCGTCCGGCGATGGCCGCTGGTCGCGATCGCCCAGGGGCAGCCGATGGCGGTCAGCCGCTGCAGCAGCTCGGCTGCACCCGGCAGCGGCCGCACATCGCCCGCGATCTTGAGGTACGCCTCGCCATGCGCCCGCTGCAGCCGCTCGCGCAGCTCGGCATCGACCTCGCGGCCCGTCTCGCGCAGCAGCGCCCGCGCGAACAGCCCGCCGCTCATGCCGATGCGCCGATGGATGCGCCAGATCGAGAGGTCGATGCCCTCCGCCAGCAGCGCGTGATGCCAGGCGATGACATGCTGGTAGACGCTGTCGACCAGCGTCCCGTCCAGATCGAACACCATGGCCGCCCGCCGTGACGTCATTTCTTGTCACTCCGCTCGCTGTATCGCCGGCCGTGGCACCAGCGATGACCGGCTCTTGCAGCAGCCACATGATAGCCCGTCTCGCTCCTTTCCACCTCATGCCGATCCGGCTTGCCCCGCACGCACCCCGAGCGCCAAGATCCCCCGGCAGCCGCCACCGATAAAAAGGGGAGCGCCGTGGCCGCGGAGCACGATCAGGATATCGAGGCAATCCTAACAAGACATTTCACCGCCGAGCTCGGCGACCCGGCGCTCGGCCGCGAGCTGACGAAGATCCTGATGGAGGATGCGCTCTCCTGGCGGGCGCCGACGGTGCCGCTCGAGGCCGTGCGCACCATCATCGGCTTCACCTTCGGCAACCGCATGCTGCCCAGCGGCAACCGCGAGCCCGGCCCGGTCAACGCCGCGCTGGCCGACATCGCGGTGCGCCTGCACGAGGCGACCGGCGCTCCTGTCCATGCCCAGTGGGAGGTGGCCGAGGCCGTGGGCGACCGCATCCCCGCCGCAGCCCTCACGGCCATCTACCCCGGCCGCGACGCCCAGCACGAGCCCCGCTATGTGTCGACGGGCGGTGTGATCGAGGAGATCCTCGCCCGCAACGGCGGCGATCCGGCGGCGCTCGGCACCGTCGCCATCGTCGCGGTCCGGGACCATGCCTGGCGCTGTGCTGCCATCTGCCGCCGCCACGGCCTCCAGGCCGGCCTGCCCGAAGGCTGGCCCATGCCCGACTTTTACGACAAGAGCTCGGGCCAGCCCTGGACCCGCGACCGCCTGGCCTATCTCCTCCACGACCTCCACTGCCGGGCCCTCGATCGACGAGACGAGAGGATCAGGGAGCTTGTGTCGGCTCGCTGAGCCGGGACCCGTCGGCAGCCCCTCTGCTCTTTCCTCGAGACCTCGCGTGTCGCCTATAGTGTGGACAGGTGAGCGCGTCGTGAAGCTGCCGACAGATTGGTCGGGGGAGGGCCGGATGAACGACTGCGTCGATCTCGAGCGCGGGCTTCCTCATGAGGACTCGACCATGCCAGCAGTGGCGGGTCCTGCGAGCCCTCACGCCGTCTTGCCCGGTCGCTGACCTGAGCATCCGGCTCGACGCCATGCAGCGCGACGACCGCCCGCCGAAGCTCACGAGCCTGCTCATGGCCGTCCCCTTCTGGGGACACGGGCCGAGGGTCTCGCATATCGTCGGTCTTTATCTGATCACCTTTCTCTGCGGGCTCGTCGACGCGACCTGCTTTCTTTCCCTGGGCAAGGTCTTCGCCGAGATGATGACGGGAAATCTTCTCCTGTTCTCGTTCTACCTGGGCAGCGGCCACTCGGCCTTCGGGGATCCCTCCTATCCGATCGCCCTCGGCAGCTTCGTGGTGGGGGCCGTCGCCGGCGGGCACATCGTGCGCAGCCGGCACGGGCATACGCGGCTCGGCTTCGCGGTCGAGTGGGTGTTCCTGGCGGCGGCGGCGCTGCTGAGCCTGCTCCTGCCGCTCGGATCGAGCGAGGTCGCCACGGATATCGTCCTGGCGCTTCTCGCCCTCGCCATGGGCCTGCAGAATGCCTTGATGCGCCGCCATGGCGTGCCTGACCTCGCCACCAACGTCATGACCCTCACGCTCACCGCCCTGGTCGCCGATTCCGTGCGCGTGGACGGTCGAGACGAGCGCTGGCAGCGCCGCCTCGCCTCGATCGGGCTCTTCATGCTGGGTGCCGCCATGGGGGCCGCATTGACCAGGACCGCCGGGCCCCCGGTGCCGCTGTTGCTGGCGCTCCTCGTCTTCTCGGTGGCCCTCACCGGGCTGACACGCCAGGATTCGTGACCCCATCGGCCAGCCAGCCTACGCGGGCCCGCGGTGGTGATCCGGCGGCGCTCGGCACGGCTGCCAGCGTCGCTGCCCAGGACCACAAGCTTGGCGCTGTGCCGCCATCTGCCGCCGCCACGACCTCCACTGCCGGGCCCTGGACAGAAGGGACGAGATGATCAAAGAGCTTTTGTCGGCATCGTGAGCTGTCGTCTGGCCGCCGGAATCAGGCTTGATTGTGGATCTGCGGGGACGTAGAAAAAAGCCAGAGTGTGGCGAAAGGAACGGTCGCCTCTCGACCGATGGGCGGAGAGAAAAAGATGGGCCGGCTTTGCACCTGCCTCGCCTCGCTCCTGTTTCTTCTTCTCGGTGGCGCCGGTGCTGCGAACGCGCAGGCCGTTCCCACGAAGACCATCACCTTCTACAACAACTCCACGGACCATACGCTCTACCCGGTGATCCAGGCACCGATCATGAGCGGCGCGGATGTTCGCGACCTGTGGCTGCAGGCCCAGTTCAACGTCGGCGACGTGACCACCCAGATCTTCAACACGACCCTGCTCTACAAGATCTATGTCAACCGCGACGGCGGCATTCCTCCCGGGCATTCGGTCACGCTCACCCTCCCGTTCTATACGCAGCTGCTGCCGGTCAGCGGCGGCAACCTGGGCACGGTGAAGGACCAGTACATCGACTGGTGGAACGCGATGCGGGTCTTCGTGTTCGATGGCCGGGACGCGGTCAATGCCGCCTACAATTACAGCGTCGACCGAACGGGCAAGATCATCCCGCCCATTCCCGTCAACCCGGTCGCCGGCGCGGCGCTGCCGTCCTGCGCCTCGGACAACACCACCTGCGAGCCCCTGGTCATCAAGGCCTATGTGAACGGCTTCCCGACCTCCGTGCCGGCCCAGCTGATCGAGTACACGTTCGCGGCCGCCCAGGGCCCGCCGCTGGATCCGAAGCTCTCCATCAACAGGGCGATCGTCAACTTCAACATCTCGGCCGTGGACCAGGTGTACCTGCCGGCCGCGATCGGGGCGCGCGGCAACCACTCGGCCGCCAACGCCTATCTCGGCTCGACCGAGGCCGTGGCGCCGTTCAGGAGCGCGCTCGAGGCCTTCTCCAACGGCGGCAAGGCGTGGCCGTTCTACGTCCCGGCCTATTACACGGCCAAGAATCCGACGATACCGCTGCCTGCCCCGCCCGCCGGCGGCAACGCCTACCCCGAGCCCCAGATACCGTCGACCAACACCGTCTATGCCGAATTGTTCAGGAATCCGCCGCCCGCCCCTCCGGTTCTCTCCTCGGACACGACGAGCGGCATCGGCAAGCTGGGTCAGCTGGCCCAGGGCACGCTGGACCTGTGGAACAAATGCACCTCGACCACGCCCACCCAGAGCGCCACCTGCACGCAGATCCGGGAGATCAACGCCTTCTTCGTGAGCGACTATCAAAAGTGCTTCCCGGGCAAGCAGCTGCCGGCCACGCCTGAGTTCCTGACCACCGTCTACGGCTGGGTGCAGTTTCCCGGATGTGCTGCACCCCTGGTCAACACGGCGGGCTACAGCTCGGCGATCGCCACCTATTGCGACCTGCAGTACAATTTCTTCGAGCCGGCGGTGCTGCCCGAGGATGTCTTCAATCCTTATGTCAGCCTCGTTCACCAGAAGCTCGCCTCGAACGCCTACGCCTTCTCCATCGACGACGCCGTCTCGTTCAAGAGCCTTCCCGGCGACGGAATCGTCATCACGATCGCCGGGTCCCAGGGTCTGGACAACAAGACCCAGACGCCCCTGCCGACCGCGTCGACCTACCACAGCTACTGTCGCAGTGGCGGCACCGGCCTGCAGGCACCACCGCCGCTGCCTTCGCCGACGGAGGTGGTGGGGCGCGGCATCCGCGTGCGCCTCGCCGGCCATCCGCGCTGGGGCATAGGTGAGGTCGAAGCGGTGAGCGGCACGAACGTCACCGTCACCTTCCCCAACCACGGCACGGTCGTCGTCGATACCCGCCACCACCGGCTGAGGGTCGTGGACTCCGGGTCGTAGCCGACGGGCGGGCGATCGGCGGCCCGCTGTCGGGCCCTTGAGCCGAAGGCTGCCGACAGCGCAGAGCGGCGAGAAAAAGCCTCCCGCCGCGCGGCGCCCGCGATCAGGTCGAGCGCTCGAGGTGTCCCGACGCTCAGGCGCCGGCGAACTTCACCAGATAGCCCGAGACGGCAAGGCCGGCCACCTCGTCGAAGTAGAAGCTGGCCTCCGGATGCAGCATCATCCTGAGTGGTGCTGAGAAGGCGTAGACGTCCGTCCCCGACGTCGTGTTGACCTTGATCGCGGGAAAGACGTGGAATCCGGCTCCGTTGAGGCCGAGAACCGGATCCGTCACCGCCATCGTGACCACCGTGTTCAATGACGGTGATGTCGGAAGGAACTTGTAGCCGGACACATACTCGATGATCAGCCGCCGGCCTTTGGGGACGGTTGCTTGGTTCGCGCTGCTCGTGCCTCGGAGGAGGCCGTTTTCTATATTGGAATAGATGACCTCGAACGCTTCATCCGCGATCTGTGCCATGCCTTGCCTCATCGCATTGAAGGGCATTGGAGCGTGTACGCCGTTGCCATGCGAACGGCAAGCTGCGGCAATGGCCGGTCGTCTGATGTCCTCGGGGCCAACGCCCCAGGAGGGGGCGCCGACGTCACGCCCAGCTCCCGACCGCAACCGACAGAAAAAGAAAAAAGCCTTCCTTCTCCCCCTAAACGTCCAGCTCCTGCACGTAGCGGGCGTTCTCCTGGATGAAGGCGAGGCGCAGCTCGGGGCGGCGGCCCATCAGCTCCTCGACGAGCTGGCTCGTGGGCTTGCCTTCCACGTCCTCGATGCGCACGCGCAGCAGCTCGCGGCGGGTGGGGTCCATGGTGGTCTCGCGGAGCTGGATGGGGTTCATCTCGCCCAGGCCCTTGAAGCGCCCGATCTCGATATTTTTCTTGTTCTTGAACGTCGTCTTCAGCAGGCGCTCGCGGTCGGCGTCGTTGCGGGCGTAGGCGATGGTGCCGCCATGCGCCAGGCGGTAGAGGGGCGGCTGGGCCAGATAGAGGTGGCCGCGCTCGACCAGGGGGCGCATCTCGCGAAAGAAGAACGTCATCAGGAGGGCCGCGATGTGGGCGCCGTCGACGTCGGCGTCGGTCATCACGATGACGCGCTCGTAGCGCAGGTCGTCGGTGCGGAAATGCTTGCCGGCGCCGCAGCCCAGCGCGGTCACGAGGTCGGCCAGCTCCTTGTTGCCGGCGAGCTTGTCCGCGGTGGCGGCCGCCACATTGAGGATCTTGCCGCGCAGGGGGAGGATCGCCTGGGTGTCGCGGTTGCGCGCCTGCTTGGCCGAGCCGCCGGCGCTGTCGCCCTCGACGATGAAGATCTCGGTGCCGGCGCGGTCCTCCCTGGCACAGTCCGCGAGCTTGCCGGGCAGGCGGAGCTTCCGCGTCGCCGACTTGCGGCTCACCTCCTCCTTGGCCTTGCGCCGTGCGAGGCGCTCCTCGGCGCGGTTGATGAGATGGTCGAGCAGGCGCTGGGCGGTGGGCCCGTGCTCGCCCAGCCACAGCTCGAAGCGGTCGCGGACGGCACCCTCGACCAGCCGGGTGGCCTCGGCGCTGGCGAGGCGCTCCTTGGTCTGGCCCTGGAACTGGGGCTGGCGCATGAAGAGCGAGAGCAGCATGCAGGCCCCGCCCGTGATGTCGTCGGCCACGAGCTGGCCCGCCCGCTTGTTGCCCAGCCGCTCGGCATGGGCGCGGATGCCGCGCAGCAGCGCGTTGCGCATGCCGGTCTCGTGCGTCCCGCCCAGGGGTGTCGGCACCGTGTTGCAGTACCAGCCGGCATAGGCCTCCTCGTCGAGGGGCCAGGCCACCGCCCACTCGACCCGGCCTTCGCCCTCCTGGCCGGCCTCGCCGGTGAAGGCCTCCTCGACCGCGAGCTCGCGACCCTCGAGGAGCGAGCGCAGGAAGTCGGCGAGGCCCGCCGGGAAATGGAACGTCTCGGCCGCCGGCACGCCGTCCTTGGCATCGAGCAGCTTCTCGTCGCAGCGCCAGCGGATCTCGACGCCCCTGAAAAGATAGGCCTTGCTGCGTGCGAGCCTGTGCAGGTCGCGCGGCCGGAAGCGGGCGGCGGGCCCGAAAATCTCGGGGTCGGGCGTGAAGGTCACGGTGGTGCCGCGCCGGTTCTGCGCCGCCCCGGTCTCCTGCAGCTTGGTCGTCGGCACGCCCCGTTTGTAGCGCTGCTCGTAGACCACGCGGTTGCGCGCCACCTCGACGGTGAGGTCCTCGGCCAGCGCGTTGACCACCGAGATGCCGACACCGTGCAGGCCGCCCGAGGTCTCGTAGACCTTGCCGCCGAACTTCCCGCCTGAGTGCAGCGTGGTCATGATGACCTCGAGCGCGCTCTTTTTCGGGAACTTGGGGTGCGGGTCGATCGGGATGCCGCGGCCATTGTCCCGCACCGTGATGCGGTTGGGGGCCGCGAGCTCGAGCTCGATGCGGGTGGCGTGGCCTGCCACGGCCTCGTCCATCGCGTTGTCGAGCAGCTCGGCCACGAGGTGGTGCAGCGCCCGCTCGTCGGTGCCGCCGATATACATGCCGGGGCGGCGGCGCACCGGCTCCAGCCCCTCGAGGACCTCGATGTCCTCGGCTGTGTAGCTGTCCTTGCCGTTGGAGCCGTTGGGCTGGCGTGCGAGGTCGAGCAGGTCCGTCATGCGGTACGAGATCCGGGCGAGGGGGTGAGCTTGACCGGCCACGGCGGGCCGGTCAGGATCGTCGGGGTCAACACGGCACCATGGAAGGCCATGCCCGACCTCCGACGTCAAGCGCCCGCCGTCCGCAGCCTCGCCATGCCGGCCGACACGAACCCCGCCGGCGACATCTTCGGCGGCTGGCTTCTGGCCCAGATGGACATAGCCGGCGGCATCGTCGCCTACGACCGCGCCGGCGGCCGCGTCGCCACGATCGCGATCGAGGGCATGAAGTTCCACCGCCCCGTCCTCGTGGGCGATCTCGTGAGCTGCTACGCCGAGGTCGTGCGCGTCGGCAACACCTCGCTCACCGTCCTGGTCGAGAGCTGGGCCAAGCGCGGCCGCACGGGCGAGGAGGTCCAGGTGACCGAGGGCCACTTCACCTATGTGGCGATCGACGAGGAGCGCAAGCCCCGGCCCGTGCCGAAGGATTAGCGCCGGCCCTGGCGCGCCCGGCCCGCTCTCTGGGCGCAGCCTGAAGGCTCGCCTTTCCTAGGCGACCGCGTCCTGGACCGCGCTCGGATGATCGACGAGGGCGGCGATGCTCGGCCCGGCGCCGCCATGAAGCGCGGGCGCTGTCGCGGGATCTGCCTCGCTGGCGACGGCGTCCGGGGCGAGCTGGAAATTCGCGGCCTTGAAGGCGCCGATGGCGGCGACGTTCTCGAAAATGACCGAGCCTCCGCCGGCCTGCGCGAGGTCCAGCTGCACATGGCCGGCGACTTCCGTCATGTGTCCCGTCACGTCGGCCAGCGTGTGCAGGTCGAGGAGAACCTCGAGGTCGAGGCGGTCGCCCTTGGCGCCGGGCGCGAAGTCCAGGATCGTGTCGGTCGCGCCCGCATTCTCCTGGGTGACGACGAACGTGTCCTTCCCGCGTCCGCCGCTCATCTCGTCGTTGCCGGCGCCGCCGTCGAGGATGTCGCGGCCCTTGCCGCCGAAGAGCTCATCGTCGCCGGCGCCGCCCGAGAGCGCATCGTTGCCGCGGCCACCCTGGACGACGTCGTTGCCGTCCTCGCCCGACAGCCTGTCCGCTCCCGGCACCGTGCAGCACGTCACCGGCGCCCGTGCCGTGCAGGACGTAGTCGAAGTCGAGATCGTTGGCGATGCCGGGATAGGCCTTGGCCGGTCCGTGCGTGCCGCTCGTCGCGTGCTCGCCATCGAAGGGCGGCAGCTCCGTCTTGTAATCGATGCCGACGACATTGAGGAGCGAGGTCACGAACGAGTTCGAGTTCTGAGCGAGCGGGTTATAGACCGGCGCCTCTTCCTTTATCTCTTCTGCGTGCTGCGTGATGATGTTCCAGACGTCGTCGGCGCTTCGCCCGCCGAGGTCGAGCGGCGTCTCGACATGCTCCGGGGCCCGGCTCTCCTCGGCCTGGGCATAGGGCGTGTTGATCTGGGTCACGTCGAACCTGCCGAACGGGTGTCGTAACGACAGGTCGCTCCTGTCGGTCAGCGAGGTGACGAACCGCTGGCCCGCATCGTTCTCGTAGACGAGGTAGGAATGCGCGAAGTCAGTGGGGATCGCACCGCCCACGAGTGGGATCGGCCCGAGGCTCGCATTCTTGGCGCCGACGAAGATCATGGACATGGCCCGCACTCCCGATCCAGCCAAGTTCTAAGGAGGCAATCGTGAATGATACGCCCGGGCGGCCGATGGCGGCAAGCCAGCGAGGCTGGTATGATGAACCGGGTGCCGCAGCCTCCGGTCCGGCCCCGGGCGACGTCAACGCAGGGAGGGCAACGGCATGGCCGGCACGGCACGCACCCAGGTCCACCAGGAGGTGCTCGACGCCAACGAGCGCTACGCCAGCAGCTTCGGCGACAAGGGCAAGCTGGCGATGCCGCCGGCACGGCGCTTCGCGATCCTCACCTGCATGGACGCGAGGCTCGACCCGGCCGGCTTTGCCGGCCTCGCCGAGGGCGATGCCCATGTCGTGCGCAACGCCGGCGGCAGGGCCAGCGACGACGCCATCCGCTCGCTCGTCATCTCGCACAAGCTGCTCGGCACGCGCGAGTGGTTCGTCATCCACCACACCGACTGCGGCATGGAGCTCTTTTCGGACGAGGTGATGGGCGATTTGCTGGCCGAAAGCCTCGCTACGGCCGCCTACGGGCAGCAGGGCTGGCGCAACCAGAAGACAGAAGGCGGGTCGCCCGCCGGGCGCTATGTCCGCTGGCTCACGATCAAGGACCAGGCGGCGAGCGTCACCGACGACGTCCGGCGCATCCGCACCCATCCCCTGGTCCCGAAGGATGTCCCGATCTATGGGTACGTCTACGACGTGAAGACCGGACGGTTGGCCGAGATCGCCGGCGCGACGGAGGCCGGCCGCGCGGCGGGGTAGGGCAGAAGCGCGGCCTTGCCAGGAACGTCCGGCTCGATCCCGAAGCTGCGCGGATCGTGATGCGCGAGCCGATCGAGAAGGTCGTGATCCCGCTCGACGTCACCGACAAGACCCGTTTCGGCAAGGACGTCTACGACAAGGTGAGCGACAGCGGCACGCCCGTCGGCGCGCTCTTCAAGGCCGAATACGCCGACACCTTCAAGAACGATCCCGGAGCCAAGGCCGAGGTGTGGGACACCATCGCCACGGCCATCCTGCTCGACCCCACGCTCGTCACCGAGAGCCAGGATCTCTGGCTCGACGTCGACACGGTCTTCGGCCCCGACTACGGCCGGGTCCTGGGCTACGCGAAAAACCCGCCGGCCGGCACCCAGAAGGCCAAGGTGGTGTTGAGCATCGACCAGGACCGTTTTTGGAAGCTCTACACGGACCTGCTGACGCGGCCGGTGAAGACGGATTGAGAAAAGGAGTCGCCGGCTTCGATCGATTTCTTTGGGTGGGCCCGCGCCGGATGCGGGCCCACGCCATCGTCGGTCGGGCGGACGCATCTCGCGCTCATAAAGAACACGGTGGGGCTCGAACAATAGCGGGTGGCGATATCATGTCGAATCCGCCTTGAAACGATAAAGCTAAAGTCTGTTCCGGTCGGATAATCTATCGTCTGCCGACGCCTGGGGCATCGTCCCAAGCATCGATCTGTCTATGCGGCTCGTCCGGCCCAGGCTCCTCGAAGAGCGATCTGACCTCGTCGAACCGCTCGATGTTTCTTTGGGCAAGGGCACCGTGGCGTGCGGCTATGCGCTCGCGCAGGATATGGTCCGGCGCGAAGACGTAATGATGACGAACCTGCGCTCCCAGCCTCTCGGCCAGATCGCGGATGTGATCTCTCGATGATCTGTCCCAGAAGCCGAAGTCGAGAATAACGTTCCGTTCACTCTCAACGAGCCTTGCCGCCTCTGTAAGGAGAGCCGCCACGGCTCTTCGGAAGCAGGCATTCCAGGCCTCCTGGATCTCAGCAGGCGGGAAGTTCTCGAAGCACCAGTCATCTGCATTGAGATGTACGGCACCCGTCTGTCTTGCGAGCGCCAGTGAATGAGTTGTCTTTCCGGCGCCGAGAAATCCCTAAATCATATAAATTGTAGACATGCAAAGCCATTCACTTTTGTCAGACTGACCGCGACGCGAACAGGCTTCCTCCAACGCATCGGCTGCGCAAGAAAAAAGGAAAAATGCTGCGTGCTCAGCTGATGCGCGCAAGATCAGAATGTGAAGGCGGTCGCCCCGACCACGGCTCGCTTACAGCGGCGTACTGGCCGCGTCGACATTCTGCCCTCACAACCCATAATACAGCGACATCTCCACCGGATGCGGGGTCGCCTCGACCTGCTCCAGCTCTTTTCTTTTCACCTCGATATACGCGCGCAGCAGCTCGTCGCTCATCACCTCGCCGCGGAGCAAAAAGTCCTGGTCGTGCTCGAGGGCGTCGAGCGCGGCGCCGAGCGAGAACGCGACCGTCGGCAGCTCCTCGATGTCCTCGGGCATGAGGTCATAAAGATTGCGGTCCATGGCGTCGCCGGGCTCGAGCTTGCGCTCGATGCCGTCGATGCCGGCCATGAGGATGGCGGTGAAGGCGAGGTAGGGGTTGGCGCTGGGGTCGGGGAAGCGGACCTCGATGCGCTTGCCGGCGGGGGCGGCGGCATAGGGGATGCGGATCGCGGCCGAGCGGTTGTGGGCGGCGTAGGCCAGGAGCGTGGGCTCCTCGGCCCGCGGGCGCAGGCGGCGGTAGCTGTTGGTCGTGGGGTTGGTGAAGGCGTTCAAGGCCGGCGCGTGGCGCATGATGCCGGCGATGAAGCTGAGGCAGGTGGGGCTGAGGTCGGCATAGCCCTGGCCGGCGAAGAGCGGCCGCGTGCCGCGCCACAGCGACTGCTGGATGGCGAGGGCCGAGCCCGGCTCCTCGGCCAGCGGCCGTGCCATGAAGGTGGCGCTCTTGCCGTAGGAGGCGGCCACCTGGTGCACGACGTACTTCACCATCTGCAGGCGGTCGGCGGTGGCGAGCAGCGGGCCGGCGGCGAAGCCGAGGCGGCCCTGCTGCGGTGCCGCCCCGTGGTCCTGCTGCAGGCCGCCCACGCCGAGCGAGGCCAGCATGGTCGCGATCTCGGCCCGGATGTCGCCCAGATGGTCGGCGGGCGAGAGGGCCAGCTGGGCGCCGCCCGGCTGCGGGCGGTGGCCCGGATTGCCCGGCCGGTAGGGCTGGGACGCGGCCGCGGCGCTCTCGCTGCCCTTGAGCTCGTAGCCGCAGCGCCCCGAGCCCAGCTCCACCCGCACATCGTCGAAGAGAAAAAAGCCGAGGTCGACGCCGACGAGGGCGCTCTCGGCGATGCCGGAGCCGGCGAGCCAGGCCTCGGCCCGGGCCGCGGTCGAGCGCGGGTCCCGCTCATAGCCCATGCCGGTGGCGGGCTCGGCGGCATCGCAGAGGATGACGAGGGTCGGCTGGGCGCTGAAGGGATCGGTGAAGACGGCATCGAGATCGGGCCTGAGCATGAGGTCCGACTGGCTGATGTCGCGCCAGCCGGCCACCGCCGAGCCGTCGATCATGAGCCCGTGCTCGAGGCGGCTCTCGTCCACCGCCGCGGCCTCGAGCGCCGTGCGCCGCCACCGGCCGACCAGGTCGGTGAAGCGGAAATCGACGATCCTGATGCCTTCCTGCTCGATCCGCTCGCGGATCGCGCCTGCCTCCGTCATGCTCCCCGCACCCCCCGAATGCCGCCGCCGCCGCGACGGGCGCCGGGACTTTAATCGCTGCGGCGGGCTTTGGCCAAGGCTACGCCGGCGCAACGAGAAAGGGCGGCCCCCGGAGGGACCGCCCGCTCTAGGAAGCTCCCTGGCGCGATCGGCGCCCGGCCGCCTCAGCAGTCGTAGTAGAGGAAGAGCTCGTAGGGGTGCGGGCGGAGCCGCATCGGGTCGACCTCGGCCGAGCGCTTGTAGTCGATGTAGGTGTGGATGAGGTCGGGCGTGAAGACGTCGCCCTCGATGAGGAACTCGTGGTCCTCCTCGAGCGCCGTCAGGGCGTCGGGCAGCGAGCCCGGCACCTGCCTGATGAGCGCCGCCTCCTCGGGAGGCAGGTCGTAGATGTTCTTGTCGATCGGATCGCCCGGGTCGATCTTGTTCCGGATGCCGTCCAGGCCCGCCATCAGCATGGCGGCGAAGGCGAGATAGGGGTTGCAGGAGGGATCGGGGCAGCGGAACTCGACCCGCTTGGCCTTGGGGCTGTCGCTGTACATCGGGATGCGGCAGGCGGCCGAGCGGTTGCGGAGCGACCAGGCGAGGTTCACCGGCGCCTCGTAGCCCGGCACCAGGCGGCGGTAGCTGTTGGTCGTGGGGGCCGCGAAGGCGAGGATCGCCGGCGCGTGCCGCAGCAGGCCGCCGATGTACCACTTGCACATGTCGGACAGGCCCGCATAGCCGGCGCTGTCGGCGAAGAGCGGCTTGCCGTCCTTCCAGATCGACTGGTGGCAGTGCATGCCCGAGCCGTTGTCGCCGAAGAGCGGCTTGGGCATGAAGGTGGCCGTCTTGCCGTTCTTGTTGGCGACCTGCTTCACCACATACTTGTACTTCATCTGATGGTCGGCCATGGCCACCATCTTGTCGAACCGCATGTCGATCTCGCACTGGCCGGCGGTCGCCACCTCGTGGTGCTGGCACTCCACCGTCAGGCCGATCTTGATCATGGTGAGCGCCATCTCGGCGCGCAGGTCGGCCAGGCTGTCGCTCGGAGGAACCGGGAAATAGCCCTCCTTCGGCCGGATCTTGTAGCCGAGGTTCGGGCCCTCCTCGCGGTTGGTGTTCCAGTGGCCCTCGGCCGAGTTCACGCTGTAGCTCGAGAAGTGCTGGCCGGTGCCGTAGCGCACGTCGTCGAAGACGAAGAACTCGGCCTCGGGGCCGAAGAAGGCGGTGTCGCCGAGCCCGGTCGACTTGAGGTAGGCCTCGGCCTTCTTGGCCACGCCGCGCGGGTCGCGAGGATAGAATTCCTTGGTCACCGGGTCCTTGACGTCGGCGATCATGACCAGGGTCTTGTGGGCCATGAAGGGATCGATGAAGGCCGTGGTCGGGTCCGGCATCAAGAGCATGTCGGACTCGTTGATCACCTTGAAGCCGCGGATCGACGAGCCGTCGAAGCCCAGGCCCTCGTCGATGCCGTCCTGCTCGAAGCACTGCACCGGATAGGAGGTGTGCTGCCACATGCCGGGCATGTCGGTGAACCGGATGTCCACCATCTCGACGCCGTTGCTCTTGATCGCCTTCATGACGTCGGACGACGTCTTGCAGCCCAGTGTCATTGTCGACCTTCCCTCGTCAGCGGGCCGCGCCCGCTCCCATGGCACGACCTCCCCTCGACCGCCCTCGTGACGGGCGGCGCCTTCAATTCCCATGGATCGTAGGGCGTGCGCAAGGGGCAGCGTACGCCGGCAGATCAGCCGGCGACGCATCGGACGCGACGAGGAGCATGGGAGCCGGGCCGCGGAGGGGCCGGTGTCCCAAGGGGGATGGGGAGGGGCTATCCTTGTCTGAGGGCTGGTCGCACCTCGGTCTGCTTCAGGCGCTGGTCACGAGAAGGGGAGGCGGCCCCGCCCGGCGCTCCGCCCATGCATGGGTCGGGACTGCCGGGCAGGGCCCTCGATCGGATGGGCCTCGGTCAGGCGGCCGCGGTCGCCTTGCCCTCGGTCGGGACGGAGGCGATCGTCTTCAGGACCTGCGAGGCGATCTGGTAGGGGTCGCCTTGCGAGTTCGGACGGCGATCCTCGAGATAGCCCTTGTAGTCGTTCCTGACGAAGCTGTGCGGCACGCGGATCGAGGCGCCACGATCGGCCACGCCGTAGCTGAAGGTGTGGATCGACTGCGTCTCGTGCTTGCCGGTGAGCCGCATGTGGTTGTCAGGCCCGTAGACGGCGATGTGGTCCGCGCGCGCCTCCTCGAAGGCCCCCATCAGCGCCTCGAAATAGGCCTTGCCGCCCTTCTCCCGCATGTAGGCGGTGGAGAAGTTGCAGTGCATGCCGGAGCCGTTCCAGTCCGTGTCGCCCAGCGGCTTGCAGTGGAACTCGATGTCGATGCAGTACTTCTCGGTCAGGCGCAGCAGCAGGTAACGCGCCATCCACATCTCGTCGGCGGCCTTTTTGGAGCCCTTGCCGAAGATCTGGAACTCCCACTGGCCCTTCGCCACCTCGGCGTTGATGCCTTCGTGGTTGATGCCGGCGTGGAGGCAGAGGTCGAGATGCTCCTCGACGATCTTGCGGGCCACGTCGCCCACATTGCTGTAGCCGACGCCCGTGTAGTAGGGGCCCTGCGGGGCCGGGTAGCCCTGCGCCGGGAAGCCCAGCGGACGGCCGTCCTTGTAGAAGAAATACTCCTGCTCGAAGCCGAACCAGGCCCCCTCGTCGTCGAGGATGGTGGCGCGCTTGTTCGAGGGGTGCGGTGTCTCGCCGTCAGGCATCATGACCTCGCACATCACGAGGACACCGTTCGTCCGAGCGCCGTCCGGGTAGACCGCGACGGGCTTCAGCACGCAGTCGGAGCTGCGCCCCTCGGCCTGCATGGTGGAGCTGCCGTCGAAGCCCCACAAGGGAAGCTGCTCGAGCGTCGGGAAGTCGGCGAATTCCTTGATCTGCGTCTTGCCGCGGAGGTTCGGTACTGGGGTATAGCCGTCGAGCCAGATGTACTCGAGCTTGTACTTTGTCATTGGAGGCCTCTTGTAGGCGGTAACGTTCGAGGGGGCCGAGGCTCCAGAGGCGCCACGGACCACCGGCGACGTGCCCGGACGTCATCGGTTGCCCCAAGCCGAGCATTTTGTGTGCCAAGCGGCGCGGCGGCCGGGCGTCCGGGGATGAGGCAAAAGGTCCCCGGCCCGCCGTTTCGGCCGTTTTCCAGGAGCTTCCCCTGCGGCGCGCCGGGTTCCGGCGGGGAGCCGGCCGCCATTGTCCGGCCATCATGGGCGCGGAGCCGACGCGGCGGGCAGGAGAGGGAGGCTTCGATCATTGCCGCTAAAGAAGGCAATAAGTAGAACTGCCTATAGTGTAGGCATTTCGTGATTTGTTCGAATGCATGTTGCGCAAAGGGTATGCAATGGTAATATGGCCGTCCGATGGTTGTCGGACGAACGCACATCAGCAGATTGAGAGAAGGATGATGAGCACGTGGATCCAGGGTGAATCCGCCAAGATCTATCAGTTCCCCGTTGGCGGGCGTGCCGGCGTGGATCGTCTTCGCGAGGAGGTGACGCCGACCTCGGCGCCGGCACCGCGGGCTGCCAGGGTGGCATGCGGCGGCAGCTGGTATCACGAGGAAGCGATCAAGGAAGACGCGCGCGATCGCCAGCGCACGCGCTAGGCTGCCCGCGATCTCCTCGAGCCGAGGACGTCTCGAGGTCGGCTTCGGGCATGGACCCGAAGCTGGTGCCCCGAGCCGAACGAGGTCGCAGCGCAGCCCCGGCACGAAGCCGTAGGCGCGCGACTGCGACCTGAGCGACAAGCCCGCGGGATAGCGCACGTCAGAGCGAAAGCTCAGGGCTTCTCGAGCTCGCCCGCCCCTCCACAGGGCGGGCGTTTCGATTCCAACCCCAACAGACCGCTCGATCACCCGACCCGGCGGGGCGCCTGCCCCGCCTTGTTGCGTCCGGGTCGCGTACGGCTCGACCCACCGGCATGGTCGAGCCGGCGAGCGGGCTGGTGCGCCGGGCACGGCACGCGACGGCCGCCTGGCCGTCGCGCGATCCGGGCCTCTTCGGGCGGACGCCCGGCTAGAGGGCGTCCGTGCCGCGCTCGCCCGTCCTGATGCGGATGGCGTCACCCACATCGGTGATGAAGATCTTGCCGTCGCCGATGCGATCGGTCTTCGCGGCCTGCTGGATGGCCTCGACCGCGCGCTCGACGATGCCGTCCTCGACGACCAGCTCGATCTTCACCTTGGGGAGAAAGTCGACGACGTACTCGGCGCCGCGATAGAGCTCGGTATGGCCCTTCTGCCGCCCGAAGCCCTTTACCTCCGTCACGGTCATGCCCTTGAGCCCGACCTCCTGCAGCGCCTCCTTCACCTCGTCGAGCTTGAAGGGCTTGATGACGGCTTCGATCTTCTTCATGCCTTCTCGGTCTCCGGTTTGTGTCGCGAGCGCCGTCACGCGCCGCGTTTCCCCGACGTGCTGGGGACGATGCAGAGAGCGTGCCAAGACTGTGAGGGCGCGTCCAGCATCGCGAGCGCCTTCCTCCTGCCCGGAAGCAGAGCACGGGGCTGGGCAGGATGCGGGCAGTCTGCCTATGTGTTGGGCGAGCGCCCGTTGGTGCTCGCTCTCGGGCCCTTTGTCGCCCTCTGCTTGACGGGGACGCTGGTTTGCGCGAGATAGCCGCCCCGTGTGGCGGGCGTAGCTCAGTAGGTTAGAGCGCCAGGTTGTGGCCCTGGAGGTCGGCGGTTCGATCCCGCTCGCTCGCCCCATTCCCGCCGCCGGCATCGGCCGGCCTCGGCGCCTCCCCGCATGGCGGCGAAACCTCGCGCTCTCCCATCCGTTGATCCGACAACAAGGGATGGGACAGAGCCATGTGGACGAAACTGTTTTGCGTGATGGCCCTGGCCGGCGGTCTCGCCGCCTGCGGCTCCTCGACATCGGACAGGGCAATCAGCGGCGGTGCCATCGGCGCCGGCGTGGGCGCGGTCGGCGGCGTGCTGACGGGACACCCGGTGGGTGGTGCCGTGGTGGGTGGTGCCGCCGGGGCCGCTACCGGTGCTGCCACCGACAAGGACCAGATCGATCTCGGCAAGCCGGTGTGGAAGTAGCCCGGCCTTCGAGCCGCCTGGTCGAATGAGCGGGCGCCTTCGGGGCGCCCGTTCGTTGTCGTTTTCGTCGGTCGGATGGGGTCGTCGGTCGGATGGGCCGACCGAGGTCGGGGCGAGCCTCGCACGGACCGCCCGCGACCTCGTTGGCCTCACTCCTCGACGCGGAATCCCAGCTTCATCGACACCTGATAATACTCGATCTTACCGTCGCGCACGTGGCCGCGCACGTCGGTCACCTCGAACCACTCGACGTTCCGGACGGTCTTCGTGGCGCGCTTGATCGCGGTCTCGATGGCATCGCTCACGGACGTCCTCGAGCTGCCGACGATCTCCGTCTTGCGATAGACATTGTCGCCTTCCATGGCGTCTCTCCCCTGTCGTGCCGCGAGACCTCGGGCCGCGCGGCCAGCTGCGACTGGAGAAAGAACGCCGGCGTCGTGGGGCCAGTTCCGTGGACCGATCAAAAAGGATGCGTGGCCTTAGCCCGCATTCCCGCCGGAATCCCGGTGGCGCAGCCGCTCCCGGCGGCGCAGATAATGCCGGTGCGCCTTGGCGCGGTTGCCGCAGGACTGCATCGAGCACCAGCGCCGGTTGCCGCTCTTGCTGTCGTCGAGAAAAAGAAAGAGGCAGCGCTCGTTGCCGCAGCGGCGCACGCGCGAGCGGCGAGGGCCGACCAGAAGGTCGCCCGCCGACCACAAGACCGGCGCCAGCAGCAGCGGCGCGGTGGCACCTTCTGCACCAAGGGACCAGGCGAAGCCCTCGCCCGCAGCCTCCAGCTCCCGCCGCGCAGGGCTCGACGCGAGCGCCTTGTTGAGTGCCGCCACATCCTCCCTTGCGGGTGCCGCACCCTCCGCCACCGCGCTCATCGTCCGCCACAGCACCTCGCGCAGCTCGATCGCCTCGGCGAAGGCGCGCGCCGCTTTCTCCGGCACCCCTTCCCACGCCTCGCCCAGCCGCGCCACCAGCGCCGGGTCCGCCCCGCCCGAGGCACGCGGCCCAGGCCAGGAGGTCGCGCGGCCCGTGCAGCTGCTCGGTCGGCGGATCGCTGCCGCGCCAGAAGAGCGTGTTGGCGAAATCGAGACAGAGGTCATCGCGCGGCGTGGCGACGAAGCCCGGCATCCATCCTCCTTGTTTGTCGGTAGCGCACCCTAACCACGTTGCCGGTTGACAACAACCGCGCCGCCGATGTTATAACCTTCATGTAGGTTAGACATGCGATCCCCGAAGAAGGAGGCTCTCCCGTGATTGCTCACGTCTCGATCGGCGTCCGCGACATGGCGGCAGCGCGGCGCTTCTACGACGCGGCGCTCGAGCCGCTGGGCTATGCCTGCAAAAGCTCCGGCGACAACTCGACGGGGTATGGTGATGGCGGATCGTCCTTCTGGCTCGGCCTCACCGAGCATCCGGTGCCGGCCGATCCGCGATCGGGCCTGCACATCTGCTTCGGCGCCGAGACCCGCGCCGCGGTCGACGCCTTCTATCGGGCAGCGCTCGCCGCCGGCGGCCGCGACAACGGCGCTCCGGGTCTGCGGCCCGACTATGCCGACACCTACTATGCGGCCTTCGTCACCGACCCCGACGGCTACCGCATCGAGGCCTATTGCGGCGCCGCTTCGTAGCCCTCGCCCCCGGTTGCGCGCCCGGGCGCTTGCGCTAACCTCGCCTTCCGTCCCGCCGCCGGGCCATCCCGGGGCGGGCAGGAGGCAGGGGAGGCCGATCCGTGGCGACGAAGAAGGTCCTGGCGATCGACCAGGGCACCACCAGCAGCCGGGCCATCGTCTTCGACGCGGACGGCCGGCAGCTCGCCTCCGCCCAGCGCGAGCTGCAGCAGTTCTTTCCCTCCGACGGCTGGGTGGAGCACGATCCCGAGCACATCTGGGCCGACACGGTGGCCGTCTGCGAGGAGGCGCTCGAGAAGAGCGGCCTTGCCGTCGATGCGAGATCGCCGCCATCGGCATCACCAACCAGCGCGAGACGGCGCTGGTGTGGAACCGGGCCACCGGCCACCCGGTCCATAAAGCCATCGTCTGGCAGGACCGCCGCACGGCCCCCCTCTGCCGCCAGCTTCTGGCCGATGGCCTGGAGGATCTCGTGCGCGAGCGCACGGGCCTCGTCATCGACGCCTATTTCTCGGGCACCAAGATCGCCTGGATCCTCGACAATGTGCGGGGTGCCAGGGATGCCGCCGAGCGGGGCGAGCTTGCCTTCGGCACGGTCGACAGCTGGCTCCTCTGGCGCCTCACCGGCGGCAGGGTGCACGCCACCGACGCCACCAACGCGTCGCGCTCCATGCTCTTCGACATCGCCCGCCAGCGCTGGGACGACGAGCTTTTGAAGGCTCTGCGCATCCCCGCCTCGATGATGCCGGAGGTGAAGGACTTGAGTGGCCTCTTCGGCACGACCGACAAGAACATCCTGGGCGCGGCGCTGCCCATCGCCGGCATCGCGGGCGACCAGCAGGCCGCCACCTTCGGCCAGGCCTGCTTCACCCCCGGCATGATCAAGAGCACCTACGGCACCGGCTGCTTTGCTCTCCTGCACACCGGCGAGACGCTCGTCCCCTCGCGCAACCGCCTGCTCACCACCGTCGCCTGCCGCCTCGGCGGAAAGACCACCTACGCGATCGAGGGCAGCATCTTCGTCGCCGGTGCGGCCATCCAGTGGGTGCGGGACGGGCTTGGCGCCATCCAGTCGGCCGCCGAATCCGAGGCCATCGCCCGCGCCACCCCGGACACCGGCGGTGTTTATCTCGTGCCCGCCTTCACCGGCCTCGGCGCTCCCTGGTGGGATCCCGACGCGCGCGGCGCCATCCTGGGCCTCACCCGCGACAGCAGCCGCGCCCACATCGTCCGAGCCGCCCTCGAGGCCGTCTGCTACCAGACCCACGACCTCATGCGCGCCATGGACGAGGACGTGTCCGGCACCGGCGGTGCCATCACCCCGGCCACGCTGCGCGTCGACGGCGGCATGGTCGCCAACGACTGGCTCTGTCAGTTCCTGTCGGACGTGCTCGACCGCCCGGTCGAGCGGCCGGCCGTGATCGAGACGACGGCCCTGGGTGCCGCCTACCTCGCCGGCCTCGCCACCGGCGTCTGGAGCGGCCTCGATCACCTGACAAAAGCCTGGCGCTGCGAGCGGCGCTTCGAGCCCGCCATGGAGGCCGCCAGCCGCGGGCGCCGGCTCGAGGGCTGGCACCGCGCCGTCGGCCGCGTCAGGAGCGGCTGAGGCCGCGGCCGCCATGGGCCACCGCCTGCGGCTCGCCACCTTCAACCTCGAGAACCTCGACGACCGCCCCGACCACGGGCCCCCGATCGAGGCGCGCCTCGCCGTGCTGCGCCCCCAGCTCCTCCGCCTCCACGCCGATGTTTTGTGCCTTCAGGAGATCCACGGGCGCCGGCCCGAGGGTGCCGCGGCCCGCAGCCTCCCGGCCCTCGACCGCCTGCTCGAGGGCACGCCCTATGAGACGTTCGAGCGCACCACGACCCGCAGCACCGGCGCGCACGGCGCAGCCGGTTGGCCCGCCGACATCCACAATCTCGTCATCCTCTCGCGCCTGCCCGTGCTCGAGGCCAGGGAGATCCGCAACACCCGCGTGCCGGCGCTGGACTACCGCCCCACCACGGCCGACCCGCCCGCCACCGGCCCGCAGCTTTTGTCATTCGACCGCCCCATCCTCCACGCCCGCCTCGACCTCGGCGATGGAAGAAGCCTCCACGTCCTCAACATGCACCTGAAGGCCCCGCTCGCCGCCACCATCCCCGGCCAGAAGACAAACGCCTTCACCTGGCGCACGACCGCCGGCTGGGCCGAGGGCTTTTTTCTCTCGGGGCTGAAGCGCACGGCCCAGGCGCTGGAGGCGCGCCTTCTGGTCGACGCGATCCTGGACGAGGACCCGGCAGCCCTCGTGGCCGTCCTGGGCGACCTCAACGCCGTCGACCACGAGACGCCGCTGCGCCTGCTCCTGGCCGAGACCGGCGACACCGGCAACGGCGCGCTGGCCGCCCGCGCGCTCGTCGCCCTCGAGCGCTCGCTGCCCCACGACCGTCGCTTCTCCGTCGTCCACCAGGGCCGCCGCGTGCTGCTCGACCACATCCTGGTCTCGCGCTCTTTTTTGTCGGCTTTCGACCATCTGGAGATCCACAACGAGACCCTGGGCGACGAGCTCGACCCCAGCCTCGCGCTCCAGGACCCCACCGAATCCTACCACGCCCCCATGGTGGCCGAGTTCGAGGTGGAGGGCGGGGCCTGAGGGGACGGCGCGGTCGGATGCCCAGCCTTGTGCTAAGGTTCGGGCCCGGATCACGGAGGCGACGGCCATGACCCTGCACTACTCGGTCGGGATCAGGATCGACAGAAAGGCCGGCCAGGTGACGGTCGAGGCCGAGGACGCGCTGATCGCTGCCCTCAAGGTCAAGACCACCCATCCCGAGGCCGCCATCACCTACGTCCGCAAGCAGAACGCACGCGGCGACAGGCGCAATCCGCATGCGGGGGAAGGCACCGGGCTCGACCCGAGCCTCGCCGCAACGTCCGCGCTCAATCCTGGCCGGTGAACGCGATCATCCGTCCGAGCACCAGCGCCGGAACCCAGCACCCGAGCGACAAAAAGCCGGCGAGGCGGCGGCGGGCGGTGCTGGCGCCCAGGAGGCCCGGGCCCAGATGCAGCGCCACGGCCGACGCCGCACCCAGGGCGATGAGGAAAAGCTTGGCCAGGAACACGGGCCGCGTGGCGTAGTCGGCGGGCCGCGCAAGGAACAAGAGCGCGCCGGCCACGGCCGCGAGGGCGAGCCCTGCCGCCGCCGTCGGCACCAGCACGCGGGCGAGCGGCGCCAGCGGCTGCGAGCGCCAAAGGCCCAGCAGCCGAAGATCCAGCGGCAGGATGGCCCCCACCAGCATGGCGATGCCCAGGATGTGGGCGGCGTTGATGGCGGCATAGGTCCAGCGCGACAGGCGCATCATCTCCGCCACCGGCGTCTGGCCCAGCGCCGCCCACAGCGTCTCCAAGGCGGTGCCGGTCAATCGCGCTCGGGATAGAGCTCGTAGGTGACGCCCTTGATGCTGATGCGCTCGGCCTTCATCAGTTTTTTGGACGTATCGGCCGCGGGCTCGCCGATGAAGGTGGCCTCCACGCCGGGCGCCAGGTCCGCCTCCTTGAGCCCGGCCCGCTCGTTGCGCCAGGGCTGCCCCACCTCGACGGTCCAGGTCTCGTCCTCGGCCTCCACCGTCAGCACGCCGTGCGGATTGCCGAGCTGGGCCGTGCGGATGACCCCGGTAAGCTCGATATTTTTGCCTGTTGTCCAGCGCCAGCCGTGATGGGCAAGCGCCGGCCCGGCCAGCGCCGCCATGGCGACGAGCGTGACAAAAGAACGGCGGAGGATGACCATCGGGCGCTCTCCGGCAGGGATGACTCAGTCTCCATCACCATCGGCAAGGACAGCACCGCGGTCCAGCACGGCGCCGGTCACATCAGCGCGAGGGGCCGCGTCAGGGGCTTACGAGAATCCGGCCCTGCACGTCGAAGCCCTCCTCGCCCATGACGCCCACCACGACCTCGCCCGACGACGGATAGACCCCGGTGAGTGCCGTCACATTGACCTGGTGGGTGACGAGGACGACGCGCTGGCCCTCGGGCAGGCCGCGCAGGAACGCCTCCGTCGCCTTTGTCTGTGCCTCCCTCGTGGAGCGGTCGCCAAAGAACGAGTTCAGGGCCGGCAGGGGCTCGACCGGCGCCAGCCCCAGCAGCTCCGCCGTCTCGCGGCAGCGGCACCACTCGGAGGTCAGCACGCGGTCGACGCTGATCCCCTGCGCCCGGAACGCCTCGCCGATCTGGCGCGCCTGACGCCGACCGCGCTCGTCGAGGTTCCGCTGCGTCGAGCAGTCGCCCAGCGTGAACCCCGACGGATCGCCGGTCCCCGGCGCCACGGCATGCCGCATCACCGCCACCGCCCCCGGCTGCCGCAACGCCTCCCACCCCGCCTCCTGCGCTGCGAGCGGGAGGGGCAAGAGGAGGACGAGGAAGAGCAGAAGAGGCATGGCGAGGCGCTCCTTTGGGCGACACCGGCTGCATCCGGAGCGGCGAGCACGGGCATCGGTTCGCACGCCGCGGCTCGAGGGCAGGAGTCCGCGAGCGATCTTGCTGGTCTACGTTGAGATGGTCCGAGGGGATGAGGAGCAGGAGCGAATATCCCCTCACAATCCCTTGGGCGCGCCTGTATCGATGCCCGGGGCCGACACGGCCGGCTCGCCGCGTGCTGCTCGACCACATCCTGGTCTCGCGCCCGCTTCTGGCAGCTTTCGAGCACCTCGAGATCCACAACGAGACCCTGGGCGACGAGCTCGACCCCAGCCTCGCGCTGCAGGACCCGACCGAGTCCTACCACGCGCCGGTGGTGGCCGAGTTCGAGCTGGAACTCGTATGAGCCCCGCCGATCCGCACCCGCGATCCTGGGCCGGTGTCAGTACGCCGTGCGGATCGCCGAGCTGGGCCGTGCGGATGTCCCCGGTAAGCTCGATGATCTTGCCGGTCGTCCAGCGCCAGCCATGATGGGCGAGCGCCGGGCCGGCAAGCGCCGCCATGGCGAGGAGCGTGACAAAAGAACGGCGGAGGATGACCATGAGACGGCCTCCGTCAGGGATAGCGACTGATCGTTAGACCCGCCGCATCGCCAGCACCAGCTCGTCGAACCACGCGAGGGGCAGTCCAGCGGAAGCGCCTCGCAGGACAGAGCCTATAGTTCGGGGTTGCCACGGTGCACTCTCGTCCGCCTGCCGTCTCCTAATAGACGGTCGGAGAAGGGCTCTATCCTAGCTTATTACTCAAGCTGATAACTCCTAGCCACTCATAGGCGCTATTCGAGCGCTAGAGGCGTCGGTCAACTCATTTTAAGTCGTTTGATGAGATGCCGCATGGATGCACTTGATGCTCTTCGAACCGTCGACCGTTGCACACTAATGTCGTCCGTCTCTTAAAGTAGGGGACTATCTTATTCTTGCTAACAGTGGCCGCCACCCTCCGCATAAGGTTCAAATCATTGCGTTATTACGACGCCAAATTCGGCGAACAGCACCTGAGACGACATAGACGTAACCTATGGCAGCTGCGCTGGGGTACGTCTATATGCCAATGTCCCAAGAATTGTCTTCCTATGATCATTCAAATCTATCGTCAGAGATTAACGAACTAACCAAGAACTGGGTATGTCTGTTTCTGAATATAGTTTCTATCCTTCGAAAGATATCCTCATGACTATACTGAATAACATTCCAGTTACAACAAAGAACTGAGATCAGCTAAGCAATTGCTTAGGTCATATTTGCACTATCTATCGGCAAAATCGCCAGGTTGAAGAATTTCGAATCTGATGCTACAGGTTCATTGTAAAGCTGGATCTCTTATAAATGAGATATATCTGCTCTAGTTCATGGATGTAAAAGTCCGTATCTTAAGTAAGCTCTTTCGATCAATTAGATTGATCTGAGCAGTGTATAGTCTTCAGTGCAAATTCGATCCTACTGGTTTAGAAGATTGTCCATTGCTTTGGCTCCGCAGGTTGTCTGTCCCACGATCACGAAGGGGTATGTTTGGATCTGTGGTGTCGCAAATCTTCCGCTGCGAGGTTGCGCTCTCCATCTCTCATGGGCAGAAGTACCTGTCGGTCTGATGCTACCAGCACCGGCCGTACGAAGGACAGGCCATCCATGATGTTGTCGAGTACCTTCAGGTTGCTTTACGTAGTTGGTGAAAAGCGCGCATCTGATAGCGACGTCGAATGGGGTTTCGACGCAACAACGGCGGCACAGCTGTTCCGGGTCACAACGGTCCGCGGCTGGCAGTGCGGATGGCGTCTTTCTATATGCTTCACGAGTAGATCCAATCGAGCGGTAGCATCACCCCGATCTCCGGCAGCTCGAGCACCGCGTCCCCTCCCTCGAGCGCATCCTCGTCATCCCAGTAGCCATCGGCTTGGCGGCGGACGATGTCGATGCGGGCGACGGTCGGAGGCGACGTAGACGATCGCCTTCAGCGACGGGATCGTCTTGTAGGCGAGGCGCTTGCGCGTCAGGTCGTGCTGGGCCGTGCTCTCGGACAGCACCTCGAACACAATCGACCGGATCCTCGACGGCGGTGAGGTCGCCGGCATGCGGGCCGCACAGCACGAAGGCGTCCGGATACATCACATCGCCCTGCGGCGAGACGACCTTCAGGTTCGATCCCTGCGCAAAGCAGGCTGACCCGCGCAGGCCGCGCGCTCAGCGCCGCCAGGATGTTCGTCGCGATCCGGTCGTGCGTCAGCGTGCCCCCCGCCATCATGCGCACGACGCCGGCGACGCGCTCGTAGCGCATCTCCTGTGCCTCCTCCCAGGCGAGGAAGTCGGCGAGGCTGAGGGCGGCGGTGGTGGCGGCTTCGGCCATGGCTTTGATCTCCCGACGACATAGTGTCGGCGATGGGGGCTCTTGCCAAGACTGATGGGCGACGCCCTGCAATCCCTCCGGACGCCAAGGTGACAAAAAAAGAAAGAGACCTTTCTTGGTCTCTCACCGGCTCCTGCGCAGCAGCACATAGAACGCCCCGTCCCCCCCGTGGGGGATCCTGGCCGGGGTCTGCGCCAGCACGAGGTCGGCCAGCGGCGGCGTCGCCAGCCAGCGCGGGGTCATGCGAGCGCAGCACGCCGCCCGAGCGCAGGCCGCGTCCCGTGATGACGAGGACGCAGCGCGAGCCGCGGCGCTGCTCGGCCTGGACGAAGGCCAGGAGGGTCGTGTGGGCGGCCTCCTGGGTCATGCCGTGCAGGTCGAGGCGGGCGGAGATCGGGTACTGGCCGCGCTGCAGCCGCTGGCGCGTGCGGCGGTCGAGGCCCTGGCCGCGGGAGGCGTGACGGGTCGGCGGCTTGGGCGGCGGGAGCGTGGGTGCCGCGGCGGGGGAGGGGATGGCGGTGGCCGGAGGCTCGGCGGCGGCGGGCGGCGGTGGCGGTGCCGCCTCGGGCTCGGCCGTGCGCGTGCCGAGCGGCCGGACGTCCCGCATCGCATGCTGCCAGAGCGCCAGATCCTGCGGGCTCGGCGCCTGCCGCCCGCGGCGCATCATCCTGCCGCCTGGAGCTCCGGCGGCATCTCGTCGACGACCAGCACGAGCAGGCGCCGGGGCCCGTGCGCGCCGAGCTCGATCTTCTGGGCGATGTCGCCGGTGCGGGATGGGCCGGTGATGAGGTTGACCGAGCGCGGCGGCTGGCCCAGCACCTCGCGCAGGCGCTGCCAGCTCTCCTCGTAGGCACCGTCGATCCAGTCGGCGGGCAGCACGACGATGCTGGTCTCGGGCAGAAAGGCCAGAAGCGTCGGCAGCTCGGGGCTCGAGACCAGCATGAGGGTGCCGGTCTCGGCGATGCCGGCCGCAGCCAGCGTCAGGCCCGCGGCGTCGGCCGGCTCGGCCGTCCCGCGGCGCACACGCAGCAGCGGCTGGCTCTCCCATCGGCAGGAGTCGAGCACGGGCACGGGCGCCATCACGAGCTTCTGGGGCACATTGTGGCGCCTGAGGTAGGCTGCGGCCGCCGCCGGCACGGCCTCGAGGTCGGGCAGCCGCTCCACGTCGGTCGTGACCTTGCGCGCCATCTCGATGAAGAGGGCCACGCGCCCCTCGGGCTCGAGCTGGCCGCGCGCCGGCACGAGGTTGGGCGTCGGGTCGGCCAGGCGCTGGCTCACCCGCTCCCTCGCCCGCTCGTCCTCCTCGGGCGTCCGTCCGATCGACTGGCGCAGGCGGGCCAGCACCGCGTCCTTGGCCTCGCTCACGGCTGGCGTCCCTTGCCGCCGTTCCAGGCGGCCATGAAGGTGCGCCCGGCCGGGGCCGGCAGGTCGCGCGTTCCGGTCCAGCCGCCCGCGAGCGGCAGCTTTTTCAGGCGCCCGCGCTTGCCGGCCATGGCGCCCAGCGTGCGGATCGCGATACCGGTGACGAAGCGGTAGAGCTTCGGCCGCGTCGCCAGGAAAGCCCAGGCCTTGAGGCCGCGACGCGCGGTCGGCGGCAGCAGGTGCTTCTTGAACTGCTCGTCCCGCCAGTAGCGCATCAGCTTGGGCAGCGGGATGCGGACCGGGCAGACCTCCTCGCAGCGGCCGCAGAAGGTGGACGCGTTGGGCAGCGGGTAGGTCTTCTCGATGCCGACGAACTGCGGGGTCAGCACCGAGCCCATCGGGCCCACATAGACCCAGCCATAGGCATGGCCGCCGGCCGAGAGATAGACCGGGCAGTGGTTCATGCAGGCACCGCAGCGGATGCAGCGCAGCATCTCCTGGAACGGCCCGCCCACCATGCCCGAGCGGCCATTGTCGAGGATCACGACGTGCAGGCTCTCGGGCCCGTCGAGATCGCCCGGCCGGCGCGGCCCGGTCAGCACGCTCGTATAGGCCGAGAACTCCTGCCCCGTGGCCGACCGCGCCAGGAGGCGCAATAGCGTAAAGGCGTCCTCCATGGTGGGGACGAGCTTCTCGAGGCTCGTCAGGCAGATGTGTGTCCTGGGCAGCCCCTGCGTCAGCTCGGCGTTGCCCTCGTTGGTGACCGTGACGATGGAGCCCGTCTCGGCGACGAGGAAGTTGGCGCCGGTGATGCCGACGTCGGCGTCGAGATAGCGCTGGCGCAGCACGCGGCGCGCATCCGCCACGAGCGCCTCCGCATCCGTGATGCGCGGGCCGCCATGATGCTTCTCGAAGAGGTCCGAGACCTCGTCCTTCGTCATATGGGCCGCGGGGCCGACGAGGTGGCTGGGCGCCTGGTCCGCGAGCTGGATGATGTGCTCGCCCAGGTCCGTCTCGACGGCCTCGATGCCGGCCGCCTCGAGGAACGGGTTGAGCCCGATCTCCTCGGCCACCATGCTCTTGCTCTTGGTGACGGTCTTGGCCCCGGCGTCCTGGCAGAGCTTCAGGATGATGGCCTGCGCCTCGGCCGCGTCGCGCGCGAGATGCACCGTGCCGCCCACGGCCTCGAGCTTCTCGATGAAGGCCTCGAGATAGAGGTCGAGATGGGCCAGGGTGTGGTTCTTGATGTCGCGGCCGATGTCGCGCAGCTGCTCGAACTCGGGCAGGGCCGCCGCGGCCCTCGTGCGCCCGGCCTGCCAGCCGGTCCTGATGCCGGCATGCGCCAACTGGAGCTGCGGGTTCTCCAGCGCCTCGTGCGCGCTCTTCTCGAAGGCCAGGGAGGTGGGCTGCACGGGCGCTCTCCTCAGTCGCCTTCGCCGATGGCGGGTGCCATCGGATCGCCGGCCAGAACCTCGGCCACGTGCCTCACCTCCATGGTCGAGCCCATGCGCTTCAGGCGCCCGGCCATGTTCATCAGGCAGCCCGAGATCGCCGGCGAGGAGCAGGTCGGCGCCGGTGGCGGCGGCCCGGCCCAGCTTCTCGTCCACCATATGGGTCGAGATCTCGGGATACTTCACGCAGAAGGTGCCGCCGAAGCCGCAGCACACCTCGCTGTCCTCCATCTCGACCAGCTCCAGCCCCTCGACCGAGGCCAGGAGCTGGCGCGGCTGGCCCTTCACCTTCAGCTCGCGCAGGCCGGAGCAGCTGTCGTGGTAGGTGGCCCGCAGCGGCAGCTCCGCCTCGACCGTCTCGAGGCCGCGCACGTCGACCAGGAACTGCATCAGCTCGTGGCAGCGCACGGCCACCGCCTCGGCCCGGCGCTGCCACTCGGGCTCGCCCTCGAAGAGCTCCGGGAAGTGCGCGCTCAGCATGGCGCCGCAGGAGCCCGAGGGCACGACCACATAGTCGTAGGGCTCGAGAACCGGGATCAGCTTCTTGGCGATGCGCCGCGTGGTGGCGCGGTCGCCCGCGTTGAAGGCGGGCTGGCCGCAGCAGGTCTGGGCTCGCGGCACCTCGACCTCGCAGCCGGCGCGCTCCAGGAGCCGCACGGCGGCAAAGCCCACGCTCGGCCTGAAGAGGTCGACGAGGCAGGTGACGAAAAGGGCGACGCGCGGTCGGTCGGTCATCGAGGGCGGGATTCCGGCTGGCGAATGGCCACGAGTTCTTACCGGAGGCGATGAAGGCGAGGCAATCATCCAGGCGTCAACTGGCGGGGGAGAGGCCACGCGGCAGGAGGATCCAGTAGCTGCCCTGGCTCTTCATCCGCCCCGCCACGGCCTCCGCCGCATCGCCCGAGCCCCAGAAAAGATCGCCCCGCACCGGCCCGCGGATGGCACCACCCGTATCCTGCGCGATCACGAGGCGCTGCAGCGGCCTCTCGCCCGAGGGGTAGGGGGCGCCCGAGGGGTAGGGGGCGGTGGTGGCAAGCCACATCGGCACGCCCAGCGGCAGGTAGCGACGGTCGACGGCGAGCGAGCGCTCGGGCGTCAGCGGCACGCCCTCGGCACCCAGGGGCCCGGGCGCCGTCGCGAGGTCCGGCAGCGCGCGGAAAAAGACAAAGGACGGATTCTTCTCCATCACCCCGCGGGCCTGGCCGGGATGCGCCTCGAGCCAGGCCTGGATCGACTGCAGCGAGACGTCCTCCTTGCTGATCGCCCCCATCGCCACGAGGTCGCGGCCGATCGCCCGGTAGGGACGGCCGTTCTGCGCCGCATAGCCGACGCGCATGCGGCTGCCGTCGGGCAGGTCGATCTGGCCCGAGCCCTGGATCTGCAGGAAGAAGCTGCGGATGGGGTCCTCGACCCAGAAGAGCTCGAGCCCGCGGCCGGCGAGGGCGCCCGCGTCGATCTGCGCGCGCGTGTAGTAGGGTATGAGGCTGGTGCCCTGCACGCGGCCGGCGACGCGGTGGCCTTTGAGATCGGGATCGAAGCTGCCGAGGTCGACGTCGACGAGATCGCCCGGTCGGCCATAGAGCGGCACCTTGTACCGGCCGCCGGGCGCCGTGGCCCCCTGCAGCAGCGGCTCGTAGTAGCCGGTGAAGAGGCCGGAGGCGTCGCCGCGGTTGGTCACCCGCCAGGGCGTGAAGCGCGCCTCGAAGAAGCTCTCGGCGACGCCCGGGCCGCTGCCGAGGCTCGAGGCGGCGGCGCAGACGGGGCGCCAGTCGGCCACCGTGCCGGCCCAGGCAAAGCCGCCCAGGGTCTGGTCGTCCCCGCGCTTCAGAAGGGCCGAGCAGGATCGGCGGAAGGCGTCCAGCGCCGGGCCGGGCTGGTCCTGGCCCCATCCGGGCAGAGCCGCGAAGGTGGCGGGCTCGAGCGCAAGCGCAGGAGGCGGGGGCGGCCGCCTGGCGCAGGCGGCAAGGAGCAGAAGCCCGAGGAGGAGGGCGGTGGATCCGAGGCTACGGCAACGCACGAGGGGACGGACGGCTCACTCGGGCGCCCGGGTCTCGGTCAGCTCCCAGTTCGGATCGGAGGATCGGGTGTCGCGCTCGAAGGTCCAAAGGTCGATGACCTCGTCGTGCTGGCCCGGCTCGCCCTCGATGATGCGCCCCTGATCGTCCTTGATGAGGTTCATCTGCTCGCTCTTGAAGCGCACGGTGACGCGCGCCCGGCGGGCATCCATCTGGGCGGCCGCGATATCGGCGGCGCGGATGGCCACCAGCTCCGTCTCCATCGTCTGGCCGGACGCGGTGCGCTGGTCGATCGCGGCGGCGAAGCCGGCATAGACGGCAGGTGCCAGCAGCGGCCGCAGGGCATCCTTGTCGCCGTTGGCGAAGGCCTCGACGACCATCGTGAAGGCCGCCCGGGCGCCGGCGAGAAAGCCCTTGAGGTCGAAGTGGGGATCGGCCAGGCGGATCTCGGTGAGGCCCTTCTTGATCGTCGGGTCGGCGACGTCGGCGATGCCCGCCTGCTGCTGCGCGTCGGCCGTCGGCAGCGCGTGCTCGGGCAGCGGCGGCGCCTTGTCGGCACGCTGCGCAGCCGGGCTCTGACCGATCGGGCTCGGCCGGCGACGCTCGTTGCCGGTCCGGCGTCCGAGCACGCCCCGCAGGCGCAGCGCTATGAACGCTGCGACCATCGCGAAGAAGATGATATCGAGATAGGCGAACCCGTCAGACATCAATCACGGCCGTTTCGGCTGGCAAAGCAGCCCTTGAGCTTGGAATCCCGCCGTCGGCTGCGACTCGGCAGGAAGTGACGCGCACCGACCCACATATAAGGGCCCCAACACAAAAAGAAACCGTAAGGGTCGCCGGGAGCCGGCGCCGCTTGCCGGAAGGGCGGCTCCTTCTCTACAAGGCGCGCGGAGGCTGGCCGGTTCCGGCGGGCCGCCCGCCCGCGGATCGCCGCGCGGCGGTCACGCGCGATCTGGGGCGGAACTGGGGTCCATGCTGCTCATTCGGCACGCCGAGTTGGAGTGGAACCGGCTTTTCGGCCCGACCCGCATCGATCCCGGCATCGCCGATCCGCCGATCACGGCCGAGGGCGCTGCCGCGGCACGGCTGGCGGCGGCGGAGCTTCGCGGGCAGGGCATCGGGCGGCTCTTGACCAGCCCCTACCGCCGGGCCCTCGAGACGGCGGCGATCATCGCCGAGGCCCTGGACGTGCCGGTCTCCGTGGAGCCGCTGGTGCGCGAGCGCTGCGCCTACTCGTGCGACGAGGGCAGCCATCCGGCCCTCCTGGCCGAGCGCTGGCCGCACCTCGATTTCAGCCTCCTGGGCGATCTCTGGTGGGGCGAGGGGATGGAAAGCGTCGACAGCCTCGGCGTCCGCGCCCGCTCCTTCCTCGACACGGTGAGGGACTGGCCGGACCGGGACGAGGTCGCGGTGGTCAGCCACTGGGGCTTCATCCGCTGCCTCACGGGGCAGGAGGTCGCCAACCTCGGGCGCGTGCGCCTCGCCTTCCATGAGGCGGGCGAGACGGCGGGCGCGGAACAGCAAAAGGACATCCGATGAGCGACAATCCCGAGACCCCCGACAGCGGCGCGCAGCAGGCAGCACCGCGCCTGTCCATCATCACCCAGTACATCAAGGACGTCTCGTTCGAGAATCCGCGGGCGCCGATGGGCCTGGTGCAGAGCCAGCCGCGCCCGGACATCCAGATCGGCGTGAACGCCGAGGCGCGGCAGCTGGAGGAGGCCCGGTACGAGGTGCTCCTGCAGCTCAATGTCGATGCCAAGGTGTCGGGCGAGACGGTGTTTCTGATCGAGCTCGCCTATGGCGGCGTCTTCGAGCTCGCCAACATCCCGCAGGACAGCCTCCAGCCGCTCCTCCTGATCGAGTGCCCGCGCCTCCTCTTCCCCTTCGTGCGGCGGATCGTGGCCGACATCTCGCGCGACGGCGGCTTCCCGCCGCTGATGCTGGATCCGATCGACTTCGTGAGCGTCTACCGCCAGCGCATGCAGGAGGCCCAGCAGCGGGCGGCGGCGCAGGCGAGCGACGGCAACGGCAGCGCCACGGTCTGACGCGGCGAGGCCCGATCGCTCGGCCGCGCGGGGCTAGGCCCGTGCGGCCAGCGCCTCGAGCGCGGCGGCCGGGCTCGGCACGATGCTGTAGAGGCTGCGCGCCGAGGCCTCGGCGAAGCCTTCGTCGATGACGCTGTCGACCAGCGCCGCGTAGCGGCTCCAATAGCCCTCGGTGTCGACGAGGAGCAGCGGGCCGGCATGATAGCCGAGCTGGCGCAGCGTCACGACCTCGAGCAGCTCGTCCAGCGTGCCGAGGCCGCCGGGAAGCGCCACGAAGGCATCGGCATCGGCGATCAGCTTCACCTTTCGCTCGAACATCGTCTCGGTGACGATGAGCTCGGTGAGATCGCGCTTGCCGACCTCGCGCTCCATGAGCCGCCTCGGGATGACGCCCACCACGGAACCGCCGGCGGCGAGGGCGGCGCGGGCCGTCACGCCCATCAGCCCCACCTCGCCGCCGCCATAGACGAGCGTCCAGCCGCGCTCGGCGATGCCTTTGCCGAGCGCCTCGGAATCGGCCCGGTAGGACGGGCGCCGCCCTACCCTCGAGCCGCAGAAGACACAGACGCGATAGCTCATGCTGCTCCCGCCGGGACCTGGCGGGCGCCCTTACTCCGCCGCCTCGGCGAGGCCGCGGGTCACGTTGTGGAAGTCGTCCATGAGATCGCGCGTCATCGGTCCGAGCTGGAACGACATGTCGTCGATCGCGCGTACCGGGGTAATCTCCGCGGCCGTGCCGGTGACGAACATTTCCTGAACGTCCTTGAGCTCCTCGGGCATGATGTGGCGCTCGACCACCTTGATGCCGCGCGCCTCGGCAAGGCCGATCACGGTCCGCCGCGTGATGCCGTTGAGGAAGCAGTCCGGGGTGGGCGTGTGCAGCTCGCCGTTCATCCCGAAAAAGAGGTTGGCGCCCGTGGTCTCGGCCAGATAGCCGCGCCAGTCCAGCATCAGCGCATCGCCGAAGCCCTTGGCCTCGGCCGCATGCTTGCTGATCGTGCAGATCATGTAGAGGCCGGCGGCCTTGCTGTGCACCGGGGCGGTGTTGGGTGCCGGCCGGTCGTACATGGCGCGGGTGAGCTTGAGGTCGCTGTAGTACGCACCCCATTCCCAGGCCGCGATCGCGACGTTGATCCGCGACTTCTGGGCCGACACGCCCATCTGCTCCGAGCCCCGCCAGGCGAGCGGGCGGACATAGCAGTCCTTGAGCCCGTTCTTGGCCACCACGGCATTGGTCGCCGCGTCGAGCTCGGCGCGCGTGTAGGGCACGTCGAAGCCCAGGATCTTGCCGCTGTCGATCAGCCGCTGGCTGTGCTCGGCGAGCTTGAAGACGCGGCCGCCATAGCAGCGCTCGCCCTCGAAGACGCAGCTGCCATAGTGCAGCCCGTGCGACAATACGTGCACCCGGGCCTCGCGCCACGGCACCAACTCGCCGTTGAGCCAGATCCAGCCGTCACGATCGTCGTAGGGGATAAGCTGCGCCATGATAACCATTCCAGCCGGTCTTAAGCCGGCGATTTGCTTCACGATTTCGAGGATTGCCGCCGGCATCATCGCCTCCCATAACTTCCAAGGCAAGACCCGCCATTGGCGTGAGCCCCCATGCTATCGCGCAACCCTCTCTTCCTCCGCGAGTCCGAGCTCGACCGGAGCCTCGAGCTGATGATGCTGGCTGCCCGCCAGGCGCTGAGGTCGGGCACGGCGCTCCTGGACGAGCGCGGGCTGGCCGCGGTCGACTTCGAGATCCTCTATCTCGCCCACCGCCATCCCGGGATCGCGGCGCCCGAGCTCGGGCTCGTGCTGGGCATGGCCAAGCAGTCGCTGTCGCGTCATGTGCGCCGGCTGACGGCCATGGGCCTGTTGCACCAGCAGGCGGTGCGGGACGACCGGCGCAAGAAGGCGCTCGTCGCCACCGACGCCGCAATCGAGGTGATCACGGAGGTCTGCGCCTCGCATCGCCGCGGCCTGCGGCAGGCCTTCAACGACGCCGGCCCCGAGGCGGTCGAGGGCTTCCAGCGCGTCCTGGGCGAGCTGCTCGAGACCTCCGGCCGGCGCCTGCTCGCGCGTCAGCAGAGCTGAGGCCTGATGGACGCCGAGCGCCCGCACATCCTGATCGTCGACGACGATGCGCGGCTGCGCCAGCTGCTCGACCGCTATCTCGTGCAGAGCGGCTATCTCGTCTCCACCGCCATGGACGCCACCGAGGCGCGCAGCGCGCTCGAGCATATCCGCTTCGACCTCATCGTCCTCGACGTCATGCTGCCCGACCAGGACGGCATGGAGCTGACGGCCGAGCTTCGGCGCACGACCGAGATCCCGATCCTGCTGCTGACCGCGCGCGGCGAGCCCGAGGACCGTATCCGCGGCCTCGAGGTCGGCGCCGACGACTATCTCGTGAAGCCCTTCGAGCCGCGCGAGCTGCTCTTGCGCATCGCGACGATCCTGCGCCGCGTCCAGCCGAGCCAGGAGCCGCCCGAGCTGGTCCGCTTCGGGCCCTTCTCCTTCAATCCCCGCTCGCAGGAGCTGCGGCGCGGCGAGGAGCTCATCTACCTCACCACCGGCGAGGCCTCGCTGCTGCGCCTCCTGGCCGACCAGCCTGGCCAGTCGATCAGCCGTGCCGAGCTCGGCGCCAGGAGCCGCATCACGGGCTCCGACCGCGCCGTCGACGTCCAGATCGTCCGCCTGCGCCGCAAGATCGAGGACGACCCCAAGCAGCCCCGCTATCTCTTGACCATGCGGGGCGCCGGCTACGCCCTGCGCACGGGAAGCTGAGCCCGCATGGATCCGGTCCGCAACCTTCTCAACCGCACGATCGTGCCGCGATCCCTCTTCATGCGGTCATTGCTGATCGTCGTCCTGCCGCTGATCGTGCTGCAGCTCGTGCTGACGCTGATCTTCTATAACCGGTACTGGGATACGGTGACGCGCTGGCTTGCGGCCGGCGTGGCCGGCGACGTCGCGATCTGCGTCGAGCTCATGGAGCGCGCGCAGACGCCGCAGGAGCAGGCAGCCGCGATCGACCTCGTCCGCCGCCACACCGACCTCAAGATCTCCTTCGAGCCCGGCGGCAAGCTCGACGCCGCCATGCGCGAGACCGGCATGGAGCCGGGCTTCCTCGCCCATATCGACAACAAGATCATCGAGGCGTTCGCCGAGGGGCTGTCCAAGCCCTTCGCGATCGATCTCCGCCCCGAGATGCCGGGCCGCATTGCCGTCTACGTCCAGCTCTCCGACGGGCTCCTGCGCGTCCTGTCGCCGACCAAGCGCGTGACCGCCACGACGACCGGCATCCTGCTCGCCTGGATGATCGGAGCCTCGGTGGCGCTGGCCGTCGTCGCCCTCTACTTCATGCGGCTGCAGGTCCACCCGATCCGCAAGCTCGCCCAGGCCATGGAGAGCTTCGGCAAGAACCGCGACGTCGGCGATTTCGAGCCCCGCGGTGCCACCGAGACGCGGCGCGCCGCGGTCGCCTTCAACATGATGCGGCGGCGGATCATCCGCCACATCTCCCAGCGCACCGAGGTGCTGGCCGCCGTCAGCCACGATCTGCGCACCCCGCTCACCCGCATGAAGCTCGAGCTCGAGCTGATCGGCGGCTCGGACCAGGTCGTGGCGGGCCTCAGGACGGACGTCGAGGAGATGGAGGCGCTGGTCGAATCCTACCTCTCCTTCGCCCGCGGCGAGGGCCGCGAGGTGATCGAGCCGACGCCCTTGCCGCCGATCCTCGAGGCGATGCGCGAGCGGGCCGAGCGCAGCGGCGTCACGCTCGAGATCAGGAGCGAGGAGCCGATCACCCTGCCGCTCCGACCGCTCGCCTTCCGCCGCTGCCTCGCCAACCTCGTCGACAATGCCTGCCGCTATGCCCGCTGGGTCGGGATCACCGCGACGCATCACGGCCACCATGTCGAGATCGCGGTCGAGGACGATGGTCCGGGCATCCCGCACGAGCGGCGCGACGCGATCCTCCAGCCCTTCGCCCGCCTCGACCGGTCGCGCTCGCGCCAGACGGGCGGCCTCGGCCTCGGCATGGCGATCGCCAGGGACGTCGTCCTCGGCCATGGCGGCGAGATGGTCCTGGGCGATTCCTCCCGCGGCGGCCTCAAGGTGCTGCTCCGCCTGCCGGAGTGAGCCGCGGGGCCGCGAGGGCGCCTAGCCGGCCGGCGAGGAGGCGACGGCGGGCGCCGGCTCGCCCGGGCCCAGCCGGCGCTGCAGGACGAGCAGGAGAAGAAGCCCCGGCACGGCCGCCACGGTGGTGAGGACAAAAAAGCCGACCCAGCCGGTGGCGGCGGCGAGGAAGCCGCTGCCCGCCGCCAGCATGGTCCGCGCCTGCGCCATGAAGGAGGTGAGAAGCGCGTACTGGGTGGCGGTGTAGGCCACGTTGCACAGCGAGCTCAGATAGGCGACGAACGCCGCCGTCCCCATGCCGCCGGCCAGGTTCTCGAGCGAGATCGTGAGCGCCAGCACGCTCACATCATGGCCGACCCAGGCCTGCAGGACGAAGACGAGATTGGAGAGCATCTGGGCCAGGCCGCAGATCCACAGGCCCTTCAGGATGCCGCGGGAGTTGATGATCATGCCGCCCAGGAAGCCGCCCGCGAGCGAGGCCACGAGCCCGTAGAGCTTCACGATCGTCGCGACCTCGGTCTTGGTGAAGCCGAGATCGACGTAGAAGGGGTTGGCCATGGCGCCCAGAAGGGCGTCGCCGAGCTTGTAGAGGGCGATGAAGAGGAGGATGAGCGCCGCCTGGCGGACGCCGGCGCGGCGGAAGAAGTCGGCGAGCGGCTCGACGACCGCCTCGACGATGCGCTGGCGGGCGCTCCGGACGGGCCCGGACGGCGCGGGCGCCGCGGTGGGCTCGTGGTAGAGGAGCACCGTGAGCATGCCCACGAGCAGGCAGGCGGCCATCGCCGCATAGGCGGCGGTCCATCCCGCCACCGAGGCCAGGATCAGGGCGCCGGCGCCCGAGACCAGCATCGCCACCCGGTAGCCCGCGACGATGGTGGCGGCACCCGCTCCCTGCTGACGCTGCTCGAGGAGCTCGATGCGGTAGGCGTCGATCACGATGTCCTGGCTGGCCGAGAGGAAGGCCACGATGACCGCCAGCAGGGCCGTCAGCCCGAGGTTCCGGGTCGGGTCGCTGAAGCCCAGGGCGACGATCGCCAGCGCCAGCGCGAGCTGGATGGCCAGGAGCCAGCCGCGCCGCCGGCCGAGCCAGCGGCCCAGCAGCGGCAGCGGCACCTGGTCGATGACGGGCGACCAGAGGAACTTCCAGCCATAGGCGATGCCGACCAGGGCGAAGAGGCCGATCTCGCCCTTGCCCACCCCGGCCTCGGCGAGGCGGAAGGTGAGCGTGGCGCCCGTCAGGGCGAGCGGCAGGCCGCTGGCGAAGCCCAGGAGGAGGACGACGAGGACGGGCGCCTCGAGATAGACCCGGGCGGAGTCGAGCCAGCCTTCCCGGGCGGGCTCGCCCGGCACGCGTCAGGCGGCCCGGCGCGCGGCCGGGCGTCGCGCGCGTCGGGCGAAGGCCGGCCTCAGAAGAATCGCTCCGGCACCTCGATGATGTCGCCCGGCAGGATGGGCGTGTCGGCCGAGACCGTGACCGGCTTGGCGTTGGCCCCGCCGCGCTTGACGGTGACGCTGTCCTGCGCCGCCCGGTAGGTGAAGCCGCCCGCCAGCGCCACGGCGTTCAGCATCGTCATGCCGTTCACGTAGGGGTACTGCCCGGGCTTGTTGACCTCGCCCAGGATGTAGAAGGGTCGGTAGTTCTCGACCTGGATGCTGACCTGGGGATCGACGAGATAGCCGTTGGCGAACTTCTTCTCGATCCGCTTCTCGAGCTCGCTCGAGGTGAGGCCCAGGGCGTCCACCTCGCCGATGAGCGGCATCGCGAACTTGCCGGCGCCATCCAGGGTGAAGTTGCCCGAGAGGTCGTCGTGGCGGAAGACCACGACCCTGAGCTGGTCGCCTGGGCCCATCGTGTAGGCCACCTGAGAGAAGGCTTGGTTCGCGGCTGCCGGCGGAGGGGTGCTGCTGCACGAGGCGAGCAACAAACCGAGGCAGGCCAGGATGACCAGCTTGACGCCCAAAAGCTTATTCATCATCAGCGCTTTCCTGCACACAAGGTCACGGGGCCGGCAGCGCGTCTCTCATACCGCCTGCCAAGGCCGCCGCACAACCGCGCGCAGCGCCGCTAGAGCTTCGCGGTGAGCCCGAGGAAGATGACGTTGTCGGTATATTCCTCGTTGTTGTCGTCCGAGTTCCGCTTGGTGAACGAGTAGGTGGCGTCGAGGGAGAAGTTTCGGTTGATGAGGTACGTCACCCCGGCGCCGGCGAGGAAGGTGTTGTCGGTCCGGGACGTGCCCGTGAAGTCGTCGCGGACATAGCCCGCGTTGGCGTTGGTGAGCACGTTGCGCAACAGCTCGTGCGACCAGTTGACGGAGGTCGACTTCTGGAAATCCGACGACGCCGTGTCACCCTCGTAGGTCACCGTGGTCGGGATGATCTCGCCGTTGGCATTGAACACCAGGGTGTCGAGCTGCGTCACGTTCCAGGTGATCGTGCCGCCGCCGCCCAGGCCCGAGGCCGAGTCGAGGCTGCTGTCGTCGTAGGTTTCCTTGGTGTAGCCGATCTGGACCGAGCCGAAGACGAGGCCGGTGATGTCGATGTCCGTGCCCACCGCGACCTTGAAGCCCTCGGCATCGCGGTTGGTGATGCCCTGACCCGACGTCTGGTCGTAGCGGATCCAGTGGTAGCTGCCATCGACGAATGCATCGAGCCGCGGCGAGATGTTGTAGCCGACGCGGGCGTTGGTCCGGTACGTCCACCGGTTGCGGTAGATCTGGCTGACCTGGGGATTGTCGTAGCCGGTCCGTACCGCGCTGGCGCCGACGATCGTGAAGATCTTGTTGAAGTCGTGCCGGTAGCTCGTCCCACCGTTGGCGGTGAACACCTTGGTGAGGTCCCGCTGGTCCTGGGTCGCGTCCGGCGAGCTGCGCGCCTCGTGCCCGCGCGCGACGCCCAGTGTGCCGCTCAGCGCGTCGTTCCGGGTAATGTCGAGCGTGCCGTTCAACGTGCCGTTGAGGTCGAGATAGTTGTTGCGGCTGTAGTTGACCCAGCTCGCCTGTTGCGCGCCCAGGGTGAGGCCCAGCGAATGGCGCGTCCAGTTCGAGACGATGTTGATCTGCGGCGTGGTGATGATGCCGAAGTCGCTGTTGGCGTTGTTCGGCGTGGCGTCGATGTTGCTGTCATACTGGCCCCCGACCGAGAGCGAGGGGTAGATGAAGAAGCTTCGCACCCGGATGCCCAGCGGGTCGTAGGCCGGACGAGGCCGGCTCATCACCGTGCTGTTGCGGCTCACGTCCACCGCGGCCTCCTGCGCGGAGGCGTCGACGGCGACGGTGAGAGCCGAGCCGCACAGCAGAAGCGACGTCGCGAGCTTGAGAGCGGTCACGTGCTTCATCGATCCCCCTAACTTGACCGGCGGCCGGCAACGGCGCCCTTGTCTCGTCTTACCCCTACGGTTGAAGTCAAGAGACAACCCAACCATCCGAGGTCGACGATGGTGTTGTTAGTCTATGATCGGGGCGGGAGGCAAGAATGGCCGGCCGGCGCCCTCAGGCGACGCTGGGCGGCGCTCGCGTTCCGTCCCACCTGTCGCACTTCTGCCACAAGCATGAACATGCTAGAGAGCCGGGGTTCGCCGGCCCGACCCGGCCAGTCTCAGGAGGTCAACGCCCTCTGTTCAAGCGTCTCTTCCAGCGCGCCGCGTCACAGGATGCCGAGGAGCCCCAGATCGACGGGCACCCGCCGAGCCTGCCGCGCGGCCTGCGCGTCTACGTCGTGGGCGACATCCACGGTCGCCTCGACCTCCTCAAGGATATCGAGGCGCGCATCGCCGCCGACGCGGAGGGCGCGCTGGTTGAGTGCCATGTGGTCTATCTGGGCGACTATGTGGATCGTGGCTTCGAGAGCCGGCAGGTCCTCGACCACCTGATCCAGCGCCCGCTCGAGGGCTTCCGCCGCGTTCTCCTGATCGGCAACCACGATGCCTGGCTCCGCGACTTCGCGCGCGGCGATCAGGTGAGCTCGACCTGGCTCCAGTTCGGCGGCGACGCCACCATGCTGAGCTATGGCGTCAAGGTCGACCTCAAGACGCACGACGAGCAGCGCCTGGCCATGGTGCGCGACACGCTGGCGGCCAAGCTGCCCGATTCCCACCGCGCCTTTCTCGAGGGCCTCGAGCTCGCCTTCGGGCTCGGCGACTACTATTTCTGCCACGCCGGGGTCCGGCCCGGGGTGGCGCTGGGCGAGCAGAGCGAGAGCGACCTCCTCTGGATGCGCGAGCCTTTCCTGAGCTGGAGCGGCGACGCCGGCAAGATCATCGTCCACGGCCACACCGTGGACGAGCGTCCGGTCATCCGGCGCAACCGTATCGGCATCGACACCGGGGCCTGCTGGACGGGCAACCTCACATCCCTCGTCCTCGAGGGCGCGCAACGGCGCTTTCTCTCGACGGCCGAGCCACGGACCGTCTAAGCGGTTCACCGGACCTGCGTGGAGAGCTCGAACGTGCCCGAGACCAGACGGCGTTTGCGCGTCCTCATCACCGGCGGTGCCGGCTATATCGGCAGCCACATCCTCCATCAGCTGCGCGACCAGGGCGACGAGGTCGTGGCCTTCGACAATCTCTACGCCGGTCACCGCTGGGCGGTGGGGGAGGCGGAGCTGGTCGAGGGCGATCTCGCGGACCGGCCGCTGCTCGACCGCCTTCTGGCCGAGCGCCGGTTCGACGCCATCGTCCACTGCGCCGGGCATATCTGGGTAGGCGAGTCGGTGCGTGATCCGGGCAAGTACTACCGGAACAACGCGGCCAACGCCTTCAACCTGTTCGAGGCGGCGGCGCGCGCCGGGGTGCCGGCGGTCCTGTTCTCCTCCACAGCGGCCGTCTATGGCGAGCCCGACGCCTCGCTGATCGACGAGAGCACGCCGCTGCGTCCGATCAACCCCTATGGCGCCTCCAAGATGATGGCGGAGCGGGCGCTGATCGACACGGCGGCGGCGCACGGGCTGCGCTACGGCATCCTCCGCTACTTCAATGTCGCGGGCGCCGACCCCGAGCTGCGCGTCGGCGAGGCCACGCCCGACAACTCGCACCTCGTCAAGGTCGCCTGCGAGACCCTGATCGGCCTGCGTCCGGCGATGCGGGTCAACGGCACGGACTATCCCACGCCCGACGGCACCTGCATCCGCGACTATGTCCATGTCGACGACCTCGCTCGCGCTCACGTGCTGGCGCTGCGCCACCTCCTCGACGAGAACGGCCAGTCGTTCATCGCCAATTGCGGCTACGGCCATGGCTACAGCGTGCGCGAGGTCCTGGACGCCGTGGCCGCCGCCGCCGGACGGCCGGTGCCGGCGGGCGTCGGGCCGCGTCGCGAGGGCGACCCGCCCAGCCTCGTCGCCGGTGCCGATCGGATCAGGACCCTGCTCGGCTGGACCCCGCGCCACGACGACCTTGCCGAGATCGTTGCCTCGGCCTGGCGTTGGGAGCAGAAGCTGCAGGGCATGCGCGCGACGTCGGCGGCCTAGCGCCCGGGACGCTCGTCCCAGGGAGCCCCGGCCCAGCTAGAGCCTCGCCTCCATGTCGTCCTCGTCGTCAAGCGACCCGCGCCCCGTTGCGTCCGGACGGCTCCTCGGACTGCCGGCCCTTCTGCTTGCCCTCGCCCTCCTGCTCGCCGGGGCGGGCCAGGCGGCCTGGGCGGCGGGCAGCCAGCCGGCCCTGACGTCGCCCACGGCCGGCGCCGGTGCCGCCTCGCAGGCCACGGCGCCGACCGCCGCCGACATCGACGCCCTGGTGAAGAAGCTCCAGGATCCCAAGGCCAGGGACGAGCTGATCGCCTCGCTCCGGCTGCTGCAGAAGACGCAAGGCCAGCAGGCGGCGGCGGCGGCGTCGGTGCCCGAGGATCTGCTGACGACGCTCTCGACCGTGATCGACAAGCGCCTGTCGGACATCGTCGGCGCCGCCGAGGATGTCGGCTCGACCTTCATGCAGACGCCGGCGCTTCTCTACTGGGTCCGCTCCCAGGCCGAGAGCGACGGGCTGCGGCGGTATTGGGGCAGAGTCTTTCTCGGTCTCGCCTGGGTGTTCGGCGCCGGGGCCCTGGTGTGGTGGCTCCTGCGGCGGCTGACGCGGCGCTGGCTCGCCCGTACCCGGCTGCCGCCGCGCCGGGCCACCGGCCGTGTGGGCGTGGCGCTGCTGCGGCTCGGCCTCGAGCTGATGCCGGTCCTCGGATTCGCCCTCGCCGCCAGCCTCGTGCTGCGGCTGCAGCCGCTCCTCGCCGTCACCAAGGAGGTGGGCGCCATCCTGCTGGCCGCCGTCATCTTCTGCCGCCTCCTCACGGCGCTGGTCTGGCACCTCCTGCGGCCGGACGATACCCAGGGGCGCCTGCTGCCGCTCGGCGACGATGCCGCGCGCCACCTGGCCCGCTGGATCATCCGGATCATCACCGCCACGGTCTATGGATGGGCGCTGCTGCGCGGAGCCGAGCGGCTGGGCCTGCCCGACGGCCTGCACACGGCGCTTTCCCACATCGTCTTCCTCACCGTCGCCATCATGCTGACGGTCTTCCTCATCGAGTCGCGGGCGCGGATCGAGCGGCTGCTGCACGGGGTGGCGGACGGCCTCGGCAGCTCGTTCCTGCGCCAGCTCGTCCCCTGGGAGCCGATCGCCACCTACGGCTACCTCACCCTCATCCTGCTCGTCTGGGTGCATTATCTCGTCTGGGCCGTCGGGCTCAGCGGCGGCTTCACCTACCTGCTGACCGCCACGGTCGCCACGGTCATCGTGTTCTTCGCGGCGCAGGCGATCGGAATCGTCCTGACGCGGCTCGAGGAGCAGGGCGGCCCGCCCGAGGCCGAGAGCGAGGAGGCCATGGGCGGCGACCCGGCAGGAGCGCCGCGCGCGCCGCTGCCCTTCAGCGTTCTCCGGCTGCTGGTCAAGCTGCTGGCCCTCGCGGTCATCCTTCAGGCCTGGGGTGTCAACATCGCCGGATGGCTGACCAGCGACAGCGGCCACACCGTGACCATGAAGGCCTTCCGCATCGCCGTCATCCTGGGCGGTGCCTTCCTGATCTGGGCGGTCGTCAACAGCGTCATCACCGAGTACCTGACGGCGCGGGACTCGCGCGGCAACATCAAGTTCAGCAATCGGTCGCGCACGCTGGCCAACATCGCCCGCAACGTGCTGCTGGCGCTGATCACGCTCTTCGCCGGGGCCACCATCCTCACCGAGCTCGGCATCAACACGGCCCCGCTCCTGGCCGGCGCCGGCGTCGTCGGCCTCGCCGTCGGCTTCGGCTCGCAAAGGCTCGTCCAGGACATCATCACCGGCCTGTTCATTCTCCTGGGCGATACGGTGCGGGTCGGCGATGTCGTGGATCTTGGAGGCAAGGCGGGCGTTGTTGAGGCGATGTCGATGCGGGCGATCACGCTGAGGAGCTATGAGGGCAACGTTCACACCATCCCCTACAGCGCGATCGAGACCGTGACGAACATGACGAAGGACTTCTCGTTCTGGGTGTTCGATATCGGCGTCGCCTACCGGGAGGATGTCGATCAGGTCATGCAGGTGTTGCGCGAGATCGACGGTCAGCTCCGTAAGGAGTGGCCCTACCGGCGACTCATCCTCGAGCCCCTTGACATTGCCGGGCTCGACCGCTTTGCCGATTCGGCTGTGATGATCAAGGCGCGTATCAAGACCCGTCCGGGTGAGCAGTGGCGTATCGGCCGCGAGTTCAATCGGCGCATGAAGGTCCGGTTCGATGAGCTCGGGATCGAGATCCCGTTCCCGCATCAGACCGTCTATTTCGGTGTCGACAAGAGCGGCAGCGCGCCGCCGGTCTTCATCGAGCAGGCGCGGCGCGCCCTGGTCGAGAAGGAGCAGGATGGCGGCCCCCAGGCCCGGGCGGTCGGCGAATGAGAGGTAGGGCAGCTGCCGCCTGCCGGCTTGCGCTCCTCGTCCTCCTGGCCCCGCTGGTCCCCGCCTGCAGCCTGCTGCCGGGCGCCGGCTCGGGCAACGACGCGGGCGGCATGCCGGCCCCGGCGCCGGGGCCCATCCTGCCCTACCAGGTGGTGTTCGCCGGCAACATCGACAGTGAGATCTCGAGCGCGCTCTCCAGCGCATCGCAAAGCCAGCAGCTCGAGAGCCGGCCGCCGGCGAGCCTGCTCCTGCTGCAGCGGCGGGGGGCGGACGACGTGCCGCGGCTCGTGGCCGCGCTCCACTCGCTGGGCTATTACAACGGCGAGGTCAGCTACAAGGTCGAGAACCCCCAGCCGCCGCAGCCGGCGCCCGCGAACGGGGCCGAGCAGGCGCTGAGCGCGGTCACCAGCCTCGCCACCGCCCCGGCGACCAAGCTCGTCTTCACCGCGGTGCCCGGGCCCGCGCTACAAGCTCGCCGACATCACCATCGAGCTCACCGGCGACACGGGCGGCTTCAAGGCGCCGTCGGCCAAGGCGCTGGGCCTCGTCAAGGGCGGTCCTGCCAACGCCCAGACGGTCCTGGACGCGGAGCAGAAGCTGCTCGACGACGCCAAGAAGGCGGGGCACGCGCTGGCCGAGCTCGGCAAGCGCGAGGTGACCGTCAACCATGTCACCAAGAAAATGGACGTCACGCTGCGCCTGACGCCGGGCCCTGTCGCCCGCTATGGCGAGATCACCTTCGAGGGCGCGCCCAACGTCGATCCCAGGTTCCTGCGGCGCTCCGTCACGATCAGGCCGGACAGCAAGTACAACCCGGACGAGCTGGCGAGCGACCGTCAGTCCCTGGTGAACACCCAGCTCTTCTCGACCGTGCAGGTCGACACGGCCAAGCAGCTCGACGCCGACGGCCGGCTGCCCGTGACCTTCAAGCTGGTCGAGCGCAAGCCTCGCACCATCGGCGCCAGCGTCGGCTACGAGACCGACCTTGGGCCGAACACCACGCTCTTCTGGGAGCACCGCAACCTCTTCGGCGCGGGCGAGAAGCTGCACGCCGCGCTCGACCTCTCGAAGGTCGAGCAGAGCCTCAACGCCACCTTCACCAAGCCGGCCTTCCTGTCGCGCAACCAGTCCCTGATCGGCAACGCCTCGCTCAGCCACGAGCACACCGACGCCTATGACAGCAGGACGGCCGAGGCCGGCATCGGCCTGCAGCGCGAGCTGATCAAGAAGCTGATCGTCTCGGGCGGGCTCGCCTACACCTTCGCCGACATCAAGGACAACACGAGCGACAACCAGATCTACGGGCTGGTCTCCGTGCCCCTCACGCTGAGCTGGGATTACTCGAACAACCTCCTCAATCCCACCCGCGGCGGGCGGACCGACCTCACCACCACGCCCTATGTCGACACGCTGGGATCCGGCACGAAGTTCCTCAAGAACACCGTCACGCAGACCGCCTACATCCCGATCCTGAAGTCGCCGCAGCTGATCTTGGCGTTGCGCGGCAGCGCGGGCTCGATCGTCGGCGCGTCGCGCGGCGATGTCCCCGCCATCACGCGCTTTTATGCGGGCGGCGGCGGCTCGATCCGCGGCATCCCCTATCAGAAGGCCGGAGAGCTCAACAACGACAACGATCCCCTGGGTGGCCGCTCGATGCTCGAGGGATCGAGCGAGCTGCGTCTCGGCGTGACCCAGAGCCTGGGGGTGGTGGCGTTCGTCGACAGCGGCAACGTCTACACCTCGACCCTGCCCGACCTCTCCGACCCCGTCGAGGTCGGCACCGGCATGGGGATCCGCTACCTGACGCCGATCGGCCCGCTGCGCTTCGACGTCGGCGTGCCGGTCCACCCCCGCAAGAAGGTCGACGACCCCTACCAGCTCTACATCGGCATCGGCCAGGCGTTCTGAGCGGCAGGAACGCCCCCACGGGCCGGGGCGTTGTCCGGGTGATGAGCAAGCCCTACCTTACCGGCATGCTGCGGAAGATCGGCCTCGGCCTCCTGATCCTCGTGGGCGCCGTGCTCGTCATCGTCGGCGCCGCGTTCGGCTATGCCCAGACCCGGCTCGCCAAGTCCCAGATCGCAGGCCTTGTCGAGAGCACGCTCAGCACGCCCGAGCGGCAGGTGAAGGTCGAGGGTCTGGCCGGCTTTCTGCCCTTCGACATGAAGCTAGGCAGCTTCAGGATGTCGGACGCCAAGGGCGCTTGGCTCGACGTCGAGGGCGTCCGCGTCACCCTTTCTTTCACCGATCTTCTCCGGGGTCGCATCGTCCTGGGCGAGGTCGGCGCCGACCGGGTCGCGCTCGAGCGCCTGCCGCCGAGCCAGCCGGCGCCCGAGCCGCAGCCAAGCGAGCCCTTCGAGCTGCCCCAGCTGCCCGAGCTGCCCAAGAGCCTGCCTGCCCTCGCCGTGGATCATCTCTACGTCCATGCGCTCGAGCTGGGGGCGCCGATCCTGGGCCAGGCCGCCACCTTCTCGCTCGACGGCAGTGCCGCCACGAAGGACGCGGGCAAGCGCCTCGACGCCCGGCTCGATCTCGAGCGCACCGACCAGAAGACCGCCTCGCTGACCCTCGATGCCGGCCTCGATCTCGCCTCCGAGGCGCTGGACGTCGCCTTGAAGGGCCGGGAGAGCGGTGGCCTTCTGGCGCAGCTGACGCATCAGCCCCAGGCGGGCGATCTCGCCCTCGATCTCACCGGCAAGGGCCCGCTCACCGACTGGAAGGCCGATCTCGACGTCGACGCGCAGAACCTGGGCAGGCTCAAGAGCCACATCGAGCTGGGCTATGCAGAGCTGCCGCGGCTGGCACTCACCGGCAGCCTGACCACCGCGCCGGGCATCCTGCCCCAGGACCTCGAGCCGCTTTTGGGCAACGATGTCGAGCTGGCCGTGCAGCTTCAGCCCACCTCGGGCGACGAGGTGGCGCTGCAGCAGCTCTCGCTCGAGGCCAAGGGCGTCCGGCTCAGCGGCTCGGGGAAGGCCGCCATCGGCGCCGATACCGTCAGCGGCACGATCCGGCTGGACGTGCCCGACCTCGCGGCGCTGGGCGCCCTGGCGAAGGCCAAGCTCGCCGGCAAGGCCACGGCCGAGCTCACCGCCTCGGGTGCCCTCATGCAGCCGAAGCTCGACCTCAGGCTCGACGGCCAGGGCATCGCCTACAACGAGATCGGCGTGGGCAGCGTCGAGACGGCGCTCCAGGCCCTGCCGCTCGCCTCGCTCAAGCAGGGCTATGCCGGCGTCACGGTGAGCGGCCACGGCACGGTGGGCGGCGTCACGCTCAATGGCGAGCCGCTCCGGCCCGAGGATCACCTCACCTTCGATCTCGCCGCCAAGGCGCCGGCGGAGGGTGAGGTGACGCTGGATCACCTGACGATCGATGGCCAGGACGCGACCGTGGCCCTGAGCGGCCGGATCGACCAGAAGACGCTGGCCGGCAAGGCACGGCTCGACGCCAAGGTGCCGGACCTGGCGGCCGTCATGAAGGCTCTGGGGCCGCAGGCGCCGGCCCTGCCGCTGGCCGGCAGCGTCGCCCTCGGCGCCGACGTCACGGTGGGCCAGCAGGCCAAGCAGGTCACGGCCGACCTCGAGCTCACGACGAGCGGCCTCGAGGGCCTGCCGGCCGGTGCTGCCGAGCTCGCCGGCAGCGACCCCTCGCTCACCGGCAAGGTCGACCTCGCCATGGGCGAGGCTGTCACCGTCCACGATCTCGCCCTCAAGGGGGCGGGTGCTCGCGTCACCGGCGATGCGCGTCTCGGCCTCGGCAAGGAGCAGGCGCTGGGCGGCAAGGTGCATGTGGCCGTGCCGAGCCTCGAGCCGCTCTCCAAGGTGGCGGGGCAGCCGCTCGCCGGCAGCCTCGGCGCCGACGTCACCCTCGCCGGCACGCTGGCCTCGCCCGACGTGACGCTGGCGGCTGCGCTCGACAAGCTCGAGGCGGCCGGGCGCAAGTTCGACAAGGTCACGCTCGACGCCACCGCCGCCGGCCCCACCGACAGGCTCGGTGGCGACGTCAAGCTCGTCACCTACGAGCAGGCGGGCAACCTCGCGCTCGCCACCCGCTACGCCCTCGACGGCAAGCTGCTCACGCTCTCCGGGCTCTCTCTCACCGGGCCCAAGACGAAGATCGACGGCGACCTGAAGGTCGACCTCGCCTCGCTCGGCGCCACCGGCGAGCTCAAGGGCAGCGTCGACGACCTCGCCGCCCTCGAGCCCTGGAGCCAGCAGGCGGGCCTCTCGGGCGCCGTCCAGCTCCAGGCGACGCTGGCGACACCGGACGGCCGCCAGGACGCCACCGTCCATCTGGACGCGAAAAAGATCGCCGGCAGCTTCGGGTCCATCGCCGGCGTCGTGCTCGATGCGTCGGCCAAGGACCTGCTGGGCAAGCCCAGCGTGCAGGCCGACGCCAGGCTCGACACCTTCGCCCAGCCGACCCTGGCGGTCGATCAGGCCTCGGTCAGCGTCAACGGGCCGATCACCGATCTCCAGCTCAAGGCCTCGGCCAAGGGCGCCCAGGATGGCAAGCCCTTCGACGTGCAGACGAAGGTCCAGGCCGGCGTCCTGAGCGACCGCAAGACCGTCACGCTCCAGGCCCTCTCGGGCAGCTTCGAGGGCCAGGCCATCAAGCTGCGCCAGCCGGCCAGGCTCGTGCTCGACAAGGGGGCCGTCAACCTCGACGGGCTCGACCTCGCGCTCGGCGACGCCGCCATCCAGGCCAAGGGCAGCCTCGGCGGCGGGCGCGTGCGCGCCGATGTCACGCTCGCACCCTCGCCGCTCTCCATGCTGGCGGCCCTGGGCGGGCCCGCCATCCAGGGCACGGCCAGCGCCACGCTCACCGTCTCGGGCGACGCCGCGGCCCCCAACGCCACGCTGCAGCTCAACATCGACAAGCTCGAGCCCGCGGGCGGCTTCGCGCAGGGCAGCCTGAAGCCGCTGGCGGTCGACATGCGCGCCCAGCTCGAGGCCGGGCGGACCCTCAAGGCCAATCTGGCGCTGCGCAACCTCAAGCGGGGGCCCTTCACCGTCACGGCCACGCTGCCGCTGCGCCTGGCGCTCCAGCCCTTCGCCTTCGACCTGCCGCAGAATGCGCCGCTCGACGCGCGGCTCACGGGCAAGGCCGACCTTGCCGAGCTCGCCTCGCTGGCCCAGCTCGACGGCCAGCGCATCGCAGGCGATCTCTCGACCGACCTCACGCTCGGCGGATCGCTCGACGCGCCGCGGGTCAACGGCAACCTCTCGATCACCAAGGGGCTCGTCGAGGACAGCATCAGCGGTGCCATGCTGCGCAACATCACGCTCCAGGTGGTGGGGCAGGGCGACAAGATCGTCGTCCAGCAGCTCACCGCCCAGGACCGGACCACGGGCAAGCTCACCGGCAAGGGCCAGCTCCAGCTCAAGGGCCTGGGCCTGGGCCAGCTTTCGGTCTCCGTCGACCTCAATCGCGCGCGCCTCCTGGACGACCAGTACGGCTCGGCCACCGTCTCGGGCAATGTGGGCCTCGCGGGCACGCTCCAGGCCCTCGGCGTCGACGGCAAGCTCAGGATCGACCGGGCCGATCTCCGCATCCCCGACCGGCTGGGCTCCGCACCGCCGACGCTCGACCCGCAGCAGGTCTACGCGCCCGGCATGGCGCCCAGCCCGCCCAAGCCGCCGCCCTCGGCGCCGACCAAGATCACCCTCGACATCAAGGTCGACATGCCGGAGCAGGTCTTCATCCGCGGCCGCGGCCTCGATGCGGAGTGGGGCGGCAACCTCAAGATCTCCGGCACGGCCGCATCACCTGTGATCGTGGGCACGATCGCCGAGCGGCGCGGCTTCCTCGACCTGCTCGACCGGCGCTTCACCCTCGCCGACAGCACGATCACCTTCACGGGCGGCCAGCCGCCGGTGCCGGACCTCGCCATCAAGGCGGTGGCGGTGTCGACCAACATCACGGCCACGGTGCAGATCACCGGGCCGGCCACCAAGCCCACGATCAAGCTCTCGAGCGAGCCTCCCATGCCTCAGGACGAGATCATCTCCGAGCTGCTCTTCAGGCGCGACACGGCCTCGATCACGCCCTTGCAGGGTGTCCAGCTCGCCAGTGCCGTGGCGACGCTGCAGGGCGGCGGCTTCGACGCGCTGGGCAAGCTGCGGAGCCTCGCCGGGCTGGACACGCTGAGCGTCGACGGCTCGGGTGCGAGCGACGACACCAGCGTCAGCGCCGGCAAGTACATCTCGAACAAGGTCTATCTGCAGGTGCAAAAGGGCATGACGCCGGACAGCGGCAAGGCCACGGTCGAGGTCGAGCTGACACCCAACATCTCGGCCTCGACGAACGTCACCGAGACGGGCCAGAGCGGCGTCAGCCTGCAGTGGAAGCACGACTACTGAGCGTTGCGGCCGAGGCATCGGGGCGGCTGGCCCGAAGGGCCCGAGACACGAACGAGAGGCATCCATGGCATCCCGCACGACAACCGGGTCGGCCGAGGCAGGGGCCCGCACAGAGGCCTTGGCGGCGCGCTGGCGGCTCGACGGCGACAGCAGCACCTTCGGCACGCCCTGGGACCTCAACCTGGTCGGCCTATGGACGCTCTACCTCAAGGAGGTGCGCCGCTTCATCAAGGTCGGCACCCAGACCCTCCTGGCACCGGTCATCACGACGCTCGTCTTCCTCGCCATCTTCACCCTGGCGCTGGGCGGCACCTCGCACGAGGTCGCGGGCGTGCCCTATCTGGCCTTCCTGGGCCCCGGCCTGATGATGATGACCATCGTCCAGAACGCCTTCGCCAACACCAGCTCCTCGCTCGCCATCGCCAAGGTGCAGGGCAACATCGTCGACTATCTGATGCCGCCGCTCTCGGCCGGCGAGCTGCTCTTCGGCATCGCCATGGGCGGGATGACGCGCGGCATCCTGGTGGGCGTCGTCGTCTGGGTCGCCATGCTGCCCTTCGTGCCGATGACGCCGCTGCATCCCTGGCTCATCGCCTATTTCGTGCTCACGGCCTCGCTGATGCTGGCGCTGCTCGGCATCATGGGGGCGCTTTGGGCCGAGAAGTTCGACCAGCTCGCGGCCGTCACGAACTTCGTCATCACGCCCTTGTCGTTCCTCTCGGGCACCTTCTACTCGATCGGCCGGCTGCCCGAGCCCTTCCACTTCCTGGCGCTCCTCAACCCCTTCTTCTACATGATCGACGGCATCCGCTACGGCTTCACCGGCCACACCGACGGCAACGTGCTGGTGGGGGTGCTGGCTTTGGCTCTCGTGAACCTGGCACTTTGGACCTTTGCGCTGCGCCTGCTGCGGATAGGCTACAAGCTCAAAGCCTGACACGCCGCGCAGCGCTGCTCGCGCGGCGTCGGCGTCTTGTCGGGCAGGCTGTCGAACCGAGGCCATGGGTCCATGAGAAACGCACCGATTCCTTCCCTGCTGCCGGTCTACAAGCGCATCGACATCGTCTTCGAGCGCGGTGAGGGCTCCTGGCTGATCGACAAGGCCGGCCGACGCTATCTCGACTTCGGCAGCGGCATCGCCGTCACCGGGCTCGGCCACGCCCACCCGCATCTGGTGAAGACCCTGCAGGACCAGGCGGCCAAGCTCTGGCACGTCTCGAACCTGTTCCGCATCGAGCCGCTCGAGCGGCTGGCCGACCGGCTGGTCGCCCACAGCTTCGCCGAGACGGTCTTCGCCTGCAACTCGGGTGCCGAGGCCATGGAGGCCTGCATCAAGATGGCGCGGCGCTTCCAGTTCGCGGCCGGAAGGCCCGAGCGCAACCGCATCATCACCTTCGAGGGCGCCTTCCACGGCCGCACCATGGCCACCATCTCGGCCGCCGGCGGCAAGAAGCTCACCGAGGGCTTCGAGCCGCTGCTCGAGGGCTTCGACCATGTGCCCCTGGGCGATCTCGAGGCGGTCCGGGCTGCGATCACCGAGCACACCGCCGCCATCATGATCGAGCCGATCCAGGGCGAGGGTGGCATCCGCCCGGCGCCGGAGGGCTTCCTGCAGGGCCTCCGCGACCTCTGCGACGAGCACGACCTCCTCCTGGTCTTCGACGAGGTGCAGTGCGGCATCGGCCGCACCGGCCATCTCTTCGCGCATCAGGGGATGGGCGTGACACCCGACATCATGGGCCTCGCCAAGGGCCTGGGCGGCGGCTTTCCGATCGGCGCCTGCGTCGCCACGGCCAGGGCCGCCTCGGGCATGGCCCAGTCGACGCACGGCTCGACCTTCGGCGGCAACCCGCTCGCCACCGCCGTCGCCAACGCCGTCCTCGACGTCACGCTGGGCGACGGCTTCCTCGAGACGGTCAGGAGCCGGGGCGAGTATCTCCGCGGCCGCGTCGACGAGGTGGCGGCCCGCCATCCCCAGGCGATCCTCGAGGTGCGCGGCGCCGGCCTGATGATGGGCCTGAGGATGGGCGCCACCAACACCGACGTCGCGGCGTCGCTGCGCGACATCGGCCTCATCACCGTGCCGGCGGCCGACAACGTGATCCGCTTCCTGCCGCCGCTCACCATCAGCGAGGCCGAGATCGACCAGGCCTGCGACATGCTGGCCGAGGCCTGCCGCGCCAAGGCCGCCTGACCGGCGGGGCGGCCGCAAAGCGGGTGGGGTGGGCGGAACGGCCCGCTCCGCCCGCTTGGCGTTTTTCCCGATCACTGCGGCCTGGGAGCCCTTTTTTCCTTCGGCGACGCCGTTAGCCTGATCCCACGCTCGATGCGGTACGTATCGCGGCGGACGAGCGGGGGAGAGGCGCTGATGTGGCGGCGATGGATCTGTCGTGCCGGGGTGCGATCCTCGGGCACCGGTCTCGCGATCGCGGGGGCACTGCTTCTCGTGCTCGCCTTCCCGGCCGCGGCGACGGCCGCGCGCTGGATCGAGCCCTACGACTTCCCGATCAAGGACCCGCTGGCCGCGACCGTGGTCGGCACCCCGCCCGAGCTCAAGGTGAAGCTCCCGGAGCTGGAGCGGAGCCGGAATTTCTACATCGACTCGCTGCGGATCTTTCCCGACCGGCCGGTCCCCTCGGTGCTCTGGTACAACCAGCAGGGCCTCGACTATGGCGTCGTCTATCAGGACCATCCGGCCCCGCTGGTGGTCCTGATCGCCGGCACGGGTGCCGCCTTCAACTCGAGCACGATGCGCCTGCTGGCCGCAGCGCTCTATGGCGCCGGCTTCAACGTGCTGGGCATCGCGTCGCCGACCTTCCCCAACTTCATCGTCACCGCCTCGGCCACCTCCGTCCCGGGCCAGATGGAGGACGATGCCCGCGACATCTACCACGCGCTCGAGCTGATCCTGCCGAGCGTGAGGCAGAGGATCCAGGTCACCGACCTCTATCTCACGGGCTACAGCCTGGGCGCCATGAACGCGGCCTTCGTCGCCGACCTCGACGCGCGGGAGAAGCGCCTCGGCTTCAAGCGCGTGCTCCTGCTCAACCCGCCGGTCTCGCTGTTCAGCTCGATCCGCATCCTGGACGCCATGTACGACGACAGCATCGGCGCCGATCAGGCGAGGGCCCGAGCGTTCGTCGAGCGCGCCTTCAAGGCCTTCGCCAGCCTTCACGAGCCTGGCCGGGAGATCGACCTCACCGGCGACTTCCTCTACCGCGCCTACCGCGAGCTCAAGCCCACCGACGAGCAGCTGCGCACGCTGATCGGGCTCTCCTTCCGGCTGTCCTCGAACAGCCTCGCCTTCGTCTCCGACGTCATGACGCACTCGGGCTACATCGTCTCGCCCACGACCGAGCTCACGCCCTCCACCTCGCTGACCCGCTACTTCCTCCAAGGGCAGCAGCGCTCCTTCGAGGACTATGTGAATGGGCTCTATCTGCCCTTCTTCCAGAAGCGTCAGCCGGGCCTCACGCTCGACCGGGCGATCCAGGAGGCGAGCCTGAAGTCGATCGCGTCCTTCATCCGCTCCGACAGGCAGATGGGCGTCATCACCAATGCCGACGACATCATCCTCGCCAAGGGCGAGCTCGACTATCTGACCGGCCTCTTCGGCGACCGCGCCGTGATCTTTCCCTATGGCGGGCACTGCGGGAACTATGCCGAGAGGAAGTTCCTCGACGAGTTCTTGGGCTTTTTCGGCGGTCGTCTGCCCGGAGACGCCTCGTGACCGTGCGGCGCTCCCTGGGGGCGCTTCTGGGCGCGGCGCTCCTTGGCGCTTGTGCCTCCGCGGACGGCCCGCGCACGCCGGCATCGGCCTCGGCGCAGGCCGTCGCCACACCGGTCGACAGCTCCTCCACTATCCTCGCGTCGGCCTCGCCCGCCCAGGGCTTCGCGACGCCCGTGGCGGCTTCCTCGAGCCCGGCCTCGACCACGCCACTCCCGGTGTCGCCCGCGGTCAATCCTCCGGGCTCGCCGATCGAGATCTTCGACCCGCTGGAGCGCTTCAATCGCAACGTCTATTGGTTCAACGCCGACTTCGACCGGAAGATCTTTTTGCCGGTCGTCTACGGCTACGAATATGTGACGCCGGTCTTCGTCCAGCACCGCGTCTCCAACTTCTTCAACAATCTGAAGGAGTTCAGGAACGCGCTGAACGGCCTGCTCCAGGCCCGCCCCGAGGTGGCGAGCAGGGCTGTGATCCGCTTCGTCGTCAACTCCACCGTGGGCCTCCTCGGTACCTTCGACGTCGCGGGCGATCTGGGCGTCGCACCCCAGCCCGAGGACTTCGGTCTGACGCTCGGGCGCTGGGGCGTGCCGCCCGGGCCCTTCCTCGTCCTGCCCATCCTCGGCCCCTCGAACCTCCGCGACGCCACGGGCGACGGCGTCGACCTCGTGGCGGGCACGACGGTGCCGCCGGCCGCCCAGATCAACGACGTGGTCTTCTTCAACCCGGCGGTCTGGGCCCTCTATGCGGTCGACGCCCGGCACCAGCTGCCCTTCCGCTACTACCAGACGGGCTCGCCCTTCGAGTACGACTTCGTCCGCTTCCTCTACACGAAGTCGCGCGAGCTTCGGATCGACGCCAGCCGCCGGCCGCTGGGCTACTCGGCTGCTGCCGACGGTGCCGGTGCCGGTGCCGGGGGCGGGGACGCCGCAACGTCCGGGGCCTCCGGCGGCTTTTGAGGATTGGCCGGCGGCTGCAGATGGGCGGCCGCCGGCACCGCCACGTTCGACAGGGCGAAGCGCACGCCGTTCGCCTCGAACTCGCGCTTGATCTTGGCCAGCACCGCGCGGCGGACGATGAATTGCTGGCCCGGCAGGGTCGTTATCTTGGTGCGCAGCTGCAGACCGAAATCGCCCATGGCGAAAATGCCCTGCGACTTCAGCGGGTCGAGGATCACGGCCTTGAGCTCCGGGTCCTCCAGGACCTCGGCGCTCACCTTCTTGACGATCTTCCTGACCTTCTCGACGTCGGTGTCGTAGGTGACGGTGAAGAGGAGCTTGTCGATCACCCAGTCGCGCGAGAGGTTCTCGATGGCGCCGAGCGAGCCGAAGGGCACCGTGTAGAGCGGGCCGCGCTGGTGGCGCAGCTTCACCGAGCGCAGCGAGAACGACTCGACCGTGCCCTTGACGCTGCCGCTCACGATGTACTCGCCGACGCGGAAGGCGTCGTCGAGCACGAAGAACATGCCGGCGATGATGTCCTTGACGATGCTCTGGGCGCCGAAGCCCACGGCGACGCCCACGACGCCCGCACCGGCGATGAGCGGCGCTATCTGCACGCCGGCGCTGGCAAGCGCCATCAGGACCGCAGTGACGAGCAGGACGATGAAGAGCACGTTGCGCACAATGGGCAACAGCGTGCGCAGCCTCGCCCGGCGCCGCGCCTCGTCGGGCTCGACGCCGTCCAGGCTTTGCGAGACGTGGATGTAGCGGTCGATCGCGGTTTTCGCGACGTGCCAGGTGAACTCGGTCAGCATCGCGATCACGACGATCTGCAGGAGCACGCCCGCCATGCGTGCGAGGCCCGTCTCGCCGCGGGAGAGGTCCAGCAGCTTGAAGCCGCAGGCCCAGGCCAGGAGAGCGGCCGCGCCGATGATCAGGCTCAGGCGTACGCCCCGCTCGACCGCCGCCGCCAGCACGCTCGGCGGCTCGTTCGGCTGCTCGATAGCACCCACGGGCCTGAGCAGATGGTTGACCGAGGCCTGGGCCACCCGGATGAGGATCGGCAGCAGGCCCACCACGAGCAGGATCGTGAACAGGGGCATGGCGTCGATGGCCCACAGCACCCAGAGCGCGACCGCGAAGAGCGCGGCCATGATGCCATGGACGTGGCGGGGCTGGGCGTCTCGAGGAGGGGCCTCCACCGGCGGCACGTCTTCCGGCCCGGCCTCGATCGGCCCGCCTTCCGCCGCGACGGCCGCCGCAGCCTCGGCCTCGGCAGGCTTCTCCTCGGGAGGCTCGGCCGGCGGGGTCCGCTGTGGCTTCCGCCAGACGCTCTCGATGGCCACAGCGACCAGACCTAGGCCCAGCAGATACGCCACGATCTCGCGTGTGGGCTCCGAGACTCCGAGCGAGGCGAGGCTCGTGACGGTGGCATAGCCGTAGAGGAAGATCGCTGTGAAGGCGTAGAGGTGGCGGTCCCAGAAATGCGCCTGGATATCGTCGATCGGCATGAGCCGCAGATGGGGCAGGGTAGGCGCCAGCAGCACACGGACGACGATGGAGACGAAGAGCAGGATCACGGTGGCGAGGAGGAAGCGGCTGGCCACCGGCTCGAGCAGGGGTGGCCAGTCGAACGCGAGGAAGCCGCCGAACGTCACGGCGGCGAATACCAGCACGGAGAGCGCCACGAGCCCGAGGCGCAGGCCCACCTTGGCGACGCGTGCCGCCACCGTCGCCTCGGAGCCGTCGAGCACGCGACGACGCAGGCGCCGTACCGCGCGGGTGAAGAGGCGGTCGGCCAGCAGGCCCAGGACGATGATGATCGCGAGCTTGACGATGGCGAGGATGAGCTGGCCCGGCGGCTCCTCGACGACGAGCCGGCGCAGCGCGCTCCCGACCTCGGCCGGTGCCTGCGGCAGCGCCTCCTGGATCGCCCTGCGATGGGCACGCAGCCCCTCCAGGCGCTGCGCCAGCAGCACATCGAAGCTGGGCGAGGCGTGCGCCGGGGCGGTGGTGGCGGCCTCGTGCGTCGGCAGCGCCGGCTTGTCCACCGTGGCGGCGGCACCGGGCACCACCTGCAGGGCCAGCAGGACGAGCAGCCAGAGGACGGCACGGCGAAGCAGGCCCGCCGCGACAACGACGAGGCGTGGCTCCGGGCGACGGGTCATAGTGGCCTCCTGAGCCAAAGAAGAGCCGTTTGGGGCTGCCTAGGCCAGATTGCCGGCACGGTCCAGGGCGATCGACCCGGGCGAGGGGGGTTCACCTGGGCGAAGGTTCTGCTATCCAGGTGGCTTCCTTTGGAGGGAACGCCGGCAGCGGCGCCGGCCCGACGATTGCAATCTCGATGCTCAAGCACTTTTTGGACCTCGACCGGATCGAGGGCGGCGATCTGCGGCGGATCGTCGATGCGGCCAAGGCCTTCAAGGGCGGGGCGCCCGAGCGCCCGATGGCCGGCAAGACGCTGGCCATGATCTTCGACAAGCCCTCGACGCGCACCCGCGTCTCGTTCGAGGTGGCGGTCAAGCAGCTGGGCGGCGACGCGGTCGTGCTCAGCACGCGCGACATGCAGCTCGGGCGCGGCGAGACGATCGGCGACACCGCGCGCGTGCTCTCCCGCTATGTCGACGCCATCATGCTCAGGACCGACGCGCACGGAAAGCTCCTCGAGCTCGCCGAGCACGCGACGGTGCCGGTCATCAACGGGCTCACCGACGGCTCGCATCCCTGCCAGATCATGGCCGACGTCATGACGATCGAGGAGCACAAGGGGCCGATCCGCGACCTCACCGTGGCCTGGATCGGCGATTCCAACAATGTGACGGCCTCGCTCGTCCACGCGGCGGTGCGCTTCGACTTCCGCCTCAACATCGCCTGCCCGCCGCAGCTGGCGCCGCGCCCCGATCTCCTCGCCTGGGCGGCCGAGCGGCAGGGCCGGGTCAGCGTGACCAGCGATCCCGCGGCCGCCGTCAGCGGGGCCGATGCCGTCTTCGCCGACACCTGGGTCTCGATGGGCGACGGCGAGATCGAGCAGCGCCATCGCCTGCTCGAGCCCTACCGCGTCGACGAGCCGCTCATGGGCCACGCCCGGCCGGACGCCATCTTCCTCCACTGCCTGCCGGCCCACCGCGGCGAGGAGGTGACGGCCGGGGTGATCGACGGCCCGCGCTCCGTGGTGTTCGACGAGGCCGAGAACCGGTTGCACGCGCAAAAGGCTATTCTCGCCTGGTGCGTCGCCGGCTAAGCTCGCCTCGATGAGCGCCTACATCCCTCCCAGCGACCTGCTGCGGCCCTTCCAGCTCGAGCGCTCACAGATTCGCGGCCGCTTCGTCCGGCTCGGCCATACCATCGACTATGTGCTCGATGCGCACGCCTATCCCGATCCCGTCGGCCGCCTCCTGGGCGAGCTTCTGGTGCTCGCGGGCGGGCTCGCCGGCGGGCTCAAGTTCGACGGCATGTTCAGCCTGCAGATCCGCGGCAAGGGGCCGGTGAGCCTGATGGTGGCCGACTGCACCAACGAGGGTGCCATGCGCGGCTATGCCAGCTTCGACGCCGAGGCCGTGGCCGGGCTCGAGGCGGTGGACACGCAAAGCCTCGTGGGCGGCGGGGTCCTGGCGCTCACCGTCGACCAGAGCCGCTCGGGCGGCGACACCTATCAGGGCATCGTCGAGCTCGAGGGCTCCACGCTCACCGATTCGATGCGCACCTACTTCCTGCGCTCCGAGCAGGTGCGCACCGGGATCAGGATGGCGCTGCTGCGCGACGCTGCGACCGGCGGCTGGCGGGGCGGCGCCATCATCCTGCAGGCGCTGCCGGACAAGGAGCCGCTCGACGGCGCCAGCGCCGAGGAGGCCTGGCAGGAGGCCATGGTGCTCCTGAGCACGGCGCGCGACGACGAGCTGGCCGACCCGTCGCTGCCGCCGGACACCGTGCTCTTCCGCCTCTTCCACGAGATCGGCGTGCGCGTCTTCGACCCGCTGCGCCTGGCGCCCGGCTGCAGCTGCGACGAGGGCCGCGTCGAGGCCATGCTCGAGCGCTTCCCGGCCGAGGACCTCCTGGACATGCGCCTGCCGGACGGGAGCGTCGAGGTCACCTGCCAGTTCTGCTCGTCCCTTTATCGCTTCGAGCCCGGCCGCATCGCCGGGATGCTGGAGAGCCGTCGGCACTGACATGCGCATCATGCCCGCTTTGGCCGGCCTTATGGGCTGCGCCTTCCTCCTCACCGCCTGCGGCGGCACCGAGGGGCCGCTGCCCACGCCGACCTACACCAAGGAGGCGCCCGTCCGCCTCACGGTGAACGTGGTCGAGGTGGAGAACCGCAACCCGCCTCTGGCGGAGGCGAACTTCATCGACGAGCGCCGCACCAAGGAGCTGGTCGACCAGTCGACCGCCTTCCTGCGTGATCAGGTCCAGGCCGCGGGCGGCAGCGGCTCGGCCCGGGCGACGATCGAGCAGGCGAGCGTGATCGAGCGCATCATCCCCGGCCGCTCCGGCGGCTTCACCGGCTTCGTCACCGGCGAGGAGACCTACAAGCTGGACGCCAGCATCCGCGTCCGCGTCGCCATTCTCGATGCCGCCGGCACCGACAAGGGCTACGCCGAGGCGGGCGTCACGCTGAGCCGCGCGCTCAGGGCCGGCACCTCCGTCGTCGACCGCGACAAGGCCGCGCACGAGCTCGAGGCCGACCTCCTGACCCAGCTCGACAAGACGCTGAGGCAGTCCATCAACGACAACCTTTCGGGCTACCTCGCACCCGGCTGACCCCGACGGGGCTCAGTCGCCGGGGCTCCGCTCGCGCGCCGGCGGGGTGATCTTGAGGCGCTCGAGATGGTGCCGGCGCCGCTGCACGACCTCGAAGCGATAGCCCTCGACCAGCACCGCCTCGCCCTCGTCGGGGATGCGGCGGGCCACGTGCATCAGGAGGCCGGCCATGGTCGCCACCTCCTCGTCGGGCAGCCGCCAGTCGAACTGGCGGTTGACGTCGCGCACCGCCACCCGGCCGTCGACGATGGCCGAGCCGTCCTCCAGGCTCTCGATGCCGCTCACCTCGACGTCCTTCTCGTCGGCGATGTCGCCCACGATCTCCTCGATGATGTCCTCGAGCGTGAGGAGGCCCATCAGCGTGCCGTACTCGTCGACGACGAGCGCCAGGTGCGAGCGCTTCTGGCGGAACGCCAGGAGCTGCTGGTAGAGCGAGGTCGTGTCCGGCACGAACCAGGGCGGGCTCAAGAGCATCTTGAGGTCGACGTCGTGCGGCAGGCGGCCCTCGTCGTCGACCAGCGCCAGCAGGTCCTTGGCGTGCAGGAAGCCCACGATCTGGTCGGGCTCGCCGTCCCAGACCGGAAAGCGCGTGTAGGGGCTGGAGCGCACCTGGCGCAGCACCTCGGCCAGCGGCAGGGCGGCGTCGATCGTCTCCATGCCCGAGCGGTGGGTCATGACCATGCCCACCTCGACCTCCTGGAGATCGAGCACGGCACCCAGCATGTCGCGCTCGAGCTTCTTGATGCTGCCCTCGGCCGAGTAGACGGCGAGAGCCCCCCGCAGCCGGTCCGCGACCGGCACGAGGGCGCCGCCCTCGAGCGAGGTGCCGAACAGGCGAAGGGCGCCGTCGACGATCACCCGGACGGTGAGCGTCACCGGCTGCAGGACCGTCACGAGCACGCGCGCCGCCGGCGCCACCACCATCGCCATCTTCTCGGCGTGGCGGATTGCGTAGGTCTTGGGCAGCACCTCGCCGAAGATGACGACGAGCACCGTCATCAGGATCGTCGCATAGGCCACGCCGGCATCGCCGGTGAGCCGGATCAGCGCCTCCGTCGCGATCGAGGCGCCCAGGATGTTGACGATGTTGTTGCCGATCAGGAGCGTCCCGATCAGCCGCTCCTTGTCGTCGATCAGGCGCTTGACCAGGTGGGCCCGTCGGTCGCCCTCGTCGGCCAGATGGTAGATGCGCTCACGCGAGACGGCGGTCATCGCGGTCTCGGTGCCGGAGGTCATCGCCGAGAGCAGAAGCAGCACGACGATGGCGGCGAGCGAGGGCAGGATCTCGAGCATGGGACCCGTCAGGCGGTCATGAGGCGGCGAAGGCCGGCTCGGCAGGAGGGGGAAGCAAATCTCGGACCGGCGTTGCCCCCGGGGGGCTCAGGCATCGGCGGCCAGAACCTCCCGCAGCACGTCCAGGGGCACGTCGCTCCTGAGAAGCGCCCGTCCGATGCCCTGGCTGAGGACGAAGGTCAGGCGGTCGTCCTGCACCTTCTTGTCCCGGCGCATGATCTCGATCGCGGCCTCCGGCGCGAAGCCCTCGTTGCGCACGTCGCGCGCCGCGACGGGCAGGCCCGTGGACCTCAGGTGACGGATGGCCCGCCTCGCGTCGGCGGGATCGCACAAGCCCAGGCGGACGGAAAGGTCGAAGGCCCTGGCCATGCCGAGCGCCACCGCCTCGCCGTGCAGCAGCCCGCCACCATAGCCGGCGAGCGTCTCGTAGGCATGGGCGAAGGTGTGGCCGAAGTTCAAGAGCGCGCGCCGGCCGGAGGTCTCGCGCTCGTCCTCGCCGACGATGCGGGCCTTGATCGCCACGCTCCGGCGAAGCGCCTCCTGCTGCAGGGGCGCATCGCCCTCGAGCAGCCGGCCGGCCACGCCCTCGAGCCAGTCGAAGAGGTCCGCGTCCTCGATCAGCGCATGCTTGACCAGCTCGGCATAGCCGGCCTTGAGCTCGCGCTCCGGCAGGGTCGCCAGCGTGCCCGTGTCGACCAGCACGAGCCGCGGCTGGTGGAAGGCGCCGATCAGGTTCTTGCCCAGCCGGCTGTTGACGGCGGTCTTGCCGCCCACCGAGCTGTCCACCTGGGCCAGGAGCGTCGTCGGGATCTGCACATAGTCGAGGCCGCGCAGCAGGATCGCCGCGGCGAAGCCCGCAAGGTCGCCGACCACGCCGCCGCCCAGCGCCACGATCGTCGCCCGCCGGTCGATGCCGAAGGTGAGGATCTCCTCGAGCAGCGGCTCGAGACGGCCGAGGCTCTTGCTGGACTCGCCGGCCGGCACGGTCACCGTGTCCTGGCGGATGTCGCAGCGCGCCAGCGCCGACCGCAGGCGTCCCGGATGGTCCGTCGCCTCGAGATGCTCGTCGGTGACGATCACGACGCGGCGCCCGCGCAGGCGGGGCATCACCAGCTCGTCCGCGCGGCCCAGAAGGTCCTGGCCGATGAGGATGTCGTAGGCCCGCTCGCCCAGGGCGACGGGCAGCGTCGTGACCCCGGCGGTCATGCCCGGTGCTCCACCGGCTGCAGCACGAAGGCCAGCGCCTGGGCCAGGGCCTCCGGCGACAGGCTGCCGCTGTCGATCACGTGCTCAGCCTCCGCATAGACCGGATGACGTTTCTCCATCAGGTCGGCCAGCACCTCCCGGGGATCGCCCCCGGCCAGCAGCGGTCGGCTGGTGCGGCGGCGCAGGGTGCGGGCGACCAGCGTGTCGAGGTCGGCGCGCAGCCAGACCGTCTCGGCCCGCTCCTTGGCCAGCGCACGCGTGGCCGGGTCCATGAAGGCGCCCCCGCCGAAAGCCAGCACGCGCGGCGACTCCCCCAGCAGGCGGGCGATCACGCGCCGCTCGAGATCGCGGAAGGCCCCCTCGCCATAGGTCTCGAAGATCTCGGGGATGCTCATGCCAGCGGCGGCGACGATCTCGTCGTCGGCATCGGTGAAGGGTGCCCCCAGAAGCTTCGCGAGACGCCGGCCCACCGAGGTCTTGCCGGCACCCATGAGGCCCACCAGCACGATCGAGCGGTCCAGGCTGGAGACCGGCTCCTCCGCCGTGGCGGCTTCCGCCGTGGTCCCCGCACCGCCGCTCATAGCACGCCCACCTCTCGACCCCGAAGATTGAAAGCCTGCGCCCAGGCCGATATAAAGCGGTCCCGCTTCGGCGAGGCAACCCTCATCCCTTTGCGGGCCACGACCCGGGCACGCTCGACGATATGTGGTCCCGCCTGCGGAGGACGGTAGGACAGGACGAGGCATGTCGGTCCGCGTGACGTTTCTGGTGGCGCTTCTCGTCCTCGTTCTCGGCGGGGTGATCTTTCTCATGACCTGGGACATCCCGGCCCCGACCAAGCAGGTCGAGGTGCAGGTTCCCGCCGATCGGCTGCCGCGATGACCAGCCCCCGCCGGTCGCTCGTGGCGCCGGCGATCCTTCTGGCGCTGGCCTCGACCGCCATGGCGCAGGAGGCGCCGCGGCAGCTCTTTCCGGGTGCCTTGCCCTCGACACCGCCGGCCGCATCGCAGGCCGAGCCGGAGATCGCCATCCAGCCGCTGGCGGCGCCGGGGCCGGGCGAGATCAGCGGGCTGCCGTCCGACGACCCGATCGGCGCGGAGAGCTGGCAGGGCGTGGCGCCGGCCGTCGTCGAGCAGCTCCTGCACGACATGCCGGCACCCGATGCCTTCACGGCACCGCTGAGGCTCCAGGCGAGGCTCCTGCTGGCGCCGGGCACGGCAGCGCTGGGCGGCGCCGATTTTCTCGTCACCCGGGTCGAGGGCCTGCTGGCGCTGGGCTATGCGCACGACGCCCTGGCCCTGATCGGCCGGGTCCCCAGCCCCTCGATGACGCCGGCGCTCCAGGCGGCGGCCGTCGAGGCGCCGCTCCTGGCGGGCAATGTCGGCGCGGGCTGTGACGCCGTGCAGGGGCTCGACGCCTCCTCGCCCTTCGCGGCCGAGGCGCGCATCGTCTGCGCCCTCCTTCGGGACCATCCCGAGCAGGCGGGCGTGATGCTGGGCGCGGCCCAGGACACCGGGGCGCGTCTCGACCCGGATCTCGTCGCGGTGGCGCAGGCGCTCTCGATGGGCTCGCCCGCCCCTCTGCCGAAGGACAAAAGCTCGCCGCTGGTCCGGGCGCTGCTGGGCGCTGCCAAGGTCAGCGTCACGCCGGCCGGGCTCGCCGACGCCTCGCCGGAGGCTCTGGCAGCGCTCGCCTCCAACCCGACCCTTCCGGCCGCGACGCGCATCGCCGCCGCCGAGGGTGCCGCTACCGGCGGCGCCCTCGCCGTCGAGGGGCTGCGCAAGGTCTATCTCGAGACCGGCAGGCTCGAGGGCGATGCGCCGGCGATCCAGCGCGCGCGCCTCTATCGTGCCGCGGCGGCAGCACACGAGCCGATGGACCAGCTGGCCCGTCTGCTCGCCGCCTGGCGGGCGCCGGCCAGCGGCCCCTTGAGGGTCGTCTGGGGCCGGGCGCTGGGCGAGCCGGCGGACGCGCTGACGCCCGATCCCACCGTCGCGGCGGCGGCCGAGGCCGTGATCCCGGCGCTGCTGCTCGACGGCCACCTGCAAAGGGCCGATCGCTGGGCGCAGCTGCTGAGCCTGCCGGGGGCCCAGGACGCGAAGAGCATCGAGACGAGGCTCGGTATCCTCGCGGCGCTGGCCGGCGGCGATGCCACGGCGGCGGATGTCGCTGGCGGCCAGTCCCTCCTCGGCACCGCGATCCTGGACGGCATGGGGCTGCCCGTCACCACCTCGAGCTGGCTCGCCGTCGCGGCACGTCCTCCGTCCGGCGGGAAGGAGGCGCCGGCACCCGGTCTCGGTGCCTGGCGGGCGCTCACCACGGCGGCAGGGGAGCATCATGCCGGGCAGGCGGCGCTGGCGGCCCTCCTGCTTGCTCGGCCGGGAGGCGCGGCCACCAGCACCCCTCGTCGCCAATGGCGTGCTGCGCGGCCTGCGCGCCGCCGGGCTCCAGCGCGAGGCGGTCATGCTCGCCGCCGGCTGGGCCGTGGCGGCCGATCTGGGCGGCACCGGGTGACCGACGCCTTCCTCGAGATGATGGTGGTCGAGCGGGGCGCCTCGCCGCACACGCTGGACGCCTATCGCCGCGACCTCGAGCGCTTCTCGGCCTTCCTCGCCGCCCGCGGCCGCAGGCCCAGGGATGCCCTGGCGGAGGATGTGCGGGGCTTCATGCAGGCGCAGTCGATGGAGGGCCTCAAGGCCTCGACCATGGCAAGGCGTCTCGCGGCACTGCGCCACTATTATCGCTTCCTCTTCCTCGAGGGGGCCCGCAAGGACGATCCCACCACCCACATCGACACGCCCAAGCGCGAGCGGCCGCTGCCCAGGATCCTGAGCGAGGCCGAGGTCGAGGCGCTGGTCGAGGCGGCGGCACGCCAGGATGGCCCGGCTGCCGTGCGGCTCTTGACGCTCCTCGAGCTCCTCTACGCCACCGGCCTGCGCGTCTCGGAGCTGGCGGCGCTGCCGATGTCGGCGCTGGCCCCGGATCGCAGCATGCTTCGCGTGCGCGGCAAGGGCGGCAAGGAGCGCATGGTGCCGATCGGCGGGCCGGCGCGGACGGCGCTCGAGACCTGGCTCGGCATCCGTGCCGGCTGGGAGCGGGGCGGCCGGGCGGGGCGCTGGCTGTTCCCGTCGCGCGGCCGCAAGGGGCACCTGACGCGCCAGCGGGTGGGCCAGCTCATGAAGGAGCTGGCGCTCGACGCCGGGCTCGATCCCGGGCGCCTGTCGCCGCACGTGCTGCGCCACGCCTTCGCCACCCATCTGCTGGCGCACGGGGCAGACCTGCGCGCCGTGCAGGCGATGCTGGGCCATGCCGACATTGCGACCACCCAGATCTACACCCATGTTCAGTCCGAGCGGCTGGCGCGGGTCGTCGAGCAGCACCATCCGCTTGCCCTGGCACCAGCCATGGATGAGCGGGACATCACGACATCATCGTCCGATTCGAGGGAGAGCCAAGGATGAGCTTCAAGATCGTCGAGCAATGCACGCCGCGCCTCAACCGCTCCGAGCTGGCCGTGCCGGGCTCGAGCCCGCAGATGTTCGAGAAGGCCGCGGCGTCCGAAGCCGACGTGATCTTCCTCGACCTCGAGGATGCGGTGGCGCCCGACCAGAAGGAGCAGGCCAGGAAGAACGTGATCCAGGCGATCAACGACATCGACTGGGGCACCAAGACGCTGTCGGTGCGCATCAACGGCCTCGACACCCACTACATGTACCGTGACGTGGTCGACGTGCTCGAGCAGACGGGCGAGCGCCTCGACGTCATCATGGTCCCCAAGGTCGGCACCGCGGCCGACGTCTACGCCGTCGACATGCTGGTGACGCAGGTCGAGGCCGCCAAGGGCCGCAAGAAGAAGATCGGCTTCGAGCACATCATCGAGACGGCGCTCGGCATGGCCAACGTCCACGAGATCGCCGCCGCCTCGAAGCGCAACGAGTTGCTCCACTTCGGCGTCGCCGACTACGCCGCCAGCACCCGTGCGCGCACCACCCAGATCGGTGGCGTCAACCCCGACTACAGCGTCCTCACCGACAAGCTCGAGGACGGCTCGCGCCAGGTCCACTGGGGCGACATGTGGCACTACGCCATCGCGCGCATGGTGGTGGCGGCCCGCGCCAACGGCCTCCGGCCGATCGACGGGCCCTTCGGCGACTTCTCCGATCCCGACGGCTACGTCGCCGCCTGCAACCGTGCCGCCGTCCTGGGCTGCGAGGGCAAGTGGGCCATCCACCCCAAGCAGATCCCGGTCGCCAACGAGGTGATGGGCCCCTCCGACGCCGAGGTCGACAAGGCCAAGCGCGTGCTGGCCGCGATGGAGCAGGCGAGGAAGGAAGGCAAGGGTGCCGTCTCCCTCGACGGGCGCCTCATCGACATCGCCTCGATCCGCCAGGCCGAGGCGCTCGTCGCCAAGGCCGAGATGATCAAGAAGGGCTGAGCCACCCACGGACGGGCGCTCTCGCGAGCGCCCGTCGGGCCCTCCTCGCGCAGTTGCTTTCTAGAACAAATAAAAAGAAAGCAACGCTGCGACACTCGGGCAGCGATACTGTCCGTCCTTGAAGCAGCCGTTGACAGCGACCATGTGGTCGGGCGAGAAGCTGTGCCCTGACCTTTCGTGTCGTGCCCTCGAGGCTGGCTGCGAGGCGACAACAGGCCGATGATCGTCTGCTCCTGCAACGTTCTCTCCGACCGCCGGATCAGCGAGGCGCTGGCTCGGGCGCCCGGGCCCGTGCGCACCGTGGGCCAGGTCTATCGCTGCCTCGGCTGCCGGCCGCAATGCGGCAGCTGCGTGCGCTCCATGCGCGCCCTGCTCGACCGCAGCAACGCCGCCAAGGCCGAGGACGGTGCTGCCGAGGAGCCCCGGCCCGAGGCGGTCGTCATCCCCATCGCGCGCAGCGCCTGAGCCCCCACCGCGCGCAGCGCCTGAGTCGAGGCGCGCCCGAGGGCGCCTTGCCGCACGGGGCCTCGCCGCGCCGGCCATTGCCAAGCCCGCCCTCCCGGCCCTAGTTGAGGGCATGGCGTGCGCGGCGGCGGCGCCCCCACCGACAGAGAGGCGAGATCTGCACGATGAAGGGCGACGACAAGGTCATCGAGTATCTGAACCGCGGCCTGCGCCACGAGCTCACCGCCGTCAGCCAGTACTGGCTGCACTACCGCATGCTGGAGGACTGGGGCTACAAGGCGCTCGCGAAGAAGTGGCGCGAGGAATTGATCGAGGAGATGCAGCACGCCGACACGCTGATCGCGCGCATCATCTTCCTCGAGGGCTTCCCCAACCTGCAGGTCCTGGACCCGCTCAGGATCGGCCAGGACGTCAAGGAGGTGCTGGAGAGCGACCTCGCCGCCGAGGTCGACGCCCGCGCCCTCTACCAGGAGGCCGCCACCTACTGCCACTCGGCCAAGGACTACCCCTCGCGCGACATCTTCGAGAAGCTGATGACCGACGAGGAGGGCCACATCGACTTCCTCGAGACCCAGCTCGACCTCGTGGCCAAGCTCGGCCTCCAGCTCTACGCCCAGCACCATATCGGCGAGATGGACGAGGACTGAGGCGGCAGGGCCCGCCTCCTCCCCGGCTCCACGCGATCGCGGCCCGGCCCTGCGCCGGGCCGCTCCCGTCTCTCAGGCGGGCTTCTCCCATCCGCCTCAGGCGGGCTTCTCGAAATTCCCCGGGCTGTCGGGCGTGGCCCGCCAGCTCGGCTGCCGCTCCGGGCTCGCCTCCGCCAGCGCCTTCTTCACCCCCGCCGCGTCGAAATCCTTCGTATAGACCGGGCTGCCCGGCTGCTGCCGCCAGGACTCGTCCAGGCTGCCCGCATCCACCGGATCAAAGCCCAGCTCGTCCACGAGCCGCATCACCGCCGTCTTGGCCGAGGCCTCGTCGCCCGCCACCGGCAGGGCGATCCGCCCCGGCGTCCCCTTGGGCTTGCCGTTCTCCAAAAGATGCTTCGCATAGATGTTGTTGAACGCCTTGATCACCGGCCGGCGAAGCTGCTGCGCCACCCACCGGCTCTCCACCATCCCGGCCTCGATCCCGTCGATCCGCCCGTCCCGCTGCCGCGGATAGTAGTTGTTGGTGTCCACCACCACGACGCTCTCCGGCACCCCGGCAAAAAGATCGGCAGGCAGGTTTTCTATTTTTTTCATCGGGATGGTGACCACCACCACCTCGCCCGCCTTGGCCGCCTCGGCCGTCGTCACCGCCTTGGCCCCGGTCTCGGCCGCGAGATCCGCCAGGCTCTCCGGCCCCCGCGAGTTCGCCACCGACACCTGATGCCCCAGCGCCTGCAGCCGCCGCACCAACGCCCCCCCGATATTCCCCGCCCCGATGATCCCGATCCGCATCGCCAATGCTCCCTCCAAGCGCCCGCAAGACCGCGCGGGCTCGTCCGTCAGTCTCTAGGTGCGAGCGCCGCGGCGAACGACAAGGGGCTGTTTCAGTGGGGGAGGGGCGCCAGCGCCTACGTCTTCGTCTCGCTACCGACGCGCTTGGTCGCGGCCGAATGCGCGTGCGACCTCTTCCTCGCTCGCGAGCTCGCCCGAATCCGCCTGCCGCAGACCCTCCTCGATCTGCGCAAGATGCCAGCGCTGCAGATCGTCGTTATTGGCCCTGTCGTCCGCTCGGGCACGATGTCTGCTCGTCGGGCCTTTGGCCGTCGGAGAGTCCGCGCCGGCTTTCCTGGTCATCCTCTGCGAGCCTGATCTGTCACATCCCGACTGAAGCGACCACAGCTCGTCGCCTGCAGCAACAGGTTCCGGAGGCTGGGAAGCTGCCGGATCGCCCGGCCCGCGCTGCTTGACCTATCCAGCGCCACGCCGGAAGATCGCCCCGCTGGCTCCTCCAAAAGCGCAGCTCGGAAGGATGGCCGGGAATGACGACCGCCCTCGACCGCCTCTACGAGGAAGATTTTTATAAGTGGACGCAGCACCAGGCGCGCGCCCTGCGCCGCCTCGCCGCCACCCGTCCGAACGAGCCGCTCGATCTGCCCCACCTGGCCCTGGAGGTGCGGGGCCTCGGCAAAAGCGAGCGCGACGCCGTTCGAAGCCAGATCACGCGCATCCTCGAGCACGCCCTGAAGCTCAGCCACTCACCCGCGGAAGCCCCCCGCGCCGGCTGGATCGAGACCATCGAGGACGCCCGCCGCGAGCTCCACTTCAAGCTCTCCCCCAGCCTGCGCCGCGACGCCGCCGCGCGCTTGCCCGAGCTATACGCCTACGCCCGCCGTCAAGCCGCACGGGCCCTGACGCGCCACGGCGAGCCGGAGGCGGCGGGCGCACTGCGCCCGCCCCACCTGAGCCCTGGTGGCAGTCTGCCGGAAGCGTGTCCGTGGAAGTTGGGCGAGATCCTGGAAGAGGAGTGGCTACCGTCGAGCCGGACAGAGCCTTCGGATCGAGCTTAGCACGCAACGACCGGCTTGCGGCGTCGGCGTCCTCAGGCGGATCGACGGTCAGGTCAGTGAGTTCGGATGTCGAGGAGGATGGCAAGGCTTGACCGTCGGTACAACAGCTCAGTTAGGCCACCGTAAGCCGCATTAGGTAGCGCTTTAACTCTTGTCCCATAACCGCCAGTTCTGTCCGGGCCGTCTAAGCCTCCGGGTCTCATAATGACGTGTATCATGAATAAATTGACCAAGTCTTCCTGCTCTTCAGAAAATTGTCGTCGTTCATGAACGGCACGAAAAACTCATCGAGCCCCATGAGCGCCTCTATTCCCGAATGATAGGCGCCCACATGAGAAAGATGTGCAATCGTAAAGCTGATCCATCGAATTAGTTGTAGGGTATAAAATTGACCCCACCGCTGGATAACTCACTCCTCTTCTTCGTGTAGAGCAAGGGAGCGAATATCGATAATATGCTCTCCGATTCTCTTTGTGGTGAAAAACGGAGCTACATCGCTAAGTAAGTTGGAGAACTCATCGGCGGTCTTCGATATCCGGTCGTTTACATTTATTTGTCAGTGAATTCGCAGGATGGGGTCACCGACACGTCGGCGCCAGGTCACAATCGGGTCAGCGACCTTCGCATCTTCTCCGGATATTAGATTAAGGTTGTCGTAGCGGGAGACTCTTGCAAACTCATCAAGTGTCGATATTATGCCGTCATGTATGCAGGTTCTAGGACGATTTTCATATACTCTTCCAGATCGCTGTGACTTGGTGATTTTCTCGACGAAATCGAAGAGATTGGTCAATCTGTGGCCAGCGTGTCGTAAAGTTATATTGCTCTACGGTGTTGCCCGGATGAGTGATTATGTAGTCAGACACTATCACAAGTTTCGCAGCACGCTCAAATCCCTGCGAAAGTCCGAAGAATGCTTCCGTGTAGTACCCCATGCGGGATGTGCAGGCTCGGCGCAGAGCGGTCGCGCCCGAGGCCAAGAGTTGTCCAGCGAGTGCTGCCTCGCGAAGAAATGCCAAACGCATTGGAGTGCTTGACGGCACAGGCTTAGCTCCTTGGTTCGAAGCTTCCGACGGCACGGTCGCTTACGTCTCCAAAGGTTCGATTCTCTCGCGGGCGGCTGAGTGATAGGGCAACAGTGGGTACTTCTCAACGGCTATACTCTATCAGGGTGGACTGGGAATTCCGGTGACACTCCACTCAGCTCCGCGGCCGGCGGCCGGGCGGATGCGTCGTGGAGGCGTCGGCTCTGGTGCTGCGGGTGCCCATCGTCGAGGCTCGTGCCTGACGCTCTCCCTGCGCTCGACGCCGAGCTCTAGCCGCTCGAGAATGTGCCCGAGGTCGAGGGGGCTGCGCGGGAATTGAGGCACCCACCGGGAGCGACGCGCCGAGCCTCCCGGAACGGAAGGGCCGGCGGTGCGGCCTGCGGGTATTACGGTGCCAGTGCACTTAATGCGCCGAGCATCTCTCGAGTGCGAGTGGCTGGGCAGGAACGTGCCCAGCGGTTCCAACCTTCTCACCCCTCGACAAGCGCCTCCGCCACGGCCTCCGGCACCCGGTCGATCACCCGCAGATAGGAGGCGACGGACGCGTCGGCCGCCGCGTGCCCTCCTCCCAGTCCTGCAACGCCCGCAGATCGAGGCCGAAGCGGCGGGCGAAACAGCGCTGGCTGAGCCCGCTCCGCGCGCGGATCGCCACCACGTCGACCTCGCCGCTCGCCGGGATCGACCCGGCGGAACTTGCTCTGAAGCAGCGCTCCGGAGAGATCAGGCGCCGCGATGGGCCGACACCGCGGCCGAAGACGCCGGCACGGCACCCGCGACCCCCTTGCGCCGTGTATGGCCTCCCCGCCACCATGGGTCGTCGCGCTGCTGCGCAAGGAGCCGCCCATGGACTTCTTGTCGTTGACACTCGCCTCTGCCGCGGCCCTCTTTTTCGGCATGGTGGTCTGCGGCGAGGCCGGGCGCCGGCTCGCGCGCAGGCGCGCCGCCCGCGATCCCGAGGGCGCCGTTCAGCGTTCCGGCGTCGTCGACGGTGCCGTGTTCGGCCTGCTCGGCCTCATCGTCGCCTTCACCTTCGCCGGCGCCGTCTCGCGCTTCGATGCCAGGCGCACGCTCATCGTCGACGAGACGAACCGCATCGGCACCGCCTGGCTGCGCCTCGACCTGCTGCCCGCCGCGAGCCAGCCTCGTCCTGCGCGACAGCTTTCGCAGCTACGTCGATTCCCGCATCGATGCCTATCGCCGCCTGCCCGACGTCGCCGGGCTGAGGGCGGGGCTGGCCCGAAGCCAGACGCTGCAGTCCACGATCTGGGCGCAGGCGCTCGCGGCGGCGCAGGGCTCCCAGCCCGCCACCATGCTTCTCGTGCCGGCGCTCAACGACATGTTCGACATCACCGCCACCCGTTCGAGAGCGCTCCTCGCCCATCCGCCCACCATCATCTATCTGATGCTGTTCGGCGTGGCGCTCATCTCGGCGGCCATCGCCGGCGTCGGCATGGCCGCCGACCGGGCGCCCGACTGGTTCCGCCTGATCGCCTTCGCCGGCGTCACCGCGGTCACCTTCTACGTCATCCTCGACATCGAGCACCCCCGCATCGGCCTCATCAGCATCGACGCCAGCGACCAGCCCCTGATCGACCTCCGGGGCAGCATGCAATGACCCCGCCGCGGGCCCGAAGCCGGACAACGCCCGACGAGGCCGCTGAGAGGCAGCGGGGCGGCCTGCGCCGCCCCGTCGAGAGACCGTGGGCTCAGGAGGTGGCGCCGGACTTGGCGGGCTTGGGGGGCGCTGTGACCGTCAGGAAGGCATGCATGCCGTTCATGTAATGGCCGGGCTGGTTGCAGACCAGCTCGTAGAGGCCCGGCTCGAGCTGGAGGATGAGTGAGCCGGCCTTGCCGGGCTCGAGCTCGGAGACCTCGCCCAGATCCTTGACCTTGTCCTCGTAGATCCGGGCGGTCTTCTGATCGTAGGGCGGCTCATAGGACTTGCCCGGCACCTTGAGGACGATCATCTCGTGCACAAGATATTGTGACGTATTGGTGGCCTCGAAGGCGACCTTGCCGGCCAGCACCTGCGGATGGTCGAGCGTGATGCCCATGGTGCCGTCCTTGTCCCAGAGCTGGACGTGTTCCACGGTCGCGGCCCGCGCCGACGGCAGGGCCACGATCAGGCCGAGCGTCGCGCCGACCGCGACGAGACTTATGCGGTGGCTCATAAGCGATGTTCCTGCTTTCCCGGAGAGCGCCGGCTCCTTCAGGAGGCGGCGGAGGCGGCACGATCCGCTTCCGCGCCGGCATCGCCGCGCAAGCTTGCGGGAAACTGATATCATTCCTTCGCACCGTGCGGCGTCGCGACACCCCGGCTCGTCAAAGCAGGTGCAGCATATCGGGATGCAGCTGTTGCCGGCCTCCCCGGCGTGGCGGCGACCGGCACGATCCCACGACGTCGGGCCGTCCTCCGGACCATGCAATGGGAATGGCCCGTCCTGGCGTGCAATCCTAGGTTGACAGAAGGCGCGTATTCCTATATCGAGCCCATATGCCTTCAACCTACCCCTCGCGTTCCCCCGCCTCGATGCCCGCGGCCCGCACCGTGCGGCTGGCGCGGCGACTCGCCGGCGGCATGACGCCCGCCGAGGTCGCCAGGCACGAGGGACACGGACGAGGCCGAGATTTTGTCGCTCCTCGAGGACGAGAAGTTCCAAAAACACGTCGCCTACTACCGGCGCGAGGCCGAGCTGCCCGAGGACGAGCGCGAAGAGATCCTGATCAGGACGGCATTCGCCAGCCTCCAGCACCTCGCCGACATGGGCGACACCAAAGCTCTTTTGTTCCTTGCCTACGAGGGCAACCGCGGCCGGCATCCGGAAAACCGCCTGCGCCGCCTCGTGACGCGCACGAGCGACCACGATCCCGAGCTGCTGTGCTGGGGACGAGATCGGCGCGGAGCCGGCCGACGAACGCCGTCGCCGCCGAGCTTGTCTCGGACCTCCTCGCCTTCGCCCGGAGCAACCCGGACGTGGCCGACTGGATCCTGCGTTACGCCGAGAGCCGCCACGCCACGCTGGGAGAGAGCGGGGCCGGGGCGGTGGAGGAGCAAAAAAGGAGAGTGAAGGAAGAGAAGATCAGCAAAGGATAGTGACAGAAGAGCGAGCCGACACACCCTCTCCGGTCATCCCCCGCCTTGAGCGGGGGATCAACTGGCGGGCGTGACGCGACAGTAGCGTGGCCAGCCTCCGGCAGTTGGCCCCCCGGTCAAGCCGGGGGGCGACAGTAGAGGTATGTGCGCGCCGCCCCCGCATTCTTGTCACCCGACGGCTTGACCGGCGGGTCAGGTGGCGGGGACTACGCGACTCTGTCCCATCGCGCCGCGTCACCTGATCCCCCGGTCAAGCCGTGGGATGACAGGAAAGGTGCATGTTCACGCTCTATTCTTGTCACCCTCGTGCCCCGACACGAGGGCCCATGCCCCGTCCCGGCGCGCCCTCGCGAGCGTGAGCATGGACCCTCGGACCAAGCGCCCGAGACCGACAGAAAAAAAAAGCCCGCGGCAGCGAGGGAAGGGGTGCCCGGCACCCCCTCCGGCTTCTGCGCTACGCGTCGACCTTCATGTCGAACTTCTGGGCGTCGACGGCCTTGACGTTCCTGAGGTCGGCCTCGGCCAAGGGCATGCCGGCGAGAGCCACCCGGGCGGCCACGCCGATATTGTGGATCATGTCGTCGATCTCGGCCTCGCTGTGCTGGGGGTGGGTCGCCACCATCACGGAGCGGTCGAGGATCTCGAGGGAGCGCTTGCACATGTCCTTCGCGTAGCTGCGGCGGCACTCGGCGTTGGCCGGCATGGCGTAGGGGTTCATGGCCGGGTGGGCGGCACCCTCGGTCATCAGCACCTGGTCCCACTCGGTGTAGGTGTGGCGCCCGGTCTTGCCCGCGATCACGCTCGGGAAGATCTTCGTGAACTGCGTCGCCGCCTCCGCCGAGGGGAACGAATAAAAGACCTGGGTGGCGCAGTCGTGGTCGGGGCTGTTGAGCGGTGCCGGCTTGAGGCCGAGATTGCCCAGATGGGCGGTGCCGGCCAGGATCTTGTTCCGCTCGGCGCGCATCGTCTCGATCATGCCCGGGAGCCGGTCGAGCTGGACGTTGAGCATGGCACCCATCAGCTCCGAGGCGCGGGCACCGTTGCCGGCGAAGGGCTTCACCCCGTCCTGGCGGCCGTGCCAGTAGAAGTGGCAGGGGTCGATGGCGCAGCGGGCGCGCTCGGCCGTGGCATCGTCGTTGACGGCCACGCCGCCGCCCTCGCCGGCGGTCATGTTCTTGTAGTAGTTGAAGCTGAAGGCGCCGATGTCGCCGATCGTGCCGAGCCTGCGGCCCTCATAGCCGCCGCCGACGCCCTGGCAGGCATCCTCGATGACGAGGAGCTTGTGGCGCCTGGCGATCGCCATGATGGCGTCCATGTCGCAGGTGGTGCCCCACATGTGGACGGGCACCACGGCACGGGTGCGGGGGCCGATCGCGGCCTCGACGGCGTCGGGGTCGATGGTCAGCGTCTCGTCGATGTCGACGATGATCGGGATGGCGCCCACCGCCAGCACCGAGGTCGCGGTCGCCATGTAGGTGTGGGCGGGGATCAGCACCTCGTCGCCCGGGCCCAGGCCCACGGCCATCATCGCGGCGGCGAGCGCGTTGCTGCCGCTGGCGGCCAGCGCGAAATGCTTGCAGCCCAGATAGTTGGCGTAGCGCTCCTCGAAGCGGTCGCACTCGCTGCCCACGCCGTAGCGGAACAGGGCCCCGGCCCTGATCACCTTGGCGATGGCCTCGATCTCTTCCTCACCGGCGATGTACATGACGTTGGCTCCTCCTGGCTCTCAGGCGATCGTGGGGCTCCGGCAGCCGCGCCGTCCGGCTCAAGCGGGCGGGCTCGCGGTCGTGCGCCGGACGATGAGCGGGCTCTCCTGCAGCTCGCGGTGCGCCACATGGCGGCCGGCGCGCGCCGCGCCCACCACGAGCTCGACGGCGCGGCGGCCGAGCTTCACGGCATCGGAGCGCACGGTGGTGAGCCCGATCCGGACGTGCCCTGCCAGCGGCACATCGTCGAAGCCCACGATCGAGACCTGCTCGGGCACGAGCCGGCCGGCCCGCTCGAGGCGGTCGATCGCGGCGATGGCCTCCATGTCGTTGTGCGCGACGATGGCCGTGGCGCCATCCTCGACGTTCGTCCGCGTCAGCTCCCGGCGCCTCAGCGCCGCCTCCACAGCGAGCCTTCGGCGCTCGCCCGAATGCTCGGCATGGGGGAGTGACAGAAAGGCGATGCGGCGGTGGCCCAGACCGTGCAGATGCTCGACCACCTCCTCCATCGCCGCCTCGTCGTCATGGTCGATCACGCCGAGACGAGGGTCGTCCAGCTCGCCGAACGCCGCCAGCACCACCGGCACGTCGCGGTCGAGGAAGGCCTTGGGCAGGCTGGAGCCCAGCGCGATGCCGGCCACGATGACGCCGTCCACGCGCCGCCCGATCAGGGCCCGGCAGGCCTCGGCCTCGGCCGAGGGCGCGCATTCGGTGTTGGCGGCGAGCACGGCATAGCCCAGATGGTTCACCGCCTCCTCGATGCTCACGGCAAGCTCGGCGTAGAAGGGGTTCCTGAGGTCGGGCACGACGACGCCGATGGCGGCGCTGGTGCGCGCCTTGAGCGAGCGGGCGATGGCGTTGGGCTGGTAGCCGGTGGCGGCGATGGCGCGCTCGACGCGCTCGCGCGTCACCTCGGCCACCAGCGCCGAGCCGCGGATCACGTTCGAGACGGTCGACTTCGAGACGCCGGCGCGCCTCGCCACGTCGACCAGCGTCGTCACGGTACCTGCTCCAGCCCTGCCATTCACGCCCTTCGGCCCCCGGAGCGTGCGCTCAACCCGAGCGCTCGCCCGGCACCGAGGCCGATGCGCGGCAGCCGCGAGAGGCACGCTTTTTGGATCGATCCAATTGGCGGATCTGTGCAACATCCGCGGCCGCACGTCAAGTGCTCCGGCAGATGCGCCTCCCGTCTCGGCCTTTCCCTGCCCTGCCCCGGGCTTTTGCCCGGGGCAGGGTCTGCGGGGCTACTCGGCCGCCTTGAGGCTGGCCTGGTGGCTCTGCAGCTTGGGCATGACCTGCTCGGCCAGAAGGCGCATCGAGGTCTGGTGCAGGGCCGGGCGGTCCCAGTCCTTGTGGGTGAGGAGAAGCGTGCCGAAGCCGCCCACCTCGTCCACCAGCGCCACCAGCTGGTCCAGCACCCGCTTGGGCCCGCCGCTGATCACCATCCACTCCATGCATTTCTGCACCGTCACCGCCTCGTCCGGCAGGCTCAGGTCCGGCTTGAAGATCTTGAGGAGCTTGAAGGTCGCGAGATTGTCCCGGAGATAGGCGTAGTACCAGCCGAAGGCCGAGGCGTCGTTGGCCAGATAATCGGCCGCCTCCTGGTCGCTCTCGGTCACCAGGATCGAGCGTGCGAGGCGCCAGTCGGCGCGGTCCGGCCGCCTTCCCGCCGCCTCGGCGCCGAGGCGATACTGCTCCCAGTGGCTCTTGGCGTGCGCCACCGGCATGAAGTTGGCCGAGACGAGGCCCCAGCCGCGCTCGCCGGCCAGCCTTGCGGTGCTCGAGGACGGGCTCATCGCCGAGACCGCCAAGGGCGGGTAGGGCTTCTGCAAGGGCTTGAGCATCGGGCCGATGCCCAGCTGCAGCTGGCAGGCCTCGTCGATCGTGATGTCCCAGTGCTTGCCCGGGATGTGGTAGGGCGGATCGCTGGCCCAGATCTTGTGGATGATCTCGATCGCCTCGACCATCATCTCCGAGCGGTTCTTGTCCATCGTCTTGAAGAGCTCGAAGTCCGAGCCCAGCCCGCCCGGGCCCACGCCCATGATGTAGCGGCCACCCGAGAGATGATCGAACAAGGCCACATTGCCCGCCACCTGGGCCGGGTGGTGCTGCGGCAGGTTGATGACACCGGTGGCGAACTTTATCTTTTTCGTCTGGTGGATCAGGGTCGCCATGAACTGCAGCGGATCGGGGATCGGCTCGGTGCTGCACGAATAGTGCTCGCCCACCCAGGCCTCGTCATAGCCCAGCTTCTCCGCCAGCAGGATCGCGTCCAGATCGTCCCGCAACACGTCCCCATAAGGACGCTTCGGGTCGTGAAGCGGCATCATGAACAAGCCAAGCTGCATCGTAGGTCTCCTTTCTCGGAACGACGGTCGCCGGCTGCCCCGGCCGTCAGGTCTGGGCCCGCGACAGGTGGATCGCGGATGCGACGATGATGATGATGCCCTTGATGATGTATTGCACCTGCACGGGCAGGCCCAGCAGGATGACGATGTTGAAGAGCGCGATCAGGATCAGCACGCCCAGGAGCGCGCCGAAGATGCTGCCCCGGCCGCCGCTGATCGCCACCCCGCCCATCACCGCCGCCACGATCGAATCGAGCTCGTAGCCCTTGCCGGTCCAGTTATCGACCATGCCCACATAGCCGACCAGGAAAAGGCCGGCGGTGGCGGCGATGGCCGAGCAGATCATGTAGCCGGCGATCGTGACCCGGTCGGCGGCGATGCCCACCAGCGTCGCGGCCCGCGGATTGCCGCCCACGATATAGATCTTGCGGCCGAAGGGCGTGCGGTGGAGCACGAAGCCCAGCACGGCAGCCAGCACGAGCAGCGCCAGCAGGTCGATCGGCACGCCGAGCAGGGAGTCCTGGCCGATCACGCGGAAGCCCGAGGGCAGCGTGCCCGAGGACGAGCCCTTGGTGTAGACGAAGCGGATGCCCTGCAGGACGATCATCGTCGCCAGCGTGGCCAGGAAGGGCGAGACGTTGCGCTTGGTGACGAGGAAGCCGTTGACCGCGCCCACCACGAGCCCAAGCAGGATCGAGGCGGCGAAGATGACGGGGATCATCGCGTTGTTGGTGGTCTCGAAGCTGGTGGCGAGCACGGCCGAGGTCGCCATCACCGAGGCGACCGAGAGATCGAAGCCGCGCAGCAGGAGCACGATCGCCTGGCCGATCACGACCATGCCCAGCGGTGCCGCCTGGTTCAGCACGTCCCGGATGTTCGCGGGCTTGAGGAAGCTCGGCGAGAGCAGGGCGGCGATCACCAGGATCAGCACGAGGAAGCCCACGAGCCCATAGGCCTCGAGCCCGACGGCGGGGAGACGCCAGCCGCTGCCGGCGGTACCGGTCAGGCGATCGGTACGGCTCTCGCTCACGCTTCTCTCCGCCGCTCGACGTGGATGGCCACCGCGATGATGATGATCAGGCCCTGGATGATCCACTGGTAGAAGGTGGAGACGTCCAGGAAGTTCAGGAGGTTGTTCAAAAGCGAGATGAGGAAGACGCCGAGCAGCGTGCCCAGCACGCCGCCGCGTCCGCCGGCGAGCGAGGTGCCGCCCACCACGACCGGCGTGATCGAGGCGAGATCGAAGCCGTCGCCCCGCCAGGGATCGCCCGAGCCCATGCGGCTCACGAGATAGATGCCGGTGAGCGCGGCAAGAAAGCCCGAGCTGCCATAGGCGATCAGCAGCACCTTCAGGTTCGAGAGCCCCAGCAGCCGCGCCGCCTTGGGATCGCCGCCCACGGCATAAAAGGAGCTGCCCGTGCGGCTGTAGGCGAGGAAGATGCCGACGATCAAAAAAAGCAAAAGCATGAGGAGGCCGCCGACCGAGAGGCCGAAGACCCGGCCATAGGCCAGCTCCTCGAAGGAGGGCGGCACGCTGCCGGCGGGGGCCAGCGCGTAGAGCAGCGTCGAGCCCTGCAGCACGGCCGCCATGCCCAGCGTGATGATGAGCGGGTGGACCTTGAGATAGTGGGTCAGAGCACCGTTGGCGGCGCCGATGGCGGCACCCAGGAAGAGGACGGCCAGCACCACGGGTGCCACCAGCTCGGCCCGGCCGTCGATCCAGCCCGAGGTGAGGTTCGAGGTCACCGAGATCATGGCGCCGATCGAGAGGTCGATGCCGCCGGTCAGGATCACGAGGGTCTGGCCCAGGCTGACGAAGCCCAGGCTCGCCGACTGCTCGAACACGTTGAGGAGGTTGCGCGTGGTGGCGAAGCGGTCGCTGAGCGTGGCGCCCACCACCATCAGGAGCGCCAGCAGCGCCACGACGATGAGGAGCGAGGGCGAGAGCCAGCGGGGCCAGCCCAGGCCGCGCCCGGGCGACGTCGCGAGCGCCTGGGCCTTCATGCCGCGATCTCCCGCCCTTCGTCCTCGGTCTCGACGATGGCAAGGTGCAAAAGCGCCTCCTCGGTGATGGCCTCGCGCTCGAGCTCGCCCGCCTTGCGGCCGCCGCACATCACGACGACGCGGTCGCAGAGCCCGATGATCTCCGGCATCTCCGAGCTGATCATCAAGATGGCGAGGCCGCTGTCGGCGAGCTCGCGGATGATGCGGTAGATCTCGACCTTGGCGCCGACATCGACGCCGCGCGTCGGCTCGTCGAGGATGAGGGCCACCCGCGAGGTCCTGACCCAGCGCCCGAGCAGCACCTTCTGCTGGTTGCCGCCCGAGAGGTTGAGGACGGGAAAGCCCGCATTGGGCGCTGCGATGGCGTAGCGGCGGATCTCCTCCTCGCCGATGCGGCGCTCGGCTGCCCGGTCGATCGCGATGCCGCGCGTCACCTCGTCCAGCGCCGGTGCGGTGATGTTGGCGGCGATGTCGAGCAGCAGCAAAAGGCCCTCGCTCTTGCGGTCCTCGGTCAGGAGGCCGAGGCCGGCCTCGATCGCCTTGGCAGGCGTCATGTGCTGGAAGGTCCGCTCGCCGATGCGGATGGTGCCGTGCTCCAGCGGCAGGCTGCCGAAAAGCGCGTGCGCCACCTCGCTGCGGCCCGAGCCCACCATGCCGGCGAGCCCGACGATCTCGCCCGCGCGCACCTCGAGGCTGACGCCGCTGACCCGGCCCGCCACCGAGACGTCGGTGGCGGCCAGCACGACCTTGCCCTCCGAGCGGGCCGCCGGGCGTGGCGGATAGATGTCGGCGAGCGAGCGGCCGACCATCATCGAGACGAGGTCGTTGCGCTCGAGGCCGGCCGTGGGCCGGGTCGCCACGAGCCTGCCGTCCTTCAGCACCGTCACCCGGTCGGCGATCTCGAACACCTCCTCGAGGCGATGCGAGATGAAGACGACGGCAGCGCCCTGCGCCGCCACCCGCCGCATCATCTTGAAGAGCAGGGTGACCTCGGGGCCGCCGATCACGGCCGTGGGCTCGTCCAGGACGAGAACCCGTGCCCGGCCCACCAGCGCCCGGGCGATCTCGACCATCTGCTGGTCGGCGACCGAGAGCGTCTTGACCTTGCGGTCGGGATCGAGGCCCACGCCCAGCTCGCCCAGCAGGCGGCGCGCCTCGCGGCGCATGGCGCCATGGTCGATCAGGCCCAGCCGGCCGCGCGGCTCGCTGCCGATGAAGATGTTGCGGGCGATGGAGAGCTCGGGGAAGAGCACGAGCTCCTGGTAGATGACGTAGATGCCGGCGTCGCGCGCCTCGTGCGGCGAGCTCCAGCGCACCTTCCTGCCGTCGAGCAGGAGCTCGCCCTCGTCGGGCTGGTAGGCGCCGGCGATGACCTTGATGAGCGTGCTCTTGCCGGCGCCGTTCTCGCCGACCAGCGCCAGGATCTCGCCGGCCCGCGCCTCGAAGTCGACACGGTCCAGGGATTTCACGCCGGGGAACGTCTTGGTGACGCCGTGAGCCAGAAGCATGCCGCCTTCTCGTGCCTCGAGAACAAGAAAGAGGCCCTGCCGCGGCGCTCGGGCGCTGCGGCAGGGCAGGGAGCCTACTTTGGATAGTCGACCTTGAACGTGTTGGGATCGTAGCTCGGGCCGAGACCCGAGGAGAGGATCAGGTCCATGGGCTTGTCCATGCGCACATAGTCCTCGGCCCAGCGGTCGGCGTGGATCGAGGGCGTCTCGTCACCCTTGGAGACGACGATGTCGGAGTTGACGATGTAGAGCTTCGGCACCTTGGCCCCGGCCAGCACCTGGAGCGCCAGGTCGACCGCGACGCCGCCCATGGCCGGCGGGTAGTCGACGTTGAGCACCGGGATCTTGTTCTCGACCGCGACCTTGAGGCAGCCATTGAGGTCGGCGCAGGTGGCGGGCGGGATCGTGCCGGGCTTCCAGCCGGCGGCGACGAAGGCCTCGAGGGCACCCACGCCCTGCACGCCCGAATCGTTCCAGATGCCGTTGATCTCGTGGCCGAACTTCTGGATCATCGCCGAGACGATCGTCTTGGCCTTCGGCGCGCTCCAGTCCGTGTACTGCATGTCGAGGATCTTGATCCCCGGATACTGGTCGAAGATCGAGCGCGCGGCGGCGATCCTGAGCTCGGCCGGGCTGGCGCCGGCCTGGCCCGGCAGCATGATGATGTTGCCCTTGCCGTGCAGCTTCTCGACCAGCCACTGCGCGTAGAGGCGGCCCAGCACCAGATCGGACGCGGTGACGAAGCTCACGAAATTGTCGGACGTGATGCGCCGGTCGACCATGATCACGGGCGTGCCGTTGCGCATCGCACGGCTTACCACGGGATCGAGCGCGTCGGCCTTGGAGGCGCTCACCAGCAGCAGGTCGACGCCGCGCTCCAGCAGGTCCTGCACGTCCGAGATCTGCTTGGAGGGACTGTTGTTGGCATCGGTGATGTAGAGATGGCTGATGACGTCCTTGTGCCGGGCGGCCGCGGCCTCGATCGAGTGCAGCTGGGCGAGGCGCCAGGTATTGTCGACCGACGCGTTCGAGAAGCCGATCACGTAGGGCGGCTTCTTCTTGTACTTGCTCGTGTCGGTATATTGCAGCTCGACGGGCGACCAGAGCTCGGTGCGCGGGGCGCCCTTGTAGCCGTCCCGCGCCTCCTGGGCGCGGACGCCCGGTGCCGCGGTCACCATCAGCGCCGTCAGCGCCGCTGCCGCCGTCATCGCCGACAATAGTCGCATCGTTCTCATCCTCCCTGCCTGCGGCCCCTGTCGCGGGGCCGTCCTCGATCGCGGGAGCGGCGCGCTGCCGCGCCTAGCTCCCGACCTTCACCCAGGAGCGCTCGCGGTGGGAGCGCTGGCACGCCTCGACCACCCGCTGCACCCGGTAGCCGAAGGCGAAATCGGGCCAGGCCGGCCGGCCCTCACCCACGGCGGCGATCATCTCGCGCGCCTCGATCGCCTTGTAGTCGTTGTAGCCGAGCCCGAGGCCGGTCACCGGATGCAGCGCTGCGAAGCGCGGATCGCTCGGGCCCATCTCGATCTGCTTGAAGCCGCGGAACTCGACCGGGCCGGTCTCGGTGTAGAGCTGGAGGTCGTTGATCCGGTCGTAGCTGTAGCGCAGCGTGCCCTTGGAGCCGACGATGTCGTAGCCGATGTCGTAGCGGATGCCGTTCGACACCCGGCTCGCCTCGAGATGCCCGCTGCCGCCCGGAAAGCGGAACAGGACGGTGGCGATGTCGTCGGTCGTGTTGGGGATGCGCCGGCTGCTGTCGCCCACGGTCCCGATCTTGAAGCCGCCGGCACCCAACGGCGCCGCATGGTCCGGGATCACCGTCTCGAGGGTGCAGAGCACCTCCTCGACCGGCAGCCCCGCCACATAGAAAAAATAGCTCAGGAGATGCGCGCCGAGATCGCCCACCACGCCGCTGCCGGCACGCTTCAGGTCGTTGCGCCAGGTGTGCTGCAGCTCGCGGTCGGCCATGAAGTCGGAGTTGAAGTAGAGCCGGGCATAGACGAGATCGCCGATGTCGCCCTGCTCGATCGCCTTTCTTGCGAGGACATGCACTGGATTCTGGATGAAGTTGAAGCCGACGAGCGTCGTGACCCCCTTGGCCTCGGCCGCCTCCTTCATCTGGCGGGCCAGCTCGACCGAGTTGGCCAGCGGCTTCTCGCAATAGACATGCTTGCCGGCGGCGATCGCCGCCATCGCCACGTCGAAATGCATGTCGTTGGGCGTGCAGACGTCGACGATGTCGATGGCGGGATCGTTCACGATCTCCCGCCAGTCGGCCACGGCCCGGGCATAGCCGTAGTCGCGCGCGGCGCGCTCGGCCTGCCCGGCATCGATGTCGGCCACCGCGTCCAGCACCGGCACCGCCGGCTCGGGGCCGAAGGCCTGCCGGGCACTGTGAAAGGCCATGGAATGGACCTTGCCCATCCAGCCGGCGCCGACGAGGCCAATCCGCAGCTCCCGCATCGCTCTCCCCCGGTTCAGTCAAGCCTCGTGATCAAAAGAGCACGTCTGCCGGAGACCAGATATGGTCACCAGTCCGCAAATCGCACGATAGACGAACGCCAAGCAACATCTCGCGCCACAGCTTGCGCTGTCGCTTGGCACTCGTCCTGAGGTCTAGTCGGAAGCTTCGTTCGACAAATACGCTCTCCCCGAGATCGGACGCCGAGGCGATCTCCTGCCGCCCGTGCGCCATCCTTCACTTCCTTACATCTTGCTCCATGTGACCGCCCGCGTATAGTGGAGAGATGTTCAAACTGAACAATCCGGCATGCGCACGCCGCGTTCGCGCAACAGCCTGAGGGTGCGGCCGTGACCGCCGAGGAGCTGCTGAGCCTTTTGGACCTGGTCGAGCGCATGCGCCTGTCGGGCGAGCGCCGGCTCGAGCTGTTCGAGCCCGATCCGATCTGGAACATGACGGTGTTCTTGATGCGGCGCCACCTGACCGGGCGGCTCGTGACGCCCACCAGCCTCGCCAACGCGGCCGAGGTGCCCTACACCACCGCGCTCCGCCGCATCGAGGAGATGTTCAAGGCGGGCCTCCTCGTGCGCCGGCCGCGCACGCGCTCGGGCCTATCGCACTCGATCCACCCGAGCGCCATGCTGGTCGATCGCGTCTTCGCCTATGGCCGCGACATCAAGGCCTCGATCGCCCGGGCGCTGGGCGAGCGCGAGGACGCCAGCTCCTTCTATCTCGGCACCTCCTACCTCTCGGCACGCATCATCCCGCCGCCCTCGGTGCCGGCGAGCGGGCTGGGGCCCGGCCAGAGCCTCAACCTCCTCCTCTACAACGATCCTTTTTTCTTCGTGGGCGAGGAGCTGCGGCGCGAGATCGCGCACCTGCTGGGCGGCAGGGTGCGCTTCCAGGGCTGCGTGCTGGACGAGCTGCGCCTGAGGGCGCTCGCCAACGCCGCGCGCGACCGCTCCGAGTTCGACATCCTGGCCGTCGACCTGCCCTGGATGGGCGAGTATGTGGGCGACGGCGTGCTCCTGCCGCTGGACGAGCTGATCGCCCAGAGCGGGCTCAACCGCGCCGACTTCTATCCGGCCAGCTGGGCCGCGGGCCGTGCCGGCGGCCACCAGTACGGCATCCCGCTGCAGACCACGCCCGAGGTGCTGGTCTACCGCCGCGACATGCTCGAGGCGCGCGGGCTCGAGCCGCCCGCCACCACCGAGGAGCTGCTCGAGGTCGCCCGCGCGCTGCACGCGCCGGCCGAGCGCATCTACGGCGTCTCCTGGGCCGGCGCCCCGGGCCTGCCGGTCGGCTACGCCTTCATGCTGTTCCTCGCCGCCTTCGGCCAGCCGCTCCTGAGCCTGCGCCGCGTCCCCGACGGCTACGACGCCTCGCACATCGCGGGCGACGAGTTCCGCCCCCAGATCGACACGCCCCGCGCCCGCCAGGCCGCCGAGTTCATGCGCGAGCTGCTCGAGGTCTCGCCGCCCGACGTGCTCGAGACCTCCTGGATCGAGCAGATCGAGCTCGTGAGCCAGGGCAACGCCGCGCTGGCCTATATCTGGGCCATCCGTGCTGCCCGCTTCGAGCGCGACCCGGCCTCGCCCGCGCGCGGCAATGTGGGCTTCCTGCCCCATCCCCTGGGCGGCCCCCTCCAGGAGGGCGAGCGGCGCGGCAACGTCTCCGCCATCGGCGGCTTTGTCCTTGCCATCCCGGCCAACCTCGAGCCCGAGCGCGTGCCGCTCGCCTGGCGCGCCATCGAGTGGCTGACCTCGCCCGAGGTCATGAAGCTCTTCGTCCAGCATGGCGGGCTCTGCACGCCGCGCTTCAGCGTCGCCGCCGACCTCGAGGTGCGCCAGCTCTCGCCCGTCATCGCCGACGTCGACGAGATGGCGAAAAAGGGCCAGCTCCGCCTCTGGCCCCGCCCACCGGTGCCGGAGTTCGCCGCCATCACCACCATCCTGGGCGAGGAGATCCACGCCATGCTCCGCCGCACCCAGACCATCCGCACCGCCCTGCGCCGCGCCCAGGATCGGGTCGATCGCCTGATGCGCGCCCACGACCGCTACTGAGCGCGGGCGCCGGCCTCTCGCCCAGGCGGGAAACAGGCCTCAGTCGTCGGCCAGCACGGGCGCCGGGCTCGCCGTGGCCGCGACATCCGCCATCGCGACGGCGGGCAGCGCCTCGGCGATCTGGCGCGGCCGGCGCAGCTCCGACCAGCCCACCGCCAGCATGCGCTCGATCATGTGCTGGCCGGCATGGCGGACATGCTCGGCCACGATGGCGGCAGCACCATCCTCGTCGTGCTCGCGCACCCTCTCGATGATGGCCCAGTGCTCACGGCTCGCCTGGCGGCCGCGCGCCGGGCTCGCCGGGATGCGCAACGAAATGGCGCGGATCACCCCGTCATGGCGGGCGGCCATGACCAGCGCCTCGGTATTGTAGTGGCCGTCGTAGCAGATGCTGTGGAACCGCCGGTTCTGGGCCGTCCAGTGCGCGAACACGCCCTCGTCGGCCGCACGGTCGTAGTCGCGCTGCACGGCCTCCAGCATGGCCAGCTGCTCGGGGCTGTGGTGGCGGACGAACCAGCGCAGCAGGTAGGGCTCCACGATCGCCCGCATCTCGTGGATGTTGCGGATGAACTGCTCGTCGATCTGCCGCACGCGCGCCCCGCGGTTGGGCGTGAAGGTCACGATGCCCTCGCCCTGCAGCTGCTGCAGCGCCTCGCGCACGGGGATGCCGCTGCTCGCATAGCGCGCGGCCAGGTCGGCGATCTTCAGGCGCGCGCCCGAGGGGAGGCGGCCTTCGATGATGTCGGCGCGGATGAGATCGCGGAGTCGATTATAGTTGGGCTGAATGGTCTGCTTTTTTTTGTCGCCCAATCCCCACCTCCATCCTTCGCCGCCGGCCTGCACCGCAGGATAGCAGGCGGCGGCCGCTTGCAGCCAAGCAATCCAGGCCGCTAGTGTAATTTAATATGTGATCCTTGACAAAGAATATACGATCTTGATAGGCGTCGTGACGAAGCCGCCCGACGGCGCCGCGGCCTCCAGGTAGGCGCCGGACGGGCGAAAGAAGCAGGGGCTCATGCTGCCTCGCCGCCGATCGCTCGATCGGCGGCGAGGCAGCATGAGACCGGGCCAATCAAGATCGAGGGATGAGCTGATGACCAGTTTCCGCGATGAGGACCTATTCTCGCTGAGCAGGCGCCGGCTACTCGGCTACTCGGCGGGTGCCGGCCTGGCGGCGGCGCTTGGCAGCCCGCTCAGGGCCCTGGCCGATGACCAGGCACCCGTCATCGACGTCAGCAAATGGTCGCCCGAGTATGTCGACAGCATTGCCGGCACGATCGAGGTCGACACGGCGGCCGAGTGCGCCAAGATCGTGCCGCTCGACTACAAGGGCCACCTGACCTACTGGTATGTCGGACCGAACGAGGCCTCGACCCCGCTCCAGCACAAGCTCGAGGACGAGTTCTGGGCGGCCTTCGCCAAGACCTACCCGAACATCACGGTCGAGAAGCAAAGCATCAGCTACAACGACATCCCGACCAAGCTCAGGACGGCGGCGCTGGGCCGGGCGGCGCCGATGGTGGCTCGCCTGATGCTGCTCTGGGGTGCGGAGTTCGCCGCCAAGGGCCAGCTCAGCGAGCTCAAGCCCGAGGACGTGGGCTACCGGTCGGTCGACTTCTGGCCGCGGGCCATGAACTCGGCCAACTGGCAGGGCAAGCAGTACGGCATCCCGACCAACAACGAGACCATGGCGTTCATCTGGAACGCGCAGATCTTCGAGCAGGCCGGGCTCGATCCCGAGAAGGCCCCCGCCACCTGGGCCGACGTCGTCGCCTACTCCAAGCAGATCAAGGAGAAGACGGGCAAGAACGGCTACGGCATGGTGGCCCGCGTCAATGCCGGCAACACGCCCTACCGGTTCATGCCGCAGGCCTGGGCCTATGGCGGCGGGGCCCTGGACGAGGCCGAGCCCCATCCGACCTACCAGAAGATCATGATCGACAGCGCCGGCACCAAGGACGCGCTCAGGGTCTCCTACGACATGTATGTGCGTGACAAGTCGGTGCCGGTCTCGGCGCTGACCAACACGCAGACCGAGAACGAGGATCCCTTCGTCGCCGGCCAGCTGGCGATGATGATCAGCCACCCCACCGAGTACGCCTACATGGTGGACCGCGCCAAGCACGCCACCGGCAGCGACAAGAAGGTGGCCGAGGCGGTGGTGGCCAACATGCGCTACGGCCTGATCCCCAGAGGCCCGGCGCGCCGCGCCGTGGTCTTCGGCGGCTGGAACGCGCACATGTTCCATCCGGACGTGGTCGACGGGAAGCTCGACGTCGACGCGGCCCGCGCCTTCATCGCCTTCTCGACCGGGCCCGAATGGTCGACCAAGCTCAACTGGGAGCAGTCGAACCCGGGCAATCTGCGCGGCTTCAGGACCAAGTGGATGAAGCAGCGGCTCGAGCAGATCAAGTTCCTGAACGTCACGACCTCGATGCTGCCCTCCGGCATCGCCTTCCCGGTCATTCCCGAATCGACCGAGATCATGAACATCGTCGTGCCCGAGATGCTGCAGAACGTGCTGACGCAGAAGATGTCGATCGACGACGCCGCGGCCGACGCGGCCAAGAAGCTCCAGGATATCATCAGCCCGATCTAGCGGCTGCCGCGGCCGGCGCCCCGACGGTGCCGGCCGCCCGATCCTGAGCCTCGCCTGATCCTGAGCCCCGAAGGAAAGAGCCTCACGTGGCCATCATGACAGACCGGGCCGCCTCCGGGAGCCCGGCGCGCCGGCCTGCGGGCTGGTGCCCGGACCCTGCTCCGCCGCATCGTCCACCACCGGGCGGACTATCTCTACGTGGCGCCGGCGCTGGGCGTGATGCTGCTCGTGATCGCCTACCCGGTCTGGTACACGGTCTATCTCTCCTTCTTCAAGACGCCGCCCAGCCTCGCCATGGCCGACAAGATCTTCGTCGGCTTCGACAATTACCAGCGCATCCTGGCGAGCCAGAGCTTCCGCGACGTCACGATCAACACCGTCGTCTGGACGCTCGGGTCGACCTTCTTCTCCTTCGTGCTGGGCCTTGGTGCCGCCATCGTGCTGAACCGCGAGTTCGTCGGTCGCGGCCTGATGCGCGGCATCCTGCTCGTGCCCTACGTCGTGAGCGCGGTCGCCGCCTCCTATGTGTGGCGCTGGATCTACCACAGCGATCTGGGCGTCATCGGTGCTGCGGCGGTGGAGCTGGGTCTCACCGACAAGCCCATCAACTTCCTCGACAATGTCCACAGCGTGCTGGGCTCGCTCATCGTCGTGAACGTCTGGAAGGAGTTCCCCTTCGCGATGATCATGCTGCTGGCCGGCCTGCAGACCGTGCCGGACCAGCTGCACCGCGCCGCCATGGTGGACGGCGCCGGCCCGTGGCAGCGCTTCTGGCACGTCACCATGCCCCATCTGAAGGGCGTGACACTCGTGACGGTGCTCTTGATGCTGGTCGCCAACCTCAACTCCTTCACGATCCCCTGGATCATGACGGGCGGCGGGCCGGCCGGCGCCTCGGACATCTGGATCACCCAGATCTACCAGCTGGCCTTCGGCAGGATCCGCTTCGGCATCGCGTCCGCCTACTCGGTCATTCTCTTCATCGTCATGATGTCGATGGGCTACTTCTACGTCCGCGCGCTGACGCGCGGCGAGGAAGGAGAGGGGCGATGAGCGCTGCTCTTTCCGTCCGCGGCCCGGCCCGGCGCCGGCGCAAGGGGGTTGACGGCTGGTCGGTGTTTGGCTGGATCTTTCTCGTCATCCTCCTTCTCTTTGCCGTGCTGCCGATGGTGTGGATGTTCCTCACCTCCATCAAGACGCAGTTCGGCGCGCTCCAATACCCGCCAGAATGGATCCCCAGCACCGTCACCCTCGAGCAGTACAAGCGGCTGCTCTCGCCCACGAACGACGTGGGTCGCGAGTTCCTGGGCTTCATGCTGAACAGCATCGGGATCTCGGCCGCCACGACGGTGATCGGCGTGGCGATCGCCGTGCCGGCCGCCTACGCCTTCTCGCGCTTCCGCTTTCCCGGCCGGAAGTTTCTCTTCTTCGCCGTGCTGGTCCGCAACATGTTCCCGGCGGTCGTCTTCCTGATGCCGCTCTTCATCATGATGCGCTGGCTCGACCTCGTGAACACGCGCACCTCGCTGGTCCTCACCTACCTCACCTTCGGCCTGCCGCTCTCGATCTGGCTCCTCAAGGGCTTCTACGACAACCTGCCGGTCCAGCTCGAGCAGGCGGCGCGCGTCGACGGCGCCACCCGCTTCCAGGCCTTCGTGCTGATCGTCATGCCGCTGTCCTCACCCGGCATCATCGCCACGGCGATCTACTCCTTCATCATCGCCTGGAACGAGTATGTCTATGCGCTCACCTTCCTCAACGACGAGAGCAAGCTCACGCTGCCCGTCGGCCTTCAGCGCTTCTTCTCGGAATATGCGACCAACTGGCCGGGGCTGATGGCGGCCTCGTTCATCATGAGCGTGCCGGTCGTCGTGATGTTTCTCGTCCTGCAGAAATACTTCGTTCGGGCCCTGACCGAAGGTGCGGTCAAGTCGTGACGGCCGCACGGTCCCGGGCTCGGTCCCTGTCGATGTCACCCCTTGGAGGATCGCAGCATGGCCCAGGTTGAGCTGCGCGAGGTCGTGAAGAGCTACGGCTCCGTGATCGCCGTCAGCAGCGTCTCCCTGACGGTCGAGGATGGCGAGTTCGTGGCGCTGGTGGGCCCGTCGGGCTGCGGCAAGACGACGACGCTCAATCTCGTGGCCGGCCTGATCGAGATCAGCGACGGCGAGATCCACATCGGCGAGCGCCTCGTCAACGATCTCGATCCCAAGGATCGGGACATCGCGATGGTCTTCCAGAACTACGCGCTCTACCCGAACAAGACGGTCTACAAGAACCTCGCCTTCCCGCTCCGGATGAGAAAGCTGCCGAAGGCCGAGATCGACGCCAAGGTCAGGGAGGCGGCCAAGGTGCTCGACATCGTGCACCTGCTCGAGCGGCGCCCGCGCGAGCTCTCGGGCGGCCAGCAGCAGCGCGTGGCGCTGGGCCGGGCGCTGGTGCGCGATCCCGCCGTCTTCCTGATGGACGAGCCGCTCTCGAACCTCGACGCCAAGCTGCGCGTGCAGATGCGGGCCGAGCTCAAGCGCTTTCACCGCGACCTCGACGCCACCGTCATCTACGTCACGCACGACCAGCTCGAGGCCATGACGATGGCCGACCGGATGGCCGTGATGAGCGGCGGCGTGCTGCAGCAGTACGACACGCCGGCCCGGATCTTCGCCAAGCCCGTCAACACCTTCGTCGCGGGCTTCGTGGGCAGCCCGGCCATGAACCTCATGGAGGTCGAGCTCGACCGGGACGGGCAGGGCACGCTCGTGCGCCAGAACGGCTGGAGCTGCCACCTCTCGCCCGAGAACGCGCGCAAGGCCGAGCGGGCCAGCGGCCGGGCCATCGTGCTGGGCGCCCGCCACAGCATGATAGCGCTCTCGACCGAGCCCCGGCCCGACACCATCCCGGGCCGCGTCTACACGGTCGAGCCCACCGGCGACATCACCTATGCCCATATCGAGCTCGGCAGCTCGGTCCTGGTCGTGAGCGTGCCGGCCGCCATCCCGCTGGCGCCCGACGACCAGGTCTGGCTCCAGCTCGACCAGGACAATCTCCACCTCTTCGACGCCAAGACGAGGCAGGCGCTCATCGCGGCCTGACGGCCCGCCCGCCGCCATCGCCCAGAAGGAACCGAGCATGAAGATCACCCGTGTCAAAAGCCTGGTCGTGGCGGCGCCGCCCCATCGCAACTGGGTCTTCGTCAAGGTCGAGACGGACCAGCCGGGCCTCTATGGCTGGGGCGAGGGCACGCTCGAATGGAAGACGCGGGGCGTGGTCGGCTGCGTCGAGGACTTCGAGCCCATCATGCTCGGCCGCGACCCCAGGAACGTCACCCAGGCGCTCGAGCTGCTGATGAAGGCCGCCTTCTGGCCCCTGGGCGTCATCGGCCTCACCGCCGCCAGCGCCATCGAGCAGGCGCTCTGGGACATCAAGGCCAAGGATCTGGGCCAGCCGGTCTGGCAGCTCCTGGGCGGCAAGGTGCGCGACCGGGTGCGCGTCTACACCCACATCGGCGCCATGACGAAGAAGATCGTGCGCCACAGCCGCGACATCACGAGCTACTGCGAATCGGCGGTCGAGATCAGGGAGGCGGGCTACACGGCGCTCAAGTTCGGCCCGGTCCCCTACACGCACTACGACACGCTGGCCAAGGAGGTGCGGCACACGGGCGAGCTGCTCCAGGCGGTGCGCGAGGCGGTGGGCCCGGACATGGACATCATGCTCGACTTCCACGGCCGCCCGTCCTCGATGGAGGCGGCCATCGCCTACATCAACGCCGTGGCGCCGGCCAAGCCCATGTTCGTCGAGGAGCCGGTGCAGCCGGGCGATCCCGAGGCCATGCGCATGATCGCCCAGAAGGTCTCGGTGCCCATCGCCACGGGCGAGCGCCTGCTGACCCACAAGGAGTTCGAGGATCTCTGCAACCTCAAGGCCGTGACCTACGTCCAGCCCGACCTCTGCCATTGCGGCGGCTTCACCGTGGGCAAGCACATCGCGGCCACCGCCGCCGCCAACTATATCGGCGTCTGCCCGCACAACCCGATGGGCCCGATCGCCGGTGCCGTGGGCCTGCATTTCGGCGTGGCCGTGCCCAACTTCGTCGTGCTCGAGGAGGTCACGGGCTCCATCCCCTGGTACAACGACGTCGTCAGCACGCCGATCAACCGCGTCGACGGCTTCTGGGAGGTGCCGACGGCCCCCGGCCTGGGCGTCGAGATCGACGAGGCCGAGGCGGCGCGCCATCCCTTCGAGCAGGAGCAGATCGCAGGCCTCCAGGCCGTGGTCACCCGCGACGGCACCATCGCCAACTGGTAGGCGACCAGGCCGGCGAGGGCCCGGCCCCGAGATCGCCACCTAATCTGCCGCCATCCAATCTACCGAGGACAAAAGCAGTCATGAAAATCACCGCGGTCGTGCCGTGGCTCATCAAGGTCGAGGGCTTCTGGGGCGAGTATCTCTTCGTCGAGGTCCGCACCGACGAGGGCATCTCGGGCTGGGGCGAGATCACCACCACCACCAAGATCGCCAACCGCGCCGTGGCGGGCATCCTCCGCCAGCTCAACGACATCCTCGTGGGCGACGATCCGAGCCGCATCGAGGAGACCTGGCACAAGGTCTTCCGCGCCTTCACCTACATGGGCACGCGCGGCGCCACCTCGCATGTGGTGAGCGGCATCGACATCGCCCTTTGGGACCTGCGCGGCAAGGTGCTGGACCTGCCCATCTACGAGCTTCTGGGCGGCCCGGTGCGCGAGGACATCCTCCTCTACACCCACCCCGACCAGTCGAAGTTCAAGACCAAGGAAGGTGTCGTCCGCGAGATCCGGGACATCGTCGAGTTGGGCCACACCGGCATCAAGTTCGACCCCTTCCCGGCCTATGAGGCCACCGCCGGCCATCGCCACGGCTATCTCGACGGCCAGCTCGGCAAGAAGGGCGAGCGGGAGGCGGCCGAGCTCACGGCGCTGATCCGCGACACCGCCGGGCCCGAGGTCGACATCCTCATCGACGCGCACGGCCGCTTCGACGTGCCGACCGCCATCCGCCTGTGCCGCTCGCTCGAGGAGGCGGGCGACATCGACTGGTTCGAGGAGCCGGTGCCGGTCGAGAGCTACAACGCCCTGGCCGAGGTCAAGCAGAGTGTGAGCGCCGCCATCTCGGTGGGCGAGCGGCTGCACACGCGCTGGGAGTTCGTGCCCATCCTCGAGCGCTCGCTCGCCCACTACATCATGCCCGACGTCACCTGGACCGGCGGCATCAGCGAGCTCAAGAAGATCTCGACCATGGCCGAGGCCTACTACGTCCCGGTCACGCCGCACGACGCGAGCGGCCCGATCAATGTCGTGGCGGGCGCCCACGTCATGATCACGGTGCCCAACTTCTACCGTGTCGAGACCAGCCGCTGGGACCTGAGCCGCTACAACCAGTTCATCGAGACCCCGCTCGACAACTCGAACGGCCGCCTCAAGCTGCCCCGAAAGCCCGGCCTCGGCATCGAGATGAAGCTCGATTATCTGCGCGCCAACGCCATCGACGGCTACGACGACAGCAGGCTCAAGGGCTGAGCTTTTCCTGCCGCGCGCGGCGACGTCGCGCCAGAAGATTGCAGACGGCGCGCAGCAGCGCCGCATTGAGGACCATGCCGGCGAGCGTCATCGCGACGCTCGCCGCGAGGCCCGTGTCGCCGACGACCGCCGAGACGAGCGACAGCCAGGGCTGCGCCAGCAGCACCGCAAAGACGGCAGCCAGCGGATCGGGCGTCAGCCCGAAAAGCCCGGCCTCGCTCGCCGGTATGACGAGCAGCGCCAAGAGGCAGAGCAGCAGATAGAGCCAAAAGACGGCCCGGCAGGCTTTGCTCACCCCGCATCTCCCCCATGGCCCGGCCTCGCGCCGCCGGGGCCTTGCGTCGCGTGGCGCGGGGCCACATCCTGGCCCCGCATCGGCCAACCCCACGCCAGATCGGGAGACGTCATGATCGAGATCCATCCCGCTCGCGACAAGAAGGACGCCGAGGCCGTCTACCAGCTGGCCTATGAGTTCGTCGATTGGCTGCATCAGCGCTATCCGGAGATGGCGGCCGAGATCGACAATTATCTCCGGCACCAGAAGTTCGATGAGCAGATCACGGAAGTGCTGGTCCACTACAATCCGCCCAGGGGCGAATGTCTCGTCGCGACGCGCGAGGGCAGCCCCGTCGGGATCGTTATGCTGAAGGATCTGGGCGGCGGCGCGTGCGAGATGAACCGCATGTTCGTCCGCGAGGCCGCGCGCGGCATGGGTGCCGGCCGGATGCTGGTCGAGCGGCTGAAGCAGCGCGCCAGGGAGATGGGCTTCACCACCATGGAGCTGAGCGCCCTCCCACGCCACCACGAGGCGCTGGCCCTCTACCGCGCCACCGGCTTCCGCCCCGACGACCGGCCCCGCGACCCCGGCGACGCCGGCAATGCCGTGATGATGCGGCTGGAGCTTGTGTCGGGTTAGGGGGCTGCCCCTCCGCCCGTTTGGCGACGCTGTCGATCGCCGCGTCGCGGGCCCAATGGAGGACCTTTCCGTCTGCCAATCGCCAGCCCCATAGCCGTCTCTCGTCTTGGCGCCGAGACTGCATCTTCGAAGCAAGCTTGTGGCGTTTTCGTGATATGACTTGGACATAGCTCAAGGCTTTCCCTGAAGGCGGGGAGTGGAGCGCATCGGTGCCAGACGATTCTCTTTGGGCCCGTTTGAAATGCCCGAGCTGTGGATATGGCGGCAGCATGCCGGTCGAGGCGCAGGCCGACCTGTCAGGCTACGAGGTCCGCGCTTGGCCCTCGTCCGAGAGGGGGCCCGCCTATCAGCTCGTCCGGTGCCCGGGCTGCCGGCGCGGGGTGCTGCTCTACCTCTTCGGCCAGCGGAGCGCGTCGGAAGGCCCCACTTTCTCCATCATCTGCCACGACAAGCTCTCTTCTCCGAGGGGCTTGCCCAAGGAGATCGAGCAGGCCTGGATCGCCGCCGGCAGCGTCAAGCTCATCGACCACAATGCTTACGGCATCCTGTTACAGCGCGCTCTCGAGCTGATCTGTCGTGATCGCCGCGCTGAAGGCCGGGATCTCTACGAGATGCTGAAGGATCTTGCCACATACAACAGGCTGCCGGTGCGCCTGCTGGACGCCGAAGAGAGCCTTCGAGCGTTGGCAAGCATCGGGACCCGTGCAGCGCGCGGTGACCTTGCTGTCGCAGAGATACCCTACCTCGACTGGCTGGCCGACATGCTCGTGACTGCCCTCTACACGGTGTCTTACTATCTGAAAAAAGTAGAGGATCAGCTTAGCGGGTACGAGGAAGGTCGGACACGGCGGTAAATGTCTGCCGCGCCAAGGGAAGAAGGATGGAGCTCTGTCGGCCTACGCACCCACAAGAGGCTGAGCACGGAAGATCCTCGGGGCGTCCACCTGTAGGCTAACGAGAACAGGGCTCTGATAGAGAAAGAGAGATGTATTGGGATCCTCGTACCTCGCTTGAATTGCCGTAGATATTACTTAGGGATTTCATGGAGCCACGCGGTCCCGCTCTTCGTCGTGAGCTTCCGTGGACCGTTACCTCGTCCCTCATGCCCCCGGCAGCGGATCCAGCGGCCGCTCCAGCGTGAAAAGCTCCTGCGGCCGGCCCACGCCCCGGAGCGCGTAGCGGCCGACCGAGACCAGCCGCGCCCTGTCCCGCGGATCCGCCGCCGCGGCGAAGGCCGAGGACAAGAGCACGTCGCGCTCGGCCGAGCGGCACATGGTGGCGATGCGGCTGGCCTCGTTCACGGCCGGGCCCACCACCGTGAAGTCCAGCCGGTCGTGGCTGCCGATGTTGCCATAAAAGACCTCGCCGATATGGAGGCCCAGATAGGGCTTGGTCAGCGGCAGGCCTTCCTGTCGGCGCCGCCAGTTCAGAGCCTTCACGCGCTCGCGGGCGAGCGCCTCGGCCTCGAGCGCGCCGTGGCAGGCCTTTCCCGGGTCCTCGGCCTCGAAGATGGCGAGCGTGCCGTCGCCGATGAGCTTCAGCACGTCGCCGCCGGCGTCGTGGATCGCCGAGACGATGGCCTCGGCATAGTCGTTGAGGAGCGGGATCACCTGCTCGGGGGCGGCGGTGTCGGTGATCTTCGTGAAGCCCTGCAGGTCCGAGAACCACAAGACGGCGTCGATCCGGTCGGCCACGCCGCGCTCGATGCGCCCGCTCAGCACGCGCCGTCCCGCGTCGCGCCCCAGATAGGTCTCGACCAGCGTGCCGGCGATCCGGGCGAGCGAGGCGCATTTCATGGCGAGCGCCAGGCTCGGCACGAGCCTCGTCAGCGCCTCGACCTGATCGTCGCTCAGGCCCTCCGACGCATCCGAGCACCAGGAGGAATAGACGCAGTCCATCTCGCCGATCGCACCCTCGGCGGCGAAGCGATGGATCATCGCCAGATAGTCGGTCTCGCCCTCGCCGTGATATTGCTGCAGCAGGGGAAAGTCCGTGGGATCGCCCCGGCAGAAGCACCGCCGCAGCACCGACCCCTCCGTCTCGAGCAGGTGATAGAAGGGGCTGCGCCGCCAGCGCTCGGCGGCCTCGCTGCCCCCGTCGGCGCGCCCATACTCGGTAAAGAGGTCCTCGCCGGGCGTCGGCTTCTGGCGCCAGCGGAAGAGCCGCCCCTCATAGACGGGATGAAGCGTGTCGATGATCACGATCGCCCGCGTGAGCGGCAGGCCCGCCGCGACCAGGCGCTCGCAGAACCCGCTCAAGAGCGCCGTCTCCGGCATGCCCATGAGCCCGGCCTCGGTGACCCAGGCACCGACCTTCCAAACGGACTTGTCTTTCATTCGATCGCGCTCCAGCCGCGCACGCACCCTCCGCGCGCATCCTTACCTGGAGCGGCGCGCCGACGCGAGGAAAGACCGACAGGAAGCCCGGCCGGCGACCGTGCGTCGGTCCCGGGCCGTCGTAGGCCGTGCCAGCCGATCCGCAGAGCGGCGAGGCACGAGCCCGTTTGCCGGAGCCGAAGCGCGCTCAGGGCTCGGCCAGGATGGCCGCGAGCCTCTCCTCAGGCAGGCCGCGTGCCCTCATCTGCCCGCGGAATTCCGGAGACCTACCCCGGATGCACGCACGCCACCACACCCGGCCCCGCATGCGCCACGAGCGGCGGGACCTCGCTGCGGCAGCTGTCGGACACGCGCCCGCAGCGTGGGGCGAAGGCGCAGCCCGGCGGCAGGCTCGAGAGGTCGGGCGGGGCGCCGGGGATCGTGACGAGGCGGTCGCGGCCATGCGCCAGCTCGACGCGGGCGCCCAGGAGGCCCTGCGTGTAGGGGTGCTGCGGCCGATGGATCAGGTCGGCCACCGTGCCCTCCTCGACGATCCGGCCCGCGTACATCACGGCGATCCGGTCCGCCACCTCGACCGCCACGCCGATATCGTGGGTGACAAAAATAACGGAGAGGCCGTACTCGCGCTGCAGCTCGCGGATGAGCAGAAGAATCTGGATCTGCACCGTCGCGTCGAGCGCCGTCGTCGGCTCGTCCGCCAGCAGCACCTTGGGGTTGCAGGCCAGCGCCATCGCGATCATCGCCCGCTGCAGCATGCCGCCCGACATCTCGTGCGGGTAGGTCTGGAGGCGCCGCTCGGGCGAGGGGATGCGCACCTTCTCGAACAGCGCCAGGGCCCGGGCCTTGGCCTCGGCGCGCGACACGGGCTCGTGGCGGCGGATCGTCTCGGCGATCTGGTGGCCCAGCGTGTAGACCGGGTCGAGCGCCAGGCGCGGCTCCTGGAACACCATCGAGACGATGCGGCCCCTGAGGTCGGCCAAGGCCTTCTGGGACAGGCCCATCACGTCCTCGCCCGCCACCCGGATCCCGCCCTCGATCAGCGTCCTGGGCGGGTGCAGGCGCAGCAGCGAGCGCATCGTGACGCTTTTGCCTGAGCCCGACTCGCCCAGCAGCGCCACGACCTCGCCCGGCTGCACGGCGAGGCTCACGCCGTTCACCGCCCTCACCCGCCCGCGCGCGCCGCGGAAGGTCACCGCGAGATCACGGATGTCCACCATGGGTGCCGCCTGGGTCATGGCTCAGGCCTCCGCCGGGGCGTCGGCGGCCTGGCTGTGCCCCGAGCCTGCGACCGACATCAGGCAGGCCGCGGCGTGGCCGGCCCGCACGCGGAAGAGCGGCGGCACCACCGTCCGGCAGGGCGCCTCGGCCATGGAGCAGCGCGTGTGGAAGCGGCAGCCGGGCGGCGGGTCGATCGGGTTGGGCGGATCGCCCGTCAGCGGCGGCGCCTCGGTGCGCCTTGCCGGGTCCATCTTGGGCATCGAGGCCAGGAGCGCTGCGGAGTAGGGGTGGTGGGGGTCGTCGAAGACGTCGTCGCGGGCGCCGATCTCGGCCACCTTGCCCAGATACATCACCATCACCCGGTCGACGATGAAGCGCACCACGTTGAGGTCGTGCGAGATGAAGAGATAGGTGAGGCCGAAGTCGCGCTTGAGGTCGAGGAGGAGGTTGATGACCTGCGCCTCGACCGACTTGTCGAGCGCCGAGACCGCCTCGTCCAGGATCACGAGGCGCGGCTCGAGGGCCAGGGCTCTTGCGATGTTGACGCGCTGGCGCTGGCCGCCCGAGAGCTCGTGCGGGTAGCGGCCGGCGAAGCGCCCGGGCTCGAGGCCGACGCGGTGCAGGAGATCGTGCGCCCGCGCTATCGCCTTGGCGGCAGGCAGGCCGTGCACGCGCGGCCCGAAGGCGATCGAGGCCTCGATCGTGAGGCGCGGGTTGAGCGAGGCGTGGCTGTCCTGGAAGACCATCTGCACCTGGCGGCGATAGTCGGCGAGGCTGATCGTGTGCCCCACCCGCTCGCCGTCGAAGAGGATCTCTCCCTTGTCGGGATTGATGAGCTGCATCAGCAGGCGGGCCGTCGTGGACTTGCCGCAGCCGCTCTCGCCCACGACACCCAGCGTCTCGCCCTTCTTGATGGTGAAGTCGACGCCGTCCACCGCGCGCACCACGCGCTTCGGCCCGAGCAGGCTGCCGCCCTTGACCGGGAAGTGCTTGACGAGGCCGTGCACGGCCACGAGCGGCTGCGCCGGCCCGCCGCGGTCGCGCGCGTCCGGGTGGCCGAGGGCGGCGGCGGGCGCGCCGCTCACTGGCGCACGTCCATGGCGCCCCTCAGCCCGTCCGAGAAGAGGTTGAAGGCGATCGAGGTGATGAAGATCATGACGCCGGGCAGTGCTGCCACCATCGGGTTGACGTAGATGGCCGTGCGCAGGGTGTTCAGCATCAGGCCCCACTCGGCCTCGGGCGGGCGCACGCCCAGGCCCAGGAAGGAAAGGCCGGCCGCCAGGATCATCGCCACCGAGATGAGGCTCGTGGCAAAGACGAAAATCGGCCCCAGCACGTTGCCGAAGATATGGACGGCGATGATCGTGGGCGTGCCGGCCCCCGAGGCGCGGGCCGCGTCCACATAGTCGAGGCGCCGCACCTGGGTCGTGACGCTCTCGGCCACGCGCGCGATCTGCGGGATGAAGACGACGGTGAGCGAGACCAGCGCGTTGGTGAGGCCCGAGCCCAATGCACCCGACAGCGCCACCGCCAGCAGCACCGACGGGAAGGCATAAAAGACGTCGATCGTGCGCATGATCGCGGTGTTGACGAAGCCGCCCACATAGCCGGCGATGATGCCGATGGCCGAGCCGATCACGAAGGCGATCGGCACCGGGGTGACACCCATCAGCAGCGACAGCCGGGCGCCGTAGATCAGGCGCGAGAGCATGTCGCGGCCGAGCTCGTCGGTGCCCAGCAGATGCCCCGGCGTGCCGATCGGCTTCAGCCTGTGGATCATGCTGGCCTTGGTCGGGTCGTAGGGGGCGAGGTAGGGCGCGAAGACGGCGGTCAGCAGCAGCGCCACGACGACGCCCAGCGCTGCCAGCGCCACCGGGTCGCGCCCGAGGCGCGCCAGCACCGAGCGCCAGAAGCCGGGCGAGCGGGCGATCGCCAGGGGGGCCTGGGGAAGGGCCACAGCCGCCATCGCTCAGCCCCTCTGGATCCGCGGGTCGATGGCGCTCTGCAGCACGTCGACGATGAGGTTCAGCAGCATGAAGAACATGGCGAGCACCAGGATCGTGCCCTGCAGCACCGGCAGGTCGCGGGTGAAGATCGCGTTGTTGAGGAGAAAGCCGGTCCCCGGCCAGGAAAAGACGGTCTCGACCAGGATCGAGCCGCCCAGCAGATAGCCCAGCTGCAGCCCCATCACCGAGATCGCGGTGGGGGCGGCGTTGCGCGCCACGTGCAAAAGCACCTGCCGCGTCATCAGCCCCTTTGCCGCCAGCGCCTGGGTGAAGTCCTGGGAGAGGATATCGGCCACCAGCGAGCGGATCGTGCGGGCGATGATGCCCATCGGGATCACGGCCATGGTGGTGGCCGGCAGGATGAGATAGCGCAGATAGGCCCAGTCCAGCGCCCGTCCGGCCGAGCCGCCGGGACCGCCGCCGGTGGCAGGCAGCCAGCCCAGATCCACCGCGAAGATGATGACGAGCACGAGGCCCAGCCAGTAATGCGGCACGCTCACCCCCAGCATGGCGATGCCGGAGGTGAGCCTGTCGATCCAGGTGCCGCGAAAGACGCCGGCCAAGAAAGCCCAGGCTGGCGCCCAGGGTGAAGCCGATCAGCGTCGCGACGCCGGCCAGGATGAAGGAGTTGACGGCGGCCTGGCTGATCTCGCCCGTCACCGGCCTGCCCGTCGCGATCGAGAGGCCGAGATCGCCGTGCACCGCCCGCCACACCCAAAGAACGTACTGAACGGGCAGCGGCCGGTCGAAGCCGTAGATCGCCCGCATCTGCGCCTGCTGCTCCGCCGTGGCGTCGGCCGGCATGATCGCCGCCAGCGGATCGCCGGGCGCTATGTGCAGAAGAATAAAGCAAAAGATGGTGACGCCGATCGCGACCGGGATCAGGTGGACGATGCGTTTGATGGTGTAGCTCAGCATGGGCGCTCTCCGTGGCGCGCCGGCGGGAGGTGGGCCCCCGCCGGCGCTGCCTCGGCCAGGGGCGTCAGTCGCCCATCGTGATCGACGAGAAGTTCTGGAACCAGTTCTGCGCCTGCACGAAGCCTTTTACCTTGGGGCTCATGGCACGGGCGTTCACGTCGTGGGCCACCATGAGGAAAAGGGCCTCGTTGACGTACTTCTCGTGAATCTTCTGCAGCACCTTCTCCTGCTCGGCCGGATCGAAGGTGTTGCGCACCTGCTCGAACAGCGCGTCCATCTCGGGATCGCAGTAATAGCCCCAGTTGGTGCCGGCCGGCGGCACCAGGTTGCACTGCAGGTGGCGGATCAGCGCCGTGAACGGGTCCTGGATGAAGTAGCTGAAGTTGATGGCGGTCGCACCCTTGGCGCTCGGGTCCTTGGCACCGGCGCGCCAGATGTTGATCACCGTGTTCCAGTCGGCCACCTCGAACTCGACGTCGATGCCGATCTCGGCCAGGTTCTGCTGGATGTACTCGTTCATCGGCAGCGGCTGCATCTGGCCCGAGCCCGAGGGCGAGATGATGACCTTCGTCTTGATCGGGTGATCGGGACCGTAGCCCGCCTCGGCCATCAGCTTCTTCGCCGCCTCCGGGTCATAGCGCACCTTGAAGGTGGGGTGGCCGAACCAGGGATGGCCGGGCGGCATGAAGCCCTCGGCCGGGATCATGAGCCCGCCCAGAAGCTGCTTCAGCCCCTCGCGGTCGACCGCGAGGTTGGCCGCCTGGCGCACCCGCACGTCGTTCCAGGGCGAGCCCGGCAGGCGCGAGAAGTGCCAGGTCCAGTTGTGCGGATAGACGTTGGTGACGATGTTGAAGCCGTTGGCCTTGAGCGCCGGCACGGCATCGGGGGCCGGGGCCTCGATCCAGTCCACCTCGCCCGCCTGCAGCGCCGCCACGCGGGCATTGGCGTCGGGCATCGGCCGCAGCACCATCTTGTCGAGCTTGGGGATCCTGTCCTTGTCCCAATACGCCTCGTTGGGCACGAGCTCGGCCCGCTCGCGCGGCACGAAGCTCACGAGCTTCCAGGGCCCGGTGCCCGAGGGCTTCTTCGCCACCGCGTCCCAGCTCTTGCCTTGCGCCTCCCAGTTCGCGGGCGAGGACATCAGGATCCAGGCCAGCTGGTAGGGCAGGGTCGCGTCGGGCACCTTCGTGTCGATCTCGACCGTGAGCGGGTCGACCACGTGGTAGCTCGCGACCGCCGGGATGCGCGAGCGTCCCTGGGCCGACTGGCGCGGGTCGAACTGCGGCGAGTCCTTGTTCAGGAGCTTGTCGAGGTTCCAGACCACGGCCTCGGCGTCGAACGTGCTGCCGTCGTGGAATTTCACGTCCGGGCGGAGCTTGAAGGTCCACTTGGTGCGGTCGCCCGGGTCGGTCGACCAGGAGGTCGCAAGGCCCGGAACCAGCACCGAGGGCTTGTCGGCGCTGCTCAGATCCCACTCGACCAGCGAATCATAGACCGTGAAGCCCATGAAGCGCTGACCCTCGCCACCCTGGTCGGTCTGACCGGTGGTGAGCGGGATGTCCGAGGCCGTCATGCCGATGCGCAGCGTCCCGCCCGCCATGGCGGAGGTGGCGTGTGCCACGCCCAGCGACGCGGCGGCCAGAAGGCCGATCAAGAGTCTTCTTTTCATCGTTCCCCCGCTCTCTCGGTGCGAGCGTCGCGACCAGGATCCCTTGGCCGACCGCAACACCCGACGGAATCGGGCGAGCGCCCGGGCCAGGGCAGGCCCGCTCGGGCGAGGGGAAGGCAATTTCGGTGCCACCACAGCCGCCGCGGACCGGTCCGCATCGCTCTGGGCGGAGCGGCGAGCGCCCAGGCTGCCGGCGCGGCCCGGATCGAGGGCAGTTGGCAAGTAAAGCGGCAGATGGTGCCTCCGCCGGCAGCCGGGACGGCAGGCCGGCCCGGGCCGACGGGGCATCCCGGCCCCTCGAAGGCAGCGACTCCCTGTCGCACGCGCGTGCGCGGCGCCGGCTTCCGTGCGCGGGCATGAGCCGGGCGGAGATGGTGATTGGGCGTCTCGGGCCCGGTCTCGCGCCTCCGCGCTCTTGTTCGCAGGGCTTGCGGGGTCGGGCGGCGCTACTCACAATCGCACCAGCCACCCTCGGCACGGCTGCATCCCCGAAGCTCGCGGCGGCACGGTTCTTGCGGCCGAGCGCCTCGTGGTCCCGCTTGGCCGGGTGCGTCCCACGCAGAGGAGGAAGAACAGGATGACCGTGCAGCGTCGGCGTTTCATGCAGCAGGCAGGCGTCGCGGCGGCGGCCACCGTGGCGGCGCCCTTCGTGATGCGGCACGCGGCGCTGGGCGCCGATCCCATCAAGATGGCCGGCATCCACGACGCCTCGGGCGGGCTCGACATCTACGGCCTGCCGATGATCAAGACGCTCGAGTTCGCGGTGGGCGAGATCAACGAGGCGGGCGGGCTTCTCGGCCGCGAGGTCCAGCTCATCAACTACGACCCGCAGTCGAACATCCAGCTCTACACCCAGTTCGCCACCGAGGCGGCGACCAAGGAGCGCGTCGCCGTCGTCCAGGGCGGCATCACCTCCGCCTCGCGCGAGGCCATCCGCCCGATCCTCGACCGCTACCGCACGCTCTACTTCTACAACACCCAGTACGAAGGCGGCGTGTGCGACCGCAACATCTTCTGCACCGGCTCGACCCCGGCGCAGAACGTGCAGCGCCTCGTGCCCTACGTGATGAAGAACTGGGGCAAGAAGATCTACATCCTCGCCGCCGACTACAATTACGGCCAGATCACCGCCAAGTGGGTCACGAAATATTGCCGTGACAATGGCGGCGAGGTCGTGGCCGTCGACTTCTTCCCGCTCGACGTCACCGAGTTCGGCACGACGATCCAGAAGATCCAGGCGGCCAAGCCCGACATGGTGATGTCGGTGCTGGTGGGCGGCGCCCACATCGCCTTCTATCGCCAGTGGGCCGCGGCCGGGATGAAGAAGGAGATCCCGATGGCGTCCACCACCTTCGGCGGCGGCAACGAGACGCGCGTGCTGTCGCCTGCCGAGGCCGACGGCATCGTGTGCGCCTTCAGCTACTTCCAGGAGGTCGACACCCCCGCCAACAAGGCCTTCCTCGAGCGCTTCAAGGCCAAGTATGGCGACCAGACGCCCTATCTCGGCGCCGAGCTCGCGATGCGCACCTATTACGGCGCCCATCTCTGGGCCGAGGGTGTGAAGAAGGCCAAGACGCCCGACCGCATGAAGGTGATCGAGGCGCTCGAGACCGGCATCAGCTTCGACGGCCCCGCCGGCCTCACCACCATCGATCCGCCGACCCACCACGTGACGCTCAACGTCTACGTGGCCGAGGCGGCCGACCGCGGCTTCAAGGTGCTCGAGACCTACCCGAACCAGCCGCCGGCCGACACCGCCATGGTCTGCAACCTCGAGAAGAATCCCAAGACCAACAAGCAGTTCGTCGTCGACGTGAAGATGTGAGCGGATAGCCGGGGAGGGCGCCCCCATGAGCCTGGTCCTGGCGACCCTGCTGCAGGCCCTGGCGGTGATCGCCACCCTGGCGCTCATCAGCCTCGGCCTTGCCGTCATCTTCGGCATGATGCGCGTCATCAACCTCGCCCATGGCGAGTTCCTGATGCTGGGCGGCTACAGCGCCATCGTGTCGTACAATGCCGGGCTCAACCTCTGGCTCGCCATGCTGATCGTGGCGCCTCTCGTGGTGGGCGCGGTGGGTCTCGTGGTCGAAAGGCTGCTGATCCGCCGCCTCTACGGCCGCATGATCGACACCATGCTCGCCACCTGGGGGCTCTCGCTGGCGCTGATCGGCCTCGTCACCGTCGTCTTCGGCAACAGCGTCAGCGGCCTCTCCGCCCCTCTGGGCAGTGTGGCCATCGGCGACTACCGCATCTCCGCCTACCAGCTCTTCCTCATCGGCTTCACCGCCCTCCTGCTCATCGCCGGCTGGCTCGTGCTGCGCTACACCAAGCTCGGCCTCATCGCCCGCGGCACCATGCAGAACCCCGAGATGGCGGCCTCGCTCGGCATCGACCCGGGCAAGGTCTACGCCGTCACCTTCGCGGTGGGTGCTGCCCTCTCGGGCCTCGCAGGCGCCCTCATCGCCCCCATCGCCGGCGTCGTCCCCACCATGGGTACCAGCTACATCGCCAACGCCTTCATCACCGTCATCACCGGCGGTGCCGCCATCCTCACCGGCACCTTCTCGGCCGCCGTGCTGCTCGGCACGGTGAGCTCGATCGGCACCTTCCTCACCACACCGGTGCTGGGCGACGTGGCCCTCCTCGTGGCCGCGATCGTCCTCCTGCGCCTCCTGCCCCGCGGCATCACCGGCCGCTTCTTCAAGGGTGCTCTTTGAGCACGGGGCCCGTGGCCAGGGAGGCCCCGGCCTCCTCCGCCCCCGCCGATGCCACGTCGCAGGGGCTCGTGGAGGGACGCCGCACCGTCCTCGCGATCATCGTGGCGGCGGTGGCGGCAGCGCTTGCCGTCTGGATCCTGCCCCAGGTCCTCGAGCTCTTCACCCTCATCAACGCCACCATCTACGTCTCGATGGCGGTCTTGGCCCTCTCGCTCGCCCTCGTCTGGGGCTTCGGCGGCATCTTGTGCTTCGGCCAGGCCGCCTTTTTTGGTCTGGGCGGCTACGCCTATGCCGTCGCCGCCATCAACCTGATGGACAGCACGCCCGCTTTGCCGCTGGCGATCCTCGTGCCCACGCTCGCCGCCGCGATCCTCGGCTACTTCATGTTCTTCGGCCGCATCAGCGACGTCTACATGGGCGTCATCACGCTCACGCTGACCCTCATCCTCTTCAAGTTCTTCAACTCCACCGCCGGCGACCAGTGGACCATCGGGCAGGCCGCCCTGGGCGGCTTCAACGGCATGCCCTCCACCCCCCAGCTCAACATGCCGGGCGACCCCTCGACCCCCCTCGAGCCCGAGCAGATCTTCTCGGTCGCCGTGGTGGCGCTTGCCATCTGCTACGCCATCGCCCGCCTCGTGCTGGCCAGCCGCTTCGGCCGCGTCGTCGTGGCCGTGAAGGAAAACGAGCTCCGGGCGGAGCTCCTGGGCTACGACACCCGCCTCTACAAGCTCGGCATCTTTACGCTCGGCGGCGCCATGGCGGGCCTCGCGGGCGTGCTCTTCGCCAACTGCGTCTTCGTCAGCCCCACCATGTTCTCGCTCGCCTACAGCGCCCAGATCATCATCTGGGTCATCGTGGGCGGCCTCGGCACGCTCCTGGGCCCCATCGTCGGCTGCATCCTCTTGCAGATGCTGACGAGCTGGCTCGGCACGCTCCCCCACATCAACCCCAACCTCGTCCTCGGCGTCATCTTGATGATCGTCGTCCTCCTCCTGCCGCGCGGCATCCTGCCCACGGCACAAGCGCTGGTCGCCCGCGCCCGGGGCAGGGACCGGGAGGGCGGCCCGTGACGGCGCTCCTTGCCACCGAAGGCCTCACCATGCGCTTCGGCGGCGTCGTCGCCGTCGATCAGGTGAGCCTCTCCATCGCCGAGGGCGAGCTGCGCTGCCTCATCGGCCCCAACGGCGCCGGCAAGAGCACCTTCTTCAAGTGCCTGACGGGCCAGCTGAAGCCTACGGCGGGGCGCATCCTCTGGCGCGGCAAGGACGTCACCGGCCAGGGCAGCTTCGCCATCGCCCGCCTCGGCGTCGGCATAAAAACGCAGATCCCCTCGCTCTTCGACGGCCTCACCGTCATGGAGAGCGTCGTCCTCTCGGCCCGCCGGCTCAGCAGCGAGCGCCTGGCCCGCAAGCGCGCCATGGCGGTCCTGGAGCGCCTCGGCATCGCCGGCATGGCCACGAGCACGGTCGGCCGCCTCGCCCACGGCTCGCGCCAGCTGGTCGAGCTCGCCATGGTCGTGGCACCCGAGCCCGACCTCATCATCCTGGACGAGCCCACCGCCGGCATGACGGCGGAGGAGACCGCGCGCACGGCCGAGCTGATCCGCGAGCTCAACCGCGGCCACGCCATCGTCGTGGTCGAGCACGACATGCAGTTCATCCGCGCCATCGCCTCCTTCGTCACCGTCTTCCACCAGGGCCGCGTGCTGGTCGAGGACACGGTCGAGAAGGTGATGAGCGATCCGATGGTCCGCGACGTCTACCTGGGCAAGGAGGCCGGCCCCGCCCGGCCGCGCGCCCATGCCTGAGCAGCCCGGACCGACAAAAAAGCTCCTCGAGGTGCAGGGGCTCGAGGCGGGCTACGGCCGCATCCAGGTCCTGGGCGGCGTCGACCTCACCGTGGCCGAGGGCGGCGTCACCGGCATCCTCGGCCACAACGGCATGGGCAAGTCGACGCTCCTGAAGGCGCTGATGGGCCATCTGCCCGCCACCGCCGGCACCATCCGCCTCGCCGGCGAGGACGTCACCCGTCTGCCGCCCCACGCCCGCGCCCGGCGCGGCATCGGCTACGTGCCCCAGGGCCGCATGATCTTCCCCGGCCTCACGGTCGAGGAGAACCTGAAGATGGGCCTCGTCGGCCGCAACCGCCCCGACTCGGTGATCGAGGCGGTGCTGGCCGACTTCCCCGAGCTGAAGCGCCTCCTGGAGCGCCCGGGCGGCGCCCTCTCGGGCGGCGAGCAGCAGCTTTTGGCCCTCGCCCGCGCGCTTTGCGGCGAGCCCAGGCTGATGCTCCTCGACGAGCCCACCGAGGGCATCCAGCCCTCGATCGTCCAGGCCATCGCCCTGCGCCTTTTGTCACTTTGCCAAAGCCGCGGCCTCACGCTCCTGCTCGTCGAGCAGAACCTCGACTTCATCCGCGGGCTGGCCGATCGTGTCTTCCTGATCCAGCGCGGCCGCATCGCCCGCGAGCTCGAGCCGGAGGCGCTCGAGACGCCGGATCTCATCCACGAGTTCGTCGGCATGGCCTCCTGAGGCCGGCCGGCATGCCATAGCTGAGGGAGGAACGAGAGATGACGCTCGGCACGGTGAAGGTCCCGACCATCGACGAGCTCAAGGAGGTGGCCGAGGATCTCGGCTTCAACATGAGCGAGACCGACCTCGCCCATCATCTCGACACCATGTACGGCGCCGTCGCGGCCTACAACCTGATCGACCGCATGCCGGACGAGGTGCCGCAGGTGACCTACCCGCGCACGCCCGGCTATCGGCCCATGGGCGAGGAGAACAAGTACAGCGCCTGGTACGTCAAGACGACCGTCAAGGGCGCCTCGCGCGGCAAGCTCAAGGACAAGAAAATCGTCCTCAAGGACAATATCTGCCTTGCCGGCGTGCCGATGATGAACGGCTCCTCGACGCTCGAGGGTTATGTCCCCGACGTCGACGCCACGGTCGTGACCCGCATCCTCGATGCCGGCGGCACGATCATGGGCAAGGCCGTCTGCGAGCATTTTTGCTTTTCCGGCGGCAGCCACACCAGCTCCTCGGGGCCGGTGCACAACCCGCATCGTGAGGGCTACTCGGCCGGCGGCAGCTCCTCGGGCTCGGCGGCGCTCGTGGCGGCGGGCGAGGTCGACATGGCGCTGGGCGGCGACCAGGGCGGCTCGATCCGCATGCCGGCCTCCTTCTGCGGCATCTACGGCCTGAAGCCCACCCACGGCCTCGTCCCCTACACCGGCATCATGCCGATCGAGCTCACCCTCGACCACACCGGCCCGATGACGGGCAACGTCGCCGACAACGCCCTCCTGCTCGAGGTCCTGGCCGGCCCCGACGGTCTCGACCCGCGCCAGTATGGCGGCAAGCCGCCCCGCTACACCGAGGCGCTGGGCAAGGGTGCGAAGGGCATGCGCATCGGCGTCGTGAAGGAAGGCTTCGGCTGGCCCAAATCGATGCCCGAGCTCGACGCCGTCGTCCGCAAGGCTGCGGATGCGTACAAGGGCCTGGGCGCCACGGTCGAGGAGGTCTCGATCCCGATGCACCTCATGGGCCAGGCGATCTGGCTGCCCGTCGCTGCCGAGGGCGCCACCATGCAGATGATGCTGGGCAACGGCTTCGGCTTCAACTGGCAGGGCCTCTACGTCACGAGCCTTCTGGACTTCCACAGCGGCTGGCGCGCCCGCGCCGACGAGCTCTCGGACACGCTCAAGAACACGATGCTGCTCGGCCAGTACATGGTGAGCAAGCATCGCGGCCACTACTACGCCAAGGCCCAGAACCTGGTGCGCCGCCTGCGCGCCGCCTACGACGCCGTGCTCGAGAGCTACGACCTCCTGCTCATGCCGACCCTGCCGCTCACCGCGACGAAGCTGCCGGACGAGAACGCGCCGGTGGCCGAGATCGTCGAGCGCGGCTTCGAGATCCTGCCCAACACGGCCCCCTTCGACTGCACCCACCACCCGGCCATGAGCCTCCCCTGCGGCACGGTCGACGGCCTGCCCGTCGGCATGATGCTGGTGGGCAAGCTCTACGACGAGCCCACCATCTACAAGGCCGCCCACGCCTTCGAGCAGGGCGTCGACTGGCACGGCATCAAGGGGTAGCCCCCGCCGCCGTCCGGGCCGGGTCGCGCCGCCCATAAGGGCGCGCCCCGGCCCGGGAGGCCCCTTTCCCGCCATCGGCTCCAGCTTCGCCCGCGACGTCTCTCGGGCGCCGCGGGCGAAGCCTCGTCCAGAGCCATCTGCATGGCGGCGCTGCGGGGCCCTTGACTCGCGTCGATCTCCGCTTCAATCTGGGTATACTCAGTGGGAGGCGAATGACGAAACGTGAGTGAATCTTTGGCAATGTTTGAGACCGGCACGGCAACGCCGTAGCTGACGTTCTGATCTGTAATGAATAGGTCTGAGCTGGCGTCCGATCACGCATCGGACCGCAAGGCTGCTCTTTTGCGTCTTGCTGACCAGCCTGCATTCGATGTCCTGATCGTCGGCGGCGGAATCAATGGCGCCGCCACCTTTCGCGAGCTCGCCTTGCAGGGTGTGCGCGTTCTTCTTGTCGATCGCGAGGATTTCGGCGCCGGCGCCAGCAGCGCGTCGACCCGCATGGCCCATGGCGGCCTGCGCTATCTCGAGAACGGCGAGGTCCGCCTCGTCGTCGAGGCCACGCGCGAGCGCAACCGGCTGATGCGCAACGCGCCGCACGCCGTCGTCCCGTTGCAGGTCACCATCCCCTGCTTCTCGGTCATGGGCGGCCTGATCCGCTCGATCGGCAAGCTCCTGGGCGTCAGGCGGCCGATCCCGTCGCGCGGCCTCGTGCTCCTGAAGATCGGCCTGTCGCTCTACGACTTCTATGGCTCGCGCCTGAAGGTCATGCCCTCGCACCGCATGACCTCGCGCGCCACGACCCTGCAGGAGCTGCCGAGGCTGCACCCGGCCATCCGCGGCGCTGCCAGCTACTACGACGCCAAGGTCATCGCTCCGGAGCGCGTCGCGTTCGAGCTGGTCCTGGACGGCCTCGCCGCCAACCCCGCATGCGTCGCCATCAATCACTGCCGGGCCGAGCGCAGCGAGGGGGGAAGCGTGGTGCTGCGCGACCTCCTGGACGACCGCGAGCTCGCCCTGACGCCGCGTCTCGTGATCAATGCCGGCGGCGCCTGGATCGACGAGGTCAACGCGAGGATCGCCCCCGGCGCGGCCCTGATCGGCGGCACGAAAGGCTCGCACCTCGTCATCGACTGCCCGGCCTTGCGCGATGCGCTCGCCGGCCGCGCCTTCTCCTTCGACGACGGCATGGGGCGCATGTGCGTCGTCTATCCCATCGGCGACATGGTGCTGCTCGGCTCCACCGACCTGCGCGTCACCGACGCCGACAGCGCCGTCTGCACCGAGGAGGAGGTCGACTATCTGCTGGGCGCCATCCGCCTGGTCTTCCCCATGGTCGAGGTGCTGCGGGAGCAGATCCGCTACCGTTTCTGCGGCGTGCGCCCGCTGCCGCGCTCGACCTCGCGCGACACCGTCGACATCAGCCGCGACCACAGCATCGCGCGGCGCGCTCCCGACGCCGACACCCCCTTCACGGTGCTGTCCCTGGTCGGCGGGAAATGGACCACCTTCCGCGCCTTCGCCGAGCAGGTCACAGATCAGGTGCTGGCCGATCTCGGCATGCCGCGGAAGGAGCGCACCGAGGATCTGGCCATCGGTGGCGGCCGCGACTACCCGCACGGCGCCGACGCGCGGCAGCGGTGGATGGACGAGGTGTCGGGCATCTCGGGCCTGCCGCCCGCGCGCGTCGGCCTCCTCCTGGACCGCTACGGCACCCGCGCCCGGGATGTGGCCCTCTTCTGCGGCGAGGCGGCCGACCGGCCGCTGGCCGACGCTCCGGAATATACCGAGCGCGAGATCCGCTTCCTCGTCGAGCGCGAGATGGCGGTCACCATCGATGATGTCATCTACCGCCGCACCACGCTCGCCATGTGGGGAAGGCTGACCTTCCCGCTGTTGTGCGATCTCGCCCGCATCATCGCCGACGCCACCGGCGCCGACGAGGCGGCACTGCTCGGCGACGCCGTCCGGCATCTGCGGCGGCACAGTGCCATCGACTACACGGCCGAGCTGGAGCGCCGGCACGCGCCGGCGACGGCTGTCGCATGAGCAGCACCCCGCCCGCCGGCGGTCCGCCGCATGCCCGCGACGCCGACGCGGCGGACGTGCTCGGCCGCCACATCCGCCTCGACCGCAATGCCACGACGCCGCTTTGGCAGCAGATGCGCCTGGGCATCGCTGCCACCATCGCAGCGGCCCGCCTGGCGCCGGGCACGCGGCTGCCGTCGGAGATGGAGCTCTGCGACCTCTTCGACGTCTCGCGCCCGGTGGTCCGGGCGGCGATGGACGCGCTCGCGGCCGAGGGCGTCGTCGTGAAGGAGGCGCGGCGCCGCGCCTTCGTCGCCCATCCCCGCGACGAGCTCGACTTCGCCGCCTCGAACATCGGCCTGTTCGGCGACATGTCGGCCAAGGGCCACAAGGTCATGACGCGCATGGTGGCGTTCCACCGCCGCCAGCCGAGCGCCCGCGAGGCCGCCCTCCTGCATCTCGAGCCGGGTGCCGAGGTCGTGCATCTGAGCCGCGTCTATCTCGTCGACGACGAGCCGATGGCGGTGGGCTACATCGCCCTGCCGGCGCGCAGGGTCCCCGGCTTCGAGACCGTCGATCTGACCAATCGGTCGATGTACCGGACCCTGCGCGAGCGCTACGGCATCGAGATCGTCCGGTCCGAGCGCTGGCTCGACGCCGTGCCGCTCGGGCGCGAGCATGCGCGGCTCCTGCAGCTGCGCGAGGGCACGCCGGTCATCAACATCGAATCGATCGGCTGGCTCGCCGACGGCACGCCCATGGAATACTACAACTCCGTCTACAGCACGCGCGGACGCCGCATCCACCTCGTGGTCTCCTCGACCGGGCAGGGCCGATGACGGCCCCCTGCTATCTGGGCATCGACGTCGGCGGCACCGTCGCCAAGGCTGCCCTGTTCGACGATCGCGGGCGCGAGCTGGCGGTGGCCGGCCGGCCGGTCCAGGCGCTCCACCCGCGGCCCGCCTTCACCGAGCGCGACGCGTCCGAGATGTGGGGCGCCACGGCCGAGACGGTGCGCGCGGTCCTGGGCTACGAGCGGCGTTGCGCCCGAGAGCATCACGGCCGTCTGCTGCACCGGCCACGGCAACGGCATCTATCTCCTCGATGCCGAGGGCATGCCCGTCGGCAACGGCATCGTGTCCTCGGACACCCGCACCTGGCAGCTGGCGCGCGAGATCGCCGCACGGCCCGGCATCGAGGCGATCTGCGACCGTCTCGGCCAGCAGTTCCGCATCTCCATGCCGCTCCTCCTGTTCGCGTGGCTCGACGCCAACCGACCGGACCTCGCCGAACGCACCGCCCATGCGGTCCTGTGCAAGGACTATGTCCGCTATCGCCTGACCGGCCGCATCGAGAGCGACCAGTGCGACCTCTCCGGCAGCGGGCTCCTCAACCTCGAGACCGGTGACTACGACCCCGTCGTCTTCGAGGCCCTGGGCGTCGCGCACTGGCAGGGCCGCATGCCGCCCATCCGCACCAACACGGCGCTCTGCGGCACCGTCACGCGGACGGCGCACGAAGAGACGGGCCTCGCCGAGGGCACGCCCGTCGTCGCCGGCATGATGGACCTCGGCGCCACGACGCTGGCCTCCGGGGTCGTCGATTCCTCGCAGGTCGCCATCTGTGCCGGCACCTGGAGCATCAACGTCGTCATCCTCGAGCGCCCTTGCGTCGGCCGGCTGCCGCTGATGCAGGCGCTGCACCGCGACGCGTCGCGGGTCATCGCCTGCGAGGGCAGCCCCACCTCGGCCACCAACCTCGCCTGGCTCCTGGGCAAGGTCATGCCGGGCACCGACTATGCGGCCGCCAACGCGATGGTGGCAGCACTGGCGCCCGAGGACAGCAGCCTCGTCTATCTGCCCTTCATCCATGGCGGCGCCGGCTCGCCCCAGGCCTCGTTCGTCGGTCTCGGGCACGACACCGAGCCGCCGCAGCTGCTGCGCGCCGTCTACGAGGGCGTCGTCTTCGAGCATCAGGAGCATGTGGCGGAGCTGCTCGCGGTGACGGGCTGCCGGCCCGAGACGGTGCGCCTGTCGGGCGGCGCCTCGCAGAGCGCCGTCTGGGCCCAGATCTTCGCCGACGTGCTGGGTCTCACGGTCGAGATCGCCGACGGCTCGGAGCTGGGGGCGCTGGGCTGCGCCATCACCGCCGCCGTCGCCACCGGCCGCTACGCCGGCTTCGAGGAGGCGGTGGCGGCGATGACGCGCATCGGCCGCCGCTTCGCGCCCGACGACCGGCGTCACGCGATCTACCAGGCCAAGCGCGCCACCTACGCCGCCGTCAGGCAGGCGCTCCAGCCCGCCTGGGCCGCCTTCGGTGAGAGCGCATCCCCGCAGGCGAGCGAGGTTACCCGACAAAACCCATAACCCGGCATCAGATCAGCAAAGGAGGACGTCATGAGAGGCAGGAAATCCTGGGCGACGGCGCTGTCCGGCGCCGCCGTCACGCTCGTAGCGACCCTGGGCGTGGCCCATGCCACCGATCCGATGGCGTGCGTCGGCAAGGTGCCGACCATCCGCGTCATCAGCCAGCCGATCCCCACCACGACCTTTCTCGACAAGCACAAGGAAGAGTTCGAGAAAAAGTACAAGACCACGGTCGAGATCCAGCAGTTCGGCGAGAACGAGCGTCGCGCCAAGTCCCGGCTCGACGCCTCGCAGGGCGCCGGCAGCTATCAGGTCTACTATATCGACGAGGCGAACGTCGCCGAGTTCGCCTCCTCGAAGTGGGTGCTCCCGCTGCTTCCCTACATGCCCAAGGATTTCGACTGGGACGACTTCCTGGCCGGGCGCCGCGCGGTCGCCACCTACAAGGGCACGGCCTACTTCGCGCCATTCGAGGGCGGCGGCGATCTCATGATGTACCGCAAGGACATCTTGGCTGAGAAGGGCCTGAAGCCGCCGAAGAACCTCGACGAGCTCAAGAAGGTCGTGGCCGAGCTCAACTCGCCGCCCACCATCTACGGCTGGTCGGCGCGCGGGCGCCGCGGCTCGGGCATGAACGTGTGGCGCTGGACGCCGTTCTTCCGCGGCATGGGCGGCAACTGGCTCAAGGACGGCAAGTTCGACTTCAACTCGCCCGCCGCCGTCAAGGCCACCCAGTACTATCTCGACATGTTCAAGTATGCGCCGCCCGGCTCCACGACGAACACCTGGAGCGAGGTGATCGAGGGCTTCCGCAGCGGCCGCGTGGCACTGATCATCGAGAGCGACGTCTTCGGCCCCTGGGCTGAGGACAAGACGAAGTCGCAGATCGCCGGCAAGGTCGGCTACGCGCCGCCGCCCGAGCCGCTGCCGTCTGCCGGCTTCGCGCACGGCTTCGCCATCTCCTCGCAGGGCAACCCCACCGACTGCTCGAAGGCCGTCTCCGGGGCGTTCATCGCCTGGGCCACCAGCAAGGACATGGAGGCGCGCAAGGTCAAGGCCGGCATCCTCAGCGACTTCGCCAGGTCGAGCACGCTGGAGAACCCGGACTTCAAGCGGCAGGTCAATCCCGACTACATCAAGGCGCTGCGCGAGACGGCGAGCAGGACCGACCTGCTGATCTGGAAGTCGCCCTTGTGGCCCGAGGTGGGCGACGATCTGGGCCTCACGCTCGAGGAGATCTTCACGGGCTCGCAGCCCGACATCAAGCAGGCGCTGGACGACGCCGTCGACCAGGCCAACGACGTCCTCGACCAGGCCAACGGGAAGTGATGGCGCGCGGGCAGGCGAGGTCGCCTGCCCGCCCGGCCTCCGGGGGTGAAGGCGCATGAACGCAGCACAGGCCGAGAGAAGGGATACCGCGCGGGCGGCCGCGGCGGCGCCCAAAGTGCGGTTCGCGGACCGCAACTTCGCGGTCCTCGCCATCGCACCGGCGCTCGTGCTGCTGGTCGTGCTCTCCCTGCCGCCGACCGTCGGCGCCCTCATCCTGGCCTTCCGCAACGTCTCGCTCCGCTCGTCGCACAGCCGCTGGGTCGGCTGGCAGAACTTCGAGCGCCTGTGGGGCGATCATCGCCTCTTCAACGCGCTTCAGGTGTCGTTCATCTGGGAGGTGGTCACCCTCGCCGGCACGATGGTCGTGGCGGTCTGCCTGGGCGTCCTGATCTTCGAGCGCATCCATGGCCGGCTGCGCGACGTCACCTGCCTGGCACTGATCCTGCCCATCCTGCTGCCCAGGGTGTCGGCCGGCCTGATCTGGCGCTTCATGTACTCGCCCTTGATGGGCATCGTGAACTACCCGCTGCAGGCCCTGCATCTGCGGCCGATCGAGTTCCTCAGCCGGCCGGACACCGCCCTCTATGCGGTGGCCGCTGTCGACATCTGGCAGTGGGGCCTGTTCTTCGGCGTCATCATGCTGAAGCTGCTCGAGACCCTGCCGCCGAGCCCGCTCGAGGCGGCCAGGCTCGACCACGCCTCCACCTGGGGTGTCCACTGGTTCGTCAGCCTGCCGATGCTGCGCGGCCCTCTCGTCATGATGTTCTTCGTCAAGGCGGTGGAGAGCCTGCGCTCGTTCGATCTGATCTACACGATGACGGCGGGCGGGCCCGGCATCTCGACGGAGACGCTCGATCTCTATGCCTATCAGGTGGGCATCGGGCTGAACGGCCGCATCTCCTACGCTTCGGCGATGAGCGTTCTCCTCCTGATCGTGTCGATCGTCGTGTTCTCGGTGCTGTGGAAGAGGATGCAGAGGTGGTCCGCATGAGACGCGGAATAGCCGGCCCGGTGACATTCGTCATCCTGCTGTTCATCACGCTCTTTCCCGTCCTCTGGGCGCTGCTCGGCTCGTTCAAGACGCTGAAGGACATCGTGACGCCGGTCCCGGTGCTGTTCTTTCAGCCCACGCTGGAGAACTATGTGCACGTGCTGACCGAGCCGTCGGTGCAGCGCGGGCTCGAGAACAGCGCCATCGTCGTCCTCTCGTCGCTCGTCATCGGCTTCGTGCTCGGCGCCCCCGCCGCCTACGCGCTGGCGCGCCACGTCAACCGCCTCAAGGGCGACATCCAGTTCTACGTGCTGTCGCTGCGCTTCATGCCGCCCGTGGCGATCGCCATCCCGTTCATCGCCATCTATCTCCGCCTCGGCCTCTTCGACACCCGCTTCGCGCTCATCCTCACCTACTGCCTCACCACGGTCTCGACCATCATCTGGCTGGGCGTGCCGGCCTTCGAGCAGGTGCCGCGCGAGGTCGAGGAGGCGGCGACGCTGGACGGCTACTCCAAGGCCCAGATCTTCCTGCGCGTGGCCCTGCCGATCGCGGCACCCTCGCTGATCGGCGCCGTGCTCTTCACCTTCGTGATCGTGTGGAACGAGCTGCTCATCGCGCTGTCGCTCACCTCGCAGAATGTCACGCTGCCGGTCGTGGCCGCGAGCTTCACGACACTCGGCATGGAGGTGCCCTGGGGCGTCATCAACGCCTCGAGCATCCTGCTGGCGCTGCCACCCTTCCTCTTCATCGGGCTCATCATGCGCTTTCTCAACCGGTACTTCCGGGCCGCGCGCTGAAGCCAGGGAATCTCGTCATGGCCATTATCGACGTCGAGGGCTTCGTCAAGGACTACGGGTCGGTGCGCGTCCTGCACGAGGTCGACCTGCACATCGCCGACGGCGAGTTCGTCGTGCTGCTCGGGCCCCTCGGGCTGCGGCAAGTCCACCATGCTGCGCATGATCGCCGGGCTTGAGGAGATCACGGGCGGCGTGCTGCGCATCGACGACCAGCCCATGAACGACATGCCCGCGGGCGACCGCGGCATCGCCATGGTCTTCCAGAACTACGCCCTCTACCCGCACATGACCGTCTACGACAACATGGCCTTCGGCTTGCGCCGCCTGCGCGTCGCCAAGGCCGAGATCGACCGCCGCGTGCGCCACGTGGCCGGCCTTCTGTCCCTTGGCGACCATCTGCAGCGCAAGCCGCGCCAGCTCTCGGGCGGCCAGCAGCAGCGCGTCGCCATGGGCCGCGCCATGATCAAGACGCCCAAGGTCTTTCTGTTCGATGAGCCGCTCTCGAACCTCGACGCCACCCTGCGCGACCAGCTCAGGATCGAGGTCAAGAAGCTGCACATGCTCCTCAAGACCACCACGGTCTTCGTCACCCACGACCAGCTCGAGGCGATGACGCTGGCCGACAAGATCGTCGTCATGCGCGGCGGCCACATCGAGCAGATCGGCACCCCGCGCGAGGTCTATTACGCGCCCGCCAGCCTCTTCGTCGCGAGCTTCATCGGCACGCCCACCATGAACCTCCTGCCCATGCGCGTCACCTCCACCGCACCGCTCCGCCTCACGGCCGAAGGCATCGACCTCACCCTCGACCCCACCCGCTTCGGCCCGCTCAGCCAGGGCCAGGAGGTCACCCTCGGCATCCGCCCAAAAGACCTCCTGATCGGCCGCCCCGACGACGCCCCGGCACCCCTCACCGGCACGGTCGAGCTCACCGAGATGATGGGTGCCGAAAGCCTCATGCAGGTCCGCATCGGCCCCCACGAGCTGATCATGCTCGTCCCCGACCGCGACGTCGTCCCCACGGGCAGCAAGATCGAGCTCACGCCGGCCCCGGATGCGGTTCTTTTGTTCGACGGGAAGACGGAGCGGTCGCTGGCGGCGGCGCCGCGGGCGCGGGCGGCGTAGAGGGGCTGCCGGGACGAGAACGCGCCCGTGGCCGAGATCATCGAGCGCGGCTTCGAGATCCTGCCCGACACGGCGCCCTTCGACTGCACCCACCATCCGGCCGATGAGCCTCCCTTGCGGCACGGTCGACGGCCTCCCCGTCGGCATGATGCTGGTCGGCAAGCTCTACGACGAGCCCACGATCTACAAAGCCGCCCATGCCTTCGAGCAGGGCGTGGACTGGCAGCGGGATCAAGGGGTAGGGGGCGAGAGAAGGGGACGAGGCGAGGAGGGGGGCGGCTCGACGCCCCTCCTCCTACAGGCCGGCCGAGACACCAACGGGCCGCCTACGCCGGCCGCTGCCGAGCAAGGGGGGGGCTTGAAGGGAAAGCACACCTCAATACATATGAGACATGGGCCAGCCGAAGAGAAGCCTTTAGCACCGAGAGGCTAGTTAGGAGGCTTCGCAGCCGAGTTCATTGTCGTCGTCGAGGCTCGTTCGTCTGCAATTTTCTCCCATCGATCAATTTCACGAGAGAAGTATTCGAAGTTCGGTAACACATTCATCGGGATAAAAGGATCGACTCGCGAAAGCTGTTCCCCCGTGGTTGAATTTCGAATGATGATGGAGCCGTTGCCTAGATAGTCCCTTATGAAGCGATGGATATCTGCCGCTCCTTCGCATAGACAAATGTGCCGTTGTCGTCGGATCTATAGATTCCGTTGTCGATATCAAACACAAGACGCTCATTCTCGAAGTCTAGTCTGAAAACGATGTGAAAGTTCGTGCTTTCCGAGCGATAGACTAATTGCATATTCTTATCACCAACGCCTAGATCCGCGGCTTGCATATTCAGAAGCGGTTCGAAGGGCGCCGATCTTGCCAAGCCAAAGTCGATGTTCGGGACATCGACAGTACAGGAAGAATTTGAAACGCTCGGGTTCATGATCCGCCGAATGATTTCCTCCCCGAAGAGTGCCTTAAAGCCGGAGAGCTCATATAGATGTTCCCTCCAAATAGAGTGGGAGGTCTTCACGCAGAGTTCTTTCTCGATAGCACGCTCGGCTATCGCCTCCATGAGGGGCCTGTCGGAGGAAACCTCCCGAGCCTCCGAGAGGTCGTCGGGATCGATGATCTTCCCCTCCGTTGCATGTGCAATAGCGGATCGCCGGGCATGGCGGAGGTGAGTGCCTATGTCTGCAATTCCTGAGCCCCCCAGTTTTCTGATTTGCTCCTGTGCGGCGTGATCTTGAAGGGTCGTCAGATTGTTTGTAATCCAATTGGCTCGCTCTTTAGGTTTAACACAAATCTCGAACGCTCGATACAGAGAAAGAAATGCATAGGCTGGATGCTCTAATGCTCGCCCCTCACGAATAAGGGCCAAGGCTAACGCAGCTTTTCCGTCTCCTGCCTCAGGGATATAGGTAAGATCAAACTCGTCGCGAATCATCCACCGTCGTCGGTCTGTGCTGAGTGGCCTCGGGATGTTTCCGCCAGTGGCTCCTGTCACTGTCGCTCCTCCGCGTTCTGCCCAGCACAGCGCACTCAAGAACCGCATCAAGGTGAGTTCTACTTCCTTGGAGCGACTTGCATCTGCGCACCTCGCAGTCACGGCGGGAAAGTAGCCGTCCATTGCTGGCAATATCCAGATATCGGTGCCCGAGAATATGGTCTTCTGGACTTTTGTGGTCCATGAAAACCTCGAAGGTTCGACGTTGACGACGACCCAATAGCCCCGTTCTGCCAACTCGCCGGTGATAACGTCCTTCGGGTTAGGCGGCGTGGGGATCATCTGCGGAAGCCGGTTATCGCTGAGGCGTCAGGGTCGTGCTGTGTGAGGCATCAGTGCTTGGTCAGCTGACTCGTCCACCTCGCGGGGCTCGTCCTCCGCAAGGCGGCGCGCCAACTCCTTACGATCTTCGTCGTCGCCTTCCTGCTCGGCGAGGTCGTCGCTGCCGCGGTGCGTCCCATTAGGGTCGTGGCACTCCGGGTAGAGGAGCCGGTCGGCACCCTCGTCCTTGCCTTCCTTGTCTTTTCGGTGACTGCCGTCAATCCCAGGCTGCTCGCCTCGACGATGCTGGGCGACCAGCCCAACGCCGCCTGCCCTTCTAAACTGCTGATGCGGCGCGCGAGCATGGCCCACATGCCCCGTCGCCGCCTGCGTGCCGCATCACCCACCATCGCTCAGAGAATCCCCTCGATCCCCTTCCGCCGGATGACATCCAGCAGCACGAGCGCCGGGCCGGTCGGCCGCTTGGCACCGCGCTCCAGCTGCGACACGTAGCCGGCCGTCACGTTGAGGCAGCGCGCGAACACCGCCTGGCTCATATGGGCGCGCTCGCGCATCGAGCGGATCTCCTCAGCCGTGATCGGCCGGGCCGCCGCGCCCGCCTTGTCGCCCAGATGGCGCAGCGTGATCTTCTCATGCGTGGCGCCATCCATGATCCCCAGACGATGCATGTCGTCCGCCGTCTCCAGGATCGCCTCGTCCAGCCGCCCAGGTGCTTCTGTCTTCGCCATCTCGAGCCTCCTGCAAGGCTTCCTCGCAAAGGGCCTGTTCTGCTGCCCCCTGCGACGGCGAACCATAGCACGCTGTGCCATGGCCGGGAGGAGATCCGCCCTCCGCGCACGTGCCGAGCGCTCCCATCGATCGGCCCCGCCCACCACGAAACGATTGTCTCCCCCGCCGCCCTGCGCATACAAAAAAGACATGGCCGGCGCCCCAACCGACAAGATCCCGCTGCACACCATCGTCCTGCCGGTGCTGGGCCTTCTCGCCTGGCTCGTCATCGGCAAGGTGGGCCTGGGCCTCCTCGCCATCCTCGTCGCGGCCTTCCTCCTCGGCAACGTCGTGGCCGCCGTGCATCACGCCGAGGTCGTGGCGCTCCGGGTGGGCGAGCCCTTCGGCACGCTGGTCCTCGCCTTTGCCGTCACCGTCATCGAGGTCGGCCTCATCGTCTCGATGATGCTGGGCGCCGAGCCCAACCCGGCGCTCCTGCGCGATTCGGTCCATGCCGTCGTCATGCTGGTGCTGCACGGGCTTGCCGGCTTGTGCATCGTCGTCGGCGCCTTCCGGCAAAAGGAAACCGAGTTCCGGGTCGAGGGGGCCAATGCCTTCCTCGCCGTCCTGATCCCGATGGCCATTCTTGTTCTTGTGCTGCCCAACGCCCTCGTCTCGGCGCCGGGCCCCTACTACTCGCCCGTGCAGCTGGCCTTCGTCTCGCTCGCCTGCATCGGCCTCTACGGCGCTTTTTTGTTCGTTCAGACCAACTGGCACCGCGTCTACTTCCTGCCGCCCGGCGACGACGACCGCGCGGAGCATGCGCGCCCCAGCGGGCGCATGGCGCTTCTGTCGCTGGGCCTTCTGGTCGTGGCGCTGCTGGCCGTCGTCCTGCTGGCCAAGAGCCTGGCCCCAGCACTCGAGGGCGCCGTGCAGGCCCTGGGCGCCCCCATCGCCATCGTGGGCGTCATCGTGGCCGCCATCGTGCTGCTGCCCGAGACCGCGGCCGCCGTCCGCGCCGCCGCCCGCAACCGCCTGCAGGCCAGCATCAACCTCTCGCTCGGCAGCGGCGTCGCCTCGATCGGGCTCGCCGTGCCCACGGTGGCGCTCGTCTCGGCCTGGATCGGCCAGCCGCTGCAGCTCGGCATCTCCCAGGGCAACAGCATCCTGATGGCGCTGGGCTTCGCGGTCGCCATCATCACCTACGGCACGGGACGGACGAATCTTTTGTCAGGGCATCGTCCACCTCGTCCTGCTCGCCACCTATGTCTTTACGGTTTTCGCCCCCTGAGCGGGCATCAGCCGCGCCGCACCGCACCCGCCTCCTCGGCCGCCCGCACGATCGCCTCGATGCTCACCCGCACATCCTCCCCGGTCGTGGCCCAGCTGGCGACGCTGATGCGCATCGCCGTCCGCCCCTGCCACACGGTGCCGCCGCACCAGCACACCCCGCCCGCCTGAAGCCGGCCGATCACCGCGCGCGTGGCCTCGGGCGCGCCGAACGACACCAGCACCTGGTTCAGCACCACCTCGTTCAGCACCTCGAATCCTTTTTTTGTCAGCTCGTCGGCGAAGGTCCGCGCGTGCCCGCAGCAGCGCCCGACCAGCTCCGCCACGCCCTCCCGCCCGAGCGACAAAAGCGCTGCCCAGATCTCGACGCCGCGCGCCCGCCGCGACGCCTCGGGCGTGAAGTGGCAGGGCTCGCGGTCGCCCGCCGCCCCCTCGGCCAGATAGGCGGCACTGGCCGACATCGCCGCACGCAGCTGGGCGCCGTCGCGCGCCAGCACGACGCCGCTGTCGTAGGGCACGTTCAGCCATTTGTGCCCGTCGGTGGCCCAGGAATTGGCCTCGGCAAAGCCCTGCGTCAGGGCGGCGAGCCTCGGATCGGCCAGCGCCCACAGGCCGAAGGCGCCGTCCACATGCACCCACGCCCCGGCCTCCTTCGCACGCCGGCACACCTCGGCCGCCGGATCGAAGGCGCCCGTGTTCACATTGCCCGCCTGGATGCAGACGATCGTGCCCGCATCGAGCGGCGGCAGCGCGTCCGCGCGCATCCGGCCCTGGCCGTCCACCGGCACGCGGATCACCCGCTCGCGCCCGAGCCCCAGCAGCGCCAGCGCCTTCAAGAGCGTCACATGCGCCTCGTCGCCCACCACCACGCGCAGCTCGGGCGCCCCATAGAGCCCCCTGGCCTCCACGTCCCATCCCTGCCGGGCCAGCAGCGCATGCCGGGCCGCCGCCAGCGCCACCATGTTCGCCACCGACGACCCCGTCACGAAGGCGCCCGCCACCCCGCGCGGCAGTGAAAAAAGCTCGGCCAGCCACTGCAGCGCCACGTCCTCGAGGGTGGCCGCGATGGGCGAGGTCCAGCGGAAGCAGGCGTTCTGGTCCCAGGCCGTGGCGAGCCAGCCTGCCGCCACCGTGGCCGGCAGGGCCCCGCCGATGACGAGGCCGAAATACCGCCCGCCCGCCGTCGCCACCGTCGCGGGCGAGCCGATCTCGTCCAGCCGCCGCACCACCTCCAGCGCGTCGAGCCCGGTCCGCGGCAGCGGATGCCGCAGCTCGCCCAGCCGCGCCAGCGCCTCGGCCGAGGGCGTCACCGGCCGCTCGCGCACCGTCGCGAGGTAGGCCTGCGCCCGCTCCGCCGCCTCCCGCAGCAGCTCTTTTGTCATTCGCCGTCTCCCGCTTCGCGTTTTTTGTCAGTCCGCCCGCGCGCCATCCGGCATCCGCGCGTCATCCGTCAGGCGCGTCCCGCCCTCCAGCGCGTCGGCCACGAGCTCGCCCAGGCGCTCCACGCCGCGCTCGATGCGATGGTCCCAGCCCTGGCCGCAGCTGAGGCGCAGACAGCTCCGATAGCCGCCCGTCGCCGTGAACAGCGGGCCGGGCGCGAAGCAGATCCGCTCGGCCATCGCCGCCCGATAGAGGGCGAAGCTGTCGACGCCGCCCCGGCAGCTCCAGCCAGAGAACAAAGCCGCCCGCGGGCGCGCTCACCCGCGTCTGGGGTGGAAAGCTGCGCGCGATCGCCTGGCGCATGCGCCCGATGCTCTCCTCCAGCGCCCGGCGGATGCGCCTCAGATGATTGTCGTAGCCGCCCGAGACGAGGAAGTCGGCGATCGCGCGCTGCGTCAGCGCCGGGCCGCACAGGGTCGAGCCCAGCTTGGCCTCGAGGATCGCCGGCATGCGCCGCCGCGATGCCACCCAGCCCACCCGGTAGCCGGGTGCCACGGTCTTCGAGAACGAGCTGCAGGCGATGATGTCGGCGTCGGGCGCCAGGGCTGAGAAGGGGCGGGGCCGTGTCGGCCCGAAATGGATGTCGCCATAGACGTCGTCCTCGATCAGCGGCACGCCGTGGCGCGTCAGGAGATCCACGATCTGGCACTTGCGCTCGTCCGGCATCGAGCAGCCCAGCGGGTTGTTGAAGCTCGAGGAGAGGACGCAGCTGCTGACGCGGCCCGTCCCCAGCGCCCGCGCCAGGGCCTCGGGCTCGACGCCGTGGTCGGGATGGGTGGGCAGCTCCAGCGCTCGCAGCCCTTGCGTCTCCAGGATCTGCAGCAGGCCGAAATAGGCCGGCGATTCGATCGCCACCGTGCCGCCGCGCGGCGTCGTCGCCTGCAGCGCCAGCGACAGCGCCTCGGTGCAGCCGCAGGTGACGGCGATGTCGTCGGGCGCCAGGATCTGCCCGATGCGCGCACCGCGCCGTGCGATCTCCTGCCGGAGGTCGGCGATCCCAAGGGGCTCCGTGTAGGTGTTGTGGCGCAGCCCGCTCACCCTGGCGGCGCGTGCCAGAAAGCGGTCGAGGCCGCCCGCCGCCAGAAGCTTCGCATCCGGGATCGCGCAGCCCAGCGGCACATAGGCGGGATCGGCGGCGCGGCGCAGCATCTGCCGGAGGTCGTGGCGGATGGAGACGGCCTGGGCCCGCTCGGGCGGGGCCGAGGGGCTGGGCTTGGCGCGGCTCGGCTGCCCGTCGCCGATCACATAAAAGCCCGACTTCGAGCGCGCCTCCAGCACGCCCCGGTCCTCGAGCAGCCGGTAGGCCTGAAGCGCCGTCGAGAGGCTGATGCCGTGCCGTCCGGCCATGCCGCGCAGGGAAGGGGCCCGCGCCCCGATGGGCAGCGCCCCCGCCTCGATCATGCGCGTCACGGTGAGCGCCACCGTCTCGTAAAGATGCCCCGCCTCCGATCCGGGCCGAGCGCCTTCGGCTCCTTCGTCCATCGCCATCCTCCAGCGCGTCGCGGCTTCCATGACAGTCCTCATAGAGCCCATCTGTTATGGTGGCAATTTCCGGATTCTGTCTCTGTTATCCTCCGGTCGAGCGGCTAGCCTCGTCGGGCAAGGCAAGGAGGGTTTTCCGATGCGGATCCGCGAGCGTTTCGCCCACAACGACATCATCTCGCTGACCGGCGAGGCCGTGCGCTACGACCTGGCCGAGAGCGTCGGGCCCGACCTCGTCCTGGGTGCCCTCCTGGACAAAGGCGGCATCGAGAGCCTGCGCAAGCTCCCGGTCGGCTACGGCTCGACCGCGGGGGCACCCGAGCTGCGCCGGCTGATCGCCGCCCGCCAGGGCATCGCTGCCGAGAATGTCGTCGTCATGACCGGCAGCATGCAGGCCCTGTTCCTCGCGGCCTTCATCTTATGCGAGCCCGGCTGCGATGCCGTCGTCGGCTCGCCCGTCTTCCCCAACACCGAGACGGCGCTCCTGGCCGTCGGCGCCCGCGTGCGGCATCTCCGCCTCGACTTCGCGGACGGCTACCGCCTCGATGTCGGCCGGCTGCAGGCGGCGCTGACACCGGCAACGCGGCTCGTCTGCCTCGCCTCGCCCCAGAACCCCTCGGGCGTCGCCCTGACCCGCGACGAGCTCACCGACGTGCTGTGCTGCATGGACAGGATCTGCCCCGACGCGGCCCTGCTCATCGACGAGACCTACCGCGAGGCCGCCTATGGCGACGAGCGCGTCGAGCCGAGCTTCGCAGCACTCCACCCGCGCATCGTCACCTGCGCCTCGCTCTCGAAGTGCCACGGCGCGCCGGGCCTGCGCATCGGCTGGGCGACCACGACCAACCGGGCGCTCCGCGACCAGCTCGTCCTCGGCAAGTTCAACACGATCATCTGCAGCTCGGCGATCGACGAGGCCCTGGCGATCCGCGTCCTGAAGAGCGGCAAGGAGATCGAGGGCCCCAGGCGGGCGCTGCTGCAGGCGGGCCTCGGCCGGGTGGCGCAGCTGGTCTCGAGCCATCGGGGCCATCTCGAATGGGTGCGGCCCGACGCCGGCGCCCTCTGCTGCCTGCGCCTCAGCCCCCGCAGCTTCGACGCCGCCGCGGTCGAGCGCTTCTACGCGGCCCTCCGTGCTAAGGACGTCCGCGTCGGCAACGGCACCTGGTTCGGCGAGGACCCCCGCGTCTTCCGCCTGGGCTTCGGCCATTTGCCCCTCGCGGACCTGGACGAGGCGCTGGCGAGGCTGGGTGCTGCCGTCGTGGAGGCGGGAAGGCGGGCGGCGTAGAGACGCCTGGGCGAGGGGCTCCGCGCACCCTCGCCCAGGCGACGCCGGGAGACCGTCGAGCGTTCTCTTCGGCCTGATGCGGCCGCAACCGGCCAAAGCTGAGCTCGACTGGATGGCGGCCGCTCTACGGCCGCCATTGCCCATGGCGATGCCTTTCACACCTGGGACAAGGACCTCGACGATCACGGAATCCCGGTCATCAATCCCCGGGGCGGCGATGCGTGAGCCGGCCTCCTGAGAAAGGCCTACGGCTGGGCGAAAATCCCCGGCTCCACGGATTTCGGGGCGCCACTGGCACGAAAGCGGATAACACCTTATATTGATAAGCGCTTATGTGCATTCAGGAGGACTCGTGGCCAATGACACCACCACCCGCTGGACCGTCTCGGTGTCCAAGGACACCGACATCGCGGTGCGCAGCTTCCTGGCTCAGCGGGGACTGAAGAAGGGCGACCTCTCGCGATTCATCGAGGAGGCCGTTCGATGGCGGGTGTTCGAGCAGACCTTGGCCGAGGCCCGCAGCAAGTTCGCCGACCTGCCGCCGGACGAGCTGGAGAAGGTGCTCGAGGAGGCGGTCACGACAGCGCGCGAGACGAAGGCGCTCAAGGCCGGGTGAGCCCGTGCGCCTGGTCGTCGATACCAATGTTCTGATCAGCGCGCTGCTCGTGGACTCATCGCTCCCGGCCCACCTTCTGGTCCTCTGGCGGGAGGGCAGCTTTGACCTCCTGACCGCGACCGAGCAGCTCGACGAGCTGGTGCGGGTGACCCGCTACCCGAAGATCCGCGAGCGTCTGACGCCGGCCCTGGCCGGGCGGCTCATCAACGAGCTGCGGCAGCTCGCGATCATGGTGCAGGGCCTGCCGGACGTGGCGGTCTGCGCCGACCCTTTCGACAACGATCTGCTGGCGATGGCCGCGGCCGGCCGCGCCGATTTTCTCATCACCGGCGATAAACGCGATCTCCTGGGCCTCGCAGTGCACGAGGGCACCCGGATCATGACAGTCCGGGACTTCCTGGCTTTGAGCAGGAGGCTGCCATGACCGAGCGGACGGTGTAGGCCCGAGAGCCTCGTCCCCTGGCCCCAGCACCTCTACCCGACCCTCTTCGCCATGAAGACCCGGTCATACCCCTCCTCTTGCGCCCGCCCCGTCTCCACGAAGCCCATCCCCGCATAGATGGCGATGTTCTCCGTCATCTTGGCGTGGGTGTAGAGGCGGATCTCGGCCAGGCCCTTTTTCTTTGCCTCCTGCTCCGCATACGCCATCAGCAGACGTCCAAAGCCCCGGCCCTGGAAATCCGGGTGAACGGCGACGTTCAGAAGGAAAAGAAAATCCGGCTTCGCCAACAGAAGAAGAATCCCGGCGACGGCGCCATTGCCGTCCTCGAGCACGCTGACCGAGCCTTCCCTGATGCGCGCCGCATAGTCGTCGAGCATCGGCCCGGGGGGCTTGCCGATGCGCGGGATGTAGCCGCGATAGGCGTCCTGGACGACCCGCTCGATCGCCGCCTGATCGGCCATGGTCGCAGGGCGGATGCTTGGCTCGCTCACGGGCATCGCTGCGCGCCCTCCTTCAGGCGGCCGGGCTCAGGCTTGGCACCTGCCCGAAGCGGCAGGGCCAGCGGGCCGCGGATCGGGATCGGCACGCGCATCCGCTCCCAGCAGCCGCGGCAGATGCGGGCATGGCCCGGCGCACGCGTCGATGGCACCGAGAAGGCTCCCTTCTTCCCCGCTGCGGCCCGAAGGGGCGGCGCGGCGGGGCGGAAAAGTCGGCTCTTTCCGCCCCGCAGGCAAGCCGGGCCTGGAGGGAGCTGCACCCGGCCGGCGCGTCAGGCCTTGCGGTAGGTGTCGACGGTCAAGGCACCGCCGCCGGCGACCGCGATGTAGAGGAAGATGAAGCAGAAAAGAATGGCCGGCTCGCCGTGATTGGCCAGCGGATAGAAGCCCTGCGAGGCGTGGGCGATGAAGTAGGCGACGGCCATCTGGCCCGACATGATGAAGGCTGCCGGCCGGGTGAAGAGGCCGACGAGCACCAAAAGGCTGCCCACCGTCTCGATCAGCGCCGCCACGAGCAGGAGAGGCGGCAGCGAGGCCGGCCCCGGCACCGGGAAGCCCGTGAGCTTGGAGAGCCCGTGCTCGAGGAACAGGAGCGCCGTGATGATGCGCAGCGCCGCCAGCGCCCATGGCCGGCATGCCGAAAGGAATGACTCGTCGATCATCGAGATGATCAGCTCCCGCAGGTAGGGCGGGCCAGGGGAAGGCCCGTCTTGTGCGGCGCACCATGCAAGGCCGGTCGCCTGCCCGCCACCCCCTTGGGCATCCTGCCGCACCCGGATTGGGCAGGGATTCCCGGCGCCCCCGGGATCGGCGCTGTTCACGTCCCGGTGATGCGGCGATGGACGCCTCGGCCCGCCCGCGGCAGCGACCGCTCGACCAGCGCCGTCCAGTAGCGCAGCACGACCGGCACGATCGCGTCGTTGAAGACATAACGGTCGCCGTGCAGCCCCTGGCCCGGCCCCGCCTCGCCGGCACCGACCCACGCATAGGCCCCGCCCACGGCCCCCACCATGTACGCGAAATCCTCGCAGCCGAGGCTCGGGTCGAACGCGGTGACGACATTCTCCCCGCCCACCGCCGTCTCTGCGGCCTCGACCGCCCGCGCGACCCCCGCCTCGGTGTTGACCACCGGCGGATAGCCGCGCCGATAGTCGAGCCTCGCCCTGACGCCGTGCGCCGCAGCCACCCCCGCCGCGATCTCCCCGATCCGCCGCTCGCAATGCGCGGAGAGCGCCGGGTCGAGGAACCGGCAGGTGCCCTGCAGAAAAACCTCGCCCGGCACGATGTTGCCCACATTGCCGGCATGGATCTGGGTGATGCTGAGCACCAGCGGCGCCTGCGGGTCGGTGGTGCGGCTGACCACCCGCTGCAGCGCCACCACGAGCTCGCTCGCCGCCAGCACCGGATCGTCGCCCAGATGCGGCATGGCGGCGTGGGCACCGGTGCCGCTGACAAAAATCTCGAAATTGTCCACGGCCGCCATCATCGGGCCCACCCGCGTGCGGATCTGGCCCACGGGCAGGCCCGGCCAGTTGTGGACGGCGAAGATCGCCTCCATCGGAAAGCGCTCGAAGAGGCCGTCCTCGATCATGCGCATGCCGCCGCCCTCGTTCTCCTCGGCCGGCTGAAAGACAAAGTGCACGGTGCCGTCGAAATCGCCCCGCTCGCTCAGGAGCTTTGCCGCCCCCAGCAGCATCGCCGTGTGCCCGTCATGGCCGCAGGCGTGCATGACACCCGGCACCGTCGAGGCATAGGCCACGTCCGCCTTCTCCTGGATGGGCAGGGCATCGAGCTCGGCGCGCAGCCCGATGGCAGGCCCGCCCGTTCCCCGGCGCAGCACGCCCACCACCCCCGTGCCGCCGATGCCCTCGTGCACCTCGAGCCCGAACGCGCGCAGCCGCTCCGCCACGAAGGCCGCCGTCCGATGCTCCTGAAAGCCCAGCTCCGGCTGCGCGTGGATCGCCTGGCGCCAGGCCACCACCTCCTTCGCCGTCGCCGCGATCGGATCATTGTGCAGCATCTGTCCCGCGCTCCGTCCGTCCTCTAGGATCGACCCTCGATCTCCGGTCCGACAGCGAGCGGGCTAGCCGATGGCGAGGACGGCGTCTTGAACGCGATTGACCAGGAAGCCCTGTCGAGATCCGGCGAGCGCGCGCTCTTCTGGTACCATCCGCGCTTTCGCGACCTTGGTCTTTTGAAAGCCCGCTTCAGGCGGCACCGCTACGATCTGCACACCCATCCCACCTACGTCGTGGCCCTCGTCACCGGCGGTTGCGAGCGCGTGCGCGTCGGCCGGCGCAGCGAGGTCGCTCCGGCCAGCGCCGTCATCCTCGTCAACCCCGAGGAATGCCACGACGGCGAGGCCGGCTGCGCGGACGGCTGGGCCTACCGCACCTTCTATCCCTCCGTCGCCCTGATGACCGAGGTGGCCGAGGAGCTGGGCAGGCCAGGCACCCCGCTCTTTCCCCGCACGCTCGCCACCGACCCCGCCCTGGCCCGCGATCTGGCCCGGGCCCACGGCGATGCCGAGAGCGGCGACATCGAGGCCTCCGAGACCTCGATGCTTCTGGCGCTGCGCCGCCTCATCCTCGCCCACGCCGACGGCCGCCCCACGACCCCGAGGCGGGCTCCCGGCGGCGCTGCCCGCCGCGTCGCGCTCTGCCGCGAGCTGATCGAGGGCGACCCCGCCGCCCGCTGCGACCTCGCCCGCCTCGCCGCCGTGAGCGGTGTCGGCCGCTTCCAGGTCATCCGCGACTTCCGCGAGGTGACGGGCCTGACCCCCGCGGCCTTCATCCGCGACCGCCGCATCCGGCTGGCCCAGCGCCTGATCGGGGCCGGCGAGACGCTCGCAGGTGCTGCGCTCGCCGCGGGCTTTGCCGACCAGAGCCACCTCTCGCGCGCCTTCAGGCTCGCCCACGGCTTCACGCCCGGAAGCCTCGCCCGCGCCGCCGCCGCCCGCGACTGACCAAGGCTCGGGCGGCACGAGCCCAAGAGGCCAATCCAGATCGCGCGATGCGCTACCGACAGCGTGTGCGCGGTAAATCTGGGTCAGCCTTACGGCAACGGGATAGCGCCGGGATGTCTCGCGCACAAACTACCAGCGTTGTGCTGATCGGGATTTGGCTCTGGGCGAGCATCGCCGGCGCGGAGCTGACGGTCATCCATGACAGCGGCGCCACCCGGCCGCTGGCGCCCTATCTGGAGGTGTTTCGTGAAACGCCGCGCATAGATCCACCCGATCGGATCGAAGATTCGAACGAGAATCTCGGCGCCGCCGCTTTGGCGAATCTACTGCCGATCCGCACACCGGGTTTGACGCCCGGGACCAGTGACGCCGCGGCCGTTGAGGCTGCCGAACAACGGCACACTCTCGCGACCCTTCTTCCTCGTCGGCTCGGACGCTCGGTCGCGCGAGTGGTTTGCGACGCACCGTGATCGGCTGCAGGCGATCGGGGCGGTCGGGATGCTGGTCCAGGCCGACACCGAGGCCGACCTCGCTGCGATCGCACAGATCGCGGACGGCATCCCGATTCTGCCCGCGTCGGCCACCGACATTGCGCGCGCCTTAAGTCTCGAGCACATCCCCGCGCTTGTCTCCCGGCACGGCATCGAGCAGTGACGCCGCATCCCGTCGAGGCGCTGCTGCGCCCGCCGGTAGAGCTCTGGTCGGCGTTGGTCGCGGTGGCGACCGCCGTGATGGCACTCATGGCACCCTGGGCACTGATGATGCCGCCCGGGATCGCGTATGCGACGGCCGCTGCGCTATTCGCGCTGGCTTTCGTCCGCTTGCGCCAAGCCTGGCGGGTCCTGCGCTACCAGCGCAACATGCGCCGCCTGCCGACCTACCGTCTGCGCGCGGCACGCATTCCGCTCAGCCGCCACAAGCTCTTCCTCGGTCGAGGATTCCGCTGGACCCAACGACACACCCAGCGCCTGCGGGACACGATCCGCCCGGAAGTGCAGCACTACGTGCAACCCGGGGCGCTCTACCGGTGGGCACGGCAGAAGGAGGTCGCCTGGGAGTCCGTGCCGGTGCTCGGCGTTGCCGCCTGGGTGCTGCGGCAGCCGGCCTGGTGGAACCCGTTCAAGCCGCTGCCCGCGGTCGGCGGCACGCCGGCGCTGCATGCGGTGGAACCTCGTGAGGAAGATGTCTGGATGGATCTCGGCGAGCGTGTCGGCCATACCCTAGTGCTCGGTACCACGCGGGTCGGCAAGACGCGGCTGGCAGAGCTCCTGATCACCCAGGACATTCGCCGCGGCGACGTGGTCATCGTGTTCGACCCCAAGGGCGATGCCGACCTGCTCCGGCGCGTGTACGCAGAAGCCAAACGCGCCGGCCGCGCGCAGGATTTCTACCTGTTCCACCTCGGCTTTCCGGAGGTGTCGGCGCGCTACAACGCGATCGGCAGTTTCTCGCGCATCACCGAGGTCGCGACCCGGATCGCGAACCAGCTGCCGAGCGAAGGCAACTCGGCCGCGTTCAAGGAATTCGCCTGGCGCTTCGTCAACATCATCGCCCGCGCGCTGGTGGCGCTCGGCCGTCGGCCGGACTACCAGCAGATCCGTCGCTACATCAACGACATCGAGCCGCTGTTCGTCGAGTACGCGCGCGAGCATCTGCGCCGCAACGGCCTCGAGAACTGGGCAACGGAGGTGGAGGAGATCGCATCGAAGATCAGCGAGCGCAATCTCTCCTCGGCGCTGCGCGGCCGGGACCGGGATGCGATCGCGATGATGCGCTACCTGCAGACGCAGGACCTTTACGATCCGGTGCTCGATGGTCTGGTCTCGGCGTTCAAGTACGACAAGACCTATTTCGACAAGATCGTGAGCTCGGTGGGACCGCTGATGGAAAAGCTCACCACCGGCAAGCTCGCGGAGCTGATCTCTCCGAACTACCTGAACGAGGACGACCGCCGCCCGATCTTCGACTGGCTGGAGGTGATCCGCCGCAAGGGCATCGTCTACGTCGGCCTCGATGCCTTGACCGATACGACCGTCGCGAGCGCCGTCGGCAACTCCATGTTCGCCGACCTGGTCTCGGTCGCCGGGCACATCTACAAGCACGGCGTGCAGGACCCGCGCAGTGATGCGGTCCCTGTGGAGGCAGCTCGTCTACCGACCATCTCGATGCACGCGGATGAGTTCAACGAGCTCATCGGCGATGAGTTCGTGCCGCTGTTGAACAAGGCCGGCGGTGCCGGTTTTCAGGTGACCGCCTACACGCAGACCTGGTCAGACGTGGAAGCCAAGATCGGCAGCCGCGCCAAGGCTGGCCAGGTGGCCGGCAACTTCAACACGATGATCATGCTGCGTGTGAAGGAGCTCGCCACCGCCGAGATGCTGACCGACCAGCTGCCGCGCGTGGAGGTGTTCACGCTGATGAGCGTGTCCGGCGTCGATGACTCGTCGGACCCGACCTCGGGCATCGACTTCAAGTCCCGCAACGAGGACCGTATCAGCGTCTCCGAGGTGCCGATGCTGACGCCGGCGGAACTCGTCCGTCTGCCCAAGGGCCAGGCCTTCGCGCTGCTCGAGGGCGGGCGGCTGTGGAAGATCCGCATGCCGTTGCCGGACGACCGGGGCGATCCGGCAATGCCCACGAGTCTTGCCGCCATCGCCAATGAGATGGAGCGAACCTACATCACCAACGAGCACTGGTACCGCGCGACCGAGACCTGGTGGCACGCCGGCGCCGACGTGGACGTGCCACTAACGAACGTTGCGGACGATGGCTGAGGCCACTGCGGATCCCCGGCGCAGGGACGTCCGCCAGGGGCTGATTTCCAACTTCCTGACGACGCTCGCCCAGGGCATCAAATGGCTGCTGTTGTCCCTGGTGTTCTCGATCCTTACCGAGTGGGTCGGCATGGCTATTTGGTGGCCGGACCAGGGGCTCAACCACAGTCGGAACATGCTCGCCGCCGAAATCAGTTATCTCCAGCAGGACTTCGGCCGAAGCCTGGTCAGCTCGGACCCGGCCCGGTTCACCAAGACGGTGGCCGACAAGACCTACTACGTCCTGTTCGAGGCAACCCGATTCGCCGATTTCGTGCGGTGGATTGGCGCACCGACGAAGCCGAGCGAGACCGGTCTGCGGGCGCGAATGCACGCGATGTTCCAACCGATCGCCGCGTACGTCCTGGCCGCCATGCAGGTGACACAGGTGTTCTCGGTGCGCCTCGCCATCCTCGTGCTGGCGCTGCCGGTTTTCGGGTTGTTCAGTCTGGTGGCCATCGTCGACGGTTTAGTGAAACGCGACCTGCGTCGATGGGGCGGGGGGCGCGAGAGCTCGTTCGTGTACCACTGGGCCAAGCGCTCCGCCTTGCCGCTGCTCGTGCTGACGTGGGTGATCTACCTGGCGCTGCCGTTCAGCCTGCACCCGAGCTTCGTGGTGCTCCCCTTCGCAACCCTGTTTGCGCTGAGCGTGGCGGTGACGGCGAGTACGTTCAAGAAGTATCTATGAACCGAATCGCTTTGCTCACACCCCCGCGAGGAACTGTAGCCACCGGAACTGAACGACTTGGGGGCATCAGGGAGACCAGGTCATCCGTGCCCTTGCCCCCGGGTGCTCGGCAGCAGGCTTGTTGTGCCATTCGAATTCAACCTCCAAGGCAACGCCGAGATGCTTGGCGAGCTTGAGTGCATGTTGCCACGCATTGTTGGCGTCAACGCCCTGAATCGAGATGCCCGGCGCCATCAATAGGATGAAAGCCACGGTCGTGACGTTCTCCTCCGAAAAGATTGGCCCCAGAGATGTTCCTAAGGTCGCCGATGTTTTCAAAGTGGCCGCGACGGATCGCCAATGCGTGCGCAGATCGTGTCAGTTCGTTCCAGGTGTGAGCCGTTCTGCCTTCGATGCGGGCATCGAGTATGCGCGTGTGATGCAGATCCGGCGCCTTGCCCGCATCAAATTCAAGGCTGGTCGGCGATATCGACGGCGCGGGCGATGGCGAGGTGCCCTTGCCGGCATGAGTTTCGTAAAAGCAAAGAGCGTTCGATCACGCTGGCGGGCTCGTCGATGAGTGGCGTAGCGATGCTTTGCAAACGGGAAAAAACTGAATCCGGAATCTCTATGGTGTGGTTCATGGTCTTGGAATCCTCTTTCGGTGCGAACTAGAGCGACGAATGTCGGCGATTCTGTGGGCAACGGACACGTGCTGGCTTGTAAGTCGTAATTACGCAGCCGCCGTCCTCCACTACCTTCCATCCACGTAATCGTTCGAGGCGTGCAATCTCTCGCTTGAGACGAGCAACTTCTCGATCGGCATCCTTGTTGAGCAGGACCACGCTGTTGGGGTCAAGACGGGTCCCGAAACGGAGGACTGCTTCGAGATCAGCTGTCGCGTCCGCCCCCGCTGGCGCAGTCGCTGATTTGCGTGCTTGGTGAGTGTTATGTCATTCACGACCGTTTTCCTCGTCATCGCCTTTCTTCAAGTGCTTAACAATGTTTCCGACAAGATCGCCGAGCATGGTCTCGGCCTGTTTCTTCGACATCTCGTGCTGTTCCGCGAGTGCTGCGGCGAGATGCTTCAACGTGACGGTTGTCGGCGTCGGGGCTTTTCCAGGAACGGTAGCCATCAGTGGGACCCTCCTCTTGAATCCGCAGGTTTGGCGAGCCGCCAAACATTTCGCCCATAGACAATTTGTCCGGGCTCGGCCATCAATTCCTCGCGATAAATAAGGCTTTTTCGCAATTTTGGCAGCGGGAGGGCTTTACCTTGACTATATCTGGGGGGTCCATTAACTCGCAGCCACGCCCGCGGGGGCGTAGCTCAGTTGGTTAGAGCGCTGCCCTGTCACGGCAGAGGCCGCGGGTTCGATCCCCGTCGCTCCCGCCACCTCAAAATTAAGACGCTGATATTTCTGTCTTTTCGGCTCCAAACCCCGCACCTTACAGATAGGTGCGGGGATAGATGTTCAAGTATCGTTCACGAGCTTGCCGATCGCGTCGCGCGCCAGCCGGCGCCGGTCGGCCGATTGCGTGTAATGCGATGCCATGCGTCCGCCACGCCAGCCGAAAATGGCTTCGAGCTGGGCCACAGTCGCCCCGTTATTGGCCGCCCTGGTGGCGCCGATCTTGCGGACCCCGTGGGCCGACTTTCGCACTCCTGCGGCGTTACAGGCGTGCCGGAAGGCGTTGCCGAACAACTCCTTGGTCATCGCCTTGCCGCTCGCCCCGCAGATAAATGCCAGATCGGCAGTCGGGCCGATCCTGACGGCTTCCAGCAGCAGCAGCAGGAGGGAGATGTTCGCCTCGACCTCGCCCTGGCTCTTTTCGGTTCGGATGGTCGCAACGCCATCGCGGACGTGCTGCCGGCCGAGCCTGACGGCATCGCCACGGCGTAGCCCCCCATAGAGCAAGACGGTCAGCCAAACGCGCACTTTGGCGCCGAGTGGCCGTCAGTTCTCATAAGCAGCCACATCGTCCTCGGTCCAGACCGGGAAGCCTTCGGTTTTCCGCTTCTGCGGGCATTTGACGCCCGCGGCCGGGTTGGCTTTCACGAATTGCGCATCTTTCGCCCAGGCGAACAGGCCGCGCAGGGTATCGATGAAATGCCGGCCCTGCGCCGGCTTGCGCCGATCCCGGCCGGCAATGACGACGCCCCCGGTGACGGCCGTAAACGGCTGGTTGCCGGCGGATGTGATAATCTGCTCGAAGATGTTTTCCCGCTGCCGGCGAGTGGCGAGCGAAAGATGGGTCCAGGCCGGCGCTTCTCGGTAACGATCGATCAGCCACGCGAGGCTCCCGCTTTTGGCGCTTGCCTTGCCTGGCGCGGGCTTCCCGTGGATTGCGGCTTGATAGGCGGCCTCAAAATCAGGTGTGCCGTATTCGCCCCCTTGTCCGGCATCAGCGCCGGTGGGACAGATTTAGCGGCTTGAGGAACGGAGGATTTCTGGCTCATCGTAACTATCAACGAGTGGAGATGAGACAGAAATCCGTACACGCTGAATCGCCGTCTGAGCGGATTGTGAAGAACATCCGCCGGGCAACCCGCAAACGCCATTCGTCTGAAGAGAAGATCCGGATAGTTTTGGACGGCCTGCGCGGGCCAAGTCCAGTATCGCCGAGCTGTGCCGCCGTGATGGCGTGACTTTTGCTATACTCTTCCCTCATGAGGCGGACGCGTTCACTTTGCAGCTCATGACCTGAAGGTCGTAGGTTCAAATCCTACCCCCGCAACCAAATACGCCGCCAAGTCACAGACTTGGCGGCGTTCTGCATTTTGCGATTATGTTTTGATCCCGCTCCAGGAAGCACTATGGAAGCAAGAGGGAGCGTAGGTACGCACAGCTCTTGCGCCACAACGGACATTAAGACAGCAGTTCCGAAAGCGCGGCGGCGGCCTTGCGCAACGCCGGCACATGGCAGCGCGCCCAGTTCAGCGACAGGCGCACAACCGGGGCATGCACCGCAAGCGCCGCAATGGTGCGCTGGTTCCGGTCGAATACCGGCACCGCGACCGCGACCATGCCGGCGACGAACTCCTCATTGTCGATGCCGATACCCTCGGCGCGGATGCGCGCCAGCTCGGCGATCAGCCGGTCCGGATCGGTCACGGTGTTCTCGGCAAAGCGCTTGAGTGGCGCCACCCGGATCAGCGCCTTCCATGTCCGGCTTCGGCAGCAGGCTGAGCAGCAGCTTGCCGGTGGCCGTGCAGTAGGCCGGCCACCCGCGAGCCGCGGCTCAAATGCATGCGCAGCGGCCAGTGTGTCTCCACGCGGTCGAGATAGACCACGTCCCCGCCGGTGAGCGTGGTCAGGTTGCAGGTCTCCCCGACCTGGTCGACCAGCGCCTGCAAGACGCGGTGGCGCGCGGCATGGTGCGTCGAGCTCGTCAGCGCGGCCATGGCCAGATCGGACAGCCTTTCGCCAGCGGCAAAGCCGCGGCCACCCGGCTCCGGAATAACGATGCCCTCCTGCTCCAGACGCGCGAACACGCGATAGGCGGTCGCGCGCGGGATGCCGAGGCTCGTCGCCAGGTCGGCCGCGGTCACCGGCTCCTTGGCCTGGGCGACGAATTCCAGCGCCGTCAGCAGACGCGAAACGATGTCCGTCGGCCTCTTGGAATTCGCCGGCCTTGCGGCCGGCCCAGCCCCAGCCACGGCCCGCTTGACCGTCCGAACTGGTCATTTTTGCGCGCGGCCGCGCCCGCGGCTTCTTCACCGCAGCCGTCCGTTTCCGTCTGCTATCGGACATCTTCGGAAAATCATATCGGAGGCTTTCTCGGCGATCATGATCACCGGCCCGTTCGTGTTTCCGGAGACCAGGCTGGGCATGACCGACGCATCGACGACCCGCAGGTTCGAAACGCCGCGCACCCTGAGACGCGTATCGAGCACGGCCATATCGTTCGTCGTCGCGGCCCATTTTGCAGGTTCCTGAAGGGTGGAAGATCGTGGTGGCGGACTTGCGGACGTACTCCAACAACTCACCCTCCGTCGAAACCCCGGGTCCCGGAACGATCT